>NZ_NKYE01000009.1 GCF_002262875.1 Amycolatopsis antarctica | reverse complement strand
CAGCTGCCGCCCGGACTTCTCACTCTTGCGTGGACTCACAAGGTCCGATGTCATCACTCACAGTGCCCATCCCGCCGGACCTCAGTCCGGCGTGTCGGGCCAGAAACACCGATGTTGAAACAGTCCCCCACCTGGCCACACAGAGTACTTGAATTGCGACCCGTCTACCTGCACGTATGCACGGCATACATATGTGCGCCTCGGTATGCACGGCATCAATTCAATTCCGTCCCGTCCCGGGTGACGCTGAGGCCACGACACGAACCAACGACAGGAGGTGAGCGCACCGTGGGCGCCGAGCGGGTGTGGGTCGTGTGGGTCGCCTGTGGTGACGGGCGGGACCACGCGGTGACGGATGAGGGAATGGTTGCCGGTATGGCTGCCAGCGATTTCGTGGCCGTCTGCGATGAGGTGTTGTTGCCGTTGCCGATGGTGTGCCCTCCGGGTGCGCGGTGCCCGGGTTGTGTGGCGGTGGTGAGCGCTGCGGCCGGACCTGCGCGGGTCACACGCACCGCGGCGGGTCGGCCAGTGCGGCATCGGCGGCGGTCGTGGTGGTCGCTGCGTGCGCGACGGTCGCGCGCTGGGAATAGTCGTGCGGTGGGGCCGGTGCGGGCTGTTCTGCCTCCCGGCAGTCCTAGGCCTCACCCTGCTTCCACGTCAGCGGGCGGTGGTCTCCGGTGAACGCGCAGGGAGACGAGTTCGCGGCGGAGACTCCCCGGCTGAGTGCGCTGGTGGCGGCAGGTGTGGAGTTCACGCCCGGGTCCGATGGTGAGGGCCGGTTTACCCATTTGGTCGGGGTGCGGGAGTGGCCCGCGATGGGACAGGCCGATGTGGTGCTGATCTTCTCGCAGACCGATGCTGTTGCCTCACGTGGTGACCATGACGGCGGTGTCCTGTGGGAATGCGAGGGCACCGCGCTGGACGTGGCGAACGCTCTGTTGGAGCTACCGACCCCCGGAACGGCGCTCGCGCCCCGGCTGGCCCGGCCCGGGCCGTCACTGGTGGCGCGGCGGCGGCCGGTCATGACGTCCGGCGACATACCCGCGCCGGAATGTCTATGAGCACGGGCGGACGGGCGGTCGTGGGCGTGGTGTTCGCGTTGACGATCGCGGGTGCCGTGGTCGCCGTCGTCGGTGACATGTGAGCGCGCGACCGGGGCAGAGAACGGAATACGGGCAGAAATGAAAGGGAGTACGGCATATGTCCTTCGGCAGGAGTAGCGGTATCGACACGCGGGCGGGCGTCACCATCGACGGCGCGACGAAACTTCAGTGCCACCTCGACGGTAGCGGCTTCGTTGATCTGTCCTGGTCCACGGAATCGGTATTACCGGTAGCCGAGTTCGAGCTGTCGCTGTCCAGGGAAGCGTTGGCCGAGTTCGTGCGGCAGGGCTGCGAAGCGCTGGTAGTACTCAACCGCTGGGACGACTGCGATCCCGACAACATCGGGGAAGTCCGCATCTTCGACGACGCACCGACCCAGGTCTGCCCACCGGTATCCCCTGGCGCGACTGGCGACGCCGGCAACAGAGCACGGCAAGCACCCCGCACTGACGCCCGAGCAGCGGCCGGTGAACAGACGTACCCCGAACGGGACCGACAGAACAAACAACAGAAAGGGAACCGATGATGGGTGGTAGGCACGACGGTAGTGACGATAAGAAAACCGATCACACCGGCAAAGGCAGCGACGGACACGACACGGTGAGTGGGGAGGACAAGTAGTGATGTCCACCGAACAGGGTGTGCGTGCCCTGGTGGCGGCGCTGGACTCGGCCGGAGACCTTCCGGCCGGATTCGGCCCGCTCCTGGAGCGGGTGCCCCGGGAAAAGTTCATCCCCGATCGGATCTGGGTCGATCCTGTGCCCATCGACCGGGCCACCGACCCCGAACGCTGGCACCGCGCCGTGTACTCCGACACCTCGATCGTCACCCAGTTCGACAACGGCCGCACCTGCTGGCCCGAGGTCGGGGACCGCCCCACCTGTTCGGCGTCCATGCCCTCTGTCGTGGCCGGAATGCTCGATGCCCTCGACGTCCACCCCGGACACACGGTCCTGGAGATCGGCACCGGTACCGGATACAACGCCGCGCTGTTGTCCGAACTGGTCGGCCCGGACGGCTCAGTGGTCACCCTCGACATCGACCACGGCATAGCCGAGCAGGCCCGTGCCCGTCTGACCGCCGATCCCGGCTTTCCCAACGTGAGAACACTGACCAGTGACGCCACCAACGGCGCCTCGGGACACGACCCGTTCGACCGGACCATCAGCACGATGGCCGTACCACTGGGACGGATCCCCCTCGCCTGGATCGCGCAGAGCGCCATCGGCGGACTCGTACTCACCCCGGTTCGAGCAGACCTGACCAACGGCCCCCTCATCCTGTTCACCGCCGACGAGAACACCGCCACCGGCATCACACTCCCCATGGGAGTCGCGTTCATGGAATCACGCACCGACCGCACACCCCGACCACCACGCACTCCCCGGCACGATCATGGCCCCGTCGACGAAACCACCAGCGACGTCGACTCCTTGCCCATGCTCGACGACCCGTCGTCCCGATGGGCACTGGCCGTGGCCATGCCCTCATGCCGCTACGACATCGACTACGAGGGAGGGAAACCCGTCCGCGCCTGGTTGCACGACCCACTCACTGGCTCCCACACCACCATCACCAAGGACGGCACCGACCGGTGCTACATCCGCCAGTCCGGCCCTCGCCACCTCTGGGACGAAGCCGAAATCGCCTACCGCTGGTGGGACACCACCGGACGGCCCCACATCACCGACTGGCAATGGACCATCACCCCAGAAGGCCAGCACACCCGCCCCAGATCCGGCGCCACCAAGCGGTGACAACAGGGATCAGACCTGCGGCACCTCGGGTCAGGCGTCCGGGTCACGGCGTGCGGGCGCGATACCAGACCTCGGGCCTGCCGACCTGGCCGTAGTGGGGTTCGCGGACGACGAGACCACTGTCGGCCAGGTACTCCAGGTACCGGCGGGCGGTCACCCGGGAGACGCCGACGGTGGTGGCGGTCGAGGCGGCGGACAGTCCGTTCGAGGCGTCACGCAGCGCGGAGGTGACGGCGTCCAGCGTCTCGCCGCTCATCCCCTTCGGCAGCGTGCTGTGATCGGTGGTGCGCAGGGTGGCCAGCATCCGGTCGACGTCGGCCTGCCCGCCGACCTCACCGACCCCGCCGAGCTGGTCGCGGAACTCGGCGTAGCGCTCCAGCTTGTCGCGCAGTGAGGCGAAGGTGAACGGCTTCAGCAGGTACTGGACGACCCCGCTGGACACCGCCGCGCGGACGACGGCCAGGTCGCGCGCCGAGGTCACCGCGATGACGTCCACCGCGCGCCCGGCCGCCCGCAGGGCCCGGCACACGGCGAGCCCGTGCGTGTCGGGCAGGTAGAAGTCCAGCAGGACCAGGTCGACGGGAGTGCGCTCGACGAAACGCAGCGCCTCGTTCCCGGCGTGCACGACGCCGGCGACGGTGAATCCGCTGACCCGCTCGACGTAGGTCCGGTGCGCCTCGGCGGCGACCGGATCGTCCTCGACCACGAGCACACTGATCATCCGCGTACCTCCGGCCCGAGCGGCAGCCGCACGGTGAACACCGCGCCCACGTCCCGTCCCACGTCGATGCTGCCGCCGTGCCTGCGCACCGCCTGCCCGGCCAGTGCCAGCCCGAGGCCGTGCCCGACGGGGCCGTCCGTCTCCTTGGTGGACCATCCCCGGCGGAAGATCTCCGAGGTGGTGCCCTCCGGCACGCCGTATCCGGTGTCGGCGACGCGCAGCAACAGCTCGTCGGAGTTCGTGCGGACGGTGACGGTGACCCGCGCCGCACGCTCCGCCGTGGCCGCGATGGCGGCGTCGATCCCGTTGTCGACGAGGTTTCCGAGCACGGTGACAAGATCGCGGGAGTCGATACCGGTGTCCACGTCCGGTACGGCGGTGTCCTCGGTGAGCACCAGTTCGGCGCCGCGTTCCGCGGCCTCGGCGGACTTGCCCAGCAGCAGCGCGGCGAGCACCGGTTCGGCCACGGCGCCGACGACGCGGTCGGTGAGCTGCTGTGCCGTCTCCAGCTCCGCCGTGGCGAACTCCACCGCCTGCTCGACGCGGCCCAGTTCGACCAGGGATACGACGGCGTGCAGACGGTTCGCCGACTCGTGTGCCTGCGAACGCAGCGACTCGGCGAAACCGCGGACCGTGTCCAGTTCACCGGTCAGCGCCTGCAGTTCGGTGTGGTCCCGGAGCGTCACCACGTTGCCCATCGCGCGGCCACCGGTGCGGACGGGCGCGGTGCTGACCACGAGCACCCGGTTGTCGGTCACGTGGATGTCGTCGGTCAGCGGCTCGGCCGACAGCAGCGCCGCGGCGAGGTCGGGAGCGAGGGCGAGTTCCGCGACCGGGCTGCCTTCGGGCGGGGCGTCGAGTTCGAGGAGTTCGCGCGCGGCGTCGTTGCACAGGTGCACGGTGCCGTCGCGGTTCACCAGCAGCAGCCCTTCGCGTACGGAGTGCAGGATCGCCTCGTAGTAGGAGAACATGCCGCTGAGTTCGGCGGGCGCCACACCGTGGGTCTGCCTGCGCAGGCGGGCGCTGACCAGGTAGCTGCCCGCCACGCCGAGCAGGAGTACGGCGCAGGCGACCAGCAACAGCGGCGGCAGGCGTTCCTCCAGTTCGGCGGTGACCGTGGTGACGGTGATGCCGACGCCGACGAGCGCCACCGCCTGCCGCGCGTCATCGAGAACCGGCACCACGGAACGGATCGACGGCCCGAGCGTTCCGGTGTAGGTCTCGGCGACGACACCACCACGCTGCGCCTCGGCGATGGTGCCGAGGAAGCGCTTGCCGATCAGCTCGGGCGTCGGATGCGTGTACCGGATGCCCTCGCGGTCCATGATGGTCACGAAGTCGACGCCGGTGTCGGTGCGGACCCGCTCGGCGAACGGCTGCAGTCCCACACTGGGGTTCGCGGTGCCGAGCGCCTCGCGGACGCTGGGCGAGTCGGCGACCGTGGTGGCCACGGCGGTGGCCTGCTGCAGCGCGCGGTCCTCGTTCGCCCGTGCCGCGTCCATGTACGCGAGGGTGACACCGCCGCCGACCAGCACGAGCATCAGCAGGGCCTGCAGCACGAGGAGCTGACGCGCGAGGCTCCAGCCGCGTTTGCCCGCCCCTCGTCCGACCATCGCACCATGCAAGCACACGGGCCACCGGATCGCGGCGGCGACGACACGTGCCGTTTACACAATGAACACAACCGTGACCCAGCTCATAGCATTGCCCATAGTCACGAGGAACTTCGCACCGGAGACGGTGCTCACGTATCCCAGGAGGCAACGGTGCCAGCACAGAACACCGCCGAGGCGGCCCCGCCGACGAAGCGGCGCGACAAGATGCACTACCTGTACATCGCGGTGATCGCCGCGGTGGTACTCGGTGTGATCGTCGGTTTCGCGGCCCCGGACTTCGCAAAGGAGCTCAAGCCGCTCGGCACCGGGTTCGTGAACCTGATCAAGATGATGATCAGCCCGATCATCTTCTGCACGATCGTGCTCGGCATCGGTTCGGTCGCCAAGGCCGCCAAGGTCGGCAAGGTCGGGCTGCTGGCGATCACGTACTTCCTCGCCATGTCGACGGCCGCGCTCGCCATCGGGCTCGTCGTCGGCAACCTGCTGCACCCCGGTGAGGGCA
This sequence comes from Amycolatopsis antarctica, assembly GCF_002262875.1. Lineage (GTDB taxonomy): Bacteria > Actinomycetota > Actinomycetes > Mycobacteriales > Pseudonocardiaceae > Amycolatopsis > Amycolatopsis antarctica. The sequence goes on along the minus strand of NZ_NKYE01000009.1, from coordinate 254,346 downwards.
TGACCCTCGACCCGGCGGACGCGGCGAAGGTGCAGGAGCAGGCGAGCGAGGGCGGCGAGGGCACCGTCGACTTCCTGCTGGGCATCATCCCGGAGACGATGGTGTCGTCGTTCACCGCGGGTTCGGTGCTGCAGACCCTGCTGGTGGCGCTGCTCGCCGGGTTCGCGTTGCAGAAGATGGGCAAGACCGGTAAGCCGATTCTGCGCGGCATCGAGCACATCCAGCGGCTCGTGTTCCGCATCCTGGCGATGATCATGTGGGCCGCGCCGGTGGGCGCGTTCGGTGCGATCGCCGCGGTGGTCGGCGAGACCGGCTGGGACGCGCTGAAGAGCCTGGCCGTCATCATGATCGGCTTCTACGCCACCTGCCTGCTGTTCGTCGGCCTGGTGCTGGGCTCGGTGCTGTGGTTCGGCGCGCGGGTCAACCTGTTCTCCCTGCTGCGCTACCTCGGCCGCGAGTTCCTGCTGATCGTGTCGACCTCCTCCTCCGAGTCGGCGCTGCCGCGGCTGATCGCGAAGATGGAGCACCTCGGTGTGAGCAAGCCGGTGGTCGGTATCACCGTCCCGACGGGCTACTCGTTCAACCTGGACGGCACCGCCATCTACCTGACGATGGCGACGCTGTTCGTCGCCGCGGCGCAGGGTGCACCGCTGAGCGTCAGCGAGCAGATCTCCCTGCTGGTGTTCATGATCATCGCGTCGAAGGGCGCCGCGGGCGTCAGCGGTGCGGGCATCGCGACGCTGGCGGGCGGGCTGCAGTCACACCGTCCGGAGCTGGTCGACGGCGTCGGGTTCATCCTCGGTATCGACCGGTTCATGTCCGAGGCGCGGGCGGTGACCAACTTCGCGGGCAACGCCGTCGCCACCGTGCTGATCGGCTCCTGGACGAAGGAGTTCGACGCGGGGCAGGCTCGCCGGGTGTTCTCCGGTGAGGCTCCATTCAACGAGGCGACGCTGGTCGACGACCACGGCCACGACGAGGAGGGCGCCGACGGGAAGTCCGACGAGTCCGACGGGACGGCAGGCAAGGACGGCCGCGAGCGGGCAGGAGCGAACGCGTGAGGCGCGGCGTGGGCCGGCTGGCCGCGGTCTCGGCACTGGCCGCACTGCTGCTGGGCATGGCGACACCCGCGGGCGCCGAGGCGACGGACCGGGGCTTCGGCGGACCGCACAACTGGCCCCGTCCGTCCTTCGGCTGCTTCACCCACCCGGATGTGCGGCCGGGCGAGTCGTTCCAGGGCACCGTGGTCTCCGGCGGCATCGAGCGCAGCTACCTGGCGCATGTGCCGGACACCTACCGGTCATGGAAGCCGAAGCCGCTGGTGCTCTCGTACCACGGGCAGGGACGCACCTCCGAGTACCAGGAGGAGCTGTCCGGTTTCTCGGAGCTGGACATGATCGCGGTGTACCCGCAGGGAACGATCGGCACCGAGGAGGAGAAGACCGCCTGGTCCGGCGCGCCCTACTCGTCCGGGGCCGACGATGTGCTGTTCACCTCGGATCTGCTCGACGATCTGCAGTCCCGGCTGTGCGTCGATCCGAACCGGATCTTCGCGACGGGCAAGTCGAACGGTGGCGGCTTCACCGGGATGCTGGCGTGCAGGCTCGGTGGTCGGATCGCGGCGTTCGCGCCGGTGTCCGGGGCGTTCTACCCGCAGAGCGGGGAATGCTCGCCGTCGCGGCCGGTGCCGGTGCTGTCCTTCCACGGCGGACAGGACGCCACCGTCCCCTACGACGGCGATCCGGTGAAGGGGCTGCCCGCCCTGCCGGACTGGCTGGGCGGCTGGGCGGAGCGCAACCGCTGCGACACCGGACCGGCGGTCGAGGACCGCGGGAACGGGGTCCAGGTCAGCACCTGGGATGACTGCGCCCGGCACGGTTCGGTGCAGCACTACCGGGTCGACGGCTTGGCGCACGACTGGCCGAGCACCACGCCGAACCCGGATTCCGACGTCCCCTCGGTGCTGGACGCGACCCCGCTGATCGAGGAGTTCTTCAAGGCGAACCCGCTGTACTCCTGAGCAGTGATCCCTCGGTGGACGGTGCCGCTCCGTAGGGCGGCACCGTCCACTGAGGACTTTCCGGGGCCCGATCCTCGCCGGGCCGGTGCTCAGGCGAGGACGGGCTTGAGGAACTGGCCGGTGTAGCTGTCCTCGTTGTCGGCGACGTCCTCGGGCGTGCCCTCCGCGACCACCATGCCGCCGCCCGATCCGCCTTCGGGGCCCATGTCCACGATCCAGTCGGACATCTTGATCACGTCGAGGTTGTGCTCGATCACGATCACCGTGTTTCCCTTGTCCACCAGGCCGTTGATCACGCCGAGGAGTTTGCGGATGTCCTCGAAGTGCAGGCCGGTGGTGGGTTCGTCGAGCACGTACACGGTCTTGCCGGTGGACCGCTTCTGCAGTTCGCTGGCGAGCTTGACGCGCTGCGCCTCGCCCCCGGAGAGCGTCGGGGCGGGCTGGCCGAGGCGGACGTAGCCGAGCCCGACGTCGACAAGGGTCGCCAGGTGGCGGTGGATCGCCTTGATCGGTTCGAAGAACTCGGCGGCTTCCTCGATGGGCATGTCCAGCACCTCGGACACCGTCTTGCCCTTGTAGTGCACCTCGAGGGTTTCGCGGTTGTACCGGGCGCCCTTGCAGACCTCGCACGGGACGTAGACGTCGGGCAGGAAGTTCATCTCGATCTTGATGGTGCCGTCGCCCGCGCACGCCTCGCACCGGCCGCCCTTGACGTTGAACGAGAAGCGTCCCTGCTGGTATCCGCGCACCTTGGCCTCGGTGGTGGAGGCGAACAGCTTGCGGACGTGGTCCCAGACGCCGGTGTAGGTGGCCGGGTTGGACCGCGGGGTGCGTCCGATCGGCGACTGGTCGACCCGGACCAGTTTGTCCACCAGGTCGAGGCCCTTGACCCGGGTGTGCCTGCCGGGTACCTGGCGCGCGCCGTTGAGCTTGTTGCCGAGGACGGTCGCGAGGATGTCGTTGACCAGCGTCGACTTCCCCGAACCGGACACCCCGGTGACGGACACCATGCAGCCGAGCGGGAAGGCCACGTCGATGCCGCGCAGGTTGTGCTCCCGGGCGCCGACGACGGTGAGCTGCCGCTTCTTGTCGACCCCGCGGCGTTCCTCCGGCATCGGGATCACCCGGCGTCCGGACAGGTAGTCGCCGGTGAGGGATCCCTTGGTGCGCAGGAGTTTCCGGAACGGGCCGCTGTGCACGATGTGGCCGCCGTGCTCCCCCGCCCCTGGCCCGATGTCCACCACCCAGTCGCTCGACCGGATGGTGTCCTCGTCGTGTTCGACGACGATCAGCGTGTTGCCGAGGTCGCGCAGGCGGGTCAGCGTCTCGATGAGGCGGTGGTTGTCGCGCTGGTGCAGGCCGATAGACGGCTCGTCCAGCACGTAGAGCACGCCGACGAGGCCGGAGCCGATCTGGGTGGCGAGCCGGATGCGCTGCGCCTCCCCGCCGGACAGCGTGCCGGACGCCCGATCGAGTGAAAGATAGGTGAGGCCCACGTCGAGCAGGAACCGCAGCCTGGCCTGGATCTCCTTGAGCACCGCGCCGGCGATGATCGTCTCGCGCTTGCCCAGGACCAGTTCGTCGAGGAACTCGGAGGCCTCGGCGATGGACAGCGCGCAGACCTCCGCGATGGAACGGTCGCCGCGGGTGGCGTGTTCGAGGGTGACGGCCAGGATCTCCGGCTTGAGCCTTGTTCCCTGGCAGGCCGGGCACGGGACCTCGCGCATGTAGCCCTCGTACCGCTCGCGCATGTACTCCGAGTCGGTCTGTTCCTGCCTGCGCTCCAGGAACGGGATGACGCCCTCGAAGCTGGCGTAGTACGAGCGCTGCCTGCCGTACCGGTTCCGGTAACGGACGTGCACCTGGTCGTTGACACCGTGCAGTACGGCCTTCTGTGCCTTCGCCGGGAGCCGGCGCCAGGGCGCGTCCATGCGGAAGCCGATGGTCTCCGCCAGGGATTCGAGCAGCCGCTGGAAGTACTCGGCGCTCTGCCCGCCGGACCAGGGGGCGATGGCGCCGTCGGCCAGCGACAGCTCGTCGTCGGGTACGACGAGTTCCGGGTCGACCTCCTTGCGGATGCCGATGCCGGTGCAGTCGGGGCAGGCGCCGTACGGCGAGTTGAAGGAGAACGACCGCGGTTCCAGGTCCTCGACGGCCAGCGGGTGACCGTTGGGGCAGGCCAGGTTCTCGGAGAAGCCACGGACCCGGTGGGCGTCGTCCTCGGGCAGGTCGACGAAGTCGAGTTCGATCAGGCCGTCGGCGAGCCGCAGGGCCGTCTCCACCGAGTCGGTGAGCCGCTGCTTGGAGCTCGCCTTCACGGTGAGCCTGTCGATCACCACGCCGATCTCGTGCTTTTCCTGCTTCTTCAGCTTCGGCGGGTCGGTGAGCGGATACACGGTCCCGTCGACCCTGGCGCGCGAGTAGCCCTGCTGCTGCAGGTTCGAGAACAGGTCGAGGTACTCGCCCTTGCGCCCGCGCACCACCGGCGCGAGCACCTGGAACCGGGTGCCCTCGGCCATGTCCAGTACCTGGTCGACGATCTGCTGTGGCGTCTGCTTGCTGATTCGCTCGCCGCACTTCGGGCAGTGCGCCTTGCCCGCCCTGGCGTAGAGCAGCCGCAGGTAGTCGTAGACCTCGGTGATGGTGCCCACGGTGGATCGCGGGTTGCGCGAGGTGGACTTCTGGTCGATGGAGACCGCGGGCGAGAGACCCTCGATGAAGTCGACGTCCGGCTTGTCCATCTGGCCGAGGAACTGCCGGGCGTAGGCGGACAGCGACTCCACGTAGCGGCGCTGGCCCTCCGCGAAGATCGTGTCGAAGGCCAGGCTCGACTTGCCCGAACCGGACAGGCCGGTGAACACGATCAGGCTGTCCCGCGGGAGGTCGATGTCCACGCCACGGAGGTTGTGTTCGCGGGCACCGCGAACTACGAGGCGATCAGCCACGCGAGATTCCCTTCCTAGCTGTTCCGTGCAGGCGATTCGGGGCGAGCGGTTCGGCACGGGATCCACCACGGACGGTTCGTCACGGGCGGGTCCGTCATGGGACGAACGGCGATACGGCCTGCCGCGACCATGCTAAGTCGACCCTCCGACAAAAACGCGTCCCGGCTCCCTGAGACGGGCGGCGGTGGCGCGGCCGGCCTCCCGTGCAACGTCCGCGGCGGCACCCGCATTCCGGGATTCCGGTCGCCGGGTGGCGCCGGTCAAAGGCTACGGTGGCGAGGTGAATGTCGCAGAGGAGTACACCGGTCACGTGGCCCGGGGCGGCGACGCCGCGCGGCGCACACTCGACGCGCTGACGATCACCAAACTCTCCGTCGGTCCGATGGACAACAACGCCTACCTGCTGGTGTGCCGGGCCAGCAACGAAGCGCTGCTGATCGACGCGGCCGCCGACCCGGAGCGCATCTCGGACCTGATCGGGCACGGCCCGGACCGGCCCGCCCTGCGTACCGTCGTCACCACCCACCAGCATCCCGATCACTGGCAGGCGCTCGGCGCGGTCGCCGGCGCGAACGGCTCGTACACGGCGGCTCACCCCGAGGACGCGGAACCGCTACCCGTCCCGCCCGACCACTTCGTCGAGCACGGCGACACGCTGACCGTCGGCGAGTGCACGCTGGAGGTCATCCACCTGCGCGGGCACACCCCCGGGTCGATCGCCCTGCTCTACCGCGACCCCGCGGGCCACCCGCACCTGTTCACCGGCGACTCGCTGTTCCCCGGCGGCGTCGGCAAGACGGGTTCGCCAGAGGACTTCGCCACCCTGCTCGACGACGTCTCCTCGCGCATCTTCGACCAGCTCCCGGACGAGACCTGGTTCTACCCCGGCCACGGCGACGACTCCACGCTCGGCGAGCAACGCGGCCACCTGACCGAATGGCGCGAACGCGGCTGGTGAGCTCGTTCAGACGGCGACCACCTCGACCGTTCCGCCCGGCCCCGTGAAGTCGCCCTCGTTGCGGGTGCAGAGCGGCAGTCCACGTGACGAGGCGATCGCGGCGATCAGCAGATCCATGCGCAGGGGCCGCGGATCCCGGTTCGCCGCGAGAACCAGTGCGACCACCGTTCCGTACCTGGCAGCCGCTTCAGCGTCGCCGGACGGCAACCGGTTGGCGCGAACGTATGTCCAGAGCCACCGTCAGTGGTCGGTCGCTTCAGGAGTGCGGTGGATGAGTGTGGGCAGGCCGGTGCCGGCGAGATCGGTCAGTGCGGCCGCGCGTCCGGCGATGGCCATCAGGATGGCCTCTGCCGGACCCTGCACGGTGGGACCGTGTCCGGCGCGCCAGTCGATGTCGGTGTCGACCAGCCGCAGTCCCCGGGCCCGACAGAACGCTGTGATCGGCGGAGCGATGCGGGCGAAGGGCAGAGCCGCGGCAAGGCGTTCGGCGGGCGAGATGGTCGTAGCTGATGATGTGCGCGACGACGTCCCGTACCCGCCACCGGGTGCACAGCGTCGGCGCGTTCCACTGCTGCTCGGTGAGTTGGGACAGCACCTCGGCCAGATCTGCCCGCTCCTCGCGGGCCAGTCGCATCGAACCCGGTCCGCTCATGCCATCCTCCCGGCCGGCGAACGGTCGATCAGATCGGCACAGGCGGCCAGAAACCCGGCCCGCTCCCCACCCTGGCCGAGGGTGTCACGCGCCGGGTGGCCATCGGCCAGGCGCTCGCAGTGCCGATGCTCCGCCTCGACCGCGGTCCACTCGGGACCGTCGAGCAGGAATCGCCGCCCGAGATGGTGTGGCGCCGCACCTCGGGCGGGGCGTGACAGCGATCCGGCGGGCGCCCCACTCGGGGCGCGTCCTGGCGAACTGTGCGTGATCCTCGTCAGCCAGGTCGAACAAGCGGCCGAGGTGTTCGTCGGTGAGCGGTACGCAGCTTCGCTCACCGCGGACATATCCGCCTCACGGCGCGGCCGAGGTTTCCGCGTATCCGCGACCGACGGCCGGGCAGCGACGAACGGTGTGGCGCGTTCGGGGCGACACCTCACTTTCGTCGCCACGGGATGCGCCCTTGGACGCTGGCGTCTGCCCCCGGCTGCCGGTGAACTGGCCGGGGCGTCCACCGACGGGACGCCGCCGAACCGCGAACCCGGGGGGAACGATGGGTGACGGCTTCTACGCCGAACCTGAAGGCCTGAAGAAGATGGCGCGGTCCGAGATGGCGGACCTCATCGCCGCGGTCGACCTGAGCAGGAGCGAACTCGCCTCGACCCTGAGCGACGACGACAACACCTTCGACGGCAGTGGCGCGGTCGACGGGCCCGCGGCGGAGTGGACGAGCGCGCGTGACCTGTTGCTGCGGGTCCTCGAGGACAACGCCGAGAACCTCACGCTCGCCCGCCGCGCCCTCGTCGAGATCGCCGACCGGTACGTCGCCGCCGACGAGGCCGCCGCGAGCGGCCTGCGGCGGGCGGCGGGAGCGCCGTCGTGAGCTGGGCCGAGGACATGAGCGCCTTCGCGGACTACTTCGTCGAGAAGTTCGACGAGGGACGGGACTGGTACATCCCGGACCATGTGGAGGACCAGGCGAACTACCCCTACGCGAAGGACGACGTCCGGGAGATGTTCGACGATCTCGCCCGCTTCGCCGACGTCGAGGAGGCGCTCGCCGGCGCGCACGACCAGGCGACCGCCCTCGGTTCCGCCGCGAGCGCGATCAACCCGGATCTGTGCGAGAGCATCCTCGCGGAGATGGACCTGTACCTGGAGAACTGGCAGGGCGATTCCGCGGCGAACTTCCGTTCGCACATGTCCGGTGGGAACGGGATGCAGCTCGCGCTGGCGAACTGCTGGGACCGGCTCCGTGGTGCCGAGTACGCGCTCAAGGCCTACCGCGAGGTGATCACCCGGTTCCGTGATGACGTGCTCGAGTTCGTCAGCAGGACGCAGGACGGTGTCGAACAGGCCCAGGAGACCGAGCAGAAGATCACCATGACCCTGGTCTCCGCGGCCATCTCGGTGGGCACGGCGGCGGCGACGGCGGGAGCGAGCGCCGCCGTGGCCACGACGGTCCTGTCCGTCGGGAACGCGTTGCAGGGCGGCGCGACCGGTATGAGCACGTACATGGTCGGCGGCGGCTCCAAGTGCAAGATCATCGCACTCATGCCGTGGGAGGGCCGGGCGATACTGGAGACGGCGACCATGGAGATGGCCAAGGTCACCTCGGCCTTCCAGGCGGTGGCGGCGGGGATCTCCGGCGAAGGGCTGCGCGAACTCCGGCCCTCTCGCCCGGACCTGGTCACCGACGAGGCCTTCGATCCGGACGACTTCCACCGCGAGGGGCAGCCCGCCGAGGTCTCCGACCGGGTGAGCGGGCGGGACCTCGTGCGGGAACCGGACCGGCAACGCCCGGACGTACCCGGCGAGCGCAACGACCCTGACCCCGGCCAGGACCGGCCCGCGGAGCGCGGCGGGGAGGTCGATGACAGTCACCGTGGCTGACGGCGGGCGGGCGGGTCCGGAGCCGGGACTCGGCCATGGCTGAGAGCGCGGAACGTCTCCGGGCGCGCACCGCCGAACTGCGCACCGACTCGGCCCGCCGCCGCCAGGCGCGGGACTGGGCGCGCGAGGCCGTGGCCGCGGTCCGCGGGACGGCGGCGAGTCAGGACGGCGGGGTACGGGCCACGGTCGATCACGCCGGGATGCTGCTGCGCCTCGAACTGGCACCCGAGATGCGCGGGTCCGCCCGGGACGACCTCGCCCGTGCGATCACGGCGGTGATCCGCAACGCCGCCGCGGACGCGCGGACCCAGGTGCGCGAGGTGTACGTCTCGCTGCTGAACGAGAACGTCATCGGCGAGCTGCCGTCCTCACTGCTGCCTCCCCCGCCGATCGAACAGGTCAGCGTCCGGCGCGCACCCCGCGCGAACGCCACGCCCGGCCCGGAACCGGAAGGGACGGCGACCCGCGAACCGGGCGCCGATCCGGAGGGGCCACCGGAGAGCTGGCTGGTCCGCAACCCCCTGCGGGACCGGCGCGGGTAGCCGTCCCGAGCCGATCGCGAACCTCAGGTGCGACGGGCCCGCGCGCGGCGCTTGCCCTCGTGCATCGCCTGCACCCTGGCTATCGGGATCGTGTGCCCCTCCTCGACGAGATCGGCGGGCAGCGCCTGCGGTCCGGGCAGCCGCGCCGCCCATGGGTCACCGTCACCGAGCAGTCCCGGAGCGGTCCGCAGGGTGAAATCGGCCGGGGTGACGTTGTCGAGGTCCTCCCAGCCCAGCGGGAAGGAGACCGGCACTCCCGGACGGATGCGCGGGCTGTACGCGGCGACGACCGTCGCGCCGCCCGCGCGGGTCGAGTCAAGGAACACCTTGCCCGCCCGGTCCTCCCTGATGAACGCCGTGGTCGCCAGCGCGGGATCGATCCGCTCCGCCCTGGCCGCCAGTGCCCGGGTGGCGGCGGCGACGTCCTCGACCGGCGCGGCCTCGATCGGCACGAACACGTGCACGCCCTTGGCCCCGCTGGTCTTCACCGCGCCGGTCAGCCCGTCGTCGGCCAGCGCGCGGCGAACCAGATGGGCGGCGCGCACGACCAACGCGAAAGGCTCCCCCTCCGGCGGGTCGAGGTCCAGCACCAGCCGGGTCGGCCGGTGCGCGTCCGCGGCGGGCACCAGCGCGGGGTGGTACTCGACGGCGCGCTGGTTGGCGAACCACAGCAAGGTCCGCCGGTCGTCGCACAACGCGTAGGAGACCTCCCGCCGCGAGGACTCTGCCCAGACCCGCATCGTGCGTACCCAGTCCGGGGTGTATTTCGGGACGTTCTTCTGCATGAAGGGTTCCTGGCCGGGGCGGACCCGCAGCACCGACAGCGGGCGGTCCCGCAGATCCGGCAGGATGCGGTCGGCCATCGCGTCGAGGTAGTCCACCAGGTCGCGCTTGCTCGCGTCCGCACCGTCGAACAACGGCTGGTCGAGGTTGGTCAGTGCCACCCCGTGCCGTTCCTCACCAGCGCTCATCGGCCCACCCTGCCCACCCGGGTGGCGACGGTCAACCGCGGTCGTGCGCGGAGGGCCACCGGCGCGGTCCCGGGCGGTCCGGACGTGTACACCGCCCGGCGCTATGTTGCGCGGGTGGCGGAGAGCGAACGGATCGTGGAGATCTACACCGACGGGGCGTGCAGTGGCAATCCAGGGCCCGGCGGGTGGGGCGCGGTGCTGCGGTACGGGCGGCACGAAAAGGAACTGTGCGGTGGTGACGCGGGCACCACAACGAACAACCGGATGGAACTGACCGCTCCGATCCAGGCGCTGGAGGGGCTGACCCGTCCGTCGATCGTGCACATCCACACCGACAGCACCTATGTGCGAAACGGCATCACGCAGTGGATGCCGCGGTGGAAGGGAAACGGCTGGCGTACGCAGAGCAGGGAACCGGTGAAGAACGCCGATCTGTGGCAGCGACTGGACGCGGCGTGCACCCCGCACCGGATCGAGTGGCACTGGGTCAAGGGCCACGCCGGGCATCCGGAGAACGAGCGCGCCGACCGGCTGGCGGTGCGCGGTATGCGCGAGGCGGTCGACGGGCAGCCCTCGCGCGGCTGAGGGACAGGTACCGGAAATCCGTGCGCGAATCGCCGTCGAATGGAACGGCGATACCACTGGCGATGAAACTCCGATGAAATTGCGAATCGATCCGGTGATTCGTGAGAATGATTTCCCTGATTGACGGCTTTTGCGGGTCGTTGGACCGGCAGCGGCACCATTCACTGTGCGTTAGTTTCCGATACGTCACCGAATTCACCATCCGGATCCGCCACGGCGGAACGTGTGCCGGGAACGGCCGGATCCGGATTCCGACGAAGGAGACGCCATGAACGCCACGGATATCGGCACCGAGACCGAGACCGCCGCCCCGGCCCGGAAGCGCAGGCTCGCGCGGGCCGGTGTCGCCGCCGCCCTGGCCGGGACGATGTTCACCGGCATGGCCGCCGGGTCCGCCGCGGCCTTCGCCGCCCCGGCCGCGCCCGCCGCCCCCGCGCAGTCCGCGTCCGAGATACCGGGTGGCCAGCAGATGTTCGAACGGTTCGCCGCGGCGATCGAGTCGCTGCCGGGCCACCTGCATTCCCGGCCGCTCAACGACCCCGAGGTGCAGCGGACGATCACCGCGGCGCTCAACGCGCCGGTAGGCGTCTCCGGTGAGGTGAGCCCCCGGTTCGATCCGGCGCGGTGCGCCACCGGCATCACCACCTTCATCGCCGAGACGACCATCCCGGTCGGCAAGGCGTGGCGGATCGTCAAGGAGTTCGGCGGTATCAGGAAGTTCGCCGACATCGTGTACCGCTTCATCAAGTCCGGAACGATCCCCGGTGAGGCGAGCGAGGAGGCCGCGAACCTGCTGGTGGCACTGACCGGCATTCCGGGCGTCATCGCCGCCTGCTCCTGACACCGCATCGCGGCGGGGCGCGAGTCCGTGGCGACACGGAATGCGCCCCGCCCGGGCGGTTCGCCGGCCGGTGGCGCAGGGTCACAGTTCGTCGAGACCGACCAGGCCGTCCTGAATGGCGCGCGCGAGCAGAGCGGACTTGGTGGCGGCCTCCCGGCCGTCGCGGGCGTACTTGACGCGCGCCCGTTCGAGATAGGAGTTCACCGTGCTCGGGGAGATGCCGAGCCTGCAGGCGACGAGCTCCTTGGACTCGGAGCGGAACCACTCCACCAGCACCTCGGACTCCCGCTCGGACAGGGCCGGCCGTCCGTCCGGGACGGCGGAACCGCGGTAGGCCCGACCGGTGCTCGCCGCGCGGACGGCCGCCACCAGTCGCTCCTCGCCGTCCACCTTTCCCAGGTGGCACAACGCTCCCAGTTCGACCGAGCGTGCCGCCTGCCGGGCGTCGTCCAGTGCCGAGTAGACGACGACGCGACGTCCGGCGTCGGCGAGCCTGCGCAGTGCGGCCGGGAGCGAGGCGACGTCGCCGTGGTCCGCGCCGAGCACCACCACATCGGCGTCCCGGCCGGGCGCGGACCAGGCCGTTCCGGCCTCGCCCCCGGAGGCGAGGACCTCGATCGACGGGCGCGCCGAGCGCAGCCACTGCCGCACGCCCGCCCGGACGGCCGGATGACCGTCGACGATCACCACGCTGACCCCTCGCCAGGACACCCTCGATTCCACCCCCTCGTCCCCGTCCGCTTCCCGATGATCACCCCCCAGAGGGCGAGTGTCACCCGGGACCGTCAAAGATCGTTCGAATCCCGATGCAACACCACGTCGGGGCGCATGCCGCGGATGATCGCGAACCTCGCGCACCCTCGGTAGGTTCGCCGGGTCGGCCGTTCCCGGCCGCCACCGCCGACCGCCCTGGAGTGGCCCGTGACCTACGACATCGCCGCCGTACGCGCCCAGTTCCCCGCCCTGGCCTCCGGCGTCGCCTTCTTCGACGGGCCGGGCGGCACGCAGACCCCCTCGCCGGTGGCGGAGGCGGTGGCCGGAGCCATGACGGCCCCGTTGTCGAACCGGGGCCGCGGCACTCCCGCCGAGCGGGCCGCGGACGACATCGTGACCGGTGCCCGGGCCGCGCTGGCCGACCTGCTCGGCGCCGATCCGGGCGGCGTCGTCCTCGGCCGCAGCGCGACGCAGCTCGCCTACGACTTCGCCAGGACCCTGTCCGCGACCTGGTCGCCCGGCGACGAGGTGGTGGTCACCCGCCTCGACCACGATTCCAACGTCCGGCCATGGGTGCAGGCCGCCGAACGAGCGGGAGCCACCGTGCGCTGGGCGGACTTCGATCCCGGAAGCGGCGAGCTGACGGCGGGCCACCTGCGCGAGGTGCTCTCGGAACGGACCCGGCTGGTGGCCGTCACCGCGGCCTCGAACCTGATCGGCACCCGGCCGCACATCGCCGGGCTGGCGGCTCTGGCACACGAACACGGCGCCCTGGTCTACGTCGACGCCGTCCATCACGCCGCGCACGCGGCCGTGGACATGGCCGCCCTCGGCGCGGACTTCCTCACCTGCTCGCCGTACAAGTTCCTCGGTCCGCATCTCGGGGTGCTCGTGGCGCGGCCGGAGCTGCTGGAGACGCTGCGCCCGGACAAGCTGCTCGCGTCCACGGACGCGGTGCCGGAACGGTTCGAGTACGGCACCCTGCCCTACGAGGTGCTGGCGGGAACCACAGCGGCGGTGGACTTCCTGGCCGCGCTGGACCCCGGCGACGCGGCCGGGCGACGGGCGCGGCTGGTGGCGTCGATGGCCGCGCTGGAGGCGCACGAGGACGCGTTGCGCCGCCGAGCCGAAGCGGGGCTGGCGACGTTGACGGGAGTGCGCTCGTACTCGGTCGCCGCGCACCGGACACCGACCCTGCTGCTCACCGTCGAGGGCCGGGACACCGCGGACGCTTCCCGTCATCTGGCCGGGCTGGGCGTCAACGCGCCCTCCGGTTCGTTCTACGCGCTGGAGGCGTCCCGGTGGCTTGGCCTCGGCGACACGGGCGGACTGCGGGTGGGTATGGCTCCGTACAACGACGACGGGGACGTGGACCGGCTGCTCGACGGGCTCGCCGGCTTTCTCCGTTCCTGAGGGGACCCCACCAGGACGCGAACGAGGGGGCGGCCGCATCGGCCACCCCCTCGTTCGCGTGTGCGCGTCTCGTCCGAGCCGCTGCCCCTGGTCGCCTACTGCCAGATCTCGGCAGCCCACTCCGGGTGGTCGATGAACGGGTTCCGGTTCTTCTGGAACTCGTCGAAGATGACCTGGTTGCGGTTCTGCTCGAAGGTGTCCGGCGGGTCCTGGGTGTTCCACTCCAGCATCACCGACTGGCGGCCCATGAAGGGCTGCGAACCGTTGTCCACGTTGTCGTTCAGCTCGAGGTCCGGATAGCTGTCGGTGCCCTCGTAGCGGACGGCCATGTACATGATCATCCGCGCGACATCGCCCTTGACCTCGTCGCGGGGCTCCCACGAGTCGTCGTCGGTGAAGTTGCCGGGCGCCTCACCACTCTCGGTGCCGCCCATGTCGAAGTCCTTGTTGCCCCGCTCGGCGTTCACCGAGACGTCGGTGGGGCGCAGGTGGTGGACGTCGGTACCGGGACCGACGGAGGTGCCGAAGTCGCCGTGCGACTTCGCCCAGGTGTGTTCCCGGTTCCACTGGTCCGCGTCGCCGCCGTTGGTGTCCTTGCTCTGCGACCGTCCGGTGTAGAGCAGGATGACGTTGGCCGGGTTCGCCGGGTCCTCATCGGTCACCTTCAGCGCTTCCCAGACGTCGTCGTAGGACAACTGTTCGTTGGTGCTGATGATCTGGTTCAGCGCGGCCTTCAGTTCGGGACCGGTCTTGCCGAGCGCGTCCTGGTAGTACTCGTCGTCGGCGCGGGGTGCCTGGGCGGTGGCCGGGGCGGCGACGTCCGCGGACGCGGTGACGGGGACCTGCACGCCGACTACCAGCGCTCCGACGCCGGCCAGCACGGCCAGCGATGTCCTGGGGGTGATCTTCACGGGGCGATGTCCTCTCCCGAATGCTCACGTCCCCGCAGGGACTCCCCTACAGGTAACGCACTGTCACGACTGATTCACGATCGGAGGGAATCTTGCCACATGGTGCCCCACCATTGAGTGAATCATTTGCAGCAATCCGGTAGCCGCACAATGGCCGACGACGAACGCATGGTCGAACGCCGTCAGCCCCCCTTCCGCCCGCGATCCGCTGGTCAGAAGCGAGCGGCGGCTCAGGTAGCCCGGCGGACGGGAACCGGCGCTTGAACGCAGTCACTGGCCGGGTCGCGGCACCGACCGCACGATCGAGTGGCGAGCCATCGAGGATGCGGGCCCGACAGGCAGGCGATGCGCCCGCTCGGCGGACACGAACCGTCACCCGCCGCCGTACCGCGGGCGTGCGCATACGCCGAACCAGCCGCGGAAACCGGCGGCCGTTCGGCGTAGCGAGGGAGGGGGTCGTAGAGTCGATCCCGCCATGACAGTCCAGAACGGTCCACTCAGCGCGCGGGACGCGGTAGCCGAGCGAATGCTCATGGTCGCCTGGAACCTGGTGCACGCGATGCGGCGATCGAGGTCGCAGGTGGACCGGCACGTCCGGCACATACTCGGACGCCTCGACTGGGATCAGCTCGACACCGACCCGACCGGCCGGAGTCTGCGCGAGCAGCTCCTCGACGGCATGTCACGCAAGATCGGCCGCAGGCGCCGCGAGGCCTTCCGCGAAGCGGCACTCAACGCCATCGCCCTCGACGAGATGCGGCTGCTTCCCCAGCGCCAGCAGGAACTGCTCAGCGGCGTGATGCGGGACCGCATGGATCTCGCCTCGGCGGCCCGGCGGTCCAATATCGAGCTGGACGAGGCGATCGCGGAGATCCGTTCCACGCTGCGCGCCATCGAACGGCGGGTCGCCTCCGCCGGTGCCGCACTCGACCCGAGCGGCTCGCGGCCCCGCCGCTCCTGAATCACCCGCACCCCGGCCTCCCGCACCGGCGTGGCCGTACGGCTCGCGCAAGGCCGACGAACACCTCGCCCGTCTCGCGACTCCATCCCCGGCATCGCGCCCCCGACCCCGCTCGTCGATAACCCTTGCCCACAAGCATTGTGACGACTATTAGCTAGTGTTATAACTTGTAACGCAAGCTACCGATCCTAACGATGATTTCGAGGAGTTGCCATGAACAGCGGCCGTCCCGATCTGCACGTCGTACTCGGCAGCGGACCCGCCGGGTCCACGCTGGCCGCCGAACTGCTCGCCCGCGGCCACCGCGTCCGGACGGTGGACCGCGGCCCGGCCTCGGACGGCCTGCCCGGAGCCACGAAGGTGACCGCGGACCTGAGCGACCCCACCGCCGCCGCACGGGCGGTACGCGGCGCCGACGTCGTCTACCACTGCGTGAACGTCGCGTACCACCTGCAGGTGGAGGCGATGCCCGTGCTGCAGAAGACGATCCTCGACGCGGTCGCCGCGGCCGGAGCCCGGCTGGTCTTGGTCGACACGCTGTACCCGTACGGTCCGACCGGCGGGGTGCCGATGACCGAGGAGACGCCCTGGAACGCCACTTCGGCCAAGGGCGTGATGCGCGCGGAACTCGACCGGCGCTACCTGGAGGCGCACCGCGAGGGACGGGTGAGCGTCACGATGGGCCGGGCGGCCGACTACTTCGGCCCCGGCGTCCTGAACTCGACGCTCGGCGCGGCCGCCTTCCCCGGCGCACTGACCGGCGATGCCGTACTGGCACTGGGCGACATCGACCTGCCGCACAGCTACACCTTCATCGGCGACGTCGCCCGCGGCCTGGCCACGCTCGGCGAACGCCCGGACGGCGACGGCCGCGTCTGGCACCTGCCCACCGCCCCCGCGATCACCACCCGCCGGATGCACGCCATCATCGGCGATCAAATCAGCAAGCCACTCCAGGTGCGGGTGCTGCCCGATGCGCTGCCCTGGGGCCCGTTCGGCGAGAAGTTCATGGACTCGTACCGCGAGTTGTTCTACCAGCACACCGAGGGTCAGATCATGGACTCGTCGGCCTTCGAGACGCACTTCGGGCTCGCCCCGACTCCCCTTCCGGACGCGATCGATGCCACCATCGCGTGGTACCGGTCCTGGCTCGCGGCACGCTAACGCCCGGCGCGGCGGACGCCGCCGTGCCGATGCGGCCGGCGGGCGAATGTCGGTGGAGGCGCCGTGGAATGGTTCTGGCTGGCGATCTTCCTCGCCGCCGTGCTCGGTGCGGGATTCGGCTGCCGAGCGCTCAACCGGGCCAGGAAAGCCGCGGACGCCCGGGCGCAACGGCCCGGCTCGGACTGAGCGGACTCCTCGCCGGAGCGGAATACGGGCTCGGCCCAGCACCCCCCGACGGGAGCTGGGCCGGATCGCCGGTCCGGCGTCGGAATGGATGCGCCCCCACGGCGAGCGCCGCGTGCGAGCGCGTCGCCATGAACTCGCGGCGATCAAGGTTCCCGTTACCGCGAATGGCGCGACAGCGCCCGACTTGACCCAATCGGGTGACGGCTGTGGTTCTCAGTCGGCAGCGCGCTCCGCCGAGTGCACGATGTTGCGCACCATGCCGCCGAACACGATGCCGTGGAACGGAGCGACGGACCACCAGTACGCGTGCCCGGTGAGTCCCTTCGGCAGGAACACCGCACGCTGGCGGTAGACCGAACCGCCGCCGGGCCGCGCCTCGGCCCGCATCTCCAGCCACGCCCCGCCGGGCACCTTCATCTCCGCCCGCAGCCGGAGCAGCGTGCCGCGGTCGAGTTCCTCGACCCGCCACCAGTCCACCGCCTCACCGAGCTGCAGGCGCTGCTGGTCGCGACGGCCACGGCGAAGCCCGACGCCACCGGCGAGCC
The DNA here is from genome assembly GCF_002262875.1 of Amycolatopsis antarctica. Lineage (GTDB taxonomy): Bacteria > Actinomycetota > Actinomycetes > Mycobacteriales > Pseudonocardiaceae > Amycolatopsis > Amycolatopsis antarctica. Next base: position 237,048 of record NZ_NKYE01000009.1, on the reverse strand, counting down.
GGTCCATCCAGCCGCGCACCGCCCAGGCGAGCGGGAACGAGTACCAGCCGTTGCTGCCGCCGACGCCCTCGATCACCCGCCACAACAGCTCGACGTCGGCGGTGCAGGAAGCCTCCCGGTCGTCGGTGTAGACCGAGCCGCCCGACCAGGCGGGGTCGCTGGGCAGGGGGTCGGCCGGGGCATTCGCGACGGACGCGCCGGACCACCGAGTCTCCACCTGCGCGTCGCGCACCTTGGCCAGGGCGTACCGCACCGCCGTCTCGTAGCCGAGCAGGCCCGTCTCCGGCGGGGCCACGTACTTCTCGATGTCGTTCTCCCCGCAGACGACCTCGTGCACCAGCGAATCGATCAGCGGCCCGGCGATGGCGCGCGGCACCGGCGTGACGATGTTGACCCAGTGCGAGGACAGCCGGGGAGTCAGCGCGGGCACGGGGAGCATCCGGCGCGGCGGCAGCCCGGCGACCGCGGCGTACCGGCGCATCATGTCCAGGTAGGTCAGCACGTCCGGGCCGCCGATGTCGAAGGTCCGGTTCGTCGCCTCCGGCAGCTCGGCGCACCCGACCAGATACCGCAACACGTCGCGTACGGCGATCGGCTGGACGCGGTTGTGCACCCACCTCGGCACCACCATCACCGGCAGGCGCTCGGTGAGGTACCGCAGCATCTCGAAACTCGCCGAGCCGGAGCCGAGGATCACCGCCGCCCGCAGCACCGCGGTCGGCACCCCGGAGCGCAGGAAGATCTCCCCCACCTCGGCGCGGGACGCGAGATGCTCGGACAGCGGCTCGTCGTCCCGCGGACGCAAGCCGCCCAGGTAGACGATCCGGCCCACGCCCGCGGCCCGTGCCGCCTCGGCGGTGATCAGTGCGGCCTGCCGGTCCAGTCCGGCGAAGGACTGCTTCTCCAGCGAGTGCACGAGGTAGTAGACGACCTCGATCCCGGCCGTCGCGGCCGCCATGGATTCCGGATCGCGGACGTCGCCCCGGACGACCTCGACGTGGTTCGCCCACGGCACGTCGCGCAGTTTGGCCGGATCGCGGGCCAGGCAGCGGACCTCGTGCCCCTCGGCGAGAAGCTGGGGTACGAGACGACCACCGATGTAGCCGGTGGCACCGGTGACCAGGCAACGCATCGTCCGATTGTCCGCCGGTTCCGGCCCATCCGCCGATCGGCCGTCAGCCGGCGAGACCGGCCAGCAGGTCCGGGTGGATGTTCGACCCGGTGAGCACCGTCGCGACGGTGTCGCCGGGCAGGTCGTGCACGGCGATCGCGGCCAGGCCCGCCGCCCCGGCCGGTTCGAGCACGAGGCCGAGGGTGCGCAGGGCCGTGCGCATCGCGGAGAGCATCGCGGCGTCGTCCACCTCGACGACCTCGTCCACCAGCACCCGCATCCGGTCCATCGACGCGGGCACCGGGACGCGGATGGCCATGCCCTCGGCGATGGTGTCGGGTTCGACGGCGCGAGCACGGCCGTCGCGCAGGCTCGTCACCATGGCGGAGGCCCCCTCCGCGCAGACGCCGACGATCCGCGTCGTCGGGGCGTGTGCCCTGATCCAGCGCGCCATGCCGGTGATCAGCGCCCCGTCACCGACCGGCACCACCACGGTGTCCACCGGGCCCGCCGTGAGCAGTTCGACGCCCACCGTGCCCGCGCCTTCGGCCACCGCCGTCTCCCGCCCGTCCTCGACGAAGACGCGGTTCTCCCGGAGCCCGGCGAACTCGCGTGCCCGCTCCTCCTCCCGGCCGTCGTCGATCTCGTGGACGGTCGCGCCGAAGGTCCGCATCCGCGCCAGTTTCACCGGGTTGAGGCCGGTCCGGACGAACACCTCGGCGGCGAGGCCCCGTGACCTGGCCGTGTAGGCGACGGCCTGGCCGAAGTTGCCGGTCGACTCGCACACCAGCGTGGTGCCGGGACCGGCGGATCGGGCGAGGAAGTCCGCGCCCCTGCCCTTGAAGCTGCGCAGCGGATTGAGCGTCTCCACCTTCACCAGCACCCGTGCCCCGAGTTCGGCGCCGAGGTTCTCGTCGAAGAACTGCGGGCTGTCCCGGAACACCGGGTCGATCTCCCGGCACGCCCGCTCGATCCGGTCGAGGTCGAGGTCCGTTCCGTCCCCTGGCCCCTGCACACGGACGGCGATGGCGGGGTCCACAGTGGACTGGTCTGGCGAGCTGTCGGGAACCGGCACGGGCACGCTCCTCGGGGCGGAAAACTCGGTTTCGGTACCCACCGACCGTAGAACGACCGCCGGTGGTCGCGTTTGAGAATCCGCCCTTCCGCACGCAAGATTCTTGCGTGCCCCGTCGGGGCGGCCCACCGGCGCACCGGCACCGCGGCCGCTCGCGCTCGGTCTCAGGCCGTCCCGGAGCCCGGCAGGCCCGCGATCCGCAGCCGCTCGCGCACCCGCTCGGACGCCTCCACGGTGATCCCGGTGCCGAGGGCGGCGAGCACACCGACCGACTGCGCGACCAGATCCAGCGAATCGGCTCCCAGCCGCACCGTGCAGCGGTGTTCGTCCGCCGGTTCCAGCGGGCCGGGCACCGGCGTGTGCAGCCGGGCCGCCACCTCCTCCGCCGGTGCCTCGAGGGTGACCAGCGCGGTGTGCGGGTAGGGCGCCGCGGGCAGCGAGCGGGCGAGGAAGGCCGCCGCGTCCCCGCCGGGCAGTTCCCGCGGAGTGAATCTCCGGTGCGTGGTGGCCGGCCGGTCGAGGCGGTCCACCCGGAACGTGCGCCAGTCCTCGCGCCCGGGATCGAACGCGAGCAGGTACCAGCGGGAGTGCAGGGTGACCAAGCTGTGCGGCTCCACCCGCCGCTCGGTGACCGCGCCCTCGCGCCCGCGATGACCGAAGCCGACCAGTTCGTGGTCGCGGCAGGCCCGGGCGAGCACGGCGAGCACGGCCGGATCGACCAGTGGACCCCGGCGCGGTCGTACCGCCACCGTGGCCTCGCCGACCGCGGCCACCTGGGCCCGCAGCCGCGCCGGCAGCACCTGCTCCAGTTTGGCCAGCGCCCGGACCGAGGTCTCCTCGATTCCGCTGACGCTGCCCTCCGCGGCGGTGCGCAGCCCGACGGCCACGGCGACCGCCTCGTCGTCGTCGAGCAGCAGCGGCGGCAGGTTCCGACCGGAGGCCAGGCGGTAGCCACCCGCGGTACCGGTGGTGGCGTCGACCGGGTAGCCGAGTTCCCGGAGCCTGCCGATGTCCCGGCGCACCGTGCGCCCGGTGACACCGAGTCGTTCGGCCAGCTCGGTGCCCGGCCACTCTCGCCGCGACTGCAACAGCGAGAGCAGGCGCAGCATCCGGGCGGGCATGCTCGTGGTCACCGGCCCAGGATGCCAGCCATCGCGGACACCTGGCGTCCTCGATCCGGATGACAGGGCGTCGCGGGACAGCGCATCATGACGGGGTGTACCGCGAACTCCCGCCACCGGAGGCGCTACGGGACCTGGTCCGCTGCCTCTGGTCCGGCACCGGCTCCACCCGCACGATCGTGCCGGACGGCTGCCTGGATCTGATCGTCGGCGACGGCCGGGTGTTCGTCGCCGGACCGGACACCGCTCCCTGGCGTTCCGAGATCGCGCCGGGGCGGCCGATCCATGGCATCCGGTTCCGTCCCGGCAACGCTGCGCGCGTACTCGGTGTCGCGGCCGACGAACTGCGCGACCGGCGGGTGCGGCTCACCGACCTGTGGGGCCGGGCGGGCCGGACCGCGACCGACCGGCTGCTCACCGATCCGTCCGCGCTGGCCGGGATCGTGGCCGGGCACGTGCGTTCCGGCCCGGACCCGGCGGTGGACCGGCTCGTCGGCAGGCTGCGCGGCGGGGCGTCGCGGGTGGGCGAGGCGATGGCCGATCTCGACGCGGGTGATCTCGGTGTGGGCGAACGCCAGCTACGGCGCCGTTTCACCGTGGCGGTCGGCTACGGCCCGGCGACGTACCTGCGGATCGCCCGGCTGGAACGGGCCATCGGCGGCGCGGCGGCGGCATCCGGTCTGGCGGAACTCGCGCACGGTGCCGGGTACGCCGACCAGGCGCACCTGAGCCGGGACTTCCGCGAGCTGACCGGCGCGACGCCGCGGGAGTTCCTCGGCTGGCGGTGACCGTTCCGTTCAAGCCGTCCGCCCTCGGGATCTCCTAGGCTGACCGGCATGACCTCGAACTCCACTGTGGACAGTCCCGATCTCCTCCTCGCCGGGGAATTCATGTGCACCGCTGCCCGCTTGCTCGAACGCAGGCTGGCCGCGTTGCAGGCAGGGCCTGCCACCGGCCCCGGCGCGATCGCCGTGTTCGACGCGCTCGACGGTTACCGCAACGACGACGGCGGCCTCGGCCACGCGCTCGAACCCGACGTGCGGGCCGCCGCGAGCCAGCCCCTCGCCGTGGACTTCGGACTGGAAGCCGCCGAGCAGGCGGTGCGCGCGGCATGGGGCGAGCCCGGGGTACGCGAACGCGGCCTGCGGTTCGCCACCGCGCTGCTGCCGTTCCTGGACTCGGTCGCCGAGCCCGGCGGCGGGCTGCCGATCGTGCTGGACACCATCACCGAGGCACCACGCGCGGACCACTGGGGCGACGGTGATTTTCCGGCGGGCATCAACCCCACGGCGAACATCGTGGCGCGGCTGCGGCTGCTGGGCGCGTCCTCGACCTGGCTGGACAGCGCGGACGCCTACTGCAAAGCCGGGATCGACCGCGCCGTCGGCGAGGGCACCCTGGACGGGCACTCGCTGGCGAACACCTTGCGCTACCTGGAACACACCCCGGACCGGGAGTGGGCCGACGCGCACGTCCGCACCATCGCCGAAGGGCTGGCCGGAATGGACTTCTTCCACCTCCACCCGGCCGAGGGCTACGGGGTGACCCCGGTGGACCTGGCACCGCTGCCGGACGACCGGTGGCGTGCGCTGTTCCCCGCCGGGGCCGTCGAGGCGCATCTCGACGTGCTCGCAGCCGCACAACAGGACGACGGCGGCTGGCCGATCGCCTGGACCGCGCCGGGACCGGCGGCGACGCTGGAATGGCGGGGCGTGGTGACGGCCAGGGCCGTCCGCGCATCGGCTGCCCGGCGCTGAGTCAGGCGGCCTCGAGCACGAGCAGCGCGCAGGTGAGGTCTTCGGTGCGGTGGTACGGCTGGCCGTGCCGTACCTCCACGTGGCGCGCGGCACCGGAGGCACGCAGCGCGTCGACGTGCCCGGCGAACCCCATCGCCTGCCAGGCGTCGTCGAGCACGGTCGCCACCAGCACCCCGCCGGGCACCAGCGGCCGCAGCAACTCGTCCAGCACGGCGGGACCGAAGTGCCCGTAGGTGAAGGTGCCGACGCAGATCACCGCCTCGTACGGCCCGTGCCCGGCAGGTACCCCGCCGGTCAGATCGGCCTTGCGCAGCGACCGGTAGACACCCTTCACCGCCGCCTCCGCCAGCATCTCCACGGAGAGATCGAGACCGTCGATGGTGCCGAAGCCGAGCCGCCCCAGCTCCGAGCCGACCAACCCGGTGCCGCAGCCGGCGTCCAGTACCGAGGAACCGGCGGGCACCAACTCGGCCAGCCTGGCCGCGGCCACGACCGGTGCCGCGTACCCCATGCCACCCACCGTGTCGCGTTCGTAGTCACCCGCCCACTCGTCGTAGACGCGTTCCGCATCGGCTACCCCGGCGAGCGCGTACACCCGGCGCAGGATCGGGTTGTCCGGACCGTTCTCGCGGCTCATGGCGCCTCCGGCGGAAGGCAGGGAACTGCACGGCTCATCGGCGACCTCTCTCCTGCGCTACGCCCGGACCTTCCGGCCGCCAGTGTGCCGAACTCCGCCGGTGATCACGAATCGGCGGCGTGCTGCTCGGCGGCGAGGAAGTGCGCGATGTCCACAGTGGACGGATATAGCTCGCGGTAGCGGGGATAGAACCGCTCGTAGACCGCCGTCGCCTCCGCGCCGGGGGTGACCGTGCCCGCGACCGGGTTCCACCCTGCCGGGTCCGGTTCGAGGCCCACCGCCATCGCCGCGAGCAGTGCGTCACCGAACGCCGCGCCCACCGTCTCTCTCGGGACCTGCTGTTCGGCCCCGGTGACATCGCTGACGATCTGCGTCCACAGCCCGCCCTGGGTGCCGCCGCCGACCGCGACCAGCCTGCGCGCGGTCCCGCCGGACGCGGCCATCGCCTCCAGGTTGTGCCGCACCCCGTAGGCGATGCCCTCCAGGCAGGCCCGGTACAGCTCGCCGAGACCGTGCGCCGTGGTCAGGCCGGCCAGCACCCCGCGCGCGTCCGGATCGAACAACGGCGTCCGCTCCCCCGCGAAGTAGGGCAGCATCAGCAGTCCCCTGCTGCCCGCGGGTACCTCGGCCGCGCGGGCGACCAGATCGGCGAAGTCGCCGCCGACCAGCTTCCGCAGCCAGTCGGTGATCGCCCCCGAGGTCGCCATGCCCGCCGCGAGTGAGTACGTGCCGGGCAGTGTCCCGCGGGTGGTCCACAGTCCGGGCCCCGGTTCCGGATCGGCCAGCACCTGCACGAGGAACATCGTGGTGCCGTACATGACCATCGTGTCGCCGGGATCGGTCACGCCGACGCTGGCCGCCTCCGCCCAGGCGTCCACCGTGCCCGCGGTGACCGGAAGTCCCTGTGGCAGCCCGGTTTCCTTCGCCGCCGCGGCGGACACCGTGCCCACCACCTCGCTCGGCCAGGCCAGCCTCGGCAGGGTGATCCCGGGCGCGACACGCTCGGCCCAGTCGTGCGCCCAGTCGGCCGCGCGCAGGTCGTACATCGGGTCGCACTGGCTGGCGGAGTGGTGGTCGAGCACGTACTCACCGGTCAGCCGGTGCACCAGGTACGAGCTGGCCATCAGGAACAGTTCGGTGCGCTCGAACACCTCCGGCTCGTGCCGTGCCAGCCAGCGCCACTTCGGGCCGACCGCCTGCGAGGACAGCGGGGTGCCACCGCGTTCGAGGATCCGCTCCGCACCGAGTTCGGCGGTCAGCTCGTCGATCTCGCGGCCGGCCCTGGTGTCCACGCCGTACAGGATCGCCGGGCGGAGCGGATTGCCGTCGCCGTCGGCAGGCAGCAGCACCGGACCGATGCCGCTCACCGCGAGCCCGGCGATCGGCGCGCCGTCCGCCGCGGCGGTCAGCTCCCTGCTCAGTGCCAGGAAGTCCTGCCACCACACGGTTTCCGTGTCGTGCTCGACCCAGCCGGGATGCGGATACGAGGTGTCGTGCGGCCGGTCGGCGCGAGCCCTGATGGTCCCGTCCGGGCCGACCAGTACGCCTTTGGAGCTGGACGTCCCGATGTCGATCCCGAGCAGCAGCTCCCCGGACGCCTCAGCCACGGGTCCACTCGTCCAGGTCGATCCCGAGCTGGGCGGCCACGGCACGCATCTCCGAGCGGCGGTCGCCGGGAACGGCGTGGATGTGGTTGGCGCCGAACTTCGACAGGAACACCTCGCCGGGTGCGTCGAGGCGGGCGAAGGCGTGCGGCCACTCCGGGGTGGACTGGCGCACCAGTTTCTCGTTCGTGGCGTCGTCGTAGCTCTCGAACTCACCGAGCATGAGCTGCATCCGGTACCTGCCGTCGTTGCGGGTCAGCCGTGCCAGCGTCATCTCGCCCGGCGCGGCGATGTGCTGCACGGACGCGCCGCCCGCCGGGAAGAAGAAGACCTCCGGGTAGAAGTTCACCTTGGCCAGGTTCTCCGCCGGATCCGCACTGCGCGCGGCGTACCAGGTGGCGTGCTGCCCCGAGTTGCACAGGTCCCAGATGTCACGGTCGGCGTGGTAGTGCCGGACATCGGCGAACAACACCGGATCGCCGGAGATCTTGTGCATGAGCTGCATGGTCAGCGCGCCGTCCATGTCCGCCTCGGTGGAGGTGACGTGGACGTCCTTCGGCCCGTTCCAGTCGTACGGGTCGTTCAGGAACGCCTCGGTGACGTCCATGGTGGCGAAATGCTCGGTCAGCTCCGGCTGGCCCTTGATCCCGGAGAAGTCCAGCTTCCGCTCGCCGATGATCTCGCGTACCGCGATGTAGGAGCGGATCTGCTTCTCCAGCAGCTCCGGCGTGAGCTTCTTGCCGTCGTAGTGCACGCCTGCCGCGTGTGCCTCGATCCACTCGCGGGCCTTGCGTGCCTCGCTGGGATCCGCCTTCTCGGCGCGCAGCACCAGTTCGTACTGGTCGATCTCCTCCACGTCCACACCGAACTGCCGCATCCACTGGTCGGTGTTGGCGACGGCGGTGTTCATGCCCATCGGGCGGCCACCGAACCGGCCGAAGGTGGAACCGCGCAACGAGGCGACGGCACTCGCGGCGCGGGCGTGCACGCCGACCGAGTCGGCCAGTTCGCCGTCGTCGGGGGCGCCCCAGAGCCGGGTGTGCGTGCGGCCGATCTGGTCCAGAGCGCCACCCGCGGCGAGCATGCCGACCAGGCCGGGCTCGGTGGGATCGGTGCTGGCCACCAGGATCAGCGGACTGCGCGTGGCGTCGGCCGCGAGCATGGTGAAGTGCGGGAAGCTCCAGACCGCGTAGTAGAAGATCGTCACGTCCACTCCGGCCGCGGCGACCTCCCTGGTCACCGAGCTCGCCAGGGTGTTGGTCGCGACGAGCTCGGCGCCGGTCACCACCTCGTGCCCGGCGGCGGTCAGCGTGCGCACCAGACCGTCCTGTTTGGACTGTATGAACTCCGCGTTCCTGGCGTGCACATGGTCACGTCCGTCGGAGATACTGACGACGCCGATCCGGGCCACGACTCCTCCTCTAACCTGTACTCCGATATGCGCGCGCGACAGTCGCGGCCAGCGAGGCGCCGCCTCACTCGCCACCGCGCGAGGGTGCCGACGCCGGTGGGTGCTCCGAGCAGCGGGAACACTGTCGCGGGTTCGTCGGGTAATCGTTTTCTTAAGAAGCTATTCTGCACCCTGTGCAGTGTCAATAGCTTCGACACCGGGGCCGAGGGAAGGGCAAGCCATGGCGACGATCAGCGATGTCGCGGCGAAGGCGGGGGTGTCCACGGCGACCGTTTCGCGCGCGCTGAACGGTAAGTCCACAGTGGACCCGGAGCTCGCCGCCCGGGTCGTCGCCGCGGCCTCCGAGCTCGGCTACCACCCCAACGGCCTGGCCAGGAACCTGCGCCGCCAGGAGACCGCGGTACTGGCGCTGATCATCTCGGACGTGGAGAACCCCTTCTTCACCGCCATCGCCCGCGGCGTCGAGGATGTGGCGCAGACGGCGGGCTACTCGGTCGTGCTCTGCAACTCCGACGAGAACGAGGAGAAGGAGCGCCGCTACGTCGATGTGGCCGTCCAGGAGCGGGTCGCGGGCGTGGTGCTCTCCCCCACCGGCGGTGCGACCAACGTCGACGTCCTGCACAGCCGCGGCACCCCGGTGGTCGCCGTGGACCGGCCGCTGCCGGGCGCCACCGGTGACCTGGTGAACGTGGACACCCGGCTCGCCGCGCAGGAGGCGGCCACCCATCTCATCGAGGCCGGGTACCGGCGGGTGGGCTGCATCAGCGGCCCGGCGGGGATCCGCACGGCCGACGACCGGCTCGCCGGGTACCGGGACGCGGTGCGCGCGGCGGGCCATCCGGACGGTGCCGCCCGGGTGCGCCGCGCCGAGTACCGGGCCGCGGGCGCCAGGGACGCGACACTGGACCTGCTCGACGCGGCGGAGCCGCCGGACGCGTTGCTGGTGGCCAACAGTGCCCAGGCGATCGGCGTACTGGAAGCCCTTTCACTGCGCGAACAGCGGCCGGGACGGGACGTCGGCGTCGTGGCCTTCGACGACGTGCCATGGGCGACGCTGGTCGACCCGCCGCTGAGCGTGGTCGCGCAACCGGCCTACGAGATCGGCCGGGTCGCCGCCGAACTGCTGCTGGCCCGGATCGCCGACAGTTCCCGGGTTCCGACCACGACCACGCTCGGCGCCCGCCTCATCGCCCGGCACAGCTCGCGCAGGCACGGCTGACCGGGCGGTGCGGCGGCCGGAGCCGGTACGCGCCGCCCGGTTCCCGGGTCAGCCCGCGTTGAGCTTGGCGTAGACGCCGGCCGCGTTCTCCTTGGTGACCAGCTCGGTGGGCAGCGTCTGCGCCTTCTGCACGCCGTCCCCCTGGCAGTCCACCAGGATCTTCTTCGCGGCGTCGATCGCCTCCTTGCCGCCGGTCGGGTAAACCAGCGTCGCGGCGAGCCTGCCCGCCTCGACGGCCTTGATGCCACCGGCCTCAATCGGCAGCCCGTCGATCCCGACCACCTTCATGTCCGGCTTGCCCGCGTTCTGCGCGGCGATCTGCGCCGCCTCGCCCATCGGGTCGTTGTGCGAGTAGATGACGTTGACGTCCGGGTGCGCCTTCAGCAGCGCGTCCGCCTGCTGCTGGCCCTTGTCCCGCTCCCAGTCGCCGTCACCGGACCCGACGACGGTGATGTTCTTGCCCTCGATGCCCTGCTTGAAACCGTCGCTGCGCTCCTTGGCCGGGGTGGACCCCGCCAGCCCGCGGATCTCCAGCAGGTTGCCGCCGTTGGGCAGCAGCTTCGTGGCGACGAACTCGCCCGCCTGCTTGCCGATGTCGACGTTGTCCGCGCCGATGTAGGTGGTGTAGGCGTCCCCGTCGACCTTGCGGTCCAGCACGATCACCGGGATCCCCGCGTCGTAGGCCTTCTTCACCACGGCGGTCAGCGGGGTGGCCTCGTTCGGGCTGATGACGAGCAGGTCGATCTGCTGGGTCATGAACGTCTCGACGTCCTGCACCTGCTTGGAGTTGTCCTTGGCCGCGTCGGCGAAGGTCACCTCGAACTGCGGGACCGCCTCGGCCGCCTTGCGGATGTCGTCGTCCATCCGTTCCCGGTACGGCTCCGCGACGTTGGCCTGGCTCATGCCGATGGTGTACTTGCCGTCCGGGCCCCCGCATTCCTTCTGCTGGGCGGGAGCCTGTCCCCCCTCGGTGTTCTCACTGGTCGTGCCGCAGCCGGCGACCGCGAGTACCGCGCAGGCGGTGAGGGCGGTGGCGGCCGCGGCACGCATCCCCGGCTTCCGGTACCGAGCTGTCATGGCAGTACTTCCTTTCCTCAGGAGTTCACCGATGCCGGTCGTAGCTGTTGCAGGCCGGCCGCGAAGACGATCACCAGGCCGACGATCAGCAACTGGATGTTCGGGTCGACGCCGTTGAGCGCCAGTACGTTGCGCAGAACGCCCACCAGCAGGGCGCCCGCCACGGTGCCGACGACCGATCCGCGCCCGCCGGTGAGGCTGGTACCACCGATGACGACGGCCGCGATCGCGTCCAGCTCGTACATGGAGCCGTCGTTGGGCCCGCCGAAGTTGAGCTGCCCCGCGTGCACGATCCCGGCGAGCGCGGCGAGCAGCCCGCAGATGCCGAAGACGAGCACCTTCACCCGCACCACCGGCACTCCGGAGAGGCGGGCCGCCTTCTCGTTGCCGCCGATCGCGTAGATGTGCCGGGAGAACGCGCTCACCCGCAGCAGTATCCCGGCCAGCACCGCAACCACCACGAAGATCACCGCGGGAACCGGTACCAGGCCGTTGAAGGTGCGCTCGCCGAGCAGCGAGAACAGCACCGGGGCCTGGCCGGGAGCGTCGCCGTAGGTGATCGAGACGCCCTGCCCGTCGGACCAGATCCGCGCGAGACCGCGGGCGATCTGCATTCCCGCCAGCGTCACGATGAACGCCTGGATACCGAACTTCGCCGAGGCGATCCCTTGCAGCAGGCCGAATCCGAGCCCGATCGCGAGCACCAGCAGCGCTGCCGGGATGACGCCGAACCCGTCCTCGACGAGCAGCACCGACGCCCCGACACTGGCCAGGCCGAGCACCGAGCCGACCGAGAGGTCGATGCCGCCGATCAGGATCACCAGCGTCATGCCGACCGCGAGGATGCCCGTCTCGGACACCGAGCGCACCACGTTGAACAGGTTCTCGCTGCCGAGGAAGAGCACCTCGCCGTTCTTCCTCGGCGAGATGATCACCGCGGCGATGAAGACGAGCACCAGGCCGAACAGGCTCTGGAACTTGAAGAGCTGCGCGATGACGTCCCGGCCACGCCCGCCGTCGGCGACGCCGACCTCGGACTGTTCCGGCTCGGTCATGATGTCGTTGCGCTCACTCATGCTCGTTCACCCCCGCACTGCCCGGCACGGCCAGTTCGTCCATCACTGCGCCCTCTCCCATCGAGGCGGCGAGCAGGTCGGCCTCGCCCACCTCGCTCGTGTTCAGTTCCCGCACGCTTCTCCCGCCCCTCAGCACGACCACGCGATCACAGACGCCGATCAGTTCGGCGAGTTCGGAGGAGGCCAGCAGCACGCCGACACCGGTCCTCGCCGTCTCGCCGAGCAGCCGGTAGATCTCCGCCTTAGCCCCGACGTCGACCCCCCTGGTCGGTTCGTCGAGCAGCAGGAGGCTGGGCTCGGTGAGCAGGTTGCGGCCGAGCACCACCTTCTGCTGGTTCCCGCCCGAGAGTGAACCGACCGGGCTGGTGATCGAGGCGAGCTTCACCCCGAGGCGCTCCGCGGTGCCGGTGGCGGCGGAGCGCTCCTTCGAACGCGGAACGGCGCCCAGCGTGGCGATCCTGTCCACAATGGACAGCACGGTGTTGGCCAGCACCGAGTGTTCCAGCGACAGTCCGGCGACTCGCCGGTCCTCGGGCACGAAGGCGATGCCCCGGCGCAGTGCGTCACGCGGGCCGCGCGGCCGGATCTGCTTGCCGTGCAACAGGACCCGGCCCTCCCAGGCACCGGGCGAGCCGACGCCGTACAGGGTTTCGAGCAGTTCGGTACGGCCGGCACCGAGCAGCCCGGTGAGCCCGACGATCTCGCCGCGGCCGACACTCAGGCTGATCCCGGCCGGGTCGCGGCGGCCCGGCCGTGGCCGTTTCCGCCGGATCGCCAGGTTCTCCACGCGCAGCAGTTCGTCCGTCTCGCCGTCGCCGTCCGCGACCCCCGACTCGGCGTGGAACATCATGTGCACCGGCCTGCCGACCATCGCCTCGGAGGCCTGCGCCGCCGTCATCCGCCGGGCATCGAACTCGGCGACGACGGAGCCGTTGCGCAAAACTGTCGCGCGGTCGGCGACGCGGCCGATCTCCTCCATCCGGTGGGAGATGTAGACGATCCCGGCACCGGAGCGGCGCAGTTCGGCGATGACGGCGAAGAGCCGCTCCACCTCGTGCGAGGACAGGGCCGAGGTCGGCTCGTCCATGATGAGCACCTTCGCGTCGAGCGAGAGCGCCTTGGCGATGGTGACCAGTTGCTGCTCGCCGGTGCGGAGCTGCTCCACCGGACGCCCGGCGTCGAGGTCTACCCCGGCCCGGCTCAGCAGATCCCGGGTACGCGAGCGCATTCCGCGGCGGTCCACGGTGCCGACCCGGGTCCGCGGCTCGCGGCCGAGAAAGATGTTCTCCGCCACCGACAGCGCGGGCACCAGGTCGAGTTCCTGGTGGATCATCGCGATCCCGGCGCGCTGCGCCTCGGCCGGGCCGGCGAAACGGACGGGCGCCCCGGCGAGCAGGATCTCGCCCGCGTCGCCCGCGACCTCCCCGGAGAGGATCTTCATCAGCGTCGACTTGCCCGCACCGTTCTCGCCGAGCAGGGCGTGCACCTCACCCGGACGTACGGCAAAGTCGACCTCGGCCACAGCGCGCGCGCCACCGTAGGACTTGCTGACGCCGATCATCTCGACCAGCGGAGCGACCTCGTCGTCCATCTCCACACCTCATCGGCAGCCGTCAGGGCCGGGTGCGCGAGGGCGCCCCAGCGCGCGCGCACGAGAAATCGATTACCCGGCGAAGTTAGAGCCCGCCGCCGGAGCGTGTCAAGCGTCACCCGGCTGGGGGCTTCCACCCGGCACCGGCGATCCGGCACGCGAGCGCAGGAAAGCGGTGCCGCGGGGCGACAAGCGGTAGCCGACTTCCAGGCTTTCCGTGAGCCCCAGGTCCTTGAGCTTGCGGACGCCGGCCTTGAACGCGGGCAGCGGCCGGTGCTCGGTCGCCGCCAGCTCCCCGGCCCGCACTCCGGGCCGGTCCCTGATCGCCCGCAGCGTCCTCGAGGTCCACGCACCGCTCCGGCTCGCCCTGTCCAGCCGTGCGAGCGCCGCCGTCAGCTCACCCAGTTCGGTTCCCCTGGCCGGACGCGCGCGAAGCGCGATCCGGGGATCGGGACCGTCGAGTCCGAGCTCGATCCGGTACGTCCCGCCCTCTCGCCGGGCCAGTTCGGTACGCAGTGCGGTCGCGTCGGCGTACCCGGCCGCGATCGCCTCGGCCTCGGTGATCCGGGCGGGTTCGACGGACTCGACGGCGCCGAGCCGGAGCACGCCCACGGCGGTGCGCACGGTCCCGCCGGACCGGACCGCACATCGCTTCCAGCGCCGGAACGCGAGCGTGACCGTGTCATCGGCGATCCTGTCGAGTGTCGCGCGGGCGATGAGCACAACCGCCTCCCCTGGCGCCCGACAGCCACCGTCCGGGGTCTGGACAAGGTAGCGCGCACTGGGGAGACTGGCGGCTGTATGCACACCATGTGTTTGATCGTGTGCGTTGCGTGTCGATCTTTGGTGAATTGCCACACATCCGGGTCGCGAAGCGCACGAACCCGCACATTGCGGTTAGCCTGTGCTCATGACCCTCGCGCTCGAGACTATCCTGGCCAAGGCCGGACTGAGAGTGGACGTCACGCAGTTCCTGACGCTGGTCGAGGACGCCGCACGCAAGCTGGCGCCGACGAACCCCGATCCGGCCAGGTTCTTCACCACCGACGAACGCGAGGCGCTCACCGACGTCGGCCTGGACCTGTCGCCCTACGCGGACCAGGAGGACTTCCGTGCCCGGACGGTCGCCGCGCACGCCGTCCTCGCCGAGTCCGCACTGACCGTGACCGCCGCCGCGCGGCTGCTCGGCGTCGACACCAGCCGCATCCGACACCGGCTCTCCGAGGGCAGGCTCACCGGCTGGAAGACGCCCGCGTGGCGGCTGCCGAGCTGGCAGTTCACCGCCAGCGGTGTGCTGCCCGGCCTGGAGGTCGTGCTGCGCGCGGTACCGGAGGACCAGCCGGCACTGGTCGTCGCGGCGTTCATGGGAACCACGCAGGACGACCTCGAGATCAACGGGCGGGCCGCGACGCCGCGGCACTGGCTGCTGGCAGGCGGCGGCCCCGAACGGGTCGCGGCGCTCGCGGCCACGCTCGGCTCGCCCGCCTGAGGGTCACACTTCCCTCGGGTCCGCTCACGGCACGAAACAGGTACCAGCTCCTCATGGCAAGGCTTCCCCTGCCGCCCGCGCGCGCCGTCCTGCTCAAGGAACTCCATCCCACGCAGGACGTCGTCGCGGTGCACCCGGCCACCCGGCTCGTCCGGATCTTCTCCTCCGGCGGCAACCATCCCCAGCAGTGGGACTCCTTCCGGCACACCGGCCCGCTCCCGCACGGACGGTTCGACCAGCAGACCCCCGGCCGGGACCACGCACCGGTGACCGACGCGGGCAACGGCGTCTGCTACTTCGGGCTGACCGTGCGGACGAGTGTCGCCGAGGTCTTCCAGACGACGTCCACAGTGGACCGCAAGACACGTGAACCGCAGCTCGTCATCGTCCGGCCGTCCCGCACCCTGCGCCTGCTGGACCTGTCCGGGCTGTGGCCGACCAGGGTCGGTGCCTCCCAGGAGATATCCAGCGGCCCGAAGCGGACCACCCAGGCCTGGGCCCGCGCGATCCGCGCGGCGGTGCCGGACATCGACGGGCTCTGGTACCGGTCCTCGATGGACTCCGGCGACCCCGCGCTGGCCCTGTGGGACCCGCCCGCGGGTGCGGCGCTGCCCCTGCGCCCCGACGTCCTGCTGCCCCTCGACCATCCCGGCCTGGACGTGCCGCTCGGCCGGATCTGCCAGGAACTCAACTACCTGCTGCTGGACTGAGCGCAATCGCGTACCGGATCTCCTCGGCCGCGAACCCGCCGATCATGTCCTGCCTGCCCGCGCCGTCCGGTCGCCAGCCGCGCGCCTCGTAGAACGTGCGGGCACGGGCGTTGCCCCGCAGCACCCAGAGCACGGCGTACCGGAACCCGCACCGGCTCAGGTGATCCAGCCCCGCCCGGTGCACGGCGAACCCGGCTCCCGTGCCGAGGGCGGCGGGATCGGCGTAGAGCGAGGCGAGTTCACCGGTGGGCAGCACCGGATGACGGTCGCCCGCCGATCGCACCGGCAGCACCACGGCCACGGCGCCCAGTCCCGTCCCGCCATCGGGGCGGACGGCCACGAACACGGCCTCCGGATCCGGCCGGGACGCGCGGTCGGCCATCGACTCCACCCGGTCCACCGCGCGCAGGCCGTGGAGATGGCGCTCCGGCAGCAGGCCTCGGTAGGCGGCGCGCCAGCCCTCGGTGTGCACGCGGGCCATCTCCGCCGCGTCGGCGGCCGTCGCCCGGCGGACCAGCCAGTCCGTCATCACGGCCGGAGGTGACGCGCCCACCAGTGCAGGACGGCCTCGAAGCGCTGCAGCCGATGCCGGGGGCTGCCCGAGCGGGTCAGCTCGTGCCCCTCCCCCGAAAACAGCAACAGCTCCGTCTCGACGCCGTGCGAGCGCAGCGCGACGAACATCCGCTGCGCCTGCTCCAGCGGACAGCGCCAGTCCTGCTCCGAGTGCACCACGGCGAACGGGATGCCGATCCGGTCCGCGTGGGTCAGCGGGCTGCGGGCCCGCTGTTCCTCGGGATCGGTGCCGACGTAGTTCTCCGCGAAGTACCAGCCGATGTCGGAGGAGCCCGCGAAGGAGTCCCAGGCGTTGACGGCACGCTCGCTCCACGCGGCGCGGAACCGCTGCCCGTGGTGCGCGGCCAGCCAGCCGGTCATGAACCCGCCGTAGGACCCGCCCATCACGCCGACCCGGTCACCGTCCAGATCGGACTGCTCGAGGGCGAGGTCGAGCAGCGCCAGCACGTCCGCCGCGTCGTCGGTGCCCAGCCTGCCGATGATGGCGCGGGCGTGCTTCTCCCCGTATCCGCAGGATCCGCGCGGGTTGGGCAGGACGACGGCGTAGCCCGCGGCGGCGTACACCTGCGCCTCGTCGAACAGTCCCCAGTTGTACGCGGCGAACGGGCCGCCGTGCACGACCAGCAGCACCGGGTGCGGCCCCGGGCCCTCGGGCCGGACCAGCCAGCCGTGCACCGGATACCCGTCGCCCGCCTGCCCGGACAGCTCTTCCGGGGGCAGGATTCCCTTGCCGCGCAACGGTTTCGACCAGTCCGTCAGTTCGGTGGCCGTACCGTCGCGCAGCAGCACCAGCTCACCGGCACTGTGCGGGGTGGAGATCACCGCGACGATCGTGGTGACGTCCGCGGCGAAGGAACGCACCAGGCCCCGGTCGCCCGCGAGGAGGGCGAGTTCGCCCAGTGGCGCGGTCTCGGCGTCCGCCGGTACGTGCCGCAGTTCCACCGCGCCGCGGTTGTTGACGCCCACGAGTACCCCGTCGCCGAAGCGCACCGGCGGTCCCGCCTCCGGTGCGCAGGCGACGCTCTCCGGGTCGGTGAGTCTGCGCGGTACGACGGGCCCACCGCCGCCAGGGGGAACGTCGGCGGTCCACAGGCCGTGGTTGCGGGCGACCGGGGCGAACCCGTCGAAGGCGTTGCAGAGGAACCACACGTTCCCTGCCTGGTCCACAGCCAGCCGGACCACCTGGCCGGCCGAGCGGACGACCTCACGCGGCGATCCGCCCGCCACCGGGATCGCGTAGATGTCGCTGTGCAGGGACTCCGCGACGTCCCAGTCCCGCGGAGCCACCACCAGCACGGTCTCGTCGTCGAGCCAGGCCGGATGCTCGACCGAGGCGAGCCCGTCGGTCAGGGTGATCGGCTCGGCGGGCCGTGCGCGGGCCGGCCGCTCGGGAGCGAGCGCGGCCGCCACGTCCACCACGTGCAGCCGGGCGGGCCGGTCCCGCAGGAAACCGACGTCGTCGACGCGATAGTCGAATCGGGTGATGCGGCGGGGCGCCTCGGCGGCCGCCCCGGGCTCGGTGTCCCAGCGCGGGTCTGTACTGCCGTACCGGCCCGGCTCCGGGATCCGTGCGGTGACGGCGATCCTGGTGGAGTCCGGCGACCAGACCGGCTCTCCGGAACCGAGCAGGAACTCGGTGACCCGGACGGCCTCGCCGCCGCCGGCCGGCATGACGTGCACCTGAGCGCGGGCGGTGGCCCCGGTGTCCTCGCGGGACGCCCGCAGGAACGCGACCCAGCGGCCGTCCGGGGAGATGGCGGGCGCGGTGTCCGCCTCCCCGCGTGACCAGAGGGTGTCGCTCCCGTCGAACCCGACCCGGCGCAGTGAACTCCGGTAGGAGTCACGCACCGGGTCGGGTGTGGACAGTCCGGTCAGCAGCAGCTCCCCGCGCAGTGCGGGGGTGCTGGGGACGGCGATGTGTTCGATGTCAGCAGGACGCACGGTCCCGACCGTACATGTACTTAGCCGAACTAACGATCCCCGTGTGCGGACGAGGAACCGGAATCCGAGTCGGCCGACTCGCCGCTCTCGGCCTTCGCCTCGGCCTCACGCTCCTCCGGCGCCTTCGCGTGCAGCTCCAGCGTCGGCCCCTGGACGGACTCCGGATCCTTCTTCGCCTTACGCAGGCTCAGGATCGTGGTCGCGGCCAGGACCACGACGATCACGCCGAGCGACATCCAGTTGTTGATCTCCAGCCACTCCGGCACCAGGTGGTACTCGTGCAGGGCGTGCAGGAACAACTTCAGCCCGATGAACGCCAGGATGATCGCCAGACCGTAGGACAGGTACACCAGCTTGGTGACCAGGCCGCCGAGCAGGAAGTAGAGCTGCCGCAGGCCCATCAGGGCGAACGCGTTGGCGGCGAAGACCAGGAAGGCGTCCTGGGTGATGCCGAAGATCGCCGGGATCGAGTCGACGGCGAAGAGCAGGTCGGCGCTGCCGATCGCGACGATCACCACGAACATCGGGGTGATCCAGCGCTTGCCGTCCCGCTTGACGAACGACTTGTGCCCGACGTAGTCCTCGGTCACCGGGAAGACCTTGCGGACCCACTTGGTGACCGCGTTCTCGTTGTACTCGTCGTGATCGCCGTTGCCACGGACCATGCTCACGGCGGTCCAGACCAGGATGGCGCCGAACAGGAAGAAGATCCAGACGAACTGGGCGATCAGCGCGGCACCGACGGCGATGAACACGCTGCGCATGACGAGCGCGAGCACGATGCCGATCAGCAGCACTCGGTGCTGGTGGATCCCGGGCACCTTGAACGAGGACATGATCACCATGAAGATGAACAGGTTGTCCACGCTGAGCGAGTACTCGGTGATGTAACCGGTGAAGAACTCGACGCCGGGATCGTGCCCGCCGAAGACCCACACGCCGATACCGAACAGCACGGCGCAGGCCACGTAGAAGGTGACCCACTTGGCCGCTTCACCGGTGGTGACCTCGTGGGGTTTGCGATCGACGATGACCAGGTCGATCGCGAGCAGGACGATCAGCCCGCCGATCGTCGCGAGCCACAGCCACAAAGGCACGTTCATTTACTCGTTTCCTCCGGATAGCGGATGGGCACTGCCACTAGCCGGAGGTCTCTTCCACCGGTTCGCTGAGACCGGCCGGTGGCACCGGGCGCCACCTGGGCAACCGTGTTGACGACACCACCGCGAAGGAATACTCCCCTCCACAACACCCTCCATCTTCACGTCTGAGCGGCCGGAAAGCCAGCCGGGACCGATTCGGTCACCGTGCCACGTGCGTAACGTGTGTCACAACGCCCCCTCGGATACCCGATCGATAGGTTCCCCAGCGGACGTTCTCAGGAAACTTCACATACGGTCGCTTCGTGCCCCGAATCCCCCTTCTCAGCGACCGCCGTGGCCGGTTCGTCGCGCTGGTGCTCGTCGTCGTGGTCCTCGCGGCGGGTGCGCTTTTCTGGACCGGCAGCGGTGAGGACACCTCCGCCGTGCGAACCCAGGACGCCACGATCGACTCCCCCGCCGCTCCCGGTTCCGGCGAGCTGGTCCAGCTCGACGCGACGATGTACGTACCGGAGACGACGCCCGCCCCCGCGGTGCTGCTCCCCCACGGCTTCGGCGGGGACAAGAACAGCGTGGCGAGCGAGGCGAGGGAACTCGCCGACCGCGGTTTCGTCGTACTCACCTACTCCGCGCGTGGATTCGGCCGCAGCACCGGCAAGATCGCGCTGAACGATCCGGACGCCGAGGTCGCCGACGGCGGCACGCTGATCGACTATCTGGCCGCCAGGCCCGAGGTCGTCTCGGACGCGAGCGGCGACCCCAAGGTCGGCGTCACCGGCGCCTCCTACGGCGGTGCGCTCGCGCTCATGCTCGCGGGCACCGACAAGCGCGTCGACGCGATCGCACCGGTGATCACCTACAACGACCTCACCCAGGGCCTCATCCCGAACGCGGCCTCACCCGACCCGGTGGAGCCCGGCACCCCCTCGGCCGGCGCGTTCGCCGAGGAGGGTGTGTTCAAGCGTTCCTGGGCCGGGATCTTCTTCTCCGCGGGCACCGGCGCGGCCGGCGCGGGCCAGCCCGGCTCCGAGGCACCGGAGCCCGGCCAGGAGCAGGACGACGACCAGGCCACCGCCGGTGCCGCCGCGGGTGGTGCGGGCGCGGCGGACAGCGCGGCCGCGGCGGGTGCCCCGGCCGGGGCACCCGGCGGCCAGGGCCCCTCGGCGGCCGCCAACCCGTGCGGGCGCTTCACCGAGGAGGTCTGCCGCGCCTACAACGACGTGGCCACCACCGGCAAGGCGAACGCGCAGACCACCGAACTGCTCCGCCGGGTCTCACCGGTCTCGGTGGCATCGAAGATCACCGCGCCCACCATGCTGGTGCAGGGCGAGGCGGACACGCTGTTCGGGCTGGACCAGTCCGACGCCACCGCTCGCCAGATCGCCGCGGCGGGCGGAAAGGTCAAGACCGTCTGGTACACCGGCGGTCACGACGGCGGGCGTCCCGGGCCCGCGCTGCGCGGCAAGATCGCCGACTGGATGGACTTCCACCTCACCGGCAACGGCGCGGACCCGGGCACCGGCTTCAGCTACGACGTGCAGGGCGCCCTGCGCGCGTCCGGCGCGCCCTCCGTGCGCTCGGTCGAGGCGCCGGCCTACCCGGGCCTCGGCGGAGCGCCGACCGAACGCCGGACCCTGGCGCTGGAGGGCGCCGAGCAGGGCATCGTGAACCCGCCCGGCGGCAACCCCGCGGCGGTGAGCGGGATCCCCGGACTGAACCGGCTGGCCTCCAGCTCGTCCCGGCTGGCCGGGTTGTTCTCCGCGGATCCACCGGGCCAGTCCGCGACGTTCACCTCGGCGCCGGTCGACTCGCAGCTTCTCGTCACCGGGGCGTCGACGGTCCGCATGCGGGTGGCGGCCCCGCCGGGCACCGCCCGTGAGGCGGTGCTGTTCGCCAAGCTCTACGACGTCTCGCCGGAAGGTGTGCGCACCCTGCCCACCAACGCGATCGCACCGTTGCGGGTGTCCTCTCTGCCCGCCGACGGCAGCCCGGCCGAGGTGACGGTGACCCTGCCGGGTGTGGTGCGGCCCATCGAGGCCGGGCATTCCCTGCAGCTCGTCGTGAGCACTACCGACCAGGCGTACGCGACGCCCGCCGAGCCCGCGGCGTATCAGGTCTCCCTCGCCGACGGTGGCTCGATCGCGGTGCCCGTCGTACCGGGTACGGCGGTGACCACCGGCTGGCCATGGGGGCAGATCCTGGGTATCGCCGGCGCGTTGCTGCTGGCGGCGCTCGTCGCCTTCGGTGCGGCCTTGCGCAGGCGCCGTTCGCACCGCGTCGACCCTGCGCTGGAAACCACGCCGATGGTGATCGAGAACCTGACGAAGCGTTACCCGGGCGGGCTCACCGCGGTGAAGGACCTGTCCTTCCGGGTCGAGCCGGGCCAGGTTCTCGGCCTGCTGGGCCCGAACGGCGCGGGCAAGACGACCACCTTGCGCATGCTGATGGGACTGATCGCGCCCACCGAGGGCCGGATCAAGGTCTTCGGTCATACGGTCAGCCCCGGCGCCCCGGTGCTCTCCCGGATCGGTTCCTTCGTGGAGGGGGCGGGCTTCCTCCCGCACCTGTCCGGTGCCGCGAACCTCGAGCTCTACTGGGCGGCCTCGGGACGTCCGGACGACAAGGCGCACGTGGCCGAGGCGCTGGAGATCGCCGGGCTCGGCGACGCGGTGCACCGCCGCGTCCGCACCTACAGCCAGGGGATGCGCCAGCGGCTGGCGATCGCGCAGGCGATGCTCGGCCTGCCGGAGCTGCTCGTGCTCGACGAACCGACCAACGGACTCGACCCGCCACAGATCCACCAGATGCGTGAGGTGCTGCAGCGCTACGCGGCCACCGGCCGCACGGTGCTGGTGTCGAGCCACCTGCTCGCCGAGGTGGAACAGACCTGCACCCACGTGGTGGTGATGCACCGCGGTGCGCTGGTCGCCTCGGGAGAGGTCAGCGAGATCGTCGCCGCCGGCGGCGAGGCGACGTTCCGGGTGGACCGTCCCGAGGACGCGGCCGAGGTGCTGCGCTCCGCGGCGGGCGTGACCGGTGTGGAGATCGAGGGCAGCCTCGTGCACGCCGATCTGGACGGCCTGCCCCGTGCCGAGGCGATCGCCACCTTGGTGGGTGCCGGGGTCGCGGTGGAGCAGGCGGGTCCGCGGCGCAGGCTGGAGGACGCGTTCCTGCAACTCGTCGGAGAGGGTGACGGCCGATGAGCGGGTTCCGAGCCGCCGGGAAGAAGGTCGCCGGAGAGCGGACCGTCGAGGGGGAGGTGTCATGAGCAGGACCGAGAAGACCGCGGCGGAGGAGAACGCCGTGCTCGACACGGGTGTGCACACCGACCCGGCGGCGTTGCAGGAACTCACCGACGCAGCCGAGCGGCAGCACACCGAGGTCGGGGCGGACGGCGCGGTCGCCGGTTACCGGGCGGGGCGCACGCTCCGGCTCGGTGTGGAACTGCGCAGGCAGTTACGCAGGCGGCGGACCCAGTTCCTGCTCGGGTTCGTGGCGCTGCTGCCGTTCATCCTGGTGGTGGCGTTCGAGATCGGTGACGCGCAGCCGAACCGGCGGTCGGGCGGCTTCGTCGACCTGGCGACCGCCAGCGCACCGAACTTCGTCGTGCTGGCGCTGTTCGTGTCGGGGACCTTCCTGCTGCCGATGATCGTCGCCCTGTTCTTCGGCGACACCATCGCCAGCGAGTCCTCGTGGTCCAGCCTGAAGTACCTGCTGGCGATTCCGGTGCCCCGGCACCGGGTGCTACGGCAGAAGGCGATCGTGTCGGCGATGCTGTCCGCGTTCGCGCTGGCACTGCTTCCGCTGGTGGCGCTGATCGTGGGCGTCATCTGGTACGGGGCGGGGGATGCGATCAGTCCGACGGGCGAGACGGTGGCCTTCGCGGACAGCCTCCTCGCGATGCTGTTGTCGGTGGTGTACATCGTCATCCAGCTCGCCTGGGTGGCCGGTTTCGCGCTGCTGCTCAGCGTGGTCACCGACGCTCCCCTCGGAGCGGTAGGCGGTGCGGTGCTGGTGGCGATCGTGTCGCAGATCCTCGACCAGATCACCGCGCTGGCGGATCTGCGGAACTATCTGCCCACGCACTACTCGTTCGCCTGGATGGACCTGATCTCGACCGACATCGACTGGAGCAACATGGCCAGCGGTGCACTGTCCTCGGTGCTGTTCGGCACGGCGTTCACCCTGTTGGCCGCCCGTCGTTTCGCCACCAAGGACATCACGAGCTGAGCGCCCGCCGGACCCCGTTCGCGAGCATCGCCGCCGGACGGGGTCCCTCGGGCGTGCCGTGCGGATTCCGTTGCACGGCAGCGCATCCCGACCGCGTTAACACCCTGCCGGACGGATCGGGACGGGTGGGGGGCGAGCGGCGGCCGCGACGGCTGTGCGACCGTGGGACGGGTGAGCACAACGCACGACGCGAACCAGCACGACATCGCCGCCGCCCAGGACGCCCCGATGATCGACGCCAGTGAGGCGCTGGTCCGGCTCGGCCTGGCGCAGTACGAATCCATGGCAGGCAACGGCCGCCGGGTCGCCGGGCTGGTCGAGGCCCAGCGGATCGTCCGCGAACTCGCCGGAATCCCCCAGCTCCGCGCCTGACCCTCGTTTCCGGAACAGCCCGCGCAGCACGGATTCGCCGTCGACGTCGGCGGCGTGCGGCACCATCGTCGCCCACGACCGTGGAATCCGATCTCGGCGAACCGACCGTCCGCACCGTGACCGGCCGGCACCGGATGCCGGCGCTTCTGCTCGAGGCCACCGACCTGGGGAACACCTGGCACGCGGGTGATCCCGCATCGACCGGCCCGCGGATCACCGGCCACAGCGGGGATCTACTCGCTCCCCCGCCCTGGCCTGACACCGTTCGCGGAAACCCGCCGGGCACGCGCTGTCCCGGGACTGTGGGCGCGGAAGCGGAAAACGGTTTGACCATTCCCTTCGCCCGTCGCCAGCATGTGCGGTCGGAGAACGAGGATTGGGGACCGTATGTCGCTCACCGCCGAGCAGATCGAGGCGTTCGTCGCCGACGGATTCGTCAAAATCGAGGGGGCGTTTCCCGCCGAGGTGGGCGAACGCTGCGTGGACGAACTGTGGGCGGCGACCGGCTGTTCGCGGGAGGATCCGACGACCTGGTCCGAGCCCGTGGTCCGGCTGGGCGGTTTCGCCACGCCTCCGTTCCAGGAGGCCGCGACCACCTCCGTGCTGCACGAGGCGTTCGACCAGCTCGTCGGCAAGAACCGGTGGATCCCCCGTGTCGGTCTCGGCACCTTTCCTGTCCGCTTTCCCAGCGACGCGGAACCCGGCGATGACGGATGGCACGTCGAGGCCAGCTATGCCTCTCCCGACGGAGAGAGCATGCTCAGCCTTCGCTCCCGGGAGCGCGCGCTGCTGATGCTGTTCCTGTTCTCCGACGTGGGCCCCGATGACGCGCCGACGCGGATCCGGGTCGGCTCCCATCTCGACGTGCCGCCACTGCTCGAAGCCCAGGGCGACGAGGGGCGCGAGTGGATGTCGCTGTGCCGCGATGCCGTGCCGGCCTCCGAGCATCGTCCGGTCACCCTGGCGACCGGCACCCTCGGCGACGTCTACCTGTGCCATCCGTTCCTGGTACACGCCGCGCAACCACACCGTGGACGCACGCCACGCTTCATGGCCCAACCGCCGCTCTACGCACGGGAATCCCTCGACCTGCGGGAGGCGCGGCCGGCTCCGGTCGCCAGGGCCGTGCTCGACGGCCTCCGCCGATAGGGCCCGGGCGGGGGTCACCGCTTCGCACCGAGGCGCCACAGTGACACCTGTTCCGCCGCCCGCGCGAACGCGAGCGGTCCGCGCGCGGACCGCGCCCGGGGATGGCGTGGACGCACGTCTAGCCGCCCGAGCACGGACAGTCCCGCTGAGTCGAATTCGCCCAGCAGTTGTGCACGGGTACGCAGATCGAGCAGTTCCGCGATGTCCGACAGCACCAGCCAGGCCTCACCACGAACGGTCAGGTGGTCCGCGACGCCGCGAACGAACCCCGAGAGCATCCGCCCGCCACGATCGAACACCGCCGCATCGAGTGGCGAACTCGGCGATGCCGTCAACCACGGCGGATTGCAGACGATCAGATCCGCACGGCCGGGCGGGAACAGATCGGCCTGGGCCACGATCACCCGGTCGCCCATTCCCAGTCTCCGCACGTTGTCCCGTGCACACGCCACGGCCTGCGGAGCGATATCGGTGGCCACGACCCGGGGAATCCCCCGCCTGGCGAGTACCGCCGCGAGCACTCCGGTGCCGGTGCCGATGTCGAACGCCGTTCGTACTGCGGCCACCTCGGCGGCCGCGACCAGATCCACGTATTCGTTTCGTGTCGGCGGGAAAACACCGTAGTGCGGATGAATCCTCGCGCCCAGTGCCGGAACGGCGATGCCGTTCCGGCGCCACCGGTGAGCACTCAGTACGCCGAGAAGCTCGCGAAGTGACACGACGCGCGGACCCACTGTGTCGCCGTACACCTCGCCGCACGCGGCACGTACGTCCGGTGCCCGGGGAAGATCCACGGCAGGCCCGGCGCCGAGCTCGACGAGCAGCATTCCGAGCACCCGAGCGCGGTTCCTCCGTCCCTGCCGGTACTGGTAGAAGCGCGCGGCCGAATCCCGTGCGGGTTCGGCCCGTGTGCGGTCCAGCCGCTTGCTCATGCTGGACAACAGGCGCCGGGCATCCGGGAAATCGGCTCGCCACAACATTCCGACGCCCTGTGCCGCTCGACGGAGAGCGAGATCGGTAGGGGGCGGGGTCTCCAGGACGTCGACTCGTTTCGGTGGCCGTAAGCCTCCGGCCGAGCGCCACTCGGCTGAGTTCACATGACCGTTCTCGTACCAGGAAACGGTCTCATTGCCATGATCGGCACAATGTTCCACGAAGGGACTCCATGGTGAGGAGCCGTCCTCGAACGAGCAGGCACGCGGGTAGCGCGAAACAGAGACGCGGCCGTCCGAAGACGGCTCGAAGTGGGTTACACGACGGCCGTCACTCTGACGGCACCCACCAGTCCAGAGCCACGCACAAGCAGAACATGCGGTCACCATACCCGGGGCCCGACCAGTCCGGTCACCGCCAGCGGAAATCATTGCCTCCGGACCCTGCGGTACCAATGGTGTCACCGTCTCGTTCGTACGCGAGCGGATGCGACCCACCGCAGACGTGGGCGGGCGGATCGGCTTGTGGACGCATTGCTTGTCGGTGCCCCGTGGTTGGGTGCGCGAGTGATCGTCCGCTCAGCACGAGGAAGCGACTTCCTGATGACCGAAATCGATGCGACAACGGATCCGCGGCCACACCTGAGTGCCGCGCTCGACCAGACCGAACACCAGATCGACGCGATTGGAAACGCTGACCTGGGCCTGCCCACACCGTGTGCCGAGTACGACCTGCGGACACTGCTGGCTCACCTCGTCGCTGTCCTGCGCAAGCTCACATCCCTCGGCAACGGCGAAGACATGGCCCAGGTAAAAGATCCGGCCGAGGACCGCACAGAGCACTGGGGTGACACGTTTCGCGGCGCTCGTGCCGATCTCGAGCAGGTCTGGACACCCGCATCGGCACTCGGCAAGAGCTACGCCCTGCCCTGGGCAACGCTGACGGGATACGAGCTGCTGGAGGCGTACACGCACGAGTTCACCGTCCACGCCTGGGATCTCTCCCGAGTTACCGGCCGCGGCGACGACCTCGACCCGGTCCTGGCCGAAGCCGCCCTCGACTGGTTCACCCGCAACCTCACCACGGAGGACCACCGCGAGGGTGGCCCGTTCGCACCGGCGGTGGCGGTCGCCGCCGACGCCGACGTGTACCTCCGGCTCGCCGCTCATGCCGGCCGGCCGGTGTAGCTGCTGACGAGCGACACGGGGGAAGCCGACCGTGACGAAAGGGTCCCGACTTGCCTACCGCCTCTGGGCCCCCGGCGCCAAGTGATGTCTTTCGCGTCCGTCATCTTCACGCACGGCGACGGGTGCTCGCGCCGGCGCGGACGAGGACATGGACATGGACCGAGGATGCGGGCGACGGGACGGGCTCAATCCCTTGTGTGGCAACGCCTCCATCCGTCCACGGCCGCGACGAGACGTGCGGCGGCGCGGTCGGCCCCGTGACCTCCAGGACTGGGCGGCGCCGGCCACCGAGCACATCTCCATTGCTCGTGCGGTTGCTGTGGCCGCGGTCCGCGAGGTGACAGGAGGGTCCGATGGGTTCATTCGATGTGCCGCTGAACGACGAACGTACCCAGCTCGATGCGTTCGTCGAGGAATATCGTCGTGCCATTGAGGCGACTCTCGACGGTCTCACCGAGGCCCACCATTGCGGACACGCCGACATCCTGCGCGAACAGGTCCTTGCCGATTGAGTTCTGGGCCCAAGTCCCGGCGCGACGTCGCGCCCCACCATGTTCGGAAGTTCACGGTTCGGCCACCGTGACGTTGTCGTGCAGCGCGAACACCTCGGCCCACTCGCGGACGGTCAGGTTGTGTCCTTCGCGGAGATGTGGGCGAACTCGGCAAAGTAGACCCTCCGGTCGGCACCTGGATCTCGTTTGTCGGGCCGGGTCGCGCGGTGCCACAGTAACGGGGTGAAGATCCTGTTCGCCGCCGCGCCCGGCTACGGCCTCCTGTTGCCCGTGGTCCCACTGATCTGGGCGGCGCGCGCCGCCGGTCACGAGGTCTTGCTCGCCACCACCGCCGACATGACCGAGGTCGGCGCGCGGGCCGGGCTACCGGTGGTGGACGTGTTCCCGCAACGGGACGTGTGGGACGACCTGCTCGGCGGGCTCCATGCGGATCGCCAGGACAACAGGGCGGACGACACAGCCCCCTACGGCATGCCGGAGCTGTACCGGCGGGCCGCGGCGGCGGGCAGCCCGTTCGGCCTGTTCACGCTGACCATGACGGAGAGCACCATCGCCGCGGGCCGAGAGTTCGGTGCCGACTTGGTGGTGCACACCTCCGACCACGAGGCCGGTGCGCTGGCCGCCCGCGCGCTCGGCGTCCCCGTCCTGGAACTGGGTAACCGGATCTCCTGGTCCATGCGGGACCAGGACTTCCGCGACGGACGCGGCGGACTGGTCGACGAGGAGATCATCCGGGCGCTGCGTGCCGAACTGTCCATTCCGGACGGACCACCTGAGGTGATCGCCCGGATCGATCCGCGCGCTCCCAGTATGGGCGGATTGCGGGCCGACGAGCCCGATCCCCGCGACGGTGCCCCCTGGTGGCCCATGCGCTATGTGCCCTACAACGGCGGCACGGTGCTGCCCGGATGGCTCCGGGACGCCCCGGAACGGCCGCGAGTGGGCGTCACCCTCGGCACGGTGGTGCCCGCCATGAGCGGCACCAGCGATCTCGCCGTCACCATCGAGGCGCTCGGCGGCATGGACGTCGACGTGGTCCTCGCGGCGGGCGAGGCGGACCTGTCCGGACTCGGCACCTTGCCCGGCAACGTGCGCCCAGCCGGTTTCCTGCCCCTGTCGGCGCTGCTGCCCACCTGCGCGCTGCTGGTGCACCACGGTGGCTCCGGCACCACGGCGGCGCCACTGTTCTACGGGGTACCCCAGCTCGTCTTCCCCGCGTTCGCGGACAATCCGATGTCTGCGGAGCGGGTGGTGCGCCGCGGCGTCGGGCTCTCCCACGATCCGTCCACAGTGGACGTCGAGATGGTGCGCCTGCTGGCCGGCCGGGTACTCACGGAGCCGTCGTTCGCCCGCGCCGCGCGGGAGGTCAGCGCCGAGATGGCGGCACAGCCCAGCCCGGCGACGATCATCGAACGCCTGGTCGCCGTTACTTGATGCCCGCGGCGTCCATACCGCGCAGCTCCTTCTTCAGATCGGAGACCTCGTCGCGCAGTCGGGCAGCCAGCTCGAACTGCAGGTCGCGGGCGGCCTGCATCATCTGATCGGTCATCTGCTGGATCAGATCGGCCAGCTCGGCCCGGGGCATGCTGGTGACGTCCTTGTCCGCGAGCACCCCGGAGCTGCGCACCCGGTCGCCCTGCTCCGGCTTCTTGCCCCGGGAGGCATTGCGCCCGGAACCGCCGACGGCGACCTCGGATTCCGAGTCCTCCGCCTCCGAGTAGACACGGTCGAGGATGTCGGCGATCTTCTTGCGCAGCGGCTGCGGATCGAGTCCGCGCTCGGTGTTGTAGGCGACCTGCTTGGCGCGCCTGCGATCGGTTTCGTCGATGGCGTGCCGCATCGAGTCGGTGATCTTGTCGGCGTACATGTGCACCTGACCGGAGACGTTACGGGCGGCGCGGCCGATCGTCTGGATCAGCGAGGTGCCGCTGCGCAGGAAGCCCTCCTTGTCCGCGTCGAGGATGGCGACCAGGGAGACCTCCGGCAGGTCGAGCCCCTCCCGCAGCAGGTTGATGCCGACCAGGACGTCGAAGTCGCCCGCCCTGAGCTGGCGCAGCAGCTCCACCCGGCGCAGCGTGTCGACCTCCGAGTGCAGGTACCGCACGCGGATGCCCAGTTCGAGCAGGTAGTCGGTGAGGTCCTCGGACATCTTCTTCGTGAGGGTGGTGACCAGGACCCGCTCGTCCTTCTCGGCCCGCTCCCGGATCTCGTGCACCAGGTCGTCGATCTGGCCCTCGGTCGGCTTGATCACCACCTCCGGGTCGACCAGACCGGTGGGACGGATGACCTGCTCGACGAACTCGCCGGCCGCCTGTCCCATCTCGTACGGGCCGGGGGTGGCCGAGAGGTACACGGTCTGCCCGATGCGGTCGGAGAACTCCTCCCAGGTGAGCGGCCGGTTGTCGACGGCGCTCGGCAGGCGGAAACCGTGCTCCACCAGGTTCCGCTTACGGGACATGTCCCCTTCGAACATGCCGCCGATCTGCGGCACCGTCACGTGCGACTCGTCGATGACGAGCAGGAAGTCCTCGGGGAAGTAGTCGATCAGGGTGGCCGGTGACGATCCGGACTCGCGGCCGTCGATGTGGCGCGAGTAGTTCTCGATGCCGGAACAGAAGCCGACCTGGCGCATCATCTCGATGTCGTAGCTGGTGCGCATCCGCAGCCGCTGGGCCTCCAGCAGCTTGTTCTGCTTCTCCAGCTCGGCGAGCCGTCCCTCCAGCTCGGACTCGATGCTGCGGATGGCGCGCTCCATCCGCTCCGGGCCCGCCACGTAGTGGGTGGCCGGGAAGATCCGCACCTCGTCCAGCTCCTGGACGATGTCGCCGGTGAGCGGATGCAGGTAGTACAGCTTGTCGATCTCGTCGCCGAAGAACTCGACGCGGATGGCCAGTTCCTCGTACGCCGGGATGATCTCGACGGTGTCGCCCCGGACGCGGAAGGTGCCGCGGGCGAAGGCCATGTCGTTGCGCGTGTACTGCACGTCGACCAGCGCACGGAGGAACGCGTCGCGCTCGACCTGGCCGCCGACCTCCAGCTTGGCCGAGCGGTCGAGATAGGACTGCGGGGTGCCCAGGCCGTAGATGCAGGACACGCTCGCCACGACGATCACGTCGCGCCGGGAGAGCAGGTTCATCGTGGCCGAGTGGCGCAACCGCTCGACGTCGTCGTTGATCGACGAGTCCTTCTCGATGTAGGTGTCCGTCTGCGCGATGTACGCCTCGGGCTGGTAGTAGTCGTAGTAGCTGACGAAGTACTCGACCGCGTTGTTCGGGAAGAAGTCGCGCAGCTCGTTCGCGAGCTGGGCCGCGAGCGTCTTGTTCGGCGCCATCACCAGCGTCGGCCGCTGCACCCGCTCGATCAGCCAGGCCGTGGTGGCCGACTTGCCCGTACCGGTGGCCCCGAGCAGGACGATGTCCTCCTCGCCCGCACCGATCCGGCGTTCCAGCTCGTCGATCGCCGCGGGCTGGTCACCCGCCGGCTGATAGTCGCTGACGACCTCGAACCGGCCCCCGGCACGGGGGACCTCGGAGACCGGGCGGAACTCGGAATGGGCGAGCACGGGGTGTTCGGTTGCGAAAGCCACGCCGTCCAGAGTAGGCGCGATCCCCGACAGTTTCACGGCACGGCGACGGTGGCCACCGGTCAGTCACACGAACACGGGCAGTCGCACGAGCAGTCGCAGAGCCCGTCGCGCCGGGTACCGCTCCACGGTCCGGGGAACGGATCACGGCAGCAGAACTGGCAGGTCACGCACATGAACAGCGCGACCGCGCAGCCGTGCAGAGCACCGCGCCGCCGCGGCGGGGTGTGGATCCGCGGGTACATCCAGCCCTCCGGACGAGGCTCCTCGGCAGGCGGACCGCCCGGGCCGTACGGCCCCGGTGGTCCCGGCGGGGGCGGGCCGGAGGGACCGGGCGCACCGGTCGGCTGGTATCCGGGCGGAGGCATCCCGTGGCCGGGATACGCGCCGGGATGAGGGTTGCCCGCGGCCCCCTGCCGGCCCGGCCACTCACCGGGCGGACGGTGACCGGCGAGCCCGAACGTCCGGCCGACGGCGACCTCGAGTTCGTGCGCGAGCAGTGCGTGCACGAGCGTGCCGTCGGCGAACTCGGCCTCGCCGAGCGCGAGCCGCACCCCGAGCACCGCGTCCACACACAGCCGGTGCACCTCGTCCAGCGCCGTCCCGGTCGCCGTGACGGGGTTCCACGCCCCCGCGGCGGCGTCGGCGGCGAGGTCCTCCACCGCGTCGAGCAGATGGGCGATGCGGCCGAAGAGCCTGCCCGCCTCCCGCAGCGGCGCCATGTTGCCCGGTCTGCCCGCCAGCACGGCGGTCTGCGCGAACGCCGCCCCGGTCGCCTCCTCGGTCGGCCCGGTCGCCGCGAGCACCGAGTCGCCCGTCCGGATGCCGCGTTCCAGACTGTCCTGCCCGTCGACGGCGTCCAGCAGAACCGCGGTGTCGAAGCCGATCCGCTGCCCCGTCGCTCCGCCCTGCTCCGCCCAGCGACCCGCCAATCTGCGCGCTCCGCCCGCGATCGAACGGTGGCCGAACGCCCAGTCGCCGTCCTCGACGTGGTCGCGGACCTTCGCGGCGGCCAGCACCAGCGACACCGAGGCGGCCAGGTGCGCGCCACCGCCCTTGGCGACGGACGCCCCGCGCATGCCGCGCAACGGGCACGGCCCGGCGGCGCGACGCTGCCCGCCGTCCGGTACCTGCGCCTCCACCAGCGCGGAGACGACCAGCCCGTCGTAGTTGGTCACCACCCGCGCGAGCTGACCGTGCTCGTCGCGCAGGGCAAGGCACAGCCCGCACAGGTGCGCGGTCCAGTCGGCACGCAACCGCGCGGTCAACCGGTGCCGGCACGGCCTGATGATGCCGAACATCGGCGTCTCCTCGCTCCTCGATCGGTCACCGCGACGCTAGCCGGGTGGCCGTCGCCGTGTTCGCGGAACCGGGATGTCCGTGCGCGCACCCTCGCCACCGGGCTCGGTGATCGTCTTTCACCCGACGGCCCGGCAGGATGCCGGTCATGGATGTGCACCCCCCGAAGGTCGAGATCTTCGACGTGGCCACCCGCACCAACACCGACCCGAAGGGAATCGAGCGCGCCGTCGAGGAGTTCCGGGTCGAACCGTTCGGGCTGTACATGGCCCGTCCGACACCGGGCAGGCCGCAGTTCCGGTACCTGGAGTCCTGGCTGCTGCCCGGGTTCGGGCTCCGCGTCACCGACTTCTGGTTCAACCCTGGCCACAAACGCGATCAGGACTTCTACCTCGACGTCGTCCACATCGAACGGGACGGCGACCGGTGGCGCGCCACCGACCTGTACCTCGACCTGGTGCTGTCCCAGGGCCGGGGCGTGCGAGTGCTGGACACCGACGAGCTGCTGGCCGCCGTGACCGCGGACCTGATCGGGGCCGAACGGGCCTGCCAGGCGTTCGACCGCGCCTACGCCACGGTCGACGCGCTCGCCTCGCACGGCTACGACCTCGGCGCCTGGCTCACCGGGGAGGGCGTGGAGCTGCGCTGGCGACGGCACTGATCCGCACCGCGTGCTGGCGCGGCCGTCAGGGGCGCCGCGCCCGGACCAGCCAGGCGGCGGAGTCGTAGCGCACACCCTCGCCGGTCAGGTGGCCGGCCATGTCCGCGCGCAGCAGTTCGAGGGCACGAGCCCGCGCTTCGGCGTCGAGTTCGGCCGCCATGGCGGCGAACTGGCCGGAAATGAACCGGCAGGCGTCGTCGACGTCGCGGCCGAAGTACATCGGCTCGTGCAGGGCGTCCAGCCGGACGTCCGCGAATCCGGCCGACTCCAGCAGCGCCCGGACGGTGCCGGGCTCGCTCAGCGCGGCGGGGCCCGGCCCGTCTGCGGCTGGGGCTGGCAACTCCCGGCCACCGGCGAAGACGGAGCGGAACGTGCTCATCCACGCGTTGCGATCCATCGGCTGCCAGGTCAGCAGGACGAGCCTGCCGCCGGGGCGCAGGGCGCGGGCGATGTTGGTGAACGCCGCCTCCGGGTCACCGAAGAACATCGCGCCGTGCCTGCTGATCGCCACGTCGACACCGGCCGGCGTGAACGGGTGGACCTGCGCGTCGGCCTGCCGGAAGGTCACGTTGGCCAGGTGCTCCCGTTCGGCCGTCCGGCGGGCGAGGTCGATCATGCGCGAGGACAGGTCGACGCCGAGCGCCGAGCCCGCCGGGGCCGCGCGGGCCGCGTCCCTGGTCGTTCTCCCGCTGCCGCAGCCGATGTCGAGCACGTCCGACTCCGGCTCGATCGCCGCGGCGGCGATGAACCGCTCGTGGTAGCGGGCAACGCCCTCGTCGAAGCGCTCGGCGCGTTCGGTCCAGTAGGCGCCCTGATCGCCGTCCCAGGCACGCAACTGCCCGGCGTTGGCCGGATCGACCTGCCCCGCGATGCCCTCGGTGCGGTCCGTCATCGGATACTCCCCCCGGTTTCGCCCGGACGAGGATACCGGCAGTCGATCACGCCCCCGCCGCGCAACGACGTTCCCCGGCGTTACGCGCGTGCCCCCGACGAGGAGTTGCCGGTGACCGGGAACGTTGGGGGAGGATGGCTGCATGATCGGCGATCGATGGGGTGTGAGCGACGAGGAGATCGTGCGCACCTTCCCCTGCGACGAATTCGTCACCTCCCCCACCCTGCGAGCATGGCGGGGCGTGAGTGTCGAGGCGCCCACCGAGGCGGTCTGGCCCTGGGTCGCACAAGTGCGGCTCGCGCCGTACTCGTACGACTGGATCGACAACCTCGGCCGCCGCTCACCGCGCGAGCTGCGACAACTTCCCGAACCCCGGGTCGGCGAGGCGTTCACCGCCGCCGGCGGGCACAAGCTCGGCCGGATCGTCTCCGTCGCCCCGGGGAGCGAGCTGACGGGCGCCATCATGGGCGCCTTCATGTCCTATGTGCTCGTACCGCGGGATCGCGGAACCTCGCGCCTGCTGCTGAAGCTCGTCATGCGCACCAGCCGCTGGCTGGCCGCCGGCCTGTCCCTCGGCGACCTCGTCATGGCTCGACGGCAGTTGCTCAACTTCAAGCTGCTCGCCGAACGACACCAGCCCTGAGTCGCCACGCGGCCCCGAGCAGGGAACGCCGCCGCCACACCGAGTGCCCGCCGATCAGCATCTCGGTGCCCGGTCCCACGCCGGTTACGCCGGAACCGAGTTCGGGTCCGTCCGCGCCCAGGCACCCCTAAGGGCAGCCGGGTCCACCGAACGGTTGATCGCAGCCTTCCGCGTGGTGGATCGAAGGATGGCCGGCGAGGCGATCCGGGCACCCCCTCCTCTCGGCGAGGCTCGACGCGGACGAGTTCGGGAAGGGGAATCGCATGCCGGTCATCCAGGTGCGGGAACTGCACAAACGTTATCGGGACAAGATCGCCGTCGACTCCGTGTCCTTCGACGTGGAACGCGGCGAGATCTTCGGGATCCTGGGGCCCAACGGGGCAGGGAAGACAACGACCGTCGAGTGCGTGACGGCGATGCGGCAGCACGACCGCGGCACCGTCTCGGTACTCGGCCTCGATCCGCACCGGCAGACGGCCGAGCTGCGCCAGCGACTGGGCGTCCAGCTTCAGGAGAGCGAACTGCCGGACAAGTTGCGGGTGCGGGAGGCGCTCGCGTTGTACGCCTCGTTCTACCGGAACCCCGCCGACATCGACGAACTGCTCGACACGCTCGGGCTCGCGGACAAGCAGGACACCGCGTTCGCCAAGCTCTCCGGCGGCCAGAAACAGCGGCTGTCGATCGCGCTGGCTCTCGTCGGCAGCCCGGAGATCGCCGTGCTGGACGAACTGACCACCGGCCTCGACCCGCAGGCTCGCCGGGACACCTGGTCGCTGATCGAAGGTGTCCGCGATCGCGGCGTGACGATCGTGCTGGTCACCCACTTCATGGAGGAGGCCGAGCGGTTGTGCGACCGGCTCGCCGTCATCGACGCGGGCCGGATCGTCGCGATCGACACGCCGGCAGGGCTGGTCGCCGGCGTGGACGACGAGCAGCGCATCCGTTTCCGCCCTTCGGCCCCCGTCGAGGACTCGGTGTTCACCGGCCTCGCCGAGGTCCGGTCCGTCGAGCGGCACGGCCCCGAGGTGATCGTCACCGGCTACCTGCTGCACGCCGTCACCTCCGTGCTGGCCCGCAGGCAGGTCATCGCCGACGGCCTGCGCGTCGAGCGGGCGAACCTGGACGACGCCTTCGTCGCCCTCACCGGCAGGCAACCCGGCTGATCCGCCACCGAACCCATTACCCGCCACCATCCGATCCGGGGGAAGAACCATGCCCGCACCGAGTTCCGGACCACTGGCCGCGATGACCGCGGTCGAGACGAAACTGTTCCTGCGCGATCCCGGGGCACCGATCACCGTCGTGGGCATTCCGATCGCCCTGCTGCTGGTGTTCGGCCTGATGCCGGGCGTGCGGGAACCGAGCGCCGAGTACGGCGGCCGGTCCGCACTCGCCACGGTCATCGCGCCGATATCGGTGGCGATCCTGCTGGCGATGCTGGCCCTGACCCTGTTTCCGGTGGTCATCGCCACTTACCGGGAGAAGGGCGTGCTGCGCAGGTTCGCCGCCGGCCCGGTGTCGCCCGCTCTGCTGCTGACCGCCCAGCTCATCGTCAACCTCCTCGCGGCCGTCGTCGTGCTGCTCCTGGTGCTGGTGCTCGGGGCGGGGGCGCTGGGCATGGCATTGCCGGAGAACCCCGCCGGTTACGCCCTCGTCGCCGTCCTCGGCACGGCCGCGCTGTTCTCGGTCGGCATGCTGATCGCGGCCCTGGCCCGCACGGCACGGACCGCGGGCGGGGTGGGTGCGCTCGCTTTCTTTCCGATGCTGGCACTGGGCGGTGTGTGGGTGCCCAAGGAGAAGCTGCCCGTGTTCCTGCAGCACGCCGCCGACGTCCTGCCACTCGGCGGGACACTCAACGGCCTGCGCGAGACCGCCGCCGGCGGGTCGCCGCAGGCGATCCAGCTCGTCGCCCTGGTGGTCACGGCGCTGGTGTTCGCCGGCCTCTCGGCCCGATTCTTCCGGTGGCAGTGATGGGAAAGCCGCCGACGAGAACGACAGCGCCGGACGCGGCGGGGCGGGCTGCGGCGGCCGTGGCCCCGCCGGAGACCGGGGTGCCCGCGTTCGCCCGCGGGCCCGTGCTCACCGTCGCCGCGGCGGTGGCGGCGGTGCTCCTGGTGACCAGTGGCCGCTACGGGTACTTCGGTGACGAGCTCTACTTCCTGGCGGCTGGTCGGCGTCTGGACTGGGGGTACGCCGACCAGCCGCCGCTGCTGCCCCTGCTGGCGCAGGCGATGGACACCCTCGCGCCCGGCTCGCTGACGGTCCTCCGGCTGCCCGCCGTGCTGGCGACCGTGGGCACCGTGGTGCTGACCGCGCTCATCGCCAGGGAACTCGGCGGCGGCCGGAGGGCGCAGGTGCTCGCCGCCGCGGCGGCGGCCTGCTCCGCGCAGCTACTGGGCGGCGGGCACTACCTGGCCACCTCGACGCTCGACCCGTTCCTGTGGACGATGCTGCTGTGGCTGCTGGTGCGCTGGGTGCGTACCCGGGACGACCGGTTGCTGCTGTGGGCGGGTGTGGTCACCGGAATCGCACTGAACGTCAAGTTCCTGGTGCCGGCGTTCTGGGTGGTCGCCGGGCTCTGCCTGCTGGCCTGCGGACCGCGGGAGCTGTTGCGCAGGCCGGCACTGGCGGCCGGTGCCGTGATCGCGCTGCTCGCCGTCGCGCCGACGGTGGTGTGGCAGGCGGCCAACGACTGGCCGCAGCTCGACATGGGGGCGGCGATCTCGACGGAGGTCGGTGCGGGCTGGGGTGGCCGGCTGTTCTTCCTTCCCTCCGCGCTCTCCGGGGCGGGCCTGGTCGCCGGAGCGATCCTGCTGGTCTACGGCGTCGTGCGGCTACTGCGCTCGCCGCGCCTGCGGCCGTACCGCTTCCTCGGCTGGACGGTCCTCGGGCTCACCGTGCTGTTCCTCGCCGTCAACGGGCGCTACTACTACGTCGCCGGGATGTTCGGCGTCTGCTGGGCGGCGGCCGCCGTGGAGATCGAACGGGCACGTCCGGCGCGCTGGTGGCGCTGGCTGCTGTCCTGGCCGTCGTTCGCGGTGAGCGGCATGCTGGCGATCGTGCTGGGCCTGCCGGTGCTGCCGATCCCGACGCTGGCCGCGAACCCGGCGGTGCCCCGCGCACCGTTCGCCACCGAGGAGATCGGCTGGCCACAGGTCACCACCTCGGTCGCCGACGCCTACCGGGCCCTGCCCCCGCAGCGGCGGGAGCGCACCGGCGTGGTGACCGAGTTCTACTGGCAGGCGGGCGCTGTCGACCGGTACGGACCGGCACTCGGCCTGCCGGAACCACACAGCGGCAACCGTGGGTACTGGGCCCTCGGCAGGCCGGACGACACGGTCACCGACATCCTGTACGTCGGCTGGAACCCCGGCCGCATCACGCCGATGTTCGGCGAGGTCCGCCCGGTGGGCGCGCTGGACAACGGCCACGGCGTTCTCAACAGCAGCCAGGGAATGCCGATCTGGCTGGCCACCGACATCCGGCAGCCGTGGTCGGCGGTCTGGCCGAGAATGCGGGAGATGGGGGTGTGAGCGGCGGCCGATACCAGGCCCCCGAACGGGCGACGGGGCTACTGGTTACGCCCCGGTCACGTGGAGACCGTAATGTTTCCAGCGCTGTTCCGCACGCGGTCCTGCTGGGAGTGACGCATGACGACCACGACGGCGGCTCCCGAGCCGCAACTGGCACCGGCGAGCGCGATCCCCGCGTTCGCCCGTGGCCCGGTGCTCACGATCGCCACGGCCGTCGCCCTGGTCATGTTCCTGCTCAGCAGCCGGTACGGGTACTTCGGCGACGAGTTGTACTTCCTGTCCGCGGGCAAGCGGCTCGACTGGGGTTACGCCGACCAGCCGCCGCTGCTGCCCCTGCTGGCACTCGCCATGGACTCGATCGCCCCCGGCTCGGTCACCATGCTGCGGCTGCCCGCGACGCTGGCCACGGCGGCCGGAGCGGTCTTCACCGCGCTGATCGCCAGGGAACTGGGCGGCGGCCGCAGGGCGCAGACCCTCGGTGCCGCGGCGAGCGCCCTGTGTGCCCACTTCCTCGCGACCGGCCACAACCTCGCGACGTCCACGATCGATCCCTTCCTGTGGACGGTGCTGCTCTGGGTCGTGGTGCGCTGGGTGCGGACCCGCAACGACGTCCTGCTGCTGTGGGCAGGCGTGGTCACCGGGGTCGCGCTGAACGTCAAGCTCCTGGTGCTGGCCTTCTGGGCCGTCGCCGGGGTGTGCGCCCTGGTGGTCGGCCCGAGGGAGCTGCCACGACGGCCGATGCTGTGGGCGGGCGCGCTCGTCTCGGTGGTGGCGCTGGTGCCCACCATCATCTGGCAGACCGCGAACGGCTGGCCGCAGTTCGGTATGGGGCAGGCCATCTCCGCGGAGGTCGACCAGGGCTGGGGCGGACGGCTGAACCTGGTTCCCGGCATGGTCCAGGGAGCCGGGCTGGTCGTCGGTTCGGTACTGCTGCTGTACGGGCTGTGGCAGCTCCTGCGCTCGGAGGAGCTGCGCGCGTACCGCTTCCTGGGCTGGACGGTGCTGGGCCTGGTGCTGATCTTCACGATCACCAACGGCCGCTTCTACTACGTATCCGGGATCTACGCGGTCTGCTGGGCGGCGGGTGCGGTCGCGGTGGAACGCGGGCAGCCGTCGAAGTGGTGGCGCTGGGTGCCCACCTGGCCGGTGTTCGTACTGTCCGCGATCATCACCCTGCCGACGGCGCTGCCGATCTACCCGATGTCGTGGCTGCGCGATCATCCGCAATTCCCCCGTCCGCCGTACTCGGTGGAGGAGGTCGGCTGGCCGGAGATGGCCGCCTCGGTCGCCGAGACCTACGACCGGCTGCCGGACTCGATGCGCGACCGCACCGCGATCGTGACGGCGAAGTACTGGCAGGCGAGCGCGATCGACCGGTTCGGCGCCGAGCACGGCCTCACCGAGGTGTACAGCGGCAACCGCGGTTTCGGCTACTTCGGGCAGCCGGGCGACGACAAGGACATCGTGATGTTCGTCGCCTGGGACCCGAGCCTGATCGAGGAGCACTTCACCGACGTGCACAAGATCGGCCTGATCGACAACGGCCTCGGCATCGGCAACATCAGCCAGCGGCAGCCGATCTGGCTGGCGACGGGGCCGAAGGAACCGTGGCAGACGTTGTGGCCGAAGTTCCGCAACCTCTGGGTCTGAGATGAGTCCCGGGAACCCGGCGAACGACCGCGCCAGGGCCGTGCTGTGGCCGGCGTCGTCCCGCTGGGAACCGGCGGTGCGCTTCGCCGAGCGTTACCTGGCCTTCGCGTTGCTCGCCCTGGCCACGGTCATCGCGGCCACCGACGGTGACGGCGCCCCGTTCGACGGGACGCTGCTGCTGGTCGCCGCCGCGGCCCTCTGGCTGCTCGTCTTCGACACCCTGCTGCCCGAGCGGGTACGCACCAGCGCGATCGTGATCGCCGTGTCCTTCGTGGGCACGCTGACGTTCGCCTCCCTGCTGATGGTCCGCGATCTGCCGTTCCTGGTGTTCATGATCGGCTCGTTCTTCCACGCGTTGCATCTGCGGCCCGAACCGCTGATGTGGTTCGGGCTGGCCGCGACGTCCGCCCTGATCAACAGCCTCGGCGACGAGGGCCCGGTCCGGGCGCTGACCGACTGGACCTACCCGTTTCTCACCATCGTCGCCGTGCAGACGCTGGCGATCGGGGCGGGGGCGCGGATGTCGGTGCACCTGCTCGCCAAGAGCGAGCAGCAGCGGCGCACGGTCGTCGACCTGGAGGCAGCACTGGAGGAGAACGCCGGACTGCACCGGCAACTCCTGGCGCAGGCGCGGGAGGCGGGCGCGCTCGACGAACGCCAGCGGCTCAGCCTGGAGATCCACGACACCCTGGCGCAGGGGTTCACCGGGATCATCACCCAGCTCGAGGCGGCGGCCCAGGCGCCGGGTGACACCGACGGCGGGCGGGAGCGGATCGGCAAGGCACTCACCCTGGCCAGGGAGAACCTCGCCGAGGCCCGGCGGTCGGTACGGGCGCTGAGCCCCGAGGCGCTGGCGTCCTCGACGCTGCCGCAGGCTCTCGACGGCGTCGTCGGGCGGTGGTCCGACCTCAGCGGCGTGCCGGCCGGGCTGACGGTCACCGGTACCCCGCAACGACTGCACCCGGAGATCGAGGCCACCCTGCTGCGGGTGACCCAGGAGGCGCTGACCAACGTGACCAAACACGCCACCGCCGGCCGGGTCGGCCTGACACTGTCCTACATGGAGGATCTGGTGACTCTCGACGTCCGGGACGACGGAGTCGGTTTCCGAACGGATTCGTTGTCCGGCAACGGGAATCCCTACAGCGGTTTCGGGCTCGCCGGCATGCGGCACCGGGTGCACCGGCTCGCCGGGCGGCTGGAGATCGAGTCGGAACCGGACGCGGGCACGGCGATCTCGGCGAGCGTCCCGGCGATCGGCAGCGGGGAGCGGGCGTGACCATCTCCCTGCTCATCGTCGACGACCACCCGATCGTCCGGGACGGGTTGCGCGGGATCTTCACCGGCGAGCACGGGTTCGAGGTGCTCGGCGAGGCGGCGAGCGGGGCCGAGGCCGTGGCACTGGCCACCGCGCTGCGGCCCGACGTGGTGCTGATGGACCTGCGGATGCCGGGCACGGACGGCGTCAGCGCGATCACCGAACTGACCCGCTCCGGCAGCACCGCCCGGGTGCTGGTGCTGACGACCTACGACACCGATTCCGACGTGCTGCCCGCGATCGAGGCCGGCGCGACCGGGTATCTGCTCAAGGACGCCCCACGCGAGGAACTGTTCCGCGCCGTCCGCGCGACGGCGCGGGGCGAGGCCGTGCTCTCCCCCGCCGTCGCCAGCCGGATCATGGTGCAGATGCGGGCGCCGGCGCAGGAGCCGCTGAGCGCACGCGAGCTGGAGGTGCTGGGCCTGGTGTCCCGCGGGTCCACCAACAAGGAGGCGGCGGCCAGGTTGTTCATCAGCGAGGCGACGGTGAAGACGCACCTGCTGCACGCCTACGCGAAACTCGGTGTCCGTGACCGGGCGGCCGCCGTGGCGGTGGCCTTCGAGCGCGGGCTGCTCCGGTCCTGAGCCCTGCCGCGGCGGATCGTCAGGGCGTCCACCCGGTGCGCTCCGCCCACTCCTCCGCACGGTCGAAGGCGGCGTTGATCCAGTCCTGCTTGTCGTCGGCGTAGGCGAGGGTGCTGCCGCCCTCGTGCACGTTCGCGAGCTCCCGTTTCACCGCGGCGTAGGCGTCGCGTTCGGCGGGTTCGGCGCGCAGCCAGGCCGGGAAAAGCAGCGCGACCCGCCACGCCGGTGTCTCCGGGGAGCGGACGTGCAGGTTGACCGGCCGGCCGGGGTCCCCGCCGAAGTGGAACCGTTTCGGCAGCCGGCCGTCCCGTTCCCTGGACTCGTCGCACCACTCGCCCTCGGCCCTCGGGAAGCCCGCCTCGGAGAGCGTGTCCGCGATCCCGTCGGCCGCGTCCAGGCTGGGCACCAGGATCTGCAGGTCCAGCACGTCCTTGGCGGGCAGTCCCGGTACCGAGGTGGAGCCGATGTGATCCACTCGCTCGACCCGGTCGCCGACGGCCGCGCGGATCCGCGCCAGCACCCGGCCGGCTTGCTCCGGCCACGACGGGTCGTACTCCGCGATCACCGGCGACAGGGGCGGGCGCGGGCG
The DNA here is from genome assembly GCF_002262875.1 of Amycolatopsis antarctica. Taxonomy (GTDB): domain Bacteria; phylum Actinomycetota; class Actinomycetes; order Mycobacteriales; family Pseudonocardiaceae; genus Amycolatopsis; species Amycolatopsis antarctica. The sequence goes on along the minus strand of NZ_NKYE01000009.1, from coordinate 194,421 downwards.
GCGCAGGCGCACGTTGGCCTCGTAGGGCACCAGCCGGTCCGCCCAGAGAGTGTCCACTTCGGACAGTACGATCTCGGTGTGGCCGCCGTTGTCCAGCCACACGTCGGCCACCTCGCGGCGCTGCCGTTCGGTGGACTGCGCGGCGATCCGGGCGCGGGCGTCGGCCTCGGTCATGCCGCGCGCGTCCGTCAGCCGCGCCACCCGCACCTCGGGATCGGCGTCGACGACCAGCACCAGGTGGTAGTGCGGCGCGAGGCCGCCTTCGACGAGCAGCGGGATGTCGTGCACGACGATCGCGTCGGGCGCGGCGCGCTCCATGAGTTCGGCGGTCCGCGCACCGACCCGGGGATGCACGATCGCGTTGAGGGTCCGGCGCGACTCCTCGTCGGCGAACGCCTTCGCTGCCAGTGCCGGGCGGTCGAGGGCACCGCCGGCGTCGAGCACGCCGGTGCCGAAGGCGCGCACTATCTCGGCCAGTCCCTCGGTACCGCGTTGCACGACCTCGCGGGCGATCAGGTCGGCGTCGATGATCACGGCACCGTGCTCGGCCAGCCGGTTCGCCACTGTCGACTTGCCCGCTCCGATGCCTCCGGTGAGTCCCACTCGCAACATGACACGCATTCAACCAGTCGCCGCTGGTCCGGCCCGTGCGAGATGACCCTCCGGGTCCAAGTTGCGAATCGGCAACTGATGTGGGTGACACGCCGTCGGCCTGTCGAGTTTTCACCGGCCGATTGAGTACGGTGCCGAACGGGACAGTCGCCCACACGGAGGAACCATGCCAGCCAGCACGCACGTCGGCAGGCACCGGCTCGGCACGCCGGGCCTGGTCCACTGCATCACCCATCGAATGGTCTCCGAGGCACTCGACGAGTACCGCCGCAACTGGCTGACCGCGCTCCTGGTACCCGCGAAGCACAGCCTGGCCGGCCTCCGCCGCAGGGCGCGCGCGGCCGCCGCGGAACACGTCTGGGCGCCCGCGACCACCTGACCCGATCGCTTCAGAGGCCCGCGACCACCCCGGTGGCCGCGGGCTTCGGCATGCCCTCGGCAGGTCCGCCACCATTTTTCGCCTACCGCACGACCAGTCGATACCGTTGCCCGGAACGCAGCGAGGCCCCGTGTCCACATAGGACACGGGGCCTCGCTGTCGCTGCTGGGTGCCGCTAGGCGTCAGCTCTGCTCAGCGGATGCTCACGCACCGCCGGAGAGCTTCTCCCGCAGGGCCGCGAGCTGCTCGTCGCTGGCGAGCGAGCCGCCGCCACCCTTGGGCGCGGAGTCGGCCGGAGCGGAGGTGTAGCTCTGCTCCCCGCCACCGCCACCGGTGGTAGCGGACTCGCCGCCCCCGGCGATGGCCTCGGCAGCGGCTTCCGCGTCGGCCTCGGCGGCCTTCGCGATCTGCTTCATGTGCTGCTCGTAGCGCTCGTGCGCGGTCGCGTACTGACGCTCCCACTCCTCACGCTGCGTGTCGAAGCCTTCCTGCCACTCCTGGGTCTCCGGGTCGAAGCCCTCGGGGTAGATGTAGTTGCCCTCGTTGTCGTACTCGGCCGCCATGCCGTACTGAGTCGGGTCGAACTCGGTCTCGGTGGTGACGCCCTCGTTGGCCTGCTTGAGCGACAGCGAGATGCGGCGACGCTCGAGGTCGATGTCGATGACCTTGACCATGACCTCGCCACCGACCTGGACGACCTGCTCCGGGATCTCGACGTGGCGCTCGGCCAGCTCCGAGATGTGCACCAGGCCCTCGATGCCCTCCTCGACGCGCACGAACGCACCGAACGGAACGAGCTTGGTGACCTTGCCCGGCACGATCTGGCCGATCGCGTGGGTACGGGCGAACTGACGCCACGGGTCTTCCTGGGTCGCCTTCAGCGACAGGGACACGCGCTCGCGGTCCATGTCGACGTCCAGCACCTCGACGGTGACCTCCTGGCCGACCTCGACGACCTCGGAGGGGTGGTCGATGTGCTTCCAGGACAGCTCCGAGACGTGCACCAGGCCGTCGACGCCGCCGAGGTCCACGAACGCACCGAAGTTGACGATCGAGGAGACGACGCCCTTGCGAACCTGGCCCTTGGCGAGCGCGTTGAGGAACTCGCTGCGCACCTCGGACTGAGTCTGCTCCAGGTAGGCGCGGCGGGACAGGACCACGTTGTTGCGGTTCTTGTCCAGCTCGATGATCTTGGCTTCGAGCTCGCGGCCGACGTAGGGCTGCAGGTCGCGCACGCGGCGCATCTCGACGAGGGAGGCCGGGAGGAAGCCGCGGAGGCCGATGTCCAGGATGAGACCACCCTTGACGACCTCGATGACGGTGCCGGAAACCGGCTCGTCCTTCTCCTTGAGTTCCTCGATCGTGCCCCAGGCGCGCTCGTACTGGGCGCGCTTCTTGGACAGGATCAGGCGGCCTTCCTTGTCCTCCTTCTGGAGAACGAGGGCTTCGACCTCATCGCCGACGGTGACCACTTCGGCCGGGTCGACATCGTGCTTGATCGAGAGCTCACGCGAGGGGATGACGCCCTCGGTCTTGTAACCGATGTCGAGCAGGACTTCGTCGCGGTCGACCTTGACGATGGTTCCTTCGACGATGTCGCCATCGTTGAAGTACTTGATGGTCTTGTCGATGGCTGCGAGGAAGTCTTCCTCCGTCCCGATGTCGTTGATGGCGACCTGCGGCGAGGCGGCAGCAGTCGGGGCGGTGGCGGTGTCGATGGTCATTAGGCGGGTTGCTCCGGTACGGATAGGGAATAGTGGGTGTGTGGTTTGCGTGCGCGATGGGCACGAGGCGACGGAGCGAGCAAACGTCCACAGGAGAACGGCCGCGAGCATCACCGCCAGGTGCGCGACCCCTTGTTCCGTGCGGAATGTCCCTTCCGGAACGTCCTATCCGGAACACTGCCCAGCATCGAGTCCGCTGGACGGAAGGCAGCGCGAACCCAATGCGCTGTCCGCTATCCTACGCGGCCGCGTCCCGCCGGCACAAACAGGGTGGCACCCGATCAACCGGCCCCATCCCGCTGCCCGGCCGTACGGGGTGAACAGCCAGAATACCGCCGTGTCCACGCCCAGATCCGCCACCGGCGAGAGCCCAGGAACCCCGCCCGCGACCGGCGCCGACCCGCACCGTCACCAGGACGCCGAGCAGGCACTCGGCACCACCGGGACGGCCCACCGGCAGGTCGGGTCCGCGGAGGCCGCGGCGGCCGGCATCGCCTGGTGGGACGCCGACGCCGACGACTACCACGCCACCCATGGCGGCTTCCTCGGCGACGAGGACTTCGTCTGGTGCCCTGAGGGACTGCGCGAGGCGGACGCCCGGCTGCTCGGCGAGGTCGCGGGCGCCCGGGTGCTGGAGGTGGGCGCCGGCTCGGCACCCTGTGCGCGCTGGCTCATCCGCAACGGCGCGGACGCCGTGGCGCTGGACATCTCGGGCGGGATGCTGCGGCATGCCAGGGCGGCCAACGAGCGCACCGGCGTGCCCGTCCCGCTCGTGCAGGCGAACGCCGAGTACCTGCCCATCGCGGACGCGAGCATGGACGCCGCCTGTTCGGCCTTCGGCGCGGTGCCCTTCGTCGCCTCCGTCGAGGCCGTGTTCGGCGAGGTGGCCAGGGTGCTCCGGCCCGGCGGGCGGTGGGTCTTCGCCGTGACCCACCCGATGCGCTGGATCTTCCCGGACGATCCGGGGCCACTCGGATTGACGGTGACCCAGCCGTACTTCGACCGCACCCCTTACGTCGAGGTCGACGAGACGGGCCGGGCGACGTACGTGGAGTACCACCGGACCCTGGGCGACTACGTGCGCGCGCTGACCGCCGCCGGGCTGGTCCTCGACGAGTTGCTCGAACCCGAGTGGCCTCCGGGGCACGACCGGATCTGGGGCCAGTGGAGCCCGTTGCGTGGCAGGCTCTTCCCCGGCACGGCGATCTTCCGCTGTACGAACGGGACGCGATGAGGGAGACACGGTGAGCGAGTTCGACGAGGCGCAGTCCCGCCGGTTCACCGCGCTCGACCCGATGATCGCGGCGGAGTCGCACGTTCCCGAGGGCGAGACGCTGACCGCGGCGCTGCCGGACGGCACGAAGGTGCGCGGCGTGCTGGTGCGCAGCTTCCACGGCCCGGAGTCGATGGAGAGCCTGTGGGGGCCGAGGGACAACTTCGAGCTGACCCCGCTGCTCGGCGACACCGGTGCGGCCGGGATGGACGCGCTGCTGCGGGTGTTCGCCGACCGGGTGCGCGAGGAGGATCCCGGAGCCGACTCGGTGCGCACGGTGATGTGGCCGAGCCGCGACGTCGAGCCGACGCACACACTGCTCGCGCACGGTTTCGCGGCGCTGAACCATCTCGCGGTACGGCCGAGGCCGGCCGCGCCCCCGTCCGCGGCGCAACCCACGCCCGGGGACGGCCCGGTGATCCGCAGGGCCGCCGCCGAGGACGTGGGCGAACTGGTGGGGCTGGCACTGGAGGAACTGCGCTACTCGGCGGCGTCCGGACCCAGCGTGGTGCGGGAGAACTCCGCGGCCCTGCTGGAGCGCGGCCTGCGCCGGTCGATCTTCTTCGGCGGCTCGGTGTGGATCGCGGAACTCGACGGTCGTCCGGCCGGTCTCGCCGACTGCGGCACCATGCCGACCACCGGCCGCAGTCCCCTCAACGGGAAGGTCCACTCCGGACGGTGGGGGTACGTGCTGACGCTGTCGGTGGCGCCGTGGGCGCGCGGCCGGGGCGTGGGCGCGGCGCTGACCCGGGAGGCACACCAGGCCCTCGATGTCGACGGGGTCAACGGCACGGTGCTGTTCTTCAGCCCCACCAACCCGTTGTCCTCGGTCTTCTGGCCCCGCCGTGGCTACCGTCCGGTGTGGACGGTCTGGGAGGCCCGCCCGGCGGCCTGAGCACGCGGGCGGGACGGGCGCCTCAGCGAGTGAGCACGGTTGCGGGACGCACCCAGTTCGTCCTGCGGTGGGTGGCGAAGCCGTGTCGGGCCAGGTTGCGTTCGCTCGGCGAACCGACCGCCGCGGTCGCCACGGCGAGAGTGCAGCCGAAGCCGGCCGCCACGCCGAGCCGATGCCGCAGCAGGGCCGACTGCGCCCCGCGTCCACGATGGCGCACCGGGGTGGCCGCCCCACCGAGTACGGCGACGTCGCCGTGCAGCGTCATCGCCGCGGCGCCGAGGAGCTGTCCGCCGGACCGGGCGAGGAAGCGGTGCACCGGCCATGCCAGGTGCTCGGTGCGCAGGAAATCCGCCAGCACTCCGCCCGCCAGGTAACCATCCAGGAGAACGGCGGCGAACGCGGCGGGTTCCGCGTCCTCGACCCGCACCCGGACGGAACCGGCGGACGGACCGGCGGATGGGGAGGCAGGCGAGGCGAGCGCCAGCACGCTGTCCGGCAGGCGGTGCAGCCCGGCGGACCGGCAACGGGCAGCGCCGTCGACTCCGGGCCGCGGGAGCACCAGTCGCGCGAGCGGCAGATCGTCGAGCGCGCGCAGGGCGGGGCCGAGATCGCCCGGATCGGCACCCCACACCGCGCAGAGAAACCTCAGCGAGGGCTCGCTGACGTGGACGGTGAACAGGCCACCGCGACGCCGGGCGTCGAACCGTCCGGGCAGGCTCGCGCTGGTGGCCGCCGCGCAGGCCAGTTCCGCGCGCAGGTGGAGCGCGGCCTCGGCGCGGCGCAGGTCGTCCGGCGGCGGGTCGTCCATTCCTCCAGCATCCCAGGTACGGCGCACGGCAGGGTCCCTGGATCACTCGTATCGGTGGATCAGGTCACCTCGGCTTGCCGTTCTGACTGATGAGCGCCTAATTTTAGACTGACCAGTCAGTTCAATTCAGGGGAGAGTCCCGATGCGGATACAGGCCGATCGGGTGTCCGTGGACGGCCCGCACGGGCGCCTGCTGCCACCGACCTCGCTCACCGTCGCCGGCGGTGAACTCGCACTGCTGCACGGCGATCCCGGCACCGGACTGACCGCGTTCGGCCTGGCACTGGCCGGGCGCCTGCGGCCGGGCACCGGCGCGGTGACCCTCGACGGTGACGACGACCGGGCCGGGTTGCGCCGGGCGGTCGGCCTGGTGGACGTGCCCGGCGTCAGCGAACCCGACGACGCGCTGCCGCTGCGGGTCGTCGTCGGCGAGGAACTGGCACTGGCCCGGCGCGGCGCGGGCAGAGCGGAGGTCGCCGCCTGGCTGGCGGCGCACGACCTCGCCCCCTACGCGGGCACCCGCTTCGAGAACCTGGAACCGGCCGTCCGCACCCGGCTGCTCGCGGACCTCGCCGCCGCCCGGCCAGGGGTGGTCGCGCTGGTGCTGGACACCCCCGACCGGCACACCAGCGACACCGGCGGCTGGTGGACGCTCGCCACGGAGCACGCCGCGCGCGGTCTCGCCGTCGTGGTGCTCACCGCGACCGTCCCGTCCGCCGCCCTGCCGGCCGAGGCGGCGAGGGCCGGCTCGGACGAGCAACCGGCACCCACCCGCTGCGCACCCGAACCGGTACCGGCGGGCGAAGCCGAGGGAGCAGGCGAATGAGCGGCCTCCGCATCGCGCGCAACGAACTGCGCAGGCTCAGCACCGGCGTCCTGCCGAAGCTGGCGCTGGCGGCGATGGTGCTCGTTCCCCTGCTGTACGCGAGCTTCTACCTCTACGCCAACTACGACCCGTACGGCAGGCTGGACAAGCTGCCCGCGGCGATCGTCACCACCGACGCCGGTGCCACCGACTCCTCCGGCGCGCGCCGCGACATCGGGCGCGAGGTCACCGACGAGGTCCTCGGCTCGGGCACCTTCCAGTGGCACGAGGTCTCCGAGGAGGAAGCGCAGGCCGGGGTGCGCGACGACCGGTACTCCTTCGCCATCACAATCCCCCGGGACTTCTCCGCCGCCCTGCTCTCCTCCGGCGACTTCCGGCCGCAGCAGGCGACGATGACGCTGACCACCAACGACGCCAACAACTACCTGTCCGGCACCATCGCCGACCAGGTCGCCGAGCAGGTACGCGGGACGATCGCGAAGAAGGTCGGCACCGAGGCCGCCGACAAGTTCCTCGTCGGCTTCTCCACCATCTACGCCAACATCGGGCAGGCCTCCGACGGGGCCACCACGCTGGCGGACGGGGCCGGAAAACTCCAATCGGGGCAACAGGAACTCGCCGACGGGGCCAAGCAGCTCGCGGGCGGCGGGACCGAACTGGCGAGCGGACTGACCACCCTGCGCGAGCGCACCACCGCGCTACCGGACCAGTCCCGGCAACTCGCCGACGGGGCGAGCCAGGTCGCCGAGGGCAACACCAGGCTGGCCGAGGCCGGATCTCTGCTCGCGAGCGCGTCCACCGGGCTCCAGGGCGACCTTGACGCCGCGCGGGACCGGATCACCCAGCGACTGCGGGACGCGGGCCTTCCGGAAGCAGAGGTGCAGGCGACGATCGCCGTGCTCGAGGACGCTCGGAAACCCGTCAACGACGCCAACGGCAAGATCCAGGAGACCTCCGGGCAGCTCGACACTCTCGCCGACGGCGCACGCAGGGTGTCCGACGGGGCGGCCCAGCTCGCCGGTTCGGCGCCGGCACTGACCGGCGGTATCGCGAAGGCCTCGGACGGAGCGAACCAGCTCCGCGACGGCGCGGCGCGCCTCGACGAGGGCGAACAGCAGGCCGTCGGCGGCACGAACGAGCTGGCCTCGGGGTCGGCGCAGCTCCGGGACGGGCTGCGCGACGGGCTGGCCCAGATCCCCAACCCGGACGATCCGACCCGGGACGCCACGGCCAGCACGATCGCCGATCCGGTGTCGGTGAACTCGGTGGGCGTCGCCTCGGCGGGCACCTACGGTGCGGGGCTGGCACCGTTCTTCATGGCACTGGCCACCTGGATCGGTGCGTTCGTGCTGTTCCTGCTGCTGCGGCCGCTGTCCACCCGATCGCTGGCCGCGGGGGCGTCACCGCTGCGGGTGGCCGTCGGCGGCTGGCTGGCCTCGGCGGCTCTCGGCGTCGCACAGGTGGTGGTGCTGTTCGGCGCGGTCACCTGGCTCGTCGGCATCCGGGTCGCGCATCCCTTGGGCGCCATCGGTTTCCTGGTGCTCACCTCGCTGGCCTTCACCGCGATCATGCACGCGCTGAACGCGATGTTCGGTGCGGTGGGCAAGTTCCTGGGACTGGTACTGCTGGTACTGCAACTGGTCAGCGCGGGCGGGACGTTCCCGTGGCAGACGATCCCCGACGCGCTGTATCCGCTGCACCTCGTGCTGCCGATGGGGTACGTGATCGACGGGCTGCGGCACCTGCTCTACACCGGTGCGTCGCTGAGCATTCTCGGCGATGTCGCGGTACTGCTCGCCTATCTGGCGGGCGGGCTGCTGGTGTCCACACTCGCGGCACGCAAGCGTCGCATGTGGACGGTCTCCCAGCTCAAGCCGGAGCTGAGCCTGTGAGCGCCCGGTCCGATGCCACGAAGAGGAAACTGTTCACCGCGACGCTGCGACTGGCCGGGAGCAAGGGTCTGGTCGGGTTGACGGTGGACGAGATCGCCGCCGAGGCGGGCGTCGCCAAGGGCACCGTCTACTACAACTTCGAGAGCAAGGACGGCCTGATCGACGGCCTGCTCAGGTACGGCATCGGCATGCTGGCGCGGCGCCTGCGGTCCGCGGGGGACGATCCGGATCCGTCCCGCGCCCTGGAGTCCATTGTGGACGCCATGCTGGAGTTCATCGCCGAGTATCCCGGTTTCTCGCAGATCGTCGTCAGCGAGCTGTGGCGCACGCCCGGTCAGTGGCACGAGACGCTGACGCTGCTGCGGGACGACGTCGTCGGGATCCTGAAGGAGCGCCTCGAAGTCCTGGAAGCGGCGGGCCGGATGCCGCGGGGCGTGCAGGTGGCGACGGCGGCGGCCGGGTTGTTCGGCACCCTGCTGGTGGTGGCGCTGGACTGGCTGGTCTTCCAGCCGCAGCGCACCAGGGCGGAGGTGCGCGACTCGGTGCTGCTGCTCGTGCGCGGGGTGACCGGCGGTCCGGCGGCGGGCGCGCCGTAGCGGTACGCCGGGCAGGCCCGGGGTGGTGCGTCAGGCCGGGGGCGGGCGGACGTCGTACGCTGCCGGCGGGCTCCCGGCCACCGCGCGACGCACCGCCGCGAGGACTCCGTGCACGATCTCGGCGTGGGTGAGGCGGCGGGCGGGTCGGCGACCGAGGACGACGCGGTGCACCGGATGCCGGTCCAGCGCGGAGCGCTCCCGGCCCTCCCCCTCGATCCGTGGGGACGGCGGGGCGAGGATCACCTCGACGGCGGGAGCGCCCTCGGCGAGCAGGGGTGCGACCGCGTCCAGCACCGCGGCCCGGTAACCGGGGTGCACCCAGGCGACCAGCAGATCGGCCCGCCCGCCGAGCGCCGTTCCCGCTGCCGCCGCCAACTCGGCGGGACGCGACCAGTCGGCCTCCACCCAGATCGCCCGCCCGGTCGCCGCCGGAACGTCCGGCCGGTGGCCGGGACGGCGCAGCGCGGCCCTGGCGGCCACGCCCGGTCCGGCGGGCACCCCGGGGATCGGGCTGTATCTCCTGCTGGGCAGCACGACGTTCCAGCCGTCGGCCGCGAGCGCCTCGGCGACGCCCGCGAGCATGCCGGTGCCTCCCAGTACCAGAGCGCGCGCCGCCGTCATCGGCCCACGTTATCGCCGATCGGGCCGGGACATGGCCGGGTTCGGCCTGGATACGGCGCGGGTCAGTGCGCGGCGTCGTTCCAGGACCGGCCGAGGCCGACGGAGACCTCCAGCGGCACGGCCAGTTCGTAGGCTGCACCCATCTCCTTACGCACGAGCGCTTCCACCTCGTCCCGCTCGCCCTCGGACACCTCGAGCACGAGCTCGTCATGGACCTGCAGGATGACCCGGCTGCGCAGGTTGGACGCGGTGAGCGCACGGTGCACGCCCAGCATGGCGACCTTGATGATGTCGGCGGCACTGCCCTGGATCGGGGCGTTCAGCGCCATCCGCTCGGCCATCTCGCGTCGTTGCCGGTTGTCGCTGTTGAGGTCGGGGAGGTAGCGGCGGCGGCCGAAGATCGTCTCGGTGTAGCCGACCTTGGCGGCCTCCACGACCACGGTCTGCAGGTAGTCCCGCACTCCGCCGAACCGGGCGAAGTAGGCGTCCATCTGCGCCTTGGCCTCGTCGGTGGAAATGCGGAGCTGCTGGGCCAGTCCGTAGGCCGACAGTCCGTAGGCCAGTCCGTAGGACATCGCCTTGACGCGGTATCGCAGTTCCGGGGTGACCTCGCCCGGTTCCAGCGAGAACGCCTTCGAGGCGACGAAGGTGTGCAGGTCCTCGCCGGTGTTGAACGCCTCGATCAGGCCCTCGTCGCCGGAGAGGTGGGCCATGATCCGCATCTCGATCTGGCTGTAGTCGGCGGTCATCAGCTCGGTGTAGCCGCCGCCGACGACGAAGGCGTCGCGGATGCGGCGGCCCTCCTCGGTGCGCACCGGGATGTTCTGCAGGTTCGGGTCGACCGAGGAGAGCCTGCCGGTGGCGGCGATCGTCTGGTGCAGCGTGGTGTGGATCCGGGCGTCGTCGGCGACCGCCTTGATCAGACCCTCGACGGTGACCCGCAGCCGGGTCGCGTCCCGGTGTTCCAGCATGTGCTGCAGGAACGGGTGCTCGGTCTTCTCGAACAGTGACTGCAGCGCCTCGGCGTCGGTGGTGTAGCCGGTCTTGGTGCGCTTGGTCTTCGGCATGCCCAGTTCGTCGAAGAGCACCACCTGGAGCTGTTTCGGCGAGCCGAGGTTGATCTGCTTGCCGATCACCTCGTACGCCGCGTCGGCGGCCTGCCGGACCCTGTTCGCGTAGTGCGCCTCCAGATCGGTGAGCTGCTCGACATCGACCGAGATGCCCGCCGCCTCCAGGTCGGTGATGACCTCCAGCAGCGGCAGCTCCAGGTCGGCCAGCAACGAGGTGCCGTCGATTCCGGCCAGTTCCTCGGCGAGAGCCGTGGCCAGTTCGGCGACGGCGCGGGCGGCCACCAGCTCGGCCTGCACGATCCGGTCCTGCGCGGCGTCCTCGTTCTCCAGCAGCGAGAGCTGACCGTCCCCTTCGCCGGAGTCGTCGCGCAGTTCGCGCTGCAGGTACCGCAGCACCAGGTCGTCGAGTTCGAAGGAACGCTGTCCCGGGCGGACGAGGTAGGCCGCGAGTGCGGTGTCCATGGTGAGCCCGGCGAGGGTCCAGCCGCGGGCGAGCACGGCGTGCAGCGCCGCCTTCAGCGAGTGCCCGACCTTGTGCGCGGACCGGTCGGCCAGCCAGCCGGCCAGCGCGCGCTCGTCCGCCTCGTCCATGGTCGTCACGTCGACATAGGCGCCCTCGCCGTCGGCCGCGGCGAAGGCCAGCGCCTGCACGTCGGCGGCGACCGAAGCCCCGGTGACGCGGAAGGACAGCCCGGTGCTGGTACCCGCTCCCGCGTGGACGGTCAGCCAGTCGCCCAGCGCACCCGGTTCCACCGCCCCGCCCGCGACGTCGAAGCCCTCCTCGGCCTCCGGCTCGGCGCTGGACAGGGTGGCGAAGAGCCGGTCGCGCAGCACGCGGAACTCCAGCTCGTCGAACAGCCGGTGCACCGCGTCCCGGTCCCAGGGCCGCAGTTCCAGTTCGTCGGGGGTGTGCTCCAGCGGCACGTCCCGCACCAGTTCGGTGAGCTGGCGGTTCAGCATCACGGCGTCGACGTGGGCACGCAGCGCGTCGCCGACCTTGCCCTTCACCTCGTCGACCCGGTCGATCAGCTCGCCGAGCGAACCGAACTGGCTGATCCACTTGGTGGCGGTCTTCTCCCCCACCCCCGGGATACCGGGCAGGTTGTCCGAAGGGTCGCCGCGCAGCGCCGCGAAGTCCGGGTACTGGGCCGGGGTCAGGCCGTACTTCGCCTCGACACCCGGCGGGTCGTAGCGGACGAGGTCGGAAACACCCTTCTTCGGGTAGAGCACGGTCACCGCCTCGGTGACGAGCTGCAGCGCGTCCCGGTCGCCGGTACAGATCAGCACCTGGTAGCCGAGCCCGGTGGCCTGGGTGGTGAGCGTGGCGATGATGTCGTCGGCCTCGTAGTTCTCCTTGGTCAGCACCGGGATGCCGAGCACACCCAGTACGTCCTGGACGAGGGCGACCTGGCCCTTGAAGTCGTCCGGGGTGGCCGACCGGTTGGACTTGTACTCGGCGAAGGCCTCCGAGCGGAAGGTCTTGCGGGAGAGGTCGAAGGCCACCGCGAGATGGGTGGGCTGCTCGTCGCGCAGCAGGTTGATCAGCATCGAGGTGAACCCGAAGACCGCGTTGGTCACCTGCCCCGTCGACGTCCGGAACCGGTCGGCGGGCACGGCGAAGAAGGCCCGGTAGGCCATCGAGTGCCCGTCGATCAGCAGCAGCCGCGGCTGCGGTGTGTCGTTCGTTACTGAGGCGTCCACCATGGGGGTCTTCTCCGTGCTGCTCACGCGGCCGAGTCTAGGGTGAAGCCCTGACACTCTTTCGTGAGCGTTCACCGCGTCGCGTGCGGCACCGCTGCCGTCGCCCCGAGAGGAGCCCGACTTGTCCGCCTCCGTGTCCGAGGAATACCAGGCGATGCTCGACGGCATGAACTCCGTCATCGCGGGTCAGCAGCTCAACGACAAGATCGGCATGGAGCTGGTGGAGCTCGGCCCGGACCGGGTCGTCGCCACGATGCCGGTACAGGGGAACCTGCAGCCGTACGGCCTGCTGCACGGGGGCGCGAACGCCACGCTCGCCGAGGCGCTCGGTTCGACCATCGCCGCGCTGAACGCGGGCGAGGGCCGGGTGGCGATGGGGCTGGAACTGAGCTGCACCCACCACCGCGCGGTTCGCGAGGGCACGGTCACCGGTGTCGCCACTCCCCTGCACATCGGCCGCGGCACGATCACCGCCGACATCGTCCTCACCGACGACCAGGGCCGCCGCACCTGCTCGGCGCGGCTGACCTGCGTGGTCCGGGACCGGCCACCGGCCGGCTGAGCGAGCGGGCCGTGGACCTCGACCTGGCGCAGGTGCGTGCCTTCGTGGTCACCGCCGAGCAGCGCGGGTTCGGCCGCGCCGCGGAGACGCTTTTCCTCACCCAGCAGGCCCTGTCCAAACGCGTCCGCAGGCTCGAGGACACGCTCTCGGTGCGGCTGTTCGCGCGCACCGGCAGGGCGATCGAGCTGACCCCGGACGGCGCGGCGCTGCTGCCGCACGCCCGTGAACTCCTGCGCGTCCAGGACGAGGCCCTCGCCTCGGTGGGCGGCGACGACCGTCCGCTGCGGGTGGACCTGGTGGACAACCGGCTGTCGCCGATGTTCGTGCTGCGCAGCCTGGCCGAACGGGATCCCGCGCTGCGCGTCGAGCGCAGCGGCCGGTCGGGACTGGCGGCGGCTCTGGATCCGCTGGTGCGCGGGGAGATCGACCTGGCCTTCGGCCGGGTGCACGACCTGGGCGTGCCCTGGCCGGAGGAACTGGACCACCGGGTGGTCCGCCTCGAGCCGTTGCTGGCGCTGCTACCGCCGGAACATCCGCTCGCGGGCGGTTCGGCGGTCCGCGTCGAGGACCTGCGCACGGAGGGGCTGTGGCTGCCGTCGCTGTCCGGTCCGGCCGAGTTCACCGGGTTCCTGCGCAACATGAGCGCCAGCCTGGCCGTGCCCGTGGACACCGGCGGCCGCAGCTACGACCTGCGGCACACGCTGGAGCAGGCCCGCTACGGCGTGCCGAGAGTGACGCTGGTCGGTGCCGACATGGAGTTGCCGCGCGATCTCAACCTGCGGGTGCTGCCGTTCGAACCGGCCCCACTGTTCCCGTGGTCGGTGGTGTGGCGCCGGGGTGGCGAACGGGCGGACCTGCGCAGGTTCCTGACGCTGGCGGTGGCCACCGGCCGGGCCGAGGGTTGGTGCGCCTACGACCCGGCACGGCACTGGGTACCCGAGGACGAGGGGATCAGCCCGTCAGCCGGGACCGGAACCAGTCGGTGAGCGCCGCGTCGGCCGTGACCGCGGCGGGGGTCTGCGGGGCGGGATCCACCCCGGGTTCCTCGGCGAGCGCGTGCTCCAGGTCGTCGACGGTGACGAGGTGTCCCCGTCCGCCCAGTGCGGCGGCGAGTCGCGCGGCGGGTTCGGTGACGGAGATGTCGTCCAGGCCGCCGAGTACCAGCAGCACCTCGCCGGGAAGCTCGTCGGCGCGGCGGACGAAGTCCAGCCGGTCGGCGACCGCGCGGGACCGTTCGGTCCAGGTGTAGGTGACGCCGTACCTGCGCTCGTTCGCGGCCACGACCGCGGCGAGCGTGGTCACCGGGTTCACCAGTCCCGCGGCGGTGATCGGCACCTCGGCCCTGGCCATGACTTCCAGCGCCACCGCGCCGCCCGCGGACCCGCCCACCACCCCGACCGGGCCGTCCACGATGGACAGTGTCCGGCGCAGTTCCCGCACCGCCGCGGGGAACTCGTCCGCGGCCCGCTCGGTCACCGGGCCGGCGACGTTGAGCACGTAGTCCTGGCCGGCGAGGGCGTAGAACGCCTCGGGCCCACCCTCCGGAACACGGCTGCCGAACATCGGCAGTCCGAAGTGGACCCGCCACGCGGGCAGCCCGGCCATCGGCACGGCCGCGGCCATGGCGGCCTCGGTACGCGGCGGGTCCATCATGTGCCAGGTGACGACCAGGGGCGCGGGGCCAGTGTGGTTCTGCGGTGGGAGCGCGAGGTAGGGCACTCCGGCGGCGAGACCGGTGACGGCGGCGGTGCTCCGCATGGTGGCTCCTCGATGTCATGGGGCCCGGAAACGCCGGAAGCCCCGTCCGGACAATCACACATCCGGACGGGGCTTCGCGTCCAACAACCTTTCGGCTCCGGGATCACAACCGGTGGTTGTGTCCCGGCCACGGGCTAGCCGACGCCGAGGTACGCCTCCTTGATGGAGTCGTCGGCGAGCAGTTCCCTGCCGGTGCCGGTCTTGGTGATCTCACCGGTCTCCAGCACGTACGCCCGATGGGCGCGGGACAGCGCCTGCTGCGCGTTCTGCTCCACCAGCAGCACCGTGGTGCCTTCCTTGTTGATCTCCGTGATGATCCGGAAGATCTGCTGGATGAACTGCGGCGCGAGCCCCATCGAGGGCTCGTCCAGCAGCAGCAGCCTCGGCTTGGCCATCAGCGCGCGGCCGATGGCGAGCATCTGCTGCTCGCCGCCGGAGAGCGTGCCGCCCATCTGCGACTTGCGTTCCTTGAGCCGCGGGAACAGTTCGAACACGTGCTCGATCTCGGGTTCGAGGTTCTTGCGGTCCTTGCGGGCGTAGGCACCCATGTCCAGGTTCTCGAGGATCGTCATACCGGGGAAGATGCCCCGGCCCTCGGGTGCCTGGGAGATGCCGCGGACGACCCGGAGATCGGCCCGCAGCTTGGTGATGTCCTCGCCGTCGAAGCGGATCGAACCGGACGAGACCGGCCGGATACCCGAGATGGCGCGCATCGTGGTGGACTTGCCGGCGCCGTTGGCGCCGATCAGCGTCACGATCTCGCCCTCGTTGACCGTCAGCGTCAGGCCGGACACCGCCTGAATCCGTCCATAGTGGACGGATACGTCGGATAGCTCAAGCAACGTCATCGTCTGGCACTCCCAGATAAGCCGCGATCACCGCGGGGTTCTCCCTGATCTCCGTGGGCAGGCCCTCGGCGATCTTCTTGCCGAACTCCAGCACGACGATCCGGTCGGTCACGCCCATGACGAGCTTCATGTCGTGTTCGATCAGCAGGACGGTGTAGCCGTCGTCGCGGATCTTCCGGATCAGCCCCATGAGTTCTTCCTTCTCATAGGGGTTGAATCCGGCCGCGGGCTCGTCGAGGCAGAGCAGCTTCGGCTCGGTCGCCAGCGCGCGGGCGATCTCCAGCCGCCGCTGGTAACCGTAGGGAAGGTTCTTCGCCTTGTCCGCGGCCCGATCGGCGATCCCGACGAACTCCAGCAGCGCCATCGCCTTGTCCACGGCCGCACGCTCCTCGTGGAGGTGGCGCGGCAGCCGCAGCAGGGCACCCAGCACGCTGGTCTTGTGCCGGGCGTCCGTGCCCACCACGACGTTCTCCAGCGCCGTCATCTCGCCGAAGAGCCTGATGTTCTGGAACGTCCTGGCGATGCCGCGACGGGTGATGTCGTACTTCGCGGCCTTGCCGAGCGGCTTGTCCTCGAGCATGATCCGGCCCGAGGTGGGCCGGTAGACACCCGTCATCGTGTTGAAGCAGGTGGTCTTCCCGGCACCGTTGGGGCCGATCAGCCCGAGGATCTCGCCGCGGCGGATGCCGAAGTCCACGTCGTCGAGCGCGACGAGGCCGCCGAAGCGCATCGTCACGTTCTCCACCCGCAGCAGCGTCTCGCCGACCGCGACCTCGATCTCGCGGTCGGGTGCGACGACCTCGGCGACCTCGGCCTCGTGCTCGGCACGCTCCTGCGCCGTCATGTTGGCGACCTCGGCGACGATGCCGCCCTCGGCGGGCACCTCCGGCCCGTTCTCGTTGTCCGGCTGGGTCATCGCTTGCCCCCCGCGGTGTCCTCGGTGGTCATCGCACCGTCGCTGCTGATCTGTTCACCCTTGCCCAGTAGCCGCTGATACGCGAGTCGCCCGTAGGTGAGCAATCGCTGCCGGGCACCGAACAGTCCCTGCGGGCGGAAGATCATCAGCACGATCAGCGCGACACCGAAGATCAAGAACTTGTACTCGGCGATCACCAGGAAGCGCAGCGGGATGTAGGCCACCACGATCGCGCCCAGGATCACGCCGACCTTGTTGCCCGACCCGCCGAGGATGACCGCGGCGAGGAACAACATGGAGGTGACGACGTCGAACTTCTGGTTGTTCACGAAGGCGAGCTGCCCGGCGTAGAGCGCGCCGGAGAGACCACCGATCGCCGCGCCGATGACGAAGGCCCAGATCTTGAACTTGAACGTGTTCACGCCCATGATCGAGGCCGCGTCCTCGTCGTCGCGGATGGCGACCCAGGCGCGGCCGACACGGCTGCGTTCCAGATTGCCCACCGCGAACAGGATCACGATGATGATCGTGACCGTCAGCCAGTACCACGGCACACCGTCGGTGTTGTTGAACAAGTCCGTGCCGTCGGCGTTGGTGCCCGGCGGGTGACCGACCTGCTGGAAACCCTGGTTTCCGCGCAGCGGGTCGACGTTGTCCGCGAGGAGCCGGACGATCTCGCCGAAGCCCAGCGTGACGATCGCCAGATAGTCACCGCGTAGTCGTAGCGTCGGTGTGCCCAGGATGATGCCGAAGATCATCGTGATCGCCATCGCGATCGGCAGCACCGCCAGGAACGGCAGCTTCGAGAGCACCGAGTCCGGGCTGGTGAACAGTGCCGCCACATAGGCACCGACCGCGAAGAACCCGACGTAGCCGAGATCGAGCAACCCCGCCTGGCCGACCACGACGTTGAGGCCGATAGCGATCAGGGCGTACCGCGCCACCTCGAACATGGCGATCGGGAAGTCGAACCCGGGTTCCGTGGTGAGGATCGGCGGGTTCAGGATCGGCAGTGCGTAGACGAGTACGACCACCGGGATGAGCACGCCCCACTGCTGGGGCCGGTTGAGATTGTTCCACCATTCACCGAGTGAACGGCGTTTCGCCGTTGCCGTCGTCATACCCGCGCCTTTCCGAGGGACTCGCCGAGAATGCCTGTCGGGCGGAACATCAGGATCACCACGAGCAGGACGAACGCGACGACGTCGCGCCATTCGCCACCGAAGAGCGCCTGGCCGTAGTTCTCCGCGAGCCCGAGCAGCAGGCCACCGAGAAGGGCGCCGCGCAGGTTTCCGATACCGCCGAGGACCGCGGCGGTGAACGCCTTCAAGCCGAGCAGGAAACCACCCTGGTAGGAGGCACCCTGCGGAATGTCCATCATGAAGAACAGTGCGGCCGCACCCGCGAGGAGACCACCGACCAGGAACGTCAGCACGATGATGCGTTCCTTGTTGACACCCATCAGCGTGGCCGTGTCCGGGTCCTGCGCCACGGCGCGGATACCGCGGCCGAAGCGGGTCTTGTTCACGAAGGTGTCGGCGATGAGGAATAGGATGATCGACGCCACCACGATGATGATCGAGATGTTGGTGACGCTGGCGCCGAAGACCTGGAAGACCTCTTCCTGCTTCAGCAACCGGATCGCCTGCTCGGCGTTGCCGCCGCGCCAGACGAAGATGATCTGCTGCAGCACGAACGAGGCGCCGATCGCGGTGATCAGGAACGCGAGTCTGGGGGCGCCGCGGTTCCGTAGCGGCCGGTAGGCGACCCGTTCCAGGATCACCGCCGTACCGCCGGAGACGACCATGGCCGCCAGTAACGCGAGTATCAGGAACCCGACTATCTCCAGCGCGCCCAGTTCCGGCGTCGGCCCGGGCCGGAAACCGAGCGCGTAGAACGTGAACCAGGTGGCGTAGGCGCCGTAGATGAAGACTTCGGAGTGCGCGAAGTTGATGAGCTTCAGCACGCCGTAGACCAGGGTGTAGCCCAGCGCGATCAGCGCGTAGATGCTGCCCTGGGTGAGCCCGTCGACGGTGTTGTTCCAGAACTGATCACCGAGGGCACCGACATCGAATTTGATCCAGCTTTCGTCCTGCGCGAGGAACTGCGCAGGGAGATTGTGGTGCATGAACACACTCGTTCTCCATGTGAGTCCGGGGTGCGGGCTCGGCGGGTTTTCACCGCTGAACCCGCACCCCGGCTACAAAGTCAGTCGGAACCGATGATCAGTTCTTGATCTCGGTGTTGCGGACGATCTTTCCGTTCTCGACCTTGTAGGTCCACACGGTGGTCTGAGCGAGCTCGCCCTTCTCGTCCCACTTGAAGTTCTTGGTCAGACCCTGGCCCTCGTAGGTCTTGACGAAGTCCAGCATCCCGGCGCGGTCCGTCTTGCCGGAGTCGATGCCCTTGAGCAGGATCGTGGCGAGGTCGTAGCCCTCCGGCGAGTACGTGCCCGGCTCCTTGCCGGACGCGGCCTTGTAGGCGTCGGTGAACTCGGTGAACTGGTCCGCGGGGACGCAGGGGCAGGTGAAGTACGCGGCGGCGGCGGCGTCACCGGCACCCTTGACGAACTCGTCGTCCTTCACGCCGTCGGGGCCGACGAACTTGGCCTCGACACCGGCGTCGGCGAGCTGCTGCGCGAACGGCGCCGCTTCCTGGTAGTAACCGGCGTAGAAGACGGCCTGCGGGGCCTCGCCCTTGACCTTGTTGACGATCGCCGAGAAGTCGGTCTGCTTGGTCTTGACCTTGTCCTGGCAGCTCGCCTTCTCGCCGAGCGCGGACTTGATCGCGTTCGACAGGCCGATGCCGTACTCGGAGTCGTCCTCGATGACGCAGACCTTCTCGGCCTTGAGCTCGTCGGTGATGAACTTCGCGGCGGCCGGGCCCTGCGTGTTGTCGTTGCCGAGTCCGCGGAAGAAGGTCTTCCAGCCGTTCTCGCTGAGCGCCGGGCCGGTGGCCGACGGCGTCACCTGGACCAGGTTGGCATCGTTGAAGATGTTGCCCGCGGCCTTGGACTCACCCGAGAACGGGAGGCCGACCACGCCGATGATGTTCGGAGTGTTGGCGATCTGGGTGACGATGCCGGGGGCCTTGTCCGGCACGCCCTCGGTCTCGAACTCGGCCAGCTTGACCTGACAGTTCGGGTTGTTGCCGTTGTGGCGTTCCACGGCGACCTTGACACCGTTGAGGATGTTCTGGCCGAGAGCGGCGTTGTTGCCGTTGATGGTGCCGGCGTAGGCGATCGAGGTGTTGGGATCGCACTGCGCCTGACCGTCGCCCTTGGGGTCGGCGGCGTTGTCCGCCTGGGCGGGGGCTTCGGCCTGCGGGGCGGCCGGTGCGTCACCGGAGCCTCCGCTGTCATCGCGCGCTGCGCAGGCGCCCAGCGTCAGCGTCGCCGCCGCTGCCAGCACGATGACCCTCGTGAGACGTGCTCTTGACACTCGTTCCTCCAAATGCCACATGCCGCCCGGTGAACGGCAGTCCCGTCGGGACGTTGGACTGGTCGCTGAACGTAGCGGCCCAGCGTGGGGTTGCACAGGGTCACTGACCTTGTTGTTTCCACATCGTGACGGTGTTCACGAGCGTTAGCGCACGCGGCGAGCCGAGACCCCGTTGCAACGAACGAGTGATGGCACGGTGTCAGTAATTACTGAGCGATGCGCCAGCGATTCCCGGCAGTTCAGGCGATGCTGTCGACCACGGCCTCGGCCACGGCCTTCATCGTGGTGCGGCGGTCCATGGCCGCACGCTGGATCCAGGTGAACGCCTCGGGTTCGGTCAGGCCCTGCTTGGTCATCAGCAGCCCCTTGGCGCGGTCGATGACCTTCCGGGTCTCCAGCCGGTCGGTGAGACCGGCGACCTCGGATTCGAGGGCCTGCAACTCGGCGAACCGGCTCACCGCGAGTTCGATCGCCGGCACCAGGTCCCGCTTCGCGAACGGCTTGACGAGGTACGCCATCGTGCCCGCGTCCCGCGCCCGCTCCACCAGATCGCGCTGGCTGAACGCCGTCAGAATCACCACGGGCGCGATCCGGTCACCGGTGATCTTGGAGGCGGCCTCGATACCGTCCAGCTTGGGCATCTTGACGTCGAGGATCACCAGGTCCGGCACCAGCTCGGTGGCCAGCTTGATGGCCTGTTCGCCGTCGCCCGCCTCTCCGACGACCTCGTAGCCCTCTTCGCGCAACATCTCCACCAGGTCGAGGCGGATCAGGGCCTCGTCCTCGGCAACGAGTACACGGCGCTTCACGGTGCCGTCTCCCTCGGCAGCCTGCTCGGTCACCGGGGTCCTCCTACGTGCGCTCGACTGCGGAAACGGCAAATGCCGGAGCCTGAAGACTACCGCCACGAGGCCGTCCGGCCAGATGGCGTTCACCACGTGGCGTGATCATCCGCGAACAGGTAACGGTCTCACCCCGCGCACCGGCACCCGTCACTGATCGCGTAGGGTTTCTCGTCGCCGCCCCCGTAGCCCAATCGGCAGAGGCAGCGGACTCAAAATCCGTCCAGTGTGCGTTCGAGTCGCACCGGGGGCACGGGCTCTGAGCAGCCAATATAACCGAATACAAGATCAGAAGTAGAAGCTCTGTCCATGCCGGTGTCCATGAGTCCACTGGTGAGATGGTCAGAGTTACTTCTGTGCGCTCGCTCGGCTCGGTCCGGCAGCGTGGCAACTCGCTACAGGTGCGTCTGTTCTCCGGGTGTGATCCGGTCACCGGCAGACTCTCGACTGGGAGACGACCCCGCCACCGGCTACGGAGCAAGTGTGATCGGCTGAGCCCTGACGGGCTCGAACAGCGTGTCGTCGTCGAGAATTCGCTGGTGCATGCGGCGAACATGCAAGCCCGGGTCGAGGCCAGCTGCTCCGCCAGTACACGACGGCACCTCTCGAAGCACAGGAGCGCCTCGGCCTTGCGGCCAACTCGGCTTAAGGCGAGCATGAGGTGGCCCCAGAAATCCTCACGGATCGGGTTCTCGGCAACCAGGCGGTACAGTTCGCCCAGCACGATCTCCGGCATCGTGGCGATGTCGATCTCGATTCGCCGGCTCAGGGCGGAGAAAAACCCTCACGAAGCATCGGCTCGAACTCCCGCCGCAGCGCCTCACACTGCACGTCGAAAACGAAGGCACCCGGTGCAATTCGAGTGCCCGGCCGAGAATCTCCCGCTCCTGAGCCGGGCCGGACACGTTCCTCGACCTGTCCACCATGCTGAAAAACAAGTTGACATCAACCGACTCACGGTTCACGTGCAAGCGGTAGGCCTTGCTGGGTGACGACCACGGACCGCGGGGCCGGACCGGCCAGGGCGCGGCGCAGGCGTTTGACGTAACTGCGCACGGTCGTCGCGGCCGCCTCCGTCGGCTCACCATCCCATAAGTAGTCGCAGGTCTCCGCCACAGTGGTCGCCCGGTCGGGGCGCAGCGCGAGAACCGCAAGTAGAGATCTCAGTTTTCCTGGCGGCAACTGAATTTCACTACCATCACAGTCGATTCGGAACTCGCCCAGCAATGTGATGCAGTATTCCACCGCTCCAGTTTTTCCAGCTGACGGCCCGTCCAGCAACGTGTTGCCCGTTGCCAAAAATGGCAACACGCATCCAGCGTTGCCCTACCCACGTCCCAGTCAGCGCACGGCCTGGTAGCCGCGGGCCACCTCCGGATCCACCGTTATTCGGACAGTCCCGGGGTCTGCTGCACGAGTAGGTGACAGTCGTAGTCACGCAGCCTGACTGGCTGGCGTGGTTCGGTCACAGCTTGCCCGGCGGCGCCCTGGTGCGGCTACGGTTCCCCGAACAGGGACACGACAAGTACGAACGCGAACCTCGCGCATGGCGACTCTGGCGCGGTCATCAGTCATGGTGGGCGTCGCGGACGGCGACCTCTTCGACCTCGAACAACGTCGGGTGCGACCCGTATCGAAGGCCATCAATCACTACCATCAGGTGCACTTCAAGGCAAGTGGATCGCCTACGAACTAGCCGAGATGGTGGCCATCCGGGCAGACAAGACAAACAGCGGGGGTCCTCATCGTGGAATCTGAGGACGACCTCACCAACGTCAGGAGGCGCCCCATGGGCATCCACTCCGTTGTTCCCCGGCTCCGCTATCGTCGCCAAACGGCGGACATCTACCAGGACGGACGATCCGGCATTCCGATGGCGCCGGGGGCGGTCCCTGTTCTCGGCCATGCCTGGCGCCTAGGGCGCGACCCGATGAGCTTTCTCGACGGGATTCCCCGAGACGCCGACATTGTCAGGGTTCTACTCGGACCGCACCCGATCGCTCTCGTCTGCGACCCCGAGCTGACCCAGCAGATGCTGAAAGACGACCGCACGTTCGACAAGGGTGGCCCCCTCATCAGCATCGTCTCATCGCTGGTAGGTGACGGTATCGTCACGTGCCCGCGAAGCAGGCACCGGCCCTCGCGCCGGCTGGTTCAGCCCGACTTCCGACCGGACCGGTACCGGAGTTACGCGAGAAAGACGATCGTCGCGACCTCCGCCATTACGCGAGACTGGCGCAACGGACAAGCAATCGACGTGCCGGTTGAGTTGCGACGGATCGCGATCCACGCATCGGTGAAGTATTTGTTCTCGGACCAGATCAATACCGCCCAGGTCGACCAGATGGCGGAGGACTTCACGACAATCCAGATCGGATTCGCCAAACGGATGCAAATGCCGCCATTCCTCAGCCACCTCCCTACACCACTCAACCGGGCACACGACGCAGCCATCAAGCGCACGCGCGAAGTGATCACTAGCACCGTACTTGCCCGTCGGGCGAATCCAGGAGACCAGCGTCAAGATCTGCTCAGCACACTGCTTACCAACGGCACCGATGACAAGCCGATGCTGGAGGAGTCCGTGCTGGAAGATCACGTAGCGACGTTCCTCATCGCCTCGACAGCGACAGTGTCCAGCGTCCTCGGCTGGGCCTTACACCACTTGGCGCAGGATCCTCAGCTGCAACATCGGCTGCACCATGAGCTCGACTCGGTGCTGAACGGGTCACCAGCGGGATTCGACGACCTGCCGCAGTTGGGGCTCACGCGAGCCATCGTGACCGAGGCGACGCGCATGTACCCGTCGCTATGGCTCGGACCGGCGCGGGTGACAACGGCCGACACTCAACTCGGAGATCATTTCCTGCCTGCAGGGACAGAAATGGCCTACAGCCCCTACGTCCACCACCGACGGGACGAGCTGTACGACGATCCGCATACATTCGACCCCGACAGGTGGACCGACGACCGCCCACCTCATCCGGCGCACCACGCGTCCGTCGCCTACGGCGGGGGCGCACGTCAGTGCATCGCCGTCGAATGGGCTCCGATTGAGATGGCCTTGACGCTGGCGACCATCGCGTCTCGCTGGGCGCTGGAATCCGTCCCGGGTCGACCCCTCCGGTCCTGCGCCGCCCCGAACTTGACCGCAAGAGGGCTGCAGGTTCGCGTGAGTACGCGTACGCGCGGTAACCGGGCGAATGCCGCTGCGTCAACCACCCTGGCGAGTATGGCGGTCCGATCTGGCCCCGGCACACGTCGCCCGACGAATCGAGCAACCTGGTTGATCTGATGCTGAGTCGCCCCGAGATCGGATCGCGAGGCGACCCACCCACCACCACACCCAGCCCGGAAGCGTCGATGCGTGGCCGTTTTCCTATCCCATTGGGTGGTTCCGAGTCGCCAGTAACACCCAGGTTTCGGTGGGCCGGAAACACACCGTCCGCTACTTCGGTCGGGATCTGGTGATCGTCCGCGCGACTTCGGGGAAGCTGACGATCTTCGACTCGCTCTGCCCGCATCCAGGCGACCACCTGGGGCTCGCACGCGGCCAAAGTGAGCATCTGAAGTTCACGTTCCGCGGCTGGCAATTCGTCACCTCCGGAAGCTGCGTGCACATTCCAAGAGACAACAGGATCCCATCAAAAGCATCCATCGACACCTGTCCGGTGCACGAGGTCAACGACCAGATCATGGTCTGGCATCACCCCACGGGCAAACCTCGGGATCACCACCTCATCATCGATCCGGGCGGCATCACCCAAAGTCATGGTCACCAAATTTCTCACTTCTCGCCCGTGCAGCGGGAAGGAACTCACACCCCGTGTCTCACCTTAACCCGACGCACAGGACACCCCGGCCGGCGTCGATCTATCCATAACGCAGGGTTCAAACGGGCAAGCGTACTTCGCGATCGACATTCGCCAACTAATCTTCTCATTTATCGGTCGAATGCCCGACCTCACCAGCTCAGTTGCTCCTCTCTTTTATAAGGAGTCCGACCATGGTCACAACACACCCTGCGAACGGACATCACCCGAACGTGCAGGTCCTGCGCGCCCTTTACGCCGATCTCTCGAGCATCGGCCGGTACACCACCGACGATGTCGTCCTGCACCGTGCCGACCGCACCGTCGAGAACCCGCAGCCAATCGTCGGTAGAGACGAGGTCATCGCACACGAGACCGCATTCGTCGAAGTGACCAACGGGACACTCGTCATGGATGTCGAACACATCGCGTCCAATGACAATTTCGGCGCGGTGTTCGGCGTGATCCGTCTCAAGCAGCCCCGACCGACGGTAATGCCCTTCTGCGGCCTGTGGAGGTTCGAGAACGGAAAGATCGCCGAGCACTGGGAAAACGCCTACGACCCACCAGCGCTGCTTCAAGTTCTCACCGAGCCTGCGAGCCCCAGCTAAACGAAACTGCGATACTCGGCGGGTCGCAACCGCAGCGATCCGCCCTTTCAACGACTGGAACAGCGACCGGCCGACAGGCCCAGTGCCTAGAGAAAGAACGATTTATGCCTACGTTGTGCCGACCCGAGGTCTGGGTTCCAGAAAACATCATCACCCTCGACGAGACGCTCTCATTGGCCCGACATCTGCACGCCAACCACCCGAAGTTGCCGCTGATCCTCCGCATGATCGAGAACACCGGAGTACGTAAACGGCACCTCATCCAGCCGATTGAGAAAACGTTGCTCCACCCAGGCTTCGAGGTGCGGAACCAAACCTATCTCAGAGAGGCCAGGGCACGTATCCCAGAGGTGGCGAAACGGGCGATCGCCTCAGCCGGTCTGGCGATCCAGGACATCGACGCCATCGTCTTCGTGTCCTGCACCGGATTCGCGATGCCACCGTTGACCTCCATGATGATCAACGACATGGGGTTCCGCAGCGACACCCGACAGATCCCCATCGCCCAGTTGGGCTGCGCGGCGGGGGGCGCGGCGATCAGCCGAGCACACGACTTTTGCACCGCTTATCCCGACACCAACGTGCTGATCGTCGCGTGTGAGTTCTGCTCGCTGTGCTACCAACCCACCGACGACGACATCGGCTCCTTGTTGTCCAACGGCCTTTTCGGTGACGCGATCGCCGCCGTGGTGCTCCGCGGGGTCGGCGGCGAAGGTGTGCGCCTCGAGCGCAACATGTCTTACCTCGTCCCGGACACCGAGGACTGGATCAGCTACAACGTCAAGGCGACGGGATTCCACTTCCGCCTCGACAAGCGCGTACCGACGACAATGGCGTTGCTCGCCCCGACCTTGCACACACTCAGCGGCGCGCAGGGCTGGAATGCCTCCGAACTCGACTTCTACGCCATCCACGCCGGCGGCCCACGCATTCTCAGCGACCTCAGCCACTACTTGGGCGTGGACGAACAGGCCTTCCGCCACAGCCGCGCCACCCTCACCGAATACGGCAACATCGCTTCCGCGGTGGTGTTCGACGCACTACGCCGCTTCCACGACGAAGGGGTGCCTGACGGAGCTCGCGGCCTCATCGCGGGTTTCGGTCCCGGAATGACCGCGGAGTGCTCGGTCGGCACCTGGTCGGCAGCCCACCGGATACCGACACAACCCGAGGTTCGTTTTCAGACGCTCGCCGATGCGCTCGACGTCTCCGAACCCAGCAACGTCTGGACTTCCGTCAACTAGGAATGAGGGATACGACCATGCCCCCGGAAAAGACTCTCACCCTCGGTGGGGATCTCACGATCAACCGCCTCGGCTACGGTGCCATGCACCTCACCGGCCACGGCATGTGGGGCCCGCCGGAAGACCCCGCCAACGCCATCGCCGTCCTCCGCCGCGCTGTCGAACTCGGTATCAACTTCATCGACACCGCCGACTCCTACGGTCCTGGCTACAACGAACGGATCATTCGCGAAGCGCTCCACCCCTACCCGGACGACCTGGTTGTCACGACCAAGGGCGGCATGCTGCGCAGCGGCCAACAGGACTGGCTGCATGATAGTGGCAAGCCCCCCTACACCGTCGCGCTCGGCCGACCCGAATACCTACGCCAGCAGGTGGAGCTGAGCCTCTACAACCTCGGCCTCGACTGCATCCCGCTGTACCAGTTGCACCGCATCGACCCGGTCGTTCCGCTGGCCGACCAACTGGGTGCGCTCGGACAACTTCAGCAGGAAGGCAAGATCCGCCACATCGGCGTCTCCGGCCAACCTCAGGTCAGCGCCGAACAGGTCGCGGCCTGCCGGGATATCGTCGACATCGTGGCGGTGGAGAACCTCTACAACGTCGCCGACCGCTCCGGCGAAGACGTCCTGCACTACACCGAGGACAACGACATCGCGTTCATCCCATGGTTCCCGATGGGACACGGCGACCTACTCGGGCCCAACGGAGCACTAGCCAAGATCGCGCCGTCCGTCGGGGCAAGCCCATCGCAACTAGCACTCGGCTGGCTACTACACCACTCACCCAACAACATCCTCATCCCCGGCACCACGTCAATCAACCACCTCGAAGAGAACGTCCGCGCAGGCGACCTCGACCTCGATGACGGCCTGTGGGACGAGATCGCCGAACTCTGCACACACGAGCAACCCTGGCGACCCGGGCAGGCTTCGGCCTAGCTCGCAGACAAGCAACTCACGGGCCGATTGAACAGGCAGCATTCTCTACCCTTCATTCACGTCAGGTTCACCGTCGCCGCAGCCGCTGAGTTCAATCAGGACAACGGCGACGCGGCCGAGGGCGACGCAAAAGCCAATCTCGGCGAGCATCCCATCGGCACAAGTGGCGGCTCACCGACCCCACACCGGTCAAGATCGCCGGAGCCGTGAGGGCGCCCGCAGCGCTGATGGCGGTGCAACTGCAGAACACGGCCGCTGGCAATGGCAGAACATGAGGTGCGCACCACGAGCAGTGGTTTCATATGCCCGGCGGTACGGGGACCGCACCGCCGGGAGCACCTCGTGGCGCTACCGCGCATCGCTGGGCTGAAGCACGTGCGGGTAATCACTGAGCCCGAAGCAGCCGCCATGCATTACTCCGTCGAACGTCGGCTCGGCGAAGGAGAGATCGTCGGCGTGTACGACCTCGGTGGTAACACCTTCGACGCCACGATCTTGCGGGCAAGCCAACACGCAATGGATAACCTGGGTATGCCGGATGGCGTCGACCAACTCGGCGGCATCGACTTCGACGACACGTTGCTGGCTCTTGTCGATGACAAGCTGAGCGGGGTTCTCCAGGTCAGCCTGCTGGACCTGGAGAACCCCGAAAAAGTTCAGGCCCTCCTCAGCGCGCGGGAGGCATGCAAGGCGGCGAAAGAACAACTCTCCCCCACAACCGAGACCGTCGTCCACTTAAAGCTGCACGGTGATACACAGAACGTCACGGTCAGCCGCGACACGATCGTGCCGGTCGGCATCATGACCGTCCGAGGCAACCATGACAGCGCTACCAAGGACCGCGGAATCGCCCAAGTACCGGGCGGCGTTGGTGGCTCGGTCAGTGGGACCACATAATGGATCTCAAGGGCGCCTGACGCGCACTCTGTCGATCGTGTGTGGAGCTGATTGGCGTGCGGGATACCGATCGTGGCTCGTTGTGGGTCGAGTTGTTAGGTGAGGTGCGGGCGTGGTCGGACGGTCGCGGAGTGTCCTTGGGGCCGCCTAAGCAACGTGCGCTTTTCGCCATGCTCGCACTGCGGAACGGACGCATCGTCACCAACAGCGAGATCGTCGACGCCTTGTGGGGTGATGCGCCGCCCACGTCAGCCCAGGGCATCATCCACACCTACGTCAGCGGCCTGCGCCGGGCGCTGGAAGAGGTGGGCGCGACCGGATTGCTGGTGCGCACGCGCGGCGCTTACGTGCTTCAGGCAACAGACGAGCAGACTGACGTCGCCGTAATGGAAGCGGGCGTCGCCGAGGCGCGGCGAATGGCCCCGGGAGCGCCGGAACAAGCCGCGAAAATGCTGCAGGAGTGCCTGCGGCGCTGGCAAGGTGTAACGCTGAGCGGGGCATCCGGACCGCTGGCCGAAGCCGAGCGCGGCCGCTTGGAGTTATTGCGGCTGCGCCTGGTGGAAGAGCACGCTGGGCTGCTGCTCGGCAGCGGTAACCACCGGGAGGCCATCGACGAGCTCGACACCGCGGTGCGCAGTGAACCGCTGCGGGAGAGTCTGCGCGGCCAGCTCATGCTGGCGCTGTATCGCAGTGGACGCCAAGCAGAGGCGTTGGCGGTGTTCGAGGACGGCAGACGGGTACTCCTCGAGGAACTGGGCATCGCTCCCGGAGCCGAACTCGTGGCGCTGCATGACGGCATCCTGAGCTCCGATCCCGGCCTGCTGAACCCGGCGAGCAAGGCAGGGGCCGCGCCGCGGCAGACGGTCGCGCCCGCCCAGCTGCCGCATACGGTGCCGGACTTCGTCGGTCGCGCGGACGAGCTCGCGGTGTTGGACCAGTGGCACTCGCCGTCCGCGCGTGGTGCTTCGGCGCTTGTCGTGTCGGCGATCGACGGTGCGGGTGGCATCGGCAAGACGACGCTCGCGGTGCACTTCGCCCGCGAAGTCATGGCGGACCACCCGGACGGCCAGTTGTTCGTGAACCTGCGCGGGTTCGACCCCAGCCGTCCGCCGTTGACCACCCCGGAGGCGCTCACCCAGCTGTTGCGCGGGCTCGGAGTGACCACCCAGCCGGACACCGTCGACGCGCAGGTAGCGCTCTATCGCAGCCTGCTGGCCGACAGGAACGTCCTCATCATGCTCGACAACGCGGTCTCGGCCGACCAGGTCCGAGATCTGCTGCCCGGGACGTCGAACAGTCTGGTCCTCGTGACCAGCAGAAGCCGCCTCGGCGGTCTCGTGGTCCGCGACGGCGCGCGCAGGCTGACGCTTGGCTTGCTCTCACCCGCGGAGTCCTTCGCGCTGTTGCGTCAACTCGTGGGCGACCGTCGCATCGACGACGCTCCGGCGGCTACCGCCACGCTCGCCCAGCTGTGCGGGTACCTGCCGCTCGCGCTGCGGATCATCGGAGTGCTCGTGTCGATGCGGCCGGCGTCCGCTCTCGACGAGCTGGCCGCGGAACTCGCGGCAACCCAGAACCGCCTCGACTCACTCTCGGTCGACGACGACGAGATGTCGTCCGTGCGCGGTGTCCTCTCGTGGTCCTATCAGTCCCTGAAACCGCAACTGGCATCGACGTTTCGCCTGCTGGGTCTGCATCCCGGCCCGGAGTTCGGTGTCGAAGCCGCCGCCGTGCTCGCCGGGATCCCGGTGGCCGAGGCCGTCACGGTACTCCGGGGTCTGAGCGGCCAGCACCTGCTCGAACAGCCCGGTGAAGACCGCTACCGGTTCCACGACCTGGTTCGCCTCTACTCCAGGGAGCTGGCCGAACAACACGATTCTCCCGAAGTACGACACCAGGCGTCATGGCGCTTGATGGTCTGGTACCTGCACGGCGCCGTCGCCGCCGCGGGTCTGCGCGAGCCCGGAGCGAACCGTGGCGCGCCCGTACCGCTGCCCGTCGGCATGACGGCCATGACGTTCGACAACGCGGAGTCCGCCAGCGCTTGGCAGGCACACGAAGCCCCCAATATCCTTGCGCTCACCGAACAGGCTGCGGAGCTGGGATTCGACGAGATCGCCTGGCAGCTGAGCCTGCGGATGTACTCGCACTACTACAGCACCGGCCTACTCACCGAATGGATCCGGCTACTCAGCACCGGTCTGTCGGCTGCCGAGCGCCACAACGCCCAGGAACCGCAGGTCCGGCTACTCAACCAGCTCAGTATCGCCAATTCCAGAATCGGCAACAACACCACGGCGGTACACCAACTCGAACAGGGATTGTCGCTGCTCAGCGACACCGGTGACGACACATTGCGAGCAACCACGCTCGGCAACCTCGCATCTACCCTGCGCGAAATGGGCCGCTACGACGAGGGGCTGCCTTACGCGTTGAAGGCAGTCACCATCGCCCAGCGGTCGGGGCTGCCGTACTTCGAGGCGGGAACCCTCGACGTGGCGTGCCAACTGTACGTGGAGTTGGGGCAGCCGGAGAAGGCGTTGATCTTCGGGAGGGCGGGTCTCGCGGTCGCCAGAACGATCAAGTTGACACTGACGGAGGCGAACCTGCTGGTCAACGTCGGTCACGCCTACCGCGACCTCGGTCAGTTCGATCGCGCGATCGCCGAATACGAGAACGCATTGTCGTTCTGCCGGTCGATCGGCGATCGATACCACGAGGGTTTGTGCCTGCTCGGGCTTGCCAGGGAGAACCGCCGAAGAACGCGCGAGGACCTGGCCAGGAGCCAGGCGGAGCAGGCGCTGGAGATCTTCGTCGAGATCGACGCCGAGGAGGCCGGTGTGGCCAGCGACTTCCTCCGCGCGCTCGCGGGTTGATCGACTGTTCGGTGACGACACCCGGGCGCACACCGACTACCAGGCTGCCCCTTTCGTCCCGTCGCCGCGGACCGAAGGGCCGATTCGGGTCCCCGATCGGGCCCGTTGGCTAGTGTGAATTCGCAGACGTCAGGCAGGACGGAGCCGAAGAGGGACGGACGGTGAGTAGCGTGCCCCACGATTCGGTCGGCGACGTTGCCGCGGTGAGCCACCTGATCCTGCGGGAACGCCAGGCACGCGATCGCGGCTGGTGGGCGCCCATGCGCGACAGCTACCGTCCAGCGGCCCCGGTTTTCCTGAGCTGGATCGACGGGTCGGCCGAGGAATTCGTTACCCGGTCGAAGGCGATGTTCGACGCTGGCGAGCGACCGGTCCACCGGCTCGCGCCCCCCGTAGTGGAGGTCCATCGCGATCGTGCGGTCGCCGAGGTCGGTGCCGCGATCGTCAACCACGTCACGATCCACGGCGTACAGGCGAACCTCGTCTCGCACGGCAGGCTCCTCTACCAGGCGAGCCGGACCGAGGACAGGTGGTGGATAGCCTCCCTCACCGCCATCTATGAGGACAGCACCCTCACCCCGTCGTTACCGGACACGTCCATCCCCTACGAGCTGGCCGTGCTCCGTGGCGTCAGACCCTCGTACCGATACCTCGGCTATTACCTGGCGCGGTCGGGCTGGTCGACGCAGCAGGGCTTGTACGGCGACGACGAGCCCGACCACCTGCACGACCTGTACGAGCACGCGTACGCGTGGCTGCACAACCGCGAACAGGCAGCGGGCAGACCCCGGTGAGCGCCGGCGGCTGTGCGTCGGCTCGAGCCATGACCTCACAAGCCGCCGGTGCCTTACTTCGGTGCGGTCCCACGCGCACGCCGCAGCGCGTCCACGACCTCGCCAAGACGGTCGACGACCAGGTCGGGGCGCTCGGACTCGGGCAGCCGTTCGGCGCCTTGGCGCGGTCGCCATCGCCACCTCCAGCGTGAGGTCGTCGCCCACCACGAGCGTCCGGGGGCCCGGCACACCGAGCCAGCGGGCCGCGCGCGGACGGCTTGCCGAGCACCGCGTACGGCACGCCGGTGACGTAGGTGAGGCCGTTAGCGATGAACCCGGTGAATACGGCGGAATGCCCTCCCGCGGTGACGAATGCCGGGGCATCGCTTGTCACGAGCAGCGGCGCGCCCGCCCACACCGCTTCGGCGGCGACCTGAAGGCGCTGCTGGTCGAGCCCGGTGTCCCAGCCGACCAGTACCGCGGCGGCGCCGGGTTCGCGGTGGTCGAGCACCGCGACCCCGTGCTCGCTCAGAACGTCCACCACCCCGTGTCCGCCGAGGGCCAGTACCGGCTTGGTGCCGCAACGTTCCTTGAACACCGCGGCGGCGACGACGGACGGCGTCGTCACGTCGTCGGCGCTGACTGGGAAACCCAGCTCGGCCAATGACGCGGCGATGTGCGCGGGTAGACGGCTTGACGGTTGGCGAAGACGAGAGTGCGCAAACCCATGTCCCGCAACGCACACATCGCGTCGACCGCTCCGGGCAGCACCTTCGCGTCCCCGCCGGCGGGGTGGGTTGCGAGGATCAGGCAGCCGTCGATATCCAGCACGACACCGCGGACCTCCGCGAGACGGTACCCGAGAGGTGTCGCCCGCTGGACCGAAGCGTTCATTCCCGACCGCCGTCCTCGTTGCGGCGCATCCGCACGCGTTCGGCGCCGACCTGGACATCCAGCTCCCGCCAGCCAGGAATCGTGCACGGCGTCCGGCTCTCCTGCGGCGAACAGCACCGCACCTGCCGGGTCGAGCATCGCCATGGACCCGTAGTGGACGCTCTCCACCAGCCCGGCGCGCAGGATGCGAGCGAGCGGCTCGTGCCGCGATAAGTCAGGCGTGCGCGATCTCGTGGCCGCCGAATTCGGCGTCCCTTAGCAGCGGCACCACCCGGTGCCGGAATTCCTCCATCGCGATCAGCACCTGGCGGCCGTCCCGGGGGAAGAAGTCGAACCAGAGCATGAGCCGGTCGTCCGGGTGGAAGCGTGCGACGATCTGCTCGGCGATGTCCTCCGGCGCACCGACTAGCGCGTTGCCCACGGCGTCGGCGACCCGTCGCTCGTCGAGCGTGCCTTCCATGGCTTGCCAGTACGCCGCGAGCGCCTCGCGCGCGTGGCGCTGGGCCCGTTCCCGGCGAGTGGCTCGTGACGCGCCCGCGCTCGCGTCAAGAAACACAAAGGTGGTGCGCGGCAGGTAACTCCGCTGCCACTTTCCACCGTCGAGGTTGTAGGCGCCAGCCAAGCGCTCGTGGGTCGCCTCGATCACGGCGGGCGGGGTGATGCTGAGGTTGAAGGCGCGGACCGGGCGAAACTGGTTGAGGTGCGTCTGCAGCCCGGCGTCGTGGGTGCCCGCATACAGGCGCAGCAGGTCGGCACGCCGGTCAGGCACGATCTTGGTCGCCTCGAAGTCCCACCGTCTCGGTACCCGCACGCGCTGTTCCCCGGCTACTCCGGCGAGCGACGCGACGTGCTCGAACGCCTCCGCGTCCGGGAAGTCGCCATGGCCGAGCCACCGCTCCGCAACGTCCTGCGCCGCCAGCGTCTCACCGCGAAGCAGGCGCACGAACACCTCGCCCGCCTCCCACAACAGCGCCTGCTTGACCTGGCGCCACCCCGCCGCTTCCCATGCGCCGCGGGGCGTGATGCCGGTGGTGCGGGCGATGAACTCGAAGCGCCCACCCGCGAAGCCGATCCGCAAGCGCCGCCGCTCGGCGGGGTCCAGTCCGTGCCAAGCCAGCGCGGTGGCCACTCGCTCTGCCGCTACGACGGGTCCGCCACCTGCGACGATGTTGAGGATCGCGGAGCCCACGTCAACCCGGCTGGTCCGGTCGAACACACGGGGCGCCAGTTGGCATATGTCGGTGTTGACGCCCACCTCGCCCGTCCAGTGCGGGATCACCGGGTGCTGGTGACGCTTCTGCACCTCGCTGCTGAAGTGGCTCTCGGCCACCCACACGCACTCGTAACCCAGTTCGTCGGCCAGCATGGCCTGGTCGAGGAACTCACGCAGGATCGTCGCATGCTCCGGCAAGCCTCCTGGACGCGGCGTCTGTGCCAGGCTGCAGAAGACGTCGAACCTCACGGGAGTGCCCCCGCCCGTCCCACGACCACGCCGTTGGCACCCGCGCCGTGGAACCGGACGACTTCGACGTCGCCGAAGCCCGCGTCGAGAAGCCAGGTGCGATAGTCGAGTTCCGAGTAGTTGCGGCCGCCTTGGGATTCCACGACCATGTTCATCCCCATGAGCGCCGCCAGCCGCGGCCCGCTGCGGTCCTCGTTGAGCAGCAGTTCGCAGATCATGATCGTGCCGCCGGGCTCGATCGCCTGCCTGCACTTGCGCAGCAGGTCACGGCAGGCCGTCTCGTCGAAGCAGTGCAGCACCATGCTCAACAGCAGCAGGTCGTAGCCGACGGGCAGCGCGGCCGCCAGCCCCCGAAAGTCTCCCGGCATCGTGTCGACGCGGTGTTCCAGGGACGCCTCCGCGATCCGGGCGGCGGTCTGCTCGCACACATGCGGCAGTTCGTAGACCGTAGCCGTGAGCCCGGGATTGCGACGGCACAACTCCAGACTGTAGGCCCCGGAGCCGCCCCCGATGTCCAGCAGTCGGCGATGGCTACCGAGATTGACGACGTCACCCAGTGCCTCGGCGGTCGAGCTGGACAGCGAATGCATGGCGTTCCAGAAGAGGTCGGTCATCATCGTGTCTTCAACCGCGTACCCGGACTCCTGCTCGTCGGGGTTCCAGGTCTGCGCACGGTCGGTGCGCAGCGCCTCGGCCGCGCCGAGCCATGCCGGGTACTCACGGCGGTCGGCGTACAAGACGAAGTCGC
The DNA here is from genome assembly GCF_002262875.1 of Amycolatopsis antarctica. Lineage (GTDB taxonomy): Bacteria > Actinomycetota > Actinomycetes > Mycobacteriales > Pseudonocardiaceae > Amycolatopsis > Amycolatopsis antarctica. The sequence continues at coordinate 159,400 of NZ_NKYE01000009.1, read as the reverse complement.
CGAAGTACCGGCGCCTGCCGGGAACCAGCAGGTCCTCGGCGAGTGCGCTGTTGGCGAAGCCGTCCCGCTCACGGCGTAGCAGCCCCAGGGAAGCGCACGCGGCCAGCAGCATGTCGGCGGGCCGATCCGGGATGTCCAGCTCGGCGGCTACCTCGGCACGGCCCAGGCACCTCCCGTCCCGGAGCGCGGCGAACAACCCCAGCTCCACCGCGGCCGCGAGCGTCTTGAAGCTCCAGAACCCCGCCGTGATCTGCATCAGCTCCTCGGCCGCGATGTGCCGCGCCTGATCGTTACCGGTTGCCCGGTGCCCGGATGTGGAAGTCGTCATGATCGTTTCCTGTTCGATGGCAGATGCGGGAAGTAGGAAGCCTCCACTCGCCGAGTCAGATAGCGCAGATCGGTGCCGCCCGTGCCGGTCGCGTGCCTGCCGATCATGTGCATGACGAGTTGCGCGTGCCGCAGCCGCCACCCCACCCACGCCTTGTCGTAGGCAACCAGCGCCGCGACCACCCGGCCGCCTGCCTCAGATTCGTGTACGTGTGCCGGTAACGCCACGTGTGCGCCGCGCAGACTTCCCTCGGCGAAGGCAGCCTCGACCGGCGCCGGGATACCTCGGGGAAACGCGACGCGCAACCGGCGGCGCGCACTTCCCGTCTCGCCGCCGGATAGTGCCTCGATCACCCGGAATTGCAGCGATTGCAGGCCGCTGCTCGTCCCCAGGTACTGACGTAGCCGCCGAAAGACGTCGACCGGCAACAGCATCAGGGTGTCCAGTTGTGCGGTGACGACGTCGACGAAGGCGGTCGCGCGCTCCAGGTGGACGACGGCGTCCTCAATGCTCACGGCGAGCATCGCGTCACGAGCCCGGCGCACCTCCCGGACCACCTGGGAGAACCACAGCTCGATGGCCTGGTGAGCGACGATGAAATGCAGTTCGTCGTCCGGGTCGTCCCCGACCGGGGCCTGCGCCGACAGGACCTTGCCCAACTGAAGATAGGAGTCGTATGTCAGCGCCGCCGAATCCCCCGACGACTTCGTTAGCGCAACCAACTTGGCTCCTCCCTTCGTTCGCCACGGATGGCAGCAGTCTCACACCGCGAATCAGTGGCGTCGGCCGAGCCGGCTCCGATCTTGACCGCGTTTCCGCGGCGCGCAGGCAATTCGGGCAACAGACCGCTCCTGCCTGCTGCCGGCCGCGCACGATCGGCGGCACCCGCGCACCACGCCTCTGACACGAGCTGCGCATGGACACCTGCCGGACCGATGGCGTTGCGGCTCCCCCGTTCGAGGAAGACACCTCGATGCTTGCCCCGAAGCCGCCCGCCCGGATCTGGAACTCCGGTACGGGCCGGTGCCCGCCAACGTGGCGGACTTCTGGTGGGACGGTTCGTCGTCGGACAAGCCGCTCGTCCTCTTGGTCCACGGGGGTCTCTGGAGGCCGAGGTACGACCGCACGCACACACAGCCGATGGCCGCCGCACTGCGGCAAGCAGGCTGGTCCGTGCCATCGATCGAGTACCGGCGCACACCGGGCAAGCCGGACGACGACACCCACGACATTCGCTTGGCGATGCGGAACGTGCCGAGCGACGTGGAGGCACTGTTCGATCACCATGTCGTGGGCACCGTGTTGGTCGGCCACTCCGCAGGCGGGCAGCTCGCGCTCTGGGTCGCGTCGCGTTGTCCCCCCGGCCGAGCTTCGGGGAACGCTCGCCCTGGCGCCGATTACCGACCTCCGAGCGGCGCACGCATGCAATCTCGGTGACGGCGCCGTCGCCGCGTTCCCCGGCACGTCACCGGATGAACGCCCAGACCTCGATCCAGCGGAGCTGGCGGCACGCGGTGGTGCGGTCACCATCACGTACGGCTAGGAGGACAAGGCGGTTCCGCACGCGACGTCGAGCCGCTACGTGCGCACGCACCTGCCCTCGTTGGTCACGGTGCCGGACGTAGGCCACTTCGCGCTCATCGACTCGCTGTCCAGTGCGTGGCCTCGGGTGAACGCCTGAGCTGACCGCTATGGCGTGATCCCGGGCGAGAAGGGTTCCGAGTGCTATCAGGCAACGATCCTGCTCGCGGCATTGGCTACCCGGCACGGTCCAGCGGCCTGCACAAGGCCATCGACGGAGGAGGAGTCACCGGACTGCTGGTACGCATGTGCGGCGTCTACCTGCTTCAGCATGCCGGACCGACGAGGGTTGGCGGATCGCCTCGCTCACCGCGATCTACGAGGACGGCACGCTCGCCCCGGAGTTGCCGGACACGCCCTTCCCCGCGACCTGGCCGCGCTGCGCGGCATCTGGCCATCCTGCCGATACCTCGGATACTTACCTGGCCCTGTCGATAGGTCTGTAGGAGGGCCTGTACGGCGGCAATGAAACCGACCGCCTGTACGTGCTTTACCAGCACATGTTGGGTTTGGCTGCACGACCTCAGAGGTCGTCTTACGTGGCTAGTTTGGCGAGTTTCTTGTAGCAGGTGATGGCGGCTCCGAGGGTGCGGAAGGCAGGGAAATGGGTGGCTTTGCGTTCGTAGCGCAGGGTCAGATGGCGGTATCCGCTCAGCCAGGCCATGGTGCGCTCGATGACCCAGCGGTGCCTGCCCAGTTTCCGGGTGCTCTCGACGCTTTGCAGGAAATACGGACACCGATGCCGCGGTCGCGGACCCGTCCGCGGAAGCAGAGGCTCGAGCACCCACAAAGCAAAGGTATCGCCCCGAATGGCATTTTTCGATGCGCAACGGCACCACTGTGAATCCCTTTTGTCCAGCGCTACAGCTCCACAGGCGCCACTTCTGACTGAAGGAGACGGTGGATCCACTCTTTTACCGGTCCACTGCCGGTCCACTGCCGGGACACGCCGGAACCAGTAGTCCTATCGGACAGAGTGCCATGCTGGAGCCATATTGGGGTGGCCCAACTCACGTTTCTCGGCGCAGCCTTCGGAGAATTGTCAGCTCAGCCTCGGTCGGCGCGGCGAATACGCCGACGTCGGGCCTGACCCGAAGGTCCCACCCGGTGGCGGCCACGACATCATCGACCTCCACCCCGGGGTGTACGGCGGCAAGAGTGAGTTCCGCCGTCGCCAGGTCCGGCCTGAGCAGCCCCAGGTCGGTCACCACGGCCGTCGGCCCACCGCCGGTCATTCCCCAACGTTCCCGCTCACCCCTTCCCGAACCGTAGCCGAAACAGGTGACGAAATCGACCTTTTCGACGAAGGACCGAGGACTGTGCCGCATTAACACGTGGACCCGGCCGCACGCATAGCCGACCTCAGGATGGGACGCGGGGCCTGCCAGTCGCACCGTGGTGCGTCGATAACCGCCCCCAATAATCGAACTGTTAATGTTGCCAAATTTGTCGATCTGGGCAGCCCCGATGGCGCCGACGTCGATTCGACCGGCAGATACCAGGTAGTTGAGCATGAAAGGAACGCTCACCACGACATCCGCAGTGGCCAGAAGACTGGGATCCCCGATAGAGCCGGGAATCGTGGTGGGTGCTGCGTCGATACACCCGGATTCGTAGAACAGGCGCAAGTTGGGCGCGTGGGTGCGCTGTGCCAGCATCGCCGCCTCGGTCGCTGGGCCAATGCCGAGATAGCAGGAACTGTGATCGTCTAGCAGGCGCGCAGCCGCGACGACCATCATCTCGTCCGGGCGGTAGTCGTTCATCGTCCTGCCTTCAATTCGGTCAGCCAGGCTCCGAAGGCGGCGCGATCTCGGCTGAGTCTCCCCCACTCCGTGTAAGCGCCGCCGTCGCGCTCGTAATAGCCCGGTACGTGCGACGGCGCAGCCCCACCGGCCGACACGGCGACGACGTCGACTGCCCACGACGGCAACACCACGTCGCCTGGCATCCGCTCCAGTCTGTCGACCACTTCCTCGACGGTCACCAGAGTCCTCCGCGCCGCCAGCGCCGCCTCGCGCTGCGCGCCTCGCACTCCCCAGAACTGCACGTTGCCGGCACGGTCAGCGCGCTGAGCATGCAGGACAGTCACGTCCGGATTGAGAGCCGGTAACGCGACGACTTCCACCCCGGTGAACGGGCAGGTCATGAATTTCGCGGAGGTTGATTGCGACGGAAGATCTGTTCCCAGGTAGCTCCGCAGAATCGCGAACGGTGAGCCGGACGCGCCCGCCGAATATCGATTCACCATGCCGGCATCGCTGTGTTCCTCGATCTCGAGCGCGCCGGGCCAGTCATTCTCGACGGCGTCGCGGAAGCGGTGCAATGTGCCTAGGCCCGGGTTTCCACCCCAGGCGAACACGAGCGTACTGGCGCATCCTGCGCCGATCAGCTGGTCGTATACGAGATCGATCGACATGCGAACCAAGGTCAGGTCACGCTTTCCCTGCCGAATGATCTCGTGACCAGCGGCCATGGGTAGGAGATCGACGAAGCCTTCGAGTGCCACAGTGTCGCCGTCGCTCACCAGAAATTCCACGCCCTCGGCCACCGACATGAATTTCACTATTCCCCGCCCTCTCCCTCAACGCCTACCCGATCGGTCCGATCTTTTTCCCGCGATACTCCCGCGTAGCCAGGATCATGTTCCGGCGGAAGCTCATGACCAGGACGCCATTCTGATTGACCGCGCGCGTTTCGACCGACACCTTTCCCCGATCAGCCTTGGCGACGAGATTCTCCTTGTTCAGGATCTCACTCTCGCCATAAATCGTGTCCCCATGCAGAACTGGAGCTTGATGCTGTACCCGGTCAAATCCAGTGTGACCGAGCGCCTTACCGGTGATGTCGGACTCGGACAGGCCGATCAGGAGGGAGAACACGTAAGATCCGATGACCAGGGGCTGGCCGAGCCGAGTGGCTGATTTCGCGTGGTGCGCGTCGAGATGTATCGGATGACGAACCATGGTCAGCAGACAGAACGTCTGGTGCTCCGATTCCGATATGGTCTTACCGGGCCAGTGCCGATAGACCTCTCCAACCTTGACATCGTCAAAGAAAGTGCCAAAGGACATAGTCGGCTCCTGTCACGAGATCGTTGTGCGATGGCCGGATTGCCAGGTACCGATCGCGAGTTCCATGGTGATTCCCGGGCCGAATCCGGCGATCAAGCCGATCTGCCCCGGCTGTGGCCCGGCGGCGACGATCCTGCGCAGAACGTCGAAGACGCTGGCCGAGGCGATGTTCCCGTAGTCCTGCAGCGTCGCCATGCTCATGGCGAGAGCCTCGGGAGCCACTCCGCCGGGATCGCGCAGCGCGTCCAAGATGCGCGGGCCTCCGCAATGGATCGCGTAGAAGTCGAGGTCGGGCAGGTCATGCCCTTCGTCGGACGTGAACTTGGCCAGCACCGGCATAGCGTCACGGAACGCGCCGGGCACGCCCTTGTACAGCCTGAAGTGAAATCCGGTGCTCATGACCTCATAGGAGATCCAATCCTCTGTGTGCGGAATCAGGTGCGATCGCCTCGCCTGGAGTAACAGGCCGGGAACCTCCCGGTCTCCGCGGACAACCGCCGCAGCGATCGCGTCACCGAAAAGTCCGTCTGAAAGGAGATTTCCCACCGCCTGGTCGGCTGGTTGGAATAGGAGAGAACAGAACTCGCAGGACACGATCAAGACGTGCGAACCCAGGTTCGCACGACAGTAGTCGTACCCGCGATTGATCGCCGCTCCACCAGCCGCGCAGCCAAGCTGCACGATGGGTATCTGGGTCGTGTCCGACCGAAAGCCGAGTTCGTTGATCAACCAGGCGGTCATCGACGGCATCGAGTAACTGCTGCAAGTGACGAAGATGATCGCGTCGATGTCGGCGACCGTGAGGCGCGCATTGTCCAACGCGGCGAAGATGACCGGCGGAACTCTGGTCTTGGCTTCCTGGTCGAAGATCTGGTTCCGGTGCCCGAAATCCGTGTCGCGGAGTGTCTCATCGACCGGCCTGATGAGATGCCGCTTGCGCACCCCGGTGTTCTCGATCATTCGGGTGGCCAGCTTCAAGTGCGGATGCCCGGCGAACAGTCGCTGGCCTATGTCTATCGTCTCGGCCTGGGTGATGATGTGTTCAGGCACGGCTACCACAGGTGGACAGAGCACAACCACAGTCAATACCTCCCGCGAGCACGAGCCATGCGCACATGGAAGAGGCGCAGGGAATTCAGAGCGGCGAGATCAACCTAGGCGCGCGCTTTCTAACGAGACAATTAGCTATGTCCGAACGTTCCCGGGATCGGGTAAAGTCGCGCATTCCGGATGTCGACCTGCGAGCCAGCCGCATCGCCAACGATCTTCTGTACGTCATGCGGCGGGGCGCTTCCTGCCCGGCGCGCTCCGGGTGCCTGCGGTGAGCCGGGCCAGCACGGCGATGAGCGCGGCCAGTTCCTGCGGAGTCGGCTCCCTCTTGGTGATCCGAACGGTGTCGGCCACGGGTGGTTCCCGTGTTTGCGGCTGGGTTGCTCCCGGCACTTCGCGCGCAGCACCCCGTAGCGGCTCGATGGCGGCGGTATGGGTAACCGCCGGGTCGATCACCTCGTCGACCTGACCCATTCCGCCGCGTAGTAGGGATTGCTTCAGCTGGTCGCGATACTCGGAGATCGTCCGTTTGCGGGTGAGTTCGGGATCGCCGGACGAGGCGATCTCGGACCGGAAGATCACGTTCGTCACGGCCTCGGCGCCCATCACCGCGATTTCGTTCGTCGGACACGCGAGCGAAAGGTCTGCGCCGACGGAGTTCGAGCCGAGCACCGTGAAGGCGCCGCCGTAGGCCTTGCGGAGGACGACCTGGCCCCTCGGCTCCGTCACGTCACAGTAGGCGTACAGGAGTTGCGCGCCGTACCTGATGGCGCCACCATGCTCTTGGTCGACGCCGGGCAGGAAGCCTGGTACACCGACCAGCACCACGAGCGGGATACCGAAGACATCGTAGAAGCGAACGGATCTGGCGGCTTTCTGCGCGGCGATGCTGTCGAGCACACCGGGCAGGTATGACGGCTGATTCGCGACGATCCCGACGACGTGTCCGCCCAGCCTTGCGAAGGCACGGACGATGTTCTTGGCCCGTCGCCCGTGGACGTCGAACAGCTCGTCGTCGACGACCCATGCGGGAAGTCCATCACCTGGTAGGCGTGCTCGGGTCTGTCCGGCACCGTGTCGAGCAACGCGTCACAGCATCGGCCGGCCGGGTCCGTTCAGGTCACCGCGGGCGGCGCACGGGAGAAGTGAGAGCAGGTAACGGACGTCGGCCAGGCAGTTCTCCTCGTCTTCGTACACGAACGACGCCAAGCCGGAACTGCCACTTGTGGGGCATGCCGCCATAGCCGGTCAGCGCGGTCACACCCTTCGGTATTCGCGCTCTGGCGCCGTCGCACAGACCGACGACGGGTGCCGCTCGCCGTGACGGCCACGTCCCAGGATCCCTGCATTCCCTCGGCGCACCGCAACACAATCCGTGCTCGCGCGGCCAACGCCTGCGATGTCCTCCGGCGCCGGCGAAGGCCTTCGAGTTCGACGAAGGACCCCGCGTCGAACAGCTTGCCCTTGCCATGGCGGTAGCGAAGACTCACTTCCCGGACGAGCCGCTTGAGGGCGATCAATTCGGCGACCGCCCGGCGCACGGTCGTCGTCGACCAAGCCCGCGGTGTGATCGCCTGATTTGAGAGTCGTCACATTTTCTCCTTGCAGTGGGTCGCCGTGCGCTCCCCCCGACTCGGAGATGTCAGTCGGCGCGGACCGCCTCCACGGCATGCAACGAGCCACCGACGGGCGTGGTGCCGACGAATTCCAATCCGCAGTTCGCGAACAGTTCGGCGAACTCGTCGACCGTGCGCTCCGCGCCCGCGAAAAGCGTCCGCATCATGACGTCGAACGTCTTGGCGAGGCCGTAGGCGTTGTCCGGGAAGAGCACCCGCTCGAACAGGACCAGCCGGGCGCCGACGGGCATGGCCTCCCGACAACGCCGGAGGATCTTCTCGGCCTCCGGCGTCGGCCAATCGTGAATGATCGACTTCAACAGGTAGAGATCGCCACCGGCAACCACCTCGGCGAAGAAGTCGCCCGCGACGACCTCCAAGCGGTCTTGCAGGCCGTGCCGGGCGCGATTCTTCTCGGTTTCGGCCGTGACGTGGTCCTGTTCGAAGACAATCCCGGTCGCCTCCGGATGCTGGCCCAGGACGGCGCAGAGCAACGTGCCGTCACCTCCGGCCACATCGACGATGCGTCGGTACGGCGAGAAGTCGTAGCACCGGAGGACGTCGTCACGTTCGCAATTGCTCAGGTCGGCCATCCCTGCGTTGAACAGGGCGCCCAGTTCCGGGTTTTTGCGGTAGTACTCGAACTGCGGCGTGCCGTGGACCAGTTCGAACGACGACTGTCCAGTGAAGAGGGTGTGGTCGGCGCGGTCAAGCGGAAGGAACAGCACCTTGTGCAGCGACAAGATCGATCGCAACGACTTCGGATGGTCCGAGCGCAGCAGGGTGCCGCGCTCGGTTAGCTCGAACCGGCCGTCCGGCAGCTCCCGCACCACGTCATGGCCCGCCAGCACGCGCAGAAAACTGCGCAGCGCCGACGGCTCGGCCGCGGTCCGTTCGGCGAGCCACTCCACGGTGACCGGCGCACCGTCGAAATGATCCGCGACGCCGACCTCGGCGACCAGCGACAGTACCTTCGCCGTGATCGCCGCGTGCCCCAGCAGCAACAGCTCGTTCGCGTCATCGATGTCAGCGGTGGTCATGACGGCCCTCCTGGGTTGGTTGAGCACAGCATCGTGGACCGCTTCCTGGTGGACAACGGGATACGACCGAATGTTTGGATAACCTGCCCCGATGTCCTGCTGCCCAGGTCAGAAGCCTGCTTCCGCGAGTGGGCGTTCGGCTGTGAGCGGCATTCCCTCGCGGAACAGCGTCGTACTCAGCCATTCGGCGACGCGGTGAGCCGCGTACGCCCCGCCGCTCTCAGCGTGCTGAGCGACCGCCTCGCGGACCTCGATCTTGGTGCGCTCGTCGAGCGTGCACCCGAGCGCCGCGAGCCTGCTGGACGCCAGCTGCGCCAACTCATCCGTGGTGTGTTCGGCCAATCGCAGGTAGTCCGCGAACGTGCTGGTCAAGTCGTCGTGCTGGCTACCGAACACGATACCGAGCGCGTCCCGGACACCAAGTGCGACCACCACCTGATGCGGGTGGTCACGCATCGCCCGCGCGAGCGCGGCGCCCGCCTGGCGCCAAGCGTGCTCATGCGCGGGCGGCTGGTCGTCGACGAGCACGGTCAGCACACTGCCTTCGGCCCTGGAGAAGGCTTCCGCAACCAGTGCCCTCTCCTGGCCCAGCCACTCCGGCACGAGGTCGTCGGCGAACGACACCGGCGTCAGCGCCCCGGTTCGCACGACGCCCACTTCCACCAGGCCCGCCGCGTAGCGTCCGGCGAGTTCCCGGCGACCGGTGCCTCGTGGCGCTTCAATGACCACGCTGGCAGGCCCACCCAGGGGCTGCGGACCACTGGCCGCCAGCGCTTCGAGTCTGCCCAGCAAGCTCGCGCGTGCTTGCTTGTGGCCCACCATCGCGGCCAGCCGCCGGACGGCGCGGCTCTCACCGAGCGGGCTGCACCCGGCGGGTTCCGGTCCGCGCAGGTCCAGGGGCTGCGCCGGCGGTTCGCCCTCCGTGACGATCGTCGGCTGTCCGAGGTCCGCGGCGGTCAGCGTGGACAGCGTGGAACCTTCCGGCTCCGGCTCCTGCGCCAGCCGGGAGGCCTGGTTGCTCACCATCGACTCGAATAGTTGCCGCGCCACCCGGCCGTTGCCGAAGGTCTTGCCTTTGGGCAACCGGTCGAAATAGTCCCGCACGGCGGCCACACCGTCGACGCTGAGCTGGTACTGGTGCTTGTGACACAGGCCGGTGGTGATGGTGACCAGCTCGTCGACGCTGTAGTTCGGAAACTCGACGGTTCGGGTGAACCGCGACGCGACACCCGGGTTGGACGCGAGGAAGGTGTCCATCTGTTCGGAGTAGCCTGCGACGATCACTACCAGTTCGTCGCGGTGATCCTCCATCAACTTCATCAGGGTGTCGACCGCCTCCTGCCCGAAGTCCGGGCCGCTGCCGCCGGACTGGCTGGTGAGCGTGTACGCCTCGTCGACGAACAGCACGCCACCGAGTGCCTTGGTGACAACCTCGGTGGTCTTGATCGCCGTACCGCCGATGATCTGCGCGACCAGGTCCGCCCTCGCCACCTCGATCAGGTGCCCATCGGACAGGATGCCCAGCTCCGCGAGCACGGCGCCGTAGAGCCGCGCGACCGTCGTCTTGCCGGTGCCGGGCGGTCCCGCGAACACCAGATGCCTGCTCATCGGCGGCATCGGCAGGCCCATTTGCTCGCGCCGCTGGCCCATCTTGATCAGATTGACCAGCGCGTTGACCTCCTGCTTCACCCCGGCCAGCCCGACCAGTTCGTCGAGTTCCGCCAGCGGTCCGGACTGCCTGCGCCGTTGCTTGCCCGGCGACTTCCGCGTGGTCTCGGGTTCCTCCGACGCAACCGGGACGGTGCCCGATGATTCCGGCCTTTCGCCATACTGGTCGCCGGAGATGTTGCGCACCACCAGCCCCGAGGACGCTGCCACGTCTCGCAGCGCCTCGCCGTCATTGCCCTGCACCTCACAGTCGGCGATGACGACGGGTAGCTCGGAGTCGACGCGGAAGCCGCCGCCCCGATTGTCGAACACCTCGCACGAAGTCACGTCCGCGCGGGCCCGCTCGATCGAGACGCCGTAGCCCCCGCTAGCGTGCATCCGGCACCGCTGGACCGACGCTACGGCGCCGTCCGCCACCCGCAACCCATCCCCCACGGCCTCGCCGATCTCGCTGTCCAGCAACGACAACCAGCTGCCTTCGCCGCCTACCACGACACCGCCGCCGTGTAGCCGGAGCGCGGTGAGCGACACCCGGCCACCACTGCGCACTTCGATACCGACCGGTCCGCTCGTCGAGGCAACGATCTCCGTGCTGTCCAGCCGGCCGCCCTCGGCGGCCTGCAGGGCGACCGATGCGCACTCAATCGACCCGGTCGACAAGGCCACCCGGGCCGAACCGCTGACGACGATCCCGTTCGCGCGCCCGTCCTTGACCCGCAGGTCTGCCATGGCGGGCTGGGCGCTGCCGGCCACGCGGATCGCCACCTTCTCGGGTCCACGCACCTCCATCCGGTCGACGGTAGGCGTGCTGGATCCGTCGAACAGCATGCCTACCGCCGTCCCGGACACCGAACACTGGGTGAAGCGCGGACTCGCGTCGTCGGTCACCCTGATACCGATCCGGCCGGCCCGGTCGATCCGCACGTCGCTGAGCACGGGAGCCGACCGGCCCGCGATGTGCACCGCCGGCCCCGCGGTGCTCGCGAAGACACCACCTGAGAGGGTCACCGCGCCCGTGGTCGAGACGTAGCAGCCGACCGCGCCGCACTCGCGCACCGTGACGTCGGTCAGCTCGGCACGGGCCTGCTCCTCCATCACCAGGGCGGGCTTGTCCACCTGGGTGATCTCACACTCCTCGAGCAGTAGCCTCGAGTTGCCGTTGGCGCACACGCCGTTGCCCTTGGCCTCGGTGATCACGCACCGCTGGGCCACGACCTCGCCGTCCTCCACGACGACGAGCCCGGACGACCCGAGTCCGGCGAACCGCGTGTCCAGAATCGTGTTGCCACCCGCGGACATCACCACGACGCCCGCGCCCACCGGATTGGCCAGCGTGCAGCCGCGGATGGCCAGGCAGCCGGTGCCGCGTGCAAGCACGGCTGTCCAAGCCCGGCCCGCCACCACGCATTCGTCGATCGCGGCCTCACCATGCTGCACGTCGACGACCGGCAGGTCCTCCGACTCACACGACAAGGTCAGCCCGCGCAGCCGCACTGCTTCCGCCCGCACCACGATGGTGCTGGCGCCGACGCCGTGGACGCGCACCTCACCGTCGCCATCGGCGACGACGGACACCACGCAGCTCAGGTCCAGGCACTCTTCGTACCGCCCGGGCGCGACCATGATCAGCGCACCGTCGTCCGCATCGACGACAGCTTCGGCGATCGAGGAATAGGCACCCGGGCGACCGGGGGCAACCACCAGCCTCTGCTTGCTCATCCTGTCGCCTCCCGCTGCTGTGATCCGCACCCCAGCCTGGCTCACCACGAGGTCACCAAACCCGGGAGCGAGGACAGCCGCGCCACGGTCGCGTCCGGCGGAGTCGCGCCGGAGAACCCCGGGGTGTCCGCGACCCGTTCCAGGCCGACCGTGGCCATGTCGTCGTAGTGGAGCGCGGCCGCGTTCACTCCGTCATCGTCACCGGCTTCCGCCGCCCCACACTCACGCAGGACGATGCGATGCCTACCGTCCGGCGTGTCGGCCCGCTCCATGCCGAGCAGCTTGAATCGGGTTCCCGGCGGGAAGATGACCCGCTCGTCGAGACCCGACGCCTGCGGTTCCAGCCCCGTGGTGCGCCGCCCGCTCAGCGACCAAATGTCGATGTCGCAGTTGCCCGGCCAGTTGCCGGGACCGGTCGGCAGGCAATTGACGAAACTCCAGTCCGCGAACCGCGGGTTGTCCTGATACCAATCCAAATGCTCCGGCTCAACCTGTGCCCGCAGGCTCACCCGACCCCGGTGCGTGCCGAGCCGGCGCAGGCCGGCCACCACACACCGGGCGAACGGCACGTGCGGCCCGACTGTCGCGGTGTGCAGCGCCTCGTCTAGCGTCTCGCCCTCCTCGGACAGATACAGGCGCAGCGCGACCAGGTCGGTGATCACGTCGCGATCATGACCCTGACTGCGCAGACCGGGCTGTTCCGACAACAGACGGCCCGCCGAGGTGGACAGGTTGTCGAACTGTCTGCTCAGCGTGCGGCGCAGCCAGGCTCGTTCTTTCTCGATGCCGGTCGCGGGAAGCAGAGCCGCCGCTTCGGGCTCCGGCACAGGCTGGGGCCGCACGCCCACGGTCTTGCGCTCGGTCGCCAGCGGGCCGTCGTTATGGCTTGCCTCGATCTTCGACCCAGCCGTCTCGGTATCCGTGGTGTCCGACTCGTCGTGGTCGTCGAGCCCATCGTGACCAAGCCCGAGATCGAGCGACGCGTCGTCGTAGTCCAGCGTGCTCTCCAACCGGACCCCGGCTGCCGCAGCCAATGGTGGGGCGGTGGAACGGCGCTGGCCGGCAGGCTTCCCCGCGGTGGAGATCCGCTCGGTCGGCTCCGACTCGTGGGCCGGCGACGGAAGCGGACGGGCTGCGGCCTGCGCGCCCTGATCCGGCGCCAGCCGCTCTGCGATGCTGCCCACGTCGGCAACGGCGGTAGCAGTCCGTTCCTCCGCACCGGCTTTCGCGACCTGACCTACGGCTGTGTCATCCTCGTCGGTGGACTCGAGGCCGACGTCGGAGTGGGTGGCGACCTCCGCTGCCCGTTCCCGGACAAGTCCGGATCCCGTGTGCGTCGCGCCTACCTCGGCCGGGACCGCAGGTTGGTCGCCTTCCCACACCAGGTCTGCTCGGCCTGCGGCCGCCGAGTGTCCGTCGGACATCCGATCGACGGCGGGCATCGCCACTCCGCCGGCCCGGCCGAGTCGCTCAGCGGTCCGGCGCACGGCGCCACACGCGATGCTGGACGCGGGAAGCAGGCGGCAGAACGGCTGGATATCGGCATCCAGCCGGGCTATCACGTCCTGGGCCAGCGTCCGCATCCGGGAGCTGACGGCTTCGGACTGACAGTCGTAGACGAACCAGAAGTGCGCGGGATCTAGCGGGGTGGCCCTGACCGCTTCCGATTGCACCGCGCCCTCGGCGGGCCGCAGCCACAGACCGCCCTGGACGACCTCCAGCGCCGCGTCGGGGGTGTACTGAAACACACCGGAGCTGATCTCCGGTAAACCCTCCAACGGCGTGTCATAATCGAGCACCGTGGGCAAGGTGGCGACTCCCCCGGTCATCCGGCGCGGGTTGAAACCGAGTTCACGGACGAACGGTCGCCAGCCCAGCGCTCCGTTGGGGTGCACGATGCGCACGACCGAGCCGTCCACACCTTCCAGGGGCATGCCCTGCGAGACGATGACCGGCTGGTCGACGACGTCGGCGATGGCCTGGCCGACACTGACACCCGGCGGCAGGTTGAGCGGACCGAACCGCACGAACCGCACGTCCCGGCGTGCCTCCGGTGGAAGATTCACCCACAACCGGGCGATGTCGTCCAACGGCAGCGGCACACTGCCGGGGCAACCCAACACCACGGCGAGTCGGTCGCGCTGCACCAGCATCGCCTGGGCGAGCAACCTGCGATGGTCCTGCGTTCCCGGGGCGGTGTGCATGGACCTCAGCCACACGCCGCCCGGGATCGGTTCGGCCACGCCCCCCGAACTGGTCGGCCACGGGTGGTCGACGGCGATGCCCTCCCAGCGCGGCCGAGGGAACCGCTTTGCCTCCCACCGGGGCGCCTTGCCCGGTGTGAAGCGCACCCACCCCGACTCGGGTCCCGAGTGAACGAACAAGGTGCCCGCGGTTCCGCGCACCACCATGCCGTCCGGCGCGTACACCGTCCGGCGCAAGCGCTCGGACAACCACTGGCCGGTCATCGCGGTCATCCCGTGCGAGCGGGCGCCAACGACCAGCCGTAGTCCGCGCCGACGCTTGGGCAGCGAGGTGGCAACCGCCTCCCACATCCACACGGGGCAGTTGTCCGGCAGGTCCAGCACCACGATGTCGTTGTCCGGGTCCTCCGCGATCGACCACGCGAGCGACTGTGCGACCTCGCTCATGTGCCCACGACGGTGCACGACCATGGCCCGGCCCATCTGTTTGCACTCGATCTGGCTCGCCGCCGTCGCGCCACGCACCTGTGTCGTCTGCCTTGCCATCGCTAGCCTCCTCCGGTCCCGTTCTGCGTCGACACAGCGGCGATCGACAGCCGGACGCCTGCGGGCAGCGCGTCCAACACGACGTTCGGCACGACGCGCGGGGTTGCCGACCCGTAACCGAGCGCGACGGCCTCCCGGTCACCCGCGAGCGAGTACCGGACGCCGGGCTCGGTGATGAGCACCTGAGTGCTGGCCTGTTCCTGATCCGCGACGGAGGCAGGTACTGCCAGCATTCCGCCGCCCGGTTGCAGAGCGACGGCGACCGAATCCAACGTGCCCGGCCGCAGCACACGAGGGTCCACGAGGGACAGCGCAGGGGCACCGAACGGCACCGCGGTGGCGCACAGCGCAGCGCCGTCCGGCCGCAAGTACCGCATGTCCCGCAGGTCGGGCATGCGCCCCACCAGCGAGGTCTCGCTTCGCTTTACCTCGGCGACCTCCGACGCGGTGACCGTCCGGACGTTGTCATCCTCGGCCGACGACAAAGCGAAGTCGGTCGGCGACAGAGCAGCGAGGCCGTCGGAGAGCATCAGATAGTACCGCGCCCCACCCCCGTCGACCCGGAACAGCTCACCGACACTGGTGTCCGAACCCGCCACTGGAAGCGCCGCAGCGCCTTCCTGCGGCGGGCGGTACGGGGCGACCGGCGCGGCCAACGGCACCGTGTCCAGCCACACCTCGCTGACCGGGACGGGAGGGACCGCGTCCATTCCCAGCGCCGTTTCGGCCGAGCGATCGGTGACCGCGTGGCGGCGGCCGTCCGCCACCAAGTACCGCTCGCCGTCCGGTCCGACCACGGACGCGACGTCCGGCACCGCCACCGGCGCGGCGCGCACGGTGGCGTCGAGCACCACCGTCGTCGCCGCGTCGTTTGCCTTCGTCGGCACGCACATCAGGATTGGGCCGGGGTGCAGCGCGGACGCCCGCGGCAGCACCTCCGGGGCGTCCAGCAGCCCGAGCGGCGCACCGCGCGGCACGCCCGCGAGCGACTTCCCCGGCACCGAGACGATCTTCAATCCCTCGGTGGCCAGTGCCGCGGAGGCCAGGTTGCGGGTCGGTCGCAGGACACCGTCGGCGAACACGTACCTGCTGCCGGTCTCCTCCTCGACGATGATTGAGCCCGGCTCTCGCCACGCCGTGCTGGCGCCCGGTGAAAGCAGCCCGAACACGAAGAAGCCGCCGGCGCCGAGAATCAGCACGACGACCCCGAAGATGACGCCGACGGCGGCCCGGCGGGCGGGCGCCACCGCGCCGGTGGCGTCACCCAGTACCAGCGCGGCCGCGAGCCGACGCTCGGTGAATTGATGCGCCTGGACCTGGTCCTTGGCTGACTGCACGTGCCCTCACCCACCTAAGCCACGGAAGAAGGAGTACAGACCGAACAACTGGCCGAGCATCGGCACGATCGCCACGACCGTGACGACTTCGAGCACGTCGCCGACGCGTCGCCACATCGGCACCGGCGCGCGCGACATCAGCCGCACGGAGGCGGCGAGCAGGGCGACCACCGCGAGCACTCCCAGCGCGATCAGCAGCCAGAACATGAGCGATCCGGCTCCCAGGAGGGCCTTGGCGTACAGTCCGAGCGCGCTCACCGCGCCCGCGAGCAACACCGGCCCGCGCTGTGCCGCCGGAACGAACCCGCGCGCCCGCGTCATCAGTGCGGTGGCCACCAAGCCGATGAAAACCAACGGCGCCCACCCGGGATGGCTCAGGACCTCGCCGACACCGAGGACGATCACCAGCGAAGCGGACGAGACGAACATCGTGACGTACCCCGCGGCCCAGCGCGCGCGGGTGCGCACGGTGTCCGCTGGCTCGGGGTCGATATCCTGCTGCAGTTCCTCCGCCGTGCGCGGCAGTTGCGGGCCCTGGACGCGGGCCATCCGCAAGGCGAACCGGGAACAGCCGACCAGCACGACGAACCCACCGGTCACCACGGCGCCGGCGGCCCCGAGCGGCGTCACGCCGCCTTCGGTGACCAGCAGCACCAGCAGGCCGAGCCACAACCCGGTCAGCACGACCCCGCCGAGGACGGTCACAGCGCGGCGGACCTGCATCATGATCGCGGCGCCGACCGCACAGGCCGCCGCCACACCGGCGATCGCGAGCAGGAACGCGGACACGTCGTCCGGTGCCGTCACGATGCCAGCACCCGCCGCGAACAGCGCGGCGATCCCGGTGAGCAGCATCCCGAGCACCGGCTGGTCTCGCTTGCGGACGAGACCGTAGGTGCCCGTGAGCGCCAGACCCGCAAGCACCAGATGCGGCACCGGATTGCGGACCGCCGCGACCAGCCCGACGGCCACGATGACAGCCATGACGACGGCCGCCAGCAGACAAGCGACCTTGGTGAACAGCGGGCGCCACAGCTCGCGCCGGGCTCTGATCGACTCGGCGAGCCCGTCGGGCAGGTCGTCGTAGGCGAGTTCGGGCAGGGTGTCGTGGACCGGGCGCAGGTGCAGTTGTTCGCCCTCCCTCAGGTCGGCGGAGCCGACGGTGCATTCGAGGTCCAGCGGGGCGCCACCGAGGCGTTGCAACACCCAGCCGCTACCGCGTTCCGCCTCGGGAACGGTGTGCCAGACCAGCACGGGCAGCAGTCCGGCGAGTGGCACACCGACCGGGACGGCCAGGTCTGCGGACCCGAACGGGCTGGTGACGGTCATCCGGCACACCTCGGTGCGACCTGCGGATGCCGCGACGGTTACGCTCACGTGCCCTCCTTCAGGGAACTCGCGAAGCCACCTGTTCGAAGACGTCTGCGGGTCATGCGCCCACCAGCCCCGTCTGCACCAGCCGAACCTCGCGCCTGGTCACCAGCTGGGCCCGGCCGGGCGGCAACTGCCGTGGCTGGGCCTCTCCGAGGAACTTGCCCTCCTCTTTGGGATACGACAGGACCAGACCCGGCGTGCCCAACTCCCACATCCGCCGGATCACCGGGTCCATCGCGGCGCGCATCGCCCCGGACGTGCTGCGCGCGAGGACCACGTGCATCGAGATGTTCACCCCGCGCGCGAGCAACGGCAGCATCGGCTCCAGCGGCGACTGCACCCCGCCGGGCGCCAGCAGGTCGTAGTCGTCGACCAGCATGAACAGCTTGGGGCCGGTCCACCAGTCGCGTTCCTTCAGCCGCTCCGGTGCGATGTCGGCGCCAGGCAGCCGCTTCTGCAACGACACCGCAGCGCTGGTGCTCAGCTCGGCGAGCGTCTCGGTCGAGATGGCGTAGCCGATCCGGTACGGCTCAGGCACCATCTCGTACAATTCGCGTTCGGAATCGCCGAGCAACAGCTTCGCCTCGTCCGGGCCGTACCGTCCGGTGACGTGGCGGATGACCAGACGCAGCAGGTTCGTCTTGCCGGTTTCTGTATCGCCGAACACCATCAGGTGCGGCGTGCTGCCGAAGTCGTGCCACACCGGCCCGAGCCGGTTCTCGTCCCAGCCAAGACACAGCTTCTCGCCGTCGTCAGTGGGCAGCCGCGACGCGGGCAGCATGCCGGGCAGCAGCCGCACCGACGGTGCGGACTCCCCTGTCCAGAACGTGGCGATCTCCTCGACGGCGCTCTTCGTCGCTGTGGTCAGGTCGTCGGTGCCACGTCCACCGTCGAGCCGGGGTAAGGCACTGAGGAAGTGCGCGGCGTTGCCGGTGAGGCCGCGGCCGGGCTGTTGCGGGATCGTGCTGTTCTTGCGGGAGCCGTGCTCGGACTCCATCGCGTCGCCGAGGCGCAGCTCCAGCTTGGTCCCCAGCGTGTCCCTCAGTGACGGTCTGATCTCCGACCAGCGGGCCGCCGAGACGATCAGGTGGATGCCGTAGTTCAGGCCGCGCGCGCCGATTTCCTGAATGCGTTGCTCAAGGTCGGCGAAGTCCTGACGCAGGGTGAACGCGCCGTCGACCAGGAGGAAGACATCGCCGTAGGGATCGTCGACCTCGCCACGGGCGCGGGCCTGCCGATAGGAGGCCATGGAGTCGACGCCGATGCGCCCGAACGTCGCCTCGCGCCGTTCGGACAGCTGCGCCAGCTCCTCGACCGTACGCAGTACTCGGTCGCGGTCGAGGCGAGAGGCCACCGAACCGACGTGCGGCAGTCCAGCCAGCGCGGCGAGCCCGCCGCCACCGAAATCCAACGCGTAGAACTGCACTTCGCGCGGCGTGTGGGTGAGGGCGAGCGAGAGCACCAAGGTGCGCAACAAGGTCGACTTGCCGGTCTGCGCGGCACCCGCGACGCCGACGTGGCCGTCGGCGCCCGAGAGGTCGACCATCAGCAGTTCACGCCGTTGCTCGTGCGGCAGGTCGACCATGCCGAGGGGAACCCGCATGCGTCCGGTTCCCTGGTAGGCCGAGGCCATCAAGCCGCGTTGCATATCGGGCTCGATGCCGGGGAAAAGCGAGTCCAGACTGGACAGCTCGGTCAACGGCGGCAGCCAGACCTGTCGGGCCACCGAGCCGACGGCGCTGAGTCTGCTGGTCAGCACTTCGAGCAGACTCGGCAGGTTGTCGTCCTCGGCCTCGGCAGCGTCGCCGGCCTGGTCGACCAGTGGTTCCGGAACCGTCTCCAGGAGCCGCTGCGTCATCGGCCGTGGATGCACCTCGAACCGGACGACCTCGCGGGCGGCCTGTTCCGATGTCTCGGCGGCCAGCCCCTCGGCCGGAGGCGGGCACGGCCCCGACACGTAAGCGGCCTTGAACCGCACCAACGTGGCGTTATCGACTTTCAGATAGCCGTTGCCGGGGGCGGACGGCAATTCGTACGCCTTGGACACGCCGATCACGCTGCGCGACTCCATCGAGGAGAAGGTGCGCAGCGCGATCCGGTATGACAGATGGCTCTCCAGCCGGTGGATCCGCCCCTCGTCCAGCCGCTGCGAGGCGAGCAGCAGGTGCACGCCGAGCGACCGGCCGAGCCTGCCGATCATGATGAACAGCTCGATGAAGTCCGGCTTGCTGGTGAGCAGTTCACTGAACTCGTCGACGACGATGACCAGCGTCGGCAGTGGTGCCAACTGCTGGCCCGCGGCGCGCGCCTTCTCGTACTCCAGCAACGACGAGTAGCCGCTCTCCCTCAGCAGCTCCTGCCGACGGATCATCTCGCCGCCGATGGAGTCCTGCATGCGGTCGACCAGCGGCAGCTCGTCGGCCAGGTTCGTGATCACCGCCGAGGTGTGTGGCAGCGCGTCCAGCCCGAGGAAGGTCGCGCCGCCCTTGAAGTCGACCAGGACGAAGTTGAGGATCTGCGAGGAGTGGGTGGCCGCCAGCCCGAGCACGAGGGTGCGCAGCAGCTCGCTCTTGCCCGACCCGGTGGCCCCGATCACCAAGCCATGCGGCCCCATGCCGCCCTGCGCGGACTCCTTGAGGTCGAGTTCGACGACCTCGCCTGCCTCGGTCACCCCGATCGGGACCTGCAGCCTGCTGCGCAACGGAAGCCTGCCCCGCCACGTGGCTTCGACATCGAAGCCGTGGACGTCCCGCAGCCCGAGCAACCGGACCAGGTCGAAGTCGGCCTCCAGCGCCTCGTCGGTCAGGTCCACCATGCCACCGGTCCGATACGGGGCCAGCACCCTGCTGAGCGTGTCGATCGCGGACAGACCCAACGCGTCCGCACGCACCGAAGCCGTCTCATCCCCCGCCACGAACTCCACCGCGCCGCCGGCCACCTTGAGGCGCAACACCTTCGGTCCGCCGGGCAGTTCACCGGTGGCGTCCAGCAGGACAACATTGCGCAGCCCGGCGCCGTGCAATCGCGACTCCTCCGGCACCTGCGCACCGTGCGCGACCACGACCAGGAGTGGCTCGCCCGCGCTCGGCTGGGCGCTCTTGTCGTGGTCACCACGATCAGCGAGGTCGGAGCCAAGGACGTCCAGGAGGGCCTCGTGGTCGCCCGCGAACAGGCGCAAGGCACCCGCTTGGTCGTGTTCGGAGGGGTGCGCGCAATGCGGCAGCCACTTGATCCAGTCCCAACTGCCCCGGTGGTGCTCGTCCGCGAGCACGGCGATGCGCAGCTCGTCCGGCGAGTGGAAGGTAACGAGCTGGCCGAGCATCGCCCGGATGAGCGAGCACGCCTCGTTGCCGTCGCCTTCGAACTCGATGCTGGTGAAACTGCGCATCCCTACCGAGATCGGCAGGTCCGACACCGTGCGGTACGCGCGGGTGAAGCGACGCAGCGAGATGGCGCTGAGCGGTTCGAGGTCCTCCACCGGCTTGGTCTGCGGTGCCGCGAATTCCAGGGCTGCCGACCGGGCGCCGATGCCGATGCGTACCCGACCAAAGTCGGGGTGGCCCGGCCTGCGCTCCCACATCCGCGGTGTCCCGGCGATCGTCCACAGTTTGCCCAGGTCCGGGTTGTCCCACAGCACCGCCGCCTGCTGTTCCTCCGCCGCTCGGCGGGCGCGCCGGCGCAGCTGAGCCAGATACCGGAGGTAGTCACGCCGCTCGGCCCGCATCTTCTTATTGCGTTCCGACCCAGCACGGACCACCTGCCCAAGCGTCATGCACACCATGGCCAGGCCCATCGTCCCGCCCATCAGGAACAGGAACGGCGATGCACCGGAACCCATCGAGAACATCAGCGCCATCGCCGCCACGCCGAGTCCCATCGGCAGGAACATGAACAGGGAACTCATATCTGGCTCTGGCGGTTCGCCGAGCACCGGCGGCTCCTGCAGCTCGACCTCGCCTTCGGGCATCGGCGGGCCGTCAGCACGGGGCGGCCGTCGGACTACGACCGTGTTCATCGGTTGCCTCCCGCCTCTGCGCCGCACTCGCGTGGTCCGGCGAACGGTGGTCTCGTGTTCATTCCAGGACGCCTGGGGTGATGCGGTCCTTGCCCCGCCAGCTGCCGCCGTCCTCGTTGAGCAACATCGCGAACTTGGTCGGCCCGCCCGCCGCGGGCGGCTTGTCCTCTGTCTCCGGTTTCGCCTCCGATTCGTCCTCCTCCTCCTCGACGCCGTCCCAGTCCCCGGAGCGCGGCATGGCCGCCAGATCGAACTCCACCGACTGGACCTTGGTGGGTTTCCACGTCGACCGTTGCCGGCCGTCGTTCTCACCTTCGTTCCGCGCGGTCACCGGGGACACCGCCTGCTCGTCGGGCTGCCCGTCCTCGGCGACACGGCCAAGCGTCCAGCCAGGACCGCTCTGTCCCGCGCCATCCCAGGCGTTCGCGCCATCGGGTCGGACGGCATCGGATTCCGCTGCGGGCGGGCCGACCACCCGCGAAACGTCCTGCGGCTCGGGCGGTGGGTTCGAACTGTCGTCGCCACCGGTCTCGTCTTTGCGGCGGCGTCCACTTCGAGCGCCCGCCACTCCAGCCAAACCGGCCGCTGCCATAGCCGCGGTGCCCAGCGCGGTGGCCGCGTCCGGTTGCTCGGTGATCCCCGCAGCCGCCGTCGCAGTCTCCCCCGCCGTCGGCACCGCATCCGACGCAGGCGCTTGGGCAACCTCGGACCAATCGTCGACCGGTGCGGCCGACGGGCCGCCGGTCGTCAGGCTCGGAGCGGCCGCCGTCAGCGCGACGCCCACGTCGTCCAGGCGCTCCACAGCGTCGTCGGAGCCCGTCAGACCGGACAACGCACCGGTTCCCGCGGTCGCTCCGGTGATGTTCTCGCCGGACAGAACGTCATCCATGGTGGCGTCGTACAGCGGGGAGGTCTCCACCCACGGTTCGCTGTCGCCTTCGATGAGACCGGAGGCGTCGGAGCGGTCCGCCCCGGCCTGTTGGTTCGCCGGCATGCCGCCCATGCCACCCGTCGGGGGCATGAACGGCATACCACCCATCCCCTGTTGTCCCGCCCCGGTTGCCTGGTCCGCGGCCGCAGAGGACGCGCCCGCGTCGCTCGCCGTGGGGACTTCGGCCGGACGATCGGCGTCCGCCCCACCGGCGCCGCCGACGTCACCGGCGCTGCCGACGTCACCGGCGGCGACGGCGTCCACATCTGCGGCGCCGGTGAAGGGCGACACGTCGCCGATGCCACCAGCACCGAGGTCACCGATGCCGCCCGCACCGCCGCCGAGTGCCGCGTCGTCGAACTGCCCCGGCTCGAAAGGACTGACCGGATTCAATTGCCGGTCCAGTGCCGGATCGACCTTGCCGCCCAGGCCGGGCGCGGACCCGAGCCCGGACCTGGTGTCCGCACCCGAACCGGCGCCCGCACCCGGACTCGCGCCGAGCCCGCCGAACGGCGACACCACGCCCAAGCCGAGGCCCGATCCCGCGTCACCGAGCCCGCCGAACGGCGACACCGCGCCCATGCCGAAGTCCTCCGCGCTCAAGCCCGCGCCGGCCCCGCCACCGAGGTCGCCGCCGAGCCCGCCGAACGGCGACACCGGTGATGGCGCGCCCAGCGCGCCCGACCCGTCGGTGGAGGAGAAGGGAGTCGCCTCGCCGCCGGCGCCGAGATCCCCGCCGATGCCCGCGGCGCCAAGGCCGTCAGCGCTAGCGAACGGCGTCAGCTCGCCCACGCCGAAGTCTTCCGCGCTCAAGCCCGCGCCGGCCCCGCCACCGAGGTCACCACCGAGGCCAACGGAAGCCGGGTCGAACTCCGTGACGGGCCCGCCGCCGGCGTCCGAACCCCCGAGACCTCCGGCCAGGAGATCTTCCGAGGTGAGACCGGACGGCGATCCGCCGAGGCCGCTGGCGGTCCCACCGATGCCGATCGGGGGCTGGACCGGCGCGGTGCGGGGTACGACCGTGACGGAGTAGTTGCCGACGAGCATGTCGAGCTGGGTCCGCATATCCGCGTTCAGGAGTTCGACGATGTCCGGTCTGCGAGAGACCGGAATGAGGCCGTTGGACATGGGGGTGACGCCCACTCGGCGCGCTTCACTGGCGTAGTGCGCGTCAATGGCGTGCACGTTGGCGATCGCCCTGGTCAGGGCGTTAGCGTTGTCCAGAAGTTGTTGCGGTACGGCGTTGACGCGCGCGTCTCCGCCGCCGAGCCGGTCGGCGTTGGTGCCGACCCCGGCTGAGAACTGGCGCATCATGGCGAGGAACGTCTCCGCAGCAGGGCCCTGCCACGGGGAGGTCGGCCTGCCCGCCACGGCTTCGGCCTGCGCGGTGAGCGCCTCCGCGACGCCGGTTAGGGTGGCTTGCACCTGGCTGAAGACGGTGGCGGCCTGACGCAGGCTGTCCGGACTGCTGACGGCAGTGGCCATCGCTTCTGCGCCGTCGCCGGTCATGTTCGTCCCGCCGGTGATAGCGGCCGCGATTTGCTTCCAATCCCACTGCGCGTAGTCCGCTACCCCGGTCGAGGAGTTCAGGTCGGCGAAGATGCCGTTGTCGGTGGAGGAGAACCCGTTTCCGTCATACCTGTCGTCATCGTCTGGCACTTGTGGTCCTCCCATCGCCGTAGTGCGAGTGAAACCGGCCCGCGGGTGCGCTGGACAACGCTGCACCCGGCGGGCCGGGGTCGGTAGACGTTCGTGACGTCCGCGAACGTTGCTGTCAGCTCTCCCGCGTGGAGGCGGTGGTGGCCGAGCCGCCCGTTGCCGTCCCGGAGCCGGTGGCCGAAGCCTGCTGGACGCCTGAGTCGGTGGCGACCGGCGGCGCGGCGGCGCCGGAACCGCCGCTCGCCTGCGTGAACTCACCGGCGGCCTCGGCCATGAGCCGTTGGACGTCGGTGGCGGCGAGGGTGTTCTGCTGGTCGGTGCTGGTGTACCGGGCAGCCATCGTCTCCATCGCGTCCCGGATGTCCACCACGCCCTGCAGGATGCTTGTCAGCGTGAGGGTCAGCTCGCTCTTCAGGCCGCCATCGCTGTTGGCTCCGTTGATCGCGGTGCGCATCGCCGTCGCGTGATAGAAGCCGCCCGGCCGGATGTCCACCCCGCGCAGGTCGTCGATGGCGCGACGCAACGGCTCCTCGAGCGAGGTCATCGAGTTCGCGACGTGCCTGATGGCTTCGACGCTGACAACTGTCTGCCCGTCGCCGCCATCCGCGGACCCCGACCACACCGGCGGGTTGGGCACGCGGACTGGCGCGGTCTCGTTCACCAAGTCGACCGGGACAGTCACGTTGGCGTCCTCGAACGCGACGGCCGGGTCCAGGCGGACCCCTAGGGCGCTGGCTGCTAGGACGCTGGCTGCGGACTGCGCTCTCTCAGGCATGAGTTACATCTCCGGAGGTCGGTCAGAAAAGGTCTACGCCGGTGCGCTCGGCGTTCTGCATGTTGTCGCCCATCCCCCGCAGCGAGGTCTCAGCGCTGCGCAGGGTGACCGGCAGCCGTGCTGCCGCGGCGTCCCACTGAGCCTTGCGCTGGGAATAGGCCTGGCGTGCGTCGCTGGTCCACTCGCGCAGGCTGGACTCGGTCTCGGACTCGAGGTTGCTGAGAATGGTGTTGATCTGCCGGTTGATGACGTCGAACTGCGACAAAACGCTGTTCACGACGGCCCAGTTGATCGTGTATGTAGGCACGGGATCACTCCTGTCTTTCGTGAGGACTACAGGCCCGCAAGGCCGCCGGAGGCATTCATCGTCTGGACCGCGTCCTGTGCCGCCTGAACGTTCGCGTTGTTGGTCTGCGTATAGGTGTCGATGCTGTTGCGCATGGATTCCTGTAGGCGGGTCAGCGCCGTTTGGATCTGCTCGTAGTTCGATGTCCAGGAGTTCAGAGCTCCGTTGAACACCTCTGCGGCCTCTCCGGTCAGTCCGCTGGTCAGCCGCACCTGGGCTTCCTGGAACTGGCCGAGTTGTCCGCGCAACTGGCTGGCGGCATCGGAGATGCGCTCAGATGCTTGTTGCATGCCCGGAACGGATACGGAGGCTTCAGGCATCTCTGCTCCCTCGAGGTTCGGTACGTGACAGGCGCCGACGTGCTCGGGCCGTTGGTATGCAGATATGGATAACCGTCGGCCGGCGGCGACGGCGAGTGCAGGCGCCGCATCTCGTACCGCCCGTACCTCAGAACTTGCCCGCAAACGCGGACGGAGCGGCAGCCGTAAAGAAACTGTTGAGTCTTACCGCTCACCCTGCTGACATCGCCCAGTTCTGTGGAGGTCGCGATGGACAAGACCAAGGTCGCGGTATACGCGGCAGACCCGCTCACGCACGCAGGAATCAGCAGACTTCTGCGGTCGACTCCCGGTCTCGAACTCGTGACCGGAGAGGCGGCGGTCGATGCGACCGTCACCGTCGTCGTCCTCGAAGAGGTGGGAGAAGGCCAGGCCGCCGCCCGAGCCGTCCTGCGCCAAGTCGCGCGCCAGGTCAGCAGCCCGGTCGTGCTGATCACCCCGCACGAGGGCAAGTTCGACACGGACGGTTTGGCCGGGCTGCCGCTCGGTGCCGTGGTCTATCGCGAGGCGGCGACGGAAACACGCCTGCTTGCGGCCGTCCGCGAGGCGGGCCGGGCCACCAGCGCGCCAGCCGTTGAAACGGTCTCGGCAGCGCCTGCGCACCCGATCCGCTCGTCGCCGAACAAGCCGCCGTCGCCATTCAGTGAGCGTGAGAAGGCGGTGCTGCGTCTGCTTGCGGACGGTCTGGACACGGCGGCCGTGGCGAAGCGGCTGATGTTCTCGGAGCGCACGGTCAAGTACATCGTCCACGCGCTGACGTTACGGCTAAAGCTGCGCAACCGATCGCACGCCGTCGCCTATGCCCTGCGGTCCGGAGCCATCTGAGGCCGCCGAGCGATCAGAAGATGACGAAGTCGTCCGGGGTGACCCGCTCCAGCAGCATCGTCGCCTCCCGCATGTGTTCCTGGGAGTCGTAGGAGCCTGCCACGAACTGACGCAGTGCCGTAGCCGCCTGACTGTGCGCGTAGAGAAACGAGATCAGTCTGTCTCGTGCCTGCTGGCTCCGTTGTAACGGCACCTGGCTCGCCAGCTGGTCCATGACGGCGTCGAGCTGGTCGGCCAGCAGAAGATGGGTGAAGGTGTCGTCGAAACCGACATCGTTCACCGCGTCACCGTCGGGTGTCCCTGCAGTCACTTGAACCACGCTACGACGGAAGCCAGGACGATCGCATTGCCGCGGGCACACTCTGCCCCGCCGTCCTGGCCTGCTGGCGTGCAAGGACGTGCCGTCTGCCCATCCGCCGGTGATTCACTCGTCCTGACTGTCCGTCCGTGGCAACCAACGCGGGATCTCCCTCCGCCGCAGCAACAGATCCGAACGGGACGTCTCCGGGGAACCACCGCCGCCGGCCTCGGAGTCCGATTCTGGCTCGCGCTGGGTGCTCGCAGGAGCCAGCTCGTCAACCCCAGCATGCGGAACCGCGCGGATGGCGCGCGGCACAACGGACCGGGCTTCGCCGGACGCGCTCTGGGCGTCCGATGGTCGGTGCCTGTGTTGCCGGAGGTACTGCCTGCGCATGTCGTCGAGCATCCGCTCCGGGACGGGGTGACCGGCAGGCGCCACGATTGGCGTCTCCGACACGTCGTCCAGCGCGACGTCATCGCCCCTGGTCGACAACACCGACCGCAGCCGGGCCAGATCCGCGTCGGGCCGCGCTGCGTCGGTGACGATTCCGCCGAAGCGGTTGAGGACTTCCCAGCGCAGCAGGCGGTCCGCCGCGGACCGGTCGTCACCGGACATGTCGAGCGTGAAGGCGCTGTACAGGTCGTGCAGCCGCATCGGTGCGTTGGCGTTGAACACCTCGGGAACCGACAGCAGGACGACACCATGTTCCTTGGCCCAGTCGACCAGCGCGCGCGCTCGACGTCCTGCCGCGCTTCCCGTGGGTAGCCGCAGATCCTCCCTGACCGTGTCGGTCCACAGGACGGTACGTACTTCGGACCGGTTCTCCACTGCGTACCGGCCCAGCCTGCGCAGCGCGGGCAGCGGCGCGTCGACGGCGTGCACGATCGCCGATACCGCCGAGGGCCGCCCGTCGACCAGTACGTTGAGGGTCAAGCCTGGGCGGTGCCGGGCGCGACCAGGGTCGAGTTCACCGCGAATCGGCTCGGCCGTCGCGGCGAGGTCGAGTTTCTCGAACAGCAGTCGAGCCTGGTGCGGCGTCGGCGTCGTGTAGTCGTAGCCGCGCAGGAACGAAGGTGGGGCAGCCGGCCGCGGTGTCGAGTGCTTCCATGGAACACCCGGAGGCGGCGCCGCGAAGCGCTCACGGCGGCGCGTCGACTCCGTGCCGCCGGAGGTGCCAAGGGTCGCGGCCCGGTAGCAGTCACCTTCCGCCAGCAGCACAACGGTCTGACCGGAGCCCTTCGGCCGCCCGTCGTACTCAGTGGGCTCGAGGCGGGCCTGCCGCCACGGCAGGTCGGGTCGGTCCGGCACGGGGCCGGGTGGTTGGTCGTCTACGACGATCAACCGCACACCAAGGGCATCCGCAGCCGCCTGCGGCGTCATCGGGACGGTCTCCACTGCCACGCCGGACGCGGGCAGGTCGGCGTTCAGCGCGTCGGTCAACGCACGGCTGAAGTCCTGAACGGCGGCCAGGCTGAGCACGCCGTGCGGCGTCCGCAGCCGATCACCGCTACGGACGTAGGACTCCTTCGGTGGCTCGACCGCCGTCAGCTCGGCGTCCAGCGGAAGGCCGAGCCGTTGCGCGTCCGGTCTCCTGACCAGGAACCGCATACCGTTGCGGACAGTGGTGGTCCGCCACTGCGTGGCTCCGTTCAGGTCGATCCGCGGCGCCTGCCCCCCGGCCAGTGACGGGCGCGCGGCGCGCACGACCGAATGGACACCGGACAGCGCCACGTTCAGTCCGGTGACCACGGCGTTGGACCGGCCGAGTCGAACACCGAAGTCATACTCGACGTCGGCCCAGTACTCGAGGTAATCGTCCTCCGGCCTGGTCGACGCTGCGGGAAAGTGCGGCCACCTCAGCGTGAACTGCCCGGGACCGTTGGCCGGAGCCGAGGAACTGACGCCAACGCCGCCCGCGACCCGGTTCGCGACCCCTTCGCCGGAGCCGTCCGCGCCGATCGTGGTGGTGTCGCTCTGCCGAACACCCGTCATGCTGGACATCTCCAGCCCCTGCTCGTGCACCAGGTGCCTGCGGCCGGGAGTCGGTCGGGCGTTGACGACCCGGAGCCCCGCGGTGATTGTGAACGTGCGTTCGGCCAGCGGGCTGTTGTCGTACAGCGGGATGGTGTGGCCGAAGTCCTGGACTCGCAGGAACATCCCTCGCAGCATGTCCTCGTTGAGGAACTCCTCGAGCTGGGCCTGCCCGACGGTGCCCGCACCGAGGATGCGGTCGCCTTCGCCGAAGGCCGTCCCGGTCCGGCCTTGCGCCACGCGGCGCACCTGCTCGGCCAGCGTCCGCACCAGGTCCGAATGTCCCGGCATCGCGGAGATGATCGCCGTGTGGTCAAGTCTCACCTCGCCAGGCCGGGATTCGCCCGGCACTCGCTCCCACGGACCCGTGTGGACGGTAGCGATAATCGGATCCGGCGGTGTCAGCGGCGCCTCATCCTCAGGAACCTGCAGGCGGACGACGCTTTCCGTGGTGCGTAGACGCTCGGGCACGACTACCGCGCGACTCTCCGGGGCACGGTCGGCGGGCGGCCGCAGCAGCGCGGCGGACAGTGTCCGGAACAGCTCGGCGCGGACATGGTGCTTAAAGACGGAGACGGTGTAGACGGCAGGCACGTCGAACTCTGCCGTCGGTGCGGTGCTGATCGCGACCTGCGTGCCCCGTGTCCGCGACACGACGTCAGCACGGTTAACACTGGTATGGGTGCGGCTGCCTTCGCCCGCTCCGCCGCCGGTGGCGTTGGACCAGCCAGCCGAGGCGTACTGCATGCCTGTCCGCCGCCACGTGGTCGCCACCGCCCGCTGATCGGTGGGCCGCCGCTCCGAGGACATCGTGACCGCCGGGTCTGTACGGATGTGCGCCGCACGGCCGTAGTCGAGGTCTGCCGTGATTCTCACCTCGAGGATCTCGACCCCGCCGAGCACCGGCCGGGGCACCGACATCGCATACCCACCGAAGGCGGCCAACCTGGTCGCCGCTGGCGCGTTCGCCGGCCGCAGGAAGTGGTCGAGAACGGGTGCCGTCCCGCTCAGCTGCCTGGCGAACTCCGGCGCGACCTCCTCGACCGCCTTGCGCACGCGCTCCGTGACATCGGACCAGTTGTCCACGCGACGCACCTGCACGTCCCCGAGAGCGCCTTCGGGGTTGGCACTGCCCGGCAGGTAGCGGACGGGTTCGGGCGCCCGCGCGACGGTGTGCTCCGGTATCGCGGGCAGCCCCAGTTCTGCGACGACGCGGGTGGAGATCCACAGGTCGGCCCCTGACGGCACGACCACCGTGGTCGCCGCCGACGCAGGAGCGACCGTGAGTTCGTGCACCGCGCTCCACCCGTAGCCCTCGACCGTCACCTCGAGGTCGGCCGTGTACAACACGTGCGGATGGTCGTCCGTCTCGGTCCAGACGGAATTCTTGATCGGTACGTGGCCGCGCACCGATTCCCAGCCGCGCTCAGTGCCTAGACCCACATCGAGCAGGTCGTCCAGCCGCAGCCGCCCGGTGACGCCGAACGACCTGAAATCCACCGTCGCGGTGTCGACGATCCCATAGCTGCCGTGGATCCGCTGGGACGCGAAACGCCGGTCGAGGTGGATCGGCCGGGCGTTGAGCAACCGCGTTCGCACCCGCACTCTCGGTGCCGACCGCTGGACCACATTGTCGTCCGGGTCGGGGTGGACGAGCCATTCGTGCTGGTGCAGCCGGGACCGTAGTTCGTGGCCGAGCACCGGCAGGTCGGGCATCGTGGTGCTCCGCGGCGCCACCGCACGCCACACGCGATTGATCGCGTTGCGGATGTCCTCGACGCCGCGCACCAACGCCGGCGCCGCGTACCCTGCGGGCGCCCGTAGCTCCGGGCCGTCGTACCGGGTTCCCGTCAGGCGATGCGCCTCGTGCACGTCGTCGTGCGCTCTCGGCTGGGCGTCGGCCAACTCCGGCCGGGCCGGCATATCCGCGGGCACCGCGATGTGCACCACGGCCGCCACCCGCTCCGGCTGGGGCATCACCGCGACGTCCAGCGTGGTCGGCACACCAGCACCGAGGCCGTACGGCGCTTCGAGCGACACGGTGTAGGCCACCGGATACGACCACACGTCGGCTTCTCCGCGGTAGTCGATCGCCTCGCGGGTGCCGCCGCCGCGACCGGCGTGTGCCACCCGGGTGCGGCCGGAGCCGAAAGTGAAGTCCACGCCTAGCCCGATGTCGGTCCCCGGCACGATGTTCGCGGTGTCGATCGTGATGTCGGCCAGCGACAGCTTGAGCGCCCGGCTGTTGGTGATGCCCTGCCTGAGATAGGTCAACGTGCGCGAGTCGCTGGTTACCGCCATCGACACGTCGTTCCTACGCCCGACGTATCCAGGCGGCCGAGTGGCCTCGACCCGCAGGCCGACCGCGTACTGCCGCCCGGCGAGGCGGAACTCCATCCGCGCCGGGGTGAACCGCAGGTCGTCGACCATGTTCGCCACGATCTCCCATTGCAATCTGTCGTCTAAGTCGGCGCGGACCCGGATGACCTCGGCGGGATCGAGCCGGACGCCGCGTCCGCGCAGGACGGCGAGGAGGTCGTCGAACTGAGCGCGCGCACGGTCGAGCACGGTGGCGACGCCGGGGGCGGCGAGTACGGCGTGAATGCCGAACGGCTGGTCGGGCCGCAGCGTCGCCGGAACCTCACGTAGCTGCGCGACACTCGCGCCAGGAGCCGATGGCGGGTCACCGACGAGCGCCGCCTCGAACCGGTCCGCGTCGGTGGCGGGAACACGCACGTAGACGTCGCCGTGCACCGTCCTGCCACGGAGGTGCCCACTGATCGGGGCCGACGTGTCAACTTCGACCCGGCTGCCCGCACGAAGCCGGAACAGCACGGTGCGGCCGTGGTCGGTGAACGTGCGGTAACTCCCGGCCCTGGATCGGCTCTCCGACGCCAGTCTTCGGGTGGTGGACGCACTCACCGTCAAACCCAAGCTGGCGGAGACCGGACCGGAGCTCAGTCCGGTGCCGCCCGTGATGGCGGCATTGGTCGAGCTCGATGTGCCAAACGAGGGCACGTCCTGCGCGATCGCGATGGCCATGCCCCACAGCGGCACGTCACTCTCACCCAGCCGTTGCACGGAGTACACCTCGGGCTTGCCAAGGACGATCCGCCCGCCGTGCACCGTGCCGGGCAGCGGTGCCGGGAGCCGCGCGCCCTGCGACGTCACGCCGTGGGCGAGCCACCTGCCCCCCTCCGCGAGAACCTCCTCGGTGGCCATCAGGTCCGACGCCCGCGAGCGCAGGTCGGCCATGGCCCTGAGCTGAGCTCGCGTCCCAGGATGGCGGAAGGTCCCGACCAGCGAGTCGGAGACCGCGTCCAGCGAGTTCATGACCTGTTCCCGGCCCGACGCCAGCAGATCGGTGGCGACCACCACGAGATTGGCGCCGACGACCGCGGCGGAGTTGCCGACCGGCCGGATCGGCCCGTTCTCGTCGGTGCTGCCGACCGGGAAGCGCAAACGCAAGGCGCTCGGCGCGAGACTGACGTGGGACCGCCGCTTGGCGCGGGCAACGAGGGGCGTGACCGATGTGTGCACGGCGACATCGGCGTCGAATGCCGCCGCAGACGCCTCGTGGGTGAGCGCGCGGCGGAAGACCGCCCGTGCCGCCATCGCCACGTTCGTGGTGGTGATCGTCTGCCCGACCCCTACCTGGCCGCCGATGACGCCCGGCGGCAAACCGGCCGAAGCCGAAGCCGATACGGTACGGCCGTGGTCACCGGTCCAGGTGCCGAAGCCGATCCCAGTGATCGCCAGGCGGCCCGTGTGCTCCAGCGTGGCGGGGTCGCGCGTAGCGCCCTGCGCATGCTCCGCGGTGCCACGCAGGTCGAACGACAGCCGCAGGTCGACCCAGCTCGCCTCGTCGCCCTCCCCCACGACGACCCCATCGCCGGTCAGCAGCCGTTCGAGGGTCAGCATCGATCCGTAGCGACGCATCAGCTTATGAACCGCGGACACCACGGGACGGCGCAGCTCGGTCGGCAGGTCGCGGGTGGCCAGCGCTGTGATCGCCTCGGTGGCTTCGGTGTCGTCGGTCGGCGAGCTGCCCATGATCTGCTCAACGCGGCCCTCACCGAGAATGCCGCGTTGGGTGAAGTACGACGGCGGTGATACCTGGCCTCGCGCGGTGTTCCAGGCCGCAGTGACGAGGGCGTCGTGCGCTTCTTTGGCGACCCAATATGCCTGCTCCGCCTCCTTCACCGCGTCCACCGCGACCGGGGCGACATCCGGATTGAGGATCAGCCACTGTTCGGCGACCTCCGCCCAGTGGGCCAGGCCACCGTCGGGCTCGCCGATGTCGGTGGACAACGACGCCGAGGCAGCGCTCGTGACGACACCATCGGCGGTCGGCGTCGTCGCGGCGTGCCGCTCTTCCCACTCGTCGAGTCGTCGTGCGAGTTCCTCCCGCGATGCCCTGATCGCGTCCGTCTCCCACTCCGCGGGCAACTCTCCTACGTCGTCAGGGGCGGCTCGTCTCCCGCCCGGGGTGTCCTCCGTCGAGCCGACGTCGACGACCGCGGATGCTTCGGCGAGCAACCTGCCACGGTGGGAGATCGACAACGATATCCTCGGCGTCTCGTCGGCTGGGTCCTCGTAGCGCAGCTCGGCGAGGTGAGTCCCCCTGCCGTGCCACAGAGCCACGCGCTCCGGGGCCTCCTGCAGGCGGGCGGCCCTTGCCGCGTCGAGTCCGCCGCTGAGCAGTGCGCGCAGCGCTGCGCGATTTCCGGAGCGGTCGTCCGGACTGGCCGCTGGGAGCAGGGTCAGCGCGCGTGGTCCCAGGCGCCGCTCGACGTCGCGAAGCAGTCCGTCGATCGGGAGGTAGCGCGGCCCGTCCGGGATCGACAGCAGTTCACCGGCCCGAGCGGGCAGGCCCGCACCATCCGCCTGGCCAGCCGCTTCCTGCGACGCCGAGGTCACCGGCACGGGGATGCCAAGGTCGGCGAGGGCCGAGCTGTCCGCGAACAGCCACATCGGGTCGTCGGGTTCAGACGTCACGGGGTGACCTCGTCGGTTTCCGCGGAACTCGGGCACGACCACCCAGCGAGGAACGGAACGAACCCGGTAGTGCACTTCTTCGGCAGCGTCCTTGCCGCTGGCGTGTGGTTTGCCCAAGACCTCGTTGGTCATGGCTTTGGACGAGTTCGCGATCGGCAACAGCGTGGACACCAGGTCGATCCCGGGAACTCTGGAACCGGGGGCACCTGGGGGAACCGCCGCCAACGCCGTGCCCGCCATCAGGCCGTACTCCACGTTCGAGGTGTTCGTAGCCGACACCGACGTGGTGCCCGTTCGCTGGATTCCCCCTGGCTGCACCGCCTCAACGACCCGATGGGACAGATCCAGGCGCACGGTCAGCGCCCGTAGTTCTCCTCGTGTGAAGGTAATCCGGTAGCCCTCTTCCGACAGCAGCGCGGGCAGTCGTCCGGCGCGCAGGTGTACGTCGAGCGCTGTCGCGAGCCGGTGCGACGCCTGCGGTCGGAGCTGTGACCTCGTCGACCCCGGCTCGCGCACCACCAAGTCCACTAGCCGGTACAGCGCGACCGCTGGATGTGCCAGCATGACCAGTACCGACTGCGGGCGGAGCCGGACGGGCTTGCCCGCCTCGACGCGCTCCCGGCGCCACCAGCCGGGTACCTCGCTTACGGGCTTCACCGGTTCCAGCTCCGCCGGAGCCAGCACGGAGCGGGCAGCATCCGCAATGGTGAACGAGACCGGACCGCTGGACCCGCTGAGGTACTTGCCGTCGCCCCCGGACGCCAGCGGCGACACCATCATGCCCAGGCGCGAGCGAGCGGCATAGGTGCTGACCTCGACGGTGATCTCCAGGTCATGCACGAACCGCACTCGGTCGGCTGTCGTCGCGACACGGACACCGTCGCGCCGATCGTCGGCCCTGGTGCGTGCCGAGGTCGCTTCGCGGTGGGCGGCCAGCCGACCGCCGGTGGACGCGTACGTGTTGGACGATTCGCCCAGCGGGGTCATCGCGGACGCGACCAGGTTGACCTGACCGGTGTTGCTGTGGGTGGCCGTCGTCCTGGCTCGGTGCCTGCTGCCCCTTGTCGTGCTCATCTCGAAGCCTGGTACCCGGTCGAGGTACCGGCCCTGGCCGAGCCGCGCGATGATTTGAACGCGATGTTCGATCTTGCCGATGGCGACGTTCTGCGGCACGAAAAGGCTCAGGCCGCCGTTAAGCATGCGATCGAACGCCTGGCCGACTCCGGCGTTGGCCAGTTGGTCCTCGACCAGCTCCTGCATGCTGCGGGCGCTGCGGTATGCCTGGGCGTGTGCCTCGACCGCGCTGGAGATGTGCTCCAGCGTGGCAGTCGCCGCCTCCGCGGTGTGCAACTGCACGTGGCCGACCCCGTGCCCGACCATCGCGGGCGCGACCGGGCCCGGTCCGGACTCACCCGCCGGATAGGCGGAGGCCGGACCTGCCTTCGCCACTCGCGCGGCGTCCTCCGGCGTGAGCATGGCCATGCTGTCTGCGTCGAGCTCCCCAACGGTGTGAATCTCGCTGGCGGGCACCCACATCCGCTCTGCGTCGGCGACGAGCGTGGCCTTGCGCGCCGCGCTGAGGTCCTGCGGGGACGAGCCGCGATGCCGGAATCCGAGGGCATCCCACCAGTCGTGGCGCGCTGCCGCCCGAACCTCCGTCTCGGTGTCGTAGGACACGAGGTAGCCGCGAGTCGTGCGCGACTGTTCGCCGTCCTGGGTCGCGGTGTTGGTGGTGCTGCGTTCTGTGGCGTTCTTGATCTTGTGCGAGTACTCCAGCCCGGCAGTGCCGCGAGCCACGCCCCAGGTGCTGATGGCCAGGTTGCGCTGGCTCACCAAGTAGGCGGCCGAGCGCTGCTCCCGTTCCTTGGCGGCGACCCGGACCGAGGCCTGCGAACGGAACTGGTGCTCGTCGTCGACGGCGAGAATGCGCGGATTTCCGCGGTAGCTGAGCAGGTCGACGCGGGCGATCGGCTCGCGCCAGCCAGCCAGTCCCCCGGTGCTCGGCCTGCGCAGTTTGAGGGTGTCCCGCCACACCGCAGCGATGTCGAACCGGTTGATCCGCGTGGTCGGTTCCGTCCACGCCTCGAGCGCCGCCGGGCTCGCGTCGTGCTGGTCGACCTCAGGCCTGGCACGGTCGTTGGCCCCGAGCCAGCGGCGCGAGACGTGCTCGTCGAAGTTGCGTCTCTTGGTTCCTAGCCACGGGCGGCGTACGACGTTCCAGACCGAGTGCGTCCTAGCGCTGTCGAGCATTCCGGTGATGGTGGTCAGCAGCCTCGGCGTCGGCCGGAAGGCCACGAGCTCGTAGTCGACGGGCAGGTGGCCCGCTCGGGCGAAGCGGGGCGCCCGGTCGTCGGTCTTGCTGCGCCAGACGCCGTCGTCGGCCGTCGGCCGGTAGTCGCGCTCGGACCCGTGCAGCCGCGGCGCGCGCACCTCGACCGAGGTGCGCAGGCTCGGTTCACCGTGCCAGTCCAGCACCGGCGTCGGTTCCGCCCACCGGCCGCCGATCGACACCGCCACGTCCATGTCGTACATCCACCGGTGCGCCTGGCCCGAGGATGAGCGGTCGACCGAACTAGTCGTCACCGATCCCTCGTCGGTGTCGCGCTTGACGCTGTAACCCGCGGCGCCGTTCACATACGCCCGGACCGCGCCCAGCGTCGCCCGCCCGGAGACCGTCATGTCCGCATCCCACTCGACCGCTCGGCCGCGGGAGACCAAGTGCTCGTACTTCACGGTCGTCTTCAGGCTGGTCGTCTCGCCCACGACCGGCCCCCGGTACGGTTGCTCGGCGGGCCAGATCGTCGCGCTCAGGAAGATGTCGGGGTACCCGCGGTGGTAGGCGCTCAGCGGGAACTTGACCGCGTCGGCCTTCGTCGCCAGCTCACGGGTATTGCGTGCGACGAACAGCCGCATGTCGGCGGCGATCTGCGCCAGGTGCCGTGACCGGACCCGCCTTTCGCGGGACAAGCGCTGCAACACCGGCCCGACGATCGCGTCGACCTGTCCGGCATCCATCTCGAAGCTGGCCGCGATCCGGTGCCGGACCTGGTCCGCCTCCTCCGCCGTCGGCGTCGGCTCCGCGGGCTGGTCCGCGGCGGGCTCGGCGTCGACCATGGCCTCGTCCGCGAGGACCTCGATCGCGTCCTCGTCGTCCGCTACCTCGGGCGTGTCCGGAACACGCATCCAGACCACGGCTTCGGCATCGATGCGGTCCGCGCCGCCGGTGCGAGTGGCCGGACTGTGATAGCGGAGGTCCAGGGTCGTCTCGTCGCGGGCGAGAACGTCGAGCACATAGATGATGCCGAACCGCTGGCGTTCCAGCTCACCGTCGAAACGCTGGGTGACGTCGCGCGTGTGGTCGTGCGTGACTCTCGTCAGGTCCCCAGATGTCTTTGCGATGCCGAGCGCCGGTTCGACCATTATGGTGGCCGGCCACGCGATGGGTGAGACGCTACCCAACCCGCGCATCTGCAAGCCCTGCCGACGCTGAACGGAATGCTCGTCCTTGTAGGTCTCGGTGCGCGCGTCGGTGTGCTCGGTCTTCGCCGTGACCCGCGCGACATCCGCTGTACGGCTGGCCCGGTCCGCCAGCCGGACGACGACCGACGTACCGATGTGATCGTGGAAGTCGAACCGCCCACGGACGGACTGACCGGCGAACAACCGCGCGGCGTCGTGTGGCATTCCTTCCAGCCAGGTACGGAACCGGCGGACCTCCGGGTCGTTGACGCGGAACCCGCCGACCCGCGCCGACGTGCGGTCGAACAGTGCGCGGATTCCGGTCAACTCGGCGTGGTCCACGGCGTGCGTCACGGGGTCCGTCACAGCGGCGGTGACCGGCGAGCCGGGGTCAGCCCAGGTGAGCCCCACCGTCAGGTTCGACTCGGCGAACGAGACTCGGGAGTCGTCGTCCGGCCACCGGACCTCGACGCGGTAGCGCACCAGGTAGGCCTTCGGATCGACCACCGACGCCGACTCGACCAGCCGGTCCGAGCGGCGTCCCAAGCGGGTGAAGCTGAAGCTCGGCGACCGGGAATTAAGCAGGCTACCCGCCCTGAGCTCAAGGCCGCCGTGCGGGAGCGGGACGCGGACCGACCACGGCAGCGCGCTCGGCCCGGTCTTGCCGGTCTCGGCCGTCGTGCTGAACGTGCGCGGGACATTGCCCGCGACGTAGTGTGCCGATTCCTCGCGCAGTTGCTCGTGCTTGTCCACGTCGACCGCGCGCCCCGTGTCGGCCAGAAGCATTCCCGTGTCGGCGACTCCCACCACCGTCACGGAGATCTCGGGCTCGGAGTCACCCACCTTCGTACCGAGCTGCACGAGGTGCCCGCCGTCCACGGACTCGCCGAAGGCGGCGCGTACGTCCTCGTTGGACAACATCGACTCGACCTGGGCGCGGTAGGAGTCCGCGGTGTCGCCGAGCACCTCCAGCACCGCCGCCCGCAGCGGGGCCGCATCGGGCGTGAACTGCATCCGCGGACGGGCATCGCGCACGCGTGCCAGCAAGTGCTCGTTCGCCGGGTCGAAGGTTCTCCATTCGCCGTCGTCACGGCTGTGCACCGTCGTGCCGTCGTCGGACAGTCGCACCGCGTTCGTCGGCGCGACCACCCGCACCGGCTGACCGCGCAACTGTGCCAAAGCCGTCGCGAAGTCACCTGCAACGCCGTCCGGGCCGCCCGCGCGACAGACCACCAACGGCACCACGTCGACGTCCGCGGGTAGCACGCCATCGTCGACCACACGACGAGCCAGCGCCCGCCCGTCGAGCCCAACCGAAAGCCCCGGGCCGTTCTCGTCGCCGTGCGCGAACACGAAGAACGGCCGCGCGCCACTCCACGGCGCAACCCCGCGACGTACGCGCGTCCGCGTCAAGACCGTCCGCTGCGCGCGACGCCGAGCCCCGCCGGGAACGTGCGACTCGACGAAACCCGGCGGCCCGTCCTCGCCGCCGACGAACAGGTCGGCCAGCTCGGGCAGCCGCGCATCACTCGCCCTATGGAACACGACCCCCACCACCCGGTTCGCGGCATCACGCACCGGCCTTGCGTGGACCTCGCCCGGTTCACTGCCGCCCGCGAACCATCCCTGCTCGCCCGGAACCGCCGGTAGCCCGATGACCGCCAACGGATCCAGCCCAGCCTGCTGCACCGACACCCGGCGCGGCCCCACGGCCACGACGTCGGACGCGGTGACGGTACGAACGGTCGGTTCAAGGCCCGCGGGCGTAACGGTGACGGACGCGGTGAAGTCGTAAACCCAGCGGTGCATGGTGAATCGCCCCGAAGCCAGCCCGGACGCGGGCGTGACGACCAACTCGTCACCACCGACGGAACCCAGGTAGGGCATGGCAGCCGGGGTCAACGCCGCCTCCACGACGACGGAGAGCTCACGATCACCCTCCCGCAAGGCGAACTCCACCGGTTCACCACGCGGAAAGCGCAATCGGGAGCGGGCGGCCGCGAACTGTGCCGTGAGGACAGCTCCCACCCGCGGCGGGTAACCCGCGTCGGCCAGCGCGCGGAGCGCGGTCTGCAGGAGCGCAACCCCGTGGCTGGATCTGGTGGGCGTACCGATGTGGGCATCACGCACCCACTCCGCCTCCGAGCGCAACTCACGGTGATCGGTCCCCGAGATCGACGGCTCGTCGAGCACCCGGCTCACCGCACCCTCGAACTCCGCCGTGATCGGCAGATCGTGACGTTGCCCGCTTTCCTCCGGGTCGAGCGGTATCAGCCGAGCTCGGAGCCTGCCAGGGACATACTGCCGCCGATGCACGCCTCTGCGCCAGAGCAAGTCGTGCCCCGCACCGTTGGTCCGCCCCAGTGGCAGTTGCGTCGCGTGCTCGGTGATGTCGACGGCCTCTTGACTCATACTCACAGTCACGGCCACGGTGGCTTCGTGACCGGGCATGCCGATCCGGGCGGTGAGAGCTTCGCCGCTGGTGAGCGCCCTGGCGCCGGCACCTGTCCGCAGGCTGTCGATCCAGCGCGCGAGCTGGCCGGTCACCTGTGGTCGATGACGATCCAGGCCGTCCTC
The DNA here is from genome assembly GCF_002262875.1 of Amycolatopsis antarctica. Classification (GTDB taxonomy): domain Bacteria; phylum Actinomycetota; class Actinomycetes; order Mycobacteriales; family Pseudonocardiaceae; genus Amycolatopsis; species Amycolatopsis antarctica. Next base: position 119,611 of record NZ_NKYE01000009.1, on the reverse strand, counting down.
GACGAGTGCCGTGTGCAGCTGCGGTCCTCCGCTGATCTCCGCCAGAGCCCACTCGGTCGCGGCCGTCGGTGTACCCGCCGCATAGGTGACCCGGCGGCTCGGCCAGGACAGCGCGACCGGCACGTCGACCTCCCTTTCGGCGACCCGGTGCGGGTCAGGCGGCAGGTCCGGCCAGCGGACGAACATCCGGTAGGTGGCTTCGGCGAGGCCGGGACCGGTCCACCTCAGCAGGATGACCGCCAGCGTCACCTCCACCCTGGGCGTTCCGTTCTCGCCACCCAGCCGCACCAGCACACCGCCGTGATTGAGCATCTCGCCGAAACGCGCCGTGACCACGGGGTCCGCGAAGTCGACGTCGAGCTGCGCCCGTACGGCCGGGAGCCAACCGGGGCGGCGCGAGTCGGTCGTGACGTGGCCCAGCAGCTCCGAGAGCCCCCGGCGCAACGGCGTGGCGTCGACGAGAGCGCCGAGCGGCGGCCGCACCCACCGCGCCCGCACCGTCGCCTCGCTCGCGGACGGATGGAACGTACGGAACGTCCCAGGTGCGTCCACGCCCACCATGCCGACAGAGGTGCTCATGACGGTGGTCGTGGCGAAGACACGTCGGTCGAGGCCAAACGTGCGCAACGCCGTGCTGAAGGACGCGGCAGCTCCCTCGGGACGGAGGAGGCTGCCGGAACTGCACGCCCACAGCGTGATCGAGGAGTATCTCGCGGCCTGCCGCAGCCACCCGTGCCGATCGAGCAACTGGGCGAAATGGTCACCGGTCCACCGCACGCCATTGCGGTTGCCACCGAAGGTCGACTCCGCTCCGTGGATCGAGACAACGAACGTGTCCGGCCTGCCGGATATGAGCGGCCACCTGGGCGACGACCAGTTGCGGACGTTCGCGATTGCGCCTGGGGCGAACGACGCCTGGCGGGTGAGGTTGTTGCGCGCGGGCCAGGTCCCTGAACCCAGCAACCGAAGGGTATCGGCGGCGGCCATGCCGCGGTCGCCGGTGAGGTCGACTCCCACGACCCGGCCTGCCGCGTCGCGCAGCACCAAGGAGTTCAGGCTCTGGTGATCGAATCCGACCGTCTCCAGGTGCGGATGGACGATCTCCCACCGACCATGCTCGATCTGCAGGCTGGAGTCGACGACGGAGACCACGCCGGTCGGGGCGACGACCTGGACGTCCCAGTCGAGGGCGCGGCCAAGCACCCCGGCGAACTCCGCCGCACCGCCATGATCCGGGCGAGCCGATCGGGAGGCGACGAGGTGCACCATATTGACCGGTGCCGGCGCGCTCGTACCCGATGCCACTTCATGCTGGTGATGGATGAACGTGGCCAGTTCGGTGCCGGAGTAGACCGCCGTACCGCTCGGGGTCTGAACCAGGAAGCGGCCATGCTCGTCGGTGTCCACGAAGACGAACAACACCGAGGACACCGACGACAGCCACCGGGCAGAGCGAATGCGCGCGGCGTCGCGCACGACATCCGGACGCTGCAGGCGAAATCCAACCAGTTCCCCGTTCGGTCTGCGTAGCTGCCAGTTGGGTACGGCGGCCGGGCGTACCGGGAACAGGGCGGCCTCCCTTGCGGCCGTCACCTGTTCTTCCGCCTGGTGGTCGTAACGACGGACGATCCCGCCATCGTGGACGACGACCGCAGGCCCCTGCGCTCCGTCGAACACGTGCAGGCGCGCTCCGGTCGATGGTGCGAACACCGGCAGGTTGGCCAGGGTGTCGTAGTCGAGAGTCTGCTGGAACAGTCCGGCGAAGGACTCCGGGAGGCGATAGCCGTCCGGGGTGTCATGCCACAGAACGACGGAGGTCCCCAGCGCGGCGTAAGGGCCCAGTACCTGACGGTGGAGCTGTCGCGCGAACACCGCACCCGGCCCGTCGGGGCCGCGCGCTTCGGGCCGCTCGGTCTGGAGGAACACGAAGAATGCATCGCTGCCGTAGCCCCACGGCGCGGGCTCGTCGCTGATCGGCACAGCGCTGTCGCCGTCGAACGTCACCACCCTCCCCGGAGCCGCCTCCACCAGATGCAGCGCCCGCAGCCGATCGGTCACTCCCGCACGGCCGTGGAACACCGCTCCTCGCACCTGGCCGCGCACGAACAGCGGCGAGAACGTCTCGTCACCGTCGGCGAATGGCTCCGCGAGCACCGTCCACGAGGCGCGATCGTCGGGCGACACTGTGCCCGCTGTCGTCGCCACCACCGGCCGGTCGTCGGCATAGAAGGCGGTGAGTACCTGCTGGAACGCTTTCGCGGGCGAGTTCGAGCCCTGCCGCCGTGGTGTGGCGGCATCAGGCGTCACCAGGACGTAGCCCGTCCCGCGATGGTCGGCGGGCAGAGCGCCCTGGACGGTGTGTGCGAACTCCGCACCGTGCTGACCGATCACGCCATCGGGCCCGTGGACGGCGAACCCGATCTCGTGTTCGTCTGCGAAGACCAGGATCTCATCGTCGGCCACGCCCGGCCAGCCACCTACAGCCAGCCACCGCGCTTGCGCAGCCCGCGTGCTTCCCTGCGGGTGGAAGTGGATGCCGCGCAGTCGTCCGTCGGAATCGAACAGCAGCTCGCCGGTCACCCCGCCGATCGGCCGTCGCGCGACCTGGGGCGCGGACTCGCCCAGCCCCGACGGCGCCAAGGTGCCCGGCACGTCGGTCGGGCCCCTGTCGTGCCAGGTTGCGGAGGGGGTGCCTGACGCGGTCGAGCGCCGGTGAAGTCTGGGCCCGTCCTGCGGCTCCTGGCCGTCGTCCGGCAGCGGGTCGAAGCCGGCCCGCCGCACCGATGCCCGGCGCGGTCCAGCCACCAGCAGATCCGGCAGCGCGACGGACTCGATGCCCGGCAGCATGGTCGGCGACGTGACGGTGACGGTTGCGTCGAAGTCGTACGCCCAGCGGTGCGCGGGGAAGGGGTCGGACGACGGTCCCTCCGTACTGGTGAGCAAGAACTGGCGCTGCTCTACCGGGCCCCGATAGGGCATCGCGGCGGGTACCAGTCGAGACTCGACGACCACTGATATCCGCCCGTCGAGCAGTGGCAGGGTGAACTCCGGCTCGATCCTGCGTGGACCTCGCATCGTCCAGGCAGCCGCGAACATCTCGTTGAACGAACCGCCCGTCAGGTCCGGGTGGCCTGCTCTCACCAGCGCGGTCGTGGCGAGCAGCCGGACGGCTTGATACGCCTCGTCACTCATCCATGAGCCGACCGAGGCGTCCCGCACCCACTCCGCTTCGGAGCGCAGTTCGTCGACATCGGTACTGACCGCCGGCTCGCCGACAGTCTGGACCATCGCGTCCTCGAGAACAGCGATCACCGGAACCTGCTGACCCCACGTGGCTTGGTCCGTCAACGTGACTCTGACGGACCCGAAAACGTACTGCCGCCGTTGTTCACGGGTGCGGAGGATGACGCCGTACACCGCACCGACAGTGCGTCCGAGTGGGATGTCCTCGGCGTCGACTCGCACCTGCGTCGCGTCCTGGTCCAGCTCCGCCGTGACCGCTGCCGTGATGCCGGACTGCGGCCCGCCGATCGGGATGGTCCGTGACTGCCCGTTGACCAGGTCCCGCGCGGCGTCCCCGGTGAACGTCGTCTGGACCGAGCGCTCGACCTGGTCGGTCAGTTGCGGGTTGTTCCGGTCACGGTCGCCGAGCGCGCCTCCGAGAAGGAGGGTGCGGTGCAGGGAAGGCGCTCCGTGCAGCCATACGCGCCCCCACTGGTGCGGCGCCCAGGGCGCCTGCCACTGACGAGTCCTGCTTTGCCAGTCGGACTCGAGCCGTATCACCAGGTCGGCCTCCCCGACCAGGACCCGGGGCGCGTCCCGTGGCTGGTCCGGCCACCGGAGATCGATCTGATACGTCGTCTCGTACCGGTCGTCACCGATCGACCGCAGCGCGATCACCTTGACCGTGACCTCGGCCCGCGGTGCAACTGCGCCGCCGCCCAGCTGAACCGGGGTGCCGCCACGGTCGTGGACGTATCCGGCCTGCCCGCTCATGGTGTGATCGGAAAAAAGAGCGTCGGCCTGACGACGTAGCTCGGCAAGGCTGGCCCCAGTCGCGCCGCGCGCTAGGAGGTCAGCGATCTCCTGGCGCAGCGGTGCGGCGTCGACCGTGGCGGTGACCAATGGCCGTTCCAGCACGGCTCTGCGTGCCAACTCGTACCCGGACGGGTCGACGGTGCGGAATCTCCCGGGCCCGTCCACCCCCCAACTCTCGTCTGTGACAACGAACTCCGTGGTCGGAGCGAACACCGGCCGGTCGAGGCCATGTCGCCGTACCGCCCTGGCGAACACTTCGGCCGCCGAGACCGGTGTCTCCACCGCACCGGTTGCGGAGGCCAGCAGCGTGATCGACGAATGGTTCGCGGCCTGCCGCAGCCAGCCGTGATCGTGCAGGAGCAGCGCGAGTTGCTCCGGTGTCATATGGATCGCCGCACTGTTCACAACGAAGTTCAGTGGACGTCCGTGGATCGCGACGAAGAAGGTGTCGTCGCTGCCCAGCCGGTTGACCCATCGGGGCTTCGACCAATGACGGACAACCGCTCCCTCGTCCGGCTCGAACGTGGCGTGCCCTCGCCTCGACTCGCTGAGCGAGTTCACCACGACGTGGTCACGGTCCACCGACAGGTTCACGCCCACGACGCGGCCGTACCTGTCGTGCAGCGGCACGGCGTCCAGCCAGATCCGGTCGACTCCGACCCTGGGCAGTACCGGGCGAACGGCCTCCCAGCGGCCACCCCGGACGTCGACGCCTGACTCGCCGAGCACCACCCGTCCGGTCGGGGCGAACACCTCGGCGTCCCACCCGAAGTCCCGGTCGAGCTTCCCGGCGAACTCCGCGGCGCCACCGTGGTCAGGCCTGCCCGACCAGGATGCGACGAGACGAATCCCGCGCACCGACTCCCCTGCGGCGTCTCCGGTCTCCTGGCGGTGCGCGAGGTGCACCACCGTGGCCAGTTCGCTGCCCGAGTACGCGAACAAGCCGCCGGGGGCCCGGACCAGGAAACGCCCGTGGGTGTCCACGTCGGCGAACACATACAGCGTTGGCTGCACCGGTCCTGTTGCCGCGTAGTGGATTCGCCAAGCGTCGCTCCGGGCATGCGGCCCGGACAACCGCAGTCCGACCAGCCGCCCGTCAGGGGTCCGCAACGCCCAGTCCGGTTCGACAGCCAACGGCGGCGCCGCCATGCGGGCAGCGACGGCCAGCCGTTCCTCGGCGTGGTCGAACCGGCGTACCGTGCCGCCGTCGTGAACGACCATCGCCGGACCGCCCGCACCGACGTGGACCCCGAGCTGGGCGCCACTGGACGGCGCGAACACGGGCACGTTCCGCTCGGCGGACTCGCTCAGAGCCTGCTGGAACTGAGCGGTGAAGGAATCGGGCACCCGGTAGCCGTCCGAGCTGTCCTGCCACAGGACGACGTCTCGCGTGGGCGGGATGACCGGTCCCAGGCGATCGGCAAGCACCGCACCGGGTCCCATCGGTCCGTGTGCTGCGGGCCGATCGGTCTGGACAAAGACGAAGAACGCCTCGTCCGCGCCACCCCACGGCACAGGATTGTCCGCCGCGGGTGATCCAGTCTCGCCCTCGAGGGTCAGCAGCCGCCGCGGCTCCGCCTCCACCAGCCGCATAGCGCGCAGTCGGTCCTGCACGCCGTCGCGACCGTGATACACCACGCCTGATATCCGGCCGCGAGCGAACAGGGGCGACACCGCGTCGGATCCGTCCGGGAGTCGGCGTTCCATTCTGTGCCAGGACTCGAGGTTCGCCGGGGAGACGGTGTCCGACGAGGTCGCCAGCACCAGACGGTCGTCGGCATAGAACGACGTCAGGGTCCATTGGAACCACACGGCGGGCAAGCCTGCGGCACCAGGAACCGCCAGCACGAACGGCCGGTCGCCACGGTCGTCGGCCAGCGTCCCGATGACGGTGTGCGCGAACTGTGCGCCGTCCTGCCGGACCGGGCCCGCAGGCCCGGCGACCACGAAGTTGCCGTCGGACAGGTCCGCGAACACCAGGATGGGGTCGTCGAGCCCCGGCCATGATGCGAGCGCGCGCGACCGCGCGTCCTCGGCGTACCGACTGTCGGGACGGTGGAAGTGAACCCCGCGCACCCGGCCGTCGGAGTCGCGGACCAACTCGCCGGTGATGCCGTCGACCGGTCGCAGCACCGTGCGCGGGTCGTTGAGGAACAGCCCGGCGACCCCGGCGTCCGCACGCCGTGGCCCGACGACCATGACCTCGCTAGCCCGCACCGTCCGCTCGTGCCTGGCGCCTACGGCGGTGGTGACGGTGACCGTCGCGTGAAGGTCGTAAGCCCACCGGTGCGCGGCCAGCGACATGACCTGACCGCTGGGCGGCGTGACCATCACCTGATCCTCGGCGAGGGCGCCACGATGCGGCTCGTTCGCCGGGATCAGGCTCGCCCAGACGACGACAGCCGCCTCGGTGCCACTGCGGGACAGCGGGAACTCCGCCACGGGGCCGACCCCCGGCAGCCGCAGGATCGACCGGGACGCAGTCGTGAATCCCTCCTCGAACTCCGCGATGGCCTCGGGTGGGAGTCCGGCTTCGTCGCTCGCCGCTACCACCGCGTCCCAGATGTCGTCGACGTGCACCGAACTCTCCGCGATACCGAGACCGACGTCCCGGAGCCACTCGGCTTCGGCGCGCGCCTCGGCACCGCTCACCTGCCAGGTGCGCGTCGGCGCGGCTCGCTCGAAGAGGGCGCGCACCGGGACGCTTTCGTGTTGCGGCGGGCCGTCGCGCAGGAAGGACGTCATCTCCAGCTCGACCGTCCCGTCGACGTACAGCCGTCGCCTGCCTGGTCGTTGCCAGACGACCTGGTGGCGGCCGTCGAAGGCCGTTCCGCTGACGGACTCGGCGCCCTGCTCCGCGAATAGTTCAGAATCGCCGGACAGCCGAAGCCGAACGATGACATCGGTCAGGTCCTGTCCGGCCAACGTGGTTTGCCGAGACAGACCGCTGACCAGCGCTCGGCCGGAATCGGTGGAGCGCAGGCCGTCGATCCAGTTGTCGACCTGCTGGGTCAACGCCGGCTGGTATTGGTCGGACTCGGCGTTCAGCAGCAGGCCGCGTAGCCGTGTCAAGCCGATGATCCGTGCGGACGTCCAGCCGTCGTCGTCCGGTGGAACGCCGCCGGGCGCGGCCGGCGTCGGCCAGCTGAGCCGCACCGGCACATCCGCCTCGCCTTCGACGATACGGGTCGCATCTGGTGGCAGATCCGGCCATCGGACGGTCAGCTGGTAGGTGGCCTCGTACCGGCCTGTCCCCAGGTCCCGGAGCAACCGCATGGTGGCGAGGACCTCAGCCCGTGGCACGCCGTCTTGCCCGCCGAGCCGCACCAGACGTCCGTCCACGTCCAGCAGCTGGTCGAAGGCCGCCGTCATTGCCTCGTCGGAGAAGGCTGCCAGCCAGTCGGGCCGAAGGCTGTCCGCACCGTCGATGCCGGACAGCAGTTCGCCGAGTTCGCGGCGCACCGGGGCGGCATTCATCGGCTCCACCAGTGCAGGAAGGTCCACTCTGGCACGGTTCGCCGTGGTCAACGCCGACGGGTGGAAGGTGCGCAGAACGCCCGGCGCTTCCGGCCCCCAGAAGTCCGGTCCCATCGAGAAGACGGTGCTCGGCGCGTGCACTCGGCGGTCGAGCCCCAGTTCGTGCAGCGCGGTGCTGAACGACACGGCTACCGACCCGGGGGTGTCCAGTGCTCCCGTGGAGCATGCGAGCAGGGTCATCGACGAGAACCGCGCGGCCTGAGTCAACCACCCCATATTGGCGAGCACCCGGGCGAACTGATCGCCGGTCCAGTTCGCGGAGCCGCTGACGCGGCTGGCGTTGCCGTGCACGACGACGAAGAAGGTGTCGACTCTGCCGAGGGCGTCGACCCATCGCGCCTGCCGCTGGCTGAGCGCGGCTTCACCGTGTATGACCGAGGATCGCTCGAGCCGGGAGTTCGGGGGCCATCGGCCCGCGCCTGTCGTTTCGAGGGCGAGCCGCGTGACCTGATCCCGGCGGCCGGTCAGCGCGACACCGACAACCCGGCCTGCCGAGGTAGTCAGCGGTACCGTGAACAACTCGTCCGTACGCTCGTCCGAGCTGCTTCTGGCCGGACGCATCACCTCCCACTCGCCGTCGTCGACGGAGACCGTGTCGGCGTCCGACCGGGGCAGCCGCACGACGCCCGTCGGCGCGAGCACCTCGACGTCCCAACCGAGCACCGCGTCGAGCTGACTCGCGAACTCCAGGGCCCCGCCCTGGTCGGGACGAGCAGAGCGGGACGCGACGAGACGAACCCGGTCCACGACGAAGCTTCCCAACCGGTCCTGGACGAACATCGCCAGTTCGGTGCCGGTGTATGCGGCCGTGCCGCTCGGCGTCACGACCAGGAATCGGCCGTGCGGGTCGACATCGGCGAAGACGTGCAAGGCCAGCGGCTCGCCCACCGCATAGCGCACCAGACGTGCGTCCAGCTCGGCATCCGGTGCCCACAGCCGATGGGCACGCAGGTGTCCCCCGGCATCGAACAGTTCCCAGTCGGGGTCACCGACCGGTCGGTCCACCGGGAACAGCGCCGCCTCCCTGGCGAGCAGCGCCTGTTCCTCCGCCACCTGGTCGAACCGACGCACTGTGCCGCCGCCGTGCACGACGACGGAGGAGGTCCCGTCGACGCCGTCGACGACCTGTAGCCGGGCGCCCGAGGACGGCGCGAACACCGGCAGGTCGCGGCCGCCGAGGTCTCCGAGACGCCGCTGGAACGCACCCGCGAACGTATCCACCTGCCGGTACCCGTCGGGGCTGTCCCGCCACAGGACCACGGAGTCAACCGTGTCGTCGTACTCCCCGAAACCTGCTGTGTGCATCAGATCTGCCAGCTGCGCGCCGGACGCGGCCCGCGACTCCCGCGCGGGCAGCGGGGTCTGGACGAACACGAAGAACGCCGCGCTCCCGGAACCCCACGGCGCGGCCTGCTCCGTCACCGGGCCGGTGCCGTCACCGACGTGGGTCATGACCCGTCCTGGCTCGGCCTCGACCAGGCGCATCGCCCGCAGCCGGTCCGCCACGCCTTCGCGACCGTGGTACACCGCGCCAGCCAGTCGGCCGTTGGCGTACAGCCGTGAGAAGGCGACGGCATGGGCGGCCATCGGCACGTCGAACGTCCGCCACGACTCCGTGTCGTCCGCCGATACGGTGACCGCGGTCGTCGCCAGTACCAGTCGGTCGTCGGCGTAGAACGTCGTCAGCGTTCGTTGGAACTCTTCGGCGGGCGAGTAGGGCATGCCCTGGCGGGTCTCGGCGGCGCGGGGGACGGCCAACACCACCGGCCGCGAACCGCCGCCTTCGACGCCGAGCGCACCGATTACGACATGCGCGAACCGCGCGCCGGTCTGCCGTACCGTCCCGTCCGGCCCCGTCACGGCGAATCCGACGTCGTCCTCACCCGCGAAGACCAGGATCGGCTCGTCCGGGTCGGTGGACTCGCCCGTCGCGGCCTGCCGCGCCGCCTCGGCCTCCGCACTGGTCGGCGGGTGGAAGTGCACACCCCGCAGCAGGCCGTCGTCGTCACGGATCAGGACGCCCGTGATGCCATCGATCGGTACGGGTGTCGCGACCAGGTCCTCGGCCAGCTCCATGGCGCTGGACGTGATCGAGACCGCTGTCAAAGATGCCGCGTCCGCGTCGATCTCGACGTCCGGTTCGTCGGTTGACGACATGCTGTGCACGGCGGCTGCTTCGGACCGCGGGATGAGGATCGGGTTCGCGCGCGCGAGCGGGTCCAGCCCCGCATCGCGTGCCTTGTCACGACGCGGTGCGGCGAACATAACGTCGGTCAGCGACACGATGCGGTCGACCGGCGCCGCGCTGGCCGTCTCGAGCCGGACGCGCAGGTACAGGTCGAATGCCCACCGATGCGCGGGAAGCTCGACCGGGTCGCCGAACCGTGGGGTGAGGACGATCCGGTCCTCGGCGAACTCGCCGCGGTACGCAGCGGTCGCCGGGGTCGCCGTCGCGCCGATCACCACTGTCGCCTCGCCGCCGTCCCACGACACCGGCAACTCCACCGAGCGCGAATCCAGCGGCCGCAGCCGCGACCGCCGTGCCGCGAACTCCTGCTCGAACGCGGTCACGGCCGGGCGCGAGAGCCCGGCTTCGGCCAGCAGGTCCACGGCCGTCTGCCGGACCGTGTCCAGATGACCTGCGCCGACCGCGACGCCCATCTGCGCGTCGCGCACCCATTCGGCCTCGGCGTCGGAGACCTCCCGTACGGACCTCGCAGGTGGTACGGCCGCGTCCGCGGCGACCACGACGTCGATGGTGATACGCCGCGGCTGCACATCGGGCTGCGACGTGGGCCGTACGTGCACCGTGGCCGTTCCGTAGACGACTCGCCGATGCCTGTCCGCCCGCCTCCACACGATGTCGTGCTCGCCGCCGAGGGTCCGCCCGCCGTGGACCTCCCCGCCTGGCAACGTCACACCCCAGGCGTTCGGACCGAGGGTCAGTGCGACGGTGGCTGTGATGTCGGCATGGCGACCGGTCAGGCGCGTGACGCGTTCGGCGCCGCCGACGAGTGCCGTCGCGGGCTCCCCGGCGCCAAGCGACTCGACCCACCGCACGACCCGGCGCGTCAGCGCGGCGTCGTTCGCGTCGCTCCGATCCGACAGGAGCCGTTCCGGCAGCGCCGCCCAACCGGTGATCCGCGCGGACGCCCAGCCGGCAGGCCCAGGCACCGGGACACTCCGCACGGCGCCTGAGCGAGGCCGTTCGAAGCGGACCACGAGGTCGGCTTCGCCGTCGACGACGCGTGACGTACTCGGCGTCCCGTCCGGCCACCGAACCCGGAATCGCACCATCGCCTGTGTCTGGCCATCGCCCATCGCGCGCATCTGCACGATCGCGACCTGCACTTGGGCCCTCGGCACACGGTTCGCTCCACCCAGCAGCACCACGTAGCCGCCGTAGTCGAGAATGCGGTCGAACGACGCCGTGACCGCGGCATCGGAGAAGACCTCGCTGACCGGTACGCGCGCCTGCCATCCCCGGCCGTCGTCGAGCACCGCGGCCAGTTCGCGACGAAGAGGCGACGCGTCGACGGTTCCCACCGGCGACGGCCGCACCAGGTCAGCGGTCGCCCTTTCCTCGGCGCCCTGCGGATCGAACGTGCGGAACGACCCAGGGGCCGAGGGGCCTACCGCGAAGGTGGCGGTCTTGACCGACGTGAACGGTATCCGCACTGTCGGCATCATCGCCACGTAGGTGTCCGCCGCGTGGACCCGTCGACTGAGCCCCATCGACCTGATGGCCTCCGCGAAGGTCCGTGCAGCCGAATCTGCCCTCAGCCCGCCCACACCACACGCGAGCAAGGTGACCGACGGAAAGTTCGCGAGATGCCCGAGCCATCCCTGGTCGGCCAGGACTCTGCTGAGGTCCTGGCCGGTCCACCGCCCGGAGCCCGGCACGGTGAAATGCGTGCCCCCCGTCCCGTGGACGTCGACGAAGAACGTGTTCGGCCTGCCGGATGAGTCGACCCAGCGCGCCTGCTTCCCGCGGTCGAAACGATGGTTCGACAAGTCGTGCCGCAGGGAACTGCCGAACGTCGTCTCGACCTCCGGGCCGCGGGTCGGCGGCCAGTGTCCCCCACCGACCTCGCCGAGGAAGTCGGAGCTTCCCGCCTGGCGGTAGGCGGTCAGGAGAACGCCGACCACCCGGCCCGCCGCGTTGTGCATGGCCACCGGGAACCACCGGCGTGGGTCCGTCTCCGCAGGCAGGACGCTCGCCCACCCGCCGTCGTCGAACGAGAGCCCCGTCGAACCGTTGCCGTCCGTCGGCACCACACCGGTCGGCGCCATGACCGGGACATCCCAGCCGAAGACCCCCTGCAGCGTCGTGGCGAACTGCGTGGCGCCGCCATGGTCCAGACGGGCTGAGCGGGAAGCGACCAGGTAGATCCGCTGAGGGATGTTGAGCGCGTGCCGTTGACGGACCTGCCGGACGACGAAGGTCGCCAGTTCTGTCCCGGTGTACACCGCCGTGCCGAGTGGGGTGTCGAAAAGGAACCTGCCGTGATCGTCCACGTCGGCGAACACCGCCAAGCCCGAGACGGAAGACACGTAGCGAATCAGGCGTGCGTCACGTTCGTGGTCCGGCGCTTGCAGCCGGTACCCGACGAACCACCCGAGCCGCGTGCGCAGTTCCCAGTCTCGCCTGCCAGTCGAGGCGTTGTCGGCGAAGAAGGCGGCTTCACGAGCACTCAGCGCCTGGTCCTCGGCACGGTGGTCGAACCTGCGGATGATGCCGCCACCGTCGATGACGGCTGCGGCACCGCCCGTACCGTGGCGCACTGTCAACCGCGCCCCGCTCGATGGCGCGTACACCGGACGGTTGCGGCGGGTAAGCCGATCGAGTTCGCGCTGGAAGTCCCCGGCGAAGGACCGGACCGCCTGGTACCCGTCGGGGCTGTCGTGCCACAGCACGACCGAACCCCGCTCGGCGATCGTCGCACCAGCCACTCGATCGATGTGCCTCGCGACGACCGCGCCTGGCGCGACGAGCCCCTGCCGGGCCGGACGTTCGGCCTGCACGAAGACGAAGAACGCATCATCGCCCGGGCCCCAGGGCGCGGCAGTCACCTCCGACTCACCGCTGTCGCCGTCCGCGAAGGTCATCAGCCGGCTCGGTGCGGCCTGCACCAGGCGCATCGCGGCGACCCGGTCTGCCACCGCACCGCGGCCGTGATAGACGGCTCCCGCCGCCCTGCCTCGCGCGTACAGCGGCGAGACCGCGGCCCCGCTCTCGGGGAATCTCTGCGAGAACGACTGCCACACGTCAAAGTCGTCAAGCGCCGAAACCTGCCGGTCGTCGGCGTAGAACGTCGCCAGCGTCCGTTGGAAATCCTCCGCCGGCGACGGAAGGACGGCGTCGCGGCCGGTGCCTGCGCGCTGAACGACCAGCGCCAGCGGCCGGCCGCCGGCGCCACTGGGCAGCGCGGCCATGACGGTGTGCGCGAACCGCGCGCCGTCCTGGCCAACCATCCCGTCCGGCCCGTGGACCGCGAACCCCAGGTGGTGCTCGCCCGCGAACACGTAGATCGACTCGGACGACGTGACGGAGTGGTTGCGTGCCGCATGGGCCGCACGGCTGTCCGGCGGGTAGAAATGCACCCCGTGCAGCCGTCCGTCGGCGTCGAGCAGCACGGTGCCGACAGCGTCGCCGGGCCATTCGGGACCGTCTTCGACCAGATCGGCGGCATGCGCTGAACGGAGGGAGCCGCCGCCGTTGGGGTTCACCGGCTGCTCGCCCGGCAGACCGGTGTCCGGGTCAATCACCGTGGGCCGGATGAACTGAGGACTGGGGCCGCGCTTGTCCAGCAGCCAGAGGTTCGCCGGGGTGACCGCGGCGCTCGGGTGACCGGCCCGCGCGCCCATGATCCCCCGATCGTCCACGACGCGGCCCCGGCCGACGACCTCGACCTCGCCGTCGAGGTGACGGACGACCCTGCCTCTGCTGTGCTGGAAGACGGGCGCGTCCGGCCGGGCGACGAGGTACGTGTCGTCCAGTCCGCCGAAGTGCCCGGCGATCTCGTGCGCGAACTGCGCCGGCGTGGCGTCGACCGGAATCCGGGTCTGGCTGACCGCCGTGCCGGGCCGCGTGGCGGTGATGGTTCCGGTCGCCTCGTCGGGGTCGTCGGTGAACGCGATGTGGACGTTCAACTGGTCGCCGCGCGGCAGCGCATAGCCGTTGTTCCAGATCCGGGCGGCGCCTTCGCGGGCCGCGTCCCGGAACGTCGTGAGGTCGAGGCGGTCGGGGTTGTGTACATACAGTCGGAAGGTGCGGTCCTGCACGACCGTGCCCGGCTCATCGCCCTGGCCGGGGAACTCCAGCCTGCGTACCTCGAAAGCCACCGGGCTTCGCCAGCCTCGGAGCCGCAGCCGCGGGCGGGCACCGTCCGTGGTGACCTGGATCTCGCTGTCGTCGCGCAGTCCGCCCGCCTCGGCGGTGTGCCGGGCTGGCTCCATCAGGTCGCGCACATCGTCTATCCGCGCCGGGTCCACCGGCCGCGGGTGCCGTGCCCACGCCGCCGCCGGGTCGTCGACGGTCCGGTCACTGTGCCGCCAGGACTCGTCGGCCAGCACCCGTTCGCCGTCGGCGCGGCGGACATCCACGCCCGAGGATTCCGCTGGCGGCCGGGGCGGCGAGTCGACCGGCCGCGCCGACCCGCTCGGCCACCCTGGCTCGCCCTCGGCGACGATCAACGGCTCGACCTCGTGCCGTCGTGGCGCGACGATCTCGACCGCGTCCGGCACCGTGATCCTGGCCGTCCCTCCCGGGGCCAGTACGTCTACCGTCAGGTCGTAGGTCCACCGCTGGGCCCCGAACCTTCTTCTGGTCGCCCGAGCGACGTCGGTATAGGCGACGAACTCATCCCGCGCGGGCGCTTGGTGCGGCCTCGCGGCCGGGATGACCGTCGGAATCACCCGGAGGTTGCCGACCGCCACCGCCACCCCGTCGGCGTTGACCAGCCGCGGCATCGCATCCGCGAGCTCACGCACGACGGTCTCGGCCTGAACGGGCGTCATTCGGGCCGATACGACGATTCTGCGCAGTTCGCGTTCCGCTACACCAACGCTGCTCACCACGCCGACGTGGTGTGCTCGGACCCACGCGGCCTCGGTCCGTAGCGCATCGAGGTCTGACGCGATGACGGTGGTAGGCGCGGGCGGGGAGCTGCGCCGTCGGACCGCCTGCCAGGCGACGCCCTCGACGGCCCCGCGCAACTCCTGTGACTGCTCCGAACCCACCGGCGTCACATGGAAGATGGCGGTAAACCGCTGGCTGTGCCGTGCGAGGGCCACCGGCCCGACCCAGCCCACGGCGTGTGCGCCGTCGTGTCCGGTCATCGTGTGGCTGGTTCGTGTGGCGGTCGCCGCCGTCACGGCACCACCCTGCTCCGGATTCACGTTCGGGGCGAAGGCCATCCTGATGGTTCCACTGGCCTGCTCAGGCGGCCCGAAACGTTCGCTGACGGGGTGGCCCTCGAGCAGGTCGCGTGCTCGCCTGCCGGACTCCATCCCGGCCAGCCAGTGGCTCACCGCGGCAATAGCCGTCGGATCGGTCAGGTCCAGCGCCATCGACAACGCACCGAACAACGGGGAGAGCCCGGCGACCTCGGTGCCAACCACGGTCGAGGATCGCAACTGAGGGGACTCGCCGGGGTCCGCACGCCGCTCGACGTGCGACAGCCACATCGGGACCGTCGCCTCGGCCTCCCGGACCTGGACCGGTCTGTCCTGCTCGCCGACCGACGCGATCCTGACCCGGAACCGCACGTCGTGCGCCTGGACGATGCGTCCGCCGGCCCCCTCGGTCAGCGTGACTGTCTCCTGCGTACCGCGTGGTGACCACAGCTCGTGTTCGCTCACCTTGTGCGACTGGTCGGCCTGAGCACGACGCGGCGCACCCACTCCGACGACCTCGACGACGAGGTCCAGGTCGGTCAGCGGATCAGGTGGCACGGCCTGCAGCCGGACGACGGTTCCGCCGGAACGCAGCATGTCCGGTAGACGGCGGGCGACGTCGGAGTCGCCGAGAACCGAGCCGACCTCCCCCAGATAGGAACCGAACACGTTCGGGTCCGTCGGGTTCAGTTGCGCGACGAGGGACCTGACCGTAGTACGCAGACTGGCGGCGTCAGGGAACCCACGAGCCACCGTGAGACCCTGCCGTGCCTGCCGGGCACGGTCGGCGTCCGCGGCGTGCATACGACGGAAGACACCGGGGCCGGTGAACAACAGCCGGACGTTGTGTGTGCTGGAGATCCGCGCGTATGACGTGGCGACATAGACCGGACGGTCGATGCCATATCCCGCCAGTGCCCGTTGGAACTGCGCCGCCTCCGCGTACTCCGGATCACCACCCATCCGAGGACTGTTGGCCGCAATCAGGGCCAGCGCCTTCCGGGCGTCCGCGTGAAAGAGCATCCCGCGTTCACGCAGCAGCCCGGCCAGACTGCCGCCGGTCAACTGCGCGATCGACGTGCCGTTTGAGTCGACCACTTCCAACCGCACCACGTCACCGCGGAACGCGACGGTGTACGGGTCGGCCGTCCCGAGATCGTTGACCCAGGGCGCTCGGCGTCGCTCCGCGATGCTGTCAAGGCGTGCTTCCGCGTACCCGACGACAGCTTGGGGCGGATACCCGGGCATGGTGCGCCACGGCTGGACTTCGTCAGACGCTCGCGATCGGACCATAGCGTCGTACACGGCGTAGTCGCCGTGTACGTGCAGGTACGCGCCGACTTGTCGGCCCGCGGCGTCGTGCACCGGAGTAACCCGCAGACGCCGATCGTCGGCCTTCGCAGGCGTTGCGGACACCATCGTCCATTCGGTGTCACTCAGTTCCATGCGGCCAGCGTTGACGTCAAGGCCGACCGGGCCGGAAGGCGCCACGACGTCCACCGTCCTGCCGTAGACGGTGTGGTAAACGTGGGCAAACTCCGAGACTCCGGAGTTCGCGATGTCGGCGGCGTACGGGGCGACCAGAACGATGGCGTCCCAGATCCGCTCCGGATCCGGATCATGCTCCATCACGATGTCGGCGAACGCCCCGCCCGGCTGAGGAACGACACTGCCCGCAGGCGTGTGCACCAAGAACCTGCCGTACTCGTCCACGTCCACGAACACCAGCAACGCGTTGGACCGCAGGCCCCCTGGCTCGCCCGTCTGCCCATACCGGTAGCCAGAGGCGATATCGACCACCCCGGCCGTGCGTGAGTCCGCCTCTGCGTAGAACAACAGGCCGGACCGACGGCCGTCCGGGCCTTCCAGCCGCTGCGTCTGCCAGGTCAGCCCGGGCTGCGACACCGAACTCAGCCGCTCCTGTTCGGCACGCGTCTCGGCCCCGTGGTCAAATCGACGCCACCGCCCGCGCTCCAGCACCGTGCCGCCATCCGGTCCGAGGGACTCGGTAGGCGCGTACACCGGCAAATTCACGCCGTGCAGGAGCGCCAACGCCCGCTGGAACGACCTGGCAAATCCGTACGGCCCCGCGTCGATGCCTGCGGCGGCGCGCATCAGCACGACGGAACCAAATGCTCGTAGTGGCGGATTCGCCTGCGCGGCAAGACCATCGGCGAGCGCGCGAGCGCCCATGGACGTGTCCTCGTCCAAGACGAGGAAGAAGGCGTCGGGCTGCAACGGTCGATGTCTCTCGCGGTCCCCCCTCGGGCCGCGGACTCGGACGGCGAGACTGACCGGCGGGTTGCGCAACATCCGCTGGGCAGCTACCACGAACTGGTTGTCACCGCGGGTGGATCGCACCGCACCGATCACGCGCCCGCGCAGGTCGGTCAAGGCGGTGAACCCGTGCGCCACGGAGACCGGTCGGGCCGGTTCGCCCGACTCCAGGGACAACCCGCTTAGGTCGATCGGGGTCCGGTCGCCACCGGCTCGTGCGGCGTCCGGCTGCTGGCTGGGCCAGTTCGGCTCGCTGATCGCCTCCCGCTCGTCGGCTCGTTCGCCCGGGGTTGCCCGGTTGGGGATGGCCGCCGCCGTCGAAACCAGATCCTCGACGGCCGGGCTCTCGTGCTTGCCCACTGTCGTCGCGTCCGGCGCGTCGGCTTCCGTCGACAAGAAGTCGGTCACGACACGCGTCGAGCTGTCCACGCTGGCCCGGTCCCGCGTCGTGCGGACCGACCCGGGCAACGCCGTGTTGCGCGATGAACCTGGCTCCTGCGGCGCCGCCGCCTGCGGTGTGGATGCCTGCGGTGTGGATGCCTGCGGTGCGCCTGCCGGGGCCACGGTGTTCGGCGGCGGTGCTGTCGATCCCACCTGGCCCGGCTGCGTGCCAGCGAACGCGCCCACGACCGGAGCGTCGGTCACGTCCTGGACGACGGCGCCGCGGACGTCGCGGTGATGTGAGCCGTCGCGAACGGCGCTGTCTTCTTGCGGCTCCGGTCGTTGGTCCGCTACGTCTTCGGGTGCGGCGGTCGAGACGGCGGTGCTCAGACGCTCAGGCGCCTGGCCGATGGTCTCGTCAGGTACCTCGTCGACGGGCGTGCGCATCGACGAGGCGTCAGTCGGCTCCGACGATGCTTTGGAGCCCGACCACTCGAACCCCCGCTCCGACACGGTGTCCGAGGTGACCGAGGAGTTCGTCACTTCGGAGGTTGTGAAGGCTGTGTCGGGGATCGTGGCTGCTTGTCGGTGGGTGGCTTCGGCGGAAGGTGTCTGCCGGATCGGACTCCCGGTCTCCTGTACCCCGGCCGCCTCGTGTGGCGCCCTCGGTTCTTGCGACGTTTCGCTGTCTTGCGATGCACCGGTGTGTTGTGCCGCCCCGAGTGTGCGCGCGGTCGCGTGCTGCGTGGTGGCTGGACTGGCGGCTCCATCACCGGATGTCCGGCCAGCAGGGAGAGCAGCCGCCGTAGCGCTGCCTGCGATGGTGTCTGCGATTCCGGTGGTGCCGGTCGCTGTTGTCGCGCCCTCAGCGTCGTTGGTGCTGGTGGTGTCTGGGAGGTCGACGTCGGGGACGGTGATGTCGCGCAGGTCTCCCCAACCAGCAACACCACCCACAGCACCCGTCGTCACCCCCGACACCGCACCCCACCCCACATCACCACCCCCCAACACCCCACCAGCAACAACCTCCGCCCCAGCCTCCGTCACTGCACTGGAAACCACCTCCCCCGACCGACCAGACAACCCCCGACCCACCACCCGACCCACCACATCCCGCAACCCACCAGCAACACCACCACCCAACCCACCACCCAACGCCGACATCCCCACGCTCTGCCCCGACATCCCCGAACGCCCACCCGACAACAACTGCGCCACCTGCACCCCCACATCCAGCACCACTTCCTCCACCACCTCACCCATTCCCACCAACGCCATCCGCCGCAACACCGCCATCATCGACACCCGAGCAGCCGCAACCCGCGCCCCCAACCCCACCAAACTCGCTCCCAACGTCGCCACCGCCATCGACACCGCCCGCGCCACCTCCACTGCCAACAACATCAACTCCACCAACAAGGCCCACAAACCATGCTCCAACTCCACCGCCACCTCACCCAACAACCTCCCCAACCCCCCCACCGCCCCCACCAACCCAGGACCCACCTCACCCAAGCGCCGCACAAACCCCCGCACCTCATCCCCCACATCCCCCACCAACGCCTCTCCCAACACCCCATCCGTCACATCTGCAACTCCCACCAACCCACCCAGCCCACCCACCAACTCACCCCACACCACCCCACGACGCCGCAACTCCCCCACTGAACCTTCCGGCAACCGCTGACCCATCGTCATCAAAAAAAACGGCTGCGCCCACCCCCACTCAGAACCACCACCCCCATCCACTGGACCCGACACCACTCACACCCCACCATCGATGAGAGACGCGTTACGGCGGCGTCGAGGGGTGACGCCGCCGGGACGCGAGAAACGATCCGTGTTTACCGCGTGACGCGGCCAGGGTTGACAGCGCCGCGGTTGGGGCCGTCGACGCCCGGTGTCGCGTCGGCAATGCCGCGCGCCGCGTCGTCGGCCAAGGCGACGGATTGGGCGTCCGTCCGCACGTAGTTGCGCTGAACGTCGTTGATCCGGCGCGCGGACTCGTTGACCACGGCCTCCAGGTTCTCGGCGACCTCAGCCAAGCTCGCGCAGGCCTCGTCGTACTTGTCCTGGGCGGCACGCATCGTGCCCTCCGCGCCGAACATCGCCGTCGTGCCCGCGGCCAGCCGCCGTACCGCGGATTGGAAGTCCTGCACCAGCGCGTTCGCCTGACGAAGAGCCTCCGGCACGGTGGCGAGCCGGTCCGTGTCGACCCTTACTTCTTCGGCCACGATTCCTCCTCCGCGCTCGCCGCCTCCTGGTCGAGCCGCACCGCGTCGCCACCCAGGTACTCGCGAACCTCCGGTGCCATCAACGAGTCGCTCGTGATCAGCTTGGTGATGTCGGCATCGGGGCCGAGCAGGTCCGAAATGGTCTCGCTGCCGTCGCCGAGCTGCGCACCGATCATCCCGGTGACCGACCTCATCGCGTCCACACGAGCATCGCCGATGACCTTCAGCAACATCGTCGACAGTTCCTTCGGCGCCATGCTCTTGTAGGCGTTGGTGGGAAACGTGAGTTCAGCGAGCTCCCCGTTCGCGTTGACCGTGGCCTTCGCGGCCTGCCTCGGCGCGACGGCCGTACCGACTGTTTCCTTCATCCGGTGTTGCATCTCGGCGAGCGAGGCGCGTTGCCGGTGATAGTCGGCCATCAGCTCTCGGATCTTCATCTCGTACGACATCAAGCCTCCCGTCTAGCCAGGTCGAAGACGTTTCGCAACATGATGTCCACAGTCTCTGCCAACCCCTGCGCTCCAAACACGCAACGCTGCCCGGCCCTACTCGCACCCTGGTACAGAAGTTCCCTGACGAGACGGCGCGAACCCGCAGCTCAGATCGCCTTGACCCGGATGGCATAGGCCACCGCGTGCGCACGGTTGCTCAAGTTCAGGCGGTTCATCATGCCGTACAGGATGTTCTTCACGGTGCGCTCGGAGTACCGCAGTTGCTCGGCGATGTCCGCGGTGCCGAGGCCCTCGGCGACCAGTCGCATTACGCTCTGCTCGCGTTCGGCCAGGCCCGACAGGGTCAGCCCGATGGGTTCCAGGACCTCGCGGCGGAGCCTGTTCAGCTGGGTAAGCAACTGCCCCTGCAGTTGCGGCGGCAGATCGGCCACGCCCTGCTTCGCGTGGACGATCACCGGGATCAACCTGGCCGCGACGGCCTCTCGCCGAGGCAGGATGGCCAGCACTCCGCTCTCGATGGCGATCATTAGGTCGGTACGCCTGAAGTGGTTGGTGACCAGCACGATCCGCTGTCCCCCCTCCACCGTCGCCCGGTCGCGGGCATCACGGATTTCGACGAGCGTTTCGTCGGTCACCACCGGGCGGACGAAGACGAGCACGTCCGCCGAGCCCTTCTCCGCGTCGGGCAGCAGCCGGAGGTAAGGGTTTCCGGTAAGCACCGCGGGCACCCCGGACCGGGTGATCGGATCAAGGGCGTCGACGGCAACGGTGACGGATTCCACGAGGCCTCCTCATGTGGGCTGAGCCGGTGATGACACCGTCAGTCTCCGCACGAGACTTCACAGATCCTCCACGATTTCTGGACGCTCCGCCGGGGTCTCGGTCACCTGCGCGACGAAGACCTCACCGAGCAAGCGGATCGTCGCGGGCCCAGCCGGGTTGACCAGCAGATCGACCTGATACTCGCCGACCAGCTCCGCCAGCTCCGACGCCGTCACGTCGCGCCAGTGCTCGACCTCGGCGACGCCGAACCTCCGCGCCGGCGCCGTTGTGACCAGCAGCGACATGACGTCGTCCGGGGAAGAAAGCCGCAGCGGCTGGTCCTGCTCGTTCACCGCGACGCCGTACCGTCCGCCAGCGAGCACCTCCAGCAGTTCGTCCACCGGCGATTCCCCGTCGGCCACTCGCAGCAACGCCGCGTCGACCGGATCCGTCGGGGATTCCGGCGACGACGGTACGTAGTCCGGGTTGGGGTGGAACCGGCCGGTGTTGCCGTCCCCATCCACCAGCCACCCACCGACGACGGCCTCCTGCGGAGGCATCTGCACTTCGCCGTCTTCCTCGCCCTCGATCGCCACCGCGGCTGCATAGGTTTCGTCCGTCTCAGTCGCGGCTGGGGCGCCCCGGTCGTCCTCCGGTGGCTCCCACAGCGGATCGACCAGGAACAGCCAGTGGTCCTGGGGCCCGTCTTCACTGCCGTCTCCCTCCGCCGCCGACTTCAGCTCGCCGTTCGCAGGCGTCGGCGTTCTCGGCGACTGGCCAGCCTTCTTGTTACTCACCGATAACTCCCTCCACGCGGTCACGACCAGGGTGCACCGCGCAGAGCCGGCTGGCGCACGGAGCACTCCCGAATGCCCGGTCTTCCCGCAGGATCTGCACCTTTCGCGAAATGAGACCAAAGAGGCAGCCTGGCCGGACTCCGGGTCACATCTGGCTTGACCGTGGTGCGCCGTCGTTCGTCGAAATCCCATCGAGAGGTCAGTTTCCTCGTTCACCGATCGAACTGATTCGCAAGGCCGACACGATCGAGACCCCGCAGGCGGGCAGCCGCCGGGAACCTGCGCTGCTGCACGCCGTCGAGGCGAGGGGACTGTCCGATGGACGGTGGATCTGGTCTTGGTCTGACACGCCGGGCGTGAGCTTGGCGGGAGGGATCGTTCATGACCGAAACACTGGAGCCTGTGACTGAGGATGTGGATCCGCAGCGGCTGGCCGAGCAGCTGCTGGCGCAGGCCAAGGAGCAGGGTGTCGATCTGGTGGGCCCGAACGGGCTGCTCAACCGGCTGACGAAGAACGTGCTCGAGACCGCGCTGGACGCGGAGATGACCGAGCACCTGGGATACGACAAGCACGACCCGGCCGGGCGGACCGGTGGCAACTCTCGTAATGGCACACGGTCGAAGACGGTGTTGACCGAGATCGGCCCGGTGGAGATCGAGGTGCCGCGCGATACCGACTCCTCGTTCGAGCCGCAGATCGTGCGGAAACGGCAGCGGCGGTTGAGCGGAGTGGATGAGATCGTGTTGTCGCTGTCTGCGAAGGGTCTGACCACCGGCGAGATCGCCGCGCACTTCAACGACGTCTACGGCGCTCGTGTCTCCAAGGACACGATCTCGCGGATCACTGACAAGGTCCTCGCCGGAGATGGCCGAATGGGCCAACCGGCCGCTCGATCCGGTATATCCGGTGATCTTCGTGGACGCCATCCACGTGAAAGTCCGCGACGGGCAGGTCACCAATCGGCCGATCTATGTCGCGATCGGTGTCACCGTCCATGACGAGCGGGACATCCTCGGCCTGTGGGCCGGCGACGGTGGCGAGGGCGCCAAGTTCTGGCTCGCCGTCTTGACCGAGATCAAGAACCGCGGGGTCGGCGACGTGTGCATCACCGTCTGCGACGGGCTGAAAGGTCTACCCGAGGCGATCACCACGGTATGGGAGCGGGCAATCGTGCAAACCTGCGTAATTCACTTGCTGCGCAACACCTTCCGCTACGCCTCCCGCAAGTACTGGGGGCAGATGTCGCGCGACCTGAAGCCGGTCTACACCGCCCCGACCGAAGCCGCCGCCAAGGAACGCTTCGTCGAGTTCACCGACAAGTGGGGCGGCCAATACCCGGCGATCATCCGGCTCTGGGAGAACGCCTGATCCGAATTCGTGCCATTCCTGGACGACGACGTGGAGATCCGCCGGGTCATCTGCAGCACCAACGCCGTCGAGTCCCTCAACGCCCGCTACCGGCGCGCGATCCGCACCCGCGGACACTTCCCCACCGAGCAAGCCGCCCTGAAATGCCTCTACCTCACCACCCGGTCCCTGGACCCGACCGGACGCGGCAACGCACGATGGGCCATGAGGTGGAAACCCGCGCTCAACGCCTTCGCCATCACGTTCGAAGACCGCATCACCCCGAGCGCGAACTAACCGGAAACCAAGCCAGATCCACCGTTATTCGGACAGTCCCCGAGTTGCCAGTCTGCGCTGATCCGAGGTCGACCTTCGCAGCGCTCAAAGCACGAAGAAGGCCGGGTATCCCACCTACCCCACGTCGATCGGGCGCGACGTGGCGAGGGCGGCAGTTATGGCCTGGGCGACAGTCTTTTTGTTCAGGTAGAAGGTCGCGTCGTGGGGCCGGGCACCGTTGTCCACGGTGTAGGTGTTCTCCAGAACCCCGTGGTCGCCCGGGAAGCGGGAGGTGAGGTCGAGGCTGGCGGCGACGATGTCGTCTCGGTCGGCGACGTTGACCCAGCGACGTACTTGTGGCGGCACAGTGGGTGGTTGGGGCCGTAGGTGGTCGTAGACGATGTTGCGTAGTCCGAGGGGTGAGCCGAGGGTGAGCAGCAGCGGCAGTGGGTGGCCGAGCCGGTGTGCGGCCTCGTAGGCCACCACGGAACCGAGCGAGTGGCCGATCAACACTGCGGTATCCGGAGTGAGGTGAGCGGCGACCCTGGCCTGCACCTGCTCGCGCAGGACGTCGTCGGACAAGTACAGGCTGACCTGACGCAGGGCCGTGCGCAGCACGGATCCGGCGAAGGCCGTGCCCAGTCTTGCCAAGGGACGGATGCGGACGAGGCTGTTGAGCACCGGCCGCAGACCGGCACCGATCCCCTGCTGGTCTGCCTGATCTACGAGAGCGGCGAGCGCTCGTTCGGCTTCCCGGCGATCGTGCGGGTCGGTGCTTCGCTCGGCGGCGTGCTGTGCGATTTCGACCTCGAGCGTGTCGAAGATCCGCTGCGCCCGCTCCGGCAGGTCGGCGTCATCGGCGTCACCTTGCTGATCGTCCTTGACGAACAGGTCGCCGTAGAACGCCATCCGCACGTCGAGTTCCCCGGGTCGGGAGGCTCGCCACAGCTGGTCGGCTAGATCAGGGCATCCGAAAAGCCGGACGCCACCGGCGAGCTGGGGCAACCAAGCCTGTTCGAGCGAGTCGGGGGTCTGCTGTTGCTGACCGATCCCATGCACCAACACCACCTCTGCCACGTATCCCCCTTCACCAGCGGTGGGTGAACTTCAACTCTTCGTAGTCCAACACCTTGCCCAGACGATCTCTACCGAGCAAGCTGGATTCGATGAGTGGACGAACGATGCTGGTGATCGGCTCGCAGTGCGCGGCACTGAACCGCTTGTCGTTCCTGCCCACGGTCGTACACGACCTGGCCGCAGTCCTGACAGATCCTGGCGCGGGCGGCTGCACGCCCGTGCTCGAAAGTGGCCCGGTGCTGCTGGACCGGAGCGCGGCAGAGCTGGACAGTGCCATCGAGCAGGCCTTCCGCACGGCCGCCGACGACGGGTCGACCTTGGTGCTCAGCTTCGTCGGGCACGGTGCTGTCGTCGACGACGACTTCTACCTGATGGCGACGGACTCGCCCGCCACCCCCAACTCTCGCGGAGCATTCCTGCTAGGACAACGCCTCAAAGAGCTGCTGCGGGAGTACTCCGCGATGGACGGACTGATCCTGCTGCTGGACACCTGCGGCTCCGGGGTCGCCGCAGACCGGGCCGGCAGCCAGTGGGTCGAGACCGTCCGCCAGTCCGGGCAACGGTTCGAGTTGCTCACCGCCACCGGAGATGGGCCCGCGGCCGGGGGCTGTTTCACCAAGAATCTCGTCTACCTGGTGCGCAACGGCCGAACGCAGCCAGTGGAACGGTTGGGGTCCGCGCACCTGCGAGATCCGATCAACGAACTGTGCCCTCGGCAGGTCGCCACTGGGATGGCGTATTACGGCGGCGCACCGCTTCCGTCCGGGGACAGCGCGTTGTGGATCGCCCGCAACGTCGACGCCGACTGGCTCCGGTCACCATTGGCCGGCACGGCGTACGTGGACGAAGCGCTCCGGCTGACCTGCCACTACCACCCGACCGCCGCGCTGGACGACCTGCGTGCACTGATCGATTCGGGAGTGCGGTGCGTGGCGGTGACCGGAGCGGCGCACACCGGGAAGTCGACCCTGCTCGCTGTGCTGGCCAGACCCGACCTCACCGAAGCTCGGCACCGTCCGCATGCCGCGGTGTTCCTCGGCGCTGATGGGACGATCGACCGGTTTGCGGGCGACATCGCAGATCAGCTCATCAGGACCGTTCCCGATTTCGCTGACTCCGCCCGGCGTTTCCGTGATGCGGCGTCGGAGGCCGAGTGGCTGGCTGCCGACGCGCTGGAACGCCTGGTGCTCGGCCCGCTGCGCGACCGTGGCGGTGACGCTGATCCGGTACGGCTGGTGGTGGACGCCGGCGACCTGTCCGGTCTGGAGCGGTTGATCGAGCCGGATCCAGCGATGGCGGTACAGGTCGTCATCGCGAGCGGTAAGATTGCCGAGCCCGTGCAGCACATGTCGGTGCTCGTGGTGAGCGGTGCCCGGCACGAGGACCTCGAGGCCTATGCGACCGGACGCGGGATGTCGGATCAGGACGCGGAGGAACTGGCCCGGAGCGCGTCGGGAAACTGGCTGGTCGCCACGCTGCAAGCGGACCGTTGGGTACAGCAGCCCGGAGACCACCGCGCGCTGTCCGCCGATCTCAGCGCCACCTACCACGCGGTATTGCGGCGAGCAGGGGCGATGACGACGGCCAGCCCCGCGGCACCGGTGCTCGCCGTCCTCGCCGCCACCGAGCAGCCGCTTCCGCTGCCGCTGCTCTGCCTCGCCAGTGGCAAGCTCGACGGCCCGGGTACAGCCGCACAAGTACACGACGTGCTCGTGCGGCTGGATACCCTGACCTCGCGAGCCCGCGCGGGGACCGAACGGGAGACCGCGAGTTTGATGCACCCGACGGTCGCGAGCTACTTGCGCGGCCACCGTATCGGCGGGATCGACGCCAATCAGGCGCACCGGGCGCTGGCCGATGCCATCGCCGAGCTGGCGCCGATGGCCGAACATCACCCCGACGATCCGTGTCACCACTACGCGGCGGTGGCCGAAGCCGAGCACCTGTGGCGCATCGGAGCGTTCGAAGCGGCGGTTCTGAGCGTGGAGCGCCGGAGCTCGAACATCCCGGCGGACAATCGCGCACGGTGGGGCCGGTGGAGTCGCAGAATCGCCGAGGAACTCGGCGCGAACTCGTCGCTGGCTATCCGTTCTCGCGCGTGGCTGGGGCGGTGGACCGCCGAGGCCGGGGACCGGGCCGGTGCACTGGACCTTCTCCGGGGCCTGCTGCCGGACAGTGAACGTGAACTCGGCCGGACCGACCGGCAGACGTTGATCGTCCGCGAGCACATCGCCTTCTGGTCCGGCCTTGATGACCCGCATTCCGGCCTGAGCCAGTTCCGCGACCTGGTCAGCGACTGCACCGATCGCCTCGGGGCGGATGACGAACTCACGTTGATGGCGCGCCACCACCTGGCACTCATGTTCAGCAAATGTGGGCGGCACGCGGAGGCGATCGCGTTGTGGGAGGAAGTTCTGCCTTCACGCGAACGGGTACTGGGAGCAACCCACCTCGACACTCTCCGTACCCAACAGAACCTGCTCTACGACAGGGCAGAAAACGGCTACCCCCCCCCCGTCGCGTTTTCTTATCCGCAGTTGGTCACCACTCTGCTCGACACTTACGGGGAGGATCATCCCGAAACGATTACCGCCCGCTACCACGCGGCGTTGTTCCTCGCGAAAACCATGGAGTCGACCAACATCCGCCAGGCCCTCGCCGAGTTCCAAGCCCTGCTACCCGAAGCCGTCAGGGTCTTCGGCGAGCGGAACCGGGTCCCCGATGGCATCCGGACGCAGTTGGCGTTCTGGCCTCAGTACCTTTCGGCGCCGTAGCCACTCGGTCAACGGTGGTCTGACCGGATGAGGCCACCCGATTCCCCGTTGCGTATCGCGTTACTGAGCTACCGCGGCAAACCGAACTGCGGCGGCCAGGGCGTCTACGTCCGGCACCTGAGCCGCGAACTGCACGCGCTCGGACACCAGGTCGACGTGATCGCCGGCCCGCCGTACCCGGTCGTCGACCGCGGGGTGCGGCTGCACCGGCTCCCGGGCTTGGACCTGTTCGGGGAGCCGACCCCGTTCCGCACCCCCGCACTATCCGAGTTACGACGCATCCCGGATTGGGTCGAGTTCGCTGGCATGCGACGCGGCAGATTCGCCGAGCCATTGGCGTTCTCGTTTCGCGCGCGGAGCTACCTACGCCGCTACCGGGATCAGTTCGACCTCGTGCACGACAACCAAGGACTCGGCTACGGCTTGCTCAACCTCGGGCTACCCACGCTCGCCACCGTCCACCATCCGATCGCGATCGACCGCGACCTCGAACTCCGCAACGTCACCCCACGTCGTCAGGCGGAACTGCGCCGCTGGTACCAGTTCACCGCGATGCAGCATCGCGTCGCCCGCACTCTGCCGGCCGTTCTCGCCGTCTCGCACGCGTCCAAGGCCGCGATCACCGCACATATGCGCGTGGCTGCCGACAATGTCGACGTGGTACCGGTCGGCGTCGATCACACAATGTTCCGCCCAGATCGTTCAACGCACAAGATCACCGGCAGAATCGTCACCACCGCCAGCGCCGACGTCCCGCTGAAGGGGCTCCCCGTCCTGCTGCGCGCTTTCGCACTCGTCCGCAGCGAACGCACAGCCGAACTGGTCGTCGTCGGCAGCGCACGCCCCGACGGACCGACCGCACAACTCATCGACCAACTCGGCCTGACCGCCCACGTGCGCTTTCGTTCCGGCCTGTCCGACACCGAACTAGCCGACCTCATTCGCGGCGCCCAGGTCGCGT
Organism: Amycolatopsis antarctica; assembly: GCF_002262875.1. Classification (GTDB taxonomy): domain Bacteria; phylum Actinomycetota; class Actinomycetes; order Mycobacteriales; family Pseudonocardiaceae; genus Amycolatopsis; species Amycolatopsis antarctica. The sequence continues at coordinate 91,299 of NZ_NKYE01000009.1, read as the reverse complement.
GCGTGCCGTCCTTGTTCGAAGGCTTCTCCCTGCCCACCCTGGAAGCGATGGCCTGCGGCACCGCCCTGGTCACCACCACGGCGGGCGCCATTCCAGAAGTCACCGGACCGCACGGCGACGCCGCGCTACACGTACACCCTGCGGACTCAGGTGCCCTGGCCGCAGCGCTGACAACACTTCTCGAGGACTCCGCGCTGCGCGATCGACTCGGAGATCGTGGGGTAGCCCGCGCGGCGCCGTATACCTGGCACGCGACCGCCCGAGAGACTGAAGCTCACTATCGGAGCCTGTTACGGCATCGAGGCCAGGCAAACCCGACCCGTTCACGTGGAGCGTCCCTGAGTTGCTGACCATCGACTTCGACAAACTGGCGCTGCGCCCCGGACAGCGATTGCTCGACCTGGGCTGCGGCGACGGCAGACACGCCTACGCGGCGAACCGTGCGGGAGCCGACGTGACCGCTCTCGACATGGATGACGTTGCCCTGAAAGGGATTCACAACGATACGGAGCACCCCGGACTGGCGACGGTACGCGCGGATGGCCGGATGCTGCCGTTCACCGACAACGCCTTCGACCACGTCGTGATATCCGAAGTACTCGAACACGTCCCCGACGACCGGGCGCTCCTCACCGAAGCCGCCCGCGTCCTCGCTCCCGGCGGTCTTCTCTCGATCAGCGTGCCCCGCTGGTTTCCCGAACGCGTCTGCTGGACGTTGTCCCGCAGCTACCACCAGGTCGACGGCGGCCACATACGCATCTACCGCAGAAGCCAGTTACTCAAGCAGGTAGCCAAAACCGGGCTACATCCGCTTGGGACACACCACGCGCACGCCCTGCATTCACCATACTGGTGGCTGAAATGCCTCGTCGGAATCGACCATGACAACGCACTCGTTCACCGCTACCACGACTTCCTCTGCCACGAGATCACCAACGGACCCTGGCCGAATCCACGCATCGAACGCATGCTCAACGTGGTGCTGGGCAAGAGTCTCGTCCTCTACGCCCGCAAACCAGATACCCCCACATGAATACCGAGGCAACCGCGAACACCATCCTCGCCCTGCAGCGGCCCAACGGTGCCATCCCCTACGACGAACAAGGCGGACTGGACCCGTGGAACCACGTCGAAGCGGCGATGGGACTCGATGTCGCCGCCCGACACGACGCCGCGGCTCGCGCATATCTGTGGTTGCGGCACCTGCAGAACAACGACGGATCGTGGTATTCCCAGTACCGCCACGGTGAGCCGGTGAATGCCGACCTCGACGCCAACTTCACCGCGTACATCGCAGTCGGAGTCCTGCACCACTACCTGACCACAGGCGACATGACGTTCCTTGCCGACCTCTGGCCGGCGGTCGACCGTGCGATCACGTTCGTGCTGACGCTCCAACGGGAATCCGGCGAGTTCGCCTGGCGATGGTCCCCCGAACACGGACTCCGCGACACCACCCTTCTCGCCGGAAACTGCAGCATCCATCACGCACTGAGGTCAGCGTCCACACTCGCCGACATCACCGGAAACCGACGTCCACAATGGACCGAATCAGCGGATCAACTGCAAAACGCGATCACCACACAGCCGGACTCGTTCACCCCAAAACCACACGCGATGGATTGGTACTACCCCGTACTCGGAGGCGTCCTGGAAGACGCGGCCGCGACGACACACCTCGCCGTAGGCTGGAACCGGTTCGTCGTTCCAGGTCATGGCGTCCGATGCGTTCGTCACGAGCCATGGGTCACCGGAGGCGAAACCGCGGAACTCGCACTCACACTCGCAGTACGCGGCGACACACACCGCGCCAGCCAGGTTTTCGCCACCCTCCAGCGGCTACGCACCGCGGACGGCGACTACTGGACTGGCCACAACTACTCCACCGACAACCTCTGGCCCCTCGAGAGAACCACCTGGACCTCTGGAGCTGCGCTACTCGCGCATGCCGCCATCACCGGCCATCACTCCACCTGTCGAACTTTCGGAGTCCGATCTGTCAATAGTGTCTCGTAGACTGTGAACCCATTCACCTGCTCGGGCCGACGGCAGTGCTCGGCGGCGCTTGCCGCTCGACCGGCGAATCAGGAATCAGGACCAGCAGCTGGCAGTCGAACTCCGGATGCTGCAGCTGGGGATGTAGTCCGGGTCGCGCAGTAACGCGATCTTCTCGATGGTCAGGATCAGGGCGGCGGCCAGGCCGATCGCGCCGCCGACGATGAGGATCCAGGGCAGTGCCCGGGCCGGAAACGGTGTCCTGGCCCGGGCGTGCTCACTGGCGGGGACGGTCGTCGGGCCAGCTGCGTCGACGCCGGCTTCAGGCCCTCGTACGAGGGTTTGCCGGTGAACTTCGTGCCGTTGATGAAGAAAGTGGGGGTTCCGCGCACGCCGGCGTTGGCGCCGTCGTTGTGGTCGGCCCTGACCCGGTCGCGGGTGGCCCGGGCGTCGAGTGCGGTTTCGAAGGCGGCCACGTCCAGGCCGAGTTCGCAGGCAAAGCCGAGGAAGGTGTCCTGGTGCGAGACCCTCTGTTCACCCCACTCCGGCTGCGGGGCTGCTGAAGGGATCTGTGACAGCTGAGATCGCTTGCTGACGCGCAGACTGGAAGGATGTCGCCGTGCCCAAGCCCTAATCCCCGTGAGTTCCGTAAGGACGTCGTGCGGGTCGCGCGGAGTCGTGGGCCGGGTGTGACGATCGAGCAGGTCGCGCACGATTTCGGTGTCCATCCGATGACGTTGCAGAAGTGGTTACGCCGGTCCGATGTCGAAGACGGCGTCAAGCCTGGTGTCACCTCGGATGCGGCGCGGGAGTTGCGGGAACTCAAGCCGCAATCGGCTGCTGGAGCAGGAGAACGAGGTCCTGCGCCGCGCGGCGGCGTATCTGTCGCAGGCTCAGCTGCCGGGAAGAGGCTCTACCCGCTCGTGAAGGAGTTAGCCGCCGCCGGTGCCCGCGTCCGAGTGCCGGTGGCGGTGTCGTGTCGGGTGTTGAAACTCCATCGCCAGCACTACTACGCCTGGCTGGACAACCCCGTGACCGCCGCCGAACTGGCCGAGGCTTACCTGGCGAACGCGATCTTCGCTGCCCATCGCGATGATCCCGAGTTCGGCTACCGGCTGTTGTTCGACGAGGTCACCGCAGCCGGTCACAAGGTGTCCGACCGCACGGTGTGGAAAATCCGCTCGGCGAATGAGTGGTGGTGCGTGTTCGGCAAGAAGCGTCGTGGCAGGAAGGGCCGTGTCGGTACGCCGGCGCACGAAGATTCGGTGTGTCGCGAATTCACCGCGGATGAGCCGAATCGCCTGTGGTTGACCGACATCTCCGAACACCCGACGAGCGAGGGCAAGCTCTACATTTGCGCGGCCAAGGACGTGTGGTCCAACCGGATCGTGGGCTACTCCATCGCCGACCGCATGAGCGCCCAGTTGGCGGTCGACGCGCTGGAGCCCGCAGTCGCCCGACGTGGCGGGACCGTCGCGAACTGCACGCTGCACTCCGACAGAGGCGGTCAGTTTCGCTCACGCACGCTGCAGCAATCGCTGTGGCGCCACCAGATACGCGGCTCAATGGGCCAAATCGGCTCCGCCGGAGACAACGCCGCCATCGAGAGCTTCTTCAGCCTCCTGCAACGCAGGCGTTCTCGACCGCCACCGCTGGACCAACCGCGAGGAACTCCGAATCGCGATCGTCACCTGGATCGAACGCACCTACCACCGCCGACGCCGCCAAACACGACTCGGCAGATTGACCCCCATCGAGTACAAAGCCATCATGACCCAGACCGCCACAACGGCGGCCTGACCTGCTGTCACAGAGTCATTCAGCAGCCCCCGGTTTCGTGCGGATGCTGTTCGAGTCGCACCGGGGGCACCAAGTTGACCTGGCGTCGTAGCCGACGACAGAGCGACCGCCGTAGCTTCCGGGGAACCCAGTCCTGTCAGGACAGTACTGGCGAGGTGGGTGGCATCGGCGGCGCTCGATGGGGCGCGGCCCTTCGGGTGGACCACGCCCCGCGGCGCGTGTTCTCAGCTAACCGGCGAGTCCGCAGTCAGGGAGACCTCCGCGCTGCGGCCGCCGAGGTGCCGGGCGAAGTGCCGTTCGATCGCGCGGTGCAACAGGATCTGGTTCTCCGGGTTCTCGAAACCATGGCCCTCGTCTTCCGCGACCAGGTACTCGACGGGTACGCCACGCTCGCGCAGGCGGGCGACGATGTTGTCGGACTCGGCCTGCACGACGCGCACGTCGTTGGCGCCCTGTGCGACGAGCAACGGGGTGCGGATCCGGTCGACCATGGTGATCGGCGACCGGGCCAGCATGTCGGCCTCCTGCTCGGGAATGTCGGGATCGCCGACGTAGCGGTACCAGTTGTTGACGTTGAAGGCGCGGGTGAACGGCGGCAGGGTGCGCATGAAGTTGGCGAGGTCGGAGATGCCGACGTAGTCGACGGCGGCGGCGAAGCGGTCCGGGGTCACGGTGACGCCGACGAGAGCGGAGTACCCGCCGTAGGACCCGCCGAAGATGCCGACGCGATCGGGATCGGCGTAACCACGGGCCACGGCCCAGTCGACGGCGTCGATCAGGTCGTCGTGCATCGCCCTTGCGAACTCGCCGATCGCGGCGGTGACATGCCGTCTCCCGTAGCCCAGCGAACCCCGGAAGTTCACCTGCAGCACCGCGTAGCCCCGATTGGCGAGAAACTGCACCTCGCTGCTGTACTCCCACGCGTCGTACCACCAGGGCCCACCGTGCACCACCAGCACGAGCGGCAGGTTCCGCGGCTCGACGCCGACCGGCAGGGTGAGGAAGCCGTGCAGGGGCAGCCCGTCGCGGGCGGGGAAACCGACGGGTTCCATGGCTGCCATGGTCTCCGGGTCGCGGTCCGGGTGGGCGCGGAACAGCAGCCTGGCGTCCCCGGTGGTGTGGTCGTAGAGCCAGGTGACGCCGGGGTCGCGGTCGTGGGTGAAGGTGGCGATCCAGCGCTGTCCCGAGTCGTCGCAGGACAGGGTGTCGAGCACGCCGTCGGAGAGCTCCCGCAGTCGGGCGTACACCTCGGCGAAGTGCGGGTCCAGGACCTCGATGTGCGGGCGGTCGGCGACGAAGCGGGCGGCGAGGATCTCGCCGGTGTGCGGGTGCGTGTAGACCGGGGGCGGCAGCACACCGGGCAGCACCGTGCCGCTGATGTCGAGGTCGTGACCGTCGACGGCGGCGACGACGGTCTCCTCGCCGGTCTCGTGGTCGATGCGGACCAGTCGCAGGTCGTCGCCGTCCTGGTAGGACCCGATGAGCAGGCCCTTCCCGTCTGCGGTGACCTCCTGGGGCTGGACGCCCACCGGGTGTTCGGCCCCGCCGAGGCGGCGCAGCAGCCGTGCCCGCCCGGTGGTGGCGTCGATCGCGGAGACCTCGACGGTGCCGTCCGCGGCGAGCTCGGTCCGGAACCTGAGCTCACCACGACGGTCGAGCAGGAAAGCGGCCGTCGGGTCGTCCTGCTCCCGGTGCAGGCTCGTCTGACCGGTGGCGACGTCGATCCGGAAGGTGTCGAAGAACATCGGTCGCTGGTTCATCGTGACCAGCACGGTGCCCGGAACCGACGGCAGCGGCTCCGCACCCACCACCCGTGAACCGGGGTCCATCGGGGTGAGGTCGACGGCGGGTGCGTCCGGGGCGTCGAGGTCGACGCGGTGGAGGTGCCAGTCCTCGTTGCCGTCGGTGTCCTGGAGGTAGAGCAGCCAACGGGGGTCGTCGGTCCAGTGATACGTGGTGATCCCGCGGCGGGCGTCGTGGGTGACCGGGACGGCGTCCTCGTGGGACTGGTCGATGCCGCGGATCCAGACGTTGCGCCGGCCCCGGTGCGGGGCGAGGTAGGCGATGCGGGTGCCGTCGGGCGAGATCGACGCGTTCGCGAACCGCGGGTCGGCGAAGAACGCCTCGAGGTCGATCAGTGGCGGTCGCTGGTCGGTCGGTCGTCCGGTCATGTTCACTCTGCGCTCCACTCGGCTCCGGCACACACGCTTCTCATCACCGATCGAACACCCTGCCGTCGCGGCAGGGTCAACCGTGGCGCCCCGGTGACCTCGGCCACGTACAGGTGGTTTCGTCGTCCGCAAAGCCGGCGATCAGACGTCCACACGGCACGTTTCGGCACGTGCACCGGGATTCCGGCTACCCGGCCAGGTGATCCTGGACGAACGGGCACAACGCCGCCTCGGGTCGCCGCGTCCTTCCGGACATGACATCGATACTCGTACGTTCAGCAGCGACGATCGCGGCGGCCGGTGCCGCACTGGCGATGACGGCCGTCCCGGCGAGCGCGAACGCCGACGTGGTGACCGAGGTGAGCGAAGCCGACCGGGCCGCCGCCGTGGACTACTGGACACCGGAACGAATCAAGCAACTGGGCGCCGATGAGCGTCTGGCTCCCGCGGAGAAGATCGCGACGGAGTGGGAGGGCGCCCCTCCCCCGGGTCTCGGCCGGCTTCTCTACACCTCCGAGCCGGGTGCCGACGGGTCCTGCACCGCCACCGTCGTGCCGAGCCCGACGAACGACGTGGCCTTCACCGCTGGCCACTGCCTCAACGGCGGGCTGATGCCCGACGACACACCGGTGAACATCACCAACGTCGTGTTCGCGCCCGCCTTCGACGACGGAACCGCGCCGCACGGCATCTTCCCGGTGCGGGCGTTCGCCTGGCCCGACACCTACGGCGGCCCGATGGCATCGGCCGACGACGACGCCGTGATCGCCGTCGATCCGGTGGACGGCAAGCACGTCGCCGACCTCGTCGGCACCCAGGACATCTCCTTCGACGAGGTGCCCTCGCCGGTGGACAGCACCATCGTGGGCTACCCGGTGTCGCGGCTGGCCCGCGGCGAGTCCCCGGTGTCCTGTGCGCTGCCCGCCACGTTCAGGTCGAACTCGGTCTACTCCTCGTGGAGGTCCGACTGCGACATGGCGGGCGGTTCGAGCGGCGGGCCGTGGCTGCGCGACTTCGACCCGGCCACCGGCAAGGGCACGATCTTCTCCGTCACCAGCAAGGGGACGGTGAACTCGGACGGCACCACCGAGGATCTCAACTCGGCCGCGTTCACCGACGCCGTGCGGGGTCTCTACGAACGGTCCGGACAGCTCTGATCCGCTGTGGAGGCTCCGCGGCGGCTCCGCCCGCGGGGCCTCCACCGGGACGGCCGGTTCAGCCCTGCGGCTGCTTCGCGGCCTGCAGGCTTCCCGCGGGCAGCCGGTCGGCGCCCCAGCTTCGCTCGATGTAGCCGGTGATCCGAGCAATGTCCTCGGCGGGCACGCTTTCCGGTTCCGCCCGTTCCAGCGGGTCGACATGGAAGATGTAGAGCCGCGAGGCGAACTGGTCGAACGGCAGCGATGCCTCGCCGAACCGCTCGCCGTTGCCCGCGGTGGAGACCACCACGCCGTCGCCCCAGTCCTGACCGCTGTCGTTGTTGGGGTTGAAGAAGTACACCCGCATGACGTCCTGCGGGTCGGGCGCGACGCGCAGGATCGTGATCGCGTGCCAGCCGACGTAACGGGCCGCGCTGTCGGTGACGGCGACTCCGGCGGGCTGCGGATGGACCAGCGGTTGCCCACCGTTGTAGGACGGGTGGTAACTCGCGTGGAACTCCCGGAGGAACCCGTCGAGGTCGATCAGGTTGCCGGTCTCGACGTCGACGTTGATCCGGAACCCACGCGAGGCCCACCAGCCGTGGAACTCGGGGTTGACCCAGCGGTGCGGGTCTCCCGGCCTGCCGACGCAGCGCCGTCCCATCTCGGCGTAGATCCGGTCCAGGTGCGGCACCACCAGCAGCGAGACGGGGTCCAGATCCGTCGGCAAGGAGGTCGCGACACCGGCCGCGCTGTCCTTCGACGAGATCGGCTGTCCTTCGAAGTGCATGATGATCTCGTCGTCCCGGGCCGCCCACACCACCATCTGCAGCAGGTAGTCCGGGTCGTTGTACGCCCACATCGACAGCGCGCGGGCGGACTGGCAGGTCGGGTTGTCGCCCTGCCCCACGCCGAGCGGCTGCCCGAGCATCGACAGCACGCCCGCGATGAGCCGTGCCTCCGGCCCCGGCTGGTCGCCGAATCCGGTGATCAACCGCTCCCGCGCGGCCGGGGACAGTTTCAGGGCGAGCTGGCGCCACAGGGCGGGCGCCACCGGCGGTTCGTACAGGATGCCGCGGTCGAGCAGCAAGGCAAGGCCGTACACGCTCTGCGCCGTCTCCGGATGCACGGCCTCCTCGATCAGCCGGTGCACGAGATCGCTGAAGCGCAGCAGGCAGTTCCGGCCGGTGTCGGAAAGGCCGAGCGCCTCGCCGAGCAGATAGTCGCTCTCGCCGCGCAGGAACCGGAGCAGCTCCGCGTGGTACGGCGACACCAGACCGGTGTCGTGCATCGCCCTGGCGAACCCGGTGGCCTCGTACTGCAGGCCACCGGTGTCCATCGCCTCCAGCCGGGAACGGAAGACCTCCATGCCGGGGTCCTCCCGGCACGCCTCGGTGGTCCCGAACAGGCTGGTGATGAGCCGGTCGATGCCCTGCCCGGACGACGCGCCCAGATCGATGTCGGGATCGCCGCGGTAGATCGCGATCCGGGTGATCAGCGACTGCACCGCCTCGACCTGGATCGGACGCTGGCGCAGGATCCGCCAGATCTCGTCGACCAGCTTGTCCAGGACGGTGTCGTAGCCGATCTCGTCGGCGAGGTGGCGGAACAGGTCGCGGATGAGCTGCGCGATCCGGCCCTGCCGGGTCCGCTCCGCCTCGTTGGGCGGGGTGAACAGCAGTTCCAGGTTCATCGCCAGCACCTGGGACAGGAACTGGCGAGCGTCCTCGGCGGACAGCGTCGGGTGGGCGAAGTCGCCCCGGGCGACGGCGAGCATCCGCAGTTCGCTCGTCGCCTCCATCACGACGGTGTCCGCGTCACCGCTGCGCAGCCCGGGGCCGACCAGCGCGGGGATGAGGATCTCCGGCGAGGCCCAGTCCGTCTCCTGGAAGAGACCGGCCTCCTCCAGCGCCTGCGCCCGCGCCTGCACCGCCGCGGCGCCACCCGGCTGCAACAGCACCCGGCGCAGAGCCTCCAGTACCCGTCGCAGCTTCGCGTGCTTGCCGAAGTCGCGGGTCTCGGCCATGGCCCGGGTCGCGTCGTCGAGCGAGACCACCCTCTTGTCCAGGGTGGTGGCCTCGGTGGTGACGTCGGCGGTCGGTTTCAAAGGCTTTCCTCGGGTAGGTCTCCTGCGTCCACGCCGGGCGTCAGACGTAGAAGTCGAGCTCTTCCTGCTTCTTCAGCAGGTCACGCATCCGGTAGGGGTCGTCGCCGAAGAAGTACAGCAGACCCCAGTGAGTGCCGAACGCGGTCCTCTTCGTGACCGTCTCCTCCAGTGGCGCGGAGAGGTCGTGCGAATCGTAGTAGTCGTCGTCCTCGGTCTCCTCCGGGATCTGCAGTTCGCTGACCACCCGGCGGCGCGGGTAGACGCCGAAACAGCCCGCGACCCCGGACGCGCCGACGACCTCCTGCGGGAAGAAGGCGTCGATCTCCTCCTCCGTGGTCTTCGGGTCGAAGGCCAGCACCAGCCCCTGATAGGCATTGAAACCGTATGCCCGTTCGAGCAGTTCGAAAACCTTGAAGCCCGGCGGCCGGTAGGCGACCTCGCCGAAGTACATCTCCCCGTCGCTGGTGACGAAGTACTCCGGGTGCACGAAGCCGAACTCGATGTCGAAGGTCTTGATGAGCTTCTCGATCTGCGCGGTGATCTGCGGCCGGTACCTCTCCAGTTCCGGGGTGGCGGGCACGAACACCGAGTACCCGAGGGTGACGTACTCGGAGATGTTCAGGAACTTGATCTTCCCGTTGTGCACCCAGGCCTCGACGGCGAACTCCCAGCCGTCGAGGTGCGACTCCATCAGGACGGGGAACTCCTCGTCCGGGATCGTGTCGACCTCGTCCGGGGTGCGGATGACGCGGTGCCCGAGGCAGCCTGCCTTGTCGAAGGCCTTGAGATGGATCGGGTCGTTCGGGTCGCCGTCGAGCTTGAGCAGGGTCTGGTTGACGCGCTTGAGGAAGCGGATCACGTCGTCCCGGTCGTGGGCCTCCTCGAAGATGCCCACCCGGATGCCGCCGAGCTGTGCCCTGCGCTTCATCAGCGCCTTGTCCCGCAGCAACATCGCCTGGCCGAACAGACGCGGGTTGTCCAGCAGGACGGAGTTGATCGCCCCGGCCCACTCCACGGTCTCCTCGAACAACGGGATCGCGACGTCGACGCCCTCCTTCTGCAGCGTCTCGGCGATCTCCATCGAGCGGTCGTTGAGCCGCTCGAAGTTCCACGGCACGTACGGGATGCCGTGTTCGGAGCAGTACTCCTCGGCCCAGTCCGGGGCCACGACGACATATCGCCGGTCGAACCGGTCCAGAGCCTCCACCGCGTTGAGACTCCAGCCAAGAAGCGCTACGTATCCCTTGTCCGGGTTCTTGGTGGCCGGTTCGGGCTGCGGCATAGACCGTTCCTCCATCGTTCGGGCGCGTCCGGTGTCGGCGGCGCGGGCGGAACCAACCGTACCCCCGGGGTGTTTCCCCTGCGTGCTGACCGGAACCGGGTGATGACGTTCCGCTGCCGGCCCTGCACCGAGGGTTTCGCTACCGGTCAGCCCGGTGGCACCGCCAGAGCTGGCACCTCGGCCGTTCCGGGTCGCGAACAGCCTCCCGCGTGGCCACCCGGACGGACCAGCGATCGGGCCCGATCCCGCTCAGGTGAGAGTGGCCACGACGTGTGCGGCCGCTTCCGCCAGTAGCGCCTCCTCGTACCCGGCGTCCCTGGTGGCCTTGCTGGACATGGCCGCGATGACGAGCGGGGCGGAGCCCGGCGGCCACACGATCGCGATGTCGTTGACGGTGCCGTAGTCGCCGGTCCCGGTCTTGTCGGCCACCACCCAGTCGTCCGGTACGCCGGCCCGGATGCGCTTCGCCCCGGTGGTGTTGCGTTCCAGCAGGTCGCGCAGGAAGTCGCGACTGCCTGCCGGGAGCGCTTCGCCGAGCACCATCGCCCGGTAGTCGGCGGCGAAGGCACGCGGCGAGGTCGTGTCACGCGGATCGCCGGGGATGGCCTCGGTGATGGCGGGCTCGATCCGGTCCATCCGGGTGACCGTGTCGCCGAGACCGCGCGCGTACTCGGTCAGCTCGGCGGGGCCGCCGAGATCGCGGACCAGCAGGTTGGCCGCCGTACCGTCGCTGTACCGGATCGCGGCGTCGCAGAGCCCGCCGATCGTCATCCCGGTGGCCACGTGCTCTTCGGTGACCACGGCGCTCTTCAGCAAATCATCCTCGGTGTAGGTCACCACGGTGTCCACATGCGACGGCGGGTTCCGGCTCAGCACCGCCGCCACCGCAAGGCCTTTGAACGTCGAGCAGAATGCGAACCGCTCGTCGGCGCGGTACTCGATGGCGGACCCGCTGCCGGTGTCCAGCGCGTACAACCCGAGCCTGGCGTCGAACCGCCGCTCCAGCTCGGCCAGCCGTTCCCGGCCGTTCCCTGGCTCTGGCACGGACGCCGGCGCGGACGGGGTGCTCGACGACGAGGCCGGGGCTGGAACATCGGACGCCGGACGCCCGGGCGCCGAGCATCCGGCCAACGGCAGAAGTGCCGCCACTGTCAGGAAACGACGCCGGGTGATCGCCGAACGCTCTGGTGTCAAGGATTCCCTCCCCGGTGCCTCGCCGAAGATAGCAAGCCCACGGGAGAAGCCGTTCGCCGAGCGCGACACGTGAACGGGAAGCAGCCGGAAGCGGGGCGGAGCCGGAGGTTCCCGGCCCACCCCGCCACACCACCGGGGGATCAGCCGCGCAGGAAAGCGCTCAGCGCCGGAGCGATCTTCTTCGGTGCCATCACGACGGCGCCGTGGTTCAGCCCGGGCAGCGTGTCGTGGGTGGCGTTCGGCAGCACACCGACGGTCGCCCGCGCGGCGTTGTGGAATCCGTCCGGGCTCTTGCCACCGGTCAGTACCAGGGTGGGCACGGCGGCGCCCGACCACTGGGCCGCCCGCAGCGGTGCGCCCTGCTGGGTGTCGCCCATGACGGCGATGTCGTACGGCAGCGTGTGCGCGAGCTGCTTGAGCTTCGACCACTCCCCCGGGACGATCCGCATCATGTTCACCATGAAGGCGGGCATTCCCTGTGCCTTCGTCATGAAGTACTTGACCGCGTCGCCGCGCTTGCCGTCGGCGAGCAGCGAACCGATGTGGCTCGCGAAACCCTTGGGGGGCCCGAAATCGCCGTCGCCGACGACGAACGGTGGCTCGTAAAGGGCCAGCCGCCCGACGTTCAGCCCGGCGGCCGTGGCCCGCAGTGCGAGCACCGCACCGGACGAGCTGCCGAAAACCGACGCCGAACCGCCCGCGTGCTCGATAAGCGCCGCGATGTCCTCGATCTCGCGATCGACCGCGTAGGCGGCGGCGTCTCCGCTGGCACCCCGGCCGCGGCGGTCGTAGTTGATGACGGTGAACTGTTCGGCCAGCAGCGCGGTGAGTTTCTTGGTGTCGGACCGGTCCGCCAGTGCCGAGGCGACCAGGATGACCGCGGGCCCGGAACCGTGCTGCTCGAACGCGATCTTCGTTCCGTCCGCCGAGACGACCGTCGTGTTCACCGGTGTCGCCGTGTGACTGGTTGCAGACATGATCTTTGCTCCGTTTCCGATGTTTCGCGGTCTGGTTGGTCATGAGACGGCGTCTCCGCCGAAAAGGAATCGGTCGCGTCCCGGCTGATCACGATCAGCGTGACCGGCTCGTGGCCGGTGTTGCGCAGCACGCGCAGTGAAAGCCCGGCGAAACACAGCATCGCGCCGCGGCCGAAGCCGCGCGACGCGCCGTCCGTGGTCTCGAGTTCCAGCTCGCCTTCGGCCACCACGATCATCGCGTCCCGCCACTCGGCCGCCCGGTAGGCGCGGTACTCGCCCGGCCCGAGCACGATCTCGCGACGGCGGAAGCCGGCGTTCACGACAGCACCAGCGGGAGCCCGAACGCGGCGAAGTGCCGCGGGCTGAACGAGGTGACCGCGGTGATCCGGCCACGGTCGATGGTGAGCACGTCGAGTACCTGCGCGCGGAACTCTCCCGAGAGGTCCCTCGTCTCCTCGGCGGTGGGGTGCGCGACGTAGTGCGCGACGGCCGGTTGCAGGTTCGCGCCGGTGACGACGCTGCGCCAGTTCCCGTGGTACCACTCGGATTCCGGGTCGAAAACCTGCTCGGTCAGGTTCAGCAGCGCTTGCTTTCCCACCAGCCACGCCGGGTAGGGCGGCATCGTCACCCGCACGTCCTCGGCCAGCAGCCCGGTGAGCGCACCGAGGTCGGCGTTCTGGTGCGCGTCGACGTACCGGCGCAGCAGCACCCGTTCGCTCGCGCTCGGCTCGCCCGCGGGTGCCCAGTCCTCGCGCCGCGGCGGCAGGTGCTCCTTCAGTGTGGCTCTGGCCCGTTGCAGCGCGCTCTTCACCGACGCGACGCTGGCGCCCAGCAGCGCGGCCGTCTCGGTGGCGGGCCAGCCCAGCACGTCCCGGGTGATCAGCACCGCCCGCTGCCGCGCGGGCAACTGCTGGATCGCCACCAGGAACGCCAGTTCGATCGTCTCCCTGGCGACGGCCGCCGCGGCGGGCTCGCAGGCGAGATCCGCGGCCGGGTCCAGCAGGCCGTCCGGAACGGGTTGCAGCCAGGACACCTCCGGCGGCGGGCGGACACCCGAGGCGGCCTCCGCCAGCGGCGGCACCCGGTACGGGCCCGGTGTGCGCTTGTTCCGCTCGATCAGGTCCAGGCAGCCGTTGGTCGCGATCCGGTACAGCCAGGCGCGGAAAGTGGAGCGTCCCTGGTATGTCTCACGCCGCCGCCACGCCCGCAGAAAGGTCTCCTGCACCACGTCCTCGGCGTCGTCGTACGAGCCGAGCATCCGGTAGCAGTGCACGCGCAGCTCCCACCGGTACCGCTCGGCGAGTTCGGCGAACGCCCGTTCGTCGCCCTCGCGCGCCGCCGCCACCAGCACGGCGCCCTCGTCGTCCGCCACCGCCGCCTCCTTCGCGTCCCTGGCACCACCGACAGTGGTGAGACGGGCGGCGCCGGCGAAAGGAATCGAACTGTTTCCGCAGGCCGATCCGGAGCCCGTCGAGGAAAGCGTAGCCACGAGCCACCGGTTCGGGCACCGGTCCGGCGGCCACTGAGCACAATGGGAGAAGTCGGCTCGCGGTCAGTCCGTCTCGGCGAACGCCTCCGCGAACTGGGCGGCGTACAGGCGCGAGTAGGCCCCGCCGGAACGCAGCAAGGTCTCGTGGTCGCCCTGTTCGACGATCCGTCCGGAGTCCATCACCAGGATGACGTCGGCGCCGCGGATCGTGGAGAGCCGGTGTGCGATGACGAAGCTGGTCCTTCCCTGTCGCAGGGAGTTCATCGCCCGCTGGATCAGCACCTCGGTTCGGGTGTCGACCGAACTGGTCGCCTCGTCGAGGATCAGGATCGCCGGTTTCGCCAGGAACGCCCTGGCGACGGTGATCAACTGTTTCTCCCCGGCGCTGACCGTGCCGCCCTCGTCGTCGATCACCGTGTCGTAGCCGTCCGGCAGGGTGCGCACGAACCGGTCCACGTGCATGGCCTCGGCGGCGGCGATGATCTCCTCGCGGGTGGCGCCGTCCGCGCCGTAGGCGATGTTCTCCGCGACGGTGCCGCCGAAGAGCCAGGCGTCCTGCAGCACCATGCCGGTCTTGGCGCGCAGGTCCTCCCGGTCCATCTCGGCGATGTCCACGCCGTCGAGGGTGATCCGCCCGCCGTCGAGGTCGTAGAACCGCATCAGCAGGTTCACCAGCGTCGTCTTGCCCGCACCTGTCGGGCCGACGATGGCCACCGTCTGACCCGGGTCGACGTCCAGCGTCAGGTCGTCGATGAGCGGGGTGTCCTCGAGGTAGCGGAAGGACACGTCGTGGAAGCCGACCTGGCCGCGAACCCGGTCGATCCGCGCCGGGGTGGCCGGTTCGGGCTCCTGCTCCTCGGCGTCGAGCAGGGCGAAGACACGCTCCGCGGAGGCCACACCGGACTGCAACAGGTTCGCCATCGCGGCGATCTGGGTGACCGGCTGGCTGAACTGCCGGGAGTACTGGATGAACGCCTGCACGTCGCCCAGTGACAGGTTTCCGGAGGCGACCCGCAGCGCGCCGATCACCGCCACGAGTACGTAGCTGAGGTTGCCGACGAACATCATGGCGGGCTGGATGAGCCCGGAGATGAACTGCGCCTTGAAGCTGGCGGTGTACAGGGTCTCGTTGTGCTCGGCGAACGTCTTCTCGGCCTCCTCGCGGCGGCCGAAGACCTTGACCAGCGAGTGACCGGTGTACATCTCCTCGATGTGCGCGTTGAGCGTTCCGGTGGTCGCCCACTGCCGAATGAACTGCGGTTGCGCCCTTTTGCCGATCTTCGCCGCGATGAACACCGACGCGGGCACCGACAACAGCGCCACCAGCGCCAGCAGCGGCGAGATGACGAACATCATCGCCAGCACACCGGTGATCGTGAGCAGTGAGGTGACGATCTGCTGCAGGGTCTGCTGCAACGACTGCGCCAGGTTGTCGATGTCGTTGGTGACCCGGCTCAGCACCTCGCCGCGCGGCTGGCGGTCGAAGTAACTCAGCGGCAGCCGGGCGAACTTCGCCTCCACCTGTTCGCGCAGGTCGAAAACGGCCCGCTGGACCAGGTTAGTGGTCAGCCTTGCCTGTGCCAGCGCGAAGAAGGACGCGCCGATGTACAGCGCGAGGACGAGCATCAGCACCTGGCCGACGGCGTCGAAGTCGATCCCGCTGCCGGGCACGATCTGCATCGGGGTGAACATGTCCGCCAGCGTGTCCTGGCCATCGGCGCGCAGGCCGGCGATTACCTGCTCCTTCGACGCCCCGGCGGGCAGCCCGCTGCTCGCCACACCCGCGAAGATCAGGTCGGTTGCCTTGCCGAGAATTTTCGGTCCGATGACGGTCAGCGCCACGCTCGCGGCACCGAGGACCAGAACGCCGGCCAGGACCAGCCGTTGCGGTCGCAGGAGACCGAGCAGGCGGCGCATCGAGCCGCGGAAGTCCAGTGGTTTCTCCGCCGGCACGCCGCTCGACATCGGACCGCGCGCCTGCGGGCTCGGTCCGCGTGCGGGAACGGAGCGTTCCCCGGCGGTCGGTGTCGAGGTACTCACGCCGCCTCCTGCTCGGTCAACTGGGAGAGCACGATCTCCCGGTAGGTGTCGTTGGTGTCCATGAGTTCGGTGTGGGTGCCGGATCCGACCACCCGGCCCGCGTCCAGGACGATGATGCGGTCCGCGGTCCGGATGGTGCTGACCCGCTGGGCGACGATGACCACGGTCGCCTCGGCGGTCTCGGCCGCCAGCGCCCGGCGCAGCGCGGCGTCGGTGGCGTAGTCGAGCGCGGAGAACGAGTCGTCGAACAGGTAGACCTCCGGGCGGCTGACCAGCATCCGCGCGATCGCGAGCCGCTGACGCTGTCCGCCGGAGACGTTGGTGCCGCCCTGGGCTATCGGCGCGTCCAGGCCCTCCGGCATCCGTTCGACGAAGTCCCTGGCCTGCGCCACGTCCAGCACGTGCCAGAGCTGCTCCTCGGTGGCGTCCGGATTGCCGTAGCGCAGGTTGGTCGCGATCGTGCCGGCGAACAGGTACGGCTTCTGCGGGACCAGTCCCACCGCGCCGGAGAGCACCACGGGATCGAGCAGCCGGACGTCCACGTCGTCCACCCGCACGGTGCCGTCCGTGGCGTCCATCAGACGTGGGATCAGGTTCAGCAGGGTGGTCTTCCCGCTGCCGGTGCTGCCGATGACGGCGGTGGTCTCGCCCGGCCTGGCCAGCAGGTCGATTCCCTGCAGCACGGGCTCCTCCGCACCGGGGTAGCGGAACTCCACTCCGGACAGTTCCAGCGTGCCGCGGACTTCGCCCGGGCGCACCGGGTTCTCCGGCAGGGTCACGCTCGACTCGGTGTCCAGCACCTCGCAGATGCGTTCGGCACAGACCTCGGCCCGGGGCACCGTCATGAACATGAAGGTGGCCATCATGACCGACATCAGGATCTGCATCAGATACGCCAGAAACGCCGTCAGCGCACCGATCTGCATGCTGCCGCTGTCGATCCGCTGCCCGCCGAACCACAGCACCGCGACGCTGGAGGCGTTCATCACCAGCATCACGATGGGGAGCATCAACGCCATCAGCCTGCCCACCCGGAGCGACACCGTGAGCAGGCGCTGGTTGGCGTCGGTGAAGCGTGCCCGTTCCTGGGTGTCCCGGACGAACGCGCGGATGACGCGGATGCCCATGATCTGCTCGCGCAGCACCTGGTTGATCTTGTCGATGCGTTCCTGCATCAGCCGGAACGCCGGGTGCATCCGGGCGATGATCAGCCCCACCGACACGGCCAGCACCGGCACCACGACCAGCAGCAGCGAGGACAGCGGCACGTCCTGGTTGAGCGCCATCAGGATGCCGCCGACGCACATGATCGGCGCCGACACCATCAGGATGAAACTCATCAGCGCCAGCATCTGCACCTGCTGAACGTCGTTGGTGGTGCGGGTGATCAGCGACGGCGTGCCGAACTGGCCGACCTCGCGCGCGGAGAAGTCCTGGACACGATGGAAGACGGCTCCCCGCAGGTCCCGGCCGAGTGCCATGGCGGTCCGCGCGCCGTAGTAGACCGCGCCGATGGAGCAGACGATCTGGGCGAGGGTCCCCAGCAGCATCACCATGCCGATCCGCACGATGTACCCGGTGTCCCCCTTGACCAGGCCGTTGTCGACGATGTCGGCGTTCAGGGTCGGCAGGTAGAGCGCGGCCAGCGTCTGCACGAGCTGCAGCAGGACGATCAGGCCCAGGTCCCGGCTGTACGGCCGAAGATAGGTGCGTAGCAGGCGAACCAGCACGACGTCGTCTCCCAGTGGTGGTCTGTTCGGAGTTCGGGTAGGGGGCCGGGCTCAGTGCGCGTGCGACGGCGCGGGCACCGCACCCCGCTCGCCGGTGGTGCGATCGGCCCGCGCGGTCAGCGAGGGCAGTCCGCGGGCGGCCTGGTTCAGCATCTCCAGTAGCACCGGGACGAAGGAGGTCACGCCCTCGGTGGCGAGCCAGTGCTCCATCGCCAGCCGGATCGCGTTGCCGACGACGGCGGCCATCATGCGTGCGTGCAGGTGGTCCGTCGCGTCGGCGGGGTCACCGGGGTCGAGTCCGGCGCGCTCGGAGATCGCGTCGGCGAGGATGGCCTCCACCACGGAGTGCGCCTTCAGAAACTCGCCCCGCAGCGAGGGATGCTGCACCAGCAGCCGGATCCGCGCGATGTACTCCTTCGGCGGGGTTCCGTCCGCCGAGTGCTCCTCGGCCACGGCGTTGACGACGGCGGTCCACAGCGGCTCGCTCCGTGGCCGGGCCAGCAGCGCGTCGCGGAGCCGTTCCTGTCGTTCGATGCTGAACGAGCAGATCGCCTCCTCCTTGCTGGAGAAGTAGTTGTTGAAGGTCCGCGGGGAGACCCCGACCTCGGCCGCGATGTCGTCGACGCGGACGCGGTCCAGCCCGTGCTCGGTGGCCAGGCGTACGGCGGCCCAGCTCAGCGCGTGCCGGGCGGCCCGTTTCTTGGACTCCCGCAGACCGAGTTCCGGCTTGCCCGCCCCGGAAGCCGATGGGAGGTTCATCTGCCGCACTGTAGTGAAAAACTTGC
The DNA here is from genome assembly GCF_002262875.1 of Amycolatopsis antarctica. GTDB lineage: Bacteria > Actinomycetota > Actinomycetes > Mycobacteriales > Pseudonocardiaceae > Amycolatopsis > Amycolatopsis antarctica. The sequence continues at coordinate 72,593 of NZ_NKYE01000009.1, read as the reverse complement.
GGAATCCGCAAACCGTTTCTCATTCAGCAGAATTTTGGGTGAGATCGGGCGAGCCGACTGAGACCACGGTATGCCCGCGAACCCCGCACGGCATGCCGTCCGGCTCGCGTCACCCGGATGATCGGGCCGACCCGCGCGCCACCAGACAAGAACGCCGCGCGGGGGCTCCGGGTTCCGGAGACCCCCGCGCGGCGGCGGAGACGGTGATGACCTCGATGATCGGTCGCGCTTCTAGAGCACCCGCACCGCCCTCGTGTGCACGGCGGCGGAACCCGCCGCGACGATGGTGAAGGAACCGCTCGACTGCTCGGAGGCGTTGCCCTCGCTGTCGAAGGCCCGGTACCGGACGATGTGCTTGCCGAGCGTGTTCACCATGACCGGCTTCGTGTAGCTCGTCCACGTACCCCCGTCGAGCGCGTACTCCAGGACGGCGACCTCGGACTTGTCGTCCACCGCCGAGAGCGAGAGGAACGCCCGGCCCAGGTACTCCCAGTTCGCGTTCTGGTCGCCGGACACCACGGCCGTCACCGTGGGTCCCTCGATGTCGGGGCCCTCGACCACGGCGAACGAGGACATGCCCTCCTCGGACACGTTGCCCGCCACATCGGTGGCCCGGAAGTGCACCATGTGCTCACCCACCGAATCCACCACCACCGGCTCGCTGTACGGCAGGAACTCCCCACCGTCGAGCTGGTACTCCACACTGTCCACACCGGACCCCTCGTCCTGCGCGGTGATGGCGACCGTGGCGGCGTCGAGGTAGTTGCCCTCGCCGTCCTGGTTCCCGGTCACCTCCGCGGAGACGGTCGGCGGGGTGACGTCGCCGGCATCGCCCTCGACCACGGCGAACGAGAGCATGCCCTCCTCGGACACGTTGCCCGCCACATCGGTGGCCCGGAAGTGCACCATGTGCTCACCCACCGAATCCACCACCACCGGCTCGCTGTACGGCAGGAACTCCCCACCGTCGAGCTGGTACTCCACACTGTCCACACCGGACCCCTGATCGGTGGCGTTCACCGTCACCGAGGCGCTGCCGATGTAGTTGCCGTCCGCGTCCTGTTCGCCGGCGGCCTCGGCGGAGACGGTCGGCGGCGTGGTGTCCTCGCCGCCACCGCCGTCCTCGGTCACCACGAACTCGCCGGTCATCTGCAGGTGACCGGGAATCGCGCAGTAGTAGCGGTACTTGCCCGGCGTCAGGGTCACCGTCGTCTCGTGCCTGCCGCCATTGGCGTCGGAGGGGTTGGCTAGGAGGTCGGTGTCGACGTCGTGGTTGTAGCCGGGCGTGGTGGTGTCGAAGGTCAAGGTGTGCGGCATGCTCGTGGTGTTGCCGGTGGCCTCGCTGTTCTCGAACACGATCGTCGTCTCGCCCGCCACCGCCTCGGTGGGCGCCGAGGTGTACTCGGTGACGCTGTTGCCCGCGGTCCAGGTCAGCACCTGTGCCGCCGCCTCGGTGTTCGCTGTCCCGGTGTTCGCCGAGACGGACACCGGGGCGAGGACCAGCCCCAGCATCGTCAACGCCGCGGCCAGCGCGGCGACCAGAGATCTGGACACGATTTGCCTTCCTGAAGTCGGGGAACCCCGGTGGGCAGGCGCCCGCGGTGTGCGGGCGCCTGCCGTCCGGAGGGAATTACAGTTCGCGCACCCGGATGTCGCGGAACTCGGTCAGGTCGGTGTCGCTGTGGTTCTGCAACCCGACGAACCCGTCGGCGAACTGCCGCAGATCGGTCGGCGGGTCGCCCTCGCGGGACGACTCGATACCCGGGGTGTTGTCGAACTCGTTGATCACCACGCCGTTGCGGATGATCGTGTAGTGCTGGCCGACGACACGGATCTCGTACTCGTTCCAGGTGCCCTTCGGGGTGGCGCCCGACTGGTCCAGCGTCACCGGGTCGAAGTTGTAGACAGAGCCGGTCTTCTGCGTCTCACCGGTGTCCCCGTCGTACATCTGGATCTCGTGTCCACAGTAGATCGCGACCCACGCGGCCGAGGTCCTCGCCGACCCGGTCGTCCCGCATCCTGGCGGACGCTGGTCCAGCGGGGTGTCCGGGTTCGGGAAACGGACGAAGACACCGCTGTTCGACCGTGCGCCCTCCGGGGCCACGTCGCGGAACTTCAGCTTCATCGAGAAGTTCCCGAAGTTCTTGTCCGCGTACCACAGCATGCCGAGACCGCCACCGGATCGCAGCGAACCGTCGCCCTGGATCGAGAACTCACCCGAGGGCGCCTGCGACCAGCCGTCCAGCGAGTCGGCGGTGCCGTTGAAGATCGACTCGTACCCGGTGTGCCCGGGGGTGCCGATCGCCGAGTCCGCGGCCGCCCGGTTCAGCGTGTCGCGCTGCTCCGGGGTGATCAGGCCCAGCTCGACCAGTCCGCCGGTCACCTCACCGACATGCGCGGTGAAGGCCTCGTTGCTCGGCCAGGTGCTCTCGTCGTCGATCAGGTCGTCGACCGTGCAGCCGCCACCCGTCTGCCGGTTGGGCACCGTCGTGTCGGACTCGTCAAAGTGGACGGTGTCCGCGGTGTCCGGCACGGCACAGCCGGCCTGCACGGCCGTCCGCGTGGTCGCCTGCTCGCCGTCGGCATAGGTCACCGTCAGCCGGGCGGTGTAGGTGCCCGCCCGGTCGTACCGGTGCCGGGGGTTCATCTCCGTCGACGTGCCACCGTCGCCGAAGTCCCACTGGTACGAACGTCCACCGGACCTGGCACCGTTGAAGGCGTAGGTCAGCGCCTCGTCCTGGACCGCGACCGAGGACGCGGTCGGGGCCGGGGACGCCTGGCCGCCCTGATAAGTGATCCTGATCAGCTTCTGGTTCGGATCGAGACTGAAGAAGCCTCCCGCGTAGTCGAGCATGTAGAGGGCGCCGTCCGGACCGAACTTGGCGTCCATCCAGCTTTGCAACTGCCCTTCACCGGAGCCCGCCGGGATTATCCGGCTCAGGGTCTCCGCGAACGCCGGGGGCGCCTGCCGCTCCACCCCGGTCGGGTCGACGGTCACCGCGATCCGGTTGTCCGAATTGCTCTGGTCACCGATGAACCACTTGTCGTTCCAGTACTCCGGCCAGGCGACACCGCTGTTGGTGTTCACCCGGTCCCGGTGATATGTCGGCCCGGACATCACGGCCTGCCCGCCGCCGGTCAGGTACGGCTGGGTGTAGGTGGCGTCGTCCGCGTTGTAGGTCGGGACGTCGGTACCGTCGAGCCGGTCGGGGAAGACGGGCCCGCCACCGTCCGGCGAATACCAGATCATGTTGTCCCGCACCGGAGGCAGGTCCACCAGCCCGGTGTTGCGCGGCGAGGTGTTCTGCGGCTTGTCGCAGTCGTACCAGCCGGTGAGGATCTCGGCGTCGGTGTTGCTGCGGTCGCGGTAGGGCTGCCGGTTGCCCATGCAGTACGGCCAGCCCTGGTTGCCCGCCGAGGTGATGACGGTGGCCGTCTCGTACTTCGCCGGCCCGAGTTCCGGGCTCGGCGAGGTCGCGTCCGGGCCGACCCACGCGGCGGTGAGCCAGTCGGTGGCCGGATCGATGGCCAGGCGCGAAATATTGCGTACGCCCATCACGTAGATCTCCGGCAGCGTCTTGTTCGCCGGGTCGGATTCCTCCGGGAACAGGTTGCCGTCCGGGATCGTGTAGGACCCGTCGTCCTCCGGGTGAATCCGCAGGATCTTGCCGTTGAGGCTGTTGGTGTTGCCGGAGGTGGCCCTGGCGTCCTGGAACGAGACGCCGTTGTAGGCCTCGGTCCAGTTGTTGCCGGAGTAACCGTCCGACCCCTGCGAGGAGTTGTTGTCACCGGAACCGATGTAGAGGTTGCCCTTGGAGTCGAACGTCATGCCGCCACCCGCGTGACAGCAACTGTGGATCTGTGCGTCCCAGGACAGCAGGTCGGTGCGCGAGGCCAGGTCGATCGACTGCGCGGCCGCGTCGTAGGTCAGCCGCGAGATGGTCCGCTTGCCGATCCGGTTCTCCCGGTCGATGTTCTCGTGCGGCATCCAGTAGACGTAGATCCTGCCGTTGTCGGCGAACGCCGGGTCGAGCGCGATGCCGAGCAGGCCCTCCTCGTTCTTGACCAGTTCGCTGCCGCTGCCCCGGTTGCCCATCACCTCGAGGGTGCTGAGCAGTGTGGTCTGCTTGGTGGCCGGGTCCCAGCGGTGGATCGTGCCGCAGCCGAGGCCGACGTTCGGGTCCTCCCAGTCCGCGACCGGACCGCTCGGGCAGGCACCCTTGCCCACGTAGAACACCCCGCCGTCCGGCGCGATGGTCATCCCGTGCGGCTCACCGATCTGGTCCAGCTCACCTTCCTTGTTCTCGGTGGTGAGCCGTTCGACCTTGTAGTTGGCCGCGATGGTCGCCTGGCAGTCGCCGCGCACCAGGCCGGTCGTCCACTTGAGCGCACCGAGCAGGTGGTTGCGGAACCCGGCTTCGCCGTAGCTGCCCTCGGTTCCGCCCATGCCGGTGTAGAAGGAGCGTCCGCCGTCGTAGTCGTGGCACCAGGAGATCGGGTGGAACGGCCCGTTGGCCGTCTCCCCCGGCTCGTAGTGGCGTTCCTCGACCTGCGCGACCGTGTGCACCGTGCCGACCGGGTTTGGTTCCCAGTTCTGCCAGCGGTCCGAACGCTTCCAGTTCAACGGCAGGCCGTCGTTGGCGGGGTGCTGCCGGTCGACGAGGTCGACCACCGCCTCGGCCGGTTCCGCCGGCCGCTCACCGGCGGGGCGGGTGCCGATCAGGCCGGTGAACCACTCGGAGTCGAGCTGGGCGCGGGCCGCGTCGGAGATGCCGACGAAGCCGCCGCCCGCGCGCATGTACTTCTGCAGGGCCGCTTCCTGCGGCTCGCTCAGGGTGACCCCGTCCGCGGCGAGGAAGGCGACGGCCCGGTGGGCGGAGAGTTTCTCCGCGGTGAACACGGCCGGGTCCGAGGAGACCTCGACGGCGATCCCGTTCGCCTCACCGATCCGCCGGAGTTCCTCGGCGGCCCTGGCGACCGGGTCCTGCTGGGCCGCCGCGTCGCCGTGGAACACCAGCACCGAGACACCGGCGGCGGCGGTGAGCTGGGCGTCCGAAGGCTGCTGCGCCACGGGTTCGACGGGCGCCGCCGACACCGGCATCATGCTCTGGCCGAGCGTGAGCGCGGCACAGACGGCCACCACCCACGCCCCTCGTCTGGTTCTGGATCCGTACGAGCGTGCGGACACTCGTGGTCTCATCCCTCACTCCTTCTGCGGTGGTTTCCTCGGCTGCCGGCGGCGGATCAGCCTGCGGATCAGCCGTGGGCGCCGGTATGCGGGTGGTGCTGGTGGTTGTTGAAGCGGTCGATCGCTTCCTGCGCGCCGGGCGGCATGCTGCCGTCGGGATTGCGGACCAGGAAAAGCCCGGCCATGCCGCCGTCGGCGTGGAACTGGACGTGGCAGTGGTACATCCACGCGCCCGGGCCGACCTCCTGGCCCGCGATCACCTGGAAACCGAACGAGTTGCCGGGATCGAGGTTCTTGTTGTCGACGACGTGACTCGGGTCGTCGGGTCCCTGCAACATGCCGGTCCGGTTGTCGGCCCAGCGATGCGCGTGCAGGTGGAAGGTGTGCGGGTTGTTTCCGTGGCCGACACAGAGGAACTCGACCCGTTCCCCCTGCCGCGCCTCGAACATGGGTGTGTCGGGCACCATCCGGTTGTTGATCGCCATGTCGTTGAAGACGACGGTGAACTGCTTGTCCGGCAACAGATCCCCGGCCCGGCGGACGATCAGGCCGCCGTAGAGTCCTTTGGTGACACCGCCCGTGCCGTGGTCGGTGCCGAGTGCGTGGTCGTGGTAGTGCCAGTACCCCGCGCTGCCCGGCATCCAGCGGCCGTCGGCCTGGTACGCGGTCTGGCTGCGCCAGATGTAGGTACGGGTCTCGTAGGGCTCGTTGTACGAGTCGTTGTGCGGGCTGCCGTCCGAGACCACGTCGTAGTTCACGCCGTGCGGGTGGATCGACAGCCGCTGGTCGGTGGTGTTGACCAGTTCGATCTCGAGGGTGTCGCCCTCCCAGATCTCCAGCAGTGGACCGGGAATGGTGGCCTGTCCGGGATTCAGGCCGTACGCCACCTCGCCGTTGGGCAGGGCCTCCGCGTAGATGGTGATCTGCCGGGTCGTCCCGCCGACACCGGCCACGCGCGGAGCCGCGGACGCGACGGGCGGGGCGAGGGCCGAGACCGCGATCGGTGCGACGACCCCGGCGGCGGCGCCGGCGAGAATCGAGCGCCGGGACAACCGCCCGGCCGGAGGACGCTCGTGCATGGTGGATCTCCAATTCTGGCCACGAGTGAGCGAGGAAGAGCGGGAGCACGACGGGGCTCCGGGGTGGGGACGGAACTTTCCGTGCGAGGGACGGGGACCGCGGCGACGGATCCAACGCGGACACGGGCGGACACCGGCAGGTCGCGGACGCGGATCGCCGCACGGACCGGGTCGCCGATGCGCACCACCACCGCTCTCGCCGCCACGATGCGAACCCGTGTCACGCTGCCGCGCCTTTCGGCCCGGGCCGTCGAGCACCGGGCGGTCACCTTTGACGTGGACGGAGCTTCTTTTGGTTACTTCGGAACGAGCTTATGCTTCTCGCGTACTTAAGCTAGCGGCCAATTGGAGTATCTTCCGCCGTTTGCGGACTTACGTACCTCCGCCGTCCGGAACGCCCCCGATGCCGGTTTTCGTCGATATTTCCCAGTGGGGACAACGATTTCTCACCTCGCGCCGGTAACGCACGGTGTCGAACGCACCCCGCGGCACCACCGGGCGCGTCGGTGCGCTCGGTAGCGGCTCGTCACCGGCCGCGACCGCGAGCCGCCGCGAAAGGACCGCGGAACCACTGCGTCACAACCGATCCCACACCGAAGGCTCCCGGCGAAATGCCCGATTCGGCTGCGCGGAGGAAACCGGAACGGTTACCGTGGCCGGACCCGCGCCGCGACGCGGGCAGGGCGCCTCCACGCCAGCGGGGTCGCCACCCGGGTCCCTGCGTACTGGCGGTAACTGTGGCAACGGTGTCTTTTCGCGTTCTCGGCCCGCTCGAGGTCACCACGGCCGGACGAGCGGTACCGCTGGGTGGCCGGAAACCGCGCCTGCTGCTGGCCGCGCTTCTGTTGCGTGCCAACGATCCGGTGCCGGCCGACCACCTCGTCGACGTACTGTGGCCCGACGGTGCCCCGCGCTCGGCCGCGGCGAACCTGCGCACCTATGTGCACGCACTGCGACGGGAACTGCCCGACCGGATCCGGAGCTGCCCCACCGGTTACCTGGTCGCGACCGCATCGGGCGAGCTGGACGCGGAAGTGTTCGAGGAGCGTGCGACGGCCGCACGGAGGGCCGCGCGCGAGGGCAACCCCGGCACCGCCCTGGCACTGCTGGACGAGGCGGACGCGCTGTGGCGCGGCGAGGTGCTGGACGGTCTGCCACACAGTCCCGCCTGGGGCTCGGTACTGGCCCGGCTCGCCGAACTGAGACTGTCCGTGCAGGCGGAACGAGCACATGCTCTGGTCGCGCTCGGTGACATCCCGACGGCCGTGGCCGAGCTGCGCGGACTGGTCGCCGCCCATCCGCTGCGGGAGGAACTGTGGCAACAACTGGTGCGGGCACTGGAGATCGACGGCCGCACGACCGAGGCGCTGGACGCCTGTGGGCAGGCCGAACGGATTCTGGCGGCCGAACTCGGCACCGCGCCGGGGCCACCGTTGCGCGAGCTGCGCTCCCGCCTGCTCGCCGGCCGGGAGGAACCCGCCTCGCCGGCGGCCGCGGCCCCGGTGTTCCCGGTGTGCCAGCTTCCACTGGACCTGCCGGACTTCACCGGCCGCGACCGTCTGGTCGCCGAACTGGTGGGCCTGCTGCGGCGGGACCGGTCCGCACCCGCGCTCGTCGCGCTCTCCGGTCCGCCGGGGGTCGGCAAGTCCGCGACCGCCGTGCGGGTGGCCCACGCGGTGCGTGAACGATTCCCGGACGGCCAGCTGCACGTCGATCTCCGTGGCACCTCGGCGGAGCCGCGGCCGTCCGGAGACGTACTCGCGGAACTGCTGCGGGCGCTGGGTGAGCCGGACGGCGCCCTGCCCCGTACACCGGCCGAGCGCGCCGCGCTGCTGCGCTCCCGGCTGGCCCCCCGCCGGATCTGCCTCGTACTCGACGACGCCGCGAACGCCGCACAGGTACGGCCGCTGCTACCCGGCACGGGCGGATGCGCGGTACTGGTGACCGCACGGGTACGGATGCCGGACCTCGCCGGGGCACACGCGGTGGACGTGGGGCTGCTGAGCGAATCCGAGGCGCTCCGGCTGTTGTCCGAGGTGGCGGGCGCCGAACGGACCGCGGCGGAACCGGACAGCGCCGCCGCCATCGTGCGCTCCTGCGGCCACCTGCCGCTGGCGATCCGGATCGCCGGTGCCCGGCTGGCGCACCGGCCGAGCTGGCCGTTGCCGATGATGGCCGATCGGCTGCGCGACGAGAGCAGGCGCCTCGGCGAGCTGCGTGCCGGCGATCTCGCGGTCGACGCGAGCGTGACCCTGAGCTATGACCAGCTCCCGGCCGAGGCGGCGCTCGCGTTCCGCGGACTCGGCCTGCTCGGTCAGCTCCGGTTCCCCGGCTGGGTGGTGTCCGCGCTGATCGACGCCCAGGACGGGGGCGCGGTGCTCGACGCGCTGGTCGACGCGCACCTGGTGGAACCCGTCGGTGCCGACGTGGCCGGGCAGCCGCGTTACCGGCTGCACGACCTGCTTCGCTGTTACGCCGTCGAACGGGCCTCCCTGGACGACCCCGGCGAACACCATGACGCCCTGCGCAGGGTCGTCGAGGGCTACCTCTCGCTGGCCGCCGAGATGGGCGCCCGGCTGCCGGTGCGGTTCTTCGGCGTGGTTCCGGACGAGGTGGACGGGTGCAGGCGGCCCGCCGACGCGGGCGAGGAGCGCCTCGATCCCGCCGACTGGTTCACCGCCGAACGAACCACCGTGACCGCTCTCGTGGCGCTCGCCGCGCGGCATCGCATCGACGACCTGGCCTGGCGGCTGACCGGGGTCTACACCCCGTTCTTCGACCTGCGCAGTCACCAGGAGGACTGGCTGCACACGCACGCGGTGGCACTGGAGTCCGCCCGGCGGGAGGGGGACGAGCGCGGGCAGGCGATTCTGCTGCGCAATCTCGGGCAGGTGCACATCTACCAGGACGACTACGCCGCCTCGCTGGCCGCCTTCGAACAGGCGCAACGGCTGTTCCACCGGATCGGCGACGAGCGCGGCACCGCGATCGCCCTGTCCGGGGTGGCAACGGCCCTGCGCTTCCAGGGTCACCACGAGCGTTCCATCGACCGCGCCTGCCACGCGCTCGCGCTGTTCACCGGCGCCGGGGACCGGGCGGGCGAGGCCGCCGCCCGGATCGCCGTCGGCACCGCCCGGCTGCACCAGGGCTGCCACGGCACGGCGGGCCGCTGGTTCACCGATGCCTACGAGCTGTGCGCGGCCATCGGGGACCGTCATCGGGAGGCGCACGCACTGAAGTGGCTGGCGATGCTGCACCAGCGGCGCGGAAACCTCGGTGCGGCACGGGAGAACGTCGACCGGGCGATCGCGATCTTCGCCGAGCTCGGCGACGACCACTGCGTCGGTTACGCGCACCAGAGCCTCGGTGAGCTCTATCTGCGCAGCGGCGACCTGCCGCACGCCAAGCTGCTGCTGGTGAACTCGCTGAGCGTGCACCGGCGCAGCGGCGACCGCCGTTCCGAAGCGGAGGTCTCGGAACGGTTGAGCGAGCTGCACGCGGCCCTCGGCCAGCCAGGTCGCTCGCGTTCCTACCGCGAACGGGCCCGCACCATTTGGGGTGAGCTCGCCGGCCGTCCGCGGCCGGGCACCGCGCGGCGGGTGGATCCTCCGGCCGGCTCGCCCGCCCTGCCCGCCTGAACGCCTGCCGCCCCGGCGAGGCCGGAGCGTCGCCGGGGCGGCAGGCGTTCGTGCCGAGCCTGTCCGAATCCGCGTCAGCAGGCGGTGCTGCTGGTGACGGTGGTGTTGCCGTAGTACTTGATGGCCAGCCCGTTCAGCACCACACGCTTGACGGTGCCGCCGGAGCGCTGTTCGTAGTGCAGGTGGGGGCCGGTCGATCCACCGGTGGTGCCGACCTTGCCGATGATGCTGTTGGTGGTGACCTTGGCGCCGACCTTGGTGTTGAACGAGTCCAGGTGCGCGTAGAGGGTGGTCCAGCCGCTGCCGTGGTCGATCACGATGTACTTGCCGTAGCTCGTGTTCCCCAGGTCCTTGACCGTGCTCACCGTGCCCGAGGCGCTCGCGTGCACGTTCTTGCCCTGTGCCCCGTCGCGCTGGAAGTCGACCGAGGCCTGCGGGTTGTGGTTGGTCCGGGTGTTGGCGTTCCACACCTGACCGCAGTCGAACGGGGTCCGGAAATTGATCGCCTGCGCCTCCTGCGCGCTCGCGGCGGCGGGCACCAGCGCCCCCGCCATCAGCGTGGCACCGGTCATCAGTCCGACAAGCGTTCTTCTGGTGGTCAGAGCTGCCATGACAATCTCTCACAATCTGCCGACGAAGCTGTTCGGTTATTTCCGCACGACAGCCTGCCCACCGGATGTACAAGAGTCGTACAAACCAGGTGGTGCGGGCACCCGGCGGACGACCGCGGCCGGAGAAACGCCACAATGGGACGAATCTCCGTACCGCTGAAGGGAGAGCGCCGTGCTCACCAGTCCCGTCGGACGCTTCCGCCTGCTCGCCGTGGCCGAGGCGATCTCCTGGGCCGGTCTGCTGATCGGCATGTTCTTCAAGTACGTCGCCGTCGGCGACGAGATCGGCGTGAAGATCTTCGGCCCGATCCACGGTGCCGTCTTCGTCGGCTACGTCCTCGTCTCGCTGCTGGCCCGCGCGCCACTGCGCTGGGACATGCGCACGACGGTGCTCGCGCTGGTGGCGAGCATCCCCCCGTTCGGCACCGCCCTGTTCGAACGCTGGGCCGCACGCACCGGCAGGCTGGACGCCACCAGGCGCGACACCGCGAAGCAGGACGCGAACGCCTGAGGGCCCGTCCGGCATACGCGGGTAGCGTCCCGGCGCGGCCCCCTCGTCCGCACCGGGACGGCACCCGCCGTCGCGCACGGTGCCGGTACCCCGCGTGGCAGGCACGCGAATGGACCGGTCATCCCCCGCGCGCGCGGCACGGAGCAGCGGAAACCCTAGTGACGGCGAGTGGGCCTGACGAGGACCAGAATGCACAGTGACCGCCGTCGGGGGTTTCCGCTCGAACAGCGGCACCGTCGCGCCGTTCAGGCGGGAACGCTCAGAGGTGGCCCAGTGCGCGCATGGCCAGCCACAGCTCGTACTTGGAGCTCGGCGCGCGCAGCAGCGAGCACCCCAGCACCTCCTCGGCCCGCACCAGCCGCTTGCGGACGCCGGGCAGCGACAGGCCGAGCGCGGTGGCCGTCCCGGGCAGCCGAGTGTCCGCGGCCAGCCAGGCGCGGACCGTGTCGAGCCCGCCCGGCGGGCCGCCGTGTTCGAGCGGGCGCAGCCGCGCACCGGCCCAGGCACGCACCGGCGCTTCGGTGAGAAGGCCGCGCAGCACCACCATCCGCTCCGCCGCGGCGGTGTCGGCGGCGGTGTCACCGGTGGTGTCGGCGGTGACAGCGCCCTCGGCCGCGACGAGCGGGCCGGGCAGTTCGCGGGACGCGCGTTCGCCGTACAGGCGCAGGGCGAGCCACGCGGCGGCCCGGTCACCGACCCGGTCCAGGTCCAGTCCGAGCAGACGGCCGAGCAGGCGCACCCGGGAGGCGAGGGTGTTGCGGTGGATCCGGAGATGCCTGCTGGCGGCGTTGTCGAAGGTGAGCCAGGAGTTGAGGGTGTCCAGCAGTTCCCCGCCACCGGGATCGGCCCGCCGGGCGGGGGTGAAGCTCACGCAGGCGTGCAGTACCTCGCGGGCCCAGCCGTGCCCGGCCATGCCGAGGAAGGGCACGAGATCCGCCCGCCCGCCGACACCGGCGTACCGCTCGGGCGCACCCCGCGCCACCGCGAGCGCGTGGAACGCCTGCTCGTAGCCCGTCGCGGCGTCCCGCAGCGGCACCACGTCGCTGACGCCGACCCGGTAGCCCGGCGCCTCGGCGACCAGTGCCCTGGCCAGGCGCACCGGGTCCCCCGCGTCACCACGGGCGACGGGGGCCAGCGCGATGAGATGGCTCGGCCGGACCGGACACGGCACTATCCACGCGCGTGCCCCGGTGGCGTCCCGCATCCGCGAGGCGACCGCGGACAGCCCCCGGCGCGGCCCCTCGACGACGTGCACGCGGGCCGGGTCCGGAAGCGACGGGCGCAGCGTGGTGGCGATCCGCCGGGCCGCGGACACCGCGCCGATCATCAGCAGGTGCAGCACGGCCTCCCGGGTTTGGGCATCCGCCGTCTCCACCCGGGCTCGCTCCCGCGCCGCCTCGGCGACCTGACTGCACGGTCCCAGCACCCGGGCGGCGTCGGCGAGCAGGTCACCACAGTCCCGCGCCCCGGTCCGGGCGACCAGATACGGCGGGGAATCCTCCCGGCCGAGGCGGACGAGATGCACCGCGTACTCCTGTCCGTCACCGATGAGCACGGTGGACGGCGTGCCCTCACGGCACAGCCCGGCGACGGCGTCCACCGCACCGGCCGGGGGCTGCCGGCCGGGACGCGACGGTGCGGGTGCCACGACCTCGCCGTCCGTTCCGAGCAGCGTCACCGCACCGCCCACCCGGCGGGCGAGCCAGCCGAGGATGGCCTCCACCGCGTCCGGTCGGGTGGCGAGCCGGGTCAGGGTGCGCAGGTCGTCCGTCCGGTCGCCGCCTGCGGAACCGTGCGCGCTGGGTTCCATGGGCACGAGATCCTAGTACGCCCGTCACCCGGAGAGCGGCGCCGCGGACCGGCTCGCCGCACGGTCCCCCGCGTAGTACCGAATTGTCCGTAGCGAGCCGGCACCGTGTCGGCGGAACGACGGCGTGCGGCACCGGGCCACCGGAAACGTGTTCCGATTCGGGCCCTCGGTGGGCATCGCCGGCCCACCGGGAGACGCTACGATCGCGCATCCGCTACGAAAGGGCACCGCGAATGGCCGACCAGCAATCGCCGGATGTGACCGCAGCCGTGGCCGAACGCAGGCCCCGCTACCTCGCCGAGATCGCCGCGGGGGTCGAACGGTTCTTCGAACCGCGGCGAGCGGACTGCCCGTGGTGCGGATCGGATCGCCTGTCGGTGCGCTTGCGCACCACGGATCTGTTGCAGCACAAGCCAGGTCGTTTCATCCTCGAACAATGCGGGGAATGCGCGCACATATTCCAGAATCCGCGGTTGAACGGCGACGGACTGGAGTTCTATTACCGCGACATCTACGACGGCCTCGGCGAGGCCAAGATGAACTCGATGTTCGAGGCCAGTGCGCGGGGTTACCGTTCCAGGGCGGAGATGATCAGTCCGCACCACACGCCGGTGTGCTGGCTGGACGTCGGCATGGGGCACGGGCACTTCTGCCGGGAGGCGAAGGAGGTCCACCCGGACACCGTGTTCGACGGTCTCGACATCAGCGCGGGAGTGGAACTGGCGCAGGAACGGGGCTGGGTACGCAAGGCGTATCGCGGCGATTTCGTCGACCGCTCGGTGGATCTGGCCGGCGAGTACGACGTGATCAGCATGTTCCACTACCTGGAGCACACCGCGGACCCGCGCGCGGAGGTGGCCGCGGCCGCCGCGGCGTTGCCTCCCGGCGGCTACCTGCTGATCGAACTGCCCGACCCGGAGTGCCGCTGGAACCGGCTGGTCGGCCGGTACTGGATGCCGTGGCTGCAGCCGCAGCACCTGAACATGATCCCGCTGCGCAACCTCCGTCGGGCGGCGATCGATTCCGGCCTGACGCCGGTGGCCGAGCAGCGTTCGGAGGCGCACGAGTCCTCCGACCTGGTCGCCGCGCTGTACCTGCTGCTGGCCTCCAAGTTCAGCGATGACGACCGGCCGTGGCACGAGGCGCCGCCCAGCGCCGCACGAAAACGGCTGTGCACCGTCGTGTGGTTGCTCGCCGTGCCCGCGCTGCTGGTGGCGATGCTCATCGACAAGGCTGTGGCGCCGATCGGGCGCGATCGCGGCATGTCCAACGCGTACCGCTTCCTCGCCACCAAACCCGGCTGAGCTCGCCGGCACCGGCCGTCGGTACACATGCGACAGTCGCATGTGTACTGATCTCGGCCGCCACGCCTCGGTCCGCACGCGACACCCTGCCACGGCCGGGTGACAGCGGGTTTCGGCGCGCCTTGTCCGGTGCATCCGGTCCAGGGACCGGTAACGCGCACTGGAGGGGCCGATGAGACGTGGCATCGTCGTGGCAGTGGCGCTCATTCTGCTGGCACCGGTTGCCCCCGCCGCCGGTGCGGCGGCACCGGTGCTGCTGATCGACCAGGACTTCGCCGACCCCGACGTGGTGGCCACCGACTCCGGATACGCCGCGTACTCCACCAGCAGCGCCAGCGGCAGGATCCCGGTCGCGCAGGCGGCGAGCCCGGCGGGCCCGTGGGCGATCGCGGGCGACGCGCTCGGGGCGGCACCTTCGTGGGCCGATCCGGACGGCGGATTCTGGGCGCCCGACGTGACGCCCCGCCCCGGCGGCGGATTCCTGATGTACTTCTCCGCGGTGTCGACCGAGATCGGCCTCATGTGCGTCGGCGTGGCCACCGCCGACGCCGCGACCGGGCCGTTCACTCCCACCGGCACCGCACCGCTGATCTGCGATCCCGCGGACAACGGCGACATCGACCCGCAGACGCATCTCACCACCGACGGCACCCGGTACCTGCTCTACAAGAGCAACGGCATCTCCCCCGGTCCACCGTCGGCCATCTGGTCACAGGGGCTGACCGCGGACGGCCTCGCCCTGGCGGGCCCGCGGACCGAGTTGCTGCGGGCCGATCTGCCCGAGGAGCGGGCCGTCGTGGAGGCACCCGCCCCGGTGCGGGTGGACGGCGGAACGGTGCTGTTCTACTCCGCCGACGAATTCCTCAGCCGCGGCTACCACACGTCCTACGCCGTGGGCCCCGATCTGTCCGGCCCGTTCGTCAAGGCCGAGCCACCGCTGTTGTCGACGGACGGTCTCGGCGGCGCGGTCGAGAGCCCCGGCGGTGCGGACGTCGTCGACGGGCACATCTTCTTCCACGGCTGGCTCGGTGGCCAGCGCCTGGCCAGGGGCCTGTACGTGCTGCCCATCCGGTTCGAGGGCACCTCGCCGGTCCTCGGCTGACCGCGCGTCAGCGCAGCAGGGACAGGTGGCCGGCGAACCCGCCGGGTGCGCGGCCGCGCACCCGCGCGCTGGTACCGACGGCGGCGCGGGTGGTGCGCAGAACCCGGCCGCCCCCGGCGGCGACCGCGGCCAGCAGGGCGACGTCCTCGCCGGTGGGGAGCGGGGCGAATCCGCCCGCACGCTCGTATGCCTCGGCGCTGAGGCCCAGGTTCGCCCCGTGCGCGTGCGGGTGCCCGTCGGCCGGGTGGTACTCGCGCAGGAACCGGGTGCGCACGCCGGCGGGCCGCACCCCCCAGTCGGTGACGAACACGGTGCCGGCCACGGCGTCCCAGCCGGCGGTCGCGAACCCGAGGTGTGCGGTCAGCCAATCGCGCGGAACCTCGCTGTCGGCGTCGGTGCTCGCCAGCCACACCCCTCGTGCTCGCGCGCCGCCGAGCGCCGCCGCGATCCCGGCGTGCCTGCTCACGCCCACGTTCCGGGCATCGATCTCGAGTACGTCGGCGCCCGCCGCGCGCGCCACGGCCACCGTGCGGTCGGTGCACGAGTCGGCCGCCACGAGCACCGTCACGACGACCTCCGGCGGCACCTCCGCCGCCGCCACCCGCAACGACCGCAGGCAGGACGGCAGCAGACGTTCCTCGTCGTGGGCGGGGACCACCACCGCGATCCGGCCGAAACCCGCCGGATCCCCACTCATCGCAGGCCTTCGCGCTGCGCGACGGAGCGCGGCTCGCCGTCCGCGGGCCGGTACACGTCGAGCAGGAAGTCCGGATCCTGGTGGCCCCCGGCCCACCGGAAGGATTCCTGCCGCGCGAGTTCCCGGTGCACCTGGTCGCCGTCGGCGGCGTAGCCGGGAACCCGGGGCCGCCAGTGCACGGCGAGCAGCGTGCCGTCCGGTTCCAGGCTGCCCGCCGCGCGCGCCCAGAGCGCGGCCCGCCCGTCCTCGTCGAGGTAGTAGGCGAGTTCGCTGACGACGATCAGGTCGAACCGTTCCTCCGGCCACTCCCCCGGAACGGTGAGCTCACCGGCACGGGCATGCGGATGCCCCGCCAGCCGGTCGGCGGCCTGCCCGACGGCGGCCGGCACCGGATCCACGGCGAGCAGCCGGTCGCAGCGGTCCGCGAGCCGCGCGGAGAGCACGCCCACCGAGCAGCCCGGCTCGAAACCGCTGCGGTAGCGCCGTCGCGGCAGTGCGGCCAGCGAGCAGTCGTACTTCCGCCGTTCGTACCAGCGTTCGGCCAGTCCCCACGGATCCGGCGACCCGGCGTACATCCGGTCGAAGTAGGCGCGCGGCACGGCCGGGTTCACGCGAGTACCACCTCGAAGTCACGCAGCAGCCTGCGCAGGATGTGCCCGGGCAGCACGGCCTTGTCGCCCGCCGCCGCGGACAGCGGGCCCACCTGGGTGGCGAACTCGGCGGCCGCGGCGCGTTTGGCCGCGGCGAGCTCGTCACCCAGCGGCACGGCTCGCATCGTCGACCACGGCACCGCCGTGCCCCCGGGTTCCGCCCAGTGCCACATCCACACCGGGTAGGCCAGCAGCCTGCAGGCGTGCGGTTCGGCCGCCGCCAGTGCCGCCCGGCCGGTGGCATCGTGGTCCGGATGCCCGTCGTGGTGCCACGGTGCGAGGCAGAGCGAGTCAGGTCGCAAGCGATCGCGCAGCACGTGCTCCACGTGGTTCTCGTGCTCGATCACCTCACCGTCCGGCACTCGCAGCCGGACCACCTCGATGTCGGCGAGGCCGAGCACGGCGAGCGCGTTCTCCCGTTCGTCGACGCGCAGCCGCCGCAGGTCGTCGGGCGACAGCGTCGGGCTGCCTGGATGGGACGCCTCGCCGTCGGTCACCGAGATCAGTGTGATCCGCACCCCGGCCCCGGCCAGCAGCGCCATCGTCCCGCCGATCCCCAGCACCTCGTCGTCCGGATGCGGCGCGACCACCACCACGTCCGCCCACGGGTACCCCGCGCCCGCGGCGGTACGCGGATCCACCACGGGCAGCTCGCGCAGACCGGGCCACGCCTGCCAGTCCTGCTCGGGTGTGCCCGGCCCGTCGAGATTCCGGGCCTGGGACGCCGTCACAGCGCTCCACCGTCCTCGGGTGCGCCGATCCGGCCGAGCGCGGCCAGATCGCGTTCGGCGTGGCTCTGCCGCACGTAGACCGTCAGGTCCGCGAGCCGCTGCGCGTGATCCGCGTCGTGGGCGAGCGGGGCGGGGCCGAGCGCCCGTCCCACGTGATCGGCGACAGTGGTGACCGCGGCCTCCACCACGGCCCTGACCCGCAGCGCGCGACGCCGGGCGTCCGGCACCGGCTCCCCGGAATCCTGGGGCGAATGGGACCGCTCGGATCGCTCGGATCGCTCCAGGGCACGGCGATCGATCGTCGCCGCGGCCTCCCGGAGCGCACAGCGCGCGGCGTGCAGTGCCGCGTCCACCGCGCCGAGGTGGGCGAGGGCATGCTCGTCGAGCCGCCCGGCCGCACCGGCGCGGCGCAGCGGGGCCGCGAGTCCGGCGGCGCCGCCGTACCAGCAGGCCGCCACCCCGATCGCCGCGTGCCAGAACCCGGCACGGTCCAGATAGGACCCGGGGCCGCCGACCACGGTGGCCCCGGCCGCGTCGAAGGCGACGGATCCGGTGTCCGCGCCCCGCATTCCCAGCCCCGTCCACTCGCCCTCCGAGGGTGTCACCGCGTCCTGGGCGAGGTCCACCTCGACCAGGACGCGACCGTCCGGTGCGTGCACGGTGACCAGGGCATGGGTGCACAGGTGGGAACCGGAACACCACCTCTTGGTACCGGAGAGGGTGTAGCCACCGTCGCCGTCCGGACGGGCGGTGACCCGGCCGTCCGGGGGCTCGGCCGCCCACACGCCCCAGTACCCGTGCTGCCCGGCCCCTGCGCCGAGGATTTCGGTCCGGATGGCGAGGGCGTCGAGGTGCGCCTCGACCAGCCGGGCCAGCGGGACGTCGCGAAAGGACAGGCTGCTGAGCAGGCCCCAGCGCCGCCTCGCCGTCCACTGTCCGGGGTGTGCCAGTTCCGCCATGGTCCGGTCCACCTCGGTGGTGAAGCCGGTGCCGGTGTCCCGGTCCGAATGGGCTCGTACCGCAGCACGCACACGCCTCACCTCTCCCACCCCGGCACGATGTCGTCTCCGCAGGGGATATCCAGGTGGGCGGTTTTCAATCCTTCGGCTTCGCCGCCGCGTTCTCCGTGACCGCCGTTTGTTCGGCCGGCGTCCGGGTATTCCCTTGCATGGCAACGGGAACGGATCCATTTCTGATCATCGGCGGCGGGCCCGCCGCGTTGTCCGCGGCACACGCCTACCGCGAGGCGGGCGGGCAGCGGCCGATCCTGATGCTGTCCGAGGACGGCGAGCCCCCGTATCTACGGCCACCGCTGTCGAAGGACTTCCTGCGCGGCGAGTCCGGTGAGGACGCACTGCCCATCGAATCGCCCGCGTACTACCGGGAGCGGCGGATCGAGTTCTCTCCTGGAGATCCGGTGACCTCAATGGACACCGGAGCCCGAACGGTGACCACCCGGGCGGGCCGGACGGTGACCTACGGCCGGTGCCTGCTGGCGACCGGTTCCGAGCCGGTGCGCCCGGACGTTCCCGGGGCCGGCGATCCCGCCGTGCTCACCCTGCGTTCGGCCGCGTCCGCGCGACTGCTGCGGGAGCGTGCGGATGGCGCGTCAGGGGCGGTCGTCGTCGGCTCCGGATTCATCGGCTGCGAGGCAGCCGTGTCGCTCGCCCGGCGCGGTCTCGGCGTCACCATGCTCTGCCGCGACTCCGTCCCGCAGCGCCGCAGGCTCGGTGCGGACGCGGGCCGGGTGCTGCGGGACTGGCTCACCGGAGAGGGCGTCGAGGTACGGACCGGGACCGCATTGGCCGCCGTCGAGGACGGACGGCGTGTGCGCACCGACCGGGACGAGACGATCGACGCCGGGATCGTGCTGCTGGCCACCGGTGTACGACCGCGAGCGGATCTCGCCGAACAGGCTGGACTGACCGTCGAGAAGGGGCGGATCCGCACCGACGAACACCTGCGTACCAGCGCGCCGGAGGTGTTCGCCGCCGGTGACGTCGCGCTCGCGCACAACGCCGCGGCGCGGCGCCCACTACCGGTGGAGCACTGGGGCGAGGCGGAGACGATGGGGGAACTGGCCGGCCGTGCCGCCGCGGATTCGCCGGGCCGCTGGACGAGCGTTCCCGGCTTCTGGTCGGTGATCGGCGACCGGGTGCTGAAGTACGCCGCCTGGGGCGACGAGGTCGACGAGGCGAGATTCACCGGTCACTCCGGCGGGGCGTTCACGGTCTGGTACGGCCGCCGCGGGGCGACCGCGGGGGTGCTCACCCACGGCGCCGACGAGGACTACGAGGCCGGCGCCGAACTGGTGCGGAACGGCGCGCCGCTGCCCTGACGGCCGGTGGCCCCCGCACCCGCGGCGGGCGCCACCGGCGTCGCGGTCACTGCCGTTCTTCGCCGTGGACCTCACTCAGCGCCTTCGTGGTGTCCACCCGCTTGCGCACGCAGAACCAGCCGACGACCAGTGCCAGGATGATGGCGGGCAACGACAGCAAGGTCAGCCTGCCCGAGTCGTCGAACCACATGAGCACCAGCACGCTCGCCAGGAACGCCAGCGTGACGATCTCGGTGAACGGCGAACCGGGCAGCCGGAAGGACGGCCGGGTGAGTTCTCCCGACTGGGTCTTGCGCCAGAACAGCAGGTGGCTGACGGTGATGATGCCCCAGGTGGCGAGGATGCCGATGGCCGCGAAGTTCAGCACGATCTCGAAGGCGTCGGCGGGCACCAGGTAGTTCAGGCCCACGCCGAGCACGCAGACACCCGAGGTGAGCAGGATGCCGCCGTAGGGGACCTGGTTCTTGTTCATCACCCCGGTGAACCGTGGTGCGGACCCGGCCACGGCCATGGAGCGCAGAATCCGGCCGGTGGAGTACAGACCGGAATTGAGGCTGGACATCGCGGCGGTGAGCACGACCAGGTTCATCACGTCGCCCGCGGCCGGGATACCGATGTTGGACAGCACGGTCACGAACGGGCTCTCCCCTTCGGTGTAGGCGTTCCACGGCATCAGCATCGCCAGCAGCACCACCGAACCCACGTAGAAGACACCGATGCGCCACATGATCGAGTTGATCGCCTTGGGCACGATCTTCTCCGGCTCGGCCGTCTCCCCCGCGGTGACGCCGACGAGTTCCACCGAGGCGTAGGCGAACACGATGCCCTGGATCATCAGCACCAGCGGCATCACACCGTTGGGCAGGAAGCCGCCCTCGTCGGTGAGCAGTGAGGGACTGGGCGCGGTGCCGTTGATCGGGTCGCCGTTGATCAGCAGGACGATGCCGACGATCATGAAGAGCACCAGCGCGGCCACCTTGATGATGGCGAACCAGAACTCCATCTCACCGAACAGCTTCACCGACACCAGGTTCAGCGCCAGCACGACGGCGAGCGCGATCAGCGCGAGGGTCCACTGTGGAATGTCGGTGAACATGCTCCAGAAGTGCGCGTACAGCGCGATCGCGGTGATGTCCGCGATCCCCGTCGTCGCCCAGTTCAGGAAATACATCCAGCCCGCGACGAACGCGCCCTTCTCGCCCATGAACTCCCTGGCGTAGGACACGAACGCGCCCGAGGAGGGCCGGTACAGGATCAGCTCGCCCAGCGCGCGCACCACGAAGAACGCGAAAACGCCGCACACGGCGTACCCGATGGCCAGCGCGGGGCCCGCCGTGGCGAGGCGGCCGCCCGCGCCGAGGAACAACCCGGTGCCGATCGCGCCGCCGATGGCGATCATGCTGATGTGCCGCGGCTGCAAGGACTTGCTGTATCCGGCGTCGCCTGCGTCTACCGTTCCGGTCGCGTGGCCGGTCTCCCCGGCTCGCACACCCTGATCCGTCACGTGGGATCTTCTCCAGAAATCTGGTGCGCCTCGGGGCGCACGATGGTGGTCAGCGTTCTCTCGACCTTGGTCAGATGGGTGTTCATCGCGCCGACGGCGGCGTCCTCGTTCCGGTCGGCGATGGCGGCCACGATGTCGTGGTGCTCCACGTTCGACTGCTCCCGGCGATCGCCGAGCTGGTTGAGGAACGCCGACTGCCGCGACAGCGCGTCCCGGATCTCCGCGATCACCTTGCCGAACACCGGGTTCCCCGACGCCTGGGCGACGGTGATGTGGAACAGGGTGTCCAGTGCGACCCAGGCCGTGTCGTCGGTCTCCCCCGCCATCCGGTGGAGAAGCCGTTCGAGCACGTCGAGATCGTCGGAGGTCCGCCGGATCGCCGCGTACCCCGCCACCGGGATCTCGACGTGCCTGCGCACTTCCAGCAGATCGCGGGTGGGGTAGTCGCCGAAAACGGGGTTCTGCGCCGGGCCACCGGCCGCGACGAAGGTGCCCTTTCCCGGGTGCGACACTGTGAGGCCCAGGGCCTGGAGTCCACGGAGGGCCTCCCGGATCACCGAACGGCTGACCTCGAATTCGGCGGACAGCGCGGCCTCGGACGGAAGTTTGTCGCCGACGGCGAACTGCCGCCGTTCGATCGCCGAGCGAAGCCCGGCAAGCACGACCTCCATGGCGCTGACCCGCCGGGATGTCCTACTTGTCCGGTTGTCTGACAGGTTCACGGGCACAGATGGTGAATCTGGCCGCACGCGAGTGTCAAGCCGAGAAACCCGCCCTGCGCGACCGGCCCAGAACGTCTGTCCGGAAGCTCCGCACGAGTCGCCCGCGGCGGCCGGGGCGCACCGATCGGCCGTACCGTCACCGGACGGGGCAGACCCGCTCGCGAGCTTGCTCCGCACGGTCCCGCACGCTCCACTGTGGACGGTCGGGTCGAACCCCGGAGCCGTGCGCCGGCCCGGAGACCTCCGGGCGGGTGCAGGAGGTCACGGTGTCCGCCCGGCCCGCCCCGGGTACTCCGGGACCGTACGACCCCGCGACCAGGTGACCATATGGGTACCAGCACTGGCCGCTGTACTAGAACATCTGGGTGTTAGGAGACCCGAACGAGTGAAGTCGAGTCGTACTGCGTGTACAACTCGGGCGGACTGCGTCTCACCACCAGAGCCATTGAAGCGAAGGGACCAGAAGGGTAGGACCATGCGAGACGATCACGTGACGATCCACTCAACGGCGGTCTTCGATCTGCTGGCCCCGCGGATGCCCGCGGTTCCGGTCAAGGTGGAACTGCGTTACGACACGCTCGACCCGTACGCGGTCGTCGCGGCTTTCCGTGCGGGCCAGGACTGGGTGGAGTGGGTGTTCGCCCGCGACCTCCTGGCCGACGGCCTGCTCGCCGATGCCGGCGACGGGGACGTCCACATCCGGCCGTCCGCCGAGGACCCGGAGGCCGTGCTGATGGAGCTCAGCTCCCCGTCCGGTCAGGCGGTCTTCGAGACCTCGGCGCAGGAACTGGCCGACTTCCTGGACCGCACCTACGAGGTCGTGCTGCCCGGCAACGAGCACCACTGGGTCACCGTGGACGAGGCGCTGACCCGGCTGCTGCCGAACGACCGGTCCTGACCAGGCTCACCGCACACGCGAAAGGGCGATGACCCCGGCGGCACTGCCGGCGTCATCGCCCTTCACGCCCGCCGCGCGGGCGGCGGTCACCTCGCGGTGAGGATCAGCTCTCGTCCGCGCTGGCGGCGGCGCAGTCGGCGCCGACGTTGTTCAGCACCGGGACGGTGATCCCGTTCGCCTGGTTGCCGCAGACGTTGATGTTCTCCAGCACGTCGATGCCGTTCAGGAAGTTGGTGGACTGGCCGTGGCCACCACCGTGTTCCGGGCCCTCGTGCACGTCGCTCGCGAAGGCGGTACCACCGGCGACCATCAGGGCCGCCGCGACACCGGTAACAACAATTCCAGCCTTCTTCAGCACTGCACACTCCTCGGTAGATCCATTTCCGGAACGGGGGCGTTCCCGGCAGGGCCGTGAATTTCCCCGCGGCGACGAAACGTACACGGCACGGGAATTCACAGCATGCGGACGACACATTCGAGTGAGGATTCGGCGCGAATGCCACCCGTCCGAAGGACGTCCTCGACCCGAGTCGCCGCCTCCGGTCACTCGATCCACTGTGGACGTACGGGCGGCACCGGCAGTTCACGAGCTCACGTCCAGGTGGACGCGGCTTTTCTGGATACGGCCATGGTCGCCACCGAGCCGACGACGGCGACCAGGCCGATGCAGAGCACGAGCGCCCACGGGCTGCCGTTGGAATCGACCAGAGCGCTGGCGACCAACGGCAGCGGTCCGCCGAAGACGGCACCGGAGAGCTGAAAGCTGAATGTCATTCCGGTATAGCGAACCCGTGCGGGAAAAAGCACTCCGAACAATGCCGACTGGCAGCCGAACCCGATTCCCGCCACCACGCCGAACAGCACTCCGGCACCGAGGAAGAGCAGCACGGTACTGCCCGAGTCGACCATCGGGAACACCGCCGCGAACAGGAATATCGACGCGACCGTGGAGACGAGGAAACCTCGCGCGTAGCCGATCCGGTCCGCCCATCTGCCGACGAGCGGAATGGTCGCGATCAGCACGGTGGAGGCGAGGATCAGCGCCAGCAGTGCCGTGCTCTGACTGAAGCCGGCCACCTTCGTCGCGTAGCTGAGCATGTAGGTGGAACCGACGAAGAACACCACCGTAAGGCTGCCCTGGGCGAAGAAGACGATCAGCGACTCCTTCCAGTAGCCGCGAACCACCTCGGCCAGCGGGAACCGCCGCACGTCCTTGTTCTTCTTGACCTCGGTGAAGTCGTCGGTCTCCTCGAGGCGGCGACGGATGTAGACACCGACGAAGACGAACACGAAACTGATCAGGAACGGCACCCGCCAGCCCCAGGACAGCAGGTCCTCCTCCGGCAGGGCGTAGAAGATCAGCGAGACCGTCGTCGACAACAGCAGGCCGACGGGGACCCCGATGTTGGGCAGGCTCCCGTACAGCGCCCGGTTCTTCGGCGTGGAACTCTCCAACGCGACCAGCGCCGCCCCTGCCCATTCCCCGCTGGCACCGATCCCCTGCACGATGCGGCACAGCACCAGCAGCAGCGGGGCCGCAACGCCGATGCTGCGATAGTCGGGGATCAGCCCGATGCCGACCGTGGCGACACCCATCATGATCAGGGTGGCGAGCAGGATGTTCTTCCGGCCGATCCGGTCGCCGAGATGGCCGAGCACGATCCCGCCGAACGGGCGCACCAGGAACGCGACGCCGAAAGTCGCGAAGGAGAGCAGGATGCCGCTGGCCGCGGACATGGACGGGAAGAAGATCCGGCTGAACACCAGTGCTGACGCGGTGCCGAAGACGTAGAAGTCGTACCACTCGATGGCGCTGCCGATGACGACGGCGCCGAGCGCGCGATTCTTCTTTCTCGTCACCGGTTCGGCGACGTGATCGGTTGGTGCGGGCTGGACGGCCATTGCTGGTTCCTCTCGAGAAGTCATCCCGACGCGTTGTGAGAGTTGCGAGAACGAACCGTGATCTGATCGTGGAGATCGCCGGTCGTTGCTCCGGTCGCTGCCGACGCTGTCGCCGCCGGTCCGCCTCACCGGACCGTGGCGCCGTTCGCCATCGCCTTCGCGGCCGACCGAGCCGGATCACCGGCACGCACGCCCCGTTCGCGCGCGATCTCGTTGACGAACGAGATCACGCCGTCCTGATAGGTACTGTTTCCCTCGCCGATCCGGGCCGAGGCCACGGATACGGCGGCCGCCGCGATCCCGGCCTCCCCGAGGATCGCCAGCCCGTTGATCCCGCTGTCGTCCCGGCCGACGCCGCCGTCCGAGCTGATGAAGCCGGCGGGCATGATCTCCAGCGCGTACGCGGCGGCGGTCCGCCCGCCGTGCGAACCCACGCAGACCACGGCCCCCCGGTCCTCCGGCAGGGCGAAACGAATGCTGTCCACAGCGACGATCGGGCGGCCGCCCGCCGAGCCGACCACGCTGCGGTGTTCCCGCGGTGCCTCGTCGGCCCACGGGACTCCGTCCCAGGCGAAGAAGCCGGCGACCGCGTCCCGCACGGGCATTCCCGGCCCGACTCCGAGCAGGCGGGCCCAGTGATTGGCCACGGAGATGACGCCGCGGTCCCACATGTCCACGCCGTCGGCGATCCGGGCCGAAGCGGAGTCGATCGCGGCGGCCGGGATCCCGGCGCCGTCGAGGAACCACAGTCCGTTCACACCCGCCCCGTCGAGGCCGATCCCGCAGTCGTGCGCGATGACGGCCTTCGGGCGGTACCGCGCGGCGAACTGCACGGCGACGATTCCGGCGAAGCTGGCGCCGATCAACACGTCGCCGGGGCCGTACTCGCCGTTCGCATGGGTGATGGAATCCATCGCGATGGCCCGGTCCGGCGGTTCGGCCGCGACCACGATGTGCCGTTCTCCGGTCACCGGCACTCCTTTGTCGGGGGCTGAGGTCTGACCGTTCACCCTCGTGACGGTTGTGACGGCGACCACTTCGACTTACGGTATACCGTATTCACAACGACGTGCAAGACTGCGTTGCGACAACGTCACAGCAGGCAGGAGGCCCGGAATGCCCACGGTGGGAATCGAATCCGTCGGCTCGTACGTCCCCGGGTACCGGCTGGCAGGCAGCCTGGCCGCGGAACTCGGCGGTGCCGCCGATCTCCCGCTGTGCGCTCCCGACGAGGACGCGTTGACCCTGTCCGCTGAGGCACTGCGGACACTGCCGGGCAGCGCCCCGCGTGACCGGGTGGCGCTGCGCACCACATCCGGCGCCGAGCCGAGGGCCGCCCTCGCCCACCTCGCCGCCACCGGCGGGGTGGACGACCCGTGCGTGGTACTGCCCCTCGCCGCAGAGTCGGGCGCACCCGCCCTGCTCGCGATGGCGGCCGGCCTGCGAGCACAGATCGCCGTCGTCGCGGACCACGGCCGGCCGGCCGACCCGGCAGCCTCACCGGCACCGGACGGTGCCGTCGCGCTCCGCTTCGGCTCCCCCGACGCCGCGGCGATACTGCACTCCGAATCGCTGCACACACTGGCCTTCGACCGCTGGACGGACGGCAGCACCGAGGACCCCGAGGATCCGCGCTTCATCGAGGAGACCCTGCTCGCTTCGGACGGGACCGAGCTGCTCGATTGCCTCTGCGCGGGCGCGGGAGTCACACCGGGCGACCTGGCCGGCGTGGTGCTCAACTGCGTCGTGCCGGTACGGGCCGACCGCTGGGCCGAACGCTGGAAGGTCTCCCGGGTCTGGACGCCCGGCCCGCCGGAGCGACAGGCCGGCCGACTGGCAGCGGCGACTCTGCGGACGACGTTCGAACGGCTCGCGGACGCGGGCCCCGGTGCGCTGGTGGCCGTACTCGATCTCGCCTGGGGTGGCGACGCAGTCCTGTTGCGCGCGGGCGACCGGGTGGCCGACACAGTGCACGTCACCCGGCGTCCGGCCACCGCCGAGTACGGCTACCGGGACTGGCTGCGTTCCGCGACACCGTCCGGACAGGGCATCTGGACCTCACCCGCGAAACTGCGCCGGGAGGTCCCCGGGCTCCTCCGACTGACCGGATCGCGTTGCACGGCCTGCGAATGCGTGACGTTCCCGGGCGCGGCGACCTGCGAGATGTGCGGGGCCGCCGAGGTCGCCGCCCACCCGCTCGCCCGGCACGGCACCGTGCTGAGCCACAACGTCGACCGGTTGTTCGCCGCCCCGGAGCGCGAGGTGCAGATGATCGTCGTCGAACTCGACGGGGGTGGCCGCTTCTTCGGCCAGTCCGTCGCGGCGCCACGACGGTGGGCCTCCGTCGGCGACACCGTCCGGCTGAGCCTGCGCCGCCTGCACTCCGGCGGCGGCCGCCCGCACTACTTCTGGAAGGTGGACCTCGATGACTGAGCACGGCGACGTCGTGGTGATCGGTGCGGCCAGCACCGCGTTCGGCGAGTTCTTCCACCTCGGATTCGGCGATCTCGCCCGTGCCGCGACCGCGGAGGCGCTCGCCGACGCGGGCCTCGGGCTGGATGCGGTGGACGCCGCGTGGCTCGGTACCGCGTTCGCGTACACCTATTCCGACGAGGGCAACGCGGGCACCTCGCTCGCCGAGCCACTGGGGCTGCGCGGCCGCCCGGTCACCAGGGTCGCCGCCTACTGCGCGTCCGGAATCGACGCCACCCGGCAGGCGGTGGCCGCGCTGCGCGGGAGGACCTGCGATGTGGCACTGGTGGTCGGCGCCGAGAAGATGCGCGACGTGGGACCGAGGGGCAGCCTGGTCATGCAGCACGTCGACCGGGGCCATCCGTTGCTGAGCAAGGGGCGCACCGCGCCGGGGATCTTCGGCATCGTCGCGGAGCGGTACCGGTCGGTCTACGGGGAGGTTCGGCCGGCGATGACGGCGGTGGCACGGAAGAACCACGCCTACGGCGCGCGCAACCCCCGTGCCCACTTCCGGTCGGAGGTCAGCGAGAACCAGGTCGAGTCCGCGCCACGACTGGCCGGGGAGATCGGCCTGCTCGACGCCTGCCCCACCACCGACGGCGCGGCCGCGCTGGTCCTGGTCCGCGCCGAGGACGCGCGGGGAAAGCGGTCGGCCACGGTGAGCGGCATCGCGATGTCCAACGATCTCGGCTACTTCACGGCGAACACCTCGCCCCGCTTCGACATGCTGGGATTCGAGTCGACCCGCAACGCCGCCACGGCGGCCTATCGGCAGGCCGGGATCGACGATCCCGCCGGACAGCTCGACGTGGTCGAACTGCACGACTGCTTCACCATCACCGAGATCGTCAACTACGAGGACCTCGGCCTGTGCGACCGGGGTGAGGGGCGGGACATGGTCCTTTCCGGCGCGACCGGCGACGGCGGCACGATTCCGGTGAACACCTCTGGTGGGCTCAAGGCCTGCGGGCATCCCATCGGCGCGACGGGAGTACGGATGATCGTCGACATCTGCGACCAGGTATGGGATCGCGCCGGACCGCGGCAGGTCCCCGGGGCGAGCCGGGGCCTCGCGCACGCACTCGGCGGCCCCGGATCGCTCGCCTGCGTCGCCGTGATCTCCGACCCCGCGCGACCGGACGACGGGACGTCCCGGTGACCAGGGCGGACGGCACCGCGAACACAGTGGCACCCGAGACCTGGGTGGATCTGTTCCTGGATCGCACCGGAACACGGCCGGAGGCGGTGTACTCCGCGGACGGCGAGCGGGTACTGACCTACGGGGCGCTGCGCGAACAGGTGGACCTGCTGGCGACGGCCCTGCTGGGACGCGGAGTCCGGCCGGGGCAGGTGGTGGCTGTCTGGATGACCAACAGTCTGGATTTCCTCGTCGCCCAGTGGGCGGTCTACCGGGCCGGCTGTGCGCTGCTGCCGCTGTACTCCTACTACCGGGAAGTGGAGCTGGCCCACGCTCTTGCCGAGTCGCGGGCCCCGGTGCTGCTGACCTCGCGGGATTTCGCCGGCAAGACCGACCCGCTGCGCATCCTGCGGGCACTGCTGCCCGAGCTGGACGCAGGCGGCGCCCCGTTCGCCGCCTGCCCGGACCTGCGTGCGGTCGTCACCGTGGAGGACACCGGCCTGCCCGGCGCGACCCCGATGACGGAACTGGTCGCCGGGGTCGAGCCGGAACTCACCGGACTGGAACGGATCCGCGGGCGGCTCGCGTCGACCGACCTGATGAACGTCATGTACACCTCGGGTACGACCGGCGTTCCGAAGGCCGGACTTTCCATGCACTCCAACAATCTGGCGACCGTCCGGCATTGGAGCGAGCTGGCCCGGCTCGGCCCCGGCGACGTGATCCTCGCCCACGTCCCGATGTTCACCAACTTCGGCTGCCTCTACACCAACGCGCTCGCCCTGTTCAACGGTTGCCGGCTGGAGGTGACCAGGACCTTCGACGCCGGACGTGGTCTCGCGGCGATCGGCGACCGCCGGGTGACCTACGTCCCGGGTTCCCCGGAGATGTTCCGGATGCTGTTGTCGCACAAGGACTTTCCCCGAACGGATACTTCCTCGGTGCGCACGGCCCACGTCGCTGGTTCGGCCGTCGACCCGGCCCTGATGCGCCGGATCGTCGACGAGCTGGCGCCGAACGCCATGCAGGCGTACGGCATGAGCGAATGCGGCGGGCTCTCCACCGTCACCAGCGACCGCGATCCACTGGAGCGCAGGATCGACTCGGTGGGCAGGGCGCTGCCCAGCGCGCTGGTGCGGGTGGTGGATCCCGAGACGGGCCGGGACCAGCCCACCGGGACGGTGGGCGAGATCTGGTTCGGTGACGCGGAACCCGGCTCGTGTGTCGGCAAGGGCTACCTGGCCGCGCCGGAAGCGACCGCGGCGGCGATCACGCCCGCCGGCTGGTTCCGCTCGGGCGATCTCGGCAGGCTGGACGAGGACGGCTATCTCTACTTCACCGGGCGGCGGAAGAACATGATCACCGTGGGAGGGTTCAACGTTTATCCCGCGGAGGTCGAGCGGCACGTTCTCGCCTGCCCCGGCGTGCGGGCCTGTTTCGTCGTCGGCGTGCCGGACCAGCGGCTCGGCAGCGTGCCGGTCGCGTTCGTCGTCGGCGCACCGGACCTGACCGAGGACACCGTGATCGCGTTCATGCGGGAACGGGTGTCCAGCCAGAAGCAGCCGCGCCGGGTGTGGCCGGTGACCGAGGACGAGCTGCCGACGACGCCCTCGGGCAAGGTACGGCTGACGGAACTCACCGAGACCGCGGCGGCCCGGATGCGGGCCTGACCGGCCCGGGCGGCGGGGCCATCGGTCAGTCGAGATCGACGCCGGAGGTCTGCAGGAAGTCGATCAGATACTCACCGGCGGCGAGGACGTGTTCGCGCATCAGCGATTCCGCCTCCGTCGCGCGGCCCGCCGCGATCGCGTCGACGATGCCGGCGTGCTCGTCGTTGGCGCGGCCCGCCCACGCGGGGAACTCCACGAGGTAGTCCCTGGGGATCTGCAGTGCGAGCGACCGGAGGGCCGCCACCAGTTTCTGTGAGGCCGCGAAGTGGTTGATCCGGCGATGGAAGCGCCAGTTCAGCTCGGCCATCGCGGGCAACTCGTCCTGGCGTGCCAGCATCTTCTCGTGGAAATCGCGCAGTTCGGCGAGCTCGCCCGCGTCGCCGCGAGTCGCGACCCTGCGGGTGGCCAGACCGTGCAGCATGCCCTCGATCTCATAGGTGTCGCGGATGTCCTCCCGCCGCATCCGCACCACGACGAGGTGCCGCCCGCCGTCCTCGGCGAGGAAACCCTCGTAGTTGAGCTGCCGCAGTGCGTCCCGGACGGGCATCCGGCTCGTGCCGAACCGTTCGCAGAGCTGGTGCTGGCCGAGCCGTTCGCCGGGCTTGAGGTGGCCGAAGATGATCTCCCGGCGCAGTACGTCGGCGATCTGCGAGCCCAGAGTCGCCCGTTCCAGCCGTTCGGAACCCGCCATCTCCCGTGCTACCCCAATGGTCTCGCTCATCGCATCCCGTTCACGCGTGCGTCTCCGTCCGGACGACACCGATTCACCGTATACCGTGAACCGGGGTGTTCGGCAGTCACGTTCGGTCCAGTTCGGCCAGGACACTCATTCCCTCGATCAGGCAGGTGAACCCTCCGGAGAGGGCCGCGAGTTGCACGGCGTGCACCAGTTGCCCATGTGTGGCACCGGATTCCAGGGCCCTGGCACCGTGCGTGCGCATGCTTGGCGCGAAGCGCAGGCCCGTCGACACCGCGAACAGGATGAGTTCCCGGTACGCCTCGGGGATGTCCGGCTTCGCCGTCACGTGACCGAGATAGGCGACCATCGCGCTGTGCCCGTCCTCGTCGTACTCGCGCACCCGGTCCCGCCAGGTCGTCGCCGGTCGATCATCGGTCATGACGCGTTCCTCCTCGTCTCGCTCGTTTCCGTGCCGAGCCGTCCAAGGAAGTGGCGTCTCGGGTCGAACAGCCGCAGCGCGCGCAGTTCCTCCGCGCCCGGCACGGGGTGCACGGCGGGTTCGGCCGCCACCTCGAACTCCCACTCGCATTCGGCGCGGATCGCGGCGACGGCCTCCCGGACCCCGCCGGGCCCGGGGGTGCCGACGATGCCGGTCAGCACGAAACGGTCCGGGTCCCGCTCGAACACGGCGGCCGGCGTGACGACGGTCCGCACGGCGCGCCCGGGACAGGTCACGAACGGGACCTTGCGCACCAGACGGGATCTCCGGTGGTCCACCGTCACCAGTACCTCGTCGGCGTTGGCGACGTCGTTCGCGCCGCCGGAGCCGACGAGGTACTGGCCGTCCGCGGACCAGGTCGAGTTGATGTCGCCCGCCTGGTCGATCTGCGCCGCGCCGATCACGCCGAAGGAGCGCGTAGCGGGTCCGCCGACGAACGCGCCGAGCACGGTCGCGACATCGGTGAGCATCGTGCAGGTCGGCAGGTTGCGCTTGGCGAAGATGAACGGCTCCCCCGGTCTCGGCCGGTAGCCGAACATCCCGATCTCGGCCATCAGCTCGACGTCGGCACCCGTCCGCTTGAGCTCCGTCACCGCGAGCCATGCCGCCAGGTTCGCCTGCCCGACCCCGGCCAGCACCGCGTGGTGCCCGCCGTCGCGGATCCGGTCCGCGATGACCCGGGACGCGGTGACGATCATCGCCTCGGCACGGGTGTGTCCCCCGGTCACGGCGGGTTCTTCCTGCCCGTGCGGGGGATCCGCCGCCGCACGCAGCGCCCCGAGCCGCCGTTCGCCAAGCCTGTGCAGGTACGCCGCGTGATCGGCGGTGCCGAGGATCCACTCGTCGATCCAGGCGCGGAAACCCTCCGCCGACCGCGAGGCGCCGAACGCCTCCCCGACGAAGGCTTCGTCCTCGACGTAGTCGGCCACCCCGGGGAACGCCGGGTTGTACAGACCGTACGGATGGGAACCGAAAGGGACCTCGCAGACGGCGAGCACGGTGTGCGCGGGAATCCGGACGAGGTACGCGTGCTCGCGGATCGCGGCGGTGTCCACGATCCGTTCCGCGCTGACGATCACGCCGCGTTTCGCCGCGAGCGCTCCCCAGGCTCCCTCTCCGTAGGGCGCGGACATGACCACGTTGCCGGCCCGGTCGGCGGCGACCGCGTGCAGCAGCACGACATCGGGCCGCAAGGGCGACACCGCGCCGTAGGTCTCACCGTCCTCATCGGACAGTTCGCGGAAACCCTTGCCCCGCAGATCGTTCGCCATGTCACTGCCGACGAGGGAGCGCACCGGCAGATGCGGTACGCCGAGCGCACCCGCCATCAGCCGCGCGGTGAGACTCCACAGTGACCAGCTCTCCACCTCTACCCTGCCGTCCGCGACGGCACGCTGGAAGGCACGGTTCGGCCGGGGGGTCGGCAGGTTCTCCCCGGCGAACGAGGCGATCACCTTGGTCACCACCCCGGTTTCGACGAGGGCGTGCTGCGAGCTGACGAGGCCGGCCGTGACCAGGGTCAGCCTGGGGTCCTTGCCCGCCCACTGCCGGACGATCTCGTGCAGGGCGGCGTTCGGGCGCGCATCGGAATAGGCCACGTGCACCACGTCGTGCGGGCGGATGTGCGTGGCCACGGCCGCGCCCAGCGACGTCAGCACCGCGGCGCCCTCGTTGGCGGGGATGGTGAATCCGGCCGGGATCTGCGGCGTCATCGGCCGTCCTTTCCTGCGAGAAGCGACCGGTCAGCGGAAGCGGGAGAAGTCCGGCGGGCGCTTCTCCAGGAAGGCCGAGGTGCCCTCCCGGAACTCCTCGGTGCCGTGGATGAACGAGATCATCTGGTAGCCGTGCAGCACCGAGGGCCAGAGCTGGTCGGACTCGAAGTTGAGGGAAAGTTTGGCCACCCGCAGCGCCTGCGGGCTCATCCCGAGCAGGCGGTCGCACCAGGCCCGCACCGCCTCGTCGAGTTCCGCCGCGGGCACCACCTTGTTGATCCAGTCCATGCTCAGTGCCTGTTCGGCGCTGTACTGCTCGCAGAGCATCACGACCTCACGGGCCCGCTTCTCACCGACCAGCCTGGGCAGGAGCTGTGTACCCCACCAGATCGGCACGCTGCCCATCTTCGGCCCGGACTGCCCGAACACCGCGTCCTCGGAGGCCACCGTGAGATCGCAGAGGAGCTGGAGTTCGTTGCCGCCGCCGACCGCGTAACCGCGGACCCGGGCGATCACCGGTTTGCCGCAGCCGCGAATGATCATGGCGAGGGTGGTGGTGCGCCGGGCGAGCTGATGAGCGCCTTCCGGCGACGAGGCGTGTTCCCAGGCGATGTCGCCGCCCGAGCAGAACGCCTTGTCTCCCGCGCCGGTGAGCACGATGACGCCGATCTCGCGGTCCGCCTCGGCCAGCCGGAACGCCTCGATCAGCTCGTCCAGGGTCTCCTCCCGGAACGCGTTGCGCTTCTCCGGCCGGTTGATCGTGATCGTCGCGACCCCGTTGTCGGTCGCGTAGATGATGTCCTGGTAAGCCATCCGGTTTCCCTCCCCTTCCACCGCAGGCCGGAGACGGCCTCACTCGAACCTAGCAGCACGGTATTCGGTATACAATAATCCGATACGGCGTTGTTCGCCCTCGTCGACGGCGCCAGATACCTGCGGAGAGGCGCGGACATGGCACTGAGTGACGGCACGGCTTCGCACGACCTCGTGTGGACGGGCGCGGACGGCTCCCGGATCGTCTGTATGGATTCGATGGGGCATGTGGACGAGCGGCTGTCGCCGTCCGACGTCGTGGTCGCCGGGTCGCACACCGCGGCCTGCGCGGTCGAGCTCCTGCTCCACCTGCGCCTGCGCGGGGTCGTCGGGCACGCCGCCGGACCCGGCCTTCGCGCGGGCGGGGTCTCCGGGCTGGCCGTCCTCGACCGGGCGGGAGTGCCGGGAGCCGCGGTCGACGGCGACTCCGCACCGATCGCCGACGGCCGCGCGATGTACGAGCGCGGCCGGGTGCTGCTGGCCAATGACGGCGCGGCCAGTCTCGGTGTCACGGCCGGGATGCCGGTACCGGAAGCCACCCTGCTGATGGCCACCGGGCGGCTCGGCCCACATGCCGTGCGCAAGATCCAGCACGTCGTACACACCGGTCAGACGGGCACCGTCATCGCCCTCGACACCATCGGCCACGCCGACGAGCGGATCGACGGCACCGTCATCTGCATGGGCTCACACTCGGGCACGTCGATGGCCGACTACGTCGAGCGCTACCGCCTGCACGGCACCATCACCAACGACGCGGGTGACCCGCCGGAGAGATCCGCGGTGCGGGGAATGGACCGGCTGGACGAACGGGGCATCCCCGCCGCGGTCGTCGACGGGACCACCGCGGCGGTCGGCGACGGCCGGAGCACCTTCGACACCGGGATCGTCTCCCAGGTCAACGCCTGCGCCGCCCGGCTCGGCATCGGGCCGGGAACCCACGCGGCCGACGCGGCGCTGCGGATGCTCGCCGCCGGTGTCGCCCACACCGGGGTCAGTGCGCCGCGATGACCGCCTCGTCGTCCTGGTCGATGTCGTCGAGTTCCCACGGCCGCACCACGACGACCAGTACGAGAACCGCCAGCAGCAGCGCTCCGGACACCACCGCCCCCATCGCGGTGGCGTCGTTGCCGAGGATGCCGACCAGCGGTGACACGATGGCTCCGACGCCGAACTGCACCGCACCGAGCAGCGCCGCGGCGGTACCGGCGGACTCGCCGTGCCGGGAAAGGGCCAGCGCGGGGGCGTTCGGCAGGGCCAGCCCGCAGGTGAACAACACCGCCCACAGCGGCAGAACGACGCCGAGCAGGCCACCGGTCCCGGTCGCGGCGAGGGTGAGCAGCAGCAGTCCGGCCGCGGTCCCCGCGCCGATGGCGACCACCAGGATCTGCCGTGGCTCGAACCAGCGCAGCACCAGGGCGTTGAGCTGGGTGGCGGCGATCAGCCACACCGCGCCCGCGCCGAAGAGCAGGCCGAACTCCTGCTGGTCGAGGCCGAACTGCTCCTGGTAGACGAACGAGGAGCCGGACACGTACCCGAACAGCCCGGCCATCGCCAGGCCGGCGACCAGCACCAGGCCGACGAACGCCCGGTCGCGGAACAGGCCGCGGTAGGTGGCCAGGGTGGCCCGGACCCCGGAGCTGCGGCGCCGCTCCACGGGCAGCGTCTCGCGCAGGCTCAACGCCACGAGCGGGATCAGGATCAGGCCGTAGACGGCGAGCACGGCGAACACACCGCGCCAGGACGCGACCCGCAACAGCTCGCCGCCCAGGGTCGGAGCGAGTACCGGCGCCACGCCCATCACCAGCATCAGCCGGGACAGCAGGGTCGCCGCCGCCCGGCCGGAGAACAGGTCGCGCACGATGGCGAGGCCCACCACGGCCCCCGCGGCGGCACCCACCCCCTGCAGCACTCGCAGCACGCCCAGCACGGCGACGTTCGGCGCCAGCACGATCAGCAGCGAGGAGACGACGTGTAGCGCCGTTCCGGCCAGCAGCGGCCCGCGCCTGCCGAGTGAGTCGGCCAGCGGCCCGATCACGAGCTGGCCGAGTGCCAGCCCGACCAGGGTGCCGGTGAGGGTGAGCTGAATGGTGGACGAGGTTGTCGACAGCTCGGTGGTGATGGCCGGCAGCGCCGGCAGGTACATGTCGATGGTCAACGGGCCCAGCGCGATCAGCGCACCGAGCACGAGGGCGATCCGGAGACGGCTCTGCGGAGCGACCTCGGCCGGTCTGTCTTGCGTGACTGTCATCGTGCCTTCCGGGTCCGGTGGCTGTCCGGTGTCTGTGGTGGGGCCCGTTCCCCGCGCGGGCCCTTTCGGGCCCAAGCCACCAGCCCTCGCGGAAATTCCCGCGAGGACGCGGGTGTCCGGATTCCGGGACGGTGAGGGGTTCGGCGGCAGGCCGGGAAGATGCCGACGGCTGCGGCGGCGCGGCGGGCGCCTCGTCGCGTTCCGCCGGGAACGTGGCCATGCTATCCGCCCCGGGTGCCGGAGCGGTCTCAGAGTCCCTGCAGGCCCCGGAGCACGCGCTGCATGAAGTCGACGCTCGGCCTGCCGCCCGGTTCCGAGGTCGCGCCGTGGATCCGCACCAGGCCGAGGTCCGCGGTGTCCCCGATCAGTACCCGCGCGACGCCGAGTGGCACCCGCAGCAGGGCCGCCACCTCCGCGACCGACCGGGTCCCCGAGCACAGGCGGCAGATCTCCCGGTGTTCGAGGGAACGGACCTCGTCCAGCCGCCTGCCCGCATCCGTGGTGGACACCAGGGACTCGATCTGCAGTTCACGACTCGACCGCGTCCTGCCCCGGGTCCTGAAGTACGGCCGGACGAGGCCGGACGCGATGTCGTCGGGCTCACCCACCTCTGCTTCGCCCTCGCGTTCCGGCGGCCGCGCAGGCCGCTCGCCCAGCCGGCGGTCGCGCCGCCCACCGTCGCTCGGTCCGTCCACAGCTCTCCCGGGAAGCTCGATCACCCGTCGCCTTGTCCACGATCGTACTGTCGGTTTCGGTGCGGAATCCGTTCGAACGGCGCGCACACCGCGCGGAACCTCCCGCCTACCGGCATAACACAAGGTTTCACCGGGAGATCTCCGCGGCTGCCGGCCGTGTCGCGTGGCGGCACCCGCCCGGCGATCGGTGGACCCGGCATCCGGTACTCACGCCGGGAACCACAGGCGAGAACCGCAGGACCGGGCCTAGAGTCACCGGCACGGTCACGCGACGACGGGAGCTGGTCATGGCGCGGTCGAAAGGCCTGTTCACGATCGGCGCGGCCCTGTGGTCCAGCCGACGGATCCTGAACACCGCACCCGACGGACGGCAGGCGGCCGCACTGGCCGAGCGGCTGCGTCCGGGCCTGCTCACGGTGGTGTCCGCGCGTCCCCTGTTCCCGCAGGATCTCGGTTCCGAGGTCGTCTTCGCCCTCGCCGACGACCCGGACGCGGTGGTCCGCCTGCGGATGGACCGCTCCGCGGCCGTCAGCGAGGAGGAGAGGGCGGTGGCGCTGACCGAGGCGATCGAACTCGGCAGGCTGCGGGCCACGGGACTGCGGGCACTGCTGTCCACTTTCGACGGTGCCGGTGTCCCCGTCGTCGGGCTGCGTCCCGGTCACCGGGACCCGTGGATCGCCTTGCGGCTGACCGACGAGACGGTCACCGCCGAGCTGTCCCGTATCGCCGGGCTGGTGCTGGACTGGCGGCGGGAGCGGGAGCGTCTCGGGGTGCCCGTGGGCCCCTGGTCGGCGTCCGTGCGCATCGTGGACCCTGCCGCGGCGGCGAACTGCCCGGTCACCGATCCCGCGCTGCCCACCGAACTACGGCTGACCGACGACGCGGTGCTGGCGGCACTGCGGGCGCACCGCACCGTCGTCGCGTCCTTCCCGCCGCACCGGGAGGGAACCGTGCCTGTGCCCTCCGATGTGCACCTGTCCCGGCCCGACGAGGACGCACGGGTGTTCCGGGAGCGGGTGAGCGGCGCCGTGGCCCGCTGGCTGCGCACCGCGGTGCCGGGCGCGGCGCCGGAGGAGCCCGGTGCGATCTGGCGACTGGCACCGGGCAGGGCCGGGCTGCTGACCGGTCACGTGCTGTTCGCCGACGGGCCCGCCCCGAAGGGCACACCCGGGCGAGCGGATCACGCGGTCACGGTGACCGCCGACCTCGATGGGGCGACGGTGGGCGACTTCCGCGTTCTGCGCAACGTGCGCGACGAGCGCGGCAGGCTGCGACTGCCGGGCTGACCTCGTGACCGGTACACGCGTGCATCCAGCTATCCGTTGTGAGCTGGGAATTTCCTCGCCATAGTGTACAACTGTTCTCTCGAATGTATGCTGCCGCGTATGCACAGAGGCAGCCGGGCACGCATCGTCCGCACCGCCGGAGCCGCGGTGCCGGAGGTGGCCTGATGGCCGAGACCGGCATGCGGCCGTCGGTCCCCCCGTTGCGCCGTCGGGCGCTGCGGGCGGTACGGCTGCTGTTCACACCACTGCTGCCGGACGACTACCTGGAACTGGTCAACCCGCTGTGGTCGACGCGGGAACTGCGCGGCCGGGTGGAACGGGTGGAGCCCGAACGCGGAGGTGCCGCGACGGTCCTGATCCGGCCCGGATTCGACTGGGCCGGTCACGAACCGGGGCAGTACCTGCGGCTGGGCGTCGTCGTGGACGGGGTCAACCACTGGCGTGCCTACTCGCTCACGTCCAGCCCGGACCGTGCCGACGGCCTGATCTCGATCACGCCGAAAGTGGTCGACGGCGGGACCGTCTCGTCGTACCTGGTACACCGTCTGCGTACCGGCGACATCGTCCGGCTCGGCGTCGTCGAGGGCGGGTTCACGCTGCCGGAACGCCGCGATCGTGGCCTGCTGTTCGTCACGGCGGGCAGCGGCATCACTCCGGTGATGAGCATGCTGCGTCACCTCGACATGGGCGAGGGCCTGCGCGACATCGTGCACGTGCACTCCGCCAGGTCCACCGGCGAGGTGACGTTCGCCGAGGAACTGGACACGCTCGAACGGCGGTATGACGGCTTCCGGCTGCACCGGCGGGCGACCGCGGTGGACGGCCGACTCACCCCCGCCGATCTGGAGGCGATCTGCCCGGACTGGCGGGAGCGGGAGACGTTCTGCTGCGGACCGGGCGAACTGCTCGACGCGCTGCGCGCGCACTGGACGGAGCGGGGCGATCCCGGCCTGCTGCACATGGAGCGCTTCCAGCCCGTGGTGGGCGGGGCGGACTCGACCGGGACCGGCGGCACGGTCCGGTTCGTCCGCCGCGACGTCGAGGCCGAATGTCCGCCGGGGACGCCCATCCTGGTCGCCGGTGAGAACGCGGGCATCGAGATGCCGTACGGCTGCCG
This sequence comes from Amycolatopsis antarctica, assembly GCF_002262875.1. Taxonomy (GTDB): domain Bacteria; phylum Actinomycetota; class Actinomycetes; order Mycobacteriales; family Pseudonocardiaceae; genus Amycolatopsis; species Amycolatopsis antarctica. The sequence goes on along the minus strand of NZ_NKYE01000009.1, from coordinate 33,576 downwards.
GGTCGGCATCTGCCACACCTGCGTCCTGCGGGTCCGCGAGGGCCGGATCCGGGACCTGCGCACCGGTGACGTCAGCGAGACGAGAAACGAGATCGTCCGCACCTGCGTGCACGGCGCCGAGGGCGACGTCGCGCTCGAACTGTGAGAAACGGGAGGACACCATGGAAACCGAACTCGTCAGCCCCTTCGCGCACCTGAGCCCCGATCGCCTGGCCGAACTCGGCCGCGAGTGCGACGCCCTGCACGAGGAGGTCTACGCCGACCTCGGCGAACGGGATCGCCGCTACATCACCGACGTCATCCGGCTGCAGCGCGCACTGGCCGTCACGGGCAGGGTCCTGTTGCTGGGATCCGGCCGGAAACCGTTGTGGGCGGCCGGGACGAGCGCGCTCGGCCTGGCGAAGATCCTGGAGAACATGGAGATCGGGCACAACGTCCTGCACGGTCAGTGGGACTGGATGAACGATCCCTACATTCATTCGTCCACATGGGACTGGGACACCGCTTCCACGGCGGATGCCTGGAAGCACTCGCACAACTACATCCACCACACGTACACGAACATCCGTGGCAAGGACAAGGATCTCGGCTACGAGATCATGCGGATCGACCCGCACCAGGCCTGGCACCCGGCGTACCTCTTCCAGCCGTTCTACAACCTGCTGCTGATGGCGTTCTTCGAGTGGGGCGTCGCCGTCCACGACATGGACGTCGAGGCGATCCGCGCGGGAAAGAAGCCGTGGAAGGACGTCTGGCACGACATCAAGGGAATCTCCGGCAAGGCCAGGGACCAGATCGTCAAGGACTACCTCGGCTGGCCGCTGGTGAGCGCCCTGGCGACCACGGCCGCACGCAGGCTGACCCACCGCGAACCCCGCTCGCTGCCCTCGGCCGTGCGTGACCGCGTGCGCGGACGCCGTGGACGCGGCGCGCTCCGGGCCCACGCACGTGCCGCGCGGGACGATCTGGCAGGCACCTTCGCGACGACCTTCTGGGCCAACGTCACGGCCAACATCGTGCGCAACGTATGGGCGCATTCCATCATCTTCTGCGGTCATTTTCCGGACCAGGCCTACACCTTCGGCCAGGAGGAGGTCCGGGACGAGTCCAAGGGAGGCTGGTACGCGCGTCAGCTCACCGGCGCCGCGAACATCACCGGTTCCCCGCTGTTCCACCTGATCAGCGGCAATCTCGGTTACCAGGTGGAGCACCACCTGTTCCCGGACATGCCGAGCAGCCGCTACTCGGAGATCGCGCCACGGGTGAAGGACATCTGCGAACGGTACGAGCTGCCGTACAACGCGGGCCCGCTGTCCCGGCAGCTCGGTTCGGTGCACCGCACGATCGCACGGCTGGCGTTCCCCGGTGGGAAACCGCGCCGCAAGCCCGGGCCGTACCGCACCCCGGCGCGGGCCACCGCACCGGCGCGCTGACCGCACCGCCGAGGTCCACTGTGGACCTCGGCGGTCAGGTGTGCTCGCGGGAACGGCCGAGCACGGTGCGGGCCGCCGCCGTGCGGTTGGCCACCTTGAGTTTGGGCAGGATGTTGCTGATATGGGTGCTGACCGTCGCCGGGCTCACGTGCAGCGAGCGTGCCATGGCCACGTTCGACATCCCGGTGGCGATCAGCGTGACGATGCGCTTCTCGCTCTTCGTCAGCAGGTTCGCGTTCGTCGTGTGCGCGACCAGCAGGCCGACGATCGTCCGGTCGAAACGGCGCAGCAGGGTCGGCGAGACGAACAGTTCGCGGCGGGCGGCGGCGTGCACGGCGGCGCCGATGTCGAACACCGTGTCACCGGCGGACGATCCCGCACGCAGCGCCTGCGCCGTGACGGCGTCGGCGACCGATCCGGCGGCCACGGTGAGAGTGATCTTGAACCGGCCCGGGACCAGTTCCGGCAGATCCCGGTCGTTGCGCTCGTCCGTGGAGATCAGGCCTGCGGAAAGCATCTTCATCGTCGCCTCGCGCTGGGTACCGGCGTCGTGCCGCGGCAGGGGCCGTTCGTGAAGCGTGTCTGCTGACATCGAGATCCGCGTGTTCATTTCCCCGCACTCGGGGAAGGATTCCGTCTCCGCGTTACACCTTGCGGGGTAAGAACATCAGCGAGGTACCGGCCATGCCGGTCACCGAGGCGAGGGAGTTCTTCCCGGCCTGCGCGCCCAGGGCGTTGCTGGCCAGGCTGGCCGATGTGGGCCGGATTCTCGTACTGCTCGACCGGCTCGTCGACGACGGCAACTCGGTGGTGGTCATCGAGCACCACCAGGCCGTGATGGCGCATGCCGACTGGATCATCGACCTCGGCCCCGGTGCGGGTCAGGACGGCGGCGAGGTGGTCTTCGCCGGTACCCCCGCGGAACTGGTGGCCGACGGTGACACGCTCACCGCCCGGCACCTGCGCGAGTACCTCGCCGGCCGCCCCCGCCCGCCGACCGGACGAGTGCAGGAAAAACGGGCGCGGTTCCGGGTTCGCCCGCCGTACGCTGGGTGCACCACGATCCGAGGAGGTGCCCGATGACGAACTGGCGAGCGAACGCCCGGTGCCGCGTCGAGCGCACCGATCCGGAACTGTTCTTCCCGGTGTCCGAACGGGGCCCTGGCGCCCGGCAGCTCGCGGCGGCCAAATCGGTGTGCGGACGGTGCCCGGTGCGGCGCGAGTGCCTCGCCGACGCGATCGACGCCGGCCTGGACACCGGCGTCTTCGGCGGCCTGTCCGAGACGGAACGCCGGAATCTGACGCGGCACGGTCTGCCGGCCCCGGTGGTGTGGCTCAGGCCCGCCACCGGGGCCGTCGCGTGCGTGGCCTGACCGCCCCCGGAGGGGCGTCAGCGAACGCGCCCGGCCGTGACGCCCCGACGGCGTGCGGTACTCACCACGGACTCGCCGCCGGCGGTGCCCTCAGGCCGCCGAGGCGCACTTGCTCGTGAACGCCTCGCAAACTCCTTGGAATGCGGGGAACAACCGGTGGGTCGGCGGCTCACCGGCCGTCCCGATTCGGCCCGCGCTCTCGCGACGGTGGCCGATACGGCTCGCTGTCGATGTCGCGACGCCAGGCACGCAGCAGCAGCCGCAACCGTCTGCGCGCCCGCCACCATCTCGAACCCGGAACACCCATTCCCCAGCCGCCGTCCCGCGAAACGCCACCGGTGTCACGCGAAATGCGGGACAGATGCCCATTTCATCGCAACGGCCCCGCCGCCGTTACCGCCCGGACGCTCACCCGCTCCGGGCCACGGATTCGTTACCGGGCCGCCGATCCCGCCCTCGCGGACCACCACCGCCACCCGCGGCGAACCGTGTGGGGCGAACCTATTCCGGAGCCGAACCGAGCGGGTCACCCTCACCGCACCACGCTCCGCAACAACACCCGACCCTCCCCCGCCACGACACCACCCGTGCGGCCCATAAAAACCGCAATACGTCGACGTATTGCGGTCCTGGGGTTGCGCGCCGTGAGCGAGATACGGGTGCGAGTCACGGGATAGGCGTAGCTCGCGGAGTGTCGTTGCCCAGTGGCGTGGTTCGTCGGGTGACGCGAGGGCGGGGGTCCGCGGCACCGCTTTTCCGACGGTGCCGCGGACCCCTCAGGAAACTCAGATCGCGTTCTCCCAGCGCAGTTCCGCGCGGGCGTCGGTGCCGAACTGGCGCGAGACGGACACCGGCGTGGGCGCGCCGGAGTGCTCCGGCAGCCAGTACCGCACCTCGAACGTGGTCCCGCCGCTCTCGTAGGTGAAGGCGTGGAACGGAGCGGGCACCGGGGCCCTGCCGCCGCCGGGCTGCGCCCACCAGTTCGCCCCCTGCGCCTTCGCCGGGTCGACGAACAGGCAGGGGTACTGCGCGCCCTTGTAGGTGCAGGTGGTCGGCACGGCGCCGCCGTAGCGGCCGACGCCCGCCACCGGCGTGACCCCGGCCAGTGCCCGGGTGTAGGTGTCCTCGCAGGCACCCTCGTCGCAGGCGTGCCAGTCCCGCCAGGCCGTGGCCCTGGCCGCGGCGGGCGCGCTGCCGCCGTTGATGCCCGCGCAGTACTTGTTGACGATGTACGGGGCCATCTTGTCCGCCGCGGTCACCGCGTCGATCGCGCTGAACGCGGTGTTGTCCGCCCCGAGGCCGGCCGAGTCGAGCTGCCACATTCCGATGCCGGGGTTGAAGAACAGGCCGGGCCTGCCTTCCGGGTCGTAGAGCGAGGCCTGGTTGTCGAAGCGGGACAGCGTCATCGGGGACGGCGGTTCGGTGGACCCGGAGGCCACCTCGGGCCAGGTCGGCGCGAGCGTCAGCGCCGTGGCCTCCGCGGCCGTCACGGGGCAGCCCGCTGCGGGTGCCGCCTTCGCGGCGGCGGCCTCGACGGCCTGCAGTGGTTCGGCCCCGAAGCTCAGCGGGCCCGCCGCGACGGCGGCGTTCTCGCGCTCGAGCTGGATCGCCGCCGGGTCCTTGCCCGCCGGACCGCGGGTGTAGGTGCCGCCGTCGCCGTCCGCGGCGGCGGTCTGCGAGGTCGTCGCGAGCGCGGCCGCGGCGAGTGCCGAGGCGAAGAGAATCGTCGCCGTCCGGTTCCGTTTACCGGGTGCCTGCGATCGGTCGTGGGTCGCCACTTCGATCAACCGTTCCTTTCGGGGATTTCCGTGACGGGCCCGGATTCACGGATGACGCGAATCCGGGCCCGTCGCGCAGGGTTGTCCGATTCGGTTGAGTCGGGGTGACGAATCGGGTTTCCGGTACGTGCAGGCGAGGCCCGCGACGGAGGTTGCCGGCCACCGCGGTCTCACGCCCGTGCGCTCATCCGCCCTCGAGTGAGCGCTCACATACCGGTTGAAGGCCGTGCCCGGGAAGCTCCGCCCCAGGACCGGGTACGGCCCGATGGTGCTGCGGCACCTGCCGTGCCGTGCGGACCTCGTCCGCGATGGGACGGCCTATCCGGCGGATGCCGGGATGGCGCGGGACGTCCACCTGCCCGTGGCGCGTCCCCACCCGGTGACGCTGAGCGTCACCGCCGGAAGCCGTGCGGGACCGGTCCGCGGGCGTTGTCCGAGCCAGGTGTTCACCGCACACCGCCCCCATCGCCGATTCAGGTCCGTCACTCGTACAGGTGACGTTGAGTGTGAAACTAACCAACTCTGCGGAGTCGCGTCAACGGTTGATCGATACCGCCGCGCACCCGTTTCCGGCCGGTGTCACCACGAGCTACTCCGGGGGTCCGGTCAGTGGTCGCACCGCACATCGACGCGGACGCGGGCGCCGGGTCCAGCCGGCGTCCGGCACGGGCTGGAGGAGGGTGGAAGGCCTGTGTTAGCGTCGCCTTAGTTAGGTTTGCCTGAGTCCGGGAGTATCTGTGATCGCGTCGATTCTTCCCGGGACGAGCACGCCGACGGCCGCGACATGATCGTCGCCGAACTCGATCGCGCCACGCCGCGCCGCTCCGCACGCGGTGCCCGGCTGACCGCGGGTCTGCTGCTCGCCGTCGCAGGGCTGCTGGCGGTGAGCGCGGCCAGCGTGCTGATCGGGTCCAAGGACATCCCGGTGAGCACCATCGCCGACGCGCTGCTGCGCTTCGATCCCACGAATAACGATCACCTCTTCATCGTCGACGAGCGCCTGCCGCGGACCGCCGTGGGCGTGCTCGCCGGAGCCGCGCTGGGACTGGCCGGGGCCATACTCCAGGCCATCGCCCGGAATCCGCTGGCCGATCCGGGTGTACTCGGCATCAACGCGGGTGCCTCGCTGTTCGTGGTGTTCGGCATCAACGTCTTCGGCCTGACCGCACTGACCGGGTACGTCTGGTTCGGCTTCGCCGGGGCGCTCGCGGCCGCGGCGATCGTCTACGGCGTCGGTTCGCTCGGCCGGGAGGGCGCGACACCGATCAAGCTCGCGCTCTCCGGGGCCGCGACCAACGCCGCGTTCCTCTCGATCACCACGGCGGTTCTGCTCACCGACACCGATTCCTTCGACCAGTTCCGTTTCTGGCAGGTCGGCTCGCTGTCCGGGCGGACCACGGAGATCCTCTGGCAGGCCGCACCGTTCATCGGGGTGGGGATCGCGCTGGCGCTGGCATCCGGGCGGCTGCTCAACACCCTTTCCCTCGGCGAGGACCTCGCCCGTTCGCTCGGCCAGAACGTGGCCCTGGCCAGGGCGGTGTCGGGGGCGGCGGTGGTCGTGCTGTGCGGGGTGGCCACCGCGACGATCGGGCCGGTGGGTTTCGTCGGTCTCGCCGTCCCGCAGATCGCCCGCACGATCACCGGGCCCGACCATCGGTGGATCCTGCCGTACTCACTCGTGCTCGCCCCGGTGCTGCTGCTCGGCGCCGACATCCTCGGGCGGGTCATCGCACGTCCCGGCGAGATCCAGGTCGGTATCGTCACCGCACTGGTCGGCGCCCCGATGTTCATCGCCCTGGTGCGCAGGCGGAAAGTGGCAGAACTGTGAGCGGCACACTGTCCACACAGGACAAACCGGCCGCGGCCGCTGTGGGCCACACCAGGGTCTCGATCGCCCGCCGCGGCAGGACGGCGTCCACGGCGCTGCTGGCGCTCGTCACGGCGATGTTCGCGGTGGCGCTGTCGATCGGCGAGGAGACCATCTCCCTGCCGGACGTACTGTCCACACTGGCCGGTCAGGGAAGCCGCAACACCAACTACATCATCCTGGAGTCCCGGCTGCCCCGGGCGCTGACCGGCCTGATGGTCGGCGCCGCGTTCGGCCTGTCCGGCGCGATCTTCCAGACCCTGCTGCGTAATCCCCTCGCCAGTCCGGACATCATCGGGATCAGCATGGGCGCGAGCGCCTCGGCGATCGTGTGCATCGTGGCCTTCGGCCTCGGCGGGCTGGCGGTCTCCGCCGGTGCCCTCGGCGGCGCGCTGCTGACGGCCGCGCTGATGTACCTGCTCGCATGGCGGCGGGGCATCTCCGGCTACCGAATCGTGCTGGTCGGGATCGGACTCGCCGCGATGCTGTCCAGCGTCGTCTCGTACATGCTGACCCGCTCCCAGGTCACCGACGCCGCGGAGGCGCTGATCTGGCTGACCGGCAGCCTCAACGGCCGCAACTGGTCGCAGGCGGTTCCGCTGGCGATCTGCCTGCTGGTGCTGGTGCCCTCGGCGTTCCTGCTCTCCCGGACGCTCGGCGTACTGCGCTTCGGCGACGACACGGCCCGCGGCCTCGGCGCCCGGGTCGAGACCGGCACCATCGGCCTGCTGCTCTGCGCGGTGTCGCTGGCCGGGATCGCGACGGCGGCCACCGGGCCGGTGGCCTTCGTGGCGCTCCTGGCGGCCCCGATCGCGCGCAGGCTGGTCCGCGACGGTGGCGCGGCCCTGCTGCCCTCCGCGCTCGTCGGGGCGCTGATACTCGGCGTCGCCGACTTCGCGGCACAGAATCTTCCCGGCGTCGGGCAGTTCCCGGTCGGGGTGCTCACCGGATCGGTCGGGGCCCCGTACCTGTTGTGGCTGCTGGCGAGAGCGAACCGCGGGGGCCGTGGTGGATAAGGAAACCGATGAGTGCTGAGCACACCCTGCGGGTGAGTGACTTACGGCTGGGCTATGACGACCGCGAGGTCGTCAAGGGACTGTCGATGGAGGTCCCGCCCGGCGCTGTCACGATGATCGTGGGCCCCAACGCCTGCGGGAAGTCGACCCTGCTGCGCGGGCTGGCGCGGTTGCTGACGCCGACCTCCGGAACGGTCTACCTCGACGGGCGCGACATCCGCTCGATGCCCACCCGCGAGGTCGCCACCGTGCTCGGCATCCTGCCGCAGTCGCCGGTCGCCCCTGAGGGCATCTCGGTGACCGACCTGGTGGGCCGCGGCCGGTACCCGCACCAGGGCTGGTTCCGCCGCTGGACGCCGGCCGACGACGAGGCGGTGGCGCAGGCGCTGGTCGCCACCGACACGATCGAACTCGCCGCGCGCCCGGTCGACGAACTCTCCGGCGGACAGCGTCAGCGGGTGTGGATCGCGATGGCGCTCGCCCAGCGAACCGATCTGCTGCTGCTGGACGAGCCGACGACGTACCTCGACGTGAGCCACCAGGTCGAGGTGCTGGACCTGCTGACGGACCTGAACCGCACCGACGGCAGCACGGTCGTCGTGGTGCTGCACGACCTCAACCTCGCCTGCCGCTACGCCGACCACATCATCGTGATGCGCGAGGGCGAGATCGTCGCGCAGGGCGCGCCCTCGGACGTGGTGGACGCGCCGACCATCGAGCGCGTGTTCGACATGCGCTGCGAGATCGTCGAGGACCCGGTCTCCCGGACGCCGATGATCGTGCCCATCGGCAGGCATCACGTCGGCCGGGAGATCACCGCGAACGGTGGCGCGGAGCGCGCGGGCTGAACGCACCGCGAACCGCTGGTCAGGTTTGACCAAGCGCACAGTGACGGATCCGATCGGGTGACTTACGGTTAGCCTTACCTAAAACTTGGACAGGAGTTCCCGTGACCAAACGAATGCGGCGTCGAATCACAGCGTTCGCGGCGGTGGCACTGAGCGTGGTCACGCTCGCCGCCTGCGGCCAGGTCGAGGAGGAGTCCGCGCCTGCCGGAGCAACCATCGACACCATGTTCGGCTCGGTCACCGCTCCCGAGCAGCCGAAGCGGGTGATCGCCCTCGGCTGGTCCGACGCGGAGGCCGCGCTGGCGCTGGGCGTGCAGCCGATCGCCGCCAGCGACTGGCTGGCCTTCGGCGGCGAGGGCGTCGGCCCCTGGGCGGCCGGGCGCTACACGACTCCGCCGCAGATCCTCGGCACCACCGAACTCAGCTACGAGCAGATCTCCGGTCTGAATCCGGATCTGATCCTCAACACCCGCTCGGACGCGAGCAAGGAGAAGAACGACGAGCTCAGCAAGATCGCGCCGACGATCGGACCGCCGGAAGGCGTGGTCTCCTACGGCACGACCTGGCGCCAGCAGATGGAGATGGTCTCCTCCGCCCTGGGCAAGCCCGACGAGGGCGCCCGGCTGATCGGCGAGGTGGACGCCAAGATCGCCGGCACGAAGGCCGCCAACCCCCAGTTCGCCGGAAAGACCGTCGGGGTGGGCGCGTACTACGCGGACAAGTACGGCGGCTATGTGCGCGGCGACTCGCGCGTCGACCTGATGGAGAGCCTCGGCTTCGTCAACAAACCGGAGATCCAGGCGCTGTCGAACGGCAACTTCTACGCCGATCTCTCCCGGGAGCAGATCGAACTGCTCAGCGCCGATCTGACGGTCGTCTTCCCGATCGGCGGTGACCCCGCCGCCCTGCGCTCGGACCAGGTGCTCAACCAGATCCCGTCCGCGAAGGCCGGGAATCTGCTGCTGCTCGAGGACGAGACCCTGCTCTCGGCGTTCTCCAGCGCGTCCACCCTCGGCACCCTGTGGGCCATCGACAACGCCACGCCCCTGTTCGCGAAGACGCTCGCACCGGCGGCCTGAACGAACGCGGAACCCCGGCGCTGACACGTTCTCGCCGCCCCGGCAGGAAGGAACACCATGCACACATCCGGCGCGCCCACCACGCAGCGGCGCCACGGCGGCGGACGGAGGGCGGCCCGCCTGCTGGCGGCCGCGCTCGCCTGCACGTTGCTGGCCGCCTGTGGCGGCTCGGGCGGCGAGCAGCAGCCGGAGGCCTCCGGGTCCGGCGGGACGCTGCCGGTGACGATCACGCACAAGTACGGCTCCACCGAGGTGACCAAGGCCGACCGCGTGGTCACCCTCGGCCTGTCCGATCACGAGGTCGCGCTCGCGCTGGGCGTGAAGCCGATCGGCGCGGTCGACTGGTTCAAGGAGCGTCCGTTCGGCGTGTACCCCTGGCAGCAGGAGAAGTGGAACGGCACGCAGCCGGAGATCGTCGGCGAGCGCGACGACTTCGACATCGAGAAGATCATCGAACTGCAGCCGGACGTGGTGATCGCCCAGTACAGCGGGATGACCAAGGAGCAGTACGACAAGCTCTCCGAGTTCTTCCCCGTCGTCGCTCAGCCGACCGGTTTCGCCGACTACGCGGCGCCGTGGCGGGACATGACCCGCGCGATCGGCACCGCGATGGGCAAGGCCACCGAGGCGGAGGGGCTGATCAAGGGCGTGGAGGACAAGTTCGCCGCGGCCCGGCAGCAGCATCCGGAGTTCGCCGAGCAGACCATGGTGGTCGCGGACAGCTTCGAGCCCGGTGTCTACTCCGCTTTCGCCGGGCACGACCCCAAGCTGCAGTTCATGCTGGACCTCGGTTTCCAGGCGCCGCAACAGCTTATGGACCTGCCGAAGGAGAAGAACGCCACCGAGGTCGGTTCCGAGGGACTGCCGCTGATGGACGTCGACCGCCTCGTCTGGCTCGCCTCGGACACGGCGATGCAACAGCGCGTCGAAGCGGATCCTTTGTACGCCAAGCTGAAGGTCGTCACCGAGAACCGCGACCTGTTCATCCCGTACTCGGACCCGCCACTGGGCGCGGCGGTCTCCTTCGGCACGGTGCTGAGCATGCCGTACGCCATCGACCAGCTCGTACCGATGCTGGCCGGCCAGGCCTGAGCCCGGCTCGCGCTGGCCCGGCCCCGCACTACCAGTGCGAGGGCCGGGCCAGCGAGGGCGGCAGGACCGTGGTGGCGTCTCCCTTGGTGGCGTTGAGCTGCGCCTGGGTGAGGAAGATGCAGCCGCCCAGGTCGGCGCCGCGCAGGTCGGCGTCCCGCAGGTCCGCGCCGATCAGATCGGCCGAACGCAGGTCCGCGCCGCGCAGGTCCGCGGCGATCAGGTAGGCACCCCGGAGGCTGGCCCCACGCAGGGACGCCCCCCGCAGCGAGGCGCCGATCAGGTCGGCGCCGGCGCGGTCGGAGCCCCTGCGCCGGATTCCGGACCTCTCCAGTTCGCTTGCCCGCAGCAGCAGCGCGTTCACCCCGGCCCGGTGGGCGGCCACGTCGAGTTCGACGAGCGCGCCACCGTCGAGTCCGGTCAGGCGCTCCGTCTCGGCGAGTGAGCGGCGCAGGTCCGCGCGCAGCGGGCGGGCCGACTCCAGGCCGAGCGCCTCGTTCAGGTACCAGAGCAGTTCGTGGAGCTGGCGCATGATCGGCAGCGCGGCGAACATGAGCGGCGCGCTGTCCGGGTCCCGCCGCCAGTCGCGTCCGGCGAAGGTCACCTGGGACACCTGTTGCCCGGCACCGAAACAGTCGTAGACGGTGCAGCCGGGGAAACCCTCCTGCCGCAACCTGCTGTGGATACCGCAGCCGAAGTCCGGCAGCAGGTTGTGGCAGGGTTCCCCCGCCTCCTTGTCGATCGCGAAGTCCGCCGAGGCGGTGAAGGCCAGCGCGACGCAGCACAACCCGAAGCAGTTCGCGCAGTCCGCCCGCAGCTCCGGACGACCGGTGGCGGTGGGGTGCTCGGACACGGTCGCGGGTCTCCTTCCCACACGGGCAACGTCCACAGTAGAGTCCGGCCGCCCGGCCACGTCCACCGGTTTCCTTCCCGGGCGGTGCCTCAGTCCCCTGCCCGGGTGTCCGCCCAGGCAGCCCACAGTTCGCCGTAACGGCCGCCCGCGCGGACCAGTTCCTCGTGCGTACCGGTCTCCACCACCCGGCCGTGCTCCATGACGACGATCCGGTCGGCCACCGCGGCCTGCGTCAGCCGGTGCGCCACGACCAGGCCGGTCCGGCCGCGCAGTGCGGCCACGGCTGCCCGCTCCAGCGCGCGGGCGCCGGAGCTTCCCGCTTCCGCGGTGGCCTCGTCCAGCACGGCCACCGCCGGATCGGCGAGCACCAGCCTGGCCAGGGCGAGCTGCTGCGCCTGGGTCGCCGTCAGGCCGTGCCCACCGGAGCCGACGACGGTGCCGAGGCCGTCCGGCAGGGCCTCCGCCCAGCCGAGAGCATCCACAGTGGACAGTGCGGAGCGCAGTTCCTGGTCGGTGGCAGCGGGCCGCGCCAGTCGCAGGTCCTCGGCCAGCGGCCCGGCGAAGACGTGCACCTCCTGGGTCACCAGCACCACCGTGCCGGCCACCGCGTCCGGATCCAGGTCGGCCGGCGGGACACCGTCGACCAGGATGGAACCCTCGGTCGGCCGGTGCACCCCGGCGACCAGCTTCGCCAGCGTCGTCTTGCCGGCCCCGCTGGCGCCGACCACCGCCACCAGTTCACCGGCCGCCAGATCGAGGTCGACCCCGCGCACCACCGGATGACCGTCTACATAGGAATGTCCGACGCCGGCGAGCTTCACCGCCGCCGAGGAGGTGGAGGTCCCCCGTGCTCCGCCCGCGGTGTCGGCGAGTTCGGTGACCCCGACCAGGCGGGCGAGACTGGCCGCGGCCGACTGGGCATCGTCGGCGATGGCCAGCGCCGCGTTGACCGGATTGAACAGGCTGTGGAAGTACAACGCGGCCGCCGTTGCCGTGCCCACCGTCGCCGAACCGTTGCCCACCAGGACGAACGCCATCACCAGCACCGCCGTGAGGCCGATGTACTCGGCGAGGTTGAGCCTGCCGAAGAACCGGGTCACCAGCCGAGTTCCGTGCAACGAGAGGGCGACCGCCGACGACGAGCGTGCGCCGATGTCGTCGAGGTGCCCGCCGGAGAGCCGGAACGCCCGTACCGTGCGGGCGCCCTCCACCGAGCCGAGCAGGCGCTGCTGCTGGACCCCGACCGCGACCCGCTGCTCGGCGTAGACCCGCAGCGCGCGACCCGCGTACCAGCGCACGGTGTTGAGCTGTACCGGCACGGCGAGCAGGGCGGCGAGCAGGAACCGCCAGTCGAGCACGGCCATCGCGACGAAGGTGAGCACGATCGTCAGGCCGGAGCGCAGCAGCACCGGCAGTGCGCCGCGCACGGCCTCGCCGACGATCGAGATGTCCCGGGTGACCCGGGTGGTGAGATCACCGGATCCGGCCAGTTCGATCCGCTCCAGCGGCAGTGCGAGCGCCCGCTCGACGAACCGTTCCCGCAGTCGCGCCAGTACCGTCTCACCCAGGTGGGCGATCATTCCCGCCCCGATCGCGGCGACGACGCCCTGAATGGACGCGGCCACCGCGATCAGCACCACCGGCAGGATGATCGCCTCGGCGGCCCCGCCCTCGGCGATCAGGTCCACGACGACACCGAGCAACGGTGCGATGAGCAGGCCCGCCCCGGTGCTGACGAGGATGGCGAGCGCGGCCGCGGCGGTGCGGACCCGGTACGGCCGCAAGGACGCGCGGACCGCGGCGAAGGTGCGAGCGGGGGTGGCGGTCGGCAGCAGCGCCGTGTCGGCCGGGCTCATGCCAGCACGCTCGCCCGGTAGCGGTCGTCCGCGGTCAGTTCGTTGTGGGTGCCCTCGGCGACAATGCGGCCGCCGTCGAGCAGCACGACCCGGTCCGCGGCGGCCAGCAGCGCCGGGCTGCCGGTGACGACGATGGTCGTTCGACCGGCCCGCAGGTTCCGGACACCCTCGGCGATCTCGCCCTCGGTCACCGCGTCCACGGCCGTGGTCGGCTCGTGCAGCACGAGTACCGGCGCGTCGGCGGCCAGCGCCCGCGCCAGCGCGATCCGCTGCCGCTGCCCGCCGGAGAGCGACCCGCCGCGTTCGGCGACGACGGTGTCCGCTCGCTCGGGCAGCGCCTCGATCACCTCGTCGGCCCGTGCGGCGGCGAGCGCGCTCCGGAGCGGACCCGCCCCGGGCTCCCCTGTCCGGCCACCGCCGGGCGCGATGTTGCCTGCCACGGTCCCCTCGAAAAGATGAGCGGCGTGCTCGGCGACGACGATCGTCGCACGGGACGCCGTCAGGTCCAGTTCCCGCACCGGCACCCCGTCCAGCGTGATCGTCCCGGCCGCCGGTTCGGTCTCTCGCATCAGGCAGTCGACGAGGGCGTCCGCGTCGGCCGGGTCGGTGGCCATCACGCCGAGGAACTCCCCCGGCCCCGCGGTGAACGTCAGCTCGTGCACGGACCGGCAGGACACCGCGTGCAGCGCCAAGGACCCGCGGACCGGGTCGGCGGGTGCCGCGGTGCCCGCGACGGCCGCCGCGGGAGCGGCGAGCACGTCGGCCACCCGGGCCGCGGAGGCCCGTGCTCGTGCGAGATGCCCGGCCACCTGGGAGAACGTCAGCAGGGGCCACAGCAGGAATTGTGCGAGCCCGACCGCGGCGACGAACTCGCCGACCGAGATGGAACCCGCGACCGCCATCCGGCCGCCGATCAGGGCGACCACGGCGATCGCGATGCCGGTGACGGCCAGCATCGAGCCGTCCAGCCAGGCCCGGGCCCGCGCGGCCCGGACGGCGGCGCCCAGCGAGTCACCGCTGACCTCGCGGTAGCGGTCGGCCGCGGCGCGCTCGGCGCCGATGCCCTTCAGCACCCGCAGACCGGACACCAGGTCCGCGGCGACACCGGAGGCGGTGGCCGCACGCTCCTGCTCGGTGTCGCTGCGCCGTTCCAGCGGGGCGGCGAGTACGCGGGCGAGCAGCAGCAGGAGCGGGGTCAGCAGTAGCACCAGCACGCCGAGACCCACCGAGACACGCAGCAGCGCCACCGCGCCCACCAGCAGACCCGCCAGCGCGGCGACGGCGAGCGGGATCGCGAAGTTCACCGTGCTGACCCGTTGCGCGTCGCTCGTGGCGACGTTGGCGAGCGCTCCCGGCAGCCTGCCCGCCTCGGCTCCGCCCCGGGCGTCGAGCACCCGCCCGGCAAGCCGCATCCGCAGACCGTGCTCGCCCTCGAAGACGGCTCGCTCCCCCACCCGCAGGCTGAAGCGGAAACTGAACGACAGTACGGCGAACACCACGGCCAGTATCCCGAGCCAGAGCAGGAGCGGACCCACCTCGCCACGGCTCACGGCGATGTCGATGACCACCCCGATGATGACCGGCACCAGCGCCTCGCCGGACTGGTGCGCGGCGGAGAGCAGGGAACTGGCGAGCACACGGCCGCGCTGCCCGGCGACCATGTCGCGCAGGACGGCACGGGCCTCAGGGGAACGTTCTCCCACCGCACGCGCCTCCTTCGACCGGCGACCAGAACCACCGGCAGGTAAGGCTACGCTAAGGCGATGGTTCGACGTCCGGGCATCGCGGTACACGGGAGCGGCGCCCCATGGTGATCGACGCCCCGTCCGCGCGCACCCGGCCCGGGACAGGCGGTACGGCCGGTGGAGCGCGGGCCGCGGGCCTGGTGCTGGCGGTGCTGGCACTCGTGCTGATCGCCCTGGCCAGTGTCGGCCTCGGCTTCGCGGACATCTCGCTCGGCGACACCGTGTCCGCGCTGCTCGGCAACGACGGCTCGGTCGAGGCCGTCACGATCCGCGAGGTCCGGCTGCCCCGGGTGGTGCTCGGCATGCTGGTCGGAGCGGCACTCGGCCTGGCCGGGGCGCTGATGCAGGCGCTCACCCGCAACCCGCTGGCCGATCCGGGCCTGCTCGGCGTGACGATGGGCTCGTCCACCGCGGTGGTCTCGGCCATCGCCTTCCTCGGCGTCGGCAGCGTCACCGGGCACGTGTGGTTCGCGATGGGCGGGGCCGCGGTCGCCTCCGCCCTCGTATACGCACTGGGCTCGGGCGGCCGCGGCCTGCACTCGCCGGAACGGCTGGTGCTCGCCGGTGCCGCCGTCACCGCCGTGCTGCTGGCGTTCAACTCAGCCGTGCTGCTCCTCGATCCGCGGGCGTTCGACGAGTTCCGGTTCTGGAACATCGGCAGCCTCGCCGGCAGGCAGACCGACGTGCTGGGTCCGGTGACGCCGTTCATCGTGGCGGCCATCCTGCTCGCGCTGCCACTGTCACGCGCGCTCAACGCCGTCGCGCTCGGCGACGACACCGGCCGCGCGCTCGGCGTGAACCTGACCACGATCCGGGCGCTCAGTGCCGTGGCGGTCACCGTGCTGTGCGGGGCGGCGACGGCGGCCGCGGGCCCGATCCTGTTCATCGGGCTGGCCGTGCCCCAGGTGGCACGCATGATCGCGGGCCCGGACCACCGCTGGATCCTGCCGTACTCGGTGGTGCTCGCCCCGATGCTGATGGTCGGCGCGGACACCATCGGCAGGCTGGTCATCGCGCCGGACGAGATGCAGGTCGGGATCGTCACGGCGTTCCTCGGCGCGCCCGTGTTCATCGCGCTCTGCCTGCGCCGGAAGCTGACCGGCGCATGACGACGGTGGCCAGGACGGCGGCGCGCGGCCGCAGGCGCGCCGTACTGGCGGGACAGGCGCTGCTGGTGATCCTGCTGGTCCTCGCGCTCCTGTCGATGTCGGTGGGGCGGCTCGGGCTCTCCCCCGGCGAGGTGCTGGCGGCGCTCACCGGCAACGGCCCGGTCCGCGACCAGAAGGTGATCACCGGGCTGCGGCTGCCGCGCACGCTGACCGCCGTGCTGGTCGGCGCCGGGCTCGCGATCAGCGGCGCGCTCATGCAGAGCCTGACACGCAACGCGCTCGGCAGCCCGGACTTCGTCGGCATCACCGCGGGCGCGACCACGGGTGCGCTGCTGGCGATCATCGGCGGTGGCAGTGCGATGGCGGACGTCTCACTCGGCGCCTTCGCCGGCGGCATGGGCACGGCACTGGTGATCTACCTGCTCGTGTTCCGCCGCGGTCTGCACGGTTTCCGGCTGGTGCTGGTGGGCATCGGGGTCTCGGCGATGTTGTTCGCGTTCAACGACTTCCTGATCAGCAGGGCCTCGATCTACGACGCGCTGGCCGCGCAGGCCTGGCGCACCGGCAGCCTGAACCTGCGCGACTGGGAGCACGTGCTGATCATGGGCGGCGCCCTCGTGCTCCTGTTGCCCGTGGCGCTCTATCACGCCAGAAGACTGTCCCTGCTGGAGATGCACGACGAGGTCGCGGCCGGGCTCGGTGTGCCGGTGCACCGCACCCGGCTGTTGCTGCTGCTGGTGAGCGTGGCGCTCGCGGCGGTGGCGACCGCGCTGACCGGGCCGATCGCGTTCGTCGCGCTCGCCGCCCCGCACCTGGCGCGCAGGCTCGCCGGCGCGTCCGGGCCGGGCATCGTGCCCTCGGCGCTGATGGGTGCCGTGCTGCTGGTCGTCGGCGACGTCATGGTGCAGCAGTTCTTCCCCGGCACTCAGTTGCCCGTGGGGATCGCCACCGGCTCGATCGGCGGCCTCTACCTGATCTGGCTGCTCGGCGGGGAGTGGTTGCGCCGCAAGGCATCCGGATGGGTATCAGCGCGGCGGACGGTGGGCTGAGGGGGCTGAGATCGCCGGGCCCTCCGGGTCGAAGGTCACCGGGGCGCCGAACGCGGCCCTGCGCACGGCGCGGCGCAGGGTGGCCAGGATGGCGGGCCCGACGAGCAGGATGGCCGCCAGGTTGGTCAGCGCCCGGCCGGTGTCCCAGCCCAGCGTCGAGGTCAGCAGCGAGTACACGAAGAACCGGTGCAGGTTCTCGCCGAGCGGGGCGCCCGGAACGAACCCGAGACCGCCGGTGTCGCCGGCCAGATCGGTCCCGGCGAGGAACGGCCAGGAGTACATGTTCATCACGAACCCGAAGAAGTACGCGGCCAGCACGCCGTAGAGGGCGAGCATCGCGATCTCGGACCGGCCGCGGGGCCGTCTCGGCAGCAGGCCCGCGCCGAGTCCGATCAGTGAGGACGAGAGCATCTGGAACGGCAGCCACGGCCCGACGCCCGCGGTGAGCAGTGCCGAGGCGAACAACGACGTGGAGCCGAGCACGAAGCCGAATCCGGGCCCGAACACCCGGCCCGCCAGCACCAGCAGGAAGAACACCGTCTCGATGCCCGCCGTGCCCGCGCCCAGCGGCCGCAGTCCGGCGTTGATCGCGGAGAGCACGCCGAGCATGGCGAGCGCCTTGGAGTCGAGCCCGCCACCGGACAGTTCCGCGAGCACGATCAGGACGAGGACGGGCAGCGTCAGCATGAACACGAACGGCGCGTCGGCGACGTGTGCGCCCGCGTCGGCGGACGGGGCGGCGAACAGGGGCCAGAGGAACATCGCCATGCCGAGAACGGCCGCGACAGTCAGCACCAGCCCGGACCGGGCGGTGATGCGGATGGCCCCGGCGTTGCCGAGGAAGCCGCGCTCGCTCATCGGCCCGGCTCCGTTTCGAGCGCAGCGCCGACCTCGGCGACGGTGAGGAATTCCAGTGGTGCCAGCACTTTCGCCACCTGCGGGGCGAAGGCCGGGGAGGCGACGACGACCTCCGGCGTGCTGCCGTCGGCGACGATCTCGCCCTCGGCGAGCACCACCACCCGGTCGGCCGCCGTCGCCACGAACTCGACGTCGTGTGTCGCGACGACCAGTGCGTGCCCGCGGGCGGCGAGGTCGGCGAGCACACCGGCGAACTCTCGTTTCGCGTGGTAATCCAGTCCCCGGGTCGGCTCGTCGAGCAACATCACCGGCGGGGCGGCGGCGAGCTGGACGGCCAGCACCAGGGCGAGCTTCTGCCCCTCGGACAGATCCCGCGGATGCCGCTCACCGTCGACTCCGGGGGTGAGCCGGTCCAGCAGCGCGCGGCAGGATCCGGGTTCGGCCCCGGACTCGGCGTCCGCCTGCGCGCACTCGGCCCGCACGGTGTTCAGGTACAGCAGGTCCCCCGGTGTCTGCGGCACCAGGCCGACCAGTTCACGGGCCCGGCGGGCGCCGAGCCGACGCGGATCGGCCCCGTCCACGGTGACCGAGCCGCCGTCTCGCCGCCCTCCCCGCAGCGCCCACAGCAGGGAGGACTTCCCGGAACCGTTGCGCCCCATCATGGCGGTGATCTGGCCGCGACGAAGTCGCAGTTCCACCCCGCGGACGGCGATGACCTCGCCGTACCGCACGACGATGTCCTTCGCCGCCAGGGCCTCGCCACCCTGGGCCCGCGGGGTTCCCGCGGCGCCGCGGATGCCGGCGGCGGCGGAACCGTCCCGGAGGCGTTCGCGCAGCGGCCCGGCCACCCGGCGGGCGTCGCGTACCGACAGCGGCAGCGGCGACCAGCCCGCGAGCCTGCCCAGCTCGACGATCGGCGGCGCGACCTCGGAGGTCCGCAGGACCTCGGCAGGCGGGCCGTACCGGACCGTGCGGTCGCCGGGCAGGTACAGCATCGTGTCGGCGTACTGGGCCACCCGTTCCATCCGGTGCTCCGCGACGACCACCGTGGTGCCGAGATCGTGCACCAGGCGGGTGATCGCGGAGAGCACGTCCTCGGCCGCGGTGGGGTCGAGCGCGGACGTGGGTTCGTCCAGCACGAGCACGGCCGGGTGCGCGGTGAGCACCGCGCCGATCGCGACCCGCTGCTGTTGCCCGCCGGACAGTGTCCTCAGTGGACGGTTACGCAGTTCCGCGATGCCGAGCAGGTCCAGGGTCTCCTCGACCCGCTTGCGCATGACCTCGGCGGGCACGGCGAGCTGCTCCATGCCATAGGCCAGTTCCTCCTCGACGGTGTCGGTGACGAAACCGGCCAGCGGGTCCTGCCCGACGACGCCGACGAGTTCGGCGAACTCACGCGGCGGCGCCTGCGCGGTGTCCTGCCCGCCCACCCGCACGCTGCCGCGCAGATGCCCGCCGGTGAAGTGCGGCACCAGACCGTTGACGGCACCGAGCAGTGTCGACTTGCCGGTACCGGTCCGCCCCGCCACCAGGCACAGCTCCCCCTCCGGGATCACGAAGTCCACATCGGACAGAACGGGGCCGTCCCCGTCCGGATAGGTGACGCTCACGTGGGAGAACTCGATCATGCGGGTACCTTCACCAGATCGGCCGGCGGCGGCGCGCACCACGCGGGCAGGACACCGAGCAGCAGCGACCCGGCCTGCGGCAGCGACAGTTCCGGCCAGCGCAACGGGCTCAGCGAGGGATACAGGTCGGCCGGGTCGATGGAGCCGGTGACGAACAGCAGCGCGCAGGCGCCCACCCCGGCCACGACGACGGCGATCTCCTCGAGCCGCCAGCGGTCCGGCCGGTACCGGCTGCGCCGCACCTGCCTGCCGCCCAGCACGAAACCCGCGGTGGCGAGCACGAGGCCGGCCAGCAGCAGCGGCACGCCCAGAGCGCCCGAGGTGCCGTCGAGTACGCCGTAGACACCCACGCACACCCCGAGCAGCCCGGCCAGCACGCAGCCGCCGGTGAGCAGCCGCGTCCGCACCGGGAGGTACCCGCGACGACCGTAACCCCGGGAGTCCATCGCCGCCGCCAGCATCAGCGAGCGGTCGACGGCGTCCTCCAGCACCGGGATCACGATGGCCTTCAGCGCCCGCATCCCGCGCTGCCTGCCCGCCCGCAGCCGCCTCGCCCTGCGCACCCGCTGGACACTCTCGGCGAGTTGGGGGGCCACCGACAGTGCCACGGTGACTGCCGTGCCCACCTCGTAGAGCGCGCCCGGTACGGCCTTCAGCAGCCGCTTCGGGTTGGCGAGCGCGTTCGCCGCACCGACGCACAGCAGCATGGTCGCCAGTCGCAGCCCGTCGTAGAAGCCGCCGAGCAGCTCCTCGGCGGAGGTCGGGCCGAGCAGCGTGATGCCAGCCGCGAAGTCCGGCAGCGGGATCTCCGGGAGGGAGAACAGGATGTGCCCGCCGTCCTGACCGCCGACCAGGATCCGGAACAGGATTCGCATGACCACCACGAAGATCGCGGCGTAGACGTAGAGCCGGAACGCCAGCGCCCACGGTGCGTCCGATCGGCGGGCGGTCACCACCAGCAGCACGATCGCGATGATCAGGCCGAGCAGAATCGGGTTCGTCGTGCGGCTGGCCGCCGCGGCGAGCGCCAGCGCCCAGATCCACCACGCGGCCGGGTGCAGCGCCCTCGGCAGCCGGACGGCGCGGGCCGGGCGGGGCCTAGGAGCGTGCACGCCGGCGCCGCCGGGCGAGGATGCCCGCCGCACTGCCGAGGACGAGTGCGCCGAGACCGCCGATCAGGGCGCCCCACGGGAAGCCGCCGGTGTCCGCCGCGGGCAGCGCCTCGCCGCCCGTCCAGGCGACACCGCCCGGGGCCACCCCGCCGACCGGGTCCTCCACGGCCGCCGAGGTGGACGGCGGAGCGGTTGCCATCGGGGATGCCGGCTGTGCCGATGGCGGCGCGTCCGGAGCCGCCTGCGTCGGTGCGGGTTCCGGCTGGTCATCCCGCGGCGGGCCCTCGCGCCCCGGGATGACCCCGTTCTGCGCCTCCGGTGGCGGCGGTGGCCCCACCGGCTGACCGGGCCGCACCGGCGCGATACGCGGTGCCGCACCGGTGTTCTCGCCGCGGTCCTCGGCGAAGGACCAGCCCTCGAAGGTGCCGGGCGGTGGCGTCCGGTTCATCAGGCCGTACTGGCTGCTGGTCCAGCCACCGCCGTTGGGCGCGTGCCAGTAGGACCAGTACGCGTCGGCGGGCGGGGTGTCGATGCACGGTTCGGTGTCGGCGGCGGGCCTGCCCTCCAGCCTGCACACGAACGCGGGGCCCCAGCGGTCGGTACCCGACACCTCGAAGCCCGCGTTCTGCAGCGCGGCCAGCCCGCTGTCCTGCACTCCCGGCGAACAGCGGATGACCACGTCCCCGCCGAGCCGCTGGAAGTCGACGACGACCGTCACGCCGTTCGCGTCGGCGCAGTAACCAGGGGTGCCGCGCCCTCGGTCGATCGCGGACGCGGGCAGCGCCGAGGACACCAGCAGCACCGCCACCGCGACGAGGCCCCGCATCGCGCCCGACCGGATTCCTTGCCCCGTAGGGGTTTCCCGCGTCACCCTCGGCCACCCGGGCGGCGGACCGCGAGGAAGTATCCCGCTCCGGCGACGGCGAACCCGAGCAGTACCGAGGAGGCGATCCCCCACGGGCCGCGCAGGAAGGCACCGAAACCGCCGTCCGCCGCGGGCAGCGGATCGGCGCGGCCGACGGACTCCACACCACCCGGCGCGCGCTCGGCGGGCATGCCGGGCGCGGGCACCGTCGGGGGCGCCGCGGGCGGCGGGGCGGCGACCGCGGCCCCGGCCGCCGCCCGGTTCGCCGCGGCGGTGACTGCCGCGGTGGCGGCGGCGGTGCTCACCGAGGCCGCGTCGAGGGCCGCGGTCCTGGTCTCGGGAGTGACCTCCGCGCCATCGCCTCCGGGGGGCGGCGTACCGCCCGGCGCGGGGCCGGGTGTGCCACCGTCCCCGTCGGTGGGCGGGGCCGGGATGTCGGTGGGCGGGGTCGCGGACAGGCCGAGGACGGCCTGGGCGGTCGCCCGGCGGAGCTGGTCCTGCCGGGACGTGCCGGACCAGAACGCGGCCGGATCCCTGGTCATCTCGAGGTACTTCTCGGCGTTGTAGGCGACCGCGCCGGTCACGGCGGGCTCCGCGCTGTCGGCGGGCGCCTGCACCGAGGCCATCCAGCCCGCGGCGCGACCGGCGGCGTCGCGCTCGCCCGCCTTGGTCAGCGCGAGCGCGGCGAGGCCGGTGCTGTTGGCGTTGGACGCGCCCTCGGCGACGAAGCCACCGTCGTCCTGCTGGTTCGCCCGGAGCCAGTCGAGACCTTCGTGCAGGGCAGCGGGGTCGCCGCCGGTCTCCGCGAGGGCCCATACGGCCATGGCGGTGTAGTCGACACCGCCGTTCGCCTCCGCCGAGGTGCACGTCGAGCCGACGTCGGCGGACGGGGGCGCGGCGCGGAACCCGCCGCCGGGGCACTGCTGACGGACCAGGTACCGGATCGCGGCCTCCTGGCCCGCTCCCGGATTCTGCTCGTGCATCGCAATCAACGCGAGCGACTGGGAGAAGACGTTGGAGAGATCGCGTTTCGGGTCGTACGGCCCGGCGTTGAGGTTGCGGTAGCGGCCACCCTCGTCCAGCGTCCCGGCGAGCCGGGCGACCAGGTCGACCGGTTGCTTCGCCGAGTCCACGCCCCACTCGGCCGGGTCGACCCCGGCTCGCCGGGCGACCATCAGGTACTTGGCCGTCAGACCGGAGGTGCGCACGGTGGCGCTGTAGTACGTGCCGCGCAGTTTGTCCGTGGTGGCACTGAACGTCTCCCCGGTGCGGCCCGCGGCGTGCAGGCCGATCAGGGTGTCGGCGACCAGGCCGCCGTCCACCGTTCCCGGTGTGGTGGAAGGAAAACTGTGACCGAGCCGGGTGAGTTCGCGTTCGAGGAACACGGCCGCACCGGAGGCCTGGCCGGACACCTCCGCGGCCGCCGGAGCGGCCAGCGGAACGGAGGATCCGCCCGCGAGCAGCGCCGCCGCCAGTACGACGGCGGCACGCGGGCGGATCCGGCCGCGGTATGCCGAGAAGGCGGTGACCGAGCCCATCAGCTACCCGGGGTCCAGTTCGGGTCCTTGGCCTGCGCCAGCGTCAGGCTCATCTCGTTCGGGTCCGAGGCCGTGCCCGCGCCGAAGGAGAAGCCCAGCACGACACCGGCCGCCGGGGCGTAGGTATCGACGCCCTCCTCGGCGTAACCCCAGTTCGCGGTCGTGGTGTCCGGTACCCAGAAGGCCCAGTAGGGCGCGTCCGGTGCGAAACCGGCGCAGGAGTCGTCGGCGGTGGCTGGCAGCGCGTCGATCCGGCACAGGTACTCGTACGGTCCGGTCTCGCCCTCCCCGGTGCCGTGCTCGGGGGCCAGCTCGACGTCTGTCAGCGCGGCGAACGCGGTGGCCGGGGTTCCGGTGTCGCAACGGCGGACGACCGAACCGCCGGGGAAGGCGGCGAGGTCGGCGACCACGGTGACGCCGGTGGTCCCGGGGCAGGGGCCCTCGGTCCACGCGAGCGTGGCTTCAGCCGGGGAGGCGGCCGGGGTGGCCGCGGCCGGGGTGGCGGTCACCAGGACCGAGGCGAACAGGGGAAGCAACAGGGCGAGCGCGCGCCGAGTCATGCGGGTGCCTTTCGCGGGCGGCGACTCGCAGCCCGGACCGGCCCGCGCACGAGCCGTTCGGGCCCGCACTGCGAATCGCGACAGTGAACCGGACCGCGAATCCCGCTGGGCATTCCGGCTCACGGATCAGCACGGACCGGAACGATCCGTGGTGCCGCATACGGCTGCGCGTCAGCGCCGGTGTCTCACCGGCTTCCCCCAGGCGGGTTCGCAGAGGTCGCCACACGGCGACCCCGGCCAGAGATTAACTCAGCCGGGTGACGATCGGGAAGCAGATCAGCGTCACAGCACAGGCTGTCACCGGAATGCCGCAGAACCGCGCCGGCAGCGGGTTCTCCCTCCGGCGCGGGCCGGTGTCAGTCGACCAGGGCCTGGTTGACCAGAGTCCGCAACTGCGGCCGGATGGGGTAGGTGCTCGACGGCATGAGCTGGGTGAAGAACATCGCCGTGGTGCCCTCGGCCGGGTCGATCTGGAACGCCGTGCTGGCCAGGCCGCCCCAGGCGTACTCGCCGCGGCTGGCCAGCACCTTGCCCGGCGTCTCGTCGATCACCACGGACACGCCGAGGCCGAAGCCGACGCCGGGGAACGTCGCCTCGGCGAAGATCGGCCGGCCCACGGTCTCCAGGTCCGCACCGCCGGGAAGGTGGTTGCGGGTCATGTACCGGACGGTTCGGTTGCCCAGCAGCCTGCTGCCGTCCAGTTCACCGCCCCTGGCCAGCATCTGGGTGAACCGGTGGTAGTCGGCGGCGGTGGACACCAGACCCCCGCCGCCGCTGAGATACGTACGCGGCGAGGTGGCGGCCTCCGCCAGCGTCCGGTTGCGGCGCAGC
This sequence comes from Amycolatopsis antarctica, assembly GCF_002262875.1. Taxonomy (GTDB): domain Bacteria; phylum Actinomycetota; class Actinomycetes; order Mycobacteriales; family Pseudonocardiaceae; genus Amycolatopsis; species Amycolatopsis antarctica. The sequence goes on along the minus strand of NZ_NKYE01000009.1, from coordinate 9,089 downwards.
CCACCCGCCGGGTCCGGTACGTACAGGGCGGCGAGGCGGTGCAGATCGGCCGGGCCGACGGAGAACGCGCTGTCGGTCATGCCCAGCGGGGCGAAGATCTCCTCGGCGAAGAACCGGTCCAGCGGCATGCCGGAGGCCACCTCCACCACCCGGCCCAGCACGTCGGTGGCCACCGAGTAGTTCCATTCGGTGCCCGGCTGGAACAGCAGCGGCAGCGCGGCGTACCCGTCGCAGGCGGCGGCCAGGTCGGTCCCGGCGGGCACGTCGAACTCGTAACCCGCCGTGCGGTACATCTCGTCCACCGGGTGCGCGTGGTGGAAGCCGTAGGTCAGCCCGGCGGTGTGGGTGAGCAGATGCCAGACGCGCACCGGCTCGGTGGCCGGGACGGTGGCCGCGTTGAGCGCGGACCCCGCCTGGTAGACGCGGACGTCGGCGAACGAGGGGATGTAGCGCGACACCGGGTCGGTGAGCTGGAGGGCGCCGCGTTCGTACAGCATCAGCGCCGCGACGGAGGTGATCGGTTTCGTCATCGAGTAGATGCGCCACAGCGTGTCCTCGGTGACGGGAAGGTCGGCCTCGGTGTCGCGGCGGCCGTAGTGGCTCAGGTGCGCGACCCGCCCGTGCCGGGTCACCGCGACCGTCCAGCCGGGCAGCCTGCCCTCGTCGACGTAGTGGCGGAAGTGCGTGTCGATCCGGCCGAGCCTGTCCGCGTCGAAGCCGACCTCACCGGGCTCGGTGTCCACCTTCAGTTCCGTCACGCCGGACCTCCTCGTTCCTCGTCGACCGTCGCCACGATAGGCGCAAGCGGCGCCGGACGTAGACTCGTCCCGGCCGCGACGGTGACCGGAACGGGGTGGTCGGGGCATGCGATCGGAATGGGAATGGCTGCGCTTCGCGCTCGCCGTGCTGCTGGGGGCCGCGGCGATCACCGGCGCCGTCGTGCTGCTCAACGGCGGCCCCGAGCCCGCGCCACCTCCGGTCACCGGCGGCCCGGCGGCGCCCGGGATCCCCGGCTCGCCCGCGCTGCCCGGCGTGGTCGCGGTGAAGATCGACAATGTCCCGCCCGCCCGCCCGCAGACCGGGATCGGTGCCGCGGACACGGTCTATGTGGAACCGGTGGAGGGTGGATTCACCCGCCTCATGGCGATTTACGACGGCGAGCTGCCCGACACGGTCGGCCCGGTACGCTCCGCCCGCCTCACCGACGTCGACATCCTGGCCCAGTACGGAAATCCGGTGCTGGCCTACTCCGGGGCCGCGCCCGAGACGCTGCCCGCGCTGCGTGCGGCACCGTTGACCGGCGCCGCGCCGGAGGACACCGGTGGCGCCTACTACCGGGATCCGGCCCGCCGCGCGCCGCACGACCTGTTCGTCCGGCCCGCCGACCTGCCCGGCCCCGGACCCGGTGCGCCACCCCGGGAGGACGGGCCCGCCCCGGACGGCGGCACCCGGGCCGATCGGCACGACGTCGCCTACCCGGCGGCCTCCTTCACCCTCCGCTGGTCACCGGAGGCGGCGCGGTGGCTGGTCGAGATGGACGGCGAGCCGGTCGTCTCCACCGATTCCGGCCCCGTCGCCCCCGCGACCGTGGTGGAGCAGCGGGTGACCACAGCGCCGGGTGCGGCACCCGACGACGCGGCGGGCAACGCCTCCCCGGTGGCCGTCACGATCGGCGGTGGCGATGCCGTCGTACTGCGGGACGGGCTGCGGTTCGACGGCACCTGGTCGCGGCCCGATCCTGGGTCGCCCACCGTGTTCCGCGACGCGAACGGCTCGGTGGTGCCGTTCGCCGAGGGGCCGGTGTGGGTGCTGCTCGTTCCCGCGTGAACGGCGCCGACGCGCACGATCGGGCGGCGGCTCAGCCCGGTGCCCGCCCGCCCGCGGCATCGGCGATGCGGACGGCCAGGGTCCTCGACGCTTCCACGAGTTCCGGCGGCCCGTCGATCGAGTAAGGCACACCGACCACGGCGAGCGCCATCGCCAGCCACTCCCACGACTCGGCCGCGGTCACGTAGCGGCAACTGTGTTCGTCGATCGCCTCCAACGTCCCGGCCTCGGCGGTCAGCCGCCCGGCCACGACGGCGAGCGGCGCGGTGAAACGCACGACGCCCCGCTTGCCGTTGCCCGGCCCGCCCGGTTCCTGCACGAAGCTCACCGACTCGTCCCCGGGTGGCTCACGCGGCGTGAACGAGGTCCCCGGCACGGTGAGCCCGGCGATGCGATCCAGCCGGAACGTGCGCCAGTCCGCCCGGTGCAGATCCCAGCCGAGCAGGTACCAGTGCCTGCCGAGCAGCACCTGCCGGTACGGCTCCACCGAGCGGGTGGCCTCCTGACCGGTTCGGGTCGTGTACCCGAACCGGACGTGCTCGTGCGCGTGGATGGCCACCGCGAGCCGCTGCAGCGCGCCGAGATCCAGGGAGCGGACCGCTCTGGAGACCACGTGTGTCGACCGCTGCAGCGCCGCCATCCGGTACCGCAGGCGCGAGGGCAGCACCTGTTCCAGCTTGCGCAGGGCACCTTCGGCGGCGCCGGGATCGCCGTCGATCTGGGCGAGCGCGGCGAATCGCAGGCCCACCACCGCCGCCACGGCCTCCTCGTCGGTGAACAGCAGCGGCGGGATCGCGCTGCCGGCGACCAGGCGGTAGCTGCCACCCGGTCCCGGTACGGACTCCACCGGATAGCCGAGTTCGCGCAACCGCTCGATGTCGCGGCGCATGGTGCGCGGCGAGGTCTCCAGCCGGGCGGCCAGCTCGGCGCCCGCCCAGTCGCGCCCGGTCTGCAGGAGCGACAGCAGCCGCAGCATCCGTTCACTCGGTCCGTTCACGTCACGAGCGTGCCACGGGCCGCGGCACCCGGCGACGGCCCCGCGGCAGCGGAAGTCGTTGCCGTGTCAAAAAACGGGGAGAGGCGGAGCCCGGATCTTCCCGGCTCCGCCCCTCCCCCGGTGACTACTCGCCGCTCGGGGTGGCGAGCTGTGCGATCTCCTCCGGCGGCAGCGCCCGGTCGAAGACGCGCACGTCGTCGACGTCACCGCGGAGGTAGTCGACGGGTTCGCCGCCGAACTCACCACGGCCCACGACCGTGCTGCCGGTCGCCTCGGGTGCCGCACAGGTACTCGTCGTCGCCGCCTTCTGCCCGTCGACATAGAGATCCAGCGTGCCCGCCTTGGCGTCGCGGACGCCGGTGAGGTGGTACCAGCGGCCGGGTTCCGGCTTCTCCGGCGAGAGCGCCCGCTGGCCGACGAAGCTCATCGCCCAGCGCTCGTCCGCACCCGAGTACTGCAGGAAGAACGCGCTGGCGTTGCCGGAATCCTGGCTGGCCACCGTCTGGAACGCGGTGCCCGTCTCGTCCAGCTTCGCCCAGGCCGAGACCGTGTAGCTGCCCGCGGTGTCGACCAGCGGCGCGCCGGCGTCGGCCTGGCCGTCACCGGCGAACGACACCGCGCCCCCGTCGACCCCCTCTGCCCACTCGGCGTTGGTCAGCGTGGCGTCGGCGCCGCCGGCCGCGTCCGCCGCGGTGGTACCCGTGCCCTCGTCGAAGGGATAGGCGTTGACGCCCTGCAGGCCAGGCGTACCGGGGCCGGGATCCGGCGCCCCGGTACCACTACCGTCCGACTCCGCGATGATCTGCTCGTTGATGGCCCGCACCTGTGCGAAGTCCATCTTCTCCACCTGCCGGTCGTAGGTGAAGAAGCCGTTCACCTCGTGCTCGACGTCGGTGATCTGCGTGTAGATCGCCCCGCTGATGCCGCAGCTCTGCGCGGCGCCGAGCACGGCCTGCTGGTTCTCCACGTAGCGGCTGGTGAGGGTCGGCTTGTCCGGCACCATCTCGTAGGCGCCGCCCTCGCCGAACCACATGTGTCCTTCCACCTCGAGGCCGTACCCGCCGTGCTCGCCGTCCATCGCCACCCGGTTGGCGTCGGGAGTCGGTGTCGCCGGGCCGGTGTACTGATGCCAGTCGATGACGTCGCCCTTGCCCGAGTCGCCGAGCGAGTCACAGCAGTTGACCCCGCTGTGCGCGTTGACAAGCCGCGACGGGTCCTGTGCCTTGACCTCGTCGGCGATCCGGCCGGAGTCGTCCTTGGACCACTCGCCCCAGCCCTCGTTGAACGGCACCCAGCCGATGACCGAGGTCCAGTTCTTCTTCTCCGCCACGATCTCGTCCAGCTCGGTCTCGAACTGCTGCTGCGCGTCGACCGGCGGCCTGCCACCGGTCTTCATCGCGGGCATGTCCTGCCACACCAGCAGGCCCAGCTTGTCGGCGTGGTGGTACCAGCGGTCGGGTTCGGTCTTGATGTGCTTGCGGACGGTGTTGAAGCCGAGTTCCTTGTGCTGCTCCAGATCGAACTTCAGCGCCTCGTCGGTGGGCGCCGTGTAGATGCCGTCCGGCCAGTAGCCCTGGTCCAAAGTGGACATGTGGAAGAGGATCTCGCCGTTGAGCGTCATCCGGAGCTTGCCGTCCGCGCCGGTGGTGGTGCCGATCTCGCGCATGCCGAAGTAAGAGGTGACGGTGTCGGTGGCCTCGCCACCGTCCTTCAGCACGACCTCGAGGTCGTAGAGGAACGGCGAGTCCGGTGACCACAGTTTCGCCTCGGGCACCGGCAGGTCGAGCTGCTCGCCCGGCTTGCCCTCGGTGGCGCTGACGACGGTGTCGCCGTCCTTGACCACCGCCTCGACCGTCGTCGCCTCACCCGCGTTCGCGGCGTTCACCGTGAGCCCGAGGGTGGAGGTCTCCAGATCGGGGACCATGCCGAGATCGTCGACGGAGGCGGCCGCAACGGGTTCCATCCACACGGTCTGCCAGATGCCCGACGCGCCCTCGTAGAAGATGCCGCGGTCGGGCACGTTGCGCTGTTTGCCGACCGGCTGCCAGGTGGCGTCCGTGCGGTCCTCGACGCCGACCACGATCTCCTGCGGGCCGGAATCGGTGAGGGCGTCGGTGACGTCGGCGGAGAACGCGCCGAAGCCGCCCCGGTGGGTGGCGACCTCGGTGCCGTTGACGTAGACGACCGCGTCGTAGTCGACCGCACCGAAGTTGAGCTTCAGCCGGTTGGCCCCGGCCTCACCACCCGCAGCCCGCTCGGCCGGGTTCTTCTCCGCGGCGACCTTCCAGTCCGCGGGCACCTCGAACGTCCGGCGATACCACATGTTGTCCTCGTGCCGCTGGATGCCGGACAGCGCCGACTCCGCCGGATAGGGCACCAGGATCCGCTCGCCGAGTGGCTGCCCGAACGGCGGGGCGTCGCCGGCCGCCGCCCCGGCGAACTCCCAGACGCCGTTGAGGTTCTGCCACTGCGGCCGGGTGAGCTGCGGGCGGGGGTACTCGGGCAGCGCGTTGTCGGGCGAGACCTGGTCGGTCCACGGGGTCGGCAGGCGGGCGTCACCCATCTGCCACACCGGATCCGCCTGTGCCGCCACGGCGGGAGACCCGGCGACGAGCAGCAGCGCGGCGGATGCGGCGGTGAACACGGCGGTGAGGGGACCACGGCGTCTACGCCGTCGAGTCGACAGAGCACGGGAGAGCACAGTCGGACACCCTTCTCGGCGGGAGCGCGCCAGCGGGCGCTGGCGCCGGGGTGCCGGAGCAGATTCACGGAACCCCGAAATCGCACCCGCGCCGGCACATGACCTATCTCACCCAAAACGGATACGCGATGTCAACACATGCAACCAACAACGCTCACGAATCAACAGTTCCGCGACTGGCGGTCACCGCATCGCCGTCACCAGCATGTATCGACCACCCGATTGGACGAAACCCGCGTCAGGTGGCGTCCAGTTCGCGCCACCCGGCACCGTTGCCCCGCCCCGCAGGAGGGCGCTTCGTCACGAACCGTCATGTACTAAACATGAATCAACATCGCGACTGTCGCTCAGGACGTGTCCGCCTACGCTGTGCGGGTGCGCATCGTGTCCCTGCTGCCCGCCGCGACGGACCTCGTCGCCGAGCTCGGCCGTGCGAAGGACCTCGTCGGCCGGACGCACGAGTGCGACTGGCCAGCGTCCGTCGGCGCGGTCCCGGTGGTTACCGCGAGCGAGGTCGACGATCGCGTACTGGGCAGCAGGGAGATCTCCGCGGCGGTCGGCGGTGCGGCACACGGAGGCTCAGCTCTGTACACATTGGACACCGAGCTGCTCGCGGATCTCGCTCCGGATCTGGTACTCACCCAGGATCTGTGCGAGGTCTGCGCGGTCTCCTACCGCCGGGTGTCCGAGGCGGTACGGATGCTCGACGCGGGCATCCGGGTACTCAGCCTGGAACCACGCACACTCGCCGGCGTACTGGACTGTCTCGGAGCTGTCGGTGACGCGCTCGGCGTGCCGGAGGTCGCGGCGACGCGGATCGCCGCGCTGGAAAGCAGACTGCGGACCGTGCGGCGACGCGTGGCGGGCAGGCCGCGGCCCCGGGTCGTGGCGATCGAATGGCTGGACCCGCTGTGGCCCGCCGGGCACTGGGTGCCCGAGCAGATCACCTCGGCGGGCGGAGCCGCGCTGCTGTCCGTGCCGGGCGAACACACCGAGCCGATGTCGTGGCAGCGCGTGCTCGACGCTCGTCCGGACGTGCTTCTTCTGCTGCCCTGCGGTTTCCCGCCGGAGCGGACGTTCACCGAGACCCACCTGCTGACGCGGCTGCCCAGCTGGACCGGCCTGCCCGCCGTCCGCTCGGGCGAGGTGTGGGTGCTGGACGGCCCGGCGTACTTCAACCGCCCAGGACCCCGCGTGGTACGTGGCGTGGAAGTGCTCGCCCACGTGCTGCACGGCGTACCCGCCCATCCTCCGGTCACCCCGGACGAAGCCCGGCGGATCGACGAGGCCTGACCCCGGATCGCGATCCACTCATCGCACCCGGTCCCGCGGGTGAATTCGCCGGCGCGGCCAGTCGCCGACACTCGCCGACGCGGTCCGCGGCCGTCCACAGTGGTCACCGGCGGGGTCAGCGGTGCGCGCGGAGGTGAGCGACCAGGGGCCCTCCGTCCCGGGGGGACGAGACCACCTCGCCCAGCACGGACATGCTCGTGCATCAGCACGGTACCGAAGTCGGCCGGGCTGGCAGGCTCCCGCGCCGCGCCAACCTGTGCCATAGTGCCTCCTTCATCGATCATCCGCTCATACCCGTCGCCGTCGCTGATCGTCACCGTCGACGTCCACGTGGCCAGGCACTCACCGGGAATCCCGCCGCGACGAGACCATTTTCGGCAATACTGGAGGTGGAGGTTCCACCATGGACAGCAGCTATGACACGCCCGACGGAGCCATCAGCCCGATCGAACCCACGAGCAGGCTGATTCCGCATCCCGCCGGAGCCGCGGCACAACCGCCTGTCGCCGAGCCGGAGGTCCCGGTCTCGCTGCCGGTGACCAGCGCGGCACTGGTGGTCACACGAGGACCGCTCCAGGGCGAACGTTTTGAACTCACCGCCGGCCGGGCGAGCCTCGGCAGGCATCCGGAATGCGACATCGTGCTCGACGACTCCACGGTCTCCCGGCGGCACGCCGAGGTCCGGGAAGAGGGCGGCGGTTACGTCATAGTCGACACCGGCTCACTCAACGGCACCTATGTGAACCGGCAACCGGTCGACCGCGCGCAGCTCGCCGACGGTTACGTCATCTGGATCGGCAAGTTCCGGCTCAGCTTCCACCTGCCGGAAGCCTGAGCCTCGGCACCAACGCACCGCAGGGCCGTCCCCATGACCGGGGACGGCCCTGCGGTGCCTTGTGGCGCGGTTGCCCTTGACGATATTTGCGTGATCTCTCGATCAACGGACCGCGAGCTGTCGCGTGAGGCTCAGCCGCTCCACTCTCGGCCCGCGTCGTAGTCGATGGGGGTCTCGGGCTGGTGGTAGCGGACCTTCTTCTTGGGCTGGGCGGCCGACGCGACAAGCGTCTCGCGCAACCTGTCGTCCGGATAGGCGGCCAGTCCGGACACCGCGACCCGGTCGACGCCGTCGAGTTGACGGGCGGCCAGTGCCACCACCGGGTTCGTGCGGTGCGTGCGGATGGGCAGCGACCAGACCACAATATGGAACGCCGGGACGACGGCCATGCTGACGACAACCGTGAAAAAAAGGTAAACGACCGATTCGCCGTCGGCGATGTCGGTGGCCACGCGAGTCACACCGATCGCGACCACCAAACACAGCAACGCCAGCGAGGCGTACTTCAACGTCGCCCGCTCACGCGGCGACCGGGAGCGTTGACCGGCGGCCGTCCGTTCGGCCAACGCCCGGACCTGAGGCATCGCCCTGAGTCGGCGCCGCAGCGTATGGACCTTTGCCGGCTGCTGGCGGACGATGTGGTGGACCTCCCGGTCGATCGGGTGGACCGAGGTCGGGTCGCCCGGCGCGGACAGCACACCCTTGCGGTTCACCGTGACCTGTTCACTGTGGACGAGCCGGGCGACGGCCACCTCGACCACTCGATCGGTGCCGCCGGCGAGGAACGCCGCCTCCGCGAAGTCCACAGTGGACGGAAGCTCGACCGGAGTGGTCCTGTTGGCCCATCTGCGGGCGAACCACGCCACGGCCAAGCCGACGATCACGGCGACCAGGTAGTACAGCAGGAACTGCGGACCCGAGATACCCCATCGTTGCATCAGGACTCCTTGACGGCCATGTCGCCGGACATACCGGCGTGAGCATAGGGATCCACCGAGCCGGCGAGGCACAAAGCCGCATGCCCCGGCGAACTCTACCGCCGCCCCAGACGGGGTCGGAACGTAGCAGTCTGATGACGGGGACCCGGACCGTGCGCTGCGACTCTCCTGCCCGGAAAGCGACATGTTCCGTCCCAGAGGTGGGTACGTGCGGTGACGGACGGAAAGCGCCCTCGTCGTCCACGTTCATGTGCTCGACGACCACGGGGGCGGTCAGGTGCGGCCACGACTAAGGTCCGGACCGCCCGCGAGGGGGTCGAGTCGAGCACGAGCTCGGCAAACACCGCTGGGTGATCGAACGAACCATGGCAGGTTCACCACCTCACCATCGTTCCATGTGACCGCGTTGGACGCGTGTGAACCCGTCGGACGTGGCGCAGGGCCGCCTCCGGCTGGTGCCGGTGGCGGCCCTGCGCTGTAGGTGTCGGGTGTTAGTGG
>NZ_NKYE01000061.1 GCF_002262875.1 Amycolatopsis antarctica | reverse complement strand
AACGAGCAGCGGGCCTGGTACCTGGAGCCGGACAAGATCATTATGAGCAACCGGCTGATGGCCGAGCCTGAGCTCTTCCGCAGTTACGTGCAGCCGGTGGTTGAGATCCTCGTCTAGGGAGCTCCTCCCGCCAGCAGGCCGCCGGCAGCCACGGGGGCAGTATTCCTGCAGCAGCCGTTCAGCTGCCGGTCCCTTCCGCCGCCACCGTGATCCGTACCTGTCCTTCCGTGGCCGCTGAGGCCTGCCATCCGTCCCGGGCCTCCCGGTTCCAGCTCCGGCCGGCGAGGCCCACCTGCGTGACCTCGAAGCCTTTGGCGTTCGCAACCGCCTATTGCGCAACGGCCCAGGCCTGGCTGCCACCAGCGTCCACCTCCAGCGTTTCACCCTCAACAGCCGTCCCCAGCGGCCCGTAGGCCTGGCTGAGTTCAGCTGACAGGGCGGCGGTATCCCCGCCGGTGCCGGGCGCGCGGAGGGTGCACCGGACGGCTTCGGGCGTCTGGCCGGTCAG
>NZ_NKYE01000060.1 GCF_002262875.1 Amycolatopsis antarctica | reverse complement strand
GGGCGGGCCGGGGGGCTGGCGGGCGGGTTCGGCGTGTTCGGGTTCGATCTGCGCGGGTTCTCCGGGCTGCGCGAGGAGACCGGGGCGGGGCCGGGTACCGGTCCGCCGCTGCTGCCCGCGCTCGGCTGGATCGCCGCGCACCTGCTGACCTCGGTGCTGTGCCTGCCGCTGTTCCTCGGCGAGGAGATCGGCTGGCAGGGCTACCTGCTGCCGCGGCTGTTGCCGCTGGGCACGCCGAGGGCGCTGCTGGTGATGGGCGTGCTGTGGGCGCTGTGGCACCTGCCGGCGGTGTTGCTCGGCGGCCAGTTCCCCGGCTACGGCAGGGTGATCGCGGTCCCCGCTGCCGTGATCGGTGGCGTACTCGTCGGCGTCTTCATCGGCTGGATCCGGCTGCGCACCGGTTCGGTCTGGCCGACGGTCACCGCGCACACGGTGAGCAGCCACGTCATGCCGCCGCTGATGCTGGCGATGGGCGACGCGGAACGCACCCCCGATCCGCTCCAGGCCGGGCT
>NZ_NKYE01000059.1 GCF_002262875.1 Amycolatopsis antarctica | reverse complement strand
TAAACATGAGATTGCTAAATATATTAAAAATGGTAATGTATTTATAAATAAATATATTTTAAAAAATATTTTATTAGATTAATTATTATTTTTATTTCTTCTTAAAATTAAAAAAGGAGACTTTTTTATATTTATATAAATTATATATAAATTATTCTTTTATTATAAATATATAAAATTATTTTCTTTTAATTATTTTTATAATTAATTAATTAATTCTTCATGGCTATAGTCATAACTTTTAATAATATTCTTTTATTCTTTATTATTATATATATATTTATTATTTATTATTATAGAATTTATATTTATAAAAATATTAATATTTTATTTAAAATAAATAATGATTAATTTATAAAATATATATTAATTAAGTTTCGGGTCCCGGCTACGGGAGCCGGAACCCCCGAAAGGAGTTATTATATTTATAATTAAATCTTTAAATAATATATCTTAAATTATTATATTGATATTAATATTATATTGATATTAATATTAAATATATATTTAATATTTAGCTTAT
>NZ_NKYE01000008.1 GCF_002262875.1 Amycolatopsis antarctica | reverse complement strand
CCTGCTGCCCGGCGGCTCCGCCACCGAACTGGTCACCAACGCCTGGAACGGCGGCGTCCCACTCGGCGACTCCCTGCTCCTGCTCGCCCCCACCGCGGCCTGGGTCATCGTCGCCGTCACCCTCGCCGCACGCCTCTTCCGCTGGGAACCCCGCCGGTAGCGGCACCCCGGGTCGGGCGTCCGTGGTTCGCGGACGCCCGACCCGGCCATCGGTCCACATCGGACTCACCTCGGTGGGCCGTACTCGCGTGCCTGTGGGCGGGCGTGGCACCCACTCGCCCGCGGCCGGGTGACCGCTCCGCGGCGATTCGTCCGTTGAGGACCGTCCCCGCCGGGCAAGCGGATCGCCTCGCAGGCCCAGTGACTTGACTCACAACACCCCGGTCTTGAGTGTGCCGTGGCGGCACGGTCTTTCCTGGGGTGCAGTACTTCCGATCGGCCGGTGGTGCCTGAACCGGCGGGCCGGGCCTCGTGGCCGGCCCCGAATCCTCAGGAGGCAGTTGTGACCGTGCAGCATTGGGACGTCATCGTCGTCGGAGCGGGATCGGCTGGTGCGCCGCTGTCCGCGCGACTCGCGGACACCGGACGTCGTGTCCTGTTGCTGGAAGCCGGCCCCGACTACCGTGCCACCGCCCTTCCCGAGGTACTGCGATCACCGAACCCGATCCCCGCCCTGCTCGATCCGGACGCCGGGCGCGACCTGGTCTGGCCCGAGCTACTGGCCACCAGGACCGACACACAGGCCGCCGCCCCCTACTGGCGTGGTCGTGGCACCGGTGGCAGCTCGGCGATCAACGGGCAGATCGCGATCCGGCCGCCGCTGGAGGAGTTCGACGCGTGGTCCGCGGCCGGCTGCACCGGGTGGTCCCGTACCGACGTTCTGCCCTTCTTCAACCGTTCCGAGGACGACGAGCAGTTCGGCGAACGGCCGTACCACGGAACCGGCGGACCCGTTCCCATCCACCGCACGCCACGCTCGGCGTGGGGTTCGGTGGACGCCGCGCTGCACGCCGCCGCGCTCGCCGCGGGCCACCCGTGGGCGGAGGATGTCAACGCTCCCGGAGCGGCCGGGGTCTCCCCGTATCCGATCAACTCACGCGACGGCAGAAGGGTGTCGGTCAACGACGGGTATCTGGAACCGGCCCGGGGGAGCGGCAAGCTCACCATTCGCGGCGATGCGCTCGTCGAACGCGTCCTCTTCGACCGGAATCGTGCGGTGGGTGCGCGGTATCTGGCCGATGGTGTTCCCATCGACGTGCACGCGGATCTCGTCGTGCTCAGCGCCGGCGCCATTCACTCGCCGACCGTCCTGTTGCGCTCCGGCATCGGCCCGGCGGCGGCACTGCGCGGCCTCGGCATCGATGTTCTCGCGGACCTGCCCGTCGGCCAGGGTCTGCAGGATCATCCGCTCACCGGAATCTCCGTCCCGCTGCGTGAGGCCGCGGCGATCCGCACCCCCGACGACCGGCACACCAACGTCTGCGTCCGGTATTCCAGTGGCCATCCCGACGGCGGAGCGCTCGACATGATGCTGGTGTCGTTCAACCAGAGCATCCTGCCGACCGAGTACACCGGCTTCCGCTTCGGCGCGGGTGCTTTCGGGCTGATCCTCAACCAGCCCTGGTCGCGGGGTTCGGTCGAACTCGCCTCTGCGGACCCTGCCGTCCAGCCGGTGGTTCGCGAGTCGATGTTGTCGGACGAACGGGACCGCGCGCGGCTGCGGGAGGGCATGCGAGCGCTCGCCGAGCTGGCGGCCGACCCCGGAGTCGCCTCCATTTCGGACGGTGCGCTCGACAAGGCGAACGCGAGCCTCTACGCGGCCCTCGACGACGACACCCGCCTCGATTCCCACCTGCTCGCGACGGCCGCCGACGCCCAGCACGCGACGAGCACCTGCCGCATGGGCAGTCCGGACGATCCGTCCGCCGTCGTCGCCGGGGACTGCGGTGTGCTCGGAGTGGACGGACTGCGCGTCGTCGATGCCTCGGTCTTTCCCTCCGTGCCAAGGGCGAACACGCACCTCGCCGCGGTCATGGTCGGCGAGGCGATGGCCGACCGGATAGCCCGGAACTGACCGTCGATCCGGCGTCCGTCCGATGAGGACAGAGCGGGCCCGGCGCCGCGGACCGATCCAGGTGAAGCGGGGAAGGATCGCGTGATGGCTTCACACGTACGGCTCAGTGCGTCCTGCCTGCCCTGTAAGGGAAGTGGGTACGGTGACGGATGGATGCAGTACCGGGCCGACTGGGGAGGGATCGTCACCGTCCGGTTGCCGTGCGGGTGGTGTGAGGGCGAGGGGATACCACCGGATTGGGCTGACGCCGCCATCTTGTTCCTGCTCCCCGGGCCGGACGAAGCGGACCCGATGGTGCCCTGACGGCGCGGGCCGCCGGACCGTCGGGCGTGCCCGGGCCGATCGAGGTGTCCGCACGCGCCGGCGGGCCGCGCGGTCCTTACCGGGCCGGGCCCTCGGGCGCGGCTTCCCTTTTCGCGGTCCGCATGTCGCTGACCACCTCGGTCACCATCCGAATGGATGCCGCGTCAAGCACATTGCCGAACTCGATGACCTTGACGCGGCCGTCGAGACGAGATTTCAGGTGCGGCATCTCGCTGGGAACGACCACGAGGTCGACGCCCTCGATGTCCTGGTCCTCGACGTCGCGGAGTATCTCGATGTTGTGTATTCCGGACTGTGTCAGCGAATCCTTGATGCTCGCGGCCTGATCGTCGGTGGAGTACAGAATGCCGATTCTCTTGTTCTTGGGCACGGAAGCGATTTGCACGAGTGTCTGCACATGGGGTGCGACAACGATCGCGACCACCTCGGTCCGGGAGCGCCGCCAGAGTGTCCGCACCTCCGCCAAGTGGAAGAACGTGGTCAGTACCAGGTCGACCTGCTCGGTGTCCGGATCGAACTCCCCGAGCACCAGCGGCTTCACCGTGAGCCCGACGTGGCTGGAGAGTTCGCCGGCGAAATAGCCGGCTCGATCGGCGTTGCACTCGACGAACAGGACCTTGAGCAGATCGACCTCCGCGCGCATGGCGAGGCCCGCGACCAGCGACTTGATCTCCGCAACGGACACACCGAGGTCGATGCACTCCTTGGTGGCCGTCTCGAGTATCTCCCTGGCCCGCTCCCGAGCGGGGGAGACGTTTCGGGTGGGCACCGGGCTGGACACACAGGTTCCACCACGTCCCCGGCTTTCGACCAGACCCATGTCGTTGAGTTCCACGTAGGCGCGGGCCACGGTGTTGCGATTGATGTGCAGGTTGTCCGCCAGCAGCCGAGCACTGGGGAGGGTCTGCCCGGTCCGGAGATCACCGTTCTCGATCATGAACGACAACTGCGTGACGATCTGGCGATAGATGGGCATGTCCGAGTGGCGGATCACCACCTGTATGTCCACCATCACCGGCTCTTCCTGTCTGAGACATGAACGGGGCCAGTGTAACTACTTCGGGTACCGGGCACGATGACGTCGTCGTTCATCGACAGCGGTTCCGGAGATCTGCACATCACGGTGGTCCGGCCGGTGTCAGCTCGTCGGAGCGTGAGTCCCGGCCGCCGCCAGTTCGCCGACCGGCGAATCGGCGGCGACCCGGATCGCCGGAGCCGGCCCCTTCCAGGGCGCGCCGCCGATGACGGCGAAACCGAAGCCGGTGAGCACGGCGTAGGCGACCGCCGCCGTTTCGCCGCCCGGCGGCCTGTCGCCGACGAGGACCGGACCGCCGAACCTCGCGGCCGAGGTCACTGCCTCGGGTGCGGTCATCCCATCGCTCCTTGCGCTCGTGGGCACGGTCGCGGTCCGTGCCTCACCCACGACGCTATGGAATTCCGGGCGTGCCGTACATCCGCACTAATGATCATAAGAATCCGGCGAGCACACAATTCGCCATAGCCCGAGGTGTGCCCGCTCGCCGGCCGGGCGAGGGCCCCGCTTCGGCGGCCGGGCACTGCTCACTCTCCGGTGAGCCCACCGTCGGTGATTGGTCCTTCCTGGACACCGCGATCGAGGTCGCCGAAGGGATCACTGTCCACAAGCGACACACGGCGCCCGCCGGCTCGGCGCCGTGTGCTCGCGCTCAGGTGGTCGTCACAGCAGGCTCGAGGTGTCGGCCAGTGCCTGGTCGAGGATCGCCATGCCTCGGGTGATCTCGTCCTCGGAGATGGTCAACGGTGGCGCGATGCGGAAGGTGCCGCCCATCCCCGGGAGCTGGACGATGTTGACGTGCAGGCCGAGTTCGTGACAGCGGCGGGTGACGGCGGCACCGAGTCGTTCGGCACCCGCGGTGCCCGCTCCCTCGTCGCGGCTGTCGACCAGCTCCAGCCCGGCCAGCAGCCCCCGGCCGCGGATGTCGCCGACCACCTCGTACCGGCCGGCCAGCGTGTCCAGCTCGCTGCGCAACAGGGCGCCGAGATCACGGGCGCGCTTGTCGAGATGGTCGCGGGTCGCGACCTCGAGAACGGTGCAACCGACGGCGGCGGGCAGCGGGTCGTTGACGTGGGTGGTGAAGAACAGGAAGCCGCGATCGTGCGCCTGCTGCTCGATCTCGGGGCTGGTGAGAACCGCGGCCAGGGGCAGCCCGGCGCCGAGTGTCTTCGACAGCACCAGTATGTCCGGGACGACGCCGTCGTGCTGAAAGGCGTACCAGTCGCCGGTGCGGCACAGGCCGGTCTGGGCCTCGTCGAGGATGAGGAGCATGCCGCGTTCGTGGCACTTGTCCCGCAGGGCGGCGAGGTAGCCGGGCGGAAGCTCGACGACGCCGCCGGAGGACAGGATCGGCTCGACCAGGCAGGCAGCCAGACTGCCGACGGACTGGGCGTCGATCAGGTCGAAGCCCAGGTCGAGCTGGCGGCGCCAATCCAGTTCACCGGCCTCGTCGACGATCGCGGGACGGAACCGGTCCGGGACGGGGAGCGCGAAGTTGCCCGGCGCGGCGGGGCCGTAGCCGCCCCGTCCGACGCTGTATGTGGCGGCCGCGGCGGCCAGCGTCATCCCGTGCCAGGAGCGGGCGAACGAGACGACCTCGTGCTTGCCGGTGACCAGTTTCGCCATCCGCAACGCGGCCTCGTTGGCCTCCGCCCCGGTGGTCAGCATCAGGGCTTTCGTCAACGGTTCGGGCAGCGTCCCGGCGAGCCGCTCGGCGAGTTCGACGACCGGCCTGCTCAGCATTCCGCTGTACAGGTGGTCGAGGTGCCCGACCTGCTCGCGCACGGTCGCGACGATCTCCGGGTGCGAGTGGCCGAGGATGGCGCTCATCTGGCCCGAGGTGAAGTCGAGCAGTTCGCGCCCGTCCTCGGTGAACACCGAGCTTCCCGCCGCTCGCGCGATGAGTTCGGGGCTGAAGGAGCCGTGGCCGGAGTACCGGACCAGGTGGTGTTCGTGATCGGGACGGGTGAGATCGGTAGCCATGCCCCCGACGCTAGGAAAGGCTGGTGTGCGCGTCCAGTACACGATCCTGGTTCTGCTGTTCGACGTTGTCGTACAAGATGGGGTCATGCTGAACCCATGGCGGTTGCGCCTGCTGAGCCAACTGGAGAACGCGGGCACGGTCCGGGCGGTCGCGCAGGCACTGCACCTGAGCGCCTCCACGGTGTCCCAGCAGCTCGCGCTGCTGGAGACCGAGACCCGTTGCCGACTGCTCGAACGCAGCGGCAGGCGGGTACGGCTGACCAGGGCGGGCGTGATGCTGGCCCGTCGCGGCCGGGAGATCCTGGACCAGATGGCCGAGGTCGAGGCCGAGCTGCGGGCACTCAACGACGAGCCGATGGGCACCGTCCGGGTCGGCCTGTTCCAGAGCGCGATCCACGCGCTGGCCGTACCGGCGACGGCACAGCTCGCCGCGACCCACCCGCACCTGCGGCTGGAACTGATCGAGCTGGAACCACACGAGAGCGGACCGGAACTCCGCTCCGGCGAGGTGGACGTGATCGTCACGACCACCGACTACGTCCAGTTCCCCTGGGGCCGCGACATCGACATCGTCACGCTGGGCACCGACCCGATCATGCTCGTGTTGCCGCCGGGTCATCAGCTCGTCCATCGGAAGGTTGTCGACCTGGCCGCCTGTACCGAGGAAACCTGGGTGAGCGACCGGGTCGACTCCTATATGGACACACTCACCCTCCGGCTGTGCCGGGAGGCGGGGTTCGAGCCCCGGGTGGCGTATCGCTTCACCAACTACCTGCTGCTGCTCCGGCACGTCGAGGCCGGCCGCGCGATCGCGCTGCTGCCCGGCCTCGCCATCGACGCCGGGCACGATGTGGTGACGCGGGAACTCACCACCCCGGTCCACCGCACCGTCGCCGCGATGACCCGCCGCGGCTCCGCGCCCCGGGCGGCCGTGCACGCGGTCGTCGAGGCCCTGCGCGACCACGCCGACGTCCCGCCGCTGACCGTCCCCGGCGGCGGCAATCCCGAGCTGCGCAGGCCGTAGCCCGCCGGACGGCCGGGGTCACCGGCGTAGCTCCACCACGGTCCCCAGCCTCCCGAGTTTGTGTGGGTTGCGGATCGCGTAGACCCGGGCGATCCGGCCGTCCTCGATCACGAAGGTGACCGCCGTGCTGAACTCGTCCGCCGGGTCGATCCGGGCGGCGATCGCGCCGTTGAGCAGCAGGGTGGTGATGTTCGCGCCCGGGGTGAAGCGCGCGAAGTGGGACAGCAGCGTCGCCACCCGTGCCGCTCCCGCCACGGGCCGCCGGACCGCCCGCGCGAGCCCGCCCCCGTCCGCTACCAGCACCACGTCGGGCGCGAGTACGTCCATCAGCTTCGTCACCTCGCCTGTGGTGAGCGCGGCGAGAAACCGCTCGACGACCTGCCGTTGCTCGGCGCGGCTCACCTCCATCCGCGGGCGCCGCGCCGCGACGTGCCCGCGGGCCCGGTGCGCGATCTGCCGGACCGCCGCCGGCGACTTGCCCACGGCGCCGGCGATCTCCTCGTAGGGCACGTCGAAGACCTCACGCAGCACGAACACCGCGCGCTCGGCCGGGCCCAGTGTTTCGAGCACGGTCAGCATCGCGATCGAGACGTTCTCCGCGAGCTCGACATCCTCGGCTACGTCGGGGCTGGTCAGCAGCGGCTCGGGCAGCCATTCCCCGATGTAGTCCTCGCGGCGCCGGGACATCGCCCGATGCCGGTTCAGCGCCTGCCTGGTGACGATGCGGACCAGGTACGCGCGCGGGTGGCGAACCTCGTCCCTGGCGGCGTCGCCGATATCGGCCCAGCGTAGCCAGGTCTCCTGCACGACGTCCTCGGCGTCGGCCGCCGAACCGAGCATCTCGTAGGCGACGGTGAAGAGCAGTCCTCGGTGGGTGACGAACGGATCCTCGCTCATGCCGGCGAGCGTACGGAGAGCGGACGCAGGTCACAGGCCGCGGAGAAGCCCTGGGAACCGATGCCGAATGCGATGTTGGTGCGGCTGGCCAGGTTCGCCAGCGCGATGTAGGTGGTCAGTTCCACCAGCGCTGCCGCGCCGAGGCGCTCCAGCAGGCCTGCCGACATCTCGTCGGTGACCGTCGGTGGGGTCCGTGTCATCGCCTCCGCGTAGTCCATCACGTCCCGCTCCAGTGGCGTGAACATCTCCGACTCCCGCCACCGTGGTACCTCCCTCGCCTTCTCCTCGTCGAGATCGTTGTTGTGTGTCATGAAATAGCCGAGGTCGAGGCAGAAGCCACAGCCGACCATCGACGCGACCGCCATGTGCGCGAACGACTTCAGGTTCTCGTCGCACGCGTCCCACTTCTGGGCTCTGCGGTTCATCGCGAAACTGAATTCGAGCACCTTCCGGTTGTGCCACGCCACCTCCACCGGCTCGGCCACCTCGCCGAGCATCGAGCGGGACATCCGCTTGACGAGCCTGCCGTAGACCCCGGTCAGTTCGGCCTTGGGAATCCTGGTGTTTCCGGTCATGTCTCCTCCTCGGGTACGTCGCTTCGACATGGAGACACCGGCGGGACGGCGGGTGTGACAACCCCGGCCGGATCGTCCGCCGAGGCATCACCGTGGCGAGTTCGGAGGCTCGACATCGCGGGCGCGCCGACGGTCGCGGTTCGTTTATCCGACCACGTTCGGGGTACCCCGAACGAGGATTTCGAGGGGGCGTGATGTCAGAAGAGCACAGTCGGCGATCGGCGGCCGTATCCACGAGCGGGGGCGCGAGTACGCCGGTCGTGACCGGGGACAGGGGGGACATTGCCGACCCGTCGGCGGCTCGCGAGGGGTGCCACGGGGTCGGACCGTGACGGGGGGACGGACGAGCGTGGGCGTGGAACCGCACGTAGACGAGGACGCGGGCAGGTGGGCGCGACTCCGCGCGCACCTGACGCTTCCACTGCTACGGGAGCGGGCCGCCGCTCCTGAACGATGGTTGCTGCGCGCGGCCAGGCAGCGCGGCCGGGAACGCACCGTCGTGGTGCAGGCGGTGAAAGCCGCGATCGCCGCGGTGCTCGCCTGGATCCTGGCGTCCTGGGTGCTGGAGCTACCGCAGCCGTTCCTGGCCCCCTACTCGGCGGTGTTCCTGGTCGAGGCCACGGTGTATCGATCGTTTCGGTCATCGGTGCAGCAGACCGGCGCGGTACTGCTGGGCGTCCTGCTGGCGGCCGCGGTGGCGGCGGTGGTGCCTGCGCAGGCCGCGGCCATGGGCATCGCGGTCGTGGTCGGCATGCTGCTCGGGAACTGGCACCGGTTCGGCTCCAGCGGGGTGTGGATCGCGGTCACCGCTTTGCTGCTGCTCAGTTACGGGACGGCAAACCAGTCGATGCTGCTCCTGGACCGGGTCGCCGAGGCCGTACTGGGCGCGATGATCGGCCTGCTGGTGAACGCGCTGGTGGTGCCGCCGATCTACGTGCGCAATCCGCAGGATTCGACCCGGGCGCTCGCCGGTGAACTCGCGGGCCTGATGCGCGGGATGGCGGAGTCGTTCCGCGCGCACTACCCGCCCGAAGAGCCTGGCCAGTGGACGCAGCGGGCGCGCGATGTGGAGAGCTGGGTGCGGCAGGCCGAGGAGGACACCGACTGGGCGGCCGAGAGCGCCCGGTTCAACATGCGCAGCCGCCGAATGGGCGCCGTGGCGGTGACCACCCGCTGGCGCGCCAGCCTGGTCCTCCTCCGCTCGGTGTGGCCGTACGCGCGGGAGCTCGCCGACGCGGTACACACCGCCAGTTTCCAGCGTTCACCCGTCGGCTATCCGGGACCGGAGACGTGCAACCTGATCGCGGATCTGGTGGAGGCGACCGCCGACGCGCTCGTCGTTCGGGTGGATCCGGACAGCAGACTGGACGACCTCCGCCGGCTCGTCGAGCAGGGGGAGCGGTCACTGGCCGCGCTCGACAGCCAGATCGAGGCGACCCCCAGAGACGCCCTCGACCTCACCATCGGGCTGACCTCGATCATGCTGCCCGCGCGCAAGGCCTTCGAACAGGCCACCGCGTAGGTTCCACCGCCCGGCTCGTGCCCAGAGCCGGGCGGTGCCCGCCCGGCCGCGCCACACGGTGAGCTTTCCGGATCGGGACGCACCACCGCGGGCGACTCTCGGTATGACCCGGATCGGTGGCGACCAATCCGGTAGCCCGAATGCGGCACGTGGCCGGTGCCGATCTTGGGCGAAATGGCGGTCGACGAACTCCGGATGAACGGAATCGTTGTCCCGCAGCATTCTCGACGCTGCGTTCGGTGACCACGAGGCCCGGTGGACTGCGATCAGCGAGCACCATTTGATGCTTGGTCGACCTTTGCGGCACCAGTATTGTCGGCCTCGCGGGCCGCTGGTGGGTTCCTCGCTTCGGCGACGGGAAGGCGCCCGATGAACGGATCGCCCGCGTCGGATCGGGGCGCTGTATCACCGGGCCACCGTCCACTTCGTACCGGAAGTACTGCGGACACCGGAGGCGTTGCTCGGCGTGCTGGCCGGGGAACGGGGCCACGGTCACCTTTCTGCCGACCCCGCTCGCCGAGCTGCTGCTGACGGAGTTCCCCGAGGTGCCCGGCCTGGCCCTGCGGGTGGTGTGCACCGGGGGTGACCGGCTGCGGGCCCGTCCGCCGCGAGACGCGCCCTTCTCACTGCTGAACCTGTACGGGCCGACGGAGTGCACCGTCGCGGCGACCGCGGGCGTGGTGGCCCCGGCCGGATCGACGGCGCTACACCGAGACGTCCGACGGTGGCCTGCGCGACGGGCAGCGCGCGGTGCTGATCAACGTCAGCCCGGTCGCCGCCTGGAGCATGCTGCTGATGGAGCTCGGCGGCGAGGTGCCGGCGCACTACCTCCGAGGCGGCCGTACCGGCGGCGCGCCTGGCAGGACCAGGACAGCGGGCTTGTCCGGAGGGCGGAGCACCGGCTTTCCTGATCACGTCGAATTCGTCGTCCCCCAGAGGAGACCGTCATGCCGCGTCGTTGGCTCGTCGCGTTCGGAGCCGCACTGATCGCTTCCGGCGCCGTACTCACCGCTGTGACCCCGGCTGGGGCCGAACCGGACACCGCTGCCGAACGATACGGCTGGGGTGCGCCGATCGAGGCGGGATCGGACGAGTTCGACTACGGAGCCGAGGACAACCCGGCGGTGCCGGACGAGGAGAAGTGGAGTCTCGCCGGGGGCGGGGTGGACCAGTGCTGGCCCGGCCACGCGGGCAACGGCCAGCGCTGTGAGGCGAACAGCCGCGTGTTCGGCGGCGTGCTCCGTCAGTCGGGCGAGGCCAACGGCGATTCCGGCTGGCTCGCGGCACGCTTCGGTCAGCAGTACGGCCGCTGGGAGGCGCGGGTGCGTTCCGAGGCGACCGCCCCGGACAACGGCAACACCTACCACCCGCTGCTGATCCTCTGGCCCGACTCCGACCGGTGGCCCGAGGACGGCGAGTACGACTACCTGGAGAACTCCGCCCCCGGCGAGGACTGCGCGGAGGCGTTCATCCACTACCCGCACAACCCGGACGCCTCGGTGCAGCAGGAGTTCGCCCAGCGCTGCGGGGTCGACCTCACCCAGTGGCACAACGTCGCCGTCGAGTGGACGCCGGACCACGTCAAGGGATTCGTCGACGGCGTCGAGTGGTTCAGCTTCTCGGGCGGGGCCAACGATGTCCGCGACTGCATCCAGTGCGCCCCCTCGATGCACCAGACCATCCAGCTGGACAACTTCCACGGCACCGACATGCAGTCGGCGGTCTACGAGATCGACTGGGTGCGCGCCTACCCGCTCGCGGGCTGATCGTCCGGATATCGATTGCGTGGAACCCGTCCCCGCGGCGTCGACGGCGCCGGGGGACGGGTTCGTTCGTCGCGGGCAGAGCCGAACGAGGGGGCCTCAACCCAGCGGCGGGTACGGCACCAGGCTGCTGGCGTGTTCGTCCACTCGCAGCGGCTTGCCGATGGCGGGGAACGCCCGCTGCGGGCACGCTGGGCGCTCGCAGACCTTGCAGCCCATGCCGATCGGTGTGACCGCGGCCGTCGAACTCAGCGCGAGCCCGGCGGAGTAGACCAGCCGCCGCGCGTGCCGCAGTTCGCACCCCAGCCCGATGGCGAAGGTCTTGCCCGGATCGCCATGGCCTCCCGTGCCCCTGGTCACCGTACGGGCCAGCCAAAAGTACTTCTTGCCGTCCGGCAGTTCGGCGATCTGGGTGAGCACCCTCCCCGGCGCGCTGAACGCCTCGTACACGATCCACAGTGGACACGATCCGCCCACCCGAGAGAAGTGGAATCCGGTCGCCGACTGCCTCTTGGAGATGTTGCCCGCACGGTCGACGCGGACGAAGGAGAACGGCACTCCGCGGGTACGCGGGCGCTGCAGGGTCGAGAGCCGGTGGCAGATCGTCTCGAATCCGACGCCGAAACGGTCGGACAGCCGGGCGATGTCGTAGTGGTATCGCTCGGCCGCGCCGAGGAACACCCGGTAGGGCAGGACGAGGGCCCCGGCGTAGTAGTTGGCGAGGCCGATCCGTGCCAGCCGCCGCGCCGTGTCCCCGCTGTAGGGCCAGCTCCCGGCCAGGCCGTCGATGACCTCGCCCATCTCCAGCAGCGCCAGTTCGGAGGCCAGCCGGAAGGCGGCCTGACCCGGTCGCAGTGTCGGCGCCAGTCGCAGCACCCGGTCCCGTGGTTCGAAACGGTGCTGATCGGTGCCCAGTGCTTCGGTGACCACCCGCACGCCGTGGCGCATCCGCAGCCCGTTGATCAGCCCGGTACGTACCTCGCCCGGATGCAGCCGTAGTTCGGCCGCCAGCTTCTCGGCGGGCTCGTCGAGCTCGGCGACGTAGTTGCGGCGCTGATAGAACCAGTCCCGGATCTCCTCGTGCGGCTGCTGCGCGGCCGTCCGGTCCAGGCCCTGCTCGGACACCAGGGTCGCGATGTTCTCCCTCGCCTCCCGGTAGCGCCGGTGCAGGGCCACCAGTGTCGAGGCCACCTCGGGCAGCTTCGTGGTCAGCTCGTCGACTTCGCCCGCCGATATCGCACCGCCGACGGTGTCGTCGGCGAAGACCTCGCGCAGGTCGGCCACCAGCCGTGCGGTGTCCTGGGCGGCGAAGAAGTCGGCGTCCACCCCGAAGGTCTCGGTGAGCTTGAGCAGCACCGGCATCGTCAGCGGCCGGCCGTTGTGCTCGAGCTGGTTGACATAGCTGGGGGAGATGCCCAGCAGCCTGGACAGCTCGGACTGGGTCATCGACTGACTCTCGCGAAGTTGCCGGAGCCGCGCCCCTGCGAACGTCTTCTCCATACCGGGACTGTAACAACGTTTACATCGAGCGTCGGATCGTTCACAACACTTCACAGAGTGCACCTATAGCGGCGCGATACGAGTCGGTGCCACGCTGAGCCGAGGCCATCACAAGGTTCACAGTGAGGCGCGCGGCGAGCCGGCGGCCGCGCGGAACAGGGTCGCCGGGCAGGAACGCCGGCCGCGGATTCCCTACATACGAAGGAAAACGATGATCAAGCACAGCGTCCGCACCTACCCGTCCACCGAGTCGCTGCCCCGGGAGGAGCAGCTCGCCTGGAAGCTGGCCACCGTCGCCACCGATCCGGTGCGGGTCGCCCCCGAGGTCACCGAGATGGTGATCAACCGGGTGATCGACAACGCCGCCGTCGCCGCCGCATCTCTTGAGCGGCAACCGGTCCGTGCCGCCCGCGACCAGGCTCTCGCCCATCCCGGGGCTCCGGGGGCGACGGTGTTCGGTGTGCGAGGCCGGTTCTCGCCGGAGTGGGCGGCCTGGGCAAACGGCGTCGCGGTGCGCGAACTGGACTACCACGACACCTTCCTCGCCGCGGACTACTCACACCCCGGCGACAACATCCCGCCGATCCTGGCCGTGGCGCAGCACACCGGCCGCAGCGGTACCGACCTCGTGCGCGGGATCGCCGCCGGGTACGAGCTGCAGGTGAACCTGGTGCGCGGCATCTGCCTGCACGAGCACAGGATCGACCACATCGCGCACCTCGGGCCTTCGGTTGCCGGTGGCCTGGGGGCGCTGTTGGGGCTGGACACCGAGACCGTCTACCAGGCCATCGGGCAGGCGCTGCACACCACGACGACGACCCGGCAGTCCCGCAAGGGTGCGATCTCGTCCTGGAAGGCGTACGCCCCCGCGTTCGCGGGAAAGGCGGGAATAGAGGCGGTGGACCGATCGATGCGCGGCGAGGGTGCGCCCAACCCAATCTACGAGGGCGAGGACGGCATCGTCGCCTGGTTGCTGAACGGGCCGAAGGTGGAGTACCACGTGCCGCTGCCCGCACCGGGCGAGCCAAAACTGTCCATTCTGGACACTTATACAAAGGAGCATTCCGCCGAGTACCAGAGCCAGGCACTGATCGACCTGGCCCGGCGGCTCGGCCCGAGGATCGGGGACACCGGGGCGGTGCGGCGGATCGTCATCCACACCAGCCACCACACGCACCACGTGATCGGATCCGGCGCAGGAGATCCGCAGAAGTACGATCCGGCCGCCAGCCGGGAGACTCTCGACCACTCGATCCCGTACATCTTCGCGGTCGCGCTGCAGGACCGAAGCTGGCACCACACGCACTCCTACGACCGTGCTCGTGCCACCCGGCCGGACACCGTGGAGCTGTGGCAGAAGATCACCACCGTGGAGGACCCGGGGTGGACCCGCCGGTATCACGCGCCGGAACCGGCGTTCGGCGGGCGGGTCGAGGTCGTGCTCACCGACGGCACCGTGCTCACCGACGAGATCGACGTCGCCGACGCCCATCCGGCGGGCGCGCGCCCCTTCGGCCGCGAGCAGTACATCGCGAAGTTCCGCACACTCACCGACGGTGTGATCGCTACCGGGGCGCAGGACGAGTTCCTGGACGCCGTCACCAGGCTCGCCGATCTCGACACCGCCGAGCTCGCCGCCCTCGGCCTGCCCGCGACCACCGAGCCCGCACCGGCGACGAAGGGGATCTTCTGATGCTGCACGCGACACCGAGCGCCGCCCAGAAGCGCGCCGCGTTCCGCGCCGGGTTGAACTCCGGTACCTTGCAACGGTTTCCCGGTGCGTTCAGTCCGCTGACCGCCCAGCTCATCGAACGGCACCGGTTCGACGGCGTCTACATCTCCGGTGCCGTGCTGTCCGCCGATCTCGGTCTGCCCGACATCGGGCTCACCACACTCACCGAGGTGGCCGGACGTTCTCAGCAGATCGCCCGCGTCACCGCACTGCCGGCGCTCGTGGACGCCGACACCGGCTTCGGTGAGCCGATGAACGCGGCCCGCACCGTAGCGCTGCTCGAGGACGCGGGGGTCGCGGGAATGCACCTGGAAGACCAGGTCAATCCGAAGCGCTGCGGTCACCTCGACGGCAAGGACGTCGTCGATCGGGAGACCGCCGTCCGCCGGATCAGCGCCGCCGTCGCCGCCCGCCGGGACCCGGACTTCGTCATCGCCGCCAGGACCGACGCCAGAGCCGTGCACGGTATGACCGAGGCCATCGACCGGGCCAAGGCCTACGCCGACGCCGGAGCCGATCTCCTCTTCCCGGAAGCGATGTCCGGCGCGGCCGATTTCGAGAAGCTGCGGGCCGCCGTCGACATTCCCATTCTGGCGAACATGACCGAGTTCGGTAAAAGCGAACTGCTCGACGCCCCGACACTGGAATCACTCGGCGTCAACGTCGTGATTTATCCGGTCACCTTGCTGCGACTGGCCATGCACGCCGCCGAGAACGGTCTGCGAACCATCTCCGCGGAGGGCGGCCAGCGGAGCCTGCTGGACCGGATGCAGCATCGCCGAGATCTCTACGAACTTCTCGACTACAGCTCCTACAACACGTTCGATACGAACATCTTCGATTTCCGCGTCTGATTCGGCCAGCAGGAACGAATTTCTCCGAGGGGACACCCATGCCCACACCCGCTATCCACAAAGGACTGTCCGGTGTCGTCGTCGACACCACCGCCGTATCCATGGTCGACCCGGACACCAATTCGCTGACCTACCGCGGTTATCCGGTCCAGGACCTCGCCGCGCGGTACCGGTTCGAAGAGGTCGCCTATCTGCTCTGGTACGGTGAACTGCCGAGCACGGCTCAACTCGCGGAGCAGAACGAGGCCGAACGTGCTCACCGCGACCTGCCGGCCGAACTCGTCGGCACCCTGCTCGGGCTGCCACCCTCCGCGCATCCGATGGACACCCTGCGCACCGCGGTCAGCATCCTCGGCGCCAACGATCCCCACGAGGACGACAACAGCGAGAAAGCCAACAAGGCCAAGGCATTGCGGCTGTACGCGGCCCTGCCCGCCGTCGTCGCACTGACCCAGCGCCGCCGGCGCGGCCTGCCGCCGCTCACCGCGCGCGACGACCTCGGCTACGCGGAGAACTTCCTGTACCTGAGCTTCGGCGAGGTGCCCGATCCGGTCGTCGTGCGTGCTTTCGAGACGTCCCTGGTGCTCTACGCGGAGCACAGTTTCAACGCCTCCACCTTCACCTCCCGGGTCGTCACTTCCACCCTTTCCGATCTCTACAGCGCCGTCACCGCCGCGATCGGTGCGCTCAAGGGCCCGCTGCACGGTGGTGCCAACGAAGCCGTCATGGCGATGTTCGAGGAGATCGGTGCGGCCTCGAACGCGCGGGCGTGGCTCGCGGACGCCCTGGCAGCCGAACGCAAGATCATGGGTTTCGGGCACCGGGTGTACAAGAAGGGCGACTCCCGGGTCCCCACGATGCGGGACGCGCTGCGTGAGGTGGCCGGGGCCCGCGGTGGCGAGGGAATTCTCGACATCTACGAGGCACTGGCCAGGGCCATGTACGCGGAGAAGGGGCTGCACCCCAACCTCGACTACCCCGCGGGCCCCGCCTACCACCTGATCGGGTTCGAGGTTCCGGTCTTCACTCCGATCTTCGTCGCGGCCCGTATCACCGGTTGGACCGCCCACATCAACGAGCAACTCGCCGCGAACAGCCTGATCCGCCCGTCCAGCACTTATGCCGGAGAACCCCGGCGAGAAGTCACCCGAGCCTAGGGCGCACGGCCGGGGTGTTGCGCGCAGGCCGGTGCAGTGGCCGATACCTGTGTCAGATTCCGTCGGCGGCACCCTCCCGGCGCGGTCCGGTGCAGGTGCTCAGGTTTCCGTCCGATGTCCGCCAGGCCATCTGGTAGGAGCCCATGTGGTAGTCGTACTCGGGCAGTGGATTGGTCAGTACGCCCAGCGCGGCCAGGTCACCCGGCAGCTCGGGGGAGAGCCGGCACTCGGCGGAGATCGTGTGGTCGCTCTGGTAGGGCAGGCAGCGTGGTGCGTCGTCCGCGGCGTACGGGTCCATGCCGAAGTCCAGGATGTTGGACAGCACCTGCGGCACGGTGCAGTGCACGTTTCCGGGAGAACCGAGAGACAGCCACGGTCTGCCGTCGCGCAGGACCATGGTGTTGGACAGGATGGACCGCATTCGCCCGCCGACGAGCCAGCCCTCCATCGGGGAGTTGAGATCGTTCAGGAAGTGGCTGCCGACCATGGGGACGCCGCCGACCACTTCACCCGGGATACCACCGCCCTGCAACGTGTTCATCATCTGCACCCAGTTGCCGCGCTCGTCCACGACGGTCAGTTCGCAACTTCCGGCAGGCTGCGTGGAAGCGCCCGTCGCGGCCATCGCGGGGGCGCCTCGGGTCAGCTTTACGTGCTCGGTCAGATCGACCCGCGCCCTGGCGTTGCGGAGGATGTCCGCGACACCCTTGATCAGCGCGGGCGAGGTGAGCGGGCCGGTGGTGTCGCCGAAGAGCGCCGGGTCGTTGAGCAAGCCGGTCTCGAAGGCCGCCCGGCGCAGCGCGTGGGCGAGGTAGTAGAGCGCTTCCGCGTTCTCCGACCAGTGACCGATCGAGGTGACGTCCAGTTCGTCGAGGATCCCCAGCACGATCTGGCAGTAGACGCCCTGCCGTTCCGGCGCGGAGAGCTGCACCACCGTGTGCCCCCGGTGTTGCCACCGGTAACCCGACGTCCACTGTGGCGGCTGGGCGGTCAGGTGTGCCGCCTCGATTCGCCACCCGAGATCGTTGCCGCGACGTACGAAATCCTGTGCCCATCTACCGGTGAGGAAGTAGTCGGGCCCCTCGGCGGCCAGGTTGCGCATGGTCTCGGCGAGCGCCGGGGACGCCTGGCGGTGCCCGACCTGTGGCAAGTGCCCGCCCGGCGTGAAGTGCTCGCGTCCGGACTCGGTGAAGAGAAAGAAGTCGACGGTCTGCGCCATCACCAGGTGCTCGAACGAGGTGACCGGGTGGCCCTCCTCGGCCCACTGGACGGCTGCCTCGCACAGCCGTGCCCACGGCAGCGTGGCGAACCGCTCGTAGAGTGCCTTCATACCCGGCATGAACCCGGGAACGACGGCCCGGGGCAGACCCGGCACCTCCGCGTACAGGCCCTTACCCGCCGGGACGGGGGCGAACGGCGGCAGGCCGGGAACGATCCGGCCGGTGCTGTTGAGCTCCACGATCTCCCCGGTGCTGGCGTCGTGCACGAGCGCGGTGACCGTTCCGGCGTGATTGGTCATGTCCTGCTGGACCACCGCCTGCACCAGATTGCCTGCGATCGCCGCGTCGATCGCGTTCCCGCCCGCGCGCAGGACGTCGAGCATGGTGTCGGTTACGACCGGATGCTGGCTCGACGCCACGGCGCGTTTTCCGGTGACCGTTTCTTTCGGGCCTACCCGCCCGTGGCCGAGAGGTCTCGTGGTCATTGCTGTCTCCTTCGTGACAGGGGCGGCGACGGTGACCACCGTCGCCCCCGCCGTGCTCCCGTGGCGATGGACATCGGTCGGGAAGAGTGCGACGGCGCCACGACAGGTGTCGGCGAGCCGCGGACGTCGCGCCGGCCGGACCGAGCGCGGTCCGATCACACCCTGGAATCCCGGCCGTACCACGATCTACCGGCGCGCAACGGGACACTCGTCGCCCTCGGACACGTGACCGACGAGCCGGAGCTTTCTTGTGTGTGTGTGGGGCTGCCGAGTAGACGGGCCAGGACAACCGCTCTGGTGTGGGAACTGAACGCGGCCGGCCGATGCCATCGGGCGCTGCGGAGCCGGAGTCTGGGCGGCAAGGCGGTGCTGGACCTCGGCTGACGACCGGTCGCCATCGGCCACCGACGGCTCGCGGAGTCGGCCGCCTGCCCCGTCGCGGGCCGGGGCCCGCCGGTCAGGGGGAGTCGGTGGTGTGCGCGAACGCCGCGCAGGCGACCGCGACATAGGATTTCGCGGGGGTGCGCCAGTCGACCTCGACCCATCGGTCGTCGGTGACCTGGGCGCCCTCCGGGCCGACACAGTCGTACTGCCCGCCGGAAACGTAGGGGCCGCAGGGACTCTCGCCCGCGGCGTGGGTGCAGGTCGTGTAGTTCGCGCAGTTGAGCGTGGCGAGGTTGTTGGCCGGGGCGACCTCGGGACCGCTGCGCACGTTCAGCTTGCACTCGTTGCCGGTGGAGGCGTGCACCAGTGCCGGTGGAGGGCCGGCCACCGCGGCCGCGTCCGCGGTGGCGTAGGGAGCGGCGAACAGCAGCGCGGAACTCGCGCCTGCCGCGACCACGAAGCCCTTGAACGCCAAGGACTTGACCGACGACAACCTGACCACTTCGGACACTGCGCCTCCGCTGGGAACGGGTAACCGGACTGGATCGAACGTGGTTCAAGGTATCGAATCCGGAAGTGGACGACGTTAGCTCGATAGGTGGTAACCGGGGGCGCTCCCGGCTCACTGCCGCGGGCTGATCCCGGCCACGGCCAGGCCGAGCAGGCGGTCGGCCTCGGCCGCCGGATCCGCGCTGTCCTGGGTGACCAGGACGATGCCGGCGACCAGTGCGACCAGATCGGCGATGGTGACACCGGGTGTCACCGAGCCCGCGTGGACGGCGCGGCGTAGCAGCGGGTCGGCGGCCTCGCTCAGTTTCGCCGAGC
Organism: Amycolatopsis antarctica; assembly: GCF_002262875.1. Taxonomy (GTDB): domain Bacteria; phylum Actinomycetota; class Actinomycetes; order Mycobacteriales; family Pseudonocardiaceae; genus Amycolatopsis; species Amycolatopsis antarctica. The sequence continues at coordinate 295,192 of NZ_NKYE01000008.1, read as the reverse complement.
AGGCGTTGACGTGTGCGGGCCCGGCGTCGGCGACCCCGGCCTCGGCCAGGGCGGTGGCCAGCCCCTGGGCGGAGGCCGCGTACTCGGTGAGGGCGCCCAGCCAGGTCACCAGCGCGGTCCTGGTGTCGGCCGCACCGGCCAGATCGCCCGCCTGGGCGCACAGGGTCTCGATGCGGTCGTGGAAGACGGCCTCCAGCAGTGCCCGGCGGCTGGGGAAGTGCCTGCGCACGGTCGCCGACCCGACTCCGGCGGTGCGCGCGATCTGCTCCAGGGAGGCCTCGGCGCCGTGGGCGGCGACCTCAACCCTGGCCACGGCGAGGATGCGGGCGTGGTTGCGCCGGGCATCCGCACGCTGCGCGGCCATGGCGTCATCTCCGGGGTTTGCTAAGTGGCGGGGCCCTCCGTATCGTAGCGAACGATAAGTGGCGGGCCCCGCCACTTATGCCCCCGTCGGTACAGCAGAGGAGCACCATGTCCGCCGAGTCCGCACCGGTCCTGGTCGTCGGCGCCACCGGAAGGCAGGGCGGGGCCACCGCCCGCGCCCTGCTCACGAACGGCGTGCCCGTCCGGGCGCTGGTCCGTGACCCGGGAACCGAACGGGCCAAGGCCGTGGAACTACTGGGCGCCGAACTGGTCACCGGCGATCTCGACGACCGCGACTCGGTGACCAGGGCCGCGAAGGGAGCGCGGGCCGTCTTCTCGGTGCAGATGCCCGAGATGGGCGGGCGTGCTTTCGACGGGGAGGTCGAACAGGCCCTCAACCTGATCGAGGCCGCGCTGGCCGCCGGGGTACCGCAGTTCGTGCACACCTCGGTCTCCGGAGCCGGGCGGCATACCGAGGCCCCCGGCTGGGCGGAGGGACGCTGGTCCGCGGTCGAGCCCTACTACGCGGCCAAGACCGCGATCCAGGACCGGGTCCGGGACGCGGGTTTCGTTCACTGGACGCTGGTCAAGCCCGGCTTCTTCATGGAGAACTTCCTTCCCGCCATGGCATTTCTGTTCCCCAGGGGTGTCGAGGGCGGGCTCGTCAGCGTGCTGAATCCCGGCACTCTGTTGTCCCTCGTCGCGGTCGACGACATCGGTGCCGCGGCCGCGGCGGCCATCCTCGCGCCGGAGCGGTTCCACCGCGTCGAGCTGGAGCTGGCGAGCGACTACCTGACGATGACCGAGATCGCCGGGATCCTGTCCCGCACCCTCGGTGCCGAGCTGACCGCGCCGGACATGACCGAGGCCGAGGCGACCGCCGCCGGAATGCCCGGAATGGGTGCCGCGCACGAGCTGATGAACGTGGTCGGTCAGCCCGCCCGGCCCGAGTACGCGCGAGCACTGGGGATCCCGACCACCGGTTTCGAGGAATGGGCACGGCGGCACCTGGGCGCCGGACACTGACCTACCTGCGGCCGGGGTGCCGGACGCTCGCGCATCGGAGGTTCGCCCGCCGGGGGCTAGGGTGCCGGTGCTCCGGGCCGCCTCGCGGGGGAACGCGGCAGCGGCGGGAATCGAACCGGCGGATAGCATTCGGGGCGTCATCGCACGTCCCCATGCCCGAGGAGTTCATCGTGTCCGATCAGTCGCCGTCCCCGGCCGTTCCCGCCCAGCGCGTGGTGGTGACGTCGGGAACGACTGCGGGCACAGCCGTGCGCGAGGCAGGCCTGCCCGGCAAGGGACCGGACGCCGTCGTGGTCGTCCGGGACGCCGAGGGAAACCTCCGGGACCTGAGCTGGGCGCCCGGGACCGACACCGAGGTCGAATCGGTCGCCGCGAACACCGAGGACGGACGCGCCGTCATCCGCCACTCCGCCGCGCACGTGCTCGCGCAGGCTGTGCAGCAGCAGTTCCCGGGTGCGAAGCTGGGTATCGGGCCGCCGGTCCGGGACGGCTTCTACTACGACTTCGCGGTGGACACGCCGTTCACCCCCGAGGATCTGCGTTCGCTCGAGAAGCGGATGAAGCAGATCATCAAGGGCTCGCAGCAGTTCTCCCGCCGGGTGCTCGGCTCGGTCGAGGCGGCGAAGAAGGAACTGGCGGACGAGCCGTTCAAGCTCGAACTCGTCGACCTCAAGTCCGGTGACTCCACAGTGGACACCGACGAGGTGATGGAGGTCGGAGCCGGGGAGCTGACCGCGTACGACAATCTCGATCCGCGCAGCAAGGAGATCGTCTGGAGCGATCTCTGCCGCGGCCCGCACGTGCCCACGACCAAGTACATCCCCGCGTTCACCCTCACCAGGGTCGCCGCGGCCTACTGGCGCGGAAACGACAAGAACCCGCAGTTGCAGCGCATCTACGGCACGGCCTGGGAGTCGGCCGAGGCGCAGGAGCAGTACCTGGAGCGGCTGGCCGAGGCCGAACGCCGCGACCACCGCAAGCTGGGCGCGGAGCTGGACCTGTTCTCCTTCCCCGAGGAGATCGGTTCCGGGCTCCCGGTGTTCCACCCCAAGGGCGGGATCATCCGCCGGGAGCTGGAGACGTACTCGCGCCGGCGCCACGAGGAGGCCGGGTACGAGTTCGTGAACACGCCGCACATCACCAAGGGCGAGCTGTTCCACACCTCCGGCCACCTGCCCTACTACGCGGACACGATGTTTCCGCCGGTCCAGTTCGACGATGAGGACTACTACCTCAAGGCGATGAACTGCCCGATGCACAACCTGGTCTTCCGCTCGCGGGGGCGCTCGTACCGCGAACTGCCGCTGCGGCTGTTCGAGTTCGGCACCGTCTACCGCTACGAGAAGTCCGGCGTGGTGCACGGCCTCACCCGCGTGCGCGGGCTGACGATGGACGACTCGCACATCTACTGCACCAAGGAGCAGATGCCGGGCGAGCTGCGGTCGCTGCTGCGCTTCGTGCTGGACCTGCTGGCCGACTACGGCCTCTCGGACTTCTACCTGGAACTGTCCACCCGGGGTGACTCGGAGAAGTTCATCGGCGAGGACTGGGAGTGGGAGGAGGCCACCGAGACCCTGCGGCAGGCCGCCGTCGACTCCGGGCTCGAACTGGTACCCGACCCCGGCGGTGCGGCCTTCTACGGGCCGAAGATCTCCGTGCAGGCCAAGGACGCGATCGGCCGGACCTGGCAGATGTCGACGATCCAGCTCGATTTCAACCAGAACAAGCGTTTCGAACTCGAGTACACGGCCTCCGACGGTTCGCGGCAGCGGCCGGTGATGATCCACCGGGCACTGTTCGGCTCGATCGAACGCTTCTTCGGTGTGCTCACCGAGCACTACGCGGGCGCGTTCCCCGCCTGGCTCTCGCCGGTGCAGGTGGTCGGCATCCCGATCACCGCGGACCAGGTCGAGCACCTGGCCGGAGTGCGCGAGGCGTTGCGCGCCAAGGGAATCCGGGCCGAGGTGGACGCGAGCGACGACCGGATGCAGAAGAAGATCCGCACGCACACCACGCAGAAGGTGCCGTTCATGCTGCTTGCCGGGGCGAAGGACGCCGAGGCGGGCGCGGTGTCCTTCCGCTTCCGCGACGGTGGCCAGATCAACTCCGTGCCGGTGGCCGACGCGATCGAGGCGATCGCGAGCTGGGTCGCCCGGCGGGAGAACGCGTCCCCGGACGCCGACGCGGTCGGGGCGGTCCTCGCGTGAGTCGGGAGGGTGAGCCCGGCGTCGTCGCGCAGGACGGTGTGGGAGTGCCGGACGCGTTGCAGCGGCTGTGGACCCCGCACCGCCTGGCCTACGTCAAGGGGGAGAACAAGCCGGACGGGGACGAGCCGAGGGGCTGCCCGTTCTGCCGGCTGCCCGGTCTCGGCGACGACGCCGAGGCGCTGATCCTGGCGCGCGGCGAGCAGGTGTACGCGGTGCTGAACCTGTACCCGTACAACCCCGGGCACCTGATGGTGGTGCCCTACCGGCACGTGGCCGACTACACCGAGCTGACGGCGGTGGAGACGGTCGAGCTGGCCGAGTTCACCCAGCGTGGCATGGCGGTGGTGCGCGCGGTCTCCGACGCCCACGGGTTCAACATCGGCATGAACCAGGGCGTGATCGCCGGCGCGGGAATCGCCGCCCACCTGCACCAGCACCTGGTGCCGCGCTGGGGTGGGGACGCGAACTTCATGCCCGTCGTGGGGCACACGAAGGTGCTGCCGCAGTTGCTGGGCCAGACCTGGGAACTGCTGGCCGGAGCCTGGCACGACCCGGCCCTCGCCCGGCCGTGAGTGGAACGCCCGCCCGACCGCCGGGCGGGTTCCACTCACGGTCGATGGCGGCCATGCGTCCGGTCAGGACTGGAGCGCGGCCTCGATCTCGAGGGTGATCTTGACCTTCTCGCCGAGGAAGGCGTTGCCCTCCGGGCCGATGCCGAAGTCGCGGCGGGCGACGGTGGCCTCGGCGGAGATGCCGATGGTGGTGGCGTTGTCGGCGGCCGGGTTCGGGCCGATGCCGTTGAACTCCGCCTCGAGCGAGACCGCCTTGGTGACGCCGCGCCAGGTGAGTTCACCGTCGATGACGTACTCGTCGTCGTCCCGGCGGATGCCGGTCGAGCGGAACGTGATCGTCGGGTGGTTCTCGACGTCGAAGAAGTCGGCGGAGCGCACGTGGTCGTCCCGCTGGCCGTTGCCGGTGGACACCGACGCGGCGTCGATCTCGGCGGTCACCGAGGAGTCGAGGATGTTCTCGGCGGTGGTGATCTGACCGCTGAACGTGCCGAAGTTGCCGCGCGACTTGGCCAGGCCGAGGTGCTTGACGGCGTAGGTGACCTCCGAGTGGACCGCGTCGATGGTCCAGGTGCCGACCGTGTAGCCGGGGATCTCGGTCGTGGGAGCGCTCATGGGTGTCCTCCTGGGTGCTGATCTTCGTGGAACGGGAGCCCGTTCGTTGAGCTCTCAATCAGGAGAGTAGCGCAACATGGTTGAGCCCTCAACTAGAGGTAGTATGTGTCTCATGTCCGAGACGCGATGGCTCAGTGAACGGGAGCAGCGCATCTGGCGTGACTTCTCGGCGGCCGTCGGAATGCTGCGGGAACACCTCGAACGCCAGTTGCAGCACGACAGCGGCCTGCCGCACACGTACTACGAGGTGCTGGTGACCCTGTCCGAGGCGCCGGGCCGGACGATGCGGATGAGCGAACTCGCCGAGGCGAGCCGCTCCTCGCGCAGCAGGCTTTCGCACGCGGTCGCCAGGATGGAGGTCAACGGCTGGGTGCACCGCACCACCTGCCCGGACGACAAGCGCGGCTCGTTCGCGCACCTCACGCCGTCCGGCTTCGCCGTGCTGGAGGCCGCCGCGCCCGGTCACGTCGAGGCCGTGCGCGGGTCGCTCTTCGACGCGCTCACACCGGAGCAGATCGTCGCGCTGGGGGAGATCAGCGCCGCGATCAAGGACGGGCTGGCGCCCTGCTGCGAGGCCGTCGCCCAGGCCGAGGCCGAAGCGGACGCCGAGGACTGAGACCGGTGCGGCGGTGCGCCCCGCACCGCCGGGCACCGGGCTCGATAGGCTGCGATCGACCCCCCGTCCCCGCTGCTCAGGTGCCCCGGTAAACCGATGCTCAACATCTTCGCCCGCGCGTCCGTCTCCCGCGTCACCGATCCGATCGGCGCGGTGCTGGTACGCGCCGGTTTGACGCCGAACGCGATGACCGTGTTCGGCACCGTCTGCGCGATCGCGTGCGCGCTCGTGTTCTTCCCGAACGGGATGCTGCTGGCGGGCACCTTCACCGTGTGGGGCTTCGCCATGCTCGACCTGCTCGACGGCGCCATGGCACGGGCACGAGGTCACGGCACCCCGTTCGGCGCGGTGCTGGACGCCACCTGCGACCGGCTGGCGGACGGTGCGCTGCTCGCGGCCATCGCCTGGTGGTGCTTCCTGGTCGAGGGCAACCAGCGGGCCGCCGCCGCCGCGCTGGTGTGCCTCGTACTCGCGCAGGTGATCTCCTACGTCAAGGCGCGCGCGGAGGCCTCGGGGCTCACCGCGGACGGCGGGCTCGTGGAACGCGCCGAACGGTTGATCATCGCGCTGGTCGGAACCGGCCTTGAGGGACTGGGGGTGCCCTACGCCGTGGAGTTCTCACTGTGGTTGCTGGCGATCCTGTCGGTGATCACCCTGTTCCAGCGCATCGCGGCGGTCGCCAAGGCAGCACGGGAGGTAACGACATGACCACCACAACCGAACGGCTGACCGATCTCGGGTACGCCACCGGGTGGAACGTCGTCCGCAGGCTGCCCCGGCCGGTCACCGACGCGGCGTTCGGACTCGCGGCCGACCTCGCCGCCCGCAGGCAGGGCCCCGGCACCCGGCAGTTGCGCAGCAACCTGGCCAGGGTGGTCCCGCAGGCCGGTCCCGCCGAACTGGACGACCTGGTGCGCCGCGGACTCCGGTCCTACGGCCGCTACTGGCAGGAGGCCTTCCGGCTGCCCACGATGGACCTCGACGAGGTGCACCGGCGGGTGGACGCCACGGTCAGCGGCGTGGAGAACCTGGACGCGGCGTTCGAGGCGGGCAACGGTGCGATCCTGGCCATGACGCACTCCGGGAACTGGGACGTCGCCGGGACCTGGCTGGGCAAGCACTCGGGCACGTTCACCACGGTCGCCGAACGTCTCAAGCCGGATTCACTCTACGACCGTTTCGTGGTCTACCGCGAGACGCTGGGTTTCGAGATCCTCCCCGCGGACGGCGGCGCGGCCACCTTCCGCACCCTGCTGCGCAGGCTGCGGGAGAACCGGGCCGTGGTGCTGCTCTGCGACCGCGACCTGTCGAACAAGGGCATCCCGGTCGACTTCTTCGGCGACCGGATCCGGATCCCGGCGGGCGCGGCCAAACTGGCCGCCACCACCGGTGCGCCGCTGCTGCCGTTCACGAGCTGGTTCATCGACGACGGCTGGGGTCTGCGCGTGCATCCCCGGATCCGGGTCAACGGCCCGGAGGAGGTCGCCTCGGGTACCCAGGCGCTTGCCGACGTCTTCGCCGGGGAGATCGCGACCCACCCGGCCGACTGGCACATGCTGCAGAAGGTGTGGATCTCCGATCTCGAGCCCGCCTCGCCCGCGAGCACCGGCGGAGCGGGGTAGGAGATGAGGGTCGGCATCGTCTGCCCGTACTCGTTCGACGTGCCGGGCGGGGTCCAGGGGCACGTGGTCGACCTGGCCAGGGCGCTCATCGCGCGCGGGCACACCGTCTCGGTGCTCGCCCCCGCCGCCGACGACGACGCCGACCTGCCGGACTTCGTCTACCCGGCGGGAAAGGCGCTCGGCATCCCGTACAACGGCTCGGTCGCTCGCCTGCAGTTCGGCCCGGTCTCCTACGCCCGCGTCCGGAGATGGTTGCGCGACAACGCTTTCGACGTGCTGCACCTGCACGAGCCGACGGCGCCGAGCCTGTCGATGCTGGCACTGAAGATCGCCGACGGCCCGATCGTCGCGACCTTCCACACCTCCACCCCGCGATCGCGCACGCTCACCGCGTTCCAGCCGGTACTGCGACCGCTGCTGGAGAAGATCACCGCCCGGATCGCGGTGTCCGCGCTCGCCAGACGGGTCCAGGTGGAGCATCTCGGCGGCGACGCCGTGGAGATCCCGAACGGAGTCGACGCCGCCTTCTTCGCCGCCGCCGAGCCGCTGCCCGGCTACCCGCGCGAAGGCGGCACGATCGGCTTCGTCGGCCGGTTCACCGAACCGCGCAAGGGCATGGGCGTCCTGCTCGACGCGCTACGGTCGCTCGCCGCCGAGCTGCCGGAGTTGCGGCTGCTGATCGTCGGCAGGGGCGAGGCGGAGGAACTGCGCAAGCTGGCGGGTCCGGTGCTGGCCGACCGGATCGACCTGCTCGGCCAGGCCGACGACGCCACCAAGGCCCGCGCGCTGCGCAGCGTCGACGTGTACTGCGCGCCGAACACCGGGGGCGAGAGCTTCGGCATGATCCTCACCGAGGCGATGGCCGCCGGGACCCCGGTACTGGCCAGCGGACTCGACTCCTTCCGCCGGGTACTCGACGACGGCCGGGCCGGGGTACTGGCGCCGACCGGCGACGCCGCCGCGCTCGCCGCGGCCCTGCGCGACCTGCTCGCCGATCCGCGCCGGCGTGCGGAACTCTCGGCCGCGGGCCGGGAACGCGTCGCCGTCTTCGACTGGCCGGTCGTCGCGACCCAGGTGGTGCGGGTGTACGAGACGGCCGTCGCGGCCGATCCCCGCCGGGTCAGCGCCGAGGGGGAGGACGTCACGCCGTGACCGCCTCGCTCCTCGTCCTGCTCTGCCTCGCCGTCCTCGTCGTCGTCGGCGGGCTCTGGCTCATCGCCACCGCCAACCGGCTCGACCGGCTGCACGTGCGTACCGACGCCGGCTGGGCCGCGCTGGACGCCGCCCTGTCCCGCCGTGCCGTCGTGGCCAGGGCGGTGGCGGCCGCGGCGATCGGCGGGGACGAGGGGGCCCGGCTGCTCTCCGGTGCCGAACGGGCCGAGCACGCGGGCCGCGCCGACCGCGAGGAGGCGGAGAACACCCTGACGCTGCTGCTCGCCGGTACCGTCCGGACCACCCTGCCCGCCGCGCTCGCCGACGAACTCTCCGATGCCGAGCACCGCGTCGTCATCGCCCGCCGGGTGCACAACGACGCCGTGCGCGACACGTTCGCGCTCCGGCGCAGGCGCAAGGTCCGTTACTTCAAGCTCGCCGGGACCGCCCCGCAGCCGCAGTACTTCGAGATCGCCGAACCGGACCCCGGCCCGCACGCCGAGACGCCGGGGGAACCGAGGCTGTCGGCGCGGGTCCTGCTCGTCGACCGGCGCGACCGGGTCCTGCTGTTCAACGGGCACGATCCGGCCGCGGCCGGATCCTCGTTCTGGTTCACCACCGGCGGCGGCGTCGAGCCGGGGGAGGACCCGCGTGCCGCGGCGCTGCGCGAACTGCACGAGGAGACCGGCCTGCGGCTGCCGGACGGGCGCCTGCAGGGCCCGGTGTGGCGTCGCCGGGTGCGCTGGGAGTTCGAGGGCGCCAGCTACGACGGCGACGAGTGGTTCTTCCTGGCCCGGGTGGGTGGCTCGCCCGGGGCGGCGGGTGCGGTGGACCTGGCCGTCGACACCTCGGGCTTCACCGAACTGGAGCTCGCCACCATCGACGGCCACCGCTGGTGGGCCCCCGACGAGCTGCGCACCACGACCGAGACCGTGTACCCGGTCCAGCTCGGGCTTCTGCTACCGGAGCTGCTGGACTCCGGCTGGGACGGCGAGGTGCGCGCGATCCGCTGACCGCGTGGCAGACTCGCCGTATGGTGACCGACCCGGACCCCGGTTCCTGTGGCCTCGCGCACGGTGAACCCCGGCCGGACGGCGGGCAGGACCCGGTCCGCACGCTGGTCGCCGTGTTCGCCTCACCGGTGTCCGAGCGTCTCCTGTCCTACGCCCGCGATCTCGGTTACCGGCCGGTGCTGGTCGAGCCGGACGCGGAGCGGGCCGCCGGCGTCCGGTCACCGGGCGTCGAGGTGACCGGCGTGGTGCCCGAACTCGACGAGGCGGCGGAGTTCGTCGTCACCGATCACCACCGTCCCGAACTCGGCGGGTTGCTGCGTGACGCGCTGGCGTACCCGGCGCGCTGGATCGGCATCATGGGCAATCCCCGGCACGAGGGCCCGCACGTCGCCGCGCTCACCGAACTCGGCGTCGCCGAGGCCGAGATCGCGCGCGTGCACCGGCCGGTCGGCCTCAACATCGGCTCGCGTACCCCGGCGGAGATCGCCGTGGCCACCATCGCCGGGCTCATCGCCGACCGCAACGGGCGTCCCGGCGGCTTCACCTTCTGAGTCTCGGCCGCCAGGTCCGCGGCACGTCCTCCGGCATCGGGTCGTACCGGAGGCGCCTGCGGGTGAACACCGCCGTCCCGAAGGTGGGGGAGCGAAGGTCGATCGCGTAGCGGACCAGTTCGGGCGGTGAGCGGACTCGCCAGGTCAGCGGTACGACCGACCGGGCCAGGGCGATTCCGCTCACAGAATGGCCCTCCCGGTCGTGCCGCGAGCGGTCCTGCGGAGGGGCCGTCGACTCCCTCGCCGGAAGCGTCGCGTGGCGGCCGTCGTCCGTGATATCGCAGTTCAGCGCCGGTTCTCCGCCCGGCGCGATCACCTTCCCGGCGTGCCTGGGTAGGGCCATACCGGAGGTCGGGCGCGAAGTGGACTGCCGAGATCGCCGCTCACTGGCCTGTGATGCCGGTCCACGCCGGTCCTAGGCTGGGGAGGTCACCGAAGCGGTGTCTCCGCGACCGTCCGGCAGTCGATCCGGCCGGTTTCCCCTGCCAGAAAGGCCTCGCAGTGTCTGACGCTCAGTCCGCCGGGACGGGTAGCCCCGCCGCAACGCGCTCCGCCGAAACCGGTACCGCCCGGGTCAAGCGCGGCATGGCCGAGATGCTCAAGGGCGGCGTGATCATGGACGTGGTCACCGCCGAGCAGGCGAAGATCGCCGAGGACGCGGGTGCCGTCGCCGTGATGGCCCTGGAGCGGGTGCCCGCCGACATCCGCGCCCAGGGCGGTGTCTCCCGGATGAGCGACCCGGACATGATCGACAGCATCGTCTCCGCCGTGTCCATCCCGGTGATGGCCAAGGCGCGCATCGGCCACTTCGTCGAGGCGCGGGTGCTCCAGTCGCTCGGGGTCGACTACATCGACGAGTCCGAGGTGCTCACCCCGGCCGACTACGCCAACCACATCGACAAGTTCGACTTCACCGTGCCGTTCGTCTGCGGTGCCACCAACCTGGGTGAGGCGCTGCGCCGGATCAACGAGGGCGCCGCCATGATCCGCTCCAAGGGCGAGGCGGGTACCGGCGACGTCTCCAACGCGACCACCCACATGCGCCAGATTCGCCGCGAGCTGCGCAGGCTCGCCTCGCTGCCGGAGGACGAGCTGTACGTCGCCGCCAAGGAACTGCAGGCGCCGTACCCGCTGGTCCAGGAGGTCGCCGCGAAGGGCAAGCTGCCGGTCGTGCTGTTCACCGCCGGCGGCATCGCGACCCCGGCCGACGCGGCGATGATGATGCAGCTCGGCGCCGAGGGCGTGTTCGTCGGCTCCGGGATCTTCAAGTCCGGCAACCCCGCGCAGCGCGCCGAGGCCATCGTCAAGGCGACCACCTTCCACGACGACCCGGACGTCATCGCCAAGGTCTCCCGCGGTCTCGGCGAGGCGATGGTCGGCATCAACGTCGACGAGCTGCCCGAGCCGCACCGGCTCGCCGAGCGAGGCTGGTAGCGACCGGCACTCGCTGCACGCGACGGCCCGGTGTCCACAGTGGACATCGGGCCGTCGCTCCTCAGACGTGCTCGGAGATCATCACCGCGGAGGTGTGCGGCTCGAGCGCGGCGAACACGTGCGCGACATCGCCGGGGTAGCCGATGTAGTCACCGGGGACGAGTTCCACGGGCTCCTCGGCCGGGCCGACGCTGGCGCGCCCCGCGCTGAGCACGACGTGCTCGACCGTGCCCGGCATGTGCGGCTTCGACTCGCGGGGATTACCCGGCTCGGCGGTGATCAGGTAGAGGTCGCGGCGGGCGTGCGGCGGGCACGAGGCCAGCAGCGTGGCGGCGTAGTCGGCGCGCTCGGAGAACACCGCCGGACCCTCGCCCGCCCGAATCACCTGGACCTGGGGGCGCGGTGGGTCGACCAGCCGGGAGAACGTCACGCCGAGCGCGGTTCCCAATGCCCACAAGGTCTCCACGCTCGGGTTGCCGGTGCCGGATTCGAGCTGGGAGAGCGTGGACTTGGCGACCCCCGCTCGCTTGGCCAGTTCGGTCAGTGACAGTCCGGCGCGGTCCCGTTCCCGGCGCAGCGATGCGGCGATGACGTCCAGCGGAGCCCCGGTGCCGTTGCTCATGATCCTCCCGTGTTCGTTTTACGCTACGAACCGTTCGCCTTGACGAACAGGGTCGCCGTGTTCAGTATAGAACGCGATGCGTTCACTATTCCGAACACTCGATCGCGGTCTGCTCCGCGACATCGCGCTGGTCTGCCTCGCCGACGCCATCGTCGGCCTGTCCTACGGCGCGATCGCCGTCGGCGAGGGCTTCGACCTCTGGCTGCCGATGCTCATGTCCGTGCTCGTCTTCGGCGGAGCCTCGCAGTTCATCTTCATCGGCATCGTCGGCTCCGGCGGCAACCCGATCGCGGGCGTGGTGGCCGGGCTGCTGGTCAACGCCCGGCACCTGCCCTTCGGTTTCGCCGTGGCCGAACTGCTCGGCTCCGGCCTGCGGCGACTGGTCGGCACCCACCTGATGATCGACGAGGCGGTCGCGTTCGCCTTGGCGCAGAAGGACTTCCCGCGTCGGCGCGCGGCCTACTGGGCGACCGGCATCGGCCTGTTCGTCTGCTGGAACGCGGGCGTGCTGGCCGGCGGCCTGGCCGGATCCGCGATCAGCGACACCGACCTCCTCGGCCTCGACGCCGCGTTCCCCGCGGTCCTGCTGGCGCTGTTGCTGCCCTCGTTGCGGGACGCCGGGGCACGGCGCGCGGCCGTGGCGGGGGTTGCGGTCGCGCTGGCGACCACGCCGTTCCTGCCGGCCGGGCTCCCGGTGCTGCTGGCCCTCGCCGGCGTCCTGGTCAGCCTCGGCAGTACGGCGCCGGGGACCGGTGAGACGGCCGGGGACCCCGCGGTATCCGGCCGCCACACGGAAGGGGACCCGCGATGATCGCCGGAACGATGACGCTGCTGGTCGCCACCGTGGTGCTGGCGGCCGGGACCTTCGCCTTCCGGTTCGCCGGGCCCGCGCTGCGGGCGCGGGTGGAGATCTCGCCGAGGCTGGAGCGGCTGATGACCGTCTCGGCCGTCGTGCTGCTGGCCGCCGTGGTCGCCACGGCCGCGCTCGTCGAGGACCAGGGATTCGCCGGTTACGCGCGCCCGGCAGGCGTGGCCGTCGGCGGGTTGCTGGCCTGGCGGAAAGCGCCGTTCGTACTGGTGGTTCTCGCCGCCGCGGTCACCGCCGCCGGGCTGCGGCTGCTCGGCGTCCCGTGACCGCGTCCGGTCCGCTCAGTCGGAGCGGGCCTGCGCGGTCGGCGGTATCCGCGCCTTGACCCGATGCTCGAACAGCAGGTTGGTGTGCAACTGGGCGACCTCGCGGCGGCTGGTGAACGAGTCCAGCACGAGCTGCTGCAGGTGGACGGCGTCGGCCACGGCGACGTGCACCAGGAAGTCGTCCGGGCCCGCGACATGGGACACCGAGATCGTCTCCGGCAGTTCCATCACGTAGTCCAGGAACGGGCGGACCACAGCCCTGGTGTGCGGTCGCACCCGGACCGCGATCACCGCCTGCAACGGACGGCCGAGCGCACCCAGGTCCACCTCCGCGCGGTAGCCCTTCAGCACCCCGCGCTCGCGCAGTGCCCGATGCCGCACCAGGCAGGTGGACGGCGCGATGTTCACCCGCGCGGCGAGGTCCTTGTTCGGCAGCCGAGCGTCCTTCTGCAACTCGGCGAGGATCGCCACATCGATCGCATCGAGCACGGACTTCGTCCCCTCTCGTCGAAGAAACTGCCGGAAAACCGCCAGCGACGTGCACAGCATGCAGCATTCCACTGATACGTCGACAATTCTGGAGGCAGAACGGTGAACGGTGTGCGGACCCGCGCGGTACACGGTGGACGTGAGGATCTGGGGCGACTCGGGGTGCACGCGCCGCCGATCGACCTGTCGACCACCTACCCGGTGCCCGACCAGGCCGAGGGCGGCGCCGCCCTCGGGGCCTGGGCGGACGGTGCCGCGGACGCGTCCTCCCCGGTTTACGCCCGGCTGCACAACCCGACCGTCGCCCGCTTCGAGCGGGCCCTCGCCGAACTGGAGGGCACCGACGAAGGCGTGGCCTTCGCCAGTGGGATGGCGGCGGTGACCGCCGTGCTGCAGGCCGCCTGCCTGATGACCGGCGCCAAGCACGTGGTGGCCGTCCGGCCGCTCTACGGCGGCACCGACCACCTGCTCGCCACCGGACTGCTGGGCACCGAGACGACCTACGTCCGGCCGGACGAGGTCGCCGCCGCGATCCGGCCGGACACCGGGCTGGTGGTGCTGGAGACCCCGGCCAACCCGAACCTGGACCTGATCGACATCGCCGACGTTGTCCGCCAGGCCGGGGCGGTCCCGGTGCTGGTCGACAACACCTTCGCCACTCCGATGCTGCAGAACCCCGCGGCACACGGCGCCACCTACGTCCTGCACTCGGGCACCAAGTACCTCGGTGGTCACGGCGACGTGCTCGGCGGGGTCGTGGCCTGCGCGGGGGAGCGGGCGGGCCCGCTGCGGCAGTTGCGCATCCTCACCGGCGCCGTGCTGCACCCGCTCGGCGGCTACCTGCTGCACCGCGGCCTGGCGACCCTGCCACTGCGGATGGAGGCCTCCCAGTGCTCCGCCGCGGAGCTCGCCCGCAGGCTCGCCGAGCACTCCGGCGTCAGCAACGTCCGTTACCCCGGACTGCACGGGGCGCACCCGGTGCTCGGCGGCCAGCTTCGCGGTACCGGCGCGATGCTGGCGTTCGAGGCCACGGGTGACCCGAACACGGTGGTCGGCAAACTCGGCTTGATCACCCCGGCGGTGAGCCTGGGATCGGTGGACACGCTGATCGAACACCCCGCCGCGCTCACCCACCGCCTGGTGGGCGAGGAGACGCTGGCCGCCAGTGGTGTTCCGGTGAACCTGCTGCGGCTCTCGGTCGGCGTCGAGGACGTCGAGGATCTCTGGGACGACCTCGACCAGGCGTTGCGCGTGGCCGCGGGTGAGCGGGTGGACGGCTGACCGTCGGCCCGGACATGCCCTCGCTCAGCCGACGGACTACGCTTGACCTGCGAAATCTTCGGTATGGGAGGCAGGCGGCGTGACAGCATCGCGACCCGTGGTGGGTGTACTCGCGCTGCAGGGAGATGTCCGCGAGCACGCGGCGGCGATGGAACGCGCGGGAACCCGGGTGATCCCGGTGCGCAGGCCCAGCGAACTGTCCGAAGTGGACGGACTGGTGCTGCCCGGTGGCGAGTCCACCACGATGTCCCGGCTGCTGGTGACCTTCGACCTGCTCCAGCCGCTGCGCGAACGGCTCGCCGCGGGCATGCCGGCCTACGGTTCCTGTGCCGGCATGATCCTGCTCGCCAGGCAGGTGCTCGACGGCAGGCCGGACCAGGAGCAGCTCGGCGGCCTGGACGTGCTCGTGCGGCGCAACGCCTTCGGCAGGCAGGTCGACTCCTTCGAGGCCGACCTGGATTTCGCCGGGGCCGAGGGCGGGCCGATGCACGCCGTCTTCATCCGCGCGCCGTGGGTGGAGAAGGCAGGCGAGGACGTCCAGGTGCTCGCCCAGGTGCCGGACACCCCGGAGGCCGGCGGGGCGGCCGCTAGGATCGTCGCGGTCAGGCAGGGGACGGTGCTCGCCACCGCCTTCCACCCGGAGCTGACGGGGGATGAGCGCGTGCACCGGTTGTTCGCGCGCGTCGTCCGCGAGGCGGCATAGGCAAGCGGGACGCGAAGCAGATGGAGGAGTAGATGAGCGGCCACTCCAAATGGGCCACCACGAAGCACAAGAAGGCGAACCTCGATGCCAAGCGGGGCAAGCTCTTCGCGCGGCTGATCAAGAACATCGAGGTGGCGGCCCGCACCGGTGGCAGCGACCCGGACGGCAACCCGACCCTGTACGACGCCATCCAGAAGGCGAAGCGCAACTCGGTACCGGCCGACAACATCGAGCGCGCACGCAAGCGCGGCGGCGGCGAGGAGGCGGGCGGCGCCGACTGGCAGAACATCACCTACGAGGGCTACGGCCCGAACGGTGTGGCGGTGCTGATCGAGTGCCTCACCGACAACAAGAACCGTGCCGCGATGGAGGTCCGCACCGCGCTGACCCGCAACAACGGCTCGCTGGCCGACCCGGGTTCGGTCGCCTACCTGTTCAACCGCAAGGGCGTCGTGCTCATGCCGAAGAACGAGCTGTCCGAGGACGACGTGCTGATGGCCGTGCTCGACGCGGGCGCCGAGGACGTGAACGACCTTGGCGAGAGCTTCGAGATCGTCTCCGAAGCCACCGACCTGCTCGCCGTGCGGACCGCCCTGCAGGAGGCGGGCTACGACTACGAGTCCGCCGAGATGAGCTTCCTGCCCTCGGTGAGCGTGCCGCTGGAGGCCGACGGTGCGAAGAAGGTCTTCAACCTGATCGACGCCCTCGAGGACTGCGACGACGTGCAGGCCGTCTACGCCAACTTCGACGTGTCGGACGAGGTTCTGGCCGAGGTCGGCTGACACCCGAATCCGGACGAACCGACGGCCGCACCGGGAAACCGGTGCGGCCGTCCGGGTCTTTTGGGCCGGTTTTCCTTGCTGTCAGAGGGTTTCCGGCCGACACGACGGCACGGCTATGGGAATCGCGCCGCCGGTGCGGCACAATGATCGCCGTGACGACGACGGAATCCGAGCTCGACGAAGATCATGAACTCCGCGAGTGGATCGTCGCCCAGGCCGGGGAGCGGGGCAACGCGGTCATCGCCGTTCCCGCGGACGAGACGGGCTCCGGCTACTGCTTCACCGCGTCGGCGTGGGCGATGCACGAGGTGCCCGAGGCCGTCGTCGTGGGTCTGCCGCCGGACGTGGGCCCCGTGCTGCTCGACGCCTACGTCGACCGCGCCGCCGCGGGAGAGGTCTTCGAGCCGGGCTCGGTGTACACCGACTTCTTCGAGGGCGTGCCCGTCACGTTCGAGCAGGTGCATCCCGGCCACTACCCGGAGTTCCTCGGCAGCGCCTTCCTGGTCTACCCGGAGGGCGACTTCCCCGCGCTGCAGATCATCGTGGCCACCCCGGACGGCCACTGGCCATGGCAGGCGGACGCGCCCGAGGGCTTCGCCGAGTGGCAGCCGATCCTCACCGGATCCGGCGATCCGGAGAGCTGGACCCCCGGCGTCGACGGTCCGTGACGCGGCGCTGCCCGTCCACAGTGGACTGAGCCGGTCGCGGCGCCCGGCGAGTCGGTGACCGCCTACCAGGGTGCCCGCCGGTAGTGTTCCTCCTCGAACTGGTGTTCGGCGGAGAGGTGGCGAAGGTGCGCGTGCTCGGTGTTGACCCCGGGCTGACCCGGTGCGGGCTGGGCGTGGTCGACGGCGGCACCGGGCGCTCGGTCGCCTGCGTCGCGGTGGACGTGGTGCGTACGCCCCCGGAGGCCGAGCTGTCCGTGCGGCTGATGGGCATCGCCGATGCCGTGGAGGGCTGGCTGGACCGGTATCGGCCCGACGCGGTCGCCGTGGAGCGGGTGTTCAGCCAGCACAACGTCCGCACCGCCATGGGTACCGCGCAGGCGGGCGGTGTGGTGGCGCTCGGTGCCGCGCGCCGTGGCCTGCCGGTCGTCTTCCACACCCCCAGCGAGGTCAAGGCGGCCGTCACCGGTTCCGGCCGAGCGGACAAGGCGCAGGTCACGCTCATGGTGACCAGGCTGCTGAAGATGGACGTCGCGCCCCGTCCCGCCGACGCGGCCGACGCGCTCGCGCTCGCCATCTGCCACCTCTGGCAGGAACCGATGCGGGGCAGGCTCGCCGAGGCGGAGGCGAGGGCCGCGGAACTCGCCAGGACGCACCGGGCCAGGCTCGCGGCGGCGCGCAGGAACCACACCAACGGCAGGAACCAGTCGACGGGAGCGGGACGGTGATCTCTTCGGTACGGGGCGAGGTGCTCGCCGTCGCGCTCGACCACGCGGTGGTCGAGGTCGGCGGGGTCGGTCTCGCCGTCCAGGCAACGCCATCGACACTGGCCACGCTCCGCAGGGGCGAACAGGTCCGGCTGCACACCGCGCTGATCGTGCGCGAGGACTCGCTGACCCTGTTCGGTTTCGCCGACGCGCAGGCCAGGGAACTGTTCGGACTGCTGCAGACCGTCTCCGGCATCGGGCCGCGGCTCGCCCTCGCCGCACTCGCCGTGCTCGATCCCGACGCGCTCACCAGCGCACTCTCCGAGGGCAACATCACCGCGCTCACGCAGGTGCCCGGCATCGGCCGCAAGGGTGCCGAGCGGCTGTCGCTCGAACTGCGCGACAAGGTCGCCGGACGCGGGGCCGACCCGGACGCCGCCGCGGGCGCGAGCACGGCCGCGGGGGCGGTGCGGGCCGAGGTGGCCGAGGCGCTGCTCGGACTCGGCTTCCCCGCCAAGCAGGCCGAACAGGCCGTGGAGAAGGCACTGGCCGAACTGGATCCCGCCGCCTCCGACACCTCGGCCGTGTTGCGTACCGCGCTGACCACCCTCGGCCGCAAGCGCTAGGGCCGGCCCGTGCACGATGAGGACGTGACCGAATTCGAGCCGGACGACGAGGCGCTGTCCGCGCTGCCGCAGACCGGTGAGCGCGAGGTCGAGACCACCCTGCGGCCGCGCAGGCTGACCGAGTTCGTGGGCCAGCCGCGGGTGCGCGAGCAGCTCGAACTGGTGCTGGAGAGTGCCCGCAGGCGAGGCGTCCCGCCGGATCACGTGCTGCTGTCCGGCCCTCCCGGCCTCGGCAAGACGAGCCTCGCGATGATCATCGCCGCCGAACTCGACGCCGCCATCCGGATCACCTCCGGGCCCGCGCTGGAACGGGCGGGTGATCTGGCGGCGATGCTGTCCAACCTGGTCGAGGGCGATGTGCTCTTCATCGACGAGATCCACCGGATCGCCCGTCCCGCCGAGGAGATGCTGTACCTGGCGATGGAGGACTTCCGCGTCGACGTCGTCGTCGGCAAGGGGCCGGGCGCCACCAGCATTCCGCTGGAGATCGCCCCGTTCACGCTGGTCGGCGCCACCACCCGCTCCGGTTCGCTGACCGGTCCGCTGCGCGACCGGTTCGGTTTCACCGGCCACATGGAGTTCTACTCGGCCCAGGAACTCGAACTCGTCGTCCGCCGGGCGGCCACCATCCTGGACATCCGGTTCGACGACAGCGGAGCCGCCGAGATCGCGGACCGCTCCCGCGGCACCCCCCGGATCGCCAACCGGCTGCTGCGCCGCGTCCGCGACTACGCCGAGGTGCGCGCCGACGGCCTGGTGAACCAGGAGATCGCCCGGGCGGCGCTGGAGGTCTACGACGTCGACGAACTCGGCCTGGACCGGCTGGACCGCGCCGTGCTCTCGGCGCTGGTCCGTTCCTTCGGTGGCGGCCCGGTCGGGGTCTCCACCCTGGCGGTGGCCGTGGGGGAGGAGTCGACGACGGTCGAGGAGGTCTGCGAGCCGTACCTGGTGCGGGCCGGGATGCTCGCGCGGACGCCGCGCGGCCGGGTCGCGACGGCCGCGGCCTGGGCGCACCTGGGCGTCGAGCCACCCCCGGGCCTGCCCTTGCAAGGGGGCCGGTTCGCCGAGGACTCGCCCAGTCTGTTCGACTAGGCGGCCGTGCCGGAACGGGCACCGCGGCGAGATCACGGGAACGTCGTCGCGGTACCGAGCTCGGCACCGGTGCTGGCTTTCTCGCCGGTACCTGGCACACTCGAACACGCACATCCAGGCCAATCGGACGTTTCGCCGGGCGTTCCCCGCCTGGCCGTCCGCCGAATGGAGAATCATGGAACAGTTATTCCTGCCGTTGCTCCTCATGCTTGTCGTCGCTGTGCCGCTGATCATGGGAACGCGCAAGCAGAAGAAGGCTGTGGCGCAGCAGCAGGAGCTGCAGAGCAGCCTGTCGGCAGGCGACCGCGTGATGACCACCTCCGGTCTCTACGCCACCGTCGCCGACGCCTCGGACGAGACCACCATCGACCTCGAGATCGCCGATGGTGTCACGACGACCTGGCTGCGTCAGGCCGTGCGCGAGAAGATCGAGATCACCGCGGACGACGCGGACGATGTCGATGTTCTCGACAACGACAACGAGATCGTCGCCGACGACGCCGCTGTCACGCCCACCACGGTGGACGAGGACGACCGCGAGCGCGCCGAGGCCTCGACCTCGACGGGCGCCTCCGTCGCGCCCCCGTTGGAGCACGGCAAGAAGTAGTTCCTGCTCATCACGCCGGCTCACCCGTCGGTGTGGTGCTTAGCAGTGGGTGTAACGCAGGGCTCACGTAGCACCGAGTAGTGTCTCGGTGCTGCGTGCGACCCGGCATCCCGCTGCGGGCTCGTACTGCCTGTAAGGGCATGCGCAGCGACGTCCCAGCAGCCCAGTACGAGGAGAACGACCGACCGTGGCACCACCGGCCGGGCACATCCGCCCGGGACGCTATCTCGCCTTCTTCGTCCTCATCGTGGTCGTGCTCTACGCCCTGGTGTTCTTCACCGGCGGCGGCAAGCCGACTCCCAAGCTGGGCATCGACCTTCAGGGCGGTACGAGGGTCACGCTCACCGCGCGTACCGCGGACGGTGCGGAGCCCTCGCGAGAGTCCCTGAACCAGGCTCGCCAGATCATCGAGACCCGCGTCAACGGCATCGGCGTCGCCGGTACCGAGACCGTGCTCGACGGCAACAACATCGTCATCACCGTCCCGGGTGAGGAGGGTGATCAGGCGAAGAACCTCGGCCGGACGGCCAAGCTCGCGTTCCGCAAGGTCGCCATCGCGCAGCCGGCCGGTCCGGCAGGCGGCGCCCCGGGCCAAGTACCCGGACAGGTCCCTGGCCAGGTACCCGGCCAGATTCCGGGTCAGGTTCCCGGTCAGCAGCCCGGCGCCGACCCGGGCGGTGCGCCCGCGGAACAGCCACCCGCGGAGCAGCCGCCCGCGCAGGGCGGTGGCGGTGCGCCGGGTGGGCTGCCCCAGCAGGAGCAGCCGCCCGCCCCCGAACAGGACGGCTCGGTCGACGAGCAGACCGCCCAGCAGATCCAGGCGGCCAAAGAGCAGCGGCAGAATCCCGCCATTGTCGCGGCCAACCCGCAGGACCCGGCGCAGATGGCCGCCGCCCAGCAGGCGCAGCAGCTCGCGCTCGCCCAGCTCACTTGCGGCGGCGAGGACCCGCTGCGCGGCAACGACGACCCGAAGCTGCCGCTGGCCACCTGTTCCGAGGACGGCACGGAGAAGTTCGTCCTGGAGCCGATGTTCCTGCCAGGCGAGGAGATCGCGACCGCCTCGGCCAGTCCGCCTCAGCAGGGTGCGGGCTGGTCGGTCAACCTCGAGTTCAAGTCCGAGGGAACCCGGCTCTGGGGCGAGTTCACCTCGCAGAACGTGCAGGAACGCGCCGCGTTCGTGCTCGACAGCGAGGTCGTCTCCGCGCCCACGATCAACACCGCGATTCTCGACGGCCGCACGCAGATCACCGGAAACTTCGGTCAGACGGAGTCGCAGAGCCTCGCCGACATTCTGAAGTACGGCTCGCTGCCGCTGTCGTTCACCTCGTCCGACGCCACCACCGTCTCCGCTACGCTCGGACTCGCCTCGCTGGAGGCGGGCCTGATCGCCGGCGGTATCGGCCTGCTCGTCGTGTTCGTCTACTGCCTGTTCTACTACCGCCTGCTGGGCGTGCTGACGATTCTCTCGCTGGCGCTGTCCGGTGCGATCGTCTACGCGGTACTGGTACTGCTCGGCCGGTGGATCGGCTTCACCCTCGACCTCGCGGGCGTCGCCGGCTTCATCATCGCCATCGGTATCACCGCGGACTCGTTCGTCATCTTCTTCGAGAGATTGAAGGACGAGATACGCGAGGGCCGAAGTTTCCGCTCCGCCGTACCACGGGGCTGGATCCGGGCCCGGCGGACGATCCTGGCATCCGACGCGATCAGCTTCCTCGCGGCCGCCGTGCTCTACACCCTCGCCGTGGGCGAGGTGCAGGGCTTCGCGTTCACCCTCGGCATGTCGACCGTGCTGGACCTGATCGTGGTCATCCTGGTGACGCATCCGCTGGTGTCGATGGTGTCGAAGTCCAAGACGCTGTCCAACCCCAAGCTGACCGGTCTCGGCTCGGCGCAGCGGGCGGGTTCGCAACGTAAGGCGGTGGGCCGCAAGACCGGCCGCGCGGCCGTGAAGGAGGCGTGACGTGTCGGTCGAGGACAGCGGGACCGGGGCGGAAGCCGTGACCACCCCCGCGGGCACCATCACCAAGCGGGAGAGCATCTTCAACCGGCTCTACGTCGGCAACGGCGCGTTCGACGTCGTCGGCAAGCGCAAGAACTGGTACCTGTTCTTCGCCGCCCTCGTGGTGGTGTGCGGCCTGTCGATGGGGCTCAAGGGATTCAACCTCGGTATCGACTTCGAGGGCGGAACCCAGCTCCAGATGCCTGCCAACGGCGCGAACGGTGAGATCACCGACGACCGGGCCAAGGAGGTCTTCAACCAGTCCCTCGGGCTGGAGGCCGCCGAGACGCAGGTCGTCGGCACCGGCGACGCCGCCACCGTGCAGGTCCGCTCGGACACGCTGGACGCCGCGCAGGTGGCGAAGGTCAAGCAGGCGCTGTTCGACGAGTTGCAGCCGATCGGCTCGAACGGCCAGCCCGGCATCGGCGCCATCAGCGACAGCGCGGTCAGCGCGTCCTGGGGCGGTGAGATCTCCCAGAAGGCACTGATCGCGCTCGCCGTGTTCATGGTGCTGGTGACCATCTTCCTGGTGCTGTACTTCGAGAAGTGGATGGCGCTGGCGGCGATGCTCTCGCTGGTCCACGACCTCGTGGTGACCGCGGGCGTGTACTCCCTGGTCGGCTTCGAGGTCAGCCCGGCCACCGTGATCGGTCTGCTGACGATCCTGGGTTTCTCGCTGTACGACACGGTGGTGGTGTTCGACAAGGTCAAGGAGAACACCCGCGGCCTGCTCGGGCTGACCCGCCGCACCTACGGCGAGGCCGCGAACCTCGCGCTGAACCAGACGCTGATGCGCTCGTTCAACACCGCGTTCATCGCGCTGCTGCCGATCATCGGCCTGCTGGTCATCGGATCCATCCTGCTGGGCTCCGGCACGCTGCAGGACCTGGCGCTGGTCCAGCTCACCGGAACGCTCGTCGGCGTGCTGTCCTCCGTCTTCCTGGCCACCCCGTTGCTGGTCGACTTCAAGATGCGGGAACCGAAGTACAAGCAGCAGGCGCAGCGGGTCAAGGCCCGCCGGGAGAACGTCGCCCGCAAGGCCGCAGACCGGGAGAACGCCGAATCGGGCGACTTCGACCCGGCCGACGACGCGCAGCTCGACGCCGAACTGCGCAAGGAGAAGGCCTACGCGGCCGCGGCCAGCGTGCCCGCCCGCAACCAGCGGGCGACGCCGTCCCGTGGAAACCGGCCGAAGCCGAGCGGCAAGCCCTCGGGCAAGCGCAAGCGCTGACCCCGGTGCTGCTCGACGAGGCGCTGGACCGCATCGCCGAGGTTCCGGACTTCCCGGAACCCGGCGTGCTGTTCCGCGATCTCACGCCGCTGCTCGCCGATCCCGCCGCCTTCGCCGCCACGGTGGACGCGCTGGCGGCCGGTCTCCCGGAGGACACCGGCCTGCTGGCGGCCGTCGAGGCGCGCGGCTTCCTGCTCGCCGCCGCGATCGGCTACAGCCGGGGCATCGGCGTCGTCCCGGTACGCAAGCCGGGCAAACTGCCCGCCGTGGCGGACCGGATCGAGTACGAGCTGGAGTACGGTTCGGCCGTTCTGGAACTCCCGGCCGGGCTGGTCGCCGCCGGTGATCGCGTGACCGTGGTCGACGACGTGCTGGCCACCGGTGGCACCGCCGCCGCGGCCGTGGGTTTGCTCGAACGCGCGGGCGCGCGGGTGGACGGGGTGACCGTGGTGCTGGAGCTCGCGGCCCTCGGCGGGCGTGCGCTCCTCGGTAGCCGGCCGGTGCGCGCGCTTCGGGTGCTCTGACACGGTCCGGCAGACGCGGGGCGGAGACGCGAGTACGGGCCCGGACGTCTACCCTGTGGGTTCGACGACGCCGCGAACGCGGGAGGTGCGGGTGAGCCAGGAGCTCGAGTCCGTGGTGCCCGCCGAACCAGAACCCGGCGCGAACGCGGGGGGCACCGGGAGCGGAACCACGAAGGCAGCCTCGTCCGGCGCGAGCACCGTGGCCAAGCCCGCCGCCGACCCGGCGCGCAACGGCCAGGCCAACGGCACCCGAGCCCCTTCGGCAACCCGCAGGGTGCGTGCACGGCTCGCCCGGCGGATCACCGCGCAGCGGGCGGCGACCGTCAAGCAGGTTCTCGAACCGCTCGCCGCCGTGCACCGCGAGCTGCACCCGAACGCGGATCTGACGCTGCTGCAGCGCGCCTACGACGTCGCCGAGGAACTGCACCGGGACCAGCGGCGCAAGTCCGGCGACCCGTACATCACGCACCCGCTGGCGGTCGCCACCATCCTCGCCGAACTCGGCATGGACACCACCACACTGGTCGCCGCGCTGCTGCACGACACCGTCGAGGACACCGGATACCCGGTCGGCAGCCTCGCCGCCGACTTCGGTGACGAGGTCGCCGAACTGGTAGACGGCGTGACGAAACTGGACAAGGTCAAGCTGGGCTCGGCGGCGGAGGCGGAGACCATCCGCAAGATGGTGATCGCGATGGCCCGCGACCCCCGCGTGCTGGTGATCAAGCTGGCAGACCGGCTGCACAACATGCGCACCATGCGGTTCCTCCCGCCGGAGAAGCAGGCGCGCAAGGCGAAGGAGACCCTCGAGGTCCTCGCCCCACTGGCACACCGCCTCGGCATGGCGACCGTGAAATGGGAACTGGAGGACCTCGCGTTCGCCATCCTGCAGCCGAAGAAGTACGACGAGATCGTGCGGCTGGTCGCCGACCGGGCCCCCTCCCGCGACATCTACCTGCGTCAGGTCGTCGGCGAGCTGTCGAACAACCTGGTCGGCTCCAGGATCACCGCGAAGGTCGAGGGCAGGCCGAAGCACTACTACTCGATCCACCAGAAGATGATCGTGCGTGGCCGCGATCTGGACGACATCCACGACCTGGTGGGTGTCCGCATCCTGGTCGAGGACGTACGTGACTGCTATGCGGCGATGGGCGTCGTGCACGCGCTGTGGCAGCCGATGCCGGGGCGCTTCAAGGACTACATCGCGCAGCCGCGCTTCAGCGTCTACCAGTCGCTGCACACCACGGTGATCGGGCCGGACGGCAAACCGCTCGAGGTGCAGATCCGCACCTACGAGATGCACCGCACCGCCGAGTACGGCATCGCCGCGCACTGGCGGTACAAGGAGACCAAGGGCACGCACCGCGGCAACGCCGTCGACGTCGACGAGATGGCCTGGATGCGGCAGCTTCTCGACTGGCAGCGGGAGGCCGCCGATCCGGGCGAGTTCCTCGAGTCGCTGCGCTACGACCTGCAGACGAAGGAGATCTTCGTCTTCACGCCCAAGGGCGACGTGATCACGCTGCCCGCCGGCTCGACCCCGGTGGACTTCGCCTACACCGTGCACACCGAGGTCGGCCACCGCTGTATCGGCGCGCGGGTCAACGGCAGGCTGGTCGCGCTCGAGCGGCAGCTGGAGAACGGCGAGGTCGTGGAGATCTTCACCTCCAAGGCCGAGGGAGCCGGGCCCACCCGCGACTGGCTGCAGTTCGCCGAATCGCCGAAGGCGCGGGCGAAGATCCGCCAGTGGTTCGCCAAGGAACGCCGGGACGAGGCGATCGAGGGCGGCAAGGAGGCGATCACCAAGGAGCTGCGCAAGGTCGGGCTTCCCCTGCAGCGCCTGGTGTCCGCGGATTCGATGAGCGCACTGGCCGCGGAGCTGCGGTACGGCGACATCACCTCCCTCTACGCCGCGGTCGGCGAGGGCAACACCAGCGCGAAGCACGTGGTGCAGCGCCTGGTCGCGCTGATCGGCGGCGTCGAGGAGGCGGAGGAGGAGCTGGCCGAGCGCTCCACCCCGTCCACCGTGACGCGCAGGCGCGGTTCCAACGACGTCGGGGTGGTCGTGAAGGGGGCGAGCGACGTCTGGGCGAAGCTGGCCCGCTGCTGCACCCCGGTCCCCGGCGACGAGATCCTCGGCTTCGTCACCCGCGGCGGCGGTGTCAGCGTGCACCGCACCGACTGCACCAACGCCGACGATCTGCGCGCCCAGCCCGAACGCCTGGTCGAGGTCGAGTGGGCCCCCTCGGAGTCCTCGGTCTTCCTGGTGGCGATCCAGGTGGAGGCGCTGGACCGGCACCGGTTGCTCTCCGACGTCACCAAGGTTCTCGCCGACGAGAAGGTGAACATCCTCTCCGCCTCGGTCACCACCTCACGCGACCGGGTGGCGGTGAGCCGTTTCTCCTTCGAGATGGGCGACCCCAAGCATCTCGGCCACGTGCTCGGCGTGGTGCGGGGTGTGGAAGGCGTCTACGACGTCTATCGCGTCACGTCCGCGTCCTGAAGCCAGGGCGGCCCGCGCGCAGCCCTGTACGGTCGTGTCCCATGATCGACGGACTCGCTGTCGCCTATGAGGGCGACGTTGCGCGGCTGACCTTGTCCCGGCCCGCCAAGAAGAACGCCATCTCCTACGGCATGTGGTCGGCCCTGTCCGAGGTGGTGGCCAGGGTCGAGGACGACCCGGCGATCAAGGTGCTCGTGCTCACCGGCGCGGGGGAGGACTTCTCGGCGGGCGCGGACATCAGCGAGTTCGGCGAGTTGCGGTCCTCGGCGGAGGGCGCGGCCGTGTACGACCGGGCGATCGACGCGGCCGTCCGCGCGCTGACCGGTATGCGCAAGCCGAGCGTGGCGATGATCCGCGGCAACTGCATCGGCGGCGGCTGTCAGGTCGCGGTGGCCTGCGACTTCCGCTTCGCCGCCGACGGCGCCCGGTTCGGGATCACGCCCGCCAAGCTCGGGATCGTCTACGACTTCGAGTCCACCCGCCAGCTCGTCTCGCTGATCGGTCCCGCGCAGGCGCGGTACTTCCTGCTCTCCGGCAGGCTGATCGACTCCGGTCGTGCCAGGGAGATCGGGCTGGTCAACGACACGGTGCCGGATGCCGGACTCGAAGAGTCCACAATGGATTTCGTGGGCACGCTGTGCGGACGTTCGCAGGCCTCGATCAGGGGGATGAATCGGATCATCGGGAAAATCCTTGCCGGTCAAGGGGAGTCCGACGAGGAGGTGGACCGTATCCGGCTCGACGCGCTACGCGGCGAGGACTACGCGGAGGGGGTGTCCGCCTTCCTGGAGCGCCGCGCCCCGGCTTTCACCTACCGTTAGAATCCGAGGGGGCCGCGCCCGGACCTGCTCCGCACCCGGACACGGCGACGCCGATCCCCGTTCAGGGATCGGCGTCGCCGTGTCCGCGTAAGCGATCTCTGCGGGACAGGCCTCAGGCGTTGACCGAGACCTCGGTGAACTTCACCGGAGTCTTGGGCTTGCCGGTGCCGTCCTGGCTCTGGGCCGCCGCGGCCGGGTCCACACCGGCCTTGGCGACCTCGTCGAGCACCTTCAGGCCCTCGTCGGAAATGCTGCCGAAAACGGTGTAGTCGGGCTGGAGCTGCGCGTCGCCGTAGACCATGAAGAACTGGCTGCCGCCGGAGTTGGGCTGCGCGGTCTTCGCCATGGCGAGCACGCCCCGGCCGTACGTCAGTTCCGGGAAGTTCTCGTCCTGGACCGTGTATCCCGGACCGCCCGAGCCGGAGGCCGTGGGATCACCGCACTGCAGCATCTGCAGGCCATCGGTGCCGAGCCGATGGCACTCGGTGTCGTTGTAGTAACCCTGCTGGGCGAGACCGACGAAGCTGTTGACCGTGCAGGGCGCGAGCGCCTTGTCCAGGGTCACCGGAATGTCGCCCGCCGAGGTCTTCACGGTGGCGCTGACCGTGCCCGTCGAGGCGATCCCCTCACCCGCGGGCGGAGTGGCCGGCTTCGCCGCGGGTTCGGCGCCGGCCGGGTACTGGCAGCTCACCGGATCGGCGAGCGGCTGGGGCCGCTGCGGCATGGCCGCGCGTTCGGTCGGGATCTGTACCGGCGGCGGCGCCTGCTCCTCCTGGCCGGGCTGTGCTCCGGCGTCCGCGTTGACGTCGGCGCGCTCGCGCGTGGCCACGAAGACCACCAGGCCCGCGATGATCATCACGGCGCCGATGGTGACGCCGATGCCCACGATCTTGCGTCGCTTGGCCTGTTCCGCCCGGTGCGCGATCTGCCGGTCGAGCTTGCGCTTCGCGGCCTCGCGGCGTTGCTGGTTGGTCGCCACCCGCCCCTCCCGATTCACTCGACTCATGTGGTGCTGGGGTGGCGGCAGTCTATGGGCACAGCCTGTGAGAACCCCGTACAGGGGCCGCTAGGGTGGCCGAAAAGCGTTCCGGGCGGTCGTCCCGGCCGGTCGTGGAGGGGGTCTCGTGCTCGTCATCGGCTTCGCGGCCGGCGCCTTCCAGGCCAACTGCTACCTGCTCGCGGCGGCCGAGGGAGCCGAGTGCGTCGTCGTCGACCCCGGCCAGGACGCCGGGGAGGGCGTCGCGCGGGCGGTGCGCGAGCACGGCCTCGACCCGGTCGCCGTGCTGGCCACCCACGGCCACCTCGACCACGTCCACTCGGCGGCAGCCCTCGCCGACGAGCACGGCGCCCCGTTGTGGATCCACTCCGCGGACCGAGGGCTGCTGACCGATCCGCTGTCCGGGCTCGGTCCCGAACTGGCCGCGTTGATCGGACCGGTGCAGCCCGTGCTGCCCGCCACCGTCGAACCGCTGGACGCGCACATCGGCGGGACGCTGGAACTGGCCGGACTACGGTTCGAGGTCGTCCACACGCCAGGGCACACGCCGGGATCGGTGGTGTTCCGGCTCGCCACCGAGGAGGGCGGCCTGCTCGCGCTGACCGGGGACACCCTGTTCGCCGGTGCCGTGGGACGTACCGACCTGCCCGGCGGCGACGCCGCGCTGCTGGAGCGATCGCTGGCCACGCTCGCGGCCCTGCCCGAGGAGACGGTGATCCTGCCCGGTCACGGACCGGCGGGCACCATCGGGCGGGAACGTGCGGCCAATCCCTTTCTGTCCGTTTCCGACGGTGGCGGTGGTGCATGACCGAACCCGAGTCCGAGTCTGAGACCATCCCGCTGCACGGTGACACCCCGGAGCTGCGTAGACGCCGCGGCGTCTCCGGTGTCATCGGCGCGCTGCTGGTCGCCGCCGCGTTCGGCGGTGTCGCCGGGCTGCTCGGCGGCCAGGTCGCCGGACTGGTCGCGGCCGCGGTGACCGGGCTTCCCCTGCTGTACGTGGTCGCCTTCAACATCCGCAGGCGGCTGTGGCTCCAGGGCACCGAGGTGCTGGTGCGCACCTGGCGCACCCGCCGCGTCGACCTGGTCGCGGCGAAGCGGATCGACCTGCTGCTCACCGACGTACGAGGGACGCGGTCGGTGGGGCTGCTGGTGGACGCCGGGCAGCGCGGCCGCTCGGTCAAGCTGGACCTCGCCGTCTACGCGGGCACCGGCGGCAGGGAACTCGGCATCGTGGCACTACGGAAACTGGCCAACGCGCTGATGAACAACGTCGAGGCGAACGGCATCGTGTTCGGCGAACTGCTGGTGGCGCAACTGCGGTCCGAAGCGCGCGGGGACGCCGCCGCGGACCGTCCGCTGTACCGGATCGCGTCCGTGGCCCCCTCCGGCAAACTGGCCCAGCGGTTCACCATGGAGACGGTCAGCCGTTTCGTCGCGGCGCTGGACTGACCGGCGACCGGGGCACGGGCGTTCACACCTCGGCGGGCTCCGCGGGTTCACGGACCGCGATGATCGCCGCCAGCGCCGTGGTCACCGGTACCGCCGCGACGATCCCGATGCTGCCGGCGAGAGTTCGCACGATCTCCTGCGCGATGTCCTGGGAGCCGAGGATGGAGCCCAGGCCGACGCCGGAGATGGAGGAGTACAGCAGCACCGGCAGCGCGGCACCGGCGTACGCCATCACCAGGGTGTTCACCGCCGAGGCGACGTGGTCGCGGCCGATCCGCAGGCCGGCCGCGTAGAGCTCCCGCCAGCCGAGCGAGGCGTTGGCCCTGCGCAGTTCCCACACGGCACTGGTCTGGGTGACCGTCACGTCGTCGAGTACGCCGAGCGCACCGATGACGATTCCGGCCAGCAGCAGCCCCCGGGCGTCGATGCCCCGGCCGAGGGCGGCGATGAGCGAGGACGTGTCCTCACCGAGGCCGGTGAGCGAGGCCGCGGCGGCGAAGACGGTGGCCAGGATGCCGATCAGCGTGAGGCTGATCAGGGTGCCCAGCACGGCCACCGAGGTACGGGCGGAGAACCCGTGCGTCAGGTAGAGCGCGAGGAACATGATCAGTCCCGCCCCCGCGATCGCCACCAGCAGCGGGTTCTCCCCGGCCAGGATCGCGGGCAGCACGAACGCCAGCAGCACCACGAAGCTCAGGCCCAGCGCGCCCAGCGCGGCGAGTCCCTGCTTTCGGCCGAGTGCGATCACCGCGAGCGCGAACAGGCCCGCCAGCACCGCCAGTGGCAGGCCACGCTGGAAGTCCACGAGCTGGTACGCCTCTGGCGAGGCGGCGTCCGCGCCCGAGTAGGCCAGCACCACGGCGTCGCCCACGGCGAAACGCGGCGTGGACGGCTCGATGGGCACGTCCTTGGTCACCGTCGAGCCCGCCGCCGGGCCGTCGCTGAGCAGGATGGTCACCGTCAGGCACACCGGCTCGCCCGGAACGGGCTGCTGGTCGCCTACCCGGACCTCGCCAGGTGGCAGGCACGGTCCGGAGGCCGCCGCGGTCACGTCGCCGTCCACGGGGGTTCCGCTGTCGACCACGCTGGTCGGCGAGTCCTGGCCCCACGGGTACAGCACGGCCACGCCGACGATCGCCGCCAGGGCGAACGGAACCAGCAGGATCGCCAGCAGCTTGCGGACCTGCGGGGATGCCGGCGCGGCCGGTCCGTGGCCGTGTCCGTGGCCGACGGGGCGCACGGCCTCCGCCCCGGTCCTGCGGGACGGCCGCGCCGGCTCGTCCGCGACCTCGGTCTCGGTGCCGGCCAGGGGTTCGTCACCCGGGTCCTGGTCGCGGACGGGCGGCCGTTGCGCGGGCCGGCTCGTCCTGGACGGCTCGGCCCCACGGTGCCGCGGCCGTTCGCCCGGTTCGATGCGTTCGCCGGTTGGCGGTACCCGATGCCGTTGGGCGTCGCCGGGCGCGGGCAGGCGGCGTCCGGCCGTGTCGCCGGGCTGGGCCCTCCGCCTGCCGGGTGGCGGGGGAGTGGCGCCCGTGCGGGGGCGGGGGCGCTGCGGACGCCCCGGCGGGGCGGGCGGCACACGGCGGATGGGGCCGGTGTCGTCGTCGGCCGGGTCGCGGGGCATCGCTACATCTTCCCGTGCGGGGCGTCGCGCCGTGGGGTCACGGCCGCACTCTGCCATGGCCCTGGCCGGATACCGTGAGCGGGAATCGGCGCCGTCCGGGCCATACGGTCACCGTGGCGGGTGGACCGGTTGCCGGTGCGACCGGCTCGGCGGGGCGGTGGCCGGTGTGTTCGACTGGTCGCGGACCCCGCACGGCGACAGGGAGCGATCATGAGCACCGGACCCGACCCGCTCGACTTCCTCGACCTCGACGCCGAGTTCGGCGACGAGGACCGCGCGATCCGGGACACCGTGCGTGCCTTCGCCGCCGACCACCTGACGCCGTACGTCGCCGGCTGGTACGAGACGGGCACCCTGCCCGCCCGGGAACTGGCGAAGCAGTTCGGCGAGCTGGGGTTGCTCGGGATGCACCTCGACGGCTACGGGTGCGCGGGTACGACGGGCACGGCGTACGGCATCGCCTGCCGTGAGCTGGAAGCCGTCGACTCGGGCCTGCGCAGCTTCGTCTCCGTGCAGGGGTCCCTTGCCATGTACGGAATCCACCGCTGGGGTTCGGCAGAGCAGAAGGAGGAGTGGCTGCCCCGGATGGCGAAGGGGGAGGCGCTCGGCTGCTTCGGCCTGACCGAGCCGGACGCGGGCAGCGACCCGGGCGGCATGCGCACCCGTGCCCGTCGCGACGGTGCGGACTGGGTACTCGACGGAACCAAGATGTGGATCACCAACGGCACCGTCGCCGATGTGGCCGTGGTGTGGGCGCAGACCGACGAGGGTGTGCGCGGGTTCGTCGTCCCGACCGGTACGCCGGGGTTCACCGCGAACGAGGTCGAGCACAAGCTCTCCCTGCGCGCCTCGCTGACCGCGGAACTCGTGCTCGACGGCGTGCGGCTGCCGGAATCCGCGGCGCTGCCCGAGGTGCGCGGCCTGCGCGGTCCGCTGAGCTGCCTCAACGAGGCCCGGTACGGCATCCTGTTCGGCGTCGTCGGTGCCGCTCGTACCTGCTATGAGACGGCCCTGCGCTACACCCTGGAGCGGGAGCAGTTCGGCAGGCCGCTCGCCGGTTTCCAGCTCACCCAGCGCAAGCTCGCCGACCTGCTGGTCGAGGTGAATCGTGCCGGACTGGTCGCCGCCCGGATCGCCGGGCTGAAGGACGCGGGCACCCTGCGCCCCGCCCAGGTCAGTTTCGGCAAGCTGGCGAACGTCCGCTCCGCCATCGAGGTCGCCCGTACGGCCCGCGGAATGCTGGGCGCCAACGGGATCTCGCTGGAGTATCCGGTGATGCGGCACATGGCGAACCTGGAGACCGTGCTGACCTACGAGGGCACCGAGGAGATGCACGCCCTGTCCCTCGGCCAGGCCGTCACCGGGATCGCCGCCTTCCGCTGACCCCGCCCGCCGATCGGGACCGGGTACCTGTCCGGCACCTTCTCGATCGGTGAAATCACGCCCGGGTTCGACCGGCCTTTCCCGTGTCATCATGTAGCGATAGTTGAATGCGACGTAGGTCACATCAATGGTCGTGCCGGTTCCTTCCGGCGGACCGCGGGCGACACGGGCCGGTGTGGTCCTCGCGCACGTCTCACTCCGCACTGTTCACGAGCGCCGGTCGGCAGCGCAGCCGCCGGCGGGAGGAGTCAGCAGATGAAGACGAAGGCAGCCGTCCTGCACGGCCCCGGCACGGCGTTCGAGCTGATGGAACTGGACCTCGACGGGCCCTGCGAGGGCGAGGTGCTGATCAAGTACACCGCCGCCGGGCTGTGCCACTCCGATCTGCATCTGATCGACAACGACCTGGTGCCCCGCTTCCCGATCATCGGTGGCCACGAGGGCGCCGGGATCATCGAGGACGTCGGGCCCGGTGTCACCAAGGTCGAGCCAGGGGACCACGTCGTGTGCAGCTTCATCCCGAGTTGCGGCACCTGCCGCTACTGCTCGACCGGCAGGCAGAACCTGTGCGATCTGGGAGCCACGATCCTGGAGGGCCACATGCCCGACGGGAGTTTCCGCTTCCACGACGGCGGCACCGACTACGGCGCCATGTGCATGCTCGGCACCTTCGCCGAGCGCGCGACGATCTCGCAGCACTCCGTGGTCAAGGTGGACGACTGGCTGCCGTTGGAGACCGCGGTTCTCGTCGGCTGCGGAGTGCCGACCGGCTGGGCGACGGCGAACTACGCCGGTGGTGTCCGGGCCGGCGATTCCGTTGTGGTGTACGGAATCGGTGGCATCGGGATCAATGCGGTACAGGGTGCCGCGCACGCGGGGGCCAAGCATGTCGTCGCGGTGGACCCGATCCGGTTCAAGCTGGACAGCGCGTTGAAGATGGGCGCCACCCACGCGTTCACCACGGCCGCCGAAGCAGCCGAGAAGGTCCACGAACTGACCTGGGGGCAGGGTGCGGACCAGGCGCTGATCACCGTCGGCACGGTCGAGGAGGACGTCGTCTCGTCCGCGTTCGACGTCGTCGGCAAGGGCGGCACTGTGGTGATCACCGGGCTGGCGAACCCGGAGAAGCTGACGGTGCACGTGTCCGGCGGTGTGATGACCCTGTTCGAGAAGACCATCAAGGGCACGCTCTTCGGCTCGGCCAATCCGCAGTACGACATCGTGCGGCTGCTGCGCCTCTACGACGCCGGACAGCTCAAGCTGGACGAGCTGGTCACGAAGAAGTACACCCTCGACGAGGTCAACGAGGGGTACCAGGACCTGCGCGACGGGAAGAACATCCGCGGCGTGATCGTGCACGGGACCTGAGCGCACCCGGACGTGCCGGCTGAGCCGGTCGGCACGTCCGGGCGCGGCCGCGGACCCGTAGGGTGACGTGCATGTCGACGCGTCTCTACTTCCGGCAGTTACTGGCGGGCCGCGACTTCGCCGTTGGCGATCCGGTCGCGACCCAGATGCGCAATTTCTCCTACCTCATCGGCGATCAGGAGACCGGTGAGGCGCTGATCGTCGACCCTGCCTACGCGGTCGGCGACCTGCTGGACGTGCTGGCCGCCGACGACATGCGGCCGGCCGGCGTGCTGGTCACCCACCACCATCCGGACCACGTCGGCGGCGATCTGATGGGGCACCCGCTGCCCGGGCTCGCCGAATTGCTGGGGCGCGAGCAGGTGCCGGTGCACGTCAACGGGGCCGAGTCCGAATGGGTGCGCCGGACCACCGGCGTCTCGGCGGCCGACCTGGTGGCACACGAGCACGACGAGGTGGTGGAGGTCGGCCGGATTCCGGTGCGCCTGCTGCACACCCCGGGGCACACACCGGGCAGCCAGTGCTTCCTGGTCGACGGCAGGCTGGTCGCGGGGGACACGCTCTTCCTGGAGGGTTGCGGCCGTACCGACTTCCCCGGTGGCGACCCCGACGAGATGTACCGCAGCCTCCGTGCGCTCGCCGGACTCACCGACGACCCGGTGGTCTACCCGGGACACATGTACTCACCCGAGCCCTCGGCACCGCTGTCGGAGGTGCGGCGGACGAACTTCGTGTTCCGGCCGGCCTCGCTGGAGCAGTGGCGGACGATGTTCGGCTGAGCCGATCGGAGGCGCCGTGCCCCCGGTGGATCAGCTCAGGCCCAGTCTGCGTGTCACGTCGATCCGGATGACGACGCGTTCCGGGTTCGGGGCCGGCTGCCGGTGGTACCGCCGGGCGTAGCGGTCCTCGGCCGCGCGCACCGAGTCCGCGTCGGTCAGTACCACGGCTCGTCCCTCCACAGTGGACCAACGTCGGCCGTCGACCTGGCTCACCGCGACGTTCGCCCCGCCGTCGGCGGCGAGGATGTTGCGCACCTTGACACCGCCGCGCCGGCAGATCACCCACGCCTGGCCGAGATCGTCGGACACGGTCACCCCGACCGGGACCACGTGGGGCGTGCCCGAGGGCCGCAGGGTGGTCAGCGTGCACAGGTGGCGTTCCCGCCAGAAGGCGAGCAGTTCGGAGCTGGGCGGTCGCGTGCTGGCCGGCTCGGCGGGCATGAGGTCCTCTCGGGTCGCGCGTGCCCGTGAACGTACCGGGGCCGGTGTCCGCCCGCCGCCCGTGCGGACGGTGCGGCAGTGGTGGTCGTACCGGCGGCCCGTGTTCCGCGGCTCCCTCGGCCGCGCCTGGTCAGGTGTGCAGGGAGTTCGCGCCGACGACCAGCCGGACGCAGTGCGCGACCAGGCGTCCCCGGGTGACGTCGAGTCGTCCGTCGAGGTAGGCGACGAACAGGTTCGTCAGCGCCCCGACGAGCGCGATCGCCGTCATCTCCCGGTCCTGATCGCCGGGGCGGTCGGGAAGCTGCGCCAGCACGAGCGTCGCGAACGCGGGCGCGAGCTCGGCGCCCCGGCGGGTCAGTGCGGGCTCGGTCAGCGGGGCGAGGAGCAGTACCCGGCCGGCCCGCGGATCGTCGACGATCAGCTCGACGAACGCGCGGACCGCCGCCTCGGCCCGTGCCCGCACTCCGGGTTCCCCGGGCGGGCCCGGTTCTGCCACCGCCTCGGCCAGCGCGTGGTGTGCGAGCGCGCCGATCCGCTCGTAGACCGCCAGCACGAGCTCGTCGCGGTCGGCGAAGCTCTCGTAGAAATACCGTTCGGTGAGGCCGGTCCGGCGGCACACCGCCCGCACGCTCACCGGTCCGTCCTCGCCGCCACCGAGCAGGTCCAGGCCGGCCTCCAGCAGCCGCTGGCGGCGGGCGGACCTGCGGTCGGCGAGCGTC
Organism: Amycolatopsis antarctica; assembly: GCF_002262875.1. Taxonomy (GTDB): domain Bacteria; phylum Actinomycetota; class Actinomycetes; order Mycobacteriales; family Pseudonocardiaceae; genus Amycolatopsis; species Amycolatopsis antarctica. The sequence goes on along the minus strand of NZ_NKYE01000008.1, from coordinate 259,472 downwards.
GTGCCGCCCCATGTCCTGGCTTCGGCAGGCATTCCCGCCTCCTCGTGGTTGACCCCGATGGTTCCCGATCCTAGTCTGACAACGACCGTAGTCACTTTGGTCCGCCCGGCACGAGGGAGCGACGATGACCGAGGACGCGCGCACCGCCGGGCCGGAGCCGCTGGGCCCGGACTCGTTGACGTGGAAGTACTTCGGTGACTGGCGCGGCCTGCTGATCGCGTTGTGGGCGGGCTCGATGCAGAACATGCATCCGGAACTCGGAGCTGGAGTGGAAGAACACTCCGGCTTCTTCCGGGAACGCTGGCAGCGTCTGTTCCGGTCGCTGTACCCGATCGGCGGCGTCGTCTACGACGGCCCGCTCGCACACGAGACCGCGTTGCGTGTCCGGGGCTACCACAAGACCATCAAGGGCGTCGATTCCCGCGGCAGGCGGTACTCGGCGCTCAACCCGGACACCTACTACTGGGCCCACGCCACCTTCTTCATGAGCACGATCCACATCGCGGACCACTTCATGGGCGGCCTGACCGAGGCGGAAAGGCGCACGCTGTTCGACGAGCACGTGCGCTGGTACCGGATGTACGACATGAGCATGCGCCCCGTTCCGGCGACCTGGCCGGACTTCCAGGACTACTGGGACCGCATGTGCACCGAGGTGCTCGAGGACAACAGGGCCACCCGCGACGTGCTCGACCTGACCGGGATCGGCCGGCCGCCCGGGCTGGGACGGCTGCCGATGCCGGTGTGGGGAGTGGCGCGCGCGGTCATTGCACGCGGCTTCGTCTGGCTCACCGTCGGCATGTACGAACCGGTGATCCGCGAACGGCTGGGCTACCGGTGGACCTCGCGGGACGAGCGGTTGCACCGGTTGTTCGGCCGGACGGTGAACGCCGCGTTCCGGCTGGTGCCGCACGACCGCCGCTACCACCCCCGGGCCCGCGCGGGCTGGCGCCGCGTCCGGGGAGAGCACACACCGGTGGTCGAGACGCCTCGACGGAACCTGCCGCCGGTGGACGAGCGGGACAGCCCGGTGCACTATTCGCCCAGGGTCTGAACAGAATCCGAACACCGGAACGAGGGAGGCGGCGTGAAGCTCGGCTATCACCTCGGGTACTGGTCGTCCGGTCCGCCGCCCGGTGCCCTCGACGCCGTGCTGGAGGCCGAACGTCTGGGCTTTGACTCGGTCTGGACCGCCGAGGCCTACGGTTCCGACGCGTTCACCCCGCTCGCCTGGTGGGGCGCGGCGACCTCCCGGATCACGCTGGGCACCAACATCGTGCAGATGTCGGCGCGTACGCCCACCGCCACCGCGATGAGCGCGATGACCATGGATCACCTCTCCGGCGGACGCTTCGTGCTGGGCCTCGGGGTCTCGGGTCCACAGGTCGTGGAGGGCTGGTACGGCCGGCCGTATCCGCGCCCGCTGGCGCGCACGCGCGAGTACGTGGACATCGTGCGGCAGGTCGTCGCCCGGCAGGAGCCGGTGCGCCTCGACGGGCGGTTCCATCAGCTCCCGCTGCGTGGCGGCACCGGGCTGGGCAAGGCGCTGAAGTCGACGGTCCACCCGCTGCGGCCGCGTATCCCGATCCTGCTGGCCGCCGAGGGACCGAAGAACGTCGCGCTGGCGGCCGAGATCGGTGACGGTTGGCTGCCGCTGTTCTTCGGGCCGAAGAGTGACGGTTTCTATCGTGCCGCGCTGGAGGAGGGCTTCGGCCGGCGGGCCGAGCCGGTGGACCGGGACGGTTTCGAGGTGGCCGCCTCGGTGCCGGTGATCGTGCACGACGACGTCGAGGAGGCGGCCGGGTTCATCAAGCCCACGCTGGCCCTCTACATCGGCGGTATGGGCGCCAAAGGTGCCAACTTCCACCGGGACGTGTTCGCGCGCATGGGGTACGAGGCCGTCACGGACACGGTGCAGGAGCTGTATCTCGCCGGGCGCAAGGACGAGGCGATCGCCGCGATTCCGACCCGGCTGGTGGAGGACACCGCGTTGATCGGGCCCGCGGCGAAGATCCGCGAGGAGCTCGCCGCGTGGAAGGAGACGGTGGTGACCACCCTGCTGCTGCGCGGCGACGCGGGCACCCTGCGCTCGGTGGCGGACGTCCTCGGCTGAGACGCCGCCCGGCTACGACGTTCGGGGGCTTGGCTGTACGTGGTCCGGCCCGTACCCTCGACCTGCCCGATAACATGAACACAGTTCATGTTATCGGCTGTCATGTTCCTGCTGTGGGTTCCCGCCGGGCCCTGTTCCGGACCTGTTCGACGTCGAGGAGATCCCTATGCCGCTCAGTCGCAGGCGAGTGCTGGCCGGTGCCGCCGGGCTGCCCCTCGCCGGAGCCATGAGCACGGGCGCGATCGGTCCGGCGTCCGGCACGGCGTCGGCGCGGGAACCAGCCGGCGGATTCCGGGTCGGCACCGGCATCGCCGACGTCACCGGACCCGCCGCGGAGAACGGCATGATGGGCTACTCCATGCCCACCCAGCAGACGGCGGGCATCCACCTGCGCACCCGGGCGCGCGCTTTCGTGTTGGCCGACGGCGAGGGCGACCGTCTCGCCTACGTGGTCGCCGATCTCGGCATGATCTTCCAGTCCGTGCAGCAGGGCGTGCTCGCGGCGCTGCGCGAACGCCACGGAGACACCTACACGGCGCAGAACGTACTGCTCACCGCGACGCACTCGCATGCGGCCTGCGGCGGCGACTCCCATTACGCGCTCTACAACCTGTCCATCCTCGGCTTCCAGAAGCAGACCTACGACGCGGTCGTCTCCGGCATCGTCGCCGCGATCGACCAGGCACACGCCGACCTCAGGCCCGGCGGCATCTCCCTCGGCCGCACCGAGCTCACCGACGCCAGTGTGAACCGCTCGCGCACCGCCTTCGATCTCAACCCCGAGGCGGACCGCGCGCACTTCCCGCTGGCGGTGGACCCGGCGATGACGGTGCTGCGGCTCAGGCAGGGGGACACGGACGTCGGAGCGATCAGCTGGTTCGCCACGCACAACACGTCGATGACGAACACCAACTCGCTGATCTCCGGGGACAACAAGGGCTACGCCGCCTACGAGTGGGAACACGACCACGCGGGTGTGCGGTACCTGGACGGCAGGCCACGCTTCGTCGCCGCCTTCCCGCAGACCAACGCGGGGGACATGTCGCCGAACCTGAACCTGCGACCCGGTTCCGGCCCCACCGACGACGAGTTCGAGAACACCCGTCAGATCGGTGACCGGCAGTTCCGCGCGGCCAGGCGCGCCTTCGAGGACGCCGGCGAAACCGTCACCGGCGCGATCGCGACGCGACTGCGTTACGTCGACATGTCGAAGGTCGAGGTGGACGGCCGCCACACCCCCGACGGCGCGCCCCACCGGACGACCGCGGCGGCCATCGGGCTGTCGATGCTCGCGGGCAGTACCGAGGACGGCCCCGGCATCCCCATCGACGAGGGCATCCGGAACCCGTTCGTCGACGCGGTCGGCGGCTGGTCCGTCCCGGTCCCCGACTGGCTCTCCGCCGAGCAGGCACCGAAACCGGTGGTGCTGCCGACCGGGGCGTTGCGGCCCTATCCGTGGACGCCGGACGTCCTGCCGCTGCAGATCGTCCGGATCGGGCAGCTCTGCCTGGTCGCCGGACCCGCCGAGTACACGATCGTCGCGGGGCTGCGGATCCGCCGCGCCGTCGCCGCGGAACTGGGCCTGCCACTGGAGAACGTGCTGTTGCAGGGCTACGCGAACGCGTACAGCCAGTACGTCACCACACCCGAGGAGTACGACTCGCAGCAGTACGAGGGCGCGTCCACCCTCTTCGGCCGCTACACGCTGCCCGCCTACCAGCAGGAGTTCACCCGGCTCGCCGCCGAGTTGCGCGCGGGCGCGCCGGCGGACCAGGGCCCCGCCCCGCGCGATCTGTCCGGCGACCAGCTCAACTTCCAGCCGGGAGTGGTCTTCGACGACGCCCCGCTCGGGCGGAACTTCGGCGACGTGCTCACCGAACCGGACAGCACCTACCGGCGCGGCGGCCGGGTGGTCGCGGAGTTCGTCACCGGGCACCCGAAGAACAACCTGCGCACCGGTGACACCTTCCTCGAGGTCCAGCGGCTGGTCGACGGCACCTGGGTGCGGCACGCGGACGACGGGGACTGGGCTACCCGCTACCACTGGCAACGGACGATCGCGGCCACCTCGAAGGCGACCGTGACGTGGGACGTTCCCGCCGACGCGCCGATCGGCAAGTACCGCGTCGTGCATCACGGTGACTGGAAGAACGGCTGGAACCAGGCGATCAGCGTCCTCTCCGGTACGACACGCACCTTCGTCGTGTCCTGAGTGGACCGAGTCACCGGCGGGCCGAGCACCGCGCCGCATTCCGGGGATGACACGATTCCGGCCTGTTGCCACCCGCAGCCCGGGTGAGTCGAGTACTAATGGGGCCTCGGCGGTAGGCGTTTCCGTCCGAGCACCCGCAGCCGGGGGCGTCTCCTCCGGCGCCCGAGGAGGACCATGGCCGCGCTCACCACCCGCACGCGCCTGGGCTACTCGCTCGGCTCGTTCGTCACCGGCGCCTTCGGCACGGTTCCCGGTCTGCTCCTGCTGCCGTACCTGACCGACACGATGGCCGTCCCGGCCGCGGTGGCGGGTGCCATCGTGCTCGTCCCGAAGGCATGGGATGTGCTGTTCAATCCGGTGGCCGGCCGATTCTCCGACGCCAGTCTTGCCCGCCGCGGCAGCCGCCGCCGGTACCTGCTGTTCGGCGGGATCGGTGTGGCGATCACGTTCGCGGCGCTGTTCGCCCATCCCGGGTTCGACGAGGTGTGGCTGGATTCCGCCTACGTGGTGCTGGCGTTCTTCCTGTGTGCCACCGCGTTCGCGTTCTTCCAGGTGCCGTTCAACGCCCTGCCGGCCGAGCTCACCCCCGACTACGGCGAGCGCACCAGGCTGACGAGCTGGCGGATCGGTGTACTGGCCCTGGCGATCCTCGTCTCCGGTGGCGGGGCGCCCGCCATCACCGAGGCGATCGGCGGGGTCACCGGGTACCGGGTGATGGGCGTGGCCGTCGCGGTCATCATGATCGCCGGCACGATCGGGGTGTACCTGGGTATCCGGAACGCGCCGGTCGCCGCACCGCGGCAGCCGACGCCCGGCTGGCGCGAGCTGGTCGCCACGATGCGAGCATGGCGTCCGTTCCGCTGGCTGCTCGGCGTGTACTTCGTGCAGTCCCTCGGCATCGGGACGCTGCTGGCGGGGGTCAGCTACGTGGCCCGTTGGGTGCTCGACGACCCGGCGTTGCAGACCTTCCTGTTCGCCGGTTTCGTCGGCCCGGCGCTGCTGGTGATGCCGGTGTGTGTCCGGCTGGGCGACCGCTGGGGCAAGCTGACCTGCCTGCGGGTCTTCACGGTGACCTTCGCGGTCGCGCTGTTCGGCCTGCTCGGCGCGGATGTGCTGCCGTTGCCGGTGGTGTTCTCCTTCGTCGCGCTCGCCGGGGTCGGTTACGCGGGGATCCAGGTGTTCCCGCTGGCGATCCTGCCGGACCTGATCTCCGCCGAGGAGGAGCGCACCGGGGCGACCAGAGCCGGCGTCGCCGCCGGCGTGTGGACGGCGGGGGAGACCCTCGGCCTCGCGCTCGGCCCCGGCCTGTTCGGGCTGATCCTGTCGATCGGCGGCTACGTGTCCACAGTGGACTCTTCGGCGGGGCAGCCGGACAGCGCGGTCACCGCGATCGTCCTCGGTTTCTCCCTGCTGCCCGCGATCCTCGTCGTACTGGCGCTGCCGTTGCTGCGCCGCGGTGTCCTGGAGGGGGACCATGTCCGCGCTGCCGGCTGAGGGACAGGCGGTCACCGAGGTGCTCGCCGAACTGCGCGGCCTGCGGTCCGCGGACCTGCCGACACACGGCGGACGCACCCTCGCCTACGTCTACGACAGCGGGCTCGACGGCGTGGACGCGCTCGCCGCCGCCGCGCACGCGCTCGCCGCCTCCGCCAACGCCCTCGACCCGACCGCGTTCCCCGGCCTGCTGCGGATGGAGAACGATCTCGTCGGCGCCGCCGCGAACCTGCTCGGGGGCACTCCGGCCACGGTCGGCACCGTCACCTCCGGTGGTACCGAGTCCTGCCTGCTCGCGGTGCTCGCGGCCCGGGAGTCCCGGCCGGACATCACCGATCCGTCGATCGTGCTGCCCTCCACCGCCCACGCCGCGTTCCACAAGGCGGGTCACTACTTCGGCGTGCGGGTGGTGACCGTGCCCGTCGATCCGCGCACGTTCCGGGCCGTCCCCGGGGACATGGCCGCGGCGGTCGACCACAGCACCGTGCTGGTGGTGGCGAGCGCGCCCTCGTACGCGCACGGGGTGGTCGATCCGGTCGCGGAGATCGCGCGGGTGGCCGTGACCGCGGGCACCCGGATGCACGTGGACGCCTGCATCGGCGGCTGGGTGCTGCCGTACCTGCGCCGTCTTGGCGCGGCGGTGCCGGACTTCGGTTTCGGCGTCGAGGGCGTCACCAGCATCTCGGTGGACCTGCACAAGTACGCCTACTGCCCGAAAGGCGTGTCGGTACTGCTGCACGCGAACGCGGAACTGCGCCGGTCGCAGTACTTCGCCGCCGCGGGCTGGCCGGGTTACACGATGCTCAACACGACGATGCAGTCCACCCGGTCCGGCGGCCCGCCCGCCGCTGCCTGGGCGGTGCTCCGGCACATCGGCGACGAGGGCTACTTGGGGCTGGCCGAGCGCACCCGTTCCGCGGTCGCGGCCATCCGGGCCGGGATCGAACGGATCGACGGGCTGCGTGTGCTCGGCGATCCGGACGCGACACTGCTCGCGGTGGCGGCCGCCGAGGCCCCCGGCTTCGACCTGTTCACCGTCGCCGACCGGATGTCCGTGCGCGGCTGGTATGTGCAACCGCAGTTCGCGCACGAGCACTCGCCGGTGAACCTGCACCTGACGATCACCGCCGCCAATCACGGGTCCGAGGACGCCTTCCTCGCGGACCTCGCGGGTTCGGTGGCCGAGGCGCGAGCGGCCGGCCCGGTGGAGGTCGCCCCCGAACTCGCCGGGGCCGTCGCCGCTCTCGATCCGGAAACCCTGACACCGGAACAGTTCTCCGGACTGCTTGCCGGTGCCGGGCTCGGTGACGCGGCGGCCCTGCCGTCCGAGATGGCCGGGATCAACGCGCTGCTCGCCGTCGCCCCGGCCGCGTTGCGCGAACGGCTGCTGCTGGAGTTCCTCGGTGCCCTGTACCGGCCGGGCGGTTGATCCACGGTGTCGCGGATGGCCGGTCCCGGATTCGGGTAATCGTTTGCTTGAATCTCGGCTGACGGTGGTGTTACGTTCCCGAAACGCTCCGCCGACGCTTCCGGGAGGCCCGCACTCATGGCACGAAACCGGCTGTTGTTCTCGACTCCGGTGCTCGTGGCCGGCCTGGTACTCGCGCTGGTGGCCGGCCTGGTGGTCGGCAAGGCGACCTCGAGTACGGGACCCAGTGCCGACGCCGGCCCCGGCAAGGGCGGGGGCCAGCGTGTCGACGTGATCGTGAAGGCGACCGATTCCGCGTTCTGGCAGAGCATGTTCGCCGGTGCGCAGAAGGCGGGGGAGGACTTGGGGGTGGAGGTCGGCCGGTTCGGGCCGACCTCGGAGACCGATGTGAACGAGCAGGTGCAGCTCGTGGAGAACTCGATCTCGCGCGGGGTGAACGCCATCGTCATCGCGGCCAACTCCGAGACCGCGCTCAACGAGGCGATCGACCGCGCCCGCGAGGAGGGCATCAAGGTCATCACCGTCGACGGCACGGTCACCACCGAGACCGAGGCGTTCATCGGCACCAACAACCTGCGCGCCGGGGAACAGGCAGGGCAGCGCCTGTGCAAGCTGATCACCGACCAGGGCAAGTCCAGCGGGCAGGTGTTGCTGGAGAACGCGGTCGCCGGCGTACAGGCGCTCGGCGACCGGGCCCGGGGTTTCCGGGACGGGCTCGCCGCCGACTGCCCGCAGATCACGGTGTGGGAGGAACGTTTCAACAACAACGACATCAACACCGCGGCCAACCAGGCGAACGACGCCATCGGCGCGGTTCCCGACCTGGTCGGCATCTTCGCCGCGAACAACAAGTCGGGCAACGGCGTCGCCAGGGCGGTGAAGGACACCGGCCGGGCGGCGGATCTGCCGGTGGTCGCCTTCGACTCGGACCCGCAGGAGAACGCCGCCCTCGCCGACGGCTCGATCGACGCGCTCGTCGTGCAGAACCCGTATTTCTTCGGCTACCAAGGGGTCAGTGAGGCGCTGGCCGCGCTGACCGGCGCGAAGCTGGCGCGCAGCCTCGACCCGGGTGCGGTGCTCGCCGACCAGGCGAACATGAACGCGCCGGAGGTCAACGACCTGCTGAACCCTCCGACTGCCCAGGCGAGCGAATGACGCCTGCGGAACCGGTGATCGCCGTCTCGGGACTGTGCAAGGCGTTCTCCGGGAAGGTCGCCCTCGACGAGGTGTCGATGGAGTTGCGCGCGGGTGAGGTGCACTGCCTGGCAGGGGAGAACGGCGCGGGCAAGTCCACCGTGATCCGCATCCTGACCGGTGCCATCCGGCGGGACTCGGGCGAGTACGTAGTGGACGGTCGCCCGCTGCCGGTCTCGTTGACGCCGGCCGCGACCCGCGCCGCCGGAATCGGTGCGGTGTATCAGGAACTGAGCCTGTTACCGCATCTGTCGGCGGCCGAGAACCTGTTGATGGGCAGGCTTCCGTCCCGTGGTGGCGTGCTGGACCGGGGCCGGTTGCGGGAACAGGCCAGGGCCCGGCTGGACCGGGTCGGCCTCGGTGGCCTCGATCCGTCCACTGTGGTCTCCGAGCTGCCCGCGGCGACACGTCAGCTCGTGGAGGTCGCGAAGGTACTCGGCGACGAGCCGAGGGTGATCATCTTCGACGAACCGACCACCGCGTTGTCCGGTAGCGAGGCGGAGTCCCTGCTACGGCGGATCTCCGCGCTGCGGGACGCGGGCGTGGCCGTCCTCTATGTCAGTCACCGGCTGGAGGAGATGTTCGAGATCGGCGACCGGGTGACGGTGTTGCGCGACGGTGCGGTGACCCGCTCCGCGGAGATGGTCGAGTTCACCGAGGACACGTTGATCGCGGCGATGGTCGGCCGGGATGTGGAGGAGCTGTATCCGCGCGGGACCTCGGCAGGCAACGAGGGCGCGGCACTGCTCCGGGTGCGTGGCCTGCGGCCACGAGGCGGCGGGCACGCCGTCGATCTCGACGTCCGTGCCGGTGAGGTGCTCGGCGTGGCCGGTCTGCTCGGTGCGGGGCGGAGTGAACTGCTGCGCGGCATCTTCGGTGCCGATCCGCCGGAGTCGGGGACTGTCGAGGTGGACGGGAAACGGGTGCCGCCGGGCAGGCCGGCGGACTCGGTGCGTGCCGGTATCGGCCTGTTGTCGGAGGACCGCAAGGAACTGGGGTTGCTGCCGGAGCTGTCGATCCGGGAGAACGTCTCGGTCGCCAGCCTGCGTGGTATCGGCAGGCGGGGCCTGCTGTCGGCTCGGCGGGAGTCGGGAGCCGTGGACGAGGTGCTGGACGGAATGCGGCTGCGTGCCGGTTCCTACGACGCTCCGGTGTCCACATTGTCCGGTGGCAATCAGCAGAAGGTGCTGATCGCCCGCTGGCTGGTCAGCGATGTCCGGGTGCTGTTGTTCGACGAGCCCACCAAGGGCGTCGACGTGGGTGCGAAGGCCGAGTTGTACACGCTGATCGGTGATCTCGCTGCGCGCGGGTTCGCGATCGTCGTGGTGTCGTCGTACCTGCCCGAGTTGCTGGGCCTTGCCGACCGGATCCTCGTGCTGCGTGCGGGGGCGGCGGTCGGCGAGGTCCCGGCGGCGGAGGCGACCGAGGAAGGCTTGCTCCGGCTGGCGAGCACGGGAGTTCCGGAGGGCGAGAATGGCGCAGCCTAGGTTGTTCGTCCGCGAGTCCGAGCTGTCCCACGGCGGTGGGCGGCCCTCGCGGATCATCGGCTGGAGCGAGGCCGTCGGGCGCGAGGGCGGTGGCCTGGTCGTGCTGGTCATCCTCTTCGGTGCGCTCGCGCTCGCCAGCGAGAGTTTCCTGACCGGCGGCAACATGGCGAACCTGTCGAGGCAGTGGGCTGTGTACGGCATCATCGCCATCGGTGAGCTGCTGGTGATCCTGACGAAGGGGATCGACCTCTCGGTGGGGTCGGTGGTGGGCCTGACCGGAGCGGTCGCCGCGCAGCTTCTGGTGATGGGGATGCCGATTCCGCTGGCGATCCTGTGCGCGGTGGCCGTCGGCGCCGGGGTCGGCATGATCAACGGTGTGCTGGTGGCGTACGCGAAACTGCCACCGTTCATCGTGACGCTGGGGATGATGGGCGCGGCGAGAGGCCTGGTGCTGGTGGTCACCAACGCCAACACTGTCCAGCCGTTGCCCGAGGGGTTCTCCTCGATCGCGAACGACACTGTTTTCGGTATCCCGAATCTGCTCATCATCACCGTGATCGTCATTCTGGCGATCGGTTTCCTGTTGCGGCGCACCGTGTTCGGGCGTTACGTCTACGCGGCGGGGTCGAACGCCGAGTCGGCGCGGCTGTCCGGTGTGCCGGTGCCGAGGGTGCTGGTGACGGTCTACGCGATGTCCGGGTTGCTGGCCGGGCTGGCGGGTGTGCTGCTGGCTTCGCGGCTCGACGCCGGTGTTCCGACGATGGGTGAGACCTACGAGCTGGACGCGATCGCCGCCTGTGTGATCGGCGGGGCGAGCTTGTTCGGCGCGAAGGGCACGGCACTCGGTGCCGCCACCGGTGCGCTGATCACGTCCACGTTGAACAACGGTGGCAACCTGCTCGGGGTCAACTCGTTCTACCTGCGGATCGCGATCGGTGTGCTGATTCTGCTTGCTGTGTCGTTCGATCAGTTGCAGGGCAGGCTGTCCGCGCGGGGCGCGGCGTTCCCGGCTGCCGATCCGGGAGGGGTCTCCGGCGGTGGTGCCGTGCCGGGGGGCAGCGGTTCCGGCGGCGGTGGTTCCGGCGGCGGCAGCGGCGGCGGGGGCCCTGGGGACCCGCCGGAGCGGAGCTGACTTCGACGGCGTTCCGTGTTGTTCGGCCGCATGGCAAGGCGCGCCTGGCTGACATGTGTGGCGCGTCGAGCCGTGTGTCGCTGGTGAGCGGTCGTCCCGTTGCGGCGTCGGCTATCGGTTGTGGTGGCCGGTCGTGGGGGCCCGTCTCGCACCGATGCCGGCACTCCGGATGGCGACCGTCCGCCGGCACGCGAGCGGAACGGCCACCCGGAGGATCTGCGGGGCAGCGTCATAGTCGCCCCGGGGCCGCGACTCGTCGACATATCGCGTGGGCGTGCAAGGCGGGCGCCGTGCTGTCCCGGCAGTGCGCTGGCCGTTGCGCTGCGGCGACTTCGCTTCCTCCCGGGTCGGGGTTCACGTACACGGTTTCTGGTTCGGAGGGTTCGATGCTGTCTGTGTTCGACGGCTGCGCGGTACCGCATGTCAGAAGGGCGCAGGTGTGTCCGCCGGTGGGTGGAGGGGTTCGGGTCGGCTGTGGTGGTGCTGGCCGTTGGGGGTGGTGATGTGCAGGGTTCCGGTGTTGTCGGTGGCGAAGCGCCAGCCGGGGAGGTCTTTGAGGCGGTGGTGTCGTCGGCACAGCCCGGTCAGATTGTCGGCGCTGGTTTTGCCGCCTCGTGCCCAGTCGTCTGTGTGGTCGATGTCGGATACGTGGGACGGCCGGTGGCAACCCGGCATCCGGCATTCCCGGTCGCGTACCTTCACCCACTCGGCCAACGCCGCGGGTGGCCGGTAGCGGGTACGTCCGAGGTCGAGCACCGTCCCGGTGACCGGGTCGGTGACGACCTTGCGCAGCACCGAACCCGGGCGGGCCGCGAGGTGGCGGGCCAGCCAGGCCGATACCGGCCCGTGACCGGGCAGCTCGGCGGGATGGTCGTCGACCCCGGCCAGGGTGGTCGCGGCGACGTGCACGAACACTTCGGTACGTGTCTCGGCGGTGCGGTGGCCGAGGCAGAGTTCGGCGAACACATCGGCACGTAGCTGTTCCAGGGTGCGGGTTTCGCCCCCACCGCGCAGGGTTTTCGCGATCCGGTCCACGCGTGCGTAGATCGCCGTGGCGGTCTCGGCAGGCAGATCGGCGATCAGGGTGCTCATGGCGTCGTCCTGGTGCACCAACTGCACGCTGCGTTCCAGACGCCGTTTCCGCGCCCGCTCAGCATGCCCGTCCGGATCGACGGCCACGACTTGCCGCACGGCGGCGCGGCGAATGCTGGACGGATTCCGCCCGTCGAGCCGACCCACCATCGCCGCGTCCACGGCAGTGGCGTGCTCGTCCGATAGCGGGTTGGTGGCATCGACGATCTTCGATGCCTTGTACGCATCGATGGTGCCGGTGTCCAGAGCAGCCAATGTCGCGGGCAGCCGTGTGGTCAACGCCTGGGCGTGCGCCACCATCCGCTGTGCACGGTGCTCGGTGGTGGCCAGGGTCAACGCGACCTCCGCCGCCACCCCGCGCGACTCCTCCGACAACGCCGCGAACCGAGCCACCGCCCGCACCTGCACAGCCTCGGCACGCGATCGGGCGACCTCGGCATCGCGCATCACCCGAAGAAGCCCACGCGCCGACAACGAAGACAGTCGAACACCGGCCAGACCCCCGTGATCGACCCGCACCGTTTCCCGCGAATCCATATCAAGAATCGCAGCCAACCAAACTTCAACAGATCCCCCGCTGATCATGAACCCATTCTAGCGAACCCCGGACACCATTCCAATCACACCATCAGGTGCCCCGCACACGCGAATGTGCCATTCGTGCGAAATGTCGACAGTGGGCCGATGCGGGATATTATGGGAATCATTCCGTCAGCGGTGATTGGTCGCGAAAGTAGTCGCGGCAGACGTCAAGAAGTGTCGCCGGTGACGCCCCCTGCCGGGAGGCGATAACGGGCCCGCGTGCAGCGCGGTGTGACCGCGCCAGAAACCTACCGTGACGCCCCCTGCGTGATGCACCGCAGCGCACCTGCGCCCCATGCGCATCCCGTGCAGCCAGCAACCACCAACCCCGGCCCGGCCCGGTCAGGAGTCAGACAGCAGTCCCGTCCGGAGCCGCCCTGCCGCCAAGCCAGTTGCCGAAAGAGACCCGACGCCACAACAGGGGAACGACACCGAGCGCGACCACGCCGAGTGGACGCGACAACCAACCCGCACCGAAGAATACGGAACCGAGAAACCCGTCCCGTGGGGAACTGTCGCTGGTGACCAGCGACGGCGAACGCCCCGAGGAGCGACAGTTTCACACGGCCCGCCGAAGGCGTGCCCGAAACCAGAGAACACCCCGATAATACGAGCTTTCGCTGAGCCCCAAGGTGATATACCAAGCGAGCGCAACAACTCAGCCGACGCCGAAGAATACGGAACCGAGAAACCCGTCCCGTGGGGAACTGTCGCTGGTGACCAGCGACGGCGAAAGACCCGAGGAGCGACAGTTTCACACGGCCCGCCGAAGGCGTGCCCGAAACCCGAGAACACCCCGACAATGCGCGGCCCGCCAAGTCCTCGAACACCGTCAGAACCCGCACCCGCACAGAGGAACCATGAGCAGGCAGGCGAACCCGACCTCACTGGCAGGAATGTGAGAGGGCTCAGGTAATCAGAATGCCCGACGAACCTGCCCGCTGTGGAGAGCCTGCTCGTGCCGACGAACCTGCCCGCCGTGAAGACCTTGCCCGCGCCAACGACCTCGCATGACGCGCACGGACTCGTCCCAGTGTGCCCCGGCCGGTCCCGATCCCGCCGGAGCCCGGAGCCCGGAGCCCGGGGGCGGGCCCTGCCGACCCCGTGTCCTGCCGAGCCCGCTGGATCCCGAACCTGCCGGAGCCCCGAACCTGCCGGAGCCCCGAACCTGCCGGAGCCCCGAACCTGCCGGAGCCCCGAACCTGCCGGAGCCTCAAACCCGTCGAGGCCCCGAACGCGTCAGGGCGACGGTCGCGTAGTGCCGAGGTGACCGAGCCCGATCAGGGAGTCGGCATCGAGCGTGACCGTGCCCTGCTCGGCGAGGTTCGCCAGGAACCGTTCTCTGACCCGCTCGACGGCCGCCGAGTCGAGGCCGACCAGGTAGCCGCGCAGCGCCGCTCCGATCAGGAACTCCCAGGCGTCGTCAGGATGCAGGGGTTGCCGGAAGCCGACTTCGGTGACGGAGACCCGCTCCAGCCCGAGCTGTTCGAGCCAGGCGCGGAGCTTCGCCGGGGTACGCAGTGGCGCGGACGGATCGTTGCCGCTCATGGCGGTGCGCGCCGCCGGCCGTTCGGACGCGATAGCGGGCATCCCGGCGGCCAGAAGTGATCGCATCGCCTCGTTGCCCCAGACGGTCACGGCGAACCGCCCGCCGGGCCGTAGCCTGCTCAGCAGCGTCTTCGTGCCGGAGTTCAGGTCCGGCAGGAAGAACACACCGTAGGCGCATTGCACCAGGTCGTAGGGACTGTGCGGCGACTCCCAGGTGAGCACGTCCGACTCGGTGAACGTGAGCTGCGCCAACCCTTCTGCCGAGGCCACGGCACGCCCCTGATCAAGCAGGGCGCCCGCCATGTCGACGCCGTCGACCGCGCCGGACGGGCCCACCGCGTGCGCGGCGGGCACGGCGGACGCGCCGGAACCACAGCAGGCGTCGAACACCCGCTCGCCGGGGCGCGGCCGTGACACCGCCACGGTGAGTTCGCCGAGTGGCCGCCACAACCGGGCGTACCAGCGGGCGAATTCAGGTGCGGCGGCGTTGAAGGTGGCGCCCGCGGCGGTGGGTTCCATGTCAGCGACCGAAGCGCTGGTAGTACGCGACCAGCCGCCGTGGCACGAGACGCCTGGTGCCGTCCACGGTCACCGGCACCAGGTCCGGCACGGCCGCCTTCCACCGCGCACGGCGTGAGCGGGTGTTGCTGCGGGACAGCTTTCGCTTCGGTACGGCCATTATCGTGACCCCCCGCCGTCTCGCCTGCCGTAGCGCCGGTGGAACTTCTCCACCCGTCCCGCCGTGTCCATGACCCGCTTCGCGCCGGTCCAGAATGGATGGGAGGACGCGCTGACGTCCACCATCACGAGCGGATACGTGTTGCCGTCGCTCCATTGGACGGTCCGCTCCGAGGTGATGGTGGACCGGGTCAGGAACGCGTCCCCGTTGGACGAGTCCTGGAAGACCACCGGGTGGTAGTCGGGATGGATACCTGGTTTCACTGTTGTTCCTTTCCTTCTCCGCCACGGGATTCGCCGTGGGGTCCTTCCGTAGCCGGGGCGACCTGGGCGTCGTGCCGGTCGGCCGGGACGTCGTTGTCCTCGCAGGGTTCCTCGTGCCAGTCTCCGAACGGGTCGGGATAGGCGAGCCAGGCCGTGGGACCACCACCGAGTTCGTTGTCGGTCAGCAGAGCGGCGTCCAGCGCCGAGCCCACCTCCTCCGGGGTGGCGTGCCCGGTGACGACGACGAGTTCCTGCGCGCGGTCACCGAACTCGGGGTCCCAGCGCAAGGCGGCGAGGGCGCTGCGCTCGGGGGAGACGTCCTCCCAGGCCGGTCCGTCCTCGGCGGCCAGCCAAGCCCCCGCGTGACCGATGCCGAGGCCACCGCCCGCGGACTCGATCCAGAACGCCGTGTCCGGCTGGCTGGCCACCCAGGCCCGGCCCCGGGTGCGGATCACGCCGTCGAGCAGCACGTCGATGGCCTCGTGCAGCCTGCCGGGATGGAAGGGCCTGCGGGCGGTGTAGAGCAGTACGGCGATGCCGCAGTCGGCGTGCAGTGGTGGTTCGCCGCGCAGCAGCGGGCCGTGCATGTCGGTGACCTCACCTCTGCGGGCGGCCGCTGGAATCGCCGCGCGGATGGCACCGATGTCCAGTGTTTCCAGATCCAGCCGCGGCGCACTCGGCGCTGTCCGGTCCAGCACGGCGGCGGTCCGTGCGGCCGTCCACGCGTCGGGGGCACTGCCGGAGTGGACGAGGACGTCGGCGAACTCGGCCTGCGCGAGCGCCACCTGCGCCACGGTCCGCTCGTCCTCGGGGCTCGCCCGCAGGCCGCGTTCGGCCAGCACCTCGTCGCCGGTGACGTCGTCCAGCCAGGTCGCGGCGTCGAGGACGGCGAGCACGCCCTCGATCCGGACGTCCTCGATGACCGGGCGATCGCCGACCAGCACGTTGCGCACGGCCCAGCACACCGGTTCCGGTTCCATCGCCTCGTCGAGATGGACGACGATGCGGCGCACCCGGGGAATCCCGGCCAGGGTTCGCAGCAGGGGCAGCAGATCTTCGCGGAGGGTGCAGGAGACGCAGCCGTGCGCGAGTTCGAGGACGGTGAGCTGATCGCGGCCGCCGAGGCGCAGCCGTCTGCGGACCACGCCGGACTCGATGTCGCGCAGCTCGTGGTGGACGACGGCGGTGCCGGGATCGTCGTCGCACAGCCGGTCGGCGAGCGTCGCGCAGGGTCCGGTCGCCAGTCCGGCGATGAGGACGAGGGGCACCCGCGGGGTGTCTGTCACGTGGCTCTCCAGCTTTCGTGCCGGTCTTCGACTTCAGGGGCAGGTTGCTATCGTAGATGAAAATGACTATCAATATCAACTAGCGCGACGATGGGTCGTGCCACGAGAAGAAGGAGGCCGGATGTCCGCCGTGTGCCAGGTGACCGGGAAGAAACCCGGGTACGGCAAACAGGTCTCGCACTCGCACCAGCGCACGTCCCGGCGCTGGGAACCCAATCTGCAGCGCCGCCGCTACTGGGTTCCCGGCGAGGGCCGCCACGTCCGGCTGCGGGTGTCGGTCAACGGGATGAAGACCATCGACAAGCGCGGGATCGATGCGGTGGTGCGGGAGATGCGCGCCCGGGGAGTGAAGTTCTAGATGGCACGCAACGAGATTCGCCCGATCATCAAACTGCGGTCCACGGCGGGCACCGGGTTCACCTACGTCACCCGCAAGAACCGCCGCAACGACCCGGATCGCATGGTGCTGCGCAAGTTCGACCCGATCGCGCGCAGGCATGTCGACTTCAAGGAGGACCGCTGATGGCGAAGAAGTCCAAGATCGCCAAGAACGAGCAACGGAAGGTGATCGCCGCCCGGCACGCGGAGCGCAGGGCGGAACTCAAGGCCGTCATCGCCGCGTCCGGCTCGACCTGGCAACAGAAGCAGGCAGCCGTGTCCGCGTTGCAGAAGCTGCCCAGGGACGCCAGCCCCACCCGGATCCGCAACCGGGACGTCGTGGACGGCAGGCCGAGGGCCTATCATCGGGCCTTCGGCCTGTCCCGTGTCCGGTTGCGCGAGATGGCGCACCGCGGTGAGCTGCCCGGCGTCAGCAAGTCGAGCTGGTGAGCGCCGTGCCCAAGCCCGCCGCGAAGCCGTTCAAGCGCAAGCGCAATCCGCTACTGGCGGCCGGAGTGTCCGAAGTGGACTGGAAGGACGTCGAACTGTTGCGCAAGTTCATCTCCGACCGGGGAAAGATCCGTGCCCGCCGGGTCACCGGACTGACTCCCCGGCAACAGAAGCAGGTGTCCGTGGCGATCAAGAACGCCAGGGAGATGGCCCTGCTGCCGTACCCGGCACGCGTGCGCAACTGACCGGGTGGTGGTGGGCGTCGTTCGCCGCCCACCACCACACGATGTGCGAGGATCGCCGGATGAGCGTCAATCCCGGCGACCCCGGCGACCCCGCTGCCGAGCCCGACGCGGAGCTGCTCGCCTTGTGGGCCAAGGTGTTCGGCTTCGCCCGCACCGGAGACGCCGAGAGCCTCGCGGCCTACGTCGACGCCGGGATCCCGGTGAACCTGACCAACGACTCCGGCGACACACTGGTCATGCTGGCCGCCTACCACGGGCACCCGGCCGCCGTCCGTGCGCTGGTGGAGCGGAGCGCCGAGGTGAACAGGCTCAACGACCGCGGTCAGAGCCCGCTGGCGGGCGCCGTCTTCAAGGCGGAGCGGGAGGTCGTCACCGTCCTGCTCGCGGGCGGCGCCGATCCCGCGGCGGGCACGCCCTCGGCGATCGACACGGCGACGATGTTCGAGCAGGCCGAACTGCTCGCCCTGCTGCGCGGCTGATCGTCCGGGGCGGCATGCTGGACGCCATGTCGCACGAGCAGCACTACCTTGTCGGACTCGACCTCGCCGGACGGCGGGTCGTCGTGGTCGGTGGCGGCTCCGTGGCCCAGCGGCGGCTGCCGAGGCTCGTCGCCGCCGGCGCCAGGGTCGAGCTCGTGTCGCCGGAGTCGACGCCCTCGGTGGGGGGCATGGCCGACGCGGGCGAGATCGTCTGGCACCGCCGTTCCTATGCCGACGGCGATCTGGCCGGCGCCTGGTACGCACTGGCGTGCACGGACGACACCGGGGTCAACGAAGCGGTGTGCGCCGAGGCGGAACGGTCCCGGGTGTTCTGCGTCCGGGCCGACGACGGTACCCGCGGCAGCGCGGTCACCCCGGCTTCCGGCACGCACGACGGCCTGCTCGTCGGTGTCCTCTCCGGTGGAACACCGCGCCGGTCGGCGACGGTCCGGGACGGCGTGCTGGACGCCCTCCGGGACGGGGCCCTCGCCGATCCCGGCGAGCAGGCGCGCTTCGCGGCCGAATCCGGCGGGGTCGCGCTGGTCGGCGGTGGCCCCGGCGACCCCGACCTGATCACCGTCCGCGGCAGGCGGCTGCTCGCGAGGGCCGATGTGGTGGTGACGGACCGGCTCGGCCCGAGGGAACTGCTCGACGAGCTCGCTCCGCAGGTCGAGATCGTCGACGCCGCGAAGATCCCGTACGGCCGGGCCGCGGCCCAGGACGTGATCAACTCCACGCTGATCGACCGGGCACGGGCGGGCAAGTTCGTGGTGCGGCTCAAGGGCGGTGACCCGTACGTCTTCGGCCGTGGCTTCGAGGAGGTGCTCGCCTGCGCGGAGGCCGGCGTGCCGGTGACGGTCGTCCCGGGTGTCACCAGCGCGTTCGCGGTGCCGGCGCTCGCCGATGTGCCGGTGACCCACCGGGGCGTCGCGCACGAGGTCGTGGTGGTCTCCGGTCACCTGCCGCCCGGCCACGAGCAGTCCCTGGTTGACTGGGACCTGCTCGGGCGCATGCGCGGGACCCTCGTGCTGATGATGGGCGTCGACCGGATCGACAGCTTCGCCGAGGCGCTACGCGGCGGTGGCCGTCCCGCCGACACCCCGGTCGCCGTCGTGCAGGACGGCACCATGCGTTCGCAGCGCGTACTGCGCTCCACCCTCGCGTCGGTCGCCACCGACTGCCGGGACGCCGGGGTACGACCGCCCGCCATCATCGTCATCGGGCCGGTGGCCGGACTCGCGCAGGCGGCTCAGCGCGGGTAGCAGCGCTGAGCGAAGTCGCAGATCGCCTCGGTGAGCCTGCCGGGATCGAAGCGCAGTTCGACCGGGCTGCGGGCCTGCAGGAACTCGGCTCTGGGCAGGTCGGCGGCCAGGCTGTCGGCATCGCCGAACGGGTGGATCGGATCGCGCTGGTGGCCGATGACCAGTGCTGGCACGTCGATTCGCTTGCGGACGGACTTGGGCGGCGCGACCCGGCCGAACAGCACGCCGTGCAGCAGCGCTGCCATCGGTTCCGGCTGCTGGTCCAGGGTGTCGGTGACGACGTCCACCCACTGGTTGCCGTGCGGCACCAGGTGCGCGGCGGCGGCGACGCCCTGCACGGTCACCGGCAGGAAGCGGGCCGCGAACAGCAGCGGCGCGAAGATGAGCAGGCCGGCGACGATAGCGTTGTCCAGCACCGGCATCTCGACGACCATCCCGTGCAGCCGCTCGGGCGCGGTCACCGAGACCTCCAGCGCGACGTTGGCACCCAGCGAGGTGCCGCCCAGCACCGCACGCTCGATGCCGAGGTGGTCGAACAGCGCCAGCGTCTGCTCGGCGAACGCGGGCATCGAGTACCGCCAGGACTCCACCGGACGGTCCGATTCACCGTGGCCCAGCAGGTCCAGGGTGACTACCCGGAAGCCGTCCGCCGCCAGCTTGCGCGCCAGCGGCGCGTGCATCCGCCGGGTGAACATGATCCCGTGCGTCAGGACGACGACCCGGTCGCCCGAGCCGAACTCGGTGTAGGCGAGCCGGTGCCCGCCGAAGTCGAACGATCCGGCGAGTTCGATCGGGCGCGGACGCCCGCGCCGCCCGCGCTCGTGGCCGGCCGGGATCCTGTCCTCCGTGACCGTCGCGTTCGCCGAGGCCATGCGCACCGCCCTTCCTGCCGCGAGACGTTGATCGTCGGGTACCAGCAAACCATCCGTCCCCGACATCGGTACACCACCGGGTGAGAGCCGGTCACCGCACGCAGCGTGAGCGCGGTGCGGAGGGGACGCACTGGCACGCGGTCAACGGCATGGGTGAAGATGGCAGCCATGACCGACAGCGCCGACGCCCTCCAGGACCTGAAATCGCTCACCGTGCGCCGTGCGGACCACGTCGCCGAGGTGACGCTGACCGGCCCGGGCAAGGGCAACGCCATGGGGCCGGACTTCTGGCGCGAGCTGCCGGTGGTTTTTCGCACGCTGGACGCCGACCCCGCGGTCCGCGCGATCATCGTGACCGGCAGCGGTGCCCACTTCTCCTACGGCCTCGACCTGCCGGCCATGCTGCCGACCTGGGCGGAGTTCCTGCATGGCGAGTCGCTCGCCGCGCCACGTACCGGTTTCCTCGACGAGATCCGGTCGCTGCAGGACGCGGTGTCCTCCATCGCCGCCATCCGCACGCCCGTCATCGCGGCGGTCTCCGGCTGGTGCATCGGTGGCGGCGTGGACGTGATCAGTGCCGCGGACATCCGGCTCGCCAGCGCCGAGGCCAAGTTCAGTGTCCGTGAGGTCAAGGTCGCCATCGTCGCCGACCTGGGCAGCCTGCAACGCCTCGGCGGCATCATCGGTGAGGGCAACCTGCGCGAGCTCGCCCTGACCGGCAAGGACATCGACGCCGCGCGTGCCGAGCGGATCGGCCTGGTCAACCACGTCTACGACGACCAGGAGTCCGTGCTGGCCGCCGCCCGCGAGATGGCGGCCGAGATCGCCGCCAATCCGCCGCTGGTCGTGCGCGGCGTCAAGGACGTGCTGTCGGTCAACACCGAGCAGCAGGTCGCGGCCGGTCTGCGGTACGTCGCGGCGTGGAACTCCGCGTTCATGCCGAGCAAGGACCTCGCCGAGGCGGTACAAGCATTCATGGAACGGCGCGCACCCGAGTACAAGGGCGAGTGAGCGGCCGGTCCGGACACCGGCAGGCGAGCGGACGAGGAGGCCATCGTGAGCAATGACGCTGCGACGTCGGCAGGAGCGCACCAGCGGTTCCGGGAAGCGCGGGACCATCTGCTGGCCCACCGGATGGACTATGACACCGCTGTGCGCGAGTTCGACTGGCCGCGGTTCGAGGAGTTCAACTGGGCCATCGACTGGTTCGACGAGATCGCCCGCGACCCGGCCAACGCCGAGCGGTACGCGCTGTGGATCGTCGAGGAGGACGGCACCGAGAACCGGTGGACGTTCCCCGAGATGTCGCGCCGGTCGGACCAGGTGGCGAACTGGCTGCGGCGCAACGGTGTCACCCGCGGCGACCGGCTCATCCTGATGCTGGGCAACCAGGGTGAACTCTGGGAGACGATCCTGGCGGCGATCAAACTCGGCGCTGTGATCATCCCCGCGTCCACCCTGCTCGGTCCCGTCGATCTGCGTGACCGTGTCGAGCGCGGTGCCGCCGCGCACGTGGTGGTCGGCTCGGCCGACGCGGAGAAGTTCGCCGAGGTCGAGGGTGACTACACAAGGATCGTGGTCGGCGAGGCCGTCGACGGCTGGCTCTCCTACTCCGACTCCTACCAGGCGGAGGCCGGGTTCACCGCGGATGGCCCGAGCGCGGCCACCGACCCGTTGCTGCTGTACTTCACCTCGGGTACGACGGCGCAACCGAAACTCGTCCGGCACACGCAGGTCTCGTACCCCGTCGGCCATCTGTCCACAATGTACTGGATTGGCCTCGAACCGGGCGACGTGCACCTGAACATCTCGTCGCCGGGCTGGGCGAAACACGCCTGGAGCAACGTGTTCGCTCCGTGGAACGCCGAGGCGACGGTGTTCCTGTACAACTACGGCCGATTCGACCCGATCGCGCTGATGGGTCAGATGGACCGTTGCGGGGTGACCAGTTTCTGTGCGCCGCCGACGGTGTGGCGCATGCTCATCCAGGCCGACCTGAGCGCTCTGCGCACGCCGCCGCAGAAGGTGGTCGGGGCGGGGGAGCCGTTGAACCCCGAGGTGATCGAGCAGGTCCGCAAGTCCTGGGGAGTCACCATCCGGGACGGCTTCGGCCAGACCGAGACCAGCGTGCAGATCGCCAACACGCCCGGGCAGGACGTCGTCCCGGGATCGATGGGCCGTGCGCTGCCGGGCTTCACCGTCGCGCTGCTCGATCCCGCCACCGGTGAGCCGGGGCAGGAGGGCGAGATCTGCCTGGACCTGACCCGCCGGCCGGTCGGGCTGATGGTCGACTACGCCGACGACGAGGAGCGCACCGCCGCCGCCTTCGAGGGCGGCTACTACCACACCGGCGACGTCGGTTCCGTGGACGAGCGCGGGTACATCACCTACGTCGGCCGGACCGACGACGTCTTCAAGGCGTCCGACTACCGGATCTCACCGTTCGAGCTGGAGAGCGTGCTGCTCGAACACGAGGCCGTCGCCGAGGCCGCGGTGGTGCCCGGTCCGGATCCGATCCGGCTGTCGGTGCCGAAGGCCTACGTGGTGCTGGCGAGCGGTCACCGGCCGGACGCCGACACCGCACTGAGCATCCTCACCTTCTGCCGCGAGAACCTGGCGGCCTACAAGCGCGTCCGCAGGCTCGAGTTCGCCGAACTGCCCAAGACGATCTCCGGCAAGATCCGCCGGGTGGAGCTGCGCGGACGGGAGAACGCGAAGGGCGAGCGCACCGAGGGAGAGTTCCGCGAGGAGGACTTCCCGCGGCTCAAGGGCTGAGCACCAGGCCGCCTCGCGCGTTTCATTCGGCCGGGACGACCGCGGCGAGGACGGTCAGGGTGCCCTTGCCGCAGGAGGTGCCACCCTGCGCGGACGGCGGGCCGGACACGCAGTCCCAGCCCTCCACGCTGCCGGTCGCCGGCTCGTCCGAGCCCGCGGCCTGCCGGCCCGCGATGCGCTCGTGGAACTGCCGCACCACGCGGGTCGCCTCCTCGCACGGTGCCGAGCCCGTGTCACCGCCCAGCACCTGCAACGTCAGTCCGCTCGCCGCCGTCACCGTGCCGCAGTCCGCCGAGGGCGCGGGGCCGTCTCCGGCCGGTGGCGGTGCCTGCTCACCGGCGGGCGGCGGGCCGGGTTCCGGCGTGTCGCCCGCCGCGCCCGGGACGGGTGGCAGCGTGGCCGGCGAGCTCGCCCCGGCCGGTGCCGCGGAGGTCGTGGCCGGTGCCGGGGGAGTGGCGGGTGCGGCGGCGGGCTCCCCGGCGCATCCGGCCAGCAGCAGCCCGGCGGCGCAGGCGGAGACCAGCAGCGCGGTACGTCCGGTGATGGGTCCCGTCTCGGACACGCTGTTCCCTTCGCCGGATGGGTGTGGCGTTCGCGATTGTCCCGCAACGATTGCTCCGGTCGTGGGATTGACGCCGTCCCCGTGCCCGCCGGGTCGTTCAGTCCACTGTGGACGGTCGGGTCGTCGTCGTGACGTCGTGTGGTATCCGGGTGACCGGTGCGGCGTAACGCCGACACGCCGCCCGGCGACGCCGACACGCCGCCGGGCGAAGGAATTCCCGTGAGGGGTTAACACTTCGGCGCCGATGTTCGACGTTCATGGTGTGGATGCGCGGTCCCCGCCGCGGATTCCTCCGCCGCCCCGAGGCGGAGCCGGACCCGACCGGCCGAACGTTCCAACCGCACGACGAGAAGCCCCGAACACCGAACCCCGAGCAGGAAACCCGGCAGGCGCAGTCCCGGCCACGACGTCACCCCCGAAACACCGTGGCCGGGGCCTCCCGGCATCACCATCCGCGTTCCCCGCCCACCCCACCCCCGATCCCCGAGACGGCAGAGAGTGATGACCACCCAGACCGACACCGGTACCGCCGCCCCGTCCGCAGCCGGGTCCACCCCGGCCCTCCCGCCGACCACCCCGTGCAGCGTCGTATGGAGCCAGGGACGCCCGTACGTGCTGGAGGGCGTCGCGGGCAGGCCGCGCTGGATGGGCCGCGACGCGCGTGGCCGCCCCCTCGCGCTGACCCGGGCGGACCTGCAGCGTCGCGGCTGGAGCCTGCGCCGCGCCGAATGACCGGTGAGCGGGTACGGCGCTTGCCCCGGCCCGCACGGCAACCGGCCGTGGCAGGTCCGCCCGCGGCGCCGGGCAACGGCGCCGACCACCCCGTGTCGGCCCCTCCGATGGCGGCTACGGTGTGCACGTGAGCGAGCAGCCCGAGCAGGCCACCGAACGGGCGGAACCGTCGCTGGCACGGCAGGCCCTGACCGTGCCCAACCTGCTGTCCATCCTTCGGCTGGCACTCGTGCCGGTGTTCCTCTGGTTGCTGCTGGGTCCCGAAGAGGACGGCTGGGCGGTCGCCATCCTCATGTTCGGCGGGTTCACCGACTGGCTCGACGGCAAGCTGGCCCGCTGGCTGGACCAGATGAGCAGGCTCGGTCAGCTCCTCGACCCGGCCGCCGACCGGCTGTACATCATCGCCACCCTCTTCGCGTTCCTGGTCCGCGAGATCGTGCCGTGGTGGGTGGTGGCCGTACTGATCGGCCGCGAGATCGTCTGCGCGGTGTGCATCCTCGTCCTGCGCCGCAACGGTTTCGCCCCGCCCGAGGTCGCCTACATCGGCAAGGCCGCGACGTTCCTGCTCATGTACGCCTTCCCGCTACTGCTGCTCATGCAGGGCGACTCCGGGTTCGCGCAGGCCGCCCGCCCGTTCGCCTACGCCTTCATGGTCTGGGGCGGCGCGCTGTACCTGTGGTCCGGCATGCTCTACGTGCTGCAGACAGTGCGGGCCGTCTCCGGCGGCCATCGCAACGCCGTCCCCGCGTGAGCGCCCTCCGGGCATCCCCGTCGTCCGCCGCCGGTGCCCCGAGGTGACCGGCGGCGATCCGCACGCCGGGATCCGGCCGATCGAGCTCGCGCCCGGCTACCGCACCGGCGTCGACGACCTGCTCGGCGCGCGGGGGTACCGGCGCGTCATCGGTGCCTGAACCGCCGCTCACCCGGCGGTAGCGGCGGCCGCTTGGGGGAACCCCGGCGTCCCTGACCGATCAGGCACGGTACGTTGGCAACTGCACGATCTCGAGCTCCACGAACTCGAGCCCACATGGTTGAGTAATGCACTATCAGCGCGTAAGGAGAGCTCAGGTGAGCACGAACGACGGGCCCGGCGTTCCCCCGGAGCGGTCTCCGGAGCGGACTTCCGTTTTCCGGGCCGACTTCCTGGCCGAGGTCGAAGGACAGCAGGAGCCGCAGGCCCCTGAGCCGCCCGTGGCCGGCGTGGACGCGCTCCCGGCCGGTTCGGCCCTGCTCGTGGTCAAGCGCGGCCCCAACGCGGGTTCCCGCTTCCTGCTCGACCGCGACACCACCAGCGCCGGCCGCCACCCGGACAGCGACATCTTCCTCGACGACGTGACAGTCTCCCGCCGGCACGCCGAGTTCCGCCGTGAGGGTGGCGAGTTCGTCGTCATCGACGTCGGCAGCCTGAACGGCACCTACGTCAACCGTGAGCCGGTCGACCAGGCCGTACTCGCCGGTGGCGACGAGGTCCAGATCGGCAAGTTCCGACTCGTCTTCCTGACCGGCCCGGGACACGGGGGCCAGGGGGCGCAGTGACGGCGGCCGGACGGCCACAACGTGACGGGTTGAGCATCGGGGCCGTCCTCGCGCAACTGCGCGGCGACTTCCCCGATGTCACCATCTCGAAGATCAGGTTCCTCGAGTCGGAGGGCCTGGTCCGGCCCAGCCGAACGCCGTCCGGTTACCGGCAGTTCACCCCGGCGGACGTGGAGCGCCTGCGCTTCGTGCTCTCGGCACAGCGCGACCACTACCTTCCGCTGAAGGTCATCAAGGAACAGCTCGACGCCGCCGACCGCGGGGTGGAACCTGCGGCATCGGCCCCGCGCCTGCCGCGCAAGCTCGTCTCCCTGTCCGGGCCCGCGTTTCCTGGGGACCACGGCGGTATGCCGGCCCCCGCGGACTTCGCGCCGGAACGGGACATCCGGCTCACCCAGGAGGAACTGCTCGCCGACGCGGGCGTGGACCTCGTGATGCTCGGTGAGCTCGAGCAGTACGGCCTGATCCGTCCGGGGGCGGCGGGTTTCTACGACGCCGACTCGGTGCACATCGCGCGGACGGTCAAGGCGATGACCGCGTTCGGCATCGAGCCGAGGCACCTGCGGGCCTTCCGCGCCTCGGCGGACCGAGAGGTCGGCCTGCTCGAGCAGATCGTCGCGCCGGTGTACCGGCACCGGGACGAGGACGCCAAGGAACGCGCCGACGAGATGGTGCGTGAACTCGCGGCACTGTCCGTCGCCTTGCACACGCTGCTCGTCAAGGCAGGAATCCGGGGCGTCACGGGCGGTTAGCGCATGCCCGGCTGATTCCCGGCCGGTGGGATTCGTGACCGAGCGGTTCCCGGCACGGCGACGCGAGGCCTTCGCCATGAGCTGCCTCGGCGCGAACACCGTGACCACGCCGGTCGCCGGACACGTCCTGGTGGCCGTCCGGTGGACCCGGTCCTGGCCACGGCGATGCGCCACGTTTCGGGTAAATCTCAGTCAGGTTGCGCAGTTCGTATGGGATCACTCCGTGACCGTGATGCCGTACGGTTGTCCGTGGCCCCACGACAGTGTGGGTCGACGACGAGTTCGCACGGCGAGCACGGCGTCTGGAACGCGGGTAGCGTCGGCCCTGTCGATGCGGGATCCCCGGGACAGCGCCGCTGCCCGCGCGCAGGAGAGGGAGGCGAAGCCCGATGAGCGAGATGCGCGTCGTGGGCGTGCGGGTGGAGCTGCCCGCGAACCAGCCGATCTTGTTGCTGCGGGAGACGGAAGGCGAGCGGTACCTCCCGATCTGGATCGGCTCCGTCGAGGCGACGGCCATCGCCCTGGAACAGCAGGGCGTCCGTCCGGCCCGGCCGCTGACCCACGACCTGCTCAAGGAGGTCATCGGCTCGCTGGGCCGGGAACTCGAGCAGGTCGTCATCACTGATCTCCGCGAAGGCACCTTCTTCGCCGAACTCGTCTTCGACGGCGACGTGCGCGTCTCCGCCCGGCCCAGCGACTCCGTCGCGCTGGCCCTGCGGGTGGGCGTGCCGATCCACGCCGAGGCTTCCGTGCTCGAGGAGGCCGGGTTGATCATCCCGGACGAGCAGGAGGACGAAGTCGAGAAGTTCCGCGAGTTCCTCGACTCCGTCTCCCCGGAGGACTTCCGCGGCGCCGACACCTGAGCCGTACGGGGCCTCAGGCCGCGGTAGCGCGGAGAAACAGGTCCGCGATCTGAGCGCCGTAGTCGTCGACGTCCAGATCCGGTTCCCCGGCCAGTCGCAGTGCCACGCCGTCGATCGACTGGCGGATGGCCATGGCCATCACCCTGATGTCGAACTCGCCGAACGCACCCTCGCGCTGCCCCTGGGTGAGCTGCCGCTCCAGCCTGCCGGTCCGCAGGTCCCGCCAGACCGCCTCGATGATCGGCGAGTCGGGTCGCTCCCGCGCCTGTGCGCTGATCTCGACGAGCGCGCGGACCTGTTTCGGCTGTGCGCCGAGAAAGCCGACCTCGGCCCGAATGTAGTCACCGAGCATCGAGGCCCGGCCGCCGGTGGTGTCCAGCCGCTCTCCGAGGTAGCTGTCCATGCTCTCCATGACGGTGAGCGCGGTCGCCCACATCAGGTCGTTCCGGTTGGCGAAGTGGTAGGAGATCATCCGGGTGCTGCTGAGCCCCGCCCGCTCCACGATCCTGGCGAACGACGCCTTGGCGTAGCCGTGCTCGTCGATGACCTCGATGGCCGCCGTGACGATCTGGGCCCGGCGGGTGGCCTCGGTGGGGGTGTGACCGATCTCGGCGCCCCATGTCTCGTTTACCTGCATGAGTAAATAATTACATGGCCAAGTAAAATCCGTCAAACCTGAAAACTGTCCACAGCTCGCGACCCGCCCGCCGCGAGTCGCGTTGACCGGCCGGTCCGGCAGGCTTACCGTCAACAGACGTAAATTGCGGCGGTGTGATTCGTTCAGCTGGGGCATCCGCCGCGGTCTTGTTCGCCGGCAGTCGTGCCGGGCGAGAGGAGGCATGCGTGGTCGAGGAGAAGCCGGTCCAGGTCGCCAGCGGCGAGCAGGGCGAGCTGTTCCCTGACGACCGTCTGCCCGATGAGCTCGTGGGCTATCGGGGACCGGCCGCATGCCAGATCGCGGGCATCACCTACCGGCAGCTCGACTACTGGGCCCGTACCAAGCTGATCGCGCCGAGCATCCGCACCGCGCACGGCTCCGGTTCGCAGCGCCTCTACTCGTTCAAGGACATCCTTGTCCTGAAGGTGGTCAAGCGGCTGCTCGACACCGGGGTCTCACTGCAGAACATCCGGGTGGCCGTCGAGCATCTGCGGGTTCGCGGAGTGCGCGACCTCGCCAGGGTCACCCTCTTCTCCGACGGGACCACGGTCTACGAGTGCACCTCCCCGGAGGAGATCGTCGATCTGCTCCAGGGCGGGCAGGGCGTGTTCGGGATCGCCGTCAGCGGCGCGATGCAGGAGATCAGCGGCACGATTCACGAGTTCCCCGCCGAGCGGGCCGATGGTGGCGAGATTGAGGAACCCGTGCACTCGGACGAACTCACCCAGCGGCGCAACGCGCGCCGGACCGGCTGACCGGCTACCTCTCCTCGCTCTGTCCCGACGCTGCCGTCCGAAGCGGCGCCGGTGCCCCGAGTCGAAGCGCGGCCCGCGGTCCTGCGTGCCGGTGGTGTACGGGACGCAGGACCGCCTCGCGATGGACGCGGGAACGCACTGCGTTACCCCGCGGGTAATGGCCGGGCAGACGGTGTCTCGCTAGCGTTGCGGGGTGACCACCGCAGCCGCCGCCCACCGCCCCGTGGGCGAGCTCCTGCGCGAATGGCGCGACCGGCGCCGGATCAGCCAGCTCGACCTGTCCATCTCCGCCGAGATCTCCGCCCGGCACCTGAGTTTCGTCGAAACCGGTCGGTCCGCACCCAGCCGGGACATGGTGCTGCGCCTCGGCGAGCACCTCGACGTGCCACTGCGGGAGCGCAACCAGCTTCTGCTCGCCGCCGGATACGCCCCGGTCTACGGCGAGACGTCCCTCACCGCCCCGGACTTCGCCCCGGCCATGCACGCCGTGCGCAGGCTGCTCGCCGGACACGATCCGTACCCGGCGGTGGTGGTCGATCGGCGGTGGAACCTCGTCGAGGCCAACGCCGGTGCGGGCCTGCTCACCGAGGGCGTCCACGCGGACCTCGCCCTCGCACCGGTGAACGTGCTGCGGCTGACCCTGCATCCGCGGGGAATGGCGCCGCGGATCGTCAACCTGGGGGAGTGGCGCGCACACCTGCTGGGGCGCCTGCGCCGGGAGGTCGCCGCCACCGCGGATCCGTGGCTCGGCGACCTGCTGGCCGAACTCCGTGGCTACCCGTGCGAGCAGCCGGTGCCGGAGGTCGAAGTGCCCGCGCCGGGTGACATCCTGGTGCCCCTGCGGCTCCGGCACGCCACCGGTGAACTCGCGTTCCTCAGCACGGTGGCCACCTTCGGCACACCACTCGACGTCACGCTCGCCGAGCTGTCCATCGAGTCGTTCTTCCCCGCGGACCCGGCCACGGCCGCGTTCCTGGGCGGTGTCCCGGGCGGTGCGGACCCGGCCGGGTCCCGGTGACGAGCCGCCGGTAGCCGTCGGTGAGAGGATCGTCGCAGCGGGACTAAACCGCAGCCGCCAGCGCGTTGTGCCGGGGGTAAGGACGCCTTGACGCCGACAGATGAGGAACCCTCCTTCATGACCACAGTGCCCACAGTCAGTCTCAACAACTCGGTCGCCATCCCGCAGCTCGGCTTCGGTGTCTTCCAGGTGCCCGCCGACGAGACGGCGAAGGCCGTCACCACGGCGCTCGACGCCGGGTACCGCAGCATCGACACCGCAGCCGTGTACAAGAACGAATCCGGTGTGGGACAGGCGATCCGTGAGTCCGGGATCGCCCGGGACGAACTGTTCGTCACCACCAAGCTGTGGAACGCCGACCAGGGCTACGACTCCGCCCTGCGGGCGTTCGACGTCAGCCTGGAGAAGCTGGGCCTGGATCGGCTGGACCTGTACCTGATCCACTGGCCGCTGCCGAAGCGGGACAGCTACGTCGACACCTGGCGGGCACTGGAGAAGCTCTACGCGGACGGGCGCGTCCGGGCCATCGGCGTCTCCAACTTCACCCAGGCCCACCTGCGCAGGCTGTTCGACGAGACCGAGATCGTGCCCGCGGTGAACCAGGTCGAGCTGCACCCGCAGTTGCAGCAGGCGGACCTGCGCGCGTTCCACGCCGAGCACGGGATCGCCACCGAAGCCTGGAGTCCCCTCGCGCAGGGCGCGCTGCTCGGCGAGCAGACGATCACCAGCCTCGGCGACAAGTACGGCAAGACCCCGGCGCAGATCGTGCTCCGCTGGCACCTCCAGGTCGGCAACGTCGTGATCCCGAAGTCCGTCACGCCGTCCCGCGTCGCCGAGAACATCGACGTGTTCGACTTCGAACTCGCGGACGACGACATCGCCGCCATCGGAGAGCTGGACACCGGCACCCGTACCGGAGCCGACCCGGACGTGTTCGACGCGGTGTGAGCGAAGCTGAACCGGACCCGCGTCAGCGGCCGGCCGTGAAGTCGGCCTGCTGGGCGGGTTCGGTCAGGAAACCGCGGAACGACTGAGCCGCCCGCTTCTGCACGTCGTCGATGCCCTTGCCGGACAGCCCCAGGTAGCGGTATTCGGCGGACCGGGCGGAGGCCACGGACTCGGCGGGGGAGCCGATGATCTCCGGCTTGTTGGCCGTCAGCTCGTCCACCCAGTAGGCCGATTCGGGGATCCACGCCGCGGGCAGGCCGCCGATCGTGTCCAGGCCGGTCTTGCCGGACAGCGCGCCGAGGACCTGCTCGGAGGGCACGGCCTTGACCTCGACGTTGATGCAGTGCGCGTGTACCACGGTCTTGGCGTCGTTCCACCGTTGTGCGGCCGCGGTGACCGCCTTCTCCGCGCTGGGCGTGACGACCACCGCCAGCGTCGAATCGCCGTCCGTGCACTTCGCCGCCTGTGCCTCGGCGCGGGTGTTGGATTCACTCGCCGCCCAGGAGAAGCCGAGCCAGCCGAGCCCGACGAGAGCGACCAGCACCAGGCAGGCGATCGGCCACTTGGCCACCCGCCTGCGCCGCGCGGCCTTACCGATGGCGCGGTGGTGCCCGGTGACGAACCGGGTCTCACCGTCGTCCTCGGCTGCGCTGTCGGCGGACTCCTCGGCGAGCATCCGGTCGCCACCGTCGTCCTCGCCGACCCGCGCCCGGCGGATGGTCCGGGTCTCCGCTTCGGGGCGCTCCTCGGTCACGACGGCGGAGGCGGGCACGGCCTCGTGGATCTCGGTGGGCCGCGCGTCCGGCCGGCGGGAGGCCCTCGGCTCGGCGGGCCGGGCGGGTTCCGGCCTGCGGTCGGTACGCGGCGGAACCGGATGCACGGTGGTGGTCCGCCCCTCGGGGCGCTGCACCGGCCGGTTCGGCGCCGGATGCTGACCGGTGCGCCCGTCCGTGCGCGGTGCGCCGGGGCGCTGCCCGTCGGGCCGCTGCCCGGGACGTTGCGGGCCGCGATGCGGTAGCTGTGGCCGGGGATGCTGGCCGGCCGGATGGCGGCCGTCGCCGGTGCCGGGGCGCTGGGCCGCTGCCGGGCGCTGCGGTGTGCCGGGGCGAGGTGTGCCGGGACGCTGCGGCGCGACGGGGCGCTGGGCGGCGACCGGGCGTTGCGGTGCCGCGGGGCGCGGGTGTTCGCCGGTCGGTCCGCGACGTTCCGGGGGCGCCGGTACCGGCGGGATGTCGCGTGCCGAACGCTGGCGCGCGTCCTGTCGGGGCGGTACCTGGCCGGGCGGTTGCGTCCCCCCGCGCCGCGGAGCGGAGCCGCCGGGATTGCCGCGCGGGCCGTTCGGCTGCCTGCGTACGTCCGGCACGGCGTTGCCGTCGGCGGACCTGGCGTCCGGGTGACGGCGGGGCGGTTGTCCAGGGCGGGGGTGGGCGCCGGTGCCGTAGCGGGCACCGTCGGCCGGGAACGTGCCTCGGGGGGCCTGGGGCGGCTGCGGTGCGGCCGGGAAACGGGCCGAGGGGGAGTGGTCGTCAGGACGGTGCGGAGCCGGGTCCTCGTCCCTGCTGTGTCGCCCCATCGTGTCCTCTCACTGTCACATTCGCTCAGGTTGCCCGACGCGGAGTGTATGCAACCAAAACGTTATCACCCAAACAGGCGACACTCATCAGGAATGTGTGCTGACTTTCAGTCGTCATTCTATTTACCGGACGGCGCGTGCTTTGTCAGTAGTGATCCGCACGCTGCGATCAGCCGATCGCGCAGCGGAGCCGCGCGACGGGCGAAGTCGGACTGCGCCCTGGCGTATTCTGCGCGGCCCGCGGCGGTCTCGATGCGCACCGGCGGATAGCCGTACGCGGACAGGTCGTACGGGCTTGCCCGCATGTCCAGCTCACGGATGTCGGCGGCCAGTTCGAAACAGTCGCCCAGCAGCTCGGCGGGGATGAACGGGTCGAGCTTGTATGCCCATTTGAACAGATCCATGTTGGCGTGCAGGCATCCCGGCTGTTCCAGCCGGACCTGGCTCTCCCGGCTGGGAGTGAGCCGGTTGCGTGGACGCGCGGGTTCGGTGAAGAAGCGGAACGCGTCATAGTGGCCACAGCGGATCTCCAGGGATTCCACCACCTCGTCGGTGCCCGCGGAGCCCAGTCGGAGCGGAACCTGGGCGTGCCGGACGTCGTCAGCCGGATGGCGGTAGACCATCGCCCATTCGTGCAGACCGAAGCAGTTCAGCCGGGGCGCCCGGGACGCGGTGGCCGTCAGCAGGGTGCGTACTGCCGTGGCCGTGCGTAGCCGGCCCGCGGTGAGCGCGGCCTCGTCCAGCGCGACGCCGCCCTCGACCTCGCGGAACGCGGCGCGCCGGAGGAAGCGTCGGGCCCCGGCTCCGGCCAGCACGACGCCCGGCCCCGGCTGCCACCGTTCGAGATGGGACGGCCGGTGCGAGTAGTACGTGAACAGGAAGTCCAGCACCGGATGCGGCTGGCCGAGGGAGCGGCGGCGCTGGTGCGGTTCGGTCCAGCGCCGCATGCGGGCGACGTGCGCCCGCTCCCGCTCCCGCCACTCCCGTTCGGCCAGTCGTTCCATCACGCGCCGACGTGGGTCCCGTCGCGCACCGTGCCGACGTACTGCTCGACCAGGTCCTCCAGTGCCACCACGCCGACGGCCGCACCCTCGCCGTCCATGGCCCTGGCCAGGTGGCTGCCCTCCTTGCGCATCGCCGAGAGCGCGACGTCGAGTCGCGCGTCGGCGGACAGCTCGGTGAGCATCCGCGACTTGCCCTCGGCCACCGTGGTCTCCGGCGCCTCGCCGACCTGGTCGAGCACGTCCTTCACGTGCACGTAGCCGGTCAGCGCCCCATCCGCCGCGCGGATCGGGAAGCGGGAGAAGCCCGTGCCGGACACGGCCCGTTCCACGTCTCCCACCGTCGGCGCGCTCGGCAGGGTGGTGAGCTGGTCCATCGGCACCAGCACGTCGCGCACGGTCTTCTGCACCGAGGACAGGGTCTGGCTGAGGCGTCGGTGCTCGGACTGCTCCAGCAGCCCCTCCTGTCGCGACTCGCTCAGCAGTTCGGCGAGTTCGTCGGAGGTGTAGGCGGTCTCCAGTTCGTCCTTCGGCTCCACCTTGAACAACCGCAGCAGGGCGTTCGCGACCGTGTTCAGCAACCAGATGAAGGGGTTGGCGATCTTGACCCAGCCGACGTGCACCGGGACCAGCCACAGTGCGAGCCGTTCCGGTTCGGCGATGGCCAGGTTCTTCGGCACCATCTCGCCGATCAGCACGTGCAGGACGGTGATGAACGCCAGCGCGATCGCGAACGAGATCGGGTGCAGCAGTACGTCGGGGATCCCGATCAGCTCGAACAGGCCGGCGAGCTGGTGCGCGATCGCCGGTTCACCGAGCCTGCCGAGCAGCAGTGAGGCGATGGTGATGCCGAGTTGTGCGCCCGCCAGCATGAGCGAGACGTTGCGGCTCGCGTTGATGACGATGCGTGCCCGGGTCTTCCCCTGCTCCAGCAAGGCCTCCAGCCGGTCACGGCGGGAGGAGATGAGCGCGAACTCGGCGCCGACGAAGAACGCGTTGGCCAGCAGCAGCACGACCACCAGCGCGATGTAGAACCAGTCGCTCATCGGTTCGCCTCCTGGTCCCGCCGGGTGGTCGTCCGGTCCGGTTCGTCCGCCGATTCCTCGCCGGAGGCGCCGCGGTGCACGCGAACCTCGGCGACGCGGTGCCGGTCCATGGAGGTGACGGTGAGCCGCCACCCGTCGACCTCGGTGGTGTCGCCGTCGGCAGGGATCCGGCCGAGGCGTTGCATGATCAGGCCCGCGATCGTCTCGTAGTCGCCCTCGGGCATCCGGAACCCGGTGACGTCGGCGACCTCGTCGGCCCTGAGCTGACCGGAGAGCATCCAGGTGTCGGAACCGAGTTGCTGCGAGGCCGGCGCCTCCTGATCGTCGTGCTCGTCGCGGACGTCGCCGATGATCTCCTCGACCACGTCCTCCAGTGTGACCAGTCCGGCCGTCCCGCCGTACTCGTCGACGACGATGGCGAGCTGGAAGCGGGAGTCCCGCAGCCGGTCCAGCAGAGTGTCACCGGGCAGCGACTCCGGCACGGTGGGCACCGGCCGCATGACCGAGCGGATGCGGACGTTGTCCCGGTCGGCGGCGGGCACGGTGAACGCCTGCTTGATGTGCACCGCGCCCTGCACGTCGTCCAGATCCTCGGTATAGACGGGAAAGCGGGAGAATCCGGTGGCGCGCGAGACTGCGACCAGATCGTTGATCGTGCCGTCGACGGTCAGCGACTCGACCTGTACCCGCGGGGTCATCAGTTCCTCGGCCGTGCGGTCGCCGAAGCGCAACGAACGGTCGAGCAGTTCGGCGGTCGAGGTGTCCAGCGTGCCGCTCTCGGCGCTGGACCGGACGATCGAGCCGAGTTCCTGGGGGGAACGGGCCGAGCGCAGTTCCTCCTGCGGCTCGACGCCGAGCTTGCGCACGAGAACGTTCGCGCTGTTGTTCATCAGGTTGATCAGCCAGCCGAACATCGCCGAGAACCGCGAGTGGTACCCGGCCACCGCCCGCGCGGTCTGCAGCGGGCGGGCGATCGCCAGGTTCTTCGGCATCATCTCGCCGATGACCATGGACAGCGAGGTCGCCAGCAGCAGCGAGATGGCAAGCGAGAAACCGCCTGCCAGGCCGTCGGCCATGCCGAGCCCGAGCAACAGCGGGCGGACGAGCTGGCCGATCAGCGGCTCGGCGAGGTAACCGGTGACCAGGGTGGTGATGGTGATGGCCACCTGGGCGCCGGAAAGCTGGAAGGACAGCGTCCGGTGCGCCTTCTGCACGGTCTTGGACCGCTTGTCACCGACCTGGCGCACATTGGCGTCGACGGTGCTGCGTTCCAGTGCGGTCAACGAGAACTCGGCGGCGACCGCCAGGCCCGTGCCCACGGTCAGCAGGAAGAAGAACAGGACGCCGAGAACGGAGAGCACCACGTCCATCAGCGGGCACCGCCGTCGAGCCGGCGGGCGGGGAAGCCGGGTCGGTCACCCGGCTCAGTACTGTCACCAGGTGACTGCGCATCGCGCACGAAAAACTTCACTCCTCATGGATGTACGTTCCAATGCCGCCCGGCGCAGATCGTCGACGGGGGCTCCGGCGGGGCCGGTGCCGCGATCGTACCGGGTCAGCGGCCCGGAAGAGGGACTAACGGGTGCAGGTCACCGGACGGGGTCGCGGCCGAGCAGTGCGACCAGCCGGTCGGCTGCGGGCGCGTCGCCGGCGACGGGCACCGGTTCGCCGAAGATCCCGCTGCCGGCGAAGCTCTCGACCTGCGGGCCCATCGTGTCGAGCAGCTCCCGCGCCAGCGCCGCCTCGATGGGCTGCGCCGCGCCCAGCGCACTCGCGAGGTCCCAGCCGTGCACCGCGAGATCCAGGGTCATCTGCCAGCCGTACTCGGTGGTGTCGATCCGGCCGAACGAGACGTGCACCTGGCCGCCGGTGGCACCGTCGGCGAGCCACGCCTCGCGGGCGCGGGCGGAGGAGCGTTCCCACGCGCGCACGGGGTGGTCACCGAGCACATCGCCGTCGAAACGGTCGCCCGCCCCGGCGATGGTGCCGCCACCGAGCAGGTGCGGTACCCACAGTTGCTCGGAGACCAGATGCGCCAGCAGTTCCCGGACGTTCCAGTCGGTGCACGGGGTCGGCGAGTCCCATGCCCCGGCATCGATCCGGTGGACCAGCCGGTCGAACTCGCGCATCGCCGAGCCGTGTGCGTCGAGGAGTTCCATCGCCCCAGTGCACCACGGACTCCGGAGGCGCGCAGGCGCTGACTCCGGCTCAGCGGGTTCCCGTGCGGTGCCGCCGTGCCGTCTCCTCGACCAGGTCGAGCACCGGTTCGAGATCGTCGGCGGGCAGTCCCATCGCCAGGTGGGACACGACGCCTTCGAGGACCAGTTCGAGGAACGCGGTGAGCACGTCCACCCCGACGTCGTCGCGCAGGTTGCCGGCCTCGCGCTGACGCAGCAGGCGCTGCCGGGTGGCGATGGTGAGCTGCTGCGAACGCTCCGCCCAGCGCGCCCGGAAGTCCGGGTCGGTGCGCAGCCGTCTGGACACCTCCAGCCGGGTACCGAGCCAGTCGGCCGGGTGCGCGCTGCCGCCGGCGAGCAGATCGCGCATCACCTGTACCAGGCCCTGCTCGGCGACGACGTCGGCCATGCGCACGGCGTCGTCCTCGGCGAGCGCGAGGAAGAGCGACTCCTTGTCGCGGAAGTGATGGAAGATCGCGCCGCGGGAGAGTCCGGTCGCTTCCTCCAGGCGCCGCACCGTGGCACCCTCGTATCCGTGGCGCGCGAAACACACCCGCGCGCCGTCGAGGATCTGGCGCCGCCGTGCGTCCAGGTGGTCCTGGCTGACCCGTGGCATCCCGTGATCCTGGCACCTCGGCAGGATGCGATGCAATCCGTACGTACGTATTGCGACCAGCGGTACCCGGCCGGACGTGCGGAAGGGCGCCTCCCCCGGGGAGACGCCCTTCCGCACGAGCCGGACCGTACGCCGGTGCCTACGGGATGGTCAGCGCGGGCACGCCCGTCGCCTCGGCCATCTCGGCACCCTCGACGAGCGTGCCGCGGTTGCTGTCGGCGAGCGCCCAGCCGGTCAGCCGCGGCCGGGTGCCCTCGGCGTTCCACTCACCCAGCAGCAGTGCGACCTTGGCCTGCATCTCGTTGCGCAGGCGCAGGAAGGAGTCGGCCGGGTCGGCGCCGACCTGGCCGAGCAGCAACCACCAGGCCCAGGCGGCCGCACCCGCGTTCGCCACGAAGTCCGGGATCACCGGGATCCCGCGCTCGGCGAGCATGGCCTCCGCCTCGGGGGTGGTCGCGGCGTTCGCGGCCTCGATGACGACCTTGGCGGCGACCTCGTCGAAGTTGTCCGGGGTGATCGCGTAGGAGATCGCCGCGGGAACCAGGATGTCCGCGTCGATGCCGATGACGGCCCCGCGGGGGAGCTGCTGGACGTGGGCCGGCAGCGTCGAGCGGTCCACCTCGCCGAAACGGTCCCGCAGCTCCAGCAGGGCCGGGATGTCCAGGCCGTTCGGGTCGTAGAGGGTGCCCGCGGCGTCGGCGACGGCCACCACCTTCACGCCCGCCTCGTGCAGGTACCAGGCGGCGCCGCCGCCCATGGTGCCGATGCCCTGGATCGCGACGGTGGTGGCCGATTCCTCCCAGCCCCAGGCGTATGCCGCACCCAGGCAGGACTGCGCCACGCCGTAACCGCCGATGACGTCGCCGAGCAGCAGTCCGCCGGGGACCGGCGCGTTCAGGCCGGCCTGAACGCGGCGCAGAGTCCGCTCCGGGTCGGCCGCGCGGCTGATGGCCGCGTGGTACGACTGCTCGAGGCCGAGGTCGGCGAAGACCTCGTCGATGAAGTGCTGCGGGACGCCGAGGTCCTCCGCGGTCACCCAGCTCGCGTCCAGCCACGGGCGCATGGCCTGGCAGAAGCGGGTGAGTACGCCCTTGGCCCTGGGGTCCTTGGGGTCGAAGTCGATGCCGCCCTTGGCACCGCCGACCGGCAGGTTGAAGGTGGCGGTTTTCGCGGCCATGCCGAAGGCGAGGTCCTCGACCTCACCGAGGGTGCAGCCGGCCCGCATCCGGGTGCCGCCGGTCGCCAGTCCGGACACGAGGGTGTGCACCACCAGGTAACCCCTGGTGCCGGTCACCGGGTCCGTCCACGTCAGCCTCAGCAAGGGTTCGGTGTTCTCGGCGATCACGTCAACCACCTCCAAGCGTACTTCTCGATATGGTCCAAATGGCTCAAGTGCGGGCACCCGGCCGTTTTCGGGCATGGGGGATGCGCCGGACTTCCCGCGTGCCCCAGGAGAAGTCCGGTGCTGTGATGTTGTGTGGGCTGGGCTTTTTCGGCTCTTCGCCGACCCGATCCGGCGTGCCTCCCGCCGTGTCACCAGAGTGCGCCCGACGGCTTACGCGCGTCCAGTTAAGGATCATGCACAGTTCCGTTTACGCTTCCTGCATGGAGCTTTCGTTGCACCGGTTGCGAATGCTCCGGGAACTTCACCGGCGGGGCACCGTCACGGCGGCCGCGGCCGCGCTGCACTACACGGCGTCCGCCGTTTCGCAGCAGCTCGCGCAGCTCGAACGGGACGTCGGGGCCAAGCTGTTCGAGCGCCTCGGCAGGCGGGTGCAGCTCACCGAGCTGGGCGTGCTGCTCACCGAGCACGCCGAGGAGATCCTCGGCGCCGTGGAACGGGCGACCCTCGCGCTGGAGGAGGCGCAGGAGTCGGTGACGGTCCGGCTGACGGCGGGGGTCTGGGCCTCGGTCGCCTCGGGTCTGATGCCCGTGGCACTGACGGCGCTCGCGGTCGACTACCCGGGTATCCACGTGCGCACCCGGGAGCTGGCGCCGGAGGACACGGCGGGCGCGGTACGGGACGGGACTCTCGACTTCTCGTTCGTGCTGGACTATTCGGACGCGCCGATGGCGTGGGACACGAACCTGGAACGGTCGGTGATCGCGGTCGAGCGGCTGCACGCGGCCGTTCCATCCGGCGCGGTCCCGGCGGGCGTGGTCTCACTGCTGGAACTCGCCGAGCATCCGTGGATCCTGGCCAGCCGCAAGAGCCATTTCGGCCGGGCCGTGCGGGTGGCCTGCCAGCGCAACGGTTTCGAGCCGAAGATCAACCACGAGGTCGAGGAGCAGTCCACGGCCATGGCGATGGTCGCGGCGGGGCTGGGCATCACCCTGGTCTCCGACCTGGGGCTCACGCTGCGGCCCGACGGGGTCGACATCGTGGCTTTGACCAGTCCGCTGATCCGTACGGTCTCCATCGCCTCGCGCACCGGGGCGCTGCGCAGGCCGGCGCTGAACCTGGTCATCCAGGCGGTCCGCACGGCGGCCGCGGAACTGGGCCTCGGAACGGCGTCCGACGAGGCGGAAACGACCACATATCCGGAAAATACGGACGTCGCCACGAATTGACGACTGCGACTGTCGGAGGGCCCGTGTAGCGTCGAAACGGCCAGTTCCACCGGATTGACTCCACAGATCTACCAGGGCGGACACCATGACAGCCATCCGGCATCTCAGCTCACTCGGCAGCGGAACGCACCGCGGCACCGCGCCGGACTGTTCGGCCAGGACCATCTCGGACCGGGCGGCCGGCGAGGCGTACGTCGCGTCCGTCTGCTTCAAGCACGGGCCGCCGAAGCTCCTCGGCGTGGAACTCGAGTTCGTCGTCCACCACGCCGACGACCCGGCCAGACCCCTCGATGCCGACGTGCTCGCCGCCGCGCTCGGCCCGCACACCCCCCGGACACTGCGTCCGGACAGCCCGGCGGATCCCCTACCCGCCGGCTCGCCCCTCACGCTAGAACCCGGTTGCCAGGTCGAGATCTCCGCACTCCCGCAACCCTCCCTCCCCGCTCTCGCCGCCGTGGTCGACGCCGACCTGGCCCATCTCACCGAGCTGCTCGGTGCCCATGGCCTGCGGCTCTCGGACACCGCGATCGACGCGCACCGCCCACCGCGGCGGCTGCTGCACACCCGGCGCTACGCGGCGATGGAACGCCGGTTCGCCCCGCTGGGCCCTGGCGGGGCGACGATGATGTGCAGCACCGCGGGGCTCCAGGTGTGCGTGGACAGCGGCGAACGCGCGCAGCTCGCCGGCCGGTGGGCCGCGGTGCACGCGCTCGGCCCGGTGCTGCTCGCTCTGTTCGCGAACTCCGCCACGCACGCGGGCAGGCCGACCGGCAGCGAATCGGCGCGCTGGCTGGCGGTGATGGAGACCGAGCGGGCGCGCACGGCCGCCGTGCCGTGCTCCGGGGACCCCGGCCCGGCGTGGGCCGCGCGGCTGATCGACACCCCGCTGATGGTGGTGCGCCGCCCGGACGGGCCGTGGGACGCGCCGGAGTCGCTGACTTTCGGGGACTGGATCGAGGGCCGCGGCGCCGCGGGCACCCTCGCCCCGCCCACGCTCGACGACCTCGACTACCACCTCACCACGATGTTCACCCCGGTCCGGCCGCATGGCTACCTGGAGATCCGTTACCTGGACGCCCAGCCACCGGGCAACTGGCTGCATCCGGTGGCACTGCTGACCGCACTGCTCGCCCGTCCGTCCACTGTGGAGCGTGTACTCGAGGTGTGCGCACCGGTAGCGGACCAGTGGGAGACCGCCGCCCGCCGCGGGCTCGCCGACGCCGGACTGGCCGCCGCGGCCCGTGCGGTCGCCGATCTCGGCTGTGCCGTGCTCGCGGACACCGGCCTGCCGGAGCGGGCAGCGGCACCGATCGCCGAGAGCGTGCAGGCACGTGCGCACGCGGT
Organism: Amycolatopsis antarctica; assembly: GCF_002262875.1. Lineage (GTDB taxonomy): Bacteria > Actinomycetota > Actinomycetes > Mycobacteriales > Pseudonocardiaceae > Amycolatopsis > Amycolatopsis antarctica. The sequence goes on along the minus strand of NZ_NKYE01000008.1, from coordinate 218,348 downwards.
GAGGGAGTGACTACCGTGCCGGAACCGCTCAGCGAGGCCGAGAACCCGGTCCGTTCCCTCGATGCGGACGCGCTGCGGACGCACGCCGCCGCGGCGCTGACCCGTTCCCGCGCGCGCAGCGAGGTGCTCACCGGGGCCGTCGACGACGAGGAGCTCAGCAAGCAGCACTCCCCGCTGATGTCGCCGCTGGTCTGGGACCTCGCGCACATCGGCAGCCAGGAGGAACTCTGGCTGGTGCGCGACGTCGGCGGCCGGGAACCGGTGCGGCCGGAGATCGACGAGCTCTACGACGCGTTCAAGCACGCCCGCGCCGACCGGCCGGGGCTGCCGCTGCTCAGCCCGGCCGAGGCGCGCGCCTACGTCGGGCAGGTGCGGCGGAAGGCGTTCGACGTCCTGGACACCGTGCCGCTGCGCGGGCGGCGGCTGACCGAGGCCGGTTTCGCTTTCGGCATGATCACCCAACACGAACAGCAGCACGACGAGACGATGCTGGCCACCCACCAGCTCCGGACGGGCGAGGCGGTGCTGCACGCCCCCGACCCGCCGGCCCGCCGAACCGGCCCCCTTCCCGCGGAGGTGGTCGTACCCGGCGGTTCGTTCCTGATGGGCACCTCCGCGGAACCGTGGGCGCTGGACAACGAACGGCCCGCGCACCCGGTGCACGTCGGCACCTTCGCGATCGACACCTTCCCGGTGACCAACGCCGAGTTCGCCGCCTTCGCGGACTCCGGCGGTTACCGGCAGGAACGCTGGTGGACCGCCGAGGGCTGGGCGCACGTACAGCGGCACGGGCTCATCGCGCCGCGTTTCTGGCGCCGTGAGGGGGGCCGGTGGTGGCGCAGGCGGTTCGGGATCGACGAGCCGGTGCCCGCCGACGAGCCGGTGCAGCACGTCTGCTTCCACGAGGCGCAGGCCTACGCCCGCTGGGTGGGCAAGCGCCTGCCCACCGAGCCGGAGTGGGAGAAGGCCGCCCGCTTCGACCCGGCGACCGGGCATTCGCGCCGCTACCCGTGGGGTGAGCAGGAGCCGGGGCCCGAGCACGCGAACCTCGGCCAGCGGCATCTTCGCCCGGCGGTGGCCGGGGCCTACCCGGCCGGTGCGTCCGCGCTGGGCGTGCACCAGCTCGTCGGCGACGTGTGGGAGTGGACCAGCAGCGACTTCCGGCCGTATCCGGGGTTCGCCGCGTTCCCGTACCAGGAGTACTCGGAGGTCTTCTTCGGGCCCGGGTACCGGATGCTGCGTGGTGGCTCGTTCGGTACCGACGCCGCCGCCGTGCGCGGTTCGTTCCGCAACTGGGACCTGCCCGTGCGCAGGCAGATCTTCGCCGGTTTCCGGTGCGCGCGTGATGTCGCCGGTCCGGACGGGGGGAACTGACCGTGTGCAGGCACCTGGCATACGTCGGCGAGCCGTGCTCGCCCGCGGGCCCGGTGTTCGAGGCACCGCACTCGCTGCTGGTGCAGTCGTACGCCCCGGCCGACATGCGCCGTGGTGGCACCGTGAACGCGGACGGCTTCGGACTCGGCTGGTTCGACGACGAGGGCGAGACGCTCTGGTACCGGCGGCCATCCCCGCTGTGGACCGACGAGGCGCTGCCCGCCATCGCGAATTCCCTGCGTACCAAGGCGTTTCTCGCCGCGGTCCGCTCCGGCACGCCGGGCATGCCGGTGACCGAGGCGGCCTGCGCCCCGTTCGCCGGTGACGGCTGGCTGTTCAGCCACAACGGTGTGGTCGCCGGCTGGCCGGACTCGGTCGCGGGGCTGGCCGAGAAGCTGCCCACCGCCGACCTGCTGCGGCTGGAGGCACCCACGGACTCGGCCCTGCTGTGGGCCTTGCTGCGGCGATCGCTGCGGGAGGGCGCCGAGCCCGCCGCGGCGGTGGCGGAACTGCTCGGCTCGGTGGTGCGCGCCGCACCGGACTCCCGGATGAACCTGCTGCTCACCGACGGGGAGCAGCTCATCGGTACGGCGTGGACACACGCCCTGTCGCTACGCAGGGACGGCGACTCGGTGCTGCTCGCGTCCGAACCGCCGGACCAGGAGCCGGGCTGGACCCCGGTTCCGCACGGACATCTGGTGCACGCCCGCGCCGGAGCCGTGGACCTGATCGACCTGCGTACGGATCGGAGCTCCGAGCGGACATGAGCGACCTCGACGTGGCGCACAGCGCCGACGACCTGATCGACGCGCTGCGGGCCGACGTCCGGGCCGGGCTGACGGCGGAGCAGAAGTGGTTGCCCGCCAAGTGGTTCTACGACGCGCGGGGCAGCGAACTGTTCGAGCGCATCACCGCCCTCCCGGAGTACTACCCGACCCGCAGCGAACGCGAGGTGCTCGGCCGGGAGGCGGTGGAGATCGCGGAGGTCACCTCCGCGCGCACGCTGGTCGAGCTGGGTTCCGGCTCCAGCGAGAAGACGCGGCTGCTGCTCGACGCGCTGATCGGGCACGGTTCGCTGGAGACCTTCGTTCCGCTCGACGTGTCGGCCTCGGCGCTGGCCGAGGCGACGACGGCGATCGCCGGTGACTACCCGGGGCTCGCGGTGCGTGGTGTGGTCGGTGACTTCACCGCGCATCTGGACCTGCTGCCGGGCGACCGGCCGCGGCTGGTCGCGTTCCTCGGCGGAACGATCGGCAACTTCCTGCCCGCCGACCGGCTCACGTTCCTGCGTTCGGTGCGCGGCGTCCTCGATGCGGGGGAGTGGCTGCTGCTCGGTACCGACCTGGTCAAGGACGAGGCCACGCTGGTGCGGGCCTACGACGACGCGGCGGGGGTGACGGCCGAGTTCGACCGCAACGTGCTGCGGGTGATCAACGCCGGGCTCGGCGCGAACTTCGATCCCGGGGCTTTCGAGCACGTCGCGCACTGGGATCCGGTGCACGAGTGGATCGAGATGCGGCTGCGGGCCCGCGTCCGGCAGGTCGTGCGCATTCCGGGTGCGGATCTCGAGGTCTCCTTCGCCGAGGGTGAGCACATCCGCACGGAGATCTCGGCGAAGTTCCGGCAGGCGAAGGTCGGCGACGAGCTGACGGCGGCCGGTTTCACGGCCGTGCGCTGGTGGACCGACGCCCGGTCGCGGTACGGCGTGACCCTGGCCCGCGCCGCGGACTGAGAACTCGGGCCGGACCGTCGCGGCCCGGTCCGCTGGTTCCCGCCCTCGCGCCAGGGACCGCCGGACAGCGTCTCGTCCCTTCGAACGATTCTTACCCTCGGACGATGTAAAACGTCACCCGATTGTGTGACGCTGCCGTTCGTCGGCAGGCGTGCCGTCTGTTGGCGCGCCGGGCGAGCCAAGGGGGCACCGGGTGGGTATCGAACATCGGCCGTTCCGTCGTCGCGTCCTCGCCGCGGCGGTCGTCTGCGCGACCGCGGTGGCGGTGCCGGTCTCGGCGGCACTCGCCGCACCCGAGCCGACCCCACCGCCGTCACCGGCCTCGCCGAGGACGGCACCCGCAGCGGCCGACGTCGGCTCGGTGGCGCCGGTCGAATGGGGTGCCTGCGATCCGGGCTCGGTGGAGCAGGTGCCGCCGGAGCAACTGCATCTCTATTCCTGCGCGAGCTACCCCGTGCCGATCGACCACGACGATCCCGCCTCGGGCACCGTCGACCTGGCGCTGATGCGCCGCGCGGCGGCCACCCCGGACGCGCGGGTGGGTTCGCTGTTCCTGAATCCGGGCGGCCCAGGCGGTTCGGGGCTGACCCTGCCCGCGACCGGCGAGACCTTCTTCGCCCGCCCGGTGCTCGACCGTTTCGACCTGATCGGTTTCGACCCGCGTGGCGTCGGTGCGAGTGCCCCGCTGCGCTGCTTCACCACGGCAGAGGAGGCGGCCGCGAACCTCGCCAAGCAGGTGGTGATGCCGGTGAGCGAGGCGGAGATCGAGAGCACGCTCGGCGCCTACCGCGAGTACGGCGACTACTGCGCGCGCAACGCGGGACCGCTGATCGACCACATGTCGACCAAGGACGTGACCCGGGACCTCGACCTGCTGCGCGCCGCCGCGGGCGAGGAGGAACTCAACTTCGCCGGCCTGTCCTACGGGACGCTGATCGGTGCCACCTACGCCAACATGTTCCCGGAACGCACCCGCGCGATGGTGCTCGACGGCAACGTCGATCCGGCTCTGCGCACCGGTGACGGCCTCCGGTACGACCGGGAGCGCACCGACGGGTTCGACATCGCCCTGGACGCCTACCTCGCCGAGTGCACCGCCGACGCCGCCCGCTGCGCGTTCAGTGACGGCGACCCCAGGGCGAAGTTCGAGGCGCTGCGGACCCATCTGCGGAACCAGCCGATCACCCTGCCCGACGGGACGACGGTCGACCTGAGTCTGTTCACCGGCAACACGATGAGCGCGCTGAACGTGCCGGGGCTGTTCCCCGGCCTGGCCGAGGATCTGCAGGTGCTGTACTCGTTGATCGATCCGGCGGCCACCGCCACCCGGGCGGCCACCGGACGGGAGGCGCTGCCGACCCTGCTCGCCGCCCGCCCGCACCCGCGCACCGACGCCGACCCCCGCACCCCGTACACGGCCGACGACTCGTACCTGGGCGTCAACTGCACCGACAAGCCGTTCGGCAACACCCAGGACGAGATCCCGGCGATCGCCGGAGAATGGGAGACGGCCTCACCCGCGTTCGGGCGTTCGCAGGCGTTCGCGGATCCGGCGGGCTGCCCGGTGTGGCCGAACGCGGAGCCGGACACCTACACCGGGCCGTGGAACGCCGCGACTCCCAACCCGCTGTTGCTGGTGGGCAACTACTACGACCCGGCCACCCCGTACGTGTTCTCCCAGCGGATGGCCGCGCAGCTCGGCAACGCCAGGCTGGTCACCGCCGACGCGCACGGGCACTGCGTGCTCGGCTCCTCCACGCCGATCGACGACCTGGCGGCCGAGTACCTGATCACCCTGGCGGTCCCGGCGCAGGGGCAGGTGTTCCCCACCGACGCCCGGCCGTTCGACCCGGCGCCACCCGCCTGAGCGGGACCGCTCAGCGGGCCCCCCGCCCGACGACTCCTACGGCCTGTGGCAGATCAACATGCTCGGTGCCATGGGGCCGGAGCGGCGCACGCAGTTCGGCCTCGACTCGAACAAGGACCTGTTCGACGCGGGCACGAACGCCGAGGTCGCGAACGCGCTCTCCGGTGACGGCAGCAACTGGCGCCCCTGGTCGACCTACACCAACGGCGCGTACCGCAGGCACCTCGACGCCGCCCGACGCGCCGCCAAGGAGCTGACCGCCCGCAAGGGCAAGGGCGGTACCCGGAAGGACGGAGCGCGGCCGGGCAAAGGTGGTGGCGGCGCCGGCGCGGGCGGTTTCGACGTCGACCCGGAGGCGCTGGGTGGGTACGTCCGCAACACCCGGAGGGCGGCGGACGAGATCGGTGAGGCCGCACGGCAGTCGCGGGCGATCCGGGAGATCGCCGAGGACAGTTTCGGCAAGATCGGTAAGGAGAGCGGATTCGCCGCCGCCCCGAACGGTTTCGGCTCGGCACTCGGCCGCCAGGTGCGCACCGTCGGATCCAACGCCGACGCGCTCGCCTCCTCGACGGCGAAGGGCGCCAAGGCGTACCGGGAGAAGGACGACGACATCGCCGGGGAACTCATGCGCATCATCGAGCGGCGCCGGTAGGGGAGGGATTCCACAGTGAGCACAATGGACACGCGGGCGATCGCCCGGCAGTTCGCCGGTGACATGATCGCGCATCGCAACAAGCTGGCGGGCAAGGCCGAGGAGTCGGTGAAGGCGCAGATCGCACTGGGGTGGATGACGAGTGCGGTGTCGGACGGGCGGAGCGAGCACAACAAGGACGCGCAGACCGTCGCCGGGCACTGGAAGGGCGGGGCGCGGACCGGTTCGAGAAACGCACCGGCAGGCTCGACAGGCAGCTCCGCACCACGGCGGCGACGGGCGCCGAGGCGGGCAAGGTCGTCGCCGGGGTCACCCAGGCGCTCGACGGCGGACACACCGCCGCCACCCGGCTGCTCGACGAGTACCTGACGAAGGCGTCCCGCACCCCCGACGCGGGCATCTCCGTCTCGGGTTCCGGCTCACAGGCCGCGCTGATGAAGGCCGTCGCCTCCGTCTCGGACATGGTTCCCTTGCACACCAAGGAATCCGCGCAGAACCTTCGCGCCGCCAACACCGAGCTGACCAGAGCGGCGAAGAAGCTGAAGTCGCTGGAGAGGGACATCGGGCACGACGGGATCGGCGACCCCGGCAAGCGCAAGCAGAAGAGTCCCGAACGCGAGAGCGGCCGCAAGGACGACAAGAAGACGTCGCCGAGCACCTCGGCCTCCGGTCGCGGCAAGGACATCGTCTCCGCCGCCCGCAAGGAGATCGGCGTGGCCGAGAAGCCACCGGGCAGCAACCGCAACCCGTACGGCCCGACGGCCGCCTGGTGCTCCTCGTTCGCCACCTCCATGTGGCGCAAGGCGGGCGTGAAGATCCCGGTGCTGCCGTTCACCGGCGACGTCTACCAGTGGGGTCAGCAGCACGGCAAGGCGTACGGCAAGAACTCCCTCGACAAGGCCCGCCCCGGCGACGTGCTGCTGTTCGGCACCGGCCCCGGCAGCCCCTCGACCTCGACGCACATCGGCATCGTGGAGAAGGTCGAGGGCGACAGGGTCACGCTGATCGAGGGCAACTCCGGCGACAAGGTGCAGCGCAACACGCACACGTTGAGCAGTGAAACCTTCTACGGCGGGGTGCACCCGTGACCGGCCGGGCGGAGTACCCCGGCACGGCGATGGCCGTCGAGGTGGATCCCGGGGGTGCCCTGCGCTCGGTGTCGCTGTCCGGCACCGCGCTGCGCCTGGGGCCGATCGGCCTGGCCGCCCGGCGGCGCTGGCCACGGTGATCACCGACCTCGCGGGCCGGGCGACTGTCGCCGCGCTCGCCGAGGGGATGGCGCTGCTCGGTGACGCCGGCGGCCCGGAGGTCGCGGCGGCACTCGCCGACCGGGGACGCGGGCCGCTGCCGGAGGAGGTGACCCCGGCGCACGACCGCGACGAGGCACGGCGCGAGGTGCCGACGCGCGAGGCCGCCGAGATTCCGCGTCCGGTTCGCAGGCCCCGCCGCCGTCCGGTGGCCGACGAGGAGGAGAACTACACCCCGCGGACCTGGGCCGTGCCGAACTGATCCACCCCGCCGTGTCGCGCGTCCGAGCACCCCGTGTCGCGCGTCTGGACACGCCGTGTCGCGCGTTCCAGCCCGCCGTGTCGGGCGCCTGGGCAGGCCGTGTCGTGCGTTTCGGCAGGTGGTGTCATCACCGCCGCGGCCAGGTGTGGCCGAAGCGGGCGGTGCAGTGCCAGACCCGTTTGAGGTCCTGCGGGTCGTGCCGTCCGGCGCGCACCGCGTCGCCGATGACGCGCGCGTCGAGCAGACCGCCCTCCGCGATCTCGCGAGCCACCCGGACGATCTCCGCGCCGCGGTAGGCGGCATGGGCGGCGAGGACGTCGACGTGCAGCCGGAAACCGTGATGCCACCGCATCGGAAACGGCAACGCCAGCGCCGCGGCCTCGACCTCGGTTCCCCGGTACGCCGGATCAAGGACCAGTGCGTCGACGTCACGATCCAGCCGGAGCGGGCCGTGGACGTGCGCCTCGATGTGGTCGTCGAGGACGTCCACCTCGCCACCGCGGGCGTCGGCCTCGGCGACGGCGATCAGGCCCAGGTGGTCGGCGGTGCCGAAGTCGGACGGTTCGGTGACGCTGTCGGGGTAGCAGAAAGTGGTGCGCCGCAGGACATCACGGGCCAGGCACAGGTACGCGGAACCGAACCGCACCGAACCCCCGGAGGGACGGCGGTGGTGGTTCAGCGAGCCGTACTTGGGGCGCTCGGCCGGCGGGGCGTCGTCGTAGGCGCCGCCGAACATCCGGTGCTCCCAGCGCCAGCGGTCGCCTCCGGGATGTGCGGTGAGGCCACCGTTGCCGGTGCGGGTTTCGAACTGCGAGCGGTAGACGCCGTCGTTGACCAGATGGCGCAGGAGCGGCACGCCACCGACCAGCCGGTCCGGGTGGAAGTGCACCGTCACGGCCAGTCCGGGGTCGACCGGCGGACCGCTCGCCCGCTGCGACACGTACGCCAGCGCCCGCTGCCACGACACGCCCGCCCCCTCGCCGCGTCCGCCGGTGTCCATCGGCTCAGTGTGCCCACACGGCCCGCCTCCGGGGCAGGCCGTGTTGTGCGGAGGTGGTCAGCGGGTGGTGCGGAGCAACGCTGTCCAGGCGGCAGGGGAGAAGGCGAGGGCCGGGCCGTGGCGGTCTTTGGAGTCGCGTACCCGGGTTCCGGCGTCGGTCAGCCGGACCTCGACGCAGTCGTTGTCGGCAGCTCCGCTGTGCGTGCTCGTGAACCAGCCGGTGTCGCGGGTGGTACTCATGTCGGCTCCCGAACGTCGCGTCGAAGTGCCCGTACCGCAACGCTAGTCGCGGACCGGTGGTCTGCGTCAGGTGCGATCGGTCAGTGCTGCTGCGCCGTGCGGGTGGTGCCGAGCAACGCCGACCACGCCGCGGGGGAGAAGGCGAGGGCCGGGCCGTGGCGATCTTTGGAGTCGCGTACCCGGGTTCCGGCGTCGGTCAGCCGGACCTCGACGCAGTCGTTGTTGGTGGCCCCGCTCCGCGAGCTCGTGAACCAGCCGGTGTCGCGGGTGCCGTCCACGGTTACAACTCCTTAGCGATGCCTTCGATCATCATCTGTGAGTCGATTCGGCTCAGCGACCGCTCCCAGATGTGGTGGAACACGCGCAGCATACCGGCCACTTCATCCTCGTCGTCGAAGTAGGCTGACGGACTGAACGCAGCGGTCGCGTAACCGATCGGCGCGCCACGGGTCGCGAAGGCGAAGACCGTCAAACTGGTGCCGCGCAGCGGATTTCCGTACATCGTCGTCTCTAGCACGCGGATGGTGAGCGACGGGTGTTCCTCCATCAGTTTCAGCAAGTGGGTGAGTTGTTGGTGCATCACCTCGGGACTGCCCATGTTCGCGCGCAGAGCATCCTCGGTAATCACATAGCGCATGATCGGCTGCTTCGACGCCTCCCAGATGCGGGCTTGCCGGTGTTCGCGGAACTCAATGCGCTCGGTGATCTCTTTGCCGCCGCGTTTCCACAACACCCCTTCGGCTTCGCCGAAGACCGCCCGCAGGTAGTACGGCGACTGCAGCAGTCCCGGGATGATGCCCTGTTCCAGGCAGTTGATCTCGGTGGCGCTGGATTCCAGGTCGGCCAGGCGCAGGTACGAATCCGGCAGGACGTCGTAGTGCGGGCCGCGACGTTCGCGCCTGCGGGCCTGGGCACCGAGGTCGACGACGGTGGCGCGTTCGGTCTCGTCGGCGACGCCGTAGAGATCGAGCAGCGTGGTGAGGTCGGCCTCGCTGGCGGTCGCGGTCCCGTCCTCGAGCTGGACCACGCGCGAGCGCGCCTTGCCGATCGCCTCCGCGGCGACGCTCTGCGTCTTGCCCGCGGCGTCGCGGAGCCTGCGCATCGTCAGCCCGAGCTGCCTGCGTTCGAACGTCTGCCGAGCCTGTGCCACGAGGCCTCCTGTTGCTCACCCGATCAGCGGACTACCGTCAAAGGCGACTGTCGCCCTAAAGTCTAGGCGACAGTCGGGTTTGACGGAACGTGTCGCCCGAACTCTAGCGAAAGGAGTTGTGATGGCCTTGTACCAGCAGACGGGCGTGTCGGTGGAGTCGTGGGTGGAGATGCAGGAGGGCGTGGACATGCGCTGCGAGGTGGAACCGGACGGCGACAGCGCGATCCTGTTCTTCGGCCGGGACGACTTCGTGCTACACCTCGGCCGGGACAGCCTGAACGCGCTCGCCACCCTCGCCGGACGGGCGCGCGAGGAACTCGCCTCGTCGGCGAGCCCGAAGCGGACGTGCTAGCCGAACACGCCGCGTGCCACCAGAAGCAGCGCGCTGCCCGCGGCGACCGCGAGCACCGCGTAACGGATCCGCCCGTCGTCGAGAAACCGCCGCAACGGTGAGGACACCAGGAAACCCAGGCCCATGAACGGAAGCAGCACCAGCGCCGCCCACAGGTGACGCACGGTGACCTGGCCGGCGATCGTCAGCGTGAGCACCGAGGACACCGAGGAGAACAGGAAGTACGCGCCGAGCGTCGCGCGCATCCTGGGGCCCGCCGAGTTCTGGTACAGCAACGCCATCGGCGGCCCGCCGATGGAGGCGGCCGTACCGAACGCCCCGCTCGCCGCCCCGGCGATCACCAGGCTCGACCGGGTAATCGCCGGCTGCCAGGTGAGCAGCGACAGCGCCACGCACGCCAGCACCGAGAGCCCCACGGCGATGGTGAAACCGGCCAGCGGCAACGATGCCAGCGCCAGCACGCCCAGCAGGTTGCCGGGCAGCCTGCCCGCCATCGCCCAGCCGACGCCCGGCCAGTGCGTCTCGCGGCGCTCCCGCAGCACCGTCAGCCCGGCCTGCGCGCAGGCGATCAGCAGCACCGGCACGGGAACCAGTTCCGGGTCGATCAGCGCCAGGATCGGCGCGGCGATCAGGTTCAGCCCGAAACCGACGCCGCCCTGGACGACCGAACCGGCGAACACCACCAGACCGGCCAGCAGCAGACCCGTGCTCACCGGCGTCGCTTCGCGGAAAGTCCCTGTGGCACAAGAAAACCCGGCGGGGGCGGGCCGGGAGACCGGCCCGCCCCCGCCGGGGCCTTCACGGTGTTCAGCTCCTGGTCATCTTCCGCAGCACGTACTGCAGGATGCCGCCGTTGCGGTAGTAGTCGGCCTCGCCCGGGGTGTCGATCCGGACGTCCGCGTCGAACTCGACGGCCTTCCCGTCGGACTTCGTCGCGGTCACCTTCACCGTCCTCGGGGTGTCGCCGTCGTTCAGCGCCGTGATCCCGGCGATGTCGAAGGTCTCCGTGCCGTCCAGGCCAAGGGACCCGATCGACTCGCCCGCCGGGAACTGCAGCGGGATGACGCCCATGCCGATCAGGTTCGACCGGTGGATGCGCTCGAACGACTCCACGATCACCGCACGGACACCGAGCAGCGAGGTGCCCTTGGCCGCCCAGTCACGCGAGGAACCCGAGCCGTACTCCTTGCCGCCCAGCACCACCAGCGGGGTGCCCTGCGCGGCGTAGTTCTGCGCGGCGTCGTAGATGAACGCCTGCGGCGCACCGTCCTGGGTGAAGTCGCGGGTGTAACCGCCCTGCACGCCGCCCTTGACGATCTCGTCGAGAAGTTCGTTGCGCAGCCGGATGTTCGCGAACGTGCCGCGGATCATCACCTCGTGGTTACCGCGGCGGGAACCGTAGGAGTTGAAGTCCTTGCGCTCGATCCCGTGCTCCGACAGGTACTTCCCTGCCGGGGTGTCCGCCTTGATGGCACCGGCGGGGGAGATGTGGTCGGTGGTGACCGAGTCGCCCAGCTTCGCCAGCACACGCGCACCGGTGATGTCGGTGACCGGTGCCGGCTCGGCCTGCATCCCCTCGAAGTACGGTGGCTTGCGGACGTAGGTGGACTCGGCGTCCCAGTCGAAGGTCTTGCCCTCCGGGGTGGGCAGCGCCTTCCAGCGCTCACCGCCGTCGAACACGTCCGCGTAGTCCTTGGTGAACATCTCCTGGGTGATCGAGGAGTCGATGGTCTCCTGGATCTCCTGCGTGGACGGCCAGATGTCTTTCAGGAAGACGTCCTTGCCCTCACCGTCCTGACCGAGGGGCTGCTCCGCGAAGTCGAAGTCCATCGTGCCCGCGAGGGCGTAGGCGATGACCAGCGGCGGCGAGGCCAGGTAGTTCATCTTGACGTCCGGGTTGATCCGGCCCTCGAAGTTCCGGTTGCCGGAGAGCACCGAGACCGCGGTGAGGTCGTTGTCTCCGATCGCGGCGGAGATCTCGTCGGAGAGCGGGCCGGAGTTGCCGATGCAGGTGGTGCAGCCGTAACCGACCAGGTGGTAGCCCAGCTTCTCCAGGTACGGCCAGAGACCGGCCTTGTCGTAGTAGTCGGTGACGACCTGCGAGCCCGGCGCCATCGACGTCTTCACCCACGGCTTCACCGTCAGGCCCCGGTCCACGGCGTTGCGCGCGAGCAGAGCCGCGCCGAGCATCACCGAGGGGTTGGACGTGTTGGTGCAGGAGGTGATCGAGGCGATCACCACGGCGCCGTGGTCGAGCACGAACTCGCCACGGTCGGAGGTGCTGACGTTGACCGGGTTGGTCGGGCGGCCGGACGCGCCGTTGGCGGCCGAGTGCACCGGCACAGAGGTCTCGTCGGCGAAGGACAGTGCCGCCGGGTCACTCGCCGGGAACGACTCGTCGACGGTCTCGTCGACGTTGGTGTGCGGCACTTCCTCGCCACCGGTGTAGTCGTGCACCGACTTGCGGAACGAGGACTTCGCGTCGGTCAGCTCGATCCGGTCCTGCGGGCGCTTCGGCCCGGCGATCGACGGCACCACCGTCGACAGGTCCAGCTCGATGTACTCGGAGTACTCCGGCTCGTGCGCGGGGTCGTGCCAGAGGCCCTGCTCCTTGGCGTAGGCCTCGACGAGCGCGACCTGCTCGGCGGAGCGGGCGGTCAGCTTGAGGTAGCGGACGGTCTCCTCGTCGATCGGGAAGATCGCCGCGGTGGAGCCGAACTCCGGGCTCATGTTGCCGATGGTGGCGCGGTTGGCCAGCGGCACCGAGCCCACACCCTCGCCGTAGAACTCGACGAACTTGCCGACCACACCGTGCCGGCGCAGCATCTCGGTGATCGTCAGCACCACGTCGGTCGCGGTGACGCCGGTGGGGATCTCGCCGGTCAGCTTGAAGCCGACGACGCGCGGGATGAGCATCGACACCGGCTGGCCCAGCATCGCGGCCTCGGCCTCGATGCCGCCGACGCCCCAGCCCAGCACGCCGAGGCCGTTGACCATGGTGGTGTGCGAGTCGGTGCCGACACAGGAGTCGGGGTAGGCCTGGACGGTGCCGGTGCCTCCCGTGCCGGCGGGCACGGCCCGGGACATGACCGTGCGCGCCAGGTGCTCGATGTTGACCTGGTGCACGATGCCGGTGCCCGGGGGGACGACCTTGAACTCGTCGAAGGCACCCTGGCCCCAGCGGAGGAACTGGTAACGCTCACGGTTGCGCTCGTACTCGATCTCCACGTTGCGCTCGAAGGCGTCCGCGCGGCCGAACACGTCGATGATCACCGAGTGGTCGATGACCAGCTCGGCCGGGGCCAGCGGGTTCACCTTGTCCGGGTCGCCGCCAAGTTCGGTGACCGCCTCGCGCATGGTCGCCAGGTCGACGACGCAGGGCACCCCGGTGAAGTCCTGCATGATCACGCGGGCGGGCGTGAACTGGATCTCGACGGACGGGTCGGCGTTCGCGTCCCACTCGCCGAGGGCGCGGATGTGGTCGGCGGTGATGTTCGCGCCGTCCTCCGTCCGCAACAGGTTCTCGAGCAGGATCTTCAGGCTGTACGGGAGACGCTGCGAGCCGTCGACCTTGTCCAGGCGGAAGACCTCGTAGGAGGCGTCTCCGACCTTGAGCGTGTCGCGGGCGCCGAAGCTGTCCTTGCTGGCGGGTGCAGTCACGTCTAACTCCATGGAAGTGGACTTCCCATCGCACGAGGCGTGGAAGCTGCGATGGTGGTCCCCGGTCAGTTCGGTTGTGTTCGGTGCGGTGGTGCTGTTCGGGCGGTGGTGCGTTCGGCCCGTCCTCGGGGCCTGGTGCTCGGGGCCGTCGGGCAGGCCCCGGGGGCGAGTCTGGCGCACCCGGGCCGTCACCGCGTCCCGGGGTTCACCGTGCCCCTGCGTCTTCAAACAGTACGCCTGTCCTTTTTTCACTTCAAGGGGGCCACGCGCGAGGGCCCGGTACCACCGTGTGGTACCGGGCCCTCGGATCGCCGACGTCAGTTGGCCGCGCGGATCAGTGCCTTCACGTCCTCCGGCTGCAGGCTCCGCAGGACGGTCATGCCCGCCTCGGTGAACGTGCGGATCGGGCTGACGTAGTGCTTGCCCTCGACCTCGGTGGTGACCACGCCGAGGCCCTGCTCCATGACCCCCGCGCCGAGGTCGACGAGCACGTCACGGACCTCCGGAGGCAGCTTGTCGGAGGCCTCCTGCTCGGCCATCTCGGCCAGCTCGCTCGCGCAGAGCCGCTCGGTCCGGCCCTCCGACGCCATCTCGTAGCAGTCACCGCTCTTGGTGATCGACGCCTTCTCACCGTTCGGGCCGGTCATCTCGACCGCCGTCACCGTCGCCCGGGTGCCGCCGGTGATCGGTGCCGTCTCCGTGGTGAGCGTGTCCACCGTCGCCCCGCTGGGCTCCTCGCGGCCGACCGCCTCGACGATCGCCGGGCCGACATCGTGCATGACGGCCATCTCGTCCGGCGGCAACAGCTCGATCACCCGGCTGACATCGGCGTCCAGCGCCGCCTGCAGCATCTGCTTCACCGCGTCCTCGGACGAGCCCGCGCCGTTCGCCGCGATCGACTGCTGCGGCCACGGCTTGCCCTCTTCCAGCAGCGCGTAGTCGGCGATGCTGTAGAGCATGCTGGGATACCACTCGCCGTCCACGTTCACCGTCGCGATGCGCACCGGCTGACCCTCCTCGCGGACCTCCTTGCCGATGTCGATGGTCTGCGTCTGCGGGCCCTGCTCCAGCTCGCGGCGGTCCCGGTCGGAGAGCGCGGCGTCGATGAAGTCCTTCGCCAGCGGGATCTTGCTCAGGTCGGCCGTCACGGTCAGCGTGCCGCCGGTGAGCTTGGTGATCGTCAGGTGGTCGTTGACCTTCTCCGCGGCGGCGTCGTCGAAGACCAGGTTCTCGGTCTTCAACTCGACCCCGCTCAGCGCGGCCGGGTCGGCGTTGCCGTCCAGCACCTGCAGCCGCTTGAGTTCGGTCGTCGCCTCCTCGATCGGATCGGTGAACAGCGAGGCCTCGGCCGGCGCCAGCGTGCTCAGCAGGCCGACGACGTCACCGTTGCCGAGGGAGTTGACCAGATTGGTCGCCGCCTCGGTCGGGTTCGCCGAACCCGCGGCCACCGAATCGCCCTGCGCGACGGCGAACCAGGTGACCCCGCCGCCGACCAGCGCCACCAGCGCGATGACCAGCCCGACGACCAGGCCGCGCCTGCCCTTGCGCGGAGGCTCCCCGCCGACCTGCTGGGCGTACACCTGCTGCTGCGGGTCCTGGCCGTACGGCTGCTGCGCGAACGCGGCCGGCTGACCGGGCTGCGGGTACTGCTGGCCCTGCGGGTACTGCTGGCCGTACTTGCCCTGCGGGTACCGGCCCTGCCCGTACTGCTGGGGCTCGCCGTACTGCTGGCCCTGCCCGTACTGCTGGCCCTGCCCGTACTGCTGGCCCTGCCCGTACTGGGGAGCGGGCGGGTGGCCGCCGTGCTGCGGGTCCCCCGGCTGCTGTGGCGGCTGCCCGCCTGATCCTGGAGTCGTCACTGTGGTCACCTGTTCCTCGGAGTATCGGTGGAGCGGTTCCGCCCGCGGGTGGCGATGGCCGCGCCCACGGCGCCGATCAGGGCGGTGATCGCGCCGGCCGTGGAGGTCCACGGCCCGGCCGAAGCCAGGCCGATCGGTCCTCCCGTCCCGCCGCTTTCGACGGCGAGGGTGAGTGCCACGGTTCCCACGACTATCGCCAGAACCGCGGACAACGTTGCGGCGGTCCGGAAAAGTCGCAGTGCGTACAGGGCCAGGCACGCCGTGGTCGCCAGCGGTACGGCGATCCAGGAGCGAAACACGACCGCCAGCGCCGCGTCACCGAAAAGGGCGAAATGATCCGCGAGCGCGATCGTCTCGTAACTGTTGCGCAGCACGCCCCCGGAGCGGAACCACGGCAGGAAGGTGCCGGCGACCACGGTCACCAGGCCGGCGCAGCACATGGCCACGAGCACGTACGCCGTGGTCGGACGCCTGGTGGTGACCGGTGTGCCGTACATGGGGGAGCTCCCTGGCTGACTGGATCGCCGGATCGGGGCGGCGTGAGTGGTGATGTGCACGCCCATTGGACGCCGCGGAAGCGCCGAGGGTCCCCCTGAATGGGGAAATGTGATGAATGAGGAGTGAGTTTCACGTGTGACGACTGGTAAAGCTGGGGTGCAAGTGGCACAGTTCGCTTCGGTGTCCTCACGCGGTGTGACCTGCGTCGCGAGATCCGCACGGGCACCGCGAGGCGAGGCCGCGCGACGGCCGGCGAGCGGGAGGTGGAGCCGTGCCGAACAGGCAGGGTGGCAGCGGAGTCCGTGGCGGCGGCGTCCGGCGGTGGATCGCCACCGCCTCGTTGTGCAGCGTGGTCCTGTTCGGGCTCGCGGGAACGGCGGTCGCCGTCCCGCCTCCGCCCCCGAACCCCAGCGACTCCGAACTCCAGGCAGGCCGCGGCGAGGCAAACGCCCGTGCGGGTGAGGTAGGCCAGCTCACCAACCAGCTCGCCGAGGCCGAATCCCGGCTGGCCGACCTGGAGGCCGACGTCCAGGTCAAGCTGGAGGACGCCAACAAGGCGCTCGTCGACATGCAGACCGCCCAGGACGAAGCCGGGCAGGCGCGGCGCGACGCGGACGCCGCCCGGGTCGCCTCCGACGGAGCGTCGGCCGCCATCGAGGACGCCCGCGCCGACGTCGACGAGTTCGTCGCGGGCAGTTACCAGCAGGGCAGCACCATCGGCTCCATGTCGGCGTACATGGGCTCGGACAGCCCGGAGAACCTGCTCGCCCGCGCCCAGCTCCTCGGCGCCGTCGGCGGCAGCCAGATGGACGCGCTCGACGGGATGCGCAAGGCGCAGACCGAGAAGGGCAACGCCGACGCCGCCGCCCGCCAGGCCCTGCAGAACGCGCAGCGGAAGCAGGCCGCCGCCGAGCAGGCCAAGTCGGACGCGGACGCGGCGCGGTCCTCGGCCGAGCAGGCGCAGCAGGATCAGGCGAGCCGCACGGCCGTGCTGGAATCCGACCGGTCCGGTGTCGAGCAGCGGCTGTTCGAGGCGCAGTCCAGGGTCAGCGGCCTTGAAGGCCAGCGCGAGCGGTTCGAGGACTGGCGATCGGCGAAGCAGGCCGAGGACGACCGGCTGGCCAGGGAGGCCGCCGAGGCCGCGGCCGCCAACGACTCCGGCGGGAACAACGGGAACGACGGTGGCAACGGGAACAACGGCGGCAGCAGGCCGAAGCCCGATCCCGGCCCCTCGGCCCCCGCGGGCGCCAGCGTGGAGGCGATCGTGGCCAGGGCCATGTCGCAGCTCGGCGTCGTCTACGCCTGGGGCGGCGGCAACCAGCGCGGTCCGACGCGCGGCATCCGCGACGGCGGCGTGGCCGACAGCTACGGCGACTACCGCAAGGTCGGGTTCGACTGCTCGGGCCTGATGATCTACGCCTTCGCCGGGGTCAAGGGCCTCGCCCACTACAGCGGGTACCAGTACACCTCCGGCCCGCGGGTGCCGCTGTCCCAGATGCGCCGGGGCGACATGCTGTTCTGGGGTCGCGGCGGGCGGATCCACCACGTCGCCCTCTACCTCGGCAACGGCCAGATGGTCGAGGCACCGCACTCCGGCTCCGTCGTGAAGGTCTCCCCGGTGCGCTACGGCGGGATCATGCCGTACGCCACCAGGCTGACCGGCTAGGCCGGTCCGCCCGGCGGGAGCAGGCGAGCACGCCGATCTCCGGGCACCGCCCTAGGCTTCGCGGGCCTGGTCCCGGGTCTCGGGGTACCGCCGGAAGCCTGCCGATTCGTAGGTGGCGACCGCGCCGACGTTGCGGCTCGGGGTGTACAGCACCGCGCTCGACGAGCCCAGCTCCCGGAGTGCCGCCGCCGCGGCCACGGTGACCGCCCTGCCGTGGCCGCGCCCCCGGTGGTCCCGGTGCACGCCCATCGGTTCGAGTAGCCCGGGTTTGCCCGGGCCGGCCGACCACACCGTCACCGTCGCCACCGCCTCGCCCCGGCCGTCGTAGGCGAGCAGGGACCGGGCGTCGGCGTACGGCAGTCCGGCGGCCATCGCGTGCCAGCGGTCCGCCGTGGACGTCGACCCGTCGAACGCCGCCCGCAGCACGGCGGCCTGCACCTCCGCCCGCTCCGGCCCGACCACCTCGACCCGCACGCCCGGGTCCGGCAGCGGCGCGGTCAGGTCGCGGCGCAGCGGCGTCCACGGCTCGTCGAGGTTCCAGCCGCGCTCGAACAGGAAGTCCTTGACCAGGACGCCTTCCGGCGACTCGACGTACACCTTCCCCGCGGGAAGTACGCCGCGGTCCGGTTCGGCGATGTCCCCGGCCAGCCGCCGCGCCAGTTCCTCGTCGCGCGCGGCGTCCGGCGCGATCGTCAGCCGCAGCAGCTCGGGTCCGTCCAGCAGCCCGAGGGCGAGAATCCGCCCGTCCCGGCTCCAGGTGCGGACCGCGGCGGCCGTCGCCTCCGTGCCGAAGCGCCAGAACCAGCCCAGGTCGCCGGGGTGCAGTTGAAACGCTGCCCCGTCGTACTGCCAGTCCCGCAGCGCGGCCACGGCCCCGGCCAGCCCGTCGGTGCCCGGCGTGTCCAGTGCGATCGTCATGTCCCGATCACACACCACCACGCGGACGGCGGGCACCTGGTTTTCGCCGCGCTACCTGGCGAGCATCGGCTCCCAGCTCACAACGCGGCGACGTAGCGGTCCGGGCGGGTGCTCACCCGAGGGTCGCGGGTGCCGCCGAGCAGCCCCCGCCGGGCGAGTTCCGGACGGACGCCCTCGCCGAACCAGTACGCCTCTTCCAGGTGCGGGTAGCCGGACAGCACGAACTCGTCGACGCCTGCCGAGTGGTACTCCTCGATCAGATCGGCCACCTGCCCGTGGTCGCCGACCAGTGCGGTGCCGGCCCCGCCGCGGACCAGGCCGACCCCGGCCCACAGATTCGGGTGGATCTCCAGCCCACGGACGCCCTTCGCCAGGTCGCCGCCGTGCAGGGCGACCATGCGCTGCTGGCCGATCGACTCGCTCGCGGCGAGCTGGGCCTGTGCCCGCCGTACCTGCTCGGGGTCAAGGGCGTCCAGCAGGCGCTGGGCCTCCCGCCACGCCTCCGCCGAGGAGTCGCGGGAGATGGTGTGCAGCCGGACGCCGAAGCGCACCGTGCGCCCCTGCCGCTCGGCGAGCTCGCGAACCCGGCCGATCTTCTCGGCGACCTGCGCCGGGGGCTCGCCCCAGGTCAGGTAGACGTCGCTGTGCCGGGCGGCGACCGGCAGCGCGGCCGGCGAGGAGCCGCCGAAGTAGACCGGCGGGACCGGGTCCGGGGGAGCCAGCACGGTCGCGCCCTCGACCCGCAGGTGCTCACCCTCGAAGTCGAACGGTGTCCCGCTCCACACCCCGCGCACGATGGACAGGAACTCGTCGGTGCGGGCGTAACGCTGGTCGTGGTCGTGCCAGTCACCGAACCGGCGCTGCTCGACGGCGTCCCCGCCGGTGACGATGTTGAGCATCAGCCTGCCGCCGGAGAGCCGCTGGTACGTCGAGGCCATCTGCGCGGCCAGCGTCGGCGAGATCACGCCGGGCCGGAACGCGACCAGGAACTTCAGCCGCTTCGTCTCGCGGATCAGAGCGGCGGTGGACAGCCAGGCGTCCTCGCACCAGGTGCCGGTCGGCGTCAGCACACCCTCGAACCCGAGCTGCTCGGCCGCCCGCGCGATCTGCGCCAGGTAGTCGATGTCCGGGTCCCGCTGGGCACTCGGCCCGCGCGAACGGTTGGCGTGAAAGCGTTCCACGATGGTCCTGCCGTCGCCGGAGGTGGGCAGGAACCAGTGCAGTGCGACGGTCATTGTCGTCCCCTCGCTGTGTCGAGGTCGGCGGTGTAACGGCGGTCGACGAACTGTCCGAAGTCGACCTTTCCGGGAAGGACCTTCTCCTTGGAGAAGGTGTCGGCGAGGTCCTGTTCGGAGCGGACCACGGCGTCGTCGAGTGCTATCGGCAGGTCGGGGCCGTTGCGCACGGCGGCGAGCGCGACCTCCGGATCGAGTCCGGTCTCGGCCGCCCAGCTCTGTGCCCACGGCTCCCGGTTCCGGTCCGACCAGAGCTGCGCCCTGGACAGCCGGGTGACGTAGTCGCGGATCGCCGAGTTCTTCCCCGCGTCGGCCAGCGCCGAGCGGCCGGCCACCTGGAAGGTGTAGCCGTTGGCGGTACCGGTGCCGTCCGCCAGGACCCGGGCACCCGCCTCGATCCTCGCCTGGGCGGTGTAGGGATCCCAGACCGCCCAGGCATCCAGGTTGCCCTGGGTGAACGCGCTGAACCCGTCCGCCGGTTGCAGGAACGACAACTCGACGTCCTGTGTGGACAGTCCGGCCGCGCGCAGGGTGTAGAGAAGCTGGCCGTGTGCCGAACTTCCCCTCGCCACGCCGACCCTCTTGCCCCGCAGTTCGGAGACGGCACGCAGCGGGGAGTCCCCGGCCACCAGGAGCGCGTCGCCCGCCACATCGCCCCGCGCCGCGCTGACCACGCCGATGTCGGCGTTCGCGGCGGCCGCGAAGATCGGCGGGGTGTTGCCGACGCCGCCGATGTCCACCGCACCCGCCGAGGCGGCTTCCAGCAACGGCGGTCCGGAGGTGAACGTCGCCCATTCGATCGTGTAGGGCACGTCGTCGAGCAGGCCCGCGGCCTTGAGCAGGGTCTGCGATCCACCCTTCTGGTCGCCCACCTTGAGGGTGACCCCGGCGAGCTGTGCCGGGTCCACCGGCGGCGGCACCGCCGCCTCCCGCGGACCGGTTCCGCCGCCACAGCCGGCCAGGGCGGAGGTCAGCAGCAGGGCGAGGCCCGCACCGAGCCACCTAGGTGTGCGCATGTTCGGTCACTCCCAGCTCTGTCAGCACCTTCGTGCGGACGTCGACGTGTTCGGCCAGCCGCCGGGGGCGTGGGTGGTCAAGGGTGTGCTCGGCGACGATGTGCCCGTCATCCAGCACGAGGACCCGGTCGGCGAGCAGCAGTGCCTCGTCGACGTCGTGGGTCACCAGCAGCACACCGGGCCGGTGCCGGTTCCACAGGTCCTCGACCAGCCGGTGCATGGCCAGCCTGGTCAGCGCGTCCAGCGCCCCGAACGGCTCGTCCAGCAGCAGCAGATCGGGTTTGCGGACCAGCGCCCTGGCCAGCGACACGCGCTGCGCCTCGCCACCGGACAGCGTGCGGGGCCAGGCATCCGCGTGACCGGTGAGCCGCACCTCGGCGAGCGCGTTCCCGGCCAGCTCGCGGTCGGCGCCCCCCTCGCGCAGCCCGAGCACGACGTTGCGCCACACCCGCCGCCATGGCAGCAACCGAGGCTGCTGGAACGCCACCGACACAGTGCCCCGGACCGTCACCGAACCCTGCACCTCGGCGTCCAGCCCGGCCAGAACCCTTAGCAGCGTGGACTTTCCGGACCCACTGCGCCCGAGCAGCGCGACGAACTCACCCGCCGCGATGTCCAGGTCGAGATCGGCGAGCACCACGCGGTCGCCGAAGTTCCTGGCCAGTCCGCGGACCTCGACCACCGGGCTCACGCTCGCCATCGCAGCGCCCTCCGTTCGATCAGCCGTACCAGCGCGTCGGTGGCCAGGCCGAGAATCGCGTACACGATCAGGCCGACCACGATCACGTCGGTGCGCAGGAACTCCCTGGCGTTGTTGATCAGGTAGCCCAGCCCGGCGTCGGCGTTCACGGTCTCGCCGACGATCAGTGCCAGCCAGGCGATGCCGAGGGATTGGCGCAACCCGACCAGGGGCTGCGGGACCGCGGCGGGAAGCACCACGTGCCACAGTCGTTCGGTCCGGGTGAAGCCCAGCGCCGTGGTCGCCTCGATGATCTGGTCGTCGACGTTGCGGATGCCGGAATGCACGTTCAGGTAGAGCGGGAAGGCGACGCCCAGGGCGACCAGCACGATCTTCGGCGCCTCGCCGATTCCGAACCAGAGAATGAACAGTGGAATCAGTCCCAGGAACGGCAGGGTGCGCAGCATCTGCACCGGCGGATCGATCAGCACATCGCCCCAGCGGGACAAACCCGCGGCGATCCCGAGCAGCATCGCCACCGCTGCGCCGAGGAGGAATCCGATCGCCACCCGGCCGACCGACACGGCGAAAGCGTCACCGAGTTCCCCGCTCCGCGCGGTGTCGATGCCGGACTGCAGGACGGTCAGCGGAGAGCTCAGTTTCTCCGGTGGCAGAACGCCCGAGGAACTCGCGAGCTGCCAGAGGAGAATGAGCGCGAGCGGGCTTATCCACCGGCGGAGATCGGGCAGCCGGGCGCGTTTTCGCGCCCGTGTCCGCGAGTCCTCGGCCGCATTTTCCGGGCGCAGCAGAACGCCCGCAGAAGAAACAGTCACGCGCACTTCTCCCAGCGGATCGTGGGTACGTAAATTGGTTCGGATTCGGCGCCTTCCGGCCGTCTTGCACGAATGCTGCTTGCCTATTCGGGTGAAGTCAAGGAATGGTCGAAGCGTCCCGAATTGTGGAAGCGAATTAGTTTCCGAGCGGAAAAGAACGTGACGTCACCGGCCCGAGCCGGTGGTGCGCGGGGCGGTCCGTGACAGGCTGTTCCGATCCGGAGCGGACGAGAGTGCGGGTGGTGGTGGTCGTGCACGACGGCGTCACCGGCGATGGACCGCCGGGCCCGCCCCCGGCGGCGGTGATCCTGGCGGGCGGGGGAGCGGGCCGCCTCGGCGGCGTGGACAAACCCGCCCTGGAGATCGGCGGGCGATCACTGCTGCGGCGGGCGGTGGAGGCCGCAGGGGCCGGGCC
Source organism: Amycolatopsis antarctica (assembly GCF_002262875.1). Taxonomy (GTDB): domain Bacteria; phylum Actinomycetota; class Actinomycetes; order Mycobacteriales; family Pseudonocardiaceae; genus Amycolatopsis; species Amycolatopsis antarctica. The sequence continues at coordinate 195,693 of NZ_NKYE01000008.1, read as the reverse complement.
GGTGGTCGTCGTCGGCCCGCGTCGCAGCGGCTTCCCGGACGTGCTGTGGGCCCGTGAGCATCCGGCCGGTGGCGGGCCGCTGGCGGCGCTCGCGGCCGGTCTCGCCGCCCTTCCCACGGGCTCGGGCGACCGGGTGGTCGTGCTGGCGGCCGACCTCGCGGGCGTGACCCCGTCCACCGTGGCCCGGCTGGCCCGCGCGCTCGGGAACCCGGCCGGAACGGACCCGGCCCGGCCCGACGGCGCGGTACTCGTCGACGCCGGGGGGAGGGAGCAGTGGCTCATCGGTGTGTGGCGAGCCGGAAGCCTGCGCGCGGCGCTGCCGGGCGACCCGGCGGGAAGGTCGCTGCGGGCCACCTTCGCCGGACTGACGATCGCCGGGATCCCGGCGCTGCCCGGCGAGGCGGCCGACGTGGACACACCCGAGGATCTCGCCAGGGCGAGGGGTGTCCGGGAAGCGGACTGACCGGGGTCTTCACCGCCGTCACACCGGGCTTCCGGTTTCCTGTGCCCAGGCTTGGCCGCGCGGTGACCCGCGTGCGACGCCGAGTACGGTCGTCGCACCCGGCACGTGATCATCAGCGAGGAGGTACCAGTGAGCGAGCCCGGCTACGCCGAGGGGGCTACCGGAGGGCAGCCCGGGACTCCCGCACGGGACGCGCAATTGCTCGAGCGCACGGTCTTCGAGGTCAAGCGGATCATCGTCGGCCAGGACCGGCTCGTGGAGCGGATGCTGGTCGGACTCCTCGCCAGGGGCCACCTGCTGCTCGAAGGCGTACCCGGTGTGGCGAAGACGCTCGCGGTGGAGACCTTCGCCCGCGTCGTCGGCGGATCGTTCTCCCGCGTGCAGTTCACCCCCGACCTGGTGCCCGCCGACATCCTCGGCACCCGGATCTACCGCCAGGCCGCCGAGCAGTTCGACGTCGAACTCGGGCCCGTGGTGGCGAACTTCGTGCTCGCCGACGAGATCAACCGCGCGCCCGCCAAGGTGCAGTCCGCGATGCTCGAGGTGATGGCCGAGCGACACGTCTCCATCGGCGGCAAGACCTTCTCGATGCCGGACCCGTTCCTCGTCCTCGCCACGCAGAACCCGATCGAGAACGAGGGCGTCTACCCGCTTCCCGAGGCACAGCGCGACCGCTTCCTGTTCAAGATCGTCGTCGAGTACCCGACGGCCGAGGAGGAGCGCGAGATCGTCTACCGGATGGGCGTGACCCCGCCGGAGCCGCAGGAGGTGCTCAGCCCCGCCGAACTCGTCCGGCTCCAGGGCGTCGCCTCCCAGGTGTTCGTGCACCACGCGCTCGTCGACTACGTCGTCCGCCTCGTGCTCACCACGCGTACCCCCGCCGAGCACGGCCTCACCGACGTCGCGAACTGGGTGTCCTACGGCGCCTCGCCCCGCGCCAGCCTCGGCATCATCGCCGCCTCGCGGGCCCTGGCACTGGTCCGCGGCCGCGACTACGTGCTTCCGCAGGACGTCGTCGACGTCGTGCCGGACGTGCTCCGCCACCGCCTGGTGCTCTCCTACGACGCGCTCGCCGACGCCGTCCCGCTCGACCACATCATCACCCGTGTGCTGCAGACGGTGCCCCTGCCACAGGTCTCCGCGCGGCCGCAGGGCGGCGGCCAGCCGATGCCCGCGGGTGCGCCGAACAGGTAGCGGCCGCTCATGGGTGCGTTGACGGAGACGGACGGCGAGCGGCCGGGCTGGGCGCCGCCGGTACTGCGCGGCGAACGGCTCGAGGCCGGGCTACGGACCCTCGAACTCGAGGTGCGCAGGCGCCTGGACGGCCTGCTGCAGGGAAACCACCTCGGCCTGGTGCCGGGGCCGGGCTCCGAGCCCGGCGAGGCGCGGCCGTACCAGCCCGGCGACGACGTGCGCCGGATGGACTGGGCGGTCACCGCCCGCACCACCGAACCGCACATCCGCGAGACCGTGGCCGATCGGGAACTGGAGACCTGGGTGGTCGCCGACCTCTCGGCGAGCCTGGACTTCGGCACGGCGTTCTGCGAGAAGCGCGACCTGGTCGTCTGCGCCACCGCCGCGATCGCGCACCTCACCGGCGGCGGCGGGAACCGGATCGGCGCGCTCATCTCGAACGGCACCGGCGTCACCCGGCTGCCACCGCGCGGCGGGCTCCCGCATGCACGGGCGCTGGTGCGCCGGGTCGCCGAGACGCCCCGGGCCGAGGAGGGCACCCGCGGTGACCTGGCCACCGTGGTCGAGCAACTCCGCAGGCCCCCGCGCCGCCGCGGCCTGGCGGTGATCGTCTCCGACTTCCTCGGCGAGCCCGACTGGCAGCGCCCCATGCGGGCGCTGTCCGGCAGGCACGACCTCGTCGCCGTCGAGGTCGTCGACCCCCGCGACGTCAACCTGCCCGACGTGGGCACGGTCGTACTCGCCGACCCGGAAACCGGACGGCAGCGTGAGGTCCGGGCCTCTCCCTTGCTGCGCAAGGAGTTCGCCGCCGCCGCACAGGCGCACCGCGAACAGGTCGCCCTCGCCCTGCGCCGCGCCGGGGCGGCACACCTGGTGCTGCGCACCGACTCCGACTGGATCGCCGACATGGTCCGCTTCATCGTCTCCCGCAAGCGCCGCTGGTCCGGAGGTGGCCGATGAGCCTCACCGGATTCGCCTCGCCGTGGTGGTTCCTGCTGCTGATCGTCGTGGCGGGTGTGGCCGCCGGATACGTCGTGGTGCAGCGGCTGCGCCGCAAACGCACGCTCCGCTTCTCCAACCTCGCGCTGCTGGAGAAGGTGGCACCGAAACGACAGGGCTGGCCCCGGCACGTGCCCGCCGCGCTGCTGATCGTCGCCCTCATCCTGCTCACCTTCTCACTGGCCGGACCGACCGCCGAGCAGAAGGTCCCGCGCAACCGGGCCACCGTGATGCTGGTGATCGACGTGTCGCTGTCGATGGAGTCCACCGACGTCGCGCCCACCCGCCTCGAGGCCGCCCAGGACGCGGCCCGCTCGTTCGCCGAAGGACTGACGCCCGGAGTCAACCTCGGCCTGATCTCCTTCGCCGGCACGGCGACGGTGCTCGTCGCGCCCACCACCGAACGCGGCGGCGTGGTGAAGTCGATCGACAACCTCAAGCTCGCCCAGTCCACGGCCACCGGGGAGGGCATCTTCGCCGCCCTGCAGTCGATCGAGGGCTTCTCGGCCGTCGTCGGCGGGGCCGAGGGACCGCCGCCCGCCCGGGTGGTGCTGATGACCGACGGCAAGCAGACCGTGCCGACCGACGATCCGTACGACCCGCGCGGCGCCTACACCGCGGCACAGGCGGCCAAACAGCAGGAGATCCCGGTGTCCTCGATCTCGTTCGGGACCCCGAACGGCACGGTGGACATCGAGGGCAAGGAAGTACCGGTCGACGTCGACGACGAGTCGATGCAGGAGATCGCCAGGCTCTCCGGCGGCGACTTCTACAAGGCCGCGACCGCCGAGGAACTCAAGCAGGTCTACGACAGCCTCGGCGAGCAGATCGGCTACGAGACCAAGGACGCCGACTCCAGCAGGCCGTGGGTGATGCTGGGGACCATCGTGCTCATCGCCTCCGCCGGCAGTTCACTGTTCATCGGCCAGCGGCTGCCCTGAGCGACTGGCCTGAGCGGGAACGGGTCGTCACGGCCCGGCGAACCCGTTCTGCCGCCAGGCCTCGTAGACGCCGATGGCGGCCGCGTTGGCCAGGTTCAGCGAGCGCGAGGCCGCCAGCATCGGGATGCGCACCCGCTCGGTCACCGCCTCGTGCTCCCGTACCTCCTCGGGCAGCCCACCGGACTCGGGTCCGAACAGCAGCACGTCGCCACGCCGGTAGCGGATCTCGTGGTGCCCGCGCCGCGCCCCGGTGGTGAAGGCGTACACGCGCGCCGGGAGCAGGGCCGCCCAGGCGGCGTCCAGGTCCTCGTGCACCCGGACCTCGGCGAGATCGTGGTAATCCAGGCCCGCCCGGCGCAGATGCCGCTCCGCCAGCGAGAAACCCAGCGGTGCCACCAGATGCAGCTCGCTGCCGGTGTTGGCGGCCAGCCGAATCGCGTTGCCAGTGTTGGGCGGGATCTCGGGGCGGTAGAAGACGATCCGGAACACCAGCGCATTCTCACCCGCCGCCCGGTACGAACCCACGCCGGGCACCCGGACCGGCGCGGGCGGCCCGGAAACGGCGAGCAGTGGCGAGATTCACCGGATCTCCGGCCCGGCGGGCCCGGGGCTGGGCGTCCACCGGAACGTGGGCGGCACGCGGCGGCCGCTACCCGCTGGTAGCCCGGCGGGGGGTGCGCACCCGGCCCCGCGAGCCGATAACCTCACGCCGGTCACAGTGTCCGGCACCGCCGGGCACGGTCAGCGGTCGAGGCGAGGAGTGCACAGGTGGGACGATCCGTACTGGTCACCGGCGGCAACCGGGGAATCGGGCTGGCGATCGCGCGGGATCTCGCCGCGCAGGGGCACCGGGTCGCGATCACCCACCGCGGTTCGGGTGCGCCGGAGGGCCTGTTCGGCGCACAGGCCGACGTCACCGACGCCGAGCAGATCGACGCCGCCTTCACCGCCGTAGAGGAGCACCAGGGCCCGGTGGAGGTCCTCGTGGCCAACGCCGGGATCACCGACGACACGCTGCTGATGCGGATGAGCGAGGACCAGTTCACCCGGGTCGTCGACGCCAACCTCACCGGTGCCTACCGGGTCGCCAAGCGCGCCTCGCGGAACATGCTGCGCGCCAAGTGGGGCCGTTTCGTTTTCATCTCCTCGGTGGTCGGCATGCTGGGTTCCCCCGGCCAGATCAACTACGCCGCCAGCAAGGCCGGGCTGATCGGGCTCTCCCGCTCCCTGGCCCGCGAACTCGGTTCCCGCAACATCACCGCCAACGTGGTCGCGCCCGGGTTCGTCAGCACCGACATGACCGACGCGCTCGGCGAGGCGCGGCGCACGGAACTGCTCGCCCAGATCCCCTCGGCACGGTTCGCCGAACCGGCCGAGATCGCCGCGGCCGTCCGCTATCTCGCCTCCGACGAGGCCGGCTACGTCAACGGTGCCGTCCTGCCCGTCGACGGCGGCGCCGGGATGGGTCACTGACCCCCCGTTCCCGTCCCCACCGCCACGATCCGCACGAATCCGAAGGAGCCCAGGTGCCCGGACTGCTCGAAGGCAAACGACTGCTCATCACCGGCGTCATCACCGACGCCTCGATCGCCTTCCACACCGCGAAGGTCGCGCAGGAGCAGGGAGCCACCGTCGTGCTCACCGGCTTCGGCCGGATGTCGCTGGTCGAGCGCATCGCCAAGCGGCTGCCCGAGCCCGCCCCGCTGGTGGAGCTCGACGTGCAGAACAACGAGCACCTGGACTCCCTCGCCGACCGGGTGCGCGAGCACGTCGACGGTCTCGACGGCGTGCTGCACTCGATCGGGTTCGCCCCGCCGAGCTGTCTCGGCGCGCCGTTCATGGACGCTCCCCGCGAGGACGTCTCGAACGCGGTCGAGGTCTCGGCCTACTCGTTCAAGTCGCTCACCGGTGCGTTGCTTCCCTTGCTGGGCAACGGTTCCTCGGTCGTCGGCATGGACTTCGACGCCCGCGTCACCTGGCCCGCGTACAACTGGATGGGCGTGGCCAAGGCGGCGCTGGAGTCGGTGAACCGCTACCTCGCCCGTGAACTCGGCCCGCGCGGCATCCGGGTCAACCTGGTCTCCGCGGGTCCGGTGCGGACCATGGCGGCAAAGTCCATTCCCGGCTTCTCGGACCTGGAGGACTCCTGGGGTGAGCGTGCGCCCCTCGGCTGGAACACCGAGGACCCGACGGCCGTCGCGAAATCCGTCTGCGTGGCGCTATCCGACTGGCTGCCCGCCACCACCGGATCGATGATCATGGTCGACGGCGGGGTGCACATCCTCGGCTGAGACGACGACGGAGCCCGCGCACCGTCGTCGTCGTACACGGCGGCGACGGCGGGGTGGGTTCCGCGCTCAGTCCGCCACGGCGGCGTGCGCGAGGACCTTCGAGATCGTCGCGCGGACCAGGTACTCGCCGGGGACCGCGTTGCGTTCGCCGAAAGCCTCCGCCCGGTCCGGGCCCATGTAGCGGCCACCGATGACCGTCGCCCAGTGCCGCATCTCGCCGAGATCGGTCACCAGCCTCGCCCGCGCGGTGAACTGCACGAAGGAGAACGGCGGCGCGGCCTCGTCGACGCAGAGCGAGAGCCGGGGATCGCGGTCCAGCGCCCGGCCCTTCACCGACTCGGAGCCCGTGTTGAAGATCAACTCGTCGCCGTGCTCACCTTCGGCGAGTACGAACCACACCGGCGTGACGTGCGGCGAGCCGTCCTTCCGGGTGACGCCCAGCATGCCCGTCCGGCTGCCCGTGGCGGCGAAGTCCCACCACTCGTCCCGAGTCATCGCGCGCATGTCGTCTCCCGCATGAGGGTCACGCTACCCAGCCGCGTGGCGCGGCGCCCGTGCACGCCGACTAACCTGGCCCGCTGTGCGTGATGACGAGCTGATCGGCGGGGCGGGACCCCTCGCCGCGGACGAGGGGCTGGCCCGCAGGCTGAAGGCGCTCGCCTGCACCGCGCCGCTGCACGACCTCGACGCGCGCAAGGGCATGCTCGAATGGGCGGACGCGTCGGTCTACCAGATGGCCGAGATCGGGCTGCACACCATCGACCAGGTCACCATCGCGATGGACTTCGACACCGGCGCCGACCACCAGCAGGTCGTCCGCAGGCTCCAGCCCTTCGTCGCCGCGCAGGCGCCGGGGCGCGGCCGGGAGGAACACACCCACGTCGCCCGCTGGGTACTGGACAACCTGATCAACGTCGGCACCGCGGACCGCGGGTTCCGGCGGGTCTACGGCAGCGTCGACGCGCACGGCGCGTACCAGCGCCGGGCCTTCGACTTCAAGCTACTCGTCGAACTCGCCGCCCCGGACGGGGAGGTCTACCTGCGGGCCAGCGACGAGGCGATCAACGTGCTGGTCGGCGCCCTGGACACCGATGTCGAGTCGGCGCAGATCGCGGCCGAGGTGAAGCTGGAGAACCTGATCAGCAGGGGACGGCTGGCGGACGCGAAGCTGGCTGCCGAGCAGGCCCGCTACCGCACCGTCCAGTACGGCGAGACGCTGCGCGCCAAACTCGACGCGACCCGGCGGGACGTGCGCGCCGTGGACTGGGACGTCGAGATGCCGGAGCTGCTGGACTCGGCGCTGACCCACATCGAGGCGCGGTTCCGCGCGGAGAACGCGATCCTGAAGAACATCACCGCCTCCCGGGACGACGCCGAGGACGTGGACCGCAAACGCCGGGCGGCCGAACTGGTCGACATCGTCGGCGACTGCATCAGCAGGCACACCCAGCTCCAGGCGCGGGTACAGGCCGCGGGCGCGATCTTCCGTGCCGAGCAGGACCGGCAGCAGTTCTCCGGCCCGCCCCAGCGCGCCACCGTCGACCTGTTCGGCCAGCTCCTGGTACCCGCGCTGGAGCTGCCGCTCGCCGACGCCGTGGCACCCGTTGAGCGCTTCTTCCACGGATCCGCCGGGATCGCCGTGCCCACCGTGCCCGCGCTGCCCGCACTGGTCTCGCTGCTGCTGCGCCCGGCACCCGAGCGGGACACCCTGGTGGGCGAGGTGCCGAAGCCGGAACTGCTGCCCGCCGAGGCCATCGACCACTACAGCGACGAGCAGTGGCGTCGCGCCGACGAACTGCTCGACCTGCCGGAGGTACCGCGCAGGCTCTCCGGTCTGCTCGCCGAGGCCCGCGAGCTCGACCCGGGACTGCCGCACCTGGTGGCCCTGCGGGCGCTGTACTCCTACAGCCCCGAGATCGGCGCCGCGGTGCGGCAGGGCGACGAGCGGGCGCTGCTGGCCGTGGACGACGGCACCGTGCTGCGGGACGAGCAGTTCGGCGGCGCGGACCTGCTGCTGACCTCGGCGCTGCTCGACCGGGGCGGGGGAGCGGACGCGGAAGCAGGGGAGAACGGCAGACCGGCGAGCGAGGGGGAGAAGGCGTGAAGAACGTCGACGTGGAGTCCGCGGCGCGGCTGATCTCGTTCGGCATGCGGCCGAAACAGTTGCCCTCACGTGACGTCGTGTACGGGGAACTGGTGCGGCGCTACGGCGAGGACAGCGCGTTCAAGCAGCTCACGCACTCGGTGGCGGCCGGGCTCGGGCTGATGGTGCTCGACGTCAGCAGGCAGGCCGGGGCGGTGCTGGCCGCCACCGACGAGTCCGTCTTCGAGATCAAGATGGACAGCTACGCCCGGCAGAGCAAGATCCGCGAGCGGCGGGAGACCGAGAAGGTGCTGCACGGCCTGGTGCACCTCGCCGTCGCCGCGCTCGGCTACCCGCGCCCGGACGACCTGGCCAACGACACCTACATCGGCAGGGTGAGCGTGGAGCAGGTGGACGGCGTGGTGCGCGAGGCGTGCCGGATCCTCGACGAGCGCGCCGCGCGCGCCGAGGAGAACAGCGATCCGCTCTCCGACACCCCGGAGTTGGAGCAGGCGTGGCGGGCCTACGCGCGCCGGCCCGCCGCCGCGGCGACAAAGGACGGGCGGCTGTCCTCCGACACCACCCGCGGCATGGTGTCGCGGGCGCTGCGTTTCCTCGCCGAACAAGGGTTCCTGGTGCAGGTGAACGGCGAGCAGGGGGGCACCTACCGGACCACGCCGCGCTACCAGGTGCAGGTCAGGGAATTGGCGGCGGACAGCGCGTTCGACGAACTGCTGGCGCTGGACGTGGTGTCGGTGGCCGAGGGCGGCGGCAGCCTGCGTCCGTCCATTTCGGACACTCTGTAGGGGGCGGGAATGTACGAGCTGTCACGGGTCCGGCTGCACTCGGTGGGGCCCTCCGGCGCGCGGTACCAGGACGTGGTGCTCGACCTCAGCGAGGTCGGCGCCGCGGTGCGCGCGCCCTCGCAGGACGCGCTGTTCACCGCGGGCATCCATTCGGCGGGCCAGGGCCTGCCGCGCCGCCCGTCGCCCGCCAGCGTGCTGTTCCTGGAGAACGGCGGCGGCAAGTCGGTACTGATCAAGCTGATCTTCTCGGTCATGCTGCCCGGCCGCCGCCAGGTCGTGGGCACCACCAGTACCCGCGTGCTGGAGAAGTTCGTCGGGGCCAAGGACGTCTCGCACGTGGTGCTGGAGTGGCAGCACACCGACACCGGCAGCCGGGTGATCACCGGCAAGGTCTCCGAATGGCGGGGTCACGTCGTCTCCTCGGACCCGGCCAACCTGATCGACTCCTGGTACTGCTTCCGGCCCAGCGACACCGTCGGGCTGGACACGCTGCCGCTCACCGCCGAGGGCAGGCTGCTGACGATGTCCGGCTTCGGCGAGCAGCTCGAGACCCGGCACCGGGCCGAACCGGAACTGGAACTGTCCTGGACCCGGCGGCACCACGAGTGGACCGAGCGGCTCGACACGATCGGCCTGGACACCGAACTGTTCCGCTATCAGCGGGCGATGAACGCGGGCGAGGGCGAGGCCGCCGATGCCTTCGCCTTCAACACCGACGAGGCCTTCGTCGAGTTCCTGCTCAAGGCCGTGCTCACCGAGGACGATCCGCGTGACCTGGCCGAAGTCGTCCGCACCTACGCCGACAACCTTGGCCAGCGCGGCGAGCTGATCGCCGAACGGGACTTCGTCGCCGGCGCGCTCGACCTGCTCGGTCCGTTGTCCGAGGAGGAGTCGATGGCGGCCGCCTCGCGCTCGCTCGCGGCCACCGCCCGCGCCGAGGCGGGCGAGCTGGCCGGGCGGATCCTCGCCCGGCATCGGGTCGAGTCGGAGCGACTCGACGGACTCGAAGCGCACGTGGAGGAGACGCGCGGCGCCGAACGGCTCGCCGAGGGCGATCACCGCAGGCTCGCCGCGGTCGTCACCGAGCTGCGCCGCGTCGTCGCCGACATGCGGCTGGCCGACGCGGTGTCGGCCAAGGAAGGCTTCGACGGCGAACTCGCCGACGCCCGGCTCACCGCGCAGGCCTGGCGGGAGACCAGCACGGTGCTGGCGCACGTCACCGCGGCCAGGGACGCCGCCGCCATCCGGGAACTGGTCGGCGAACGCGAGGAGACGGCGAAACCCGCGCTGGAGGCGAAGAACGCGGCCGCCGTCGCGCTGGCGCGGGGCCTGCTCGCCCTCGCCGAGCAGGCCGGCGAGCAGGCCGACACCGCGGAACGCGCGGCCGTGACGCTGCGCGAGGAAGCGGCCACCGCGCAGTCGGAACGCGACACGGCCACCGCGACGGCGGCGAGGTACACCGCCGAGTCGGCGCAACTCGCCGAGCGCATCGAGGAGGTGCGCGGCGAGATCCGCATCTTCTCCCGGGACGGCCTGCTGCCCGACGGCACCGACGCGGCCGCGTCGTCCCAGCGTGCCCGGACCGCCGCCGAGACCGCCCGCCGCGAGCTCGCCACCGCCGAGGCCGAACTGGAGACCCTCGGCGAGGACCTCGCCGAGGCGCAGTCCGCCCTGCACACCGCGCGCCACCGGGTCAGTTCCGCACAGGGGCTGGCCGACCGGGCAGCCGCCGAACTGGAGAAGGCGCACCGGCGCACCGACGCGCTCGCCGCCCAGCCGCGCCTCGCCGAACTGCTCGGCGGCGACGGCGTCCGCCCGGAGACCGACGCGCCCGCGCTGCTGGGCAGGCTGCGGGAGGCGCGAGCCGAATCCGAGCGGGAACGCACGGTGCTGCGGATGGAGGAGGCCGTCGACGAGCGGGCACTGGCGGCGCTCGGCGACGGCGGCCTGCTGCCGGCCCCACCCGAGGTGCAGGCGGCGCTGGACGTGCTGGAGCGGGCCGGGGTCACCGCGTGGTCCGGCTGGCGGTATCTGTCCACAATGGACGCGGAAGCCCGGGTTCGCGCGCTGGCCCACTATCCGCACCTGGTGGGTGGACTGCTGGTCAACGAGGCGGGCCAGCTCGACCGGGCCCGCACCGCGCTGACCGAGGCGAAACTGCTGCCCAGCGTGACGCTCGGCGTGGGCACCACCGCCGCCGTGCGGGCGGAGGGTGGCGAGCCCGCCGGACTGGACTTCCTCGTACCGCCCAATCCCGCGATGTACGACGAGGACGCCGCCGACGCCGAACGGCGGGCGATCGCCGCGCGCAACTCCCGGCGGCAGAAGCAGCTCGAAGCGCTCGCCGCCGCCGTCGACACCGACGCCGCGCTGGAATGGAAACTCACCGCGTGGCGCGAGGACTACCCGCCCGGCGCCATCGGCACCCTCGCCGAGGACGCCGAGCTGGCCACCGCCGAACTCGGTGCCGCGGAGGCGGCCGAGACCGGGGCCGAGCGCGCCGCGGAGGAGCTGACCGCCCGCCGGGTCCGGCTGCGCGAGCAGCTCCCCGGACGCCGCGATGAGGTCGAGACCGCCGACACCCGTGCCCGCGACCTGGTCGCGCTCGCCGAACGTGCCGCTCGCATTCCACAGTGGACGGACGCGGCGGAACGGGCGGCCGAGCTCGTCGAGCGCGGACAGGCCGAGGCCGGGGCCGCTGCCGCCGCTGCCGCCCGGTCACGTGAACGGGCGGCCGAGGAGCAGCGCACGGCGGACGGGCACCGCCGCACCGTGAGCAGCGCGCGCGCCGAACTCGCCGAGGTACCCGGCGGCGGGTCGGCGTCCACCGAGGACCCGGTCCCGGCCGAACCGGTCGACGCTCTGCGCCGCACCTTCGTCGCGGCCAGCGAGTCGTACGCCCGCGTCGAGGTCGGCAGCGACCTGCGGGCCGAGCTGGAGCAGGCCGAACGTGCCGAATCGGCGGCCAGGGCCGCGCTGGAAGCGCTGGAGGCCGAGGTCCGCGCCCGCGCGGGCGGGATGCTGGAGACCCCGGACGGATCGGACGCGGCCACCCGCTCGGCCGCGCGGGAACGCGCCGTGCGAGCGGTCGCCGTGCTGGAGGAGCGGCACGCGGAGGCGATCGGGGTGGTCGCCACCCGCCGTGCCGAGCTGGAGCAGTTCCCGAAACAGCCGTCCTCGCTGGAGGGCTACGGCAGGCCGACCGGGGTGGAGCACGGGCACGAGCTGATCGAGACCGCCACGGCCGAGGCCACCGCGGCCGCACGGACCCTGGAGCAATCGCAGGCCCGGCGCGGGGAAGCCGAGTACGTGCTGGACAACGCCCGCTCCGCGGCCACCGGTTTCCGCGTGCTCGCCGAATCCATGACCCAGCTCGCCGAGGGGCACCAGGACGCCGGCATCTTCGACGGCGATCTCGACGCCGCCCAGACCAAGTACAGCAGGCTCACCGAGGCACTTCGCTCCGCCGACTCGGCCGTCGACGCCGCCCAGTCTCGGGTCCGCGCCGCCGCCGACACGCTGGCGCAGTACGCCACGGAGAAGCGTTTCGAGCACCTGAGCAGCCCGGTGCGTCAGCAGATCGTCTCGGTGCGGCGGGACAACCTGCCCGGCCACGCCGCCGAGTGGTCCTCGGCACTGCGGCCGCGGCTGCGCACGCTCACCGACGACCTGGCCCAGATCGACCGGCACCGCTCCGGCATCGTCGCCCGGCTGCAGGGCATGGTCGACGGGGCACTGCGCATGCTGCGCTCCGCGCAACGCCTGTCCCGGTTGCCGGAGGGACTCGGCGACTGGTCCGGGCAGGAGTTCCTCCGGGTCCGGTTCGCCGACCCGGAGGACAACGTGCTCGCCGAGGCGTTGGGCGAGGTCGTCGACGAGGCCGCGATCGGCAGGACCCGGGACGGCCGCGACGTCAAGCGGGACGGCATGTCCCTGGTGCTGCGCGGGGTCCAGGCGGCCGTGCCGAAGGGATTCCGGGTGGACATGCTCAAGCCCGACTCGGTGCTGCGCACCGAACGCCAGCGGGTTTCGGAGATCCGCGACGTCTTCTCCGGCGGCCAGCAGCTCACCGCCGCGATCATCCTGTACTGCACGCTCGCCGCGCTACGGGCCAACAACCGGGGCAAGGTACGCAACCCGCACTCCGGGGTGCTGTTCCTGGACAACCCGATCGGCCGCGCGTCCGCCGGTTACCTGCTGGAGCTGCAGCGCGTCGTGGCGCGTGCGCTCGGCGTCCAGCTCATTTACACCACCGGTCTGTTCGACGCGGGCGCGCTCAGCGAGTTCCCGCTGATCATCCGCCTGCGCAACGACGCCGACCTGCGCGCCGGTCGCAAGTACCTCTCGGTCGACGCCACGATGCGCGGCGCCCTGGACGAACTCGACCGGCCGGACGGCACCTCCCGGCTCTCCGCCACCCGGCTGTTCACCGCCCCCGGCGACGACCGGGCACACGTGGAGGTGGAGGTCCCGGCGGGGGAGGAGGCCCCGGCGGGGGAGGACGGCTCGCCGTGACCGGCAGGAGCGGGCGGCTGTCGGTGCCCGCTGGTACGAACACCCGGTGACACCGGCCATCGACCTCGCCCAGCGCCGCGCCCGTCTCGGCGTGCGGCACCTGCTCGCCGCCCCCGGTACCGGCCCGGAGGCCGCGGCGGCGGCGATGGTGGCGCTGCACGCCACCGACCCGGCCACCGTGCACCTCTCGGTCGCCGCGCGGATCCGCGAGCCCGTGGTCGCCGATCTCGAACGCGCCCTCTACGAACAGCGGTCCCTCGTCCGGCTGCTCGGCATGCGCCGTACCGTGTTCGTCGTCGGCACCGCCACGGCACCCGTCGTGCAGGCGGCCTGCGCCGACGACATCGCCCGGCGGCAGCGGACGCTGCTCGTGCGGCATCTCGCCGAGCAGGCCGAGCCGCCGCCGGCCGGCGACCCGGCGTCCTGGCTGCGCGAGGTGGAGGAAGGCACGTACGCGGCGCTGGCCGCGCGCGGCTCGGCCACCGCCACACAGCTCGCCGAGGACGAGCCGCGGCTGCGGCAGCGGCTGGTGATGGCGCGGGGCAAGCCCTACGAGGCGACCGGCAACATCACCAGCCGGGTGCTGTTCCTGCTCGCCGCGGACGGGCGCATCGTGCGCGGGCGTCCCCGTGGCACCTGGCTGAGCTCCCAGTACCACTGGTCCACCACCGCCGACTGGCTGCCCGGCGGCCCGACCGGGATGACCGGAATGGACGAACAGCAGGCGGGCACCGCGCTCGCGCGGGCCTGGCTCCGGGCGTACGGTCCGGCGACCGTCGCCGACCTGCGCTGGTGGACCGGCTGGACGGCGGCCAGGACGGCGCGGGCACTGGCGCCGCTGTCACCGGTGGAGGTCGACCTGCACGGAACGCCCGGTATCGCCCTGCCCGCGGACCTGGAGCCGGTGCCCGAACCGGAGCCGTGGATCGCCCTGCTGCCCGCGCTGGACCCGACTCCGATGGGCTGGAAGGAGCGCGGCTGGTTCCTGGACGGGCACGAGGCGCCGTTGTTCGACCGGTCCGGCAACATCGGCCCTACGGTCTGGGCGGACGGCCGGGTGGTCGGCGGCTGGGCGCAGCGCCCGGGCGGGGAGGTGGTGGCCCGCCTGCTCACCGACATCGGCAGCGAACGCGCCGCGGCCGTGGACGCGGCGGCGCACCGGCTCGGCACGTGGCTGGGCGAGGTCCGGTCACGCCCCGTTTCCGCACCCCGCTGGAGCGTGAACTCAACTCCTGATCCGGCGCGTCCCGGTGGCCGGAATCTCCCCGGCCATCGGCGGAGGCCTGCGGATACGGAGGTGGTCGCACGCTAGGGTGGCCGTTGAGCACAGCACGTCGCGCCCGGCCCCGGGGCCGGGTCCAGCCCCCAGAGGAGACAAGAGCAGTGACGGTTCGCGTAGGCGTCAACGGCTTCGGCCGCATCGGCCGCAACTTCTTCCGTGCAGCCGTGGCCAGCGGTCACGACATCGAGATCGTGGCGGTCAACGACCTCACCGACAACGCCGCGCTCGCGCACCTGCTCAAGTACGACAGCGTGCTCGGCCGTTTCCCCGAGGAGATCAGCTCCAACGACGAGGGCATCACCGTCGGCGGCCGGACGATCAAGGCGTTCGCCGAGCGCGACCCGGCCAAGCTGCCGTGGGGCGACCTCGGCGTCGACGTGGTCATCGAGTCCACCGGGTTCTTCACCAACGCCGAGGACGCGCGCAAGCACATCGACGCGGGCGCGAAGAAGGTCATCGTCTCCGCCCCGGCCAAGGGCGAGGACCTCACCGTGGTGCTCGGCGTCAACGACGGCCAGTACGACGGCTCGCAGGCGATCATCTCGAACGCCTCCTGCACCACCAACTGCCTCGGCCCGCTGGCCAAGGTCCTGCACGACGCCTTCGGTGTCGAGCACGGCCTGATGACCACGATCCACGCCTACACCGCCGACCAGAACCTGCAGGACGGCCCGCACAAGGACCTGCGCCGCGCCCGCGCCGCCGCGCTGAACATCGTGCCCACCGGTACCGGCGCCGCGAAGGCCATCGGCCTGGTGCTGCCGGAGCTCAACGGCAAGCTGGACGGCTACGCGCTGCGCGTCCCGGTGCCGACCGGCTCCACCACCGACCTGACCGTCACCCTGTCCAAGGCCGCCTCGATCGACGAGATCAACGCCGCCTACCGCGCCGCCGCGGACGGTCCGCTCAAGGGCATCCTGCGCTACAGCGAGGAGCCGATCGTCTCCTCGGACATCGTCACCGACCCGTCCTCCTGCATCTACGACGCCCCGCTGACCAAGGTCATCGGCAACCAGGTGAAGGTCGTCGGCTGGTACGACAACGAGTGGGGCTACTCCAGCCGCCTCGCGGACCTGGTGAAGCTGGTCGGCTCCAAGCTGTCCTGACCCGCGCACCACGCCGAGACCAGAGGAACGAAGACGCTGTGAAGTCTGTCGAAGACCTGCTCGCCGAGGGCGTCTCGGGACGGCGCGTGCTCGTGCGCTCGGACCTGAACGTCCCCCTCGACGGATCCACCATCACCGACGACGGCCGGGTCAGGGCCGCGTTGCCGACCATCGAGCGGCTCGCGGACGCGGGCGCGAAGGTGATCGTCGCCGCGCACCTCGGCAGGCCCAAGGGCGCGCCGGATCCGAGGTACTCGCTGGCCCCGGTCGCCGAGCGGCTCGGCGAGCTGCTCGGCGCCGAGGTCCGCCTCGCCGGCGACGTGGTGGGGGAGCAGGCCCGCTCCGTCGCGGCCTCGCTCGCCGACGGCCAGGTCGCGCTGCTGGAGAACGTGCGGTTCGACCCGCGGGAGACCAGCAAGACCGAGAGCGACCGGGCCGAACTGGCCGGCGAGCTGGCGGCGCTGACCGCGGACGCCGCCGGGGGGCCCGGGGGTGCGTTCGTCTCCGACGGTTTCGGCGTGGTGCACCGCAAGCAGGCCTCGGTGTACGAGGTGGCCAGGGAGCTGCCCGCCTACGCGGGCGGCCTCGTGCTGGCCGAGCTGGAGGTGCTGGGCAGGCTGACCGGTGAGCCCGCGCGGCCGTACGTGGTCGTGCTCGGCGGATCGAAGGTCTCGGACAAGCTCGCCGTGATCTCCGCGCTGCTGCCGAAGGTCGACTCGCTGCTCATCGGCGGCGGGATGGCGTTCACCTTCCTCGCCGCCCAGGGCCACGACGTCGGCGGATCACTGCTGGAGAGCGACTTCGTCGACACGGCGAAGCGGCTCCTCGACGAGCACGGCGACCGGATCGTGCTGCCGGTGGACGTGGTCGTGGCCGAGGCGATGACCGAGGACGTGGAGGTGCGGACGGTTCCGTCCGACGCCATCCCGGCCGCCTGGAAGGGCCTCGACATCGGCCCCAACAGCGTGCGGCGCTTCAGTGAGGTCATCGCCGGGGCCGGCACCGTGTTCTGGAACGGCCCCGCGGGCGTGTTCGAGCTGGCACCCTTCTCCGGCGGCACCCGCGGAGTGGCGCAGGCGATCGTCGACTCGGACGCCTTCAGCGTGGTCGGTGGTGGCGACTCCGCCGCGGCGGTGCGCCTGCTGGGCCTGCCCGAGGACGGCTTCTCCCATATCTCGACCGGCGGGGGAGCCTCGCTGGAATACCTGGAGGGCAAGGACCTGCCCGGGGTGTCCGTGCTGGAGGAGAACGACTGATGGCCCGCAAGCCCCTCATCGCAGGCAACTGGAAGATGAACCTCAACCACCTCGAGGCCATCGCACTGGTGCAGAAGATCGCGTTCGCCCTGCCGGACAAGTACTACGGCAAGGTCGAGGTGGCGGTTCTGCCGCCGTTCACCGACATCCGCAGCGTGCAGACACTGACCGACGGCGACAAGATGCTGCTCGTCTACGGCGCGCAGGACCTCTCGGCGCACGAGTCGGGTGCCTACACCGGCGAGGTGTCCGGCCCGATGCTTGCCAAGCTCGGCTGCACCTACGTCACCGTGGGCCACTCCGAGCGGCGTGAGTACCACGCGGAAACCGACGAGGTGGTGAACAAGAAGGTCCGGGCGGCCGTCAAGAACGGCATCACGCCGATCCTGTGTGTCGGCGAGCCCCTCGAGGTGCGTGAGGCGGGCGGTCAGATCGAGCACACCACCGCCCAGGTCGTCGCGGCGCTCAAGGGCCTCAAGGCCGACCAGGTCGCGGGCCTCGTCGTCGCCTACGAGCCGGTCTGGGCCATCGGCACCGGCCGGGTGGCCACCCCGGCCGACGCCGAGGAGGTCTGTGCCGCGATCCGCTCCACCCTCGCCGGCAAGTACGGTGACGAGGTCGCGGCCGGCGTCC
This sequence comes from Amycolatopsis antarctica, assembly GCF_002262875.1. Lineage (GTDB taxonomy): Bacteria > Actinomycetota > Actinomycetes > Mycobacteriales > Pseudonocardiaceae > Amycolatopsis > Amycolatopsis antarctica. Next base: position 178,124 of record NZ_NKYE01000008.1, on the reverse strand, counting down.
GCGTGCTCTACGGCGGCTCGGTGAAGTCCGGCAACATCGGCGAACTGATCGCCTGTGAGAACGTGGACGGCGCACTGGTCGGTGGCGCGAGCCTGGACGGCGAGGAGTTCACGAAGCTCTGCGCGCTCGCGGCTGGTGGGCCGCTGCCCTGAACCATGCGGCCACGCGCTAATCTGGGCGTTCAGGCCGCCGCACGAACGAGGATGAGATGAAGCTTTTCCTGCAGATCCTGTTGATCGCCTCCAGCGTGCTGCTGGTCGTCGCGGTGCTGCTGCACCGTGGCCGTGGTGGCGGTCTGTCGTCGCTGTTCGGCGGCGGCATGCAGTCGAGCCTGTCCGGGTCGAGTGTGGCCGAGAAGAACCTCGACCGGATCACCCTGCTGCTCGGTGCCGTATGGCTGATCAGCATCGTCGGCCTCGGCCTGCTGCTCAAGGTCTGAGTGCCCGGCGTGAGAAGGCGCCGCGTACGTCGAACATTCTGGTGGGTGTGAGGAATCATGGTTGGCGGTAACGCAATTCGCGGCACCAGGATCGGTGCCGGCCCGACCGGTGAGTCGGAGCGCGGCGAGTCCGCTCCCCGGCGCCGGATCTCCTACTGGTGCGCCAACGGGCACGAGGCGCAGCCCTCGTTCTCGATGGAAGCCGAGATCCCGGACGAGTGGGACTGCCCGCGCTGCGGGCTCCCCGGCGGACAGGACGAGAAGAACCCGCCCGCCGCGCGCCGCACCGAGCCGTACAAGACGCACCTCGCCTACGTGAAGGAGCGCCGCAGCGACTCCGACGGCGAGGCCATCCTCGCCGAGGCGCTGGAGCGGCTGCGCCAGCGCCGCGAGATCTGAGCGCGGACGAGCACAGAACCACAACGGCCACGGGCCTGGTTCCGGGTGACCGGAACCAGGCCCGTGGCCGTGTTCGGTACGCCGGTCACCGGTGACGAGCCACCGGGCCCTCGCCCTGCCGGCCGGGGACCCCGGACACGGGCCGGCCATCCCGCACCCGCACGAGGCGGGCGGAGAGGGCCGCCGAGTCGGTCCCGGAGGGGCGCACGCCGAAGGGGAGCGCCCCGAACGCGGCCGGCCACCGATCAGGTGTCGACCGGGTAGCTCGCGCGCACGCGGAACCCGCCGTCCTCCGTCGGCGCCGTCTCGAAGGTCCCACCGAGCATCCGCGCCCGTTCCGCCATACCGGTGAGCCCGTGCCCGCCGGAGGGCAGCCCGGCGGTTGCCGTCGTGCCCGGTGCGTTGTGCACCTCGATGCGCAGACCGTCGTCCTCGCCGCGGACCCGTACTGTCGCCCCGGCTCCCGGCGCGTGCTTGTGCACGTTCGTCAGGCACTCCTGCACGGTCCGGTAGGCGGCCGCGGACACGTCGTTCGGCAGCCCGTCCGGCACGCTCTCGACCGTGAGCTGCACCGGGACGTTGGTGTTGCGCACGAGCTGATCGAGTTCGGTGATGCCGGGCTGGGACGGCTCGGTCTGCCCACTGGAGCGCAACAGGCCCACCAGCGACCGCAGCTCCTCGAGCGTGTGCTTGCTCAACTGCCGGATCGTGTCGGCCGTGCGCTGGGCCTCGGCACTCGTGTTGGACACCGACAGGGCGTTCGCCTGCATCGCGATCAGGGTGATGTCGTGCGAGACCACGTCGTGCATGTCGCGGGCCAGCTTCGCGCGTTCATCGGCACGAACCGCCTGGGCGTGCAGTATCCGTTCACGATCACGGCTGGCGGCCAGCTCGGCCAGGCGCGCGGACAGCTCGGAGCGGGCACCGATCAGCAGTCCGATGGCCACCGGCATCCCGGCCACCACGACGCCGTAGATGGCGTTGCGGACGTGCATCTGCCAGCTCAGGTCCATGAACTCCTCCAGCGGCCACTGGAAGAACCGGCAGACCCAGATCAGACCGGCACCGACCCACACCTGCCAGTGGAACTGCTTGCGGGTGGCGAGCATGCCGAGGGCGAACATGGCGGCGATCTGCGCCCAGCCCGCCAGGAACCCCGGGACGGTCAGCAGGAGAACGGCGAAAGGAAACCAGCGGCGCCCTGCTAACGCCAGGCATGCCAGCACCGATAGGACGATCGAGTAACTGGGGACCTGTTCGGGGCCAACCATCCACACGTCGAGTCCGGCCAGCAGGATCACGGTGATGTCCAGCGCGTACGGGCGCAGCGTCCCGCGATGGGGGAGAGCGGCACGGCGCGTACCGGCCGTGCGTCGCTGCCGCTCGCCTGACCGCGCGCTGGTGGAACCGACGGCGATGTGCGGCATGGAGAGTCCCTCTGTGGTCACTGCTCGGACCTCCCGTGTCGTGGTCTTGTGAAGTGAGATGGAGAAAAGACCCGATCGGGACGCGCCGCGAGCAACAAATACACGAATGCAAACGTGTGGGATTTGTTGTCGGTGTGCCATTTACCGACGGGATTCTGGCACACCAGCGCAACACCACACACCGGCACGAGAGCAACGACTCCGCCGGCCGACTCCCGCAAACCGGCAGGACGAGATCAGGACAACGGGGGCTGGTACACCCGGCCCAGCTTCGACGCGGCCGAACGGTCCAGCAACCACAGAGTCCGCCGCGAACCCCGGGCACCCGCCACCGGCAACTGCACCTCACCCGCACCGGCCAACGCCAACGCCACCGCATCGGCCTTCGCCTCGCCGGTCGTCACCAGCCACACCTCGTTCGCCCTGCGGATCGCCGGCAAGGTCAGCGACACCCGCGTCGGCGGCGGCTTCGGCGAGTTCCGCACCGCCACCACCGGACGCCGCGTCTCGTACACGGCGGGAGAGGACGGGAAGATCGACGCCGTATGCCCCTCGCCGCCCAAACCGAGCATCAGCACATCGAACGCGGGCACCGGCCCGTGATCCTCCGGCACCGCCCGCCCCGCCAGCACCTCGGCATACGCCGCGGCCGCGGCCTCCGCGGCCTCCGCGTCCTCACCGAACTCACCGTCCGAAGCGGCCATCGCATGCACCCGGGCCGGATCGACCGGCACATGATCCAGCAGCGCCGCACGCGCCTGCGTCTCGTTACGCTCCGGATCACCGGCAGGCAGGAACCGCTCATCACCCCAGTAGACGTCCAGCCGAGACCAGTCCACGGCATCGCGGGCAGGCGAACGCCGCAACTGCTCCAGAATCGCGATCCCCGTGCCGCCACCGGTCAGCACCACCGAGGCCGAGCCCTTCGCCGCCTGCACATCCACCAGCCGGGTCACCAGCCGAGCGGCACACGCCGCGGCCAGCAGGTCCGCACCGGGATACACGACCACCTGGGCATCGGTCATGACGAGGCCTTCTCCTTCACCGAGGTGCCCGCGGCCTTCGCGACAGCACCGCCCCCGGACTTCGCCGCCGGCCGTGCGGCGGGCTTCTTGCGCTCACGGCCCGTGGACAACTTCGCCAGACCATGCAACGCGGCCTCGTAGATCTCGTCCGGATCCAGCCTGCGCAACTCCTCGACCAGACAGTCCTGAGTGGTCCTGCGCTGCAACGCCACCCGCCGCGTCGGCTGCCCCGGCTGCGTCAGCGTGCCCACCCGGCCATCCGGCCGGTGCACCTCCACCGCCCCGGACTTCCGCTCCAGCGCCACCGACACGATGCCCTGCGCCCCCGTCGTCTTGACCCGCCGCACCGGCACCCGCAGATACTCGGCCAGCCAGCCCGCCAGCAACTCCGTCGACGGCGAATCCGCCTCACCCGTCACCGTCGCCGTCGTCACCTTCTCGTACGGCGGCAGATCCAGCGCCGACACGAGCTGCGCACGCCAGTGCGTCAACCGCGTCCACGCCAAGTCCGTGTCACCCTCCACATAGGACTTGCTGCGTCCGGTCAGCGCCCGGATCGGGTTCTTGTCCGCCGCCGAATCGGTGATCCGGCGCTGCGCCAAGGCACCCAGCGGATCCGCCGCGGGCGACTTCGGGCCGTTGCTCGGCCACCACGTCACGATCGGCGCGTCCGGCAGCAGCAAGGGCACCACCGCGCTCTGCCCCTGGCTCGCCAGCGCGCCGTACAAGCGCAGCACGATCACCTCGCTCGCGCCCGCGTCACCACCGATCCGGATCTGCCCATCGATCCGCGCCGCCGCCGTACGCACCCCCTTGGCCACCACGATCACCCGCGAGGGGTGCTCCCGGCTCGCCTCGTTCGCGGCGTCGATCGCATCCTCCAGATGCTCGTCGTCGTCCGCCGCGATCACCAGCGTCAGCACCCGGCCCAGCGCCACCGCGCCGCCACGTTCCCTGAGCTCGACGAGCTTGTTGTTGACCTGCGAGGTCGTCGTCGAGGGCATGTCGATGATCACGGACGCCTCCGAGCGTGGAAAGAACTGTGTGCCACGGACAGACCGTCCGCGTGAGTATCGGGCACGGTCGCCTCGGTGGTGTGCGGGACACCCGCGCCCGGTCGGTGTCCGTGGACCGGGGCTGCGCAAGTATCGGTCACGGCCTCCTCCAGTGACGTCCCTCGCGGGCCATGATCGCGTCCGCCGACTCCGGCCCCCACGAACCCGGCTGATACGCCTCCGGCGAACCCGAACGGGCCCAGTACTGCAACACCGGATCCAGGATCCGCCACGACAACTCGACCTCCTCGTTCACCGGGAACAACGAGGGCTCACCCAGCAGCACATCCAGAATCAGCCGCTCATAGGCCTCCGGAGAGGACTCGGTGAACGCGTGCCCGTACCCGAAGTCCATCGTGACGTCCCGGACCTCCATCGTCGTGCCCGGCACCTTCGAACCGAATCGCATCGTCACACCCTCGTCCGGCTGCACCCGGATCACCAGGGCGTTCTGCCCCAGCTCCTCCGTCGCCGTCGAATCGAACGGCAGATGCGGCGCACGCTTGAACATCACCGCGATCTCCGTGACCCGGCGGCCAAGGCGTTTACCGGTACGGACGTGGAACGGCACCCCCGCCCAGCGACGGTTCTGCACCTCCAAGGTCACCGCCGCGTAGGTCTCCGTCGTCGAATCCCGCGCGAAACCCTCCTCCTGCAACAAACCGGGAACCTTCTTCCCGCCCTGCCAGCCGCCGCCGTACTGGCCACGCGCTGTGGTCTCCGCGAACGGGCCCACCGCCTTCGTCGCCTCCAGCACCTTGACCTTCTCCGCGCGCAACGCCTTCGGGTCGAACGAGGTCGGCTCCTCCATCGCCGTCAGCGCGAGAAGCTGCAACAAGTGATTCTGGATCACGTCGCGCGCCGCGCCGATACCGTCGTAATATCCCGCGCGGCCGCCGAGGCCGATGTCCTCGGCCATCGTGATCTGCACGTGGTCCACGTAGTTCGCGTTCCAGATCGGCTCGAACATCTGGTTCGCGAACCGCATCGCCAGCAGATTCTGCACCGTCTCCTTGCCGAGGTAATGATCGATGCGGAACACCGACTCCTCGGGAAAAACGTGGTTCACGATGCCGTTCAGCTCACGTGCGCTCGACAGGTCGTGCCCGAACGGCTTCTCGATCACCACCCGGCGCCAGCTCTCCTCGTCCGCGCCGGCCAGGCCGGAACGAGCGAGCTGCTTGGTCACCACCGGAAACGCCCCCGGCGGAATCGACAGGTAGAACGCCGTGTTCCCGCCGGTGCCCCGCTCCTCGTCGAGCTGGCGCACCGTCGCGGCCAGCCGATCGAAAGCATCGTCGTCATCGAAGCTGCCCTGCACGAAACGAATTCCCTCGGCGAGCCGATTCCACACCGACTCCCGGAAAGGGGTCCGCGCGTGCTCGGCCACCGCGTCGTGCACCAGCTCCCCGAAATCCTGGTCAGCCCAGTCCCGCCGCGCGAAACCCACCAGCGAGAAGCCCGCGGGCAGCAACCCGCGATTCGCCAGATCGTAGATCGCCGGCATCAACTTCTTACGGGACAGATCACCGGTGACGCCGAAGATCACCATGCCCGACGGGCCCGCGATCCGAGGCAGTCGCTTGTCCCGTGGATCCCGCAGCGGATTCGTCCACCGCTTGCTCACTCGTTACCCCCGCGTGCCGTGTTCGATGGTTCGCCCGCCCGGCAGGAACGGTCCGCTGGTCCGTCCGGCATGGTCCACGTACCCGATCTCAGCCCTGCCGGACCTGCTGGACCGCCCGCACCAGTTCTGCCAGCCCGGCGGCCCGGTCCGTCAGGTGCAACCGCAGCACCGGCCTCCCGTGATCGGCCAGCACCTGGCCGTCGCCCAGCGCCTGCGCGAGCTGCAGCGTACCCAAGGTGTACGGCCGGTCCGGCACCTCGAGATCATCCACGGCCGCACCGGTCAGCTGCAGGAAGACGCCGTTCTGGTGACCGCCCTTGTGGTACTGCCCGGTCGAGTGCAGGAACCGCGGACCCCAGCCGAACGTGACCTGGTGGCCGGTACGCTTCGCCAGCTCCGCACGCAACAACGCGGCCGAGGCGTCGTCCAGCCGATCGAGATACGCCTGCACCGCCAGATAACCGTTGTCCGGCACCGTGTCCAGGAACTCGGTCAGCACATCGGCGAGCGTCCCGTCGCCCGAAGCGCCCACCGTGCCGTGCACCTCCACATGTCCATCCACAGTGGACGGTGAGCTGGCGCCCGTGGCCGGGTCGGGGGAGTCCAGCAGTGAACGTGCCGCCTTCTTCGCCGCCTCGACGTCCGGCTGATCGAACGGGTCGATGCCCAGTAGCCTGCCCACGATCGCGGTCGCGTACTCCCAGAGCAGGATCTGAGCTCCCAGCGTGCCGGTGACCGAGATCGTCGCGGCGGCGTTCGCCGGGCCGATGGCCACCGGGGTCGCGTCCGGTCCGGCGTCGGCGAAACCGGCCGCGGCGGGGCCGTCCACCACCACCGGCAGCAGACCGGTGCCCTGCTTCCCGGTGGACTCCGCGATGAGCTGTTCCGCCCAGTCGCCGAAACCGGTGATGCCCGAACCGGTGTCGGCCAGCACCACCTTCTCCGCGCCCGCCTCGTGTGCCGCGCCGAGCGCCGCGGCCAGCCGCAGGGCCGGGTTGCCGGCGCTGTCCGTGGACAAGTCCGCGGCCAGCAGTGCGGCCTGGTCCAGCAGACGCGCGACATCCGCCCCGGCCAGCCCGGCCGGGACCAGCCCGAACGCGGTCAGCGCCGAATAACGCCCGCCGACCTCCGGATCGGCGAGGAACACCTTGCGGTACCCCTCCCGTTCGGCCAGCTCGGCCAGTGGAGAACCGGGGTCGGTCACCACCACGATGCGGCTCGCCGCGTCGACACCCGCCTCGGCGAACGCCTTCGCGAAGATCCGCCGGTGGCTGTCGGTCTCGACGGTGCCGCCCGACTTCGACGACACGACCAGCACCGTCCGCTGAAGATCACCGGCGAGCGCGTCGGCGACCTGGCCCGGGTCGGTGGTGTCGAGCACGGTCAGCGCCACCCCGTCCTCGGTGGAGGTGATCACCTCGGGAGCCAGCGAGGAGCCGCCCATCCCGGCCAGGACGACCCGGTCGACGCCCTCGCCCTGCAACTCCGTGCGCAGGGCCTCGATCTCCCCGATCAACGGCCGGGACGTCTGGTGCAGCGAGGTCCAGGACAGCCGGACGGACGCCTCGGCCTCCGCGTCCGGACCCCACAGCGTGGCGTCCCGCGCGGCGAGCCTGCTCGCCACGCCGTCGGCGACCAGCTTGTCCACCAGCGCGGCGGCGCGGTCGGCCAGGCCCGCGTCGGCGACCGTCACCCCGGTTTCCTCGGCCATCGGCGGTTCAGCCCTTCTTCACGTTGTCGAGTTGCCCGGTCACGGTGTCCAGCAGTTCGGTCCAGGACTTCTCGAACTTCTCCACGCCCTCGTCCTCGAGAGCCTTGTAGACGTCCGCGACATCCACGCCCACGGCGGAGATCCGGTCGAACACCGCCTGCGCCGCGTCCTTCGTGCCGCTGACCTTGTCGCCGTCGATCTCGGCGTGGTCGGCGACCGCGTCCATCGTCTTCTCCGGCATCGTGTTCACCGTGTCGCGGACGACGAGCTGATCGACGTAGCGGGTGTCGGAGTAGTCCGGGTTCTTCACCCCGGTGGACGCCCACAGCGGACGCTGCGCGTTGCCGCCCTCGGCGGCGAGCGCCGTCCAGCGGTCCGAGGCGAACCGCTTCTCGAACGCCGCGTAGGCGAGCCGGGCGTTGGCGATGGCCGCCTCGCCCTTGAGCGCGTTCGCCTCGTCCGTGCCGATCTTCTCCAGCCGGGAGTCGACCTCGGCGTCCACCCTGGACACGAAGAAGGACGCGACCGAGTGGATGCCCGCCAGGTCGTGGCCGTTCGCCTTGGCCTGCTCCAGGCCCGCGAAGTACGCCTCGATGACCGCCTCGTAGCGCTCCACGGAGAAGATCAGCGTCACGTTCACGCTGATGCCCTCGGCGAGTGTCGCGGTGATGGCGGGCAGGCCCTCCTCCGTGGCCGGGATCTTCACCAGGATGTTCGGCCGGTCCACCGTCTTCCACAGGTCCTGCGCCTGGGCGACGGTGTTGTCGGCATCGCGCGCCATCCGCGGATCGACCTCGATCGACACCCGGCCGTCCACACCTCCGGAGGCCGAGTAGACGTCCCGGAACAGGTCCGCCGCGTTGCGTACGTCGGTGGTGGTCAGGTCCCGGACCACACCGTCGAGATCCGCGCCCCTGGCGGCCAGCTCGCGGAGCTGCTCGTCGTAGGCCTCACCGTCGGCCAGTGCGTTCGCGAAGATCGTCGGGTTGGTGGTGACACCCACGACGTGCTTGTCGCGGATCAGCCCGGCCAGGTTGCCGGAGTTCAGCCGCTCCCGCGACAGGTCGTCGAGCCAGATCGAGACGCCGGCTTCGGCCAGTTGGCCTAGGCGATCGTTGGTGCTCATGTGCGTCATCCCTTCTACGGTTGCGGGAGTGCGGGTCAGCTCTTGACGTTGTCGCGCGAGCGCTTCGCGGCCGCGACGACGGCGTCCGCGGTGATCCCGAACTCGCGGTACAGCGTCTGGTAGTCCGCCGAGGCGCCGAAGTGCTCCAGCGACACGATCTCGCCCGCGTCACCGGCGAAGCGGTGCCAGGACTGCGCGATGCCCGCCTCGACGATCACGCGCGCCCGGACCGCGGCCGGGATGACCGACTCGCGGTACGCCGCGTCCTGCTGGTCGAACCACTCGACACACGGCATGGAGACCACACGGGCGGCAACGCCCTCGGCCGCCAGCGTGTTCCTGGCCTCGACCGCGAGCTGGACCTCGGAGCCGGTGCCGACGAGCACCACGTCCGGCGTGCCCTCGGTGTCGGCCAGTACGTAACCGCCGCGGGCGACGCCCTCGGCCGCCTTCTCCCTCGTGCCCTCAAGCACCGGCACGTTCTGCCGGGTCAGTGCCAGGCCGGACGGCGCGTCGTTGACCTCCAGCAGCGCCTTCCACGCCGCGGCCGTCTCGTTGGCGTCCGCCGGGCGGATCACGTTCAGGCCGGGGATCGCGCGCAGCGCGGAGAGCTGCTCGATCGGCTGGTGCGTCGGCCCGTCCTCGCCGAGGCCGATCGAGTCGTGCGTCCACACGTAGGTGACCGGCGCCTTCATCAGCGCGGCGAGCCGCACCGGGGGACGCATGTAGTCGCTGAAGATCAGGAACGTGGCGCCGTACGGGCGGGTGCCGCCGTGCAGCGCGATGCCGTTGAGGATCGAGCCCATCGCGTGCTCGCGGACACCGAAGTGCAGGTTCCGGCCGTGCGGGCTGGTGGTGAACATGTCGGTGGACGCGCTGGGCGGGCCGAACGACTCGGCGCCCTTGATGATCGTGTTGTTGCTCTCGGCCAGGTCCGCCGAGCCGCCCCACAGCTCGGGCAGCGCGGCGCCGATCTTGTTCAGCACCTCCCCGGAGGCCTTGCGGGTGGCGATGCCCTTGGGGTCGGCGTCCCAGCTCGGCAGCGCGTCCGCCCAGCCCGCGGGCAGCGTGCGGGTGGCCAGCCGGTCGGCAAGCGCCTTGCGTTCCGGGTTCGCGGCGGCCCAGGCGTCGAACTTCTGCTGCCAGGCGGCGCGCTCGGACTTGCCGCGCTCGACGGCCTCGCGGGTGTGCGCCAGAACCTCGTCGTCGATCTGGAAGTCCCGCTCCGGGTCGAAGCCGAGGATCTTCTTCACCTCGGCGACCTCGTCGGCCCCCAGCGCGGCACCGTGTGCCTTGCCGGTGTTCATCAGGTTCGGTGCCGGGTAGCCGATGACGGTGCGCAGCAGGATGAACGACGGCTTCGTCGTCTCCGCCTTGGCCGCGGCGATCGCGTTCTCGAACGCGACCACGTCCTCACCGCCGTCGACGACCTGGACGTGCCAGCCGTAGGCCTCGTAGCGCTTCGCGGTGTCCTCGGACAGCGCGATGTTGGTGTCGTCCTCGATGGAGATCTTGTTGTCGTCGTAGATCACCACCAGGTTGCCCAGCTCCTGGCGGCCCGCGATCGAGGACGCCTCCGAGGTCACGCCTTCCTCGATGTCACCGTCGGAGGCGATCACGTAGACGTGGTGGTCGAACAGGCTCTCGCCGATCGGGGCGTCCGGGTCGAGCAGGCCGCGCTCGCGGCGGGCGGCCATCGCCATGCCCACCGAGTTGGCCAGGCCCTGCCCCAGCGGGCCGGTGGTCGTCTCGACGCCGTCGGTGTGCCGGTACTCCGGGTGGCCGGGGGTCTTCGAGCCCCACTTGCGCAACTGCCGGAGATCCTCGACCTCGAGACCGTAACCGGCGAGGAAGAGCTGGATGTAGAGCGTCAGACTGCTGTGCCCGGCGGAGAGGATGAACCGGTCGCGGGCGGGCCATTCGGGGTCGGCCGGATCGTGCCGCATGATCCGCTGGAACAGGGAGTAGGCGACCGGCGCCAGGCTCATTGCCGTGCCGGGGTGCCCGCTGCCGCAGTTTTCCACGGCGTCCGCGGCGAGGACGCGCACGGTGTCGACAGCGCGGGTGTCCCGCTCAGACCAGTCGGCGGGCAGATTCTTCCTGAGGAGAGGGTTGTTCTCGCTGGTAGACGCGCTCTGAGACACTGAACTGCACTCCTGGATCGTCACGTATCGCTGCTTCGTTGCTGCACTGACCTACTTGCCACGCCGACGTGAGCTTAATCGATCCGGAAACCCTTCGCGTCCTCACGGACGGACGAGATCCGAAGGGCCGGACGGCTACGCTCCGCACGTCACGGCCAGCCTAGTGGTTGGAGTACCACGGGGATCGGCGGCTGACACCGGCGAACCCCGCGATCGGGCGGTCGCGGTGCCACGACTACGATTCGTGTCGGGCGTCAACCCTGCCGAGTCCGCGTTCGCCGCGGAGCGACGCGGAGCCTGCGCCCGACCCCGATCTGACGCAGGGAGCGAGATGTCGTTGGTGCACGCTGCGCACGACCGCAGTGACCACACCAGCGCCGTGCACCCAGCCGGTGACCAGCCGGCCGATGGCCGGCGGACCGTGCGAGGCACCGTGGGTGCGTATTTCGCGCTCGCCAAGCCGCGCGTGATCGAGCTCCTCCTGGTCACCACCATTCCCGCGATGTTCCTGGCAGGCCGCGAGATCCCGTCCCCGTGGCTGGTACTGGCGACCTTGCTCGGCGGCACCATGGCTGCGGGCTCGGCGAACGCCCTGAACTGCGTGATCGACGCGGACATCGACAAGGTGATGAACCGCACCCGCAAACGGCCGCTGGTCCGCGACTCGGTGCCGCGGCGCGGCGCCCTGGTGTTCGGGCTGACGCTGGGTGCGGCCTCCTTCGCCGTGCTGTATCTCACGGTGAATCCGCTCGCCGCCGTGCTCGCGATCGCCACGATCCTCTTCTACATCTTCGTCTACACGCTGGTGCTCAAGCGCCGGACACCGCAGAACGTGGTGTGGGGCGGGGCAGCGGGCTGTATGCCGGTCGTCATCGGCTGGGCGGCTGTCACCGAGAGCGTGCAGTGGCCCGCGTTCGTGATGTTCGGGGTCATCTTCTTCTGGACGCCGCCGCACACCTGGGCGCTGGCGATGAAGTACCGCGAGGACTACGAGCGGGCCGGTGTGCCGATGCTGCCCGTGGTGGCCACCCCGCAGCACGTCGCGAAGCTGATCGTCGTCTACTCGTGGGTCATGGTCGGCTGGACGCTGCTGCTGCTCCCGGCAACGAGCTGGCTCTACGCCGCGTTCGCCGCCGTGGCCGGCGCTTGGTTCCTGTTCTACGCGCACGGACTGCGCGCCGCGGTGAACCGTGGGGTCCAGACCCGGCCGATGGCCCTGTTCCATCGGTCCAACACCTATCTGATGATCGTGTTCGTCGCCCTCGCCGCCGATTCGGCGATCGGCCTGCCGGTCCTCGGCCTGCCGTTCTGACCGGTCCGGGCACCCCGGTCCCGCGCCGGTGGAATGACCGGGGCGTGCCGCCCGTTGTGATCCGGCGATACCCCCGACCGAAAGCAGGACCCGATTGTCCGTGTCTCCGCAACACCGGGAATCCGAAGGTGACACCGAGGTCGCCGCCGAGCAGCGCTACCTGACCGTGCTGTACCGCCATCTCGACGCCGAACGCGAGCTGGCCACCCGCCGCCTCCACGAGACCCTGAGCCAGACCGGCGGCACCCCGCAGGCCCGTACCGAACGCGATGTGGCCACCACGACATTCAGCGACCGGCTGGCCCAGCTCAACTCCGTCGAACAGGGTCTCTGCTTCGGCAGGCTCGACTTCCACGACGACCCGGCAGGCGAGGAGACCGCCTACATCGGCAGGCTCGGTCTCTTCGACACCGAGGACGACTACCGCCCGCTGCTCGTCGACTGGCGCGCCCCGGTCGCCCGCCCCTTCTACCTGGCGACGGCCGCCTCACCGGACGGAGTGCGCAGGCGCAGGCACATCCGTTCGCTCTCCCGCCGCGTCACCGCCGTCGACGACGAGATCCTCGACCTGCGCGAGGCCGACCAGGGGCAGGACCTCGGGCTGGCCGGAGAAGCGGCTCTGCTGGCCGCGCTCGAGCGCAGGCGCACCGGCGAGATGTCCGACATCGTCGCCACCATCCAGGCCGAGCAGGACGGCATCATCCGCGCGTCACTGCCCGGAGTGCTGGTCGTGCAGGGCGGACCGGGCACCGGGAAGACGGCGGTGGCGCTGCACCGGGCGGCCTACCTGCTGTACACACACCGGCGGCAGCTCACCACCCGCGGCGTGCTGGTGGTCGGGCCGAACGACACCTTCCTGCGCTACATCGGCCAGGTGCTCCCGTCGCTGGGGGAGACGGGCGTGCTGCTCGCCACCGTCGGCGAGCTGTACCCCGGAGTCCGCGCGAACGGGCTGGAGCTGCCACGGCCGGCGGAGGTCAAGGGCCGTATCGCGATGGTCGAGGTGCTCGCCGACGCTGTCCGCGACCGGCAGCGGGTACCCGAGCCGGTCGTGGAGATCGAGGTCGAGCGGGAGATCCTCCGGCTGGACCGCAAGACCTGCACGGAGGCGAGGACCCGGGCCCGGCGCTCGCGCAGGCCGCACAACCAGGCCCGCCGGCTCTTCGTCGACGACGTGCTCGACGCGCTCACCCGGCAGACCGCCCGCAGGCTCGGGGAGGACCTGCTCGACCCGCGCGACCTGGACGACATCCGCGCCGAGCTCGCCGCCGACGAGAACGTGGCCGCCGCGCTCCACGAGCTGTGGCCGCTGATCGGCCCGGAACGGCTGCTCGGTGAGCTGCTCTCGGACGAGAGCCTGCTGCGCACGGCCGCCGGAGTCCGGTTCACCGAGCCGGAACTGGCCGGTTTGTTGCGCGATCCGCGGGCGCCGTTCACCCCGGCCGACGTGCCGCTGCTGGACGAACTGGCCGAGCTGCTCGGCGAGGACGACACCGAGTCCCGTGCCGAGGCCGTCCGCCGGGAGCGGGAGGAGCGCGCCTACGCCGAGGGCGTGCTCGACGTGATGGAGCAGGACGAGGAGATCATCGACGAGGAGGTGCTGCGGGTCGGCGACGTGCTGGACGCCGAACTGCTCGCCGAACGGCAGCAGCGTCGCAGCGACCTCACCGCCGCGCAGCGGGCGGCGCGGGACCGGACCTGGACCTTCGGCCACGTGATCGTCGACGAGGCGCAGGAACTGTCCGAAATGGACTGGCGCCTGCTGATGCGCCGCTGCCCGAGCCGGTCGATGACGCTCGTCGGCGATGTGGCGCAGACCGGGGCGGAAGGCGGTGCGTCCTCGTGGGCGGGGGCCCTCGGCCCGTATGTCGCCGACCGGTGGCGGTTGCGCGAACTGACCGTCAACTACCGCACCCCGGCCGAGATCATGGAGCTTGCCGGACAGGCGCTGGCCGAGGTCGACCCCGCGCTCGACGCGCCCACCTCGGTACGCAGCACCGGCCTCGCCCCCGTCCAGCGCGATCTCGCGATGGCCGCGCTGCCCACCGTGCTGCGCGAGGTCGCCGCCGCCGAGGTCGGCGCGGTGGGCGGTGGCACGGTGGCCGTGGTGTGCCCGCAGGGGATGTGCCGCGAACTGAGGGGCACCCTCGCCGACGCGACCACCCGGTCCGAGGCCGGCGAACCGAATCCGGCGGTGCTCGATGTCGCCGGCGTCAAGGGACTGGAGTTCGATTCGGTCGTCCTGGTGGCACCCGGCGAGATCGTGGACGGTTCCCCGCGCGGCTGGAACGACCTCTACGTCGCGCTGACGCGGGCGACGCAGCGGCTGACCGTGCTGCACACCGGTCCGCGGCCCCCAGCACTGAGCGGGCCGGGTGACCGCCCGGGCCAGGACGGGAGTGCGGCGGCGTCCCGATAAGCTGTCCGCCATGCGCAGACTTGGCAACATGACCGCGGTGGCCGGTGTGGCCCTCGCACTGGCGGCGTGCAGCCCGACGATGGAAGAACCGTCCGATCTTCCCCCGGGCACCGACCCCGCGCCGGCGCAGTCGGCGGGCGCCCCGCCGGCCGAGGCGCCGGTGGCCCAGGGCCCGGAGTGCACCGCACAGGACGTGCAGGTGGCCGGCGAACCGGGACAGAAGCCGACGATCACCATCCCGGACACCTGCTCGCCGCCGAAGTCGCTGGTGTCGGAGGACCTGGTGCCCGGGACCGGCGCCGAGGCGACCCCCGGTAGCACCATCGAGGCCAACTACCTGCTGGTGACCTGGTCGGACAAGGTCGTCAAGGACAACTCCTTCGACCGTGGCGAGACCTTCCCGCTGGAGAACCTGGGCCAGGCCCAGGTGATCGACGGCTGGAACGAGGGCCTCGTCGGAATGAAGGAGGGCGCGCGCAGGCTGCTGATCGTGCCGCCGGAGAAGGGTTACGGTCCCGGCGGGCAGGGCATCAAGCCCAACGAGACGCTCGCCTTCGTCGTCGACGCGGTGAAGGTCACCCCCGCGGGGGCCTGATCGCGGACCACGGCGGACCCGGAACGCATGCCGTTCCGGGCCCGCCGTCGTCCGGGGCATCCGTCACGGCTGGAGCAGGAGTTTCCCGGTGGTGCGGCGGCCCTGCAGGTCCTCGTGCGCCTGGCGAGCCTCGGCCAGCGGATAGCGCCCGCCGATACGCACCGAGAGCGAGCCGGCCTCGACCGCGTCGAACAGTTCGCCCACCCGCCAGTCGAGTTCCTCGCGCGTCGCCGTGTAGTGCACGGTGGTGGGCCTGGTGAGGTACACCGACCCGGCCTTGTTCAGCGACTGCGGGTCGATCGGCGGCACCGGTCCGCTCGACGCGCCGAACAGGGCCAGGACCCCGCGCGGCCGCAGGCTCGCCAGCGAACCGTCCACAGTGGACTTGCCGACGCCGTCGTAGACCGCGGCGACCCCCTCGCCCCCGGTCAGCCTGCGTACCTCCCCGGCGAAGTCGACCTCGGTGTACCGGATGACCTCGTCCGCCCCGGCGCCCCTGGCGAGTTCCTCCTTCTCGGCCGTCGACACCGTGGCGAGCACCCGTGCCCCGCGTGCCTTGGCGAGCTGCGTCAGCAGCAGGCCGACCCCACCGGCGGCGGCGTGCACGAGGACCGTGTCGCCCTGGCGCACCGGGTACGTCGAGGCCACCAGGTAGTGCGCGGTGACGCCCTGGAGCAGCGTGGCGGCGGCGACCTCGTCGGAGATCCCGTCCCGGATCCGCACGGCCACCCCCGCGGGCACACGATGGCGCTGCGCGTAGCTGCCGAGTACCCCCTGCCAGCCGACCCGATCGCCCACCATGAAACCGGTCACCTCCGGGCCGACGGCGGCGACGGTGCCCGCGCCCTCCATCCCCGGCGTGAACGGCAGCTCCAGCGGGTAGACGCCGCCGCGGTGGTACGTGTCGATGTAGTTGACACCCGCCGCGCGCACGTCGACGAGCAGTTCGCCCGGGCCAGGGTCGCCGACCTCGACGTCGGTGTACTCCAGAACCTCGGGTCCACCCGTCCGGCGTACCTGGATCGCTGCTGGCATTCGTCCTCCTCGGATATCGGCCGTGACCGGTACAACCATCGCCTCGCGGACGATGTTCCGCCGCACGTGCCGGATACACCTAGAATGCCGAGAATGGCCGAGGAGACCGAGAAGACCGAGTCCGGCACCACCCCGCCTACGCAGCGGCAGCTCACCGCGGCGCGCGAATTCGCGGCCGCGCACGGCAAGCCGTCGAAGGCGGTGGTGGAGCACGTCGGACGCGCGGGCGCCAGGGTGGTCCTGGTCGGTGCGGACGGCGCGATGGGCGACGTGTTCGTCCCCTCCGTGGCGACCGGCGCGGCACTCGTCGAGGCGATCGAGGACATTGAGGCCGCCGAGTGGGACTCCGAGACCGTCAACGCGACGGACATCGGGGCGGCGCACCGCAGGCGGATGGCAGGGTCGAAAGCCCGCCGATGAGCGCACGTGTACTCCTGGTGAGCTGTGCGAGACTTCCGCGCGGCGACGGTGACGAGCATGCCGTTCCCGCGGCGCTGGCGGCGGTGGGCCGCGGCGCGGACTGGGTGGTCTGGGACGACGAGAGCGTCGACTTCGCCGGTGCCGAGCTGGTTGTCCTGCGCAGCACCTGGGACTACTCAGCCCGGCGGGAGGAGTTCCTGGCCTGGTGCGCCTCGGTGCCCGCGCTGCGCAACCCCGTGGACACCGTGCGGTGGAACACCGACAAGCGCTATCTCACCGATCTGGCCGGTGCGGGTGTCGCGATCGTGCCGACCGAACTGGTCGCACCCGGTGTCCGACCGTCCTGGCCGGAGGTGCCGTTCGTGCTGAAACCGGCGGTGGGTATGGGTTCCATCGGTGCCGGCCGGTTCGCGCCCGACTCGGTCGAGGAGGCCGCCAGGCACCTCGGCGAACTGCACCGGGCCGGGCAGACCGCGCTACTGCAGCCATACCAGTCCACTGTGGACACAGAGGGCGAGACGGCGCTGGTGTTCCTCGGCGGGGTCTACTCGCACGCCTTCACCAAGGGCCCCATGCTCACCGGTGCCGAGACCGACGGTTCCGGGCTGTTCGTGGCCGAGCAACTGGGCGCCACCCAGCCGGACCCGGCCTCGCGTGCGCTGGCCGAGGACGTCATGGACGCTGCTGCCGGCCTGCTCGGCCTGGCCCGTCACGAGCTGCTCTACGCCCGCGTCGACGTGCTGCGCGCCGACGACGGCAGCGCCGTACTGCTCGAACTGGAACTGACTGAGCCGTCGCTGGGCTTCGGGCAGGCAGATCCTGGAGCGCCGCTGCGGTTCGCCTCCGCCATACGCGCCTCCCTCCGGTGACGCCAATAGTGCGAACGACGTTCCCTTGGCACATCTATCAGCGAAAGTGCTGATGTACGGCCGGTGATCGTTCCATAGCGTGCCTGGTGGAGACGTGGACCACGACCACGTCCAGGAGCAGAAGGAGCGATGCACCGTGCAGAATTCCGTGATCGAGGCCGCCAGCACCCCGACTCTGGACGCGCTCAAGGGTCGCCTGCCCGGCGCCGAGGAGAAGATGGGCGTCTTCGGCGCGCTCACCACCGCGACCCTGGCCGCCACCATCTGCGGGGCGACCTCCACCCCGCTGATCGCGCGTATCGAGGTCGCGGAGAACGCGTCGGTGAACGAGCTGGTCTCCGCCCGTTCCACCGCGCTGGCCGGCTGAGCTCGCGCCGCGACGGCAGCGCAGCCGGCACACCAGGGAAGGAGTCAGCATGACAGGACCGACCGCGGTCTCCGCCGCCGCCGACACCGGCACGGTGGACGCTCCGCTCGGACGTCAGCCCGTCGGCATCGCCGAGGGGCGCAGTTTCGTCGTCACCGGCATCGCGCTCGTCGAGACCATCGGCGGTGCGCGGGAGTCCATGTCGGTGCCCGCGATCGAGGTGGGCGGTCACGCACCCGTCGCCGACCTCGTCGCGGCGCGGGCCGGAGCCATGACCGCCTGATCGACGATTCCAACCCCGAGGAGAGTGCGATGACGGCACCGACAACCGTGGCAGTGGCCGCGGAGCTGATCAAGCCGGGCCCCATGGACGGGGCACTGCCCGCCAACCAGGCGGCGCTCGGCACGGCCACCCTGACGGCGGTCACCACCGGCGTCACGGTGGACATCGTCAACGTCTGCGCGGTCGACGGCGGTGCGTTCCAGGGTGTGCTGGCCGCGCCGATGATCGAGGTCGGCGGCAACGCCTCGGTGGCCGAGCTGGTGGCCGCCAGGACTCGCGCGATCACCAGTTGACACACCGGTCGCGGCCCGCCGGTCGCTCATCCTGTCCGGCGGGCCGCGACCTACTCACGAGAGGCGCGGCAATGCTGTTCGAACTCGACGACGACTTCTACCGCGACCCGTTCAGCCGCTTCGACGGACTGCGGGAGCAGGCTCCGGTACACGTGTTGCACGGCACCGACGGAAGCAGGTTCTGGCTGGTGCTCGGCAGCGCGGAGATCCGGACGGGCCTGCGGGATCCACGGCTGTCGAAGGATCCCGGCCGGATCGCCGCCGCCAGGGTGGCGCAGCGCCGCGACGCGGGCCTCGAAGAGGGTGCGAGTGGCGAACAGCGCCTCGGGCAGATCCTGGAGATGGGGGAGTTCATGCGCTCCTTCACCGACGAGGTCCGCGTGGTGGTGAAGGACGAGCTGTCCGGCGAGTTCGCCCGGACCCGCGCGCCGGTGTACCGCAACATCGCCGACCGGCTGCTGGCGGACCTCGCGACCGTGGACGGCCCGCTGGATCTCGTCTCCCGGTTCACCATGCCCTACGCCACCCACGTCACCGGTGCGCTGCTCGGATACGAGGAAGACGAGCTGCCCGCGTTCGGCGGGTACGTCGCGGGCTGGATGGCGCCGGACACGCCCGAGCAGCGCGCCGAGGCCCTGGCCGGGCTGTTCCCGATGATCGACGAGCTCATCGCACGCAGGCGCGCCACCGGCGGCGAGGACATCGCGTCCGCGCTGGCCGCGAAAGTGGCCTCCGAGGGCAGGCAGGACGCCGACGCGCTGGTCCGGGCCTGCCTGATCTTCATCCTGATCACCGTCGAGACCGCCGTCAGCTTCCTCGCCACGGCCACGCTCGCCCTGCTCACCCACCCCGAGCAGCTCCGGCTGCTGCTGGCCGAGCCGCTGCGCGCCTCCGAGGCCGTGGAGGAGCTGCTGCGCTTCACCGGACCGCACAACATCAGCTCGCAGCGCTGCGCCGTGGAGGACATGGAGATCGGCGGACGGGAGATCAAGGAGGGCGACCTGGTGGTGTTCGCGCTCGGTGCGGCCAACCGGGACGGCGAACACTTCCCCGAGCCGCACTGCCTGGACATCACCAGGGACACCGCCGGGCACCTGGCGTTCGGCGCGGGCAGGCACTACTGCCCGGGTACCCACCAGGCCCGTACCTCGCTGACGATCGGCCTGTCCGCGCTGCTGGACCACTTCCCGGGGATCGCGCTGTCCGGCCCGGAGCAGGAGGTGCCGTGGGTGCGTTCGGAACTGCTGCGCTCGGTGCGGGTGCTGCCGGTGGTGCTCAGTCCGGAACGGGTGCCCTCGGGCAGGCCCGGCGTCTGACACCGGGCCCGCCCCGGCCGGCGGGAGCTACGGCGCGCCTGCCGGCTTGGCCAGCTTCGCCGCGATCCGTTCCGGCTTCGGCCAGCGCACGTTGCGCGCCCATCCCAGCTTCTCGAACAGCCAGATCAGCCGGGCGGAGATGTCGAGCTGACCGCGCAGGACGCCGTGCCGGGCGCAGGTCGGGTCGGCGTGGTGCGAGTTGTGCCAGGACTCGCCCATCGACAGGATCGCCAGTGGCCAGAAGTTGGCCGCCCGGTCCCGGCTGGTGAACGGCCGGGAGCCGATCATGTGGCAGATCGAGTTGACCGACCAGGTGATGTGGTGGGAGAAGCCGATCCGCACCAGCCCGGCCCAGAAGAACGCGGTGACCGCGCCCCAGACCGACCAGGTGAGCAGCCCGCCGATGAGCGCGGGCAGCGCGAGACTGAGCGTGATCCACAGCCAGAACAGCCGGTTCACCACCTGCAGCGAGCGATCGGCCAGCAGGTCCGGGGCGAACCGCTCGAAGTTGGTCACCTCGCGGCGGAACATCCAGCCCATGTGCGAGTGCCAGAAACCGCGCAGCAGGGCGGCGGGCGAGGAGCCGAACAGCCACGGCGAGTGCGGGTCCCCCTCCCGGTCGGCGAACGCGTGGTGCCTGCGGTGGCTGGCGACCCAGAAGATCACCGAGCCCTGCACGGCCATGCCGCCCGCGATCGCCAGCGCGACCCGCAGCGGCCTGCCCGTCTTGAACGCGCCGTGCGTGAAGTACCGGTGGTATCCGACGGTGACACCCAGCATGCCGATGAAGTAGAACGCCACGGCGAGACCGATGTCGACCCAGCTCAGGCCCCACCCCCAGGTGAACGGGACGGCCGCGAGCAGCGCGACGAAGGGGATCAGCAGGAACGTCTTCAGGACGATCATCTGGCCTGTCGATCGTTCGCCGGACAGGATCGGCTTTGCGGTGTGCGTCGCGGAGTCAGTGCTCATGGCTCAGCGGTACCTCGTTATCGAGAAGGGGCGGGACGGCGGGAGAAACGGACAACTCGTGGAAAATGCCTCGGACGAGAGTAGCCGCCTCGTCCGGGTGACGTGGGCTCGCCCGCGTGGGACACGGAACGTGGTCGCGAGCCCCTGCCGATGCGGTCAGCTCGCCGGTTCGGGAGTGCGTGCCTCCGGTGGTCCCGCCGGCACCGGCCCGGGCGCGGGGCCGCGATCGCGGGCACCGCACCACATCGCCCCCAACGCGACGATGACGACCGCCGAGCCCAGAACGTGGAAGGAGACCAGCGCCTCGGGTACACCCAGCGCGTACTGCAGGGTGCCGAGGCCGCCCTGGGCGAGCGCGACGACCCAGACCAGGGCGTAGCGCCGCCACAGCGCGGGGGACGCACCCGCACGGCCGAGGCGCGCACCGAACACCGTCAGCGCGAGCAGGAACAGCACCAGCAACCCGCCGTGCACCTGGGCCAGCGTCTCCACCGGCGCCTGCAGGCGCGGCGTCTCCGGATCCCCGCCGTGCGGCCCGGCGCCGGTCACCGTGGTACCGGCCGCCAGCACCGCGTACAGCACCGCGACGATCCCGGCCAGCAGCGCGCGGTCGCCGGAACCGATCCGCCAGCTCGCCGGCGCGTCACCCTCGCCGAAGGCGTGCAGCAGCAGAACCGCCAGCCACACCAGCCCGGCGGAGACGAGGAAGTGGATGGCCACCGTCCACCACAGCAGCCCGGTCAGCACCGTCATGCCGCCGATGACCGCCTGGGCGACGACACCGAGCGGCATCGTCCAGGCCAGCCGGACCAGGCGGTGCCGCTGCGGGTGCTCCTGCCGGATCCGCCAGGCCGCGATCACGCACAGCGCCGCCACCACCACGACCACGCCGGTCAGCATCCGGTTGCCGAACTCGATCCACTGGTTCAGCGCCGCGTACTCCGGGTGCTCGACCGGGAACATGCTGCCGGACACGCAGGTGGGCCAGTTGGGGCAGCCGAGGCCGGATCCGGTGACGCGCACGACCGAACCGGTGACGCCGATGCCGCCCTGCGTCACCACCGCCGCGATGGCGATCGCCCGCTGCACCGCGGTCGACGGGTACGGCAGGCGCGCCACGAGGGAGAACGGGAAACGCAACGGGGTGGAGGGCACGCGACCGATGGTAGGACGCGTCCGGGCCCGGTTCGCCGCCGCCTCCGCTCGCGGGTGAGCCGGACCTCAGGTCAGCCGGGTCGTCCGCGTCGCCAGGCCGGCGGCGAGCACGGCCCACACCGCGAGCACGGCCACCGGCTGCCAGCTCGGCGCGCCGTCCACCAGCGCGCCGCGGAGCCCCTCGGCGAGCGCCCCCGACGGCAGCAGCGCGACGATGTCCCCGATCACGCCCGGCAACGCGGACGGGGCCAGCAGGATGCCGCCCGCCAGCAGCAGCACGAACCAGACGACGTTGGCCAGCGCCAGCACGGCCTCCGCCCGCAGCGAGCCGCCGAGCAGCACGCCGAGAGCGCCGAAGGCGAAGGTGCCGAGCACGAGCAGCAGCACGCCGGCCAGCAGGCCGCCCGGTGAGGGCGACCAGCCCAGCAGTGCCGCCACCGCACCGAGTACGAGGGCCTGGATGGCCACCACGACGAGCGCGGCGAGCAGTCGCCCGGCGATCAGCAGCCAGCGGGGGAGCGCGGTCGCGGACAACCGCTTGAGCACGCCGTAGCGCCGGTCGAACCCGAGCGCGATCGCCTGGCCGGTG
Organism: Amycolatopsis antarctica; assembly: GCF_002262875.1. Taxonomy (GTDB): domain Bacteria; phylum Actinomycetota; class Actinomycetes; order Mycobacteriales; family Pseudonocardiaceae; genus Amycolatopsis; species Amycolatopsis antarctica. Next base: position 155,546 of record NZ_NKYE01000008.1, on the reverse strand, counting down.
AAAGCCGAGGACATCACCGCCAGCGCCAGTATCCTCGGCGTCACCCAGTCCACTTTGGACACTGAGCCGAGGTCGCCGGTCGGCACCACGTCCAGCAGTGTCAACCCGACCAGCAGCGCCAGCGGGATCAGCAGGGTGAGCAGGATCTGCTCGCCGTGCCGCAGGGTCATCGCCGTCTCGACGCGGGCGTGCGTGAGCAGCATCCGGCCCAGCCTGCCGCGTCCCGGATCGGGGGTGAACGTGCCGGGGGCGAAGCGCGCCGCGGTCTCGCCGGTGGTCACGTCCTCAGCTCCCGTCCGGTCAGTTCCAGGAAGACCTCTTCCAGGTCGCGCCTGCCCACGTGCAGTTCCTCGGCGAGCACCCCGTGCTGGGCGCACCAGGCGGTGACCGCGGAGACCACCTGGGGGTCGACCTCGCCGTCGACGCGGTAGGCGCCGCGCGTCGACTCCTGCACCCGGTAGCCCTCGGGCAGCGCCGCGGCCAGCAGCTCGGTGTCCAGGCCGGGTCTGGCCCGGAAGCGAAGACGCCCGGCGTCCGCGCCCTCGGCCGTCAGCTCGCCGGGGGTGCCGGAAGTGACCACCCGCCCGCCGTCGACGATCACCACGTCGTCGGCCAGGGCCTCGGCCTCCTCCATCAGGTGGGTGGTGAGCAGGATGCTGACCCCGTCCGAGCGCAGCGCGCCGAGCAGGTCCCAGACGAGATGCCTGGCCTGCGGATCCATGCCCGCCGTCGGCTCGTCGAGGAACACCAGCTCGGGCCTGCCGACGAGCGCGCACGCCAGGGAGAGCCGTTGTTGCAGGCCACCGGAGAGCCGCTTGTACGGGGTGCGCCTGGCCGAGGCGAGCCCCAGTACGTCGAGCAGCCAGGCCGGGTCCAGTGGGTTGGCCGCGCAGGAGGCGACGAGCGCCAGCATCTCGTCCGCCCGGACGCCGGGGTACGCCCCGCCGCCCTGCGGCATCACGCCGATCCGCGGCCGCAGCCGGGCCCCGTCGGCGACCGGATCGAGACCCAGCACGCGGACGGTTCCCGCGTCGGCACGGCGGAAGCCCTCGCAGATCTCCACGGTCGTCGTCTTGCCCGCGCCGTTCGGTCCGAGCAGAGCGAGCAGCCGTCCTCTCGGCATGCGCAGGTCGAGGCCGTCCACGGCCGTTGCGGACCCGTAGCGCTTCACCAGACCGGAGATCTCGACGGCGGGTGCACTCACGACGGTCAAGGGTACGGCGCGCCGGTCAGGTGGCCTCCTCCGGCGTCCGGCTCGGTCTGCGCAGCAGGCCCGGCGCGTAGCGGCGCACCACCAGCAGGGCCAGCCCGATGACGACCAGGCCGGCCAGATAGGCGTTGACGACGACGTACAGCCTGCCGCCGAACGTGCCGCCGGTGGAGAAGACCAGCAGGGCGAGTACCGCGCTCGCCGCCGTCGCCGCGACCCGGAACCGCGAGGTGCCCGCGGCCGCTGCCAGCGGGATCACCGCCCAGAGCAGGTACCAGGGCTGGAGCGCGACGTGCAGGACCATCACCGCTCCCAGCGAGACGCCCAGCCCGATCATCGGCCGGTACCGCCAGCGGAAGCTTGCCCAGAGGAACTTGACCGTCACCGCGCCCGCCACCACGTAGCCGAGCACGCCGAAGATCGACACCACGGCGTTGGTGTGGTTGCCGAGGCCGAGCGCGATGCCGAGTACGCCCGACACGTGGCCGAGTTCGGACGTCGGCGACATCCAGCTCCGCACCATTCCCGGGGTACCGAGCGCGCCGACCCAGCCGAAGCCGAGACCTGAGCCCACGCAGGCCGCGACGAGAACCAGGCCGAACACCACGGCCATCGGCACGGCGGCGCGCATCAGGTCGCGGATCGTGCCGTGCCAGCGCCGGGCCACCATCACCGTGAAGAACGGGAGGGCCAGGATCGCATTGAGTTTCACCGCCACGCCGAGCGTGATCACCGCTACGCCGAGACCGATGAACAGCATCTCGCCCCGGGCCAGCGGGGGTGGCGAGTCACCGGCGACCCGCACCGGCAACCTGCGGATGCCGAGCTCGAGTCCCGCCATCATCAGCCCGATCGCCAGCGCGTCGTTGTGCGCCCCGGCGACGAGGTGGAACAGGACCAGCGGGTTGGCCGCCCCGAGCCAGAGCGCGGTGGAGGGCTGGACGCCGAACCGGCGCGCCAGCCGCGGCAGCGCCCACACGATCAGCCCGACACCGAGCAGGGCCACCAGGCGGTGCAGCAGCACGCCACCGGTGATGCTGTTGCCGGTGATGCCCGCGATCCAGTCGCCGAGGGTCAGCGAGATCGGCCCGTACGGGGCGGGGGTCTCCCGCCACATGTTGGAGACGCCGGAGGTGAGCGGATCGGCCACGCCGAGCGCCTGCGCGGGCCCGAGCGAGTACGGGTCCATGCCGCGGTGCACGATCTCGCTCTGCGCGAGGTAGCTGTAGACGTCCCGGGAGAACAGCGGCGGGATCAGCAGCAGCGGCGCGATCCACATGACCAGCGTGCGGTCGAGCTGTCCCCGGCCGGCGATCCGGGGCGCGCCTGGCCGGGCGAAACGTCCCAGCAGCAGCCAGCCGATCACCAGCATGCCCATGCCCGCGAACGCGATCGCGAGCGAGGTCGTTGTCATCCGGGTGAAGATCCGCAGGACCGGGATGTCCTGCACCGGGTTGATCGTCGGCGCGGCCCCCGCGCCGAGCGAGCCGATGGCGAGCAGCAGGGAACCGACGGTGCCGAAGCGCCGCACCACGTTGAGGGATTTCCGTTCCCCGGCGTCGAGGGGCCGCGTGTCCAGGAAGCCGCTAGGCAGGGCCTGCGCGCCGACCGCGGTCCCGGCAGCGGCCCCGGCCGGGGTGCCCCCGCCGGCCGTGCTCGCCGCGACGCCGCTGCTCTTGCTCAGCCGCCGTATCGCCCGTTCGCCCACTGCCACGCGCGCAGCGTATCCATTCACCGTCCGGGGTGAGACCGGTCACCGTCCTAAGGGGCTGCTTTGCCCTCGCCGAGGAAATACGACACACTTGTGTTGTGAAAAAGAACGGTGGCTCGCCCGAGCGGTACGGGCAACCGGACGGCGACGTCCGGCGTACCGCTCCTGCCGCCGTGCCCGTGCAGGTCACGGCCGACGGGCGGACGCGGCACGAGGTGGCGCGCCTGCTCCTGGAGCGGGGGCCGATCGGGGCGGTGACGGTGGCCGGGGAACTCGGCATCAGCGCCACGGCGGTCCGCAGGCACCTCGACGCGCTGGTCACCGACGGCGAGGCCGAGACAAGGGACGCACCGCGCCGCGGGCCCCGCGGACGGGGCAGGCCGGCGAAACTGTTCCTGCTCACCGAGCCGGGCCGGGCCCGCTTCGGGCACGCCTACGACGATCTGGCCGTCTCGGCCGTTCGCTTCCTCGCCGAGCACGCGGGGGAGCAGGCCGTCCGGTCCTTCGCCGAGAGCCGGATGGAGGCACTGGTCGGCCCGCACCGCGAGGCCGTCCTCGGGCACAGCGACCCGGAAGCCAGGGCTGAGGCCCTTGCGGCCGCTCTGACCAGGGAGGGCTACGCTGCGTCGACCCGTCAGGTCGGCGCGGGCGAGCAACTCTGCCAGCACCACTGCCCGGTCGCCCACGTCGCCGCTGAGTTCCCTCAGCTGTGCGAGGCGGAGACCGAGGCGTTCGCCGAACTGCTGGGCACCCACGTCCAGCGGCTGGCCACGATCGCACGCGGTGACAGCGTGTGCACCACGCACGTACCCGTCTCCCAGGCGGGGAATGGCCCGGGCGTCGCGCGCCCGGGCAGTAGCACCGAGCCCGACCGGACGGCCGAGCCGCCCGACGGGCGTAACGCAGCATCCGCGAATGGAGGGCAACCCGTATGACTGCCGCTGCCGAGCAGCGCACCACCACAGCGCCCCTGTCCCAGGAAGAGACGATCGACTCTCTGGGCAAGTACGCGTTCGGGTGGTCCGACTCCGATGCCGCGGGCGCCAGCGCCCGCCGAGGACTCAACGACGATGTCGTCATCGACATCTCGGACAAGAAGTCCGAGCCGGAGTGGATGCGCGAAGCACGCCTCAAGGCCCTGAAGCTGTTCGACCTCAAGCCGATGCCCAACTGGGGCGCGGACCTGTCGGGCATCGACTTCGACAACATCAAGTACTTCGTCCGCTCCAGCGAGAAGCAGGCCACGAGCTGGGAGGACCTGCCCGAGGACATCAAGAACACCTACGACAGGCTCGGCATCCCCGAGGCGGAGAAGCAGCGCCTCGTCGCGGGCGTCGCCGCGCAGTACGAGTCCGAGGTCGTCTACCACTCCATCCGCGAGGACCTCGAGGCCCAGGGCGTGCTGTTCCTGGACACCGACACCGCGCTGAAGGAGCACCCGGAGCTGTTCCGCGAGTACTTCGGCTCGGTGATCCCGGCCGGGGACAACAAGTTCTCCGCGCTGAACACCGCCGTCTGGTCGGGCGGCTCGTTCATCTACGTGCCGCCGGGCGTGCACGTGGACATCCCGCTGCAGGCCTACTTCCGCATCAACACCGAGAACATGGGCCAGTTCGAGCGCACGCTGATCATCGTCGACGAGGGTGCCTACGTGCACTACGTCGAGGGCTGCACGGCGCCGATCTACCAGTCGGACTCGCTGCACTCGGCGGTCGTGGAGATCATCGTGAAGAAGGGCGGCCGCTGCCGCTACACGACGATCCAGAACTGGTCGAACAACGTCTACAACCTCGTCACCAAGCGCACCAAGTGCGAAGAGGGCGCGACGATGGAGTGGGTCGACGGCAACATCGGCTCCAAGGTCACCATGAAGTACCCCTCGGTGTTCCTGATGGGCGAGCACGCCAAGGGTGAGGTCCTCTCGGTCGCGTTCGCGGGCGAGGGCCAGCACCAGGACGCCGGCGCGAAGATGGAGCACCTGGCGCCGCACACCTCCTCGACGATCGTGTCGAAGTCGGTGGCGCGCGGCGGTGGCCGTACCTCGTACCGCGGCCTGGTGAAGGTCGCCAAGCGGGCGTACAACTCGCGCTCCAGTGTCGTCTGTGACGCGCTGCTGGTGGACACCATCTCCCGATCGGACACGTATCCGTACGTGGACATCCGCAACGACGACGTGTCCATGGGCCACGAGGCGACCGTCTCGAAGGTCAGCGAGGACCAGTTGTTCTACCTGATGTCGCGCGGTCTGACCGAGGAGGAGGCCATGGCGATGGTCGTGCGCGGGTTCGTCGAGCCCATCGCGCGCGAGCTGCCGATGGAGTACGCCCTCGAACTGAACCGCCTGATCGAACTGCAGATGGAAGGGTCCGTCGGCTGACATGACGGCTACGCAAGAGAACACCGAGAACACGGGCACCGAGAACACCGCGCTCGCCGCGGAGGCCGTCGTCCCGGCGGCCTCCCGCGGCGAGCGGTTCACCGGTTTCGACGTCGAGGCCTTCGAGGTCCCCCGCGGCCGCGAGGAGAACTGGCGTTTCACGCCGATGAAGCGCCTGCACGGCCTGCACGACGGTGCCGCCGCCACCGGCACGGCCACGATCGAGGCCGACGCGGCGCCCGAGGTGACCGTGGAGTCGGTACCGCGCGACGACTCCCGGCTCGGCCAGGCCGGTGCGCCCAGCGACCGCATCGCGGCACAGGCGTACAGCTCCTTCGAGCAGGCGACGCTGATCACCGTGCCGAAGGAGACCAAGGCCGCCACGGCGAGCACGGTCACCATCACCGGCCCGGGCGAGGGCAAGGTCGCCTACGGTCACGTGCAGGTGCGTGCGGAGCAGTTCGCCGAGGCGGCGATCGTGCTCGACCACCGCGGCTCCGGGATCTACGCCGACAACGTCGAGTTCGTCATCGGTGACGGGGCGCAGCTCACCGTCGTCAGCGTCCAGGACTGGGCCGACGACGCGGTGCACGTCTCCGAGCAGCACCTGCGCCTCGGCCGCGACGCGAAGCTCAAGCACATCGTGGTGACGCTCGGCGGGAACCTGGTCCGGGTCAGCCCCACGGCCACCTTCGCCGATCACGGCGGGGACGTGGAGATGCTCGGGCTGTACTTCGCCGACGCCGGGCAGCACCAGGAGCACCGGCTCTTCGTCGACCACGCGGTGCCCAACTGCAAGTCCAACGTGATGTACAAGGGCGCGCTGCAGGGCGACGGGGCGCACGGCGTCTGGATCGGTGACGTGCTGATCCGCGCCGCCGCCGAGGGCACCCGCACCTACGAACTCAACCGCAACCTCGTGCTCACCGCGGGCGCGCGTGCCGACTCGGTGCCGAACCTGGAGATCGAGACCGGCGAGATCGAGGGTGCCGGCCACGCCAGCGCCACCGGGCGATTCGACGACGAGCAGCTTTTCTACCTGCAGTCCCGCGGAATCGCGGAGGAGGCGGCCCGCAGGCTCGTGGTGCGCGGCTTCTTCCACGAGATCCTGGTGAAGATCGACATCCCCGAGGTCCGTGAGCGGCTGCAGGCCGCGATCGAGGCCGAACTCGAAGCCGTCGGCGTCTGAGCCGCCGCCCCGCCCGCTGAACTTTCCCGCCACAGAAGAGAAACGAAGAGATATGGCAACTCTGGAAATCAAGGACCTGCACGCCTCGGTCACCACCGACGAGGGCGCCAAGGAGATCCTCAAGGGTGTCGACCTGACGATCCGCTCGGGCGAGACCCACGCGATCATGGGCCCCAACGGTTCCGGCAAGTCCACGCTGTCCTACGCCATCGCCGGCCACCCCAAGTACGAGGTCACCTCGGGCGAGATCCTGCTCGACGGTGAAGACGTGCTGGAGATGAGCGTCGACGAGCGCGCCCGGGCGGGCCTGTTCCTGGCCATGCAGTACCCGGTCGAGGTTCCCGGCGTCTCGATGTCCAACTTCCTGCGCACCGCGGCAACCTCGGTCCGTGGCGAGGCCCCCAAGCTGCGCCACTGGGTCAAGGAGGTCAAGGAGGAGATGGGCAAGCTCGACATCTCCGCCGAGTTCGCCGAGCGCAGCGTGAACGAGGGCTTCTCCGGTGGAGAGAAGAAGCGGCACGAGATCCTGCAGCTCGCGCTGCTCAAGCCGAAGATCGCCGTGCTGGACGAGACCGACTCCGGTCTCGACGTGGACGCGCTGCGGGTGGTCTCCGAGGGTGTCAACGCCTTCAAGGCCGCGGGTGACGGCGGGATCATGCTGATCACGCACTACACCCGGATCCTCAAGCACATCACGCCCGACCACGTGCACGTCTTCGCCGGCGGGAAGATCGTGGAGTCCGGCGGCGTTGAACTCGCCGACGAGCTCGAGGCGAACGGCTACGTGAAGTACGCCGTGAAGAACGAGCCCGCGACCGCCTGATCGCGGACCCCGCCGTAGTTCCCGACCGCGACACCGAGAGGAGTCGGCGATGACCACCACGGCAGCACACTCGTTGCCACTCGACGTCGCCGCCCTGCGCGGTGACTTCCCGATCCTGTCCCGCACGGTGCGGGACGGGAAGCCCTTGGTGTACCTGGATTCCGGGGCGACCTCGCAGCGTCCCAGCCAGGTGTTGGACGCCGAGCGCCGGTTTCTGGAGACGGCGAACGCGGCCGTGCACCGCGGCGCGCACCAGCTCGCCGAGGAGGCCACCGACGCCTACGAGGATGCCCGGGAGCGCATCGCCGGATTCGTCGGCGCCACGGCGGGTGAGCTGGTGTTCACCAAGAACGCCACCGAGGGCGTGAACCTGGTCGCGTACGCCATGAGCAACGCGGTCACCTCGTCGCCGGAGGCCGCTCGCTTCGCGGTCGGCCCCGGGGACGAGATCGTCATCACCGAGATGGAGCACCATGCGAATCTGGTGCCGTGGCAGCAGCTCTGCCAGCGCACCGGGGCGACCCTGCGCTGGTTCGGGGTGACCGACGAGGGCAGGCTCGATCTCACCGGCATCGACGAACTGATCACCGAGCGCACCAGGCTGGTGGCGTTCACCCACCAGTCGAACGTGCTCGGCACGGTCAACCCGGTCGAGCCGATCGTGCGGCGGGCCCGCGAGGTCGGCGCGCTGACCTTGCTCGACGCCTGCCAGTCGGTGCCGCACGGCCCGGTGGACTTCCGGGCCCTGGGCGTCGACTTCGCCGTGTTCTCCGGGCACAAGATGTTGGCACCGTCCGGCATCGGCGTGCTCTACGGACGCCGGGAACTGCTGGAGGCCATGCCCCCGTTCCTCACCGGTGGCTCGATGATCGAGCTGGTGCGGATGGAGGGTTCCTCCTTCGCCCCGCCGCCCCAGCGGTTCGAGGCGGGCGTGCCGATGACCTCGCAGGCCGTCGGGCTCGGTGCGGCGGTGGACTACCTGTCCGCCATCGGCATGGAGCGGGTGGCCGCGCACGAGCACACGCTCACCGAGGCCGCGATCCGCGGCCTGCGCGAGATCCCCGGGGTCACCATCGTCGGGCCCACCGAGGTCGTCGACCGTGGTGGCGCGGTGTCGTTCGTCGTCGACGGAGTGCATCCGCACGACGCGGGTCAGGTGCTGGACAGCCTCGGTATCGCCATCCGCGTCGGACACCACTGCGCGTGGCCGCTGCACCGGCGGCTCGGCGTACCGGCCACCGTGCGCGCGTCGTTCTACCTCTACAACGATCTGTCCGAAGTGGACGCACTGTGTGCGGGAGTCCGCGAGGCGCAACGATTTTTCGGGGTGGTCTGAGCCGATGAACCTGGAGAGCATGTACCAGGAGATCATCCTGGACCACTACAAGAACCCGCACGGTCGCGGCCTGCGGGACCCGTTCGACGGCGAGTCGTTCCAGGTGAACCCCACCTGCGGCGACGAGGTGACCCTGCGGGTGCGGCTCGACGAGGGCACCGTCGCGGACATCTCCTACGAGGGCCAGGGCTGCTCGATCAGCCAGGCCTCGACCTCGGTGCTGACCGACCTGGTCGTCGGGCACACCGTCGACGAGGCACTGACCACGATGGACGCCTTCGTCGAACTGATGCAGGGACGTGGCAAGGTGGAACCCGACGAGGAGGTCCTGGAGGACGGGATCGCTTTCGCCGGGGTCGCCAAGTACCCGGCTCGCGTCAAGTGCGCGCTGCTCGGCTGGATGGCGTTCAAGGACGCCCTCGGCCGTTCGGGCGCGCCGGCACCGTCCACGGTGGACGCCGGGCAGGCGACGGCAACGAATCCGGCGGCAACGAACGGAGTGGAAGCCCGATGAGCGAGGACCAGAGCACCACCACGGCGACCCCGGAGCACCGCGAGGGACGCACGGCCGCCGACCTGCCCGAGCAGCAGGCGCCCGCCGGTGGCGAGGTGGCCAAGATCGAGGACCTCGAGGAGGCCATGCGCGACGTGGTCGACCCCGAGCTCGGCATCAACGTCGTCGACCTCGGCCTGGTGTATGGCATCCACGTGGAGCCGGACAACACGGCCACGATCGACATGACGCTGACGTCGGCGGCCTGCCCGCTGACCGACGTGATCGAGGACCAGGTCTCCTCGGTGCTCGTCGGTGGCGAGGGACTGGTGAAGGACTTCCGGATCAACTGGGTCTGGATGCCGCCGTGGGGCCCGGAGAAGATCACCGAGGACGGCCGCGAGCAGCTTCGGGCGCTCGGGTTCACCGTCTGACCGCATCCGTGTCCGCGGGCCCCGTCGGCAAGCGCCCGACGGGGCCCGCGTGCGTTCCGGCCCCGATCACCCGGCTCCGGCCGCCCGGCGCCGCTGCTCCCGGAACACGAGGAACAGCAGGCGCAACCCGACCAGCGCGCTGACCACCAGCAGGTTGTAGCCGAACAGGTGGTTGAGGGTGAGTTCGGCCAGTACCCGTGGGCCGCTCGTGCTCGCCAGCAACAGCACGGCCATCAGACCGGTCGCCGTACCGGTCATCGCCAGCAGCACCTCGTGCAGCCAGCCGGAGATGACGGTGCGGTCGCGCTCGTCGGCGAGCAGCCGTACGTTCACCGACAGCCTGCCCTGCTCCAGCGCGCCGCCGATCCGGTCAAGCCGCTGTGGCAGCCGCCGGATCACCGGCAGCAGCGCGAGCAGTTCGTCGGCGGCGGCCTGGCGCAGGCAGTCCGGCCGCAGCCGCTCGCCGATCTGTTCGGCGGCGAACGCCCTGGAGCCGGCGAGAACGTCGAAACCGGGAGCGAGTAGCGCGAGCGTGCCCTCCATCGTGGCCAGCGCACGGAACACGGCCGCGATCGGCGGCGGGACGGACAGCCGGAAGTCGGCGACGATCCGGAACATGTCGGTGAACAGCTCCAGGTCCGGCGCCTGACCGTGACTGAGGTGCCGGGCGACCAGGGCGCCCAGGGCGCGTTCGAGCCGTCGCTCGTCGATCTCGTCCGGACGGTCCACGATCTCCAGCAGGCCGTCGCGCAGGGCGGCCGGGTCGCCGCGGTCCACCGCCAGCAGCAGCGCGCGAAGTCCGTCCCGCAGACCGGTGTCGATACGGCCCACCGAACCGAAGTCCAGCAGACCGATCCTGCCGTCGGCGAGCAGCAGGACGTTGCCGGGGTGCGGGTCGGCGTGGAACAGGCCGTGCAGCAGCACCTGTCGCAGGACGCAGTCCAGCAGCGCGGTGGCCAGCGGCGTCCGGTCGCGCCGCGGTGCCGCCGTGACCGAGACGCCGTCGAGACGCTGCATCACCAGCACCCGCTCGGTGGACAGCCCCGCGTGCACGACGGGCACCGTGACCACCCCTCCCGCCGAGGCCGCGGCGACCGCGGCGAGGTTGCGCGCCTCGATCCGGAAGTCCAGTTCCTCGGTGAGCGCCGCCGCGAACCCCTCGGCCAGATCGACGATGCCCAGGTCGCGGGCCCAGGACGCCCGCTGGTGCAGGGAGCGCGCGACCCTGTGCACGATGTCCAGATCCCGCTCCACCAGCGTCGCGATGCCGGGCCTGCGCACCTTCACCACCACGTCCTCGCCGGAACGCAGCCGGGCGCGGTACACCTGGGCGACGGAGGCGGCGCCGAGCGGCTCCGGATGGAACTCGGCGAACACCTCGTCCGGGTCGGCCCCCAACTCCTCGCGCAGCACTTGCCTGACCGCGTCCGCCGGCGCGTGCGCGACCGAGTCCCGCAGCAGGCCGAGCTCGGCGATGAACGCCGGCGGCAGGACGTCCGGCCGGGTGGAGAGCACCTGTCCCAGCTTGACGAAGGTGGTCCCGCCCTGCTCCAGCGCCAGCCGGAACGAGCGGGCCGAGACGGCGTGCCGATGACCACCGGAACCGGGATCCCGGCGCCCGGTCAGGTACGGGCCGAGACCGTGCCGTACCGCGATCCGGGTGATCTGCGAGTACCGGCGGGTGCGCCTCGCCCGCCGCCGCAGCGAGCGCAGGCCGCCGAGCAGCCCGGCGCCGCCGCTGGGCAGCGCCAGTTCGGCGACGAAGAGGAAGACGAGGGTGACCAGGAACGCGCCGCCGGCGATGGGGATGACCAGCGCGGGCACCATCGCCTCGTGCGTCATCACCGGCAGCCCGACGACGATCGCGCCGGCGGCCACCCAGCCGACGGCGGCGCCGGCCAATGCCCGGACCAGGCCGATCCGCACGCCGAGGACGCGCCGCGCGGCGCCGACCAGCGGCCACGACATCAACAGGTGCAGGGGCAGGCTGATCAGCCCGACGACGAAGGAGGACATGGCATCCGTACCTGTGCGGGCCCCGCGGATCGGGGCCGTCCGGTACAGCGGACCATGCGGATCGCGCCGCCCGGATCGCTCCGCGGGGTGTGCCACCTCCCCTCGGGAGGGAACCGGCACCGGCCCGTCCGTGCGTCTGCCACCATCGCGCCACCACCCGCGGCGCCGCTCCGCCGCTCAGGACGCCGCGGGCACCCGGTCCACGGAGTCCAGGAGCGTCTCGACGGCCGGATCGTCGATCGCGTCACGGATGCAGCGCCACAGCTCCAGGTTGGCCGTCGCCCAGCGGGAGTAGGTCGCGGCCGCCTCGGCGTCGTAGAAGTAGTAGCCGCTGTCGTGGACGCCGCACTGCTCACCGACGATCTTGTCGGCGAGTTCCCGCAGGCTGACCCCGTTCTCCTCCAGGTAGCGGTGGGCCAGCATCACCGGGGTCACCGGGAGCGCCTTGAACAGGGTGTCCGCATCGCTGAGCGCCTGCGCCTCCAGCGAGATCCCGGCGTCCCGGCCGTCCATCTCCGCCTCGTCGACGATCTCGTCGATGCACTGCGCGAGGGTGGCGGGGACGCCCGCCCGGTTCAGGATGGACCGGCGCAGGCCCTGGCCCTCGGCGGCGGGGGAGTTGCGCCGGACCAGGTAGTTGACGTCGTGCACGAGCGCCGAGGCCTCGACGATCGCCTGATCGGCACCATTGCGCGCGGCGAACTCCACCGCTTTGGCACGCACGAAGCCGACGTGGTGCCAGCCGTGGAAGGGCAGCCGTTGCGCGTACCGGACGCACAGCGTGCGCACGCTCGCCTCGATCCGGCGCAGGGCGGTGTCCGGCACCGTCTGGCCCGGCGTTCCGGCTGGGGTGGCGATACCGACAAGCTGGCTGCGCATGACTCCGTCTCCATTCAGCAGTCGTGGCCAAATGGAGCGATCATAGGCGTTGGCTCAGTGGATCTTCGGGGTCAGAGGCGGTCCAGCAGTGCCCCCAGACGCCGTTCCACCGGCACGTGACGGTGGCTCGTGCCGGTCGGCGGGTCGTAGGACAGACTCCACTCACTGACCGGGCGCGACTTGATCAGGAAGGTCATCGTGCCGTCCTCGGCGTGCGGGATGCGGTGGTAGTCCTCGGCCAGCAGGACACCGGCCGCGCCCTGTTCGCACTGGGCGCTGTGCCGCAGCGCCGCCGAGGTGATCAGGCCGGACACCGGGTCGAGGGTGACGTCGTAGCGCTCGTGCCGGTACGCGCCGCTGAGCACCGTGGTGCAGAAGTGGTAACGGTGGTTGTGCACCGAATCCGCGTATCCGGGACGCCAGTCGCGCTGCGGCTTGTACTCGTGCAGCCAAAATGAGAAAGGGTCTTCCGGTTCGTCGAGCAGGCACCACGCGAAATGCGTGGTCGTCTCCCGTGAACGGGCCGCCAGAACTGTCCGGCGCCGCGGGCTCAGCGTCGCGAGGTGCTCGCGGAGCTGCTCCCGTATTCCCGGGCGCGCGATTTCACGCTGAAACCAGGTGTCGACCTGGTGCCAGCTTTCGGTCAGCGGTACCCGTACTTCGCGGACCCCGTCCGCGAGCCTGCGCATCATCGAATTCTCCGTCACCTCCTCAGCCACCGAGTTCCGCCACGGACGAGAACTCCTGGAGGAACGCTCTGAACTTGTCGTCGAGTTCTTGGAACTGTGCTGATGGCAATCTCGCTCCGGTGAGTTTCTCGAACAACCCGAGGAACTCCTCCTCCGGCATGTCCGGTGCTATGTGGAAATGTTTGCCACCGCGCGCGTTGCAGACGCGGAGGAATTCGGTGCGTTCCATGCCGTAGATGTAGGACTTCTCGGCGAAACGCAGCGTCCGGGGATACAGGGCCTTGGCGCCCTCGGTGTCGCTGTACAGGGTGACCCACACGCAGGAGTCGAACATCTCCATCCGGTCGAGCGGGGGGTCGTCGACGACGGTCACCTCGATCTGCGTGCACCGGCTGCGCGCGGCGTACAGCCCTGCCAGTCCCATCCAGGTCTCGTCCCGCAGCCGGGTGCGGATCTCGTCGAGGTCCGCCTCGGCGCCCTCGTGCCGCAGCAGGTACCGGGCGCGTCCGCTGCCGGTGGTCGCCTCGCGCGGGTCGGCGATGACCACCCTCACCTCCGGTTCGGTGTGCGACAGCAGCAGCCGGGCGGCCGCGTGCCTGCCCGAGAAGCCGCGGAAGAAGTACTGTTTCGTCGCGCGCAGGTCCTGCATCAGCAATTGGTTGAACCCGGGGTCGGGCTCGTTGCCCGCTTCGAACACGTCCGTCGGAAAGAATTCCTGATTCAGTGACCTGTACTCGGCGCTCAGTTCCTGCAGGGTGCGCCTGCTCTCCTCGATTACCGGCGCCACAAGTGCTTTCTGCGACGCATTCGAGGTGATGAGCGTCTGGCCGAAGCTGACGACGGCCGAGATCATCGTTCCGGTGCCGAGGGAATTGACAAGTGTCTTCCCTGTTCCCGCTGACATTCCACTGGCGAGCAGCAACGACGTTCCGGAGACGAGGATCAGGATCAGGAGCAGCAGTCCCGTTCTGGTCCAGAAAATCTCCTGGATCGGATTACTGCGGAGCCTCGTGGCGTCCGCGGACACAGTTCACCTCCCGTGACTCACTCGCCCGTGATTGAGTGCTCTCCGTGTCTGTTCGACAGCGGATTGCTACTGTACGCGCTGACCGTCTCGGACGAAATAAGGAATTCGGGGGAAAGAAACCGGCAATTTGGTGATCAATTCTCACCCAGCGCTGTCGGCCGCACGAATGGCCTATCGGCGCGCCGTTTCGCGACTCCACGCGCCGGGCACCCGTCCGCCGGAAAGTCCCCGTCCGCCGAACGGACCAGCGGCAGGCGCCGCCGGGTGACCGCCGGTCCGCCCGGCCGCCGCCGGTTCGGCCGCGGTGCTCGTCCCCGTCCGGGGCGCACACGCTCGACTGGGCCGCGTTCCCGCCGGAGAGGGATCCGCTGGGCGGTGTGTTCTGCGAGGATCCTCCGGTGACGCGGCGAATCCTGGGCCCGCTCGTCCGCGGATCCACCTACCGCCGATGGGCGTACCTGATCCTCGGCGGGGCGATGTTCGTGCCCTACCTGCTGCTGGTCGCCGTGGTCGTGCCCTCGGTGGTGCCGTGGGGCCTCGACATGACCGGCAGCCTGCTGGCCGGCACCGTGCTCGCGCTGGTGGTGCTGTTCGCGAGCTCCCTCATCCCGGCCGTCCGAGTGCTCGAGGGCGCCGCCGTGCGGGAGATGCTCGACGATCCGGCTCCCGGCGCGACGTTCGGGCCCACCGGCAGCATGCGGGTCCGGTTGCGTTCCAGCGCGATGTTCGCGTTGCACGTGCTGACCGGCGGGGTGGTGAGCTGGTTGACGATCGCGCTGCCGATGGCGGTCGCGTTCTCTTTCGGCGGGCCCATCAGCGGCAGTATCGATCTCGGCGGCTCGGTGGTGGTCGTTCCGCCCGGCTGGGCCAGTGCGTGGATCCCGGCGGTGCTGGCGGCCGGGCTGGTGGGGCTGGTGTACCTCGTCGCGGGCAGCGGGGCGCTGCTACGGCGCGCCGCGGCGGCCCTGCTCGGCCTCCCGCCCGCCGAGCGCATCGCCCTGCTGGAGCGGCGCACCGAGCGGCTCGCCGAACGGAACCGGCTGGCCAGGGAACTGCACGACTCGGTGGGGCACGCGCTGAGCGTGGTGACGCTGCAGGCGGGCGCCGCGCGCCGCACCCTGCACCGCGATCCGGCGGTGGCCGAGCGTTCCCTGCTCGCCATCGAGGACTCCGCCCGCGCCGCGCTGGACGACCTCGACCATGTGCTCGGCCTGCTCCGCGAGGAGGCCGCGGGCACGGCGCCGCAGGCGGGCCTTGACCAGCTCGGGGCCCTGCTCTCGGCCACCGAGATGGCCGGGACGGTTGTGCGCGCCGAAGTCTCCGGCGATTTCGCGGGGGTGCCTCCGGTCGTCTCCAGGGAGGCTTACCGGATCCTGCAGGAATGTCTGACGAACGCGCTCCGGCACGCGGGCAGGGTCCCGGTCGCCGTGCGGGTGAGCGCGGGACAGCGCCGTCTCGATCTCGCGGTGACCAATCCGGTGTCCGGGCCGGAGACCGGCACACGCGGTTCCGGCGGCCGCGGCCTGCGCGGGATGGCCGAACGGGTGGACGTGCTGCGGGGCGACCTGCGCGCGGGCCGCGCGAACGGGAACTGGGAGGTCGCGGTGTCCCTGCCGTGGGGGGAGAACACCGGGCGGGAGAAAACTGTGGGCGAGAACGTTGTGGAGGAGAAGGCCATGGGGGAGAGGGCATGAACACCGAAGGACCCGGTGCCCGGGTGGAGGTGCCGTGACGATCGGCGTGCTGCTCGTCGACGACGAGGATCTGGTCAGGGCGGGGTTGCGGGCCATCCTCGATTCGGAACCGGACCTGGCTGTCCTCGGCGAGGCGGCGGACGGGGCCGAGGTCCCGGGGCTGGTGGCCCGCCTGCGGCCGGACGTGGTGCTGATGGACGTGCGGATGCCCTCGGTGGACGGTATCCGGGCCACCGCGCACCTCGTGTCCACAATGGAGCGTCCGCCGAAGATCATCGTGGTGACGACGTTCGAGAACGACGACTACGTCTACGACGCGCTGCGCGCCGGGGCGGACGGGTTTCTGCTGAAACGCGCGCGGCCGGAGGAGTTCGCGGGAGCGGTCCGCACGGTGGTCGCGGGGGAGTCGCTGCTGTTCCCCTCCGCGATCCGCAAGCTCGCGGCCCGCAGCGGCGGCCGCGGTCGACGGGACGGGCTCGCGGCAGCGGGCCTGACCGAGCGCGAGTCGGAGGTGCTGCGGCTGATGGCCGCCGGTCTGTCCAACGTGGAGATCGCGGGCGAACTGTTCCTGGGTGTGCAGACGATCAAGACCCACGTCGGCAACCTGCTCGGCAAACTCGGCGCGCGCGACCGCACGCAGGCGGTCATCCGGGCGTACGAGTCGGGTTTCATCCCGCTCGGCTGACCGCTCAGCCGGTCAGGCGGCACCGGGGCTCATCCGCCGAGCAGCCTGGCACGCAGGCGCCAGGGCGCCTGCCGGAACAGTGCGGACATCGCCGCGGACGTGCCTGCCAGGTCCTCCCGGCCCGAAGTGAACGCTCGCTGCGCCTCGGGCGGCAGGCCGAAGAACAGCTCGAAGAAGTCGATCAGCGCGGACGGTGGCATGGCCTCCATGGCGCGCAGCCCGTACCTGCGCAGCCGGTGCACGGCCAGCGCGCGCGGGGTCCAGATCTCCCGGCGCGCGGACCGGGCAGCCGTGGCGGGACCCCGGGGCAGATCCGCCGCGACGGCGGCGGCCACCCGTGGCGCCAGCGTGAGCGAGGTGGCCAGGCTGTACCCGGTCGCCGGGTGCACCATCGCCGCCGCGACCCCGAACGGCACGACGCGACCCGGCCGCGGCAGCGACAGGTCCAGCGGAATGCGCACCCGCTCCGCCGTGCCGTCCGCGGGGACGCCCGCGGCCGCGAGCCTGGCGTGCAGCCGGGCCGCCAGTGCCGCCATGGTCAGCGCGGGGGAGCGGGCCAACGAGGTCTCCTCGACGAGAACGCGGTCCCCGGCCAGCGGCACCACGTACGCGAACGTCGGGTCCGGGCGGTCCGCCCCGCGCCAGTCCATCAGCACGGCGGGCGCGGACAACAGGCCCGCCGCACGGGCACGCGGCAGCACCAGCCCGTACGCGGCCTGCGCCGAGCGGGTACGTCCGGGTGCGCCGCCGAGTACCCGCCGGGCCCCGGTCGCGTCGGCCACCACCCCGGCCGCCAGCCTGCGCCCGTCGGCGAGGGTGACCGTGGAGCCGCCGGGCCCGTGGACCACGTGGACCGCCTCGCCCCGGACGTGTTCCACGCCGTCCGCCGTGAGCCAGGCACGCAGGCCCGCGGTATCGGCGACCAGGTACTCGCGCTGGAGCGTCCGGGCGGACCTGGCCACGGCCAGCACGGACGGGCTGGCCGAGGCGATCGCGGTTTCCGGCAGCCCGGGCAGCTCGTCGCGCCACAGGCCGTAGGTCGCGGTCCACGGCCGCGACGGTGCCGGATCGAGCAGGACGGTGTGCAGGCCGTGCCGCGCGCAGGCACCGGCCAGCGCCACTCCCGCGGGCCCCGCGCCCGCCACCACGACATCGGCCACGAGCCGATCCCACCACACCGGCCGCTCGCCGGTGTGGTGGCTCAACGGGGCCGGGAGTGGCGGATACGGTGATGCGCATGGCGGCACCATCGACGGATCCCAGGACGCACCGGCGCGACGGCGGCCACGGAGCCGGCGCGGAGGACATCGGCGACCTGCCGGGCAGCCCGTTCCGCGCCGATCGCGACCGGATCGCCGCGTCCCCGTTCTTCGCCCGGCTCGGCGGGGTGACCCAGGTGGTCAGTGCCGCCGGTTCCGGTCTGCTGCACAACCGGCTGACGCACAGCCTTAAGGTGGCGCAGGTGGCGCGGGCGATCGCGGAGCGGATCAACCGCGACCCGGAACCGGCCGCGCTGGCCGACAAGCTCGGTGGCTGCGACCCGGACGTGACCGAGGCGGCCGCGCTGGGACACGACCTCGGGCACCCGCCGTTCGGCCATCTCGGCGAGCGGGTCCTCGACCGCATCGCCCGGCACCGGTACGGCCTCGCCGACGGCTTCGAGGGCAACGCGCAGACGTTCCGCATCCTCACCACCACCGACGTGCGGGGACCATCCGCGGTGGGCCTCGACCTCACCGCCGCCGTCCGCGCGGCCGTGCTGAAGTATCCGTGGGCGCGGCTGCACCTGCCGGCGCCGCACCCGTCCGGCATGCGGGTACCGCCGCGTGGTGCCGCCGAGCCCGCCGACGCGCCGGGCACCGGCTCGGGCAAGTTCTCCGCCTACAGCACGGAGATCGACGACTTCGCCGAGGCGCGCGGGGTCTTCGCCGGGCGGATCGAGCCCTGGCAGCAGACGGTCGAGGCCTCGGTGATGGACACCGCCGACGACATCGCCTACGCGATCCACGATCTGCAGGACTTCCACCGCATCGGGGTGCTACAGCACGCCTCGGTGGCCGCCGAGCTCGGCCACTGGTTCCGGCACGCGATCGAACTGTCCGATATGGACGACGAGCTGCTGGCGAGGCACCGGCGGGCGCCGGGCCACTCGCTGGAGCGCCTGCGGCGACGGCTGCACGCGAAGGACTCGTGGATCGTCGACGACGAGGCGTTCATGCACGCCGTCGCGCGGGTGCGCGCCGAGCTCGTGGACGACCTGCTCGCCGCGGCGTTCGACGGCTCCACCGAAGCGGAGCAGAGCACCGCGGCGTTCTCCGCGCGCTGGACCCGGCGGCTGGTGGACGGCGTACTGGTACTGCCCGACCCCGGTGTCCGCTCGGGTCATGTCGGCTTGCGGCCGGCACAGTGGCACGAGGTCCAGGTGCTGAAGTTCGTGCACCGCCGGTTCGTGCTGCTGCGGCCGGACCTGGCACTGCACCAGCGCGGGCAGGCCAACGTCGTCAACGGTCTCGTCGACGCGCTCGACGGCTGGCTCGGCGACTCGGAGGAGGCCTCCCGGCTGCCGCGCAGGCTGCACGACCTCGTCGAACTGGCGCACACCGAGTACGCGGCGCTCGCCGGACAGGCCCCGGAGCTGCTGGTCGGGGCCACCGGCGAGGAGGTGTCCGGCGCGGACGCCGTGCGCGGGCTCGCCCGGGGTCGCGCGGTGATCGATTTCGTGGCCTCGCTGACCGATCGCCAGGCGGTGAGCCTGCTGGACGCGCTCTCCGGCCGTGCCGCGCAGCCGTGGTCGGACTCGTTCGTGCTCTGAGCCGCCGTCGCCTCGCACCCCGTAGCCTCAGGGGGTGGCGAGGCAACGGGCGGTCTCCGGTGGCGGGCGGGCGATCGAGGTACCGCCCGAGCGGCTGGCGGGCTGGTTCGAGCGTTTCGCCGAGCGCAACGGCGGAGTGACGGGTACCGAGCTGTCCGCCCGCCGGGTCGTGGTGACCGGTGGCGACGGCACCACCGCGACCGTCGAGGTGCCCTTCGAGCCGCTGGACGCCGAGGGCGTACGTCCCGGACTGTGCGTGGCCCCGCTGGTGGCGCACCTGCTCCTGCCACGGCGAATCGGCCTGCTCCTGGTCCGTCTCGGCGGCCACAGTGTCGGCGTCGCTCTCGGCGGCTCCGTCACCGTTTCGCGCACCGACCGCAGACTGGTGCACGGCCGCAACTCGGCCGGCGGCTGGTCGCAGCAGCGGTTCGCCCGTCGCCGGGAAGGGCAGGCCCGGCAGGCATTGCGTGCCGCGGCCGAGGATGCCTTGGAAGTACTGGGATCCCGTCTGTCCGAAGTGGACGCCGTAGTGCTCGGTGGCGATCGCAGGGCGCTCGCCGAACTGCGCGAGGACGCGCGGCTGGCGCCTCTGTTCGCCCGCGCCGAGTCGCGGATTCTCGATGTCGGGGAACCGCGGCGGTCGGTGCTCGACGACGCCGCGGAGCGGGCAGTGGCGGTGGAGATCGTCGTCCGCGACACGTGAGCCCGCCCACCGCGGCGCCGTGCGCCCGGGCGCGACCGCGTACACTTCCGCTCGTGGTCGTCCTCCTGGAGTAGCAGCCCCACACCCGCGTGATCGCGCCGCGGGTGTCGCCCTGCTGTCCCGACCCCGCACCTCTTCCTGGAGTTTCCCTTGATCACGGCCAATGGCATCGAGCTGCGCGCGGGCTCGCGCATTCTGCTCTCGGACACGTCCCTGCGCATCCAGTCCGGCGACCGCATCGGTCTCGTCGGCCGCAACGGCGCGGGCAAGACCACCACCCTGCGCGTCCTGGCCGGCGAGGGCGAACCCTACAGCGGCGAGGTCCGCCACGGCAGCGAACTCGGCTACCTGCCGCAGGATCCGCGCGAGGGTGACCTCTCGGTCAGCGCCAAGGACCGGGTGCTGTCCGCCCGGGGACTCGACACGCTGGTGCGGGACATGGAGAAGGCACAGACGGCGATGTCCGAGCACGCCGACGATTCGGCGCGGGACAAGGCCGTGCGCCGCTACGGCAGGCTGGAGGAGCGGTTCGCCTCTCTCGGCGGGTACGCGGCGGAGAGCGAGGCGGCGCGCATCTGCGCGAACCTCGGCCTCGCCGACCGGGTGCTGGCCCAGTCGCTGTCCACCCTCTCCGGCGGGCAGCGCCGCCGGGTGGAGCTGGCCAGGATCCTGTTCGCCGCGTCCGAGGCGGGCGCGGGCGGCAAGTCGGACACGATCCTGCTCCTCGACGAGCCCACGAACCACCTGGACGCCGACTCGATCACCTGGCTGCGCGGGTTCCTCAAGCAGCACGAGGGCGGGCTGGTGGTGATCAGCCACGACGTGGAGCTGCTCGGCGACGTCGTCAACAAGGTCTGGTTCCTCGACGCCACCCGTGGCGAGCTCGACCACTACAACATGACCTGGCAGCGTTATCTCGACGCACGCGCCACCGACGAGAAGCGCCGCCGCCGGGAGCGGGCGAACGCCGAGAAGAAGGCCTCGGCGCTGCAGCAGCAGGCGGCCAAACTGGGTGCCAAGGCGACCAAGGCGGTGGCCGCGAAGAACATGGCCCGCCGTGCCGAGCAGATGCTCTCCGGGCTGGACGCCACCCGCCAGTCCGATCGGGTCGCACGGATCAAGTTCCCCTCGCCCGCCGCGTGCGGCAAGACGCCGCTCACCGCCGAGGGGCTGTCCAAGTCCTACGGTTCACTGGAGATCTTCACCGGCGTCGACCTGGCGATCGACCGCGGATCGAAGGTCGTCGTGCTGGGCCTCAACGGCGCGGGCAAGACGACCCTGCTGCGGCTGCTCGGCGGTATGGAGACGCCGGACACCGGTGGCACCATCGCCGGTCACGGCCTGCGGCTGGGCTATTACGCGCAGGAGCACGAGACGCTGGATCACTCGGCGAGCGTGTGGGAGAACATCCGGCATCTGGCGCCGGACACCGGGGCGCAGGAACTGCGCAACCTGCTCGGCTCGTTCCTGTTCACCGGGGAACAGCTCGACCAGCCCGCCGGGACGCTCTCCGGTGGTGAGAAGACCCGCCTGGCTCTGGCCGGGCTGGTGTCCAGCGCCGCCAACGTGCTGCTGCTCGACGAGCCGACGAACAACCTGGACCCGGCCAGCCGCGAGCAGGTACTCGACGCGCTCCGCAGCTTCGCGGGCGCGGTCGTCCTGGTCACCCACGACCCGGGCGCGGTCGAGGCGCTGGAGCCCGAACGTGTGATCCTGCTGCCCGACGGGACCGAGGACCACTGGTCTCCCGACTACCTCGAACTCGTCCAGCTCGCCTGAAAAACGCTTACCGGGCATCGGTGCCTGACGTCGATCAGTACCCGATATTGCACTCGTGCGGCCCAATGTAGTGCGCTTTCCGAGAGGTTTTTCTCCCCCCGTCTGGCATTCCGCGTCCTATTGATCGATCATTGCGCTTGAGGGGTCGAGTGTGGCCCAGAACACTCTTGGTCGGAAGGCGGAACGACGTGGCTGACCTGAAGAAAGGCGCGCGCATCACCGGGAACACGCGCGACAAGCTTGCCGCTGACCTGAAGAAGAAATACGAGAAGGGTGCCAGCATCCGTTCACTCGCCGAGTCGACGGGCCGCTCCTACGGTTTCGTGCACCGCGTGCTGTCCGAATCCGGCGTGGAACTGCGCGGGCGCGGTGGTGCGACGCGGGTCAAGAAGAAGTAGCGCGAGCGGGGCTCTCCCCGCCCCGGCGGAAGCACAGCATCGCGCCGATAAGCACGACCGGGTACACGAGATACCCGAACCGGGTGGCGGGCGTGAGCAGCGCGAACGCGCCCAGACCGATCGCGGTCCGTAGCAGGGTGTCCGAGCCGGTGACGGGCGGACGGCGGAACAACCAGAACGCGATCGCCACGGCGGCGCAGGCCAGCAGGGCGAACGCGATCGCCGTTCCCGCCGTGCCGGTGCTCGCGATCAGGTGACCGGGAAGGGGACTGGCGGCAGGCGAACTGACGGCTCCGAGCCCGGCCGGGAACCGGATCACATGTTCGGTGAACGCCGCCGGATCGACGAGCCAGACCGGGACGTTGAGCAGGATCGAGGTGCCCAGCAGGGTCAGCAGGTGGGCACCGAGTCCCTTCCTGCCCAGTCTCGCCGCCACCAGGAACGCCAGCACGGGCGCGGCGAGCAGCGCGAGCAGCTTGGCGTTGCCGACCAAGCCGATCACCACGGCCGCGGCGACCGGACGGTCCCGCGCGGCCAGCGCCACGGCGAGCACCATCGGGCCGAGAATGGCCAGGTCCGGCCCCGCCACCGCGAACGTGAGCGTGGTGAGCGGAAACGCCAGTGCGAGCTGCACCCCGCGCACCGGCAGCCGGGGCGAGCCGAGCAGGCGCAGCGTGGCGAACACGCACAGCGCCGCGCCGAGCGCGAAGAACAGGCGCGCGTCGGTCAGTGCGTCACCGACCGGAGTCCCGCCGAACAGCGCCCGGGGAAGGCCGAAGACCGTCATCACCGGGCCGTACGGGGTGTAGTCGTTGACCTCGGGGGGCCTGCCGAGCGAGAACACGTCGACGTACGGCGTGCCCTGGCTCAGCAGCAGGGCCGCCGAACGCTCGATCACCCAGACCTCGGGCTGCGCGGCCCACGAGCCCGGGGTGATCAACCAGTCGACGCCGGTCAGCCTGCGGATCACCAGCACCACCAGCGGCACGACCATGCACAGACCGGCCACCACGGCGAGCGGGATCCACCGCGCGCCCGGCCTCGGCGGGCGGGTACGGGACTGCGCGAGCAGCCAGCCGGTGTGTACCGCCGCCAGGCCGTATCCCACGAGGGCGAAGGCGCCCCACACACGGAACCCGTAGAACTCCGAGGCGAACGCCTGCGACAGCGCGTACAGCGCGCAGACGCCGTAGAAGGTGAGGTCGACGAGCAACGCCCGGGCCGGCCGGACCGTCCGCTCCGTCGCGGGCCCGCTGCCGCCGCGCGCCGTGATCCCCACGGCGCGCAGATTACCGTGCCGTGCGGCACGGATGTCGCGGGATGCCGCGCGTGGGTGAGCGGACGAGCCGCGCCGGCACTTCCGCCGCCCGGACCGGGACCCTGCCGGTGACCGTCCGATGTGGACCTACGCCGGCCGCCGGTCAGCGCAGGGGCGGGACCCGTGGCCGGTAGCGCTCCAGCAGCGCGGCGTTCGCCTCATCGCCGCCGACAGTGTTGGAACTGCGCCACAGCGGCACTTCCAGCCCCTCGGCCGCGGCGAGTTCCAGCACGCTCGCCAGTACGAGGTTCCACAGGTGCGCGTTGACGATCGTGGAGAGCGCGGCCGTCCTGGGCGCCTGTTCCGGGTAGCTGGCGTCGCCGGGGCGGATGCCGGTGTCCAGTACGACATCCGCCTGCTCGGCGAGAATCCCGCCGCCGCGCCGGGGCGCCGCGGCCGAACTGGCGGGCGAGGTCACCGCCACCACGGCCAGCCCGGCCTCCCGTGCGTGGGACGCGAGTTCCAGCGGATACGGATTGACGCCGGAGGTGGAGAACACCACCAGCACGTCGCCCGGTCCAGGGCCGATCCCGGACAGCACCTCGGCGGCCAGCCCCTGCCGCCGCTCGGCGAGAGTGCTGGCCCCGGCGCCGTGCATCGGCAACAGGTCCGGGTGGTAGACCGGGTAGACCGGAGCCAGGCCGCCTGCCCGGTAGAAGGTCTCGGCGACGGCGGCGAGCGAGTGGCCCGCGCCGGCCGTGAGGACCAGCGCGTCCGCCCGCAGGCAGCCGAGCACCAGTGCGGCGGCCTCGGTGATGGTGGCGGCGTTCGCCCGCTCCGCGGCGGTGATCGCGGCCGTCGTCAGCCTGCCGAGTTCAGTGGTGCTCACCACATGTTCCCTTCCCTGGTGGGATCTGTTCCGAATACTTTCGCGAGACGAGCCTCCGGCGCTGCGCCGCCGCACGCTGCCTGCTTGGGTCGGCCCCATGGAAGAAGACCGGCGGGCAGGCGTGGTCCCGGAGAACATCGTCGCGCAAGCGGTGGCCGACAGGTGAAGGTGGTCCGTAGATGAGTGAGGACGTTCCGTCCCTGTCGGTCCGGCGCGCCGCCGGCCCGGCGAAGGCGGTCGTGCTGGTGTTGCACGGCGGCGCCGAGTGGGGACAGTCGGCCGTCCACCCGTGGCGGCTGGCGTACCTGCGGATGGTCCCGCTGGCGCGGGACATCCACCAGGCGGGACACGAGCATGGTGTCGCGGTGTGGCTGCTGCGCAACCGCGTCCGCGGCTGGAACGCTCCTGATCTCGACCCGGTGCGCGACGCCCGGTGGGCACTCGACCGGATCCGCGCCGAGCACCCCGGCCTGCCGGTGGTGCTCGTCGGCCACTCGATGGGCGGACGCACCGCGCTGCGGGTCGCCGACGACCCGGCTGTGGTGGGAGTGTGCGCACTCGCGCCGTGGACGCCGGGGCCCGAACCGGTGACGGGTGTGCGCGGCAAGGACGTGCTGATCGTTCACGGCACCAGGGACCGAATGACCGATCCCGCCGATTCGTACTCGTTCGCGACCAGGGCCGCGGCCGGCAGCGCGCGGCTGGCCCGGTTCGAGATCGAGGCGGAAGGACACGCGATGCTCCGGCGTTCCGCCGTGTGGACACGGTTGGCGAGCACGTTCACCTTGGAGACGCTCGGGTTGCCGACGTCCGACCGGAGCGTCACAGCCGCGTGGACCAAGCCGGACGACCAGCGGCTGCGAATACCCGTCCAGCAGACCGAGAAGTGAATCAGCGTCCCGTGACCGGAGAAGATCCGGACGGGACGCCGGAAGCCAGGGACGCCCACCGGGGTCCCGTTCCACCATTCGCCGGCCACGACAGCACCGGCGGGAGGGAGTGCCTTGACCAGCTCACGCGTCGACCGGAACCCGTCGCCGTCCGACCAGCCGGACGCCGGCCGTCCCGCGGCGGTGCGGCCCGCGGCGGACGTCCGCACGCACTCCGCACCGACGGTCCAGGCGGACCCGGCGCGCTGGGACGGGCTCGAGCACGCCCCGCGGTCCGCCTTCCGGGCCCGGATCGCCGAGGTGTTGTTCCGCCGGGCCGTGCGCCCGCTGGACGTGCGGATCACCCTGCCCGACGGCAGCACGCTGGGGGCGGGCGGTCCGGACGCGCCGGAGATGCGGTTGCACCGGCCCGCGGCGTTCTTCCACCGTCTCGGCGTCGACGCCAAGATCGGCTTCGGCGAGGCGTACATGGTGGGGGACTGGACCTCCGACGCGCTCGCGGAGGTGCTGACACCCTTCGCCGAGCGGATGGCCACACTTGTTCCGCCCGCACTGCAGCGGTTCCGGCGGTTCGTCGACCGCAGGCAGCCGTCCACGGAGAAGAACACGGTCGACGGTGCCCGGTCCAACATCCACCGGCACTACGACCTGTCGAACGACCTGTTCGGCACCTTCCTGGACGAGACGATGATGTACTCCTCGGCCCTGTTCGCCGAGGGTGACGACCTGACCACCGCCCAGTACCGCAAGATCGACGGCGTACTCGACTATGCGGGCGTCGGCCCCGGCAGCGAGGTGCTGGAGATCGGCACCGGCTGGGGCGAACTCGCCATCCGCGCCGCCCGGCGCGGGGCGAAGGTCACCTCACTGACCATCTCCGAGGAACAGCAGGTCCTAGCCCAGCAGCGCATCGCCGCCGCCGGCCTGTCCGGCAGCGTGGACGTGCGGCTGTGCGACTACCGGCATTCGACGGGTGAGTACGACGCCGTGGTCAGCGTCGAGATGATCGAGGCCGTCGGCGCCGCCTACTGGCCGACGTTCTACGACACCATCGGCAAGCGACTGCGTCCCGGCGGCCGGTTCGGCCTGCAGGCGATCACCATGCCGCACGACCGGATGCTGGCCGCCTCGGACTCGTACACCTGGATCCACAAGTACATCTTCCCCGGCGGGCTCATTCCGTCCACGGACTCGGTGAAGGCCGGTATCTCGGGAAGCACGAACCTCCGGCTCGACGCGGTGCGCGAGTTCGGCCAGGACTACGCGCGCACGCTGTGCGAGTGGCGGGAGCGGTTCAACAGCCGCTGGAGCGAGGTCGCCGATCTGGGATTCGACGAGATGTTCCGCCGGATGTGGGAGTTCTACCTGGCCTACTCCGAGGCGGGTTTCCGGTCCGGGTACCTGAACGTGCACCAGTTCGGATTCACCAAGCCCGCACACTGACCGGGCTACCGGCACAACCTTCGGGGGTGTCGGGCGTCCCTGGGTACGGCGGGTGCGGTTTAGTGGTCACCGCACGCGCCGACCTAGCGGATTGGGAGATGGGCGATGACGTACGGCGGAGACTACGGCGGCCAGCAGCCGCCACCAGGGCCTCGCCGGCCACGCGGGCCCCGCGACCACCAGAGCGCGCAGATGATGCCCCTGCCCGGCCGGGGGCCGCAGCAGGGACGCCCACCCGGTCAGCGGCCGCCGCAGCGGCCGATGCGTTCCGGCCCGCCGCACCAGCCACCGCCGCATCAGCCCCCGCACCAGCCGCCGCCGCGGCGGGAGCCGCCGGGGCGGCCACCGCCCGGGCATCCCGGCGGACGGCGCCGCAGGTTCGGGCCGGGCAAGATCGCCGGCTCGCTGCTGCTGGTGATCCTGGTGTTGATCGGCGGGATGTGGATCTACCTCGAGACCTCGATCAACCGCATCGACGCACTGCCCGACTACGAGGGCAGGCCGGCCTCCGCCGAGGGCACCAACTGGTTGATCGTCGGCTCGGACTCCCGCGCGGGGCTCGATCCGGAGGACGAGGCGCGCCTGGCCACCGGTGACACCGGCGGACAGCGCACGGACACGATCATGATCGCGCACCTGCCGGACAACGACACCCCGCCGACCCTGCTCAGCCTGCCGCGCGACTCCAACGTGAAGATCCCCGGCCACGGCACCAACAAGATCAACGCCGCGTTCTCCTTCGGCGGCGCCCCGCTGCTGACGCAGACCGTCGAGCAGGCCACCGGGCTGCGGATGGACCACTACGCGGAGATCGGATTCGGTGGCTTCGCCAGCATCGTCGACGCCATCGGCGGCGTCGAGATGGACATCCCGAACGAGATGGTGGACACCAAGACCGGCATCACCATCCCGGCGGGGCTGCAGGAACTCGACGGCGCGCAGGCGCTGGGGTTCGTCCGGATGCGATACAGCGAGGCGACTCCCCGCTCCGACCTCGACCGGGTGGCCAACCAGCGCAAGTTCATCGGCGCACTGGTGAGCGAGATGTCCAGCCCCGGCACCCTGCTCAACCCGTTCGACCTGTTCCCGCTGCTGTCCTCCGCGCCCGAAGCGCTCACCATGGACACCGACGACCACCTGCACAACCTGGTCGGCTTCGCCTGGGCGATGCGCGGGATCTCCTCCGGCGGCGTGGTCACCACCACCGTGCCCACCACCTCCGCCTCGGCGGAGAACTGGGACAAGGAGAAGTCCGGTCAGCTCTTCGACGCACTGACCAACGACACCGCCATCCCGGACGACGTCATCGTGAGCTGACCGGTGGCCGCGCGATCCCGGGACCGTCGGGGTGTACCGGGATCGCGCGGCGTCCGGTGGGGCGCCGGTCCGCGGGCGGCAGTGCGCGCGGGGGCGACAGCCCCGGCACCGCGCGGGCCGCCGGTTACGCGGCCTTCTTGCGGGCCTTGAGCACGTCGAGCGCCTCGTCGGCGTGCTTGCTGAACTTGAGCTCGCTCTTGATGACCTCGAGCACCGTGCGATCGGTGTCGATCACGAAGGTGTGCCGCTTGGTCAGCAGCGGGCCGAACTTACGGCGCACGCCGAACTGCTTCGCCACGGTGCCGTCCGGGTCGGACAGCAGCGGGAAGTCGAAATCGTTGGCGCTGGAGAACTGCTGCTGCTTGCTGACCGAGTCCGGGCTGATGCCGACCCGCTGCGCACCGACCTCGGCGAACTCGGCCGCGAGGTCACGGAAGTGGCAGCTCTCGGCGGTGCAGCCGCCGGTCATCGCGGCCGGGTAGAAGAACAGCACGACCGGGCCGTTCTCCAGCAGTGTCGAGAGGGTCCGCTCGGTTCCCGACTCATCGGTGAGGGTGAAGTCCGGAGCCTGCTCTGCCTGCTTCATGTGGTTCCTTTCGCGGGACATGGTTTCTCACCCGGGGTTCGGAACCGAGAGCGATCCGGCCTGGTCGGCAGGAGGCATTGTCGCCTGCCGAGCCTCAGCTCGCGTGACGGGCGATGAGCGCGTCGATGTCGGCACTGGTGGCCGTCTCGGCGATGAACGGGCCCCGGGCGGCCATGATCCCATGCTCGCGCAGACGGGCTGCCTGGTCCTGGTCGCGCACGCCTTCCGCGCCGATGCGCAGGCGGAGCTGCTTGGCGCGTTCGACCAGCAGGTCGAGATGCCAGGCGGCGGCGGACGCCGGGTCGTCACCGCCGATGGCGTCGACGACCGGCCCGCTGAGGATGACGTGCCCGACCGGCAGCTCCCGGTGCGGGATCAGCTCCAGGTCCGCCGTCCCGTGCACGGTGAGCACGAGTTGCACGCCCAGTTCGGCCAGCACGGCGAGCGAGTCGATCAGCTCGCCGTTCGCGTCGAACAGCGAGCGGCCGTCCACGCAGAGCCGCAGGGCGCGGGGCGGCAGCTCGTTGCGTTCCAGCTCCTCGCGGACGAGCAGCACCAGGTCCGGGTCGGTGGCGAGCCGGGCAGGCAGGCGCACGCACAGTTCCGGTCCGGCCTCGCCGAAGTCGGCACGCCAGCGGGCCGTGGCGGCCAGTGCCTCGGTGAGCAGCCACCGGCCGAGCGGGATGGTCATGCCGGTCGTCTCGGCCAGCGGGTAGAACTCGTCCGAGTCCAGTTCGCCGAGGTGCGGGTGGTTCCAGCGGAGCCCGGCGTTGACCACGGCGAGCTGCTTCTGGTCGGCCAGCTTCACCGTCGGCTGGTAGATCAGCGAGAACTCGCCGTTCTCCAGTGCCCCCGCGATGACGGCGCCGAGCTGGTAACGGCTGCGGTCACGGGCGTCGAGCGCGGGGTCGAACAGCATCCACTGCGCCTTGCCCGCCTCCTTGGCTCGGTGCAGCGCGAGTTCGGCGGCGCGCAACAGGTCGGCAGGCGTGCCCTCGGCGGCGTCGCGTACCACGATGCCGACGCTGGCGCTGACGCCGATACCGAACTCGTCGAGGTAGACCGGTTCGGCCAGGTCCGCCAGCGCCTGCTCGACGAGATCGACCACCTCGGCCGGGGTCAGCTCGCCGACCATGACGATCGCGAAGCCGTCGCCGGACAACCGGGCGACGAACGCGTCGTGCGTGGTGAACAACGCCTGCAGTTTGCCCGCGATCTCGCGCAGGACCTGGTCGCCGACGCCGGCGCCCAGCCCGTCGTTGATCACCTTGAAGCCGTCGATGTCCAGGTACACCAAGGCGATCTGGGTGTCGGCCCCGGAACTCATCGAGGTCTCCAGCTTCGCGGAGAACTGCGAGGCGTTGGGCAGGCCGGTGAGCGGATCGTGCAGGTTCTGGTGCCGCAGCGTCTCCTGCAGCAGGTGCAGCTCGTTCGCGTCCTCGACGATCAGCATCGGATAGCCCGGGCCGGGACCGTCTCCCGGAAGTCGTGCCAGCGTGACGTGCACCCACATCGGGCCGTCGTCGGCGTGCTCGAGGAGCAGCCGCGAGTGGTACAGCGAGACCTCGTTGCCGTGCAGGTCCGCCAGCCCGGTGCGCAACTGCGTCATATTGCGCTCGCCGGCGCCGAGACTCGGAATCTCCGTGCCGCGCAGGGCTTCCGGCGGGCAGCCGAGGAGTTGTCCCAGCGCGGCGTTGGCCTCGGCGACGCGGCCGGAGGGGTCGGCGAGCGCGATGCCGACGGGGGAGTTGGCGTAGAGCGCGGTGAAACGTTCCCGTGCGGCCGCCCCGGCGTGGTCGGCGGAGGCGTGCGCCTCCCTGGCCACCTCCAGCAACACGGACTCCAGTTCGTCCGCGGGAAGGGATACGCCGTTCGTGTCGCCCAGCCTGGCGGCCCACCGCCGGGCGATGTCGATCAGTCCTGGCGCCGTACCAGGTTCGGGCACTCTCCACCTCTTCGCGAGTTTGCATTAGGCCAGCTCAGCGCCGACGTGGAACGGTGAATGACGACGCCCCCGACGAGCGGTCCTGGAACCTCGTCACGTCACCATGTGGCCGGTTCGGTGTCTACCGACTGAATGGGTGATCGACCGCGATCAATTGACTACTCGAAGTAATAGGCGACGGGCGCGATCCTCCACCGGTGGGGGCGCGGTCGTCACGCGGGGACGAGCCCTCCACTGCCGGTATGACCGGGGACGAGCGGAACGCCGTGACGAGGGCGGTGCGGCCGGGACGCTCCGGACGTCCGCACGGACACGGACGGGACCGTCGATCCTGTGTCCCGCCCGCGTCCGCCGAACGGTGTCCCCGAACAGCGTGCCCGGAGTCCGCACCCTCAGGTGGCTCAGTCCCAGTCGAGGGCGCCACCGGACTGGTACTCGATGACCCGGGTCTCGAAGAAGTTCTTCTCCTTCTTCAGATCCATCGCCTCGGACATCCACGGGAACGGGTTCTCGTTCTCGCCGAAGATCGGTGCCAGGCCGATCTGCTGCGCCCTGCGGTCGGTGATGAACCGCATGTACTGCTCACAGAGCTGCGCGGACAGCCCGAGCATGCCGCGCGGCATCGTGTCGCGGGCGTAGGCGATCTCCAGTTCGCAGGCCTCGGTCAGCATGCCGCGGACCTCCGCCTGGAACTGCTCGGTCCACAGGTGCGGATTCTCGATCTTGATCTGGTTGATGCAGTCGATGCCGAAGTTCAGGTGGATCGACTCGTCACGCAGGATGTACTGGTACTGCTCGGCGATGCCCACCATCTTGTTGCGGCGGCCGAGCGAGAGGATCTGCGCGAAACCGGTGTAGAACCACATGCCCTCGAAGATGACGTAGAACGCCACCAGCGCCCGGAGGAAGTTCTGGTCCGCTTCCGGCGTGCCGGTCTCGAACTCCGGGTTCTCCAGGGCCTGGGTGTATTTCAGCGCCCAGGCGTCCTTCGCCGAGATCGACGGCACCTCGCGGTACATGTTGAACAGCTCGCCCTCGACCAGGCCGAGGCTCTCGCAGATGTACTGGAAGGTGTGCGTGTGCACGGCCTCCTCGAAGGCCTGGCGCAGTAGGTACTGGCGGCACTCCGGGTTGGTGATCTGCCGGTACACCGCGAGCACGATGTTGTTGGCCACCAGCGATTCCGCGGTGGCGAAGAAGCCGAGGTTGCGCTTGAGCATCCGGCGCTCGTCCTCGGTCAGGCCGTCCGCGGACTTCCACAGCGCGATGTCGGCCTGCATGGCGACCTCGGTCGGCATCCAGTGGTTGTTGCAGCCGGCCAGGTACTTCTCCCACGCCCAGCGGTACTTCAGCGGCAGGAGCTGGTTCACGTCGGCGCGGGCGTTGATCATCCGCTTGTCGTCGACGCTGATGCGTTCCGCGCCGACCTCGATCTCACCGAGTCCGGTGGTGTCGGCGAGCGGGCTTTCGGTGTTCGTCATGGTGGTCGCGCTCCAGGTCGGTGGTCGTGTGTGGCGCCGGATCCGTCCCGGTCCGGCGCCACACACGAACGGAGTCGGTGCTACTGGCAGGCTTCGCAGTCCGGGTCGTCGATGCGGCAGGCGGCCCCGTCGGTCGCCGTGAAGTCGACGTCCTCCGCCTTCGGCCCGGGACGCTCCGCGACCGGGGGCGTGGCCGGCGGCACGGCGTCCGGGGCGGTGGCGGCCGGGACCGCGGCGGTGGGCGAGGGGCTCGGCGAGCCCGATGCCGTCGGCGCGGGGGCGGCCGCCGGAGGGGCGGCCGCCGCGGCCGGGGTCGCCGAGACGGCGTTCAGCTTGCCGTCGGTGCCCCGCAGGGTGCTCTTCTCCACGTGCGTGGCCGACCGGGCACGCAGGTAGTACGTGGTCTTGAGGCCCTTGTGCCAGGCGTAGCGGTACAGCTCGTCGAGCTTGCGGCCGCTCGGCGAGTCGATGTAGAGGTTGAGCGACTGCGCCTGGTCGATCCACTTCTGCCGACGCGAGGCCGCGTCCACCAGCCACTTGCTCTCCACCTCGAACGCGGTGGCATAGAGCGCCTTCAGGTCCGCGGGGACGCGGTCGATCTGGCCGAGGCTGCCGTCGAAGTACTTCAGGTCGGAGACCATCACCTCGTCCCAGAGGCCGTGCTCCTTGAGGCTGGTGACCAGGTGCGGGTTGATGACGGTGAAGTCGCCCGACATGTTCGACTTGACGAACAGGTTCTGGAACAGCGGCTCGATCGACTGCCCCACACCGCAGATGTTGGAGATCGTCGCGGTCGGCGCGATGGCCATGACGTTGGAGTTGCGCATGCCCTGTGTGCGCACGGTCTCCCGCAGTGTGTCCCAGTCGAGCGTGGAGGAGGTGTCGACGTCGAGCGCGTCGCCGGACCGGGCGTCGATCAGCAGCTGCATCGAGTCGATCGGCAGGATTCCCTTGCTCCACAGGGAACCCTCGAAGGACTCGTACCGGCCACGCTCGGCGGCGAGCGCCGAGGAGGCGGTGATCGCGTAGTAGGAGATGTGCTCCATGCTGGTGTCGGCGAAGGTGACCGCCGCGTCGGAGGACAGCGGCAGCCCCAGCTCGAACAGCGCGTCCTGGAAGCCCATCAGGCCGAGCCCGACCGGACGGTGCCGCAGGTTGGATCGGCTGGCCTCCGGGATCGTGTAGAAGTTGATGTCGATCACGTTGTCGAGCATCCGCACGGCGGTGCCGACGGTCCGCTCCAGGCGCTCGGTGTCGAGCCCGTCCGGCGTGACGTGCTTGAGCAGGTTCACCGAGCCGAGGTTGCACACGGCGACCTCCTCGGCGTCGGTGTTCAGCGTGATCTCGGTGCACAGGTTCGAGGAGTGCACGACACCGACGTGCTGCTGCGGCGAGCGCAGGTTGCACGGGTCCTTGAAGGTGATCCACGGGTGGCCGGTCTCGAACAGCATCGTCAGCATCCGGCGCCACAGGTCCACCGCCCGGACCCGGCGGGACACCTTGATCTCGCCTCGCTCGGCGGCGGCCTCGTACTCGCGGTAGCGCTCGGCGAAGGCGTTGCCGTAGAGGTCGTGCAGATCGGGGACCTCGTTGGGGGAGAACAGGGTCCACGAGGCGTCCGACTCGACGCGGCGGAGGAACTCGTCGGGCACCCAGTTCGCCGTGTTCATGTCGTGGGTGCGGCGGCGGTCGTCACCGGTGTTCTTGCGGAGGTCGAGGAACTCCTCGATGTCCACGTGCCAGGTCTCCAGGTACGCGCACGCCGCGCCCTTACGCTTGCCGCCCTGGTTCACCGCGACGGCCGTGTCGTTGGCGATCTTGAGGAACGGCACAACGCCCTGCGACTGGCCGTTGGTGCCCTTGATGTGCGCGCCGAGACCGCGGACCGGGGTCCAGTCGTTGCCGAGGCCGCCCGAGTACTTCGCCAGCAGCGCGTTGTTCTTGTACGCCTGGAAGATCGAGTCCAGGTCGTCGTCGACCGTGGTCAGGAAGCAGGAGGAGAGCTGGGGGCGGGTGGTGCCGGAGTTGAACAGAGTCGGGGTGGAGGCCATGAAATGGAACGAGGACAGCAGCTCGTAGAACTCGATGGCACGGGACTCCCGGTCGTCCTCGCGGATCGCCAGGCCCATCGCGACGCGCATGAAGAAGGCCTGCGGCAGTTCGAACCGGACGCCGTCGTGGTGCTGGAAGTACCGGTCGTAGAGCGTCTGCAGGCCGAGGAAGCCGAAGTCGAGGTCGCGCTCGGGCATGATCGCGGCGGTGATCCGGCCGAGGTCGAAGGTCGCCAGTTCGGGGTCGACGAGCTCCAGTTCGATGGCCCGGGTGAGGTAGTCCCGGAAGTAACCGCCGTAGCGGTGCGCCATCTCGTTCTGGCTGGCCAGCGTCGGGCTGCCGGCCAGGTAGGTCAGGGCCTCGCCGCGCAGCTTGTCCAGCAGCAGCCGGGCGCTGACGTAGGAGTAGTTCGGTTCCTGCTCGACGAGCGTGCGAGCGGCCATGATCTGCGCGAGGGCCAGTTCGTCGGCCGTGATCCCGTCGTAGAGGTTGCGACGCGCCTCGGTCAGTACCGGCTCGGCGGCCACGTCGTCGAGGCCGGCGACCGCCTCACCGACGACGTGGGCGACCCGGCCCCAGTCGAGCGGGCGCAGCACACCGTCGGCGGCGCGGACGTTGATCGAGGCCTCCGCCTTCGTCGGCGCGGCGACCTGCCGGGCCTTGGCGCGCTCGTCGCGGTAGAGCACGTACGCCCTGGCGACCTTGTGGTGCTCCCCGCGCATCAGGACGAGTTCGACGAGGTCCTGGATCTGCTCGATGTGCAGGGCGGTGTCCGGGCCCGCGTGGCGCAGCAGGGAGGACTCGACCTGGCCGGTGAGATCGGCGACCAGGTGGTGGATGCGTGACGAGGCCGCGGCGTCGCCACCCTCGACCGCCAGGAACGCCTTCGTCATCGCCACGGAGATCTTGCTCGCGTCGAACGGCGACACGGCGCCGTCGCGGCGGATGACACGCACCGTCGTGGCGGCGGTATCCGCGGTCGACGGCGGGCGCTGGGCGGCTTCGGTGCTCATGCGTGGACTCCCAAGGATGCGTTCGGCCGCTCGCCCCGGCACGGTGGACCGGGGCGAGACGGTGGTTCGGTGCTCAGCCCGTGACGGCGGGCGGACGGTGTGTACGGGGCTCGCGGAGATGCCGGCCAGGCGCCCGTCCGGGACGTTCGCACTGGCGTGAGGGCACGGCATTCTCCTCGGACGGCCTGGCTGTCGACGACACCGGCGAGGCGTTGGCGGAACCCTCCCGGCGGTTTCCCGCCGGCTTTCCTCGCCGGTGTCCAGAGACTACATCTTGGGGTCGACGTTCGCACATGCCCCAATATGCTGGCGTGTCCGGTGTTCCGGAGCACACTCGCAGTGACCTCCCCCAGGTGGGTCAGAGCCGCTGGTGCTCCTCCGGGGCGGGCCGGTCACGGGTCACCCGGGGGAGCCGATTTGGTAGTCGGCCGAGGCGAACCGGCGGGTTCGCCGACGGTACTCGCGGGTGCGTCCCGGCCAGTTGGTCACCACCCGTCCGTGGCTGTTGCGGTACCAGCTACTGCACCGGGTCCACACCGAGCGGGCGAGCCTTCCCTGTATCTCGGCGTCCCAGCGCCGCTCCACTTCGGGGCGCACCTCGGCGACCCGGCCACGCAGCCGGGTGACGGCGTCCCGGACGTAGCGCGCCTGGCTTTCCAGCATGTGGATGATCGATCCGCCACCGAGATTGGTATTGGGCCCGTAGAGCAGGAACATGTTGGGGAAACCGGGCACGCTGATGCCGAGGTGTGCCCGCGCGCCCTCCCGCCAGGTGTCGGCCAGCGGGATGCCGCCGCGGCCGGTGACCGTGATCGGCGCGAGCAGGTCGAGCGCGGCGAACCCGGTCCCGTAGACGATGACGTCGGCCTCGTGCAGGGTGCCGTCCGCGGTGCGCGGGCCGTCCGGAGTGATCTCGGTGATCCGCTCGGTGACCAGGGTGACGTTCTCCCGGCCGACGGCGGGCAGGTAGTCGTTGCTGAACAGCACCCGTTTGCAGCCGATCTCGTAGTCGGGTGTCAGCGCCGCGCGCAAACGGGGGTCGGCGACCGTGCGGCGCAGGTGCCGCGCGGTCTGCCAGCGGAACAACGGAATGAAACGCTGCCATACCGAAAGGCACTGCTGGGCGAACTCGGCGTACAGCCAGAAACCCAGCCGGTCGATTCCCTGAAGGGCCGGGATCATCCGGAAAGCCTTGTGGTGCCAGGGTTTGTACCGTCGGTCGCGTTTCGGCATGATGTGCTGAGCCGAACGCTGGAAAACCAGGAGGCGGTCCACCTCCGGCTGGATCTCCGGTACGAACTGGATGGCGCTGGCACCCGTTCCGACGACGGCGACACGTTTTCCGCGCAGGGCGCAGGAATGGTCCCATTCCGCGGAGTGGAAGGACTGGCCGCGGAAGGCGCCGATTCCCGGGATAGACGGCCACGCGGGGCGGGAGAGCTGGCCGACGGCGGGAACGAACACCCCGGCGGAGTAGGTCTCCCCGTGCGCGGTGGTGACCCGCCAGCGACCGGTGGACTCGTCGAATCCGGCCGAGGTGACCTCGGTGTCGTAGCGGATGTGCGGCAGGACGCCGAACCGTTCCGCCGTGCGCGCCAGGTAGTCGCGGATGTCGCGCTGCCCGGCGTAACGCCGTGGCCACGCGAGGTTCGGGGCGAAGGAGAAGGAGTACAGCGGCGAGGGCACGTCGCAGCCGGCACCGGGGTAGGTGTTGTCCCGCCAGACGCCGCCGAGTTCGCCTGCCCGCTCCAGCACCACGAAGTCCTCGATGCCGTGCCGGCGCAGTTCGATGGCCAGCGCGATGCCGCCGAAGCCCGCACCCACGATCAGCACCCGCGGCTCGGCCGAGGGGGCGGTCACGGCCGTGCGCCGAATCGCATGTCGAATCCGGACAGCGCGAGACTCAGTACCGGGCGGTGCCCGGCGAGATACCCGAGCGGGCCGTCCGGGTTGAACCGCCAGGCCGCGCGGGCGGTGGCGGGCCTGCCGGTGGCGGTCACCGGACTGTGCCGCACGCCCTCCGGTGCCGCCTGCGAGACCCGGAACGCCGAGGGTAGGCGCAGCGGCGAGCGCGGCCCCATGGTGAACCCCGCCGTGGCGATCCAGTCTCCGGACTCGGAGCCGACGGCGGTGAACGTCCGGTCCGGACCGAACTCCATCGTGGCGAGGTCCTTCGGGATCGCCCACAGTGCGCGCCCACCCGCGCGTGAGACCTCGCTGTCCACCCAGATCTCGGTGATGCACACGGACAGCCGGGGTCCATTGTGGACCATCACAGCGGCGAGCAGTTCGCGGTAGGCGAGTTGTCCCGACGGCTGGTAGTCGATCCACGCGGTCCCGGCGACGGCCCGCCCGGCGACCCGGGCGGGAGTGACGCCCGGCGGGATCCGCGGTAGCCGGGCGGCGGGAATCCGCCAGAGTGAGACTCGTGCCTCGCCGGCGAGGTGCCAGGGCTGCGGGGGATAGGCGGCGGTCACGGCTGCTCGTCACCGTTCGCCGTCGTCCACGGCAGGTAGCCGGGCAGATCGGAGTCGACGCGAAGCCGGAACTCGGGTGGCCGTTTCTGCAGGAAGGACATCACTCCCTCGACGGCGTCGCTGTTGCCGCCGAGTCCGCCGATGAGTCGGGAGTCCAGCTCGTGCACGGGGATCGGGGACTCCGCCGTCGACATCCGGTAGAGAAGCTGCCGGGTGACGGCGACGGAGACCGGAGCGGTGTTGGCTGCCAGATCGCGGGCGAGCTCGAAAGCCTTGTCCAGCAACTGGTCCCGCTCGTGCAGGCTGTGCACCAGCCCTGCCTGGTGTGCCTCCTGGGCGGGGAACACACGGCCGCTGATCATCCAGTCCATCGCCCGTCCCATGCCGACCAGGCGGGGCAGGAACCATGCCGAGGCACCTTCCGGGTAGATGCCCCGGCGGACGAAGACGAAGCCGAACCGGGCGTCGGTGCTGGCGAGCCGGTAGTCGGCGGAGAGGGTGATGGTGATGCCGCCGCCGATCGCGGCGCCCTGGATGGCGGCGATCACCGGCTTGTTCATCCGGAAGATCCGCTTCGAGCAACGCCCGGCGGGTTCCTGCCAGCCGGCGTCCGGGCCGGTCTCGGCAGCGAAGTCGAAGCCACCCTGGGAGAGGTCGGCGCCGACGCAGAAGTCCTTGCCTTCGGCGGAAAGCACGGCGACCCGGACGGTCTCGTCGTGGTCGGCCCGGTCGAAGGCGTCGCTCAGTTCGTCGGCCATCGTGACGGTGTAACCGTTGCGCGCGTCCGGCCGGTCGAGGGTGATGTGCGCGATCCGGTCGGTGACCGAATACGTGATGTCGGTGTAGTCGGGCACGCGACCTCCTCGGGTGGCTGCTCGGGTGAGTGCCTGGGGCGAAGGTATTGCACCAGTGCGTTGCTGGCAAAGCGCCAACAAGCTTTCCCGCCCGTGATGAGTAAAACAATCATGCGTGCTTGATTTTTTACTTGGCTGGTGCGAGTCTCGTCCGGTATCGACTGCGAGGAGGCGGCGTGGCGGACCTGGATGCCGTTCTGGCGGATCTGGCCGGAGAGAGCGCGGAGGTCGACGGGCTGGTCTCGGCGCTGCCGGGTCCCGACTGGGCGCGGGACACCCCGGCCGAGGGCTGGACGATCGCCCACCAGATCGCACACCTCGCCTGGACCGATCGCAAGTCGCTGGTCGCGGTACGCACCCCGGACGAGTTCCCGGCCGAGATCGAGAAGGCGGTGAGCGCGGGGGAGCGGTTCGTCGACGACGGTGCCGCCGAACTGGCCGGGACGCCGCCCGCGGAATTGCTGCGGCTCTGGCGAGACGGACGCGCGGACCTCTCCCGTGCGCTCGCCGCACTGCCCTCCGGGAGCCGGATCCCCTGGTACGGACCGCCGATGTCGGCCACCTCGATGGCCAGCGCGCGGATCATGGAGACCTGGGCGCACGGCCAGGACGTCGCCGACGCGCTGGGTGTCGTCCGGATGCCGACCGCCCGGCTGTGGCAGGTCGCCCGGTTCGGCGTCCGCACCCGCGACTTCGCGTTCAAGCTGCACTCGCTGGCCCCGCCGCCGGACGAGTTCCGGGTGGAGCTGACCACACCCGGCGGCGGCACCTGGACCTTCGGCCCCGAGGACGCGCCGCAGCGTCTCACCGGCAGCGCGCTCGACTTCTGCCTTCTCGTCACCCAGCGGCGGCACCGGGACGACACCGGCCTGCGCGCCGAGGGCGAGGAGGTGACCGAGTGGCTCGGTATCGCACAGGCGTTCGCGGGGCCGCCCGGTGAGGGGCGGGATCCGGCGGTGCCCGCGTGAGCGTCGCCCTGCGGATCGGCAACGCCTCCGGCTTCTACGGCGACCGGTTCTCCGCCGTCGGCGAGATGCTCACCGACGGTCCGCTCGACGTGCTCACCGGCGACTACCTCGCCGAGCTGACCATGCTGATCCTCGGCCGCGACCGGCTCAAGGATCCGGCTCGCGGCTACGCGAAGACCTTCCTGCGCCAGCTCGAGGAGAACCTGGGCCTGGCCAAGGACAAGGGCGTGCGGATCGTGGTCAACGCGGGGGGGCTGAACCCGGCGGGACTGGCCGCGGCCCTGCGCGAACTGGCGGCGCGGACCGGTGTGGACGCCCGGATCGCCCACGTCGAGGGCGACGACCTGCTTCCGCGCGCCGCCGATCTCGGCCTCGGCTCCCCGCTGACGGCGAACGCCTACCTCGGAGCCTGGGGCATCGCCGCCTGCCTCGACGCGGGGGCGGACGTCGTGGTCACCGGCCGGGTCACCGACGCCTCCCTGGTGGTCGGCCCGGCCGCCAGCCACTTCGGCTGGGGCCCGGGGGACTACGACGCGCTCGCCGGTGCCGTCGTCGCCGGGCACGTCATCGAGTGCGGAACACAGGCCACCGGCGGCAACTACGCGTTCTTCGGCGAACACGAGGTCACCCGCCCCGGGTTCCCGATCGCCGAACTGCACGCCGACGGTTCGAGTGTGATCACCAAGCACGAGGGCACCGGCGGAGCGGTCACCGTCGGCACCGTCACCGCGCAACTGCTCTACGAGATCACCGGCGCCCGGTACGCCGGCCCGGACGTCACCACCCGCTTCGACACCCTGCGACTGGACGGGGACGGCCCCGGCCGTGTGCGGATCACCGGTGCCACCGGCGAACCACCGCCGCCCGAGCTCAAGGTCTGCCTGAACCGGCTCGGCGGATTCCGCAACGAGGTGACCTTCGTCCTCACCGGACTCGACATCGACGCCAAGGCGGAACTGGTCCGGCGCCAGCTCGACGAGGCGCTCTCGACGCGACGGCCCATCGAGGTGCGCTGGACGCTGGCCCGCACCGACCGCGCCGACGCCGGTACCGAGCAGGAGGCCAGCGCGCTGCTGCACTGCGTCGTCAAGGATCCCGACGCAGAGGTGGTGGGGCGCGCGTTCAGCGGGGCCGCCATCGAGCTGGCACTCGCCAGTTATCCGGGCTTCCACGTCACCGCGCCGCCGGCGGCCGCCGCGCCGTACGGCCTCTACGAGGCCGCCTATGTGGACCGCGCCGAGGTACCGCACCGTGCGTTGCTTCCCGATGAGTCCACCGTGGACATCGATCCCTCCGCGGACACCGCCGCACTGTCCGATGCGGACGAGCCCACCGTGCCCCTGCCGGCACCGGACGGGCCCACCCGACGTG
The DNA here is from genome assembly GCF_002262875.1 of Amycolatopsis antarctica. Taxonomy (GTDB): domain Bacteria; phylum Actinomycetota; class Actinomycetes; order Mycobacteriales; family Pseudonocardiaceae; genus Amycolatopsis; species Amycolatopsis antarctica. The sequence continues at coordinate 114,747 of NZ_NKYE01000008.1, read as the reverse complement.
CTCCGCTCGGCCTGGTCGCGGGCGCGCGCAGCGGCGACAAGGGCGGGGACGCGAACGTCGGCGTCTGGGTGCGCGGAGAGAAGGCGTTCGCCTGGCTGGCGGAGACGCTCACCGTCGCCGAGTTCCGGCGGCTGCTGCCGGAGACCGCGGAACTGACCGTCCGCCGGTACGTGCTGCCGAACCTGATGGCGCTGAACTTCGTCGTCGAGGGACTGCTCGGCGGCGGCGTCGCCACCCAGGCCCGGTTCGACCCGCAGGCGAAAGCGCTCGGTGAATGGCTTCGCTCGCGGGAACTCGACATCCCGGAGGAGCTGCTGTGACCGACCCCTTCCGCACACCCGAACGGCTCGCGCTGCGCAAGACCGTGCGCGCCTTCGTCGAGTCGGACGTCCTGCCCCACCTGGACGACTGGGAGCGAGCCGGTGAACTGCCCCGCTCCCTGCACCGGCGTGCGGGCGAGCTGGGACTGCTCGGTGCGGCGTTCCCCGGCTCCGCGGGCGGTGGCGACGGTGACTACCTCGACGCGCTCACCATCACCGAGGAGATCCACTACGCGGGCGGCTGCGGCGGGCTCATCGCCTCGCTGTTCACCTGTGGTATCGCCGTACCGCACCTGGTCTCCGCCGGTGATGCGGAGCAGATCCGCCGCTGGGCGGCCCCCACTCTGGCCGGCGAGCTGATCGGCTCGCTGGCCGTCACCGAGCCCGACGGCGGCTCCGACGTCGCCTCGGTGCACACCACGGCGCGCCGGGACGGTGAGCACTACCTCGTCAACGGCGCCAAGACCTACATCACCTCCGGCTGCCGCGCGGACTTCGTCACCACCGTGGTGCGCACCGGCGGCGAGGGCGCACCTGGCCTGTCCCTGCTGGTCGTCGAACGCGGAACACCCGGCTTCACCGTCAGCCGCAAGCTGGAGAAGATGGGCTGGCACTGTTCCGACACCGCGGAACTGTCCTACGTGGACGTCCGGGTGCCGGCGGCGAACCTGGTGGGGCCGGAGAACACCGGCTTCACGCAACTCGCGACGCACTTCGTCACCGAGCGCCTGTCGCTGGCGGTGCAGGCGTACGCCACCGCACAACGGGCGCTGGATCTGACGCTGGACTGGTGCCGGTTGCGGGAGAGTTTCGGCCGTCCACTGATCTCCCGGCAGCTCGTACAGCACAAGCTCACCGAGATGGCGCGCAAGGTCGACCTCGCCCGCACCTACACCCGGCATACCGCGCTACGTCACGTCGCGGGCGAGGAGGTGGTCGCCGAGGCCTGCTTCGCCAAGAACACCGCCGTCGAACTGGGGGAGCAGGTGGTGCACGAGGCCGTCCAGTTGCACGGCGGACTCGGCTACATGCGGGAGTCCGAAGTGGAACGCCACTACCGCGACATCCGGATCCTCGGCATCGGCGGCGGCACGAACGAGATCCTGGACGGCCTGGCGGCGAAGCGATTGGGGTACACCGCATGACCATTCTGCGGTCCACTGTGGACTCAAAATCCGGCGAGTTCGCCGAGAACCGCGATTCCATGCTGGGCAAGCTCACCGAGATCGAGGCCGAGCACGCCAAGGCGGTGGCCGGCGGTGGCGAGAAGTACGTACAGCGCCACCGGGATCGCGGCAAACTCCTGGCGCGCGAACGCGTCGAGCTGCTGCTGGACCAGGACTCGCCGTTCCTGGAACTCTCCCCGCTGGCCGCGTACGGATCCGACTTCACCGTCGGCGGCAGCCTGGTCACCGGCATCGGCGTGGTCGAGGGCGTCGAGTGCATGATCATCGCCAGCGACCCGACGGTGAAGGGCGGGGCGATGAACCCGTCCGGGCTGAAGAAGGGGTTCCGCGCGGCCGACATCGCACACCAGAACCGGCTGCCGACGATCAATCTCGTCGAGTCCGGCGGTGCGGATCTGCCGACGCAGAAGGACATCTTCATCCCCGGCGGCCGCACCTTCCGCGGCCTGACCCGTTCCTCGGCGGCCCGCGTCCCGACGATCGCGCTGGTCTTCGGCAACTCCACCGCGGGTGGTGCGTACCTTCCGGGGATGTCGGACTACGTCGTCATGGTCGCCGAGCGGGCGAAGGTGTTCCTCGCGGGCCCGCCGCTGGTGAAGATGGCGACGGGCGAGGAGTCCGACGACGAGTCGCTGGGCGGTGCCGAGATGCACGCGAGGGTCTCCGGCCTCGCCGACTACCTCGCGACCGACGAGCGGGACGCGATCCGCCTCGGCCGCGACATCGTCAAACGCCTCAACTGGCACAAGCACGGACCGGTGCCCGCCGCCGGCTACGACGAGCCGCGGTACGACGCCGAGGACCTGCTCGGTATCGTGCCGCCCGACCTCAAGGTGCCTTTCGACCCGCGCGAAGTGATCGCCCGTGTCGTAGACGGGTCCGACTTCGACGAGTTCAAACCCCTGTACGGCAACAGCCTGGTGACCGGCTGGGCGAGCGTGCACGGCTATCCGGTGGGCGTCATCGCCAACGCCAGGGGCGTGCTGTTCAGCGAGGAGGCGCAGAAGGCCACCCAGTTCATCCAGCTCGCCAACCAGTCGGACACCCCGCTGCTGTTCCTGCACAACACCACCGGCTACATGGTCGGCAAGTCCTACGAGCAGAACGGGATCATCAAACACGGCGCGATGATGATCAACGCGGTGTCCAACTCGACCGTGCCGCACATCTCGCTGCTGATCGGTGCCTCCTACGGCGCGGGGCACTACGGCATGTGCGGCCGCGCCTACGACCCCAGATTCCTTTTCGCGTGGCCGACGGCTAAATCGGCGGTGATGGGCGCCGCGCAGCTCGCCGGGGTGCTCTCCATCGTGGCGCGGCAGTCCGCCGAGAGCCGGGGCCAGGACTACAGCGAGGAGAACGACGCCGCCATGCGCGCCATGGTGGAGGGCAAGATCGAAGCGGAGTCCCTGCCGATGTTCCTGTCCGGGATGCTCTACGACGACGGCATCATCGACCCCCGCGACACCCGCACCGTCCTCGGGATGAGCCTGTCGGCCGTCCACACGGGACCCGTCAAGGGCGCCGAGGGCTTCGGCGTCTTCCGGATGTGAGCGCATGATCACGAACCTGCTGGTGGCCAACCGTGGCGAGATCGCGCTGCGGGTCTTCCGCACCTGCCGTGACGCCGGGATCGGCACCGTCGCCGTCCACTCCGACGCCGACACGGACTCCCCGCACGCCCGCCGCGCCGACGCCGCCGTCCGGCTTCCCGGTGACAGCCCGGCCGACACCTACCTGCGCGCCGATCTGGTCGTCGAGGCCGCCCGGGCCGCCGGGGCGGACGCCGTGCATCCCGGATACGGCTTCCTGTCGGAGAACGCGGCGTTCGCGCGGGCCGTGCTCGACGCCGGGCTCACCTGGGTCGGCCCCTCGCCGCGGGCGATCGAGGTGATGGGGTCCAAAGTGGAGTCCAAGCGGCTGATGGCCGCCGCGGGCGTACCGGTGCTCACCGAACTCGCCCCGGACGCTGTCTCCGCCGCCGAGTTCCCCTTGCTGGTCAAGGCTTCCGCCGGTGGCGGTGGGCGCGGCATGCGCGTGGTGCGCGAACCCGGCGAGCTCGCCGAGGCCGTGGCGAGTGCGAGCGCGGAGGCGGCGTCGGCGTTCGGCGACGGCACGGTGTTCTGTGAGCCCTACCTGGAGACCGGCAGGCACATCGAGGTGCAAGTGCTGGCCGACCAGCACGGCACGGTGTGGGCGCTCGGTGAACGCGAGTGCTCGATCCAGCGCAGGCACCAGAAAGTCGTCGAGGAGGCGCCCTCGCCATTGGTCGACGAGGCGATGCGGGAGAAACTGTTCTCCGCCGCCAGGGCCGCCGCGAAGGCGATCGACTACGTCGGCGCGGGAACCGTGGAGTTCCTGGCCGCACCCGACGGCCGGTTCTACTTCCTGGAGATGAACACCCGCCTGCAGGTCGAGCACCCGGTCACCGAGGCGACCACGGGCGTCGACCTGGTGGAACTGCAACTGCGGGTCGCCGAGGGCGAGTCCCTGCCCGCCGACCCTCCACAGTGCACCGGCCATGCCATCGAGGTCCGGCTCTACGCCGAGGATCCGGCCGCGGACTGGCAACCGCAGAGTGGCACCCTGCACCGCTTCCAGGTGCCCGGCGTGGTCGCGGAGTTCACCGGCCCGGCGCGGCACGGCATCCGCCTGGACAGTGGCGTCACCAGTGGGTCGGTGATCGGCGTGCACTACGACCCGATGCTGGCCAAGGTGATCGCCTGGGGACCGAACCGGGCCGCCGCGGCGCGCACCCTCGCCTCGGCACTGGCCGGAGCGACCGTGCACGGCGTCGTCACCAACCGCGACCTTCTGGTGAACGTGCTGCGCGACAAGGACTTCCTGGCCGGATCGGCCGACACCTCGTTCTTCGCGAGCAAGGGCCTGGACGTGATCGCCCGGCCGCTGGCCGACCAGGACACCGTGCGGCTCTCGGCCCTGGCCGCCGCGCTCGCCGCGGCCGCGGGCAACCGCCAGGACGCCCGGGTGCTGGGCAGGCTGCCCAGTGGCTGGCGGAACCTGCCGTCCACCTCCCAGCGGCGCACCTACCTGCACGAGGGCACCGAGTACGAGATCGAGTACCTGCTGACCCGCTCGGGCCTGAGCTGCGAGGCCCTGCCCGGCGTCGCACTCGCCGATTCGGCGCCCGGGGCCGTCACCCTCGTCGTCGGCGGTGTGCGCAGGCGGTTCGCCGTCGGAACGTACCCCGGCCTGGTCGTGGTCGACTCCCCACTCGGTTCGGTGCGGCTCACCCCCGTGCCGCGGTTTCCCGATCCGGACGCCGCGCTCGCCGCCGGTTCGCTGCTCGCCCCGATGCCCGGCACCGTCCTGCGCGTGGCGGTCGCCGAGGGCGACACGGTGACCGCCGGAACGCCGATGGTGTGGCTGGAGGCGATGAAGATGGAGCACCGGATAGCCGCCCCGGCCGACGGCGTGGTCACCGGCCTGCCCGTCGAAGTGGGACAGCAGGTCGAACTCGGCGCGGTGCTGGCCGTGGTGACACCCGAGGCCGGTACACCGGAGGTTGCGACACCCGAAGACGCGGCATGACACCCCGCTCTGCCCCGACACAGGAGGACGCCATGAACTTCACCGAATCCGAGGAGCGGGTCGCGCTGCGCAAGGCCGTCGCGGAACTCGGTGCCGCCTACGGCCACGAGTACTACCTGAAGCAGGCCCGTTCGGGTGGCCACACCGACGAACTGTGGGACGAGGCCGGACGCCTGGGGTACCTCGGCGTGTCCGTGCCCGAGGAGTACGGCGGCGGGGGAGCCGGGATCGGAGACCTCGCCGCGGTCTGCGAGGAGTTCTGCGCCGCCGGGACACCGATGCTGCTGATGGTCGTCTCCCCGGCCATCTGCGCCACCGTCATCGCCCGCTACGGCACGCAGGAACAGAAGGAGCGCTGGCTGCCCGGTTTCGCGACCGGCGAGGTGCGCATGTCGTTCGCCATCACCGAGCCCGACGCGGGATCGAACTCGCACAAGATCACCACCACCGCCCGCCGCGACGGCTCGGACTGGGTGCTGGGCGGGCGCAAGGTCTACATCTCCGGTGTGGACGAGGCAGACGCCGTGCTCGTCGTCGGCCGCACCGAGGACGCGCGTACCGGCAAGCTCAAGCCCGCGCTGTTCATCGTGCCCACCGACGCTCCCGGTGTCGAGTACTCGCGGATCGAGATGGACCTGGTCTCCGCCGACAGCCAGTTCAGCCTGTTCCTCGACGACGTCCGGCTGCCGGGCGACGCACTGGTCGGGTCCGAGGACGCCGCGATCGCCCAACTCTTCGCCGGGCTCAACCCGGAACGCATCATGGGCGCCTCGTTCTCCGTCGGCGTGGCCCGCTACGCCCTGGACAAAGGGGTGCGGTACGCGAAGGAACGCAGCGTCTGGGGCGCCCCCATCGGCACCCACCAGGGCCTCGCGCACCCGCTCGCGCAGGTGAAGATCGAGGTCGAACTGGCGAAGCTGATGGCACAGAAGGCCGCCGCGCTCTACGACTCCGGCGACGACTTCGGAGCGGGTGAGGCGGCCAACATGGCCAAGTACGCCGGAGCCGAGGCGGCCGTCCATGCGGTGGACCAGTCGGTACAGGTGCACGGTGGCAACGGCATGGCCAGTGAGTACGGCCTCGGCACGCTGCTGGGAGCGGTGCGTGTCGGCCGGATCGCACCGGTGAGCCGTGAGATGGTGCTGAACTTCGTCGCACAGCACAGTCTCGGGTTGCCCAAGTCCTACTGAGAAGGAGACAACGAACGTGAGTTCACTGGCAGGCAAGACGATCATCATGTCCGGCGGCAGCCGGGGCATCGGCGAGGCCATCGCACTGCGTGCCGCCCGGGACGGGGCGAACGTCACCCTCATCGCGAAGACGGCCGAGCCGCACCCGAAGTTGCCCGGCACCATTCACACGGCGGCGGCCGCCATCGAGGAGGCGGGTGGGCAGGCGCTGCCGATCGTCGGCGACATCCGGGACGACGCCTCGGTCGAGGCCGCCGTCGCACGGACCGTGGAGCGCTTCGGCGGCATCGACATCGTGGTGAACAACGCGAGCGCCATCGACCTGACGCCCACCGAGGCGATCTCGATGAAGCGCTACGACCTGATGCAGGACATCAACGCGCGCGGTTCCTTCCTGCTGGCCAAGTCCGCGATCCCGCACCTGCGGGCGGCCGAGAACGCGCACGTGCTGACCCTGTCGCCGCCGATCAGCCTCGACCCCAAGTGGTTCGCGATGGGCCACCTGGCCTACAGCATCGCGAAGTACTCGATGAGCCTGGTGACGGTGGGGCTGGCCGCGGAACTCGCGAGCGACGGCATCGCCGCGAACTCCCTGTGGCCGCGCACCACCATCGACACCGCCGCCGTGCGCAACGTGATCAGCGCCGAGATGGCGAACCGCTCGCGTACGCCGGAGATCATGGCCGACGCGGCGCACGCGATCCTGACCAAGCCCAGCCGCGAGGTCACCGGGAACTTCTTCATCGACGACGTGGTACTCGCCGGTGAGGGTGTCACGGACTTCGCGAAGTACCGGCTGTGCGAGAAGGAAGAGGACCTGCAGCTCGACTTCTGGGTCGAACCGGCCTGATCGTGCGCGAGCCACGACAGGAACGCAGCCGGACGACACGGCGGCGGCTGCTCGAAGCGGCCGTCGAGTGCATCGTCGAGCTGGGCTGGACCGGCACCACCGTCGCGCTCATCGCCGAGCGCGCCGGGGTGTCGCGTGGCGCCGCGCAGCACCACTTCCCGACCAGGGAGGACATGGTCTCCGGTGCGGTCGAGTACCTCGCCGAAGTGCAGATCGCGGAGCTGCGCTCGCGCGCGTCGGAGCTGCCTGCCGGCTCGGCGCGCACCCAGTCCATTGTGGACATGCTGCTGAACCTGTACAGCGGCCGGATGTTCCGCGCCGCCCTGCATGTCTGGGTGGCGGCCTCCACCGACGAGAACCTGCGCGCGACGCTTGCCCCACTGGAGGCGCGGGTCGGCAGGGAGGCGCACCGGGTGGCCGTGGAACTACTCGGTGTCAACGAATCCGACGCCGGCGCCAGGGAAACCGTGCAGGCGACCCTGGACCTCGCGCGTGGCCTGGGACTGGCGAATCTGCTCAGCGACGACACGAAACGCCGCGCGCAGATCGCGCGGCAGTGGGCCAGACTGCTCGAACCCACCCTTCCGGCCGTCCAGAAGAATGGAACCCCAGGCGTCACGATACCGTCGTAGATGTGTCTCTCATTACAGAGACTCATGGAAGGGGCAAGACGGTGTCCGGACATACGGTCGAACTCTCACATCGCGCGATGGCCCTGCTGCGCGCGGTAGCCGCGCAGCGGGTGCACATGTCGTGCAGCTGCGAGCCCGACCTCTTCATCGACGGTGTGGCCTGCTGCGACCAGATGACGGCGCACGAGCTCGCACGCAACGGTTTCATCCGCCCGACGGTCATCGGTGTGGTGGGAAAGCGAGTACCCGCGGAGCTGACCGACGCGGGCCGCGCGGCACTCACCGAGCGTCCCGCGGCCTGAGCCGTTCGGCGCCGAACCGTGCGGTGACCGGACTCGCCCCGACGCGGGCACCGTCCGTGCCCGGCCAACCCCGTTCCGTCGCGCGGGCGCTCTTCTCGTCACCACGGTGAGGCCTCGCACACCGCACGTCGAAGTGATGGTCTCCCGGGCCCGAAGGTGTTACCAAGCAGTCATGGGTACATCGGCGTCACCGCGCCCGGATGTGGAACCGGGACCGTTGCGCGCCGCCGCAGGACTGATGCTCGGCCCCGCCGTCGCGCTCGGTCTCGGCCGTTTCGCCTACGCCCTCGTGCTGCCGGACATGCGCGCCGACCTGTCCTGGTCCTTCGCCACCGCGGGCACGATGAACACCGCCAACGCACTGGGATACCTGGTCGGCGCGCTCGTGGCGGCCCGGTCGGCCCGCCGGTTCGGTGAGCGCCGGATGTTCCTGCTGAGCCTGCTGGTGACCGCCCTGCTGCTGGCGGCCTCCGCGCTGACCGGCGCGAGCGCCGCGGTCTTCCTGCTCCGGCTGGGCGCGGGCGCCGCCGGCGCAGTGAGTTTCGTCGTCGGCGGCGGTCTCGTCGCGCGTGCCGGGCGGGACAGCACCGACCGGACCGCCACCCTGGCGCTGGGCGTGTACTTCGCCGGCGGCGGCGCGGGAATCCTGCTCTCCGGTCTGGTGGTGCCCGTGGTGCTCCACGCCGGTGGCTGGCGGGCGGCCTGGGCGGTGATCGGCGCGCTGTCGGCACTGGCCGTGCTCGCGGTCGTCCCGGTCGTCCGTCGCCTGCGGCAGTCCGCCCCCGGTGGGCGGGACCTCGCGGCCGCTCCGGCGGAGCTGCGTCCCCTGATCGCGCTCGCCACCTGTTACGGACTCTTCGGCGCGGGCTACATCGCCTACATGACGTTCATCATCGCCCTGCTGGAATCCTCCGGTGCCGAACCCGGTCAGGTCACGGCATTCTGGGTGCTGCTGGGCGGGGCGGCGGCCGGGGCCGGGTTCGCCTGGAACACCGTGCTCGCCCGCCTGCGTCCGGGGTACGGCACTGCCCTCGTGCTCGCCGTGCTGACGACCGGGGCGGCGATTCCGGTGGTGTGGACCGGCACGGCCGGTTTCGCGGTCTCCGCCGTGCTCTTCGGCGGCTCGTTCCTCACCGTGGTCACGGCGGTCACCGGCTCGGTGCGCCGGGTGCTGCCCACCGATCGCTGGACCGGCGCCATCGGAGCGCTGACGGTGGTGTTCGCACTGGGGCAGTGCGCCGGTCCGTTGCTGTCCGGGGCGCTGTCCGACGGTCACGGAGGGGTGTCCGCCGGTCTCACGATCGGTGCGGCGCTGCTCGCGATCGCGTCCGTGCTCGCGTTCGTTCAGGGACTGCGGCGCACCGCGGACTGAGCCTCACCGGGCGGCCCGCCGATGTCCTCGAACCACAATTCCGGCGCCGCGCTCACGAAGCCCGCCAGCAGGTCCGTGCACGCCTCGTCGTCGAGCACGGTGACCTCCACACCGAGTCCGGCCAGCCAGTCGTGGCCGCCGTGGAAGGTCCGCGACTCGCCGATCACCAGCCGGGAGATGCCGAACTGCCGGACGAGTCCGCTGCAGTACCAGCACGGCGACAGGGTGGTGACCATCGTCGTGTCACGGTAGTGCGGCCGCCGCCCCGCCGCGCGGAACGCGGCCGTCTCGGCATGGGTGGACGGATCGTCGTCCTGGATCCGGCGGTTGCGCCCGCGGCCGAGCAGCGTCCCGTCGTGGTGGAACAGCGCGGCGCCGATCGGCACGCCGCCCTCGGCCCCTCCCCGCACGGCCTCCTCGTACGCGATGGCCAGCATCGCCTCCGCTCGCATGGCCCCACTCTCGGGTGGCGGGACCGGCCGCGCAACCCGTCAGGCCTCCGGAACGCCCAGCATGCGCAGCGCGAGCGCCGCGTACTGCCTGCCCAGTGTCGCCGGCGCGGTCCTGGTGCGATCGGTGTACCAGCGGGCGACGTCGATACCCAGCGACAGCAGCGCCCGGGTCGCGGTCGCCGGATCGTCCACCCGGAACGAACCGTCGGCCGCACCGGCCGCCACCACGTCCCGGACCGCACGCTCGATCCGCCTGCGCAGGCCCGCGATGACGGCGAACTCCTCCGGCGGCAGCGCGTGCAGCTCGTACTGGACGACGCGCGCGACCGTGTGCCTGCGGGCATGCCAGGCGACGAAGTCGGTCACCAGTTCGCGCACCGACTCCACCGGGGTACCGCCCCGTTCGATGGCCCGCTGGGTCACCCGCAGCGTCTGCTCGTGCCCGCTGCGGCTGATCTCGAACAGCAAAGCCGCCTTGGAGGGAAAGTGGACGTACAGGGCGGCGGGACTCATCCCGGCCTTGGTGGCGATGTCCCGGGTGGTCGTGGCGTGGAAACCGCGGCCCGCGAACGACTCGACACCGGCGAGCATGAGCCTGCGGGCGGCGTCCGGCGACACGTCGGGCCACAGCTCTGCTGACAGGGACGGGGTCACAGTGGCATTGTAAGCGAGCGCTTAGTCCGAAGAGGAGGCCGACAGCAATGAATTCGTTCGAGAACAAGGTCGCCGTCGTCACCGGTGCCAGTCGCGGTATCGGCCTGGCGATAGCCGAGGAGCTGGTCCGGCAGGGCGCCAGGGTGTGCATCACCGCGCGCAACCCGGAACCGCTGGCGGAGGCCGTCACCCGGCTCGGTGGCCCGGACGTCGCCCTCGGCGTGCCGGGGAAGGCCGACGACGCCGAGCACCAGGCGGAGGTCGTGGCCCGGACCGTCGAGACCTTCGGCAGCCTCGACCTGCTCGTCAACAACACGGGCATCAACCCGGCATACGGGCCGACCCTGGACATCGACGACGGGCTCGCCGCCAAGATCATGGCGGTCAACGTGCTGGCCCCGCTGGCCTGGATCCGGCGCTGCCGCGACGCCTGGATGGGTGAACACGGCGGATCGGTGGTGAACGTCTCCTCCATCGCCGGGATCCGTGCCTCACCGGGCATCGGGATGTACGGCGTCAGCAAGGCCGCACTGCTGCGCCTGACCCTGGAACTGGCCACCGAGCTGGGACCGGGCATCCGGGTGAACGCCGTCGCCCCCGCCGTGGTGAAGACGCAGTTCGCCACCGCGCTGTACGAAGGCCGCGAGGAGGAGGTCTCTGCCGCCTACCCGATGAAACGGCTGGGCGTGCCGGAGGACGTCGCCGGCGCGGTCGCCTTCCTGCTGTCCGGCCAGGCCGGCTGGATCACCGGGCAGACCATCGTCCTCGACGGTGGCGTGACCGCAGGCGGTGGCCTGTGAGCACCACGCTGGACGGTGCCGGCGTCGTCGTCACCGGAGCCGGCGGCGGCATCGGTGCGGCCCTCGCCCGCCGGTTCCAGGCCGAGGGCGCGCGAGTCCTGCTGTCCGATGTGGACGCCGATGCCGTCGCCGCCGTCGCCACCGAACTCGGCGCGCCGTCGGTGGTGGCCGACGCCGCGAGCGAGGAGGGCATCGCCGCGCTGCTCGCCCGTGCCCGCGCCGAACTCGGTCAGGTCGACCTCTACTGCGCCAACGCGGGAATCGCCCCGCACGGCGGGCCCGAGGCGCCCGAGGACGTCTGGGCGGCGGCCTGGGACGTCAACGTCATGGCGCACGTCCGCGCGGCCCGCGCTCTGCTGCCCGGCTGGCTGGAGCGGGGGAGCGGGCACTTCCTCGCCACGGTGTCGGCCGCCGGGCTGCTCACCAGCCTCGGCTCGGCCCCGTACTCGGTGACCAAGCACGGGGCGCTGGCGTTCGCGGAATGGCTCTCGGCGACGTACCGGCACAGGGGCATCACCGTCCAGGCCATCTGCCCGCAGGGGGTGCGTACCCGGATGCTCGCCGACACCGGCGCCGCGGGCGACCTGGTGATGGGCGCGACCGCGATCGAACCGGACCAGGTCGCCGAATCGGTGCTGGAAGCCATGGCGGACAACAGGTTCCTGATTCTGCCGCACGCGGAGGTGGCGGAGTACTACGCGCACCGCGCGACCCAGAACGACCGGTGGCTGGGCGGGATGAACAAACTCCAGCGCAAGATCGAGGAGGCCACCGGCGGCTGAGCCTGCCCCCGCGGCGCACCGCGCCGGACGGGCGGGCGTCTCGTAGGATCCGGCGATGTCCGTCGATCAGATCATCGTCACGTCCACCACCGGCAGCGAGGAGGTGGCGGGCCGTCTCGCCACCGGGGCGATCGAAGCGGGACTCGCCGCGTGCGCCCAGGTGTCCGGCCCGATCACCAGCGTCTTCCGCTGGGAGGACGAGGTGCGGACCGAACGGGAGTGGCGGGTCGAACTCAAGACCGCGGGCGACCGGCTCCGCCCGCTGATCGAGTTCCTCGAGGGCGAGCACACCTACGAGGTCCCGGAGATCATCGCGACCCCGATCACCGGGGGCAGCGCCGCCTACCTCGCCTGGCTGGTGTCCGAGACCCGTTGACCAGTTCCTCGTCCACGGCACGGGTCTCCGCGGCCGGGCAGGGGGTCACGCCGGCGGAAGGTCGATCAACGTCGCCAGCCTTGCCCGGTGCCGCCCCGGCGTGCCGAGCGCCAACTCGTCGGCCTTGGCACGCTTGAGATACAGGTGCGCGGGATGTTCCCAGGTCATGCCGATGCCACCGTGGAGCTGGACACACTCCTCCGCGGCGTGCACCGCGACACCCGAGCAGTTCGCCTGTGCGAGCGACGCGGCGACCGCGGTGTCGGCCGAGCCCGAGGCGAGGCAGTCGGCCACGTAGCGGGCCGCGGCCCTCGCGGATACCACTTCCAGCCACAGATCGGCGAGCCGGTGCTTCAACGCCTGGAACGAGCCCACCGGGCGGCCGAACTGGTATCGCTGCTTGAGATAGCCGACCGTCTCGTCCAGGCACCACTCGGCAAGGCCGAGCTGCTCGGAGGCGAGCACGGCGGCTCCCGCGGTGAGTGCGGCGTCGACCGCGGTGGACGCGCGGTCCTGCCCGGCGAGCAGTGCGCCCTGGACACCGTCGAGAGCGATGTCGGCAGGCGGGCGGGTCAGGTCCAGCGGGACGAACGGCGTGACGGTGACACCGGGCGTGCCGGCCTCGACGGCGTAGAGCGCGGGCCCGTCGGGGCCGAGTGCGGGCACGATCAGCACCTCGGCGACCGCGGCGTCGGCGACCGCCCCGACGCTTCCGGTCAGCGCCCCGTCCTCGTCGACGGTGACGCCGCCGGGAAACGCCTCACCCGGCAGCGCGGTCAGCGGCACGGCCAGCGCGCCGGCCGCCCGCCCGGAGGCGAGCCGGGCGAGCAGCTCGGCCGCGGCGCCGCTCTCACCTGCCGACAGCAGCGCCGAGGTCGCCAGCACGGCGCTGCCCAAAAACGGCACCGGTGCCAGGCTGCGGCCGAGTTCCTCGGCCACCACGGCCGTCTCCCGGGCGGACGCCCCGTGCCCGCCCGCCGCTTCGGGCACCATCAGCCCGGCGATCCCGACGTCGGCGGCCAGTGTGCGCCACAGGTCGAGGTCGTAGGGCTGGTCGCTCTCGCACCGGGCGAGCAGCGCGGCGGGAGCGCAGCGATCGGCCAGCAGGTCGGCCACACTCGCCCGCAGGTCGGTCTCGACCTCGGTGTAGAGCAGGTCCGGCGGGTGCGACGCGGGCTCGGTGACGGTCATCGGGGCAGGTCCTTCCACGCGACGTCCTTGTCCACCCGGGGTTCCGAGGGCAGTCCGAGCACCCGTTCGGCGATGATGTTGCGCAGTACCTCCGAGGTGCCGCCCTCGATGGAGTTGCCCTTGGCCCGCAGGTAGCGGTATCCGGCGTCCCGGCCGGTGAAGTCCACGATCTCCGGTCTGCGCATCGTCCAGTCGTCGTAGCGCAGTCCCCGCTCGCCGCGGAGTTCCACCTCGAGCCCGGAGAGGGCCTGTGCGAGGCGGGCGAACGCGAGCTTCATCCCCGAACCCTCCGGTCCGGGTTTGCCCACCGCGAGCTGCTGCCGGAGCCGGGTTCCCGCCAGGCGCATCGACTCGCCGTCGACCCACAGCCGCAGCAACCGGTCGTGCAGCTCCGCGGTACGCAGGCCGGGGTTGTCGCGCCACGTCCCGGCGACGATGCCGAGCATGCCGCCCTCACGGGGCTGGGCGTTGCCGCCGATCGCCACCCGTTCGTTCATCAGGGTGGTCTGGGCGACGCCCCAGCCCGCGCCTATCTCACCGAGCCGATGGGCGTCCGGGATCCGGACGCCCTCCAGGAACACCTCGTTGAACTCGGCCTCGCCGGTGAGCTGGCGCAGCGGGCGCACCTCGACGCCGGGCGCGCTCATGTCGCAGACGAAGTAGGTCATGCCACGGTGCTTCGGGACGTCCGGATCCGTGCGGGTGACCAGGATGGCCCAGCGGGCCGTGTGCGCGCTGGAGGTCCACACCTTCTGCCCGGTGACGATCCAGTCGTCGCCGTCACGCACCGCACGGGTGCCGAGCGCGGCGAGATCCGACCCCGCGCCCGGTTCGCTGAAGAGCTGGCACCACACCTCCTCGCCTGTCCACAGTGGACGGAGGAAGCGTTCCTTCAGTTCGGGTCCGCCGAACTGGAGGATCGTCGGTGCCGCCATCCCGAGGCCGATCCCGATCCGGCGTGGATCGTTGTCCGGCGCCCCGGCGGACGTCAGTTCGGCGTCCACAACGGACTGCAGCGCGCGGGGAGCGTCCAGCCCGCCCAGTCCCTCCGGGAAGTGCACCCAAGCCAGGCCGGCGTCGAAGCGGGCACGCAGGAACTCCGGGCGCGGCGTCCGCTCCGGGGGGTGCTCGGTGAGCAGGTCCCGGGTGCGGCGGCGCAGGTCGTCCGCGTCGACGGCACTCATCGCCGGCCACCTTCCCTCGGCAGGTAGGCCTTCAGCTCGCGCCGGGCGAGCGACCGTTTGTGCACCTCGTCCGGGCCGTCGGCGAGCCGCAGGGTCCTGGCGTGCGCCCACAGCGAGGCCAGCGGATAGTCCTGGCCGACGCCACCCGCACCGTGCGTCTGGATCGCCTTGTCCAGGATCCACTCCACGGCCAGCGGGGTGGCGATCTTGATGGACTGGATCTCGGTGTGCGCGCCCTGGTTTCCCTTGGTGTCCATCAGCCACGCGGTCTTGAGCACCAGCAGGCGGAGCTGTTCGACCTTGACGCGGGACTCGGCGATCCAGTCCTGCACGATGCCCTGCTGTGCGATCGGCTTGCCGAAGGTGGTGCGGGCCACGGCGCGGGCGCACATCAACTCGATCGCCCGCTCCGCCATCCCGATGAGGCGCATGCAGTGGTGGATGCGTCCCGGGCCGAGCCTGGCCTGCGCGATGGCGAAACCGGAGCCCTCTTCGGCGATCAGGTTCGAGGCGGGCACACGGACGTCGTCGAAAACGATCTCGGCATGCCCGCCGTGGTCGTCGTCCGGGTAGCCGAACACGTGCATTCCCCGCACGATCGTGACACCGGGGGTGTCGCGGGGAACCAGGATCATGCTCTGCTGCCGCCGCGGTTCGCCGTCCGGATCGGTCTTGCCCATCACGATCAGGATCTTGCAGTCCGGGCTCATCGCCCCGGAGATGTAGAACTTGCGGCCGCTGACGACGTAGGAATCCCCGTCCCGGGTGATCCGGGTGCCGATGTTGGACGCGTCCGAGGAAGCGACATCGGGTTCGGTCATCGCGAAGGCGGAGCGGATCTCGCCGCTGAGCAGCGGCGTGAGCCAGCGTTCGCGCTGCGCCTCGCTGCCGAACATCGAGAGCACTTCCATGTTCCCGGTGTCCGGTGCCGCGCAGTTGATCGCGGTCGGCGCGAGGTGCGGACTGCGGCCGGTGATCTCGGCGAGCGGCGCGTACTGCAGGTTCGTCAGCCCCGCCCCGTGCTCGCCGGGCAGGAAGAAGTTCCACAGTCCCCGCTTCCGCGCCTCCGCCTTGAGTTCCTCGACGACCGGCACGCCGGCCCATGGGTCCTCGCGCTCGGCGAGCTGGTCGTGGAACACCCGTTCGGCCGGGTAGACGTGCGAGTCCATGAACGCGGTGAGTCGCTCGCGCAGTTCCTCGGTACGGCTGTCGAACGCGAAGTCCATACGGTTCTCCGGTGGTCGTGCGGCCTGCTGCCGCGGGCGGTGGGAAGCCGGGCGGCTTCCGGGCTCAGGCGGTGAAGCGCGCGACCATCTCGGCGACGCAGGCCGGCTTGTCCGCACCCTCGATCTCGATGGTCCAGCGGACGATGGACTGGGTCGTCTTCCCGGCGTCGCTGACCTCCAGCAGCTCGGCACCGCCGCGGATGCGCGCCCCGACGGGCACCGGACTGGGGAAGCGGACCTTGTTGAGGCCGTAGTTGATGCCCATGGTGACGCCGTCGACCCGATAGATCCCCGCCGCCAGCATCGGGATCAGCGACAGGGTCAGGTATCCGTGGGCGATCGTCCCGCCGAACGGCCCGGCCGCCGCGCGTTCGGCGTCCACGTGGATCCACTGGTGGTCACCGGTCGCGTCGGCGAAGGTGTCCACCTGGTCCTGTGTCACGGTGTGCCAGTCGCTGTGGCCAAGGTGCTCGCCGACAGCGGACTCGAGTTCGTCCAGTCCGGAGAAGACCCTCATTGGTTGCTCCCTCGTGTGTGCGTGCCCGGTGGGGCGGGTCAGTCGGTGGGCCCGCCCGCCACGTACACGACCTGCCCTGAGATGAACGACGAGTCCTCCGAGACGAGGAACGACGCCAGGTTCGCGATGTCCTCCGGCCTGCCGACCCGGCGGACCGGGATCTGCTCGGCCGCGGCCTTCTGGAAGTCCTCGAAGCCCATGCCGACGCGCTCCGCGGTCGCCGCGGTCATGTCGGTGACGATGAAGCCCGGCGCGATGGCGTTCACCGTCACGCCGAACTTGCCCAGCTCGATGGCGAGGGTCTTGGTGAAGCCCTGCATCCCCGCCTTCGCGGCGGAATAGTTCGCCTGACCACGGTTGCCCAGCGCCGAGGTGCTGGACAGGTTCACGATCCGGCCCCACTTCTGGTCGATCATGTGCTTCTGGGCCGCCCGGCTCATCAGGAACGACCCGCGCAGGTGCACGCCGAGCACGGAGTCCCAGTCCTGCTCGGTCATCTTGAAGAGCATGTTGTCCCGGGTGATGCCCGCGTTGTTGACCAGCACGGTGGGCGCGCCGAGTTCCGCGGCGACCCGGTCGACGGCAGCCTCCACGCCGGCGGCGTCGCTGACGTCCAGCCCCACGCCGACGGCCCTGCCACCGGCGGCGGTGATCGCCTCGGCACCCGCGGCACAGGCGGATTCGTCGAGATCGAGCAGGCCCACGGCGAATCCGTCGGACGAGAGCCGCTTCGCGATCGCGGCACCGATACCGCGGGCAGCTCCGGTGACGATCGCGACGCGGGAGTGGGACTCGGACACGGATTTCCTCCTGGGGTCGGCCTGACGGCTAAGCAAGCGCTTAGAAACGTACCGCTAGCCGTCAAGCTTGGGCTGTGACCTGCCTCATGTCCAGCCGGCGCGGCAGGACGGCCGCGATTACCAGGAAACCGACCGCGAGAAGGGCGTTCACCGCCAT
This sequence comes from Amycolatopsis antarctica, assembly GCF_002262875.1. GTDB lineage: Bacteria > Actinomycetota > Actinomycetes > Mycobacteriales > Pseudonocardiaceae > Amycolatopsis > Amycolatopsis antarctica. The sequence continues at coordinate 97,203 of NZ_NKYE01000008.1, read as the reverse complement.
CAGCCGCTCGACCAGGCCGAGAGGCACGAACCGCCACCAGGCCTCGCCGCCACCCATCATCCGGACGATGCCGATGACGATCGGGACGAACCACAGCAGGGCCGTCACGCCGAGCGCCTGCGCGATCCGCCTGCGGACCGCCGTGTGCGCGAGAACGGTGCGCGCGGCGGCCACGACGGCCAGCGGCAGGCAGACGAACGCGACGATGCTGGCGACCCGGTGGATGTTGCCGCCGATACTCGGTCCGACCGACCAGTTGTGCTTGGGGAAGACGACGATGACCAGCAGGCTCAGCGTCCACAGTCCGCCGAACAGACAGGCCGCAGAGCGGGGGAGGAGCGGGCCCCGGCGGACCAGGCCGAGGAAGACGACCGCCGAGCCGAGGGCGACCAGCAGGACGCCCGCGTCGAACACCCACTTGCTGGTCGTCAGGGCGTACTCGCTGATGGTGCGGCGGATCGGGCTGATGGTGTCGGTCGGCGGGAGCACCTGCAGCGCGGCGACGAGCAGTGCGCCGAGCACGACCGCGGCCAGGCCCAGCAGGGGCAGCGTGGACGGCCGTGCGGCGTCGGCGGGTGCGAGCGAGGGGACATCCGGGTGTGATCGTGGCGAGGGCGGGGCGGGCGGCATCGGTCTCCTTCCGGGATGTCCGATTCTGCCGTCCCGCAGGTGAGGCAAAAGTGAACCGCCCGGGGTGGCCGCCGCACTACGGGCCCCCGCCCGGCGGGAACTTGCCGCCGGTACCCGGCAGGGGTCAGCGCGCCGGGCGGATCGGCAGGGCGGTGATCCTGGCCAGCAGCCGGTCGCGCTCCGCGGTGCTCATCAGACCGGCCTGTGCGAGGCGGCGCAGGCCGCGCTTGATCACCGTGGCGCCCTCGGCACTCCAGTTCGGGCGGGCGGTGGCGGCGGCGGTGGTGTCGAATCTGGTGTTCATGGCAACTCCCGAGGCTGTTCGTCGTCTCTCTTGTAGCTGCCCGATGCACACGGGAAGTAAACGTCGAGCAGGTCGGTGGGCGATTCTCGCGGATCCGCCACCAGCGAGGATCGGTTACGGGCGGCGATAAGGGTAACTCACCGTGATATCGACGGCGGCGTCTCAGGTGTGGCGCGCGGACTCGCGGAGCTGCTCTCCGAGCAGCGTGACGATCGCGTTCCAGTGGTTGTCGAGGTAGAAGTGCCCGCCGCCGAAGGTCTCCAGCCGGTACGCCGCGCTGGTCTCACCTGCCCAGCCCGCCGCGGTCTCGGCCAGCACTCTCGGGTCCGTGTCACCGATCATCGACACGATGGGACAGCGCAGCGGCGGGCCGGGTCGGTAGCGGTAGGTCTCGACGGCCCGGTAGTCGCCGCGGATCGACGGCAGTGCCAGCTTCAGCAGCTCGTCGTACTCGAGGATCCGCTGGTCGGTCCCGGCGAGGGCGCGGACGTCCTCGAGCAGGGTCTCGTCATCGGCGGTGTGCAGGCTCCCGCCGAACGGCGAGGTCGGTGCCCGCATGCCGGAGACGAACAGCGCGTCGACCCGGGCCCCGGCACGCTCCAGTCCCCGGGCGAGTTCGAAGGCCACCAGGGCGCCCATGCTGTGCCCGAAGAGCGCGAGCGGCCGGTCCGCCGCCGCGCGCACGCTGGGCAGCGCCGCCTCGGCGGTGCGGACGATGTCGCCCAGCGGCGGTTCCGCGGAACGGTCCTGGCGGCCCGGGTACTGCACGGCGAGCACCTCGGCGGCGGGCGGCAGTGACCGGGACAGGCGGAAGAAGTAGCCGGCCGCGCCACCGGCGTGCGGAAGGCAGACGAGTCGGGCCGGAGCGTCCGGCGCGGGATGGAACCGCCGGATCCACGGGTCACGGGCGGGCCCGGGCACAGTCACGCGAGGTCCTCTCGACACGGAGCCCGCCACGTGCGCGCCGGGCCCGGCGATCCTATGACTCCCGCCGGATGCGGCCGGAGACGGCGGGGAATACCGCGGATGGGCGAACGGTTGACCGGAAGGTATAGTTGAGCACTCAACTACCAATGCGGAGAGGGGACCTGTCATGCAGTTCGGAGTCTTCACGGTCGGCGACGTGACCACCGACCCGACGACGGGCCACACCCCGTCCGAGGCGGAGCGGATCACGTCGATGGTCACGATCGCGCAGAAGGCCGAGGAGGTCGGGCTGGACGTCTTCGCCACCGGAGAGCACCACAACCCGCCGTTCGTGCCGTCCTCGCCCACGACGATGCTCGGGTACGTAGCCGCCCGCACCCGGCGGATCATTCTGTCCACGTCGACGACGCTGATCACCACCAACGACCCGGTGAAGATCGCCGAGGACTTCGCGATGCTGCAGCATCTCGCCGGTGGCCGCGTCGACCTGATGATGGGCCGCGGCAACACGGCCCCGGTCTACCCGTGGTTCGGCAAGGACATCCGCGACGGCATCCCGCTGGCGCTGGAGAACTACGCCCTGCTGCACCGCCTCTGGCGGGAGGAGTCCGTGGACTGGGACGGGCGCTTCCGCACCCCGCTGCGCTCGTTCACCTCGACGCCCCGGCCTCTCGATGGGCTGCCCCCGTTCGTCTGGCACGGCTCGATCCGCAGCCCGGAGATCGCCGAGCAGGCCGCGTACTACGGCGACGGCTTCTTCGCGAACCACATCTTCTGGCCCAAGGAACACTTCATCCGGCTCGTCGAGCTCTACCGGGCCCGGTTCGAGCACTACGGGCACGGCACGGCAGATCAGGCGACGGTCGGCCTCGGCGGTCAGGTGTTCCTGCGGAAGAACTCGCAGGACGCCGTCCGTGAGTTCCGGCCCTACTTCGACAACGCCCCGGTCTACGGTCACGGCCCCTCGCTGGAGGAGTTCACCGAGCAGACCCCGCTGACGGTCGGTAGCCCGCAGGAGGTCATCGACAAGACGCTCACCTTCCGCGAGCACTTCGGCGACTACCAGCGGCAGCTCTTCCTGCTCGATCACGCCGGACTGCCGCTGACGACGGTCCTCGAGCAGCTCGACCTCCTCGGCGAGGAGGTGATTCCGGTGCTGCGCAAGGAAATGGACGGCATGCGCCCGGCGCGGGTACCGGACGGCCCGACGCACACGGCCCGGTTGGAGACGGCGCGGACGGAGACGGTGCGGGAGAGCGCCGGCTGACCCGGCGAGGTGCGGGCGGCGGCCGCGGGTGCCCGGCCATGACGGGCGGGCACCCGCGGTGCCTTTCGATCAAAGGTCGCGGTCCCGCAACGTGTCCATGATCGCCTCCAATGGTTGTCGCCCCAGTGACAGATAACAGGAAACGCCACCGGCGGCGCCCATGTGACGGTGCTCCCGCGTGACCACTCGAATGGAGCACGCTCTGTCGCCGGCCGGTGACCCGAACCGAGCAGCGATGTGCGGCGTTCGTCGTGATGGTGCGGCGATCGGCGGTTCCGCGTGCGGGCGGCCCCCGGCTCTCGCGGTCTGAGAATCGGGGGCCTGGTGTCCGTGAGCACCCGGGTACCCGCGTCCACCTGTACGCGGTTTACCCCGCGAGCCGGCCGCGCAATCGTGCGGGCGCCGGTGCGACAGGTCACCGCACGGAACGTGACCGAGTCGCCCGGCACTCCGGCGGGCGCGGATGTGGTTGCATGGACTCGATCGCCCCGGCAACGGCCGGGCCGTGCGGGACCGTTCGTCAACCGGGGAGGTCAGCGGAGATGGACTCCGACGCGATGCCGAAAGCGAGAAGCCAGGACGCCGAGGTGTCGCTGCGGCACATCGACGACGTCACCGGGGCGATCGAGTCACTGACGGAGATGCTCGACCGTGCGGACGACCTGCCCGCGATGTTGCGCTGGGTCTGCCAGCACGCCACGGAGGCGGTGCCCGGTGCGGACATGGCGGGAGTGACGCTGTTGCGGGACGGCAAGCCCACGACGGCGGCCATCACCGACGAGACGGTTTCCGAGGTCGACGCCGACCAGTACCGGGTCGGCGACGGGCCCTGCCTGGAGGCGGCGACCACCGGCAAGGTCGTCCGGGTCGATGTCGAGGAGGCACACGAACGCTGGCCCGCCTTCGCCGCGAGTGCTCGCCGGGCCGGAGTGCGCAGTTACCTCGCGGCACCGCTGGTCATCGACAACGTCCACTCCGGGGCGATCAACCTCTACGGGCGCCAGGCGCACGGCTTCTTCGAGGCCGAGGCGGCACTGCTGGAGCTGTACACGACCGCCGTCGAAGCCGGGCTCCGCACAGCCTCGCGTTACCTGGACGCACGGGCGCTCGCCGGGCAGCTCAGAACGGCACTCGAATCCCGTGCCGTCATCGACCAGGCGAAGGGCATCATCATGGCCGCGCGGCGGATCGACGCGGATTCCGCGTTCGCCCTGCTGGTCGAGCAGTCGCAGCGCGAGCAGGTCAAGTTGCGGCTCCTCGCCGAGCGTTTCGTCGCCGGTGTGGCGGGAACGGGCGGCGACGACGTCCCGGGCTAACGCGGGTGCGGTGATTCTCGGGCGACGGGATTCGTGATCGAGGCCGTGGCCGCACGGCAGCGGGACGTCGTCGTGCCGGTGTCGTATCCGGGCTTCCCGCCATCGCCGCCGGCCGTCGCCTCGGCGCGAATACCGCGACCACACCGGTTGCGCGAGAATCCCTAGTCGCCTGCCCTGCCATCCTTGTGTCGCAGCGATTCCCGCACGGCCGCGAGATCGTCGAAGTGATCGCCGGTCAGCGAACCCAGGTGTCCCAGGGTGTCGTCGTCGGCACCGTTGGAGGCCGCGTGCCGCATCAGCGCCTCGCGACGGCACGGGTACTCCATTCCGGAGAGGGCATGCTCCACGGCATCCTGTCCTCGCTCGTTCATCGCGTCTCCTTCCCGGTTCCCGACCGCACTCGGCGGCCGTCGTCCGCCGTGTCCCGCAGGTGCGGGACCTCCGGCGAGGATGTCTCCAGCGGCACGGCCCCGGACCGGACCAGCCCGAGTTGCACCGTCTGCCTGCTGGTGACCGCGTCGAGCGCCCAGTCCACGGCCGTGCGCAACCGGTTTCCGGGCATCGCCAGCAGGTGGTAGCCCCGCGTGACCGCCTTGGCGGGCAGACCGGACAGCGGGATGCGCAACGGGTTCGCCGCCGCGGCACGGGCACCGAGGTCGACGACGAATCCGAGGTCGTGGTGCTTGTACAGACGGGTGTGGCCATACCCCAGTGAGGCCGCGACGTTGCGTCCGGCGAGGGTGCCCTGGCGTCCCGCGTGCTGGGCGGTCATCGCGGTGTACTCGCCCTCGCGGGTCAGGTCCGGTACCGCCGCGGCGTCACCGCAGGCGAACAGTTCGGGGTGGCCGGGAACCCGCAGGTCCGGGTCGACCAGCAACCTGCCCCGGACGGTCTCCAGCCCGACATCGTCGACGAGCGGGTCCGGTCGTACACCGACACACCACACCAGCGTCCGGGTGGGCACCTTCTCGCCCGTGGTGAGGGTGACGCCCTCGGCGGTCGCCTCGTCCACCGAGGTTTCCATGCGCACGTCCACCGCACGCTCGCGCAGAACTCGGTCGGCCGTTCTGGACAGCCTGCGATCGAGTTCCGGCAGCACCCGCGGCGCGACGTCGAGCAGTTGCCAGCGAATCGACTGCCCGTCGAGTTCTCGATGCCTGCGGGCGAGCGAGGCGGTGAAGTCGGGGCCCTGCGCGGCGATCTCGGTACCGGTGTACCCGGCGCCCACGACGACGAAGGTGCAGCGGGCGTCCCGCTCCCGCTGGTCCGTGGTGTCGGCGGCGAGTTCGATCTGCCGGGTGACGTGGTCGCGCAGGTACAGCGCCTCCGGTACCCCGCGGAATCCGTGCCCGTGCTCGGCGACGCCCGGGATGGGCAGCAGTTTGTTCACACTGCCGACGGCGAGTATCAGCCGGTCGTAGTGCAGGGATTTGGTGACGTCCTCCGGGTCGGTGTAGGTCACCGTGTTCCGCGCCGGATCGACCTGCGTCACCTCGCCGAGCGCCAGCCGCACACCGGGGAGGGTCGCGGGCAGCGACACCGACACCCGCCGCGGATCCAGGATGCCCACCGCGACCTCGGGCAGCAGCGGAAGGTAGAGGAAGTAGTCGGTCGGGTTGATCAGCACGATCTCGTGCTCATCGGCGGGCAGGAGCCGGGTGAGCTCCTTCGCCGCGTGGTGGCCGGCGAACCCGCCGCCCACGATCACCACACGCTGTCGCCGCATCGCTGACCTCCTTCACCGGTGATGTGCTCACCCGGGGGCTACCCGTACGGCCGGGGAGAAAACCGCCGTAGGCTTTCCGGCACCGGGAACCGACTCGACGGGGGACGCGAATCGTGCGCCTGCTCATCATCGCCGACACCCATCTGCCGGTGCGCGCACGAAGGTTGCCCGAGGAGGTCTGGCAGGAGGCGGGTCGCGCGGACGTGGTGATCCACGCGGGGGACTGGGTGGACCTGGCGACCCTCGACGCCCTCCAGGAACACTCGCGCAGGCTCGTCGGCGTGTACGGCAACAACGACGGCCCGGCCCTGCGGGCGCGGCTGCCGGAGGTCGCGCGGGTGGATCTCGGCGGCGTGCGGCTGGCGGTGGTGCACGAGACGGGCGCGGCGTCCGGCCGCGAAGCCAGGTGCGACCGGATGATCGACGACGCCGATGTGCTCGTGTTCGGGCACAGTCACATCCCGTGGGACAGCGTCACCGGCGCGGGTATGCGACTGCTCAATCCGGGGTCGCCGACCGATCGAAGGCGCCAGCCGCACCACACCTACCTGACCGCGCGCATCGCCGACGGCGGGCTGGGTGAGGTGGAACTGCACCGGCTTCCGCCGCGCGCACACCGCTCCCGCTGATCGCCGCCGGGTCACCCGAGCAGCGCGGAGGCGCCGCCGAGGCCGGCGTAGGTCGCGGCGAGCCCGGCCACGACCGTGCCGCTGACGTTGGCGAGTGCCAGCCCCCGCGCGCCGGACTCGGCCAGCCGCAGGGTCTCGAAGGAGAAGGTCGAGTACGTCGTCAGCGCGCCGCACAGTCCGGTGCCGAGGAAAGCCTGCCAGCCGGGGCCCGCCGCACCGGCCAGCGTGGCACCGGTGAGCATGCCCAGTACCAGGCTGCCCGCGACGTTAGCGGCGAAGGTGCCCCACGGGAAGCGGCCGCTGTACCGCGCGCCGACGGCGCGGTCCACCAGGTAACGCAGTGGCGCGCCGATGGCGGCGCCGGCCGCGACGAGGAGCGCACCCGTCATCGTGTGCGCCCGCCGAGCACGGCCCGGGTGCCCTTGGCAGCGCAGACGACGGCGGCCATGGCGGACAGGGCCGTCAGCGCGAGGTAGCCGATGGCCTGGCCGGGCCTGCCCTCGGCGACGAGTCCCACGATGTCGCCGCAGTACGCGGAGAACGTGGTGTAGCCGCCGAGCAGTCCGGTCGCGGCGAACGGCCGCAGCAGCGGGTGGGCCGTCCGATACTCGGTGATCACGACCAGGAACGCCCCGATCGCGAGGCATCCGGAGGCATTGACGATCACGGTTGCCCAGGGAAACGTGCCGGGAGCGGACGGCCAGGCGAGGGTGATCGCGTAGCGGGCGAGGGCACCGAGAACCCCGCCGACGGAGACCGCGGCCAGGGTGGCCGGGAGGCCGGTCGGGGTGCCGGAACCGTCGGTGGCGATGATCGTCTCCTGGGCGTGCCGCTGCGGCTCCCGGAACGTCCGGGAGCGATGTCACCGCAGGGACCGTTGGCGGCGCGTAGGCCGCGGTTCGGGTACGGCGAGTCCCACCACCGTGTCCGGCCGAGTGTAGTCACCGGCCGCGGCGGACCGCCACCGATCCAATGGTCCACTGTGGACTGGGCGGCTGTGGACCGGACGGGAGTTTTCCGGCGCTGGACCCCGGCGGAGTCAGGCAGCCCGGCGGGCGGGACCACGGTCCGCTCACGATCGCCGCCGATGGCCCGGCTCCGCTGGCCGGCGTGGTTCGACCGGCGATGGTGGCTCACCCTGCCGGGCGGAGGCGCTGATGCCGCGGGCGGAGGCGGCGTTCGCTCGCGCGCCCTGCCCGGTGGTCATGTGTAGTCGCGGGCGGGCAGTTGCTGCAACACCCAGGTGTTGCCGTCCGGGTCCGCGAAAGTCACGAACGAGCCCCACGGCTGCTCGTCGATCTCGCTCGCCTCGACGCCCTTCGCCAGCAATCGCGCGCGGGCGGCGGCGACATCGGAGACCACCATCTGCAGCCCCTGCTGTGCACCCGGGGGCATCTCGGTGATGCCGGTGCCGAGCACGATCGAGCAGGCCGATCCCGGGGGTGTGAGCTGAACGAAGCGCAGGGTGTCGTGCACCTGGTGATCGTGGTCGGCGACGAAGCCCACCTGGTCGACGTAGAAGGCCTTGGCGCGATCGACATCGGTGACGGGGATGGCGACGAGTTCGATTTTCCAGTCCATGCGCCGACACTAGGGCCGGGGTACGACAGATTCCGTTCCCCGAGCGCGGGGTTCGCCGCGCGGGCCGGTCGTGCCGAGCGGAGGGGGCGCGCACACCGCAGACTGGCAGCGTGCGGCGGCGAGCGGGCCGCGATGGTCCGGCGGCCCCGCCTGCCGGCGCGGACGGGAGACGAATGATGACACGTTGCCTGGTGGTGGGTGCGGGAGGTTATGTCGGCACCGCGCTGGTGGAGCGCCTGGCCGGCGACGGGCATGAGGTGCGGGCGATGGCGCGCGGCGCCCGGCCGTCGTTCCGGCCGCCCGCCGGTGTGGAGACGGTGGTCGGGGACGCGACCGATGAGGGTGACGTGCGGCGTGCGCTCCGCGGGGTCGAGGTCGTCTACTACCTCGTGCATTCGCTGTCCCGTCAGGATTTCGCGTCGATCGATCGGGAGGCGGCGGAGATTCTCGTCCGGGAGTGCGCGAGCGCCGGTGTCCGGCAGATCGTCTACCTGGGCGGTGCGAGACCGCACGACGGGAGGGACGTCTCCGAGCATCTCGGGTCGCGGGCCGAGGTGGGCGACATCCTGACCGGTGGCGGCACCCCGGCACTGGTGCTGCAGGCGTCGATGATCATCGGTGCCGGGTCGGCGAGTTTCGAGTTGCTGCGCACCTTCACCCGGTTGTCGCCACTGGTGCCGCGTCCGGGGTGGATGTCCCGGCGTAGCAGGCCGATCGCGGTGGACGACGTTCTGCATTATCTGGTCACGGCTGCCGGCATGCCGGCCCCGGTGAACGGGGTGTTCGATCTGAACGGCCCGGAGTCGCTGAGCTATCTCGAACTCGTCCAGCGGTGCGCGCGGACTCTTGGTCTGCCCTGGCGGTTACCGGTGCCCGTGCCGGTGTGGTCGCACGAACTCTCGGCGGTACTGGCGGGGCTGGTGACCTCGGTGCCGGGGGTGGTGGCGCGTCCGTTGTTCCGTTCGCTCGAACATGATCTGGACACGGCGGAACATGGCATCGCCCGGCACATCGCCGATCCGCCGGGTGGGTTGTCGAGCGTGGACCGGGCGATCGCCCGCTGTGCGGAGCCCAGGCCGGTGCCGGTACGTGCCGGCACCGCCGCACCGTATGTGGACGCACGGTCGGTGGACTCCGCGGCGGCCCCGGCATCGCTGTGGCGGGTCATCGCCGGGGTCGGTGGGGACAACGGCTGGTACACCCTGCCGCTGGTGTGGACCTTGCGGGGTGCGCTGGACCACGCGCTCGGTGGCATCGGGCTGTACCGAGGCCGTCCGGCGGAGGTCTCGCCCGGGGACGCCGTCGATTTCTGGACGGTGCGCGAGTGTGATCCGGTGGCTCGCAGGCTGGTTCTGCGCGCGGACATGCGGATGCCGGGGGTGACGACCCTGACGATGCGTGCCGTGCCTTCCGGTGACGGCGGTAGCCGGTACGAGCAGACGGTGCGGTTCCGTCCTCGGGGGGTGGCGGGGCGGTTGTACTGGCTGCTGCAGAAGCCGGCCCATGACCTGGTGTTCTCGGTCATGGCCCGGAATCTGGTGCGGGAGGCGGAACGGCCCGCACCGGTGGGCTGATCGCGAATCCCCGCGACCATCCATTGTGGATGGATGTCTGGGGTGGAACGATGGCCGCGGGGTCCGGCGTCGGGTTTGCCGTTGGTGGGCCGGTCGGTGTCGTTGCGGGCGGAGTTGCGGCAATTGTGAGGTCCGTTGGCCTGTTGCTGGTTCTGCTGCCGGGGCCTTGGCCGACGCGGCGGGGTTCGGGTTTCGGTGGTTGGCGGCTTTCGGCTGCGGGGGGTCGCCAGGGTGAGCGTCGCCGGGCGGTTCGCGGATCGCCGTCCGGCACCGATACTGGTCGGGTCGCGGTGCCTGCTGATGGCCGGCCCGCGTTCACCGGGTCTGTGAGGTCGCTGCCGTCCGGTTGTCGCTCGGGCTGTTCAGAACGGTGGAGCGGAATGGAGGGGTTCCGGTCGGCTCTGGTGGTGTGTCCCGGTGGGGGTCCTGACGTGCAGGGTGCCGGTGTCGTCCTGCCGGAAGTGCCAGCCGGGAACAACCTTGAGGCGGTGGTGTCGTCGGCAGAGTCCGGTCAGGTTCGCGGCGCTGGTTTTGCCCCCTCGTGCCCAGTCGTCTGTGTGGTCGATGTCGGATGCGTGGGATGGCCGGTGGCAACCCGGCATCCGGCATTCCCGGTCGCGTACCTTCACCCACTCGGCCAGTGCGGCGGGTGGCCGGTAGCGGCTGCGTCCGAGGTCGAGCACGGTTCCGGTGACTGGGTCGGTGACGACCTTGCGTAGCACCGAGTCCGGGCGGGTGGCGAGGTGGCGGGCCAGCCAGGCCGGTACCGGCCCGTGACCGGACAGCTCGGCGGGATGGTCGTCGGCCCCGGCCAGGGTGGTGGCGGCGACGTGCACGAACACTTCGGTACGTGTCTCGGCGGTGCGGTGACCGAGGCACAGTTCGGCGAACACGTCGGCGCGTAGTTGTTCCAGGGTGCGGGTTTCGCCCCCACCGCGCAGGGTTTTCGCGATCCGGTCCACGCGCCCGTAGATCGCCGTGGCGGTCTCGGCAGGCAGATCGGCGATCAGGGTGCTCATGGCGTCGTCCTGGTGCACCAACTGCACGCTGCGTTCCAGACGCCGCTTCCGCCCCCGCTCAGCATGCCCGTCCGGATCGATCACAGCGACCTGCCGCACGGCGGCGCGGCGAATGCTGGACGGATTCCGCCCGTCGAGCCGACCCACCATCGCCGCGTCCACGGCAGCGGCCTGCTCGTCCGACAACGGATTCGTCGCATCCACGATCTTGGATGCCTTGTACGCATCGATGGTGCCGGTGTCCAGAGCAGCCAACGTCGCGGGCAGCCGAGAAGTCAACGCCTGCGCCATCGCCACCATCCGCTGTGCACGGTGCTCGGTGGTGGCCAGGGTCAACGCGACCTCCGCCGCCACCCCGCGCGACTCCTCCGACAACGCCGCGAACCGAGCCACCGCCCGCACCTGCACAGCCTCGGCACGCGATCGGGCGACCTCGGCATCGCGCATCACCCGAAGAAGCCCACGCGCCGACAACGAAGACAGTCGAACACCGGCCAGACCCCCGTGATCAACCCGCACCGTTTCCCGCGAATCCATATCAAGAATCGCAGCCAACCGAACCTCAACAGATCCCCCACTGATCATGAACCCATTCTACCGACACCGCCGAACAATTCCAATCACACCATCGAGCACTCGCACATACGAATGTGCCATTCGTGCGGACTTTGATGTTCGAGCGATGCGGGATGCCATGGTAACCGTTCTATAGGCGGTGACGATCGCGGAACAATGGTGGTACGGGCCGTCGGCGACGGCAATACTCCTCTCCGGAAGGCGACACCGAACCCGCGCCACAGTGCGGCGAGACCGCATGCCGGACAGGTACCACGATGCCCCTATGTGACGTAGCGGAGCGCATCCGCGCCCATACAGCCAGACGCCACACCCCCGTCCGAACAGGAGCCAGACAGCATTGCCACCCAGAGCCACGCGCGGACGTCCAAAGTTGCTAAAAGAAAACCGCAAGCCACAACAAGGGAACGGCACCAAGTGAGACACGCCAAGCAAACGCGACAACCAACCCGCGCCGAAGAATACGGAACCGAGAAACCCGTCCCGTGGGGAACTGTCGCTGGTGACCAGCAACGGCGAACGCCCCGAGGAGCGACAGTTTCACACGGCCCGCCGAAGGCGTGCCCGAAACCCGAGAACACCCCGATGATATGAACCCTTCACCGAGCCACAGCGACAAGCGGCCCGCCCGAAGCCCAGGCGCCTCCTCGGGTGGGGCCGGAGGCACCCGCGTGAATCTGATCTCAGTGGTGGGGGAGCACGATTCCGTAGTCGTGGATCTTGCGGTAGATCGTCGCCCTGGACATGCCGAGCGCGGTGGCAGCGCGCACCTTGTTACCGCCGCTGTCGAGCAGGCCGCGCACGATGGCGTCGCGCTCCATCGCCTCCAGTGGCGTCAGCGCACGCCGGTTCACCGTGTGGTACTCGGCAGGCAGATCGTGGGCCTGGATCGAACCGGTACGACGACGCCGCCGCACCACCCGCTTGAGTACCTGAAAAAGCTGCTCGACGTTGCCCGGCCAATCGGACCGCAGGAGCAACTGCATCGCATCCTGGGAGCACATCAGCGCCCCTCCGCTGCTGAGCCTGGACAGGAGGAACGGCACGAGTTCGCGCAGATCCTCGACGTGGTGGCGCAACGGCGGGATCTCCACCGTGCAGGGGAACAGTTCGCACAGGTCGGCGAGTCCCGGACTGGGCCGTTCGGGTTGCACCTGGGTCACCGCGACCCAGGGCAGATCGGTGCCGTGCCGGGAACGAGCCTCCCGCAGCACCGACGTCAGGGCTTCGAGACTCGGCTCGTCCAGCCTGTCCACCCGGCGGACGACGAGCGCGCCCGCGGGGTGCTCGGTCAACTCCGAACGCACCGTGGAGATCCAGTCCGGGCCGTCCGCGTCCGCGGCGTCGACGATCCTGAGCCTGCCCGCAGCGTTATACCGGTGGTGCACCGCTTTCGCCAGCGCCAGTTTCCCCGCCCCCGGCTCACCGCCGAGCACCAGCCACTCGCCGGCACGATAGGCGCGGTCGACCTCGTGACAGGCGCGGATCCACAGCGCGCCCGCACCGACGATGCCGGGCAGGAACATGCGCAGCAACTGGGTGGTGCCCGCGGACTGTCCGGGCTCGATGGGGCTGACGTGCACGATCCCGCCCGCGTCCCGGTCGCTGTCACGCACCGGCCGGCAGGCCATCCGGACGGTGCGCCCGGTCGGCAGGTCCACCAGCACCGGGGCGCGGCGCCGTCCGGTGAGCACCTCGACGGCGTGCCCGAGCAGGACCGACTGGTCGGCCGGGTCGAGAAGCTGCCTGGCGGCGTGGTTCATGATCACCACATCGTCGTTGACGGCCAGCACCATGCCGTTCGTCCGGCGGCATGCCTGCAGGTAGGCGTGGAACAGTTCGAGTTCGTGCACCCCGCTGTCGAGCAACAGCGCCTGCCGGATCTGGTCGGCCGCGGTCCGGGCAAGGGTGATCAGCAACGGGTCGGCATCACGTCGCCAGCAGGTGAGATCGACGGCACCCACGGTCTTCCCGGTGATGGGGTGCTGGATCGGGGCACCCGCGCAGGCGAGGTTGTCCAGGTATTCGGCGTAGTGCTCGTGCCCGAAGACGTGCATGGGCGCGCCCGCTTCGAGGGCGGTACCGATGCCGTTCGTGCCGACGAACTCCTCCGCGTAGCTGAACCCCGGTGCGAGCCGGATGGTGTCCAGGTGCCGGTTCAGCTCGCCGTCCCCGGTGATGCGGCTGAGTACCACGCCGGACTGGTCGGTGAGGATGACGCTGATCGACTGCCCGTCGAGATGTTCGCTGAGACGGCGCAGGATCGGTTCGGCGCTGCGGGTCAGCGGCAGCCCGGTGTCGAGGTCGCAGACGTAGGGCTGCTGCACGCGGTCGGCCGTGACGTTCCACTGCTGCGAACGCCACCAGGACGCCAGAATGGTGTCCCGTACGTCGTGCGGGTCCACCTGTTCGTCGGTCAGGAATCGCACTCGTGCTCGGGCAAGCCGGCCGTCACCGGCCGGTGCCGCCGCTCGGGGTGTGCCGGTCACCGGTGTGCCCTCCTGACGTCTTCGGCAGGTGTGCGGCGCCGCAGGCGGGTCCAGGACTGCGTCGTCCCTCGATAGTAGTGGGACATGTGCGCTCCGCGTCGTCTCAAAATGAGACCCCGGCTCCGGCGACTCCGCCGTGTCATACGAGTACCGCCGCGCGCCGGTCGGTGGGCGGCCCCGCTCTGCCGACGAAAGGGTGCCGCCATGACCGGAGCCGGCGAAGAGTCCGCGGAGACCTGCAACCCGTGGACCATCGTCAATCTCGTCTTCCATCATCTCGCCGACCGCGGGCTGCATCCGGTTCTCGGTGAGGCGGGCGATCCCGGACCGCCTGCCACGGAACTGTTGCGTGCCTTCGGTATCGAGCCCGTGTTCGAGGGAAACGAACGGGCGCTGCGGGACGACGACGGCAGGCTGGCGGAACTGCGGCAGGCGGTCCTCGGCGATCGGTGAGCCGTTCGAGTCGTATCCGAGGTCGTCTCAAGTTGAGACCCGCGACACATCCGCGCCGATGTGTACTTCACCTGACCAGACGGTCTGTCCCAGACATTCGCGCGATGGTCGCCGACGAGGCGTCGCAGACGCCGGCGCGACCCGGGCAGCAGGCATGAAACGTCAGCGTCGAACCCGAACGACGGGTAAGGAGTGCCAATGAGCCGCCAGAGTGTGGCGAAAGCCCACCAGAAGATCCAGGAACTGTCCTGGGAACCGGCCTACCACGAGCCGGTATCGCAGTACGGTACCGATTACACGTTCCAGAAGGCGAAGAAAAAGGATCCACTGAAGCAGGTTCTCCGCTCCTATTTCCCCATGCAGGAGGAGAAGGACCACCGGGTCTACGGCGCGTCCGACGGCGCCATTCGCGGGAACATGTTCCGCCAGGTCCAGGAGCGCTGGCTGGAATGGCAGAAGCTGTTCCTGAGCATCATCCCGCTGCCGGAGATCTCGGCCGCTCGGGCCATGCCGCTGCTGTTCAACACGGTGCCGAATCCGGAACTGCACAACGGCCAGGCGATCCAGATGATCGACGAGGTCCGGCACTCGACGATCCAGCAGAACCTGAAGCGCCTCTACATGAACAACTACATCGACCCGGCGGGCTTCAACAGCAGCCTCCGCAACTTCCAGAGCGACTACTGCGGCACCATCGGCAGGCAGTTCGCCGAGGGGTTCATCACCGGTGACGCGATCACCGCCGCCAGCATCTACCTGACCATCGTCGCCGAGACGGCGTTCACCAACACCCTGTTCGTCGCGATGCCCGCGGAGGCCGCCGCGAATGGTGACTACCTGCTGCCGACGGTGTTCCACTCGGTGCAGTCCGACGAGTCCCGGCACATCAGCAACGGTTATGCGACACTGCTGATGGCGCTGTCCGACGAGAGCAACCACCAGCTCCTCGAACGGGATCTGCGGTACGCATGGTGGAACAACCACCGCGTCGTCGACGCGGCGATCGGCACCTTCATCGAGTACGGCACGAAGGACCGCCGCAAGGAACGGGACAGCTACGCCGAGATGTGGCGCCGCTGGATCTACGACGACTACTACCGCAGCTATCTGGTCCCGCTGGAGAAGTACGGACTGGTCATTCCGCACGACCTCATTGAGGAGTCCTGGAACCAGATCTGGAACAAGGGCTACGTGCACGAGGTGGCGCAGTTCTTCGCCACCGGCTGGCTCGCCAACTACTGGCGGATCGACCCGATGACCGATACCGACTTCGAATGGTTCGAGTTCAAGTATCCGGGCTGGTACGACCGGTACGGAAAGTGGTGGGAGAACTACAACCGTCTCGCCACGCCGAACGGGCACAATCCGATCGTCTTCGAGGACGTGAACTACGAGTACCCGCACCGTTGCTGGACCTGCATGGTGCCGTGCCTCGTCCGCGAGGACATGGTGATGGCCGAGGTCGACGGGCAGTGGCGCACCTACTGCCACGAGATGTGCCGGTGGACCGACGAGACCGCGTTCCGTCCGACCTACCAGGGCCGGGAGACGCCCAACATGGGCAAGCTGACCGGCGCCCGCGAGTGGGAGACGCTCTATCACGGGTGGAACTGGGCCGATGTCGTGCAGGACATGGGTTTCGTACGGGACGACGGCAAGACCATGGTCGCGCAGCCGCATCTGAACCTGGATCCCTCGAAGATGTGGACGCTCGACCACCTGCGCCGGTGCCCGCCGTTGCAGAGTCCGAACGTGCTGCTCAACGAGATGACGCCGGCCGAGCGCGACGCGTTCGCCGCCCGGTACGTACGCGGCGGGCCCGCCGGACGGGCGCCCGCGGAAGCCTGATCGGACCAGAGCGCGTGGGCGGGGCCGGCGTCGCCGGTCCCGCCCACCCCACCACAGCGTGAGGGAGACATGGCGGACAAGCATGTCGTGCGATTCGAGCCGGTAGGAATCGAGATCGAGGTCGACGAGGACCAGACGATCCTGCGCGCAGCCGCGGAACAGGGCGTCATGCTGATGCACGGGTGCAAGGAGGGGCAGTGCGCCTCCTGCAAGTCCTTCATCCTCGACGGCGAGGACGTCGAGCACGACCGGTATTCCACGTTCGCGCTGCCGGACTACGAGCTGGACGAGGGTTTCACTCTGCTCTGCCGGGCGCATGCCTACGAGGACCTGACCATCGAACTGCTCAACTACGACGAGGAGATGATCAGGTCGGGCCTGCCGATAGTGCGGGCGGTGGCCGAGGTGGTGGCCAACGAACCGGTCACGCATGATCTGCGGCACCTGGTGCTGCGGTTGCTGGAGCCGGACGAGATCAGGTTCTTTCCCGGCCAGTACGTGGACATCGCGGTCCCGGGAACCGAGCACAGCCGGTCGTTCTCGATGGCCAACACGTCCAGCCGGGAGCACGGCACGCTGGAGTTCGTCATCCGGATCTATCCGGGCGGCGCATTCTCCGAGTTCCTCGCCTCGGCGGTCAGCGTGGGCGACCGGCTCGACCTGACGGGTCCGTTCGGGGTTTTCACCCTGCGCGACGCCCCGCAGGCCGATCTCGTCTTCGTCGGTGGTGGCGCGGGAATGGCGCCGATCCTGTCCCTGCTCCGGTCCATGTCCGAGCGCGGGCTCGACCGGAAGGCGACCTACTACTACGGAGCCCGGCGGATGGCGGACCTGTGCTTCGAGAAGGAGTTGCGGTCACTGGAGGAGACCTTGCCCGGCTTCACCTTCGTGCCCGCTCTTTCCGAGCCGGGTGACGACGAGGAGTGGTCCGGTGAGGTCGGGTTGATCACCGACGTGCTGCGCAGGCGGGAGAGCGATCTCGCCGGTGCGGACGCCTACGTCTGCGGCCCGCCGCCGATGGTCGAGGCGGCCGTGGAACTGCTCCCTTCGCTCGGCGTCTCCGACAAGCGCATCTTCTACGACAAGTTCACGACCACCGGTGACCCGTCCGATCCGACCGATCCGTGAGTCCATGTGCCGAGGGCGGCGTTCGTGCCGCGCCCGCCTATCCGAGAGGTGAGGGAAGTACCCGATGACAACCGCAGCAGAACGCAGCGTCCCGAAGCCGGTGTTCACCGACGCGGAGGCGGGCGCCAAGGAGTTCCCCGATTCGCTCGCCCGCCGGTACAACTACTTCGTCCCCAAGAAGCGCAAGCAGACCCACTACGAGGACGTGACCGTCGAGGTCCAGCCCGACCCCCGGCACTACCTGAGCCAGGGCTGGCTCTACGGGTTCGCCGACGGCCGCGGCGGCTACCCGCTGGAGTGGACCGCGCTGAAGGCGTGGGGCTCGGACCGGCCGGTGCCGGAACGGTTCGCCGGCTCCGGCGGGCAGGGCTACGAATGGCCCGCGCATGGCTGGCACGAGTTCCGTGATCCCAACGAGGAATGGGAACTCACCCTCTACCGCTACAACTCCAACGTGGTCCGCCAGCTCACCCAGAACATCGATGCCGCGCGCCAGTCGAAGGCCTTCGAGCAGTGGAACCCGAACTGGGTGCAGTTCGTCGCCCGCAACGTCGGTGCCTGGATGCACGTCGACCACGGTCTGGGGCTGTACCTGTTCGCCAACGCCAACCGCAGGGCGCCCACCAACATGCACAACAACGCGATCTCGGTGAACAGCATGCACCGGATCCGCGCGGCGCAGGACCTCGCGCTGTACAACCTGACGCTGACCGAGGAGATCGAGGGCTTCGAGGGCGACGCGCACGTGGAGGCGTGGAACGAGGATCCGGCGTGGCAGGGGGTCCGCCGGACCGCCGAGCAGCTCACCGGGATCGACGACTGGTGCGAGGCGATCTTCGCCGCCAACATCGTGTTCGAACCACTCGTCGGCGAACTGTTCCGCAGCAACCTGGTGCAGCAGGCGGCACCGGGCAACGGTGACTTCGTCACGCCGACCGTCGTCGGTGCGGGTGAGTACGACTTCGCCGAGCGCGACCTGCGCTACACCAAGGCGATGTTCGAACTCCTGACCAACGACAAGGAGTTCGCCGAGCACAACATCGCACTGATGGGGCAGTGGCTGTCCACCTGGGTGCCCCGGTGCATCTCGGCGGCCAGGACGCTGCAGCCACTGTGGTCGCAGCCGGACGCCAAACCGCCCCGATTCGAGGACGGTCTGGACCGGGCGAAGAACCGTTTCAGCGGCATCCTGGCGGGCCTCGGCCTGCCCAACCCGAAGGAGCTGGCGCAGTGAGCACCTACCGCACGGCGGAAAGCCCGTTCAAGTCCGACAGCACCGCCTCCAACATGTGCGGTGTCACGCTGATGAACAACCAGGTCGGGGTCGTCGTCGCCGAGGTGATGAAGGGCAAGGAGGGGGTTCAGGTCACTCCGCTGCCCTCGATGATCCGGGTGGACGCCGTCCGCCGGATGGAGTTCGACTACGACGAGATCTCCGAGGCGCTCGGCGAGGAGCCGGGGTTCTTCGACGCCGCGGAGTTCGAGGAGAACATGTCCACCCACTACGGCCGGATGATCCACGAGGACGACCGGACGATCATGTTCGCCAATCCGGAGGACGCCGCGGAGGAACTCGGTTTCGACCTCTCGGCGGGCTGACCCTGCCCGCCGCGTGCCGGGTCCGCCGGTGCGCGGCGGGTTCCCGGTTCGCCGACTCCCACAGGAGGGCACCGTGTACGAAAAGAACGGCGAGAAGTACTTCGTGGTGGACAGCCACATGCACTTCTGGAACGCGGCCCCGGACAACTGGGTCGCCGGCGCGGAACAGTACGCCAAGGGCTGGATCGAGTGCTTCCACGCCTACCAGGGGCTCGGGCCGCCGGAGACACACTGGGGGATCGAGAAGTTCCGGAAATACTCCGAGGACGACCTGATGACCGACGTCTTCACCAACGGATACGTGGACGTGGCGGTGTTCCAGCCGACCTACCTCAAGGAGTGGTACCGGGAAGGGTTCAACACCACCGAGCGCAACGCCGAACTGGGGGAGCGGCATCCCGGGAAGTTCGTCGTCAACACCCGGTTCGACCCGCGGGAGGGTGACGCCGGACTGGAAACCCTGCGCCGCGACGTCGAACGGTACGGGGCGATCGGCGTCAAGCTCTACACCGCGGAGTGGCGTAACGGCTCCCGTGGCTGGAAACTCTCCGACCCGGAGACGTACCGGTTCCTGGAGGCCGCGCAGGAGCTCGGCATCCGCAACGTCCATGTCCACAAAGGACCGACGATCTGGCCGCTGGACAAGGACGCCTTCGACGTCTCCGACGTCGATCACGCCGCCACGGACTTCCAGGGACTCAACTTCATCGTCGAGCATGTCGGACTGCCGCGTATCGAGGACTTCTGCTTCATGGCGACCCAGGAGCCGAACGTGTACGCGGGACTCTCCGTGGTCGTCGGCGGCCTCATGCACGCACGGCCCAGGTTCTTCGCGAAGGTGATGGGGGAGCTGCTTTTCTGGGTCGGCGAGGACAAGATGACCTTCGGCAGCGACTACGGGATCTGGGAGCCCCGCTGGCAGATCGAGGGTCTCGTCGACTGGGACTACCCGGGCGAGGAGTACTCGGACTACCCGGCGGTGACGACGGCGACGAAGAAGAAGATCCTCGGATTGAACGCGGCGCGGCTCTACGACATCGAGGTGCCCGCCGAGTGCGCGCTGGACGCCGGGCAGGGCGCCCCGGCTGCGGAGGACGACGCGCAACTGGTGTCGCGGGGATGAGCGTGCCCACGATGACCGGGCGGTCACGTGTGCTCGTCGCGCTGGCCACGGTGCGCGATCCCGAGCTGGACGAGTCCATCGTCCCGCTCGGGTTCGTCGCGTCCTGCGAGGTGTCGGACGACGGGGACGCCACGGTGACCCTGCGCCTGCCGACCTACTTCTGCGCGCCCAACTTCGCCTTCCTGATGGTCGCCGACGCGTACGACGCCGTGTCCGCGCTGGAGGGACTGCGGTGCGTGCGAGTGGAGCTTGAGGACCATTTCGCCGCGGCGATCATCAACGAGGGAGTGGCCGCCCGCGCCGGCTTCGCCGGCTCCTTCGGCGAGGAGGCGGCCGGAGAACTCGACGAGCTGCGTGCGGGATTCCTCCGCAAGGCCGTGCTCGCCGGGACCGAGCAGGTCTGCCGCCCGCTGCTGGCGGAGGGCAGGACGCCCGGCGAACTGGCGGACATGACGCTGGCCGAGATTCCCCCGTCGGCGCGGCTCGACCGGCTGCGCGGACGCCGTGCCGAGCTCGGCCTGCCCGCGGGACCGAGTGCCCCGCTGCTGCTGGACCCGGCGACCGGTACGGCCGTCGCCGCCGAGGGTCTGCCCCTGCATCTGCGCAAGGCCCGGACGGTCCGGGTCGGGATCGAGGCGAACACGGGGATCTGCCGGGGAATGCTCAGGCACAGGTACTCCACGCCCGGCCAGGGGGAGGCGGGTGAGGCGGAGCGCCGGGATCGACAGTGAGACCAGCGAGACCAGCGAGACCAGCGAGACCAGCGAGACCAGCGAGACCAGTCAGACATGCCGTAGCCGACGACCGGGAGGTGGGAGGAGCACGTGCTCGAGTGGCCGCGGGACGTCGCCGATCCCGTACAGCCCGGCGCCCACCACCGTCCCGCCGCGGATCGCCGCGGCGGGGCCGTTCCCGTTTCCGCGACCTGTCCGGCCATCGACGTCTGGAGGACCACCGATGTCCAAGGAACTACGTTTCGGCGCCACGGCACGTGATCTGCTGCTGTCCGGTGTGGACCAGCTCGCCGAGGCGGTGAAGTCGACGCTGGGCCCCAAGGGGCGCAACGTCATCCTGGAGAAGATCACCGGTTCGCCGGTGATCACCAACGACGGGGTGACGATCGCCCGGGAGATCCATCTGAAGAACCAGTTCGAGAACATGGGTGCGCAGCTCGTCAAGGAAGCCGCGATCAAGACCAACGACATCGTCGGCGACGGTACGACGACCGCGACGGTCATCGCGCAGGGGATCGTCCGCGAGGGGATGCGGGCCATCTCGGCGGGCGGGAATCCGGTACTGGTCAAGCGGGGGATCGACCTCGCGGTGAATCGGCTCGTCCGGCAACTGCGCACGGTGGCCCACCCGGTGGAGACGGAGGCCGACTACGCCCGCGTGGCGGCGATCTCCGCGAACGACGACGACGCGGTGGGCGCCGTGATCGCCAAGGCGCTGCACACGGTCGGCGACGGCGGCATCGTCACCGTGGAGGAGGCCCCGGAGCACGGGATGAGCGTGGACTTCGTCGAGGGATTCGAGTTCGACAACGGGTACCTCTCGCCGTACATGGTGACCGACCCGGCGAGCCTGGAGGCGGTGGTCGACGATCCGTACATCCTGTTGTGCAGCGAGAAGATCTCGAAGGTCCAGCAGATCATGCCGATCCTGGACAAGGTCATGCGCGCGCCCCGGCCGCTGGTGATCGTCGCCGAGAGCCTGGAGGGCACGGCTCTGAGCATGCTGGTGCACAACCACGTCAACGGGATCTTCCAGTGTGTCGCGGTGAAGGCCCCCGGTTTCGGTGACCGCAGACTGCACAAGCTGGAGGACATCGCCGCGATGACCGGCGCCGCCGTCTACAGCAGGCATTCCGGTTTCACCCTGGAGACCATGACGATCGACCAGCTCGGCCGGGCGGACCAGGTACGGGTCAACGGTGACCGGACCGCGATCGTCGGCGGCGCGACGGCCGACCAGATCGGCTTCCGGGTCGCGCAGTTGCGTGCCGAACTGGACCGTGCCGCCTTCGGTGTCGACGAGGACGTGCTGACCGAGAGGATCGGTTCGCTGTCCGGCAAGGTCGCGGTGATCAAGGTCGGCGCCCCGACCAACGCCGAACTCAAGGAACTGCAGCACCGGGTCGAGGACGCGCTGTCGGCCACCAGGGCGGCGATGGCGGAGGGCATCGTCGCCGGCGGCGGGGCGGCGCTGATGCACGCCGCGTCCGTTCTGGACGAGCTCGATCACGAGGGCGACTACGGGATCGGCGTCGACATCGTCCGCAAGACCCTGTCCGAGCCCGCCCACCTGATCGCCGCGAACGCCGGGTTCCCGGCGGACGAGGTGGTCGGCCGCTGCGCGGCGATGGGTGTGGACGAAGGGTTCGACGCGCTGAAGGGCCGCTACGGCAACATGATCGACCTCGGCATCGTCGATCCGCTGCGGGTCGCCCGGTCCGCCCTGCAGAACGGCGCCTCGGTGGCCGGGATGCTGCTGACGACGAACACGCTGATCGCGGAGGAGCAGACGCCCTGGGGTGGCAGCGCGGCCCTGATGACGGAGTTCGGCCCACTCGACGAGGGGCTGCACCAGCCGTCCCCCGATTCGAGCACACCGCAGTCGCTCGGGCTGGGACCGTCGGTCGGCTGACCACGGCGTACCCGCCCGGCGGTGCCGGAGCGCCGCACCGCCGGGCGGGATCCGATCAGTCCGGGACGTCGAGGTCGACCGGCTCGCCCTCGACGGCGACCGCCGCACCCGCGGTCTGGCCGGCCAGCCACTCGCGGAACGCCGCCGTGCCCGACTGCGGTACATGCACGGTGAAGGTCGCCTCCCGGGCGTAGTCCACCGTGGCGATCCGGTGACCGGCGGCGTGCAGCGCGTTCCGCAGGCGGCCCGCGTCGGCGTGCCCGACGCCGACACGCAGGCTGGCGAACCGGAGCCGCCGTACGGTACCCACGGTGTCGACGGCCGCGGCCACCGCGCTCCCGTACGCGCGGACGAGTCCGCCCGCGCCCAGTTTCACGCCTCCGAAGTAGCGGGTGACCACCGCGACGATGTCGGTGAGTTCGCGGCGCACCAGTACTTCCAGCATCGGCACACCCGCGGTCCCTGCCGGTTCACCGTCGTCACTGGAACGCTGCGATTCGGCGTGCGAACCGATGCGGAAGGCCGAGCAGTTGTGGTTGGCGGACCGGTGTTCCCTGCGTACGGCGGCGATGAACGCGACCGCGGCGTCCTCGCCGTCGATCCGGCCGAGGTGGCAGAGGAAGCGGGAGCGCTGGAGCTCGATCTCGTGCGTCCCGCCGTTCGCGATCACCCGCATGCCGCACCGCCGATCTCCGAAGCCCGTACCCCGGCAGTATCCGGACCGCGTCCGGGCCCCGCACGACAACCCCACCAAGTGTATAACGTCGTGTACGGCGCCGCTGTAGCGAGTTCCGCACACCGTGCTCGCCGTCCTGGCGGTTAGGGTCCGGACGGAAACCACCGCGCCCGGAGGCGAACAGGATCGCCGGCGGCACGGTGTCCGAGGCGGCGGAGAGGAACCCGGGTGCTCGACCTGCTCATCGAGGACGCGACCGTGCTCACCATGAACCCGCTGCGGCCGGTGGCCCGCCGCATCGGGCTGTGGAACGGGCTGATCGCCGGCGTGGACGAGGAACTCGACGGGCTGCGCGCCGCGCGGACCGTCCGCCTCGGCGGTGCGACCGTGCTGCCGGGATTCGTCGACGCGCACACGCACATGGTGTGGTCGGGGATGAGCCAGGGCGACGGCCTCGACCTCGGCGGCGTCCGTACCCGCGAGGCCGTGCTGGACGCGTTGCGTGCGACGGCCTCGGCGGCGCGGCCGGGTGACTGGGTCGAGGTGACCGGATACGACCAGCGGGCGATCGGCGGGCATCTGACCCGCCGGGAGCTGGACGCCGTCGCCGACGGCCGCAAGCTCTGGCTGCAGCACACGTCCGGGCACGCGTGCGTGGTCGGGACCGAGGTGCTCGATCTGCTCCCGGCGGGGGAACTGGCGGCGCTCGGTGCCGATGTGGACCGCGGAGCCGACGGCGAGCCCACCGGCCTGCTGCTGGAGCGCGGCCAGCTCGCGGTCCGGGGAGCCCGGCTGCCGTATCGCAACGGCGAACTGGTCGACGCCATCGAACGCGCCGGGCGCACCTGCCTGGCGCAGGGCATCACCACCTGCGCCGAGGCTGGCATCGGGGGCGGGCTGATCGGCACGCCCCCGGTCGAGGTCGCCGCGTACCAGAGCGCCAGGGAACAGAACCGGCTCCCGGTACGGATGCAGCTCATGGTCGCGGCGGACGCGCTGCGCGAGGTCGCCGCGCACCCGGAGGACCGGATCGCCCGCGGCCTGGATCTGGGCCTGCGCACCGGTTTCGGCGACCACACCCTCGACATCGGCGCGCTCAAGCTGTGGCTCGACGGCGGGATCATGGCGCGCACCGCGGCGCTGACGGCGCCCTACACGGGCAGCACGGATGCCGGCCAGCTCCAGGACGACCCGGAGGTGCTGCGCCGGACGATCCTCGACGGACACGACGCGGGCTGGCAGCTCGCCGTGCACGCCATCGGTGACCGCGCGCTGGACCTCGCCCTGGACGCGCTCGAACAGGCACGGGCCAGGACCCCCCGAGCCGATCCGCGGCACCGCATCGAACACTGCGGCACGGTGCGCCCCGACCAGATCGCCCGGATCGCCGAGGTCGGCGCGATCGCCGTGATCCAGCCGGAGTTCCTGTGGGACAACGGTGACGACTATTCCGACGTTCTCGGCCCGGACCGCGCTGGCTGGCTCTACCGTGGCCGTTCCCTGCTCGACGCCGGGGTGGAGATCGCGTCGAGTTCCGACCGGCCGGTGGTGGCGGGGGCGCCGCTGCGGGCCGTGCGGTTCATGGTGGAACGCCGTTCCGACAGTGGGCGGGCGGTGGGCGCCACCGAGGCGATCACCGTGACGGAGGCGCTGCGGGCGGCCACCGTCGGCGCGGCGCGTGCCTGCCGCCGGGAGGACGTCTGCGGCTCCGTCGAACGAGGAAAGATGGCCGACCTGACCGTGCTGGACGCGGATCCGAGCAGGACCGCCGTGGACGGGCTTGCCGACATCGGGGTGGTCGCCACCATGGTCGGCGGCGAACTCCGGCACGGGGCGCTCTGACGCCCGGCCCGGACACGGCGGATCCCCGGGCGTCGCGGTGACCGTCCGGGGACCGGCCGTGCCGGAGGAGGCGGGTCAGACCGCGATGGCGGTGCGGCGCAGCGAGATCAGCTCGCCGACGGAGGCGTTGCGGGACTCGATGAGGCGCGCTTCGACGGGGAACTCCGGGACCGCGCCGCAGGTGGTCACCGCCTCGCAGGTGACCGCGGTCGGCGCGGTGCACAGTACGGCGGTGATACCGCCGTCGACATCGGCGATGTAGCCGGCTCGTACGTCGCGGTGCTGCTCGAACCGGCCGATCGCCGCGTTCAGGGTGATGGTCTCGGCGGCGGTGATCACGGCGTTCGCTGTGCGCATCGGCTGCTCCTCGGTGCTGGTGTCCGGTGGCGGTGTGCCCTGAACCGTGCATGTTACGAAGTTGCGGGCCCCTGTCACATCGACATATTTGCTGAGGTCGCCGGAGACCGTCACCGGAGGCTGCGCGGTGTGTCGTTCTCCCGGGGCCGGTTTCGCCGGGCCGGGTGACGGCGCAAAAGACGGACGGCGATCGGACGTATGCGCGGAGTGGGAAGCACGAGTGCAATTCCACGACGGTTCACCACAGGATCGGCTCCGGTCGACAGCGGAGAGTGCGCGCGGCTGTCGTTTCGGTGCGGTGACAACCATTTTCCGGGTAGGCCGACGATGCGATGTGGTGAACGTATTGTGGCGAGAAGCCGGATATACCGCGAATCGCGGCGGACGCGGTGTGACCTGCGCGGCGCTCTCGACGATTTTGTAACGTCGCCGTTGATCGGTTCGAATTAGCAGTCACAGAACGCAAGATCGAGTTCCACGAACAATTGTCGCCCGGCCGAACTGTTCCCCCCGATGGTGTCGCCGGCCCGATTTCTGCGTATGCGGGCCGATTCGTTGTTTCCCGGTGAGAAAGAGACCAGATGTCGAACGAAGAGGTTGCCGACACGAACCGGCGGATGGATGACGGCTCGCGGGGCGGGGACTCGCCCGGGGAACCCGACCTGGTGAGTCCCGTGTTCGTCGACGCGCGCGGGCGCCGGCGGATCTGGGTGCGACTGTCCGGCGGAGCGGCGTCGGTCGGTGCGGCGGCCTTCATCGCGGTCGCCGCCCTCCTGCTGACGCAGGCGCCCGTCCACCTGCTCCCGGACACCGGGGGCGACCGCCCGGAACGGGCGGACGCCGAACCGCGGATCGTGGAGGAGGCGCCCCTGCTCGACCGTGCGCCGGTGCGAGTGCGCGCCGACGAGGTCGTCCCGCCGGAGCGCGAGCCCGCGACCGGTGTTCCGAGCGGGCGGCGGGCACCGGCCGCGGGGGTCCCCGCCGCGGCCGTGCGTGCACCGCAGGCCCAGGTCGCGGCCCTCTCCGGTCCGGCGCCGGCACCGACGCCGCGGGTGGCGGCCATGCTCGCCTCCGTGGTCGCCGCACCGGCGCCGCCGACACCGGCGGCACCCGTCGCCGGCGAGCCTCCCGTCCCGCCTGCCACCCCGATGCCCGCACCGGAACCCGTGCCCGAACCCGAGCCGACCTCCGTCGTGCCGGAGCCGCCCGGCACCGTGGACCCGCCCGCCGAAACGGTCCAGCCCGCCGCCGACCCGGCAGCCACGCCGTAGCGGCCCGCCATGCCCGCCATCCCACGACCGCGCTTCCGGCTTTCCTGGTTCTTCGCGTTCATCGCCACCGTCCTGCTCGGCGTGCTGCTGGTGATCTCCGGACTCGCCGGCGCCGGAATCGTCAACGACGCGCTGGGGCACGAACCGGTGGGAACCGGCAACGTGCCGAGGGCGGTACTCGAGGGTGGAGCGGTCGTCGACGCCGCGCACACCCCGGTGAGTTCGCGCTCCGTGCCGGAGGGCACCATCGCGCTGACCTTCGACGACGGCCCGGACCCCCGCTGGACACCCGAGGTGCTGGCGGTCCTGCGCAAGCACGGGGTGCGGGCCACCTTCTTCGTGGTGGGTTCACGGGCGACCAGCCACCCGGAGCTGATCCGCGCGATCCACCAGTCCGGCTCGGAGCTGGCGCACCACACCTTCACCCACGCCAATCCGGTGGAGATGCCGCTGTGGCAGCTCGATCTCGAACTGGACCAGACGCAGCTCGCCATCTCGGGGGCGGCCGGGGTGACCAGCTACCTGTTCCGGCCGCCGTTCTCGTCGATGGCGGCATCGATCGACGATCTCGGCTACCGCACCGTCCAGGAGGCCGCGGCGCGCGGATACCTGAGCGTGTTCAGTGACACCGACAGCGACGACTGGGGCCGACCCGGCGTGGAGACGATCGTCCGCAACTCCACCCCGCCGGCGGGGGAGGGCGCCATCGTGCTGATGCACGACGCGGGTGGTGACCGTTCGCAGACCGTAGCCGCGCTCGACATCCTCATCCCGTCGCTGAAGCAACAGGGGTACCGCTTCACCACGGTCACCGCGGCGGTCGGGCTGCCGCCCGCCAACCAGCCCGCCCCCGGCGACGACCGGTTCGCGGGCGGCGTCCTGCTGGGGGTCGTCGGGGTGGCGATCGGGGTGGTGACCGTACTGCAGTGGATTCTGCTCGGGGTCGGCATCCTGGTGGTCGCCCGCCTGCTGCTGATGGTGCTCGTCGCACGCAGGCACGCGCGCAGGGTGCCGGGCTGGAGCCTGCTTCCCGCGGTCACCGCACCCGTGTCGGTGATAGTGCCCGCGTTCAACGAGAAGGCCAACATCGAGGTGGCGATCCGCTCCATCGTGGCGAGCACCCATCCGATCGAGGTGATCGTCGTCGACGACGGCTCCACCGACGGCACGGCGGAACTCGTCGAGGCGCTGGACCTGCCAGGAGTTCGCGTCGTCCGGCAGGCGAACGGGGGCAAGGCGGCCGCACTGAACGCCGGTGTCCGGCACGCCCGGCACGACCTGATCGTGATGGTCGACGGCGACACGATCTTCGAATCGGAGACCGTCGGACGGCTGGTGCGGCCCTTCGCCGATCCGGAGGTCGGTGCGGTCGCGGGCAACGTGAAGATCGCCAACCGGGCGACCTTCCTGACTCGCCTGCAGCACATCGAGTACGTGGTGGGATTCAACATCGACCGCCGCGCGCACGACGTGACCGGGTCGATGCCCACGATTCCCGGGGCGGCCGGTGCGTTCCACCGGGCTGCGCTGACCGATGCCGGAGGGGTCAGTCGCGAGACGCTCGCCGAGGACACCGACCTCACCATCGCGATCGGCCGGGCGGGCTGGCGGATGGTCTACGCGGCCGACGCGGTCGCCTGGACCGAGGCGCCCACCTCGGTGCGTCAGCTCCGGCAGCAGCGCTTCCGCTGGACCTACGGCACGATGCAGGCGATCTGGAAGCACCGCCGGGCGATCCTGCAGCGCGGCGCCGCGGGACGGATCGGGCGGTTCGGCCTGCTGCACGTCATCGCCTTCCAGATCCTGCTTCCGGTGACCGCACCGCTGATCGACGTCTTCCTCGTGTACGGCCTGTTCTTCCTGAACCCGGTCACCACCCTGGTGCTGTGGCTGTCGGTGCTGGGAATCCAGACCGCGGGCGCGGCGTACGCGTTCCACCTGGACGGTGAATCGAAGCGGGTGCTGTGGATGATGCCCGCGCAGCAGCTCGTCTACCGGCAGTTGATGTACGTCGTACTTGGACAGTCGCTTGGCGCCGCGGCGTCCGGAATCCGGGTGCGGTGGCAGCAGATGCGGCGCACCGGGGCGCTGGAAGCGATGGCCCGGCGCGCGGACACCACGGTCCAAGATCCGGAGTCCACTGTGGAGTCGAATCTGGTGTCCGATGTGGACTCGCCGGTACCGGCCCCCGCCGCGGGAGTGCCGGGCGATTCGCCCGCCCGCCGAGCCGGGTGACGGCCGGGATCAGCGCCGGCGTCGCAGGCGGGAGCGCAGCGCCCACGTCGCGGTCACCGCCAGGCCGGTGCCCACCGCCGTGCCGAAACCCAGCAGGGCGGCCCCGACGGCCCACAGTCCGCTGCTGTCCTCGGCCGAGGCCCGGATCGACCACGTCACCGTGAACGCGGCGGTCACGGTGATCGCGACCAGCGCCGGCGGCAACAACATCGTGCCGCCGACGCACAGCAGGGCCAGGCAGAGCACACAGGCGGCGATCTGCGGTGCCTCGTAGGGGCCGCTGCTCGCGCCTGTCACCGGGTCGGGCTGGTACGTGGTGTCGGAACCCAGCCACAGCCACCACACCCCCGCCGTCAGCACGGCGAGCACGGCCGTACCCGCGATCGTGCGCCCCACGTGCCTCGCACCCCGGACGGTGCCGCTCGGACGTCCCATGCCCCCGACCGTGCCAGTTCCCCGCCCGGCCGGCAGCGCACGGCGACCGGCGAGAGATCACTCGAAGCGGGCTGGGTCTCCCGCACCGAACCGGACGATCTCGGCCTCACCCTGGGAGAAGTCCACCACGGTGGTCGGTTCCGTGCCGCAGTCGCCGGAGTCGACGACGGCCTCCACCACGTGGTCGAGTTCCTCCTTGATCTCCCAGCCCTGCGTCATCGGCTCCTCCCTGCCGGGCAGCAGCAGCGTGCTGGACAGCATCGGCTCACCGAGTTCGGCGAGCAGCGCCTGGGTGACGACGTGATCGGGGATCCGGACGCCGACCGTCTTCTTCTTCGGATGCATCAGTCTGCGCGGCACCTCCTTCGTCGCAGGCAGGATGAAGGTGTAGCTGCCCGGCGTGGATGCCTTGATGGCGCGGAACACGGCGTTGTTGACGACCACGAACTGGCCGAGCTGCGCGAAGTCCCGGCACATCAGGGTGAAGTGGTGGCGATGATCGAGTCGCCGGATCGTGCGGATCCGGTCGATTCCGTCCCGGTTGCCCAGTTGACAACCCAGCGCGAAACAGGAGTCGGTGGGATAGGCGACGAGACCGTCGGAGCGCACGATGTCGACCACCTGCCCGACCGTGCGCCGTTGCGGGTTGTCCGGATGCACGTCGAAGTACTTCGCCATCCGGCGAGCTTAGAGGTGCCCGTCCGATGGCCGGGACCGCCCGCGGCGCCCGGCGTGGCGGCCCACCGGCCGCGGTTCAGCGCGGCCTGGTCCAGCGCAGCACGTACCGGTAGTAGAGGCCCCGGCGCAGGGTCGCCCCGGGCAGCAACCGGTCCGCGTGCCCACGGATCTCGGCGAGGGACTCCTGCGGTCGCGCCGTGACCAGGCCGGCGTCCCGGCGCTCCCGGTGCAGCACACCGAGCGCCCGCACCCACGGCAGCGCCAGACCGGACAGCACCCAGTCACCCGCGGTCGCGTTGCGGGTGAGTCCCACGACGAACAGCTCGCCGCCCGGCCGGAGCAGGTCACGGGCCCGCGTCAGCGCGGTCGCGGTGTCGAGATGGTGCAGGGTGGCGACGAGGGTGACCAGGTCGTAACGCTCGCCGTCCGGCGGCCACGCCGGGAACGACCCGTGGTGCAGCGTGACCCCGGGCCGGTGCCCCAGCCGTACGCGGGCCCGATCCATCGCCGTCGCGTCGGGTTCCACGCCCACCACGTGCTCGCAGACCTCGGCGAGCCGGGCGGCGAGCAACCCGTCCCCGCAGCCGATGTCCAGCGCGGTCCCGCCCAGTCGCCGAGCCGCGGTCACGATCCGCGGGTGGTAGGCGGTGTTGTGGTTCCAGTAGACGTCCATCGCGGGCAACGATCCCAGGTCGGCGCCCCTGCCGTGCCGGCAACCGCGCCGCCACGAATCCCATCGCCCTGCAAGCACCGGCCAGGGCCTAGGCTGCCTCCGGCGCCGGACACCGGGCCACGCCGATCGACACCATCCACCGAGACGAAGGAGCCGTGGGAGATGACTTCCGCCGGGCGGGAACTGTTGCGGGCCGTGCAGGAAGAACTGGCGCCCCGGGATGACGAGAACCGGCTGGCGCCGCTGATCGCCGCCGGTACCGCTCCGCGGCGGGTGTTCGGTGTCATCGCGGCGGAGGAACTGCACATCGTGCCCAGCGACTGGCGCAGCTTCCACACCCTCGCGGCGCGTTCCGGCGGGCTGGAGGCGCGGCGCTACTTCGGCGGCCTCGCGGGCGGGGAGGACCTGGCCCTGGCGAAACTGCCCGCACTCGCCGCCGAGGCCGGCATGGATGAGGACGACCTGCGCGCCTACGAACCGCAGGCGGGCTGCCAGGCCTACCCGGCCTACTTCGCCTGGCTCGCGCTGAACGGGGACCCCGCCGAGGTCGCCGTCGCCATCACCGCGAACTTCGCCGCCTGGGGCCGTTACTGCGCGGAGATCGCCGGAGGGATGCGCGAGCACTACGGGTTCAGTGAGCAGGCGTGCGGCTTCTTCGACTTCTTCGCCACCCCGCAGCCGGACGACCAGGCCGTCGCCGCCGTGGACGAGGGCCTCGCCGCGGGGACCCTCGACGCCGTGCGTGCCCGCCGTTACGCGCGCCTCTTCCAGAGCTACGAGCTGACCTTCTGGAACACCCTGGCCGAACAGTCCTGACCTCCCGGCGGCTCCGGGCGCGGCCTCAGGTCCGGGACCGCAGCCTGGGCAGTGGACCGAGAATCCCGTTGTCCCACAAGGTGAGGAAAGCGTCGACCACGTCCGGGTCGTACTGCGTGCCACGGCCGGCGAGCAGTTCCGCGCGTGCCTGTTCCTCGGTCAGCGGCGCGTGGTAGACGCGCTCGGCGAGCATCGCCGCCCAGCAGTCGCAGACCGTCACGATCCGTGCCTCGGCCCGGATCTCGGCGCCGCGGAGCCCGTCCGGGTAGCCCCTGCCGTCGAGGCGCTCGTGGTGCTGGCGCACGATCACGGCGACGTCCTCCTGGCCCGGCACACCGCGCAGCATCCGCCAGCCGTAGTCGGGATGCCTGCGGATGCGCCGCCACTCCTGGTCGGTGAGCTTCTCCCTGCTGGACCAGATGTCGGCGGAGATCATCGCCTTGCCGATGTCGTGCAGCCTGCCGGCGATCTCGCAGCGCCGCACCGTCGCGGGGGAGTGGCCGAGATGCTCGGCCACCAGTCCCGCCCAGGCGCCGACCGCGCTGCTGTGCTCGTGGGCGGAGAGCCAGCCGTCCACCTCGGTGGCCAGGGCGTCGAGATCGAGCAGCACCGGGGCGTGCCGGTGGCCCGTGGTCGAGGCGACGACCGGATCGTCGCCCAGCACGATCTGGTCGCGACCCTGTTCCTTGGCGGCGTAGAGCGCGCGGTCGGCGGCGGTCACCAGTTCGGCCGAGGTGGTCCCGTGCAGCGGGTAACTCGACGTTCCGACCGAGATGGTCACGTCGACGTGGCGGCCGTCGGGCAGGGCGATCGGAGTCTCGGCGACCCGCCTGCGCAGGCGTTCGCCGATGACCGCGGCGTCGTCGCCGACGGTGCCGCGGACCAGCACCGCGAACTCCTCCCCGCCGTACCGGGCCAGCAGGTCGTTCTCCCGTGTCACCGCGCGGAGCCTGCGGGCGATCTCGATCAGCACCCGGTCGCCGACCGGATGGCCGAAGCGGTCGTTGACGGACTTGAAGTGGTCCACATCGGCGATCAGCAGCGCGAGTGAGCCCCCGGAGCGATCGCACTCGTGCATCGCCGCGGGCAGCCGGGTCTCCAGGAACCGCCGGGTGTGCAGGCCGGTGAGAGCGTCGGTGATGGCGATCTGGCGCTGGTGCGCCACCAGGACCGCCATCCGGGCGATGGTGAGCAGGAACAGCACCCCGCACGCGATCGCGATGACCGGGATGTCGGCGTGGTCGCCCTGGAAGTGCTGCACCAGCAGGATCGCCGGTGCGATGAGGCTGGCCGCGCAGAGCGCGACGATCCGGTACCCGCCGGGTCCGGGGTCGTAGTCCGGTGGCCGAGGGGTGCCGACCAGTCCCATCGTCGGGTGCAGCGCGGAGGCGCCGAGTGCGAGGTTGCCGAACAGCCAGATGGCGTCCAGGAAGTTCCCGGCCCCGTAGGTGCCGTTGAGCTGCTGCAGCACGTAGGTGCTGTCGGCGGCGAAGAACAGCAAAAGGTTCGCGGACAACAGGAAGAAGGGCAACGGCCTGCTGCCGCTGCCCAGGATCAGCCGCAGCGCCACGGCGAACATCATCAGGTCCATCACCGGGTAGGCCACGGAGACGATCTTGACCAGGGTCGGCGAGTCGGCCTGTGCCTGCGGTGCGATCAGGTAGAGCCAGGACATCGTCGCAGTGACCACCGCCAGCAGCGCCGCGTCCAGCAGGGCGGGCAGGTCACCGCCGGGGGAGCGGCGCCGGATGAACACGACCAGCCCGGTGACGACGAGCGGATAGTGGCCGAGGTAGAAGATGTCGGCCAGCGCCGGGAACGTGGTGATGTCCAGGACGAAGTGCGCGATGTAGAAGTAACAGTCCGCGACCGCGTACACGACCTGGCTCAGCCCGATCAGGATCCACGGCAGCGGCGACCGGGGCCGGTTGCGCAGGCAGCCGCAGAGCACCGCGATCGCCGCGGACGCACTCACCAGGCAGTAGAGGGTCACGCGGACGACCGGCGGGGCGTCGGCCAGCACTGAGGTGTAGTACGCGCATACCGCGGCGACGCCGCCGATCAGATAGCCAATCCACACGTGACCATCATGCTGAGCCGTTCACCGCGGGTGCATGCCGGGCTCCGTTCCACCGCCCGAACGGACGCGGGCGAACGCCGGTACCGGTTGACGTACCGTCGCCTTAGCGAGACGATACGTCTCGTTCAGTCAAGTCCAGCCCAGTCGACCCCGAGGGAGATCCCCGTGCCGAATACATCGTCACCACTGGTCCGGTACATCGAGGTGGAACCCGGTGTCCGGCTCTGGACCGAACAGCGCGGTCCGGCGGACGCCCCGCCGCTGCTACTGATCATGGGCGCGCAGTCCTCGGGGCTGGGCTGGCCGGACGCGCTCGTCGAGACGCTGGCCGCTGACCACCGCGTCGTCCGCTACGACCACCGCGACACCGGGAAGTCGACCTGGTCCTACGCCACGCGGCCCTACCGGATCGCCGAACTCGCCGAGGACGCGCGCGCCGTGCTCGACGGCCTCGGCATCGCACGCGCGCACGTGGTGGGCATGTCGCTGGGCGGCATCCTGACCCAGCTCCTGATGGCCGACCATCCGGAACGGCTGCTCAGTGCCACCCTGCTGGCCACGATCGCCGTGAGCGAGACACCGTTCGCCCGCGCCGACGGGAGCACGGTCCCCGTCGCGGAACTTCCCGGGGTCGCCCCCTGGCTGGACGAGGAGATGGCACGCCCGGCGGCCGGGCCCGGACTCGACGCCGAACTGGACCGGAGGATCCGGTTGTGGCGGGTGCTGGCCAGCGCGGAGTTGCCCTTCGACGAGCAGCACTTCCGCGAACTGGAACGCGGCATCATCGAGCACACCGGCAGTCAGGACATCTCCGAGGCCTTCGCGGCCGCCGACCAGTCCGGGCTGTTGCGCACCGAAGCGCTGGCCGCGACCGAGGTGCCCACGCTGGTGCTCGCCGCCACCGCCGACCCACTGTTCCCGCCACCGCATCCGTGGCATCTCGCCCAGTGCGTCCGGGGGGCACGGCTGCTGGAGATCCCAGGCCTCGGCCACGCCCTGCCGCCCGCGCTGTTCGGCCCGCTGACCGACGCGATCCTCGCCCACACGGCCGGGACCCGCGAGAGCACGGCACCCGCCGGGACGGCGCACCGGCAGGACTGAGCGTGCGGGGAGAGCCGGGCCCCGGCGCGTCGCCGCGCGATACCGTGCGCGCCATGGCACCGCACAGCGCGCCCGACAGCTCCCGCCGCAGCGAGCGGTCCCGGGTAGCCATCCTCACCGCCGCACGGGAACTGGTCACCGAACTCGGGTACACCCGGCTGACCATCGAGGCCATCGCCGCGCGCGCCGGTGTGGGCAAGCAGACGATCTACCGCTGGTGGCCGTCCAAGGGCGCGGTGGTCTTCGACTCGATCCTGACGCTGAGCGAGGGCCCGGACGGCGAGGGCGTGGAGCTGCCGGACACCGGCGACCTCGAGGCCGACCTGAAGACGGTGCTGCGGGCGACGGCGGCCGAGTTCGCCGATCCGGCTTTCGAGGCCCCGATCCGGGCACTGAACACCGAGATCATCAACGATCCCGCCCTCGCCGAGACCTACCGGGAGAAGCTGGAACGGCCGATGACCGAGGCGAAGAAGCGGCGGCTGCGCAGTGCCAAGCGGGCCGGGCAGCTCGCCGCGGACGCCGACCTCGATCTGGTACTCGACCTGCTGTACGCGCCGCTGACCCAGCGCTGGCTGCTCCGGTCGGGGCCGCTCGACGAGGCGTTCGCCGACGCGCTGGTCGAGGCGACGCTGCGGGCGTTCGGCCGGTGAGCCGCGTTCGCCAGGGCCCAGGGGCGTGCGGGACGATGGCGGCCGGGGCACGGACGCGGTGACGGTCCGGGCCGGGGTCCGGCGGATGAGCGGCGAGGCGGGTATGGACGTGCGAACGGGCGGGATCGTCTACATCGTCGACGACGACCGGGAACTGCGTACCTCTCTCGCCTGGCTGCTGGAGTCGGTGCACATCGAGTCGCGCTGCTTTCCGGACGTGCGCTCGTTCCTCGACGCCCACGACCCCGCGGAGCCGGCCTGCATGGTGCTCGACGTGCGGATGCCGGGTGCCAGCGGTTTCGATCTCCAGGAGACGCTCGCCGCGGCCGGATCGGCGATCCCGGTCATCTTCGTCTCCGCGCACGGCGACATCCGCATGTCCGTGCGGGCGCTGCAGAACGGGGCGGTGGACTTCCTGGAGAAGCCGTACGACCCGCAGCACATGCTCGACGTGGTGCAGAAGGCGCTGCGCACCGCCGGTGACCGGTTCGCCCGTGCGGCCGCCGTCCGGGAGCTCGCCGACCGTCTCGACACGCTCAGCCCACGCGAGCGGGAGATCCTCGAACTGGTGGTCGACGGCGTCGCGAGCAAGAACATCGCGAGCAGGCTCGGCATCAGCGTGAAGACCGTCGACGTGCACCGCACCCGTATCCGGGAGAAGACCGGGGCCGAGAGCATCGCCACCCTGGTTCGCGACGTGCTGCACGCGGGCCCTCGGGTGCGGTCACGGTGACCGGGGACCGGCCCGTGCCCGAGCTCGGCCTCGCCGACTACCGCGAACTGGTGCAGGCGCTGGAGTACTGCGTCCTGCTGCACGACGCGAAGACCAAGAACATCATCTGGGCCAACAAGGCCGCCTGCGAACTGCTGGGATTCACCGTCGACGAGCTGAAGCCGCTCAAGGCGCCGGACATGAGCAGCAACGCCGAGCAGTACCGCCGGGAGATCGGCGTCGGCTGGCTGCAGCGCGCGGTCGACCACGGCATCAGCGCCACCGAGTGGTGCTACCGCTCCAAGAGCGGCGAGGAGATCCTGACCGAGGCGATCGCCATCCGGGTCGACCTGCGCTCCCGGCCGATCGTGATGGTCCAGTTCCGGGACATCGTCGAGGAGAAGGCCGTCCAGCACGACCTCGTCCGCACCGAGGGCAGGCTCACCGCCTTCCTGCGCAACCTGGCGGAGGGGATCGTCGTGCTCGACGAGGACGGTTTCGTCGCCTTCGCCAGCGAGTCGGCGGCGAAGCTGCTGGAACTGGACGTGACCGACCTGACCGGTGCGGACTTCCGCGGGTTCTGCGCCGGGGACTCGCGCGAGGCGCTGCGGCTGATGATGGCGACCGCGTCCCCGGACGCGCCTCCACAGGACGCCCGGTACCGGCTGCGTACCGCGGAGGGAACGCTGCGCTGGTTCTCCGGAAGCTGCCAGTACATCGAGATCGAGAGCGACCTGCGTGGGCATCTGCTGCTGCTGCACGACATCTCCGACCGGGTGCGCGCCGAGGAGGAACATCGCCGGGACCTGCAGAACCTCGAATACCTGGCGCGGTACAACGCCATGGGCGACATGGCGATGGCGATCGCGCACGAGGTGAGCCAGCCGCTGGCGGCGGCGTACAACTTCCTGGAGGGGGTGCGCGGCAGGCTCGGCCCCGCGCTGGAGGCGAACGAGCCCGCCGCCTGGGGGCTGGACAACGCGAAGCTGCAGATCGAGCGCGCGAGCCAGATCCTGCGCAGTCTGCGCCGGTACGTGGTCCGGCTGGAGCAGTCCGAGCAGTCCACCGACCTCAACGGGATCGTCGAGGACTGCCTGTACTTCGTGGACCTGCGGGCGAAGAGCCACGGGGTCGAGCTCGTCCTGGATCTGACGGCCGAGGCGCTTCCGGTGCGCTGCGAGAAGGTCCTCATCGGACAGGTGGTGATCAACCTCGCCTTCAACGCGATCGACGAGATGGCCCGCTGGCCCGAGGGGAGCAGGCGGGTGGAGATCGGCACCCGCCGGGTCCGCGACGGCGCCGAACTGGCCGTGTCCGACCGTGGGCAGGGCATCTCCGGCATCCCCGAGGGCCGGATCTTCGACGGCGTGTTCACGTCCAAGGAGGACGGCAACGGGATCGGCCTGGCGCTGAGCCACCGGATCGTCAGCAGGCACCGAGGCCGGATCGACGCCGCCGAGAACCCTCCCCGGGGCGCCGTCTTCACCTTCGCGCTGCCGCTGGATCCCGGCGCGGGCGGGGATCCGGCGCCCGAGTAGGGGATTCCTTCAGTTCGGAGCGGGGAAACCCGCAGCCCCGAGTACGGGCTCCCTGATTGTCCGCGGCCGCCCGCGCATCTAGTGTCGCCCTGCGGCTGCCACGACCGTGCGACCCACGGCGACGCGGGCGGTCCGGACCCACGGCGACGCGAGGAGCCCGAACAGATGACCGACACCGTCCCCACGGCGAGCACCGGCGACCCCACCGCGACACCGCAGTTCGCGGACATGCTCGCGCAGGTCACCCGGCGGCGGGAGGAGTTCACCGCCAAGCGGCACGTGCCGCGCGACATGGTCGACGAGTTCGTCCGGCTCGGCTTCTACCGCGCCGCCACGCCCGCCAGGTTCGGCGGGGACGCCCTGCCCCCGGCACGGTTCCTCCGGATGGTCGAGCGGGTGTCCGAGGCCGACGGCTCGGCAGGCTGGGTCGCCAGCTTCGGCTCCGCCTCGGTGTACCTCGCGGCACTGCCGGTGCGGACCCAGGAGCGGATCTACGCCGGCGGCCCGGACGTCGTCTTCGCGGGCGGGCTGTTCCCGGTCCAGGCGGCGACCCCGGTCGAGGGCGGCTACCGGGTGGACGGCCGGTGGAAGTTCGCCAGTGGTGCGATGGCGGCCGACCTGCTCGGCGTGGGCATCGGCGACGGTGCGGGCGGCAGGCCGCGGACCGCCGTACTGCCGCCCGCCGACGTGGAGATCGCGGAGAACTGGGACGTGGTCGGGCTGGAGGGCACGGGCAGCCACGACCTGGTCGTGCGCGACGTCGTCGTGCCGGAGGAGTGGACCTTCGTCCGTGGTGGCGCCCCCTCCGTCGACGAGCCGCTGTACCGCTACCCCTCGGTGGCCTACGCGGCCCAGGTGCTGGCGGTGGTGAACCTCGGTATCGCCAGGGCGGCACTCGACCACGCCATCCGGGTCGGCGGTGGTTACGCGGGGATCACCGGGGCACCGAAGCTCGCCGACCGCGCGTACTACCGCATCGCGGTGGCGAAGGCCGAGGCCGAACTCCGGTCCGCCCGCGCCTTCTTCTACGAGATCACCGAAGAGGTCTACGCGACTGTGGAAGGCGGAGATCCGGCGACGGCGGTGCAGACCGGCATGCTGCGCATGGCCGCCGCGCACGCCGCGAAGGTCGGCTTCGACGTGGTCCGCTCGGCCTACGGGCTCTCCGGCACCACGGCGATCCACTCCGGGCACCCGATGCAGCGGCTGCTGCGTGACGCCGCCGTGGTGCCGCAGCACGCGTTCCTGACCGAGGGGATGTACGACGGCGCGGGCTCGGTGCTGATGGGCGTGCCCGCGTTCCCCGGATTCGTCTAGGGCTCGTCCTGGGCTCGTACCCGGGATGTGTGCCCGCGCCGCCTTGAACCGCATCGGCCCGGCGACCGTGCCCGGTGCGCCCGCGGGACGGAGCCCGGCCCGCACAGCCCCATCAGCACCACGAACGAGAGGACGACCATGTCCGAGACCGCGACCGGCCCGCTCCGCGTGCTCTTCTGCATCGGGATCAACCAGAACTTCTTCGACCTGCCCACCGGTCAGGGAGCGGTGGTGTGGCAGGGCTTCTCGACGATGATGGCCGACCTCGCGGCGTTGCCCGGTGTCACCGTGCTCGGCAGCATGGACGACGACCAGCACATGGTCGGCCCCGCACAGTCCTGGCCGTGGACCTGTTACATCCTGGCCGACGTCGACTCGCAGGCCACGGTCGCCGCCGCCTGCAACCTGTTCCGGAGCACACCGGTCGGGGAGTACTCGCTGTGGCGCTACGCCCACGTCGAGGCGCGCATCGGACGTCCGCTGACGATGCCGGCGAGCGTCGCGGGACAGGCGGGATGAGCACACCCGGCACGCGACCGCCCGCCAGGGGCCGGGCCGGCCGCGTCGCGCTCGTCACCGGTGCCGCCGGCGGGCTCGGCGGCGTCATCTCCCAGGTCCTGCATGAGAACGGCCACCGGGTGGCGCTGACCGACCTGTCCGGTGAACGGGCCGAGCGTGCCGCGCGGGCGCTCGATCCGGCCGGTGCCACGGCCGTCGGGCTGGCGCTGGACGTACGGGACAAGGCCTCGTTCGAGCGGGTGCTGCGTGAGTTGACCAGCCGCTGGGCCGAGGTGCACGTGCTCGTCAACAACGCTGGTGAGTCCCGGATCGAGCCGCTGATGGAGATCACGCCGGAGAGCTTCTCGGACGTCGTCGCCACCAACCTCGACGGGACCTTCCTCGGCAGCCAGGTCTTCGGTGCCTACTTCGCCGGCATGGGGCACGGCCGGATCGTCAACATCGCCTCACTGGCCGGGCAGAACGGCGGGACGGCCACCGGCGCGCACTACGCCGCGGCGAAGGGCGGAGTGGCGGCCGTGACGAAGGTGTTCGCCCGCGAACTGGCCGCCGCGGGTGTGACGGTGAACGCGGTCGCGCCCGGCCCGCTCGACCTGCCCGTCGTACGCGAGACCGTCACGCCGGAGCGGCTCGAGGCGATCACCGGCGCCATCCCCACCGGCGGTCTGGGGTCACCCCGGTTCGTCGCCGACATGGTCGCGCTACTCGCCGCCGAGCACGCGGGTTCGGTGACCGGCGCCTGCTGGGACGCCAACGGGGGCCTGTTCATGCGGTGACCGGGCCGCGGGCAGGCGGGCGGCGATACACCGGCGGCGGTACCAGGAGCGAGGAACGGAGTGCGAGTGGACGGGCGAGCGAGCGAGGAAACCGCCGGGGCGGTGACCCCGGCCGTGTTCCGTGAGGCGATGGCGCACCTGCCCGCCGCGGTCACCGTGCTCACCACCGACGGACCGCGCGGGCGCTGTGGCCTGACGGTGAGCGCGGTCTGCTCGGTCACCGACTCGCCGCCGACGGTGCTGGTCTGCGTCAACCGCCGCAGTGCGACGCACGAGGTCTTCCGCGGTAACGGCAGGGTCTGCCTCAACGTGCTCGGCGCGCACGACGAGGCGCTGGCGGGACATTTCTCCGGGGTGACGGGTACCCCGATGGCGGACCGGTTCGCCTGGGACATCTGGGAACCCGCCGAGGAGCTGCCGGTGCTGCGGGAGGCTCAGGTCGCCGTGGTCGGCACCATCGGTGAGCGCACCGAGATGGGCTCGCACAGCGTCCTGTTCGTGCGGCCCACCGCGATCCGTGTACGCCGGTCCGCGGGCGGGCTCGTCTATCACGGCAGGCGTTTCCACCGGATCGAATCCGTGTGCGCGCCCGCGGGCTGATCCGCCGTCACCGTCCACTGTGGCCAGTGAGGGGTCCGGCGCAGGGGTTACCGGCCATCCTGTGCTCGCGTCGCCGAACCGTGCCGGAGGCGGCCGGTCGCGTGCCTGCCCGCCGCCAGATCGCTCAGCCGGGCAAGGGCCTCGCGGTTGCGCGGCCGCAGCGCCAGCGCCTGTACCGCCGCGGGGATCAGCCGGGACGGTCCGTCGACGGCTTCCTCCTCCATCAGCACGTGCGTGCCCGCCGGCGGGCGGGGGGTCAGCGTGAAGCGGATGACTGCGCCGCCGAACAGCCACAGGCTCGCCCGCAGTTCCAGCAGACGCCCCGGTTCGACGGCGTGCACCCGGGTGGTGTCGCGGATCTGCGCGGGCCATACGCCCGCGCTGTGGTGGATCCGGGAACCGGGAACCGGCCAGTCCGGGTCGACCTCGCGGATATGCGAGT
This sequence comes from Amycolatopsis antarctica, assembly GCF_002262875.1. Lineage (GTDB taxonomy): Bacteria > Actinomycetota > Actinomycetes > Mycobacteriales > Pseudonocardiaceae > Amycolatopsis > Amycolatopsis antarctica. The sequence continues at coordinate 55,647 of NZ_NKYE01000008.1, read as the reverse complement.
TGCCCACCACCCAGCCCGCGTAGGACCAGCCATCGGACAGCACGGCGAACACCGCCTCGGCGGGAGCGGGAACCAGTTGCTCTACGGAGATCATGATCGGACCGGCCTTCCGGATCGGCGTGGCCGGCCGCCTCGACACGTCCGCGGAAGGCGCGACCGGCTGTGCGGCGGGGATAGCCGGGGATGTGTCCGGTGAAACCCCGTCGGCAGTGGCCGGGCAGCCGTACGGCGGCGGGCCGGTTACGCTGTGCGGGTCCACGTCGTCCGTGTCCGGACCCCGCACAGCGACGATCCGCCCCGTCTTGCACCGTCGGCGCGCACCCGTCCGGACGCGCCGCGGTGAGGTCTGAGAGCTGATCGTGATCGCACAGCCCGCCCGGCCGGTGTCCCGGCGTTCCTCCGGCCCCCGCGTCCACTCCGCCTGCTCCGACGAGGACCTGCTCCTGCTGGCCGGTGCGGGCGACGAGGAGGCCTTCGGGGCCTTCTACGACCGCGCCGCGGCACCGGTCTGCGGCCTGATCGCGGAGCTGGTGCCGAGAGCCGAGGTCGGCACGCTGGCCTGCGCGATCTGGGTGGACGTCTGGCGCGCGGCCCCGCGCTACACACCCACCGAGGGCACGGCCCTGACCTGGGTCACGGCCTTGGCCCACGGGCGCGCCGTCACGCACGCGAGAGCGCAGCGGCACCACGGCGCGGCGTTCGTCCCGCGCGACCACCTGGTCGACGGGATGCGGAACAACCGCGCACACCCGGCGGACGCGCACGGACGGTTGCGGCGGGCGTTGGAGATCCTCACGGCGGCCCAGCGGGATTCCCTGCTGATGGCCTATTACCAGGGGCGCACCCGGGACGAGATCGCCGGAGTGCTCGGCGTGGACGCGGACACCGTCGGCAGGAGGTTGCGGGAGGGCCTCGTACTGCTCCGGGACGTCGCCGCGTTCGGCCGGGGCCTGCGGACCTGACGGCGGGCGCGGCAGGCATCGTCCGGGCCGTCTGCGGGTAGTCCGCTGCCATGACCGAACCCGCCGCGCAGCGACCCGACACCACCACCGACCCGCTCGACCCGGAACCGCAGGTCGACGAGGCCACCGTCAGTGCCCTCGGCAAGCTCGTCGAGGCCGTCGAGATGACCGAAAGGGCCCGCGGTCACCTCTACTCCTTCCACCAGCTCACCGGGTACGCCGACCTCGCGGTCGGTGAGGCGGCCGCGCTGCTCGGCGCGGCCGGGCACGCCGAGCTCGCCGGCCGTCTCGACCGGGAGATGGTCGGCCGCGACGTCCTTCCCGGCCGGTGGACCTACCAGGTCGTCGAGGAGTACGAGGACTGCTACTACCTGCCGTTCCGGGACCTGGAACGGCAGGTCCGCGACCGGCTCGCGAACGGCAGGCGGCATCTGCCCGAGGCATTGGCCAAACGGCAGCGCCGCACGCCCGGCGAGCCCGGTCACGAGGTGGGTCCCACGACCACCCCCGAAGGTGGCCACAGGGCCGTCTGACGCCCACCGGAGACGATCTCCGCGACCTTGAGCCGTTCCGGTTCGCCCGGGTTGTCGGGCTGTCCGGCCGGAACCGTTATTGTTGCGCCATGGGAAACTCCGACGACGGCAAGCCTCCTGTACTCGTACAGTCTGTCGATCGGGCGATCAGCGTCCTGGAACTGCTGGCACGCAAGGGCGGAGCGGGTATCACCGAGATCGCCGGTGAGCTGGGCGTGCACAAGTCCACGGTCTCCCGGCTGCTCGGCGCGCTGGAGGCGCGGGGGATGGTCGAGCAGGAGGGCGAACGCGGGAAGTTCACCATCGGGTTCGGCATCGTCCGGCTGGCCGGTGCCGCCACCGCGCAACTCGACCTGGCGCGGCTCGGTACCCCGGTGTGCGAATCACTGGCGGAACAGCTCGGAGAGACGGTGAACATCGCCGTGCTCGACGGCTCGGTGGCGATCAACATCAGCCAGGCCCGCGGCACCGCCGCGGTGGCGGCGCAGAACTGGACCGGCCAGCGGACACCGCTGCACGCGACCTCGAGTGGCAAGGTCCTGCTCGCAGGCGCCGAGGAGTCGGAACGCGAACGCATCCTGGGCGTGCCGCAGGCGCCGTACACCCCGCGCACCGTGACCGACGCCGCCGAGCTGCGGACCATGCTCCGGCTGGTGGCCAAGGACGGTTACGCGACCTCCTTCGAGGAACTCGAGCTGGGCCTGCACGCCGTCTCGGTGCCGGTGCACGGCCAGGGCGAGGACGTGGTCGCCGCGATCAGTGTGTCCGGCCCCGCCTACCGGCTGTCCCGCAAGCGGCTCCGGCAGATGGTGGACGATCTCAGGGCCGGTGCCGGTGAACTCTCCAACCAGCTCGGCTACTTCACGCAGTGACCGCGGCGTTCCCGGCCGGCTCGGCGTCCCGCCGTAGTTGCCTGCGCATCCGGTTGAACAGCTTGGCGTTGTTCATCGCGGCCACAGCGACCGTCGCGCCCTCGCGCAGGTAGGTCGCCACGAATCGGCGCTCATCGACGTCACCGTCCACAATGGTCAGTTCGTCGGTGGGCAGGGGATGGCCGGCGAGCTGGATGGTGCACGAGTACTGGTCCGACCAGACGTAACCGCTCGGCACGTACCGCCGGACGGTGTGCCCGGCGAGCAGATTGGCCACCGCCACCCCGGCCTGGTCGGACGCGTTCGTCCAGTGCTCGTGCCGGACCGGCCGTTCCGGTCCGTCGTAGCGGGCCACGTCGCCGATCGCGACGACGTTGGGAAACGCGGTGACGAGGCCGTGGTCGGTGCGTACCCCGTCGTCGAGGATCAGTCCGGAGTCCGCCAGCCAGCCGGTCTCCGGGGTCATGCCGATGCCGACGACCACCACGTCGGCGGGCAGCCACCCGCCGTCGGCGAGATGGACACCGGTGACCCGTGGCGAGCCGCCGTCCTCGGCGATGCTGAGCCGGTCCACGGCCGTTCCGCAGCGCAGCTCGGTGCCGTGGTCGGCGTGCAGTCCCGCGCAGATGCCGCCCAGGTCGGCGCCCAGCACGGGGGCCAGGGGAGTGCCGAGCGCCTCGAGGACGGTGACCTCGAGACCGAGACGGCGGCAGGTCGAGGCGACCTCGGCGCCGATGAAGCCCGCGCCGACCACGACGACGCGGGGGGAGCCCGCGGTCAGCTCGGCCCGCAGGCCGACCGCGTCGTCCAGCGTGCGCAGCACATGGACTCCGGTGATGCCCGCGGTGCCCGGCAGCCTGCGGGCCCGCCCGCCGGTGGCGATGACGACACCGTCGACGGCCAGTTCCGCGCCGTCGGACAGCGTCAGCGTGCCGGCGGCCGGGTCGAGTCGCTCGGCCCGTACCCCGGTGCGCTGGTGCAGATCCAGTTCGGTGTCCTCACCGGCGTCGAGCAGGTCGAGCTCGTCCCGGCCGGTGGTGCCGGCGAGGAAGTCCTTCGACAGCGGTGGCCGGTCGTAGGGGCGGTGGCGCTCCTCGCCGATCATCAGCAGCAGGCCGTCGTAGCCCTGCGCACGCAGTTCCTGTGCCGCACGGGAACCCGCCAGCGAACCGCCGACGATCGCGACGCTCTTCACGCCGCCTCCTCGGCCGCCGCCGCCCGGACGTAGACGACCCCGGAGTCGATCAGCACGGGGTGGGTGCGGACGGGTTTCTTGGCGGGCAGGCAGCTCGGCATGCCGGTGCGCAGGTCGAAGAGCGCGGCGTGCAGTGGGCATTCGACGAAGCAGCCTTCGAGGAAGCCGTCGGCGAGCGAGGCGTCCTGGTGGCTGCAAGTGTCGTCGATCGCGTAGATCTCCCCGTCCGCGTTGAACACCGCGATCGGGACGTCGGCGGCGATCCGCACCGACTCCCCGGGCGGCAGCTCGTCCACCGTGCATGCGCGCATCATGTCGAACCTCCGGAAGTGCCTGTGGTGCCCGAGCTTTGCCGGGCGGCCGATGTCGGAACGGGCGATTCTGGCCGGTTCAGGCCACACTTTCCTGTGACAGCGCGAACTCCGGCTGTCCCGCGGGCTGCACGACGGGCTGGGCCGCCACGTGCACGTAGATCGTCCCGTCCTCGACGAAGACCGGGTGGGTGCGGACAGGTTTCTTGGCGGGCAGGCAGCTCGGCATGCCGGTGCGCAGGTCGAAGAGCGCGGCGTGCAGTGGGCATTCGACGAAGCAGCCTTCGAGGAAGCCGTCGGCGAGCGAGGCGTCCTGGTGGCTACAGGTGTCGTCGATCGCGTAGATCTCCCCGTCCGCGTTGAAGATGGCGACCGGGACGTCGGCGGTGATCCGGATCGACTCGCCGACCGGGAGCTCGTCGACGCTGCAGACTGGAATCATCTGAACTCCTGTTGCGTATTACGGAACACTGTTCGTCATGCGCAACCCACGGTCCCGGACGTGTCCGGCTCCGTCAATAGGTTCTTCGGACGAAATTGCTGGCGGGGCAGCGAATTCGGACGATCCCGGGGTGTGGCTCGCCCGTCCGGGCGAACCGGCCGTTCGCTACCGCCGGGTAGTCCGAAAAGCACCGACGAGGCGTCTTGACACGACCGGCCGCGAACCGCATTGTGTTCCCTATAGGGCAACGTGACGCGCATTACGCAACTACGTAGCGGCTGTCCATCGTCGCGATGGCATCCGTGCCCTGTCCGTGCCGAGCAGCACACATCCGAACTCATCGAATCCAAGGACCCGGCGGGGGAGGGAACGACTGTGCCACAACGGATTCGCGCGGCCGAGCGATCGACACGGCGGGCCCCGGCCGTCCACCACCGAGAGGATCAGTGCCCGTGACCACCACCGACCTGCCGCAGAGCCTGATGGTCACCCTGCCCGGCCGCTACTACACCGATCCCGCCATCTTCGCCCGGGAGCAGGAGCGGATCTTCGAGCAAGCGTGGTTCTGCGCGGTGCGCGCGGGTGACCTGGCCGCGCCCGGAGCGTTCCAGACGGTGCAGATCGGCCGCGAGAGCGTCCTGGTGTCCCGAGGCCGCGACGGTGCGCTGAACGCCTTTCTCAACGTGTGCCGGCATCGCGGTGCCCGGTTGTGCACCGAGGAGAGCGGGGCCGTCCGCCGGTCGTTCCAGTGCCCGTACCACGCCTGGACCTACGGCCTGGACGGAAAACTGATCGCCGCGCCCAACCTCACCGGGATGCCGGACGTCGACCGCTCCGCCTACGGACTGCACCGCCTGTGGGTGCGGGAGTGGCTGGGGTATGCGTGGGTCTGCCTGGCGGAGGAGCCGCCGTCGTTCGAGGAGACGGTGATGGCCGACATCTCCGAGCGTCTCGGCGGGCCGGACGAGATTGACGCCTACCGCATCGGCGAGCTCGCCCTCGGCAGGCGCATCGAGTACGACGTGCGCGCGAACTGGAAGCAGATCATCGAGAACTTCATGGAGTGCTACCACTGCGCGACCATCCACCCCGAACTCACCGAGGTGCTGCCGGAGTTCGCCGACGGCTTCGCCGCGCAGTACTACGTCGGCCACGGCGCCGAGTTCGGCGAGGACGTCGCCGGCTTCACGGTGGACGGCGGCGAGGGGGTGGACCGGCTGCCAGGAGTGGGCGAGCACCAGGATCGCCGGTACTACGCGATCACGGTCCGGCCGCAGGTGTTCGTGAACCTGGTGCCCGACCACGTGATCGTGCACCGGATGTTCCCGCTCGCCCCGGATCGCACCCTGGTTCACTGCGACTGGCTGTACCTGCCCGAGGTGGTGGAGTCCGGCCGGGATCTCTCCCGGTCGGTCGAACTGTTCCACCGGGTCAACCAGCAGGACTTCGAGGCCTGCGAACGTTGTCAGCTCGCGATGGACTCACGTGCCTACGCCGGGGGCGGTGTGCTCGTGCCGAGCGAGCACCACATCGGCGAGTTCCACGACTGGGTGCGGGACCGAGTCGGTGACGCGGACGCGGCGACGGACGGCGGCCGGTGAGCCTGCCCGCCCGGCCGTCAGATCAGGGCCCGGATGGCGCGCTCGAACCCGGCCACGTGCTCGCGGGTCAGCTCGGCCGCGGTGTCCGCGTCCCCGTCGATGATCGCGGAGAGCAGCGGGACGTGCTCGTGCACATGGCCCGCCATGCCGGACAGGCGCGGGACGAACACGCACCAGATTCTGGTGGCCAGGTTGTCGTAGCGGACGAGCGTGTCCTCAAGGAACGGATTGTGCACGCACCGGTAGATCGCGCGGTGCAGGCCGAGGTCCTTGCGGAGCAGCCCGGCGTTGTCCCCGGGGTCGCCGGTCGTGGCCAGGTCCTCCCGCAGCGCGGTGAGGGCGATCCGCTCAGCGTCGGTGGCCCGTTCGGCGGCGGCGGCGGTGGCCACCGGCTCCAGGGTGCGCCGGACCTCCGAGATGTGTGCCAGATCGGAGATGTGCACGTCGGTGGCGAAGGTGCCGCGGCGCGGGAACGCGACCACCAGACGTTCGCTCTCCAGCCGTTTCAGGGCTTCCCGGATCGGCGTGCGGCCGACGCCGAGATCGTTGCTCAGCCAGTCCTCGTTGATCGGTTCGCCCGGTCTGATCTCCAGCATCACCAGCCGGTCGCGGATCGAGGCGTACGCCTGTTCGGCGAGCGAGGGAGCGCTTCCCGGCATTGTGGCGTTGACCTGTGTGCTCACCCGTCCTACTCTACAACGACAACTGATATACCAACAGTCGATCAGATTGACCGGTTGTCTCGCCCGCTCGCGAAGGAGGCGTCGTCATGACCCCCGCCGAACCCACACCGCCCGGGGCGCACCTGCCGGAACATCCCGACTTCCTCTGGGACAACCCGGATCCCGCGGCGTCCTACGACGTCGTGGTGGTGGGCGGCGGTGGCCACGGACTCGCGACGGCCTACTACCTCGCGAAGGTGCACGGCATCACCCGCGTCGCCGTCCTGGAGAAGGGCTGGCTGGCCGGCGGCAACATGGCGCGCAACACGACGATCATCCGGTCCAACTACCTGTGGGACGAGAGTTCCGGGATCTACGAGCACTCACTGAAACTGTGGGAAGGACTGGAAGAAGAACTGGACTACCCGATCCTGTTCGACCAGCGGGGCGTGCTGAACCTGGCGCACAGCCTGCAGGACGTACGTGACAGCGTGCGCAGGGTCAACGCCAACCGGCTCAACGGCATCGATGCGGAATGGGTGGATCCCCAGCAGGTCAAGGAGATCTGCCCGATCGTCAACATCTCGCCGGACGTGCGGTACCCCGTCATGGGTGCCACTTTCCAGCCTCGCGCGGGCATCGCCAAGCACGACTACGTCGCCTGGGGTTACGCCCGCGCGGCCGCCCGGCTCGGCGTCGACCTTATCCAGAACTGCGAGGTGACCGGACTCGACATCGAGCACGGCAGGGTCACCGGCGTGCGCACCACCCGGGGCCGGATCGCCACCGGAAAGATCGCGCTCTGCGCCGCGGGCCACTCCTCGGTGCTGGGAGTCATGGCGGGCCTCGACCTCCCGGTGGTCTCGCATCCCCTGCAGGCGCTGGTGTCCGAGTTGCTGGAACCGGTGCACCCCACGGTCGTCATGTCGAACGCGGTCCACGTGTACGTCTCCCAGGCGCACAAGGGTGAACTCGTGATGGGCGCCGGGATCGACGCCTACAACGGATACGGGCAGCGGGGCTCGTTCCACATCATCGAGCGCCAGATGGCCGCGGCGCTGGAACTGTTCCCCGTCTTCGCCAGAGCGCACCTGCTGCGGTCCTGGGCGGGCATCGTGGACGTCAGCCCGGACGCCTCGCCGATCGTCGGCCTGACCCCCGTCGACGGGCTGTATCTCAACTGTGGCTGGGGGACCGGCGGGTTCAAGGCGACCCCCGGGGTCGGCGACTGCTTCGCGCACACCGTCGCCACGAACAAGCCGCATCCGTACAACGAGCCGTTCACGCTGGAACGGTTCACCACCGGCGCCCTCGTCGACGAGCACGGCGCCGCGGCCGTCGCCCACTGACCACAGGCGGCGCCACCGCCCCGGCCCGAACTTTCCAGGAGTCCCCATGCAACTCATTACCTGCCCGTGGTGCGGGCGGCGCGAGGAGACCGAGTTCCATTACGGCGGACAGGCGCACATCGCGTATCCGCGGGACCCGGCGGCGCTGTCGGACGCGGAATGGGCGAAGTTCGTCTTCCACCGCGACAACCCGAGTGGCCCGTTCGCCGAGCGGTGGAGCCATTCGGCGGGCTGCCGCCGTTGGTTCAACGCCGTACGCGACACCCGCACGCACGAACTGCTCGCCGTGTACCGCAACGACGAACCCAGGCCGGTGATCTGAATGAGCACGGAGTTCCGGCTGCCCCGCGGCGGCCTGATCGACCGCGACGCGCCGCTGCGCTTCACCTTCGACGGCCGAGAGCTGACCGGCTACCGCGGCGACACGCTCGCCTCTGCGCTGCTCGCCAACGGTGTGCACCAGGTGGCGACCAGCATCCGATACGGCCGCCCGCGCGGCATCATGGCGGCCGGGACCGAAGAGGCCAGCGCGCTGGTGCAGGTCGACGAGCCGTTCCCCGAACCGATGCTCAGCGCGACCGCCATCGAGCTGTACGAGGGCCTCGTCGCGCACGGCCTGCCCGGACAGGGGCGCCTGGCGGAACGTCCCGACCCGGCCCGTTACGACGCGAAGCACGCGCACTGCGACGTGCTCGTCGTGGGAGCGGGCCCGGCGGGCCTGGTCGCGGCGCTGACCGCCGCCCGCGGGGGTGCCCGGGTGGTACTGGTCGACGAGCAGAGCACGGCGGGCGGCGCGCTGCTCGGCTCGGACGAGTGCGTGGACGACCGCTGCCCGGCGGCCTGGGTCGCCGATGTGGTCGCCGAGCTCCGCGCGACTCCGGACGTACTACTGCTGGAGCGCACGACGGCGTTCGGCGCCTACGACGACGGATTCGTGCTCGCCGTGCAGCGCCGTACCGACCACCTCGGCGCCGCGGCACCGGACTTCGCGGCACGGCAGCGAATCTGGCGGATCAGGGCGAAACAGACCGTCGTCGCGGCCGGGGCACACGAACGTCCCGTGGTGTTCGCGGGCAACGATCTCCCCGGCATCATGCTCGCCGGGGCGGCACGCACCTACCTCAACCGGTACGGCGTGCTGCCCGGTCGCCGTGCCGTCGTGTTCACCACCAACGACAGTGCGTACCCGGCCGCGATCGACCTTGCCGAGGCCGGGGTCGAGATCGCCGCGATCGTCGACGCGAGGGAGACCCCGCCGCACGGGCAGGCGACCGAGTGCACGGCACGCGGGATCGCGGTGCTGGCCGGCCGGGTGGTCACCGGTGCCGAGGGCGAGGAGCGGGTGCGATCCGTCCGGGTCGCACCCGTGGACGGCGGATCGGTGGCGGAGATCGCCTGCGACACCGTGCTCGTGTCCGGCGGGTGGACCCCGACCGTCCACCTGTTCAGCCAGGTACGCGGTGCGCTGCGCTACGCCCCGGAGCTCGGCGCCTACCTGCCCGGCGACCCGCTGCCCGCGATGCGGGTGGCGGGCGCGGCGGCCGGAGCCAGCGAGTTCGCCGACTGCGTGCGGCAGGGCCGCGACGCCGGCCGCGCGGCGACACTCGCCGCCGGGTACGCACTGGCCGCGGACGTCGCCCTGCCCGTCTCCGACGCCCGGCCCGGCGAGGTGCCCCCGCGAGTGCTGTGGCTCTCGCCCGGCTCCGATTCCGGCACCGGCACGGCACCGGAGGACACCAGGTTCGTCGACCTGCAACGGGACGCCACCGTGTCCGACATCCTGCGGGCGACCGGTGCCGGCCTGCGGTCGCTGGAGCACGTCAAGCGCTACACGACCATCGGCACCGCACACGACCAGGGCAAGACCTCCGGCATGATCGCCTCGGCGATCGTCGCCGAGGCGCTCGGCGTGGACCTCGCCGAGCAGCGGCCCACGACGTACCGGCCGCCGTACACCGCCGTCCCCTTCGCCGCACTGGCCGGACGGGACCGCGGGGAACTGCACGATCCGGTGCGGGTCACCGCACTGCACTCCTGGCACGAGGCGCACGGCGCGGAGTTCGAGGACGTCGGGCAGTGGAAGCGGCCGTGGTTCTACCCGCTGGCGGGCGAGGACATGCACGCCGCGATCCTGCGCGAATGCCGGGCGGCACGCTCGGGCGTCGCGCTGATGGACGGTTCCACGCTGGGCAAGATCGACGTGCGCGGCGCGGACGCGGGCCGGTTCCTCGACATGCTCTACACGAACATGATGAGCAGCCTGAAGCCCGGCCGGATCCGCTACGGCGTGATGTGCGGTGTGGACGGCATGGTGATCGACGACGGCACCGTCATCCGGATCGCCGAGGACCACTTCCTGGTCACCACCACCACCGGTAACGCGGCGATGGTGCTGGACTGGATGGAGGAGTGGCTGCAGACGGAATGGCCGCACCTCGACGTGCACGCCGCCTCCGTCACCGAGCACTGGGTCACCGTCCCGCTGGTGGGCCCGCGCTCGCGCGAGGTCCTCGCGGCACTGGCGCCCGGACTGGACGCGGGCAACGAGGCGTTCGGCTTCATGGCGTGGCGCGACGCCGAGGTCGCCGGGATCCCGGCCAGGGTGTGCCGGATCAGTTTCTCCGGCGAGCTGGCCTACGAGATCAACGTCGAGGCCTGGTACGGCCTCGCGCTGTGGGAGGCGCTGATCGCGGCGGGCGAACCGTACGGCATCACGCCCTACGGCACCGAGACGATGCACGTCCTGCGCGCGGAGAAGGGCTACCCGATCATCGGGCAGGAGACCGACGCCACCGTCACCCCACAGGACCTCGGCATGTCCTGGGCGGTGTCGAAGAAGAAGACCGATTTCCTGGGCAAGCGCTCGTTCTCCCGGGTGGAGAACAACCGGCCCGACCGCAAGCAGCTCGTCGGCCTGTTGCCGGTCGATCCGGGCGTGCTGCTTCCCGAAGGGGCACAGATCATCGAGCACGAACGCCTTCCGGAACCGCCGGTGCGCATGCTCGGCCACGTCACCTCGAGCTACACCAGCGCCGCGCTGGAGCGGACTTTCGCGCTGGCGGTGGTGCGCTCGGGCCGGGAACGGATCGGCGAGACACTGCACGTGCCGGTGGGGGACCGGGTCGTTCCGGTCACCGTGACCGAATCCGTGCTCTACGACAGGGAAGGAGCCCGTCGTGACGGTTGAGTCCGTACTCCGGCACAGCCCGCTGGGTGAGGTGTGGGGAGGCGAACCCGCGGTACTGGCCCCCGGCACGCGCGCCGCCGAGCGGCCGTACCTGACCCAGCTCACGGTGCGGGTGGACGATCCCGCCGCGGTGACCGGCGCCGGTGCCGCGATCGGGGTGCCGTTGCCCGCGGCGCCGTGCTCCTTCACCAGTGGAACCGTTGCCGGGCAAGGGATCGACGTGCTCTGGATGGGGCCGGACGAGTACCTGGTGCTGGCCGCGCCCGGCCTGGGCGCAGAGCTGACGGACGCCCTGGGCGAGGCGCTCGCCGGCCGGGGTTCGGTGGTCGACGTGTCCGCGCAGCGGACCACGGTCACGCTGAGCGGGCCGTACGCGCGCGATGTGCTGGCGCACGGCTGCGCGATCGACCTGCACCCCTCGGTGTCACCGTCGGGCACCTGCGTGCAGACCCTGCTGGCACGTGCCGGGATCGTGCTGCTGGTCCGGGGCGAGGACGAGTTCGTGCTGCTGGTCCGGGCCTCGTTCGCGCGGTACCTGGCCGACTGGCTGGCCGACGCGAGTGTGGAGTACCGCGCGCTCCCGGACTGAGCGGGCTCGCGGGCAGGATCGGTCAGTCCGTTGTGGACGGTCCGTTCCGGAACCGTGCCGTGTCCCCGTATCGTGTCGAAATATGTTGCTACAGAAGGAAAACCGGCCATTGACCGGGGTAGCGGACGCCGCTTAGCCTCAATTGGTATATCAACAGATCATCACAGTAGGACGCGAAAGCCGAGGAGCACGCCGTGGCGAAATCCTTCACCCTGACCCTCCGGTGCCCGGAGCGCTCGGGAATCGTGCACGCCGTCACGACGTTTCTCGCCGGCCGCGGCTGCGACATCCTGGAGCACCAGCAGTTCGACGACGACGTACGCGGATCGCTGTTCCTGCGGACCGCGTTCTCCTGCCCGGGAACGGACACCGGCGCCGACGACCTCGCCCGTGAGTTCTCCACGGTGGCCCGTGAGTTCGACATGGAGTTCCGGGTCACCGGCGATCGGCCGGAACGGATCATGGTGATGGTGTCGAGGTTCGGGCACTGCCTCAACGACCTGTTGTTCCGCTGGCGCGCGGGAAGTCTCGGAGCGGACATCGCCGTCGTGGTGTCCAACCACGAGGACCTGCGGCCGATGGCCGAGGCCGCCGGCCTGCCGTTCGTCTGTGTCCCGGTGACACCGGAGACCAAGCCGGAGGCGGAGCGGCGGCTGCTCGAACTCGTCGAGGAGTACCAGGCGGATCTGGTGGTGCTCGCCCGCTACATGCAGGTGCTCTCCGACGACCTGTGCCTCAAGCTCCAGGGCAGGGCCATCAACATCCACCACTCGTTCCTGCCAGGTTTCAAGGGCGCCAAGCCGTACCACCAGGCCTACGACCGCGGGGTCAAGTACGTCGGCGCGACCGCCCACTACGTGACCCCGGACCTGGACGAGGGACCCATCATCGAGCAGGAGGTACAGCGGGTGGACCACACCCACGGCCCCCGCGCGCTGGTCACCGTGGGCCGGGACGCCGAGGCGCTCGCCCTGTCCAGGGCGGTGCGCTGGCACTGCGAACGCCGCGTCCTGCTCAACGGCAACAGCACCGTCGTCTTCCGCTGACCGATCTCCGCAGAAACTTCACCGCCACCTATTCGCAGGGAGAACTCCCATGGCCACCTCGCCCCGTGTAGTGATCATCGGCGCCGGCATCGTGGGCGCCAACCTCGCGGACGAGCTGACCGTCCGCGGCTGGTCCGACGTCACCGTCCTCGACCAGGGCCCGCTGCCGCTGACCGGCGGTTCCACCTCGCACGCGCCGGGACTGGTCTTCCAGACCAACGCCTCCAAGACGATGACCGAGTTCGCGCGGTACACCGTCGAGAAGTTCTCCTCGCTCGACGTGGATGGTGCCTGGTGCTTCAACCCGGTGGGCGGCATGGAAGTCGCGACCACCCCGGAGCGCTGGGAGGACCTCAAGCGCAAGCACGGCTGGGCGACCTCGTGGGGTGTGGACGGCACCCTCATCGACGCCGGGGAGTGCGCCAGGAGGTACCCGCTGCTCGACGCGGACCGGGTGCTGGGCGCGCTGTACGTACCGAGCGACGGGCTGGCGAAGGCGTCCAGGGCGGTGATCGCGCTCGCCCGCCGGGCCGAGGCTCGTGGCGCCCGCTTCGTCGGCTCCACCAGGGTCACCGGCATCGACCAGTCCGGCGGGCGGGTCACCGGGGTACGGGCGGGCGAGGACGTCTTCCCGGCCGACATCGTGGTGTCCTGTGCGGGATTCTGGGGGCCGAAGGTCGGCGAGATGGTCGGCATGGCGGTGCCGCTGCTGCCGCTGGCGCACCAGTACGCGAAGACCGGCCAGCTCGCCGAGCTCGTCGGTCGCAACACCGAGGAATCCGAGGCGGGTCTGCCGATCCTGCGGCACCAGGACCAGGACCTGTACTACCGCGAGCACAACGACCGGATGGGCATCGGCTCCTACGCCCACCGGCCGATGCCGGTCGACCTCGACGCGCTCGACGACGGTGACGGCGGCATCAGCGACTCCTCGATGCCCTCCATGCTCCCGTTCACCGAGGAGGACTTCGCGCCGCAGTGGGAGGAGAGCAGGCTGCTGCTGCCCGCGCTGCGGCAGGCCAAGGTGGAGGAGGGCTTCAACGGCGTCTTCTCGTTCACCCCCGACGGGCACTCGCTGGTCGGCGAATCCCCGCAGGTGCGCGGTTTCTGGGTAGCCGAGGCGGTCTGGGTCACGCACTCGGCGGGGATCGCGAAGGCGGTCGCCCAGCAACTCGTCGACGGCCGCTCCGAGACCGACCTGCACGAGGTGGACGTGAACCGCTTCGAGGAGGTGCAGCGGTCCAGCACATACGTCGCGGAGACCTCGCAGCAGAACTTCGTGGAGATCTACGACGTGCTGCACCCGCTTCAGCCCCGCGAGTCGCCGCGCGATCTGCGGGTGACCCCTTTCCATGTGCGGCAACGGGAACTGGGCGCGTTCTTCCTGGAGGCAGGCGGCTGGGAGCGGCCGCACTGGTTCGAGGCGAACGCCCCGCTGGTCGACCAGCTCCCGCCGGAGTGGCGCCCGCCCGCCCGGGATCCGTGGTCGGCACGGTTCCACTCGTCGATCGCCGCCGCCGAGGCGTGGCGGACCCGCACCGCCGTGGCGCTCTACGACATGACCCCGCTCAAGCGGCTCGAGGTCAGTGGTCCCGGCGCGCTGTCCCTGCTGCAGCGGCTGACCAGCAACCAGCTCGACAAGTCCGTCGGCGCGGTCACCTACTCCCTGGCGCTGGACGAGGCGGGCGGGGTGCGCAGCGACCTCACTGTGGCCCGGCTCGGCCCGGAGACCTTCCAGGTGGGGGCGAACGGCAACCTCGACCTGGAGCACCTGCGCGCCCACCTGCCGGAGGACGGGAGCGTGTACCTGCGCGACATCACCGGGGGCACCTGCTGCGTCGGCGTCTGGGGCCCGGCGGCCCGCGATCTGGTGCAGCCGCTGAGCGAGGACGACTTCTCGCACGCGGGACTGAAGTACTTCCGGTCCCGGCGCGCGCACATCGCGGGCGTTCCGGTGACCGCGATGCGGCTGTCGTACGTCGGCGAACTCGGCTGGGAGATCTACACCTCGGCCGACAACGGGCTGCGCCTGTGGGACGCGCTGTGGGAGGCCGGGCAGGAGCACGGCGTCATCGCGGCGGGCAGGGCCGCCTTCAACAGCCTGCGGCTGGAGAAGGGTTACCGCCAGTGGGGCACGGACATGACCACCGAGCACGATCCTTACGAGGCGGGGGTGGGCTTCGCGGTCCGGCCCGCCAAGGGTGAGTTCGCCGGCCGCGCGGCGCTGGAGGGCAGGTCCGAGGAGACGGCCACCCGCCGCCTGCGCTGCCTCACTGTCGACGACGGCGAGTCGGTGGTACTGGGCAAGGAACCGGTGCTGCTCGGCGGGGTGACCGCCGGGTACGTCACCAGTGCCGCCTTCGGGCACACCATCGGCAGGCCCATCGCCTACGCCTGGCTGCCCGCCTCGGCGGATGTGGGCACGGCGGTGGAGATCGAGTACTTCGGCCGGCGGATCGCGGCGACGGTCGCCGCGGAGCCGTTGTTCGACCCGGCGATGGAGCGCATCCGACGGTGACCGGCCGCTGGAGCCCCGACACGGAAGTGGTCCGGACGAGTGATGCCCGGCGGTCGGACGCCCGCCGGGCGACACGCAGACACGCAGTTCTCGGTGCAGGCTCGATCGTGGGACGTCCATTCGATACGGTGGGCGTCGATTGCGGAGGGCGTTCGGTCCTGCTCGGCCGGTGACCAGCACCTTTCCGTGACTCGGAAGTCGTTGGTGCCCGCTTGGTCGGGCAACGGGTCGAGCGGGTCGTGAGGACGCATGGAACTGGCGATATGGGTGACGGTCTGCGTCGTACTGGTGGCCGTGGCCGCCGGGCTCGGCGTGCTGCTGCGCCGCGAGCAAGGGGCGACCGCGCACCTGCGTGAACGCCTCGCCGCGGTGGAACGGCGGGCCGAGCATCAGCAGAACGAACTGCAGCGGGTCCCGCCCCCGCCGCCCCCGGTCACCGACGACGGTGCCGAGGCCGAGCGCAGGCGCCAGGTCCGTTCCGCGCAGGAGGCCGTGAACGGCACCGTCCGCCGGATGCAGGCGCTGGGCAACGAGGCCGGTGACCGAATCCAGGGTGTCCTGCACGCGCACGGACCCGACGTGTTCCAGGCGCTGCTCCCGGTCGACCACGTCGTCGCCCAGATGCAGCGCAGGCTCCAGGTGCTGGCCGTCATGTGCGGCTCCTGGCCGGGCCAGCAGCGCGGTTCGGCCGAACTGGCCGACGTCGTTCGCGGGGCACAGTCCCGCATCCACGACTACGGCCGCGTCCGCGCCGCCGCCCCGGACGAGAAGACGGCCCTGACCGGTCGCGTCGTGGAGCCGGTCGGAATGGCGCTCGCGGAGCTGCTGGACAACGCGACCAGGTCCTCGCCGCCGAGTTCGGCCGTCGACGTCGTGTTCGACACCGACTACCACGGTGTCTCCGTCTCCGTGGTGGACGGCGGTGTCGGCATGACCCGCGAGGAACTGGCCCACGCGACGACGCTGCTCTACCGGGGGCAGCGCGAGGCCGACCTGACCGAGCTGGGCAATCCCCCGAAGACCGGGTTCGCCGTCTGCGGCGTGCTCGCCGCCCGGTACGGGTTCCGGGTCAGCCTGGACTCCGGGTCCTCGCGCGGTGGGTTGCGCGCCACCCTGTTCCTGCCCACCGCGCTGCTGACCACGGTCGACACCGACGAGGCCGAACTCGAGCCCGTCCCCGTGCCCGCCGCGACGTCCTGGCCGCAGGAGGAGGAAGCCGTGCCCGTCAACGACACCACCGCAGGCGGCCTGCCGAAACGCCGTCGCAGCGCGCTGCCGGCGCAGCAGCCCGCGTACAGCGCGCCCACTCCGACTCCCGCGCCCTCACCGTCCCCGCGCAGTACCGACACGACCGCCGACAACCTCCGTGCGTTCCAGCAGGGCACCCGGATGGCCGCGGAAGGCAGGCAGGGCAACGATGGCTGAGGACAAGGGCTGGATCCTGGACGAGCTGGTGCGGATGCCCGCCATCCGCACCGCCGTCGTCGCTTCCGGGGACGGCATGCTGATCGCCCACGAGAAGGGCCTCCCGCGCGACGACGCGGAACGCTGGGCGGCCGCGTCCGCGGTGCTGCAGTCCTGCGCCCGCAACGGCATGGAACCCGTCGGCTATCCGGCGGCCGGATTCCGCCGCACGGTGGTCGAGCACGAGCAGGGTTACCAGCTCGTGCAGGAGGCCGCGAACGGCGCGTACCTCGTGGTGGCCACCGGACCGGACGCGGACCTCGGTGTCGTCGCGGTCCGGATGCAGGAGGTGACCCAGCGCCTCGGCAAGGAGCTGGTGAGCCCGGCACGCAGGGCCACGGGACCGCAGTGACGACGGGGCGGCCGCGTCGGGAGTCCGCCCTGGTGCGGTCGTACGTCGTCACGGGTGGCCGCACCCGCCCGGAGGGTGCCGCCCTCGACCCGGCCACGCTCGTCGAGGCCGCGGTGATCGGATCGGCTCCCGGTCTCGACCCGGATCAGCGCAGGGTGCTCGACATGTGCCGGGGCGGCGGCCTGTCCGTCGCGGAGATCGCCGGGCACGCCCGGCTGCCGATGACCGCGGCGCTCATCGTGGTCGGGGACCTGATCGCCGGCGGTCAGCTCGCCGCGCGGGCGACCTCCCGGCCGACCGAGTTGCCGAGCGTCGAACTGATGCAGGAGGTGCTGGATGGTCTCCGCAACCTTGCCGTCTGAGGCGTATCTGCCGGGGAGCGTGACGCGCTCGGTGAAGATCCTCGTCGTGGGGCCGTTCGCGGTCGGCAAGACCACGTTCGTCTCCACCATGTCCGAGATCCGGCCGCTCTACACCGAGGAGAGCATGACCGCGGCCAGCGAACCGGTGGACGATCTCGACGCCACCCCGGGCAAGACGACCACCACGGTGGCGCTGGACTTCGGCAGGCGCACCCTCAACGACCAGCTCGTCATGTACCTGTTCGGCACGCCCGGCCAGGGACGCTTCGAGTACCTCTGGCGGGACCTCGCCCGCGGTGCGCTCGGCGCGCTCGTCCTCGCCGACACCCGCCGCCTGGACGCCTCTTTCGCCGCGGTGGACGTCGTCGAGGGTCTCGGACTGCGCTACGCGGTGGGTATCAACCAGTTCGACGGGGCCGCGCGCCATCCCGAGTCCGAGCTCCGTGAAGCGCTGGACCTCACCCCGGAGACGCCACTGGTCACCTGCGACGCCAGGGACCACTCGTCCTGCACGCACGCCCTGATCACCCTCATGCAGTACCTGCTCACCACGTCCGGACCCCGCGGAGCCCTCCTGTGACGACCACCGAGTCCAGCGCCGAATCCACCCGGCCCCTGCCTGCCATCACCCCGGCGCGGCTGGGGCAGACCACCGGGACCCCGCTCTACGGCGAGGACTTCGCCGCGGACCCGGAGCGGACGTACCGGGCCCTGCGCGCCCAGGGCCCCATCGCGCCGGTCCAGCTCGCCGAGGGGGTGCAGGCGATGCTCGTCACCGACTACGCCACCGCCCTGCAGGTTCTCCGCTCGCCACACGTGTTCCGCAAGGACTCCCGGCGCTGGCAGGTGCACGCACCGGCGGACTCGCCGATCATGCCGATGATGTCCTGGCGGCCGAACACCCTGTTCGCCGACGGGGAGGCGCACGCGCGACTGCGCCCACCGGTCACCGAGAGCCTGCGCGCGGTCGACCCCGCGGAACTGCGTGACTTCGTGCACCGCAGCGCGCTGACCCTCATCCAGGGGTTCACCGGGCGTACCTCCGCCGACGTGCTCACCGAGTACGCGGCGCCGCTGCCGTTGCTGGTGCTGCACCAGGTCTTCGGCTGCCCGCCGGACATCAGCGCCCGGATGGTCGACTCGCTGAAGGCGCTGTGGGACGGCACCGACGTGCAGGAGGCGAACGCGGCCTTCGAACGCTGTGTCCGTGAACTCGTGGAGTACAAGCGCCGGGAGCCCGGCGACGACGTGACGACCCGGCTGCTGGAGCACCGGCACGGCCTCGACGACGACGAACTCCTGCACCAGCTCGTCGTGATGATGGGCGCGGGCGTGGAGCCGGTGAGCAACTGGATCGCGAACGCGTTGCTGCTGTTGCTGACGGAGGACCGGTTCGCCGACTCGCTGGTGAACGGCAGCGTCAGCATCGACGAGGCGCTGGACGAGGTGCTGTGGCGCTATCCGCCGCTGGCCAACTACGCGGTCACCTATCCGACGCGGGCCGTGCGCCTCGGCGGCGTCCGCCTCCCGGCGGACATGCCGGTGGTGATCAGCATCGCCGCCGCCAACACCGACGTCGCGTCCCGCATGGGCGAGGTGCCCACCGGAAACCGGGCGCACCTCGCGTTCAGCGCTGGCCCGCACACCTGTCCCGCCCGCGATCCCGCGCGGCTGATCGCCACCATCGCGCTGGAGACGGTGCTCGACCACCTTCCCGGCATGTCGCTCGCCGACGGCACGGCCCTCCAGTGGCGCCCCGGCCCGTTCCACCGTGCGCTCACCGCGCTCCCCGTGCAGTTCCCACCGCCGTCGCAGACCCCCGATCCGAGCGCAGGAGACACCGAATGTCCGCACCGCAGCACTGCCCGCTGACCCTCGACCCGGCCGGGCGCGACCTGCACGGCGAGGCGACCGCGCTGCGTGCCCGCGGAGCCGCCGCCGAGGTGGAACTGCCCGGTGGGATCCGTGCCTGGGCGGTCACCGACCACCGGGAACTCAGGTCCCTGCTGCGCGACCCGCGGGTGTCGAAGGACCCGCGTCAGCACTGGCCGCAGTGGCGCGACGGCGAGGTCCCCGGCGACTGGCCACTGCTGAGCTGGGTCGCGGTCAACAACATGTTCACCGCCTACGGCGAGGAGCACCGGCGGCTGCGCGGGCCGCTCGCGAGCGCGTTCACCGCACGGCGGGTGGACGGGTTGCGGCCGCGCATCGCCGAGATCACCGCGGGCCTGCTCGACTCACTGGCGGCCTGCGCGCCCGGTGAGGTGGTGGACCTGCGTGCCCGGTTCGCCCATCCGCTGCCGATCGAGGTGATCAGCGACCTCTTCGGCGTACCCGACGAGGCGCGGGCCGACCTGCGGTCCATCGTGGACGGTGTCTTCCGCACTTCGTCGACGCCGGAGGAGGCGATGGCCAACCACCAGAAGATGGCCCGCTTCCTCGCGGATCTGGTGGCACGCAAGCGTTCCGAGCCCGCCGACGACCTCACCAGCGTGCTGCTCTCCGCGTCGGCCGAGCAGGACCGCCCACTGGGCGAGGACGAACTCGCCGACACGCTGATCCTGATGCTCGGTGCGGGCCACGAGACCACGGTGAACCTGCTGACGCAGGCGATCGCGGCCCTGCTGAGCCACCCGGACCAGCTCGCACTGGTGCGTGCCGGGCGCGCCGGGTGGTCCGACGTCATCGAGGAGACCCTGCGCTGGCAGCCGTCCATCGCGAATCTTCCGTTGCGCTACGCCGTGGAGGACCTGACGCTCGCCGACGGCACCCGGATTCCGCGCGGCGCGCCGATCCTGGCCGCCTACGCGGCGGCCAACCGCGATCCCGGGCACTTCGGCGGCGACGCGCACGAGTTCCGCGTGGACCGCGAGGTCCGGGACCACCTGGCGTTCGGTCACGGCGTGCACTACTGCCTCGGCGCGCCGCTCGCCCGGCTGGAGGCCTCGGTGGCGCTGCCCGCGCTGTTCGAGCGTCTTCCGCACGCCGCGCTGGCGGTGCCCGCGGGGGAGCTGTCGCCGATGGAGTCCTTCATCGCCAACGGCCACCGGGAACTCCCCGTCGTGCCGGTACCCGGAATCTGAGGCCGGCGATCCTGGTTCACGAAGCCGTCCCTGTCGCAAACTGAGACCCCGCGGCCCGTGCGGTCGTGGTGCGATCGTGCTCCAGTGGTCCGGCGGCGGGGACGGGAGCGTCCGGGATGTCCGAGCAGCAGGGGGCGGCACCGCCCACCACCGCACGACGACTGCGCAGCCCCGCGGCGATGGCACTGGCGGACCTCGCCGCCATCTTCGACGAACTGCAGTTCGTGCTCCGCTGCTGCGAACGGCTGGTCGCCGAGCTGGCGCGCGAACCGGAACCCGGCCGTGAGAGCGTCGACGAGGTGGTCGTCGACGCGCTCTGGACAGCGGCACTGACCTCCTACGTCCGTTGTTTCGGGCCCGGCGAACGCGGCATGGGCCTGACCGCCGACGACCTCGCCGCGACGACGCTGGAAGGCGAGGTCACGCAGTGGCACGAACTGCTCGGCAGGCTGCGGGAACTGGCCGTCGAGGGCGCGGCCAATCCGCGGGAGACCTTCTCCGTGGGCGCCGCCCAGGCCCCCGGCGGTGAGGTCACCGGCCTCGTGATCACCTCGGCGATGCGCCCGCTGGTGGACGACACCACGGTCCGGCAGACCGGCCGGGTCGCGTACGCCCTCAGCGTGCTGGTGGACGAGCGGATCACCGCGCAGCAGGAGACCGTGCTCGCGGCCGCGCGGGAACTGTCCGATCGGGATCTCGGTGAACTCGTTCCGATCGAGGTGGGGGTCCCGGCGGTCCGGGCGCCCGGGGGCGGTTGAGGCCCGCCGGGCGACCCGGCGTCAGCGGCTGCTCGCCGCGCTCAGTGCCGATGCGCTGTGGTGCTCCCAGCGGGGCGCTCCGCCCTCCGGGTGGTCGCCGAGCACGGTCACCCGCTGCCCCACCCTTCGCCCGGTGTAGTCGTTGACCGCGTAGTGCTGTGTGGCGCGGTTGTCCCAGAGCGCGATGGCGCCGGGAACCCAGCGGAACCGGCAGGTGCGCTGCGGGCTCTCGCCCACCTCGAACAGGTGCCGCAGCAGCACCTCGCTCTCGGCCGGGGCGAGCTGCGGGATCCGCGTGGTGAACATCCGGTTCACGTACAGCGATCGGCGCCCCGTCTCCGGATGGATCCGGACGACGGGATGCTCCGCCTCACTGCGGAACGTCCCGGCGGGATGGGCGAAAACGTGCACAGCGGTGAGCCCGTCGAGCAATTCCCGCAACGGCTCGGAGAGGGATTCGTAGGCGAGGTACTGATTGCTCCACATCGTGTCGCCGCCGGCCGGCGGGCATTCGATGATCTGCAGGATCGAGGCCAGCGGGGGAGAGGCGGAGAACGTGACATCGGTGTGCCAGACGTCGGCCTTCGCGCCCTGTTCGGAGTCGAGCACCACGATCTCGTCGTGGCCGTCGAGTTTCGGCAGGAAGGGGTGGACCTCCAGTTCGCCGAACCGCCGGCCGAACTCCTTGTGTGCCAACGGATCCAGTCCTGCCGCGTCCGGGAAGAACAGGACCAGGTGACGCAGCAGCAGGGCGCGGATCTCGGCGAATGCCGCGTCGTCCAGCTCGCCGATCCGCACGCCGTGCACCTCGGCGCCCAGCGCGCCCGACACGGGGCGCACGTCGAAACGTGTGCCGTTGTCCTCGTTCATCGTGTGACACGTCCTTTCGGTGAATCCTCCGTCGTCCGGGCAGGAGGAATCACAATTTCTCGAGACACCGGATCTCGTCGGAGGAATCGTGTTTTCGCTTGACTTGCCCCGTGCTTCCGGGACAGGGTGGGAAATACCGAACCGCATCGATCCGGCGGCGGTATTCCCTTTCTCTCGATTGGATGTGTGTATCGATGGCGAGTTCCGGTGACGGTGCGCAGACGCCCGGTCAGGACGCGGGCGCGGAACTCGCCCGGCTGATCGATCTGGCCACGCCCTACGCCGTCCGGGCCGCGGTCACCCTGCGGCTGCCGGAACTGGTGCGGGACGGCACGAGCGCGCTCGGGGCGCTGGCCGCGGCGGCGGATGCCGACGAGGCCGCCCTTGCCCGCCTGCTGCGTCATCTCGTCGCGATAGGACTGTTCGCCGAGCCCGCACCGGGGGTGTACGCGCTCACCCCGCTGTCCACTGAGCTGCTCAGCGAAGACGTTGCGTGGCAACGGAAATGGCTCGACCTCGACGGCCCCGGTGCCAAGATGGACCTGGCCTACAGCGGCATGCTGCACTCGGTGCGCACCGGCCGATCGGCCTACGACGCCGTGCACGGCACCCCGTTCTGGACCGACTACCAGCGTGACGAACCGCTGCGACTGTTCTTCGGCGGCATCATGGCCGCGCACGCCTGGCAGACCGGGCCCGCCGTCGCCACCGGCTACGACTGGGCCGACGCGCGGCGGGTGATCGACGTCGGCGGCGGTATCGGTGCCCTGCTGTCCCACGTGCTGCGGGAGAACCCGGCGCTGAGCGGTGCCGTGCTGGACCTGCCGCCCGTCGAACCGGAGGCCACCGAGACGCTGCGCGAGGCGGGACTGGCCGAGCGCGCCGAATTCCTGCCGGGAAGCTTCTTCGACGCCCTGCCCACCGGGTTCGACGTCTACCTGGTCTCGCGGGTGCTCACCGACTGGAACGACGAGGACGCCACCAAGATCCTGCTCCGCTGCGCCGACGCCGCGCGCCCTGGTGCGCGGGTGGTCATCGTCGAGGTGCTCGCCGGGGCCGAGCACGCGCGCAACAACTCGTCCTTCGACCTGCAGTCGCTGACGCTGCTCGGCGGTCAGGAACGCAGCGTCGAGGACTTCCACACCCTGGCCGGGCACGCGGGACTGGAGGTGCTCTCCACCAGGACCGGACCTGGCGGCCTGGTGTTCGTCGACTGCGCGCCGTCCGGCTGACCGGGTCACGCCCATGCGGGCAGCCGTCCCGCACGCGGATCGGGCAGCAGCCCGATCTGGTGCACGCGGTCGAGCAGGCTCAGCGGGTGCGCGCCGAGCCCGGACATGTTGTGCATGACCATGTAGCGCAGCCTGCGGTTCGCCCCGGTGTAGCGCAGCGCGCGCCTGCCGACCAGCAGGCCGGGCCGGGACAGGTCGGTGATCATCCGGGCCGCGTTGTGGCTGACCTGGCCGATGTGCGCGAGATCGGGAAGGCGCCGTTGCTGGTAGGCGGTCAGCGCCCGGTCCACTGCGGCCGGGTCCGCCACCCCGCCGTGCTCGGCGAGCACGGCGGCAAGGCAGTCCGCGTCAGCGATCGCGCTGTTCATGCCCTGTGCGGCCATCGGGTGCACGGCATGCCCGGTCTCCCCGGTCAGTGCCAACCCGGGCACGGTCAGCGCGGGTGCCAGGAAACGGCCCACCGGCAGCACCTGGCGCGTCGGCAGGCTCGTCCTGATCGCGGGCTCCAGCGCGGCCAGCGCCGGCGTCTCGGCCACCAGCCGGGCGACCCAGGCCTCGAGTCCGTCGGCGGAGAGTCCGCGCAGTTCGTCCGGGCGCACCTGCACGTATAGCCGGACGCGGCCGCCGGGCAGGGGGTACCGCAGGCGCAGGCCCCTCGGGGTCACGTAGGCGGAGAAGTCCGGCTCGACCCCCGGTGTCCCGGCCAGTTCCAGCGCCACCAGCCGATGCGGGTACTCCGCCCGTTCGATCTCGATCCCGGCCTCGCGGCGCAGCCGGGACGACATGCCGTCCGCGGCAACCACCAGTGGCGCGCGGACATTCACCTCGCCCCCGGAGCCGTCCAGCCGGACGCCGGTGACCCTGCCGTCGGAGTCGCGCAGCAGGCCCCGCACCAGCACCCCCCTTCGAATGTCCACATCGGACCCGAGTCCGGCGGTGAGCGCGTCGAGGATCGACGGGTAGTCGTGCGCCAGCAGCCACCGGTGCGGCTCCGGCAGCGTCCCGTAGTCCAGTGACATCAGTGCCTCGCCCGCCGGGTCGCGGGCGACCAGCCTGCCCAGCCGCAGCGCACCGTCCTCGGCGAGCCGCTGCGCCACACCCCACGACTGCAGTACCCGCAGTGCGCCGGGCTGGAACACCTCGCCCTTCGCCACCGGCATCGGCCGCTGCTGCTTGTCCACGAGCAGTACCCGCATGCCCAGGGTGTCCAGGGCGCGTGCCGCGGCGAGACCGCCCACCCCCGCGCCGCACACGACGGCGTCGACGCTCATCGTCCGGCCCGTTCGCGGTAACCGGCGAGCGCGCGAAGCGCGAGGCCGTGCGCGAGCGCCGGGTTGGTGTAACGGGAGACGAAGCGGACGTACTCGTTGACCGGGGCCGCGGGCCATCCGCCGGTGGGGCCGGTGCGGGCGGCGAGCAGGCTGCGTACGCCCTCGGCCACCGCGGGGGAATCGTGCGCGGCGCCCGCGGTCAGCAGTGCGTCCACCGCCCACGCCGTCTCCTCGACCGTGCCGGGGCCACCGGGAGTACCGTCGCCCCACGAGCCGTCGGCGAGCCGGGCGGACTCCAGCCAGGCCCGTGCCCGCCGGGCGGGGGTGCCCTCCGCCCGGCCCGCCCTGGCGAGCGTGCGCAGGACGGCGGCGGTGCCGGAGGTGTGCATCCGGTACCACACCGACCCGAAACTGCCGTCCGTGTTCTGCACACCCTCCAGCCACCGCAGCGCCTTGCCGATCCGCGGATCCTCCGGCGGGACACCGGCGTCGAGCAGCGCGTCCAGCGCCTGCACGGTCATGTGCGGGCACGGGCCGCTGTTCGCGACCTTGGTGTTGCGCACGCAGAGCCCCCAGGAACCACGGCTGTCCTGCTGCAACGTCAGCCAGCTCACGCCGCGGCGCACCGCGTCGTCCTGGTCGTTTCCGGGCAGATGGCGCAGCACGGAGACGATCTCCCCGGTCTCCAGCGACGCGGGCCAGCCGCGGGTTCCCGACCAGCCCCAGAAACCCGGCGGGCAGCCGAACGACAGGAACGGCACATTCTGTTGCAGGCGAAGGAAGAGCTCCTTGGTGGAGCCGAGACGCGGGTCGTCGGCGTACCCCGCCGCGACCAACCCGCCCGCCGCGTACATCGACCAGGTCAGGTCGAGCGGGCCGCTGCTCCAGGCACCGTCCTCGGTGACCGTCCCGCGGAACCAGCGCACCGCGCCGTCGACCATGTCCCGTCCCTGGTCGCCGCGGGCAAGGCCGGCGCAGATCAGCCCGGTCACCCAGGCGTCCTCGCACCAGCCACCGGTGCTGCCCTCGTGCTCGTACACCTGGCGGATCGCGGTGAGCGCCTTCGGCGCGGCCGCTTTCGCCAGCGCCCGGTGGAAACGGCTGATCGGCTTGTGCCGGAGCTGGGCGAGCGCCAGCGCCGACACCATCGGCACCCGGATGTCGAACAGCCTCCGGTACAGGCCGGGGACGAGCGCGAGCTCCAGCGGAAAACGCCGCATGTCCCGAACGTCCAGCCAGCCCGCGTAGGCGTAGAACTGGCGGCACCAGGCGACCACCTCCGCGTGCGGGATCGCTTCCAGGCCACCGAAATCCGCCATCCACCGGCGTCCGGCGGCCACCTCGTTCCCGGCCTCGGCCGGGGCGACCACGGACAGCGTCGCCGCTGCCACCGCGGTGGTTCCGGCCTCGGACGGCCCGCCCGGCACCATGCTCCAGCCACCGTCGGCACCCTGCGTCCGGCGCAGCCAGTCGACGCCGCGGGCGATGAGGTCGGCAGAGCCGTCCGGGTCGGCGAAGTGCAGGGCGCTGACCGCCCCGACCGTGCCGAGCGTGGAGACCAGCGAGTGCCCGCCGTAGTCGAAGACACCGTCCTCGCGCTGGGCGGAGAACAGCGATTCCGCACCGAGTCCGATCGCCTCGGACACCTCGGCGGCTGCCAGGGATTTCACGTGTGTCACGCCCTCTTCTCCAGGGTCATCGGTGTCGCGAACTCGTGCCGGGACCGCATCGCGGCCTGCGCGGCGAGACTGACCGCCAGTGCGGGAACCAGCAACCCGAGCGCCAGCCAACGGCCCGCGGCACCGGCGATGACCGAACAGGTGAGCACCAGCCGTTCCGCGACCAGGATCTCGTGTGCCCGCAGCGCCCGTGGCCGGGTCAGCTCCGTGACGTGCCGGGCGAGCACGCGGAACGCGGCGGCACCGGCGAGGGCGGCCGCGGCGGTCAAGCCGAGCTGCGCCCCGGGATCCGGCGCGCCCGCGGCGGCGGTACCCAGCACCGCGACGGCGAGGAGATACAGGCCCAGCGCCGTCCGTACGGCGTGCGGTACCCCGCGCAGCACCGGCACGGAGGCATACCCGCCCTGCCGGTCGCCGTCGACGTCGCGGATCGCACCGACCAGGTTGGAGGCGGCGTCGTGCAACAGGAACGCGAGCGCGACCGGGAGCAGCACCCACGGAGGCGTGCCGCCGGTGAGCATCGCGCCGATCACCAGGGCCAGTGCGGTCAGGGCGCCGCGCACGAGATTGCCCGCCAGCCCGCGGGCCTTGAACACCGCGCTGTAGCCGATCACGCCCGCGATCGTCACCACGAACACCGGCAGGATGCGCCAGTTCGCCGCCGTCGCGAGAATCGCCGAGGTCAGGGCGCAGAGGATGCCGCAGGCCAGCGCGGCGTCCTGGGACAGTCTGCCGGAGGGTATCGGCCGCTGCGGCTTCTCGATGGCGTCCAGCCCGCGATCGAACCAGTCGCCGAGATAGTGGCCGGAGAGCCAGCCCAGTGCGGGCACCACCGCGGCCAGGACGAGCAACCCCGGCCGGTTCGCGGCACCGGCCAGCGCGGCGCCCGCCACCCCGATCAATGCCGGGTAGGCCAGGGTGTACGGCCGCCAGGTCTGCACGTGCGCCCGGACGGTCCGCCACCGGTAGCCGTGCACGACTCAGCGGTCCCGGCTGGTCGACAGTCGCGCCAGCGCGCTCAGCAGGTCCCGGCCCTCCGAAGGAGACAGCGATTCGAGTTCGGCCTCGGCCAGCGCGGCCTCGGCCTCGGCGCGCTGCTGGGTTTTCTCGAGCGCCCCGGTGCGGTCCAGAACCTCGGTCAGGACTGCGAATCGTTCCCGCGCCGTCAGGTCCGCGGTGAGCGCCCGGTCGAGGGCGGCGCGATCCTGGGGCCCCGCCACCTCCCGCGCCAGCAGTACGGGCATCGTCAGCCGGAGATTGGCGGCGTCGCTGGTGTCCGGCTTGCCGACCACGGCGGCGTCACCCACGTAGGGGAGGACGTCGTCACGGAGCTGGAAGGCCAGCCCGGCGTGCTCGGCGTAGCGGGTGATCCCGTCGGCCGTCGCGGGCTCCGCCCCGGCGAGCAACGCCCCCGCGCGGCACGCACCGCGGAAAAGTGCACCCGTCTTCAGTTCCGCCACCCGGAGGTACTCGGCGACGGTCCCGTCCGCGGCGGCGGCGAGGCGGGCCTCCTGGGCCTGCCCCTCGCAGAGATCGACCCCAGCCTTGGCGAGTACACCGATGGCGGCGAGCACGGCACGATCGGAGGCACCGCGGTCCGCGCACTCGGCGAGCGAGGCGAAGACCTGGAACAGCAGGGCGTCGCCGGTGACGATCGCGTCGGACATGCCGAAGCGCGCGTGCACCGAGGCCCGCCCGCGCCGAAGGTCGTCGCCGTCGATGATGTCGTCGTGCACGAGCGAGGCGACGTGCAGGTACTCCACGGCCAGCGCGGCGGGAAGCACCTGCTCGCGGGGAGCGCCGCAGGTCTCCGCGGTCGCGGCGAGCAGCAACGGCCGCAGCAGCTTGCCCGGAGCCAGCAGGGCGTACCGGGAGATCTCGTGGATCCGCCCGTCTCCCGGCTGCCACCGCCGGGCGAGCGCGTCACGGACCTCGTCGGCGAGCGAGGACGTGGTGATCTCGCGGATGAGCTGCTCGGCGCCGGTCACCCGCCGAACTCCTTCGCCAGCATGATCACGGCGTCGTTCGCCTCGGGCGGTCCGATGGTCACCCGCACCCCGGCACCGGCGATCGCCCGCACCGCGACACCACGCTCGGCGAGGAAGTCCACGAAGGAGTCGTTGCGTTCGCCGAGCGGCAGCCAGAGGAAATTGCCCGCACTGGGCGGAACCTCCCAACCGAGCCCGAGCAGTGCCTCGCGGGTCCGCTCGCGTTCGCGGGCGACATCGGCGCACTGCCTGCGCATCACCTCGTCCGCCTCGATCGCGGCCAGGGCGGCGGCCTGCGCGGCGGTGCCGACGCGGAAGAACGGCACGGTCGTCCGCAGCGGCGCGGTCACCGAGGGTGCGGCGACCAGATAGCCCACCCGCAGGCCGAGCAGGCCGTGGGACTTGGAGAACGTCCGGACCACCGCGACCCGCTCATCTGTGCGGCTCAGATCGAGTGCCTCCGCCAGTGTCCCGGGGTCGGCGAACTCGCGATACGCCTCGTCCACCAGAACAAGCACATGGTCGGGGATATTGTCCAGAAATGATTCCAGCTCTGCCTGTTCTACTAAACTTCCTGTCGGATTGTTCGGGTTGCAGAGAAGTACGATCCGTGTTCGATCGGTGATCGCCGCGGCAATCGCTTCGAGGTCCTGGTCGTACCCGCGAAGTGGCACGGCCACGGCTTCCGCGCCGCAGTTGCGGGCGAGCAGTGGGTACATCTCGAAGGACGGCCACGGGTGGACGACCTCGTCGCCCGGCCCCGCGTGCGCGGACACGAACTGCTGGAGCAGCGCCGCGGATCCGGCGCCGGCGACCACGTTCTCCGGCGCCACGTCGAGGCTTTCGGCGATCCTGCCGGAGAGTCCGCTGGCCAGGGCGTCAAGTGTGAGGTTGGAGTCGTCGATCGACCACTCCAGTGCCTCGCGGACGCCCGGCAACAGGGGTGCGAAGTTCTCGTTGAGCGAGAGTTGGTGGCGGAGGTTCACCGGTGGGCCTTCCGGGCGGCAGCGTTCGAGTCGGCGGGCATCGTCGCGGGACGGGGAATAGGCAATTCGTCGCGTACCTCGTCATGGAAATGGTCTGCCGAGTCGGCGCATACCAGCGGATCGGCGTTTCGTATTCGACCGTAACACGCTCTAACCAGACAGTGGAACGCTCGAAATCGTCACCGGTGCCATGTGCACGAGCGGTGACGATCGACAATTAATTCACAAGTTCGGCGATTCGCCGGATGCGAAGGCCGTTGTCCTCGGCCGGACCGAGCGCACTGCGACCGCGGGCGTGACGCAGCGGCCCGTACGGCGGTGTCACGAGCCCGGATGGCCCAGTGGAAAATAACTGACCGTGCTGGTGGCACTGCTCAGATGAGCGGCCGTGCGCGTGATCCGGAACTGAGCGTGGTCGACCGGTCAGCGGGCGGGCGCGATAGCCGGTGGCAGAAGGGCCGCGTCGGCCTCCGGCCAGCGTGCGACGTCCGGTCCCAGCCGGTCGAGTTCGGCGACCTGCATGGCGCACCACGGCGAGACGTCCCGCTCGCCGGCCAGCACCTGATCGCGGAAATCCGCCCAGTCGACCCAGCTCGTCTCGGCCACCTCCGCCGGGTCCGGAGCGGGGGAGCCGGTGGTGTAGGCCCGGAACACCGGGCACATCTCGTTCTCCAGTGTTCCGTCAGCCATCCTCGCCTGGTAGCGGAACGCGGGCAGGACGACGGTGAACGCGGTGGCGTCGAGGCCGAGCTCCTGGCCCAGCCTGCGGCGAACCGCGGGCGCGAGCTCCTCGCCGGGCGCGGGATGCCCACAGCACGAGTTGGTCCAGACACCTGGCCAGGTCCGCTTCGACTCGGCGCGGCGAGTGAGCAGGAAGCGGCCGTCCTCGTCGAACAGGTAGCAGGAGAACGCCAGGTGCAGGGGGGTGTCGGCGTGGTGCACGCTTGCCTTCGCCTGGGTGCCGGTGCTGCGGCCGGATTCGTCGAGGAGTACGACCTGCTCCATGAGCGCGTTCCTTCGCTGTCGCGGATGAGTCTGACGCCGACCGTGCCGTCGCGGAGCCTGTCGGTGCGCGACCGCGAACGCGCCACGGGCGTCGCGGCACCCAGACCGTTGCGGTGACGGCGCCGTTTCGGTGCCGCCGCCCCGGCGCGGTCGCCACCCCGAGAATCCCGGCCGATCCGGTGCGTGTCAACGAAACAGGCCCCTTGGTCGGCGAGGACTGTCCGGAAACGCTCAGGTGAGCGGTCGGGCTCAAAGATCCCGGCGCATGCAGGCACGCGGCCACCTGTCGAGCCCGTGTGCGGCCTCCTGCGCGCGGATCCGGCGCAGGCCAGGGGTTTCTTCGGAGCGGTCCAGGTACCGGAACCCGCGGCGCCGGTAGTAGGGCCCGTTCCAGGGGACCGCGGTGAAGGTCGTCAGCGTCACTGCCGGGTAGCGGTGCCGCCGGGCCCAGCCCATCGCGCGCTCGAGCAGTCCGCGTCCGATGCGTCTGCCCGCGTGGTCCGGGTGCACCGAGACCTGCTCGACGTGGGCGCAGCCGTCGACGATCGCGAGGAGCAGGTAGGCGACCGGTGCGTTCCGCTCAGCGGTGTGCACCCAGGCGTGTCCCCGCCGTACGTGGCCGGCCAGGGTGGCCGGGGCCGGGGGTTCGTCCGCGGCCACCGCGTCCATGCCGATCTCGGCGAAGCAGCGGCCCGCCGCCCGTTCGATGTCCGGCAACGCCGCGAGGTCGTCCTCGGTCGCCAGGCGGATCATCGAACCTCCGGGTGCCTCCCGTTGTGCGGCCCGGGCGAGTGTATCGCCGCGCGGAGCCCACTTCCGTCGGTTTACGTCGTACCTCCCGCTCGGCCACGATGTGGAGGACTTTCATTCCGTGCCGGGAAGGTGGCAGATCGATGCGTTCGCTCAGCAGGAGGTCGTTCCTGCGCGCCACGGCCGGTGCCGGCGTGCTCGGCGCCGGGCTCGCCGTGGGCGCGGGCGTGTCCGCGGCCCGTCCCGCCGCCCCCGGCCCGGCCGACTGGATGGGCGAACTCGACTCCGCCACGTTCCTGTCCCGGCTCGCCATCCCCGGGACCCACGACTCCGGTGCGCTGCACGGCGGGGGACTGGTGCAGTGCCAGGACGTCGGGATCGCGCCGCAGCTCGACGCCGGGATCCGCTTTCTCGACGTGCGCTGCCGCGCGATCGACGGTTCCTTCGCCATTCACCACGGGGCGTTCTTCCAGGAGATCATGTTCGGCGACGTGCTCAACGACTGCCAGGCGTTCCTCGCCGCGCATCCCTCGGAAACCGTGCTGATGCGCGTCAAACAGGAGTACTCGACAGTGCCCGACGACGAGTTCGGCACGATCTTCGCCGACTACGCCCGGCGGTGGCCGGACCTGCTGCACACCGAATCCCGCATCCCGCGTCTTGGCGAGGCCGCCGGCCGGGTCGTGGTGCTGGCCGACAACGGCGGGGTACCGGGCATCGGCTGGGGCAGCGACCTGCTCGACATCTCCGACGACTACGACATCGGCACCATCGAGGACCTGGAGAAGCGAAAGTGGCCCGGTGTGGCCGAGCACCTCGACGCCGCGCGGGCGTATCCCGTCGGCGACCCGGAGAAGCTGTACCTCACGTTCACCTCCTCCTCGGGGTGGGCGCTGTGGCCGCGGTCCGCGCACGAGGCGATCTGGCCCAAGGTCACCGGGTATCTCGACGCCGTGGACCCGGTCGCTTCGCTCGGCCTCGTGGTGCTCGACTTCACCGACGACACGAAGGCGGAACAGGTCTACCGGTTCAACTTCGCCTGATCGGATGGCCCGGGTACGAACGGGCCCGGGTCGCGGATGGCTCAGTGCCCGGTGACCGACAGGGCGAACAGCACCGCGGCGAATCCGAGTTGTCCGAGTCCGACGACCGCGCCGACCGCCGCGGTCCAGTCGACTTGGTACTCCCTCGCCGTGAACATCGACCATCCCGCACAGGCGATCGCGACACCGGCCACCACGGGACCCGCCACCGGCGTGATCCAGCTGATCACCGCCAGCGCCAGCGCCACCGGCCCGAGCCAGGCCTGCTTTCCAGGACGGTCCTTCGCGGGCAGCCACCGCAACGGCGTCACCATGCGCCGGCCCGAGGTCGGCGCGTTCGGTGGACGAGGGGGCTCCGCACCTCGTGACCCTACAAGAATCGTCCGCGACGGCGGCGGATCAGCGCGGGTGTCCCGAGTGGACGGTTCGGTGGGCGAGCGCGCGCAGTTCCGCGACGGCGGGGTGCCCGGGAGGGTCGGTCCAGGCCAGTAGTACGGGCAGCGGGGGCGCGTCGACGATCGGCCGGTAGACGACGCCGGGATGTGGATGGATGTCCGCGGTGGCACTGCTGGTCACCCCGACGGCGTGGCCGGCGGCGATCGCGGCCAGCCAGTCGTCGGTGTTGGTTACCGGCACCGTACGGACGGGACGCGATTCGGCGGGCCAGAGACCGAGTTCGGTGCTGCCCGCCACGGTGTTCATGGCGATCGCCTGGGTGCGCAGGTCCGCCAGCTCCAGTTCGTCCCGCTCGGCCAGCGCGTGATCGGCGGCGAGCACGGCCATGCGCGGCTCGCTGGTCAGCGTTTCCCTGCGCACCCCGGGATGTTCCGGGTGCGCACCACGCAGCAGGGCTACGTCTACCTCGCCGGTGGTCAGTCCGGCGGCGCGCTCGTCGATCCGCAGCAGCCGCAGCGGTATGTCCGGATGCTCTCGCTCCCAGCTCCGCTGAAGCGCGACGGTGTCCCTGCCGAGAGCCGCCCAGGCGTGTCCCAGCCGCAGGGGCAGTCGTCCCAGTAGGACAGGATCGAGCGCCCGGTCCACGGAGGTGACGGCCGCTGCCGCCCGCTCCCGGAAAGCCAGGCCCGCGGGCGTCAGTTCGAGATGCCGGGTGGAACGGTCGACGAGGCGGACGCCGAGGTGCCGTTCGAGTTGGGCGAGCGTCCGCGACAGCGCGGGCTGTCCGACGTGCAACCGGGCCGCGGCCCTGGTGACGTTCCGTTCCTCGGCGATCGCGAGGAAGCTCCGCAGGTGACGCAGCTCTACCGTCATGCCCGCCAAGCATAGACCGGGGTGAAACGGCATTTCTCCGCAGTCGCGTGCGCGCATAGCGTCACCGCCATGGCCGCCCCCGCTCGCTCCGTGCCCACTCGCCCCGCTCCCGTGGTCCGGCAACCCCTGCCCACGGACGATCTGGTCGGCGCCGGCCTGGTGCTGGGTGGCCAGTTCTCCATGCAGTGCGGCGCCGCGATCGCCGTGCTGCTGTTCGTGCCCGCGGGCTCACTGGGGGTGGTCGCGTTACGACTGGGGCTCGCCGCGGTGGTTCTGCTCCTGCTGTGCAGGCCCCGGCTGCGCGGCTACGGCCGTGCGGAATGGGGACTGGTGCTCGCCTTCGGGACGGCGCTGGCCTCGATGAACACGATGCTCTACCAAGCGATCGACCGAATCCCGCTGGGTGCGGCGGTGACGCTGGAGGTGCTCGGCCCGCTCACCCTGTCGGTGGTGTCCGCGCGCCGGGCGAGTGCGTGGCTGTGGGCGGTGCTCGCGCTGGCCGGCGTCGCTCTGCTCGGCCACGGGGGCCTCGGCACGCTGAACCCGGCCGGCGTGCTGTTCGCACTGGGCGCGGGTGCGAGCTGGGCCGCTTACATCGTGCTGAGCGCGCGGACGGCCAGGCGCTTCCCGAGAACCGACGGGCTGGCGTTGTCCCTGACGGTGGCGGCGGTACTCGTGCTGCCCGGCGGCATCGCCGGGGCGGGGCAGGCGCTGCTGGATCCGTCCGTCCTCGGGCTCGGTGCGGCCGTCGCGCTGCTCTCGTCCGCACTGCCCTACAGCCTGGAAATGGCCTCGCTGCGCAGGATCCCGGCCGCGACGTTCGCTGTGCTGATGAGCCTCGCCCCCGCCATGGCGGCCCTCGCGGGACTGGTCGTACTGGGACAGCCGCTGCGCGTGGCCGAGGCCGCCGGTACAGCGCTGGTCGTCGTCGCCGGTATCGGGGCCGTCCGCTCCGCAGGACGTGTTTCGGCACCCGGGCCATCCGTGTCCTGAGTGGACGGACGCGCTCGGTCCACTCAGGACGGATCGAGCCGGGCCTCTCGGTTCAGGTGACCGTGCAGGAAGGTACGGACACCCGCGGCGACGAGGTCGGGCAGCTCGTCCACGGTCGGCGCGTGGCACTGGAAGGCGGGATGCGCCGCCGAGGTCATGGTCATGAAGTGCGGGGCGGACCAGTCGGGGTCCTCGGTGTGCATCAGGCCGCATGCGGACAGCTTCCGGAACCGGGCGGCAAGTTCCCGGCGTACCCGTGCGGGACCGGCCTCCTGCCACGCTTCGATCGCCTCGCGGGGGATGTGACCGGAATCGGCGTTCACCTGGCGGACAAGGGAGAAGTGCTCCGCGTAGCGGGACATCGGTTGCGAGAGTGCCTGGCCGAGATCGATCAGGTCCGCCTCGAAATCGGTGACCTCGTCCAGGCAGCGCGAGATGATGGCGATCTTCGCCTCGGCGACGTGGACGGTGCTCTCCTGGATGACTGTTCGGAACAACTGCGCCTTGTCCAGGAAGTGGTTGTAGATGGTGCGGGTCGACACGCCGGCTTCCCCGGCGATGGCGTCGATACCGGCGCGCGCGTAGCCCTCGCGGCGAACACGGTGAGCGCACCGGTCATGATTGCCCGGCGCTAGCCGCGCGCCCCCGGGCGAATGAGCGGCAACCGCCCCCGTTTCGCTCATTCGAGCCTTCCCGGCGCCGATTGCCATACGGGTTGTACTTATCCACCGAGCCGTGGTCCGTCGACGGTCTGCGCGATTCTTCCGACTTCGGTTGATCGTCACGCTGTGAACTGGGATTACCTGGGACGATCAAGCCGTCTTGTCGCATGTTCCTAAAGGCGAGTGTGCGCTGCCGGGAATGCGCGCGGACCTGCACTCTCCGGCCTGGCAGGCTGTGGCGACAGGCTCGCGATGATTGGCGTGCACAGGTGAGCGCGCCTCGGGCACCAGAGTCCAGGTCTGGTCGACACATGTTGGCGGGTTCACGTCCGGCTGTCCGGCCGGGCGGGCGGGAGCCCGCTCCGGTTGGCTGGAATCGTTCTGTGTGACCAAATCAGCGCATCGTCGACGGTGCTCACGTTCGGTTCGCGGCCGCGTCGCGGAGTTTGCGCTGGTAACGCTGGAGTCGCGGAGGAGGCTCGGGTGGAAGCGTGCGCGGAGTGGGCCGTCCAGCCGAATACACAGAGGCCCGCTCATTCGAGCAGTTTATGGGCAAAATCACCCAAAAAGTTGACGTGCAATGGGACGAAGTTCTTCAATGTGGGTACCTACTTCGTGAGGGATTAATCTCAATTCGCTCGTGTGAGCGTAAAGAGAGGTGGCGAAGATGCCAGCCATTGCTGGTCACCGGCCAGAGCCCGCCCCGGCGTTCCGGGGGACCGCTCCTCGGTCCCGTGCGCCACGAACGTCCATGACGCCCGAGCTCGCGGGCCGCCGCGCGAGACCCGCCGACGCGAGGCGATGTGCCCCACCGCCGCACCCGGGAGCCGCGGGAGTCCGCGATCCGAGGCGCGGCGGGACAGCGCGGGCCCGGTGCCGCCTCGCCACGCCGGCCGCGAATGACGCGACGGTGGATTCTGCCAGGGCAGGTTCCGCCATGGCAGGTTCCGCCAGGGTAGAGGCGACGAGGTACGCGACGACGGCTACGAGGCGGTACTGACATGCTTTCGGTAGGACTCGTCTCCAGGGACGAGAAGGACGACAACCACCTGTTCGGCCTCGCTCTGGAACGTTTCAACATCAGGCTCATCGTCAAGGCGCGTTCCGCGGCGCAGGCGCTGTCCGATCCGGACAGCAAGCGGATCGACGTCTGGCTGATCCGGTTCGGCGGGGCGAGCGCGGTCGACTGGGACCGGCTCGCGGCCGAGGACGGGCGCCCGCCGGTGCCGTTCGTGGTGATGTGCGAGGCCGACACCGATCAGGTGTCCGAAGCGGTCCGAGGCGGGGCCTGCGGGATCACCCTGCCCGAGGACACGGTCTTCGACATCGGTGCCGCCGTGCACGCGGCCGCCCGCCGTGAGCTGTTCGTCTCGCCGACCCTGCTGCGCCGGCTCGACCACGGCGTGCTGGACCTGCTCACCGTTCGCGCGCAGAACGTGGACATACTCACCAAACGCGAACAGATCGTGCTCACCCTGATGGCCGACGGCAAGTCGAACGCGGCCATCGGGAGGTCCCTGCACATCAGCACCGGGACGGTGAACACCCATGTCGCCAACGTGCTGCGAAAGCTGAACGCGGACAACCGCACCGCGGCCGTGTGCAACGCTCTCAACCTGTCCCTGATCAGCCGCCCGGGTATGCACAAATCGGTGCGCATGGCGGCGGTCAACGGGCTGGACGAGAGCGCCTGAGCGACCCCCGCGCCCCTGCGCTGCCGCGTGGGTGCGCCGTACCAGCCGACGGCGTGCCCACGCGGCGTTCACCGCCCGGATCCTGCCCGGCGAAAGTCCACTGTGGACGGTATGAGTGGCGCGGATGCCCGCCGCCTGCGGATGCGCTCATGACCGGGCCCGGCCAGGGTGGCCGGCAAAGTCCGGAGCGCCTCCTGCACGCACGGTGTCATCACCGACGCCCAGCCCGTCGAGGTGGCCACGCCCGGTGTGCCAGGACCGCGCGGGCCACCTGACGGGGGTGGTGGCGTGTGTGCGGATTCGCGGGAATGGTGATTCCCGCTCGCGGAATCCCATCGAACCGCACTTCCTGTCCGAGCCTCCGGCCTGGCCAGGGTGAGGCCGCGAGGAGAATGTCATCAAAAATGATGATCCCCGTTCGGTCCGGGATGGTCAGAATTAGCCGAATTGCCGCGGGATGATTGCCTGAGGTTGGGATCTGCCCGAAAATCCCTGGTGTGGCAGAGCAAATGGGAGTCGTCCGATACCACTTCCAGAACGTGGTGAGGTCGTCGGATCGGTTTCCTGCCCGTCGATCCGTGTCGTTCCGGATCTTCTCTTCGTGGTGGTGTCCCATTTCGCAGTGACGCGCCCGGTGACGCGAGAAATCGGCACCCCGTTTCCGCGTTCCGCGGGCCGTCGACGCAGACATTCCACTCGCTCCGATCCCGCCGGCGACCGGCGACCAGGGAGGCCGATCCACCGTGCCCACTCGGGACTCCGCCGCACGACCCCTGTACCCAGCGGCCAGGGAGATCTGGCTCGCGCAGTCGATCCGCCCGGACAGCCCCGGCTACAACGTCGGTGAGTACCTGGACATCGAGGGGGAGTTCGACCCCACGCTCTTCGAGCGTGCGTTGCGCAGGACGGTGGCGGAATGCGGCACGTTGAACGCGGGGTTCGCCCTGTCCGGAGGCGAGCCGGTCCGCGTCGACCGGGACCGTTCCGGGTTTCCGCTGACCGTGGCCGACCTGCGGGGTGAGGCGGATCCGATGTCGGCGGCCCGGGGATGGATGCGCGACGAGTACGCCGTGCCCGCCGACCTCACCGGCGACTCGCTGTTCGGCTTCGCGCTGCTCCGGGTGGCCGACGACCGGCACCTCTGGTTCAGCCGGTACCACCACCTCGTCGTCGACGGTGTCAGCGTCTCACTGATCGCCCGCCGGGTGGCGAGGGTGTACACGGCGCTCGCCGAAGGCACCGGGGTGCCGCCGTGCCCGTTCGGCACCATGCGTGCCCTCGATGATGCCGAGCGCGACTACGCCGGGACCGGCGGTCTCGACGCCGATCGTGACTTCTGGACGCGCGAGCTGGCGGCGCTGCCGGAACCGGTGTCGCTGAGCAGGCGACCCTCCGGGCAGGGTGGATTCCGCCGGGTGACCAACGGGTTGCCGCCGCGGCAGCGCGATGCCCTCGACCGGGTGTGCGCGGGTGCCGGCGTGCGCCGTTCGTCGATGATCGTCGCGCTCACCGCGGCCTACCTCTACCGCTGCACCGGAACACCGGACCAGGTGATCGGCCTCGTGGTGGCCGCGCGGCAGGCGCCGGAGTCCCGCGCTACCCCCGGCATGTTGTCCAACGTGCTGCCGATCCGCGTCCGGGTGGAGCCGGGGATGGATGTGGCCGCCCTCGCGGCCCGTGCCGGGACGGCGATCGGTTCCGCCCTGCGGCATCAGCGGTTCCGGATGGAGGACATGCGCAGGGCGGCCTCGTCCGGCGAGCACCCCGGCCCGCTCTGCTCGGCGATCGTCAACATCATGGCGTTCGACTACGACCTGCGGTTCGGCCCGTGCCCGGCCACGGCGCACAACCTGTCGACCGGAGTCGTGGACGACATCGCCCTGTCGTTCTACGACCGATCCGACGGTCACGGCCTGCGCATCGACGTCGACGCCGACGACGCCGCCTACACCGGTGACGAGGTCGCCGGGCACGCCGGCCGGATCACCGGCCTGTTCGAGGATGTCGCGGCCACCGGAGCCGGGACCACCGTCGCGGGGCTGCCACTGCTCTCGGATGCCGAACACGAGTTCCTCGACGCCGCCGCCGACACCGCCGTAAAGCTTCCGGGTGGCACGGCGAGCGAGCTGTTCGAACGGCAGGTGCTGCTGCACGCGGCGCGCCCCGCGGTCGTCACCGCGACCGGGGACCTGACCTACGCCGAGCTGAACGCCAGGGCCAACCGGCTCGCCCGGCTGCTCGTGCAACGCGGCGCCGGCCCGGAGACCGTGGTGGCCCTCGCCCTGCATCGGTCGGCCGAGTTCATCGTCGCCGTGCTGGCGACCTGGAAAACCGGCGCGGCCTACCTGCCGGTGGACCCGGCCTATCCGGCCGCCCGGGTGGAGTACATGCTCGCCGACGCCGCGCCCGCGGTGACGCTGACGACCACCGCGATCGCCGCTGCCACGCCCTCCCTGCCCGCCGATCGGCTGCTGGTCGACGACCCCGCGCAGGCGGCCGAGCTCGCCACCCACTCCGGGACGAACCTGACCCGGAAGGAACTACCCGGACCGCTCGACCCCGGCAACCCCGCCTACATCATCTACACCTCCGGTTCCACCGGCAGGCCGAAGGGCGTGCTGGTGACCCACGCCGGGCTGCCGTCGGTGGTGCACACCCACGTGGTGCGGTTCGGCATCGAGGCAGGCTCGCGGGTGCTGCAGTTCACCACGCCGAGTTTCGACATGTCGGTGTCCGAGTTCGTCTCGGCGCTGCTCACCGGCGCGGCCGCGGTGGTGGGTGCGGGCGGGCCGCCACCGGCCGGCCCGGAGCTGCCCCGGCTGGTGCACCGGTACGGCGTGACGCACGTGACGGTGCCACCGGTGGTGCTGACCACCGTCGAACCCGCCGAGCTGCCGTCCGGGATGACGATCATGGTCGGCGGTGAGGAATGCCCGGCCGAGCTGGCTCAGCGCTGGGTCTCGCGGGTCGAACTGCACAACGGGTACGGCCCTACCGAGACGACGATCTTCGCGACGACGAGCGGTGCGCTCACCGGGACCGGCACCCCGCCGATCGGACTGCCGATCGCCAACGGGGCCGTGTACGTGCTGGACACCGCGCTGCGTCCCGTCCCGGTCGGGGTTCGCGGCGAGCTGTACATCGGCGGGCACGGACTGGCCCGCGGGTACCTGAACCGTCTCGGCGGGACCGCGGCGGCCTTCGTCGCCAACCCGTTCGGCACGCCGGGGTCCCGGCTGTACCGGACCGGCGACATCGTGCACTGGCGTGAGGACGGAATGCTGGAGTTCATCGGCCGTGACGACGGCCAGGTCAAGATCCGCGGCAGGCGGATCGAACTCGGTGAGATCGAGGCCGCGCTCGGCGGGCATCCCGACGTCGCGCACGCCGTGGTCATCGTCGACGAGCCGGAGTCGGGTCCCACCCGGCTGCTCGGTTATGTGGTTCCCACGCGCACCGCGGGCACGGTCGAGGTGGCGGAGCTCGCGGAACGGGCCGCGCGCAGCCTGCCCGAGTACATGGTGCCGGGCACGATCACCCTGCTCGACCGCGTGCCGGTGACCCCCAACGGCAAGCTCGACCGGGCCCGGCTGCCACGCCCACGCCCCGGTGGTGACTCGCCCTACCGGGCGCCGGGGTCCGAGCGTGAACGGCTCGTCCGGTCTCTGTTCGCCGAACTGCTCGGCCTGGACACGGTGGGTGCGGACGACAGCTTCTTCGCGCTCGGCGGGGACAGCATCCTGTCCCTGCGCCTTGCCGGACGGTTGCGGGAGCACGGGCTGAAGGTGACCACCCAGCAGATCTTCACCGCGCGCACGGTGGCCGCGCTGGCCGAGGCCGCCGTGGCGGTGCCGGAGGGACCGGTGGCCGGTGCCGGGCCCGCCGCGCCCGCGCGACGTCCGGCTCGCGGGCCCGCCCGCAGGCGGGACGGAGTTCAGGTGTGGCCGGTGACGCCGTTGCAGCGCGGTCTGCTGTTCCACTCGCTGTTCGACGAGTCCGCCGCGGACGACTACCTGGTGCAGTTCGGCGTGGACTTCGCGGGTGAGGTGGACGGCGCACGCCTGCGCTCGGCCGTGCAGGCCGTGTTCGCGCGGCACCCGGGACTGCGGGCGTCCTTCGTGCTGGAGGGCGACCGGGAACCGGTGCAGGTGGTGGCGGAGGAGGTCTCGGTTCCGTGGACCGAACGGGATCTGTCCGAAATGGACGACCCGGATGCCGCGATGGAAACCGTACTGGCCGCCGACCGCGAGGTACGGCTCGATGTGGCAACGGCACCGCTGGCCCGGTGCGTGCTGCTGCGATCGGCCCCCGGCCGTGCCCGGCTCGTGTTCACCATGCACCACCTCGTGTTCGACGGCTGGTCCCTTCCACTGCTGCTGCGCGACGTGCTGGCCTCGTATGAAGGGCGAGCCCTCGACCCCGCAGGCTCGTTCGCCGACTTCGTGTCCTGGCTGGGGGAGCAGGACACCGCACGACATCTCGCCGGGTGGGCGGCGAAACTGTCCGATGTGGACGGACCGACGCTGCTGGGGAACGGGACGCCCGGCGCTCCGGCGCGGCAGGACACCCTGGTGCTGCCCGCCGCGACGGCCGCCGCCGTCACGGAGTGGGCGCGAGGGCAGGGGGTCACGGTGAACGCCGTCATGCGGACCGCCTGGTCGGTCGTGCTGGGATGGCTGTCGGGCCGATCGGACGTCGTGTTCGGCACCACCGTCTCGGGCAGGCCGCCGGAACTGCCAGGCGTGGACGACATCGTGGGCCTGTTCGTGAACACGGTCCCGGTGCGGGTCCGGCTCGACCCGGCCGAATCGCTCGGTGAGCTGGTGACCCGGTCGCACGGCGAGCAGACGGAAATGCTCGGCCACCAGCATGTCGGCTTGGCCGACATCCAGCGTGAGGTGGGCTCGGGCGAGCTGTTCGACACGCTGTACGTCTACGAGAACTACCCCGTCGGCCCGGACGGCTGGGGCGCCACCGCGGACTTCACCGTGACCGGGGTGGACGGCCACGACGTCAATCACTACCCGCTCAGCATCGTCGTCATGCCCGGAGAGACGGTGCGCATCCGCGTCACCCACCGGCCGGACGCGGTGCCGTCCGGTATCGCGGCGCGCGCCGTCGGCGCACTGCTGCGCGTGCTGGACGGTCTGCCGCGTACCGCGGATCGGCCGGTCGCGGCACTGGACCTCGGGCAGTCCGCGCACCCGCACCCGTCCACGGTCACCGCACTGCCGGACACCACCGTCACCGCGCTGTTCGAAGAGCACGCCGCCACCGGCGGCGACCGGCAGGCCATCGTCGACGGCGACCTGCGGCTGTCCTACACGGAGCTCAATACGCGGGCGAACCGGCTGGCCAGGGCGATGCTGGCGCGCGGTGTCGGCCCCGGGGACACCGTCGCCCTGCTGATCGAACGGTCCGCGCGGTTCGTGGTGAGCGCACTCGCCACCGTCAAGGCCGGTGCCGCCTACCTGCCGCTCGCTCCGGAGTTCCCGGCCGACCGGCTCGCCGGGATCCTCGCCGAGGCGGCGCCCGCGCTGGTGGTGACCGGTGGACCCGCTGTGGCCGCCGGGTCACCGGACCGACTGCTGCGCCTCGACGAGGAGGACACCGCGGCCGCGATCCGCGCGCGACCCGGCCACGACCTCGGCGCCGCGGAACGCGGCGCGCCCATCACCGGCGCGACCCCGGCGTACGTCATCTACACCTCGGGCTCCACCGGCAGGCCGAAGGGCGTGGTGGTGACCCACGGGGCCCTGCTCAACCGGCTGCTGTGGATGCGCTCCCACGACCACATCCGGCCCGGCGACCGGGTACTGCACAAGACCCCGGCCACCTTCGACGTCTCCGTCTGGGAGATCTTCGGCCCGTTCGCCTGCGGGGCGACGATGGTCGTCGCCGAACACCACGGCCACCAGGACCCCGCCTACCTCGCCGGGCTGATCACCGGCGAGCGGGTCACGGTCGCGCACTTCGTCCCTTCGATGCTGCGGGCCTTCCTCGCCGAGCCGGCGGCGGCGGACTGCGCCCACACCCTGCGCACGGTCATCTGCAGCGGTGAAGCGCTGCCCGCGGACCTCGCCGCCCGGTTCCAGGAGAACTTCCCCGCCCGGCTGTGGAACCTGTACGGCCCCACCGAGGCGGCCGTCGACGTGACCGCCTGGACACCGCCGCCTGGCTCACTGCCGGCCCCGGCGCTCGTCCCGCCGATCGGCACGCCGGTGTGGAACACGCGCTGCTACGTGCTCGATCCGTTCCTGCGCCCGGTGGCGGACGAGGTGGCTGGGGAGCTCTACCTCGCGGGAGACCAGCTCGCCCTCGGCTACCTGGGCAGACCCGAGCTCACCGCGGACCGTTTCACCGCGGACCCGTTCGGCCCGGCGGGCACCCGGATGTACCGCACCGGCGACGTGGTCCGCCGTGCACCCGGCGGGGACCTGGAGTATCTCGGCCGGTCCGACCAGCAGGTGAAGGTCCGCGGATACCGGATCGAACCCGGCGAGGTCGAGGCCGCGCTGAACGAGGCCGCCACCGTGGCCGCCTCCTGCGTCACGGTGCGCGAGGACGTGCCGGGAGTCGCGCGGATCGTCGCCCACGTTGTGCCCGCACCGGGCGCTGTGCCCGGATCCGAGGCGCTGCGGGCGCACGCCGCTGCGGTTCTGCCCGAGTACATGGTCCCCGCCGTCTTCGTGCTGATCGACCGGTTTCCGCTGTCCCGCAACGGGAAGATCGACCGCGCCGCGCTTCCGGCCCCGGCCGGGGAGAAGACGTCCGGCGGCACCGAGCCGGGCACCCCGGTCGAACGTGTGCTCGCCGACGCCGTCGCCTCGGTACTGGGCCGGGCCGAGGTCGGTGCCACGGACGACTTCTTCGCCCTTGGCGGTGACAGCGTGCTGTCGATACAGGTCGTCGGCCGTGCCCGCGAGGCCGGTCTGATCATCACCGCGCGGGAGGTGTTCGAGCACCGCACGGTCACCGCGCTCGCCCGCGTCGCGCGGGACGGGACCGGCCCCCGGCCTGATAGGGGCCCCGCCGAGGACGGCCCCGTGCCGCTGACCCCGATCGTGAGCTGGCTGACCGGACTCGGGCCGGACGCGATCCCCGGGTTCCACCAGTCGGTGGTACTGCGTGTGCCCGCCGCGGCCGGTGCCGGCGCACTCACCACGGCGCTCGACGCCCTGCTGGACCGGCATGCCGCCCTGCGACTGCGCCTGGTTCACGATGACGGCTGGCGGCTCGACGCGCGCCCGCGTGGCAGCATCCGCGCCGCCGGCTGCCTGACCACGGTGCGGGCCCACGCCGTCGCCGATAACGACGAGGCCTGGCGCGCACTGGTCGACGAGACCGCGGCCGCCACCGCGAACGGGCTCGACCCGGCGGCGGGAGTGATGCTGCGAGCGGTGTGGTTCGACGCGGGCGCCGACCGGCAGGGCAGGCTGCTGCTCATGGTGCACCACCTCGCCGTGGACGGTGTCTCCTGGCGGGTGCTGCTGCCGGAACTCGCCGACGCCTGGGCCACCGGCGCGATCGGCACCCCGCCGCCCGCCACCTCGTTGCGGCACTGGGCGAGCGCTCTCACCGATCAGGCGTACGAGGCGGCCAGGGTGCGGGAACTCCCGCTGTGGAAGGCGATCCTCGACGGTCCCGACCCGGAACCGGGCGTGCGGCCGCTCGACCCCCGGCGGGACACCGTCGGTTCCTCGCGCACGCTTTCGGTGAGCCTGCCCGCCGAGAACACCCGCGCGCTGCTGACCACCCTGCCCGCCGCGTACCACGCGGGCGTCAACGACATCCTGCTCACCGGCCTCGCTCTCGCCATAGCCGAGTGGCGGCGCACCCGCGGTATCGGCCGGGACGAGGTGCTGGTGGAGCTGGAAGGCCACGGGCGCGAGGACGTCACCGGGGAACTGGACCTCAGCGGCACCGTCGGCTGGTTCACCACCCAGTTCCCGGTCCGGCTCGCACCGGGCACGGTCACTCCCGCCGAGGTCGAATCCGGTGCGGCCGTGCTGGGCAGGGCGATCAAGAGGGTCAA
This sequence comes from Amycolatopsis antarctica, assembly GCF_002262875.1. Taxonomy (GTDB): domain Bacteria; phylum Actinomycetota; class Actinomycetes; order Mycobacteriales; family Pseudonocardiaceae; genus Amycolatopsis; species Amycolatopsis antarctica. Next base: position 10,884 of record NZ_NKYE01000008.1, on the reverse strand, counting down.
GGAGCAACTGGCCGCGATACCGGACAACGGCCTCGGATTCGGGCTGCTGCGCCATCTCAACGAGGACACCGCGCCCGAGCTGGCCGCCCGCCCCCGCCCCCGGATCGGCTTCAACTACCTGGGCCGGTTCCCGATGCCGGAGGCCGCGGACTGGATGCCGGACCCGGCGTTCGGCCCGCTCGCCGGCGGATCCGACGCCGCGATGCCCCTGGCGTACCCCGTCGCGGTCAACGCGATGACCGAGGACCACGCGGACGGCCCCGTGCTGACCGCCCGCTGGACCTGGGCCGGGGACGTGCTGCCGGACGACGCCGTGCGCGAACTCGCGGAGGGCTGGTTCGCGGCACTGACCGGACTGGTGGCACACGCCCGTACGGCGGGGGGCGGGCGGACTCCGTCCGACTTCCCCCTCGTCCCGCTGACGATCCCGCGGGTGGAGGAACTGGAGGCGGCGAACCCGGACCTGGCCGACGTGTGGCCGGTGACGCCCTTGCAGCGCGGCCTGCTCTACCACGCACTGGCGGGCGAACCCGGCGGCGACTACCTGGTGCAGCTCGGGGTGGACCTGGCCGGGCGGGTGGACGGTGCCCGGCTGCGCTCGGCCGTGCGTGCGCTGTTCGCCCGGCATGCCGCGCTGCGGGTGTCCTTCGTGCGAAACGGGGACGCCGATCCGGTACAGGTTGTCTCGGCCCGCGTCCCGGTGCCGTGGGAGGAACGAGATCTGTCCGATGTGGACGATCCGGACCGTGCGCTGGACGAACTGCTGGCCGCGGACCGTGCGGACCGGTTCGACGTGGGATCGGCACCACTGGCGCGATGCGCCCTGGTGCGGCTCGACTCAGGACGATCCCGGCTGGTGCTGACCGTGCACCATCTGCTCGCCGACGGCTGGTCGATGCCTCTGCTGGTGCGCGACCTGCTGGCCGCCCACGACGGAGCGGCCACCGCGCCCGCACCCTCGTTCGGTGACTTCCTCCGCTGGTTGTCCACACGCGACACCACGGCCGGGCTCGCCGCGTGGTCCGCCGCACTGTCCGATGTGGACGGATCGACGATCCTCGCTCAGGGAGAACCTTCGGGGGAGGCGGTGCAGGAGTCCGTGGTGCTGCCGGCCGGAGTCACCTCGTCGCTGGTGGAATGGGCTCGTGGCAGGGGAGTGACGGTCAACTCGGCCGTGCGGGCGGTGTGGTCGGTGGTGCTGGGCTGGCTGGCCGGCCGGAGCGACGTCGTCTTCGGCACCACCGTTTCCGGCCGCCCACCGGAACTGCCCGGCGCGGACGAGACCGTGGGGTTGTTCATCAACACCGTTCCGGTCCGGGCACGGATCGACCCGGGTGAGTCCCTGGCCCGCCTCGTCACCCGGCTCCAGAACGAACAGGCGGAACTGCTGGACCACCAGCACATCGCACTCGCGGACATCCAGCGCGAGGTGGGAGCGGGCGAGCTGTTCGACACGCTCTACGTCTACGAGAACTACCCGCTCGACGAGGACGCGCTGCGCTCCGCCTCCGGCGAACTGACCGTCACCGGCCTGCACGGAGGCGACGACAGCCACTACCCCCTCACCGTGGTCGTCATCCCCGGCGAACGACTGGAGATCAGGCTCCGGTACCGCCCGGAGAGCGTTCCCGGACGGCTCGTCCAACCGGCGGCCGACGCACTGCACCGGGTGCTTGGCGACATCGCGTCACACGGCGACACCCCGGTGGGACGGTTGCTCCCCGCCGCGGCGCCCGTGCCGGCTGCCCGGCCGGACACCGGCACGATCACCGCCCGGTTCGAGGCACTGGCACTGTCCACTCCGGACGCCGTCGCGGTGGTGGACGGTGACCGCGAGCTGACCTACGCCGAGCTCAACGCCCGCGCGAACCGGCTCGCCCGGTTGCTCGTCAGCCACGGCGCCGGCCCGGAGCGGGTGGTCGCCCTCGCCGTGGGGCGGCGCGCCGAACTCGTCGTCGCCGTGCTGGCCACACTGAAGAGCGGGGCGACCTACCTGCCGGTCGACCCCGGCTACCCGGCCGAGCGGATCCGGTTCGTCCTGCGGGACTCCGCCCCGGTGTGCGTGCTCGCCACCGGAGCCATGCCCGCCGGCACCGGCGTCCCCGTCCTCGACCCCGCCGGCCCCGCGGCCGACACGTTCCCCGGCACCGACCTCACCGACGCCGACCGGGCAGGCCCGCTCGGCACGGACAACGGGGCCTACATCATCTACACCTCCGGGTCGACCGGCAGGCCCAAGGGTGTCGTCGTCCCGCACGGCAACGTGCTGCGCCTGTTCGACGCCACCGCCCACCTGTTCGACTTCGGCCACGAGGACGTCTGGACGCTGTTCCACAGCTACGCGTTCGACTTCTCCGTCTGGGAGATCTGGGGACCACTGCTGCACGGCGGCACGCTCGTCGTCGTCCCGCACGCGGTCACCAGGGACACCGAGGAGTTCCTCCGGCTGCTGGTCCGCGAGCGGGTCACCGTGCTCAACCAGACGCCGTCCGCGTTCGAGCAACTCGCCAGGGCGGACGCCGCCGACCCGCTACTCGGGTCCCGGCTGAGCCTGCGCTACGTCGTGTTCGGCGGGGAGCGGCTCGACTTCGGCAGACTTCGCGACTGGTACACGCGGCACGAGCAGGACGCACCGCGGCTGGTCAACATGTACGGCATCACCGAGACCACCGTGCACGTCACCCACACCGAACTCACCGCGGCCGACACCCGCGGCGCCACCGGCAGCAGGATCGGGCCGCCCATCGCGGACCTGCGCACGCACGTACTGGACGGGTTCCTGCGGCCGGTGCCGCCCGGTGCCGCGGGGGAGTTGTACGTCTCCGGACCCGGTCTCGCCCGCGGGTACCTGGGCCGGACGGCGCTGACCGCCGGCCGCTTCGTCGCCGACCCCTTCGGAGCCCCCGGGCAGCGGATGTACCGCACCGGGGACATCGTCCGGCACGGGCCGCGCGGCGAACCGGAGTACCAGGGCCGGGCGGACCAGCAGGTCAAACTGCGCGGGTTCCGGATCGAACCAGGTGAGATCGAGTCGGTGCTCGCCTCCGCACCGGGTGTGGCGCAGGCCGTGGTCGTGGTCCGCGAGGACCGTCCGGGCGCGCAACGCCTCGTCGCCTACCTCGCCCCCGCGGACGCGGACACCGCTGCCGCCGCCGAACGGGCCGCGGCGGATCTGCCCGCGCACATGGTGCCCGCCGCGTACGTTGCGCTCGCGGCGTTCCCGTTGACCACCAACGGAAAACTCGATCGCGCGGCGCTGCCCGCGCCCGACTTCGGCGCACTGTCCTCGGCGGCCGCGCCGCGCACACCTACCGAGGCGGCGCTCTGCTCGATGATGGCCGAGATCCTCGCGCTACCGGAGATCGGCGTGGAGGACGACTTCTTCGCCATGGGCGGCGACAGCATCGTCTCCATCCGATTCGTCGAACTCGTCCGCCGCAACGGCCTCGCCCTCCGCCCTCGCGACGTACTGGAACGGCGCACCGTGGCCGCGCTCGCCGAGGTCGTCACCGCCACCACCGGTGCCGCCCCCGAGCTCGAGTCCGAGGAGGGCTGGGGCGATCTTCCCGCCACCCCGATCATCGAGCGGATGCGCGACGACGGGGGCCCGATCGGCGCCTACCACCTGTCGATGGCGGTACGGGTCCCTGCCCAGGCGGAGCCGGACCACATCGTCGCGGCCCTGCAGTCGGTGACCGACCGGCACGACGCCCTGCGCATGCGGCTCGACCGCAACGGGGGCGAATGGTCGCTGACCATCGGCGAACCGGGCTCGGTGCGCGCGAGCGACCACTTCGCCCGCGTCCCGTCCGGGGCGGCGACCAGCGAGGAGTGGATCGACGTGCTGGCAAGGGAATCGGTGCGGCGGCAGGAGGAACTCGACCCCGACGCGGGCCGGGTGCTCAGTGTCGTCTGGCTCGACGCGGGCCCGCGTCAGCAGGGCAGGCTGCTCGTCCTCTTGCACCACCTGGTCGTCGACGGGGTGTCCTGGCGAATCCTGCTGCCCGATCTCGCCCGCGCGTACGAGGCCGCGGCGTCCGGGCGCACACCGGAACTGCCACGATCGGGCACCCCGTACCGCCGCTGGGCCGAACACCTGCTGACCGAGGCCATGGAACCGTTACGGGAGAAGGAACTGGACCTGTGGACCGGGATGTTCGACGGCCCGGACTCGCTGCCCGGGACACCGCCGCTGAACCGGGCGGCCGACACGCTCTCGGCCGCGGGCGCCCTTCCGAAGGACCTGCCGCGGGACCGGACCGCCGCACTGCTGCGGGTACCGGCACTGTTCGGAGTGGACCTGCGCGACGTGCTCTACGCCGCGTTCGCGGTCGCTTTCGCCGAATGGCGCGGTAACGGACGCGAGGACGTCCTCGTCGACCTTCAGGCACACGGACGGGAACCGCTGGCCGCCGGGATCGAACCCTCATCGACCGTCGGCTGGTTCACCGCCCAGTTCCCGCTGGTGCTGGATCCCGGTGGGGGCCGGCCCGCTGCCGGGAGAGCGGACGGGCCGTGGCTGATCGAGGCGGCGCGCCGGGTCGCGAGCCAGGTGGCCTCCCTGCCCGGCAACGGGATCGGCTACGGCCTGCTGCGCTACCTGAACCCGCGCACGGCTCCGGTGCTCGCGGAACTGGGCGACCCGAGAATCGCGGTCAACTACCTCGGCCGGTTCCCCGTCGGCGACCGCACGGCCTGCTGGGAACCCACCGGTGAAGCGGGAGCGGCCATGGGCGGCGGCGCCGACGAGGCGATGTCCTTCCACCGCAGCCTGATGCTCACCGTCGCGGTGGAGGACCGGGAGGACGGACCGACACTCGCGGCCCGCTGGTTCTGGCCGAGCAGACTGTTCCCGGACGGCCGGATAGCCGAACTCGCCGACCGCTGGTTCGAGGTGCTCGGCGGCTACGCGGCGCTGGCCGAGGACCCCGTGGCCGTGGAGTGGGGTGGGCCGCGGTGACCGCCGTCGGTACGGCACCGGCCCGCAGCACGCGCTCGCGGCTCGTCCCCGTCTACGCCGGGGTCGCCGCCGTGTTCACCGGGCAGCAGTTGCTCACCCCGCTGCTGCCCGCTCTGGCCCGGGAACTCGGGCTGGCCCCGTTCGCGGTCGGCGTGGTCGTCTCCACCGCGGCGGTGCTCGGCGTCGTGCTCAGTCCCGTGTGGGGCCGGTACTGCCAGCGCTGGGGTCTCAAACGGATGATGGTCGGCTCCGTGCTCGGTTCCGGTCTCGCGCTGCTCGCCTTCGCCCTCGCCGCGGGAGCCGGACTGGCGGGCGTGCTGGGCGCGACGACCTGCCTGGTGCTGCTCGTCGCCACCCGCGGCGTGGTGTTCGGGGTCACCTGCTCCGCGGTCCCCGTCGTCGCGCAGTCGTACGTGTCCGCGATGACCCAGGGCGAACGCGACCGGGTTCGCGGCATCGCGGGTCTGGGCGCCTGTGTCGGCATCGGCGTCGTCGCCGGGCCGTCGCTGGGCGGGCTGCTCGCCGGGATCGACCTGCGCGTCCCGCTGTACGTGCCCGCGGTGCTCGTGCTGGCGGCCGGTCTGCTGCTCGCCGCGGTACTGCGCCCCGAACGGCTGACGGAACAGGCCCGCGAGCCGGCGAGACTGAGCCCGTTCGACCGGCGGGTGTGGCCCTATCTGCTGTTCGCGTTCGTCACCTTCCTCACCCTCACCGTCTCCCAGGTGACCCTGGGGTTTCTGTTGCAGGACAGGCTGGGGCTCGCCCCGGAGGCCGCCGCCGCGCGCACCGGACTGCTGTTGATGGCGATGGGCGGCGGCCTGGTGCTGATGCAGCTCGTCGTCGTTCCCCGCCTCGGCTGGCGGCCGCGAAGGCTGATCTGGACCGGCACCCTGGCCGGTCTGCTCGCGTTCACCGCACTGGTGCTGCTGGACGACCTTCCGTCCATGTTCGTCGCGCTCACCGTCTCCGGTGCCGGGATCGGACTCGCGTCCTCGGGGTTCATGTCGGCACCGACGCTGCTCGTCCCCGCCGAGGCGCAGGGGACCGTTGCCGGCTACCTCGCCTCGGCGGACGGGGTGGCGTTCGTGCTGGGGCCACTCGCCGCCACGGCGCTGTACGAGGTGGATCCGCTCGCGCCGTACGTCGCGGGCGGCGTGCTGCTGGCGCTGCTGCTGGTGTTCGCGGTCGCGCACGGACGGGAGGGCGCCACGGCCACCGGTTCCGGCGACTGATCCCCGGGAACGGCCGTGTGCCGCCGTTTTCCGGTCCGGCGGTGGTCGGCCGGTCCGCCTACAGTGAGCTTATGAGCCCGAATCCCGGCAAGGCCGCCGTCCTCCGTGACCTGCACTTCGCCCGTGAACTGCTGACCGTGGTGAACGTCTGGGACGTGATCAGCGCGAAAGTGATCGCCGACCTCGACGGCACCACCGCGCTCGCCACGGCCAGCCACTCCATCGCCGCCTCCTACGGCTACCAGGACGGCGAACAGATCCCCGTCGACCTGATGATCGAGGCGGTGGGCCGGATCGCCGCCGCCACCGACTTGCCGGTCAGCGCCGACCTCGAGGCGGGCTACGGCGATCCGGGCGAGACGACCCGGAAGGCCATCGGCGCCGGCATCGTCGGGGCGAACCTCGAGGACCAGATGAAGCCACTGCCCGAGGCCGTCGCCGCCGTCGAGGCCGTCGTGCGCGCCGGTGAGGCAGAGGGGGTTCCGTTCGTGCTGAACGCGCGCACCGACGCTTTCCTCAAGGCCGGTGACCGCGACCCCTCCGATGTCCTGGCCGACGCGATCGAGCGCGGCAAGGCATACCTCGAAGCGGGCGCGCCCGTCGTGTTCTTCCCCGGCAAACCGGACCTGGCGACCGTCACCGCGCTCGTCGACGCGCTCGGCCCGCAGCGGGTGACGCTGATCGGCGTGCCCGGCAGCCTCCCGCTCGCGACCCTGCGGGACCTCGGTGTCGCCCGCGTGTCCTACGGCCCGTGGAGCCAGCGCGTCGCACTCACCGCACTCGCCGACTTCGCCACCGACGTCATCGGCGGCGGCGCTCTCCCGGAGGGCACCCGGCCGCTGAACTGACCCACCCCCGATGTCGCCGTCCTGCGGCCGGGTGGTACCGATGCGACGATCTGCATATGGCAATCCCCGTCACCGGATACGCACACGTCCGCCTCACCGTCAGCGACATCGCCCGCTCCCGGGCCTTCTACGACCAGGTCTTCGGATTCGACATCGCCTTCGAAATGCCCGAGGGCGCCGACGAGGCCACCCGGGAACAGCTCGCCTTCCTCTACGGCGGCGTGATCTACCAGGTCCCCGGCGGACTGTTCGGGCTGCGGCCCGTCGCGCCCGGCGACGACCGGTTCGACGAGGACCGGGCAGGCCTGGACCATCTGAGCTTCGCCGTGCCCGCCCGAGCCGACCTCGACGCCGCGGCCGAGCGACTGGACGGTCTCGGCGTCGCCCACGAACCCGTCAAGGACATCGGAGCCGGGCACCTGCTGGAATTCCGCGACCCGGACAACATCGCGCTGGAGCTGTTCGCACCGGCGGAGTGAACCGGCTCAGCCCGCCGGAGGCACCCCGAACCGGCCGTAGCTGACGGCCAGGTGCACCCGGTTCCGGCTGGCCGTCTTCGCCATCAGGTTCGTGACGTGCGTCTTGACCGTGGTGATCCCGATATGCAACTCCTCGGCGATCTCCGCGTTCGAGCGCCCGGCCGCGACGAGGGTGAGCACCTCACGTTCCCGCCCGGTCAGCGGCACCGGGTCCGCCGCGGTCCGCGGCGGGGCGTGTGCCGTCACGGCCTGCCGGACCACACGCCGCAGAACGTCCGGACTGAACGGGCTCTCCCCGCCCGCCGCCGCGCGCACTCCGTCCAGCAGCTTCTCCGGTGCGGTGTCCTTCGCCAGGAAGCCGCACGCACCCGCTTCCAGCGCTGGAAACAGGTGCTCGTCGTCGTCGAAGGTGGTCAGTACGAGGACGCGGACGGCGGGGCGTGCGGCGAGGATTCGCCGCGTCGCGGTGATGCCGTCCACACCCGGCATGTGCAGGTCCATCAGCACGACATCGGGCAGCAGCCTGCCCGCGACGGCGACCGCCTGCCCGCCGGTCTCCGCCTCGCCCACCACTTCGATGTCGGGGGCGGCCGAGCAGAGCATCCGAAGGCCCGCCCGGACGAGGTGCTGGTCGTCGACGAGGAGCGTGCGGATCACCATGCCGGCTCCGCCACCGCGGTCTCCTGCGGCAGGTCCGCGCGCAGCGCCCAGCCGGAACCGGACGGCCCCGCCCGCAGCGAGCCGTCCAGCAGCTCCACCCGCTCCCGCATCACGAGCAGGCCGTGCCCACCGGACCCGGCGGCCGGGACCGTGGCGCCACCGCCGTCCGAGATCGCGACCCGGAGGCTGCCCGGTTCCCGGCCGATGTCCACGGTCGCACTCGCCCCGGGCCCGGCGTGCTTGAGCACGTTGGTCAGTCCTTCCTGTACCAGGCGCAACACGGCGTGCCGGTGCGCGGTCCCGAGTCCCTCGACCGCGCCGGGTTCGACCTTCGCGGCCACCTCCACACCGGCCTGCCGGGTCCGCGCCACCACCATGTCCAGTGCCGCCGACAGATCGGAACCGGTGAGCAACCCGTGCGCACCGACCGACCCCGGATCGCGCAGGGCGGTGACGAGCCCGCGCAGATCGTCCAGCGCCTGGCCGCCGATGGCGTGCACATCCTCCAGCGCCTCGGTGATCCGGGCGTCGGCGCTGGGCACCACGTGCCGCACGACCCCTACCCGCAGCACTATGGCGGCGACGTGATGGGCCACCACATCGTGCAGTTCCCGGGCCACCGCCGCCCGCTCCGTGGCACGCGCCGCCGTGGCCTCCCGTTCGCGGCTCAACTCCGCGTCCACCGCCCGCTGCTCGGCCGCGCGCGCCAGCTCCCGGGCCGAGCGCAGATACGAGCCCAGTAACAGCGGCAGCGCCACCTCCAGAACGGTGATCATCACATTGGCGGCGAGGGTGTAGCCGGGAAAGTGATTCCAGGCGCTCGCCGCGAGGAGCAGTGTCGTACCCACGTACACCGGCAGGCCGGAACGGCGGAACGCCAGTTCGGCGAGGGCCACCCCCGCCAGGATCTGCACCATTCCCGGTGCCATGGGGGCGACGGCGACGGCGAGAGCGAGCATGCCGCTCTGGACGGCGGTCACCGTCAGGGGGTAGCGGCCCCCGGCGACGACGAGTGAGCCGGAGGCGAGCGCGATTCCCCAGTCCCAGATGGACGGTTCGATCTCCGGGGTGTGCAGCAGGCCGACGTAGCCGATGGCCGCGAGCACCGGAAGCAGTCGCAGCCAGCCGTATCCGGCGGCGTGCGGACGCGGTACCCCTCTGGTCATCGGCACCAGCCGAACCTAACCCACCCCTGGGTATCCGGCCTCCTACCCGGGGAGGAGGAGCCTCCTGCCTTCGGCCACCGGTTCGGCCCGCGCGGATGAGCCGGGGGCATGCGCGAGCGGGCGACACTGACGGCGTCCGACATGCCTGAGTTCGAAGGGAAACGATCACGATGACGAAGTCCGGGTCCGGCAGGGTGGTGTCGCGGATCATGACGACCATTCGTTTCGTACTGGCCGCCGTGTTCGTCTTCTACGGTGGGGTGAAGCTGCTCGGCGGGCAGTACAACTACGGCGACTGGGTGATGGACAAGGACACCGTCGACGGTACTTCGCTGGTCTGGGCGTTCTACGGCTATTCCCCGGTCTACGGTCGGCTCACCGGTCTGTTCGAGTTGATTCCCGCGCTGCTGCTGCTCTCGCGCAGGACCGCGACGCTCGGTGCACTCGCGTTGTTCGCGGTCTCGTTGAACATCACCCTGATGGATTTTGCGTTCGATTACCCGATGGTGAAATACTTTGCGATCACTTACACGGTACTCGCGGCCGTACTCGTTTTGGACGATCGTGAACGACTTCTGGCGGTATTCTGGCGGCGTGACGGAATCCGCGCCGCGGAGCCGGATTCTCTTCGGTAACAGGCGGATACCGTACTTCGTGTCGGATCTTCGGGGCACGGTTCTGTGTGTGGCGAAAGGCATCGTTGGTGGCGTTGGGGATTGATCGTGTTGAGGGGTTTGTCGACTTGGCTGGATGGTTTCAGTTGGGGTGGTCGTCGCTCTGGTGGTTTCGTATTATCGGGGTGTTCTCGGGTTTCGGGTATGCCTTCGGCGGGCCGTGTGACACTGTCGGCCCTCGGGGCGTTCGCCGTTGCTGGTTACCAGCGCCAGTTCCCCACGGGACGGGTTTCTCGGTCCCGTTTTCTTCGGTGCGGGTTGGTTGTCGCGTTCGCTCGGCCGTGTCGCGGTTGGCGTCGTTCCCTGTTGTGGCGTCCGCTTTCCTCTCGGCAACTTTGAACGTCCGCGCGTGGCTCCGGGCGGCATTGCTGTCTGATTCCTGACCGGGCCGGGGGGTGTCTGGCTGCATGGGATGGGTGGGGCGCTGCGCTATGTCGCGTAGGGGGCATTGCGGTACGTGTCCGGCATGCGGTCTCGCCGCACTGTAGCGTCGGCTCGGCATTGCTTTACAGGGATGGGTATTGTCGTCACCGACGGCCGGTACGGCGGCGCATACCACCATTGCTCCGCGATCATCGCCGCCTGTGGAACGGTTTTCATGGCATCGTGCATTGCTCGACTGTCGAGGTCCGTACGAATGGCACATTCGTATTCGTGTCTACTCGATGGTGTGATGGGAATAGTGTCTGGGTGTCGGTAGAATGGGTTCATGATCGATGGGGGATCTGGTGAGGTTCAGTTGGCTGCGATTCTTGATATGGATTCTCGGGAAACGGTGCGGGTTGATCACGGGGGTCTGACCGGTGTTCGACTGTCTTCGTTGTCGGCGCGGGGGCTTCTTCGGGTGATGCGCGATGCCGAGGTC
>NZ_NKYE01000058.1 GCF_002262875.1 Amycolatopsis antarctica | reverse complement strand
TTCGGTGATGCCCACGGCGACTCTCCCTTCCAGATGGAGTGGGAGTACCTGCTGTTCACGGCGAAGAAGGCCAAGTAGATCCCCCAACCAGGTAGCAGTAAGTGTCGTTATGGACGTCCATAACGACACTTGCTGCTACCTGCATGGGCAAGAAGGGGCTTAAACGCCAGCGGCCGCCGTCGGGCGTTTCCCGGGAAGGGAAGGCCCGACGGCGGCCGCTGAGGCTGGCGCGCTACTCGGCGTCGTGATCCGTTTCCAGGATCTGGACCAGGTGGTTCAGCGCATCGTCCGCGCCGTCGCCCTCTGCGCGGAGGACTACCACGTCGCCGTGCGAGGCGCCCAGGCTCATGAGGGACAGGATGCTGGCAGCATCCATGGCCTCGTCCGCCGGCTCGCCTTCACGGGCGATGGTGATGTCCAGGTCGTATTCTCCCGCGGCCTCGGCAAAGATGGCGGCGGGGCGGGCGTGCAGGCCTACTCGGGTGGCGACGGTTGCGGTGCGTTCTGGCATTGTTGCTCCTTTTGT
>NZ_NKYE01000057.1 GCF_002262875.1 Amycolatopsis antarctica | reverse complement strand
GCCCCGCCAACCCCCGACCCATCCCCAACCACTGACTCCCCTGACCAGAAAACACAAAACACACCCCACCCCCACCCACCACACCACGAGCAACCTCAACCCCACCCAACAACACCGAACGATGCTCCAGCGCGGAGCGCTCCACGGCCAGGGCGCGGCCGACCCGCGCCGGGTGCGCGCCGGCCACGGAGGCCAGCACGCTGTCGCGTTGGGCGTCGAGCCCGGCGGCGGAGCGAGCCGAGATCACCCAGGGGACCAGCTCGGTCGGCACGGGCGGCTCCGGAGCCGGGGCTACCGGCTCGTGTTCCAAGACGACGTGGGCGTTGGTGCCGCTCAGGCCGAACGAGGACACCCCAGCCCGACGCGGATGATCGGTGACAGGCCATGCGGCCCGATCGGTCACCAGCTCCACCGCACCGGCACTCCAATCCACATGCGGCGTCGGCTCATCCACATGCAACGACCGCGGCACAACACCATGCCGCATCGCCATCACCATCTTGATCACACCAGCCACACCCGCAGCAGCCTGCGTATGACCCAAATTCGAC
>NZ_NKYE01000056.1 GCF_002262875.1 Amycolatopsis antarctica | reverse complement strand
GAGCCACTCCATCTCCGCCGGACTCGACTACCCGGGGGTCGGGCCGGAACAGGCCGCCCTGCACGACGCCGGGCGGGTGACCTACCAGCCTGTCGCCGACGAGGAGGCGATGGCGGCGTTCCGGGCGCTGAGCCGGGCCGAGGGGATCATCCCCGCCACCGAGAGCGCGCACGCCGTCGCCGGAGCACTCCGCCTTGCCCCCGCGCTCCGCGCGGAACTGGGCCGGGAACCGCTGATCCTCGCCTGCCGTTCCGGCCGCGGGGACAAGGACATGTCCACCGCCGCCGAGTACTTCGGTTTCGAAGGGGAACGGACATGGACGGCAAGAGCACCGGTACCGGCCGGGGGGGGGCGGCCCTGGCCACCGCGGGCGGGGAGAATCGGGCCGCGCTGATCGGCTACCTGCCCGGCGGGTTCCCGAGGGTGCCCGGCTTGATCGGCGCGCTGCGCGGGATGATCGACGGTGGGGTCGAAATCGTGGAGATCGGCCTGCCCTAAAGCGATCCGGTGCTGGACGGCCCCGTCATCCAGCGCGCCTCGGAGGCCGCGCTCGCGGCGGGAACCA
>NZ_NKYE01000055.1 GCF_002262875.1 Amycolatopsis antarctica | reverse complement strand
GCTGAACGGTTGACGACCAGACGCGGACGTACAGCCGTACCGGAGATGCGCTTACGGATACGAAGCTGGCGGCGGCTGCGCGAAGCAGACTTGCTCTTGTTCGTACGCTTCTTGTTAATTGAGATGGCCATGGTTACTTACCAGCCTTTCCGACCTTGCGGCGGATGACTTCGCCGGCGTAACGGATGCCCTTGCCCTTATAGGGGTCCGGCTTCCGCAGCTTGCGAATGTTGGCAGCAACCTCGCCGACCTGCTGCTTGTTGATACCTGAAACAGAGAGCTTGGTCGGGGTCTCAACTGCAAAGGTGATGCCGTCCGGGGCGGTGACGCTGACCGGGTGGCTGTAACCAAGAGCGAACTCCAGGTCGGATCCCTTGGCCTGAACGCGGTAACCGGTACCAACGATTTCAAGCTTCTTCTCGTAGCCCTTGGTAACGCCCTCGATCATGTTGGAGATCAGGGTGCGGGTCAGGCCGTGGAGTGAACGGGAGGCGCGCTCGTCGTTCGGGCGGGCGACAGTCAGGGTGTCTGCATCCAGGGTTACCTCGATCGGGCTGGCCACAGTGTGGTTC
>NZ_NKYE01000007.1 GCF_002262875.1 Amycolatopsis antarctica | reverse complement strand
ATCCGATTGATGGCCGCACGGCTAGCAGGCGAAAACGTCGAACCTCACGGCCCCATCGAGACCGAGGCAGCCCAACGCCTAGCAGACGACCTCACACCCTGACCACCAAGGTTTCACCACACCCTCTCAGGCGAAGAGCTTGGCCACCTCGGTGTAGGCCAGGTAGGCGAACAACGCCAGGCACAGGGTGAGCAGACCGTTCGACAGCCAGCCGGACCGGCCTTCCTTCGCCAGCGTGTGCCGGTTCAGCAGGACCAGCAGGGTGCCCGCCAGGAACGGCATGAACATCGCGCCGAGCGCCCCGTAGGCGACGGTCAGCCCGAACGGTTCGTCCAGGAAGAGCAGGATCATCGGCGGGAAGGTCAGCCACAGCACGTACCCGCGGTAGACGGGGCTGCGCTGACCCGCCTTCTGCTCGTAGGTCTCGACGTCCTCCGGCCCCGCGTTCTTGGGCAGCCGGAACGTCCGCCACCAGTCGGCGAACAGCAGGCTGACGCCGTTCCACACGCCGATGATGGAGGAGAACGCGACCGCGAAGAATCCGATTAGGAACGGGATCCTGGCCCACTGGCCGTAGTCGGCGGCGAGCGTGTCGCCGAGAAGCAGCAGGCCCTTGTCGCCCTTGACGACCTCCTGGCCGAGCAGCAGCTCCGAGCCGACGATCAGCATGGCGAGCACGAAGATGCCGGTGGTGATGTAGCCGACCGTGTTGTCCAGCCGCATCATCGGCAGCCACTTCGGGCCGCGCCAGCCCTTCGCCATCGTCCAGTAGCCGTACGCGGCCATGGTGATGGTGCCGCCGACGCCGCCGACCAGGCCGAGTACGTAGACCAGCGAACCGTCCGGCAGCTTCGGCGCCAGTCCGCTGAAGACACCGCCGATGTTCGGGGCCACCAGGATCGCCGTCCCGACGACGGTGACGAACATGATCCCGACGAACACCGTCATCAGCTTTTCCAGCAAGGCGTACCGGCCGAACCAGACCAGCGCGAAACCGAGCAGGCCGCAGATCATCGCCCAGTACCGCACCGAGATCCCGGGGAACAGCGCGTTCAGCGGCAGCGCCGAGGCCGACATGGCGGTGGCACCGTAGACGAAGCCCCAGATCACCGCGTACGCGCCGAAGTAGATCAGCGCCCACTGGCCGAGCGTGCGCCAGCCGGACAGGATCGTCCGCCCGGACGTGAGGTGGAACCGGCCGACCGCCTCACCGAGCGCGAGCTTGAACACGGTGCCCAGGACGACCGCCCACAGCAGCGTGTAGCCGTAGCGCGAACCGGCCACCATGGTCGCCACCAGGTCCCCCGCGCCGACGCCGGTGGCCGCCGCCATGATTCCCGGCCCGACCTGCTTGAGGCGGGCACGCCACCCGACCGGAGGGGAAGGGGCCACATCATTGTGATCCAGTTCGCTCGACATGGCAGGAAAGGTAACCCCGCGGTACTCGGCGGCAAAGACCTCGGCAAGCACTCTTTACAGTCGCTTAGGAATGACGGCTACCGTTCCCGGTCATGCGGGTTCTGCTGGTCGAGGACGACGACGGGGTCGCCGACGCGGTCGTCGGCGCGCTGGAGGCGCACGACCACACCGCCGAGCGGGTGGCCAGGGGTGCCGACGCGCTGACCCGCCACCGAGACGCCGACCTGGTGCTGCTCGACCTCGGACTGCCCGATGTGGACGGTCTGGAAGTGCTGCGGAAGCTGCGGAAACTCGACTCCGTCCCGGTGATCGTGCTGACCGCGCGCGGCGACGAACGCTCCGTCGTCCGGGGGCTGCGTCTCGGTGCGGACGACTACCTGGTCAAACCCGTCCGACTCGCCGAACTGCTCGCCCGCATCGACGCCGTCGGCAGGCGGGCACCGGTGGCGCAACGCGGGGCGCACGGCGTCGTCGAGGTCCGCGACCTGCGCATCGACCTGGACGCCCGGCGGGTCACCGCGGGCGCGCGGGAGGTGGAGCTGACGGCGAAGGAGTTCGAGATTCTCGCGGTACTGGCGCGCAACCGTGGCGCGGCGGTGAGCAGGCAACAGCTCCTCGACGAGGTCTGGGGCGACGCCTACCTGGCCGTGTCCCGTTCGCTGGACGTGCACCTGACGCAGTTGCGCGCCAAGCTGCGCCGTCCGGGGATGCTCACCACGATCCGCGGTTTCGGTTTCCGGCTGGAGGGCTGAGCGGTGCGCCGCCGTCTGCTGCTGGTGCTGCTCGCGTTCTCGCTGGCGGCGGTGGCGGCCTTCGCCGTCCCGCTGCTGGACAGCACGGCCGCCAACCGGACGCAGCAGTTCGTACTTTCCCGCACCACCGACCTGGACCGGTTCACCGCGATCGCACAGGAGGTCACGGCGGGTGGCGACCGTACCCAGCTCGTCAGCGAGGTCAGGGCACACACCGGGCTGTACGCCGAGGGCGTCGTGATCGTCGACGCCCGGCGTCGCGTCATCGTGGAGAACGGCATGACCTCGGGGGAGCCAGAGGTGGCGGCGGCGATCGACGCGGCGCTGCGCAACCAGCCCGCGGTGCTGCCGACGAACCTGCGCCCGTGGTCCGGCGGCGACGTGCTGTTCACCCAGCCGATCGGTACCGGCACCCGGGTCACCGGCGCGGTGGTGCTCCGCTCGTCCGTGGCACCGGCTGCCGGCGAGATCACCGCGCGCTGGGCGCTGGTCCTGCTCGCCGCCGCGGTCGCCGCGATCGCCTGCGTGCTGCTCGTCTTCCGGCTGGCCCGGTGGGTGCTGCGGCCGGTCGCGCAGCTCGACGACGGGGTGCGCGCGGTGACCTCCGGCCGGTCCGGCGCCCACGTCGACGTCGTCGCCGGACCGGCCGAGCTGCGCGGGCTGGCGGACTCGTTCAACCGCATGTCCGAGGCGCTGGCCGAGTCGGCGGACCGGCAGCGCAGGCTGGTCGACGACGCCTCGCACCAGTTGCGTACCCCGCTGGCCGCGCTGCGGCTGCGCGTGGACACGCTCGCCGCCCGGCCGGGCGAGGACGGCAGGCGGCACCGTCCGCTGGTGGTGGAGCTGGAACGGCTGGAGTCCCTGCTGGACGGGATGCTCACCCTCGCCTCCGCCGACAGCACGGCCACCGACCTGGCCAGCAGCGAGGCCGAACCGTCCACATGCGAGGTTGTGGCGGTGCTCGCCGAACGGGTCGACGCCTGGACCTCCGCCGCCGAGGCGGCCGGTTCGCGGATCGAGCAGACCGTCCCCGGTTCCCCGGTATTCGCCGGCTGCGCGGAGTCGGAACTGGCTCAGGTACTCGACGTGCTGCTGGACAACGCGATCAAGTACGCGGGCGAGGGCGCCACCCTCCGCTGCGACTGCGCGACCTCCGGCGGCCGGGTGCTGCTGGTGGTCGCCGACGACGGGCCCGGCGTTGCCGAGGCGGACCTCGGCCGGCTGACCGAACGGTTCTGGCGGTCCGGCCGTGACCGCGCCGCGCCGGGATCGGGGCTGGGCCTGGCGATCGCCGACCGGCTGGTGACCGCGCGCGGCGGCATCCTGCGGGTGGTTCCCGCGGACGGGGGCGGTCTCGAAGTGCGGGTTGACCTGCCCGCGGAGTCCGGCGGGGAGGCGGCGTCGTGAGGGCGTCGCGGCGAACGGTGCTGCTCGGCGGGCTGGGCTTCGCCGTGGCGGCCTGCGGTCCCGGTACGTATCCGGGACCGGATCGCGGGCTGGTGGTGGCGGCCGGGGAACCGGGCGGTTTCTACGTCGAGTTCGGGCAGTTGCTGGCGGCGCAGATCGGTGCGGTGGAGCCGGATCTGCGCTGCGAGGTCGTCGCGACGGCGGGCAGCGCGGACAACCTCGGCCGCGTCCGCGACGGTTCCGCCGACCTCGCCCTGGTGCTCGCGGACGTGGCGTCCTCGGCGCACGCGGGGGAGGCACCGTTCACCGAGCCCTCGCCGCTGCGCGCGATCGGCCGGGTCTACGAGAACTACATGCAGCTCGTCGTCCTCGCGGACAGTCCGGTGTGGACGGTCACGGACCTGTCCGGCGGGCGGATCTCCCTTGGCGCGGACGGTTCCGGGGCGGCGATCTTCGGTGAGCGGCTGCTCGCGGCGACCGGGCTGGTGGCCGGGGTGGACCACCGGCCGCTGGCGGAGGCGATCACCGCGCTGGAGGGCGGCACGATCGACGCGCTGCTCTGGTCCGGCGGGGTGCCCACCCCGGCGCTCGCCGCGCTCGCCGCGCGGCGGCCGATCCGGCTGGTCGAGACGGTGGCGCAACTGCCCGCGATGCAGGCCGCGCACGGCTCGGCGTACGAGCGGGTCGCCGTGCCGGAGGGCGGCTACGGGGCCGCGCGTGCGGTGCCGACGATCGGTGTGCCGAACCTGCTGGTGTCGGCGCCGTGGCTGCCGGACGAGGTGGCCGACGCGATCGCCCGCGTGCTGGTGTCCCGGGCACCGTCGCTGGTTCCCCCGCAGGCGCTCGGCACGCAGTACCTGGACCAGCGCTCACTGGTCACCACCGGGCGGGTGCCACTGCATCCGGGCGCGGCGACGGCGTACCGCGACCTGCGCGGCTGAGCGTGCTGACCGACCGGGCGGGTGCTGGGGATGGCCCGGGGCAGCTGTCAATGCTCCGCGGCCGGTGTGTGCTGCCGACGATCCAGGCCAGCGCGCCGAGTAGCAACAGACCGGTCAGAACATAGCTTTCCCGCGGTAGCCAGATGTCGCGGTGATCCCACAACGGACTGTCGATGAAGAGGAACAGTGCCACCGACGCCAGAGCGACAGCCGAGATCAGTTGTCTCCGACTCCCGCGTAGGCCGAGATAGGTGATGACTCCCAGGACCGGAACGCCCCATACCCAGTGATGCGTCCAGGACACCGGGGACATCAGCAAGCCACCTATCGCGCAGGCACACGTCGCGAGTACGGGTTCCGCGACAGCCACCGCGCGACGGGTGATCCATATCGTCGCGGCGAGCACCAGCAGCGCCGCGGCGATCCAGGCCACGGTTTGCCAGGTATTGCCGAGGCCGGACCGAGCGACAAGTCCACGAATCGACTGATTGCCGATGTAGCCGGGGTCACCGATGCGGCTACTGGCGAACACCAGGTCCGTCCAGTACTTGACCGACGCGCTCGGGAACAACAGGCCCGCAACCAACGCACAGCCGACGAAAGCCAGCGCCGAGCGCACCGCCGCACGACGGTCTTTCCCGAACAGGAAGAAGAGCACGAACACTATCGGGGTCAACTTTATCGCGGCCGCGACGCCCACGAGGACTCCTCGTGGCCAGCGGCGCATCGGCGCCAGCAGGTCGACCGCCACTAGCAACATCAGCAGAATATTGATCTGACCAAAACCGAGCGTCGACCGTACCGGTTCACTGAACAACGCGACTACCTGCACGGCCACCGCGGATGCGCCGACCATAACGATCTTCCGATCGTATCGAATGAAACACAGCCCGGCGGAAACCCCGATACCGAGCACGGAGACAACGGTCAGTGCCACCAGGGCCACATCGATCGGTACCAGCACGAGTGGCAGGAAAAGGAGCGCGGCGGCCGGCGGATAGGTGAACGGAAGTACCGTGCCATCCCGGGTGGGCGGCAGTGGGCCGTACGGATCACCGGACGATGCCAGGGCCTCGGCACCGAGGCGGTAAACCTCCAGGTCCAGGCCATCCAGTCGCTTCCAAGCCAACACGATGACCACCAGGACGATCTCGGTCAGCGCTACTACCAACCAGTCACGCCTGGAGGAGTTACTGGTCCGGGTCGCCAACTCGTTTTGCACTAGAGTCCTCAGCTCGGGCCGATACTGTTGCAAATTAAATCAAGAACCTGGCCGTCAGATTTGCAGTTCAACGTCAATCAAAAGTTTTCTGCAGGCTACGCGGTTGACACTGGCCAGCCAAGCGCAAACCGCGTAGCCTGCAGAATCGATCCGGTATAAAAATTTACTCTGACAGTTGCGACTCCTCAGAGTATGGCCAGAACCCGCTCGCCCACTGAATCGGCACCTCATAGATCGAGGGAAACGACAATTCGGTATCATCCGTGTGCACAAGACACATCATTCGATGCCCTAGCAGAGAACCTCTACGAGCCGTCCTAGCAAACAAACTCAGTAGCGCCTGGGCGATCGAGGGGTCCGCATGGGCAAACTGGTCGTAGTGCTCCAGAACCACCGCGAGACCTGTAGCATTCGGGTCGCCGTACTCTCTGGCAGCCACATCGTAAAAGTAGTCCTCCAGAGCGTCCAGACTGCGCTCATCCTGGCGGGGAAACCCTAGGGCAACAGCAAAATCTCGACAGACAGCACCAGAATCCATCCAGAGCGCTGCATCCAACACGACCAGTTGATAGCCCAGCGCATCAAGTCGCGCCACGGTGGCAGCGAGAAAATCCGCATCAGAGAATAACGAAATAAATTTATCTTGGATAATCAGGAAGTCAAACGGATGAGTGCGATCAGAATCTGACTCAAATGCGGACATATTTATGCCACCAAAAAAAACTGATAAAAACTACCGGGTTCATAATGGTCATGGGTATACCAGGAATTGCCTGAAGGATTATTTTTATCGATCACGATCCGCTGATCGGACCGCGGAGTTGTGACGTATATATCGTAGGTGATGTAATCTCCTCCCGCAGGCAACTGTCCATCCGTATTGCCGTACGGATGCGCTTTGTGATTAGGCGGACCATTAAAATTATGACTTAAAGCGTAATTATAGACGAAAGCTGCCGCATTACAGTCCTGCGGTTGCACGCCTGGGCTACAGTTTGCGCTCACGACCGCTCGTTCGGGCGACAGGGGGGTCGCCTCGGACGCGTGAGCAGAAGTCGTTAAAGCAAAGATCGATAGCGCTCCACAAAGCGCTACTGTTACACGACGCATAATTATACCCATACTTATCAAATCTCCCGCGATTGACCTGAATTTCGATCTGCAAAGTGCAAAAATTCGCTATAGAGTTAGCAAGCCTCAAGCCCATCGAACTGAGCAACCGCGCTATTATACTCATGATACTGCGATGAGCCTGCGGCGATTTGCAGACAGATGCTGTCGAATCCAAACCCGACGAGAACTACGACCCGCTGCGTAGCCGCGCAATCATTATATACATAGACCGTGTCGTAGACCGCGCCTTCTCTCAACTCGGCCCTGACGCACGGCGGCGGTGGCACTGGAACGCGAGCCAACGTTGACACTTCTTCTGCAGTGGCGTTTCCCGAAATGCTTACAGTTCCTGCTACTGCCGCCATAAGCGCAAACACGAAACCAAAAATTTTTCGCTTCATATTACCCCCTGAGATGTACAGATCTATCTAACTTTGCAAACTGCAAGATCACTCATTTGATGACCCACTCAGGCAAGCAGACCCCGATGCCA
This sequence comes from Amycolatopsis antarctica, assembly GCF_002262875.1. GTDB lineage: Bacteria > Actinomycetota > Actinomycetes > Mycobacteriales > Pseudonocardiaceae > Amycolatopsis > Amycolatopsis antarctica. Next base: position 349,728 of record NZ_NKYE01000007.1, on the reverse strand, counting down.
CACCGCCGAAGGGTTACATAGATAGTTCCCGCAGTTGAAATGCATGGCTACACAACACCCCTCCCAAGTCACAATATTTTATGCATGTGGAGACTAAAGCGCCTACCCGCCAACCAGGTGAATAGTTTTCCAACAGCTTTACGGCGGCGAACTGCGGTGTGCAAAGTGCACTCAGAGAACAGCCATTTATTGGCGTTAATCCCGAAAGCATGTCGGTGGTCCGACGAACATCTCGTACCACGTTTGCGCGCCGCGAAGATCCGGCCGGGCTAGGCGGGGGCTGGGGCGGCGCCGGTGGTGTCGACGGCGCTGCGCAACAGGTCCAGCGGCAGGGCGACGGCGTCGGCGATCGCGGCGACGGTGAAGAACGCGGGCGTCGGGATGCGGCCGGTCTCGATCTTGCGGAGCGTCTCCACCGAGATCCCGGCCTGCGCGGCGACGTCGACCATGCTGCGGTCACCCCGCGCCCTGCGCAGCACGGTGCCCAGCCGCTCGCCACGTTGACGTTCGGCTTGGCTCAACGGCACTCGCACCATGCGCCCAATACTAATACCGCCACCCCCCACTGCCCACCCCCACCGCAATACGTCGCCATATTGCGCTCCGTGCCACCGCAATATGTCGACGAATTGCGCGTTATAGGTATACCGGTTCGCGCTGGGTAAGGCGAATGGGCGGGACATTGCTCCACAGGCTGTGGACAACTCTGTGCACAGCCTGTGGAAAGTGCGCGTCCTACCGAGAACGGGGACCACGCCGGGGTGACCACGACGCACCGGAACCCCAGGGGAACGCAGCGGCGAAACGACGCCGAACGGCCCCTGAACGCGGACGACCCCGCCGAGCCGAAACGCGGCGGGGTCGTCTGCGAGGTCGGACCGGGTGAGCCCGGGCCTACGGAGCCGGCGTCGGCAGCGGCATGCCGGGGACGCTCTGGTCCTCCGGCACGACCCCGTCGACGAGGTACTGCTCCACGACGTTGTCCACACCCGCGTTGCCGCCGGCGTACAGGCCGTGGTCACCCTCATTGGTGACGGTCAGCATCCGCGAGTTCTCGAACGCGGCGTGCGCACGACTGGCCCCCTCGAACGGCGTCGCCGGGTCGTGCGTCGACTGGACGATCAGCACCGGGGACACGCCCTTGCCGGTCAGCGCGGGCAGCGGGCGCGGCTCGTTCTGCCAGAAGATGCACGGCTGGATCAGCCAGCCCGCGCCCAGCAGCGGCAGGTCCCTGTCGATGAGGTCCTGCGACTGCTTGACCACGGAGCTGCGGTTGCCGGTCCACGGCCCCTCGTTGCAGGGGATCGTCCAGAAGCTGGCGTCGTAGGCGTCCTCGTAGTCCACCGGGACGTACAGCGAACGCGGTCCGGTGATCTTCGATTCCGGAACGGTCGGCTTGACCAGCGCACGCGCCTGCGCCTTCGCCTGCTCGGGAGCGCCGCCCTCGGTGAGCGTGCGGACGTTCACCAGGTACTCGGCCAGCGCCGGGAACGACTTCTTGCTGTAGATCTGGCCGGCGATGTAGCCGTCCAGCTCGTTCGGGCCGACGGTCTCGCCGTCGACGTCGACCGGGTTACGGGTCAGCGCGTAGCGGACCTGCTCGAAGGTCTGCCGGGCCGCCTCACCGGTGGTGCCCCAGTGGTACGTCGAGTCGTACTGCGCCATCCACGGCAGGAAGTCCTCGCGCCAGCGGCGCTCGAAGCCGAGCGGCTGCCAGTCGAACGACTTCTGCCAGGTGGTGGTGAACTCGGTGGCCGAGTCGAGGACGAACTTGTCCGCGCGGTCCGGGAACTGCTGCGCGTAGTGCGCGCCGAGCCAGGTACCCGCCGAGTAGCCGATCCAGTTGATCTTGTCGCGGCCGAGCAGCACCCGCAGCAGATCGATGTCCGAGACGGTCTGGAAGGTGTTGATCAACGGGCCGAGCTCGCCGGACTGCGTCTGGCAGGAGTTGGCCGCGTACTTCGTCGCGTCCAGGATCAGGTTGAGGTTCTGCGGGGCGCGGTCACGCGGGTCGAGTTCGCCGCCGGTGCCGATCGCGTTGCCACAGGTGATGTTCGTGCTCTTGCCCGTGCCGCGCGGGTCGAGACCGATGATGTCCTGGTGCTCGCGCAGCTTCGGCTGGTTACGCATGCGCGCGGGAAAGCTGCGGCCGGGGGCGCCGGGGCCTCCCGGGTTGGTCACCACGCTGGCGGTCGACTCCCCGGTCGCCTTCAGCCTGCTGATCGCGATGGAGAGGTCCTGCCGGTCGTCCGGGCGCTCCCAGTCGCGCGGCGTGACGAACGTGGCGCACTCGATGCCCTCGGCACCGGGCGGCGGCGGGGCGGGCAGCTCGTCGCCCGCGCAGGGATGCCAGTCGAGCACCTGGTCGGCGTAACGAGCGGGGATGTCGGTGGAGTTGAGCGGCGGTGTGGTCGCCGGAGCGGGGTTCGCGAGTGCCGGCGTGATCCCGGCCAGCAAGCCCCCCGCGACTGCCGGAATCACCACGGCGAGACGCAGTCTTCGCATGATGTTGCCTCTTTTTCGATTTGTAGTAAGAGGTCTGAATCGTCTGATTCACGCCCTCGACCTCGGAAAACGCCGTCTTCGCGCCCACGGCGTAGGGAATACATATCCCCGTTGTCCGACGGTGGACAACCGGCCATTGGTAGGTACCGAGAGTTCTTTACCTACGCGAACGACCTTCTGCTGGGCGATGTCGGAGATCGAATCGATACGCACAGGGCGTGACGGGCGCGGACCGCAGGTTCTAGGGTCAACGCGGCATTACCGCCGGGTGACACAGGGAACGGGTGAGTCCGCATGTCTGGCAAGGCCGCCGGGAAGGTCACGGGACTGCGCTACAGCCCGTGGAACCTGATCCTGCTGATCCCGCTCGCGATCCTGGTGACGCCGTTGTTCAACAGCGACCGACCCCGGCTCATCGGCCTGCCGTTCTTCTACTGGTTCCAGCTCGCGTTCGTCGTGGTCGGCGTGCTCTGCGTCGGCATCGTCTATGTGATGACCAGGGACAAGCCGACGACCACCGGTGCCGACAAGCTCTCCGTGGACGACCTGGACGAGGGAGAAACCCGTTGACGAACCAGGTTCTGGCGCAGGCGCCCGGCTCCGGTCTGCAGTGGACGGAGCTGATCATCTTCGGCCTGCTCTTCGGGCTGGTGACGGTGATGGGTTTCCTGGCCTCGAAGTGGAAGTCCGCGGCCAACCTCGACCACCTCGACGAGTGGGGCCTCGGCGGACGCAAGTTCGGTTCGTGGATCACCTGGTTCCTGCTCGGCGGTGACCTCTACACGGCGTACACCTTCGTCGCCGTGCCCGCTCTGGTCTTCGGCGCCGGCGCGATCGGCTTCTACGCCCTGCCCTACACCGTGCTCGTCTACCCGATCGTCTTCCTGCCCGCGCTGCGCATGTGGTCGGTCTCCCGCGCACACGGCTACGTCACGCCGGCCGACTTCGTCCGCGGCCGCTTCGGCTCGCCGACGCTGGCGCTGCTCATCGCCATCACCGGAATCATCGCCACGATGCCGTACATCGCCCTGCAGCTCGTCGGCCTCGAAGCGGTACTACGGACGATGGGGCTCAACGGCACCGGGATCGTCGGCCACCTGCCGCTGCTGATCGCGTTCGTCATCCTGGCCGTCTACACGTACCAGTCGGGGCTGCGGGCACCCGCGCTGATCGCGTTCGTCAAGGACATCCTGATCTACCTGGTGATCATCGTCGCCGTCATCTACCTTCCGGCGAAACTCGGCGGCTGGGGCGAGATCTTCGACATCAGCCAGGAGAAACTGCAGCAGCCGAGCCCGACGACGGGGCAGCCGAGCGGTTCGATCGTGCTCTCGGACAACAACCAGCTCCAGTACATAACGCTGGCACTGGGCTCCGCGCTCGCGCTGTTCCTCTACCCGCACTCGCTGACCAGTGTGCTCGCCTCGCGCGGGCGCAACGTCATCAAGCGCAACATGATCGCCCTGCCCGCGTACTCCTTCCTGCTCGGTCTGCTCGCGCTGCTCGGTTACGTCGCGCTGGCCGCGGGCGTCAAACCGATCAGCAACAACGCAACCGGGCAACCAGACTCGAACACCGTCGTGCCGGTTCTGTTCGACACGCAGTTCCCGTCCTGGTTCGCCGGGATCGCGTTCGCCGCGATCGGCATCGGCGCACTGGTCCCCGCGGCGATCATGTCCATCGCCGCCGCGAACCTGTGGACGCGCAACATCTACAAGGAGTACCTGAAGAAGGACGCGACGCCGGGCCAGGAAGCCAAGCAGGCGAAGCTCGCCTCGCTGATCGTCAAGTTCGGCGCGGTCGCGTTCATTCTCTTCATCGACCCGCAGTTCTCCATCGACCTGCAACTGATCGGCGGCGTGCTGATCCTGCAGACCCTGCCCGCGGTGGCGATCGCGCTCTACACCCGGTGGTTCCACCGCTGGGGCCTGATCGCGGGCTGGGCCGTCGGCATGGGCTGGGGAATCATCATGCTGTACGGCATCCCCAATCCGAAGACGGGCAAGGAGCACTTCGGTGGCTCGGCGCTGGTGCTGGACAAGCTGTCGATCTTTGGCTGGCGTCCGTTCGCCGGTTCGATGATGCAGATCTACCCGGGCTTCATCGCGCTGATCGCCAACATCGTGGTGGCCGTCATCGTCACCGTGATCGCCCGGCGGCTGAAGATCGTCAACGGCACCGACTCCACCTCCGGCCCCGACTACCACGTCGACGAGCACGACAAGGACCTGCGGCCGATCGGCTCTCAGTAAGGCCACCCCGCGACCGGAGCCTTGCCCTACCGTGGGGGCATGGACGAGGACGTGAGCCGGTTCGGCACGGTCGAACCGGCCGAACTGCCGGACGATCTGCGGGACCGGGTCGGCACGATCACGGAGAAGTCCGGTTTCGTGCCGAACATCTTCCGCGCGCTCGGGCACCGGCCCGCGGAGCTACGGGCGTTCCTCGACTACCACGACGCGCTGATGGACCGTTCCGACGGACTGAGCAAGGCGGAACGGGAACTCGTCGTGGTCGCGACCTCCGGGGCGAACCACTGCACGTACTGCGTGGTGGCGCACGGGGCGATCCTGCGCATCCGGTCGAAGGACCCGGAGCTGGCCGACCGGGTGTCGAGCAATCCGTGGGAAGTGCGGCTGGACGAACGCGGCCGCGCGATCGTCGACCTGGCGCTGGCACTGGCCCACGACCCGGAGCGGTTCGGCGACACGCAGCTCGCTGCCGCGCGTGCGGCCGGGCTGAGCGAGGACGAGATCTGGGACGTCGGCGCGATCACCGCGCTGTTCGCGATGTCGAACCGGCTCGCCCACCTGACGGCCCTGCGGCCGAACGGCGAGTTCTACTCGATGGGACGTTCGTAGCCGCCAGCCCTGCACTCCGCCCGCCGGACACGTACCGTCGAACGTACGTTCGACACATGATGACGGGAGGGCTCATGAGCGAGCCGCAGGAGCAGGACGTTTCACCGAGCCCGGAGAAGAATCCGCGGGACTGGGTCACCGGCGACGAGCCGATGACCGGTCCGCAGTCGTCCTACCTGCACACGCTGGCGCAGGAAGCCGGCGAGAACGTGCCGGACGGGCTGACGAAGGTGGAGGCGTCGAAGAAGATCGACGAACTGCAGGGCCGGACCGGTCGCGGCTGACCGCGGACTCGGTGGCGGACCTTCGAACGGGTCCGGGCAAATGGAAACCCCGCGATGCTGCCAGGTCGGGGGTCCGCCAGCATCGCGGGGTCAAGTGGAGTATCGACGTCGTACGCGACGGCGTTACACTCCACAGCCTTTGTGGCCCAGGTCACTATAGCTGATCGCGTAGTCGCAGGTCAGCGCATGTGGTTGTGGCGCGCCTGGGAGATCGCGATGAGCTCCTGGCGGACGGTCGAGGAGGTCGCGGTGTCGATCGCGCGACTGACCTCGCGGCGGGTGCGGGCCTGGGCGCGACGGGCGCGGAGCTTGGCGGCGATGTTGTTCATGTTCGGCGTCCCCTTCTGTGGCCCGATCCCCGGGCCGCTGATGTCCCGACTCGGCGGTTCGGGACCCTTCGTGGCTTGTGCCTCCAGTATGCACTTTCTTTCACAAACTCGCCAACGATCGTCCGGTGATGTGGCGCACTGACCGGCGAATCGTCGGCATAAGACGCGGATCTCCGGCCAAACATCGTGCCGCCGCTCACTCTTTGCCCGTATCAGTTAATATCGCGCACCATCTAGACAGCCATATACACCGCAATTCGTCGACATATTGCGGTCCACGGCAGCGCAATACGTCGACATATTGCGATCTGGTGGCACGCTGAGGGGCTCGTTCGGGGCGGAACGGCTCAGTCGTCGGCGCGGCCCAGCAGGTAGTTGCCGAAGTGCGGGACGGTGAACGCGATGTGCCCGCGCTCGGCGGAGTACACGAGGCCCTTCTTCATCAGGCTGTCCCGGGCCGGCGACAGGGACGAGGGTTTCCGCCCGAGGTAGACGGCCACGTCGGAGGTCCCGGCGCTCTCGTCGCGGCCCTGCGTCAGTTCCGCCATCCCCAGCAGGTACTCCCGCTCGGCCGGGGTGGCCCGCTCGTAGCGGGAACCGAAGAAGCCCACGGCCAGCTCCGACTCCGCCTCCGGCGCCGCGACCTGGACGTCCTCCGCGGTGATCGGGTCCGCCGGTGCCGCGTCCCAGGCGGCCTTGCCGTACGCCTGGATGAAGTACGGGTACCCGCCGGACCAGGAGAACAGCAGGTCCAGCGCTTCCGGCGTGATGCCCGCTTCCTCGCGTTCGATCGGGGCGAGCACGGCGCGGTCGGCGTCCTCCCGGGTCAGCCGGTCGATCCGGGCGTAACGGAAGAGGCGTTCCGAGTAGGACTTCGACGCCGACATCACCGCGGGCACGTGCGGCAGCCCGGCGCCGACGACGACCAGCGGCGCGCCGGACTGGGACAGTTCGTGGCAGGCGGCGCAGAGCGCGGACACATCGTCCGGCAGCAGGTCCTGGATCTCGTCGATCAGCAGGGCGACGCCGGTGCCCACATCGGCCGCCAGCTCCGCGACGTCGGTGAACAACTCCACCAGGTCGATCTCGATGTCGCCGGAGTCGGCGCGCCCCTGCGCGGCGGGAACGTCGATGCCGGGCTGCCACCGATCGCGCAGCTTCGCGTCCGCCTTGTTCGCCCGCAGGGCGAACGCCTTCAGCACCGCGAGCACGTCCTCCACCCGGTCCGGTGCCCGGTGCCGGACGGCCAGGTCGCGGATCGCCCGGTGCAGGGCGGCGGACAACGGCCTGCGCAGCTCGGCGTCCGGTCGCGCCTCGACCTTGCCCGCGCCCCAACCGTGCCGCACCGCCATCGACCGGAGTTCACCGAGCAGCACCGTCTTCCCGACGCCGCGCAGGCCGGTGAGCACCAGGCTGCGTTCCGGCCTGCCACGGGCGACCCGTTCCAGCACCACCTCGAACGCCGCCAGCTCGCGTTCCCGTCCGGCCAGTTCGGGCGGGCGCTGGCCCGCGCCGGGCGCGAACGGGTTCCGGATCGGGTCCATGACCTAGCACCGTATCGGCGTTTCTAGCGTCAGCGCGATATACGGCCAGAATTCCGTATCGGCGTGTCACCCCGGAGGTCGCCACCGAAGCGTTGGCAAGCCGGTCACCTGGACGTGGGGTGCCGGTAGCCGGAGCCTGGCACGCTGCGGACGTACCGGAGCCCCCGGCCGGCCCGGCGCGCAGCGGTACCCGAGGCGAGGAGGACGAGGTGCTGGGACGGGCGAGGGTGACGATCGCGGCGACCGTGGTGGCGACGCTGGCCGGGGGCCTGCTCGCCGGGACGGCGGCGGCCACGCCGAAGCGCGACTTCGACATCCAGGCGCATCGCGGAGGTCTCGGCCTGACGGTCGAGGGCACCATCCCGGCGTTCGCCAGGGCGCTGGAGCTGGGCGTGACGACGCTGGAACTCGACATTCAGATCACCGCCGACAGACGTGAGGTGGTGACCCACGATCGCCAGGTCAACCCCGCCAAGTGCGCCGACACCGCGCCGGTGGTGCCGGGCGATCCGGCGTTCCCGTACGCGGGCAAGTATGTGAAGGATCTGACGTTCGCGCAGGTCCGCACGCTGGACTGCGGTTCGCAGCGGCAACCGCAGCATCCCGGGCAGGAACTGGCGCCCGGCGCGCGGATGCCCACCCTCGCCGAGGTGTTCGACCTCGCGAGGGACCGGCGTGCGTACGGGATCCGCTTCAACATCGAGACCAAGGTGGAGGCGGCCGCGCCGGAGGAGACCGCGCCGAGGGAACTGTTCGTCCGCCGCGCCCTCCGGGAGATCCTGCGCTCCGGTTTCGCGCACAACGTGACCGTGCAGAGTTTCGACTGGGGAGCGTTGATGCGGATGCGGCGGCTCGCGCCCTGGCTGCCGACCGTCGCACTGACCCAGCCGGAGTTCCTGCAGGCCGGGCTGCCGGGCAGGTCGCCGTGGCTGGGCGGACTGGACATCGACGACTTCGGTGGCAGCCCGGTACGTGCGGTCCGTTCGTTCGGAGCCACGGCGTTGTCGCCGGTGCACGGCAACCCGCAGGACGGTGCCGTCGGCGACCCGGACTACGCGCCGTTCACCACCCGCGAGCTGGTGCGCGAGGCGCATCGGGCGGGCATCGCCGTCGTCCCGTGGACGGTGGACGATCCGGCGACGATGCGCAAACTCGTCGACGACGGCGTGGACGGCATCATCACCGACTACCCCGATCGCCTGCGTACGGTCGCCGCCGAGGCCGGTTTCCGGCTGCCGAAGCGCTACCGAGGCTGAGCATCGGGGCGTATATGGGTCTCTAGCGGCAACCCGATAAAGCCCGATAAGGCGGGATGGAAACCGATAGTGCCACCGGTGAACGGGTCTGCAGCCCCATCCACCGGCGAACCCCCAGTGCGATACAGCTAGTCGCTCAGGTGCCGCTCGGCGTAGACCTTCATCGCGTCCCGGATGAACTCCGAGGTCCCCTGTGCGTGCTGGTCGAAGTTGCCGCCGTAGCGCGGATCGGCCACGTACAGCTCACCGAGCCCGACGAAGTAGCCCTTCGTCACCGTCGACGACCGCGCGAGCCAGTCGTGCAGCCGCCGGGTCAGTGCCTGCGCGTGCTCACCGTCGTGCGGCTCGCCCGCCTGGCCCGCCAGCGCGAACTCGGTGGCGATGTCGATCTGCTCCTGCTGGACCGCCTTCTTCTCGGCGTCACTGAGCGAACGCCACCACCGGTCCCCCTTCGCGTAGGCCTCGCGGCCCCAGCGCTCGGTGACCTCCTGCTCGTACCGGGTGTGGTCGAAACCGTCGAACATTTCCTCTGCCATGAGTTGTTCACCTCCTTCCCTCTTGTGCAACGTCGTCCGCACCGACGCGATCTGCCGCCCGATGCGGTCCTGCTCCCGCTCCAGCCATTCCAGGTGGACGCGCAGCGCGGCGTCCCCGTCGCGCTGCCCGCCGAGCACCTCGGCGATGGCCGGTAGGCCGAGGCCGAGTTCGCGCAGCAGCAGGATCCGCTGCAGGCGGACGAGGGCGGCCTGGTCGTAGAACCGGTAGCCGTTGCGGCCGATCCGGCTGGGCTCGAGCAGGCCCTTGTCGCCGTAGTGGCGCAGGGTTCTGCTCGTCGTCCCGGCCAGCCGGGCGATGTCCTGGATCGACCACTCGCCCGGTACCGGCACTCCGACCGCCTCCCTCGTCTCCTCGTGCGGTGAGACCAACGGTAGAAGTTGACGCGACGTCAAGGTCAAGCGTCATTCGGAATTCCCCGTCGGACAGCCCGATCGAGCGGTGCGCGGGCCCGTGTCGCCGACGCTTAACCGCGCCCCGAAGTGGGTAACTTCGACCCAAGCACCGTTTCTCTCCTGGAAGGCGTCCACAGTGATCTTGCGTCGATTGGCCCGTCCGCTGCTCGCGGCCACGTTCATCTACGGCGGCATCAACGCCCTGCGCGCGCCGGAAGGTCACGCGAAGGTGGCCGAACCGGTGCTGGACAAGACCGTCGGCAAGCAGGCCGACATGCTGCCGGACGCCGTTCCCACCGACGCGCTGACGCTGGTGAAGATCGACGCCGGGGTGAAGATCGCGGCGGGCACGGCGCTCGCCCTCGGCAAGTTCCCGCGCCTGGCCTCGCTGGCGCTGCTGGGCAGCCTGGTCCCGACGACCGTCGCCGGGCACCCGTTCTGGGCGTCCGAAACCCCCGCCGAGCGCGACCAGGAACTGATCCACTTCCTGAAGAACGCCGGGCTGGCAGGCGGTCTGCTGATCGCCGCGGCCGACACGCACGGCAAGCCCTCGCTGGGCTGGCGGGCCCGTCGAGCCGCACGCCGCGCGGGTGTGTTCGTCGACGGGGCGGGCGACTCGGTGCAGGACACCGTCCGCGGGGCACGGACGAAGACCACCTACCTGGCGGGACGCGCGTCGAAGGCGGTCGAGTCGGCGCTGCCGAACTGACCCGGACGGCCCGGCGGGACGATACCGCCGGGCCCGCGCGCCTACTTGCTGGCCACCTTGCGGTACTTGGCGGCCGAGAGCGGCGCGAAGATCGCGATGATCACGATGCAGCTCAGCACGGCGTAGAGCGCGGCGTTGTCGGCCGCCCAGCCGCTCGGTTCCGGGAAACCGGTCGGAGCGTTGTTGCCGAACAGGTCCCGGGTCGCGTTCACGGCGGCGGTGAACGGGTTCCAGTCGGCGATCGGCCGCAGCGCGCCCGGCAGACTGGACTGCGGCACGAACGCCGAGGAGATGAACGTCAGCGGGAACATCCAGATCAGCCCGGCGCTGTTCGCCACCTCGACGCTCTTCGAGATCAACCCGATGTACGCACCGACCCAGGACATGGCGAAGGCGAACATCAGGATCACCAGGTAGCCGAGCACCGCGTCGAGGAAACTGCCGCGGATACGCCAGCCGATCAGCAGGCCGGCCCCGGTCATCACGACCAGCACCACCAGGCTCAGTACCTGGTCGGCCGCCGTGCGCCCGAGGATCACCGCGAGCCGGGACATCGGCAGGGACCGGAACCGGTCGATGATGCCCTTCTGCAGGTCGCTGGCGAAGCCGATCACCGTGTACGAGGAGTTGAACGCGACGGTCTGCGCGAAGATCCCGGCGATCAGGAACTCGCGGTACTGCGCGCTGTCGCCGCCGGGACCGCCGATGGCGCCCCCGAAGACGTAGGCGAACATCAGCACGAACATGATCGGGAAAGCCGTGGCGCCGATCAGCCATTCCGGATTGCGCTGGACGTTCTTCAGGTTCCGCCAGATGACGACGCCGCTGTCGGACATTCCCTTGGTGAAGGTGTTCACGCCTTTGCCCCCTCGTCCTGCGGCGCGTGGCCGGTGAGCGAGAGGAACACGTCGTCCAGCGTCGGCCGATGCAGGCCGACGTCCAGCACGGCGACGTTCTCCCCGTCCAGCCTGCGCAGGGCCTCGATCAGCGCCTTCGGCCCGCCCTCGACCAGCACATCGACCCTGCGGGTGTGGTCGTCGACGCCCGGCTCCCCGACGCCGACCTCGGCCAGCACCCGCCGGGTGACGGCCAGGTCCTCGGGCGAGGCGACGACGATCTCCAGCCGTTCACCGCCGATCTCGTTCTTCAGCTCGTCGGCGGTGCCGCGGGCGATCACCTTGCCCTTGTCGATCACCACGATGTTGTCGGCGAGCTGATCGGCCTCCTCCAGGTACTGCGTGGTCAGCAGCACCGTCGTGCCGTCGGAGACCAGTTCCTTGATGACGGCCCAGGTGTCCAGCCGCCCGCCGGGGTCGAGCCCGGTGGTGGGCTCGTCCAGGATCACCACCGTCGGTTCGGCGACCAGCGCGCCCGCCAGGTCCAGCCTGCGCCGCATCCCGCCGGAGTAACCCTTCGTCGGCCGGTCGGCGGCATCGGTCAGCGCGAACCGGGAGATCAGCTCCCTGGCGCGGGAACGCGCGTCGGCCTTGCGCCTGCCGTAGAGCCGGCCGACCATGTACAGGTTCTCGAAGCCGGTGAGGTTCTCGTCCACGGCGGCGTACTGGCCGGAGAGCCCTATCGAGTTGCGTACCGAGTCGGGATCGGCGAGCACGTCGTGCCCGGCGACGGTGGCGGTGCCGGAATCGGGACGCAGCAGCGTGGTCAGGATCCGTACTGTGGTGGTCTTGCCCGCACCGTTCGGGCCGAGCAGCCCGAGCACCTTGCCGGACGGGATGTCGAGGTCGACCCCGTCCAGCGCCCGGGTCGATCCGTACGTCTTGACCAGCGCGCGCGCCCGTACCGCGATGCCCTCGGGCACGCCCCTCGCTTCGGCCATGATGCTCCCTCTCGGTCTTTGCGCACAGCCTAGGAGCAGCCGCCGACAAAAGTCGCACGTATTTCACCACCGGCAGAATCGTGATTGGCGGCGGCCGGAAATCATGTCGATGATCGATGACGGCGCCGATCCCGATCACTCATCATCTCGATATGACGACCGACCACAGCCTGCCCGGACCGGACCGTGAGCCGCTTGGTCGCGCCTTCGTCGTCGACATGCAGGTGTCGGTGACGGTCACCGACGAGCGGGCGGTGCGGGAATACGCGCATGCCCGGATAGACGAGGCCGAGTTCGCCGATCCGGCGAAGGCCGAGGTCCACCACGACGAGGTCGAGAAGAACCTCGCCGCGGCGGTCCGCTTCGTCGTCGGCCCGCGTGGCGCGGCCGGCTTCACCGAGGACGTGCCCGGTCTGCACGCCCACTCGGCGACGCACGGCGTCAGCGAGCAGCCGCGGCCTACCGCTCGACGATGGCGGTGACGCCCTGGCCGCCCGCCGCGCAGATGGAGATCAGGCCGCGCCCGGAACCCTTCTCCGCCAGCAGTTTCGCCAGCGTGGCGACGATCCGCCCACCGGTCGCGGCGAAGGGGTGACCCGCCGCCAGCGAGGACCCGTTGACGTTCAGCTTCGCCCGGTCGATGCTGCCCAGCGGCGCGTCCAGGCCGAGGCGCTCCTTGGCGAACGCCGGGTCCTCCCACGCCTTCAAGGTGGCCAGCACCTGCGAGGCGAACGCCTCGTGGATCTCGTAGAAGTCGAAGTCCTGCAAGCTCAGCCCGGCACGTTCCAGCATCCGCGGCACCGCGTACGCCGGCGCCATCAGCAGTCCCTCCCGCCGTTCGCCGTCCGAACCGCCGTGCACGTAGTCCACGGCCGCGGTCTGGCTGAACGTGAGAAAGCCGAGCACCGGCAAATTGCGGGCGGAAGCCCATTCCTCGGTGGCCAGCAGAACGGCGGAAGCGCCGTCGGTCAGTGGCGTGGAGTTGCCCGCCGTCATGGTGCCCTCGGGGCCGCCGAACGCGGGCTTGAGCTTGCCGAGTTTCTCGGCGGTCGAGTCGGCGCGCAGGTTCGCGTCGCGGGTCAGCCCGAGGAACGGGGTGACCAGGTCGTCGAAGAAGCCGCGGTCGTAGGCGGCGGCCAGGTGCTGGTGGCTGGCGGCGGCGAGGGCGTCCTGCTCGGCGCGGGTGACGCCCCATTCCTTCGCGGTGATCGCCGCGTGCTCGCCCATCGACAGTCCGGTGCGCGGTTCGGAGTTGCGCGGGATCTCCGGGACGATGTGGCCGGGGCGCAGCTTGGTGACCAGCTTGAGCCGTTCGCCGACGGACTTCGCCGAGTTCAGCCGGACGAGCAACTGCCGCAGCTCGTCGTTGACGGCCAGCGGCGCGTCGCTGGTGGTGTCCACTCCGCCGGCGACGGCCGAGTCGATCTGCCCCAGTGCGATCTTGTTGGCCATGTTGATCACCGCCTGCAGGCCGGTGCCACAGGCCATCTGCACGTCGGAGGCGGGCGTGGCCGGGGACAGCCTGCTGCCGAGAACGCTTTCCCTGGCCAGGTTGAAGTCGCGCGAGTGCTTGAGCACGGCGCCCGCGGCGACCTCGCCGAGCACCTCGTCGCGCAGCGCGAACCGGCTCACCAGGCCGTTCAGCGCGGCGGTGAACATGTCCTGGTTGGACGCCTTCGCGTATGGTCCGTTCGACCGCGCGAACGGGATGCGGTTGCCGCCGATGATCGCGACCCGCCGGACGTTCTGCTGTGCGGCCATGTCTCCTCCAACGCGCCTGTGCTTGTGCTCTCATCGTAACCTACCGGCCAGTAAGTTACGCTGTGGACCAACACACACCGTGCAGGAGGCGAACCCGATGGCCGACAAGTACCAGCAGTTCACCCGCAGCGCGGTCGGACGGTTCGTGGTGCCGAAGCTGGGCCTGCCGAACCCGACGCCGCTGCGCCGCCACAAGACCGGCCAGCCGCCACTGGACGGTCCCGCACTGCTCGGCGCCGCACCCGGCGGACGCCTGGAGAAGACGCTGCGCACGCAGCTCACCGCGGCCGGGATCGAGGTGCTCGACGTTCCGGCGGAGGGCACGAAGCACGGCGCGCTCGTCTTCGACGCCACCGGAGTCACCGATCCCGCGCAGCTCCGCGAGCTGCACACCTTCTTCCACCCGGTGATCCGCAAGGTGGCCACCTGCGGCCGCGTCGTCGTCCTCGGCAGCACCCCGGAACTCGTCGACGGCCGGGAACGCATCGCCCAGCGCGCGCTGGAGGGGTTCACCCGCTCGGTCGGCAAGGAACTCAAGCGGGGCGCGACGGCGCAGCTCGTCTACGTCGCCCCCGGCGGCGAGCAGGCCGCGGAGTCCACGCTGCGCTTCCTGCTCTCGGCGAAGTCGGCCTTCGTCGACGGCCAGGTCATCCGCGTCGGCGACGCCCCCGCCCCCGAACCGGAGAACTGGGACGAGCCGCTGAACGGCAAGGTCGCGCTGGTCACCGGTGCGTCGCGGGGGATCGGCGCGGCGATCGCCGCCACGCTGGCCCGCGACGGCGCACACGTCGTCGCCCTCGACATCCCGGCGCAGGGTGGTGACCTGTCGGCGGTGGCGAACGAGATCGGCGGCTCCGCGCTGCAACTGGACATCACCGCCGCGGACGCCCCGGCGAAGCTCGCCGAGTACCTGACGCAGCGGCGCGGCGGGGTGGACGTCGTGGTGCACAACGCCGGGATCACCCGCGACAAGACGCTCGGCAACATGACCGAGGGCGGCTGGGACTCCGTGCTGGCCGTGAACCTGTCCGCCCAGCTCGCCGTGAACGACACGCTGCTGGCGGAGAAGGTGTTGCGGGACAACGGAAGGATCATCGGCGTCTCGTCCATCGCCGGGATCGCGGGCAACGTCGGGCAGACCAACTACGGCACCAGCAAGGCGGGCGTCATCGGCATGGTCGACACCTACGCCCCCGAGCTGGCCAAGCGCGGCGGCACGATCAACGCGGTCGCGCCGGGCTTCATCGAGACCAAGATGACGGCGGCGGTGCCGCTGATGATCCGCGAGGGCGGTCGCAGATTGTCCAGCCTCTCGCAGGGCGGACTGCCGGTGGACGTCGCGGAAACCATTGCCTGGTATGCCAATCCGGCGTCCACGGCGGTCAACGGCAACGTGGTCCGCGTGTGCGGCCAGGCCCTGCTGGGGGCGTGAGATGAGCGTCCGGGAACTCTCCGCCGCACCGAACGCCGCCGCGCTCTACTCGAAGGCCGCGCTCGGCGGCCTGCGCCACCCCGGCGGGGATTCCCTGCCGGGCAACGAGTTCGTCCTGCCGGGTGTGACGGTCGACCCGGCGGAACTGGCGGCCTACAACCAGGTCTGCGGTTTCCCGCTCACCGACGAGCTGCCCGGCACCTACCCGCACGTGCTGGCGTTCCCCCTGCAGATGGCGCTGATGACCGAGCCGGGCTTTCCGTTCCCGCTGCTCGGCATGGTGCACGTGGCGAACCGGATCACCCAGCACCGTCCGGTGCGCCTCGGCGAGGAGTTCACCCTCCGCGTGCGCGCCGAGAACCTGCGCGACCACGCCAAGGGCAGGCAGTTCGACGTCGTCAGCGAGCTCGTACCGTCCGGTTCGGACAGTCCCATGTGGACGGACGTGAGCACGTACCTGCGCCGCGACGGCGGTTCCGGCGGAGGGAAGCGTGAACAGCTCGCCCCGCCGACGCCGAGCGCGATCTGGCGGGTACCGGGCGACATCGGCCGCCGGTACGCCGCCGTCTCCGGCGACCGCAACCCGATCCACCTGCACCCGCTCACCGCGAAGGCGTTCGGTTTCCCCTCGGCCATCGCACACGGCATGTGGACGAAGGCGCACAGCCTGGCGTCCTTCGAGGGCAGGCTGCCGGACGCCTACACGGTGGACGTCCGCTTCGCCCAGCCCGTGCTGCTGCCCGCCAAGGCGGGGTTCACCTCATGGCGTACCGGCGACGGCTGGGCCTTCGAACTCTGGCACGCCCGCAAGCCGAAACCGCACCTGACCGGCACGGTCACCTTCGACTGAGCACGGCCGTGCTCAGGCCGCCGGATCGGACGGGGTCCAGAGCTTGCCCTCGACGAGGTCGTTGAAGCCCAGCCAGACGAGGTTCATCAGCCAGGACGCGAGCATGCCCTCGGTGACCGAGGGGTGGTCGATCCACCAGTCGGCCAGCGACTCGGCCGCGCCGACCAGCGCCACGGCCAGGCCCTCGCCCGACTTCTGCACCTGGTCGGCCAGTTCCGCCCGGCTGCCCGCCGACTTCACCAGCACGGCGACGAGCTCGATCGCCTGCTGCCGGAGCTGGTTGATCTCGTCGGCGAAGGTGCCGCCGACGGCGAGCGCCTGCCGGTGCAGCACGGTCCACGAGTCGCGGTACTCGTGCACGAACCGGTAGAACGAGCGGAGTCCGTGCCAGAGCTGCATGTCCGGGGCCAGCTCGGGCCGGATGCCGGCGGCGACCGCGTCCAGCAGACGGGCCGACTCCCGGCGGATGCAGTGCGTGAACAGGTCTTCCTTCGAACCGAGGTAGGCGTAGATCATCGGCTTCGAGACGCCGGCGACCTCGGAGACCTCGTCCATCGACGCCGGGTGGTAGCCGTACCGGGAGAAGACCTGCACGGCCGCGTCCAGTATCTGCCGCTCCCGCACCTCGCGTGGCAGGCGCTTGGAACGCCCGGCGGGGCGCGTCTTCTCCGGCTGTTCCGCCTCGGGCACGTGCTGGACCTCCCTGTTCCGTCGTAGACGCTACCTGTATCGCTTCACCTCGTGGGTGGGCAACGTCTTGCCGCTCTAACTACCCGTCGGTAGCGTGAGGCGCGATCGAGGTCGTGGAGGTGGCGAGTCCGTTGTGCGTACCGAGGCTCGACCGGTGAACGCCCAGGCCAGAACCTGGCGGGCCCGGCTGACGCGACGACTCGCGCCGGTTCCGGAACCCTCCGGCTACGCCCCGGCACGGCCCGAACTGGACGCCTTCGCCGCGATGCTCGAAATCGGCAAGCTGAGTCCGGGGCAGTTCGTCACCGTGCTGGAGACCCTGCACATGCTCGGCACCGCGGGCGCGGGCGTCGAGCTGAGTTCACTCTCCACGCCGAGGCTGGTCGACATCGTGCACAAGGCCTCGCGGGAACAGGTCGCCGCGCTCGCCGAGCACGAGGAGCTGCGGGCTGTCTTCCTGCACGAGATCTTCCGCCGGATGGGCGAGCAGCTCGTCCCGGAACGCGCCCGCAACGTCAGCTTCGTGGTGTCCTGGCGCTTCCCGCGTCCGGGTGCGGCCGAGGAGTACGACCGCTACCAGCTCCTGATCGAGGACGGCGAGTGCACCAGCGGGCCCGACCTCGGCCTGACCCCCGACACCACGATCACCCTCGGCGTGGACGACTTCATCCGGATGGCCACCGGGGTCGCCGCGGTGGCGCCGATGTTCGTCACCGGCAAGGTCAAGGTGAAGGGCGAGTACGCCCCGGCGGTCCGGTTGAGCAGTTACTTCGACATGCCGACGCCGAACTGAGGCCTCACGGCTGGTCGATCACCGGGCGCTGCGCGGGATCCGGCCGGGGGCGCTCCGGCCGGTCGTCCTCGACGATCTCGCTGTCCACCACGATGACGCGGTCCTGATCGGCGCGGTCCTGACCGGGAGGGCCGAACGGGTTCTGTGCGCCCATCGATCCCATCGAGCCCATCGGGCCGATGCCGCCGTGCTGCATCATCGGCGCCTGACGTTCCAGCCTGCGCAACCAGGCGCGGCGGAACAGCGCGCGCGTCGGCAGCAGGAGCAGCAGGCCGGCGAGGTCGCTGACGAAGCCGGGCAGCAGGATCAGCAGCCCGCCGAGCGCGATCAGCATGCCGTCGGTGACCTCGTTGTGCGCGGGTTTGCCGGCGCGGGCGGTGTCCATGAACGCCCTGGCGGCCTTGCCTCCCTCGCGCCGGGCGAGCCAGGAGCCGAGGACGGCGCCCGCGACCAGCAGACCCAGCGTCGGCAGCAGGCCGATCGCGGAGCCGACGGCCCAGACGGCGGCCACTTCGGCGACGACGTAGAGCAGGAACACCAGTGCCATACCCGGACAACGTCCGAGTCGCCCGTTTTGCTCCCGGATCACCCGGCGGGCCGATAACGTCACCGTCCGTGTGGAGCTGGCAGGCCGGTGAGGTGGCGCGTTACCTGGCGATCGCGGTGCTGCTGATCGCGGCCGCCGCCGTGCTCCGGCACGGTGCCCGGGACCGCGAGCGTGGACGTGGCCTGCCGACGCTGCCGACGCGCCGGTACGGCGACCGGACGATGGTCGGCTCCGTCCTCGGCTGGCTGTTCATCGCGGTGCTGGTGCTGGCCGCCACCTCGGTGGGCCTGCTCTGGCTGCTCGGCTGGCCCGCCTTTCCGCCCGCCCGCGAGTTCGGCGTGGCGCAGGTGCTGGAGCTGCTGAAGATCGCGCTCGCCGTCGTCGCCGGTTTCGGCGGGGTGGTGCTGCTGGCGGTGAACTTCCGCAGGCAGAAGGTCACCGAGGCGGAGCACGAACTGGCCACCGCGCACGCGGAACGAGAGCAGACGCAGGGCTACAACGAACGGTTCGGCTCGGCGGCCGAGCAACTCGCGCACGACAGCGCCGCCGTGCGGCTGGCCGGCGTGTACGCGATGGCCGGGCTCGGCGACGACTGGTCCGGCCAGCGCCAGGTCTGTGCCGAGGTCCTCTGGGCCTACCTGCGGTTACCCGTGGCAAGCGGGGCCGGGGAGGCGGAGGTACGGGCCGCCGTGCTGCGGGTGTTGCGCGACCGGCTCGGCGTGGATCGGGACTCGCACTGGCACGCCCTCGACTTCGACTTCACCGGGGTCGAGTTCGTCGACACGGACTTCAGCGGCCTGCGCTTCGACGGCACGGTGATCTTCGACGGGGCGCGGTTCTCCGGCGAGCTGACCTCGTTCCAGGGGACCCGGTTCGGCGGCCTGCTCTCCTGCCACGGCACTACCTTCGCCAGTGAACGGACGGACTTCTCCGGCGTCGAGTTCCGCGGCTCCGGGCGTGCCGAGTTCGTCGGCGCGCGCTTCGAGGATGGGGTGCTCGCGCTGGAGTCGGTGGACGCGACGGCGGGTACCGCGATCGACTTCTACCGTTGCGCCTTCGCCGGGACCACCGTCGAACTCGCCACCGGAATGCGCTACGCCGGACTGGTCCGCTTCGATCGGTGCGAGTTCACCGAATGCCCGGTCACCATCGAGACGGACCGCACCTGGATCGAGGACGGATCACTGATCGGCCGGGTGCTGGTGTCCGACTGCACCCTCGAAGGCGGCTCGCTCGACCTGTGTGGAGTCGCCGACTACGGTGCCTACCTGAGGCTGACCGACACCACTTTCGACACCGTGCAGGTCGTACTGGCCGGCACCTTTCCCAGCGGCCACGCCCGGCGCATGGACCCGGCGCGCAACAGCCGCTTCGTCGCCCGCCGGATCACGCTGCGCGACACCGACCTGCCGTTGCCGGTGAAGGTGCTGGCCGGGGACGCGATGGTGGCACCGGACACCCGCAGCGGGGAAGAATGGCGCAATGCCGAGTGACGAACGCCCCGTGCGCGACCTGGCCGACGCCTACGTGGAGGGGCTCGCCGAGCTCGACCCGATCATGGCCACCATGGTGGGCATCCGCCCCGGCGACGACAGGATGCCGGACTTCTCGCCGTCCGGGCAGGAGTCACGGGACGGGCTGGCCCGCGCCACGCTCCGCCGTCTCGACGAGGCCACCGGCGGAGGCACCGGTGGGGACACCGACCCGGCCGACGGTGACGAACGCCGGTGCGGACGCCTGCTCCGCGAACGCCTCGGTGCCGCGCTGGCCACCAGCGCCGCGGGCGAGCCACTGCGCGACGTCAGCAACCTGATGGGGCCGGTGCAGCAGACCAGGACGGTCTTCACGCTGATGCCGACCGAGACCCCGGACGACTGGGCCGTCGTGGCCCGCCGGATGGCGCGGGTGCCGGAGGCACTGGCCGGCTACCGGGCCTCACTGACCGAGGGCCTGTCGCGTGGCCTGCTCGCCGCGCCGCTACAGGCGAGCACCCTCGTCGAGCAGCTCGCCCAGTGGAACGCCGCGGCCGAGGGTCGCGGCTGGTTCGCCGGGTTCACCGACGCGGCCGAGGTGCCGCCCGCGCTGCGCACCGAACTGGAGCAGGCCGCCGCGTCCGCGACCTCGGCGACCACCGACCTGCGCTGCTGGCTGGCCGACGAGTACCTGCCAAGAGCGGAGGGCACCCCGGACGGCGTCGGCGAGGAGCGCTACCGGGTGGCCGCGCGGCAGTGGACCGGTGCCGATCTGGATCTGGCCGAGGCGTACCAGTGGGGCTGGGCGGAATACCGGCGGCTGGTCTCCGAGATCGAAGCCGAGGCGGCCCGCGTGCTGCCCGGTGCTTCCGCGGCGGAGGCGATGGCGCACCTGGACGAGCACAGCGAGGTGGTGCACGGCGTCGAGGAGATCCGGCTGCGGTTGCAGCGGATGATGGACGAGGCGATTGCCGAGCTGGACGGCACCCACTTCGACCTCACCGAGCCGATGAGGACGGTCGAGGCGCGGATCGCTCCGGCGGGCAGCGCCGCCGCCCCGTACTACTCCCGGCCGTCGAAGGGGTTTGCCCGGCCGGGCCGCACCTGGCTGCCCACGCTGGGGCGCACCAGTTTCCCGCTGTGGGGCCTGATCAGCACCTGGTATCACGAGGGTGTCCCCGGACATCACCTCCAGTTCGCGCAGTGGACCGGGATGGCCGACCGGCTCTCCACGTACCAGGCGACCGTCGGCTCGGTGAGCGCCTGTTCGGAGGGCTGGGCGCTGTACGCGGAGCGGCTGATGGACGAGCTGGGCTACCTCGAACCGCAGGGTGCCCGGATCGGCTACCTGGAGGCGCAGCTCATGCGGGCCGTGCGGGTGGTGATCGACATCGGCATGCACCTCGGCCTGCCCGTCCCGGCGGGCTCACCGGTCGGGGACGGGCAGCGGTGGACGCCGGAGCTCGGGCGTGCCTTCATGGCCGCGCACAGCGGGCGCGGGCAGGCGTTCGTGGACAGTGAGATCGTCCGGTATCTGGGCCGTCCGGCGCAGGCGATCAGCTACAAGCTCGGCGAACGGGCCTGGCTGGCCGGACGGGAGGCGGCGAAGGCGAACCACGGCGCGGCCTTCGACCTGAAGTCGTGGCACATGTCCGCGCTCGCCCTCGGCGCGCTCGGACTCGACGACCTGGCCGGCGAACTCGCCGCCCTCTGAGCCGCACGCCGCACGCACCCGCCGTCACCGGTAGGCCTCGGCCTGCAGGGTGAACAGGTGCGCGTACTGGCCGCCCGCGTCCATCAGCTCGGCGTGCGTCCCGGCCTCGGCGAGCTTTCCCTTGTCCAGCAACAGGATCCGCTCCGCCCGGCGGACGGTGGAGAAGCGGTGCGAGATGTAGAGGGTGGTCCGCCCTTCGGCGAGTTCACGCAGCCGGGCGAACAGGTCGTGCTCGGCCTGGGCGTCCAGCGCGGAGGTTGGCTCGTCGAGGACGAGGATGGGCGCGTCCCGCATGAACGCGCGCGCCATCGCGACCTTCTGCCACTCCCCGCCGGAGAGGCTGACGCCCTGGTCGAACCAGCGGCCCAGCGGGGCGTCGTAGCCGCGCGGCAGCCGTTCGATCCGTTCCGCCGCACCGGATCGGGCCGCGGCCGCCTCGACGCGCGGCCGGTCCTCCAGCCGTGCCAACTCGCCGAGCCCGATGTTCTCCGCGGCGGTCGCCTGGTACGTCACGTAGTCCTGGAACATGGCGCTGATCCGCAGCCGCAGCTCGTCCGGGTCGAACTCGCGCAGGTCGACGCCGTCGAGCAGGATGCGCCCGGCGGTCGGGTCGTAGAGGCGGCAGAGCAGCTTGATCAACGTCGACTTGCCCGCTCCGTTGCGGCCGACCACGGCGACGGTCTCGCCGGGCCGGATCTCGAAGCTCACCCCGTCGAGTGCGGGGTCGGCCGAACCGGGATACGCGAACGACACCTCGTCGAACTCGATGTGCCCGCGCAGCGGATCCGGTACCGGTCGCGGTGCCGCCGGCGCGGTGATTCCCGGTGGCGTGGCGAGGAACTGGTAGAGCGTGTCCAGGTACAGGTTGTTCTCGTACATCCCGCTGAACCCGGTGAACAGGCCCTGCACGGACGTCTGCACGGCGGTGGCGGCGGCTGTGTACAGCGCGAGGTCGCCCAGGGTCAGCCTGCCCGCGACGGCCTCCAGCGCAATGTAGAGCGCGATCGCGGAACCGGCCATCGTGCTCAGCAGTGACCACGCCGTGCCGACCAGGTTGCGGTTGCGGGTGAGCTTGCGCTGCCGGTCGTAGTGGACCTCGCCGAGCTTGCGGAACCGGTCGACCAGGTACGGGCCGAGGCCGTAGAGCTTGGTCTCCTTGGCGTTGACGTCGGTGGTGACCAGCGAGGAGAGGTAGTCCATCCGCCGCCGGATCGGCGAGACCAGGAACGACAGCCGGAACGCCCGCGCCCCGTACTTCGACTGCGAGATGAACGCGGGCACCGGGGCGAGCAGCGCGACCAGTGCCAGTAGCGGGCTCACCCAGACCAGCAGCGCGATCATGCTGCCGAAGGTGATCGACGTCTTGATCAGGCCGAGACCGGAGTTGATCATCGACATCGGCCTGGTCGGTGCCTCGCGTTCGGCCTGGCGCAGCAGGTCGTAGGAGTGGGAGCCCTCGAAAAACGCCAGGTGCAGGGTCGAGGCGTGCCGCATCACCTGGTGCCGGATGGTCAGCACCATCCGTTCCTGCAGCAGCGCCTGCGCGATGTTCGTCAGCGCCGAACTGATCGCGGTGAGGGTGAAGATGCCGAACTGGAGCAGCGTCAGGCCGACGATCTTCGCGGTGGACGTCAGTTCCGCGTGCACACCGATGATCGGCAGGCTCAGCGCCGTCTGGTCCGGACGTCCCTGCGTGCGGATGCCGATCGCCTCCACGACGGCGTCCAGCAGCAGCTTCGCCGAGTACGCGGTCGCCGTGGGCAGCAGCCCGGCGATCACGGTGACGACACCGAGCACGATCGTCAGCGGCGGGCTCGCCTGCCAGGTCAGCCGGACGACGCGCGGCAGGGCGCGGACCGTCCCGCCGATCGCCTCGCGCAGTCTGCGCAGCCGGGAGCGCAGGTCCTTCGCGGTGTCGGCGGGTGCCGGGTCGGGTATGTCGATGGGTCCGGTGAGCCCGCTGGCGGCGACGCTCTGCGCCGCTTCGCGAGCCCGGCGGAACTGCGCGCGGCTGGGTCCGAACCGGCCACTCGGCCCGTCGCCGACGCCCGGCATCATCCGGCGGCGCCGGGTGCGGTGGTCTCCCCGTGCAGCGCCCCATAGAGCAGGACGTCGACGATCTCCTTGCCGGACAAGGGTTCCTCCTCGGCGGGCTGGCGCGATCGGCTCATCAGCAGGGTCAGCAGCAGGGAGGCGAGCTGGGTCGGCGGCAGGCGCAGTCCGTCGCCCTCGGGGACGATCAGCTCGGCGACGGCGGTGCGCATCGTCGTGAAGGATTCGGTGCGCCGTTCCCGCCGGGCTCGCTTCGCCACCCGCCGGGCCTCCCGCGCGTCGTCCTCGGATCTGGCGTCCTCGGATCTGGCGGCGTCGGGCGGATTCCGGCGGTGGCGGCCCGCGGCGTGCGTGGCAGCCAGCAGCGCCCCCATCCGTTCCAGGTGTGCGGAGAGGGCGTCGGCCGCCGCGGCCAGCCGGTCGGCCAGGGGCTGGTCGAGCGGGATGCGGGCGAGCGCTTCGACGACCTGGTCGGGACGGAACGCCTCGTCCAGGCAGGCGTCGAGGAGTTCGTCCTTGTCGGTGAACGCCCGGAAGATCGTCCCCTCGCCGATGCCGGCCGCCCGGGCGATCTGGCTGGTGGTGATGGTGGCGCCGTGTTCGGCGACGAGTGGGAGCACGGCGCGCACGATCATCGCGCGCCGGTTCTCCGGATCCATGCCGGGAGCGCGGCGTCTGGCGGGTGTCGGTGTCACGCCGGGCAGTGTGCGGAGTGAGCACTCACTCCGTCAACCCGACTCGCTTTCCTCGGCGCTGCCGGGTCTGAACGGAACAAGGGCCCGGAGCCGTGCTGGCTCCGGGCCCCTTGCCCTGGTGGTGACCGTCTCCGGAAGACCCGGAAGACCCGGAAGACCCTGCCTAGAAGGTGATCGCCATGGCCGGGTCGCCGAGTACCGCCGCCACGTCGGCGAGGAACTGCGAGCCCTGCTGCCCGTCGACGACGCGGTGGTCGAACGAGAGCGACAACTGCATCACCTTGCGCACCGTGATCTCACCGTCGACGACCCACGGCGTGTCCCGGACGGCGCCGAGCGCCAGGATGCCGGACTCGCCGGGGGTGAGGATCGGCGTTCCCGCGTCGACGCCGAACACGCCGACGTTGGTGATGGTGAACGTCCCGTTGATCATGTCGCCGTGCGGGGTCTTGCCGTCCCGCGCGACGGTGGTCAGCTCGCCGAGCGCCCCGGCCAGCTCCGCCAGCGTCAGCGACTCGGCGTCGCGGACCTTCGGCACGATCAGGCCGCGCGGGGTGGCCGCCGCGATGCCCAGGTGCACGTAGTCCTTGAAGACGATCTCCTGCGCGGCTTCGTCCCAGGCGGCGTTGATGTCCGGGGTGCGCTTCGCCGCGAGGCAGACGGCCTTGGCCGCGAACGCCAGCGGGGTCAGCTTCACCCCGGCGAACGCGGGCGAGTTCTTCAGCTTCGCCCGCAGTTCCATCATCGGCGTCACGTCGACGGTCAGGAACTCGGTGACGTGCGGGGCGGTGAACGCGCTCTGCACCATCGCCTGCGCGGTCATCTTCCGGACGCCCTTGATCGGCACCCGGCGTTCCCGCGTGGCCGGGTCGTACCCGACCCTGCTGTCCACAGTGGACACACCGGAAGTGGCGGGGGCACCACTGGCCGCGCGGTGCACATCGTCGCGGGTGATGACGCCACCGTCGGCGGTACCGGTCAGCGAGCGGAGGTCGACGCCGAGGTCCTTGGCGAGCTTGCGTACCGGCGGCTTCGCCAGCGGCACGTAACCCCCGGCCGGAGCCGCGGGCGCGGCCGGAACAGCCGGAGCGACCGGAGGCGGGGGAGCCGGGACGACCGGAGCGGCGGGAGCGACCGGAGCCGAAGCGGCGGGCGTGGTCGGGGCCTTGCGCGCCTTGCGCTTCGCGACGACGGCCTTGGAGCCGTAACCGACCAGCGGCTTCATCTCCTCGTGCCCGGTGTCCTCGGCGGCCCCGTTCGTCTCGGGTGCCGCGGCCGGTGCGGCGGCCGGAGCCGCGGCGCCGCCGGGATCGACGTCGACAGTCAGGATCGGCGTGCCGACCTCGACCGTCTGCCCCGGCTCGACGAGCAGTTCGGTGACCACGCCCGCCCACGGGATGGGCAGCTCCACGGCCGCCTTGGCGGTCTCCACCTCGACGACGATCTGGTTGACCTTCACCTCGTCGCCCGGCTTCACGTGCCAGTTCAGGATGTCGGCCTCGGTCAGCCCCTCCGCGGTGTCGGCGAGGGGAAAGTGCTTGTAGTCAGGCATTTCTCGTTCCTTACCAGGCCAGCGAGCGGTCGACGGCGTCCAGCACCCGGTCGAGGTCGGGGAGGAAGTACTCCTCGAGCTTCGCGGGCGGGTACGGCGTGTCGAAACCGGTCACGCGCAGCACCGGTGCCTCCAGCGAGTAGAAGCACTCCTGCTGGACACGGGCGGCGATCTCGGAGGTCAGCGAGGACTCCGAGGACGCCTCGCTGACCGCCACCAGACGGCCGGTCTTACGGACGGACTCGAACACCGGGTCCAGGTCCAGCGGGGACAGCGTGCGCAGGTCGATGACCTCCAGCGAGATGTCGTCCTCCGCGGCGGCGGTGGCCGCGTCGAGCGCGACCTTCACCGAGGGGCCGTACGCGACGACGGTCGCGGACGTGCCGGTGCGCAGCACGCTCGAAGCGAACAGCGGGCCGGGGGTCGCGGTGGTGTCCACCGGGGCCTTCAACGCGCCCGAGTGGTAGAGCTTCTTCGGCTCGAAGAACAGCACCGGGTCGTCGCACTCGATGGCCTGGCGGATCATCCAGTGCGCGTCGGCCGGGTTCGAGCACGAGACGACCTTCAGGCCGGGGACGTGCGCGAACAGCGATTCCGGCGACTCGGAGTGGTGCTCGACGGCACCGATCCCGCCGCCGAACGGCACCCGGATGACGACCGGCATCTTGATCCGGCCCTGCGAGCGGTAGTGCAGCTTCGCGAGCTGGCTGACGATCTGGTCGAAGCCGGGGAAGATGAAACCCTCGAACTGGATCTCGCACACCGGACGGAATCCGCGCACGGCGAGACCGACGGCCGCGCCGATGATGCCGGACTCGGACAGCGGGGTGTCCAGCACGCGCTGCTCGCCGAAGTCCTTCTGCAGCCCGTCGGTGATCCGGAAGACGCCGCCGAGCTTGCCGACGTCCTCGCCCATGATGATGACCTTGTCGTCGGCCTCCATGGCCGCGCGCAGGCCCAGGTTCAGGGCCTTGCCGATGGTGAGGTTCTGCACGTTCGTGCTCGTTCCGTCCACTCCTGCCTTGGTGGGTGCGCTCATCAGTGGCCACCTGCCGTTTCCGCGAAGCCGGCGAGGTAGGAGAGGTACTCCTCGCGCTGCTTGTCCAGCAGCGGGTTGCCCTCGGCGTAGACGTTGTCGAAGATCCGCGACGGGGGCGGGTCGGGCATGTTGAAGCAGTAGTCGCGCAGCTCGGCGGCGAAGCGGTCGGCCTCGGCGTCCACCTCGTCGAAGAAGGCCTGGTCGGCGAAACCGGACCGGGCGAGGTAGGCGCGCACCCGCTCGATCGGGTCCTTCAGCTTCCACTCCTCCAGCTCGTCGGAGAGGCGGTAGCGGGTCGGGTCGTCGGTGGTGGTGTGCGCGTCCATCCGGTAGGTGAACGCCTCGATCAGCACCGGGCCGTTGCCGTGCCGGCACTCCTCCAGCGCCCACCGGGTGACGGCGAGACAGCCGAGAACGTCGTTGCCGTCGACGCGGATGCCGGGGAAGCCGTAGCCGCGGGCGCGCTGGTACAGCGGCAGGCGCGACTGGCGCTCGGTGGGCTCGGAGATCGCCCACTGGTTGTTCTGGCAGAAGAAGACGACGGGGGCGTCGTAGACGGCTGCCCAGACGAAGCCCTCGTGCACGTCGCCCTGGCTGGTGGCGCCGTCGCCGAAGTAGGTGACGGTGGCCTGACCGTCCTCGTCGCCCACCTTGCCCTCGAACTTCTGCCCCATCGCGTACCCGGCGGCGTTGAGCACCTGGTTGCCGATGACGATGGTGTACGGGTGGAAGCCGTGCTTCTTGAAGTCCCAGCCGCCCTGGTCGGAGCAGCGGAAGATGCCGAGCAGCTCGCGGAAGTCGACGCCGCGCGTGTAGGCGACGCCGTGCTCGCGGTAGCTGGGGAACGCCATATCGCCGGGCTTCATCGCACGGCCGGAGCCGACCTGCGCGGCTTCCTGGCCGAGCAGCGGAACCCAGATGCCGAGCTGGCCCTGGCGCTGCATCGCGTTCGCCTCACGGTCACCGCGGCGGACGATCACCATGTCGCGGTAGAGGTCCTGCAGAGCCTTGCCGTCGATGTCGGCGACGTAGGGGTCGAACTGCGGGGAGTGCACCCGCTGCCCCTCGGGTGTCAGGAGCTGGGTGAGGTCGGAGCCACCTTCCGATGTTGCTCGCAAACCTGCGATCACCTGTTCCGGTGACGGTTGTCCCGCGACCACGGCGGGGCCTTCGCCGGGCTCCGGGCGCGTCCACTGTTCGTCGGACGACATGCGCTTGTCTCCTCGTGTCTGTGCCGCGCGCCCGCTTGTGGCGGGCCCTGCGACTGCGCCGGCGGCCGCGAGGTGCTCGATTGGAAGCGCGCTCGGGTCACCGTCGGCGATGACGGCGTGTTCGGCGTCATCCTGTCATGCGGTCCGGCCGTCCGGTCAGTCCCCGAAGCCAATTTGTTGCCGGGAAAGGCCCTCTGAACAGCGAAAATGCTAGGCCGACCGACCATGTGCCCACCGAAAGTAGGGACTGCGACTGGGGCGTGACGCCGCTGTCGCGCTCCGTGAGAAAGGCAGGTCGCATCGGGCGTGCGCGGCCCCCGTTCGCCGGCACCGGACGGGTGCTCGTAGTCGTGACCTGGGGCGCCACGGCACCAGCGAACCAGGTCTTGTGATCTGCGTCATACGCAACGCTCGCCGCCGTGTGATTCGCGGACATATCGCGGTGACGACCCCCAATTCGTCGACGTATTGCGCCGCTTGCCGGTCGAATCAACGGCAACGGCCACGCTCGCGATACGCGACGAACGCACCGTGCCGGGACCGTGCGTCTCGTGGCACGATGCGGTTCGTGGAGCAGAAAACCGCATCGGACACCGTTCGCAGGCTGTGGGCAGACGAGATCGTGCCCAACCTCTCCGGACTGGTGGAGATCCCCGCCCTTTCCCCCGCGTTCGACGCCGACTGGCAGGCGGCGGGCCACCTGGACGCCGCCATCGAGCACGTCCGCGGCTGGCTCGCGGGGCGCGAGCTGCCCGGCGCGAGCGTCGACGTCGTCCGGCTGGACGGCCGCAGCCCGGTGCTGCTGCTGGACGTTCCCGCGAGCGAGGGCGCCGAGGACCGGGGCACCGTGCTGCTCTACGGCCACCTGGACAAGCAGCCGCCGGTCGGCGGCTGGTCCGAGGGACTCGGCCCGTGGACGCCGGTGCTGCGTGATGGGCGGCTCTACGGTCGCGGTTCCGCCGACGACGGTTACGCCGGATACGCGGCGACGGCCGCGCTGGAAGCGGTGCGCGCCGGCGGCGGAGCGCACGCCCGCGCCGTCGTCCTGCTGGAGACCGGCGAGGAGTCCGGTTCCCCCGATCTGCCCGCCTACCTGGAGCACCTGAGCGAACGGCTCGGCGAGGTCTCGCTGGTCGTCTGCCTGGACTCCGGGGGCAACGACTACGAGCGCATGTGGCTCACCACCAGCCTGCGCGGCATGGTGCAGGCGCACGTCACGGTGCGGGTGCTCGACTCCGGCCAGCACTCCGGCCTGTCCAGCGGCGTGGTGCCCAGCTCGTTCCGGATCCTCCGGCAGCTACTCGACCGGCTGGAGGACTCGGCCACCGGGGAGATCACCGTCGAGGGCAGCAACGTCGAGATTCCGGACGACCGCCGCTTCGAGGCGAAGGCCACCGCCGAGAGCGCGCCCGGCGCGATCGGCAAGGCGTTCCCGCTGCACGGCGACACCCGGACCGTCGTCGAGGACGAGTACGAGTTGCTGCTGAACAACAGCTGGCGGCCCACCCTGTCGGTCATCGGCGCGTCCGGGATGCCCGAACCCGCCGACGCGGGCAACGTGCTGCGCGACGCCACCACGCTGGCGATCAGCTTCCGCCTGCCACCGACCGCCGACTCCGCCGCCGTGCTGGACGAAGTGAAGAAGCTGCTCACCACCGACGTCCCCTACTCGGCCACCGTCGAGCTGGACCACCTGGAGACGGCCGACGGCTGGAACGCGCCCTCGGCCGCGCCCTGGCTGTCCGGGGCGCTGGAAACCGTCAGCGACACCGTGTTCGGCTCACCCTGGCGCAGCGTCGGCCTCGGTGGCTCGATCCCGTTCATGGGGCTGCTGGGCGAGAAATACCCGGACGCGCAGTTCCTGGTGACCGGTGCGCTCGGCCCCGACTCCAACGCCCACGTGCCCGACGAGTGGCTGCACGTCGAGCAGGCCACCCGGGTCACCGAGGCCGTCGCCATCGTGCTCGACGCGCACGCCCGCGGCGAGTGAGCCGGCCGTGGTGACCCGCAGCCGTCTGCTCTGGTTCGTCTTCATGGTCCCGCTGACCACGCCGCTGCTCCTGGCGGCGTACCGGGAGGGCGACCTGACCGGCTCGACCTGGTGCGCGGCCCTCGCCACGGCGACCGGTATCGGGCTGGTGAACGCCCTGCTGTGGGGCAAGGGGCGCAGCCAGCCGAGCTGATCGGTGACGCGTGCTGGGCGTCCGGCTCTAGCGTCCGGCGACCCTGGTCAGGAACGCGTGCCAGGCGGTGGCGTTGGTGGTGAGGCTGCCCGCGCCACGGTCCTTGGTATCGCGCACATGCGCCGCCGTTCCCGTGAGCGCGACCTCGACACAATCACCGTTCCCACTGCTGCCGCTGTAACTGCTCTTACGCCAGGTCAGGCGCGCGATCTCCGGGATAGTCATTGCGGTGCGTCCTCCGGCTGGTCGTACTCGCTTGCCAGGGTGGCAAGCCACTCCCGAGATTGTCCCTCATCCAGGGCATCAGCGGCCAGTTTACGAAGTATGTTGCTGTACACGGAAATGTCCGTGGGGTCTTCCAGAAACAGGCTGGCAGTCTGATGCTCCAAGTAAGCAAGTGGCGTGTTTCCGGCGTATCTCATGACTCGGAAGCCACCACCGAACAGACCACACGGCATCGCTGAATCCGGCAATACTCGGACGGTGCAACGAGCACGACCGCTGTTGAGCACGAGGTGAAGGGCCTGCTCGTGCATGACCTGTCTGCCCCCGATGTCCGACCGCAGCGCTTGCTCGTGGACAAAAAAGGTGAACTCCGGCGCGTTCCGTCGGCGCAGGATGGACTGCCGCTCGATGCGCGCCGCGACTCGCGCCTCCAGATCGTCCGCAGGAATCAACCCCGCTTGCCCGAACAGTGCCCGCGCGTAGTCCTCGGTTTGCAGCAGGCCGGGAATGACCATCGGCTCGTAGATGCTGATGGCGTCGGCGGTGGTTTCCTGGGCGATGAGCGAGCGCAGTTCGTCCGGTAGCTGCTCGCTGTGCTTGCGGATCCGGTAGCTGTCGTTCGACTCGCGCGCGATCTCCACCACCCTGCGAATCTCCCGCTGGGAGGAGCCGCAGTGCGCGAGAAACGTCGTCACGTCGAACTCGGATGCCCCGCGGTCCCCGGTCTCCATCCTGGAGACCTTGCTTTCCGAGCAGCCGAGTTTCCGGGAGAGCTGTCGCGCGGTGAGTTTGCCCGTGAGCCGTGCCCGGCGCAGCTCGGCACCGAGTTCACGCGATCTCGCCGCGACATTGCGTCTGGAGTTTCGCACCATCGAGCAACCGTAGAACCGTTGCGGCCGAACGCATCCACACGACGCGGAAAGGTCACCGCAATGGGCGTGAACCGGCCGCTCCGTGCCACGGCGGCAAGCCGTCGCGCGGAACCCTTTGCTCCCAGGGAATCGCTATCGATTGTCGCCGAGAACGCGCCTGGCCAGTTCCTCGTTCCACTGCACGTACTCGACTTCCGCGCCGCCGGGATGCCGGGCGTAGAGGAAACGTCCGGTGTCGCTGCTCGCCTCCGCGACGATGACGGTGGCGCCGTGGGCGTCCAGTTTCCCGGCGAGCGCGTCCAGATCGTCCACGACGACCGTGGCGGAGGCGTTCGCGTACCGGGCCCGAACCTCCGGCGGCGCGGCGATGACGAGGAAGTCACCGATCGCGGCGAGTTCCAGTTCCGCGAAGGCGAAACGCAGATCCGGCTCGGCCCCGGTCAGTTCGCGCAACAGGGGCAGCGAGCTGTCGAGGTCGTCGGCCCACAGCCGGGCATAGGTTCTCCGGATCGCCATCGTGTCCCCTTACTCTCGGACACGACGGTAGGTCCGCCGGACGTCCGCCCGGAAGGACGCACTTTCCGGTGAGAGGGGAACCCTGAGGTGAATGAGCAGGTCGACGGGCTGGCCCGGGAAATATTCGCGCACGTCGGTGGTCGCTGGGGGCTGCTGATCGTCTACGCGCTGGACACCGGCACGCTCCGGTTCTCCGAGCTGCACGCCGGGATCGACGGCATCAGTCACAAGATGCTCACCCAGACCCTGCGCGGGCTGGAACGTGACGGGCTGGTCACCCGCACGGTGTATCCGACCGTCCCGCCGAAGGTCGAGTACTCGCTCACCGCGGCCGGAAAAGCCTTACGTGCCAACGTGGACGGCATGTGCGAATGGACCCGTCGGCATCTCGACGCGATCACCGCCGCCCGGCACCGTTTCGACACCGCCGAGCCGGGACCGCCGGGCGGGGTGGCTGGGTAGGCTCAGCGGCATGTCGGGGGTCGGGTCGCGGGCACTGGTGCTCGGAAGTGGCGGAATAACCGGGATCGCCTGGGAACTGGGCGTTCTCGCCGGTCTGGCGGAACGCGGCGTGGATCTGGGAACGGCCGATCTGGTGGTCGGCACCTCGGCCGGCGCGGTGGTCGGGGCGTCCGCCGAGTACACCGCGCGCTACCGGCTCGAGCTGGCCGAGCGGGTGGCGGAGCCGCGGACGCGGATGCGGCCGTATCCACTGGCGCGCTTCCTGCTCGTGATGGTGACGACCTCGGACCCACGGGCCTTCCGGCGAAAGGCAGGCCGGCTGGCGCTCGCCGCCAGGGTGGAGGGCGAGGCCGAACGCAGGCGCACCGTGGCGTCCTGGCTGCCGGACGGCGAGCGGTGGCCGCCGGCGGCCCTGTCTGCCACTTCACGGGTGGTGCTGGTGCGGCCGGATCCGGACGCGCGCGCCGCAATGGGCCGGAGTATCACGGACAAGCTGGACCCGTCTCGTCGGAAGGCCGCGGCACTGGCCGGTTTCGCCCAGGCCGCCGCCGAAGCCGAGCGTGTCTCCGAGGTCTGGCACCCTCGTGCATAACAATCCACTGTGGACCAATTGACGGGTGCTTCGAGTAGAGTTCCGCACATGACTGGTTCCGGGCCGAAGCAACTCGCGCCTCCCGAAATCATGGTGCGAAACGAGAACATCACCGTGTGGCACACCGGTCTGGTGCAGGCGGAGTACCTGTTGTCCGTAGGCATGATATTTAGAACGTCTCCGGGTGTGACCACGGCGCACACGCGCATCGACCCGGCAAGGGACCTGCACGAACAAGTGCGTGCACAGAGCTTCCTCGGAAGCGTGAACGTGACGGTGGTCAACAAGGCCACCCAAGCGGAACACCGTCTTTGGCAAGGAACCGACTCCGGGCTGGAGACCAGGGCCATCGTCTGCTACGACGAGGTGGAGCTTCCGAGCGGCGACTACGGGTTCCTGGTGAGAGTGACCAGTCCGGCAGGTGCCGAGTTCGAGTGGGGCCGAGAATTCACGATCTGAGCGCGCCACCTCGGCCCGCTACGGCCGTGGAGCCGTTGCCGGTCAGCGTTCGAGGCGGTCGAAGGCCCGCCGCGCGCCTTCGATCTCCGGCATACGGGTCGCGGCCCAGGCCAGCAGCACGTCCACCGGCTGTCGGAGGGTCTTGCCCAGGGGTGTGATGCTGTACTCGACGGCCACCGGGCGGGAACTGAGCAGTTCGCGCCCGACGATGCCGTTGCGCTCCAGTCGCCGCAGAGTTGCGGTCAGCGATTTCTGCGAGACCTCGGGAATGGCGCGACGGAGGTCGTTGAAGCGGCATGGCCGTTCGCAGAGTTCGTTGAGAATGCTCAGCGACCATTTGTCCAGCACCTGATCCAGCAGCTCCCGGTGGGGCGCGGAAATCGTCAGCTCGTCGGTGGGGCTCGCTCCGGTATCCATGGCGAAACCTAGTTTCGTTGAAGTGTCCTTTGTGTACCAGGTAGCAATAGGATACCTACTGCCTTATATGAGGAGACTTCGATGCCCGTTCGCCATCTCAGCCCCGAAGGAATGCCGCAGCCCGTCCCCTACCAGCACGTCTCCGTCGGCACCGGCACGCGGCACGTGCACGTCGCCGGTCAGATCGCCCGCGACGCCGATGGCACTCCGGTCGCACCTGGTGACCTCACCGGGCAGGTCGCGCAGGCGCTGCGCAACACCGCGACCGGCCTCGCCGCCGCCGGGGCGACCTTCGGCGACGTACTGCGGCTGACGTTCTACGTCACCCGGTGGGAGCCGGAGAAGATCGACGCGTTCATGGCCGGGGTCGAACAGGTCTCCACCGAGATCGGCCTGACGCTGCCGCTCGCCCCCGCCTCGCTGATCGGCGTGGCTTACCTCTTCGAGCCCGACGTACTCATCGAGGTCGAGGCGATCGCGATCCTCGACTGAAACCCGGACCGCAATATGTCGACGTATTGCGGTCCCCGCGAGCGCAATACGTCGACATAAGGCGATTCACGTTTTCTGGGAGCCACTACGGGGTGAAACCACACCCCACCCGGCCACCCGGCTGGGCGGTTGGGACGGGTGCCCGGGTGGGGCGGCCCGATGGGCCGCCCCGCAACCAACGGCAGTGGATCAGACGGTCGGGGCGGGGCCCCGGGTGACGGCGCCGACCGTCACGGTGTGCTGGTCCGCCGAGGCGTCCACGGCGCCGAAGGTCCAGGGCAGGGCGATGTCCGGGTTGACCGGGTCGCCGTGCGGGTTGGAGTCCGCCGGGGCCTGGACGTGGATCGCGGACGGGGTGTGCTGCTCCGCCTTGGGCTCCGTGTCCGTCCAGTGCAGCGGCACGTGCGCCGAGGAACCGTTGGTCAGCGCCACGGAGGGCGCGTCCTCGGGAGCGTCGGACACCGCCTGCACGCTGCCGTCGCCTGCCAGTCCGACGGCGAGCTTGCCCGGCAGGGTGCACCGCTCACCCTCGTTGGCGGTGAACTCGATAGCGGCGTCGCGGTTGCCCACGCCGGCTCCTCCGTAGACCAGCTTGCTGGAGATCTGGTTCGACTGGCATTCGAAGACGGTCGGCTGCGCGGCGGCGGTGCCGGTGCTGAGCGCGGTGATGCCCGCGGCGGCTCCGGCGACGGCGAGAGCGGCGGCGGTGCGGCGAAGAGTCGTACGAGTGGTCATCAGTGTGCCTTTCTCCTCGTGCCCGGACAGACGTTCCGTCCGGTAAGGAGGCGATGCTTTCGATCGCTCTCACACAGAAAGACGTCCCCGGCACCGGAACGATGCGCCGATGTGGGATCCGCCCCGCCTACGCAACCCCCGGACGCCCCAGACGTCCGAACCCACGTGGTTCCACCGGCGAGTAGCCGTGTGCGCTCAGGACTGCTGCCGCAGAGCGTCCTGAAAGTCCTGGTCCAGCCGCGGGCCGAGCAGTCGCGCGATACCAGCCACGGCGATCACGACCAGGATCGCCAGCGTGAGCCAGAAGCCGATCGACAGACCGACTCCCTCGCGGGGATCGATGTCGGACACGTTGCCCAGCAGACTGGGAAACGTCGTCGTCTGCTTTCCGAGCGTGACCACCGTGACGATGCCGCTCGCCACCAGGGCGAGCACGCCTGTTCCGGCGGCGGCGGTCATCACCTGCACGCGCGGCCTGATGCGCCCGAGGAAACCGCTCAACAGTCCGGCGATCATCGACGCGACCAGGACGAACGCGAGCACCCGCGCGGAAACGGCCAGGCCCATGCTGTTGCCGAGAGCCTCGGCCAACTCGTCGAGGACGCCATCGGGTGCGACCGCGCCCACGAGGGCGGACTCGGGTTCACCGGTGAGGAACGCAGTGCCGGAGTAGCAGAGCTGCCCCACGCTCTCCTCGTCGTCTCCGCAGAAGACGGAGGCCACCGGAGTCAGCAGGAAAAGCAGCAGTGCGAAGAGAAACGACACCGGGCCGGCCCATCGCGCGGTCAGGTCTCGCCATCGGCGCGTCGGCGCTCGTTCCTTGTCCACCGACGTGACGCTAGTGGTGCGGCGGGACAAACGACCACCTCGTGTCCGCTTTCGGACGAGGGCTCGCGATGATTGCTGTGCGCACCGTCACATATCATGAACGACGGTGTTCACATATACATCGAGGTGTGGTGATTGCTGGCGAGGAACCGAGTTTCGACGGCATCGTGTTGCGTGCGACGAGGTTCTTCCGCCTGCCGCTGACCGTGCCGCTCGCGCTCGTGCTCGCCGGCGTCGTCGGCGGACTGGTGCTGGAGCACGGTGCCTACATCGCGGTGTTCGTCGCGGGCGTGGTGCTGGCCCCGCTGGCGATCGCCCTGAACGCGGTCGCCGGGACGATGCGCGGGCACCTACTGGCCGACGCCGCCGAGGAACGGTACCTGCGCGAGCACGGCGAGCGGGCCGTCGCCGTGGTGGAGAGACTGACCCCGACCAACTCCAGCTTCAACGACGCGCACGTCACCGACCTGGTGGTGACCGTCGTGCCCGCGCACGGCCGCGCCTACCGGACCACCACCCGGCACGCGATCCACCCAGTACTGGCACCGGCCTTCCAGCCCGGCAAGGGGCTGGTCGTGCGGCAGAGCGCGAAGTACCCCGGCGTCGTCCGCGTGGAACAGGACCCGCCCCGCCAGTGGCGCGAACAGGCCGCGCATCCGCCGGAGACCGGCACCGTCAGCACTGTCCACAGCGGACAGGGCCCGCGGACGCCCGCGGCCCGGCGCCGTCCGCCAGCCAACTTCGGCGTCGTGCTGCTCACGACGGTGGTGCTGGCGGTCGGGGCGCTTCTGCCGATCCACTCCGCCGTCGTCGCCCTCGTCTCCGATCCGGATCTGTTCGCCGCCGAGGAACTGCGCGGTGGCCTGGACGAGGTCGTCGCCGAGGGCGGCACCGCGTACATCGACGTGGTGCTGTGGTCGGAGAAGTTCACCGCCGACGCGGGCGACACCGAGATCGTCTACCGGCCGGGCCGGGTGAGCACGGACGAGAGTTACGGCGCGACCGACGAGGCGGACCGTTTCGACCTGCGCGAGGTGAACCTGACGGCGATCCCCGGCCTGATCGAGCAGGCGGCACGGACGTTCGGCGTGCCGGCCACGGAGGACGTCTACGTGCGGATCGAACGTTCCGCCGCCGGCCCGGTGGAGATGCGGTTCGGTCTGCGTACCCAGCCCGACTCGCGGACGTTCACCGCCGCCGCCGACGGCACACCCGCGCTGAACGCCGACGCGCTCACCGAGGACGGGGCGCGGGCCGTGCTCGCACTGCTGGTCGAGCGGATGGGTGGCTCGCGGGTGTACCAACTGACCGTCGGGTCCGGCCGGGTGAGCGTCGACGCGCCGACCTCGCCCGGTTCCGCCACCGGCGACACTTTCGCCTGGGCTGACGGGAAACTCGTCGAGCAGTCCCCGATGACGATCCAGCCGGACGAGGGCGACCGCCTGTTCGACCTGGCCGAGTTCGATCCGGCCGTACTGCCGAGAATGCTGGCGCTGCTGGAGGAACGGTCCGAGCTGACCGTGCCGGTCTCCGGTGCGAGCTTCCGCGTCGAGCACGACTCCGGACGTCTCGGGCTACGGACCTCGCTGCAGGACGACTACAGCCGGGTCACCCTCACCGCCGCCGCCGACGGCTCCGACCCGATGGTCCAGACCGGCCGCCGCTGAGCCGCCCGGCGCACCTCGCGCTGATGGGCGACCATGGCGGCATGCCGGAGCACACCGCGGACGGGCGCTACGTCGTCATCGACGGACGCCGCTGGCGGGCGACCGACCCGGACATCCCGGAGGACGTGGCCGCGCGGCTGCGTTCGCTGCTGATGTCCGCCCGCCGCGATGTGGGCACGGCGAAGCGCGCGGGCGACGCCGAGGCGGAACAACAGGCTCGCGACCGCGTACACGCCGCGAAGGTCGCCCTCGGCGAACGCGGTACCCCGTGGTGGGAGCAGACCGCCGCGCAGCGCCGCCGCCGCTGGGAGGGCGTACTCCCCGACGCCTGACACCTGAGCCCGCGACATGTCGACATAGCGTGATGTCGTGGCGGGTCAGGCGAGCCGGGTGAGCTGTACCGAGACGTCCAGGGTGGAACCCTTGCCGCCGGTGAAGATGCCCTTCAACGGTGCGACGTCCTTGTAGTCGCGCCCCAGCGCGACCCACACGTGCCGGGGGCCGATGTCGATCGCGTTCGTCGGGTCGTAGGCCCACCAGCCGCCGGTCCACGCATCGATCCAGGCGTGGCTCTCCCCGGCGACGGTCTCGCCCAGCGCCGCGGACGGCCGCGTGTGCAGGTAGCCGGAGACGTACCTGGCCGGGATGCCGATGGCGCGCAGCATCACCAGCGTGACGTGCGCGTAGTCCTGGCACACGCCCTCACGCGCACGCCAGGCGTCGGTGGCCGTGGAGTGCACGCCGGTGCTGCCGGGACGGTAGGTGAGCTGGTCGTGCACCCACTCCGAGATGGCCAGCACCGAGTGCGCCGGATCCTTGCCCTTGCGGAGCTGCTTGGCCACCGAGGCCAGCTCCCGATCGCGCGGCGTGTACTTGGTCGGCTGGAGGTACTCGGTGTGCTCGTCGATGACGGCGTCGGACTTGAGTTCCTTCCACGTCGTGTCGTAGCGCGGTTCCTCCGTCTCGGGGGTCTCACCCGTCTCCACCACCGACGTCGCCACCACGGTGAACTCCGTGTGCGGCGCGTGCAGGTCGAAGGAGGTGACCTCGGTGCCCCAGTAGTCGGTGTAGCGGTACGCACGGGTCGCGGGCGTCGTCTCGATCCTGGTCGCCACCACGGACTGCCTGCGATCCGAGCGGGGCGTCAGGCGCGCCTCGTTGTACGACTGCGTCGCCGGGGACGCGT
Source organism: Amycolatopsis antarctica (assembly GCF_002262875.1). GTDB lineage: Bacteria > Actinomycetota > Actinomycetes > Mycobacteriales > Pseudonocardiaceae > Amycolatopsis > Amycolatopsis antarctica. The sequence goes on along the minus strand of NZ_NKYE01000007.1, from coordinate 311,011 downwards.
ACTTGTAGCCGGTGCGGTGCACCACGCGGACCTGCCAGCCGTTCACAGGCTCACCTCCGCGCCACGCCACGCCACCCACGGCGAGGAGTGGAAGTACTGGACGGACACGGCGTCACCGATCTCCTTGATCGTCTCCTGCAGCGAACCCAGCCTGCGCGGCAGGTCCTCCAGCAGATCCGCGGGGTGCAGGAACTCCAGCTCACTTCGGGCGCGACCGAGCAGGCGCAGCGCCTCGGCCTTCTCGTTCGCCCGGCCACTGCGGGTGGGGTCCAGTTCGTCGAGGCAGGACTCGGCGAGCCGCAGAGCGTGGAACACCGAACGCGGGAACAGCGCGTCGCGCAGGAGAAACTGCACCACCCGGCCGGCGTCGAGGGCGCCGCGGTACGTGCGCAGGTACGTGTCCTGCGCACCCGCCGAGCGGAGCACCGTCACCCAGCCCGGCGAGGACAACCGGTCCTGCACCCGGGAGAGCAACAAGCGGATGATCATGTCGGCGCGTTCGACGGAACGGCCGAGCACCAGGAACAGCCAGCCCTCGTCGCGGCTCATCGTGGAGTCGGCCAGACCGGCGAACATGGCCGCCCGTTCCTCCACAAAGGACAGGAACGAGTGCGGGCCGGTGCGGCGGGCCTGCCGCTGCCGGTCCGGCACGGCGTTCCAGGTCGCGTTCAGGCACTCCCACAGCTCCGTCGAGACGACCTCGCGGGCGCCGCGGGTGTTCTCCCGCGCGGCGGTGAGCGAGCCGACGATGGAGCTGGCGTTGTCCTTGGCGTAGGCGACGAGTTCGGTCAGCCGCCAGACGTCCAGGTCGCGCGTGTCGTCCGGGGCGATCCCGAGCACGGCCAGCAACTGACGGCTGGCGAAGTCGGGGTCGACGGTGGCGTCCTCCAGCAGCTGGTGGACCGAGACGTTCAGAATGCGTGCCGTGTCGTCGGCACGCTCCACATAACGTCCGATCCAGTACAACGATTCGGCGTTGCGAGCGAGCACTTCTACCTCCTCACTGTTGTTGCTGCTGTTGCTGTTCGGTGGTCAGCTCCGGGCCCTGTTCGGCGGCGCGACCGTCCACAGTAGACGCCTCGCCGAGGGACGGCGACGCCAGCTCGCGCTCCGCGTCCGAGGAACGGGCCGCCAGCACCCAGGTGTCCTTGGAACCGCCACCCTGCGAGGAGTTGACGACCAGGCTGCCCTCCGGCAGCGCCACCCGGGTCAGCCCGCCGGGCAGCACGAAGATCTCCTTGCCGTCGTTCACCGCGAACGGGCGCAGGTCCACGTGCCGAGGCGCGAGATGAGTGTCCACCTTGGACGGGACGGTGGAGAGCTGGACGACCGGCTGGGCGATCCAGCCGCGCCGGTTCGCCTTCACCTTGCCCTTGATCGCGGCCAGTTCCTTCGCCGAGGCGTCCGGGCCGAACACGATGCCGTAGCCACCGGAACCCTCGACGGGCTTGATCACCAGCTCGTCGGTGTGCGACAGGACGTAGTCGGCCTCGTCGGGGTACCAGCAGCGGTAGGTGTCGACGTTGGGCAGGATCGGCTTCTCGTCAAGGTAGTACTTCACGATCTCCGGGACGTAGGTGTAGACGAGCTTGTCGTCGCCGACGCCGTTGCCGATCGCGTTCGCCACCACCACGTTGCCCGCCCGCGCGGCATTCAGCACGCCCGCGATGCCGAGCACCGAGTCCGGCCGGTAGTGGACGGGATCGAGGAACTCGTCGTCGATCCGGCGGTAGATGACGTCCACCTGCCGCTCGCCCTCGGTGGTGCGCAGGTAGACGACGTTGTCCCGGCAGAACAGGTCGCGTCCCTCGACCAGCTCCACGCCCATCAGCCGGGCCAGCAGCGAGTGCTCGAAGTAGGCGGAGTTGTGCACGCCCGGCGTCAGCACGACGACCATCGGGTCGGCGACGTTCGGCGCGGCCGCCGCGCGCAGCCCGCGCAGCAGGTGCCCGGCGTAGTCGCCGACCGGGCGCACCCGATGCTGGGCGAACAGGTCCGGGAACACCCGCGCCATCGTGCGGCGGTTCTCCATCACGTACGACACCCCGGAGGGGTTACGCAGGTTGTCCTCCAGCACGCGGAAGGTGCCCTGCTCGTCGCGCACCAGGTCGATCCCGGCGACGTGGATGCGCACGCCGTTCGGCGGGTTCACCCCGAACGCCTCGCGCTGGAAGTGCGCACAGGAGGTGATCAAACGTCGCGGCAGCACCCGGTCGCGCAGGATCTGGGCGTCACCGTGCACGTCGGCGAGAAACGCCTCCAGCGCCCGGACCCGTTGCGCCACACCACGTTCCAGCTTCGCCCACTCCTGCGCGGCGACCACCCTCGGCACCAGGTCGAGCGGGAACGGACGCTCCTGTCCGGACAGCGAGAAGGTGATCCCCTGGTCGACGAGGGCGCGGTCCAGCGCGTCGGAACGTGCCGAGAGGTCGGCGCCGCCGAGAGCGGCGAGCGACTCGTAGAGCGCCCGGTACGGGCCGCGCACGCTGCCGTCCGAGTCGAACATCTCGTCGTAGGCGCCCGCGTGCGGACGGCCGGGCGCCAGGTAGCCGTGGAACTGCTCGCCCGCGCGGCCCCTGGTCCTGGCCTTCGGCGTGCGGGCGCGACGTCCCGCTGGGGGCAGCTTCGGCTGGGAGCTCGGCTGCTTCGTGGGGGAGCTCTGGTTCATGGTGGCCATCGTCGCTCACCTTGCCAGGTTTGCCGCGCAACACCGAACCGAGCCGTGTCACCGACGGTGAGAGACGTGACGGCGGGACCGGCTCCGTTGCGTCACCGCGGCGGAGGTGCGGTCGCCTGCTACTGGGCCGGTCGGATCACGTCAATGAGACGCGGCCGTAACGCTGAGGCGCTGTCACATGCTTCCGAAGAGTGGCAGGATGCGGGAACTCGAATGGTTCCACCTACTAGGAGTGACACAGTGGCGCGTCGACACACACACAAAGCGCTCGCACTGCTGCCCGCGTTGGCCCTGGTCGTCACCGCGACGGGCTGTGCGGAAGACATCAGCGCGGGCGGCGACAGCCAGGCGGGTGGCGAGATCAAGCTGGTCGAGGAGGGCAAGCTCACCACCTGCACGCACCTGCCGTACGCGCCGTTCCAGTTCACCGAGGGCGACAAGACGGTCGGCTTCGACGTCGAACTGGTCGACCTGGTGCTTCCGCTGGTCGGCGCCGAGGAGCAGGTCATCTTCGACACTCCGTTCGAGGGGATCCAGACGGGCGAGTCGTTCAACGCGGGTAGCTGCGACGTCGCCGCCGCCGCGATGACGATCAACCCGGAGCGCCAGGCCGTGATGGACTTCTCCGACGGCTACTTCGACGCCGACCAGGCGCTGCTGGTGAAGAAGGGCTCCGGGATCACCGACCTGGAGAAGCTGCGCGGCAAGAAGCTCGGCGTCCAGCAGGGCACCACCGGCGAGGAGTACGCCGAGACGAACAAGGCGCAGTACGGCTACGAGGTCATCCAGTTCGAGGACCTCGCGCTGGAGCAGACCGCGGTCAAGACCGGGCAGGTCGACGCCGGCATCAACGACAACGCCGTGCACTTCGAGTTCCTGAAGGCGAACCCGGACACCGAGGTGACCGCGGAGTTCGACACCGGCGATGAATACGGCATCGCGGTGAAGAAGGGCAACGGCGCGCTGCTGGGCAAGGTCAACGAGGCGGTGGCCAAGGCCAAGAGCGACGGCACCTACGACAAGCTCTACGAGAAGTGGTTCGGCCGGAAGCCGGCGAGCAAGTAAGACCTCCCGTGAGCGGAGACGGCTGCCCCGGCGGCCGTCTCCGCTTGCCGTAGAGCCACTTCGCGAGGAGTTCCCCCATGGCAATGTCGCGGCGCAAACGCGCCCAGGTCTTCCGATACATCCAGTACGGCGTGCTGATCGTCGCCGTCGTCGCAATCGCGTTCTCCGCCAACTGGGGACAGATCCAGCGGGCGTTCTTCAATCTGGACGCCGCGAGCACCCAGGTGCCCGGCATCATCACCACCGCGCTGGTGAACACGCTCATCTACACGGTCCTCGGGTTCTCCCTCGGACTCGCGCTGGGCCTGGTGCTCGCGCTGATGAAGCTGTCCTCGGTGGCGCCGTACCGGTGGATCGCCACCGTCTACATCGAATTCTTCCGCGGGATCCCGGCCCTGCTGGTGTTCATCACCCTCGGCTTCGGTATTCCCATCGCGTTCGAGCTCAAGTTCGACATCTACTCCACCGTCGCCATCTCCCTCGGCCTGGTGGGCTCGGCCTACATCGCCGAGACGATCCGCGCCGGGATCCAGGCCGTGCCGAAGGGCCAGGTGGAGGCGGCTCGTTCGCTGGGCATGTCGCAGATGCGGGCCACCGTCAGCATCGTCATCCCGCAGGCGTTCCGCATCGTCCTTCCGCCGCTGACCAACGAGATCATCCTGCTCACCAAGGACTCCTCGCTGATCTACCTGCTCGGCCTCGCCCGGGACGAGTACGAACTGACCAAGTTCGGCCGCGAGGGGCTGAACGCCACCGCCTCGCTCACCCCGCTGCTGCTGGCAGGCCTGTGCTACCTGATCATCACGATCCCGCTCGGCTACCTCTCCCGGTACCTGGAGCGCCGCACCGGCAAACAGAAGGACCGTGGCCTGGAGGTCGACGCGTGAACGAGCTCGCCAGCGAATCGGACAAGACCATGTGCCAGGAATCGACAGGGTCACGCGTCTGCGAGGTGATCGCATGAGTACGGACACGATCGTCGAGGTCACCGGGCTGGAGAAGGCGTTCGGCCACCTCGAGGTGCTCAAGGGCATCGACATGACCGTCAGCCGCGGGCAGGTCATCTGCATCATCGGCCCGTCCGGTTCCGGCAAGTCGACGCTGCTGCGCTGCGTGAACCTGCTGGAGGAACCGAACGGCGGCAAGGTCGTCGTCAACGGGTACGAGCTGACCGACCCGGACTGCGATCTGGACAAGGCGCGCACCGGGATCGGCATGGTGTTTCAGTCGTTCAACCTGTTCGCGCACCTGACCGTGCTGGACAACCTGACGATCGCGCAGCGCAAGGTGCTCGGCCGGGACAAGGCCGAGGCGGAGCGGATCGCCCGGCTCAACCTGGAGAAGGTCGGCCTCGCGGAGAAGGCCCGCTCGCTGCCGGCGCAGCTCTCCGGCGGGCAGCAGCAGCGCGTCGCGATCGCGCGGGCGCTGTCGATGGAGCCCGAGGTGATGCTCTTCGACGAACCGACCTCGGCGCTCGACCCGGAGCTGGTCGGCGACGTCCTCAAGGTCATGCGCAACCTCGCCAGGGAGGGCATGACGATGCTGGTGGTCACCCACGAGATGCAGTTCGCCCGTGAGGTGGCCGACGTGGTGCTGTTCATGGACCAGGGCGTCGTCGTCGAGCAGGGGCCACCCGCTCAGGTGATCGGCGACCCACGCGAGGAGCGCACCCAGACGTTCCTCTCCCGCGTCCTCAACCCCGCCCACGTCGACGACTGACCGCAATTCGTCGACATATTGCGATACCTTGTGCACGATGCTTCGCAATACGTCGACATATTGCGCTCGCCCGCACCGCAATATGTCGACGAATTGCGGTGTGGGTAGCTAGATCGGCACCGGGTGTACGCCATTAGGCCGCTTGCGCGCAGTGTCCATGATCGGCTTCGCTGGTAACCCCGACGGGGGATGCCGGGCATGGCCGGTCACGGGGTGACAGCGACGCGAGGGGGAAGATCATGGCGGACGAGGGGGATCGCGCGCGCCTGAATCCCTTCGCGGGCATCCCGGACCGCGCCTACGAACTCAGTGCCGCCGAACTGCTGCGCTCCCTCGGCGACGCGGAGGGGCCCGGCTGGAAACGCTGGCGCAAGCAGACGTCCAACGCGCCCATCGTGCAGGTCGAGGATCGCTACATCACCGGACGCTTCGACGTGCGCGCCGCCGAACTCGGCTACCTGTTCAAGTTCGAACGGTGCCGCTTCGAGTACCCGCCGGACGTCCGCGAGGCGACCCTGCTGGGCCTGGTGTTCCGGTCCTGCTGGCTGCCCGGGCTCAAGGCGCGCAACCTGCGCAGCCGCAACGACGTCCGGATCATCCGCTGCACCGTCGACGTGGAGCCCGGCGACAAGCCGGACCACGAGACCACGGTCCGCCGCGCCGGCGTCGTCGATCGCGGGGTACCGGACGCGGCGGTGAACCTGACCGACGCCGTCATCGAGGGCTCCGTGGTGCTGACCCGCACGAGAATCAACTATCCCAGGGGAAAGGCGATCCAGGCCGACCGGCTGGTGATCACCGGAGCCCTGCTCGCGTACCGGCTCCAGGCGGGTGGCGAGGTACGGATCCCCGGTATGAAGGTCGGCGGTAACGTCAACTTCTCCGGCGCCAGCCTGCGCAACCCGGAAGGGCTCGCGCTCAACGGCAACGGCCTGCACATCGGCGGCAGCCTGCTGTGCGAGAAGGACAAGTACGGCAAGAACGACGAGCGCCGCGTGTTCACCGCGAAGGGCGTGCTGTACCTGCCGAGCGCCCGCATCGACAGCGACATCGTCCTCCGCGAGGCACGGCTGGAGGTGGACCAGAACGGGCCGCTCGCCATCGACTCCTGGGACACCGGCGACCCCTACGTCGATCCGCATCCCGCGCTGGTCGCCGACCGGCTGCGGGTGGACGGCAACGTCGACCTGGACGAGCTGCGCAGCGTCGGCACCCTGCGCATGGTCAACGCCGCCATCGGCGGTTCGCTGCGGCTGGCGAAGGCCCAGGTGACCGTGCAGCGCCGGGACGGCAAGCCGCACTACGACCGCGCTATCCACCTGGACGGCAGCCAGATCGACGGCGACCTCCAGGCCACCCGGCTCTACGCGCAGGGCCAGTTGCGCCTGGCGGACGTGCAGATCCGCGGCAACGTGCTCGCGTCAAGGGCGCACCTGCTGCACCGCGACCGGGACGTGTTCTCCGCCCGCCGCACCCGCGTCTCCGGCAACCTGCACATGGTCGACGCCGCCGTATCCGGGACGATGCGGTTGCAGGGCATCGAGGTCGGCGGCAGCGTCGACCTGTACGGCACGCAGGTCAGCCACCCGAACGTCACCGACACCAGCAGCTTCTCCGTCGACCTGCGCACCGCGAAGGTCGGCCGCGACATCGTGCTCACCGCCAATCGCGTCCAGTCCGCGGGGGTACGGGAGTTCCGCGCGGACGGCGGCGTGAACATGGACGGGGCCCAGGTCGCCCGCCGGGTCAACCTGACCGGCGCGGTGCTCGGCACGTCCGCCGCCCACGACGTCGCCCTCGACGTCGGCGACGTCGCCGCGGACGAGTTCCTGCTGACGCCGAGCACCCCGCCCGCGGGCCGGGTCATCCTGCGCCGCGCCCGTTGCGGCACCCTCGACGACAACCCGGCGTTCTGGCGGGCGGCGGGCAAGATCGAGCTGGAGGACTTCCGCTACGACGCGATGAGCACGCCGATCGCGATGGAGGACGACGAGGCCGTCGAGAACCGGATCGGCCTGCTGCACGACGCGATGGACGGTTACCGTCCCGGCCCGTACGACCAGCTCGCCACCATGCTGCGGGCCAGCGGCAACGAGGAGCACGCCGACACCGTCCTGATGCGCAAGCAGCAGTTCCGGTACGAGACCCTGGCCCGCGGTTACGGCCTGGTGCGCCGGTTCGGGCTGCGAGTGTGGAGCTGGGCGCAGCGGCTGATGGTCGGCTACGGCTACCGGCCGATGCGTGCGGTGGCGTGGCTGCTGATGCTGCTCGTGCTCGGCAGTCTGTGGTTCGGGCTGCGGCCGGACACCTGCACCGACGACCCGGAACTGTTGCGTATCAACGACACCCGCTGCGCCGTCAACTCCGACGACACCGGGCTGGAATGGGACCCGGTGTTCTACACCCTCGACCTGCTGGTGCCGATCGTCGACTTCGGCAACAAGGGACGCTGGCACATGGCGGGTGCCGACAAGGCCGTCTCGGCGGGCTTCACCTCGATGGGCTGGATCCTCGCCACCACCGTCGCCGCCGGCGTGACCAGAACCCTGCGCCGCAACGGCTGACCTGGCGACCGGGAGTGAGACGATGTCTCCCCTCCACGGCGTCGTGGAGACGTTGCCGCGCAGGAACTGCCGTGGGCACCGGAAGCACCTGCGGGAAGTGAGGCGGTCATGTCCGAGGCGAGGATCGGCAAGCCGGATGCGGAGGGCCGGATCGAGGTGTACGCCCCGCCCGAACGGGTCTTCGCACTGATCACCGATCTGGACGTGCTGGCCGAGGTGTCCAAGGACTTCACCGGTTTCCGCTGGCTCGACGGTGCGACCGCCGTCGAGCCGGGTGCCCGGTTCAGGGGACGCAACCAGCGCGGTGTCCGCACCTGGAACACCACGTCCACGGTCGCCGAGCTGGTGCCGGGGCAGCGGTTCGTCTTCGACGTCACCGCCGTCGGCAGCACGCCGGTCGCCCGTTGGGAGTACGTTCTCGAACCCCTCCCGGAGGGCTGCCGCGTCACCGAGCGCACCTGGGAACGTCGTCCGGGGTGGCTCCGCTTCGTCGGCGGGCTGGCCTCCGGCGTCTGGCACCGTGCCGCCGCGAACGAGCTGTGCATCGCCGTCACCCTGCGCAACCTCAAGGCCCGCGCGGAGGCCGAGACGGCGGCGGCCAGCGCGAGCGTCGAGGTGGACGCCACCGCGGACGCGGCGTTCGCGTTGATCACCGACCTGGACCGGATTTCCGCCTGCGCGGAGGAATGGCAGTCCGGTGCGTGGCTGGACGGAGGTTCGGCGACGGTCCTCGGTTCCCGTTTCCGCGGCCGCAACGCGTCCAGGGAACTGTCCTGGGAGACGGTCTCGACGGTGCGGGAATCGGTGCCGGGCACGCTGTTCACCTTCGACGTGCACGACGGCGACATCCCGGTGTCGCGGTGGAACTACCGGATCGAACCGTCCGGCCGCGGGGTGCGCGTCACCGAGAGCGTCTGGGATCGGCGGCCGGAGGAGTACAAGCCGGTGAGCACGAAGACGACCGGCGTGGTGGATCGAGCCGGCGCCAACCAGCGCAACATCAAGGCGACCCTGCGCCGCGTCAAGGCGGAACTGGAGAAGGCGTGACGCTCCGGTCCCGGTGACCACGGGCAGGCGCGCGGTAACGGCGGGCAGTCGCCCGGCGATCATGCGGTTGCCGCCCACCGGCGGCAGGTCCCTCTCGCCAAAGCGCGGTACCCCGTGGCCCGAAAACCCTTGCTGAGCCTGGTTTCCTGTACGGTCCCACTGCTCGCCGTGCTCGGCTGCACCCCGGACGACCCGCCCGCGAGCCCCACCGTGGCGCCTGCCCCGGTACCCGTGACCGGCCGCGGCGGGAACAATCCCGGCGGGCAGGCTGGTTGACTCCCGATGTGACTTCCACACCGCGCCGGGCCAGGGTCCGGGCCCCCGAACTGGCAGGCGACCGCTGGCTGAACACCGGCGGCCGCGCGATCCGGCTGGACGAGCTGCGCGGCCGCATCGTGCTGCTCGACTTCTGGACCTCCGGCTGTATCAACTGCCTGCACGTGCTGGACGAGCTGCGCCCGCTGGAGGAGGAGTTCGCCGACGTGCTGGTGACCATCGGCGTCCACTCACCGAAGTTCCTGCACGAGGGCGAGGGCGCGGCGATCGAGGCGGCCGTCGAGCGCTACGGCGTGCACCACCCGGTGCTCAACGACCCGGACCTGACCACCTGGAGCCAGTACGCGGTGAAGGCGTGGCCGACCCTGGTGCTGATCGACCCCGAGGGGTACGTGGTGCACGTGGCCGCGGGCGAGGGGCACGCCGAGGCGCTGCGCCGGGTGCTGACCGAACTGGTCGGAGTCCACCAGGACAAGGGCACGCTGCGCCGGGGCGGCAGCCCGTACGTCGCCGGTGAGCAGCGGAGGACCACGCTGCGCTTCCCCGCCAAGGCCGTCGAACTCGGCAACGGCAACCTGCTCGTCGCCGACACCGCGCACCACGGCGTCGTCGAGCTGGCCGCCGACGCCGAGACGGTGCTGCGCCGGTTCGGCAGCGGCGAGCGTGGCGCGGCCGACGGCCCCGGCGAGACGGCGAGCTTCACCGAACCGTCCGGGATCGCCGTGCTGCCAACGGAAATCGCCGCACAGGCCGGTTACCACGTGGTGGTGGCCGACACCGCCGGTCACCTGCTGCGCGGGCTGAACCTGGACACCGGCGCGGTGAGCACCGTCGCGGGCACCGGCAGGCAGTGGCGCGGGGGCGCCGACGCGGGGCCGGCCCGCGAGGTCGACCTGACCAGCCCGTGGGACCTCGTGTGGTGGGACGGCACCGTGCTGATCGCCATGGCGGGCAACCACACGCTCGGCGCGTTCGACCCGGTCGCGGCGACGGTCCGCCGCTTCGCCGGCACCACCGTCGAGGGACTGCGCGACGGCCCGGCGGACGAGGCCTTCTTCGCGCAGACCTCCGGGTTCGCCGCCGACGGCGACCGGTTGTGGATCGCCGACGCCGAGACCTCCGCGCTGCGCACCGTCGACCGGGACGGCCACGGCGGGCACACCGTCGGCACCGCGGTCGGCACCGGCCTGTTCTCCTTCGGCCACCGCGACGGACCCGCCGCCGAGGCGCTGCTGCAACACCCGCTCGGGGTGGCGGTGCTGCCCGGCGGGGCGATCGCGATCGCCGACACGTACAACGGCGCCGTCCGCCGCTACGACCCGGCGACCGGCGAGGTGTCCACCCTCGCCGAGGGGCTGGCCGAGCCGTCCGGGCTGCTGGTGCGCGGGGACGAGGTGCTGGTCGTCGAGTCCGCGGCGCACCGGCTCGTCCCGCTCGACGCGGACGGGACGTCCAGCGTCGACGGGCAGGCACACGCCGTCCTCAGGCCACCGTCCGTGCTGACGCCGGGGGAGCTGGAGTTCTCCGTCGTCTTCACCCCGCCGCCCGGCGAGAAGCTCGACGACCGCTACGGCCCGTCCACCCGCCTGGAGGTCAGCGCCTCGCCGCCGGAACTGCTCGCCGAGGGCGCGGGCGTCGGCACCGACCTGCGCCGCACGCTCCGGCTCGCGCGCAGCGGGCCCACCAGTGGCGTGCTGCAGGTGGTGGCCCAGGCGGCGAGCTGCGACTCCGCCGCCGAGCACCCCGTCTGCCGGGTGACCCGGCAGGACTGGGGCGTGCCCGTCCGGCTGGACGCGGACGGTGACGGAGAACTGCACTTGGTGATGGCCGGGCTGGGAAGCTGAGCGGGATCACCCCCGAGCGGGTGAAATATCCGGTGTGGGCCGCGGTGATCCGTTCGGTGGCACGTAACCGTGGACCGTAGTGGGTAGTTGAACACGCATGGACGGAACCGGCGGCGAGTCACCAGTAACATGGCTCGCGTGTCAGATCGTCCGAACGCGCAGAGCCAGCACGCGAAACTCGAGATCCAGATGCTGCACGACCGCGTGCTGGTCCGAATATCGGCCGAGGACGGTGAGCGGCGAAGCAGCGGCGGCATCGTCATCCCGGCGACAGCGGAGGTGGCACGACGTCTGGCCTGGGGTGATGTACTGGGCGTAGGCAATAATGTGCGCAATGTGAAGGTTGGCGATCGCGTGCTGTTCAACCCGGAGGACCAGCTCGAGGTGGAGATCCAGGGGGAGCCCTATCTGGTCATGCGGGAACGGGACATCCATGCGGTCGCCAGCGAAGGCGGCGAACACGGCACCGGGCTGTACTTGTAACCACCGGTGACGTGCTGCGCGGGTCGGAGGGGACGGACGCAGTGCGGGAAGAACACTACTGGCCGGCGTGGGATACCGACCCGGTCGAGACCACCGGCGAGATCCCTCCCGTCGACACGCGCGCCACTCCGCAGCGCATCAACGACGACCCCATGTCGCCCGATCCCTACCGCTACGGCGACGACGCCCTCGCGGGCGAACTGCTGGAGGGCGACGACATCGTCGACCCGCCGCCCACCCCCGCCCGCAAGTTCCGCAAGGGCCTCGGCAAGGTCTTCATGGTCGCCGGCGGTGTCATGGGCCTGTTCGTCGTCGTCTACGCGGCCGATCTGATGATCAGCGCCGGGGACGTGCCGCGCGGCGTCACGGTCGCCGGCGTCGACGTCGGCGGCATGAACCGCGCGGACGCCGAGGCCACCCTCCGGAAGGAACTCGACTCGCGGCTCACCCAGCCCGTGCAGGTTCGTGCCGGGGACGTCGAGGCCAAGCTCGCGCCGAAGGAGTCCGGGCTGGGCGTCGACTGGGCCGCCACCGTCGAACAGGCCGGGACGCAGCCGTTGAGCCCGATCACGCGGATCACCTCGTTCTTCACCACCCGGGAGGTCGGCGTCGAGACGAAGTCCGACTCGCAGACACTCGCCCAGGCCGTCGACCGGCTCGCCGGCACCCAGCTCAACCACGGGCCCACCGAGGGCGGCATCGCGTTCGTCGACATCCCGGGCAGCGACGGCGGTATCGAGGCCAGCGCCGTGGAACCCCGGCAGGGACAGCAGCTAGCCGACCTGGACACCGCGATCGAGACGGTCGAGGCGAACTGGCTCGGCCCGTCGGGCATCGACATCGCCATGAGCATCACGCCCGTCAAGGCCAGTTCGGAGGGCGTCCGCCTCGCGCTGGAGCAGACCATCCGGCCTGCCATCGCCGCGCCGGTCACGGTGAAGGGCGAGGGCAGGGACGCCGTCCTCAGGCCCGGCGACATCGGCGCCGCGTTCCTGATCACCGCAGTCGACGGGGGCGGACTGGACGTCAAGGTGAACCCGGCGAAACTGCAGGAAACGCTCGCCCCGCAACTGGCCGAGACGGAGAAGGAGGGCAAGGACGCGGCGTTCGAGTTCGCGAGCGGCGCGCCGACGGTCGTGCCGTCCGAACAGGCGCGGCAGGTGAGCTGGCAGAAGACCCTGCAGCCGTACACCGAGGTGCTGAAGAAGACCGATGGCCGGGAGCTGCCCGCCGTCTACGACACCAAGGATCCTTCTCTGACAACGGATGCGGCGAACGCGCTCGGCGTCAAGGAGGTCATCGGCGAGTTCAGCAGTTCCGGTTTCTCCGGCCCGGCCGCGACCAACGTGCAGGCCGCGGCGGCGAAGGTGAACGGTGCGCTGGTGAAGCCCGGCGAGACGTTCAGCCTGAACAACCGGCTGGTGTCGTTGTCCTCCGGGGAGTTCACCCGCGCCCCGGTGCGCGAGGACGGGACCGGTGAGCAGGTGCCGGGCGGCGGCGTCTCGCAGTTCACCACCACGCTCTACAACGCCGCCTACTTCGGCGGGCTCAAGGACGCCGGGCACACGGCGCATCCGTACTACCTGGACCGATATCCGTTCGCCAGGGACGCCAAGACCCTGCAGGACGACGGGTCCACTGTGGACATGGGGTTCACCAACGACGCGGACACCGGTGCCGTCATCCAGGCGACCAGCAGCGGATCCTCGGTGACCGTGAAGATCTGGGGTACCAAGAAGTACCGCGTCGAGAGCAGCACCGGTCCGCGCGCCGACGTCACGCCGCCGCCGGTGGAGGTGGGGCCACCCGGCTGCAGGTCCTCGGCCGGATCGCCCGGCTTCACCACCTCCGACACCCGCGTCCGCTACGACATCGCGTCCGGCGCGGAGGTGAGCCGGGAGACCTCCGAGGTGACCTACCGGCCACGGCCGACCGTCATCTGCGTCCCCGCGCCGCCACCGCCGACCCCCTGACCCGCGTCACACCCGCCTCGCGGGCGCGCCCCTAACGCAACCAACCGCAATACGTCGACATATTGCGATACCTTGCGCACGATGCTTCGCAATACGTCGACATATTGCGGTCCCCGCCACCGCAATATGTCGACGTATTGCGCGATATTGCTCCATGTGGGGGTCAGGTGCGGACGCGGCCGCGACCGCCCTTGACCTTCGTCCAGATCGCCGCCGCGGCGATGACACCGACGATGGCCGCGACGACCTGGAACGCGTGCCGGATCCAGTCGATGCCGTCGGTATCCCGGACGCCGAAGACACCGGCGAGCCAGTTGCCGACGAACGCGGCGACGATGCCGACGACGATCGTCAGCCACATCGGGATTTTCTGGTCGCCCTTGGCGAGCATGCGACCGATGACGCCGAGCACGAGGCCGACCACGATCGTCGTGATGATGCCCCAGATTCCACCAAGCATGACTACTCCTTCGACGGTGAGAACCGGATGCGATCAGCGTGACACCGCTCGACGCGGGACGCGCGGTGTGCGCCACCTGGGGTAACCCGTTCGAGGAGCGGTGAGAAGACGGGTGCCCGTCAGCGCCGGACGCCCCGCTTGCCAGGGTAGAGCCGGGAGACCACCACGACGACGATCGCCGCCACGCCCACCTGGGTGAGCAGTTCGAGCCAGTCGAAGCCGTCCGTCTCGGCGTACCCCGCGCCGCGGGCGATGGCGGTGCCCGCGAACGCGGCCACGATGCCGACCAGGATGGTCAGGAAGATCGGGATCTTCTGCTTGCCGGGCACCACGAAACGGCCCAGCGCTCCGATCAGCAGCCCGACCAGAATTGCCGTGAAAATACTGGTGACGGTCATGTCGCTCCCTACGCCCGTGGCACGGGCCGGACGGCACGCCCAGCCCGGTACAGCTCTCGGGTGAGTAGGTACCTCGGAGGCATCGGTTCAAAACCGCATCCGGCGCGAAACCGGCGGCGGAAAAGCCGTGCCGGAACGGCGACGGCCGCGAGGCGACAGTGCCGCCGGGGGAAGCACTGCGTCTCGCGGCCGTTGCCGTGAGGTTCCGCGGGGACCGCGTCGAGACGTCAGAACGACGCCTCGTCGACCTCCATCAGATCGTTGTCAGCGTTCTCCACGATCGCCCGGCGAGCGGTCAGCTCCGGCAGGACGCTGCGGGCGAAGAACTGCGCCACGGCCACCTTGCCCTCGTAGAACGCGCGGTCCTTGGCGGAGGCACCAGCGTCCAGCTTGCCGATCGCCACCTCGGCGTGCTTGAGCAACTGCCAGCCGACGATCAGGTCACCGGCGGAGAGCAGCAGGCGAACGGTGTGCTGGCCGGCCTTGTTGATGTTCTGCGGGTCCTCCTGCGAGGCCGTCAGGTAGCCGATCAGCGAGCCGAGGATGCCCTGGGTGTCCTCCAGCGCGGTCTTCAGCAGCGTCCGCTCGTTCTTCAGCCTGCCGTTGCCCGCCTCGGACTCGATGAACTGGCTGATCTCGCCCGCGATGTGCGCCAGCGACTTGCCCTTGTCCCGGACGACCTTGCGGAAGAAGAAGTCCAGCGACTGGATGGCGGTGGTGCCCTCGTACAGCGAGTCGATCTTCGCGTCGCGGATGTACTGCTCGATCGGGTAGTCCTGCAGGAAGCCCGAACCGCCGAGCGTCTGCAGCGACTGCACGAGCTGCTCGGTGGCCCGCTCGGAACCGACACCCTTGACGATCGGCAGCAGCAGGTCGTTGACGCTCTCGGCCAGCTTCAGCGCCTCCGCGTCCCCGTCCTGCGTCCAGATCGTGTCCTGGTACGAGGCCGTGTACAGGTACACCGCGCGCAGGCCCTCGGCGTACGCCTTCTGCAGCATCAGGCTGCGGCGGACGTCCGGGTGGTGCGTGATGGTGACCCGAGGGGCGGCCTTGTTCAGCATGTTCGGCAGGTCGGCGCCCTGGACGCGCTCCTTGGCGTACTCGAGCGCGTTGAGGTAACCGGTGGAGAGGGTGGCGATCGCCTTGGTGCCGACCATCATCCGGGCGTACTCGATGACCTGGAACATCTGTGCGATGCCGTCGTGCACCTCGCCGAGCAGCCAGCCCTTGGCCGGGGTGTCGTGCTGGCCGAAGGTCAGCTCACAGGTGGTGGAGACCTTCAGCCCCATCTTGTGCTCGACTCCTGTGACGTAGGCGCCGTTGCGCTCGCCCAGCTCGCCGGTCTCCGAGTCGAAGTGGAACTTCGGCACCAGGAACAGCGACAGGCCCTTGGTGCCCGGCTTCGTCTCGATCCCTTCACCTTCGGGGCGGGCGAGGACCAGGTGCATGATGTTCTCGGTCATGTCCTGGTCGCCCGAGGTGATGAAGCGCTTGACGCCGTCGATGCTCCACGAGCCGTCGTCGTTCCGGGTGGCCTTGGTGCGGCCGGCGCCGACGTCCGATCCGGCGTCCGGCTCGGTCAGCACCATCGTGGCGCCCCAGGCCTTGTCGATCATGAACTGCGCCCAGCGCTTCTGCTCCTCGGTGCCGTTCTTGTCGACGATCATCGCGAAGTTCGGGCCAGCCAGGTACATGAACAGTGCCGGGTTCGCGCCGAGCACCAGCTCGGACAGCGCCCACTGCACGGTCGGGGGCAGGCCGAGACCACCGAGGTGGTTCGGCAGGCCCATCCGCCACCACTCGCCGTCCCAGAGCGCCTGGTAGCTCTTCTTGAACGACTCCGGCAGCGTGGCCGAGAAGGTCTTCGGGTCGTAGACGGGCGGGTTGCGGTCGCTGTCGACGAAGGACTCGGCCAGCGGTCCGGTGGCGAGGTTGTTCAGCTCGGCCAGCGCCCCGCGGGCGGTCTCCTCGTCCGAATCCTCGAGCACGCCCTTGCCGAGTCGATCCTGTACGCCGAGTACCTCGAAGAGGTTGAACTCCAGGTCTCGCACGTTGCTCTTGTAGTGGCCCATGTCGTCGCTCCGTGTCGGCTCGTCATTCCGGCAGGGCTGCCCCTACTGACCGGTAACATCAGGATATTACCTACGGGTAACCGACGGCAAGTGAATCCGCGATCCTGTGACGGAGAAATCAGCGCCCGCGCAGCCGTGGAGAAGGTCAGCGGCGCGGCGCGGGCGCGGTGTCGGTACGCGGATCGTCCGGCTGGATCACCAGGATGCCGGTACGGAACGCCGTGGTCACGGCATGCGTCCGGTCGCGGGCGGACAGCTTGCGCAGGATGCTCTTCACGTGCGTGCGAACGGTCTCCACCGACAGGAACAGCATCCGTGCGATCGCGGCGTTCTCCAGTCCCTCGGCCAGTAGCTGCAGGACCTGGTACTCGCGCCGGGACAGCGGCATCTGCACCCGCATGCCCGAGTCGCCGTTCTGCGCCCGCTTCGGCTTGACGGTCAGCGCCGCCAGCGTCGGATCGACGTAGTGCCGGTCCGCGTGCGTGCGGTGGATCGCCTCGCTCAGCCTGCGCGCCTCCGCCGCTCGCGGCACGATCCCGTGTGCCCCGGCCTCGACCAGCCCGGCGAGGTACTGCGGCGTCCGGTGGGCATGCCGCACCAGCATCACGATCACCACGTTGCGGTCGCCGGTGCTGAGCAGCCGCACCAGGTGGCCCTGCGGATCCAGGCCGGAGTCGAGAAGCACGACGTCCGGCCGTAGCTGTTCGCTGAGTTGCAGGATCGCGTGCTGGTTGGCCGCCTGCCCGACCCAGTGCAGGCCGGGCGCGCGCTGCACCATGGCGGCCAGTCCGTCCCGGAAGATCGGCACGGGATCGACGGCCGCGACGCCGAGAGTCCGGTTGCCCGCGACCCGGGGGCCTGGCTGGAGCCGATTGCTCCCGGTGCTGCGTGTCATGCCACTCCGTCCATGTGCGGGCCCCGTCGCCGGTTTCCGCTCCCCGGGCCGTACGTGCCCGGAGGAATCGCCCTGTCGCGCCTGGTCACACATGGCGGCCAGGACTGTCTACTACTTGGTAGGAGACCGGCGCGACCGATCCATGACGGAAGTTTCCCCCGTGAGATCGCACTTTCGCCCATCTCGGTCAGCTGGTGACGTCGAACCGATGCACGCGATCGACTACGGGTGATGAACGGATTCCCGCGCGTGGTTCTTATGGGTGGTCGCCTACATGAAGTCGTCCGATTTCACTACCCAAAGCAATGTTGCGACTTCTCCCGCCACCCGTCCCTGCCCGGGGCGTCCGTGGACGCGGACGTGTGACGTGCACGAGCAGCGGGTACGAACCGGGCATGGCCACACGGGTACTGGCGATCGCGATCGATTGTCTTGACGCCGAACGGCTCGCCGGGTTCTGGTGTGCCGCCCTCGGCGCCGAGGTCCGGGAACGCTGGCGGGACGCCTGCGAGGTCGAGTACGTGGAGGTCGGCGCCCCGGCCGGGCCGACGCTGCTGTTCCAGCCGGTGCCGGAAGCGAAGAGCAGCAAGAACCGCCTGCACCTGGACCTCGCGCCCGAGCCCGGCGACCAGCGCGAGGAAGTACGGCGGCTGGTCGTCCTCGGAGCGCGGGTGCTCTCCGAAGCTCCCGGGCACCCGTGGATCGTGCTCGCGGACCCGGAGGACAACGAGTTCTGCGTGCTTCCGGCGAGGTGACGACGCGCTACGGCGTTGTTAGGGTCGGCCGTGATCACTTGTGTCGTGGAGTACGTCATCGATCCGTCGAAGATCGACGCCTTCGAGCGTTTCGGGCGTCGCTGGATGGAGCTTGTCGATCTTCACGGCGGCACCCATCACGGCTACTTCCTTCCGGCGGAGGGTGCCAGTGACAAGGCCCTCGCGCTGTTCTCCTTCCCGAGCCTCGCCGCCTACGAGGAGTACCGCGGGCTGTTCGGCACCGACCCCGGCTTCATCGAAGCCGATCGGATCAGGGACGAGAGCGGCTGCGTGCTCCGGCACGAGCGGACCTTCATGCGCCCGATGCTTCCCGTACGGCCAGAGCAGTGACTACCGGCCGCGCTCGCTGACTCCCGCCGAAATCAGCGCACTGACCAGCCGCTACCCGGCGGGGTGGTCAAGTCGGTACTCCTTGCGTACGCTGTGTGACCTGCCACACAAAGCGGTGAGGAGGAGCGGCGTTGGAGTTCGCCCTGGTGCTCGGACTGGTCGTGCTGATCTTCGCCGCCGCCGTCACCTACGTAGCCGGCACTGACCGGCGCGCCGAGCGCCGCGCCACGACGCGCCGCCGGGCGCACCTGGCCCGCCTCGGCGAGGTCGACCCACTGGCCCCCGCGAAACTGCAAGCGGAGATGACCCGCCGCCCGGTGAACTGATCCACGTCGTGGAGGCGTAAGAGGTCGATCCCCGGGACACCGGCTGGGAGACCTTGCTGCCCACGTTCCGCGTCTACTTCCACCTGGCAGGCCAGGACCCGAACGATCCGAGCGAGCCCTACGCGGAGTGGATGCTCAGGCGCCCCTGACGGCCGTTCGCCCCCCGCTTAACGGCCGGGCATCCGCGGTGCGCGCCGTGCGATCGTCGGAACCATGGTGCCGATCCGACGACTGGACGAGGACGACTGGCGATTGCTGCGGGACGTCCGGCTGCGTGCCCTGCTCGACGCTCCCGAGGCGTTCGCCTCCGCCCACGCGGACGAGGCCGCGATGACCGCCGCGCAGTGGACGGCTCGGCTGCGCGGTGGCGCCTGGTTCGTGGCGTGGCCCGAGGGGGCCGCCGAACCCTGCGGACTGGTCGGGGCGCTGCCGGACGGCCGGGAATGGTTCGCCGTCGCCATGTGGGTGGCTCCGGGGCGCCGCGGCAGCGGGCTGGCAGGCGAGCTGATCGCCGCCGTGGTGCGCGGCGCCCGCAGAGCCGGGACGTCGGTGGTGGCGCTGCAGGTCAACGAACACAACTCCAGGGCGAGGCGGCTGTACGAGAAGCTCGGTTTCCGGCCCACCGGCCAGATCGAGACGCTGCCGCGCGAGGACGGCTACACCCGGGAACGGATGTCGCTCGCCCTCGCGCACCGCGCGGACTAGCTGTGGGATTCAGCGGGACCCGACGAGTTCGCGGTGCCGCACCGGCCGCGCGACGCGGGCGTCGGCCGCCCGCTGGGCGGTCGTCCTGGCAGCGGTCCTCGCCGCCGCGGCGCTCCGCGCGAACACGAACAGTGTCGCCGCGATCCAGCCGGTCAGTGCCCCGGCGGTGTTGCTGAACAGGTCGTCCACATCGAAGATCCGGTAGACGAACGGCGCGGTGCCGAAGTTGGCGGTGAGCTGTGTGGCCTCCACCAGCAGCGAGATGCCGAGGCCGAGAGCGGTCGCCGTGACGGCGCCGCGCTTCCACAACAGCCGCACGAACAGGCCCAGCGGCACGAACAGCGCCAGGTTCAGCGCGAACTGCTGGAACGTCTGCGTGGTCAGCGCCTGCGCCGCCGTCTGACCGTGCTTGCCGAGTTCGGTGCCGATGTCGGTGATCCACTGGAACGGCACGAGCTGGACGGTCTGCTCCAGCCGCTGCGTCCCCGGTCCGGGCAGCGGCAGAAACAGCACCGCCAGACTCAGGCAGCCGTAGAGCACGACGGCCCCGGTGCGCAGCAGCGCCGCCGGGACGATCCGGCCGTGCCGCGAACGCTGCACGAGCATGTGCGGGACGAGAGCGACGCCCCACACGGCGATGAAGGCGACGAGCCCGAATTGCAATGAGGTGACCTGCGCGTTCGTCATGGCTCTGACGTTATGGAGCGGGAGGGTGCCCGAACTTCGGTCGAACGGTCCGGCGGCAGCCGCGGCCTCGGCCGATCGGCCGAGCCGGGAACTGGCCGGGCGGCGGAGGCGCAAGGTCTCGTTCACCTTGCATCCGCCTTTTGCCCCTGGTAAACGCCACGCCGATTGGGCAGACTCCGCGCGGTGCGCCCATCTGGGGCCTCTGTGTCCTTTCCGAGGACCCTGCCAGAGGACATGGGATAACAAGGAGTAGTCATCTTGTCCAACCGACTCATGCGGCGAGCGGCCGCGATCGCAGCGGCCACCGTGACCGCGGTCGGCCTGGTCGCGGCGGCGACCCCCGCCTCCGCGGCGAGCGGCTCGACCACCGACGTCCGGCTGATCAGCTTCAACGACCTGCACGGCAACCTGGAGCCGCCCGCCGGTTCCTCGGGCCGGGTGGACCTGCCGGACGGCTCGACCGTCGACGCGGGTGGGGCGCAGTACCTGGCCACGCACCTCGACAAGCTGCGCGGCGAGGTGAAGAACTCGGTCGTCCTGTCCACCGGTGACAGCATCGGCGCCTCGCCGGTGAACTCCGCGCTGTTCCACGACGAGCCGACGATGGAGTACCTGCGGCAGATCGGCGTGCGGGCCTCGGTGGTCGGCAACCACGAGTTCGACGAGGGCTACAAGGAGCTGCAGCGCATGCAGTTCGGCGGCTGCCACCCGGACGACGGCTGCGAGTTCCGCGACAAGTACAAGGGCGCGAGCTTCCCGTTCCTCGGCGCGAACGTCACCTTCGACAAGGGTTTCCCCGCGCTGCTGCCGTTCACCGTCGAGTTCTCCGGCGGCATGCCGATCGGCGTCATCGGCGTCACCCTGCAGGACCTGCCCTCGGTGGTCACCCCCGAGGCGATCGAGGGGCTGAAGTTCGGCGACGAGGTCGAGGCGATCGACCGCACCGCGAACCTGCTCGACAAGCTCGGCATCAAGTCGCAGGTCGTGCTCATGCACCAGGGCGACAACACCGAGGGCGGCGGGCCGGACGACTGCCAGGTCACCCCCGGCCCGGCCACCGAGATCGCGAAGAAGGCCTCGCCGAAGGTCGACGCGTTCTTCACCGGACACAGCCACATGCAGTACAACTGCCAGGTCGCCGACCCGGCGGGCAACCCGCGCACCGTCATCCAGGGCGCCTCCTTCGGCCGTCTGCTGTCGGTCATCGACCTGAAGATCGACAAGCGCACCCGCGACGTCGTGCGTCCGGAAACCAAGGCGCACAACCAGATCGTCACCCGCGACGTCACCCCCGACCCGGAGGCCGTCGCCCTGATCGAGGAGGCCGCCGAGAAGGCCGCCCCGATCGCCAACGAGCAGGTCGGCACCATCGCGAGTGACCTGGTCCGGGCGGCCGCCCCCTCGGGCGAGTCGCCGCTGGGCAGCGTCATCGCCGACGCGCAACTCGAGGCGACCACCGGCAGCGGCGCGCAGATCGCCATCACCAACCCGGGCGGTGTGCGTACCGATCTCACCTTCCCCACGTCCCCGGCGGGTGAGGGCGATGGCGTGGTCACCTATGGCGAGGCGTTCGCCGTGCAGCCGTTCGCGAACATCATGCAGACGCTCACCTACACCGGCGAGCAGCTCAAGGCCGTGCTGGAACAGCAGTGGCAGGGCGAGGAGACCCGCGTCCTGCAGGTGTCCTCGACGCTGAAGTACTCGTACTCGGCGTCCGCTCCGGCGGGTTCGAAGGTCTCCGGCATCACCGTCGACGGCCAGCCGGTGGACCCGGCGGCGACCTACCGCGTCTCGGTGAACAACTTCCTCGCCGCGGGCGGGGACGGGTTCACCGAGCTGACGAACGGTACCGAGCTCACCGGCGGGCCGGTGGACCTGGACGCGTTCATCGCGTACCTGGGCGCCCACCCGGGCGTCACCGCACCACCGGCCGATCGCATCACCGTGCTGCCGTAGCGGAGCCATCCGGCCATCGGCGAACAACAGCGCCCTCCCAGTCCTCGGACTCCGGGAGGGCGCTGTTGTGTGATCTGTCCGGTCAACCTCGGGTCAGGCCGTAACGCGGGCGCCCCCACCTGCGAAAACACCAGCGAGCCACTTCGAGGGCAGGGAGGAAACCATGCGGCAGTCCGGGCTTGGCGCGTCGGTCTTGCTTGCCGTCCTGGCAGCGGTGCAACTGATCATCGGCACGACGATCGTGGCCAACCACTTCACCTCCACCGACAGCCTGCCGGTATGGCTGGCCGTGGTGCACATCGTGATGGGGCTGGGGATCGGCGCCGGGGTGCTGCTGGAACTGCGTAAGCACCGGTCCCGGCCGACGCTGGACCGGTCCCGCACGAAGGAATCCACAATGGACTGAGTGGTCGTTCCCGCCGCCGTTCCCGTTTCACCAAGACACGTCGCGCCCACTTGTCGGACAATCGCTCGGCAGATGGAAGGGGTGCACATGGCGAACTGGGACGAAGTACTGACGATCGCGTCCGCACTGCCCGGAGTCGAGGAGTCGACCTCGTACCGGACACCCTCGCTGAAGGTGTCCGGGCGGAGTTTCGCCCGCCTGCGCACCGAGGCCGAGGGTGGGCTGGTGCTGATGTGCGGGCTCGACGAGAAGGCCGCGCTGCTGGCCTCCGGCGACCAGGCGTACTACACGACACCGCACTACGACGGTTACGGCGCGATCCTGGTCGACCTGGACCGGGTGGATCCCGCACAGCTCGCGGAGCTGATCGAGGATGCCTGGCGACTGAAGGCGGCGGTGAAACTCCGCAAGGCCCGCGACGGTGGTTGACGAGCGCCCGCGTAGGGTCCGATAAGTCCATAGTGGACGGTTCGATCCGGCGGGGGTGAGGTCTGGTGCTGCTGCGTTCGGTGCTGCTGTTCGCGCTCGCGGCCCTGTTCGAGATCGGCGGCGCGTGGCTGGTGTGGCAGGGGATCCGGGAGCACCGGGGCTGGATCTGGATCGGCGCGGGCGTCATCGCGCTGGGGCTCTACGGTTTCGTGGCGACGCTGCAGCCGGACGCCGAGTTCGGCCGGATCCTGGCGGCGTACGGCGGCGTGTTCGTCGCCGGATCGCTGGCCTGGGGGATGCTGGTGGACGGCTTCCGCCCGGACCGCTTCGACGTCATCGGCGCGCTGCTGTGCCTGGCCGGGGTCGCCGTGATCATGTACGCCCCGCGCGGTTAGGTGTCGCGCGGTCAGGCGTACTGGGCTGCCACGCGATCAGCTTGCGCGGCGGACTCAGCCACCAGGTCGGCACCACATCCGCACCGGGATCGGAAGCTCACCGGGCACGGACGCCATGGTCGAGGTCATGCGAATCATGATCCCCGCCGGGCTCCCGGCCTGGTCGAGCAGAGAATGACGAAAGCCCCAGGTCCACAGTGGACAACCACTGGCCTGGGGCTTTCGCGCCGAATCGAATGACGGGAATCGAGCTCGCGTACTCAGCGTCTCGGCTGGATCAACGTGCGCTCATCGCCCGGACCGAAAGCTACGGCTTCACGCTGCCGGAGGTGCTTGGCGAGGCGGGTCAGCAGGTACACCTCTGCTGCGAGGGTCAGCGAACCGGTGAGTACGGCGGTCAGGGAACCGGGCATCATGAACGCGGTGTGCGACACGAGGATCCCGCCGAAGAGCCAGATCCGGTGCCGGTGGTCCCAGTTGGCCGCCGCCTGCCAGCGCAGCACCAGCAAGCCGAACGGAACGGCGGTCATCACCGCGACGATCAGCCGCTGGACGGGGGACATCAGGTCGCCGAGCAGTAGCGTGGCCCCGAGGCCGAGCGGCAGCAGCGTGGTGAGGAACGCCATGGTCAGGTACATGGACACGAATCCGACCACTCCCGGCCGTGGTGCGGACCGGACCGCTCGACCGCGTCCGGCGGAGCGGCGGCGGGGAAGGACCACCAGCGCGACCAGAGCGAGCGCGACGATGAGCGCGATGAACACCAGCGTGAAGCCCCACGGGGTCTGGTATCCGGGATCCTCCGTCGCGGAGATGAGGTAGCGAAGCCCGAGCACGCCCACGATCGCCAGGACGCCGGTGCCGGCCAAGCCCCTGTTGCTCAGGTAGGGCCGGGCCCGCTGGGCCGGGAAGAGGAGGTTGGCGATGGCGATCGGCAGCAGGACGCTGAGCACGACGTGCACGCCGATCTGCGACTCCCAGTAGGTCCAGTTCACGCCGAGCGCCCGGAATCCCCAGTCGGCGGCACCGAACATCCGGGGGCTGGTCAGCGCTTGCAGGCCAAGGCCGTCCTCCGCGATCTGGTAGGCCACGCCCAGCAGCACCAGGCTCGGCCAGCCACCACCGACCCGCACGACCGCCTCGCGGAGCACGAGGACCCCGGCGCCGTACATCACCAGGAGCAGGGGCAGCAGCAGCCAGGTGAACGGCACCGCGATCGCGGTGAACGTCAGCTCCGCGCACAGCGTGGTCAGTAGCGCCAGCGCCAAGGGCGCTCGGTTCCAGCGCCGGTTCCTCATTCGGTCCATCGGTCCGGTTTTTCCCATCTGCGTTCGAGTTCCGCGTATCGCGGCGGGGTCAGCGTGTTTCATGTGCGTGCAGGAGTTCTTCGAGCTTCGCGTTCTGCGCCTTGGCCATGGCCGTGGCCTGCTGCTCGACGGCCGCCCGCTCGGCCGGGTCGTCCGGCATCGGCGGGGCGATGTCCGGGTGCAGCCGTGCGGTGTCCAGCCAGGCGCCGATCTCCGCGTTCTCGGCCCAGCGAAGCTGTTCCGCGTTCGCGGAAAGGGCGAACCGGAGCCAGTCCACGTCGGTCCTCGGGTTGGGGGTGACGGGGCAGAGTTCGTTCTTCGCGGTGTCATCGGGATAGGTCGCCTCCACGTGCGCGATGAGGGAGGCGCTGAACACCGGCTGGCACACGCGAACCGACTGCAGGGTGATCAGCCCGTCCTGGAAGATCGGCACGACGGGGAGTTGCTTCACGGCGTCGGCGGTGCAGTCCACGTGCAGAACACGGGGGCCGGTGGGGAGCGTGCCGCCGTCGAGTTCGATGTCTGTTTCGGTGACTCGTTTGACTCGGCCGAGGCGAACGACGTTCTCGATCCTGCGTAGCTGTCGCAGTTCCTCCTGCGAGACGGTGGCGCAGCGGAACGCCGCCGGCCGCTCGTCCGGGGAGATCCGCAGGAGGGCACCGGCCGCGTCGAGGCGGTCGAAGAGGTCGGACACGGATTCCGCGCCCATGATGGCTTCGTGCTTGGCGGCGTACTCCTTCCCGATGTCCGCGGCCTGGCGCAGCGGCATCGGTTGCACCGAGGCCCGGTCGAGCAGCCACGGCGCGCGGGGCATGATCCAGGTCAGATCTGCCGGATCGACGCCCTGTTCCAGCAGCCAGAGGCAGGCATCGATCCCGGTTTTGCCCGCGCCGACGATGACGTACCGGTCGTAGGGCTCGCGAACGGCGGGCAGCTCGTTCGGCGGCACGACGGGGATGCCGGTGGCGACCTGGAACTCCGGCGGTTGCATGGCCGGTACCGTCACGCTCTGGTACGTGGTGTCCACGATTCTCCGCCGCACGGTCACCTGGTACTCCTTGCCGGAGGTCGTCAGGTGGAATCGGCCGGCGCCCCGGTACTCGGCCATGGGGAAGTAGGAAACCCGCCCGGACGGCAGGAACGTCTGCCGCATCACCTGGTCGAAGTAGCTGCAGATCTCGGCCGCGCCGGCCAGTTCGTACAGCCCGGCGTTCCAGCCCGTCTGGTCGACCTCGTCGTCGCCGAGCGGGCGGGAGTTCACGCCGTACATGGCGGAGGGCTGGTGCAGCCGCACGTAGGGGTAGGCGACGGTCCAGTGCCCGCCTGGCTGGTGGTAGCGATCGACCAGGGTCACGGTCGCCTGCGATTCGGTCAGCAGCGTGTCCACGAAGGCCATCGCCGTCGCGCCCGCGCCGATCACGAGGTAGTCGGTGTCGATGTTGGTCACCATTACGTCATTCCTGTCTGTTCGTCGGTTGGTTCAGCCCGAAGAGGTCATCGCGGCGATGGCGCCCTGTGTCCGGACGATGGCCCTGCGCACCGCGGGACTTATGGACTGGCTCTTCGCGATCTCGCCCATTCGCTTCCGGACCTGCTTGCGTTCCCCGGCGGGCACCGCCCGGCGCCAGAGTTTCGCGGCGTGCAGGACGCCGATCAGGCCGGCGGTGCGCTCGCTCGGCGCGTCTCCGTCGAGGACGGCGGCGGCGAGCCTGGCGCGGACCTCGGCCTCGGCCGAGGCGTCGGCCA
The DNA here is from genome assembly GCF_002262875.1 of Amycolatopsis antarctica. Classification (GTDB taxonomy): domain Bacteria; phylum Actinomycetota; class Actinomycetes; order Mycobacteriales; family Pseudonocardiaceae; genus Amycolatopsis; species Amycolatopsis antarctica. The sequence goes on along the minus strand of NZ_NKYE01000007.1, from coordinate 284,475 downwards.
CCGGGTAGCGGTATGCCGGGACGACACCGAGCAGCCAGGTCCGTTTCCGTTGGAGTACACCGCGTTCGACGAGCGCGGTGACGGTGCGTACGGGTGTCCCGGTGCGGGTGCGGCGCAGCAGTTTCGAGACCTTCACCCCGCCCCCCGCCTCGGCGAGCACGGCGTCCAGGTGCCCGACCCCGGTCGGAGCCGGATCCACCACGCTGACGACGTCGTCGTCGCTCACGGCGATCCGCTGAGTGAGGGCCAGTTCGACGATGACCGCACCGGCCAGCGCCCAATCGAGGCCAAGGCGCGTTCTGCCTCCGCCGGTTTGGTCGTCGAGGGCGATCAGGACGACTTCTTCGGCAACGGTGAGTTCGGGCACGGTGCTCTCCTTCCCGGACGACGGTCGAGCGGGAAGGTGCGGTGGGGCAGGTGCGCGAAGCCACTGGCGGTTCGCGTCACCGGGGGCGCGTTGGAGTGCATGATCACCTAACGGGTTGCGTACAGCGTATTGATCTGTCGCGTACAGTGTATTGAAACTAGTCCACTCGTCCATAGTTTCGGCTTGTACAGCCGAAAGAAGTGCACTAGTCTGGTCGAATTGAACTAGTGCGCTTGCGCCGGTGTCGACGAGTGGGGACGAGGAGGTGCGTATGCCGTCGGGTAACCAGCCGGCGCCGCTCTACCGGCGGATCGCCGGGGAGTTCGAAGCCAGGATCCAGTCCGGTGATCTGCGACCGGGGGACCGACTGCCGTCCATCCGCCAGATCGCGGACCGCTGGGGGATCGCGATCGCGACCGCGACCAGGGTGCTCGCCACATTGCGCGAAGACGGGCTGGTCGAGGCGAAGGTCGGCTCGGGCACGGTGGTCAGCGCTTCCCCCGACAGGCCGCGACCGTCCAGTCGGGCGAAGCCGCCCGCTTCCCGGCTGCCCCCGCGTCCGGCGGGCGGCGCGAAGCAGGCACTCAGCCGCGATCACCTGCTGCGGACCGCCATCGCGATCGCCGACGTCGAGGGCGCCGAGGCCGTGTCCATGCGACGGGTCGCCGCCGAGCTCGGCGTGGGAGCCATGTCGCTCTACCGCCACATCGCGAACAAGGACGACCTGGTGACGCAAATGGCCGACCTGGTCTTCGGGGAAACGGAACTACCCGATCCGGGCCCCGAGGGCTGGCGGGCCAAGCTCGAACTGGTCGCGCGACGGCAGTGGGCGCTGTTCTGGCGGCACCTCTGGCTGTCCAAGGCGGTTTCGTTCACCCGGCCCTCGTTCGCGCCGAACATGATGGTGCACACCGAGTGGACCCTGCGGGCGCTCGACGGTCTCGACCTCTCGCTGCGGACGCGAATGCAGGAAGCGCTGACACTGCACTCGCTGGTGCTCAACGCCGCACTGTCCACAGCGGACGAAGTCGAGGCGGAACAGGAGACCGGAGTGACACTGGCCAGGTGGTTGCAGGCGCAGCAGGCGCGGACCGAGGACCTGTTCGCCAGCGGGCAATTCCCGTTGCTGGCGAAGGTGCACGAGGAAACTGCGCCGGATCTCGACGAACTGTTCGAATACAGCCTCGCCCGGCATCTGGACGGGTTCGCGGTCCTGGTGGGCGAGCCGGCTCCCTAGTTGTGATGTCCCGGCGCGGCGAAGGACAGCGCTCACCGGCATCAGAGAAGCGGCCTGAGGTGCACTTCGCTCGAAGCTGCTCCGCACGGTCGGAGCTCGGCATCTGGTCGTGCCGTGCCGTCCGACCGGCGATTCCGTGCCACGGCGTAGCCGGTTACCGGGTACGCCGAACCCGCACCGCCCGAGGCGGTGTACCCCATCGTCCGGCTCGTTCCCCGGACCGGCACCGGACCGACCGGCGCCGGACGCGATCGTGCGTCGACCGGCGTGCCCGCACGGGGGATACACGCGGGGCGATTCCCCAGGAACGACGAAGGCCCAGGCTCGGCGGAGAAACTGCCGCTGACCTGGGCCTTCGCGTTGTGAGCGGATGACGGGAATCGAACCCGCGTATTCAGCTTGGGAAGCTGATGTTCTACCATTGAACTACATCCGCAGCGGTGTTCGAGCATACACGCCGCCGATCTTCCGCCGTCGTCAACCTCCCCGGGTCAGCGCTCACGCGGCGCGTGCCGGGAGAGCCGGACGGTACGTCTCCGACCGTCCCCGGTGATCGACTTCGCCGGCACACTGCCGCCGAACGGGGATGCATAGCGCTTATCCGGTGAATTGTCACCCAACTTTGTGTGCGTATTCCTGGGCGTAACGCATTCTGACGCTTGGTGACCGAACATTCTCACGCGCGAACAAGTTGGAAAATTACTCCATTGGAACGCTGTTATCCGGTCAATTGTTTCTTTACTCTTCCGCCTGACAGCGCTTGCCGTGCGGCCCGAACCCTGCGTAATCCCTGCCGTGCCGCGCGGGAAGCGCTGATCCGCGTTCGGTCCCCACTGGCGAAGCCCCGACCCGGGGTTCGCCGATGCTCCCCTGCTCGAAAGGAAGCTCGGATGAAGAACCTTGTCGCACGTGCCGCTGTCGTCGGAACCGCCGCCGCTGCCGCCATGTTCGCCGGAGTCGCCGGTGCCAGCGCCTCGGCCGACGGTTCCGCAAGCGACCCGGTCTCGAACGTCGCCCCGGCAGGCTCGGTGCAGGCGATGGCGAAGATGTCGCACTCCGCGGCCAAGGCCGAGCTGGACGCGGCGGGTATCGGGATCTCGTCCAGCGGCGGTTGCAGCGACCGGCAGACCCCCACCTGCACCTCGCTCGAGCAGGTCAACTCGGCCAGCATCGCCGGCGCCAAGACGCTGAAGAGCGCCAGCGGCTGCGGCCTGACCGTCACCGGCGGCACCGAGGTCGGTCACGCCAGCGGCACCTACAGCCACTACAACGGCTACAAGCTGGACTTCAGCATGAGCTCCTGCCTGACCAACTACATCACCGGCAACTTCACCTCGATCGGTGGCTCGAAGTGGGAGGCGCCGTCCGGCAACGTCTACTTCAACGAGAGCAACCACTGGGACGTCACGTTCTACAACTCGGGCTCCTGATCCCAGCCGGGGCTCCCCGCGCCGTCCGGCGGGGAGCCCCGTGCGCCGGGCTAGGGTGTCGGAGTGCTGCTCAGTGACCGCGACCTTCGCAAAGAGCTCGACGCCGGCCGTCTCGGGATCGAGCCGTTCGACCCGGCGATGCTCCAGCCGTCCAGCATCGACGTCCGACTGGACCGCTTCTTCCGGGTCTTCAACAACACGAAGTACACCCACATCGACCCGATGCTCCAGCAGGACGAGCTGACCTCGCTGGTGGAGAAGGACGACGAGGACGCGTTCGTACTGCACCCCGGCGAGTTCGTGCTCAGCTCCACCTTCGAGATGGTGTCGCTGCCCGACGACCTCGCCGGACGGCTGGAGGGCAAGTCCTCGCTCGGCAGGCTCGGCCTGCTGACGCACTCGACGGCCGGTTTCATCGACCCCGGCTTCTCCGGCCACATCACGCTGGAACTGTCCAATGTGGCCAACCTGCCGATCACGCTCTGGCCGGGAATGAAGATCGGCCAGCTCTGCCTGTTCCGGCTCACCAGCGCGGCGGAGTTCCCGTACGGATCGAGTCAGGCCGGCTCGCGCTACCAGGGCCAGCGCGGACCCACCCCCAGTCGCGCCTACCAGAACTTCCACCGCGTGGACACTCGCCGCTAGGCCGGAACAGGCGACTCCCAGTCCAGGTGGTGGTCCCAGGCCCAGCGGCCCGGGTCCACGCCGGACGCGGCGAGTGCGCGGAACCGGCGGGCGAGGAAGACGTCACGCAGCACCCGGCCGACCGTTCCCGGGGACTTCTTGCCGCCGCCGTTGCGTTCGCCCATCGCCACGATCGCCTCGACACGTTCGCGGCGGACCGACTCGTACCGGCCGAACGCCAGGTCCACGTCCTCGTTGTCGCGCAGGCACTTCGCCAGGGTCACCGCGTCCTCCAGCGCCATCGACGCTCCCTGGCCCGCCGCGGGAGGGGTCGCGTGGGCGGCGTCACCGACGATGATCATGCGATCGCGATGCCAGACCGGAACCCGCGGAAAGTAGTACGTCGGGTACGGGCGCACGATGTCCTCGCTGGCTTCGATCAGCCTGGTCGCCGGTGTGCGATCGGCGCTGAACATGCCCAGCAGCCTCGCCTTGATCTCGGCGTCGGTGGCCGCGGCGAGGTCCGCGGCCGTCGGTTCCTTCGGCGCTGGCGGGTTGGCCCACCACCAGGTGTCGCCGTCGGGATGGGGAAAGTAGGCGAAGAAGCTGCGCTTGCCGAAGACCATGTTGACGGTGCCCGGCCGCAGGCCGAGGTCGACGCCGCGCGCGGTGCCGACGGTGTTCAGCAGGCCCTGGTAGGTCGCCTTCGGTGCGGCCGGGTCGATGAGATACCGCACGGTGGAGCGCAGGCCGTCCGCGCCGATGAGCAGGTCGCCGGTCGCGGAGCTGCCGTCGGCGAACTCGGCGCGCACTCCTTCGCCCTCCCGGCGGGCGCCGGTGAGCCGCTTGCCGTACTCCACCTGAACCCCCTGGCGCACCGCCTCGTCGCGTAGAGCGATGTACAGGTCGGACCGGGAGACCGTCACCGCTCCCGAGCCGTCGGGCAGCTCCCCGCCGACCGGCAGGCCGCCGAGGGCGCGGCCGTTGCCGTTGAAGAACTCCATCCGCGGCGTGTCGAACGTCCTGCCACGCAACAGGGTTCGCAGGCCGAGTGCGTCGAGGGCATCGATGCCGTTGACGGCGAGGGTGAGGAACGCGCCGACGCCGTCGGACGTCCGGCCGTACGCCTCGTGCACCGTCGCCCGCACGCCGGCTCTTCGCAGCGCGATGGCGGTCACCGTGCCCGCGATCCCGCCTCCGATGATCAGCGCCTTGGTCATCCCGCCTCCAGAAAGTAGTTCGTTCGATCGAACGAACTATCTACGGTACGCTGGGCGGGTGTCAAGCTCGAGGGCGGAACTCATCAGCAAGGTGCAAGGCGGCGGACGGGAACTGTCCACCGCGACGGTCATGCTGCACACGGCGATCGCGGAGGCCTCCGGGCTCTCCGCCGTCGAGTCCAAGACGTGCGAGTACCTGGCCCGGCTGGGGCCGTTGTCACCGAAGGAACTGACCACGCTCTGCGGCCTCGCCCCGGCGTCGGTGACGGCCCTGCTCGATCGCCTGGAGACGAAGGGCCGGGTCCGGCGCGTCCGCGATCCGCGTGACGGCAGGCGGCTGACCATCGAGCTCGACCCCTCGCACACGGCTGCCGTGGCGCCGCTGTACACCGGGATCGCGGCGGCGACGGCACGACTGTGCGAGCGCTTCGACGACGAGCAACTGCGGACGATCACCGAATTCCTCGACGGCGCGGTGACGGCGACACAGCAGGCGGCCGCCGAGGTCACGAACCTTGCCGAGGGGGACGACGGTGGCGCGCGACGTTGAGAACAGAGGGTGAGACTTTCGTCGGTTCGGTGCGTTCGACGGGTTATTTAAACACCCGATAGTGGTAACTTCCGGCCTCGTGAATGCGCTGAGTTCTCGCCGGAAGTCGACGATGATCGGTCTGAGCGTCGTCGTCGGTGGCGTACTCGCCGCGGGCGGCCACCTCGCCACCAGCACCACCGCGGGCGAACCCGCACCGGACGCCGCCACCCTCGCCGCGGCGAGCAGCGGACTCGGCGGCGGCCTCCCCGGCGAACCGGCGGCCCCGGCACCCGCGCCGGCGTCCACGACGAGCACACCCGCGTCCAGCACCACGGACGTTCCCGCGCCACCGTCGAGTGCCGCGCCGGCGACGACCCCGTCGAGTACGAGCACCACCACCGACGTCCAGGAGAGCAGCGAGACCGCCACCCCGAAGCGCCGCGCCACCGGCGGCTCGCAGACCGAGCAGGTGCTGCGGCTGGTCAACGCCGAACGCGCCGGCGCCGGGTGCGAGCCGGTGGAGGCGGACAGCAGGCTGGTCACCGCCGCCCAGGGGCACAGTGAGGACATGTCCGAGAACGACTACTTCTCACACACCTCGCAGGACGGCCGCACGTTCGGCGACCGGATCACCGAAGCCGGCTATCCCAGCCCGGGCGCCGAGAACATCGCGAAGGGCCAGCGCAGCGCCGAGCAGGTGATGGAGTCGTGGATGTCCTCGCCGGGGCACCGGCGCAACATCCTCGACTGCTCGCTCACCGCGCTCGGTACCGGCCTGGCCACCGACGGCTGGTACTGGACGCAGAACTTCGGCCGCTGAGCCGTCCTAGCGCGCACGGACGTAGTGCAGGCCGATCGCGCCGGTACTCAGCGTCGCCGTCCCGGTGGTCGTCCAGGACGACGCGGGCAGGCCGCCGTCGAACAGCCGGAGCCCGTCGCCGAGCAGTTCCGGGATCACCTGCAGCCGCAGTTCGTCCACCAGGTCGGCGGCGAGCAGCGTCCGGATGAGGCTGGCGCTGCTGAGCACGATGATGTCGCGGCCCGGCGCTCGCTTGAGCTCGCGCACCTCCGTCACCGGGTCCTGCCCGGCGATCCGTGCGTTCCGCCAGGTGGCCTCCGTCAGCGTCCGGGAGAAGACGACCTTCGCCACCGAGTTCATCCACCGCGCCAGGTCCCGATCCCTGGCGGGTGCCGACTCGTCCTCGGCGACGGACGGCCAGTAGCCGTGGAAGCCCTCGTAGTTGACCCGGCCGAGCAGGGCGGTGTCCACGCCCCGCCAGACGCCCTCGAAGTAGGTGCTCATCCGCTCGTGCGCGGCGTGCGCACTCAGCCAGGACATGTCGCCGCCGGGACCCGCGCTGAACCCGTCGATCGAGACGGTCGCGTTGACGATCAGCGTGCGGGTGCTGTCGGTACTCATGGTGCTCCCTGGTCACGGTCCCTGGCCGGGCGCTCGGCGCACCCGGCCGCCGGCGGCGGGTGCGCCGGTTTCGCCATCATGGAAGGACTTCTCTCGCCGGGCGAGTTGTCGGGCCGGAACGTTACGCTCGCCCGCATGGCCGATGTGGACTGGCGCTCCGAGGCGCTCGAACAACTCGACTTCTACTGGGAGCACTGGCGTCCCCGCCTCGACGGGCTGACCGACGCCGAGTACTTCTGGGAGCCGGTGGCCGACTGCTGGTCGCTGCGCCCGGCCGGCGGCGGGTTCCGGATGGACTTCGCCTTCGAGACCCCCGAGCCGCCGCCGTTCACCACGATCGCCTGGCGGCTGGCCCACATCGCCGGGCACGTTTTCCACCTGCGGGCGAACAGTCATTTCGGCGACGGTTCGTACCGTATGGACAACGAGGACCATCCCGGTACGGCGGCCGCCGCGCTCGCCTACCTCGACGAGCAGCACCACGCATGGCGTGACGGTCTCGGCGCGATGGACGCCGAGGCCTGGGCCCGCCCGGTCGGCCCGGCCGAGGGACCGTACGCCGAGCGCTCCTATCTGACGCTGGTGCTGCACCTCAACCGCGAGCTCTGTCACCACGGCGGCGAGGTGGCGCTGCTGCGCGATCTGTACGCCCACCAGCAGCCCGGGCGATAGGCACACCGGACGGCCGGCGTGCCCGCGGTCAGCGGAAGGCGGACGCGTCGACGGTGGCCGGGTCGGCCCCCACGGCATGCACCTCCGCCAGCCACCTGCCGAAGTCGGGGCGGGTGCCGTCGAGGTCGGTGAAGCCGTAGGTGTGCATCAGCGTCCACGAGGCGAGTACCTGCCCGGCGTGACGGCCGACCTCCGGGTCGGTGGCCAGTGCCGCCACGGCGCGGCCGAGGTAGTGCGGGGTCTCCGAGACGGCGAAGGCGGCGCGTTCCGGGTCGGTGGGGTCCACCGCCTCGCGCCAGGTCTGCTCGGTGACGCCGAAGTGGTCGAGCATCGCCTCGGAGCGGAGGAAACCAGGGGTGACGGTGAGGCCGGTGCAGCCGTGTTTCGCCAGCTCGGTGCCGAGCGCCCTGCCTATCGAACGGATGCCGGACTTGACCAGGTAGTAGGGGATCCCGGCGCCGACGTAGTCCTCGTTGTCGCCGTCGGTCACCTCCAGCACCAGACCGCCCGCGGCGACGACCAGCGGCAGCAACCGGTGCAGCGCGATCAGGTGCGTCTCCAGCCCGTTGCGGACCACCGACAGCGCCGTCTCCAGTTCGGACTCCCAGTACGCGGAGGCGAAGTCGACGAACGGGTCGCCGCCCCAGATGTCGTCCACCAGGATGTCCACCCGGCCGTCCGCCTCGGACTCGATCCGCTCCCGCAGGGCGTCCACATCGGACACGGACGTGTAGTCGCACCGGACGGCGATGCCGCGTCCGCCCGCGGCGTCCACCAGTTCGGCGGTCTCCTCGATGGTCTCCGGGCGGTTGATCGGCGAGGCACTGTCCCTTGTGGTCCGCCCGGTGACGTACACGGTGGCGCCGAGCCTGCCCAGTTCCACCGCGATCGCCCGCCCACAGCCGCGCGTCGCGCCGGTCACCACCACGGTCCTGCCCGCCAGTTCACCGGAGTCGTTCATCTCTTCCCCTCCTGCTCCCGGTGCCAGCCGGCCAGCACCGCGTCGGTTTCCACGACCAGCCGGTCGGCCAGCCGCCCCTTCGGCCGGATCGACCAGTCCAGCGCGGCCCCGTTCACCACCGACAGCAGCACCCGCGCCGCCCGTGCCGGTGCCGGGCCGCGCCAGTCCTCGACGGCGGCGGCGCGGCGGACGAGACGGCGCAGCTCGGACTCCAGGGCCGCGTAGTGCTCGCCGAGCAGCGCACGCAGCTCCGGGTCGCCGAGGTCGACGCCGAGCTGGCCGAGATGGTTCGTCGCGGCTTCGGCCCCGTTGCCCGCCCCCTCGGCGGGGGTCAGCCCCGAGTAGGTGGCGACGACTCCGGCGCGCAGTGCCGCGAGCGGACCGTCCACCGCCGCGGCGGCGACCCTGACCACCTCGACCGTCCACTGTGTAGTGATCCGGCTCAGCGCGCGGAGCAATCCGTTCTTCGAGCCGAACCGCTTGGCGACGGTGCCGACCGCGACACCGGCCTCGGCGGCGACCTGCGCCAGCGTGAAACCCGGCCCTGACCTGCCGATCACCGCGGCCGCGGCGGCGAGAAGCCGTTCGTCGGAAATGCTTCGGGGGCGGGCCACAGAGTTATTGAATCATCGTTCATTAACCACGGCAACACCCTCCCGGCACCGAGATGGTTCAGGGTCGGGTCAGGGTCATCACCGATCGCGCCGGAGACGACCGGTGCGCGAAGCTACTACCTGGGTCGGGGATGAGGTTCGCCCTGCAGGATGACGCGCTCGGCACAGTCGTCAGCCATGATTACCCGGTCGGCAACGGCCACCGGCGCACGAGAACAGCCCAGCAGTAAAGCGTCCGGCTGGAACTGGGACGCTTTCGAGGAGGAAGACATGATCGAGGCACGGAGCCTCACCAAGCGTTACGGAAAGACGCTTGCGGTGAACGACCTGTCGTTCAGTGTCGCGGCCGGCCGCGTCACCGGCTTCCTGGGCCCCAACGGCGCGGGCAAGTCCACCACGATGCGGATGATGCTGGGCCTGGACAACCCCACGGCCGGCCAGGTCACCATCGGCGGCAAGCGGTACCACGAGCTGAAGTATCCACTTCGGACGGTCGGTGCCCTGCTGGACGCGAAGTGGGTGCACCCGAACCGTTCCGCCCGCGCACACCTGGCGTGGATGGCGAAGTCGAACAAGCTGCCCGCCAAGCGCGTCGACGAGGTACTGGACGCGGTCGGACTCTCCGGCGTCGCAGGCAAGCGCGCGGGCGGTTTCTCGCTCGGCATGTCGCAGCGGCTCGGCATCGCGGCCGCCCTGCTCGGCGACCCCGAGGTGCTGCTGTTCGACGAACCGGTGAACGGCCTGGACCCCGAGGGCATCCTCTGGATCCGCAAGTTCATGCACCGCCTCGCCGAGGAGGGCAGGACGGTGTTCGTCTCCAGCCACCTGCTCTCGGAGATGGCGCTGACGGCCAGCGAGCTCGTCGTCATCGGCAAGGGCGAGCTGATCTCGCAGAGCACCACCACCGAGTTCGTCTCCCGCGCGTCGGAGAACACCGTCAAGGTGCGCAGCCCGCAGCTCCCGCAGTTGCGCGCGGCGCTGCAGCAAGCAGGCACCGAGGTGCGCGAGGACGAGGGCGCGAGCCTGCTGGTGTCCGGAATGGACAGTGACCGGATCGGCGAGCTCGCCGCCGCCAACAACTTCGTCCTGCACGAGCTGAGCCCGCAGCAGGGCTCGCTGGAGCAGGCCTTCATGCAGATCACCGGCGACTCGGTCGAGTACCACACCGAACTCGAGAACGAGGCGCAGCAGGTGCTCGCCGGCCAGACGGACCCGCTCGTACCGAGCAACCGCTGACCGACCCGACCCCAAGGATTCGAGAAGACCATGACTCTGCTCGCAGTTGAACGCATCAAACTGTTCTCCACCCGGTCGCCGTGGTGGTGCGCGCTGATCGCCGTCGTCGTCACCGTCGGCCTGTCCGCATTGGTCGCCGGCACCATCGACGATCCGGGTGGGATCAGCGTCGGCAGCACCCAGTTCGGCTACAACTTCGGCATGCCGGTGGTGATGGTGCTGGCGGCACTGGCCGTGACCACCGAGTACCGCTTCGGCACGATGCGCACCACGTTCCAGGCGATCCCGAACCGGGCCGCCGCCCTGGGCGCCAAGGCCGTCGTCGTCGCGCTGGTCGGCCTGGTCATCGGCCTGGTGTCCGCCTTCGGCTCGCTGGCCGTCTCGCAGCTTCTCCAGCCGGACGCCGACCTGAGCCTGAGCTCGGCGGCCGAGTGGACCAACGTCGCGGGGATCGGCCCGGTGTACGCGCTCGCCGCGGTACTGGCAATCGGTGTCGGCGTCCTGCTCCGGCACAGCGCCGGGGCGATCGCACTGCTGATGATCTACACGCTCGCCGTCGAATCGCTGATGCCGATCATTCCGAAGATCGGCGACAGCATCTACCAGTGGATGCCGTTCAACGTCGTCAACAAGTTCATCACCGGCGACAACCCGCCGCAGGCCGGTCCGCCCGCGTCGACGAGCACGCTGAGCCCGACCATGGCGCTGATCTACTTCGCGGCCTGGGCGGTCGCGGTGTTCGCCATCGCCATCGTCGTCACGAAGCGGCGCGACGCCTAGAAAAGAATTCCCGCAAGGGAGAGGGGAAAGCCCGCCGGCACCGCGCTCGGGGCGCGGAGCGGGCGGGAACGGGGAAACAGGGCCCGGGTCGTTCTTCGGGGGACGACCCGGGCTTTTCCGTGCGCGGGGGACGCAGGCCGGAGCAGCACCGGGAAAACCGTTCCCGAACGAATGCGCTCGACGACGAAGCGTTATCACTATTGCGCGCAACGAATCGCTGGTACGACGCGAATTCGTGGCTGCGAACGTCGAACCTCGCCGCCATCTGGGCGACCCGGGACCACTTTGGGTAACACTGTTCATGATCCGCACGACATAAAGAGTGCGATACCGCACGTCGGCACATTAAAACCACGTTAAGCGCCTGTGGTTTCTCCCACATTCACCGGACGCGGAGTCGCTGACCAGGCCATACATGAAGTGATCCGTCTCGCCAGCTCCACGGAGGTGACCTTTGACGGTGGTCGATACCGGCGTCAGTCCCATCCCTGCCAGTCCTTCCGGACGGCCAGGGATTCCATTGATGCGCGGCAACCAGCCTCGTCTCGAACCGATGCTCGGCCTGGAGTGGTCCCAGGCGATCGAGCTGCCGCGGGTCGCGGACTCCGCGACCAAACCCGCCGAACTGCGCCGTGCCTGGGTACATCGCGCACCGGAGAAGCGGGTACTCGAACTGTTCCGGGCATCCAGTCGTTTTGGCGGAGCCGTCCCGGCACCGTGGTGGCTGCGCGCCATCGCCGCGGGCACGCTCGACTCCCGGGAGGACGGTTTCCGGGTGGAGGACCGCATCACGCAGCTCCTCGGCCCGCGCCCCGGCTGGGAGTTCGTGCCATGGGCCGCCGACGGCGAGTCCGGGTACTGGGAGTTCATCCCGTCCGAGGGCGGTGCGACCGGCTACTCGATCCCGACCACCGTGCTGAACACCAGCAGGCACACCGGCTGGATCGACGTGTTGCCCGCGCACAACGGCCCGACCCCCGCACCACTGCCGGTCGCCGGCCTGGCCGGGCTGCGATCCCGGCTCGGTGAGTTCGAGGCGATTCGCTGACCGGCTTGCCGGGAACCGCCCCACACCGGCAAATTCCGGCAGTAAGGTTCTCCCGTGCGTGAACTGGCCGTCGACTTCGGTACGTCGAACACCGTCGCGGCCGTGCGGAGTTCCCCCGGCGCGGCACCGAGTCTGCTCACCTTCGACGGCTGGCCGGTGCTGCCGTCCACGGTGTGGCTGGCCGACGACGGATCGATCGTCGTCGGCCGGGAAGCCGAGCGGCAGGCCCGCCTCGACCCCGCGCGCTACGAACCCAACCCGAAGCAGCGCATCGACGACGGACAGGTGCTGCTCGGCAGCACACCCGTCGAAGTCACCGAACTCATCGCCGCCGTGCTCGGCAGGGTCGCGGCCGAGGCGGAACGGCAGCTCGGCGGACCGCCGGAGACCGTCGTGCTGACGCACCCGGCGGGCTGGCGGCAGACCCGGCGCGACGCCCTCGCCCACGCCGCCCGTCGTGCGGGCTGGCAGTGCGAACTGCGGCTGGTCGCCGAACCGGTGGCCGCGGCCACCCACTTCACCCGCTCCGGCGCGGTCGGTGAACCGCAGGTCGGACAGGCGATCGCCGTCTTCGACATGGGCGGCGGCACCACCGACATCGCGGTCCTGCAGCGCACCCCGGCCGGCTGGCATCTGCTTGCCGAGGCCGGGATCCCGGACTTCGGTGGCCGCGACGTCGATCATCTCCTGCACGAGCACGTCCGCACGACGCTCAGCCGGGAACACGCCGAGTCCACCACCGAGCTCTGGGACGAACTGCGCAGGCCGTCGACGCCGGCGATGCGCCGCTCCTCGCGCACGCTGGCCGACGACATCCGCGCGGGCAAGGAAGCACTGTCCTCCTACCCGCAGACCGACATCCCGCTACCCCCGCCGCTGCCCGACGCCCACGTCACCCGCCGCGAGCTGGAAGACCTGGTGCGTCCCGGGCTGGAACGTTCGATCACGCTGCTGGCGACCACCGTCGCGGGCGTCGACCTGCGCGCCGTCTTCCTGGTCGGCGGCGCGACCCGGATGCCGCTGGTCGCGCAGTTGATCAACGAGCGGGTCGGCGTGCTGCCGGTGGCCGTCGACTCGCCGGAATGCAGCGTCGCGCTCGGCGCGGGCAACGTGGCGGACGCCGACGACACCCGGCAGCTCACGGCGCCGATGCCGTTCCCGCCGACCACGCCGCAGTCGTTCCCTGCGTACCCGGGGCAGCAGGCCGTCCATCAGCCGACGCCGCCACAGCCGTTCCCCGCGCAACGGACCTGGCAGACGCCCCCGGCGAAGCGGCCGAAATGGCCGTACACGGTGGCGGCGGCCGCGGTGCTGGTGGTGGCCGCGACGGTGACCGCGGTGACCGTCGCGTCGAGTTCGGGTGAGGAGCGGCTCGGCGGGCAGCCGAGTCCGTCGCCGTCCTCGTCCGCGCGGCCGTCCACCTCGACCGGGCCGACGTCCTCGTCCGCCAGGGTCACCACGACCGAGCCGAAGCCGGACAACTCCCTCGCCTTCGGCAACGACATGGAGTTGCTCGGCTTCGCCGGTGGCGCCGTGGACCGGGCGCTGGGCTGCGTGAACGCGATCGGCACCTCCGGCATCGGCGACACGGTCGGTGCCCGCAGCCACGTGCGCTGCCAGTACCGGGGCACCGACGGCGCCGACTACTTCGCCAACTTCCTCTCCGGCGACACCCAGGAAGCCTGCGAGGCGTACACGCAGATGCTGCACGCCGAACCCGGCTCGAAGTGGTCCGATCCGATGTTCTGGCGCGGCGGCGGCCTGTTCGAGATCACCTCGGACGGCCCACGCGCGACGATCTACTGGCAGTACAGCACCGGCACACCGTGCGGATTCTTCGGCCCGCGTGAGGACGCGCAGGTGCCCGTGCTGGACTTGCACCGGCAATGGAACGCCAGCGTGGGGCTGGAGATCTGAGATTGGTGGATGTCCCGGTGGGCGAGAGCGAGGGGCAGCCGAGGCTGCGCAGCGTCGTCAGTTACGTACAGCGCGGGGGGCGGATGACCGTCGCCCAGCAGCGGGCGTGGGACGAGCGCTGGCCGGAACTCGGGCGGGCGGTCGCGGCGCTGGAGCCGGGGCCGCTCGACTTCGACGCCTGGTTCGGGCGTACCGCGCCGGTGACCCTGGAGATCGGCTCCGGGATGGGCGAGACGACCTCGCAGCTCGCCGCCGCCGAACCGGAGCGCAACTACGTCGCCGTCGAGGTCTACGAGGCCGGTCTCGGTCAGCTCATGCTGCGTGCCGACCGGCTGGACGTGACGAACCTGCGGCTGTTGCACGGTGACGCCGTCATTCTGCTCAACGCGCACGTCGAGCCGGAAAGTCTCGCCGGCGTCCGGATCTACTTCCCGGACCCGTGGCCGAAGAAGCGCCACCACAAACGCAGGCTGGTGCAGCCGGAGTTCGTGGCGCTGGTCGCGTCCCGGCTGAAGCCCGGCGGGACCGTGCACATGGCCACCGACTGGGAGCACTACGCGGAGCAGATGCTCGCGGTGTGCTCGGCGGAACCCTTGCTGCGCAACAGGTTCGCCGACGAGCCCGGTGGCTGGGCGCCGCGTCCGGACTGGCGTCCGGTGACCAAGTTCGAGAACCGGGCCAGGGACGAGGGCCGGATCAGCCGCGACCTCGTGTTCGAACGGATCGGCTGACGCCCCAGGGCTACCGGGCGGCCGGGACGGCTGCCGCGGCGGCCTCCGCGCGGGCGCGACGGCCACGGGCGGGCAGCCGGTCGCCCAGGTCGACGAGCACGGACACGCAGGCCAGCAGGGTCAGCACGGTGAGTACCACCACGACCCCGGTGAGTTCGACGGCCGACATGGCAACCTCCTCGCGTCGCGGGACGGAGCCTGGTGCGTCCATCCGGCTGCGACCAGCATCCGTCCTGCGTGGCGTCTCGCGTATCGGCCGAGCGGCTGGTATCGACCGGCCATCAGGCTGACGCGGACGTCCGCGCGGCGGCGGAGCGTCACCCCGGGACGGTCGCCGTCGCCGTGATCTCCACCAGTTGGCCCGGATAGCCCAGCATCGATACGCCGAGCAGCGTCGAGGTGTGCGGGCCCGCCGACAGCCCGGAGGCGCGCACCACGTCCCAGACGTCGTAGAGGTCCTGTTCCACGGCGGCCACCACGTACACGGTGCTGGCGACCACCCGGCCGGGCTCGCTGCCGATGTCGGTGAGCGCGGCCGTCAGGTTGCCGAGGACCTGGTGCGCCTGCGCGACGTGGTCTCCGGCACCGACCAGGTTCCCGTCGGCGTCGAGCGGCACGGATCCGGCCAGGAAGGCCAGTCGTTCGCCCGCGTCGAGCACGGCGGCATGCGCGTATCCGGGCGGCGGGAACAGGCTAGGAACGATCCGATGCTGGGCCATCTGCGGTCACTCCGTCGTCTCGGCTGCACGTACCGGTGGATCTTCTCGCCGGTGGCGGGGGGGTCATCCGCATTTCGGCCACCTACCGGAACGCCCGACACGGCTTGGGTCCTGGGCGCCGACACGAGGGGTCAGAACGCCCGACACGAGGGGTCAGAACGCGCGACACGGGGGGTCAGGGCGCGCGACACGGTGTGCCGGAAAGCCCGACACGGTGTGCCCGAGCGCGCGACACGGGGCAGGGAGGGGCGGAGGGGGGTGGGCGTGACGCGGGGCGGTTGCCACCTTCCCCCCGATGAGAAGGCGGCAACCGCCCCGTGTTCCCCCTACTTGGCTCCGCTCACTCGTCGGCGAGCGGCTCCGTCTGGACTCGCTTGAGCGCGGGACGGCAGACCGCGGCGGCGAACACCGCGACTCCGGCACCCAGCACGATCGGCGCCAGTACCCACGGGGTGAGTACCGGACCGCCCTCCTCGGCGGTCTGCAGCAGGCCGATCGCGGCGAGGATGCCCACCCCACCGGCACCGACCGTGGCGACGATGGCGGGCAGCGCCGCCTCGGTGCGCAACGCCCGTGCCAGCGTTCGCACCGGAGTTCCGGCGGCGAGCAGCGTGCCGAACGTCCGGCGGCGGTCCATCACCGATCCGGCGGTCGCGATCGCCGCACTGCACCCGGCCAGCAGTGCCGCGGCGCCGAGACCGATCACCGTCACCCTGCGCAGGTCGGCCAGCGTCGTCTGCTGACCGGCGAGGAGGATCTCCCTGCTCTCCACCTGCGCCCCGTCGACCGCGCCCGCCAGTGCGGTGCGCACGACGTCCCTGGACTCCCCGCTCGCCGGGACCGCGAGCATCGCGGACTGCGGAACCACCCCGGCCGGCAACACAGCGGGGTCGACGATCAGCCGGTTGGCCAGATCCTGGTCCTCGGCCGGCAGCGTCTTCGCCAGGGTTCCCGGAGCGAACGGGACGCCGGGGGCCGTCGAGTCGGTGGTGGCGCTGAGCGCGCCGGCGTCGAGCTGCCGCCCGCTGTACACCCCTGGTCCCGAGGCACACATGGACGTCGTGTCGAAACGGGTGAGTTCGGCGGCGGTGTTGCAGTCGGCCACCAGCGCCTGGGTGTTCCGGTCGCCGTCGCGGACGTAGACGGTCGGCACCGCGCGGACCCGCTCGACCTGGCCGTACCGGGCGAGCTCGGCGTTCGCGCGTTCCGCTGCGGCGTCAGCGCCCTCGGTGATGGATTCGACGTAGAGCACCTCGTCCTTGAACAAGGGGCCGCCACCGGCCTGCGCTTCGAACGTCGGCAGCAGCGTCAGCGCCATCGAACCGGCGAACACGGCCAGCACCACACCCGCGGAGGCCCGGTAGGCGCCCTTCGGGTCGTCGGTGAGCCGCCTGCCTGCCAGCAGCCCGGCGGGCCGCCGCCACACCCGGACGAACACCCGGCCGACCGCCGAGGTCAGCCATGGCCCGACCAGCGCGGCGGAGGCGATCATCGCGGCGAGACCGATCAGCGCGACTATCGGGCCGCTGTCCCCGGAGGAGTTGCCGACCGCCAGGAAGAAGCCGCCGATCGCCACCGGCAAGGCCAGCAGCCGCCACCAGTGCAGTGGTTTCGGCGCGGTCCGCGCCGTGGCGCCCAGCGGGGTGTAGACGACCTTGCGCAATCCGATCACCGCGGCCATCAGCACCAGGATCGGAGTCGCGATCAATGCGAAGATCGTCAGCGGAAGTGGCGGGGTGAAGTCGCTGAGGAGCCAGGTTCCGCCTTCCCACGGGACGAAGGTGGCCAGCCAGCGCAGCCCCGGACTGATCGCCAGACCGAGCAGCGTGCCACCGACCGCGGCGATCCCGGTCTCCGCGCTGACCGCCGAGACCACCTGGCGTGGGGTGGCTCCGGCCAGCCGCATCGCGGCCAGCCTGCGTTCCCTGCGGGCGGCGGTCAGCCGCGCGGCCGAGGCGGCGAGCACCAGACTCGGCACCACCAGCACGACCAGGCCGACACCGGCGAGCAGTTCGAGGAACCCGTCCGCGTAGACGGGCCCGGTGGTGAAGCCGTCGACGTTCGTCGCGGTGGCGGAGATCGTGTCCGGCGTGTGCCCGACGACGGCGGCCAACTGCTCGGGGAACTCCAGCGCCTCCGGCCCGATGGTGCCCGCGACCTCGCCGTTGAAGCGATCGGCGAGCTGGGACCCTGGCAGGCTCTGCATCCGCTCGGCCAGCGCGGGCGACACCAGCACCTCACCGGGGCCCGGCAGCTTCGGCAGCCCCGCCGGAAGCTCCACAGTGGACGCGTCCTGGATCGGTGCGACGTCGAGGCGGGTGATCTCCTCGTCGCCGCTGTAGTCGGAGCTGTATGCGACCGAGAGGGTGGCCTGCGCCTCGGAGGGTCCGTAGTCCTGTTGCCAGATCGAACGTTCGGCGCGCGCCTGGGCGGCGAACGGCAGGCTCGCCAGCAGCAGCACCAGCGCGGTCGCCATGGCGACGCCGACACCGGTGAGGATCGCCGAGGTGCGGGCGCGGCGGTCGACCCGCAGCACCTTCATCGCCAGTCCGAAGCCCCTCATCGGGTGATCACCCGGCCGTCGCGGATGGTGACGGTGCGCGGCAGCGCGGCGGCCAGGTCCCGGTCGTGGGTCACCACGATCACCGCGGCTCCGCTGTCGGCGGCCGCACCGAGGAGCGCGTTCATCGTTTCCTGGCCGGTGCGGGTGTCGAGCGCGCCGGTCGGTTCGTCGGCGAAGATCACCGACGGCTGGTGGCACAGCGCCCTGGCGATCGCGACACGCTGCGCCTCGCCGCCGGACAACTCGCCGGGACGGCGCTTCTCCTTGCCGCGCAGGCCGAGGTGCGTCAGCCACTCACGTCCCGCGGCCAGCGCCTTGGACCGTCCGGCCCCACCGAGCAGGGCGGGCAGCGCGACGTTCTCCTCGGCGCTCAGCTCGGCCACCAGCATTCCGGACTGGAACACGAAGCCGAACTCGGTGCGCCGCAGTTCGCTGCGCTTGGTCTCGCTGAGCTGATCGATGCGCTCCCCGGCGAGGAAGATCTGCCCGCCGTCGGCTCGCAGGATGCCCGCGAGCACGTGCAGCAGCGAGCTCTTCCCCGAGCCCGAGGGCCCGACGATCGCGACGGCCTCCCCCGGCTGGACGGCGAAGTCGACCCCGGCGAGCGCGAGTTGGTCGCCGTATCGCTTCAGCAAACCCTCACCGGCCAGCGCGGGCTGCGCTCCGACCGTCCGAACTGGATCCTTCGTCTGCGGACGCACCAGGTACTTCCTCTCTCACACCGGGATCGGCGTCCCGGGATTTCGCTGTCGTTGCTGACCTGCCGAGAACCATCGCGCGCCGGGCCGTACTGGCACCTCGGGCAGACGGTCGGCAGCGGGCCCGGCCGGTCGGCCGATCGGCCGAGTGCCGAATGACTGACCGGCCGGGTCGCGCACCATGCAGGATCGCCTACCGTCGCTGGAGTGCCCTCTGTGAAGAATCCGTCCGTGCGTCCCTCGTCGGTGGTGCAGTGGCTCGGCATCCCCGGTGTAGTGCTGCTCGCGGCGGTGGTGTGCGACCTGCTGATCGTGCTGACGACGGGCAGCTCCGTCGGGCGCGGCGTGCTGCTGCTGCCGGGCTCGCTGGCCCTGGCGGCATGTGCGCTCTGGTCCCGGTCGGCTCCGCTGGCGGCGGCGGTGACGGCGGTGGTTCTGCTCGGCGCGTCGACGGTGCTGCTGAACGACGCCGAGGTACGAGCGTTTCCGACACTGCTGCGCAACATCACCTTCGGCGAGACCGTGGCGGGGTTCATCCTGGTCACCCAGTGCGCCCGGCTGGTGCGGCCACTGTTCGCCGTCGGCGCGATCGGCGGGCTCGTCTCCGTCGCGCTCTTCGCCACCGAGTACCGGCCGCCGAACCTGAACTGGCAGGGCTTCGACCACATAATCAGCCTCGCCGCCGGCTCGGTGCTGCTACTCGCCGCGGTGATCACCGGTATCCGACTGCGCGCTCCGGACGCGCCGAGGCCCGCGCAGGGTTTCGGCGCGGAACTGCTGCGCGACCAGTGGCCGCTGATCGGCATCTTCTCGGTCCTGCTGTTCGTCGAGCTGACGTCGGTGTTCGACGGCAGCCTGCTCGGCTTGGTGGTCGTGCTGACCTCGGTGGTGTCGGCGACCGCGGCGGTGCTGGCCAGCCGGTACGCGGAACGCGGCGCGATGGGCGTCGGAGTCGCGATGTTCGGTGCCGTCGTGATCACGGTGGTGACCGACGACTCTGCGTACAGCGCCGCCGCGGGCATCCCGCCGACGCAGGTGCTCGCCGGGATGGCGGTGGTCGTCGCCCTGGTGCGCAAGGTGAGCGCCTATCGTGCCCTGGCCTACATCGCGGCGCTGTCGGCGCTGGTCGCCTACTGCGCCGCCGCCACCACTCCACGCAGCCTGGAGCCGCTGGCCGTGTCGGCATCGCTGCTGCTCGGCATCTCGGTGGCCTTCGGGCTGTTCCTGCGCAGCCGCGATTCGGAGCGTCGGAAGACCGTGGAGTCAGCGGTGACCGATGCGCAGACGGCGGAACGGATGGCACTGGCCAGGGAGCTGCACGACGTCGTCGCGCATCACGTGACCGGCATCGTGGTGCAGGCGCAGGCGGCGCAGATGGTGTCCGGCACCGACCCGAGCGCCGCGGTCGACGCGCTGGGCCGGATCGAGACGGCCGGAACCGAGGCGCTCGGCGCGATGCGGCGACTGGTCGGCAGCATGCGTGGCGAACCGCCCGCCGGGACCACGACCATCAGCGAGCAGGCCACCACCGACCTCACCGCCGATCTGCGCAGGCTGGTCGAGACGGCCAGCCTCGGCGTACCGACGGAGGTGACGGTGGACCTGCCGGACGCGATCCCGCAGGAGGTCGCCCGGTCGACCCTGCGGATCGTGCAGGAGTCGCTGACCAACGTCGGCAAGCACGCGCCGGGGGCCACGGTGGCCAGGGTGGCGGTCAGCCCGATCGGCGACGAGCTGCACGTCCGGATCCACAACGACGACCCCGCACCGGGACCGGGCGGCCGGGCGGCGCCCGGTGGGTCCGGTGGGTACGGTCTGGTCGGCATGCGGGAACGGGTCGAGTTGCTCGACGGCAGGCTGTCGGCGGGCCCGCACGCCGACGGTGGCTGGCTGGTCGAGGCCTGGTTGCCGTGCGAGACCGTGAAACCCGAGGGGGAGCAGTGATCCGTGTCCTGATCGCCGATGACCAGGAGATGGTGCGGATGGGCTTCCGGATGATTCTGGACGCGCAGTCCGACATCCAGGTGGTCGCCGATGTCGCCGACGGTGTCGAGGCGGTCCGGCAGGCCAGGGAGCTGCGGCCGGACGTGTGCCTGCTGGACATCCGGATGCCCGGGATGGACGGGCTGGAGGTCACCCGGCAGCTCGCCGGCGCGGACGTGACCGATCCGCTGAAGGTCGTGGTGGTGACGACCTTCGACCTGGACGAGTACGTGCACGCGGCGCTGGCCGGTGGGGCGAGCGGGTTCCTGCTCAAGGACGCGGGTCCGGCGCTGCTGATCGAGGCGGTGCGCGCGGCCGACCGGGGCGACGCGCTGGTCTCGCCGCAGATCACCGTCCGGCTGCTGCGGCACTTCGAGGGCAAGCCGGTGAAGGAGGTCGAGCAGCCGCAGGAACCGCTGACCACGCGCGAACTGGACGTGGTCCGGGCGGCGGCGCGCGGGCTGACCAACGGCGAGATCGGCAGTGACCTGTACCTGTCGCTGTCCACGGTGAAGACGCATCTCGCCTCGGTGCAGGCGAAACTGGGCGCCCGCAACAGGGTGGAGATCGCCGCCTGGGCCTGGCGGGGCGGGCTGTTGGACGAGGACTGAGCGGGCCGGGCAGTATGCAGCGATGACCTCGCGCCGTCTCCGTGCCCCTATCGTCCTGCCCGCCGACCCGGCCTGTTCCGTGCTGCGGGATGCCGTCGTCGACATCGGTGCGGACGGCCGGATCACCCACTGCGGCCCGGCCGCCGAGGCGCCCGCACTGGAAGGCGCGCTGGTCACCGACCTGCCCGGAATTCTGCTGCCCGGCCTGATCAACGCGCACGCGCACAGCCCGATGGTGCTGTTGCGCGGTATGGGCGGTGAGCTGCCGCTGCTGCGCTGGCTGCGCGAGATCATCTGGCCCGCCGAGGCGAAGCTGCGCGCCGAGGACGTGCGCGCCGGGATGTTGCTCGGCTCGGTGGAGATGCTGCGGCACGGGGTCACCACCAGCGCGGAGATGTACTTCCACGGCGAGCAGGTGGCCGAGGCGGTGCTGACCACCGGTGGCCGCACGCTGATCGGCGCCCCGATCATGGACCTGCCCGGGCTGGACTGGCTGGCGATGCTGCGCGACATCGACGCCTGGATCGACCGGGACGGCCGGGTGTACGGACCGGGTGACCGGGTCGAGGTGACCTACGGCCCGCATTCGGCGTACACCCTGCCGGAGAAGGCCCTGCGGCTCACCGCGGAGGCTGCGGCCGAACGGGACGCGCTGGTGCAGATCCACGTGGCGGAGGCGCCGGACGAGGACGTCAAGCAGCGCACCGAACACGGATCGGTGCCGCTGCTGCTGGAGAAGGTGGGCATGCTGGACAACCGGGTGCTCGCCGCGCACACCGTCCATCTGTCCGATGTGGACATCGCGTTGTTCGCGAAGTACGGCGTCGGGACGGCGCACTGCCCCGGGTCGAACTCGAAGCTGGCCTCGGGGATCGCGCGGCTGACCGACCTGCGCGCGGCCTCGGTGCCGGTCGGTCTCGGCACGGACGGCCCGGCCAGCAACGACGATCTGGACCTGTGGGAGGAGATCCAGCTCGCCACCATGCTGGCACGTCTGTCCACACAGGACTCCACAGCGCTGACCGCCGCCGACGCGCTGCTGCTGGCCACCCGTGGTGGCGCGGAGGCGCTCGGCCGGCCGGACATCGGCGCACTGGAACCGGGCCGCTGGGCGGATCTGGTGCACATCGACGTCGACGAGCCGGCCTTCGCCACCGGTTTGGACGCCCCGGACGGACAACTGCTGTCGAACCTGGTGTGGGCGGCCGGTTCGCGGCGGGTGCGTGACGTCTGGGTTGCGGGCGAGCAGGTCGTCGGCGGCGGTGAGTCGACGAGGGTCGACCGCGCCGCCGCGCAGGCCGAGGTGGGCCGGATCGCCGCCCGGCTCCGCGGTTAGGGCGGCCGGGAACCTGGATGCCAGGCAGCCTGGCTCGGACGTACCGCCGCTTCGGCACGGGCGGGACCTCGCCGTTGTACGAACGCCTGACCCTCGCGCTGAGCGAGTCGGACGAGGCGCTGGGTGCGATCGAGACGGTGCCCGCGCGCAGGCGGCACCCCACGGTGATCCTCGCCGCGCTGCATGACCTCGCCCTCGCCGGTCACGCCCCCGCGCTCGCCGCGGTCTACGCCGCCGGGGACGGGGATGCCGCCGCCGGCGCGGCGATCGACACCCTGCTGCGGATGACCGGCGCGGTGGCCGAGGTCGCCACGCGAGGGCGCACGCGCACGAACGAGACCGGGCACTGCGCCGTGCTGTACCCGGCGATCGCCGAGGCGGCGGGCCGGGCGGGCGCGAACGCGGTCGGGCTGATCGACGTGGGCTGTTCGGCCGGACTCAACCTGAACGTCGATCGCGTCGGGATCAGCTACGACGGCGGCCCGGCAGTGGGTGCGCCCTCGTCTCCGGTGCGGCAGTCCTGCACGCTCGTCGGGGGCCGGCCGGTCCCGTCCAGGACGATGCCCGGGGTCGTCGCCCGGATCGGCATCGACCTCGATCCGCTCGACGTGACCGATCCGGAGCAGGCCCGGTGGTTGCGTGCCTGCCTGGCGCCGGACCAGCCGGAGCGGGCCGCGAGGCTCGAGGCGGAACTGGCGCTGGCGGCCTCGGACCCGCCGCTGCTGCTGCGAGGGGATGCCGCCGAGCTGCTGTCCGAGGCGTTCGCCCTGGTCCCCGGGGACGCCTTGCCCGTGGTCACCAGCACGTGGGCGCTGTCGCGTTTCCCACCCGAGGGCCGTCTGCGTTTCTTGCTTCGTTTGGGCGAGGCGGCGGGCGGGCGGAGGGTGGCGTGGGTGTCGGCGGAGGGCGTCGGGGTCGCTCCGTCGGTACCGACACTCGGCGACCGTCCCGCCTCCGGCCACAGCATCCTCGGCCTGGTGATGTTCGACCGGTCGGCTCCGCACGCCGAGGCGATCGGCCGCTGCTGGTCCCGGGGCCGCATGCTGGCGTGGCTGGCATAGGGCGCGAGCGGCGCGATCGGTCGTACATTCGCTCGTACACTGTGCTGAATGGAGGGATCCGGCTCGGTGGGCTCGCGGATGGTCCGGCCGCCGCCTCGTGCTTTCGCTCCCTGGTACGTGACCCGGCTGCGGACGTACTTCGTCGCTGTGGACCGGTCGCAGCCGGTCGCGGTGAGCCTGAGCGTGTCCGGCCAGGTCCTCGACGTGGTCTCCTGGGCGGCGGACGCTCCGGCGCCGGAGACGTGGGAGTGGCCGAACCGGCGCGTTTTGCCGGTTGAGGACGAGTTGGTGGTCCAGGATCTGCCCGGCGGTATCGGCGTCACCCTCGACGTGGATGCCGATGGTCGCCTGCGGTACGCGACCGGGACGCTGCCGGAGACGCGGCCGGACACCCCGGGCCGGTGGGTGCACCGACGGTTCTTCGGCTCGGCGAACCGGCGGATCGAGGCCGGTGACGGTCACGTCTGGGCAGCGGAAGCGACTGTCGGGCAGTGCTCGGTGTCGGCGAGGGTGTCGCTGACCGATGCCGAGGGTGCCGTGCGCGAACTGGAGATTCCGTCGCCGGGGTCGGTCACCTCGCTCGCCACGCTGGGAGCCGATCTGGCCGTGGCGTGTGTCCAGCGGGCGGCCAAGCGGCCCTGGGACTTCGCGCCGGAGGCCCAGTTGTGGTTCGTCCTGCCCCGCCCGGCGGGCCTGGCTCCGCGGTTCGTGCCGCCGTTGGACATCACCGACCTGTGCCGTCCCAGACCGCTCGGCCGGGAACACGCGGTACGCAGGCAACAGGAACTGTCTACCTACCTGACCTACTCGCTCGGCGATCTGCGCACCCTGCGGGAAGCGGGTGCCGAACGCGCGGAACTGACCGTGCACGGCGATATCGCGTCCGGGGACGTCATGGTCGACCTCACCTTCGAAATGCCCCACCTGCCGGGCGTCCGGTTCCGCAGGCGCGATTGCCCTTTCGACGAGAACGGCCTCCTCGGCGGCGGACTTCGCGACCTCAACGTCTCGCTGCGGGAGGACCTCGACGGCGGGCTGATCGAAGCCCTCGCCCCACACCGACCCGGAACCGTGGACCTGTGACGTTCCCCGTCAGCGGCCGCTCGGCCGGGTGCACTGCGGTGACGCGCGGGCCCTTGCCCTTGGCGCGCAACAAGTCGCCGAACACGTGCAGGGCGAACCGGCTGGCCGCGTACGGACCCAACCGCGACGCGCGGTGAGTCCGTCGCCGAAGTTGATCGGCACGACGCGGCTCTCTGATGAAGAGCGTGCGCGATCGGCGGCAGGCTCGGGTGCTCGGGGCCTGCGTTAGAAGGGTGCTGGCAGGTTGGTTGGTGGGTGGAGGGGTTGGGGGTGGCTGGTGTGGTGTTGTCTGGTGGGGGTGGTGATGTGGAGGGTTCCGGTGGTGTCTTGGTGGAGGTGCCAGCCGGGGGTGTTTTTGAGTTGGTGGTGTCGTCGGCAGAGGCTGGTGAGGTTGTCGGCGCTGGTGTGACCGCCGCTCTGCCACTCCGTGGTGTGGTCGATGTCGGATAGGTGTGTTGGTCGGTGGCAGCCGGGCATGCGGCATTCGCGGTCGCGGACTTTGATGAGTTCGGCCAACGCGGTGGGTGGTCGGTAGCGGGTGCGTCCGACATCGCGCACGGTTCGGTGGACGGGGTCGGTGACTACCTTGCGCAGCGCGGAGTTCGGATTCTGGGCAAGATGCCGGGCGAGCCAGGCCGGTATCGGTCCATGGCCGGATAGTTCGGCGGGCTGATCGTCTGCTTCGGCGAGGGTGGTGGCGGCGACGTGGACGAACACCTCCGTGCGCGACTCCACGACACGGTGGCCGAGGCAGAGTTCGGCGAACACGTCAGCACGCAACTGTTCAAGCGTGCGGGTTTCGCTGCGGCCGCGCAGGGTTGTGGCGATGCGGTCCACACGGGTGTAGATGGCGGTCGCGGTTTCGGTGGGCAGGTCGGCGATGAGGGTGCTCATGGCGTCGTCCTGATGCACCAGTTGCACACTACGATCCAGCCGCCGTCTCCGGGCTCGTTCGGCATGCCCGCCGGGATCAACGTGCGCGACTTGGCGCACGACCGCACGGCGAATGCTGGACGGATTCCGACCATCCACTCGACCAGCCATTGCAGCATCGACGGCAGCGGCGTGCTCGTCCGATAGCGGGTTGGTGGCGTCGACAATTTTGGAGGCTTTGTAGGCGTCGATGACGCCGGTTTCCATCGCCGCCAAGGTTTCCGGTAGCCGGGTGGTCAATGCTTGTGCCATCGCGACCATTCGCTGCGCGCGGTGTTCGGTGGCCGCCAAGGTCAGTGCGATCTCGGTTGCCACCCCCCGCGGGTCTTCGCACAGGGCAGCGAAGCGGGCCACCGCCCGCACCTGCACAGCTTCCGCACGGGAGCGCGCGGCCTCGGCATCGCGCATCACCCGTAGCAACCCCCGCCCCGACAACCGTCCGAGCCCAGCACCGAGCAGCCCGCCGTGACTCACACCGCTGTGATCAACGCGCACCGTTTCCCGCGATTCCATGTCCAGAATCGCGGATAGCTGAACTTCGACAGATCCCCCATCGATCATGCCACTTATTTTAGCGGGCATTCACAAGAGTGGAAATAACACCATCAGGTACCCCGGCATGCGAAAGTCCCATTCATGCCCGGCCCTATCACGCTAATGCAAAACTGTTCCACGAAAACGTGACCCCGGGCAATAGAAACGACCACAGATAGCGCCTCCGCAGGGCGCTATGCAGGGGATTGAGCCGTACGAGTGCCGCCGGACCCCGGCCCGGGTGATGACAGCGCGTAGGCGCGGCCGGGAACCGGACAGCACCAAACCGACCAGCACCAAGCCCCCGTGCGGCCAGGAACCCGACAACACCGAACCGACCAGCGTCACCCGTCCCGTCAAGCAGGCCCCGAAGGACAACCGGACGCGGCAGTCGGGGTACGAACCCGGACGCGACACACCCAACCGGACGCGACACCCCACCCGCACCGCACCGGACAGCACCAGCACACCCGTTCCGTGGGTAACTGTCGCTGGTGACCATCAACGGCGAACGCCCCGCGCAGCGACAGTTACCCACGGCGCGCCGAAGGCGAGCCCGAAACCCAAGACACCACCCCGATACCCCCCAACCCCGGCCCCGAACCGCCCCGAACCAGGAGCCGAAGCCAACCCGGTACCCCGCCGCCAAACCCACCGCAGCAAGGCGAACAAGCCCACCCGAGCGGCAAACCCGTGGACCCGGTCAGCGGTCGCTCGGCCGGAGAACCAGTTCGGTGGGGTGCGCGTCCGGGGTAGCGGTGATCGCGCCGACGACGGCCGTGGCCACCGAGTCCGGCCGGAGGAAACGGGAACCGTCGTAGTCCCTGCCCTCCCCGGCCACGATGACGCGCTGCATCTCGGTGTCCACCCGCCCGGGGTGCACGGAGGTGACACGCAGGCCGTTGCCCTCCTCCTCGGCGCGCAACGAGTCGGCGAACGCGCGCAGGGCGAACTTGCTGGCCGCGTACGGACCCCAGCCGGGACGGGCGGTGAATCCGGCGCCGGAGTTGATCAGCACGACGTGACCCTTCGCGGTACGCAGCGCGGGCAGCAGCAGCCGGGTCAGCTCGGCCACCGCGACGACGTTGACCTCGAAGTTCGTCCGCCACGCCTGCGCCTCCGCCTCGGCGACGGTGCCCAGTTCGGCCACCCCGGCGGAATGCACCAGCACCTCCAGTTCCTCGATGCCGCCGACCGCCTCCCGTAGCGCCGACGGGTCGGTGAGGTCGACCGGCCAGGCGGTACTGCCGGGCAGCTCCTCGGCGAGCGCGGCGAGCGCGGTCGCGTCGCGGCCGCCGAGCAGGACCCGATGTGTGGGGGACAGGGCGTGGGCGACGGCGGCGCCGATGCCGCGGGTCGCACCGGTGACGAGCGCGAGCGGTAGGTCGGTCATGACCTCACGGTAGAGGGCTTGACGCCCGCCCGCCGCGAGGCGTCAGATGCTCGCGTGAACTCGACGACGAGCACCGACGAGGGCAACCGGATCCTGCGCAAGGTCGCGATCCGGATCATGCCGTTCCTCTGCCTGCTGTACTTCGTCAACTATCTGGACCGGGTCAACATCGGCTTCGCCGGGCCGAACGGGATGAACGACGAACTCGGGCTCACCGCGACGATGTTCGGGTTCGCCTCCGGGATCTTCTTCATCGGCTACCTGATCCTGGAGGTGCCGAGCAACCTCGCGCTGCACCGGTTCGGTGCCCGCCGCTGGCTCGCCCGGATCATGCTCACCTGGGGCATCGTCGCCACGATCATGGCGTTCGCGAACAACCCGACGACGCTGGTGATCCTGCGTTTTCTGCTCGGCGTGGCCGAGGCCGGCTTCTTCCCCGGCATCATCCTGTACCTGACGTACTGGTTCCCTGCCTCGCAGCGGGCGAAGGCCGTCGCCCTGTTCATGGCCGCCGTGCCGATCTCCTCGGCCGTCGGCTCGACGGTGTCCGGGCTGCTGATCTCCGGCGGCGAAGGGGTGTTCGGCCTGTCCGGCTGGCGGTTCATGTTCCTGGTCGAGGGACTGCCCGCCGTGGTGCTCGCGTTCGTCACCTGGTTCTTCCTCACCGACCGGCCGGAGAAAGCGCGCTGGCTCAGCGCCGGGGAACGCGACTGGCTCAGCCGGACGCTGGAGGCCGAGCGGAAGGCGACCGAGGCAGAGCACCACTGGCCGTTGCGCAAGGCGCTGACCCATCCGCGGATGCTGGCGCTGGCGTTCGTCTACGCCGGGATCACCTACGGGCTCTACGCGCTCGGCTTCTTCCTGCCGACGATCATCGCGGGCTTCGAGGAGCAGTTCGGCACCGACTTCTCCACCGCCCAGTCCGGTCTGATCAACGCGATCCCGTACGTCATCGGCGCCGTCGCGATGGTGCTCTGGGCGCGGCACGGGGACCGTACCGGGGAACGGAAGTGGCACGTGGTCGCGCCGATGTTGCTCGGCGGGCTGGCCATCCCGGTCGCGCTCTACCTGGGTAGCCCGCTGGCCACGATGGTCGCGGTGACCTTCTGCGCGGTCGGCGTGTGCGCGGCTCTGCCGACGTTCTGGGCGCTGCCGTCGACCTTCCTCTCCGGCGCCGCGGCCGCGGGCGGAATCGCGCTGATCAACTCGCTCGGCAACATCAGCGGGTTCGCCGCGCCGTACGTCACCGGCTGGCTGAAGGACCTCACCGGCAGCCAGAAGGCCGGCATGTGGGCGGTCGGGGCCTGCATGGTCGTCGCGGCGATGGTCGCGCTGGTCGTCGGCTCCCGGCTCGCACCTGCCCGTTCCCCGGAACCCTTTGTGCCACAGGATGAGTCGGGTTAGTTCCGGCCGGCTCGCAGAACCCAGGTGGCAGCGGCGTTCCTACCACCTGGGTTCGTCTCGGCTACCGGACGCCGATACGTCCGGCGAGACCGAAGTGGCCCTTGCGCCACACCGCGACCAGCGCCGGGCGCGGCTGCGCCCGGCCGCCGTCCGGCCAGTGCGAGGTGGGGTCGGCGGAACTCTCCGCGTCCTCCCCGGGGTGCTGCACCGCGGCGAGCACCAGGTTGTCGGTCACCACCGGGCCACAGCACTCCGCGCCGACAGGCACCGAGAGGAACTGCTTGACGTAACCGCGTTCCGGGCCGTCCACCGGCACCGAGAACAGCCCGTCGTGTGAGCCGAGCGCGTTGCCGTCGGTGGAGATCCACAGGTTGCCGTGCCGGTCGAAGGCCAGGTTGTCCGGGCAGGAGATCGGCGAGACCTTGCTCTTGTCGAAGCCGCCGAAGTACGTGTCGGCGGCGTTCGGGTCACCGCAGACGAGCAGCAGGCGCCAGCCGAAGGTCAGCGCCGCCGCGTCGCCGCCGTCCTCCTCCCACTCCAGGACGTGCCCGTTCTTGTTGCCGTTGCGCGGGTTCGCCTCGTCGGCCACGCCCTTACCGGCGGCGCCCCGGTCGGTGTTGTTGGTCAGCGCGGCGTAGACGCGGCCGTTGACCGGGTTCGGCTCGATGTCCTCCGGCCGGTCCATCTTCGTCGGGCCGACCTTGTCCGCGGCCTGGCGGGTGAACACGTACACGTCCTCGGCGGTAAAACCGTCCACAAAGGACTTGTTGCCCGCCGCCAACGGGATCCATTCGCCCACGCCGTCGAACTCGCCGTCGCCGGGAAGCGTTCCGATGCCGTCGATCTCGGCGGCCGGGCTGTCACCGGTGAACCGGCCGACGTAGAGCGTGCCGTCGTCCAGCAGGGCGGAGTTGTGCCTGCGGGCGTGTGCGCTGTGCCCCTTCTTGTACTTGCCGTTGGAGACGAACTTGTAGATGTACTCGAACCGCTCGTCGTCGCCGGAGTAGACGGCGACCCGGCCGTCCGCGGTGATCTTCACGGCGGCGGCCTCGTGCTTGAACCGGCCAAGGTGCGTGTGCTTGATCGGCGTGGAGTGCGGATCGTGCGGATCGATCTCGACGACCCAGCCGAACCGGTTCGGCTCGTTCGGCTCCCTGGCGATGTCCCAGCGCTGGTCGAAGCGTTCCCACTTGCGGGTGCTCTCGGTGCCGGAGAAGCCGTACCGCTTCAGCCTGGCCGCGGCCACCGGGTCGGTGACGGTGTCGGCGCCTCCGAAGTACTGGTTGATGTTCTCCTCGCCGGAGAGCACCGTGCCCCACGGCGTCACGCTGCCCGCGCAGTTGTTCTGCGTACCGCGGACCTTCCTGCCCGAGGGGTCGGCGGAGGTCTTCAGGTACCGCGATCCGGCGGCGGGCCCGCGCAGCTCGAACTCGGTGTCCAGGGTGATCCGGCGGTTCGCCCGTCCCGGCACCGCGCGCAGCGCGCCGAACACCGGGTCGCGGTAGGTCTGCACAACGCTCAGGCCGTGCGCCGCCCAGCCGATCCGGGCCTGTTCCTCCGTCGGGTTCGCCTCGTCGTAGGTTCCGGCCGGGAACATGTGCGTCTCGGTGGTGTACTCGTGGTTGACGACGAGCAGGTTCGCGATGCCCAGCGGGTCCTGTGGGATGAGGCCGACGAAGTCGTTGTTGTAGCCGAACTGCTTCGCCTGCGCCTCGGGGGTCTGGTTCTCGAAGTCGAACGCCGGCGCGCCGGGGACGACGGGGTCGCCCCAGCGGATCACCACGCTCTGCCCGTAGCCCTCGGGGATCGTCACCGCGTCGGTGGTGTTCGGCGGGACGGCGTCGAAGTCGGTACCGGGGACAGGCCTGCCGGGCTTGCCGCCCCGGCCGGGCTTGGCGAGCGCGACCGGGGGCGTCGCGGCGGCCGTGCCGGAGAGTGCGGCGAATCCGCCTGCCGCCGCCGCCATCACCGCTCCGGCCCGCAGCGCGCCCCGGCGGGACACGACGCCGGAGACGACGTCGCCGAAGTACTCGTTGTCGCTCGGGTTCGGCGCGGGGTGGGCGCACGCGTTGCCGCAGCGGTACTCGCAGGTGACCGCGGAACGGCCACCTCGGTGGGAGATCAAGGGCAGCAGTCGCCCACGTTCGACGGACACAGGTCCTCCATGGTCACTCAGTCAGGGGAACGACTGCGCACGTTAAGTGGCCAAGGAGAGGGCGCCGCGACTTCCAGATGAACGCCGAGCAAACCCCATCCCGTCTCCCGCCCGGCCCCGGCCCCGGCCCGCAATACGTCGACATATTGCGGTCCCGCGCACCGCAATATGTCGACGTATTGCGGCTGGAGGGGTCGTCGGTGTCCTCGTGGGCGTGCCGTACGACGTCGCCCCGGATGCGCACCAGCTTGATCTCGTAGTCGTTCAGCCGCTTGGCCGGCTTCGGCGACCGGCGTGATGTTTCCGCAGGTGAAAGCCTTGTGAGTCGGATTACTTGGACACCTGCCGGCGTATTGCTTAGCATAGCTAAGGGATTTTCCGTCGAGTCAGAGCCGGAAGGAGCCACGGTGAGCGCAGCGACGCGGGCAGGCGAGCACTCAAGCCTGCTGGACGCGATCAAGGGCCAGCCGAAGCAGGTGTGGATCACGGCGTTCGCCGCGGTGATCGCGTTCATGGGGATCGGCCTCGTCGATCCGATCCTGCTCTCGATCGCCGAGGGGCTGAACGCCACGCCGTCCGAGGTGACGCTGCTCTTCTCCTCCTATCTCGGCGTCCAGGTACTGGCCATGCTGTTCACCGGGGCGGCGAGCGCGAAGTTCGGCGCCAAGCGCACCGTGATCACCGGCCTCACGCTGATCGTGGTCGCCACCGCCCTCTGTGCCGCCGCCGGATCGATCGAACAGCTCGTCGGCCTGCGCGCGGTGTGGGGACTCGGCAACGCCTTCTTCATCGCGACGGCACTGTCGGTGATCGTCGGCGCGGCAGCGGGCGGCCAGTCCGGAGCGATCCTGCTCTACGAGGCGGCACTGGGCCTCGGCCTTTCCGTCGGCCCGCTGCTCGGCGCCATGCTGGGCAACATCTCCTGGCGCGGCCCGTTCCTCGGCACCGCCGTGCTGATGGCCGGCGCGCTCGTGCTCTGCGCGGTCTTCCTGCGCAACGACGCCCGCGAACCCCGCGACCCGATCCGCCTGCTCGACCCGATCCGCGCGCTCCGGCACGGTGGGCTGCTGCGCACCTCGATCGGCTCCGCGCTGTACACCGCCGCGTTCTTCGCCGTGCTCGCCTGGTCGCCGTTCATTCTCGAATGGGGCGCCGTCGCGATCGGCCTGATCTTCTTCGGCTGGGGCCTGTGCGTCGCGGTGTCCGGCGTGGTGCTCGCGCCGAAGCTGGCCGCGAAGCTCGGGCAACGACACGCCACGGTCGTCTCCGTACTCGGTTACGCGGTGCTGATGCTGCTGATGGCCGTGCCGAGCAAGCCGCTGCTGGTGGTCGCCATCATCCTCAGCGGCCTGGCCTCCGGGCTGCTCAACACCCTGTTCACCGGCACCGCCATGTCGATCTCGCCTGCCCCCCGGCCGGTCGCCAGCGCCGGGTACAACTTCTGCCGCTGGCTCGGCGGGGCCGCCGCCGCGACGCTGGTCGGTCACATCGCCGAGTGGTTCGGTTCGCCGCAGGCCCCGTTCCTCGTCGCCGCCGTGCTGTGCGTGATCGCGGGCGGGCTGCTGGCCGTCCGCGAGCGCGTCGCCGACCAGCGGAACGTTCCCGCGGAAGCCGCGCTGGTCGGCGAGGAGTTCTGACGGGGGGCAGGTGAACGACTGGTGGACATACGGCGAACGGCGGGTAGCGGACGTCGCTGAGGTGGCCTAGCGTCACAGGCCCCGAACGCCCCTGCCTGGAGGCCCGCGTTGTCACCACGACCGGAGTACCTGCTTCCCCTGCTGCCCGCCCACCCCACCAATCGCGCCGCCGTGACCTGCAAGTACCGCTGCGGCGACGCCTGTTTCCACGAGATCCCGAACGTCTCGGGCAACGAGACCTTCGACAATGTCCTTGGTGACGTCCTCAGCAGGCGCGGCGCCCTTCGGGCCGGAGCGGTGGTCGCTCTCGGTACCGGAGCCCTCGCCGCCGGCGCCCTGCCCGCTGCCGCCGAACCCGCCGCCGGGCCAGCCGCCCGCGGCGGCGTCCCGGCGAACGGTGCCGGGAAGCCGACACCACCGCCCGGCACCGATTTCGAGCCCGTCCAGCCGAACACGCTCGACGCGGTCGTCGTGCCGGAAGGCTACGAGCAGGCCATCGTGATCCGCTGGGGCGACGCGGTGTGCGACGGTGCGCCGGAGTTCGACTTCGACAACCAGACCGCGGACGCACAGGCCACCCAGTTCGGCTACAACTGCGACTTCGCCGCCCTGATGCCACTGGACGGCAAGGACGGTCGTGGCGGCCACGGCCGGGACGCCTCGCTGCTGGTGACCAACCACGAGTACACCACCGAGGAATTCATGTTCCGCGGTTACGACGAGGAGAACCCCACCGAGGAACAGGTGCGGATCGCCTGGGCCGCGCACGGGCTGACCGTCGTCCGGGTGGAACGCGGGCGCGACTCCGGCACGCTGACGCCGAAGCCGTCCCGGCAGAACCGCCGGATCACGCTGCACACCGAGTTCGCCGTCACCGGTCCCGCCGCGGGCAGCGACCTGCTCAAGACGTCCGCCGATCCCACCGGCAGCACCGTGTTCGGCACCATGAACAACTGTGCGGGCGGCGTGACGCCGTGGGGCACCATCCTGTCCGGCGAGGAGAACGTCAACCAGTACTTCGCCAACGCCGACCTGGTGCCGGACGAGAAGCAGCGCGAACGGCTCGCCCGCTACGGCATCGAGGGCACCGAGACGGTCCGCAAGTGGGAACGCTTCGACTCCCGTTTCGACCTGACCGCGCAGGCGAACGAGGCGAACCGCTTCGGCTGGGTGATCGAACTCGACCCGTACGACCCGGATTCCACGCCCGTCAAGCACACCCACCTCGGCCGCTTCAAGCACGAGTGCGCGAACATCCGGCTCACCCGTGACAACCGCGTGGTCGCCTACTCCGGCGACGACGAGCGCTTCGAGTACATCTACAAGTTCATCTCGGACAAAAAGATGAAGAAGGGCGACTCCGCGCACGCCCGCAGGCACAACATGACGCTGCTCGACTCCGGCACGCTCTACGTCAGCCGCTTCACCGGCGACAGCCCGCCCGCCGAGATCGACGGTACCGGGACGCTGCCCGCCGACGGTGAGTTCGACGGCTCCGGCGAGTGGATCCCGCTCGCCTCGAACGACAAGTCCTTCGTGGACGGTATGACCGCCGAGGAGGTCTACGTCTACACGCGCGAGGCGGCGGACAAGGTCGGCGCGACCAAGATGGACCGTCCCGAGGACATCCAGGCGCACCCGAAAACGGGGCGCATCTACTGCGCGTTGAGCAACAACGTCGAGCGTGGCCCGGACGGCAAGGAGGCGGCCACCGAGCCGAATCCGCGCAACAACAACAAGCACGGCCAGGTGCTGGAACTGGAGGAACGCCGCGGCGACCCGCTCGCCACCAGCTTCTCCTGGCGGCTGTTCCTGGTCTGTGGTGACCCTGCCGCGCCGGACACCTACTTCGCCGGCTTCCCGAAAGATCAGGTCTCACCGATCTCCAGCCCGGACAACGTCGCCTTCGACTCGCACGGCAACCTGTGGATCTCCACCGACTCGGCCGGCGCGCTGGGCATCAACGACGGGCTGTACGTCGTCCCGCTCGAAGGCAGGCAACGCGGTCACCTCAAGCTGTTCCTCACTGTGCCGAAGGGCGCGGAAACCTGCGGGCCGGTCATCGAGGACACGCTGGTGACCGTCTGCGTGCAGCATCCGGGCGAGGTCGACGGGGCGGACGCGGACAATCCCGTGTCGCACTGGCCGGACGGCGGCGACACGCAGCCCCGTCCGTCCGTGGTCGCCGTGTGGAAACCCGGCAGGCACGGCCGCCCCGCCCCCATCGGCTGACCCGCGACGCTCGGCCGACCCGCGACGGGCAACGGCGGTCACCGGACGAACCGGTGACCGCCGTTCCGAGCGGGATACAGCCTGACGAGAGGTCAGAGTTCGCCGGCGATGAACTTCTCCACGGAGTCGCGTGCCTCGGAGTCCGAGTACTGCTCAGGGGGCGACTTCATGAAGTACGAGGACGCCGACAGGATCGGGCCGCCGACGCCACGGTCGAGCGCGATCTTCGCGGCACGCACGGCGTCGATGATGATGCCCGCCGAGTTGGGGGAGTCCCAGACCTCGAGCTTGTACTCCATGTTCAGCGGCACGTCGCCGAACGCGCGGCCCTCCAGCCGGACGTAGGCCCACTTGCGGTCGTCCAGCCACTGCACGAAGTCGGATGGTCCGATGTGGACGTTGCCCTTGCCGAGATCGCGATCGACCTGCGAGGTGACCGACTGCGTCTTGGAGACCTTCTTCGACTCCAGGCGCTCGAGTTCCTTCATGTTCAGGAAGTCCATGTTGCCGCCCACGTTGAGCTGCATGGTGCGGTCGAGCTGGACGCCCCGGTCCTCGAAGAGCTTCGCCAGCACGCGGTGCGTGATGGTGGCGCCGACCTGGGACTTGATGTCGTCGCCGACGATCGGCACCCCGGCGTCGGTGAACTTCTTCGCCCACGCGGGGTCGGAGGCGATGAACACCGGCAGCGCGTTGACGAAGGCGACACCCGCGTCGATGCAGGCCTGGGCGTAGAACTTGTCGGCGTCCTCGGAACCGACGGGCAGGTAGGAGACCAGCACGTCGACCTCGGCGTCCCGCAGCGCGGTGACCACATCGACCGGCTGCTCGTCGGACTCGTCGATGGTCTCGCGGTAGAAGCGGCCGAGGCCGTCGAGCGTGTGACCGCGCGCGACGGTGACGCCCAGCGGCGGCACGTCGGCGATCTTCACGGTGTTGTTCTCGCTGGCGACGATCGCTTCCGAGAGGTCGCGGCCGACCTTCTTGGCGTCGACGTCGAACGCGGCGACGAACTCCACATCGCGGACGTGGTACTCGCCGAACTGGACGTGCATCAGTCCTGGCACGCGGGAGTTCGGGTCGGCGTCGCGGTAGTACTGGACGCCCTGCACCAGCGACGCTGCGCAGTTGCCAACGCCAACGATCGCCACCCGAACGTTGCGGCGGTTCTCGCCCATGCCGGTTTCTCCTTACGTTGTCCGTGTCGTAGGTCGTGCCTCGATAGATGGTGCGTGAAACGCCAGGAACCGATCAGGGTTCCTGGCCGCGTTGCTCGGCTCGTTCGTGCGCGATCAGCTCGTTCAGCCAGCGCACCTCCCGCTCGCTCGTCTCCAGCCCGAGGCGGTGGAGTTCGCGGGTGTAGCGGTCGATCTTCTCCTCGGCACGGCCCATCGCCGCCCGGATTCCCTCGCGGCGCTCCTCGACCCGCCGCCGCCTGCCTTCCAGGATCCGCATCCTGACGTCGGCGGGCGTGCGGGAGAAGAAGGCCAGGTGGACGCCGAAGCCCTCGTCGTCCCAGGTCTGGGGACCCGCGTCGGCGAGCAGTTCGGCGAACCGCTCCTTGCCCTCCGCAGTGAGCTTGTAGACCCGGCGTGCCCGCCTGCCCCAGGAGTTCCGGTTCTGGTTCCGGCCCGCGGTCTTCGGCGCGGGCTCGCCCGCACCGTCCTCCTCGACGTCCTCCACGATCAGCCCCGCCCGCTGCAACCGTCGCAGGGTCGGGTACAGCGAGCCGTAGGAGAACGTGCGGAACATCCCGAGTGTCTCGTGCAGCCGTTTCCGCAGCACATAGCCGTGCATCGGCGCCTCGTGGAGCAGCCCGAGAACCGCGAACTCCAACACGACGCAACCCCCTTCCGGGAACAAACGGCGGCGGGCGGCGTTGCCCCTACCGCTTGCCGATGACTTCAACCTACCGGCGAAGTATATCGCGCCGATACATCGAAGTGGTGTAGCTAACGCTCGCCAAATGGCTGGTATTCACCGATGCGTTACCGAAACTTCGGCGTGTCGCTTGCGTGACGACTCCAACACCGTCAACCACTACGGAGAACGGGCCATGGTCAGCCCGGCCGGAACACGTAGTCTGTGTGGGTGCAAACCCAACGGGAGGTCGTGGACTACGCCCTGCAGCGCCGTGCGCTGCTGGCCGGCGTCCACTCCGGTCGTATCGGGACCATGGAGGTCTGCGACGCGAGCCCGTACCTGATGCGGGCGGCGAAGTTCCACGGACAGCCGAGCGACTCCGCCTGCCCGCTCTGCCGGAAAGAGGCGCTGACCCTGGTCTCCTGGGTGTACGGCGACGAGCTCAAGCACGTCGCCGGGTCGGCGCGGGCACCCGAGGAACTCACCCGGATGGCCAACCTCTTCGCCGAGTTCACCGTGTACGTCGTGGAGGTGTGCCGGTCGTGCGCCTGGAACCATCTTGTGCAGTCGTACGTCCTGGGAACCGGAACACCGCAACCCCGATCGCGGAGGACCGCGGGACAGTGACAACGGCAGTGACGTGTGACCGGATGCTTGACCGGACTCTTGACCGCAGAACGACGCGCCCCGAAGCGTCGGTCTGGGAGGCCAATTCGTGAACGACCACCAGAACCCCCGCTGGCCGCAGGACCCTGGCCACGGGCGGCAATCCTCATGGCCTACCGGCGACGAGGGGCCGCCGCAGTGGCCCACCGGCAACGAGCCGCCCGCGAACGCACCGTGGAGGCGGCCCGCGCCGCCCCGCGACCAGTCCCAGCGTCCCCCACAGCAGCCTCCGCAGCAGCCCCAGTGGCCGGGCGGCGGCGACCCGGACCGGCGCGGCGCCCCGCGTCCCCCGCAGGGCAGGCCGCCCGGCAACGGGCGTGGCGGGCCGCCGCCCCCCGGCGGCCCCGTTCCCGGCGGGCCCGGTCAGCGCGGCCCCGGCGGCCCCCGTTACGGCACCCCCCCGCGCGGAAACCCCGCGCACGGCAACCCCGGCAACGGTCCGCAGGGCGGCCTGCCCGGCAACGGCCCGCGCGGCAACGGCTACGGCCGTCCCGGGCCGGGCCAGGCAGGCGCGGCGGCGGCGGGCGCGGCAGCCGGAGCGGGCGCCGGATACGCGGCGAGCAGGCAACCACCGGGGGAGCCGAGGCCGACGCCAGGGCGGCGCACCGAGTCCGAGTACTCCACCGGTCTGATCCGGCCGGACCTCGGGCCGGGCGAACGCGAACCCGGCCTGCTCACCCACGATCCGCTGAACAACTCCTACGAGGACCACCGCTACGCCGACGACTACGACGAGCAGTGGCCGGACGAGTACGAGCAGGAGTCGCACGAGTACGGAGACGAGGACACCGACGACGGCGCCAAGCCGCCACTGACCCCCGCACAGAAGAAGAAGCGCC
This sequence comes from Amycolatopsis antarctica, assembly GCF_002262875.1. Taxonomy (GTDB): domain Bacteria; phylum Actinomycetota; class Actinomycetes; order Mycobacteriales; family Pseudonocardiaceae; genus Amycolatopsis; species Amycolatopsis antarctica. Next base: position 245,976 of record NZ_NKYE01000007.1, on the reverse strand, counting down.
GCTGGCGGCGGGTGCGCCGATCGCTCTACGTGCTGGTCGGTGTGTTCCTGGTGCTGCCCGCGGTGGCGTTCACGATCGCCTACTTCCTCGTCGACGTCCCCAAACCCGAGGACGTGGCCAGCGCCCAGAGCAAGGTCGTCACCTACTACTACGCAGACGGCAACGAGATGGGCAAGGAAGTTCCGCCGGACGGCGGCAACCGCGTCCTGAAGAAGCCCGAGGAGATCCCCGAACACGTGAAGAAGGCCGTGTACGCGGCCGAGGACGCGACCTTCGAGACGAACTCCGGCTTCGACATCACCGGTATCGCCCGCGCCGCCTGGAACCAGGTGACCGGCGGCGTCGGCGGTGGTTCGACCATCTCCCAGCAGTACATCAAGAAGGCGACGGAGAACGAGGACGCGACGATCACGCGTAAGTTCACCGAGCTGGTCAAGTCCTTCAAGATGAACCAGACGCTGGAGAAGCCGGACATCATCACGGCCTACCTGAACACGATCTACTTCGGCCGCGGCGCGAACGGCATCCAGACGGCCTCGCAGGCGTACTTCAAGAAGGACGTGCAGGACATCACGCCCTCGGAAGCCGCGCTGCTGGCCGGGATCATCCAGGCGCCGAGCCGCTCCAGCAACACCGAGTACGCGACGCAGCGCTGGAACTACGTGATGGACCAGATGGTCGCGAACGGCTGGCTGCCGCAGGCGGAGCGCGCGAGTGCGCAGTTCCCCAAGCCGCTGCCCGCCGAGGAGACAAGGCCCGCCACGATCACCGGCCCCGCCGCGCTGATCCAGAACCGCGTCAAGGCGGAACTGGAGGCCAAGGGGTACCCCGAGGAGCGGATCTACGCGGGCGGCTACAAGGTCTACACGACCATCGACCAGAAGTCGCAGGACGCCGCCGTCGCCGCGGTGAACGAGGTGATGGAGGGCCAGCCGGACAAGCTGAAGGAGGCGCTCGTCGCCGTCAATCCGAAGACCGGCGGCGTGCAGGCCTACTACGGCGGGCCGGCCACCAAGGAAGACGCGATCGACTGGGCGAACTACCAGCGAGAACCCGGTTCGTCGTTCAAGCCGTTCGACCTGGTGGCGCTGCTGCAACGCGGAAAGGGCATCGGCGAGACCTACGACGGTTCCTCGCCGCGCACCATCCAGGGCGCCACGGTGACCAACTCCGACGACAACCAGTGTCCACAGTGCACGGTGCTGGAAGCGATGGAGAGATCCATCAACACCGTCTTCTACGACATGGTCGCCTCGGACACCAGCGTCCAGGGTGTGGTCGACGCCGCGCGCGCCGCGGGCATTCCCGAGGCGCACGGCGATGTGCAGACGATGGCCGAGCCGGACAACAACATCTCCATCGGTGGCGGCAAGACGCAGGTCACCGCCGAGGACATGGCGGCCGCGTACGCGACCTTCGCCGCCGACGGCATCCACCGGGAACAGCACTTCGTGTCGAAGCTGACCAACTCGGACGACTCGGTCGTCTTCGAGGTCAAGGACGAGGGCAAGCCCGCGTTCGCCACCGACGACCCGGAGAAGAGCAAGCAGATCGCCGGCAACGTCACCATGGCGCTGCAGCCCGTGCTGCCGTACTCCAAGCTCACCTGTGCGGACGGGCGCGAGTGCGCGGGCAAGACGGGCACGCACCAGTACGTGGACCCGGACGGCGAGAAGGTGAACGAGAACGCGCAGGCGTGGATGGTCGGCTACTCGCCGAACATCGCGGCGGCGGTCTGGGTCGGCACCGGCAAGAACGACAAGATCCGGGATGCCGACAACAAACGGATCTACGGCAGTGGACTACCGGGCGAGGTCTGGAAGAAGTTCATGGACAAGGCCTTGGACGGCACGCCCAAGGACAAGTTCGCCGAGGTCAAGATGATCGGCAAGCAGGCACCGAAGCCCTCGCCGAGCACGACGAAGAAGCCGGAGCCGACCACGAAGCCGCCGGAGACCCCGCAGCCGCCGCCGAGCGAGGAGCCGCCCTCCTCGCAACCGGAACCGACGGAGAGTTCCGGCGACGAGCAGCCGACGGAACCGGAGGACCCGGACCGGCCGACCGGCAGGCCACCGTTCCCGTTCCCGCCGCCGGACCCGGTACGGGAAGACGAACGATCCGGCGGCTGAGCCGCCTGCCGCCCAGCTCACGGTGCCCACGACGTACGCGTCGTGGGCACCGTGCTTCCGCGGTGGTGAAAAAGTCACCTGTTCCCCACCGGCTGACACCATCGGAACGCGGTTGCCCGTAGGCTGCGCCGGTGTCCAGCGCGCCCGAGCCGAAACGCAGCCGTGCCGCCGACACCGCGTCGCTGGACGCCAGGGACCGGGTGATCCCGAGCTGGACGGACCCGATGGCGGCCGGACTGAGCCGCCCCGTCGGCGGGCCGCTCGGCGAGCACGCGGCCATCGGCAGGCACTGGTTCTGGTCGCCGTTGCGGGTCGGCCTGTTGCTGGCCGTCCTCGCGCTGACGCTGTCCTGGTTCGGCAAGGCAGGCTGCATCCAGCAGTTCACCAACGCTCAGGGCGAGCCCGAACTGGACTGGCGGTCCGGCCGTCCGTACGTCGCGATGTGCTACTCCGACGTGGTCCCGCTGTTCAGTGCGGAACGGCTGGACAAGCCGGAGACGTTCCCGTACGAGACCAAGTGGGTGGAGAACGAGGGCACCCCGCAGGCGCAGGACCGGTACATGGAGTACCCGGTGCTCAGCGGACTGTTCCAGTGGGTCAACGCGAAGCTCGCACACGCCTGGGACGACGGTGCCGAGGCGGGCCTGCTGCCACGCGCGTTACCGGTGGCGGTCTACTTCAACTTCACCGCGCTGTTCCTGGCGCTGGCCTGGCTGGTGACGGTCTGGTCGGTGGCCAGGGCGTCCCCGCGCAGACCATGGGACGCCGCGCTGGTCGCGGTGTCCCCGCTGGTGATCGTGCACGCGTTCACGAACTTCGACACGATCGCCGCCGCGCTGGCCACGACCGGGCTACTGGCGTGGGCGAGACGGAAACCCGTGCTGGCCGGGCTGCTGCTCGGGCTCGGCGTCGCGGCGAAGCTCTATCCGCTGTTCCTGTTGGGACCCTTGCTGATCCTCTGCCTGCGGGCGGGGAAGCTGCGGCAGTGGACGGTCACCGCGACGACCACGGCGGGCACCTGGGCACTGGTGAACCTGCCAATCGCACTGAACTACCCGGAGGGCTGGCGGGAGTTCTTCCGGCTCAACAGCGAACGCGGCAAGGACCCGGACTCGCTCTACAACGTCGTCTCGTACTTCACCGGCTGGTCCGGCTTCGACGGCGAACTGGCCCCCGGTGAGTCGCCGGTGGTGCTGAACACGGTGACCGCCGTGCTGTTCCTGGTGTGCTGCGCGGGAATCGCCTACGTCGGCTTGTCCGCACCGGTGCGGCCCCGGCTGGCGCAGCTCTGCTTCCTGGTCGTCGCCGCGTTCCTGCTGACGAACAAGGTGTGGAGCCCGCAGTACTCGCTGTGGCTGGTGCCGCTGGCGGTGCTTGCCCTGCCGCGCTGGCGGGTGCTGCTGGCGTGGATGACCGTGGACGCGCTCGTCTGGGTGCCACGGATGTTCTACTACCTGGGCGTCGACAACCGCGGTCTGCCGGAGGGCTGGTTCCTCGGCACGGTCGTGGTCCGCGACCTCGCCGTCATCGGGCTCTGCGTGCTGATCCTGCGGGAGATCCACCGGCCCGCGGACGACCTGGTGCGCAGGCACGGCGACGACGATCCACTCGGCGGGGTGCTCGACCGTGCCCGCGACGCCGTCGTCCTGCGCAGGCGGGCGCCCGTGCTGATCGACTCCGGCGTGCGGGACCCGGACGTGCGCTGACGGCCGGCTCAGTCGAGCCGGGCCACCGCGAAGGTGTGCAGGTTGTAGCTGGCGGGCACGATCTCGACGTCGTGCTTGGCGGCGGCCTCCCGGAGCACCACGGACCGTTCCTTGAGCTGGTCGACCACTCGGCGGGCCTGATTGTCCACGCAGGCGGCGAGGAACTTGGCCTCGTCGGCCTCCGGCGGGGTGGCGAGCACCGTCGCCTCGATGGACCGGACGAGGGTGCTGACGCCGCCGGCGAACTCGCCCTTGCCGCGGACGAAGTCGCGCGCGGCGGAGACGGCACCGCAGCTCTCGTGCCCGAGCACAACGACGAGGCGCACCCCCAGGTGCTCCACGGCGTACTCGACGCTGCCGAGCACCGAGTCGTCCAGCACCTCGCCCGCCGAGCGGACGGTGAACAGGTCGCCGAGGCCGTGGTCGAAGACCAGTTCCGGGGACACCCTGGAGTCGGCGCAGCCGAGCACGCAGGCGAACGGGTGCTGCTCGTCGACGAGCTTCTCGCGCCATTCGAGCTGTTCGTGCGGGTGGCGCTGCTCGCCGGTGACGAAGCGGGCGTTGCCCTCGGTCAGCATCTTCCAGGCGGTGGCCGGATCGACGGAGTCGTCCGGCGGTGTCGGTGACGAGGCGTCGGCGGGCAGCGCGCCAACGACGCTCGCCGTGGCGGCCATGGCGCCGATCCCCAGTGCGCTGCGACGGTTGAACCGGTTCTTCACGGAATGTTCGGACATGAACGTGAAAATAGTCCGGCTTACCTCCCGTTCGAATGGGAGGTGAAAAAATACTCAAGAATACTGAGAACGGATTTACGGGCTTTTCGAGCAATTCGGACAAATGTTCGCGAAATAGGCGGTCCGGCGTCCGCATCGGCCCGTGACCTCGCCGTCCGCCGCCGAACGCGACCCGCGGGAATTCACCCGCGCCCCGCTCCGGCGAAAGGACGTCAGCGCGCGACGGCCTCGCGCACGAATGCGATGTCGGCGGCCTGGCCCTCGGCCGCGGTCTCCACGACGACCGAGGTGTTCGCGGTCTTGGCGACGGCGGCCAGTACGTCCGGGTCGATCGTGCCCTTGCCGCCGACGACGTTCGCGTGCCGGTCCCGGGTGGAGCCGAACTCGTCGCGGGAGTTGTTCAGGTGCAGCAGGTCGATCCGGCCGGTGATCGCCATGACACGTTCCACCGCCGTGTCCAGGTCCCAGCCCGCGGCGAAGGCGTGGCAGGTGTCGAGGCAGAACCCGGCACCGAACTCGCCGACCTGGTCCCAGAGCCGGGCGATCTGGTCGAGCTCGCGGGACATCGCGTGGTCGCCGCCCGCCGTGTTCTCGATCAGCACCGGGACGGCGAAGCCGCCCTCGTCCGCCTGCCGCTCGAACAGCTTGCGCCAGTTGGCGAAACCCTCCGCCTCCTCGCCCTCGCGGACGTGCCCGCCGTGCACCACGACGCCCTTGGCCCCGACCTCGGCCGCGACCTTCACCTGCTGGGTGACGGACTTGCGCGAGGGGATGCGCACCCGGTTGTTCAGCGAGGCGATGTTGAGCATGTACGGCGAGTGGACGTACACCTCGACATCCGAGTCCCGCAGCTCGGCGGCCCGCGGATGCGGCGGCGGCGCCTTCCAGCTCTGCGGGTCGCTCAGAAACATCTGGATGACGTCGGCGCCGAGCTCGGCGGCCAGGGACAGCGGGTTCTCGTCGTCGCGGACGTGCGCACCGATTCTCATGATCCGAAGAGAATACGACGCCGGAGCGCGGATGCGGCCGTGAACTGGTTACCGCATCCGGGTCCTCCGAGTCAGGATTGTGCAGTACGGTGGCGCTCGGCCCCCGCGTGCCCGCGGGGCTACTCGGCGTGAAGTTCAAGGCGATAGGGGAACTCGATGCGGAAGAACGGCCTCCGGATCGGGGCGGCGAGCTTCATCGCCGCCACAGCAGTGCTGACGCTGCCCGTGACCTCCTACGCGGAGGAGCCGCCGCCCGTGCTCGCCGGGGACTGCGAGAGCCTCGTCGACGAGAACGGCCAGCCCATCGAGGTCGACGCGGGCGCACTCGCCAACGCCGAGGACAGCGTGGACGTCGGCCTCGCCGAGACCGGCGAGGAGAGCAGCTCACTGCTCACCATCCCGGTGGACGCCGTCACCAGCCCGCTCGGCGGCCTGCCGATCGTCGGCGACACCGTCAAGGCCACCTGCGACACCGGCCAGGGCCTGGTCAACGGGCTCGCCGCGCCGGTGCAGGGCCTGCTCGGCGCGGTCACCGGAGCACCGGAGGAGAACCCCGAGGTACCGGACCCGGAGGTGCCGGGCCCCGAGGATCCGGAACAGCCCGGCCCGGAGGACCCGGAACAGCCCGAGCAGCCCGGTCCGGAGGACCCGGACGTGCCCGAGGCACCCGGCCCGCAGCCGGAACTGCCCGGCGGCGAGCCCGGTGGCGACCCCGGCCAGGGCTCCGGACCGGACGTCCAGTTCCCGGAACTCCCGGACGACGACCTCACCGAGTTCCCCTCCTTCGACGACCTGGACGGCTCCGGCCTTTCCGAGTTCCCGCCGCTCACCATGCCCGGCTCCCCGCTCCCGCCCGCACCGGTGGTCCCGCCCGTGCAGGCTCCCGACCTCAACCCGCTGCCTTCCGCGCCGGCCCCGCCGGACGTCCGCGCCCAGGACGCGGGCAGCGCCGAGGCGATCCCCGCGCAGAACACCAGCACCGACCGCTTCCCCCAGCTCCTCGCCGTGCTGGCGCTCGCGGTCGTCATCGTGGCGCTGGTCCGCACCTGGATCCGCCGCCGCGCCGTCTGAGCCGCGAGTCCGCCGCCCGCCTCCGTTCGGGTGGCTTCGCGTCGCGTTCGCGTCACCTCCGCGGGCTCCCCTCGTTGAACCCGACGAGGGGCAATCCCGCATGCAGACGCTGGAAGGGCGAAGCGATGGCAGGGCGTACACGCAGGGCAGCAGCCGTGGGGGCGGCCACGTTCGTGCTGGCCGGTACGGCAGCGCTGACGACCACCACCACCGGTACCGCCGTGGCGGCCCCTCCGCTCATCGCCGGCAGTTGCGGCGCGACGCTGAGCGGTGAACCCGGGCAGCCCATCGCGCTGAACGTCGGCTCCCTGCTGGGCAACCCCAAAGCGCCGACGATCACCATCGGCACCGTGCAGCCCGGCACCAACACCATCGCGGTCCCCGGGTCACAGATCCTCGGCGCACTCTCCGGACTGCTGAAGCCGATCCTCGGACCGCTCGTGCCGAACGTCTGCAAGGTGACCGTCAAGGCCGTGAACAACGTCGCCGCTCCCGTTCAGGACGGGGCGCAGGCCGTCGCCGAGACGGGCCGCGATGTCGTCGAGGGTGCCGCGCGCGCCCTCAACCCCGGCAGGAAGCCCGCCCCGCAGAACCCGGGCGGCAACGGACCCGGCCCGCAGAACCCCGGCCCGCAGCCCGGCACGGGCGGTCCCGGTGGCGAGGGCTCCGCGCCCGGCGCGCAGCGGCCCGCTCCCGGACCCGGACTGCTCCCACCGAACAGCCCCGTGCTCGGCGGCGGCAGCGGCCTGCCCGGATTCGCGGCTCTGCCCACCAGCTTCGGCGGCGGCTTCGCCCCGATGCGCGACTACAGCAACCTGCCCGCCGCGTCCGCGGGTCTGTTCGCCCCCTCGCCCGGCCTGCGCTACGGCGGTCAGGTGCCCGGTTACGCCCCGCAGTTCGGCATCCTCGGCAAGGACCAGGCCGGCCGGGCAAGCGGCGACGAGAGCGTGCAGAACGCCGGAAGGGCCGAGGCGCTGCCGGGTTCCGGCGGCAACCCGATGACCGACGCGGTCGGCCTGCCGGTGCTGATCGCCGTGCTGGCGCTCTCCGGCGTCACCGCGGCGCTGGTACGCACCTGGGTGCTCCGCCGGTCGGTCGAGCAGGGCGTCTGAGCACGCCCGTCCGAGCGGTCTAGCAGGCGCCGGGCGGCAGCCGGTCACGCATCCGCACCGCGGGCCCGTCCACGGCCAGCGTCCAGCTCTCCCCGTTCCCGCCGAGTACCTGCACCAGGTCGTCGGCGAGGAACCGGGCGGCGGCGAACGACCGACCGGCACCGTCCGGCCGAAAGCAGCCGAGTTCGTCGCGCTGGGAGAGCAGGCCCTCGCTGGAGCGCAGCACGAGTTCGTCCACCGGATCGGCGTCCCCGGTACGGATCCGGACGATCTGCAGCCGTTCGTCCTCTGAGGTCGCCACCACGGACTGACCGGAGGTCTCCCGCCCGCCGGACAGCAGCCAGGACGCGGCGGCGCCGAGCACGCCCAGCGTCGCCAGCACGGCAGGCAGCAGCCTGCGGGTCACCGGATGCCCGTCGTGGGCGAACAGCGCCGCGGCCACCAGCACCGGAACCGAGGCCAGCAACAGCCCACCGAACGGCGCGGCGGCGTGCAGCAGGACCAGCCGACCGGGGTTGACGGCGGCGAAGAAGCCCGCCGTCGCGCAGACGAGTGCGCCGAGGACAAGCCACCAGCGCCAGGGCGCCGGGCGGGGAACGGGCGCCGAAGACATACCGCCGATAGTAGGTAGGAACCCGACCCGCTATCTTTGCGTACCCTTCTCGTGATCGACTCGTTGATCACACGATCGAGCGGTAAGTTACTCACCAACGCAGCGGAGGACAGAGCCAGTGCGGTCGAAGCGCAGCCCCCGAGCCCACCGGACACGCAACGTCCTCATCGCGACGGCGATCGCCGCCGCGGCCACCGGCGGGGGCATCGTGGTGGCGGGCACCGCCACCGCGACGACGACGCACCAGGCGGAGAGCTGCACCTCGACCGTCAACGGCAACATCGGCGATCCGGTCACCGTGCGCGCCGAGTCCCTGCGCGACCTGGTGAAGCGCGGCGCACAGGAGGCGGGCACGCTCGCCCTCGCCGACATCGCCGCCCACGACGTCACCCGCGACGGCGCCCTCGCGGTCGGCCAGGTGCCGAACGCACAGAACGGCCTCGTCTCAGGCAACTCGATCGCCGACGCCGCGGCCGGTGCGCTGAAGGGCTCGCTCGGCCTGGGACTCAACTCCTCGAAAACGATCTCCAGCATCAAGAACAAGATCGCCGGGAGCTGCGGCATCTCCGTGGTCGCCAGCGACTACGAGGCGCCGGAGTCCGAGCAGCCCATCCCGCAGCAGCCCGCGCCCGGCGGCAACAACGGCGGTACCGGACCGCAGCCCGGCACCGGCAACCTGCCCGACCCGCTGCCCTCCGGTTCCACCGGTTCGGGCGACACGACCGTCCCGCAGCGCAGCTACGACAACATCCCCGTCGTGCCGCCCGGCATCCCGGCCCCGCCGCCCGGCAACCGCTACCCCGGCGCGGCACCGGTGCCCGGAATGCAGGCCCCCGAGGTCGGCGTGCTCGGCGCTCCCGGTCAGCAGCAGGGCCAGCCGGTCAGCGGCGACGTCCGCAACGCCGGCAACGCCGACTCGCTCGCCGCGCCGGAGGCCCCGGGTACCGTGCAGATGCCGATGCTGCTCGCCGTCATCGCACTCGCCGGTGTCTCCGCCGCGCTCGTCCGCACCTGGGTGGTCCGCAAGGCCACCTGAGGTACTTTCTCTTATCGCGCAAGGCTTTCACGAGGGCCGTCCCGTCCGGGGCGGCCCTCGTCGCGTCGTCCGGCCCGCTGGCGTCCACCTGCGGTCCGGACTGTCGGCGGGCCCGGGTACTCTTCGTGACGACAAACCCTCCTGTCACGGATCGTCCGTGACCGCGAGCCCATAGGAGGTGAGTGGTTGTGTCACGCCATTACGAGGTAATGGTCATCCTCGATCCCACGCTCGACGAGCGCACGGTCGCCCCGACGCTGGACACGTTCCTGAACGTGATCCGTACGTCCGAGGGTGGCAGCGTCGAAAAGGTCGACGTGTGGGGCCGCAGGCGGCTGTCCTTCGAGATCAACAAGCACGCCGAGGGCATTTACGCCCTGCTGGACCTGAACTCCACGCCGGAAGCGGTGAAGGAGCTCGACCGTCAGCTCTCGCTGCAGGAGACCGTGCTGCGCACGAAGGTGATGCGTCGCGAGGCCCCGAAGCCGGGTTCGCGCAAGCTGCGCAAGCCGGCCCCCAAGCCCGCCGTCAAGGCCTGAGGCACGGGAGTAACCCATGGCTGGAGACACCGTCATCACGGTGGTCGGCAACCTCACCGCGGACCCGGAGCTTCGCTTCACCCCGTCCGGTGCCGCTGTCGCGAACTTCACCGTGGCCTCGACGCCGCGGATGTTCGACAAGCAGTCCGGCGAGTGGAAGGACGGCGAAGCGCTGTTCCTGCGCTGCAACGTCTGGCGTCAGGTGGCGGAGAACGTCGCCGAGTCGCTGACCCGCGGTGCCCGCGTCGTGGTGCAGGGCAGGCTCAAGCAGCGGTCGTTCGAGACCAAGGAAGGCGAGAAGCGCACCGTCGTCGAGCTCGAGGTCGATGAGATCGGTCCGTCGCTGCGCTACGCCACCGCGAAGGTCAACAAGGTCAGCCGCGGCAGCGGCGGCGGCGGGTTCGGCGGCGGCAACGCCGGCGGTTCCGGCGGCGGCGCACCTGCCGACGACCCGTGGGGCTCCGCGCCCGCCACCGGTGGTGGCGGCGGCGGTGGCGGCGGTTTCGCCGACGAGCCCCCCTTCTAAAGCAACCACTTTTTGATCACCCCAGGAGTCAACCGTGGCCAAGCCACCCATTCGTAAGCCGAAGAAGAAGGTCTGCGTTTTCTGCAAGGCCGAGAAGAAGGGTCGCCCCGAGGCGATCGACTACAAGGACACCAACCTTCTTCGCAAGTACATCTCCGACCGCGGCAAGATCCGTGCCCGCCGCGTCACCGGTAACTGCAGCCAGCACCAGCGGGACGTCGCCATCGCGGTGAAGAACTCCCGTGAGATGGCGCTGCTTCCGTACACCTCGAGCGCCCGGTAAAGGAGGCCAAGTCATGGCGAAGATCATTCTGACCACGGACGTGGCCAACCTCGGTGGCCCGGGCGACCTCGTCGAGGTCAAGGACGGGTACGCCCGCAACTACCTGCTTCCGCGCGGGTACGCGATCGCCTCGTCCAAGGGCGCCGAGAAGAACGTGCAGACAATCCGTCGTGCCCAGGAGTCCCGTCGCATCCGGGACCTGGACCACGCCAAGGAGATCAAGGCGACGCTGGAGGGCCTCGGCGCCGTCCAGGTCGCGGGCAAGGCAGCCGAGGGCTCGAAGAAGCTCTTCGGTTCGGTCACCACGAACGACATCGTCTCCGCGATCAAGTCGGCCGGTGGCCCGCAGCTCGACAAGCGCATCATCGAGCTGGACGACCACATCAAGACCGTCGGCAAGCACAAGGTGACCGCCCGGCTGCACCCGGACGTCACCGTCGAGGTCCGCCTCGAGGTCAACGCCGGCTAGTTCGCCGACGAGGGCTTCACCAGAACCAGCGGCGGGGCCGCTCCCCTTTTTTCCGGGGAGCGGCCCCGCCGTCGTCGTCGGCGCGGTATTTTCTGTCCAGGCTTTCCGTCCGTGCGCTGGGGCAACGCGGGGGAACGGCTTCACCGGCCGGTACGTCCGACTCCGTGCGAGGTGTTCTTGACGCCGCGCCGGGGTCCGCGCAAGATTTTCACCGAGGGTCGCGGATGTAGTCCGCAGCGTCACGCACCGGCGAGCCGGTGCGTGCAGGGGATGCGAAGGGGATCATTGGAATGTTGGACGCAGGAGCGCAGGCGGGTGGCGGGGCGATCGACCGGCTCCCGTTCATGCCGGATGTCCCGGACATGTGGATCGGCGACGCCGCCAAGGGCCTCGGCGGCGCGGCCGCTCTCGCCGGCAACGTGGCGGGCGACGTCGCGGGGTCGAAGGGTGGCGGCGGTTTCCAGTTCGCGCCGGACCAGATCGACGCCGTCATCGCGAAGTGGGAGGACCTGCTCAACCAGCTCCGCGACGACGAGGCGGAGGTACGGATCGTCCGCGACGTCCGGCCGCCGGGCAACGAGTTCGCCAGCGGGGACTTCGCCGACGCCGGGCGCAAGTCCGGTGAGACCCTCGGCGACCAGAACCAGCGCATGATCGACTACGTCACCCGCTACATCGAGGCGCTGAAGACCGCGAAGAGTGGCGTGCAGGCCACCGAGGAGAACGCCCAGGCGGACGTCGTCGCGGCAGCGGGTGACCAGTGAGCACTCGCTCCGGACGTGCCGTCCTCGCGTCCCTGTCTCTCGTGGCGCTGGGCCTGTTGAGCGCCTGCGGGGGCGAGACCGCCGGATCGCCTGCGGCCGGGGCACCCACGCCCGCGGAATCCTCGGGGAGTTCGGCGGCAGAGCCGGACAGCGGGGCACCCGCGGTCGCCGACCCGATCGACACCGCAAGTTTCGAGGCGGATCCGTGCGTCGCGCTCAGCGGTGCCGCCGCCTCCGGGCTCGGCCTGAAGGACACCGGCCGGAAGCGATCGACCGGTGGTGGGGCGGCCTGTTCATGGGACTACTCGGAGGTCACCACCGGCCGGTTGACCATCATCGCGCTGACCAGGAACAGCAAGGGCCTGGGCACCATGTACGAACAGAAGGAGCAGCTCGCCTACTTCGAGGAGGCGGAGATCGCCGGGCACCCGGCCGTCTACGCCGGCCCCACCGATGACCGCACCCAGGGTCGTTGCGAGCTGTACGTCGGGCTGTCCGAGAAGCTGGCGCTGCAGGCTCTGACACAGATCGACCAGGGGCCGGACAAGCCGAGGTCCTGCCAGGTCGCGGAAAAGCTGGCCGATTCGGCGATGCAGACGCTCAAGGGGGGCTCGTGATGGCAGGGGGAACCCGCGCATCCGCGGCCGCGTCCGACAACCGGTGGCGAAGAGAGTTCGCCGTGGGCATTCCGAGGGGCTGAGACAGTCATGCCGTTTTTCCTGATCCCGCTGGTCGCAGGCGCGGCCGCGTACGGAGCCGCGAACCAGAACGAGGCCGGGGACTACTCCTCGACCCAGGGCGAGCGTTCCATCGACGCCTACCAGATCTACCGGCAGATCACCGACGGCGACGGGGAAGGTTCCCTGGTCGACGGTCAGTACTCGGCCGGGACGCTGCGCGATCGTGCGGACGAGCGGAACCGGTTGATCGAGGAGATCAACCGCGACATGGAGAGCGCCTGGCAGGGCGGTGGCGGGGAGGCCGCCATGTCCGGGGCGAAGCCCCTGCAGATCTGGACCGAGGACTCCGGCATGAACCTCGGCGAGAGCACCCGTTATCTCGACGGCCAGGTCAGCGCGTTCGGCGACGTCCGGAACCGGGTGCAGGAGATTCCGGAGAAGCCCCCGGAGAGCGGCTTCTGGAACGATGTCGCGCCCTGGGAGACCGATACCGACCGGTCGATCGACGACTACAACGCCAAGGGCGAGTCGAACGTCCAGGCGTTCAACGCCTACTACGACGAGAGCGTCCGCAACGCCGCGGGGATGCCGAACTTCAGCGGCGTCGACGGCGAGTTCGGCAAGATCGACATCGACGACCGTGAGGGCGACCCGAAGGGGCCGCCGCCGGAGCGCAAGGAGCCGCCCGGCAGGGACGGGGACGACGATGACGGCCGGGGGCCCGGCGGTCCCGGTGAACCTGGCGGGCCCGGTAGCCCCCGCGGTCCGGGCGGCATCGACGTCGGCGACGGTGACCGGGGCGACCGCGACAACGGCGGGCTCCGGCCCAACCTGCCGGAGCGTCCTGAGCTGAACCGGCCCGACCCGCAGCGTCCGGACATCAACCGGCCGGACATCAACCGGCCGGACATCAACCGGCCGGATCTGACCAGGCCCGAGTACGACGGCAGCACGCACCGTTCCGGCTTCACTCCGGACAAGGTGCCGTCCGCCGACTTCGGCAGCCACGGCATCGGCGGCGTCGGCGGGGGCGGCTTCGGCCCCGGCGGTGGTTCCGGGGCGGGTGGCGGCGCCGGATCGATCGGGGGCATCGGCGGTGGTGGCTTCGGCCCCGGTGGCGGCTCGGGTTCCGGCGGCTTCGGTCCCGGCGGTTCGGGTTCGGCACTGGGCGCGGGCTCCAGCACCGGGGCCGGTTCGGGCTCGGGTGCCGGCGCTGCGGGCGGAGTCCGCGGCGGCGCGATCGGTGCGGGTGGCGCGGGCGCGGCAGGCGGGCGCGGCATGGGCGGCGGCATGGGCATGGGTGCCATGGGCGGCGCCGGTCGCGGCGGCCAGGGTGGCGACGACGACGAGCACACGTCCAAGTACCTGGTGCAGGAAGACGGCAACGAGATCTTCGGTACCGACGAACTCACCGCGCCGCCGGTCATCGGCGAATAGCCGCGACGGCACGGTGGGTTCGCCGGGTTCGGCGAACAGAACTACCGGGAGCGGGGCGGACGACGGCGTCCGCCCCTTCCGGGCGAGCAGAACAGGAGCACCACGGTGCTGGATCAGCAGGTGACCTTGACGACCGGCACCCTGCTCAATCTCATCCGGCGGCGCGACGGCGAACCGCACACGGTGCTGGCGAGCACGCCTGTGTGGCAGAGCCCCGAGGCGAAGCGCGCGGCCACCGACCGGGCGAACGCGGAACTCGCCGGTTACGGCCTCGCCGGTCGCGGCGGCATCGACCGCGGACTGCTGGCGACCGTGCAGGCGGTGGCCCGGCCGCAGGTCGAGTTCTACGGGTGGATCACCGGCGGCCACGACGGCAAGCCCGTCAACTACACGCTGCTCGCCGGAAGTGCCGGGGGTGAGGGTTTCGTGCTGGCCCGCAACACCGATCACGAGGGTGTGGTGCTGGTGTCGTTGCGCCCGGACCAGCTCATGGAGAACTTCATCGCGCAGATCCCGGGCCTCGCACCGGGCAGGGGCAGGCAGCTCAGCGTTCCGCGCAGTCAGGTCGGCGGCACCGGCCGGACCGGCGATGGCGACGAGGGCTTCGAGATCCTGCGGAGTTCGCGGCCGAGCGAGAGCAGCCAGGAGGCCGAGGAGCTGCGCCGGGTTCTGGGGCTGCGCAGGCTCGGCGGGGGCAGCCTGTACGTCGCCGCGCGGACCAGGGCCGGTACCCGGCAGCGCGTCGAACGGCCGCTGAACTACATCGACACCACCGAGGGCCGCTGGCTCACCGAGGAGATCCCAGGCAGTGGTGAACCCCGGGTCGCGCTGACGCCGGCGACCGCCCAGCTCATCGCCGACCGGTTACGCAACGCCCACAGCAGGCTGCCCGTCTGAACGGCGGAATCGCCACCCACTCAGCCCAACGGGTGGCGACTCTACGCTCCGTAGCAGCTATCCACAGGTGCGTGCACAACCGACCGCCCAAGCCTGTCGCGACACGCCGAACACGCGATCCGCGCGACACGCCGAGACATTCTCGATCAAAGTTATCCACAGGTAATTCACAAGGTCTGACCTGCGATTTCGCTAAGACCCCCCGGTGTTGTCCCCAGGTTATGAACAGGGTAGCGGCTGCCTGTGACTCGTTACCCTGATTGATCCACAGGCTGTCCACAGGACGGTCCCCAGGCTGAATTGCTTTGCTCCTACCGAGGGATCTAGCGTCGCTGCGAACGGTCTCCGGAAGTGACCCGCGAGCTAGGCGGAACGGCCGCGATCCGGGCTGGAATTCCGCTACAATCGAACGTACGTTCGAACACGAGAGAGGTGGCCTGGACGGTGGCGATCACCGACGACCGCGGTCCCGCGTACCCCCCGCCCGACCCGGGCGAGATGTCGCGGGGCGGGGAGTTCGACCGGCAGCCGCCGCAGGATCTGCCCGCCGAACAATCGGTGCTGGGCGGGATGCTGCTGTCGAAGGACGCGATCGCCGACGTCATCGAGGCACTCGGGCCGGGGGACTTCTACCGGCCCGCGCACCAGGCCGTTTACGACTGCGTCCTCGACCTGTACGGCCGGGGCGAACCGGCCGACCCGATCACCGTGTCCGCCGAGCTGGAGCGCCGGGGCGAGCTAGGCCGGGTCGGCGGCGCCCCGTACCTGCACACCCTGATCGAGACGGTCCCCACCGCAGCGAACGCCGGCTACTACGCCGAGATCGTCGCGGAGAAGGCCGTACTGCGGCGGCTGGTCGAGGCGGGTACCCGGATCGTCCAGTTCGGCTACGGCGCCAACCAGGACAAGGGCGGCAGCAACATCGACGAGGTCGTCGACCGCGCGCAGGCCGCGATCTACGACGTCACCGAGCGGCGCACCGCCGAGGACTACGTGGCGCTGGAGGAACTGCTCCAGCCGACGATGGACGAGATCGACGCGATCGCCTCCCGCGGCGGCCAGTCGTTCGGTATCCCCACCGGCTTTCTCGACCTGGACGAGGTGACCAACGGGCTGCACCCCGGCCAGATGATCATCGTCGCCGCCCGTCCCGGTGTCGGTAAGTCCACGCTGGGGCTGGACTTCGCGCGGTCGTGCTCCATCAAGCACGGCATGAGCAGCGTCATCTTCTCCCTGGAAATGAGCCGCACCGAGATCGTCATGCGCATGCTCTCCGCCGAGGCGCGGATCCGGCTCGCCGACATGCGCGGTGGCCGGATGAGTGACGACGACTGGACGCGCCTTGCCCGCCGGATGAGCGAGATCAGCGAGGCGCCGCTGTTCGTCGACGACTCGCCGAACCTGACGATGATGGAGATCCGGGCGAAGGCGCGGCGGCTCAAGCAGCGCAACGATCTCAAGCTCGTCGTCGTCGACTACCTGCAGCTCATGACGTCCGGCAAGCGCGTCGAGTCGCGGCAGCAGGAGGTCTCGGAGTTCTCCCGTCAGCTCAAGCTGCTGGCGAAGGAGATCGAGGTGCCGGTGGTCGCGATCAGTCAGCTCAACCGTGGTCCCGAGCAGCGCACCGACAAGCGGCCGATGCTCTCGGACCTGCGTGAGTCCGGTTCGCTGGAGCAGGACGCCGACATCGTGCTGCTGATCAACCGGCCGGACGCCTGGGAGCGCGACGATCCGCGGGCCGGTGAGGCGGACCTGATCCTGGCCAAGCACCGTGCCGGTCCGCAGTCCACGATCGTCGTCGCGCACCAGCTCCACTACAGCCGGTTCGCCGACCTCGCCCAGGGCTGAGGGCCTGTCCCTGTCGACGGCCACGCGGCTCCGTGGGGCGTGCGGTCACACCGGTACCGCGGCGTTGACCGGCAGTTCATCGCGTACCCGGCATCGGTAGCGCAGCGGTGACTGTCCTACCTCTCGTTTGAACGCGGTGCTGAAAGCGCTCTCCGACGAGTAGCCCAGTTCGATCGCCAGCGCCCCGATGCGGATATCGCTGTCGCGAAGTGCGCGCTGTGCCAGCAGCATCCGCCACTGATGGAGGTAGGTCAGCGGCGGTGTGCCCGCCACGGTCCGGAAGCGTTCGGCGAACGACGTCCGTGACATCGCCGCGGCGCGCGCCAGTTCCGGCAAGCCCCACGACTTTCCGGGTTCGGCGTGCATGAGGCCCAGCGCCGGGCGCAAGCGTTCGTCGGTCAGCGCCCGCAGCCATCCCGGGGGCAGCTCGGCCTGGTCGATGTGGGCGCGCAGAACCTCCAGCAGCAGGAGCTGGCAGTGCTGCCGGATCGCGAACGCGGAGCCCATCCGGTTCCCGGTCACCTCGTCGAACAGTCGGTAGAGGCTGCCGCGCAGGTTGTTCGCCGAGGCGGCCGATGCCCGGACGTGCGCCAGCGGCGGAAGCGAGCGCAGCAGCAAGGCGTCACCGGCGGGGTTGAGGTCGATGCGGCCGCCGATGAGGATGTCGCCGGTGCCGCGGTCGGCACCGGCCAGGTCGGCGAAGGGGAAGTCCGCTTCGGGCGTGATCTCGCGGCGCGGTCCTTCACCGGTGCCGCCCTCGACACACAGCCACGACCGTTTGTTCAGGATGGCAACGTCGCCGGGTTCGAGCTCGACCGGCTCGGCCGCGCCGTCGGTGGTCAGCCGGGCCCGGCCGGACACCATCGCGAGGAACTTCAACGGGGTGTCGATGGCCGCGCGCGATACCCAGGGTCCCCGTACCGCGAACCCGCCCGACAGCAGACCGCGAACGTCGACGAGGTCGAACACCTCGGACAGGTGATCAGCGGCCATGCTCGTACTCTCGCGTAAGAAATACGGACCTTCAATGATTCAAAGTACGGGTAGACGTGCCTAGCGTGGTGACATGACCCAGAAACAACGCCCCATCGGATCCGGCTTCACCGCCGCGTCGACCGCCGACGAGGTACTGGAGGACATCGGCCTGTCGGGCACCAACGTCATCGTCACCGGCGGCCACGTCGGACTCGGCCTGGAGACCACCCGGGCACTGAGCGGGGCCGGCGCGTCGGTCACCGTGGGCGTGCGCGACCCGGACCGCGCCGCCCCCGCGCTGGCCGGGATCGAACGCGTCGAGCTCGCTCGCCTGGACCTCCTCGACCCGGCGTCGATCGACGCCTTCGCCGCCGGTTACGTCGGCTCCGGCCGCCCGCTGCACATCCTGATCAACAACGCGGGCATCATGGGCGGCCCGCTGTTCCGGGACGCGCGCGGCTACGAATCGCAGTTCGCCACCAACCATCTCGGCCACTTCCAGCTCACCCTGGGCCTGCTGCCCGCCCTGCGCGCCGCCGGTGCTGCCCGAGTGGTCAACGTGACCTCCGGTGGCCACCGGATCTCCGGTATCCGCTGGGACGATCCGCACTTCACCACCGGCTACGAGCCCATGCTCGGCTACGGCCAGTCGAAGACCGCCAACGTGCTGTTCGCCGTCGAGCTGGACCGGCGTTGGGCCACGGACGGAGTCCGCGGCTACGCGGTGCACCCCGGTGTCATCCTCGGCACCGACCTGGGGCCCTCGCGGCCCGAGGACGGACGGGCGGTGACCGACGAGCAGCAACGGGCCATGGGACTCCTCGACGATTCCGGCCGGCCGATCATCGACCCCGGCCGCGGGACGAAGACTCCGCGGCAGGGCGCCAGCACCAGCGTGTTCGCCGCGACAAGCCCGCTGCTCGCCGGCATCGGCGGTATCTACCTGAAGGACAACGACATCTCACCGCTGGACACTCCGCGGCCGATCGACTTCGGCGTCGATCGGGACATCCCGGCCGAGGTCGTACCCCATGCCGTCGATCCCGAGTCGGCACAGCGACTCTGGGAGCTGAGCGAACGGCTGATCCAGGCGTGACGCCGCATCACCGTGCAGACGTCACGCGAATCGACGATCCACTGGCGCGTGGTACAGCGGGGGTTCAGTAGCGGCCGGGGCCGAAGTGCTGCGGCCTGCCGTACTCCTGCCTGCCATGGTCCTGGTAGCCGTGGTTCTGCCGGCCGTAGTCCTGGTAGCCGTAACCGTGCTCGGGTTGCCGCTGCATCGGCGGCTGCGGGGGCTGGGCATGTCGCGCCTGCCCGTGTCCCTGACCGGCGAACCAGGCCATCGGGTTACCGCCGAGCTGCTCGTCCAGCGAGACGCGCCTGGACTTGCCGTTCAGCTCGGTGCGGGCGACCCAGTAGTTGGTGTCCAGCCCGGCTCGCGCATCCTCGTGGATACGGCCGATGACGTCGAGCGCCTGGCGTGCGGCATTGTCCAGCGCCGCACGGAAGTCGTTGTCGGAAGCCATATCCCTCCTCGAGAGCGCGTGGCCCTCCACCGGACTATTGGCGAAATTAGGACATCTGACCGCCGGTTGCTACCGCCGAATGTCGCAGAGTTGTCACACTGTGATCGGCGGGCCACGCTCAGATCGTGAGTCCTGCGGCGCGCAGTGCCCCTTCCACCCGGAGCCGTTCGAGTTCTCGCTCGACGCCGTGCGAGGGTACGCCGTCGAGTTCGTGACCGATACCGACGGCGTCACACGCCTGGCCGAGCAGGGCGTCGTAAGCCTGACCGGTGGCGTTGCGGCGCACGGCCGGCGCGCCTGGGGGCAGCGCGGTCATCGACCGCCGCACCCGGCGAAGGTCGGCGGCGAGCCGTTCGATGGGCGGGCCGGCCGGTTTGAGTCCGCGACGGCGCAGCGAACCCATCCAGTCGGCCGTGCGGGGGATTCTGAGCAGCACCCAGAACGCCACCGTCGGCGCCAGCGCCACCGCGGCGAAGAGAAGGACGTTCCCGAACGGAACGACCGCGTCGTCCATGGCCGAAGGATAGGCGCGGCGGGGGGTGGCCGAACAGGCCCGGGCCCGTCCGTCGTTCGACGAATGTCGCGGTCCGCCGATCCGGCGTACAGTGATAGTTGAAGATTCAATACTGCAGGAGATGTCGCACGATGGGAAGTGGACATGGCCGTCACCGATCGGTCCCCGGTGCTCTACCTCAGCCACGGCGCGCCGCCGCTGGCCGATGACCTCCGGTGGACCCGTCAGCTCGCCGACTGGGCGGGCACGCTGGACACGCCCACGGCGATCCTGATCGTCTCGGCGCACTGGGAGGAGGCGCCGCTGACGCTCGGTGCCACGACGACCGTGCCGCTGGTCTACGACTTCTGGGGTTTCCCGCAGCACTACTACCAGGTCACCTACCCGGCACCGGGCGCGCCACGACTGGCGGCGAAGGTGCGGAAGTTGTTGCACGGCAAGGGAAATCCGGTGCACGACGATCCGGGTCGCGGTCTTGACCACGGGGCGTACGTTCCGCTGGCCGAGATGTTCCCGGACGCGGACGTGCCGGTACTGCAGATGTCGATGCCCTCGCTGGACCCACGGGAGCTGTACGAGATCGGCCGCACACTGGCGCCGCTCCGGGACGAGGGGGTGCTGATCGTCGGCAGCGGATTCTTCACGCACAACCTGAGCGCGGTGGACTTCGCCCGCGGTACGGACTACTCGCCGCCGTCCTGGTCCGCCGAGTTCGACCTGTGGGGCGAACAGGCGCTGCGCACCGGCGACATCGACGCGGTACTCGACTTCCGGCACAAGGCACCAGCGGCAGTGCTGGCCCACCCGCGGATCGAGCACTTCGCCCCGCTGTTCGTCAGCCTGGGCGCCAGCGGGGCCGCCGAGCTGCCGCGCACGGTGATCGACGGCTACTGGTACGGCCTGGCGAAGCGGTCGCTGCAGTTCGGCTGACCTGCAGTTCGGCAGGCGCTGCGGTTCGGCAGGCCCACGCACGGCGGCCCCGGGAGCGCTCGCTCCCGGGGCCGCCGTGGTCTGGCTGTTAGTGCGTCAGTTCATCACTGGATGTGGAACTTCTTGCCGGTGAGCTCGCCGACCAGCTTGTCGAAGATGCTCAGCGGCGAGCTGTCGACCTGGGCCATGGCCGGGCCACCCGAGGGGCGGCCGAAGTCCATCGGCACCAGCGGGAGCTGGTCGACGGACGGGCCACCGACGTGGTCCGTGCCGGGCAGCGTCGGAAGCTGACCGGAGACCGGCAGGTCGATCGGCAGCTTGCCGGAGGTGATGCCGCCGGGCAGGTCCAGGCTGTCGAAGGACGGGACGTCCAGCGGCAGCTTGCCGGAGAACGCGCCGCCGAGCAGGTCGTCGCCGCCCAGCACGGTCTTGCCAGGGAGCTCGAACGGCAGGATGCTCGCCTGCGGGGTGTCGATCGCCGAGATCGGCGTGGCGTCCGCGCGCAGCGTGGTCGGCATCCGGCCGCCGGGCAGGCTGGGCAGGGTGCCGGCGCGGAGCTCCGAACCGTCGATCTGCTGGATGAACGAGGGCTCCTCGCCCGCGACTTCGATGTCGGTAGCGTTGACCGCCTCGGTGATCGCGTTGCCGAGGATCTCCACCGGCACGTCGTAGACCTGGGCCAGGACGCCGATCGGGAGCTGCTCGTCCAGGCCGGAGAGGCTGTCCTGCTCGCCCGCGGTGTTGGTCTCGCCGCCGACGGTGCCGTTGGTGAGGTTGTCACCGAAGGCGTCCGAGTTGCCCAGCACCGACACGGCGTCACCGAAGCCCTGGACCACGGCCGCGGCCGGGACGTCCAGGATGCTGCCGGAGATGGAACCCTCGGTGCCGTCGGTGTCGATGTCGCCGCCGGAGGTGACCTCGGTGGTGTTGACGCCGTCGCCCAGCGAGTTGCCCGCCACGTCGAGCGCACTGCCGAAGACCTGCGCGATCGGCAGGGCCTGGGCGCTGATCACGTTGCCCGCGAGCGAACCCTCGGTGCCCGCGGTCTCCGAGTCGCCGCCGGCCGCGGAGGTGACGTCGTTGACGCCGAAGCCCTCCGCACCGCCGAGCACGCTGCCGGCCAGACCGAACAGCGAACCCGCACCGCCGACCGGAGCCTGGACGATGTTGCCGGTGATCGTGCCCTCGGTGCCGTCGGTGGTGGCGTCACCACCGGCGGAGGAGTCGGTCAGGTTCTCGCTGAGGCCCTGGGCGTTGCCGCCACCGGCCGCGGCGATGCCGTGCAACTGCGCCGGAAGCGAGATCGGGGCCTGCACCAGGTTGCCCGCGATGGTGCCCAGCGGGCCCGTCGCGTTGTAGTCGCCACCGGCGGTGGAGGTGGTCTCGGTGCTGCCCGCGGCGTCCGCGTTGCCGACGGCCGAGGTGCCGATGCCGAAGATCTGCGCGGGGAGCGAGACCGGGGCGGCGATCAGGTTGGAGCTGATCTTGCCGAAGTCGTCGTCGGTGTTGCCGCCGCCGCCCGCGGAGACGTCCTTGATCTCGGACCCGCTGGCCTGCGCGTTGCCGAGACCGCCGGTGGCGGTGCCGAACAGCTCGGCCGGAAGGGCAACCGGGGTGGTGATCAGGTTGCCGGAACCGGCGGAGTCGTTGCCCAGCGTGCCGTTGTAACCGCCGGCGCTGACCTCCTTGGTCTCGCTGCCGTCGGCGGCGGCGTTGCCGACGAGGGTGGCGGCGTTGCCGTAGGCCTCGACCGCTCCAGCCAGCGGGCTGCTGGCGGTGTTGCCGGAGAGCAGCGAGTCGTTGCCGTTGGTGAAGGTACCGTCGCCCGCGGTGGCGCTGGTGTCGCTGATCATCGAGGCGTCGGCGTTGCCCGCGACGCTCGCCGCGGAGGCGAACAGCTCGCCCGGCAGGGCCAGCGGAACGTCGGCGATGTTGCCCGCCAGCGCGCCGTCGGCACCGGAGGTGCTGGAGAACCCGCCCGCGACGACCTCGCTGGAGGTGGTGCCCTCGGACCCGGCCTGCCTGGTGAGACCGTTGCCGGAGAAGGCGTTGCCCAGGACGGTGGCGGCGTTGCCGGTGATGCCCGCGACGCCCGCGCCCTGCGGCTGGACGACGTTGCCGGAGACGGAGCCGTTCTCGCCGCCGGTCTGGATGTAGCTGTCGATGTCGTTGATGCCGGGGGTGGTGCCGCCCGCGGTGGCGTTAGCCTCCGAGTTGGACGCCGAGGAGGCGTTGCTCAGCAGTGCGGGGATCGCGTTGCCGTTCGCCTTGATCGGCAGGGCGGCGGGCAGGGCGCCCACGTTGCCGGAGCCGAACTGGTCGGAGCCGTCGGTGAGGATCGCGCCGCCCGCTTCGGCGTCGGTGCTGGCGTCGAACTCGCTCAGAGCCGAGCCGGCGAGGCCGGAGATGGCGTTGCCGGTGACCTGGACGGGCGTGGCCGCCTGGCCCGCGACGACGTTGCCGGCGAGCGAGGACTGGGTGCCGTCGGTGGTGATGTCACCGGTCTGGGTGGTGTTCTGCGTCGCGCTGCCGGTGGAGATGGCTTCGCCGCCGAGGCCGCCGATCGCGTTGCCCGCGATCTGCACCGGGGCGGCCCAGTCGAGGACGACCGCGTTGCCGCTGGCGCCGCTCTCGCTGCCGCTGGTGTTGACGTCGTCGTCGTTCTGGTAGGTCTGTGTCTCGTCGGTGTGGACCTGGGCGTCGCCGCCGAGGGCCAGCGCGTTGCCGACGATCTGGACCGGCGCGACGATGTCGAGGTCGACGCGGTTGCCTTCGGCGGCGTCCTCGGGGGCCTCGGCCTTGGCGTGCTCCGGCGCGGTGAACGGCACCGGCGAGGCGGACTCGTCCTGCTGCTGGAGTTCGCTCAGCCGCTGGCCCGCTTCGCTGGCGGCGTCGGTGACCATGCCCGCGGCCTCGTGGACCGGCTTGGTGACCGGGGCGGCCGCGTCGGTGACCGGCTTGAGCTGCTCCATCACCGGGGCGGTCGCCTTGTGCAGCGGCTCGGTGAGCGGCTTGGTGCTGATCTCACCGTGGTAGCCGGGGAGGTTCATCTGGCCCAGCGGGGTGCCGATCGCGTTGTCGTCGATGTCGATCGGGATGGTGACGTTCAGGTCCAGCGGACCTGCCGGTGTATCGGGGTTGACGTTCTCGTCGGCAGATGCGATGCCAGTGCCCAGCATCAGCAAACCACCCGTGACCAGCGCGGTCTGAATTCCACGCTTCGCCCAGGTCTGCATTGAGAGTGACTCCTTCTTGTTGGGATCCCTTGCGGGTCTTTCTCAGGGGGTGGTGCTCGCACCCGGAAAGTGGGGACGGGGTGGGCACCGGGGACTGCGGGCGCGCTTCGTTGCGCGCCGGAACGGTCGCGGACGTGCTTGTGACATGGCGTCCCTGCCGGATGGCAGGCGTGCGCCGGGTATCCCGCGACCGGTGGGTCAGTCGGGGGTGACGCCGGGCTGCGAGCCCGGCTCGACCGGACGGAACCGGTCGCGGGGCCGGAGCGAACCGGCCGTGTTCGCGTCCCGCAGGGCGGGGACGCCGGAGGCGATGCCGGAGGGCAGGCCGTCCGAGTGGACGCCGCCGACGCCGCCGCCGGGGCCCGCGGGGGCAGCCGGGGGCGCGATCGGGGCGCGGATGGGAGCGGAGGGGTCGACACCGTTGTCAACGGGCGGGACGTCCGCGCGCGGAACGTCGGCGGAGTCCACGGCGACCGGCGGGACGACGCGGTGCGTCTCCGGGCCGGTCGTCAGCGGGAGAAGTTCGGGCAGCGGCGCGGCGGCGGGCAGGCCCGCGGCGGGCGGCTGGGCGGTCATCGCGCCGGGGGCGTCCGCGGCGGAGCCCCCGGACGGCTGGTCGTCCCGTTCGCCGTCGAGCCCTGGCAGGCCGGGGAGCTTCGGCAGCTCGCCGGGCTTGCCGTAGGAGCGCGGGTCGAGCAGCTCCAGGATCGGGGCGACGACCTGCTCCGGGGTGGGCAGCGCTTCCTCGATGACCCGCGGTGCGTCCTCCGGGCGGTTGAGCACGTGCTCGACGGCGCCGAGGGTGCGGGCCACGGGGCGCACGACGGCCTGGTCGGCGAAGTCGAGCACGACGTGGTGCGGCGCGCGCCCGGCCTGCTGGCCACCGGCGCCCTCACCGGCTCCGTCGTCCGGGCGGGGCGGGTCGACGGGCTGGGTGTCGACGGGGTGCGTGTCGATCGGCTGGGACAGCCGGGGAACTCCGTCGAGCAGCTCGGACACGCCGCCGGTGATGTCGTGCACCCCGGCGACGGCGGCGTCGGTCACCGGCGTGACGTCGGTGTCGGCCGAGGCGGCGGCCGCCGAGAGGATCCAGGCCGCGGCGGTTCCGGCGACGGCGCCACCGACCACGACGAGCGCACGGGTGCACCAACGACCGGCAAGCTGCCGTCTCGTGGTCGCCACGTGGTTCACCATGCTCCTGCGGGGTCGTGTCGCTGGGGGCCTGCGATCGATGGCGCTTCTCGTCCGGCGTGACCGCGAACAGTGTTCGCGGCGGTACGCAACGTCGGCGCTGAAGAAGACTCGCAAATCGCCGACCCGAGGCCCAGCCCGTGGCGACTTGACTGCACGATCAGGTGAAGAACACGTTGTGTACCCGTATCTTGCGGTGAGTGATCGACGCTGGCGGCGACCTGTTACCGGTGGGTCGCGTCCGTTCGGCCGTGTCGCAGCTCACTTCTGCTTGTTGCGCGGAAGTCGTCACCGCCGCCCGCTACGGTTGGCACGTGAAGGACGCAGACCGCAAGACCACGGCGAAGATGCCGATGTCGATGGATGATTCCGACGTCCAGGCTTCCGTGCCGAAGGGCCTGCGGATAGCGGGCGCGCTGGCATGGCACTTCCTGCTGTCGATCGCCGCGCTGTACGTGATCGTCACGATGGTCGGCTACCTGGCCGTGGTGATCATCCCGATGTCGATCGCCCTGCTGCTGGCGGCGCTGATGGCGCCCGCCGTGGCGCGGCTGGTGCGGATGCGGCTGCCCCGCGGACTGGCGACGGCGATCGTGCTGATCGCAGGGCTCGGGTTGCTCGGCGGGCTGCTGACGTTCGTCATCGTGCAGTTCCAGGCCGGGCTGCCTGCCCTGCTGGAACAGTTCAACGCCAGCCTGGAGCAGATCCGCGACTGGCTGATCAACGGCCCGCTGCACCTGCGTCAGGAACAGATCCAGGACTTCCTGAACCAGGCGATCGGTTTCCTGCAGGACAACCAGTCGGCGCTCACCGACACGGCGCTGACGACGGCCAGCACGATCGGCGAGGTACTGACCGGCTTTGCGCTGATGCTGTTCATCCTCATCTTCTTCCTGGTCGGCGGCGAGGGCATCTGGACGTTCATCGCCCGCGGCGTGCCCCGCCACGTGCGGAACCGGGTGGACGTTGCCGGGCGTCGCGGGTTCGCCTCGCTGGTCAGCTACGTGCGGGCCACGGCCGCGGTCGCGGTGGTGGACGCGGTCGGTATCGGTATCGGCCTGTGGATCGTCGGCGTGCCGCTGGTGATCCCGCTGTCCACGCTGGTGTTCCTCGGGGCGTTCGTGCCGATCATCGGTGCGGTGGTCACCGGTTCGGTGGCGGTGCTGGTGGCGCTGGTGACGAACGGCCCGGTGACGGCGTTGATCGTGCTGGCCATCGTGATCGGCGTGATGCAGTTGGAGAGCCACGTGCTGCAGCCGCTGCTGCTCGGCCGCGCGGTGAAGCTGCACCCGCTGGCGGTGATCCTGGCGATCGCCGTCGGCCTGGTCTCGGCCGGGATCGCCGGTGCGCTGCTGTCCGTGCCGCTGCTGGCCGTGCTGAACGCCGGTATCCGCTCGCTGCTGCACGAGGTGGATCCGGATCCCGACAAGGTGGACGTGCTGCACGACCAGGAGGCCGTGCCGAACTCCGATACGGAGAAGGCCGAGTCCGGCGGGTCTGCTGGGTCGACCGCCTCGTCCTCGGCTGGGTCGTCGACGGCTGGGTCGACCGCGTCCGATGAGAAAGCCGGCGACGACCCCGAACGGCTGTGACGCCGCGGGCGGGTGGCGGGTCGGCGGTGGTGCGCGATCCGGCCACCCCGCTGTGGATCGCCTCGATCGCGCTGCGGGCGTTCACGCTGGCGTTCGCGCTGAGCGTGGTGATCGTCTACCGGGACGGCTACCAGCGCGAATGGCTGGCCTGGACGGTGCTGGGCGTGATGGCAGCGTGGACGGTGTGCACCGGCGTCGCCTACGCGCGGCAGGCGACCCGGTGGAAGTGGCTGGTCGTGCTGGATGTGCTGCTCACCTCGGCGCTGATGCTGACCTCGCCGTTCATCCTGTCCGAGTCGCAGTACGCCCTGTCCGCGCCGTTGATCACGACGGTCTGGATCTCCTCGGCGGCGGTCGCGGCCGGTGCCCGGTTCGGGCCGGTCGGCGGGGTGCTGGCGGGCCTGCTGCTGGCGGTGAGCACCGGGGTGGCGCAGCTCGACGTGGACGTGGACGTGGTGCGCGACGGTGTGCTGCTGCTGGCGGCGGGTTACCTGATCGGCATGTCCGCTTCGACGGCGCGGCGTTCGCAGGCGCGGCTGGCGCACGCGATGCGGGCGGAGGCCGCCACGGCGGAGCGGGAACGGCTGGCGAGGTCGATCCACGACAGCGTGCTGCAGGTGCTGGCGCGGGTACGCAGGCGTGGCGCGGAACTGGGTGGGGAGGCGGCGGAGCTGGCGACGCTGGCCGGTGAGCAGGAGATCGCGTTGCGGGCGCTGGTGAGTACCGAACCGGTGGCCGCGGACTCGGGCGGGATGGCGGATCTGCGCGCGGCCCTGCAGTTGATGGCGACGCCGAAGGTGCAGGTGTCGGGGCCGGCGGGGGAGGTCCGGCTGCCCGCGCCGACCGTGGACGAGCTGGCGGCGGTGACTCGCGAGGCGCTGGCGAACGTCGACAGGCACGCTCCCTCGGCGAACGCGTGGGTACTGCTGGAGGATCTCGGTTCGGCGGTGGTGATCAGCGTGCGCGACGACGGTCCCGGCATTCCGGCCGGACGCTTGGAGTCGGCCGCGGAACAGGGCCACCTGGGTGTCGCCAAGTCGATCAAGGGACGGGTGGCGGACCTGGGTGGCACCATCTCTCTGGAGACCGGACCGGGCGCGGGTACCGAGTGGGAGTTCACCGTGCCTGCCCGGGAGAAGCGGCGATGACCTGTCCGAGGGACCGCAGGAACCGCTCCGGGACGACGCGAGTCGCACCGGGTGACCGGTGAGCGGCGGATGGTTCCGCGCGGCGACGTCGAAGGGGCGGACGATGACGGAGATCTCGGTGATGGTCGTGGACGACCATCCGATCTGGCGGGACGGGGTGGCACGCGACCTGTCGGAGCACGGTTTCGATGTGCGCGGGACCGCGCCGGACGGCGACGCGGCGGTGCGGATCGCCTCGGCGATCCGGCCGGACGTGGTGCTGATGGACCTGAACATGGGGGACACCTCCGGGGTGGACGCGACACGGTCGATCACCGCGGCCCTGCCATCGACGCGGGTGCTGGTGCTGTCGGCGAGTGGGGAGCACCGTGACGTGCTGGAGGCGGTGAAGGCGGGGGCGTCGGGTTATCTAGTGAAGTCGGCGTCGACGCCGGAGCTGGTGGACGCGGTGCGGCGCACGGCGGCCGGTGATCCGGTGTTCACGGCGGGTCTGGCGGGTCTGGTGCTGGGTGAGTACCGGCGGATGGCGGACGCTCCGGCCGGTGCCGAGCCGCCGCCGCAGCTCACCGAGCGGGAGACGGACGTGCTGCGCCTGGTGGCGAAGGGGATGACCTCGCGGCAGATCGCGGAGAAGCTGGTGATCTCGCATCGGACGGTGGAGAACCACGTGCAGTCGACGCTGCGCAAGCTGCAGTTGCACAACCGGGTGGAACTCGCCCGCTACGCCATCGAGCACGGCCTGGACGGGGAGAAGGACTGACACCCCGGGCCACGGCCCCCACCGGGCAGTCGGAGGTGCTGACACGCCCGGCCGGGCGGACGGCCCGGCAACCGGCGGGCCGGTGAACGGTGTCGCGCGGGATCTTTCGGGGTTACCGACCCCCCACCCGCCCTGGGGGGCGTCCCCGCTCCACCGTATCGCCGCCCCGCCCCTGGTCACCCCGCCCGCGCGGATCTGTGGACAACTCCGTGCGATGTGAACAACTTCGCGCCGTTTCGACTCGAGCCACCGGCACCGGTCCGGGCGTCGGGGTCACACGTTCAGGGCTGCGCTCAGGGTTCTCCCGGATCCCCTCCACACCGCCGGAACCTAGAATCGAACCGTGGGCGAGACAGAGGATCAGCAGACGGCCGAGCAGCCGGAGCAGGCGCAGGCCAAGGAGTTCAACCCGCGCGAGCTGCGGGTGTCCGACGCCGAACGTGAGCACGTCGTCGGCCTTCTGCAGAAGGCGATCGGCCGCGGGATGCTCGATCTCGACGAGTTCACCGAACGCACCGACATCGCGCTGGCGGCCCGCAACCGCGGGCAGCTCAACGCCGTGCTCGCCGATCTGCCGGGCCTGACGCACCGCGACGCGGTACCCGTCCAGCAGTACGCGCAGCCCGCGTACCCCGATCCGGCCGGGTACCCGCCGCCGCCACCCGCGCCCCGGCAGTGGGGGTCCGGCCAGCACCTGGAACTCAAGTCGCACGGCTCGACGCTCAAGCGCAGCGGCCGGTGGCTGGTGCCGCCGCACGTCTCCGTGCGGAACAAGTACGGCGAGACCAAACTCGACTTCACCGAGGCGCAGGTACTCGAGCCGGTCGTGCAGGTCGACCTGGACACGAAGTGGGGCTCGGTCGAGCTGGTCATCCCGGAGGGCGCCGCGGTCGACGTCAACGCGATCAACGAGATCAAGTGGGGCTCGCTGGAGGACAAGACCAACACCAACGGCTACGCGGGCACGCCGCGCTTCGTCCTGACCGGCCGGGTGCACGGCGGTTCGCTGACGATCCGGCATCCCCGCCGCGGCTTCTTCGGCTGAGTCCGACCGCCATGAACGAACCCGACCCCCGCGAGCTGCGCGTCTCCGACGCCGAACGTCAGCACGTCGCCGGATTGCTGGAGAAGGCCGTCGGACGCGGCCTGCTCACCCTGGACGAGTTCGGCGAACGCTCCGAGACGGCGTTCGCCGCCCGTAACCGCGGTGAGCTCAACGCCGTGCTCGCCGATCTGCCCGGTCTCACGCACGAGGAGCACAGCCCGGCGTCCGCGGCACCGGCCGAGATCCGCGCGACCATGTCCACGGTGACCCGTACCGGCCGCTGGCCGGTACCCGAGGAGCTGCGGCTGCGCAATCGCGCGGGCACCATCTCCCTCGACTTCACCGAGGCACGCGTCGAGCACGCCGAGGTCCGGATCGAGCTGGACGTGGTGATGGGCTCGATCGAGCTGTTGCTGCCCGCCGGCGCGGAGCTGTCCACCACCGGGGTTGCCTGTGAGGCGGGAAGCCTCGAGGACAAGACGTCCGGCCAGACCCGGCCCGGCGTGCCACGTTTCGTACTGCGCGGCACCGTCCGCGCGGGTTCGGTCGGCCTGCGCACGCCGAAGTACTACCAGGTCGGACGGCTGCAGGTGCGGTTGCCGTGGCGGGTCACCCTGGATCGCGACTAGGTCAGCCCGGCGGTCGCGGCTGCCCGCGCCGACCTCGCATCGTCCGCGCCGAGCACGGCCTGCGCCGTCGTCACGCAGGCTGCCCTGCTCACCCCGGCGAGCCGGGTACCGACCGCGGACACCGCGGCGGCGTTCATCGACACGCTGGACATGCCCAGCCCGACCAGCACGGCGGCGAGCAGCGGATCCGTCGCGGCCTCCCCGCAGACGCCCGCGGGCTTGCCGGCCGCCCTTGCCGCTTCGCCGACCATGCCGATCAGCCGGAGCAGTCCGGGTTGCCAGGGATCGTTGAGCGCGGCCACCGCACCGAGCTGGCGATCGGCGGCGAAGGTGTACTGGGCGAGATCGTTGGTGCCGACGGAGACGAAGTCGACGGCGTCCAGGATCGCCCGCGCGGACAGCGCCGCGGCCGGGATCTCGATCATCACGCCGACGCGGGCGATCCCGGCAGCCCGGGCGCGGGCCGCGAACCAGGCGGCCTCGTCCGCCGTGGCGACCATCGGTGCCATCACCGACACCTCGGCACCGGAGTCGGCCGCGGCACCCGCGATCGCCTGGAGCTGCCGGTCGAGCAGGTCCGGCCGGTCGAACGCCACCCGCAGACCACGCACGCCGAGCGCCGGATTCGGCTCGGCTGCCTGGCCGAGGAACGGCAGCGGCTTGTCGGCGCCGGCGTCGAGTGTGCGGACGACGACCGGTTTCCCGTGAAACGACGTCAGCACCTCGGCGTAGGCCGCGCGCTGCCCCTCGACGGACGGCTCGCTGCTCGCGTCCAGGTAGCAGACCTCGGTACGGAACAGGCCGATGCCCTCGGCTCCGGCCTCGGCGGCCGAGCGCGCTTCGGCCGCGGTGCCGATGTTGGCCATGATCGCGACCCGGTGCCCGTCCGAGGTGCCGCCGCGACCGTCCCAGCCGGACGGTTCGCCGGTGCGGGCGGTGACCACGGGTGCGGCCGGGTCGGCCACGCGCACCGTTCCGCTGTCGCCGTCCACGTCGAGGGCATCCGCGTCGAGGTCGAGCAGCCCGCGCACGGCGACCACGGCGGGGATGCCGAGCGAGCGGGCCAGGATCGCGGTGTGGCTGGTGGGGCCGCCCTCCTCGGTGACCAGTGCGAGCACCGCCGCCGGGTCAAGGGCCGCGGTGTCGGCGGGGGCGAGGTCGCGGGCGACCAGCACGCTGGGCTCGTCGAACGCGGGCACGCCGGGCGGGTCGTCACCCAGCAGCTCGGCGACGATCCGATCGCGAACGTCGTGGACGTCGCGCACCCGCTCCGCCAGGTAACCACCGGCCGCGACCAGTGCCTCGGCGAATCCGCCGGCCGCCTCGTGGACGGCACGGGCGGCGGGCAGGTGCTGCTGGGTCACCAGTCTCTCGGCGTTACCGACCAGCGCCGGATCGCTCGCCATCGCCGCCGCGGTGAGCAGGATCGTCGACGCCTCGCCGGTGGTGCGGTCCGCCCGTGCCTCCAGGACGGTCGCGACGGCGCGCGCGGCGGGGGCGATGCGGGCGGCTTCGGCGGCCAGGTCGCCGGGCTCGGGTCCACCGGGCGGTACGCCGGGCTGGTCCGGCACGCGTACGACCGGTCCGCGCGCCCGGCCGGGGCTGACGGCCACTCCGGACAACGGGCCCTCGGTCATCCGTCCGGCTCCCCTCGCCACGGGTGCGTGTCCTCCGCGAGCGTATCCGCCCGGGCTGCTCAGTTCAGCTCGCCGGCTCACGGATAGGACGGCTGCGCTCCGTGCCGGGTGACCGACACGGCCGCCACCCGGACGGCCAGCCGTACCGCCTCGGCGAGTTCCGCGCCCTTGGCGAGCGCTGCGGCGAGGGCCCCGGCGAACGCGTCGCCCGCTCCGGTGGTGTCGACGGCGTCGACGCGCGGGGACTCGACGTCGACGGTCCCGGTAGCCGTGACGACGCGGGCCCCACGGGCGCCGAGGGTGACCACGACGGCGGACGGGCCGAGGTCAAGCAGCCGGGCGGGGTCCCCGGCGGAACCGAGCAGCCAGGCCGCCTCGTGCTCGTTCACCAGCAGCACGTCCAGCGCCCGCAGCGTGGCCGGGGCGACCTCGGCGGCAGGCGAGAGGTTCAGCACCGTGCGCACTCCGGCCGCCGAGGCAGCGGCGACCGCGGCCTCCACCGAGGCGATGGGGATCTCCATCGACAGCACCAGTACCGCGACGCCGTCCAGGTCCACGTCGACGTCGGTGAGCGCCGAGTTCGCGCCGGGCGAGACAAGGATCGAGTTCTCCCCGTCCGGGGTGACGGTGATGTAGGCGATTCCGGTGGGCCGGTCGACGACGCGCAACAGCCCGGTCGACACCCCGGCTTCGCGCAGTGAGGCGGCGAGCAGTTCGCCGTAACCGTCGCTGCCGACGGCCGCGAGCAGGGCGACCTCGGCGCCGAGCCGGGCGGCGGCGACGGCCGTGTTGGCGCCCTTGCCCCCCGGCGAGATCGCCGTGTCGCCGCCGAGCACGGTTTCCCCGCTGCCGGGCCGCCGCTCGGCGGCCACCACCAGGTCCGCGTTGGCCGATCCGACCACCAGCACTCTCGCCGTCATGCCCGTGAGCCTGCCAGTGATCGGACACGCGCGAAGCGGCGGCGTAAATGTGAACGAAAATCACAGAAGGTTATTGATCGACACGTATCGTGATATTGCACCTCGAAAGAGATTCAAGATCGCAAATATTCTGGCCGAATCAGAGATTCTCGTAACTTGATGGCTGCACAATGCGACACTCATGCGTGCGTTCGGGAGGATGGTCACTCGATTGGGTAGTGCCGCACTCTCGGACGTCACTACTGGGGCTCCGGAGCCTCCTCTAGACACGCGGTCGCGTTCGCGCGGCAGCGTTGTCCGATCGGCGTCCACCTGGACACCGGCCGGACATCGGGTCGCCGGCATCGATCACGTAGCCCCCCGAGTGATCGGTGCCGGCGGCGCCCCGAATCGAGCGCCCCGTCAAACGGAATGCGTCTTCTCGGATCGAATTTCCGCGACCGCCCTCGTCAAACGTGCGGCAGTGCCTCCGGACACCGTTTCGATCAACCTGAATTCATCGCCCTGAGCAGGTAATTCCGGATAACGCCGGGCGAAGTCGCCGACGGCGGGCACCACCCGTACCGAGGTACGTCCCGGCAGGCCCAGCCAGTACGCGAACCCGGACGGCACGGCGTCGACGACCACCTGCCGGAGGTCGTCGAACGGAACCCGTACCGGGCCGGAACCCCGCCGCTGCCAGGTGAGGTCGGTCGGCGAGACGAGGATCAGGCCGTTCGCCGCGCCGGAACGACCACGGATCGACGCGAGGAGATGCACCACGAGCAACAGGGACAACGGTCCCCACAGGACGGCGAGAACAACCGGCGAAGCGTCGTCGACCGCCAGCAGCAACACCGCCGTCATAAACCAGCCCAGCGCGAGCGACACGAGCCAGATCCGCCGGGGGAACGTCATCAGCCGGGGCCCGAGTACGAGGACCTCCGGCACCTCGACGCCCGCCGCGCCCTGCCCGTCCGGGACGGTGGTGGCCACCACCCGCGCACGCCGACCCCCCTCACCGCCCGCGGTGCGGCCCCGGCGCCGCACCGCGTACGCCGCCCGCCTGCCCGCCCTGACGAGGCCGAGTCCGCCACGGCGCACCTCCGGCCGCGACCAGCGCGCCATCCCTGGCCGGGCGCGCTCCGCGGCCGCGCTCAGCAGCACCGCGTCCTCGGCCGTCATCGACGAGGACACGACCCGGCCGTACGGACTGTCCTCGTGGCCGAACGCGGGCCACCGGGACAGCACCTCCGTGTCGGTCGAAGCCACGTGTGCGGTGACGGTGTCGCGGCCCAGCGAGTGCTGGTTCTCGACGAAGGTGAATCGCTCGATGCCGGCCCACGAGATGAGCCGCCGTTCGCCGGACCACAGGTCGAAGCCGATCCCGTCCTGGTAGAGCCGCATCTCCGGCACGCCCTCCACCACCTCGTTCAGTGTCCGGTTGATCGGGCCGGTCATGGCGACGACCAGCAGCGCGGCGAGCAGCAGCAGGGCGAGCGGAAGGTGCGCGGGTCCGAGCCGGAACGGCGAGCCGCCGAGTACGTAGGCGCTGCCGCCGGTGACCGTCACGGCGAGCAGACCCAGCGCCGCCATCATCCCGAGGACCACGGGGTGCGCTTTCCCGGGCCGATACGGCGGCACCCGGACGATCACCGCGCCGTCCGCGTCCAGCGGCGGACCGTCCCGGCGGGCCCGATGCCGGCGCACCCGGTGTGCCGCGATTCCGCGCTGCTCGGACGACAACCGGAAGCGGAGCGTCGAGGAGAACGCCATGAACCCGAGCGCTTCCCGGTGGAAGATCAGCAGCGGCGACAGGGCGACCAGCAGGAGCGCGAGCTGCAACCAGAACAGGAAGCCGTACGGGTGGGCGACGTCGCGTACCCATTCGCCGTCGTCGGGCCGCACGGCGACGGTGCCGCCGAGATCGGCGCGGGTGAGTTCACCGGCGCGGAACTCCACCGGTCCGAGATCACCGTCCGGAGTGGACACCTGCGCGGTGCATGCGTCGTGGCCCCGGCAGGCGGTGACCGAGGCGGTGCCGTCCAGCCCGCGCGCCGGGGCCGTGGCCCCGGCTGAGGGGTAAGCGGAAACCACGGTGACCGTCAGCGTGCTGAGCACCAGCAGGGCCAGCGAAGCCCACAACAGCAGCCCGACGCCGACCGCGACGAGCCGGTCGCGCATCGGCAGCGCCCCGGCCAGCTCCCGTGCCGACAGCCCGGCCCACCCGTCAGCCCGCATGATCACGGTCCGAACTGGGCTCCGCGCGCACCTCCGCCACCGCCCGCCGCAGCCGCGCGGCAGCGCCACCCGAGACCGTCTCCACCAACACGAACTCACCGTCCCGCTCGGGCAGGGTCGGATAGCGACGCGCGAAATCGTCCACGGCGGGCACGATCCGCACCGAGGTCCGCCCCGCCAGACCCAGCCAGAACGCGAACCCGGTCGGCACGGCGTCCACAACCACCTGCCGAACATGATCGAACGACACCCGAACGGGGAAGGTGTCGGCCGCCGGATGCCAGGTGAGCGACCTCGGCGCGACGACGATGTCCCCCTGAGGAATGCTCTTGTCCAACCCCGACAGGAAATGCACCAGCGTCATCAGAAGAAGCCCGGCGTACAAGAGATTGACGACGCCGCCCGGAACGCCATCGGTGCTCGCGATGACCTTCGGCCCGGCGACCAGGCCCGGCGGCAGAAGCAGGATCCAGATCCGGCGCGGAATCGTCATCATCGAGTGCCCGACGATGACGGGCTCCGCGACCGGGGGCTTGGCGGGCTTGCCCTCGGCGGTGACAGTGGGCTTGGCAGGCTGGTCCTTGACGATGGTGACCGCGCGCCGGTCGCGCTTCCCGTGTTTCGCGGTGTCCCAGCGGCGTACCGCCATCGCGGCCCGTCGGCCCGTCCGGGCAGGCCCGAAGCCGCCACGCTGTAACTGCGGACGTGGCCACCGCACGATTCCTGGACGTGCCCGCTCGACGTTCGCGGTGAGCACCGCGACGTCTTCGGGGGTCATCGACGAGGACACGATCTGACCGTGCCCGCCCTTCCTGTTGCCGAACGCGGTAAGCCAGAGCGCGGCGGCTCTGATGTCGGTGAACGAGACGTACGCGGTGACGGTGCCGCGGCCGAGGACGTGCCGGTTCTCGACGAAACTGAACCGGCCCACCTCGCCCCAGGGGATGGTCCGCCGCTCGCCGGACCACAGGTCGAATCCGATCCCGGTCTCGTACAACCGGATCTCGGGCACGGCCTCCGCTTCCTCGTTCTCCGCCCGGTGATCCGCGGGAGCCAGGGCGGCGGCCACCAGCCCGAGGACCAGCAGCGCGGCGAGCGGAACGTGCACGACTCCCAACTCGAACGGCGAGCCGCCGAGCACGTAGGCGCCGACGCCGGCCATCGCCGCGGCCCCCAGAGCCAGTGCCGCGACGAACCCGGCCGCGAGGTACCTCCCCACGTTGGACCGTTGCGGTGGCACCTGGACGATCACCGCACCGTCGCCTTCCGGAGCAGGGCCGTTCCGGCGCCTACGGTGTTGTCGCACCCGGTGCGCCGCGACACCGCGCTGGCGGGAGGAGACCCTGAAACGGGCCATCGATGAGAACAACATGTACCCGAGCGGTTTGCGGGAGGAGAACACCACGGGCAACACCAGGACGATCAGGAACACGATGTACGACCAGACGATCTCGTCGTACGGATGGTCGACGTCGCGTACCCATTCGCCGTCGTCCGGCCGCACGGCGACGGTGCGGCCGATGTCGGCCGGTGTCAGCTCGCCGACGCGGAACTCGATCGGTCCGAGGTCGCCGTCCGGCGTCGACACCTCGGCGGTGCACACCTCGGCGCGCCCCAGGCCGTAGCCCGTGAAAGGTCCGAGATCGCGGCAGCCGGTGACCGACGCGGTGCCATCCAACCCCTGCGTCGGTGCCACCGCTCCAACCGACGGATACTCGGAAGCACGCGCGATCGCCAGTGAGCTGAGTACCAGCACCAGCAACGACACCCACAACAACAACCCGATAGCGATCGCAACTAGACGGTCGCGCATCGGCAACGCCCTGGCCAACTCCCGCGGCGACAGCTCGGCCCATCGACCGGACGGCTTCGTCCCCGGCACCTTCTCCCCCTCCTCAGCCCGCACGCTGTGGGCGCTTCTTCTCGGATCGCACCTCCGCCACCGCCCGCCGCAGCCGCGCGGCAGCGCCACCCGAGACCGTCTCCACCAACACGAACTCACCGTCCCGCTCGGGCAGGGTCGGATAGCGACGCGCGAAATCGTCCACGGCGGGCACGATCCGCACCGAGGTCCGCCCCGCCAGACCCAGCCAGAACGCGAACCCGGTCGGCACGGCGTCCACAACCACCTGCCGAACATGATCGAACGACACCCGAACGGGAACTCCAGCGCTCGGCTGCCAGGTGAGAGCGGCCGGTGCGACGACGAGGTCCCCCCGAGGAATGCCCCCTGCACACGACGGCGAGGACCCGAGATGTACCACTATCAACAGTAGAAGCCCCAGGTACGAGCCGGTGGCGAGCCCATTTACGAGGCCATCGGTAACCGAAATGATCGTCGGGCCGACAAACATCAGCAGTAGCAGGAGCGCCACCCAAACCCGGCGCGGAACCGTCATCGCCGAGTACCGGATCATGATGGGGTCCACAACGACGGATTTGGCCTCGGCGAGGACGGGCGCGATCGACCGTCGTCCCGGCCCCCTACCTTTCGGCGAGCCCCAGCGACGCACCGCTGCCGCCGCTCGCCGCCCCGTCCGAACCAGGCCGAACCCGCCACGCCGCACCTTCGGACGCGGCCACCGCACCATTCCCGGGCGAGCCCGTTCCGCGTTCGCACTGAGCACCGCGACGTCCTCGGGAGTCATCGACGGAGAGATGATCAGGCCGTACAGGCCACCTTGTTGACCGGACGCCGGCCACCGGGCAGCGGCACCGTCCTCGGTGAACGACACATAGGCGGTGACGGTGCCCTGGCCGACGAGGGATCCGTTCGCGACAAAGCTGAACCGCCCGATATCTCGCCACTGGATCGTCCGCCGCTTGCCGGACACCATGTCGAAGCTGATGCCGGTCTCGGACAGGCGCATCTGCGGTGTCACCGCGCCTATCTGGATCTTCCTTCGATTGAGCGAGCGACTGATGGCGGCGAACGCGAAAGCGGCGACCAGCAGGGCGACGAGCGGCACGTGCACGAGGCCGAACTCGAACGGCGAGCCACCGAGCGCGTAAGAACTGCCACCGACCACGATCACGGCAAGCAGAACCAACGCCACCATTCCGCCGGTGAGGAGCACTCCCAAATTTTCGTCCCGTCGCTGCGGGAGCTCGACGATCACCGCGCCGTCCACCTCGGGCGCGGGGTCACCCCGGCGTAGTCGATGCCGGCGCACCCGCTGCGCAGCGAATTCACGCTGCTCGGAGGACAACCGGAAGCGTACTGACGAGGAGAACGACATGTAGCCGAACACTCCTGTGCTGAGGCCCCCCACCTGAACAAGAAACATCAGCAGAAGCCCGAGGTGCGGCCAGATGAGCTGGCTGTACGGGTGGTCGACGTCGCGCACCCATTCCTCTTTGCCGGGCCGCACGGCGACGGTGCGTCCGAGGTCGGCCCGGGTGAGCTCGCCGACGCGGAACTCCACCGAGCCGAGGTCGCCGTCCGGCGTCGACACGTCGGCGGTGCACACCTCGGCGCGTCCGAGGCCGTAGATCGTGATGGGCCCGTCGTCCCGGCAGGCGGTGACAACAGCAGTGCCGTCCAGCCCGCGCGTAGGCGCCACCGCCCCGACCTCGGGGTATCCAGCGACCCTCCCGACCGCCAGGGTGCCGAGCACCAGCGACACGAACGACACCCAGAACAACAACCCGATACCGAAACAGAGGAGGCGCTCGCCTATCGGCAATGCCCTGGCCAACTCCCGCGGCGACATCTCGGCCCATCGACCGGACAGCTTCGTCCCCGGCATCAATCCCCCTAGTCAGCACGCACCCGAGCCACGGCTGCTCGCCAGGCGTGCGCGCCGGTCGCGCAGACGTCAGTCGATGCTTCCGGAAATGCGGTGCTGTTCACCCTGACGCTCGAACACGGGCGGCTGCTTGGGCTGCGACCGTGCCTCGTCGTCGGTGCCGCTGCGCGGAACGACCCTGGTCTCCCGATCGTCCTGCTGTTTCTTCGCCCCGGTCTCGTACCAGTCCATCTGCTTGTCATGCTCGGTCTCGGCGGTCACTCCGGCCACGAAACCCTTGGACACCTGAGCCCCGCCGTACTTCGCGGACTCGGTGACGATCGAACTGGTCGCGGCGTCGGCCACGGCCTGGGGCAGCGACGACAGCCCCGCCTTACCGGCCTTGAGGACCGACTTCGCGTTCTCGGCAGTCTGCTTGCCGAACGCCTTCGCCAGAGTGCCCACCAGCTCCGACATGCGCGTCAGGTGCCGAATGAGTTCGTCGAAGCCGAGCATTATCCTGTCGAAGTACTTCCACCCGGTCATGGTCCGGTCGAGTACCAGCGGCGCACCCTCCGCCGCGAATGCTGCCGGGTAGGCGGGCGGCGGGTACCTGAAGAGGATCATGATGATCTTTGCGCAGAGGTCGGAAAGCAGATCCCTGATCGCCGAGCGCACGGCGTTGAGCACGGTCTTCGCGAGGTCGACGGCCGCCGAGACACCCTTGGCCGCGTTCGAAAGGCCGACGAGCGCGTCCGCCCGGTCCTGCGCGAACAGCCGGTACTGGTCGGCCGAACCGCCTGTCCAGGACGCGCAGTCGTTGCGTGTGCTCTGCGCCAGTTCCTCGGCCACCTGCTGGACCTCTGCGCTGATGCCGTCCCAGGTCTTGGCGGTCAGTTCGAGCGAATCCTGGTTGCCGGTGAGCCAGTCCAACATGTCCTTCAACGGCGACAGGTGCTCGATCACCCAGCCTATTCCCATGCTCAGCAGGGATTCCAGCGGATTCTTAGCGAAGTCCGCGATGCCTGCCGCGCCGAACCCGAGGTCCAGCAGTCCTTCCGCCCAGTCGCCGGTCGCGATCTGCTCGGCGCCACCGATCAAATCCTGTGCGATACCCGCGCCCTCGAGGGCGTGCTTCACCGGATTCTTCTCGGCCGTGGTCTCGCCGCGTGCGTCCTCGATGATCGAGTTACCGCCGGAATCCGCCATCAGATCTTCACCTGGTTCAGCAGCGCCTGCACGCTCTCCTCGTCCACGCGCTTCGCCTCGGCCCACTTGCGCACCGAATCGACGTGCGTGTGCCCGGCGTCGACGGCCGCTCGGAGGGTGCCGATGACGCTTTCCATGTTCTCGTTGCAAATCTGGGCAAGGCCTCTGCCCACAATGCCGAAGTCCTCGGATCCGAGTCGCTGGTTCGCCGCGTCCAGCGCGGTCTCCAGGCGGGCCTGGACGTGGTCGACGTGCCTGGCGTGCTCGTCGACCTCCAGCGGGTCTACCTCGAAGCCGCCCGGCGCGGTCATCGCCTGCGCCCGTCGTCGTCGAGGAAGCCGCCGCCGGAGAAGTAGTCCTCCTCGTGCGGTTCCGGATCGCGCTCCGGCCGGGCCGGACGGCGCGGCGGCGCGGGCGGGGTGGCCGGAGCGGGGTGGTCCGCGGCGTCGTCCTCGACGGCGAAGCGGAGGTCTTCGGACTCGCTGTCCGGATCGCCGTATCCGCCGCCACCCTCGACGTAGCCCTCC
The DNA here is from genome assembly GCF_002262875.1 of Amycolatopsis antarctica. Taxonomy (GTDB): domain Bacteria; phylum Actinomycetota; class Actinomycetes; order Mycobacteriales; family Pseudonocardiaceae; genus Amycolatopsis; species Amycolatopsis antarctica. Next base: position 205,353 of record NZ_NKYE01000007.1, on the reverse strand, counting down.
TCGGCCGGTTCGGGGTAACTGGCCCGCAACTGGCCGACGAGCGCGTGCATGGTCTCGGTACCCGCGATCGACGGCACCTGTTCCTGCATCGCCCCGGCGAGCCTGCTCTGCGCGAACCGCACGGTGCGCATGATCTCCTGCGCCAGCTCGGGCTTCTGCCGGGCGGCGGGCCCGATCTCCAGGCCGGTCAGGTTGCCCGAGTAGTCGACCCTGACGGCGATCTGGCCGTCCTTGCTGCGCTCGGTGACCGTGACGGTCTCCATCTCCGAACGCATCCGCTGGGCCGTGGCCTGGGCCTGCTGCAACTTCGTGTCGTAGTCGGCCATCAGGCGCTCAGGACTCGTCACGCGAACCTCCCCTGTTCACGTCGGTGATGCTACGAGCACCGAGTGTTGCATATCGTCGCGGCCGGGATTCGGGGTTTCCCCCAGTGAGGGTGGGGCTGATCGGCTGGGCGCGGGCCGGTCCGCGTCCTAGCGTCGGATCCATGTTCGAAACCGTTGCCAGAGAAACGAAACGTGCCGCGTACGGCATCGCCGCCCTGCCCGTCACCCTGTACGCCCTGGCCGGGCGAAGGCAGGCGCCGGGCAGGCTCACCGCGCTACTTCCCGACGCGCCGGCGGGTACCCGCCGGCCGCGGTACGGGCGGGCGATCCTGGTGAGCGTCCCGGCGTTCGCCCTGGCCCTGCTCGCCTGGTACCTGCTCGCCCGGATCGCCACCTACGGCGTCACCTGGACCGACGACGACGCCGCGACGTCCTGGGGCGGCCCCACGCTGACCGGCGCGTGGATCGTGCACGCACTGTGCGCGCTGGGGATGGCGGTGCCCATCTTCGCCGCGCTCGCTCCGCTCACCCGGCTGCACGCCCGGCTGACCTCATAGACTGCCGTGGACGTCAGGCCCGCGGCGGTTGGAGGCAGCAATGGACAGAAGCGCCGACAAGCGCCGGGGCCGGGAGACGACCGAGCAGGACATCCGGCGGACCGCGCGCACGCTGCTGGTGGAGCACGGTCACGAGGCCGTCACGCTGCGGGCGATCGCCAGGGAACTCGGGATCACCGCGCCCGCGCTGTACCGCTACTACGGCTCGCACGAGGACCTGATCGCGCACCTCCGCGTCGACGTGGTCAACGACCTCGGCGAACGGCTCGCCGCGGAGATAGCCGAGCTGCCCGACGACGGTGCGGTGCAGTTTTTCGCGCTGTGCCGGGGTTTCCGGCGCTGGGCGCTGACGCACACGCGGGAGTTCACGCTGGTGTTCGCCTCGCCGACGGGGAGCGTGGGGTCCGCGGCGGGCAGTGTGGCCACGTTGCGGGGGGTGCAGGAGCCGTTCGGCCGGACCTTCCTGACCAGCGCCGGGCAGGTACTGGCGACACACGAACTGGCGACACCCGCCGACGACACCGTGCCCGCCGTGTTGCGCGAGGATCTCGCCCGGTGCCGTGACGAACTGGCCGCCGTGCTCGCGTCCTCCGGTTCGGTGCTGCCACCGGCGCGACTGGACCTGGGCACGACGTACCTGATGATCCGGTTCTGGTCGAGCCTCTACGGCCACGTCAGCCTCGAGGTGTTCGGCAACTACCCCATCCCACTGTCGGATCCCGACGCGGTGTTCGACGCCCTGCTCGCCGACCTGAGCCGGGAGATCGGCCTGCCCGTCCCCGCCGATACCCAGGGTGCGACTTCCGGCAACCTCCGGTAATCCTCCTGCCGGTATGGCACCATCGTCGATCGAACACAGCGTCAAGCGCCGGGCACGCTGAGCATCCGCCCGCCGCGCCGCTCCGGGAACGACGACGCGGGCTGGATGACGCTGACCGGCGCCCGCGAAGGCGACCTCGTCCGTACCCTGCACGGACTCGGCGAAAGCCTCCGCGGACGCTGAAACCGCGCTACAGCACCACGTTCACCAGGCGGCCGGGCACGACGATCACCTTGCGGGGCTCGCCGTCCAGCAGGGCGGCGATCTTCTCGTCCGCCAGCGCCGCCTCCCGCACGGCGTCCTGGCCCGCGTCGGCGGCGACGGTGATGCGGGAGCGCACCTTGCCGTTGACCTGGATCGGGTACTCGACGGTGTCATCGGTCAGGTACTGCTCGTCGGCGACCGGGAACGGCCCGTGCACCAGCGAGTCCGGGTGGCCCAGCCGGTGCCACAGCTCCTCGGCGAGGTGGGGGCACAACGGCGCCAGCATCAGCACCAGCGGCTCGGCCAGTTCACGCGGTGTCCGCTCGGCGGCACCGTACTTCTTGGTGACGTAGTTGTTCAGCTCGATCAGCTTCGCGCCTGCCGTGTTGAAGCGCAGGCTCGCGTAGTCGTCTCGAACACCGGCGATGGCCTTGTGCAACTGCTTGCGGTCCTCGGCGGTCGGCTCCGGTCCGGCCTCGCCCGCGGGGGGGACGCGCAACTCGCCGGTCTCCTCGTCGACGATCAGCCGCCACAGCCGCTGCAGGAAACGCTGCGCGCCGATGACGTCCTTGGTCGCCCACGGCCGGGAGATCTCCAGCGGGCCCATCGACATCTCGTAGAAACGGAAGGTGTCGGCACCGTAGGTCTCCGACATCTCGTCCGGGGTGACGATGTTGCGCAGGCTCTTGCCCATCTTCCCGTACTCCTGCGTCACCTCCTCGTCACCGTGGAAGAACTTGCCGCCGTCCTCGACGACCTCGTCCGCCGGGACGTACACACCGCGCGAGTCGGTGTAGGCGTGCGCCTGGATGTAGCCCTGGTTGTACAGCTTGCGATAGGGCTCGGTGGAGGAGACGTGGCCCAGGTCGTACAGCACCTTGTGCCAGAAGCGGGAGTACAACAGGTGCAGCACGGCGTGCTCGACCCCGCCGACGTACAGGTCGGTGCCGCCGGGGTCGTCGACGCCGTGCTCGCCGGGACGCGGGCCCACCCAGTACTTCTCGTTCTCCGGGTCCACAAAGGACTTGGAGTTCGTCGGGTCGATGTAGCGGAGCTGGTACCAGCAGGAACCGGCCCACTGCGGCATGACGTTGGTGTCGCGGCGGTACTTTTTCGGCCCGTCGCCCAGATCCAGCGTCACCTCGACCCAGTCGGCCGCCTTGGACAGCGGCGGCGAGGGCTCGGAGTCCGCGTCCTCCGGGTCGAAGGTGGCCGGCGAGTAGTCGTCGACGTCGGGCAGCACCACGGGCAACTGGTCCTCCGGCAGCGCGATCGGCATACCGGCCTCGTCGTAGACGATGGGGAACGGCTCGCCCCAGTACCGCTGCCGCGCGAACAGCCAGTCGCGCAGCTTGTACTGCACGGTGCCCTGGCCGTGGCCGGACTCCTCCAGCCACGCGATGGTGGTCCGCTTGGCCTCGTCGACGTCCACCCCGTCCAGCGACAGTTCCTGGCTGGTGGAGTTGATCGCGGGCCCGTCCCCGGTGAACGCCTCGCCGTCGAAACCCGCGCCCGGTTCGACGGTGCGGACGATGTCCAGGCCGAACCTCTTCGCGAAGTCCCAGTCGCGCTGGTCCTGCCCCGGTACGGCCATGATCGCGCCGGTGCCGTAACCCATCAGCACGTAGTCGGCGACGAAGACCGGGATCTCCTTGCCGTTGACCGGGTTCACCGCGTACGTGCCGGTGAAGACGCCGGTCTTGTCCTTGTTCTCCTGCCGGTCCAGATCGGACTTGCGGGAGGCGGCCGTGCGGTAGGCCCGGATGGCCTCGGCCGGGGTCGCCGCCCCGCCCGTCCAGCTTTCGTCCACTGTGGACTCGCTCGGCCACTGGTCTGCGGTCAGCTTCGGCACCAGCGGGTGCTCCGGGGCCAGCACCAGGTACGTGGCACCGAACAGCGTGTCCGGCCGGGTGGTGAACACCTCGACCCGCTCGCCACCGGCGGCGAACCCGACCCGCGCACCCTGGGAGCGGCCGATCCAGTTGCGCTGCATGGACTTGACCTTCTCCGGCCAGTCCAGTGTGTCCAGATCGTCGACCAGCCGGTCGGCGTAGGCGGTGATACGCATCATCCACTGGCGCAGGTTCTTGCGGAACACCGGGAAGTTGCCGCGATCGGTGCGCCCGTCCGCGGTCACCTCCTCGTTCGCCACGACGGTGCCCAGGCCGGGCGACCAGTTCACCGGGGCCTCGGAGATGTAGACCAGCCGGTGGTCGTCGATCACCTTGCGTCGCTCGACCCCGCTCAGGTCCGTCCACTTGCGACCGTCCGGAGTGGACTTTCCAGCGGCGAACGCCTTCTCCAGCTCGGCGATCGGGCGGGCCTTGCCCTGCTCGGCGTCGTAGTAGGAGTTGAAGATCTGCAGGAAGATCCACTGCGTCCAGCGGTAGTACTCGGGATCGGTGGTGACGATCGAGCGGCGCTCGTCGTGCCCCAGCCCCAGCCTGCGCAGTTGCCTGCGCATGTTGGCGATGTTGGCCTCGGTGGTCGTGCGCGGGTGCGTGCCCGTCTGCACGGCGTACTGCTCGGCGGGCAGGCCGAAGGCGTCGTAGCCCAGGGCGTGCAGCACGTTGCGGCCGATCATCCGGTTGTACCGGGCGAAGGCGTCGGTGCCGATGTAACCCAGCGGGTGGCCAACGTGCAGGCCCGAGCCGGAGGGGTACGGGAACATGTCCTGCACGAACAGCTTGTCCGAGGGCACCGGGACGCTCTCGTCGTGCAGCGGGCCGCTCGGGTTCGGCGCGTGGTAAGTGCCGTGATCGGCCCAGAAGTCCTGCCAGCGCAGCTCGATCTGCCCGGCCAGCGCGGCCGTGTACCGGTGCTGCGGTGTCTCCGGGGCGCTCGCCGCGGCCACCGGGGCCTCCGGAACGGTTTCGGTGCCCTCGTTCATCGCCGATCCTCCGTGTTCGCCTGCTCGAACCCCTGCGTGAAGTGCGACAGGGCCTGAATACAACAGAACCCCCCAGCCGTGAGGCATGAGGGGTGGCCGCGCCGGTCCGTTGTGGACGTCAGCGCGGCCCGGTAAGGAGCAGGTGGCCCGTACTCATGGCAGCTATGGTAGCCGCCGCCCTGACGAGGGTGCACGTCAGTATCCGCCCCGAGCGTGCGGGTGCGTGCCCCGAACGTTCCCGGGCGGTACGGCCTCCCCGTCCGCTGACGACGTCTTTTATCCTGGTCACGTGTTCGTCGTCGCGCTGATCCCCGTGTTGCTGGGTGTCCTGGTCGGCTGGGGTGGTTACCTCGGCTGGCGCGAGAAGCTGCCCAGGGACCGCGGCGCCGGCGTGCGCACCCCGGCCACCCTCGCCAGCGACGAGGCGTTCCGGGTGGCGAACAAGGTCGCCGGGCTGCCGACCATGGCCGGTGGCCTGGTGGGGGTCGCCGCCGGGGCGGCCGCGCTCGCGATGCCGACGACGACCGGGCTGCTGATCGCCGCCGCGGTCGGCGTCGTCGGCCTGGTCGCCCTGCTCGCGGGCGGTGGGCTGCTCGGCCACAGCGCGGCGAGCGCGATCCCGGCGCCGGAACCGGCGCCCCCGGCCGGTGGCTGCGGCGGCTGCGCCTGCGGTGGTGGCGGCTGCGGTGCGCTCTCCGGAGCGAAGACACCGCCCGCCGAACAGGCCTGACGCTCCGGCTCAGTTGCGCTGCAGGTCCCCGGGATGGGTGGCCAGCAGAGCCGTCGGCACGCCCTGCCTGCGCAGCACCTGACCCCACAGGTCCCGGTTCGGCGTGGCCAGCACGTCGCTGGGCAGCGCGGGCACGATCAGCCAGTCGCCGCGATCGATCTCCCCTGCGAGCTGCCCCGAGTCCCAGCCCGCGTACCCGGCGAACACGCGCAGGCCGCGGACCCTCGGCGCGAGCACGTCCGGGTCGGCGTCCAGGTCCACCAGCGCCACCGGGCCGCGCACCGCGATCACCCCCGGTACGTCCGCCGCCGTCTCACCCGTCCGCAGCGCGGCGAGGCACAGCGCCGTCTTCCGCTCCACCGGCCCGCCGACGAAGACCGACTGCGGGTCGACGACGTGCCTGCCCCAGCTCGGCAGCACCTCGTCCACCGGGATCTCGCTCGGCCGGTTCAGCACGACGCCGAGCGTGCCCTCGTCCCGGTTGTCGATGACGAAGACCACCGTGCGGCGGAAATTGGGGTCGAACATCGTGGGCGCGGCTACGAGCAGCGTTCCCGGGTCCACCTCGGCGTCGGATCGCACCCCACCATGATTCCACTACCGCCGCCGGCGCTCATCCGGTCCCGGGAACAACAATCGGGTGGATGCCGTTGAAAGGGGTGGCCGGCGCACTCCGTGTCCCCCGGGCTCACCCTAGAAGTGCCTTTGTGGAATACCGTCCGGCTGGAGCCACACTGTGCCACCCGCCGAGAGGCGACCGAGTGCGCCGGCCACCCACCTCCCGCGAAACCGCGCCCTTCCCCGGAGCTGCGGTCGCCGACGGTGGGACACCGCGGCGCGCAGCGTCACCGTTGAGGGCGGTGGTGGGCGACGGATTGAAACACCGCGGCGCCCAGCGTCACCGTTGAGGGCGGTGGTGGGCGACGGATTGAAACACCGCGGCGCGCAGCGTCACCGTTGAGGGCGGTGGTGGGCGACGGATTGAAACACCGCGGCGCGCAGCGTCACCGTTGAGGGCGGTGGTGGGCGACGGGTGGGATAAGTTGATCCGAGCTTTGGGGAAGGTTCGAAGGGGGAAGTCGTGCGCTACCGAGTCGAGGCCGCCGATCGTCCGGACGCGCTCTACGCGGTCTGGCGCGGACAGGTGTTCCGCGCACAGCGGTCCACCGCCGACGGAACGGTGCTGCTGGTGGTCCTGCAGGGGGAACAGGCCCCGGAGGGCTTCGACGCGGAGTGGAACGGGTTTCCCGCGAAGGTCGTGCCCGGCGAGGAAGCGGGCAGCACGTTCAGCCTGCACACCAACGTGTACTTCGACGACGACATCTACCGGGTCGCGCAGTCCTCGGCGTCGGACACGCTGACGCTGCGCTGGACCGGGCAGGACGAGGCGCGCGCCCGCGATCTGGGGCTGACGGACTTCACCGTGCGGGTGGGCCCGGAACGGCTCACCGCCCTGTGGCAGGAGCGGCACGACTTCGTCGAGGTCGCGGCCGACGGGCCGGAACCGGGCAGCGAGGACCAGAACGGACTGCTGCGCGGGATCGGCCGCACGCTGCGCGGGATCATGCCGGAGGGCTGGCAGCGCGTCGGCGCCCAGTTCCGCCAGGTCGGCGACTACGCGGAACTCGAGGTCCGTGCCGTGGTCGGCGAGGAGGCGGTGTCCGTGTCGCCGCCCGCGCAGCTCTCCGAACTGTTCGCGCGACTGCGGACGGCGATGTTCACCGAGGGCACCGGCACCTGGTTCCAGGGCACGTTCACGCTCGGCGCCGACGCCAACTTCGATTTCGACTTCGACCTGGACGCCGAACCGGGATGGCGACTCCCACCCGGTTCGCACGGCAGGCAGGGCGGCCGCTCCTACGAGGCCGAACTCGCCAGGTTCCCCAGGGACCGCGGGAAGGTCCCGGACTGGCTGGCGGCGAAGGGCGGCCTGCCGCTGGATGTGACGTTCCGGCAGCCGAAGATCGTCGACAACCACGTCGAGGGGGAGAAGCCGCAGGTCAACCGTCCGCCGGTGCCGCAGGAGGAAATCCGGCCGCTGCTGGACTACCTGTTCCGCGCGCCGGTGGTGCTGTCCCGGCCGGGACGGCTGACGGACATCCTCACGCCGAACGGCAAGCAGGACGTGCCGGACGCCTTCCACACCGACGGCACCTGGATCTGGCCCGCCGCCGTGCCGCACTACCTGCGCCGCTACGGTCTGCCGCCGGATCCGGAGCTGCTCGACCACGTCCGGGCGCACAAGTTCCGCCCGGCGTACGTCAGCGGGCGGCTGCTGGCCACGGCCGAGGCGGAGGTGCTGGGCAAGCCGCACCCGCCGCAGTCGGTTCGCGACCTTGCCGAACCGGACGCCGTCGCGAACGCCGACCGGGTCGCCGAGCCGCAGCCGGAACTGCGCGCCTCCGAGGCGCTGACGGTGCTGCGCAGGCGGCTCGGGGAGCAGGGCGTGCTGCCCGGTGCGTACCGGATCGGTGAGGCGGCGGACGGCGCCTGGTGCCTGCGCCGTACCCCGATGGGCTGGGAGGTGGCGCTGCACGACGGCGAGCCCGTCGACCCGGTGTACTTCCCCAGGGTGGAGGCGGCGGCCCGGTTCCTGCTCGGCACACTGCTGCTGTTTCCCGCCAGGGCGCGGGTCAGCGGCCCGGACGAGACGCAGCTCCGGGAGCCGCCGACGGACTGGCCGGTGGTCCCGATGCGTGGCGAGCCGCCGTTGCACTTCCTCCACGGCAAGCGGATGGTCACCGTTCCACCGGGCACCGTGCTGCAGCGCTTCGGTCAGGAGAGCGGCAACCTGCTGCACGCCGAGGACGCCACCTTCGCCGAGACGGCGCTGGCGGCCGAGCGGGAACACGAGCGGCACCTCTACCGGGTGCGCAGACCGTTGCGGGTGCTCACCGGTATCGCCGTGCCGTGGGGCGGGCTGCCCGGCGGGGCGGTGTCGTACCTGCTCTCCCGCGCGGTCGGGCACCACGTGGAGACGGGCGCGCTGGAACGCCGCTGACCCGGCGGCTCAGGAGCCGGGAGCGGCGGTGATGCCCTCCTCGGCGGCCCACTTGCGCAGCTCGCGCACGGCTTCGTCGTAGTCGAGCGGGCCACGGTCGAGCCGCAGCTCCTTGAGGAACGACCACGCCCTGCCCACCTGCGGGCCCGGCGGTACGCCCAGCAGCTTCATGATCTCGTTGCCGTCCAGGTCCGGCCGGACCCGCGCCAGGTCCTCCTGCTCGGCGATCCGGGCGATCCGCGCTTCCAGGTCGTCGTAGGTGCGCTGCAACGCGTTCGCCTTGCGCTTGTTGCGGGTGGTGCAGTCGGCGCGGACCAGCTTGTGCAGGCGGGGCAGCAGGTCACCGGCGTCGGTGACGTAGCGGCGGACCGCCGAGTCCGTCCACTCGCCGTTGCCGTAGCCGTGGAAGCGCAGGTGCAGGAAGACGAGCTGGGACACGTCGGAGATGACGTCCTTGGGGTACTTCAGCGCCTTGAGCCGCTTGCGGGTCATCTTCGCGCCGACGACCTCGTGGTGGTGGAAGCTGACGCCGCCGCCGGACTGGAACTCGCGCGTGTCGGGCTTGCCGATGTCGTGCAGCAGCGCGGCCAGCCGCAGCACCAGGTCCGGTCCGGCGTCCGGGTCGTCCCGGCGTTCCAGGTCGATCGCCTGCCGCAACACCGTCAACGAGTGCTCGTAGACGTCCTTGTGCTGGTGGTGCTCGTCGATGGCCAGCCGCATCCCGGGCACCTCGGGCAGCACGTGTTCGGCGAGTCCGGTGTCCACCATCAGCCGGATCCCGGCCAGCGGGTCGGCGCCGGTGATCAGCTTGGACAGCTCCGCCTGCACGCGTTCGGCGGTGATCCTGGTGATCTCCGCCGACATCGCCGTCATCGCCTCGACCACGCGCGGCGCGGGTTCGAAGCGGAGCTGGGCGACGAACCGGCAGGCGCGCAGCATCCGCAGCGGGTCGTCGGCGAAGGACTCCTGCGGGGTGGCCGGGGTGTCCAGGACGCGCTTGGCGACGGCGTCGAGGCCGTCGTGCGGATCCACGAAGGTCTGCGAGGACAGTTCGATCGCCATCGCGTTCGAGGTGAAGTCGCGGCGCAGCAGGTCGCCCTCGACGGTGTCGCCGAAAGTGACCTCGGGGTTGCGGCCGACGCGGTCGTAGGAGTCGGCGCGGAAGGTGGTGATCTCCAGCGTCGCCCCGTCCTTGGTGACGCCGACGGTGCCGAACGCGATCCCCGTCTCCCACACCGCGTCCGCCCAGCCGCCGACGATCCGCAGCACCCGGTCCGGCCGGGCGTCGGTGGTGAAGTCCAGGTCCGAGGAGAGCCTGCCCAGCAGCGCGTCGCGGACGCTCCCGCCGACCAGGAACAGCCGGTGACCCGCGGCGGCGAACCGTTCGGTGAGCTCGCCGGTGACCGGCCAGATCCGCATCAGCTCGGCTACCGCGTTCTGCTTGGCGTCGCGCTCGTTCACTTGGATCCCACCGACGAAGAGGTGCACTTACTACACACACGTACGGACACAGACACGAGAAGCCAGCGTACCGGCGAAGTCGTTTGCTCTAGCATCGCAGCATGCCTGGATCGGCCGGTCGCTCCGGTGGTGCCAAACCGGGACGCCGGACACGGCGCCGCCGCGGCAGGAGGCTGACCACGGTGGACGAGACCTCGGCGGGCGGCCTCGTGGTCGACGCCGAACGTAGGTGTGCCGCGCTGATCGGCAGGCTGGACCGGCACGGCAAGCTGTTGTGGTCACTGCCGAAGGGGCACATCGAGGACGGCGAGACGACCGAGCAGACGGCCGTGCGCGAGGTGAAGGAGGAGACGGGTATCTCCGCCACCGTGCTCAGCCCCCTCGGCACGATCGACTACTGGTTCGTCGCCGATCGCAGGCGGGTGCACAAGACCGTCCACCATTTCCTCCTCGAGGCGTACGGCGGCGAGCTGTCGGACGAGGACGTGGAGGTCACCGAGGTCGCCTGGGTGCCGTTGCACGAGCTGGACACCAGGCTCGCCTACGCCGACGAGCGCAAGCTGGTACGCAAGGCGCGGGAGTTGTTCCACGAGACCGCGGCTGCCGACGAGGCAGCGGATTGAACCGGATTGAACGAGGCCGACCACAGATGAAGCGGCTCGCCGCATGCACACTGGCACTGATCCTTCTCGTCCTGGCCGGGTTCTTCGGCGCCGGACCGGCCAGGACGCCGTCCGCGGACGCGCAGCAGATCGAGGACGCCCCCAGCAAACTGAAGCTGGACGTGGACGAGCTGAGCCCGCGGGTGCTCACCTCGACGTCGAGCACACTGAACGTGTCCGGGCGGATCACCAACACCGGCGATCGCCTGATCAGCGACGTCAAGGCGCAGTTCAAACTGGGCGAGCGGCAGACCTCGGAGCGTCAGCTCGGTGAGTCGCTGGCCGAGGACCCGCCGACGGACAGTTCCCGTTCCCCGTTCGTCGACGTGGTCGCCGCGCTCGCCCCCGGGCAGAGCGCGCCACTGTCGATCAGCGTTCCGCTCGACGACCCGGAGGGCCTGTCGATCCGGCGTCCCGGGGTCTTCCCGTTGCTGGTGAACGTCAACGGCACCCCTGAGTACGGCGGCCCTGCACGGCTGGCCGCGCTGAGCACGCTGCTGCCGGTGCTGAGCGTGCCCGGCGGCGACGGCCCGGAGACGCCGGTCGCGCCGCGCAGTGTGTCGATGCTGTGGCCGATCGCCGACATGCGGCCGCGGATCGCGGCGGCGCCGTACGGCATGCCCGTCGAACTCACCGACGACGATCTGGCCAGCGATCTGGCCCCGGGCGGCAGGCTGGACGCGCTGGTCGGTTCCGCGGCGATGGCCTCGCAGGATCCGCGGCTGGCCTCCTCGCTGTGTTTCGCGATCGACCCCGACCTGCTGGACACCGTGGTGTCGATGACGCGGGGCTACAACGTGCGCGGCACCTCCGGGCCGGTGCCGGGGCAGGGCCAGGAGGCGGCGAACCGCTGGCTCGACTCGCTGCGGAAGCTGACCGAGGGCCGGTGCGTCATCCAGATGCCGTACGCGGACGCGGACCTGAACACGCTGTCCAGGGTGCAGCCGGAGGAGAAGGGTTCGGCGCTGGTCACCTCCGCGGTCAGCGGCACCCCGCTGATCGAGGGCGTGCTCGGCACCCAGTTGCTGCCCGGCGTGCTCTGGCCGGACGGCGCGATGGACTCCGGGACGCTCGGCACGCTCGGCGAGGCCGGCGTCTCGGCGATGATCACCGACCCGAAGCGGCTCGCCTCGGAGAGCCCGCTGACGTCCGGGGTGGGCATCGACGGCACCGGTATCCGCGCGCAGCCGTTCGATCCGCTGCTGGCGGCGGCGCTGGCCGGCAACAGCGGCCGCCCGCAGTCGGCCGTAGGCTCGGCGAAGCCCGCCGACGAACCCGACATCGCGACGCAGAACGGCCTGGCGACGCTGGCGTTCCGTACCGGGCTCGGCGGCGACGCCGACTCCGAGCCCCAGGGCGCCCCGTTACTGCTCGCCCCGCCGCGGCACTGGAGCGCCCCGCCGCAGGAGCTGTCCCGGTTCCTCAGCGGCATCGGGCAGCTCGCCGACGTCGGAATGGTGCGTCCCGCGCCCTTGCAGCAACTGCTCACCGCCCCCTCGGAGGGCACCGCGCCGATGCCGTACACGGCAGCCGAGGTGGCCGAGGAGTCGCCGGGCGAGGTGGTCACCGAGATGTCCGGGATCGAGGAGGAGTTGAGCGACCTCGGCGGGTCGATGGGCGTGGATCCGACCGTGCAGGTCGATCCGGCCGCGCTGCTGCAGCCGGTGCGCAACGGCATCGTCCGCGGCAGCTCGACGGTGTGGCGCGGCAACGGCAGCCGCGCCGCCACCGCGACCGGGGACGCGCGGGGGCAGCTCGACGCCATCCGTTCCCAGGTGCGGATCGAGCTGCCCGGCCAGGTGATCTCGCTGGCCTCCGGTTCGTCGCCGTTGCCGGTGTCGGTGCGCAACGAGCTGCCGGTGCTGATCAACCTGCGGATCGACCTGTCCCAGGCGACCGGGCTCCGCCCCGGCGACCAGGCGACGTTCGGCGTCCCGGCGACCCTGTCGGTGACCAACCGGGTACCGACCGAGGCGCTGCGCCCCGGCCGGTTCAGCGTGAACGTCTCGCTGACCACCCCCAGCGGGGTGACCCAGCTCGGCCCGACGGCGCGTTTCGAGCTGACGTCCAACGAGTACGGCGCGATCACCATCATCGTCACGTTCACCGCGGCCGGCGCCCTGCTGCTGCTCTCCGCCAGGCGCATCTACAAGCGCGTACGGGCGAAGCGACAGGTTCAGGTCCCGGCCGACTACCCTGGACCGACGGAAACGGTCGTCGACGCAGGGCGCTGAGTTGTGAACGCTGAGGATTGGGCAGGTGTTGGACAGAGAGCCGACCTCGCGACCCGAGCGTGAGGTACCGCGCTCGGAACGCGAGCGCGCGCAGCCACCACGAGCCGATCAGCCCAGGCAGCGTCAGCAACCCCCGCCGGACGGGCGGCGTCGTCAGCCGCCCCCGCCGCCGGACGGAAGGCGCAGGCAGCCCCCGCCGGTCGGCGACGGTCCGCGTCGCAGGCAGCCGCCCCCGCCGCCGCCACCTCCGGTGGACGGCAGGCGCCGCCCGCCACCGGCCCGCAACCAACCGCCGGCCGAGCAGCGGCGCGACGGTGGCCGACGCCCGCCTCCGCCACCGCCGCGCAGGCAGCCGCCGGTCCGCCCGTGGCACCAGGAGCAGGACGGCAGGCCGTCCGCCCCGCCACCGGAGACGCGCGGCGAGCAGACGATGCTCATCCCGCGTGCGCCCGGCGAGCTGCCGGGGGTGCGCTGGCCGAGCGCCGACCCGGACGTCTCCCGTCCGTACGACGAGCTGGCCACCCGGTTCCTGCCGCGCGTCGCGTTGCCGACACCTCCGGCGGAGGCGATCGGCGAGGGACCGCCCGCGGCGTCGGGTGCCGAGGAGGCGGACGGCAAGAAGGCGGCCCCTTCGCTGGTCAAGGCCAGCAGCCGGATGGCCATCGCGACGCTGACCAGCCGGATCACCGGGTTCGCCTGGAAGGTGATGCTGGCCGCGGTCGCCGGGCTCGGCGTGCTGAACGACTCCTTCACCGTCGCCAACACGCTGCCGCTGATCATCAACGAGCTGCTGCTCGGCGGCGTGCTGACCAGTGTGATGATCCCGCTGCTGGTGCGTTCGCAGGACGACGAGGACGGCGGCGAGGCGTACACGCAGCGGCTGCTGACGATCGCCGGCAGCGTGCTGCTGCTGGGCACGGTCGTCTCCACGGCCGCGGCACCGTTCATCACCTCGCTGCTGGTGTCCGACACCGGCGGCGCGAACCCGGCGCTGGCCACCTGGTTCGCCTACCTGCTGCTGCCCGGCCTGCTGTTCTACGGGCTGTTCGCGGTGCTTTCGGCGATCCTCAACGCGAAGCAGATCTTCGGTCCCGCCCAGTGGGCGCCGGTGGCGAACAACATCGTCATCTTCCTGACCATCGCCGTCTTCGCGCTGCTTCCCGGCGACGCGACGATCGTGCCGCAGCAGATGAGCGAGCCGCGGGTGCTGGTGCTCGGGCTCGGTGTGCTGGCGGCGATGGTCGTGCAGGCCCTGTACCTGATCCCGGCGCTGAAGCGGTCCGGTTTCCGGTTCAAGCTGCGCTGGGGCCTCGACGACCGGTTGCGCGAGTTCGGCGGGCTGGCGCTGTGGATCCTCGGCTACGTCGTGGTCAGCCAGATCGGCAGCGTCATCAACACCCGGGTGCTGACCTCCGGCGCGGAGGGTGGCGCCTCGACGTACTCGAACGCCTGGCTGCTCTTCCAGCTCCCGTACGGCGTCATCGGCGTCTCGCTGCTGACGGCGATCATGCCGAGGATGAGTCGCGCCGCCGCGGACGGCGACACCGGCAAGCTGATCGCCGACCTGTCCTACGGTTCCCGGCTGACGACGATCGCCCTGCTGCCGATCTCCGCGGTGATGGCGGTGGCCGGCACGTCGATCGGTGTGGCGCTGTTCGCCGTCGGCAACGGTGACGTCGCCGACGCCGAGCGGCTCGGTCAGACGCTGGCCGTGTCGGCGTTCGGGCTGCTGCCGTACGCGCTGGTGATGCTGCAGATGCGGGCGTTCTACGCGATGAAGGACTCGCGGACGCCGACGTTGATCATGATCGTGATGACGGCGGTGAAGGTTCCGCTGCTGTACCTGGCGTCCGGGATCCTCACCCCGGAGAACGTCGTGCTCGGCGTGATGCTGGTCAACTCGCTGGTGTTCGTGATCGGCGCGATCCTCGGCCAGGTGTGGCTGTGGGTGCAGCTCGGCAACCTGCGCAGCAAGCGCGTCATCGGCGTGATCCTGTTCACCGTCGTCGCGAGCGGGCTGGGGGTGCTGGCGGCGGCGCTGGTCGGGTTGCTCGTACCGGATTCGATCAATGCCACGCTCGGTGCCTGGATCAAGCTGATTCTGCAGGGTGTGGTCGGAATCGGCGTCTCGTTCGGAGTACTGATCGCGCTGAAGGTCGACGAGCTGGAACCTGTTACCCGCAGAATCACCCGCTTGCTCAAGCGGGGCTGATCCGCGGGTGTGGTGTGGGCCCGCGTGCGAGTCGCGTACGCGGGGGATTCACGTACCCTCGGCTGGGAGATGCACGGGGAGAGTAGGGCGTGGACACAAGGCGGAACGAGCAGACAGGTGGTCAGTCCCGGGTGGGTGTGAACGCACAGGACGGGACCACTCCTCGTCGTGCCTCCGGGGCGAGCAGGCGGAACGCACCGCTGGCCCCCGGGGGTGTCGTCGGTGACGGCCGCTATCGCCTGCTCGCCCAGTTCGGCATCGACGAGCGGGCCGGGGCGCATCTGTGGCGGGCTCGCGACGGGCAGCTCCGCCGGGACGTCGCGCTGACCATGCTGGTCGGCGATCCGGCCGACACCGCTGCCGCCGCCGTCGCCCGCCGCACCCTGGAACGTGCCGCGCACGCCGGCAAGTTCAACCACGCCGGCGTCGCCCGGGTGCTGGACGTGCTCAGTCTCGGCAACGGCATCTCGTCCGGCGAGGGGATGCTCGGCATCGTCGTCGCCGAGTGGACGAAGGGCTCCGACCTCGTCGACCTGGTGAACAACCAGCCGATCGAACCCGGTGCGGCCGCGCGGATGGTCGCCGGGCTGACCGAGGCCGTCGAGCAGGCACACCAGTCCGGCCTGGTGCTGGGGCTGGACCATCCGCAGCGGCTGCGGATCACCCCGGAGGGCAGGCTCCGGCTCGCCTTCCCCGGTCCGCTGCCCGAAGCCACGCTGCGTGACGACGTGAAGGCGCTCGGCGGGCTGCTGTACCTGCTGCTGACGGGCAAGTGGGCGTTGCCGGAGGGCCCGTCCGCGATCCAGTCGGCGCCGCGTTCGCCGAGCGGCCGGGTGGTGCCGCCGCGTTCGCTGCAGTCCGAGGTCCCGGCGGAGCTGTCCTCGCTGGCCGTGCGCACCATCGAGGACGGCGGGCACGGCGGCATCCGCACCACGGCGGCGATCCTGCGCGTGCTCGACCAGGCGGCCGAGGCGCAGGAACGCACCCAGCTCATCAAGACGGTCGGCGCCACCGCGGCACCGGTGGAGGACGAGGGCGACGGCGTCTGGACCACCTCGAAACCACCGAAGGACGCGGCACGGCGGCGGAAGCTGGCGATCGGGCTGACCGTCGTCGTGGTCGCCGCCGTGGGCATCCTGGCCTGGCTGGGCATGATGGCGATCAGCTTCTTCCAGGACGACCCGTCGTCCGGTGGCCCGCCGGTGAACGTCGCCGATCCGACGAGCCAGCAGGCCCCGCCGCCGGGCGAGGCCCCCGCGCCGGAGCCGCCCGCCGCGGGCGGCGAGCCGGTGAAGGCGGCCTCGGTGAAGGTCTACAACCCGGAGGGCGAGGGCGACAGCCCGGCGCGTGCGGAGAACGCCATCGACGGCGATCCGGCCACGGTGTGGAAGACCGACGCCTACAAGCAGCAGTTCCCCGGGCTGAAGCCGGGCGTCGGGCTGATCGCCGAGTTCGAGTCGGACGTGACCGTCGGCAAGGTGCGGATCGACTCCGGCACGGCGGGCACAGCGGTCGAGATCCGCGTGGCCGACGACGACAACCCGCAGCTCGACAGCACCCAGGTGGTGGGCAACGGGGAGATCACCGGACCGCAGACGGAGATCGCGCTCCAGACACCCGCTCAGGGCCGCCACATCCTCGTCTGGATCACGAAGCTCGCCGGTGAGGGCGACCAGCACGAGTCCGAGATAGCCGAGATCACGTACCTGCCCTGATCCCGGACCGTGGCCGGCGACCGCCCTTAGTAGTCTCTTACGGGTGACCGCAGCAGCACCCACGGACGCCGATCTCCTGGCAGCGCACGCCGCCGGGGATCCGCATGCGTTCAGTGAACTCGTCAAGCGGCATCGGGACCGGATGTGGGCCGTCGCCTTGCGCACGGTTCGCGACCCCGAGGAAGCCGCCGACGCGCTTCAGGACGCCTTCATCTCGGCGTTCCGCGCGGCCGGCAACTTCCGGGCGGAGTCGCAGGTCACGACCTGGCTGCACCGGATCGTGGTGAACGCCTGCCTGGACCGTGTCCGGCGCAAACAGGCCCGGCCGACCGTCCCGCTGCCGGAAACCGGATTCAACGAGCCCGCCTCGCCGCGCGACTCGATGTCGGAGCGGGAGACGAAGCTGGTCGTCCGCGAGGCGCTGGACCTGCTCTCCGAGGATCAGCGCGCGCCGATCGTGCTGGTCGACGTCGAGGGCTATTCGGTGTCCGAGACGGCACGGATGCTCGGCATCGCGGAAGGCACGGTGAAGAGCCGGTGTGCGCGCGGCCGGGCCAAACTCGCGAAGTCTCTCGGGCATCTGCGGAACCCGGACGCGGAACCGAACGTCCCAACTCACGAAAGCAAACACGACGGCGCCGTTCGGCATGATCCACGGCGCACGTTGCGGCCGGATCGGTCGCAGCGTGAGAGGGAGGGACGATGACGGACCGTAGCCGGGGGACTGGCGGGGCCGTCGGCCCGCCATGGTCTGTCGACCTGCTCGCCGACCTGCAGGCCGGGGTGCTGGACGAACGGGAGGCGGCCGAGTTGTGGCCGCGGGTCGAGCACGATCCGGAGGCGCTGGCCATCCTGGCGGCGCTGGACTCCACGTCCGCGGACCTGGCCGGGCTCGCCGAAGCGCCCGCCGAACCGATGCCCGCCCACTTCGCCGCCCGTCTGGACGCCGCGCTGGCCCAGGAGTCGCAGCAGCGCGCGGCGGCCACTTCCACTGCCGGGCCGGCCGCGGTGCCCGCGGCGGCCGCCGAACCCGGGGTCGCACCCGTGGTCAGCATGGATGCCGCCCGCCGGAAGCGGAACAAGCGCATCGGCTGGGGGGCCGGTGTGCTGACGGCCGCCGCCGCTGCCGTCGCGGCGATCGCCATCGTCGTCCCGTCGAACTCCACGACCGGCGGCGACGCCGTCGCGCAGCCGTCCTCGGCGCCCGCGCCGGGCGCGGAGCCGCCGCTCGCCCTGCAGGAGGAGGGGTTGAACGCGGGAGCGATCGGCCCTGCCGTGAACGCCCGCGACTTCGGGCCGCTGGAGAACGAGGACCGGCTCGCCGCCTGCATGGAGTCCAACGGCATCGACCCGTCGATCAAGCCCGCGGGCATCCGCGGGGTCACGGTGGACGGTCAGCCCGCGACGCTGATCCTGCTGCCCAGCGGGCAGATCGGGCAGTTCAGGCTGGTGGCCTTCGCACCGGACTGCGGCCCCGGCAATCCGGGCACGGTGTTCGACAGGACCGTCGGATAGCGGCGCGGGCCACGTATCGGCAGGCACGGGAACACCGACCCTTACGATCGTGTTGACCGTATTAGTCCCACGGTCACAAGCGATGCGGAGGTCACGGGTGGCTGCAGAGAACGTTCGGAACCTGATCATTGTGGGCTCCGGGCCCGCCGGCTACACCGCGGCCGTCTACGCCGCCCGCGCCCAGCTCGAACCGCTGGTGTTCGAGGGTTCGCAGTTCGGCGGGGCGCTGATGACCACCACCGAGGTGGAGAACTACCCCGGCTTCCGTGAGGGCATCCAGGGCCCGGACCTGATGACGGAGATGCGCGCGCAGGCGGAGCACTTCGGTGCGGAGCTGCGCTCGGAGGACGTGGAGAGCGTCGAGCTGGACGGCGAGGTCAAGTACGTCACCGCGAACGGCAACCGGTACGCCGCCAGGGCCGTGATCCTGGCGATGGGTGCGGCCGCGCGCTATCTGCACGTGCCTGGTGAGCAGGAGCTGCTGGGCCGAGGCGTGTCCTCGTGCGCCACCTGCGACGGCTTCTTCTTCCGCGACCAGGACATCGCCGTCGTCGGTGGTGGCGACTCAGCGATGGAGGAGGCCACGTTCCTGACCAAGTTCGCCCGGTCGGTGACGATCGTGCACCGCCGTGAGGAGTTCCGGGCGTCGAAGATCATGCTCGAACGCGCCCGGGCGAACGAGAAGATCCGCTGGCAGCTCAACTCCGCGATTGACGAGGTGCTGGGCGAGGGCAAGGTCAGCGGCCTCAGGTTGAGGGACACCCGTTCGGGCGAGGAATCGACCTTGGATGTGACGGGCTTCTTCGTCGCGATCGGTCACGATCCGCGCAGCGAACTCGTCAAGGGTCTGGTGGACACCGACGCCGAAGGCTACGTCCTCGCGAAGGGCCGTAGCTCCTACACGAACGTGGACGGCGTGTTCGCCTGTGGCGACCTGGTCGACCACACCTACCGGCAGGCCATCACCGCGGCCGGTTCCGGCTGCACCGCGGCGATCGACGCGGAGCGCTGGCTGGCCGAGAACGAGGTGACCGGGGAGGCGGAACAGGCCGCCGAGCTGGTCGGCGGCGGCTACGGCGCGTCCGCGAGCTGATCGTTTTCCCGTTACCCACACAAGTTTCCGACCCGAGGAGAGAACATGGCCGACACCGTGAAGGTTTCCGACTCCAGCTTCGCCGACGACGTCCTGACCAGTGAGAAGCCGGTACTGGTCGACTTCTGGGCGACCTGGTGCGGCCCGTGCAAGATGGTCGCCCCGGTGCTCGAGGAGATCGCCGCCGAGCACGGCGACAAGCTGACCGTCGCCAAGCTGGACATCGACCAGAACCCGAACACCGCGCGCGACTACCAGGTGATGTCGGTGCCCACGCTGATCCTGTTCCAGGGTGGCAAGCCGGTGAAGCAGATCGTCGGCGCGAAGCCGAAGGCCGCGCTGCTCTCGGACCTGTCCGACGTGCTCGCCTGAGCGAGCCGGATTTCCTTCGGGCCGGTCGGCGCGTCATGCTCGTCCGGGGGGATCGTCACCCACGTGGTCGACGGTCCCGCGAACCGGCGAGAACACACGCACCGACCGGCCCTGCGCGCTCACCGAGAGTCGGCAGGGCACAATAGAGGCTCTGGTCGATGACCACAGCCAAATCTGCCCAGCATCGGACTAAAGTCGGTGCCCAAGGAAGAGCGAGGAGTGCATGCGGGTACTCCGCCGCGGTGACGTCGGACAGGAAGTCGCCGAGATCAGGACGATGCTCGTCGCCCTGGGCCTGCTACCCGAGTCGTACGCGACCGGTGAACCGGCCTTCGACCCGGGCGTCGAGCACGCGTTGCGTGCGTTCCAGCAGCGCCGGGGACTGATCACCGACGGAGTGGTCGGCACGGCGACCTACCGGGCACTTCGCGGTGCCAGCTACCACCTCGGCAGCAGGCCGCTGGCGCATCTGATGTCGGCGCCGGTGTTCGGCGACGACGTGCTCGCCCTGCAGGAGCGGCTCACCGAGCTCGGCTACAACTGCGGGCGTCCGGACGCGGTCTTCGGTCCGCAGACCGAGCACGCCCTGCGGAACTTCCAGCGCGAGTACGGCCTGACCGTCGACGGCATCTGCGGCGCGGCCACGATCCGTGCCCTGCGGCAGCTCTCCTCCCCGCGTGCCCGTGGCGGCAGCCCGGTGTACCTGCGTGAACGGGAGCAGGTGCGGCAGGCGGGCTCGCGGCTTCGTGGCAAGCGGATCGTCATCGATCCGGGTCACGGCGGCTCCGACACGGGCATCGAGTTCGGTGGGCTGCGCGAGGCGGACCTGGCGTGGGACCTGGCGCGCCGGCTGGAAGGCCGGATGAAGGCGACCGGCATGGAGGCCCTGATCTCGCGGGGGCCGCAGCAGGGGCCCGCTGAGGCGGAACGGGCGGAGTTCGCCAACGAGGCGGGCGCCGACCTGTTGCTGTCGTTGCACTGCGACCAGAACCCGTCGCCGTTCGCGCAGGGCGTCGCGAGCTACCACTACGGCACCGGTGACGGCGCCACCTCGACCGTCGGCGAGCTGCTGGCGGGTTTCATCCAGCGGGAACTGGCCGCGCGTACGGGGCTGCGGGATTGCCGCACGCACCGTAAGACGTGGGAGATCCTGCGGATGACGCGCTGCCCGGCCGTCCGGGTGGAGATCGGCTACCTGACGAACCCGGACGATCACCGCAGGCTGGGTGAGGCGGCGTTCCGCGACGTCGTGGCGGAGGGGCTGCTCATCGCCGTCAAGCGGCTGTACCTGCTCGGCGAGAACGACCAGCCGACCGGCACCTTCACCTTCGCGGACGTGCTCGCGCACGAGCTGGCCAAGGCCGAGTAGCACGGTTTCCGCTGGTCAGCGCCTCGATCCGGGCCCAGACCAGCCCCCGCCCTTCCCGGGGGGCAACCCCGGCTCCAGCGTATCCACTCGCCCAGCCCCGAAGGCCCGCGCCCGAAATCTGTGGACAACTCGATGCGATGTGGACAGCTTGTGGGCAACTCGCGCCGAGGCCGCCGGGGGCCGATGTTATGCGCGCGCCGCGCTCGGCTCGGCCGTGCTGATCGAAACCTGCCCGAGCAGACGCTCGAGGGCAGCTTCGACGTCTTCCTTCCAGGAGATCGCCGAACGCAGCTCCAACCGCAACCGCGGCCACTTCGGATGCGGCCGGACGGTCTTGAAACCGACCGACTGCAGGAACTCCGACGGGACGACGCAGGTGTGCCCGCCGACGCCCTCCTCCGGCTCGGACGGCTGCGCGTCACCGAACGCCTCGATCGCCCGCACACCGCGCTTCGTCAGATCCTTGGCGACCGCCTGCACCAGCAACCGCCCCAGCCCGCCGCCGCGGAACTCGGGCAGGACGTGGAAGCCGGTCAGCAGTACGGCATCCGCACTGGCGGGCGAGGTGGGGAAGGCACTGGAACGGGGCACGGCGTTCGGCGGGGCGTACAGCACGA
The DNA here is from genome assembly GCF_002262875.1 of Amycolatopsis antarctica. GTDB lineage: Bacteria > Actinomycetota > Actinomycetes > Mycobacteriales > Pseudonocardiaceae > Amycolatopsis > Amycolatopsis antarctica. Next base: position 183,575 of record NZ_NKYE01000007.1, on the reverse strand, counting down.
AACCGACCGGGAGGGTGTCGCTGAAGACGATACGGCCGCAGGCTCCCCATTCGAGCAGGATTGCCGAGACCCAGGCTTCCTTCTCCACCTCGGTGTCGCCGAACTCCTCGGCCTGCGCCTTCAGGTGTGGCGCGAGTTCCCAGTAGACGCAGCGGCGGCAGTCTTTGGGAAGCTGCTCCAGGTTGTCCAGCGTGACGCCAACGACGCGTCGCGACACCCGACCTCCCCGAAACGGTGAACCCCTCCGTCCTCCAGATGCCGGGCGTGCTCAGACGCCGACCGGACGGCCTGCCGCAAGGATAGGCGGATGTGACGCACATCGAAAGGGCGGGAGCCCCAAGGAGGGCACGGTTACACTCGATGGACTGCCTACCTGGTAGGACCACGCCCTGCGACTTGCCTGCGAAGTGTCCGATGACTGCTTCTCCGCCCGAACCGCGGCCCGGGCCAACGCCCGCGGCCACCGGTCACCAGAACCTCGACCCGCACCTCGACCGCTACGCGGCGCGGACGAAGGGCATGACGGCCTCGGAGATCCGAGCGCTCTTCGCGGTCGCCAGCCGGCCCGAGGTCGTGTCCCTCGCGGGCGGTATGCCGAACCTGGCGGCCCTGCCGCTGGAATCGCTGTCCACGCAGATGGCCGAGCTGATCTCCGAGGACGGGCTCAGTGCGCTGCAGTACGGCTCCGCGCACGGCGTACCCGCGCTGCGCGAGCAGATCTGCGAGGTCATGGCACTGGAGGGCATCTCCGCGCATCCGGACGACGTGGTGGTGACCGTCGGCTCCCAGATGGGCCTGGACATGGTCACCCGGCTGTTCTGCGACCCGGGCGACACGGTGATTGCCGAGGGACCCTCCTACGTCGGCGCGCTCGGCTCCTTCGCCGCGTACCAGGCGGACGTCGTGCACGTCGCGATGGACGACGACGGCCTGGTGCCCGCCGCTCTCGCCGAGGCCCTCAGCCAGGCCGAGAAGAACGGCAAGCGGGTCAAGTTCCTTTACACCATCCCGAACTTCCACAATCCCGCCGGCGTTACGCTCGCCATCGAGCGGCGCGGCGAGATCCTGGAGATCTGCCGCCGCCACGACGTCCTGGTCGTCGAGGACAACCCCTACGGTCTGCTCGGTTTCGACAACCAGACCTACCCCGCGCTGCGTTCCACCGACCCGGACAACGTCGTGTACCTGGGCTCGTTCTCCAAGACCTTCGCCTCGGGTCTGCGCGTCGGCTGGGTGCTCGCCCCGCACGCGGTACGCGAGAAACTGGTGTTGGCGGCCGAATCCGCGACCCTCTGCCCCCCGACGCTCAACCAGCTCGTCGTGTCGCGTTACCTGTCGACGCACGACTGGAAGGGCCAGGTCAAGACGTTCTGCGAGAACTACCGCGAACGCAGGGACGCGATGCTGTCCGCCCTCGAACAGCACATGCCCGAAGGCTGTACGTGGACAAGGCCGGACGGCGGCTTCTACGTCTGGATGACGGTGCCCGAGGGCGTGGACACCAAGGCGATGCTGCCGAGGGCGGTCACCGCCAGGGTCGCCTACGCCTCCGGGACCGGCTTCTACGCCGACGGGCTGGGCAGCAGGCAGATGCGCCTGTCCTACTGTTACCCGACGCCGGAACGTATCCGTGAGGGTGTTCGCAGGCTGGCCGCCGTGCTGGAGTCGGAGATGGACCTGGTGCGCACCTTCGGCAGCGTCACCGCACGCAAGCTCTCCGGACCGCAGGCGCCCTCACCGGACACGGAGTAACGTCCGTCCGAAGTAGACTGTCCACATAGAACGTCCGAAGTAGACGGTAAGAAGCAAGGGGTTTTCCAGGTGGCCGAACGCAGTGTCGCAGTGCTCGCAGGCGGCCTCTCCCACGAACGAGACGTCTCGTTGCGCTCCGGCAGGCGGTTGTCCGCCGCCCTGCGCGGCCAGGGGCTGACCGTGGAGGAATGGGACACCGACGCCGGCCTGCTCAAGCGGCTGCGCGACCAGCGGCCGGACGCCGTCGTGGTGGCCCTGCACGGGGGCGAGGGCGAGAACGGCTCGGTGCAGACCGTGCTGGAGATGCTCGGGATCCCGTTCGTCGGCTCGGGCGCGCAGGCCTGCCGCCGTGGCTGGGACAAGCCGACCGCGAAGGCGCTGCTCGCCGCCGCCGAGCACGACACACCGGACTGGGTCGTGCTGCCGCACAGCACGTTCCGGGAACTCGGCGCCCAGGGCGTGCTGGACGCGATCGTGGAACGCATCGGGCTGCCGATGATCCTCAAGCCCGACCAGGGTGGCTCCGCGCTCGGGACCCAGGTGGTCCGCGACGCGAGCGAACTCCCGGCCGCGATGGTCGGCTGCTTCGCCTACGGCGACACGGTGCTCGCGGAACGCTTCGTGGATGGCGTCGAGGTGGCCGTGACGGTCGTCGAACGCGCCGAGGGGCCCGTGGCCCTGCCGGCGGTGGAAATCGTGCCGGAGAACGGCGTCTACGACTACACCGCGCGTTACACGGCCGGGCTCACCGACTTCTTCACACCTGCCCGGCTCGGCGACGACGCGGCCAAGGCGGTCGGCGAGTTGGCCGTGGCCGCGCACCGGCTACTCGGCCTGCGCGACATCTCCCGGACCGACGCGGTCGTCCGCCCGGACGGCACCGTCCAGTTCCTGGAGGTGAACCTGTCCCCGGGGCTGACCGAGACCTCGACCGTGCCGATGGCCGTGGAAGCCTCCGGCGACACGCTCGGCGAGGTGTTCGCCGAGCTGGTGGATCGGGCGGTCCATCGCGCCGGTTGACACTAGTCGACTTGTCGTCCTGGGATCGTCCGGGCGACACTGGTTCACCCGAGGGCCCTGCCAAACGGCGGGGCCCTTCGTCATGATCACCTCGGCTGCCGTCGAACCCGTTCCTGCCGGCGGGCCGCACAAGCCACTACTGAACGCATTCCAGTGGTCGACCGACAGAAATCATCACCGTGACGAAATACCCTGGGGTGATCCCTAATCGGTTTTGGATGTCCGATTTGACTGATTTGAATCGATGATCGACACGATGCGCTCAAGATCGTCTACGGAGCCGAATTCGACCACGATCCGCCCCTTCCGCCGTCCCAGATCGACCTTCACCTTTGTGTCGAAGGTGTCCGAGAGCCGGTTGGCGAGATCCTGCAGACCCGGCGCCTGCATCGGCTTGCGAGCGGCAGGCTTGGGCTTCGGGGGAGCGGCGCCCTTCGCCAGAGTCACCGCCTCCTCCGTCGCCCGGACCGACAGGCCCTCCGCAACGATCCGAGTCGCCAGCTCTTCCTGACCGTTCGCGTCCTCCAGCGACAGCAACGCACGTGCGTGCCCCGCCGAGAGCACCCCAGCGGCCACCCTGCGTTGCACGGGAAGCGGCAACTTCAGCAAGCGGATCGTGTTCGTGATGACCGGGCGGCTGCGGCCAATCCGGCCGGCCAGCTCCTCGTGAGTCACCTCGAACTCTTCGAGTAGCTGTTGATACGCCGCCGCTTCTTCGAGCGGATTCAGCTGAACTCGGTGGATGTTCTCCAGCAGAGCATCGCGGAGCATCGCCTCATCGGCGGTCTGCCGGACGATCGCCGGAATCGCTTCCAGCTCCGCCTGCTGCGAGGCACGCAGGCGACGCTCACCCATGACGAGCTCATACTCATCGTCCGGGAGTTGCCGTACGACGATCGGCTGCATGAGGCCGAACTCGCGGATGGAGTGCTCCAGCTCGGCGAGCGCGTCCTCGTCGAACACCGATCGCGGCTGCTTCGGGTTCGGCTTGATGGAGCCGACCGGGATCTCCCGGTACACCGCACCGGCGACCTCGCCGGCATGCGAACCGACGGCCCCGTTCGCACCGAACCAGCCTTTGTCGCCGTCCGGCGCGGCCGACGGGTCCGGCTTCGGTGCAGGCTCAGCAGCCGGCGCTGGGTCCGCGTTGACCGGCGCGGTCGGGATCAACGCGGCAAGACCTCTACCGAGGCCGCCCCTCCGTTCGTTCATGCTCCCGCCCCTTTCTCGGTCGTACCGCCGCGAGCGCCACGTTCGGCGATCTCGCGTGCGGCATCCAGGTAACTCATGGCGCCACGTGAACCCGGGTCGTACGCGAGGACGGTCTGGCCGTATCCCGGCGCCTCGGACACCTTCACACTGCGCGGGATGACGGTCTTCAGCACGACCTCGCCGAAGTGGTTGCGCACCTCGTTGGTCACCTGGTCCGCCAGCTTGGTGCGGCCGTCGTACATCGTGAGCACGATCGTCGAGACGGACAGCTCGGGGTTCAGGTGCGCCTGGACCAGCTCGATATTGCTGAGAAGCTGTCCCAGCCCCTCCAGCGCGTAGTACTCGCACTGGATCGGAATGAGTACCTCGCGTGCGGCGACCATCGCGTTCACCGTGAGCAGTCCGAGCGAGGGCGGGCAGTCGACGAAGACGTAGTCCACGCCGAGCTCGTCGAGTGCGTCGTCGGACAGCGCCTCCTTCAGCCGCGACTCCCGCGAAGCCATCGAGACAAGCTCGATCTCCGCGCCGGCGAGATCGATCGTCGCCGGGACGCACAACAGGTTGGGGGACTGCTCGCTGACCGCGGCGGCTTCCGCCAACGTGGTCTCTCCCAGCAGCACCTCGTAGACGGAGGGGGTGCCGGAACGGTGCTCCACATTGAGAGCGGTGCTCGCGTTGCCCTGCGGGTCGAGGTCGATGACCAGGGTCTTCAATCCGTGGATCGCGAGCCCGGCCGCCAGGTTGACGGTGCTGGTCGTCTTGCCGACACCGCCCTTCTGGTTGGCAACGGTCAGGATCCGCCGTTTCGTCGGGCGCGGTAGCTGGTTCTCCTCGGGGTGCAGGACCCGTGCGGCCCGCTCCGCTTCCTCCGCGATGGGAGTCCAGCCTGGGTGCTGGGGGACTTCGGGGACGTCGTGCGGCGAGGCTGGATTCACCGGTTGCCACCTCGTCCGGTCGTTACCGCCTCGGTCGCGCTGAGTTCGCGCAGTTTCACGTGGAACATGGGCCGCTCCGTGCTGCTCGTCATCTACTCGGCAATCCTTCCATCTCGACGCGATTCCGACTGCGTTCTCGTCACTCGCGTCCACGCCGCTGTCGCTTGCGTGCCTGACTCTTCGTCTCCGCCTGGGTGCGCTCGATGGAGACCAGGTAGGTCGGCGTCTCCAGGAGTCCGCCTCCGCATTCGACGATCTCCGCTTTGCCCCCACCGGAGCGGTGGACGGCTAGCTGATCCCGCTCCACCTCCTCGGCGGCGCTCGCACCCTTCAGCGCAACGAGCACACCGCCCGGACGAACGAGCGGCAGGCACCATTGCGCGAGCTTGGCCAGCGGGGCGACCGCGCGTGCGGTGACCACATCCGCGTGGCCGAGCTGATCGCGGATGACGCGCTCCTCGGCGCGTCCCCGTACGACGGTGATCTCCAACCCCAGGGTCTCCACGACTTCGTTCAGCCAGTCGACCCGGCGAGCCATCGGCTCCAGTAAGACGATACTGAGGTCCGGTCGGCTGATCGCCAACGGCACTCCCGGAAGACCCGCTCCGGATCCGACGTCGATCACCCGGGCTCCCGATGCGACGCGATCGCCGACGACGGCCGAGTTCAGCACGTGCCGATCCCAGAGCCGGTCGACCTCACGCGGACCGATCAGGCCACGCTCGACGCCGGACCTCTCCAGCATCCGCACGTAGGCCTCGGCCAGCGGCAGACGTTCACCAAATATCTGCCCCGCTGCCGGCGGCGCCACCATCCCCGCCTCGTCCACACCCACTACATCTCTCCTCAATCGTCCCGTTTCACGTGAAACGGGGTGCCTGCGATTGTCCCCGACAGGGGAGCCGATACCGCACGACAGACCGCAACTGTGGACAAGTCCACGTAGCCGGTCAGCCGCTTGGTCCAAGCCCGGCGAGTTTCACGTGAAACGACACCGGTGTAACTCCCTGAACGCAACGACGCCGCCCACCGATTCGGTGGGCGGCGTCGTCGGATACCGGAGTCGCGTGTCAGTCGGGGATGACCACGACGCGGCGCTTCGGGTCCTCACCCTCGCTCTCGCTGTGCACCCCGTCGACGGCGGCCACGGCGTCGTGGACCACCTTCCGCTCGAACGGGCTCATCGGCTGCATCCGCACGCTCTCGCCGGAGGACCGCACACCCTCAGCGGTCGACTTGCCGAGCTCGCGGAGTTCCTCACGACGGTCGGCACGCCATCCGGCGATGTCGAGCATCAGCCGTGTGCGGGAGCCGGTCTCCTGCTGAACCGCGAGACGGGTCAGCTCCTGCAGCGCCTCCAGGACGTTGCCACGGGGGCCGACCAACTTCTCGAGATCCTCACCGCCGTCGATGCTCACGATCGCCCGGCCCGCCTCGACGTCGAGGTCGATGTCACCGTCGTAGTCCAGCACGTCGAGCAGGCGCTCCAGGTAGTCGCCTGCGATGTCGCCTTCGTGGACCAGGACGTCGTCCTCGACGCCCTTCTCCTTCTTGGTTTCCGGCGCGTCAGTGGTGACCGCGTCGTCCCGCTCGGTGTCGATCTCCTGGACCGTCTCCGACATGGCTGTCTCCTCTCCAGACCCGGGCTGTGTCACCGACGCTTGCGTCCCGACTTCTTGGTCGAATCGCTGACGACGCCCGGGACCCCGGTCCCGTTCTCGCTCGAGCTCTTCTGCTCGGTGGTCTTGTTGTTGGGTGTGCCCGGCTTCTTGGCCTGCTGGCCCTTCGGCTTGCCCTGCGCGCCGCCGTTCTTGGCCCAGGCACCGCCGCCCTTCGGGTTGCCCTTGGCCGTACCGTTCTTTGCTCCGTTGCCGCCCTTGGTCCCGTTGCCGTTCTTCGCGCCGTTGCCGTTCTTCGCGCCGTTGCCGTTCTTCGCGCCGTCCTGCTCCGTCTCGTCGGTCTGCGGAGCGTTCGGCTTCTTCGGCTGGTTGGGCTTCTGGCCCACCTTCGGCTTCTGGCCGACCTTCGGAGCGGCGGCGCTCCGCTTCTCGACGGCTTCGGACTTCTTCTTCGCTTCTTCCTTGTCGATCTTCGTGTAGACGAGCCGCTGCTGCATCAGCGTCCAGCCGTTGTTCGCCAGCCAGTAGATGAGCAGACCGATCGGGAAGAGGGCACCGAACACGAGCACACCGAAGGGGAAGATGTACATCGTCAGCTTGTTCATCATCGCGGTCTGCGGTGTGGCGGATGCCGGGTTCTGCCGGGCCACCGAGTGCCGCGCGGTGAGGTGCGTCGCGATGCTGGCGACGATCATCAGCGGGATGGCGACCGGCGCGACGTTCCACGTGAAACTGCCACCCGCGCCGGCACCGCCGACGAGCGTGGAGTTGTAGATCGCGTCGCCGAGGTTCACACCGAAGATGTCGGCCTGGACGTACGAGCTGACGTCCGTCTGGGAGAAGAAGTAGTTACCGTCGGTCTTCTGTTCCACCGGCAGGTTGCTGAACATCCGCAGCACGTGGTTCAGACCGATGAACACCGGGATCTGCAGCAGCATCGGCAGGCAGCTACCAAGCGGGTTGACGCCGTGCTCCTTCTGGAGCTTCTGCATCTCCAGCGCCTGGCGCTGCTTGTCGTTCGCGTACTTCTTCTGCACCTTCTTGATCTCGGGTGCGAAGTCCTGCATCTTCTTCATCGACCGGACCTGGTTCACGAACGGCTTGAACATGATGCCGCGGACCGTGAAGGTCAGGAAGATGATGCCCAGGATCCAGGCGAACGCGTTCTGCTCGCCGAGCACGAACCCGAATACCTTGTGCCAACACCAGAGGATGAACGACACGGGGTAGTAGATGAAGTCGAGCACTGAGCTACTCCTCGATTGATGTATCGGGTCTCTGGTGGCGGAAGCCGAACTTCTCCGGAACGGGGTCCAGGCCGGGGAAGGTCCACGGACCGCAGCGCATCAGCCTGCGCACCGCGAGGTAGAAGCCTCGAGCGGCGCCGTGCCGAGTCAGTGCTTCCGCCGCGTACGCGCTGCAGCTCGGATGGAACCGGCACTGCGGCGGGAAGAAGGGGGAGATCGCCTTGCGGTAGAAGCGCACGGGCAGCAGCAACACCCACGCGGCCGGGGTCGGCCGGGTCCTGCCCGGGCCCTCCGATGGGGTCGTGTCGCTCCTGGCGACCTGCGCTTCACTCACACTGTTGGTCCGATTTCAACGCCGGCGTCGGCGATCGCGTCCGAACGTTCGTTCGCCCGCGATCCTGGACTTCGCCGGCCCGCGGCTGTCCCGGCCGACGACGAGCCGAGTCGCCGCAGCGCCACATCGAGATCCGAGCCGAGTTCGGCACTGGACGCTGTGGCCGCGGGCGGAAGGGCCCGTATCACCAACGAACTGCCCGGCGGCAGGGTTCCGAGGCGATCCGCGACGAGGTGCCGCAGACGCCGGGACACGCGATGCCGTACGACCGAGTTGCCGACGGCCTTGCTCACGACGAAGCCGGCTCGGCTGACCGCAGGGTTACCCGTGGACGCTGCGAGCAGGTGCACGACCAAGCGGCGGCGCCCGGCTCGGGCGCCGCCTCGGATGACCGTGCGGAAGTCTTCACTCCGCCGTAGCCGCTCATCGGCGGGCAGCACGGCACGCCTCGCAGCTCGGCGAGATCAGGCGGACAGCTTGTCGCGGCCCTTGCGACGACGGGCGGCGAGGATGCTGCGGCCCGCACGGGTACGCATCCGCAGCCGGAACCCGTGGGTCCGAGCACGCCGGCGGTTGTTCGGCTGGAAGGTGCGCTTGCTCACGGCTTGTTCTCCTGCTCTCGACTTCCACGCGGAACCCGCCTCACGGCGTGTCCTGCGCACAGCACATCTGTCTGTGGTGTCTCCTGGCCTTCGACGATCGACGCCGGGGCGCAAGGAAGACGGGCACGCAAAACGGGCCCGCTGCCAGCGGGAGACCTTACGAGAGTACGCACCGACCCCGCCGAGGGCGAAACCGCCCCCTCGACTACCACGGGTGGGGCGACCGACACGCGACACGCTGACACGGTCGGTGCTTGCGGGTGAGAGCGCCTTGTGGGACCGGCGCTCGCCTTGTTAGCGTTCCCGTCTCGCGAGTTACCCGCTGAGGTGCTCAGCTCGCCGGCGATGGGAGACGCCGGTGGCCGTACGTCGAACCCGCACGTCGAGCGTGATGGGGCCCGTACATTAGTGCACAGTTGTGGATAACCATGTGGATGCCTGCTGCGCGGGGTCGTCACCGAGTCTGGCACCGTAATCGGCTCCGGCCGCCACGGCCGGTACCGGGGCGTCGCCGGGGCCGGCGAGGGGAGGGGCGGAGTAGGTGTCCGAACACCAGCTCAATCTGGCTGTCGTCTGGGATCAGGTCGTTCGCGAACTGTCCAACGGGACGCTGTCGCCCCAGCAGCGCGCGTGGATGCGCGTCACCAGGCCGATCGGGCTGCTCGACGGGACCGCGCTGCTCGCCGCGCCGAGCGATTTCGCCAAGGAAGCGATCGAACGGGCGCTGCGCGAGCCGATCATCGAAGCGCTGTCGCGACGGCTGGGCCGGGACATCTCGCTCGCCGTGAAGGTGGACGTGGCCGATCCGGCCCAGCCGTCACCCGCCATTCCGGCCACCAGGTACACCCCGCCGCCACCGCCCCGCGCCGAGCCGGAGCCGCACACGGACAACGGCGTCACCCCGCCCGCACCGCCGCCCGCCCGCGCCGAGACACCCGAACCGGATGTCGAGGACGACGGGGACGAGGAGGTCGACGAGGAGGGTGACGCGCTCGCGGCCGTGCACGAGATCTGGCCGACGTTCTCCGGCCAGCCGATCGCTGGCCAGCCGTACACCGCGCCCGCCCAGCCGCAGACCTCGAAGACGCGGCTGAACGAGAAGTACACCTTCGACACCTTCGTGATCGGCGCATCGAACCGGTTCGCCCACGCGGCATCGGTCGCGGTGGCCGAGGCACCGAGCCGGGCGTACAACCCGTTGTTCATCTGGGGTGAGTCCGGGCTGGGCAAGACACACCTGCTGCACGCCGTCGGCCACTACGCGCAGCGGCTCTTCCCCGGTATGCGGGTGCGGTACGTGTCGACGGAGGAGTTCACCAACGACTTCATCAACTCCCTGCGTGACGACCGCAAGGTCGCCTTCCAGCGTCGCTATCGAGATATCGACATCCTGCTCGTGGACGACATCCAGTTCCTGGAGGGCAAGGAAGGTACGCAGGAGGAGTTCTTCCACACCTTCAACACGCTGCACAACCAGAACAAGCAGATCGTCGTCTCCTCGGACCGTCCGCCGAAACGCCTGGAGACGCTGGAGGACCGGCTGCGGACGCGGTTCGAGTGGGGCCTGATCACCGACATCCAGCCGCCCGAGCTGGAGACCCGGATCGCGATCCTGCGGAAGAAGGCGGCACAGGACCGGCTGGACGTACCCGGTGACGTGCTGGAGTTCATCGCCGCGCGGATCGAGGCCAACATCCGCGAGCTGGAGGGTGCGCTGATCCGCGTCACCGCGTTCGCCTCGCTGAACAAGCAGCCGGTGGACATCGGGCTGGCGGAGATCGTGCTGCGCGACCTCATCCCGGATTCGCAGGCGCCGGAGATCAGCGCGCCGACGATCATGGGCGTCACGGCGGACTTCTTCGACGTGACGCTGGACGAACTGTGCGGTCCGGGAAAGACGAAGGCGCTCGCCACGGCACGGCAGATCGCGATGTACCTGTGCCGCGAGCTGACCGACATGTCGCTGCCGCGGATCGGCCAGACCTTCGGCGGCCGCGACCACACCACCGTCATGCACGCGGACAAGAAGATCCGCAAGGAGATGGCGGAGCGACGGCGTATCTACGACCAGGTGCAGGAGCTGACCTCCCGCATCAAGCAGCGCGCCCGTCAGTAGCCGGCCGCCGGCGATCCGGGCCGGCACGGTCAGTCCTGCCGCGCCCGGTACGCCTTGACCTTGTTCCGGTTGCCGCAGCGTTGCATCGAGCACCACCGCCGGGCGCCCGGTCTCGAGGTGTCCAGGAACAGCAGTCGGCAGTCGTTCGCCCGGCACTCGCGCAGCCTGTCCGCCCGCTCGCCGACCAGTTCGATCGCGTCCCGTGCCGCCGCGCCCAGTACCTGGGTTCCGGTGACCGGTGCGGCCCAGCGGAGCGTCCCGGTCGCCGGGTCGAGTTCCGGACGGGGCGGTGCTTCGGCGTTCTCGTTGATGAAGCCGTACTCCGCTGCCGAGGGCCTGCCCCCGTTGGCCACCGCGAACATCGTCGCGAACATCGCGTCCCGGAACTCGGTGATGCGCCGCAGTTCCGTGTGCCGGATGCGCAACCGTTCGGGCAGCAGTGGCGCCCGGCGCGCCAGGCGGGAACCGCCGAGCCACTCCACCAGTGCTTCGGGACGGCGCAGGATCTCGTAGCGCTCGTACGGCCCCGGACCGCCGGTCAACAGCAGTTCGAGGCAGAAGCTGCTCGGATCGAACTGGTAGCTCTCGCCGTCCCCGCCGGTGAGCAATCTTGTCCCGCGCTCCATGTAACCAGTATAGTCGGTGTTGAATACTGGTTAAAGCGGTTACACGTCCGCCGCGAGCGGGCCGAACGAGGAGCGCAGCATGACGGTCGGCAGGACGAAGGACGCGGGCTTCCAGATCGGCGTTTCGAAGACGATCCCGTACGCGACAGCGGAGGTGTGGCGCTTCCTCGTGTCACCGGAGGGGCGGACGCTCTGGCTCGGCGAGACGGACACCTGGGAGCCGGTACGCGGCGCGGGTTACCGCACGACCGAGGGCACGGTCGGCGAGATCCGCGGTTTCCGCGAGGGCGACCGCATCCGGCTCACCTGGCTGCCCGCGGATCGGCAGCGGGAGACCACCGTCCAGGTCGCGGTCTCGGCTCAGGGGGACCGGACGGTGCTGCGTTTCCACCAGGAGCGGATGGCCGACGCGGAGGAGCGCACCCGGCAACGCGAGCACTGGAGCGCGGTCATGGACGCCGTCGTCGCCGCACTCGCACGCCGCTTTCCGGGCCGGTGATCCACGGCCGGGCGACCCTGTTGATGAACGAGTTGTCCACCGCTGTTGATGGATTGTTGATGGTCGCCGCGTCCGTACACAGACGCTCAGCAGCCGGATGGGGACGGTTTCGCCATCCACACTGTGTCCACAGCTCGATCCACAGGGTTTCTCCACAGGCTGCCCACAGGTCATTCACAGGCTGCCCACAAGTCTGTGCACATCGCCCGGCAGGGCGATCCCTGTCACCCGGGACCACCGTCGAAACCTGGGTACAGATCGCCCCACACCTGTGGGCAGACGTGTGGACAACTGTGGACATGTGTGGACAGATCCGCGACCGGCCGAAGTTCTCCACCGATCGGCCGAACTGTCCACCGGTTGCGCACCCATGGTGTCCACACGCCGCCACACGCTCGGAGCAGCGAGAACCGGCTCCGTCCACACAATCCACAGGACTTACTACTGTCACTATCAAAATCTTCTTCTTAGAGAGTTTCTAAAGAAAAACAAGCGAGCTGTGGATCTGGGGACAACAGCCCCGGACCGGCCGCACCAGGCGGACGACCCGGATGACGCCGAGGCCCGTCGCGTTCTAACGTGGGAGCCCACACTCCGTACGGCCCCGGCACTGCCCAGACCGGACGGAGCCACTGGACCCTGGCCTCGTGGGCCCGTAGCCGTTTGCCCGTCCACGAGGCGACAAGTCGATCTTGCGGGCCGTTCCGGCTCGGCAATCGAAAGGATGCGCGCATGAAGATCCGCGTCGAGCGCGATGGGCTCGCCGACGCCGTCGCCTGGGTGGCACGCAGCCTGCCGTCCAGGCCGCCGGTTCCGGTGCTCGGTGGTGTCCTGCTCGATGCCGGATCCGACGGCAGCAGCGACGCGCTCACGGTCTCGGGCTTCGACTACGAGGTCTCGGCCACCGTGGGCGTCCCGGCGACGATCGCCGACGGCGGCCGCACGCTTGTCTCCGGCAGGCTGCTCGCCGACATCACCAAGGCGCTGCCTGCCCAGCCGGTGGAGATCTCCGTCGACGGCGCCCGTGCCTCGATCACCTGCGGCAGCGCGAAGTTCAGCCTGCCGACGATGCCGGTCGAGGACTATCCGCAGCTTCCGTCCCAGCCCGCGCACGCGGGTGAGCTGGCGGGCGATGCCTTCGGCCAGGCCGTCAACCAGGTCGCGGTCGCGGCGGGCAAGGACGACACCCTGCCGATGCTCACCGGGATGCGACTGGAGATCGCCGGTTCCACGCTGACGCTCGTGGCCACCGACCGCTTCCGGCTGGCGATGCGCGAGTTCGAGTGGAAGCCCGCCGAGGGGATCGCGGACGCCGCCGTCCTGGTCCCGGCCCGCACGCTCGCCGACGCGGCGAAGTCGCTCGGCGCCAGCGGCGCCACCGTCCAGCTCGCGCTCGCCAGCGGGGAGGGACTGCTCGGCCTGTCCGGATCCGGCCGTTACGCGACGACCCGGTTGCTCGACGCCGAGTTCCCGCCGTACCGCCAGCTTCTGCCCGCGCAGCACACTTCCCGCGCCGTGCTCGGCGTCTCGGCGCTGGCCGAGTCGATCAAGCGCGTGTCGCTGGTGGCCGAGCGCGGGACCCAGGTGCGGCTGGAGTTCACCGAGGGCCTGCTGCGGTTGTCCGCCGGCGGTGACGACGAGGGGTCCGCCGAGGAGGAACTGCACGTCGACTACGAGGGCGAGCCGGTGACGATCGCCTTCAATCCCGGTTACCTCGTCGACGGCCTCGGTGCGCTGCACACCGACCGCGCCGAGCTGACCTTCACCACGCCCAACCGCCCGGCGCTGATCAAGCCCGCCGACGACGAGGGCAACGTGGTGCCCGGTTACCTCTACCTGCTGATGCCGGTCCGGCTGCCCGGCTGACCCACCCGCAACACGCTTTTCCGAGAGGGGAATCCGCATGGCTTCGCTGGGACTGATCGGCCTCGGCAAGATGGGCTTCAACATGCGCGAGCGGCTGCGCGCCGCCGGGCACGAGGTCGTCGGTTACGACCGGAACGCCGAGATCGCGGACGTCGGCTCGCTCGCCGACCTCGTCGCGGCGCTGCCCGGTCCGCGCATCGTCTGGGTGATGGTGCCCGCCGGCGAGGCCACCCGGCAGACCGTTGCCGATCTCGGCGAGGTGCTTGCCGAAGGGGACCTGGTGATCGACGGCGGCAACTCCCGCTACACCGACGACAAGATCAACGGTGACCTGCTCGCCACGAAGGGGATCGGCTACCTCGACGTCGGCGTCTCCGGTGGCGTCTGGGGCAAGGAGAACGGCTACGCGCTGATGGTCGGTGGCGCGGCCGCCGACGTCGAGCGGGCGATGCCGATCTTCGACGCGCTGCGACCCGAGGGCGAGCGGGAGGAGAGCTTCTCGCACGCCGGCGACGTCGGCGCGGGTCACTACGCGAAGATGATCCACAACGGTATCGAGTACGGCCTGATGCAGGCCTTCGCCGAGGGGTTCGAGCTGCTGGAGGCGGCGAACGTCGTCACTGACGTGCCCGCCGTCATCAAGGGCTGGCAGCGCGGCACCGTCGTCCGGTCCTGGCTGCTCGATCTGCTCGTGCTCGCGCTGGAGGAGGACCCCGAGCTCGACGACCTGGAAGGCTGGGTCGAGGACTCCGGCGAGGGCAGGTGGACGCTGGAGGAAGCGATCGACAACGCCGTGCCGGCCCCGGTGCTCTCCGCGGCGCTGTTCGCCAGGTTCGCCTCGCGCAGGCCGAACTCCTCCTCGATGCGTGCCGTCGCCGCGCTGCGCAACCAGTTCGGCGGCCACGCGGTCAAGAAGGTCGCGGAGTAGCCGTCGTGAGTGGCGCCGGTCCGTTCGCGGGCCGGAACCGTTCACGACCGGTCCGCACCGGTCATGTACCTACGGCATCTCCAGGTCACCGACTTCCGTTCGTGGGAGCACGTCGACCTGGCACTCGAACCCGGGCCGATCGTGCTGATCGGGCGGAACGGCCGGGGCAAGACGAACCTGCTCGAAGCGGTCGGCTACGTCGCCACGCTCGGCTCGCACCGCGTCTCCAGCGACGCCCCGCTGGTCCGGCACGGCTGTGAACGCGCGCTGGTGCGTACCGCCGTGGTGAACGAGGGGCGGGAGCTGACCGTCGAACTGGAGATCACGCCGGGCAAGGCGAACCGTGCCAGGGTGAACCGCGGAGCCGTCGGACGTCCGCGGGACGTGCTCGGCATCCTGCGCACCGTTCTGTTCGCCCCGGAGGACCTGGCGCTGGTCCGCGGCGATCCTGGTGAACGCCGGCGTTTCCTGGACGAGCTGCTGGTACTGCGCGCGCCGCGGTACGCGGGCGTCCGTGCCGACTACGAACGGGTGTTGCGGCAGCGGAACGCACTGCTCAAGACGGCGGGAAGGCGAGGCGGCAAGGGCAGGGACGATCCGTACGCGCTGTCCACGCTGGACGTCTGGGACAACCATCTCGCCGAGGCGGGCGCCCAGTTGCTGGCCGGGAGGTTGAACCTGGTCGCCGATCTGGCGCCGCACACCGCGGCCGCGTACGCCGGGGTGGCGCCCGATTCGCTACCGACCCGGATCGGCTACCGGTGCAGTCTCGGCGATGCGCTTCCGGAGGGTTACGGCGTTCCGGGCGGGGAACGCGCCGAGGTGACCCGGTTGATGGAGATCCTGGTCGAGTCGCTGGGCCGGGTGCGCTCGGCGGATCTCGAACGGGGGGTGAGCACGCTGGGGCCGCACCGTGACGACCTGGACCTGGTGCTGGGCGATTCCCCGGCGAAGGGGTACGCGAGCCACGGTGAGTCCTGGTCGTTCGCGCTGGCTCTGCGGCTCGGATCGTACGAACTCCTGCGCGCCGAGGCCGGCGAGCCGGTGCTGTTGCTCGATGATGTTTTCGCCGAGCTGGATCGCCACCGGCGGGCCAGGCTGGCCGAGGTCGCCGCGAACGCGGAACAGGTACTGGTGACGGCCGCGGTGGACGAGGACGTTCCAGAGGAGTTGTCCGGCATCCGCTACGCGGTGTCAGAAGGTGAGGTACACCGTGCCTGAATCGGGGACAAACCGCCAAAAGCAGCAACCCGGAGTGACTTCGGACACAGGAGTTGTCCACCGATCTGGGGACAACTCTGTGGATACTGTGGATAACACGGTAAACGGAGCGTTTACGTCCGGATCTGGCGGGGCCAGTGTGACGCCTGAGGTTTCAGCGACAGGCGCGTCTCGTGGTGCTGACGGTGCTGGTGTGGCGACCGGTCGCGATCTTGCTCGATCCGCACTGGAGGCGGCTCGCGCGAAAGCGGGCGCGAGAGGTACTGAACCAGGTGTCCGGAAGCGCCCGCGCACCGGGGGTGGGGTAACCGGCGCGGGCAGGCAGAGCCCCCGTCGTCGCCGCTGGTCGGGCGCGCGTCCGGACGAACGGGACCCGCAACCGCTGGGCAGGCTGGCCTCCCGGATCGCCGTCGAGAACGGCTGGAACACCCGGCTGACCAGCGGGCGCGTGTTCAGTAGCTGGGACCGGCTGGTCGGCGACGAGGTCGCCGAACACGCGCAGCCGGTGTCGCTGAAGGACGGTGAGCTGACCGTGCGGGCCACCTCGACTGCCTGGGCGACCCAGCTCCGGCTCCTGCAGGGACAGCTCATCGCCAAGATCGCCGCGCAGGTCGGCCACGGCGTCGTGAAGCGGATGCGGATCCAGGGGCCGAGCGCTCCGAGCTGGCGGAAGGGACCGCGGCATGTGTCGGGCCGTGGCCCTCGCGACACATACGGCTAGAAAGGCCCCGAAACGCCACTTTGTGACCGGGAGCCACATTCGCACTCGTCCGGGTTCGATTTCGCGGCTCTCTGGCGAAACCAGGGGTGTCCTTGGTGCATGTGAGCGGACGTGGCCAAGTAGACTTGCGCGGTAGCGAGCGTCCTATGGGCGAGACAGAGGAGAGAACAAGCCGGTGACAGCGAAGAAGAACGAATACGACGCGTCATCCATCACCGTGCTCGAGGGTCTCGAAGCGGTACGCAAGCGCCCCGGTATGTACATCGGCTCCACCGGCGAACGTGGTCTCCACCACCTGGTGCAGGAGGTCGTGGACAACTCCGTCGACGAGGCGATGGCGGGTTACGCCAGCAAGGTCGAGGTCACCCTGCTCGCCGACGGCGGTGTCCGGGTCGTCGACGACGGTCGCGGCATCCCGGTGGAGATGCACCCCAAGGAGCACAAGCCGACCATGGAGGTCGTGCTCACCCAGCTCCACGCGGGCGGCAAGTTCGACAGCGACTCCTATGCGGTCTCCGGTGGTCTGCACGGCGTCGGCATCTCCGTGGTGAACGCGCTGTCCACCACGCTGCTGGCCGAGGTCAAGCGGAACGGCCGCAGCTACCGGCAGGTCTACACCGACCAGCTCCCCGGTGAGCTCGAGGATCTCGGCACCGACGCCGACACCGGCACCACGATCACCTTCTGGGCCGACGCCGCGATCTTCGAGACCACGACCTACAACTTCGAGACGATCTCCCGCCGCCTCCAGGAGATGGCGTTCCTGAACAAGGGACTCACCCTCTCCCTGCGCGACGAACGGGTCGCCGACGAGGAGACCGAGGCCGACGCCGAGGGCAAGCAGGCCAGGGTCAAGGAGGTCACCTACCACTACCCGGGCGGGCTCGAGGACTTCGTCAAGCACATCAACGGCAGCAAGGACCCGATCCACCGCAACGTCGTCTCGTTCGAGGCGAAGGGCGACGGCCTGCAGGTCGAGGTCGCGATGCAGTGGAACAACGGGTTCACGCCCTCGGTCTACACCTTCGCCAACACGATCAACACGCACGAGGGCGGCACCCACGAGGAGGGCTTCCGCGCCGCGCTGACCCGGGTGGTCAACAGCTACGCGCGCGACAAGAAGCTGCTCAAGGAGAAGGACACCAACCTCACCGGCGACGACGTGCGCGAGGGCCTCGCCGCGATCGTTTCCATCAAGATGGCCGAACCGCAGTTCGAGGGCCAGACGAAGACCAAGCTGGGCAACAGCGAGGCGAAGTCCTTCGTGCAGACCACCACCAACGAGTGGGTGGCCGACTGGTTCGAGCGCAACCCGGCCGAGGCCAAGACGATCATCAACAAGGCCGTCTCCAGCGCGCAGGCCCGGATGGCCGCGCGCAAGGCCCGCGACCTGGTGCGCCGCAAGGGCGCGTTGGACATCGGCGGCCTGCCCGGCAAGCTCAAGGACTGCCGCTCCACCAAGCCCGAGGAATGCGAGCTCTACATCGTCGAGGGTGACTCGGCGGGCGGTTCGGCCAAGGAAGGCCGCGACTCCATGTACCAGGCGATCCTGCCGATCCGCGGCAAGATCATCAACGTGGAGAAGGCGCGGATCGACAAGGTCCTCAAGAACAACGAGGTCCAGTCGCTGATCACCGCGCTGGGCACCGGCATCCACGACGAGTTCGACCTGGAGAAGCTGCGGTACCACAAGATCGTGCTGATGGCCGACGCCGACGTCGACGGCCAGCACATCTGCACGCTGCTGCTCACGCTGCTGTTCCGCTTCATGCGCCCGCTGGTCGAACACGGTCACGTCTTCCTCGCCCGTCCGCCGCTGTACAAGATCAAGTGGCCGAGGGCGGAGCCGGAGTACGTCTACTCCGAGCGGGAGCGCGAGGCCGTCGTCAAGGCGGGCGCCGAGGCCGGCCGCAAGCTCCCGAAGGACGACGCGATCCAGCGCTACAAGGGTCTCGGCGAGATGAACGCCGAGGAACTGTGGGACACCACCATGGACCCGGCGCACCGGCTGCTCGGCCAGGTCACCCTGGACGACGCGGCGACCGCGGACGAGTTGTTCTCCGTGCTGATGGGCGAGGACGTCGAAGCGCGCCGCTCGTTCATCACCCGCAACGCCAAGGATGTCCGCTTCTTGGACGTCTAGTCCCGCCCAGGCAGCACTTTTGTCCACTTCGGACTGTCCACACCAGAAGGACGAGATGACGGAAACCTTGCCGCCGGAGCACGACCGGGTCGAGCCGGTCGACATCCAGCAGGAGATGCAGCGCTCGTACATCGACTACGCGATGAGCGTGATCGTCTCGCGCGCCCTGCCGGACGTACGCGACGGTCTCAAGCCGGTGCACCGGCGCGTGCTCTACGCCATGTTCGACTCCGGCTTCCGGCCGGACCGCGGGTACAACAAGTGCTCGCGCGTCGTCGGCGAGGTGATGGGCAACTACCACCCGCACGGCGACTCGTCGATCTACGACGCGCTCGTCCGTCTCGCGCAGCCGTGGGCGATGCGGTACCCGCTGGTCGACGGACAGGGCAACTTCGGCTCGGCGGGCAACGACCCGGCCGCCGCCATGCGGTACACCGAGTCGCGACTTGCCCCGCTGGCCATGCACATGCTGGCCGACATCGAAGAAGAGACCGTCGACTTCTCCGACAACTACGACGGCCGCACCCAGGAACCCGACGTCCTGCCGAGCCGGTTCCCGAACCTGCTCGTCAACGGTGGTTCCGGCATCGCCGTCGGCATGGCGACCAACATCCCGCCGCACAACCTGCGCGAGGTGGCCGCGGGCGTCGTGTGGGCGTTGGAGAACTACGAGGCCAGCGACGACGAACTGCTCGCCGCGCTGCTGCAGCGCGTCAAGGGCCCTGACTTCCCGACGAAGGGCCTGATCCTCGGCACGCAGGGCATCGAGGACGCCTACCGCACCGGACGCGGTTCGGTGCGGATGCGCTCCGTCGTCGAGGTCGAGGAAGACGCCAAGGGCCGCACGATCCTGGTCGTGTCCGAGCTTCCCTACCAGGTCAACCCGGACAACCTGGTGGAGAACATCGCCAACCTGGTCCGCGACGGCAAGCTCACCGGCATCTCCGACATCGCAGACGAGTCCAACAGCCGCAGCGGGATGCGCATCGTCGTCACCATCAAGCGCGACGCCGTGGCGAAGGTCGTGCTGAACAACCTCTACAAGCACACCCAGCTCCAGTACAACTTCGGCGTCAACATGCTGGCACTGGTCGACGGCGTGCCCCGCACGCTGCGCCTGGACCAGATCATCCGCCACTACGTGAAGCACCAGATCGACGTCATCGTCCGGCGGACCCGGTTCCGCCTGCGCAAGGCCGAGGAACGCGCCCACATCCTGCGCGGCCTGGTCAAGGCGCTGGACATGCTCGACGAGGTTATCGCGCTGATCCGCCGCTCGCCCTCGGCCGACGAGGCGCGCCCCGCGCTGATGGAACTGCTCGACGTCGACGAGATCCAGGCCACCGCGATTCTGGACATGCAGCTGCGCAGGCTGGCGGCGCTGGAGCGGCAGCGGATCATCGACCAGCTCGCCGAGATCGAGCGGGAGATCGCCGACCTCAAGGACATCCTGGAGAAGCCCGAGCGGCAGCGCTCCATCGTCCGCGACGAGCTGATGGCGATCGTCGAGAAGCACGGCGACGACCGGCGTACGCAGATCATCCCCTTCGACGGCGACGTGTCCGTCGAGGACCTGATCGCCGTCGAGAACGTCGTCGTCACCATCACCCGCACGGGTTACGCCAAGCGAACGAAAACCGACCTGTACCGCTCGCAGAAGCGCGGCGGCAAGGGCGTCCAGGGCGCGACGCTCAAGCAGGACGACATCGTGCAGCACTTCTTCGTCTGCTCCACGCACGACTGGATCCTGTTCTTCACGAACAAGGGACGCGTGTACCGGGCGAAGGCGTACGACCTGCCGGAAGCCAACCGCAACGCGCGCGGTCAGCACGTCGCGAATCTGCTGGCGTTCCAGCCGGACGAGCAGATCGCCCAGGTCATCCAGATCAAGGACTACGAGGTCGCGCCCTACCTGGTGCTGGCCACGCAGAAGGGCCTGGTGAAGAAGACCAAGCTGGTCGACTTCGACTCGCCGCGCTCAGGCGGCCTGATCGGCGTCAACCTGCGCGAGGGAGACGAGCTGGTGGGTGCCGTGCTGGCCTCCGCCGACGACGACCTGCTGCTCGTCTCCTCCGACGGCCAGTCGATCCGCTTCCACGCCAGCGACGAGGCGCTGCGGCCGATGGGACGCGCCACCTCCGGTGTGCTCGGCATGCGCTTCAACGACGGTGACGAGCTGCTCGCCATCGGCGTCGTGGCGGAGGACAAGTTCCTGCTGGTGGCGACCGACGGCGGCTACGCGAAGCGCACCCCGATCGACGACTACCCGGTACAGGGCCGCGGCGGCAAGGGTGTGCTCACCATTCAGCACGACCGGAAACGTGGCAGGCTGGTGGGGGCGCTCATCGTCGACATCGACGACGAGCTCTACGCCATCACCTCCACCGGCGGCGTCATCCGGACGGCAGCCCAGCAGGTGCGCAAGGCCGGCAGGCAGACGAAGGGTGTCCGGTTGATCAACCTCGGCGAGGGCACCACTCTTCTCGCCGTCGCGCGCAACGCTGACGAGCCCTCGGACGTCATCGATGCGGAAGCCGTGGACGGCTCCGCCGAGGGCGTCGTGGTCGACGCCTCCGTGGTCGATGCCTCCGTGGTGGACCCCGAGGTGGCGGAAGCGGAAGCAGCCGCCGAAGAGGCAGCCGAGACGGATGCCGGCGACAACGACGAGACGAGTGCGTCGGAGTAACAACGACGACGAAGCAGGGACTGAGGAGTTCGTGACACCACCCGAGAATCCCGAACGGCGAGCCGGTGGCGGCCCCGCGGCAGGCGGATCCGGCACGGATACGCCGCCCCCGTGGCAGCGTCTGACCAGGGAAGACGGCGACACGCACTCGTCCGGAGAGCTACCGGCCGACGACGCCGCCTACCCGGACCGGGCGACGCCGCCGTCCGAGGCCGAGCAGACCATCGTCGGCGGGTCCGCCGCCCTGTTCGGCGGCCACGGTGACAACGGCGCCACCAGGACGATCGCGCACGAGGAGAGTCACCGCGGCGCGGCGCCGGCCGGGGAGAGGGAGCGAGAGACAGTGAGCGTTGCGAACGCCGGTGCCAGGGGCCGCTCCGCGCCCTCGGCCCTGCGGCGCCCCGGCCGCGGTCCACGCCGGGCGAGCCTGCAGATCAAACGGTTCGACCCGTGGTCGGTGCTGAAGCTCGCGCTCGTCCTCGGCGTCGCCATGTTCTTCGTCTGGCTCGTCGCCGTCGGCGTGCTCTACACCGTGCTGGACGGCATGGGCGTCTGGGAGAAGCTGAACGGCACCTACAGTTCGCTGGTCTCCGGCGAAGGGGCAGGCGCTCCGGTCGAACCACTGATCAGTGCCGGCCGGGTGTTCGGCATCGCCGCCATCCTCGGCGCCATCAACATCGTCCTCATCTCCGCCCTCGCCACCGTCATGGCGTTCATCTACAACGTCTCCGCGGACCTGGCAGGCGGCCTCGAGGTCACCCTCTCCGAACGCGAGTAGCCACCCGTGCCGGATGGGCCACCCGCTGACGGCGGCCCATCCGGTGTCGGGTAATCTTCTCGTCGTTCGAGGGCCTATAGCTCAGGCGGTTAGAGCGCTTCGCTGATAACGAAGAGGTCCCAGGTTCAAGTCCTGGTAGGCCCACCCGATTCGCCCGGTCATGTCCGCGGAAGGCGCGGACTTGATCGGGTGTTTTTCGTTTCTGGGGCCGAGCCCCAGACCCCACGGTGCGAGCTCCTCACCTTGACGGGGCGGTGGCGTCTCGCTTGGACCAGCAAACGGGTACTGCCGTACGTCGCTGGGCGACGTCGGCTCCGGGAGGGGCTGGGACAGTGGCCTGTATGGAGGGCAAGCGACCGGTCTGGGTGCCTGACCCGAACGCGATGACGCCTCGGCAGATCCGCATGCTCCTCGTCGCCGCGATCGGCATGACGGTCGGTGCGGTCTGTTTTCTGGCGATCGGATTCACGTCTCGAATGGACCGCCCGTTCAGCGGCGTCTGGCTTGGCGCGGTCACGCTCAGCGTGCTCGCCGGGCTCAACTGGTCGCGGTATGGCTCGGTACGGCGATCCCGTCGCGAACGGGAGTCCCACCCCCGCGACCGCTGATCGCCCGGCTGTCTACCGGCGGATCAGGTAGCGCAGCAGGAGAGTGTCACCGTCGACCAGGGTGGACGCCAGCTCCAGCGACGCCGGGTCGATGTTCGCGCCGCTCGTGATCCGGCCCGCCTGACCCGCGACGAGCAGTGGGGAGACCGTCAACCGCAGCTCGTCCACCAGCCCCTCCGCCAGCAGCGAACCGAACAGGCCAGGCCCGCCGTCGCAGTCGATCCGGGTGAAACCTCCTGCCTGCAACAAATCCAACGCGGCAGGCAGATCGACCTCGGTGTCGCCGACGACCTCCACCCGCGCTCCCGCCTCCGCCCACGCCGTCCGAGACGCGGCCGGTGCCGCCCCACAGGTGAGCACGATCGTCCTGGCGCCGGCCGCCCGCAGCACCGGGGCGTCGGCGACCAGCGACGGCCCCGTGGTGACCACCGCGATCGGCGGCACCGCGGACAGCCCGTGCCTGCGCCGCCGATCCGCCATCAGCCCGTCCGCCCGGAAACCCTCGAAGCCCTCCCGCACGGCCGTGCCCGCACCCACCAGGACCACGTCCGCCAGATCACGGCCGACCCGGAACACCCGCTGGTCGGCGGCGTTCGTCAGCCCGGCGGACAGCCCGTCCACGGCGACCGCGCCGTCCGCGCTGCTGACGTAGTTCACCGACACCCAGCGCCTCCCCGCCGGATACGGGTACAAAGCCTCCAGTGCCGCGTCGTCCAGCTCGGAGTCGTCACCGGGCGGCCAGATCCGCCGCATCAGTCGAGGTACCGCTCGGCGCGGGCAGGCGGCCGGATACCGAGAATGCTCGCCACCATCCGCACCGTCTGCAAGGTCTCCGGGACCTGGTGCGCACGGAACATCGCCGCGCCGTCCGCCGCGGCGAGCGCGGTGGCCGCCAGGGTGCCGGTGAGCCTGCCGTCCAGCGGGACGTCCAGTGTCTCGCCGACGACGTTCTTGTTGCTCATCGCCATCAGCACCGGCCAGCCGGTGTCCACCATCGCCCGCACGTTCCGCAGGATCTCCAGGCTGTGCAACGTGTGCTTGGCGAAGTCGATCGCCGGGTCGAGCAGGATGCCCTCCCTCGGTACGCCCCGCTCGACGGCCAGCTCGGCCAGCCGGGTGGTCTGCTCAACCACGGACGCGACCACATCGGCGTACCGCGGGCGAACCGGATCGGTACGCGGGGCCAGCCCGTCGACGTGCGCGCAGACGTACCCGGCGCCGTACCGCGCGGCCACGTCCAGGATCTTCGGATCGGCACCACCCCAGGTGTCGTTGAGCAGGTCCGCACCGGCCTCGCAGACCCGCTCGGCGACCTCGTGCCGGAAGGTGTCCACACTGATCACCAGGTCCGGATACGTCTCGCGCGCCCACTCGATGGTGGGCAGCACCCTGGCCAGCTCCTCGTCGACGGTCACCTCAGGGCCTGGACTGGCCGGGACGCCGCCGATGTCGACCAGATCGGCACCGTCGTGCACCGCCTGCCGGATCGCGTTGCGCGCGATCTCCTCCTCGAACGTCGCGCCGTGGTCGTAGAACGAGTCCGGCGTGCGATTCACGATGGCCATGACCAGCGCCCGATCCCGCTCGATGCGCCGACCGCGGAAGACCAGGTCCACTGCTGCCATCGTGTCGTTCCCTCCGTAGTGCCGTACGCCGGCGTCGAAGCCGTGACCTCCGCAAAGGTACCCAACGCACCGCGACCGGCAGCGGAACAGCCGCGCCGCCCGCTTCGGACACGGGTGAACGCGGCACTGGAGCTACAAGGGGATTCGCCAGGGGATGACCGGCCGGTGACCATGGCGGCACGTGCCTTCGGTGCCGCGAGCCGAGACGTATCGGTGCGGCCCGGTAACGGTCATTCGTCATACGCGATCGGCGTGGCAACCGTGCCGTGGTTTCACAAAGTAGTGACCAATGCGAAGCAATAGTCGATTCGGGCGAATTCGTAAACAGTTCGCCCAACTGGCGCACGGAAACCGCTGGTCGTGGGCCGGGGAAGTGTGGTCTGGACCAGTTGGGGAAGTCAACAGCGCCAGGTGAATCCAGTACCAAAGTCGGTAGTAGTCGACAAAAACAGACAGAACTTCGGGTCATCGTTGACCTGATTGTTCGGCCGTAGTTAACGTCGATTCCGGTCTTCGAGGTGACGAACGGAGGCCGGTCGAGGGGTCCGCTTCGCTGATGACGACGCCGCAACGGGATGAATTGACGATCGCCGGTGTGCGGCCGATTCCTCTGCGATAAATGTATGTCGATTGAAGGAGTTCCGGTGATTTCGCGTCGATCTTTTCTCGGCTTTTCCGCCGCCGCGGTCAGCGCACCGTTGTGGGGCCCCGTGCTGGGCTCACCTCTCGCGTCGGCGTCGGTGCTGGCCCCCGAATCGCTGAAGTTCAACCTGGTCAACAATTCTGGCACGACCGCGTTCGCCTACATCGTGGGCTCGCACGGTGAGATGGACGACGGCCGGGCGGTCTTCATCAAGGCCGACGGCACGCCGTTCTTCCCGGCCCGTCCCGGCGGGGGCGCGGAACCGATCACCGAGGACATCGCAATTCCCGTCGAGGGCACCACCGAGGTCACCGTGCCGCGGATGTTCGGCGCGCGAATCTACTTCGTGACCGAGGAGAAACTGGAGTTCCTGGCCGTACAGGGCGAGGGAGACAAGGCCGCGATCGCGCATCCGGACTTCGTCAGTGACGCCGACGTCAACTTCGGCAAGAACTGGACGTTCGCCGAGTTCACCCTCAACTCCACGCAGATCTACGCCAACATCAGCTACGTCGACTTCGTCGCCGCGCCGGTGGGACTGAAGCTCGACCACCAGGGCGGTGTGCAGGAGGTACCCGGCCTGTCCGACGGTGCCGTCGACGCGATCGCCGATTCGCTGCGCGAGGCCGACGGCGGCAAGTGGGCCACCTGTGTGCAGGAGGCCGACGGCAAGGTCATCCGCATCCTCAACCCGAACCACCGCGCCGCCGACTTCGAGGGGTACCTCGAGCCGTACGTCGACGAGGTGTGGGGTAAGTACGAGGGTGAGACGCTCACCATCGACTCGCAGCGCGACGACATCGGCGTCGTCGAGGGCCGCGTCGAGGGCGGTGAGATGGTGTTCGACTCCGAGCGGTTCGCCAAGCCCAGCTCGGTCGACATCTGGGGCTGCAACAGCGGCCCGTTCGCCAACAACCCCGACTCCGACAGCGAGCTGCGCAAGGCGATCGTGCCGCGGCTGGCGGCGGCGTTCAACCGGACCACGCTGCTGATCAACAACGAGCAGCCGCACGGCGAGGACCCGGCGACCTTCTACCAGAACCCGGTCACCAACCACTACGCCCGCGTGGTGCACGAGAACCTGCCGGACGGCAAGGGCTACGCCTTCGCCTACGACGACGTCAGCTCGAACGCGGGCGAGGACCACAGCGGGAAGGTCAACCACGGCGAGCCGACGCTGCTCACCGTGTCGCTGAACAAGCTGCGCTGACGCGGCCCCCGAAACAGACGGCCTCCGCCGGGAGCACGACTCCCGGCGGGGGCCGTTTCCACGTCCGTAGGATCGCGGCATGTTCGCCACCGCCACCGACGGAACCCGCCTGTACTACGAGGAATCCGGCGCGGGCGAGCCGTTGCTGCTGGTGAGCGGGCAGTGCAACGATCACCATCAGTGGGACGGCGTGCGCGGCACCTTCGCGGACTCCTACCGCACGATCGTCTACGACCACCGCGGCACCGGTCGCAGTGACAAACCTGACGCACCGCCGTACAGCACACGGGGTTTCGCCGCGGACGCCGTGGCCGTACTCGACGCGGTGGGTGCCGGACGCGCGCACGTCTACGGCATCTCGATGGGCGGCCGGATCGCCCAGTGGATCGGTATCGACCACCCGGAACGGCTCGGCGCGCTCGTCCTTGGTGCCACCACCCCCGGCGACCGGCACGGCGTCGCACGTCCGGCACACGCGACGAAGGTGCTCACGGCGCTGCCCTCCCGGGTCGACCGGCAGGCGTTGATGGAGCTGATGTACACACCGGCGTGGATCGAGGCACACCCGGAAGTCCTTGTGCCGCAACCGGATTCGATGCCCGGACACGCGCGGCGGATGCACTACGCGGCAAGTCAGGGTCACGACACCTGGGAGCTGCTGCCGCGTATCGCGGCCCCGACGCTGGTCGTCCACGGCGCCGACGACGAACTGAACCCGGTCGCCAACGCGGACCTCCTCGCGGACCGGATTCCCGGCGCGCAGCGGTACCTGGTCGACCGTGGCAGGCATGGCTACCAGGACGAGTTCGTTCAGGAGGCCGGCGCGGTCGTCCGCGAGTTCCTCGGCAGGCATCCGCTGTAGCGTCGCCAGGTTGCGGCAGGCCCGGACCCGTTCGAAGCTGGCAGGGCTGACTTCCTTCCACCACAAGGAGAACCGACATGACCAACGACGTCGTCGAGCTGATCCTGGCCGATCACCGCAAGTTCGAGGAGCTCGCCCGCGGGCTGCGCGACATCGACGCCGATCGCTCCGCACTGCGGGCGGAGATGGCCGCGCTGCTGATCGCCCATGCGGAGGCCGAGGAGCACGAGGTGTACCCGAAGCTGGCGAGTCGGAACGCCACCGAGGACGACGAGGTGGAGCACGGTGAAGAGGAACACGCCGAGATCAACAAGGCGCTGCTCGAATTCATGGAGATCGAGGACCTGAAGGGCGAGGACTACGACGAGGCGCTGGAGGGCCTCGTTGAGGTGCTCAACCACCACCTCAACGAGGAGGAGCAGAGCGTGCTGAACGACGCCCGGCGCAACCTCGACGCCAACACCCGGGAACGTCTCGGCGTCGCGTTCACCACCGCCAGGAAGGTCCAGCTCGACACCAACTGCGGCCGGATCGAGAACGTCCGGCTGATCGTGGAGAAGACCAGGGACCGGATCGACTGAACGGTGTTCCACGTGGAACGCCGCCGGCGAGCGAAGCGCTCACCAGCGGCGTTACCCGTTGGACCGGTGTCTACTGCTCGCGGCGCTGCCGCTCCTCGTCGATCGCGGCCTTCTCCCGAGCCTGCTGAAGCTCGGTCTCCTTCTCCGCGAGTTCCTGCTGCGACTCGGCCTTGTCCTGCTGCGCGCGTCCCTCGCGGCGGGCCGAGTCGTCACCCGTCAGCGCGCCGGCACTTTCCTTGACCCGGCCCTTCAGGTCCTCGACTGCGCCCTTGATGCCCTGTTCCTTCTCGTTCTCGCGTGTCATGAAAGCACCTCCAATGCTGGCCCGCGGCTACCCGGCAGCGGCACCACGCAAACCTCGGTGCCGAACGGTGCAGTAGCATCGGCGGCAAGCTCAGCAAGTAGTCGATGAGGGGGCTTCACCGTGAAGAAGCTGTTCGCGCTCGCGGCCGTCGCCGGCGGCGTTCTGTTCGCCGTCAAGCGCAGCAAGGACGCCAAGGCCGAAGCCGACCTGTGGCGCGAGGCAACCGCGCCGACCACGCAGCCGCTCGGCGGCGCGTCCACGAACGGCAGCGCCCCGGCCCACTCCGGCGCCTCCGACTCGCGCAACAACTGATCCACCCGCGGACGGACGGAACACACCGTCCGCACCCGGGGCTGTAGCTCAATTGGTAGAGCACCGCCTTTGCAAGGCGGGGGTCAGGGGTTCGATTCCCCTCAGCTCCACACAGTCTGACCAGCGGTTTCGCTAGGTAAAGTTGATCTAGTCTTCAAGTCATGGGCATCACAGTGGGTGCGGGTACCCTGGTGACGTGGCCAAACGCACCGGCGGTAAGCCCCGCGAGCAAGGCTCGATAGAGCGTCGCGGCAACTCGCTGCGCGTCAAGGTCTACGCCGGTGTCGACCCCTTGACGGGTAAGCGGCTCTATCTGACCGAGTCCACGACCGACGAGGCCGAGGCGAAGCGGATCCTGAACAAGTTCCGCGCCCAGGTCGACGAGAAGCGCAACGCTCGTACCCGCGCGCTGTTCCGGGTGGCGATCGAGGAATGGCTCAAGGTTCACGAGCTGGAAGAGACCACCCGCGACGGGTACGAGATGTACGCACGCCGGTACATCAACCCCGCGCTGGGAGACGAGCCGGTCAGCGCGATCTCGGCTCGCCTGCTGGAACAGCTCTACGCCGAGCTGCGTCGATGCCGTGCCCGGTGCGACGGCAGGCCCGCGATCGATCACCGCGTCGACGGGCCGCACGAGTGCCGGGTGGTGAAGCACAAGCGTCCGCCAGGCCGACCGCCCGCGGGTGGCTATCCGGAACACGACTGCAAGAAGACCGGGTGTGCGGTCACCGAGTGTCCGCCGCACGAGTGCCGGCCACTGTCGAACGCGACGATTTCGAAGCTGCACTTCATCATGCGTGGCGCACTGTCCGCCGCCGTGCGCTGGGAATGGATATCGAGCAACCCGGCCGAGGTCGCCAGAAAGCCGCGTCAGCCCGTGCCGCAGCCGAAGCCGCCGACGCCGGAGCAGGCGAGCGAGATCGTGACCGCAGCGTGGGAAGAGGATGAGGACTGGGGAACCCTGGTCTGGCTGGTCATGGTCACCGGCCTACGTCGCGCGGAGCTGCTGGCGTTGCGCTGGTCGGACGTCGAGCTGGAGACGGGATACGTGACGATCAGCCGGAACTACCTGCGGCTCAAGGGAAAGACCGTCGAGAAGGGCACCAAGACACACCAGGTCCGCCGTATCTCGCTGGACGAGGCCACGGTGGAAGTGCTCGCCGAGCACCACGCTCGCTACCTCGACACGGCGCGCGAACTCGACGTGGCCCCGCGTCTCGACGCTTTCCTGTTCTCGTACCAGGCCGATCACAGCCGACCCTACGACCCCAGCGGCGTCAGCCACCGCTACGCACGCATGTGCGCCAAGCTCGGCATCGACAGCCACCTGCACGCCCTCCGCCACTACTCGGCAACCGAGCTGCTGACAGCGGGTGTCGACCTCCGCACCGTCGCGGGCCGCCTCGGGCACGGCGGTGGTGGCGCGACCACCCTGCGGGTGTATGCCGCATGGGTCGGCGAGTCCGACAAGCGTGCCGCCGAAATCCTCGGCGGCCGGATGAAACGGCCGGCGTCGAAGCGGGCCGAGCCGTAGGCGTGTCGCGCGAAGACGCCCGTGACCGTGACCGCCTGGCCCTGCCAGCCGAGGTGGCGCGAGGGGTGCGGCGCCGCTGGCCGGAGCGTGGGAACGTCTGGTGCGAGTCGGTCTGCGGGGAGATGACGGATCTCTGTCGACGTCAGCGTTTCCGGCCGGTCGAGGTGATGAGTGCTCGATACGGATTCGTACTCTCCGTGGAGGCCGCCGAGGGTCGTCGTCTGGTGGTGAAGTCGACACCCGACCCCGGTGGAGGGTTTCAAGCCGTTGCAGCGCAACAGCTCGCCGTGCTGGGCATCGGTCCGGCGGTACACGAGGTGTGGGAGTCCGAGACCGGAGCTTGGACGGTGATGGATCAGATCCGGCCCGGTACGCCGTCGATCCGTTCGCCGCTTCCCGCGCTCGTCGCAGTCCTCCGCCCACTGGTGGCGGGACGGCAGTCGAACGCGGCCTTCCCGCCGGTGTCGGCGTGGCTGCGTGACCGGCTCCACCATGGCGACGAGCTAGACCTGCCGACCGGGCGGTCGGTGGCGACGAGGGAAGAGCGCGATCACGCCCTGGCGATCCTCGACGAACTGGTCACCGACGAGCGCAGAACGTTGTGCCACGGCGATATGTCGTCCGGGAACGTGCTCAGCGGCCCTGCTGGGCTCATGCTGATCGATCCCCGCGCAGTCTCGGGGGACGTCGAGTACGACGCCGCGGTGCTGGCCTTGAAGGCCGGCCACTCGGTCGCGGAACTCGTACGCCTGCTCGGGGCCGATGTTGAGCGTGCGGAGGCGTGGGCGTCGATCGCGATCGCCGCCCGTGTCTGAATTGGACGGTCAGTCCGTGCGTGCGGCGTGGATGCTGAGCAGCGCGGCCATGTCGTCAATGATCACGTCCGCGCCGAGACGGGCGAAGAGTTCCCGTTTTCCCGGCTTGTTGGCGTAGCCGACCGTTGCGGCACCCACTGCCTGCGCAGCCTCGATATCGGTCGCCGAGTCGCCGATCATCACGCAGTGGCTCACGTCGCGGCCGGCCAGCTCCGCGGCCTTGTGGAGAAGGTGCGGGTGTGGCTTGAGCAGGCGAGGATCGGACGCCGTTCGCGATGACACCGCCGATACGTACTGGGCAAGCTCGTGCCTCGCCAGGTACTCGTGGACACAACGCGCCGAGTTGTTGCTGACGACGACGAGCGGCGTGCTCGTTTCACCGAAGCGGCGCAGCACCGAGTCGGCCGCCGGTGTCGGCTCCGCACCGCGGACCGCCACGCTCTCCAGCCGGGCGAGTTCGTTCTCGGCTCGCTCCGCCGCGCTCGGATGGTGCTCGGCGACGTAGGACAGGACGTCGAAGGGCTCGTTCGTCTCCGGCATCCCCGGAACGGCGAGTCGAGTCCGAAGTTCCTGGGCGACTGCCGCAGGACTGAACTCGCTGAACACCGAGCAGATCGGGCCGTCGAAGTCGACGAGGAGACACGAAGCGCCCTCGATGACGTCCGCGAGTCGCGCGCTCGTCACGAATCCATCCGGCGGGCAACCGTCGTCCACAGGGACTCGAACCAGAGACGGGACTGAGCGATGTACTGCGATCCGAGCGACTCGGCGTCGCCGTCGGCAGTGTGGTGGAACAGCGTCGCGTCCTTGCCCATCAGATCCCAGATCGCCGTCTTCTCGCCGTCGAGCTGAACGTTGTGCTCGCGAACCGGGTAGTAGCCGAAGAAGGCGTCGGTGTCGTTGATCAGGTAGAGCTTGAACAGCGGTACTGCCGGACTGAACCGGATCTCCGCCCGCGCGTTCGGGACGATGCCGAGTTCGGCCAGCTCGTTCACCGCCTCGACGATGCCCACCGTGTGCCGCTGCATGATCTTTTCGGCGCGCGCACGGAAAGCCGGACTGTCCGACATGTCGCCCACGTGGGCAGGCAGCGTCCAGGGCTGTCCGGGGTCCGGGACCAGAAGTCGGATCAGCAGCGACTCGGGGCGCAGCCGGCCGTCACGAATCTTGTCCAGTGGCTCGGTGATAGCACCGTGGAGCGTTTCGCCGGAGAAGCCCGCGAAGTCGACCCACACCTCCGGTTGCTCGAACGCCTGTTCCAGGTGCGAGCGCAGGTCAACCGGTCGCTGGGTGCGCTCCCGGACGTAGACGCCGCTGCCTTGCCGAGACACCACCAGGCCCTCGTCGCGCAGCAGTCGAATCGCTTGCTGGACTGTCATCCGCGCGACGCCGAACCGGTCGGACAGCTCCGGGCCCGACGGCAGCTTGTCGCCCGGCAGGAACTTCTTGGTCAGGATCGCGGCGCGAAGAGCGTTCGCCACCTGCTGATACGGCGGCCGGGGGTCGTCAGGGTCCAGCTCCATACGCCGATTCTATGCCCCTGCCACCGGGCAAGCTAGGCAGCCTAGACAAGCAATTGACTTGTCTAGAAAAGTTGGGTAGCTTCACACATGGCTAGCCAACCTGTACAGGTTGAGCAAGTTGTGAAGCGGCCCGAGCGGGGATGCCGCCCCGCCCGGGCCTTGCACCCGACACATGGAGTCCCAGATGCAGGAACAAGTTACGACAGCCGTAGTCGCGGTCGGTCGAGGCCAGACCCGCGAACTACTTCGAGACGTGGCGTTGCAGAACGCGATGCGGAAGCGCGCGAGTGGAGTGCCGACGTACACGGTCCCGGAAGCCGCCGCGTTGCTCAGCGTTTCGCAGGAGTACCTGTACCGCCTCATTCAGGCGGACGTCTTTCCCGCTGTCCGGATGCGCCACGGGCGCAGCCAGGGCCGGTATGTCGTACCGGCCAAGGCCGTCGAGCACCTTCTCGACGGAGCTACCGCCGAGGGTGGCTGTACCGAGGTCGCCGATTGGGCCGAGGCGTGGCGTACCCAGACCACCGGGGGTGCGGCATGAGGTCGCTCAAGGGTGTGGTCGTGGCCGGTGTGTTGGTCGCGGTTGGTGTGGTTGCGTGGGAGACGCGGCCGGGGCCGTGGCTGGTGACGGCCGGTGTGGCGGTTGTTGCGTTGATGTTGATGGACGCGGCGCGGGCCCGGGTGTTGCAGCGGGTCGCGATCCTCGGCGTGACGTTGACGGGCCTGGCGGTGTGGTTCGCGGGCTGGGTACCGGAGTCGACCCCGGGCCGGGACGTGTGGCCGTGGGGTCTGGTGCTGGGGCTGCCGCTGCTGCTGGGTGCCGCGCTTGCCGGGTCTCGTCGGCACGGTGGTTCGGCGGGTGTGATCGGTCGTTGGTCGCGTCGGTCCCGCCGTAACGGTGGTGTGGCCTCGCGCTGGCAGATCTACCGGGTGGCCTCGCGTGCGGCGATGCGCCGGAAGGCGAAGGTCCTCAAGCCGAGTGTGCGGGCGTTGCGTCCGTGGCAGCGTCGCCGGACGCCGGTGGAGGAGTACGCCACGCCGATCGCGCGGGTGGGGTCGCAGCGGATTTGGTCGCCGTGCGAGGACGTGACGACCCGCTTCGGTGGCCCTCGCTCGGGTAAGACGGGTGAGTTGGCGTGCCGGATCTTGGACGCGCCGGGCGCGGTGATCGCCACCTCCACCCGCACGGACCTGATCACGCTGACGGCGAAGCTGCGTGAGCGTCGCGGCCCGGTGTACGTGTTCAACCCCTCGGGCATGGGCCAGCTCCCGTCCAGCATCCAGTTCAACCCGCTGGCCGGGTGCGACAACGCGGTGACCGCGACCCATCGCGGCGCGGACCTGTTGCCCGCCGACGGTGGCGACGCCGACCGCGAGCACTGGGTGTCCCAGGCCCGCCGTGTGCTGGCCGCGCTGCTGCACGCCGCTGCGCTGGGGGAGTTGGAGATGCGCGAGGTGCAGGGCTGGCTCGCGGAACCGGAAGCCTCGGCTGATGAGGTGCTGCGGCTGCTGCGGCGGTCGCCGGAACCGGCGTTCGTGCAGACCGCGAAGCAGTTCCTCGACACCAACGATCGGACCCGCTCGTCGATCACGACGACGATCATGCCCGCGCTGGCGTGGCTGGCCGATCCGAACGCGACCGCAGCGGCGACCGGTGGCACGTTCGACGTGGGGCGGTTGCTCGACGAGCGCGGCACTGTCTACATGCTCGGTGCCGAGGAAGGGCATGTGGCGCCGCTGGTGGCGGCGTTGACCGCGCACATCGCCCGCGAGGCCCGCCGGATCGCCGGGGGCTGCGTGGACGGTCGCCTGGACCCGGCGCTGACGCTGGTGCTCGACGAGGCGGCGCTGGTGTGCCCGATCCCGCTGGACGTGTGGACCGCGGACATGGGCGGCCGGAACGTGACCATCCACATTGGAGCGCAGTCCCGGGCGCAGTTGCGTAAGCGCTGGGGCGACACCGGGTGTGGCGAGATCATGACGAACTCGGCCACCGTGCTCGTGCTCGCCGGGTCCCGCGACGCCGACGACCTTCGCGCCTACTCGCTGCTGACCGGGGAACGTGACGAGGACACCAACTCGTTCGACGCCGACGGGCGCGTGACGGGGTGGTCGCCGCGGTCGGTGCCGGTGCTCTCGCCCGGGCAGATCGCCCAGCTCCCGGCGCTGCGGGCGGTGATCATCCGCCGGGGGATGCCGGTGGCGATCGGCAAGCTCCAGATGGCGTGGAAACGCGCTGACGTCAAGCAGCAGCGCCGTTCCGAGAAGTACGGCGACCTCTACGACCGCTGGATCGAGTTCCGCGAGAACGCGACCAGCAAGCTCGCCGCCGCCATCGACACGGCCGCGATCCGAATCGAACCGCTGCTCGAACGCCTCTCCCGCACCAGCACAGACACCCCCGTCGATCGGCACGCGCCCACGGTGCGCCCGGTCGAGCACTCCCACACCGGAAAGGACTGGTCCTGATGCCCACATTTGACACCGCGAGCCCGACGCGCGGCTACGCATCCTCGGAGCGTTGCCGGTCTTCGCGCTGCGTGCGTTCCAGCCACCAACTGACTGCGGTCAAAAATACGAACCCGATCAACCACACGACGATGTCGTCCCAGTGCACCAGTTCCTTGCCGACCGTCAGCCGTCCGAGCACGGTGCTCAGCGGGATCACGGTGGTGATCAGGGCAGCCCTGCCCACGATCTTTCCCCACGGGGTGCGCATACCCGCCAGTCGTCCGGACCAGGGCGTGCGTTACCCGGCGTGCGGAGGTGCGGCATGAACGCGATCACGACGTGTGTGCGGTGCGGCCGGCGTGGGGTCCGCGACTACGTGAGCGACCACGAGACCGCCGCCGAGGGCGGGGTGTTGTCGTGGCGGTGCAGCAACACCGAGGCGTGCACCCGCCGTCAGCACGCCACCGACGCACCCGGGCCGGAGGGCACCGGGTCGTACGCGAGTGCGGCGGCGGTCGCCGGGTTGGCGCGGGAGGTGGAGGCGCTGCGCACGACGGTGGAGCCGTTGACCGGGGTGCCCGGTCAGGTCACCGAGCTGGGCAGGTCGGTGCAGGCGTTGGCGGACAAGGCCGCGCGGGCACGTCCGGCGGCCGGGGGTGCACCGTCGTGGCTGGACCTGCCGACCGATATCCCCACTGTCCGCTCGGTGCTCGACGAGCTGTGCGGGTGGATGCGGGAGGTGTTCCTGCGCTACTCCGACGCGGTCAGGGCGTTGCCGGTGTGCTGGTTGTGGCACCCCGATGTGGTCGAGGAACTGCTGTGGCTGATGTATGCGTGGCTGGCCGCCTACCGCGACGACGAGGGCACGGTCGCCAAGGCCGGGGATTGGCATGACCGCTACCGCCCCGGTGTGGTGCGCCGGATCAAGGCGGCGACGGGCAGTTGCTCGCTGGAGAACCACCAGCCCCGCGGCGACCGCTACACCGGTGCGCCCGTGGTGCCGGTCGCGGATGCGATCGCTCCGCTGGCGGACTGGTGGGCCGTCCACCGTGGCGAGGCCCCGCCGGAACCGGACCAGGCGCAGCTCGACGCGGCCGACGCTGCCTACCGCCGTGCCGGGGGTGGTCGGCGATGAGTGCCGAACTGTGGATCACCGTTGTCACCGCCGCCGGATGGCTGGCCGCGTCCGGTACGGCCCGGTACTGGTGGCATCGCGCCCTGTTCGACGAGCTGACCGGCCTGCCCGGTCGTGCCCGTCTGAACACCGCAGCCCGCCGCGCCGCGCGCCGTGGTGCGCGGGTGGGTGTGCTGTTGCTGGACGTGGACCGGTTCAAGGCGATCAACGACACCCACGGCCACCGCGCCGGTGACGCCCTGCTGACCGTCATCGCCACCCGGTTGAACGCGGCGACGGGGCGGGGTGAGGTGGCGATCCGGTTGCACGGCGACGAGTTCGCCGTATGGCTCGCCGCCACCACACCCACCGCGGCCGCGCGCCGTGCCCGCGAAGTGTCCGCCGCACTGGCCCGCCCGGTTGTGGTGGAGGGCCGGGAGCTGACCGTGACCGCCAGCGTCGGCCACGCCACCGGACGCGCCCGCGACCTGGCCGGGCTGCTGCACGCCGCCGATCAGTCGATGTACGCGACCAAACGCGACCGCACCGCCATCGCCACCCTGCCCGGCGGACCCGGTCAGACGCGGTTGCGCGATGCCCGGAAGGACGTTGCCTGATGCACACCACCGATTCCCGTAGCCGCTGGACGAAGTGGGCATTGTGGGCTCCCGGCCTGACGGTGGCCGCTGGTGCCGGGGCCGCGACCGCGCACGGCGCGTTCGAGGTCGCCGTGGGCGCGGGTGTCCCGGCCGGGCTGGCGTGGATCTACCCGCTGATCACCGACGGGCTCGCCCTGGTCGCCTACCTGGCCACCGCCCGGTTGTCGGGTTCGGCCAGTGGCTACGCCTGGTTCGTGGTCGTGCTGGCCGCTGGGTTGTCCGGTCTGGCTCAGGCCGCCTACCTCGCGGGTGGGGTCGGTAGCTCGCCGCCGGTGCTGCGCTTCGGTGTCGGGGCGTGGCCGGCCGTCGCGGCGGCGATCGTGGCGCACCTGCTGTTCCTGCTCGCCACCGCCGGACGCACCACCACCCCCGACGAGGCACCGAAGCCCGTCGCGTCCGACCGTCCGGCCGCGCCGACACCCGAGCCCGTGCGTCCCGCGTCTGTACGCCCCGCGCCTGTACGCGCCACTGTTGTACAGCCCGGGCCCGTACAGCCTGCCCCGGTGAACACCCCAGCTGTACAACGCCCGGAACCCGGGTGGGCTGTACAGCCCACCGTGCCGTCCACGCCTGCTGTTCAGCCCCCACGTCCGGTCCAGCCGTCCCTCGCCCTCTCGGTGTCGCCGCGCCAAGGCGAGGCCGAGTCGCGCCCGTCGTCGCCGGTACGGGACCAGGCGCGCGCTGCCGCCCGTCGCCACTTCGCCCACCACGGCAGCCTGCCGACGGTCACCGAACTCATGGACGCCGCCGAGGTGTCCCGAGGCACCGCAGGAACCGCGCTCAAAGAGCTACGAGAGCACCCCGCACACCTGCACGCAGTCCACACCACCACCGAAGCCAAGGCCCAGTCATGAGCACACAGAAGCCCACCACAGCAGCAAGTCCCACGAAGTCCAGCAATCCCACCAATGTCACCAGTAGTCAGCAAGTAGTCACGTATTTAGGAACAAGGAAGAAGACCGAAGAAGGATCACACCTAGGCATCACGATCCGATGGGCCGGTGCGCCCTGCCGGGCACCCGGGAACGCCGCTGGCGCGGCGGTGGAATCGACCACCGTTGTTGATCTTGCTTGGTGGGTCTGATGCTGACGATCGCCACGGGATATTCGGTCGATTACCTCACCGATGAGGTCGCCGCGGGGCGGGAGAACTACTACACCGGCGCAGTCACGGCCGGGGAGCCCCCGGGCCGCTGGTACGGGCGCGGTGCCGAAGCGCTCGGCCTGACGGGGCTGGTTGACGCGCAGGACATGACCGCGCTCTACGAGCAGTTCGTGGACCCACGCGACGAGTTCTTCCGCGACCCGGCGCGTTGGGCGGAGGCGTCCACTCTGGGGCATACCGGCCGGAAGTACGCCACCGAGGAGGAGTTGTACGCGGCGGCGTTGGACGCCGAACCGGACGCCAGCGGTGAACGCCGTACAGAACTGCGGTTGGACGCCGGGAAGCGTGTACGCAAGAACGTCGCGTTTCTGGACGCGACGTACAGCGTCCAGAAGTCGGTGACCGTTCTGCACACCGCGTTCGAGGCGCAGGAAGTGAACGCCCGCGACACCGGCGACGAGGACGGCGCGGCGGCGTGGGCGGCGCACCGGCAGGCGGTCGAGGACGCCATCTGGGCCGGGAACCGGGCGTCACTGGACTACCTCGCAGACCACGCCGGGTACTCGCGGGTGGGGCATCACGGCGGGGCCGCCGGCCGGTTCATCGACGCGCACGACTGGACCGTGGCGTCGTTCTTCCAGCACGACTCCCGTAACCACGACCCGCAGCTACACATCCACAACGCCATCCTCAACCGCGTCCAGGGCACGGACGGTCAGTGGCGCACCGTCGACTCGCGCGCCATCCACAAGTACCGCGGCGCCGCATCGGCGGTGGGGGAGCGCACCACCGAGGAACACCTGGCCCGCGCACTGGGCGTGCGGTTCGCGACCCGCCCGGACGGCAAGGCCCGCGAGGTCGTGGGCGTGCGCCAGGAGGTGATGGACCTGTTCAGCTCGCGGCGACGTGCGATCACCCGCCACACGGCGACGTTGGTGGAGGCGTTCGAGGCGAAGTTCGAGCGGGAACCGACCACCTTGGAGCTGGACCGGTTGCAGCGCCAGGCCACCTTCGCCACCCGCAACGCCAAGACCCACGACGGTGAGACCGTCGAGGCCCGCCTCGAACGCTGGGATGCCCAGCTCCGCGCCGAGGTGGCCGGCGGACTCGCATCGGTGGCCAGTGACGTGCTCGACCTGCACGGGCAGGCGCCGGAGGCTGCGACGTGGACGCCGCACGAAGTGCTCGAAACCGCACTCGCCGACGTCCAGTCGAAAAAGGCCGGCTGGACCGCACCGGACCTGACGCGCGTGATCAGCGACGCACTGCCCGATCAGCTCGGTGACCTGGATGGCGCGGACGTGGCGCGCCTGCTGGACGGTCTCACCGAACAGGGCGTGGCACTGGCCGTTCCGCTGGACGCTGAGCGTCCGGCCGACGCCGTACTGCCGAACGAGCTGCGTCTGGCGGATGGACGTTCGGCGTACGAAGCGCCGGGCGGACGGCTGTACGCCACGCCGGAGCATGTGCACACCGAGCGCGCACTGATCGCCGCCACCGCGGTCGGTGGCTCACGAGCCCTCGACCGCACCGCCGCGGACGGGTTCGTGGCCGCGCTCGCCGCGACCGGGATCGAACTCGGTGCCGACCAGGCCGCCGCCGTGCGCGGCGTGCTGTCCTCCGGTGCCGACGTCGAATCCCTTGTCGGCCCGGCAGGGACGGGGAAGTCGTTCGTCGTCGGCGCGCTGGCGAAAGCGTGGTCGGACCCGGACCTGTGGGACGGGCAACCGCGCCGCGTCATGGGGCTGGCGTCGAGCCAGATCGCCACCGATGTGCTAGCTGGGGAAGGCGTCGAGGCCCGCAACATCGCCCGCTGGCTCGCCACCCAGAAACGCCTCGCTGCCGGGAACACGGTCGAGGCCGACGAGCAGTGGCGGCTGATGGCGGGGGATCTGGTGGTAATCGACGAGTCGGCGATGACCAACACCGCCGACCTCGCCGCGATCCATCGCCACGTCCACGCCGCCGGGGCGAAGCTGCTGCTGACCGGCGATCACCGCCAGCTCGCCGCGGTCGGTGCCGGGGGCGGCATGGACATGATGGCCACCGCCGGAGCCAGCTACGAACTCACCGAAGCCCGCCGCTTCCACGCGGCCTGGGAACGCGACGCCTCCCTGCGGCTGCGCGAGGGCGACCAGAGCGTGCTCGGCGACTACCACAAACACGGCCGCCTGCTCGATGCCGGAACGACGGAGCAGGCCGAGCAGTCCGCCGCGAAAGCGTGGCTCGGCGACACCCTCGCCGGACGCCGCTCGCTGCTGATCGTCGACACCAACGAGCAGGCCGCGAACGTCTCCGCCGACCTGCGCGCCGAACTCGTCCGCCTCGGCAAGGTCGACGACCACGGCGTGCCCCTCGGCCTTCAGGGCACCTACGCCGGTGCTGGTGACCTGATCCAGGCCCGCCGCAACGGATGGAGCCTGGCCGGGTTCGAGGGCAACCGGCGCGGACCGATCAACCGCGAGCAGTACCGCGTCATCTCCACCCGCGACGACGGCGGCCTGGTCGTCGCCCCCATCCTCGGCCGCGACGCCTCCGGCGAACAGCTCGGCGATCCGATGACCCTGCCCGGTGCCTACGTCGGTGAACACGTCGCGCTCGGCTACGCCTCCACCGTCCACGCCGCCCAAGGACTCACCGTCGACACCTCCCACTCGGTCACCACATCCGCGACCGGAGTGGACGCCTTCTACGTCGGCATGAGCCGCGGCCGCGACGCCAACACCGCCCACGTGGCCACCCTCGCCGTCCCACCGGACGCGCCCGAGGGTGCCGCCCTGGACGCGGTGCACCGCTCACCCAGCTCCGTGCTCGCCGCGACCTTCGAGACCGCCACCACCGCCCAGTCCGCGCTCGCCACCGCCACCGAGTCCACGGAGGACACGACCGCGATCCGCACCCCGGCCGAACTGCTGGCCGATGCCACCGAACTCGCCACCGCCGGCCGCACCACAACCTGGCTCGACCAGCTCGTCGCCGACGAGGTGTTGACCGCCAACCAGCGGGCGAGGATCGCCGCCGAAGACGGCGGCCCCACCCTCAGCCGCGTGCTCCGCCGCGCCGAACTGGCCGGCCACGACCCGCAGACGGTACTCACCGATGCGGTCGCCGCCCGCCCGCTCGGTGGGGCGCGGCAGTTGACCAACGTCATCCACCACCGCATCACCGACGCCGTCACCCTCGATCCCACCGGCGACACTTACACCGACTGGCTGCCCGCCACGAGCGAACCGCAGTGGCAGAGCTACCTCGCACAGCTCGCCGACACCGCCGACCAACGCCGCCTCGAACTCGGCAACCAGGCCGCCGCCGACGCACCGGCGTGGGCGGTCGAGGCGTTCGGGCCTGTGCCGGCTGAGACCGCCGCCGCGGATGACTGGAAGGCGAAGGTCGGCGTGGTCGCCGCGCACCGCGAGCTGGTCGGGCATGACGACGACAGCACCGCTCTCGGTGCCGCACCAAAACCTGGACAGGTCGAGACGTACGCTTCTTGGCGCTCGGCCTGGCGCGCGCTCGGCCGTCCCGAAGCCGGACGCGACGAACTGGAAATGAGCGACGGACAACTCCGAGTCCGTGTCCGGGCCTACCAGCGCGAACAGAACTGGGCACCGGCCTTTGTCGCCCACGAACTCGCGGGCACCAGCCAGACCGCCGCCGACCGCCGCCAGTCGGCCGCGCTGCGCCGTACCGAGGCTGACGCCGCGACCGACCCGCAGGAACGCGCCCGGCTCACGGCGGAGGCCGATGAAGCCGACGCGCTTGCCGCCGTTCTTGCTGAACGGGGCGAACAGCTCGCCGTCGCTGACCAGGCCCGTGCGCAGTGGCTCGCGCACACTGCCGCGACGCGGGCGGCTGCGGACCGTGCGAAGGCGGAGTTGTCCGCGCGTCATGTCGACGAGCGCGAGGCCGAGTTCGCAGTGACCGCCGCGGAATGGCTCGAAGCTCACGCCGCCGACACCGCCGTCGAGGACCAGCACCGGCCCGTCACCCACGAAGCCGAACTGGCCGAGATCGCCGACGAACGCAGCGCCGACACCGTTGCCGTCGCTGTCGATGAGGACGAACAGGTCGCGGCCGAGCCGGTCGAGGACGTGCGCGAAGTCGTCGAACCGGCCGAGGACACCGGCGATCAGGTGCGAGTGCCAACCGCGGACGAAACCGCCAAGGCCGTTGCCCGTGCACAGCAAGCGCTTCACGAGATCGAGCTACGAGAAGCCGCCGACCAGCGGGCCGCCGACGAAGCCCGCGCCGAGCAGGTCGCGCGCTGGCACGCCGCCGACCAGGCCGCCGAACAGGAAGCGGCTCTCGTCGAGAGCGGTGAGGTGATGGAACATGCCTGAAACCCGGGGAACGGCCTTAGCTGGCGGGACCACCAGCTGGCGGATCCGGTGACTCCGCCAGAGCGGCGCTAAACCGTGGCGTGACATCCGTACCAAGCTGTGCACCTGTGGTGATGAGGAGTCGGTTGCCGTTGACGTGAGAGGAGTACCGGCTCGCCGTCTCGATTTCGGCGGCCGGCACCTCGCGGGCCCAGCGCAGCCCGTAGGTAGAGCTGTCGAAGGTGATCAATACGGCGACGTCGAAATCGAACGAGCGGAAGACCGAGAAGATCGTCCCCGCCTGCGTGCCCGGGCCGACAGTTCTGGCCTTCACCTGAATCCGCTGTCCGTCGGCGGCCAGCAGGTCATAGGACTTGGCCGAGTTCGCGGCCAACTCTCCTTGATAGACCCGTGCGGCAAGGTACTCGGCGTAGTCACCCAGCGGCGCATTCTGCGTCCGCACCACGTCACGCCGCCGCAGCTCTTGCAGGATCGCTGCATAGCGGCCCAGCAACTCGGGAACAGGAACGTCGCTCAGGCCGTCAGGATTCATGTCCAGACACTACGCGTGGCATGTCGCCGTCCCCAGTCGTCGAACTGGCGGAGTCACTGACGGGGGTCGACGTCGAGCGGGTACGCGCCGACCCGGCGCCACACCCAGTTGAACGTGGTCACAATGCCCAGCGCCCAGCCAGGCTGGTGTTGCAGCCACGTCGGCACCGGTCGCCGCGCCAACTGCTTCTCGGCGGCCAGGTGCTCCGTCTCGATCAGTTCCGGATACGCCGACACGGTGCGGCGGGTCACCGGCGAGCGTGCCGGGTGCCACGCCCCGGTGGCAGGACGGACGGTCGCGGCAGCGAGCCACCGGCAGGTCACCACCACGCCACCGGCATACCAGTCCGAGGAACCGGTGGCCATGCGCTGTTCCGCCGCGAGCCACAGGGCAGCGAACTCGTCGCAGGACACCCGCAGGTTGCCCGCAGGAATTCGAGTCAGGTCCGACGCGGTGACGTCCATGTCTTCGAGGATGACACGCCCTACCGACCATTTCCGCCGCTCAAGGGCGGTGGTGACGGTGACGGGCACCCTCCCTGGCGGTCGGGAAACCGGTGCCTCCCTCCGGTCGGCGCTCTCCTGGCTTCACGCGATGTCCGTAGCTACTCGCCTCGGGTGGTGCGCACAAGTCCGGTTACCACGACGGCACCTCCCCAGCAAGGGGTCCGAAACATCTTGGCCGCAAAAAGCGCGCGGCCAACATCTTTCGGCCTGATCCCTTGCTGGCGAGCCTCCGCCGCCGTGGTCGCCCTCGCCCGCGGGCAGGCACCGGAAACCCACCGGCGCAGCCCGCAGGCCCAAGGGCCAACGGGACCATAGAACTCCGGATGGGTGACTCGGATGGTGGAGGGCAGCGGACCGAGTCGATCACCGCGCACCTCATCAGTGAAGGGGTCGACAATCGCACGCCTGCCAGACGGCCGAGCGCCTCGTGACGCTGCTGCGGAACGAGCCCTACCTGCTCCGTAGCTGGTGGCCGCCGTTCATCCAGCACTGCACCGCATCCCATCCCAAGCCACTCGACACCGGTCAGGTCCTGGATCGACTCGAGCCACGGTGTCCTCGACGCGATCGAACGCTTTGAGCTGCTGTTTGACGACCTCGACGAACCGGACCCCGATGTCAAGTCTTGCCGGATATCTCGCTGGCACGACCAGACGACCGGGGTGAACACCGCGTGCCACGACGACTGCTACAAGCACTACTACAAAATCACTAAGAGCGCCAAACAAGGTGGACGGGCCGGGTCGTGACCGGCCCGCCCACCTGCGTTTTCCCGCCCGCATGGCCGCACG
Source organism: Amycolatopsis antarctica (assembly GCF_002262875.1). Lineage (GTDB taxonomy): Bacteria > Actinomycetota > Actinomycetes > Mycobacteriales > Pseudonocardiaceae > Amycolatopsis > Amycolatopsis antarctica. The sequence goes on along the minus strand of NZ_NKYE01000007.1, from coordinate 139,752 downwards.
TCGAGTGCAAAGGTTCACACGAGGAGGCTTGGATTCCATGGACGGTGATACTTTAAGGGCTCATTTTTAGTCCTCCGATAGTATCAAAATGGAGTTTGAGATGTTGACCGACCTGAGCCCAGGAGATCAGTTGCTCCGCCGTGAGCTCCACCAGCGGTTCGGGGGGCGCCAGCAAGGTGGCATTGGGCCGTCGAGCAAGGCCAAGGTCGTGATGTTCTTTACCGCCCCGGCGGTCGGCCAGCAGCACGGCTACTACGACGGCTGGGACTCTGACAGGCTGTTCCACTACGTCGGCGAGGGGCAGCGAGGTGACCAGCAGCTCACGCAGGGCAACAAATCGATCCTGAACCATCGCCGAGATGGAAGGTCGCTCGAGGGATTCCGGAGTGAGGGCACCACAGTTACGTACCTGGGCGAATTCGAGCTGGTGGGCTACTACTTCACCGACGCCCACGAGACCGGCGACCCGGACAGTCTCCGGCAGGTTGTCGTGTTCAAGATGCGGCCGCTGAACAAGGTGCCGGTCGACCTGCCGCAATTGCCGGTGAGTCCCGCCGCCGAACCTAGGGCCGAACGCGTCCCGGTCGAGGAGCAACACACCGAGCGTGCGCACGTCAGCCCGGACCGCGAGCCGTACGAGTTTGAGAGACGGGAGGCGACGCTGGTCCACCGCTACCAGCAACACCTGGTACGCCACGGGCACGACGTCAGTCGGCTCCGTCTCATCCCACCGGGCGAGACGAGCCCCCTCTATAGCGACTTGTGGGACGAAACCACTAGGGAACTGGTTGAAGCCAAGGGAACGGTCACGCGCCAGCAGATCCGACTCGCGGTCGGACAGTTGCTGGACTACCAGCGCTTTGCGAACGCCGAGAGTCTGGCGCTACTCGTGCCGACGCGACCCCGCGATGACTTGCTCGCGTACCTGGACGCGGTCGGCATCAAAGTCGTCTACCCAGACGGACACGACTGGGTACGGTTGACGCACGCGAAGGCTGCTGGTGCTTAGCCTCGGTGCCTGGCGCGGATCCGATAACGCTCCGGCTGCGGACCCAAACTGTCTGTAGACGCTGGTCCGATGGGGTGACCAGGGCAACAATTCGGGTATGAACTGTCTCAACCTGTCGCAAACTGTCGCACCCGTACACATGATGAGGGGACAGAGGACGGACTGGGAGGGGCGCCATGACTGTGGAAGTCATTGAGGTCAGCAGTGGGGACTTGCTGGCCCGTCGTCAGCGGCTGCTCCACGAGGTCAACTCCACCCACGAGGAGCTGCGCGAGCGCGTGGCCGCCGAGGTCGCTACTACGTCCGAGATCGAAGCACTTGAGAGCCTGGACGAGGTGGAGTTCTTACTCGGCGAGCAGCCTTGACTTCACCGCCCTTCGATCTCCTCACGACAACCAAAGCGTTCGCGCAGGAAGTCCAGGATCTTCTAGATGCTGTTTTCGCGGTGCCAGCAGGTGCCGACCTGGCCGTCCGACAGATAAAGGTGCTGTCGCACGGCGTCTACCACGCCGTGCGGGCGGGCACGCTGGAGAAAGTCGGCAGCATCCCCTTGTATGCCGGTGAGAAGCCGATCGCGTCATTGCTCGTCAACTTCCGTTGTGAGCCAGATCAGACTGGTGAATACCTTGCGGTCCGGAAGTCAGAGTTTTCGATCAGTTCGACGCTTGAAGGCACGCCGCTTTTAAGATGCGACTTTGATCAGAAGGCGCATTCAGTCCCCGCGGCGCACTGGAACGTCCATGCCGAACGAGGCGCCGTGTCGGTGCTCCTGGCGCGCAATAACCGCAAGCATTCCGGACTGTTGTCCGAGGTGCACCTACCTGTCGGTGGATCCCGATTCCGGCCCTGCCTCGAAGACTTCCTGGACATGGTCGTGCGAGAGTTCAAGTTGGATACCAAGCCTGGGTGTGACGGTGCCATTGCTGCAGGGCGCGAGAACTGGCGCGTCAAGCAAACCCGCTCCGCTGTCCGCGATAGCCCGGCAGCCGCCGCGGAGGTTCTGAAGAAGATGGGGTATGCGGTCACGCCCCCGGAAGGGGGTCATCGGTCGCCTAACACCGACATGTTGCAGTGCCGCTAGGGGTATCTGTACGGCCGGCCGAATGGGCCTGACGATGGGTGCGAAAGTCCGACGGGAGCATGCAAGGCAGCCAACGCAGACAACGCCTCGGTCAGCTTGACCAGCGCTATCCGCCCGAGACCGCGCCTACCAGCACCTTTGCAAGGCGGGGGTCAGGGGTTCGATTCCCCTCAGCTCCACACAGTCTGACCAGCGGTTTCGCAAGTAGCTCGCCCCAGGCGCTACGCGAAGCCGCAGACCCGCGGGCCGCCGAGGAAGCTACCCTCGCCGCCGAGACGGCCGAGGTGATGGAACGTGTCCGGGATCCGATGTGGGATAGACGTGGCTTAGCTGGCCGCTGCGTGTCCGCCGGACTGTTCGTAATTCGGCGGCGTGCCCGCGAGCCAGGAACTACCGTTCAAGTCTCATTCTTCGGCTTCCATATCAAACGGGGATGGCGCCTTGAGCACACCGGATCTCGGTCCTGTACCCCAGCGCGTCACTGTCGACGCGGAGCAGGTGCGCCGGTTGATCAGCGAGCAGTTCCCGCAGTGGGCAGATCTTCCGGTTCAGCCCGTGGCCAAGAGTGGTTGGGACAATGTCACCTTTCACCTCGGCGACGGAATGCTGGTGCGTCTGCCGAGCGCGGCTGCGTACGCCCTGGCGGTCGACAAGGAACAACGGTGGCTTCCGGCACTGGCTCCTCGCCTACCGCTACCCATCCCTGCCCCGCTGGCGAAGGGACATCCCGGCGCGGGCTACCCCTTCTCGTGGTCGATCTATCAATGGCTGGACGGCGATCCTGTGAGTGCGGACCGAATTTCCGACCCGGTCCGCTTCGCTCTCGACTTGGCCGGGTTCCTGGCAGCCTTGCAGAGCGTCGATGCCGCCGGCGGCCCCCAGCCGGGGAAGCACAACTGGTTTCGAGGGGCTCCCCTGCGCACCTACGACGCGCAGACTCAGCGTGCACTCGCGGCACTGGACGGCCACATCGACGTTGATGTGGCCCTCGAAATCTGGCAGACCGCGCTCGACGCCCCCTGGGACGGAGTGGACATCTGGTTCCACGGCGACATCGCACCAGGGAACCTCCTGATTGACGGCGGGGAGCTGGCGGCCGTCATCGACTTCGGTACCTGCGGTGTCGGCGACCCGTCCTGCGACTTGGCCATTGCCTGGACACTGCTGACCGCAGATGGTCGGCAGGCGTTCCGCGAACGCCTGTCCGTCGCCGAGGCGACATGGGCACGCGGGCGCGGTTGGGCCCTGTGGAAGGCGCTGATCACCTACGATCGGACCGTGGGCCGGGCCGACGAGGACGCCGCCAGTGCGCGTCGCGTCCTCGACCAAATCTTCTCCGAATACTCGACCGACCGCCGCAGAGGATGAAAGGTCAAGGTCAGCGCATCGGCGAACGTGTCGACGCCAAAGGCCGGCCGGATCCGCTGGCAGAGGCCACCATCACCCGCATCGAGGCGGGCCTGGCCGGCACGCACGGTCGATGCTCACCCCCGCCGGTGGGACGTGGCGCGATTCGGTGGTGCCCGTCGACGAGCCGCTCAGTACCCACGCTCCGTTCTGGCAGGCTGGAGTGACTGCGACACCGTGGGTGAGGGGACGAACGTGGGGGACGCACGCGCTGAGCCGGTCGAACGCGATCATCTGCTACTGGCGTTCGACGGGCCGGTCTGCTCGCCGTTCGCCAGGCTCAAGGCCGAAACGGTCGCCGATCGGCTAAAGGTACTGCTCGGCCCCGGTGTGCCGCGTGAGGTGGCGCGGACGCGCGATCCGTTCGACGTGCTCCGTTACGCGGTGAGCTGCGGCCCGGACACCGCCCACGTCGTCGAGCGGCAGTTGCGGCGGCACGAACTGGAGGCGGTCACACTGGTACGGGAGAAGCCGGACGTACGTGGGGCGCTGCGGCGGCTTACCGACGCCGGCATCACCGTCACCGTGTTCGGCAACCTCGCGGTGGACGCCGTGTCTTCATTCCTTTCGCTGCGCGATCTGGCCGAGGACGCGAAGTGGGTCAGCGCCCGCGCTTCCGGCGACCCTGCCCGCCTCACCCCGGACCCTTTCCTGCTGCACCAGGCGATTCACGCGTTGGGGAGTTCGGCGGAACGGTGCCTGGTGGTGGCCGAGTCGGCCGCCGATCTGGCCGCCGCGGCGGCCGCCGGTATCGACGCTGTCACCAGCCTGCGCGATCCGGCGGCCACCCCCGCACCGGCGAGCAGGTGGCCGCCGGATCGGTGATCAGCCGCAGAGCGCCTGGTTGACGAAATTCTTCGTGGCCTCGCCGGAGCCCGCACCGTCGGCGATCACCGGGGTGTTGATGCCGGTCGACAGCGCGCGCGTGCCGTCGGAGACGGTCATGGTCGTGTATCCGGCGATCTGCCCGATGTGGCCCCAAGCGGTACCGCAGTCGGTCTGGAACTTCTGCAGGCCGATGCCGTACTCGCCGGTGCCGCCGAGCAGCGCGTTGACGAATTTCGTCATGTCGGTGCCGTCCGACACCCGCGCCGGCCGCACCCCAGACGGCGGGTTCGTAGTTGGTGACGTCGGCGAAGGGCGCCCCGCCGACGTCAGAGGTAGCCGCGCGAGTACGGATCGGGCAGGCCCTTCTCGCCCGCCGCCGGAAGGAAGGTCGACGGCATGCCGACGCGGTCCAGGACGTGGGGGCGATGGCCGTCTTCAGGTCGTCACCGGTGAGCTTCTCGATCAGCATGCCCAGCACGGTGTAACCGGTTTTGGAGTCAACGGCCAAACCCGCGATGCGTACGGGTGGCGCGTCGCGGTTCCCGGTGGACGGCACGGCGTGCGGACCGTCGGTACCCGCGCCTACCGTGCGAGACGGAGGTGATCGGCATGTCGTGGCTGTGGGCGTTCCTCGGCCTGGTTGTCGTCGCGTACGTGGTTCCGGGTCCGGACTGGGTGGTGATCCTGCGTCAGTCGGTCCGCGATCGGCGGGCAGGCCTGGTCGCCGCGGCGGGCGTGCAGTGCGGGCTCTGCGTGCATCTCGCCGCCGCCTCGCTCGGGGTGTCGGCTCTGCTGCTGCGCAGTGCGCTCGCGTTCACGATCCTCAAGATCGCCGGCGCCGCGTACCTGATCTTCCTCGGCGCGCAGGCACTGTGGCGCTCGCGGCGCAACGCCGAGCCGTACTCGGAGGAACCCGCCGCCGACGGTCCACTGACCCGGATCTTCGGGCAGGCACTGGTGTCGAACGTGCTCAACCCCAAGGCCGCGCTGTTCTTCGTCAGCCTGCTGCCGCAGTTCGTCGACCCGGCGGCCGCGGTGGCACCACAGGTGCTGCTGCTGGGTGGCATCGACGTCGCCGTCGGGATCGTGTGGTGGGTGCTGTTCGTGGCGCTCACCGGCAGGCTGTCCGGGTTCATGCGCCGGGCGAAGGCACGCCGGATGCTCGATCGCGTGACCGGTACCGCCCTGGTCGGGCTGGGTGCGGGCGTCGCAGCCACAGCTCGCTGAAATCCCTCGCGAACGAGGACCGATGCTGTCCTAAAGGCTTCGTACCGTTGTGCCCATGACAACGCACAGCATCCCTACCGGCTTCGACACCCTCGCCGCGCGGGTCCACGGCCCGGTGTTCCGGCCCGGCCAGGACGGCTACGACGCCGAATGCGCCGGTTTCCAGACCGGGCTCCGGCACCGTCCTGACGTCGTGGTCGGCGCGACCGGGGCGGCGGACGTCCGGGCCGCCGTCGAGTTCGCCGCCACGAACGAACTGCCGATCGCCGTTCAGGCCACCGGTCACGGCGTCGCCGAAGCGGCGTGCGGCGGAATGCTGATCAGCACCCGCCGGATGGCCGGCGTCCGGATCGACCCGGCCACCCGTACCGCCTGGATCGACGCCGGGACGCGCTGGGCCGAGGTGATCGACGCGGCGGCTCCGCACGGCCTGGCCCCGCTCTCCGGCAGCTCCCCGGACGTCGGCGCCGTCGGCTACACCCTCGGCGGCGGGCTCGGCCTGCTCTCCCGCCGGTTCGGTTACGCCGCCGACCACGTCCGGACGATCGACGTGGTCACCACCGACGGCGTGCTCCACCGCGTCACCGCCGAGAGCGACCCGGAGCTGTTCTGGGCGCTGCGCGGCGGGCACGGCAATCTCGGCGTCGTCACCGCGATGGAGGTCGACCTGATGCCGGTGGACCGGATCTACGGCGGGAGGCTCATGTTCGACACGGAACTGGTCGACGAGGCGCTGCGCGTCTACCTGGAGTGGACGGCGACCGTTCCGGACGAGCTGACGTCCTCGGTCTCGCTGATGCGTTACCCCGACTTCGATGGTGTGCCGGAACCGTTCCGCGGTCGGTATTTCGTGCAGGTGCGGGTCGCCCATCTCGGCGAGCCTGCCGAGGGGGAACGGCTGGTCGCGCCGCTGCGGGACGTCGGCCCCCGGTTGCTGGACACGCTCGGCGAGCTGCCCTTCACGGCGTCCGCGTCGATCTGCGCCGACCCGGCCGAACCGCACGCCTACCGCGGCGACAGCCTGCTGTTGCGCGATCTCGACCTCGACGCGCTCCGCTCGGTGATCGCGATCGGCGGGCCGGACGCGCCGATCATGTGCGTCGTCCAGCTCAACCACCTCGGCGGTGCGCTGGCCCGGCCGCCCGCCGTGCCGAACGCGGTGTCGCACCGGGACGCCCGGTTCCTGCTGCGCGTCCTCTCACCCGTGGAGCCGTCCGAACCGTCCGAAGTGGACATCGCTGCCGGGCTGCACGGGCGGGTGCTCGACGCGCTGGAGCCGTGGTCGGCGGGTGCGGGCTCGGTGAACTTCCGTTTCGCCGCGACCGGTCCCGCGGACCGCGCCCGGCCGCTGCACGACGCCGCGACCCGGCGCGGACTGGTCGCCGCGAAGGCCGCGCACGATCCGGGGAACCTGTTGCGCGTCAACAACAACATCCCGCCGGAAGGGTCAGCCGGGCGCGGGTAGTTCGTGCGGCAGCGGGAGGGCGGCGTCCGGATCCAGCTCGACGCCGCCCTCTCGGAGGATCCCGTCGAGCACGACCCAGACCGTGCCGCTGAGTTGCCGCACGAGCTCCGGCCTGCCGACGGCACCGGGCCGGTCCAGCCAGCGATGGGTGGCCGAATCGACGTAGCCGACCAGGCCGAACGCCGTGGTGTCGGCCGGGCCCGCGTCGATGCCGAACGCGCGCAGGTACGCGCCGAAGAGGGTGCCGAGGTGCTCGCCGAGGGTGTTCCGGATGCCCCCGGGGCCGTCCGTGCCGTCGCCGGGCGGCTGCCGCAGCAGGTAGCGGTAGAGGTTGCCGTGCTCGGTCAGCCAGCGCAGGTGCGTGTCCACCGCGAGCGTGATCATCTGGTTCGGCGTGCCCTGCGGGTTCCACACCGGTTCCAGTTCCTCGACGATCAGCTCGCCGATCCGCCGGGCGACCGCGCGTTGCAGGTCGCCGGCGTCGTCGAAGTGCTTGTACAGCCGCGTTCTCGCCACGCCCGCCTGCTGGGCGATGAGCTCGGTGGACGCGTCCGGACCGTGTTCGGTGACGGCGTTCAGCGCGGCCTCGACGAACTCGGCCCTGCGGCGGGCGTGCTGGCCTGCCCAGCGGGTTGCGCGGCCGTCCGGCCTGGGCGCGTTCGCCTGCATGCGCGAAGCCTACCCAGCGAACCGGTCGACGTTTCGCGTTCGGCATGTACGCTCCAGGTAACCAGTACGATGTGTACCCCTAAATCTTGCCGGAGGCGAACATGGCTCGGACCAGGGACCGCGAGACGACGGCCGCCCGGCTGCTGACGTCCTCGGCGCGCAACTCCTTCGACCCGGACCTGGACGTCGACTGGGACGCTCCGCTGGTCGACGGCCTGCCGTACATGCCGCTGGAACGTGTCTCGCTCTACGGCACCGAACTGTGGGAACAGCTCTCCGAGGAGCAGCGCATCGAGCTGTCCAAGCACGAGATCGCCAGCGTGATGAGCGTGGGCCTGTGGTTCGAGATCGTCCTGATGCAGATGCTCACCCGTTACGCCTACGACCTCGACCCGCGCTCGGCGAACGCCCAGTACGCGCTCACCGAGATCGGCGACGAGACGCGGCATTCGGTGATGTTCGCCAGGGGAGCCGAACGCCTCGGCACCCCGCACTACGCCGTGCCGCGCGTCGTGCACAACCTCGCCCGCGTGTTCGGCGCCACGGCGGCGGGGCCGTCGATGTTCGCCGCGGTGCTGGTGGCCGAGGAGACGACCGACCGGTTGCAGCGGTCCATGATGGACGATCCGCGGATCCAGCCGCTGATCCGCGCGATCAACCGGATCCACGTCGTCGAGGAGGCCAGGCACGTGCGATACGCACGGGAACAGGTGAGCCGGATGATGCCGCGCCTGAGCGGCGGCGCGCGCCGGTGGCATCGTTTCAACACGGCGCTGGTCTCGTGTTTCGTCGTGGACAGCCTGATCGACCCGAAGGTCTACGCGAGCGTCGGCATCGATCCCGCCGAGGGCCGCCGGGCCGCGCTGGCGAACCCGCACTTCCGGGCGACGCGGTTCTGGATGGGCGAGAAGATCATGCCGTTCCTGCGTGAGGAGGGCCTGGTCGGCGGCCGGGCGGGGACGGCGCTGTGGCGCCGGGCCAACCTGCTCTGAGGCCCGAACCAGGCCCCGCACAGGAGGAAGCCCACCTCGTTCCGCAGGGGGCGGGCGGAACGAGGTGGGCGGGAATGAACGGACCGTCTCAGACGCGCGTCTCCCAGCGGAAGTAGCGCTTCGCCGACACGGCGCCGATCACTGTCCAGACGGCCAGCGCGCCCAGTGCGGGCAGCGCGTCGCCGACCTGGGCGGCGAAGGTGGACGTGGCATCGTAGGAAATCCTGGCCAGATCGACCATCGCGCCACCGGGAGTGATGGTCTGCAGCATGTTCGGTCCCTCGGCCCCGTTGGTGGCGGCCCAGATCCCGGTGCCGAGCAGGATCAGGAAGAACGGCATCGCGGCCATGTCGGCCTGCTGCGTACTCGACACCGCGCCGGTGGTGGCGAACCCGAGCGTCGCGCACATCGCCACGCCGAGCACGATCGCCGCCAGCAGCACCAGCGGGTTCGTCGGTGCCGCGGGCCCGAACACCCACACGATGGCGACGGTCAGCAGACACTGAAGCAGGCCCAGCACGATGATCGGGGAACTGACTCCGACCAGGATCGTGCCGTCCGAGGCCTCACCACTGCGCAGCCGTTTCAGGTAGAGGTCCTCCCGGCGTGCGGTCAGCGCGAGCGTGGTCGTGATGTAGACCGTCATGCCGAACATCAGCAGGAGCTGCAGGGCGACGGGCAACGCCCAGCCGAGGGCTCCCAGGTTCTCCCTGCCGAAGAAGACCAGCGCCGCGGCCATGCCGATCGGGAAGATCGTCGCCGTCGCGGCCACCGCCGAGTTCCGGCCGATCAGCTTGACCTCGGCCTTGAACAGTGCGGTGAGTTGTCTCTGCGCGAGATTCATCGGACTTCCTCACTCCTACTTCGAGTCGTTCGCGGCGAGGGTTTCGGCGGACGTGAGCGGCTCGGCGCGGCTGCTGTCGGCGACCCCGTGGAACACGTCGTCCAGCGAGGCGTGCTGGGCGCGGAACCGGGGCAGCGGAAGCTGGTGCGCGCTCTGCCACTGCATGACGGCGTGCAGGTCGCGTTCCAGATTCGGGGTCTGCACCTGGACGCGCCCCGCGGCGAGCTTGTCGCGGTCCAGTTCACCGACGAACTCCGGCAGGTCGACGGCCTGTGCGCCGAGCGGCAGGTCGAAACCGATCTGGGCACGCTCCTTGCTGAGCACGTCCACCAGGCTGCCGGCGACCGCGATCCGGCCTTCTTTCATGATCGCCAGCCGGTGCGCCAGACTCTCCGCCTCGTCGAGGTAATGGGTGGTCAGCAGCATGGTGACGCCCTCGTTGAGGAGTTCGCGGATGAACTCCCAAGCTGCCTTGCGCGACTCCGGGTCGAGGCCGGTGGTCGGCTCGTCGAGGAACAGCATCGACGGACGGCCGAGGGTGGCCAGCACCAGGTCCAGGCGCCTGCGCTCACCGCCGGAGAGCTGCTTGACGCGGACGTCGCGGCGGTGGGCAAGTTCGAGCCGTTCCAGCGACTCGGCCGGATCGGAGGGACGGCTGCTCATCGCCTGCCACAGGTCGACGGTCTCGGCGACGGTCAGGTCGCCGGCGAACCCGCTCTCCTGGAGCATGATCCCGGTTCGGCTGCGCAGCTGCTTGCGCTGGGTGGACGGGTCCATCCCGAGTACGCGGACCGAGCCCTCGGTGGGCCTGCGGTGACCCTCGAGGGTCTCCAAGGTCGTCGTCTTGCCCGCGCCGTTGGTCCCGAGCAGCGCGAACAACTCTCCTTCGTTGACCTCGAAGTCCACTCCGCGTACGGCTTCGAAGGAACCGTAGGAGCACTTGAGGCCGTTCACCTCGATCACTGGCTTCTGCATGGAGTCAACCTACGAAGCGGGCGAGGTCACTCACCAGGGTCGGCGATCATCGGTCCGTGTGGGTTTCGTGCCGCCTTCGCATGACAGATGTCATTTCGCCACGTCGTGCGGGACGCGGTGGCCGGGGGCGTGCATGCTGTAGGCATGTCCGTTTCGGTCGGTGCGCACGAGTTCGCGAGCATGAACTGGCTGCGCCGCTACATCTGGGTCACGCTGGCCCTGAGCGGACTGATCGTGCTCTTGGTGCCCGCGTTCGACCTGGCGTTCCGGACGGACTACGGCACGGCCAACACCATTTTCCTGTCGATCGTGCTGGTCGCGGCGGCCGTGCAGCGGACGCGCTTCATCTCGTACACGGCGAAGGCGGTGTCCTTCGCCTCGCGCAGGCCGACCGAGCAGATCCTCACCGCCTCGATCGCGGTCGTGGTCTGCGCGCACGCGGCTCGTTACACGACCTGGGCCGGGGTGTGGAGCCTGCTGCCGGCCGCGGTCGGTGGCGCGGGGGTGATCAGCGCGGAGCGCGGGGTACGGAACAAGCTCGCCTACGGCCTCATCCTGGCCACCGCGGGAACCGTCGGGACGGCCCTGTCCTGGCGGCACGTGCCGGGGGTGTCGCCGGTACCGATGGCGATACTGAGCGGGCTGATGGTGGCCGTGTTCGTCGCCGCGGATCTGCTCACCGTGCGCTTCTGGGACCTGGTGCTCGAACTCGAACGCGCCAGGGAACTGGCGGGCGAACTGGCCGCGGCCAGGGAGCGCCTGCGTTTTGCCGCGGACCTGCACGACATCCAGGGGCATTCGCTGCAGGCAATCGTCCTCAAAGGACAGTTGGCGGAACGGCTGGTGGGCAAGGACGACGACGCCGCCCGCAAACACGCCGCCGAGCTGACCGAGCTGGCCCGCGCCGCACTGGCGGATACCCGGAAGGTGGCGCACGGCTATCGTTCGGTCGGTTTCCGGACAGAGCTGCAGAACGCGGTCGGGTTGCTGGAGGCAGCGGGTATCGAGGTGGAGGTGCGCGGTGACCTCGACACGATCGCCCCGCCCTTGCAGCATCCGTTCGGTGCGCTGGTGCGGGAGGGTACGACGAACGTGCTGCGGCACAGCAGGGCGAAACGCTGCGTACTCGAGATCGGAGCCGACCGGGGGCACACCGTGGTGAGCATTGGCAACGACGGCGTGGACCACGTCGACGACGAGCACGCCGACGGCAGTGGCGTGATCGGCCTGCGGGAACGCTTCGCCACCATCGGCGGCACGGTGACCGCCACCCGGCCGGACGGGGACTGGTTCGACCTCACCGGACGCGCACGAGAACCAGGGAGCCGACGCCGATGATCCGAGTGGTGCTGATCGACGACGAGGACCTGGTGCGCGGTGCGCTGGCCTCGTTGCTGGAACTGGAGGACGACATCGAGGTCGTCGCGCAGGGCAGTGACGGCGATGTCGCGCTGCGGCTGACCCGCGAGCACGAGCCGGACATCGTGGTGATGGACCTGGAGATGCAGGTCATGGACGGGCTGGCTGCCGCGGAGGCGATCCTGGCCGAGGTGGCCGTGCCGGTCGTGATCGTCACCCGGCACGCCCGGCACGGCGTGCTCAAGCGGGCGCTGACCCTCGGTGTCCGGGCGTTCGTCCCCAAGGTGACTCCGGCGCCGAAACTGTCGGCGATCCTGCGCGACGTGCACGCCGGCGGCCGCTACGTCGACCCGGACCTGGCCGCGACGGCGCTCACCGCGAACTCCTGCCCGCTGAGCGAGCGGGAGCTGGAACTGCTGCGGCACAGCCTGGAGGGCGACACGATCGCGTCGATCGCGGAGGCCACCAATCTCGCCCAGGGCACTGTACGCAACTACCTGTCCTCGGCGATGAGCAAACTGGACGCCGACACCCGTTACGGGGCTGCGCGGCGCGCCTGGGAGGAAGGCTGGATCTGACGCGGAGTGAGGGAACGGCCTAAGCGCATCGGTGGAGAAGGCCCCGGGAGATGCACATTGTGACTGACGTAAACAGGACGTTCAGCGCATAACGTCTGGTTATCGGATCGACGGTAAAGAGGGCCGTGAGATGACCAGACAGATCTTCGCAACCGGAGGTGTCGGCCGCGTCAAACCCTGCCGCCTCATCGATCTCAACGAACACGCCGACCCGCGCGGCAGCCTCTCCGTGGTGGAGACGGGCCGGGACATCGAGTTCGACGTCAAGCGCGTGTACTACCTCTACGACCTGCCCGTGGCCACCGTTCGCGGGGCGCACGGCCACCGCAATCTCGAACAGCTCGTCATCGCCGTGCACGGCCAGTTCGAGATCACCGTCGACGACGGCCACCACCGCAGCCGGTACCTGCTCGACCACCCTTCGCGCGGCCTGCTGATCGGCCCGATGGTGTGGCGGAACCTGATCAACTTCTCGCCGGGCGCCGTGGGCCTGGTCCTCGCCTCCGAGCTGTACGACGAGTCCGACTACTACCGCGACTACGACGAGTTCCTGCGGGACGCCTGGGCGGAGGCGTGAACGTCCCGTTCCTGGACCTGCACGCCGGTTACGCCGAGCTGCGCGGCGAGATCGACGCCGCGGTGGCCAGGGTGCTCGACTCCGGCCGTTACCTGCTGGGCCCGGAGAACGCCGCGTTCGAGGCGGAGTTCGCCGAGTACAGCGAGGCCGGCCACTGTGTGACGGTCGGCAGCGGCTGCGACGCGCTGGAACTCGCGCTGCGTGCGCTCGGCATCGGTGAGGGCGACGAGGTCATCGTCCCCTCGCACACCTTCATCGCCACCTGGCTGGCCGTGTCCGAGACCGGGGCCGTACCGGTGCCGGTCGAACCGGACGAGCGCACCGCCACCCTCGACCCGGCGCGTATCGAGGCCGCGATCACGCCACGTACCGAGGCGATCATCCCCGTCCACCTTTACGGCCACCCGGCCGATCTGGCCGCCGTCGAGGACGTCGCCGGACGGCATGGCCTGGCCGTGCTCGCCGACGCCGCGCAGGCCCACGGCGCCCGCCACCGGGGCAGGCGCATCGGCGGCGGGCTCGCCGCGTTCTCCTTCTACCCCGGCAAGAACCTGGGCGCCTTCGGCGACGGTGGAGCGGTCACCACCGACGACGCCTCGGTGGCCGAGCGGCTGCGCCTGCTGCGCAACTACGGCTCGAAGGTCAAGTACCAGCACGAGGTGCAGGCCACCAACTCGCGGCTGGACGAGATCCAGGCGGCCACGCTCCGGGTGAAGTTACGGCACCTGGACCGCTGGAACGCCAGGCGAGCCGAGATCGCGAAGCGCTACGCCGACGAGCTGGCCGGGCTGCCGGACCTGGCGCTGCCGGTCGTGGAGCCATGGGCCGAACCCGTCTGGCACCTGTTCACCGTCCGCTCGCCGCGCCGGGACGAGATCCGGGAAAGCCTTGCCGCGCAAGGGATCGAGACGCTGATCCACTATCCGGTACCGCCGCACCTGTCCGGGGCGTACCGGACGCACCCGGCCGCCGGGCGGGGTTTCCCGGTGGCGGAACGGCTGGCCGCGGAGGTGTTCAGCCTGCCCATCGGCCCGCATCTCGGCGAGGAGCAGGTGGACGCCGTGGTCACCGCGGTGCGCGCCGCCTGTCGCTGACGCTGTTCGTTGTCGGTGCCCGGCGCTACCTTTCCGGGACACGTCACCTACCGGGGAGCCGACATGAGCATCGTGCAGACCAACCAGCCAGAGGGCACGCCCACCTGGATCGACCTGGGCATCCCGGATCTGGACCGGGCGATGGAGTTCTACGGCGCGTTGTTCGGCTGGGAGTTCGCGGTGGGTCCGGCGGAGACCGGCCACTACACGACCTGCCTGCTGGGCGGCCGTCCGGTCGCGGCGCTGATGTGGAACAAGGACCCCGATGCCACCGACTTCTGGTGGAACGTCTACCTCGCCGTGGACGACTGCGACGCCACCGCCGCCAGGATCGCCGAGGCGGGCGGCACCATCCTGGTGCCGACGATGGACGTGATGGACCTCGGGCGCATGGCCGTCGCCCTGGACCCGACCGGTGCGCAGTTCGGCCTGTGGCAGGGCGGCAAGCACATTGGCTGCCAGGTGGTGAACGAGCCGGGAGCGCTGGTCCGCAACGACCTGGTCACTCCCGACGCGGTGCCGGCCCGTGCGTTCTACGCCTCGGTGTTCGGCTTCACCCATGACCGCAACGAGGATCAGCCGGAACTGGACTTCACCTTCCTGCGCAGGCCGGACGGGCACGAGGTCGCCGGCATTTTCGGCGCGCCCGGTGCGCGGCCCGCCTGGAACACGACCTTCGAGGTCGCCGACACGGACGCCGTGGTGGCGCTGGCGAAGTCGCACGGCGGCACGGCAACCGAGCCGGAGGACATGGTCTACGGCCGGATCGCCACCCTCACCGACCCGTTCGGCGCCGAGTTCTCGGTGATCACCCGCACGACCGGAGCCTGACCGGAACGGCGCGGGCCGGGAGCAGCATCCGCCGCCGTAACCCGGTCGACGTCCGGACCGCCGGTTCAGGCCGCCGTGCCGACGAACAGGCCCCGTCCGGACGGTCCGCCCTCGACGTACTCCACCGCGCAGCCCGCCGAGGTGAACGCCGACTCGTACGCGGCGCGTCCGAACAGCGTGATCCGGTGAACGTCCACAAAGGACCGGATGCCCGCGGGTTCGGCGACGGTGTAGTGCACCTCGACCCGGCTCGCGCCACCGTCGAGGGTCGAGTGGGAGACGCGGGAGATCGTCCGCTCGCCGACCCGCACGACATCGCCCGCGACGTACCCGGGCAGGAACCGCTCCGGGAACCACCAGGGCTCGATCACCAGGACGCCGTCCGCGGTCAGGTGAGTGGCCATGCTGCGCACCGCCGCGTCCAGTTCGGCCTGGTCCGCCATGTGCCCGATCGAGCTGAACATGCAGGTGACCGCGTCGAAACGACCGTCCAGCCGGAAGTCGCGCATATCGCCCTGGTGCAGCGGGACACCGGGCAGCTCGGCCTTCGCCACGGCGAGCATGTCGGCGGAGAGCTCCAGGCCCTCGACGTGCGCGCAGGCCCCGGCGAACGCCCGCAGGTGCGCGCCGGTGCCGCACGCGATGTCCAGCAGGGACGCCGGTTCACCCCGCCGGTCCCGCACCAGGTCCAGCACCCCGGCCGCCTCGGCCGTGTAGTCCTTGCCCCGGCCGCGGTACGACTGGTCGTACACCTGCGCGAGCTCCGCCCCGTACATCGCCTCAGCCCCGTCTCTCGGAAGTCAGCCGTTCCAGCTCAGTGACCACCTCGGCCGGACTGCGCTGCGAACGCATCTCGTTCTGCAGCTTCGCCGCGGCCTCGGTGTACGACTGGTCCTCGAGTATCCGGCGAACGTGGTCCCGCAGCGAATCCGCGGTCATGGTCCGTATCGGCTGGTGCACTCCCGCACCGAGTTCGGCCAGCATCGTCGCCTTCAGCCCGGTGTCCCAGATCTCCGGCACCACGACCTGCGGCACCCCGGCGCGCGTCGCCGTCGACCAGGTTCCCGCGCCGCCGTGGTGGATCACCGCGGAGCAGGTCGGCAACAGTGCGTGCAGTGGCACGAAATCGACCAGCCGGACGTTCTCCCGCACCTCGCCGAGGGCGGCGCGCTGGTCGGCGTTGAGGGTGGCGACCAGCTCTATGTCCAGTTCGGACAGTGAGTCGACCATGTCGGCGACCGACACCGTGGACCGCCCGATCCCTTCCCTCGCCGAGATTCCCAGCGTCAGGCAGACCCGCGGGCGGGAAGGCGGTTCGCGCAGCCAGTCCGGGAGGACCGCACGCCCGTTGTACGGCACGTACTGCATGGAGACCGTGCGCCGGTCGGTGCGCACCTGCAGGCTCGGCGGCTCCTGTTCGATGGTCCACTGGCCGGTGGTCAGTTCCTCGTCGAACTCCAGGCCGTACTTGGCCACGGTCCAGCCCAGCCACTCGGCGAACGGGTCCTCGTGTACCTCGGCGGGCTGCCGGTCGAGTGCACCCAGGAACTGCTGCCGGATCAGGCCCAGCACGTCCGTGCCCCAGAGCAACCGGGCGTGCGCGGCACCCGCCGCCTTCGCCGCCACGGCACCGGACCAGGTCATCGGCTCCCACACGACGAGGTCGGGCTGCCATTCGCGGGCGTACGCGACGAGGTCGTCGACCATCGTGTCGTTGTTCATCGTCGCGAACAACGCAGGGGTCAGGATCGTGTAGAAGCCCAGCAGATGGTGGAAGTCGTAGGTGCCCTCGCGGACGTGCGTGAAGTCGATGTTCGGGGCGTCGGCCGGAATCGATGCGCTGGCCGCGATCTTCTCCCGCATGTCGTGATCGGTGCCGACGGGGACCGCGGTCAGTCCGGCGTCGGCGATCGTTTCCATCAGCGCGGGCTGCGAGGCCACCCGCACCTCGTGCCCGGCGCTGCGCAATGCCCACGCGGCAGGCACCATCGAGAAGAAATGGGTGCTGTTGGCAATCGTCGCGAAGAGCACGCGCATCGGGCCGTCCCCCGTCATCGGGCCGTCACCGGCAATCGCAGTAGTGTGCCGGTGACCGGGGATCGCAGACGTCGCAAGGGTTTCCCGGTCTCGACGTTCCGACCGGCGCGCAGCGTCTCGGTGGCCACCTCGGCGGTGAGCCGCACGAGCGGCAGCACCAACCCGTACTGCGGGTCCGCGTCGAGCACGGGACCGTGAGCCTGCGCATCGGCGACGAGCACGACCACCTGCTCGCCCGCACCGACCGTCGTACCGGCGAGGTCGACCTCGGTGTGCGCGACCCTGGACAACAGCCGCAGCGGCGGGTGCGCGTGGAGTACCGCGTCCACCGGCCCGCCGTCCGCCGCGGCCCTCGCGATCACGTTCGGCGCCGTGGCGGCGAACAGCACGCTCGCTGCCATCCGGAACGCGAGTACGTCCGGGTCGGCGTCGGTCTCGGCGAACGCGGCCTCGACGTGTTTGAGCGCCTTGGACAGCGCGACGGCGTCGGCCAGCCGTTGCGGCGTGGCCGTGCCATCCGGGACGAGGCCGAGCCCTGCCCAGTGCTCGCCGATGACGGCGTCCGCACCGAGAACACTGCTGAGAACCCGGCGGGCGAGTGGGTTCGCATAGTCGGTGACCAGGTCGAACGCCGTGAAATCCGCTTCGCGCAACAGGTCCTCGGCGTGGGCGCGGATCGCCGGACGGTGGGCGGGCACCGCCTCGGCACCCAGCACCGGGCGGGCAGCCTCGATCATCCGCGTCAGCTCGGGACGTTCGACGTTCAGCCGTGACCTGGTGGCGGGCAAGATCTGGAGGTGCGCCTTGGCGCCGTCCGGCCTGCGGAAGCCGAACCGCACGTCGGCCAGTACGTGCCGCGCCACGGCCGGATCCCGGATCAGCCAGGCGCCGAGAGCGCTGCGGGTCACGGCGGGATCGTCACCGGAGGTGACCGGCCGGTCTTCCGGCGAGGACGTGGCATCGGTCAGATCGGTGAAGTCGCGCAGCAGAAGGGCGTAGCGATCCCCGTTCAGGGACTCCTGCCAGATCGCGCCGCGGATCGTCTGCAGGCGCTGGCCGAGATCGTCGCGCGTCATCGTCGCCAAGGGGTTCGCCTCCCGCACCGTGCACCGCGTCGCCGAGTCTGTCCGTTATGTCTCACTCCAGCAGACGGAGTAGCCTGCCGCGTCCGTACATCTGTTGAAATCGCCCCGGACCCGGAGTCGTACTTGTACTGAAACCCCTGGCTGGGGCGCTGTCGGCGGTCTTCGGGTGGGAGGATCGGACGGTGAGCATCGACGAGGAGATCCTGCGGCTACTCGACGCGACGGCGGCCGGCCTGGAGCCAGGGGCGGACACGCTCGATGAGCTCGGCCCGGACCGGGTCGCCAGGATCCTGCTCGACGAGATCGTCGACCGGGCCAGGCTCGACACACTGGGGACCTTCGCGGACACGGTCGTGGTGGAGTTCCGGCTCGCCTGCCACACCGGTGCGGCGATCGTGTTCCTGAGCCTCGGTGACGGCGGGTGCACGGTCTCCACCGAGCCCCCTCGCGCCGCGGACGTCGTCGTGGGACAGCAACTCGGCGAGGTCTGCCTGGCGGTGTTCGGCCCCGCCGAGTCGGTGAGCGCGTCGACCCGCTCGGTGTACTGGAACCATGGCAACCTGCTGGAGCCCGGCGCGGCGGCGGCCCCGGTCTTCGCCGTCACCCAGCGCCTGCTCGGCGCGCTCGACCGGCGGGAACGTCCCGGGCTGGCCGAGCTCGCGGTGCGCTTCGGCTCGGACAAGTGGGGACCGCACCAGTTCACCCGGCACTACGAGCGGCACCTGGAACCGTGGCGGGACAAGCGGTTGACCGTGCTGGAGGTCGGCATCGGCGGGTACGACGATCCGGCGGGCGGCGGGGCATCGCTGCGCATGTGGCGCGGCTACTTCCCGAGGGCACGGGTGTACGGCGTCGACATGTGGGACAAGTCCGGTGTGGACGGTCCGCGGATCACCACCGTGCGGGCGAACCAGGCCGACGTGGAAGCGATGTCGGCGGTGGCCGCGAAGTACGGGCCATTCGACCTGGTGGTGGACGACGGCAGCCACGTCAGTGAGCTCACCAGGGGCACTTTCGACGTGCTCTTCCCGCACGTCCGCTCCGGCGGTCTGTACGTCGTGGAGGACGTGCAGACCTCGTACTGGCCGGTCTTCGGCGGCAACGGCACCGACCTCGACGACCCGGACACCACCATCGGCTTCGGCAAGCAGCTCGTCGACGGGCTCAACCACGACGAACTGCTGCTGACCCACGAGCGGGAAGCCGCCGTCACCGACCACCAGATCGAGGGCGTGCACTTCTACCGGAACCTGATGGTGCTGGAGAAGGGCACCAACCTCGGGCAGAGCCCGATCGCCGACAAGCTCAACGAAGCGATCCGCGCCGCCGACGGGGCCTGAATCCCCGTCAGAACGCGCAAGCTGGGCGGGTCAGGTGACCGCTTCGGTGCTGGGTGCCACACCGGCCCAGTTCTCCAGCACCTCGCACGCGCGCTCGACGCCACGGTCACTGCGCACGTACCGCCCGATGTCCGCTGCCTTCTCCCGCATCCGGGGGTCCTCCAGCGCACGGGTGACGGCGCGGTTCAACCGACGGGCGGTCAGTTTCGCACCGGGAATACCTTCGGGTGCCACGCCCAACCCGGCCATCCGTGCCGCCCAGAACGGGTGGTCGACGAAGATCGGCACGACCACCTGCGGCACCCCGGCGCGCAGGACGGCCGCACCGGTGCCGAAGCCGCCGTGGTGGATCACCGCCGCCGCACGCGGGAACAGCCAGGTGTAGTCGACGTCGTGCAGGCGCAGGACGTCGTCCGGCAGTTCGGTGTCCTTGGGGCCGTCGATCATCACCAGCCTGCGCCCGGCAGCGCGTACCGCGTCGAGCACGATCTGCAGGCTGTTCTCCGGATACGCCGGCCAGAGCGAACCGAACGACAGCACGACCGGCGCTGGGCCGCCCTCGATCAGTTCGACGAGTTCCGGCGGCGCCTGCCATTCCCGGTCCCAGAACCAGTAGCCGGCGACGTGGTTGGTCGCCGGCCAGTCGGCGGGGGCGGGCAGCACGGACGGGCTCTGCAGGCAGAACGTCGGCCGGTCGTCCTCCAGCGCGGCGAACGGTACCCGCGGCCCGAGCGGCTTCTTGCCGAGTTTCTCCCGGTAGGCGTTGACGATCGGACGGCACATGCGCCACTCGATCGCGTGCGAGACGTGGTGGGTGAGCCGGTTGTACAGCCTGCCCAGTGGCAGTTCCGGTGTGCCCATCGCCGGGAACGCGGAGGTCGGCGTGTTCGGATACCAGGAGACCAGCGCCCACGGCACGTCCGGCGGGTTGGCGAGGTAGGTGTTGCGGTTGAACACCGAACTCACCACCAGGTCGACGTTCTGGAACGCGGGCGCCACGCAGGCGTCGAGCTGCGCCATCCCCTCGGCCGCGGCCTGGGCCGTGTGCTTCGGCATCGTCCGCGTGAGGCGCAGGATCGACGGGCTCTTGCGCAGCGACTTGATCAGCTCGGGGGACTCGAAATAGTGCTTGGGGCTACCGGGGATCGGGAAGAACTCGAGCCCCGCCTCCTCGGTCAGCTTGCGGAAGTCGCCGTGGGTGGCCAACCGCACCTGGTGTCCGCGGGCGCGCAACCCCGCGCCGAGCGCGATGAACGGCTGAACATCGCCCCGCGATCCGATGGCCACCATTGCGATACGCATACGGCTCCTGTCTTCGTGTGTCGCCCGGCCTTACTGCTTGCGGTACACCGTGATGTGCCGGTGTGAACCGACGACGAACGGCGAACGGTCCCAGCCGCCGAAGCGGTCGACCTTCTCGTAGCCGGCGATCCGGGCCATCATGTCCAGCTCGCTGGGCCAGGCGTAACGGCTCAGCTCGGTGAACGTGGACACCTCGCCGCCACCGATGGTCGTGTGGATCTCCGCCAGGATCTGGTTCGGCGGGTCGACGCTGATCGTGTCGACCATGAGCCGGTCCACGGCGAGATGCCGCACCTGGAACTCCGGCTTGGTGAGCCCGTGGAAGTAGGTCGGGTCGTAGACCTCGACGAGCAGCGTCGCACCCGAGGGCAGGTACTCGCCGACCTTGCGCATCGTCTCGATCTGCTGCTCGGGATCGACGAGCATGAACAGCGTGTTGCAGACGACGTAGCAGTGGTCGAAGGTGCCCTCGAGGTCGAGCTTGGTGAAGTCGGCCCGGATGGTGGTGACCTTCTTCTCCGGGTCACGCTCGTGCAGCTTCTCCAGCATCAACGGCGAGACCTCGACCGCGTGCACGTCGAAGCCCTTGTCGGCCAGCGGAATCGCGACCCGGCCGGTGCCGGCGCCGAGTTCGATGACCCGGGCTCCGGGTTCGACCAGCGAGGCGATGAAGTCGACCGTCGCCGGCGTCTCCATCGTCGGGTACATCTGGTCGTAGACCTCGGAGAGCGCGTCGCCGTAGGCCTCGGGATTCACTTGGAAAGGCACAGGTCGCCACCATCTTCGGCGTCGACGGCCGGCTTCTCGCCGAGCGCGTGGTAGTCCGACAGGAACAGCATCCGTGGCTCGACGCTCTCCTCGTGACCGGCCGACTGGGCGATCAGGAACTGCACCTGGACGGCGTCGGGGTGGTGGTCCACCTGATTGGTGACGAAGTTCAGCAGCGCCAGGTAGCTGACGGTGAGCTGAACGCGTTCGATCTCGGCCACCTTCTCGGAGGCCGAGAGCAGCTCGGAAGCCACGTCGAACAGGGCCTTCTCCATCCGGCGATGCGGGTGCCAGATCATCTGCAACATCGTCCGGTCCTTGTTGATCTGCTTCTCCCGCCACGGCGTCAGCTCACCGTTCGGCAGCTTGTCGCGGTACAGCACGTTGAAGTCGTGCCGCGCGGGCGTCGGGGCGAAGAAGCGCCAGTTCGGGATCGCCATCGACGTCGGATCGATCCGCACGCCCCACGGGTGCGGCTTGTCCGCCTGCTGGCACAACGTCAGCGCGTACCAGGACCCGAGGGTCCCGTAGAGCGCCCACCTGCCGACGGTACCCACCGTCAGTTTCGGCCTGGAGAATCTCGACACCGCAACACACCGCCCTGTGGTTAGTAGGTCTGGCCGGTAGGCCGTTGACAGCTCAAGGCCCGGTCGGCACCCGGTTCGCATGCCGTTCGAGCGCCCACTCGATGACGCTCGTGACGTTCCTGGCCTGGTCCTCGTTCATGACGAGCCCGTCGTGTTCGGCGTTCGGCACGACTTTGTGCATGCTGACCGTCGACAGCTCCGCCAGCTCGGCCTGCATCCGGCCGTGTGCGAGGTCCATCGACGCCTGCTGCCCGGCCGTGACGACGCCGATCGGCAGGGCCTCCGGCAGCAGGGTGGAGGCTGCCTGCGGGGCCCACTCGGTGTTCCACAGTGCGAACTCGCGCCGTGCCGCCGCCCACGGTTCCGGGCGGCGCATGATGCGCCCGCTCGGCTCCACCAGGTCGGCAGGCAGGTCGGCGATCGCGCCGAAGTCGTCCGGGTTGGCCTCCGGCAGCAACCGGTATCGGCTGCGCAGGTGCATCCGTGAGATTCCTTGTTTGACCAGCGGCATGCCCTCGCGTTGCAGGGTGGACCGGCGAAGCTGGTCGGGGTGCGAGGAGTCGACCAACACGATGCCGGCCAGGTCGGCCGCGTGGTTCCGGGCGAACGTCCGCGCGAGCAGGCCGCCCACCGAATGACCCACCAGCAGGTACGGGCCGGAGAGGCCGAGCTCGTGCAGCAGCCGCTTGGTGAGCAGGTTCAGGTCCGCCGAGGTCACGGCCGGCTTGTGCTGGCTGCTCCAGCCGTTGCCCGGACGGTCGTAGGCGAGGTACGGAACGCGGCCGTCGAGCGAGCGCAGAATCCACGCCCATTCCGTGCAGGGGCAGGACAACGCGCTCTCGAACACCACGGTCGGGCCACTGCCCGCCGTGCTGGACATGTGGTGGATCGACTCGCGGCCGATCTGTGTGAACGTTCCCGGAGCCTCGGGACGTTCCTCCGGCTGCCGGGCGCGGGCGGCCCCCGCGAGCGCGAGTGCCGCGCCCGCGGCGCCCGCCACGGCGATGGCCGTCCGGTTCGCCCCGCTCACGATGACGCGCTCGCAAGCTGCTTGCGTGCCTCGGTTCGGGAGGCGAATCCCAGGGACCGGGAGAAGTGCGCGACCGCGGGGTAGGTGGCGACGAACGACCAGAAGAACCGGTTGAGACCCATGAACCGCGCGTTGCCGAGGTGGAAACCCATGCCGCTGAGCAGGATCAGCCGGGCGATCGGTTTGGGGGCGACGAGAACCAGCGGGAACAGGACCTCGGAGAGCATGACCATCCAGGCGAGCCCCTGCGCGGCGAACTTGTTGCTCTTGGCGACCTGGTAGAACAGCTTGTCCCCGTAGGTTCGGGTGCGGAAGACGCCGGTGATGGCGTCGCCGCTGCGCCAGACCGGGGAGGTCAGCTTCACCGCGCCCGAAGTGAAGTAGGACAGGCAGCTCTGCGCCGCGATGAACGCGAGCGCGGCCTCGCGGGCCCGGCGGTCGTGCGGGTAGGCCTTCTCCAGCAGTGAGACGGCGAAGTTGATGAACGCCAGGTGATCGGAGCCGTCCAAGCCGTAGTTGCTGCGCAGGTTCATCGCCGCGCCGGTGCTGGTCATGCCGGCGAGTGCGGCGCCGCGGCCCTTGCGGTTGACCCGGGGGGCCAGCAGGCTCAGGCCGCTGAGCGCCCTAGTCCGGACGACGTTCACGACCTGCGGGTACTTCAGCACCTTGTCGAGCTGTTTGCCGACTCCCCTGTTCAGGCCCAGCATCCGGGTGCGGGAGATGGGCCAGCCGAGCAGACCGTTGTCGTCCAGGGACTTCGAGGTGGCGAGCAGTTCCATCGCGCTGATCGTCGCGCCGACAGCGGTGAGTTGCTCGACACGCTGGAAGGCGTGGTCGATGTCGTCCTTCGGCGTGCCCCTCCAGCGCCCGGGAATCGAACGCAGCCGCATGGTTCCTCCGACCTGTAGGCGATCACCGGCGCGTACGGCAGCCGGACCGCGGGTCCGACGAAGTGGGTGGCTCCATCCGCGGAACGGTAGAACCGGAGGTGGAAGTCGCCTTCGACCTGGGGATCTTCAGTGCCGGGCTGAGCCCTTCGTCGCTTGCCTCGAAGCCTATGGCGAGGCCGGTGTCGAAGTCGTCCGTCATCCGACGGGCATCAGGGGAGGGGGGTTCAACCAGAATAATGATCAGGTATCATGCCGCCCGATCTCGCTGGCCTACTACCAAAGTAGGAGGGGTGAGGCCATCCGGACGCATTCCCACTGTCTGAACGAGCGGAGGTGGGCAGGCTGGTTCCAAAATTACGTTCTATAGCCGACGAAACGGTCGATGTGCTAAAAAGTGCTATCGAAGAACGACGTCAGCGCGTTATCTCCTGGCGGGGAGCGACACGGGGGCGCGGGATCTCTACCCAGTCGTAATCGGGTCGAGACTCTAAGTTCTTCAGGTGCCAGCGGCTCGCAGCAGTCGAGGTGCGGAGTCGTACGTTTCATTGCTATGGGGGAAAGATCGGGCCTTGTGGCCGGCCGCTGCTACTGGGGGTGGAAACACCTGGCAGAGGCCACCACGGCGACCTGTCCAACGACTCTCAATCGAAGGTAGCGATGCTTTGTGATAGCGATGGGAATGATCGACGAGAGGCCGGGCAGAGCTGACGCGGATCCCTTCTTCGCATGGCTGCACGCGATGGATCTGGGGCGGTTCAACATCACGATCAATCACGTATCACCTAACGTCGAACAAGCGGCACAGAATGTGACCGACGCGCGGCCGGATGTTTGGCTCATGCGTTCGAAGGCGTCATTGCGTTCTGGGGCGCTGCACCAGCTCTGCGGGGATTCCGTGCCGAAGGACCTGCTCCGGCCGGTCGTCGCGGTCTGCGAGGACGACACGGAGGACGTCGGGCACGCACTGGGGCACCGCGTCTCCGCGGTGGTACTGACGAACGACTCGCCGTGGCAGATCACCTCGGCCATCCACTCGGCGGCCTCGCGGAAACTCTTCCTGTCCTCGCAGGTCCTCGACCAGTACCGGGACCAGGTGGTCGAGCTCATCACCTCGCCGCCGTCGACCCGGCTGGAGGCGCTGACCAATCGCGAGCACGATGTGCTCATCTGCCTCGCGGAGGGCCTTTCCAACTCCGAGATCGCGCGTCGTCTGTACATCAGCAGGGCCACCGTCGGCTCGCACGTGCTGAGCATCCTCCGAAAGTTGGAGGCGTCCAACCGCACCGAGGCCGCCGCGCTGGCGTACCGGTTCGGGCTGATGGACGGCGCGAAGCGCATCGGCGGCACCGAGCGGGAGGGTGTGGAGGTGCGCCGCCGTGCGTGAGGGCGAGCCCGCCGGTCCGGTCCTGCTCTACGACGGCGACTGCGGCTTCTGCTCGCGGTCGGTCCGTTTCCTCGAGGAGCACAACCTCATGGGATACCGGGCGACGCCGTGGCAGCGGGTGCCGGACGGCGAGCTCACCGTCGCGTTCGAGCGGCTGCAGAGCGAGGTGGTGCTGGTGCGTCCGGGGCTGCCCGTCGTCGGCGGCGCGGACGCGCTCGCCGCGTCGGTGCGAGCGTCGGACTCGCGGCTGAGGTTCACCGGTCGCCTGCTCGCCCTGCCGGGATTTCGGGCGGTGGCACATGCGGTCTACCGGCAGGTGGCGCGGAATAGGTATCGCCTCCCGGGCGGATCGGCGGCGTGCCGGATCGGTTGAGCGTTCGGACGGTGGGCGTCGGCCTTACTTGCGACCTGACACGACGAAGCCGAGGATGACGCCCACCGCCAGGCCGATCGCCAGGCCGATGATGATCTGGTCGAAGAGCATGCCGGCGCCGAAGCCCAGCGCTATGCCTATCGCGGTGAAGTATTCGACGGTGTGCTTCTTCGATCCGGCTTCATTGGAAGTCATGGCATCTCCTATTCCGGGTAGATAATTGTCTGATGGTCACACGGGAGTAGCGTCATGGCAACTCGGCCGGCCCGGTGACTGCGAGCTTTCAGTCACCGCGAATGGAGGAGTTCACCAGGCAGAAATCCCGATGAACTCCTCCATCGCAGTTTGCCCCGTAGGACTACTGAATCAGCCGCGCAGACCCTCGGCGCGAATGTTCAGCAGCTCCGCGCCGGACCTGCCGGCCAGGTTGATGCCCGGGTTCTTGACCGCGGACTCCTGGCCCACCAGGTCGGTGACCATGTTGCCCGCCGCGTACAGCGCGGTAGCCGAGGCGACCACCGCGGCAGCCGCGGGGGTCGCCAGGACAGGGGCGTTACCACTCACACGCTCGAATGGACGAAGAACGCCCTCAGTCTTCTGAAACGCTACCTGGGCAGCCTTCTCGATTCCGTTCATTCCAATTCCTCCATTTCGATCAATGGTATTGATCAGTGGAAATCCTACTGGTCTCATATTGTCTCGCATCCATCATGTGAACGATTGTCGCTTTGCCGCGCTGCAAAAGGAGGAGGTCGATCGCCGCGGCATCGCGAGAGAGGCGACCAATGGTCCCTGCGGGGACTGGGCGTCGAGTAGCGGATGTGTCCCGTCCAGCGCACCGCGCATCCAGGCAAACGTGGCGGCCCCGTCCGAGGCGTTCAGCAGGGCCGTCAGACTGCGCGCGAGCGCGACCTCGTCCTCCTCCCGGCGTTCCGGCGCCAACCAGAACGCGGCGAACTGCCGGGCACCGGCCAGGATCTCCTCGTACGACTTCTGGTAACCGTCCGCCACCGTCCGCCGTCCTTCGGCCAGCGCCGCCTCGACCGCGTCGGCTGCGGCCTGAGCCGCCAGCAGGGCGATCGTCGACGGCGTCAGGAACAGCGGATCGGCGAGACCGGCCGCGTCACCGACGCTCAGCCAGCCCGTACCGGCGAGCTCGGCGGCACGGTAGCCGCGCCACCGGCGAACCGCACCGGACCCTGTGGATTCCGGTGTCTGCCCGTCCGTCGGCACCGGCAGCAAGGTCCCGTGCTCGACGTTGCCCTGGCCGAGCGGTATCGACCAGGACCATCCCGCCTCGTGCGGCAACCTCGCGATCACGAAACTGTGCGGATCCGGTGGTTCGGCCGACTCCGCTCGCGCGACCGGCTCCGTGCTCAGCAGCTGCCCACCCGGATCCGGTTCGGTCGCGGCGAGATGCCCGGCCACCGCGCGCTCGGGTCCGCTGGCATCGACCACGATCGCCGCCGCCCACTCGGTGACGACCTCCTCCGAGCCACGGGATCGCACCCCGGCCACGGCACCGTCGGCGCACACCGGGCCCAGCACGGTCACCCCGCGGCGCACGGTCGCGCCGAGTTCCCGGGCACGGTCCAGCAGCAGCTCGCTGAACGCCCGGTAGTGGACGTGATAGCCGAAGCCGAACGGGCCGGATTCGGCGAGGTCGCTACGGGACGGCTCGGCCCCGTTCCCGCGGTCGAACACGGCGTATCGGGAGCGTACGGCGCCGATTCCGGCCATCCGGTCCCGCAGTCCGAGTTCGGCCAGCAGCGGCTGGACGCCGGGATACAGCGCCTCGGCCCCGGCCGGTGCCGCGGAGGACTCCCGTTCGAGCAGGCACACCCGGAAACCGCGCAGGGACAGCAACGCGGCGACGGCGGCGCCGCTGGCGCCGCCGCCGACCACCACCACGTCGGCCGGGGCCGGGGGCTCGGAAGGGACCGTACTCACGGCGTCCGCTGCACGTCCCCGGTCGCCTCGGCGCGCTGCGCCGCCGGAGGCGTCCCGACGGAGTGGAACTCGGACAGGAACACCATCGTCGGCTCGTCCTCCACCTCGTAGCCGCCCGAGACGGCGATGAGGAACTGCGTCTGGACGGCCTCCGGGTGGTGCTTGCGACTGGTGAGGTGCGAGAGCAACGTCAGGTACGGCACGGAGAGTTGCACGGTCGGGTCGGCGTTGCCGCTGAGGTGACCGTGCTGGCCGATGAAGCGCAGCAGTTCCGCCGAGGTGTCGAACACGGCCTTCTCGGCGCGGCGGTGCGGATGCCACACCGAGTGCAACAGGGTCCGCTCCTCCACCTTGCTGTACTCCTGCCAGCCGGTGACGGTGCCGTCGGCGAGCTTGTCGCGCATCAGCAGGTGGTGATCGTGGATGCCGGGATTCGGGGCGAAGAAGCGCCAGTCCGGGATGAACAGGTACAGCTTGTCCCACACGCTGGTCTTGCTGGAGTCGCGGTACAGCTTCTGGCCGACCACGGTGAGGCCGAACCAGCTCGCGAACACCCCGTAGAGCACGTGCCGTGCGGTCTTCCTAGACATCGCCCTGCCCTCCACCCTGTGCCTTGTCGACGGGTTGTTGCCCGCTGGCGGGCACGCCGGCCACCAGGCCGAGCACGTCCCGCGTCGCCTTCGTCACCGCCGCCGCCCACTCCTGCGCCAGCAGCAGGCCGAAGTGGGACGCCTCGCGCACCACCGAGGCGAACGACTGGTCGGAGAGCTGGAGCAGTTCGTCCTGCAGCTTGCGGTGTGCCACGTCGTTGCGCAGCGACTCGCCGGAGATGACGACGCCCACCGGCGCGCCGCGCGGGAAACGGCCGGTGACCAGCTCCGCCGGGTCGGCGTTCTTCCAGGACACCAGCTCCGCGGCGGCGGATCGCCACATGGCACCCACGTGCAGCCGGGAACGAGCGTGCTGGGCGGCGGTCGGTGGCAGGTCGGTGAACCGTTCGTCGATCTGTCGCTTCCCGAAACCGGTCATCGCCTTGAGCGCGGAGACCTTGAGCGACTGCTCAAGCCAGGCGGTGCCCCGGCGCTGCGTGGCCGACCGGCGCAGCTCCTCCGGATGCATCGCGTCCACGAACAGGACGCCCGCGACCCGCTCCGGCCGGGTGTCGGCCAGCCTGCGCGCGACCAACCCGCCGAACGAGTGCGCGACGAGCACCACCGGCTCGTTCACCTCCAGGCCGTCGAGGACGCGGTCGAGATCCTCGGCCAGCCGGGGTATCGAGCGCGGGCCCTTGCCGGTGTCGCTCCAGCCGCACCCGGCCCGCTCGTAGCTGATCGTGCGGGTGTCGGCGGCCAGCGACTCCTGGACCCATGACCAGGTCTGCAGGGGGGACGCGAGCCCGCTCTCGAAGACGACGGTCGGCGCGGTGGTCGTCCGGCCCCGGATGAGGGCGTGCCGCTTCCCGTCTCCGACGTCGACGAGTCGTCCTGCCGGTTCGCTGGGAACGGTGCTGGTGCGGACCATGATCGTCACCGACCTCCTCGGATGATGGGTGCGTGCCCCGCCTCCCGGCGTGGTGCACCGTTCGGCGCGGCGGAGCCGTTGCTGCCGTTCGGTGAGTGCTGGGCCGGAGCCTGGGCGCTGAACTGGATGGACGTCAGACGCTGGTAGAGCGGGCTGGACCGCATGAGTTCGATGTGCGAACCGATCGACTGGACCCGCCCCTGGTCCATCACCACGATCTTCCCCGCGTCGACGACGGTCGACATGCGGTGCGCGACGCTGATGACACTGCACTCGTTCGCCACGTTGCGGATGGTGTTGCGCAGCGTCAGTTCCGACTCGGAGTCCAGATTGGACGTCGCCTCGTCCAGCAGCAGGACGGTGGGCCTGCGGATCAGCATCCTGGCGATGGACAGCCGCTGACGCTGACCGCCGGAGAGACCGACGCCGCTGTCCCCGAGCGGCGTCTGCAGTCCCTTCGGCAGCCTGCTCACCATGCCGTCCAGGCCGCTGAGCCACAGTGCCCGCTCGACCTCGGCGGTGGTGGCGTGCTCCTCGCCGTAGACGAGGTTGTCGCCGATCGTGCCGTGCAGGGTGGTGCTCTCCTGCTGTACGTAGCCGACGAGACCGCGCAGCACGTTCACCGGGATCGACTCGACGTTCTCGCCGTTGAGCAGGATCCGTCCGCCCTGCATCGGGTAGAAGCGCATCAGCAACTGCAGCAGCGTCGTCTTGCCCGCTCCGGACGGCCCGACGATCGCGGTCAGTCCGCGCGGTGGCACGGCGAACGAGACCCCGTCCAGCGTGGGCTCGTCCTCGTAGCCGAAGCTCACCTGCTGGAACTCGACGCCCCGCTTGCCGTGTACCACGGTGTCCTGCGCGGAGACGATCTCGCTGGGGCGTCCGGTGACCGCCGCCGCGTCGGCGGGCAGCCGCACCGGCGCCTCCTGATCGACCGCGGCGAGTTCGTTGATCCTGGCGATCGCGGCGCGGCCCTGCTGGAGCTGGCCGATCCCCATGAACAGCGTGACCAGCGGTGACACCAGGTAGAACAGGTACATGATGAACGCGGTCAGGTCGGCCGCCTCCATCGTGCCGGTGGCGACCCTGCCCATGCCGGTGACGATCACCGCGGCCAGTGAGGCCTGCAGGCCGATGCTCATCGCGGGGGACAGCAGCGAGCTGAGGGCGCTGACCTTGATGCCGGATCGGCGGGCCGACAGCGCAAGCCCGCCGATCCGGTTGCTTTCCAGGGATTCCGCGCGGCAGGCCTTGACCGTGGTCATGGCCCCCATCGCGCGGTGCAGGTCGGCGCCGAACTCGCCCATGATCGAACGCTGCTTCTGCGCGACCTTGCGCAGCCTGCGCGCCAGGATCAGCGAGAGCACGCTGGAGACCGTCATGCACAACGCGGTCACGCCCAGCAGCAACGGGTCGATCAGGAACATCAGGACGAGGCCGCCGATCAGCATGGCGGCATCGACCAGGATCGAGGCGAGGCTCTGCGAGAGCGCGATCTTCAGCATCGACGTGTCCGCGACGATGCGCGAGGAGATGTCGCCGAGCCGGAGCTTCGTGAACGCCTTGACGTCGGAGAACAGCACCTTCTCGATCAGCGCCGTGCGCGTCTCGTAGACGATGCGCTCACCGGTACGGCCCATCGAGTACGCCTGGAACGCGGTGAGCGCGGCCTCCGCGCAGAACAGTGCCAGCACCACGATGATCGGGATCAGCATGTCGGCGTTGGAGCCGACCGCGGAGATGAGCTGGCCGATCAGCGCCGGTTGGGCGAGTCCCGCCGCCGCGGCGAACAGGCCGAGCACCACCGCGCCGATGATCTTCCAGGTGTGCCTGCGGGTGATCGCCCCGACCCAGTCGACGTTGCCCTCGGAGTCGAGCCGGTGCGGTGCGACGTCACCGTGCGGGGCCGTCGCCTGTGCGGCGGTCATGGTCACTGCTTCTTCCCGCGTCCGAGGGCCCGCGAGCAGTAGATGATCGCCGGATACGTTCCGAGGAACGCCCAGACGAAGCGGTTGAGCCCCATGCCGACGGCGTTACCGACGTGGAAGCCCGCGCCGACGCCGATCAGCGCGCGGGCGATCGGCTTCGGGGCGACCAGTACGAGCGGGAACAGCGTCTCGCCGACGATCGTGACCTGGCCGAGCGCGCGGGCCATCCGCGGCCGGTCGCGCAGGACGGAGAAGGCCAGCTTGTGGCCGAACATCTTGGTACGGAAGATGTCCCGCACCGCGCTGCCGTCACGCCACACCGGGGAGATCGCTTTGGCGGCACCGGCGATGCCGTAGGAAAGGCAGGACTGCGCGGCGATGAACCACAGGCACGCCTGGCGGGCGCGCGGGTCCGCGCCGAACCAGCGGCTCAGCGCCAGCGTGGTCAGCGAGATCGTGAGTACGGTCTCCGAGCCGTCGGAGCCGTACGGGCTGCGGGCGTGCACGGCGAAGTTGGTCCCGGCCAGATACGTCGCCGCCGCGGTCTTGCTCTGCGCGGACGCCCTCGGGTTCATCAGGGTGGCGGCCGCGAACACGCGCATACCGAACAGAACCTGGATACCGGGCTTGTCGAAGACGGCGGCGAGAGCCTTCTCGGACTTGCCGGACATCCAGCGGTACCGGGTGCGGGCCGTCTCCCAGCTCAGCAGCTCTCCCCGGTCGAAGTCACGGGAGGAGGCGAGGTATTCGAGGGAGGAGACTGCGGCGCCGAGGCCGGTGAGTTGCTCGACGCGGTTGAGAGCGTGGTCCTGTTCGCGTCGGTCGATGGGCCTGGGGGACCGGTTCTTGCGAATATCGATAATGGCCACGCGAAGTCATCCCTGTCTGCGATGGAGGATTACCCTGACACCACGGAACTTCTCCGTCACACCACGTGCATCAGCAGAACTGTTGATTCTCGTGATCGGCTGAGCCGCAGTGGGTGCCGGGCGACGTGACGCCACGGAAATGGTTCGCCCGTGGCGTCACGTTGCATCAGCCGATCAGTTGATGCTGGAGATGCGCATGCCCAGCAGCTCGTCGACGGAGCCGTAGGCAGGCACCGGGCCGGTCGGGGTGACCTCGGCGGCGTGGTGGTCCTCGACCGAGTCCGAGATCAGGCCCGCGGTGAACACCGCGGCGGCACCGGCGGTGTAGGCCGCGTACGCCGGGGTGGCCAGAACCGGGCCGAGAGCGGTGGTGACCTGAAGCGGGTTCAGCACGCCATCCGCGTTCTCATTGGCGAACGCCTCAACATTGCTCATTGTCATCTCCTAGGTGCAGAGTTTTCCTTGCCTGACAAAACATATGTGTGCGATCTGGTCCGCTCATCCACCAGAGTAAGGATCTCGGATCGTGATTTTCCGTCCGTACGCCAGTAGATTGACGCCTTCACAACACGAATTGGGGTACGTAGTCGCCGAACTGCGCGTTGGTCACCTGACGTTCGGTGACCTGGCCGAACACCCACTGCTGCCCCACCGTTTCGCTGTCCCGCCAGCGCGATTCGAGTGGGTGTCCGATGTAGAGTGCGGAACCGCCTGCCTTCGTGAACGCGAATCGGACGGCTTCGTGCGCGGCCTGCTGGGCGTGCAGTTGTGCCGCGGCCAGGTTCGCGCGGGTGCCTCGGGGGATACCGGCCGGTGTACCCGTCGAATCGATGATGCGGGCGGTCTCCGCGAGCAGAAGTTCCCGCCCCGCGCGGAAACCCTGCACCACCCGGTTCAGATCCCTTCGCATGAGCGGCTGTTCCGCCATCCGCGAGACCGAGCCCAGCCGGGAACGGTGCCGCGCGGCGGAGGCGAACTCGTACAGGGCGCGGCGGGCCAGGCCCAGCGCGACGGCCACCGCTGCCTGCCGTCCGGCGGCCGCGAAGGGCAGCGTGCCGGAATACCCGCCGGAGGACGGTGGTGGGCCGAACGGGTCGATCACCCGTGCCGTCGGAACCGCCGCCTCGTCCACGTGCACGTCTCGGCAACCGGCGCCGTCCAGGCCGATGCCCGCCGTGGCGGAACCCAGTCGTACGGCTTCCGCGGGCAGCAACACGGCGGTCGGCACTTCGCCGGACCAGACCGGCAGGGCGAACCACTCCGCCTCGGCCGCGCCGGGGACACCAGCCCAGCGGCCGGAGATCCGGTACGCGTGCCCGTCGGCCTCGATCCGGCCCTCCGGCGACGGTGATCCGGTGACGAACGCGCCCGCGGTGACTTCCTCGCGCACGGCCTGCGGGGCCCAGTGCAGCAGGCGGGCACTCTGGGCCGCGGCGAGCAGCCAGCCCGCCGACCCGTCGGCGTAGGCGATCTCCTCGATGGCGTACAGCACTGTCCGCGGATCCGCGGTCTCCGTACCTTCCGTACCGGTCGCGGCCATTTCGAGCAGGCCGTGGGTCCGGAACGTGGGGAGCGCGGAAGCGCCCTCGGCGATGTCCGCCGCGGCCGCCCCGATCACATCCGTGGTCCGGTGGTCCTCTGCTTGCACGGCAACAGACATCGATCCCTCCGGGCTTCGCTGGTCAGGCCTGGGCGCCGGTGAACCGGTGCGCGTTGCGCTCGTACACGTCGTCGCTGACCGCCAGGTGCTGCCCGGCGCCGTACACATCGCGCAGGCAGCGCTGGAGCGCGGCACCGCTCTCTTCGAGTGCGGCGGGTCCGGCGAGTTCCACCGCCCGCTCGACGATCCGTTTCGCGGAGTCCACGGTTCGCCGCAACACCAGCGCGAGCCGGGAGCCCGCTGCTTCGCCGAGCCGTCCGCCGCCGTCCAGCACCGACCAGTGATCATCCACAGTGGACATGACCAGGCTTCGTCCGGCGGCCAGCTCGATGTCCAGCCGGGCCCGGTCGACGGCGGTGTCCGCGAGTGAAAGACCGGTGTGGCCCGCCGCGGTCATCACGGTGAGCTCGTCCAGCGCGCGGCGCGCGATACCGAGCGGCAGGCCGGCCATCAGCACTGCCTGGATGTTGTACGGGCTGAGCCGGTGCAGCGGATCGGTGAAGCTCGACGGCCCGCTGAACAGCGGGGCGAGCCGGGCCGCGGGCACCTCCACCTCGTCGAGCACAAGGTCGTGACTGCCGGTTCCGGCGAGGCCCGCGACGTTCCAGGTGCCCAGGATGCGGCCCGCCCGCCAGGGGACGAAGGCCAGCATCGGCCCCGGCACGCCGTCCGGTCCCGGTACGGTCACCCCGCCCATCAGCCAGTCGGCGTGCAGGCAGCCGCTGTTGAACCGCCACCGTCCGCTGATCCGGTAGGTCTCCTCGCCGATCCGCTCCGCCTTGCCGGAGATCGCGGTGGACCCGGCGAGCACGAAGCCGCCGTCCGGTCCGACCAGTTCGCGCAGGCTCGGTTCCGGCAGCCACGCCGCGTACGCCGACTGGTTGCCGATCAGCGTGCACCAGCCCGCGGCGGCGTCGGCGCGGCTCAGTTCCTCGATGGCGGCGACGATCGTGTGCGCGTGTGCGCCGAGCCCGCCCAGTTCGTGCGGGACACCGATGCGGAACAGCCCGGCCGCGCGCAGGCCGGCGACCGCCCCGGCGTCCAGGGTGAACGCCCTGGCGGAATGGCCGGCCCGTTCCCGCAGCATCGGGGCGAGCCGGGCGGCGGCGTCCACCGGGTCGCCGGAGTCGCGGACCTCGTCGAGTTGTTCGCTCCACCGTTCCACCTCGGCGGCGAACGACGGGGCCTGCCGCCACAGCGCGGCGATCGGCTCCGGCAGGGTGCCGGTGGGCTCCCAGCTCAGCGAGCACTTCTCCGACTCGTCGGCGACCGCAAAGCGGAGGGTGGCGCTACTCTCGGTTCCGTCCGTGGTCAGGGTGGCGGAGTGGCCGTCCCGGACGAAGCTGCACTCGCAGGATTCGCCGTCCCGGTCGAACCGGTACCGGGCCTGGTCGCCGTGCCGCTCGATCAGCGTCACGCGGGTGCCGGTGTCGCCGAGCCCGTTCCAGCTCGACGGCGTGCCGAACACGGTCCACGCACGCTGCGCGGGGACCGCGATCCTGGTGGCCTGCGGAAGTGACTGGTCCATGGTTCTCCGGTGCGTCTCGGCTGGGTGTCGACGCCAGGTTCCGACGCTAGGTGCTCGGAGGGGGCGTGACCTCAGTAGATCGACTGATTTAGTCCGCGGCCGTGCTGGAACTGGCCTGCTCCGGCTGGTTGTCGCTGTTTTGGTCCGCGGCCGTGCTGGAACTGGCTTGCTCCGGCTGGGGTTGGGTGACCGGTGCGGGTTCGCTGCCGGGTGCCGGTGCCGGGATCCGCCCGCTACCGCCGGACCACCGGGCCCAGCTCACTCAGTCCACTGTGGACGGCGTCGGCATCGCTCAGCACCACGGTCACCGCGTTCTCCGGTGCCAGATACCGCTTCGCGGCCCTGGTCACCTCGTCCTCGGTCACCGTTTCCAGTCGCGCCACGTGCTCGCCCACCCAGTCGAGGCCCGCGCCCTGGGCGTCGAGTTCGATCATCAGGTCCGCCACGCCGGCGTGCGAGGTCAGCGACAGCCGCTGGCCGCCGAGGGCGTAGCGGCGGGCACGGTCCAGCTCCACCGGGTCGATCGGCCGGGTGGACAGGGTCTCCAGTTCCTCGCGGGTCTCCCGCAGCGCCGCCGCGGTCACTTCGTTCGCCACGTCCAGAGCCACGATCACCTTGCTGCCGCCGCGGGTGTGCAGCACCATCGATCCCGGCGTGTACGTGTAACCGTTGCGTTCCCGCAGGTTCTCGACCAGGCGGGAGGAGAAGTACCCGCCCAGCACGATGTTCGCGAGCTGCAGGGCGGCGAAGTCGGGATGGCGCACTCCGACGCCCGGCAGCGCGATCCGCACCGAGGACTGCACCGAACCGGGCCGGTGCACGAGCTGCACCGGGCCCGGAGCCAATGGTGGCGTCGGCGGTAGGCCGACGGTGGCACCCGTGCCGTCCCAGCGGGCGAGTACCCGCCCGGCGAGGCCGAGGGTCACCACCGGATCGAGGTCGCTCACCAGTACCAAGGTGGAACCGGCCGGGCGGACCCGCTGGGCATGCAGTTCGGTCAGGTCGTTCCGGCCGATGGCGAGAACCTGCTCGGCGTCCGGTGTCGCCTCGCCGTAGGGGTGGCCGGGGTAGAGCAGGCCGTTGAGCTGCTCGTGGATGGCGAGCGCGGGCTGCGATTTGGACACCCGCATCGTCTGCGCCACCCGCGCTCGCGTGGCGTGCACCGGGGCGTCCGGGTAGGTGGCACCGGACAGCGCGTCGGCGAGCACATCGAGCAGCGTCTCGGTACCGGAGGACAGGGCCATGCCGCTGAGCATCAGGCTGTCGGCGTTGACCGAGGGAACCAGTTGCCCGCCGACGCCCCGCAACTCGGCCCGGATCTCGTCCGCCGTCCGGCGTCGCGTCCCGGCCAGCAGGGTCTCGCCGAGCAGCACCGCAGGAGCGGCGGGAGCGGCGGCCATCGGCACGCTCAGCCGGATGTCCGTCAGCGGCACCGGACGGCGAGCGGCGACCACGCGCAGCCCCGTCGGCAGCGTTGTTTCCCGCCACTCGGGCAGCACCAGCGACCCGTACGGCGAAAACTCGGGAACCGTCATGGCGTACCACCCGGGACGATTTCCACGGTCGCACGTCGTTCCGGCACCAGCGTCGAGGCGGCCGCCGCGAGCTGCTCGGCCGTCACGGCGTCGACCATCGCGGGCAGGTCTTCGGCGAAGCGGGGCCTGTTCCGCTGGAGGGTGCCGGCGGTGGCCCAGACGGTCCGGGCGCGCAGATCGTCGAGGTTACGGATCAACCGGGCGTTCATCCTGGCCCGCACCCCGGCCAGCTCGCCCGGCTCAAGGCCGTCGGCGGCCAGCCGGTCGGTCTCCTCGCGGATAACCTCCAGCACCGGCTCGACCTCGCCGTTCTCCGGCAGGTACCCGGCGATGCGGAACCCGGTCGGGGAGCGCACGCCGAACGGGTCGCCCAGCAGGTTCGCGGCGGCGTTCACCGTCATCACCGTGTGGTCGGTGTGCACGAGCCTGCGCACGAGGCGGGAACGTTCCCCGCCGGCCAGCACCTCCGCCAGCACCACGAACGGCAGGAACTCGGCGAACTCGCCGATCGGGTCCGGCACCCGCCAGCCGGAGGCGAACGCGGGCAGCGGGGTCAGCGGATCGTGCTCCCGGTGGTGCCGCGAGGCCGTCAGGTCCGGCTCGCCGAAGTCGGGACGATCCGGGGCGTCCCGGCCAGGAATGTCGGCGAAATGCTTGTGTACCAGGGAAAGAGTTGCCTCGGCGTCGAAATCCCCGGTGACCACCAGGGCCGCGTTCGACGGGCTGTAGAAGTGGTGAAAGAAGTCCTCGGCCTCGGCCACGGTGGCCGAGCGCAGGTCCTCGAACGAACCGTAACCGTCGTGGGCGTTGGGAAAGGTGTCGAACAGGACCGGGCACAGCCGGGTTTTCGGGAAGCCGCCGTACGGGACGTTCAGCACGTTGACCCGGATCTCCTCGGAGACCACGTCGATCTGGTTGCGCAGGTTCTCCTCGGTGATCCGCGGACCGCGCATCCGGTCCGCCTCGAGGAAGAGCGCTCGTTCCACCCCGCCGGAGGGCAGGATCTGGTGGTAGACGGTGCTGTCGGGGCGGGTGGACGCGTTGAAGCTGCCCCCGGTCTCCTCGATGATCCGCGCGTGCGCCATCTTCTCCAGGTTCACCGAGCCCTGGAACATCAGGTGTTCGAAGAGGTGCGCGAATCCGGTCCGGTCCTCCGGCTCCGAGCGGGTGCCCACGTCGTAGGCGACGGCCGTGCACACGGCGGGTACCGCGTGGTCGGGCATCAGCACGACGCGCAGCCCGTTGCCGAGCCGTACGTCGACGTCCTCGCTGATGGGAGCAGGTGCGGATGGCATCGCCTTCGATGATTGTCGGTCACCTGTGCGGGGGCATCCATCAAACTGCGCAAATGGCGAGGCTCGTCAGGCGCGGCGTCCGGTTACCACGTTCGTCACCGCCACGCTCAGCACGAGCAGACAGGACGTCAGCAGCACGGCCGTGACGGTGTGGCCGGTGAACGGCTCCTCGTTCCCCATCGCCCGCAACATCGGGTTGACCAGCGGAACCTGGCGCACCAGCAGCACCACGGCCAGCGCGGCGAGCGCCAGCGCGACGGAGTAGCCGGGGCGCGGCACCAGCATCCGCGAACAGGGCAGGCCGACCGCGATCCCGGTGAACGCGCAGGCCAGGTGCGCCAGCATCGCCGGCCACAGCTCGTCCGGTGCGAGCCCGCCGTGCACCACCGCCGCCCAGCCCGCGGACAGCGCGGCCACCGGCACGCACAGGATCAGCACGGCCAGCGCCGCCGAGGCCGTCAGCAGCAGCGGACGCCGCGCGTGACTGCGGGTGATGAGCTGCTGCACCGGGTCTTCCAGGTCCAGCAGGGCAACGGTGATCCAGCAGGCGAACACCGTCATCGCCCCCGCGCTGACGGCCGACTCGGGCGGGACGGGTGCGTTGCCGTCGGTGTAGAGCACCCCCAGCACGGCGACGTAGGCCAGCGCGGGCGGAAGGTAGCGCTGGGAGTGGCCGAGCAGCGCGAATCGGTAACGCAGTAGTCCGGTCACTCCGGCAGCACCTCCCGCGCGTCCGGCAGGTCCCGGACTTCCCGGACTTCGCGGACGGAGGCGCCGTTCCGCAGTGCCTCGGCCAGGACGGCGTCGCAGTGCTCGGCGTGCACCAGTAGTTCGGTGCGCTCGTCCCGGACCGTGCTGGAGATCAGGCCGTCCGGTGCCCATTCCGGGTCGGTGCCGGTCAGCACGATCCGCATCCGCGCTGTCGCCGGCGAGGTGGGTACGGCCGGGATCAGCCGTCCGCCGGAAAGCCGGTAGAGCGCGGTCGTGTGCGCGGCGGCGACCTCGGTGCGGTGCTCGCTGAACACGACCGCGCCACCCTGTTCGCGCCGTTCGGCGATGACGTCCGCCAGTACGCCGTGCGCGGAACG
Organism: Amycolatopsis antarctica; assembly: GCF_002262875.1. GTDB lineage: Bacteria > Actinomycetota > Actinomycetes > Mycobacteriales > Pseudonocardiaceae > Amycolatopsis > Amycolatopsis antarctica. The sequence goes on along the minus strand of NZ_NKYE01000007.1, from coordinate 100,646 downwards.
GTCGAGTCCGGAGAAGGGTTCGTCCATCACCAGCACGTCGGGATCGTGTAACAGCGCCTGCGCGAGCCCGACCTTCTGTGCGTTGCCCTTGGACAGTTCCCGCAACGGCACCGCCCCGTCCCGCTCGGCGCTGGTCAGTTCGAGCCGGCGCAGCCACGCCGCCGCCCGCGTCGAAGCGTCCCGAGTGGACAGTCCGCCGGCACGGCCGAGGTGCGCGAGGTACGCCGGGGCGCGCATCCGGTGCCCGGCAGGGAAGCGGTCGGGCAGGTAGCCGAGCACCGGGTGTCCGGTGCGGGTACCGGTGGACGGCCTGGCTACCGCCGCGAGGATCCGCAGCAGCGTCGACTTCCCGGAACCGTTGCCACCGAGGATGCCGATGACGTCGCCGCCCGCGACGTCGAGCGACACCCCGGCCAGCACGGCGGGCGCGCGGCCGTAGCGCTTCCCGACGTCGCGCAGGCTCAGCAGGCTGGTCGTCATGGATCGACGCTACCGCCATATGCGGCCGGGGTCTGTGTCGGTGGTGAAGGGGTATTGGTCGGGTGCGTTGCTGGGGTCTGTACCGGTGGCGAACGGGTATCGGCCGGGTGCGCTGCCGGCCGGTTTCGGTGGTGTCGGGCGTGAAGGGCGAGTACCTGGTGATGCGGTTTGCGGTGGCTTCGGGCGAGGTACTGGTCGGTCGGTTGGTACCTGCGTGTTCACGGCGAGGCGCAGCTTGGACGTGGCCTCGTGTCCGGACTCTGTCGGCGGGGCGTTGCCTGCGGCAGCGGTCGGCGTGGGAGCGAGGGCGGCGCGGTCCGGGGCCTCGCGTGTCGGCGGGTTGCCTGCGTGGCCGCCGACGGTTCTTCTGGGGCGCCGCGGCGTGTCCGGTGGGAGGCCCCAGGTTCCGGTATCGGCTTCGGGGTCTGGTTCGCTGGGCCGATACGTTCGTGCCGAGTGGGTTTCGTGGTGGTGTCTCGGGTTTCGGGCACGCCTTCGGCGCGCCGCGGGGAACTGCCGCTCCTCGGGTCGTTCGCCGTTGACGGTCACCAGCGGCAGTTCCCCGCGGAACGGTCTTCGCGGTCCCTGTTCGTTCGTGGTCACCTGGCCACTGCGGCCGGGTGCTACGCGCTGCGGGCTGGTCGGTTCGCCCGCTGCTCCGCTCCGGTGCCTGGTAACGCCGCTTGAGGCCGAGGTGGGACGTTCCGGTTTCGTCGGTCCGTCCGTGCCTGTGCTGGAGGTTGGCCCGGCGGATTTGGTCTCGTCGCTGGTGTTGGGATCGCGGACCGGTAACGCTTCGCTGGGACGTCGGCCGGTTCGGGGGCATCCGGCACCGGTCGTCCGGTGTGCCGCCGGGAGATGGGAACCCGCGTTCTCGTCGGCCGGCTTCTTCGTTCACCTCCTTGAACGGGTAAGCGGCGCCTGGCGGCTCGGCGGGTCACCTGCGGTTGGCGCGCCGGGCGCAACGGTGGGCTGGTGGGTCTGGCGACGGTTGGCCGGCGGTCCGTCAGCGAGGCTGTTTGGGTATGGCGCTGTCCGGGCGGGTGTCTACCTGACGGAGTTGGGTTACCGGCGGATGGCTACCTGAGGGCAGCGCTGCCTCGGTGCTGGTCTCGGTGCTGCTCGGTCGGCTCGCCCGCGAGGTCGACAAGTTGGCCGAGCAGGTCCCGGCAAGCTGCTGCGGCTTGGCGCTGCCTGTGGGCTTTGCCGGTTTTCGGTGGCAGGCATCGGTATCGCGCACGACGGTCACGCGTGCGGGCCGGTTCGCTGCGAAGTCGGCGTCGACTGGCTTCGTTCGGGCGGGGGCGTGCAGCGTCGGGGCGTCAGGGGTCGGGGGGTCGGGCGGTGTCGGTTCGGGTGCCGGTGGCAGGTCGCCGGGCGGGCACCGTATCGCTCGGGGGGGGGCGAGACGGTCACTCGTGTTGAGCGGGTGGTTCGGCTAGAAGGGTGCTGGCAGGTTGGTTGGTGGGTGGAGGGGTTGGGGTTGGCTGGTGTGGTGTTGTTTGGTGGGGGTGGTGATGTGGAGGGTTCCGGTGGTGTCTTGGTGGAGGTGCCAGCCGGGGGTGTTTTTGAGTTGGTGGTGTCGGCGGCAGAGGCTGGTGAGGTTGGTGTCGGTGGTGTTTCCGCCGTGTGCCCAGTTGTGGGTGTGGTCGATGTCGGTTGTGTGGGTGGGTCGGTGGCAGCCGGGCATGCGGCATTCGCGGTCGCGGGCTTTGATGAGTTCGGCCAGGGCGGTGGGTGGTCGGTAGCGGGTGCGTCCGATGTCGCGCACGGTTCCGGTGACCGGGTCGGTGACCACTTTGCGCAGCACGGAGTTGGGGGTGGTGGCGAGGTGTCGGGCGAGCCAGGCGGGGATGGGTCCGTGGCCGGAGAGTTCGGCGGGGTGCTGGTCGGCTCCGGCGAGGGTGGTGGCGGCGACGTGGATGAATATTTCGGTGCGTGTTTCGCTCTGGCGGTGGCCGAGGCAGAGTTCGGCGAACACGTCAGCACGGAGTTGTTCAAGGGTGCGGGTTTCCGTGGCGCCGCGGAGGGTTTTGGCGATGCGGTCCACGCGGGTGTAGATGGTGGTGGCGGTTTCGGTGGGCAGGTCGGCGATGAGGGTGCTCATGGCGTCGTCTTGGTGCACCAGTTGCAGGCTGCGTTCTTGGCGGCGTTTCCGGGCTCGTTCGGCGTGCCCGTCGGGGTCAACGTGTGCGACCTGGCGCACGACCGCGCGGCGAATGCTGGATGGATTCCGACCGTCCACTCGACCAGCCATTGCGGTGTCCACCGCAATGGCGTGCTCGTCGGACAAGGGTGCGGTGGCGTCGACGATTTTGGCGGCTTTGTAGGCGTCGATGACGCCGGTTTCCATTGCTGTCAGTGTTGCTGGTAGCCGGGTGGTCAATGCTTGTGCCATCGCGACCATTCGCTGCGCGCGGTGTTCGGTGGTCGCCAAGGTCAGTGCGATCTCGGTTGCCACCCCACGCGGGCCTTCGGATAGGGCAGCGAAGCGGGCCATGGCCCGCACCTGCACGGCGTCGGCACGGGAGCGTGCGGCCTCGGCATCCCGCATGACCCGTAGCAACCCCCGCCGCGACAACCGTCCGAGCCTGACACCGGTCGGCCCGCCGTGGTTCACACCGCTGTGGTCGACGCGCACTGTTTCTCGCGATTCCATGTCCAGAATCGTGGATAGCTGAACTTCGACAGATCCCCCATCGATCATGTGTTCATTGTAGCGGGCATTCACGAGAGTGGAAATAACACCATCAGGTGCCCCCAATATGTGAAAGTCCCATTCGTGGCCCGCCCTGTCACGCTAATGCCACACTAATCCACGAAAACGTGGCACCGGGCATGAGAAACGGCCACAAGTGACGCCTTCGTAGGGCGCTATGCAGGGGATTGGGCCGTTCGAGTGTGGCCGGAACCCCGCCTGGGTGGTGACAGCGCGTAGGTGAGGCTGGGTGCGAGCGCACTACGGCGGCATGCCGCGCCCTTGGGGGCAGGTGTCGCCGACCGCCGTGAGCTCGCGCGGCCGGGGACTCGAACGACGTCAAGCTGCCCGTGCGATCAGGAACCGGACAGCACCAAGTCGCCACCGGTGCCCCGCCCGACTCGGAACCAAGCAGCACCAAGCCGTCCGGCCCCCGCGCGATCAGGAACCCGACAACACCAAACCGACCAGCACCAGGCCCCGCGCAGCCAGGAACCGAACAGCGCCAAGCCGACCAGCGCCACCCATCCCGTCAAGCAGGCCCCCGAAGGACAACCGGACGCAGCAGCCGGGGTACGAACCCGAACGCGACACACCCAACCGGACGCGACACCCCACCCGCACCGAACCAGACAGCACCGAGAAACCCGTTCCGTGGGTAACTGTCGCTGGTGACCATCAACGGCGAACGCCCCGTGCAGCGACAGTTACCCACGGCGCGCCGAAGGCGTGCCCGAAACCCAAGTCACCACCCCGATACCCCCCAACCCGCAAAACCCAACCCCCAGCCAAACAAGCCCCCCGCCAAAACAAGCCCCCCGCCCCGCCAAACGAACCCCCCAGCAGAACTCAGCCCCCAGCGGAGCAACCCCCCAGCCAAACCCGGCCCCCGAACCAAGCCCCGAACCAAGCCCCCCGGAGCAACCCCCTCGTTCAGGCCACCGCGGACTTCTGCAAGGTTCTCGTCTCCCGTTCGAGCTCCGCGACGGTCGCCGGAGCGACGGCGTGCCCGGCGTCGGCCATCCAGTTGGCGAGCATCCGGTGACCGCCCTGGGTGAGTACCGACTCGGGGTGGAACTGCACACCCTCGACGGGAAGTTCCCGATGCCGCATACCCATCACCACCCCTGACTCGGTACGCCCCGTCACCTCGAACTCGGCCGGGATGGTGTCGGCCAGCACGGTCAGCGAGTGGTAGCGGGTTGCCGTGAACGGGTCGGGCAAGCCGGCCAGCACGCCCTTGCCCTCGTGGCGTACCTCGCTGGTCTTGCCGTGCAGCAATTCGTGCGCCCGGTCGACGGTCGCGCCCCAGACGACACCGATCGCCTGGTGGCCGAGGCAGACGCCGAGTACCGGAACTCCGCTGTCGGCACACCGCCGGACGACGTCCATGCTCTGCCCGGCCCGCTCGGGGGTACCGGGCCCGGGGGAGACGAGCACGCCGTCGTACTCACCGATCGTGTCGAGGTCGACTGCGTCGTTGCGCGCAACGACGCATTCGGCGCCGAGTTGGGCCAGATACTGGACGAGGTTGTAGACGAAGCTGTCGTAATTGTCGACGACGAGGACGCGCATCCCCCAAGGGTAACCGTCCACCCCGAGGCAACCAGCGCCCTCAGTACACGCTTAACCAGGCTGCGAAGCCAGGTCCGTGCGACCGACGGTGAGACTGGGCCGTGCAGCGAAGACCGGACAGGGCGACTCGGCCGGAACCCATACCCCGCAACTCGACCGCAACTCGACCGCGACTCGACCGTGACCCGGCAGCGGGGCCGGGCGGAGTGACCGTGGCAGGGGGCCGATCGCGAGACCGGGGCGGGAAGCCGAGACCGGACATCGCGGCCAGAAGGCGAGGCCGGCCGGTGGTTCCAGACCCGCGACGCTTACCGTGCCCAGGCCGCGAACCCAACCGTTACCGAGCCACGTAACCGGACTGGGTAACCGAGCCGCGTGACCGAGCCGCATGACCGAACTGCGTAACCGGACTGGGTAACCGGACCACGTGACCGGACTGGGTAACCGGACCACGTAACCGGACCGGGTAACCGAACCACGTAACCGGACCACGTAACCGAACCACGTAACCGGACCACGTAACCGGACCGCGTGACCGAACCGCGTGACCGGACCGCCAGGCCGAACCTAGACCCGATCCGTCCAGATGCTGGACCGTACGCCAGATCACAATGAAAGTTAGGCTGCCCTAATTTACCGTGGACGGTGCGAACCGAACTCGATTTCCGAAGAGGTGTGCCTTGAGCCGTCCATTCCGCGTGGCGATCGTCGGTGCAGGACCGGCCGGCATCTACGCCGCGGACATCCTGGACAAGTCTGACGCGCCCGTCACCATCGACCTGTTCGAACGCATGCCGGCCCCGTTCGGCCTGATCCGCTACGGCGTCGCGCCCGACCACCCACGCATCAAGGGCATCGTCAACGCCCTGCACAAGGTGCTCGACCGGCCAGGCATCCGGCTGCTCGGCAACATCGACTACGGCACCGATCTCAAGCTCGACGACCTGCGCGAGTTCTACGACGCCGTCATTTTCTCCACCGGCGCTTCGAGCGACCGCACCCTGGACCTCCCGGGCATCGACCTGCCGGGCAGTTACGGCGCCGCGGACTTCGTCTCCTGGTACGACGGCCACCCCGACGTCCCGCGCACCTGGCCACTGGATGCGTCCAGCGTGGCGGTGCTCGGCGTCGGCAACGTCGCGCTCGACGTGGCGCGGATCCTCGCCAAGACTGCCGACGAGCTGCTGACCACCGAGATTCCGCCGAACGTCTACCAGGGCCTCTGCGCCAGCCACGTCACCGACGTGCACGTGTTCGGCCGCCGCGGCCCGGCGCAGGCCAAGTTCACCCCGATGGAGCTGCGCGAGCTGGACCATTCGCCGAACGTCGAGGTGATCGTCGACCCGGAGGACATCGAGTTCGACGAGGGTTCGATCGCCGCCATCCGCGGCTCCAAGCAGGTCGACATGGTCGTCAAGACCTTGCAGGACTGGGCGATCCGCGACACCGGTGACCGGCCGAAGCGGCTGCACCTGCACTTCTTCCACTCGCCCGCGGAGGTCACCGGTGACGGTCGGGTCGAGGGCCTGCGCACCGAGCGCACCGAACTCACCGGGGACGGGAACGTGCGCGGCACCGGCGAGTTCCACGACTGGGACGTGCAGGCCGTGTACCGCGCCGTCGGTTACCTGTCGTCGGCGCTGCCGGAGATTCCCTTCGACCACGGCACGGGCACCGTCCCGAACGAGGGCGGCCGCGTGCTCGACCTGGACGAGGCGCACGTGCCCGGCGTGTACGTCACCGGCTGGATCAAGCGCGGCCCGGTCGGGCTCATCGGGCACACGAAGGGCGATGCCGCGGAGACGGTGGCGAACCTGCTGGCCGACGCCCCGGAGCTGCACCGCGCCGAGTACGACGACCCGGACGCGATCCTCGCCTTCCTGGCCGAGCGTGGCGTCCCGTTCACCACCTGGGAGGGCTGGGGCAGGCTCGACACGCACGAACGTGGCCTCGGCGAGCCGCACGGCCGGGACCGGGTGAAGGTCGTGGAGCGCGAGGAGATGGTGCGCGTCTCCCGGGAAGTATGACGCGCACGTCCGGTGAGCCCATGCGGCAAAATACGGATGGAGAATCGCAGGAATTGTGATCAATAACCGTAGGCGCAGCTCTGTCAATAGGCCGAACTGACGTCGATCCCGATCACGCAAAGTGTTTTCCTCCAATATTCGAACCCCGTATGTCATGCTGCGAAACATGGCCACAGTTCTGGTGACCGGCGCCGCGGGCTTCATCGGGTCCCACTTCGTCCGGTACTGGGTGGACACCCACCCGGAGGACGATGTGGTGGCGCTGGACGCCCTCACCTACGCCGGGACCAGGACGAACCTTGCCGGAGTACACCGCAGGATCAGCTTCGTCGAGGCTGACATCGCCGATGGGGACCTGGTCGGCAGGGTCCTCTCCGCGTACGAGATCGACATCGTGGTGAATTTCGCTGCCGAATCGCACAACAGTCTCGCGGTGGTCGATCCGACACGGTTCTTCCGCACCAACGTACTGGGCACCCAGGTGTTACTGGAGGCATCCAGACGCTCGGGAGTTCGCCGTTTCCATCACATATCCACCTGTGAGGTCTACGGCGATCTCCCGCTCGACGCCGACACCGCGTTCACCGAGGAGTCGCCGTACCGGCCGCGTTCTCCCTACAACGCGAGCAAGGCGGGCGCCGACCACGCCGTCCGCGCCTACCACGAGACCTTCGGCCTGCCGGTCACGATCACCAACTGCGTCAACAACTACGGCCCGAACCAGTTCCCGGAGAAGGTGCTGCCGCTGTTCGCCACCCGCGCGCTGGACGGTGAGCCGCTGCCCGTCTACGCGGCGAAGGAGAACCGGCGCGAGTGGATCCACGCCGCCGACCACTGCCGCGCGATCGATCTCGTGCTCGACGGCGGACGGATCGGCGAGACTTACCACGTCGGCACCGGCACCGAGGCCAGCGTCGAGCAGCTCGCCGACCTGGTCCTCGACGAGCTCGACCTGCCCGCCGACCTGAAGACCACCGTCGCCGATCGTCCCGGCCACGACCGCCGATACCTGCTCGACTCGGGCAAGATCCGCCGGGAACTCGGCTGGCGACCGGAGATCGACTTCGACGAGGGCGTCCGCGACACGATCCGCTGGTACGCGGGCAACCGGGACTGGTGGGCGCCCCTGCTCGAACGAGCGCCCGTGGTCGAGACGGCGTGGGCGTCCGGGAACTGAGAAGCCGGGAACCGAGAAACGATTGCCGCCAAGCAGGTACATCCGGCGGTAGCCCCTTGTCGCGGCCACATCCGTTGCAGTAGCCAGGAAGTTCAGGGTTCGACGGATGGAGGTTCGATGTCACTGGACGTGTCACCCACGTTGCTCGACAAGGCCGGACGTGGAGAGGTCGACGACGCTGAATTCGTAGCCTGTGTAAGGGATTCCCTGCCGTACGCCTGGGACGTGATCACCACGGTGATCGCCGACCTGGAAAGCTCGGGCAACGGTTTCGCCGACCACGAGATCCCGCCGCCGAGCGAGGCCGAACGTGGCCAGCTCCTGCGCGCGCTCGCCTCCGACGCGATCCGCGGCGGGCTCGAACGGCACTTCGACGTCCGGCTCGCCTTCCAGAACTGCCACCGCGTCGGCGCGTTCCGTCCGTCCGAAGTGGACAGTGATCGGTACCGTGCGTTCGTGTCGGCGCGCGGGCAGTTGCTCAACCAGAGCCCGGAACTGCGCGACTGCTAACGCAGAGCCGGTAGTACCTCGGCGCCGATCCGTTCGATGTTCGCCAGCGTCGAGTCGAGCGCGCCGGCGGCTTCCACCATCATGATCACGTGGGAGACGCCGGTGCGCTCCGCCGCCGAGCCCAGCCGGTCCACGCAGTACTCCGGGCTGCCCACCGGATGCAGCTCGCACAGCCGATCGGTGTAGGCCACCGGGTCCCGTTTCGAGCGCGGCCGCCCGTCCACGGTCACGTGCGCGGCGAGGCCCTCGGCCAGCCAGCCCGGCAGCGTGGACCGCACCCGGGCGACGGCGGCCTCCCGGGAGCCGCCGACCTCGCACAGCACCGTCGAGACGTGGCGGGCGTCGCCGCCGTGCGCGGCCACGGTCCGCGCCTTCTCCGCGTCGTCGGCGTGCATTCCCAGCAACATCGGCAGCCCGCGCCGCGCCGCCAGCCGCACCGAGGCCGATTCGGCTGCCCCGCAGGCCACGACCACCGGCACCGGGTGCGGTGACCGCGGCACCATCGGGACCTCGCGGAAGGAGAACCACTCGCCGTCCGCCCGCACCGATGGCGCACCCAAGGCGGACAGCAGCAGGTCCAGACCTTCCGGGTAGCCGCGCTCGTAGCGGTCCAGCCCGGTGCCGAACACCTCCAGGTCCTGCCACGGCCCGCCCCGGCCGACACCGAGCCGCAGCCTGCCGTCCGAGACGGCGGCCAGCATCGCGCACTGCTCGGCCAGCGCCACCGGGTGCGCCGTCGACAGCACGCTCACCGCCGTGCCCACGTCGATCCGCTCGGTGCGGCCGAGGGTGTACGCGGCGAGCGTGATCGCCGAGGGGCACACCCCGTACGGCATGAAATGGTGCTCGGCGAACCACACGTCGTCGAAACCGGCCCGTTCGGCTGCCCGCGCCGCCGTCACCGACCGGTGCAGGGCAGCCGCGTCGCTCTGCCCCGGAAAACGGCCGCAGAGCAGGAAGACGCCGAAGCGCACGCAGGCCTCCGCCGGACCTACTGGACGGAGACGTCGTTGAACGGCAGCATCGGCTCCACCCACGGGAACACGACGAACATCAGCAGGGCCACCACCCCGGCGATGAGCACCACGGCGGTCAGCACGCGCAGGGCGACCGGGCCGGGCAGCCGGCGCCAGATCCAGCCGTACATCAGCGGGCCTCCCCTTCGAGTTCCGGCGGCGCCTGGCCGGGATTCGCCGGGTCCTTGCGGTACTGCTTCGTCAGCACCGAGTGCACGATCAGCCGTTCCCGGTCGGAGAACTGCGGGTGGCAGGTGGTCAGCGTGAGCAGCGAGGCGCGCGCGGACGGCGTCGACTGGTCCTCCGGGCGGTACGGCACCGGCGCCACGGCGTCCCCGCGCGAGGGCAGCACGATCTTGCGGCCCGCCGTCGCCCCGTACGCCCCGCCACCGTCCTGCGTGGCGTCCTGCAGCGTGGTCACGCCGGTGCAGCGCGGATCGGTGCCCTTGCCCTCGGCCCAGCCCGCCGCCTCGTCCTGCATCGGCAGCACGCGGTAGACGAAGAAGTCCTCGGCGGTCTCCACGATGATCGCGTCGCAGGAGTTCAGCAGGTCCAGGTCGTTGAACGGCGCGCCCTTGCCGACCCGGTGCCCGGCGACGCCCACGTTGCCCGGCTCGCCGGGACGGGCGGTGCCCTTGTAGTGGCCGGGGCCGACCTCCAGCGTCTTCGCGTCGACGCCCTCCTGGATGGTGAACTTGTAGTCGGTGCCGAAGGACGGGATGTAGAGGCGCGCGAACGCCTGCCCGTCGAGCAGATCGGTCTGGAGCCGGCGCTCCTTCTTCCACTCCTCGTCCAGTGCGGCGCTCGCCTGGTTCTGCTTGTCGGCGGAGAACAGGTTCGTCACGTACAGCTCGTAGACGACGAACAGCAGCACCACCAGGCCTGCCGTGATCAGCAGTTCGCCGACCGTGCGGACGGCGCCACGCCCGGCGCCGCCACCACGGGGCTGCTCGGGCGGCTGGTCGGACGGGCGGCGCGGTGGCCGGGAAGGGGGATCGGGCGGCGGCGAGGTCTCGCCGCGCGGCCCGCGGGCTTCGGCCGGCGAGCCGACGGCGGCAAACACCTCGGTGGGCGCGTCCCGGTCAGCCCGCGCGCGTCCGTACTGACTGGAATCGACGTGCTTGGCCACCCAGGCTCCTCTCGAGCGATCCCGGCGTCGACCCGGCCGTGCGGCGTGTCACGATCGGGCAGCAAGGACGCTCGTCCCCGGTTCTGACGCGTCCTCGCTTACGTTAACGTGTTCAGATGGCGCTGGTTGCGCAACCCGGCCGAGCGTCAGCCCGCTGACCGATCACCGAAGACCGATCCGGCGGGAACGAACGGCCCGGCTGTACGAACGACAGCAGAACGAACACGCGAGGACTCCGATGCCCAAGTCCAAGGTCCGCAAGAAGACGGCGTACACGCCGCCGACAGATCGCCGCTCGCCGGTCAAGGTGCGCGCGGCGGGACCGTCGCACCCGCTCTACAAGGGTGTGATGTTCGGGCTGATGCTGCTCGGACTCGTCTGGCTCGTCGTGAACTACATCGCGGGCGACAAGATCCCGCTGATGACCGAACTCGGTAACTGGAACTTCGCGATCGGTTTCGCGCTGATGATCTCCGGCCTGCTGATGACGATGAAGTGGCGCTGACGGACGCAATTACACCGTGAGCAACCCGATGTTCACCAAAATTGGCCCATTCAGCCGATTGACGCCGAATTACACCGGTGTGACTAGTCCCCAGTGTGGATAACCCCTGTGGATAACCCTTCTGCGAGCTGGTCTCCGAAACCCGCCCTGCTCGTCATCGGCTGGCTGCTGGCCGCGGTCACGGCGACCGCGGCCGTCTTCACCGGGCTGGCCGGTGACCGGGGCGGGATGGTGCTGTTCGGCGTCGGCGCGCTGCTGTTCGCGGCGCTCTCGGCGTACGGGACCGTGCTGCGGCCCAAGCTCACCGCGAACGCCGAGGGCATCGCCGTCCGCACGCTGAGCGGCACCCAGCGGCTCGCCTGGACGCAGACCCGCGTCCGGCTGGTGCGTACCCGGCGGCTCGGCAGGGAGACGCCGACGCTGGAGATCGAACACGGCGACCTGTTGCTCGTCCTCGGCTGGATCGAGCTGGGCGCCGACCCGCACGACGTACTCGACGTGCTGGGCGCCTTCCGCGCCTGAACCCGCGGCTCTCAGACGCGGGCGCAGAAGCCGAACTGGTCGCAGATCTGCTGGGTGAGCTGGACGTCCCGGAAGATCACCAGGCCGGCCACGGCCACGGCGAGGAAGGCGACCGTGCCCGCCTGCCAGCCGTTGCGGCCCTTCTCCGGCGAGTAGACCATCGCCGCCATCGCCAGCCCGCCGAGCACCAGCCCGCCGAAGTGGCCGAGCAGCGAGATCCCCGGGATCGTGATGCTCAGGACGACGTTGATGCCGATGATGCCGAGCGCGCCCGCCGGGTTGAGCTTCAACCGGAAGACGGCGATCGCCATGGCGCCCATCAGCCCGTAGATCGCTCCGGAGGCTCCCGCGGTGCCGGTGTTGGGCTCGCCGAAGGCGAACACCGCCGCGCTGCCGCCCAGCAGGGAGATCGCGTAGACGGCGATGAAGCGGACCCGCCCCAGCAGGATCTCCAGATCCCGGCCGAGGACCCACAGGGCGAGCATGTTCATCGCCAGGTGGATCAGCCCGTAGTGCAGGAACCCGGAGGTGAGCAGGCGTAACCAGTCGCCGTCCCCGCTGATGGCGTACGGCCAGAGCACGCCGCTCTCGAAGAACGCCGAGGTCTGGTTCTCCATCGGGTTGCCCGACTGGACGGCGGTGAGGCCGTAGACGAGCACGTTGATCGCGATCAGGATCGGCGTGACGATCGCGGTTTTCGGCGCGATCGCGCCCGCGACCGTGCGCCGGCCGAAGCCCGAGCTGCGGTACTGCTTGTTCGCCGAGCGCTGCTGGGCCTGGCCGGTCTGCACGCAGTCGATACACTGGTAGCCCACCGACGCCTCGCGGAGGCAGTCCGGACAGGCAGGCCGGTCGCAGCGAGTACACCGCAGGCCGGTCTGCCGGTTCGGATGCCACCAGCAGGCCGGTGCGGCCTGCTGGTACTGAGGTCCGGTCGGCTGCTCGGGCGGCGGAGGAAACGGAGGTTGAGTCACGATTCCTCCAAGATACCGGCAGCCGGTCCGTCCATCAGCCCTTGGTGATCTCCACGCGCTCGATGACGATGTCGTCCAGCGGCTTGTCCGCCGGGCCGGTGGCCGTACGGCCGATGGCGTCGACGACGGTCCGCGACTCCTGGTCCGCGACCTCACCGAAGATCGTGTGCTTGAAGTTCAGGTGGGTGGTCGGCGCGACCGTGATGAAGAACTGCGAGCCGTTGGTGCCGGGGCCCGCGTTCGCCATGGCCAGCAGGTACGGCTTGTTGAACTGGAGCTCCGGGTGGAACTCGTCGCCGAACTTGTAGCCGGGGCCACCGCGGCCGGTGCCGGTCGGGTCGCCGGCCTGCAGCATGAAGCCGTCGATGACCCGGTGAAAGATCGAGCCGTCGTAGAACGGTCCGGACTTCTCGCCCTTCGCGTTGGGCTGCGTGTACTCCTTGCTGCCGTCGGCCAGACCGGTGAAGTTCGCGACGGTCTTCGGCGCGTGGTCGGGGAACAGGATGAGGTTGATCGCGCCCTGGTTGGTGTGCAGGGTCGCCTTCAGCGAGCCACCAACAGGGGATTCGTTGCTTTCGGTCACGCGACTCATCGTGCCATCTACAGCGAAATCGGCCGTTAAGGGGCACGATAGGCATTGCACGAGGTAGAAACGTGTCGAGGACGACTCGTGTGGGAACCCTGTGGACGTAGTGGACCGCAGCGGTCGACAACTTCAACGGAAACAAACGATTGACGAGGTGAAGGCCATGACTCGGGCCGCAGATTCGGTGGGTGAGTCGGTCAAGACCGGCTTGGTCGGCCTCCGCCGCCGCGCTGTCGAGGCGGGCAAGGCGGGTGCCGAAGCTACCGTCGGTGCCGCTCAGGCCGCGGAGAAGAAGCTGGGCGAGCGCGGACTGGCGCCGGGCCAGCTCGGCGAGGCGCTGGCCGGTACGGCCGAGAACGCGCGGAAGGAAGCGCTGAACGCCCGCAAGGAGGCAGCCAAGAGCACCAAGGGCAGCCGGAAGAAGGTCGCCCGCAAGGCGAAGAAGACGCGCAAGGAACTGGCCAAGAGCGGCGGCGCGGCCCGTCGCGAGGCGCTGGAGCGGCTCGAGGAGCTGCGCAAGCCCGGCCGCAGGGCGAAGAAGGCCGCGATCCGTGCGGCCAAGGCCGCGGGCGAGTCGAAGCGCAAGGGGCGCAAGGAGTTCAAGTCCGCGAAGAAGGACTTCCGTGCCGCCGTGCTCGACGCGAAGGTGGCCGCGAAGGGCGAGAAGAAGAGCCGTCGCTGGCCGTGGATCATCGGTCTGGCAGCCGTGGCCGCCGGTGCGGCAGCGGTGCTGCGCCAGAAGCCGGAGCCGCCCGTCGCCCCCGCGCCGCCGCGGGCCCCGGAGCCGGCGAAGACCGACGCGGCGAAGACGGCACCGCCTTCGGTGGTCAGCCCGCCCGCGGGTGCCGCTGGTACGAAGGGTTCCCCGGCGGGGGACGCTCCGGCCGCGCCGAAGCCCACGCCCGGCAAGCACGCCGCGGGTGACGCGCCGAAGGTGCCGCAGAACGGTTCGCAGCCGTCGAACAAGCCGAGTTCGGAGAAGAAGAACTAGCCGAAACGGTGTGGCCCCGCACAGGGGCCGTTACGCCAAAGGGCCGAGGCGGTTGCTCCGCCTCGGCCCTTTCGCTTGCTGTCGCTACGCCTCAGGCGGTGGCGGCGTGCTTGTCGATCAGCTTGCCGAGGCGGGGGAGGGCCTCCTCGACGTTCTTCTTGCCGTTCGGGCGGAGCTTGCCGTAGACCTTCTTGATGCTGTCCCGGCTGCTCTTCTCGGCGTGGCTGTCGGTGACACCGAGCAGCGCGTCGGCGGCCTCGTCGCTACGGCTGGTGAGGTAGGCGCCGAAGTCGTTGCCGCCCTTGGCGCGGTGGTCGGCCCAGAACGGCTCGAGCGCGGTGACGAACTCGTCCAGGAGGCTGTCCACCGCAGACTGGATGATGCCGGGCTTGATCTTCTTCACGGCCGCGTAGCCGGTCTTGATGACGGCGCCGGAGACGCCGCTCTTGTCCGAGACCTCTTCGTCGATCAGCGTCTGCAGGTCCGTGACCACCGCGGGACGGCGGGTGGAGTCGAGCAGGATTGCCTTGAGGGTGTCAGCCACGAATTCCTATCCTTCTTCACATCGAGCTACCAGGGGGTTAAACCGGGAGCCGCGCGCAATGCGCGAGACCGCACAGTCTCGGCCGCTGTGTGCGGCACTTGTGTGCGAGAGGGCCCAGGGTAGTACAAGCCGAATTTCGCTTTCACCAGGCGGGAACCTCCGCGCGCGATCAGAAGCCGAGACCGGCGATCGCCTGCGTGGCCACGGTGCGTGCCTTGATGCTCTGCTCCTGGTTACCGGTCACCAGCACGGCGTTGCCCTCCTTGGCCACGGCGTACACCGACCCGGACTCGACGGCCTGGTAGCCGCCCTTCCAGCCGGCCGGCTCGTTCGCCGGGTTCGAGGTGTCCACCGGGGCGGCCTGGTCGACCAGCGCCGTCGCCACGGCCGGATCGCCGCTGTACACGCGGACGGTGAGCTGGAGTTTGCCGCCGAGGGTGTAGAAGAAGCACGCCGGATGCGGGGTGTCGGCGGAGGTCTGGACCTTCGACACCATCTGGCCGTTGGCGTCGGCGACGAACGCCTCGTCCAGGTACGGGCACGGTCCGGATGCCGTGGGCTCCGGCTCGGGCGGCAACTCCGGCGCGGCGGAGGTGCTGGGTTCCGGGGCGGGCGTGGACCCCTGCGGCTCGGCGGGCTGCGGCTGGGAGCACCCGGCCAGCAGGGTCGCGGCCGCGATCGTCAGGAGGACTCGTCGCATAGCGCGGTCAGTCAACCAGATCGCCTGTCCCGCACCCGACCGGAGTATCCCGCGATGCGGCCGTGCGCCGGTCGTCTCGTACGGCTGGCGCGGCAAGGACGGGGTATCCCGCGATGCGGGCGTGCGACGATGACGGGCGCTGGATCGGCAGGTCGAAGGAGGGCACGTGCTCACCCCCGAGCAGTACCTCGGCGTCGTCGCCGAACGCGTGCAGCGGACCGGCGGCCGGGTGTACGGCGTCCCGTTCGGCCCGGTAACGGCACTGGTCGGGCTGTTCACCGAGTCCGTGATGATGTCCACCATCAACTACTGCGTTTTCGCCGCGCCGTGGCCCGAGGTGAACGCCTCGACGCTGCACCAGTTCACCGGGCACGCCACGCAGCACGCTCGCGCGAACGTCGTCGGCACCGTCGGCTGGACGGCCTCGTCGGTGGTGATCGCCGGGCTGGTCGGCAACCGGGTGCTTCCCGACGGTGCGGCCGCGGCGATGGCGAAGCCCGGCAATCAGCTCGCCGCCGAGACGCGGATGGTGGCCGTCGACGTCGGTGCCGGGCAGGTGCACATGTTCCGTGGTTCGCGGTTCTGGGGTGCCGCGATGCAGGGGTCGATCAACGCGCGCACGCACTTCGCCTTCCCGGAGCCCGCCGAGGTGTACGAGCAGCTCCGCTGGCAGGCCTGGCAGCGAGGGCCGGGAACGCCACCGCCGGGAATGCCACCGCCGCGAGGGTTTTCGCTTTAGGGCCTTGCGCCGATTGCGAGCTGTCCCTGTTTACGCGGATATCGTCACCGTACTTTGGAAGGGTTGACGATTGACATGCTGGGAAAAGCCGGTGTGACTTCCCGACGAACGGTGGGTTGTGGGCTCCCCGCGCACAGAACACGCTGAATACACAACTTTTAGTGACCATTCGGAGGCGATATGTTCACCAAGCGTCGCACCTGGACGGGTTTGGTGGCGGCGGTGGGGCTCGCAGTCCTCGCCACCGCCACGTCCGTCCCCGCCGGTGCCCAGACCGGCGACCAGGCCGCTGCCCCCGCGCGCGGCATCTACTCGGTGCAGGCGGACAAGGCCCAGCGCAACGCCATCGAGGCCGGTGGCGTCGACGTGCTCGGCCAGCGTGGCGGCGCGACGGAGTTCGTGGCGACCCCGCAGCAGCTCGACGAACTGCGCGCCGCGGGCATCGCCCCGACCCAGATCGGTGACCTGGACAAGCAGCTCGCCGAGCGCAACAGCCGCAACGGCGGCAAGGCGGCGGCCAAGGCGGACGAGTTCCCCGCGGGCGACGAGGCATACCACACCTACGACGAGGTCAACGCCGAGCTGGAGAAGGCCGCGACCGACCATCCCGACCTCGCGGCCGTGTCGAGCATCGGCAAGTCCGTCGAGGGCCGCGACCTCAACATGATCAAGATCAGCGACAACGCGGGCACGGACGAGGACGAGCCGGAGGTGCTGTTCAACTGCAACCAGCACGCCCGCGAGCACCTCACCACCGAGATGTGCATGCGCGTCGTCTCGCGGCTGACCGACGGCTACGAGACCGACGCCAAGGTCAAGGAAATGGTCGACGGCAAGGAAATCTGGGTCGTCCCGATGGTCAATCCCGATGGCGCGATGTACGACATCGAGGGCGGCGAGTACAAGATGTGGCGGAAGAACCGGGACGGTGAGGGCACCGACCTGAACCGCAACTGGGACTACAAGTGGGGTTGCTGCGACGGTTCGGACACCGACCCGGGCGGCGAGACCTACCGCGGCACGGCGGGCTTCTCCGCGCCGGAGACCAAGGCGCTGTCCGACTTCGTGCTCTCCCGCAACGTCAACGGTGCGCAGCAGATCAAGGCGCACATCGACTTCCACACCTACTCCGAGCTCGTCCTCTGGCCGTTCGGCCACACCGACGAGACGGTCACCGAGGACATGACCCAGGAGGAGTACGACCGCTTCGAGACCATCGGCAAGGAGATGGCGGGCACCAACGACTACACGCCGATGCAGTCGAGCGGCCTGTACATCACCGACGGTGACTCGAACGGCTGGATGTGGGGCTCGCAGAAGATCCTGAGCTACACCTTCGAGATGTACCCGGGTCAGGGTGGCGTGGACGGGTTCTACCCGCCGGCCAGCGTCATCGAGGAGCAGACGAGCCGCAACGACGCGGCCGTCGACATCCTCATCCAGAACGCCGCCTGACCGGCGCCGGAAGCACGAACCATCACGGCCCTGGCCGGTGGCACAAGCCATCGACCAGGGCCGCGATGTATTCCGACCACGCCGAGAGCATCCGTTCCACGTCGATCCGCAGCGGGCGTGCGCCGAGGGTGACGGTGGAGCGGTAGAAGTTCACCAGCGACCCGAGTGTCAGCACCGCCGTCGCCTCCAGGTCCACCCCGGGTCGCAGGTGCGGTCCGGACCAGCGGCGCAGCAGTTCCGCCATCGCCAGGTAGGCCCCGTCCGAGACGCGCTCGCGGAACAGGTCCCGCAGGGCGGCGATCCGATCGCCCTCGCGTTCCAGGATGTCGATGATCAGCCGTTCGGCGGCCAGCTCGTCCAGCATGAACCGGCCCAGTGCGAGCGCTTCCGAGCGGACGTCGCCGACCGGCAGCTCGACGAAGCGGTCCCTTCCGTCGCGCACGGCTTCCAGATGCCTGCGCACGGCCGCCTCCAGCAGTGCGTCCTTGGTCGGGAAGTGGCGGTAGAGCGCGCCGCGACGTGGTTGCAGGCCGGCAGCCGCCTCGATCTCGCCGACCGTCGTCGCGCGGAACCCCCGTTCGGCGAACAGCCGCAGGCCCTCGGCGATGAGACGCTCGCTGGTCGGCCGCGTCTCGGCGGTCTCCTCGTCACCGGGCGCTTCGTCCTCGGTGATCATGCGCGGCCCGGCTGACCGTCGTTGGTGCGGATCATCGTCGTATCGTGCCCAGCCGTACGCCCGGAAGCCAGCGCACAAGGTCGGACACGACGGGACAAAACGCGGATCGGAGGTACCCGGACGTACTCAGCCCGTGCGGTGCGAGAGTTCGGCGAGCAGCGCTCGGACCCGGCGGTCGATCTCGTCGCGAATCGGCCGGACCGCGTCGATGCCGTGGCCGGCGGGGTCGTCGAGCTGCCAGTCGAGGTAGCGCTTGCCGGGGAAGACCGGGCAGGCGTCGCCGCAGCCCATGGTGATCACGACGTCGGAGGACCGCACGGCTTCGGTGGTCAGCGGCTTGGGGAACTCCTGGGTCAGGTCGAGGCCGAGTTCGGCCATGGCGGCCACGACAGCGGGATTGATCGAGGCGGCGGGCGCGGACCCGGCGGATCGGACGACGACGCGGCCTCGGGCGTGCCGGTCGAGCAGCGCGGCGGCCATCTGGGAGCGGCCGGCGTTGTGCACGCAGACGAACAGCACCTCGGGCACGGTGGCTGCTTCGCTCGCGGCGACGGCGCTATCGGGGCTGCCTTCGTCGTGGTGTCGGGGCACGGTCATGGCCGGTTCCCGTGTGGGGTGGCGGAGCCGAAGCGGCGGCGCAGGGCGAGCGAGACGTACACGAGCCCGACCAGTACCGGCACCTCGATGAGCGGGCCGACGACGCCGGCGAGGGCCTGGCCGCTGGTGGCGCCGAACGTCGCGATGGCGACCGCGATGGCGAGTTCGAAGTTGTTGCCCGCCGCGGTGAACGCGAGCGTCGTGGTGCGTTCGTAGTTCAGGCCGAGCGCCTTGCCGAAGGCGTAGCCGCCGCCCCACATGATCGCGAAGTACACCAGCAGCGGCACCGCGATCCGGACCACGTCACCGGGACGGCTGGTGATCTGATCTCCTTGCAGGGCAAAGAGAACCACGATGGTGAACAGCAGTCCGTAGAGCGCGGCGGGCCCGATCCGGGGCAGGAACCTCGTCTCGTACCACTCGCGGCCCCTGGCCCTCTCCCCGAGACGGCGGGTCAGAAACCCCGCCACCAGAGGGATTCCGAGGAAGATGAGGACGCTCTTCGCGATCTGCCACCCGGACACGGCCAGATCGGTCTGCGCGAGACCGAGCCAGCCGGGCAGCACGGACAGGTAGAACCAGCCGAGCACACCGAACATGACGACCTGGAACACCGAGTTGAGCGCCACCAGCACGGCGGCGGCCTCACGGTCACCGCAGGCGAGGTCGTTCCAGATGATCACCATTGCGATACAGCGCGCCAGGCCGACGATGATCAGCCCGGTCCGGTACTCGGGCAGGTCCGGCAGCAGCAGCCAGGCCAGCGCGAACATCAGCGCGGGGCCGACGATCCAGTTCAGGACCAGCGAAGCCCAGAGGAGCTTGCGGTCGCCGGTGACGGTGTCGAGCCGGTCGTAGCGGACCTTCGCCAGCACCGGGTACATCATGATCAGCAGCCCGATGGCGATCGGCAGTGAGATCCCGTCGATCTCGACCGCGTTCAGCGCGGTGTCCAGGCCCGGGACCAGGCGGCCGCCGAGCAGGCCGATGATCATCGCGGCGGCGATCCAGACCGGCAGGAACCGGTCCAGGGTCGAGAGCTTGCCGACCACACCGGGCCGGCCGGCGTCTTCGGTGACGCTCATGCGGGCACCGTCGTGGAGCCGGCCGGAACCAGCACCGCGGACAGTCGCGCGAGCACCCCGGGATGCACGCGGTAATACACCCAGGTTCCGCGTCGTTCGCCGTCGATCAGGCCGGACTCCCGCAGCACCTTGAGGTGGTGCGAGATCGTGGGGCCGGTGACGTCGAAGGCATCGGTCAGGTCGCACACGCATGCCTCGCCGCCCTCGTGGGAAGCGATCAGCGAGAGCAGACGCAGCCGGATCGGGTCGGAGATGGCCTTGAACACCTTCGACAGTTCCACGGCCTGCGGCTCCGAGAGGGGTTCGCGGGCCAGCGGGGAGCAGCAGGCGTCCATCGCCATCGACAACGATTGCTTCGACATGTGTTTATGTTGACAGATGTCTATTCAGGCGGGCAACCTGAGCACGTCTTGTTTAGATGAACGTCTACTTAAGGAGCCCGTCCATGTCCCGTGTTCAGCTCGCCCTCCGCGTCGGTGACCTCGAAGGCTCGATCGGGTTCTACTCGAAGCTGTTCGACACCCAGCCGGCCAAGCGCCGCCCCGGCTACGCGAACTTTGCCATCGCCGAGCCCGCGCTCAAGCTGGTCCTGCTCGAAGGCGAGCCGGGCCAGGCCACGGTGATGGACCACCTCGGCGTCGAAGTCGAATCCACCGAGCAGGTCGACGCCGCGGCCGAACGCCTGACCGGTGACGGCATGAAGACCTTGCAGGAGAACGGCACGACCTGCTGCTATGCCGTGCAGGACAAGGTCTGGGTGCACGGTCCCGGTCGGGAGCCGTGGGAGGTCTACACCGTGAAGGATGACTCGGCCTCGTTCGGGCAGAACAGCCCGGCCGTCGTGGCTGCCGCTGCCTGCTGCACGCCCGTCGCCGCGACCGGCGAGGAAGCTCGGCCCGCCGCTCGCGACGCCTGAGGACATCGGCGGGCTACCTGTGGTCGCCGGCAACCATTGGGCGTACGCGGGCGCGGGCCGACGCTGTCCGGGGTTCGTCCAGGACCACGAGGCTTTCGAGGGGAACGTCCGGGGCGCCCGCGCCTCGGCGACATCGACCACCGGTGCGGCCTCCGGGAGTCCCCGAGCTGCCTGGGAACGCCGTCCTGCAACTCGGCGACGACGGTCGGCCGGTGAAGGCGAAGCACGCGGGCCGTGAGCACGAGGCGGGACCTCGTGCTCACGGCGGCTCAGCGGACGGCGCGCAGGAACGCCCGCCAGGCGGGGGCGGGTACGGCGAGGTGCCCGCCGGAGCGGTCCTTGGTGTCGCGGACGCCCACGTACGCGGCGTCCTCGGCGTGGCCTACCTCGACGCACTCGCCGCCGTTGCCGCCGCTGTGGCTGCTCTTGCGCCAGCCGGTGAACGCGATCTCGACGCAGCTTCCGCCGTTGCCGCCGCTGTAGCTGCTCTTGATCCAGGTGGAGCCGGTGAAGTCCGGGGCAGTCATGGCACACCCCTTCAGGTGGCGGTCTAGGTGTAGGACCGCGCCAGTTTATCGAGGAACTCGCGGGAGTCCTCCGGGGACAGGGCGTCACCCCGTAGGCGGCCGAAAACGACGCTGTACTGGGTGAACTCCTCGGGCTCCTTGAGGTAGGTCGCGCCGAACAGGTCCTCCAGGTACACGGTGGAGAAGTTCTGCTCTGCCAGGCGGAACAACTCGAAAGCTGCCGGGGTGGTGATGCGATCCGGCACGTCGAAAGGCAGTACCCGGATGGTGATGTTGGGCCGCTTCGAGGCTGCGATGAGGTGCTTGAGCTGCGCGCGCATGATGGCCTTGCTGCCCTGGATCCGGCGCAGCGCCGCCTCGCTGATCACCGCTTCCAGGCGGAGTGACGGGCGACCGGTGCGCTTGAGCACCACCTGGCGGTCCATTCGGGTGGCCACCTGTTTCTCGATCAGCCGCTCGTCCGCCTCCGGTTCCCAGGCCACGATGGTCGACCGCGCGTACCCCTCGGTCTGCAACAGGCCGGGAATCATGTCGATCTGGTACGTGCGGATTTCCGTGGCGTCCCATTCCAGGGCAAGGAAGCGGCGGAACCAGTCCGGCACCGCGTCCCGCTGCGCCGAGCGGCGGCGGCGACGGCGCTTGGGCTGCGCGTCGGCCAGCGAGACCAGGTACTCCTTCTGCTCCGGTGTCGCGCGGTAGAAATCCGCCAGCTTGGCGATATCGTCCGGATCGGCCGTCTGGTTGCCGTTCTCCAGCTTGGACAGCTTCGGGGTCTGCGCCTCGATGGCCTTGCACGCTTCGAGCGCGGTGAACCCGGCCTCCTCGCGGAGCCTGCGCAACTCGATACCCAACTGGGTCTTCAACAGCTCCGGATCGGATGGAATGTCCATTCCGGAGACTCTAGCAGTTGCCAGGAGAGAAAGTTTCTCGCTATGGTCCCCGGATGGATGAGAACGAGAAAGACTTCGAGACCCCCGCTGAGCCGCTGCGGTCGATGCTGGCGAACGCCGCCGAGGACCTGAAACCGCGACTCTTCGCCATCTACGGCACGGAGAAGCAGGAGCCGGACGAACTGGTACTCGGCTGGGGCATGGAGTTCGCCAACGACGACGGCGCCGTCTTCCGCAAGTGCGGCAGCCGCAGCATCCACACCGGCGACACGGCGGAACGCCTGTTCCGCACCCAGTCCATCGTCGGCGACGTCGAGCTGAAATGGCTCGACCGGTAGGACGGCCCGCCCGGTGACACGACAACGGGGCGCCGTGCGCGATGCACGACGCCCCGTCAACGAGGAACGGCGGTTACGGACCGGGCAGCGGGAAACCACCCGGCCGGGACGTCGAGGTCTCCGTCGGCGTCCCCGAGGGCGAATCGCTCTTGCCGACCAGGATCGAGATCGCCTGATCCTTGGTGATCTGCGAACCGGCCACCGGGTTGGACTTGGTCACCTTGCCCTCGTCGTCCCTGTCCGCGTCCGGGTCCGGCTGCACGCTCAGCTCGCCCTGCCAGCCCGCGTCCCGCAGCGCGGCCCGCGCCTCCTCCTCGGTCTTGCCCTCAAGGCGCGGGAGCTGGATCTGCTCCTTGGAACCGTTCGACACCTCAAGGGTCACCGTGCTGCCCTCGGGAAGCTGCGCGCCGTTCGGCTTCTGCGAGATCACCGTGTCCGCGGGCTGATCCGAGTCTCTGTCCGTCCGCTCGACGTTGAACCCGGCACCCTCCAGGCCCGCCTTCGCCTCGGCATAAGGGCGTCCCGAATAGTCGTTCACGGTGACCATGTCCTTGGTCTTGCCGACGACGATCGAGATCTTGCTGCCCCGCTTGATGTTGATCCCGGAGGGCGGGTCCTGACCCTGCTCGGCGAGCACCTTGCCGTACTGCTCGGTGTCCTCGACGTCGCGCTCCTCGACCTGGCCGAGCAGCAGCCCCACACGGGCGAGTTCCGCCTTCGCCTCATCGGTGGTCTTGCCCGCCAGGTTCGGCACGCCCACGTCCTCCGGCGAGGCACCCACCTGGACCACGATCCGCTGATCCGGCGGGAACAGACCGCCACCGGGAGCCGGGTCGGTGCCCAGCGTCTTGTCGATCTGGTCGGCCTCGCACGGCGGCGGCGCGTCGGGAAGCGGGGCGCACGGGACGTCCGCCCTGGCGATCGACTGGAACCCGGCGTTGCGCAGCGTCTGCTCGGCCTGCTCGTAGGTCTGGCCCTGCACGGCAGGGATCGCCCTCGGCTCGGGCGCGTTGCTGTCGAACACGCCGGTCCGCCACATGATGCCCGCGATGGCCAGCACGCCCACCACGGCGAGCGCGATCAGGATCCGGTTGCGGCGCTTGCGTTTGCGCGCGTCCTCCTCGTCCGGATCGGGGCCGTCGTAGTCGTCGTAGGCGTCGTAGGCACTGGATCGGCGACGGTCGTCCATCACCTGGGTGCGCTCGTCGTCCGACATCACCATCGGCGCTGCCGGACGCTGACCGGACAGCGTGCGCACCAGGTCGGAACGCATCTCCGCGGACGACTGGTAGCGGTTCGCCGGGCCCTTCGACAGCGCCTTGAGCACCACCGCGTCCAGCTCCGAGGAGACGACGGGGTTCACCGTCGACGGGGCGTGCGGATCCTCCCGGACGTGCTGGTACGCCACCGCGACCGGCGAGTCACCGGTGAACGGCGGCTCCCCGGTGACCAGTTCGTACAGCACGCACCCGGCGGCGTAGACGTCACTGCGCGCGTCCACGGTCTCGCCGCGCGCCTGCTCCGGCGAGAGGTACTGGGCGGTTCCGATGACGGCGGCCGTCTGCGTCATCGCGGACTGACCGTCGTGGATCGCCCTGGCGATACCGAAGTCCATCACCTTGACCGCGCCGGTCTTGGTGATCATCACGTTCGCCGGCTTCACGTCGCGGTGCACGATGCCGTGCCGGTGCGAGAAGTCCAGCGCCGCACAGACGTCGGCCATGACCTCCATCGCGCGCTTCTCGGTCAGCGGGCCCTCGGTCTTGACGATGTCGCGCAGCGTCTGGCCCTGCACGAACTCCATCACGATGTAGGGCAGCGGACCGTTCTCCGTCTGCGTCTCACCGGTGTCGTACACGGCGACGATCGCCGGGTGGTTCAGGGCGGCCGCGTTCTGCGCCTCACGGCGGAACCGTTCGAGGAACTGCGGATCGCGCGCCAGATCGGCGCGCAGCACCTTGATGGCCACCTCACGCCCGAGCCGGACGTCGTGGCCGTGGTGTACCTCGGACATGCCGCCATAGCCGAGCGTGTCGCCCAGCTCGTAGCGGTTGGACAGCAGTCGGGGGGCGCTCATCGACGTCCTCGCTCGTTCCTCACATCGGCCGCCCCGCGGGCGAATCGGGCTGCAAAAGCGTTCAGTACGCAGGCGTGTTTCGCCAGGTGGAACAGGTCGCTGCGGTGCTCGTCGCTCACTGGTCCGTGCCGTTCCGTTCCGTTCCGTCCAAGGTGTCCATCATGCCCCGTTCACCGTCGTCTTCAGGTGAACGCGCGAAGCCACCCGGCGCGTTGTCCTGTGTGTCCGGCGTTTCCCGCGTTTCCTCCGGCTGGGGCGTCCGATCGGTCGGGCGACCGGTCGGCTGTGCCGGGCGAGACGGTCGTTCCCCCGGAGGTGGCTGCTCCGGTTGTTCCACCACCGGCGGTTCCTGCTCGTCGGGCGGCAGCTCCCCGGCCGGCCCGCCACCGTTGTCCGGGGCGGTGGGCGTAGGGGTCGCCCCGCCCGGTGCCGGGTCCTCGTCCGACCCGACGAGCCGGGGCAACAGGATCGCCGCCGTGACGATCAGGCCCACCGCGACCAGGGCGACCGTGACCCAGATGCCAGTGTGACCGCGTTTCTGCTGCGGCAGCGGACCCACGCCGGTGTGCGGCCCGTGCTGCGGTGACACCGGCTGCATCGTCGGACGCGAGGCCGGGCCCACCGGCGCCATCGCCATCGTGTGCGCCGGTGCGGGAGCATAGGCGGCCAGACCGGACGGCGCCGGAAGCGGCAGCCCCGCACGGACCGCGGCCACCGCGCGGGCGAACTCCCCGCCGGTCGCGTACCGCTGCCGCGGATCCTTCACCAGCGTCGCCTCGATCAGCGCCCTCGGCCCTGGTGGGACGTCCGCGGGCAGCGGCGGCGGCAGGTCGCGGATGTGCATCATCGCGACCGTCACCGCGTTCTCCGAGAGGAACGGCCGGTAGCCGGTGAGACATTCGTAACCGCAGACCGCGAGCGAGTAGACGTCGCTGGTCGGCTCGGCGTCGTGACCGAGGGCCTGCTCCGGCGCGATGTAGTGCGCCGTCCCCATCACCATGCCGTTGCGGGTGACCGGGGCCGCGTCCGCCGCCTTCGCGATACCGAAGTCGGTCAGCTTCACCTTCCCGGCCGCGGTCACCAGGATGTTGCCCGGCTTGACGTCGCGGTGGACCAGCCCCCGCTCGTGCGCCGCCTCCAGCGCGTAACCGGCCTGCTCCAGGATGTCGAGCATCTTCGAGTAGTGGATCCGGTGCTCGCGCGCCAGGATCCCGGCCAGCGGCTCGCCCTCGACCAGCTCCATCACCAGGTAGGCGATCGAGTGCTCGCCGGCCGTCGTCTCGCCGTAGTCGTGCACGCCGGCGATGTTCGGGTGATTCAGCGAGGCCGTGGTCCGCGCCTCGGTGCGGAAGCGGTGCAGGAACTCCGCGTCGTCGGACAGCTCGGCCTTGAGCACCTTGACGGCGACGGTGCGGTCGAGGCGGGTGTCGTTGGCCTCCCAGACCTCGCCCATCCCGCCGACCGCGATCCGCCCGGAGAGGCGGTACCGCTCGGCGAGGAGCTGACCGGTGGACAGCATCGCGCTACCCACCTCCGAGTGCGGCGTCGATGGTGGACCTGGCGATCTCGGCCGCGACCGTGCCACCGGTCGCCGCGAGCCCGCGGTTACCACCGGACTCGACGATGACCGCCACCGCGACCTTCGGGTCCTCCGCCGGGGCGAACGCCGTGTACCAGGCGTGCGGCGGGGTGCTCTTCGGGTCGCTGCCGTGCTCGGCCGTACCGGTCTTCGAGGCGATCTTCAGGTCCGGGCGCTTGCCTGCCCCCTTCGTGTTGTCCTCGGAGGCCAGCATCATGTCGCGCAGGATGTCGGCGTTCGCCTTGGACAGCGCGGGATCGCCGGTCAGTTCCTCGGGGGAGACGTCGGAGATCGTCGACAGGTCCGGCGCCAGCAGCGACTTCACCAGGTTCGGCTTCATCGCGACCCCGCCGTTGGCGACGGTCGCCGCCAGCAGCGCGTCCTGCAGGGGCGTCAGCCGGACGTCCCGCTGACCGATACCGGTCTGATAGAGCTGCGGCTTGCCCGCCATCTCGCCCAGCCCGGACTGCGCCACCCGCAACGGGACCGTCAGGTCGTCCTGGCCGATACCGAAGTTCGCGGCCGTCTCGTTCATCTTGTCCGCGCCGAGGCTGCCGGACAGCTCCGCGAACGGCACGTTGCACGAGTTCGCCAGCGCGTCCCGCAGGGTGCTGCCCGGGCAGGGATTGCCGTTGAAGTTCTCCAGCGTCGTGTTGCCCGCGCCGGGCAGTCGCACGTTCGGCGCCGGGTTCACCGCTGTGTCCGGGGTCGCGCCGTCCTCCAGCGCGGCCGCGGCGGTGACCAGCTTGAACGTCGACCCCGGCGGATACGTCTCGGAGATCGCCCGGTTCAGCATCGGCTTGTTCTCGTCCTCGTTGTACCGCGTCCAGGCCTCTTCCTGGTCGGCGGCGACGTGCGAGGCGAGCTGGCTCGGGTCGTACGAGGGCGTCGACACCATCGCCAGGATCTCCCCGGTCTTCGGATCGAGAGCCACCACGGCGCCCCGGTAACCGCGGCTGGACATCTGCTCGTACGCCGTCTCCTGGGCGGCCGGCTTCACCGTCAGCCGGACGTTCCCGCCACGCGGATCGCGGCCGGTGACCATCTCGGAGAGCCTGCGGACGAACAGCCGCGGATCGGAACCGTTGAGCACCTCGTCCTCGGCGCGCTCGATACCGCCCGCGCCGTACCGCACCGAGTAGTAGCCGGTGACGGGCGCGTACGCGGGGCCGTTGAGGTACGTCCGCTGGAACTTGAGCCGGTCATCGACCGGCTCCACGCCCGCCAGCACCTGCCCGCTGTCCTGGGTGACGATCTGGCCGCGCTGACGCGCGTACTCCTCCAGCAGCACCCGCTGGTTGCGGCCGTCGGTGCGGTAGTCGTCCGCCTTGACCACCTGGATGTAGGTGGCGTTGACGAGCAACAGCAGCACCATCGCGAGCATCGCGACGCCGACCTTGCGCAGTGGTGTGTTCATCGGGCCGCCTCCCCTGAGCCGGTCGAGCCGCTGGGCCGCTGCACCATCACCGTGTGCGCGTCGGCGATCGGCGCCTGCGGTTGTTGCCGGGGTTTCGCGGGCGCCTGCGGACGGCGGGCCGCGTCGGAGATGCGCAGCAGCAGAGCCACCAGGATGTAGTTGGCCAGCAGCGAGGAACCGCCGTAGGACAGGAACGGCGTGGTGATACCCGTCATCGGGATCAGCTTGGTGACCCCGCCGACGATCACGAAGACCTGCATGATGATCGCGAAGGACAGCCCGCCGCCGAGCAGCTTGCCGAAGGTGTCGCGCACGGCCAGCGCGCTGCGCATCCCGCGCATCGCCAGCAGCAGGTAGATCATCAGCAGCGCGGTCAGGCCGATGAAGCCCAGCTCCTCGCCGATCGCCGCGGTGATGAAGTCCGTATTGGACGCGGGCACCATCTCCGGACGCCCCGCGCCCAGCCCGGTACCGCCGACCCCGCCCGTGCCGAGGCCGAACAGCCCCTGCGCGATCTGGTAACCACCGCCCGGATCGGAGTACGTCTCCAGCGGGTCCATCCAGTTGGCGACACGCTGCTGGACGTGCGTGAACAGCTTGAACGCGATCAGGCAGCCGACCAGGAACATGCCGACGCCGAGGACCACCCAGATGATCCGTTCGGTGGCGACGTAGAGCATCACCAGCACCACGCCGAAGAACAGCAGCGAGGTACCCAGGTCCTTCTCGAACACCAGGATGCCGAGGCAGGCGCCCGCGGCGATCAGGATCGGTCCGAGGTCGCGGGCACGGGGCAGCTCGATACCGGCGACGCGCTTGCCCGCCGCCATGAACAGATCCCGTTTCGACACCAGGAACGATGCGAAGAAGATCATCAGCAGGATCTTCGCGAACTCACCCGGCTGGATGGACGCGACGCCCATCTTGATCCACACCTTGGCGCCGTTCACCTCGGAGATCGAGGACGGCAGCACGGCAGGCAACGCCAGCGCGACGATGCCGATCAGCCCGGCGGTGTAGCCGTAGCGGGTGAGCGTCCGGTGGTCCTTGACCACGATCAGCACCGCGAGGAACAGCACGAGCGCCAGTGCGGTGAACACGACCTGCTTGCCGACCTCGGCGGAGTAGTCGTCGTTGTTCTGCGTCGCCTTCTCCGCCAGCGCCAGGTCGATCCGGTGGATCATCACCAGCCCGAGCCCGTTGAGCAGGGCCACCAGCGGCAGGATCAGCGGATCCGCGTACGGGGCCCACCGGCGTACCGCCATGTGCGCGCCCGCGAACAGGCCGAGGAAAGCCAGGCCGAGCCACAGGATCGAGAGGCTGAGCTCCTGCTCCTGGTTGGCTTCCACGAGCACCAGCGCGCCCGTGACGATGACCGCGGCGAACGCCAGCAGCACGAGTTCGGTACCCCGGCGGGTGGGTAGCTGCCGGGGCGGGCTGGTGGCGTACTGCGCGGCCGATGGGTCCGTGACCGGTTGCCCCATCAGCGTCCCCCGGAGGTCGGCCTCGGGCGGCAGTCCACCCCCGGCTGCCCGCCCTGCTGAGGCTGCTCGGCCGAGGTGGTCGGGGCGGGCGGTGTCGGCTCCGGCTGCTGACCGACGCCGCCGACGAGCCCGCCACCCGGCGCGGGCGAGGGCTCGGGCTGCGGGGCGGGCGCGGGCTCCGGGCAGAGTTCGAGCGTCATCTCCCTGCGCAGCAGGGCGATGTACTCGCGTGAGTCGGCGAGGTCCTCGCGCTGCACGCCGTTGGCGACGGTGGTGCGCGCGTCCTGACGAAGGTCGGTCAGCCGCAGTGGCTCGCAGAGCTGCTGGCCGGGCGCACAGGAGCCCTCGGCCTCGCGCTGTAGCGCGAAGCCCAGCGCGCTGCCGGACACGCCCTGGAAGACCACGACCTCCTGGTCCGGCCCCTCACCGACGTAGTAGTTGCTCAGCACGACGTACCGGGCGGTGATCGCCGCCGCAGCCAGCAGGATGATGGCCAGCCCGAGCCCGACGAGCCAACGGATCCGCTTGCGGCGCTTAGCTTTTGGGTCGGGTGGAGGCTCCGCGGGTTCCATGCGCGGCGGCTGCGGCTGGGGAGCCGTCAACGCTCGGGCGCGGGCCGCGGGCGAATCGCCCTGGGGAGTGTGCTCGTCGCTGCCGTCGCCGGCGGCCCCGCCCACGATCGGCGCGTCGTCACCGAAGTCGACGTCGACGACGTCGGCGATGATGACCGTGACGTTGTCCGTGCCGCCGCCCTTGAGCGCCAGCTCGATCATCCGGTCCGCGCAGTCCTGCGGGTCCGGGATCTGGATCGCCTCGGCCAGCGTCTCGTCGCTGACCATGCCGGAGAGGCCGTCCGAGCAGAGCAGGTAGCGGTCGCCGGAACGGGCCTCGCGGACCGTCAGGCTCGGCTCCACCTCGTGCCCGGTCAGTGCCTTGAGCAGGAGCGAACGCTGCGGGTGGACCGCCGCTTCCTCCTCGGTGATCCGGCCCTGTTCGAGCAGCTCGTTGACGAAGCTGTCGTCGCGGGTGATCTGGGTGAACTGGGAGCCGCGGTACATGTACGCACGGGAGTCGCCGACGTGCACCAGGCCCAGCCGGGAGCCGGAGAACAGGACGGCGGTGAGCGTGGTGCCCATGCCGTCCAGATCCGGGTCGCCCGCGACGAGTTCGGAGATGGCCGCGTTGCCGTGGCCGACCGCCTCACGGAGCTGGGAGAGCAGGTCGTCACCGGGCTCGTCGTCGTCGAGCGGCGCGAGCGAGGCGATGACGACCTTGCTGGCCACCTCACCGGCGGCGTGGCCGCCCATGCCGTCGGCGAGGGCGAGCAGGCGTGGCCCGGCGTACACGGAGTCCTGGTTGCTCGATCGCACCAGGCCCCGGTCGCTGCGGGCGGCGTAGCGAAGGACGAGAGTCATGGGCGCAGCTCGATCACCGTCTTGCCGATACGGATGGGGACCCCGAGTGGGACTCGGAGAGGTGCAGTGACCTTAGCCCGATCAAGATACGTGCCGTTGGTCGAGCCCAGATCTTCCACGTACCAATCCTCGCCACGCAGCGACACCCGGGCGTGCCGGGTGGAGGCGTAATCGTCGTCCAGCACCAGCGTCGAGTCGTCCGCCCTGCCGATCAGGATGGGCCGTCCGTCCAGCGCGATGCGGGTTCCCGCCAGCGCGCCGTGGGTGACGATGAGCTGGCGCGGCATCTTGCTGTTGCCGCGCTGCTTCTTCTCCTTGCCACGGCGCAGCGAGGGCATCGCCACCCGGAGACCGGACGCGGCGTAGAGATCCGAGCGCACCACCCGGAGGGCGGCCAGCACGAACAGCCAGAGCAGGATGAGGAATCCCGCTCTGGTCAGTTGAACGACCAGCTCTGGCACTTGTTGTGTCAGCTCCCGCCTAGTTTCGCGACCCACGACGTTCGGCTTGCCGCGGGTCCCCGCGGGTAATTCTGCGGGACACCCCGTCGTCGTCGAAGTCGGACCCCCGGATGGCGGGTCCGACTCGCGGGGTTGCACCCAGCCGGCGGAGCCGAGTTGCCGATTTCTCCCGGTCTCAGCCCTGGGTGCGGAACACCAGGGAGGAGTGGCCGACGCGGATGACGTCGCCGTCGGCGAGCTGCCACGTCTGCACCGGGGTGCCGTTGACGGTCGTGCCGTTCGTTGAGCCGATGTCGGCGAGAGTCGCGCTCTGGCCGTCCCAGGTGATCTCCAGGTGACGACGCGAGACGCCGGTGTCCGGGAGCCGGAAGTCGGCGTCCTGTCCGCGGCCGACCACGTTGCCGCCCTGCTTCAGCGAGTACGAACGGTTCGAGCCGTCGTCGAGCTGGAGGCTGGCCGCGAGCTGACGGTTGCCGCCCGGCGCGGCGGGCGGGGCGTAGCCGCCCTGCTGGCCGTACGGGTCCGGCGGGGCCTGCTGCGGGAAGCCGCCCGAGTTGGGCGGGGCGTAGCCGCCCTGGTCGTAGCCGCCGGGTACCGGGGGCTGGCCGTAGCCGCCCTGGTCGTAGCCGGGCTGCCCGCCGTAACCACCCTGGTCGTACCCGCCTTGGTCGTAGCCGGGCTGTCCGCCGTAGCCACCTTGGTCGTAGCCGCCGGGTGCGGGGGGCTGGCCGTAGCCGCCTTGGTCGTAGCCGGGCTGTCCGCCGTAGCCGCCCTGGTCGTAGCCGCCGGGTGCGGGGGGCTGGCCGTAGCCGCCTTGGTCGTAGCCGGGCTGCCCGCCGTAACCACCCTGGTCGTAGCCGGGCTGCCCGCCGTAACCGCCCTGGTCGTGACCGGGCTGTCCGCCGTAGCCGCCCTGGTCGTAGCCGCCGGGTGCGGGGGGCTGGCCGTAGCCGCCCTGGTCGTAGCCCGGCTGTCCGCCGTAGCCGTACTGCCCCTGGCCGTAGGGGTCGCCCTGGTCGTATTGGCCGTAACCGCCTGGCTGGCTCATTGCTCGGTCTCCTGCGTCGCTGGGTCGTGCTGACCGTCCTGAGCTACCGGCGTCGTTGGGTTTGACGTCGGGATCGACGGACGAGCGGGTCTTGAACTGTCCAGTATGCAGCGCCTCGTTGCGCTCGAGCGAAACTACGACGTCACCATAGGTGTCCCATCCGTGCTCGGCGAGGTGTTCGGCCACCGCGCCGGCGAGCACCTGGGTGACACGCTGTTCGTCGCCCGCCATTCGGTCGTGGTCCGCCGCGCCCAACGAGACGATGTAGTGATTGGGCGCGAGCAGCCGGCCACCGGCGAGCTCACGAACATGGTCCTCACTCTCTCGCTCCAGGGCCTGCGCCACTTCCTGTGTGACGACGTTGCCACCGAACATGCGCGCGAAAGTGTTGCCCACGAGGTCCTCGAGGCGCCGGTCAAAGCGCTTTGCTCGACCCATGCGGGACAACTCCTCCTCTCGCGCGTGTACTTCGAGACCCGATCGTATCTGGGTTCCGAGCCTTGGACAGCGGGGTGGGCGAAACCCGTGAAAGCAGCCTGATACGCTTCCCTAGCTTTCGCAGTCGCTCGGGCGAGTGGCGGAATGGCAGACGCGCACGGTTCAGGTCCGTGTGTCCGAAAGGACGTGAGGGTTCAACTCCCTCCTCGCCCACAACGAAAGGCCCCGGGACTCCCGGGGCCTTTTTCGTGCCCGGTGGACGTCACGTTCGGTGAGCAAATTCGGCCCGGAATCGGCTGATGTGATGCTCGGCACAGCGCGTGTTGCTACCCACAGAAATCACCTGCTTGGGCTACTCGCGCGCGTTGAAAGCAACACGACTTGTCGACTTGTAGGCCCGGCCGGGCGACCGGTTTCGCCCTCGGCGTGTTCGGCCGCGCCGTATCCGGATGATCACGGTGAGTGTCGTCTGCCGGCCGTCGCCGTCCGGACGGGGGTGCCGCCGAGACTCCCGCCGCCCCGCCGTGGGGCCGTCCGTCTGCCCAGTCCGCGGAACAACCGCGCGCAACCGGATCCGTTAATGGGCGGAGAATGGCGATCGGGAATGTCTGTCGCGCTTTCCGGGCTCGACACAAAGCGTCCCGGAGAGCGATTTGCCGGGCTTTTCGACGGGCCCGGCCGGAACCGCGCCGAACCGGGTTCCCGGCTCTCGGTCGGCCATCTCTCCGGGGTGGATTTGCCCGTGTGGCCAGGAACCCGGGCGAGGGTGGTGCGAGTTCGGTCGTGGTGACGGACTCGAACCGGGGCGTACGGGAATTCATGTCATGATGTGTTCACCCCGTTTTCGCAGGGCGACTTCGATACGACTTTGGTCGCGGGCCGAATGCCGTAGTTCCATCCTGCCGAATGGGCCTTACGGATCGGACTCGTCACTTTCTACGCTCTGTTCGTGACCCTGCGCATCAAGTCCCCCGGTCGGGTTCTGCTCGCCGCCGCCGTCGCCGGTGCGGCGCTCGCCACGACCGCCCTGCCGAGCAGCGCCGAGCCCTCAGCGCCGACGCCCGCGCCGACGGAGTGGCGCGAGGCGTTCTCGCCGGACGGCACCATGACGCAGGTCGAGGTGCCGGTCCGGCCGCCGAGTCCCGGACTGCCCGCCGCCGCGGTGCAGGCCGAGGTGGTGCCAGTGCAGGAGACCGGCCCGTCGAGCGAACGCTTCGATCTGGTCTTCGTCGGGGACGGCTACACCGAAGGCGATCTGCCCGGATACGGCGACGACGTCAAGGCGAAGTGGGAGGAGCTGGCGGCCGTGGAGCCGTTCGCCACCTACCGCGAGTACTTCAACGTCTGGCAGGTCAACGTCGTCTCCCCGCAGGCGGGCGTGGACCACGACCCGAGTTTCGGGTCCTCCGTGGACACCGCCCTGGACATGGGCTTCTACTGCATGGGCGGCAGCCCGGACACCCAGCGGCTGCTGTGCGTTGACGAGACGAAGGCCGGCCAGTTCGCCGGGCTCGCGCCCGAGGCCGACCAGGTGATCGCGCTCGGCAACACGACGACCTACGGCGGCGCGGGTGGTGGCACCGCCACGGCCGCGGGCAAGAACGAGTCGGCGGGCCAGATCGCGATCCACGAACTCGGTCACTCCATCGGCGGCCTCGCCGACGAGTACGACTACCCGAACGACCGATACACCGGGCCGGAACCGGACGGGCCCAACGTCTCCATCCAGACCGCCGAGCAAATGCAGCAGAGCGGTACCAAGTGGGCGCAGTACATCGGCCAGGAGTCGCCGGACGGCGGCACGGTCGGCAGCTACGAGGGAGCGTTCTACTACAAGACCGGTGTCTACCGGCCGACGGAGAACTCCATCATGCGCACGCTCGGACAGGAGTTCAATTCCCCGTCGCGCGACATCATGATCGAGGCGTTCCGGGCGAAGGTGCCCGGGCTCCCGTCGCGCTGACCGGCCGTTCTCCCGCCGATTGCGAACAGTTTCGCCTGTCGTTGGCATGCGATTGCCGATATGTCGGAGTTGACGAAAGGGTTGCCTTTATCGCGTTCCACCCGGCTCGTCGGCGGGTTGGCGAAGAATGCTGCCGGCAGCTGGGTTCAACGTGAGAGTTCTTTCGTGCAACGGCCTTGACATTACGGCTACGTCTCGGCGAACTCCTTGCCGTGCGGTCGATCCACGGCGACACGCTGCCCCGATCGGGTTAACTGATCTTCCTCCTCGCGCCACCGAAACGTGAATTCGGGACCTGGTAAAAGCCGCGTGAATCGGTGTGAGTAGAGTCCGCTCGCGCTGATCAAGTTCGGGTCACTCGCCGGTTGTGCGTGATTGCGTCTCTGGTCAGCGGCGGCCGGTTTCGTGCCGGCTTCCTGACTGGAGGATTCGCAGTTCCCGACTTCGGAAGAGGAGTGACATGGCCGTTCGGTCAAACTTGAAGCGAGCCGGTGCCGCGCTGGTCGGCGCGTCCGCCCTGGTGGCGTTGAGTGCCCTGCCCGCGAGCGCCGAGGCCACCAGCGGCCGCGTCGTGAAGGACGCCGGCGAGAACGGCTACTCGATCGACGTCGGCGGCGACAGGGGGCCGCTGGGCACCACGCTGATGGACCTGAAGCTCGCGGACAGCGACAAGGTGCTGAAGGTGTACTGCGTCGAGGTGAACGTCGCGGCCCGCTTCGACCGGGACATGGTCGAGCACGAGTGGGAGAAGTACCCCGGCGCCGAGTCGCCGTTCAACAAGCACCGCGACAAGATCAACTGGGTGCTGCACCACAGCTACCCGGTACAGGACGTCAAGGCCATCGAGAAGTCGGTCGCGGACGCGGGCATCAGCTTCGACGACGGGCTCGACGTCAAGGAGGCCGTCACCGCCACCCAGGCCGCGACCTGGCACTACAGCGACGGCCGGGACCTGAACAAGCAGAACCCGCTGCCGGACAACCAGGACGAGACCGGGGCCGCCCGGGACATCGTCAAGCTCTACGAGTACCTGACCGGCGACGCGAACAAGGGCATCGGCGACCAGCCGACCCCGGCGCTCGAGGTCGGCCCGAAGGAGCTCGACGGCGAGGCGGGCGGCAAGGTCGGCCCGTTCGAGGTCAAGACCAACGGTGAGATCACCGAGTTCACCAGCAACCTCCCCGAGGGTGTCAAGGTCACCGACGAGGCCGGTGCGGAGCTCGCGCTCGAAGACATCACCGACGGCGTGAAGTTCTGGATCGACGTGCCCGCCGAGGCCGAGGAGGGCAAGGGCGAGGTTTCGCTCAAGGCCCACTCCGAGGTCGCCACCGGCCGCCTCTTCGTCGCCGACGACTACAAGAAGGACCCGGCGCAGTCGCTGATCGTCGCCAAGTCGGACAAGAGCGACCTCAAGGCGCAGGTCAGTGCGAAGTGGACGCCGGGCACGCCGGACACCACCCCGCCGAGCACGACGACGCCCGCCCCGTCGACCACCGACAGCGCGGTCGTCCCGCCGGTCAGCTCGACCTCCTCGCCGAAGCCGAAGCCGGTCTCGAACGAGGACGACCTGGCCGACACCGGCGCCTCGATCATGACGCCGATCCTGATCGGCGTCGGCCTGCTGGCCGCGGGTGGCGGCGCGCTCTACCTGCAGCGCCGTCGCAGCGCCTGATCACTTTCCGAACGAGAGCGGGGCCGGTCCACAGTGGACCGGCCCCGCTCTCTGTGCTGGGTGACCGATGCGCCGGTCAGCCGGGGTTGCCGAGCACGGCGGTGTAGCCGTTGATCGCGGGCTGCCCGCCGAGGTGGGCGTAGAGCACGTTCGAGTCGGCACCGATCTCACCGCGGGCCACCAGGTCGAGCAGCGCGGCCATCGACTTCCCCTCGTACACCGGGTCGGTGATCATGGCTTCGACGCGGGCGGCGCGGTGGATCGCGTCGAGCGTCGCCTGGTCCGGGATTCCGTACGTGCCGCCGTGGTAGCGCTCGTCGAGCAGGATCTCGTCCTCGGCGATCTCCCGCCGCACGCCCAGCAGGGTCGCGGTGGAGCGGGCGATCCTGGCGATCTGTTCCCGGGTTCGCGCGGGTGCGGCGGAGGCGTCGATGCCGAGGATCCGGCGGGGCGTCCCACTGGCGGCGACGCCGGCGATCATCCCGGCCTGGGTGCTTCCGGTGACCGAGCAGACGACGATCGTGTCGAAGAAGACGCCCAGTTCCGCCTCCTGCGCTTCGAGCTCGGCGATCCAGTTCGCGAAGCCCAGCCCGCCGAGCCGGTGGTCGGACGCCCCGGCGGGGATCGCGTACGGCGTACCCCCCGTGCTCTCGATCTCGGCGACGGCCTGTTCCCAGCTCTGCCGGAAGCCGATGTCGAAACCGGCGTCGACGAGGCGGACGTCGGCGCCGAGCATTCTGGCGAGCTGGATGTTGCCGACGCGGTCGTAACCGGGATCGGACCAGTCGACCCAGCTTTCCTGGACCAGCACGGCTTTCAGGCCCGCGTAGGCGGCGGCCGCGGCGACCTGGCGGGTGTGGTTGGACTGCACCCCGCCGATCGAGACGAGCGTGTCCGCGCCCTCGGCGATCGCGTCGGCGAGCAGGTACTCGAGCTTGCGGGTCTTGTTGCCGCCGAAGGCCAGCGCGGAGTTGAGGTCCTCCCGCTTCGCCCAGATCCGGGCACCGCCGAGCTCCGCGGTGAGCCGGTCGAGACGGTGTACCGGGGAGGGCCCCAGCAGCAGCGGATACCGTTCGAACCCGTCTGTCCCCGTCGTGTCGTGCGCCTCGGCACCCCGTGTCGCGCGCCCCGTCATGCCGTGTCCTGCTTTCCGGCACCCTGTTCCCGGCGTTTCGGCAGGTCGAGCAGGGGTTGCAGGGTGTGCCAGTTCTCCCGGGTCGCCAGTGCGGCCGCCTCGGCGTCACCGGCGCCGCACAGCGAGACGATCCGCTCGTGCTGGGCAACCGACGCGCGGCCGGACAGCGAGGAGAAGCGCAGCCGTTCGACGCGCCGCAGCACCGGCGTGAGCTGGCCGAGCACCGAGACGACGGCCTGGTTGCCTGCCGCCGAGACGGTGACGGCGTGAAACTCGTCGTCGGCGAGCAGCGCCGTGTCCGGGTCGCCCGCCCGCAACGCGCCGGCGAAACGGTCGTTGGCCGCCCGCATCCGGTCGATGTCGGTGCCGGTCAGCAACGGCACCGCCTCCCGTACGGCCAGCTCGTGCATCGCCGCGACGACGAGCTGCGCTTCCCGGGTGCGGGTGAGGTCCAGCGGGCTGACCGTGGTCGAACGGCCGGGCCTGGTCCGCACCAGGCCCGCCTGTTCGAGCCGGGCCAGTGCCTCCCGGATCGGGGTTCGGCTGACGCCCAGCCAGCTTTCGAGTTCGTTGTCGCGCAGGCGTTCCCCGGGGGCCAGGGTGCCGTCGACGATCGCGTCGCGAAGCAGGCGGAACGCGCTGTCGCGGAGCAGGGATCGGGGGGAGACGTTCTGCGTCTCAGGTACCGGCATGCAATATATTGCACGCCGCGCAGGGGAAGAAGTCAAGAAGCGCCCCGCGGCCGGACCGGCCACGGGGCGCCCGCGAAGACCTCAGCTCACGCCGACGAGGTCCACCACGAAGACCAGCGTCTCGCCCGGCTTGATCAGCGGACTCGGCGACTGGTCGCCGTAGGCGAGCTGCGGCGGGATCACCAGGTGCCTGCGTCCGCCGACCTTCATCCCGGTGACGCCCTTGTCCCAGCCCTGGATGACGTAGCCCGCGCCGAGCGGGAACTGCAGCGCCTGCCCGCGGTTCCAGGAGGCGTCGAACTCCTCGCCGGTGGAGAACGAGACGCCGACGTAGTGCACGTCGACGGTCTGTCCCGGCTGCGCCTCCGGACCGTCGCCCACCGTGATGTCGGTGATCGTCAGGTCGGTAGGCGGGGTGCCATCCGGACGATCGATCTCGGGCTTTTCCAGCGCCATCTGGGTTTCCTCCTCGGATTGGTTACTTGGCGTCGAACTCGAACACTCACGCTACTCATTCGGAGCAGAGCCCGCCCGCGCCGTTCCCGGTGGTCCGGGCGCCGAGGAAAAGCGAAAACTCTTCACAAAATCTGGGTTTCTCGGTAACGTGCCGCGCGTCACGCTCGGGAAGGAGCAACGCCATGCGCAGGCGTTTGGGGACTCTGATGGCCGTAGGCGCCATCGCGGCCGGAACAGTGGTCGCGGTGCAGGGACCGGCGGTGGCCGCACCCGCCGTACCGGCACCACCGACGGACTACTGCGGAACGCAGTGCGCCGACATCCTCCCGCCCGGGCAGAACGGCAACGCCACCCTCGCCGGGATCCTGGCGCACAAGACGCTCGGCACCCGGCCCGCGCACTCGGCCGACCAGCTCGGCAAGTACGCCGACCTCGGCGACGGCTACCGCGGCCTCACCACCGACACCATCGGCCAGTTCTTCAACGACGCCTCCTTCGGCGTCCCGGACGAGGCGGTGGAGAGCACCGAGCAGCCCCGCGAGGACGTCACCATCACCCGGGACAAGGCCACCGGCGTCCCGCACATCGCCGGAACCACCCGCGAGGGCACCGAGTTCGGCGCCGGATACGCCGCCGCCCAGGACCGGCTGTGGCTGATGGACGTCCTGCGCCACGTCGGACGCGGCCAGCTCACCCCCTTCGCGGGCGGAGCCGAGGGAAACCGCGAACTGGAGCAGAGCTTCTTCGCCACCGCGCCGTACACCGAGGAAGAACTCCAGCAGCAGATCGACTCCGCCGTCGCCGGGAGCGGTGACCGCGGACAGCAGGCACTCGCCGACGTCACCGCCTACGTCGAGGGCATCAACGCCTACATCGCGAAGTCCGACAGCGGCCGGTACTTCCCCGGCGAGTACGTGCTGACCGGGCACAAGGACGCGATCACCAACTCCGGCGAGATCGAGCCCTTCAAGCTCACCGACCTGGTCGTGCTGGCCGCCGTCGTCGGCGCGCAGTTCGGCGCGGGCGGTGGCGACGAGGTGCAGGCCGCCGTCGCCAAGCTCGCCATCCAGGAGCAGTACGGCCTCGCCGAGGGCGAGAAGGTGTGGCAGGCGCTGCGCTCGGAGAACGATCCCGAGCACGTCAACACCCTGCACGACGGCCAGAGCTTCCCGTACGCGCAGACACCCGCCGATCCGCAGGGCACCGCGATGCCGGACGCGGGCAGCGTCGTGCCGCAGCAGCTCGTCTTCGACCCCACCGGTTCGGCCGCGGACGGGCAGCAGGCCCCCGCCGTCACCCCGGCGGGCAACGCCACCAACCCCGACGGGACGCCGAACCTGGACGCCGCCCGCGGCATGTTCGACGACGGCGTGCTGCCCGGCGACATGCTCTCCGGGGCACACGGCATGTCCAACGCACTCGCCGTCTCCGGGGAGCACACCGAGAGCGGCAACCCGGTCGCCGTGTGGGGACCGCAGACCGGCTACTTCGCCCCGCAACTGCTGATGCTGCAGGAACTCCAGGGCCCTGGCATCAGCGCCCGCGGCGCCTCGTTCGCCGGACTGAGCTTCTACGTGCTGCTCGGCCGTGGCCAGGACTACTCCTGGAGCGCGACCACCTCGGCCCAGGACATCACCGACACCTACGCCCTGGAGCTGTGCGACCCGAACGGCGGCACGCCGACCGTCGAGTCGAACGCCTACCTCTCCGGCGGACAGTGCGTGCCGATGGAAACGGTGGAGCGCAAGAACGCCTGGAAGCCGACCGTCGCGGACGGCACCCCCGAGGGTTCGTACACGCTGCGCAGTTTCCGCACCGAGTACGGACCGGTGACCTCGCGCGGCACGGTCGGCGGCGCGCCGGTGGCCTACGCGGCGCTGCGCTCCAGCTACCTGCACGAGGTCGACTCGATCATCGGCTTCCAGCAGTTCAACGACCCGGACGTGATCAAGTCCGCGCAGGACTTCCAGCGTGCCGCGTCCGACATCAACTACACCTTCAACTGGCTCTACGCCGACGCGGACGACACCGCCTACTTCAACTCCGGCGACAACCCGGTACGCGACCCGGCCGTCGACCCGAGCATGCCGATCAGGGCGCACGCCGGTTTCGACTGGCAGGGCTGGGATCCGGCAGGCAACAAGGCGCAGTACACGCCGTTCGAGCAGCACCCGAACTCGGTCAACCAGGACTACTACGTGAGCTGGAACAACGGGCAGGCCGAGGACTACGCGAGCGCCGGGCTGGAACGCGGTGCCGTGCACCGGGGCGACCTGCTCGACGCCCGCGTCAAGGGACTGATCGACAGCGGCACCAAGGTCAACCGCGTCAACCTGACGCAGGCGATGGCCGAGGCGGGCCTCGCCGACCTGCGCACCGAGCGCGTCCTGCCGCTGCTGATCCGGGTGCTGGAATCCAGCCCCGTCGACGATCCGAAGACGGCGGAAGCGTTGCGGCTGCTGAAGGAGTGGCAGGCGGACGGCGGGCTGCGCCAGCAGACCGAACCCGGCAGCAAGGCGTACCGGCACGCCGAGGCGATCAAGATCATGGACGCCTGGTGGCCGCTGCTCGTCGACGGCTCGTTCACGCCGTCGATGGGGGACGCGGCGTTCGAGGCGATGACGAACGTGCTGCAGATCAACCAGTCACCGTCCGGTTTCCAGAACGACACGCCGGGCGAGCACCTTGGCCAGCCACACCAGGGCTCGGCGTACCAGTTCGGCTGGTGGGGTTACCTGCACAAGGACCTGCGTTCGCTGCTCGGCGACGAGGTGCGGGCGCCGATGGGCACGCCGTACTGCGGATCCGGCGACCTCGGCGCGTGCCGTCAGGTGCTCGCCGGCAGCCTGAACGCCGCCGTTGACCAGCCGATCGCCCAGGTCTACCCGGGCGACGACACCTGCGAGGCCGGTGACCAGTGGTGCGCCGACGCGCTCGTGCACCGTGCGCTCGGCGGTATCACCCAGGACGAGGTCAGCACCCAGAACCGCCCGACGTTCCAGCAGGTCGCCGAGTTCCCCTCCCGCCGCCCGGCCACCCGCTGACCGCAGCCCAGCGCGCAATACGTCGACGTATTGCGATCCATCGTGCACAAGGCATCGCAATACGTCGACATATTGCGCTCCCGGAGACCGCAATATGTCGACGTATTGCGGTCTCCGGGAGAGCGGGGAGGGTGTGCCGCCGGGACAGCGTGACCTGCGTTCCACGTGCTGGTCGCCGCCGAGGCTCGCGACGGGGGTCCGAGTTACCGTGATCGGGTGAACGAGAACGAGTGGTCAGCGCGGACGCGAGCGATCCAGGCGGGCCGGCCGAGCGGCGCGGGTGAGCCGCTGAACACGCCGATCGTCCCCGCAAGCAACTTCGTCGCCGGCAGCGACCGGCAGTACTCGCGCGAGAACGGGACGCCGACCTGGGAGGCCTTCGAGGCCGCCGTCGGCACGCTCGAAGGCGGGACTGCGACGGCGTTCGCCTCGGGGCTGGCGGCCGTGAGCGCGGTAATCGACACCCTGCCGATCGGCGCCGAGGTCGTCGTCCCCGCGTACAGCTACGGCGGGACGCGGGCGTTGCTCGACCGGGACGAACGCCTCGGCCGGATCGCCGTGCGCAGCCTCGACCCCACCGACACCGAGGCGTGGGTCGCCGCCGCGCCGGAGGTGGACGTGCTGTGGCTGGAGTCGCCGACGAACCCGACGCTGGACGTGATGAACATCCGCGCCATCGTCGCTGCGGCCCGGGACAGCGAACGCCGCCCCAAGGTCGTCGTGGACAGCACCTTCGCCACGCCATTGGGCGCGCAGCCGCTGGTCGACGGCGCCGACGTGGTCGTGCACAGCGCCACCAAGCTGATCGGCGGGCACAGCGACCTGCTGCTGGGTGTGACGGTCTCGGCGGACGCCGAACTGACCGCCGAACTGCGCCGGTCGCGCACGCTCGGCGGGGCCACTCCCGGCGTGTTCGAGGCGTGGCTGGCGCTGCGTGGCCTGCGCACCCTGCCGGTGCGGTACGCCGCCGCCTGCGCCACCTCGGCCCGGCTCGCCGAACGACTGGAGGCACACGCCGCCGTCGAGCGCGTCCGCTTCCCCGGCACCGGGGCCATGATCGCCTTCGAACTCGCCGACGCCGCGGCCGCCGACAAGCTCTGCGCCGGCCTGCGGCTGATCACGCACGCCACCAGCCTCGGCGGCGTGGAGAGCACCGTCGAACGGCGCGCCGGACTGGAGATGGACAAGCACGTCCCGCCGGGCCTGGTGCGTTTCAGCGTCGGCCTTGAGGACCCGGAGGACCTGTGGCGCGACCTCGCCGCCGTCCTCGACACGCTCACCTGAGGCGGGCACGGATCGGGCGGACCACCCCGGAGAAGGAGTGGCCCGCCCGATACCCCCAGTGCCAGGGCGTGTCTGGCGATTCCGTGGTCGCGGTATTCGCGCCGAGGCGG
This sequence comes from Amycolatopsis antarctica, assembly GCF_002262875.1. Lineage (GTDB taxonomy): Bacteria > Actinomycetota > Actinomycetes > Mycobacteriales > Pseudonocardiaceae > Amycolatopsis > Amycolatopsis antarctica. Next base: position 57,714 of record NZ_NKYE01000007.1, on the reverse strand, counting down.
CTCCTGGCGGCGTTGACGGAAAGCCCGAGTACGACGCCGGTACGAAGGCTTACCGCCGCCTTGCCAAAAACCACCTCGATCACGAATCCCATCGACCGAGAATCACCAGACACGCCCTAGATGACGCGAACCGCGTGCGTCGTCCATTCGTCCTTGCCGTAGAGCTCCCTGATGTGGACGCTCCTGCCGTCGCGCGGCGGTGCCGCCTCGACGATCGTGTTGCCGCCGAGGTAGAGCACGACGTGCGTGGTGCTCTCCGCCTGGTCGCCGTCGCCCCAGAAGACCAGGTCACCGGGCCGCAGCTCGTCCGGTGAAACCTTCCTGCCCGCCACGTACTGCGGCACGGTGGAGGCGCCGATGTCGATGCCCGCGCCCTTCCAGAACGCGTACAAGGTCAGTCCCGAGCAGTCGAAGCCCCTGCGGTCGTGGTCGTCGCCCCGCGCCGGGTCGCCGTCCGGGTGGTGGTGCACCCCGTACGAGGGCCCGCCCTTGCCGCCGGAACCCCATGCGTAGTCGTGCCCCTTGCCGACCTGCGACTTCGCCACGTCCAGCACGCGGGCGATCTTCTCCTCGCGGGTCCCGGTGGCAGGCCCGGCGGGCCCGTCGTTGCGGCCGTGCACGGCGCCGACGCCGGGCGCCGCCGGGACGTTCCCGCGCTCCACCTCCGCCAGGTGCATGCCGAACGCCACCGCGCCACCCAGCCAGCAGGTCATGGCGAGGCTCCCGGCCACGATGAGCTTCGTCCTTCGCTTGAGCGGCATCGTGACACCTCCTCGGTTCGCCTGGGTTCTTGCCGGTCCGGAACGGGCGGTCGGCGCGTCGGCCTGCTCTACGATGTGGTCTCGACGGGTCTGTACGAAAGTGCCTTACAGAGCCTGACAACACTTCCGAACTGGGGGTTACATGCCGGACGCCGGTCGGACGCCCGAGGAGGAACGGCGCAGGGAGGCGACCGCCGGGTTCGCGGCAGCGTTGCGGACGCTCCGCGCCGAAGCGGGCGATCCGTCGTTCCGGCGGATGGCGGCGGCCTCCGGCTACATCTCCCACACGACCCTGCACGAGGCGGCGACCGGTGCGCGCCTGCCCTCGTGGGAGACGACGCGCGAGTTCGTCAAGGCGTGCAACGGCGACGAGACGCAGTGGCGGGTCCGCTGGGACGAGGCGAAGAACGGCCCGCGCCCGGAACCCGCCGAGCCGACTCCGGTCCCGGAGCTGGTCCCGGAGCCGGTCCCGGAGTCAGCCTCGGAGACGGAACCCGAGCCTTCCGGTGGCCCGAAGCGGCGGCGTGGGTTGCTCGTCATCGCCGCCGTGCTCGTCTTCCTCGGCGCCACCGTCGCGGCCGTGCTGGTCGGCCGCGAACTCGGCCGGTCCGACGCGCCCGCCAACGCCGCCCCCAGCCCATCGCCGTCCCCGGCGTCGAACGGCCCCTTCTACCCGGGGGACCAGTCCCGCTTCGTCGACGACGTGACGATCCCGGACGGAACCGAGGTCAAGCAGGGCGAGATCTTCACCAAGGTGTGGCAGATCGAGAACACCGGAACCGTGAAGTGGACCGGCCGGTTCGTCCAGCGCGACGCGCCGCCGTTGCCGACGGGCGACTGCCAGACCCCGGAGCGGGTCGCCATCGGCGACACCCTGCCGAACGAGGAGGTCAAGATCGCCGTGCAGGTGCAGGCCCCGTCGCGGCCGATGACCTGCCGGGTCGCGTTCAAGATGGTCGACGGCCAGAACCGTCAGCTCTTTCCCGGTTCCCGGCCGATCTTCTTCGAGGTCATCGTCCTTCCGTGACCGTCACCGGAGGTCAGCCGAGGCCCGCCGAGGCGAAGGGGTAGTCCCGCGGCCGGGCAGCGTCCGGCGCGACCCAGCGCCGCATCCCCGCGTCACAGACCGCGTAACCCCAGTTCAGCAGCCGCTCCTGGGTGAGTTCCGGGGTACGTTTGCAGCGGCTCGGAAGCTGCGCGAGCCGGTGCGTCAGCTCGGCCGGGGCGGGCAGTGCGTCCGGCAGGCCGAAGTTGCCGATCCGGCTGTAACTGGCCCAGTAGGCGCCCGCGTTTGAACCGTCTACATAGGACTCGATGAGTTCGTGCTTGCGCAGGCTGCGCACCTGGTTGTCGATCACGTCCACCACGCGCAGCATGTGCCGGGCCCAGTCGCGGGCGATGTCGTTGGTGCGCGGCATCCGCAGCCCCGCGTCGCTGACCAGCAGCAACTCGCAACCATCCGTCGGTTCCAGGCCCAGGTTGTCGTACACGCCGCCGTCGGAGAGCACGACCTTCGCCGGACGTTCCGTGCGCCCGTTACCCGGCACGTCCCAGCGCGGCATCGGCACCTGTACCGGCGAGAGCAGCGGCGGGAACGCCGAGGAGGCGGCGACCGCCGTCGCCAGCGACACCTCCGGCGAGGTCGAGCCGCCGACCACCTTGTCGCCCATGGTGTCCCGGCTGAAGCGCCACAGCGCGCCCGTCTGCAGGTTGGCCGCGGTGAACACGAAACGCGGCTGCGCGGGCAGCTCCCGCAGGCCGATATCGCCCAGCACGTGCCGCCGGTAGGAGGCGGCGAGTTCCTCGCCCGCGCTGATTCCCGGCTTCACCATCGCCCGCAGCGCCACCCGTACGTCCAGACTGAGCCGGGCGGCCGCCCGCACCGGCTCCAGTACGTTCGCGTCGAAATTCCGTGCCACGCCGTCGATCCCGAAGTCCAGCGTGTCCCAGTAGCGGGCCAGGATCCCGGCCGCCAGCGAACCGCCGGACACGCTCGACACCACGTCCAGCCGGGGCAGCCAGCCGAGCTCGTTCAGCCGCAGCAAGGCCCCGGTGTGGAACAACATCGCCCGGTACCCACCACCGGACAGGCACAACCCCACTCCACCACCGCTGCTCATCGGGCAATCATAGAGTGACCAAGCGGCGACTTTCCGCGACACCATGCAGGTGGACCCGCAACGACCAACGGGTAGTCGGGCCGGTGACCGAGCGCGTACACGCGCTGCTGCGGACGGGGTCAGCCGTCGTACGGGGGCTGGCTCAGCGTGACGAGCCTGCCCGCCAGCGCGGCGATCCGCGGCGACGGGTCCATGTCCCCGGGTGGCTGCGCGTCGAGCTCCGCGACCCGGGCGAGCAGGTCGGCACCGAGCCGGTGCAGTTCGCCGCCGAGGTCGCGCAGACCCTCGGCGTAGACGTCCACTTCGGACCGGACGTGGGTCAGCAACACGGTCCGCTGGGTCAGCGTGCGATGCAGCCTGCGGACGCGATTGAGCAGTGCGGCGTCGGTCTCGTTCATACCCGCGTCAGCCATTCCCGTTCGCAGCCGGTGCATGTCGGGTCGAACCAGCGGCCGCCGAGTTCCGGGATGTCCCCGCGTGCGACGGTCAATTCCTTGCCGCACAAGGAAACAAAGCTGCCGCCCTCGGTCGGCGGTCGCCCCAGCAGGGCGTGCCGAAGCCCCTCCGCCTGCTGCCACCGCAACATCGTTCCTCCTTCGGTGCGCCTTCCGGTACTGCTCTTGCGTCAACCGTAGCCACTCGTACACTCTCGGCAATCCGGTTGCCACAACGAGACAGCGGAGGTTCTCGTGCCCCGGAAATCCCCCGGTGCCAAGGCGAAAGGGCTCGGCGCGCGGTTGCGCTCGTGCCGGGAGAACGCCGGGCTGAACCTGCGCGACGCCGCCGAGGCGATCGACTGGGACAAGTCGATGCTGTCCCGGCTGGAGACCGGCAAGCGGAACATGTCGGTGGAGGAGGTCGCGCAGTTGCTCGGTGTCTACCGGGTTCGCGGACAGCAACGCGACGACCTGCTCGCCATCGCCCGCGCCATGGACGAACCAGGCTGGTGGGAACAAAGCGTTCCGGAACTGCCTGCGGGACTCGCTACCTTGGCGGATTTCGAAAGCGAAGCCGTCAGAATCGCTGACTGGGCTCCGTTGCTGATACCTGGGCTGCTGCAAACCTCCGCATTCTCACGCGCATGGCTGGGTTCCGTGGGAGTCGCGGAGTCGGTGATCGATTCCCGGGTGCGAGCCAGGGCCAGACGACAACGCATACTCGCAGGTGAAGTGCAGTATGTCGCGTACGTGGGCGAAGCGGCGTTGCACACGGCGGTTGGCGGCGGCGTGACGGCCGCCGCCCAACTGGCCCACCTTCGTGAGGTCAGCAGGTGGCCGAATGTTTCGGTCCGGATCGTGCCGATCGGGTCGGTGCCCCCTCGGGCGCAGTTGGGTGCGTTCATCGCACTCGAGTTCGCCGATTCACCGACTGTCGTCCACGTCGAGTTGGTGAGGTCGAGCGTCTTCATGGATGAGGACAGGCAGACCGATCCCTACATCGGCACGTTGACTGCAGTAGATTCTGTTGCACTGAGTGAGACAGAATCGGCGGGTCTGATCACCCGATACCAGGCAAGGTGGAAAGACAGTGCGCAACGGATCGAGCTGGCGTAAGTCGAGCCACAGCGGAGAAGAATCCAACTGTGTCGAGGTCGCCGTGGCCGCTCGGGTCGGCGTCCGGGATACCAAGGACCGCGACGGCGGAACCTTGACGTTCACCCCCGACGCCTGGTCGGCCGCCCTCACGCACCTCCGGCACACCCCCAGCTAACCTCGCGTGTCGCGCCCCCCGACCCCTCGTGTCGGGCGGTACTGCACGCCGTGTCGGGCGCTACGTCATGCCGTGTCGTGCGCTCCGGCACCCCGTGTCGGGCGCTACGACATGCCGTGTCGCGCGTTTGGGCACCCCGTGTCGCGCGGTACAGCACCCCGTGTCGTGCGTTCCGGCACGCCGTGGTGGCAGGTGCCGGACACGAGGGTGTCGAGGCCCGTTGTCAGCGGGTGGCGGTCGCGTGCGGACTCGACGGGGACAGGCTGTATGCCTGGAGTCGGGTGGTCGCGCCGATGGCCGTGATCGCGCACCTCACCTATAGAGCCGGTGATCGACGAATTACTCGCACTGACCTGTTGAACCGAGGTGAGCGTTCGCTCATGGGTACCGGGCACGCACTTGCGCGAAGATGGCCGAATTTCTGCCGGCCGTTCAACGGGGGGCCTGCGGCGTCCCTGCGGTACGAGACTGTCCCGATGACCGGCGCGCGAACGGCGGCTTGTAGTTGGGCCCGGTCGTATCTTTTCCGCCGTTGGCCCATCAGGCCCGCACGGCGCCCGGGTACGTTCTCACCGGCCGACGTTCACTTGCGGTGTATCTGGACGCGATGGCCGTCAGGACCCTCGACGAAAGCGAAAGTCCCCCACGGCTGCTCATCTGGGTCAGAAACTTCCGCACCCTTGCCACGCAGCTCATCGACCGTGGCTGCGACATCGTCACAGGCGAATGTTAGATAGGCGCCCTCACCCGGCTGCTTGTTTTCGGCCGCAGCATCGTGCAGTGCGATAGTGGTCGAACCGTCTGGGGGTGCAACCTCCAACCAACGAGTGCCGCCCCCCATGTCTTGATCTGTGACGACTGAGAAACCCAGCACGTCACGGTAGAAGCCCAGCGATTTCTCCTGGTCGGACACGTACATCATGGCTGTACCGATGTGGGTGATCATTGCCCCAACACTACGTTCCCCGTAAGCGGACTGCTCGCGGACCGAACCGTCGAGATTGTTCGTCAGCAACCGTCCGAGCCAATTCAAACGTGCGGCCCCTAACCGTGTGAGGACAGCGAACGGTGGATGACGGTGGTGTCGAATTCGGCGTACCAGATGTGGTCGACGGCAACCGCCGCGTCCGGCAGCGAGGCCGCCGAGAAACGTCGGCTCCTCGATCTCATCGGCCTTCAGGACATGGCCAAATCTCTGCTGGCTGTTAAACGGGTGGCGGGCAGCGTCCCGGCGGTACGAGACTTTCCCGATGACCCCACTCATCGTGAACATTGCCGTGGACTGTGCCGATCCGTACCGGCTCGGCCAGTTCTGGAGCCAGGTACTGCACCTGCCTGTCGGTCCGGAGGACCAGCCCGGCGACGACGAGGTCGGCATCCCCATCGGCGAAGACCAGGAACTGCTGTTCATCAAGGTTCCCGAGCCGAAGACCGTGAAGAACCGGATGCACCTGTGCCTCCAGCCGCAGGTACGCCGGGACGAGGACGTCGAACGGCTGATCGCCGCCGGAGCGTCCGTCGTCGACGACCGGCGTCAGGACGACGGCACCGGCTGGGTGGTGCTGGCCGATCCGGAGGGCAACGAGTTCTGCGTACTGCGCAGCGAATCCGACCGAGCCGCGTGATCACGTCGTGGCAGCGAGGTGAGGAGACCTGGCCGACGCTGAGCGGGTTCATGCCGCGGGCACGGCGCGCAGCAGCCGGAGCTGCCCGATCTCGGCGGCGTTCTTCATCAGCTCGGCGTTCACCCAGCCGACCATGTGGGCCACGGTCATTTCGGGGTCGTTCTGCCACGGGAACGGCGCGGTACCGTCCAGTTCGGCGTCGGTGAGCCGGCCCAGCACGGCCAGCCAGTCCGCGCGGAGGCCGCGCAGCCAGTCGATGGTTGGCTGCCCGTCACCGGGCCACTTGATCTCCGTGCGGTCCCGCGGCGTTCGCTCCTGCGCGTGGTCGATCGTCACCGTCCACCACCAGCCGATGTGCCAGGTGGTCCACGCGATGGTGGGGATCGGGATGGGGTCCGGCTCGGTTTCGGCGAAATCCGGTACCCACGTCCCGTCGTCGCTCGATCGAACAGTCCAGGTGTGACCGGCCGGCTCCCAGCGGAAATCCTCGGAAGCCAACTGGTCGAGGTGTAGTTCGAAAAGCGACCAGACCAGGTCGAACTGCCAGCGCAGTAGTTCGAGGCGAGAAGCAGGCATAGGTAAATCTTGCCACCCGTCCGCACAGCCGCCCATCGGACTGGCGTGCGCGCTGATCACGCGGCCACCTGGCCTGGTCGGCTAGATCCCGTCACTTGCAGAAACATGTCACATGTGGGGTATTGCCGAGGGCAACGAGTTCTGCGTACTGCGCAGCGCGGCCGAACGCGCGGCGACATCCTGAACGATCAGCTCTCAGCCGTCGGTCGAGGAGAAGTCCGCGGTCAGCCAGCGATCCGGCCGGATCTCGACGTACTCGGGCTCGCCGTTGCCGTTGCCACCGCCGAGTTCCCACTCCGCCCACGCCTCGATCTGGTCGGCGGGAATGTACCGGCTGCCGATGCTGACCAGTTCTTCCCTCGTCGGCCGCGCCTGTTTGACGACGGTGCCCTCGACGGTGACGTACCGGTACGGCTTCTCCGTCCACTGAACGGAGAAGGACAGCGACCCGGCCCGCGCGATCAGGCGCGACTTGCGTCGGTCCTTGCGCGTGACGACGGCGAGGTTGCCGCCCGGCCGGTACGCGTACCAGGTCGGCAGCGCCAGCGGAGGCCGGTCACCGTCGTCGACCACGCACAGCACTCCGATATGTGGCTGCGCGAGGAAGTCCTCCCGTTCCGAGCGGGTCAGCCTTCCCGGTCGCCGTGCCTCGCCTGCGGTGTCATTCGCGGACATACGCACTCCTGAAGCCGAAGATCGTTGATGCCGGAACCGCGTGGTGGAGCCGGATATTCCACGACTGGTCGTCACGTTCTGAGCGGATGTCCCGATGGCAAGGGGCTGTGCGTCAGCGTTTCGCGGCGGACAGGCCGTCGAGGATCGCGTCGACGGTCTGCTCCGGTGTCTGTGTGGAGGTGTCCAGCCAGAGTCCGAGGCGTGGGGTTTCCTTGCGCAGCACGGAGGTCAGCGCGTCGACGCTCCAGTCGCCGTAGCCCGTCTAGCCGCGGCCAGCTTCACGGGCGGCAACAGCGTCGTCGTCCGGGTCGAGCACGACCACGTACACCGGGCGGCCGATCGAGCGGACGTAACCGTCGAGGTGGTCACCCAGGATGACGTCCTGCACCACGGCGGTGAACCCGGCGCGCGCGTACTCCTCGGCGACCATCGCGGAGATCCGGTAACGCAGCCGCAACTGCGCGGCCGCCTCGGTGTCGGCGTCCGGTGGGAGGTCGACCCGGCCGGAAGCGATCATCCGGCGGAAGACGTCCCCGCGGACGTGTGCGCTGCGCGGCAACCGGGCGCACAGGGCCTCGGCCACCGTCGACTTCCCGGACGCCATCACGCCGGTGATCACCACGACGGCACCGGTCTCGATCGCCACGGCACTACCCCTCTCCGGTTACGGATTCCCGGCCAGCCTGCCCGAACGCCCGACACGGGGTGCCCAGGGGCGCGACACGGGGTGCCCGAACGCGCGACACGGCATGTCGTAGCGCGCGACACGGGGTGGTGGTCAGTCGAGGAGGGGGGCCAGGCGGGGGCGTTCGGCGGGCGGCAGGTAGTCGGCGTAGTAGTCGTGCAGGGCGTGGCGGGCCAGGCGGGAGGCCAGTTCCCCGTCGCCGGAACGCACGGCCTCCAGCACCTCGGTGTGGTGGCGCAGCGAGGCACTCATCAGGGCCCGCCGGTCGTCGGCGTGGGCGAGTTTGTCCTCGATCAGGTCCAGCACCACGCCCCGCACCACCTCGCCGCAGACGACGATCAGCGGGTTCTGCGTGGCACGGGCGACGGCGTCGTGGAACGCGACGTCCGCGCGGCTGAACTCGTGGTAGTCCTCCTCGGCGCGCATCGCCTCGAGCGCGGCCTGCATCTCGGCGAGCTGGGTGTCCGAACGGAAGCGCGCGGCCAGCAGGTACGCCGAACCCTCCAGCAGCATCCGGAACTGCAACAGCTCGCCCAGCCCCATGTGCTCGGCCCTGGCCAGCCGGTGCATCGACTTCTGCAGGGTCGCGGCCGAGGCGCCCAGCACCTCCGGCCCGCGCGGGTCGCCCGGTTTGGAACGGATGACGTCCCCGGCCTGCAACACCCGCAGCGCCTCGCGCACGGTCGACCGGCTGACGCCGAACTGCGTCATCAGCTCCCGTTCGCCGGGCAGCCGTTCGCCGGGGGAGAGCTGCCCGGACAGCACCGCCTGCTCGATCTGCTCGACGATCCGCTCGTACGCGCGCACCGTCGTGACCGGCTCGAACCGCATCGCGCGCACCCCCTCCGACACCCCGGTGTCCGTGCACCGGGCCGGCCGTGAGCCCTTGACCTACGTCCCCGCCGATGTAACCCTAGGCTACTGGTCCGACCAGCATACTAGGTTCAGCGCTGGGGTTGGAGTTCTCATGAAGGTCCGTCTGGGTGCGATCGCGGCGGCGGTGCTGCTCGCGATCACGGGCTGCTCGGCGGGATCGAGCGCGTTCGTCGCCGGTGGCGACTCCGCGCTGGCCGTGGGGTTCACCGCCGAACCGCAGAACCTCGACTTCACCCGCACCGACGGTGCCGCGATCCCGCAGGCCCTGCTCTACAACGTCTACGAGACCCTGGTGAAGCTCGACGAGCAGGGACGCATCGGGCCCGCGCTGGCCGAATCCTGGACCGTCAGCCCGGACCGGCTGGTCTACGACTTCACCCTCCGGCCCGGCGTCACCTTCAGCAACGGCGCGCCCTTCACCGCCGAGGACGTCAAGTTCTCCGTGGACCGGGTGAAGACCGACTGGACGATCTCGGTGAAGTCCACAATGGACGTCGTGGATCGCGTCGAGGTGGTCGATCCGCTGCGGGCCAGGGTCGTGCTGAGCAAACCCAGCAACGCCTGGTTGTTCGGCATGACCAGCCGGATCGGCGCGATGTTCAGCCCCACCGGCGTCGGCGACCTGGCGAACAAGCCGATCGGCACCGGGCCGTACGTGTTCGCCCAGCGCCGCCGCGGCGACTCGGTGACGCTGAGCGAGAACCCCGCCTACTGGGGTGCCAAACCGGCCTACCAGACCGTCTACCTGAAGTACTACAAGGACGCGACGGCGCTGAACAACGCGCTGCTGAGCAACGGCATCGACGTCATCTCCTCGATCGTCGCGCCCGATTCGGTGCCCCAGTTCGAGAAGGACAACCGCTTCAACGTCGTCCAGGGCACCACCAACAGCGAAGTCGTGCTGGCGTACAACAACAAGCGCCCCGAACTCGCCGACCCGCGGGTACGCCGGGCGCTGACCCTCGCGATCGACCGGCGCGCGCTGCTGGACACGGCCTGGGCCGGGCGCGGCACGCTGCTCGGCAGCATGGTCCCGCCCACCGACCCCTGGTACGAGGACCTCTCCGGGGCCCAGCCGCACGATCCCGAGCAGGCGAAGGCGTTGCTGCGTGAGGCGGGCAAGGAGAACCTGTCCCTGCGGCTGCGGATCCCGAACCTGCCGTACGCGGTGTCCTCGGCGCAGGTGGTGTCCTCGGAGCTGAGCAAGGTCGGCGTGAACGTCACCATCGAACCGCTCGACTTCCCGGCCGTCTGGCTCAAGCAGGTGTTCACCGAGCACGACTACGACCTGTCGATCGTGCAGCACGTCGAGGCGCGCGACATCGTCACCTTCGGCAAGCCGTCGTTCTACTGGGGTTACGACAATCCGCAGGTCACCGAGCTGCTGGCACGGGCCGACGCGGGCACCCCGGAGGAGCAGGCGGGCGTCATGCGGGAGGTCGCGCGCACGCTCGACGCCGACGCCGCCGCCAACTGGCTGTTCCTCTTCCCGAACGTCATGGTGGCGAAGAAGAAGGTCACCGGCCTGGCACAGAACCAGGTCACCGAGTCCTTCGACCTCACCCGCCTGGGGCGTGCGTGATGACCTCCCGAGCACCCGCCCGGCACCGCAATACGTCGACATATTGCGGTCCTGGGAAGCGCAATATGTCGACGTATTGCGATGCCTTGTGCACGATGGATCGCAATATGTCGACGAATTGCGGTCCTGGGAAGCGCAATATGTCGACGAATTGCGGGAGGGTGCCGTGCTGATCCTCGCGTTGCGGCGGCTCGCCATCCTGGCCGTGAGCGTGGTGGTGGCCTCCGTCGTCGTGTTCTTCTTCATGGCGGTGCTGCCGGGCGACCCGGCGCAGGTCGCGCTCGGCGTCAACGCGACGCCGGAACTGGTCGCGCAGACCCGCGCGGAGTTCGGCATCGACCGTCCGCTGCTCACCCAGTACCTGGACTGGATCGGCGGCGTCTTCGCCGGCGACTTCGGTCAGTCCTACGTGACGCGCGAACCCATCGGGCCACAGTTGCTGGACCGGCTCGGCGTGACGATGTGGCTGGTGGGCGCGGGCATGGCGGTCGCCGCGCTGATCGCCCTTCCGCTCGGTACCGTCGCCGCCGTCTGGCACCGCCGCCCCGCCGGCACCGCGCTGTCCGGACTGTCCCAGCTCGGCGTGGCCGTGCCCGCGTTCCTCGCCGGGATCATCCTCGTTCAGGTGTTCGCCGTCCGGCTCGGCTGGTTGCCCTCCGGTGGCTGGACCCCGCCGAACCAGGACGCGGGCGCGTTCCTCAGTGGACTGGTCCTGCCCGCGTTGTCACTCGGCCTGGTGCAGGGTGCCGTGCTCACCCGGTATGTGCGTTCCTCGGTACTCGACGTGCTGCGTGAGGACTACCTGCGTACCGCCCGCTCGAAGGGCCTGCGGCCGTACCCGGCGCTGATCCGGCACGGACTGCGCAACGCCGCCGTCCCGGTGGTCACCGTGCTGGGCCTGCAACTCGCCACGCTGCTCGTCGGTGCCGTCGTGGTGGAGCGGGTGTTCGTGCTGCCCGGGCTCGGCAGCATGCTGCTCGACTCGGTCGCCTCCCGTGATCTCCTTGCGGTGCAAGGGATCGTGCTGGTGCTGGTGGTGGGCGTGCTGCTGGTGAACTTCCTGGTGGACCTGCTCTACGCCGTCGTCGATCCCAGACTGCGAGGTTCGTAGATGGCAGCCGTGCAGAACACCCACCGCTCCCGCCCGCTCGCCCTCGTCGCGGGCGCGGTACTCGTCGGCCTCGTCGTGCTGGCCGCGCTGGTGTCGTTCGTCTGGACCCCGCACGATCCGCTGCTCGTCGAGGCGAGCGCCCGGCTGCTCGGCCCGACCGGCGACTACGTGCTGGGCACCGACAAGTTCGGCCGCGACCTCGCCAGCCAGCTCATGGTCGGCGCGCGCACCACACTCTACGTCGGCGTGGTGGCCGTCGGGATCGCCGCCGTCATCGGCACACCGCTGGGCATCCTGGCCGGGATGTCACGCAACTGGCTCGGCGAGTTCGTCATGCGCGCAGGCGATCTCGTGCTCGCGTTCCCGGCTCTGCTGCTGGCGATCATGTTCGGCGCGGTCTACGGCGCCAGCACGCTCACGGCGATGATCGCGATCGGTATCGCCACCATCCCGTCGTTCGCCCGGATCGCCCGCTCCGGCACCCTGCAGGTGATGAGCACCGAGTACGTGCTCGCCGCCCGTGCCTCGGGGCGTTCCCGGCTGTTCATCGCCGGACGGCACGTGCTGCCGAACATCTCCGGGCTCGTCGTGGTCCAGTCCTCGGTGTCCTTCGCGATCGCCGTGCTGAGCGAGGCGGCGCTGTCGTTCCTCGGCTTCGGCACCGCCCCGCCGACACCGTCCTGGGGGCGGATGTTGCAGGAGTCGCAGGAACTCCTTGCCGTGCAACCACGTCTCGCCCTGGTACCGGGGATCGCCATCGCGATCGCCGTGCTCGGCTTCAACCTGCTGGGCGACGGGCTGCGCGACCGCTTCGACCCGAAGCTGGAGGTGCGGCGATGACCTTGTTGCGGGTACGCGACCTCGGCGTCACGGCAGGCGGTTCGGCGCTGGTGTCCGGAGTGGACCTGGAGATCGGGGCAGGCGAGCGGGTCGGGCTGATCGGCGAGTCCGGTTCCGGCAAGTCGCTCACCGCGTCCGCGTTGCTCGGCCTGCTGCCGGACGGCCTGACCGCCACCGGTTCCGCGACACTCGGCGAGGTCGAGTTGGTCGGTGCGGGTGAACGGACGATGTCGTCGCTGCGCGGACGCGAGCTGGCGATGGTGTTCCAGGAACCGATGACGGCGCTCAACCCTTCGATGCGGGTCGGGCGGCAGGTGGCCGAGGCGATGCTGGTGCACGGCACGCGATCCGGCCGCCGGGACGCCCACCGTCGGGCCGTGGAGCTGCTGGGCACGATGGGCCTGCCCGATCCGGAACGTACCGCGCGGACGTACCCGCACCAGCTCTCCGGTGGCCAGCGTCAGCGCGTGGTGCTGGCGATCGCGCTGGCGAACGATCCGCCGCTGCTCGTCTGCGACGAGCCGACGACCGCGCTCGACGTCACCGTGCAGGCCCGCATTCTGGACGAGATCCGTTCCCGCACAACGGAATCCGGCACTGCGCTGCTGTTCATCACGCACGACCTGGCCGTGGTGGCCGGAATGTGCGAGCGGGTGCTGGTGATGCACGAGGGGCGGGTCGTCGAGTCCGGCACCACGCACCAGGTGCTGAGCGCACCCGAACACGATTACACCCGGAAGCTGCTCGCGGCATCGGACCTGGAGACGGCATGAGCGAGCTTGCGAGCGAATCGGTGTGTTTGAGCGAGCGTGCGAGCGAATCGGAGGGCGCATGAGCCTGATCGAGGTACGGGACCTGCACCGCAGCTACCGTCGCCCGCGTAGCTCGCTGTTCGGCGGACGCGATTCGGTGGAGGCGCTGCGCGGGGTGTCCTTCGACGTGGAGGCGGGCGAACGGTTCGGCATCGTCGGCGAGTCCGGCTCCGGCAAGTCCACCCTCGTCCGGCTGCTCGCCGCGCTGGACACCCCCACCTCCGGCGAGATCCGCTTCGACGGCAAGCGCGTCAACGGCGTCCGCGAACGCGATCTGCGGTTCCTGCGCGAGGAGATGCAGATCGTCTTCCAGGACCCGATGGGCTCGCTGGACCCGCGGATGCGGGTACGCGACATCGTCTGCGAAACGCTCGGCCGCGCTCCGGACCGGCACGAGCGGGTCACCGAACTGCTCGACGCCGTCGGCCTGCCCGCCGACGCCGCGGGCCGCTATCCGCACCAGTTCTCCGGCGGGCAACGTCAGCGCATCTCCATCGCCCGCGCGCTCGCGCCCCGGCCGAAGGTGCTGCTCGCCGACGAGGCCGTCAGCGCGCTGGACGTGCTGGTGCGCAAGCAGATCCTCGATCTGCTCGCCGATCTGGTGGACCGCTTCGACCTGACGCTGGTGTTCGTCTCGCACGACCTCGCGGTCGTCCGGCACCTCTGCGACCGCGTCGCCGTGATGCGGGCGGGCGAGATCGTCGAGCAGGGCCCGGTGGACACCGTCTACGACGAACCGGAGCACGAGTACACCCGCGAGCTGATCGCTGCCGCGCCGAGGTTGCGTGACGCGCTGGCCCGCCTCGGCACGCAGCCGCAGAACCAGTCGCAGTCGTACGAGGAGGATTGATGTTCGAGGCGCCGTACCCGGCCGGGCTGCCGATCGGCGACGGCTGGGTCACCGTCGAAACCCACGAACCGGTGCGGTTTCCCTTCGACGGCAGCATCGTCGCGCAGGCCCCCGTTGGTAACGCCGACCTGGCCCGCCGAGCTGTGGACGAGGCGGTCGCGGCGGCGAAGGAGGTCGCGGCACTGCCCTCGCACGTCCGGCGCGCGGTGCTCTCGGCCGTCGGGACCGCGCTCGGCGAACGTCGCGGTGAGTTCGAGGACCTGCTCGTCCTGGAGACCGGCAAACCGCTCGTGGACTGCCGGGTCGAGGTCGCCCGCACGCTCGTCACGTGGCAGGCGGCGGCGGAGGAGGTCGCCCGGCTGCACGGCGAGACGGTGCCGCTCGACCTGCTGCCCTCGGGTGACGGGCTGCTCGGGTTCTGGACCCGGCGGCCGATCGGCGTCGTCATCGGCATCGCCGGGTTCAACTACCCGCTGTTGCTCGCCTCGCACAAGATCGCGCCGGCCATCGCCGCCGGCTGCCCGGTGATCTGCAAACCGGCGCCGACGACCCCGCTCGCCACCCTGTGGCTGCTCGACCTCGTCCGCCGGGCAGCCCAGGACGCGGGCGCGCCGCAGGCGATGGCGCAACTGGTCACCGGGGACGCCGAGGTCGGCTCCAGGCTGGTCACCGACGAGCGGGCGGGTGCGGTGTCGTTCACCGGTTCCGCGCCGGTCGGCCACCGGATCGCCCGGGACGCCGCGCCCCGCAAAACCCTGCTGGAACTCGGCTCCAACGCGGCGCTGGTCGTCGCCGGGGACGCCGATCTGGACGCCGCGGCGGACGCGGTGCTGCGCGGCGGCTTCTACGCTTCCGGGCAGGCCTGTATCTCCGTGCAGCGGGTACTCGTCGTCGAATCGGTCGCCGAGGAGTTCGCCCGCCGGCTGCTCGACCGGCTCCCCGAGGTGACGACCGGCGACCCGCGCGACCCGGCGACCCGGGTGTCCGCGCTGATCGACGAGACGTCCACGAAACGGGTGCTCGCCTGGGTGGACGCCGCCATCGACGCCGGGGGGCGGGTACTCGCCGGCGGCGGGGCGTCCGAGGGGATCGTCCGGCCGACGGTGCTCGCCGACGTGCCCGACGGCGCGGACTGCTGGGACGCCGAGGTCTTCGGCCCCGTCGTCTGCCTGCGCACCGTGTCCGATGTGGACAGCGCTTTCGAGGCCGTCAACGCCTCCCGTTACGGGTTGCACGCCAGCGTGTTCAGCACCTCGCTGCGTACCGCCATGCACGCCATCGACCGGCTGGAGGTGGGCGGCGTCGTGGTGAACGAGGTGCCCGGATTCCGCAGCGACACCATGCCCTACGGCGGCGTCAAGGATTCCGGTATCGGCCGGGAGGGCCCGCGTTTCGCGATCGAGGAGCTGACCGTGACCAGGATGGCGGTGATCCGGCCATGACCGACTACACGCGACTGTTCCGATTGGACGGACGTACCGCGGTGGTGCTCGGCGCGGGCAGCGGCATCGGCCGCGAGTCGGCGCAGGCGCTCGCCGCGCACGGCGCGACCGTCGTCTGCGCCGACCGGGACCTGGCCGCCGCCGAGGACACCGCCACCTCGATCGGTGACGCGGCGACTGCGTACCAGATCGACCTGCTCGATACCGATGCCGTGCACCGGGCCGCCGATGAACTCGGCGATCCGGACGTCGTCGTGCTGACCGCAGCGATGAACGTCCGCAAGCGGCTGCTCGACTACAGCCACGAGGAGTTCGACCGTGTCGTCCGGCTCAATCTCGGCGCGACCTTCGACGTCGTCCGGGCGTTCGGTGCGGGCATGGTGGAACGCGGACGTGGCAGCATCATCGGTTTCTCCTCGATCCGCGGTACCACCGTCGAGCCGGGCCAGGGCGTCTACGCCGCCACCAAGGCCGGGCTGGTGCAGCTCTTCCGCACCGCGGCGGCCGAGTTCGGCCCGGCCGGGGTGCGGGTGAACGCCATCGCACCCGGCGTCGTGGAAACCCCGCTGACCGCCCAGATCAAGGCGTCACCGGAGTGGTATCGCGCCTACGCGGAGAAGAGCGCGCTGGGGCGTTGGGCGCGTCCGGACGAGCTGGCGGGCGCCGTCGTCTACCTGGCCTCCGACGCGGCGAGCTTCGTCACCGGCGCGGTCCTGCCCGTCGACGGCGGCTGGACGGCGATCGACGGACGCTTCGACCCACCCGCCGCATGAGCTGGAGGTTCACTCGATGACGGAACCGACGGAGCTGGCCGAGCTGAGCGCGACCCGGCTGCGTGAGGAGTACGCGGCGCGCGGCCTGTCACCGGTCGAGGTGACCGAGGCGGTGCTGCGCCGCGCCGACGTGCTCGAACCGCGACTGCACGCCCTCTACGCCGCCGACCCGGACGCCGCGCGGGCCGCGGCCAAGGCGTCCGAGCAACGCTGGCAGGCTGGTACGCCGCTGGGCCCGGTCGACGGGATTCCGTTGACGCTGAAGGAGAACATCGCCACCGAGGGCACCCCGGTGCCGCTGGGCACGGCCGCCACGACCCTGCGTCCCGCCACCGAGGACGCCCCCGCCGCCGCCAGGATCCGCGAATCCGGTGGCGTGCTGATCGGCAAGACGACGATGCCCGACTACGGAATGCTCACCTCCGGGCTGTCCAGTTTCCACGCCGCGGCAAGGAATCCGTGGGACACCGAGCGCACGCCGGGCGGGTCCAGCGCCGGGGCGGGCGCGGCGGCCGCCGCCGGGTACGGCCCGCTGCACGTCGGCACCGACATCGGCGGTTCGATCCGACTCCCCGCCGGCTGGTGCGGCCTCGTCGGCCTCAAGCCCAGCTTCGGGCGGGTGCCGGTGGACCCGCCGTTCCTCGGTCGCGTCGCCGGGCCGATGACGCGCACGGTCGCCGATGCCGCGCTGCTGATGGAGGTGCTCTCCGGCGCCGACGTCCGGGACCACCTCAGCCTCCCGCCCGAGGAACTGTCCTGGCACGACCTCGACCGGCAACTCGACGGGCTGCGCGTGGGCCTGCAACTCGATCCTGGCATCGGCCTCGACGTCGAGCCGGCCGTGCGGGACGCCGTGACCGCCGCCGCCCGGTTGTTCGAGGCGCACGGCGCGATCGTCGAGAACGTCGATCCGTTCCTCACCCGTGACATGCTCGACGGGCTGGACCGGTTCTGGCGGGCCCGCGCCTGGGCGGACATGGCGGCGCTCACCGAACAGCGGCGGGCCACCGTGCTGCCCTACATCGCCGAGTGGGCGTCCGGGGGCGCGAGACTGTCCGGTGTCGAGGTGTACCGCGGGTTCACCCGGATCGACACGATCAGCGTGGCCGCGCTGCGGGCGACCGGGGCGTACGACCTCGTGCTCTCGCCCGCCTGCCCGGTGTCCGCCCCGGCCGCCGACGCGGCATCGCCGACCGGCGATCCGGCGCGGCCGTTCGAGCACATCGTGTTCACCCTGCCGTACAACATGTCCGGCCAGCCCGCCGTGTCGCTCAACTGCGGGTACACCCCCGAGGGCCAGCCCGTCGGCCTGCAGATCGCCGGACGGCGCTTTGACGACCTCGGCGTGCTGCGTGCAGCCGCGGCGTTCGAGCGCGTCCGCCCGCAGCAACGTCCCTGGCCGGGCGGTTTCTGACCACTCGATCCGCTCATAACGCCCCCTGCGCACTGTCCGGTTTGCTACGGTCGGCCGCGCCGAGCGGCCGCCCAGGGAGGAACAGGCGCCGGCGACCTGACACATCGACGACGGGGCCGCGATGCCTGATTTCACAGTGGACATCGGTGGCTTGGACGCCTTGCAGAAGAATTTGGCCCGGACCAAGGAAACATCAAGGGAGCGACGGAAAAGCTCGCGATTCTGGGCCCTGACTCCATCGGTTCGGACGAGCTCGACGAGGCGTGCGCGGATTTCAAGGAGGTCGGGGAGGAAGGCCTCGGCGAAATCCAGGAAGCGGTCGATCAGATCTCCGAAGGACTGGACAAAGCCAAGCAGGGCTACCAGGAACTGGAAGACGGCATCCGGGAGAACCTGCAGAAGATGTCCGCGAGCCTCGAGCAGGCGGGTGAGGTCTGATGGGCGCCGACAAGTACCCGTGCATCGGCTATGACCCGGCGCGCGGCAACGTCGACACGCTGGCGGGGCTGGCCACCGACCTGACCGGCACCGCCACCTACGCCGACGAGGCGCGCAACGCGCTGAACGCCGTCAAGGACAACCGCGACGTCTGGACCGGCGAGGCGGCGAAGAAGTTCGCCGAGAACATCGAGGACCTGCCCGGCTACCTCGGTGACGCGCACTGGGCGATGGAGCACGCGGGTAACGCGCTGAAGGACTGGGCGGACGAACTCAGGCAGTACAGAAGGACGCGGCGTCGATCGAGAACGATCTGCGCGCGGCGCTGGAGAAGGAAAAGCAGCTGCTCGCGGCCGCCGAACAGGCACACGCGACCGCTACCCAGTCGTTCAACAACGCCATCAACAACCCCAACGACTCGCCGACCCTGGGGCAGCAGGCCAATGCCGATTCGAACGCCTCGGCGGCGACCGACAAAGCGGCGGGCGAGGCCACCGAGTCGGTGGAAACCCTCCGGCGGCAAGCCGAGGAACGGGACCGGGTGATCAACTCGGCCGGCTGGGAGGTCCACCGGCGCTGGATGGTCGCGGGCGTCGTGCCGCTCACCCGTCCCGGGACCACGGTCACCTCGGGACCGTCGACGGACGAACCCAGGCTGCACGGCGTACAGCCCGCCGAATTGCGGGAACATCCCGCCGTGGCCGACCGGGCGCGGCGGTTCCAGGTCGAGCACGGTTTCGACCCGCTGGCGCCCGCCGAGCTGAATCTGCTTCGTACGCGGAACAACCACTGGCTTCGCAAGTTCCTCCGGCCAGGCTGGATCGCCGGGCTGTTGCTGGCCGTCGCCCCGTTCCCGCTGATCATCGGTCTGCAAGAGGAATCGGCGATCGCGGTGAACATCGGGGCCGCGATGGCGGTACTGGGGGTGGTGGCGGTCGGGTTCGCCTGGCGGATCAGGCTCGCCCGCAAGTCCGAGATCGGCGCCCACCTGGACGTCCTGCGTGAGTTCAAGGACCTGTACCGCACCAGCCGCTGACCGGTTTCCGTCAGTGCCGGTCGGAGAACTCGCTCCGCGATCATGTCGCCAGGGCGCCGCCGGACAACTCGCGTCCGAGTTTGTGTTCCACGCCCGTCAGGCGTAGGTGATCAGCGTCGGTGTCTCGGTGACGGTCACCGTCGCGCCCGGCGCCAGCGGCGTGGTCTGGCCGTCGACGCCGGTGGTGGACTCCGCGCCGGGACCGGCCGGGGTTCGCGCGGTGCCGCCGCTGGTCCAGCGGACGGTCAGCGGCTTGCCGTCGTCGCGGACGAACTCGCATTGCCACACGTTCTCCGGGAGGCCGATCCGCGACCCCTGCCCGCAGGCACGGCTCCGCGAGTCGGCCAGCCAGCGTTGCAACTCCGCCACGGCCAGCGCCGCTCCGGTCGGCTGGCTGCCCTCCGCCTGCAGGACGAGCGGCAACCGGCCGGAACCCCAGTTGTAGAAGTACATTCGCGCCAGCCCGAACTCCCGCCCGTACAGGCCGGCGAGGTAGAAGCGCATCGCGTGGTCGGCGGCCCGGCGGGGATCCAGCGGGCCCTGGAACTGGATGTCGTACGTCGTCCCGGTGTTCCACAGCCGAGGGTGCACCCCGGCCGCGTGCAGCACGTCGTCGATGTCGGCGAGCAGCCCCACCAGCGTTTCCGGCGGGTCGGCCGCGTCGCGCTGGTGCAGCTTCACCCCGGCCACGTCGCAGTGGTCGTACCCGCCGAGTTCGGCGAACCGGCGCAGCAGTTCGCGTCCCTGGGGCTGCCACAGTTCACCCATCGAGGGGCAGACGACCGTGGCCTCGCCGTCCTCGGAACGGATGATCTCCGCCGCCCGGCGCGTCATCTCCACCAACGTCTCGACCGAACCCGCGTAGAGCTTCGGATCGGTCGCGCTCACCCACAGCTCGTACGCCTCGATCCGGCCCTGGTACCGCTCCGTCAGCGTCCGGACGAACCGGTCCCAGTCGGCGAGATCGTCCGGCGGGCCGGAGCGGGAGCTGTCCCGGTAGACGCCCTTCGGGGCGTTCGGAGCCGCCCATTCCGGCGTGCCGCCGAGCGTGAACATGGACGGCAGTCCGGCCCGTCGCGCGCCTTCGACCAACCGGTCCAGCGTCGCCCAGTCGTAGGCGTCGCGGTGCGGTTGCAGGTTCGCCCAGCGGGTGCGGCTGTCCCAGAACCGCACGCTGCCGACCCGGAACGCCGGCATCGTCCCGGAGGTGCTGTTCATCGTCACGCCGAAGAATTCGGTGGGTACCGGCGACGGGTCGTTCACCCACGGATGGCCGGTGGGCACCTGTACGGACGCCGGATCGCCCGGGGCGCTCCGTGGCGCGCTGGAGGTCGCCGCGAGCAACGCCAGCACCGCGGCGAGCGCGACCGCGACGGGCAACCGGGAGCGGCGGCGAACCGGGGCGTCCGGTGGCACGGCGGAGATCTCGGCGGCGGGTTCCGGTTCGGCGGGCCGTTCGGTCGCCGGTCCGGTGGCGCGCCGCCAGCGGAGCAGGAGTTCGTGCAGCTCGTCGTCCGACGCGCCGCATTCCTGGGCGATCTTCGCGACCGACTGGTAGTCGCCAGGGACGCCCTTGCCCAGGCAGTAACGATGCAGCGTGGAACTGCTGGTGTAGGTGCGGCGGGCGAGTTCCGAATAGCTCAGCCCGCTGCGTTCCTTCAACGCCAGCAGTAGGTCCGCCAGCCCTTCGGACGCGTCCAACGCCCTCCTCCTCGCGTGTCCGGAAACCCGATCGAGGATCGCACAACGCGTCCCATCGATGGGGTGAATCCGCTGGACAGTGCCCATTCGGCCGTCCCATGCGGGATCGGGACGGGGAGAACCTTGCCGCGGTGGTGTCCGACTCGGCACGGTTGGTCCGTCGCCGGAAGGGGCCGGCGGGAACTCAATTTCGAAATGGGGGAATCATGAACGGCAAATGGAAGATGGGTGCGGTGCTCGCCGCGGCGGCGGTACTGCCGCTCGTGGGCGTGGGAGCCGCGCAGGCGGAACCGGAGGCGCCGGCCGACACCGTGGCACGGGCCGCGGCCGCCGCGGTGCCGGCGGGTAGCGACTGCGACCTGCCACCGTGGCACAACGACGTGCCGTACTTGCTGCCGTCGCCGTACAGCTTCGGGTACGGCACGTCGTCGGTCGCGATGACGCAGCTACGGATCTCGGACAAGAACCTCGCGACGGTCACGACCGAGAATTCCGACGTCCGGGTCTCGCTGGAGAACGAGGACGGACAGGTGTGCGGGCCGACCGGCGTGCACCCGGTTCCGGGTGGCTACTTCGCGGCCATCGGGTTTTTGAACAACACCGGGCACTCCGTGCGCACCTGCCTGCACCACCCGACCGGCGGCAAGATCTGCGGCAAGGCGAAGGTCGAGTAGCCACATTCAGGGGGCGGCGCGGCCGGTCATCGTCCGAGACGGTGACCGGCCGCGCCGTATGCGGATCACTCCGCCGATTCCCGCGCCACCGTGCGTGAGGTTCCCTTGGGCTGTTCGTGATCGATGGCCCAGCTGATCACCCGGCGCGGATGCAGGCGGATCACGTCGTGGCTGAAGAAGCCCGGTGCCACCGGGATGTCCCGCACCGACAGCACCTCCACGTCGCCGCGGATCTCCACACCTCGGCCCCAGCCAGGTGACACTTCGCCCGGATCGTCGGGGGTCATGTCGTCGACTACGAACGCCGCGCGCGGCCTCGACTGGGCGTTGCGGTACTTCTGGCTCCTGGCGTTCTCCGGCCCGCCGATGTCGATCGTCCCGTCGGCGTTGAGCCGGAAACCGACCGGCCGGATCTGCGGCACACCGTCGGGTCCGACGGTCGCCAGCCTGCCGATCGACTGTCCCGCGAGGTACGTCCGTTCCACTTCGGTGAGACCCATGCCTCCACGGTAGAACCTCGACTAAAGTAGAGGTCAAGCGTCCCGCGCAGGTGAAGAAGGCCCAGCTCGGCGGGCTTTTCGCCGTCCCAGCGCCGTTCGGGACGGTGAACCCGTTGCCCGGGCGGCACCGCGTCGGCGACTCTCGTTTCCTCGCCGAAGGGCGGGAGAAGCGAACAGAGCAGGGGGAAGCGAGATGCGTAGATGGAGGACGGCAGTGGTGGCCGCGGCGTTGGCCGCGGCATCGCTGGGACTCACCGGATCGGCGCAGGCGGGCGACGTCGACCGGTCCAGGACGGCACCCGAAGGGGTCGGCGTGATCCTCGTCGAGGAAGTGCCGGCGAGTGGCGAGGTCGGCGCGCTGGGGGAGGACTGCACGTGGCCAGCATGCGGTGAGGCGCACAACCGCACCGGTCGGACGTTGCAGATCCACCACAACTCGTCGGACCGGTGGTCGTGCCAACCGGCGTCCGATCCGGACGGTCCCGACCGGCGTGACCTGCGGTCAGGCCAGGACTCGACGAAATACTGGGAGGACACGGACTGCGTGCGGTCCACCAAGTGCGGGATCTTCTTCCGCGGCTGGTACTACTCGCCAGGCTCGTGGATCCGGCTCTACAACCCGACGTGGTTCTACAGCCTGAACTGCTGATCTTCAGCGGCGAGCGGCCGGGCCGGGAGATGATCTCCGGCCCGGCACCGCCGGGTGCGGCCGGTTCAGGACTTCGCGCCGATCGCCTCGTGCAGGGCGAGGATCCGCTGCGCGTTGGCGACGTGCAGGTTCTCGATCATCCGCCCGTCGACCGTGACGACGCCCTTGCCGGCGGCCTGCGCTTCGTCGAACGCGGTGATGATCTTGCGGGAGTTTGTCACCTCGTCGTCCGACGGGGCGAACACGCGGTTGCACGGTTCGAGCTGGCCGGGATGGATCAACGTCTTGCCGTCGAAGCCGAACCGCCTGCCCTGCAGGCATTCCGCCTCGAACCCCTCCAGGTCCTTCACGTCGTTGTAGACGCCGTCCAGGATGACCTTCCCGGTGGCGCGGGCGGCGAGCAGGCACAGCGAGAGCCCGCCCAGCAGCGGCCCCCGGTCCGGCACGAACTCGGCGTGCAGTTCGTTCGCCAGATCGTTGGTCCCCATCACGAGCACGGTCAGCCGCTCCGACGCCGAGGCGATTTCCTCCGCCCGCAGCATCGCGACCGGCGTCTCCAGCATCGCCCAGATCGCGGTGTGCTCCGGCGCGCCGCCGAGTTCCAGCGCGCGTTCGATGTTCTGCACGTCCCGCGCGGAGTTCACCTTCGGCACCACCACCGCGGCGGGGCCGGCCTTCGCCGCCGCCCGCAGGTCCGGCTCGTGCCACTCGGTGTCGATGCCGTTGACGCGGATCGTCACCTCACGGTCGCCGTACTCACCGGACGACGCCGCGGCGCACACCCGCTCGCGGGCCGCTTCCTTGGCATCCGGGGCGACGGCGTCCTCGAGGTCGAGGATGAGCGCGTCCGCGTCGAGACCCTTGGCCTTCTCCAGTGCGCGCTCGTTGGCGCCCGGCATGTAGAGCACCGAGCGGCGGGGTCTGAGTTCAGTCATCGAGTGAGTTCCTTCGTCGCCTTGTCGTATGCCTCGGCCAGTTCCGGGTCCTCCGCCGACAGTTCGTCGGCCAGTTTCGCGACCACGCGGCACTGCTTCACCGAGGCGTCGTCCTGCATCTTCCCGTCGATCATCACGGCACCCGTGCCGTCGCCCATCGCGTCGATCACCCTGCGCGACCACGCCACGTCCTCCGGGGACGGCGAGAACACCCGCTTCGCGATCTCGATCTGCGCCGGGTGCAGGCTCCACGCCCCCACGCAGCCGAGCAGGAAAGCGTTGCGGAACTGGTCCTCGCAGGCCACCACGTCGCGGATGTCCCCGAACGGCCCGTAGTACGGCAGGATCCCGTTCGCCACGCAGGCGTCCACCATCCGCGCGACCGTGTAGTGCCACAGGTCCTGCTGGTAGGTGGTGCGGCCCGCGTCGAGGTCCTCGCCGACCGGATCGGTGCGCACCAGATAGCCCGGGTGGCCGCCACCCACGCGGGTGGTCTTCATCCGGCGGCTCGCGGCGAGGTCGGCCGGGCCGAGCGAGATGCCCTGCATCCGGGGGCTGGCCCCGGCGATCTCCTCGACGCATGCCACGCCGGACGCCGTCTCCAGGATCGCGTGCACCAGCAACGGCTTCTCGATGCCGGCGCGCGCTTCGAGCTGCGCCAGTAACCGGTCGACGTAGTGGATGTCCTGCGCGCCCTCCACCTTCGGCACCATGATCACGTCGAGTTTGTCGCCGATCTCGGTGACCAGCGTGATCAGGTCGTCCAGCACCCACGGCGAGTCGAGACTGTTGATCCGGGTCCAGAGCTGGGTACGGCCGAAGTCGTTCGCCTTGGCGATCGCCACCAGGCCGTCCCGGGCGGCCTCCTTGCGGTCGGCCCGGACGGCGTCCTCCAGGTTGCCCAGCAGGACGTCGACCTTCCTGGCGATCTCGGGCGCCTTCGCGGCCATCTTCTCGTTGCTCGGATCGAAGAAGTGGATCATGCGGGAGGGCAGCGCCGGGATCTCCCGAACGGGATCGGGCGCACCCACGGCAAGGGGCGCGAAGAAGTCCTTCGGCGAGCGCATGCATCCTCCACAACGATGGGGTTCACCTGCGGTGACCCTAACCCCGCACCTGCCCGAAGCGCTGCGGTCAAGGTCACCCGCGCCCGGCTGCGAGCACCGTGGGAACCGTCGGCGCGCGCACGTACTCTCACCAGCGGGATCGAGGAGGAGGCGCCGTGGGGGACTGGCAGCTGTCCGGCTACACGGAGATCGAACGGCTCGGTGAGGGCGGATTCGGCCGCGTGGTGCTGGCCAGACACGACGATTCGGGCACCTTCGTCGCGATCAAGTACCTGTACGAGCGCTACCTCGCCGACGAGCTGTACCTGTCCCGCTTCCGGCAGGAGGCGTACCTGCTCCAGCGCGTCAGCAGTCCGCACGTCGTCCGGCTGTACCAGTTCGCCGAGACCCCGCAGGGCGCCGCGATCGTGATGGAGGCCGTGCCGGGGGTGTCGCTGCGGTCCGTCCTGCGGGCGGACGGCGTGCTCGCCCCGGAGGCCGCACTCGCCGTGCTGAAGGGTTCCCTGCTGGGGCTGGCCGCCGCGCACGAGGCCGGCGTCGCGCACCGGGACTACAAGCCGGACAACGTGCTAGTCGGCGGGCAGCGGGAGAGCAAGCTCGTCGACTTCGGCCTCGCCGTGCTCGATGGGCAGGCGGGCCTCGCCGCCGGAACGCCCGCGTACATGGCACCCGAGCAGTGGGCGGGACAGCCCGGTACGCCCGCAACCGACGTCTACGCCGCCACCTGCGTGTTCTTCCAGTGCGTGACGGGCCGCAAGCCGTATCGCGCCGAGGACCCGCAAGCCCTGCGCAACCTGCACGAGTACGCCCCGATCCCGTTCGGCGAGGTGCCGGAGGCGGTCCGCGGGCTGGTCGTGCGCGGCATGGCGAAGGAGCTCGCGGCCCGGCCCGCGGGGGCGCGGGCGTTCGTCGCGGAGCTGGAGTCGGCGGCGGCCGCGGCGTACGGCCAGGACTGGGAGGACCGTGGCCTGCGCAGGCTCGCCGAGCGGGCGGCCACGCTGGTCGCGCTGTCGCCGCTGGCGTTGCTCGGCACGGCGTCGGTGCTCGCCCCGGCCGGTGCGGGCGGGGTGGCGGCGAGCGTGCCCGTCGCGGCGGGGCCGGTCGGCAAGGGCGTCCTGGGCTCGGTCGGGGCCAAGGTCGCGACGATCGGCGTCGGCGCGGCAGTGCTGGTCGGTGGCGCGGTCATCGCCGTGACCACGATCGGTGCCGAGGAGACGCCCGCCGCCGCGCCGCCCCCGGCAGTGCTGGTCGCGGTGCAGACCCGCTCGGAGACGTCCAGCGACCCGGGTTTCGACCTGAACGCGAAGTACGTCGCGGTCTCCGGCTATCCCGATCCGGCCACCGACGGGAAGATCAACGCGCTGCTGATGGCACCCGTCGACGACTACGCGGATCAGGTCCGCGACCAGCTCCGCGCGACCCCGCCCGAGGGGACGGCCGAAATGCCGCACCTCACCTCCGAGGTGCGGATCCGTGCGCACACGCCCGACTTCCTGTCCGTCCGCTACGACTTCACGCTCGACTCGGACTTCCTCTGGCACTCGTCCTGGAAGCAGAGCGAGATCGTCAACATCGACCTGAAGGCGGCGAGCGGGCTGAGCCCGAAGGAGGTCCTCGCCGCGTCCACGCTCACCGACACCGGGACCGCTCTGCTGGTCGATCGCCTGCACGAGGTCAACGGCGGCGAACTCTGTCCTGGTTACGGCGACAGCGTCACAGATCGGGGCAACATCACCACCCGGGCGCTCACCGGCGAGCAGGGCAAGCGGCCCGGCGTACAGCTCGCGTTCGGCCCGGACGGTGCGGACGTGGTGATCTCGCAGTTCGAACTCGGCTACCCCACCGGCTGCGGCGTCACCAGGACGATCACGCTGCCGTACGAGCAGGTGACCGACCTGCTCGCGCCGGAGATGGCGGCCCGGCTGCCCTCCGTGCGGACGCTGCCGCGGCCGACGCCCGGTTCGCCGTCACCGGCTGCCCCGCCTGCTGCCTCGCCGTCTGTTTCGCCGTCCGCCGGGGTGCCCGCTCCGGGCGGCGACCCGCTGAGCGTCGGCAGGCTCACCATCGGCGTTCCGTTCGGCTGGACGGTGCAGGACCAGGGGCTCGAACGGGTCGTGGTGAACGGCGCGGACTGCCCGGATCCGCAGCGCTACAGCAATTGCGCCTACTTCCTGGTCACCGACAACGCACGGGCGAACGCCGAGCAGCCGAGCTACGAGCCGGGGCGGCCGTACCGGCGCAGCGCGAACGGCAGGGCCTGCAACGCCGCCGGGCGCAAGGACCTGTGGCAGGAGGGCACGGCGACGAAGGTGGAGTCCGGGCTGGCATCGGTCGGCGCCGTCGAGGCCGTCTACGAGAAGTGGACGGTCGCCTGCGTGCCCAAGGGAAGCGGTGAGACATCCGGGCCAGTGAGTGTCACGCAACGGCTGTGGTTCCTGCCGAAGAGCCAGGTCGTCGTCGTGGACGAATGGGGAAGCCCGGAGGTCGACCGCATGCTCGCCGAGGGGACGGTCGGCTGAGCGGCCGAAAACCGTTGACATACAACGGAAAACGCTTCCGTGTGACCTGCGACTCCCGGCGGCGCTGCGCGGAGTAGATGCCGTTCGGCCCGCGCTCACTCTTCCGGCGGCACGGTCGGACTGAAGTCGGATGACCGCCCGTCGACCGGTCACCGACCGTTCGACGCCGTCGATCGCAGTCGGGTCGCTGACCTGGCGATGACCCGTGTTCTACCTGGTAGCCAGGAGAGGTACAGCAGTGCACACGTCACCGCCGGTGTTCCAGGACGCGGGCGGCGGCCGAACGGTCCGCCCCGGGTCACCCGATCGGACCGGGTACTGCAGAGCGATACCGAAGCAGGAAGAGGGAGGCGGACTTCGTGGCGGTTACACCAGGGCACACCGCGATCACCGGCGGCTCGATCGGGAGCCGTCCGCGACCGACCCGAGAGGTGCCACCGCTCGAACTGCCCGCGAGCGTCGAGGAGCTGGCCGCCGAGGCGGCCGCCCAGCTCGGCTGGGACGGCGTCGTGCTGCCGCAGCAGCGGATCCTGGGCCGCAAGGTCTGTGTGGTCGCGCGGCTGCGCACCGAGGTCCACGCCGAGCGCATCGCGATGGGCGTGGAGCCGATCACCGACCGCACCACGGTGTCCACCTGGATGTGGCCGGAGATGGCCGGTTCGGTGCCGGGTGCGGCGGCGGAGATCGTCGGCGTGCTGGCCGTCGAACGGCACTGGCGTACCGCCATCGCCGCCACGGTCCCGTTCGCGCGGTACGGCGAGGCGGCGATGGTCCTGCCCTCCACCGCGGTACTCACCCGCGACTACGTCGACAACTGCCTGCCCCGTGCCCGCGCCTACGGCCTCGCTGTGGTGAGCGCCGACGAGGACGCGATCGTCGGGCTGGACCTGGCCGGGGGCGAGGAGCGGATCCTGCTCGACGAGGACGCCGTGTCCCGCTGGGTCAACGAGGTCGTCTACGAGCAACTGCTGGCCACCGGGGAGATTCCTGCGAGCGTCGACTGAGACGCATAGGGTCGCCGGTATGCGAGTAGTGATTGCGGGCGGGCACGGCAAGATCGCACTGCACCTGGAGCGGCTGCTGGCCGCCCAGGGCGACGACGCGGTGGGGATCATCCGTAACCCGGAGCACGCGGCAGACCTGCGCGATTCCAGCGCCGAACCGGCCGTTCTGGACTTGGAGCACGCCGAGGTCGCGGAGGTCGCGAAGGTGCTGGAGGGTGCCGACGCGGCCGTGTTCGCCGCCGGAGCCGGCCCCGGCAGTGGGTCGGACCGCAAGGACACCGTCGACCGCGCCGCCGCGGCGCTGTTCGCCGAGGCCGCCGAGCGCGCGGGCGTACGCAGGCACATCCAGGTCAGCGCGATGGGTCTCGACCGGGCGGACGACCCGGGTATGGACGAGGTGTTCGCCATCTACCTCAGGGCCAAGGCCGCCGCGGAGGACGACCTGCGCGCCCGTGACCTGGACTCGACGATCCTGCGGCCCGGCAAGCTCACCGACGAGCCCGCCACCGGCAGCGTGCACCTCGCCGACAGCGTTCCCGCTGGCGAGGTGTCGCGCGAGGACGTGGCAGCGGTGATCGCCGCCCTGCTGGCCGACGACACGACCTTCGGCCGCACCCTGGAACTCACCGAGGGCAACACGCCGATCGACGAGGCACTGATCCGCGCGTAGCTCGCCGGGCAGCCTCAGCCGGGGCCGAGCACCCGGTCGAGGTATGCGTTGCGGAACACCCCGTCCGGGTCGACCTCCTTGCGCACGCGCAGGAAGTCGTCGAAACGCGGATAGCGTTCGCGCAGCGCGGCGGCGTCCAGGTCGTGCAGCTTGCCCCAGTGCGGGCGCCCCCCTGCGGCGCCCGCGATCGCGGCGAACTCGGCGAAGTACCGCTCGTACGGCATCCCGGCGAACTGGTGGACCGCCACATAGGCCGAGTCGCGGCCGTAGGCGGTGGAGAGCCAGATGTCGTCGGCGGCGGCGACCCGGACCTCCACCGGGAACGCCACCGGCGTGTGCAGCCTGGGCACCAGTGCCCGCAGTGCCGCCAGCACCTCGGGCAGCGCCTCGCGTGGCACCGCGTACTCCGACTCGACGAACCGCACCCCCCGGTGCGTCACGAAGACCCGATGGGAAAGGTCGCTGTACTCCCGGGAGGACAACACCGACGAGGACAGTTTTCCCAGTCGCGGCACCAGTTTCGGCGCCGCGCGGCCGATCCGGCAGAGCGTGCCGAAGGCGACGTTCTCCATCACCTCGTAGTCCAGGAACCGGCGGAAACGGCTCAGCGGAGCCGTTTCGCTGCCGAGTGGGAGCCGGTTGTCGCACTTGACCAGCGCGTTGCGGCCGTAGGGAAACCAGTAGAACTCGAAATGGTCGTTGGCCGTCGCCGACTCGTCGAAACCCTCCAGCACGGACTCCAGCGGCGCTGGATATTCCCTGGCGGCGAGGGTGAAGGACGGTTCGCAGCGCAGCGTCACGGTGGTGATGACGCCCAGCGCGCCGAGGCCAACTCGGGCGGCGGCGAAAAGCTCCGGCCGGTCTTCGGCCGAGCAGGTGACCACCGAGCCGTCGGCGAGCACCAGTTCCAGTTCCGCGACCTGGGTGGCGATACCGCCGAACCGGGCGCCGGTGCCGTGCGTCCCGGTGGAGATCGCCCCGGCGATCGTCTGCGCGTCGATGTCGCCGAGGTTGGTCATGGCCAGGCCGAGGCGTTCCAGATCGGTGTTCAGCGTGCGCAGCGTGGTGCCCGCGCGCACCGTCACCAGGCCCGTGCGGGTGTCGGCCGAGGCGATGCCGGTCCAGCCGGTGAGGTCGATCGCGTCGGAGTCGGCGACGGCGATGGGGCTGAAGGAATGCCCGCTACCCCAGGTGCGTACCGTGCGTCCGTCCACAGCCACCCGGGTGACGGCCTCGGCGATCCCGGCGGTCTCGCGTGGCCGGTGCACCCGTTGCGGGTCAGCGGTCGCGGTGCCCGCCCAGTTCGTCCACGACGTCATCGGCTCGCCACGCTTTCGCTGGTCGGTCTCGTCCTCGTGTACTTCCGAGAACGATAAGTGAATTGTATTCGCGTTTCAACCGGGATTGTCGTACGGTTAACCTGTGACTGCTCCGAACGTGTACGACCTGGCGACGAAGGATCTCGACCCGCCGTTCGCCATTGTCGACCTCGCGGCGTTCGACGCCAATGCCGCGGACCTGGTGCGCCGGGCGAACGGCAAGCCGATCCGGCTGGTCACCAAGTCGGTGCGCTGCCGGGCGCTGCTGGAGCGGGCGCTCGCCGTGCCGGGCGTCGCCGGGTTGATGTGTTACTCGCTGCCAGAGGCGTTGTGGCTGTCCCGCCAGCGGGTCTGCGGTGACCTGGTCGTCGCCTACCCGACGGTGGATCATGCCGCCCTGCGCGCGCTCGCCGCGGATGAGCGGGCGCGCGGGGAGATCACCATCATGATCGACTCGCCGGAGCAGCTCGACCTGGTCGATGCGGCGCTCGGTCTGGACCACCCGGAGATCCGGGTCTGCCTGGAGCTGGACGCCTCCTGGCGGCCGTTGCCGAGGGTGCAGGTGGGGACGAGGCGGTCGCCGGTGTTCACCGTTCGGCAGGCCGTCGAGATGGCGCGCAAGGTGTTGTCGCGCAAGGGTTTCCGGCTGGTCGGCGTGATGGCGTACGAGGGGCAGATCGCCGGTATCGGTGACGCGCCCGGCAACGCGGCGCTCGGTTCGGCGGTGCGGTGGATGCAGCGCCGGTCGGCGGACGAGTTGGCGCGGCGTCGCGGGGCGGTGGTGCGCGCCGTCGGCGAGCTGGCCGAGCTGGAGTTCGTCAACGGCGGGGGGACGGGCAGCATCGAGTCGACGTCCGCGGATGGCTCGGTCACCGAGATCGCGGCCGGTTCGGGGCTGATCGGCCCGGCGTTGTTCGACGCCTACACGCGCTTCGCGCCGCGGCCCGCGGCCTTGTTCGCGTTGCCGGTGGTGCGCAAGCCGTCGAAGGGGATCGCGACCTTGTTCGCGGGCGGGTACGTCGCGTCCGGGCCGGTGGGGCCGTCCCGGCCGCCGGTGCCCTACCTGCCGGAGGGGTTGCGCCTGCTGCGTGCGGAGGGCGCGGGGGAGGTGCAGACCCCGGTGGCGGGCAAGGCGGCGCGGTCGCTGCGTGTCGGTGACCGGGTCTGGCTGCGGCACGCGAAGGCGGGGGAACTGGCGGAAAGGTTCACCGATTATCACCTGGTCGACGGCGATCGGGTGGAACGCACCGTGCCCACCTACCGCGGTGAAGGGGTTTGCTTCGGGTGAATTCGGAGCCTTCCGACCCCCCACCCGCCCTGGGGGGCGTCCCCGCTCCACCCTACCGCCGCCCACCCCCGGCGTAGGGCGATCGATCCGAGTTGTCCACAGGCAACGCCCGTTGTGGACAACTGTGATCAGTCGCCGAGCCTGCTCGCCAGATAGCCCTTGAGCAGGTACTTCGTCTCATCGACGACGGCCTGGTCGCCGGCCGGATTGTCGCGGAACGCGAGTTTCAACAGGCCGTCCGCGGTGGAGATGGCCACCGCCACCGGCAGCTCCAGCCGCTCCTCGTCGAGGCCGAACCGTTCCGCCAGCAACTGCACCACCGCTTCGGCGACGACGCCGTTGTTGTCCCGCTGATCGTCGAGCAGCCGGGTATCCACCACGTCGCCGAAGTGCACCTGCGAGAAACCCTGTACCTCGCGGTGCATCCGGAGGTAGATGTCCAGCATCCCGTCGACCAGATCCCACCAGTGCTGATGCTCGCCCGCGTTCATCTGCTCGCCGACCGCCGACATGAACCGTTCGAGGTTCCGCTGCGTCAGTGCCTGCACCACGGCCCGCTTGTCCGGGAAGAACTGGTAGAGCGAACCCACCGCGACACCGGCGCGCTTCGCGATCAGCGTGGTGGTCACACCGTCGTAGCCGATCTCCTCGATCAGCGCCGCGCTGGCGTCCAGCATGCGTTCGACTCGGTCCGCGCTGCGCTGCTGGACGGGCTGGCGCCGCAGCGGAGCCGAACCGGCCGACCTCGTCGTCTGACCATCGGTCATGTCGTGACTCCTCCCCCTGCTGGTCAGGGACAATAACCTGTCGACGGCCTTTCGCCCGGTCGAGGGAACACCTAGAATCCGAGAACTATTCACGTTTATTCGCTGGTTCCCAGCGTGGGGCTCGCGAAGCGGCGATGGGAGACACTTCGGTGCCACGACACAGCTTCCCGAACGAGTTCACCTGGGGCGTCGCGACGGCCTCGTTCCAGATCGAGGGAGCGACGCGGGCCGACGGCCGCGGACCGTCCATTTGGGACACATTCACCGGCACGCCCGGAAAGATAGCGAACGGCGAGAACGCCGACGTCACCGCCGATCACTATCACCGCTATCCCGAGGACATCGCGCTGATGCGCGACCTCGGCGTCGACGCCTACCGGTTCTCCTTCGCCTGGCCCCGAATCCAGGCAAGCGGCTCCGGGCCGGCCAACCCTGCCGGACTCGACTTCTACGACCGCCTCGTCGACGGCCTCTGCGAGGCGGGCATCGCGCCCGTCGCCACCCTCTACCACTGGGACCTCCCGCAGCCACTGGAAGACGCGGGCGGCTGGCTTTCCAGGGACACCGCCGAACGCTTCGCCGACTATGCCGCCATCCTCGGCGAGCGCTTCGCCGACCGGATCACCATGTGGATCCCGATCAACGAACCGATGGTCACCACCGTGTACGGCTACGCGATCGGTGAGTACGCCCCCGGCCGCACCCTGCTGCTCGACGCGATTCCCACCGCACACCACCAGAATCTCGCCCACGGCCTCGGCGTCCGCGCACTGCGCGCGGCCGGGGCGGGCAGCGTCGGCACGGCGAACAACCACGGCCCGGTCTGGCCGGTCACCGGCAACGACGCCGACCGCGCCGCCGCCCGGCACCTCGACGTGCTGCTCAACCGCCTCTACGCCGACCCGGTACTGCTCGGCCGGTACCCGGAGGAACTCGCCACCCACCTGCCCGAGGGCTACGCCGAGGACCTGCCGGTGATCGCCGAACCGATCGACTTCTACGGCGTCAACTACTACGAGCCGCAGGCCGTCGCCGCTCCCGGCGAAGGGAATCCGCTGCCGTTCGAGCTGCGCCAGGTCGAGGGGTATCGCCGCACCACCAACGACTCGCCGGTCGTGCCCGGCGCGTTCCGGGAACTGCTGACCGGCATGCTCCGCGACTACGGCGACGCCCTGCCGCCCATCCACATCACCGAGAACGGCTGCGCCTGCGCCGACGAGGTCGGCCAGGACGGCACCGTGCACGACCCCGACCGGGTGGACTTCCTCGACCAGCACCTCGACGCCGTCCGGTCCGCGATGGCCGAGGGCGTCGACGTACGCGGGTACTTCGTCTGGTCGCTGCTGGACAACTTCGAATGGTCCAAGGGATACGCGCCCCGGTTCGGCCTGGTGCACGTCGACTACGACACCCTGCGCCGCACCCCCAAAGACTCGTACCACTGGTATCGGAAGCTGATCGATGGCTAGGGCGGCCGGGCGGGACGTGGGCCCCAGCGCACTCGACGAGCCGAGGACCCCGGTGCGGCTGGGCTGGACGAGCCTGCTGTTCCTCGCCAACCTCGGACTCTGGTTCGCCCTCATCACGCCGATCCAGCTTCTCTTGCCGCAACAGGCCGAACTTCTCGACGCGGCGGCCAAGGAAACGATCTTCGGTCTCGTCGCGGGTGCCGGCGCGCTCGTCGCCGCCGTGGCCGCACCGCTGGCCGGCGCCGCCTCCGACCGCACCAGCTCACGCTTCGGCCGCCGCGGGCCGTGGGCGGTCGGCGGCGCCGTCACCGGCGGGCTCGGGTTCCTGGCGCTCGCCGGAGCACAGGACGTCCCGCAGATGACGGCCGGCTGGTGCCTCGCCCAGGCCGGACTCAACGCGACGCTGGCCGCGCTCTCCGCGGCACTGCCCGACCGGGTTCCGGTACTCCAGCGCGGACGGGTCGCCGGAGTCGTCGGGACCACCCAGATCCTCGGCACGCTCGTCGGAACGCTGGTGATCACCACCTTCATCGCCGGCCCGGCCGGCGGCTACCTCGTCTGCGCGGCCGTCGTGCTGGCCTGCGTCCTCACGTTCGTTCTCAGCACCGAGGACGCCGTGCTGCCCCGCTCCGCCGCGGCACGGCAACCGCTGGGCGCAGCGCTGCGCGGACTCTGGGTGTCGCCGCGCGAGCATCCGGATTTCGCGTGGGCCTGGGGCGGGCACTTCCTCACCCAGGTCGGCAACGCACTCGGCGTCATGTACCTGTTGTTCTTCCTCACCGACGTCGTACGGCTGCCCGACCCGGAGGGCGGTCTGCTGATCGCGATGGGCATCTACGCCGCGGCGGTCGTGCTCGGCGCCGTCGTCACCGGCACCCTGTCCGACCGGTCCGGGCGCAGGAAGCCCTACATCTACCTGTCCGTGGCCGTGATGGCCGTCGCGTCAGCGCTGCTCGCCGTCTGGCAGACCTGGCCGGGAACCATGCTCGCCGCGCTCCTGCTCGGGCTCGGCTTCGGCGTCTACGCCGCAGTCGGCCTCGCGCTGCTGACGCAGGTACTGCCCGCCGCCTCCGGTCGCGCCAAGGACCTCGGCATCCTGAACATTTCGAACTCACTGCCGCAGGTGCTCGCCCCGGTGATCGCGACGGTCGTGCTGACCACTCCGGCCGGCTACCGCGGCCTCTACGCCCTCGCCGCCGTGCTCACCCTGCTGGCCGGAGTCCTGCTGAGCCGCGTCCGCGCCGTCCCCTGAGTAATCCGCGACGGCCGATAAGCGACCAATGACGGCGACTCGTAAGTAAACGTCCACTAGCCGGATGCCAGCTTCGCCACGGTGCTTATTCAACGCGACGAGAACAATTGCCGGCAGGTCGGGTAACGCCTTACCGGCAGGTCGGGCTGGAATTCTGGGAAGGAATCGACGCGCTCACGCGATGCGCGAGTGCGCGCATCGGGGCTGCGTAAGGAGATCCTGGATGACCAGGTAGGAAAGCCAACACGTGGGTGGGCGTTGGGGCCGCGGACCGGTGCCGGTCGGGGGAGGGGGAGTGCAACGGCACCGGCCCGCGGAGTTTCGGGGCCGCAATGTGGGCGGGGAGCCACAGCTTGCGTTCTGCAATTTTTGGGCCAGTGGCCTCTGTGGATCAAGATAGCTGGCGGACAGCTACTCCGCTAGCCATTCGGGCGAACTTTTTAAGATTAATCGCAGAGTTCTTGCCGCAAGGGGTGTGGCTGGAACCGGCCACTGGAACCTCACGTTGTTGAGTTGTTTGGCCGACGGTCGGCTCGCCTCGTTCGGGGGTACGGACGAGCCAACCGTCGGGGACGGCGAGCTACCGGAGTCTTCCCAGCGGGGCTGCTGGTCGGCCGGAACTCGCCTGCCGGTGGGGCTATCGCGCCGATGCGGCGACGAGAGCGTGCCTGCCGGTGGTCTCGGCCGCCGGGACCCGGCGGGGAAGCGGTGCCTGGCGGGCCGGGGGCACCGTCTCCTGTTGCATGGCGGGCTCGGGGGCGCGTCGCCGACCGGGCCGGACGTTCTGCTGGGGCGCGAGGCCGCCGGCCACCAGGTGCTCATGTGCGACCTGCCAGACCGAGCACGGAGCCTTGCACCGGTGCCAGCGGGTGGAGCAGGTCGGGCAGTCACCACGCTCGTCGGGCTCGTGCGCACGGAGCATGGCCCGCCAGCCGTCGGTCAGCCGCGGCAGTTCGGACCGTGCCACCGAGACCAGAGATGCCGCGTCGGCCTGGTCGGCCAGGTCGGAGAGCATGTCGAGGCGTTCCCATACGGCATTGCGGAGAACCTGCCCGAGGATCTGATCCACGTAGAACTCACCGTCACCTTTCCGCCAGTTTGGCGGCCTCGTTGAGCGCGGCACGGAGCTGGCCGAGCTGGCCACCCGTCATCCGCGCGGTTTCGCCGGGGGGTCCCACAAGGACCACCTCGTCGTTGTCCACGAACACGGTCACGCAGCGCTCGCGGCTGATGAGATCGCCGCACTGGATGCGCCAGACCGTGTGCTTGCCCTCGTTCCTGCGCACACCGGAGTCCTTCGGGGAGGACGCCGCGGGTGCGACCGACAGGGCGGGGCGCTGGGCCGGACCGCGGTCCTCGCCGCGGGAGGAGCGCGCGGAGTTCGCGGTGATGTCCGCTTCCGCGGCGAGCGAGTCGACGAGTGCCATCGTCTGCTCCGATCTGCCCGGCGGCTTCCGCCGCGCTCCGTAACTGCCTGTCGTAGCTCTGAGTGATCGCGGACCGTGGCGGCTCGCTCACAGAGAACTGAGGACTACATTGCGGTGAAAAGCGAGCCGATAGAAGGTGGGATCGCCGTCATAGCGGCGACCGGGCCTGGTTCCACGTTAAGCGGTCGGCGGATATCGGCCCTGCCGATCAGACAGCACAAACGGGGTTTCGCGCGGTTGAATGAGGTTTGCCTACTCTTCTCGACGACGCCCAACGGACTGCGAGGGTGCGCAATGGACATCGGCAAGATCTCCAAGGTCTCCGAGACCCGCAAGGGTCACCCCGTCCCTCCTGACACGTGGGAGGAACGGGACATGCGCGATGCGCTGGCGGCCCGGGAGATCAGCACGGTGTACCGGCTGCTCCGCCGGGTCGGCATATCGCAGCGGCAGATCGCCGCGATGACCGGCCAGTCGCAGTCCGAGGTGTCGGAGATCCTCAAGGGCCGCCAGGTCATGGCCTACGACGTGCTCGCCAGGATCTCCGACGGCCTGGGTGTCCCACGTGGATACATGGGCCTCGCGTACGACGAGGCGACGGCGGTACAGGTCGTCAGCGCGGCAGGCGCGGTCGGCGGCGAGCAGGCAGAGGAGGGCGAGGCCGTGAAGAGGCGGAAGTTCCTCGCACACGCTGCCCAGGTCACGATGGGAGCGGCGGTCTTCGGATCCGCTCCGGAGGCCTGGGCCGCATCCCCGGCGCGCACCCCCGCGCCCGGTCGGATCGGCATGACGGACGTGCGCCAGGTGGAGGCCGCGACGCGGGCCCTGCGCGCACTCGACTACCAGTACGGCGGCGGTTTCTGCCGGGACGCCGTGGTCGCGCAGCTCTCCTGGGGCCAGCAGATGCTCCAGTCGAACGGCGCCGATCCGGTGAAGCACCGGCTCTACGTGGCGCTGGCCGACCTGCACAGCCTGGCCGGCTGGACCTCGTTCGACACCGGGCTGGTCGATTCGGCGCGCGGGCATTTCGCGAACGCGCTCGACCTGGCCAAACAGGGCGACAACCACCCGCTCGTCGCGAACGTCCTGTATCGGATGGGCCGCGTCTACCTGCACCAGAACGCGCCGGACGACGCGCTGAAACTCTTCCAGCTCGGCCAGATCGCCGCGCAGGAATCCGGCTCCGAGCTGGCCGTCGCGGTGCTCTGCGCCAACGAGGCCTGGGCCTACGCGATGATGGGCAACAGCACGCAGGCCACCAAGCTGCTCGGCCGGACGAAGGACGAGTTCTCCCGCGCCGACCTGGAGAACGCCGAGTCCTGGGTCAAGTTCTTCAACGAGACCGACGTCCACGCGATGATCGGCACCGTGCACACGGTGCTGGCGCAGACGGCGGACCCCTCGCACACGAAGTACGCCATTCCAGCGCTGACCAGGGCGATCGACTCCTACGGCGACGACATGGCGCGCAGCAAGACGTTCAACCTGAGCGCGCTCGCCACGAACCACCTGCTCGACGGCGACATCGAGCACGGTGCCAAGATCGGCCGCAGCGCGCTGGACTCGGCGGACGGGCTCAAGTCGGCGCGCGTCAAGGACCGGATGAAGCCCCTGCTGATCGAGGCCGAGCGGCGCAAGAACAACGCCGACGCCCGCGATCTCGCCGAGCGTCTCAACGCCTTCTACGCGGCCTGAGCGACGGCGAGCGGCCCACCTTGGACGGGCGTTTCACCAGGGAGAAGCTGGATGCCGCCCTGGCCGCCTTCTGCGCCCAGCTCGACCTCGACCCGCGTGACGCGACGCTGATCCGGTTCACCAACAACGCCGTGTACTCGCTCGCCTCCGCGCCGGTGGTGGTGCGGATCGTCGGCTCACGGACCCTGCGCCACCGGGCGGAGAAGGTCGTCGACGTCGCTCGTCACTTCGCCGAGCACGGCATCCCGGCCATCCGCCTGCTGCCGGGTGTCGAGCAGCCGCTCGTCGCCGGCGAGCACGTGGCCACGGCCTGGTCGACGGTGGTGCCCGCGCAGCGCCGCTCCACCGCCGCAGACCTGGCATTTCTGCTACGCCGCGTGCACGAGCTTCCGGTCCCGGACGGTCTGCCGGAGTGGAACCCGCTGGACGACGTGCGGGCTCGCATCGACGACGCCGAGGAACTCGATCCCGGCGACCGCCGCTTCCTGCTGCTGCGCTGCGACCAGGTGGACGGCGCGCTGGCCGGGCTCGAGTTCCGGTTGCCGCGCGGGCTCGTGCACGGCGACGCGCACCCGGGGAACGTGATCGTCGGGCCGGACGGTCCGGTGCTGTGCGACTTCGACTCCACCAGCGTGGGGCCGCCGGAGTGGGACCTGACGCCGCTCGCCGTCGGCCGGGAACGTTTCGGGGACCCGGCGGGCCGGTACCGCATGCTCGTCGACGAGTACGGCTTCGACCTGACGGCGTGGGACGGCTACCCGGTGCTACGGCTGGCCAGGGAACTCAAGTTGACGACCAGCGTGCTGCCGATCCTGCGGAGCAGGCCGCACGTCCGCGGGGAGCTGATGCGCAGGCTCGACGATCTGCGTGCCGGCCGTACCGGAACCCCGTGGTCCCGTTACCGCTGACGACCCGCGCCATTCCTACTTTCGGACCGGAAAAGGCGGCATTGGGCGACAGAATCGTGCCGTTCGTCGTTTGTGGATTCGGCATTTCTCACCGTTACCAATTCGGCCGGGCTGGTCACTCTGGTTGTGGACCGACGCGGCCAAATGTGCAAGTTGCAGCTCCGTAGCGTGACTGCCAGCGGGAACCTCACGAGACCGGGGCGCGGGTGAGCACCACGGCGAAGCCGAAAGCCAGCCCCATCACCGCCACTTCCAGAGCGGCCCAGGCGGCCAGCGCGGTGTGTTTGTGCGCCTCGATCTTCGGCAGCAGACGCCAGCGGACGTGCGCGCCGAGAATCGCGATCACCACCGTGCAGGTCAGTTTCAGCAGGACGAGCTGCCCGTACGGCGTGGTGAACACGCCCTCCAGGAAGCCGAGGTTCGGGTTCAGATTGATCTCGACGATGCCGTTGAACAGCCCGGTGGCCGTGGACAGCAGCAGGCAGAGCGTGGCGAGCTTGGAGAACCGCGGTAGCGCGTGCGCGAGTAGCGTCCGATTGCCGACGAGCAGGACGCCCATCGCGCCGAGCCCGCCGGTCCACGCGACGGCGCTCATCACGTGCAGCTCCATCGAAATCATCGTGTAGTCGTGGAAGTCCCAGTTCGAGGCGTGTCCGGTGACGGGCAGCGGCAGCAGCGTGAACAGGCCGACGCCGACGCGCACCTCGGCCGGCACCTTCTCGCCGTGCCGCAGCGACAACACGCCCAGCCACACCTGAACCAGTGCCAGCACGGCGATGATCAGCAGCGCCTTACCCGCGCCGACGCCCGCGACGTACTCCCACACGTCGCCCGGCCCGACGGTGCCGAGCTGCGGCCGGTACTCGGCCGTCTGCAGGATCAGCGCGACGAACGCCGTCACCGACCAGACCAGCGCGGCCGCGACGGCGGCGGGCCGGGCAAGCCGTAACACAGGTTCGGTCAGTTTCGGCCGGTCGTAACCGACCAGCACGGACAGCAGCGCCAACCCGACCGTCACGACCGCGGCGATGTCCAGCAGCACCCGGACGATCGGGATGGCGACCGAGACCACCTCGCTGACCTCCGTGACGCCCGGGACGGGCGCGGTGGCGGTCAGTGCCACCCCGATCAGCGTGGCCAGCAGCGCGGCCGTGACGAAACCGATCAGCGTGGAGTGGCGGACGTGCGAGGTGGTCCCGGCCCTGGTCATGACTTCGGGCTCTCCTTACCGGTCCGCAGCGCCAGCACCAGGCCGACGCCGAGCAGGAGTACCGCGCCGACGATCCACACCCACACCGGGACGCCGCCGGAGCCGGAGTCCGCTTCGGACGCCTGGGTCCCCGTTCCGCCGGAGGCCGCCGCGTCTGCCGGGGCGGGCGTGCCGTTGCCCGCCGTGGTGAGGGTGAACCGGATCTCGCCGGGGACGGGGTGACCGTCGGCGGACAGGATCCGGTAGCCGACGGTGTACTGGCCCGCCGGCCCGAGCGGGCGCACCGGTGCGGTGACGACGTTGCCCCGCACCGAGATCTGCCCCTCGGCCCACTGGCTGCCGTCCGGGCCGGTCACCGCGACCTGGTTGGAGTCGCCCGCCTGCACGTACTGGTCGAAGGTCAGCGTCACCACGGGCGGGGCCGCGG
This sequence comes from Amycolatopsis antarctica, assembly GCF_002262875.1. Taxonomy (GTDB): domain Bacteria; phylum Actinomycetota; class Actinomycetes; order Mycobacteriales; family Pseudonocardiaceae; genus Amycolatopsis; species Amycolatopsis antarctica. The sequence continues at coordinate 16,907 of NZ_NKYE01000007.1, read as the reverse complement.
GCAGCGCCGCGTTCTCCGCCGGATCCGAGGACACCAGCACGTTGTGCGCCGACGCGGGAACGGCCAGGCCGAGCAGTGCGAACGCGGTCAGCAGTACCGCGACGGCCGCGCGCCTCATTTGCCGGCACCTGCCTTCCGCGCACGCAGGGTCGCCCCGGCGCCGATGCCCAGCCCGAGCGCGCCGACCGCCAGCCCGGCACCGCCGAGCCAGCGGGCGGTCTCGTCGGTGCCGGACGCGCCTTCCGCGCCGGACGCGGACGCGCCCTCGGCCGCCTGCTCCCCGCCGTGCCCGTGACCGTGGCCATCACCGGAGGCCGGGGCCAGCGTGACGGTCGGGGCCGGCTTGTCCGGTTCCTCGCCGTTCTCCGGGGTCGGCTGGTCCCAGTTGACGACCTTGCCGCTGGTGTAGGTCTGCGCGGCGGGCAGCAGCATCTCATCGACGTCGGCGGGCAGCGGACCGGCGGAGATCTCGAACTCCTGGTACTCGCTGCTGCCCGCCTTGATCTCGCTGCCGGGCTGCGCCGTCCAGCTCACCTTGGTGACGGCCTCGGTGACGTCGGTGCCGCTGGCGTTCTTGACCGGGGTGGGCAGGGCGGTCTTGACCACCTCCGCCGTCCAGCCGGGGACCGGCTTGGTGCGCACGGAGCCCAGCGCGTACTCGGGCTTGACGGTCAGCTCGACCTTGTTGGTGCCCGCGTCCTTTTCCTCGTTGGGCACGCGGAGCACGATCGCCCCGTAGCCGCCCTGCTGCGGTTCGTCGCCGTAGACGACGGCGGTGACGTGAGCGGAGGCGATGCCCGCGCCGAGCAGGCCGGTGGCACCGACGACGACCGCGGTGAACGCCGCGCGCCGGAAGACACGAAGTGTCGTCATGAAGGAAAACTCCTGAAATAGTCATGAAATCCCGGAGGAATCCGTTGTGATTCCTCCGGCTCTGGGTGGATTGCGTCGGTTCAGGAGAAGACCGGCGGTCCACGGACGCCGTGCGCGCGACGGAAGTACAGCTCGATCAGGGCCTGCCCGGCGCGGCTCCTCGGCTCCGGACGGGCGAGCGGGCCGGGCACGGGCAGTGACCGGAAGACGGTCGGCACAACGAGGCGCAGGGTCGCGGCCACGAGTCGCAGCAGACGCTCGGCGCGGGCCAGCACCACGGCGGTGAGCCCGGTGGCGAGCACGTGGGCCATCGTCATCGCCGTGCCGTCGGTGGCGGCCGAGATGGCGTGGCCGTGCCCGGCGAGTTCGGTCAGCACCACGTGCATGAGCAGCTGACCTGCGGCGAGGACGGCGAGGATGCCGAGCACGCCCCGGGTGCGCTCGGCAAGGAACGTGGACGTCCAGCCGATGATCGCGGTGAGCAGGATCGTCAGCGGGAGGTTCGGCAGGCCCCCGTCGGCGAGAGTGTGCGCGGTGGTCCCCAGACCCGCGGACGAGATGGCAAGCAGGCAGCCGCGTACTGTGCGTAACGCAGCGCGACCATCGGACCTCTTGCTCACCCGGCAAGGGTATGGGATCGCTGCCCGGTGTGGTGACCTCCCGGCTGCCACACGTGGCCCGCGCTACCGGAAATGGTTCTGAATCGTTGTCTTTGCAGGTCAGAGGTAATCTGAGAACCGGTTAACCGCTAAATCACCGAGAGGGGGCGGTTGCCGATCTTCGGATGATGGTGAAGCTTATTTCCACCAGTGACGGCTACGGGGGCCAGTGCTGATCGCGACTCGGTGGGTCCTCGGGGTTTATCCTGCTACACCGAATGGGTTACATCAGTCGTAAGGAGGTCGCGCCGACGGCGCGTACGCATGTCTACCGATTCCAAAGACATAAAACCTGAGCAGGACGCGGTTGTCGAGGACAGCCACGCCAATGCGCTCGACACGACCGGGTCGGGTCACCACGAGGAGGAGCAAGTACCTGCGCTGGCGGCCGACAAGCCTGCCGAGACCGACAAGGTCGTGTTCGCGGTGGCCGCCGCCCTGGCGCTGGTGGTCGTCATCTGGGGTGTTTCCTCCCCGACCAGTTTGGCGAACGTGTCCTCCACGCTGCTGAACAACGCGGTCATCCCGTTCGGTGGCTGGATCTTCGTGCTCGTGGCGACCGGCTTCGTCGTGTTCGCCCTCTGCCTGGCGATCAGCCGGTACGGCCGGATCCCCTTGGGTGCCGACCGGGAGAAGCCGGAGTTCCGGACTTCATCGTGGATCGCGATGATGTTCAGCGCCGGCATGGGCATCGGCCTCATGTTCTTCGGTGTCTACGAGCCGGTCTCGCACCTCGCGAGCCCGCCGCCCGGGACGAACGCGCCGGGGTCCGACGAGGCCGTGCACACGGCCATGGCCACCACGCTGTTCCACTGGACGGTCCACCCGTGGGCCATCTACGCCGTGGTCGGACTGGCGATCGCCTACAGCACCTTCCGCAAGGGCCGCAGCCAGCTCATCAGTTCGGTGTTCGCGCCGCTGCTGGGCAAGCGCAAGACCGAGGGCCCGCTGGGCAAGGCCATCGACATCATGGCCATCTTCGCCACGCTGTTCGGTTCGGCGGCCTCGCTCGGCCTCGGTGCCCTGCAGGTCGGTGGCGGTATGGCCTCGGTCGGCTGGATCGAGAACCCGGGCAGCCTGCTGATGGTCGCCATCATCGCCGTGCTGACGGTCGCCTTCATCGCCTCCGCCGTGTCCGGTGTGGCGAAGGGCATCCAGTGGCTGTCCAACATCAACATGGTGCTCGCCGGTGTGCTGGCGTTCTTCGTGCTGGTCGTCGGCCCGACGGTGCTGATCCTGAACCTGGTGCCGAACGCGATCGGCGACTACTTCCGTGAGCTCGCCGAGATGTCCGGCCGCGCCGGTGTCACCGGTGGCGACGAGATGCAGACCTGGTTGGGCGGCTGGACCGTCTTCTACTGGGCCTGGTGGATCTCGTGGACGCCCTTCGTCGGCATGTTCATCGCCCGCATCTCGCGTGGCCGCACCATCCGGCAGTTCATCATCGGCGTCATCGCGGTGCCGAGTGTGGTCAGCCTGATCTGGTTCGCCATCTTCGGTGGCGCGGCGATCGACCGTCAGCTCAACGGCGTGGACATCGCCGGAGCGGGCGGGGAGGAAGTGGCGACGTTCTCGTTGCTGCAGACGCTTCCGTTGTTCATTCCCATCGCGATTCTGGTGATGGCACTGGTGTCGATCTTCTTCGTCTCGGGCGCCGACGCGGCCTCGGTCGTGATGGGCACCCTGTCGCAGAAGGGATCCGTGCATCCGCAGAAGAAGGTCGTGATCTTCTGGGGTGTGCTGATGGGTGCGGTCGCCGCGGTGATGCTCCTGGTCGGCGGTGACGACGGACTGAAGGGCCTGCGAGATCTGACGATTCTCATCGCGGTGCCGTTCGTCGTGGTGATGGTCGCGCTGTGCGTCTCACTGTGGAAGGACCTTCGGGACGACCCGTTGATGAAGCAGGAGGACGCGATGATGAATTCGTTGCGTGAGCTGCACGAGGAGCGCAAGCAGGATCGGCTCAAGGACAAGCTCACCAGGCGAGGTCGCAAGTCGTGAACCTCTTCGAGTACATCGCGGACCGGTGGAGCAAGCTCTCGCTGGAGAGCCTCCTCCACGTCAGTGCCGTCGTGCAGTGCACGATCATCGCCGCCGTCATCGGAGTGCTCATCGGTGTCGCGGTGTATCGGAGTCCGATCGGATCGGCGGTGGCCACGGCGTTGGCCAGCACGATCCTGACCATTCCGTCGTTCGCCTTGCTGGGTCTGCTGATCCCGGTGATCGGCCTCGGCACCGGCCCCACCGTGGTGGCGCTGGTGCTCTACGCCCTCCTGCCGATCGTGCGCAACACGATCGTCGGGCTGGGCGGGGTCGACCCGGCGATCAGCGACGCGGCAAAGGGAATCGGGATGAACCGGTTCGGAGTGCTGACCAGGGTCGAGCTCCGGCTCGCCTGGCCGGCCATCCTGGCCGGCATGCGCGTGGCCACCCAGATGCTGATGGGTATCGCCGTCATCGCCGCCTACGCCAAGGGCCCCGGCCTGGGCTCGGAGGTCTTCTCCGGGCTGACGCGGGCGGGCAGCGCCAACGCTACGAACCAGGCCCTCGCCGGCACGCTCGGCGTCGTCATCCTGGCACTGGTGCTGGAAGGCATCTACGCACTGATCGCTCGCATCACCGTCTCGAGGGGTGTCCGTGGCTGAGACAACTGAAAACAACAAGGCCGTTTCCGGCGTCGAGATTCAGCTCGACCAGGTGACGAAGCGGTACCCGGGCACCCGGGAACCCGCGGTGAACGAGTTCACCATGACCGTTCCCGCCGGGCAGATCGTGATCTTCGTGGGCCCTTCGGGCTGCGGTAAGACCACGACGATGCGGATGATCAACCGGTTGATCGAGCCGACCTCCGGCAAGATCACCATCGGTGGCGAGGACGCGCTGTCCCTCAACGCCGACACCTTGCGCCGCAAGGTCGGTTACGCGATCCAGCAGGCCGGGCTGTTCCCGCACTTCACCGTCGCGCAGAACATCGGCGTGGTGCCGGGCCTGCTCGGCTGGGACAAGAAGCGGATCGACGACAAGGTCGAGGAGATGATGGATCTCGTCGGCCTGGACGCCGGCGACTTCCACGGCCGGTACCCGCGTCAGCTCTCCGGCGGTCAGCAGCAGCGCGTGGGTGTGGCCCGCGCGCTCGCCGCGGACCCGCCGGTGCTGCTGATGGACGAGCCGTTCGGTGCGGTTGACCCGATCACCCGGGGAAACCTCCAGGACGAGCTGCTGCGCCTGCAGACGGAGTTGCGCAAGACGATCGTCTTCGTCACGCACGACTTCGACGAGGCCGTGAAGCTGGGCGACAAGATCGCGGTGCTGGGCGACCAGTCCACGATCATGCAGTACGACACCCCGGACGCGATCCTGGCCAACCCGGCCAACGACACGGTCGCGGGTTTCGTCGGGGCCGGTGCCTCGCTCAAGCAGCTCACATTGCTGCGGGTGCGCGACGTCGAACTGTCCAAGCCGGACATCACCGTGTCGGTCAACGACTCGGTGTCCACGGCGAAGGAGCAGGCGGCCCGTGCGCGCGGCAGCTTCGTCCTGGTGCTCGACGACCGTCAGCGTCCGATCCGGTGGGTGAACACCCGCCAGCTCGGTGCGGCGACGTCGTTGCGGACCGCGGGCAAGCCGTTGCTGGACATGGTGAGCACCCAGTCCACGCTGCAGGACGCGCTGGAGGCGATGCTCGCCGAGGGCGGCAGCGTTCCGGTCACCGGTTCGCGTGGCGAGTACGCCGGCATGATCGACCTGGACACCGTCATCGCGACGATCCAGCAGCTCCGTCAGGAGCACGCGGACGATCACGCCGGCAGTGACGCATGAGCACCACCGACGTCGACACCGGGTTGTCCGCCGGATCGAGCTCGAAGCGGGCCGAACGGGTAAGGCTGCTCGCCCAGCCCGCCGCGGTCGTGGTGATCATCGCCGCGGTGCTGCTCTGGGCGTTCGGCAGTGAGCTGAAGGAGACCGAGAAGGAGACGCTGAACGCCTCGGCGATCTTCCAGGCGCTCTGGGAGCACCTGGTGATCACCGTCGTCGTCTCGGCGATCGTGGTGCTGGTGGCCGTACCGCTGGGCGTGGCGCTGACGCGCCCGGCGGGCAAGAAGTTCGCACCGTTGTTCCTGGCCATCGCGAACATCGGCCAGGCGGCGCCCGCATTGGGTGTACTGGTGCTGTTCTTCCTGGTCACCGGCGCGACGGGTGGCTTCTGGATCGTCGTCTTCCCGCTGGCGTTCTACTCGCTGCTGCCGGTGCTGCGGAACACGATGGTCGGCCTCGAACAGGTCGATCCCTCGCTGATCGACGCCGGCCGGGGTATCGGCATGTCGGCCGGTTCGGTGCTGCGCCGGATCGAGTTCCCACTGGCCATCCCGCTGGTGCTGGCGGGTCTGCGGACCTCGCTGGTGCTTGCGGTGGGTACCGCGACGTTCGCGGTGTTCGTCAACGGTGGCGGGCTCGGCACCATGATCGACACGGGCTACAAGCTCAACCTGCCCAAGGTGCTGATCACCGGTTCGGTGCTGGCCGTCGGCCTGGCACTGCTGGTGGACTGGCTCGGTGCGGTCGCCGAGCAGTACCTCGGACCGAAGGGACTGCGATGAGCACCAGGACGAAACGTGTCAAGGCGGCTCTCGCCGTCACGCTGGCGGGGTTCTCGCTGACCGCCTGCGGGCTGGAGACCAACGCGTCGATCCCGTTCCAGATCGAGCCGGGGTCGATCGCAGCCGTGCCGGCGCTGGAGGGCGTCGAGATCACGGTGGGGTCCAAGGACTTCACCGAGAACATTCTGCTGGGCTACATGGCGGAGATCGCGTTGTCGGCGGCCGGTGCCGAGGTCACCGACCTCACCGACATCAAGGGCTCCAACAGTTCCCGGCAGGCACTCGAGGCCGGGCAGACCGATGTCACCTGGGAGTACACCGGCACCGGCTGGATCTCCTACCAGGGCAACGAGAAGCCGATCCCGGACGAGCAGCAGCAGTACGACGCGGTGAACAAGGCGGACCAGGAGCAGAACGGCATCACCTGGCTCGACTACTCGCCCGTCAACAACACGTACGCCTTCGCCACCACGGCGGAGTACGCCGAGAAGAACGGCCTGAACACCACCTCCGACATGACGGAGTTCCTCAAGCAGAACCCGGCCGAGGCCGTGTTCTGCCTGGAAACCGAATTCGTCAGCAGGCAGGACGGGTTCCCCGGTGTGCAGCAGACGTACGGCTTCCCCTCGGGCGAGATCAAGCAGTTCGGTACGGGCGCCATCTACGCGGCGGTCGCCAGCGGCACCTGTCAGTTCGGCGAGATCTTCACGACGGACGGCCGTATCGCCGGGCTGAACCTGAAGGTGCTGGAGGACGACAAGAAGTTCTTCCCGCAGTACAACGCGGCCGCGACGCTGCGTACCGAGTTCCTCGAGCAGCACCCGGAGATCCGGGGCGTGCTGGAGCCGCTCGGCCAGGCGATGGACAACACGCAGATGATCGAGCTGTGCAAGCAGGTGGACGTCGACGGGCGCGATCCCGGTGACGTGGCGCTGGACTGGATGGTGTCGAAGGGCTTCGTGAAGTCCCCGGACAGCACCGTGCAGGCTTCCTGACCGGCAGCTACCGCACGACGAACGGGGCCCGTCACCGAATCGGTGACGGGCCCCGTTTCGCGTTCGTGGTCTCCGGCGCTGGTCTCAGACGCCGAGGCGGCCGAGAAGCTGGTCCTCGAGGCGGTCGAGTTCGGCCGCGACGGCCTTGTGCGCGGCCTTGCGACGGGCGCCTGGCATCCGCTCGGAGGCGCGGATGGTCGCCGCGAGCTGGCGCAGCGTGGAGTCGCCCTTGTCCGCGAACGCCGTGTCGTCCGCGGTCGCCTTCTCCGACTTGCGCAGTTCGGACAGGCCGGTCGCGAGCCCGGAGATCCGGGCGTGCACCGCGGCGCCCTTGCCGCTGAACTCGCCGAGCGAGTCCACGCCGACGCCCAGCTTGCGCGCCTGGACGCGGTCGTAGCTCTCCCTGGCTGCCCCGGCCGCGCGCACCGCGTACGGCGCCAGGATCGGGATCACGGCCGGTGCCAGCACCTTCGCCACGCCCACGGCGTTGCGGGCGCGCTTCGGGGTGAACTTGGGGGCGTCCGCGGACGAGGCGCTGACCGTGACGTCGCCGACGGGCTCGCCCTTCTTGCGCGCCTTCTTCACCGCCTTCTTGGCATCCTTCTTCGCCTGCTTGACGGACTTCTTCTCGTCCTTGTCGGCCCGCTTCTCCGCCTTCTTGGCGGCTTTCGATCCGGCCACGTGCGCCACGGCATCCACGGTCTCGCCCGCGAGCCCTGGCAGCGAGTGGTCGTCCTCTGCGTTCTTGCGCGTCATCCGGCCTGCACCTCCGTGGTTCGTCGCCGTCAAACCTACTGCTCCGCCGGGCGACGGGCATGTCGGCGGGGCCGGTGGGGGTGTCGGGGCATGCTCCTAGAGTGGTGGGGTGAGTTCCGAGGTGCTGCTGGATGCCGGGGCGGTGACCCGCTGCCGGCGTCGGGTGCACCTCGAACACGACGACTCGATGCGGGAGACGCCGCCACGCCCACTCGATCCGGCCACCGAGCAGCGCATCGCGGACGCGGCGGCGCACCGTGCGGACATCGCCCAGCGGCTGGCCGGGGCGACGGCGGGGAGCTGGGTGACCGTGCCCCGCGACCTGCCCACCGGGGCGCGCGGTGTGGCCACCGAACGGGCGCTGGCCGAGGGCGTCGACCTGATCTCCGGGGCGGTGCTGTCCGCCGACCTGGCCGCGGGCAGGCGGGGGCACTCCGAACTGCTGGTGCGCACTCCGCGGGGTTACGTGCCGGTGCTGGTGGTTCGGCATCGCATCTCCGACCGGGGCGCCGGGGCCCGCACCACGCCGATGACCGATCTGGATCCGGCGCACGCGCTCACCGACCCGCAGCGCAAGGTCCGGTCGCAGCCGCGCGACCAGCTCCGTCTCGCGCATCTGCGGCGACTGCTGGAGGCGGCGAGACACGCCGAGCCGGGGCGCGCGATCGGCGGGGTGATCGGGCTGGACGCGGACGTCGTCGTCTGGCACGACCTGGACGCGCCGACCTGGCCGGGCGGCAGCACGGCGATGGCCGAGTACGACAGGCGTTTCGCCGACCGGATCGCCATCGCCCGCGCGGCCGCCTCGGGTGCGGAACCGCTGGCCGAGCCCTCGCGCATCCTGGAGTGCCGCCGGTGCCCGTGGTGGCCGGTGTGCGAGGCGGAGCTGAAGGCGAAGCGCGACGTCAGCCTGGTGGTACGTGGCGAGGACGCGATGGAGCTGCGCAGGCTGGGTGTGTCCACTGTGGACCATCTGGCGGCGATGGATCCGGCGGACGAACCGCCGATGCAGTGGACGTCGAACTCGTTCACCGACTCGGTGATCCTGGCCAGGGCGTGGCTGGCGGATCTGACCGTGGTGCGCCGGGTCGTGCGCACCGAGGTACCGCGCGGCGATGTCGAGGTGGACGTCGACATGGAGAGCTTCGGCGACTCCGGGGCGTACATGTGGGGCTGCCTGCTCTCCGGCGCCGACGTCGGGATTCCGCACGGCTACCACGAGTTCTCCACCTGGGAGCCGTTACCGACGCCGGACGAGGCCCGTTCGTTCGCCCGGTTCTGGTCCTGGTTCACCGAGGTACGGGAGCGCACCGAGCAGGCGGGGCTGACGTTCCGCGCCTACTGCTACAACGCGCTTGCCGAGAACCGGTGGCTGTACGGCTCGGTGGAGCGGTTCGCCGGGATGGACGGAATTCCCTCCCGCGCCGAGGTCCGGTCCTTTGTGGAATCCGAGGAGTGGGTGGACCTTTTCCAGCTGGTCTCGGAGCAGTTCCTGTGTGCGCAGGGCAAGGGACTGAAGGTGATCGCCCCGGCCGCCGGGTTCCGCTGGCGTGACCCCGAGGCGGGCGGCGAGGCGTCGATGGGCTGGTACCGCGACGCCGTCGGGATGGACGGCGGCGAGCCGGACGCCGCCCAGCGGCTGCGTCTGCTGCGCTACAACGAGGACGACGTGCGGGCCACCAGCGTGCTGCGCGAGTGGATGACCGACCGCGCGATGACCGACGTCCCCTACATGCACGACCTCTGACCCCGCCCTCCCTCCCCGCCAAGGCCCGCAATATGGCGACATATTGCGATACCTCGTGCACAAGGCATCGCAATACGTCGCCATATTGCGGTCGCCGGCCCCGCAATTCGTCGACATATTGCGTTTTCGTGCACCGGATCGGGTGGCGGAGCGCTGATCGAACGGTGCGTGAGCGGTGGCTGTGGTAACAAGCGGCCGGGGTGACCGGTCAGCGTGGTGCCATGCGCAGCGAGCCGTCCATCCGGATGACCTCGCCGTTGAGGTAGTCGTGCTCGACGATGCCGAGGGCGAGCTGCGCGAACTCGTCCGGGCGGCCGAGACGCTTCGGGAACGGGATGCCCGCCGCCAGCCCGGCGCGGAACTCGTCGCTGACGGTGGCGAGCATCGGGGTGTCGATGATGCCGGGCGCGATCGTCATCACCCGGATGCCCTGCGAGGCGAGATCACGCGCGGCGGGCAGGTTCATCCCCACGATGCCGCCCTTCGACGCGGCGTAAGCGACCTGGCCGATCTGCCCGTCGTAGGCGGCGGCGGACGCGGTGTTGATGATGACGCCGCGGGCGTCGTCGGCGAGCGGTTCCGTCTTCGCGATCGCCTCGGCGGCGAGGGTGACGACGTTGAACGTGCCGATCAGGTTGATCTCGACGACCTTGCGGAACAGGTCGAGATCGTGGGCGCCCTTGCGGGACAGGATCCGGGCGGACGGGCCGATGCCCGCGCAGTTGACCACCGTGCGCAGCGGGACGCCGGAGCCGGCGGCGTGCTCGACGGCGGACCGCACCTGGTCCGCGACGGTGACGTCGGCCTCGACGTAGGTGACGCCGTCGAGCTGCTCGGCCTTCTCGATCGACGCGGCCAGGTCGAGGGCGAAGACGCGGGCGCCCTTGGCGGCCAGCGCCGCGGTCGTCGCCCCGCCGAGGCCGGAAGCGCCTCCGGTGACGATGGCCGCGGTGTCGGTGATCTGCATGTGTGCGTTCCTTCCTGACCGCGCCGGGGAACCGTGTCGCGCCCGCGCGGTGAGCGCCGTTGATCCTCGGACAGGTTAACGCTCGTTCGCGCGGCCGTCGCCGGTGTGCTCGCTCACTCGCCGGTCCGTCGCGCGGAGTACCCGGACGGGACGGTTCTCGTTCGCGTTCCGGCCAACTCCGGCTGGCACCGTTTCCTGCCATGATCGCTGCTCGGATCGTGGTTGTCGGGACCGGATACGTGGGGCTGACCACCGGGGCCTGCCTTGCCGGGCTCGGCCACCAGGTGACCTGTGTGGACGTGGACGAGGCAAAGGTCGCGCGGCTGGCGGCGGGCCGGGTGGACATCCTGGAGCCGGATCTGGCGGGGCTGGTGACGCGCGGGCTGAGTACCCGGCGGTTGCGCTTCGTCGTCGGCGCCGGAGAGGCCGTCCGGGACGCGGACGCGGTGTTCCTGTGCGTGCCGACGCCGATGGGCTCCGGCGGTGCGGCCGACCTGCGCGCGGTCGAAGCGGCGACCGCGGAGATCCGCGAGGTGCTGCCGCCGGGGAGCGCGCTGGTCACCAAGTCGACCGTGCCGGTGGGCACGTCCGCGCGGATCGCCCGCGCGCTGTGCCGCCCTGACGTCGCCGTGGTGTCGAACCCGGAGTTCCTGCGCGAGGGCACCGCGGTGGCGGACTTCCTCGGCCCGGAACGCATCGTGGTCGGCTCGGACGACGAGGCCGCCGCGCGCCGGGTGGCCGCCCTGTACGAGGACGTGCCCGCGCCGGTGGTGGTGATGGACGCGGCCAGCGCGGAGCTGGTCAAGTACGCCGCGAACTGCTTTCTCGCGGTGAAGCTGTCGTACGTGAACTCGATCGCCGAACTCTGCGAGCGGGTGGGTGCGGACGTGTTCAAGGTGACCGAGGGGATGGGGTACGACCGGCGCATCGGCGGCGCGTACCTGACACCGGGGCCGGGCTGGGGCGGCTCCTGCCTGCCGAAGGACACCGGCGCGATGCTGCGCTTCGCGGAGTCGGCGGGCTTCGACTTCGGCCTGCTCGCGGCGGCGGCGGAGGAGAACCTGCGGCAGCGGGACCGGATCGTCGCGAAGGTGGCCGGGGCGGTCGGCGGCACGCTGGCGGGCAGCCGGATCGGCGTGCTGGGGCTGGCGTTCAAGGCGGGGACGAACGACCTGCGCGATTCGCCTGCGCTGGGCGTCGCCTCGGTGCTGGGTGCGCACGGTGCCGAGGTGACGGCGTACGACCCGGCGATCGGCGGGCCGTTGCCGGGCATGTCGGTGGTGGACGACGCCTACCGCGCGGCGAAGGGGGCCGACGCGATCGTGGTGCTGACCGAGTGGGCTGAGTTCCGGCGGCTGGACTGGCCGTTCGTGGCGGAGCTGATGGCGGGCGAGTCGGTGGTGGACGCCCGTAACCTGCTCGACCCCGCGGCGGTGCTGGACGCGGGCCTGTGCTGGCAGGGCCTCGGCCGTCCGCGCCCCCGCGTGCACGCCCCCGCCTGAGACCGTCTCGGCGGATCGCGGCGGATGTAGTTAGCAAAGCGTACGATCTGGCGCATGTTCACCACGAGGCCGGAACTCGCCGGCACCCACGGCATGGTGGCGTCGACGCACTGGCTGGCTTCCTCGGCGGGCATGGCCGTCCTGGAGGACGGGGGCAACGCCTTCGACGCCGCGGCGGCCGCCGGGTTCGTGCTGCAGGTGGCCGAACCGCACCTGAACGGTCCCGCCGGGCAGGTGCCCGCCATCTTCGTCACCGCGGCCGATCGCACGCCGAGGGTGCTGTGCGGACAGGGCGTCGCCCCGGCCGCCGCGACCCCCGAGCACTTCGCCGACCTCGGCCTCGACCTCATCCCGGGCAGCGGCCTGCTGCCCGGCACGGTCCCGGGAGCCTGGGACGGCTGGCTGCTCCTGCTGCGCGACCACGGCACGAAGTCGTTGCGCGAGGTGCTGAAGTACGCGATCTCCTACGCCGAGCGCGGGGTGCCGGTGCTGGACCGGGTGGCCGCCACCATCGCCACCGTCGCCGGGTTGTTCGCCGACCACTGGCCCGGTTCGGCGGAACTGTGGCTGCCGGGTGGCGTGCCACCGGTGGCCGGGACGCTGCACCGCAACCCGGCGCTCGCCCGCACCTGGGGACGGCTGCTCGCCGAGGCGGAGTCGGTGTCCGGCCGGGAGGCGCAGCTCGACGCCGCCCGCCGAGCCTGGTCGCGCGGCTTCGTCGCGGAGGCGGTGGACGTCTTCTCCAGGCAGGCGTTCCGCGACGACTCCGGCCGGGACCACGCGGGCCTGCTGACCGGCGACGATCTGGCGAGCTGGGAGGCGACCTACGAGGACGCGCTGGTCACCGAGTTCGGCGACTGGGGCCTGGTGAAGTGCGGCGGCTGGACGCAGGGGCCCGCACTGGCGCAGCAACTGCTGCTGCTGGACGGCTTCCGTGACGAATTGTCCTATGTGGATGGTGTGCCGAGCGCACGGACCGTGCACCTGGCCGTGGAGGCGGCGAAGCTGGCCTTCGCCGACCGGGAGGCCTGGTACGGCGACACCGAGGTGCCGCTGGACCGCCTGCTGTCGGCGGACTACATCGCCGCGCGCCGGGCCTTGATCGGGGACGAGGCGAGCGCCGAGCTGCGCCCCGGACTCGACGGCCGGCTGCCCCGGATCCTCGGCGAGCTGCGCGGCGTGCAGCCCGCCTCGGGCGCGATCGGGGAGCCGACCGTCGGGCCGACTGGGCAGACCCGCGGCGACACGGTGCACATCGACGTGGTGGACGCGGCCGGGAACATGGTCTCGGCGACCCCGTCCGGCGGCTGGCTGCAGTCCAGCCCGGCGATCCCGGAGCTGGGCTTCTGCCTGGACTCGCGGGCGCAGATGTTCTGGCTGGAGAAGGGTCTGCCGAACACGCTGGCGCCCGGCAAGCGGCCCCGGATCACGCTCTCGCCGTCGATGGCGCTGCGCGACGGGGAGCCGGTGATTGCCTTCGGCACGCCGGGTGGTGACCAGCAGGACCAGTGGCAGGTGTGCTTCTGGCTGGCGCACACCGTCGCCGGGCTGAACCTCCAGCAGGCGATCGACGCTCCCGCCTGGCACACGACGGCGTTCCCCAGCTCCTTCTACCCGCGCTCCTGGGAGCCGAGGGAGATCGTGGTGGAGTCCCGGCTCGGTGAGTCCACAATGGACGAACTGACCGCACGTGGTCACCGGGTCGTCGACGCGGGGCCGTGGGCGCTGGGCAGGCTGTCGGCCGTGTCGCGCGATCCGGCCACCGGGATCCTGCGCGCGGCGGCCAACGCCCGCGGGATGCAGGGCTACGCTGTGGGGCGATGAGAGCGCGGACGAGACGACTGCTCACCGCCGCCCGGATCGGGCAGGCGCACTGGTTCTTCGGCAACCTGTACGAGGCGGTCGTGCGGTTGCCGGACAGTCTGGCCCGGGCGGATCCCAAGCCCTCGTCGCCGTTCGCGAAGGGCAGCCCGGTGCGGTACTACCTGCCCGCCGCTCCGGTCACGGTCGCGGTGACGCTGGCCGCGACGGTCACCGGCTGGGACGTTCCCGCCGATCGCCCCCGGCTGGCCACCTCCGCCGGCGCCACCGTCACCGGTGCGCTGCTGACGGCGTATCTGGTGCGGGCGGTGAACCTCCGGCTGTTCGTGGCCGGCCCGCCGGTGTCCGAGGCGGAGCGGGACGCGCTGCTGCGCCGCTGGTACCGGTTGAACGCCGTCCGCCTGCTGGCGGCGGGCGGCGCGCTGGCCGTGAACAGGAACTCTCGGTAAGTGGACCTCCAAACGGGCCGGCGGCACGCCGTTCGCGCCGAAGGAGCTGCCGGTGGACCACGGGAGCACCGGGCGTGGCCTCGGTGCTCCTGGCGCGTCGACGGCCGGGAGGTGGCCGTCCGGGTCCGCGAGTTCGCGGGCGGCTGGGCGGCGTTCACCCTCGACGTGCCCGAGGCCGGCCTGCTCGCGAACGGTATCGGCACCCCGCCCGGCGACCTCGACCTGCGGACGGTCGACCCCGCCGGACAGCATGGTTACGGCGTCGACCTCGCCGCACCGCTGCCGGTGGCGCCGCCCGGCGTCCGCGAGCGCGACTGGGCCAGCACCGGACTGCGCAACCCGAACCATGACGGCCCGCACGCCGATCACCTGGCGCTGCTCAGCCAGGGGCGATGACACAGAAGCGGTTGCCTTCGGTGTCGGCCAGCACCACGAAGTCCGCGTCCGACGGGTACTCCCAGTCCACTGTGGACGCGCCGAGGCCGAGCAGTCGCTCCACCTCGGCGGCCTGGTCGTCGGAGTAGAGGTCCAGATGCACCCGGGGACGTTCCTGCCACGGTGTCTCGGACAGGTCGAGCGAGACGTTCGGGCCCGCCCCGGACGCGGGGGAGAGCAGCGCCCAGGTGTCGTCCGCGTCCGCACGCGGGACGTACCCGAGCGCTTCGGTCCAGAACGCGGTCGCCCGCCGTACGTCCGACACGCCCATCACGATCGATCCGACCTTCAGCATGTTCGATCACGCCCCGGGGTTCGCGGGCTGTTCCCACAGCCAGAACTCGATGCCCTGGTCGTCCGCGCAGTCGGCGCTGAGTCCGTAGGGCTGACGCTCCGGCTCGCCCGCCGTGCCGCCGTGCGCGCGTACCCGTTCCAGCGCGGCCGCTAGGTCGTCCACGGCGTACATCAGCTTCCAGCCGACCTGACGGCCCGGTCCGCCCCACAGGCCACCCTGCACGCCGTTGCCCTCGACGGCCCAGCCGCCCTCGACGCTGCCGGGGGAGAACTGCCAGCCGAGCACGGCACCGTAGAACGCCTTCGCGGCGGTGTCGTCCGGGACCTGGAAGGTGAAGTACCCGGCCTCGCCGTGCCGGATGCCCGGCGTGCCGTCCGTGGACGGCGGCGGTGCCTGCGCGATGAGCCAGCGCTGGCCGAAGGGGTCGCGCATCGAGACCGAGCGGCCGTGCCCGGTGTCGCCGCGGTCGTCGACTTCCACGCCCCGGGCACCCGCCCGCGCGATCACTCTGTCCACATCGGACACCTCGACCCGGATGAGCGGTCCGCCCGAGGGGGCGACCGTGTTGCCCATCTCCGGGAACTCCTCGGCCATCATCAGCACCGAGTCGCCGATCGCCACCTCGGCGTGGCCGACCTTGCCGTCCGGCATCACGATCGGTTCGGCTCGTCTGCTCGCGCCGAACACCTCGACGTAGAACTCGATGGCCGCCCGTGCGTCGGTGACCACCAGGTACGGCGTCAGGGCGTGCATACGGGCGGAAATCTCGGTGGTCGTCATGTCTCCTCCGGTCAGCAGTTCGGCACGCAGTCGTTCCTTCAACGCCGACGCGAATTCCGGGTCGGGTTCGATCGCGTGCGCGGGCCTGTGGAGGGCGTCGAAGTTGTCGTACGGACCAGTCATCGCTGCCCTCCCTCGTACTCACGGCGGAATGCGGACCGCGCCCGCACCAGCAAGGCCTCCGTCGCATGGAGCGTCCGGCCCAGGTGTTCGGCGACCTCGGCGACGCCGAGACCGTCCAGGTAGCGCAGGGTCAGCGCCGCCCGGTGGTGCGGGCCCAGCCGGGCCAGCACCTGCCGGGCGAGCAGCGCGTCCAGTTCGGTGTCCCACGGATCGTCCGACTCCGGCTCGGTGTCGTGTACCAGCCGCAGGCCGCGTTCCTCGCGTTCCCGGCGACGCCAATGGTCGACCAGCTTGTGCCGGGCGATCCCGATCAGCCAGCCGACGCTCACCTCGACGCCCGGTTTGCGGGCGCCGGACACGGCACCGAGGAAGGTCTCCGAGGTCAGCTCCTCCGCCAGCGTGCGATTTCCGCACCGGGACAGCAGGTAGCCGTACACCTCCGGCAACGCCGCGTCGTACATCCCGAGCAGCGCGAACGCCGGGTCCGGACGTACCCGTGGCTCGCTCATACCCTCATCGTCGTACGGGGACTGTCTTCTCCGACGGGTCCGGCGCGACTTCTTTTCGCCGGTTCATCCGGATGGTCACCAGGTGCCGTCGTTGCCCACCCGTCCGGTAGACGCTCACCACCCAGGTCCCGCACGGCGCGGCCACTCGTCCGAGGTAGTCCTCGGCGCAGGCGCGGGTGTACCGCACCAGCCAGTTCTCCCGGCGGCTTTCCTTGTGTTCCAGGCAGAAACCCATGTCGTCGACGTGTTCGGTGAAGCGGTGTACCCGTTCGGGGCTGCTGAAGGGATCTGTGACATCTGAGATCGCTTGCTGATGTGCAGGCTGGAAGGATGTCGCTGTGCCCAAGCCCTATCCCCGTGAGTTCCGTGAGGACGTCGTGCGGGTCGCGCGGAGTCGT
>NZ_NKYE01000054.1 GCF_002262875.1 Amycolatopsis antarctica | reverse complement strand
GTTGGCTGCGATTCTTGATATGGATTCTCGGGAAACGGTGCGGGTTGATCACGGGGGTCTGACCGGTGTTCGACTGTCTTCGTTGTCGGCGCGGGGGCTTCTTCGGGTGATGCGCGATGCCGAGGTCGCCCGATCGCGTGCCGAGGCTGTGCAGGTGCGGGCGGTGGCTCGGTTCGCGGCGTTGTCGGAGGAGCCGCGTGGGGTGGCGGCGGAGGTCGCGTTGACCCTGGCCACCACCGAGCACCGTGCACAGCGGATGGTGGCGCATGCGCAGGCGTTGACTTCTCGGCTGCCCGCGACGTTGGTTGCTCTGGACGCCGGCACCATCGATGCGTACAAGGCATCGAAGGTTGTGGATGCGACGAATCCGCTATCGGACGAGCAGGCTGCTGCCGTGGATGCGGCGATGGTGGGTCGGCTGGACGGGCGGAATCCGTCCAGCATTCGCCGCGCCGCCGTGCGGCAAGTCGTGGCCGTCGATCCGGACGGGCATGCTGAGCGGGCGCGGAAACGGCGTCTGGAACGCAGCGTGCAGTTGGTGCACCAGGACGATGCGATGAGCACCCTGATCGCCGATCTGCCTGCCGAGACCGCCACGGCG
>NZ_NKYE01000053.1 GCF_002262875.1 Amycolatopsis antarctica | reverse complement strand
GCGCCGTCGTCGTCCTTCATGGCCCGGGCGGTGGTCACGAAGGCGCGCTGTTCTCTTCCGGAGCCCAGCCACACAAGATAATCGGTGAAAGTTTCCCCGAGGACGGCGCGGCGGACCGGCCGCTGCTCAACGGGAACCAGCGTAACGCGGTCCGGCCCGAAGACCAGCAACTGGGACTCGTTCGGGTCCGCGATGTCCTTGGGCCGGGCGAGTTCGTGGTTGATCCGCTGCCTTCTGTTCATCAGGACGTCGTGCCCGTACGCGTCGACCGCAAGGACCCCCAGGTGGACAGTGTCCAAAATGGTGTTCAGGAGCGCCCCCTGGCGTTGGCTGGTGCGAAGGTTGTCCTGCAGCTGGGCATCCTTCTCCTCAAGCGCGCGCTGCTGCCGCGTCATGCTGAGCGTCAATACGCTGACGGACACCCCGATGCCGAGCATCATGACCGGAAGGAGCAGGGACCGCGCCAGGTCCTGGGGCGTCGGGCTCCCCTCCAGCAGCAGCGGGACCCAAATGATGGCAAGCGGGGCCAGGAAGGACAGCCACAGGGATGTCCGGGGGTAATATCCGGATGCGCACAGCCAGATCACCGGGAACACCGCCAG
>NZ_NKYE01000052.1 GCF_002262875.1 Amycolatopsis antarctica | reverse complement strand
AGAGGGTGTGGTGAAACCTTGGTGGTCAGGGTGTGAGGTCGTCTGCTAGGCGTTGGGCTGCCTCGGTCTCGATGGGGCCGTGAGGTTCGACGTTTTCGCCTGCTAGCCGTGCGGCCATCAATCGGATCATGGCGACTTGGATCATGGCCTCGGCGTGCGAGGTCTTGCGTTCGTAGTCTCGTGTCAACCGTCTGCACCTCGTGAGCCAGCCAAAGGTTCGTTCCACCACCCACCGGCGGGGTAGCACCTGGAACCCTTTCACGTCGGCATTGCGTGGTACCGCGACGACCTCGATGTTCTCCTGGGCATGAGCCCACCGCACCAAGCTGGCGTCCACGGCATTGACATAACCGCCGTCGACCCACACCAACCCGATCAGCGGGAACAGGTCTCTGATGCCGGTCAGGACCCGTTTCGCTCCGGCCCGGTCCTGGACCGAGGCCGAATGCACCATCGCACGCAACACCAAGCCACAGGTATCGACGAGCAGGTGACGCTTGCGACCCCGCACCCGCTTCCCCGCGTCGTAACCGATTGCCTCGCCACCCTCGCAACTCCTCACCGACTGGGAATCCAGCACCGCAGCCGAGGGCTGCGGGTCACGCCCGTCCACCGCCCGAACCCGATC
>NZ_NKYE01000051.1 GCF_002262875.1 Amycolatopsis antarctica | reverse complement strand
GAAGATTGGCCAGCTGTGCTTCTTCAGGCTGACGTCCTCTGCGGAGCATCCCTATGGTTCGGGCGAATACGGCAACCGGTACCAGGGCCAGCGCGGTCCTACCGCGAGCCGCAGCCACCTGAACTTCCACCGCACGGAGATTTAGCAGGCAGCGAAGCGCCCGCCCCGGGCCCACGCAGGGGCAACGGCGGACTCAGGCGTTGGCGGCCACGCCAGCAGGCGGCTGGGCGGCCCTGACAGGCCCCACAAACCGGGCGGCCAGCGGACCCACAACCGCCATCAGCAGGACATACGCGGTGGCAAGCGCCGCCAGTTCGCCGGGGACCGCCCCGGAAGCAACCGCCAGCCCCGCAATGACGATGGAAAATTCACCGCGTGCGATCGGCGTGGCTCCGGCGCGCAGGCGGCCGGGCCGCGCAATGCCGGCGCGCTTGGCCGCCCAGATGCCCGTCGCCATTTTGGTGGCGGCCGTGATGACGGCCAGCACCAGGGCCCAGCCAAGGACCGGCGGGATGGATGCGGGATCCGTATTGAGCCCGAACGCCACAAAGAAGATGGCGGCAAACAGGTCGCGCAGCGGCTCGAGGATGCGCGTCGCGTTGTGCGCCGTCGCGCCTGAAATTGCGATGCC
>NZ_NKYE01000050.1 GCF_002262875.1 Amycolatopsis antarctica | reverse complement strand
ATATTTATTGCTATTTAAAGGACTTGAACCTTCATACTGTAAAGTAATACATCTTAAGAGTATCGTGTCTACCAATTCCACCAAAATAGCTATTAATTAGATAGTTATTAAAATATAAAATATATATTATATTTATAAAATATAAAATAATTATTAATATTATAAAATATAAATAAATATATTATAATATATTAAATAATAATAATATTAATATAATTATTATAATTAATGCCAGACCGAACTCCTTCGGGGTCCGCCCCGCGGGGCGGGCCGGACTATAAAAACTATTTTAAAATTATATTTTATTAAAAAATAAATTAAAAGAATTTATTATTATCCTTACTCTTTTTATATTAATAATAAAACTCCTTACGGGGTTCCCGCTTCGCGGGAACTATTAATAAATAAAAATTATTAAATTATAATTTAAATCGAACTCCTTCGGGGTCCGCCCCGCAGGGGGCGGGCCGGACTATTTATTAATAATAAATTATAAACTAGTATTAATAATATATTTAATCTTTAATATATATATAAATATAAATAAAAAATTAATTATTAATATTTATAATATTTTTATTTTATTTAATTAAAAAGGATATATTAATAATTTATAAAGGAAATATAATTTATAT
>NZ_NKYE01000006.1 GCF_002262875.1 Amycolatopsis antarctica | reverse complement strand
ACTATTCGCCGCCGCCGGGGACCTAGGAGGCCTCCCAACCGGCGACCCTACCCGGCCTGTCGTCTGGACCACGTCGGACGACACGACCACGACGGAGGACACGACCACGTCGGACGACACGACCACGACCGAGGACACGACCACGTCGGACGACACGACCACGACGGAGGACACGACCACGACGGACGACACGACCACGACGGACGACACGACCACGACCGAGGACACGACCACGTCGGACGACACGACCACGACCGAGGACACGACCACGACGGACGACACCACCGGTGAGACCAGCGCGACGACCACCGGCGAGTCCAGCACAGGTGTGCTCGGTACGACGGATTCCCGTGGCGGCAACGGTTTCGCGGGCACCGGCGGCTCTGGCAGGGAGGGCCCGTCGGGATTCCCCACCGGTCCGCGTGACCTGGCCTCCACCGGCGTCAGTCCGGGCCTCGCACCCCTCCTCGGTGCCGGCGGACTCCTGATTCTCGTCGGTGCGCTGCTCCTGTTCGCCGGCCGGGGACGCTCGCGTAACAACGGTGGATGGCTCCGCACGACCGTGCCGCGCCGTTTCGGCGGGCCGCGCGCGCGGGGTGACGTAGGCTGACCCCTGGGCGATGTCTCGTCGAAAGGACCGGTCGGCGTGCAGATCACGCGGGCGCAGCGCAACGCTGTCGCGGACAGGATCATCCAGCTCGAACGGTCGTTCTACGGCCGCGGACCGAGCAGCGTCAAGGTCTCGGTGAGCCAGGACGAACCGGTGAGCCTGGTCGTCCTCTCGATCGACAGCCTCACGGCCGCCGACAGCGTGCTCAGCGACCGTGGATACCGGGAGGCGGTCCTGCGGCACCACGAGGCACTGCACGAGGCGACCCGGGCGGACTTCATCGGCGCGGTGGAGGACGTGGTGGAGGCCCGGGTGCACGCCTACCTGGCCCAGGTGCACCCGACCACCGGGCACGCGGTGCGGGTGTTCATCTTCGCCGATCTCGGAGATTCGCTCGAACTGGACAATCTGCCCGCGGGCTGACCGCCGTCCGGCCGATTCCTTCACTCGTCGGTGTCCGATAGCATTCCGGGCGACGCGCTGTGGCGACGTCCGCCGGCTCGGCCGGCCCAACTGACAAATTCACATTGGTTCTTCGGGTTTTCGCGCAGTGCACCGGCGGCCGGCATGGCCGGTGTGGCGGCGTGGACTCCCGAACCGAGATGGCCCGTTCGTGGGGCCGGGCGGGGGTGTACCCGTGTCCGGTCACATCGCGGGCTCAAGCGGAGGAGCTTGTCTCGTGACGATCACCCCTGAACTGGGCGCCATGGCGCCCGGAATCCGCCCGCGGCCGGACGATGTCGACGGCACGCGGCTGCGACCGGAGGCCCTGCGGCGCATCGCGTCCTCCGTGGTCTCCCGGCCCGGACTCTGGACCGGGCACGTCCGGTTCGACCTCACCGAACGGTATTTCGTCCGCCTGCACCACGAGGACCTGTTCGAGGTGTGGCTGATCTGCTGGGAGCTCGGCCAGGACACCCTGCTGCACGATCACGGTGGCAGCGTCGGTGCCTTCGCCGTCGCCCGCGGTTCGCTGCTGGAGGACCACGCCGACCTGGACGGTTCGCGGTTGCGCACCCGCAGGCACCGGGCCGGGGATGCGGTGGCCTTCGGCCCGCGCTATCTGCACAATCTGGTCAACATCGACACCGAGGCCGCGGTCACCGTGCACGCCTACTCGCGGCCGTTGCGCGCCATGAACTTCTACTGCTGGCTTCCCGGCGGCCCGCACCATCTGCGGGAGATCCCGTGCGACTCGCCGGAGCCGGACACCGGGGAACTGGAGCTCCTCGCCGCGTCGGCAAGGGCGACGAGCCGATGACCGGCACCGAGCACACCGACCTCATCTCGCGCAGACTCGCCGAGGCGCGGGAGGGACTGCGCCGGTACCGCCCTGAGGAGGCCGCGGACGCGGTGGGAACGGGTGCGCTGCTGGTGGATCTCCGGCCGCTCGAGTACCGGCTGCGGTTCGGGGAGATCCCCGGTGCGGTCGCCGTCTCGCGGCACGTGCTGGAATGGCGGCTCGACGTGACCGGGCAGGCCAGACTCAAGGAACTCGGTCCCGGGCAGTCCGATCGCGAGATCATCCTGCTGTGCAACGAGGGGTACACCTCGAGCCTGGCCGCGCGTCAGGTGGCCGACCTGCTCGGGCTCACCGCGGTCGGGGACGTACTGGGCGGTTTCGCCGCGTGGAGCGCCGCCGGCCTGCCGGTGACACCGCGGCTGACCGCGTAGGCCCGGCGGGCAGTTCTCGGTCGAATACCGCGAACGGGCCGATTGCCGGACAGGGCCCACCCGGACGGCCGTCCGGGGCGGTATGGCCGGAGGACGACATCCCTACCAATTCTCCACACACTGCCGGTAGGGTTTGTCGGATCCTGCCGTCCAGTCCTCGGGGTCCGCACGTGGAATCGCACCGGCCGACCGGCCGTCCCAGCTCACGCCGCAACGCACTCCGGTGGCGGCACCGACGTCGTTCCACGGCCCGCCTGGCCGCCGTCTGCGCGGCCGTGCTGACCTGCTCGATGGGGGTGGGCAGCGCCGCGGCGGCCGAGTCGGTCCGGTCCTGGGTGACCACCGGCGACGGAAAGCTGCGCCTCGCCGAACAGTCCACCGTGCCGATCCAGGACGGCGCTCCCGGCACCGGCGGCACCACCGTCACCCTGCTGCCGGAGGAGAAGCATCAGACGATGCGCGGTTTCGGTGCCGCGCTCACCGAATCCTCCGCCTCGCTGATCGCGGCCTCGCCGCAGCGGGACGAGATCATGGCCGCGCTGTTCGACCCGGACGGGGGCATCGGGCTGACCAGCCTGCGCCAGCCGATGGGCGCCTCCGACTTCTCCCCGAAGTTCCGCAGCTACGACGACATGCCGCCGGGGCAGACCGACTGGCAACTCAAGTCCTTCGATCTCGGCAACGACCGGGTCGACGTACTGCCCCTGCTGCGGCAGGCGCGCGAGCTCAACCAGGACCTGGGCATCATGGCCTCGCCGTGGACGGCGCCGGGGTGGATGAAGGACAACGACAGCCTGCGCAGCGGCGCGTTGAAACCCGCGGCCTTCCACACCTACGCCCGGTACTTCGTGCGCTTCCTCGAGGAGTACGCCGCCGCCGGAGTCCCGGTCAACGCCGTCAGCCCGCAGAACGAGCCGGAGAACCCCGACCCGGGCGTGCCGACCATGTGGATGACCGCCTCGGCGCAGGCGGCGTTCGTCGCCAACGACCTCGGCCCCGCGCTGGAGGAATCCGGGTTCGGCGATGTGCAGATCCTCGGCTTCGACCACAACTGGGACCACCCCGAGTACCCCGAGCACCTACTCGCCGACCCGAAGGCGCGCGCCTACCTCGACGGCATCGCCTTCCACTGCTATCGGGGCACTGTGGCGCAACAGGGCGAGTTCGCCCGCGCCCACCCGGAGATGCCGGTGCACCTCACCGAGTGCACCGGAACCGCCGCACCCGAACAGGCGCGCTCGTTCGCCGACGGGCTGCTGTGGCAGGCAGGCAACCTGGTGGTCGAGGCCACCCGCCAGGGCGCGGCCTCGGTGCACCTGTGGAACCTGGCCCTGGACCCGGAGCACGGTCCCTCGCTCGGCCGGTGCTCCACCTGCACCGGCCTGGTGACCGTGGACAATGAGAAGGGCACCGTCGAACGCACCGCCAGCTTCTACGCGCTCGGGCACGCCAGCGACTTCGTCCGGCCAAGGGCCGTGCGAATCGGTTCGCGAGCGGCCGGGCCGGGAGCCGAGTCGTTGCGGTCCACCGCGTTTCGCAATCCCGAGGGGGATCTCGCGACGATCGTCGTCAACACCGGCGCCGAGCGAACCTTCGATCTGGCCGTCGGCGACCGGCACGTCGAGGTCACCATCCCGGCGGGCTCGGTGGCGACCTACGTCCTGCCCTGACCGTTTCGTCACCGAGGTTCGCTCCCGGGGCCGGCCCGCCGACGGCCATGATGTGCGTGCGAGGGCGTTCCGGCGGATAATCGGGTCCGGGCGGAAACGAGCGGTGTGTTCCGTTCTCCGGACCTGGAGGTGGTGGCGCCCTGAAATTCGTCGCACTGCACACGAGCCACGGGGACATCCGGCTCAGGTTGTTCGACGACCTGGTGCCGAAGACGGTCGCCAACTTCATCGGCCTCGCCGGGGGAACGAAGGCGTACACCCAGCCGAACGCCTCCGGCACGCTGTCCGGCCCGTTCTACGACGGATCGACGTTTCACCGCGTCATCGACGGTGCGTGGATCCAGGGCGGCGATCCGACGGGCACCGGTCGCGGTCATCCGGGTTACCGATTCGGTGACGAGTTCCACCCGGATCTGCGATTCGACGAGCCGTTTCGCCTGGCGATGGCCCACGCCGGGCCGGGCACCAACGGTTCGCAGTTCTTCATCACCATCGGCCGCGCCCGGCACCTGGACTTCACCTACCCCATTTTCGGTGCGGTCGAGGACGCGGATTCCCGGGTGGTCGTGGAATCAATCGCGCGGACGGCCACCGGCCGAGGGGATCGGCCGCTGACGCCGGTGGTGCTGAATTCCGTGGAGATACGGCAGGACTGACCGAGGCGGCCCGGCCTGGCCGTCGGCCTCCCCGTAGCCCGGTTCCGTCGACCGGCCGGTACGGCGCCCGCACCCATGAACCATTTCGGTCCTTGTGCGGGTGGTGTTGTTCCGGCGTTCCGCGCGACGAGAACGGCTGAGGTGAAACGGCGTACCACGGAAAACGGGTGAAGTGGACGCACGCCACTTCACCCGTCACCGTTGTACCGGATCGAATCCGTCAGCGGCCGTCGTAGGCGCTCACCACGTCCGAGGGGATACGTCCGCGTTCGGACACCTCGTATCCCTCGTCCCGGGCCCACGCCCGGATGGCCTGGTTGCGCTCCCGGTCGGACACGGTCGGTTTCGCCGCCGCGACGACCTTCGCCGCACTGGTGCGCCGCCTGCCGCCGAGCCGCCGTCCGTTGTCGATGAACTGGGCGAGGGCGTCCCGCAGTTCGGCGGCGTTGTCCTCGGAAAGGTCGATCTCGTAGGCCGCGCCGTCAAGTGCGAACGCCACCGTCTCGGCTGCTTGGGAACCGTCGAGATCGTCCTCGATCTCGACAACAACTTTCTGGGCCATTTGTTTGGATCCTTCTGTTCGTGCCTGATCCGGGCTATTCCGATTACCCTAACACCCGGATCGTGACTTTTGCCCGTACCGTTTCTTGGTGGCGGACCGGTGTCGTTACGCGAGAGGTCGGAAACCGGCTAATCCGGACGGGATGTGGGAAAGAACGTCACGCTAATGGGGTGAATTCAGCCGTGGAGAAGTGCCGCGGTGATCGTGCGGGTAAGCCAATCGACGTAGTCGCGGTGTGGCCATCCCGCCGTGAGTACGAGTTGTTCGTATCCCTCGGGAGATGAGAGAAAGGACAGCACGTCCGCGGTGCGGGCGCGGGCGTCCGGACCGCGGGGAACGAGGCCACGATTCTGCAGTACGGCTGTGGCGGCGGTGATGTCGGCCCGGCGCCTGCCGAGGAGTTCGGTCAGGCTCGCGCGGATCACCGGGTCGGTGTCGGCCGCACTGGTGAGCGTCCGCCACAACGTGCTCGCCCGGGCATTGGCCTCGGCGACGAAGGCGACACTGGCCGCGATGGCGTCCGCGTCCCGTTCCAGCGTGAGCAGTTCCGCCAGACCGGGCCGGGAGCTCAGCGGGGTGGTGCCCTCCTCTCCCGCGAAGGTCTGCTCGAACGAGGACAGCAGCAGGTCTCGCTTGGCACCGCACGATTTCACGGTCTCCACCGACACCCCGGCCCGCCCGGCGATCCCGGCCAGGGTGGTGGCGACGTAGCCGTCCGCGGCGAAGCGGTGCGCGGCGGCGTCGAGCACCCGGCGGCGGGTGTCGGCGGCCTGCTCGGAGCGCAGGCGCGAGGTGTAAGCGCGACGGGTGGCCTCGGGCGCCATATTGACCGTCCTAACAGGGTAGTGAATACTTTGGCGAGCAATTCAATTCTAGGACACCTCCGGGATGGGATACGTCATGGCCTCGATCCTGATCTGCGCCACCCCCGCACACGGCCACGTGGCTCCACTGCTCGCCGTGGCCACGGAACTGGTGCGGCGCGGTGATCGCGTGCGTTTCCTGACCGGACGGCGATTCGCGGACGCCGTGGCCGCCACCGGCGCGGGGTTCTGCCCGTTGCCCGACGAGGCGGACTTCGACGACCGGACGATCGACGCCGACCACCCCCGGCGCGCCGGGCTGACCGGGCCGGCGGTCTTCCGGCACGATTTCCGCGAGATCTTCCTCCGGCCCGCCCTGAGCCAGTACCGCCTCCTTCGCTCGCTGATCGAGGCCGAGCCGGTCACCGTGGTACTGGCCGAACCACTGTTCATCGGCGCGATCGCGCTGGTGCTGCGCGACCGGGCGGATCGGCCGGTGGTGATCGGCGCCGGGATCCTGCCGCTCGGCCTCACCAGCCGGGACACCGCCCCGTTCGGACTGGGCATTCCGCCGATGCGGGGAGTGCTGGGCAGGCTTCGCAACCGGGTCCTCACCGTGGTCGCGCAGCGAATCGTCTTCCGGGCACTGCACCGGGAATGTTCCCGGACCCTCGAACCGGTCACCGGCCGCGGGCTCCCGGTCTTCTTCATGGATTGGCAGGTTCTCGCCGACGGACTGGCGCAGTTCACCGTGCCGGGCTTCGAGTACCCGCGTTCCGATCTGCCGCCGACGGTGCGCTTCATCGGCCCGGTGGCACGGAGTCCGCGGCCGGACACGCCGTTGCCCGACTGGTGGGACGAGCTGTCCGGGCAGCGCCGGGTGATCCTGGTGACCCAGGGGACCGTCGCCAACGCGGA
Organism: Amycolatopsis antarctica; assembly: GCF_002262875.1. Lineage (GTDB taxonomy): Bacteria > Actinomycetota > Actinomycetes > Mycobacteriales > Pseudonocardiaceae > Amycolatopsis > Amycolatopsis antarctica. The sequence continues at coordinate 355,643 of NZ_NKYE01000006.1, read as the reverse complement.
CCCGGGCCAGCTCGCCGGGCCCGCCATGGCGGGTTTGGCGGGGGAGGACGCGCTGGTGGTGGTGACGACGGGGGGAGCCGATGTGCGGCGGCTGCCGCATCCGCTGCCGGACAACGTCCGCGTGGCCCCGTTCCTGCCCTTCGAACTGCTCCTCCCGCGGGTGGACGTCCTGGTGACGAACGGTGGGTACGGCGGCGTCCACTTCGCACTGCGGCACGGCGTGCCGATGGTGGTGGCCGGTGCGACCGAGGACAAGGCGGAGGTCTCCGCGCGCGTCGTGTGGTCCGGTGCCGGCGTGGGCCTGGGCACGAACACACCGGAGCCCGCCGCGGTGGCGCGCGCGGTCCGCACGGTTCTGCGCGACCCGGGCTACGCGCGGGCGGCGGAGCGCCTGGCGGCCGAGATCGCCGCCGCTCCCGGGGTCGCCGGGCTGGCCGAGATGATCGACGCCGCGAGCGCGGCGCGCCAGCGGGACCGAGCTGCGTCCACTGTGGATGGACGGTCATCGCCGCGGTGACCCCGCCGCCACGGGGGCACCGGCGACGATCAGGCGGGTGTGCCGATGGTGAGGCTGTCCAGGTACCGGGTACCCGCCTCGCTGATCGCGCTGTCGCGGTAGAGGCCGGTCTTGAGGTAGCTGCCCAGGCCCTCGTACAGCGTTCCCGCGCCTTCGGGTTTCGCGCCGGTGAGGGTCTGTGTTCCGTTGTGCCAGGCGTCCATGGCGGCCACGGCCGGGTCCGCCGAGAAGATGATCCGCACGGCGATGTCGACGGGCTCACCGGTGATCGCCGGCCCGATGTCGTGCGACCAGGCGCCGGAGTTGCCGTCGAGCGCGTAGACCCCGTGCCCGATCTTGATCTCGCAGGGCGGCGAACCCTCGCCGTCGTTCTTGAACTGCAGGACGATCTGCCAGTCGTCGGTGTCCACCGGGAACCCCTCTTCGAGGTAGTCGGTGAAGCGGACGACCAGCACGTCGCCCTCCCCGATACTCTGGGCGGCTTCCGGCTGGGACTCGTTGCGCTGCTGCCCGCCGTCCAGATGGAAACGCCCGCTCTGCCCCTGCCCGAGCGGGGACGCCACGACGGTGGGTCGTTCGACCTCGCCCTGCGGCTGGTCGTTCCAGGGGGTGTCCTCCCAGCCGTCCCAGCCGTTCGTGAAGTCGGTCGTCCAGACGACGTCCATCGGCGGTTCGCCCGGCGGCGCCTGACGCGGGGCGCGAGACGATGCCGCCCAGGCGTGTCCCCCCGCGGACAGCAGGGTGGGTACCACCGCCGCCGAGGCGAGCCCGACGCCGAGTGCCCGCCTGCGGGACATTCCGTGTGTTCGACCCATGCCGCACCCTCCGATGTCGTTCATGTGGGCAGGAGCGCACACTCTGGCAGCAGGCGGGTTGCTCGTCAACAGAATCGGTAGTCGTCGCGTGAATTCATCACAAGGCGAGGGACACGTGCGATTCCTTTCCGCGGAGGGGTTTCCGCCGGCCGGATCAGCCGTCGGTGTCGGCCAGGGCGACCGCTTCGGCGCGGACCCACTCGATGCTCTGTGCCACACGTGCCGCGTACTCCGGTGTTATGACCAGTTCCTCGTGACCGGCGCCTGCCACGACATCGTGCCGCGACCGGGATGAGAGCGCCGCCAGTTCGGCCTGCATCTCACCGTGTGCCGGATCGTCGCCCGCGATCTTTCCCGCGGTGACGACGGCGATCGGATGCTCGGTGCCGGTGAACTCGGCCGCGGCGCCCGCCCAGGACCGTTGCCACTGCGCGAATTCGTGTCGCGCGGTACGCCACATCGCCGGCTGCCGCCGGGTCGTGTGCGCGGCCGCGGCGAGCTCGGCGGGGAGGTCGGAGATCGCCCCGTCGTGCGCGGAGTTGCTGAGCGTGCCGGTCAGGGCACGCAGATGCGGGGTGAGCAGGCGCGGACCCAGGGCAGGTCATTGCGTTGCTGCGCCGAACGGGCGAGCTGGTCGGGATGGGAGGAGTCCACGAACACCAGACCCGCCGACGAATCCGGGTAGCGGCGCGCGAAGTCGCGGATGAGCAGCCCGCCCACGGAGTGGCCGACCAGAATGTACGGCGTGTGCATGCCCAGTGTGGTGAGCAGGTTGAGCAGCCGAGCGCTGAGGTCCTTCGCGCTCTGCGGGCCCGCCGGCGAACTCCATCCGGTACCGGGCCGGTCGTAGGCGACATACGGCACGTCCGGGCCGAGCCGGCCCGCGACCCACGCCCATTCCGGGGACGGGCACATCATCGCGTTCTCGAAGACCACGGTCGGACCTTCGCCCTGCCGCCGGGCGAGTACGTGCACGTCCTGTCCGCCAACACGGACCAGTTCGCCGGGCATCGCCGCGGCCGCCGCGGCGGTCCGCTTGGCGGACGCCCTGGCCGCGATCCTGGCCGCGATCGCGGCGGCGCCCGCGGTCGTGATCGTCGTGCGGCGCGCCGCACGCGAGCCGGTCAGTGCCTTGCACCGGCCTGGCCGCCCTGATCGAGGCCACGTCGATCGGCCTGGCAACGTGATTGATCGCCGGAGAGGTCGCGCAGAACGACCAGGAGAACCGGTTCAGACCCATGAAACGCGCGTTGCCGAGGTGGAATCCGGCGCCGGCGGCGAGAATCGCCCTGGAGATCGGCTTGGGTGCCACCAGCGCGAGGGGGAACGTGGCCGCACCGGCGATCGTCGACCACGCGACGGCCTTGGCCAGCCAGGGCCGGCTCTCGACCATGCGGAAGAACAGCGGATCGCCGTAGGTCGCCGTGCGGATGATCGCCGGGATGGCCGTACCGTCCCGCCACACCGGCGATATCGCTTTCGCTACTCCGGCGGTGAAGTACGACAGGCATGCCTGGGTGGCGACGAACCAGGCCACGGCCTCGCGCGCCTGGCGGTCGTGCCCGAAGGCCTTCTCCAGCGCGGAGGCGGCGTACTTGATGAAGGCGAAGTGGTCGGACCCGTCGAAGCCGTAGACCATGCGGTTCTGCAGGCCGTACGAGGTCGCCGCCATCGTCGAGGAGAGGACTCCGCGCTGGGCGCGGGTGGCCCCGGGTAGGACGAGGCCCGAGACCGGCCAGCGCGCGTGCCTGGATCAGTCCGGGAACGTTGGGGTATTCGAACATCTTCGCGGCCCTGCTGTCCGCGCGGCTGTCGCGGAGTCGGCCGGCGCGTGGTGCTCGCCGTGCGCGGCGGCGTTCCGCTGCGCACGGCCCGCGATGTAGGAGTCGTGTGTCAGAGACATGTTTCGACACTCTGACGGGGAATTTGGCAACGGAACTGTATGCACGACGGTGAACTGTTCACATCGTCAGAACCACAGAGAAACCATTGGGGCATCACGACATCTGATTGCGACGAGTCTTTCGACGATACGTCGTGCCCGTTGCGCCAAGCGAATCCCTGTCGTTCAGGGGGACGTCAGACGCTCGTTGGAGCCCTGTCCCCGGCCAGGCGGATGTCGGCGAGGAACAACGAGAAATTCGCCGTATCGCGCCGCCGTCGATGGGGTGCCCGACCGGAGCCTGGCCGATGCTCATGTGAGCGGGACATTCCGGGCGGCGTTGTCAGCGGCGACACGGCCCGGCGGCGTCCGTCCGAACGCGACGTCCACAGTGGATCCAGCGGCCGTGGTACCTCCGCACCGCCGCGATGTCCCGCGGATCATCGGCCCAGCACGGCCATGGCCGCGTTGTGCCCGGGAATGCCGCTGACGCCACCGCCGCGTACGGCCCCCGCTCCGCACAGCAGGATCCGTTCGTGCCCGGTCTCCACCCCCCATCTGCCGGTGAGGCCGGGGTCGTCGGCGAACGGCCAGGACAGGTCCCGGTGGAAGATGTGCCCGCCGGGCAGGCCCAGTTCGGTCTCCAGATCGAGCGGGGTCTTGGCCTCGACACACGCGGCACCGTCCGGCGCCGTCCACAGGCAGTCCTCGATGGGCTCGGCGAGGACACTGTTCAGTGAGGACATGGTGGCGTGCAGGGCTTCCCGTCTCGCACCCTCGTTGTCGCCGGCGAACAGGCGGGCGGGCATGTGCAGGCCGAACAGGGTCAGCGTATGGGCGCCCGCCGCGCTCTCCACCGGTCCGAGGATGGACGGGTCCGTGAGCGAGTGGCAGTAGATCTCGCAGGGCGGGAGCGCCGGGACGCGTCCGCTCGCGGCCTCCGCGTACGCGGTCGCGAGTTGTGCATAGGTCTCGTTGACGTGGAACGTCCCGCCGAAGGCCTCCCGCGGATCCATCTGCGGATCCCGCAGCCGGGGCAGGCGTGTCAGCACCATGTTCACCTTGAGCTGCGAGCCTTCCGGGGCATCGTCCGGTTCCTCGCCGAGCAGGTGGGCGAGGGTGCGCGGCGCGACGTTCGCGAGTACGTGCCCGGCGTGCCGTACGTGCTCGGCGTCGTTCTTGCGGTAGCGGACCTCACCGTCCGGTGTCACGGACAGCACCTCGGCCGCGGTGACGATGTCGGCGCCCGCCGCCCTGGCGGCCTCGGCCAGCGAACTCGTCACCGCGCCCATGCCGCCCACCGGCACGTCCCAGTCACCGGTCCCGTTGCCGATGACGTGGTAGAGCAGGCACCGATTCTGGGCTAAGCCGGGATCCTCCGCGGCGGCGAAGGTGCCGATCAGCGCGTCAGTGAGGACCACGCCGCGAACGGTGTCGTCACCGAAAAGTTCGGTGATCGTGTCGGCCAGCGGACGCTCGAACAAAGCGCCCCAGGCGGCATCGTCGTCGATCAGTGCCCGTAGGCCGGCACGCGAGGGCAGTGGTTCGGTCAGGGTGCCGGACGTGCGCTCGGCGACCCGCCCGGTCATCGCCTGGAAACGACGCCACCCGTCGAAGTCCCGTGTCCCACCGGTGACAGTGGCGAACGAGGCCGAGGTGCGGGCGTCGTCGCCGGTGTCGACGAGCAGGCCACGGTCCCCTGCCGGGGTGTAGGAGGACATGCGCCTGCGGCGGAGATCCACCCGGAGTCCGAGGTCGGCGATGATCGACCGGGGTAGCAGGCTGACCAGGTACGAGTACCGGGACAGCCGGACGTCCACGCCGGGGAAGGCCCGGAACGACACCGCCGCGCCGCCGACCTCTGCCCGTCGTTCGAGCACCAGCACGGACCGGCCCGCCCTGGCGAGATACGCCGCCGCGACGAGCCCGTTGTGCCCGCCGCCGACGACGACGGCATCGTACGATTCCATACCCGGCCTCCGGCTCCCGCGTGCTGTGTCCGGCAACCATCGTGGCGGCGACCTCGACCGGGGACAAGATCCCTCCGGCGGTAGCGGCCAGAAGAAGCGGGCCCGTCCGTCCGCACGATGCGCCCGCTCGTCGCCTCGCCGGCTCCACCGCGTTCGCCGCTGTCGCGATCGGCGTGAACCTGGCGGCCACCAGCGTCGGCAAGGCGTACCGGTCGGACCTCACGGGTGGGTTCACCACCGGCAAGGGGCACTCGGTGGACGCCATGGTCGCCCAGTGCGCGGCCACTGTCGCCTGACCGGGGTTTCGGCGTGACAAGCCGGGGAGAGGACGAACTCGTCCGCTCCCGGCGCACGACGTTCGCAGTCCTCGTCCCGATCCCGCGTGAAGGAATGCCGGTAGCCGTGTCCGGAGAGTCGATCGAGCACCGCGGGGACGCGGTGGACCGGGTTGTCCGCCGGGTCGAGGCGCTGACGTCGGTGGGAGCGCTGACCGGTGCGCTGGAACAGATCGGCCGCGTCCAGGACGCTGTCCGACGAGGACGTGTTCGGCCGGTCGGTCACGAGGCTGGAGCATCCGAGGCTGATGCGTGGTCTCGGCGCCCAGTTCGCTTCGACGGTTGTCGAGTACCTCAACGTGATCGCGCTGGTCCGGACACGGGTGCTGGCCGCCGCCGGTCTGCTGCTCCCCGGCGGAAGCCGGGCCCAGCGCGGCGTTCTCGCCGGCACGATGTGCGGAACTTCGTTCGGCCTGCAGGCCCGGATGAACTACGGGTTCGACGGGTCGGACCACTTCGCGTTCGTCAACTACGCCGCCTCGGCGCTGGAGAGGCTGTTCGATCGCGACTCACGTGCTCGCGAGGCCTCGGTCGCGTTCATCGCGAGCCAGGCCTGCCTCTCCTACGTCACGGCCGGCGTTCGTGGTTCTCCGGCAGGGCGACGGGAATGGGCCGTCGGTCGTCTTCGACAGTGCGATGGTTTGCCGGTGTCCGAGTGGAGCTGGGTTCTGCACGGTCTCGGGCGGGACGTCCCCTGCCTGGCCTACGACCGGCCGGGCAACGGCTGGAGCCCGGCGGTGGTGCGCGGGCAGGACGCCGAGGTCGTGGCCACGCGGTTGCGTGACCTCATCAACACGCTCGGCCTGCCCTCCCCGGTGGTGCTCGTCGGGCACTCGGTGGGCGGGCTGCTGATCCGCTCCTTCGCCCGCCGCTACCCGGAACTCGTGCCGGGCCCGGTCTTCGTCGACTCCTCCCGTCCGGACCAGATGATCCGCTCGGGCCCGCAGCGTGACGGCCTTCCGTGGATCCGGCAGAACCTCAACCGCAAGCTCGGCCAGGTCCTGCGCGGCCGGGCCGCGCCCGACGCCGAGTCCGGCGACATCGGCCACCTGCCCGACGAGGCGAGGCGGCCATGGTGGAACGGATGACCGCCGCCGCGCCCTGGCTCGCCGCGCGCCGCGAGCTGACGTCCTGGATGCGCTCGTGGACGCCGGACGCCAGGGAGCTGACCGCGATCGGCCACCCGGTCTGCTGCAGGAGCAGCTGTGCGAACTCTCGCCCGTGCATCGCAGACAGGTCGTGGACGGCGCCACCCACGACGGACCGGTGATGCGCCGGGAGCACGCCGCGGAGGTGGACGGAATCGAGTGGGTACGGGCACACAGCGCCGAACCGGCCCCCACCACGGGAATCTGAGATCCGGAGGAGCCGAGCCGATGTCCAGCACCTCCCAGCGAACCGCCCGCGCCGGCCTTGTCGGTTTCTACGTCTCGTGGTTCGGGTTGACCGTCCTCAAGCAGTTCCCCGGCCGCAGGATCGACCGATTCCTCGGCAAGATCGACCCCACCTGCACGGCACTGCCGGTGTCGACGTTCTTCGCGCCGCGCCCCGGAAACACCGACATCCACATCCTGTTCCACGACCTCTGCTGATTCGGAAGGCGGTCTCGGTCAGGGCTGTGCGCGACGGCGTCCCCGGGACCGCAGCCGTACGCCCGGCAGCGGGGGAGCGCTCAGCCCGGCGTCCTGCGCTGGCACCGTGCCGAACCTCGTTCCGCCGGACTCCCAGTCCTCCCGTGCGGTGGCGATCCCTCCGTGATCGCGGGCGAGGAAGTTCCACCACATGACGAACCGTTCCTCGAACGGGACGCCACCGATCAGCAGTGCCCGGTTGCCGTCCGCGGTGTGCACGGTGAGGGTTTCCCGCTCCGGCGGGAGATAGAGCATCGAACCGGTGGGAATCTCGTGTCCCTCGGCCGTCACCGGCTTGTCCAGGGCGAGTACGGCGTGCTCGAAATCCCGCCGCAGCGGCAGCCGGAGTCGCGTTCCGGCGGCGAGGTCCAGTTCGGCGCCGACAAGTTCGGTCGCCGTCCGTGCGGGTGAGACCACACCGTCGAGGGCGCCGAGCAGCACCGTGACGGTCGCGCCGGGCCGGGTGAACGAGGGCAGGGTGCCGTGGTGCTCGAAGCACGGAGGTCCGTCGCGCTCGGCTTCGGGCTGCACGATCCAGAGTTGCGCGCCGTGCAGTCCACTCGCCTGTGCGCCGGTCGAGTACTCCGAGTGGGAGATGCCGTGGCCCGCGGTCATCAGGTTCAGTTCCCCCGGGCGCACCCGGCAGGTCGTGCCCAGGCTGTCGCGGTGCAGGATCTCCCCGCCGAGCAGCCAGCTCACGGTATGCAGGCCGGTGTGCGGATGCGGCGGCACCCGCATTCCGGGAGACGCTCCGGCGCCGAGTGGCCCGTAGGTGTCGGCGAAGCACCAGGCGCCGACCAGGTGCCGGTCCCGCCCGGGCAGGCTGCGACGTACCGGCATCGCCCGCGGCCCGCCCAGCGGGACCTCCCGGTGCTCGAGCAGTTCGCATGGGGCCGGTGCGCCGTACTCGGTGTCGCTCACCCGCCGACGGTAGCGCCCGTCGAGCGTGCGGTCCCGCACCGCGTCGCGGGCGCGCCACTGCCCGCGGGGGATCAGGGCACGATCGAGTCGACGTAGCCGCCGTCCACCCGTACCGCGGCGCCGGTGGTGGCCGAGGCCTGCTCCGAGCTGAGGTAGACGATCATGTTCGCGATCTCCGCGGGTTCGATCAGCCGGTGCAGCAGCGACTGCGGGCGGTGCAGGCGCATGAACTCGCGCTGGGCCTCGTCCCACGGGAGTTCGTCGCCGACGAGTTCGCGGACGAAGTTCTCCACGCCACCGGTGTGTGTCGGGCCCGCGATCACCGAGTTGACCGTGACGCCGGTGCCCGCCGCTTCTTTCGCGAATCCGCGCGAGACGGCCAGCAGCGCGGTCTTGGACATGCCGTAGTGGATCATCTCGGCCGGGATCACGATCGCGGAGTCGCTGGCGACGTTCTGGATCCGGCCCCAGCCCCGATCGGTCATTCCGGGCAGGTATGCGCGGATGAGGCGCACCGCGGCCAGGACGTTCACCTCGAAGTAGCGGCGCCACTCGTCGTCGGTGATCTCCAGGGCCGGTTCGGCGCCGAAGATGCCGAGGTTGTTCACCAGGATGTCGGTGCGGGGCAGTAGGTCGCCCATCCGGGCCGCCCCCTCCTCGGTGGTGAGGTCGGCGGCCACGGCGAGGACCTCGGCTCCGGGCACCCGCTCGGTGAGCGCGGCGGCGGCCGCCTCGGTGGTGGTGTCACCGCGCCCGTTGACGGTCACCCTCGCGCCGGAGCGGGCGAGGCCCTCGGCGATGGCGAAGCCGATTCCCTGTGTGGAGCCGGTGACGAGCGCGGTCCTGCCGGTGAGATCGAGGTGCATGCTGGCCTTCCTGACGGTGCGGACATGCGTTCCGGGTACCGCCACACTGCCACAGCTGACCGGCCGCGCATCTCGTCCGTACCCTCCACAAAGGACAATCGGTCGCAGAGATGCCGGAGCGGTTGTGTCCACAATGGATCCCGCGGCGCGGTACCGCCGGGCCGCCGGGGGTTCGCGTGTTCCAACTGGGCTGGCGTCCATCGATGCTCAAATGAGCGACTTCGGGAACCTGAGAGGTCGCCGGGACGCGACATGCTTGACGTTTTGTGTATTGTCGTGGCGACGCCGCTCTCCCGGTGACCCCCAGGCCGGTCGAGAGCGGCGTCGCTATGTGCGCCCTCGGAAGCGGCGGGAGCCGCCGGTGGCGTTTGCCGGTCGAGGTCGCCCCCGGGAGGTTCGCCGCGGGCAATCGATTTCCCGCGGGCCGGCCGACGCCGAGCCACGGAAACCCCCAGAGAACTCCGCGGTTCGCGCCAGCCGGCTCCACTGTTCGGTGGGAAACTCAGGTGATGCGTCCCGCATTCGGACATTTTCCTGAGTTGTCCCGTTGGCTGGAGAATCTATACTGGCCTCTGGCGACATGCAACTGATGAAAGTTCATCGGTCTCGCCTGCTGATTCATGTGGGTGGAAGCGGAGGTAGTGATGGGGACGGGTTCGGGCGAGGATCTCGCCGGTCGGCTGAACCATCTGTTCACCGCGGTACGGCGGCCGGACGGCCGGGAGTACAGCAACGAGCAGGTGGCGCAGGCGGCGGCCGAGCAGGGGGTGACGATCTCGCAGAGCTACATCTGGCAGCTCCGCAAGGGCCGCAAGAGCAATCCGACGCTGAAGCACCTCCAGGCGCTGGGGGAGTTCTTCGGCGTCCCGCCCGCGTACTTCTTCGACGACGGTGTCGCGGGCCGGATCGACGAGCAGATCGAACGGCTCGCCGGCGAACGGGCCAGGGCGCGGGAGGCCGAGGCGGGCAGCGAGGCCAGGCTGATGGCGATGCGGGCCGGTGAGCTGTCGCCGGACCGCCGCAAGCAGGTGATGGACCTGCTCGATGTGGTCTACCGGCTCGAGCGTGCCGAGCGTCACGAGAACGAGTGACGGCGCGTGCTTAGAATGTGACCGGTGAAGGAGTCACGGAAGGAACGAGAGCTGCGGCGGCGCTGCAGGCGTGAACTCCAGGCGCTGGACATCGAGCCGCCGCTGCGTGTGGACGTGCTCTGCGGCCGCCTCGGTGAACGACGTGGCCGCCCGATCCGCCTGGTGCCGTACCCGCTGCCGGTGCCCGGCCCGTTCGGGTTGTGGATCGCCACCGACACCACGGACTACGTGCTGTACCAGCAGGAGACCAGCAAGACCCATCAGGACCACATCATCCTGCACGAGGTCGGCCACATCCTCGCCGACCACCAGAGCGACGGCGCCGACGACGACATCGCGCCGCTGCTCACCCCCGACATCATGCGCAACGCCGTGCGCCGGGCTCTGCGCCGCACCAGCTACGACGACGAACGGGAACGCGAGGCCGAACTCGTCGCGACCATCATCCTGGAGTGGGCCTCGGTGCTCGACCGGGTCGCTCCCCGGGTCGCCCGGGACGCGCACGTGCAGCGGGTCCAGACGGCGCTGGGCGATCGCCAGGGGTGGCAGTGAGCGCACTCAACGGCGGGTTCGGGCTGCTGCTCCTGCTGGCCGTCGGCTGGAAGCTGTACCAGCTCGGCAAGGCGCCGCACGACCGCCCGCTGCGGGCCGTCGTGCTCTGCCTGGTGTCGGCGGCGGTGGCGTACCCGTTCGGCCTGCAGGCGGTGGCCGAGGCCGTGGACGGCGCGGTCGGCGCGGGTACGGCGAAGCTGGTGCAGAACGTCTTCCTGCTGGTCACCGTGTACTGGATCATGTGCTTCTACCTGTTCTCCGCGGCCGACGCGGGCGGTGGCCGCAGGCGTGCCCGCTGGGAGCTGGTGCCGCTGGTCGCGACCGCGGTGCTGATGACGGTGGCCACCGTGCTCACCCCGGAGGGCCTGCGCGGCACGTCCTACGCCGATGCCGACATGACCGTGCCCGGGCTGGCGATCTTCTATCTCGGCGGCGGTGTCTACCTCGCCTACGTTCTCTGCGTCGCGCTCGTCTGGACCTGGCGCTACGCCCGGGTCTCCGAGCCGCCTCTGTCGACCGGGCTGTGGATCGTGGCGGCCGGGCTGGCGGGGATGGTGGTCGGTTCCGGCATCCGTGCCGTCCTGGTGGTGGTGCGTGCGACGGGCGCCGCGACGATCCCCGGGCTGGTGTCGGCGCTGTCGCTGCTGCTGGCCCTGTCCATCCCGCTGTTCGTGATCGGCCTGACCTACCCGGGCCTGACCACCCGCTTCGCCGCGGTGCGCGTGTGGTCGCACCACCGCCGGATGTACCACCGACTCGGTCCATTGTGGACTGTGCTGCACGACGCCTTCCCGCAGGACGCGCTGAATCGCGTGCCCGCGGGCGGGTGGCGTGACGCCGTCCGCCTGCGCGGCGTCACCCGTCTCTACTACCGGCGGGTGATCGAGTGCCGGGACGGGCTGGTGCGGGTGAGTCCCTATCTCGCCGCCGGGCACGAGGGCGCCGACCTGGCCGACTCGCCCGCGCTGGCCGACGCGCTGACCGCCGCGCTGCGGTCGAGCCGGGCCAGCGAACCGGTGGCGACCAAGGCCGTGTTCGTGGCGACTCCGGAGGGGGAGGGGCTGGACGCTGACGTGCGGCAGCTCGTCGCGCTCTCCGACGCGCTGCGGGCCAGGGTCGCGTGACCGGCGCGGCCGACACGAGAAAGGGGAGTGGGCTCGCGTGGAGCTGGTGATCTCGGCGGGAAGCGTACTGACGGCCCCGGGCGCCGAACGGATTCCCGGCGGTGCGGTGCACGTCCGGGACGGTGTGGTGGCCGCCGTGGGTACGCGGGACGAGGTGGACGCCGCGGTCGAGGCGAGTGTGCCGCGTGCGGACTACCCGGACGCCACCATCCTGCCCGGGCTCATCGACGCCCACGTGCACCTCGCCTTCGACGCGGGCACCGAGGTGGCGGCCACCGTGCGCGAGTCCGATGACGCGTGCCTGATGCTCGGCATGACGGGGCGGGCGCGCGCACTCCTGGACACCGGGGTGACGACCGTCCGCGACCTCGGCGACCGCGGCGGGCTCGCCGCACGGCTGCGTGACGCGATCGCCTCCGGCGGTGTTCCCGGCCCCCGGATCCTGGCCGCGGGCGCGCCGATCACGATCACCGGCGGGCACTGCTGGTTCCTCGGCGGTGAGGTCGACGGCAGCGAGGAATCAATCCGGGACATGGTGCGGCGCAACGTGGCCGCGGGTGCCGACCTGGTGAAGGTGATGGCCACCGGCGGCGGTCTCACCCCCGGTGGTCCCGCCGCCTGGGAGTCGCAGTTCGACGGTGCCGCGCTGCGGATCGTCACCGAGGAAGCACGGCGGGCGGGGCTGCGCACCGCGGCCCACGCGCACGGCGCGGAGGGGATCGCCGCCGCGGTCGCCGCGGGCGTGGACACGATCGAGCACTGCACCTGGATGACCGAGGGCGGGTTCGAGGTACGCGAGGACGTCGTGGCCGAGATCGTCGCGAACGGCGTGTTCGTGTGCCCGGGGGCGAGCCCCGGCTGGCGGGCGCTGCCCGCGGTCTTCGGCGAGGAACGCGCCGCGCAGATGTTCGGCCGCGTCCGCTGGATGGCCGATCAGGGCGTCCGGCTGATCGCCGGCACCGACGCCGGTGTGCCGCGCGCGGTCTTCGACGACTTCCCCGGCAGCCTGGAGTTCTTCGAGCACCTCGGGCTGCCGCCGGCGCGGGTGCTCACGATGGCGACCACGGACGCGGCGGCGGCGCTCGGCCTCGCCGGGGAGACGGGAACGGTGGCGCCGGGATACCGGGCCGACCTGCTCGTCGCGGACGGCGACCCGGAGGCGGACCTGGCGGCTCTGCGGGCCCTGCGCCTCGTCCTGGCGGGGGGCAGGCCGCACGTTCCGGCGGGCGCCGCCGTTCCCGCCCGCCCGGGGCACTGAGCCGGACGCTTTCCGGACCGGGCGGGCGGCCGGCCACTCGGGCAGACTGGAGCCGTTCCGATCGCCGCCGTGGCCGACCGCCGGGCGGGCCGCGCAGATGGAGGAAGCACCCATGATCCTGATCGTCGTCAAGTTCACCGTCCGTCCCGAGCGGACCGACGAGTGGCTGACGCTCGTCGACGAGTTCACCACGGCCACCCGTGGGGAACCGGGCAACGTGTTCTTCGAGTGGTCCAAGAGCGTGGAGAATCCGAACGAGTTCGTCCTCGTCGAGGCGTTCGAGTCTCCCGAGGCGGGGGAGCGGCACGTGAAGTCCGAGCACTTCACCACTGCGATGAGCTGGATGCCGGACGTCATCGCCGAGACACCGAAGATCGTCAACGTGGAGACGCCGGGAACGGGCTGGGGCGAGATGGCCGAGCTGGCGGTGCGCGCGGACTGACCGCCGGTCCCGGCTCGGGCGGGCGACGGCGGGCCGGGCGGCCGGTGCCGCTCAGCCCTCGGTGAGTTCGGCCTCGGCCCGGTGGATGGCGGCGAACTCCTCCTCCGGCGCCGAGGCGACCAGCCGATGCCTGCTGTAGAACCAGAAGTACGCCAGCCCGGCGACGAAGATGCACGCCATGATCATGGCCGCGACGATGTCGACGAGGAAGGTGGCGACCACCGCGGCCACGGCGAGCACCAGTGCGATGCCGGTGGTGACGACCCCGCCCGGCGTGCGGTACGGCCGCTCCAGCCCCGGCTCGCGCACCCGTAGCACGATGTGCGAGAGGTTCAGCAGGACGTACGAGACGGTGGCACCGAAGACCGCGATGTCGATCAGCAGCGCGCCGTCCCTGGTGATGGTCGCGAGCAGGAAGCCGATCGTGCCCGGGACGATGAGTGCCAGGTACGGCGTCTTCCGCTTGCCGGTGCGCGACATCCACTTGGGTAGGTAACCGGCGCGGGACAGCGCGAAGAGCTGACGCGAATAGGCGTAGATGATCGAGAAGAAGCTGGCGACCAGCCCGGCGAGACCGACGTAGTTGACGATCTGGGCGAGCAGGTTGTCCCCGCCGTAGGCGGCCCGTACCGCTTCGGGCAGTGGATTGTCGGATCCGGCGATCGCCTGCGCTCCCGCGCCGCCCGGGGCGAGAACCAGGATGAGGGCGGCGAACACGACGAGCACGGCGATCGCCGCGATGATCCCGCGGGGCATGTCCCTTCGCGGGTCGCGCGCTTCCTCCGCGGCCAGTGGCACGCCCTCGACGGCGAGGAAGAACCAGATGCCGTACACCAGTGCCGCCACCGCGCCCGCGATGCCGAAGGGCAGGAACGAACTGGCCCCCGCGGCGTCGGTCGGGGCGATGTCGAAGAGCTTGTCGACGGAGAACTTGGGGATCATCCCCACGACGAACGCGATCAGTGCCACCACGGCCACGGCGGTGATCGCGAACATGGCCCGCAGCGCCTCGCCGACGCCGCGCAGGTGGATGCCGATGAAGATCAGGTAGCAGCCCAGGTAGACCGGCCAGCTGTTGGTGAGCCCGAACAACCCGAGCGTCTCGACGTACGCGCCGATGAAGACCGAGATCGCCGCGGGCGCTATGGAGTACTCGATCAGGATGGCGAAACCGGTGGCGAATCCGCCCAGTGGTCCGAGGGCGCGGCGGGCGAATCCGTAGCCCGCCCCGGCGACCGGCAGTGCCGAGGACATCTCGGCCAGGCCGAACACCATGCAGCCGTACATCACGGCCATCAGCACGGTGGCGATCAGCAGTCCGCCCCAGCCGCCCTTCTCCAGGCCGAAGTTCCAGCCCGCGAAATCGCCGGAGATCACGTACGAGACGCCGAGCCCGGCCAGCAGCAGCCATCCGGCCGCGCCGCGGCGGAGCTGCCGCTTCGCGAGGTAGTCGTCCCCGACCTCGGTGTACTCCACGCCGCGTTCGGCCTTGCGCTCAGCCACAGGTACTCCAATGGGTGCGCCAACAGTCCTTTGGGGCCCACCGAGAGTCGGCTGTCACCAGGTCTTTGTCAAGGTCCGTATGGGCGTTGTTCCGTGGTCGGGTAGCGAGGAAATCCGCCGGGAGATCGCGGATCGGGCGGGCTGGTGTGCGGTTGACAGCTATCGCGGCGGATCGGTACAACTCAGTCAATGGGTCATATTTGATCCTTTTACCGGGTCGAGGCGTGCGGTGGTGTCCGGCGTCGCGGGAAGGGACTGCCACCGATGGCAACCAGGAGAGGCATGCTCACCCTCGACGGACTGCGCGAGCTCGTCGCCGCAGGGGAGGTGGACACCGTCCTGGTGGCCATCACCGACATGCAGGGCAGGCTCCAGGGCAAACGCTGCGCGGCCGAGTACTTCCTGAACGAGGTCGTCCCGCACGCCACCGAGGCCTGCAATTACCTGCTGGCCGTCGACGTGGAGATGAACACCGTCGGTGGCTACGAGGTGTCCTCCTGGGACCGCGGCTACGGCGACTTCGTGCTACGCCCGGACTTCGCGACGCTGCGCCGGATCCCGTGGCAGGAGGGCACCGCGCTGGTGCTCGCCGACGTCGAGTGGGTCGGCGGTGGTGAGGTGCCGGTGTCGCCGCGGCAGATCCTGCGCCGTCAGCTCGACCGGCTCGCCGCGCACGGTCTCACCGCGTTCGCCGGGACCGAGCTCGAGTTCATCGTCTTCGACGACACCTACGAGCAGGCCTGGAATCGCGGTTACCGTGGGCTGACCCCGGCGAACCAGTACAACGTGGACTATTCGATGCTCGGGACCGCGCGACTGGAACCTTTGCTGCGCCGCATCCGCAACGAGATGACCGGCGCCGGCATGTACGTCGAGTCCGCGAAGGGCGAGTGCAATCCCGGGCAGCAGGAGATCGCGTTCCGCTACGCCGATGCGATGACCACCTGCGACAACCACAGCGTCTACAAGTCCGGCGCCAAGGAGATCGCCGCGCAGGAGGGCAGGAGCCTCACCTTCATGGCGAAGTACGACGAACGCGAGGGCAACTCCTGTCACATCCACCTGAGCGTGCGCTCGGTCGGCGGCGAGGCGGTACTGGCGGGCGACGGGCCCGGTGGCTTCTCCCCGTTGATGGAGCATTTCCTCGCCGGGCAGCTCGCCTGCCTGCGCGAGTTCACCTACTTCCTGGCCCCGAACGTCAACTCGTACAAGCGTTTCGTCCCGGGCAGCTTCGCCCCGACCGCCGCGGCGTGGGGGATCGACAACCGCACCTGCGCCCTGCGCGTCGTCGGCCACGGCGAGTCGTTGCGGATGGAGAACCGGGTACCCGGCGGCGATGTCAATCCGTACCTGGCGGTGGCCGCGCTCATCGCCTCCGGTCTGCACGGCATCGAGCACGAGCTGACGCTGGAGCCCGAGTTCACCGGGAACGCCTACACCTCCGGCAAGCCCACCGTGCCGACGACACTGCACGAGGCCGCGGCGCTGCTGAAGGGCAGCGAGCGGGCCAGGGAGGCGTTCGGCGAGGACGTGGTGAAGCACTACCTCAACGCGGCCAGGGTCGAGCTCGCCGCGTTCGGCGCCGCGGTCACCGACTGGGAGCGGGTACGTGGCTTCGAACGTCTCTGATCCGGCCCCGCGGCCGCGGATCGGACTGACCACCTACCTGGAATCCACCCGCTTCGGCGTCTGGCAGACCGAGGCCGCCGTGCTGCACCGGCCCTACCTCGACGCCGTCGTCCGCGCGGGCGGGGTGCCGGTGCTGCTGCCGCCGATCGGCACCGGGCACGCGGAACTGCTGTCCACTGTGGACGCTCTGGTCCTGGTCGGCGGCGCGGACGTGGAACCGGCCAGGTACGGGGCCGCCCCGCACCCGCGCACGGTGACCCGCCCGGACCGGGACGAGTTCGAGTTCGCGCTGCTCGGCCTGGCGCTGGCCCGCGGAGTTCCGGTGCTGGGCGTCTGCCGCGGGATGGAGGTGCTCAACGTGGCGCTGGGCGGAACTCTCGTGCAGCACCTGCCGGATCTGGTCGGAACGGCGCACCAGCCGGAGGTCGCCGTGTACGGCAGCGGCACCGTCACCCTCGCCGAGGGCAGCCTGGCCGCGGCCGTCCTCGGCCCGGAAACGGCCTGCCGGTGCTACCACCACCAGGCCGTCGATCGGCTCGGCACCGGCCTGCGGGCGTCCGGCTGGGCCGCGGACGGCACCGTCGAGGCCGTGGAACTGGGGGGCGAGACGTTCGTGCTCGGGGTGCAGTGGCATCCCGAGCAGGAACCGGAGGACGTGCGGCTGTTCGCCGCACTCGTCGACGCGAGCAGGGGTGTACGGACATGAGCACAACGATCGAGGTCATCAACCCGGCGACGGAGGAGGTGGTACGCACCGTCGCGCTCGCTTCCGCGAACGAGACCGACGCCGCGATCGCCCGCGCCCAGGCGGCCCTGCCCGCCTGGCGCGCGGTGGCCCCCGCCGACCGGGCCAGGCTGCTGCGGCGGTTCGCCGCGGCGGTGGACGCCGACGTGGAGAACCTGGCACGCCTCGAGGTCGCCAACTCCGGGCACACGATCGGCAACGCGCGCTGGGAAGCGGGCAACGTCCGGGACCTGCTCGACTACTACTCGGCCGGGCCGGAACGGCTCACCGGCAAGCAGATCCCGGTGGCGGGCGGGGTGAACATCACCTTCGCCGAACCACTCGGCGTCGTCGGCGTGATCGTGCCGTGGAACTTCCCGATGCCGATCGCCGCGTGGGCGTTCGCACCCGCCCTCGCCGCGGGGAACACCGTCGTGCTCAAGCCCGCCGAGCTGACCCCGCTCACCGCCTTGCGGCTGGCCGAGCTGGCCGGCGAGGCGGGCCTGCCGGACGGCGTGTTCCAGGTGATCGCCGGCAAGGGATCCGTTGTGGGGCAACGTTTCGTCACGCACCCGGCCGTCCGCAAGGTGGTGTTCACCGGCTCCACCGAAGTAGGCAAGCAGATCATGGCGGGCTGCGCCGACCAGGTGAAGCGGCTGACCCTGGAACTGGGCGGCAAGAACGCGAACATCGTCTTCGCCGACGCCGACCTGGAACGAGCCGCCGCGGCCGCGCCCTACGGGGTGTTCGACAACGCCGGTCAGGACTGCTGCGCCCGCTCACGCATCCTGGTCCAGGCCGAGGTCTACGACCGCTTCATGGAACTGTTCGAACCGGCCGTGCGCGGCGTGGTCGTCGGCGATCCGGCGGCCGAGTCCACCGAGATGGGCCCGCTGATCTCGGCCGCGCACCGGGAACGGGTCACCGGCCTGCTCGGCGACAGCCCGGTCGCCTTTCGCGGCCACGCCCCGGATGGCCCCGGATTCTGGTTCCCGCCCACGGTCGTCACCCCGGCCTCCCGTTCGGACGTGCTGCTCACCGACGAGGTGTTCGGCCCGGTCGTCGCGGTCGTGCGGTTCCACGACGAGGCCGAGGCGGTGGCGATGGCCAACGACACCGAGTATGGCCTCTCCGGTTCGATCTGGACCCGCGACGTGGGCAGGGCGCTGCGCGTGTCCCGTGGCGTGGAGGCCGGGAACCTCTCGGTCAACTCGCATTCCTCCGTGCGGTACTCCACGCCGTTCGGCGGCTTCAAGCAGTCCGGCCTCGGCCGGGAACTCGGCCCGGACGCGCTCGACGCGTTCACCGAGACCAAGAACGTCTTCATCGGCACCGAAGCCTGACCGGGCGACGCGGGCCCGGGAGAGGAGCGAGCATGGCATCGTCGAGCAACTGCCGGCGTTTCGAGGGGCGCGTCGCCGTCATCACTGGAGGCGGCAGCGGTATCGGCCTGGCCTCCGCGCGACGGCTCGCGGACGAGGGAGCGACCGTGGTGATCGCCGACGTGGACACCGAGGCGGGCACGGCGGCGGCCGAGCAGGTGGGCGGGGCGTTCGTGCGCACCGACGTCACCAGTGAGCCGGACGTGGAGAACCTGTTCCGCAGCACGGCCGAACGGTTCGGCTCCGTCGACGTCGCGTTCAACAACGCGGGCATCTCCCCGCCGGACGACGACTCCATCCTGACCACCGGACTCGACGCGTGGCAGCGCGTCCAGCAGGTCAACCTCACGTCGGTCTACCTGTGCTGCAGGCACGCGATCCCGCACATGCGGCGGCAAGGGCGCGGCTCGATCATCAACACCGCCTCCTTCGTCGCCGTGATGGGCGCGGCCACCTCGCAGATCTCCTACACCGCTTCGAAAGGCGGGGTGCTGTCGATGAGCCGCGAACTGGGCGTGCAGTTCGCCCGGGAGGGCATCCGGGTGAACGCCCTGTGCCCGGGGCCGGTGAACACCCCGCTGCTGAAGGAACTGTTCGCCAAGGACCCCGAACGGGCGGCACGGCGCCTCGTGCACGTTCCGGTCGGCAGGTTCGCCGAACCGGACGAACTGGCGGCCGCGGTCGCCTTCCTCGCCAGTGACGACGCGTCCTTCGTCACGGCCTCGCAGTTCCTCGTCGACGGCGGGATCTCCGGCGCCTACGTCACGCCGATCTGAGCCGTCGATGACCGAGCAGGTGCGGCGGTCCCGCACCCGGGAGCAGGACGTGGACGAGCGGTCCGGGCGCGGGACGGAACCCGCGTCCACCGGGGTCAGCGCGGACGACGCGCTGTTCCGGCCGGTCCGCACCGGTAACGCCTTCGAGGAGACCGTGGAACGGCTCCTGCAGGCGATCCGGCTCGGTGTCGTCGCGGCGGGAGCCAGGCTGCCCGCGGAACGCGAACTGGCGGAGCGGCTCGGCGTCAGCCGGGTGACCTTGCGGGAGGCGATCCGCGCGCTCGCCGACGCCGGGTACGTGCGATCGAGGCGGGGCCGGTACGGCGGCACGTTCGTCACGCCGACCCTGCCCGCGGCCCGCGGCGGTACCGCCGGGACGGGACTGGACGCCGCGGCCGTCCACGATGCGCTCGCCCTGCGCCACGTGCTGGAGACCGGTGCCGCCGAACTCGCCGCCGCCCGGTCGCTGACCCCGGCCGAACGGCGCCACCTGACCGGCGTGCTTGCCGAGGCCGCGGCCGCCGACCTGGCCGACTACCGGCGCAGGGACTCCCGGCTGCATCTCGCCGTCGCCGAGGTCTCCGGTTCCGGCTCGCTGACCACGGCGCTGGCCGGCGCCCGGATGCGGGTGAACCTCCTGCTCGACGAGATCCCCTTGCTGGAGCGCAACATCGAGCACTCGAACGCCCAGCACGAGGCGATCGTCGACGCCATCCTCGCCGGCGACCCCGCGGCCGCGCGGCGCGCCACCGCCGAACACCTCGAGGGAACGGCCGCCCTGCTGCGCGGGTTCCTGAGCTGAGATCCGGTGTACACGAGACCGGACACGCGGCCGCCGGGACCGTGGCGCGCCGCCGTCATCGGCAGCGAATATCCTGGTCCGGCCCGAACCGGGGACGGAGTGGTCGCTCCGCACCGTCCGCGCCGGGGGCCGCCGGGTCTCGTCCTTTCCATACTCGGCGGTAGACGAGAGTGTGTACACAGTCGTGGGGCGAAGCCGCCTCGCATAATCCTCAAGCGGGAGGGCTCGCTCGGTGTTCAGTCGTGTCGCCATCGTCAACCGTGGAGAGGCCGCGATGCGGCTCATCCACGCCGTCCGGGAGATCTCCGCGGAGACCGGGACGCGGATAGAGACCGTCGCCCTTTACACCGACGCCGATCGCACGGCCACCTTCGTCCGTGAGGCCGACCACGCCCACTACCTCGGCCCGGCGTCCGCCCGGCCGTATCTCGACCTCGGGGTGCTGGAGCGGGCGCTGACCGAGACCGGCGCCGACGCGGCCTGGGTCGGCTGGGGCTTCGTCGCCGAGGACCCCGCGTTCGCCGAGCTTTGCGAGAAGCTTGGCATCGCGTTCGTCGGGCCGAGCGCGGACGCGATGCGCAAGCTGGGGGACAAGATCGGCTCGAAGCTGATCGCCGAGGAGGTCGGGGTCCCGGTGGCCCCGTGGAGCCGGGGTGCCGTCGACACGCTCGACGACGCGGTGCGCGCCGCCGGCGAGATCGGGTATCCCCTGATGCTGAAGGCCACCGCGGGTGGTGGCGGCCGCGGGATCCGGGTGATCACCGGCGAGGCCGAACTCGCCGACGCCTACGAGCGCACCCGGCTGGAGGCCGAGCGCGCGTTCGGCAGCGGCGTGGTGTTCCTGGAGCGGCTGGTCACCGGCGCGCGGCACGTCGAGGTGCAGGTCATCGCCGACGGCCAGGGCACCGCCTGGGCGCTGGGGGTGCGGGACTGCTCCGTGCAGCGGCGCAACCAGAAGGTCATCGAGGAGTCGGCCTCCCCGGTCCTCGACCCCGGGCAGACACGCGAGCTGAAGGCGGCCGCCGAGCGGCTGGCCCTCGCGGTGGCCTACCGCGGCGCCGGCACCGTCGAGTTCCTGTACCACCCGGGTGACCGGCTGTTCGCCTTCCTCGAGGTGAACACCCGCCTCCAGGTCGAGCACCCGATCACCGAGGCCACCACCGGAATGGACCTGGTGAAGGCCCAGTTGCACGTCGCGAGCGGGGGCAGGCTCGAAGGAGAGCCGCCGGCCGAAACCGGCCACGCTATCGAGGCGCGGCTCAACGCGGAGGACCCGGACCGTGACTTCGCACCCTCGCCCGGCCGGATCGCCCGGCTCAGCCTGCCCGCGGGCCCGGGAATCCGGGTCGACACCGGCGTCAGCGAGGGCGACACCATCCCCGCCGACTTCGACTCTATGATCGCCAAGATCATCGCCTACGGCCGCGATCGCGAGGAGGCGCTGGGCAGGCTCCGCCGCGCGATGGCCCAGACCACCGTGATCATCGAGGGCGGCGCGACCAACAAGAGCTTCGTGCTCGACCTGCTGGCCCAGGCCGAGGTGATCGACGCCAGTGCGGACACCGGCTGGATCGACCGGGTCCGCGGTGAGGGCAGGCTCGTCTCGCACCGGCACTCCGCTGTCGCACTGGCCGCCGCGGCGATCGAGGCCTACGAGGAGTCCGAGCGTGTCGCGCTGCAGCAGCTCCTGTCGACCGCGCACGGTGGCCGCCCGCAGGTGCAGCTCGAGAGCGGCAGGCCGCTGGACCTCAAACTGCGCGGCGCCGGATACCGGGTGCGGGTGGCCCGCGTCGGCCACGGCCGCTTCCGGGTCGGTCTCGGCACGGCCAACGGCGCCGAGGCACACGCCGCCGACGTCGAGATCGAGCGCTTCGACCGGCACAGCGGCCAGATCATCGTCAACGGCAGGCGGTTCCGGCTGGTCACCGGGACCCACGGCCCGGTGCACCTGATCGAGGTGGACGGTGTCACCCACCGGGTCAGCCGGGACGAGGGCGGCGTGGTGCGTTCGCCCGCCCCGGCGCTCGTGGTGGCCACCCCGGTCGGGGTCGGCACGGAGGTCGAGGCTGACGCTCCGGTGCTCGTGCTGGAGAGCATGAAGATGGAGACGGTGCTGCGAGCGCCGTTCCGAGCCCGCCTCCGTGAATGCATGGTCACCGTCGGCAGCCAGGTCGAGACCGGCGCACCGCTGCTGCGACTGGAGCCCCTCGGCGACGAGGACCCGGCGGAGGCCGCCGAGGAGCCCGGCGGCGACGTCGAACTCGAACTGCCCGGTGAACGGGACGGAACCACCGCCGCCAGCCGGGTCGCCCGCGGCCTGGAGGACCTGCGCAGCCTGCTGCTCGGGTACGACGCGGACCCGTACGACGAGCAACGGGTGCTGACCGCCTACTTCGCGGCGCGGGCGGAACTCGCGAAGACCGGCAGGCGTCCGCTCGACGACGAGTTCGCGCTGCTGGGCGTGTTCGCGGATCTGTCCGACCTGAGCCGGAACCGGCCGGTCGGCGAGGAGATCGCCGCCGAGGGACACGTGCACAGCCCGCGGGAGTACTTCCACGCCTACCTGCAGAGTCTCGACGTGGACCGGGCAGGCGTGTCCGACACCTTCCAGCAGGGACTCGCGCGCGTACTCGCCCACTACGGCATCGACGACCTGGAGCGCACCGGTGAACTGGAGGAGGCCGTCTTCCGGATCTTCCTCGCGCAGCAGCGTGCCTCCGCCGACGTGGCGGTGGTGACCACGCTGCTGCGCCAGTGGCTCACCGAAGGGCCGCCGGGCGAGGCGCTGCGCAACACCGCGGGCCGGGTGCTCAAGCACCTGGTGGCCGCCACCCAGCTCCGCTTCCCGGCCGTCGCGGACCTGGCCCGGGGGGTGGTCTTCCGCTGGTTCGCCCAGCCCCTGCTGCGACGCAGCAGGGCCGAGGCGTACGCCGGCGTCCGCAAGCACCTGCGGCACCTGGACGCGCACCCGGACGCCCCGGACCGCGGCGAGCGGATCTCCGCGATGGTCGCCAACGAGCAGCCGCTGGTCCGGCTCCTCGGCCAGCGCATCGGCCGCAGCGGTGCGGACCCGGTCCCGCTGCTGGAAGTGCTCAGCCGCCGCTACTACGGCAACCGGGCCCTGTCCGAGGTGCGCGCCGTCCACGTCGCGGGCTGCCCCTTCGTCGTCGCCGAGTACGACGACGGCACCGCGCGCACCCGGGTGGTCACCACCGCGGTCGACTTTCCCGCGCTGCCCGCCGCCATCCGCGCGATCGGTGACCTCGTCCCCGAGGGCGACGAGGTCGCGGTGGTCGCCGACGTCTACCTCGGCTGGGCCGACCAGCCCGAGGAGATCGATGCCATGGCGGCCAGTCTGCACGAGGTGCTCGCCGCGCAGAGTCCGCCGGAGCGGGTACGGCGGATCACCACGACCGTCGCCGGAGCGAGCGGCGCGGTGATGCACCACCACTTCACCTTCCGGCCGTCCGACGGCGGGAACTTCACCGAGCGGCGTCTCATCCGCGGTCTGCACCCGCTCATCGCCCAGCGGATGCAGCTCGAACGGCTGCGCAAGTTCGACCTGACCAGGATGCCCTCGACCGACGAGGACATCTACCTGTTCAGGTGCGTGGCCCCGGAGAACGCCTCGGACGAGCGGCTGGTGGTTCTCGCTCAGGTCCGCGACATGACTCCGCTGCGCGACAACAACGGCAAGCTGATCGCGCTGCCCGCCGTGGAGGACACGCTCGCGAGCTGCCTGGACGCGATCCGCAAGGAGCAGGCACAGCGCCCGGCGCGGAAGCGCTTCGACACCAACAGAATCCTCATCTATGTGTGGCCGCCGACCGAACTCGGCATGGGCGAGCTGAACTCGGTGGCTCGCCGGGTCCTGCCCACCACGGCCGACACGGGACTCGAAGAGGTGCTGTTCCTCGCCCGCAGGCGCGATCCGGCCACCGGGGAGTTGCACGACGTGGCCCTGCGAGCAGGGTACGACGGCGGGTCCGGCATCCGGCTGGCCATCGAGGTGCCCTCGCAGGCGGTCATCGAACCGCTGGACGGCTACCGGCAGAAGGTGCTGAGCGCCAGCCGTCGCGGCACCGTCTACCCGTACGAACTGACCGGGATGCTCGCCGGGCCCCGGGGCGAGTTCGTCGAGTACGACCTCGACGAGTCGGGTGCGCTGGTCCCGGTAGACCGTCCGAAGGGGTGTAACTCGGCCGCGATCGTCGCGGGCGTGGTCACCACGCCGACTGAGCGGCACCCCGGCGGGGTCACCCGCGTCGCGCTGCTCGGCGATCCGACGAAGGCACTCGGCGCGCTGTCCGAGCCGGAATGCGCTCGGATCATCGCCGCGTTGGACCTGGCCGAGTCGAAGGGTGTGCCGCTGGAGTGGTTCGCGCTCTCGGCGGGTGCGCGGATCTCGATGGAGTCCGGCACGGAGAACATGGACTGGATCGCCGCCGCGCTGAAGCGGATCGTGCACTTCACCCAGGACGGCGGCGAGATCAACGTGGTCGTCGCCGGGATCAACGTCGGCGCCCAGCCGTACTGGAACGCCGAGGCGACGATGCTCATGCACACCAAGGGAATCCTGGTGATGACCCCGGATTCGGCGATGGTGCTGACCGGCAAGCAGTCCCTCGACTTCTCGGGTGGTGTCTCCGCCGAGGACAACTACGGCATCGGCGGTTACGACCGGGTGATGGGCCCGAACGGTCAGGCGCAGTACTGGGCGCGTGACCTCGGTGCGGCGCGCGAAGTGCTGATGTCGCACTACGACCACACCTACGTCGCGTCCGGGGAGACCACGCCGCGCCGCGCGCCGACCGGCGACCCGCACGACCGGGACATCTCCGGCTACCCGCACGCGGTGGTCGGCAGCGACTTCACCACGGTGGGGGAGATCTTCTCCGCCGGGTCGAACCCGGACCGCAAGAAGGCCTTCGACATCCGCACGGTGATGCGGGCGGTCTCGGACCAGGACCACCCGGTGCTGGAGCGCTGGGCGGGCATGGCCGACGCCGACACCGTCGCCGTGCAGGACGTGCACTTGGGCGGGTGGCCGGTCTGCCTGCTCGGCGTCGAGTCGCGGTCGGTGCCCCGCCGTGGTTTCCCGCCCACCGACGGCCCGGACACCTACACCGCGGGCACTCTGTTCCCGCGTTCCTCGAAGAAGGCGGCCAGGGCGATCAACGGGGCCAGCGGCAACCGGCCGCTGGTGGTGCTGGCGAACCTGTCCGGTTTCGACGGCTCGCCGGAGTCGATGCGCAAGCTGCAGCTCGAGTACGGTGCCGAGATCGGCAGGGCGATCGTGAACTTCGAGGGCCCGATCGTGTTCTGCGTGATCTCCCGCTACCACGGTGGGGCCTTCGTCGTGTTCTCCAAGGCGCTGAACCCGAACATGACGGTGCTCGCCGTCGAGGGGTCGTTCGCCTCGGTGCTCGGCGGAGCCCCGGCCGCGGCGGTCGTCTTCGCGGGCGAGGTGAACGGCCGGACCGTCAAGGACTCCCGGGTACGTGAGCTGGAGAAGCGGGTCGGCGAGGCCGACGCGGCCGAACGCGGCGCGGTGGCCGCCGAGCTCGCCGAGACGCGGGCGTCCGTCCGTGCCGAGAAGCTCGGCGAGGTCGCCGCCGAGTTCGACCGGGTGCACAGCATCGAGCGCGCCGTGCGGGTGGGTTCGGTCGACGCGATCGTGCGGGCCGCCGAACTGCGTCCCCGCATCATCGATGTGATCGAGGCGGGCATGCGCGACCGGTAGGGCCGGTGCCGTCCGGTGTGGACGGTGCGGTTGCCGACGCATGCCGTGGGCCGGTCCGCGGACGGACACCGACACCGACATCGTCCGCGGACCGCTCACCGCGGTCCGGCGTCCTCGCCGGCTCCCGGGCCGGCCGCCTCTGTCCACAATGGATTGACGTGAATCCGCTCGATGGCGTCCCGGAAGGGACTGCCGCGATCTTGGGCCCCGTCCGTTGCCCGGACGCGTGGCCGTCAGACCGCGTTGTCCCGTTCGTCGCGTGCCGACAGCAGGTCCTCACGAGCGCGGGCCACCCGCGAGCGCACGGTGCCGACCGGGCACCCGCACACCTCGGCGGCCTCGGCGTAGGACATCCCGAGAAGCTG
Source organism: Amycolatopsis antarctica (assembly GCF_002262875.1). Taxonomy (GTDB): domain Bacteria; phylum Actinomycetota; class Actinomycetes; order Mycobacteriales; family Pseudonocardiaceae; genus Amycolatopsis; species Amycolatopsis antarctica. The sequence continues at coordinate 329,315 of NZ_NKYE01000006.1, read as the reverse complement.
CGTCAGCACCAGAGCCTCCCGGCGCTGGGCGTCCAGCCCGTCGAGCAGCACACCGAGTTCCACGGTGTCCTCGAAGCCGGCGCCGGAGCGGTGGCGGCGGGCGTCGTTCTGTTCGGCGGCGGGCTCCCAGTCGACGTTCCCGGCCACCCGGGGGCGTACCGACGCCGAGCGGATCTGATCGATCGTCACCCGGCGTGCGATGGAGAGCAGCCAGGTGCGCGAGGAGGACCGGCCAGCGAACCGGGGGAGCGAGCCGAACGCACGCAGGTAGGTCTCCTGCGTCAGATCGTCGGCCACCGCGACACCGGTGAGATGGGCGACGAACCGCCACACGTCGGCCTGCGTGGCCCGGACCCACGCCTCCAGTGCCGCTTGGTCGCCGCGGCCCGCGGCGAGCGCGAGCTCGGTGGTCCGCTCGTCGTCGGCGGGGTCCCTGGTCACCCGTATCACCGTAATGCACGGCCGGTGGGAACCGGCCGGGCCGTTCGGGCGACTATCTGCGGGTGAGTTGCGAGACGTTCCGAGAGGCACTGTCGGCGAGGCTGGATGGTGAGACCGGGCCGCTGCCGGACGCCGAGGTGGACGCGCACGTCGACGAGTGTGCCGCCTGCCGGTCCTGGTACGCGGAGGGCACGCGGCTGCGGCGGTCGATGGTCGTCCGCGCCGCACCGCCGGTGCCGGACCTCACCGCCGCCATCCTGGAGAACGCGCCGCCGCCGCGCCGGGATCGGTGGGGACCGCGGGTCGCGCTCGCCGTGGTGGCGCTGGCGCAGTGCGGGCTGGCCTTCGCCCAGCTCCTCGGTGTCCCTGACCTCGCGCACGGGGCACACGGGGCGCTGACGGCCGGTCACCTGGGCAACGAGAGCGCCGCCTGGAACCTCGCGATCGGTGTCGGACTGCTGTGGGCGGCACTGCGCACGACCGCCGCGGCCGGTCAGCTCCCGGTCATCGGCGGCTTCGTGCTGGTCCTCGCGTTCGTCTCGGCGGGCGACCTGATCGGCGACCGCGTCGGTGCCGACCGCGTGCTGTCCCACGGCGTGGTGCTGGCCGGGCTGATCCTGCTCTACGTCGTGCACCGCGGTCATCGCGAACTGCACCGGCCAGGGCCGGCGAGGGCGCGGGCCGGTGGCGGGGACGCCGGAACGGGGGCCGGTGTGCCGGACCACCCGCCCACGTCCGAGGGACGCCCGCGCGGACGCGGGCCGTTCCCCCGTCCGGCCGGACGACACCGTGCGGCGTGAGCCCCCGCCCGGCCCGGCCGGGGACATCGCGCGTCCGGTTCGTCCGATCCCGTGGTCGGCGCCCGATCGGGCCGCCGGGGTGACGTCCACCGGGATCAGCCCGGCGGAGCCGCTACCCTGGACGTACGGGAGCAGGCAGAACCCCGGTCCGGGGACACCCGCGAACGCGACGCGGGTGGCCGGGCCTGATCGTCCGGCCGTCCCTCGGGGGCGGGTAGTGGCCCGCCACCGCGGTCCTGGCCGGTGGCGGTGATCGGCGAAGCGGAACAGGCCGAGCGCCGTTCCGGCGGTATCGGTGGCAATGGTGCCGTTCCGGTGAGTGGAACCAACGAGGGGCACGAGGGTAGCGATAGATCATGGTGATTCCCGATTTCGGCCGAGCACGCGCACGCGTCATCGCGTGGCTGGGACGCAGATACTTCGCTCGCACGCAGAAGCACGGTCTCGACCTGTCCAAGATCTCACTGATCCCGGACGAGGCGCTGATGGCGCTGAAGCGGGACGGACTCGATCCGGTACCGGAACTCGCCAGGGTGCGCGCCGACCAGCCGATCAGCACGCTGCCGTTGCCACTGGGGGTGACCGCCTGGCTGGTCACCGGTCATGACGAGGCGAAGGCCGTGCTGAGCAAGGTCTCGGGCTTCAGCAGCGACTTCACCAACCTGATGCGGGACGGAAAGGCCGCGGTGGAGCAGAACCCCGGCGGGCTCGGATTCGCCGACCCGCCCGTGCACACCCGGCTCCGGCGGCTGCTGACCCCCGAGTTCACCATGCGGCGCATCGGCAGGCTCGCGCCGCGGATCGACGCCATCATCACTGAGCAGCTCGACACCATGGAGAAGTCGACCGGACCGGTCGACCTCTGGCAGGAGTTCGCCCTGCCCATCCCGTCGTTGACGATCTGCGAACTGCTCGGCGTCCCGTACGAGGACCGGGCCGAGTTCCAGCGCCTGAGCACCGCCCGGTTCGACCTGTTCGCCGGGGCGAGCGCGTCGCTCGGGGCGATCTCCGAGTCGCTCACCTACTTGCTGGGCATCGTGGAGAAACAGCGCCGGGACCCTGGCGACGGACTGCTCGGCATGTTGATCAAGGAGCACGGCGACGAGATCGACGACCGTGAACTGGCCGGACTGGCCGACGGCGTCCTCACCGGCGGCCTGGAGACCACGGCGAGCATGCTCGCCCTCGGCGCGCTCGTGCTGCTGGAGAACCCCGATTCGGCCGAGCAGGTGCTGGGGGAGCAGGACGGCGTCCACCGCTTCGTCGAGGAGCTGTTGCGGTACCTGACCGTGGTGCAGGTGGCGTTTCCGCGCTTCGCCACCGAGGACATGGAGATCGCCGGGGTGTCCATCGCCCGTGGCGACATCGTGGTGTGCTCACTCAGTGGGGCGAACCGGGACGAGACCCTCGGTCCGCACATGGAGCGTTTCGATCCGTCCCGGGCTCCCGCGCCGCACCTCGCGTTCGGCCACGGGATCCACCGCTGCATCGGCGCCGAACTGGCCAGGATGGAGCTGCGCGCCGCCTACCCGGCGCTGATGCGGCGGTTCCCGGAGATGAGGCTGGCCATCGACCCCGCCGGGCTGTCGTTCCGCGGTACCTCGATCGTCTACGGTGTCGACGCCCTGCCGGTCGTGCTGAACTAGCCGGCCGTCCACACAGGTCGGATCGCGTGGCCGGGCCAGGTCGGTCGTGTTCGCGGGCCGCGCGGTCGGCCGTCACGAGTGCGATCGCGACGGGGCCGCGAAGACCCGTGGGTCAGGAGTGCTGCACGGCTGCGGCCGCCGGGGTCGCGTCGCGACCCCGCGGACTGGTGTAGGCCGGGGAATGGTGGTCGGGGTCGGGCTCTGCCGGAACCTGAGCACCGCTCGCCGTCGCCGCGGCCAGCGCCTGCGCGGCGGCGCGCTCCGCGCGTTCGGCTGCGGCCTCCGCACGCTCCGCGTAGCCGCGGCCCTTGGACTGCAGCTTCTTCAGCTTGTCCTTCTTCTTGTCCTTCTTCGACACGATTCCTCCAGTGGGGATCTGGGAGCCGGGGTCGCCGGGGCGAACACCCGCTGATGTGGGCCCGATCGCGATCTTCCGTGTGCGCGTCCGGGCGTCTTGGTTGCGAAGTACCCACGGGGACGGTCCGGTAAACGGGCGATGGCGCGGGCGGGCGAGGGTCACACGAATGCCGGGGCCCTGCTCGGTCCCTGCCTGCCCGTTCGTCCAGGGAGCGCGACGACACCCGCTGACCGTGGCCTCGTCCCCGCTCCGGCCGGAACGCGAAGGCCGTCGCCGGCCGACCGTCCACAAGGGACTTAAAGTAGGCGGGGCGATCCGGGCGGAACGATCTCAGTCATGATCGGGGAGGCCGTGGAGGTGGTGCTCCGCGGCGCTGAGTGCCTCCGCGAGAAGTCTGCGGACGTGGCCGCCCCGCGCCGAGTAGCGCGTGTGCCTGCCGTCGCGGCGCAGACTGACGAGCCCGGCCAGCCGTAGCTTCGCGAGGTGCTGGGACACGGCGGGCCGGGCGACACCGACGGCGGCCGACAGAGAGGCCACATCGTATTCGTCCGCGCAGAGAAGCCACAGCATGCGCATCCGCGTGGGATCGGCCAGCATTCGCAACGCTGTCGCGGCTGCCTCCACCTGTTCGGCAGGTGGTAGTGCCCGTACTCCGGAGTCGGATCGCCCGCCACCAGTGTTTTCATGTGCGTACATGTGCACTTATGCTGCCATGGTCAGGCGGTCTTCGCGGGAACCGCCGCCCAGAACTGGAATCGAGGCCTGCGTGTCGTTGTTCGCGTTGCGCGACTACCGCCACCTGTTCGCCGCCCAGGTCATCGCGCTGCTCGGAACCGGCCTCGCCACTGTCGCGCTCGGCCTGCTCGCCTATCGGCTGGCGGGCGGGAACGCGGGCATGGTCCTCGGATCGGCGTTGGTGCTGAAGATGGTCACCTACGTGGTCATCGCGCCGGTCGCGGGTGCCTACGCGGATCGACTGCCGAGGCGTGCCACCTTGGTCGCACTCGATCTCATTCGTGCGCTGGTGGTGCTCGCGCTGCCCTTCGTCAGCGCTGTGTGGCAGGTGTACGTACTGATCGTGGTGCTCCAGGCGGCGTCGGCCGCGTTCACCCCGGCGTTTCAGGCCGTCCTGCCGGACATCCTGCCCACCGAACGGGAGTACACCCGGGCGCTGTCCGCCGCCCAGTTCGCATCGACCATGGAGAGCCTGCTCTCGCCCGCTGCGGCCGCCGCCGCGCTGACGGTGGTGAGTTTCCCATGGTTGTTCACCGCGACTTCGGTCTGTTTCGCCGGGTCGGCACTGCTCGTGGTGACGGCGTCGATCCCGGCGGCCGCTCCGGTGGGTCGCGCCGGTGTCCGGGAGCGGCTGACCGCCGGCCTGTGGATCCACGGTGCGACCCCGCGTCTGCGCGGGTTGCTCGGACTCAATCTCGCGGTCGCCTCCGCCGGGGCGATGGTCGTGGTGAGCACCGTCAACTATGTGCGCGACACCCTCGGCCGCTCACCCGTGGACGTCGCTTTGCTGCTGGCGGCCAATGGCGTCGGTACCGCACTGGCCGCGGCCGCCCTGCCCGCATTGCTCGCGCGACTGTCGGAGCGGCCGGTGATGCTCGCCGGAGGCGCCGTGCTCACCGGAGGCGCCGTGTGCGCCGTTGTTCTGTCTACAGTGGACTCGGGTAGCGGTCGTATGCCGGCAGCGATGGTGGTGTGGTCGCTGCTCGGTGTGGGGGCGGGGCTGGTGCTCACCCCGGTGGGACGGGTGCTGCGCCGGTCCACCGGTGCCGCCGACCGGCCGGCGATCTTCGCCGCGCAGTTCTCGCTGTCGCACGCCTGCTGGGTGCCGGCCTACGCGATCGCGGGTTTTCTGGGCAGCGCGGCGGGCTTCACCGTGGCCTGGAGCGTTCTCACCCTCCTGGCGGCCGGGGGGCTTCTGGTCGCCGCCCGGGCCTGGCCACGGCCCGATCCGGAGGCGATCGAGCACGTGCACCGCGCCCCCGTCGGGGATCCCGGTCATCTGCTGGACGCCGTGGAGGTCGCACCGGGTGCGTGGCGGCACCGGCACACGTACGTCATCGACGACATGCACCGACGGTGGCCGGCCGCCGGCTGACCGGCCCTGGCACGAGGACACTCCACAATGGGAGGCCCGGCGAGCCCGGGAATCAGCGGGAGCCCGGTACCGGCCCCGCGCCGGGCTCGTCCGCCGCCCCTTCCTCGAGCGGGGCCAGCCGTTCGATCTTGCGTGCCTCGGCGAGCATGGCCAGGATCGCGCTGAGGGTGTCGTCGGAGAGGCCTTCGGCGCGCAACGCGATCGAACGGACCTTCTCGTTGCGCAGCGCCAGGGCGAGGTCGAGCTGGGCGTTCACCCGCGTGGTGACGTCGTCGTCGAGGAAGTACTCGGCCGGCACCCCGAAGAACCGGGCGAGCGTCGCCAGTGTGCCCTGGGTCAGGTTGCTCTTGCGGCCGGTGGCGAGCTCCCACAGATACGTGCTCGACATCGGCTCGCCGGTCTGCTCGCGGATCTCCGCGGCGAGGCGTGCGTACCCCGGCCGGGTTGCCCGGTCGGGATACAGGGTGCCGATGAGGTGGTTGATCTTCGCCCCGAGCGGAAACTCGGCGGAATCCCGCTCGCCGCGGTCCGGGTCCATCTCGGCTTCCTCACGCTCGACGGGTCGGCGCGCCCGCCGCCCCGGGCCGGCCGGCTGTCCGCTGAGGCGGTTCGTATCGCGGGAACCGTTGTCGACGCTCACCTTACGCCAGGCGAACGTACGCAGGGAACGCTCGTGTACACCATCGGATCCGTCCGCTTCGGCGAATGCGGGCGCCGCGTCCGGCGCGAGGGTGGGAGTGCTCGCCACGCCCTTCTGAACTGCGATTTCGCCGGGGACTCCCCGTTCGGCATTACTGTGCGGTAGCCTGAAGGAGGCGCCGTTCTCCCAGTGACCCCCAGGCTGGTCGAGAACGGCGCCTCTTACGTTTCCGGGTGGTCATGTCGCGGGGAATAACCACGGCAGGGCCGTCAGGGACTTGTCCACGTACCCGGGCGTGCCGGTGCGCAGGCCGTGCGCGAGGTCCTCGAACACGCCGCAGCGCGCGTAGAACACCGCTCGTTCGATCAGCGCGGGATCGGGCGGGCCGGTGTGGTACTCGCCCAGTGCCGAGTCCAGCGCGGCGGGTCCGAGGTCGCGGTACAGCAGGCCCAGGTCGTAGGCGGGATCGGTGATCGCGGCGTCACCCCAGTCGATCACCCCGGTGACCGGGTAGCCGTCCGCTGCGGCCAGCACGTGCTCGATGCCGAGATCGTTGTGCGCGAACACCAGGTGGTCCGGCTCCGCGGGCGGTGACGCGCCGAGGAACGCCTCGACCGAACGGTGGAACAGGCGCGGCACCGTCGTGGAGACGCACGCGAAGTCCCCGGCGGCGTCTTCCAGCCAACCCGGCAGCGGCTCGACGTCACAGGGCACCGTGTCCGCCATCCGGTCCACCGGGATGCCGTGCACGGCCGCGTGCAGCCCGCCGAGCAGCTCGGCGATCCTGGACGTGTGCGGTTCCCAGCGCGGACGGGGGAGCGCGAGCAGCGGGGTGCCCGGCACGGCTCGGTAGGCCAGACAGCCCAGTTCCGGGGCGCTGAACACCGGCACCGGTACCGGCAGCGGCGACACCGCCGCCACCGTGGCCAGCACGTGTGCCTCGGTGCCGACCAGCACGGCCCGCCGCTCCGGATCCGGCTCCTTCCGCAGGCGGACGACCAGCTCGCCGTCGACCAGGAACGCCACGTTCTCCATACCCTCCCCGAGCGGCACGACCTCGCCGATCGCGGTGCCCGGGAGGTGCCGGGCGAGAATGTCGGTCACGAGCGCGGAACCGGTTCCGCGCTCCGCCGGGCTCATCGGTTCACCGTAGCCCGATCCGCGGCCGCCCGGCGACCGTCAGGCTCTGCGGCGCGCAGGCGGCTCGGGCACCGGTTTGGCGGCCACCACGTCGGCGAGCGCGACCCGGACCAGGCCACGCCGCGTCTGCACGGTGCATCCGGTGGCGTCGTGCTCCCGCAGGTAGCCGAGCGCGTCGGTGAACCCGCCCTCGATCCGGTGCCGCACCACGACCCGAGTGCCCTCCGCCAGCTCTGCCAGCCGCTCCGCCGGGGTGCTCACCCTGTCCACCCGGTGTCCCAGTCTTCGTAGGACTCCCAGGCCAGCAGCGTCGCCGCGCTCTCGAACCGGCGCCGCAGGCCGGTGCAGGGATCGGTGAACTCCAGCACCCGGGCGAGCAGCTGCAGGGGCCTGCTGAAGTCGTGCAGCGGGGTCTCGGTCAGCGCCGGGTAGAAGTCGTCACCCAGGATCGGCAGGCCGAGGCCGCTCATGTGCAGCCGGAGCTGGTGCGTGCGCCCGGTCGCGGGCAGCAGCCGGTACCGGCCCAGTCCCGCGCGCCGTTCGGCCAGTTCGATCCGGGTCTCGGCGTTCGGTTCTCCCGGCACCTCGTACGCCGTGATCACCCCCCGCTCCTTGACGATCCTGCTGCGCACCGTCCGGGGCAGGTCCAGGTGCGGATCGTGCCGGGCGATCGCCTCGTACTCCTTGTGCACCAAGCGATCCCGGAACAACGTCTGGTAGGCGCCGCGCCGCTCGGGGGTGATCACGAACATCAGCAACCCGGCCGTCACCCGGTCGAGGCGGTGGGCCGGGACCAGGGCCGGCAGGTCCAGTTCGCGGCGCAGTCGTACCAGCGCCGTCTCCAGGATGTGCTTGCCCCGCGGGATGGTGGAGAGGAAATGCGGTTTGTGCACGACCAGCAGGTGCTCGTCCCGATGCACCACGTCGATGTCGAACGGCACCGGATGCTCCACCGGAAGGTCGCGATGGAACCAGACGAACGAGTCGGGGGCGAACGGTGCGTCCCGGCGGACCGGTCCCTCCATGCCGACGAACCGGTCCTCGGCGAACATCGCGTCGATGCGCTCCGGGGCGACCATCGAAAGTCGCTCAACGAGATGGTCGCGCATGGTCTCCCAGTGCCCCTCGGCCGGCATCTTCAGCCGCGCCGCGTCGAGGCCGTGCCGTTGCGGCAACGGGGACCGCAGCTTGCGTCTCATCGCCGGTCAGCGTATGCGGCGTGCACCGTCGCGGCCATGCCGGGACGGTCCGGAGCACTTCGCCGGGCACCTCGGCCGGCCCGCACACCGCCACCGGGGCGCCCCGGCGACCACGGCATCCGGCGGGGCGCGGTGGACTCGTCGAGTGTGGCGTGCCGGTCGGGCCCGACGTTAGACTTCGCCGAGCGGTGTCAAGATCAACTGGGGGTTCGTCGGCGTGGAGGAGACATCGACATCGGGCACCGATACCACGGAGCCCGCAGGCGGCGCGGAGCGTTCCGGAGGCGCGGCGGCCGGATACCGGCCGAGGCTGCGCCAGGACGTCATCTTCGCCGAGTCCGACGACGGGGTCTACCTGCAACGTCCGGGTGATCAGTTCGTGCTCAAGGGCCGGTCGACCTACCGCTGGATCACGCTCCTCGCGCCGCGGATGAACGGTGAGCACACGGTCGAGCAGTTGTCCTCCGGCCTTCCCGAGGAGCATCGGCGAACCCTGGTGAACCTGATCGGCCTGCTCGCCGAGCGGGGTTACCTGCACGACGAGCGGGACGCCGAGCCCGCGCGGATCCCGGCCGGGGTGCGCGCCGTGTTCGGTCGCCAGATCGGCTACGTGGCGCACTTCGCGCATCCGGGCGAGGCCCGGTTCATGGCGTTCCGGGAGTCGCGTTTCCTCCTGCTCGGCGCACCGGAACTGGTCGCCGCGACGGCGACCGGACTGCTGCGCAACGGCGCGGCCGAGGTGACCGTCACCGGCCCGGCGCCGGAGGCGCTCACCGCGGAGGCCGGCCGGTTGCGGGCCGAAGGCGCACCGTGCACCGTGCACGAGACGGAGGCGGGGCCGCACGGCGCCGCGCTCGCGGAGTACGACCTGGTCATCGGCGCCGGAGGCGATGTCGCCGAACTGCTGCGATGGAACGCGCTCGCCCGCTCCGGCGATGGCCCCGCTCTGCTGCCCTCGCTGGTGCTGGGCGGCCGGGCCGTGATCGGCCCGATGGTCCGGCCCGCCGCGGGACCCTGCTGGCAGTGCGCGGTGCTGCGGCAGGCGGGAGCGCGTTCGGCGGCGGACGGCGTGCGACTGTGGCGGGCGGCGGCCCTCGGCGGCCGGTGCGCCGCCGACTCCTGCCCGCCACACCTCGCCCGCATGCTCGGCACCCTGCTGGCGTTCGAGGCGTTCCGCCTGCGCACCGGCGTACTGGCACCGGAGACCGAGGGCGCCATCGTCACCCAGGACCTCGACACGGCCGAATCCGGACGCGAGACCCTGCTGCCGCACCCGCTCTGCGAACCGTGCGTGCGGCACGAGGGGGCGGGTGCCCCGGCGGGCGAGGCCGTGCTGTTCGGGAAGAACGGCGGCGTGCTGGGCGGCTACCGGGACCTGACGCTCACGCAGTCCCCGCTCCGGGCGGGACGCGTCCTGCTGTATCCGGTGGACGGGCCCGGCACGGCGAGCCGGGAGATCGCCGCCTTCGACCTGGACACACTAAAGAACGCGCGCGGAAGAGCCGTGCGGGCCGCCGCCGTCTGTTACGCGGAGGACGTCGCCGGCCGCGGAACGGCCACCTCGGCGCGCCGAGCGCACGGCGATGACGGCGATCCGGTGCCGCCCGAGTCCCTGTCCATCCACAGTGGACTGTCGTCGGAGGGACTGCCGTCGGAGGTCGCCGGGGCGTGGGTGCCCGCGTATTCGATCGTCGACGACCGGTGGTGGCGGGTCCCCGCCGTGGCGGCATACCCGGGGGGCGAGGACAACCACGGGATGACGATGGAGCGGACCTGCGCGGGAGCGGCCTGCGGGGATTCCATCGAGGCGGCGGTGTCAGCGGGCCTGTTGTCCGCACTGGGTTTCACCGGTCTGCGTGCCGCCCTGCGCGGCGAGCTGCCTGCGCGCAACCTCGACGCGGCCGGCGCGACCGGGGACCTGGACTTCCTGCTGCGCGCCGCGAACGGATTCCCGGGCACGCTCCGGCTGCTGGATCTGCCCGGCGCGGAGCCCGGCTTCGCCTGCGTCGTCACGATCGACGACGAGACCGACCATCCGATGTGGACACTCGGCACCGGCCACACGCGTGAGCAGGCCCTCGTCGCGGGACTGCGCGACCTGGTCGGCACGCTCGGGCTGGCCGGGGCCGGCGAACCCGCCGATCTCGGCGACCCGGTCCTGCCCGGCCTCGATCCGCGTGTACTGCCCGTCGGGGACGGCGCGGCGGCCGACCGCGGTCCTGCCTGCCACCGCGAGATCGTGGCGGCGCTGCGCGGGCGCGGACAGGATGCCCTGGTCGTGGACACGACTCCGGGGGACCTGCGGTCCGCCGGTCTGGTGACGGTCCGGGTGCTGCTGCGCGAAAACGAGGCCGGATGCTGACCGCGCCCGAGCGGGACCGGGACTGGCTGGAGGCGGCACTGCTCGACGCGCTGCCCGGTGTACCGGCGGAGTTCCGTCCCCGTGTCGGCCTGCTCGGCTACGCCCGGCCCCCGGACACGTCCGAGCCCGGATCCGAGGCGGGGTTACCGGTGTCGCTGGCACCGGCCGAGGTGTTCGTGGGCCCGCCGCACAGCCCGGACGGTGACGGCGGGCCCTGCGTCCACTGCTTCGCTCTCCGCTGGCACAAGCGCCGCGGCGCGGAGCAGCGGGACGTGCTCGACGCTGGGGCCGACGTCCACGCCGCCGGCCCGATCCCTTACCTGACACCGTTTTTGGTGGACACGGTCGCCGCGCTGAGCGCAGGGGCCGCCCACCGGGAGCGGGCCCACCGGCCGGGAGCCGGAATGTCCGAGGTCTACCGTGTAGAGGCGCGCACGCTGCTGGTCCGGCGGCACTGGCTGCTGGCCGACCCGGCATGCACCCGGTGTTCGCCCGCGGCGCCGTCCGAACCGCCTGTGATCACCCTGCGGCCACGGCCCAGACCCGCGGCCGGCGTCGACCGGCTGCGGTCCGCCACGGACCTGCTGCCCCGCGAGGACGTGCTGGCCAACCCGGCGTGCGGGATGCTCGGCGGCGCCGTGCGGCACGAACTCGCGCACACCACCACCGCGCCCGCCACCGGGCACTTCCTGGTCCGGGACACGCGGGACCTGTTCCCGGTGCACTGGAGCGGGCACGCCGACAGCTACGCGGACAGCGCCGCGTTCGCACTGTGCGAGGCGATGGAGCGCTACGCGGGACTGGCCTGTGCGCGGGTGCCGACGGCGGTGCACGGCCGTTACGCCGAACTGGCGGAGCGCGCGGTCGACCCGGAGCTGTGCGGGTTGTACGAGGACGGCGTGCGGCACCCGACCGGCGAGGTGTTCGCCCCCTACCATCCTGACCTGGAGATCCACTGGGTGTGGGGGTATTCGGCGGTGCGCGAGCGGCCGGTGCTGGTTCCGAGACAACTCGCCTACTACCGAACCGAGGCCACGGACGCGGTCTTCGTGAAGGAGTCGTCGAACGGGTGCGCGAGCGGGAGTTGCGTCGAGGAGGCGGTGCTGCACGGACTGTTCGAGCTCGTCGAGCGGGACGCCTTCCTGCTCGCCTGGTACGGGGCGGCGCGGTTGCCGGAGATCGACGCGGACACCTGCCCGGACGTGTCCACCCGGCGGCTGCTGGAGCGGGTTCGCCGCCGCGGCTACCGGGTCCGGGTGCTGGACGCGCGGATCGATCTGGACATTCCGGTGGTCGTGGTCATGGCGCTGCACCGCGATCCGGAACGGCTGGGTGCGCTGAGCGTGTCCGCCGCCGCCCACCTGGATCCGGGGCGTGCGCTCGCCTCGGCCCTGCGCGAGGTGGCCTCGTCCGTCGCAGATCTCACCGAACGGACCGAAGCCGAGCAGGAGCGGATCCGCGCGATGGCACGGGACTACTCCGAGGTCAACGGCCTGGCCGACCACGCCGCGCTCTTCGGCCTGCCGGAGATGTCCCGGCACGCCGGGGTCCGTCCCGACGATGCGCCGCCATGTCCGTTCGACGAGGTGTACGCGGCCTGGCAGGCCGTCCGTCCGTCCGGCCCGGACCTCACCGGCGACCTCCGGTTCTGCCGTGACCATCTGGCCGGGGCGGGCTTCGACGTGGTGATCGTCGACCAGACCACCCCGGAGGGTCGAGCGCTCGGCATCCACACCGTGCGCGTGCTCGCGCCCGGCATGATCCCCATCGACTTCGGCTGGTCGAAGCAGCGCGCGCTCCGGATGCCGCGGATGTTCTCGGCCTTCCGCAGGGCCGGGTGGCGCGGGACCGACCTGACGCCGGGGGAGTTGCACCGTGTGCCGCACCCCTTCATGTAGAGGAACGAGCCGGACGTGATGCGCGAGAGCGAGGAGGACGTCGTGGACGAGGTCGCCCGGTACCTGGACGACGTGCTGCGCCGGGCGCCGATGTCGCCGGAGGGGTACGAGCCGGACTGGGCGGACCACCCGTGGCAGTACAAGGTGTACGAGCACGCCGACCGGCTCGCCCTGCCTCCTCCCGCGGCTGGGGCCGGGTCACTGGACGGTGTGCTGTTCGGTGACGCGCCCGCCGGCCATGGGCAGTGGAGTGCCGGGCTCATGTCGAGCCTGCTGCTGTACTCGTACGGCCTGATCGGGCGGCGCACGCGCATCACCGGAAATCCCCAGCAGGAGGGACAGATTCCGTACCCGGGCGCGGTGTGGGCCCGGGGCAGTGCCGCGGGCGGCGGGCTGTACCCCTGCGAGATCTACTGGGTGCCCGGTGCCGGCGATCGGGGGTTACCGGGGATCTACCACTACTCGGCGCCCCACCACGCGATGAACCGGATCGCGCTGGGCGAGGCCGCGACCCGGGTGCGGGAGGCCCTCGGGGACATCACCGGCCCCGCGGCCCCGTCCGGAGAGGACGCGGGCGGCGGCTACCTGCTCGTGACCGTCAAGCTGTGGAAGAACTCGTTCAAGTACGCGGACTTCGCCTACCACTGTGTCACGATGGATGTCGGCTGCCTGCTGGCCACCTGGCACGCGATCGCGCGGTCCGGCGGTGTCTCGCTGGCACCGCGGATGTGGTTCGCGGAGGCGGCGCTCGACCGCCTGCTGAACGTGGATCCGTTGGCGGAGAGCGTGTTCGCGGTTGTTCCGCTGCCTGGCGCCCCGCCCGCCCCGCACGAGCCGCCGCCCGCCGCGGCCGCACCGCCGGTACGAGTGTCCGAAGTGGAACGTTCCGCACGGGTGACCCGCTGGCCGAGGGTGGAACGGGTGCACCACGCCGCGTTCGTCGAGGAGCGTGCGCCGCGGGCGCGGGCCCTCGACCCGGCAGCTCTACCGGACGGCGCGGGCGACGGCGTCCGTGCCCTGCCCGCGGCCGAACACGGCCGCCTCGGTGCCGCCCCGGCCGAGGTACTGCGGAACAGGAAGTCCAGCTTCGGCAGGTTCAGCGCGAACCCGCCGCTGCCCGCCGTCGATCTCGCCACCCTGCTCGCGGCGACCGCCAGGCATCCCATCGTGCACCCGGAGCTGCGGTCCCCGGGGGTCCGCACGACCAGGGTGGTCGCCCTCGTCCAGCACGTGGACGCGGTGCCGCGGGGCGTGTACGACTACGCCCCGGAGGAGCACGGGCTGCGAGCCGTGGCCGGGTGCGAGGACGTGTCCGGATTGCAGCAGTACTACGCCCTCTCCAACTACAACCTCGAACAGGCCGCCGCGCTGGTGGCGATCGTGGCCCGCCCGCACCGGTTCCTCGGCGTGGCGGGAGCCCGCGGGTACCGGCTGCTCAACGCCGAGGTCGGCGCGATCGCGCAGAACCTCTATCTGACCGCGGCGGCGCTCGGTGTCGGCTGCGGTGCCGTGCTCGGATTCGACAACGCGGCGCTGGCACCGCGGCTCGGACTGTCCGGAACGGACCAGTGGCCGATGCTGCTGCTCATGGTGGGCGGGGAACGCGAGGGCGAGGCCGACCTGGCCAGTGCACTGTCCATTGTGGAGCCCGCTGCGGCGGTGGAGGACTGATGCCGGACAACGCGCCGTCCCACCTGTTCACGCCCTCGCCGTACTTCCTGGTCCGGGTGGCGGGACTGTCCGTTCAGGACGTGGCAGGGCTGCACGCGCCCCGGTCGGCCGCGACCCTGGACCGGCTGCTCGACTTGGAGGAACGACTGCGGACGGACGCGGCGGAGGTGACGGTCGCCCTCGGTGCCGCGGTCGCGGCCACCGGCGACCCGGCTGCGCGACGGCGGCTGCTGGCCCTGCGCCGCGACGTGCACAACCTGCGCCCGCTCGCGGAGAACGCCGCGGACGTCGCACCCGCCGGTGCCGGGGACCTGCTGCACGCCTGGCTCTCGGTGTACCGCGCCTACCGGGATGGTCTGGAGGAGGCGGCCACCACCGTGCGGGAGGAGCTGCGTGGCGCGCGGCTGCGGCTGCGCGAACTCGGCCGGGATTCCCGTCTGCGCCAAGGCATCCAGCTCGGTGCTCCGCTGCTCGACAGTGAACTTCCCCGATATCTCGACGCGCCCGGGTCCGGGCCGCTGCCGAAACGGTTGCGGGGTGTGGAGCGCTCGCTGGTCAACTACGCGTTCCGCTCGGCGTTCAAGACCAGCCCGTTCAGCAGCTTCACCGGAGTCTGTCTCGGCCGCGTGGCCGAGGACGGCCCCCTGCTCGACCTGAACTCCGACGCCGGCGCGTTCCGGAACAACGTGAGGGTCAACTTCGCGGCTCTCGGGCCGGTGGTCGACGCGCTGGCGCTGTCGGAGGACGTCCGCCGGGTGCTCCCGGTGCGGCTGACTTCCGGCCGCCGGCACGAGGACGACCGGATCCGGTACGTCCGGAGGCAGTACGGCTACAACCCCGACCCCACGGCACCGACCGCCGGCCTGCTCGAGGAGGTCGACTTCTCGGTGCCACGAGGCCAGGTCGTCGACGAGATCGTCGGCCTCCTCGGCGACGGCCCTGATCTGCGCGTCGAGGAGCTGGTGACCAGACTGCACGAGCGGGACCCGGACGGGCGGCCCCGGGATCGCCTGCACGCCTACGTCGGCAAGCTGCTCGACCTCGGCCTGCTCGTCTCGCCGTACCTGAGGATGGACCCGCGCGCCGCCGATCCGGCGGCGGACTTCGGCCGTCGCCTCGCGGAATTGCCCTCGGCGCCGGCCGTCGCCGCCGCCGGACGGGTCGGGCGCATGGCCGCCTGCGCCGAGCGGTACGCCTCGGCGGGACCTGCGCGCCGGGCGGAGCTCGCGGCCGAGGCCGGTGCACAGGTGATCGAGGCGCAGCGCGAGCTGGGCAGGCCGGAGGCGGACGGCCCGCGCACGGTGTTCTACGAGGACAGCGTCTCCGAACGGGTCGCCACCGTGCACCGCGGACAGTGGGAATCCGCTCTGCTGCCACAGCTCGAACGCCTCGCCGCCGTGCTGCCCGCGTTCGACCCGCTGGTCGTGGACCGCGTCCTGGCCAAGGAGTACTTCCTCGAACGGCAGGGCCACGGCGGGCGGTGCGCCGACATCGCCGGGTTCGCCCACGAGTTCCAGCGACGGAGCTCGGGCAGGCTGACGGCCTACGACCGGCGCGAGGCCGGCGACACCGGTGACCGGGCCGCCGGCTCGCCGGTCGGCGCTGAGCTGGCCGCTCTGCGCCGCGCCCGGGACGTGCTGGCGGAGGAACTGGGTGCGCGCGGCCGGGATCTGCCCGAGGGGGCCGCCGAGCTGTGCCTGGACGACGAACTGCTCGAACGGGTGCGTGCCCCGCTGGCCGAGGTGACCCCGGAGGTGCTGCCCGCGGCGTTCTTCCTGCAGCTCGCCCGGCGGGACCGCGACCCCGTCGCCGCGCTCAACTTCGCCTACACCGGGCTGGGTATGCCGATCGGCAGGTTCGGCTATCCGCTCGAGCACGCGACCGGACTGCCGGTCGCGGCCACCCTGCGGGACCACGCGGGCCGCACCCGGCCGGATTCGGCGGTCTACGCGGAGCTCACCGGCGGCTACGACGCGTCGAACCTGGGCTGGCACGCACCGCTCACGCCGTACGAGATCGTCGGTCCAGCGGAGATCTGTTTCCGCCCGCCGCAGGAACGACTGCCGGTGGACGACCTGGTCCTGGCGCACGACCCGGACTCCGGCGAGCTGACGCTGCGCTCGGTCCGCCTCGGCGTGCGCGTCATCCCGGTGTACCTCGGCTCGCTGATGCCCGTGGCGCTGCCCGAGATACAGCGCACGCTGCTGGCGCTGTCCTGCACGGTGATGCCGAACCTGAACTTCGGCGAGTGGGTGGCGGGCCGCCGGATCGACGGCGTGGAGGAGCACCCCCGTATCCGCTATCGCGACCTGGTCCTGCGGCGGCGGCAGTGGTCGGTGACCCCGGAGTCCCTGCCCCGCGTGGAGCACGCCCGGGAGTCGGCCGGTTGGCTGCTCGGCTGGCGACGCTGGTGGCGCGACCGCCGGTTGCCCGCACACCTGTTCTGCACCGTGCCGGGCCGGGCGGGTGGCACGCGGCCACGGGTCGCCGGGAAACCCCGCTACGTCAGCCCGGACAGCGCGATGTCCATGCTCGCCTTCGAGCACGACGCGCGTTCCGCGACCGGGCCGATCCGGCTGACCGAGATGGTCCCCGGCCCGGACGAGGCGTGGCCCGGCCGCAACGGGGAGGGCCACACCAGCGAACTGTGTATCGAGATCACCGGCGTGCGAAAGGGAAGACCATGACGCCCACGACTCCGCTGAGCGGCGATCGCGTCGACCCCGGCGCATTGCTGCCCGGCGACTGGCTCTCCGCGCACATCTACTACGCCTACGACCGCACGCCGTTGCTCACCCGGTGCGTCGGTCCGCTGATCGCCCGGCTGCGCGAGGAGGAACTGATCTCCGGTCACTTCTTCGTCCGGCACTGGCTGGAGGGTTCGCACCTGCGACTGCGGCTGCGTCCCGAGGACGGGCGGGCCGGCGAGGTACGGCAGCTCCTGGAAGCGGAGGTGACCGGCTTCCTCGACCGGGAGCCCTCGGTCTACGACCCCGGCCGCGACCTGAGCCAGGAGCAGTACCGGGAACGGTTCCTGCTGGAGTTCTCGGCCGAGCAGTGGGCACGGCGTTACGGCGAGGACGGCCGGATGCCGCAGCACGAGTACAACACGCTCGGCTACTTCGAGTACGCGCCCGAGGTGGGGCGTTACGGCGGGGCCAGAGGCCTTGAGCTCGCGGAGCGGCACGCCGAGCACTCCAGCGACCTCGCCTTCGACGTGCTGGCGGCGGAGAACGTGCACGTCCGCAGTGTGCTGCTCGGGCTCGGCAGCCAGGTCATGCTGGCCACGGCCTACGCGTTCATGGGCGACCACCAGCGCACCGCCGGTTTCTTCGGGGAGTACCTGGCGTCCTGGGAGGGCATGTTCGGCACCGAGTACGAGCGGTACGAGCGTGCCTACCAGCAGATGGCCGAGAGCCTGCGGGCCAGGGTGCGGACGATCCACGGTGCGGTCGCCGAGGGTGGCGCCGGTGCGGGCCCCGCGTTCGTTCCCGGGTGGGCGTCGCGGTGTGCGGACCTGCGGAAGGATCTGGCCGACGCGGCCGATCGGGGGCTGCTGGACAGCCCGGAGACCGGAGACCCGGTGCCGGGTTCCTCCGGTGCGAGCTGGGAGCGTGCGCTGTCGTACCTCGCCCGGAGCCACCTGCACATGACGAACAACCGGCTGGGCATCTCGGTGTCGGCCGAGAACTACCTCAGCTTCGTGCTGCGGCGGGCGATCACGGATTGCTTCCTGACGTGAGCCCCTACTCGGTCCTGGTACCGCAGTGGCCGCTTCGGCCGAACCAGGTGCTGCCCTACGCGGCGCTCGCTGAGCGGACCGGTGGGCGGCTCTGGCTGGGACAGACCCCGGTCGGCGATCCGTACCAGGCGTTCGTGTTCGCCTCCGCCAGCGGTTTCCGCACGCCGGTGGGCACCGGCGTCTCGGTGATGCCCTACCGGCATCCCTACGACGCCGCCCTGCAGGCGCAGTCGGCCGCCGTCCTGCTCGGGCACCCCGTGGTGGCGGGTTTCGGCCCGGGGCCCGCCGATGTTCAGCGCGCCGTTCTCGGGGCCGCGTATCGGAGCCCGCTGACGGCGGTACGCGAGTACCTGACGATCGTGCGGCGGTTGACCGAGACGGGGGAGTGCGAGTTCGACGGCGAGTACTTCCACTGCCGTGCGGTGCTTCCCTCGGTCGTGCGCCCACCGGTCGAACTCGGACTCGGTGTTCTCCGGCCGCGGATGGCACGGCTGGCGGGGGAGGTGGCGGACGTGGCCATCACCTGGCTCGCCCCCGCCTCGTACATCGGCGAGGTACTGCTGCCGGAGTTGCGTGCGGGCGCCGCCGCTGCGGACCGCCCGGCCCCCCGGGTCGTGGCGATGGTGCCGGTCGCCCTGACGGCGGAATCGCGCGATCCGCTCGACCTCGCGCTGGCGTCCAGCCGCGTGCATCTCGGACTTCCGCACTACGCGGGTATGTTGCGGGAGGCGGGAATCGACCCGGACCTCGACGATCCGCGACGGGCGGCGTCCGCGCTTATGGATGGCGGGGCGTTTCTGAGCGGGGACAGCACGGAAGTAATCGACCGGTTAACGGAATTCACCGAAGCGGGAGTTGATGAAATCGTGCTGAATTCGACTGGCGTGTGCCTGAGCGAAGGGCATGTGGCAGCACTCGCCGACCTGAAGAATCTCCTCGGACGTCTTGTCCTATAAGGAAAATACTGGTAGTCGGGGCGCGGCGACGACACATGGTAATGATGATCCGGTGACGAAACGCATTCAGGTGAAACACGCTGTGACGAATCGCAGGCCATGTCGCTATTGGCAGCGGGAAGGAACGTTCGCGCGGGCTTCACCGTTGTTGCGGGACATTGACACTGTTACCGGGTCACGATACCGTTATGAAACAGATCGACCTTAAATCGATTGGAGATTGTGCATGCTATCCGACGAGCTGGGGGCATTGGAAGCGGAGGCTTTCGAGGTCATCGACATCGAAGAACCCGCTCGGATGCTGGCCGGTACCACGGTCACCAGTCCTTCGACCTGCGCTGTTCCGACAGGTGGTTCGAACACCGAGAATCGCTGACGAACACGATGAACTGATGTGCTGAAAAGCCGCCGGAGCGCTCGAGGAGAGCGCCCCGGCGGCTTTTTCGCGTCGGCGGGGAAGTCGGCGGGCGGCGTACTGCCCGCCGGGGGCGAACGGGGGCGACATGTTCGACGTAGTGGTCGTGGGGGCCCGCTGTGGCGGTGCCCCGGCCGCCATGCTGCTGGCCCGAGCCGGTCACCGGGTGCTCCTGCTGGACCGTTCGCGTGCTCTCGGCGACACCTTGTCCACGCTGTACATCCAGCCGGCGGGCGTCCGCCTGCTGGATCAGTGGGGCCTGCTCGGTGAACTCGCCGCCACGGGTTGCCCGCCGATCACCCACCGTACGTTCGGCATCGGCGAGGTCACGCTGGCCGGCGCGGCCGAGACGGCCTACGCCCCGCGACGGCGGATCCTGGACCAGGCGCTGGCCGGTGCGGCCGTCGGCGCGGGTGCGGAGTTCCGGCCGGGCTGGGCGGTGCGTGACGTGCTCCGCGACGGTGATCGCGTCACCGGCGTGCGCTGCCGGACGCCGGACGGTGACCGGGACGTACGGGCGCGGCTGGTCGTCGGCGCGGACGGGGTGCGGTCCAGGGTGGCGCGGGCCACCGGTGCCAGAACCCAGGTCGAGCACCCGGTTCTGACCTGCGCTTACTACACGTACTGGAGCGGTGTTCCGGCGCAGTTCGAGACCTACAGCGGGCCGGGCCGGGCGGTCGGCTGCTTCCCGACCCACGCGGACCAGACGCTGGTCGTCACCTATTTCCCGCACGAGGCGTTCGCGAGGGTGCGGGAGGACCCCATGGAGGCGTACCTCGCGAACGTGCGCGCCACGGCGCCGGACCTGTTCCGGCGCATGTGCGCGGGCAGGCAGCGGGACCGCCTCTACGGCACCGGATGGCAGCCCAACTACCTTCGGCGGGCCGCGGGCCCGGGGTGGGCGCTGGTCGGCGATGCTGGTCACCACAAGGACTCGATCACCGCACAGGGCATCACCGACGCCTTCCATCAGGCCCGGATCCTGGCCGGATGCGTGGGCCGTGACGTGTCCGACGAGGACGGCCTGGACGCGGCGCTGGACGGGTACGCGGCCGCCCGGGACGCGCTGGCCGAGCGGAACTTCCCGACGACCCTGCACCTCGCGTCCCTCGAGGTGCCCGAGGATCTGGACCGGTTGCGTGCCCTGGCCGCGGACCCGGCCGCGACCGCGCAGGTACTCGCCGCGTTCGGCGGAAGTTATCCGGACGATGTCGCCGACCTCGTCCCGGCGTCCACCCTCGCGGGCTGAGTACCGGCGGACACGCACGGGCGGACTCGGCCGTGCGAGTGGACGGGGCCGCCGATCCGTGACAGCACAACGGATCGACGGCCCGGTTTCGGGGAGGAACCGCGCGCTGCCGGCGGAAGCGGCGTGCGGATCGTCTGTCCACGAGTATCGGCCCGGCCCGAACCCCTTGCTACGGCCGAAGGTCTGGTTCCGTCCGCGTGGTGACGCCGTTCGCCGCGCCGAGCCACTCCGTTCGGGTCAGCGCGTACTCCACCTCGCCGAACTCGGTGCCCGCGATGGGGTCGTCGAACTCCACGTGGAAGGTACGGG
This sequence comes from Amycolatopsis antarctica, assembly GCF_002262875.1. Classification (GTDB taxonomy): domain Bacteria; phylum Actinomycetota; class Actinomycetes; order Mycobacteriales; family Pseudonocardiaceae; genus Amycolatopsis; species Amycolatopsis antarctica. Next base: position 308,379 of record NZ_NKYE01000006.1, on the reverse strand, counting down.
CGTGCCGCATCCCCGCCTTCTCCATCACCCGGCGGGAGGCCAGATTGACGGCCATCGTGGTCCCGAAGATCCGGCGTACGGCGGGGTCGGCGAATCCGTAGTCGATCAGCGCCCTGGCGCCCTCCGTGGCGAAACCCCGCCCCCCAGGCCGTACTTCGCAGCCGGTAGCCGAGTTCGGGTTCCTCCGCGCGGCCGCCGCCGGGCGGGTGCAGGGCGAACCAGCCGAGCGCGGCGCCGGTCGTCCGTTCCAGCGCGGCCCAGGTGCCGAACCGCGAGCCGGTCTCGTACCCGCGCAGGATCGCGGGCAGGATCCGCTGTTCGACCACCTCACGTGGGGTCGGCGCACCGCCGGTCAGGTACCGCATCACGGTGGGATCGCCGTCCAGCGCGACCAGATCGTCCACATCGGACTCGGTGAACCGGCGGAGCAGCAGCCTGAGGGTCGTCAGGAACACGTCCATCGTCCCATCGTGCCGGGGCCGCCGGTCCGCGCCAACCGGATTCGGCGCGGCGGTGGAGAGCCTGCGCGCGGACATCCGCCGGCACGCCGCGCGGTGGGCCGGACGCGCGAGGTGACCGGGCGCCGCGACGACGCGACCGACGCACCTCGTCGGTCACTCGACGGGGTTACCGGAGCGCGTGAGCGGGTACCCGGTGAGGCGTGAACACCAGCCTCAGGGCGATGGAGAACCACAGCCAGCGTCTCACCCGCAACGTCAGCGAGCTGCTGGCCGAGCTGCGAGTGGCGCAGGCGGCCGTGCAGATCCTGTTCGGCTTCCTGTTGTCCGTCGCCTTCACCGACACCTTCCGGGACGCCTCGGCGTTCGAGAAGTCGCTGCACCTGGTCGCCGTCCTGCTCACGGTGGCGGCGACCGCGCTGCTGACCGCGCCGGTGGTGTGGCACCGCATCCTCTTCCGTACCGGGAGGCGGGACGACATCCTGCGCGCGGGCAACACCTCCGTGCTGGCCGGCGTGGTGTGCCTGGCCGCCGCGGTCACCACCACGGTCGCGCTGATCGGCAAAGTCGTCTTCGGACCGGTCGCCATGATCGCCACCGCGCTGCTGCCCGCCGTGCTGTTCGGCGTCCTGTGGTTCTGGCTGCCGCACCGGCTGCGCACCGAGCAGGTACACCTCGGCCCCGGGGATCCGGCCGAGGAGCCGGCAGGCGGCGCTGCCCGGCCGTATCGCCCGGACGCGGGGGAGGGGCCGGACGGGTCCGCTGGTGCACCCTGAACCGGTGTGCGGTCAGGACGGGATGTCCGCGGGATTCCAGCCCAGCGCGCCGTCGAGGCTCTGCTCCACGATCGGCGACATCGTCGTCATGTAGGTCGCGTTGATGTGGTTGTCGTCCAGGTACACCAGGACGTTGCCGATGGTCGGCGGGCAGAGATCGACCTCGCAGTAGTAGTCGCTGAAGTCCAGGAACGACACGTTCTGCGGCACGTCCGCGGCGAACAGGTACGGCGGCTCGGGTTCCAGCACCTCGGACCTCGGCGTCGCGCACTCCGGGGCCGCCGCCCCGTTGAGTTCCACGCAGATCGAGGGTGCGAAGTCGTAGCGCGGATTGTCCCGCACGGCGACGATGGGGATCCCGGCCTCGTCGACCTTGCGCCACTGGTTCACGTACCCGGGTGGGGTGTACTCGGTGACACCCGGTTTCGCGTCCCTGGTGGCGATCGAGAGCACCGCGTCCGGCCGCAGGTCGACGATCTCGTCCACCACCGAGGCGTTCCAGTCCATGCACGGCTGGTCTCCCGGCACGGTCTCCGACTCGGTGGAGAAGGGGCAGCCGCCGCGCAGCATCGAGATGATCTGCCAGTTGCGGCTCTCCGCGATCGGTTTGAGGGCACCGATGAGCTGCTGTGCGTGCGAGTCACCGGCGACCACGATGCGACGGGTCGGCTGTTCGGCGTATTGGGTGGCGCAGATGACGAGTTCCTCGCTGCGCTCGGCCGTGAAGCAGTCCTCCTCGTCGATGGTCGCGTAGTCGTCGGTCACCGACAGGAACGAGGGGACGAGGTCGGCCTGTGCGGAACCGCGGTACTCGAAGCCGGGGGAGCGGGCGAGGGCACCGGGGTGGTCGTCGTTGCCGACGGCCGCCGCGGACGAGTCGGAGCGCGCGAGGCTGACCGCCTGCCATCCCCCGGCCAGCAGCAGCACCGGAGCCATGGCCAGTGCGGCGAACCGGTAGGAGCCCCAGCGGTTGGCGACACCGATCCTGGAGTCGCGCACCGGCTGCTCGATCAGGTGGTACGTGATCGCGGCGAGCACCCCGGACAGGCCCACGATGAACAGGCCGCCGAGCAGCCCGACCTCGCTGCGCTCCCGTGCGACGAGGTAGAACACCAGGACCGGCCAGTGCCACAGGTACAGGGCGTAGCTGAGGTTGCCGAGATACTCCAGTGGCGCCGAACTGAGCAGCCGGTCGGCGCCGAAACGGCTCCCGGTCGCCCCCGCCATGATCACGAACACCGCGGACAGGGTGGGCCACAACGCGAGGTAGCCGGGAAACATGGTGCCCACCTGGAGCACCAGGCCGCAGGAGACGAGCCCGACGACACCGAGCCAGCCCAGCACGATCCGTGCCGTCCTGGGCAGCACGAGGGTGTCGACGGCGAGCGCGACCAGGCCGCCGAGGGCGAACTCCCAGACGCGGGTCAGCGAGTGGAAGTAGGCGAAGGGCTGGTCGATGATGGTGAGCACGATCGAGTACGCCAGTGAGCCGGCGAACGCGGCGCCGAGCACCACGGCCACACCGCGGCGCAGGTCGCGGCGGAACCGGTGGGCCACCAGCGCCACGGCCGCGATCAGCAGTGGCCACACGATGTAGAACTGGCCCTGGATGGACAGTGACCAGAAGTGCTGAACGACGCTGGCGGAGTCGTGCTGGGTGAAGTAGTCCACGGAGTCGGCGGCGAGGCGCCAGTTCTCCACGTACAGCGCCGAGGCGACGATCTCCTTGATCGTCTGGAACCAGCGGTTCTCCGGGAGCAGCAGCGTGCTCGCCGCGGCCGTCACCAGCAGGACCGTGAGCGCCGCGGGGAACAGGCGCTTGATCATCCGGCCCCACATCGGGCGGAACCGGATCCCGCCGCGGGCGCTCGCCCTGACGAGCTGGCCGGTGATCAGGAACCCGGAGACGAGGAAGAACACGTCGACTCCGCCGGAGATGCGGCCGAGCCAGACGTGGTAGGCGACCACGAGCAGAGCGGCGAGCGCCCGCAGTCCCTGAAGTTCCGGCCGGTACTTGCGCGGCTCCGGGGTGTTCACCGGGCCGGTGGCGGCGAAGCGGCCGACGGCCGAGTCCGAGGTGGGCTTGGCCATCGGGCGTTCCTCCAGGGCGCGGTCCACGTTCACTGAGACGAGCGAGTTACACAATCTCATCTCGCCGGAATCGGCAGCCCGCCAGTAGGTACTACCGGCCCGGACCCCAGGTCAGGCGCTTCCGAAGTGGGAATCATACCGGACGCATGTGCGTACGGTTAATCGTCCACATCGCGTATAACGACATATACGCTTTGGCTCTGTTCAGCGGCTCAGCGCGGTGGCGGCGCCCCCATTCGGCCCTCGGCGGCCACACCGGAACCGCCAAGGACGTGAACACCCCGGAATGACCGCGCGGGTGACGGTGTTGTGCCTGGCGATGACCGATCCCGATCCGGCGACCGCCCGCGGACTGCTCGACCAGGCCCGCGTGGAAACGCTGCGCCGGATCGACGCGATGACGGCGCGGGTGGCGGACATCGTCGAGGGCGCGGTCTGGGAATCCGGCGACGACGAGCACGACCCCGAGGGAGCCACCATCGCCTTCGAGCGCGCGCAGGCGCAGTCTCTGCTCGCGGCCGCCCGTGAGGACCTGGTCAGTCTGGACCGGGCGTACGCGCGGCTGGAGGCGGGCACCTACGGCAGCTGTTCGCTCTGCGGCCGCACATTGTCAGCCGGGAGGCTGGAGGCGCTGCCGACCGCGGACAGGTGCGTTCGTTGTGCCGACCGGGGACGCCGGTAGCGCGCGGGTCAGCGCGGCGGATGGGAGGCGGGCACCGCGATCGCCGCCAGAACGAAACCGTCGCGTACCAGCCAGCGACCGTCGAAGGCGTGGAACACGCGGTCGCCGGACACGCCGGGTTCGACCAGGATGCGGGCGTGGAACGCGCCACTCGCGCCACTCGCGCCACTCGCGCCCCCCGCCCCGGCACCGGCGTCGACATCGACGCCGATCTCGGCGTCCTCGAAGCCGAGCCACCGGAGCGTCAGCGGGAACCAGGTCTTGTAGACGGCTTCCTTCGCACAGAACAGCAGCCGGTCCCAGTGCACGTCCGGCGACTCGGCCCGGCTGGCCGCGATCCAGGCGCGCTCGGCCGGGAGCGAGACGGTGTCGAGCACGCCCTCGGGCAGTGGGCCGTGTGGTTCCGCGTCGATTCCGAGGCTGACGATGTCGGAGGTGCGGGCGAGCGCCGCGGCTCGGTAACCGGCGGTGTGGGTCATGCTGCCCGCGATGCCGTCCGGCCAGATCGGTGCCCGCCGCTCACCGGGCAGGATCGGGGCCGCGGGGACGCCGAGTGCGGCCATCGCCTGGCGCGCGCAGTGCCGCACCGTGGTGAACTCCCGCTTGCGCTTGTCGACGGCCCTGGTCAGCAGGGCGCTCTCTTCCGGGAACAGCGTCGCCCCTGCCGGATCCACGGTGGTCTCCACCGCCGCCACCGTGGCCGGAAGCAGTTCCCCGATCATGCGCGCTTTCCCCTGTTCACAAGGAAAAACCTAGCATGCTGTGGGTCCCGGGCAGGCCGGGCGCGGGCACATCGTGGCGGCGGTGTGCCCGCGTCGGCGGTGCCCCGGGCGCAGGCTCCGCCCGGGGTGGAGTCACCCTGCCGTTCGGACCGCGGCGCTCAGCGCCGGATCGGTGGACGAGGTGGTCCACGGCCCCGGTGCCTCGAACCCGGGTTCCTCGACGGTGAACCCGATCGTCTCCACCGTGTCGAAGCCGACGTCGACCGCGAGGTCGGTGATCGGCGCCGTGGTGCAGAGCTGGAACGTCAGCGTCGCGGAGGTCTTGCCGTCCAGGAACCGGCTCACGTCGATGGGCCCCTGCCCGGACTCGCCGTTCATCCAGGTGTACTCCCAGAGGTCGCCCACATCGTGGCGGTACGCCTCGAACCCGTCGACGAGGACCCGTTTGACGAGTTTTCCGGACGCCGCCTCGGATTTCGCGTACTGGTCGTAGTCCCAGAAGGACAGTTCGTACCGCGGTGCGGCCGGATCGGCCCGGACGGTCTGCGTCGCCGAGGCGCACCGTCCGGCGTCGACCGCGGTGCGCTCGGGGACCGAGATGCTCAGCCGTCCGTCGCCGTACATCGCCCGGTTGTCCGTGCGGTACCCGTCCGTCGGCGGCTCGGGTGGCATCGGTCCGCCGATGTACGGCAGGCCGCGCATCGACACCGCCACCGCCTCGCGGATGCGGGCGGGCCGGTCCGGTGCGTAGAGGTCGATCGAGGGCAGCAGACGATCGTTGTTCGCGGTGATCCGCCAGTCCGTCTCGTGTTCGAAGCCACCGTTGCGGATCGAGAAACCCTCGGCACGGACGTCGTCGAACCCGATGTCCAGCGGGAAGTCGGTGGCCCCCTGGCGCTCCAGCACACGCAGGGCGATGGTGGCCGAGTGCGTGCCGCGCAGCGCGTCGGTCAGATCCACCGACCGTTGCGCATAACTGTGCCCGCCGGCGTCGGCCACGTCCGACTCCCAGGCCACCTCCCCGTTCACCAGAACCTGCTTGACGTGGGTACCGGAGTTGCCGAGATTGCCGTAGTACCAGTCGAAATCAGCGAACGACAGTACGTGCTTGCGAGCGCGGGGATCGACGGCCACCCGTTGCTCCGCCTGGGCATACTGACCGGGTTCGGTGGTGACGAACGGTGACAGCGAGACGTTGAACCGGCCGATGCCATGGGCGGCCCGGTTGTCCGCGGTGATGCTCGGCCGGTCGGCCATCGGCAGCCCGTAGGCGTCGATTCCCAGGATCCGTTTGTTCCGCACGTAGGGCAGTGCGTTGTGGATCGTCTGCGCCACATAGGTTTCCGTCGGTGGCAGCGAGGCATCGAGGAAGCGGCCGGTGTAGAGCAGCAGCAGCACCCCGAGACCGCGTGGTTCGGTGTGCCGCAGGATCTCCTCCACATTGGCCCGGACCGCGTCCGGGTCCTGGGTGTTGCCGCTGCGGCCGAGGTACGGATAAACGATCCCGTCGATGTAGGGCGCGAACCGTTCGTAGAACTCGGGATTGGTGGCCTCAGGGAAGTAGGCGGTCGTGTAGAACCCGAGCCTGCGGTTCACCGCGTCCTGACTGTCGACGATCTGCTGCATGTAGTCCTGGGTGAACAGGTCGCCGTTGGCGCCGATGATGAAGTCGTCGATCGCCCAGGCGACGATGTTGGGGTACTGCAGGGACAGCGCGGCGATCTCCCGTGCCCAGGTGACGAAGTCGAGCTTGTACGGCCGGGAACAGCGTCCGCTTTCGTGCGGTATCGGGCTGTCCAGGCACTCCGACGGCGGAACCACGTACACCCAGATCCGGATGCCCGCCGCGGCCGCGGCCGGTGCGAACTCGGTACGCAGGTCGTCCCAGTCGGTGGGGGAGTCCCAGATGCCGTAGACGTAGGTGTTCAGGCCCAGCGCCTTCAGTTTTCCCACCAGCGCGGGGGTGTCGATGTGCCGGTAGCCGTCCGCACGGGGTTCGTTCTCACGGACGTCGGCGTAGACGGTGTTGCCGCCGGTCATCGCCGCCTTGATCCCGTCCTGGGGTGATACGGCGTCCTGGATCTCCTGTGCCGGCGCGTCTTTCGCCCGTGCGGGCGCCGGTGGGGGTGGTTCGGGTTGCGCGGCTGCGATCGGTGCGCCCGCCGTGAGTGCGGCGAGGACACAGGATGTGATGAACGTGGTGACCGAAGCTCTCCAGTAGCGACCTCGCATAGTATTCTCCGTATATCGAAGATGAGTACGAGTACCTGAAGAATCAAATGATCCCCTCGACGGTCGCTCACGGGATAGGCCCGAAGCGGTGACACCGCCGTCACCCTGCTCTGCCCTGCGTCGGACCGGGCCCGTCCGTCACCGCCGATCGGGCGGCGGCCTTGCCGTGACCGGGTGCCGCGTGGGATAACCCGTCAGGCCGGGAGCGATCCGGCCGGACCACTGAGGTGACGCACGATGACCGCTCGAACGGCCGCACAGCGACCCGCGCCGAAAACCGCCGTGCCCGAGCCGGAGAAGCCGGCCTCACCCTCGGTGGACCGCGCTCTCACGGTGCTGGAGACCCTGGTCGGGGCCGAGGAGGGGCTCACTCTCACCGCGCTCGCCAAGGCGACCTCCATCCCGCTGGCGACCTGCGCCTCGATCGTCTACACGCTGGAACAGCGCGGCTACGCGACTCGCAGGGTGGTGGGGCGCAGTCATTTCTGGCGTCCCACGCTGCGGCTGTACGATCTGGCGGCTCCGCTGATCCGCCGCGAGGACCTGTCCGAGGTGGCACAGCCGCAGTTGCGAGAGCTGGCGGACGCGCTGCGGATGCCCGCGCACGTCGGGGTGCTCGACGGTGCCTCGGTGGTCTACGTGGCGAAGGCCGCCACTCCAGGGTTCATCCAGTTCGACACCTACCCGGGCAAGGTGTCGCCGTTCAACCTCACCGCGCTGGGCAAGGCGATCGCCGCGTATCTCCCGGACGCCGAACTCGAACCGCTGCTGGACCACCTGGTGCAGGGCACCGGGCCCAAGGCGCGCAAGGCGACCGCACGCGGCGTGCGCACCCAGCTCGCCAAGGTCCGCCAGCTCGGGTACGCGGTGGAGGACGAGGAGGAGACGGCCGAGATCGCGTGCGTCGCCGCGGCGTTCTTCGACTCCGAGGGTGCCGTCGCGGGCTCGATCGGCGTGACCGGATTCGCCAGGGAACTCGGCGGCCGGAAGCTGGTGTCGGCGACGGAACTGGTTGTGCGGCAAGCAAAGGAGATCTCCGCGAAGCTCGGCTTCTAGCGGATCGATCACGCCCGGTCACATCCTTGCGCCACCGAGGTGACAGGTCTAGCTTCTTCGGTTTGAAGAAGTTATTTTCGAAATAACGATCGATGAGGTGTGAATCGATCGCGTCACCTGCCGTTGGCGTGGGCCCGGGTCCGCCCGTGGTCGTCCGCGCACGGCCCGGAGGAGGTAGACGTGGGAGCACGGCGACGTGGCCTGGGGGCCCTGAGCATCGCGATCGCACTGATCACGGTCACCGCCGCGTGCGGGGGAGACGGCGAGGACAGCGCGGGCCCTGAGGTGGAGGCCTCGGCCTCCAGCGGTGACGGCCCGGTCAAGGAGGGCGGAACGCTCGTCTACGGGCAGACCGCGGGCGTCTCCCAGCTCGATCCGAACACCATCGCCAGTGGCGCACAGACCCAGTTGCAGACGTTGTTGTGGAACGGGCTCACCAAATGGGCGCCGGACAACACCGCGCAGCCCGACCTGGCCGAGAACTGGGCGAACTCACCGGACTTCCGGCAATGGACGTTCACGCTGCGCGCGGGAGTCAAGTACCACAACGGAAAACCGTTCACCGCCGCCGAGGCGAAGAAGAACTTCGACCGGGTCCGCGACCCGAACGTCCCGGCTCAGGTGGCCACCAAGATCGACATGGTCCGTGAGGTCACCGCCCCGGACGAGCGGACGCTGGTCTTCGATCTGGACACACCGAATCCCCAGCTACCCAGCTCGATCATCGACGTCAAGATGAGCGATGTCGACGACATCGCCTCGGTGGACGCGAACGGCAACGGCACCGGGCCCTACCGGCTGACCTCGTTCGTCCCCGACCAGACGGTCGAGCTGGCCCGCAACGACGCCTACTGGGGCGAACGGCCGAAACTGGACGGGCTGAAGATCGTCCGGTACGCGGACGCGACCGCCGCGCAGACGGCGATGCGCTCCGGTGACGTGGACGTGCTGTGGAGCGTCGCGCCGGACTCCGTGGGCAACCTCGCCGCAGACGGTAGGCAGCTCCTGACGGCGGCGGAACCGGCGAGTTACGTCGTGTGGGAACTGGACACCACGAGCGCGCCGTTCGACAACCCGAAGGCGCGCGAAGCCTTGTCGTACGCGGCGAACCGGCAGTCCATCATGGACGCCGCCTATGCGGGCTACGGGCAGGCGACGCCGGGCAACGTCGCGGTCAATCCGGGGAACCCGCACTACAACACCACGCTGCCCGCGCAGGAGTACAACCTGGACAAGGCGAAGCAGCTCTTCGCCGAGGCCGGGGTGACCGAGGGCAGCACGCTCACCTTCTGGACCGTGGCGGGCAACTACCCGGAGTGGACGACGGCCGGGCAGATCCTGCAGGAGGACCTGAAGAAGATCGGGATCAACCTCGACATCCAGGGCAACGAGGTGAGCACCTGGTCGACGCGCTTCTATCCGAAGGGCAAGCAGTTCGGCAACATGATCGTCGCGAACTACGTGTCGTTCACTCCGTTGCCGGACAGCTATGCGCTGTCCTGGTTCGCCGCGGACAAGGGCACCTGCGAATGCAACTGGGCGGCTCCGCCGGAGTACGACGAGGCGATCGCGACGATCGAGTCGACCGGGCCCGGCCCGGTCCGCGACGAGGCCTTCGCGACCGCCCAGGAGGTGCTGAACCGGGAGAACCCGATCGTCGTGGTCGGCAGCGCGGCGTTCCTCTCGGTGGCGCAGCCGGACATCCGCGGGCTGTGGGTGCAGTCCGAGGGCACCCTGCACCTCGAGGAGGCGGGTTTCGCGGCCTGATCGAGGCCTGCGCGGACGGTGGTGCGATGACCGGGCGGCGAGGTGGATCGGGGGTGTTCGTGGGTAGGTACGTGCTTCGCAGGCTGGGCGCCAGTGTCCTGATGCTGGTGCTGGTGTCCGTGCTCATCTTCGTGGTGCTGCGGCTGCTGCCCGGCGACCCGACGATCGCGCGGGTCGGCGCCGCGCAGAACATCGACCCGAGTGCGCTGGCCGCGCTCCGGCGGGAACTCGGCCTCGACGATCCGATTCCCGTCCAGTACTGGGCGTGGGTCACCGGCATCTTCGGCGGCGATCTCGGTCGCTCGTACTTCAGCCAGTTCGACGTCGAGGTCCTGATCGGGCAGCGGCTGGTGCCGACCCTGGAGTTGTCGGTGGCGGGCCTGCTGCTCGCGGTGCTGTTCGCCGTCGTGCTGGCCGTGCTGCCGACGGTGATTCGCGGCCGGTGGCTCGGCCGGATCGTGGGCGGCTACACGACGCTGGGGATGGCCTCCCCGCCGTTCGTCTTCGGCATCGTCCTGATCGCGATCTTCACCGTGCAGCTCGACCTCCTGCCGAACGAGGGTTACGTGGCGCCCTCGGAGGACCTGGCGGCGAACCTGCGAACGTTGCTCATGCCGGCGCTGACGCTCGGCATCTGCCTGTCCGCGCCGCTGATCCGTTACCTGCGTGCCTCGCTGGCCGAGGTGGAGCAGTCGCAGCATGTCCGCACCGCCACCGGGAAGGGCATCCGGCGCAGGCTGGTGGTCGTCCGGCACGTCCTGCCGAACGCGATGCTGCCCGCGCTTACCTCGCTGGGGATCACGGTCGGTGCCGTGCTGTCCGGGGCCGTGGTGGTCGAGTACGTGTTCCGCTGGCCGGGACTCGGCTCGCTGATCGTCGACTCGGTCTACAAACGTGACTACGCCGTCATCCAGAGCACCGTGTTGCTACTGGCCGCCGTTTTCGTGCTGGTGAACCTGTTCGTCGACCTGCTGTACGGGGTGCTCGACCCGCGCCTGCGGGTCGGCGGCCGCGCCGAACCGGCCCGGGTGCCGGAATGACCGCCGTCGACCCCGGCGCGGTCTCGCCGCTCGGTGACCCCCCGGAACCCGGCGCACCGCGGGCGGACGGGCAGGACGGACCGGGACTATCGCGGCGATTCCTCCGCCGCCCGGCCGCCGTGGCCGCATTGGCGATCGTGGGTCTGCTGGTGCTTCTCGCGGTCCTCGCCCCGTTCGTGCTGCCGTCCCCGACGGAGATCCACGCGGGGAACAAGTTCGCGGACCCGTCGTTCGGGCACTTGTTCGGTACCGACGAGCTGGGCCGCGACCTGTTCTCCCGGGTGGCGCACGCGGGGCAGCTCTCGCTGGGTTTCGCGGCCGGCGCGACGGTGATCGCGATGGTGCTCGGTACGGCCTGGGGCATGATCGCCGCCGCCTCGCCAGGCTGGCTGGACGAGGTGTTGATGCGGATCGCCGAGGCGGCACTGGCGATCCCGATCATCCTGTTCGCGCTCGTGTTCGTCGCGGCCTTCGGTTCCGACCTGGTGGCGATGACCGTGGTGGCCGGGCTGCTGATGTCGCCGCTGACGGCGCGTATCGCGCGCTCGGCCGTGCTGGCCGAACTGAAGTCCGAGTACGTGCACGGACTCCGTGCCGTCGGGATGCCACGGATCCGGGTGTTGTTCTCCGAGGTGCTGCCCAACGCGCTGCCCGCGCTGCTGGCGCAGGCCTCGCTGAACGTCGCCACCTCGCTGATGCTGGAGGCCACGCTGAGCTTCGTGGGCCTGGGCGTGCAACCACCGGACGCCTCGTGGGGCACCCTGCTCAAAGTCGGCTACGACCGCCTGTTCGAGTCCCTCTGGTACCCGCTGATGCCGGTACTGGTGATCGTGGCCGCCATCGGCGCGCTGAACACCGTCGGCGATCAGTTGCAGCGCGTTTTGCACCGGAGTGGCGGATGACCGGGGAGGCGGTGTTGCGGCTGACCGATCTGCGGGTCGCCCTGCGGTCCGGGACCTCGCTGGTGCACGGCGTCAGCCTGACCCTGGGCCGGGGGGAACGGGCGGCCCTGGTGGGCGAATCGGGCAGCGGCAAGACGATGGTGGCGCTGTCTGTGCTGCGGCTCAATCCGCCGGCGACGGTGATCAGCGGTGGTCGCGTGGAACTCGGCGGCACCGATCTGACCTCCGCGGCGGAGCCGGAACTGGAACGCGTGCGCGGCGACCGGGTGGCGATGATCTACCAGGATCCGTTGTCCTGCCTCAATCCGGTGCGCACGATCGGCAACCAGCTCGTCGAGGCGATCCGGGCGCACCGGGACCTGTCGTTCGCCGAGGCGCGGGCACACGCGATCGGTCTGCTGGAGGAGGTGGGCGTTCCGGCCGCGGACCGACGATTCCGGGCCTACCCGCACGAGTTCTCCGGCGGCATGCGGCAGCGGGTGATGATCGCGATGGCGATCTCCTGTGAGCCCGAGGTGCTGATCGCCGACGAGCCGACGACCGCGCTGGACGTCACGACACAGGCGCGCATCCTGGCACTGCTGGACCGGCTCGCCGAGGAGCGCGGCATGGCGGTCCTGTTCATCACCCACGATCTCGCGGTCGCCGCCGCCTTCTGCACCCGGATCCACGTGATGCGGGAGGGCCGGGTGGTGGAGGCCGGGCCGTTGCGGGAGGTGCTGTCCGTACCGGGCGACGACTACACCCGGCAGCTCCTCGACGCGGTGGTGACGCTGGACGCGGAACCGGCGGGACAACCCGCGCGGGACGTGCCGGACCGGCCGGTGCTGGTCGAGGCGGCCGATCTGGTTCGCTGCTTCGACGGCGACGTCCGTGCCGTCGACGGTGTGTCCCTGCGGATCCACCGGGGCGAGACGGTCGGCCTGGTGGGGGAGTCCGGTTCGGGAAAGTCCACGCTGAGTCAGCTTCTGCTCGGGCTGGACACCCCGACCTCGGGTTCGGTGCGCTACGGCGGCACCGAGCTCGCCGGTCTCGGCGCCAGGGAACTACGGCGGTCCCGCCGGGACATGCAGGTGGTGCTGCAGGATCCGATCGGCTCGCTCAACCGCCGCAAGACCGTGGAGCAGATCGTCGGCGTTCCGCTGGTGGTGCACGAGCGGCTCGGCAGGGCCGCCCGGCGGGCACGGGTGGCCGAGGCGCTGGATCAGGTCGGCCTGCCCGCGGGGCTGGCGGGCCGGTATCCGCGTGAGCTGTCCGGCGGACAGTGCCAGCGGGTGAACATCGCCAGGGCCATCGTGCTGCGGCCCTCGTTCCTGGTGCTGGACGAGGCGGTCTCGGCGGTCGACGTGGTGATCCAGGCGCAGATCCTGGACCTGCTGGCGGAGTTGCAGGCGCGGCTGGGGCTCACCTACCTGTTCGTCTCGCACGATCTGGCGGTGGTCCGGTACATGGCACCACGCCTGGCGGTGATGCACGGGGGGCGCATCGTCGAGATGGGTTCGCGGGAGCGGATCTTCGACGCGCCGGAGCACGAGTACACGCGCTCGCTGATCGCGGCGATCCCGTCCCTGGACATCCCGGCGGCACCCGGTCGCGGGAAGCCGGCGTCATGACGGCTGCGCTGGCGCTGGCCGGGCTGGGCGACATCGGCCTGCACGCCCACCTGCCCGCGTTGTTGCGCAATCCGGCGGTACGGGTGGCCGGGCTGGTCGACCCCGATCCGGATCGCCGGGCGCTGGCCGCGGCGAACGGACCGGCGTACGCGGACCTCGCGGCGCTGCTGGACGACCGCACCGTGCACGGAGTGGTGCTGGCGACGCCGCCGTGGGTCACCTCGGAGCTCATCGCGACGGTGACCGGCACCGGGCGTTTCGTGCTCGCCGAGAAGCCGGTCGCCACTTCGACCCGGGCCGCCTCGGTGTTGCGCGACCTGCCCCCGGCGCACCGGCGCCGCGTGCAGGTCGGCCTCACCTACCGGCACGATCCGGCACTGGAACTGCTGCGCGAGTGGATAGCCGACGGCGTGCTGGGGGAGCCGCTGCTGGTCCGCGCGCACATCCACGACGAACGGCGGGACGCGGCGCTGCCGGAGCACACCCGCCGGATCGAAACCACCCTGGCGCACGGGATGCCGGTGCTGCACGAGGGCGCGCACGTCTTCGACTGGCTCGCGTTCCTGCTCGGTGGCCCGCCGCTGTCGGTGGAGGACGGGTGGTCCCTGCGGACCCGGCGAGACCTGGCGGCGCCGAACCAGTGCGGCGCCCGACTGCGCTACCCGCGGGGTGCGGTGGCGCTGGTGGAGTTCGGCTGGCTCACCGGTGCGCTGCCGCGGTGTGAGCTGAGCTTCCTCGGCGACCGGGGGCACGTGCTGCTGGACGGGAGGACCTTCGCGATGGAGTTGCACACGGCGGACGGTGTCGAGCGGGTGGACTTCGAACCGGACCGGGCGACACGCTGTTTCGACCGGCAGCTCACCCGGTTCGTCGAGTTGGTCACCGGGGTACGCGAGGCTCCGGAGCCCGATCTGGACGACGGGCTCGGCGCGCTGGAGCTGAGCGAGCGGGTCGCCGGTATCGCCGAGGAGGGGGCCCGGGGAGAGGGCACCGTGTCGCCCGCGCGGAAGTACACGGGCGCAGGCCGTCCGGGAGCCCGCGGGAGGACGCCGTGACGATGCTGCGATGGCAGGACAGCACCAGGGCCCGGTTGCGCGAGGTGCTGCCGGACGGGCTGGTGATCCTGCCGATGGGCGCGATCGAGCAGCACGGCCCGCACCTCGGCACCGGGACCGACACGGTGCTCGCGGGCACGGTCGCCGAGCGGGCCGCCGGACGGGCGGCGGACCGGGCCGACCGCGACCTGGTGCTGGCACCGGTGCTGCCGTTCGGCGCTTCGGACCACCATCTTCCGTTCGGCGGGACGCTTTCGCTCTCGGTGCCCACCGCGCTGGCCGTGGTGTCGGATCTGGCCCGCTCGGTGGTCGAGTCGGCGGGACGCAGGCTGGTTCTGGTCAACGGGCACGGGGGCAACCGGGGTGTGTGCCACGCGGCGGCGTCGGCGGTGTCGTCCCGGCACGGTCTGACCGTGACCGTCGTGCACTACTGGGAACTGCTCGCTCCCGCGGGGGCACCGGTTCCCGGGCACGCGGGCGAGTTCGAGACGGCGATGATGCTGGCGACGGCGCCGGAGCTGGTCGCGGATCGGTCCCCGCGGCCACCACTGCCCGAAGAGTCCACAGTGGAGGGTTGCGACATGCACGACCCGAAGGCATGGCTGCGGATCGACGGATACACCGACGAACCGGCGGCCGCGACGGCGGAGCGGGGAGCACGCTGGCTGGAGGAGTGCGTGCACGCACTCGCCGACCGGCTGGTCCGGCTGGCGAGGCTGCCGTGATCGACTTTCACACGCACACCCCCGCCTGGCGCACCGGAACCTGGCTCGGCGGTGCCGAGTTCGGCCCGGCCGAGTTCCTGGAGTTCATGGACGGCGCGGGCATCGAGGCAGCCGTCGTCCTGTCCCACGACGGGCTGTTCCACGCAGAGCCGAGGGCGAACGACGAGCTGGCAGAGTTCGTCGCCGCGGCACCGGGCCGGATGATCGGCTACTGCACGGTGAATCCCCGGCACGCCGGCGCGGCCGGGGAGGTGCGGCGCTGCATGACCGAACTGGGCCTCGGCGGGCTGAAGCTGCACCCGTGGCTCCAGGGTTTCAGCCTGCACGAACGGTCACTGGACCCGATCTGTGAGGAGGTCGTCGCGGCGGGCGGGATCCTTCTTTGCCACGACGGGACGCCGCCGTACTCGACGCCCGCGCAGATCGCCGCGCTCGCCCGGCGGCACCCGCGGCTGCCGGTGGTGCTCGGCCACGGTGGGCTGCACGACTGCTGGCGTGAGGCGCTGGCTGTGACGCTGGAGACGGACAATCTGTATCTGTGCCTGTGCGGGACGCCGCCGTACGCAGCCCGGTACATCCTCGAACAGGCGCCCGAGGACAAGGTGCTGTTCGGCACCGACGCCGGCCTCTCCGACCGCGCGAGCCAGGACTACGCGGTCGCGCGGGTCGCCGAGGTCGACGGCTGGGGCGTGTCCGCCGTCCGGCGCGAGGCGCTGCTGGAGACCGCGCCGCGCCGGCTGCTCGGGGGGTGGTTGCGGTGATCGCGCAGGTGGCCGCCGTGCACACCCTGGCGGTGAGCCTTCCCGCGCGGCCGGACCTGGTGGTCCACGGCGCGAAGGGACCGCACGACCGGTCCGACTTCCTGCTGGTCCGGATCACCACGACCGACGGCGCCGAGGGCTTCGGCGAGGTCAGCGCGACACCGTTGTGGAGCGGTGAGGACGCGGTCAGCGCCCGGCATTTCGTGTCCCGGGTGCTGGCACCGGTGCTGCTGGGCAGGCCACTGGCACCGGTGGGCGCGCTGGAGTCGGCGATGGACCTGGCGCTGGCCGGGAACCCGTTCACCAAGGCGGGTGTGTCGACGGCCCTGTGGGACGCGCACGCGCGGACGCTGGGGGTGCCACTGACGGTGGCACTGGGTGGCCCGTACCGCGAGGAGGTGCCGATCAAGCTGTCACTGTCCGGGGACGGGGACCGGCTGGAGCGGGCGTACGCGGCCGCGGTGGCCGCCGGGTTCGGCGCGTTCAAGGTCAAGGTCGGCCTGCCGGACGGGGTGGCCGCCGATCTGGGACGGGTGCGGCACGCGCGTTCACTGGCCGGTCCCGCGGCGTTTCTCGGGATGGACGCCAACGGGGGATGGGCACGCCCGGCCGCCCGGGAGGCGGTGCGGGAACTGGACGGCACGGTGTCCTTCGTCGAGCAGCCGCTGGCACCGGGGGATCTGGACGGGATGCGGGAGTTGCGCTCTGCGGGGCTGCCGGTCGTCGCCGACGAGTCCGTGTTCGGTGTCGCCGACCTGGTGCGGGTGATCCGCGCCGAGGCCGCCGACGTGGTGAGTCTGTACGTCGGGAAGGCGGGCGGACCCGGCCGGGTGGTGGAGATGGCGGCGCTGGCACAGGCGTTCGGTCTGGACGTGCTGCTCGGCTCGAACGGCGAACTCGGGCTCGGCGCCGCCGCCCAGGTGCACGCCGCCTGCGCGATTCCCGGACTGAGCGAGGTACTGCCCTCGGACATCATCGGCGCCCACTACTACCTGGAGGACGTGCTGGAGAAACCCTTGGACAGCAACGGTGTCCGGGCCCGGCTGGATGCCGGACCGGGCCTGGGGGTACGGCCGAGAGACGACCTGAGGAGGCGGTTCCGGTGATCGTCGACGTGCACGCGCACACCCCGACCCATGTCGCCGCGGTGCCCGAATCCGAGCGGCGGGTCTACCAGAACTGGCGTACCGACCGGCCGGTGGCGACGGCGAACTCGTGGGCGGACTTCGACGAGGCCATGCGGGACGCCGACGTGACGATCGCGTTCAACATCGCCGTGGACGACCCGGAACCGATGACCGGCCTGCCCTACCTGCCGGAGCGCACCAACGACGCGACGGCCGAGTTCGTGGCGGCGGCGCCCTCCCGGCGGATCGGTTTCCTGTCGGTGAACCCGCTCTGGGACGACGTCATGGCGGAAACCGAGCGATGCCGGGACCTCGGGCTCGTCGGCGTCAAGCTGGGACCGAACTACCAGGACTTCGATCCGTTGTGCGCGCGGGCGCTGGACTTCTACGCCTACTGCGAACGCGAGGGGTTGCCGATCCTGTTCCACCAGGGTGCTTCGCCGATGCGGCACGCACCGCTGCGCTACACCTACCCGCTGGTGACCGACGAGGTGGCGTTGCGCTTCCCGGAACTGCGGATCGTGATGGCGCACATGGGGCATCCGTGGGGGACCGAGACGGTGGTGACCATTCGCAAGCACCCGCACGTCTACGCGGACGTGTCCTCGATCTACCTGCGCCCCTGGGTCTGCTACCAGTCGCTGCTGGCCGCGGTGGAATGGGGATGCACGCACAAGTTGCTGCTGGGCAGCGATTTCCCGATCGCCAACACCGGCGAGGCGATCGCCGGACTGCGTTCGGTGAACGACATGCTGGAGGGCACCAAACTGCCGAGAGTGCCCGGCGAGGACATCGAGCGCATCATTCACGCCGACGCGCTGGGCGCTCTCGGGCTGAGCCTTCCGGTGCCCGCATGACCGGCCAGGTGGTGGACGCGCACGTCCGGCTGGGCACCGGGCGGGAGACCGCACTGGGCACCGCGACCCTGATGTCCACAATGGACGAACTGGGGATAGACAGGGCGCTGGTCGCCCCGGACGAGCGTTGCACCGCCTACGCCAACGACGAGGGCAATGCCCGCACCGCCGCGGCCGCGTCCGGTTCGGACGGCAGGCTGCTCCCGTACGCGGTGGCCAGCCCGTGGCGCGGTGCGGACGCGCTGGCCTCGCTGGAACGGGCGCGTGCCGACGGGGCGGTCGCGCTCGCCGTCGACCCGGTGCTGCAGGGTTTCGATCTGCTCGACGGCCTGGTGGATCCGTTGCTGCGCTTCGCGTCCGCGCACGGCTGGCCGGTGTACGTGCGCACCGGCACCCCGCCGTCCGCACTGCCGCTGCCGCTCGCCTCGCTGGCCCGGCGCTGGCCGGACATCGCCTTCCTGATGGGTCGCAGCGGCGCCACCGACTTCTGGATCGACGCCGCTCCGGCGCTGCGGTACGCGCGCAACCTCTACGCCGACACCTGCTACGCGCCCTGGGACACCGTGCTGGCGGAGTTCGCAAGGGACCCGGAGATCGGCACGGGCCGGGTCTTCTTCAGCACCGACGCGCCGTACACGGTGCCGGCGGCGGAGTTGCGCAGAGTGCTCGACTGGCCGATCGGCGACGGGCCACGCGCCGCGGTACTCGGCGGAACCGTACTGGGCCTGCTGAGGGCCGCTCCGCCCTGATCCGCTCGCGCCGGGCGGTCGCCCGGGCACGTTCTCCCGCACCTGGCCGTCCGAGCCAGCGTGTCCTCCGGCAGCGAAAGGGTGATCGTATGACCGCCGTCAGAACGTTGGCCACCGCTCGTCCGGGCGGGCCTCCCGTGCCCGCCGTGCGCGGGGTGTCCCCGGTGCTCGAGGTCCCGTTCACCGAGGACGGTGCCGTGGATGTGGCCGGATTCCGCCGTGTGGTCCGGTACGTGCTCGCCACCGGCGTCACCAGCGTGATGTTCCCCGGTTTCGCTTCGGAGTTCCACAAGCTGGACGAGCGGGAGCGCACCGAACTCACCGGGGTGCTGCTCGCCGAGACGGGGCCGCGCGAGGACGTGGCGGCCATCGTCGCCGTCCAGGATCACGCCACCCGGCTGGCGGTGAGCCGTGCCCGGGCGGCGGTCGCGGCCGGTGCGGACATGATCAACCTGCTCCCCCCGCATTTCCTCGCACCGACCCGGCGGGCGGTGGTTGCGCACGTGCGCGCCGTCCTCGCGGCGATCGCCCCGACGCCGGTGGTACTCCAGTACGCCCCGGCGGAGACGGGCACCAGCCTCGACGGGGCCACGATCAGGGTGATCGCGGCCGAGCATCCGAACCTCGCGCTGATCAAGGTGGAGTCGAGCCCGCCGGGGGCGTTGATCGCCGAGCTGGCCGCGGCCGAGCCGCCGCTGCCCGCGGTCGAGGGGTACGCCGGGGTGCAGCTCCCGGACGCGGTGCGCCGGGGTGCCGTCGGTACCCAGCCCGGGTGCTCGTTCACCGAGATCTACGTCGAGCTGTGGCGCCGGTTCGCCGCCGGTGACGACGAAGGTGGCGAGGAACTGCACCGCAGGCTGCTGCCCTTCATCTCGTACTGGATGCTCGACACCGAACTGATCGTCGCCGCCGAGAAGCTGGTGTCCGTGCGGCGGGGACTGTTCGCCAGCGCCTGCTGCCGCGAACCGTGCCATCGGCTCGACGCGGAGGAGGTGCGGATGGTCGACCGCTTCCTCGCCGAGTTCGCGGACCTTCTCCCCGCGCTCGACTGAACGCCGGGATCAGGCGAGCGCGTCCAGGATCAGGCGGTTCACCTCGGTGGCGTGACCGGCCGGGAGTTCGTGATGGGACACGCCGGCGACGGTCTCGACGCGCACGGATGACAGCCCGGCCGCGACCGCGGCGACCCGGTCGGCATCGTGGCACCGGCTGTGCCCGGCGACGACCACCGTGGTCGGCATGGCCAGCCCGCGCAGCGCGGCCACGCCAGGACGTTTGGCAGCCACCACCGGGCCGCGCCGGAACTCCGTGGCGGCGAGGGTCGCGAGGTGTACCCAGTCGGCGGGCAATGCGGCACCACGGGTCTCCCAGCGGAGGAACGCGGCGAACCGCGCCGGCGTCGGCCGGGCGAGCACCGGAACGGCGTGCAGGAGGTAGCGGGCGGCGAATCCGGCGAAACAGCGCGTCGGGTCGAGCAGGACCAGCCGGTCGACGCGATTCGGTTCGGCGAGTGCGTACATCAGGGCGGTCCACGCTCCGTGTGAGTGCCCGGCGAACGCGGCGGACGCCACGCCGAGGCCGTCGAGCACGGATTCGAGCCAATGCGCCAGGTCCGCGCGGTGCGCGATCGGACGGCCGTCGGCCTTGCCGAGTCCGGCGTCCCCGAGCTGGTCCACGGCGTAGACCCGGTGCCGGGCGGCGAGTGCCGCGGCGTTGGCGTGCCACACGGTGGAGGTCGCGCCTCCGCCGTGCAGGAGCAGCAGGGGAGGGGCGTCGGCAGGTCCGCAGGTGTTGACTCGGGTGGTGCCGAACTCCGAGCGCAGATCGGCTCGTTCCACCGTCACCCCCCACCGGGACAGCACACGTTCGTAGGCCGCCCGAAACGCGGACTCCCGGTCGGGCGAGGCGAAGCCCGCGGATGGGGTGGCAGGCATTCTGGCTCTCCTGTTCACACAGTACCTCGTTCATCGATAATCTCGATAAACGAGATAATACAGCGAGGAGGGCAACTGATGGCGCGGGAGCGGCAACTCGAACTCGTGCACCTGCTGCGGGCGGTGACCGTCGACTTCGACCTCGCCGCGGGGAGGTTTGCTGCGCGCAACGGGCTGCATGCCACGGACCTGCGTGCCCTGATCGCGCTGCTGGACGCGGGCCGCGCAGGTGTTCCCGCCACGCCGGGCAGGCTCGGACGCGAGCTCGGACTTCGCTCGGCGTCCACGACGGCGCTGCTGGACCGACTCGAAGGCCTCGGGCACATCCGGCGGGAACGGGATCCCGGCGATCGCAGGCGGGTGCTGTTGACTGTCGACGAGAACGCGATCGCGCTCGGGGAGGCGTTCTTCGGCTCACTGATCGACGGCGTCATCGCGGCCGCGGGCGAACTCGACGACGTCGGGATCGCCACCGTCCGGCGCTTCCTGTTGTCCGTCCGGGACGTCGCCCGGGACCACGCGGACGGTGAACATCCGTCCGATCCGGGCGAGATCAGAGGTTGAATTCGCATCGAACGTATGTTCGACTCGGGCGATGCGATGGGACGGCCAGCGGCTCGACCGCTCCGGTGAGCAGGCGCTGCTCGGGCTGACGGGGCTCGTGCGGTCGGTGACCTCGCCGGAGTTCGACGGCGTCACCTTCCACGAGATCCGCGCCCGTTCCGCGCTCAACAAGGTCGGCGGGTCGGCGATGCCCTTCCGGTGGACGGTGAACCCGTACCGCGGTTGTTCACACGCGTGTACCTACTGTTTCGCCCGGCGGACCCACACCTATCTCGACTTCGACTCCGGCCGCGACTTCGACACGCAGGTGGTGGTGAAGACCAACGTGGCCGAGGTGCTCGCGACCGAACTGGCGAAACCGGGCTGGGCGCGGGAGCACGTCGCGATGGGCACCAACACCGACCCGTACCAGCGAGCCGAGGGCAGGTACCGGCTGATGCCGGGGATCATCCGCGCGCTGGCCCGTTCGGGTACGGGGTTCTCGATCCTGACGAAGGGCACGGTGCTGACCCGCGACCTGCCGCTGCTGCGTTCCGCCGCCGCCGAGGTGGGCATCGGGGTCGGCGTCTCGATCGCGCTGCTCGACCGGGACCTGCAGCGCAGGCTCGAGCCCGGCACGCCCAGCCCCAGGGCCCGTCTCGATCTCGTCCGCCGGGCACGCGACGCCGGACTCTCCTGCGGCGTCTTCGTCGCACCGGTCCTGCCGGGCCTCACCGACTCCGAGGAGGCGCTGGACGCGCTGCTGGCCGCCGTCGCCGAGGCGGGGGCGACCGGCGTGACCGCGCTCCCGCTGCACCTGCGACCCGGCGCGCGCGAGTGGTTCGCGTCCTGGCTGGCCGCCGAGTACCCGGGCCTGATCGGCCGGTACCGGGATATCTACGGCGACGGCACCTATGCCTGCGCCCCCTACCGCCGTTTCCTGTCCGAGCGGATCGCGCGGCTGGTGCGCAGGCACGGTCTCGAACCGCGCACCGGCGCCGCGGAACGCGGCGTTCCCGGCGACGGCGGCGGGCAATGGCCCGCGGGCGTCCTGCCGGCCGCACGGCGGGCACGCGGGGACAGCGAACCCGCCCGGCCCGAGCAACTGTCCCTGCTGTGAACGGCGGCTGACCGCCGGGGCGGGCCGCACCGCCCGGCCGTCCGCGGCGAAACCTGGTGGCGCCCTGCCCGGGGCCGTTGGCTAACGTGTGTGGTCGGCAGCGTGTGCGTCCGGATACGCGTTCGTATGCCGCGTACCAGCGGACGGCGCCGCCACGTCTCACCGTCCGCCGAGCCCGCACACTTCCCGAGGAGAACAGCAGCAGTGCTTCGCAGCCACAACGTCGGCACCTTGCGTGCCGACCACGCCGGACAGACCGTCACTCTCACCGGCTGGGTTGCGCGGCGCCGTGATCACGGCGGGGTCATCTTCATCGACCTGCGCGACGCCAGCGGGGTCGCCCAGATCGTCTTCCGCGAGGGCGAGATGGCCGAGCGCGCCCACCAGCTCCGCTCCGAGTACTGCCTGCGCGTCACCGGTGAGGTCTCGGCTCGCCCGGAGGGCAACGAGAACACCGAGATCGACACCGGTGCGGTCGAGGTGTACGTGACCGAGCTCGAGGTGCTGTCCGAGGCCGCCGTACTGCCGTTCCCGATCGACGAGCGGGTCGACGTGGGTGAGGAGGTCCGCCTCAAGCACCGCTACCTCGACTTGCGCCGCAGCGGCCCGGCCAAGGCGATGCGCCTGCGCAGCGAGGTCAACCGCGCCGCCCGCGAGGTGCTGCACGCGCAGGACTTCGTCGAGGTCGAGACGCCCACCATGACCCGTTCCACCCCCGAGGGTGCCCGCGACTTCGTCATCCCGGCGCGCCTGCGTCCCGGCTCCTGGTACGCCCTGCCGCAGTCGCCGCAGCTTTTCAAGCAGTTGCTGATGGTCGGCGGACTGGAGCGGTACTACCAGATCGCCCGCTGCTACCGGGACGAGGACTTCCGCGCCGACCGTCAGCCCGAGTTCACCCAGCTCGACATCGAGATGAGCTTCGTCGAGCAGGACGACGTGATCGCCCTCGGCGAGGACATCGTGGTGGCGCTGTGGAAGCTCGTCGGCGCCGACATCCCGAAGCCGTTCCGGCGCATCACCTACGCCGAGGCCATGGCCCGCTACGGCTCGGACAAGCCGGACCTGCGCCTGGACCTGGAGATCACCGAGCACACCGAGTACTTCGCCGACACGCCGTTCCGCGTGTTCCAGGCGCCCTACGTCGGTTCCGTGGTGATGAAGGGCGGCGCCGACCAGCCGCGCCGCACCCTGGACGCCTGGCAGGACTGGGCAAAGCAGCGTGGAGCCAAGGGTCTGGCCTACGTCCTCGTCGGCGAGGATGGCACCCTCGGCGGCCCGGTCGCCAAGAACCTGTCGGAGACGGAGCGCGAGGGCCTGGCCGCCGCCGCGGGCGCCGAGCCCGGCGACTGCGTGTTCTTCGCCGCGGGCAAGCCGAACGACGCCCGCGCGCTGCTCGGTGCCGCCCGCGTCGAGATCGGCCACCGTCTGGGTCTGATCGACGAGAACGCCTGGTCGTTCGTCTGGGTGGTGGACTTCCCGCTGTTCCAGGCCACGGCGGATGCCGACGACGTGGCCGTGGGCAGCGGCTCGTGGACCGCGCTGCATCACGCCTTCACCTCCCCGACGCCGGAGTGGATCGACTCCTTCGAGAAGGACCCCGGCAACGCGCTCGCCTACGCCTACGACATCGTCTGCAACGGCAACGAGATCGGCGGCGGGTCGATCCGTATCCACCGTGGGGACGTGCAGAAGCGCGTGTTCGAGCTGATGGGTATCGGCGAGGAGGAGGCGCAGGAGAAGTTCGGCTTCCTGCTCGACGCGTTCCAGTTCGGCCCGCCCCCGCACGGCGGCGTCGCGTTCGGCTGGGACCGCATCGTCATGCTGCTGGCCGGTGCCGACTCGCTGCGCGACGTGATCGCCTTCCCGAAGACCGGCGGCGGCTACGACCCGCTGACCGCCGCGCCGGCGCCGATCACCGCCGAACAGCGTAAGGAGGCGGGCGTCGACGCGAAGCCCGCGCCCGCGAAGTAGCCGGACGGTCACCCTCCGCGCCCGGGCCCGGCACCCCTTCCGGGCGTCGAGGGGCCGAGGTGCGGCAGCCGCCTGCCCGTGTCCCTCGCCGCGGATGCGGAGCCTGCCCGGTCACCGCGGCCGTTCCCGCGGGGGTGACGGGGCAGGCGAATGCGGGCATGGTGGGTTGTGGACGCATACGGACTAGTAGGGTCGGAGTCAATGACAGTGGATACCTCGCCCGCCGACGACTCGACGACAGTCGGAGGTGGTGCGGAGTACCTCGCGATCGAGGCCGCGGTCGCTGCCGGCGAGGCCGTTCTGGCGCATCGCTTCGGCAGCGCCATCCCGCTGATCGAACCCGAGGACCTCGCCGGAAGTGGCCCGGCCACCGTGGTCCGCGCCCGGATCGCCTCCTCGCCGTTCGCTCTTCCCCGCACGCTGGTGATCAAGCACTACCCGGCGGCGCCCGGCGGTGACGTCCCGGATCCGTTCGCCCAGGAGGCGGTCAGTTACCAGCTCTTCACCGCGCTGGCGAAAGAGGACCGGATGTGCCCGGAACTCCTCGCCCACGACGGCGAGCACCGCGTCCTGGTGGTCGAGGACCTGGGCCGCGCGCCCACCCTGCAGGACAAGCTCGCCGGTAGCGACGCCCGTGGCGCCGAGCGCGCCCTGCTGTCCTGGGCCCGGTCCCTCGGCAGGCTGCACGCCGGAACCGCCAGCCGCGAGGCCGATTTCAACGCGCTGCTGCGCAGGCTTGGCGGCCCTGTGCACGGCGAGGACACCACCCCGGTGCTGGCCTGTGCCCAGCTTCCGGCGCTGATCGAGGACACCCTGGGACTCGTCGTTCCCGAGGAGGTCGGCCGTCGCGCCGAGCGGGCGGCCGAGGACGCCCGCTCCATGTCCTTCCGTGCGTTCAGCCCGGTGGATCTCTGGCCGGACAACAACCTGGTGACCGGCGACGGCGTCCGGTTCCTGGACTTCGAGCGCGGGCGGGTGCGCAACGCGCTGGTGGACGCGGCGTACCTGCGGGTCCCGTTCGCCTCCAGCCCGCATGCGCTGGCCCTGCCCGCGGGCATGAGCGAGGCGATGATCGCGGCCTGGCGGTCGGAGGTCACGCCGATCTGGCCGGTGCTGGCCGAGGAGGACGAACTCTCCCGGTACCTGCTGGACGGTCAGCTTCTCTGGGTGTGGATCACCACCTGGGAGCTCCTGCGCAGGCTGCGCCCGGGCGCGCCCGCAGGCGCGTCGGGCCGGGCCGCGGCACTGGTCACCTATTGGCAGGAACTCGCTCGCCAGGCCGAGCGGGCCGGTGCGGACGTCCTCGCCGGACACGCGGCGGAGGTCGGTGCCGCCGTGGACGAACGGTTCGGCCCGGGACTTCGGCTCGCGCTGTACCCGGCGTTCCGTTAGTGACGGTCCGGGCCGTGCCGTTACGCCTGGCGGCGGCCGTCGCGGGGTGCGAACACCACGTGCGCCTCGACGTCGGAGACGGTGCCGCGGACGGAGTCGTCCACCCAGCGGACGACCCCCGGATATCCGTTGGGATCCACAATGGACTGTGCGGTGGTCTCGGTGTCGAACAGCGTGCGGCGCGGGTGCACCGCCGCACCGGTGCTGCCGCCGAGCAGGGCCCGGTGTGCCCCGGCTGATCCGTACGCCCAAGCCGACGCCGCCCGGGTTGACCACCAGCCTGCGGCCGGCCGGGCGAACGGCATGTGCGTGTGCCCGCACACCACGGTGTCCACTTCGGACGGCACGCCGACCGGCACGTCCGCCCAACGGGCGGGGGAGCTGTCCACGAGCGTGACTCCTCGTCGTGGTCGCGCCGGGTCGTGTGACAGAGCAGCACGGAACCCAGCCCGTCGATCTCCCGGCGTGCCGTCAGCGGCAGCGCAGCGAGTCGGGCGAGCCGGCCCGGATCGAGCCTGCCCGCCGCCCGGGCGGCGATGGGATGGGGACCGCCACCGTCACCGCGAGCCGGCGAAGCCAGTTCCCGGTCGGCGCTGACGCGCACCCATACCGCCCGGTCGCCGAGCGACTCCAGCAGGTCCATGGTTTCGGCGGGTTGCGGGCCCGCCGCGACATCACCGGCGAGCCCCGCCGCGACATCACTGGCGAGCACCACCCGCCCGGCGGCGGCCACCTCGGGTTCGCCCGGCACGGCAGGCAGCGCGGGCAGCACGCCGTGGATGTCGGCGAGTACGGCCACGGTCCCGGTCATCCGCCCAGGGTGGCCCCTCGCACCCGAGCCGGGCCAGGGTGTTCACGGCCAGCGCAACCATCGGGCGTCCGGCGGGCTACCGTCGTGGCGTGCAGGACGAACTCTTCACGGTGAACCCCGATGCCGCGGATCCACCCGAACCCGCCGGCCCGGGCACGGTCGCGCCGCCGGTGAGCGTGCCGGCCGGGTCCCCGCTGGCCGTGCGGATGCGGCCGGCCACGCTCGACGAGGTCGTCGGGCAGCAGCACCTGCTGGGGGAGGGGGCGCCGCTGCGCAGGCTGGTGGAGGGCGCGGCCCCCGCGTCGGTCCTGCTCTACGGCCCGCCCGGTACCGGCAAGACCACCCTCGCCAACCTGGTGTCCACCGCGACCGGCCGCCGTTTCGTGGCACTGTCGGCACTCTCGGCCGGGGTGAAGGAGGTGCGCGGTGTGATCGAGGAGGCCCGCCGCCGCCGCAACTACAACGCCGAGAACACCGTCCTGTTCATCGACGAGGTCCACCGGTTCTCCAAGACCCAGCAGGACGCTCTGCTCGGTGCCGTCGAAGACCGGACCGTGCTGCTGGTCGCCGCGACCACCGAGAACCCCTCGTTCTCCGTGGTGTCACCGCTGCTGTCCCGTTCGCTGGTGCTGCAACTGCGCCCGCTGACCGACGAGGACGTGCGCGGGCTGCTGCGCCGCGCCCTCGCCGACGAACGCGGACTCGGCGGCGAGCTGACACTCACCGACGAGGCGGAGGACCACCTCGTCCGGTTGGCCTCCGGGGACGCGCGCCGCGCGCTCACCGCGCTGGAGGCCGCCGCGGACGCCGCGGGGGCGACCGAGAACGGGGAGATCGGGCTGGCCACCGTCGAGTCCACAGTGGACAAAGCGGCCGTCCGTTACGATCGGGACGGTGATCAGCACTACGACGTCATCAGCGCCTTCATCAAGTCGATCCGCGGTTCGGACGTCGACGCGGCACTGCATTACCTGGCGCGGATGATCGAGGCGGGTGAGGATCCCCGTTTCCTCGCCCGCAGGCTCGTCGTGCACGCCAGCGAGGACATCGGCATGGCGGACCCGACGGCGCTGCAGTCCGCGGTCGCCGCGGCGCACGCCGTCCAGTTCATCGGTATGCCCGAGGGCAGGCTGGCACTGGCACAGGCGACCGTGCATCTGGCGACCGCGCCGAAGTCGAACGCCGTGATAGCCGGGATCGACGCGGCGCTCGCCGACATTCGCGCGGGCAAGATCGGCACCGTCCCGCCGCATCTGCGCGACGGCCACTACGCGGGCGCGGCGAAGCTCGGCAACGCACAGGGGTACGCCTATCCGCACGGCGTGCCGGAGGGAGTGCTGGCGCAGCAGTACCCACCGGATGAGCTGGTCGGCACCGACTACTACCACCCCACCCAGCGGGGAGCCGAGCGCACGCTCGCCGAGCGGGTGCCGAAGCTGCGCCGGACCATTCGCGAGCGCTGACCGGCCCGGCCGCGACACCCCGTGTGCCTCCCCGTACGGCCCAATCCGGCCGGGTGCCGTGGCGCGCGGTAACCTGACCCGCAATTCCGTCGCCGCGAGATTTCCGAGGAGGGCATGTGTCGGCAGGACAGATCGCAGCGCTGATCGCCGCGGGTGCATTCGTGCTGCTGGTGTTGCTGCTGGCGATTCCGCTGATGAAGCTCGGGCGCACGCTCGACGAGGCGACGATCGCGATCCGCAAGGCACACGAGAACACCGATCCCCTGCTGCACGGGGCGAACGACACCCTGACCCACGTGAATGCCCAGCTCGAGCGCGTGGACGGCATCACCGCGGGCGCGCAGACGGTCACCAGCAACGTGTCCGCCCTGTCCTCGGTGTTCACCGCGACGCTGGGCGGGCCGCTGGTGAAGACGGCCGCGCTGTCCTACGGCGTCAGCAAGGCGGTGCGCGGACGCCGCAAGAGCAAGGCGATCGACGACGTCAGGCGCTCGCGGCGTTCGAGGGGCAGGAAGAACAAGTGAAGCGGATCTTCTGGTTCTCACTCGGCGCCGCCGCCGGCGTGGCCATGTCACGCAAAGCCACCGAAACCGCTCGCCAGGCGTCCCCGGCGGGGATAGCCTCGAACGTGGGCGACGCCTTCCGCGAACTGGCGGGTGCCGTCGGATCGTTCGGCGCGGACGTGCGCGCCGGGATGAGCGAGCGGGAGCAGGAGTTGAACGACATCGTGCACGAGCGGTCCGCCGCACCGGCACGCGCCGACGTGCCCGCGGTCGACGGCAGGCACGCGGCCTCCCGGCGAGCGCGCCGGGCGGAGGGCTGACGCCAACCCCCGCGCACCCGCCTCCCGAGTGCCGATTCGCGACCCTCCGCCGCCGTAGCCGTCATCCGACCCGGCGCGGCGCACCTCCACGTGCCGCCGCTCCGCCTGCACCGAGGAACGACAAGTGGAAACACACGAGATCAACAAGCGGTTCCTGGACCATTTCACCGAACGCGGACACACTCAGGTGCCGAGCGCGTCGCTGATCTTCGACGATCCGAACCTGCTCTTCGTCAACGCCGGCATGGTCCAGTTCAAGCCGTACTTCCTCGGGGACGTGCCGCCGCCCTACCCGCGCGCGACCAGCATCCAGAAGTGCGTGCGCACCGGCGACATCGACGAGGTCGGCAAGACCACCCGGCACAACACGTTCTTTCAGATGGCCGGGAACTTCTCCTTCGGCGACTACTTCAAGGAAGGTGCCATCGAGCACGCCTGGGAGCTGATCACCGCGCCGGTGTCCGGCGGTGGCTTCGGTCTGGACCCGGCAAGGTTGTGGGCCACCGTCTACGAGCACGACGCGGAGTCCGCCGCGCTGTGGCACAAGATCACCGGCATCCCGGCCGAGCGCGTCCAGTACCGCGGCGCCGACGACAACTACTGGGACATGGGCGTCCCGGGACCCGGCGGCCCGTGCTCGGAGATCTACTACGACCGCGGCCCGGAATACGGCCGTGAGGGCGGACCGGTCGTCGACGAGGACCGCTACCTCGAGATCTGGAACCTGGTCTTCATGCAGGAGATCCGGGGCGAGGTGAGCCCGAAGAAGGGCGGGCCGGTCCTCGGCGAGCTGCCGACGAAGAACATCGACACGGGCATGGGCATCGAGCGCGTCGCCTACCTGCTGCAGGGCGTGGAGAACGTCTACGAGACGGACCTGGTCCGCCCGGTCATCGGCAGGGCCGAGGAGTTCTCCGGACACCGCTACGGCGCCGACCACACCGACGACGTCCGCTTCCGCGTCATCGCCGACCACGCCCGCTCCGGGGTCATGCTCATCGGCGACGGCGTGACCCCCGGCAACGACGGACGCGGTTATGTGCTGCGCAGGCTGCTGCGCCGCATCGTCCGCTCGATGCGGCTGCTCGGCGTGCACGAGCCGGTGCTGCCGGAGTTTGCCGCCGTGGTCCGGGACGCGATGGGACCGTCGTATCCCGAACTGGTCACTGGTTTCGACCGTATCGCCGACATCATGCGGGCCGAGGAGGAAGCGTTCCTGACCACGCTCACGTCCGGATCGCGCATCTTCGACCTGGCCGCCGAGCAGACCAAGGCCGGTGGCGGGGCGATTCTGGCCGGGGACAAGGCCTTCCAGCTCCACGACACCTACGGCTTCCCGATCGACCTGACCCTGGAGATGGCCTCCGAGCAGGGCCTGCGGGTTGACGAGGACGGCTTCCGCACGCTCATGCAGGAGCAGCGCGACCGGGCGAAGGCGGACGCGGCCTCCCGCAAGAGCGGCCACGGCGACCTCTCGGTGTACCGGCAGGTGCTGGAGCGGCACGGCGAGACCCGCTTCCTCGGCTACACCGACCTGCAGGCGACCGCTCGGGTGATCGGCCTGCTCGTCGACGGTGCGCCGGTGGCCAGTGCCGCGGCGGGGACGAAAGCCGAACTGATCCTGGACAGCACCCCGTTCTACGCGGAGAGCGGTGGCCAGGTCGCCGACACCGGCGTACTGGTCGGTCCCGGCGTCGAGCTGACGGTCGGGGACGTGCAGAAGCTCGTACCCGGGCTGTTCGTGCACCGCGTCGAGGTGCTCGCCGGCGAGGTCGGGATCGACACCGAACTCACCGCCTCGGTGGACGCCACCCGCAGGTCCGCGATCGAGCGTTCGCACTCGGCGACCCACCTCGTGCACGCCGCCGTACGTGGCGCCTACGGCTCGCGCGCCGCGCAGGCCGGTTCGCTGAACTCGCCCGGCCGGATGCGTTTCGACTTCACCACCGGTGGCGCCGTCTCGGCCGATGTACTGACCGAGGTCGAGGAGGAGGTCAATGACTACCTCCAGACCGACGTCGAGGTGCGCAGCTACACCACGACCAAGGACAAGGCGCTGGAACTCGGTGCCGTCGCGCTGTTCGGTGAGAAGTACGGCAACGACGTCCGCGTCGTCGACATGGGCGACTACTCCCGTGAGCTGTGCGGCGGTACCCACGTCGGCCGGATCGGCGAACTCGGCCTGGTGAAGCTGGTCGCCGACTCCTCCATCGGCTCCGGGGTGCACCGGGTGGAGGCACTCGTCGGCACGGACGCCCTGCGCCACGTCCGCAAGGAGCAGCTTCTGGTCTCCCAGCTCGCCGGCACGTTGAAGGTGCCGACCGAGGAGCTGCCCTCGCGGATCTCCGACGTCCTGACCCGGCTGCGCAACGCCGAGAAGGAGATCGAACAGCTCAAGACCCAGCAGGTCCTCGGCTCGGCGGGCTCGCTGGCCGACCGCGCGGTCGACGCGGGCGGGGTCGCCGTGGTCGCCGAACGGCTCCCGGAGGGTGTCGACGCGGGTGGTGTCCGCGCCCTCGCGGGCGAGATCCGCAACCGCCTCGGAAGCCGTCCCGGCGTGGTGGCGCTGTTCGCGCCCGGCGCGGACAAGGTGAGTTTCGTCGTGGCCACCACGGCGGCCGCACGCGAGGCGGGACTTGCCGCCGGTGCGCTGGTACCCGCCTTCGCCGGGGCCATCGGTGCGCGCGGCGGCGGCAAGCCCGACATGGCGCAGGGCGGCGGCAGCGACCCCTCGGGTGTCGACCAGGCGATCGCCGCACTGCGCGACGCGGTCGCCGGGGCGTGAGAGCACGTCGCCCCGACCGGCCCGGGGAGGAGGATCCCGGGGCCGGCCGGCGGCTCGGCGTCGATGTCGGATCCGTCCGGGTCGGCGTGGCGCTCTCGGATCCCTCCCCGTTCCTCGCCAGTCCGCTGGTTACGCTGTCCCGTGATGCCGACGACGACAGCGACCTCACTCAGCTCGATCACCTGGTCTCCGAACACGGGGTGGTCGAGGTGATCGTGGGTCTGCCGAGAACGCTGGCGGACCGCCAGGGCAGCGCGGCCGAGATCGCGATCGACTACGCGCAGCGGCTGGAGCACCGGATCGCGCCGGTGCCCGTGCGGCTCGCCGACGAGCGGCTGACCACGGTCACCGCCGCCCGGATGCTCTCGCAGCGCGGAGTGAAGGGACGGAAGCAGCGGGCGGTCGTCGACCAGGCCGCCGCCGTCGAGATCCTGCAGGCGTGGCTGGACGGACGTGCGTCCGGCCTCGCCGCCGCGCGCAGGGAAGGGAAGGATTCGTGAGCGAGCCCGTCGACGGACGGGGTGGCCGCGACCGGCGACGCCCGCCGGAGCACCCGCGGCGCGGTGAGCGCCCCGCACAGCCGCCACCGCCGCCGCCGCCGGTGCAGCCCGGACCGCCACCCCCGCCGCCTGGTCGTCCCGGCCAGGCACCACCGCCGCCACCACCGCCTCCGGCATCGCGGTCGCGGGGGATGTTCGAGTCACCGACCCCGCACGGGCCGCCCCCCGTCCCGCCTCCGAACGCCATCCCTCCGACCGCCATCCCTCCGAACGCACCGACACCGCCACAGGGCATGCCCCAGGGACCGCCACCCGGTGCGCGTCCCAACCGGCACCACAGGCCACCCTCGCCGGCCGAACCGGGGGAGGACGGCCTCGGCATCCTGGGACGGCGTCCGCCCGCCCACGGACGGGAGCCGGGACCGCCACCGGACGAGACGCCCACCGAGGTGCTGTTCGTCGAGCACGGCCGGTCCATCGGCGACGCGCTCGACGATCGCGGCCCCCAGGCCGGTCCGCAGCACGACGACGGCTTCCACGACGAAGGCCCGGCCGGCCGTTACCAGGACGACCGTTACCAGGACGACGGGTACGAAGACGACGGGTACTACGAGGACGACTTCTACGAGGACGAGTTCTACGACGAGGAGTACGACGACGAGGAGAAGGCGGAGCCCGAGTACTTCGAGGACGAACGGCCGGAGAAACGGGAAGGGCCGCCGCGCCGGGGAAAGCGCGGCAAACGCGCCCTCGGCTGGTTCGCCGCCGTGGCGGTGATCGTGCTGCTCGCCGGAGGTGCCTGGTTCGGTGCCCGCGAACTCCTCGGCTTCGGATTCGAGGACTACGAGGGAGCCGGGGAGTCCGACATTCTCGTCCAGGTGACCGACGGCGACTCCACCAACGCCATCGCCGCGAAGCTCGACGAGGCCGACGTCGTCGCCAGCGCCAAGGCCTTCGTCGAGGCCAGCGAGGACGACCAGAAGGTACGCAGCGTGCAGCCCGGCTACTACGTCCTCAAGACGAAGATGTCCGGCACCGGTGCGGTCAACCGCCTCGTCGATCCGACCGCCCGGGTCGGTCAGATGCAGGTCCGCGGCGGCACCCAGCTCGACGACATCACCCAGCCGGACGGCACCGTGACGCCCGGTGTGATCGCCCTGCTGTCGAAGGCCTCCTGCGCCGAGCTCAACGGCCAGAGCACCTGTGTCTCACCCGAGGACCTGCGCTCGGCGATCGCTGAGGCCGACCTGGCCGCGCTCGGGGCCCCGCAGTGGGCGGTGGAGGCCGCGGGCAGGGCCGATCCGGCACGGCGGATCGAGGGACTGGTCGCACCCGGTGTGTACGACGTCAAACCGGGCTCGGACGCGAAGACCATCCTCGGTGACGTGCTCGGCGCCTCGGCGTTGCGCCTGCAGACCGCGGGCCTGCCCGACGAGGCGGGCGCGACCGGCCAGACTCCGTACCAGGTGCTGGTGATCGCCTCGCTGATCGAACGCGAGGCCGTGAAGCAGGACTTCGACAAGGTGTCCCGGGTGATCTACAACCGCATCGCCCAGGATATGAAGCTCGAACTGGACTCCACGGTCAACTACGCGCTCGATCGTCCCGTGGTGCGGACCAACCCGGAGGACCGGGAACGGGCCGGGCCGTACAACACCTACGCCACCGGCGGGCTGCCCCCGACACCGATCTCGGCGCCGAGCAAGGAGGCCATCACGGCCGCCGAGAAACCGGCCCAGGGGGAGTGGCTGTTCTTCGTGAAGTGCGAGAAGAACGGGTTGTCCTGCTTCGCCGCGACGAACGAGGAGCACAACCAGAACCGTCGCGACGCGCAGGCCCGCGGTGCCTACTGACCGGCCCGCGCCACGGCGTGCGGCGATTCTCGGCTCCCCGGTGGGACACTCGCTCTCCCCGGTTCTGCACGGTGCCGCCTACACGGCGCTCGGCCTCGCCCACTGGACCTACGACAGGGTCGAGGTCGGGGCGGACGCCCTGCCCTCGCTCGTCGCCGGGCTCGGCCCGGAATGGGCGGGTCTGTCGGTGACGATGCCCGGCAAGCGGGCGGCCCTGGAGTTCGCCGGTACGGCCACGCCCAGAGCTCTCGCGGTCGGGGCGGCGAACACGCTGGTGCGGCAGGACGACGGTGGCTGGCACGCCGACTGCACCGACGTCGACGGCGTCCTCGGCGCCCTGCGGCACGCGGGTGGTTACGTCCCGGCCCCCGGTGACGTCGGAGTGGTGCTGGGCGCGGGGGGTACCGCGGCGGCGGCGGTGGCCGCGTACGCCGCACTCGGCCTCGACGGCGTCCGGCTGGTCGTGCGGGAACCGGCACGGGCAGCGGAGACCGTGCGGGCGGCGGACCGGGCCGGCCTCGGCGTCGAGGTGCTGCGCTGGTCCGAGGTGGACTTCCACGCACTGGCACGGGATTCCGCCGTGCTGGTGAGTACCGTGCCCCCCGCGGCGGTGCAGCCGCACCTGGACACGCTGGCGACGGTCCGGGCCCTGCTCGACGTGATCTATCACCCCTGGCCCACTCCGCTGGCCGAGGTCGTGGCGGCCCGCGGCGGCGCACTGGCGACAGGACTGGACATGTTGCTGCACCAGGCTTTCGGGCAGGTGGCGCAATTCACCGGACGGGCCGCGCCGCGGGCGGCGATGCGCGACGCGCTGCGGACGGCGACCGGTGGCATCCGCACCTTGCCGATCGACTGAACCCCGCGCCCACCCTGAGTTCCCGTCCTGGTCTACAGGACGCGGGTGAGTCCATCGCCGCGAGGATCAGAACCCCGGGACGGGGAGCGCCGCTGACCCACCGGCGCGAGCCCGGCCGCACTCGCGGGCGCGGCGCGCAGCAGGACCACGACGATCAGCCCGCCACCGGGATTGGCGGTGGCGGTGACGGTGCCGTGGTGGCTGTGGGCGATCGCGCGGACCAGCGCCAGGCCGATGCCGTGTCCCTCGGCGCGGGCCCGGCTGTTCCCGCGCTGGAACAACTCGAAGAGCCGGGCGGCCTCGTCCGGGCTCACGGTGTCGCCGGTGTTGGCCACCGTGACCACCGCCTCGCCGTCCCGGACGGTGGTCATCAGCCGTGCGGACCCGCCGGCGTGATTGTGCCGGATCGCGTTGTGCAGCAGGTTGATCAACAGATGGTGCAGCAGATCCGTGTCTCCGTGCACGCGGGCCGGCCGCAGCTCGCCGTGCACATCGATCCCACGGGCGGCCGCTTCCTCCCGTACCTGGTCCAGGGTGCGCGCCGCGATCGAGGCGAGGTCTGCGGACTCGGCGTCGATGCTGCCGTGTTCGGCCCGCGACAGCGCGAGCAACGACTCCACGGTCGCGATGCTGCGATCGTTGGTGGCCAGGAGTTTCGGTGCCAGAGTGGCCAGGTCGTGGTCGCCTGGACGGGCCGAGGCGACCTGCAGCATCGTGCGCATGGTCGCCAGCGGAGTGCGCAACTCGTGCGAGGCGTTGGCGGCGAAGCGTTGCTGGGCCTCGAAACTCGCGTGCAGACGGTCCAGCATCGTGTCGATGGTGTCGGCCAGCTCGGTGAACTCGTCGCGGGCGCCGTCGAGGTGGATGCGTTCGTCCAGGGTGTCGCCCGCGACCGTGCGAGCGGTCCGCGTGATGCGGTGGACGGGGGCCAGGATGCGACCGGCGATGACCCAGCCGGCCAGGAACGCGACCAGAACCAGTCCGAGCAGCGCCACACCGGACAGTTCCAGCAGGACCGCCAGAATGTCGTCCTTGCTGGCGATCGTCACCATCGTGGAGTCCGCGGCGTCGATCGGGATGGCCGGAACCACCACACGCCGGCCCACCGGAGGCGGCAGGTCGTAGGTCGGGATGTAGCGCATCAGGAGGTACACGGTGACCAGCAGGACGATGCCGCAGGCCAGCACCATTGCGCCGTAGAGCAACGTGAGCCGCAGGCGGATGGACAGCCGCCTGCCCCGGAGCGTGGCGTGGACGCTCACGGGGCGGTGGCCAGGTAGTAGCCGACTCCGATGGCGGTGTGCAGGACCGGCGGGTCGCCGAGCTTGCGGCGCAGCGTGGATACGGTGATGCGCACCGCGTTGGTGAAGGGGTCGGCGTGTGCGTCCCATCCCTTCTCCAGCAGGTGTTCCGCACTCAGCACCGCGCCGTCGGCACGCATCAGCAACTCCAGGACGGCGAACTCCTTGCGGGTGAGCCGCAGACCGTGGTCGCCGCGGCGGGCGTCACGGCGGGCTGGATCCAGCCAGAGGCCCGCGCAGGCCAGCGCGGGTGGATGCGCCGCACCGGCGCGGCGCGACAGCGCACGCAGCCGGGCGACCAATTCGGGGAAGTCGAACGGTTTGACGAGGTAGTCGTCCGAACCGAGTCGCAGTCCGTCGACCTTGTCGGCCAGTCGTCCCGCCGCGGTCAGCATCAGGATGCGACATTCCGGCCGGGTGGCGACCAGGTGCCTGCACACGTCGTCGCCGTGCACCCCGGGCAGGTCGCGATCCAGCACCACCGCGTCGTAGTCGTTGACCGCCAGGCTCTCCAGCGCGGTCGCCCCGTCACCCGCGATGTCGACCGCCATGCCCTCGCTGCGTAGCCCGGACTCCAGAGCCTCGGCGAGAAACGCCTCGTCCTCCACCACCAGCACCCGCATACCCTCGCCCTTCGGCTTCTCGCATTCGTTCACCCGGTCCGGAAACATGGTTCGCGCAACCACATATGGTCACCGTATGGAGTTCACCAGACCCCGGCGATAACCGTGGCCTGGCTACATGGGGCGAGCCACGGCACGCCGCCGCGGCCCAGGGCGAATCCACCGTCCTGAAGTGAACATCCACGAAGGGAAGTACCCATGCCCTTGTTCTCCCGGAAGATCGCCACCGTCGTCACCGGCCTGGCAATCATGGTCGGCACCGGCGGCGCAGCCCTCGCCGATTCCATGGACGAGCGGGCAGGAGGGGACGGTCCCGTCACGCCGATCGGTTGCGAGCCGGCCCGGCCGTTGCCGCCGGGGACACCGCATGTGCCCGCGCAGCCGATCGACGGCGCGCCGGCCGGCCATGCCGAGCCCGGTACGCCCGAGGTGCCGGCCGAGCCGATCGGTTGCCAGCCCACCCGGCCGTTGCCGCCGGGGACACCGCATGTGCCCGCGCAGCCGATCGGCGGCGCGCCGGCCGGCCAGGCCGAGCAGGGCTGAGCGGCTGCCAGGCATGGTTGCCCGGGGCCCTGCCACCCGGGCAACCATGCGGGCGCGCCGCCGCAGCGAAGGACTTCGCACCCACTCGCCGCCGTGGCGGGACGCGCGCGACGGCCCGGTCACACCGGGGTGCCCGGTGGCCGCCGCCGGTGGCGGCCACCGGGCCGGGGTTCACAGGTCGCGATCACCGGCCCGCGGCCGGGCTTGCCGCCGGGGGACGGCGAGGGTGAGGTGGAAGTCCTGCAGGTCGACGTGCCGCTCGCCGACCGGCACGCCGTCGACCGCGACCCAGGCGTGCGCCAGGAACGGCTGGACCCGTACCCCGCTGCACCACTGCGGCCAGGAACCTCCGGACCGGCACAGCAGCGCTGTGGCGATCGATCGCTGCAGACACCAGTGCCCCCGGCAGCGCATGCTGACGCTGACCACCGCGTTGCGGGCGCGCAGTGCCTCGTCGGCGGTCGCCGGTCTGCCACCACGGGACGCCCGTTCCAGCGCACGACGCAGCCGCCGAGGCGACTGCCGGGCGAGGACACGGGCGATTCCCACCGCGACAAGGGCACCGAGACGCAGATGCGCGGGCGCCCGGGTGGCCGCTTCCACCGTGATCGGCGCGCTCATGCGGTCACCAGCTTCGCCGCGATCAGCGCGTCGAGAGTGGCCTCGACGTCGGTGGTGATCCGTTCGGCCGCGCCGGGATGCGCCGCGCGTAGCGTCGCGGCGGCGGACTCGGCGGTCTCACCGGCGAGCACCGCCCGCAGGACGGTCGCCCCGGTCTCGTTCATCTGCCAGTAGCCACCGTCGCGCTCGTTGAGCAGGACCAGGCCACTACCGGTCTCGGTCACGGTCACGTCCGGGGCAAGGTGATAGCTCATGACGTTCCTCCACTGTGGACGGGATCAGCCGGGTGCACCGCGGGCCGTGGGTCCGCCGCCTGGCTCCGCAGCCAGCGTTCGGCGGCCAAGGTCGGATTGAGGCCGATCAACTGCCTGATGTCGGCGTGTGTCCGGATCAGGACATCGCGAAGCGCCTCGGTGTCGACCAGGCCGAGGCGCGCGAGCCGGGAGTCCTCGCACAGCCCGAGCAGCGCCCGCCTGCCGCGACGCAGTCCCTCGTACACCTCGGCGGTGGCGTGCCCCTTGGTCGTCCGCTGGGCGAGTTCGGCGGGGGTCACCCCGTCCAGCGCGGCGGACAGCACCGGCTTTGCCCGGTCCGCCGACACCCGGTCGGCGAGCCGGACGGACATCGCGGCCTCGACCACCCGGTCGTCCAGGTACGGGGCTTCGAACCTGACGCCGTAGCGGGCACCGATCTCCGCCATCTGCCGGTTGATCACCCCGTTGAGGTGAACCTGCCGGGCCATCTGGTGCGCGACGGGGCTCGGTGCCAGCGGCGCCGGCTCGTCCGCGGCGGCGCCGGCCACCTGGTCGCGGGCGATCGCCAGTGCCTCGGCGCTCACCCACGGCGGCATCATCGGGACGATGTCCCAGCCCATCACGTTCTCGCCGGGCACGCGGGGGGCGCCGAGACCGGCCGCGCAGTCCGACAGCCACCGGGAGTACGGTCCGACGTCCGCGAGGTTGCGCACCATCGTCGCCCAACTCCACCGGCGCCGGACCCGGAGGGCTCGGATGTGCGGCACGGCTCGGAGCGGGTCCGTGCGGGCGAGTGCGTGCAGGGCCATCTCGTTGGGCTGGAACAGTTCGTCACCGCCGTCACCGCGAAGGTGTGTGCTGGATCCGAGACCGGCGATCAGTTCCGCCTGGTGCTCGATCCTCGGCACGTGCAGGAGCGACTGCGGTCCTTCGAGTTCGGACGACCCGGTGGAGGGTTCGTCGTAGAGACCGGGCGCCTGCTCACCGGGAAACACGACGTGCCGCGCGGGGGAGAGTATTCCGCTCAACCGCTCCGCCCATGCCAGATCGTCGTTCGCGGCGTCCGGAGAGGCGTAGTGCGTGGTCACCAGCCGCGCTTTCCCCGTGGCGGCGACAAAGCACAGGTTCGACGAGTCGAGGCCGCCGGAGAGATCCGCGGTCACGGTGCCGCCCCGCGAGGTCCGTGCCTCGACCGCCTCCCGGATCGCCGCGCCCAGTACCGAGGCTCCGGTGCTCAGCGGGACCTCGGGTTCCG
The DNA here is from genome assembly GCF_002262875.1 of Amycolatopsis antarctica. Taxonomy (GTDB): domain Bacteria; phylum Actinomycetota; class Actinomycetes; order Mycobacteriales; family Pseudonocardiaceae; genus Amycolatopsis; species Amycolatopsis antarctica. The sequence continues at coordinate 269,115 of NZ_NKYE01000006.1, read as the reverse complement.
GCGGTGTCCACCATCGCGTCGTCCGTCCGCCGCCGCGCGTATCCAGGTGCAGGTAGTGCCCCATCGGCAGGGAAGAGACCTCGCGCCAGAGGGTGTGCGTGTTCAGCGGCCACGGCGGGCCGTAGGGCGCGAGCAGGTGCAGCGGCAGGAGTTCCTCGTCGATCGAGACGCCGGCCAGCCGGGCCAGCACCGCGGGCCGGTCACTGCCAACGGTGACGCCGTCGGTCGACGTGTAGAACACCTGCCGGGCCCCCGAGAGGCTGCCCTGGGCGCGCACCTCGCCGTCGATCGAGGACAGCAGATGTACGCAGCCGCTCAGGCTGCCTGCGAGCCGGTCCAGGTCGCGGGCGTCGCGCAGGCCGCGGGCTGTCGAGGTCAGGGACTCGGGAGTGGTCGTCGTCGGCCCGAACAACACGATCCTGTTCGGCCCCACGGCCACGGAAACGACCTCGTCCTCGTTCCACCGCCCGATCAGCCACGGCCGTCCGGAATGGTGACGAAGCGTCCGCACGGCCCCGTCCGCGGGGAGCCTGCGCGCGATCGTCTCGCTCGCCGGGTGATCGGCGAGGATCACGAAGTCCATCTCTGCTCCCGTTTCGTGTCTCGTCCGGTCCGGGGGTCATCCGTCCTCGGCCCCGGTGGACGGCACGCGGGGTCGCCACGGCGGAACGGCGTCCGCGGCGACCCCGCGCGTTCGTGAATCAGCCGGACGGTGTGACAGCCACGCCGGCCGGGCCGTCAGAAACCGCGATCGGCCGACCTACGGGGTCCACTGGCCATTGATGGAGGGCGTGTCGATCCAGATGCCCAGTACGGCCGCGTGGGTGACGTCGGCGAAGTCGCCGAGTTCGACCAGAGTCGGCGGCTCGTACACGGTGGTCTCTTCGATCATCGGAGTCACTTCCCTTTCTATTGGCATGCCGGAAATGCCGCCATGCCTTGTTCGGGGTTATGAGTAGGGCTTGGCCCTTGGAAAGGTGTTGCATGGCCGAGATTATCAGGACCCGCGCCCACCGCGTGGCAATTTCGTGACCGTGAACAACGGTTGGAAAAAGAAGATGGAAAAGCGGTGGAGTAACCATGAAATTGTGGTCGAGAATAAATGAAATCACGAGGCAATCCATCTTCGGTGCCGAAGCGGCGTATGAATCACCGTCGGCGAGAAGTGAGAATTCCTGTCCCCGCCGCTCCCGAGGAGCGTGGTTCCCGCCGACGGACGCTGTCGGCCAGGTCTCGGGGTATCCACCGGGGAATGTGCCGCTCGGGTTTCTCCTGTTCCCGTCGCAGCGGTACCGGGCCCGAAGGCGGACCACGCGGAAAAGTCACCGATACAGGGTGTGGGGCATCGCTTAGCATGGCGGCATGAAGATCGCCATCCTCGACGACTACCAGGACGTCGCACTGCGCTTCGCGGACTGGGACGCCCTCGGCGCCGAGATCAGCGTGTTCACCGAGCACATCGGCGACCAGGACGAGCTGGTGCGCCGGCTGGCCGGGCACGAGGTCGTGGTCGCCATGCGCGAACGCACCCGCTTCCCGGCGGAACTGCTGCGGCGGCTGACCGATCTGCGGCTGCTCGTCAGCACCGGATACCGCAACGCCGCGATCGACGTGGCCGCCGCCCGGGAACAGGGCATCGTGGTCGCGGCCACCGGATACATCCCGCACCCGACCGCCGAGCACACCTGGGCGCTCATCCTGGCCGCCGCGCGCGGGCTGCCCGCGGAGGAGCGCTCCGTGCGTGACGGCGGCTGGCAGATCGGTGTCGGCATCGGGCTGCACGGCCGCACCCTGGGCCTGCTCGGGCTGGGCAAGCTCGGCTCGGCGGTGGCCAGGGTGGGGCAGGCCTTCGGCATGGAGACGATCGCGTGGAGCCCGAACCTGACCTCCGAGCGGGCCGCCGAGCACGGCGTGACGGCGGTGTCGAAGGACGATCTGCTGCGCCGGTCGGACGTGCTCTCGGTGCACCTTGTCCTCGGTGACCGCAGTCGCGGGCTGATCGGCGCCGCGGAACTGGCGTTGATGAAGCCGACCGCGTGGCTGGTGAACACCTCGCGCGGGCCGATCGTCGACGAGGACGCGCTGCTGCGGGCACTGCGCGGGCGCACGATCGCGGGCGCGGCGCTCGACGTCTACGACACCGAGCCGCTGCCCGTCGACCATCCGCTGCGGGGACAGCCCAACACGGTGCTCAGTCCGCACATCGGCTATGTCACCGAAGAGGTGTACGAGGTCTTCTTCACCGACGCCGTGGCCGAGATCGCCGCGTTCAGCGCAGGGAAACCGGTGCGCCTGCTGGAAGAGTGACGAGGTCGGACGCCGGGGCTGTTCAGGCGAGCTCGGCGAGCACCGCGTCGGTGAACATCGGCCACGCCCGCACCGCCCACGGCCCGAACGCCCGGTCCGCCAGGCTCACGCAGGCCAGCCCGGCATCCGGATCGACCCAGAGAAACGTGCCGGCCTGGCCGAAATGGCCGAACGTGCGCGGAGAACTCGCCGAGCCTGTCCAATGTGGACTTTTGTGGTCGCGGATCTCGAAGCCCAGACCCCAGTCGTTCGGCTTCTGGTGGCCGTACCCGGGCAGGACGCCGGTGCGGCCGGGAAACGCGACCGCGGTCGCCTCGGTGACCGTCCGCTCGTTCAGCAGGGACGGGCTCTGCAGTTCGGCCGCGAACAGGCCGAGATCGGCCGCCGTGGACACCGCGCCCGCCGCGGGCGAGCCGTCCAACACGGTGTGGCGCATGCCGAGCGGGGAGAACAGAGCCTCCGCCTGGTAGTCGGCGAACGCGATCCCGGAGTGTGCCTCCAGGGTCTCGGCGAGCACCTCGAAACCGGCGTTCGAGTACAGCCTCCGGTCACCGGGCGCGGCCATCACCGCGCGGGAGTCGAAGCCGAGCCCGGCGGTGTGTGCCAGCAGGTGCCGCACGGTCGCGCCCTCCGGCCCGGCGGGGCTGTCCAGTTCGACCACGCCCTCCTCGATCGCGATCAACGCCGTGTAGGCGGTCAGCAGCTTGGTGACCGAGGCGAGCGCGTACCGGTGCCCGGCGTCCCCGGCGGTGGCGAGGACGGTGCCGTCGGCGCTGATCACGGAGGCGGCGGCGTTGTCCACCGGCCACTGCCGGATCGACTGCAGGCTTTCCATGGCGCTCAGGGTAGGTGACCACGACGCGGGTGAGCCCCGGGGGAGACGGCCACGGTGACCTCCTCGCGCGGCCCGCGATCGCCGTTGTGCGTTCGGGCGGCACGGGCGGCAGACTGGCGGATCCCGGTGTCGATGCCGGCACCCGGGGAAGGTGGAACGGGCCGTGACGGAGGACGGAGGGCGGACGGCGTGAGCACGACGGACCTCGCGGTCGGCAGTCCGGTGGCGGGGCGGGTGGTCCCACTGGCGGCCCTGCCGGATCCGGTGTTCGCCGGCGGCTCCGTCGGCCCCGGCGTGGCGGTCGATCCGGCGATCACGGCCCGGGAAGACGGCGGGCCGGGCGCCGCGATCACCGTGGTGGCCCCCGTCGACGGCACTGTCGCGACCCTGCACCCGCACGCCTTCGTGGTGGTGACCGACGACGGGCGTGCCGTGCTCGTCCATCTCGGTCTGGGCACGGTGCGGCGGCGCGGCGCCGGTTTCGTCCCGCACGTCGTGCGCGGGGAGGCGGTGCGTGCGGGACAGCCGATGCTTACCTGGGAACCCGAAGCGCTGCGCGCCGACGGCTACGACTTGCACGTTCCGGTGATCGCGCTGGACGCCGTCACCGGGGCGCTCGACGGCCTGCGCCCGGACGGCCCGGCCGGGAACGGCCCGGCCGGGAACGACCCGGAGGGCCTCCCGGTACGGCCGGGAGACCCGCTGTTCACCTGGCGCGCCTGACGACTCAGGCGCCGGAGACGATCTGGCCCTCCCGTACCGACACCGCGATCGGCGGCAGCGGTTCGGTCGCCGGCCCGGTGCGCACGGCCCCGGTCAGCGCGTCGAACACCGAACCGTGACACGGGCAGGTCAGGTCCTTGCCCTCAGCCTTGACCTTGCAGCCCTGGTGGGTGCAGCTCGCGCTGAACGCGGCCGCCGTCGTCTCGGTGGGCCGCGCCAGCACGATCTCCTCCTCGTCCGGGCCGGCGACCAGCTTCGCCTCGCCCACCGGGATGTCGGCGAGCGCCGCGAGCGGGCTGCCCGGTGCGGCGGCGGCCGGAGCGGCGGGCTCCTCGGGCCCGCAGGCGGTCAGCGCGGTCACGCCGAGCGCGGCGGCGGCTCCGGTGGTCAGGACGGTGCGGCGGGTGTGCCCGTGATGGATTGCCATACACCGGATACGAGTCAGCGCGTGATCAGGTTCGCTCGACGGGCGAAATGCACCGAATCGGGCGCGTCGTGATCGTGACCGGGGTGGCCTCGGTGCCGGAGCTCGGCGGGCCGGGTGCCCTCGTCCGGGTGAGGTTCGCCGGATTTCCGAACGAGCGGTCCAGTCGTGGCCGAACGAGCTTGCCCGCTCGCGGCGGCAGGCCGACAGTGGTCGCCGTGACCGTGTCGATCATCGTTCTCCTCGTGGCCGGAGCCACCGCCGGGCTGCTGGGCGCCCGGTTGTTGCGTACCGGCGTGCATCCCGCCGTGGTGCCCGCCTGGCCGTGCGCCTGTGTCACCGCGTTTCTGTGGGCGGTCACCGGTCTGCGCTGGCAGGCGGGTGCGCTGCCGGGCTGGTGGCTGCCCACGGCGCTGGGCGTCGCGTTCATGGCGGTGCCGCTCGTGGCGGCGGACCTGCGCCACCGCAGGCTGCCCGATGTGCTGACGCTGGGCGCATGGCCGTTATTCACCATGGGGCTGGCGATCGCCGCGTGGTGCGGCCCGGGCAGCCCCCTCGCCGTGCGCGCCCTCACCGGGGCGCTGTTGTTCGGAGGCGTGCACGCGGCGGTGCGCGCGGTGTCGCCCGGTTCGCTGGGCGCCGGCGACGTCAAGCTGGCGTTCGCCCTGGGAGCGGTGCTCGGTGCCCTCGGCTGGACCGCGCTCGTCCTCGCCGCGGTGCTGGCGGCGATCGTGACGGTGCTGTTCGCCGCGGCGGGTGCGCTACGGCGGTCGGACTCGTGGCGTTCGGGTGTCCCGCACGGGCCCGGGATGCTGGCCGCGGCCTGGCTGCTGACGGTGTTCCAGGCGGTGCGTCCCGCCGGGTGAGCGGGCCGGACAGACCTGATCGTGGGCCGCGGGACCCCAGCACGGGGTTGTGCGTGCCGCATGCGGACGACGTGGAAGGATCGTGACGTGTTGCGCTGGATTACCGCAGGTGAATCGCATGGGCCCGCTCTGGCCGCCATCCTCGAGGGAATGGTCGCCGGGGTAGAGGTCACCTCCGACGATGTGACCCGGCAACTCGCCCGCAGGCGGCTCGGCTTCGGCCGGAGCCCGCGGATGGGGTTCGAGACCGACCGGATCGAGTTCGTCGGCGGAGTCCGGCACGGACGCACGCAGGGCGGGCCGGTCGCCGTCCAGATCGAGAACGCCGAGTGGCCGAAGTGGGAGAAGGTGATGTCCGCCGACCCGGTGGACGCCGCCGAACTCGATGGCCTTGCCCGCAACGAGAAGCTCACCCGGCCCCGTCCCGGGCACGCCGACCTGCCCGGCATGCAGAAGTACGGTTTCGACGACGCCCGGCCGGTGCTGGAACGGGCCAGCGCGCGGGAGACAGCCTCGCGTACCGCGCTCGGCACCGTCGCGCGTGCGTACCTGCGGCAGCTTCTGGGTGCGGAGGTGATCAGTCACGTCGTGTCGATCGGCGAGGCCCAGGCGCCGGAGGGGCCACTGCCACTGGCGGCGGATCTGACGGCCATCGACGAGAGTCCGGTGCGCGCGTTCGGCGCCGAGGCCACCGATGCCATGGTCGCCGAGGTCGATGCCGTGCGGAAAGCCGGAGACACGGTCGGCGGCGTGATCGAGGTGATCGTCTACGGCCTGCCACCCGGTCTCGGCTCACACGTGCACTGGGACCGCAGGCTCGACGCGCGCCTCGCGGGTGTGCTGATGGGCGTACAGGCGATGAAGGGCGTGGAGGTCGGCGACGGTTTCACCACCGCGCGCCGCTGGGGCAGCGCCGCGCACGACGAGATCGACGCCGGAGGTGAGGGCCCGGCCGGGGTGACCCGGCGGTCCAACCGGGCCGGTGGGCTCGAGGGCGGCATCACCAACGGCGAACCCCTGCGGGTGCGGGTGGCGATGAAGCCGATCTCCACCGTTCCCCGCGCACTGTCCACTGTGGACGTCGCCACCGGTGAGCCCGCCGTGGCGATCCACCAGCGTTCCGACGTGTGCGCCGTGCCCAGGGCCGGCGTGGTGCTGGAGTCGGTGGTGGCGCTCGTCCTCGCCGACGCCGCGCTGGAGAAGTTCGGCGGCGACTCGCTCGTCGAGAGCAGGCGCAACGCCGAGTCCTACCTTCGAGAACTGGAGCAGTGGTGGCCCCGCGCGCGGTGATCGTCGGACCCCCCGGCTCGGGCAAGACGACAGTGGGGAGATTGCTGGCCGAGGCGCTCTCCGTCGGGTTCCGGGACACCGACGCGGACGTCGAGACCAGGGCCGGGACCTCGGTATCGGACATCTTTTCCGCCCACGGCGAGGCGGCTTTTCGTGCCATGGAAGAGGAATCGGTCGCCGTCGCCCTGGCCGAACACGAGGGTGTACTGGCGCTCGGCGGCGGCGCGGTCCTCTCCGAGACGACCCGTGCCCTACTCGCCGGGCATCCGGTGGTGTTCCTCGCGGTGGGCATGGCGGAGGGAGTCCGGCGCACCGGCATGTCCAGCGCCCGGCCACTGCTGGCCGGGTTCAATCCGCGCGCCACCTACAAGGCACTGCTCGACGCCCGGTTGCCGATCTACCGGGAGGTCGCGACGCTGGAGGTGGACACGGACGGTTCGGACCCGCCCGCGGTCGCCGCCGAGATCGCGCGCAGGCTGGCCGACCTCGCCGACGACGCCGCCGCACCGGAACCGGGTCCGTGACGGTGCTCCCGGCCCGATCCGCCGCCGTGACCGCCCGGTGCACGGCAAGCCGACCAACCGAAACGGAGTGCGGGATGACCGATCCGGTCCGCATCGAGGTCTCCACCGCGAGGCCGTACGAGGTCGTGGTGGGCCGCGGCCTGCTGGCCGAGCTGACGGAGGTGCTGCGCGAGGCGTCGAAGGTGGCCCTGATCCACCCGCCCACACTGACCACCACCGCCGAGGCGATCCGCGAGGAACTCGCCACCGCGGGCCTGGACGCGCACCGGGTGGAGATCCCGGACGCCGAGGACGGCAAGGCGCTGTCGGTCGCCGGATTCTGCTGGGAGGTGCTCGGCCGGATCGGCCTCGACCGCCAGGGCGTCGTCGTCGGACTCGGTGGCGGTGCGGTCACCGACCTCGCGGGGTTCGTCGCGGCCACCTGGATGCGCGGCGTCCGCCTGGTCAACGTGCCGACGACGCTGCTCGGGATGGTCGACGCGGCGGTGGGCGGCAAGACGGGCATCAACACCGACGCGGGCAAGAACCTGGTCGGCGCCTTCCACGAGCCGAGCGCGGTCCTGGTCGACCTGGCGACGCTGGAAACCCTGCCCCCCAACGAACTCGTGGCCGGGATGGCCGAGATCGTCAAGGCCGGGTTCATCGCCGACCCGGCGATCCTCGAGCTGATCGAACGGGACTCCGCCGCCGCGGTCGACAGCCGGGGGGAGGCGCTGGGCGAACTGGTCCGGCGATCGATCCAGGTCAAGGCGGACGTCGTCGCCAGCGACCTGCGTGAGTCCGGGCTGCGCGAGATCCTGAACTACGGGCACACGCTGGGGCACGCCATCGAGCGCCGCGAACGGTACCGCTGGCGGCACGGCGCCGCTGTGAGCGTGGGCCTCGTCTTCGCCGCCGAACTGGCCCGGCTCGCGGGCAGGCTGGACGACGCCACCGCCGACCGGCATGCCACCGTGCTGCGCTCGCTGGGGCTGCCGGTCACCTACGACGCCGACGCTCTGCCGCAGCTCATGGAGGGCATGCGCGGCGACAAGAAGACGCGCTCCGGTGTGCTGCGGTTCGTGGTGCTGGACGGTCTCGGCAGACCTGGACGGCTGGAGGGACCCGATCCCGCGCTGATCGCGGGCGCGTACTCCGCGATCGCGGCGGAGAACACCGGGACCGGGGGAATGCTGCTGTGAAAGCGCTGGTACTCAACGGCCCCAACCTCGGACGGCTCGGCACCCGGGAGCCAGGGGTCTACGGCGCCACCACCTACGCCGACCTGGTCACGCTCTGCGTGAGCGCCGGGCGGGAGCTCGGTGTCGAGGTCGAGGTCCGGCAGACCGATCACGAGGGCGAGCTGGTGGGCTGGTTGCACGAGGCCGCCGACGGCGGGTATCCGGTGGTACTCAACGCGGGAGCCTGGACGCACTACTCGATCGCCGTGCGCGACGCCGCCGCTCAGCTCACCGCGCCGCTGATCGAGCTGCACATATCCAACGTGCACAAGCGGGAGGGTTTCCGGCACCACAGCGTGCTTTCCGACATCGCGACGGGCGTGGTCGCCGGACTCGGCGTGGACGGTTATCCGCTGGCCCTGCGCTGGCTGGCCACGCGGCCAGGCTGACCGGAACCCGGTGGGCATGGCCGACGAGGTTCCGGAACTGCGCGCCGGGCGCCTGGTGCTGCGCGGCCTCACCTCCGCCCCGGACGATGTCGACGCCGCCGTGCGCCTGCTCGCAACCACCGGCGGCGCCCGGCAGCCCGCGGAAGAGGTGGGCGGCCGGGAAGCGGTCCGGCGCGGTGTGCTGGAGCGGGCCGCCCAGGCCGGCCAGGAGGGGCTCGGTGACTGGCTGCTGGATCTCGACGGCCAGGTCGTCGGCCTGGCGTCGCTGCGACCGTCCGGAGAACTCCCGGGCGGGGTGACCGAGCTCCGCTGGTTCCTCGATCCGGTCCTCGCCGACCGGGGGCCGGCCATCGAGGCGGTCCGCGAACTGGTGGACCACGGACTGCGCACCCTCGCCCTCCCCGCGGTGTGGACGCTGCTGCACGAGTCGGACACCGTGGGCCGGAACCTGGCCCGGCGACTGGGTTTCCTCGACGTCGGCGGCGGATTCCACCGCGGTGCCGCGCATCGGGTGTGCGTCGCGCTGCCGGTCCCGGAGGGCAGGCCGCACCACATCGAGCTCTGGGTGCCGGACCTGCGGCGCGCCGAGGCCAGCCTGGGCTGGCTGCTCGGCGAACTGGGGTGGCGGGAGTTCCAGCGCTGGTCCGCGGGCGTGAGTTGGCAGCTCGGCCCGACGTACCTGGTCGTCGAGCAGTCGCCCGCGATGTCGGACGGGAGGCACGAACGCCTGCGTCCGGGACTCAACCACCTCGCGCTGCACGCCGGGACCCGCGCCCGGGTCCGGGCCCTCACCGCCGCGTCCGCCGGACACGGTTGGTCGCTCATGTTCGCCGATCGCCACCCGCATGCCGGCGGGCCCGAGCACTACGCCGCGTACCTGGAGAACGAGGACGGATTCGAGGTGGAGCTGGTCGCCACGACGCCCGTCACCATGCCCGCCGGCTCGCCCTCGCCGGATCCGTCGACGCCCTGGCGCCCGAACGGGTGATGGCTCCGTAGACTGGCCGCATACGCGGGCCGGGTCGGTCCCGTCTCGGACGGATCGGCTCGCGGGTGCGAGGGATGGAGGTAGGGCTTCGGCATGCGTGCTTCGCACCGGAGACGGCGGCCTGCCGTCCTGCCCGTCGCGCTCGTCCTCGCGGCCGTGGTCGTCGCGGGCTGCTCGCCCAGCGACGCGCAACCCCGCCCTGGCGAGCGGACGGTGGGCGGGACCACGGAGGGGCAGAATCCGCCACCGGACCGGCCGGCCGTCGCACTGGCCACCGACAGTTCCCGGGAGAGCGACGCGGTGATCGCCGCGGGCGGGGCCGACGCGCCGTACAACTACGCGCCCGCGGTGATGCGGGACGAGGGGCGCACCCGGATGTGGTGGTGCAGTCAGTACGGCGCCGCTCCGCCGGCGGGTGACGACATCCTGCACGCGGAGGCCGCGGACATCGAGGAGCCGTTCACCGGACCCGACGGTGCCGCACCGGTGCCGGTGCCGGTGCTGTCCGGCAATCCCGGTGGTTTCGACGGGGTGCACACCTGCGATCCGTCGGTGATCCGCGTGAACGGCACGTACTACATGTACTACACCGGCGCCGCGGGTGACCACGCGCTCGGCAACTCGATCGGCCTGGCCACGAGCACCGACGGCATCTCGTGGGCGCGTGCCAACGGCGGTGAGCCCGTCGTCGACCCGGCGCACGACACACACCGGGACAACACCTACGGAGCGGGCCAGCCCGCCGCCGTCCACCTGGACGGCTGGTTCTACCTGATGTTCACCGACACCACCGGCCGCGAGGCCGGCTGGAACGGCGCAGGACAGTTCGTCGTGCGCGCCAAGGATCCCGCGTTCACGACCGAGGTGCAGGCGCTGAAGGCGGACGGTTTCCGTCCCGCGCCGGGGACGGGTGCGCCGCGCACGGACTCACTGGTCGACGCGTTCAGCGCCGACCTGATGTGGGTGGACGCTCTCGACGCCTTCGCCATCGCGCACGAGACCCGGGACGGCACCACCCTGACCTTCTGGGACCGGGAGTTCACCGCGAACCCCTTCGAACCGGTGATCATCCCGGGCCCGTGGCGGGAGGGTCCCGGCCTGCTCCGGGAACCGGAGGGGCACGCCAGGATCTCCACCAGGGACCCCTGTGACCGGGTGCCGGTCGACGTGGTCCGTGCGACCGTCACCGGCGCGGCAGGGGCGCCGACGGATCTCCGGCACTACGGCATCGACCTGCAGGGCGTCGGTGCCTGCACGGATCCGGCGCGCACCCTGCGCGTACTCGACGGTGTCGCGATGCCCTCCCCGGTGCGCACCATGGACGTGGTCGTCGAGGGGAAGGTCGTGCGGGTGGACCGTCGTTCGGTGGCGGAGGCGCTCGCCGGCCGCGTGCTGGATCGCCGGCTGCCCGTGCTCGACACCTTCCCGGTCGCGACCCGCCTGCGGGCCGGGGCGCCGGCGCTACGGGCGCCGGGCTCCGGGACCGGCCTGCTGCTCGACGACGGCGCGCTCTGGCCGATCGCTTCGGACGAGATCGCCGAACTGAACGACTCGGCGCTCGAGGCGGTCGACGACCAGCGGTGGAACGCCTACCCGGTCGGTCCCGTCCTCGGACCCTGACCGCCGTTCCCGCCCGCGCACAATCGGCCGCGCGGCTACCCGGGCCGCTCCGCTAACCGGGGCGCGCGGCTACCCGGGGCGTCGGCTGCCGGGGACCGGCCGGTGGCTGCCCGCGCGCCCTGCGATGCTCACTCGGCCCGCGGCCGGGGGCGGCGCCGCCCGGAGCCATGTCCGGCACGGTCCGCCGCCGGACCGGCGAACCCACCGGGCACGGCCGCCGGCGCCGGCGTGGGCCGGTCGTCCTCCGGCTCAGGTTCGTCCTCGTCCCGGCGACCGGCGGGGGCGCGGAGCCTGCCGCCGACAAAGAGCCCGAGTCCGGCGGGCACCAGCACCAGCAGCGCCGTGAACGCGGCCCCGCCGGTCAGCGCGGGCAACAGCTCCCGGAGTCCGGTCTGATCGACCAGCAGCGACCTGCCGATGACGCCGAGGATGCCGGCGACCGGCCCGGCGAGCAGCGCCGCGACGAACCAGGTCCGGCCGCGGTCGCCGCGGCGCAGCCAGCCGTCCAGCGCGCTCCACAGAGCCGCCGCGCCGACCAGCAGGGCGATGACGAGAGCGGTGATCACGTCGGCGTCCGACGGCGCCTGCACGGCGATCTTGGCGAGTGCGACCTCGGCCGCGGCGTGCAGCACGGCCAGTCCGAATCCGCGGAGCAACCACGATGGCATCGGCTCACTGTAGGCGACGGTCCCGGAAGGCCGACCTCTAAGCTGGTCCCCGTGCCCGACATCCATGCCACGCGTCGCTCCGCCCTGCGCCACGAGCTCCAGGAAGCCGGCCTCGACGCGCACCTCGTGACCGACCTGCTCAATATCCGCTACCTCACCGGGTTCACCGGATCCAACGCCGCGCTGCTCGTGCACGCCGGTGGCGACGAGGGAACCCTCTTCTGCACCGACGGCCGCTACACCGCCCAGGCGGGCACCCAGGTGCCGGACCTGGAACTGGTGGTGGAACGGGCGAGCGCGCCGGACCTGGCCCGGCGTGCCGGTGCCGCGGCGGAGCGCTACCGGACGACCGGGTTCGAGAGCCAGCACGTCAGCGTCGAGCAGCACGACTCGCTCGGCGCCGCGGCGGCGGGGGTCGAGCTGCGCCGGGCCCCGGGGATCGTCGAACGGCTCCGCCTGGTGAAGGACGCCTCCGAGGTCGAGGCCATCCGGACGGCCTGCGCCGCGGCCGACCGGGCCCTCGCCGATCTGATCGGTGCGGGCGGCATCCGGCCCGGCCGCACCGAGCTGGAGGTGGCCAGGGACCTGGAGAACAGGATGCTCGACCACGGTTCCACCGGCGCCGCCTTCACCTCCATCGTCGCTGCGGGCGCGCATTCGGCGATCCCGCACCACCGGCCGACCTCCACGGTGCTCGCGGCGGGAGACCTGGTGAAACTGGACTTCGGTGCCACGGTGGACGGCTACCACTCGGACATGACGCGCACCTTCGTGCTCGGCGAGCCCGCGCACTGGCAGCGCGAGCTGTACGAACTGGTGGCCCGGGCGCAGCGGGCGGGCACCGAGGCGGTCCGCCCCGGTGCCGAAGTGGCCGGGGTGGACGGCACCGCGCGGGCGGTGATCGCCGGGGCCGGGCACGCCGAGCACTTCGCGCACGGTCTCGGCCACGGCATCGGCCTGCAGGTCCACGAGGCACCCAGCCTCGCCAAGACCGGCCTCGGTACACTGGCCGCCGGCATGGCGGTCACCGTCGAGCCTGGCGTGTATCTCGCCGGCCGTGGCGGGGTGCGCATCGAGGACACGCTGATCGTGCGGGACGGTACTCCCGAACTCCTCACCCTGACCAGCAAGGAACTCGTGGCCCTGTAGGCCACGCCCGGACCAAGACAACCGGACTGAGACAACAGGAGACACCGAACTCGTGGCCACCACCAACGACCTGAAGAACGGCCTGGTCCTGAACCTGGACGGCCAGCTCTGGAACGTCGTGAACTTCCAGCACGTGAAGCCGGGCAAGGGCGGCGCGTTCGTCCGGACCACGCTCAAGCACGTCCTCACGGGCAAGGTCGTGGACAAGACGTTCAACGCGGGCACGAAGGTCGACACCGCGACCGTGGACCGCCGGAACATGACCTACCTGTACAACGACGGTTCCGACTTCGTCTTCATGGACGGCGACACCTTCGACCAGATCACCGTCCCGCCGGAGACGATCGGCGAGCAGGCGGGTTTCATGCTGGAGAACACCGAGGTCCAGGTCGCGGTGCACGAGGGCGTCCCGCTGTACGTGGAGCTGCCCACCTCGGTCGAGCTGGTCGTCCAGCACACCGACCCCGGCCTGCAGGGTGACCGGTCCACCGGTGGCACCAAGCCGGCGACGCTGGAGACCGGCGCCGAGATCCAGGTGCCGCTGTTCCTGAGCACCGGCGAGAAGGTCAAGGTCGACACCCGCGATGGCCGGTACCTCGGCCGTGTGTCCGGCTGAGCGCCTGGTGACCTCCGGACACTCACCGAAACGCGGCGGCCCGATCGGTCGCCGGGCGGCCCGCCGCCGCGCCGTCGAGATCCTGTACGAGGCGGCGCAGCGCAAGACGGACGCGATCACGCTGATCGCCGACCGGGTCGGCGCGGTCGAGGTCGACCTGATCGCCGACTACACGATCAGCCTGGTCGAGGGCGTGACGACGCAGCGGGAGCGGATCGACGAGCTGCTCGCCGAGCACGCGCAGGGCTGGACCCTCGACCGGATGCCCCCGGTGGACCTCGCGGTGCTGCGCACCGGCGTCTACGAGCTGCTGTGGTCGGCCGACGTGCCCGATCCGGTCGCCATCGACGAGGCCGTCGGCCTGGCCAGGGAACTGTCGACGGACGACTCCCCGCGGTTCGTCAACGGCGTGCTGGGCCGGATCGGCAACATCGCCGACCGGCTTCGCGCCGTCCTCTGACACCGGTCCCGCTGTGGGCCCGCGCGCGGGCCCACAGCGGCGAGGAAACGGTGCGCGGACAGGGGGCGGGAGTCCCGCTGTCCACGCCGGTCGTCAGTCCTCTTTGGACGGGCGAGCCTCGGGAGGCAGCACTCCCCAGTCGATGAGCTGCTCGGTCAGCTCGCCGGGCGTCATGTCGTAGATGATCGCCAGGGAACGCAGGTCCTCGGTGCGAATCGAGAGCACCTTGCCGTTGTAGTCGCCGCGCTGGCTCTGAATGGTCGCCGCGTAGCGCGCGAGCGGGCCGACCTTCTCGGCGGGCAGTTGCTGCAAGCGTTCCAGATTTATCACGATCTTCGTCGCGGGCTCCGCGCCGGAGGGAACCCGGCCTTCGGGGAGCAGTTCGACCACCGGAACGCCGTAGAAGTCGGCCAGCTCGGCGAGCTTCTGCACGGTCACGGCACGGTCACCGCGCTCGTAGGAGCCGACGACGACCGCCTTCCACCGTCCGCCGGACTTCTGCTCGACTCCGTGCAGGGACAGGCCCTGCTGCTGGCGGATACCGCGGAGCTTGGCCCCGAGCGCCTTGGCGTAATCGCCCATCTGGTTGTTCTCCGTTTCCTCGTCCCGTTCGGTCGCACGACCGACGGGGAACTCCTGAGTCGAACACTCAGAGTAATGGTTACGCGTTGTCGTCACCAGGTCAAGCGGATCACGGTTGGTGGGCGTGGCGGAAGCCACCCGCACCGGATGCGCCCGCGGGCCGTCGCTGCTGCTACTGTCGCCGCAGATTTCCATTCCACCAGGGGAAATCGACGTCCTTTAAGGACCCGTCCAGTGAGGCGGGGAAGGAGGTCCGCCGTGGCGTCACGCCCACGTGGCGCGGCGGAACCGGCGGGGGAGCGCGAGCTCCTGTCCGCCGGTGATGTCGCGCGAACCATCGCCCGGATGGCCCATCAGGTCATCGAGAAGACCGCGCTGGGTGCGAGTTCCGTCGCCCCACCCGTGTTGCTGGGTATCCCCACCAGGGGGACACCACTGGCGATCCGGCTGGCCGAGCGCATCGCCGAGTTCGCCGACGTGCGGGTGCCCACGGGTGCGCTCGACGTCACCCTCTACCGGGACGACCTCCGCAGCCGTCCGCCGCGTCCACTGGAGCAGACCGCGCTGCCCGAGTCCGGGATCGACGGCCGCGTCGTCGTCCTCGTCGACGACGTGCTGTTCTCCGGCCGGACCATCCGCGCGGCCCTCGACGCCCTGCGCGACCACGGCAGGCCGAGTGCTGTCCAGCTCGCCGTACTGGTCGACCGCGGGCACCGGGAGCTGCCGATCCGGGCCGACTACGTGGGGAAGAACGTGCCCACCTCGCGCTCCGAGGACGTCGCGGTACTGCTGTCGGAGACCGACGACCGGGACGCCGTGCTGCTGCGCGGCGGGGACGCGGGGGAACGCGAGTGAGGCACCTGCTGGCGACGGACGGCCTGGCCGCCGACGAGGCGACCGCGATCCTGGACACGGCGGACGAACTCAAGCGCACCCTGCTGGGCCGTCAGGTGAAGAAGCTGCCGACCCTGCGCGGCCGCACGGTGGTCTCGATGTTCTACGAGAACTCCACCCGCACCCGGGTGTCCTTCGAGATCGCGGGCAAGTGGATGAGCGCCGACGTGATCAACGTGTCGGCGAGCAGCTCCTCGGTGAACAAGGGCGAGTCCCTGCGCGACACCGCGCTGACGCTCGCCGCCGCAGGCGCGGACTGTGTGATCGTCCGGCACCCGGCCTCCGGCGCGGCGCACCGCCTGTCCCGCTGGCTGGCCGAGGCGGGCACCGCCGTGGTGAACGCGGGCGACGGCACGCACGAGCACCCGACCCAGGCCCTGCTGGACGCCGCCACCCTGCGCGAACGGTTGGGATCGCTGGCCGGCAGGCGGATCGCGATCGTCGGCGACGTGGTGCACAGCCGGGTGGCCCGCTCGAACATCCACCTGCTGTCCACCCTGGGCGCCGAGGTGGTGCTCGTGGCGCCGCCGACGCTGCTGCCCGCCGGGGTGGGGGGCCTGCCGGTCACGGTCTCGCACGATCTGGACGCCGAGCTTCCGGCCGTGGACGCGGTGATGATGCTGCGGGTCCAGGCGGAACGGATGCACGGCGGCTTCTTCCCCTCCTCTCGGGAGTACTCGATCCGGTACGGGCTGAGCGAGGCGCGACAGCGGCTGCTGCCCGCGCACGCGGTGGTGCTGCACCCCGGCCCGATGCTGCGTGGCATGGAGATCGCCTCGGCGGTGGCGGACTCTCCGGCGTCGGCGATCACCGCGCAGGTCCGCAACGGTGTGCACGTCCGGATGGCGGTGCTGTACCACCTGTTGGCGGGCGACGGGGGCGACGGTGCCTGAGCGAACGCACCGCGCCTCGGCGGCGCGCCCCGTTCCCGTTCCTCGAGTTCCTGCCCGCCCCGTACCCGCGTCCGGCCGGAAGGCCCCGGACGTCCCGCGACCGACGAAGGAAAGCCGATGACCGATGTCCTGATCCGGGGCGCGCGCCCCTACGGCGAGGGGGAGCCGTGCGACGTGCTGGTGTCGGACGGGGTGATCGCCCGCGTCCTCGCCGGCGGCGAGCTCCCCGACGGCGACCTGCCCGGCGGTGCCGAGGTGATCGACGCGGCGGGCCTCGTCCTGCTGCCGGGTCTCGTCGATCTGCACACGCATCTGCGGGAGCCCGGCCGGGAGGACACCGAGACGATCGCCTCGGGTTCCCGTGCCGCGGCCCGTGGTGGCTACACGGCGGTGTTCGCCATGGCCAACACCGATCCGGTCGCCGACAACGCTCTCGTGGTGGAGCACGTGTGGCGCCGGGGCCGCGAGGCCGGACTGGTGGACGTGCACCCGGTCGGCGCGGTCACGGTTGGCCTCGGCGGGGAGCGCCTCGCCGAGCTGGGCACGATGGCGGCCTCGGCGGCGAACGTGCGGGTGTTCTCCGACGACGGAAAGTGCGTGCACGATCCGCTGATCATGCGCCGTGCGCTGGAGTACTCGACCTCGCTGGACGTGGTGATCGCCCAGCACGCCGAGGAACCGCGCCTGACGGTCGGTGCGCAGGCGCACGAGGGTGAGCAGGCGGCACGGCTGGGATACCCCGGCTGGCCCGCCTCGGCCGAGGAGTCGATCGTCGCCAGGGACTGCATCCTGGCCGCGCACGCGGGTGCCAGGCTGCACGTCTGTCACGTCTCGACCGCGGGCACGGCCGAGGTGCTCGCCTGGGCGAAGGGGCGGGGCACCCGGGTTTCCGCGGAGGTGACGCCGCATCACCTGCTGCTCACCGACGAACGACTGGGCAGCTACGACCCGGTGAACAAGGTCAACCCGCCGTTGCGCACGGCGCCGGACGCCGAGGCGCTGCGTACCGCGCTTGCCGAGGGCGTGATCGACTGCGTCGCGACGGACCACGCGCCGCACGCGGTGCAGGACAAGGACTGCGAGTGGGCGGCGGCGAAGCCCGGGATGCTCGGCCTGCAGACCGCTCTGTCCATTGTGGTCGCCACGATGGTGCGCACGGGCCTGCTGGACTGGCGCGGGGTGGCCAGGGTGATGAGCGAGCGGCCCGCCGAGATCGGCGGCCTGCCGGACCACGGCAGGCCGATCGCGGTGGGCGAGCCGGCGAACCTGGTCCTGGTGGACCCGGACGCGGAGTGGACCGTGCGTGGTGGGGAACTGGCGAGCATCGCCGGGAACACCCCGTACGAGGGAATGCGGCTGCCCGGCGTCGTCACGGCGACACTGTTGCGCGGGCGGGTCACGGCGGCGGCGGGGAGGATCGGCTGATGGACAGGTTCCTGCTCTCGCTGGCCGTGCTGGCCTTCTTCGCGTTGTGCGTGTTCGGCATGTGGCGCGGCTGGCGTCGCCAGGCCCGCGCGCAGAGCGTCGAGTTCCCGCCGTTCCCGGAGGTGCCCACCGAGCCCGGCCCGGTCTCGCTGGAGCTGCCGGGTCTGTACGTGGCGTCCACCCGCGCGGGGCACTGGCAGGAGCGCATCGTGACCCGCGGGGCCGGACTCCGGACCAGCGGCACCCTGCGGCTGCACCCGGATGGCATCGAGGTCGAGCGGATCGGCGCTCCGGGCTTCTGGATCCCGCGGTCGGCGGTGGTCGCGGTGGCCACCGGCCGGGGTATGGCGGGCAAGGTCATGGGCACGGACGCGCTGCTGGTGATCACCTGGCGTCCGGGCGAGGGAACGGCGGGACCGGTCGAGGTGGACACCGGTTTCCGGGCCGACGACATCGGCCGCTACCGGGCATGGATCGACGCGGTGCCCGTGCCGGGCCCGGTGGCCGCACACACCCGCGAGGCGGGCGGCACCGGCGAGGCGGGCGAGGGCACCGGCAGCAGTGGAGACGAGAACAGCGGAGAGGGTCAGCGATGACAGGCAGGCGGACGCCGGCGGCACTGGTGCTGGAAGACGGCCGCGTCTTCCCCGGTGCGGCCTACGGAGCCCGGGGGCGCACCCTCGGGGAAGTGGTCTTCTGCACCGGGATGACCGGGTACCAGGAGACGCTCACCGACCCGTCCTACCACCGGCAGATCGTGGTGCAGACCGCGCCGCAGATCGGCAACACCGGCTGGAACGACGAGGACGACGAGTCCGCGCGCATCTGGGTGTCGGGTTATGTGGTGCGCGATCCCGCCAGGGCGCCGTCGAACTGGCGCTCGCTGCGCTCGCTCGACGGCGAGCTGGCCGAGCAGGGCGTGGTCGGCATCTCCGAGGTGGACACCCGCACGCTCACCCGGCACCTGCGGGAGCGGGGCGCGATGCGCGCCGGGGTCTTCTCCGGTGACGCGCTCGTCACGCCGACCGGCGCGGTGCGGGCAGAGGCCGAGCTCGTCGACGAGGTACTGGCGGCCCCGCGGATGGCCGGTGCCGACCTGGCGGGCGAGGTGAGCACGGCGAAGTCCTATGTCGTGCCCGCTGTGGGGGAGCGCCGTTTCCGCGTGGCCGCGCTGGATCTGGGCATCAAGTCGAACACGCCCCGGATGCTGGCCGCCCGGGGCGTAGAGGTGCACGTGCTGCCGGTGTCCTCCACCGCGGACGACCTGCTCGCGGTGGAGCCGGACGGGGTCTTCCTGTCCAACGGCCCTGGCGACCCGGCCACCGCGGCGCACGCCGTGGAGCTGACGACCTCGGTGCTGCGGCGGGAGATCCCGCTGTTCGGGATCTGCTTCGGCAACCAGATCCTCGGCCGCGCACTCGGGCTCGGCACCTACAAGATGCGCTACGGCCACCGCGGCATCAACATCCCGGTGATCGACGTGGAGACGGGCCGGGTCGCGATCACCGCGCAGAACCACGGCTTCGCGCTGGAGGGCGAACCGGGACAGCGTTTCGACTCGCCGTTCGGTGCCGCCAGGGTGAGCCACTACTGCCCGAACGACGACACGGTCGAGGGCGTCCGCTGCGCGGACGTCCCGGCCTTCTCGGTGCAGTACCACCCGGAGGCCGCGGCCGGGCCGCACGACGCGGCCCCCCTGTTCGACGAGTTCGCCGAGCTGATGAGGAAGGCCGGATGACTTCCGCCCCCGCAGTTGCGGCCACTTCTCCCGCTGCCCCGGCAGACCCGGCGGCACGGATGCCCGTCACGACTCTGGAGACGTCCCTGTAATGCCCAAACGCACTGACATCGAGCACGTGCTCGTCATCGGTTCCGGCCCGATCGTGATCGGTCAGGCCGCGGAGTTCGACTATTCCGGCACCCAGGCGTGCCGCGTGCTGCGTGAGGAGGGTCTGCGCGTCAGCCTGGTCAACTCGAACCCGGCGACGATCATGACCGACCCCGAGTTCGCCGACGCCACCTACATCGAGCCGGTGACGGCGGACTTCGTGGAGAAGGTGATCGCCCACGAACAGGCGGCCGGCCGGCCGGTCGACTCGGTGCTGGCGACGCTGGGCGGCCAGACGGCACTGAACTGTGCGGTGGCCCTGCACGAGCGCGGCGTGCTGGAGAAGTACGGCTGCGAGCTGATCGGCGCCGACATCGACGCCATCCAGCGCGGCGAGGACCGGCAGAAGTTCAAGGACATCGTCCGCACGGTCGGCGGCGACGTACCGCGCAGCGCGGTCTGCCACTCGATGGACGAGGTCCGGGAGACGGTGGCGGAACTGGGCCTGCCGGTGGTGATCCGGCCGTCGTTCACGATGGGCGGGCTCGGCTCCGGGATGGCGCACACCTCCGAGGAGCTGGAGCGGCTGGCCTCGCTGGGGCTCGACGAGAGCCCGGTGACCGAGGTGCTGATCGAGGAGAGCGTGCTCGGCTGGAAGGAGTACGAGCTCGAGCTGATGCGCGACCGCCACGACAACGTGGTGGTGATCTGCTCGATCGAGAACGTGGACGCGATGGGCGTGCACACCGGCGACTCGGTGACGGTGGCGCCGGCGATGACGCTGACCGACCGCGAGTACCAGCACATGCGCGACGTCGGGATCGCGGTGCTGCGCGAGGTCGGCGTGGACACCGGCGGCTGCAACATCCAGTTCGCGATCAACCCCGCCGACGGCCGGATGATCGTGATCGAGATGAACCCGCGGGTGTCCCGGTCCTCGGCGCTGGCGTCGAAGGCGACCGGGTTCCCGATCGCCAAGATCGCCGCGCGGCTGGCGATCGGCTACACGCTCGACGAGATCCGCAACGACATCACCGGCGAGACCCCGGCCTCGTTCGAGCCGACGCTGGACTACGTGGTGGTCAAGGTGCCGCGGTTCGCCTTCGAGAAGTTCCCCGGCGCGGATCCGATGCTGACCACGACGATGAAGAGCGTCGGCGAGGCCATGTCGATCGGCCGCAGTTTCCCTGAGGCACTGGGCAAGGCGATGCGCTCGATCGAGACGAAGGCGACCGGGTTCTGGACCACGCCGGACCCGGTGGACACGACGCTGGAGTCCACTTTGGACGACCTGCGGACCCCGCACGACGGCAGGCTGTACGCGGTGGAACGCGCGCTGCGCCTGGGAGCGACCGTGGCACAGGTGCACGAGGCGAGCGGGATCGACCCGTGGTTCGTCGACCAGATCGCACTGATCGGCGAGGTCGGCGCCGAGGTCAGGGACGCCCCGGTGCTCGACGGCGAGCTGCTGCGCAGGGCCAAGCGCACCGGCCTCTCCGACCGGCAGGTGGCCGCGCTGCGTCCCGAACTGGCCGGGGAGAACGGAGTGCGCGCGCTGCGGCACCGGCTGGGCGTGCGGCCGGTCTTCAAGACCGTGGACACCTGCGCGGCCGAGTTCGCCGCGCGGACGCCGTACCACTACTCCGCCTACGAGTCCGATCCCGCGGCCGAGTCCGAGGTGACCGCCCAGCGGGACCGGCCGAAGGTGCTGATCCTGGGTTCCGGGCCGAACCGCATCGGCCAGGGCATCGAGTTCGACTACTCCTGCGTGCACGCGGCGATCGCGTTGCGCGGTGCCGGGTTCGAGGCGGTGATGGTGAACTGCAACCCGGAGACGGTGTCCACCGACTACGACACCTCGGACCGGCTGTACTTCGAGCCGCTGGCGTTCGAGGACGTGTTGGAGGTGGTGCACGCCGAGCGGGCGTCCGGCACGGTCGCCGGCGTGATCGTCCAGCTCGGCGGGCAGACGCCGCTGGGCCTGGCGCAGCGGCTCGCCGACGCGGGCGTGCCGGTGGTCGGAACCCCGCCGGAGGCGATCAACCTCGCCGAGGACCGGGGCGCGTTCGGTGACGTCCTGCGCGACGCCGGGCTGCCCGCGCCGCGCTACGGCACGGCCACCTCGTTCGACGGGGCGAAGCGCATCGCCGACGAGATCGGCTACCCGGTGCTGGTGCGCCCTTCCTACGTGCTCGGCGGGCGCGGCATGGAGATCGTCTACGACGAGGCGACGCTGGCCGGCTACATCGCCAGGGCCACCGAGGTCACCCCGGAGCACCCGGTGCTGGTCGACCGCTTCCTCGACGACGCCATCGAGATCGACGTCGACGCCCTGTTCGACGGCGAGGAGCTGTTCCTCGGCGGGGTGATGGAGCACATCGAGGAGGCCGGGATCCACTCCGGTGACTCGTCCTGCGCGCTGCCGCCGATCACGCTGGGCCAGACCGATCTGGAGACCGTGCGCCGGTCCACCGAGTCCATTGCCAGGGGAGTGGGGGTGCGCGGGCTGCTCAACGTGCAGTACGCCCTCAAGGACGACGTGTTGTACGTGCTGGAGGCCAATCCGCGTGCCTCGCGCACCGTGCCCTTCGTGTCCAAGGCGACGGCCGTGCCGCTGGCGAAGGCCGCCTCGCTGATCATGACCGGCTCGTCGATCGCCGAACTGCGCGTCTCCGGCGTGCTGCCCGCGCACGGTGACGGCGGCCGGTTGCCTGAGGACTCCCCGGTGGCCGTCAAGGAGGCCGTGCTGCCGTTCCACCGGTTCCGCACCCCCGAGGGGCTCGGCGTCGACTCGCTGCTGGGGCCGGAGATGAAGTCCACCGGCGAGGTCATGGGCGTGGACATGTCCTTCGGCAAGGCGTTCGCGAAGTCGCAGAGCGCCGCCTACGGCTCGCTGCCCACGGCGGGCCGGGTGTTCGTGTCGGTGGCGAACAGGGACAAGCGCTCGCTGGTGTTCCCGGTGAAGCGGCTTGCCGATCTCGGCTTCGAGGTACTGGCCACCTCCGGTACGGCAGAAGTGTTGCGGCGCAACGGGATCGGCTGTTCGGTGGTACGCAAGTACACCGCGCCGAGCCCGCCGGACGGTGCGGGTGAGGGCGAGCCGAACATCGTCGACATGATTCTCGCCGGCGATGTCCAGATGGTGATCAACACTCCTTACGGCAACAGCGGTCCGCGGATCGACGGGTACGAGATCCGCACCGCCGCGGTCGCGCGGGACATCCCCTGCGTCACCACGATCCAGGGCGCCGCGGCGGCGGTGCACGGTATCGAGGCACTGATCCGCGGCGACATCGGGGTGCGGTCCCTGCAGGAGCTGCAGGCGGCGCTGCGGGCGAGCTCGTGACGGCGGCGGGCTTCGGGGCCCGCCTGGCGGCGGCGGTGGCGGCCCGGGGCCCGCTGTGCGCGGGCGTCGACCCGCATCCGGCGCTGCTGCGTTCCTGGGGCCTGTCCGTCGACGCCGCCGGGCTGGAGCGCTTCGCGCTCACCGCGACGGAGGCGCTCGCGCCCCGCGTGTCGGTGCT
Source organism: Amycolatopsis antarctica (assembly GCF_002262875.1). Taxonomy (GTDB): domain Bacteria; phylum Actinomycetota; class Actinomycetes; order Mycobacteriales; family Pseudonocardiaceae; genus Amycolatopsis; species Amycolatopsis antarctica. The sequence goes on along the minus strand of NZ_NKYE01000006.1, from coordinate 245,890 downwards.
CAAACCGCAGTCGGCGTTCTTCGAGGCACACGGCCCGGCCGGGGTGGAGGTGCTGCGCCGGGTGGTCGAGCTGGGCAGGCAGGCGGGCGCCCTGGTGCTGCTGGACGTCAAGCGTGGCGACATCGGTTCGACGATGGCCGCCTACACCTCGGCCTACCTGGCAGGCACCGGTCCGCTCGCGGCCGACGCGGTGACGCTCTCGCCGTACCTCGGCTTCGGTTCTCTCGGCGAGGCACTGGACACCGCTCGGGCCGAAGGGCGTGGCGTGTTCGTGCTGGCGCGTACCTCGAACCCGGAGGCGGCCGCGCTGCAGAACGCCCGCCTCGCGGACGGCAGGACGGTGGCTCAGTCCATTGTGGATGATGCGGCCGGGCGCAACGCCGGGATGGCGCCGGGGGGCGACGTGGGCGTGGTCGTCGGCGCCACCGTTCCGGCGGGCGAACTGGACCTGACGGCGCTCAACGGCCCCGTTCTCGCGCCGGGTTTCGGTGCCCAGGGGGCCACGGCGCACGACCTTCGTCGGGTCTTCGGCGAGGGTCTTCCCGGGGTCCTGCCGGCCTCCTCCCGGGACATCCTGCGGTACGGCCCGGACATCGCCGCACTGGCCGAAGCCGTTGCCCGGGCACAGGATTCGCTGATGGAATGACGGTCGCCCACCGCGGGTACCACCGTCACCATCCGCGTTCGGAGGGACACCCCCGCATTGTGGGCGGCATCGTGGGTCGGTACGGTCGCCCCACCCACCCAGATTTTGAGTACTACCGGAGGAAAACGTGGCACTTCCCCAGCTCACCGAGGAACAGCGTGCTGCAGCGCTGGAGAAGGCCGCTGCCGCTCGCCGCGCTCGCGCGGAGCTCAAGGAGCGGCTCAAGCGCGGCGGCACCACCCTGACCGAGGTGCTGAAGCAGGCGGATGAGGACGAGGTCCTCGGCAAGATGAAGGTCTCGGCTCTGCTGGAAGCCCTTCCCGGCGTCGGCAAGGTCCGCGCCCAGCAGACGATGGAGAAGCTCGAGATCGCCGCGAGCCGCAGGCTCCGTGGCCTCGGCGACCGGCAGCGCAAGGCGCTGCTCGCCGAGTTCAGTGGCGAGTGAGCAGCAGCAACGACGACGGTGCTGCGACGGCCGGTGAGCTGACCGGCCTGCAGGCGAATGGTGAGCCGGTGCCGGCAGTCCGGCACCGGCTCACCGTCGTTTCGGGCCCGTCCGGTGTCGGCAAGTCCAGTGTCGTCGGGGAGCTGCGCACGCTGCGCCCCGATGTCTACTTCAGCGTCTCGGTGACCACCCGGGCCCCGCGCCCCGGCGAGGTGGACGGGACGCACTACCACTTCGTCGACCGGCAGGCGTTCGACGAGATGGTCGCCCACGGTGACCTGCTGGAGCACGCCGAGTTCGCGGGCAACTGCTACGGCACTCCGCGCGGCCCGGTCGAGCAGGCCCTCGCCGCCGGACGGCCCGCGGTCCTGGAGATCGAACTCCAGGGCGCACGCCAGGTGCGCACCGCCATGCCGGAGGCCAGGCTGGTGATGCTGATGCCGCCGTCCTGGGACGAACTGGTCGGCAGGCTGACCGGACGCGGCACCGAACAGGAGGCGGCCGTCCGGGCCCGGCTGGCCGAAGCGGAGCGTGAACTGGCCGCGGCCGGGGAGTTCGACGCGCGCGTGGTGAACGCCGATGTGCGGACCGCCGCGGCCGAGTTGCTAACCTTGGTGGTCGGAGGGGGCTGAGCAGGCCCGCCGACCCCCGATTTTTCCGAAGACTCGATCTCCCGGGAACGAGTACCGACGCGACGATTCTGGAGCAGTGCGAGTGACCATCACGCTGAGTTCCCACGGTGAAGCCCTCGAAGGCATCACCAACCCGCCGATCGACGACCTGCTCGAGAAGGTCAGCTCCAAGTACGCGCTGGTCGTCTACTCGGCCAAGCGTGCCCGCCAGATCAACGACTACTACGCGCAGCTCGGCGAGGGCCTGCTGGAGTACGTCGGCCCGCTCGTCGAGCCGGGCCCGCGCGAGAAGCCGCTGTCGATCGCGCTGCGCGAGATCCACGGCGGGCTGCTCGAGCACACCGAGGGCGAGTGACCCACCCCGGCTCCATCCGCGGAGCCGGGGCAGGTTCCCGCCCGGCGTGGTCCGGGCGCGGAGGTGCCGCATGAGCGGCGCCGTTCCATCCGGCCGTCCGAGGGTCGTCCTCGGGGTAGGCGGCGGGATTGCCGCCTACAAGGCCTGCGAGGTGCTGCGCGGGCTGACCGAGTCCGGCCACGAGGTCCGGGTCGTACCGACCGCCTCGGCACTGAGCTTCGTCGGCGCCGCGACCTTCGAGGCGCTGTCCGGGCAGCCCGTGCACACGGGCGTGTTCACCGCGGTTCCCGAGGTCCAGCACGTGCGGGTGGGCAAGGAGGCCGACCTCGTCGTGGTCGCTCCGGCCACCGCCGACCTGCTGGCCAGGGCCGCGCACGGTCTCGCCGACGATCTGCTCACCAACACCCTGCTCACCGCCCGGTGTCCGATCGCCTTCTTCCCCGCGATGCACACCGAGATGTGGGAGCACCCGGCCACCCGGGACAACGTCGCGCTGCTGCGCTCGCGCGGGATCTTCGTGGCCGAACCCGCCTCGGGCAGGCTGACCGGCGCCGACACCGGCAAGGGCAGACTGGCCGACCCGCGGGAGATCGTCGACCTGGCCAGGGTGCTGCTCGCCACCGGTACGGTGCCGCCGCGCGACCTGGAGGGTGTCCGGGTGGTCGTCTCGGCGGGCGGAACCCGGGAACCGCTGGACCCCGTCCGCTACCTGGGCAACCGTTCCTCGGGCAAGCAGGGCTACGCGCTGGCGCGGATCGCCGCCCAGCGGGGTGCCGAGGTCACCATGGTCGCCGCGCACACGGTCGCGCTGCCCCCGCCCGCGGGAGTGCACGAGGTGCACGTGTCCACCGCCCGCCAGCTCGGCGAGGCGGTGCGCTCCGCCGCTGCCGGGGCGGACGTGGTCGTGATGGCCGCCGCCGTGGCCGACTTCCGCCCGGCCACCACCGCCGAGGCGAAGATCAAGAAGTCCGACGACACCCCGGACCCCACCATCACGCTGGACCGTAACCCCGACATCCTCGCCGGGCTCGTGCGCGACCGGCGGCCCGGGCAGGTGGTCGTCGGTTTCGCCGCCGAGACCGGCGATGCCTCGGGCAGCGTGCTCGATCACGCCCGAGCCAAGCTGCGCCGCAAGGGCTGCGATCTGCTCGTGGTGAACGCCGTCGGCGAGGGCAGGGCCTTCGAGACCGAGGACAACGCGGGCTGGTTGCTCCGTGCGGACGGAGCCGAACGGCCTATCCCGTTGGGCTCGAAGTCGCAGCTCGCGATCGCTGTGTGGGACGCGGTCGCCGAATTGCGCGCGCGCTGACCGCTACCCCTCGCTACTCAGTAAGGTGATCCGCACCAACGCGCCGACTCCGCCATGACGTCCGCCATGACGTCCGCCATGACGGAGGCCGGCTCCCAGTGACACACCGTCGCCGAAGCAAGGGATGTGACGAGACCAGTGACCGCGTCGAACCGCAGGCTGTTCACCTCTGAGTCGGTGACGGAGGGGCATCCGGACAAGATCTGCGATGCGATCAGCGACTCCATTCTGGACGCCCTGCTGAGCAAGGACCCGCGCAGCCGGGTCGCGGTGGAGACCATGATCACCACGGGCCAGGTGCACGTGGCGGGCGAGGTGACCACCGAGGCCTACGCCGACATCCCGACGATCGTCCGGGAGGTCATCCTCGACATCGGGTACGACTCCTCGGCGAAGAGCTTCGACGGCAACTCGTGCGGCGTGAACGTGGCGATCGGTTCCCAGTCCCCGGACATCGCGCAGGGCGTGGACACCGCCTACGAGTCGCGGCTGGAGAACGCCCTCGACGACATCGACAAGCAGGGTGCGGGCGACCAGGGCCTGATGTTCGGGTACGCCTGCTCGGACACCCCCGAGCTGATGCCGCTGCCGATCGCGCTGGCGCACCGGCTCTCCCAGCGCCTCACCCGCGTCCGCAAGGAGGGCGTGCTGCCGTACCTGCGCCCGGACGGCAAGACACAGGTCACCATCGAGTACGCGGGCGAGCAGGCCGTCCGGCTGGACACCGTGGTCGTCTCCAGCCAGCACGCCGACGGTATCGACCTGGAGAAGATGCTGGGCGTCGACGTGCGTGACCACGTCGTGGCTCCCGAGCTGGAGGACCTGGGGCTCGAGGGCGCGGGCGACGTGCGGCTCCTGGTGAACCCGACCGGCCGGTTCGTCATCGGCGGGCCGATGGGCGACGCCGGGCTCACCGGCCGGAAGATCATCGTCGACACCTACGGCGGCATGGCCAGGCACGGCGGTGGCGCCTTCTCCGGCAAGGACCCGTCGAAGGTGGACCGCTCGGCGGCGTACGCGATGCGCTGGGTCGCGAAGAACGTGGTCGCCGCCGGGCTCGCCTCCCGGGTCGAGGTGCAGGTCGCCTACGCGATCGGCAAGGCCTCGCCGGTCGGCCTGTTCGTGGAGACCTTCGGCACCGAGACGGTGGATCCGACGAAGATCCAGTCGGCCATCAACGAGGTGTTCGACCTGCGTCCCGCCGCGATCATCCGCGACCTCGACCTGCTCCGCCCGATCTACGCGCCCACCTCCGCCTACGGTCACTTCGGCCGTCCGGACCTGGACCTGCCGTGGGAGCGGACCGAACGTGCCGCGGACCTGAAGTCGGCCGCCGGGGCCTGAGGCGGCACCCGGGCAGTGCACGCGTCATCGGACCCCGGCGGGCCATCGTGTCCGCCGGGGTCCGGCCGCGTCCGGGCGAGCTGGACCGCACCGGTCACCGGAACCGGCCGCCGTCCGCGCGTCTGGTAGAGATCACGGCGTGCAGCAGCCCGAACCGACCCCGCTGTGGGAGCTTCCCGAACCGGAACCGGTGAAGCCCGTTTCCCCCGCCCGAGCGGGCCGGGGGAAGGACGCGGGCAAGGGCACGTCCACCGGCAGAGGAAGGGCCACCGGAAAGGGCGGCGCGGGCAAGGGCAGGGCGGCCGCCGCGAAGGGCAAGCCGGAGCCCGCCGAGCACGACCCGGTCGCGCGGGTCGTCGTCGACGTCCCCCTTGCCCACCTGGACCGGACCTTCGACTACCGGGTCCCGGCCACGATGGCCGAGCGCGCCGTGCCGGGTGCGCGTGTCCGGGTGCGCTTCGCCGGCCAGCTCGTCGACGGCTTCGTGGCCGAGCGCGCCGCGACCACCGAGCACAAGGGCACGCTGGCGTTCCTGGACCGGGTCACCTCGCCCGAGCCGGTCATGGGGCCCGCGCTGGCCACGCTCTGCCGGACCGTCGCCGACCGTTACGGCGGGACGCTGATCGACGTGCTCCGGCTGGCCATCCCGCCCCGGCACGCGAAGGCTGAGGCGGAGGAACCCCGTCGGCCGGCGCCGGTACCCGAGCGCCCGGACGCCGCGGGCTGGACGCGCTATCCGCGCGGCGAGTCGTTCCTCGGTGCGGTCGCGGCCGGACGGCAGGCCAACGCCGTGTGGCAGGCACTGCCGGGGGAGGACTGGCCGGTGCGGCTCGCGGAACTCGCCGCCACCGTTGCCTCGACGGGACGGGGGGCCGTGCTGGTCGTCCCGGACCACCGTGATCTCGACCGGCTGCACGCGGCCTGCGCGACGGTCGTGGGTGCGGACGGGGTGGTGTCGCTGACCGCCGGCCTCGGCCCCGCGGAGCGGTACCGGCGCTGGCTGGCCGTGTCCCGGGGCGCGGTCCGGGTCGTGGTGGGCACCAGGGCGGCCATGTTCGCCCCGGTGGCCGACCCGGGCCTGTTCGTGGTCTGGGACGACGGCGACGATCTGCACCTCGATCCGCACGCCCCCTATCCACACGTCCGGGACGTGCTCATCCAGCGGGCGCACGCGGCGCAGGTGCCGATGGTCGTCGCCGGGTTCGCCCGTACCGCGGAGGCGCAGTTGCTGCTGGAGTCGGGCTGGGCGCATCCGGTCCTCGCCGGCCGGACGGAGTTGCGGGCCCGCGCGCCGAGGGTGACACCGGTCGGCGAGGACTTCGACGTCGCCCGGGACGAGGCCGCCCGCGCGGCCCGGTTGCCCGCCGTCGCCTTCGAGGCGGCCAGGGCAGGTTTGGCGGCGGGCGCGCCGGTTCTGGTGCAGGTGCCGCGCCGCGGTTACGTGCCGGGGCTGGCTTGCGGACACTGCCGGACGCCTGCGCGCTGCCGCCGCTGCGCGGGCCCTCTGCTGTTGCCGGGCGGCGCCGAGGGCGGTGTCCCACGACCTCCCTCCTGTCGCTGGTGCGGTGTCGCGGACGCCAACTTTCGTTGCCAGGCTTGCGGTTCCGCTCGATTGCGGGCGCTGGTCGTCGGCGCCAAGCGGACCGCGGAGGAACTGGGCAGGGCGTTCGCCGGGGTGCCGGTGCGCACCTCGGGGGCGAACGAGGTGCTGGACGCGGTGCCCGACACGCCCGCGCTGGTGGTGACGACTCCCGGGGCGGAGCCGGTCGCGCGGGGCGGCTACGGCGCGGCCCTGCTGCTCGACGGCTGGGCGTTGCTGGGCCGTCAGGATCTGCGGGCGGCCGAGGAGACCCTGCGCCGCTGGATGGCCGCGGCCGCGCTGGTACGCCCGGGGTCGGACGGTGGCCGGGTGATCGTCGGTGCGGACGCCTCGCTGAGCGCCGTGCAGGCCCTCGTCCGCTGGGATCCCGGCTGGCACGCCGAACTGGAACTGGCCGAACGGACCGAGTTGGGTTTCCCGCCGGCCGTGCGGATGGCCAGCGTCGAGGGCACTCCCGAGGCGGTCACGGGGGTGCTCGACGACCTCCGCCTGCCGGGGTCGGGAGAGGTGCTGGGCCCCGTTCCGCTGGGTGAGATCGACGACGAGGGCCGTGCCGAACGTGAACGGGCGCTGGTCCGTGTCGCACGCGGGGACGGGCAGGCGCTGGCCGTGGCGATGCGGGCCGCGGCCGTCCGCCGGGACGCGCGCAAGGCCACCGAGCCGATCCGGATGCAGCTCGATCCGCTCGCACTCATCTGATCCGCAGGGCACCGATTCACCCCGGAGGTCCGTTCCGCGCTTGTTGACCGGGGTGCGGCCGTGCAGACTGCGTCGATGCCAGCACCGCAGATCAGACACGCTCTGTCCCGCACCGGTGTCCTCGCCGTGACGGCCACGCTTCTCGCCGGCGGCGCGACGGCCTCGGCGGGCACTCCGGAGCACCCGGCGCCGTCCGCGGACAAGGTCCCCGAGGCGATCGGCCACGGGGGAGCGGTGTCCAGCGTCGACGCCGACGCGAGCGCGGCGGGCATCGAGGTCCTGCGCCGAGGCGGCAACGCGGTGGACGCCGCCGTCGCCACGGCGGCGGCTCTCGGCGTCACCGATCCGTTCTCCGCCGGGATCGGCGGTGGCGGGTTCCTGGTGCACTACGAGGCGGCGACGGGACAGGTGCACACCCTGGACGGCCGGGAGACGGCCCCGGCGGCCGCGGGTGAGGACCTGTTCGTCAAGAACGGCGAGCCACTGCCCTTCGACGAGGCTGTCACCAGCGGACTGTCGGTCGGTGTTCCCGGCACGCCGCGCACCTGGGAGGACGCGGCCGCCCGCTGGGGCACCCAGCCGTTGCGTTCCCTGCTGCGGCCCGCGGAGAAGCTGGCCCGCTCGGGCTTCGTCGTGGACGAGACCTTCCACGAGCAGATCGCGGGCAACGCCGAGCGGTTCGGCACCTTCCCCGCCACCCGGGACCTGTACCTGCCCGGCGGGGCGCCGCCGGAGGTGGGCAGCACCTTCCGCAACCCGGACCTGGCCGAGACCTACGCCGCGGTCGCGAAGTCGGGTACGGAGGCGTTTTACGGCGGAGCGATCGGCACCGACATCGTCGGCACCGTGCAGGCGCCGCCGGTGGATCCGGAGGCCGGGGCGAACGTCCGCCCGGGCGGCATGACGGCCGGGGACCTCGCCGCGTACCGCGCCGTCGAGCGGGAACCGACCCACTCCGGGTACCGAGGGCTGGACATCTACGGCATGCCCGCACCGTCCTCCGGCGGCCTGACGGTGTCGCAGGCGTTGAACATGCTGGAGGGCACCGACGTCGCCGCTCTCGGCGAGGTGGACTATCTGCACCGCTTCCTGGAGGCGAGCCGGATCGGCTTCGCCGACCGGAACCGCTGGATCGGCGACCCGGCGTTCACCGACGTGCCCGCGCGGGAGCTGCTGAGCCAGTCCTACGCCGACAGCAGGGCCTGCCTGATCGATCCGGCGAGCACCTTGCCGAGCCCGGTGGCACCGGGCGACCCGCGCGATCCGGCTCCGTGTGGCACCGCGGGGCCCGCCGCGCCGACGCCGTACGAGGGTGAGACGACGACGCATCTCACCACCGCGGACCGGTGGGGCAACGTCGTCTCGTACACGCTGACCATCGAGCAGGAGGGCGGCAGCGGCATGGTGGTGCCGGGCCGGGGCTTCCTGCTCAACAACGAGCTGACGGACTTCTCGTTCACCCCGGTGACCCCCGGCGTGCCGGATCCGAACCTGCCCGGCCCCGGCAAGCGGCCGCGCTCGTCCATGGCGCCGACGATCGTCCTGCAGGACGGGAAGCCGCTGCTGGCCACGGGATCGCCGGGCGGCGCCTCGATCATCACCACGGTCCTGCAGGTGCTGCTGGGCAGGGTGGATCGCGACCTGAGTCTGGTCGAGGCGATCGAACGGCCGCGCGCCTCGCAGCGCAACGCCGCGACCGCGCAGGTGGAACAGGAGTTCCTCGACCTGCCGGAGGCGCAGCGGTTGCGGGAACTGGGCCAGGGCCTCGCCGAGGATGCCGCGCCGATCGGCTCGGCGACCGGGGTGGAGCGGCTGCCGGACGGACGCTGGCTGGCGGCGGCCGAGCCGGACCGTCGCGGTGGCGGCTCGGCGCGGGTCGTCCGGCCCTCGCCGGAGCCCGGGCACGGGCACGGGCATTGACAGGGACACGAACCGGGGGCCTGGTGGCGGACAGGGACACAGGCACGGCGCAGCCGCGGGGACCGTGGCGCGCGGGACGGTGACGGCCCGGCTCTAGACTGAGCGGCGATGATCGCCCAGTCACCCCGGCAGCAGGACGAGGTCCGTTGATGCGTCTCGTGTTCGCCGGAACCCCGGAACCCGCCGTCCCGTCCCTGCGGGCCCTGCTCGACTCGCCGCGGCACGAGGTGGTCGCCGTCGTGACCCGCCCGGACGCCCAGTCGGGACGGGGACGCAGGCTCGTCCGCTCGCCGGTCGGCGCGCTGGCCGACGAGCACGGCATCGAGGTGCTCACGCCCGCGCGTGCGAAGGACCCGGACTTCCTGGCCCGGCTCTCCGAGATCGCGCCGGACGCCTGCCCGGTGGTCGCCTACGGGGCGCTGCTGCCGCGGGCCGCGCTGGACATTCCCCGGCACGGCTGGGTCAACCTGCACTTCTCGCTGCTGCCCGCATGGCGCGGGGCGGCTCCGGTGCAGGCGGCCGTCCGGGCGGGTGAGGAGTACACCGGGGCCTCCACCTTCCGCATCGTCGAGGAGCTGGACGCCGGGCCGGTGTTCGGCGTGGTGACCGAGCGGATCGGCGCGCGGGACACGGCGGGCGAACTGCTGGGCAGGCTGGCCGTCTCCGGCGCCGGGCTCCTCTCGTCCACAATGGACGGTATCGAGGACGGTTCCCTGCGCGCTGTCGAGCAGTCGGCGGACGGTCTCGCTTACGCGCCCAAGATCGCCGTCGCCGACGCGCGGCTGGATTTCGGCGCACCTGCCGCGGCGGTGGACCGGCTGGCTCGCGCGGTGACCCCGGAGCCCGGTGCCTGGGCGGAGTTCCGCGGCGAGCGGTTGAAGCTGGGGCCGGTCGTCCCGGTGTCCGGGGACGGCACGCCCTCGCCCGCGCCCGGCGAGATCGTGCTGGAGCGCAAGCGGGTACTGGTGGGCACGGCGACGGTGCCGGTGCGGCTCGACGAGGTACAGGCGCAGGGCAGGAAACGGATGGCGGCCACCGACTGGGCGCGCGGCACACGGATCGAACAGGGAGAACGGCTGACATGAGCGCGGACCGCGAACGCAGGCCTTCGAGGCCGGGCAGGGGCCGTCCGGCGCCGCGCAAGGACGGACCCCGCCGTCCGCCGCCGGAGGACCCGGCCCGCCGGACGGCGCTGGACGTGCTGCACGCCGTCCGTGAGCGGGACGCCTACGCCAACCTGGTGCTGCCCGAGATGTTGCGTGAGCGCCGTATCACCGGCCGCGACGCCGCACTGGCCACCGAACTCACCTATGGGTCGTGTCGCGCGCAGGGCCTGCTGGACGAGATCATCACCGCCTGCCTCGACCGGCCATTGTCCAAAGTGGACCCTGTTGTGCTGGACGGTCTCCGCCTCGGTGCGTACCAGTTGCTGCGCACCAGGATCCCGCAGCACGCCGCGGTGACGTCCACAGTGGACCTGGTGCGGGAGGACGCGGGCTCGCACGTCGCCGGGTTCGTCAACGCCGTACTGCGGACGGTGTCGGAGAAGGACGAGGCGGCCTGGGTGGACCAGCTCGCCCCGGATCCGGACAAGGACCCGATCGGCAACCTCGCGATCCGCACCTCGCACCCTCGCTGGGTGGCGCGCTCGTTCGCGGAAGCGCTGGGGGACAAGGGAACCGAGCTGGCCGCGGCGCTGGCCGCCGATGACGCGCGTCCCGAGGTGCACCTGGTCGCCAAGCCGGGCGAGATCAGCGCCGACGAACTGGCCGCTATCACCGGTGGTGACCCGGCCCCCTACTCGCCGTACGGCGTGCACCTGCCGGCGGGCTCCGGCGACCCGGGCGATTCGGAACCGATCCGCGAGCGGCTGGCCGCGGTGCAGGACGAGGGCAGCCAGCTCTGCGCGATCGCGGCCGTGGCCGCCCCGGTCGAGGGCACCGACGAACGCTGGCTCGATCTCTGCGCCGGCCCCGGTGGCAAGGCGGCGCTCCTCGGCGCGCTGGCCGCGACCTCGGGTGCCCGGGTGGACGCCGTGGAGAAGGCCCCGCACCGGGCGCGCCTGGTCGAGAAGGCCACCGCCGGGTTGCCGGTCACCGTGCACGTCGTGGACGGCCGGGAGAGCGAACTGCCCGGCGGATACGACCGGGTTCTCGTCGACGCGCCGTGCAGTGGTCTCGGCTCACTGCGGCGCAGGCCGGAGGCACGCTGGCGCCGCCAGCCTTCCGACGTCGCCGACCTGACCAAGCTGCAGGGGCAGTTGCTGACGGCCGCGTTCGAGCTGGTGCGGCCGGGCGGAGTCGTCACCTACGTCGTCTGCTCGCCGCATCTGGCCGAGACCGAGGGGGTCGTCGGCGAGGCGGTCCGCCGGGCGAAGGCGGAGGTGCTGGACGCGAGGGAGTTGTTCCCCGGCGTCCCGGACCTCGGTGACGGCCGGTTCGTCCAGCTCTGGCCGCACCGGCACGGCACGGACGCGATGTTCTGCGCAGTGCTGCGCAAGCCCGAGTGAGCACCGGCCGCGGCCGGGTCCTCGGTCTCGTCGTCAGTTCCTGCGGGGGCGTCGAGACCCGGTTGTGTGCCGAGCTCGCCGCACCCGCGGCGCGCCGCGGCTGGCGGCTGGCCGTGACGCTCACTCCGACCGCGGCCCGCTGGCTCGCCACCAACGGCGAGCTGGACAGGTTGCGGGCGCTGACCGACCTCGAAGTGCGCAGCACCTCCCGGCTCCCCGGCGAGCCGCGGCCGCACCCGGCCCCCGAGGTGTTCCTGTTCGCGCCCGCCTCGGCCGGTTCGATCGCGAAGTTCGCACTGGGGCTCGCGGACAACCAGGCGCTCACCGTGCTCGGGGACGCGCTGGGGGAGCCCGGGGTACGCATCGTCGCCGGGTACCAGGTGCGGGACAGCCGGTCCGCCCACCCGGCGTGGCAGGGGCACCTGGACGCGCTGACCTCGGCGGGCGTGCTGCTCCGGCGGCTGCGTCTCGACCAACCCTGGACCGGCGTCCTCGACCTGCTCGCCGAGGACTGGCTCACCGACGACTGACCCCGTTCGCGTCATGCCACCGAGCAACCGGCCGGACCGCCGATGGTCGAGCCCCTCGTTCGGGGCACCCGGACCCCTGATCATCGCGCGAGCGGCCCGGCACCCGGGAACCTCGTCGGCGAGATTCCCTTCGCCAGGTCGGGGCGTTCGCTCGGATGGGTGGCCGCGGAAACCCCGCGACAGGCCGGGTGCGGCCGTTAGCGTGTGTGGATGAGCGACGTGCTGGTGGTGGGGGCCGGGGTGATCGGCCTGACGGCGGCCGTGTGCCTTGCGGAGGCGGGACACGACGTCCGGGTGCGCGCGGAGCTTCTGCCGGAGGAGACGACCTCCGCCGTGGCGAGCGGCCTGTGGACTCCGGGCGCGGACGTCCGCGAACTGGCGTGGAGCCGCGTGACCTACGACGAATTGATGCGGCTCGACGGCGTGGCGGGGACGGGTGTGCACGTCGAGGCGGGCCTGGAGGTCTCCGACCTGACCGACGGGCCGCTGGAGTGGGCGGCCGATCTGCCCGAGTACCGCCTGCTGACGGCCGCCGAGTTGCCGCCGGGCATGCGGACGGGCCTGTGGACGCGGGCGCCGATGATCGACCTGCCTCCTTACCTGCGGTATCTGACCCGGCGACTGGCCACGGCCGGGACGGAGATCGAACGTGCGGTGGTGCGCGATCTCCGCGCCGCGGTCGCCGAGGCCGAGGTGGTGGTGCACTGCGCGGGCCTCGCCGCGGGCGGACTGGCGGGCGACCCGGACGTGGTGCCCGTGCGCGGACAGCACGTGGTGGTGCGCAACCCGGGTATCGGGCACTTCTACATCGAGGCGGTGGCGGACGCGGACTGGACCGGCTTCTTCCCGCACGGTGACCGCCTCGTCCTGGCTGGCACCTCACATCTGGGCGACCGGAACCCGGAGCCCGATCCGGTGGTGGCACGAGGAATCCTCGACCGCTGCGCCAGGGCGGAGCCGAGGCTGGCCGGGGCCGAGGTGCTGGCCCACCAGGTCGGGTTGCGCCCCGCGCGCCCGGCCGTGCGCCTGGACGTGGAGACGTACGCGAGTGGCCGGATCGTGCACTGTTACGGCCACGGCGGCAGCGGGGTGAGCCTGTCCTGGGGCTGTGCCCGCGAGGTGGTGCGGCTCGTCGGCTGAGTCACCCTCCGCGGGCGTACCCCGCTCGTGGGTCCGGGCGCACCTTCTACACTGCGCCCGTGCCGAACCGACCCCTCATCGCCCCGAGCATCCTGTCCGCCGACTTCGCCCGTCTCGGCGAGGAGATCGCCGCCGTCGCCGGTTCCGGGGACACCCGCGCGGACTGGGTGCACGTCGACGTGATGGATGCCCACTTCGTGCCGAATCTGACGCTGGGCCTGCCGGTGGTGCAGTCGCTGTTGAAGGTGTCCGAGGTGCCGATCGACTGCCATCTGATGATCGAGGACCCGGATCGCTGGGCGCCCGGTTACGCCGAGGCCGGTGCCTACAACGTCACCGTGCACGCCGAGGCCGCCGCCGATCCGGTGATGCTGGCGAAGAACCTGCGGGCCGCCGGGGCGAAGGCGGGCCTTTCGCTCAAGCCGGGCACGCCGTTCGAGGACTACGCCGAGGTGCTCAAGCACTACGACACGCTGCTGGTGATGTCGGTGGAACCGGGTTTCGGCGGCCAGTCGTTCATCGCCGACGTGCTGGCGAAGGTCCGCACGGCGCGGCGGCTGGTGGACACCGGGCACCTGAACGTGGTCGTGGAGATCGACGGCGGGATCAACGCGGACACCATCGAGCAGGCAGCCGAGGCCGGGGTGGACTGCTTCGTCGCGGGCTCGGCCGTCTACGGGGCCGCCGACCCGGGACGTGCCCTCGCCGCGCTGCGGGAACAGGCAGCGCGCGCGGGCGCCGGCCGCTAGGACATGGACGGGCAGGCGGCGGAGCGGGCGATGCGGGCCGCGATCGCGGCCGCATCCGGCGCGCACGGCCGCACCAGCCCGAACCCGCCGGTCGGTGCGGTGATCACCGCACCGGACGGCCGCGTCGCCGGCACCGGTGCCACCGCCCCGCCGGGCGGTTCGCACGCCGAAGTGCTCGCCCTGCGCGCGGCGGGGGAGCGGGCGCGCGGGGGGACCGCGTTCGTCACCCTCGAACCCTGTGCCCACCAGGGCCGTACACCGCCCTGCACGGCGGCGCTGGCCGACGCCGGTGTCGCGGCCGTGCACTACGCGGTCGCCGACCCGAACCCGCTCGCCGCGGGTGGCGCGGAGGTGTTGCGCGCCAACGGGATCGAGGTGCGCGGCGGCCTGCTGGCCGAGGAGGTCCGGAGCGGCGTACTGCGCGCCTGGTTGCACCGCACCCGTACCGGCCGCCCGCACGTCACCTGGAAGTACGCGTCCACTCTGGACGGCCGGGTGGCCGCGGCGGACGGGACGAGCCGGTGGATCTCCGGCGAACGGTCCCGCGCCGAGGTGCATGCTCTGCGCCGGACGGCCGACGCGATCGTCGCGGGCACCGGCACGGTTCGCGTCGACGACCCGTGGCTGACCGCCCGCGACCCGGACGGCGGTCTCGCCGGGCGGCAACCGCTGCGGGTGGTGGTGGGCACCGGTGATCTTCCTCCCGGCGCCCGGGTGTTGGATGACAGCGCGGAGACCATCCACCTGCGCACCCGGGATCCCGGCGAGGTCCTCGACGTGCTCGGCGGCCGTGGCGTGGTGGACGTGCTGCTGGAGGGCGGGCCCACGGTGGCGGGGGCGTTCGCCGCGGCGGGCCGGATCGACCGGATCCTCGCCTACCTCGCGCCGATGCTGCTCGGCGCGGGGCCGGTCGCGCTGGGCGCCGCGGGCGTGTCGACCATCACCGGGGCGCACCGCTGGACGGTCGAAGAGGTCACCATGAGTGGAGACGACGTGCGCATCGCGGCCGTGCCGGCCGCGACGGGTGCCTGAGACAGGAGGAGAACCAGTGTTCACGGGCATTGTCGAGGAGATCGGTGACGTCGTCGCGATCGACCAGGTCCCGGACGCGGCGCGGCTGACCGTGCGCGGTCCGCTGGTGACCACCGACGCCGCGCACGGTGACTCGATCGCGGTCAGCGGCGTCTGCCTCACCGTGGTCGACGTAGCGGGCGGCGAGTTCACCGTGGACGTCGTGCACGAGACGCTGAGCCGGTCGAGCCTGGCGAAGGTGCGCGAGGGTGACCGGGTCAACCTGGAGCGGGCCACCCCCGCGGGCGGCAGGCTGGGCGGGCACATCATGCAGGGTCACGTCGACGGCACGGGCACCTACCTGGCGCGCGACGAGCGAGGCATGACCCGGTTCGCGCTGCCGCCGGAGCTGGCGCGCTACGTCGTGGAGAAGGGGTCCATCGCGGTGGACGGCGTGTCGCTGACCGTCGCGGCGGTGACCGCCGAGCAGTTCGGCGTCGCGCTGATCCCGACCACACTGGAGCTGACCACGCTCGGCGCGCGGCAACCCGGTGATCCGGTCAATCTGGAGGTCGACGTGCTGGCCAAGTATGTGGAGAGACTGGCCTCTCCGCACTTGCACCGCGGCGCGGGGGAGAATGGACCCGGCGGGGCCGCCGGGCCGGCAGAGGAGGACACGTGAACGCACCGATGGACACGGCCGCGTCGCGTGGCGAGTGCGAGGAGGCGTCGTGAGCGAGCCGGCGAGCGAGTTGGGTACAGCGCGAACGGGTACGGCCGAAGCGGGTACGGCCGCGCCGCGTCCCGGGGGCGATCCGGCCGGGATCGAGCGGGCCATCGCCGACATCGCGGCGGGCAGGCCGGTCGTCGTGGTGGACGACGAGGACCGGGAGAACGAGGGTGACCTGATCTTCGCGGCGGAGAAGGCGACGCCGGAGCTGCTGGCCTTCATGGTCCGCTACACCTCGGGATACGTCTGCGTCTCGCTGACCGAACAGGACTGCGAGCGGCTGAACCTGCCGCCGATGTACCACACCAACCAGGATCAGCGCGGTACCGCGTACACGGTCACGGTCGACGCGGCGGAGGGCATCTCCACCGGCATCTCGGCCGCCGATCGCTGCCGCACGATCCGCCTGCTGGCCGAGCCGTCCTCCACGCCGCAGCACTTCCGCCGTCCCGGCCACGTGGTGCCGCTGCGCGCCAAGGCGGGCGGCGTGCTGCGCCGTCCCGGCCACACCGAGGCGGGTGTCGACCTCGCCCGGCTGGCCGGTCTCGCCCCGGTGGGCGTGCTCTGCGAGATCGTCTCGCAGAAGGACGAGGGCGACATGGCCCGCCGCGACGAGCTGGAGGTCTTCGCCGCCGACCACGATCTGCGGATCATCACCATCGCCGACCTGATCGCCTACCGGCGCCGCACCGAGAAGCAGGTGGAACGGGTCGCCGAGGCGCGCATCCCGCTGGCCGCGGGCACGTTCCGCGCGGTCGGCTACGACAGCCTGCTGGACGGGATCGAGCACGTGGCGTTCGTCTACGGCGACGTCGGCGACGGCGAGGACATTCTGGTGCGGGTGCACTCGGAATGCCTCACCGGCGACGTCTTCGGCTCGCTGCGCTGCGACTGCGGGCCGCAGCTCGACGCCGCGCTGGCCGCGGTCGCCGCGGAGGGCCGGGGTGTGGTGCTCTACGTGCGCGGGCACGAGGGCCGCGGGATCGGCCTGCTGCACAAGCTGCAGGCGTATCAGCTCCAGGACGCCGGTGCCGACACGGTGGACGCGAACCTGGCGCTCGGCGTCCCGGCCGACGCCCGCGACTACGGCACGGGCGCACAGATCCTCTGCGATCTCGGTGTCCGCTCGATGCGGCTGCTGACCAACAACCCGGCCAAGCGCGTGGGCCTTGAGGGGTACGGGCTGACCGTGACCGGCCGTCAGGCGCTGCCGATCTCGCCGAACCCGGAGAACCTGCGCTACCTGCGCACGAAGCGGGACCGGATGGGCCACGACCTGTCGCAGCTCGAACACTACGACGAGGTCGGTGCCGAGCTCGGCGACCTGAGGAACGGGGGCGCACGTGAGCGGTGAGGGACGGCCGGAGGCGGAGCCGGACCTGTCCGGCTGCGCGAATCTCAGCCTGGGCGTTGTGGTCACCCGCTGGCACGCAGGCATCACGGGCTCGCTGCTGGAGCGGGCGCTGCACGCCGCCCGCACGGCGGGCCTGGAGGACGAGCCGACGGTGGTACGCGTGGCGGGCGCGGTGGAGCTGCCGGTGGTGGCGCAGGAATTGGCGCGCAACCACGACGCGGTGGTGGCGCTGGGCGTGGTGATCCGCGGCGGTACCCCGCACTTCGAGTACGTCTGCGACGCGGTCACCTCCGGGCTGACCCGTGTCGCGCTGGACGAGAGCACACCGGTCGGCAACGGCGTGCTGACGTGTGAGACCGAACAGCAGGCGGTGGACCGTTCCGGCGCGCCGGGATCGGTGGAGGACAAGGGTTTCGAGGCGACGGTCGCGGCGCTGGACGCCGCCCGCGCGCTGCGCGGCCTGCGCCAGCCGTGGACCGAACGAGGATTTTCCTGAGGATGAGCGGTGTGGTGACCAACGGTGGCGAGACCAGTCCGGCGACGGCGGGCCCTGCGGGGTCCGGCACGAGCGCGGAGCAGGTGCGGATCCGGCCCTACCGGGCGCAGTGGATGTCGGGTGCGCTGGCGTTGTTGCTCGTCGGGGTGTTCACCACGGTGGCGGTGCTGCTGCGCGGGTCGGACACCGGCGTGATCTTCCAGGTGGCCGACCAGGTGGCGATGATCGGCATCGGCCTGCTACTCGGAGCGGGCACCATGTTGTTCGCGCTGCCCCGCGTGGCCGCCGACGCCGAGGGCCTGACCGTGCGCAATGTGCTGACGCGCAAGCGTTTCGCGTGGACGGAGGTGTTGTCGGTGAGTTTCCCGGACGGCGCTTCTTTCGCCCGGCTCGAACTGCCGTACGACGAGTACTTCTCGGTGCTCGCCGTGCAGTCGGTGGACCGGGAGCGTGCCGTCGTGGCCGTGCGCGAGCTGCGCAGGCTGCACCGCGCCGCCCACGAGGGCTGATCCCGGCGCGCCTGACCCGCAGCGCGTGATCCGGGTCGCGTTATCCGGCTCGCGTGCACCGGTTGCGTGACGCGGACCGGGTCAGGCGTCCGCGATGGCCGCGCGGTCCAGTGGCCTGCGGGCGGGGAATCCGAGGTCGCCGCGGTGGTACCAGGCGAGCTCTCGGTCGCCTTCCAGCCAGCACAGCCGGATGTCGACGCCGTCGAGTTCGGCCGGGAAGTCGATCAGCAGCGGCGCGAAGCCCATCAGCTCGGCGCCGGTCTCCTGGACCTCGCTCATCAGTTCGTCGAGGCGTGCCTGCATGCCTTTCAGTTCGGGCAGCCCGCCGAGCGAGCCCGGGTCCTCGTGCCGCTTCAGGGTCGCCGACAGTTCGGTCGCGTCGGCCCGGACGGCCACCAGTTCGTCCAGGATCGGCAGCAGCCGGGCGAGTTCGGCGTCGGCTTCGGGCAGCGTGAACAGTCCCATGACGCCAGCGTGCCACCGTGCGGTGCCGGCGCGCGGGTCAGGGGCGGCGGAATCGCCCGGTGTGCTCACGGGTCCACGTCCGCGCGAACGTGGCCAGGTTCTCCGGGGACCACTCGTGTTCGATGGCGATGTCGTCCCACAACGCCATTCGCGGGCCGGCGAGCGTGCCGTGGCTGACCGTCACGTGGCGGCTGTGCCTGCGCCAGTGGAAGACGAAGTGGTCGTACATGCAGGCGAGCGCGTCGGCTCTGCCGTCCCGCCCGGTGATGCGCACGGGGGCCTCGCTGCGGATCGGCGCGGTGTAGATCGTGTGCGTGCCGCCGTCGCGGCCGGTGACGGCGCGGGCGGTGACGTCCGGGGGCAGGAACTGGGGGCGCACGGTCTCCTCCTCCGGGTGCGCGTCGGTGCCGGGCCGGCCGGGTGGGAGACGTGACGGCGTCACCCGCTCGTCTCGTGTCGTCGCCTGGGAACGCCACCGTGTGCCGTGCGGGGATCACGTCGCACGGTGCCGACGACCACCACCCGGCCGGCTGCGCCTCACCTCACGGCTTCGGGCGCATCGCTACGCTAGAGCAGAGCTTAAGTTTAAGCACTGTCTCTATCGGGTGATTGTGGTTCGCGTTCCGCTTCTGGGAGGCTGCTGGCAACAGCGTCGCTTACGACTTCGAAAGGTGGTCCCGATGACCTCGCGGCACGACCCCACGGCATTGCGCTGGCTGATCGGCAACGAACTGCGCAGGCACCGCGAGCGATCGCGCACGAGCCTCGACGCCGCGGGCAAGCGGCTCAAGCGCACCGGGCCGAAGGTGCACACCATGGAGACCGGCAAGTACCGGCAGGACGCCACCGAGGTGGCGCGGCTGCTGGAGTTCTACGGCGTCGAGCCCTCCGACATCGATCGCGTCGTCTCGCTGGCCGGGCAGAGCGACCAGGAGACGTGGTGGGCGCCGTGGAGCGACCTCGTTCCGGACTGGCTGAAGACCTTCGTCGGCCTGGAAGGGCTGGCGGAGGCGGAGTTCACCTACGAGCCGGTCGCATTGCACGCGATGCTGCAGACCGAGGCGTACGCCGCCGCGCTGACCTCGGCCTCCCCGCGTGTGCGGCCGGACCATGCCGAGCGGGTCGCGGAGTTCCGGCTGGAACGCCAGCGCAGGCTGACCGACTCGGCCGCTCCGCTGCGCTTCAGTGCCGTGGTCGAGGAGTCCACGCTGCACCGGCCGGTTGGTGGCGACAAGACCATGCGGGCGCAACTCGACCATCTGCTGGAACTGTCCTCTTTGGACAATGTGGAGCTGCAGGTGATTTCGACCTCGGTCGGTGTTCATGTGGGTGCGACGGGGCAGTTCACGTTGCTGGACTTCGCCGAGTTCCAGGACATCGTCTACGTCGAGCTGCACGAAGGGGCGGTCTACGTGCAGCACGACCTGCAGGTCCGGTCTTATAGACTGGCCGCCGCGAGCCTTCGCGCTCTGGCCCTGGGGCCGGAGGAGTCCCGCTCCTTGATCACGTCACTGGTCGAGGAGTACTAGTCCTTGACCGGAGGTCGTCATGACCGGCACCAGCCAGGCCGCTCTCACCTGGCGCAAGTCCAGCCACTCCACCGACAACGGTAGCTGTGTGGAAGTGGCCACGCTGCCGCCCGGCTGGCGCAGGTCCAGCCACTCGCAGGACAACGGCGAGTGCGTGGAGGTGGCCGCGCTGGCGCCCGGCTGGCACAGGTCCAGCCACTCCACCGACAACGGCGACTGCGTGGAGATCGCGGCGGTCCCGGCGGGCCGGGCGGTCCGCGACTCCAAGGACCCCGGCGGCGGCGCGCTCACCCTGCCCGGCGCTGCCTTCGCCGCCTTGCTCCGCGAGATCACCGGCTGACCCCGACCCACCGTGTCGGCGTCGAAGACGCACGACACGGCGTGCTGGGGCGCACGACACGGCGTGCTGGGGCGCACGACACGGCGTGCTGGGGCGCACGACACGGCGTGCTGGGGCGCACGACACGGCGTGCTGGGGCGCACGACACGGCGTGCTGGGGCGCACGACACGGCGTGCTGGGGCGCACGACACGGCGTGCTGGGGCGCACGACACGGCGTGCTGGGGCGCACGACACGGCGTGCTGGGGCGCACGACACGGCGTGCTGGGGCGCACGACACGGCCTGCTGGGGCAGGATCGGGGGATGGGTGAACCGGCGGGGCGGGGAGCGATCTCCTGGGACGGCGACGACTACCAGCGGCGCTTCGACGCGCTCGCCGCGACGGGACAGGACGTCCACGGTGAGGCGGCGTTCGTGCGGGCCTACACGCCCGCGACCGTGCTCGACGCGGGTTGCGGCACCGGCAGGGTGGGCATCGAACTCGCCCGGCACGGCATCGAGGTGACCGGCGCCGACCTGGACGCCTCGATGCTCGACACGGCACGCCGCCGGGCACCCGCCGTCACCTGGATCGAGTCCGATCTCGCCGCGCTCGATCTGGGCCGGACCTTCGACGTCGTCCTGATGGCCGGCAATGTCCCGCTGTTCACCACGGCGGGCACCGAGGGCGCGCTCCTCGCGGGCGTGGCCCGGCACGTGCGCCCGGACGGCGTGCTGATCGCCGGCTTCAGCCTCGATCGCGGTTACACCGCCGCCGACTACGACGCCCACGCCGCCGAGGCCGGCCTCGTTCTCGCCGAGCGCTTCGCTACCTGGGACCGCGAACCCTTCGACGGCGGCCCCTACGCCGTCTCCGTGCACCGGCCCCGCTGACCCCGGCCCGCCGGAGTCCGGCCCTGCCGACCTGACTCCTGCCGACCTGACTCCTGCCGACCTGACTCCTGCCGACCTGACTCCTGCCGACCGCCGCTGCCCCGGCGTCACCGGCCCGCTTGCCCGGCCCGGCCCTGCCCGGCCCGCAGGCCACGGAGCCGGGCCATGAGCCCGCGGCGGTCAGATGTCGAGGTCCACCACCACCGGGGCGTGGTCGGAACCGCCCTTGCCCTTGCGCTCCTCGCGGTCCACGTAGGCGTCCGTGACGGCGGCGGCGAACCGCGCGTCGCCGTACACCAGGTCGATCCGCATGCCGCGGTTCTTCGGGAACGCGAGCTGCCGGTAGTCCCAGTAGGTGTAGGGGTGGTCGTACTTCAGCGGCCGGGGAACCACATCGGTGAGCCCGGTGTCCCGCAGCACCGCCAGCGCCTTGCGCTCCGGATCGGTGACGTGCGTTGACTCGGCGAACAGCGAGATGTCCCAGACGTCCTCGTCCGCCGGAGCGATGTTGAAGTCGCCCAGCACCGCGAACGGCCGGTCACCCGTCAGTTCCGCGCCGACCGTGTCGTTCAGCGCGCCGAGCCAGTTCAGCTTGTAGTCGTAGTGGGCGTGCGCGGGCTCGCGGCCGTTGGGCACGTACACCGACCACACGCGGACGCCGCCGCAGGTCGCGCCGATCGCGCGCGCCTTCGTCTCGCTCTCGTAGGCGGGCTGCCCGGTCAGATCCCGGGTGACGTCCTCGATGCCGACCCGGGACAGCACCGCGACCCCGTTCCACCGGCCGAGGCCGTGCGCCGCGGTCCGGTAACCGAGCTCGGCCACCTCCGCCGCGGGGAAGGCGTCCGTGGCGCACTTGAGTTCCTGCAGGCACAGCACGTCCGGGCGGGTGGTCTCCAGCCAGCCGAGCAACCGCGGCAGCCGGGCGCCGACGGAGTTGACGTTCCAGGTGGCGATGCGCATCGGTGTCCTCGGTGCCCTTCGTACGGTGGCGGGATCGGTTCCGAGAATGGCACACGGCACCGACAGCGCCGGAGAACACCCGACGCCTCCCGGAACCGTGCGCCGCCCCGCCAGAAAATGCCGGGTCACGGACCGCGATCCGCCGGCGTATCGCGGTGACCGGGTCCCGCGGGCCGACGGGTGCGCGGGATGTCGTCGGAGGGGAGCCATAGGCTGGAGGTGTGGCTGACCCGTCCACCTACCGTCCCTCGCCGGGGAGCATCCCGGACGCACCCGGCGTGTACAAGTTCCGCGACACGACCGGACGTGTCATCTACGTGGGCAAGGCGAAAAGCCTGCGCTCCCGGCTGAACTCCTACTTCGCCGACCTGTCCGGACTGCATCCGCGTACCCGGCAGATGGTGACCACGGCCGCGGGCGTGGAGTGGACGGTGGTCGGCACCGAGGTCGAGGCGCTGCAGCTCGAGTACAACTGGATCAAGGAATTCGACCCGCGGTTCAACGTCCGCTACCGCGACGACAAGACCTACCCGGTGCTGGCGGTGACCCTGGGCGAGGAGTTCCCGCGCGCCCACGTCTACCGGGGCCCGCGCAAGAAGGGCGTGCGCTACTTCGGCCCGTACGCCCACGCCTGGGCCATCCGCGAGACGCTGGACCTGCTGCTGCGCGTCTTCCCGATGCGCACCTGCTCGGCCGGTGTGTTCCGCAGGCACGGCCAGATCGGCCGCCCCTGCCTGCTCGGCTACATCGACAAGTGCTCGGCGCCCTGCGTCGGCAAGGTCTCCGCCGAGCAGCACCGCCGGATCGTCGAGGACTTCTGCGACTTTCTCGCCGGCCGCACCGACTCCATGGTGCGCAGGCTGGAGAAGGACATGGCCGAGGCCTCGGAGGGCCTGGAGTTCGAGCGCGCCGCGCGGCTGCGCGACGACCTGGGGGCCCTGCGGCGCGCGATGGAGAAGCAGGCCGTCGTGCTCGGCGACGGCACCGACGCCGATGTGGTGAACTTCGCGCACGACGACCTGGAGGCCGCCGTGCAGGTCTTCCACGTCCGGGGCGGCCGGGTTCGCGGTCAGCGCGGCTGGGTCGTGGACAAGGCCGAGGAGATGGACGTTCCCGCGCTCGTCGGGCAGTTCGTCGCGCAGTTCTACGGCGAGCAGGCCGAACTCGCCGACGAGACACCCGGGGCGGGCTCCCCGGTACCCCGCGAGGTGCTGGTTCCCGAACTGCCCGCCGACGCCGAGGCCGTCACCGAATGGCTGAGCGGACTGCGCGGCGCGCGGGTACGGCTGCGCGTGCCGCAGCGAGGCGACAAGCGCGCGCTCGCCGAGACGGTGCGGCGCAACGCCGCGGAGGCCTTCGCCCAGCACAAGCTCCGCCGTGCCGGGGACCTCACCGCGCGCTCGGCCGCGCTCGCCGAACTCCAGGACAATCTGGGGCTGGACACCGCACCCCTGCGCATCGAGTGCGTCGACATCAGCCACATCGCGGGCAGCGACGTGGTGGCCTCGCTGGTCGTCTTCGAGGACGGGGTGGCGCGCAAGTCCGAGTACCGCCGCTTCGCGCTGCGCGAGGCCGCGGAGGAGGGCGACGTGGCATCGATAGCCGAGGTCGTGCGCCGCCGTTTCTCCCGCTATCTCAAGGAGACCGTCGGGGACACCGCCGAGGGGGAACGGCCCGGGATCGACCCGGACACCGGGCGTCCGCGCAAGTTCGCCTACCCGCCGAACCTGCTCGTCGTCGACGGCGCGGGCCCTCAGGCCACGGCCGCCGCGGACGTCCTGGCCGAACTCGGCATCACCGACGTCGCCGTGGTGGGGCTGGCCAAACGCCTGGAGGAGGTGTGGCTGCCCGCCGACCCTGACCCGGTCATCCTGCCGAGAACCTCGGATGCGCTGTACCTTCTGCAACGCGTCCGCGACGAGGCGCACCGCTTCGCGATCCGCTACCACCGGGAGAAGCGGTCCAAGCGGATCCAGGTGTCCGCGCTGGACAGCGTGCCCGGACTCGGGCAGGCACGGCGAACCGCGTTGATCAAGCACTTCGGCTCGGTGAAGAAGCTGCGACAGGCGGGTGTGGACGAGATCGCGGGCGTCCCGGGAGTGGGCAGGCGCACGGCGGAAGCCGTGCACGCGGCGCTCGCGGGCGGGCAGGACAACGGCACAGGCGGCACAGCAGACCCGGGCAGCGCGGGTCCGGAAGGGGAGAAGAGTTCGTGACGAGCGCAGAGACGGCACCGGCCGACACGCGGGGTTCGGGCATGGAGGTGGCCGTCGTGAGCGGGCTGTCCGGCGCGGGCCGGAGCACCGCCGCGAAATGTCTGGAGGACCTGGGCTGGTTCGTGGTGGACAACCTGCCGCCGGAACTGATCTCGACGATGGTCGAACTCGGCGCCCAGGCCAGCGGCGCGATCACCAAGGTCGCCGTGGTGATGGACGTCCGCTCCCGCGCGTTCACCGACGACCTCGCCTCCGTCATCAAGGATCTCGACGCGCGCGGCTACAAGCCCAGGGTCCTGTTCCTGGAGGCCACCGACGCGGTGCTGGTCCGCCGGTTCGAACAGGTCCGCCGCGGCCACCCGATGCAGGCCGACGGCAGGCTCTCCGACGGCATCACCGCCGAGCGCGCCCTGCTCTCGCCGCTGCGTGAGGAGGCTGACCTGGTCGTCGACACGTCCTCGCTGTCGGTGCACGACCTGCGCGCCAAGATCGAGGACGCGTTCGGCTCCGAGGCCAGCACCCGCACCAGGGTCACGGTGCTCTCCTTCGGCTACAAGTACGGCCTGCCGATGGACGCCGATCTGGTGATGGACGTGCGCTTCCTGCCGAATCCCTTCTGGATCCCGGAACTGCGCGACCACACCGGCCTCGACGGCGACGTCCGCAACTACGTGCTCACCCAGGAGGGCGCGGACGAGTTCCTGGAGCGCTACCACCAGCTTCTGGGCCTGATCGGCGCCGGGTACAAGCGGGAGGGCAAGCGCTACCTGACCCTGGCGGTCGGCTGCACCGGTGGAAAGCACCGCAGCGTCGCGATCTCGGAGGAGCTGGCCCGGCGACTGTCCACAGAGGACGGAATGGCGGTCAAGGTGGTGCATCGGGACCTGGGCCGCGAGTGAGCCCGCTGCGTGCCGTCGCGCTGGGCGGCGGCCACGGTCTGCACGCGACCCTGACCGCCCTGCGCAGGCTCACCGACGAACTGACCGCCGTGGTCACCGTCGCCGACGACGGCGGCTCCTCGGGCCGCCTGCGCCGTGAACTCGGCCTGCTGCCACCGGGAGACCTCCGGCAGGCGCTCGCCGCGCTCGCCGCGGACGGCGACGACGGCTCGCTCTGGGCGGACGTCTTCCAGCACCGCTTCGGCGGCAGCGGCGCGCTTGCCGGGCACGCCGTCGGAAACCTGTTGCTGGCCGGGCTGTTCGAGGTGCTCGGCGATCCGGTGCGGGCACTCGACGAGGCGTGCGGCCTGGTCGGCGCGCGCGGGCGGGTGCTGCCGATGTCCCCGGAACCGCTGGACATCGAGGCCGAGGTGACCGGGCTGGAGAACGGTGAACTGAGCCGGATCCGCGGCCAGGTCGCCGTCGCCAGCACCCCGGGTCAGGTCCTGCGCATCACCCTGCGCAATCCCGGGCACCCGGGCGCCGGGCCCAGAGCGTGCGAGGAGGCCGTGCAGGCGGTACTCGACGCGGACGTCGTCGTACTCGGGCCGGGATCCTGGTTCACCAGCGTCCTGCCGCACCTGCTGGTTCCGGAACTGCACGACGCGCTGATCCGCACCAGCGCCACCCGCGTGGTCATCCTGAATCTCGTTCCGCAGCCCGGCGAGACGGCGGGCTTCTCACCCGAACGGCACCTGGACGTACTCTTCGAGCACGCTCCTCGGCTCCGGGTCGACGCGGTGATCGCCGACCGGGACTCGGTGCCCACCCCGGCGGGGCTGCGCCGCGCCGCGGCGGAGCTGGGCGGCAGGGCGTATCTGGCGGACATCGCCGATCCGGACGTGGCGGGTCGGCATGATCCCGACGCCCTGGCGGGCTGTGTGCGAGAGGCTCTCGGGTCCGAGAGCGGAGAGGAGGGGACATGGCGATGACCGCCGCGGTGAAGGACGAACTGAGCCGCCTGGAGATCACCAAGACCGCGCCACGGCGCGCCGAGGTCGCGTCGATGCTGCGGTTCGCGGGGGGACTGCACATCGTGGGTGGCCGGGTCGTGGTGGAAGCCGAACTGGACACCGGCTCGGTCGCGCGCAGGCTGCGCAAGGAGATCCACGACCTCTACGGTCACCAGTCGGACGTGCACGTCATCTCGTCGAGCGGGCTGCGCAAGGGGACGCGGTACGTGGTGCGGGTGGTCAAGGACGGCGACGGTCTCGCCCGGCAGACCGGGCTGATCGACCAGCGGGGCCGTCCGGTGCGCGGGCTGCCCGCCGCCGTCGTCTCCGGCGGCGTCGCCGATGCCGAGGCGGCCTGGCGCGGCGCCTTCCTTGCGCACGGCTCGCTGACCGAACCGGGCCGGTCCTCCTCACTGGAGGTGACCTGCCCCGGACCCGAGGCGGCGCTCGCGCTGGTCGGCGCGGCCCGGCGGATGGGCATCCAGGCGAAGTCGCGCGAGGTGCGCGGAGCCGACCGGGTCGTGGTGCGCGACGGGGACGCGATCGGCGCGCTGCTCACCCGGCTCGGCGCGCACAAAAGCGTGCTGGCGTGGGAGGAGCGCCGGATGCGCCGCGAGGTACGGGCGACCGCGAACCGCCTCGCCAACTTCGACGACGCAAACCTGCGCCGCTCCGCCCGCGCCGCTGTCGCCGCCGCGGCGCGGGTCGAGCGGGCGATGGAGATCCTCAGCGACTCCGCGCCGGACCACCTGCTCACCGCCGGGAAGCTGCGCCTGTCCAACCGGCAGGCGTCACTGGAGGAGCTGGGTCAGCTCTCCGATCCGGCGATGACGAAGGACGCGGTCGCCGGACGGATCCGGCGGTTGCTGGCGATGGCCGACAAGCGGGCCAAGGACCAGGGCATCCCGGACACCGAGTCGGCCGTCACCGCCGACATGCTGGAGGACGAGGCCTGACCCGCGCCACTGGACCCACGCCCACCACGGTCTCCACCGGGTCCAACAGATGCGCCGCGTCCACCGCGTCCACCGCGTCCACCGCGTCCACCGCGTCCACCGCGTCCACTGCGTCCACTGCGTCCACTGTGGACACTGTGGACACCTCGACACCGCGGGCACCGGGACATCGGGCGCGGCGGGCGTGATCTCCCTGTCCGCCACCGCGCCGCCGGGGCGACGCCCGCCGCCTCCTCGCGCACCCCCGATCAGCGTGCTGCCGGGCACAGCGGCAGGATGGTCGCCGTGGGTTACGACGCGCTGCTCTGGTTGTCCTTCGGCGGTCCCGAGGGACCGGACGAGGTCATGCCGTTCCTGGAGAACGTCACCCGAGGCCGCGGTGTGCCGCGCGAACGCCTCGAAGAGGTGGCCGTGCACTACCGGCACTTCGGCGGCGTCTCGCCCATCAACCGGCTCAACCGCGAGGCCATCGCCGCCGTCGAGGCGGAACTCGCCGCCGTGGACATCGACCTCCCCGTGTACTTCGGCAACCGCAACTGGGACCCGATGGTCGAGGTGACACTGGCACGGATGACCGCCGACGGCGTGCGGCGGGCGCTGGTCTTCCCGACGAGCGCCTACGGCGGCTACTCCGCTTGCCGTCAGTACGACGAGGACATCGCCCGCGCCCGCACGTCCGTCGGCGACGGCGCGCCGGAACTGACGAAGCTGCGCCAGTTCTTCGACCACCCGCTGTTCGTCGCCGCCTTTGCCGATGCCGTCCGTGCCGCGCTCGCCGAACTGGACGACCCGGCGGGCGCGCGGGTGGTGTTCGTCGCGCACTCGGTGCCGGCGAGCGCCGACGCGGCGGCGGGACCGCCCGAGGAGGGCGGGCACCGCTACTCCCGGCAGATCGCCGAGGCGGCCCGGCTGGTCGCGACCGAGGCGGGCGTGGCCGAGTACGACGTGGTGTGGCAGTCCCGCTCCGGCCCGCCGTCGGTGCCCTGGCTGGAACCGGACATCGTCGACCACATCGACGCCCTGCACGGCAAGGGCGTGCCCGCCGTGGTGGTGTGCCCGGTCGGTTTCGTCTCCGACCACCTCGAGGTGCTCTGGGACCTGGACAACGAGGCGCGCGAGCGAGCGGAGGAACTGGGAATGGGCTTCGCCCGCGCCGCCACCCCCAACGCCGACCCGCGGTTCGCGCGGCTCGTCGTCGAACTGGTGCGCGAACACACCGAGGGCTCCCCGGCCCGCAAGTGCTCAGCGTTCCCCTCGGCGGGCTGCACCGTCAACGGCGCACCCTGCGCGGTCGGCTGCTGCGCACCGGCGACCCGCCCGCGCGGCTGACCTGCAGTCCCGGTACGCGCCGCGGTCAGTGCCGGTCGGCGCGATCCGCGAAGGTCCGTACCGCCTCGTTGACGGCAGCTCGCCGGGCCGCGCGCACGGCGTCGGCCAGCGGGCGCAGTGCCGCGGAGCGCTGCTGGGCGGACGTGGCCGACACGGCACCGCCCGGATCGTCGGCCTGTGCCATGGCGAGGATCGCGCCGACCTCGTGCGCGCGAGCCAGGACCCGCAGCGCCCTGGCAGGCATCTGTGGCGGCCACGCCGGTTCCGGGGCGGACCGCAGTCGCGCCGACAGTTCCTCCCGTACCCCGGACCGCTCCCGCGCGACGTCCATGGCCTGCAGGGCGCCCGCGCTCTCCCGTACCGCCGCGGTGAGACCGTGCTCGGCCTCACCGAGTCCGACGTACTCCGGCTGCGGTGCGGTCAGCGCGGACCCGGCCCGCGAATGCACCGTCCAGCGCACCAGCCCCTCGGCGACCGGGCTGGGCACGGCGGCGAACACGGTGCCGGTGAACAGCACGGCCTCACCCGCGCCGAGCGCCTGCGTGGCGAACGGTCCGGTGCCGAGCCCGCGCACGTCGCCGGGGACGGGCAGCACCAGGTGGCCGCCGCTCGCGCCCAGCCCGCGCAGCACCGCCAGCAGTTCGGCGACCGGCACCACGCCCGTGCCGTCGGCCGGCAGGCCGGTCGCCTCGGCGGTGGCGGGGTCGCCGGCCACGACGTCGTGCGCCTCGCCCCAGGGGAGCAGGGCGTCGAGGGCGTCGTCGGAGGCCGCGGCACCATGCAGCCACGCGGAGGACCAGACGGCGAAAGTCGCACTGGGACAGCACACGGCGATCCACATTACCCGGTGCTGGAGCCACTCCACGTCGACGCTTCCCGGATCGGTCAGTAGCGTCGGTGAGGTGAACTCCGCACCAGCACACCTGCCCCGCACCGCCGGCGCGTTGCGCGAGGCAGGCCACACACCGCGTGGCGTGAAGACCGAACTGCACGAGAACCTCCTCGCCGCCCTGCGGTCGGGCCGTGATCCCTGGCCGGGCATCGTCGGGTTCTCCCGCACCGTCCTGCCCCAGCTCGAACGTGCGCTGCTGGCCGGGCACGACGTCGTCCTGCTCGGCGAGCGCGGGCAGGGCAAGACCCGGTTGCTGCGCACCCTTGCCGGACTGCTCGACGAGTGGGCACCGGTGATCGAGGGCGCCGAGCTGGCCGAGCATCCACTGGAGCCGATCACGCCCGCGTCGATCCGCCGGGCCGCCGAACTCGGCGACGACCTGCCGGTCGCCTGGCTGCACCGGGATCAGCGCTACACCGAGAAACTCGCCACCCCGGACACCTCCGTCGGCGATCTGATCGGCGACGTCGACCCGGTGAAGGTCGCCGAGGGGCGCAGTCTCGGCGACCCGGAGACCATCCATTTCGGACTGGTCCCGCGGGCGCACCGCGGCATCGTGGCGGTCAACGAGCTGCCCGACCTGGCCGAGCGGATCCAGGTGGCCCTGCTCAACGTGATGGAGGAGCGCGACATCCAGGTGCGCGGCTACACCCTTCGGCTGCCGCTGGACGTGCTGCTGGTCGCCACCGCGAACCCGGAGGACTACACCAACCGCGGCCGCATCATCACCCCGCTCAAGGACCGGTTCGGGGCGGAGATCCGCACCCACTACCCGCTCGATGTGGCCGCGGAGGTCGACGTCGTCCGCCAGGAGGCCGATCTCGTGGCCGAGGTGGGGGAGCCGCTGCTGGAGGTGCTGGCCCGGTTCGTGCGCAACCTGCGCGAGTCGCAGGTGGTGGACCAGCGCTCCGGCGTCTCCGCCCGGTTCGCGGTGGCGGCGGCGGAAACCGTCGCGGCCGCGGCGCTGCGCCGGTCGGCGATCACCGGTGAGGAGCCGGCCGTCGCCCGCCCGGTGGACCTCGACGCCGTGCCGGCGGTACTGCGCGGGAAGATCGAGTTCGAACCGGGGGAGGATGGCAGGGAGACCGAGCACCTGGTGCACCTCCTGCGCCGCGCCGTCGCCGAGACCGCACGCGACCGGTTCGCCGGGGTGGACCTGGCGCCGCTGGCCAACGCCGTCGCCGACGGGCACCTGGTGGCAACCGGCGAGCGTGTGCGGGGGCGCGAACTGCTGGAGTCGCTGCCGGAACTGCCGGTGCTGCACGAGGTCGCCCACCGGGCCGGTGCCGCCGAGGACGACTCGCCCGGCCGGATCGCCGCCGCCGTCGAACTCGCACTCGAATCGCTGTACCTGGCGCGGAAACTCGCGAAGGACGCGGACGGCACCACCACGGTCTACGGCCCCTGACCGGACGGGCACGGCCACGAGACCAACGGCGGCGAGGAGAGCGGTGTGACCGGGATTCCCGAGGGATACTCCTACGGGCCGTGGCACGACGGGCCCGACCCGCTCGCGCCACCGGCCGATCTGCGTGAGGCCATGGACGAGATCGGCCGCGAGGTGCTGGACGGTGCCTCGCCGCGCTCGGCTTTGGAGGAGATCCTGCGCCGCGGCACCCGGGGCACCGCCGGGCTCGACGAGCTGACCCGCCGGGTCTGGCAGGAACGCGCGGCACTCCAGCGCAGGCACAACCTCGACGGCACCCTGAACGAGGTCAGGGGGCTGCTCGACGAGGCGCTGGCGGAGGAACGCCGGGCCCTCTTCCCGGACCCGGACGACGACGCCCGTTTTCGCGAGGCGCAGCTCGATGCGCTGCCCCCGGGCACCGCCGCGGCGGTGCGTGAACTGGCGGGCTACGAGTGGGTGTCCGAGGAGGCAGGGAGGAACTACGAGCGCATCCGAGACCTGCTCGGGCGGGAACTTCTCGAGTCGCGATTCGAGGGTATGAAGGACGCCCTGCGCGACACCACGCCGCAGGATGTCGAGCGCGTCAACCAGATGCTCACCGACCTCAACGCGCTGCTGGCCGCCCATGCCCAGGGGTTCGGCGACGTCGACGAGCGCTTCGCCGAGTTCATGCGCAGGCACGGCGACTTCTTCCCGGAGAACCCGTCCAGCGTCGAGGAACTCGTCGACGCTCTGGCCGCCCGCTCCGCCGCCGCCCAGCGGATGCTGAACTCGATGACGCCGGAGCAGCGCGGCGAACTCGCCGAGCTGTCCCAGCAGGCGTTCGGCGACCCCCGGCTGGCCGACCAGTTGTCCACTCTGGACTCGCGGCTCCGGTCGATGCGGCCGGGGGAGGACTGGACGTCGGCGGGCCGGTTCCGCGGCCAGGACCCGCTCGGGCTCGGCGAGGGCGCCGCGGCGATGACCCGGCTGGCAGAGCTGGACGCGGTCGCCGAACAGCTCGGCCAGTCGTACCCGGGGGCGCGGCTGGAGGACATCGACCTCGAAGCACTGGAACGGGAACTGGGCGCCGACGCCGGGGTCGACGCGCGCAGGCTCGCCGAACTGGAGCGCGAACTGCGCGCGCAGGGCCTGTTCGAACGTGCCCCGGACGGATCGCTGCGGCTCTCGCCCAAGGCCGTGCGCAGGCTGGGCGAGGCGGCGCTCGCCGACGCCGTGCACTCGCTGCGCGGGCGGACCGGCGAGCGGGACACCACGGCGGCCGGGACGGCGGGGGAGCCGAGCGGGTCCAGCAGGCCGTGGGAGTTCGGTGACACCCAGCCCTGGGCGGTGTCCCGGACCGTGCGCAACGCTGTGCTGCGCACCGCCTCGCACGGCGGCGGCGCGGTACGACTCGACGTCGCCGACGTGGAGATCGCCGAGACCGAGCACCGATCCCGGGCCGCGGTGGCGCTGTGCGTCGACACCTCCTGGTCCATGGTGGCCGAGGGCCGCTGGCTGCCGATGAAGCGCACCGCACTGGCTCTGCACCAGCTCATCTCCACCCGGTACCGCAACGACGCGCTGCAGCTCATCACGTTCGGCAGGCACGCGGCGACCGTCGAGATCGGTGAGCTGATCGGCCTCGACGGCACCTGGGAGCAGGGCACCAACGCCCACCACGCGCTGTTGCTGGCCGGACGGCACCTGCGCAGGCATCCCGGGGCCCAGCCGGTCGTCCTGATGGTCACCGACGGCGAGCCCACCGCGCACCTGGAACCGGACGGCCACGCGGAGTTCGACTACCCGCCGAGCCCGCGCACCCTCGGCAAGACGCTGGCCGAGGTCGACGCGATGGCTCGGATGGGTGCCGCGCTGACCGTCTTCCGGCTCGGTGACGAGCCGCGGCTCACCGCGTTCGTGGACCTGCTGGCGCGCCGCGCGGGCGGGCGGGTGCTCGCCCCGGACACCGACGGCCTCGGCGCGGCCGTCGTCTCCGACTACCTGCGTACCCGCCGATCCTGACCTGGCCCGTTCCGGATCACATCCCGGAGGGCGGGAATCCGTGGGCGGGCACCAATAGGCTGGGGGGATGCAGACTTGGTCCACGGTCGCCGTCCCGCGCGTGCCCGGCACGCCACGCCCCCTGCGCCTGCACGACACCTCGACCGGCCGGATCCGGCCGACCTCGCCGGGCCGTGTGGCGCGTATGTACGTCTGCGGGATCACCCCGTACGACGCCACCCACCTCGGGCACGCCGCCACCTATCTGGCATTCGACCTGGTGCACCGGCTGTGGCTGGACGCGGGCCACGAGGTGCACTACGTGCAGAACGTGACCGACATCGACGAGCCCCTGCTGGAGCGGGCCCAGCGCGACCAGGACGACTGGGTGGTGCTGGGCCTGCGGGAGACGGCGCTGTTCCGCGAGGACATGGAGGCGCTGCGGGTGCTGCCGCCGCGGGAGTTCGTCGGGGCGGTGGAGAGTGTTCCGGAGATCGTCGAGGTGATCGCCAAGCTGCTCGCCGGGGGCGCCGCCTACCGGGTGGACGATGCCGTGTACCCGGACGTGTACTTCGACCGGGACGCGACCGGGCGCTTCGGCTACGAGTCGAACTACGACGCCGCGACGATGGCGCGGTTCTTCGCCGAGCGCGGCGGCGACCCCGAGCGGCCGGGCAAGCGCGATCCGCTGGACGCGCTGCTGTGGCGGGCCGAGCGTCCGGGCGAACCGGCCTGGGACTCCGAGCTGGGACGCGGCAGGCCTGGCTGGCACATCGAGTGCAGTGCCATCGCGGTGAACCGCCTCAGCATCGGTTTCGACGTCCAGGGCGGCGGTTCCGACCTCATCTTCCCGCACCACGAGTACAGCGCGGCGCACGCGGAGGCGCTGGCGGGTGCGGAGAGGTTCGCCCGCCACTACGTGCATGCCGGGATGATCGGCCTGGACGGCGAGAAGATGTCGAAGTCCAAGGGCAACCTGGTGTTCGTCTCGCGGCTGCGGGCCGACGGCGTGGACTCGGCGGGGGTGCGGCTCGCGCTGTTCGCCGGCCACTACCGCGGTGACCGCGCGTGGACGGACACACTGCTCGACGAGGCCGGGGCCAGGCTCGCCCGCTGGCGCGAGGCCGTCGCGCTACCGGCGGGCCCGCCCGCCGAGGAGACGGTCGCCCGCCTGCGCGACCACCTCGCCGACGATCTGGACACACCGAACGCGCTCGCCGCGGTGGACGCCTGGGCCGGCGCCGCACTGGAGCGGGGCGGCCGGGACGAGACCGCGCCGGCGCTGGTCCGCGCGGCGGTCGACTCGCTGCTCGGTGTGGGGCTGTAGCGAATCGAGCGCCGCACCCGCGGGCCTGCTCGGTGATCACGGTGCGGTCACCGGGCTGCCTTCGTGCAGCCGCAGGTGCTCCCCGGTCCACCGGCGGCGCAGCCACCGGTCGTGGGTGGCGATCACCACGGCTCCCGGTGCGCGGTCGAGCGCCTGCGTGAGCTCTTCGGCGAGCGTCAGCGAGATGTGGTTGGTGGGCTCGTCGAGCAGGAGCACCTGCGGCGGGTTCGCGAGCAGGGTGGCCAGCGCCAGCCTGCGCCGCTGGCCCACCGACAGCGCGCCGACCGGGCGGCCGAGGTCACGGCGCGGGAGCAGTCCCAGTGCGGACAGCCCGGGTGCGTCCTCGCCCGCCGCCGCCGCGTACACGGCGTGCGGGGTGAGCGCAGGATCGGCGAACGCCACGTCCTGTTCCAGCATGCCCACCCGGACATCCGGTCCGATGTGGACAGTGTGCCCGGTGCCCGGGAGCCGTCCGGCGAGCGCGAGCAGCAGTGAGGACTTCCCGGCCCCGTTGCCTCCGGTGAGGAGTAGTCGCGCGCCCGCCGCGATCTCCAGCCGTCCGATGTGGACTCGTCCCGGCACGTCCAGGTCCCGCACGGCGATCGCCGGGTCGGCGCTGCCGGTGTCCCCGGTCAGTGCCGCGGCGAAGCGCAGTGGCGGGCGGGGTTTGCGCACCTGGTCCCGTTCCAGTTCCGCCAGCCGGAGCCGGGCGTTGCGCACCCGCCGGGAGATCTGCCGCTGGACCCGGCCCGCCTTGAAGTCGTAGGCCATCTTCGCGTTGTCCCGGGGGCCCCGGTTGTGGTTGATGTCGCGCGAGGTCACCGCGACGGACTCCCGCAGCCGGTCCAGCTCCTCCTGCTCCGCGCCGTGCCGCTGCTCCCAGCGAGCGCGTTCGGCACGCTTGTGCCCCAGGTAGTCCGTGTAGCCGCCGCCGTAACGGACCGGGCCGCCGAGCGCCGGGTCCAGGTCGACGATGTCGGTGCACACCGCGTCCAGGAACACCCGGTCGTGCGAGGACAGCACGACGATTCCCGGCAGCGCCGCGAGATGCTGTTCGAGGAACTCCATGGCCGCGTCGTCGAGGTGGTTGGTCGGCTCGTCCAGGAGCAGGGTCTGCGGCTGCCGGACGAGCAGCGCGGCCAGGCCGAGCCGGGACCGCTGACCACCGGAGAGCGTGCCGAGCTCGCGGCCCGGGTCGATGCCGGCCAGCCCGAGCCCGTCGCGGACGAGGCCGGCCCGCCGGTCGGCGTCCCAGACCTCGTGCGCCTGGGCCCATTCCAGCGCGCGACCGTAGTCGGCCAGCAGTGACTCGTCGCCCGGCGTGGCGGCGAGCCGCCAGGCCAGCCGGTCCAGTCTCGTGGTGGCGGCCCGGCTTTCGGCGAGCGCGTCCTCGACGACGTCGCCGACGCGGGCGCTCGACGGGAACGGCAGCTCCTGCGACAGCAGGCCGATGTCGCCGCCGCCGGACACCGTGCCCGCCACCGGGGTCTCGGTTCCCGCCAGCAGCCTGAGCAGGGTGGTCTTTCCGACGCCGTTCTCGCCGACGAGGCCGAGCCTGCGACCGGCACTCGCGACGAGGTCGAGCCCGTCGAACACCACACGGTCGCCGTAGCTGAAGGCGAGATCGTCGGCGCGGAGGGTCAGCGTGGACGACATGAGCATCACCGGTCCCGGAGCTGGGAGGAACCCGCCGGGCATGATCGCTCTGGGAGCGTGTTCCGGGAGTGTGCTCGACCGGAACGGCCTCGGACGCGGGTGGATCGGTGCTCAGTTCCTCATGATGGCGCCAGTCTAATGCGACGGCTGTCGCGTCTGTCAACCGCGTTTTCGTTTGACGAGCGAACTCGCTCGTGCAAATCTGAAAGAAGTATTCCGAAATGAATCTTTCAGACCTCACGAGGAGCGATATGGCCAAGCTGCCACCGCGCAAGCGCGTCCGTGACGTCGAACTGATGCGCGCCCTGTCGCACCCGACCCGCTTCGCGCTGCTCGGCTACCTGATGGCCACTGGTGCGCACACGGCCAGCGAGTGCGCCGCCGCCGTCGACTCCTCCCCGTCGAACTGCAGCTGGCATCTGCGGCAGCTCGCGCAGTACGGGCTCGTCGAGCGCAGCGAGACGGGGGACGGACGGGAACGCCCGTGGCAGGCCGCGCAGGTCGGCCTGGACCTCGGCACGCTGGGCAGCGGCGACGGTGCCCTGCACGGCGCCCAGATCGGCGTCGCGGGCGCCCAGCTCGCCGAGGACCGCTTGCTGACGCAACGATTCCTGGACACCGCCGATCGCCTCGACCCGGCCTGGCGGGACGCGGCGGCACTCACCTCCTACGCACTGCGCGTCACCCCGGACGAACTGGCGGCACTGCGCGAGGCGGTGGACACGTTGATCCGGCCCTACGTGGTGGGAATCCGCATCGACGCGCCCGCCGCGGCCAGGCCCGTCCACGCGAGCGTGCGCGGATTCCCACGGATCGAGGCCGACGGGAATCCTGCCCGGTGAGCGGCGTCCGGCTGCTGCGGGAACCGGCCTTCGCCCGCCTGTGCCTGGCCTCGTTCCTCTCCGAGAGCGCCGAATGGATGCTCCAGGTCGCGCTGCCGGTCCTCGTCTTCCAGGCCACCGGCTCGGCCTCGCTGACCGCTGCCGGAATGGTGCTGGGACTGCTGCCGGCCGTACTGCTGAGCCCGTTGGCCGGGGTGCTCGCCGATCGCTGGGACCGGCGCCTGCTGCTCTGCGGCACCGCGGTGGCGCAACTGCTGGTCGCGTTGCCGCTGCTCGCCGCCGCCGGGAACCTGCCGATCGTCTATGCGGTGATGGCCGGGCAGGCGGCGAGCGCGGCGGTGTTCGAGCCGGCCCGTAACGCACTCGTGCCCGACTTGCTCGGGCCGGACCGGGTCGTCCCCGGCAACGGGCTGATCGGCGTCGGCGCGAGCGTCGCCAGACTGACCGGTGCCTGGGCCGGCGGCGTCCTGCTGGCCGCCGGCGGTCTCCCGGCGGTACTCGCCGGGTACGGCGGCGCGCTCGCCCTGAGCGTCGCGCTGCTGGCGCCCCGCTTCGCGCGGGCCCCGGTGGTGGCGCAACCGGCGCCCGCCGGATCGGCCTGGCGGCAGTGGCTGGACGGCCTGGCCGAGTTCCGCCGCGACCGCACCCTGCGGGTGGCCGGCGCTGTCCTGCTGGTCATGTCAGTGGCACAGGGCATGTTCCTGGTGCTGTTCGTCCTGTTCGTGCTGCGCGGCATCGGCGGGGACGAGGCCGATGTCGGCCTGCTGCGGGGAGTGCAGGCGATCGGCGGGATCGCCGCGGGCGTCGCGCTCGCCACGGTCGCCCGCCGGACCGCCCCACCCGTCCTGCTCGGTACCGGTACGG
The DNA here is from genome assembly GCF_002262875.1 of Amycolatopsis antarctica. GTDB lineage: Bacteria > Actinomycetota > Actinomycetes > Mycobacteriales > Pseudonocardiaceae > Amycolatopsis > Amycolatopsis antarctica. The sequence continues at coordinate 208,380 of NZ_NKYE01000006.1, read as the reverse complement.
TGCTCGTCGGGCTCGTCTCGCTGCTCATCTGGCACACACCCGCTTTCACCAGCGCGACCAGCGTGTACGTGGTGCTGTTCGCACTGGTCGGGGCGCCGGCCGTGCTGAGCATGGCCGGGCTGACCGGTGTGCTGCAGAACGCCACCGAGCCGCGGATGACCGGCCGGGTGCTCGGCACGGCGTTCGCCGGAGTCGCGGCGGGCACGGCGACCGGGATGCTGGCGGCGGGTGCCCTCGCCGACCGCGCCGGCCTGCCCGTACTGCTCACCGCGCAGGCCCTGCTGTACGTGCTCGCGGGGCTGCTGGCGCTGTTCGGGCTGGTGCTGCGGGTCAGCGTGCGGTTGCGCGCTCCGCTCACCGGAACGGGTTGACGGTCGGGCGGGCAGTCGCCCCGTCGGGTGGTTACGGTGACTCTGTGCCCAACCTGTTTGCCACCAGCGATCTGCACGTCACCCATGACGGTAACGGCCCGATCGTGGACGAGGTCGTACCCGAGAGCCCGGAGGACTGGCTGCTGGTCGCGGGTGACGTGGCCGAGCGCGTGTCCGCGACCGTCGAGACCCTGGAGGTGCTGCGGAGCCGGTTCGCGACCGTCGTCTGGGTGCCCGGCAACCACGAACTGTGGACCACAGCGAAGGATCCCGCGCAGGCGCGTGGGCAGGCACGTTACGAGGAATTGGTCCGCCGCTGCCGCGACATCGGCGTACTGACCCCGGAGGACGAGTTCCCGGTCTGGGAGCACGGGCCCCGGCCGCTGACGATCGCGCCGCTGTTCCTGCTCTACGACTACAGCTGGCGCACCCCCTCGGCGGAGGGCGCGACGCTGGAGGTCGCGATGGAGCAGGCACGGGAGGCGGGCGTCGTCTGCACCGACGAGTACTTCCTGCACCCAGACCCGTACCCCAGCCGGATCGCCTGGTGCCGGGAACGCCTGGCGGCCAGTACGGCGAGACTCGACGCGATCCCGGAGACGCACGGGACCATCCTGATGTCGCACTGGCCGCTGCACCGGCACCCGACCGAACCGCTCTGGTACCCGGAGTTCGCCATGTGGTGCGGTACCGAGCGAACCGAGGACTGGCACCTGCGCTACCGCGCCGAGATCGCTGTGTACGGGCATCTGCACATTCCGCGCACCACCTACCGTGACGGCGTCCGCTTCGAGGAGGTCTCCCTGGGCTACCCGCGGGAGTGGCGCAAACGCGCCCGCGGCGCCGTGCCGCTGCGCAAGCTGCTGTGACGGTCGCGGTGGCGACGGACCAGGCCCGCCGCCACCGCTGACCGAGTGCCTAGCCGGGGCCGTCCTGCCCGCCGGGGCGGCGCCTGCGCAGATAGCGCTCGAACTCGGCGGCGATCTTGTCGCCACTGGCCTCGTCGACGCTGATCTCCGCGTCGGCGTCGCCCCGTTCCTCCAGCGAGCGCACGTAGTCGCTGATCTCCTCGTCCTCGTCGGCCATCTCGCTGACGTTGCGCTGCCACTCGTCGGACTGTTCCGGCAGCGCACCCAGCGGGATCTCCACGTCCAGCACGTCCTCCAGCTTCTGCAGCAGCGCCAGGGTGGCCTTCGGCGAGGGCGCGTGGGAGACGTAGTGCGGCACGGCCGCCCAGATCGACACGGCCGGGATGCCGGCCTGCACACAGGCGTCCTGCAGGATGCCGACGATGCCGGTCGGCCCCTCGTACCGGCTGCGCTCCAGTCCGTACCGGTTCGCGGCCTCGGCGTCGTACGCCGTGCCGGTCACCGGGACCGGCCGCGTGTGCGGAGTGTCGGCCAGCAGTGCGCCGAGAGTGACCACCGTGGACACCCGGAGCTGCTGGATGTGGCTCAGCAACTCGTCGCAGAACGACCGCCAGCGCATGTTCGGCTCCGGTCCCTGCACCAGCACAACGTCACGGTCGAAGCCCTGCGGGTGGCACACCACCAGCCTGGTGGTCGGCCACTCGACCCTGCGGGTCACCCCGTCCACCATGCGGACGGTCGGGCGGCTCACCTGGTAGTCGTAGTAGGTGTCCGAGTCGAGTTCGGCCAGGGGCGTGCTGTCCCAGTTGAGCTGGAGGTGCTCGAGGGCCGTGCTGGCCGCGTCACCTGCGTCGTTCCAGCCTTCGAACGCGACGACCATGACCGGATCGCCGTCGTCGGACCGCGCCCCGGTGTCGGCGCGCGGCATGGACTCGTCATCTTCTTCGGGGGCCTCGCTCACGCGCATCAGCCTACGACCCGGGTCCGGGACCCGGAGACCGTAGGCTGATGGGCATGTCTGAACCCTCACGGTCCCCGCTGCTGGACGCACTCTCGGCCCGCGTCGTGGTCGCCGACGGAGCCATGGGTACTGCCCTGCAGGGGCATGACCTGAGCCTCGACGACTTCGATGGGCTCGAGGGATGCAACGAGATCCTCAACGTCACTCGTCCGGATGTCGTACGCGGTATCCATCGCGGGTACTTCGCGGCAGGTGCCGACGCCGTCGAGACCAACACCTTCGGGTGCAACTTCGCGAACCTCGCCGAGTACGACATCGAGGACCGCATCTTCGAGTTGTCCGAGGTGGGAGCCCGGTTGGCGCGCGAGGTGGCGGACGAGTTCGCCGAACCCGGCAGGCCGAGGTTCGTACTCGGTTCCGTCGGCCCGGGGACGAAGCTGCCGACGCTTGGCCACGCACCGTTCGCCCGTCTGCGTGATGCCTACGCCGAGGAGGTGCGCGGGCTGCTCGTCGGCGGGGCCGACGCGGTGCTGGTGGAGACGACCCAGGACATCCTGCAGACGAAGGCCTCGATCATCGGTGCCCATCGCGCGATGAGCGCCGAGGGCAGGGTGGTGCCGATCATCGCCTCGATCACCGTCGAGACCACCGGCACCATGCTGCTCGGTACCGAGGTGGGCGCCGCGCTGCAGGCGCTGGAGCCGCTCGGCGTCGACGTCATCGGACTGAACTGCGCGACCGGGCCCGCCGAGATGAGCGAGCACCTGCGGGTGCTGTCCAAGCACGCGCGCATCCCGTTGTCGGTCATGCCGAACGCGGGCCTGCCCGAACTCGGCCCGAACGGCGCCGTGTACCCGCTGGGGCCGGAGGCGCTCGCCGAGGCACTGGTGGGCTTCGTACGGGAGTTCGGTGTCGGCCTCGTCGGCGGCTGCTGCGGCACCACCGACGAGCACATCCGGCAGCTCGCCGCCGCCGTCGCCGAGGTGCGGGCCGAACCCCGCAGGCCACGACCCGAGCCCGGCGTGTCCTCGCTGTACCAGTCGGTGCCCTTCGCCCAGGACGCCTCCGTGCTGATGATCGGCGAGCGCACCAATGCCAACGGTTCGAAGGCGTTCCGCGAGGCGATGCTGGAGCAGCGCTGGGAGGACTGCGTCGCGATCGCCAGGGACCAGACCCGCGACGGTGCCCACATGCTCGACGTGTGCGTGGACTACGTCGGGCGCGACGGCGCCCGCGACATGGCGGAGGTGGCGTCCCGGTTCGCCACCGCCTCGACCCTGCCGATCATGCTCGACTCGACCGAGATCGACGTGATCCGCACCGGCCTGGAACACCTGGGCGGCCGCTGCGCGGTCAACTCGGTGAACTACGAGGACGGCGACGGCCCCGAGTCCCGCTTCGTCAAGGTGATGGAGATGGTGGCCGAGTTCGGTGCCGCCGTGGTGGCGCTGACCATCGACGAGGAGGGGCAGGCCCGGACCGCCGAGGCCAAGGTCGCCATCGCCGAGCGGCTGATCGACGACATCACCGGCACCTACGGGCTGGCCACCTCGGACATCATCGTGGACACCCTCACCTTCACCATTGCCACCGGGCAGGAGGAATCCCGTCGGGACGCGGTGGAGACCATCGAGGCCATCAAGCTGCTCAAGCAGCGCCGCCCCCAGGTGCAGACGACCCTCGGCCTGTCGAACGTCTCCTTCGGTCTCAACGCCGCGGCCCGCCAGGTGCTCAACAGCGTGTTCCTGCACGAGTGCACCCAGGCCGGCCTGGACACGGCGATCGTGCACGCCTCGAAGATCCTGCCGATGGCCCGCATCCCGGACGACCGGCGCAGCGTCGCGCTCGATCTGATCTATGACCGCCGGCGTGAGGGCTACGACCCGCTGCAGGAGTTCATGGCCCTGTTCGAGGGGGTCACCGCCTCCTCGTCGAAGGAGTCCCGGGCGGAGGAACTGGCGCGGCTGCCGCTGTTCGAGCGCCTGGAACGGCGCATCGTGGACGGCGAGCGCAACGGCCTCGGCGAGGACCTCGACGAGGCGCTGACCGAGCGGCCCGCCCTGCAGATCATCAACGACACGCTGCTGGCCGGCATGAAGGTGGTCGGTGAGCTGTTCGGGTCCGGGCAGATGCAGTTGCCGTTCGTGCTCCAGTCGGCCGAGGTGATGAAGACGGCCGTGGCGCACCTGGAGCCGTACATGGAGAAGGACGACTCCGGCGGCAAGGGCCGGATCGTGCTGGCCACGGTGAAGGGCGACGTCCACGACATCGGCAAGAACCTCGTCGACATCATCCTGTCCAACAACGGCTACGAGGTCGTCAACCTCGGCATCAAACAGCCCATCACCACGATCCTGGACGCCGCCGAGGAGAACTCCGCGGACGCCATCGGGATGTCCGGGCTGCTGGTGAAGTCCACGGTGATCATGAAGGAGAACCTGGAGGAGATGAACTCCCGCGGGGTCTCCGCCCGCTGGCCGGTGCTGCTCGGCGGCGCCGCGCTGACCCGCTCGTACGTGGAGAACGACCTCACCGAGACCTACCTGGGCGAGGTCCGCTACGCGCGGGACGCCTTCGAGGGACTGCGGCTGATGGACGCGATCATGGGCGCCAAACGTGGCGAGTCGCCGATGGTCGATCCCGATGCCGAGGCGAAGCGGGCCGAGCGCAAGGCCCGGCGGGAACGGTCCCTCCGTATCGCCGAACAGCGCAAGGCCGCTGAGCCCGAGCCGGAGCCGCTGGTCGGCGGTCGCTCGGACGTCGCCGCCGACATCGCCCTGCCCACCCCGCCGTTCTGGGGAAACCGGGTGATCAAGGGCATCGCGCTGGCGGACTACGCCTCGATGCTCGACGAGCGGGCCACGTTCATGGGGCAGTGGGGACTGCGCGGGGTCAAGGGCGGCAACGGGCCGACCTACGAGGAGCTGGTCGAGAGTGAGGGCAGGCCGCGGCTGCGGTACTGGCTGGACCGGCTCACCGCCGACGGGGTCCTGGCGCACTCGGCCGTCGTCTACGGCTACTTCCCCTGCGTCGCCGAGGGCGATTCGCTGGTGGTGCTCACCGAACCCCGGCCGGACGCGCCGGAGCGCACCCGTTTCACCTTCCCCCGGCAGAAACGGGACCGGCGGTTGTGCCTGGCGGACTTCTACCGTCCCCGCGAGGCGGCGCTCGCCGCGGGCGAGGTGGACGTCGTCCCGTTCACGCTCGTCACGATGGGCCAGCCGATCGCCGACTACGCCAACGAGCTGTTCGCCGCGAACGCCTACCGGGACTACCTGGAGGTGCACGGTCTCGGCGTTCAGCTCACCGAGGCACTGGCCGAGTACTGGCACCGCCGGGTGCGCGAGGAACTGCACTTCTCCTCCGGGGCGGCACTGGCCGACGAGGATCCGGCCGAGGTCGAGGAGTACTTCAAGCTCGGTTACCGCGGTGCCCGGTTCTCCCTCGGTTACGGGGCCTGTCCCGAGCTGGAGGACCGCGCGAAGATCGTCGACCTGCTGGAGACCGGGCGGATCGGGGTCAAGCTCTCCGAGGAGTTCCAGCTCCACCCCGAGCAGTCGACCGACGCGATCGTCTGCCACCACCCCGAAGCCAAGTACTTCAACACCTGAGGAGCGCACCGTGACTGCACCGTCCGATGTGGACGGACTGGCCGCTGTCCTGTGGGACATGGACGGCACGCTGGTGGATTCCGAGAAACTGTGGGATGTCGCCCTCTACGAGGCGGTGTCCCGGCTCGGTGGCACGCTCACCGAGACCCAGCGGGCGACCCTGGTCGGGTCCAATATGGACAACACATCCCGCTATCTGCTCGAGGTCGCCGGACGGGAACCCGAGGCCGCGGCGATCGCCGAGGTGGGCAGGTGGATCAGCGGCCGGACGGCGGAACTGTTCACCGACGAGCTGCCGTGGCGGCCCGGTGCACGGGATGCGCTGGCGTCGGTCCGCGACGCCGGCGTCCGCTCCGCGCTGGTGACCTCCACCGACCGCGCGCTGACCGAACTCGCGCTGGACACCATCGGCCGGGAGTTCTTCGAACTCAGCGTGTGCGGGGACGAGGTGAGCGGGCACAACAAGCCACACCCCCGCCCCTACCTGCGCGCCGCGGAACTGCTGGCGGTCGACCCCGGCCGCTGCGTCGCGGTCGAGGACTCGCCGCCGGGTGCGGCCTCGGCGGAGGCCGCGGGCTGCACGGTGCTCGTCGTGCCCAACGACGTGGAGGTGGAGGCGGGGGAGCGCAGGGTCTTCCGGACCACGCTCAGCGGTGTCGGCGCGGAGACGCTGGCGGCGCTGCTGACGTGACCCGGTCCGCTGCGGAGGACGGGAAAGATCACGCGGAGACGACTCGACGAGCCGGTGACCGGCGATCGGGGTTTCCGGTCAGGTGGCCGGGTCCAGCCATTCCCCGAGGGCCGGCACGTGTGACCGTCGCCCCGCGACGCGCGGAACTCCCTCTCCGGGTCGGCGCCCTCGACGTAGCCCGCGATCTTGCCCGGCTGTTCGGCCTCGTAGTGCCTGAACGCGGCCATGCAGCTCCAGCACGACCGGGTGGCCCAGGGCCGGGCCCGCCGCGCGATCGAACGGGCCCTGGACCGGTCCTGACCGCCCGCCGGGCGGGACGTGCCGGGCGAGGGACCCGTCCGGCACGTCCCGGGTCCCAGGCGACCCCCGCGACTCAGGGCAGCAGATCGATCGGGATGTCCCGTTCCTTGGTGCCGACGATCGCGACGTAGTGCAGCGGGTTGCCCGCGACGTCGAGCCGGTGCCGGTAGTGCTCCGACGAGCGGACGGTCAGCACATGCTCCCGTTCGCAGGCGCTGATCAGGGCCGCGAACCCGGAGGTGTCGTCCGCGGAGAGGAACCGGTCCTTGATGGTGAAAGCGATCCAGCCGCCGTCGCCGATGAGGTTGAAGGCGGCCCGGAACGCCGAGGGCGGGATGTCGTCGTAGCCCAGCGCCGCGACGCAGGACATGGTGTTCAGCCGGGCGCCCGCCAGCGCGTCCGCCACCTCCCGCGGTGGGTCGGTCACGTCCGTCACGTAGTAGGCGTCGTAGGTCCCCGGCCGGTCGCGTTCGACCGCGGTCCCGGCTTCCGGCGTGATGTCCACGCCGACCAGGTGATCGGCGCCGACCGTCCGCATCTGCTCGCCGACCAGGCCGTTGCCCGCGCCGAGGTCGAGGACCCGCAGGCTCGACGGCGCCACCCCGTCCCGCTGGATCTGTTCCTTCAGCAGCTTTCCGACGACATCGGGCGAACGGCAGTCCAGAATGTCGTGGAACAATTTCTCGTACAGGCCGGGAATTCGGTAGATACCGGCATAGTCGTGGAACCGGATATCGCGCCAGGTGCCGTCGACGAGAACGGAGCAGAACTCTCGATCCTGATCGAAATCCCCGTTGTGCCGGGGCAGGCGGACGTCCAGGCGGACGCTGCGGGCGGCATCGGAAAACGATTCCTGACTCTCCATTACCAATCTCTCTGTAGGTGTGGCCGAATCGATCCTTTACTCGATCACACTGCAGTTCCGTCGATTCGTCAACGTGACCTGGCCGTTCGGACCGGTCACGTCACACCACCGGTGGCCACTCCGGCCGAGCAGATCACCCGGGGTATCGCGACCGCCGTGTCGCCGGGGCGCGCGGGCGGGAACGCTTCGTCCGGCCTCCGCCACCGGCTGCGCTCCCGATCGGCTGATTCACCCGCCACGCCCGGGGAGGCGGGGGTCACGCCAGGGCGGGTCGGCAGGCCAGACGGCCGCCGCGGATGCGAAGATCCGTGCCGTGAAGACCTTCGATGAGCTGTTCGCCGAGCTGGCCGACCGGGCGAGGACCAGGCCCGAGGGCTCGGGCACCGTGACGGCACTGGACGCGGGCGTGCACGCGCAGGGCAAGAAGGTGCTCGAGGAGGCCGGCGAGGTGTGGATCGCCGCCGAGTACGAGTCGGACGAGAAGCTGGCCGAGGAGATATCCCAGCTCCTGTACCGGGTCCAGGTGATGATGCTCGGCCGCGGACTGTCCACTGAGGACGTCTACCGCTACCTGTAGCGGACCCCGGGCCGGAGCGGCCCGGTACCGATCACGAGGGAGATCCGACGTGCTGCGTGTCGCCGTGCCCAACAAGGGAGCGCTGGCCTCGGCCGCGTCCGAGATGCTCGGTGAGGCCGGCTACCGCCAGCGGCACGAGCAGCGGGACCTGACGGTGCTCGACCCGGCCAACGAGGTCGAGTTCTTCTTCCTGCGCCCCAAGGACATTCCGATCTACGTCGGCTCCGGCGAACTGGACCTGGGCATCACCGGACGCGATCTGGCGCTCGACTCCGGAGCGCCGGTCACCGAGACGCTCGCCCTCGGCTTCGGTGGCTCCACCTTCCGCTACGCCGCCCCGGCGGGCCACGACTGGACCGTCGCCGACCTGCAGGGCAAGCGCCTGGCCACCTCCTACCCGAGACTGGTGCGCGACGATCTGGCACGACAGGGCGTCGAGGCCGAGGTGATCCGGCTCGACGGTGCCGTGGAGATCTCGATCCAGCTCGGTGTGGCCGACGCGGTCGCGGACGTCGTCGGCTCCGGCCGGACCCTGCGCCAGCACAGCCTGGTGGCCTTCGGCGACCCGATCTGTACCTCCGAAGCCGTCCTGGTCCACCGCTCGGACAGTGCGGAATCACGGGCCAAGGCACAGCTCGCCGCCCGGCTGCAGGGCGTCGTGTTCGCCCAGCAGTACATGATGCTCGACTACGACTGCCCCCGTGAGCTGCTCGACGCGGCGATCGCGATCACCCCCGGGCTCGAGTCGCCGACGGTGGCCCCGCTGGCCGTCGAGTCCTGGGTGGCGGTGCGGGCAATGGTGGCGCGCAGGGAGGTCAACCGCGTGATGGACGCGCTCGCCGAGGTCGGCGCCAAGGCCGTGCTCGCCTCGGACATCCGCTCCTGCCGGCTGTGACATCCACCGGAACGTCCACCGGCGCCACCCTGTGACGGGGGCGCCGGGTCCCGGCACGGTCAGCGCGGCGGGCGGTTGCGCTTGGGCATCAGGTCGTAGAGCTTGCGGCGGGAGCCGTTGTCCTTGGCGTCCCGGGTGCTGGAGACCTCACTGATGAAGTCCTCGAACACGAAGTCCTGATCGGGCGTGATCTCCGGCGGCGGATGGTGTGTGCCCGGGTGATCGATCGCCTCGGCGATCTGCCGGAATGCCACGGCCTGCACGGTCTCCGGCGCGAACGTGGTCACCGGCATCCCGCGTGCCGCCGCCTCGTTCATCACCACGCCCAGCGGGACGTGCGGCAGTACCGGGATTCCGAAGGCGTGCAGCTCGTTCATCGCCGCCACCGCGTAGGACGAGATCGGCCTGCGGTAGAGCCCCGGGACGATCCCGAAGTAGGCCACCGGGGGCCGCTTGATCATCGTCTCCACGTAGTCGATCTGCTCCTTGAGCAACCGCAGGGCCCGGATACTCGTCCGGTCCGGCTGCACCGGGACCAGCACCCCGTGTGTCGCCGCGAGCGCGTTGTTGGTCAACAGGTCCAGCGCGGGCGGGCAGTCGATCACGACGTGGTCGTAGTTGGCGAACTGCAGGACCCTGGCGAGCTGCCAGCCGGGCACCCGGAACTGGTCCAGCCTGCGCACCAGGTCGAACATGCCGGGGGAGGTGGGAATGACGTCGAACGCCCCGCCCCGTCCGACGTTGCTGCGCGGGTGCGCGACGATCAGTTCCTCGACCGGGCCCCGCCACATCTTCGTCAGGGCCTTCGCCAGGCTGGGCGCCTCGGGAGGCGGTTCGGGCAGGCCGAGCATCTCCGTGGTCGCGTGGCCCTGCGGATCGAGGTCGATCAACAGGACACGGCGGCCGCGTTCGGCCAGTGCCGCCGAGACGCCGACACTGAGCGAGGTCTTGCCGACCCCGCCTTTCTGGTTGACCACCGAGGTGATCTGCATGCCACCGGGCTCCATGGGCTCGTCGTTGCGGGCAGGGGTGGACGATCATGTCACGTTCGCGCGCAGAAGTGGCTCAGCGCGGCCGTACCAGAAGTGTCTGTGCCCCGAATCCGACCTGTCCGGCGGTGTCGTGCAGGACGCTGTGCGCGGTCCCCACCCCGTGCGGCCCGACCACGGTCGCCGCGTCGAGGCCGATCCACTCGCCCTCCGGCGGACGCTGGATGTGCACTGTCAGCTCGGAGTTGATGAACCACCACGCGCGCGGGTCGAGCCGGTTCGACACCCCGTTGCCGGAGTCGGCGACGGTGAACAGGCGCTGCAGGGGAGTCGGGTCCTCTCCGTCGACGAGCGCGACCCGCTGGCGGACCCAGGCGCTCGCCGGCCCGGGCTGGTCCGGGGCGCCACGCACGGCGAGCCACTCCATCGCCTCCAGGTAGCCGCCGCCCCACCCCTCCGGCCAGCCGGTCGGCTCGGCGTCGGCGACCGGGGGCAGCGGCGCGGCGCCTCCCACGGCGACCTCGCCGGAGTCGGAGGTGGTGAACCGCCAGGCCGAGGCACGCGCGATGGTGCGCCCGGCCGCCGCGAGTTCGGCGGAGAGCAGCTCGACCGAGCGGCCGGGCCGGTCGAGCGCGGAGCGCACGGTCAGTTCGGTGCCCACCGGAGCGGGACCGAGGATCTCGATGGTCACCCTGGCGAGCAGCGTCGGCCGGTCGGCGGGCTGTTGTTCCAGAGCGCGCACCAGCAGGGCCGACGGCGGCCCGAAGTGCTGCGCCTCCGGCGTCCAGGGGCCCGCCGCGTGCGGGGTGGCGGTGAACCGGCCGTCCCCGGCGGGGACGAAGAACGCCTCGGTCAAAGCAACTCCCGTGCTCGCTGGGATGTTTCGCCGGATGTGGTGCTGGAGGTGGTCCGCGGTGCCGCCGTCAGTCGGCGCGATCGAGGGCAGTCTCCTCGCCCGGGTCGGGTTCCGGCCACCCCGGGTACTCCGGCGGGGTACCGCCGAACTCCGGGCACCGGGACTGATGGTCGCACCAGCCGCACAGCTTGCTGCGGTTCGGCCGGAAGTCCCCGGTGCGCCCGGCGCGGAGAATGGCCTGCCAGATGGCTTCCAGGGTGCGCTCGAAGCGCCGGAGCTCCGGTTCGTCCGGGGTGTAGGCGAGCGACTGACCGTCGGTCAGGTACATCAGTTTGAGCTGGTGGGGGACGATGCCGCGCAGTCGCCACAGGACGACCGCGTAGAACTTCATCTGGAACATCGCCTTCGCCTCGCCGATCTCACGCGGGGCGGCACCGGTCTTGTAGTCGACCACCCGGATCTCACCGGTGGGTGCCACGTCGACCCGGTCGACGTACCCGCGCAGCCGGACGCCCGAGCCGAGCTCGGTCTCGACGTGCAGCTCACACGCCTCCGGGTCCAGCCGGGCCGGGTCCTCCATGCCGAAGTAGTTGTCCAGCAGCTCACCGGCGGAGCCGACCCAGGCGTCCACCGCCGCCGGGTCGTCGTCCGGGAACAGTTCCGTCCACTCCGGACGGTCGGTGGACAGCTCCGTCCACGCGGGCCGCAGCAGCTCGTGTGCCCGCTCGGTGACACGTTCCTCCCGCGGCAGCGCGAACAGCTTCTCCAGCACCGAGTGCACCAGGGTGCCGCGGAGCTGGGCCTTCGAGGGCGCCTCCTGGATCCGGTCCACCGCGCGGAAACGGTAGAGCAGCGGGCACTGCTTGAAGTCGCTGGCGCGCGAGGGCGACAACGCGGGCCGGCGCGGGCCCGGCCGGTTCTCCGGCGGGGACTCCTCGGTCGCGTTCACTGACATGGCAGGCACCCTAGGCCAGCCCACCGACACGCCGCCCGACGCCGCCCGGGGCGTCTCGCGCGGCAGGCACGGTACGGCGGTGCTTGGCGGGAGGAGAAGGAGGCGGTGCCGGCGTGCGGTCCCGGCGTTCGGGTCACTGCGGTCCCACACGGCGGGCTCTAGGCTTCACCGCATGTCGGCGACCAGTGAGCGGCCCCAGGGCCGGCCCCGCGGGATCGGCCGCCGGGAATCGGTGGTCGACGGTGGCCTGCTGCTGTTCCGGGTCGGTGGCGTGCCGGTGGTGCTCGCGCCATCGTGGTGGATCGGGTCCCTCGCGGTAGTGGTGCTCTACGCCCCACTGGTCGCCAGGCTGCTGCCTGGTGCGGGAGCCGGCACCTCCTGGGCGCTTGCCGCGGCGTTCGCGGTGCTGCTCGGATTGTCCGTGCTGGCGCACGAACTGGGGCACTGTGTGGTGGCGCTGCGTCTGGGCATCCCGGTCCGGCGACTGCGGCTGTTCCTGCTGGGCGGGCTGTCCGAGGTCGCACGCGCGCCCCGCAAGCCCGGGCAGGAGGGCATGATCGCGGTCGCGGGCCCGGTCGTGTCGCTGCTGCTCGGCGGCTTGTGCTGGCTGTTGCTCCTGGCCGTGCCGCCGGACGGTGCCACCTGGCTACTGGTCGCCCAGTGCGCGGTCGCCAACTTCGCGGTCGGCCTGTTCAACCTGCTGCCCGGCCTGCCCCTGGACGGCGGCAGACTGTTGCGGGCGGGGGTGTGGTCGCTGACCGGGACCCGCACGACGGGAACCAGGGCCGCCGTGTTCGGGGGCGGGCTGGTGGCCGTCGGCCTGCTGGTCTGGGCGCTGTGGGGACTGGCCTCCGGCAGCGACGATCGCTGGCTGCGGCTCGGCGTGTGTGTGGTGACCGCCTGGTTCGTGGCGATGGGTGCGAGCGGGGAACTGGCCGCGGAGGGCAGGCGGAGCTGGCCGGACGGGCTGAACGTCGCCGATCTGGTTCGGCCCGTGCTGCAGCTTCCCGCGGAGAGTCCGGTCTCGGACGCCCTGGCCGCCTCGGCGGGCAGGGGAGTGGTGCTGGTCCGCGCCGACGGAGTGGCGGCCGGCCTGCTCGACCGGGCCGCCGCGGAGCAACTGGCCGCGCGGTCGCCGCACTCGCCCGCGGAGCTGGCGGCGGAACCGATCCGCGCGGAGACGGTGCTGCTGTCCTCCGATCCCGGGGAGGAGATCGCCGACCGTGTGCGGGAGGCCGCGGCCTGGCAGTTCCTCGTCGTGGACGAGGAGGGCAGGCCGGCGGGCGTGCTGCGGCGGGAGGATCTGCGCGCCGCGATGTCCGGCCGTCGTCCCGCCTGATCCGTTCGGCCGCTCGTCTGCGAGGATCAGTCGCTTCTTTTCCGCAGACGAGAGTGGAGGTCCGGGTGTCCGCAGGGGGGCCGTTCCGTGCTGGTGACCGTGTCCAGTTGACTGATCCCAAGGGACGGCATTACACGATCGTCCTGGAGGACGGCGGTCAGTACCACACCCACCGGGGGGTGCTCTCGCACGACGACGTGATCGGCGAGCCGGAGGGCTCCGTGGTCAGTTCCGCCGCGGGCACCGGTTACCTGGCGCTGCGCCCGCTGCTGCCGGACTACGTGCTGTCCATGCCGCGCGGCGCGCAGGTGATCTACCCGAAGGACGCGGCGCAGATCGTGATGTGGGGCGACGTGTTCCCCGGCGCGAGGGTGCTGGAGGCCGGCGCCGGGTCGGGGGCACTGACCTGCTCTCTGCTGCGTGCCGCCGGGCCGGAGGGCACCGTCACCTCCTACGAGGTACGGGAGGACCACGCCGAGTACGCGGTGCGCAACGTGGAGCGGTTCTTCGGTGAGCGCCCGCCGAACTGGACCCTGCACCAGGCCGATCTCGCGACCCACGAGGGCGAGGTGGACCGGGTGGTGCTGGACATGCTCTCGCCGTGGGAGATGCTGCCGACCGTGGCGGGCAACCTGGTGCCCGGCGGGGTGCTGGTCGTCTACGTCGCCACCGTCACACAACTCTCCGCGGTCACCGAGGCGTTGCGTGAGCAGCAGTGCTGGACGGAGCCGGAGTCGTTCGAGACCCTGATGCGGCCGTGGCATTCGGTGGGACTGGCCGTCCGGCCGGAGCACCGGATGGTCGCGCACACCGCGTTCCTGATCATCGCCCGCAGGCTCGCCGACGGTGTCGTGCCGCCGCGTCCCCGTCGCAGGCCCAGCAAGGGCTGAGCGGTACGCCGCGCCCGTCCCCGGAAATGCCGTCACAGAAGGAAATGGCCCGGCTCCCGGATCTCTCCGGGAGCCGGGCCATGTCCGCTCGGCATCGGCGCCTCAGGTGCGGTCACCGAAGTAGCACCAGCTCCCGCCCTCGTTCTTGACGATGAGCTGGAACTCGTTCTCCCCGCCGGGGCCGGTCGCCTTCGTCGGCACCTCCGCGGTGTCCCCGTTCTCCACGGGTTCCCCGGTGATCTCGACCTTCAGGCCGGGCGGCAGCTCCGGCACCTGGTCGCCCTTGCTGGCGCAGACCAGTTCCTGCACGGCCTGCTTGTCGCCGGTTGTGTAGGCGGCCGCGACGGCGTCGGCGGCCTCCTTGGCGGTGGCCTTGCCGTTCGGGTTGGGTTCGCCGCTGTCCGGGGCCGGGCTCTCGGTCGACTCCGACTCCGATTCCGAGGGCTCCGCCGATCCGCTGTCCTCGCTCGGCGACGGCTCCTGCGGGGCGCTGCTCTGCTCCGAGGAGGCCGGCGGCTGCGCCTGGGGTGCCTCCTCGTCCTTGTTCAGCAGGAGGAAGGCGGTGACCCCGCCGCCGATGAGCAGGACCGCGGCGATCGCGATCGCGACGATGAGGCCGGTCTTCTTCTTTTTCGGCGGCGGCCCGCCGGGCCCGCCGGGGCCGGCCGGGTAGACGCCCTGCTGGCCGTACGGATCCTGGGGCTGCTGACCGTAGGGGGCGGGCTGGCCGTACTGCGGTGTGCCGAACTGCTGGGTCGGCTGCGCCTGTCCGTAGGGATCCTGCTGGCCGTACGGCGCCTGGGGCTGCTGTCCGTACGGATCGGCCTGGCCGTACGGGTCCTGGTTGCCGAATTGCTGAGTGGGATATCCGCCCTGCTGGGGCTGTTGCGGTTGCGGGCCGCTGGGCGGGTAGTAACCGCCGGGTGGCTGCTGGCCGTACGGCCCCTGCTGCCCGTAGGGATCCGGTTGTCCCTGCGGGCCGGGCTGCTGCGGCGGATAAGTCATCGCGTTCTCTCCAAGTAGGTCCGGCTCCCCCGAATTGTCGGCGCCTCCGGACGGTGACGCATGACGGGACAGGCGTAGGACGTGCGGTCGGCCCGATCGGTGCCGCCGGGTCCGTTCTCCCCGCGGCCTCGCTGTGTGGCCCGGCTGGATGCCAGGCGGTGTAGCGGCCTTCCCGTGCTCGACAGCCGGCAGGTCCTCCGCCGGCGTCCGCCTGTGCCCGCGATCGTTCCAGGCGGGGTCCCGGCGTCTTTCCGGCGGGTCGGTGATCGGGACGGGCCGAGGTGGAACGGGTGGGTCAGACCGGCCCGCGTCCGATTCGTCGCTTACCGGAGGTTCGGTGTCTGCCGGGGTGGTGGCGTGCGAAATTCGAGGGGCCGAATGCGACGTGGATCACTCTCGTCCGACCGGCTCGATCTCGCTCACCGTGCGTGATCACGACGAGGCGTGGACGGCGAGTGAACGCACGGTAGCCAGGCGGGGG
Organism: Amycolatopsis antarctica; assembly: GCF_002262875.1. Lineage (GTDB taxonomy): Bacteria > Actinomycetota > Actinomycetes > Mycobacteriales > Pseudonocardiaceae > Amycolatopsis > Amycolatopsis antarctica. Next base: position 192,725 of record NZ_NKYE01000006.1, on the reverse strand, counting down.
CGTGCTTTGCCACCGAGTTGGACCTTGTGCGGCCCGACGGTTCGTGTTCCGGCCGCGACGCGCCGATCCTGTGATGTGGATTGTTCTTCGAATGTCGGTGTTCGCCGGTACCGTGTAAGGAAATGCATTCCGAGGAGGTGCCGAAATGCACGATGACCTTCCCGGAGGTCGGCACGAGGAGGCCGACCCTTCAGATACGTCGGAGTCCGGTACGGCAACACCCGAACAGGCAAGGCAGATTCGCTTCCTCGAAGAGGAAGTGGTGCTGCTGCGGCGCAAGCTCACCGATTCCCCCCGGCAGAACAAGGTGCTCGAACAGCGCCTCACGGAAGCCACTGAGCGGGTGGAGCAGCTCACCGAGCGGAACAACAAGCTGATCGAGACGCTGCGTGAGGCGAGAGGTCAGCTCCTGGCGCTGCGGGAGGAGGTCGACCGGCTCGCACAGCCACCCAGCGGTTACGGCGTGTTCGTGGCGGCGTACGAGGACAGCACGGTCGACGTCTACACCTCCGGCCGGAAGATGCGGGTGTCGGTGTCACCCGCGGTCGAGATCGACTCTCTCCAGCGCGGCCAGGCACTGCGGCTGAACGAGGCGCTCACGGTCGTCGAGGGTGGTGACTTCGAGCGCACCGGCGAGGTGTGCGCTCTGCGCGAGGTCCTGCTGCCCGAGACGGAAGGTGGCAGCTCGCGCGCGCTGGTCGTCGGCCATGCCGACGAGGAGCGCGTGGTGTTCCTGTCCGACCCGCTCGCGGAACACGCGCTGAAGCCGGGTGATTCGCTGCTGGTGGACTCGAAGGCGGGCTACGCTTACGAGCGGGTGCCGAAGGCGGAGGTCGAGGACCTCGTGCTGGAGGAGGTGCCCGACGTCAGCTACGAGGACATCGGTGGTCTCGGCAGGCAGATCGAGCAGATCCGCGACGCGGTGGAGCTGCCCTTCCTGCACTCGGACCTGTACCTGGAGTACCAGCTCCGGCCGCCGAAGGGTGTGTTGCTCTACGGCCCGCCCGGCTGCGGCAAGACGCTGATCGCCAAGGCCGTGGCCAATTCGCTGGCGAAGAAGGTGGCGCTGGCACGGGGCGACGATCCGGGCGACGGGTCCGAGGCGAAGTCGTACTTCCTCAACATCAAGGGCCCGGAGCTGCTGAACAAGTTCGTCGGTGAGACGGAGCGGCACATCCGGCTGATCTTCCAGCGGGCCAGGGAGAAGGCTTCCGAGGGTACTCCGGTGATCGTGTTCTTCGATGAGATGGACTCGATCTTCCGCACCCGCGGCAGTGGTGTGTCCTCCGATGTCGAGACGACGATCGTCCCGCAGCTCCTCTCGGAGATCGACGGTGTCGAGGGCCTGGAGAACGTCATCGTCATCGGTGCCTCCAACCGCGAGGACATGATCGACCCGGCGATCCTGCGACCCGGCAGGCTCGACGTGAAGATCAAGATCGAGCGGCCGGACGCCGAGGGCGCGAAGGACATCTTCTCCAAGTACCTCGCGGGCGGTCTCCCGGTGCACGCGGACGATCTGGCCGAGTTCGGCGGCGACCACAAGGCGACGTTCGACGCGATGATCCAGCACACCGTCGAGCGGATGTACGAGGAGAGCGACGAGAACCGCTTCCTCGAGGTCACCTATGCCAACGGAGACAAGGAAGTCCTGTACTTCCGGGACTTCAACTCGGGTGCGATGATCCAGAACATCGTCGACCGGTCCAAGAAGGCGGCCATCAAGTCGGTTCTGGAGACGAAGCAGCCAGGTCTGCGCGTGCAGCACCTGCTCGACGCCATCGTCGACGAGTTCGCCGAGAACGAGGATCTGCCGAACACCACCAATCCCGACGACTGGGCCCGGATCTCCGGCAAGAAGGGGGAGCGGATCGTCTACATCCGCACCCTCGTCACCGGTAAGAACCAGGATTCCGGCCGGGCGATCGACACCGCGACCAATACGGGCCAGTACCTGTAGCGGTTCGCACGCGACTGTGCCGCCGGCGAAACCTTCGCCGGCGGCACAGTCGCGTCCGGAGTGTCCGGCCCCGTTGTTCCGTATAACGTTCTATACTTCGCCGCATGGATGAGCCGGAACGCCCACGTCCGCGCGCGCCGATCACGGCCGCGGATGTCCTCGCCTGGATCGGGGAGACCTCCGACCGGGTCCGTGCGGGGGAGGTGCACGCCACGGAACTGATCGAGGTGCTGGGGGAGCTGCGTGCGGCGTCCGCCGCCTGTGCGGACGCGTCCGACTGGGTGTTGCTGGCGGCCAGGGAGGAGGGGGCGAGCCTGCGGCAGATCGCCCCGGTCTTCGGCAAGGGGTACGTGCGGGCGCCCGCCGCCCGGCTGGAGAAGCTGCATCGCCAGGCGCTCACCTCGGATCAGTGGCTGGCGATCCTGCGTTCCAAATAGGTGTATAACGATATATACACTGACGCTTTGTCCAAAAACTTGGACCCGCGAACCAAAATCAGCAACGACGCGCGGAGGGTCGATACCGTGCCGGACATGACCATCGGCGGAAGAATCGGACTGGGTCTCGCCGCACTGGGCAGGCCGGCCTACATCAATCTCGGCCGGGTCGGCGCACTGCCGGAGGGCCGCGGCGTCGAGGCCATGCGGACGTTCACCCACGACGTGCTCGATGCCGCGTACGCGGCCGGGATCCGGTGGGTCGACACGGCTCGTTCGTACGGACTCGCGGAGGAATTCCTCGCGGGATGGCTCCGCGATCGCGGGCACGCCGACGTCACGGTGTCGAGCAAGTGGGGTTACGCCTATGTCGGGGACTGGCGGCTGGATGCCGATCAGCACGAGGCGAAGGAGCACTCGCTGGCGAGATTTTCCACCCAATGGAGCGAAACTCAGGGCTTGCTCGGCAGTGGGGTGTCGTTGTACCAGGTGCATTCGCTGACTTCGGACAGCCCGTTGTTCGCCGACCACGCGCTGCTCGCCGCGCTGGCCGAGCTGGCGGCGAGCGGGGTGCGCACCGGCTTCTCCACCTCCGGCCCGCGGCAGCACGAGGCCATCGAGCGCGGCCTGGCACTGGAAGTGTCCGGGCAGCGGGTGTTCACCGCCGTGCAGTCGACGTGGAACGCACTGGAGCCCTCCGCGGGAGCGGCGCTGGACCAGGCGCGTGCGGCCGGGAACCTGGTGCTGCTGAAGGAAACCCTCGCCAACGGAAGACTGGCTGTCGACGCCCCGGAGCTGCTCGTCGAGCTCGCCGGGGATCGCGGCGTGACACCCGACGCGATCGCCGTGGCCGTCGCACTGGCGCAGCCGTGGGCGGACGGGGTCCTCCTCGGGCCCTCCGGCGCGGGACAGCTCTCCTCGAATCTCCTGGCGTCCACAGTGGACATCGGGGACGAGGATCTGGCGAGGGTGGCCGAGCTGGCCGAGCCCCCGGAGGAGTACTGGAACCGGCGTTCCGCCCTGCGGTGGGTCTGAGAAGGCGGTGCATTACTGTCGTGCGACCGCTCACCGTGACGGGGTGAGTGCACGGACGTGACGGGGATCGAAGGGGACAAGACGGTGCGTCAAGCGCTAGTGCTCGCCGCGGCGGCAGGCGTGGTCGCCTGCCTGTCGGGCTGCGCCGACCGGGCGAACGACCTGGACACCTACTACGGCGCCGCGGCGCAGGAGGCGGATCGGGCGAGTACCGCACCGAGCGCCGCGCCACCGTCGCCGAGCGCTCCCCGTGGGGACGCCGACCCGGCGGGGCAGGTGACCGCGGCGCAACTGACCGACGCCGACGTCGCCGAGGAAGGTGTCACGCCGGCCCTGCCCACGCCGCCCGCATCGGCGTGTATCGACGCCATTCCCTCCGGCGCGACGCCTCCGGGCAGCATGACCTGGCAGTACCCGAGCGGGTCGCGGCTGAGCCAGGAGGTCAACGCCTACACGGACAGGCCTGCTTCCCAGGTGCTCACCGAACTCGGCTGCCCGGGTGAGGAGCTGACCGTGGACGTGCCGGTCGGCGCGGACTCGGCGCGCGGCTGGTGTGCCGACACCGAGTGCACGGTCGTGCTCGCCCGTGGGCCGCTGCTCTCCGCCCTGCACGTGGTGGCCAGTACCCCGGAGCGTGCCGCCGAGGCCGCGCAGCGGCTCGCACCGGTGACCGCGAAGGCACTGCAGCGTCAGCAGTAGCGGCGGAACCACTCGAGAATCCCGGCGCGGCCGTCGGGGATGAACGGGCTGGCCGGGTCCTCCGCCATGGAACGCAGTTCGCCGAGCGGAATCCAGCGCCCGTCGACGATCTCCTCCGGCTGGTGCGCGATCGGCCCGTCCCAGCGCACCTCGTACGCGTGGTTGTGGCAGCGGACCGGCGGTTCGTCGAAGGTCAGTGTGTACAGGAAGACCGGTGTGACGCCGTGGATCCCGAGTTCCTCACCGAGTTCGCGGCGGGCGCAGTCGGCGGGATCCTCACCGGCCGCGACGACGCCTCCCGCCCAGCAGTCGTAGGTGCCGGGGAACACATCCTTGTCCGGTGACCGCCGGTGAAGGTAGACGCTGCCGCCGTCCACCGAACGGACCAGCACCACGCCGGACGCGTGCCACAGGCCGTGAGCGCGCACGTCCGCCCGCCGGGCACTGCCGATCACCCTGCCCGCCTCGTCGTAACGGGCCACTGATTCGTCACCGACCGACACCGCGTCATCCTCGCATCCCCCGTAGGGTGGGCGCATGCGGCGGATCATGGGAACCGAGGTGGAGTACGGCATCGCGGTGCCGGGAGACGCCACCGCGAACCCGGTACTGACCTCGACACAGGTCGTGCTGGCGTACGCGGCGGCCGCGGACATTCCGCGGGCGCGCAGGGCGCGGTGGGACTACGAGGTGGAATCCCCGCTGCGGGATGCGCGGGGCTTCGACCTCAGCGGTCCCAGTGGCCCGGCACCCGACCCGGACGTCGAGGACCTGGGCGCGGCGAACGTCATCCTGACCAACGGGGCGCGGCTCTACGTCGACCACGCGCACCCCGAGTACTCCGCGCCGGAGGTGACGAACCCGCGGGACGGGGTCATCTGGGACAAGGCGGGTGAGCGGGTGATGGAACTGGCGGCCATGAAGGCCGCGACGGTGCCCGGTCAGCCGCCCCTGCAGTTGTACAAGAACAACGTCGACGGCAAGGGCGCGAGCTACGGCACGCACGAGAACTACCTGATGGCGCGGTCGACGCCGTTCACCGCGGTGATCGGCGGGCTGACGCCGTTCTTCGCGTCCCGGCAGGTGATGACGGGCTCCGGCCGGGTGGGCATCGGCCAGCAGGGTGAGGAGGCGGGCTTCCAGCTCTCCCAGCGCGCCGACTACATCGAGGTCGAGGTCGGCCTGGAGACGACGCTGAAGCGCGGCATCATCAACACCCGCGACGAGCCGCACGCGGACGCGGACAAGTACCGCAGACTGCACGTCATCGTCGGTGACGCGAACCTCGCCGAGTACTCCACCTACCTGAAGCTGGGTACGTCGGCTCTGGTGCTGGACATGATCGAGGCGGGTGTGCGCTTCGACGAACTGAAGCTCAACGAGCCGGTGCGGGCGGTTCACCAGATCAGCCACGATCCGACGTTGAGGGCGAAGGTCGAGCTGGCGAACGGGCGCAAGTACACCGGCCTCGACCTGCAGTTCGCCTACCACGAGCTGGCCGCCGCGCATCTGCGGCGCACCGGTGCCGAGGACGACGCACTCGAGGTCCTGCGGATCTGGGGCGAGACGCTGGACGCGCTGGCCAGGGACCCGGCCGAGTGCGCGGACCGGTTGGACTGGCCCGCGAAGCTGCGTCTGCTCGAGGGGTACCGGCAGCGGGACCAGCTCGGCTGGGGCGCTCCTCGGCTGCACCTGGTCGACCTGCAGTACTCGGACGTCCGGCTGGACAAGGGCCTGTACAACCGCCTGGTGACCCGCGGCTCGATGAAGCGCCTGGTCACCGAGGAGGAGGTGCAGGCGGCCATCACCACGCCACCCTCGGACACCCGGGCCTACTTCCGCGGCCGGACGCTGGAGAAGTACGCGGCGTCGATCGCGGCGGCCTCCTGGGATTCGGTGATCTTCGACGTGGGGCGCGAGTCACTGGTGCGTATTCCTACGCTGGAGCCCTTGCGGGGTACCAAGGCGCACGTGGGCAAGCTGCTGGACGACTCGGCCACGGCGGAGGAACTGGTCGAGGCGCTCACTGGATCGGACTAACCGGACGGACCGTAACGGACTAGCGGGCCGGGGCCCGCGGATCCACAATCCGACGCCCCGGCTGGGTACGCTTAGGGGCAACGGCCACACCGGGAGGCGAGATGGCTCAGGAAAAGATCGAGCGTCATGGCGGCGGCGACTCCGACGAGGAGATCGAGGACGGCGGTGCCGCAGGCCAGGAACGCCGGGAGAAGCTCGGCGAGGACGTGGACACGATCCTCGACGAGATCGACGACGTTCTCGAGGAGAACGCCGAGGACTTCGTCCGCGCTTACGTGCAGAAGGGCGGCGAGTAGTAGCCGGCCGACGGCTACCGGTTCGCTCCGGCACCACAGACACGCCCGACCTCAGTTCGATGGGAATCACGAGCACGCATGGAAAACACCTCGTCCGCCCTCTCCGGCGGAGCGCTTCCGCCCGCCTACCTGGCGGCCACGTCCTCCTCGTTCACCGACTTCCTGCGGGCGCAGGCACCCGAGCTGCTGCCGGGCGCCCGGTCGGTGCAGGCCGGAGGTGGGGGCCTGGACGCCCCGCACGGCACCACGATCGTCGCGGCGACGTTCCGGGGCGGTGTGCTGATCGCGGGTGACCGGCGCGCCACCTCGGGGAACCTGATCGCCTCGCGGGACCTTGAGAAGGTGTACGTCACCGACGACTACTCGGCGGTCGGGATCGCCGGTACCGCCGGGATCGCGCTGGAGCTCGTCCGGCTGTACGCGGTCGAGCTCGCCCACTACGAGAAGATCGAGGGCGTGCGGCTCTCGCTGGACGGCAAGACGAACAAGCTGTCGACGATGGTGAAGGGGAACCTGGACATCGCGATGGCGGGCCTCGCCGTGCTGCCGCTGTTCGTCGGCTACGACACCGAGGCCGGCGACCCGGATCGTGCCGGGCGGATCGTCTCCTACGACGTCACCGGTGGGCGGTACGAGGAGAACGCCGGTTACCACGCGATCGGTTCGGGCTCGCTGTTCGCGAAGTCCGCGCTGAAGAAGTTGCACGATCCGCGGGCGGATGCCGACGCGGCCGTGCGCGCGGCCGTCGAGGCCCTCTACGACGCCGCGGACGACGACACCGCGACCGGTGGTCCGGATCTGGTGCGCCGGATTTTCCCGAACGTCGTGACGATCACCGCCGCCGAGGGTGCCGTGGCGGTTTCGGCGGAGCGGACCGCGGCGGTGGCCGAGGCCGTGGTGCGTGACCGTTCGGCGGCGGCGGGCTGACGTCTCCGCCCGGAACCGGGTCCTTTCTTCCTGAAGCCAGTGTTTGAGATAGCCATGAACAGAGCGGAGCAAATGCCGTGACGATGCCGCTGTACGCCTCGCCGGAACAACTGATGCGAGAGCGGTCCGAGCTCGCGCGCAAGGGAATTGCGCGGGGCCGGAGCGTCGTCGTGCTGAAGTACGCCGGTGGGGTGCTGTTCGTCGCGGAGAACCCGTCGACGACCCTGCACAAGGTTTCCGAGATCTACGACCGGATCGGCTTCGCCGCGGTCGGCCGGTACAGCGAGTTCGAGAGTCTCCGCCGTGCCGGGATCAAGCACGTCGATCTGTGGGGGTACGCCTACGACCGGCGGGACGTGTCCGCGCGGCAGCTCGCGAACGTCTACGCCCAGACACTGGGTTCGATCTTCACCGAGCAGCTCAAGCCGTTCGAGGTCGAGATCTGCGTGGCGGAGGTGGGCGCGTCCTCGGAGGACGACCAGCTTTACCGGCTCACCTACGACGGGTCGATCGGGGACGAGCCGCGTTTCGTGGTGATGGGCGGACAGGCCGACGCGATCAGCGGGACGTTGAAGGACACCTTCGAGGCAGGGCTGGACCTGCAGGGCGCGGTCGGTATCGCGGTGGGTGCGCTGCGGGCTCCGCGGGCGAACACACCGGGATCGACGAACAACGGAACCAACGAGACGGATCCGGTGAAGCTCGAGGTCGCCGTGCTCGACCGGGAGCGTCCGTTGCGCAAGTTCCGCCGGATCGAGGGTGCCGCGCTGGAGGCGCTGCTGCCTGCCGAACCGGAGAAGGCCGACCCGGATGCCAAGGGAGACAAGGATTCCGGTGACGAGGGAGAGTCCGGCTCCGGGCAGTCCACATAGGACATCGCAGGCAGGAGTGGGCGGTCGCCGGGAATCCGGTGGCCGCCCATTCGTCCACATGGCACGGTTGCCGGATGGATCGCGAGTTCGAGGACCTGGTCGCCGAGGCCGCCGCCGTCCCGGTGGACGGCTGGGACTTCGCCTGGCTGGACGGCCGGGCTACCGAGGAACGACCGTCCTGGGGTTACGCGCGGTTGCTGGCCGCCCGGATGGCCGAGGCCGGGGTGGCGCTCGACGTGCAGACCGGCGGGGGCGAGGTGCTTGCCGGTGTGGGACGACGGGCCCCGTTGACGGTCGCCGTCGAGTCGTGGCCGCCGAACCTGGCGCGTGCCTCGGTGAACCTGCGTCCGCTGGGAGTGCACGTTGTCGCGGCCGGTGACGTGCCGCGCCTGCCCTTGCGTGCGGGCACTGTCGATCTGGTGTCGGCCCGGCACCCGGTGACGACGTGGTGGGACGAGATCGGCCGGGTGTTGCGCCCCGGTGGGACCTTCCTTTCCCAGCAGGTCGGGCAGGCGACCATGGCGGAACTGACCGAGTTCTTCCTCGGACCGCAGCCCGTGGATGACTCGCGAAGCACCGGCCGGGCGGTGGCGGCAGCGGAGCGGGCCGGGATGGACGTGGTCGACCTGCGCTCGGAGTCGCTGCTCGCCGAGTTCCACGACGTCGGCGCCGTCGTCTATTTCCTGCGCAAGGTGGTCTGGACGGTCCCCGGGTTCGAGGTGGACCGGTACCGCGATCGGCTGCGCGCGATGCACGAGCGGATCCGGGAGGGGGGATCGTTTCAGGCCTACACGAAGCGTTTCCTCGTCGAAACGCGGAAACGACCGGCCTAGTACTTCAGTCGTAGATCGTTGTATCTCTTCGTTGGCGCTGCTTTGTCGCCGGTAGTGGCCGTCACGCCGCAAGATCATGAGCTATGGCTGGGAGTACTAGTCTTGTTGCATGGACGTGTCACTGGCGCAAGCGCTGGCCTGGCGTCTGGAACGGCACTTTCTCGTCGCGGGGGCGAGGTCGGTCACTGAGGTGGTTCGCCGGCTCGGGGCCGTTCCTGCGTGGTCGGGCGACCCCGGCCTGGCCACAGGGCGGCGGTCGGCCCGGCCCTCGTCCGACGCGCTCGCGGGCGCGTTGAGTGACGGCGACCTGATCCGGACCTACGCCTTCCGCGGCGCCACGCATCTGCTCGCCGCCGATGACGCCGGCGTTTATCTGGCGGTTCGCTGTGCGAATCGCCAATGGGAACTGCCGAGCTGGCAGGCCCACTACAAGCTGAGTCCGCGGGACTGGCCAGCCCTCCGAGAGGTGGTGCGCGACGTTGTCGCGCACAGGCCTGTTCGCCACGCCGAACTGATCGAGAGGGTTGCGAACTACCCTCGATTCCGGCATCTGCGGGCCGCACTCGCTGATCCCAGTCACACTCTGCTCAAGCCGCTGGCATGGCAAGGGGACCTGTGCTTCGGCCCAGTCCAGGACGGACAAATCACCTTCCAGTCGCCGGCAGCAAGTCCCCGATGGACAGGCATTCCCGACCTCCACGAGGCCGGAAGGCGAGCAATCCTGGCCTACCTGGCCGCTTACGGGCCGGCGACACGGGACAACTTGCGCTATTGGCTGGTCGCAGGTCTCAGTGCCGGCCGCCGACGGCTGGACGGTTGGATCGGTGATCTCATCCAGGACCATATTGCCGAGATTCAGGTCGACGGCAGCCCCATGCTGCACCTGCGCGAGCACCTCGCCTCCCTGACCGCGGCCGCCCCGAAGCCGGAAGGAGTAATCCTGCTACCAGGATACGATCAGTGGATGCTCGGAGCGGGCACCGCTGACCACCGCATCGTCCCCGCCGCGCGCCGTCCGGCCGTGACCCGAGGTGCGAACGTGGCATTGCAAGCCGGACAAGTCTCGGCCACATGGAACATCGACCGAGGAGTAGTGGCCGTGTCCTGGTTCGCCGAAGTGGAACGCCCGTCCCGCGAGGAGCTCGACGACGAAGTCGAGCGACTCTCCGGGCTACTCGGCCGTGACTTCACGATGACAATTGCGGTGTCGTGATCCCCATCGTCAGATCCGCCCGGCATGACTGAGACCGCCAACCGCCGCCTCACGCTGCACGCCTACTTCAACCGGGACGCACCCGCTGCGCTGCGCTGGCTGGAGCGGGTCTTCGGCTTCACCACCACCGTCGAGTTCGCCGACGAGCACGGCGGCGTCGTGCACGCGGAGCTGCGGCGCGAGGGTGCCGGGACCATCGTGTTCAGCGACGACAACGACTACGAGCGCTGCACCCGCCGGGGCGAGACGGTCGGCCACGGCGTGTACCTGAGCGTGGCGACCGAGACCGAGGTGCACGCGATCCACGAGGCCGCGGTGGACGCCGGCGCGACGGTCGTGTGGAAGCCGGAGGCGACCGAGTGGGGGTGTACCGCTGCCGAGTACTCGATCCGGAGGGCTACGAATGGAGCTTCGGCACGCTGCGGCCCGGCGAGAGCACCGCCGAAGGGGCGGCGGACCGGGCCTGAGCCGCCGCCCGCTCAGCGCCGGTAGATCGCCAGCGCGCTGGGACGGGAGCGGAACACGAACCGGTTGCCCAGCGGGCCGACCTCACCGTCGGTGGCGACACGGCGGTTGCCGTCGAGCAGTTCCACGTCCAGCTCCGGCAGGTCGTACTGGCGGTACACGTGGCTGGCGTGCAGAGAGTTGGTGACGACCGCGAGGATGAACCGGGCGCGTGAGTACGGCAGGTCGGCGCGCAGGTATCGGACGTCGAGCATGCCGGTGTCCAGCGCGGGCCTGCTGGACGGCGCGAAACCCTTGGGGGAGTACGTGCCGTTGCCGACGAAGATGAGCCAGACGGAAGTCTCACTGCCGTTGAGGCGCACCGGCAGCGGACGGGCATGGCGCAGGGAGCGGGCCATCGCGAGCGCCGCCGACGGCCACTTCGGGTGCCGCTGCTGGAGCCTCTCCCGGATACGCACCATCTCCGGGTAGCCGCCGAGACTGGCCGTGTTGACGAACCAACGACGGGCGTCGCCCGCTCCGCCGCTGACCTCGACCTCGCCGAGGTCGATGCCGACGGCCTTGCCGTCCTCGGTGGCTTCGTCGGCGTCCTCCACGGAGCGCACCCCGACGTCGCGGGCGAAGTGGTTGAGCGTGCCGGCGGGGATCAGGGCGAGCGGGAGTTCGTGTTCGGCGGCGACGGAGGCGACGGCGGCGACGGTGCCGTCGCCCCCCGCGACGCCCAGTGCCCGCACACTGCCCTGCCGCACACGGATCTCGTCGGCGAGCTGGGTGCGGATGTCGGTGCTCGGGTCCGGGTAGACGATCGTGGCCTTGGGCCAGGCGTAGCGGACGTCCTCGGTGGGGTCCTGGCCGTCGACGCCGGATTTGGGGTTGACCAGTGCGAGCATGTCCTCGCCGTCGTGCATCAGTGGCGCCTCGGCCCGGTGGGCGGTCTCGGCGGGCTGACCGGTCTGCAGCGGCCACCAGTGGCGGGTGGCGCCGGCGATACCGATACCGATGAGTGCTCCGGCGCCGACGTCGCTTGGCCAGTGGACGCCGGTGTGCACACGGGAGTAGGCGACCGCGGCGGCCAGCGGGGCGATGGCCAGCCCGGCGGCCGGGAACTCCATCGCGACGGCGGTGGTGAACGCGGCGGCGGAGGCGGAGTGGCCGGAGGGGAAGGACGAGGAGGTGGGCCTGCGGACCAGCCTGCGGTGCTCGGGTACTTCCTCGGCGGCGGGCCTGCGGCGGGGGAACAGCGGTTTGCCGGCGAGGTTGGCGACGGCACTGGCACCGGCGATGGCGGCGACGCCGCGGAGGGCGGCGCGGCGGGGGGTTCCCTTGCGCACGGCGAGGACGGCGGCGACACCCCACCAGAGGCGCGACTTGTTGGCCGAGCGGGAGAGCGCGGTCAGCACATCGTCGGCCCGGGTGCGGGGCAGTGCGGCGCTGCGACGGACCAGGTCACGGTCCGTGCGGCCGACCTGACGCAGGGGGCGCTTCAAGTGGGTCAACACACTGCGCAACGTAGCCCACGGCGTGTCGCCGCCCGAACGGCGCACCGGCCGGGTGGGGGTAGCGCCTACTCTTGTGAGATGCAGCGGCGGATCTTTGGCATCGAAACCGAGTTCGGGGTCACCTGCACGTTCCACGGACAGCGACGGCTCTCGCCTGACGAGGTGGCCAGGTACCTGTTCCGGCGAGTGGTGTCGTGGGGCCGGTCCTCGAACGTCTTCCTGTCCAACGGCTCGCGTCTCTACTTGGACGTGGGTTCGCATCCCGAGTACGCGACGGCGGAGTGTGACGATCTGACCCAGCTCGTGACGCACGACAAGGCGGGTGAGCGGATCCTGGAGGACCTGCTGGTCGACGCGGAGCGGCGGCTGGCGGACGAGGGCATCGGTGGTGACATCTTCCTGTTCAAGAACAACACCGACTCGGCGGGCAACTCGTACGGCTGTCACGAGAACTATCTGGTGACGCGGGCGGGGGAGTTCTCCCGGATCGCGGACGTGCTGCTGCCGTTCCTGGTGACGCGCCAGCTCGTGTGCGGTGCGGGCAAGGTGCTGCAGACGCCCAGGGGCGCGGTGTACTGCCTTTCCCAGCGGGCGGAACACATCTGGGAAGGTGTGTCGAGCGCCACAACGCGGTCGAGGCCGATCATCAACACCCGCGACGAGCCGCACGCGGACGCGGAGCGTTACCGGCGGCTGCACGTGATCGTCGGCGATTCGAACATGGCCGAGCCGACGACGCTGCTGAAGGTCGGCGCGGCGCACCTTGTGCTGGAGATGATCGAGCACGGTGTGCAGTTCCGGGATTTCACGCTGGACAACCCGATCCGGGCGATTCGGGAGATCAGCCACGACCTGACCGGTAAGCGGCAGGTGCGGCTGGCGGGGGGCAGGGAGGCCTCGGCGCTGGACATCCAGCGTGAGTACCACGCGAAGGCCGTGGCGCACGTGGCGGAGAACGGTTCCGGGCCGACGGCGGAGCGGGTCGTGGAGTTGTGGGGCCGGGCGCTGGACGCGGTGGAGCAGCAGGACTTCAGCAAGATCGACACCGAGATCGACTGGGCGATCAAGCACCGTCTGGTGGAGCGGTACCGGACGAAGCACGACCTGGACCTGTCCAGCCCGCGGATCGCTCAGCTCGATCTCGCCTACCACGACATCCGCCGCGGCCGTGGCATCTTCGATCTGTTGCAGCGCAAGGGATTGATCAAGCGGGTGACCGACGACGGGGAGATCGAGCTCGCCAAGGACACCCCGCCGCAGACGACGCGGGCGAAGCTGCGCGGCGACTTCATCGCGGCGGCGCAGCAGGCGGGCCGGGACTTCACCGTCGACTGGGTGCACCTGAAGCTGAACGACCAGGCGCAGCGGACGGTGTTGTGCAAGGACCCGTTCCGCGCGGTGGACGAGCGGGTGGAGCGCCTGATCGGTTCGCTGTAGCGGCCTTACCCCCGAGGTAGTCGACGTCGCGGGATGCGCGGCGGAAGCTGATCGCATGACCAGTGAGACGACCGCGCGAGGCGGCTTCGAGTTCGACACCGACACCGGCGTGCGGCCTGCCGGCGGTGGTGGTTTCACCGCGACGGTCGCGGATCGCTGGCAGGCGATCGGCGGGACGGCGAACGGCGGTTATCTGCTGGGCGTGACCGTCCGGGCGTTGTGCCGGGTCAGTCCGCTGCCGGATCCGCTGGTCGTGTCGGCGTTCTTCCTGCGCGCGGGGGTCGCGGGCCCGGCGCGGATCGGCACCGAGCTGGTGCGGGCGGGACGGCGGCTGGCGACCGTGCAGGGCGGTCTGCGCCAGGACGGCCGGGAGGTCCTGCGGGCGGTGGCGACCTTCACCGACTTCGACGCCGCACGCGGGCCGACGGTGCTCCGCAACGCGCCGCCCGCGCTACCGGTGCCGGAGGTGTGTGTGGATCCGGTGGCGGGCATGGGACTGCCGGAGGGGTCGGTGGCGCACCGGGTCGAATATCGGGTGCCGGAGGTGACCGGCTGGTGGCGTGGCGTGCCCAGCGGGGAACCGTCCGCGGAGTTCTGGATGCGGTTCCGGGACGGCCGGGACGCGGACCTTCCGGGGCTGACGATGCTGGTGGACGCCGCGGCCCCGGCGGTGATGGAGCTGGGGGCGGCGGGTTCGCTGACGGTCGAGCTGACGGTGCATCTGCGCGCCCGGCCGGCCCCGGGATGGCTGGCCTGCCGGGTGTCCACGCGGCACGTGATCGACGGCTACCACGAGGAGGACTTCGAGGTCTGGGACTCCACCGGGATCCTGGTGGCTCAGGCCAGGCAACTCGCTCTGCTTGCCGGGTGATCCGCCGGTGTTCCACCGAGTGGCGCTGACTGCGTCCGCGGGGCCTGCAGCGGTGATTTCACCGCCGGGCTGGATGGTGCCTGGTACGCCCTCGTGTCCGGAAGTGCTTGGGGAGCGGCCAGCATGGGCTGATGGATTCCTCCGAGTTGGTCGTCGTCGGCTCCGGACCGACGGGGCTGTTGCTCGCCGGTGATCTCGCCCGGGCCGGTGTCGCGGTGACGGTGCTCGACCGCCTTGCCGTGCCGAGCAGGGAACCGAAGGCGAACGGCGTCGTCGGGCAGGTTGTACGGCTGCTCCACCATCGTGGTGTGCTTGCCCGGCTGGGGCACCCCGAGGGGTCGCCCGCGACCCCGGCGTTCCAGTTTCGGCGGCGTCGGGCTCGATCTCACCGCCGTCCCCGCGAGCCCGCTGCACGGGGTGGGTACCTCGCAACAGGAACTCGAACGTGCCCTCGCCGGACGTCTCGGCGACCTGGGTGTCGAGGTACGCCGCTCGCACGAGGTGGTCGGCCTGACCGCGACCGAGGACGGGGTCTGCCTTCGGGTGCGTCACGGTCGCGATGAGCGCGATCTGAGCGCGGAGTACGTCGTCGGTTGCGATGGTGCCCACAGCCGGGTTCGCGAGTTCGCCGGCATCGGATTCCCCGGGGTCACCGGCAGCACCGTTGTCTGTCGTTCGGCGGAGGTCGGCCTTCCGGGCAGCGTGGTGCGCCCCTCGACGGCAGAGGTCGACGTTCCGGGCCTCGGATCGCTCGGGCTCTACGGGTGGAACCGCCCCCACGTGGTGCCTGGGCGATGCTGCCGCGGTCGTCCGGCGCGGTTCTGGTCAGCGCCATGGAATGGGACGAACCGGAGGACTCGGCCGATTCGGAGGCGCCCCCGGTGTCGATATCCGGGATGGCCGCGGCGTTCGAGCGGGTTGTCGGTGCGGCCGTCTCGATGACCGCACCGCCCGGGCCGGGGCCGCACCAGTTTCGACGCTGGTCGGGCCGCAACACCCGGATCGCGCAGACCTATCGGCGTGGCCGGGTGCTGCTGGCGGGTGACGCCGCGCATGTGCACAACGCGGTCGGGGCCCCGGGGCTCAATGTCGGACTGCAGGACGCGGCCTGTCTCGCCTGGCGACTCGCCGGAGCGGTGCACGGGGCACCGGCCCTGCTCGACGACTACGAGCCCGAGCGGCGGCCCGCCGCCGAACGCGTCGCGACGCACACCCATGCCCAGACGCTGTCGCTGGCGCCGGGGTCACCGCTCTTCGGGCCCTGATGGCCGAACTGACCGCCGATCCGGCCGTCACCGGGCGGCGGGCGGCCCTGCTGAAGGGGACGGGCCTCCGCTACCCGACCGGACCGGACGCACACTCTCTCGCCGGGCGGTTCGTTCCCGCCCTCGGCGGTCTCGACCGCCACCTCAACCGCCACTTCGACGACCCACGGCCGATCCTGTTCAACCTGGGTTCCGCGCCTCGGGAGCTGCCCTGCGATGCCGTCGCGCCGTGAGGTCACCGGTCAGCGTTCGGGGTCCTGGCCGGTGGGGCGGACGACGATTTCGTTGACGTCGACGCGGGCGGGCTGGGCGAGCGCGTAGAGCACGGCGTTGCCGATGTCCTCGGGTTCGAGGGTGGGCTTGGCCCGTTGCTCGGCGGTGATGAGTTCGGTGTCCACCAGTCCGGGCTGGATGAGCGTGACGCGCACGCCGGTGCCGACGGCCTCGGCGCGGATGGCCCCGGCGAGCCCGGTGACGGCCCATTTGGTGGCGGAGTAGAGGTTTCCCGGGCGGATGCCCCGTCCGGCGACGGAGCCGGTGAGCAGCAGGTGGCCCTCGGTGCGGGTGAGCGCGGGCAGCGCCGCTCTGGCGGTGATGGCGGCGCCGTAGACGTTGGTGAGCACCATGTCCCGCCACTTCTCCGGGACGCCGCCGCCCGAGTCGCCGTCACCGGAGTCGTCGTCGCTGTCGCCGCCGAGGAACGTCGAGGGGTGCATGACACCGGCGTTGCCGAACACGGCGTCGAGGCGTCCGTAGTGGTTCTCGGCGGTCGCGATCGCGGCGCTGAGCCCGTCCCAGTCGGTGACGTCGGCGGCCAGCGCCAGCGCCCGGTCCTGGCCGATTTCGTCGACGAGCGGGGCGAGGGAGTCGCGGTGGCGGGACAGCAGCGCCAGCCGGTAGCCGTCCCGGGCGGCGAGCCGGGCGGTGGCGGCGCCGATACCGCGGGACGCGCCGGTGATGAGCAGGACACGGTCGGTCATGTCCGCCGACCGTACCCGCGCCGTTGGCGTCCCGCCGCGACGCGCACGGGCGACCTGATGAACGGGCGCGCGGCGGGCGGTTACTGTGTGGCGGTGTCCACCGCACGCGCCGAACGGCTGGTCAACCTGGTGCTGGCCCTTCTCTCGACTCGGCAGTATCTCACCGCGGAACGAATCCGCGGCATTGTCTCCGGTTACGCCGACGCGGCGTCCGACGAGGCGTTCTCCCGCATGTTCGAGCGCGACAAGAACGAGTTGCGGGAACTGGGGATCCCGTTGGAGACGGGGCGGAACTCGGCCTTCGACTCCATCGAGGGCTACCGCATCGCGCGCCGCGACTACGAACTCGGCGAGATCGAACTGGCGCCGGACGAGGCGACGGCCGTGGGCCTGGCGGTGCGACTGTGGGATTCACCGGAACTGACCGGTCAGGCGCAGGGCGCGCTGGTGAAACTGCGCGCGGCCGGCGTCGAGGTGGACCAGAACGCGCAGACGATCGTCGAGCCGAGGGTGCGGGCCGAGCCGGCGTTCGCGCCCCTGCTGGCGGCGGTGCAGGCGCGGCAGGCGGTGCGTTTCGAGTACCGCAGGTCGGGTTCGCCGGAGCGGCTGGCGCGGGTGCTGGAGCCGTGGGGCGTGGTGTCCTGGCGGGCCCGGTGGTACGTCGTGGGGCACGACCGGGACCGGAACGCGCCGCGGTGCTTCCGGCTGTCCCGGATCACCGGTGCGGTGCGGGTGGTCGGTGAGCGCGGGGTGGTGCGGCGTCCGGAGGGGGTGAACCTGCTGGAGTTCGTCTCGGTCACCGGGCCCCGGGACACCTCGCCGGTCGCACGGGCACGGCTGTGGGTGGCGCGGGGCCGGGCCGCCGGGGTGCGCAGACGGGCGACGATCACCGGCAGCATGGAACTCGGCGGGGAGCCCGGCGATCTGGCGGAGATCGACCTGTACTTCCCCGAGGGCGCGGCGGACTGGATCGCCGGCCATGGTGCGGATGTCGTCGTGCTCGAACCGGATGTGCTGGCGAAGGCCGTGCGGGAGCGGCTGGAACTGGCGGCGCGGGCATGAGCGGGTCGACGGAGCGGATGCCGAGACTGCTCGCGCTGGTGCCGTACCTGCTGGCGCGTCCGGGTATCCGGATCGACGAGGCGGCGCGCGATTTCGGGGTCACGCCGAAGCAGTTGCGCAAGGATCTCGAGTTGCTGTGGATGTGCGGGTTGCCGGGGTACGGGCCCGGTGACCTGATCGACCTTTCCTTCGACGGGGACACCGTGACGGTCACCTACGACGCCGGGCTGCAGCGCCCGTTGCGGCTGACCGGCGGGGAGGCGACGGCGCTGCTGGTGGCGTTGCGGGCGCTGGCGGAGACCCCGGGGGTGCTGGACACCGAGGCCGTGCACCGGGCCATCGCGAAGATCGAGACCGCCGCGGGGGAGGCGCAGCCCTCCGGCGTGGTGGTCGGCATGGGCGTGCGGGAGGCGGAGACGACGGCGCGTACCCGGGAGACGGTGCGGGGTGCGATGCAGGCCGGGAAGGCGCTGCGGATCCGGTACTACACGGCGTCCAAGGATCGGATCAGTGAGCGCACGGTGGATCCGATGCGGCTGCTGATCGTCGAGGCGATCGGGTACCTGGAGGCGTGGTGCCGCAGCGCCGAGGGAGTGCGGTTGTTCCGGCTGGACCGGATCGACGAGCTGAGCGTGCTGGACGAGCCGGCCCGGCCGCCGGCGGAGGCGCGGCCGACGGACCTGTCGGACGGGGTGTTCTCGGTGCGCCCGGACCAGGCGGAGGCGGAGCTGGTGCTGGAGCCGGACGGGCGCTGGGTGGCGGAGTACTACCCGTGTGAGGAACTGGCGGAGCTGCCGGGCGGCCGGTTGCGGGTGCGGATGCGTTACGGCGACGAGTCGTGGATGGTGCGGCTGGTGCTGGGCCTCGGCGGCGAGGTCCGGGTGGAGCGCCCGGCGGCGCTGGCGGATGCCGTGCGGCGGCGTGCCGCCGAGGCGCTGGCGAGGGCGCGTCATGTCCCGGCCGTCTAGACGCAGTACTGTGCGTAGGTGCTCTACCTGCCGAGTGTTGTGCTCGCCGTCGTCGGACTCGTCGTCCTGATCATCCTTGTCGTCCGGATCGTACGGCTCTTGCGCCGTTTCTCCCGGACCGCGAGCATGGTCACCAGGGACACGGGCGACCGCGCGGGGTTGTTGCGCGCACGGTCGGCCGCGCTGCGCGTCGCCCTGGACGGGCGGCGCCGTCGTCAGGCAACGTAGGATTCGGACGTGAACGAGTAAGGAGGCCACACGGTGAACGCACTCCAGCCGTGGCACTTGATCATCCTGGTTCTGGTGGTCGTGCTGCTGTTCGGCGCCAAGAGGCTGCCGGACGCCGCCCGCTCCATCGGCAAGTCCATGAAGATCTTCAAGGCCGAGACCAAGGACATGAAGGACAAGTCCGAGGACTCCGCCACCGACGGTGCCGACAGCACCGACGTCGAGACGAAGGCCCTGCCGCAGGCCCAGGCCGGTGCCACGCCGACCGGATCGGACAAGCAGGTCGACGAGTTGCAGCGCCAGCTCGACGAGCTGAAGAAGCAGCAGGCGGCCGATCCCGCGCAGAAGAACGTCAGCTGAGCCGGAACGGAAACGACGTCCAGTGGCCGACCCTGCTGCGGAGAAAACTGAACGACGGGGTGCCAAGAAGCGCCGTAGGCGCAGGCACAATCCCGACGGGACGATGTCGCTCATCGAGCACATCTACGAATTCCGGCGCAGGCTCGGCTACGCGCTGCTGGCGATTCTGCTCGGTGGCGTCTTCGGCTTCATCTGGTTCCAGACGAAGCTGGGCCCGATCCCGTCTCTCGGCGACCTGCTGACGGGGCCGTACTGCGATCTGCCGCAGGCCGATCTGCTGACCGCCCGCAACGGCGGGAAGTGCCAGCTCCTGCAGACCGTGCCGTTCGAGGCGTTCCTGATCCAGTTGAAGGTCGGGATCGCCGCCGGCATGGTCGTGGTCGGGCCGCTGTGGTTGTACCAGCTCTGGGCTTTCATCGCCCCGGGCCTGTACTCGAAGGAACGCAAGTACGCGCTCAGCTTCGTCGGCTTCGCCAGCATCCTGTTTGCCGCGGGCGCTGTGCTTGCCTACGTGCTGGTGCCGGGTGCTCTGGCGCTGCTGGTGAGCTTCGGCGCGGACCAGTTCGTCACCGCGCTCGCCGGTGAGAAGTACGTGTCGTTCGTGCTGTCGCTGTTGTTGATCTTCGGTGTCAGTTTCGAACTGCCACTGCTCGTGGTGATGCTCAACCGGGTCGGCGTGGTCAGTTACGACCAGCTCAAGCGCTGGCGGCGCGGCATGATCTTCGGGCTGTTCGTCTTCGCGGCCTTCGCCACTCCCGGCAACGACCCGTTCTCGATGCTGGCGTTGGCCGGTGCGCTGGTGGTGCTGTTCGAACTCGCCATCCAGCTCGCCCGCTTCCACGATCGCAAGCTCGCCAAGCAGCGCAAGGCCGAGGGACTCGAGGGCCTCGACGACGACGAGGCGGCACCGTTCGAGTACACGCCGAGCAGTGCCGACGAGCCCGAGCCGGCACAGCCCTCGCGATTCGGCGGGTCGAAGAACACCGACGACATCACCTGATCCGCGATGGGGCTGCACGCGGCGCTGGCCGTTCATCCCGCATCCGGGCACGGCACCGCCGCGCGTATCGCCGGTAGTGTCGCCGCCCGGTTACGGGAGGCGGTGGACCGGCTGGATCTGCTCGTGGCCGACACCGTCGAGCAGTCGCGGGAGCTCATGCGCGGCTCGCACGGCGAGGGTCTGGACCTGCTGGTCGTGCTCGGCGGCGACGGCGCCGCACACCAGGGCGTGCAGTTCTGTGCGAGCACCGGTGTCGCGCTCGGGCTGGTCCCCTCCGGCACGGGCAACGACCTCGCACGGGCCCTGAACGTTCCGGCCGACCCGCTCGACGCGGTGGACGCGCTCGTCGCGGCGGTCGAGGCCGGACGCAGCCGATCGCTGGACCTGGGCACCGCCGACGGCACCTGGTTCGGCACGGTGCTCTGCACCGGTTTCGACGCCTCGGTGAGCGAGCGGGTGAACCGGATGCGGTGGCCGTCCGGGCCGCGCAGGTACGACCTGGCGATCCTGGCCGAACTGGCCGCGCTCCGGCCCCGCCGGTTCGCCGTGCGCGCGGACGACGACAGTGTCGACATCGACGCGACGCTGCTCGCCGTCGGCAACACCGCCTGGTACGGCGGTGGAATCCCGGTCTGCCCGGGGGCCGAGCCGGACGACGGGATGTTCGACGTGACGGTGGTGGGCAGGCTGCCGCGGCACGAGCTGCTGCGGATGCTGCCGACCCTGCGGACCGGCGCGCACGTGGATCATCCCGCGGTGCGGACGTTCCGCGCGGCGGAACTGCACATCGCCGGTGACGGCGACCCGGTGTACGCGGACGGTGAACCGCTCGGGCGCTTGCCCGCGAGCGTGCGCTGCGTTCCCGGGGCACTCTCGTTCGTCGGCTGACACCCGGCGGCACGGCGGCGGTGAGCCGGGTCGTGTCGTTGGGTCAGACAGGTCTCGGCAGCCCGAAGTGGACCTTCACCCCGGGCGAGTGGAGCACGCTGACGGGCGGCCCGGCGGGCGCGGGCAGTCCGGCCGTCCGCACGAGGTTCTCCGCGAGATGTGTGATGGTGGCCCGCCGGAACGTCCACGGGCCGTGCGCGTTGGGCAGTAGCCAGGTCCGTCCGGCGAACCGGGTGTGCAGGGCCCACCGGTTGGTGAGGAACCGCTCCAGTTCGGTGGTCGTCGCCACGTCCTCGCCGAGCCGGACGCCCATCGTGGCGGATGCCGGAACGCGGGGCCACCGTCGATCGCTGGTGTAGGTGAGCTCGTCTCCGTCGCGGACGCAGCGCATTCTCGCCCACATGTACGGCAGGCCAAGGCCGCCGCGGGCGGTGAGCACGGCGAGCAGCCTGGAGGCCTCGAGGGAGCGGAACACGACTCCGCGTCGTCCCTGCCGGTCCACCGAATAGAGCCGCACGTTGGTTTCCAGGAAGTTCCCGGCGTAGGGGACCGGCGGGGAGCCGAGCACGCTGGTGTCCGCCATCCGGAAGGGCACCAGGCCGACATAGGTCAGCCCGTCCAGGCAGTCCGGCTCGGTCCCGGCGGGCAGCAGGGGCGCCACCACGTCCGGCGGCAGCGGCCAGTGCACGAACGTCAGGTCGAGCCATCGCTGGCTGAACAGCACGGCTCGCAGCGGGTGGGGGCTCGCCGGGAGCACCGGTTCCGTTCCGGACGCGTGGGCGCCGCCGATTGCCACGCTCCGACCGTAGCCGACCACCTCGGTCACGGCCCGCCGCCTGCGAACCACCCGTCGCGTGTGAAACCCTGACCTCGTGGCCTCCACCGATTCCCGGACCCCGGCCGAGGCCTACGCGGCCTCCCGCAGGCGCGCGGCGTACCCGCAGCTCACCCGCTTCGCCGCCGAGGTGCTGTTCGAGTTCGACGACTTCCAGCGCCGCGGCTGCGAGGCGCTGGAGGACGGGCACGGGGTGCTGCTGTGCGCCCCGACCGGCGCGGGCAAGACCGTGGTCGGCGAGTTCGCCGTCCACCTCGCCCTCGCCGAAGGCCGCAAGTGCTTCTACACCACGCCGATCAAGGCACTGTCCAACCAGAAGTTCGCGGACCTGACCGAGCGCTACGGTTCCGGCGCGGTCGGGCTGCTCACCGGCGACACCTCGGTCAACGGCAACGCGCAGATCGTCGTGATGACCACCGAGGTGCTGCGCAACATGCTCTACGCGGGTTCGTCCACTGTGGACGAACTGGCGTACGTCGTGATGGACGAGGTGCACTACCTGGCCGACCGGTTCCGCGGGGCGGTGTGGGAGGAAGTGATCCTGCACCTGCCCGAGCACGTGCGCGTGGTGGGCCTGTCGGCGACGGTGAGCAACGCCGAGGAGTTCGGTGAGTGGCTGGTGGAGGTCCGCGGCGACACGACGGTCGTGGTGGACGAACACCGCCCGGTTCCGTTGTGGCAGCACATGATCGTCGGCAACCGGCTGCTGGACCTGTTCGCCGGGGACCGTGCGGACAGCGACGAGAACACGATCAACCCGCAGTTGCTGCGCCGCGCCGAGGAGGTCGGGCGCATGCACGCCCCCGCCGCCGCGCGTGGTCCGCGGGGCAGACGCAGGGGGCCGCCGCCGCGTGGTCCCCGTTTCCGGCCACCGTCCCGGGTGGACGTGCTCGAACGCCTCGACGCGGCCGCGTTGCTCCCGGCGATCGTGTTCATCTTCTCCCGGGCGGGCTGCCAGGCGGCGGTGGACCAGTGCGTGCGAGCCGACCTGCGGCTCAACGGCCCGGAAGAGGTCGAGGCGGTCCGTCGCATCGTCGACGAGCGGACCAAGGACCTGCCCGAGGGTGATCTCGGTGTCCTCGGTTACTGGGAGTGGCGTGAGGCGCTGGAACGGGGGGTCGCCGGTCACCACGCGGGGCTGCTGCCCGCGTTCAAGGAGACGGTGGAGGAGCTGTTCGTCCGCGGCCTGGTGAAGGCCGTGTTCGCGACGGAGACGCTGGCGCTGGGCATCAACATGCCCGCTCGCACCGTCGTGCTGGAGCGGCTGGTCAAGTACAACGGCGAGGCGCACGTCGACCTGACACCGGGGGAGTACACGCAGCTCACCGGCCGTGCGGGCAGGCGCGGCATCGACATCGAGGGGCACGCCGTCGTGGTGTGGCAGCCGGGTGTCGATCCGAAACAGGTCGCCGGCCTGGCCTCGACGCGCACCTACCCGCTGCGGTCCTCGTTCCGGCCTGGATACAACATGGCCATCAACCTGGTCGCACAGCTCGGTGCCGACGCGGCCCGGGATCTGCTCGAGCAGTCGTTCGCCCAGTTCCAGGCGGACCGTTCGGTGGTGGGCACCGCCCGCAGGATCGAACGCAACCGCGAGGCCCTCCAGGGGTACGCCGAGGCGATCACCGGCGACTTCGGCGATATGCAGTCCTATGTGGACATCCGGCAGAAGATCTCCGCGCGGGAGAAGGCGCTGTCCAAGCAGAACACGGCCTCGCGCAGAGCGGACACGGCCGCGTCGCTGGAGACACTGCGCAAGGGCGATGTGATCGCCGTGCCCGCCGGGCGGCGCGCGGGGCTGGCCGTGGTCGTCGATCCGGGACTGGACCCGATCCGCGAGCCGCGCCCGGTGGTCGTCACCGAGGACCGCTGGTCGGGACCGCTGTCGGTGTCGGACTTCCCGAGCCCGGTCGAGGCGCTGGGTCATATCCGGTTGCCCAAGCACGTCGAACTGCGCTCGCCGCGGACCCGGCGGGACATCGCCTCGACGCTGCGGAACACGGGCATCGCGCTGCCCTCGCGGCAGAAGCGGCGGTCCGGTGCGAACGACGACCCGGAACTGCTGTCGCTGCGGCGTGCCCTGCGCTCGCACCCGAGCCATGGTCTCGCCGAACGGGACGCGAACCTGCGCTGGGTCGAGCGCCACCACCGGCTGACGGCGGAGACCGAGCAGCTCGAACGGAAGGTCGCCGCGACCACGCACTCCCTGGCGCGCGCGTTCGACCGGATCCGTGCGCTGCTGACCGAGCGGGGCTACCTCGCCGAGAACGACGAGGAACGGGCCACCGAGCACGGCAGGCGACTGGCCCGGCTCTACAGCGAGTCCGATCTGCTCGCCGCCGAGTGCATCCGGCACGGCGTGTGGGAGGGACTGACTCCGCCGGAACTGGCGGCCGTGGTGTCGGTGCTGGTGTTCGAGGCGCGCCGCGACTCACCGGGTGAGCCGCGGTTGCCACAGGGCGCGGTACCGAAGGCGTGGCAGGAGACGGCGCGACTGTGGAGCGAGCTGGCCGAGGACGAGCGCAGGCACCGGCTGGACCGCACCCGTGAGCCGGACGCCGGGTTCGCCTGGCCGGTGTACCGGTGGGCACGGGGCGAGTCGCTGGAGAAGGTGCTCACCGCGGCCGAGGCGAACGGCCAGGAACTGTCCGCCGGCGACTTCGTGCGCTGGTCACGGCAGGTCATCGACCTGCTCGACCAGATCCGGGACGTACTCGGCAAGGCCGACCCGGTGGGTGCCGCGGCCTCCGACGCCGTACGAGCCCTCCGCCGCGGTGTGGTGGCGGCCGGCTCGACGTGATGCCCGTCGGGTGTGTGCGTGGTGGCTCTGTGGTTTGATCGGCCCCACGACGGGGCCGGAACCACCGGTCGCAGCGACATTCTCGACCTGGCGGAGGCGACACGGATGAGCACGCCGTACGGAGGCAACGATCCGCAGCAGTGGGGGCAGCAACCCTACGGTGCGGGACAGCTTCCGGGCACCCCCTCGGGCGGTATCCCCGACCAGGGACAGGGCGCCTACGGGCAGCAGCCGGGTTATGGCCAGCAGCCGCAGTACGGGCAGCCGGGTCAGCCGCAGCCGGGTCAGGGTTACGGGCAGCAGCCCGGCTACGGGCAGCAACCCCAGTACGGGCAGCAGCCGCAAGGTCAGCCCCAGTACGGGCAGCAGCCGGGTTACGGGCAGCAGCCGCAGTACGGGCAGCCGGGTCAGCCGCAGCCGGGTCAGGGTTACGGGCAGCAGCCCGGCTATGGGCAGCAACCCCAGTACGGCCAGCAGCCGGGCGGATTCCCCGGGGGCGCGGCTCCCGCCGGCGCCAAGAAGTCGAAGACCCCGATCTGGATCGGGGTCGCCGTGGCCGTGGTCCTGGTGGCGGCGTTCGCGGTCACCGGTTTCCTGGCGCCGGGGTTCCTGGTCACCAAGACGTTCGACGAGGCGGCCGTGAGCCGTGACGTGCAGGGCGTGCTCGTGGACAAGTACAAGATCGAGGGCGTCGAGAGTGTGAGCTGCCCTGCGGGCCAGGAAGTCACCGTCGACAGCTCCTTCGACTGTGACGTCACGGTCGGCGGCAAGCAGCAGAAGGTCACCCTCACCGTCAAGAGCGACAGCGGCAACTACGAGGTCAGTCAGCCGAAGTGACGGTGCGGCGTGATCCACTGATGCCATGAGCGATCACACCACCCGGACTCTCCGCGATGACGAGCAGCGTGCGGCGAGCAGCTTGTTCCGCAGCACGCTGCACGCGGCGCCGCCGTCGGACGAGGAGTGGGAGCGGACCCGGTTCGCGTTCCAGCCGGACCGTACCCTCGGCGTGTTCGACCGCGAGCTGATCGGTACGGCCCGTTCGTTCGACTCCACGGTGGTCGTCCCGGGCGGTGCGGCGGTACCGCTCGCCGCGGTGACCGGCGTCGGCGTCCGGCCGGACCGGACGCGCCGGGGCGTGCTGCGGGAACTGATGCGCGCCCAGTTCGAGGACCTCAGCGCCCGGGGCACGGTGGCGGCGCTGTTGTACGCCACCGAGGGCCCGATCTACGGCCGGTTCGGTTACGGCGTCGGCACCAGGGGACTGTCGTACACGGTGGACCGGCGGCGGGCGGTGTTCCGGCCGGAGGCGCCCCGCGGTGGTGAGGTTGAACTGCTCGACGTGGACGCCGCGATGGCGCGGCTGCCGGAGATCTACTCGGGTCTCGCCGCATCGCGCCCCGCGACGATGGCGCGGCCGTCGTACTGGTGGGCGGGGCTGGGCAACCGGTTGCGTAAGGCCGATGTCCCGCCGGTCACCGTCCTGCACCATGGTGCGGGCGGCGTCGACGGGATCGCCCAGTACGCCGTCGACCGCGATTCCGGGGCCGACTCCGCGACCATGCGGGTGGACATGCTGGACACGGCGTCCGATGCCGCGTTCGCCGGGCTGTGGCGGTACCTGCTCGGTGTGGACCTGGTCGACCGGGTGAAGGCCTGGATGCGTCCGCTGGACGAACCGACCGAACTGCTGTTCACCGACCCGCGGGTGTGCCGGTCGACCGGTGTCGAGGACGAGGCCTGGCTGCGGCTGGTGGACGTGCCCGCCGCGCTGGCGGCCCGTGTGCGCGCGTGTGGGCGGCTGGTGATCGAGGTCGATGATCCGGTGTTGCCGTCGAACTCGGGCCGTTACCTGATCACGCCGGACGAGGTGATCCGTACCGGCGAGCCCGCCCAGTTGCGGATGGGCGTGGACGCGCTGGCGATGATCTACCTCGGCACGTGGCGCCCGTCCGTGCTCGCCGGTACCGGACGCGTCGGCGTGCTGGACCCGGAGGCTCCGGCGATCGCCGACCGGCTGTTCGGCATCGGCGCCGACCGGGCCGCCTGGTGCGGCACCTTCTTCTGAGGCCGGTGGCCGCAACGGCGGGGTGTGATCGTCGACGCTGGTCGGCGGTGGCAGTCATGGGGTAGGTTCACCAGCGCTCAAACCGGTGAACGACTGTCGAGGTGGCCGCGTGCGTGTGCGCATCCTGCTTCCGGGTGCCGTTCTCGCCGGAGTCGCGCTGTTCGCCGGATGTGACAGGCCGCCCGCCGAGCCCGCACCGGCACCGCCGTCCGGAGCCGGTGCCGAGCGGACGACCGCGACCGGTGCGAGTACCGATCCGCCGGTGTTCGACCGGGACCGGATGGAAGCCGACGTCGAGCGCATTCTGCGCGAGGTGTACACGGTCGGCGAGGTCGGCGAGGTGAGCTGCCCCGCCGACCAGATCGCCGACGAGACCCGTGAGTTCGACTGCGCTGCCACGGTGGACGGGCAACAGCGTCAGGTACCCATCCGGGTTCGCGGCGGCAACGGCGAGTACGAGGTCGGGCGCCCGGCCGAGCCGGGGTAAGTCACTGGCTCGCCGTGCCGGTCGCGGGCAGTATCGGCGGCCATGACGTCCTACGTGGTGCGACCGATCACCGAGGCCGAACGCCGTCCCGCGCGTGCCCTGCTGTCCCTGACCCTGCACGGCACTGCCGCCTCCGACGAGGTGTGGGAACTGGTCGGTCGCTCGTGGCGGGCGGACCGCAAGTTCGGCGCGTTCGACGGGGACGCGATCGTTGGTATCACCAGTTCGATGGGCACGCACATGCTCGTGCCCGGCGGCGGACGGATACCGACGGCAATGGTCGACGGTGTCGGCGTGCGCGCCGACCACACCCGGCGCGGGCTGTTCACCCGGCTCATGCGTGTCCAGCTCGAGGACTGTGCGGCACGCGGCGACGTCGCCGCCGCTCTGCACGCCAGCGAGACCGTCATCTACGGCCGTGCTGGTTACGGCGCGGCCACCCGCCGCGTCTCCGTGCGTGTGCGCGCGGGCCGCGGCACGGTGCGCCCGGACCTGCCCGCCTCCGGCCGGATGCGCCTGCTCGACGCCGAAGAGGCGGTGTCACTCGTGCCGGGGCTGTACCGGTCGATCGCCCCCCATCGTCCCGGCATGATCGACCGGCCCGATCACTGGTGGCCCGCCGATCACGACCGGTTGGTCGGTCGGGACGGTCACCTGGTCGCCGTGCACAGCTCGGCCTCGGGCACGGATGACGGCTACGTGGTCTACAAGACCGAGGACGCGCGGACGGACGCCGAACCGGAGCGAGGTGCCACGGTCCGGGTGCGCGACCTGCATGCGGCGAGCCCGGTGGTGGCGGCGGAGTTGTGGCGGTATCTGCTGGGGATGGACCTGGTCGCCGAGGTGATCGCGCCCGCGCTGCCGCTCGACGACGAGGTGGAGCTCATGCTGGCCGATCCACGCCGGTGCGCGGTGACCGGGCGGCAGGACGATCTGTGGCTGCGGCTGGTGGATGTGCCCGCGGCACTGGCCGCACGCGCTTACGGCGCCGGGCCCCCGGTGCTCGTGGACGTGGTGGATCCGTTGCTGGCGGCCAACTCCGGGCGGTACCGGATCAGCCGGGAGGGGGCGGAGCGGGTGCCGGACTCGGCCGGGACCGCTGGGCTGCGGCTGGGGGTGGACGTGCTCGCGATGCTCTATCTCGGTGACCGGGCGCCGAGCACGCTGGCGGAGCTGGGACGTATCGAGGTCGGTGACCCGGCGGCGCCTGCCGCGGCGGACGCGCTGTTCGGGACCACGCGTCCACCGTGGTGCGGCACGTTCTTCTGACCTGCGCGGTCATCCCGGCAGCGCCGCGAGGAGCCGCTGGACGGAGGCGCCGAGGTTCCACCGCTCGGCGAGTTCGGCGACGCGGTCCGGGTCGGCGGGCGCGGCGGGCACCCGGTCGTCCCGGGACATCCGTACCGGCGCGTCCGGGGCGACGGTGACGACCGTGGGGGCCACTGCGAGGTATCCGGCGGAGTCCAGGATGCGGGTGCGGGTCTTGGCCGGCAGCGCGGGGTCCTCGTCGCGGGCGGCGGCGATGAGCGCGTCGAGCGAGCCGAACTGGGTGATCAGCTTGGCGGCGGTCTTGTCGCCGATCCCGGGCACGCCGGGGAGCCCGTCGGAGGGATCGCCGCGCAGCATGGACATCTCCGCGTAGGCCCGTCCCGCGATCGGTTCGGGGACGCCGTAGCGGGCGGCGATCTCGGTCCTGCCGAGGACCTCCGCCTTCGCCCAGCCCTTGCCGACGTAGATGACCGAGGCCCGGGTGGGTTCGGTGCGGACGAGCTGGAACAGGTCACGGTCGCCGGTGACGACCTCCACCGGGTCGGTGCTCTCGCGGGCGGTGAGGGTGCCGATGACGTCGTCGGCCTCGAAGCCCTCGGCCTCGGCGGTGGCGAGACCGACCGCGTCGAGCAGATCGATGATGATGGGCACCTGGGGGCTGAGCGTGTCGGGGACTTCCTCGGAGCCGTCCTCTGCGGTGTCGGCGACCCGGTGCGCCTTGTAGCTGGGCAGCAGGTCGACGCGGAACTGGGGGCGCCAGTCCGCGTCGAGGCAGGCGACGAGCCTGCCCGGTTTCCGGTCGGTGAGAATGCGCGCGACGGTGTCGGCGAACCCGCGGACGGCGTTCACCGGTGTGCCGTCCGGTGCCGTCATCGATTCGGGCAGCGCGTAGAACGAGCGGAAGTACAGGCCTGCGGCGTCGAGCAGCGCGAGGGGAGCGGTCACGCGGACAGCCTGCCACGAACGCCCGACACCCGCGGCGATCCGATGCCGGGCGCGCGGACGCCGGAAATAACAGAGTGTTCTTTGCGAACACTCGTCTGCAGAGAACCCTTGTCAGATAATGTGCCGGGCATGACCGACCATGTGGCGAGGCTGAATCGCCGCACCCTGCGCGCCCTGGCCCACCCCTTACGGATCCAGCTACTCGAACTCCTGCGCGCGGACGGCCCCGCGACGGCGTCGGGGCTGGGGGAGCGGCTGGGCGAGAGCTCCGGGACGACGAGCTGGCACCTGCGGCAGCTCGCGGAGTACGGCTTCGTGGCGGAGGACACCGACCGGGGCAACAGGCGGGAACGCTGGTGGCGCTCGGTGCACGACGGTCACCGCATGGACGCCGAGGACTTCCTGGACGACCCGGACTCCGCCGGAGCACTGAACTCCTACCTGCACGCGAGCGTTCAACTCCGCTACGCCGCCGAGTCTCAGTTCATCGCCGAGCTCGACCATTGGCGGGAAAGCTGGGAACGCACCGTCCTCTTCGACGACGCGCGGCTGTCGCTGACACCGGAGGAGACGCGTGCCCTGAGCGAGGACGTCCTGCGGGTCGTGGACCGCTACCGCCGGGAACCGCGCGCCGGAGACGAGACGGTCGTGGCGCACTGGGCCGCGTTCCCCCGCCGCCACGACGGCGAGCGGTCATGAGAACCCGTCTCCCGCTAGCCGGGTTGGCCGTCGCCGCGGGGCTGTCCTCGTTCGGCCTGGCGATGACGCTGATCGCGATCCCCTGGTACGTCCTGCACTCCACCGGCAGCGGAACCCAGACCGGTGCGGTGACGGCCGCGGAGACCCTCGGCCTGCTGCTGTCGATCGTGCTCGCGGGGCCGCTGGTGGACAGGGCCGGCCCGCGGCGGCTGAGCATCACCGCGGACGCGATCACGGCCGCCGCCATCGCGCTGATCCCGCTGGCGGAGCTGACGGTCGGGCTGCCGGTGCCCTTGCTGGCGGTACTGGCGTTCACGGCGGGTGCCACCCGTGCACCGTCCGACACGGCGAAACAGGTCCTGCTGGCACAGGTCGCGGAACCGGCGGGGATCCGGCTGGAACGCGCGAGCAGCGCCGTCGACGCCGCGATGCGGCTGGGCCGGATGGTGGGCGCCCCGGTGGCCGGCGGGCTGGTCGCCGTGCTGGGCCCGGTACCCGTCCTGGTCGTCGACACGGCCACCCTGCTCGCCTCGGCCGGACTCGTCGCCGTGTTCGTCCGCGGCCGCACCCCCGCTCGGGACGGGGACGACGCCGGGGACCGTGCCGACAGCTACCTGCGCAGGCTCCTCGGCGGGGTCCGCTACCTGCGCGGCGACCGGCTGTTGCGGGCCGCGCTGCCGATGCTGATGGTGACCAACGCGCTCGACGTCGGCCTCAGCGGCGTGCTCTACCCCGCATACGGTTCGCAGGTCTTCGACAGCAGCGCCCTGGTCGGGCTGATGGTGACCGCGCTGGGGATCGGCGGGCTCGGCGGGGCGGCCCTGTACGGCTGGATCGGTCACCGGTTGTCCCGCTGGGCCGTGTTCACCGCCTGCTTCCTGCTGCTCGGAATGCCCCGGTTCGTGCTGCTGGCCCTGGAGCCACCCGCGCCGGTACTGCTGCCGTTGCTGGCGGTCTCCGGGCTGGGATCGGGCGCGCTGAACCCGATCCTGCTGGCGGTGGTGCACGAACGGGTGCCCGCGATGTTGCGCGGGCGGGTGCTGAGCCTCGCCTCCGGTGGTGCCATCGCGGCCATGCCGCTGGGCACGATGCTGGCCGGCGTGCTGCTGGACTGGACGGGTCTGACCGGGGCGCTGGTGACGTTCGCGGTGATCTACCTGGTCGCCACGACGTTCCCGTTGATCTTCCCGGTGTGGCGCGAACTCGACCATCGTCCGGCGACCCCGGAGCACGCTCCGGTCGCGGTCTGATCCGTCGCGGCGGCCCCGTTTCGAGGAGGGCACGGCGGCGGGCGGGAGGCGCCGCGCGCGCTAGGTCCGGCTACGCTCGACGGCATGTCGCGTCGATCCCTGCATGCCACTGCCCCGGCCCCCGCCGCCCTGCGTTCCCGCCTCGACCGTGCCCGTGAGGCGGCGGCGTCGGCCGGCACGGACGCGCTGCTCATCGCGCCCGGGTCGGACCTGCGCTACCTGATCGGCCAGGCGGGCGGATCGTTCGAGCGGCTCACCACCCTGGTGCTGCCCGCCGAGGGCACCCCGGCACTGGTGTTGCCCAAGCTGGAGGCGCCGGGCTTCACCGACGTCCCCACCGACGAACTGGGCATCGAACTTCTCACCTGGGTCGACGGCGAGGACCCGTACCGGCTCGTGGCCGATCGGCTCGGCGCTCCGCGCAGGGTCGCGGTCGGTGACAACACGCTCGCCCTGCACGTGCTCGGGCTGCGCGCGGCCTGCGGTACGGCGGAGCAGACGCTCGCCGGTCCGGTGCTGCGGGAGGTCCGGATGCGCAAGGACGCCACCGAGCTCGCCGCGCTGCGCAAGGCCGGTGCCGCCATCGACCGCGTGCATGCCAGGGTCGGCGACTGGCTGCGGCCGGGCCGCACCGAGGCCGAGGTTGGCGCCGACATCCGGGCCGCCATGGTCGAGGAGGGGCACAGTCACGCCGACTTCATCATCGTCGGCTCCGGCCCGAACGGCGCCAGCCCGCACCACGACGTGTCGGACCGTGTCATCGAGAAGGGCGACGTGGTGGTCGTCGACATCGGCGGACCGGTGCCGGAGGGATACAACTCCGACTGCACCCGCACCTACTCCGTGGGCGCCCCGCGCGACCCCGAGGTGACCGAGGTGTACGCGGTTCTGCTGGCGGCGCAGCGGGCAGCCGTCGAGGCGGTGCGTCCCGGTGTGCCCGCGGGCGAGATCGACGCGACCGCGCGCCGGATCATCGCCGACGCGGGCTACGGAGACCGCTTCATCCACCGCACCGGGCACGGCATCGGTCTCGACGTGCACGAGGAGCCGTACGTGGTCGCGGGCAACGATCTGCCGCTGCGGCCGGGCATCGCGTTCAGTGTCGAGCCCGGCATCTACCACGCGGGCCGGTGGGGCGCCCGGATCGAGGACATCGTGGCCGTCACCGAGGACGGCGTGGAGTCGTTCAACAATCGCCCGCACGAGCTCGCCGTGCTGGACGCATGAGCGGGCCCGGATCCTGTCCGCGGGGGGAGGGCCGATGACCGCGACCGGGCCGATGGAGCCCCTCGACCGCGCCATCGCCCGGGAGCTGGCGGCTGACGGCAGGCGCAGTTTCACCGATCTCGCGGAGCGCGTGGGCTTGTCGGTGTCGGCCGTGCATCAGCGGGTGCGGCGGCTGGAGCAGCGTGGCGTCATCCGTGGTTACACCGCCCGGCTGGACGGTGAGCAGATCGGCTTGCCGCTCACCGCGTTGATCTCGCTGACGCCGAACGACCCCGGTGCGCCCGACGACTACCCGCAGCGGCTCGAGCACATCCCGGAGATCGAGTCGTGCTACTCGGTCGCCGGTGACGAGTCGTACATCCTGCTGGTCCGGGTGGTGTCGCCGCTGGGCCTGGAGGACCTGCTGCGCCGGATCCGTGAGTCGGCGAAGGTGTCCACGAGGACCACGGTCGTGCTGTCGACGCCGTTCGAGGGGCGCTCGCCGCAGCTCTGAACCCGGCGTCCTTCTCGCGCGAGGGTGCCTATTGGGCGGTGACGGTGGTGGCGGCGCGCAGGGCACCGTCCTCGCCGGCCAGGCACGCGGCTGCCCGGTCCGCCGTGCCGAGGAACTCGGTCAGGCAGCGCCCGAACTGTGCGTGGCCGTTCGCGTTGGGGTGGAAGGATTCCTGGATCGCGTGTCCGGCCCGTTCGGTGTCGGTGAGGTCCTGCCAGCGGATGGTCAGCCTGCTGAACCACTCGTCTGCCGGGTCCTCGCCGCCGCTGCACGCCTCGTGCCCGGTGCCGGCACGGGACAGGTCGAGGAAGCGGGCGTCGACCTCTCCGGCTGCCTTGCGGAGACCGCCGGTGAGTACCGGCATCCCTTGTGTGGCAACCCATTGCAGGTCTTCGGCGCGGAACGGGCAGCCGTCGAGGCTGCGCAGCGCCTCGGGGATGCCGGGGCCGATCGGGGCGGCGTAGGACTGCAGGACGAGCTGGTAGTCCTCGCGGGAGTACCCGGCGTTCTGCAGCACCTGCCGGACGTCGGCGAGCGCGTCGCTCACCTTCGGCACCATCGCGTCCACCCGGTTCTGCCAGTCCTGGGCGATCCGTTCGCTGCACGGTGCGCCCTTGCTGTCGAACCAGGCCTGGAAGCATTCGCTGATCAGGCGGGAGAAGTGCGGATCGTCGTTGGCGCCGACCGCGACCACCACGGCCGACACCCGCTTGGTGCGGGTCAGCTCCGCGAGTTGCCGTGCCTGCGAGGGTTCGGTCCACTGCTCGACGTCGCCGAGGGCGACCTGCGCGGCCGGTGCGCCGGAGCAGGCGAGGTTGACCCGTTCGGTGATGCCCGGTACCTGCGTGACGTGCACGGTGGCCTTCGGGGAACGGTGGCACCAGTTGCCGTTCGTGCCGTCGGTGTCCGGGGTGTATTCGCCCGCTCCCTCCCCGGACAGCGTGCTGTCGCCGAGGGTGACGATGGTCAGCGGTCCGTCGCCGGGAGGGCCCGGCCGGTCGACGGGTCCGGGGGATTCGGTGCCGGACAGGGCGAACACCGCGACCAGAGCTGTCACCGCGGCGAGCGCGAGGCCGCCGAACCACCACCGATACCGTCGCATCACCGCCCAGTCTACGGAGTCCGGCGGGCCCGGCGGCGATCAGATGCCGGCGAGCAGCCCGTCGGCCATGCGGACCCTGCGATCGGCGATGCGGTGCACTTCCTCGTCGTGCGTGGCGACGACGACCGCGGTGCCCTCCTCGGCGCAACGGCGCAACAGGCCGAGCACGGCGGGGACGCTGCCAGCGTCGAGATGGGCGGTGGGTTCGTCGGTGAGCAGGATCTTCGGCCTGCCGCTGACGGCGCGGGCGAGCGCGACCCGTTGCTGCTGCCCGAAGGAGAGTTCGTGCGGGTAACGGTCGGCGAGGGTACCGACGCCGAGGCCGTCGAGCAGTTCGCTCACCCGCGACCGGATGGCGGCCGGGCCGGGCCGTCCTTCGCCCGCGCGCAGCCGCAACGGCAGCGCGACGTTCTCGCCGACGGTCAGCTCCAGCGCGAGCCCGAGCGCCTGCGGCAGTACCGCGCAGGTGTGCCAGGGCGGTGCGCCCGCGATCGACTCTCCGTCGAGAAGCACGCAACCGGAGTCGGGGGAGTCGAAGCCCCCGAGAAGTGCCAGCAGCGCGCTCTTGCCCGATCCGGAGCGTCCGGACACGGTGACCAGTTCCCCGGCCTCGACTCGCAGTTCCAAGCCCCGCAACACTTCCACGTCGCCGCCGGGGTGGCTGAACCGGCGCCGGAGCGCCTTGGCGTGCAGTGCGGGAACGTTCACGGCTTCGCCCTCTCGGTGTGCGGCCCGGTGTGTTCGTCGAGTGCGGTGAGCCTGCCGTCATGCATCCAGGCGACCCGGTCGCCGAGCCGGATCAGCCGGTCGTCGTGTGAGGCGACGACGATCGCGTGGCCCTCACCGGCGAGTAGCCGCAGCGTGTCCAGGACCAGATCGGCCGAGGCCTCGTCGAGCTGGGAGGTCGGTTCGTCGGCGAGGATCACCGCCGAACCCCGTGCCAGCGCGCAACCGAAGGCCAGCCGCTGTTGCTGGCCGCCGGAGAGCGCGGTGACGCGCCAGTCGGCGGTGCCGCCGAGGCCGAGGCGGTCCAGGATGGCCTCGGGATCGGCCTGGTTCCCGGTCGACTGGGCGGCCGCGAGGAGGTTCTTCCCGACGCCGAGATGGTCGATCAGGTTCTCCGGCGGGTTCTGGAACACCAGGCCGAGGTGGTCGCGGCGCAGCGCGCGGCGGGCGCGGTGGCCGAGCGTGCCGGTGTCGGTGCCGCGGAACGAGACGGCGCCGCGGGTGGGACGTTCGAACAGGCCCAGCACCCGCAGCAGGGTCGACTTCCCCGATCCGGACGGCCCGGCCAGGACGGTGACTCCGTGCGCGGGCACCGTCAGTTCGATGCCGTCGACGCCGGTGACGGTGCCCGCCGGGGTGGTGTAGTCCACGCCGACGTCGCGCAGGGTGAAGGTCGGGTGGCCGGTGGGATCAGGCACGCAGCAACTCCGCGGTCCGGGCGGTGCGCACCGAGCGCATCGCGATCCAGCCCGCCGCCAGTACGACCAGCACGCCCGTACCGGCCACGGCGGACACGAACGGCGTCAGGTCGGGCAGTTCGGAACGGGGCGCCAGCCAGCTCGCCGGGTCGAAGCGGGGCACCGATATGCCGGCCACGGTCAGTCCGCAGGCGACGCCGGTCGCCACCGCCAGCCCGGCGAGCGTGCCGAGTTCGATCAGGTGGCTGCCGAGCAACGCGCGTGGGCGCATGCCCATGCGCAGCACGAGGGCCCCGGCGAGTGCGTTCTGCCTGCGCCGTACCTCCACGGCCGCGAGCAACGCGAGGATGGCCACCGCGGCGAGTACCGCGCCGAGGACCACGACGAAGGAGAACGTCCACTCCACCAGGTAGAAGGGCAGCGCGTCGAGTGCGGTGACCCGGTCGACGGCGTTGGGCTGGGCGAGGCCGGCGGCGGCCAGTGCCGAGGTCAGCGTGCCCAGCGGGGTCTGCGACAGCACCGACCAGCGCGGTACGGCGCCGAGTTGGTCGGGGGTGAGCGCGTTGCGGGAGATCACGTAGCCCGGCTGGGTGCCGATGATCGGGAACACCGGCAGGTCGGCGATCGGCGCGGCGTCCGGCATTCCCGGGAGCGCGGCGGACTGCCCCTCGCGGTGGCCGACACGGACGGCGGGCACGGTCTCGCCGGGAGGGCGGTCGATCTGCCGCAGCAGCGGTTCGACCTCCTCGGCGGGCAGCGCCCCCAGGCGCGCCGAACGGGCGAACGTGGCCGGGTCGACGACGAGTACGACGCTGCCGGTACCGGTCAGCTCGCCGACGATGGTGCTGGAATCGCGCAGCGGCCCGGGAAGTGGCCGTTCGCCCCGGCCGACCGGGCTTTCGGTGTCGGCGCGGGAGTCGGCTCCGACGAAGATGCTCGACTTGGTCTCCAGTGCGGCGTTCTGAGCCGTCGCGATGCCGTTGCCCGCGGCGAGGGTGCCGATGG
Source organism: Amycolatopsis antarctica (assembly GCF_002262875.1). Lineage (GTDB taxonomy): Bacteria > Actinomycetota > Actinomycetes > Mycobacteriales > Pseudonocardiaceae > Amycolatopsis > Amycolatopsis antarctica. The sequence continues at coordinate 155,786 of NZ_NKYE01000006.1, read as the reverse complement.
CGAGCACGCCGATCACCAGGACGCCGACGACCGGTGCGCGCGAGCTGGCGAGCCTGCGGATCGCGAGCTGCAGGGCGGGCCGTGACCAGAACCGGGCCCGGTGCGACAGGCGCAGCAGCAGCCATCCCGCCCGGGCTGCGAGCAGCCCCACGGTCAGCACGACGAACACCGGGTAGGTCAGCGCCACCGGATTCACCTGTGGCAGCGGGTTCAGCGAACGGCTCCCGCCGCCGAAGTCTCGGAGCTGTATCCAGCCGACCACGGCGAGCGCGCCGGTGACCAGTTCCCACGGAAACGCGCCGAGCAGCCGCCACGCCCGCCTGCGGGCGGAGACCCGGGCGAGCTGGAACTCGCGGTGGGCGCGCAGCGCGACCACCGCACCGAGCAGGGCGAGCGACACCAGCAGGATCGCGGCCGCCACGGCGGTCGCGAGCAACAGCGCCGGAGTGCTGACCGCTCCCGGCGGCCCGTAGACGGGCAGCAGCAGCCGGGCGAGCAGGGTGCCCGCGATTCCGCCTGCCAGCACCGGCGCGCCGAGTTCGGCCAGCGCCAACCCGCCGAGGGGGAGCGGACCACTGCCGCGGGCGGCGAGCAGCCGGAGCTGGGCGTAGCGGCGCTGGTACCACTGCAGCGCCACGGTGCCGACCCCGGCGCAGCCGATCAGCACGCTGATCGCGGCCAGCGGCGCGATGGAGAACGCCACGTTGGCCTGGGCCTGCCCGGCGATCTCCACCGACCGTTCGCCGGGGGTGGCGGCGTTGAGCAGCGAGCCGAGGCCGCGGCCGTCCAGGTCGGAGCGGACGGCGGCGATCATCTCCTCGGAGCGCTCCAGCGCGTCGGTGGCGTCGTCCACCGTGCGCGGCGGCGGTCCGGGGAAGGTGACGATCATCCGGTCCACGATCGTGCCCGTGGCCGCGACGACCTGGTCGAAGCTGGACCGGTCGGTCGCGAAGAGCACCGCCCCGCTGGGCGGGTCGACGATCCGCTGTTGGACGGCGAGGTCCTGCTGTGAGCACCACCAGCGGGGTGCGGGCGGCACCAGCGCGGTGTAGGTGCCGGTGACCGGCGGCAGCGCTCCACCGCCGACCTGCCTGCCGACCGTGCCGAGCCCGATGCCCTGGTTGCGGGAGAGGTCGTCACCGATCCACAGGCCGGGGGCGCGGCTGCCGCTGACCAGTTCCAGGTTGTCGACGCCGCCGTCGGTGTAACCGATGCGGGTCCGGTAGGTGTCGCCGTTGAACTCGTTGCCGCGCATCTCGGCGGTGTAGACGGCCAGCCGGGGTTCGGCGAAGCCGTGCGCTCGCGCCTGCTCGCGCATGGTCCACAGGGTAGGCTCCACGGCGGCCGGGTCGATCCGGGACTGGCTGAACATCGGGGCCGCTGCGTCCGGGCAGACCTGCTCGGCCTGGTAGTCGACGGTCGCCGCTCCGGCCGCGGACGCGTGCAGGACGGCGGCGGCGCCGAGGAAACAGGACAGCAGCGCGGTGACGGCGGCGACGACGAGCGTCAGCGGGCTGGACAGCGCAGCACGGGGCGCCGTGCGCCACGGCAGTTGTCGCATGGCAGCGCACGCTACCGGTTGCCCGGTCGCCCATGGTGGCATGTGTCACTTTTGTTGTCCGATCCGGCGGAGCGGTTTCCCGGATCGTGGACCCGTCTCGTTGCGGGTCGCACGTCCACGGTGGTTTTCCGGTGGAATGGGGGGCGAAACGCGAGCCGGGTCCCTTTGCCGCCGGATCCGTGCACAATTCGCGACGCAGGGTACTGCGCCCGCACGTGACCGCGCGATCACGAAAGCCGTCCGGTTAACTTCCGACTTGACCCCGCCGGAACTCGTGAATAGCCTGTGTTTCTGAATTCGATCGGCGAATACACGTGATTCGACCGATATTGTGCCGATATATCCAGGTTCGATTCCTGGCTGCATGGGGGAATGCGAACGCGGTATTCCGCGCGAATGTGTCGCACGCCGGGGCGGCCCGGTCGATTCGCATGATCCGGCCGGGTGGGTCCGGCGCGCACGGGTACGGGTCTGCTGGACGCGGAGAGAGGGCCGGGGATGACGGTGAACACGCGAGACGCCGCCGATGTGACCGCGTTGATGCGCTCCCTGGTCGAACGGGCAGGCGACCGGCGGGCGGTGGCCATGGTCGGCGACCCCGGTGACCCCGCTGATCCTGGTGCCACCGATGACGCGGTCTGGTGGACCTACCGTGAACTCGACGAGCGGGCCCGCGCGATCGCCGTCTGGCTGCGCGAGCGAGCCGAACCGGGCGCCAGGGTCATGTTGCTGTTTCCCAACGGACTCGACTTCACCGGCGCCTTCTTCGGTTGCCTCTACGCCGGCATGGTCGCCGTGCCTGCCCCGGTGCCCGAGCAGTACAGCCATTCCCGGCGCAGGCTGGAGGGCATCGCCGCGGACGCGGACGTGTCCTTCGTCCTCACCGAGTCGGCGGTGGCACCGCCGGTGACGGCGTGGGCGGCCGAGGCGGCACCCGCGGCCTCGCTGCTGGTCACCGACCGCGACCCGCTGGGCGATCCCGGGGACTGGTCACCCGTGGCCGCCGGGCAGGCCGCGACGGCCGTCCTGCAGTACACCTCCGGTTCGACCGCCGCCCCGAAGGGCGTCGTCGTCACCCACGGGAACCTGCTGCACAACGCCGCGACCGCCGCCGAGGCGCTGAAGGTCAGCGAGGCCGAGGGCACCCGGTTCGGCGGCTGGATCCCGAACTACCACGACATGGGCCTGATGGGGCATCTGCTGCCGCCGCTGTTCGCCGGCACGGCGGCCGTACTGATGAGCCCGTCCGGATTCCTCCGCCGTCCGGTGTCCTGGCTGCGCCTGATCGACCGGTTCGACGTCACCGTCTCGGCCGCGCCGAACTTCGCATTCGAACTCTGTGCGCGCAGGGTCACCGAGGAGCAGCTCACCGGTCTCGACCTGTCGCGCTGGCGGGTGGCGGTGAACGGTTCCGAACCGGTACGCGCCTCGGTGCTGCGCACCTTCGCTGAACGGTTCGCCGGGGCCGGTTTCCGGCCCGAGACGATGACGCCGTGTTTCGGGATGGCCGAGGCCACCCTGTTCGTCTCCGGCACCTGTGACCGGGAGCCGGTGGTGCGCCGCGCGTCGGCCGCCGAGCTGGAACGGCACCTCGTCGTCCCGGCAGGCGCGGGGGAGCCCTATCGCGATCTGGTGAGCTGCGGGGCCGTGCACGACCTCGACGTGCGCATCGTGGATCCCGGCACCGGGGCGGTGTTGCCGGAGGCGAGGGTGGGCGAGGTGTGGCTGCGCGGCCCGAGCGTCGCGCACGGGTACTGGCGCAACGCCGAGGCGACCGAGACGACCTTCGACCGCCGCACCGCCGACGGGGAAGGAGGCTTCCTGCGTACCGGGGACTTCGGCATGGTCGACGGGGGCGAGCTCTATGTCACCGGACGGCTCAAGGAGACCCTGGTTATCCGCGGCCGCAACATCTACCCGCAGGACGTGGAACACGAACTGCGCACCGCGCACCGGGAGCTCGCGGCCTCGGTGGGTGCCGTGTTCACCGTCCGCGACACCGGAGCCGAGGCCGAGCGCCTGATCGTCACCCACGAGGTACGTCGCCGGCTGCCGCCGGACGACCTGGCGGCGCTCGCCGTCGGCATGCGCAAGACCGTCACCCGTCAGTTCGGTGCCTGGCCCTCGGAGGTGTTCGTGCTGCGCCAGGGCACCGTGCGGCGCACCACGAGCGGCAAGATCCAGCGCGCGGGGATGCGGGAGCTCTACCTGGCGGGCACCCTGCCCGCGTTGCACCACGCCGCCGCGCCCGGCGGGGAGAGCTCGTGACGGCCACCCGCGCCGATCCGGTCGTCCTGCTCGCCGCGGTTCTCGACGGCGCCTGCGGCCCCGGCGGCGCCTTCGCACCCGCGGAACTGGCAGCGGCCGACCGCGGCGAGCGGTTCCCGGCCGCCGCACACGCCGTTCTGCGCGAGTTCGGACTGGCCGAGCACTACGTCCCGGACCGGCACGGGGGCAGGTTCGGTGCCGCCGCCGAACTCGTCGACCTGATGCGGCTGGTGGCCGGGCATGACCTCACCGTCGCGATCGCCCACGGCAAAAGCTTCCTCGGCTCGGCCTCGGTATGGGTCGGCGGCAACGACGAGCAGGCCGCCTGGCTCGGCGCACAACTCGCCGGCGGCACGGAGATCTCCTGGGGCCTGACCGAACGCGGCCACGGCAGCGACCTGCTCGCCGGAGCGCTCAGCGCCACCCGCGACGGCGGCCGATGGCGCCTCGACGGGGAGAAGTGGCTGATCAACAACGCCACCCGCGCCGACCTGATCTGCGTGCTCGCGCGCACCGACCCGGCGGGTGGCCCCCGCGGGTTCAGCCTGTTCCTCGTCGACAAGCGCACGCTGCCCGAGGACACGTTCCGCTGCCTGCCACGGGAACGCACCCACGGGATCCGGGGCGCCGACATCAGCGGCATCTCGTTCACCGCGGCACCGGTACCGGCGACCGCGCTCGTCGGCGCCGAGGGGACCGGCCTGGAGACCGTGCTCACGGCCCTGCAACTGACCCGTACCGTCTGCGGCGCGCTCTCGCTGGGCGCCGCGGACCACGCCTTACGGCTGACCGCGGATTTCCTGCGCGAACGGCAGGTGTATGGGCAGACCCTCGCCGAGCTGCCGAACGTGCGGCATCTGCTCGGCCGTGCGGCGGCGGGCACGCTGGTCGCCGAGGCGGTCATGACCGTCACCGCACGCGGAGTGCACACCCTGCCCGGTGAGCTCAGCGTCGGCTCCGCGGTCACCAAGGCGTTCGTCCCCACCGTCGTCGACGGGGCACTGGAGCAGCTCGGCGAACTCCTCGGCGCCCGCGGCTTCCTGACCGGAGCGCACGCGGACGGCATGTTCGCCAAACTGGAACGAGACCATCGCGTGGTCGGCATCTTCGACGGCAGCACCCCGGTCAACCGCAGCGCCCTCATCGCCCAGTTCCCCCGCCTGGCCCGCACCTACCGCCGACCGGACGCACTCGACGGAGCCGCTGCCGCCGCGAACCTGGGCACGCCGTTGCCACCGCTGGATCCGAAAGCACTGAAACTGGTGTCCGGCACCGGATGCGGGATCGTCCGTGCACTGCCGGACGCCGCGCGCCACGCCCGCGACCGGGCCGCCGCCGACCCCGCCGACCGGAACCTCGCCGCGGTGGCCGCACTGGCCACGGCCATCGAGGACGAGGCAGCCGAGCTGCACACCGAGATCGCGGCCGGAATGGGCGCCACCCGCGAGGTGCCGGCCGCCGCGTTCCTCGCCGCGGAGCGCTACGAGCTGTGCTACGCCGCCTCGGCCTGCCTTCTGCTCTGGTGGCACAACCCCGAGTCCACCGAACCGGAATGGGCGCGGGCCTGCCTGAGCTTCGTCGCCGAGGAACTCGCGCTCGAGGTGAACCTCGCCGACAACACCGACGTCAGCGACAGCACCGGCTACGAGGTGATCGCCGCCGCGGTACTGGAAACGAGCACGATCGGCGGGCCGCGACCATGGGGAGGGGGCGGCCATGCCGGGTGAACAGGGCCGCGCCCGCGTCGCCGAGCTGGAGGCACGCCTCGGTGCGCCGTGGGAGCCGGCGAACCCACTGGGCTTCGACGCGGTCCTCGCCGCCGACGAACGTGAGGAGATGTTCGCCGACGGAGAGCGAGCGCTCGACGACTTCGGACTCAACGCCGAGTTCGTCCCGGTCGCCGACGGCGGCCGGTTCCACCGGCTGGACGACCTGATCGAGGTGATGCGCACGGTCTATCGCCGCGATCCGTGCCTCGGCCTCGGGTACGGGGCGAGCTCCTTCATCGCCGGGGTCAACGCCTGGGCGGGACCGGACGGAGAGCCACGCGCCCGCGTCGCGGAGCTGTTGCTGGCCAACCGAAAGGTCGCCTGCGCCTACCACGAACTGGCCCACGGCAACGACATGGCGGGTACCGAACTCGCCGCCTCCGCGGACGGTGACGGTTTCCGCCTCGACGGCCGCAAGGAGGTCGTCACCAACATCGAACGCTCGGACGCGCTCGTGCTGTTCGCCCGTACCGGCAGCGGCAGCGGACCCCGGCAGCATTCGCAGCTCCTGGTGGAGAAATCGGCGCTGCCCGGGGACAGATACGGCTACCTGCCGCGTTTCGCCAGCACCGGGATGCGCGGCGTCCAGCTCGGCGGGATGCGCTTCGACGACTGCCCGGTGCCCGCCGGGGCGCTGCTGGGGGAACGGGGGCACGGCCTGGAGACCGCGATCCGCGCCTTCCAGCTCACCCGCACCGCGTTACCCGCGATGGCAACGTCCATTCTGGACACCGGCCTGCGCACGACCCTGCGTCACGTCCGGCAGCGCACCCTCTACGGCGGCACGGTCGCCGGGATCCCGCACGTGCGCGCGGTGCTCGCGGGCGCGTTCGCCGACCTGCTGATGTGCGAGGTGTTCACCGGAGTGGCGGCACGCGCGCTGCACCTGCTGCCCGGCGAGGCGAGCGTGTACGCCCCCGCGGTGAAGTACGGCGTCTCGCGGCCGCTGATCGCCGCGATGTCCCGGCTCGGTACCGTCCTCGGTGCCCAGTCGTATCTGCGTACGGGCGAGTACGGGATCTTCCAGAAACTGTTGCGCGACATCAAACCGGTCGCCTTCGCCCACGTCGCCAGGGCGACCTGCCAGACCACCGTCCTGCCCCAGTTGCCCGCCGCCGCCCGCAGGTCCTGGTCCTCCGGTGAAGCCGCGCCCGAGGGCCTGTTCGATCTGGACGGGCACCTCGCTCCGCTCCGTTTCGACCTGCTGACGGTCTCCGCGGGCGGCCGGGACCATCTCGCGTCCTCGCTGCCCGCCGCACTGGACAGCACCGCCGACGATCCGCCACAGGTACGCGAACTCGCCGCCCGGTTCGCCGGCGAACTCCGGGATCTGACGCAGGTGTGCGCCTCGCTACGGCCGCGGGAACTGACCATCACCGCCGCCCCGTCCGTCTACGCGCTCACCGACCGCTACGTCGCGGTGCTGGCCGCCGCGGCCTGCTTCGGCGTGTGGCGGCATCGGCGCGCACACGGCGAGGGTTTCCTCGCCGACCCCGCGTGGCTGGTTGCCGTGCTGAGCAGGTTGTCCGCCCGGACCGTCCGCGACCCGCTGCTCCTTCCACCCGGCATCGAGGACACGCTGCTGACCGAACTGTTCCACCGGCACGACCGGAATCTCGGCTTCGGTGTCACCGGCGCCCCGGTGGCCGGCTAGCCGGCCCCTGACCCTCCGAAACGACCTGAGGAGCATCGATGGAGAACACCGCGACCGAACTGCGCGGCTGGCTCGTGGAACGTGTCGCCGACTACGTGGAGCTGCCCGCGGAGCAGATCCGGCACGACGTGGAGCTCAGCGAGTACGGCCTGGATTCCGTATCGGCGCTCACGGTCTGCACCGACATCGAGGACCGGTTCGGCGTGAGCATCGAGCCGACCGCGTTGTGGGACCACCCGACCATCGACACGTTCGCCGAGTTCGTCTCCGGGCACCTGCCGCCCCGTGCCTGAATCCAGGGTGGTGGAAGTGGGAAACGAGTCCGCGAACAACGGGGAGAATGACCCGCCACCGCAATGCACGACCGGCCGAGACGGGAGTTCCCCGAATACCGACGAATTCCCGGAACGGCTTCCCGTCACCGCCGCCCAGCGCGATGTCTGGATAGCACAGCAATTGCGGCCGGACACGCCGATCTACAATTGTGGCGCCTTCCTCGACATCCACGGGCCACTCGACACCGAGCTGATCGGGCGCTCGGTGACCCGGGCCGTCGCCGACGCCGAGACGCTCCGGGTGCGCTTCGCCGAGGGCGACGACGGACCCGGGCAATACGTACTGGCGGCGGGATCGGTGGAACTGCCCGTCGTCGACCTCGCCGACGATCCCGATCCGGACGCGGCCGCGGACACCTGGATGCGCCGGGCGACCTCGGCGCCGATCGACCTGGCGGAGGGGCCTCCCGCCAGCCACGCGCTGTTACGGCTGAGCCCGCGACGGCACCTGCTGTTCCTGCGCTACCACCACATCGTGCTCGACGGGTACGGCCAGGCGCTGCACCTGCGCCGCATCGCCGAGGTGTACACCGCGCTGGCGGACGGACGGGAACCACGTCCCTCGAACGCCCGGCCACTGGCCGACCTCCTCGCGGAGGACGCCGCGTACCAGGTTTCGCCGCGCCGCACCCGGGACCGCGAGTACTGGGCCGGGGTGTTCGCCGAACCACCCGCGCAGGGCGGCCCCGCCGCAGTCGCCACGGCGGCCGCGGGGACGGAGGTGTGCCAGTACGAGGACGACCTCGCCGAGGAGCAACGAGCCGCCCTGCTCGCCTGCGCGCGGGACACCGGCACCCGCTGGCCGACCGTCCTGCTCGCCGCACTCGCCGCATACCTGCGGACCGTGACCGGCACCGACGACCTGGTGCTGGGCATGCCGGTGACCGCCCGCGCCACCGGCGCCGCACTGCGCACCCCGGCGATGCTGTCGAACCACCTGCCGCTGCGCCTGCCGGTCATGCCGGCCACGACGTTCGCCGAACTCGTGGCGCGCACGGCGGAGCGAACCGGTGCCATGGGCAAGCACCAGCGGTACCGCGGCGAGGACCTGCACCGGGACCTCGGCCTCGCCGGCCGCGCCGAGGGGTACGACCGGCCGACGGTGAACGTGCTGGCCTTCGACCGGACACTGACGCTGGGCCCGTGCCGGGTGACGATGCGGCAGTTGACCAAGGGCGTTGTGCGGGGCCTCGCGGTGAGCGTGTACGGCGGCACGACCGGCGAGGACGCGATCCGGCTGGAGTTCGAGGCGCCTGCCGCGCGTTACGGGCCGGACGGGCCCCGCGCCCACCTCGAACGTTTCCGCGGGCACCTCGGCCTGCTGCTCGCCGCCCCAGGCGATCCGATCGGCAGCCTGGCCGTACCCATCCCCGGCGAGGCACCCCGTCCCGCGGGGCCTGTGGCACCGGCTCCCGCCACCACGGTGGCGCGATGGTTCGAGCACCGGGCGCGGCGGCATCCGCACCGGGAGGCGGTCTCCACGCCTGCCGGCTCCCTCACCTACGCGGAACTGGACGTCCGGGCGGATCGGCTGGCCGCGGCCCTCGCGGCCGGGGGAGCGGCGCCGGAACGGTGTGTCGCGGTACTGCTGCCGTGGTCGGCGAACCTGGTGGTGGCCCTGCTGGCGGTGCTCAAATCCGGCGCGGCGTACCTGCTGCTGGACCCGGGCCATCCGGCGGACCGGCTCGACCGGCAGATCGAGGACGCACGCCCGGTGCTGCTGCTGACCGACCGGGACGGCAGCGTGGCCGGGGCCGTCCCGGTGCTGAGCCCGGACGATCCCGGAGACCGGCCGGTGCCCGTGCCGCTGGCCCACCCGCACGGCGAGACCCCCGCCTGCGTCGTCCACACCTCCGGTTCCACCGCGGCCCCGAAGGCCGTCGTCGGCACGCATGCCGCACTGCTGGCACGGCACGCCTGGTACGCGGCGGAGTTCCCGTTCCGGGACGGGGAAACGGTGCTGGCGCATGGTTCCCCGGCGTTCGTGGACACCGTCAACGAGGTGCTCGGCGCGCTGCTCAACGGCGCCACCGTCGTACCAGCCGAGGGCGGCGACCAGCTCGTCGAGCTGCTCACGCGGTACCGGCCGAGCCGGATGGTCAGCACGCCCAGTCTGCTCGGCGCCCTTCTCGACGACGATCCGAACCTGCTCGCCTCCTGCTCCCTGTGGATCTCCAGCGGGGAAGCGATGCCACCGGCCTTTCCCGCGCATCTCGCCCGGGTACTGCCCGGTGCCCGGCTGGTCAACCTCTACGGCACGACGGAAACAGCGGGGGACAGCCTCGTCGCCCACTGCGAGAAGCAAGCTCCCGGGCTTGGCGAGCCGATCGCGGGCACCAGCGTCCGCCTGCTGGATTCCGCGCTGCACCCGGTGCCGCCCGGGGTGCCGGGTGAACTGCACGTCTGCGGGCGGGGTCTGGCCCGCGGTTACCTGAACCGGCCCGGTCTCACCGCGGAACGCTTCCTCGCCGACCCGTACGGCCCGCCGGGCACCCGGATGTACCGCACCGGCGACCTGGCCCGTCGTCGCGAGGACGGCGTGCTGGAATACCTCGGCCGCGCCGACCGTCAGACCCAGATCCGCGGCGTGCGCGTCGAACCCGGCGGGATCGAAGCGGTACTGGGCACCCACCCGGACGTCCGGGGTTGCGCGGTCACCAACCACCCCGGACCGGACGGCGCCCCCCGGCTGGCCGCCCACGTGGTGACCGGCCCACCCGGTGCCCGGTTACCGTCGGGACTGCGGGACTGGCTCGCCGAACGGCTCCCCGCGCACCACGTCCCGGACACGGTCACCGCCATCGACGCACTGCCCCTGCTGCCGAGCGGCAAGACCGACCTCGCTGCCCTCGCCCCTCCACCGCCGTCCCGGTCGTCATCGCGCCCCGCGCACGACGAGGAGGAGAGGACGCTGTGCGCGCTGTTCGGCACTCTGCTGGCACGACAGGACGTCGGTGCGGAGGAGAGCTTCTTCGGTCTCGGCGGGGACAGCGTGCTGGCGCTGCGCCTGGCCGCACTGGCCCGGCGCGCCGGGTTTCCGGTGACCGTGCGCGAGGTCTTCGAGTATCGCACCGCGGCGGGACTGGCGGCCGCCTGCCCGCGCGGCCGGGCCACGTGACGCTCACGTGGCCCGGGGTGCCCGGGGATCACCCGCATCGCCCAGCCGCGCCGCACCTTCACGATCACCTTGGCCGGATCTCCTCGCGGCGGCAGACGTCCTCGCCGAAACCGATCCGGATGCGCCCGATCCCGCAGCGCGCGACGATCCGCGTGACGACGGTGGCGCGGAAGCCGTCCGCCCCCGCGCCACCGTCGTCACGTGTTCGCTACTTGCCGTTCGCGGCCCACCACTCGCGACCGGCCTCCGGCAGCGTGGCGATCGGGTCGTAGTACGGGTAACGGCGCAGCAGCGCTTCCGGGTCCTCCAGCTCGATGCCGGTCCGGTAGTTCTTCGTCCAGTACGAGATGCCCTTCTCCCGGTCGTACTCCGCGAGCTGGTGCACCCAGCGCTTGCCGACGTAGGGCACGTCGCAGATGATCCGGGGCGTCGCGTACCCCGGCAGGTAGCCCATGATCCCGTGCTGCAACTCCTGCGCCTCGTGCACCGAGACCCGCCAGTGCTCCGAGTTCGGGATCATGTCGCACATGTAGAAGTAGTACGGCAGGATGTTCGCCTCGCCCTGCAGCGCGAAGCACAGGTCCAGGAGCTGCTCCGGGGTGTCGTTGACCCCCTTCATCAGCACCCCCTGGTTGCGCACGTCGCGCACGCCGACATCCAGCGCCGTCCTCGCCGCCTCGGCGACCAGCGGCGTCACCGACTGCACGTGGTTGACGTGCGTGTGGATCGCCAGGTTGACGCCCCGCCGGTGCGCGGTGCGGGCGACCCGCTCCAACCCTTCGACGACCTTCGGCTGCAGCCAGTGCTGCGGCAGGCCGGCCAGCGCCTTGGTGGCCAGCCGGATGTCACGCACCGTCTCGATGTCCATCAGGCGCATCAGGAACGACTCGAGCTGATGCCACGGCACGTTCGCGACGTCCCCGCCGGAGACGACCACGTCCCGCACACCGGGGGTGCGCTTGAGGTAGTCGATCATCGCGTCCTGGCGGTCGACCGGCTTGAGGGTCAGCTTGTGCTTGTCGATCAGCGGCGTCGAGTTGCCCACCAGGTCCATCCGCGTGCAGTGGCCGCAGTACTGGGGGCAGGTGGAAAGCAACTCGGCGAGGACCTTGGTGGGGTAGCGGTGGGTCAGGCCCTCGGCCACCCACATCTCCGCCTCGTGCAGCGAGTCGCGCTCCGAGTGCGGGTGCGAGGGCCATTCGGCGTCCCGGTCGCTCTTCACCGGCATCATGTACCGGCGGATCGGGTCGGCGTAGAACGCCTCGGTCGTCGCCGCCGCGTCCGTTCCGCTGTCGGTGGCCATCGTGTTCAGCATCTGCGGCGGCAGCAGCATCGACATCGTCGCCATGTCGCGCTGGTCGGCCTCGAGATCCTCGTAGAAGCGGTCCTCCAGCGTGTCACCCATCAGCTTGCGTAACTGCTTGATGTTGCGCACGCAGTTGACGCGCTGCCACTGCGCGTCCCGCCACTGGACCTCGGTGACGTCCTTCCAACCGGGGAACCGGCGCCAATCCGGCTCGACCAGCTCGTTGCGCACGTAGTTGTACGGCTGTTCGGCCGGGGAAACCACGACATCAGCGTCGGCGGCTCGCGAGACAGGTTCCTGGATCGCAGTCACTTGTGCTCCTAGTCGTCGGGAACTCGTTAAATTATGCTGTCACATCGTCGTTCATACGTAAATTCTTTCGGTACGAAGGTCGGTTCGGCTGAGCGTTACGCCACACGGCCGCCCCCGGCCCGCGCCCCGGTACCGGCGGGGCAGACTCTCCGGACGTGACCGACCACAGCACCGACCGCACCCCGCACGGCAGGCCACACCAGACACTGCTGCTCGGCGGGCGCATCCACGCCCACGGCTCACCCGAGGCCACCGCGATGGCCGTCGAGAACGGCACCATCGTCTGGATCGGACAGGACGGCCCCGGCCGCGCCCTGCACCCCGCTGCCGAGACCGTCGACCTCGACGGCGCGTTCGTCGCCCCCGCCTTCGTCGACGCCCACGTGCACGCCACCTCGACCGGCCTGCACCTCACCGGACTCGACCTCACCGGACTGCGCGACGGCACCGAACTACTCGCCGCGCTGCGGACCGCCGCACAACCCGGTCACCTGCTCGTCGCCCACGGCTGGGACTCCTCGGCATGGACCGATCCGCGCGTGCCCAGCCGCGCCGAGATCGACTCCGCCACCGGCGGCGTCCCCGTCTACCTCAGCCGCGTCGACGTCCACTCCGCCCTGATCTCCAGCGCACTGGCCGAACTCGCCCCCGGCATCCGGGACGCCGAAGGCTGGTCCGACGACGGCCCGCTCACCCGCACCGCCCACCACCTCGCCCGCGGCGCCATGCGGGACGGCCTGCCCACGGCGCAACGCCGGCACGCGCAGGAAGCCTTCCTCCGTACGGCCGCCGCACGCGGCATCGTCTCGGTACACGAATGCGCCGGCCCCGACATCTCCGGCGAACAGGACCTCGCCGACCTGCTCGACCTCGCCCGCGACCCGGCACTGCCCGAGGTCGTCGGCTACTGGGGCGAACGAGGGGGAGCGGCCACCGCACGCAGGCTCGGCGTCCCCGGACTGGCAGGCGACCTGTTCGCCGACGGCTCCCTCGGCTCGCACACCGCCGCCCTGCACGCCCCCTACGACGACCGGCCCGACACCTCCGGCGCCGCCTACCTCGACCCCGACGGCGTCGCCGCCCACCTCACCGACTGTGCGGGACACGGACTGCAGGCCGGATTCCACGTGATCGGCGACGCCGCCGTCACCGCCGTCGTCGACGGATTCCGCCTCGCCGAGCAGACCCTCGGCCACCGCGCGCTCGTCGCCGGCAGGCACCGGCTCGAACACCTCGAAATGGTCACCTCCGAGCAGGCGAGCGAACTCGCCCGCTGGGGAGTCACCGCGTCCATGCAACCGTTGTTCGACGCGCTCTGGGGCGGCACCGGCGGCATGTACGCCACCCGGCTCGGCACGAACCGCGCCGCCGGGCTCAACCCCTTCGCCACCCTCGCCTCGGCCGGCGTCGCGCTCGCGTTCGGGTCCGACAGCCCGGTGACCGCCCTCGACCCCTGGGCTGCGATCCGTGCGGCCGTGCACCACCGCACGCCAGGCTCCGGCCTGAGCGCCCGGGGCGCCTTCACCGCCCACACTCGCGGCGGGCACCGCGCCGCAGGCGTGCACGACGGCGTCACCGGCACCCTCCGTCCCGGAGCACCCGCCCACTACGCCGTGTGGGAGACCGGCGAACTCGTCGCGGCGGGCACCGACTCGCGGGTACGCCGCTGGTCCACCGACCCGCGCTCCGGCGTCGCCCCCCTGCCCTCCCTCGCCCCGGACGCCCCGCTGCCCGTGTGTGTCCGCACGGTGCGCTCGGGCACCGTGATCCACGACCGCGACACCTCCACCCCGCGGGGACACGCCTAGACCCTGTCCGGCGATTCGTGGCCGGCGTGTTCGCGCCGCAGAGGTTCACTGTGGTGCCGGCGGAAGCCCGGGGCACGGCACCGATGCTGGGCTTCCCGTCCCCGGGCAGGAGAGCCGCCTCGATCCCGAATCCCATCGACCGAGAGTCACCGACAGGGCCTAGGCTGAACGGGTGTCCGCCACCGCCACGCAGCCGGAGACGCCCACCTCCGGCACGCCGCCCCGCGCGAACCCGTGGCCCGCCCGGCTCGGCCGGATAGCGCTCGCCGTCGCGGCCGGCCTCGTCCTCTACCTCAGCTTCGCCCCGCGCCCCCTGTGGTGGCTCGCTCCGTTCGCCTTCGCCGGTCTGGCCGTGGCCCTGCACGGCAGGCGGTTCTGGTCCGGCCTCGGCGTGGGCTTCGCGTTCGGGCTCACGTTCTTCCTCACCCACCTCCGCTGGATCCAGGACTTCCTCGGCGACGACTTCGGCGCCGCACCCTGGCTGGCGCTGTCCGCGCTGATGGCCCTGTTCCTCGCGCTCGCCTGCGGCCTGATGACTCTCGTCGCCACGCTGCCCGCCGCGCCCGTGTGGATGGCGCTGGTGTTCCTGCTGCACGAGACCGTGCGCGGCCGGTTCCCGATCAACGGCTTCCCCTGGGGCCGTACCGCGTTCTCCCAGCCCGAAGGCGCCTACCTGCCACTCGCGGCGATCGGCGGCGCCCCGCTGGTCGGTTTCGCCGTAGTGGTGACCGGCTTCGGCCTCGGCGCCCTCGTCGTCCGCCTCGCCGCCCACGGCGGACCCCGCCCGCGAGCACTGGCCGTCCCCGTACTGTGCGCCCTGCTCCCGGCGGGTGCGGGCCTCGCCCTCTGGCCCACCATCGGCACCGACGCCGAGTCGGGCAGCCGCACCGTCGCCATCGTCCAGGGCAACGCGCCCGATGCCGGCCTCGGGCTTCTCGGCCAGACCCGCACCATCCGCGCCAACCACATCGCGCAGACCGAACGGCTGATCGCCGACATCCGCTCGGGCGCCGTGCCGAAGCCCGACCTCGTCGTCTGGCCCGAGACCGCGACCGACGTACGTGGCGACGATCCCGTAATCGACCGCCTGGTCGACGAACTCGACACCCCGGCCCTGATCGGCGCCAAGTACCGGCTGCCGACCGGACGCACCCAGAACACCGTCGTCGCCTGGGAACCCGGCACCGGCCAGGACGGGCGGTACGCCAAGCAGGAGCTGGTCCCGTTCGCCGAGTACGTACCGCTGCGCTCGCTCGCCCGGCTGTTCACGCCCTTCGTCGACGACACCGGTGACATGCAGGAGGGCACCGGACCGGCGAACCTCGACGTCGCGGATACCTCCGTCGGCGTCGCCATCTGCTACGAGGCCGCCTACGACTACGTCTCCAGGGAGGCGACCGCCGCCGGGGCGCGACTGCTCACCGTCCCCACCAACAACGCCTGGTACGGCCCGGGGGAGATGAGCTACCAGCAGCTCGCCATGTCACGACTACGCGCCGTCGAGCACGGGCGCGCGGTGGTCGTGCCCGCCACCAGCGGCGTCAGCGCCCTCGTCGCGCCGGACGGCACCGTGGACCGTCCCACACAGCTCTACACCGCGGCGACGCTGGTCGGCACCGTCCCGCTGCGCGAGCAGACTACGCTGTCGGATCGACTCGGTGCGTGGACCGAGTACGTGCTGGTCGGGGGCGCGCTGGCGGCGTTGCTGACCGGAATCGGCCTGCGGCTGCGCACTCGGCGCACCCGCGCCGGACAGGCACCACAGACCGCGACGGACTAGGTACCGTCGCAGAGGAGGGAACGGATGGAGCAGCCGCCCCAGGCCGAGAGCACACCCGGCAGGGACGACATCGAACCGGTACTGGTGGTGATCCCGACCTACGAGGAACGGGACAACCTCGGCCGGATCCTGCAGCGGTTGCACTCCGCGCTGCCCGGCGCGCACGCACTGGTGGTCGACGACGGCAGCCCGGACGGCACGGGGGAACTGGCGGACGAACTCGCCGCCGAGGACGAACGGGTCCACGTGATGCACCGGACCGAGAAGGCGGGCCTTGGCGCCGCCTACGTCGCCGGTTTCCGCTGGGGTCTCGCCCGCGACTACGCGACGATCATCGAGATGGACGCCGACGGCTCCCACGCCCCGGAGGATCTGCCCCGGCTGCTCGACGCCCTCACCGACTCGGACCTCACCATCGGATCCCGTTACGTACCCGGTGGCAGCGTGGTCAACTGGCCGAAACGCCGGGAGGTCCTCTCCCGCGGAGCCAACCTCTACTCGAAGCTCGCCCTCGGCGTCGGAATCAACGACATCACCGCGGGCTTCCGCGCGTACCGGCGCGAAGTACTGGAGAAACTGCCGCTGGACGAGATCGTCTCCCGCGGCTACTGCTTCCAGATCGACCTCGCCTGGCGCACCGTCCGCTCCGGTTTCCAGGTCGTCGAAGTGCCCATCACCTTCACCGAGCGCGAAATCGGCGAGTCGAAGATGAACGGCTCGATCATGTGGGAGGCGTTCGTGCGCGTCGGCCTGTGGGGGCTGCGCAGGCGCGCCGAGCAGATCCGCGGTCTCATCCGCCGCTAGCGCGATCGCCGTCCGCGGTATCGCGCGGGCTGTATCGCGCGGGCGGTATCGCGGACCGGACACACGAGTAACCCCCGTGGCGGAAGGCCACGGGGGTTACTCGGCGGTGCGAAGACGAATCAGGCGGATCTCGTGCGCTTGCCCTTCAGCTCGGCGAGGCGCTCGTTGAGCAGATCCTCGAGCTCCGGGATGGAGCGTCGCTCCAGCAGCATGTCCCAGTGCGTCCTGGGCGGCTTGGTCTTCTTCTGCTCGGGCTGGCCACCCTCGACGATCTCGGACTCGCTGCCGTGCAGACGGCACTCCCACATCGACGGGATCTCGGCGTCGTCGGAGAAGGGAACCTCGAACTCGTGATCCTTCGGGCAGGCGTAGCGCACGGTGCGCCGCGGTGCCAGGTCGTGGTTGCGGTCGGTCTCGTAGCTGACCGCTCCTAGCCGGCTTCCTCGCAAAACACGGTCGGCCATGATGCAGTCCTTTCGTTCGGCTCCGCCGGGAGCCTCGGTGATGCTCACTCACTGCAACGAACAACCCGGGCCCAGGATTCCCGGCCGGGAATGTCGTCGCTCACGATGACCCTGGCGGCCTCGGCCGCCTGGTGCGTCAGCTTCTCGTACTGAGAGAGAATCGGCGCTCTGACGTGACGCCAACGGCGGTCATCGCGTCGAATCTCACCCACATGAGGGATTGCCGATTGATCTCAGGTAAGACGTAGCTGGCCTTCCTGTGGAGACGATGGCCCCAGGTCACCGCGGCGATAATGGAGCCGGCACAGCACCTGGTAACGCACCGTAGTCGAATCGGTCGCCTCTGTTGACACTTCAACAAGGGGAGTGCTCGAGGTGACCGTGTCGGCGACGACGACCGTGTCGCCGGCCCGTAGCACCACACCGTCCCGTACCCGCGCGTTGAACCTGCCCGGCAGACCGCACCAGCAGAGCACCTCCACCTGGACCGGCTGCAACTCGTCCGCCAGCTCGAACAACCGCCGCGCTCCCGGGAACAGCTCGCTGCGGAAGTCCGTCGCGATCCCGAAGCAGTAGACGTCCACCTGCACGTCGTCAGCCAGTTCCGCGAGCTGTTCGACCTGCGCGGGGGAGAGGAACTGCGCCTCGTCGACGATCAGGTAGTCCACGTGCTGCCCACGCGACCACATCTCGCGCACGAGCCCCCGGACGTCGGTGTCACCCGCCAGCTCCACCGCTCCCCGCGTGATGCCGATCCGGCTGCTGATCTGCGCACTGCCGGACCGGTCGTGCCGAACCAGCAGCAGACCCTGCCTGCCCTGCCGGGCGTGATTGTGGTCGATCTGCAACGCCAGCGTCGACTTCCCGCAATCCATCGGGCCATAACAGAACTTGAGCCTGCCCACGGCCGGCGTCCCACGCCGGGAACCGGCAGCGGGTACCGACGACAGCGCGTCGGTCGGATCCAGCTCACTATCGCCCAGCACAGTCACGACGGGGAACCCTATCTGGCGCCACGCCAGACGCACTCAGGCCCCGCACGGGCCTCACACCACCGACGGCTCCCGGTTACCCGCGGCCGCGATCGCCCGCCGCACCGGCACGAGCGCGATCAACACGAAACCCACCGCGAAGAACACCGTCAACGCGATGATCGCGTACCGGAACGACCCCGTCGCCTGGCCCACCGCCGCGAACAGCAGCGGACCGAGCCACGACGTGCCACGCTCACCGATCTCGTACAGCGAGTAGTACTGCGCCTCCTTGCCCGCCGGGATCATCTGGCTGTACAGCGAACGCGACAACGCGTTCGTCCCGCCCAGCACCAGCCCGATCCCGACCGCGAGCGCGTAGAACTGCAGCGGCTGCCCCGCCTCCACGAAGTACGCGGCCGCGATCACCAGCACCCACACGGCCAGGCTGCCGAGAATCGTCCGCTTGGCTCCGAAACGACGCGCCAGCACGCCGTGAGCCACCCCACCGAAGTACGCGACGAACTGGATCACCAGAATCGTCGTGATCAGTACCTCGTTCGCGAACTTCAGCTCCTCCTTGCCGTACTGCGCCGAGACACCGACCACGGTGGCGATCCCGTCGGTGTAGATCAGGTACGACCCGAGGAACGCCAGCGTCAGCGGATACGCTCGGGCGGATTTCAAGGTCTGCCGCAATTCTGCGAAACCGGCCCGCAGTACCGACACGCCCTCCGCCCGCTGGTCGGGTTCCTGCCGTTCGCGCAGCCGCCGCAACGGGATGATGGTGAACGCCGCCCACCAGACCCCGGACGCGAGGAAACAGATCCGCACGGCCAGACCCTCGGTCAGGCCAAGCGCCTCGTAGTTCAGATAGAACGCGAGCTGCACAGCGAGCGCGATACCACCGCCGAGGTAGCCGAAAGCCCAGCCCCGCGCCGAAACCGAGTCCCGCTCGTCCGGCGTGGAGATCTGTGGCAGGAACGAGTAATAGACGACGATCGAGGCGCCGTAACCGATATTGGCGACCATGTACAGCGCGACGCCGAGGCCCCAGTTGTCGTCGGCGACGAAGAACAACAGCGCGGACGCCGTCGCGCCCAGGAACGCGAAACCGCCGAGAATGCGCTTCTTGCGCAGACTCCGGTCGGCGATCGCTCCGGTGATCGGCAGGACGAGGACCTGGATGATCGTCGCCGCCGACAGCAGGTAACCCCACAGGGAACCGGCGGGGAACTGAAGCCCGAACAGGCTGATGTCGCAGTTCTGCAGGGTGTTCGCGACGCCGTCGTCACCGATGCACGGGGTGGGTCCGTTGGTGATCAGGTCGGCACGGGCGTCGGTCGCCGCGACGGAACTCATGTAGAGCGCACCGAACACGGTGATGACCGAGGTGTAGAACGCAGAATTGGCCCAGTCGTAGAAATACCATCCGCGCTGTTCTCGCCTGCGGCTGTCCCGGTCCGCGGCCGAAGCCGGGCCGTCACTCGTAGTCGTCATCGGATCTCCGCGCAGAGGTGGTTCAGGACGGTGCGATCCAGTGCCGGAACAAGCCGGAATCGAAGGCGCCCCAGGAATCGGTGAGCGGAGACTATCCGGCGGTCCGTCCGGGCGGACACCGGCCGCGATGATCGTGTTCCATTCGCCGCCTGCTGTTCCCCGGGACGCCCACTACGCCCAAGACTGAGACAGCGTGCGTGTCGCTCCACATCGCCCGGTTGGGTTATGTGAGACTGGTGGTTTTGCTGTGACTCTTGTGGTTCGTGTGGTTACTCCATACTGTCCCATTCATGACGACATCGCACCTCGGCGCGGCGAAACGGCTGGTGACGAGGGTTCTGGTGGTCGCGGCCGCGGTGCTCGGCACGCAGGCCATCACCACCACGGCCGCCTCGGCCGACCCGTCCGCCGGCGCGTGGTCCAAGCTGCGTATGTGCGAGTCGAGCGGCCGGTACGCCGTCAACACCGGTACCGGCTACTACGGTGCCTACCAGTTCGACCTGCCGACGTGGCAGAGCGTCGGCGGAACAGGCCGTCCAGACCAGGCCGCACCGGCCGAACAGGACTACCGGGCGCTGTACCTGTACCGCATGCGCGGCTGGCAGCCCTGGGAGTGCGCGGGCAAGCTCGGCCTGCGCAACGACGCCGACGCCCGCAGCAAGCGCAAGCCTACCTACGAGCAGTCGGCGTACATCGGTGGCGGGGGAGCACCGGCGCCCGCACCGAAGCCGCCACCCGCTCCCGCTCCGTCACCGGGCGGTCAGCCGGCGTGGCCGCAGGTGGTCTACGCCTACGGTGACTGCGCACCCGCGCTGAAGGCGTTCCAGCTCAGGATGAACGCGTTCGGCTACGGCTTCGCCGGCACCGGTTGCTACTACGACAAGACGAAGCAGGCGGTACTGGATCTGCAGCGCGCCAACGGAATCAACGACTCCGGGCGACTCGGGCCGAAGACCTGGAAGGCGGCCTGGGACGGCAAGGCGCCCCGCTGACAGTGATCCGACCAGGCAGGCGCTAAGCCGCTGCCTCCCACTCGCCACGTTCCACAAGCACGTCCCGCAACAAGTCCGGGCGGTCGGTGATGAGCCCGTGCACGCCGAGATCGAGCAGCGCCCGCATCTGCACCGGATCGTCGACCGTCCACACGTGCACCTCCGCGCCGACTCGGGCCGCCGAACGCAGGAACGAACGGTCCACCACGGTCAGCGCGCCCTGCCGGGCGGGAACCTGGGCCAAGGTGCCGCGACTGAACCGGCCGAGCCGAACCCACGGCACCCAGCCGCTGCCCCACAACACGGCGGTGGAACGCGGGCCCATCGAGGTGATCAGCCGGGATCCGGCCAGCCGCCGAAGACGGCGCAGCCGGGCGTCGGAGAACGCGGCCGCGGCGACCCGTTCGACCGCGCCGAGGCGCTGGAGCACCCGGATGAACGGTTCAGCGGCGGCATCGCATTTGACGTCGATGTTGAACAGCGTCTCCGGCAACTCCTCGAGTACGTCTTCCAGGCGAGACAACGGTTCCCGGCCGTCGATGCGCACTTTCGACACCCGCGCCCAGGTCTGCCGGCGGATGAGCCCCGACCCGTCGGTGGTGCGGTTCAGCGTCGGATCGTGGAGAACGACCACCACGTCGTCCGAGGTGACGTGCACGTCGGTCTCGACGTAGCGGTACCCCTCGGCCACCGCGCGACGAAAAGCCGGCAGTGAGTTCTCCAGTCCGTCGAGTTCGCCGATATGCCAGCCCCGGTGAGCGAAAGCACGGGGGAGTGAGGAGGCGAGGTACGGGTGATCGACGGCCACCCGCTCAGTGTGCCCGCCCGGCAGGCCCCGCACGTAATCGGAAGATGGACGGCTATCGTCTGGCTGGTGAGCGAGGTAGCGGAGCGAGGCGGTACGAGCGAATCGTCACGTGATGAAATGGCGCCGTCGCGCAGGTCCGCACCGAAGCACTGTGGCTGGTGCGGGCGTCGGCTGCCGGACGGCGCGGCGATGGGGCGCAGGCGTCGTTACTGCGGCCAGTCATGTCGTCAGCGTGCTTACGAACGTCGTGCGGCCGTCCAGCGCACCGGCCTGCCCGAAGATGCCGTCGTGCTGTCTGCCGGTGAAATCGCCGAACTCCAGGACCGGTTGTTCCAGCTCCGGTGTGCCGCGGAGGACGTCGTCACGGCGGCGGACGATGGCGCCGGCCTCGACGAACTCCGCGGCCTGGCGGCAGGGATCGCCGACGCCGCCCGGAGCCTCGAGCAACTCCGCTGATCCGATGTCCAGCCTGTCTACCGTAAAACGTCACGGTGACGGTTCAGTGTAGACAGGGGTCGGCGCCCAGGGGAGCATCCGGCAGGCTTGCCGGTGAGGTCTCGCGGCCGGCTCGGGGGCAAGTCCGGCCCTGGTGGAGAACGTCGACGGCGCGCGATCGGCTACTCATGGCAAGCTCCCGGATGTCACCGCGGGCGCTCGGGTCGTCAGTCGCTCACCGGCTCGCTGGCCAGGTAAAACCACCGCTCTCTCTACTTTCTCGAAACGCCGATAAGCTACATTATGTCAAGTACGACGCTGTGAACCCGATCGGTTGGCCGGTCCGGTTCGCCCCTGTGCCGACGATCGCAATGTTCCGACGACGAGTGGTCACCTATGGCTGGGTCCCCTGGCCCGCGCGGGTACCGATGACGACGGTGGCGTCGAGTTCTTCCGAGGTCCGCACCCGCGGCACCAGGCCGTGCCGGGCGCAGGCCTCGGCGGTGTGCGGCGCCTGGCTCCGTCCGGTCTCGATCAGCAGGTGGCCACCCGGTGCCAGCCACTGCCCTGCCGCCGCGATGACCCGCCGCTGGACGTCGAGCCCATCGGAACCGCCGTCGAGCGCCACGCGCGGTTCGTGCAGGCGGGCTTCCGGAGGCATGGTGGCGATCGCGTCCGTGGGTACGTAGGGCGCGTTGACGGCCAGGATGGCGATCCGGCCGCGCAGGGTGCCGGGCAGCGCGTCGAACAGGTCTCCCTCGTGGGCCGCGCCGCCGGCGGGAAGGTTGCGGCGGGCGCAGGCCACGGCTACCGGGTCGATGTCGGCGGCGTGCACCTCGGGTTCGTCCAGGACGGCCGCGAGCGCGGCGGCGACGGCACCCGAGCCGCAGCACAGGTCGACCACGACGGCACGCCGCCCGGCGAGCGCGACGGCCTGCTCGACGAGGAACCCGGTGCGCCGTCGTGGCACGAACACCCCCGGTGCCATCGCGATGCGCAGGCCGTGGAACTCCGCCCAGCCGAGCACCTGTTCCAGTGGAAGGCCGTCGGCGCGCTCGGCGACCATCGCGTCGAGTTCGGCTGGGCCGCTCGCCGCGCGGACGAGAAGGTCCGCCTCGTTCTCGGCGAAGACGCAGCCCGCGCCCCGGAGCCGGGCGACGATCTCCTCGACGGCAAAACGCGGCACCGAGCCGGTCATGTGAACCTTTCTGAGGCGACTGGGAGTACCAGCCGAGCCTAATCGTCTGCGCGCGACCGGAGGGCCGGGTTTCTCGTGCCGAGCATGTCGAGATAGTGCGGGTTGTACATGACGCCGAGGATGTTGCCGAACGGATCCAGTACGGAGGCGGTGACGAAGCCGGCCTCGCGGTCCACCGGCGCCTCGTGTTCCCGCGCTCCCCTGGCCAGTAGGTCCGCGTACGCGGCGTGCGCGTCGTCGACGTGCCAGTAGACGACGGCTCCGGACGCTCCGGACGCCGCCGGGTGCGGGCGGTACCGGCTGTCGATGATGCCCAGTTCGTGCTGGTGGTCACCGATGCGGAACTCCGCGTACGCCGTGGGCCCCTCCACCGGGCGTACGAAGTAGGGCTCGATGCCGAGTAGCTCGGAGTACCAGGTCACCGCGGCGGGCAGGTTGTCGGCGAACAGGCTGATGGTGGCGAGTCCTCGTAGCATCTGGTGCTCCTCTGGCGGGTTGGTGTCCCGGTCGGCGGCTGACTGGACCTCATCGTGCATCGGGAAAGTACTCATCTTCTGATCGCTTTGTTTGCCAGACTGTTCCGTATGCGTGCTGACCGGCTGGTGGCCACCTTGCTGCTGATGCAGGCACGGGGCCGGGTGACGGCCGGCGAGCTCGCCCGCGAGCTGGAGGTGTCGGTGGCGACGGCACGCCGAGACCTGGAGGCCCTGTCGACGGCGGGGGTGCCGGTGTATCCGGTGCGCGGGCGAGGTGGCGGCTGGGCCCTGGTGGGTGGTGCGCGGACGGACCTCAGTGGCCTCAGTTCGGCCGAGGCGCAGGCGCTGTTCCTGCTGGCGGGTCCGGCGGCGACCACTCCGGAGTTGAGGTCGGCCTTGCGGAAGCTGGTCCGGGCGTTGCCGGGGACGTTCCGCGCCGATGCCGAGGCGGCCGCGTCGGCGACGGTCGTCGATCCGGTCGGCTGGGGCGAGCGTGGGCGGACACGGCCGGAGTTGGTGGACGTGCTGCAGGGTGCCGTGGTGCGCCGCCGGAAGGTGCTGCTGGACTACCGCGACCGTGCCGGGGAACTGAGCCGGAGGCTGGTCGCGCCGTGGGGGCTCGTGGACAAGGACGAGGTCTGGTATCTGCTCGCCGGTACCGACGAGGGCAGGCGGACGTTCCGGGTGGAGCGGATGGTGAACGTCGAGGTGACCGGGCTTCCCGCCGACCGGCCCGCCGGCTTCGAACTGGCGCGGGCGTGGGCGGGGGTGGTCGAACTGGTGGAGGACCGGCGTTCGCCGCTGTCGGCGACGGTCCTGCTGGATACCGGTCTGGTTCCGGTGCTGCGCGCGCAGTTCGGACGGCACTGTGAACCGCTCGGTGACGTCGGGGCCGGCCGGTCGCGGGTGCGGGTCGCGGCGCCGAATGCGGCGTCGATCGCGGAGCAGCTCGCGGGCTGGGGCGACAGGGTCGAGGTGGTGGAACCGGAGACGGTCCGGGTGGAGCTGGGCCGGATCGGTCGTGAGCTGTTCGCGCGGTACGGAGGGTGAGGGGTGTCGATCGAGGTTCCGGAACGCGGTCGGCGGTCGGGTGATTCTCTGACAGCACCGGACAGAAACCTTGACTGGTCTAGACCACCCGGGTTGTCCTTGAGGGACGCTCGCCTGCTCAGGTCTTCTCCAGCATCGCGTTCGACGGCGGGCGCTCCGCAGCAGATCACGCACGCCTCGTCCGCAACGAAGGAGTGATCCGATGTCGATCAGACGAATCCTGACCGCACTCGCCGCCATCGCCGCCGCCGGTACCGTGACGATCGTGGCCCAGTCCCCCGCATCCGCGGGTGACGCGACCGGCGCGCCCAGCGCCGAGTTCGTCGTCAGCCAGCCGCAGTTCGAGGAGATGTTCCCGAGCCGGAACCCGTTCTACACGTACTCGGGACTCACCGACGCCCTCGGCGCCTATCCCGGTTTCGCCAACACCGGCGACGAGACGACCCGCAAGCGTGAGGCCGCGGCGATGCTCGCGAACGTCAACCACGAGACCGGTGGCCTGGTGCACGTCGTGGAACAGAACACCGACAACTACCCGCACTACTGCGATCCCGGTCAGTCGTTCGGCTGCCCCGCGGGACAGGCCGCGTACTACGGTCGCGGTCCCGTTCAGCTCAGCTGGAACTACAACTACAAGGCGGCGGGTGACGCGCTGGGTATCGACCTGCTCAACGACCCCTTCCGGGTGGAGAACGACGCGGCCGTCGCATGGAAGACCGGACTGTGGTTCTGGAACACCCAGACCGGAGCGGGCACGATGACGCCGCACGACGCGATGGTCAACGGTCGCGGATTCGGCGAGACCATCCGCAGCATCAACGGCAGCCTCGAGTGCAACGGCGGCAATCCGGACCAGGTCCAGGCCAGGGTCGACGCCTATCAGCGTTTCACCGCCCTGCTCGGCACCACGCCTGGCGAGAACCTGTACTGCTGACGGGATTCGGCGCGGCCCGGTCGCGGCGGCACGTGCGTACTACGCCTGTGCCGCCGCGATCTCGCTGGCGGCCGCCCGGTCGAGCAGGAGCGCACGTTCCCGTTCGTTGCGGGTGAGCGCGGCCGCGCGTTCGAACTCCTCCCGCGCCTCGCGGTAGCGTCCCAGCCGGTCGAGCAGGTCGCCCCGGACGGTCGGCAGCAGGTGGTATCCGGCGAGGGCGGGTTCGCCGCTGAGCTTGTCCACGAGCTTCAGTCCGGTTTCCGGGCCCTCGGCCATCGAGAGCGCGACGGCGCGGTTCAGTTCGATCACCGGGGACGGGGTGAGTTCGGCGAGCAGGGAGTAGAGGCCGGCGATCCGCTGCCAGTCGGTCTCCCCCGGCGTCCGGGCGCGGGCGTGGCAGGCAGCGATGGCGGCCTGCAGTGTGTACGGGCCGATCGGGGTGCCGAGGTTCTCGGCCCGGTCCAGCGCGGCCAGGCCGCGGCGGATCAGCAGTTGGTCCCAGCGGGTGCGGTCCTGGTCGGCGAGCAGCACCGGTGTTCCGTCCGCGGCGATCCGGGCGGCGGCCCGTGAGGACTGGATCTCCATGAGCGCGACGAGCCCGTGGACCTCCGTCTCCCCCGGCATCAGTTCCGCGACGATCCGGCCGAGTCGCAGCGCCTCCTCGCTCAGCGCCGGACGCATCCAGTCGTCCCCCGCCGTGGCGGAGTATCCCTCGTTGTAGATCAGGTAGATCACTTCGAGTACCGAGGACAGCCGGGGTGCGAGCTCGCCGGCGCGGGGCACCTCGAACGGCACCCCGGCTTTGGCGAGATTCTTCTTCGCGCGCACGATCCGTTGCGCGACAGTGGATTCCGGTGCCAGGAACGCCCTGGCGATCTCGTCGGTCCGCAGTCCGCCGAGCAGTCTGAGGGTGAGTGCGACGCGCGCCTCGGTGCTCAGCACGGGGTGACAGGCGGTGAACACCAGGCGCAGCAGGTCGTCACCGATGTCGTCGTCCAGGGCGGCGTCAACCTCCTCGGTGAAGTCCTCTCCCCCTGTGCCGAGGTCCTGTCCGAGTTGCTGGACCTTGCGCTGCAGGGCCTGGTTCCGCCGGATGGAGTCCACGGCGCGGTGCTTCGCGGTGGACATGAGCCAGGCGCCGGGGTTGTTCGGCACGCCCGCTTCCGGCCACTGTTCGAGGGCGGCGACGAGCGCGTCCTGGGCGAGTTCCTCCGCGAGGCCGATGTCGTTCACCATCCGGGCGAGCCCGGCGATGACCCGGGCGGACTCGATCCGCCACACCCCTTCGATGGCACGGTGTGTCTCGGTTGCCGTCACAGCGGAATCACAGCAGGCCGGGCAGGTGTTCGCAAGCAGCTCAGCCGGCCGACGGTGGGGGCAGGAAGGCGTCGGCGACGAGGTCGACCGCGCTTCGGGAGGGGTCGCGTGCGGCCGAGTTGTAGACCTGCTCGGTGGTGTCCACGCTCGTGTGGCCGACATCGGCCTGTACGTGCACCACCTGGGCGCCTGCCTCCACCGCGGTGGTGACGTAGAAGTGGCGCAGCGCGTGGGGATGCATGCGGTCGGCGACGTCGGCCAGCGGGTCTCCGGCGGCCCGGGCGAGGCGGCGCAGGGTGTCCCAGACTCCGGTGCGGTCCGATCGGCCGCCGCGCAGGTTGGCGATGAGCGGGCCGGTTCCGGCGGCACGGCGGCCCGCGGGGGTGATCGCGACGGAGGCGGACCCGGTGGTGGCGTCGCGTTCCCGGAGGTACGCGGTGAGTGCGGATTCCGCGGGGTCGGAGAGGTAGACGATGCGCGGTTTGTCTCCCTTGCCGGTGACGCGCAGGGCGCGGCGCCCGCGGGTGACGTGGGTATCGGCGCGGTCGAGGGCGCACAGTTCCGAGACGCGCAGGCCGAGGGTGAACAGTCCGACGATCGCCTGGGTCCTGCGGGCGGCGAGCAGGCTCACGCCGCGACGGCGGTGGGCGGCGGTGTCGTAGAGGGCGCGCACCTGTGCGGTGGTGAGGGTGACCGTGCTGGATGTGTGGCCCGAGGTTCGCAGGCCGAGGCGGCGGCGGTTGAGTGCGGCCGGGTTGGCGGCGACCAGTCCGGCGTCGGCGAGGTGGCCGTAGAGGGCTTTGAGGGTGCCGAGGAAACGGTCCCGGGTGGCGATGGCGGCGTCCGCGTCGTCGAGCGCGTCGAGCCAGCGTTTGACGTCGTCGGAGCGGGCGGTGAGCGGGTCGGTACCGCGCTCGGCGCACCAGCGGAACCAGTGGAGTCCGCGCAGCCTGCCCGGCGTTCCGGGCGGCGGCCGGGGTGTCGACCGGTCGGTGCCGTGCCGGGCGACGTTGCCGGCCAGTCCGAGGGTGGCTGCGTACTCCCCTACGGCGGCCGCCCAGGGGCCGGTGGTGTCCGGTGCCTCCAGCCAGTCGCGGAGCCCGGTGGCTCCGGTGGGCAGGCCGAGTCCCTCGGCGTAGGTGCGGCGCGTGCCGTGGTTGCCGTAGCCGCGCAGCCAGCTCGCGATCTCGGCGAGCAGCCGGGCGGGATCGGTCACGCCCGGCCATGGTTCTTCCTGGGGTACCGCGCGGGGGTGCCCAGTTTTCGGTGGTGTCGTCAGCGTGCCGCGCTCGGCCATCTGGTCACTCATCGTGGCTACTTGGATGCGATATGTCAGTGAGCCTCACTGGACTGACCTTACCTACAAAAGCTCACTTTTGCAGGTAACCTAAGTTATGACATATAAAATACCAACCTTGGTTATGGGTTATATAACTACGACACGTACGATTCCGAGGTGACCGAGGCCATGGAAACCCCACGTACCCCCGCAGACGCGCAGCTCTGCGGCTTCTCCCGCTGCCGGGCCCCGCTCCCCCCGCCCGGTCCACGCGGAGGGCGACCCTTCGAGTTCTGCCCGGCCCGCTCCTGGCCGGGCGGGAAGACGTGCAAGCAACTCGCAGCCGCCGAGGACGCGCTGCGCGATGCGCTCGGGGCCACCACCGACGCGGTCGCGCTAGCGGGAACCACCTCGGAGTTCGTCGCCAGGGCGGATCAGCTTCTGGAACCGGTCACCGCCCTCGCCGCCGCCCTGCGCGAGGTGCGGGAACGGGTGGACGTGGAGCTGTCGGCGGCGGCCGCGGCGGTGGACGGCGCGGAGACCGGGGCGGCGCACGACCGGGGGTTGCGGGAACAGGCCGAACAGGCCGCACAGACCGCCGAAGCGGCACGAGTCGACGCCGTTGCCGATGCGGAGGCCGCGTTCCGTCACCGTGACGAAGCGCGCCGGGAGGCAGATGAAGCGGTCTCGGCGGCTCGGGAGGCGGAACTGGGCCGCACCCGGCAGGAGGTGGTCGCCGCGACGGAACGGGAACGTGCCGAGGAGGCGGAGAACCGGGCTCGCGGCGACCGGGAGACGGCCGAACGGGTTCGGGAGGAGCTGGCGGCGCTACGCGAGCGGATGGCGACGACCGTCGCCGAGACGGTGGCCCTGCGGGAGTCTCTGACCGAGGCGCGCGAGGCCGTGGAACGCACCGAGCGGCGGAGTTCGGCCGCGGCCGAACAAGCGCGGACCGCCGCGGCCGAGGCGGCCGAACGGGCACGGGAGGAGACCGGCCGGGCCGGCGCCGACGCGCGGGCCGACCGCGAACGACTGGCCGCGGCACGGAAACAGCTCGACGAGCTCAACGGCAGTCACCACGAGGAACTGGGACGTGTCCGGGAGGAACTCGGGGCGGCACGGCTGCGCGCGGAGCAGGCGGCGGAGGAGGCCGCCGATTCCCGTCGTCTGCTGGACGACCTGCGGGCGACGGTCGCCGACGCGGGCACCATGGAGCTGCGACCACGGCTGGCGGCCGCCCTCGGCGTGCCCGAGTCGCCCCCTGAGCCCCGCCCGGACGCGGATTAGCGTCCGGGCCGTCCAGTGGTCCTCCCCGATGGTGCAGGTTCCGTTGTCCTCGGCCGTGCCGCGGCCGGGCCCGCCCTGCGCCGTCCGTGAGGGGAGATGCCGGCGGACGCACAGGGCAGCGGTCAGAAGATGATCCGGGACTCCGCGTGTAGGCGGGCTTCCCTGGACTTGCGGAGGTCCCGTGCGACGTTGACGCGTTTGAGCCACCGGTCGGTGCCGTCGTAGCGGGCGGTGAACTCGTTGCGTCCGTGCACCGCCCGGAAGTTGTCGACGAAGCAGACGTCGCCGGGTGCGAGGGTCGCCTCACGCAGGTTGCGGTCGATCTCCGCGGACAGGCGCTTCAGTGCGACCGCCGCTTCCTGGTCCATCCGGTCGAAGTCCATGAAGTACGGATCCAGCCGCAGGTACGGGGCGTGGTCCGCGCCGAAGAGCACCGGTACCGGTTCGGGATCGTTGTGCATTCCCAGGATCCGTTCCCGCGAAGCGGCCATGAGCCTTGCCGCGCCCGGTGACGGGACGGTGCCGTTCGCGGACGCCCCGTTGAGATGGGAGTTGTCCGGGCGGATGTAGAACCTGGGCTCGGCGAGCACCTCGGCCGTTTCCTCGTCGATCTCCAGGTCGGCCATGTCGGCGTAGGTGGTGGCGACCTTGTCCGGATTGCGCAGGCACATGAGGCCGACGTAGTCGCCGCGGAACGGGTGGAAAGCGTCCTCGACGTGCCAGGTGATCGTCTGGGCGCTGCCGGTGCCGATCTGCTCGTTCTCGTCGCCGGGCACCGGGAGGACGTCGTGGACGAACCGGCCATCGTGCTGGGTGGACCAGCCGATCGGGTCACCGAGCAGGGACCCGCAGAGCAGGATGAAGATCTCCTCGCGCAGCGCGGGCGACACCGGCCCCTGGTCGCGCCAGTGCGCGGGGGTCGGCCCGACACGGTCCTGGTCGACCTGGCATCCGGAGATCACGCAGACCCCGGCGGGCTCCCCCAGCCGGAAGGTGGTGAGGTGCTCGCGGACCCGCACCGGTAGTTCGTGCGCGTGGACGGGCAGGCGCCGCTGGAACGCCGGGTCCTCCACGGTGCTGTAGGTGCCGGCGAGGTCGTCGAGCAGGGCCCCGACCTCGCGGGCCTCCCGGTCGTCGATCGTCAGGTCAAACATGTCTTCCTCCTCGGGTGGACAGGAGGTCGGCGAGTCGCTGCAACCCCTGCCGGAGATCGTTGGTGGGGCCGCCGAAGCCGAGCCGGATATGGCCGGGGCGGCCGAAACAGGTGCCCGGTACGACGAGGACCCCGTGCGTGCGCAGCAGTTCCTCGGCGAAGGGTTCGGTGTCCGGGATGGCGGTCAGCTCGGGCAGAGCGGCGACACCGCCCGCCGGGCGTTCCCAGCGCACCAGCGGCGTGTGCTCGGCGACCCAGTCGCCGACCAGTGCGCGATTGCGGGTGGCCTGTGCCAGCCGGGGCGCGAGCAGGGCGTCGGCGTGCTCGATCGCGTGGCGGGCGACCAGTTCGGTGAGCGGCGAGAGCGCGAGGCTGACGTAGTCGCGCAGCCGCACGCACTCGGCGAGGACCTCGGGATGCGCGAGGCACCAGCCCACCCGGAGGCCGGGCAGCCCGTACCCCTTGGACAGGGTGCCGAACGACAGTGCCCTGGGGTAGGCCAGGGCCGGGTCCGGCAGTGGTGGCCGGTCGTAGGTCAGGTGTGTGAAAGCGCCGTCCCAGAACAGGTACGCACCCACGCTGTCGCAGGCGTCGACGAGTGCTCGCTGTTCCTCGGGGGTGATCGTCGCGCCGGTCGGGTTGTGCGGGAAGTTGACGGCCACGGCCCGGGTACCGGGGCCGATCATCGCCACCAGTTCGTCCACATTGGACACGGCTCCGTCGCGGTGGCCGAGTTCCCAGGTGCGGACCCGGCAGCCGATCGACTCGGCGAGCAGACTCGGCGAGTGGTAGCCGGGGCCGGGGACGACGATCTCGTCGCCCGGCCGGAGCAGGGTTCTGGCGGCGAGGTAGATCCCCTCACTGGAGCCCTGCGTCGCCATCACCAGGTCGGTGCGCCCCCCGGCGAAGCGCCGCGCGATCGCCTCGCGCAGTTCGGGCCCGCCGAGGGAGTGGCTGTCGCGGAACACGAGTTCGCGTAGATCGGCGGTGGGTGCGCCTGCCAGGTCGAGCACCTCGCCGAGGGTGTAGTCCTGCACACCGCTGCCGCTGATGTCGACGGAGGTGTCGAAGTAGCGGTCGCGCAGCCAGTCCTCCAGCCGGGCGCGTGGCAACGGGTTCGCCTCGGCGGTGGTCATCGGCCCGCCTCCGGCCGGCAGGGGTGGATGGCCCAGACGTTCGGTTCGGCGTAGGTGCCCATCCGGTCGGTGCCGACCTGCACGGGGGTCAGACAGCCGGGCATCAGGTATCCGCCGGGGCCCGGCATGGGACGCCCGTACACGCCTTCCCAGCGGGACACCGGCTGGCGGATCACCAGTGACCGTTCGGCGACGGCCACCACGTCCGCGCCGAGTTCGCGGTGGGTCCGCAGCCAGGGGTCGAACAGGCGTCCGTTGGCGTCGGTCCAGGTCATGTACTCGCTCATCGGCACCAGCGGGTAGTGCACCTTCGCGGTGGGGCGTACCGGTGCGAGTACACCGCGGTGGCCCGCGTTGCCGCTGCGGCGCCGCAACTCGGTCAGCAGGAGTTCGGGCAGGCCGGCCTTGCGGTGTTCCTTGCCGACGGTCAGCGACAGTGCGCTGCTCGCCGTCCACACGGTGTCGCGGGGGGCGTCGACGGCGTTGACGATGAGGTCGTCGAAACCGCCGGGCAGGCCGGACACGGTGCCGTCCCAGAGCGCCGGTACGGAGTCGAGCGTGGCGACGAGTTCGCCGTTCGTGTCCAGTACGGCGAGCTGCCATTCGGGGAACAGGTCGTAGAGCTTGGCCCAGCGCCAGTTGCCCGGCGACTCCCAGAACATGTACTCGGCGAAACTGTCCCCGACGAGGCCCTCGATCCGGGAGCGGAGCGAAGGGGTCTGCCGGATGTCGGTGATGGTGTATCCCGCTGTCGTGCCGTCCCCGGCCGGGCGGGTGTCCCCCGCGGCGCCGGCATGCGCGTAGAGGCCTGTGGTCATGATGCGGCTCCTGATCGGTTACTCGGGTCGTGGTGGGTGGGCAGCAGCGGTGCGATCTCGGTGACCGCGCCCGGGCTCAGCAGGTCGTTGTGGTCGAAGGCGAGCCGGTGGTCGGTGATCTCGCCGCCGATGTGCGCCCGCCAGTGCTCCGCGGGTGCCGCGCCGGTGCCGTCCGGGTCGGCGGTGACGAACAGGAGATCGCCGTCGAAGTGGCCGGGGGTGTGCGAGTGCAGGGCGGCCACGTTCGCGATGCTCGCTTCGACGAGCGCGGCCATGACGGATTCGCCGAAGTGGCCCGGGGCGCCGAGCTCGTCGCCGACGATCCTGGCCGCCTCGGCCGGGCGCAGTGCCGTGTCGCCGATGGCGCTGGTGTCGCAGCCGAGGTGTTCGAGCAGGCCGAGCAGCACCTCGTGCTCGGTCGGTGGCCGTTGCGCCGTCAGCTCGGCGGGCGGGTACGAGTCGAGCATCGCGAGCATGGCGACCTCGGCACCCTGTGCCCGGAGTTCGGTGGCGATGGCGTGCGCGACGATCCCGCCGAACGACCAGCCGAGCAGGTGGAACGGCCCCTCTGGTTGGACTTCGCGGATGTGGCGGACGTGCGCGGAGGCCAGTTCGGCGATGCCGGTGGGGATGGCCTGGTCTCCGGTGAGGCCGGGCGACTGGAGGCCGTGGATCGGCAGGCCGGGATCGAGGCGTGCGGCGAGACCGAAGTAGCTCCACGCCAGCCCGCTGACGGCGGCGACGCAGAACAGCGGCGGACGGGAGCCGGTGGCGCGGATCGGCAGGACCGCGTCGAACTCGGGCACGGTGACCGTCCGGTCGAGACGGCGGGCCAGCCCCGCGACGGTCGGGGCCTCGAAGACGTCGCGCACGGCCAGTCCGATTCCGAACTCGGCGCGGACCCTGGCGGCGAGCCTGCTCGCCAGCAGTGAGTGTCCGCCCAGCTCGAAGAACCCGTCGTCGATACCGACGGGGCCGGTGCCGAGTACCTCGGCGAACAGCCCGCTCAGTACCTGCTCCCGGGGCGTTCGCGCCGGTCGTGCCGTGGCCGTCGCGTATTCGGGGGGACGCAGCGCGGCGTGGTCGAGCTTGCCGTTGATCGTCGTCGGCAGGTCCTCGAGCAGCACCACCGCCGCCGGGACGAGGTGTTCCGGGCAGGTTCGCCGCACGTGTTCGCGCAGCGAACCGGGGTCGGGTGCGGTGCCCGCGACGGGTACCACGTAGGCGACCAGCCTTCGCTCGCCCGGCGCGTCCTCGCGGACGACGACGGCGGAGCGGCCGACCTCGGGGTGGGTGCCGAGCACGGACCGGACCTCGCCCGGTTCGATGCGGAAGCCGCGGATCTTGACCTGGTCGTCGGCACGGCCGGCGAACTCCAGCGTCCCCTCGGTGTTCCAGCGGGCGAGATCGCCGGTGCGGTACATGCGCCCGGCGCCGGGCCGGAACGGGTCGGCGACGAATCGTTCCGCTGTCCACATGGGACGGTTGAGGTAGCCGCGGGCGAGTCCGGTGCCCGCGATGTAGAGCTCGCCGGTCACTCCGTCCGGTACGGGGTTGAGCGCGGTGTCGAGGACGTAGAGGGCGGTGTTGTCCGACGGGGTGCCGATCGGCACCCCGTCGCCGACCGGGTCGCCGGTGCGCAGCGGCAGGGTGGCCGCGATGACGGTGTTCTCCGCGGGCCCGTAGGCGTTGACGACGGTGGTGTCCGGGCAGGCGTCGAGGGCCAGCCGGAAGGCGGCGGGTGAGGCGGCCTCTCCCCCGGTCCACACGTCCCGCAACCTGCCGAGGGCGTCCGGGTGTTCGGCGGCGAACAGGTCGAACAGGACGGGGGTGAACAGGGCGGAGTCGACGCCTGCGTGGCGGATGAGGTCCGCGAGGGTGTCCACATCGGACGGCCCGGGTGGGGCGAGGACGATGTGGCCGCCGTTGAGCAGGGGCATCCACAGTTCGAAGGTGGAGGCGTCGAACGCGGGCGCGGAGTGCATGAGCACCTGGCGTGGCGGGCCTGCTGCCCAGTTCCGGTCCGCGGCGAGGTCCCGGATGCTGCGGTGGACGATGCCGACGCCCTTCGGGGTGCCGGACGATCCGGAGGTGTGGATGATCTGGGCCAGCGAGTCGGGGTGGATGGCCGCGGTGGGCGGCGTAGGGCCGGCGGTGAGCCAGATGTCGTCGTCGACGCACACGACGTGCGCGGTGTGCGGGAACGGGCGGCGCGAGGTCCGGTCGGTGAGCAGGACCCGGGTCGCGGTTTCCCGCAGCACCCAGCTCAGCCTGTCGTCCGGGTGGCGTTCGTCCAGCGGTACGTAGGTTCCGCCCGCCTTGAGTACGGCGAGCGCCGACACGACGAGGTCGGCGGAGCGCTGCTGGAGCAGTGCGACCCTGGTCTCGGCCCGGACGCCGAGTGCGCGCAGGTGGTTGGCCAGCCGGTTGGACCGCTCGTCGAGTTGCCGGTAGGTAAGCGTGCGGGTGCCGTCGGACACGGCGGGGGCGTCCGGGGTGGCGTGTGCGTGGCCGGCGAACACCTTGGGCACGGTGCCGCCGGTGACCGTGTGGGTGGTGTCGTTGCGTTCGGCGAGCAGGGTCCGGCGCTCGGCCGGGTCGAGGACGTCGATCCGGCCGATGAGCAGGCCGGGGTCGGTGGCGGCGAGATGGAGCACGCGGGTCAGCCGGGCACAGATGTCCCGTACGCCGGTCTCGGTGAACTGGTCCGGCCGGTACACGAACCGCAGTGCGATTCGCTCCCCCGGCGCGGCGGCGATCGCCAGCGGGTAGTGGGTGGCGTCGTGGCCGGCGAGTCCGGTCACGCGCACGTCCTGCCCCGGCAGGTTCAGGCCGTCGCCGTCGGTGGGGTAGTTCTCGAACACCAGGAGCGTGTCGAAGAGTTCGCCGTGTCCGGCGAGGCCCTGTATTTCGGCCAGGCCGAGATGCTGGTGTTCGGTCAGCGTGGACTGCTGGTCCTGCAGGTCGTCCAGCACCTCGCGCAGCGGCTTGGCGGAGTCGGGGCGGACGCGTACCGGGAGGGTGTTGATGAACAGGCCCACCGCCGTCTCGATGTGCGCGACCTCCGGTGGCCGTCCGGATACGACGCCGCCGAAGACCACGTCCTCCCGTCCGGTGAGCCGGGACAGCAGCACCGCCCAGGCTCCCTGCAGGACGGTGTTCAGGGTCCATCCGTGTGCGCGGTTGGTGGCGGTGAGTGCCTCGCCGAGCGCGGTGGGCAGTTCGACGGTGAACTCCGCGGGCGTGACCGGGTCCTCCCGCTGTGCGGCGGGCGCGAGGAGTGTGGGTCCCGGTACCCCGTCCAGTACGTGCCGCCACGCGGTCCGGGCCTGTTCCCGGTCGCGCCCGGCGATCCAGGCGAGGTAGTCGCGGTAGGACGCGGCGGGGGGCAGTGAGCGTTCGTCCCCGGCGAGGATCCGGATCAGCTCGCCGAGCACGATGGACATGGACCAGCCGTCGAGGACGACGTGGTGGGCGGTGAGGATAAGCCGGTACCGGTCGTCGGAGCCGCGGGCCAGCGCGAAACGCAGCAGCGGGGCCCGGCGCGGGTCGAAGGGTAGTGCGCGTTCCCGGCGGGCCAGTTCCTCGAGTGCCGCCGGGCGGGCGTCATCGTCCACATCGGACAGGTCATGTTCCCGCCACGGTGCGCTGATCGCGTCGGTGACGACCTGTACCCAGGCGCCGGTGCCGAGCGGGTGGAAGCCGACCCGCAGTCCCTGGTGGCGGTTCAGCAGGGACTGCGCCGCGCGCCGGAGCCGTTCGGTGTCGAGTGCGCCGTCGAGGTCGACGGCGAGCTGCACCACGTACACGTCCTCGCCCGCGTCCGCCTCGTGGGCGTGGAAGAGCAGTCCCTCCTGCAGCGGTGACAACGGGAGTACGTCGGCCAGGTCCGGCCAGGCCGCCTCCACCTGTTCGACCTCGGCCTGGACGAGTCCGGCCAGCGGGAGGTCGGACGGCGTGCGCCCGCCGGTGAGCGGTGCCTCGACCAGTTCCCTGAGGGCGTGGGACCACAGGTCGGCGAGCTCGGCCACCTCGTGCTCGTCGTAGAGGCCCTCGGCCCATGTCCAGGTCGCGGTCAGGTCGGGCCCGCCGGAACCGTCCTCGGTGACGGCGTTGATCTCGAGCCCGTGGGTGAGCGGCAGCGCTCCCCCGGCGTGGTCGAGGTCGATCGCGTCGGCGGCCGGGCCGAAGTCCTGCGTCTCCCGGGTGCCGGTACCGAAGCGGCCGAGATAGTTGAAGGCGATCTGCGGGCGGGCGAGTCCGGCGAGGTGCGGGCCGGCTTCGGGGTCGAGGTGGCGCAGCACGCCGTAGTCGATGCCGTTGTGCCGCAGGGCGCGGAGCTGTTCCTTGACCCGTTTGATCGCGACGGCCGGGTCGCCGTCCGGGCCGGGGTCGAGCCGGACCGGGTAGATGCTGGTGAACCAGCCGACCGTGCGGGACAGGTCCGGGACATGCCCTGCGGTTTCGGTGATCTCCTCGCGGCCGTGTCCTTCCACGTCCACCAGTACCGGGGTCGTCGTGCCGAGGTCGCGGCGGCGGCGCCAGCGGGCGAACGCGAGGGCGAGACCGGTCAGCAGCACGTCGTTGGCGCCACCGTGGAACGCGGCGGGTAGGCGCCCGAGCAGGGGTTCGGCCCACTGCCGGGTCAGCGTGGTCGTCAGCGACCGGGTGGTGGCGGTGGTGTCGCGGTCCGGGTCCAGTGGACGGGTGGAGAGCAGCGGGTCGGGCGCGCACAGGGTCGCGGTCCAGAAGGGCAGGGTGTCGCGGAAGTCACCCTCGTGCGCGGCCCGGGCGAGCTGGTGTGCCCAGTGCCGGAACGGTGTGGTGACCGGTTCCAGCGTCGTGGCCGGCCCGTGGGTCCAGGCGGTGGCCAGGTCGGCGAGCAGTATTCGCCAGGAGACACCGTCGACGGCGAGGTGGTGGACGGTGAGCAGCAGGCGGCCGGCCTCGCCCGCGCCGGTGTCGAACCAGACGGCTCGCAGCATGCTGCCCTCGGCCGGGGACAGCGCGGCGATGGCGGCGGTGAACTCGCCGGTGACGAGCTCGCGCAGGGATGCCTCGTCGAGGCCCGCCGCCGGCACGTGGCGCAGGACCGTGTCGGCGGGCACGGAGCCGGGGGCGGGGACGTGCAGCCGGGTGCCCTCGCCGAGGAGGGTGGCGCGGAGCATGTCGTGGTGGTCGAGCAGTGTCTGCACGGTCGCGGTCAGCCGGTCGGCATCGGCGTCCGGTGGGGTCCGCAGCAGTATGCTCTGGTGGAAGCCCTCGGTGTCGCCGCCGCGGTCCTGGAGCCAGCGCATGATGGGGGTCAGCGGGAGGTCGCCGGTGCCGTCCAGCACCGGTGCCGCGACATCGTCCACGGGGCGGGCGGCGGCGGCGAGCGCGGCGACGGTGCGGTGCCGGAACACGTCCCGCGCCGTGATCACCAGGCCGCGGGTACGGGCCCGGCTGACGAGCTGGATGGAGACGATGCTGTCGCCGCCGAGGTCGAAGAAGTTGTCGTCGATGCCGACCCGGTCCGTGCCGAGCACCTCGGCGAACAGTCCACAGAGGACTTCCTGTTGCGGTGTCTCGGGGCCGCGCGCGGCGGTGGCGGTGGGCGCCTCGGGTGCCGGCAGCGCCGCCCGATTGAGTTTTCCGTTGGTGGTCAAGGGAAACGTGGTGATCGGCATGATCGCCGTGGGCACCATGTAGTCGGGAAGCTGCGTGGCGGCGAGCCGGCGCAGTCGTTCCGGGTCTGCGGTCTCGCCCTCGGCAGGCACGACGTAGCCGACCAGGCGGGGGTCGCCGGGACGGTCCTCGCGGACGATCACGACGACGGCGGCGACCGAGGGGTCGGCGCCGAGCACGGCCTCGATCTCGCCGGGTTCGATGCGGAAGCCGCGGACCTTGACCTGGGCGTCCGCGCGGCCGAGGTACTCCAGATTTCCGTCGGTGCGCCGCCGGACCAGGTCGCCGGTGCGGTACATGCGGGTGCCTGCCGTGCGGGCGTACGGGTCGGCCACGAACCTGTGGGCGGTGAGCGCGCTCCGGTTCAGGTAGCCGCGGGCGAGCCCGTCGCCTGCGACGTAGAGCTCTCCCACCACGCCGGGAGGGACCAGCCGCAGCGCCGCGTCGAGCACGTGGACGCGGGTGTTCCAGACGGGGACGCCGATCGGAACGGCACCCGGCGCGAGCGTGTCGCCCGGTGCGATCCGGTGCGCCACACAGCCGACGGTGGCCTCGGTGGGTCCGTACTCGTTGACGATGGTGACGTCCGGGTGGTGCCGTCGCCAGGACTCGACGAGTTCGGCGGTGAGCTGCTCGCCGCCGATGACGATCTCGCGGGTCGGCGAGAACCGCTCCGGCAGGGCGTTGAGCATGGCGAGGTGACCGGGGGTGGCCTTGAGGAAGGTGGCGGGCTGGTCGACGGTCTCGTCACCGAGATCGGCGATGACCAGGGTGCCGCCGACGGCGAGCGGGACGAGCAGGGCGGTGACGGTGAGGTCGAAGGACAGCGACGAGTGCAGCAGTGTGCTGCCGGTGGTGCTCGGGTAGGCGTCGGCGGCCCATCGCAGGTAGTCCGCGACGGCGCTGTGCGGCAGGACGGTGCCCTTGGGCCGCCCGGTCGAGCCGGAGGTGTAGATCAGGTACGCCGGGCTGGCCGGGTCGAGGCGATGCGCGGGGCCGGTGTCCGGGTACCGGGACAGGGCCGCGGGATCCGGGACGATGGTGTTCACCGGCAGACCGGCCAGCCGTTCGCGGCCGGTCTCGTCGGTGAGCACGCACAGCGGCCGGGCGTCGTCGAGGACGTAGGCGATTCGCTCGTCGGGGTGCTCGGGTTCCACGGTCAGGTAGGCGGCGCCCGCCTTGAGCGCGGCGAGTACGGCGACGACGGCCTGGGGCGATCGTTCGTGCAGGATCCCGACGACCTGTTCGGGGCCGGCGCCGTGTTCGACGAGCAGGTGCGCGAGCCGGGACGCGGCGGCGTCCAGTTCCCGGTACGAGGTCGTCTCGCCCGCGTGCACGAGGGCGGGCGCGTCCGGGGTGTGCAGGGCCTGCGCCCGGAGCAGGTCCGGCAGGGTTGCCGGGCCGGTGGTCCGTTGTGTTCCCTCGGCGGCGCGCAGCAGGTACTCGCGCTCGGCGGGGGTGACCAGGTCGATGCCGCCGATCCTGCGGTCCGGTTCGGCGACGGCGCTCGCGGTGAGCCGGGCCAGCCGGTCGACCAGTGACCGGATGGTGGCCGCGTCGAACAGGTCGGTGCTGTACTCGACGTAGAGCGCCAGCCCGTCGGGTTCGCCCTCGGTGGTGCGGTTCTCGCTGATGTTGACGGTCAGGTCGAACTTGGCGATCGCCAGTTCGGTACCGGCCGGGCTGACGGTGACGCCGGGCAGGGTGAGATCCGGTTCGGCGTTGTTCTCGAACGAGAGCATCACCTGGAACAGCGGGTGGTGGGACAGCGACCGGGTGGGCTTGAGGGCGTCCACGAGGTGTTCGAACGGCACGTCCTGGTTCGCGTAGGCGTCCAGGCTCGCGTTCCGGACCCGGTCGACCAGCGTCCGGAACGTCGGGTCGCCGGAGGTGTCGGTGCGCAGCACGAGGGTGTTGACGAAGTAGCCGACGAGCTCGTCCAGCTTCTCGTCGGTGCGTCCGGCGATGGGCGAGCCGAGTGGGATGTCGGTGCCCGCGCCGAGCGCGGTGAGCAGCGCGGCGACGGCGGCCTGCATGACGATGAAGACGCTGGAGCCCGATTGCCGTGCCAGGACGGCGATCCCGCGGTGCAGCTCGGCGGGCAGGTGGTCGTTGAGGGCGGCGCCGCGGTAGGACAGGGTGGCCGGGCGCGGACGGTCGGTGGGCAGGGCGAGCCGTTCGGGCAGTCCGCTCAGCGCCTGCCGCCAGTGCTCGATCTGGCGGCTGATCACGCTGTCGGGGTTGTCCGGCTCACCGAGGACACGGTGCTGCCAGAGCGTGTAGTCGGCGTACTGCACGGGCAGCGGGTTCCAGTGCGGCGCCCGGCCCTCACGCCGGGCGGTGTAGGCCTGGGCGAGGTCGCGGGCGAACGGGGCCATCGACCAGCCGTCCCCGGCGATGTGGTGCATCAGCAGGGACAGGACGAACCGGTCCTGCCCCAGCGAGAAGAGTTCGGCGCGCAGGGGCAGTTCCGTGCTCAGTTCGAACCCGTGGCTCGCGGCGCGTTCCAGCGCCCTGTCCACGGCGGCCTCCTCGACGGCTGTGACGGGCAGGTCGATGGCGGCGGACCCGGCCGGGAGGATGTGCTGGGACGGGCGCCCGTCCACGGCGGGGAACACCGTGCGCAGCGTTTCGTGCCTGGTGAGCACATCGGTCAGGGCCGCGTGCAGGGCGTCGATGTCGAGCGGGCCGTGCAGGCGCAGGGCGAGCGGGACGTTGTAGGTCGGGCTGGGTCCTTCGAGCTGGTGCAGGAACCACAGGCGGCGTTGCGCGAAGGACAGCGGAACATTCCGCGGCCGCGGTGCCGGGAGCAGTTCCGGGCGCTCGTCCGCCGTCTCCCTGCCGGGCAGCAGATCGGCGAGCGCGGCGGCGGTGGGCGCTTCGAACAGGGTGCGGACCCCGATGTCGGCGCCCAGTTCGGCGCGGATCCGGGAGGCGAGTCGGGTGGCCAGCAGTGAGTGGCCGCCGAGGTCGAAGAAGTTGTCGTCGACCGACACGGCGGGTACGTCGAGGACCTCAGCGAACAGGGCGCACAGGGCCGCCTCCCGGGAGTTCCCGGGCGCCCGCCCCTGGGGTGCGGTGGCCAGGACGGGGGCGGGAAGGGCGGCGCGGTCCAGTTTGCCGTTGACGGTCAGCGGCAGGCCGTCGAGTCCGACGACGGCGGCGGGGACCATGTACTCGGGCAGGTCCCGGGCGACGTGGGCGCGCAGTTGCTCGGTGTCCACGGGGGCGGGCCCGGCCGCGGTCACGTAGGCGATCAGTCGTTTGTCGCCGGGGGTGTCCTCGCGGACGACCACGGCCACCTGCCCTACGTGCTCGTGCCTGCCGAGGACTGTCTCGATCTCACCGGGTTCGACGCGGTAGCCGCGGATCTTGACCTGGTGGTCGACGCGGCCGACGAACTCCAGTTCGCCGTCGGCGCGGCGGCGCACCACGTCGCCGGTGCGGTACATCCGCGCACCGGCCGGGTCGAACGGGTCGGCCACGAACCGGGACGCGGTCAGCCCGGGACGTCCGGTGTAACCGCGGGCAAGGCCGAGGCCCGCCACGTACAGCTCCCCCGCCACGCCGGGTGGCACGGGGTTCAGCGCGGCGTCGAGCACGTGGGTCCTGGCGTTGCCGATGGGGTGACCGATCGGCAGTTCGCCGGTGTCCGGCGCGCTGCCCGCGGGCAGCCGGTAGGTGGTGCTGGTGACGGTCGCCTCGGTGAGCCCGTACACGTGCACGAGGTCCGGGCCGAGTTCGGTCCAGCGGGCGAGCCGGTCGGACCGGATGCGTTCACCGCCGACGGCGACGAAGCGCAGGGACGCGGGCAGCGCGCGCCCGGAGCGGGTGAGTTCGTCGACCCACTCGTGCCAGTAGGCGGTGGTCAGTTCGACCCCGGTGACGGCGAATCGTCCGATGGTGTCGGCGAGGTCCGTGCCGGAGGCGAGCAGCCGGTCGCCCGCCAGCACCACGGTGCCGCCCGCGATCAGAACGGGCAGCAGTTCCTCGAGCAGTACGTCGAATCCGATGGACGCCACCTGGAGGAACCGGTCGTGCGCGGTGAGACCGAAGGCCTCGACCATGGCGGCGGTGTAGTTGGCCAGCTCGCGGTGTGCGAACACGACACCCTTGGGCAGATTGGTGGTGCCGGAGGTGTAGAACAGGCAGGCCGCCCCGGCGCCGTCGAGCGTGCGGCGCGGCGTCCTGGTGGTGTACCCAGCACAGTTCCCGTCATCGTCACCGCCGCCGTTTCCGGTCGCGGCGAGGTCGTCCACGCACAGCACGTCGAGGCCGGCGAAGGTTTTCTCCACTGTGGACAGTGCGGGCCGGTGGGTGAGCAGCACCCGGACGCCGGCGTCGCCGGTGATCCAGCGCAGGCGATCCGCCGGGTGGCCCGAGTCCAGCGGCAGGAACGCCGCTCCCGCCTTGAGCACGCCCAGCGCGGCGACGACCATGTCCGGTCCCGCCCCGGCCGCCACGGCGATCACGGACTCGGGACCCGCGCCGCGGGCGGTCAGTGCGCTCGCGACGGCCTCGGCCCTGGCGTCCAGTTCGGCGAAGGTCAGTTCGCCACCGGTACCGGCCAGCGCGAGAGCGTCCGGTGCGGCGTCGACCCGGTTCTCGAACAGGGTCACCACGTCGGTGCCGGGTTCGGCGGTCTCGGTGCGGTTCCACCCGGCGAGGCGGGTGCGCTCGTCAGCGGTGAGCACGTCGCCGCTGCCGAGCGGGGCCGAAGGGGCGGCGACCCGTTCCCGGAGGAAGTCACCCCAGCGGCGCAGCAGGGTCCTGATGGTGTCCGCGTCGAACAGGTCGGTGCTGTACTCCGCGTAGACGTCCATGCCGTCCGGTTCACCGGAGTCGGTGTGCCGCTCGTTGAGGTTGACGGACAGGTCGAACCGGGACGCGTCGGTGCGCAGGGAGGGTTCCGGGTGGACGGT
Organism: Amycolatopsis antarctica; assembly: GCF_002262875.1. Lineage (GTDB taxonomy): Bacteria > Actinomycetota > Actinomycetes > Mycobacteriales > Pseudonocardiaceae > Amycolatopsis > Amycolatopsis antarctica. The sequence goes on along the minus strand of NZ_NKYE01000006.1, from coordinate 112,664 downwards.
CACGCCGGGCAGCTCGATCTCTCCCCGGGGAGCGTTCTGCAGCGCGAGGCTGATCTGGAACAACGGCTGGTACGCGGGTGACCTGGCCGGGTTGACGGTCTCCACCACGTGCTCGAAGGGCACGTCCTGGTGGGCGAACGCGCCGAGGCTCGCCACCCGGGCCCGGTCGACGAGTTCGGCGAAGGTCGGATCGCCGGAGGTGTCGGTACGTACGACGAGGGCGTTGACGAAGAATCCGACCAGGTCGTGCAGCTTCTCGTCGGTGCGCCCGGCGATCGGTGTGCCCAGCGGGATGTCGGTGCCGGCGCCGAGCCGGGTGAGCAGCCCGGCGAGTCCGGCCTGCAGCACCATGAACAGGCTGGCGCCCCGGCCGCGGCCGAACGCGGTGAGGGCGGCGTGCAGGTCCCGGTCGACGGTCCAGGCGAGGATGTCGCCGCGGTAACTGGCCACGGCGGGCCGCGGCCGGTCGGTCGGCAGGTCCAGCCGGTCCGGCGACCCCGACAGGGTGGTCGACCAGTAGTCGAGCTGGCGCGCGATGCGGCTGTCCGGGTCGGCCTGGTCGCCGAGGAGTTCACGTTGCCAGAGCGTGTAGTCGGCGTACTGCACTGGCAGCGGTTCCCACTGCGGGGCGGTGCCCTCGTGCCGCGCGCGGTAGGCGGCGCTCAGATCGCGGGTGAAGGGCACCATCGACCAGCCGTCGCCGGCGCTGTGGTGCAGCAGCAGCAACAACACGAACTCGCCGCCGCCGAGGGCGAACAACTCGACCCGGACGGGTATGTCCGCGGCGGGATCGAACACGTACTGCGCGGACGCGGACAGCGCGGCCGGCAGGTCCGCCTCGGTGACCGCGGTGACCGGCAGATCCACCTCGATCGTGTCCGCGGGCAGGACGTGCTGGTACGGCGTGCCGTCCTCCTCGCGCAGCACCGTCCGCAGGATCTCGTGCCTGCCGACGACGTCCGCGAGTGCCGCGCGCAGCGTGCCCGCGTCCACCGAACCGGACAACCGCAGCGCGGCGGGCATGTTGTAGGTGGCGCTGGGGCCTTCCATGCGGTGCATGAACCACAGCCGGCGCTGCCCGAACGACAACGGCACCCGGGCCGGACGTGTCCCCGCGGTCAGTGCCGGACGTACCTCACCGGGTTCGGTCAGCCGGGGCGCCAGCTCACCCACCGTGGGTGCGGTGAACAGGGTCGCGATCGGCAGCTCGACGCCCATGCGGGCGCGGACCCGGCTGGCCAGGCGGGTGGCCAGCAGCGAGTGCCCACCCAGGTCGAAGAAGCTGTCGTCCACCGACACCCGGTCGACGCCGAGGATCTCGGCGAACAGGCCGCAGAGGATCTCCTCGTGCGGAGTGTTCGGCGCCCGCCCGCCGGGGGTGCCGGTGAACTCGGGTGCGGGAAGGGCCCTGCGGTCGAGTTTTCCGTTGGCGGTCAGCGGAAGCGAGTCCAGCACGACCAGCGCGCCGGGCACCATGTAGTCGGGCAGGCGTTCGCCGAGCCAGTCGCGCACCGAGCCGACGAGCGCGCCGTGCTCACGCACGGCCGCCGGATCGTTGGCATAGAACGCCGCCGCGTTCCCGGCGGGGCCGTTCGGCAGATACAGATCCGACGGGCGACCGGAGGAGGTGTCGCCGAACAGGACGTCCATGGCGCCGGTGCCGGCGTCGGTACCCCAGGTGACGTACACCCGGTAGCCGAGGCGTTCGCCGAGCTCGTGCAGCGCCTCGGGGTCGACGCCGGCCGGGGTGTGCAGCGCCCGCACGCCGGCGGTGACCGAGCCAGTCTCGTCCAGCACCCGCAGCGCGGTGGTCTCGTGCGCGATCCGGGCGTTGGGCACACCGGTGACCCGGACCCGTGCCGGGCCGCACTCACCGAGCAACCCGGCCAGCGCGTCGAACGAACCGCCGATGGCCGCCCAGTCCCAGGACGGCGTGTCCTGCCACGAATCGGCTTCCTGGCCGAGCTGCAGGGCGACGTCGTAGCGGTAGCGGGTCAGCTCGTTGTGTGCCCGGCCCCGCTTGAGCCGCACGTCCACCCCGGTCAGGCCGGTGACCTCGGGGCGGAGCGCGGCGAAGAAGCCGGGGTCGATGAGGAGTTCCTTCTCCAGCCGGACACTCTGCTCGATGGCGCCGTGCAGCGCGCCCGCGGACTCGGGCTGCTCTTCGCCGCAGAATTCCACGGCCGCGCGGAAACCGCGCAGCAGCCTGCGATCGCGGACGTCACCGACGAACACCGTCCCGCCGGGTGCCAGCAGTGCGGCCGCCTCGCGGATCACTCCGATGAGGTAGGCGGCGTTCGGGAAGTACTGCACGACGGAGTTGATCACCACGGTGTCGAAGAATCCCGCGGGCAATGCGTCGAGTTCGTCGGCAGCGGCGACCCGCAACTCGACCTTCCCGGCGAGCGCCGGTTCCGCGTCCACCCGCCTGCGTAGTTCCTCGATGACCGGCGCGGAGAAGTCGATGCCCCAGTACGCCTCGGAGTCCGGTGCCAGCCCCGCCAGCAGGAGCCCGGTGCCCACGCCGATCTCCAGTACCCGGCGCGGCCGCAGCTCCCGGATGCGCTCGACGGTGGCGTCGCGCCACTCGCACATCTCCGCCAGCGGGATGGGCCTGCCGTCGTAGCTGCTGTTCCAGCCGGAGAAGTCGGCGCCGAGCTCCGGGGTGCCTTCTGTGGTGGAGCCGCCGTACATCGTGTCGTAGATCTGCTGCCATTCGCCGATCTGCTCACGCTCGACCCGGCCGTCGCGTGCGGACCCGGTCTCCCCCGGAACCAGGTAGCCCACCATCCGCCGGTCGCCGGGGCGGTCCTCCCGCACGGTGACGGCGGCGAGGGCCACCTCGGGGTGGCCGGCGAGCGCGGACTCCACCTCGCCGAGTTCGATCCGGAACCCGCGCAGCTTCACCTGGTCGTCCGCGCGTCCGGCGAACTCCAGTTCACCTGCCGACCAGCGGGCCAGGTCGCCGGTGCGGTACATCCGCGAGCCTGCCGGGCCGAAGGGGTCGGCCGCGAACCGTTCCGCCGTCCAGCCCGGACGGTGCAGGTAACCGCGTGCCAGACCGCGGCCCGCCAGGTACAGCTCACCGGTGACGCCGGGGGGAACCAGTCGCATCCCCGCGTCGAGCACGTAGGCGCGCATCCCGTCGAGCGGGCGGCCGATCGGCACGGTCGCCCCGATCCGCTCCCCCGCCCGGGTGGGCCTGCTCGCGGCGAAGGTGGTGGTCTCGGTCGGCCCGTACCCGTTGACGACGGTGGTGTCCGGGCAGACGTCGAGGACCCGCCGGACCGCGGACGCGGACACCGCGTCGCCGCCGGTCCACACCTCCCGTACCGCCGTGAAGCATTCCGGTGCGTCCTCGGCGAGCAGCCGGAACAGCCCTGCCGTCACCCACAGGCCGGTGATCCGTTCCCCGACGATCAGGGTGCGCAGCCGGTCGGTGTCCAGCCTTCCGGTGGGAGCCACCACGAGCGTGCCGCCGGAGAGCAGCGGCACCCAGAGCTCGTAGGTGGAGGCGTCGAAGGCGTGCGGGGAATGCAACAGGACGCGGCGCTGGGCGTCCGGGCTCCAGCGGTGGTCCAGCGCGAGCGCGGCGACGTCGCCGTGGCTGACAGCGATGCCCTTCGGCGTTCCGGTGGAACCGGAGGTGTGCATGACGTACGCCAGCCGCTCCGGGCTGATCGTCGCGAGCGCCGGCGGGTGCCCGGTGGACGGCCCGGGATCGCTGACGTCCACGACGGTGACCCCGCCGCCGAGCCCGGTGGCGCGCCCGGGCCGGTCGGTCAGCACGAGGGTGGTGCCCGCACCGTCCAGCGCCTGCCGCAGCCGGGTGTCTGGTTGCCGCTCGTCCAGTGGCAGGTACGCGGCACCGGAGCGGACGACGGCGAGCACGGACACGACCAGGTCGGCGGACCGCTCCTGCAACAGTGCCACGGTGTCCTCGGCGCGAACGCCGTGCCCGGCCAGCGCCGCCGCGAGGCGTTCGGCCCTGGCGTCCAGTTCCGCGTAGGTGATCTCCTGTTCGCCGTGGACCACCGCGACGGCCTGCGGGTTCGCGGCGACCGTGCGCGTGAACAGTTCCGGCAGCGCGAGCCGCGGCAGCGGTTCGACCGCGGGGAAGTCGAGCAGGGCCTCGCGTTCGTCATCGGTGAGCAGATCGAGTTCGCCGAGGCGCAGGCCAGGGTCGGCGGCCACCGCGTGCAGCAGACGCACCAGCCGGGCCGTGAGCAGGGCGGCGGTGGACTCGTCGAACAGGTCGGCGCTGTACTCCACGAAGGCACGTATCCCGCCGGGCGCGCCGTCCGCGTCGTACCGTTCGCTGAGGTCGAAGAACAGGTCGAAGCGTGCGGTGCCGGTGTGCGCGGGCTCGGGGCGGACCTCGGCGCCGGGCAGGGAGAAGCGGCCTTCCGGCGTGTTCTGCAGGGCGAGCATCACCTGGAACAGCGGGTGGTGCGAGGGCGAACGGGTGGGGTTGAGCGTTTCCACCAGGTGCTCGAACGGCACGTCCTGGTTCGCGTAGGCGTCGAGGCTGGTGCGCCGCGCCCGCCCGACCAGCTCGGCGAAGGTCGGGTCCCCCGCGGTGTCGGTGCGCAGCACGAGCGAGTTGACGAAGAAGCCGACCGAATCGTCGAGTGCTTCGTCGGTGCGTCCGGCGACGGCACCGCCGAGCGGGATGTCAGTGCCCGCGCCGAGTGCGGTGAGCAGCGCCGCCACGGCCGCCTGCAGCACCATGTAGAGGCTGGCGTCGCAGCGGCGGGCCAGTTCGGCGAGTTCGCGGTGCAGGCTCGTGTCGAGGGTGAACGCGGTCTCCCCGCCGCGGTGCCCGGAGACCGCGGGGCGTGGCCGGTCCGTCGGCAGCGTCAGCGTCTCCGGCAGGTCCCGCAGCTCCTCGCGCCAGTAGCGCACCTGGCGGGCGAACCTGCTGTCCGGTTCGCCGGGATCGCCCAGGAGGTCCCGCTGCCAGAGGGTGTAGTCCGCGTACTGCACCGGCAACGGTGCCCATTCCGGGGCGTGGCCGGCGAGCCTGGCCGCGTACGCCGTGGCGAGGTCGGCCGCCAGCGGCGCCATCGACCAGCCGTCACCGGCGATGTGGTGCAGCAGCAGGAGAAGGACGTGCTCGCGCTCGCCGAGGGTGAACAGTTCGGCCCGCAACGGCGGTTCCTCGCGCAGCTCGAATCCGTACCGGGCGGCGTTCTCCAGCGCGGCGGGAAGGTCTTCGGCGCCGGCCCGGGTGAGGGTGAGCCGGGGTGCGGCCTCGGCGACGGTGACGATCCGCTGGTGCGGTTCGCCGTCGGTTTCCGGGAACAGGGTGCGCAGGCTCTCGTGCCGGCCGGTGACATCGGCGAGTGCGGCCCGTAGCGCCTCGGCATCGAGGTCTCCGGTGACGCGCAGGGCCATCGGCACGTTGTAGGTCGCGCTCGGCCCCTCCAGCCGGTGCAGGAACCACAGGCGGCGTTGCGCGTAGGACAGCGGGATTTGGTCCGGCCGTCGCATCGGCAGCAGCCGGGGGCGTGCCGAGGTGCCGCCACCGAGCCTGGCCGCCAGTTCGGCCACGGTCGGTGCCTCGAACAGCGTACGGATCTCCAGTTCCACGTCGAGGACGGCGCGGATGCGGCTCACCAGCCGGGTCGCCAGCAGCGAGTGCCCGCCGAGGTCGAAGAAGCCGTCGTCGATCGACACCACCTCGGTGCCCAGCACCTCGGCGAACAGTCCACAAAGGACCTTCTCCTGCCCGCCACGCGGTTCGCGCCCGGTGGCGCTGCCCGCCGTCTCCGGGACGGGAAGTGCGTCTCGGTCCAGTTTTCCGTTGGGGGACAACGGAAGCTCTGCGAGGACGACGACCGTCGCCGGCACCGTGTGTGCCGGAAGAATTCCGGCGGCGTGGTCGCGCAGCGCATCCGGTTCGGGGGCACCCTGCTCCATCGGGACGACATAGCCGACCAGGCGGCGGTCTCCCGGGCGGTCCTCCCGGACCACGACGGCCGCCTCGGCGACCTCGGGATGCCCGGCGAGTACCGACTCGACCTCACCGGGTTCGATGCGGAAACCGCGCAGTTTCACCTGGCCGTCGGCGCGGCCGGCGAAGTCCAGCTCCCCGCCGGGAAGGCGGCGGACGAGGTCGCCGGTGCGGTACATGCGGGCACCCGGCTCGCCGAACGGGTCCGGCAGGAAACGTCCGGCCGTCAGACCCGGCCGCCCCAGGTATCCCCGCGCCACCCCGGCCCCCGCGAGGTACAGCTCGCCGACGACCATCGGCGGCACCGGCCGCAGGCCGGCGTCGAGGACGTGGGCGCGGGTGTTCGCGATCGGCCCGCCGATCGGCGGGCGCCCGCCCGCGCCGGCCACCAGCGGGGCGCTCATGGTCGCGCTCACGGTGAACTCGGTCGGGCCGTAGCCGTTGCGCATCGGCACCCGGGGCGCCCACCGGTCCACCAGGTGCGGTGGCAGCACCTCACCGACGGCGACGAGGCAGTCCAGCCCGTCGAGTCCGTCCTCGGGCATGGCCGCCAGCGCCGCGGGCGGCATGGCGAGGTGGGTGACGCCCGTGCGGGCCAGCAGCGCGCCGAGGTCCTCGCCGGGCAGGAGGCGTTCGCGTCCGGCCGTCACCAGGGCCGCCCCGCTGAGCCAGGCCACGAAGATCTCGAACACGGCGCCGTCGAAACTGGGCGAGGCGAACTGCAGCATCCGGCTGCCCTCGCCGGCACCGAGCCGCCGGGCCTGGTCGATCGCCAGGTTGACCACGGAACCGTGCGTGACCACGACGCCCTTGGGGGTGCCGGTGGAGCCCGAGGTGTAAACGACGTAGGCGGCGTCGGCCGGGTGCGGCGGCGTTCCGCGTTCGGCCTCGGTCACCTCCGTGCCCGCTGCCCTGCCCGTCCGCGCCGTCACCTCCGGGTCGTCGAGTGCGATCACCCGGTCCGCCGCCGCGGGAAGCGACCCTCGGGCGGCGGCGGTGGTCAGGATCAGGGCGGGTGCGGCGTCGTCGAGCATGAAGCGCATCCGCTCCGCCGGATGGTCCGGGTCGACGGGCACGTAGGCGGCGCCGGTACGCAGCACCGCCAGCAGTGCCACCAGTTGCCGCCCGCCACGCGGCAGCAGGAGTGCGACCGTCGAGCCGGGGCGGGCACCACGCTCCAGCAGCACCCTGGCCAGACGGTTGGCGTCGCGATCGAGCTCGGCGTAGGTGAGTTCGGACTCTCCCTCGATGATCGCTGGGGCGTCCGGGGTCGCGGCGGCCTGTTGCGCGAACGACGCGGTGATCGTGCCCGCGACGAGTTCAGGGGCGTCGGCGCCGGCGAGCCGCGGCAGCCTCTCCCGCTCCGCCTCGTCCAGCACGTCGAGCGTGTCGATCACGACCGCCGGGTCGGCGGCGACGGCGGACAGCAGCCGGTCGAGACGGCAGGCGATCGACTCCACCGTGGCGCGGTCGAACAGGTCCTCGCTGTACTCGATCGCGCCTGCAAGGCCGGCGGGCGCTCCCGCGGCGTCGGTACGCTCGTCCAGCGTGAACGTGAGGTCGAACTTGGCCACCCCGTTGTGGAAGACCTCCGGCTCGACGTCGAGCCCCGGCATGTCCACGGTGAGGCCCGCGTTGTTCTGCACGGCCAGCATCACCTGGAACAGCGGGTGGTGTGCGGCCGAGCGAACGGGGTTGAGTACCTCGACGAGATGCTCGAACGGCACGTCCTGGTTGCGGTAGGCCGCCAGGCTCGCGTCCCGGACCCGGGCGAGCAGATCACCGAAGGTGGGCGCCCCGGAGATGTCGGTGCGCAGCACCAGGGTGTTCACGAAGTAGCCGACGAGTTCGTCGGCGTTGTCGTCGGTGCGCCCGGCGATGGGCGCGCCGAGCGGGATGTCGGTGCCCGCGCCGAGTTTGCCGAGCAGCGCCGACAATCCGGCCTGCACCACCATGAACAGGGTGGCGCCCGCGTCCCGCGCGAGATCGAGCAGCCGTGCGTGCAGGTCGGTGCCGAGGGTGAGCGGCACGGTGGCGCCGCGGTGGGTGGCGACGGCGGGGCGTGGGCGGTCCGTGGGCAGTTCCAGTCGCTGCGGCAGGTCCGCGAGAGCTCCGGTCCAGTAGCCGAGCTGGGCGGCCAGCCTGCTGCCGGGATCGTTCGCCTCGCCGAGCAGTTCCCGCTGCCAGAGCGTGTAGTCGGCGTACTGCACCGGTAGCGGGTTCCAGCCGGGGGCGTGTCCCGCGCGCCGGGCGGCGTAGGCGGTGGCGAGGTCGCGGGCGAACGGGGCCATCGACGCGCCGTCGCCGGCGATGTGGTGCAGCAGCACCAACAGGACGTGCCGGGTGCCGTCCACAGTGAACAGTTCGGCGTGCAGTGGAGCTTCGGTGGCCAGGTCGAAGGCCCGGTTCGCCGCGGCCGCCAGGGCGGCGTCCAGGTCGGCCTCGGCGACCTCGGTGCGCGCCAGGCGCGGATCCGTCACGGTCAGGACGTCCTGCCGGGGCACGCCGCCGGTCTCCGGGAACACGGTGCGCAGCGTTTCGTGGCGGTCGACGACGTCGGCCAGTGCACCGCGCAGCGCCTCGACGTCGAGTTCGCCGGTCAGCCGCAGGGCCAGCGGGACGTTGTACGTCGGGCTCGGTCCCTCGAACCGGTGCAGGAACCACAACCGGTACTGGGCGAAGGACAGCGGCAGAGTGTCCGGACGGTGCCGGGGGGCCAGCGCCGGACGGTGCGCGAGGTCACCCTCCGCGCGGGTGGCGATCGCCTCGCCGAGAGCGGCCACGGTCGGCGCGTCGAAGAGCGTGCGCACGTCGAGTTCGGCACCCAGGGTGGACCGGATGCGCGACACGAGGCGGGTGGCGAGCAGGGAATGCCCGCCCAGGTCGAAGAATCCGTCGTCGATGGTCACCCGGGGAACGTCGAGGACCTCGGCGAAAAGCCCGCACAGCACGGTTTCACGGTCGTCCCGCGGTGCCCTGCCACCCGCGGAGGCGGTCTCCCGCTCGGGGGCGGGAAGGGCGGCGCGGTCGACCTTGCCGTTGACGGTCAGCGGCAGGACGTCCACGCCGACGACGGCACTGGGCACCATGTACTCCGGAAGCTGCCGCGCGACATGGGCACGCAACTCCTCGGCCGAGGGCGCGGCGTTCTCGCCGGGCGTCACGTAGCCGACCAGGCGACGGTCGCCGGGCTGGTCTTCCCGGATCACGACCGACACCTGCCCGACGCCCGGATGGCGGCCGAGTACGGTCGCCACCTCGCCGAGCTCGATCCGGAACCCGCGCAGCTTCACCTGGTCGTCGACCCGGCCGACGAACTCCAGCTCGCCGTCCCGGCGACGCCGGACCACATCGCCGGTGCGGTACATCCGGGCGCCCGGCGCCCCGGGATGCGGGTCGGCCACGAACCGGGACGCGGTCGGCCCCGGACGGTCCGCGTAGCCACGGGCCAGCCCGAGACCCGCCACGTACAGCTCGCCCGCCACACCCGCCGGTACCGGGTGGAGCGCGGAGTCGAGCACGTGGGTCCGCGCGTTTCCGATGGGGTGCCCGATCGGCAGCACCCCGGCCGGATCGGGTCGCTGCCCCGCGGGGAGCCGGAAGGTCGTGGTGGTGACGGTGGCCTCGGTGAGCCCGTACACGTGCACCAGGTCGGTGCCCAGTTCGCTCCACTGGGCGAGCCGTTCGGGGTGGATGCGTTCGCCACCGACCGCGACCATGCGCAGTGAACCGGGCAGCTTCCGGCCGGTGCGGGCCAGTTCGTCGACCCATTCGTGCCAGTAGGCCGTGGTCAGCTCGACGGCGGTGACGCCGAACCGCTCGGTGTGGTCGGCCAGGTCCGCGCCGGAGGCGAGGAACCGGTCGCCCGGGAACACCACCGCTCCGCCCGCGACCAGCGTCGGCAGCAGTTCCTCCAGCAGCACGTCGAATCCGGTGGACGCGACCTGGAGGAAGCGGTCGTCCGCGGTGAGGCCGAATGCCTCCACCATCGCCAGGGTGAAGTTCTCCAGCTCACGGTGCCCGAAGACCACGCCCTTGGGCACGTTGGTGGAGCCCGAGGTGTAGAAGACGCAGGCCGCTCCCTCGGCGATCCAGCCGGACGCGGCCCCCGCACCGTGCTTCCGGGCACCGTCGTTCCCGGTGCCGAGATCGTCCACGCAGAGCACGGCCGTGCCCGGCAGGATGTTCCGCACATCATCGAGCAGGGCCCGGGAGCTGAGCACCACCTCGACGCCAGCGTCCGCGGCGATCCAGCGCAGCCGGTCCGCCGGGTGGGCCGCGTCCAGTGGCACGAACACCGCCGCCGCCTTCGCCGCGCCGAGTACCGCGATCGCTAGCTCCGGGCTGCTGCCGAGGAACACGCCGACGCGGGACTCCGCGCCGACGCCGCGCACCGCGAGCGCAGCGGCGACCTCGTCGGCGCGCGCGTCCAGCTCGCCGAAGGTGTGGTCGTCCCGTTCGGAGACCAGCGCGACCGCGTCGGGTGCGGTGCGCGCTCGCTGCTCGAACAGGTGCACAACACCGACGCCGGGCCGGGGAGTGTCGATGGCGGGACCGGTGGGGCCGCGCCGTTCGTCGGCCGAGAGCACTTCCAGCGCGCCGACGACCGTGTCCGGCCCGGCGTCCAGCACGCTGCCGAGCAGTCGCAGGAACCGTTCGTGGTGCAGGTCCAGATCCTCGGGACGGTAGCTGTCCGGGTTCGCGTCCAGCACCACCCGCAGGCTCGTCGTGTCGGGCTGGGTGTAGACGAGGACCGACAGGTCCTCGATCGGCCCGGTGGACACCACGTGCTTGACCGCGGTGTGCGAACCGAAGCGCAGGCCCGCGTCGAACGGCATGACGTTCACCGAAGGACCGACGAGCCGCCCGGCACCGCCGAGCCCGAGATCCCGGCGCAGGTCCTCGTAGCGGTAACGCTGGTGCCGCAGGGCTTCCCGCATCGCCGTCGAGGTCCGCCGGATCAGCTCGGTCAGCGTCGTGTCCGGCCGTACGGTGAGCCGTACCGGGACCGCGTTGGACACCATGGCGGGTGTCGAGCGCATGGCCTTGCCCGTGCGTGCCGCCACCGGCATGCCGAGAACGACGTCGGTCGCACCGGTCACCCGGTGCACGTAGGCGGCGGTGGCGGTGAACAGAAGGGTGGTCCAGCTCGTTCCCGCGGCCCTGGCGACCTCGCGCAGCCGTTCGGCCGTGTCCGGCGGGGTCTCCGCCGAGCGGCGCAGGAATCCGGTGGCCTGGGTGGCGGGCGCGGGTGCGAGCCCGGGTTCCGTGGGCAGGCCGGCCAGCCGTTCCCGCCAGTACGCGCGGTCCTTCTCGTACTGCGCCGAATCGCGGTAGGCCTTCTCCTCGGCCAGCACGTCGGCAAGGGCGACGAAATCGTGGTCCGGCACCGTGTCACCCGCGTCGAGCGCGGTGTAGATCGCGGCGACGCGGCGGGTGTGCATGGAGACGGTGACACCGTCGCCGATGAGGTGGTGAAGTTGTATGTACCAACGAAAACGGCCCTCGCCGAGCTTGACGAGCGTCTGCGCGAGCAGCGGGTCAAGACCCGGCCGCCGCGGGCGTCCCAGTTCGGCGCGCACCCGTTCGTCGGCCTCGGTGTCCGGGTCGGGGCGCCCGCCGAGGTCGAGGAACCGGTATGGCCACGGGGATTCCGGGTCGACGACCTGCCGGATGCCGCCGTCGTCCTCGGTGACGAAATCGACCAGGAACGTCTCGGTCTCGGCCACGGCACGACGCACCGCCGTCTCGAACAGCTCCGGGTCGAGCGGCCCGCCGATGTCGATGCGCTGGGCAAGGTTGTAGATCGGATTCTGCGGAGCGAGCTGCTGGGCGAACCACACTCCGGCCTGACCGTCCGACAAGGGCAAGCGAGAATCGCGACCGTAAGACAATGCCATTCCTCAACTGTCGACCTGCTGCTGACGGTGCATCGAGTACGGCGACATGCGTGATCGCGTCTACGTCCGAATCAGTGTGCCGAAAACACGAATAGACCGCCCCGGCCGTCCGACAGAGCGCGTAAAAGGCCCACTGCCGATTCCGAGTAGTTCGCCTAACCCCAGTTAAGCCTGAGCTTAGAGAGCGCTAAATGGTGAGTCAACCGGATGGGTGTACGGCGAAACGGCGGCACGCCCGAGGGTCCTTGTTCACGGAGCGCATTCGTGCACCTGACTGACCCGGCGGCCGGCCCGTGTCGCATCACCGAGGGTGCACGGGGCCTGCGTGTGGCATCGGAGCCCGTCCGGGCCGAGCCCCCGCACCGTCACCAGCCGATCGCAGCCCGACGCCCGGAACCACAAGGCTCTCGCCTCTCCCCGGCCCGGCCGGTGCCGGTCACGCTGCGCACCACCGTCGCGCTGACCGAGCGTCATCGCCGCCCGCTGCCGCGTCGACGGCCTATCACGAGTGTCCGGGGAACACCTCATTCGAGAGTAGGACCCGGACATTCCGGCACCGATAACCCGTATTCCGCTGCCACGGGCCCGTTCGCCGAAGTCCTCTCGACGGTGACGGGCTCTGCCGTCCGGGCAGTTCCGCAGCTACGGCAGCGATTTCGTTCGCCGTAGCGACCATCACCGGTGCCGCCCAGATCGTCGGACCAGGCCCGGTGCGACCAGGCCGGACGACGGACGGGAGAAAACGGCCCTCCGGATAAGTCATCCGAAAATACGAGGACCTTTTCCGGTGCGCGTGACGTTCGATCGGCAATACCGGAACATCGCCGGGACGAATCCTGCCGATCGCGGAGAGCGCGACTTCCGGGCCGTCACCTCGTGACCACCGTGGGTGTGGGCGCGCACTGAATTCGACCGCACCGATCCCGGCACATCCTCGTGTATCCCAATTCGACTGATACAGTTGCCGGGCAATATGCGTACGGGCTGCGTCGACACCGCAACGGGCACCAGCCGGGAATCCGAGAAACCGGAGACAGTTTCATGGCCGTGCCCGCAATCATCGCCGCGGTTCTGGGATTGGCGCTTCTGGACAGCCTCAATCCCTCCGTCATCGCCGTCACCATCTTCCTGCTCGTGAAGCGGGCACCGGCGCCCGTGGCGGCGGGAAACCAGAGTGGGGACGTGCCCCCGGAGGCCGCGGCCGACACCCGCCCCGCCGACCGGTGGAAGAGCCCGGTGGTCCCGGTCCTGACCTATCTGTCCGCCGTGGTGGGCACCTACTTCGTCATCGGGGTGCTGATCCTGCTCGGACTGAGCGCGCTCGGCGACAAGGTGCAGAAGGCACTGAACAGCGCACCGGCCTGGGCGGTCACCACCCTCCTCGGTCTCGCGATGCTCACCTGGGCCGTGGTCGGCGCGGTCAAGGACAAGCGCGAACCGGACCGGCACCGGAACAAGAAGTCCCGCATGCCGGTATCGGACCGGCTCGGCCCGCTTTTCGCACTCGGCCTGGTCGTCTCGGTCATCGAGTTCGCCACCGCGCTGCCGTTCCTGGCCTCCATCGGAATCATGACCGCCAACTCCCTGTCGTGGACGCTGTGGCTGCCGCTGCTCGCCATGCACGTCCTCGTCATGGTGCTGCCGGAACTCCTGCTGCTGGTGACCCACCAGGTACTCAAGTCCCGTATCGAGCAGTGGATGGAGCGGACACGGGCCAAGCTGGCAAAGAACTCGCGGGCGAACGTGCAGTTGCTGGTCGGCATCGTCGGCTTCTTCGTCTTCACCGAGGGCGTCGGCTTCTTCGCCGAACTGTGGGGCCTGACCGGCACGAACTGAGCGACGCCGTTCCACCGGCGAATCCGCTCCGTGACCGCGCTCGGCGTGCCGTCACCCACCCGCGTGAGTACCGGAAATATCCTCCCGAGCCTCCCCCTTTCTCCTGACGTCCGGCCGGAAAAGTGTCGCCATACTCGGGGCCATGACCACGTCACAGGCCCGTCAGGAAGGTGCCGGCGCTCCGGGAAGTTCGCCGGCGCCCGGTGAGTCCGGCCCTGCGAAGGCCCCACGGCGCCGTCTGGCCGGCATCGACGTCGCTCGCGGCATCGCCGTGATCGGCATGTTCTGCGCCCACTTCGATCCCGACCTGCTCAACCCGGACAGTTGGCTGCAACAACTCGTCACCGGGCGTTCGGCCGCTCTGTTCGCACTCCTGGCAGGCGTGTCGATCGCTCTGCTCAGCGGAGGCGGGGAACCGGCCGAGGGCAGGGCGATGCGTGCCCGCAGAGTGCAGATCGCGGTCCGGGCGGTCCTGCTGTTCGTGCTGGGTCTGGCCCTGACCTCACTGGGCACGACCGTCAAGGAGATCCTCACCGTGTACGCGGTGCTGTTTCTCCTGTCCATCCCGCTGCTGCGGGTGCGCCCGCTCGTCCTCGCGGTGGCTGCCGCGGTACTCGCCGTCGCGGGCCCACTGGCTTCGTTCGCGCTCCGTGGCTCCGTCGTGCCGCAGACCCGTACCGGCGTCTCCCCCGGCTGGGCGGACCTGACCTCGGCGCAGGGGGCGCTCGAGGTGCTGAAGGGGATCCTGCTGACCGGCACCTACCCGGTGCTGACCTGGTTGCCGTTTCTGCTGGCCGGACTGGCCATCGGCCGCCTCGACCTGCGGGCGAGAACGGTCCGGCTGACCATGGCGCTGGCCGGGGCGGTGCTGGCCAGCGCCGCCTACGCCGCCTCGTGGGCGGCGATGAACCCGCTCGGCGGGTACGCGCGGATCGCAGGCAACCTGGGCGGCGGCCTTGACGTCGAGGGTGTGCGCCTGATGACGGCCGACTCCCCCGGCACCGTGCCTGTCGACGATCCGGGCTTCCTGTTCATCTCCGCCTCGCACAGCGGTGCACCACTGGAGATCCTGGCCGAGATCGGCGTCGCGATGGTCGTGATCAGTGTGAGCCTTGTGGTGGCCGACCGGTTTCCGCGCGCCGTCGTACCACTCGCCTCGGTCGGTGCGCTCGCCCTCACCGGTTACGCCGGGCACATCGTGGTCATCTGGGCCATCGGCATCGACAGGCTCACCGTGCTGGCCACCGAGACCGGGTACCTGCCACTGGTGGTGCTCGTGGTCGCCACCATGGTGCTCACCACCGTCTGGCGCAGGTTCCTCGGGCGAGGTCCGCTGGAGGCCCTGCTGGCCCGGTTGTCCACGGCGGCGGGCTCGCTGGTCCGCCCCTGACCGGTACGGCGGGCCTGGTCACTGGGCGACCAGGCCGGCCTCCCTGGCGAGGATCGCGGCCTGCAGCCGGGAACGCAGGTCGAGCTTGGCCAGCACACTCGACACGTGGGTCTTGACCGTCGTCTCGCCGATGAACAGCTGCGCCGCGATCTCGGCGTTGGACAGCCCGTTGCCAAGGCACACCAGCACATCCCGCTCGCGATCGGTCAGATCGGCGAGGTCGAACTTCGGCTTCGCCTGCGGTGGCTCGGTGGAGGAGGCGAAGGCACTGATCAGCCTGCGCACGATCTGCGGGGCGAGGACGCCCTCACCGTTGGCCACCTGGCGCACCGAGTCCACCAGATGATTCGCCTCGACGGACTTGAGCAGGAACCCCGCCGCCCCGGCACGCAACGAGGCGTAGACGTACTCGTCGAGGTCGAAGGTGGTGAGCACCAGTACCTCGCCCAGTCCCTCGGAGACCAGCGTCCGGGTCGCCGCGATACCGCCGACCCCGGGCATCCGGACGTCCATCAGCGTGACGTCCGGGCGCAGTTCCCGTGCCTGCTGGATCGCCGCGGCACCATCGCCCACGTCGGCGACGACCTCGATGTCGTCGACGTTGTTGAGCATCAGGACCAGACCGGCGCGGACCGCACCGTGGTCGTCGGCGACCAGCACCTTGATCGTCATGCCCGCACTCCCGAGATCGGCAGCGCGGCGCGCACGTGCCAGCCCGACGCGCCGGGGCCCGCGGTGAACGAGCCGCCGACCGCCACGGCGCGTTCCCGCATGTTCAGCAGGCCCATTCCCCCGTGGTCCGCGGATTCGGGGGCGGCGGCCAGTTCGTTGACCACCTCGACGTTGAGCATTCCATCCTCCTGGCGGATGTCCACGCGCGCTTTGCTCTCCGGCGCGTGCTTGGTGATGTTGGTCAATGCTTCCTGGGTGATCCGGTACGCCGTCAGATCCACCGCCGCCGACAACGGCGTCGATTCGTCGAAATCGGAGTGGACCTCGAGCCGCATTCCGTTGCCGCGCGCGGATTCCACGAGCTCACCGAGTTCGGCCAGCCGGGCGGGCGCGGTGGTCTCGTCGGTGTCGCCACCGTCGGCACGCAGGACGCCGATCATCGTCCGCATCTCCTTCAGCGCACGCACACTGTCTTCCCGTACGGAACTGAGCACCGTCCGCCCCTGACCCTGCGCGCCGCCTTCCTTCATCGACAGCGCGGCCTCCGACTGGATGGCGATCGCCGAGAGGTGACCCGCGATCACGTCGTGCAGATCGCGGGCCATCCGGGCCCGCTCCCCGGACACCGCGGCCTCCCGGTCGAGTTCGCCGATCTTCTCGAGCTGCTCGGCGTTGGTCCGCTCGGCGGCGGCGATCTTCTGGTGCTGGCGGATGTTCGACGCCCACCACACCGGGACCACGATCGCCGGCATGGACGCGAGAACCGCCAGAATCGTGCTCTGCCATTCCCGCAGCGAGATATACGCCGCGACGACGGCGAACACGATGCACATCCCGGCGATCGGCACCATCCGCCTGCTCACCCGCCGCGGCCCGTACAGAGTCGCCGCGTACAGCAGGTCGGCGAACACGATCCACATCGGCAGGCTCACGCCGAAGAAGGCATCGGTCGCGACGAGCACGAAACCCGCGATCAGCGCGATGGTGGGTGCCTTGCGGCGAAACACCTCGGCCAGGCAGATGCAGCCGAACAGGGTGGGTGGAACCCAACTCGGGCCCGGTCCGCCCGTCTCCTCGCGGGGAAAGAGGCCGAACATGTAGAGCATCGTGCCCAGTGCCACCGAACTCGCGACGATGATCCCGTCCTGCTGCCACTCCCGCAGACGACTGAAGGGAGACGCGACCCCGCTGTGGCGTTCGGGCACCCGGTTATTCCAGCACATAGGATTTTCCCGCCGCATCCTTCTTACTGATGACCCGGTCCCCCGGCACCGGTGATGACGTTCGGCGGGAAGGAAGTGGGACCGGTGGCGGCCGATCCCACTTCCGGGTCAATCGCGTAGTGCCCTGCCGGGACGGGTGCCTACCGCTCGAGCACGTGGCCGTCGTTGTCGCGGTGGTCGCGCGAACGCCGCAGATCCGCGAAAGCGAACGTGCGCTGCAGCCACCGATCCCGCCCGTCGTAGCGCGGGGTGAACGCGGACCGGCCGTGCACGGTGACCCTGTTGTCCACGATCGCCAGGTCACCCGCCTTCAACCGGACGGCCGAGTACGAACTCTCGAAAAGGCCGCTCAGTTCGGCCTTCGCCTCCTCCGCCTCCGGGGTTAGCGGCGTCGTCGCGGCCTCGTCGATGCGCAGGTTCGGATCGTCTAGGTCGCCGGGCAGAACCGGGTGTGCCTCGGCCTTGCCCGCGCTGTCACCGAAGGAGGGTGGCGCCTCGGTGAGGAACGACGCCGAGCACAGGGATTCCCTGGCCGGCTCGCTGAGCTTGGGCAGTACCTGGCGTGAGCAGACCGTGCGCAGTTCCGCGGTCTCCTCGTGATCCGGCCGGACACAGAGCAGCAGCACGAAATCCGGGCGGTGCTGGTGAAAGGCGTTCTCGGTGTGGAAGGTCAGCCGTACCGATCCGGAGTTCGCCTGGAGTTCCTCCCGCCCGGGAACGGGGACCACGTTCTGCACGAGCGCGCCGGACTTCTCCGCCCGGAACGCTCCCGGGTCGCCGAGCCCGTGCGCGATGAGCATCAGGGTCGCGGCGGACACCGTGGCCTCTCGCAGCACCGAACCGTCCGCGGAGGGGGTGTCGGGCAGATTGTCCTTGTCCACGGGGAGATTGCGGATCACCAGTGCGCCACCGGAACCGGAGTGTCTGCGAAACGCGCTCAGTGCCCGCCGGAGGTCGGCGGGCGAGTCCTCCCAGGCGTCCCGGGCAGCGGCGACCCAGGTCGGTGAGTCGATGGTGCCGGATGCCACGGAGAGCAGCTCGCGGGCGATCCGATCCAGATCCCGGTACTCGCCGTCCGCCAGCGTCGCTGTGGTCGACGAGCCATCCTCCAACAGTTGCACGGCCCCTCCTTCATTCGGGGAACTTCGGCATATCGGGAAAAATCTGCGTGTGTCGGCTGAACGGCGTCAGCCGCCGGGCGCGGGTGTGCCCGACCGGTCATCGCGCCACGGAGCGGGATCTCGTCCGTACCGCCTCCAGCAGGCCGGTGATCTCCGCGAACAACCTGTCCTGCTGCGGCTGCAGATAGAAGTGGCCGCCGTCGAACACCTGGTGTCGTACCAGGCGCCCGTGTTCGGTCAGTTCGGCCCAGGCATCGCCCTGCCCGGAGTCGACGTCGGTGTCCTCGGCGCCACGGAACACCGCGATCGGGGCGCGCACGGGAATCGGCTCGGCGAGTTCGTAGGTCTCGATGACCTGGTAGTCCGCCCGAACCATCGGCAGCATGATCTCCCGCAGTTCCTCGCTTTCCAGGATCGCCCGGCTGGCTGCGAAGTTCTGCAGATCGGCGAGCAGGTCCCGGTCGCTGCCGAGATGCAGGCCGCCCGGTTCCTTGCGGTGGGGCGCAGGGTGCGCCGAGGCGATCAGTAGGTCCGGTGACGCACCGGCGGCCTCGCAGCGGCGGGTCACCTCGTACATCAGCGCCGCGCCCATGCTGTGCCCGAACAGCACGACCGGCCGGTCGAACAACGGCAGGACAACCTCGGTGACCCGGTCGGCGAGCTCGGCCATGTTCGTCAGGCACGGTTCGGCCAGGCGGTCCTCCCGGCCGGGGTACTGCACCACGCGCACCGCCAGGTCCCCGGGCAGACCGGCCTCCCAGTCACGGTAGAAACTTGCCGATCCGCCCGCGTGCGGCAGGCAGACGAGATTCGCCGCGGCGTCGCCACCGTCGCGCCGGCCGCGAAGCCAGCGTCTGCGCTCGTGTTCAGTGTGTTCGGCCATCGGCCGGCACCTCCCCAGAAAGCTGTGTCAGGCCTCGTTCATCGCCTTGACGAGGCTGAGCGGGCGCATGTCCGTCCAGTTCTCCTCGACGTAGTCGAGGCATGCCTGCCGGGTGTCGACGCCGAACACGGCCCGCCAGCCCGCGGGCACCTCGGCGAACTGCGGCCACAACGAGTGCTGACCCTCATCGTTGACCAGCACGGAGAAGCCTGCGTCGTTGTCCTCGAACGGGTTCGTCATTGCGTTCACTCCTCTTCATCGGTGATCACGGCGTCGTTGACGGCCGCCGCGACCAGGTCAAGCACGTCTCGCCGTGCCATGTCCTCGTGCACCTGCTCCATCTGGTGCACCTCGATCCGGCCCTGGACGTGCGGGCGCCAGAGCTCGGTGTCGCGGGAACCGTCACCGACGATGTCCTTGGCACGGAAGAACATCAGGTCGCCCTCGAACCGGCCCGGGCTCGCCGCCTGCATGGCGAGAGTGGTGGACAGGTAGCTCTCCAGCACGTTTCCCGCGACCTCGTCGGTGATCCAGTCGTGCCCGCTGAGACCGGCGCGCACGGTCTCGAAGACCTTCGCCCTGCCCGGTTCGGTGTCCATATCGGACCGCACCACGTCGGTGGCGGCGAACATGTCCGCGAAGATCCGCTCACGATCGAGACGGTCGTCCGGACGTGCGGGGTAGGCGTCGAGCGTCACCAGCAGGTCGACCTCCGCGCCCTGCCGTTGTAGCTGCACCGCCATTTCGTGCGCGATGTGGCCACCCGCCGACCACCCGAGCAGCCGGTAAGGGCCCTCGGGGCGGAGCGTACGGATCCGTTCGACGAAGCCGGCCGCGCGCTGCGCGATCGAGGCCTCCGAGCCGCCCTCGACCACCTCGGGCGATTGCAGGCCGTACACCGGGATGGCCGGATCGAGTTCGCCGAGCAGCCCGGCGTAGCACCAGCTCAGGCCACCGGCGGGATGTACGCAGAACAGCGGGGGCAGGTCTCCGTTGCGGCGCAACGGAAGCAGTGTCGCCATCGCGTCGTCGCCCGCGTCCTGCCCGGCGAGCCTCCCGGCCAGCGCGGCCGCGGTGGGTGCCTCGAACACGGTGCGGACGGTCGAACTCACCCCTAGCAGCGAGCCGATCCGGTCCAC
Organism: Amycolatopsis antarctica; assembly: GCF_002262875.1. Classification (GTDB taxonomy): domain Bacteria; phylum Actinomycetota; class Actinomycetes; order Mycobacteriales; family Pseudonocardiaceae; genus Amycolatopsis; species Amycolatopsis antarctica. The sequence goes on along the minus strand of NZ_NKYE01000006.1, from coordinate 92,544 downwards.
CAGGCGGATCGCCAGCAGCGAGTGCCCGCCGAGTTCGAAGAATCCGTCCTCCGGGCCGACGCGGTCGAGGCCGAGTACCTCGGCGATGGCCCGGCAGAGCAGTTCCTCGGTCATCGTCCGGCTGCCGCGGCCGGTTCCCGCGGCGACCTCCGGCACGGGCAGCGCGCGCCGGTCGAGTTTGCCGTTCGGGCTCACCGGCAACGTGTCCAGTGTGGTGAACGTGCCGGGCACCATGTGCGCGGGCAACCTGGCCCCGGCGTACTCGCCCAGTTCGCCGTCGCTCGGGGCGCGCCCGCCGGCGGGCACCACGTACGCGGCCAGCCGCTGGTCGCCGGGCCGGTCCTCGCGGACCACCACGGCCACCTGTGCCAGGCCGGGGTGGTGGGCAAGGACAGCCTGGATCTCGCCGGGCTCGATCCGCTGGCCGCGGATCTTGACCTGGTCGTCGACCCGGCCCGCGTAGGCGAGGGTGCCGTCCTCATGCCACCAGGCGAGGTCGCCCGTGCGGTACATGCGCTCGCCGGGAGCGCCATGCGGGTTGGCGACGAACCGTTCGGCGCTGAGCGCGGCCCGGCCGACGTAGCCGCGGGCGAGTTGCGCTCCCGCCAGGTACAGCTCGCCCGGGACGCCGGGAGGCACCGGTACGAGCCGTGCGTCGAGCACGTAGGTGCGGGTGTTCCACACCGGTGCGCCGATCGGCACGCTCGAAGCGGCGGGCAGGCACTGCCAGTAGGTCACGTCGACGGAGGCCTCGGTGGGGCCGTACAGGTTGTGCAGTTCCGTGCCGAGGACCTTCAGGCAGGTGTCCGCCGTGGCCGGGGAGAGAGCCTCGCCGCTGCAGATGACCCGGCGCAGTCCGGCGGCGCAGTCCGCCGCCGCAGGTTCGGCGAGGAAGACCTCCAGCATGGAGGGTACGAAGTGGACGGTGGTGACGCGCTGGGTGCGGATCAGGCCGGCGAGGTAGGCGGGATCCTTGTGGCCCTCGGGTTCGGCGACGACCAGCGCGGCGCCGGTGATCAGCGGCCAGAAGAACTCCCACACCGAGACGTCGAATCCGAACGGTGTCTTCTGCAGTACGCGGTCGTCGTCGGTGAGTCCGTACTCCGCCTGCATCCAGGCGAGCCGGTTGACGATTCCGCTGTGCGGTACGGCGACGCCCTTCGGGGTGCCGGTGGAACCGGAGGTGTAGATGACGTAGGCGGGAGATCGCGGGTCGAGGGGCGCGAGGCGGTCCGCGTCGGTGATGGCCTCCGGCGAGCCCTCCCCCACGTCGCCGGGGAGCAGCACGGGCATCCCGCCGGCTCCGGCCAGTGCGGTAGCGGACTGGGCGAGCACGCATACCGGCCGGGCGTCGCCGAGCATCATCGCGACCCGCTCGGCCGGGTGCTCCGGGGCGATCGGCAGGTAGGCGGCACCGGAGGTGACCACGGCGAGCAGGCTGACCACCAGCTCGGTGGACCTCGGCAGTGCCACGGCGACGAGCCGTTCCGGGCCGGCCCCGGCAGCGATCAGCCGCCGGGCCAGCCGGTTGACCCGCTCGTGCAGTTCGGCGTAGGTGAGCTCGGTGTCACCGTCGACGAGCGCGGTGGCACCGGGGGTGCGCGCCGCCTGCCGGGCGAGCAGGCCGGCAAGGGTGTCCTCGGGGACCGGGTGCGCGGTGTCGTTCCAGGTCCGCAGCACCTGCTCCCGTTCGGCCCCGGTGATCAGCTCGACCGAGTCGACGGGGTCGTCCGCGCGGGCCGCGAGCGCGCGCAGGGTGCGCTCGAGCCAGTCGCCGAGCCTGCGCACGGCGGCCTCGTCGAGGCTTTCCGGCCGGTAGTCGAGGCGGAACCGCAAGCGGTCGCCCGGCATGGCGACGACCGTGACGGCGTAGTGGGTGGAGTCGCGGCCGTGCACGTCGGTGATCCGCACACCGCCACTGAGCACCTGCTCCTCGTCCGCGCCGGACGGGTAGTTCTCGTAGACCAGCGTGGTGTCGAACAGTTCGCCGTCGCCGCGGAGCCGGTGCAGTTCGGCGAGATCGACGTGCTGGTGCGGCAACAGCGCGGACTGCTGCCGCTGCACCGAGGAGACGAGGTCGGCGAGGCTGTCCTGGCCGGTCCAGCCGACCCGGACCGGCAGGGTGTTGATGAGCAGGCCGATCATCCGCTCCACCCCGGGCAGTTCGGCGGGGCGTCCGGACACGGTGCCGCCGAAGAGGACGTCGGTGCGGCCGGTGAGCCTGCCCAGTACCAGCCCCCATGCCGCCTGCACCGCGGTGTTGAGGGTCCAGCCGCGGTCGCGGGCCTGCTCGGTCAGCGCCGCGGTCACCTCCGCGGGAAGTTCCAGCGATACCGCACGAGGTGGCCGTGGCTCGCCGCCGCGGTCGGCAGGCACGATCCGGGTGGCCTCGGCTCCGTGCAGGAGTTCCTGCCACGCGCTCGTCGCGGCTTCCGTGTCCTGCCTGCCGATCCAGTCGAGGTACTCGCGATACGGGGTCACCACCGGCATCCCGGCGGTACCGCCGCGCCGTTCGTAGAGCTCGAACAGCTCCTCCAGCAGGACCGGCACCGACCAGCCGTCGAGCAGGATGTGGTGCAGGGTCAGGCCGAGCCGGAACACCCGGTCCGGCAGCACGTAGAGCACGCAGCGCACGAGGACGTCCTCGTCCAGGACGAACCGGCGCATCCGCTCGGCGTCGTGCCGCGCGGCGAACTCCGCGTCCGCGGCCACACTGTCCATATCGGACAGATCGATCTCGTCCCATGGCACCTCGACGCCACTGCGGACGACCTGGACGGGCTCGTCGAATCCTTCGTGGACGAACATCGCACGCAGGTTGGAATGCCTGCGCAGCAAGGTGTTCGCAGCCGAGCGCAGTGCCGTCCTGTCCACCTCGCCACGCAGCTCCACATGGAACTGGACGGTGTAGAGGTCCAGGCCCTCGGCGTCGTAGAGCGAATGGAAGAGCAGGCCCCGCTGCAGGGACGACAGTGGGAGGATGTCCTCGATCTGCGGCCGGGTCACTTCCGCCTCGCCTTCTTCAGCCGGGCCTCGAGCTGGTTGATCTTGTCCTGCGAGAGCGAGACCGCCGACACGTCGGACGGGGTCAGGCCGCCCGCCTCCGGATCGCGGGCGTGCTCGGCCAGTGCGGTCAGCGCCGCCCGCCACAGCTCGGCCAGATCGGTCACCTCGGCGTCGGAGAGGAACGCGGCCGGCCAGCTCAGCCCGCCGGTCAGCCTGGGTCCCCCTGGCAGGTCCTGGGTGACCACGTTGATCTCCAGGACATGCCCGAACGGCAGGTCGGCGTCGCCGGGAGCGGTGTCTCCCAGCTCGCTCGCGGCGGACCAGTACGAGTCGGTGCCGGCCGTCTCGGCCGCCATCCGCCCGAGGTAGTTGAAGCCGATCAGCGGTGGCCCGCACCCTTCCAGCTTCCCGCCGGTGTCGGCGTTGAGGTAGCGCAGCAGGCCGTAGCCGAGGCCGTGGTCGGGAACGGCCCGCAGGGATTCCTTGACCCGCTTCAGCGCACCGCCGACGGCCTGTCCGGCGCCGGTCACCTCGGCCCAGTCCAGGTCGGCCACGTCGAGCCGTACCGGGTACAGGTTGGTGAACCAGCCGACCGTGCGGGACAGGTCCAGGCCCGGGGCGACCGTCTCCTGGTGCCTGCCGTGGCCCTCCAGGTCGAGCAGGACCCCGTCCAGGTGGTGTTCGCCCCGCTGCCGCAGCCATTCCCGGATCGCCAGCCCCAGCCCGGTCAGCAGCACGTCGTTGACACCCGCCCGGAACACCGTCGGCACCGTGGTCAGCAGGGCGCTGGTCAGCTCGCTGTCGAGGTCGAAGCCGATCGAGCGTGCCGTGGAGAGCCGGTCGCGTTCCGGATCGAGCGCACCGGGCCCGAGTGCGGGCTGTGCGGTGTCGGCGACGTCCAGCCAGAATCCCAGCTGGTCGGTCCAGCGTGGGTTTCCGGCCGCCTCGTGCAGCGTCGTCGCCCACTGCCGCAGCGAGGTGCCGACGGGCTGCAGCCTCGGGGCGTCGCCGTCGAGCACGGCCTGCCACGCGGTCGCCAGGTCCGGCAGCAGCATTCGCCAGGACACCCCGTCGACGACGAGGTGGTGCGCCATGAACAGCAGGTGGCCGGGGTGGCCGAAACCGCCGTCGAACCAGACGAGCGCGAGCATGTCCCCGGCCTCGGGGTCGAGCCGGTTGCGCGCGGCCTCGCCGTGCTCGGCGACCAGTTCCGCGAGCGCGGCACCGGTGCGCCCTTCGGCGGGAACGCGGTGCACGAGCTCCGCGGCGGCCACGGACCCTTCGGGCTGGATCCGCAGGGACCACTCGGCGGGCTCTGCGGGGTCCCGGACGAGCCGCATCCGCAGGGCATCGTGGTGGTCGAGCAGCGCCGCGACGGCATCGACCAGGTCCGACTTCGCCAGCTCCGGTGGCGTGGTGACCACATAGGACTGGTTGAAGCCGTCAATGGTGCCGCCGCCCGCGCGCAGCCATTCGACGATCGGGGTCGCGGGCAGCGGACCGACCCCGTCGAACGCGGCCTCCCCCTCGGCCTCGTCGACCGTCCCGGCGACCGCGGCGATGCCGGCCACCGTCCGCCGCTCGAACACGTCCCTGGGGGTGAACAGCAACCCGGTCCGGCGTGCCCTGCTGACGAACTGGATGGAGACGATGCTGTCGCCGCCCAGCTCGAAGAAGTCCGCGTCGACGCCGACCCGGTCGAGGCCGAGCACATCGGCCAGTACCGCGCACAGGGTCGCTTCGGTGGGGGTCCGGGGCTCGGCGGTGGTGGCGTCCTGCACGGCCGGTTCCGGTAGCGCGTCCCGGTTCACCTTGCCGTTGACGGTCAGTGGCAGCGCCTCCAGCTCGACGAAGGCCGAGGGCACCATGTAGCCGGGAAGTTCGGCGGCGACGGCGTCGCGGACTTCGGCGGTGTCCAGCGGCTGCCCTCCCGCGGGCACCAGGTAGGCGACCAGCCTGCGGCCCGATCCGTCGGAGCGGACCGAGGCCACTGCCCCGGCGACGCGGGGGTGTCGGGCCAGCGCGGCCTCGATCTCGCCGAGCTCGATCCGGAACCCGCGCAGTTTCACCTGGTCGTCCACCCGGCCGACGAAGACGATCTCGCCGTCGGCGCGGCGGCGCACCACGTCCCCCGTCCGGTACATCCGGGTGCCCGGGGTACCGAACGGGTCGGCGACGAAGCGTCCCGAGGTCAGGGCCGCGCGCCCCAGATACCCGCGCGCCAGGCCAGTTCCGGCGATGTACAGCTCGCCCCGGACGCCGCGCGGCACCGGATTGAGGTGGGCGTCGAGAACGTAGCTGCTGGTGTTGTCCAGAGGAGAGCCGATCGGCAGCGCGTCCGGGATGACGTCCGCCGGGCGCAGGAAGTGCCGGGTGGCGTACGCGGTCGCCTCGGTGGGCCCGTAGACGTCGACGAGGGTCAGCTCCGGGCAGTGCTCCCGGATCCGGCGGATGGCCGCGGCCGGGACGATCTCCCCGCCGGTCCACAGTTCCCGGACGGTGGTGCCCGCCAGGCAGCCTGGTTCCTCCTCCGCCAGCACCCGCAGGAGCCCGGTGGTGAGGAAGACGTTGGTCACCTCGTGGGTGGTGACCATCCGGCGCAGCGTCGCGATGTCCAGCTCGTGCGGCGGAGCGACGGCGGCGGCGCCACCGGTCAGCAGCGGCACCCAGATCTCGTAGGTGGTGGCGTCGAAGGCGTGCGAAGAGTGCAGCAGCGTGCGCCGGTGCGCCGCCGTGGCGAACGAGCTGTCCACCGCGAACTCGACCACGTTGCGGTGACTGATCTGGACGCCCTTCGGCTGCCCGGTCGAGCCCGAGGTGTACATGACGTAGGCGAGCTCGTCGGGCCGGACGGTGACCTGCGGTGGCCCCGTGGCTTCGTCGGCCGGTGCTGCCAGGTCCTCGGTGCGCAGCACCCGGGGCGGCGGCTCGAACCCGGGCGGGAACGCGTCCCGGTCGGTGACGAGCACGCTCACCGCCGAGTCCGTCAGTACGAAGTTCAGCCGCTCGGCCGGGTAGGAGTCGTGCAGTGGCACGTAGATGCCACCGGCCTTGAGCACGCCGAGGATGGTGGCCACCAGGTGCGGTGACCGGTCCAGCAGCAGAGCGACGTGTGCACCGCTACCCACGCCCGCCTCGGCGAGACGGTACGCGATCACGTCGGATCGGCGGTCCAGTTCACGGTAGGTCCAGGTGCCGGAGTCGGCGAGCAACGCGGGTGCGTCCGGGGTGACGCCGGCCTGGTCGGCGAACCGGCTCAGGATGGTGCCCTCGGCGACCGGACGGGCGGTGTCGTTGCAGCCGCTGACCTCGGCGGCCCGTTCTTCCTCGTCCAGCAGCGCGATCCTGCCGATCGGCAGTTCCGGATTCGCTGCCACCGCGGCCAGCAGCCTCGTCAGCCGCAGACCCATGGAGTCCACAGTGGAATGGTCGAACAGGTCGTGGGCGAATCCGATCCCGCCGGCGATGCCGGCCGGGCGGCCGTGGTCGTCGTGGGTCTCGGCCAGGTCGAAGGACAGGTCGAACTTGACGGGAGCCTCACCGGTCTCCTCCAGCCCGACGGTCAGCCCGGGCAGGTCGAGTTCGGCCTCAGCGGTGTTCTGCAGCACGACCATCACCTGGAACAGCGGGTGCCGTGCCAGGGACCGGTCCGGGTCGAGTACCTCGACCAGCCGGTCGAACGGCAGGTCCTGGTTGGCGTGCGCGGCCAGGTTCTCGGCGCGCACCTGCTGGAGCAGATCCGCGAACGTCGGATCGCCGGAGGTGTCGGTACGCAGTACCAGTGTGTTGACGAAGAAGCCGACGAGGTCCTCGACGGCGTCGTCGGTGCGCCCGGCGACACCGGTGCCCAGCGGGATGTCGGTGCCTGCCCCGAAACGGGTCAGCAGGGTCGCCACGGCGGCCTGCAGCACCATGAACACACTCGCGTTCCGGTCGCGTGCCAGGTCCGCGACCGCGGCGTGGGTCTGGGCGTCGAGCAGCCACTCGGCGGAACCGCCGCGGTGGCTGGGGGTCTCCAGCCGTGCCCGGTCGACCGGCAGGTCGAGGACGTCCGGGGCGCCCTGGAGGCGTTCCCTCCAGAACGCGATCTGGCGGGAGATCTCGCTGTCCGCGTCGTCCTCGGACCCGAGTTCGGCGCGCTGCCAGAGTGCGTAGTCGGCGTACTGCACGGGTAGCGGCTCGAACTCCGGTGCCGCGCCGTGCAGGCGAGCCCGGTAGGCCGTTTTCAGATCACGGGTGAGCGGTGCCATCGACCAGCCGTCGGCGGCGATGTGATGCACCACCAGGAGCAGCACGTGCTCGGGGCCGGGCAGGTCGAACAGCGTCGCCGCGATCGGCGGCCGCACGGTCAGGTCGAACGGCCGTCCCGCGCTCTCGTGCAGCCGGTCGGTCAGTTCGGATGCCGTCACCGGAACCCGGGCGATCCCCGTGATCAGGGCTTCCCGCGCGGACTCGGCGGGCAGGATCCGCTGGTACGGCTGGCCGTCGACGGTGGGGAACACGGTCCGCAGCGCTTCGTGCCGGGTGAGCAGGTCACCGAGTGCCGCGAGCAGCGCGTCGGAGTCGAGTTCGCCGGACAGGCGCAGCGCGATCGGGATGTTGTACATCCCGCCGCCGGTGTCGAGCTGGTCGAGGAACCAGAGCCTGCGCTGGGCGAACGACAGCGGCAGCCGGTCGGGACGCTGCTGCGGGACGATCCCGCGCCGGGCCCGCCCCGCCCCGTCGACGGCACGGGCGAGCGCCGCCGGAGTGGGCGACTCGAACACGGCACGCACCGCGATCTCGGCGCCCAGTGCCGAACGCACCCTGCTGACCAGTCGGGTGGCGAGCAGCGAGTGCCCACCCAGCTCGAAGAATCCGTCGTCGACACCGACCGCGTCCAGTTCCAGGATCTCGGCGAAGATCCCGCACAGTGCGCGCTCGGTGTCGGTACGCGGGGCGCGCCCGGCGCCCGCCGTGGCGGCCTCGGGTTCGGGCAGTGCGCCCCGGTCCAGCTTTCCGTTGGCGTTGAGGGGAAACTCGTCCAGCACGACGAAGGCGGCCGGGATCATGTAGTCGGGCAGCAGGGAACCGAGGGCGGTCCGCAGGTCCGGCGTCTCGACGGTGACTCCGTCGGCGGGGACCACGTAGGCGATCAGCCGGGCGTCTCCCCTGGCGTCCGGGCGGGACACGACCGCGGCGTTGCCGACCTCCGGCACCCCGGTCAGCGCGGCCTCGACCTCGCCGAGCTCGATCCGGAATCCGCGGATCTTGACCTGGTCGTCGACCCGGCCGAGATAGTCGATGTCCCCGTCCTGGGTCCAGCGGACGAGGTCGCCGGTGCGGTACATGCGCGTACCCGCGGGCCCGTACGGGTCCGCGACGAACCGTTCGGAGGTCAGTGCGGCGCGACCGAGGTAGCCGCGGGCGAGTCCGTGCCCGGCGATGAAGAGTTCGCCCGCGACTCCGGCCGGAACCGGGCGCAGACCGCCGTCGAGGACGTAGGCCCGCGTGTTCGCCAGCGGCGCACCGGTCAGCGCGGGCCGGTCCAGTTCGTCCTCGCCGTCCGAACGCCAGGCGAGGCAGTACACGGTGGCCTCGGTGGGTCCGTAGATGTTGGCGATCTCGGCGCCGGGGATCGCCGTGCGAACCTGGTTGAACACCTGTGCGGGCAGGCCCTCGCCCGCGAGCACGACGCTCTTCGCGTCGATGTCCACCCCGGAGGCGAGTACCTGCGCGAACACCGACGGCACTCCGGAGACGAGGCCGCCGGACCAGCCGCCGCGCTCGACCAGAGCCGGAAGGTTGTCCACGATCTCCAGGCGGGCGCCGACGGTCAGCGGGGTGAACAGCTCGAACACCGAGACGTCGAAGTTCAGCGAGGTGGACAGCAGCACCGAGGAGAGCTGATCGGCGTCGAAATAGTCAGCTGCCCAGGACACCAGGTCGACCACCGCGGACTGCGGTACGCCGACGCCCTTGGGGCGGCCGGTGGAACCGGAGGTGTAGATGACGTAGGCCAGCCGGTCGGCGGGCAGCCCGGCCAGACCCGGCGGCGGTGCTGCCGGGGCCGCGGCCCGTTCGGCGAGAACCTCCGGCGCGTCGAGTTCGATCACCGTGAGCCCGTCCGGAAGCGAGGCCGCGGTGCTGGCGTCGGCCAGCACGCACACCGGTGCGGCGTCGGCCAGCATGAACGCGACCCGGTCCGCGGGATAGCCGGGATCGACGGGCAGATACGCGCCACCGGCCTTCAGGATGGCCAGCAACGCGACGACCGTCTCCTCGGTGCGCGGCAGGCAGACCGCGACCAGGCGCTCCGGGCCGACGCCGCGCGCGGCGAGCACGTTGGCCAGCCGGTCGGCCGCGGCGTCGAGTTCGCGGTAGGTCAGCGACCGGTCCGCGCACACGAGCGCGACCTCGCCGGGAGTGCGGGCGGCCTGGGCGGCGACGAGTTCGGCGAGACCGGCGTGCGGAACCTCGCGAGTGGTGTCGTTCCAGTCCTCGACCAGGCGCCGCCGTTCGGCGGGCTCCAGCAGATCGACCGCCCCGAGGCGGGTGCGGGGGTCGGTGAGCAGGGCGTCGAGCAGGCGCACGAAACGCTGCCCGATGGCCGTGGCGGTCTCCGGATCGAACAGGTCGACCGCGAACGACAGATCACCGTCGATGCCGGCGGGCGCACCGTGCGCGTCGAAGGTCTCGGTCAGGTTGAACAGGAGGTCGAACTTCGCGGCGCCGCCGCCGTCGTCCTCGACGGAGATGTCGAGTCCCGGCAGGTCCAGATCCGGCTCCGGAACGTTCTGCAACACCACCATCACCTGGAACAACGGATGCCACGACAACGACCGACGCGGATTCAACACCTCCACCAACCGCTCGAACGGCACATCCTGATTCCCATACGCCGCCAAATCCCCACGACGCACCCGATCCAACAACTCCACAAACGACGGATCCCCCGACACATCCGTCCGCACCACCAACGTATTCACAAAAAACCCAACCAACTCATCCAAAGCCTCATCAGTACGCCCCGCCACCACCGTCCCCAACGGCACATCAACACCCACACCCAACCGCGACAACAACCCCGCCACCGCAGCCTGCATCACCATGAACACACTCACCCCACGCTCCCGCGCGACGGTGAGGGCCCGTTCGTGCAGCCCGGCGGGCAACCGGAAGGCGACCCGGTCGCCCTCGAACGAGGACGTGGCCGGCCTTGGCCGGTCGGTGGGCAGGTCGAGGACCTCCGGCGCGCCGGCCAGGTACTCCCGCCAGAACCGCACCTGCTGGGCCGCCACACTCTCGCCGTCCTCTTCGGACCCGAGAACCGTGCGCTGCCACAGCGTGTAGTCCGCGTACTGCACCGGAAGCGGTGTGTACTCGGGCGCCCGCCCTTCGAGCCGGGCGCGGTAGGCGCGTTCAAGATCGTGCATCAGCGGGGTGAAGGACCAGCCGTCCCCGGCGATGTGGTGCACCACCAGGGTCAGCACCCACTCGTCGGCTGCGGGGCGGAAGACCCACAGCCGTACCGGCAGTTCACCGGACAGATCGAACCGGTGCGCGGTGGCCGCGGCCACCGCGCCGGCCAGCTCGTCCTCGCCGAGGTCGGTCGTGCTGACCGCGCCGGCGAGCATGGTGCGCGCGCGGTCGGCGTCCACGACCTGCTGGCGGGGCAGGCCGTCCAGTTCGTCGAACAGGGTGCGCAGCGGTTCGTGCCGCGCGACGACGTCGCCGAACGCGGCCAGCAGGGCGCCGATGTCCAGGGTCCCGGTCAGCCGCAGGGTGAGCGGGATGTTGTAGGCGGCGCCGTCCTCCTCGAGCTGGTTGAGGAACCACAGCCGGCGCTGCGCGAACGACAGCGGCAGTACCTCGGGACGTTCCCGTACCTCGATGGCGCGGCGCGCACCGGTCGCACCCTCGGCGACGCGGGCGAGCTCGGCGATCGTCGGCGACTGGAACACCGAGCGGATCGACAGCTCGACGTCCAATGTGGACCGGATCTTGCTGACCAGCCGGGTCGCCAGCAGCGAGTGCCCGCCCAAGTCGAAGAAACTGTCGTCGACACCGACCGCGTCCACGCCGAGGACGTCGGCGAAGATCCCGGCGAGCAGTTCCTCCACGATGGTCCGCGGGGCGCGGGAGACGGAGTCCGCCCCCGCGGCGAAGTCGGGTGCGGGCAGCGCGCGCTTGTCCAGCTTGCCGTTGCCGGTCAGCGGCAGCGTCTCCAGCTCGATGACGGCGGCGGGCACCATGTACTCGGGCAGCCGCGCCGCCAGGTGCTGACGCAGCGCAGCCGCGTCGAACCGGGCCCCTTCGGCGGGCACCACGTAGGCGATCAGCCGCTTGTCCCCCGGCTGGTCCTCGCGGACCAGCACGGCCAGCGGGCCGGCGTCGGGGTGAGTGGAGAGCACCGACTCGATCTCGCCGAGCTCGATCCGGTAGCCGCGGATCTTGACCTGGTCGTCCACGCGACCCGCGAACTCCAGTTGTCCCTGGGCGTTCCAGCGGGCGATGTCCCCGGTGCGGTACATGCGCGAACCGGCGGGACCGAAGGGATTGGCCACGAACCGGCCCGCGGTCAGTCCCGCCCTGGCGACGTAGCCACGCGCGAGGTTGTCCCCCGCGATGTACAGCTCCCCGTCGACGCCGAGCGGGACGACCGACAGTCCCGCGTCCAGCACGTAGGCCTGGGTGTTCCACAGCGGGGTGCCCAGCGGCAGCACCTCCGGCGGGATCCGGTCGCCGGGCTCGATGACCAGCGAGGTGCAGCCGACGGTGGTCTCGGTGGGCCCGTACTCGTTGACCACCCGAGCGTCCGGGTGCCGGGCGCGCCACACGTCGAGTTGCTCGCCGGGGAGTGGTTCACCGCCGAGGACCAGTTCCGCCCTGGGCGAGTATTGGTCCGGGAGGACGTTCAGCACGGACAGGTGGCTGGGGGTGCCCTTCAGGTAGGCGAATCCGTACTCCGAAGTCGGCCCCTCGTCGTCGATCCCGCCGTCGGCGAGCTCACCGATGTGCACGCAGCCACCCGAGATCAGCGGGGCGTAGAGGCCGGTGACGGTGAGGTCGAACGACATCGGCGAGTGCAGGAACGACCCGGAGCGCACGGCCGGGTAGGCGTCGACCGCCCACGACAGGTAGTTGACCGCCGCGCGGTGCTCGATCAGCGTCCCCTTCGGACGTCCCGTCGAACCGGAGGTGTAGATGACGTACGCGGGGTGCTCGGGACGCAGCGTGGACAGCCGGTCCGAGTCGGCAACCGGCACGTCCGAGTGACCGAACAGTTCGATGCGGACCTGCTGGCTGTCCAGGATCACCGTGTCGATGCCCTCGGTGGGCAGGCCCGGCGCCAGCTCTGCGTCGGTCACCAGGCACACCGGTCCGGTCTCCTCGAGCATCGACGCGAGCCGGTCCGCGGGCTGGTACGGGTCGAGCGGCAGGTATCCCGCCCCGGCCTTGAGGGTGGCCAGCACGGTGGCCACGAGCTTGCAGCCGCGCGGCAACGCGATCGCGACCAGCCGCTCCGGACCCGCGCCGCGGCTGATGAGCAGCCGGGCGAGCCGGTTGGCGCGTTCGTGCAGCTGCCGGTAGTCCGCTTCCGCCTGCTCGTAGACGACCGCGGGGGCACCCGGTGTGCGTGCGGCCTGACGGTCGAGCAGTTCCGTCAGTGTCACCGGTTCGAGCGCTCGCCCGGTCGCGTTCCATTCGACCTGCATCCGGTGCCGCTCCGCGGTGTCGAGCAGATCGACGGCGCTGATGCCGCGGTCCGGGTCCTCGGCGATCGTCTCCAGCAACCGCCGCAGCCAGGAACCCAGCCGTGCCACCAGATCGTGGTCGAGGACGTCGGGCCGGTAGTCCAGCCGGAACGACAGCCGCTCGCCGGGCATCGCGACCGCGCTGATCGCGTAGTGGGTCGCGTCCTTGCCCCGGAAGTCGGTGATCCGGACGCCACCCGGCAGGGTCGGCGAGGAGTCGACGTCCACGTCGACCGGGTAGTTCTCGAAGACGGTCGTGGTGTCGAAAAGCTCTCCCAGACCGGTCCGGCGCTGCACCTCGGACAGGCCGATGTGCTGGTGGGCCATCAGACCGGACTGCTGCCGCTGCAGGCGGCTCAGCAGATCGGACAGCGAGTCGCCCGGTGACCAGCACACCCGCACCGGCAGCGTGTTGATGAACAGGCCGATCATCCGCTCGACACCGGGCAGTTCCGGGGGCCTGCCGGACACCGTCGCACCGAACACGGTGTCGGTGCGGCCCAGGAAGGTGCCGAGGACCAGGCCCCAGCTTCCCTGCACGAGGGTGTTCATGGTCCAGCCGCGTTTGCGGATCACGGCGGACAGTCGTTCGGTGAGCTCCTCCGGCAGCTCGAGCATGACCTGTTCCGGTGGGACGGGCGTCCCGCCGCCGCGCATCGTGCCGCCGATCAGGCTCGGTTCGGTGAGGCCGGACATCACCTCGCCGAAGGCGTCCAGCGCCGCCTCGGAGTCCTGGGCCTTCAGCCACGCCAGGTAGTCGCGGTAGGGCGCCACCCTCGGCATGCCGGAGGTGTCACCGCGCGATTCGTACAGCGAGAACAGCTCGTCCAGCAGGACGGGCAGCGACCAGCCGTCGATCAGGATGTGGTGCATGGTGATGACGAGCCGGAACTCCTGCCCCGGCAGGGCGACCAGCACGAAACGCAGCAGGGGCGCGCGGTGCAGTTCGAAGCGGCGCGCCCACTCGACCGACAGCAGTTCCCGGTACTCGACTTCGGCCGCCTCACCGTCGTGCTCGCTCAGGTCGACCTCGCGCCACGGCAGCCGCACCTCCCGGCGGACCACCTGGACCGGCTGGTCCAGTCCCTTGTGCCGGATTCCCACGCGCAGGTTCGGATGCCTGCGCAGGAGGGCGTCGGCGGCGGCACGCAATGCGGCCACGTCCACCGGCCCGGTCAGGGTGAGCTGGTTCTGGACGGTGTAGACGTCGACGCCGTCCCGGTCGTACTGGGTGTGGAAGAACAGGCCTTCCTGCAACCAGGTCAGCGGGAGGATGTCTTCGACAGCGGTGCGCTTCATGGCGTCGTAGGGCCTTCCTTGGCGTGCGGACGGGTGCTGCCGGGCGACTCAGTCCTCGTCGTCATAGCCGTCCTCCTCGTCGTCCTCGAGCAGGTCGATGTGGTCCTGGCTCAGCGACACCAGCGTCAGGTCGGACGGGGTGAACCCGCCGACCGTGCTCTCCTGGACACAGGAGGCGAGCGAACGCAGCGCCTGCATCCACAGCTCCGCCAGCTCATCCGCCTCCCGTGAGGTGAGCAGGTCCGACGGCCAGGACAGTGCCGCGCTGAACCTCGGTCCCTCGGCGGTGTCCTCGGTGACGGCGCTGATCTCGATGACATGCACGAACGGGAGTTCGTCGTCGCCGACGGCCACGTGCCGTTCGGTTTCCGAGTCCGAGGCCCACAGCGGCGACTCCTGTGCCGTGGAGGTCCCGAACCGGCCGAGATAGTTGAACCCGATCTGCGGGGCTCCCAACCGGTCGAGCTCGGTGGCCGTCCCGGCGTTGAGGTACCGCAGCAGCCCGTAGCCGAAGCCGCGGTCGGGGATGTCGCGCAACTGCTCCTTGATCCGCTTCAGCGCGTCACCGACCCGCCCGGACCGGGACCCGACGTCGGACCAGGTGATTCCGCCCGCGTCGAGGCGTGCCGGGAACAGGCTGGTGAACCAGCCGACGGTGCGCGAAAGCTCCACATCGGACAGTGCGTCCTCACGGCCGTGCCCCTCGACGTTGATCAGCAGCGAGCCGTCGCCGGGGTCGCCGCGCAGGTCGCGCCAGCGGGCGACCGCCAGAGTGAGCGCGGTGAGCAGCACATCGTTCACGCCGGCGTGGAACGCAGCGGGAACGGTGGTGAGCAACGGTTCGGTCTCCTCGACCGGCAGGGTCACCGAGGTCGACGCCGCCGTGGCGACCGTGTCCCTGGCCGGGTCGATGTCCCGGGTGCCCAGTCGCGGATCGGGGCCGTCCAAAATGGACTTCCAGACGTCGAGCTGCCCGGTCCAGGCGGGATCGTGCGCGGCCTCGGTGAGCATCCGCGCCCAGGTGCGGTACGAGGTCCAGGCCGGCTCGAGCTTCGGGCGCTGCCCACCGGCCAGTGCCTGCCAGGCGGCGGCCAGGTCGTCGAGCAGGATCCGCCAGGACACCCCGTCGACCACCAGGTGGTGCGCGACGAACAGCAGCCTGCCGGGCTCGTCCGGTCCGGCGTCGAACCAGACGAAGTCCAGCATCCGGCCCTCGCGGGGCGCCAGACGCTGCCGGGCCGCGTCGCCTGCCCGGGCGTAGCTCGCGGTCCGTTCGCCCTCGTCCTGACCGGAGACGTCGATACGGCGCACGAGTTCCTGTGCCCGTACCGACCCGGTGGGCGTGATCTCCAGTGAACCGGTGGTCGTGGGGCCCTCGGTTCCGGTACCGGGCAGCAGAGTGGAGCGCAGCACGTCGTGGTGGTCCAGCAGGGACTGGATCGCGCCGATCAGGTACTGCCAGCCGAGATCGGCGGGCACCCCGACGAGCCGGTACTGGTTGAAGCCGTCGATCGGCCAAGAGCCACCGAGGAACCACTGCATCACCGGGGTCAGCGGCAGTTCGCCCACCCCGTTCTCGTCGGCGACGAGCGCGTGCGAGGCGAGTTCACCGGCCACGGCCGCCAGCCCGGCGACCGTCTTGCGTTCGAAGACGTCCCGCGGAGTGAAGACCAGGCCCTCCTTCCTGGCCCTGCTGACGAGCTGGATCGAGATGATGCTGTCGCCGCCGAGGTCGAAGAAGCTGTCGTCCACCCCGATCTCGGGCACCCGCAGCACGTCCGCGAACACCGCGCAGAGCGTCTCCTCCCGCGGGGTGCGCGGGGCCCGCCCCGCCGGTTCCGCGGCGAACTCGGGCGCGGGCAGCGCGCGATGGTCCAGCTTGCCGCTCGCCGACAGCGGCAACTCGTCGAGCACCACGAACGCGGCGGGCACCATGTATTCCGGCAGCATCTCCCGGATCGCCGACCGCACCGTGTCGACGTCCAGCGCGTCCCCGGCCGGGGTCAGGTACCCGACCAGGGTGGTGGCACCGGGGCCGCCCTTGCTGGCCACGACCGCCGCCGTGCCGACCGAAGGCTGCTCGGTGAGTACCGACTCGATCTCGGCGAGTTCGACGCGGAACCCACGGATCTTCGTCTGGTCGTCCACCCGCCCCAGGTACACGACCTGACCGTCGGAACGCCTGCGGGCGAGGTCACCCGTGCGGTACATGCGCGTACCCGGTGCACCGAAGGGGTCGGCGAGGAACCGCTCCCCGGTGAGTCCGGGACGGCGCAGGTAGCCCCTCGCCAGTCCGGCCCCGGCGACGTAGAGCTCTCCGGCGATGCCCACCGGCACCGGCCGCAGCCGGTCGTCGAGTACATAGGCCCGGCCGTTGCGCAGCGGGTGGCCGATCGAGGGCCGCTCGTCCTCGGCCAGCATCGAGGCCATCGCGTCCACGGTGGCCTCGGTCGGGCCGTAGAAGTTGCGCGCGTCCAGACCGGGGACCGCCCGCAGCGAGGTCCACAGGTCCTCCGGCACCGCCTCGCCGCCCAGGATGAGCACCCCCGGCGCGCGGCGCGTCCCGTCGAACAGGCCGTCCGCGACGAGCTGGCGCAGGTAGGACGGGGTGGTGTTGATCAGGTCTATGCCGGCGTCGGCCAGGTAGCGGCCGAACGCGTCGGCGTCCAGGCGCAGGTCCTCGTCGACCACGTGCAGCTCGTGGCCACCGATCATCCACAGCACCGGGTCCCAGGACGCGTCGAAGGCGAAGGAGGCGGTCAGCGCCACCCGCGCCTGACGGTCGCCCAGCCGCCGGACCACCGGGGCGTACAGGCTTTCCCGCTGGTGGTGGTACAGGTTGGCCAGCGAGCCGTGCTCGACGACCACGCCCTTCGGCGCCCCCGTCGACCCGGAGGTGTAGATGACGTACGCCGGGTCGTGCTGGGACAGCGACCGGCCCAGTTCGGTGCCGGTCAGGTCGCCGGTCCGCCCGGCGGCGAGTTCCTCGTGCACGACGGGCTCGTCGAGCACCAGTCGCGGGGTCCCTTCCGGCAGCGCGTCGCTGGTACCGGAGTCGACGATCACCAGTTGCGGGCCGGCGTCGTCGAGCATGTAGCGGACCCGCTCCGGCGGATAGCCGAGATCGATCGGCAGATACGTGGCGCCGGCCTTCAGTACGGCGAGCATCGCGACCGGCATCGCGGCCGAGCGAGGGAGCCCGACGGCGACCGTGTCCCCGATGCCGACGCCGCGTGCCCGCAGCGCCCGCGCGAGCTGGTTCGCCCTGGCGTTGAGTGAGACCGTACTGATCCGCTCGTCACCGAAGACGACCGACAGACGCTCGGCGGGAGCCTTCGCGGCGTGCTCCTGGAACACCTGGACGATCGTGCCGCCGGCCGCCGGAGCCGCGGTGTCGTTCCACCGCTCCAGCACCCGCGTGCGCTCCTCGTCCGAGATCAGCCCGACCTCGCTGACCGGACGTTCCGGGTCTGCCAGCACCTGGCCGAGCACCACGCCGAACCAGTCCGCGATCCGGGCAGCGGTGGCCCTGTCGAACAGGTCCGCGCTGTACTCCAGCGTCCCGGTGATCCCGGCAGGTGAGGAGTCGGGGTGCTGGTGCTCGTTCAACGACACCGACAAGTCGAACTTCGCCGCGTCGAGCCCGTAGTCGGCAACGGCGACCCGCAGCCCGGGCAGTTCCAGAGCGGCGGCCGGGGTGTTCAGCAGCGCCAGCATGACCTGGAACAGCGGATGGCGGTTGAGGGAGCGTTCGTGCGCGACCGCCTCCACCACCTGCTCGAACGGCAGTTCCTGGTGATCGAACGCGGCCAGGTCGGCCGAGCGGACCCTGGACAGCAACTGCGCGAACGTCGGGTCGCCGCCCAGATCGGCCCGCAGCACCAGGGTGTTGACGAACAGGCCGACCAGTTCGTCCAGCGCCTCGTCCTGGCGGCCCGCGATCGGGGTACCGACGGGGATGTCGGTACCCCCGCCAAGTCGGGAGAGCAGCACGGCGAGCGTCGCGTGCAGGGTCATGAACACACTGGCACCGTGCTCGGCGGCGACAGTGGCCAGGCGGCTGTGCGTCGCCTCGTCGATGTTCAGTTCGACTGTGCCACCGGAGTAGCTGGGCTGCGCCGGGCGGGAACGGTCGTAGGGCAGTGCCAGTTCCTCGGGCAGCTCGTCCAGCGTCGTCGTCCAGTAGTCGAGCTGACGTCCGATGACACTCGTCCGGTCGCCCTCGGCGCCCAGCAGATCGCGCTGCCACAGCGTGTAGTCCGCGTACTGCACCGGGAGCGGGGTGAACTCCGGTGCCGCGCCCGCCAGCCTGCTCTCGTAGGCGACGCTGAAGTCACGCATCAGCGGGGCCAGCGACCAGCCGTCACCCGCGACGTGGTGCACCACCAGCAGCAGAACGTGGTCGGTGGTACCGACCTCGTAGAGCCACACCTTCAGCGGAAGCTCGCGGGACAGGTCGAACTTGCAGCCTGCCGCCTCCTTCAGCCGTGCGGGCAACTCCTCCTCGTCGACGATGGCCCTGCTGGTCACCCCGTCGAGCAGTTCCCGCGCCCAGGCTGGATCCAGCACGAGCTGGCGGGCGCGGCCGTCGGTCTCGGGGAAGGCGGTCCGCAGCGACTCGTGCCGTTCCAGCACGTCGCCCAGCGCCGCGGCGAGCGCGGGCCGGTCGAGTTCACCGGTCAGTCGCAACGCGATCGGGATGTTGTAGAGGCCACCGGACTCGTCGAGACGGTCGAGGAACCACAGGCGTTGCTGCGCGAACGACAGCGGCAGCACCTCGGGACGTTCCCGCACCTCGACCCGGCGGCCACCACCGGTGGCCGCGTCGATCACCCGGCTCACCCCGGCCGGAGTGACCGCGTCGAAGATGGCGCGGATCGGCAACTCCACGTCCAGTACCGACCGGACGCGGCTGGCCAGGCGCGTCGCCAGCAGCGAATGTCCGCCGAGGTCGAAGAAGCTGTCGTGCACGCCGACCGTCTCCAGGCCCAGCACGTCCGCGAACAGTTCGCAGAGCAGCTTCTCGGTGCGGTTGCGCGGTTCGCTGCTCGCGGTCCCGGCGAACTCCGGCTCCGGCAACGCCGCGCGGTCCACCTTTCCGTTGGTGGTCAACGGGATCCGATCGACCACCGGGAACGCCGCGGGCACCATGTAGGCGGGCAGCTCGGCCGAGAGCGATTCCCGCACGGCGGCCACGTCCAGGTCCTCCGGCGCCCCTTCCGGGACGAGGTAGGCGACCAGGCGCTTGCCCGCCACCGGGTCCTCCCGGATCAGCACGACTGCCTGGCCCACGCGCGGGTGGCGGGTGACGGCGGCCTCGATCTCGCCGAGTTCGATCCGGAAACCCCGCAGCTTCACCTGGTCGTCCACCCTGCCGAGGAACTCCAGGGCCCCGTCGCGGCGGCGGCGGACCAGGTCACCGGTGCGATACATCCGCTCCCCCGGCGTTCCGTGCGGATCGGCCACGAAGCGGGCGGCGGTCAGGCCGCGCCGATCCTGGTAGCCGCGGGCGAGACCGGAACCGGCGATGTAGAGCTCTCCCGTGACGCCCAGCGGCACCGGGCTCATCCAGGTGTCGAGTACGTAGGTCCGGCAGTTGTCGACCGGGTGGCCGATCGGGATCACCGGTTCGGGTACGGCGTCCTCGGCGCGGACGGCGAAACGGGTGGCGAAGGTGGTGGACTCGGTCGGGCCGTATCCGTTCACCACGACCAGGCCCGAGCAGCGTTCACGGACCCGCTCGACCGCCGAGGGCGGTACGACGTCCCCGCCGGCCCACACCTCCGCGACGCCGGACAGGGTTTCCGGCGCCTCCTCGGCGACCAGCCGGAACAGCCCGGCCGTCAGCCACAGGCCGGTGACCCGGTGCTCGCTGATCATCCGGCGCAACACCGGGATGTCGAGGTCCCCTGGCGGGGCCACCACAATCGTTCCACCGCGCAGCAGCGGCGCCCAGAGCTCGTAGGTGGTGGCGTCGAAGGCGTACGAGGAGTGCAGCAGCACCCGCTCGTGCGCCGGTGTGGTGAACGCGCTGTCGGTGGCCAGCGCGACCGCGTTGGCGTGGGTGACCGCCACCCCCTTCGGCGTGCCCGTCGACCCCGAGGTGTACATGACGTAGGCGAGTCCGTCCGGCCGCACCCGTGATCTCGGCCCCGGTGTGCCCGAATCCGCGCCGAGATCGGTCAGGCGCAGCACCCGGGGATCCGGGCTCAGCCCGGACGGCAGCGCCTCCCGGTCGGTCAGCAGTACCGGAGCGTCCACATCGGACAGAATGAAGTTGAGTCGTTCCACCGGGTACGAGTCGTGCAGCGGTACGTAGAACCCGCCGGCCTTGAGTACCGCGAGGATAGCCATGACCAGTTCGGGAGAACGGTCCAGCAACAGTGCGACCGCGGTCTCCACGCCGACTCCCGCGGCGGTGAGTTCGTCCGCCCAGGCGTTCGCCCTGGCGTCCACCTCGGCGTAGGTCCAGATCCCGTCAGTGGTCTGCAGGGCGGGTGCGTCCGGGGCGGCCGCTGCCCGTGCCTCGAAGCGGGCCGCCAGCGACTCTCCCGGCGAGGCGGTCTCCGCACCGTTCCAGCCGGACAGCAGAGCACGCCGCTCGTCGGAGTCGAGCAGTTCGACCCGGCTCACCCTGGTCGACGGATCGGTGGTGACAGCGGCCAGCAGCCGCGACAGGCGCGCACCGATCGCCCGCACCGTGGAGGCGTCGAACAGATCGGTCGCGAACTCGATGAACCCGTCGATCCCGGTCGGCGCACCAGTGGCGTCGTGGCGTTCGTGCAGATCGAACCAGAGGTCGAAACGGGAGTCCTCGGTGCGGACGGTCTCCAGCTCGATGTCGAGTCCCGGCAGGTCCAGATCCGGCTCCGGAACGTTCTGCAACACCACCATCACCTGGAACAACGGATGCCACGACAACGACCGACGCGGATTCAACACCTCCACCAACCGCTCGAACGGCACATCCTGATTCCCATACGCCGCCAAATCCCCACGACGCACCCGATCCAACAACTCCACAAACGACGGATCCCCCGACACATCCGTCCGCACCACCAACGTATTCACAAAAAACCCAACCAACTCATCCAAAGCCTCATCAGTACGCCCCGCCACCACCGTCCCCAACGGCACATCAACACCCACACCCAACCGCGACAACAACCCCGCCACCGCAGCCTGCATCACCATGAACACACTCACCCCACGCTCCCGCGCGAGATCCCGCACCCCGGTCGCCACCTCGGCGTCGAGTGACCACATCACCCGGGCGCCCGCGTACGAGGCCACCGCGGGCCTTGGCCGGTCGGTGGGCAGATCGAGAACCTCCGGTGCCCCGGCGAGCTGCTCCCGCCAGAACCGCACCTGCTGGGCCGCCACACTCTCGCCGTCCTCTTCGGACCCGAGAACCGTGCGCTGCCACAGCGTGTAGTCCGCGTACTGCACCGGAAGCGGATCGAAATCCGGGGCGGTGCCCGCCGCGCGCGCCCGGTAGGCCTCCTCCAGGTCGCGCAGCAGCGGCGCGAAGGACCAGCCGTCTCCGGCGATGTGGTGCACCACGAGCATCAGAACCCACTCGTCGGCGCCGGGGCGGAACACCCATGCCCGCAGGGGCAACTCGACGGAGAGGTCGAAGCGGTGCCCGGTGGTCTCGGTCAGCCGGTCCGGCAGCCGCGTCTCGTCCATGTCCTCTTCGGCCGTGGTCGCGGCCACCATCGCGCGGGCCCGCGAGGCGGGCACGATCCGCTGCCGCGGCTCGCCTCCGGACTCCTCGAACAGGGTGCGCAGCGCCTCGTGCCTGCCCACCAGGTCGCCCAATGCCTCCACCATCGCCGCGAAGTCCAGGGTGCCGCGCAGACGCAGCGGCAGCGGCAGGTTGTACACCCCGGCACCGGTGGTCTCCATCCGGTTGAGGAACCACAGCCGGCGCTGGGCGAACGACAGCGGCAGGACCTCCGGGCGACGCGCGACGGTCAGCGCGGCCCGTGCGGTCCCCGCCCTGCCGATCCTTGCCGCCAGCGCAGCCACCGTCGGCCCCTCGAACACCGCGCGGATGGTCAGTTCGACGTCGAACAGCGACCGCACCCGGCTGATCAGCCGGGTGGCGAGCAGGGAATGCCCGCCGAGGTCGAAGAAGCTGTCGTCCACCCCGAGCCGCTCCACCCCGAGCACCTCGGCGAACACCCCGACGAGAAGTTCCTCGTTGGCGGTGCGCGGAGCCCTGCCCGCTCGCGCGAGATCCGGTGCCGGCAGCGCCTTGCGGTCCAGCTTCCCGTTGGGGCTCAACGGAAGCGCGTCGAGTTCGACGATCGCCGACGGAACCATGTAGTCGGGCAGTTCCGCGCCGGCGAAGGCGCGCAGCGCGTCGAGGTCGAGGCCGGTCTCGCCGGCCACCACGTAGGCGACGAGGTTCTTCTCCCTCGGCCGGTCCTCCCTTGCCACCACGGTCAGCGGACCCACGTCGGGGAACCGGGCGAGCACGGCTTCGATCTCGCCCAGCTCGATCCGGTGGCCACGGATCTTGACCTGGTGGTCCCGTCGTTCCAGGAACACGAGTTCACCGTCGGGAAGGTGCCGGACATAGTCACCGGTGCGGTACATCCGGGCACCCGCGCGCGGGCTGAACGGATCCGCCACGAAGGACGAGGCCGTGCGCCGCGACTCGCCCAGGTATCCCCTGCCGACGACCAGACCGCCGACGTAGAGCTCACCGGGCGACCCGACCGGCACCGGCCGGAGCCGGTCGTCGAGCAGGTACAGCCGGGTGTTGCGCAGTGCCTTGCCGATCGGGACCACGCCGTCGCGCACCCGGTCCGGGGTGTCGATGACCGCGCAGGTCACGTCGTCCGCGCACTCGGCAGGGCCGTAGGCGTTCACCAGCGGAATGTCCGGGTAGCGCTCCAGCCAGCGCACGCACAGGTCGGCCGGCAGCGGCTCACCGGTGACCACCAGCCACCGCAGCGAGGGCAGTGCGGGGAAGGTGTCCTCTGCCTGCCACACATCGAGTGCCGCGCGCATCAGCGAGGGCACGATCTGCAGCACCGCGACCTTCTCCTCGGCCACCAGCCGGAACAGCGCGTCCGGATCGGCGGCCACGGTCCTGCCCACCACGCGGACCGTCCCGCCGGCGTGCAGCGGCGTGAGCATCTGCCACACCGAGACGTCGAAGGTCAGCGGCGCGTTCTGCACCACGGTGTCGGCGGCGGTGAGGTCGTAGTCCTCGACCATGGCGAGCAGATGGTTCACCAGCCCGTCGCGGTGGACCATCGCCCCCTTCGGCTTTCCGGTGGACCCGGAGGTGAACAGCACGTACGCCAGATCGTCACCACTGCCCACGGGAGGCAGCAGGTCGTCCGGACCGTCGATCGCGTCGTCCAGGAACAGCAGTTCGACCGCGGCGTCCGCCTCGGCGACGAAACGCTCGATGCCCTCCGCACGGTCCGCACGGGCCACGACGAAACCGGCCCGGCTGTCCCGCAGCAGCGCGGCCGCCCGGGTGGCGGGCCCGTCCACGTCCAGCGGCATGTACGCGGCGCCGGCGCCCAGCGCGCCGAGCACCGCGGTGATGAAGTCGGCACCCTGGTCGGTCGGCAGCGCGACGATGGAGCCGGGCCCCGCTCCCAGGGCGCGCAGCCTGCGCGCGAGTGCACTGGCCCGGCCGGCGAGCCGCGCGTAGCCGGTCTCCCCGGCGGCGTCCACGACCGCGACGGCGTCGGGGGTGGACCGGGCCGTGCGCTGCACGCGCTCCACGACGCCCTCGAGGTCGTCGTCGACGGCGGTGTCGTTCCACTCGACGAGCACCCGCCGGCGTTCGGCCTCGTCGACGAGGTCGAACCGGGCCAGCGGTACGTCCGGCTCGGCGACCATGCGGTCCAGCAGTCGCAGCAGGCCCGCCAGGTGGCCGGCGATCTCCTCCTGGGCGTAGAGCTCCTCGTTGCCGTCGAAATCGATCCGGACCGGGCCGCCGTCGTGGCGGTCGTAGGCGACGACCTCGCAGTCGTCGATCACACCGTTGGACAGGTTGTGCGCCGTCGCGTTGTGCCCGCCGAAGGTCAGGCTGTAGTCGAAGGGCATCACGTTCACGGTGATCTTGGCCAGAGCCCGCGCGCCCTCCAGCATGTTCAGGTCGCGGAGGATGTCCTCCTGCCGGTACCGCTGGTGTTTGAGCGTGTTCCGGCCCTCGACGGTGGTGGCGCGCAGCACCTCGGAGAAAGTCATCGACGGATCGATGTCGACGATCAGGGCCAGGACGTTGGCCGCCATGAACGGCGTTTCCCGCAGCAGCTTGCTCTTGCGGGCCATGACCGGGAAGCCGACCGGTACCACCTTGGCACCGCTGACCAGGTGCAGGTAGGCGGCCACCGCGGCGGTGAGCCCGATCGACCAGGTGCTGGCGTTGCTCCGGGCCAGCTCGCGCAGACCGGTCATGGTGGCGTCGCCGAGATAGGCGGTCTGCCGGACCGGCCGAACGGAGGCCATCGCGGTGGACGCGGTGAGGCCCACGGCCTCGGGCCGTCCGGCGAGCCGCTCGTTCCAGTACGCGCGGTCGCGTTCGAACTGGGGCGAGGACCGGTAGGCGTCCTCGTCGGCCAGGCACTCGTCGAGAGTCGCGAAGGTGTTGGGGCTGTACTCGGTGCCTCCGGCCAGCGCCGTGTAGATCTCGGCGAGGCGCTGCACGAAGATCGGACCGGTACCACCGTCGGCGTTGAGGTGGTGGTTGCGCATGTAGTAGACGTATTTGTCCGGCGTGATCCGGAACAGGGTGTCCATCGACAGCGGCGCATCGGTTACGTCGAACGGCTTGTAGAGGTCGCGCTGCATCCAGTCCAGCGCGGTGGCCATCGGGTCCTGCTCGCCGCTGACGTCGACGAACGTCAGTGGCGCCTCGGGCACGAGGTACTGCCAGACGCCCTCGTCGTCGGCGGTGAACCGGGTCTGCACCGGTTCCGCGTCGAGAACTGTCCGCAGCAGGGCCTCCTGGAACAGGTCGACGTCGATGGCACCGTCGATCTCCAGGTACTCCGCGAGCATGAACATGTTGTCGGGGTTCAGCTGCTGGCCGTACCACTTGCCGAGCTGGCCTACGGAGAGTCGCCGACGCCGGCTGGAAACCTCGTGCATGACCTTGTTCTCGCTCCCGATGAGTAGGTGATTCGGTCCGGTGGTGCTCGTGCCGAGCGCTCAGCCGGGCCAGCGCCGCAGCAGCAGGACGGCGTTGTGACCGCCGAAACCGAACGAATTGCTCATGACCACGTCGACCTCGTGTGCCTGCGCCTCCAGCGGCACGAAGTTGATCTCATCGTCGATCGGCCGGTGGCAGTTGACCGTCGGCGGGATCATGCCCTCGTTGATGACGAGGGCGCCCACGATGGCCTCCACCGCACCCGCCGCGCCGATCATGTGACCGGTCATCGACTTGGTCGAGCTGATCGGGATCCGGGTGGCCCGATCGCCGAGCACCGCACGAACGGATTCGAGTTCCGCCCTGTCGTTGAGCACCGTGCTCGTCCCGTGCGCGTTGACATAGTCCACTTCGGACGCATCGATCCCGGCGTCGGCGAGTGCGCCGCGCATGGCCGCGCGTGCTCCCCTGCCCTCGGGATGCGGTGCCGTCCAGTGATAGGCGTCCGAGGTCGCCGCGTAACCGGCGACCTCGGCGTACACCGGCGCCGACCTGGCGGCCGCGTGCTGCGCCGATTCCAGGATCATCACGCCGGCCCCCGCGCTCATCACGAAGCCGTCGCGGTCCTCGTCGAACGGCCGGCACGCCTCGGTGGGTGCGTCGGTCCGGGTGGAGAGCGCTTTCGCGTTCCCGCTGCCCGCGATCTCGTTCCGGGTCAGGATGTTCTCCGCGCCACCCGCGATCACCACGTCGGCCACGCCGTAGCGGATCAGCCGGGCCGCCTCACCGATCGCGTCGGTGCCGGACGCGCAGGCGGTGCTGACCGCCCGCGTCGGGCCCGCGGCGCCGAACGCGAGGCTGATCTCGCCTGCCGCGCTGTCGATCGCCCCGGTGACCGGGGCGAACGGGCTGACCCCTCGGGGTCCCTTCGCGGCCAGTGAGGCGACCTGCTCGGCGATCGCGTTCATCGGCCCGTATCCGCTGCCGATCAGCACCGCGACCCGAGGTGCCATGTCCTCGTCGATGTCCAGTTTCGCCATCTGCAGGGCCTCGGCGGTCGCGGCGAAGGCGTACTGCGCGTACGGGTCCATCCGGCGAACCTGCTTGCGGGACAGGTAGTTCTCCGGGTCGAAGCCGCGTACCTCGCCGGCTATGTCGGTCGGCAGGTCGGAGGCGTCGACGCACTCGATCGTCGCTATGCCGCTGCGACCGGCCAGCAGCGAACGCCAGGAGTCGTCGGCGGTGAGCCCGACCGGTGTCACCGCACCCCACCCGGTCACGACAGCTTTCCGGCTCTGGTGATCATTCGGTGCTGAAATCGTCGACTCCTTTCACTACGTGGCCGGGCGGAAAACCCCGACGAGCATGGGAAACCGACCCGCGACCACGAGCGGTTCCCCGATAAGACGGGGACCGCCGGTACGAGCAGCAGTTCGTCCGACGCGCGTGATTAACGGCCGTGGCCGCGAAAACGAAACCAACCGTTCATCGCGTCAGTACACCTGTTCGATCCGAGGTCGTCTCGATCCCACGACCGACCTCGCGACCGATGAAGTCCAATATCTATCGCCCCAGCACTTGTCCAGTCTTCGATCAGCGAATTTAGTCGAGAACGAAGCAACTAGCCAGTCCTGCGGAGTAATCGCCGTGGTTGCCCTCAGTCGCGATCGATCACTGTCCGCCGAACCGTACGAACGGCACGGCGGGCTGCCGTTATGCGACTTCCGGAAATCTTCTCGGCATTCCACTACGCTGCGTGCAAACGGAGCGAGCGATATTGTTTACGGTAAACCGCATTAACCGGTCCGGAACAATTCTGGTCCAATTGCCCCCTGCCGACGAGGGAATTGATCGCCGTCCGGAGAAAATCTCCCGCACGGCGACGGTCGCCGGGCCCGATCCGGCGGCGACGCGGGCTCCGCGACCGCCCCGACCGGCGGGATCACGCGGGCGGACGCGCTCGGTCGCGACTGTCGCCCGGCCCCCTCGCCGCCGTCTAGGCGGGTACGCCGGGGAGTTCACCGCCACGAATACGCACTTCAGAACACCGATCGACAAGCGTCACCCGAATGGGTTTGACGGTCCGGTAAAGATTCACCGGTCACGCCCGTCCGTCACCGAGCGTATGCGCCCACCCTGTCCTGCTCGGTCCGCGCTCGGTCCGCTCTGGCACCAGAGCAGGAGGCGCAGGGCCGCAGATGGGGGTAGTGGCCTCGTGAAATAGCACGAACGGCTTACAGCGAGGTCGATCGAAAGTAGGAGGCGAACGCGGTTGTGATGGCTACTTGGATCGACACGTTCGTAAAGTATTCAACTGGGCGGCATCCGCATTTCCGCAGGTCCTCGCCTGTGACTCGCGACGATCCCCTGGGGCGGGATCCGGTCGTTTCGCCGATCCCGCAGGTCGAAGCGCATCCGCACAATGGCCAAGGGTCCACTGGCACACTCATACCGAGGGAACGGCACCTTCGACGCGACTGTCCCTAACACTGGAATTCTCATCAGGAGAGTGGGCGCAGTAGCGGCGAAACCCGTCCCACATCGCGAATACCGCGGTCTCGTGATTCGACGATTCGCCGAGCACTACGCCGAATGGTGGCCACCATTGGGCCGTTCTCGCTCACCCTCGTGAAACAACAGTCGCATCCACATCCGGGAACACGTGGTCCGGACACAAAACGGTCCGGTGGGCCTGGCGACGGATCGCCGGGCCCACCGGACCGGTAAATGGACCTCTAAGGACCTTCGACGGGGAACAACGATCGGTAGAAACCATTTCCGCGGAATACCGTTCCATGGTGCGGAGAGTCCCACTCGAACGCGACCGCCGACTGACCGGCCCGGCGGATCTCACCCTCCATGCGGTAGTCGGGGTGGACACCGTCGTCGCTGAGCGACCAGGAGAAGTCGAAAACGATCCGGTCGCCTTCCCGCACCGGTATGCCCTCGTCCGACACCGGGGCGTACACCGGAATCCAGCTACTGGCCTGCGCGGTCGAATCGATCAACGGTTCGACATCGTCGATCCGCAGCAGCATGCCGATCATGAAGCCGTGCAGGGTGCGGTCGCGGGTGATGACCAGTTCTCGCTGGTCCTTGCCGTCCATCGGGATCTCGTCCGCGAAGGTCAGCTCCTCGACGGTCGCCCTGGTCGAGATCAGGTCCTCGATCCGCAGACCGGGCAGGCACATCCGCACGTCGAACGGCCTCCCGACGTGCTCGAAGATCTTCTCCAGGTACTTGGCGGTGTCTCCGTCCAGGCACATCTGCAGGTCGGGAACGGGCACCGACAGGTCCACCGCACCCACGGTGGTCGCCGACCACTGCGGGATGAACGCGCCCCCGGGTGCCATGAAGTCGCGGCGGGCGGCGGAGAGCACTGAGGCGGCACCCTCGGATCCACCGAGGGTGCCGATGATCTCGGACACGCAGAGGTCGATCGGCTCCGGCAGCTCCACATCGGTCGACAGGCCCTCGACGATGGTGACGCGATCACTGTATCCCGCCCGGTCCACGGCGTCGCGTGCCAGACGGGCGGACTCGGGAATGGTCTCGACGCCATAGACCTTGCGCGCGCCCGCTTCGGCGCTCGCGATCGCCCAGAGCGCGTCCTGGCCCGTGCCGATGTCGAGCACCGTCTTCCCGCGAGCGTGCCGGCGGACCGCGCGGCGATAGCCGTCGGTGCGCGGGGTGTCGGCGATCATGATCTGGTACAGCATGTCGTCGTAGACCGGGTACTCCCCCACGGACGGCACGGCGATGTCGAACCAGCGATCGTCCGTGGCTGCCACGCGAACCGGGGTCGAGCCTTCCGGAAGACTCAGTTCGGCCAGGCGGTAGGAACTCATGTCTTGGTCACTCCTTGTCGAGGCCGCACGTCATGCGCGCGGGCGCGGCGGGTGGTGCGGCGGACGTGCTACGGCTCAGTCGCCGGGGAACAGTTCGCGGTAGAAGCCGTTCGTCCGGAAACCCATGTCGTGATGACCGGACCTCCAGTGCAACGGGACGCGCTCCCCTGCCACGGGTTCCAGTTCCCCGGTCAGCTCGTAGTCGGGATGCACCCCGTCGTCGCTGAGCCGTGTCACGAACTCCAGCGTGATCCGATCCCCCTCGGCCACCGGCAGACCCGCGGTGGAGACGGGTGCGTAGACCGGGAACCAGTTGGTGCGCTGGGAGAACGAGTCGAGTGGCGACTGGTTCTCGTCGACCCAGAGCCGCACGCCGAGCGCGAAACCGTGCAGTGTTCCGGATTTCGTGACCCGCAGCTCGCGGTGATCGGTGCCCTCCGGTCGCAGTTCGCCGTTGAACTCGAGGGACTCGACTTCGGCGATCTCCGAGAGGAACGCCGCCTCGTTCAACCGCGGAACGCACACCCGCAGGTCGAACGGCCGGCCGACCGAGCCGAAGATCTTGTCCAGGTAGCGCACGGCGATAGGGGCAAACGCGGGCCGCCTGCCACCGAAGGCGGTGTCGAGGTCGACCGCCACGACAGTGGTAGCCGACCGGTGCGGCACGAACACCCCGTCCGGTGTCAGCAGCCGCAGGCGCGCGTCCCGCAACACGGGACCGGCACCCTCGGAACCACCGAGGGTGCCGATGATCTCGGAGACGCAGACCTCCGCCCTGACGGGCAGTTCGATGTCCGTGGACAGGCCCTCGATCAGGGTGATGCGATCGGCGAGGCCAGCCTCGGCGATGGTCTTGCGGGCCAGTGCGGCGGTCTCCGGGATGACCTCGACGGCGTAGACGTGGCTCGCTCCGGCGCGGGCGCTCTCGATCGCCCAGACCGCCTCGTGGCCGGTGCCGATGTCGAGCACCGTGCGCCCGGGAGCGTGTCGCCGTACGGCCGCGGCGTAGTGCTCGTTGCGCCGCTCGTCGTCGAGCATGAACCGGTAGGCCATCGGGTCGTAGACCGGATACTCGCCCAGTGAGGGAAAGAGCACGGCGGCCTCCGAGCGCGTTCCCGCGCGGCCCACGGCCACCTGTAGCGGACGGCCCGTGGCCTCGGACTCCGTGACGAGCGAACGTGTCACGTGGTTCTCCCATCGAGCAAATGGCGGACGCCTCCAGCGCGTCCGCGCGTGCGGATCATATCCGACGGTCCGCGGAGCCTGTCGTCCTTCTTTCGATCGACCCACGCATCGGGAGAACCCGCACCAGGTCCACTGTGGACACAACTGGGTGGATCACGTACCGGGCGGCGGATTCCTTGCGCCGAATGGACGAACCGCTTGCTCCTCGACGCGTCCGGGGCCCTGGCAGGAAGTCAGTACTGACCTTCCTCGATCGGCAGCACCGCGCGCACCGACCAGCCCGGCTCGTCCGGGCCGGCGTCGAAGGAGCCGCCCACCGCCGTCGCCCTGTTGCGCATGTTCAGTAGTCCGGCGCCACAGCCCGCCTCGGCACTGGAGGCCGCCGTCAGCTCGTTGGTCACCTCGACCACGAGCGATCCGTGCGTGCGCCTGATGTCCAGGTTGGCTTTCGAGTTCGGCGCGTGCTTGACGGCGTTCGTCAGCGCCTCCTGGGTGATCCGGTACGCGGTGAGCCCCACGGTGCCCGGGATCGACGCCGTCTCGCCGAGTTCCGAGCGAACGTCGATGGCCAGCCCACTCGCCCTGGCCGACTCGACCAGGCGCGGCAGATCCGACAGTTTCGCCGGCGGCGAGGCCTCGTCGTCCGCACCGGCCCCGTTGGCGCTGAGCAGTCCGATCATCGCCTGCATCTCCTCCAGGGCGCGCACGCTGTTCTCCCGGATCGAGTCCAGCACGGTACGCATGGTCTTGGACTGTGCCTGGTTCATCGACAACGCAGCGTCGGCCTGGATGGCTATGGCGGAGACGTACCCGGCGATGGCGTCGTGCAGTTCGCGTGACATCCGGGCGCGTTCCGCGGCGACGGCGGCACGCCGGTCCAGTTCGGCGATCCGGACGAGCTGGGCGGCGTTGGCCCGCTCCGTCGCCGCGAGTTCCTGGTGCTGCCGGATGTTCGCCGCCCACCACACCGGGATCACGATGAACGGCAACGCGGTCACACTCGACACGATCGTCGCCCGCCAGTCGTGGACGAGGATGACCGAGGCCAGCACGGCGCCTTCCATGCCGACCGCCGCCGCGGGAATGGTGACCCGGCCCAGTCGCCGGGAACCGTAGAGCGTCGCGGCGTACAACAGGTCCGCGTAGACGATCCACATCGGCATGGTGACGCCGAGCAGCCCGTCTACGACGACCAGGACCAGTCCGGCCGTCACGGCGAACGCGGGCGCCCGCCTGCGGAACAGCTCGGCGAGGCAGATGGCCGCGAACAACACCGGGCGCAACCAGTCAGGCGCCCAGTCGGCTTCGGTGTGCAGCGGGGAGAAATCCGTCAGATACAGCGTGAGGCCGATTGCGAGGGAGATCACGACCACGAGGACGTCCTGCAGCCACTCCGGCAGGTCGCTCAGACGAGCCGGTAGAAGCCGGACACGTGTGGTCATTTTCCGATCCAACCAGCAGGCACTCTACGGCAGCATCCTACTAACTGATGACGGCGAAGCCGTACGTACCGCCGATGCGCGGCGGCCGGTGATTCGGCCATTGTCGTAATGGTAGCCGGAGAGCCTGACCGGCCACGACACGAGACGAACGCCCCGGGAAAGGAAGTGTTTGCGTGCGGACCAGAGTGATCGTCCTGATCGCGCTCTGCTCCCTGACCGTGGTCGGGGCCTGCAAGCCGGGCGGTTCGTTCGGCAGCAACAAATGGCTCGTGTGCACGGCGGCGCAGTCATGGCTGGAGGCGACACCGGAGTCCAAGCAACTCGTCAGCGACGAACTCCAGTCCGCGGTGAAGCGGGTGGATCGTGAACTGAGCAAGTCCGGTGGATCCGATTCGGGGGAAGAGTCGACGGTGGTCAGTGCCGCCAAGGACCTGCTGTCCGGGGACAGCGGCAAGGTCGACTCGGCCGCGCAAAAGGTCGAGAAGTACTGCTGATCGCCGAACAGAACTGAACGGAGATTAACGTGAGCGAAGAGAATCAGAGCGAAGGCAAGTGGGCGCCCTGGTGGGTCTACGCGATCGCGATCGTCGGGTTGAACGCGCTGAAGCAGAAGTTCCTCGAGGACTCTCCATTCGTCCTCAACCTCGCCGTCACCGTCGCACTCATCGCCGTCATCATGGTCGGCATCACGGCGGCATACCGCGGTATGGCCACGAAGAAGAACTAGATACCCGACACGCCAACTGCGCCGGTCAATCCCCCAGGGTCGGCGCAGCTTCCGAAAGGCGGGCGGCCGAGTTCATTCGGCCGCCCGCCTTTCATTTGTGACGATTCATCTGTCACGATCTGCTCGGTGCACCCGGCCGCCTCGCCGGCCACGAAACACGGTCACGAACGGCGCTTCTCCCCCGGTCGGACCGGGTAGAAACGCCTCACCGCGAGGCCACCCGCTTGTAGGCACGCATGCTCAGCGGCACGAAGATCGCGACGATCAGCACCGAGCACAAAAGGGCGTACAGCGCGGAGTTCTCGGCGGGCCAGCCGTCGAGCGGCGGAACCCCCTGCGGATTCGGGTTGCCGAACAGAGTTCGCGCCGCGTTGATCACCGCGGTGAGCGGATTCCACTCGGCGATCACCCGTAACGGGCCGGGCATCGAGGACTCCGGGACGAAACCGGAGGAGACGAAGGTCAGCGGAGTCAGCCAGATCAGACCCGCGCTCTGCGCCACCTCGGCACTGGGTGCCCACAGGCCGATCAACGCACCGATCCACGACATGGCGAACGCGAACACCAGCAGCAGCAGGTAAGCCAGGATCGCGTCGAGGACGCTGCCGCGGATCTGCCAGCCGATCAGCAGGCCGCACAACGACACGACGAGCATCGCGACCATGCTCACCGCGAGGTCCGAACTGGTCCTGCCGACCATCACCGCGGCCCGCGAGATGGGCAGCGACCGCAGCCGGTCGATGACACCGCGCTGCAGATCGTTGGACAGGCCGATCACGGTGAACGCGGAGTTGAACGCCAGCGTCTGCACCATGATCCCGGCCAGCAGGAACTCCCGGTACGCCTCACCGCCGAGCAGCCCGCCGAAGATGAACCCGAACAACAGCACGAACATGATCGGCTGCACCACGGCCGCGAACAGCCAGTCCATATTGCGGCGGACGTGCAGCAGATTGCGCCAGGCGATGATCGAGCCGTCCGTGAGGCCCTTGACCAGAACGCTCATCACTGTCCACCCTTCGCGCCCCGGCGCAGCCATCTCCGTGTGCCCTTGCCCGCCGGGTCCGGACGCTCGGATTCGGGGTCCGGGTGCGCATCGCGTTCGGTGAGGGTGAGGAACACATCGTCCAGTTTCGGCCGCTGCAACGCGACCTCCAGTACGTGCACGCCCTCGTCGTCCAGCCGCCGCAGGGCCTCGGTCACCGTCTTGGTGCCGACGTGCACGAGAACGTGGCCCCGGCGTACCTGCTCGTCGATGACCGGCTCCGCGGCGCCGACCTCGCGCAGGACGGTGCGCAGCACCGGGAGGTCGGCGCGGTCGGCGAGGACGAGTTCCAGGCGTTCGCTGCCGATCCGGTTCTTCAGCTCGTCCGCGGTGCCCCGCTCGACCACCCGGCCGCGGTCGATCACGACGATCGAGTCGGCGAGCTGATCGGCCTCCTCGAGGTACTGGGTCGTCAGCAGCACCGAGGTCCCGTCGGCGACCAGCGTCCGTACCAGGTCCCAGGTGTTCAGCCGCGACCGCGGATCCAGTCCGGTGGTGGGCTCGTCGAGCACGATCAGCGGCGGGCTGATCACCAGGGCACCGGCCAGGTCCAGCCTGCGGCGCATCCCGCCGGAGTACGTCTTGGACAGCCGGTCGCCCGCGTGCTCGAGCTGGAACTGCGCCAGCAGTTCCCGCGCCCTCGCCGCGGCGGCCGCGCGCTTCATCCCGTAAAGGCGGCCGACGAAGTACAGATTCTCGTACCCGGTGAGGTTGTCGTCCACCGCCGCGTACTGACCGGACAGTCCGATCGACTCGCGCACGGCTCCGGCCTCGGTCGCCAGGTCGTGCCCGGCGACGGTGGCGGTTCCGCTGTCCGGCGTCAGCAGGGTGGTCAGTACCCGGACCATCGTCGTCTTCCCCGCACCGTTCGGGCCGAGCAGACCGAGCACCGTCCCGCTGGGTATGTCGAGGTCCACCCCGTCCAGGGCGCGATGTGCGCCGAAGGTCTTGACGATGTCGCGTGCCCGCACGGCCAGTGTGGAGGTGCCTGCGGGAACCTCGGTCGCAGTCAACGTCCACCCGATTCGATTCGGCCGAGGGACGGTTCCCGTCGGCGGTTCAGCACCGTGCGCCACATTTCCGGCCCGCTCATCGCGGTGCCGGGATCGGCAGCGACGACCGCGGGGTACCGGGCCGGTCGCCGACCGCGTGCGCGCCACCGTCGACATGCACGATCTCTCCGGTGGTCGCCGGGAACCAGTCGGACAACAACGCGACACAGGCCCGGGCGACGGGGTCGAACTCCAGGTCGTCCCAGCCGAGCGGGGCGCGCTGATCCCAGCGCTTGCCCTCCTGGGCCGCGGCGTCGTTGCCGCCGGGACCGATGGCCTTCGCCGCGGTCGTCCGCAACGGACCGGCCGCGACCAGATTCACCCGGATCCCCTCCGCACCGAGGTAGGACGCGAGGTAGCGCGCCGAGGACTCCAGACTCGCCTTCGCCACGCCCATCCAGTCGTACTCGGCGTGCGCGCGGGCGGCGTCGAAGTCCAGGCCGACGATCGAGGATCCCTTGCCCAGCAACGGCAGCACGCTGCGGGTGATCGCCTGCAGCGAGTAGGACGAGACCCGCAGCGCGGAGGCAACGTCCTCCCAGCCGGTCGTCATGAAGTTGCCGCCCACTGCGCCCTGCGGCGCGAACGCGACCGAGTGCAGCACCCCGTCGAGCCTGCCGCCCACGTGCTCACGGACCCGGTCGGCCAGCGCGCCGAGCTGCTGCTCGTCGGTCACGTCCAGTTCGATCACCGGCGATGGCTGAGGCAGGCGCTGTGCGATCCGCTCCACCAGGCGGAGCCGGCCGTAACCGGTGAGCACCACGTTGGCACCCTGCTCCTGCGCGACCCTGGCGACGTGAAACGCGATCGACGACTGGGTGAGGACCCCCGTCACCAGAATGTTCTTGCCTTTCAACAAATCCATGTTCGTCCTTGCTTCGTGGATCGGTGGTTCTCCGGCCGCGGAACGAGATGACGCGCCCCGCCGTGCCGTCTGCTTCCCTCTGGCGTCACGAGGGCACCGCCGCGCGCTCGGGCACCGGCGGCGCGGCGAGGGTGCCGACATGCTCGACATCGCCACTCTCGGTACGGCACACCACATCACCGGTGCGATACATCCGGGTGCCGCCGTCGTCGAACGGGTTCGCCACGAACCGTGCGGAGGTCAGTGCGGCGTCACCGAGGTACCCGCGGGCCAGACCGGCCCCGGAGATGTAGAGCTCACCCGGGACCCCCGCCGGTACCGGACGCAGGCTCGCGTCGAGCACGTGCGCGCCGGTACCGAGCAGCGGCGCGCCACCGGGCGGCGCGCTGTCCTGGCCCCGCGGTCCGTGCGCGCGCCGGGCCAGGCTGTACACGGTGACCTCGGGGCGCCCGTACACACTGGCGATCTCCGGGTCCGGAACGCACCGCAGTACCTCGTCGCGCACGGGTGCGGGCAGGTTCTCGCAGGACAGAACCACGCTGCGCGCGTCGATGTCGGCACCCGCGGCGAGCAGGCCCGCCAGCACCGGCGGCGTGCCGGAGACCAGGCCACCGGACCAACCGCCACGGGCCGCGACCGACGCCAGATCGTCCACCAGTTCCACCCGGCCGCCGACGGCGAGGGCGGGGAACAACTCGAACACCGAGGCGTCACAGTGCAGCGAACTCGACATCAGCACCGAGGACAGCGTCTCGGTCCCGAAGTAGCGGCCAGCCCAGCGGGCCAGCGCGACGACTCCCCGCTGCTGCACGGCGACGCCTTCCAGCCGCTCCGCGGTTCCCGGGCAGCCGAGGACGTAGGCGAGGTGCTGCGGGGCCAGCCGCGCCGACCGGTCCTCGTCGCGTACCGGGGCGTCGTCCTGGGCCGCCCGCTCGGCCGCGATCGCCGGATCGTCCAGCCACAGCACGGTTTCCGCGGAGGCCGCCACTGGCAGCGCCGGCGCGGCGTCCGTCGTCGCGAGGACGCACACCGGCCGGAACTCGGCCAGCACCCGGGAGAACTCGGCGGCGGAGGAGCCGGGGTCCACCGGCAGGTACGCGCCACCCGCCTTCAGCACCGCCAGAACGGCCACCACGGCGTCCACCGTGCGCGGCAGTGCCACGGCCGCCAGCCGGTCCGGGCCGACCCCCCTGGTGATCAGCGACCGGGCCAGCCGGTTGGCGCGGCTGTGCAGTTCGGCATGGCTGACCGCTTCGGCTCCGCAGACCACGGCGGTCGCGTCAGCGATCCGGTCGAGCGGGATCTCCAGCAGGCCGGGCAGCGTCAGCTCCGCGATTCCGGCGAGCGATCGCCCCGCACCCCTGTCCGACAACTGTCGTCCGGCACGTTCGTGCATCGTTCTCGCTCCCTTCGGGGCCCACTGGCCCCGGTCGTCCGGCCCGCCGCCGCGTGCGATGTCCGCTCTGCTCAGGGCGCCCACCGGCGCAGCACCACGACGGCGTTGTGGCCGCCGAAACCGAAGGAGTTGCTCATGACCACGTCGACGTCGTGCCGCTGTGCCTCGTTGGCCACGAAGTTGACCGCCTCGTCGATCGGCTTGTGGCAGTTGATCGTCGGCGGCACGATGCCCTTGTTGATCACCAGTCCGCCGACGATCGCCTCGACGGCTCCGGCCGCTCCGATCATGTGACCGGTCATCGACTTCGTCGAACTGATCGGGATCTGCTCGGCCCTGGCACCGAACACGGCCCGGATGGAGTCGAGTTCCGACTGGTCGTTGTAGACGGTGCTGGTGCCGTGTGCGTTGATGTAGTCCACTTCGGACGCTTCGATGCCGGCGTCGGCGAGCGCGCCTCGCATGGCCGCGCGTGCACCACGGCCCTCCGGGTGGGGTGCCGTCCAGTGATGGGCGTCCGAGGTGGCCGCGTACCCGGCGAGCTCGGCCAGGATCGTCGCGCCTCTGGCCACGGCGTGCTCGGCGGACTCCAGCACGAGCACGCCGGAGCCCGCGCTCATCACGAAGCCGTCGCGGTCCTCGTCGAACGGACGGGACGCCTCGGTCGGCGAGCCGGTCCGCCGGGACAGCGCCTTCGCGTTCCCGCTGCCCGCCATGTCCACGCGGGTGAAGATGTGCTCGGCGCCGCCGGAGACGACCGCGTCGGCGATGCCGTAACGGATCCAGCGTGCCGCCTCGCCGATGGAGTCGGTGCCCGAGGCACACGCGCTGCTCATCGCCCTGGTGGGGCCGGCCAGCCCGTACTCGAGGCTGACCTCGCCCACGGCGCTGTCGATCGCGCCGGTGATCGGGGCGAAGGGGCTGATCGCTCGCGGGCCCCGCTCGTTGATCGCCCCGATATGCTCCACAATGGACTGCATCGGTCCGTAGCCGCTGCCGATCAGCGCGCCCACACGCGCGGCGTTCTCCTCGTCCACGTCCAGTTTGGCCGCCCGCAGCGCCTCGCCCGCGGCGGCGTAGGCGTACTGGGCGTACGGGTCCATCCGGCGCAACTGCTTGTGCGACATGTACTTTCGCGGTTCGAAGCCCTTCACCTCGCCCGCCAGGTTGGTCGGCAGGTCCGAGGCGTCGAGGCTGGTGATCGCGCCGATGCCGCTGCGGCCGGAGATCAGCGCGTCCCACGTCTCGTCGACGGTGAGGCCCACGGGTGTGATCGCACCCCAGCCGGTGATCACGACCCTGCGTCCACCCGAAGGCTTGTGTGCTGACATCGTCCGCTCCTCGATTATCGGTGCGCCTCGGCGCAGGGCTGTGTGCTCAGCCGATCGGCGGCACTACAGGGAAGTCGCCCCCGGCGGTTTCCTCGGTGAACATCGCGTCCGCGATCCGGACCGGGACGTTCAGTACGACCACC
The DNA here is from genome assembly GCF_002262875.1 of Amycolatopsis antarctica. Lineage (GTDB taxonomy): Bacteria > Actinomycetota > Actinomycetes > Mycobacteriales > Pseudonocardiaceae > Amycolatopsis > Amycolatopsis antarctica. The sequence goes on along the minus strand of NZ_NKYE01000006.1, from coordinate 54,343 downwards.
TCGCCGGACTCGGCCGCCTTCCATGCCTGCGCGATGTCGGCGGCGAGCGTGTTCTTGTCCATGAGGGCGACCTGCCGGACTCCCGGCAGATCCGCGGCGCGTGCCCCCACCGCCGCGGAGTCGAGGAACGCGAACCCGGAGGGCTTCTCCGTGCGTGCGTTGAGTTGCGATTGGAGCCAGCCGTAGCCGCCGTTGCGCAGGACCACATAGATGATTCCGCCGCCGTGCGCGACGGCTGTGGGAAGGTCGGCGTCGAACAGGCCGAACGCTCCGTCACCTACGAACGCCACCACCGGCCGGTCCGGCGCTGCGCGCTTGACGCCCACCGCTGCCGCGGCCCCGAATCCCAGGCTCGTCTGCTCGGAGGGCACGATCGACCCGCCGGGTCCGTCGCAGGTGTAGAGCGGGAAGCGGTAGGACCACATGTCCTGCAAACCGTTCTCCTGCACCAGAACCCGGTCGGCGGGCAGCACGTCCTGCAATGCCTCGAGTACCTCGGCGATGTGCAGTTCCGGTGCCTCGTGCAGGCTCCGCAGGTTCTCTGCCTGCGCGGCCCGCAGTTCGGCGTGCACCCCACGCACGGTCTCCGCCCAGGCCTCCCGGGGCTGCGGTGCGGGCCAGGATCCGAGCACGGCGCGGGCGTCCGCGAGTACCTTGGGGCCGGCGAAACCGGTCGCGAACTCGGCGGCGTCCACATTGACCTGAATGACCGGTACCTCGGTGCCGACGCCTTCGGGCCAGCCGAAGGTGGCCGTCTCCTCGAGCCTGCTGCCGAGCGCGAGCACGCAGTCGGTCTCCGCCCAGAGCCGGGCGGCCTCCTCCGGGGTGTACAGACCGGACAGCCCGCAGAACAGGGTCGAGGATTCGTCGACGGCACCGCGTCCGCTCGCGGTGCAGGTGATCGCGGCGCCGTGGGCTTCCGCGAACCGCTCGATGATCCCGTCCACGTTCCCGTGCCGCATGCCGCCGCCGACCAGCAGCAGCGGACGCTCGGCGGAGCGCAGCGCCCGTACCGCCGCCGAGTCGCCGGGCAGGGTCACCGCCGCGGGCACCTCCGCCCCTGGCGCGGACTCCGCCCGTACCGGGATCTCCTCGGTGAGCAGATGGTCCGGAAGTTCCACGTACACCGGCCCCGGCACGCCGGCGCCGGCCACCAGCAGAGCACGGCGCAGCGTCGGCACCAGCCGCGCAGGGTGGTCCACCCTGGCCGCCCATTTCACCAGTGGCGCGATGACCGAGAGCTGGTCCAGCTCTTGGAAGGCGCCACTACCCCGATGCTCGATGGACGTTCCGCCGGAGAGCAGCACCACCGGAGCCGCGGAGCAGGCCGCCTCCAGCAGGCCGGTCACCGTGTTCGTCACGGCAGGCCCCTTGCCCACCAGTGCCACCCCGGGTCGTCCGGACTGCAGGGCGTAGCCGACCGCCATGAACACGGCGTTGCGCTGGTCCCTGGCCACCACGAACCGGGCACCGGCCCGGTCGGCCGCGGACAACGCGTCCAGATCGTCGCCGGGCAACCCGAACACCGTGTCCACCCCGGCGTCACCGAGGATGGACAGTGCGGCGTTCCAGCAGCCGCGGATCGAGTGACCGGGTACCGAGTTCATGGATCTCCCACTGACGGAATCGGATGGTGCGGTGGTTCAGGCGGACTGCTCGACGGTCTCCGCGGGCGACAGGTGCTCCGCGACCGCCTTGCTGACCAGTAGCGGCTGCGCGTAACGGCGCTTGCCGATGGAGGCGTAGTTGGCGCGAATCCCGGTGCCACCGAAAGGAGCGTTGCCGTTGTCGATGTCGATCAGCGTCTCGTTCACGCTGACCGTGTGCCTGCGCTCGAGGATCTCGACGGTGTCGTCCATCCCGCCGTAGACGGTCGCGGCCATCGCCCGCTCCTCGAAGAACGGGTGGTCCAGCATCGTGTGCAGCCATTCCTCGGAGGTGAACGGCACGACGTTGAAGATCGGCGCGAACAGCTCGGGCGGCGTCACCTTGGTCTCGGCGGGCCGGATCAGCACGGTGGGGCGCAGATGGCCGTTGAGGAAGTTCACCTCGCCACCGGCCGCCAGGTGCTCACGGTTCTTGCGCAGGTACTCGAGCGAGGCGTCGAAGGCGTCGAGGTAGAACATCTCGCCGTAGTCGGCGGTCGGGTCCTCGAACCGGCCGTACCGCAGGCCGTCGACGCGGCGGCAGAGCAGGTTGCAGAACTGGGCGCTGATCGAGGTGTGCACGAACACCACGTCGGGGCCGAAGCAGTCCTGGCCCGAGTTGAGCATGCGCACCCGGATGAGCCCGTCCACCGCCGAGCCGACGTTGGCGTCCGCCCCGACGATGTAGGGATTGACGCCCTGCCCGAAGTACAGAAAGAGCTGATCGGTGCGCAGGCTGGTGCGGATCTTCTCGGCGTTCTTGTAGGTGCCGGTGAACACCAGCACGTCCGAGCGCGCGCCCTCACCTTCCATGAACTCGGCCTGCGAACCGTCGTCGAGGACGATCGGCAGCCCGTGCACGCCGGAGAGCAGCTCGTGCAGCTTGCGGGTCTGGTCCTCGATCCGCCGCGAGGGACGGAACACCACGCGCTTGCTGTACAGGCTGGGAATCGCCAGATAAAGCGCATAGCTGTACAGCGGGATGTTGGACGGCATCAGCACGCCGACCTGGTCCACGGCCGGCGGCGAGTAGCGGCCGACCTCCGCGGCCGCGCCCTCCAGGGCCGCGATGGTCGCGTCGATCTCGCCGTAGGCGGTCTTGTGGTTGCTGACCTCGGTCAGCAGTTCGAGCACCTCGGATCGCCTGCTGCGCAGCAGGCTCACCAGTTCTTCCAGCCGCGCCAGCCGATCCGGGAACGGAATCGCGGATTCCGGAACCTCGGCGGCGTCGTTGACACGATCCATGGGGAGCACGCCCTTCACACCTTCCAGAGCCACCGCGGATGCGGCGATGTCCTGCAACGCCTGCAGGTCGGTCTTGCCGTTGGTCTTCTGCGGGAACTCGTCGAGGACGACGATCCGGTTGGGCTTCTCGAACTCGGAGACGAACTTGCCGATGGTCTGCCGCCAGTAGGCGACCGGCTGGGCGGCCGGATCGGCGACCACGAAGACGAGCTGCATGCCGCGCCTGGGGTCCTCCACCGGCAGCACCCGTACCGGTACGCCGCAGGCTCCGGCGCGCTCGGCGATCACCTCGGGGTACAGCGTGTGACCGAACCGGTGCACCGCGGACTTGCGGCCGAACACGCGCAGGTTGCCGTGCTCGTCGAGTTGCCCGAGGTCGTCGGTGCGGTAGACGGGCCGGTGCACCGGGCGGACCCGGCCGCCCAGCTCAAGCACACCGTTCATCACGTCGGGGGTGCGCACGACGATCTCGCCGATCTCGCCCGCAGGCAGTACGTTGCCGCGCTCGTCCAGGATCTCGATGGTCACCCCGTCGAGCGGACGCCCGCAGCGGATCGCGTTGTCCGGGGCGGCGAGCGAGATGTTGCCGCACTCACTGGTGCCGTAGCCGTCCAGCAGCGGCGTACCGATCCGCTCGGTGAACTTGGCCTGCAGGTCGGCGCTCAGCGGTTCCCCGCCCACGCACCACATGCGCACGGAGTCGATCCGTGCCGTGGATCCCTTGCGGCCCTCGATGATCCGCAGCAACGTGTGGTAGGCGGCGGGCACGGCGTCGACGACGGTGACGCCGCGGCGGTCGATGGTCTCCAGGGCGAGGTCGATGCGCCGGCTGGGCACGATGGCCATCGAGGCGCGCGAGGACCACCAGAGCATCACGATCGAGAGCCCGTACTGGTGGGTGAACGGCAGCAGGGGCAGCATGACGTCGTCTTCGGTGTAGCCCATGCGGACCCGGGTGCGTTCGACGTTCGACAGCACGGACTCGCCGGACCGCACGATTCCCTTCGGCACTCCGGAACTGCCCGAGCTCCACACGACCAGTGCGTCCGAACGCTCGGACCAGCGGGCGAACGTCAGCTCGGCATCATCGTCGACGTCGTCGGAGCCGCGGTGTTCGCGGGCGGCGGCGTTGATCTCGCCGATCTCCATCCACCCGACGCGCACGCGGTCGTAGGCGGCGTCGAGTTCCTGATCGGACAGGAACCATCGGGCACCGGACTCGGCGACGAGCTGCGCGCTCTCGGCGGCGGGTAGCCGCGCGTCGAGCAGGCCGACCGACACGCCGAGCTCCATCAGCGCCAGCAGGGTGACGACGAAGTCGCCGGAGTTCCCGGCCGAGACCACCACCCGGTCGTCCGCCGAGACGCCGCGGTCCCGCAACAGTCGGATGAGGCTTCGGCTCTGCACGCGGACCTGGCTCGGCGAACTCTCCTGGTCCAGTTCGTTTACAAGCATGCTGTTCCGGCTCCCGATCCCCGTGCCTGGGACGAGTTCCAATTCACGGCCCGAGCAGGCGGACCCCGATTTGTGAATCGAACACGTCGTATTGATTGACGGTGTGACTGCGAGCCGAGCGAAGTGGATACAACGCGCTCGCGTCAGACCAAAGACCTACTTCCTGATGGGAGGTTTCCCATCTGAATCCTCCCGAAGGAGGATAGACATCGACTTATTCGAGTGTCAACCCCTGACGAAATGGATGAGCGAGCGGTTCCCGTTGTTCGAGAAACCCGTTCACCTAATCTCCACGGGACTCACCGAAAGCCGTGCCGACCACGCGATTGGCCGAACGCGGACACGCGAAATAATAGGCGGGGCCATAGGCCGCCACCCGAGCGGGAAGCGTGAATTAACCGACAGTTTCCTGTGCATTTGTTCTATTGTGAAATGAACGCGACCGGCGGTCCTGACGCGAGCCGTGCCATGGCCGACCCGCGCCAGGCCGCACCTGCGCACATCACCGACCCCGTGACGCGCCGACTCCCCCGCGCACGCGCACCCCAGTCCGCGTCCACGTCGGGCGAATTCACGGCATCCGCCGACAGGTACTTACCACCGAATTCAGTCGCGCGATTCCCGTGCGCACGCCCCAACCGCCGGGATGCTTCATCCCGACGATTCCGGTCGCGGTTTCACGACCGGACGCGCGCGTGACCTCACGGTGATCACGGACAATGCGGACGGGAGTCACGCAATTGTCACCACGACCACGAGTGCACCGGAAACAAATATCGCACATCCGGCCCGAACGGACTCAGGGACCGGCCCAGGTCCGAACGCACGTTTTTTACCGGCGACTGTCCATCAATTCTCATCACCCCAGTTGACGATCCCTATTCTTCAGCGGCGCCAGGTTAACCGATCGACCTGAGCCGCGCCAGCACGGGAAACACCGGCCGCGACCGGCGGATGCGGCTATCGGGAAGCTCCTCCTCCTATTAGCGGACCGGTTTGCCAACGCCCGCCCGTTCGCGAGAGCCGGGCAGGCTCACACGCTCCGTATCGGGATCACCTTGCTCCGGTCGGCCCAGTGCCCTTGTGGCGGCAGCGCGCTCCGCACGCAGGAGGCCCGCGTCGAGTGCCCTGCGCGATCAGTGCTCGGGGCCGGACGGGACCTCTGGCGCGGAGCCCCCTGCGACGTCCGGGGCCGGACTCAGGCCCTTGTCGCCACGCGATCCGATACGGGAACATCCGGATCGGGCGGCCTCACTTCGGCGCCATGGAACGGGAAACCGAGGATGACACGCCGTTTCATGACCGCAGCGGGTCACCGCACACTCGCTGACCGGCGCAGGCATTCGCCGTAACGACGTCCACCGCATGCGCGCTCCCGTCAGCCGGTCGATTACGGAGGGTGCATGTCGTTCCTGCCTGAAATCGTACGAACGTGCGACTTTCAGGTTGGGGTTCACCACGGGCAGTTCGTCCATTTCGGACAGTCCACCCCAGGACGAATAGCCCCAAAGTCGGAGCGGGAAATCCTTCGAAAGTAGGACTGCCGAATTCTGGGTAGACGGCTGCGGACGGCTCGGCAGTTCGCGTTCCTCCGCACGGAGGAGGACGGGCCGGTCGCGACAGTGAATCTCCGCCGCTGCGCAAGGAATTCGCTACACCAAAAGGCGCAACGCGCACACCCGCACCCGGACTGGCTCGGTTACCCCGAACGTCCCACCGGCGTGGTAGGCGCGTCCGCACGTGACCGGGGCCCACCTGCTCGCAGACTCCGTGGAACGAGCGAGCACCGCAGTGCGCGTCCCGGTGTGGTGCGACCGGACGAACGGGCTCCGGTCACCTGTCCGGGCCTGCCCCGCCCGCGGCTGATCCGGGTGGTTCATGCCAGGCGCACCGGTCCTGTCCGGTGTCGTCGAGCCGGCGGATCCGGGACTCCAGGTAGTGCCGTTCCGGCTCGCTCGTCGTCGACCGTGCCGCGAGGCGGTACGCCGCCGTGGCACCGGCGCGGTCGCCCACCATGTCGAGCAGATGCCCGCGAACGGCGCTGAGCCGGTGACTGCGCGCCGTCCGGGCGTCGTGGTCCAGCGGCTCCAGGGACGCGAGGCCCGCTTCGGGTCCGTGCACCATCGCCACCACCACCGCCTGGTTCAACGTGACCATCGGATTGTCCGACACGCGCGAGAGCACCGTGTACAGCGCGAGGATCTGCCGCCAGTCGGTCTCGTCCGCGTGCTCCGCCTCCGAGTGCACGGCCGCGATCGCCGCCTGAAGCTGGTAGGGGCCCAACACGGTGGTCCGCAGTGCCCCGGTGATCAGCGTGACCCCTTCCTCGATGGCTCCGGCGTCCCACAGGCTCCGGTCCTGGTCGGCCAGCGGCACCAGGGCACCGTCCGGACGCGACCGCGCCGCGCGCCGCGCGTCGGTCAGCAACATCAGCGCCAGCAGGCCGCTCACCTCGCCGCGTCCGGGCAGCAGCCGATGCAGCTCCCTGGTCAGCCGGATCGCCTCCGAGGTCAGGTCCGCCCGCTGCAGATCCGAGCCGGCCGTTGCCGTGTATCCCTCGTTGAAGATCAGGTACAGCACGTGCAGCGTGGCGTCGATCCGCTCGTCGAGTTCCCCGGGTGGCGGGGGCCCGAAGTCCGCACCCGCCTTCCTGATCGTCTGCTTCGCCCTGCTGATCCGCTGCGCCATCGTGGTCTCCGGGACGAGAAACGCACGCGCGATCTCGCCGGTGCCCAGCCCGCCGACCGCCCGCAGCGTCAGCGCCACCTGCGTGGCCGGGGTCAACGACGGGTGGCAGCAGAAGAACAGCAAGGTCAGCGTGTCGTCGGAGTCCGCCGCGGGACGGCTGTCCGAAAGCCGGGCACGGGACTCCCCGGCCGGCGCGAACGAGGCCACCGCGTCCTCCCGGCGCCGACGTGCCCCATCCGTGCGCAACAGGTCGGTCAGGCGGCGCGCCGCCACGGTGATCAGCCAGCCGCGCGGATTCTCCGGGACACCTTCCTCCGGCCACTGTGAGGATGCCGCGAGCAGGGCCTCCTGCACCGCGTCCTCGGCCGAGTCGAAGTGCCCGTACCGGCGGACCACAGCCGTGAGCACTCGCGGGGCGAGTTCGCGCAGCAGGTCCTCCACCGGGGCCGGGCCACCGGGGCCTCCGTACGTACTCACGTCTGCATGCCGGAATCTCCGCGACGGGCCGGGCCGTACCTCGGCCACGCTCCCCATCCTCGCAGCGGGCCCGCCAGGACGCATCTGCCGACCGAACCCGAAAGATCCTTCGCACGTTCACGCGAAGGTGCGTACGACGGCGGACCGATCACGATTCGGACAGGTCGATGGGTGGGGTTCCGACGATCGGAGGTAACTGGGCATAATTGTTCGGGTACGCATCGTATCCGGCGGGGGCGAACATGAAGAAGGTCGCGACGGCACTGGTGCTCGCGGCCGCCCTGCTCGGCGCGTGCGATACGCACCCGGCCGCGCCGGCGACGCCGCCCGCGGAGAACGCCGCGGCGCCGAGCCCGCCGCCGGCCCCGCCCGGTGAGACACCACCCCTCACCGAGCACACGGTGACGATTCGCGTCAACGGCCCGCCTGGTGCGGTGTTCCAGGTGAGCGGCGCCGTGTTCGGCAACACCGGGCCGATAGCGATGCCCGAGGCAGGCACGGACTCGGCGAGCTTCACCACCACCACTCCCGGCGACATGGGCCTGCGCGTCAGCGTCATGCCCGGCCCGAACCCGCGCTCCTGCGCCATAGACATCGACGGCACTGCCACCGTCAGCGAGACCTCGGCCGAGGACGGCACCGAGGTCGTCTGCGTCTCCGCCCGGACAACCTGAGCATCACGCGGTGCCCCTGCGGTGCAGCACCCAGGCCGAGGTGTGCACGCGGCCGGTCACCGGCGCCTCGCCCGCCAGCCTGCTGAGCAGCAGGCCGGCGATGTCGGCGGCGAACGGCAGCGGACCGACCGTCGTGATCGGCGGCTCGGTCGCGGCTCCCTCCGGCGAGTTGCCCGCACCGACGATCGCCAGGTCCTCGGGGACACGCAGGCCCAGCCGCTGAGCCGCCCACAACGCACTGATCGCCGCCAGATCGGACGCCGCCACGATCGCGGTGGGCCGGTCCGGGCGCCGGAGCAGGCGCAGCGCCTCCTCGTAGGCGTGTTCCCGCGAGGCCCCGGTGAACCGGACCAGCGACTCGTCCAGGCCGAGCCCCGCGTCTCGCAGGGCCAGCACGTATCCGGCGTACCGCGGTGAACCACCCGCACGCCCGCCCAGCCAGCCGATCCGCCGGTGCCCCTCGGACAGCAGAGCGACGGCCTGCCCGCAGGCACCCGTCTCGTCCGGGCGCACCACGTCGAATCCGTCCGGATCGACCGTCGCGTGCATCACCACCAGTGCGATCCCGCGATCGACGATGCGGCGCAACCCCGCCACACCGGCCTCCTCGGCGCCACGAAGGTCCACGAACGCGCCGTCGGCGCCGCGGCGGAGCAGGAAGTTCTCCCAGTCGCCACCGACGAGCATCAGCGTGTTCAACCGGTGCGCGCTCATCGCCGAGGACACCGTGTCGGCCAGTGCCTGCGCCGAGGGCGTGTGCGGGGAACGGAGGACCAAACAGACCTGATCGGTCCGCCCGCAGCGCACCCCTCGCGCCGACTGGTTCGGCACATAGCCGAGCTCGGCGGCCGCGTCCACCACGCGGGCGCGGGTCCCCTCACTGACCCTGGTGTGACCGCCGGTGCGTCCGCTGAGCACGTACGACACGGTCGCGATCGACACCCCCGCGCGCGCGGCGACCGTGCGGATCGTCGGACCGGACGCAGAGTGCATGCGGCACGCTAGCGTTCACCCGGTTGACGCACAACGGGCAACGCGATCAGGTTGTTTCGCGCAGTACGAGCGCCGCGAGCACGAGCAGGCCCGTCAGCACACAGGACGCACTCAGCGCCCGGATCACCCCGGACTGGGTCACCCGGCGTCCGGCCCGCACGGCCGCCCGGACGTGCACGTAACGGCGGACCCCGCACAGGTAACAGGCCACCGCCGCGGACATGACCAGCACCCCGGGCACCACCGACAGCGGCCCCGCTCCACCCAGCCCCGCGTGCAGCAGCAACGCCCCGGACACCACCATCGACAACGCGGTACGCGACCAGGCCAGCCGGGTGCGTTCCGCCTGCAAGCCCGCGTCGAGCACCGCCGGGTCCCCACCCTCCGGCCCGGCCGGGACAGTCATGGTTTCGGCGACCCGACCAGCAGCACCGCCACCAGCGCCCCGATCGCCGCCAGACCCAGTCCGTAGGCCAGCAAGGGGATCTGCGCGGTCGGTGGCAGAGACACCTTGAGCCGCATCGCCCGTTCGTTACGGCGCCAGCGCCGGTGGCTCATCGCGGCCAGCAATACGGCCAGCACGATCAGGCCCGCACCGAGCGCCACACGCGCCCACCGCGGCCCCAGGTCCGGCACGAGCTGCAGTACCGCGACGCCACCCGCGAGCAGGGCGAGGGAAGTACGGATCCAGGCCAGGAAGGTGCGTTCGTTGGCCAGCGAGAACCGGTAGTCGGGATCCTCGCCCTCGTCGTACAGGCCGGTTCCCAGCACCGCATCGCGTAGCTTTCCCATGTCTCCCTCCACCCGGACCGGGACTCACTGTAGTCAGCGCGACCGGCTAGCCGCCGAGGAGCCGCCGAGGCCCGGCGCCTCGCTCCCCCAGCCGGTCGTGGGGATTGGCCAGCTTGCACCGGTCGATGGACAGACAACCGCATCCGACGCACTCGGTGAAATCGTCCCGCAACTGCTCCAGGTGCCGGATCCGCTGGTCCAGCTCGTCCCGCCAGTGCCGCGAGAGCCGCTGCCAGTCGCGACGGTTCGGCGTCCGCCCGTCCGGCAGCTCGGCAAGCACCTCGCGCACCTGGGCCAGCGGGATGCCCACCCGCTGCGCGATTCGGATCAGCGCGACCCTGCGCAGCACATCTCGCCGGTAGCGGCGTTGGTTGCCCGCCGTGCGCCTGCTGCTGATCAGCTCCTGCTTCTCGTAGAAGTGCAGGGCCGACACGGCGACGCCGCTACGGGAGGCGACCTCGCCGACGGTGAGTTCCTGCTGGTCCCAACGAGGTTCGTGCATCACGCGGTTCCCTCCGCCCGTCGTCGTACCGTGCCAGCGACCTGGATATTGCTCGAGGCTCTACCCCGTGATCGTGCCATCGGACAAGGGCACCCGCCCACACAGCGGAACGGCGAGTGGACGGCGCCTCCCCCGCAGCCCACGATCACCTCGGCAGCACCCGGCACGGCCGCTTCGCCGACCGGCCCGCCGCCTCCCGCCCGATCCGGGGCAGGTCGGCCACCAGCGCGTACCGGGCTATGGTTGCGGGGCTCACACAATGCGCACACGTATGACGACCTCGCCGGACCACGACGCGCCGGTGACACGCTGGGAGTACCACTTCGATGAGAGCACTGCTCAAGCCCGCCGCCGCACCTGGGCTCGACCTGGCCGACGTGCCGACCCCGCAACCCGGTGAGGGACAGGTCCTGATCAAGGTCCTGCGCACCGGCATCTGCGGCACCGACCTGCACATCGAAGGCTGGGACGACTGGGCCGCCCGGTCGATCCGGACACCGCTCGTGCTCGGCCACGAGTTCGTCGGCGAGGTGGCCGAACTCGGCCCCGGCGTGCGCGAGGTCAAGAAGGGCGACCTCGTCAGCGGGGAAGGCCACATCGTCTGCGGCAACTGCCGCAACTGCATGGCGGGCAAGCGCCACCTCTGCATCCGCACCATCGGCCTCGGCGTGCACACCGACGGCGCCTTCGCCGAGTACGTCCTGCTGCCCGAGGCGAACGTGTGGGTGCACCGGCACGAGGTCGACCCCGACGTCGCCGCGATCTTCGACCCGTTCGGCAACGCCGTGCACACCGCGCTCACCTTCCCGGTTCTCGGTGAGGACGTCCTGATCACCGGTGCGGGCCCGATCGGCATCATGGCCGCCGCCGTCGCCCGGCACGCGGGCGCGCGCCACGTGGTGATCACCGACGTGAGCCCGTACCGGCTCGAACTGGCCCGCAAGATCGGCGTCACCGTCGCCGCCGACGTCAGCAACACCACCATCGAGCGGGTGCAGCGGGACCTCGGCATGAGCGAAGGCTTCGACATCGGCCTGGAGATGTCCGGGAAACCACAGGCGATGCAGGAGATGATCGCCAACATGCGCCACGGCGGCCGGATCGCGGTACTCGGCCTGCCCGCCGAGGAGATCGCGGTGGACATGGCCACCGTCGTCACGCGCATGCTCACCATCAAGGGCATCTACGGCCGCGAGATGTACGAGACCTGGTATGCGATGTCGGTGCTGCTGCAGGGCGGCCTCGACATCAGCCCGCTGATCACCCACCGCTTCGGCTACGCCCAGCACGCCGAGGCCTTCGCCGCGGCCCGGTCCGGACACTGCGGCAAGGTGGTCATCGACTGGACCAGGGCGACCCTGCACTCGGCCTCCTGATCCCACCACCCGCACCACCGCAACCGAGTCACCCACCCACTAGGAGGAAGGCACACCGTGTTCGACACGATGCGCCAGGACCTGCGCGAGACGCTGGACGACATCCGCGCCGCCGGTCTGTACAAGTCCGAACGAGTCATCACCAGCCCGCAGGCCTCGGCCATCCGGGTCAGCACCGACACGGTGGTGAACTTCTGCGCCAACAACTACCTCGGCCTCGCCGACGACGACGCCCTGATCGACGCCGCCAAGACCGCACTCGACGAGTGGGGCTTCGGCATGGCCTCGGTCCGGTTCATCTGCGGAACGCAGAAACCACACAAGGTCCTCGAACAGCGGCTCTCCGAGTTCCTCGGCACCGAGGACACGATCCTCTACAGCTCCTGTTTCGACGCCAACGGCGGTGTCTTCGAAACCCTGCTGACCGATGCCGACGCGGTGATCTCCGACGAGCTCAACCACGCGAGCATCATCGACGGCATCCGGCTGTCCAAGGCGCAGCGATTCCGCTACCGCAACCGTGACATGGCCGATCTGGAACGCAGCCTCACCGAGTCGGCCGGAGCACGGCACCGGCTGATCGTCACCGACGGCGTGTTCTCCATGGACGGCTACATCGCGCCCCTGGACGAGATCTGCGATCTCGCCGAGAAGCACGGCGCGCTGGTCATGGTGGACGACTCGCACGCCGTCGGTTTCACCGGGGCGACCGGGGCGGGCACTCCGGAACTGTTCGGTGTGACCGACCGGGTCGACATCGTCACCGGCACCCTCGGCAAGGCCCTCGGTGGCGCGAGCGGTGGTTACGTCGCCGCGCACGCGGAGATCGTCGAACTGCTGCGGCAGCGATCCAGGCCGTATCTGTTCTCCAACTCCCTGGCTCCGGCGATCGTGGGCGCATCGCTGAAGGTCCTCGACATTCTGTCCACTTCGGACGACGCACGGCAGCGCCTGCGGGACAACACGGCTCTGTTCCGCTCCGGGATGACCGAGGCCGGATTCGACATCCTGCCCGGTGAGCACCCCATCGTCCCGGTGATGGTCGGTGACGCGGCCCTGGCCGACCGGATGGGACAGGCCTTGCTGGGCAAGGGAATCTACGTCATCGCGTTCTCCTACCCGGTGGTACCGAAGGAGAAGGCGCGTATCCGCGTGCAGCTCTCCGCCGCGCACTCCACCGAGGAGATCGAACACGCCGTGCGCGCCTTCACCGAGGTCCGCGCGGAACTCGACGCCCGGGCCTGACCACTACCCGCGGGGTGGCCTCCCGGTCACCCCGCGGGCAGGCCGCCCGGTATCCGCGTCGATCCGGCGACGATGCCGTCGAGTACCACCAGCCAGCTCCCGCACACACACCGGCGGTAGCCGACCCTGCCCCCCGAGGTCGGCAGCTCTTCCCCGGGGTCCGGTGTCAGCTCCGCCACCGGCCAGCCACATCGCGGGCACGTTCGCACTGTCATCGCCCCACCGTGCTGTAATGGCTCAGTGCATTTCAACCCTTACGGTGGTTCGGCCGCGCAGGTGGCCGCGAGCCTGGTCAACCTCGGCCCCACCACCCCGGAGGAACTGGTCGCCGTGATGCGCGCCCACGGCATGTCCCTCGACCGCCTCACCACCGGCGAAGCCGCCGCCATCGCCGAGTGGGCGGCACGGCTCCGCGAGGTGTTCGAGGAGACCGGAACCGACCGCCGCGTCGACCTGCTCAACCGGCTGCTCGCTGACTCCGCCAGCCAGCCCTACATCTCCCGCCACGACGACTCACCCGCACACCTGCACTACGCGAGTGAACGGGCGGCACGGCTGCGCCGCGTGCAGGCATACACCGCCGGCGGCCTGGCACACGCGTTGTGCGAGGAGCCCGCGCGCATCGGCGCCTGCGCCCGGGAGGAATGCCGCACCGTCTACATCGACACCTCGCGCAACGGCCGCAGGCGCTACTGCACCACACGGTGCGCGGGACGGGTCCACGTCGCCGAGCACCGCCGCAGGGAACGCACGTGACAGCCGGTCCCGCCCGCGCCGTGGCGGTTCCTGGCGACATCGTCTCGAAGCCCCGGCAGGAGGCCGTCGGTACGAGAGGCTTCCCGGCGGCGTACCGGTAACCGCCTCGACCACGAATCCCCGTCGATCGGGAACCGCAGGACAGCGCCTAGAGTGACCGGCATGATCACCCGCTTCGTCGCGCTGGGCGACTCGTTCACCGAGGGCGTCGGCGACGACGACCCCGGCTCCCCCAACAGCGTCCGCGGCTGGGCCGACCGGACGGCGGGCGCACTCGCCCGGCACACGCCCGAACTCCGATACGCCAACCTGGCCGTCCGCGGGAAGCTGATGCGCGAGATCCTCGGCACGCAGCTCGACCGGGCGTTGAACCTCAGCCCGGACCTGGTTTCGGTCTACGCGGGTGGCAACGACCTCATGCGGCCCCGCGTCGACATCGATGCCCTCGCCGAGGAGTACGACCACGCCGTGGGTACGCTCGCCGCGACCGGTGCCACGGTCGTCCTGTTCACCGGCGTCGACGGTGTCGAGGACCCGGTGTTCCGCCGGATGCGCGGGCGCACCGCCATCTACAACGAGCACGTCCGCCTGATCGCGGGCAGGCACGGCGCGACCCTCGTGGACATGTGGGCGATGCGGGCCCTGCGCGACCGCCGGATGTGGTCCGCCGACCGTATCCACCTCAATGCCCACGGCCACACGCTCGTCGCGGCAGCGGTACTCGACGCGCTCTCCGTGGACCACGAGGTCACGGCGGCCGACCTCGGACCGGCGAAGATCCTCGAGCCGGCCAGACGCCGCGCGGAGAATCTGGCCTGGGTCCGCGAACACGCCACACCCTGGCTGTTGCGCCGCCTGCGCGGTGAGTCCTCCGGCGATGCGGTGGCGGCCAAACGGCCCGAGCTCGCGCCCGTGGACCAGCCAGGACACCGGTAACCGGAAACGTCTGCGCGCAGCCGGGCCCGGCAGGCGTACCCCACTGGGGGCCGATCCGCACGAGGTGTTCACCGCTGACCCGCTCGGCTGTCCGAGAGGTGAACCGCGCGAACCGGCCCCGGTCGAACTGACGACCGGGGCCGGTTCGGCTTCCGTTCCGCGCGGTTACCGGCCGGGGCCGGGCTGGTTGAACGGTCCGCCCTGCGGGCCACCGTAGGGCCCCTGCGGCGGCGGACCACCATAGCCACGCTGCTGGCCGGGCTGGTGCTGCTGCCCCGGCTGGTGTTGCTGTGGCGCCTGCTGCTGCGGTTGCTGCGGCTGAGGCTGCGCCTGCTGTGGCTGGACCTGCTGCTGCGCCTGGGGAGCGCTGGGCGGCAACTGCTGCGTCTGCGGCTGCTGCTCGATCGCCTGCTGCTCGCGCTCCTGAGGCGCGGGCGGATCGGCGGGTTCCACGGCCGAGGACGACGAACCGCGCAGCGGTGCGAGCGCCGCCGGCACCGAGCGCGGCGGGCCGCTCAACGGGCCGCCGACCTCCTTGCGCGCCACCGCTTCCGCCTCCGCGACGGCCTCGGCCACCTTCGGGTCCGTGGACGTGTCGAACCAGGACGCGACCTCATCCTCGTCCAGGTTCGGCGGTGCGGCCTCCTCCTTCGGCGCCTCGTACCGGAACACGCCATCGTCGCCCGGAGCACCGAGCGCACGAGCGAAACCCTCCAGCGCCTTGCCGTAGTCGCTCGGGATCATCCAGACCTTGTTGGCGTCGCCCTGCGCGAGCTGCGGCAACGTCTGCAGGTACTGGTACGCCAGAACCTCCGGTGTCGGCCTGCCCGCCTTGATCGCGGCGAACACCTTCTCGATCGCCTTCGCCTGCCCCTGCGCCTGCAGGTACCGCGCCGCCCGCTCACCCTGCGCGCGCAGGATGCGGGACTGCCGCTCGGCCTCGGCCGCCATGATCGTCGCCTGCTTCGAACCCTCGGCGGCGAGGATCTGGCTCTGCTTCTGCCCTTCCGCGGTCTTGATCGCGGACTCCCGCTGACCTTCCGCGGTGAGGATCATCGCGCGCTTCTCCCGGTCGGCGCGCATCTGCTTCTCCATCGAGTCCTGAATGGACGGAGGCGGATCGATGGCCTTCAGCTCGACGCGGGCGACGCGGATACCCCATCGACCGGTCGCCTCGTCCAGCACGCCACGCAACTGGCCGTTGATCTGGTCGCGCGAGGTCAGCGTCTCCTCGAGGCTCATCCCACCGACCAGGTTGCGCAGAGTCGTCGTGGTGAGCTGTTCGACACCGACGATGTAGTTCGAGATCTCGTACACAGCGGCACGAGAATCGGTCACCTGGAAGTACACGACGGTGTCGATCGACACGGTCAGATTGTCCTGGGTGATCACCGGCTGGGGCGGGAACGACACGACCTGCTCCCGCAGATCGATTCGGGCACGGACTTTGTCCAGGAACGGCACCAGGAAGTTCAGACCGGGCGAGGCGACGGTACGGAACCGACCGAGCCTCTCGACGACCGCAGACTGGGCCTGCGGTACCACCATGATCGCTTTCGCGACCGTGACGATGACGAACAACGCTATTACCGCGACAACAATGATCGTTGCGGTCATCGAGACTATCTCCCCTTCATGGAGTGTCCACGGGAATGGGCTGGCACATGACTATCAGGGTTCGGCGGACACAACCGCGGTAGCCCCCGAGATCTCCACGACGGTGACCATGGTTCCCGGCTGAATGACCTGGCCGCCTGCGAAACTGCGCGCCGACCACACGTCCCCGGCCAGCTTCACCTGTCCACCTTGGATGTCCACTGTGGACAACACGATCGCCTCGGCGCCGACCAGCGCCTCCGTGTTCGTCTTCACGCCGGGCCCCGAGAGAAAGCGCCGCTTCAGCGCCGGACGGGCCAGCACGAGCAATCCCACCGAGGCGACACCGAAGACCGCCACGTCGATGAATGCGTTACCCGTGAGCGCCGCGGAGCCGGCGCCGAACAACGCGCCCGCGCCGAGCATCAGGAGAACCAAATCACCGGAGACGACCTCGGCCACCATCAGAGCGATTCCCGCGATCAGCCAAATGAGTGCCGGAGTCATGACCCCATGCTCTCAGAAAGTCACCGGGGACAACTGACGGTGCGCCCCGACGTGATCTACGTGTGACCTTCGCACCCACTCACTCCGGAGCCACCGTGACGAAGTCGATCAGGCGTTCGACCGCTCCCAGCAGCGGGGTCTCCACATCGCGAAAACCGCGCACACCTGCCAGAACCCGCTGCCAGCCCTCCCACGACTCACCCCAGCCGAGAGCCTCGCACACGCCTTCCTTCCACGGCAGGCCCTTCGGCACCACCGGCCACCGCGCGATACCCACCGCCTCCGGCTTCACCGCCTGCCAGATGTCCACGTACGGGTGGCCGGTGACCAGGACGTTCGGATCCGTGACCGCCTCGACCAGGCGGGACTCCTTGCTCCCGGGCACAAGATGGTCGACCAGCACGCCGAGCCTGCGCCCCGCCCCCGTACCGAACTCCGCGATCCGGCCGGACAGTTCGTCGACCCCGTCGAGAGGCTCGACGACCACGCCCTCGACCCGCAGGTCGTGGCCCCAGACCCGCTCCACCAGCTCCGCGTCGTGCTTACCCTCCACCCAGATCCGCGAGTCCCTGGCCGTCCGGGCCCGCAGGCCCTCGACCCGTACCGAACCCGAGGCGGACATCCTGCGCTCCGGCCCGGGCGCGACGGCGGGCCGCACCAGGGTGACCGGCCTGCCCTCCAGCAGGAACCCCGCCGGGCTCAGCGGGAACACCCGGTGCGCGCCCCGCCGGTCCTCCAGCACGACGTTTCCGTGTTCGATCCGGACCACCGCACCGCAGAAACCGCTCGCCGGGTCCTCCACCACCAGCCCCGCCTCGGCAGGGACCTCGGGGATCTTCTTCCGTCGCGGGCCTGCGAGCACGTCGTCATACGAATGGGAGCGCACGGCCGGGGACGATATCGGTCTGCAAGGGCACACCGGTCACGCCACGCCGCGCATCCCCCCGGCGCACCGTGCGCGCAACATCAGAACAGCGGCCACGGAATGGCACGCCACTCGTCGTTCGGCTCCGGGAAACTCCCGGCCGCGAGCAGCGAATCCACCCGGCGCGACACCGCACCGATTTCACGGCCGGTCAGGTGCGCCGCGAGCGACACGCCGAAATCCCCGTCGAGCGTCGAGCGGAACCGCCGGAGCTTCTCCGCCACGTCGTCCGGCAGCGGCTCACCCACCCAGCCCCACAGCACCGTCCGCAGTTTGGGGTCCGCGTGCAGGCAGATCCCGTGATCGACGCCGAACACCCGGCCACCGCTCGCGACGAGCAGATGCCCGCCCTTGCGATCGGTGTTGTTCACGACGATGTCCAGCGCGGCGAGCTGCCGCAGCCCCGGATCGTCCGCGTGCGCCAGCACCGCGGGCTCACCCAGCCGGTCGTGGGCATGCAGCACCACCCGCCAGCCGTCCGGCAGGTCCGCCGGCGCCCGTACGTCGACCAGCTCGTCCTGAGTGGTCTCCACCCAGAACTGCACCATGCCCTCACCGAACGGGCCGTCCCGCAGCACCGTGTGCGGCACGCCGCCGAGACCGGACGTCTCCGAGATCAGGTACGTCGCCACCTCACGGCCGGCCAGCGTCCCGTCCGGGAAGTCCCACAGCGGACGCTCACCGGATACCGGCTTGTACACCGCGTTCGCCGTAACACCGTCCAGCGAGATCGAACAGAACAAGGTGACGTTCGACGCGTCGACGAGCCTGCCCTCGACGGTCAGCTCACCCCGGGCGAGCAGTTCCGGGACCGCGGAATCGTCCACATCGAGTTGTTCCGGCACGTACGGCTCAGTCCTCGGTGGTTTCGGGGTCCCGCCGGTAGCCGTTCTGCCGGGGGCAGATGTGCCCGGCCGGATCGAGCGGTTCGCCACACAGCGGACACGGCCTGCGGCCCGCGTTCACCACCCGGTCGGCGCGATCCGCGAACGCCCGCGCCGCCACCGGGCTGAGGAACACGCGCACCGCGTCCGGCCCCTCCTCGGTGTCGTCCAGCACCACCGTCTCGTCGACCTCACCTTCGGTGATGGCCAGCAGTTCGATCACGACCGCGCTGCTCTCGGCGTCCCAGCCGAGGCCCATCGTCCCGACCCGGAACTCCTCCTCCACCGGAACGTCCAGCGGGCCGGTGTCGACCAGCTCGTCCGGAACCTCCTCCGGCACCTCGGCGCCGAAACGGTTGGAGACCTCTTCCAGCAGCGAACCGAGCCGCTCGGCCAGCACCGCGACCTGCTGCTTCTCGATCGTCACGCTGATCGTGCGGAGTTCCTCGGACGCCTGCAGATAGAACGTGCGGTCGCCGGGCTCCCCGACGGTGCCCGCGACGAAGCGGTCGGGTTGACGGAAGACGTGGATGACACGAGCCATGGCACCTCCGACCCTAGGCCACCCGCACATGATCGGCATCCGGCGGCCCCGTCAAGCGGCACCACCGCCCGCACGGCGGTGTACCGGAGACCGTGTGCGGCGGACTGTCCCCCGGTTCCCCCAGCCGGACCCGCGATGACCCCGAACCGATCAGTGAAGATCCACTCCGGACGCCCTAGGCTGGCGCAATGCCCGACATCGCCCCGTACGGAACGTGGAAGTCGCCTATCAGCGCCGCTGACGTCGCTGCTGCCGGAAGTACGCCGCAATGGCCCGATGTGGTGGACGGGGAGGTGTGGTGGGCCGAATCACGGCCGGCCGAGGGCGGACGCCTGGCACTGGTCAGATCCGGCAGCGACGGTCTGGTCGAGGAGATGCTCCCGGCCCCGTGGAACGCCCGCAACCGCGTCCACGAGTATGGCGGACGCCCGTGGCTGGTGACCGGCGGCACGCTCGTCTTCACCAACTGGGACGACCAGCGCGTCTACGTACGCGACCTCACCTCGGGCGACACCCGGCCGGTCACCCCCGAGCCCACCGTCCCCCAGGGAGTCCGGTTCGGCGACCTGCGGCACGGGGCCGAGGGTGAGGTGTGGGCCGTGCGCGAGGTCGGCGTCGGCCCCCGTCGCGCCGACGTCAGCCGCGACCTGGTCGCCATCCCCCTCGACGGCGCCGGCGTACGCACCCTCGGTGCCAGCCACCACTTCCTCAGCTCCCCCCAGCTCTCGCCCGACGGCACCCACGCCGCCTGGCTCGGCTGGAACCACCCGGCGATGCCGTGGGACGGCACCGAACTGTGCGTCGCGGAACTCGGTCCCGGCGGCGAACTCGGCCGTCACCGCGTCGTCGCCGGCGGGCCGGACGTCTCGGTGTGCCAGGTCGAGTGGGAGTCGGCGGACACGCTGCTGGCGCTCGCCGACCCGGACGGCTGGTGGAATCTGCACCGCGTCGGCCTCGACGGGCAGGCCCACAACCTCGCGCCGGTCACCGAGGAACTCGGCGGCCCACTCTGGAAGCTCGGAACCCGCTGGTTCGTACCGCTCGGCGAGGGCAGGCACGCGGTGCTGAACTCGGGCAGGCTCGCCCTCCTCGATGAGGCCACCGCGACCGTCGCCGACGTGGCAGCGGCCGCCGATCTGCCCGTCTGGTCGGCGATCGCGCCGTTCGCCGCCGGAGTGGCCGGCATCGCCGCGGGACCCCGGCAGGAGAACGCCGTCGTGCACGTGGACCTCACCACGGCAACCCTCACCGAGCTGACGCCGCGACCGGGCGAAGCGCCCTCTCCGGACCGCCTGCCGGATCCCGCCTATCTCGCGGTGCCCGAGGAACGGGTGTTCACCACCGCAGAGGGCGAACCCGTACCCGCATACCTCTACCGGCCGACCAACCCCGCCTACACCGGCGCCGAGGACGAGCTGCCGCCCTACGTCGTGCACGTCCACGGCGGGCCGACCGGCAGGCACTCCAATGTGCTCGACCTGGACTTCGCCTTCTTCACCAGCCGCGGCATCGGCGTGGTCGCCGTGAACTACGGCGGGTCCACCGGTTACGGCAGGCGCTACCGCGAACGGCTGCGCGAACAGTGGGGCGTCGTCGATGTCGCCGACTGCGTCGCCGTAGCCGAGGCTTTGGTGGCAGAGGGCATCGCCGATCCGGACCGGCTGGCCATCCGCGGTGGCAGCGCGGGCGGTTTCACCTCCGCCGCCTCGATGACCACCGTCCGCACCTACCGCGCGGGGACCGTCAAGTTCCCCATTCTCGACCTCTACGGCTGGACCGGAGAGGGAGGTGAGACACACGACTTCGAATCCCGCTACCTGGACGGACTGGTGGGTCCGCTGCCCGAGTCGGAGGCCAGGTACCGCGACCGCTCCCCCATCAACAACGCGGACGGCCTCGCCGGCCCGGTCCTGTTCCTGCAAGGACTCGAGGACGAGATCTGCCCACCGGAACAGGCCGACCGCTTCGTGGATTCCTTGCGTGGCAAGGGAGTTCCGCACGCCTATCTCACTTTCGAGGGCGAGCAGCACGGCTTCCGCAGATCCGCAACGATCATCGCCGCGCTGGAGGCGGAGCTGTCCTTCTACGGCCAGGTGCTCGGCTTCGACACCCCGGGCGTTCCCGCGCTCGATCTCCAGCGGTGACCGGTCTGACCCGTCCGCGCCGGCTGCGCCAGGACGACACCGTCGCACTGGTCGCCCCGGCCGGGCCGGTGGCCGCGCACCTGCTGGACTCCGCGCTGGACGCGCTGGCGGCCTGGAAGGTGTCGGTGCGGGTGTACGACTCCGTCCGGTCTCGTCATCCGATCTTTCCCTATCTCGCCGCGGCCGATGACGCCCGCGCGGCGGACTTCCGCGACGCCTGGCTCGACCCGGACGTGGACGCGGTGTTCGCCGCGCGCGGCGGCTACGGCTGCATGCGGATCCTGGACCTGCTCGACTGGGGTGAACTTCGGTCCGCCGGGCCGAAACTGTTCGCCGGATCCAGTGACGTCACCGCGCTGCACGAGGCCATCGCTGTCCACTTGGGACTGTCCACTGTGTTCTCTCCCATGCCGGCCAGCGCGCACTTCGACGAGATCGCCGCCGCCCGGCTGCACGGACTGCTCACCGGAGAAGGTCCGCTGACGATCACCGGCGGCCAAGGAGCGCTGGTCGGCGGACGGGCCCGCGGTGTGACGGTCGGCGGCAACCTGAGCCTGCTCGCCGCCGGCCTCGGCGCCGCCGAACACCACCGTCCGGTGTCCGGCATCGCCTTGCTGGAGGACGTCGGCGAGGACATTTACCGGCTGGACCGCATCCTCACCCAGTTGCTGCGCTCCGGCTGGTTCGACGGCGTCACCGGGATCGCTCTGGGCTCGTGGGCGGACTGCGGCACCCCGGACGATGTCCGGGCGCTCATGCGCGACCGGCTCGGATCGCTCGGCGTGCCGATCGCGTGGGAGTTCGGGTTCGGGCACATCCCGGCCTCGCTGTCGCTCCCGTTCGGCGCCGAGGTGGAACTCGACGCCGACGCCGGAACGATCACGCTGACCCGGCCCGCCCTGGAGTCGTGACCGGCCCGGTCACGACTCGTCGACGGCGGAAAGCCGGCCCAGCCGGTGCGGCGTGGGCCAGCGGACCCTTGTCGCCCAGCCCAGCCGCTCGAACAACCGGATCACCAGCGCGGACACGTCCACCTGCCGGGGCAGCACGCCGTGCCGGGCGCAGGTCGGGTCCGCGTGATGCGAGTTGTGCCAGGACTCCCCCATGGACAGAAGCGCCAGTGGCCAGAAGTTCGCCGACCGGTCCCGGTTGATGAACGGCCGGGAGCCGACGAGATGGCAGATCGAGTTGACCGACCAGGTCACGTGGTGCTGCAAGGAGATCCTGGCCAGCCCGCCCCACAGGAACCCGGTCAGCGCCGCCCACCACGACCAGCCGATCAGCCCGCCCAGTGCCGCGGGCAGCAACACGCTCGCCGCCACCCACAGTGGAAACAGCCGGTCCACCGCCCGAATGTCGCGGTCCGCCGCCAGATCCGGTGCGAACCGCGCGACGTTGGTCTTGTCCCTGCCGAACAGCCAGCCGAGATGCGCGTGCCAGAAGCCGTGGACGAGTGCGGCCGGCGAGGTGCCGAACAACCATGGCGAGTGCGGATCGCCCTCCCTGTCGGAGAAGGCGTGGTGACGGCGGTGGTCGGCGACCCAGCCGATCACCGGCCCCTGCGCGGCGAGTCCGCCCGCGACGGCGAGGCCGATCCGCAGTGGGCGGTTCGCCTTGAAGGCGCCGTGGGTGAAGTAGCGGTGGTAGCCGACCGTCACGCCGAGTGTGGACACCACGTACATCACGACGGCGATCCCGAGGTCCAGCCAGGTCAGGCCCCAGCCCCAGACGAACACGGCGAGCGTGACGAGGCCGAGAAACGGAATCACCAGGAACAGCCTGATGGTCACCAGTTCACCGATCGAATGCTGCCCCGAGATCATCGGCCGTGGCGGCGTACGTGCCGGCTCTGTGTCCTGCGTTGCCCTCATAGGCGTTCGATTCACTCGGACCGCGTGATACGCGGTGCGGATTCCAGGACGGGATCGACGCGGGATGGCCGGGCCGGTTCACCGACCCGTCCACCCTCGATCTCCCAACGCTGCACGGCGGGGTCGGTGGGGTCGGTGGGGTCGGTGGGGTCGGTGGTGCTGTCGTACGACTTGGCTTGCCCGGCGGCGCTCACCACCGCACCGCCGACCGCTGCGCGGGCACCGGTGCCGCCGCCAGGCTCAACCGGGCGTAGCAGGAGGGGCAGACCAGCGTGCCCGGGCTGGTGGCCACCATCGCCGACTCGTGCCGCAGTCCGCACGGTCCGCAGCGAAACTCCACTGCGACGGCCAAACTGTGCAGTTGCAGACCCTGCCATGGCGGGTAGGAGGCGATGATGGGCACCGGCTCGCCGTTGCCGGGGCGGATCGACGGCTGGGGCGAACCGCCCGCCGTCGAGGTGGGAATACTCATGGGCTCCCGCCGTTTCGCTCGGTGAGGTGAACGGACGGCGCCAGGGGCTGGAGCGCGAGTGTGCTGCTACGTACGGTACGCCCGGGGGCAAGCCCCGGCGCGTCGTAACCCGCCACGTAGCGTGGGGTGATGCGGCTGGAATCCGGCGAAGCGCGCAACCGGTTGGTGCGGGCGAGGGTGGCGAGACTGGCGACCGCGTCGCCGGATGGCGTCCCGCATCTCGTCCCGGTCACCTTCGCGCTGCTCGGCGATGACGTCCTGACCTTCGCCGTGGACCACAAGCCCAAACGTGGTCACGATCTGCGCCGGCTGCGCAACATCGCGGCGAATCCCGCGGTCACCGTGCTGGCCGACGCTTACGCCGAGGACTGGAGCACGCTGTGGTGGACGCGTGCCGACGGCACGGCCACCCAGTGCGCCCCCGGCGAGGCCGGTCACCGCGAGGCCGTCGACGCACTGACGGCGAAGTATCCGCAATACGCGCGGCGACCACCGTCGGCGACGATCGTTCTGATCCGGGTACAAGCGTGGAGCGGCTGGGCAGGTAGTGGCTGACCCCCGTGTCCCGTCTTTGAGTATTTGTTTGCGTGCACGTAAAACGGCTGCGGAGAGCGCTGGCGTATATGCCGTTATACACCCTGAAGGCCGTGTGCGAACGGCCGACAGGACTGCCGATCAGCTCTCGGCCGGGGCCTTCTCGGCAGCCTTCTCCTCGGTTTTCGGCCTGCGCCAGGCCTGGATGAGGCCCAGCGGATCCGGCCGGAGCAGCGAGGCCGCCGCGTACAGGCTGGCCGCCAGCACGCCTGCCATGAACCACCAGTCGTACAGCCCCTGCTCCCCCGTCGGGTAATAGACCAGGACCAGAGCCACGGCGACACCCACCACGATGGACAGGTGCTTGCGTTCCCAGCGGAACGTCGAGGCCAGGACGAAACCCCAGGTCAGGTACCAGGGAAGGGTGGGCGGGGCGAGGATGGCGACGGCAAGCAGGGTCACGGCCATCCGGAAGACCGCCTCGTTGCCGCCGTCGCGAGCCTTCCACCACTGGCGGACCGCGAACACCGCCAGTGCGATCCAGGCCAGACCGCGGGCGACGGTGACGAACGGCGACGACTTCACGTCGACCACCAGGTTCACCAAGGTGTAGAACAACTCGCCGATGCCCGTCGGGAAGTTCATCCAGTTCGAGATCAGGCCGGGAGCGGACAGTCCGGTGACCCAGCCGAGATTGAACGAGCCCAGCGACACCCAGGTGCCGGTAACGAACACGGCACCGAACAGGCCGACGGCGGGCACGAGTGCCCGGACGAAGTTGCCGAGCTTGTTCTCCCCGGGAAGGTGGTTCGCCCACACCCACACCAGGAACGGCAGCGCCACGGCCGCGGTCGGTTTGATCAGCATGCCGATCGTCACCAGGATGACCGCGATGACGTGCTTGCGTTCCAGCGCGGCCAGTACCCCGATGGTGAGGAAACCGAGCATCAGCAGGTCGTTGTGCGGGCCGCCGACGAGGTGGATGACCGTCATCGGGCTGGCCACCGCCAGCCACATCGTGACCGGCAGCTTGCCACCCAGTTTGCCAACCAGCCGCGGCAGCGCCCAGACCATTCCGGCGAGGCCGACGAGCAGCACCAGCCGGGTGACGACCACACCCGCGATCACGTTGTTGCCGGTGACCGAGACGATCGCCTTGGCGATGAGCAGGAACAGTGGCCCGTACGGCGCCGGCGTGGTCTGCCAGAGCTCGTGGACGTTGGCGACGACGTCGGGCAGCACGTCGAGTTCGGCGGGCCCGTAGGAATAGGGATCGTGCCCGTAGAGGAGCTGCGCGCCCTGGCCGAGGTAGGAGAACACGTCCCGGGTGAACAGCGGCGGCGAGACCAGCAGCGGGGTGATCCAGCAGGCGGCGGCCACCAGGATCGCCTTGGTGCCGATCCGGTTCGCCAGCACGTACCGGCCAAGACGTACCCAGGCCCAGACGATCATCGCGAAGCCGACGTACAGAAACGCCGTAGCCAGCGCCCGGCCGTGGCCGAAGCGGATCCAGGACAGCGGGCCGTGGCCGAGAACGGGGTCCCGGATCAGGATTCCGCCCGCACCGAGCGCGGCGAGCATGAGCAGCGTGCTGCCGAGCGCACCCATCGCGATCGTCCGGTACGGGAAGCGAGAGGGCACCAGGAAGTCATCCGTGCCCGCCGACGCCGTCGATGCGTCGGCGGCACGTTTCGTGGAGGAGCCCGCCTCCGCCGCAGGGTCTGTGGTGGTCGCCATGTCGAGGTCTGAGATTACACACCCGAACTGCGCTGATCGGCGGCAGCGGGGCGTTTCCGTCCGCTGTGCGCACGAACGTGCCCGGAGCCGGGCCGGGCCCGGCCGGTCACCGGTCCGCCTCGGCGCGCAGGTTGGTACCGGAGGGTAGTGCCGCGAGAAGCGACTTGGTGTACTCGTGCCGCGGATCGAGCAGCACCTGCTCCACCGGGCCCACCTCGACCAGTTCGCCGCGGTACATCACGGCGACCCGGTCGGCGATGTTCCAGGCCAGTCCCAGGTCGTGCGTGATGACCAGTCCCGCCAGCCCCAGTTCCCGCCGGAGACGGAGCAGCAGGGCGAGGATCTCGCCGCGGACCGAGGCGTCCAGGGAGGCCACCGGCTCGTCCGCGACCAGCACGCTCGGCTCCAGCGCGAGCGCTCCCGCGATGACGACCCGCTGGCGCTGCCCGCCGGAGAGTTCGTGCGGCAGCCGCGGCAGGTATGTGTCGGCGGGGCGGAGCTCGGCCGCCTCCAGCGCCCGGGTGACGATCGCCCGCTCCCCGCCCTCGGCGGCCATCCCGTGGATCCGCGGTCCCTCGGCCACGGCCTCGTAGACGGTGTGACGCGGGTTGAGCGCACTCGCCGGGTCCTGCAGGACGAGTTGCACGCGACGGCGGTACGCCTTGAGCGCGGCCCCGGAGCCGGGCACCGGGGCACCGTCGTAGCGGACCTCCCCGCCCGAGGGCGGCTGCAGGCCGAGCAGCGTGCGAGCGAGCGTGGTCTTGCCGGAGCCGGACTGCCCGACCAGCGCGACGATCTCGTCCCTGCGCACTTCCAGGTCGACGCCGGCGACGGCGTCGACCCGCGCGCCCTTGCGGTCCCGGAAGGAGACGCGAAGCCCGCGCGCCTCCAGCAGCGGCTCCCCCTCCCCGGCGCGCGCCCTGTTCGCCGGCTCGGGGGCCAGCGGCCTGCTGGTGGCGGGGGCGAAGCGGGACACCGGATCACCGACCGTGGGGAACGCGGCCGCCAGCGCCCGCGTGTGCTCGTGCTTCGGACCGCCCATGACCTCCCGGCTCGGGCCCTCCTCCACGATCCGGCCGTCGTACATCACCGCGATCCGCGCGCAGGTGGACGCCAGCACCGACAGGTCGTGGCTGATCATCACCAGGCCGATGTCCCGCTCGGCGACCAGACGGGAGAGCAGGCTCAGCACCTGGGCCTGGACGATCACGTCGAGTGCCGTGGTCGGCTCGTCGGCGATGATCAGCCGGGGCTCGCAGGCCAGCGCCATCGCGATCATCACCCGCTGCTTCTGGCCACCGGAGAGTTCGTGCGGGTACGCCCCCGCCCGTGACGCGGGCAGGTCTACCTGCTCGAGCAGTTCGGCGACCCGCTTCTTCAGCGTCGCCTCGGACGGGGCACCGCCACCGCCGGCGTGCAGCACGATCGGCTCGGCGATCTGCGCGCCGATCCGGCGTACCGGGTTGAGGGCGTGCATGGCGCCCTGGAACACGACGGACGCCTCGGCCCAGCGCACGGCGCGCAGCCGCCCCCACCGCATCCCGACGATGTCCTCGCCGTCCAGCGCGATCGTGCCGCTGACCTTCGCCGACTTCGGCAGCAGGCGCAGCACGCTCATCGCCACCGTGGACTTGCCGGAGCCCGACTCCCCCGCGATGCCCAGCGTGTCACCGGCCTCGATGCGCACGTTCACGCCACGCACGGCAGGCACGTCACCGTCGTGCGTGCGGTAAGTGACGCCCAGGTCGGACAGTTCCAGTAGCGGGCTCACTGACGACGCCCCTTCAGTCGCGGGTTCAGCACGGTCTCGAACGCACGGCCGACGAGCGTGAACGACAGCACGATCACCACGATCGCCAGTCCCGGCGGCAGCAGGTACCACCATGCTCCCCCACTGATGGCACCGGAACTCAGCGCGCGCTGCAGCATCGAGCCCCAGGACGGGACGCTCGGGTCGCCGAGGCCGAGGAAGGACAGCGTCGACTCGGAGATGATGGAGTTGCCGACGACCAGCGTCGTGTTCGCCAGCACCAGCGGCATCACGGCCGGCAGCACGTGCTTGCCGACGATGTGCAGGTGACCGCCACCGAGTGCGCGGGACCGCTCGATGTAGGGCCTGCTCTCGATGGTCAGCGTCTGCGCCCGCACCAGGCGCGCGGTGGCCGGCCAGGAGGTGACGCCGACGGCCAGGATGATCGTCGCCGCGCCCTTCGGGAGCACCGAGGACAGCGCGATCGCCAGCACCAGTGACGGCAGCACGAGGAAGAAGTCGGTGAACCTCAGCAGGGTCGCGGAGGTCAAGCCACCGAAGTGCGCGGCGGTGACGCCGACGAGCGTGCCGATGACGACGGACAGCACCGTGGCGGCGAAGCCGACGAGCAGTGAGATCCGCGCGCCCCAGAAGGTCATCAGCAGGACGGACCTGCCGTCGACGTCGGTGCCCAGCAGGAACTCCGGGCTCGGTGGCTCCAGCGGGCTACCGGTGGCCCTGGTGACGTCGAGCCCGGACTCGTCGGTGATCAGCGGTGCGAGCAGTGCCAGCACCACGACGAGCAGGAGCAGGCCGAGGCCGAACAGTCCGCCCTTCTTGGTGGCGAACTCCTTCCACATGGCGCGCGCCGAGGCGCGCCTGCGCTGCCAGACGATCGCGCGCGCATCGCTCGCTTGCTCGGTCATCGATCCTCCGGGTTCGGGTACGCCACTGCCGGGCCGGGTCATGTCGCACGCACCCGCGGGTCAAGCACCCGGTACAGCAGTTCCGCGATCAGGTTCATCACGATCACCGACCCGGCCAGCACCACGAAGACGCCCTGCAGCAAGGGCAGGTCCGGCCCGTCGAGCGCTTGGTAGGTGAGCAGGCCGAGACCGGGCCAGGAGAACACCGCCTCGACGGTGACCGTCCCGGAAATGATCATCCCGAACTGCAGGAACACGAGCGTGACGGTGGGCAGCAGCGCGTTCGGCACCGCGTGTCTGCGCCGTACCAGATCGTCGCGCAAGCCCTTCGCCCGCGCCGTGGTGAGGTAGTCGGCGTCCATCTCCTCCAGCAGCGAGGAGCGCATCACCAGCATGTACTGCGCGTAGATCACCGCGAGCAGGGTGAGTACCGGCAGCACCATGTGGTGTGCCACGTCGAGGATCTCGGCGACGAAGTCCGGCGGGATGTCCGCGGAGCGCATCCCCCGGCTGGGGAACAGGCCGCCGGTGGCGATGAGCAGCAACATGCCGAGCCAGAACTGCGGCACCGACCAGAGGGTCAGCGCGATCCCGGTGTGCCCGCGGTCGAACATGCTGTCGCGCCGCCAGGCCGCCCGGACGCCGAGCCACAACCCGAGCAGGACGGCGAGAACGGTGGCGGTGCCGACCAGCAGCAGGGTGGGCCCCACCCGCTCGCCGATCATGTCGGCGACCGGCCGGGAATAGATGTACGAGGTGCCGAGGTCACCCCTGAGCAGACCACCGAAGTAATCCGCGAACTGCTCGTACAGTGGCTTGTCGACGCCGAGCCGTTCGCGGAGCTGCGCGAGCTGCTCCGGGCTGGTGGGACGGTCACGGATCAGCGTGGCCACCGGATCACCCGGAATGGCCCGGAAGAGCAGGAACCCCAGGCCGATGACCAGCAGGAGACTTGCCAGCGCACCGCCGATCTTGCCGGCGAAGAACCGTGCGGTACCGGAGCCACCGCGCGGTTCGACCGGGTCGCGCTGATCGGCGCGCATACTGTTGGTCAGCGCGTCAGTCACGTCGTCGGACTCCTACTCCTCGTCGTCGGCGGTGCGCTTGCGCTTGCCGACCGCCACGCCACCCGCGGCAACCGCGACCAGCGCGACCGCGCCGACACCGATCCAGACGCCGGTGGGCACGCCCCCGGAGTCGCCGCCCTCGGCGCCGTCGGCGGGTACCGCGCCGTAGTAACCCCAGTAGCCGGTCTGCTCCATGATCGGCCCGTCGGCGACGGGCTGTTTGGTGAACTCGGCGAACTTCTCGGAGTTGTAGGCCTCGAGCACGTTGTCGTAGCTCAGCACCACGCTGGGCACCTGGTCGTAGAAGCGGGCCTGCGCCTGCTTCACCAGCTCGGCGCGTTTGACCGGGTCCACCTCGGCGCCCTGCGCGGCGTAGAGCCGCTCGTACTCGTCGTCGCAGAAGAACGTCGCGGTGCTGCTGCTGCCCGACTCGATAGGCAGACTTCCGCAGCTCTGCTTGGACAGGATGTAGTCGGGGTCCGGGTTGGTGCCGTAGCCGGAGATGGCGAGGTCGTAGTTGCCCGCCGAGGTGATCACGTCCACCTCGTTGTCCGAGACGAGCTGCTTCTCGCCCTTGATACCGATCGCGTCGAGCCAGCCGACCAGGTAGTCGGCCACGCGCAGGTCGAAGTCCTCACTGGTACGGCCGGTGATACGCAGGGTCAGCGGCCTGCCGTCCGGGCCGGCGCGCACACCGTCCGGGCCCTTCCGGTAGCCGGCCTCGTCGAGGGCGGCGTTGGCCGCCGCCGGGTCGAAGTCGTATCGCTCGGCCTGGCTCGGCTCCCAGTGGTAGTCCTTGTAGAGCGGGGGCATGATCCCGCCGGGCAGTTCGCCGTATCCGCCGCTGACCTTCTCGACGATGGTCTTCGGGTCGATGGAGCGGGCGATGGCCTTGCGGACGCGGACGTCCTTCAGCGCGGGGTGACCGTCTCCGATGGGCGTGCGAGAGGCGTTCTGCGCGCCGGGGTTGATCAGCAGGTCGTTGTAGCGGCGGCCCGCGGCCTGGTTGGTGGTCACCCCATCGGCGTTCTTGAGCACGTCGAACTGGGTCGGCGTGAGCCGGTTGATCAGGTCGACTTCCTTGTTCTGCAGCGCGTTGACGGCGGCGTCCGCGTTCTCGTAGCGGACGAACTGCACCTCGTCGACCTTGGCCTTGCCCCGGAAGTACTCCGGGTTGGCCTTCATCTTGATGACCTCGTTCGGCCGGTACTCGGTGATCTGGAACGGCCCGCTGCCGACCCCGGCCACCTCGACGGTGTCCGTCCTCGGATCGGACATGTCGGTGATCCCGGACCAGATGTGCTCCGGGACGATCGGCACGTCCAGCGCCGTCATGCTGGCCTGCGGTTCCTTCGTCTTGATCACCAGTGTCCGGTCGTCGGTCGCGGTCACCGTCTCGAAGTTCGCGACGTAGCTGCCGTTCGCCTCGGCCGCCTTCTCGTCGGTCATCATCCGGTTGAAGGTGAACGCGGCGTCCCGGGCGGTCAGCGGCTTGCCGTCGGACCACTTCATGCCCTCGCGCAGGGTGAAGGTCCAGCTCAGCTTGTCCGCGGACGGCTCCCACTTCTCCGCGAGGCCACCGGTCGGGGTGGCGTCCTCGGCCGAGGGCAGGGTGAGGAACTCCCAGTTGATCCGGCCGACCATCGTGCTGGAGGCCATGATCGCGGTGAACGGATTCAGGTGGTCGATCTCCTGCACCATCGCCACGCGCAGGACCGTTCCGTCCTGCGCCTGCGCGACCGGGGTGAACGGCCCCGCCACGAGCGTTGCCGCCGCGGCGACCGCGACCAGGGCGCGCACGCGCCCGCGTTCGGTGAACAGCACCTTGACCACCTCGAATTGCAGATGAACTCCCGACCAGAGCCGAAAAGTAACCACTTACCCCTCGGTAAAGTCAACGATTGCCGATAGTCAATGCCAAGCCGTGACTAACCGGCTACGGTGTCGGCCATGCGGATCATGGTCTCTGCCGACATGGAAGGCGCCACCGGCGTCACCTGGACCGACGACGTCGTGCCGGGAACCGAGCAGTGGCAGCGGTTCCGCCGGATGTTCACCGGGGACGTCAACGCGACCGTCGCCGGCCTGCACGCCGGCGGGGCGACGGACGTGTTCGTCAACGAAGCGCACTCCTCGCAGCGCAACCTGCTGCTGGAGGATCTGGACGAACGGGCGACGATGCTCACCGGGCGGCACAAGCCGCTGTCGATGATGCAGGGCATCGACTCCGGACTCGACGGGCTGGTGTTCCTCGGCTACCACGCGGGCGCCGGCAGCGACGGCGTCCTGTCGCACACCTACCTGGAGAACCAGATCACCGGTGTCTGGCTGGACGGGGTGCCGGCCAGCGAGGGACGGCTCAACGCCGCCCTGGCCGCGGAGTACGGGGTTCCGGTACTGATGGTGACCGGCGACGACAAGGCCTGCGAGGACGCCGCCGACTACGCGCCCGGGGCCGGCATGGTGACCGTGAAGACCTGCGTGAGCCGCTACGCCGCCATCTGCCTGCCACCCGCGCGCACGACCCGGCTGCTGACCGAGGCGGCCGAGACGGTGATGGCCGCGGCCGGGACGGTCGAGGTCGTCCACGTCCCGCACCGGATCGAGGTCGAGTTCGACGCCAGCCATCTCGCACAGGCCACGGCCGTGATCCCGACGGTGGAGCAGATCGACGTGCGCCGGGTCGGTTTCGACGCGCCGGACATGACCGGCGCGATGAAGGCGTTCAAGATCGTCACCGCCATCGCGGGCGGTGCGGTACAGGGGAAATATGGCTGAGCCGGACGTCGTCGAACTCTGCGCGCGACTGCTGCGCTTCGACACCACCAACCGCGGCGACGGCGACGCCGAGGGCGAACGCCCGGCCGCCGAGTACGTCGCCGGACTACTCACCGATGCGGGCCTGGTGCCCGAGTTGTACGAATCGGCGCCGGGGCGCGCCAGCGTGGTGGCCCGGATGGCAGGTGCCGATCGCTCGCTGCCCGCCCTGCTCGTCCAGGGCCATCTCGACGTGGTCCCCGCCGACGCCACCGCGTGGACGGTGCCGCCGTTCTCCGGTGAGATCCGCGACGGCTGCCTGTGGGGTCGCGGGGCCGTCGACATGAAGGACTTCTGCGCCACGGTGCTCGCGGCGATCCACGCGATGACCCGCGACGGCCGAACCCCGCGCCGTGACATCGTCTTCGCCTTCCTCGCCGACGAGGAGGATCGGGGCGAGTACGGCGCGCACTGGCTGGTCGAGCACCATCCCGGCCTGTTCGAGGGCTGCCAGGTGGCCATCAGCGAGTCCGGCGGATACACCTATCACGTTCCCACCGACGGCGGCACCGTGCGGCTGTACCCGGTGGCCACCGCCGAGCGCGGCACCGCGCACATGCGGCTCACCGCACACGGTCGCGCGGGCCACGGTTCGCGGCGCAACGAGGAGAACGCCGTCAACCGCCTCGTCGCCGCACTGCGCAGGCTCGCCGAACACGAGTGGCCGGTCCGGCTGACACCCGCGGTCCGTGCGTTCCTGGAACGAGCCGGCGCCGCGGTCGGCACACCGCCGGACCTGTCCACATCGGACGGTGTGCTGGCGGCGCTGGCGGCGCTCGGGCCCGCGGCCGGGCTCGCCGACTCGACGGTGCGCAACAGCACGACACCGACGATGCTCGACGCCGGCTACAAGGTGAACGTCATCCCGTCCACCGCGCACGCCCAAGTCGACACTCGGGTGCTGCCGGGCACGGAGGACGAGTTCCTCGCCGCGGTGGACGAACTGCTGGGCCCGCACGTACGGCGCGAGTTCGTCGCGCACCAGCCGCCGGTGCAGGCGAGCGTGGACTCGCCGTGGTTCGACGCGATGGCCTGCGCACTGCGCGCCGAGGACCCGGACGCCGTCGTCGTGCCCTACTGCATGGGCGGCGGTACCGACGCGAAGGCGTTCACGCCGCTGGGAATCGAGTGCTACGGCTTCGCACCGCTGTGGCTGCCGGAGGGCTTTCCCTACCGGCAGCTCGCCCACGGTGTCGACGAACGTGTCCCGGTGGAGGGCCTGCGTTTCGGCACCCGGGTCGTCGAGCACTTCCTGACCCACTGCTGAGTCCACCCGGCCGCTGAGCCGTTCCGGTGCGGGCTTGTCCGATTTCGGCCAGAAATCGGCGGAACTGTTGACAACGATGTCAGGCCGACGCTTCCCTTTCCGTGCGCTGCACCGACGCCGGCGGCCGTGGCGCGCGCGTGCCGACAGGTGCGTGCTGTCACCGGAACCCGGCTGGAGCGACGATGCCCCGCACTGCCACCTCGATTCTGCTGTCGGCCGCCGTGATCACCGGCGTCGTGACCGCGGTCCCCCCGGCCGTCGCCGCGGCGCCCGCACCGGCCGGGTTCGCCTCGTCCTTCGAGCCGGGCGAGCCGGAACCGGCCTGGGTGGACACGGTCGACACGGACGCCTCCGGTACGGCCAAGGCGTCCGGCGTGGACGGTTCGGACGCGACGGCGGTACCCGGCGACATCCGCGGCAAGGTCACCGAGATCAGCGCCAGCGGCGAGAAGACCTCCTCCGGTGAGGTCGCGGCGAACCTGGTCGACGGCAGCACGGATTCGAAGTGGCTCGTCGAGGAACCGGCGGGCTGGGCCCAGTTCGGCCTCAGCGAGCCCACCCCGATCACCCGCTACGCACTCACCTCCGCGAACGACGCGGCGGAACGCGACCCCCAGGACTGGGTACTGCGCGGATCCACGGACGGCAGCACCTGGACCGACATCGACACCCGCACCGGCGAGTCGTTCGGCGAACGCGGCGAGACCAAGGAATTCCGGATCCCGGCCACCGAGGCGTTCGCCTTCTACCGGGTGGACGTCACCCGCAACCACGGCGCGCCGCTGCTGCAACTGGCCGAGGTCCTGCTCGCCGACGACGCGCCCGCTCCCCCGCCGCCGCCGAACATGCGCAGCGCACCCGGGGCCGGCCCGGCGACCGGGTACACCAGCAAGTCGCGCGCCGGCTACAGCGGCCTGCACGCGCTGCGCTACTCCGGCACGCACACCGAGCAGGGGCGCGGCTACTCGTACAACAAGGTCTTCGACGTCGACCTGCCCGTCGCCGCGGACAGCGAGCTGTCGTACACGGTGATGCCGGAGTTCGTCGGCGAGGACCTGAAGTACCCCAGCACCAACGTCTCCGTCGATCTGGCGTTCACCGACGGCAGTTATCTCAGCGAGCTCGGCGCGTCCGACCAGTACGGCTTCGAGCTCTCCCCGGCGGGCCAGGGCGCCGCGAAGTCCCTGTCGGTCAACCAGTGGAACCTGGTGCGATCCGGCCTGGGTGTGGTCGCGGCGGGCAAGACCGTCGACCGGATCCTCGTCGCCTACGACAACCCGGCCGGGCCGGGCTCGCTCAAGGGGTGGATCGACGACGTCCGGATCGGCGCGGCCGCTCCGGCCGATCCCGCGGCCACACCCGCCGATCACGTGCTGACCACCCGCGGCACGCACGCCAACAGCACGTTCTCCCGTGGCAACAACTTTCCCGCCACGGCCGTGCCGCACGGGTTCAACTTCTGGACTCCGGTCACCGACGCCGGGTCGACGAGCTGGCTCTACGACTTCCACGAGGCCAACAACGAAGCGAACCGGCCCGAGCTGGAGGCGTTCGCCGTCAGTCACGAGCCGAGCCCGTGGATGGGTGACCGGCAGACGTTCCAGGTGATGCCCTCGGCGGCCGAGGGAGTCCCCGACGGCAACCGGGACGCCCGCGCACTGCCGTTCTCCCACGACAAGGAGACCGCGACCGCGCACCACTACGGCGTCGAGTTCGACAACGGGGTACGCACCGACATCGCCCCGACCGATCACGCGGCGATGTTCCGGTTCACCTTCCCCGGCGACGACACGAGCCTGATCTTCGACAACGTGTCGAACGAGGGCGGACTGACGCTGGATCCGGCCACCGGCACCATGTCCGGGTTCTCCGACGTCAAGAGCGGGCTGTCCGCGGGAGCGGGCCGGATGTTCGTGTACGCGACCTTCGACCGTCCCGCCACCACCGGCGAGATGCTGCCCGGCGAGGAACGCGACGACGTTCGCGGCTACCTACGGTTCGACGCGGGGGAATCGCGCACCGTCAACATGCGGATCGCGACCTCGCTGATCTCGGTGGAGCAGGCGCGGAAGAACCTCGAACTGGAACTGGCGCCGGAGTCGACGCTGGAGAGCGTGCGTGCGGACGCGAAGTCGAGGTGGAACGACACGCTCGGCGTGATCGAGGTGGAGGGCGCGAGCGCCGACCAGCTCACCACCCTCTACTCGAACCTGTACCGGTTGTTCCTCTACCCCAACGCCGGACACGAGAACGTCGGCACCGCACAGGCGCCGGTGATGCGCTACGCCAGCCCGGTGTCGCCGAAGGCGGGCGAGGACACGCCGACACAGACCGGCTCGGCAGTCGTCGACGGGGAGATGTTCGTCAACAACGGTTTCTGGGACACCTTCCGCACCACCTGGCCCGCGTACGCGCTGTTCGATCCGGAACAGGCCGGGAAGATGATCGACGGTTTCGTGCAGCAGTACCGCGACGGCGGCTGGGTCTCCCGCTGGTCCTCCCCCGGCTACGCGAACCTGATGGTGGGTACCAGTTCCGATGTCGCGTTCGCCGACGCCTACCTCAAGGGCGTCGGGAACTTCGACGTCGAGGCCGCCTACGACGCGGCGATCAAGAACGCGACGGTGACACCCCCGGACGAGAGCGTGGGGCGCAAGGGAATCGACAGCTCGATCTTCCTCGGCTACACGCCGACCTCCACCGAGGAGGGCATGTCCTGGGCGCTGGAGGGATACGTCAACGACTTCGGCATCGCGAGCATGTCGAAGAAGCTGCACGACGAGGCACCGGACGGGCATCCGCGCAAGCAGGAGTACCTGACCAACTACGAGTACTTCACCGAGCGCGCCCAGAACTACGTCAACACCTTCGACCCGGAAGCCGGGTTCTTCCAGGGCAAGGACGAGGAGGGGACGTGGCGCGTGCCCTCGGGCGAGTACGACCCGAGGGTGTGGGGTCACGACTACACCGAGACCAACGGCTGGAACATGGCGTTCACCGTGCCGCAGGACGGCCAGGGCCTGGCCAACCTCTACGGCGGACGGCAGCAACTCGGGGACAAGCTGGACGAGTTCTTCGCCACGCCGGAGACGGCCGGTTTCCCCGGCTCCTACGGCGGCGTGATCCACGAGATGCGGGAGGCCCGCGACGTGCGGATGGGCCAGTACGGCCACTCCAACCAGCCCTCGCACCACATCCCGTACATGTACGACTATGCCGGGCAGCCCGCCAAGACCCAGGAGAAGGTGCGGGAAGCGCTGTCCCGGCTGTACCTGGGCAGCGAACTCGGCCAGGGATACGCCGGCGACGAGGACAACGGCGAGATGTCCGCCTGGTACGTGTTCAGCGCGCTGGGCTTCTATCCGCTGCGAATGGGGGCCGCCGAGTACGCGATCGGCTCACCGCTGTTCACCAAGGCCACCATCCACCTGCCGGGCGGCAAGGACGTGGTGATCAACGCCCCGGAGAACAGCGCGGAGAACGTCTACGTGCAGGGGCTGCGGATCGACGGACAGGAGCACACCTCCACCTCACTGCCGCACGAGGTGCTCGCCGACGGCGCCGTGCTCGACTTCGACATGGGCCCGGCCCCGTCGAACTGGGGCACCGGCGAGGATGACGTGCTGCCCTCCATCACCGAGGGCGACGCTCCCCCCGCGCCGCTGCGGGACGTCACCGGACCCGGCAAAGGCACGGCGACCTCCGCGGACGGGGCCGACGTCGGTGCCGTGTTCGACAACAGCTCCGCCACCGAGGCGGCGGTGGACGGCGAGACCCCGTGGGTGCAGTACCAGCTCACCGAGCCCGGCGACCCGGTCAGCCACTACACGCTGACCTCGCCGAAGGGCGCGGGCGAACCGTCCGGCTGGCTGGTGCAGGGTTCCTACGACGGCCAGAACTGGGCCACGGTCGACGAGCGCTCCGGGGAGGCCTTCGCCTGGCGGCAGCAGACACGGGCGTTCACGGTCGCCGCCCCGGGCAACTACACCTACTACCGGGTGACGCCTACCGGCGGTCCGGCGGTGCTCGCGGAGGTCGAGTTCCTCGGCAAGAACGCGCCGGCGTGCACCGACACGGTCACCGGTGAGCGGAACGGCCCGCTGCGCGTCACCGAGGGCACCACCTGCCTGCGGGACGCGGCGGTCCGCGGTCCGGTCTCGGTGTCCGGCGGGGCCGATCTGATCGCCCGCGGTGGCTCGATCAGCGGGCCGGTGACCGCGGACGGCGCCGGCACGGTGGCGCTGTCCCGGGTCGAGGTCACCGGGCCCGTCTCGGTCACCTCCGCGTCCGGCACGGTGGCACTGGAGACGAACCGGATCCACGGTCCGGTGAACGTCACCGGGAGCAAGGGCCCGGTGATCGCCGCCAACACGATCGACGGGCCGCTGAACTGCGCGGGCAACGAACCCGCCGCCGTCGACCGTGGGCTGGGCAACCAGGTGCGCGGCCCGGTGAGCGGCGGCTGCACGGGCTAGGGGTGTGCCCGGCCGCCGGACGGTGGCCGGGCCGCCGCGGCCGCGACCGATTACCGTGGCGGCATGCCGCGCACCGCCGACTCGACCGGGTTCTTCACCTCGTTCGAAACCGGTGACCCGCTCCCCCTCGCGGACGCCGGCGTGACGGTCGGAGCGGGACCGGAGCGGCCGCTCGCCGCCAGGGCGGGCGCCGGGTTCACCGGCACGCGCGCACTGCGCTTCGCCGCGGCGGGTGCCTCCCGCACGACCCTGTTCCGGGTCGGCCTCGACATCGGCGCGGACACCGAACTGTCCTATGCCGTGTTCCCCGAATCGGCGGCGGAACCCGGTCACCGCAGCACTTTCGTCGCCATCGACCTGGAGTTCGCCGACGGGGGGCGGCTCTCCGACTCCATCGTGCCGGACCAGTACGGGGCGCCCTGCGAGGCGGCAGGGCAGGGCACCGCGAAGACCTTGTACCTCGATCAGTGGAACCTGGTCCGCTGCCGGCTCGGGGACCACGCACGGGGACGGAGGATCACCGCGATCGTCCTGGTCACGGCTCCGCCCGAGAACGAAACGCCCGGTGAGGGACCGTCCGTGCGCGGCTGGATCGACGATCTGCGGATCGGCGATCACGCTCGCCGGGGCGGCCGCGACCAGGTCGACTGGGTCCGTACCACCCGGGGAAGCCACTCCAGCCGGGATTTCTCCCGCGGTGGCACCTTTCCGGCGACGGCCGTACCGCAGGGTTTCCACTTCCTCACACCGGTGACGAACGCGGGGGCTCTCGACTGGCTCTACGAGTACCACCGCGGCTCGGACGAGCGGAACGTCCCGGCGCTGCAGGCGTTCGCGGTGAGCCACCAGCCGAGCCCGTGGATGGGTGACCGGCACACCTTCCAGGTGATGCCTGGCATGGGCGGGCTGACCACCGGCAGGGCCGAGCGGGCGCTGACGTTCTCGCACGAGGACGAGACGGACCTGCCGCATCACTACGGCGTGCGGTTTGCCTGCGGTATCGCCGTGGACATCGCTCCGACCGACCACGCCGCGGTGCTGCGCTTCACCTTTCCCGGCCCCGGCGGGCGGCTGCTGTTCGACAACGCGCGCAATCGCGGCGGTCTGCGAGTGGATCCGCGGCGGGGCGTGGTCACCGGGCACACCTGGGTACGCAGCCGGCTCTCCACCGGGGCGCGGCGGATGTACGTGCACGCCCGCGTCGACGCGCGTCCCACCGGCGGCGGCCGGGTCCGGAGGCCGTGGTGGAGGACGGTGACCGGAACGCTGACCTTCGACGCCCCCACCGTCACCCTGCGCCTGGCGACCTCGCTGATCAGCGCCGAGCAGGCCCGCCGCAACCTCGAACGCGAGGCTCCGGATGGGACCACCTTCGAACAGGCCCGCGACCGTGCCCGCGCGGCGTGGCAGGAACTGCTCGGAGCGGTGGAGATCGTCGGTGCCACCGAGGACCAGCTCCGCACGTTCTACTCGAACCTGTACCGGCTGTTCCTGTACCCGAACTCCGCGCACGAGGACACCGGCCCGCCCGGCAGCCCGCGGGTACGCCATGCCAGCCCGGTCCGGCGCGGTCTCCGGCCGAGCACCCGCAGGCGCACCGGGGCGCCGGTCGTGGACGGGGAACTGTTCGTCAACAACGGTTTCTGGGACACCTACCGCACCTGCTGGCCCGCCTACGCGCTGCTCGCCCCGCGCCGCTGCGGCGAACTGCTCGACGGATTCGTGCAGCAGTACCGGGAGGGTGGGTGGATCTCGCGCTGGTCCTCCCCCGGTTACGCCGACCTGATGACCGGTACCAGTTCCGACGTCGTGCTGGCCGACGCGTACCTGCGCGGTGTGCGGAACTTCGACGTCGCTTCCGCCTACGACTCGGCGCTGCGCAACGCCACGGTCACCCCGCCGTCGAAACGCGTGGGGCGCAAGGGGATCAGCGAGTCGATCTTCCTCGGTTACACGCCCGCCTCGACCGGGGAGGGCCTGTCCTGGACGCTGGAGGGCTGCGTCAACGACTTCGGCCTGGCCGCCTGGTCCCGCGCGCTGCACGAACGGTGCGCACCCGGTGATCCGCGCCGCGCCGAGTACGCCGACAACGCCGCGTACTTCGGCGACCGGGCCCTGCACTACGTCCACCATTTCGATCCGGCGACCGGTTTCTTCCGCGGACGCCACCGGGACGGCTCCTGGCGCTCGGCACCGGATGCTTTCGATCCGGCGGCCTGGGGTGGCGACTACACCGAGACCAACGGCTGGAACACGGCGTTCAGCGCGCCGCACGACGGGGCCGGACTCGCCGCCCTGCATGGCGGACGCACCGGATTGCGGTCCACATTGGACACGTTCTTCGCCACCCCGGAGACGGGACGCGCGCCCGGCGGGTACGGCGGCGTGATCCACGAGATGACCGAGGCCAGGGACGTGCGGCTCGGCCAGTACGGGCACTCGAACCAGCCCTCGCACCACATCCCGTGGATGTACCTGCACGCCGGCGACCCCGCCGCTGCCCAGCGCATCGTCCGCGAGGTGCTGCGGCGGCTGTACGTGGGCGGCGAGATCGGCCAGGGGTACCCGGGCGACGAGGACAACGGCGAGATGTCCGCCTGGTACGTGTTCGCCGCGCTCGGCCTCTACCCGCTCGCCCCGGGCAACCCGGGCTACGCGGTCGGCTCGCCACTGTTCCGCGAGGTGACGGTTCGGCTGCCGGGTGAGCGCGCACTCGTCGTCCGGGCTCGCGGCGAGGGTGTTCACGTCGCGGGGCTCACCGTGGACGGTACCGCCTGGGACCGCCCGTGGCTGCCGCACGATCGGCTGGCCGGCGGTGCGGTCCTGGAGTTCACCCTGTCCACCGAGCCCTCCGGCTGGGGGGCCGCACCGGGCCTGGAGCCGCCGTCGGTGACCGCGGCCGGAACGCGGCCCGCCCCGGCGACCGACCTGCGCGGCCGTGCCCACGGTCCCGGCGGCGAGATCCCCGAGCTCACCGACGACTCCACCCGCACCGAGGCGGTGCTGCCGGGCTCGACGGCGACGATCGGGTACACGGTGGACGAAGAACCGCGACCGGTCCTGCGCTACACGCTGACCTCCGGTGCCCGGGGTGGCGACCCCGCCGACTGGACTCTGGAGGGCTCCGCCGACGGCGTCGCCTGGTCGGTGCTGGACCGGCGGCAGGGCCAGCGGTTCCGCTGGCGCAGGCAGACGCGCCCGTTCTCGCTGCCGGAACCCGCGAGCTTTCCACACTACCGCCTGCGGGTCACCGCGGTCCGCGGCAGGCGCCTGCGCCTCGCCCAGTGGGAACTGCTCGCCGGGACGCCGCAGTGATCGCACGTCTGTGGTCCGGTCTGCGTGACCGCTTCCTCGCCTCCGACCCGGGTTTCGTCCGCCTGCGCCTCGGTGTCTCGGCCGTGGCCGGCATCGCGATCGCGGTGCTGGCGCTGCTGCCGTTCGGCCTGCCGCTGACCACGACGATCGTCGGCGCGATCGGTGCCATGCTGGCCGCGTTCGCCGTCAGCGACCCGGAGCCGCGCGACCAGGCGGTCACGATGCTGCTCGGTGCGCTGACCGGCGCGGTCGCGCTGACCGCGGCCAGTCTCGGTACCGAGGTACCGCCGCTGGACAGCATCGTGTTCGTCCTGCTGATCTTCGTCGCGGTGTACGCGCAACGCTTCGGGCCCAGGGGCACGGCGCTCGGCTCGATCGCGTTCTTCCTGTTCTTCTTCGCCATGTTTCTGCAGACCAGGCTCGCGCAGGTACCCACACTGCTGCTGGCGCTGGTGATCGGTGTGCTCAGCAGCGCACTGGTCCGGTTCCTGCTGCTGCCCCGGCGGCCGGAACAGGAGCTGCTGCGGGTCCGGGTCGCGTTCCGGGCCCGGCTCG
Organism: Amycolatopsis antarctica; assembly: GCF_002262875.1. GTDB lineage: Bacteria > Actinomycetota > Actinomycetes > Mycobacteriales > Pseudonocardiaceae > Amycolatopsis > Amycolatopsis antarctica. The sequence goes on along the minus strand of NZ_NKYE01000006.1, from coordinate 12,172 downwards.
CCGCCGTCGTGCGCACCGCCGCCGGTCACCTCGCCAGCCGCAGCGAGGACCCCAGCACGACCGCGCTCGACCGGGCCGTCACCCGCCTGCACGAGTGCGTGCTGCTGATCGAGGACACCGCCGAGGACGTCGTGGGCCCGGCCTCGGCCGGGAGACTGCGACGTCGCGCCATCGAGGTGGAATTGGCGGTACAGGGTCTCACCGGCAGCGTCCGGCAGGCGGCCGAGGAGGCGCTGCCCGCGGACACCCGGTCGGCGCTGGTCGCCGACCTGCACCGGCTGCGCTCGCTGATCGAACGCGATCCGCGCGACCTGCCGCTGATCAGCGCCACCGAGGAGTTCAGCCGGATGCTCGTCGAGGGCAGCAGGCTGGCCGACCGGGCCGCCCCCGGCGACCAGGTTCGGCGCGCCATCGCGGAACTCGCCGTCGCCGACGTCAACGCGCAGCGCATCGCCGAGCACGACCTCTCGGCCGAGACCGAGCCGGAACCGGAGGCGGAACCCGAGGAGCCCACCCGCGCGTTCGCCTACGACAACCAGACCCGCAGCGCGATCCAGGCCGTGGTCGGCGGCGGCCTGGCGGTCGTCGGCGGCGAACTCGTCTCACCGCAGCGGTGGTACTGGGCGGTGCTCACGGTGTTCGTCGTCTTCGTCGGCGCGTCGACGGCGGGCGCGACCTTCGTGAAGGGTGCGCGACGGCTAGGCGGGACCCTCGTCGGGCTCTTCGGCGGCGTCGTGTCGGCCCTGCTGGTGGCGGGCAACGTCCCGGCGACGCTGGTGCTGATCCTGCTGTGCGTGTTCGGCATGGTCTACATGTCCCGGGTGTCCCAGGCCGTGATGGCCTTCTTCATCACCACCATGCTCGGCCTGCTCTACAGCCTGCTCGGCACCTTCAGCATCGAGGTGCTCTGGATCCGGCTGGCGGAGACGGCGGTCGGCGCCGTCGCGGGCATGCTGGCGGCGTTCGTCATCGTTCCCGTGCGCACCAGGTCGGTGATGCTCGACGACGTGGCGGCCACCCTGGAGGAACTGCGCGAGTTCGTGGTCCAGGCGACGGTCCTGTTGTCCGGCAAGGACAACGTCAGCATCATCGCGCTCTCCCGCGACATCGACCGGTCGATCGCGCAGGTCCGGACCACGGTCGAACCGCTCACCCATCCGATCAACGTCAGCAGCTCGCGTCGTGACTACGGCTGGTACGTGCTGTCCGGGCTGGAGACGATCGGGCTACGGGCCCGGCACGTCGCCGCTCGCGCCCAGCCCGGCCTGCTCGCCGACGACCACGGCCTGCGGGAGGTCAGCGGCAGGCTCATCGCCGCGGTGGACGTCCTGCTCACGGCCGTGCGCGCGCCCGGCGAGGCGGTCGCCGGCTCACTCGCCGCGCCGTCCGGCCTGCCGCCCGCCGCCGCGGCCGCGGACGCCCAGCAGCGCTCCGTCCTGGCGGGCCTGGAGCAGCTCGACGGCGCTGTGGTCGCACTGGGCCGTGCGTTCGGCGCGACCGCCTGAGGCACGCCCCGCTCGACCGGTTCAGCCGGACGTGACCCGACACACCGGATGGGGCCAGGTCGCGACGGATAGCATCCGACCTACACGCAAAGCATCGACCCAGCTGTTGGAGACCTCGACATGACCCAAGCCCCTGTCAACGTGACCGTCACCGGCGCGGCCGGCCAGATCGGCTACGCGCTGCTGTTCCGCATCGCATCCGGCCAGCTTCTCGGCGCCGACACCCCGGTGCGGCTGCGACTGCTGGAGATCCCGCAGGCGGTCAAGGCGGCCGAGGGCACCGCGATGGAGCTGAACGACTGCGCGTTCCCGCTGCTGTCCGGGATCGACATCTTCGACGACGCGAAGCAGGCCTTCTCCGGCGCCAACGTCGCACTGCTGGTCGGCGCCCGCCCCCGGGCCAAGGGCATGGAGCGCGGTGACCTGCTCGAAGCCAACGGTGGCATCTTCAAGCCGCAGGGCGAGGCGATCAACGCGGGCGCCGCGGACGACATCCGGGTCCTCGTGGTCGGCAACCCGGCCAACACCAACGCGCTCATCGCCCAGTCGCACGCGCCGGACGTGCCCGCGGGCCGCTTCACCGCCATGACGCGCCTGGACCACAACCGTGCGCTGGCCCAGCTGTCGAAGAAGCTCGACGTCCCGGTCTCCGAGATCACCAAGCTGACCATCTGGGGCAACCACTCCGCCACCCAGTACCCGGACATCTTCCACGCCGAGGTCGGTGGCAAGAACGCCGCCGAAGCCGTGAACGACCAGGCGTGGCTGGCCGACGAGTTCATCCCGACCGTCGCCAAGCGCGGCGCCGCCATCATCGAGGCCCGCGGCGCGTCCTCGGCGGCCTCGGCCGCGGGCGCGGCCATCGACCATGTCCACACCTGGGTCAACGGCACCGCCGAGGGCGACTGGACCTCCATGGCGATCCCGTCCGACGGGTCCTACGGCGTGCCCGAGGGCATCATCTCCTCGTTCCCGGTCACCTGTTCCGGTGGCGAGTACCGGATCGTCCAGGGCCTGGAGATCGACGAGTTCTCCCGCGCCCGCATCGACGCCTCCGTGCAGGAGCTCACCGAGGAGCGCGACGCCGTGCGCGCGCTCGGCCTCATCTGAGCCGCACCGTCCACATCGGCCCGCTCCGGCGGCCGGCCACGCGGGGCCCCCGGCGAGCATCTCGCCGGGGGCCCCGCGCCGTCAGCCGCCCGGGCGCTCAGGCGCCGGTCAGGCCACGGCGTGCCAGCAGGGGTTCGATCCTCGGGTCGCGGCCACGGAAGTTCCGGAACGCCTCCATCGGATCGACGCCGCCGCCGCGGCCGAGCAGCTCCCGGCGGAACCGGTCGCCGTTCTCCCTGCGCAGCCCGCCGTTCTCGGTGAACCATTCGACGGTGTCCGCGTCGAGGACCTCACTCCAGATGTAGGAGTAGTAGCCGGCGCTGTAACCCCCGCTGAAGATGTGCGCGAAGTACGTGCTCCGATAGCGGGGCGGAATCGCCGCCACCGACACCCCCGCCTTGGCCAGCGCCTCCGCCTCGAAGCGCTGAACGTCGTCCACCCGCTCCCCCGGTGCCAGGCTGTGCCACGCCTGGTCCAGCAGGGCGGCACCGAGATACTCGGTGGTGCGGAAGCCTTCGCCGTAGAGCTGTGAGGCCAGCAGCCGGTCCACCAGTTCCCGGGGCAGCCGCTCACCGGTGCGGTGGTGACGGGCGTAGTGGCTCAGCACCTCCGGCCACAGCGACCACATCTCGTTGACCTGCGAGGGGAACTCCACGAAATCGCGCGGCACGTTCGCCCCGGAGAACGTCGGGTACTCGACGTCGGAGAGCAGGCCGTGCAGCGCGTGACCGAACTCGTGGAACGCCGTGGTGACCTCGTCGAAGGTCATCAGCGTCGGCTCACCCTCCGGCGGGCGGGTGATGTTCAGGTTGTTCACCACCACGGGCCTGCGGCCGAGCAGGCGGGACTGGTCCACGTAGTTGCTCATCCACGCGCCGCCGCGCTTGGCCTCGCGGGTGTAGTAGTCGCCGAGGAACAGTCCCAGCGGAGAGCCGTCGGCCTCGAACACCTCGAACACCCGGACCTGCGGGTGATAGGTGGGCAGGTCGTGGCGTTCGGTGAAGGTGATCCCGTAGAGCAGGGTGGCGGCGTGGAAGATGCCGTCGACCAGTACCCGTTCCAGTTCGAAGTAGGGGCGCAGCGCCGAGGAGTCGATGTCGAACCGCTCGCTGCGGACGCGGTCCGCGTAGAACGCCCAGTCCCATGGACGCAGCTCGATTCCCGCCCCCTCGGCGTCGATCCGCTCCTGCAGCTCGACCGCTTCCGTCTGCGCGTTGGCCACCGCCGCCGGTGCCAGCCGGTGCAGCATCTCGGTGGCCACGGACGCCTCGCCCGCGGTCTCGTCCGCGATCACGTACGCGGCGTGGTTCTCGAAACCCAGCAGGCGGGCCCGCTCGGCGCGCAGGCTCGCGACCCGGGCGAGCACCTCGGAGTTGTCGTTGCCGTTGCCCCGCTTCCCGCGTTCGTTCGACGCGGTGAACAGCCGCTCGCGCAGCGCGCGGTCGCGCAGCGAACCGAGCGAGGGCTGCCCGGTCGGCAGCACGAGGCTCAGCAGGTAACGACCGTCCTCGCCGCGTGAGGTCGCGGCCTGCGCGGCGGCCGCGATGGCGTCCTCGGACAGCCCGGCGAGCTCCTCCGCGGAGTCGACCAGCACGGCCAGCTCGTTGGTGTCGGAGAGCAGGTTGTCCTGGAACGTCGTGCTGAGGGTGGACAGTTCCTCGTTCACCGTGCGCAACCGCGCCTGGTCCGCCGCCGAGAGGTCGGCGCCGGCCCGCTGGAAGTCGCGATGGTACCGCTCGAGCAGGCGGACCGACTCGGCGTCCAGGCCCAGCTCGTCCCGGCGTTCGAACAGTGCCCGCACCCGCGCGAAGAGCGCCGCGTCCAGATGGATGGCGTCCGAGTGGGCCGCCAGCCGCGGAGCGACCGTCGCCTGCACCTGACGCAGCACCGGCGTCACGTTCGACGAGGTGAGGTTGAAGAAGGTCGAGGACGTGCGTTCCAGCAGTCTGCCGGAACGCTCCAGCGCCACGATGGTGTTCTCGAAGGTCGGCGGCTCGGCGGAGTCCGCGATCGTCCTGACCTCCGCGGACTGCTCCTCGATGCCTGCCTCGAACGCGGGCAGGTAGTGCTCGTCGGCGATGCGGTCGAACGGCGGCAACTCGTAGGGAAGTTCGCTCGGTACCGCCAACGGATTGTCCGCCGAGATCATCGGATCGCGCTCCTCGTCCTCGTCCACGCACCGCGAACCGCGGGCACCGGCCAACCCTACTTCTCACGCCCGCGCGGCAGGTGGACCAGGACTCGAACCACGATCCGCGGCCACGTACCGGCCACAGGACGCGGATGCGGTCATTCCGTCCGGACGAGAACCTCGAACGCACAGAAGAGCGGCGCGACGTCCTGCTCGAACACGGCTAACGACCGGTGTCGCCGCCGGGAACGGCGTCGCTGGCCGAGGCGTTCGGCGCCGCGGATCTCTTGCGGCGCTTCGCTTTCGGCGGCGGGGGCACGATCCCGGCGAGGTCACCGCCGTGGTCGTTGGTACGCAGCAGGAACGGGCGCGTCTCGGTATAGCGGATCACCGAGATCGACGCCGGATCCACGACGATCCGCTGGAACGCATCGAGATGCTGGCCGAGCGCGTCGGCCAGCAGCGACTTGATCACGTCGCCGTGGCTGCACGCCACCCATACGGCGTGGTCACCGTGCTCGGCGGTGATCCGGGCATCGTGCTCCCGTATCGCCGCGACGGCGCGCGCCTGCATCGCGGCGAGGCCCTCACCACCGGGGAACACCGCCGCCGACGGATGCGCCTGCACCACACGCCACAGCGGTTCCTTCACCAGCGTGCGGATCTCCCGCCCGGTCCACTCCCCGTAATCCACTTCGGACAGCCGGGGCTCCACCGTGCGCGGAAGCTCCCGTTCGGCCACCAGCGGCGCGACGGTCTGCTTGCAGCGCAGCATCGGCGAGACGACCAGCTCGGCCAGTGGCACCCCGGCCAGCCTGCGCACCAGTTCCCGCGCCTGGTCGCGGCCGGTGTCGTCGAGCGCCACCTTGGGGGCGCGCCCGGCCAGCACCCCCCTGCCGTTCGCCGTGGAGCGTCCGTGCCGCAGCAAGATCACCGTGCTCACACCGTCACCCTAGATGGTCAGCGCGGCCGGGGCACGGATCCGGCATTTCCGCCGTTCAGCCGACCGGCCCCTCGTCCGGGTCGAGAACACCGGTGAACACCAGCACGAACAGCAACACGCCGAGGGCGATCCGGTAGATCACGAAGGGCAGGAAACTCTTCTTCTTGATGTAGTTCATCAGCCAGGCGATCACCGCGTAGCCGACACCGAACGCCACCACCGTCGCGACGATCGTCGGACCCCAGGCCGGGCTGCCCTCGCCACCGATGTCGGTGAGCTTGTAGATACCCGAACCGAACACCGCCGGCACCGCCAGCAGGAACGCGTACTCGGCGGCCTCGGTACGCTTGTAGCCGAGCAGCCTGCCCGCCGTGATCGTGCCGCCGGACCGGGAGACGCCGGGAATCAGCGCGAGTGCCTGCGCGAACCCGTAGCCCAGCCCGTGCCGGACGTTCAGATGGTCGAGATCGCGATCCTGCTTGCCGTACCGGTCGGCGTACCAGAGCAGCAGGCCGAACACGATCAGCATCGTCGCGGTGATCCGCAGGTCGCGGAACGCGCTGTCGATCATGTCCTGGAACAGCAGGCCCAGCAGCACGATCGGCAGCGAACCGAGGATGATGAGCCAGCCCATCCGCGCATCCGGATGACCGCGCCAGTCCTTTTTGTACAGTGAGAAGAACCAGGCCACCAGGATGCGGCCGATCTTCTGCGCGAAGAACAGGACCACCGCCAGCTCGGTGCCGATCTGGGTGACCGCCGTGAACGCGGCACCCGGATCACCCCAGCCCGCCAGCGCCGCCGTCACCCGCAGGTGCGCGCTGGACGAGATCGGCAGGAACTCGGTGAGTCCCTGCACCACACCGAGAACGATCGCTTCGAACCAGCCCATCTCAGGCGACCCCCGCCAGTTCCAGTGCCTCGACCGCGGTACGCAGCGAGGCCATGCCCGCCTCCTCCGAGGCTCCGTGCATCGCGACATTGACCGTGGTGACGCCGGACTCGGCCAGCGCCGACAACCGCTGCGCGATCCGCTCCTTCGGTCCCAGCAGCGAGGTCGCGTCCACGAACTCCAGCGGCACCGCGCTCATCGCGCCCGCGTAGTCCCTGGCGAGGTACTTCTCCTGCACCTGCGCGGCCTCTTTCTCAAAACCCATCCGGGCCGCCAGCCGGTTGTAGAAGTTGTTGTCCCTGCTGCCCATTCCACCCAGGTACAGGGCCGCGTACGCGCGGACCGCGTCGGCGCAGGCGCGCCAGTCCTCGCCCACCACCAGCGGCACCGTCGGCGCCACGTCGAAGCCGTCCAGTGAACGTCCCGCCCTGTCCGCGCCCGCCCGCACATGGCCGAGCTGCTCGTGCGCGTGCTCCGGCGAGTAGAAGACCGGCAGCCAGCCGTCCGCGATCTCCCCGGTCAGTTCCAGGTTCTTCGGCCCGATCGCCGCGAGATAGGTGGGAATGTGCTCCCGGACCGGATGCACCGTCAGTGCCAGTGCCTTGCCGGGTCCGTCCGGCAGCGGGAGCCGAAAGTGCTCGCCCTCGTAGCGCACCCGCTCGCGGCGCAGCGCCATCCGGACCACGTCCACGTACTCCCTCGTCCGGCCGAGCGGCTTGTCGAAACGCACGCCGTGCCAGCCCTCGGACACCTGCGGCCCCGACACGCCCAGGCCCAGCCGGAACCGGCCACCGGACAGGGTGTCCAGTGTCGCGGCGGTCATCGCCGTCGTCGCGGGCGTCCGGGCCGGGATCTGGAACACCGCGCTGCCGACGTCCACCGAGGTGGTCTGCGCGGCGATCCAGGACAGCACCGTCGGAGCGTCCGAGCCGTACGCCTCGGCCACCCACACCACGGAAAAGCCCAGGGTGTCCGCATGCCTGGCGAGCGCCAGATTCGACGCGTCGTTACCCGCGCCCCAGTATCCGAGATTCAGTCCCAATCGCACGGACGCCGACACTAACGGGGAGCCCCGGACGCTCCGCACCCGCCATCCCCGCACCGTCACCCACCACCACCCTCAACCGAGACGCTGCGCACCCGTCTAGCCCACACCGTCACCCACCACCACCCTCAATGGAGGCGCTGCGCGCCCGTCTAGCCCACACCGTCACCCACCACCACCCTCAATGGAGGCGCTGCGCGCCCGTCTAGTGTTTGGGCATGGAACAGCGACGGCTCGGGCGGTCGGGACTGCGCGTGTCCCGAATGGCCCTCGGCACGATGTCCTGGGGCACGGATACCGATCCCGAGGAGGCCGCCAGTCAGCTCGTGGCGTTCATCGACGCCGGCGGAACACTCGTCGACACCGCCGACATCTACGGCGAGGGCGAGAGCGAACGGGTGCTCGGATCCCTGCTCGGCGACCTGGTTCCGCGGGACGATGTCGTGCTGGCCACGAAAGCGGTGGCGCGCCGGACCGAGGGGCCCTTCGGTGGCGGCGCCTCGCGTGGCGCCCTGCTGTCCGCTTTGGACGGTTCGCTGCGCAGGCTCGGCGTGGACCACGTCGACCTGTGGCAGCTTCACGCCTGGGACGGCACCGTACCGATCGAGGAAACCCTTGCGGCGCTGGACTTCGCCGTCGGCAGCGGCAAAGTCCGCTATGTGGGCGTGTCCAACTACTCCGGCTGGCAGCTCGCGACGGCGGCGGCCTCGCGCACCACGAATCCGATCGTGTCCAGCCAGGTCGAGTACTCGCTCGTGCAGCGAGGTGTGGAACGCGAGGTCGTCCCCGCCGCCGCGCACCACGGGATCGGACTGCTGCCATGGGCGCCGCTCGGCCGCGGCGTGCTCACCGGAAAGTACCGCTCCGGCACGCCCGCCGACTCGCGCGGCGCCTCCGGCACCTACGCCGGTTACGTCGAGCAGCACCGCACCGACCGGGCGGCTCGCATCGTCGAGGCCGTCGCCACGGCGGCCGACGGTCTCGGCACCTCGCCTCTTGTCGTCGCCCTTGCCTGGGTCCGGGACCGGCCGGGAGTCGTCGCGCCGGTCGTCGGCGCCCGTGACACCGGTCAGCTCACCGGCTCCCTGGCTGCCGACGAGATCACCCTGCCACCCGCGATCAAGGCCGCCCTCGACGACGTGAGCGGCATCGATTTCGGCTACCCGGAGCGATGGCCGAAATGAGCCGCGGGTGACATCCACGTGACGGCTCGGGGATCCTGGGGGATGCTGGAAGCGACCGAACACCGCAGGACCACCGGAGGCACCACTGTGCGAGGGCGCGCCGCTGCTCTGCTCGCGATCCCGCTCGCCTGCGCGCTGACCGTCACCGCGTGTGCCGGCGAACAGGGCGGGGGCGACGATCTGCAGCTCGTCGCCGACCCGGTGGCGGTCGCCCCGGCCGCCGCCCCTCCCGTCGCGACCCCGCCCGGCGGCACGGTTCTCGCCGCGGGTGCGGCCACCGCGATGGCGGTCCACCCCGGCAGCAGGACCCTCGGTGTCGCCGTTGACGGTCCGCCCGCGATGCTGCTGTACCCACTGGACGAGCTGTCCGCTCCCCCGCGTTCGGTGCCGCTGCCGGGGCGGGCGGACTCCCTCGACGCCACCGGCGAGGGCTTCCTGGCGGCGTTGCCGGGCGCGGGCGCCCTGGCTCGGATCAGCGCCGGCGACGGTGCGCTGAGCACCGTGCCGGTAGCCGGACAGCCATCCGGCACGGCGGCGACCGGCGACCGGACACTGGTGTCGGTACGCGACCGCAAGGCGGTCGACGTGCTCGACGGCGATCGCGTGTCGAAGTCCGTCACCGGGCAGCTGTACAGCGCCGACGACGTGTTCACCCCCGGTGGGCGAACGGTGGTACTGGACCGGTTGCGGACCGCGCTGTTCGACGTCGATCTGGACGCGGGCACGGTCAACGAGGGTCTGCGGGCGGGCGACGGGGCTGCCAACGCCGTCGTCGACAGGCACGCGCGGGTGCTGGTCACCGACGCGCGGGCGGGTGCACTGCTCGCCTTCTCCGCCGACCCGCTACTGCTGCGGCAGCGGTACCCGGTGCCCGGCGGGCCGTACGGCATCGCCTACGACGAGCGCCGCGACCTGGCGTGGGTGACGCTCACCGAACGCAACGAGGTCGTCGGGTTCGATGTGGGCGGTGGCGAGCCGGTGGAGCGGTTCCGGTTCCCCACGGTCCGCCAGCCGGACACGGTGACTGTCGACGCCGGGAGTGGTCAGGTCATGGTCGGTTCCGCCACCGGAGAGGGGATTCAGGTGATCGCACCATGAGTGACGTGGAAGGCGACGGGGCGGTGGACGGGTCTCATCACGACGACAAGTGGGAGTACCGGAGGCTGCGCCTGCCACCGGGCATCTCCCGCCTGTCGGCAGCGACCCAGCTCTCCATCAACGCCGAGTTCACCGGGTGGGAGCTGTCGAACGTCCGGCTCTACCCGGACGGAACGCGGCGGATCTGGCTGCGCAGGCGCAGGCAACTCGCCGCGGCGGGGCTGCCAGAATTGATCACCTAGGCCGCCCCGCCGCGCGGAAGGGTGTCACCGGGCCGTCACGCGCTGCGGACGAAACGATCCAGCACCCGGGTGCCGAACTTGAGCGCGTCGACCGGTACCCGCTCGTCCACACCGTGGAACAGGGCGGAGAAGTCGAGGTCGGCGGGCAATCGCAGCGGGGAGAAGCCGAAGTTGCGAATGCCCAGCTTCTGGAAGGCCTTCGCATCGGTGCCGCCGGAGAGCATGTACGGCAGGGTCTTGGCGCCGGGGTCCTCGGCCAGCACGGACGCCGTCATGGCGTCGACGAGGGCACCGTCGAAGGTGGTCTCGACAGGCGGGAGTTCCATCCATTCGCGTTCGATGTCCGGGCCGAGGATGTCGGCGATCTCCCTGTCGAAAGCTTCGACCCGGCCGGGGAGCACGCGGCAGTCGACGGCCGCCTCGGCCACGGAGGGGATGACGTTCGACTTGTACCCGGCGGTGAGCATCGTCGGGTTCGCGGTGTCGCGCAGGGTCGCACCGATCATCCGCGAGATGTTGCCCAGTTTCGCGACGGCGCCGTCGATGTCGTCCTCCGGGAAATCCCAGCCGGTGATCTCGGTGACCCCGGCCAGGAACTCGCGGACGGAGTCGGTGAGCACCAGCGGGAACCGGTGATTACCAAGGCGGGCCACCGCCTCCGAGAGCTTGGTGACGGCGTTGTCGTTGTGGATCATCGAGCCGTGACCCGCGGTGCCGCGCACGCGCAGCTTCATCCAGCGGATGCCCTTCTCGGCGGTCTCGATCAGGTAGGCGCGCACGCCGTCCTTCAGCGTGATGGAGAAGCCGCCGACCTCGCTGATCGCCTCGGTGACGCCCTCGAACAGTTCGGGGCGGTTGTCGACCAGCCACTGCGCGCCGTACTGGCCGCCGGCCTCCTCGTCGGCGAGGAAGGCGAAGACGATGTCGCGGGGCGGGACGATGCTGTTCCGCTTGTAGTGGCGGGCGATCGCCAGCGTCATGCCCACCATGTCCTTCATGTCGACCGCGCCCCGACCCCACACGTAGTCGTCCTGGACAGCGCCGGAGAAGGGGTGCACCGACCATTCGGCCGGGTCGGCGGGCACGACGTCGAGGTGGCCGTGGATCAGCAGGGCACCCCGGCTACGGTCGGCGCCCTCCAGACGGGCGATCACGTTGTGCCGGTTCTTTCCGCCGGACTCCACGTAGGCGATCTCGTAGCCCACATCGGTCAGCTTCTCGGCGACGTACTCCGCGGCGGCCCGCTCCCCCACCACCGTGTCCGGATCGCCCGTGTTGGTGCTGTCGATGCGGATCAGGTCGCTGGTCAGCGTGACCGCCTCGGCACAGGCGGTGTCCAGGGCAGAGTCATGGTTCTCGGTCGCTTCGCTCACCCGGCATTCCTACCACCCCGACGCCACCCGTTCAGCCCGTCGACCCGCGACACCCCCCGGTGAACGACCGATCAGGGATCCGTTACTCTATGTCCCAGCAAGTCCGAGTGGCGGAATGGCAGACGCGCTAGCTTGAGGTGCTAGTGCCCTTAACGGGCGTGGGGGTTCAAGTCCCCCCTCGGACACACTCGCTAACCACACGCGAAGCGGTCGTCACATCGACGGCCGCTTCTTCGTGTTCGTACCGCAATTCGGCCCCGAGCTTGTCGTATAACGGCGCGTGCCGCTCCGAGTTCGCCTAGGCTAGCGCTGCGCCAACATCGCCCAGCGAGTCGACCATCGCATACACCTCGATTCTTCCGATCGTGCGCGCCGTGGGCATGCTCGCCAGCTCAGCCCGAGCGGCTCCCGTTCGGTTTGCGCGTCATTGATGGCATCGACGACGGCAGCCAGGTCGACACCCGCCGCGATCGCCGCTTGATGCCACCGCACTCGTGCCTCGGCATCAGCGAGCCGCGCCTTAGAGGGTGTGGTGAAACCTTGGTGGTCAGGGTGTGAGGTCGTCTGCTAGGCGTTGGGCTGCCTCGGTCTCGATGGGGCCGTGAGGTTCGACGTTTTCGCCTGCTAGCCGTGCGGCCATCAATCGGAT
>NZ_NKYE01000049.1 GCF_002262875.1 Amycolatopsis antarctica | reverse complement strand
GAGCTGATCCAGATTTTCCGGAACCGATCGGTACTGATCACGAGTTTCGTGATGCCGGTGGCGATCAGCGCCTTCTTCATCTACCAGCACGAACTGTTCGCCCAGGTCGGCAGCCTCGGCTACATCGCGGCCATCGTCATGTTCACCGTCAGCGCGTTCGGCCTCTACTCCTCCGCGGTCACCACCCTGGCCTCACGCAGGCAGAACCTGTTCCTCAAGCGACTGCGCTCCACCGCCGCCGGCGACGCCAGCATCCTCACCGGCCTGGTACTGCCGGTCACCGTCATCGCGATGATCCAGATCGCGGTCATCATGACCGTACTCGGCGTGGTCACCGGCATGCCCGACAACATGGGCCTACTGATCATCGCCGTACTCGCCACCATCGCCATGATGATCGGCCTCGGCCTGGCCACCGCCGGACTGACCAACTCCCCCGAACACGCCCAGGTCACCACCCTGCCCGTCACCCTCGGCGTCATCGCCGTCGCGAGCTGGGTCGGCATCACCGGCACCGAGGAACTCACCCTGCTCAAGCGCCTGCTGCCCGGCGGCTCCGCCACCGAACTGGTCACCAACGCCTGGAACGGCGGCGTCCCACTCGGCGACTCCCTGCTCCTGCTCGCCCCCACCGCGGCCTGGGTCATCGTCGCCGTCACCCTCGCC
>NZ_NKYE01000048.1 GCF_002262875.1 Amycolatopsis antarctica | reverse complement strand
CCCAGATTCCAGATCGCGTTGATCTGGAACACACCCGACATCAACGCCGTCAGCCCCGTCACCAACGCGAAGAACGCACCACCCTTGAGCGCGAACACCGGCATGATCCGCACACCGACGACATTGGTCTCCTTACGCCGCACACCCGGGAACTGCGTGTGCTTCTGATACCACACCAACGCCAGATGCACCGCGATCAAACCGAGCATGATCCCCGGAATCAACAAAATATGCAGCGTGTACAACCGCGGAATGATCTCCGTACCCGGGAACTCCCCACCGAACAACGCCCAGTGCACCCAAGTACCCATCACCGGCACCGACAACACGATGCCCGACAACGTCGCCCGGATACCCGTACCCGACAACAGATCATCCGGCAGCGAATAACCGAAGAACCCCTCGAACATCCCCAAAATCAACAACAACGCACCGATGACCCAGTTCGCCTCACGCGGACGACGAAACGCCCCCGTGAAAAAGATCCGGAACATGTGCACCATCATCGCCGCCACGAAGATCAGCGCCGCCCAGTGATGCAACTGCCGGACGAACAACCCGCCACGCACCTCGAACGAGATGTCCAGCGTGCTCGCGAACGCCCGCGTCATCTCCACACCCTGCAGGTTCACATAACTACCGTTGTAGATGACCTCCTCCATCGAGGGGTCGAAGAACAACGTCAGATACACACCCGAGAGCAACAAGATGATGAAGCTGTACA
>NZ_NKYE01000005.1 GCF_002262875.1 Amycolatopsis antarctica | reverse complement strand
GACCCCGCACCCGCTTCCCCGCGTCGTAACCGATTGCCTCGCCACCCTCGCAACTCCTCACCGACTGGGAATCCAGCACCGCAGCCGAGGGCTGCGGGTCACGCCCGTCCACCGCCCGAACCCGATCGCGCAAGGTGTCGTGCACCCGCTGCCACGAACCATCCAGCGTCCACTCACGAAACCACCGGTACGCCACACTCCACGGAACCAAATCATGCGGCACCATCCGCCACGCACACCCACTGACCAGCACATACAAAATGGTGTCCACCACCAGCCGCCGATCATGCACTCTCGGTCGACCACCCAATCGCCGATGCACCACCGGCAACAACGGCTCGATCACCGACCACTGCGCATCAGTCAACGACGAGGCATACACAGGCACACAGCTACACCGACACACCCACAAAGATGACCACAAACCACCCAACAAAGATCAACTACCACACCCGCGTCCACCAACAGAGCCGGGTTTCACCACACCCTCTCAGCCCTCGCGGGTGATCACGGTGAACGGGCCGACGTCCTGCTTGCGGAACGCCGGATCGTCGAACAGGGCGGCGTCGAACGTCACCTCGCGGTACCCGATGTTGGGCTCACGCGGGAAGATGTCGAACGAGACGCGCATCGTGTACCCCTCGTCGGAGCGCCGGAAGACGAAGGCCTCGGGATCGCGGAACCTGCTCTCGTCCAACGCTTTCTTGAACGAGGCCGCGTCGGTGCTCGCCGCCCAGGTGTCGATCTGCTCGTTGCGGCCGAGGTAGTCGGCGAGCGGGTTGGCCCAGCCGGAGATGGTCGTCTGGAACCCGTGGTACGGCCGCAGCGCGAGCAGGTCGGTGAACGTGGTGAGCAGCGTGATGTCGGTGGGGGCCTTGCCCGTCATCGACTCGATCGTCCGCGTCAGCTCACCGGACCAGTAGCCGTCCTGGTCGGTCTCCCGGTCGGCGAGGGCGTTCGTGCCGTCGAGGTCGTAGTCCTTGGCGGCCGCGTCCAGGTAGCCGGGCACCAGGCTCCGCTTGTCCCCGCGTGCCTCCTGCCCGACGGCGACGACGGCCAGCACCGCGACCACGCCCATCACCAGGTTGCGCTGCAGCACCCGGGACGCGCGCGGGGCGGGAACCGCGTCGAAGACGTGGCCGAACCGGGTGAGCAGCCACCGCAGTACCTCCGTGGCGGCGAGCGCGCCCGCGCACCACAGCGCCACCTCCAGCAGGGGTTCCACCCGGAACGGCAGCAGCGTCAGTGGAACGAGCAGGGCGGCCGTCGAGATGGCGTACCAGGCGTAGCAGGCGAGCACGACGCCGGACAGTGCCCTGGCCAGTGCACTGCGTCGCCAGGCGAGCAGCAGCCAGCCGGTACCGGTCAGGCAGACCAGGCCCGCCACGGAGAAGTCCAGCATCGGCGTCGGCAGCAGCGCGCCGATCTCCGGAAGGTAGCGCAGAGCGGTACTGCCGGACACCGGATCACGCAGTACGGCCAGCAGATACGGCGTCCACAGCAACAGCGTCAGCGGCAGAGCCGCGACACCGATGCCGAGCACCCGTGGCACGAGCGTCCGCAGCACTGCCCCGGCGGACCTGCCCGAACGCCTGCCCGCCACCAGCGCGGCGACGGCGAACACCGCCAGCAGGAAGCCGAAGAACCCGAAGGCGAGCGTGTAGACGGCCGCACTGACCCCGAGGAACCCGCCGATCAGCAGCACCGCACCGAGGACGGTGCGCCGGGACAGCGTGCCCGCGTCCCGGAACAGCGCCCAGGCGATCGCGGCCAGCGGCGGGATCACCGCCAGCGTCAGCCAGGAGTACGGCTCGTAGGCGGCGCCGCGGATGGCGACCATGCCCGTCGCGACGGCGAGCAGCAACGCGATCCGGCGCGGTACGACCACGCTCCACAGCACGAACACCAGCGCCGCCGCGACGGCGACGGTGGCGATGGCATACGGCTTGTAGAACTCGTAGCCGGGGACGCCGAACAGGTCCGCCAGCCGTCCGCCGACCCAGAACCAGCCTGCCGGGTAGAAGGGCGGCAGGTCGGCGTAGTTCAGGTCGGTCAGCGCCGGGGATTCGGCCAGCCGCGCCAGGTACTGCACCCGCGGGGTCTGGTCCCAGCTCACGCCGCCGAGGTAGAACCGGCTGCCGGCGAGCGCGAACGACAGCCACAGCGTGCCGATCGCTCCGGCGCCGCCCCAGGCGAGGGGGGTGGCCCAGCGCGGCCAGTGGCTGCGCACGGCCAGGAGCAGGAGCAGCCCGGCGGTGGCGGCGATGGCGAAGCCGGAGTACGCGTTGGGCACCTGCGAACCCGGCGGGATCGGCAGCGCCTCGACCAGGAGCTGGAGGGCGGCACTGACCAGCGCGGCCACCAGGACGGCTGGGAGCAGTTCGACGGCGGCCCGGCGCAGCGAGCCCGCCTCGATCTGGACGGTCATCGGTGTTCGGCGTTCCGTTCGTGCGTGTGCTGACTCGATCTCGCCGGCCACCCTCAGTCCTGGACCGGGGCGACGCCCTCGGCGTGCCTGCGGGCGAGCTGCCGGTAGATCTCGGCGTTGTGCTCCACCCAGACGCGGGCCGAGTCGGTCAGCGGAACGTGCTTCTTCGCCGGGCTGCCCATGGCGATCACCTCGGGCGGGACGACGGAGCCCGGCGTCACCGTGGCTCCGGCGGCGACCAGCGCTCTCGCCCCGATCTCAGCCTTGTCCAGCACGGTCGATCCGTTGCCGATCAAGGCCTGCTCGCCGACCGTGCAGTCGTGCACCAGGCACATGTGCCCGACGGTGACGTTGCGGCCGATCTCGCACACGCCGTCGTTGACGTGCAGCACGGAGTTGTCCTGGATGTTGGCGCCCTCGCCGATGACGATCCGGCCGAAGTCGGCGCGGACGACCACGCCGTACCAGACGGAAGCGTCCTTCTCCACGATCACGTCACCGATCAACGTGGCGGTCGGGGCGATCCAGGCGTCCGGGTGCACGGTCGGGCTGACGCCCTCGAAGGAGAACAGCGGCATGCGCCCAGCCTAAGCGCCGCCTCGGCGCGGCCGGATGGGGGCCGGATGGGGGCCGGGGCGAAACCGTGGCCCGCCCTCGGCGACCGTCCACCGCAATTCGTCGGCGCATCGCGGTCGGGAGAACGCGATATGCCGACGAATTGCGATGCGGCAACCTCGAGTGACCGGTTGTCGCACCATTTCCGGTCACGAATTCCGCGCGATCACCTGCGGTGACGAATTCACGAATTCGCCACCCGTTCGTGCACCTGGCGTCCGGTAGCGGACTCTCCTACCGTGGGACCCCCAATTCCCGTCGCCTGCACAACCGATCGTGCTGCCGTCGTGGCGTGACACAACGGCGACTCCCGGAATCCGCTCCGCAAAGCTCTTCGTATCGGGAGACATCCGCACATGCACGAGCCCTCATCGGCCGCCAGAGCCGGGCTGCTGACCAAACGATCCCTGGTGATCGCCTCACACGCGGTGGAGCACGCCGCGCTCGCCGACATCGACCTCGGTGACGCCGTCGTGATCGCGATGTTCCAGCGGCTGCCCTATTTCGACCGCGAACGGGAGGTGTACGCGAAGATCGCCGCCCGGGCCGCGGTGACCGTCGTCGGCATGGTCGACCAGGGCCGTCCCGATCTGCCGCCGGGCGTCACCCCGGTGTTGCTGCGGCCGGACGAATGGCTCTCCCGCGAATGGTCCGTGGTCGTCCTCTCGCCCACGTTCGGCGCCTCGGTGATCGCACACGACCTCGAGGACGTGGACGGGCAGGGCGTCTCGCTGGAATCGTCGCGCTTGTTCCGTGGCCGCTGGGGAATGCGCCGGGACGAGGCGTACGCCGAAGTGGTCCGGCTGCGCGACCTGCTCAGCGACCGCCTCCCGCCGATGGTGCGGCAGCGCATCGACGCCACGCTGAACAGCGTGCTCAGCCCGGCGGCGCTGGACATCGAGCAGCGCGCCGAAGCGGCACTGCGGCATGTGTCCGGACGGCTGCAGGTACAGCGCGAGGAAGCGGCGAGAGCGATCGAACAGGTCCGGCAGGAACGGGGCCACGGCAGGGATCCCGGCACCGGGCTGCACACGCTCGCCTCGATCGAACCGTGGGTCGGCGTCGCCGCCGACACCGTCTCGCTGGGACTGACACTGGTGCGCGTCGACGAACTGGCGGACGTGCACGCCCGTTTCGGCACCAGGGCGGGAATCCACACCGAACACAACATCGCCGAACTGCTGCGGCACGACCTGCGCCCGCTGGACCGGGCCGTGCGGATCCGCACCGAGGAGTTCCTGCTCATCCAGCCGGCGGTCACCGAGCGGGTACTGGACGACACCGGCCGCCAGATCAACGACCGGCTGAGTTCCCTGCAGGCCACCTATCCGTTCGTCGAGCTCAATCCGAGCATCGCCAGCACGCTCACCCGGCGCCGTCCGCTGCCGCTGCCCGCGTTGCGGGCACAGCTCCCGGCGGTCGCGCACGCTCCGGTGTGGCCGCGCGCGGAGCCCGCACCACCCCGCGGACACGGGCGCACGGCGCTGGCGACCCGCTCGCACCGCTGGTTCGGTTGACGGGTTCGGCTTACCGGTTCGGAACCGGATCACCGGCAGCGGCTCGCGAGGACGCAGAACTCGTTGCCCTCCGCAATACCGCACATGTGACATCTTCGAGCCGGCGGAAGGTGATCGGACGACATCCGTTGTCCTCTTGTCCGGCCCACGGCCCGCCCGATGGGTCAACGTGACCCCTCGGGTTCCCAGGTCGGCAAGCTGTGCGGCACGCCGCGTTCCCGGAGCGGGATTCCCACTCCTCCGGTTCCGATGGTGAATTCCGGTGCCCGGCCGTCTCCGGGGCGCGGCGCGCACCGCCCACAACTCGTCGTCGCCTTTAACGGCTTCGGCCGAACCACCGGACCATCAGTCCTGGAGTGGTCCAACCTCCTTGGAGATCATTTCGTTAGGAGCTCCAGCGCCAACGAGGCCGTCACGAAGTGTCGTTGCGGTACCAACTGTCCACATGCGCGAGCAAGCAACAGTGGCGCGGATGAGTAGTCCCACTCAGCCGCGCTGAGCAATCATCGGCACATGCCACCCGGTGGGGTACTCGAATCACTTCGATATGGCTGACAGCATCCGAACGGTGTCGTAACGTCACAACCACATCGGCTCGGGAGGGGAAGCCTGGTCATGTCTGGGTACGAAGCGGTCATCGAGACGGTGCGGCAGGCTGGACAAGCCGCCAGCGGCGCCTCCGAGGCGATCGCGGGGGTCGACGCCGCTGGCCGGTTGCCGACCGGCGAATCAGGCATGCCGGGCGGCCGGATCGTCGGCAAGATCGACGCTCTCCGCTCAGCGTGGCAGGAGCGCACCCGGAGCCTGAGTACCGGATTCTCCGAGGTGTCCGGTTCGCTCGGCCAAGCGGCGCAGCTCTACAGCTCGAACGAGCAAGCCGCGCAAACCGACCTCCATCACGCAGCCAGTGCCGGCGGACGGAAGGCGCTCTGATGGTCACCTGGGCAGACGTCCTGCGGTGGGACCCAGCGCCGGCCCAGCAAGTGGTCGGCCCCCTCAACGCCGAGTTCCAGGAACTTCACGGTGCGTCGGACGAGCTGCGTGCCGCCGCGAGCGTCGAAGGCTGGTCCGGCCCCGCGGCCGAGGCCGCGACCGGCCGGGTCAACCAGCTCGTGGACGCGGCCGAGGAACTTGCCGCCGAACTGGGCGCGGCACGCCGCGCGTTCGGTGATATCGGCGACGCGATCACCGGAGTCGTGCACGCTCGGGAAGAAGCACTCGGACTCGCCCAAGCCCAGTGCTTCACCATCGGCCCGGACGGGGCGATCAGCGACCAGGGGCCACCGCCGGGCACCCCGCCCGACCAGGCCGAAGCCGTAGCCGCCGAGCGCCAACGCACCGCCGAGGAACTCAAGGACCGGGTCGAACAGGTGCTCCGGCAGGCCGAGGACATCGACTCCGACGCCTGCGCCGTTCTCGACGAGATGCTCTCCGGCACGATGGTCGACAGCTCGGGCAACGACAACACCAACACCAGCCTCTCCTCGTTCGGCGACGCCGGATTCACCCTGGGCGGCCTGTCCATTCTTGCGCCGCCCGCCGAAGGCGCGACCGTCGCGCAGAACGCCGCCTGGTGGTCCACCCTGTCGCAGAACCAGCAACGCCGACTCATCGCCGACCGGCCCGAACTGGTCGGCAACCGCGACGGCGTCACAGGCTGGGCACGCAACGACGCCAACCTCGCCCTGATCGGCAAGGAACGCACCACCCTGCAAAGCGCACGCGCCGACCTGCAAGGCCAAATCGACAAACTCACCAACGGCCCCGGCCATCAAAACACCCGTAACGTCCTGCAAGCCGAGATCACCAAATTCAACGACAAACTCGCCGGACTCGACTCGGTAGACAGAATGATGCTCGACCCACGAACCAAGCAGCCAAAGCCGGACCACCAACTTCTGTCCCTGGATATGAGCGGCGACACCGCCATGGCCGCCGTCGCCACCGGCAACATCGACACCGCCAAACACGTCGGCGTCTTCACCCCCGGAATGAACTCCAACGTCCAAAACGGCATGGCTGGCTACGTCAATGACATGAACGAGATGCGTCAATACGCCAACCAAATGCTCAAGGATCCCAGCAGGCAGTCAGTTGCGATGGTGACATGGCTGGGTTACGAACCACCCACGACGCGGGTCGAGGATCTGGACGAACTCCTTACCGGTAATCCTGCCAACGAGGGCGCGGAAAAGCTCGCCAAGTTCCAGGAAGGGATCAACGCTTCCCGGCTCGACGACGATCAGCCCCATCTGACCGCGCTCGGACACTCCTACGGATCGACCACGACAGGTATCGCGCTCACCCAAAGCCACGGAGTGGACGACGCCATTTTCTTCGGCTCACCCGGAATCTCCGAAGGCGAGAATCCCGCCCAGGTAGCCGCAAACCTCCACGTTCCCGAAGGGCACGCTTACAACCTCTCCGCCGAGGGCGATGCCATCGCCAACGTCATACCTTACGGCGACCGATACGGACCACCCCTGGAACACATGCAAGGAATGAACCAACTCTCCACCGAACAACACGGCCCAATGATCGCCTCACAGGGACACAGTGAGTACGCCGTGGGCGACGGCCAGATGTCCACCAGCGAACACAATATGGCTGCAATTATAGCCGGACAACCAGAACTGGCAGTACAAAAACAATGAAACGGCCCTTCGTGATCCAACAACGTACACGGCCACTCGCAAAACTGGCGGTCGCACTCGCCTGCACCTCCGCACTAGCTGCATGCGGAGACAACGACGCCGACCGCTACCTCAACAACGACACCTCACGAGAAGACATGAGCCTGCAACAACAATGGGACGAACTCATGAAACGCCCCAACATAGACGAGGCTAAAACTCGACACGACGAGATGCTGCGAAAGATCACGGAAAAACTGAGTACTGACCTACAATTGCCTCCCTGGCAGCAAAGTGACGAAGTCAGCACAAACACTGGTTGCAATGATTTCAAGGAAGTTGATGCGTGGGATGCGGTTAATCTATTACTAGGAGGCAGCACGAACCCTGTTCCAATTTCCACTGATCAATGGCCACAAGCCATTGAAGTAGTAAAGAGCGTGGCCGGTCAGCATGGTTTCACCGCGCCAGGACTCGAAGTAAACAAGGGCGACTACCACGAGTTGAATATTTCCGACTCCTATGGGGCAAGTCTACGGATAATTGCTGGCGCAGGAGAGGCAGATGGCAAGAAAGGCACCATCGTGGGTATCAACACCGGCTGCCATTTGCTTCCTGAATCCAAGCAGCGCGGCGTCCCGGCCAATGGTGCTCAACCAGGCTCATAACGGCATCGATCTCGTCGGCTGCTATCAAGACTGGATAGGTGTCGTCCACCCCCTGGGCGGCCAGGAACTCCCGGCGCACCTATGCGCCGGGGCTCCGTTGCTGCTGAGAACGCTGTGTCACATGTGAGGCAATCCCTCCGGGTCCAGGAGCACGACCCAGCTCGCATCGCCCTGACCGAGGCCGGCGTGCCGCACCCCCAGTTCGAGCAGGCGGTGGACCTCCTCGTCCTGTTCCCTGTCGACCGGGTTGACGTCAAGGTGCAGCCGGTTCTTGACGGTCTTGCCCTCCGGGACGCGCGCGAACGCCAACGTCGGTGGTACCGGCCACCGACGGTCCGTGCCCTCCGGTACGGCGGGCGAGCCGATGGTGACGATCCGTCGGCCTCCTGCGGCTCGGCATCCCGCATCTCGTAGCCGAGGACCGCGCACCGGACACCGCGACCCCGGACGGTTCACCGGGATTCGAACGCGATGCCACCCGTTCGAATGAAATTCCGCGGACGGCCCCGGCACCTGAAGCGCGGCGGCTCGCCCGGCCTCGCGGGAGATGACGGGAGACAGCCATCCGGCCGGCCGGACACACGACTCGGGGCCCCTTTCCGCGACTGCGGAAAGGGGCCCCGAGCTGGGAGCCGCCTAGGGGAATCGAACCCCTGACCTATTCATTACGAGTGAATCGCTCTGGCCGACTGAGCTAAGGCGGCACACTTCTCACGAACTCTCGTTCGTGCGCGGCCAAGTGTAGCGGTAGGGCGCGCGTCACCTCACGCCCCCGGTGTCGTTAGATGAACCGACGCCGGTACGCACTGGCTTCCCGACTCTTCCTTCCAGGAGGAACCTTCTGATGCGCGGACGCCCGCCACGCTCGTTGGCCCTGCCTCTCACGGCGGCCCTGCTGCTGCTGACCGCAGGCCCTGCCCTGGCGCAGGAGACGACGATCCCCACCACGCCGATCCCGGAGCCCGGAATGCCGGGCCAGCCGCCGATCTCCTCGCCCCAGGTGCCGACACCGCTCGGCCGAGCCGTCGGTGACGCGGGGGCCGCACTCGGCGTGCTCCGCCTGCTGCCGGAGGCCGTGCAGACCAGCGCGATCCTGCCCGGGCTCGGCGAGGAGCTGCCGAAACAGGCGCTCGCCGAGGCGGGCCTTGGCCTGTCCAGTGCGCAGGCCAACTCCGAGGCGTACCTGACCTACGAGCGGTCGATCGCGCAGGCGTCCCCCACCGGCCTCAGCGTGGCGGGCAACGCCCCGCAGACGCCGGGGTCCCTCGTGCAGACCGCGCTGCCGGACAACCCGGAACCGACCACCGGGGGCTTCAACGCCCCGGAGAACCCGCTGCTCAACGTCGGCCTGCTGAACGGCAGCGCCCACGCCCGCTGGAGCGACACACTCGGCCCGTGCGTCGGCACCATCTCCGACGCCACCACCTCGCTGGCGAGCCTGTCCGCGGTCAACGTCATCCCGACGATCCCCGGCGCCGACCAGGTGACCGGCCCGCTGCGGGAAGGGCTCGAGAACCTGCCCGGCCCGCTCTCCAGCCTCGGCGGCATGCTCGGCGGCGGCGCCGAGCCAAGCCAGACCGGTGACGGTTCGCTGCTGAGCCTGCCGAACACGCTGTCCTCACGCTCCACGGTGCGCCTGGTGGACATGCCGGAATCGGAGCGCAAGGCCGTCGAGTCGACGTCCACGCTGCAGGCGGCGGACATCAACATCCTGCAGGGCACCCCGCTGCAGACGTCGATCAAGGTCGCCAGCCAGCCCACGCTGCGGGTGACCTCGACCGGCGACAAGGAGACCTCGAAGGTCGACTACACGGCACCGGTGCTGACCGTGGCGCTTCCCGGGCAGGACCCGATCACGATCGACGCGGCCAACCCGACGGCGGACATCCCGATCGGCATCCCGCTGCCCGGCCTGGAGCAGATCACCGGCTTCGAGGGAGTCGAGGACGTTCCGGTGCTCGGTGACGTCGCGAAGATCGCCGGCGAGGGTGGCGGCCTGTTCAAGCCGCTGACCGATCTGGCGCAGGAGCGCGTGCTCGACATCGGCGTGCTGAAGCTGAGCATCGCCGCCCTGGACGAGAAGTCGATGGACATGACGGACCCGTTCACCGGCCTGCAGCTCGGCGCCTCGGCGCGGCTGCTCGACCTGCAACTCCTGCCGACGAACGCGCTCAAGGACGCCCTTCCGGAGCAGGTCCGCGACCAGCTCCCGTCCTCGCTGCTGCAGCTCTCCCTCGGCGAGCAGGTGGCCAGGGCGTACGCCCCGGCCGGTGGCGTCGAGTGCGGCACGGCGGCACCGCCCGCCCCCGCCCCGCCGGGTGGCGGCGAGGCGCCTCCGGGCGTGCCGGACGAGCTGGCACAGACCAGCGCCGCGTACTCCTCGGTGCCGATGTTCTGGACCGGCACCGCGATGCTGCTGATCGGCGCCGTGCTGGTGGCTGCGCTGCCCGGCAGGCGCAGGCAGACGGTCACCCTGACCGACCCGCCGCGCCCGTCACCGCGGCCACGCGACTAGATCCTGTCCCGCCGACGGCGGCTTCCTGGGAAGGGGAGCCGCCGTCGGCGTGTCCGGGTGTCGCTGGTGGTCCGCTCAGCCCTGGCGCAGCGTGGTGACCATGGCCTCGACGGCGATGCGCGGTTTGACGTTCCACAGGATCGCCTCGCGGCAGGCGAGCACCGCTTCCAGCCTGCGCAGCGTCGACTCCGGGCTCCACTGGGCGGCCGCGGTGGCCACCTCGGCCGCGCGGTCGGGATGGGTCAGCACGGTGCCGGACCGGCTGGAGGCGACCAGCACGTCGCGGTAGAACCCGGCGAGGTCCACCAGCGCCAGGTCGAGGGTGTCGCGGTGGGTTCGGGTGGCCCGCGACTTCTGCCGCTTCTCGAGCTGCTTGACGGCCGCGTCGGCGGAGCGTTTCGCCGAGGCGACGCCCTTCCCGGTGCCGTCGCCGCCCATCGCGGTGCGCAGTTCGGAGCGTTCCGACTCGTCACGGACCTTGCTCTCCTCGCCCGCGTCGGCCTCCGCGGCGACGATCAGCTCGTCGGCGCAGGCGAAGACGTCCGCGCCGGAGCGCAGGCCGAGCGGGATACGCAGCACGGAGGCCCTGCGGTCCCGGGCGTTCTGGTCGGTGGCGAGCCTGCGGGCCCTGCCGATGTGCCCGCCGCACACCGAGGCCGCCCACTCCGCCATGTCCGGTGCGACCCCGTCGCGTTCGTTCAGCACCCGCGCGATGGCCTCCGGCGGCGGGGTCCGCAGCGTCACCAGCCTGCACCGGGAACGGATCGTCACCGAGACGTCCTCCGGGTGGTCCGACGGCGCGCACAGCAGAAAGACGGTCCGGTCCGGCGGCTCCTCGACGGCCTTCAGCAGCGCGTTGGCCGCGCCCTCGGTGAGCCGGTCGGCGTCCTCGATGATGACGACCTGCCAGCGTCCCCCGGTCGGCCGCCTGGCCGCGGCCTGCACCAGCGCGCGCATCTCCGCCACCGAGATGGACAGCCCTTCCGGCACCACCAGCCGTACGTCGGCGTGTGTTCCGGCGAGAGCGGTCCGGCAGCCGGGACACTCGCCGCAGCCCATCCCGAGTGTGCACTCCAGGGCGGCGGCGAAGGTCCGGGCCGCCACCGAACGTCCCGAGCCGGGTGGGCCGGTGAGCAGCCAGGCGTGTGTCATCGAACCGGCCGCCGGGGTCTCCCCCTCGACGATCCGGGCCGCAGCCGCGGCCGCCGCGGCGAGCGTGTCCACCGCCGGTTCCTGCCCGACCAGTTGCCGCCACACGCCGATGCGGGCGGCGGTGGCACCGGGCCCCGCCTCGGTCACGGTCACGCGTCCTCCTTCGGGGCCAGCCCGGGCTGCCTGCCGACCAGCACCGCTCGCACCGCCGTGCGCACCCGTTCACCGACCTCGTCCGCGGTGCCCTCGGCGTCCACGACGACGTACCGGTCGGGGTCGGCGGCGGCCATCTCGGCGAGCAGGTTCTGTACCTGCCACTGGTCGCCGGAGATCGGCATCGACTGCTCGATCAGGGCACCGGGGTCGGTGTCCAGCAGGATCGTCACGTCCGGGCGCAGCCTGCCGGTTGCCCAGTCGGCGAGCCCTTCGAGTTCCTCCGAGTCCAGGCCAGCCACGGCGGAGAGGTGTGCCAGCGGCGAGTCGACGAAGCGTTCCATCACCACGATCGCGCCGGCGTCGAGGGCGGGCTGCACATCGCGTTCGACGATGTCGGCGCGGACCGCCGCGGCGGCGAGCGCCCTGGCCCGCGCACCGGTCAGCGAGGCACCGGACATCAGCGAGGCGAGCCGGGCGTCGTCGAGTGCGGGATCGGCGGCGAGCACCACCGGGTGGGTCCCGGTGCGCAGCCAGTCGGCGAGCCGGTCGGCGTGCGCCGCGGTGTCGGTGGCGGTGCTGCCCTCGACGGCGATCAGCAGGCCGTTGGCGCGGCGCGGCCTTCGGCGCAACACGTTGCGCAGATCGGCCAGGATCGGCTCGCTGCGGCGGGAGTCCATCTGCCGGTAGGCGAAGACGCCGACGAGCGCGGCCAGCAGGCCACCACCGAGCAGCACCGGCCGGGTGCCGTCGATGGTGATCGAGTTGCCGAGGAAGTCGAACGTGCGCGGCTGCGTGATGGCGACCAGTCCGGGGACCGCGGAGGTGGCGCCGAACAGGATCAGCTTCATCAGCGACTGGTAGATCGCGTTGATCCGGCCGCGGACCGCGTCCTCGACCTGGGTGCCGATGATGGTCACGCCGGTGAGGAAGGCGACGCCGGCACAGGCGCCGACGACCGCGACCGCCAGCAGCGACACGGCGAGATGCGGCGACAGCGCGACGATCAGCAGCGTCAGCCCGGCGGCGACGATGGAGATGCCGAACAGCCGGTCGTGCGGCAGCCGCCGCGCCAGCTTCGGCGCGGCGGCCATACCCGTCGCCGCACCGAGGAACGCGGAGACGAACAGCAGGGCGAACGAGGCGTCGCCACCGAGCAGGCTGGACGAGTACGGCTTGAGCGTGCCGATCACCGCGCCGCCCGCGGCGAAGGCGCCCATCATGCCGATGAGCAGGCCGCGGATCAGCTTGTTCGCCCGGATGAACCTGCCCGCGTCGCGGACCATGCTCCACAACCCGGACGGGCTCTCGTGCGAGCGTGCGCTCTGCTTGCCCGGCGCCGGCGGGATCTCCCCCGCCGGCTCGCCCATCGCCTCGCCCGCGGGCTGTCCCACCGGCTTGTCCGGTCTCGGCTCGCGCCGGGAGATCTCCGGGATGCGGGTGGCGACGATCAGCCCGCTGGCGAGGTAGAGCAGCGCGTTGATGAACAGGGCGATCTGGGCGAGGCCGAGTTCGCCGAAGATGTCCGGGGGCAGCCGGAACGTCGTCTCGATGCCGTAGAGGATCGCGAACAGGCCGCCACCGGTGAACACCGCGAGCCCGTAGGTCATCACCAGGCCGAGCTGTCCGGCGGTCTCCACCTGATCCGGACGGCGCAGCAGGTTCGGCACCGCCGCGTCCTTGGACGGGATCCACATCATCGCGCAGCAGCCGACGAGGAAGTTGCCGATGAACAGCCACCAGTTCGTGCCGACGACGGCGATGGAGATCAGCAGCAGGCAGCGCAGGACGTCGCAGATCACCATGACCTTGCGCCGGTCGAAGCGGTCGGCGAGCAGTCCGCCCAGCGGCGCGAACAGCAACCCGGGCAGGAGCTGGGTCAGCACCACGGCGCTGAACGCGAAGTTCTGCGCGGCGTAGTTGTCGGTGAGCTTGGTAGCGAAACTGGTCAGTGCCAGCAGCAGCAGCCAGTCGGCGGTGCTGCACAGGTACGTGACGCCCCACAGCCTGCGGAACGGCTTGATCGCCAGCACCCTGCGGGCGCGGTGCAGGGTCGAACCGTCGGAGTGCGTGGACGCGCCCGCACCGCTCGCATTCGCCTGTTCGCTGATGCGTCCCACCCCACACGTCTGCCCGGCACCCTGCGCACCCCTGTCGGCTCACACCGACGGTGACGACCAGGGTACTTCCGCAGACGCGCAGCTCAGCGCCGCACCACCGTTAGCACGGGCGGTAGTCGCGCCCGTACTGGTGGCGAACCCGTCCGGTTACGCCGCGAGCTGCGGCCGCGGGACGGTCGCGAAGCCCGCGCACGGGACGGTCAGAAGAGCGAGGAGATGCTGCTGATGAGGCTGGACAGCATCTGGATCGCCACGATTCCGAACACGACCATCAGCACGATCGCGATGATCACGCCGGTCGACCCGCTGGACGGCCGGAGGAAGCCGTCCCGGCGCGGACGGGCGGGAGGGGGCCGCTCGGCGGACCCCTCCGCACCCCCGGGCGCGGCCGTTCCCGGTGCGGGGTCTCCCGGCGCGGGGGCTTCGGGCCGGACGCGAACGTTGCGGCGCATCAGGTTCGGCCGGGTGGGCCAGTTCCGGCGCTGCTGTTGCGGCAGCATGCCCAGCGGCTCGGCCTGCGAGCCGTACGCCTCGACGCGGCCGTGGTCGGAACCCGGCTCGGAACCCGGCCGGGCCGGGGCCGCCGCGGGCTGCCCGGACTGCGCCGGGATGCGCGGCGAGGTCTGCTCGGTGACGTCCGGAGCCGGGGCCTGCGCGGCTTCGGCGGACTCCTGGGCGGGCCCGTCGAGTGGTCTGGTGTTGAACACGGGTCCCTCGTCGGCCATGGCCGCGTCGACCATCTGCCGAACCGCATCCGGATCCGGGGCGACCGGGTCGGCGATCCGCACGACCGACGAGTCGTTCCGGGATTCCTGGCTCTCGAATCCGGTGACCAGCCCGGACAAGGGGTCGGCGAAGTCTGCGGACGTCCCGGAGGCCTGGGTGCCGTCTCCGTTCGCCTGCGCACGCTCTCGCACGGTAACCACTCCTATACGACAGGTTTCCGTGTACAGGGTAGCGATCGCCCTTGCGGGCGCATCCACCCAACGGGCGCTGTCCACGTCACACGCCACGAGGCGCGCGTACGCTCGGTCACCCTCGCCGATCCCGCGACCCGCTCGACGCGGCGCGCCCCCACCTGGCCCGACGACAGCTCGACCGTCCACACAGGACACGATGCACGGCGGAACCGTCGTCCGGGCGGCGGCACCGGCGCTGCGCCGAATGCCGCCACGGACAGAGCAACGGCGGGTCAGGACTTCTTCGCGGCCGCCTTCGCCGGAGCCTTCTTCGCCGGGGCCTTCTTCGCCGCCGTCTTGGTCGCCGTCTTCGCCGGGGCCTTACGGGCCGGTGCCTTCTTCTTCGGCGCGGGCCCCTTGGCGCGCTTCTCCGCCAGCAACTCGGCGGCGCGCTCGTCGGTCAGCTCCTCGACGCTGTCGGACTTGCGCAGCGAGGCGTTGTACTCCCCGTCGGTCACGTACGGACCGAACCGCCCGTCCTTGACGATCATCGGCTTGCCGGACACCGGGTCGTTGCCCATCTCCTTCAACGGCGGCTTCGCCTCAGCCTGGCGGCCACGGCGCTTCGGCTCGGCGTAGATCTTCAGCGCCTCGTCGAGAGTGATGTCGAAGATCTGGTCCTCGGTGGTCAGCGAACGGGAATCCGTGCCCTTCTTCAGGTACGGGCCGTACCGGCCGTTCTGCGCGGTGATCTCGTCACCGGACTCCGGATCCTTGCCGACCACACGCGGCAGCGAGAGCAGCTTCAGCGCGTCGTCGAGGGTGATCTCGCTGATCGTCATCGACTTGAGCAGCGAGCCGGTGCGCGGCTTCGGCGCCTTGGCCTTCGCCGCCTTCTTCTGCGCGGGTGTGGCGTCCTCGGGCAGCGGCTCGCCTTCGGGCAGCACCTCGGTGACGTACGGCCCGAACCGGCCTTCCTTGGCGACGACCTCGTTGCCACTGACCGGATCCGTGCCGAGGGAACGTCCCTCCTGCGGTGTCGCGAACAGCTTCTCCGCGATCTCCACGGTCAGCTCGTCCGGCGGCAGGTCGTCGGGCAGGTTCGCCCGCTGCGACTTCTCCTCGACCTCGCGTTCCAGGTACGGGCCGTAGCGGCCGACGCGCACGAAGACGGTGCGGCCCTCGGCGTCCGGGAACATCGGGATGGAGTTGATCTCCCGCGCGTCGATGTCCTCGACGCCGGTGCCGACGAGCTTCTTCAGCCCGCCCAGCCTGCCGATCGAACCGTCGCCGCCCATGTCACCGCCGAAGTAGAACTTCGTCAGCCATTGGGTGCGCTGCTCGTCGCCGGAGGCGATCCGGTCGAGTTCGTCCTCCATGCCCGCGGTGAAGTCGTAGTCCACCAGCCGCTCGAAGTGCCTTTCCAGCAGGCCGACGACGGAGAACGCGACCCAGGACGGGACCAGCGCGGAACCCTTCTTCCACACGTAGCCGCGGTCCTGGATGGTGTTGATGATCGAGGCGTACGTGGAGGGGCGGCCGATACCGAGTTCTTCGAGCTTCCCGGTGAGGCTCGGCTCGGTGTAGCGCGCGGGCGGCGAGGTGGAGTGACCGTCTGGGCTCAGCTCGGTGGCGGTCAGGCCCTGGTCCTTGACGAGCTGCGGCAGGCGACTCTGCTTGTCGTCGGCCTCGCCACCCGCCTCGGAGTCCACGGACTCGACGTAGGCCTTCAGGAAACCGGCGAAGGTGATGGTGCGACCGGACGCCGCGAAGGTGCACTCTTCTCCACTGCTCGCGGTGCCGGTGATGCGCACCGACATCGTGGTGCCTTTGGCGTCGGCCATCTGCGAGCTGATCGTGCGCTGCCAGATCAGCTCGTACAGGCGGAACTCGTCGGCGCCCAGCTCGTTCGCGACCTGACCGGGCGTCCGGAAGGTCTCCCCTGCCGGGCGGATCGCCTCGTGCGCCTCCTGGGCGTTCTTCGACTTGCGGGTGTACTGCCGCGGCTTGTCCGCGACGTACTCCTTGCCGTACAGCTCGGTCGCCTGCCTGCGCGCCGCCGTCAGCGCCGTCTCCGACAGCGTCGTCGAGTCGGTACGCATATAGGTGATGTAACCGTTCTCGTACAGCCGCTGGGCGATGCTCATCGCGCGGCTGGACGAGAAGCGCAGCTTGCGGCCCGCCTCCTGCTGGAGCGTGGAGGTCATGAACGGCGGGTACGGCTTGCGGGTGTAGGGCTTCTCCTCGACGCTCGACACCGCGAAATCGCGGCCGGCCAGCGCCTCGGCGAGCCTGCCCGCGTCGGCCTCGGCCAGCACGCGCACCTCGGCCGAGCCGTCCTTGAGCCTGCCCTCGGAGGTGAAGTCGCGGCCGGTGGCGAGGCGGGCACCGTCGACGGAGACGAGACGGGCGCCGAAAGTACGGGGCGCCGAGTCCGCCCCGGCGTCCATCGTGGCGGAGATGTCCCAGTACTCGGCCGAGGTGAAGGCCATCCGCTCACGTTCGCGCTGCACCACGATGCGCGTGGCCACCGACTGCACCCGGCCCGCCGAGAGCTTCGGCATGACCTTCTTCCACAGCACCGGCGAGACCTCGTAACCGTAGAGGCGGTCCAGGATCCGGCGGGTCTCCTGGGCGTCGACGAGGTCGGAATCCAGCTCCCTGGTGTCCGCGGCAGCGGCCAGGATGGCCTGCTCGGTGATCTCGTGGAACACCATGCGGCGGACGGGGATCTTCGGCTTGAGCGCCTCCAGCAGGTGCCAGGCGATCGCCTCGCCCTCCCGGTCGGGGTCCGTCGCG
Organism: Amycolatopsis antarctica; assembly: GCF_002262875.1. Lineage (GTDB taxonomy): Bacteria > Actinomycetota > Actinomycetes > Mycobacteriales > Pseudonocardiaceae > Amycolatopsis > Amycolatopsis antarctica. The sequence goes on along the minus strand of NZ_NKYE01000005.1, from coordinate 355,062 downwards.
AGGTAGAGCTCGTCGACGTCCTTGAGCAGGCCCTTCAGCTCGGTGACCTTCGACTTCTTGTCCGGCGTGACGATGTAGAGGGGCTCGAAGCCGTTGTCCACGTCCACGCCGAGCCGGGCCCAGGACTGGCCCTTGTACTTGGCGGGCACGTCGGCCGCGCCACGCGGCAGGTCGCGGATGTGGCCGACGGACGCCTCGACGACGTAGTCCTTGCCGAGGTAGGGCGAGATCTTCTTGGCCTTGGTGGGCGACTCGACGATCACCAATCGCCGGCGCCCGGCACCGTTGGACCCGGTGCCACTCTTGCTCGTCCGTGCCGATCCAGCCACGCTGTCCCGCTCTCCGCTCATCTTCGCCGCCGCCGCGACGCCTGTTCGACCAGTCAGTGTGCACCGCCGGAACCCGTCGACGCGCGTCGAGGGGCCTCAACACGCCGCCGACGTTGCGTGATGCGCATCGTCCGCGACCGGTCCGGCGTTTCCTTTTCCACACCTAGCACGCCCCGGACGGGGCCACTCGAACGGGTACTCGCTAGTCCCTCCGTTAGACGGTGGCGTGGGTCACATAGTGGCAGTTGACTCGGACCACGACGAAGCCGGAACGCACCGCCGACCCGAAGGAAGCACCGATGACCCGACGCCGTTCGATCGCCGCGCTGCTGCCCGCCGTGGCCGGCCTCGCGCTGTGCACCACCGCCACCCCCGTCCTGGCTGCCGAGGATACGGCGTCCGCGCAAGCGGCCGAGGTGAATTTCGCCGGCACCGTGGCGCTGGACAACTGCTCCGGCTCCGTCGTACGGCTCGCGTCCGCCGCCCCGGAGGATCCCGCCGTCGTGCTGTCCAACGGCCACTGCCTGTCCGAGGGTTTTCCCGGCCCCGGCCAGGTGCTCGTCGACCAGCCCTCGGACCGTACGTTCGAACTGCTCTCCGCCGACGGCGCGTCCACCGTCGCCACCCTCACCGCCACCAAACTGCTGTACGCCACCATGACCGGCACCGACGCCTCCCTCTACCAGCTCGACACCAGCTATGCGGAACTCGAGCAGCAGACCGGGATCGCCGCGCTGGAGCTGTCCGACACCAAGCCCGCCGCCGGGGCCGACATCAACGTCGTGTCCGGGTACTGGAAGGAGATCTACACCTGCGCGATGGACGGCCCGGTGTTCGAACTGCACGAGGGCGGTTACGTCTGGCAGGACTCGATCCGCTACACACCGGAGTGCCAGACCATCGGCGGCACCTCGGGCTCGCCGATCGTCGACGGGGCCACCGGCAAGGTCGTCGGCGTGAACAACACCGGCAACGAGAGCGGCGGCGAGTGCACGATGAACAATCCGTGCGAGGTCGACGAGAACGGCGAGAAGACGGTCCGGCAGGGCATCAACTACGGCCAGCAGACCTACCTCTTCCACGGCTGCCTGGTGGCCGGCAGCGAGATCGACCTGGCCCGGCCGGAGTGCGCCCTGCCGAAGCCCGCGGCGGCACTGCCGGAGGCCGCGTAACCGGCGCTCAGGCGGAGAGCAGGTCGAGCTGCCCTTCGCCGCCGAGTTCTCTGCCGTCCGTGCCGCCCGGGGCCGGGTTGGGCGCGACGGCCGGCCGTTCGGCTCGGGCCGCACTCGGCGGCGGGCACGGCCACAACTCCGTCACGCCCCCTGGCGAGCTGCCGAGCAGTTCGGCGAGCTGCTCCAGCCTGCGCCGCCCCCGGACGCACACGCCCGGACCGCCCGCGCGTTCGGTCAGCACCCTGCCCGCGAGCCCCAGCGCGTCCACCGCGGCGGCGAGCGGTTCGTGCGTCCACGGGGCGCCGGGGTCGAACGGCAGCAGGTAACCGGTCTCGGCGGGCACACCCGCGGCGAGCGCCCAGAGGCGCAACGCGGCCCCGTCGAGCCGGAATCCCCCCGGCACGGTCTTGCCGGAGGCGTCGCTCCACTTCTCCGCGAGCGAGATCAGATCGGCGCGGAACGCGGTCCGCACCAGGAAACGTCCGCACTCGGTGCTCATCACCTCGGCATGCACCCGTCTACGGCGGTACTCGGCCGCCAGCGCACGAGCCCGCGAACGTTGCTCGACCAGCACCGACAGCCGCGCGGTCGTGCGCGCGAAGCTGACGATCCGGCCCGGCCCGCACAGCACGCCGGCCAGGTCCTCGACCGCTGGGCCGCTCGCCTCTGCGGAGAACATGGAGATCTGATCCACCGGAGTAGCGTAGAACACACGTTCGATGCTGTCTCCCCACCGCACCGGTCGGTCCGGGGGCGGGCAGGCAGGCGGGGTGCGTCAGCGCGGTGGCGGCTCGGCCGCCGGGTCCCGCTTCGCGAGGTCGGCGCAGGACGGTGCGCGACGGGTCGCGGTGTCCAGCGCGGGCGTCGCGTCGAAGCCCTTCAGCAACCGAAGCCCGGCCAGCGCGTCCAGCGGCAGCTTCACCGCCCCGATCGCCTCCCGGCCGTCCTCGCTGCTCGGCGGCGTCTCGTCCACGTCCGCCTTGGTGGCCACCGCCCGTTCGCGGATCCTGGTGAGGTCGGCGCTGACGTTCTGCCGGGCGAGGTCGCCCTCCTGGCCGGGTGCCGGGCCGAGCTCGCCCAGCCCGTCGATGGTGCGGTCCAGCCCACCGATCATCACCGCCAGCAGTTCGCTGGAGGTCCGCGCGGCACTCTCCGGGCTCGACGGGTCCACGGCCGGCATCGTCGTCAGCGTCTGCACCAGGCCGCCGACGGTCGTGCAGTACCCGGAGGCCCACCTCGTCGTCTCGTCCTGGCGAACCGCCTCGTCCGCCGTGATCCCCGGACCGCCCGCCGGTGGCGGCTGGGCGGCGGGCGACATGGCGCTCTGCTGCCCGCAGGCGCTGATCGACACGACGGCGCCGATCGCCATCACTGCGACTCCGGTACTACGCGGCCGCACCGTGAACCTCCTGACGCGCCGTGGACAAACCCCCTCGACCGTACCGACCGGCAGCGGTTTCGCACGCCGCCGCGTTCGGCGGTGAGGCAGGACTCACGGCGGCGTCCCATGGCGAACGTGGCTACTTGGCGAGCTTCTGGCAGTTCGGCGCCTTCTGCCCGGCGGCGTTGAGGGCGGGCGAGCCCTTGATGCCCTCGATCGGGTTCTGCGCCTTGGTCAGCGAACCGCTCAGTGACTGCAGGCCGCCGACCGCCTCGATCATCGGCTGCGGGTTCTGCTCGGTGGCCGAGTCGATCTTCGTCTTCGCGTCGGTCACCTGATCCCTGACCGGGGTGAAGACGTCCAGCAGCGCCTGTTTCGCGTCGTCGCCCGCGGGCTCCGGGGCGGGCCCGAGCGCGTTCAGCCCGTCCAGTGTCTTGGTCACCGAGCCCTCGAAACCGCCCAGCAGGTCGGTCAGCGCGGCCTTGCTGCCCGCGAAGTCGTTCGGCTGGATGTCCGGTGCCTGCATGGTCTTCAGGTCCGCCAGGTTCACCACGGCACCGCAGAAGCCGTTCACCCAGACCTCGGCATCGTCACCGCCGGCCTCGGCGGCGGAACTGCTCGCGGGCGCGGAGGGGGACTGCTCGGGCGCTGGGGCGGGCGGGGCTTGGGCGGCGGGCTGGTCGTCGGAACAACCGGCCAGCACGACCGCCAGGCACGCGCCGGTGGCGGTGACGAATCCGAGGCGTCGCCTCATTGCGTGCTCCTTCACTGCGGAAGTCGATGTGGTTCGGTGTGCGCCGCCCGACGCTACCCGCCTGCCCGGCATGGCTCGGGCCCGCCACGCGAGTGCGTGACGGGCCCGAGCTCCGGTGTTGCGTGTCAGGCGGAGGTGGTCTGCTCCGCCGGGCTGTCCGCGATGGTCGTACCGCGGCGCTTCGACACCACGATCGCCACCACGATGACGGCGACCGCGACGAGCGCGATCGCGACCCGCAGGCCGAGCGAGGCGTCCGGGCCGACCGAGAACTGCACGACCGCGGGGGCGATCAGCAGCGAGACCAGGTTCATCACCTTGATCAGCGGGTTGATCGCCGGGCCCGCGGTGTCCTTGAACGGGTCACCGACGGTGTCACCGATGATCGTCGCCTCGTGCGCGTCCGATCCCTTGCCGCCGTGGTTGCCGTCCTCGACGAGCTTCTTCGCGTTGTCCCAGGCGCCACCGGAGTTCGCCAGGAACACCGCCATCAGCGTGCCCGTCGCGATCGCGCCACCGAGGTAACCGGCGAGCGCACCGGTGCCGAGGCCGAAACCGACCGCGATCGGCGCGAAGACGGCGAGCAGGCCCGGCGTGGTGAGTTCCCGCAGCGAGTCACGGGTGACGATGTCGACGACCCGGCCGTACTCGGGCCGCGTGGTGCCCTCCATGATCCCCGGGATGTCGCGGAACTGACGGCGCACCTCGTAGACCACCGCGCCGGCAGCGCGCGACACGGCGTTGATCGCGAGACCGGAGAACAGGAACACGACGGCCGCACCGAGCAGCACACCGACGAGGGTGTTCGGGCTGACGATCGAGTTGATGAACGAGTCCGAATCTCCCACCGCGGCACCGATGCGGGCCAGTTCCTGGCCGATGGAGTCCTGGTAGGAACCGAACAGCGCGGTCGCCGCGAGCACCGCCGTGGCGATCGCGATGCCCTTGGTGATGGCCTTCGTGGTGTTGCCGACGGCGTCCAGCTCGGTGAGGATGCCAGCCGCCTTCTCGTCCACGTCACCGGACATCTCGGCGATGCCCTGCGCGTTGTCGGAGACCGGGCCGAAGGTGTCCATCGCGACGATGACGCCGACCGTGGTGAGCAGGCCGGTACCGGCGAGCGCCACCGCGAACAGCGCGACCATGCCGCCGATCAGGTAGGCACCGAAGACGGCGCCACCGATGACGATCGCGGTGTAGACGGCCGACTCGAAACCGACCGAGAGACCGGAGAGGATCACCGTGGCGGCACCGGTCTCCGAGGTCTTGCCGACGTCCTTCACCGGGCCGTACTCGGTGCCGGTGTAGTAGCCGGTGAGCCAGAGGATGATCCCGGCGAGCACGATGCCGATGATCACCGAGACCGTCGCGATGAGGGCCGGGTTGCCGGTGCTGGCGGCGAACTCCTCGCCGAAGTCACCGAAGGAGCCGGGCAGGAAGACGAACGCCGCGATGGCACACAGCACGGCCGAGATCGTGGCCGATATGTAGAAGGCCTTGTTGATCGTGGTCAGCCCGCTCTCGCCGACCTTCGCCTTGGTGATGTAGACACCGATGATCGCGGTGATCACGCCGATGGCCGGGACGATCAGTGGGAACAGCAGGCCGTCGACGCCGAACGCGACGCTGCCCAGGATCAGCGCGGCGACCAGGGTCACCGCGTAGGACTCGAACAGGTCCGCGGCCATACCGGCACAGTCACCGACGTTGTCACCGACGTTGTCGGCGATGGTGGCCGCGTTGCGCGGATCGTCCTCGGGGATGCCCTGCTCGACCTTGCCGACCAGGTCGGCGCCGACGTCTGCGGCCTTGGTGAAGATGCCGCCGCCGACACGCATGAACATCGCGATCAGGGCCGCGCCGAAGCCGAAGCCCTCCAGCACCTTGGGTGCCTGGCCCGCGTAGACCAGGACGACGACGGCCGCACCGAAGAGACCGAGGCCGACGGTGGCCATGCCGACCGCACCACCGGTACGGAAGGCGACGCGCATCGCCTTCTCGCGTCCGCCGTCCTCCCGCGAGGCGGCGGCCACCCTGAGGTTGGCCTGGGTGGCGAGCCACATGCCGAGATACCCGATGCCGAAGGAGAATCCGGCACCGACGAGGAAGAAGATCGAGCGGCCGATGCGCTCGCTCATGTCCTCCGCGGGCAGCGCGAACAGCAGCAGGAACACGACCACGCCGAAGATGGCGAGGGTGTTGCGCTGCCGTTTGAGATACGCGGCCGCGCCTTCCTGCACCGCCTTGGCGATCTCCTGCATCTTCTCGGTGCCCTGGCCTGCCGCCAGGACCTCCTTGACCAGGAAAAAGCCGACAACAAGCGCTGCCAGCGCGATAACGGCGACCACGGCAACGATGCCGTAATCACCTCCGGACAGCTCTAAGCCGTCCGCGAGGAACTGCCGGGACATGCGTCCTCCTGAACATCGCCGGTGTCAGACGACGGTCGAGAATGCGTCACATCTGACATGGGATCTATGCCACAGGTGCTGTGGATTGGCGGAGTCTATTGGTACTGCTGCCCCGCTTTGCAAGGCGTCTTAGGTCCGATACTCAACGTAAGTCTGTGACTCCGGTCACGAATGACGGTTAGCGGGCACTCACGGCCGCCGTGCGCGGTGGTCGCGGGCCGTTTTCGTCGCGGGTGTGTGCGAGGCTCGAAGGGTGGACGGCGTCGTGGAGAACGTGGCGGCGCAGCGACTCCTGCGCCGCGTGACGGCGGGGATCCCGCACGATCGCAGCCCGGTGACGCACGTGGCCGGGCTGCCCGCGCGGCCCGCCCGCTTCGCCGACTGGCCGGACTGGGCTCCATCCGCCGTCGTGGACGCGATCCGCGCGGCCGGCGTCGAACGGCCGTGGGCACACCAGGAGGAGGCTGCCTCGCTCGCGTGGTCCGGAGCGCATGTGGTGATCTCCACCGGCACGGCCTCGGGCAAGTCACTCGCCTACCAGTTGCCGGTGCTGTCCTCGCTCGCCGCCGACCCCCGGGCGTGTGCCCTCTACCTGTCGCCGACGAAGGCACTCGGTGCCGACCAGCTCCGCGCGGTGTCCTCTGTGGGCGTTCCGGATGTGCGGGCGGCCGGGTACGACGGCGACACCCCGATGGACGAGCGCGACTGGGTGCGGGCGCACGCGCGCTGGCTGTTCACCAACCCGGACATGCTGCATCGCGGAATTCTGTCGAACCACTCGCGCTGGGCCCGGTTCTTCCGCAAGCTCACCTACGTCGTGATCGACGAGTGCCACAGCTACCGGGGCGTGTTCGGCTCACACGTCGCCCTGCTGCTGCGGCGGCTGCGGCGGGTGGCGGCGCACTACGGCTCCTCGCCGGTGTTCGTGCTCGCCTCGGCCACCGCCGCAGATCCGGGCGAGTTCGCCCTTCGACTGTCCGGTGTGGACTGTGCCGCGGTCACTCGCGACCACTCGCCGCGCGGCGCACGCACGGTCGTGCTCTGGGAGCCGCCGCTGATGGAGAACATGTCCGGGGAGAACGGGGCGCCGGTGCGGCGGTCCGCGGGCGCGGAGGCCTCCCGGATTCTGGCCGACCTCGTGGTCGAGGGCGCACGCTCGCTCGCGTTCGTCCGCTCCCGGCGCGGCGCCGAGCTGACCGCGCTGACGGCACGCCGCATTCTGTCCGAAGTGGACGATTCGCTGCCGCCGCTGGTCGCCGCCTACCGGGCCGGGTTCCTGCCGGAGGAACGGCGCGCGCTGGAGCGCGACCTGCTGGCGGGCAGGCTGCTCGGCGTGGCCACCACGAACGCGCTGGAGCTGGGCGTCGACATCGCCGGGCTGGACGCCGTGGTGCTGGCGGGCTATCCGGGCACGCTGGCCTCGTTCTGGCAGCAGTCCGGTCGCGCGGGGCGCTCCGGCGAAGAGGCGCTCGTGGTGTTCATCGCCCGCGACGATCCGCTGGACACGTACCTGGTGCACCACCCGGCGGCACTGCTGGACCGTCCGGTGGAGACCGCGGTGCTGGATCCGGCGAACCCGTACGTACTCGGGCCGCAACTCGTGTGCGCGGCGGCGGAACTCCCGTTGACCGGCGGGGAACTCGACATGTTCGGTGGCCAGGCGGCGCGGGACGTGCTGGAGTACCTCGTGGCGGACAAGGTTCTGCGGCGACGGTCGAGTGGCTGGTACTGGACCTCGCGCGACCGGCCGCAGCACGAGGTGGGTATCCGCGGCTCGGACGCCGAGCAGATCGCCGTGGTGGAGGCGGACTCCTCCCGGCTGCTGGGTACCGTCGATCCCGGCTCGGCGTGCGCGACGGTGCATCCCGGAGCCGTCTACCTTCACCAGGGTTCGTCGTACGTCGTGGACGAACTCGACCTCGCCGAGGGACTGGCGATGGTGCACGCCGAGGATCCGGAGTGGAACACCTCGGCCAGGGAGCTGGTGGATATCGCGGTGCTGAACACCGTGCAGCGGCGGGACTTCGGCGGTGTGAGCGTGTTCCTCGGCGAGGTAGCGGTCACCTCGCAGGTGGTCGCGTATTTGCGGCGGCTGCCCTCGGGAGAGATTCTCGACCAGATTCCGCTGGACCTCCCCGCTCAGGAACTGCGCACCCGCGCCGTCTGGTACACGATCGACGAGAGCTTGCTGAAGGAGTCGCGGCTCACCGTCGACGTCGCGGAAAGTGTTGCTGGGGAACGTGTTGGCGGGGAAGGGAACGGCGATCCGGAGACTGGAAACGCACGCAGGACGCCGGGGGGCGCCGGACTGGTTCCGGCGCGCATCCCCGGCGCCCTGCATGCCGCCGAGCACGCGGCGATCGGCCTGCTACCGCTGTTCGCTACGTGCGACCGGTGGGACATCGGCGGGGTCTCTACCGCCTTGCACGGTGACACCGGGGAGGCGACGGTGTTCGTGCACGACGGCCATCCCGGGGGCGCGGGATTCGCCGACCGCGGCTTTGCCGCGTTGGTCCCGTGGCTGGCCGCTACGCGGGAGGCGATCGTCTCCTGCGAGTGCCCGACGGGCTGCCCGTCCTGCGTTCAGTCGCCGAAATGCGGGAACGGCAACGAACCGCTGGACAAGGCAGGGGCTGTGGTCGTGCTCGACATCGTGCTCGGGGCCTTGCGTCATCAACACGAGATCGAGCGTGACCACGGTGGTTCGTGATTCAGTTGTCGTTGATCTGCCGCGACTTCATCGTCGCGATCCTGCCGTGACCGGAGCCGGCCGCGAAGGGACGGTGGAAGCCGTGGGGCTCAGGCCGCGGCGACCTGGAGAGCGTGTGCCCGGTCGGCTTCCTCGACCGAGGCCACATCGGCGGCGAGCGCACGGACCAGTACGTCGTGCATCGCCTCCGCGGCGGGCAGCCGCCAGCCCCACACTTCCGGCTTCACGCGCCAGTGCACGACACCGTGCGGAAAAGGCGTGGGAGGCAAGGGAACCCAGCTCCCGTCGCCGTGCCAGGTGATGCTCTCGTGCGCGGCGAGTTCGGCCGGGAAACGATCGGCCACGGTGGTGAGGAACAGCCAGCGACCGTTGGGCATTGCCACGATCGGCGCCGGCTGCCCGGATGCGCGCAGGAGCCGCGCGGCGCGACGGCCGAGTTTGTCGTCGACCTCCACGGCGTCCAGGACTATCCCAGTGGCGACCAGAAGGCTGAACGGCTGGCCGGTCCACCAGGCGGCCACCCGCTGCGGGTGGGCACCGAGACGTTCGCGCCAGTTGTCATGAGCGGGAACGGGGCCGGCCCACTCGGTCTCGTTCCCAGCGGACAGTTCTGCCGGACGGGTGCCGGGAAACACCGGCCAGCCACGCGAAGCGAGACCGATGGCCGCGGCGCGCAACTCGATGCGAAATGCGCCGTGCCAGCCGTCCGACCAGTCCATTTCTGACATTGCTCCTCAGACCTCCTTGGAACTCTCGTGCCACCCGTCCGCCTCCGCCGAACTCGGCGTGCGTGGCTGGCGTCACATTCCAATAAACGGCAACCTGCACGTTGCCGGTAGTTCCCTCTCGACAACCGGTAGTTACAACACGTTGAACGAGTGGGTCCGCCCAGTGCGGGTGAACGCCGGGGACCGGTCGTCGCGCCGAGTGGGCATCTCGTGCCTCACGGTGGCCCTAACCGGACGCCGAGATCGCCTTTCCGGCCGAGGACTGCCGAGCACGCCCAGGCCAAGGGGCAATTCTGCCGTTCGTCGTATGCAGACGACCGCTGCTCGCCCGTCCGGCGCGGCAGCTCGGCGAACCGCAGAGCCGTCACGGTGGCCGGTCCACCGGCCCGGCGCGGGCGCGTCCCGTCGCCGGCCCGAGACCGGCCAGCGGCCCCGGCAGGTCGACCTCGACCCGGATGAGCGCGTCCCACTCCCGCAGGGTGCAGTCGCGGATCCTGGCACCCATCCGATCGCTGATCGCCGTGGCTCGGGCACACGCCTCCGTCACGCCCAGGTCCGCCCGCCCGGCCGCGGCGAGCGCGGCGAGGTCCGCCGCCCAGGTCGCCCGATGCCGGGCCAGTACGGCGGCACCCAGCCAGAACATCGCCGCTGTCACCACCAGCAGGGCCGCGATCGCGATCGCCGACCACACGGTGGCGAACCCCTGCTCCGCGCGCTCGCGGTCAGCGGCCGACACCGGCCGCTCCCTCCTCCGGTGGCACGGGCTCCTGCCCCACACCCGGTTCGAGCATCGCGTGCGCCTCGGCCCTCAGTTCGAGCCCGGGCAGCAGGTCACCGGGCTCGGCGACGACCCGCACCGCGACGGAGTCCCCCGCGTCGGTCACCACCAGCCGGGCTCCGGCGGGTGCGGTGATCCGGACCGCCTCCTCGGCGAGCCCGCGTTCACCACGAGCGACGAGCCGGGCGGCCTCCCGTGCGGCATCGGCACACCGGAGCTGACCGGTGACCGCGGCGAGACCGGCGGCGATCATCGCGAACACCAGAACGAGCGCGGTCAGCGAGATCGCCGCCTCGACAGTGACCGCACCCCGGTCGCCCGGATCCGCCCGGCTCGCCGCCCGCATCAGAGCTCCACCGACAGCGCCTGCTCGACGAGTCCGGTCAGGGCGCCGATCACGGAATCACCGGTGACGACGGTGTACAGCAGAGCGCCGAAGGCCGCCGCGGCGATCGTCCCGATCGCGTACTCAGCGGTGCTCATGCCCTCGTCACCGCGGAAACGGTGTCGGTGGCGCGGTATCGGGCGGAGCGGGAGGAAAGGCGGAAAACCGTTGGGGTACATCATGTTCTAGTCCTCTCGACGATGGTTCGGGGTAGCGCGGGCGAGGTGGTTCAACTCAGGACGGTCAGCCGGCCGGCGAGACCGAGTACGACCGGGATCACCCCCAGACACAGAAAGGCGGGCAGAAAGCAGAGTCCGAGCGGGCCGGTGATCAGCACGCCCGCACGCTGAGCGGCGGCCTCGGCCGCGTCGTCGGTCGTGGACCGGACCCTGACCGCCAGCGCCGTGGCGACCTCCGCCAGCGCGGTTCCGGATCTGGCCGTGCGGCAGGCGGCCCTGGCCAGCTCGGCGGTCACCGGAGAGTCGCGCGCCGGTGCCCATGCCTCGGCCGGGTCCGCACCGAGGGCGAGCAGGTCGGCGGTCGCGCGCAGGGACGCCACCGCCGGATCCCGGGCCCCGTCCGCCACGGCGCGGACGGCGAGTGGCACCGGCATGCCGGAATGCAGACAAGCGGCGAGCAGGTCCCATCCGGCGGCGAGCCGCATCGCGCGGATCGGACCCGGCGCCTCGATCCGGCGGCGCCGGGCACGCCGGATCAGCCAGTAGACGGTGGCACCGGCAGGCGGGGCGGCCAGGAGACCGGCGGGCACGCCGGCAACCGCCAGAGTGACGGCGGCGGCCAGGACCGCGCAGCCTGCCGGGCCGGTGAGCCGTGGCCGGAGGACTCCCGGTGGCCGGGAGGGCCCTGACTGCACGATGGCGGCCAGCCGCCGAGCGGCCGAAGCTCCCGGAGGGAGCGCGAGGACCGCGACCGCCAGCAGGACGAGGGCCACCGGGTGTGTGGTCATCGCAGCACCGCCACGGTCGTCAACCGGACGCTCCAGGCGATCCCCGCACAGATCAGGGCGCTCCCGGCAAGCAGCAGGACCTGCCCGGCCGCCGTATCGGCGAGGACGCCGAGCGGGTGTGCCCCCATCGCCTCGCCGAGAGCCACGCCCACGACGGGCAGCAGCGCGAGGACTCCCGCGCTGGCACGCGGGCCGGCCATCCTGGCCTGCGTCTGACCGGTGAATCGCGCACTCTGCTCGACATCACGCCGCACGGAGTCGAGGAGCTCGGACAGCGGCAGGCCGTGCCGCTGGGCCAGCCCCCACGCCCGCAGCAGCTCCTCGACCACCGGCCCGCGGGCGGCGTCGCCAGGAAGGCTGCCCGGATCGACCTCGCCGCCGAGGCGAGCCGCCCTGGCGAGCACGGTGAACAACCTCGCCGTGCCGGGCTCGGCATCCACGGCGGCCGCTTCCGCCGCGGCGGCCGGATGCGCACCCGCCCGGAGTTCCGCGACCAGCGTCCGGAGGGCTTCCGCGGTCGCCTCGGCGGTCGCGGCCGTGGCCCGCGCACCGGCCCTGGCGCGGAGCTGCCGCCAGGCCGCCAGCGCGAGGAACGCGAACGCCCCGGCTCCGGCCGGGCCGAGCCACCAGCCCGCGGCGGACGCTCCGGCGACCGAGGCGGCGAGGGCGAGCCCCCGCGGCCGGGCCGACGCCGGACGGCCAGGCGCGGTGAGACGGGCGAGCCTGCGCGAAGCGAGGTCTCCCGGCCAGGCGAGCAGCGCCAGAGCCACCAGCGAGAACGCGATCGTCATCACGCCGCCCGCATTGGGGCCCGGAGCAGATCGGTGAGCAGCGCTTTCCGCGCGGTCCACTGCCCTGCCCGCCAGACGGTGACGACGTCGACGCCCGCATCACCGCGCCGCATCACGCCGATTTCGACGAGCTTGCGCTCGTACTCGTTGTCCCGCTTCATGTGCAGCACCACCTGGACCGCCGCGGCGAGCTGGCTGTGCAGCGCTTCCCGGCCGAGTCCGCCGAGCGCCGCCAGGGCCTCGAGCCGGGCGGGGACCTCTCGCGGCGAGTTCGCGTGCAGCGTGCCCGCCCCGCCGTCGTGACCGGTGTTGAGCGCGTTGAGCAGTTCGCACACCTCCTGCCCACGCACCTCGCCGACGACGAGCCGGTCCGGCCGCATCCGCAGGGCTTGCCGGACCAGTTCGCGCAACGTCACCCGCCCGGCGCCCTCGACGTTGGGCGGGCGTGCGACCAGGCGGACGAACTGCGGATGTTCCGGCTGCAGCTCACCCGCGTCCTCGACGCAGACGATGCGTTCGTGGGCGGGGACCCGGCCGAGCAACGCGGCAAGCAGGGTGCTCTTGCCCGAGCCGGTCGCGCCCGTGACGAGAAACGCCAGCCGCGCCTCGACGATGGAGTCGAGCACCGCCGCACCCGCCGCGTCGACGGTGCCGAGGCGGCGAAGCGCACCGAGGTCGTGGGCGGCGGGGCGCAGCACACGCAACGACAGGCAGGTGCCGTCCGCGGCGATGGGCGGCAGCACGGCGTGCAGCCGGATACGGCCGTGCGGTCCCGAACCCGGTAGCCAGCCGTCGACGTAGGGCTGGGCCCCGTCCAGGCGCCGCCCCGCGGCGAGCGCCAGCCTGCCCGCGAGCCTGCGGACGGCGTCCTCGCCGGTGAAGCGGACATCGGTGCGGCGCAGCCCGTGCGCACCGTCGACCCACACCTGGTCGGGCGCGGTGACCAGTACGTCGGTGGTGGCCGGGTCGTCGAGCAGCGGTTCGAGTGGGCCGGTGCCGACGAACTCCTGCCGGAGCAGGCGCAGCGCGCGGAGCACCTCGTTGTGCGTGGCGACGCCGCCGGTCTCGGCCCGTACCGCGTCGGCCACGGCGGCGGTGTCCATCTCGGCGCCCTCGCCCGCGAGACGCCTGCGGACCCGCTCGATGAGTTCGGAGTTCATCGCGCCGCCCCCGCTCCGGCGGTCTCCGCGGACAGCTCGGTCAGCACCATCGAGGCCGCGACGGCCAGTGGCCCCTTGGCCCTCGGCAGGAATTCGCCCCGGTCGATGGCGCGTTGCAGGCCGCGTTCCGAGGCCATCGAGGTGAGCAGCGGAATCCCGACCGTGTCGGCGACCTGGTCCGGTGGCAGCGTCTCGCCCGCGGGGCCGCGAACGACCACACCGCTCCGGGTGGCCGGACCTCCGATTCTGCCGAGCACGCCCGCCGCCGACAGGCTCGCCCGGACCTCGGCGGGCACGACGACGGCTACCAGGTCGGACTTCCGGAGCACGGCCCTGCCGACGGCGCCGACGTGCCGCGGCAGATCGCAGACCACGACATCACCCGCCCGCCGCCCGGTGTCCACGATCGCGGTCACCGCATCCGCGGTCGGCCCTTCACCTTCACGGGCGCAGGACACCACGGCCAGGCGCCCGTCGCCGTGGTCCCGGCCCGGCAGCGCGGCACGCAGGCCGCTGGTGGGCAGCCGCCCGGATCCCGTGCGCAGCCCTGGCCAGCGCAGCCCTCCCTCCTGCTCCATGCCCAGGAGCAGGTCGAGGCCGCCGCCCAGTTGGTCGCAGTCGACGAGCAGCGCGTCCCGGCCGGTGCGGGCAGCGGCGATGCCGACGGCCGCGGCGAAGACGGACGCCCCGGCACCTCCCCGGGCGCCGATCACCGCCAGCACCGGCCCGTGCCGGGCCCTGGTGCCTTCGAGCGCGTCCGCGAGCGCGCTGAGAAGGGTGGACTCGGCGTCGGGAAGCGCGACGACGCGCTGCACACCGAGACCGAACGCGAGCTGCCAGGTTTCCGGTTCGGGTGTGCTCTTGCAGACGAGCAGTACGCCCGGCCGGTGCTGCAGGTCCGGTGCCCGGCGGGCGGCGGTGTCGTCGAGCAGCACCAGCGGCGCATCCGCCCAGCGGGGGCGGGCCGATTCGAGGTCGGGTGCGCGCTCGGTCTCGCAACCCACCGCGGCCGCGAGCCGCAGTACCTCGTCGAGCAGTGCCTCGTCGCTGATCACGACGAGCGGTCGGTTGTTTGTCACGTGCCTGCCCCCAGTCCAACGGTTCCGTCCGGCTCCCGTGCCGTGGTTCCACCGTCCGGCTCAGCAGGCGCCGCGGGCAACGGCGCGTTCCGCGACCTGTGGACAACCGGGTGGCTGTGGACAACTGGGCGCTCGGATGCCGGTTCGCGACCGGAAGTGTCGGTGCCCGCCGGAACGATCGCGTTGCGGAATTCATGGGCGGGCTGCGCGAGAAACTCGGAGGAGAACACGAGTGTTCGTCGGAAAGTGTGACCCAGTAAGAAAAGGGGCGACCCCCGCCAGGGGGGAGGAGCGGGGGCCGCCAAGGTTCAGCCCCGGGGGGAATCGGACTGAACCGGCCTGGACTGAGCCGGGCTTCACTCCACTGTAGCTCGCGAAAGTAGCCAGTGCCGGTTTCTTGGTAATCCACAGGGAGATCGCTGCCGCGGCCTCTCTATGGTGGGACCGTGGCCGATCCCAGCAGCACGCCGACGAACGCGACGGAAGCCCGCCCGGATTCCTCCCCGGTCGCTGCCTTCTTCGACCTCGACAAGACGATCATCGCCTCGTCCAGCGCACTGGCGTTCAGCAAACCGTTGCTACGACAGGGTTTGATCAATCGTCGTGCCGCACTGAAGAGCGCATACGCCCAGCTCGTCTTCTCGCTCTCCGGTGCCGACGCGGGGAAGACCGAGCGCATGCGGGCACAGATCTCGGCGCTGTGCGCCGGATGGGACGTGGCGCAGGTCCGGTCCATCGTCACCGAGACCCTGCACGACGTCGTCGAACCGCTGATCTACGCGGAGGCGGCCGAACTGATCGCCGAGCACAAGGCGAACGGTCATGACGTGGTGATCCTGTCGGCGACCGGGGACGAGGTGGTGACCCCGATCGCCGAGATGCTCGGTGCGACCCTCAGCGTCGGCACGCGGATGCAGATCGTCGACGGCAGGTACTCCGGCGAGGTGGACTTCTACTGTTACGGCGAGAACAAGGCGCGCGCCGCCGAGCGGCTGGCCGCCGGCCGCGGCTACGACCTCACGCAGTGCCACGCGTACACCGACTCCAGCACCGACGTCCCGCTGCTGGAGGTCGTCGGACGCCCGCACGTCGTCAATCCCGACCGCGCGCTGCGCAGGATCGCGGGCGAACGGGACTGGCCGGTCTTGGCGTTCTCGAATCCGGTGTCACTGGGCAGCCGCTTCAACGCACCGTCTGCGGCCGCGCTGGCGCTCGGGGTCGGTGTCGGAGCCGTGGCGGCGGGCGCGACCTGGTACGGACTCGCGCGTCGGCGCAGGACCGACTGAACGCTCCCACCGAACGTGCTCGCGCCGCCCGCGACGGCCACCCACTCGGCGGTATCAAACCCGGTGATTTCCTTGCCACGAGGGGAAAATCGTACCTCCTGGCGACCGTCCGATCACTAGATCGTGGCTCTGTACCGGTGCACCCGCTCCAGGCCTTGAAGTGACGCGCGTCACTGAGTAGAAATGGGGGTGCGGACATCTTGTCGGCCAGGGACGCGACAGAAGATAAGTCTCGTCCACCCCGAGGGATCTCCGTGCGCGGACTCCGGGCACCCACGCGCAGCACGCCGCGGGAGGCTTGTCGTCAAGGGACTGCGTACCGGGACGCCGGACGCCGAGTCCAGGTAGGTACGACTCGAGTTGCACGCTTGGTAACCCGAGTGGCCCGCGCTCAGGCGGCGCCCGCCGGCAGCGATGCCGGCGGCGCCGCCTTTTTCGTGTCCACGTTCCGACGGCCCTGCCGCACGAATCCTCCGCTCGCGACGGGCGCCGGCGACCTCGAACGGATCCGTTCGCGAAGCTGGTCGAACGCGATTTCCTTGGTGACGCTGGATTTGCCGCGCACGGTGGGCCGAACGGCAGAACCGGCCGTTGACCAGCACCCCATTCGGTGAGTAGCTTCCCGTTGCCGGTCCGATCAGGTGAGAATCTGTCGAACGGACCGCAGACTTCGGGTCGCGCGACATCTCCGTCGAGCGCGACAGAAACTGGGAGGCAGCAGTGACCACTCGCAGCCGCAAGAGACGTGCCCTGGTGGCTTCTGTCGCTAGCCTGGTAGCCGTGACCAGCATCGCGGGCGCCGGCTTCGCCTCCGCCACGGACTCGCCGGATGCCGAGCCCCAGGCAGGCACGGCGGCCGAGAGCAAGGACAAGCTCGACAAGAAGGCCGAGAAGTTCGCCAGGGAGAAGCTCCAGGACCTCACCCTCGAGCAGAAGATCGGGCAGCTCTTCGTCGCCGACGTGTTCGGCAAGGCGGCCGACGAGGCCCACCCGACCAACCAGGAACGCTACGGCGTCGACACGCCCGCCGAGGTCGTGCAGCGCTACGGCGTCGGCGGCGTCATCTACTTCAACAACCAGGAGACCGACAACGTTGACGATCCGGCTCAGCTCGCGCGCTTCTCGAACGGCCTGCAGGAAACCGCGCTCGCCGGGCCGCAGAAGCTGCCGCTGATCCTCTCCGTCGACCAGGAAGGCGGCCGGGTCACCAGGGTCGGCAACCCCGCCACCGAGTACCCGAGCAGCATGGCGGTCGGCGCCGGACGCAGCATCGAGGACGCCACCGCCCTCGCCGCCGTCAACGGCAAGGAGCTGCGTGCCCTCGGCGTCGCACAGGACTTCGCCCCGGACGCGGACGTCAACTCCAACCCGCTCAACCCGGTCATCGGTTCCCGTTCGTTCTCCTCCGACCCGGCGCTGACCGGCGAGATGGTCGCCGCGCAGGTCGCCGGCTACCAGGACTCCGGCAAGCCCACCGAGACGGTCTCCGCCGCCGCCAAGCACTTCCCCGGTCACGGTGACGCCGCCGAGGACAGCCACACCGGCCTGCCGGTGATCGAGCGGAGCGAGGAGGACTGGCGCAAGATCGACCTGCCGCCCTTCAAGGCCGCGGTCGACGCCGGCGCCGACTCGATCATGTCGGCGCACATCACCGTGCCGAGCCTGGACCCCTCGGGGGAGCCCGCCACGCTGTCCAAGCCGATCATCGGCGGCCTGCTGCGCGAGGAACTGGGCTACGAGGGCGTCATCGTGACCGACTCCCTGCAGATGGAGGGCGTGCGCCAGCTCCACCCCGACGCCGAGGTCCCGGTGCTCGCCATCGAGGCGGGCGTGGACCAGATGCTGATGCCACCGGACATGCCGGCCGCGATCAACGGCGTCCTGGAGGCCGTCAAGAGCGGGCGGATCACCGAGCAGCGCATCGACGAGAGCGTCGTGCGGATCCTGAAGCTCAAGTGCAAGCGCGGCATCGTGGAGCAGCCGCTGGTGGACGAGAACGCCGTGGCCGACAAGGTGGGCACGCCGGAGAACCTGGAGACCATCCAGCAGCTCACCGACCGCACCACCACCGTGCTCCGCAACGACGCCGGGGTCCTGCCGTTGCAGCAGGCGCCGTCGAACGTGCTGGTCACCGGATGGAACCGAGCCGACTACCCCGGCTACCCGGCCGAGCCGGTGAACGCGCTGGCAGGCGCGATCGGCCCGGCCGCGACCGCCCTGCCCACGGGCGCCAAGCCCGACCAGGCCGCGATCGACGGTGCCGTCGCCGCGGCCGGTGACGCCGAGCTGGCCATCGTCCTGACCAACGGGCTGCGTGCCGATGAGGGGCAGCGCAACCTGATCAGCGCCTTGCAGGCCACCGGCAAGCCGGTCGTCGCGGTGGCCGTCCAGGAGCCGTACGACCCCGGTTTCGCGAATGTTCCCACCTGGATCGCGACCTATGACTGGCGCGCGGTCACCATGACCTCGCTGGCCAAGGTCATCCTCGGCGAGGTCAAGCCGACCGGAAAGCTTCCGGTCGACATCCCGGCCGGCGAGGACCCGACCCAGGTGTTGTTCCCGTTCGATCACGGCCTGAGCTGGTAGGAGCCGGAAGATGACAGTGAATCGACGTCGATTCCTCACGGCCGGCGCTCTCGCGACCCCGGCCCTGCTGGCCGCCTCGGGAGCCGGCGCGGGCAGCGCGTCGGCGGCACCGTTCGCATCGGCGGCCGCCGGCAGGCCGGGCGGCAAGGTCGTCCCGGCCGCCGACCAGCTCGCCGCGGAAGGCTGGAAACGGTTCGCGGGCCGCAAGGTCGGTGTGCTGACCAACCCGACGGGGGTGCTGGCCGACGGCGAGCACATCGTCGACTCCCTCGTCGCCGCGGGACTTCCCCCGGTGGCGGCGTTCGGGCCGGAGCACGGTTTCCGGGGCAGCGCGCAGGCCGGTGGCTCCGAGGGCGACTACCTCGACCCGCGCACAGGGGTCCAGGTCTACGACGCGTACGGACTCACCGCCGACGAGTTGGCCGCGCTGTTCACCAAGTCGGGCGTGGACACCCTGGTCGCCGACATCACCGACATCGGTGCGCGTTTCTACACCTACATCTGGTCGCTCTACACGGCGATGGCGGCCGCGACCAGGGTCGGCGCCTCGGTGATGGTCCTGGACCGGTCGAACCCGCTGGGCGGCACGGCCTACGGGCCGATGCTCGACCCGGCGTTCTCCTCCGGCGTCGGCCTGAAGCCGATCGTCCAGCAGCACGGCATGACCTCCGGCGAGCTGGCGAAGCTGTTCGACGCCGAGTTCCTGCCGGAGGACGGTGGCAGTCTCGATCAGCTCGAGATCGTCGAGGTCGCGGGCTGGCAGCGGAACTCGGTCTTCGCCGAGTCGGGTCTGGTCTGGACCCCACCCAGTCCGAACGTCCCCACCCCGGACACGGCACTTGTCTACCCGGGCACCGGGATCTTCGAGGGCACGGTGTTCTCGGAGGGCCGCGGCACCACCAGGCCGTTCGAGATCATCGGCGCGCCCGGCCTGGACTGGCGCTGGCGCGAGGACCTACAGGCCCTCGGGCTCCCTGGCGCGCACTTCCGGGAGAACTACTTCGTGCCGACCTTCGGCAAGTTCGTCGACGAACCCTGCGGCGGTGTGCAGGTGACGGTGACGGATCCGCACAAGTTCGACGCGATCCGGACCGCGGTGTCGATGATCGTCACGGCGAAGAAGATCTATCCGGACGTGTTCGCCTGGCGGCCGGACAATTTCATCGACAAGCTCACCGGCTCCGCGAGGTTCCGCACCATGGTGGACGCCGGAGCGGGCGTCGACGAGATCATCGGCTCCTGGCAGGCCGAACTCGAAGACTTCGATCGGTTGCGGCAGAACTATCTGATCTACCGGTGAGGTGCACATGCGGAGCAGGGTGACGGCGCTGATCGCGATCGCGGCGGTGGTGCTGACCGGAACGGGTGCGGGTGCCACGGCGGCTCCCGGCGAGCAGGGTGGCCACGACGGCACCGGCCGCTTCGATCGTCCGCAGCAGGGGTTCGCCCCGGCCGCGACCGAGCTGCGGGACGGTGCGCCGGAGGACGTGGGGCTCGACCCGGCTCCGATCCGAGCGGCGGAGCAGCAGCTCACCGCGTGGACCCAGCCCGATCCGGCCACCGGCCACCCGTTGTTCGCGGGTGCCGTCGGCCTGCTCGCGCATGACGGCACGGTCGTCGACACCTTCACCACCGGCTCGGCGGTGCGTTACGCCGACGCCGAGGGCACCGAACTGCCACCGGAGCAGCAGGTGCCCATGCGGGCCGACACGATCTTCGACATGGCCTCCATCTCGAAGCTGTTCACCTCGATCGCCGTGATGCAGCTCGTCGAGCAGGGCGGGATCGACGTGGAGGCCCCGGTCGCGACGTACCTGCCCGAGTTCGGCGTGAACGGCAAGGAAGCCATCACCGTCAAGCAGCTCCTGACCCACACCTCTGGGCTGGAGCCGTTCCTGAACCTGTGGAAGGACTGGCCGGACAAGCCGTCCCGGATCAAGGCGGTCATGGACGTGGCGCCCAAGACCCCGCCGGGCAGCGCCTACGAGTACTCCGACCTGAACCTGATCACGCTCGGCCTGATGGTCGAGCGGCTGACCGGCAGCCCACTGGACGCGGTGGTCGCCGAGCGGATCACCGGACCACTGGGCATGCCCGACACCGGCTACAACCCACCGGCCGAGAAGCTCGATCGCATCGCCGCGACGGAGTTCACCTCCGATCCGCCCCGCGGTCTGGTGCGCGGCGAGGTGCACGACGAGAACGCCTGGTCGCTCGGCGGGGTCGCCGGGCACGCGGGCGTGTTCTCCACGGCACGGGACATCACCGTCCTCGGCCAGGCGATTCTCAACGGCGGAACCTACGGCGGGCAGCGCATCCTCGGCGAGGAGGCCGTGCGCTCGATGCTGACGAACTACAACCAGCAGTTCCCGGAGGACTCGCACGGACTCGGGTTCGAGCTGAACCAGATGTGGTACATGGGCGCGCTGACCTCACCCGTCAGCGCCGGGCACACCGGTTTCACCGGTACCACCCTGGTCATCGATCCTCTGTCGCGCTCCGTTGCCGTCCTGCTCACCAACCGCGTGCACCCGACCCGGGACTGGGGATCAGTGAATCCGGCGCGCCAGGCCTGGGCCACCGGCCTGGCCCGCGCCATGGCGGTGCGGCCGCGACACGGCGAGGACGCCTGGTTCACCGGAATCGGTAACGCCGCCACATCGACCCTCACGACGAAGCCGCTGACGGTCCAGGGCGATGCCCGGATCGAGTTCTCCGCCTTCGTCGACTCCGAGCCGACCGACACCCTGGTACTCGAGGCCTCGCGCGACGGGGCGAACTGGACACCTGTGCCCGTCACGGCCTCCGGAGCCGGTTCGCCGGAGTCCGAGGTGGACGCACTGTCCGGAACCGGGCACCGTCAGTGGTGGAAGGTTGATGCCCGCCTGCAAGGTGAAACACTTTCCGCCCTCGGTGCGACATCTGATACCACCGGCGTCACTCCACAAGAGCAGGTAACGCTGCGCTGGCGGTACACGACCGACACGAACTACACCGGACGCGGAATCCATGTGGACGGCATCTCAGTAACCGGAAGTAACGGCACGATCCTCGACGGCGAGCGCGATACCGCTGCGTTCACCGGTGTTGACTGGCAGCTACAGGGTCGCTAGCTCCGTTGCAAAGTCGTTAGCATGAGAAGTTAACGACTGGCACCTGGTTAGCGACTTTCTTGACATCGAAGTCAGTCGCCACCAGGACCTGCCATAGCGATCTGGTTGCGTTCATCTTGAAGGGTGTGGGTAGCCTTGTCGCAAACTCCTACGGTTAGTAAGTTTCCCACGATGGCTAGTTCAGATTCCGCCCCGGAGGTCACCGCCGAGGTGCCCGAGCCGATCGCTGCCACCTCGCGTGACGCCGACTCGAGCCCGCTGGTGCGTATCCGGTCGCTGCTTCCCGGACTTGCCCGGGCGGAACAGCGCGTAGCCAAGGTGGTCCTCGACGATCCGTCGACCGTCGCCCGCCGCAGCATCACCGAGGTGGCACTCGCCGCGAACACCAGCGAGACCACGGTGACCCGCTTCTGCAAGGCCATCGGCGTCGGCGGTTACCCGCAGCTCCGCATCGCCCTTGCGGCCGACACGGCCCGCACCGAGGCACGGTCCTCCCGCAACCTCGGCGGCGAGATCGCCCTGAACGACGACCTGGCCTCCGTCGTGAGCAAGGTCAGCTACGCGGACGCCCGCGCGGTCGAGGAGACGGCCGAGCAGCTCGAGGTCGGGGTCCTGGAGCGCGTCATCGACCTGGTGGCCAACGCGGGCCGGGTGGACGTCTACGGCGTCGCCGCCAGCGCGCTCGTCGCGATCGACCTCCAGCAGAAGCTGCACCGCATCGGCCGGATCAGCTTCGCCTGGTCCGACACCCACGTGATGCTCACCTCCGCCGCGGTCCTCGGCGAGGGCGACGTCGCGATCGGCATCTCGCACACCGGCGCCACCACCGACACCGTCGAGGCGCTCCGGGTCGCCAGGGAGCACGGTGCGCAGACCGTGGCCCTGACCAACTTCCCCCGCTCCCCGATCACCGAGGTGGCCGATCAGGTTCTGACCACCGCGGCCAGGGAGACCACATTCCGATCCGGCGCGACAGCCAGCCGGATCGCCCAGCTCACGGTCATCGACTGCCTGTTCATCGGTGTCGCACAGCGGCACATGGACGAGTCGGTCAACGCGCTCGATGCCACTCGCGATGCGGTGGGCGCGCACCGGCTCGGGGTCCGCCCCGACGGCAGGCGACGGCCGCGGGAGACCGGAAAATGAGCGACAAAGTGAGGCGCATGATGACAGTGCCGCGTCAGGTGGTGCACGTCGATTCCCCCACGGAACAGCGCAATCCGAGAACGACGGGCATCGATCAGATGTCGACCGCGGGCATCCTCGCCGCGATCAACGCCGAGGACCGGCGGGTTCCCGAAGCGGTGCAGGCGGTGCTGCCGCAGCTCGCCACGGCGGTGGACTACGCCGTCGACGCGCTGCGCAGCGGACGCCGCGTGCACTACGTCGGTGCCGGCACCTCCGGCCGCCTCGCCACCCTGGACGCGGCCGAACTCGTCCCCACCTTCAACGTCCCGCCGGACTGGTTCGTCGCCCACCACGCGGGCGGCGAGAAGGCCCTCAAGCAGGCCGTCGAGAACGCGGAGGACGACGCCAAGGCCGGAGCGGCGGAGATGACGTCCTGCGTCGTTCCCGGTGACCTCGTGCTCGGTCTGACCGCGTCCGGCCGTACCCCGTACGTCCTGGGTTCGCTGCAGGCGGCCAGCCGCCGCGGGGCGCGCACCGCGCTGGTATCCGGCAACCCGGCCGCTGTCACCCCGCCGGGCCTCGACGTGCTGATCGCGGTGGACACCGGCCCGGAGGCGATCGCGGGCTCGACCCGGATGAAGGCGGGGACGGCGCAGAAGATCATCCTCACCGCGTTCTCCTCCGCGACGATGATCCGGATGGGGCGCACGTACTCCAACCTGATGGTCAGCATGCGCGCTACCAACGCGAAGCTCCGCGGCCGCACGGTGCGCATCCTCGTCGAGGCGACGGGAATGAGCCCGCACGAGTGCTCGCAGGCGCTGACCGAGGCCGACGGTGACCTCAAGGTCGCGCTGGTCCACCTGCTGTCCGGGGTGGACACCAGCGGCGCGACGGACGCCCTCGCGCGCACGGACGGCCACGTCCGCAACGCGCTGGCCTCACTGCACGTACGCGCGAGCTGACTTCGCGGGCCACCTGGTCGCCGCCGGAGAAGACGGCCAGGTGGCGGATTCCCGGGCGGCGGGCTCAGCCGGCCGCCTCGGCGATGCCGCGGGCTTCCCTGGCGCCGGCCTCGAACGCCTCGCAGCACATCAGCAACCAGTCACGCACTCCGTCCGGCTCGCCGCTCGCGAAACCGGCGAGCGCCTCGGCGTAGCGTCGCGGATGCCGGTAGCAGTAGACCTCCGGCACCGTCAGCGATTTGGGGTCGAGCCCGCTGGCCACCATCGTCAGCCGGGCAGCCGCGCGGGCCACCACCCCGTCCGCGGTACCGAACGGACGCAGGGTGAGCAGTTCGCCGTGCACTACGGCGGTGAGCACGGCCCCGGGCACCTTCGTCTCCCCGGTGCAGAGCTTCGCGAGCAGTTCAAGCCGCCGCGCCACCCCGGCGCCGGACCGGGGCCTGCCCAGCAGATCCGGGTCCTCGGTCAGGTCGGCCGCGGCCAGCAGGTGCAGACGGGCCAGCGCCTGCGAGGGCGCACGCCGCCAGGTCGGCAGCAGTCCCTCCGAGGACTCCGCCACCCGCAGCGCACCCGCGAGCACCGGATCGCCGACGTCCCCCTCGGCGGGCAGTTCCGGGTCGGCCCCGTCGATGCCCGCGGACGCCCGCGCCGCGCGCACCGAGGCCTCCGCCGCCGTCACGGACCCGCCACGCAGATTCGCGCCGAACCGGTGCACGGCGAACACTGCGTCCTGCGCGGATTTCACCGCGTCCGCAACGCCGTCGAGGTCGAGCAGCGGGGCGAGGGGATCAGTCATCCCGGCAGCCTACGAACCCGCCGAGGGGCGGCGGCGCACCGGTGGCCCGGACGACCACGGGAACTCGATCCAGCGTTCGGTACGCCGCCAGACGTAGTCGCACTTCACCGCCGAGCGGGGCTTCTCGTAGATCACCGCGCACCGGACCTCGGCGACGTGCTCGGCACAGAAGTCGTGCACGAGCTTCAACGTCGCGCCGGTGTCGGCGACATCGTCGGCCACCAGCACCTTCTTCCGGGTCAGGTCCACCGCGTTGGGCACCGGAGGCAGCATGACCGGCAGGTCAAGCCGCTGGTCGACGCCGGTGTAGAACTCGACGTTCATCACGTGCAGGTTCTTCACCTCCAGCGCGTAGCCGAGCGCGCCGGCGACGAACAGTCCTCCCCGCGCGATGGACAGCACCAGATCGGGTTCGAACCCGTCGTCGGCGACCGCTTGGGCCAGCTCGCGGCTCGCCGAGCCGAACAGTTCCCAGGTCAGTTCTTCCCGTACCTCCGCCATCGGCGAGCACCCTTTCCGCACGTGAGCCCGAACGGTCGCGAGCATACGAGCGCACCCGGCGCCCGGCCCGCGAGCATTGGCCTTCCGATCCGCCGAACGAGTGGATCTGCACCCACCCGGTGCCACGGCATACGGTTGGCGGGTGCGGGAGCCAGGTGTGCGGGAGGCAGACGTGCGGGAGACGGCGTGGGCGCCCGCGGCGGACGGCACCGGTTCGCCGTGGCGCGAGCGCCCGGTGCTGTCCGGGAGGCACGTGCGGCTGGAACCCCTTGGCCCCGAACACGCCGGGGGCCTGCTCGCCGCGGGCGGTGACCCGGCCGTCTGGACCTGGCTGAGCATGTACCCGCCGGCGGATCTGGCCGCCACCGAGGCGATGATCGACCGTGCGCTGGCCGAGGACGATCGGCTCGCCTGGGCACAGATCGACCTGGCGTCCGGGGCGGTGGCGGGCACCACCTCCTACTACGAGATCGATCCGAGACACCGCGGACTCGCCATCGGGCACACCTGGATCGGCGCACCGTGGCAACGCGGCCCGGTGAACACCGAAGCCAAGATTCTGTTGCTGCGCCGGGCTTTCGACGCTCTCGGGGCCGCCCGCGTCGCCTGGCACACCGACATCCGCAACGAACGTTCCCAGCGGGCGATCGAGCGACTGGGCGCCGTCCGTGAAGGCGTCCTGCGCGCACACCGCATCCGCAAGGACGGTTCCCTGCGCGACACGGTCTCGTACTCGATGACCGCCGGCGAGTGGCCCGCCGCCGAGGCCGCGCTCACCGCCCGGCTCCGCTGAGGCCCGGCTCCCCCGACCCGCGCCACCGGTCGGCGTTGGTCGCGGTCTTCGACCCTTCGCCGCACAGGGACGCCTCCGGCCGCAACCTCGCTGCAACCTTTGTCATCGCGTACTAACGTCGATACCGTGCCTTTCCGGCGGGTAGCCGAGACACCGCGAACCAGGAGGTCAAAGCACGATGGCCGAGCAGTCCCCAGCGTTGGACAATCTTCTCAACGAGAGCCGGACCTTTCCGCCGAGTGAGGAGTTCAGCGCGCAGGCGAACGCCACCGCCGAGCTCTACGACGAGGCGAACGCCGACCGGGACGCGTTCTGGGCGAAGCAGGCGGAGCGGCTGCACTGGGAGACCAAGTGGTCCCAGGTCCTCGACTGGTCGGGGGCCCCGTTCGCGAAGTGGTTCGTCGGCGGGAAACTGAACGTCGCCTACAACTGCGTGGACCGCCACGTCGACGAGGGGCACGGCGAGCAGATCGCGATCCACTGGGTCGGCGAGCCCGGCGACACCCGCGACCTCACCTACGCCGACCTCAAGCGCGAGGTCTCCAAGGCCGCGAACGCGCTCGCCTCGCTGGGCCTGCGGGCCGGCGACGTCGTCGCCATCCAGCTCCAGATGGTGCCCGAGGCGATCATCGCGATGCTCGCCTGCGCCCGGCTGGGCGTGCTGCACAGCGTGGTGTTCGGCGGGTTCTCCCCCACCGCACTGCGTGCCCGCGTCGACGACGCCGCCGCGAAGGTCGTCATCACCTCGGACGGTCAGTACCGACGGGGCAAGGCCGCGCCGATGAAGACGAACGTCGACGAGGCACTCGAGGGCGCCGAGTCGGTGCAGAAGGTCCTCGTCGTCCGGCGCACCGGCAGCGACCTCACCGACGAGGTGCCGTGGACCGATGGCCGCGACCTGTGGTGGCACGAGCTGGTGGACGACCAGTCCGAGGAGCACACGCCCGAGGCCTTCGACTCCGAGCACCCGCTCTACATCCTGTACACCTCCGGCACCACCGGGAAGCCGAAGGGCATCCTGCACACCTCGGGTGGTTACCTGACCCAGGCGGCGTACACGCACAACGTGGTCTTCGACCACAAGCCCGGCAAGGACGTCTACTGGTGCACCGCCGACATCGGCTGGGTCACCGGGCACAGCTACATCGTCTACGGGCCGCTGGCCAACCGCGCCACGCAGGTCGTCTACGAGGGCACGCCGAACACCCCGCACGAGGGCAGGCACTGGGAGATCGTGCAGAAGTACAAGGTCTCCATCTACTACACGGCGCCCACGCTGATCCGCACGTTCATGAAGTGGGGCAAGGAGATCCCGGAGTCCTACGACCTGTCCTCGCTGCGCGTGCTCGGCAGTGTCGGCGAACCGATCAACCCCGAGGCATGGATCTGGTACCGGGAGAACATCGGCGCGGGCAAGGCCCCGATCGTCGACACCTGGTGGCAGACCGAGACCGGCGCGATCATGATCTCCCCGCTGCCCGGCGTCACCTCCGCGAAGCCGGGTTCGGCCCAGCGCGCGCTGCCCGGCATCTCGGCCAAGGTGGTCGACGATCAGGCCCAGGAGGTCGGCAACGGCGGTGGCGGATACCTGGTGCTGGACCAGCCGTGGCCGTCGATGCTGCGCGGTGTCTGGGGCGACGAGCAGCGCTTCCGGGACACCTACTGGTCCCGCTTCGCCGATCAGGGCTTCTACTTCGCCGGTGACGGGGCGAAGTACGACAACGACGGCGACGTCTGGCTGCTCGGCAGGGTCGACGACGTGATGAACATTTCCGGTCACCGCATTTCCACCACGGAGGTGGAGTCGGCGCTGGTCTCGCACCCGACGGTGGCGGAGGCGGCCGTCGTCGGCGCCGCCGACCCGACCACCGGCCAGGGCATCGTGGCGTTCGTGATTCTGCGCGGCAACGCGAAGGACGGCGGCGACGAGGCCGTGCAGGAGTTGCGCAACCACGTGGCGAAGGAGATCGGGCCGATCGCGAAGCCACGACAGATCATGGTCGTGCCGGAGCTGCCGAAGACGCGGTCCGGCAAGATCATGCGCCGTCTGCTGCGGGACGTGGCGGAGAACCGCGAGGTCGGTGACGTGACCACGCTGGCGGACTCCTCGGTGATGGACCTGATCTCCTCCGGCCTCGGCTCCGGCAAGGGCGAGGAGTAACCGGCCGCTCGCCCCTTCGACGAGAGATCCGCCCGCCGTCACCGGCGGGCGGATTTTTCGCGTCCGGTGTCGATCCGGTCGTGCCGTGTTCGACGCGTGGGTGCACGGACCCGCGGACGCGGGAACGGCGGACGGAAGGAAACAGCCATGAAGCTGGTCGTCACCACGTTCCTCTCGCTCGACGGCGTGATGCAGGCACCCGGCGGTCCCGCCGAGGACACCAGCGGCGGGTTCGAGCACGGCGGCTGGCTGGTGCCGCACTTCGACGACACGCTCGGCGAACTGATGGACGCCGGATCCGGCGAGCTGGACGGACTGCTGCTCGGCCGCCGTACCTACGAGATCTTCGCCGCGCACTGGCCGCACGTCACCGACGAGGTCGATCCCTTCGCCTCGAAGGCGAACACCGTCCCGAAGTACGTCGCGTCCCGCACTCTCGACTCGGTCGGCTGGCACAACTCCACGCTGCTCACCGACGTGGCCGAGGAGGTGGCGAAGCTGAAAACCCAGCCGGGAGACGAACTCCAGGTACACGGCAGTGGTGAACTGGTGCGAACGCTGATGCGCCACGACCTCGTCGACGTGTACCGGCTGTTCGTGTTTCCCGTCGTACTCGGCGGCGGGAAGCGCCTGTTCGCCGAGGGGACGGTACCGACCGGGCTGCGGCTGACCGGCACGAGTGTGTCGGCCACCGGCGTCGCGATCCACTCGTACGAGCGCTCCGGCCCGCTGTCCTATGGCTCCTTCACGCTGGACACCGAGGGCGTCTGACGGGGCGTTCACGGGGCCGGGGTGGCCGAGTCCTCGGTGTCGTGCAGGTCGGCCCAGCCCAGCCCGCCATCGTCGATGTCCCGGATCAGCCCGCGCAGCCAGGTCAGTTCGGCCCGCCGGATCGTCTGCGCGTACTCGGCCTCCAGGACCACCGCGCGCGGGATACCGGCCGCGGCGACACGGACGAGATCGCCGTCGACGCGGGTCACCTGCTCGGCGAGCGCCTCCGACCGGGCGTGCAGCAGTTCGCTGGCCTCGCCGTGCGACAGGTGGCCGATGTGCGCCAGGCCCGCGGTGAACACCGGGTACTCCTCGGCCCGGGTGCCGAGGTACTCGCGCAGCAGCGAGTGGAGTTCGGCGCGTCCGGCGGCGGTGATGGCGTAGACGGTGCGCTGCGGGCGGGCGCCGCTGCGCGAGGTGCCCGCCACTTCGACGAGTCCGAGCCGGTCCAGTCGCGCGATCGCGTCGTACAGGGAGCCGCCGCGCATTCGCACGACGTCGCCCACCTGGCGCCGCCGGATCAGCGTCCGCATCTCGTACGGATGTCTCGGCCCCTCGTTGAGCAGGCTGAGCACGGCGAGTGCCAGCGGCGTACGGCGTGCGCGTTCCCCGGCCATGGCGCCAATATAGTCGAGTTCGACTGTTCGAGTCCGGTCATACGTTCGGCGGCCGACCCTGCCCGAGAGGGAGTCGAACGCATGTTCTAGGCTGTGCCCTGTCCGTAATCTCCATCCGGCAGGGAGCTGACCTTGACGACGACCGTTGATTCCTTGACACAGCAAGAAGAAACGGCAACCGAGGTCCCCGGCGCCGCAGCCAGCACGACTGAGGACACGACGACGCCCGACGCCGCGAAGGGCGCCGGCACGACCCCGGAAACGGAGTCGGAGAAGCCGAAGCGTGGCCGCCCGAAGGGTGCCGCCCCGAAGAAGACCCGGACGGTGGAGCTGACGCTCACGGTCACCGGCACCGCCGACGGCGAATGGCAGGCCGAGCTCAAGCACGGCAGCAAGTGGATCGCGCGCGGCCTGGACGTGCCCGCCGCCGCGGTCTCCCGCGCCGCCAAGGAGCTGCACGCCGAGCTGTCCGGCCCGATCGACGAGGTCATCGACGCGGCACGCGAGCAGCAACAGGCGAAGGTGGAGCAGCTCGAGGCCGAACTGGCCCGCGCCAAGCAGGCCCTCGCCGAGCTGGACAGCTAGAAAGCAGGCCATTTCCACAGATCGAGGCGGATACCGCCACGCGTACCGGTATCCGCCTCGACGACGGAAGAACCCGCACAGTCCTATGTGGACCGTGCGGGTTCTTCCCGTCTACGGGTGGCCGATCAGCGAATCCCGCCCATCAGGCGGCCGATGAACTTGCTGCCACCGGCCAGGAGCACACCGATGACGATCGAGGCCACGCCGAGAACGCCGAAGTAGGCGAACTCGTCCTCCGGCGAGTAGAACTCCGCCAGCACGCCGGACATCGAGGTTCCCAGTGCCACCGAAAGGTAGTTCAGCGCGACCATCTGGCTGCGGAACGCCTCGGGTGCCAGCTTCGTCGACAGCGAGAGCCCGACCGGGGAGAGCAGCAGTTCCGCGATGGTGAACACCAACAGGATCGCGATCATCAGGATCAACGGCGTCGTGTTGCCACTGCCGCCCGATGCGGGCAGGAACATCAGGAACGCCACGCCCATGATCACGTTGGCCATGGCGAACTTGATCGGCGTCGAGGGCTGACGAGGGCCGAGCTTCGTCCACAGTGTCACGAACACCCCGGCGAGCAGGATGATGAACACCGGGTTGATCGCGTTGATCCAGCTCACCGGCATCTCCCAGCCGAAGATGTTCCGGTCCAGCCGCTCGTCGGTGTAGATCGTCACCGCGGTGAACTGCTGCTGGTACAGCGAGAAGAACGCCGCGCTGGCAACGAACATCGGGATGAAGGAGTACACCCGCTTGCGTTCCACCGCGGTGACCTGCTTGCTGCTGAGAATCACTCCGAAGTAGACGATCGTGGCGGCGATGATCACGCCGGTGACGACGTTGGCGAGGTTGTCCGCCGTGACGAGACCGGTGAGGACCACGACCAGGATCAGCGCGACCACCGCGAGAGCGGCGACGGCGAGGGGCACGCGCTTCGCGGCGGGCAGGGGGTTGGGCACCCGCCCGGCCTCCTCACCGAGGTTCCGGCGGCCGATCGCGTACTGGACCAGCCCGGCGGCCATGCCGATCGCGGCGAGTCCGAAGCCGAAGTGGAAGCCGAGTTCCTTCTGCGCGAGCCCGGTCAGCAGCGGCCCGAGGAACGAACCGATGTTGACGCCCACGTAGAAGATGGTGAACCCGGCGTCCCGGCGTTCGTCGTCCTTCGCGTAGAGCCCGCCGACCAGCGTGGTGGCGTTCGCCTTCAGCCCGCCACTGCCGACGGCCACCGCCACCAGGCCCACTCCGACGCCGAGGAAACCGGGGAGCACGGCCAGGCTGATGTGCCCGGCCATGATGAGAACGGCGCTGTAGAAGAGGGTGCGCTCCGCGCCGAGGAGCCGGTCGGCGACCCAGGCGCCGATGATGGTGGACAGGTAGACCAGTCCGCCGTACGCGCCCACGATTCCCGCGGCGGTCGCCTGCTCGAGGCCGAGACCGCCCTCGGTGGACGAGTAGTACAGGTAGATCGTCAGGATCCCCTGCATGCCGTAGAAGGAGAAGCGTTCCCACATCTCCACGCCGAACAGGTTGGCCAGCCCGCGTGGCTGCCCGAGGAATTGTTTGTCCTGTGTCCCGGCCGAGGTACCCAAAGTGCCACTCCCTCTGGTTCAGACATGTTGCGTCCTCGGGCATCGTAGGAGCCTTCTCGGACCGACCGTTCGGACGGTTCGGTCCTCGTCCGATACGCCGGGATTCCACCGTTCGTCGCACCGGGGCCAGGTCAGCGAGAGTGTGCGGGTAGGGTGAAGACCAACGGAGCGCCGGGAAGTCTGGTCGGCAACAGAGTTCGCCGACCCCGTTTTCAGGAGCGCACGTGAGCAATTCCCCCGGCCAGGACGACGCCGACCCGCGCGGCCGCGCCACCCGGGCGGCCAGCGAGTTCGCCCGGTATCTGCGTACCGAGACGACCGGCGGGATCATCCTGCTCGTCGCCACCGCGATCGCGCTGCTGCTGGCCAACTCCGGCCTCGCCGACTTCTACCGCGCCGTCCGCGACACCGAACTCGGGCCGGAGTTCCT
This sequence comes from Amycolatopsis antarctica, assembly GCF_002262875.1. Classification (GTDB taxonomy): domain Bacteria; phylum Actinomycetota; class Actinomycetes; order Mycobacteriales; family Pseudonocardiaceae; genus Amycolatopsis; species Amycolatopsis antarctica. The sequence continues at coordinate 323,105 of NZ_NKYE01000005.1, read as the reverse complement.
GCACCTGAACCTCACCGTCGGCACCTGGGCCAAGGACGGCCTGCTCGCGCTGTTCTTCTTCGTGGTGGGACTGGAACTCAAACGCGAACTCGTGGTCGGCGAGCTGTCCCAGCTCAGGAAGGCCGCGCTGCCGGTCCTCGCGGCGATCGGCGGGATGATCGTGCCCGCGGTGATCGCGCTGGCCGTGGCCTGGGGCGAGCCCGGCTACGAAAAGGCCTGGGCCATTCCGATGGCCACCGACATCGCGTTCGCGCTCGGGGTGCTCGCGGTGACCGCGTCCGCGCTGCCCACCGGCGCGCGCGTCTTCCTGCTGTCGCTGGCGGTGGTGGACGATCTGGGCGCCATCCTGGTGATCGCGATCGTGTTCACCGCCGGCTTCGATCTGGTCGCCGCCGCGGTCGCGGTCGCGGCACTGGCGCTCTACGCCTACCTTCAGCACCGCCGGGTGCGGGCATGGTGGCTCTACGTTCCGCTCGCCGTGATCACCTGGGTGGCCGTGCACTCCACCGGCATCCACGCGACGATCGCGGGCGTCGCCCTCGGCCTGCTGACCCGTGTTCGCCCGGACGACGGCGAGGAGCGCGCGCCCTCGGTACGACTGGAACACCGGTTACAGCCCTGGTCCGCCGGACTGGCCGTGCCGGTGTTCGCCCTGTTCGCCGCCGGGATCTCGGTGAACGGCGAGGCGCTCGGCGCGGTGTTCACCAACCCGATCCCGCTGGCCGTGATGGCGGGGCTGGTCGGCGGCAAGCTGATCGGGATCTTCGGGGCGAGCTGGCTGGCCGTGCGGCTCGGGCTGGCTGGCAGACCGGACGGGGTGTACTGGCGGGACATCGCCGCGCTCGCTGTTCTCGGCGGCGTCGGCTTCACCGTCAGCCTGCTGATCGCGGAGCTGGCGCTGCCACCGGACGCCGCAGAGGAAGCCAAGGCCGCGGTACTGATCGCCTCCGCGTTCGCCTCGCTCGCGGCCGCCGCGTTGCTCCTGCGGCGCGGTCGCGCACACCGGCTCGCGGACGACTTATCGACATAGCGGCGTGACCCGCGCGCCCATCGAGCCCCTCCCGGCGACACGTGGCACGATATGCGCGTGAGCAGCCCCAAGCACGAACTCAAGGACACCGACGGCATGGGGGCCGTGCCCTACATCCCCCTGTCGGACGACAACGCGGACGCGAACGGGCAGTCGATCGGCTCCCTCGTCAAGGACGCAACGCAGCACATGTCGACCCTGGTCAGGGCCGAGGTGGAGCTCGCGAAGTCCGAGGTCGTCGGCGAGGTGAAGAAGGGCATCAAAGGCTCGATCTTCTTCGTCGTCGCAGGCGTGGTCGCGCTGTACAGCTCGTTCTTCTTCTTTTTTTTCCTCGGCGAACTGCTGAGCGAGTGGCTGAAGCGCTGGGCGGCGTTCGGCATCGTCTTCCTGCTGATGCTGGTCATCGCCGGGCTGTTCGGCCTGCTCGGCTATCGCAAGGTGAAGAAGATCCGGGCACCCGAGCGGACCATCTCGAGCGTCAAGGACACCGCCGCGGCGCTCAAGCCGCACAAGCCGCAGCCGGAACTCGACGGGCTCCCGCCGCTGCCGGAGACCGTTCCGCCGGTGCCCCGTCCCGCTCCGCGCGCCTGAGCGCGGGGCTGGTGCGGGCTCCCGATCCGTCCAGCGTCCGGATCGACGGGCCCTGGACGCATCGTGACGTCTCCGCGAACGGGATAAGGCTGCACGTCGCCGAGGCGGGCAGCGGGCCGATGGTGCTGCTGCTGCACGGTTTCGGCGAGTTCTGGTGGACCTGGCGGGCGCAGATCCCGGTGCTGGCCGAGGCCGGATACCGGGTCGTCGCCGCCGATCTGCGCGGGTACGGCGACTCGGACAAGCCGCCGCGCGGGTACGACGCCTGGACGCTGGCGGGCGATGTCGTCGGGCTGATCCGCTCCCTCGGCGAACGCAGGGCACACCTCGTCGGTCACGCCTGGGGCGGCATGACCGCGTGGACGGCCGCCTCGCTGCATCCCCGCGTCGTCCGGTCGGTATCGGTGCTCGGCGGCGCTCACCCGCTGGCACTGCGCGCGGCCACCGCGCACACCCCCCTGCGCCGCGGGCCGGACAACCAGGCGCGCGCGCTCGGCCACCTCTTCCGTTTCCAGATCCCGAAGTCGCCGGAGCGCGGCCTGACCAAGGACGGTGCCGCCGCCCTCGGCGAACTGCTCCGCGCCTGGTCCGGTCCACAGTGGACGAACACGGCCGATTTCGCCGAGGTGGCAACGAAGTTCCGCGAGGCCATGCTCATTCCAGGAGTGGCGCACAGCGCGCTGGAGTACTACCGCTGGGCGTTCCGCGCACAGTTCCGCGGTGAGGGCAGGCGCTTCACCGACGCCGTGCGCGAACGGGTCGACGTACCCGTACTGCAACTGCACGGTGCGCTGGATCCCTGCGTGCTGCCCGCGACGGCGCGTGCCTCGGCGCCATGGCTCGGCCCCCGGTCCCGCTTCGAGACGCTGGACGGCGTCGGCCACTTCCCGCATCTCGAAGCACCGGACCGCACCGCCGCCGCCCTGCTGGACTTCCTCGCCCACTGAAGGACGCCCGCCGCACCACCTACGGCGTGCAGGGCCCGGTCTCGACCGGTGAGGTGAACTCCGCCGCCACCATGGCCTCCGGACGCACCTCGTCGGCCGTCAGCGTGAAGCCGGTCTCCGGATCCTCAACCGCCGCACCGAACACGACGCCGATGACACGGCCCTGCGGATCGACCATCGGCCCACCCGAGTTCCCGCTGCGTACCTCGCCGCGCACGGTGAACACGTCCCGCTGCACGGTGTTCGCGTCGTAGATGTCCGGGCCGTTCAGTGTCGTGCGCTGGCGGACCCGGGCAGGCGAGGCGATGTACGGGCCGTCCAGCGGATACCCCAGCACGATCGCACTGTCCCCGGACTGCGCCACCCCCGGCGCGAACTCCAGCGGCGTCGCCCGCAACCGCGGCACGGCCAGGATCGCGACGTCGGTGTTCGCGTCGAAGTAGACGACCCTGGCGGTCAGGTTGCCGTTGCGGGTCTCCACCGCGACGTCCTCGGTGCCGGCGACCACGTGCGCGTTCGTCATCACCCGCTGCTCGCCGACGACGAAACCGGACCCCTCCAGTGCCCGCGAGCACGACGGTGCCGTGCCACGGATCTTCAGCACGCTGTCACTCAACTCGCGGACCGTCCCGCTGTTCTGCAGCGCGGCGTCCGGCGGTTCGATCTCGCCGATCGGCGCCTGCTGGAACGGGGCCACGATGGCCGGGAAGCCGGAGACGTCCAGTAGCTGCCGCAGATCGTCGGACAGTCCCTGCGCCGAATCCGGCATCACCGAGTTGACGCCGCCGAGCACCTTCGAGTTGTTGATCGCCGCCGCCAGCCCCGGCAGGCCCGCGACACTGGTCAGCGGGAGCGCGACGATCCACGCCACGACGAACACCACGAGGCCCTGCACCACCGCGCCGAACGCATTGTCCACACCGGACAGTTTCGGCGAGGAGATCCGGCGTTTGATCTTGTGCCCGATCCACACGCCGACGGCTTCGCCCAGCGCCACCAGGAAGAACACCGTGCCCACCGCGAACGCGACCTTCGCCGCCGGGTGCTCGAAGATGTCGACCACCACCGGCGCCAGTCTGATTCCGGCGATCGCGCCCACGATCACGCCGATGAACGCGGGCAGCGCGACGACGACGCCCTGACGGGCACCGGAGATCGCGGCCAGCACGGCCAGCAGCACCACCAGCAGGTCGACCCAGTTCAAGCCCGCTACCCACTCTCCTCGTCGCGCACGGCCCGCACCCGCGCCTCGTGCGCGGCCAACGCTACGTCAAGCTCGCGCACGTCCTCGCGGTCCCATTCCCGCTCCCAGCCACCGAGCCGCAGCAGCCCCGCGAGCAGGCCCGCGGTGAAACCCCAGACGAACAACCCGCCCGCCTCGAAGGCAGGGCCGCGCCAGCCGCGGGCCGCCAGCCGGACCTGGAACCGGTTCGCCGGATCGACCAGATCGGCGATCGGGACCCGAGCCACCGCCGCCGTCTCGGCCGGATCCACCGCGTGCACCGGTGAACTCCGGTGCCAGTGCGCGAGCACCGGCGTCACGGCGAAACCGGACACCGGTACGTACAGCTCGGGCAGCGCGGCCAGTGGTTCCACCCCCGCCGGGTCCACGCCGGTCTCCTCCTGCGCCTCGCGCAGCGCCGTCGCCACCGGACTCTCGTCGCCGGCCTCCGCACCGCCGCCGGGGAACGACACCTGCCCCGCGTGCGAGCCGAGCGTGTCCGCGCGCAGTTGCAGCAGGACGTCCGGACCGTGCGAGCCCGCGCCCTCGTCGCCCAGCAGGACCAGTACCGCCGCGGGCCGGGTGGACGCACCGGCGGGCGGACGCAGCCGGGTGAACACCGAGGAGTCGAGTCCGGTGCTGCCGGCGACCAGCGGACGCAACCAGTCGGGCACCTCGTCCAGCCCGACCAGCGGGCCCGCCACCTCGGCCGTCATCGCGGCACCGCCGCGTCCGTGGGCGTCACGCCGTCGCTCCCAGCCTCGCCACCGCCGCCTCGACCTCCGCCGGATCGGTGAACAGGCGCGGCTCCTCGATCAACCGGGGCTGCCCGTCCGCACCGACCAGGTAGGACGCGGGCAGGTTCGGCGGCACCCGCAGCGCGGTGCGTACCGGACCGGAACCCCCGTCGCCGTCGTGCACCGTCGGCAGGCGCACGCCCAGCGCGGACAGCAACTCCAGGCCGTCCGCCGGATCGCTGGCCACCTGGACGGTCAGCACCGGGATCGCCCCCTGCCCGGCCGCGTACGCCGCCAGCACCGGCAACTCCTCCTTGCACGGCGGGCACCAGGTCGCCCACACGTTCACCAGCGTCGGCCGTCCGCCCAGCACCGCGCCCAGATCCACCTCGGTTCCGTCGCCGAGGCAGGTCGAGGGCACGCCGCCGAGACCGGTGACCGGGCCGGCCGTGGGGCACGGTGGCAGCGCGGCGGCGGAACGGGCCTCGGCCAGCCCGGCGACCTCCGGGCCCGCGGACGCGGGCGGACGGTCCTCGCGCGGCAGCAGCGCCACGATCAGCGCGAGCGCCAGCACCGCGGCGGCGAGGGCCCACTTGACCGGGGTGGTCAACGGTCCCCCACCATCGCCAGCAGGTGTTCCCGCTCCGCGCCCTTCACCAGCTTCGCGGCCTCGTCGAACTCGGTCGGCCCGGTGCCGAACGACGGGCAGTCGCGGGCCAGCGGGCAGGCGCCGCAAGCAGGTTTGCGGGAGTGGCAGACCCGCCTGCCGTGGAAGATCACGCGGTGGGACAGCATCGTCCACTCCTTGCGCGGGATCAGCTCGCCGATCGCGTGCTCGACCTTCACCGGATCGTCGAGCTCCGTCCAGCCCCAGCGGCGGACCAGCCTGCCGAAGTGGGTGTCGACGGTGATGCCGGGGACGTCGAAGGCCTCGCCCAGCACGACGTTCGCCGTCTTCCGGCCGACGCCGGGCAGGGTCACCAGCTCGGCCAGCCTGCCGGGCACCTCGCCGTCGAAGCGTTCGACCAGCGCCGCGCCCAGCCCCAGCAGCGAGGTGGCCTTGTTGCGGTAGAAGCCCGTCGAGCGGATCAGCTCCTCCAGCTCGGCACGGTCCGCGCCCGCGTAGTCCTCGGCCCTCGGGTAACGGGCGAAAAGCGCGGGGGTGACCTGGTTGACGCGCTCGTCGGTGCACTGCGCGGACAGGATCACCGCGGCCACCAGATCGAGCGGGGTACCGAAGTCGAGTTCGCAGTGCGCGTCCGGATAGGCCTCGTCGAGGCAACGTTTCATCCGCCGGGCGCGTCTGACCAATGCGAGCCTGCTCTCGCTCTCGACGGAGCGAGCGCGGGCGGCACCCTTTCGGGGGGCGTTTCTGGCACGGGGCGGCACCCCGCTAGCCTACGGGCGCCGTCCGAGGACCAAGGTTCGAGTGTCATCCGCCAAGCCGTCTCCGGCGCACCGACACGCCAACCGCCGGCCCGGCGCAAAGATCGATCCGCCATGAGCGAGGATCTGGAGTCAATGACTGTTTGGTTCGTCATCGTGGTCCCGCTGGTGATCATGTTCTTCGCGCTGTTCATGGAACGGGTGGAGAGCAGGCTGAAGAACGTCGCCGTGCAGGAGGAAGAGGTCGAGGAGTTCCTCGAACAGGCTCAGCCCAACGAGGTGCGAGCCCTCTACGGCCACGGCATCGGCCGCGCGCTCGAGATGTTCAGGCTGCGCAGGCTGGGCGGAAGGGCAGCCAAGCTGCGCCCCCGTCGGAGCCGGGGTTAGGCTGCCCCGTCAGAGGAGATCGTTTACGGCTTCGTCCCTGGTAGACGGCCATTCGGTTCCGGCGAGGACACCACCCGGCCGGGCGGTTGGCGACAGGCACGGCGAGCCACCTGGCGATCTGGCCGACGAGACCTACACTGCAGCTAGTGACCGGCGACACGTATCTCCGTCGAGGAGATCAGCGGTCGCCGCACCATGAGGAGGACGAGGTGGACGAGACCCTGGCCCGCGCGGGCATTTTCCAGGGCGTGGAACCGGCGGCGGCTGAGGCGCTCGCGCAGACCCTGGAGAACGTCGATTTCCCCCGGGGTCACGTGATCTTCAACGAGGGCGAGCCGGGCGACAAGCTCTACATCATCCAGTCCGGCAAGGTGAAGATCGGTCGCAAGTCGCCGGACGGGCGGGAGAACCTGCTCGGCATCTTCGGGCCCTCGGACATGTTCGGCGAGCTGTCCATCTTCGATCCGGGGCCGCGCACCTCCACCGCGACAACCGTGACCGAGGTCCGTGCCGTGACGATGGATCGTCCCGCGCTCCGCCAGTGGATCGGGACCCGGCCGGAGATCGCGGAGCAGTTACTGCGCGTGGTCGCCCGTAGGCTGCGCCGTACCAACAACATGGTGGCCGAGCTGATCTTCACGGACGTTCCGGGACGGGTCGCCCGCGCGCTGCTGCAGCTCGCGCAGCGCTTCGGCAGCCAGGAAGCCGGACTGCTGCGCGTCACGCACGACCTGACGCAGGAGGAGATCGCGCAGTTCGTCGGCGCCTCCCGCGAGACCGTGAACAAGGCTCTCGCCGACTTCGCGCACCGCGGCTGGCTCCGACTCGAAGGCAAGAGCGTGCTGATCCTCGACCCCGAGCGCATGGCGCGCCGCGCCCGGTAACGACAAGCCGATCCGCGGAACGGATCTCCGTGGTGGCGGCCCTGACCGGCGGCCACCACGGGACGTTCCGGACCCGCTCATGACGAAGGGCCGGGCGCCACCCCCGACGTGGCGCACCGGCCCTTCGCTGTGCACGGACCATCCCCCGACGGTCCGCGCTCCCCGCCCTCCGGTCTCAGGCCCCGAACCGTTTGCCGGAGGGAGTCACGCGTGTCAATTCTGGTGTTACAACCATCGCACGACCCCTACCCCTTACTTCAAGGCCGTTCACCCTCAAAGACGCTAACGACAACGTTTCGTTGCGCGATTCCTTCCTAGTTCCACCCACTGTTATCCAACCGAGACCGTTCGGTGCAACTTGCTGGTCCGGACGAGCCATGGTGACCGGCACCATCCAGAATTGAGTGGTACCGCCGTACCAGTAAGTGCATAATGGTACGCATGTCCCAGTCCGCCGACCCCGCGTCCGCCGATACCGCGTCCGCCGATACCGCGTCCGCCGATACCGCGCACGGCCGTACCACGCTCGCCGACTACCGGGTCGCCCTCGGCGTTCCCGGTTCGCGCCGCCCGGTCGTCTCCTCCCTGCTCGCGCGGCTGCCCATCGCCATGATCGGCATCTCGGCACTGCTCTACGTCCAGCACCAGACCGGCTCCTTCGCCACCGCCGGTCTCGTCTCGGCGAGCTCGCTGGTCGGCGTGTCCCTGGGATCGGTGCTGCAGGGCAGGTTGATCGACCGCTTCGGCCCGACCCGGCCGCTGGTGATCACCACGACGATCTTCACCATCGCGCTGACCGCGCTCGCCCTTGCGATCGAGTCGCGGGGTTCCACCGCCCTGCTGGTCACCCTGGCCACCGCGGTCGGCCTCAGTGAGCCGATGGTCGGCTCCGCCTCCCGCGCACTCTGGGGCAGGCTGCTGCCACCCGGCTCGGCCCGCAACGCCGCGTACTCCTACGAGGCGATCAGCATGGAGGCGTTCTTCATCCTGGGGCCGGGTTTCGCCGGACTGCTCATCACGGCGCCGTGGCCGGGCACCGGCATGGTCGTCGGCGGCCTGTGCATGATCACCGGCGCGCTGTCCTTCGCGCTCAGCCCGACCGTCCGCGCCTGGGGCCCGGCCACCGAACGCGGCGGGGGCAGGCTGCTCGGCGCGCTGGCCGCGCCCGGCATGCGCACGCTCGCGCTCGCGGCCCTCGGTTTCGGCATGGTGATCGGCTTCGTCGAGGTCGCCGTGCCCGCCGCCGCCACCGAAGCGGGCAGCCCGGCCGTCGGCGGTCTGCTGTTGTCCGCCTGGTCGGTGAGCTCGGTGGCCTTCGGCGTCGCGTACAGCCTGCGCCCGTGGCCACGCCGGATGGGGATGCGCTTGCCGGTACTGCTCGCCGCGTTCGGCGCCTGCGTGGCGATCCTGGCCTGGCCGTCGACGCTGTGGGGACTGGCGATCGCCATGCTGGCCGCGGGCGCGCTGATCACCCCGCAGTCCACCAGTCACTCGGCGGCGATCGAGATCGTGGCACCGCGGAACTCGGCGGCCGAGGCCTTCGGCTGGGTGCTCACCGCCATCACGCTCGGGCTCGCCTTCGGACAGTCGATCAGCGGCTACCTGGTGGAGCACAGTGGCCCGCCCGCCGCCTTCCTCGCCGCGGCCGTGGTGGCGATCGCACTGGCCGGAGTCGTGCTGGCCCGCCGGGGCACCGTGCGCGAACCGGAGACGCCGGTCGAACGGGTACCCGCCGTCGCCGGGGTCTGAGACGGACGCTCGGTGTCGGTGGCAGGTCCTAGCGTGCATGCATGGACCTCACCGCAGACACCGCCGCGCTCGCCGACGCCACCGCCGAGGCCACCCGGCTGCTCGCCCCCCGCTACACCGAACCGGTGCTCGCCGGACTGCTGCTGCACGCCACGGCGGACGGGCTGACACTCGCCGGGAACGACCGGGAGCGGGCCGTGTCGCTGTCCTGTGCGGCCATCGCGCACACCGAGGGCACCGTGCTCGTCCCGGCGAAGCCGCTCGCGGAAACCCTGCGAGCGCTGGAAGATCCGGCCGTACGGCTGGTCGTCGAGGGTTCCCAGCTGGCCGTGCGGGTGCCAGGTGCCCGTTTCGCCCTGCCGCTGCTGGACCGGGACCTGCACCCGGGAGCCGGAGCCCCGGCGACGGACCCGGTGGCCGAGGTCGACGCGATCGCGCTCGCCACCGCGCTGCGTACCGTCGCGGGCACCGCGGCCAAGGACGACTCCCTGCCGATGTTCACCGGGGTGCGGATGCACGGCGACGGGACGCTGCTGCGCCTCGTCGGCTCGGACCGGTACCGGATGGCGACGGCGAGCCTGCCGATGCGCGGCACCGCACCGTTCGACGTGCTCGTCCCCGCCGGGCTGCTCGGTGAACTGGCCAAGCTCGCCGGCGGCACCGTCCGGCTGCACACCGCGCCGAACCGGTTCGGCGCGAGCTGGGGTTCCGTCCACGTGAGCACCGCCGTGCTGGACGGCGGTTTCCTGTCCCCGGACGCGATCCAGACGTCCACTGTGGACACCACTCTGCGGATCGACGCCGGCGCGCTGGCCGCCGCCGTCCGCCGGATCGGGCTCTACACCGACGCGGGAGGCGTCCTGGAGCTGGCTGTCGCCGACGGGGAGATCCGGCTGTCCGGCGCGAACCAGCGCTCGGGTGAGGCCACCGAGCACGTCAAGGCGGACGTGTCCGGCGGGCGCACCTCGCCCTCGTTCCAGGTTCGGTACCTGCTCGACGCGCTGCGCCCGTTCACCGGGCAGGAGGTCTCGCTCGGCATCCAGCCCGGGATGCGGGCGACGATCGTGAGCGCCGTCGACCCCGGCGACGTGAACATCACCTACTACGTGATGCCGATGCGCGCGCCCGGCCGGTGAGGTCCTACTCCGCGGCCCGCAGGTAGTCGAGCTGCGCCCGCACACTCGCCTCGGCGGGCACCCACAGCGCACGGTCGACGTCGGCGTAGACGAGTTCCACCACCTGCCGGGCGGTGGCGTCCGGGCCGAGCCTGCTCAGCGCCGCGCGCACCTGGTCGAGCCGCTGCTCGCGATGCGCCAGGTATTCGCGGGCGGTGGCCGCCAGATCCGGCAGCTCCGGGCCGTGACCGGGCAGCCCGAGCGTGCCCTCCGGCACCGCGGCGAGCGTGCGCAGGGACGCCAGGTAGGCGCCGAGGTCGGAGAGCACCGTGGTGCCGCGGCCGAGCACGGTGTCGCCGGTCAGCACCTGTGCCCGGCCCTCGTGCTCCAGTCGCAGCGACACCGAATCCCCGGTGTGGCCCGGCGTGTACAGCACCTCGATGTCCAGCCCGGCGGCGGAGATCAGCGTGCCGTCGCCGAAGGCCGCCGCATCCCGGCAGAGTGCCCCGGCGAACGCCCGCACCGGGGCCCCGGTCTCGGCGGCCAGCCAGGGCGCGCCCTCGACGTGATCGGGATGGTCGTGTGTCAGCAGGATCAGCGCCACCGGGCCCGCGTCGCGCACCACCCGAAGATGCTCCACGTCCTGGTATCCGGGATCGACGACGACGCACTCCCGCGTCCCCGGCGCGCGCAACACCCAGGTGTTCGTGCCCTCCAGCGTCATCGAGGACGGGTTGTTCTCCAGGACCACCGAGGCGACCGCCGAGACGGGGCGCGGCACGCCGTACGCGGGATGGGTCACGAATCCTCCAGCACCACTCGGACGGTGTCGCCGTCGCGCCTCAGCGTCGGAACGATCTTGTCCAGCTCACGGTCGGCGGCCAGAGCCTCCTCGGCCGTGCCGAACTCGGCCAGTTCGGCGAGGGTGATCCAGGTCGGCGGCATCAGCATGCTGTTGCCGGCCTCCGCGTCGGCGAGCGCGTCGGCGGGACGCCACCAGCCGGAGGTCTCGGCTTCGGTGGTGGCTCCGTCCGCGTGCTGTCCCTCCGGCATGGCGGCGAGGAAGAAGCGGGTGTCGTAACGGCGCGGCTCGCCGTCCGGGGTCAGCCAGTTCGCCCAGCCGCGCAACAGGTCCGCGCGCAGGGTCAGGCCGTGCTCACCGAGGAAGGACGCCAGCGACAGTTCCCGCGCGACCAGCGCCTGCCGCTCGGCCGCGTACCGGGCGGTGTCGGTGACCAGCTCGGACTCGGTACCGGCGAACAGCACGCCGGACTCCTCAAAGGTCTCCCGGATGGCGGCGCAGACCAGCGCCCTTGCCAGCGACTCGGAACAGTCGAACCATTCGGCCCATCGAGCGGCGGGTGGCCCGGCCCAGCGGATCGAGGCGTCCGCGTCCCGCTTGTCGACGCCCCCGCCGGGGAAGACCGTCATCCCGCCGGCGAAGGCCATCGCCGTCACCCTGCGCTGGAGGAACACCTCGACGCCCCGGGCCGTATCACGCAGCAGCACGACCGTGGCCGCGTCCCGGATGGGCATCGGCTCGACCGGCACGGCGGACGGCTCGGGCAGCCCACCCGGCAGCGGCAGGTCGAAGTTCAGGTTCGGACGTCGTCGCGGCACGCTGGCAACATACGCCGATCACGCACCGCGGCCGTAGCTGCCCGGGATCAGGAACCCGAGTAGCCGTCCCACCACGAGCCCTTCGACTTGTCACCACCGTTGGCGCCGACCTTGTCCGACTCGGCACGCTCCCGTTCGGCCAGCTCCTCGTGCAGCTCCCGCAGCAACTGCCGGTCCCGGTCGCTGAGCTGCGGGTCGTCCAGGTCGAGCGCGGGCAGCTCGACGATGTCGTGCGGCTGAATGTTCGCCACCATCGCCCTGCCCTTCTCCGGGTCCTCGGCGAGCGCCTTGCGCAACTGCGTCACCTCGGCGGCGGACAGCTCGGCGGTGCTCACCCGGCGGTCGGCCCGTTCCTCCTTGGCCTTCTCCCGCGGCAGGTCCTGCTTCGGCGGGGCCTTGGGGTGCTGCGGCTTCGGCGCCTCGTGCTTGGGCGTCTTCGCGGCGTCGGCGCGCGAGGGCAGGTCCTTCACCGGGGCGAGCGCCCGCAGCGCCGGGGGTGCCTGCGGGACCGGCTTGGCCGGGACGTCCGGCTGCTGCTGGGTCCACGAGGACGTCGCGGGTGCGGCCGACGAACCGGAGGACGTCATGGCAGGCGGGGGCGGCGGGATCGACGCCGGCGAGGAACCGGAGCGCTCGGGCGGGTTCGCCGACGCGGAGGGCGACATCGACGAGGCCGCCGAGGACGCGGTCGAGGCCATCGGGGGCGCCATCGGAGGTGCCATCGGCGTGGCCGGGATCGGCGGCGCCGGGGCGACGGCCTGCGGGGCACGCGGCGCGGCGGGCGGCTCGGCGGCCGGCAGCGGCGAGGAACCGGAGTCCCACACCGGAGCGGCAACGTCGAGCGCCGCCTGGTGGTAGGCGGAGATCGGCGAGTCCGGACCGCTGACCTCCACCACCGCCCGGATCCCGGCGCGGCGCAGTGCCGCGTCGACCCGGTAGGCGGCGGCGGGCGGGTGGCCGTCTGCGCCCATGGTCACCAGCACCACGAGCTGCGGCAGCGGACCGGGCACACTGCCCGAGGGGGTGTTGCGCCAGACGGCGTGCACCGTCCGCAGATCCGGCAGCACCCGCAACGTCCGGTCGAGCGCCGAGACGATCCCGCGGTCCGGGTCGTTCATCCCGGTGAAGCGGTGCAGGGGCGCGTAGTCGCCGATGGTGAGCTGCCCGGCCAGCACCGCATCGGAGCGGCTCAGCTCCAGCACCGCCGCCAGCTCCCGCTGCTCGTCCGCCGTCATCGGGATCCGGCCGGCGATCAGCGCCCCGGCGACCAGCTCGACGGCCTCGTCGAGCCGGGAGCGGGCGACCATCTCGCGGGCCTCGGTGAGCGCGCTGTCGTCCAGCCTGCCCGCCAGTGCCAGCAGCAGGTTGTGCAGCCGAAGCGACACCCCGAGCCCGTCGTGAACCTCAACCATGCGCTACTCCATCCGCTCGCGGCGAAAAGCTAAGCCGGGACGAGCCGGTCACCGGCGGGCGCGGCACCCGCGCACACGAAGCGCGAGTTCTCCAGCGCCGCCTGGTGGTAGACCGGCAGGTCGATGTGGGGTGGCAGAACCTCGACGCTGGGCTCGGCATCGCCCAGCGCCCGCAGCAGCCGCTGCAGTTCACCAGTCAGCCGCGGCATGCCGGCGACGGCGTCGACCAGCAGGACACGCTTCGCGGGACGGCCCGCCTGCGAGCTCTCCCGCCAGGTCTCCCGGACCTCGCCGACCTCCGGTCGCCCACGCATCACCGCGTTGACGACCACGCCTACGGTGTCGACCGCGTTGCCCCGGTCGGGGGCGGTCATCGCGAACGAGTACCGGTTCTCCTCGACCTCGTCGATGCCGAGGGTGGAGCTGACCTGGTGCCGGTCGGCACCGTGCGGCAGCAGGGCCTCGACGAGCAACTGGTGATCGTGCTGCTCGAGATCGATGTCGTGTTTGAGCAGTGCGCGCGGCATGGTCCGGGCCAGCGTGGGCAGTGCTCCCTCGCCGAGCCAGTCCCGGAAACGCCACAGCGTCTGGTCCGGGAGCCTGCCCGCGAGCCGCAGCAGCAACTCGTGGCAGGCCTGCTCGGGATCGGTTCCGGTCGAGCTCATGTCAGAACGTGTCCTTCGCCTCGGGTTCGCGGACCGTCACTCGGCCACCTCCACGATCAGCTCCACCTCGACCGGCGCGCCCAGGGGCAGCTCCGCGACGCCGACGGCGGACCGGGCGTGCACGCCGGCGTCACCGAAGACCTCGCCCAGCAGCTCGGAGGCACCGTTGATCACGGCGGGCTGACCGGTGAACCCCTCGGCGGAGGCGACGAAGCCGACGACCTTCACCACGCGGACGACCTTGTCGATGCCGATCAGGGCGTGCACGGCGGCGAGGCCGTTCAGCACCGCGGTGCGGGCGTGCTGCTTCGCATCCTCCGGGCTGACCTCGGCGCCGACCTTGCCCGTCGCGGCCAGCGAGCCGTCGACGAACGGGAGCTGGCCCGAGGTGAACACCTGGGAGCCGCTGCGCACCGCGGGCACGTAGGCGGCGACCGGAGCGGCGACGCCCGGCAGCTCGATGCCCAGCTCGGCGAGTTTCGCGGTCCAGGTCATCGTCAGCCCTTCTCCCGCTTGAGGTACGCGACGTGCTGCTCACCGCTCGGGTTCGGCAGCACGGTCACCAGCTCCCAGCCGTCCTCTCCCCACTGGTCGAGGATCTGCTTGGTGGCGTGGATCAGCAGCGGAACGGTGGCGTACTCCCACTTGGTGGCACTCATGGGCGTGAGCGTAACCAAGAACCCCCCGGCGGCTAACCCTCAGGTTTGGTCTACCCCCGCCGATGTCCGTTTACCGACTTAGGTAGCAGGCCCCCGGACGCCTCTTGCCGATAGCGTGATCACCGTGGAGACCTGGCGCATCATCGCGACGATCCTGCTGGCCGTATCCGGCGTCATGGGCGTGCTGATCATCATGGCCGACGTGCGGGAACGCCGTCGCGCGCCGGGTGGCCAGGTGGCCACGGTCGGCGCGATCGCCTTCACCGTCGTGCTGGTGCTCGGTGTGCTGATGCTCACCGTGCTGCCGGGCTGGCTGGCCTGGGGAATCGTCGTCACGGTCACCGCCGTGGTCGGCATGCTGATGCTCGCCGGCTAGTCCGACCCGGCCGCGACCTGCGAAACCTCTCGCCGAGCCGGGTGCACGGCCAACGCGGGCACCCCGGTCGGCACCACCGGTGGCGGCCCCGGCTTCGCCGCTCGCCACCCGGGATCTTGGCTTAGGCTGGGCCGGGTGAGCACTTCGCTGACCGGCTGGACCGACGAACTCGCCCGCACCCGGCTGCACTTCGTCACCGGCAAGGGCGGCACCGGGAAGACGACGCTCGCCGCCTCGCTCGGGCTCGCCCTCGCCGCGGGCGGGCGCCGGGTGCTGCTCGTCGAGGTCGAGGGCAGGCAGGGCATCGCGCAGCTCTTCGACACCGAGCCGCTGCCGTACGCCGAGCAGCGGATCGCCTCGGCTCCCGGCGGCGGGGAGCTGCGGGCGCTGCACATCGACGTCGAGGCCGCCCTGCTCGAGTACTTCGAGATGTTCTACAACCTGGGTTTCGCCGGGCGGACGCTGCGCCGGATGGGTGCGATCGAGTTCGCCACCACGCTCGCGCCAGGACTGCGCGACGTGCTGCTCACCGGGAAGGTCAAGGAGTGTGTCCGCCGCACCGAGTCCGACGGCAGGTACACCTACGACGCCGTCGTCGTGGACGCCCCGCCGACCGGCAGGGTGGTCAAGTTCCTCGACGTCACGAAGGCCCTCACCGACCTCGCCAAGACCGGGCCGATCCGTGGCCAGGCCGAGGGTGTGGTGAAGCTGCTGCACTCCGGCGACACGGCCGTGCACCTGGTCACCCTGCTGGAGGAGATGCCCGTCCGGGAGACCGTGGAGGGCGTCGCCGAGCTGGACGGTGCCGACCTGCGCCCCGGCGCGGTACTGGTCAACCGGGTACGTCCGCCCCGGCTGCCCGCGCGCTCGGTGACCGCCGCCGCCGACGGCCGGGTCGACGCCTCGCGGGTACGCGACGGGCTGGCGGGCGCCGGGCTGAAGCTGCCGGACGCGACTCTGGAGGCGCTGGTCTCCGAGACCGTCGAGCACGCGATCCGGGTGGCCGCCGAGCAGCGCGCCCGCGAGCAGCTCACCGAGGCCGACCTGCCCACGCTGGAGCTGCCCGAGGCGGGCGACGGGATCGACGTCGCCGCGCTGTACGAACTCGCCGAGGCACTCGTCGAACAGGGGGTCCGGTGATGGCGCCCGTCCTCGACATCGATGCGCTGATCGACTCGCCGGAGACGCGGGTGATCGTCTGCTGCGGTTCCGGCGGCGTCGGCAAGACGACGACGGCCGCGGCGCTCGCGCTGCGCGCCGCCGAACGCGGCAGGCAGACCGTGGTGCTGACGATCGACCCGGCGCGGCGGCTCGCGCAGGCACTGGGCCTGCGCGAACTCGGCAACCACCCGCGTCAGGTCTCCGTCGCCGGCTTCGAGCCGAAGGGCGAGCTCTGGGCGATGATGCTGGACATGCGCCGCACCTTCGACGACATGGTGCAGCAGCACGCCGGGCCGGAACGCGCGCAGCAATTGCTGCAGAATCCCTTCTACCAGACCATTTCCACCTCGTTCTCCGGCACGCAGGAGTACATGGCGATGGAGAAGCTGGGGCAACTCGCGGCGAGCGGCGACTGGGACCTGATCATCGTCGACACCCCGCCGAGCCGGTCCGCGCTGGACTTCCTGGACGCCCCGAACCGGCTCTCCACCGCCCTCGACGGCCGGATGATCCGTCTGCTCACCGGCCCGGCGAAAGCCGGGAGCTGGGGGCTGCGCAAGGTGGTCAGCGCGGGCGTGACGATGTTCGCCAAGGCGGTGTCGACGATCATCGGCGGGCAGTTGCTGGCCGACGCCTCGGCGTTCATGCAGGCCTTCGACAGCATGTTCGGCGGGTTCCGTGAGCGGGCCCGCAAGACGGCGGAGCTGCTCCGCTCGCCGGGGACCGCGTTCCTGGTGGTCGCCGCGCCGGAGCCGGACGCGCTGCGCGAGGCCAGCTACTTCGTGGAGCGGTTGTCCAAGGAGTCGATGCCGCTGTCCGGGCTGGTGGCCAACCGGACCCATCCGGTACTGGCCGACCTGTCCGCCGAGGAGGCACGGTCCGCGGCGGACGCGCTCGAACGCGACGGCCGCAGCGCCCCACTGGCGACGGCCGTGCTGCGGCTGCACGCCGACCGGGTGGCGCTGGCCGAGCGGGAGAAACGCCTGCTGGAGCGGTTCACCAGGGCGCACGGCGAGGTGCCGGTGGCGCGGGTGCCCGCGCTGCCCAGCGACGTCCACGACGTCACCGGCCTGCGCGACATCGGCGACCGGCTCGCCACCCAGGAAGCCTGACCCGGACACGAGCCCCGGACACGGGAAAGGGGAACCCGTCGCCGGATTCCCCTTTCCGTAGCCCGTTGCGGCTAGCCGACCTTCATCGCCTCGATGTCGACGGCGAACTCACGTTTCGCCGTGTCGAGCAACTCCCGCCAGTTCGACACGTCCGGCCTGCGGCGGAGCAGTGCCCGCCGTTCGCGTTCGGTCATGCCGCCCCAGATCCCGAAGTTGATCCGGCCGTCCAGCGCCTCGCCGAGACATTCGGTGCGGACCGGGCAGCCCATGCACACCAGCTTCGCCCGATTCTGTTCCGCGCCCCGGACGAAGAGCCCGTCCGGATCGGTGTCCCTGCACGACGCCTTGACTCGCCAGTCCGACTGCTTGGTCTCCATACCCCCAGCTCCCTACCCTGTTGTGACCGGCGGCAGGGGTCGACAGAAGTGCGTTCGTCCCCCGCGAGCAGGTCTCCTGCGTGCTCACGTCCCCACCGGAGCCTCCCCAGGCACCGGTCGCCACATCCGGATCAGTCGCGGCTCCCACCACGGCTGGCCGTCTGTCGGCTGTTTTCGTGAGATGGACGGACTGTAGGGGGCGACGGTTCCCGTCGCCAAGATCTATGTGGGACTTTCGTTGGTCACGGATTGGTCAACGCCGGAGTGTCGTCCGTAGCTCAGTGCTACTTCCGCCGGTAGGGCGCGGGGTCACGGCGAACTCACCGCGCCCGCGTACCCTGGCAACGTGCGTAAGACGGATGGGCTGCTGAAACTGACCGGCCTCTGCCTGCTCGCGGGGGTGTTGGTAGCGGGGGTGCTGTTCCCGGTCGCGGGTGCCGCGGGCGTCGTCTCCAACCAGGCGAGTACCACGGTCGACTCCATGTCGTCCGACCTCGCCAACGATCCGCCGCCGCTGGTCACCACGGTGACCGACTCCGCCGGCAACCCGATCGCGACGCTGTTCAAGCAGTACCGCATCCCCACCGCGAGCGACGAGATCTCCGACGCCATGAAGTGGGCGCTGGTCTCCGTCGAGGACCGGCGCTTCTACGACCACCGCGGCGTGGACTGGAAGGGCACGATGCGGGCCGCGATCAGCAACCAGAGCGGCGGCGACACCCAGGGCGCATCGACCCTGACGCAGCAGTACGTCAAGAACTACCTGATCAACGTGGTGCACCGGGTCAAGGACGAGAACGACACCGAGGCCAAGGTCGGCCAGGAAAAGGCCCAGGAGCAGTCGATCGCCCGCAAGCTGAAGGAAGCGCGGATCGCGATCCAGCTCGAGACGAAGATGCCCAAGGAGCAGATCCTCACCGGCTATCTCAACGTCGTCGAGTTCTCCCGCCAGATCTACGGCGTCGGTGCCGCGGCCAAGTCCTACTTCGGGGTGAACGCCAAGGACCTGTCGGTGGCCCAGGGTGCGCTGCTGGCCGGGATGGTGAACAACCCCGGCGCGCTCGACCCGTGGAACCACCCGGAGAAGGCGACCGAACGCCGCAACTTCGTGATCGAGAAGATGGTGGAGAACCAGAAGCTGGCGCCCGCCGACGCGGAGCGGGCACAGGCCGAGCCACTGGGCGTGATCCCCGGCGGTCCGTCGAAGCCCGCCGCAAACTGCACCGGCGCGGGCACCGAGAACGGCTTCTTCTGCCAGTACGTCGAGGACTACCTGCTCAAGAGCGGGATGAACATGGACGACCTGTACACCGGCGGCTACACCATCAGGACCACGATGGACCAGCGCGCCAACCACGAGGCGAAGGTCTCGGCGGAGACGCAGGTCAACAAGACGCAGAAGAACGTGGCGAACACGCTCTCGCTGGTACGTCCCGGCAAGGAGAAACACGAGGTCGTCGCACTGGCCGCGAACCGCGACTACGGCGGCGACGCCGCGCAGGGCCAGACCACCTACGCCCTGCCCTCCGGCGTCTACAACACCGGCGGTGCCGGATCGAGCTACAAGATCTTCACCGCGGCCGCCGCACTGCAACAGGGCGCGGCCGGGATCTTCGGCAACATCCAGACGCCCGGCTCCTACAGCTCCAAGATGTTCGGCGGCGGCCCACCGCGATGTCCGCTGATCGCCCGCGGCACCTACGCCTACTGCCTGAACAACAACGAGGGATCCAACTATCCGGGCTCGATGAGCCTGCAGACGGCCCTGCAGACCTCGCCGAACACCGGCTTCGTCATTCTCGAGGAGAAGACCGGCATGGGCCCGGTGGTCGAGATGGCAAGCAAACTCGGCATGCGCGAGACGATGGCCAGCAACCTCGGCGGCGGCACCGTCGACCCGGAATCGGACGACGCGGGCCGCAACACCAGCCAGCAGGTCGCGTTCGGGCCGAAGGAGAACTCGCCCGGCAACGCCTCGTTCACCCTCGGCCCGGCCCCGCTGTCCGGGCTGGAACTGGGCAACGTGGCGGCGACGATCCTCAGCGGCGGCATGTGGTGCCCGCCGACGCCGATCGGCGAGGTCACCGACCGCGACGGGAAACCGATCCCGATCACCGAGGCGCCCTGCGAGCAGGTCGTCGAGGAAGGGCTGGCCAACTCGCTCGCCGTCGGCATGAGCAAGGACGACCTCCCCGGTGGAACGGCGGCCCCAGCGGCGGCCGCCGTGGGCTGGCAGCGTCCGACGATCGGCAAGACCGGTACCACCCAGGGCAACGGTTCGGCCACCTTCGTCGGCGGCACCCCGCAACTCGCCGGCGGGGCGATGGTCTTCCGCCCGGAGGGTGGCCGGGGCGGCCTCTGTGACGGCGGCCCTGGCAAGGTCTCCACCTGCGGCGAGGGGAACATGTTCGGCGGCAAGACGCCGGCCAGGACGTTCTTCGGCGCGATGAGCAAGATCCTCGAAGGGCAGGAGACCGTCCCGCTGCCCGCGCCGGACCCCAAGTAC
Source organism: Amycolatopsis antarctica (assembly GCF_002262875.1). Classification (GTDB taxonomy): domain Bacteria; phylum Actinomycetota; class Actinomycetes; order Mycobacteriales; family Pseudonocardiaceae; genus Amycolatopsis; species Amycolatopsis antarctica. The sequence goes on along the minus strand of NZ_NKYE01000005.1, from coordinate 303,169 downwards.
GAACAGCCACGCTGACACCCCCACAGCCAGCACAGCCACGAGGGCCGCGTCCGCCACGAGCGGGCGCGGCCCTCGTGCTTTCACCGAAACCAAGCCGAAATCGTGACCCAGCCGCGATCCCACGACGACTACACAAAGTCACCAACTCGGGCATGCGCTCGGACAATCGAGCCCCGCCATTGCGATTCGCCCGGCGAGCCACATTCCCCGCCTGCCAACGGTCACACCGACAGTAGGCGGGACCGCACACGGCGAGCGACGCCCTTCGCCGAACAGAACGCCACCGCCGGATCGCCGACATCCCACCCGCATGAGCACGTATCCTGAACAGGTGAACACGTTCGGTAATAGTCGTCCGGCGCGCACCAGCGCGACCGGATCGACGCTGCGCAACGTCGTCGTCGGCACCACCGCACTCGGTGCCGCCACCCTCGGCTACTCCGCCGGCATCGAACGCAGACACTGGACCCTGCGCACCGCCGAACTCCCCGTACTGGGCCCCGGCACCCGGCCGGTCAAGATCCTGCACATCTCCGACCTGCACATGCTTCCCACCCAGCAGTCCAAACAACGCTGGGTGGCCGCACTCGACGAACTCCAGCCCGACCTCGTCGTCAACACCGGCGACAACCTCGCCCACCCGCAAGCCGTCCCGTCCGTGCTCCGCGCCCTCGGCCCACTACTCACCCGGCCCGGCGTCTTCATCTTCGGCAGCAACGACTACTACGGCCCCAAACCCAAGAACCCGGCCCGCTACCTCCTGCCCAAGGGCCGCGCCAAACGCGTCCACGGCACTCGCCTGCCCTGGCGCGACCTGCGCGCCGCCCTCATCGAACGCGGCTGGCTCGACCTCACCCACGTCCGCCGCACCATCGACATCGCGGGCCAGAACGTCTTCGCCGCGGGCGTTGACGACCCGCACATCCGGCGCGACCGTTACTCCGACATCGCAGGCGCCCCCGACCCCGGCGCCGTCCTCCGGCTCGGCCTCACCCACTCCCCCGAACCGCGCGTACTCGACGCCTTCGCCCGCGACGGCTACGACCTCGTCCTCGCCGGACACACCCACGGCGGACAACTCCGCCTCCCCGGCGTCGGCGCCCTCGTCACCAACTGCGAACTCGACCGCTCCCGCGCCCGCGGCGCCTCCCGCTGGGGCAAGGACATGTGGCTGCACGTCTCCGCCGGCCTCGGCACCTCGCCCTACGCCCCACTGCGATTCGCCTGCCCACCCGAAGCGACCCTGCTGACCCTCGTCCCCCGCGACAACCCGAACACCCCCGGCAAGCAGGCGAAACGTCGCGCCAAACGCAGCAAAGCCCAGCCCGGCAGCGCGTAACAACCCGCCGTACAGCACCCGCCGGACCGTCCGCTAGACTCATCGACGACCCGCTAAGCAGTAACTCCGGGGTGTGGCGCAGCTTGGTAGCGTGCCTCGTTCGGGTCGAGGAGGTCGTGGGTTCAAATCCCGCCACCCCGACGGTAGATCTGGGAGGTCCTTGCCTGCGGAAAGCGCAGGCGGGGATCTCCCAGAGTCGTATTGGGGGGCCGAGCCCCCCAGGCCCCCACGGTGCGAGCTCCTCACCCTGGCTGGCGTGGTGACGTCTTTCCGAACCAGCCAAAAGCGCATCCAAACCTGATCGGGTAACCACCCCGTGTCGGGCGATACGGCACCCCGTGTCGCGCGCCCCAACACCCCGTGTCGGGCGCCCCAACACCCCGTGTCGGGCCAGGGGCCGCTCATGGTTGCGCCCCGCGCCGGGCGGCCGGACTACTTACCGGAACGCCGGCACGGGGCGCGAAAACCTCGCGAGCGGAATGGTCAGCTCGTTGTGCAGGTACCCGTGTCCGCGGCCTCCGCAGCGAAATCACTCACCGCGTTCACCTCGTCAACCGCGAACCGGAAACGCTCGCCGTTCTGACCACCAGGCGCGGGCGTGTCGAACACGAAACCCGTCGGCCCGGTCGGAGCCAGCGCCGGGTACGCGCCCTCCACATCGTCGAGCGGCGCACCGATACCGATACCCGCGGGCGTCCGGATCTGGTCCGTACCGCTGATCACCACCACACCCTTCGACGGCTCCACGAACACACCGCCGCCGAGATTCGACCTGCCCTCCGAGACCGGCATGCTGTAGTACACACAACCCTCGGCTGGCTGCGGATTCACCAGCAAACCCGTCGCCAGCGCATCCGCCTCGGACTGGCCAAGGTGCAAGGCCTTGTAGTTCGACGCGCGCAGGACCTGCTCGTCCTCCGGCGTCGTCGTCGCCGCGGCAGTACCGCCGGCGCCGACCGTCAACGCAACAACCGCTGTCATGACCCCGAACCGCGTCTTCATGACACCTCCCCGACTTGAGCACCGGAATCTCCGGCCCGTCTTGCCATGAAGACGGAACAGCACTCGAAAAGGTTGCAAAACAAGGAAAAGTCCCAGCTCAGCGCGTTGCCAGGACCTCCACCCAGCACTGCTCGAAGTCGCCACGGCCCGCACGCGCCCACACCCACGCCGAACGCGCCGCGCTGGCGAGCTGCTCCCGGTCACCGTCCGCCGAGGACAACGCCGACACCAGCCGCGATTCCACATACCTGGCCAGATCCTCGTACCCCATGTCCTGGCGATACCGGACCTTCGACCGCACGTCGGCGAAACCCGCCTGCCGCACCCGATCCACCAGATGCCTGCCCGCGAACGGATCGCCACCCGCCCGCCTGCGCAGCAGGTAATGACCACGAAGCGCCGCAACGACATTCGCCGTGGCCGGACGCAGCCGCGCTCGACTCCAGTCCGAAGTGGACACTGCCAGCACGCCGCCAGGCCGCAACACCCTGGCGAACTCCGCCAGCGCGGCGTCCGGCCGTCCGAGATGTTCGACGAGCGCGTGCGCGAAAATCGCATCGACGCAGGAGTCCCGCAAGGGCAACGCCTCCGCGTCAGCCACCGCGAAGTCCACAGTGGACCGGGACGGTCGCCGCGTTGCCGTGCGGGCGAGTTCGAGCTGGCCGGGCTCCCGGTCTACGCCCAGTACCCGCCCCGCCATCGTGCCGAGGCCCGAGGTGATGCTGCCCGGGCCGCAGCCCACGTCCAGCACCAGTGCGTCCGGCCGCAGCGAGGGCAGCAGGAACGACGCGTGCGTGTGCACCGTCCGCGCGGACATCATCGACACCGCGTCCTCGGCGAACCCGGGCACGTACTCCTCCGACACCATGCACACCCCTACGAGCGGCGCCTACCGGCAACCACCGGCCGGCTGGCAGGATCGCAGAGTGACCGCGAAGCCCGACACCCAGTACCCACCTGCCACCGTGCCGGACCGGCTGTTCGACGACCCCGCCGTCGAAGCGCGCTGGCAGGCCCGCTTCGACGCGGCGCGTGTGTCCGTGCCGGACTGGGCGCTCGACGCCCCGGACGCGAACCTGTACGTGTCCAACGCCAGCGGTGTCTGGGAGGTCTACGCCTGGAACCGGGCGACCGGCACGCACCGCCAGGTCACCGACCGGCCCAACGGCACCATGCACGCCACCACGTCCCCGGACGGCGAGTGGATCTGGTGGTTCGACGACACCGACGGCGACGAGTTCGGCTCCTGGGTCCGCGAACCCTTCGCCGGTGGCGGCACCGCCGAACCCGCCCTCCGGGACGTGCACGCCGGGTACCCCGCGGGCCTGGAGATCGGCCACCGGCTGACCGCGATCGGCGTCTCCACCGACGCCGGCAGTGCCCTGTTCACCAGCGTCGACGGCCGGACTGAACGCTTCTACAGCAGCGAGGACGACGCCGGCATCGCCGCGCTGTCCAGGGACGAGACGCTGCTCGCCATCGCCCATTCGGAGCACGGCGACTCCCGCCACCCCGCCATCCGGGTGCTTGCCACCGACGGCTTCGCCACCGTCGCCGACAAGTGGGATGGCGAGGGCAAGGGCCTGCACGCCCTGGAGTTCGCCCCCGTCGCGGGCGACCCGCGCCTGCTGGTGCTGCACGAACGCCGCGGCCGGGAGGAACTGCTCGTCTGGGACGCCGCTACCGGCGAGGAGACCGAACTGCGCCTCGACCTGCCCGGTGAGGTCGTCGCCGGGTGGTACCCGGACGCGAGCGCCCTGCTCGTCGTGCACTTTCATCGCGGCCGCAGCTCCCTGCACCGCTACGACCTCGTGCGCGGCGAGCTGACCGCGCTGGAGACACCGCCCGGCCGGATCGGCGGCGCGGGTGTGCGCCCCGACGGCTCCGTCGAGTACTCCTGGTCCGACGCCGCGACACCGCCCGCGGTACGTACCCGCGACGCCGACGGTGCCGACAGCGTCCTGCTGGAGGCCCCCGGCGAACGCGCACCCGCGTCGTCCCCGCTCACCGACGCCTTCGTCGACGGTCTCGGCGGTGAGATCCACGCCCTCGTCGCCCGCCCCGCAGACGCCCCCGATGGCCCGCTGCCGACCGTGTTCACCCTGCACGGCGGCCCGCACGCCGCCGACGAGGACCGCTTCTCCGCCTACCGCGCCGTCTGGCTGGACGCCGGGTTCGCCGTCGTCGAGGTCAACTACCGGGGCTCCACCGGCTACGGCTCCGCCTGGCGGGACGCCATCGAGGGCAGGCCGGGCCTGACCGAGCTCGAGGACGTCGCCGCCGTGCACGACTGGGCGGTGAGCAGCGGGCTGTCCGACCCGGACCGCTGCGTCGTCAACGGCGCCTCCTGGGGCGGCTACCTCTCGCTGCTGGCCCTCGGCACGCAGCCGGGACGCTGGGCGGCAGGCGTGTCCGGCGTCCCCGTAGCCGACTACGTCGCGGCGTACGAGGACGAGATGGAGCAGCTCCGTTCGTTCGACCGTGCGCTGTTCGGCGGCGCGCCGGAGGACGTCCCGGCCGTGTACAGCGAGTGCTCGCCGATCACCTACGTCGACGCCGTCACCGTGCCGGTGCTGGTGCTCGCGGGCGACAACGACCCCCGCTGCCCGATCCGGCAGATCGAGAACTATCTCGACCGGCTGGCCGCGCGGGACGTGCCGTTCGAGTTCTACCGCTACGACGCGGGCCACGGCTCCCTGGTGATCGCCGAGACGATCAGGCAGACCGCCATCGAGGTGTCGTTCGCGATGCGCGCCGTCGGGATCGCGTAGCCCCTCCCCCGAGCGCAATTCGTCGACGTATTGCGAAGCATCGTGCACAAGGCATCGCAATATGTCGACGAATTGCGGTGGTGGCGACCGCAATATGTCGACGTATTGCGCTGGGGACGGGGTGGAAAACGGGAGGCGCGGCGGGGCGCCGACGGGGTACGTTTCTGCGCGGTACCCGGACTCTCCCGAAGGACTGATGACCGTGATCCCGGCCCGGAACGGGCCGCCGCGCTGAGCCTGCGCGCCCTACCGGGCACGCCCCCCGTGGTGGCCGTCGACGCCCATCGCATCCACGCCTTCGGCCAGAGAGGCCATCACAGTGCGCTCCGACATCCAGTCGGCCCTGCGCGCGTCCGTCAGCCGTGACGCCCAGCGAGCCGGCCCTTTCCTGATCCACTTCGACGCCGACGACGGCCACCCGTTCCGCAACTACGCGATCCCGGACGACGGCGCGCGGCCGTCGGCGGCGGACGTGGCGGACCTGGTGGCCGCGTTCATCGCACGGGGCCGCATGCCCCGTCTCGAGTACGTCAGACCCGCACCCGCCGTGGACGCGGCGCTGGCGGAGGCCGGGTTCACCGTGGACCTGCGCCTGCCGCTGATGACCCTGCCGCCCGGGGGCCTGCGCGTCCCCGATCCGCCTGCGGGCGTGACGGTGACCGTCGCCGCGGCGGACGCCGATCTGCGGGCGGCGGCGCTGGTGCAGAACATCGCCTACGGCGGGCCACCGGAAGTCACCGCGGCGGACGTCACCCGCCTGCGATCCACCGGCACCGGCGGCGGCACCGTCGTCCTCGCCCGCTGCCACGGGGTCGCGGCGGGCGCGGGACTGTGCACCCCGCCGAGCGGTGGCCTCTCGCAGCTCGCCGCCGTGGCGGTACTGCCGGCGTTCCGGCGGCGCGGGATCGCCTCGGCGGTCGGCGCCGACCTGAGCAGGCGGGTACTCAACGCCGGGGCCACGCCGTACCTGGAGACGGAGAGCGTCAACGAGAACCGTCTCTACGGCCGGATCGGCTACGTCACCATCGGCGAGATGATCGCCATCTCCCTGCAGCCCTAGGTCTAAGCCACCGCCGTGCCCCGCCGCGGATTTCGGTGGGGCACGGCGGCCGGGCCGGGATCAGAAGACCGGGACGCCCTCGCGGACCAGCTTCCAGTTCGGCACGGCGAAGTCGGCCGGGTCGATGACGCCGGACTCGGTGGCCGTGTCGATCAGCGCCTGGCGGATCTCCACCTGCTCGTTGTAGACGACCGGTGCCGCGGGTACCTGCGGGAAGTTGCCGCCGCCGGAGCGCCGGTAGTTGTTGACCGCCAGCACGAACTCTTGCTCCGGCGTCACGGCCACCCCGTCCCGGCTCAGGTTGACGATCCGCTCGCCGACGGGCTTGGCGACGTCGACGTCGTAGTCGACCCCGGCGAGCATGTCGTAGTTATAGTCCGGCAGGCCGCCCGCGTTGGTCAGCGCCTCCGGGTCCACCGGCGCGCCGGGGGCGAGCTGGTTGTAGTACCCGGCCGAGAACTCCAGATACTCCTTGACCTGCGCACCGGTGAGCGTGACCGCTTCGAGCGTGTTGTCGTAGATGTAGAGCCCGGCGATGTCGCGGACGGTCACCGGCCCGGCCGGGAATTTCGCCGTCCGGCTGAAGGGCGACGCCTGCGACAGCACCGGCAACTCCGCCTGCGGAGTACCTTCCAGCGCGGCTTCCACGGTGTCGGTCTGCACCTTCTGGATGAAGTCGACGATCGGTGTGTCCTTGAGCCGCGACTCGGCCGCGGACAGTTCCTGCGAGGACTCGGCGACGGTCTCGTTGACGTATTCGACGGTCTTGTCGTGCTGGGGCCGGAGCAGTTCGGTGATCTTCGGGTCCTCCGGCACGGTGTTCGTGTTCACCGCCTCCGAGGACGCCCCGGCGACCTGCCAGCGGCCGTGCTTGCGCTCCAGGTCGAAGTCCACGACGGACAGTCGCTGGCCCCACTTCGCGGGCTCGGTGAGCAGTACGTCCTTACCGGTGAGCTTGTTCTTGACGAACCGCTGCGGAACGTCCTTGTGCTGGTGGCCGAACAGCACGGCGTCGATCCCGGGCACCTCCTCCGCGATCTGCGCGGAAGCGTTCTCGGTGGGCAGCTCGTCACCGTAGGAGGAGGTGCCGTCGTCACCGGCGTGCGAGCTGGCGACCACCACCTCCGCGCCGAACGCCTTCATGATCGGTACCCAGAACTTCGCCGACTGGACCATGTCGCCGAAGCCGAGCTTGCCCTCGACGTTGCCCTTGTCCCAGATCGCGCTGCCCGGCGTGGTCAGGCCGAGCACCCCGACGGTGACCGGCTTGCCCGCGCCGGTGTCCACCTTCTTCAGGGTGAACGGCTGGTAGGCGGGAAGATGGGTGCGCTCGTCGCTGACGTTCGCGCCGAGAACCGGGGCCTCGATCTGCTTGCGGAAGGTGTCGAGCAGATCCAGCCCGTAGTTGAACTCGTGGTTCCCGACGGTCACCGAGTCGTATCCGATGGCGTTCATCGCCTTCGCCATCGGGTGCGTCTCACCGGTCTCGGTGACCGGCTCGACCTTGGCGTAGTAGTACGACAGCGGGGTGCCCTGCAGGATGTCCCCGTTGTCGATGAGCATGGTGCGATCACGTCCGCGGTCGGCGCGCACTCCTTCGACGGCTGAGGAGATCTTTGCCAGGCCGACGTCGTTGGCATCGGAGTCGTCGTACTCGGCATTGGTGTAGTAGTCCCAGTTGAACACGTTGCCGTGCAGATCCGAGGTCTCCATGACCGTGATCGAGGCGTGTTCGGCGGCCGTCGCCGCGGGGGTGGAGGTGACGATCAGGGCGGCCGCCGCGGTGACGGCGAGGCCGGCGAGTCGATACGAGCGCATGCGCGTCAGCTTCGCGCATCATCCACCGAATGGGTAGGCATCGCGTCCGTTGTTGACTACCCGTGACCTGTTCAGAGGCCGCGCGACACTCCGTCGAGGGCCGATTTGTCTCCTTCGAAGGAAAGCTCCACTTCGTCCCTGCCGAAGGCGTACAGCAGCAGTTCCACCGGTTCGCCGCGGACGATCACCTGCCCGGAACCACGCTTCGCGGTCACCTCGGAACGCCCCGGCACGCCGAGGACGACACCGACCGGACTGCGCCGGAAAGCGAGCTTGCCGATCCGGGACACCGCGCCCCAGGCGGCCTTGTCCCGGTCCTCCTGAGCCGGACGCGGCTGCCAGCCCTGCCGCGCACGGCGGACGTCCTCGTGGTGCACCAGGAATTCGGCGCTGTTGACCAGTTCGTCGACGAAGCCGAGGGAGGTCGGTGCCAGTCGCGGCGGACCGGTCCGGACCAGTTCGACGAGGGCGTCCCACGGCTTGGCCGCGTAACCGTCCTGCACCCGCTGCGTGTACCCGGCGAGCGGTCCGACCAGGATTCCCGGAAGGGCGTCCGGCCGGCGCTCGCGCAGGACCAGGTGCGCCGCGAGATCACGGGTGGTCCAGCCCGCGCAGAGGGTCGGCGCCTTCGGGCCCTGCATGTCGAACAGTGCGCACAACGCGAGACGTTCGTCCTTGGCTACACCCATGGCCGCCACGGTATCCGCCCGCGGCACCGGGCGCGCGCCCACGAGCGGCCCGTTCGCCGGCGCCGCGAGAAATGTCACCGGCGGGAAGAGAAGGCCCGCCGCGCACGCTGAACCGCGGCATGAGCCGACTCTTCGAACCGATCTCCGTGCGCGGTCTGACCGTGCCGAACCGCGTCTGGGTCTCGCCGATGTGCCAGTACTCCTCGGTCGACGGGTTGCCGGACGACTGGCATCTCATGCACCTCGGCCAGTTCGCCGCCGGTGGCGCGGGCCTGGTCTGCACGGAGGCGAGCGCGATCGTCGCGGAGGGCCGGATCAGTCCGCAGGACGCCGGGATCTGGAACGACGATCAGGTCACCGCATGGCGGCGGGTCACCGGTTTCCTGCACGCCCAGGGTTCCGCGGCCGCGATGCAACTCGCGCACGCCGGCCGTAAGGCGTCGACGCACCGTCCGTGGGAGGCGGGCGGCACCGTTCCGGCGAGCGAGGGCGGCTGGCGGTCCGTCGGCCCGAGTCCGCTGGCGTTCGGCAAGTACGCGACGCCTCGGGAACTGACCGAAGCCGAGGTCGCGGCGGTGCCGGGACAGTTCGCCGCGGCCGCCCGGCGTGCCGTCGGGGCCGGTTTCGACGCCGTGGAGCTGCACTTCGCGCACGGCTATCTGGTGCACGAGTTCTACTCACCGCTGTCCAACCAGCGCACCGACCGCTACGGCGGTGATTTCACCGGACGTACCCGTCTCGCGCTGGAGGTCGCCGAGGCGGTGCGGGCCGAGGTGGGCGAGAACCTGCCGGTGTTCGCCCGGTTGTCGGCCAGCGACTGGACGTCCGGCGGCTGGGACATCGAGGACTCCGTCCGGCTGGCGAAGCTGCTCGACGAACGCGGGATCGACCTGATCGACACCTCCTCCGGCGGCAACACCGCGAACCCCGACATCCCCGTCGGCCCTGGTTACCAGGTGCCGTTCGCCGAGCGGATCCGCGCCGAGGCCGGAATCGCGACCGGCGCGGTCGGCATGATCACCGATCCAGAGCAGGCGGAGGGGATCATCGCGAACGGGCAGGCGGACGTCGTGTTCCTGGCCCGCGCGATGCTGCGCGACCCGCACTGGGCGCTGCGCGCGGCGGACGTTCTCGGCGCCGAGGTCTCCTGGGTGAACCAGTACGCCCGGGCCAGGAACCGGCGTTAGCGAGACCTCGGCGGCGAACGGCAACGATGGAACGCCGCGTCCGCGCGCCGGACCGGGCGGTGACGTTCGGCCAGCGGCCCGGCCGGGTCGTCACGTACCTCGCGGCGCGGTGTCGGCAGGCAACGTGAAAAAGCCGCCGATCCGGTGGGATCGGCGGCTCTGTGCCACACCGGTGCCGAGCGCACGACACGGGGTGCCCGAGCGCACGACACGGCATGCCCGAGCGCACGACACGGCATGCCCGAGCGCACGACACGGGGTGCCCGAGCGCACGACACGGCATGCCCGAGCGCACGACACGGCATGCCCGAACGCACGACACGGCATGCGGGTGGGTCAGGCCTGCTGGGCCTGCCACATCCAGTGCGCCTCTTCCAGCGCCCTGGTGATCTCGATCAGCAGGTCCTGGGTGACCAGGTCGCTCTTGTCGGTCTCGTCGATACGGGTACGCAGGCGCTCGACGAGCGCGGTCAGGATGTCGACGATCGCGGCGACGGTCTTCTCCACCGAGTTCCAGTTGTCCGGGTAGTCCGGCAGCCCGGAACTCTCGACGACCGTCTTCGCCTTGCCGTTCGGCGAGACACCGATGGCGTTGGCCCGCTCGGCCACCTCGTCGACGTACTGGCGTGCGGTCGCGACGAGTTCGTCGAGCTGGAGGTGCGCGCTGCGGAAGTTCGGCCCGACGACGTTCCAGTGTGCCTGCTTGGCGATCAGCGAGAGGTCGACGAGATCGACGAGCGTGGCCTGCAGGGCGTTGCCGGTGATCTCCTTGTCGCTCTCGCTCAACGGGCTCTTGATCGGGGACGTGCTCATGGTGTCCTGCCTTTCCCGGTTACCTGCGTGGAGTCCACTGTGGACTCCTCAGATGGTGGCGGTGACCTCGACGGCGATGTTGCCGCGGGTCGCGGTGGAGTACGGGCAGATCTGGTGTGCCTGCGCGACCAGTTCGTTCGCCTTGCCCTCTTCCAGGCCGGGCAGCGCCGTCTCCAGCGTCACGCTGAGAGCGAAGGTGCCCTGCTCGGTCTTGCCGATGCCGACGCGGGCGGTCACCGTCGAGCCGTCCACCTCGGTGCCAGCCTCGCTCGCCACGCGCTTGACGGCGTTGTGGAAGCAGGCCGCGTAGCCCGCGGCGAAGAGCTGCTCGGGATTGGTGAGCTGACCGCCGGGGCCGCCCATCTCCTTCGGCACGGCCAGAGTCTCGTCGATCACGCCGTCGGACGAGGTCACCTCGCCGTTGCGGCCGTCACCGCGGGCGGTCGCCTCGGCGGTGTAGATCGGATCAGCCACGGTTCGTACCTCCTCGAATCGCCGTCATGGCGCTTCTGCTGTCAGGTACAACGCGCAGCGGGGTTCGGCCATGCCGGCGGATGCCGAATGTCACCCCCGGCGGTTACCACGCCGGGGGCGGGGTCAAACGCCGTTGCCCAGCGGGGTCAGCGGGTTGCGCGGGTACTCGCTGCGAAGTCGGCGACCTGCTTGCCGATCAGCCGGAGGTTGCCCGCCACCTTCTCGTCCGAGGCGCCACCGACCTCGTCGAACTTGACCTCGGCGGTGTTCACCGCCCCGCCCAGCGGTGTGGGCCAGCCGCGCAGCGCGTGCGCGATGGTGCGGAGCTGGTTCAGCGTGGTGACGGCCGCCTGCCAGCCGTATGCCACCGAGACCAGGCCCACCGCGCGGCCGTCGAGGTAGGGACGCTCGTCGGGGCGCAGGTCCTCCACGTAGTCAAGTGCGTTCTTGACCAGCCCGGACAGCGCACCGTGGTAACCGGGCGAGACGATCACGATGCCGTCGGCGGAGCGCACGGCCTCGATCAGGGCGATGGCCTCGGCGGATCGTTCGGTCTCGCCGGCGTCGTAGAACGGCAGCTTCAGCGCGCTACCGGTGATCGCCGCGACCTCCGCTCCCGCGTCCACCGCGCCCGCCAGTGCGATGCGCAGGGCACGCTCCGACTGGGAGTCCGCCCGGAGCGAACCGCCGATACCCACAATCCTGACCGCCGATGCCGTACTCACCCCATCGAGGCTAGACCCTCGAGTTAGGTCGAGGACCAGGCCGTGGAACGGAGTGCCCCATCACATCTGGCATCGCAGGCTACTGACGAGTAACGTCGGCCGGGCGACCAGACGCGGGAGGAAAAGCATGGGCAAGCCGTTGCAGATCCGGATCCAGGCGGCGGGCGCGCAGCTCGTGTACGCGCTGCCGACAGTGCTGCGCAGGCTGATCGCGGGCAGGCCGATCCGCAAGGACGGCCAGGAACTCGCCCTGGACGCCCAGCTACTGCTGCGCCTGCAGCAACTCACCGGCACGTCGATGACCAAGGGCGGCGTGGCCGGGGCCCGCAAGGCCCTGGACGAGTCCGCCGGACTGGTCGCGGGCAAGCCGCTGCGGCTCGTGCACACCCGCGACGTCCGGATCCCCGCGGGCTCCGCCGACCTGGACGCCACCCTCTACACACCCGAGGGCATCGACGACCACTCCGGCCTGCTCCTCTTCTTCCACGGCGGCGGCTGGGTGATCGGCACCCGGGCCAGTCACGACAACACCGCGCGCTTCCTGGCAAACCACGCCAGGACCCGGGTGCTCTCGGTGGAGTACCGCCTGGCCCCGGAGGACCCGTTCCCGGCCGCGGCCGACGACGCGCTGGCGGCGTTCGACCACGTCTGCGCGAAGGCGGGCGAACTCGGCGTGGATCCGGCACGCATCGCCGTCGGCGGCGACAGCGCGGGCGGCAACCTTGCCGCCGTGGTCGCCCAGCAGACCGTCCGGCGCGGCGGGCCGTCGCCGGTGTTCCAGCTCCTGCTGTACCCGGGCGTCGACGCGACGGTGCGCAGGCGCTCGCGCGAGCTGTTCGGCGACGGCTTCTTCCTCACCGACGGGGACATGACCTGGTTCCTCGACCACTACGCCCCCGAAGGCGTCGACCGCACGGACCCGAAGCTGTCCCCGCTGCTGGCAGAGGACGTGAGCGGAGTGGCGCCCGCGTACATCGCGACGGCGGGGTTCGACCCACTGCGCGACGAGGGCGAGGCGTACGCGGAGAAGCTGCGCACGGCGGGCGTCCCGGTGGCACTGAGCCGGCAGCCGGACCTGATCCACGGGTACGCCAGCTTCCTCGGCGTCGGCACGCGATTCCGCGAGGCGACGGCGGAGGCCGCCGGCGCTCTGCGCGTCGGCCTGAGCCTGGCCGCATTCGGGGAGCCGACCAAGGTTGATCACTCAGCGTAAAACTACCGGCGAGTCACCATTCTCGAAGGAATGACGTTCATTAAATTGAATGACGGTTTCATTCACGCGATTCCACAGTGGACGCAATAGCAGCAGCCGCGCGTAAATGCCAAATTCAGAACCGTGAACACCCCCCATCCGAGTGCACAATCTCGGTCAGGGGTGACACAAACGTGCAAACGGCCTGCATTCATTCCGGCACAGCGAGTACGTTTCCAGTCACGGGGAATCACCGGCCCCTACCGGAGCGTCCCCCATCGGTAAACCCAAACTTAGGAGTGTGTTGCAGTGTTCAAGAAGGCCGGTTTCGTCACCGCCAGTGTCGCCGCGATCATGATGATCGGTGGCACCGCGTTCGCCAGCGTCGAGTCGGGCAACGACTGGCCGGGTCACCACGACGGTGACCAGGGACAGTCCATCGACTTCCTGAACGACATCGACATCCTGGAGAACGTCAACCTGTGCGGCAACCAGGTCAACGTCATCGCCGTGCCGGTGCTGAACCTGATCGGCGCCGACTGCTCGGCCGCCAGCGTCGACGAGTGATCATCTCGTCAGCTCCCGGCGAATGACTCGCCGGATCTGAAAAGGGGCGACGATCCCGGTCCAACGGACCCGGATCGTCGCCCCTTTTTCGTGTTCTGGCCAAGGTAAACCGATCGACAGCACCCGATGTGTAGCGCAGGCTGGCGCGATGGAGAAACCGGCGTCCGCACCACGTCCGGCGACCGATCCGGCACCCGCGAAGTGGGTGACGGATCGCGTTTCCGGCTTCGACCACACCGTCACGGCTCTGCTGCCGCGAGGATTCCCTGCCTACGTCCGCGTCCTGCACCCGGCCCACCTGCGCCCGGCCGGACCGCCCGGGAACGGTCGGCGCGTGGAGCCCGTCACCTGGACACGAATCGCCGAGGCGAACGGGCGGACCGCGCACCGACTCATGCAGTGGCCGGGCATCTGCGGTCCGGGCGGGCTGCGCGCGAGGCAGCCGGGCAGGTACGACGAGCCGCCCGTGGAGAGTGACCTGCCGTTGCCGGTAGCCGAGATACTGGTCGCGGTGCTGCGCAGGCACACCACGACACCACGACGATGCTGGTTCGGCATGTGGGACGGCTTCGGCCGTACGCCGGAACCCCCGCACGAGGCCGAGTTCGAGATGCCGGCTCGGCGGATGTGGCTCTACGAAGGCGAAATCGACGCGGGGATGGCGGATTTCGGCCCGGGAATCTGGCACCAGTCCCCGAACCTGTGGTGGCCGTCGGACCGCGCCTGGTGCGTGGCCACGGACATCGACCTGGAGAGTACCTACCTCGGCGTGAGCAACCGAGGCGCGGAGGAACTGCTGGCGCACAAGGGAATCGAGTGCTTCCCCGCGTACGAGACGGACCTCGTCTCCTGGCTCGCCGACACGCTCAACCCCCAACTCCACCAGGAAGGCCGGGCGATGCCCTGAGCCCGGACCCGCGACGGCCCGGTACGCGCTGGGCGTACCGGGCCGTCGTACCTCGTGGTGGGAGGGGCGTCAGTGCACCGTGATCACTTGAACGCGGCGGCGACCCTGTCGCCCAGGTTCTTGTCCACGCTGCGCCAGTACTCGAAGACGCGGTCCAGCACCGGCTGGGACACCTCGTTGGAGGCGTGGCCGATGATGTTGTTTGCCAGTCGTTCCCGCGCGGCGTCGTCCAGCACCTCGCGGACCATGGTGCCCGCCTGGCCGAAGTCGTCGTCCTCGGCGTGCGGCCGGTACGCCGAGCGCAACACCTCACCGCTCGCGCCGTAGGCCGAGGCCGTCTCGCCCGCCACCGCGGCGTCCGCGTGCGGACCGCCGTAGGAGTTGGGCGCGTACACCGGGTCCGGTGAGTTGCTGTACGCCATCGCGCCGTCCTTGGAGTACGTGTTCACCGGGGACTTCGCGGCGTTGACCGGGAGCTGCGTGTAGTTCGCGCCGATCCGGTAGCGGTGCGCGTCCGGGTAGGCGAACAGCCTGCCGAGCAGCATCTTGTCCGGCGACGGGCCGATGCCGGGCACCAGGTTCGACGGCTCGAACGAGGCCTGCTCGATCTCGGAGAAGTAGTTCTCCGGGTTGCGGTTCAGCGTGTACTTGCCGACCTTGATCAGCGGGTAGTCGCCCTGCGGCCACACCTTCGTCAGGTCGAACGGGTTGAACCGGTAGTCGGCGGCGTCGTCGTGCGGCATGACCTGCACGTACAGCGTCCACGTCGGGTGCTCGCCCGCCTTGATCGAGTTGTACAGGTCCTTCAGGTGGTGGTCCCGGTCGGAACCGGCGAGCGCGTCGCCCTCTTCCTGGGTGAGGAACTCGATGCCCTGGTCGGTCTTGAAGTGGTACTTGACCCAGAACTTCTCGCCGCCGGCGTTCTGCCAGAGGAAGGTGTGCGAGCCGTAGCCGTTCATGTGCCGCCAGGACTTGGGGATGCCCCGGTCGCCCATCAGCCAGGTCACCTGGTGCGCCGATTCCGGGCGCAGCGTCCAGAAGTCCCACTGCATGTTGTGGTCGTGCAGGTGGTTGTCGGCGCGGCGCTTCTGCGAGTGGATGAAGTCCGGGAACTTGATCGGGTCGCGGATGAAGAACACCGGCGTGTTGTTGCCGACGAGGTCGTAGTTTCCTTCGCTGGTGTAGAACTTCACCGCGAATCCGCGCGGATCCCGCACGGTGTCGGGGAAGCCGAGCTCACCGGCGACGGTGGAGAAGCGGATGAGGCTGTCGGTCTTGGCACCGGGCTGGAACAGGGCCGCCTTGGTGAACTGGCTGACGTCCTCGGTCACCTCGAGCGTGCCGAACGCGCCACCACCCTTGGCGTGCACCACGCGCTCGGGGACGCGCTCCCGGTTGAAGTGCGCGTTCTTCTCGATGAGGTAGTGATCCTGCAGCAGGATCGGGCCGTTGGCCCCGAGCGTCAGCGAGTCGTTGTCGCTGGCGACCGGGATGCCCACATTGTTCGTGGTCGGCTTGGTCACGCCAATCCTCTCCTAGTGGTGGTCGGTCTCGCGTCCGGGCGCCTGCCCGGCCGCGACGCAGTCAGGGCACAGGCCCCAGAAGACGACCTCCGCCTCGTCGACCTCGAACCCCGCCGTGGCGGACGGTTCGAGGCAGGGCGCCGCACCGTGGACGCAGTCGACGTCCCGGGTGCGCCCGCAGGTACGGCAGACGAGGTGATGGTGGTTGTCCCCGGTTCGCGTCTCGAACCGTGCCGGGTGACCGGCCGGTTCGATCCGCCGCACCAGGTTGGCCCTCGTGCAGGCTCCGAGCACGTCGTAGACGGCCTGGGTGGACACCGAGCCGAGGCGCTGCCGGATTCCGGCGGCGACCTGGTCGGCCGTGGCGTGGGGGTTGCCCGCGAGCCACTCCAGCACCGCCGTCCTCGGCGCGGTCACTCGAAGACCGGCCGATCGAAGCTGCTCCCGCGCGGGGCTTTCCTGGTGCGACATGACTCCTCCAGCGTGGACCCTTTTCTGGAATGAGTCAAGAAAGGGTGCCTGATCGGGTGGGCGGCAGGGTGTGACCAGGTCCTCGGACAAAAGAGTTGCACGGACGTACCAGGACACGGTCTCATCGCTGACGTGCCGCTGCAGCCTTACCGTCGTGTCCTCAACGTGCCCGGTGTCCCCTCCTCCATGCTGCTGATGCTGCTCGCCCGGCTGCCGATGACGGCCATGGGGATCACGCTGACGCTGCACGTGGTCAGCGACATGGGCCGTGGCTACGGCGCGGCCGGGCTGGTGGGCACCGCGACGACCGCCGGAAGCGCGCTCGGCGCACCGCTGATCGGCAGGCTGATCGACCGCTATGGGCTACGGCCGGTGGTCACCGTGTGCGGCACCGCGTCCAGCGCCTACTGGCTGAGCACCCCGCACCTGCCGTATTTCGCGCTGCTGCTGGTGGCACTGCCAGCCGGGATCCTGACCATCCCCGCCGGTTCGATCGCCCGGCAGGTGCTCGCGGCGCTGGTGCCCGCCGACCAGCGTCGCGCGGCGTACTCGATGGACACCATCTCCGTCGAGACGACGTTCATGATCGGCCCGGCGGCGGGCATCTTCGTCACCACGCAGTTCTCCTCCGCTGCCGCGCTGACCGGTGTCGGGATCGCGTTCGCGCTGGTGACCGTGGCCCTGCTGCTGACCAACCCGCCGGTGCGCAGCGCCGAGGAGTCGCGGGAACCGGCCGGTGCCCGTCCGGCGATCCGCAGCTGGCTCGGCGGACGGCTGCTGGCGGCGCTGCTGATCGCGATGGGGGCGCTGTTCGTGCTGGTGGGCACCGAACTCGCCGCCCTGGCCGCCCTGCGCGAATCCGGTCAGATCGAGTGGACCGGGCTGGTCATCGTCGTCATGTGCGTGGCCTCGCTGATCGGCGGCCTGGTGCACGGCGCCGTGCATCGTTCGCTGTCCCAGTTGACGCTCAGCGTGCTGCTGGCCGTGCTGGTGATCCCGGTCGGCCTGTTCGGTGACCCGTGGTGGCTGCTGGCGATCGCGCTGATCCCGACGAACCTGGTGTGCGCGCCGACTCTCGCCTCGACCACCGAGACGGTCAGTGCCGCCGCGCCGGCCCGGGTGCGCGGCGAGGCGATGGGCCTGCAGGACTCGGCAACGCGCCTCGGACTGGCGATCGGCAGCCCGGTGGTCGGTGTGGTGATCGACCACTCCTCGGCGGCGTGGGGCTTCGCCGCGGCGGGGGTGGGCGGACTGGCGTTCGCCATCGCCGGGGTGCTCCTGCAGCGCCGCACGACGGCCCGCGCGCTCGTCCCGGCGTGACCCGCGACCGTGGCGAACAGGACGGTCAGAGGCAGACCTGGCGCAGGCGATCGAGGTTGCCCGCGTTGCGCTGCACCCACTCGTTGATCGTGCCGATGCCCTTGGCCTGCCGCTGCTCGAGTTCCACGTAGCCGTCGGCGATACCGAACAACGTCTGCTGCAGGTCCTGCTCGGCGACCCTGCCGCCGAGCTGACGGGCCTGCTCCGCCTTCTCGCCCGCCTTGGCGGCGAGCTGTTCCGGGTCGAGCGAGGTCGGATCGAAGCTGGTCAGCCCGAGCGCCTCGGCGCAGGCCCCGGCCTTGTCCTTGACGTTCCCCGCACTGTCGACGGCCTCGTTGATCGCGTCGGTGCAGCCTGCCGCCGAGAACCCGATCAGGCAGGCGGCGGCGATGATCCCCAGCGGGCGCTTCGTCATGTGATCAACCTACCGGGCCCGCTCTTACGGCTACCCTCCGCTGGAGGAACACAGGGTGTCCAGGAGTTCGACGGTCTCCTCGTTGCGGTCGATCCACGCCTGGACGTCGGTGCTGTCCTCGTCCCAGGACTCGTAGCTCTCGGCGATCTCGGTGAGGACTCCGCGAAGCTCGGCATCGTCGACGTCCTCGCCGAGTTCCCTGGCGTCCTTCGCCTTCCGCGCGGCTTCCTCGCCGAGACCGTCCGCGTCGGCGGACCCGGGGTCGAGCGAGACGAGCGAGCCCATCGCGCGGACGCAGACCGACATCGTGCCGGTGACGTCGCCGGCCTCGGAGAGGACCTTGTCGAGTTCCTCCTTCTCCTCGCACGCGGTGAGCGACAGGACGAGCATGGCGGCGCCGAGGAGGAACGCTCTCGCACGTATGGTCATGCTCCGACGTTAACGAGCTGGAACGTGTACCTGGCAAGGAAAATGCGGAAGTCTGCAACGGGCTGCCGGGTCACGGTGCAGACGACTGCACCGTGACCGGTGGCGCTGCCTGCACCCCGCCGCCGAAAGCGGCCTATCGGGGCGGGACGCGGTTACCGGAACGACTCTGCGCAGGGCCTCCAGGACTGCTCCAAACGGGTGGCTGACGGGTGCTTCGCGAGTCCGTACCTCCGCCAAGCGCGCGAGGGGAACATGAAAAACAATCCACAACCAAGCCTGTGGACAACTCGGAATCGTGTGGACAACCGTTTTCGCAATCCCCCGGATGCCGGGAATCCACGCCGGCGATTCCGCTGGACACCGCCCGATCAGCCCTTGACGCAGACCACCTTCTTGAGCAGCGCCACCACCTCGACGAGGTCACTCTGCGCAGCGATCACCGAGTCGATGTCCTTGTACGCAGCCGGAATCTCGTCCACCACGCCCGCGTCCTTACGACATTCCACGCCGTCGGTCTGCGCCACGAGATCGGCCGCGGTGAACATTTTGCGCGCCTTGTTGCGCGACATCCGCCGCCCCGCGCCGTGCGAGGCGGAGCAGAAGGAGTCGGCGTTACCCAGCCCGCGGACGATGTACGAACCGGTGCCCATGCTGCCCGGAATGATTCCGAGATCGCCCGAACCCGCCCGGATGGCGCCCTTGCGCGTCACCAGCAGTTCGACGCCGTCGAAGGTCTCCTCGCTGACGTAGTTGTGGTGGCACGAGATCGGCTCGTCGAACCGCACTCCCGGGACCGTGTCCCGCACTGCCTGCTTCACCAGTTCCACCATCGTCGCCCGGTTGCGGGCCGCGTAGTCCTGCGCCCAGAACAGATCGCGGCGGTACGCCCGCATCTCCGGGGTATCGGCGACGAAGACGGCAAGGTCCGGGTCCGGCAGGTCCGCGTTGTGCGGCAGCGTCCGTGCGACGCTCATGTGCCGCTCCGCCAGTTCCTTGCCGATGTTGCGCGAACCGGAGTGCAGCATCAGCCAGACCCGTCCCTCATCGGCACCACCGGCTTCGAGGCAGACCTCGATGAAGTGGTTGCCACCGCCCAGGCTGCCGATCTGCGACCGAGCCCGGTCGCCCAGCCGCCGCACGCCCTCGTGCAGTTCCCCGAACGCCGACCAGAACGCGTCCCACCCGCCGACTCCGGGCACCCGGGCCGGGTCCACCGGCGTCCTGTGCATGTTGAAGCCGACCGGCACCCGGGACTCGATCCGGCCGCGCAGTGCGCCGAGATCATCCGGCAGGTCTGCCGCCGTGAGCGAGGTTCGCACCGCACTCATTCCGCAGCCGATGTCCACGCCCACGGCCGCGGGCGATACGGCGTCGCGCATCGCGATCACGCTGCCGACGGTGGCGCCCTTGCCGTAGTGCACGTCCGGCATCACGGCGAGTCCGTGCACCCAGCTCAGGTTCGCGACGTTGTGCAGTTGCCGCAGCGCCTGCTCCTCGACCGTGGCCGGATCGGCCCACATACGGATCGGTACTCGCGCGCCGGTGACTGGCGTGAACATGACTCCCCTCCCGGAACCTTCCCACGAGAGCAGTCCCGCAGGCTTGCCCACGGTCGTCGCGATGGTCCGGAAACTCAACCCAATTCCGCGACCGTGCCAGCCGAACGGTTCCGCCGCACAGGGGAAACCGGTGGGTCATCTCGGTGCGCTGAGCGCCGCGAGTCCGGGCCGCCGCTGCACCGCGACCGTGCCGCGCACGATGCTTTCCTTGTACAGCGCGGCGATCCGCCCCGTCAGTACCGCCTCCACCGGACTGTCGTCGGCGCGGACGAACTGCACCAGCCCGTCCCGCCTGCCGAGGCTGATGCACTGGTTGAGGTAGCGGAAGCGCAGCGGACCCGCGGGGCGTCCGGCGAGATGGTCGGCGACGGACCTGGCGACGTGCGCGGCGGAGGGCAGGCCGGTCGCACAGGCCATCCGCAGTTCCTGCCCCGAGCGCATACGCGCGGCCGTGCCGTCGCCGACGCCGTAGACCTCCGGGTGCGAGACCGAGCGCAGCGTCTCGTCCACGATCAGCCTTCCGTGCGTGTCGACGGCCAGCCCCGCCTCGCCCGCCAGCGGCGGCACGGTGAAGCCCGTCGTCCAGACGACGGTGTCGGCGGGGAGGTGCTCACCGCCCGGCAGCAGCACGCCGTCCGGGCGGACCTCGCCCACCGGGGCGTTCTCCCGGACCGTGATGCCGAGCCGGCGGAAGACGCGCTGGAGGTGTCGCCGCGCGCGCACGGACAGGGCTTCGCCGAGCAGGCCACCGGTCACCAGCGTCACGGCCAGCCCGGGACGCGACTCGGCGAGTTCGGTCGCGGCCTCGATGCCGGTGAGGCCGCCGCCGACCACCGCGACGCTGCGTGCCAGCGGCAGACGGTCGCGCAGCCGCGCGGCCTGCGCGGCGTCGGCCACCGGGTAGGCGTGCTCGGCGACCCCCGGAACCGAGTGGACGTCGGCACCGCTGCCGAGCGCGTGGATCAGCACGTCGTACCCGAGCGGAGCGGAGGTACCCGCCAGCCGCACCGTCCGGGCCGCCGGGTCGATCCCGATGACCGTGTCGACGACGAACTCGATTCCGGTGCCGTCCAGCAGCCCGGTCAGCGGCAGGTCGCGCAGCCGCTGCCCGGACGCGAGCTGGTGCATCCGTACCCGTTCGACGAACCGGTCGCCGGCGTTCACCAGCGTCACCCTCGCCCCTGTCCGGCGCGCCACCAGCTTGGCCGCCACCAGGCCCGAGTACCCGGCGCCGAGAACCACGATGTGAGCTGTCATGTCCGTACTCCCTTTCCGCCTCATCCGCTGTCGCCACGTAGACCGATCGGCGGGCGGAAACGTGACAGTGCGGCGGGATGAGCCGGGTCACACGAGCTGACGGGCGGCGAACCGCAGCTTCTCCGGATCGCTCACCGTGCGCACGGCGACCAGGCCTCGGCGGGCGAACTCGGGTACCAGCACCGCCGTCAGCTCACCGCCCTGGTGCACGACGACGGCGGCCTGTCCGTTCACCGGGGAGACGGCGACCTGCGAGTGGGCCGCCCTCGGGTGCCTGCCGAGCCCGGCCAGCATCCGCGCGACCTCGGCCCTGCCCCGGACCGGGTGCCGCACGGTGGACGCCCGGCCACCATCGTCGGACCAGGCCACCGCCTCGGCGGCGAGCAGTGCCTCCAGTCCGGCCACGTCACCGGTGACGGTGGCGGCGAGGAAGCGTTCGACGAGCTGCCGGGCCTCCTCCGGCGGCACCGCGGAGCGGGTCCGGGATTCGCCGACGTGGGCCAGGGCGCGGCGGTGGAGCTGCCGGGAGTCGTCCTCGCCGACGTTCAGGATCCCGGCGATCTCGCGGTGGCTGTGGCCGAAGGCCTCGCGCAGCACGAACGCCGCCCGTTCGGCCGGTGCACAACGTTCCAGCAGAACGAGCAGCCCGAACGAGACGGAATGACGCCGCTCGGCGGTTTCCAGCGGGCCGAGCGCGTCGTCCGCGGTGAACACCGGCTCCGGCAGCCATGGACCCGGGTACCGCTCCCGCCCGTCCCGCGCTGAGGTCAGCCGGTCAAGGCAGAGGCTGGTGACGAGGGTGGTCGGCCCCACCTCCGGCTCGGCGGCGTCCGCGCGGCCCGTCCAGCGCGGGTACGCGTCCCGCAGTACCTCCTCGGCCTCCGCCGCCCTGCCCAGCAGGCGGTAGGCCAGGCCGAACAGGCGTCGCCCGTCTGCCTCGAAGCGATCCACGTCCCTGGCGGTCACGAGGTCCAGCCTGCCATGCCGGGACGCGAAAACGGCCCCGTCACCGCCGGATGGGCGGGAACGGGGCCGTCGAGGAGAGTGCTCGCGGGGTCAGCCCGCGGCGATCAGTTCCGCGATCTGCACGGCGTTGAGGGCCGCGCCCTTGCGCAGGTTGTCGCCGGAAAGGAAGAGGGCGAGTCCCCGGCCGTCGGCCACGCCGGGGTCGGCCCGGATCCGGCCGACGTAACTGGGGTCCTGGCCCGCGGCCTGCAGCGGTGTCGGGATGTCGGCCAGCCGCACCCCCGGCGCCGAGGACAGCAGCTCGGCCGCCCGCTCCGGGGAGAGCGCGCGGGAGAACTCGGCGTTGACCGACAGCGCGTGCCCGGAGAACACCGGCACCCGCACGCAGGTACCCGACACCAGCAGTTCCGGGATGCCGAGGATCTTGCGGCTCTCGTTGCGCAGCTTCTGCTCCTCGTCCGTCTCCTGCGAACCGTCGTCCACAATGGACCCGGCCATGGGCAGGACGTTGAACGCGATCGGCCGCGCGTACTTCACCGGTTCGCCGAGGTCCAGAACGCTGCCGTCATGGGTCAGTTCGGCGGCGCGGTCCCCCGCCGCCGCGACCTGCCCGGCGAGTTCCTCCACGCCGGCCAGCCCGCTGCCGGAGACGGCCTGGTAAGTGCTCGCGATCAGCCGAACCAGTCCCGCCTCGTCGTGCAGCGGCTTGAGCACCGGCATCGCGGCCATGGTGGTGCAGTTGGGGTTGGCGATGATGCCCTTGTTGGCGTTCTTGATCTCGCCCGGGTTGACCTCGCTGACGACCAGCGGGACGTCCGGGTCGAGCCGCCAGGCCGAGGAGTTGTCGATCACCGTGACGCCTGCCTCGGCGAACCGGGGGGCCTGCGCCTTCGAGGTGGATCCGCCCGCCGAGAACAACGCGATGTCCAGCCCGGACGGGTCGGCCGTCGCCGTGTCCTCGACCTCGATCTCGGTGTCCCGCCAGGCGAGCGTGCTGCCCGCCGACCTCGCCGAGGCGAAGTAGCGGAGTTCGGCGATCGGGAAGTCGCGCTCGGCCAGCAGCCGCCGCATCACCGCACCGACCTGACCGGTGGCGCCGACCAGGCCGACGCGCAGTCCGTTGGAACCCATCTCTACCGTCCGCTCCCCGCGTAGACGACGGCTTCTTCGTCGCCGCCGAGTTCGAATGCGTCGTGGATCGCCCGCACCGCGTCGTCCAGATGCGCCTCGCGGATCAGCACCGAGATCCGGATCTCCGAGGTGTTGATGATCTCGATGTTCACGCCCGCCTTGGCCAGTGCCTCGCAGAAGCCTGCCGTGACGCCCGGGTGCGAGCGCATCCCGGCGCCGACGAGCGAGACCTTGCCGACGTGGTCGTCGTAGAGCACCGAGGTCAGCCCGAGCTCGTCCTTGAGCTTCTCCAGCTCCTGCACGGCCTTCGGGCCGTTCGCCTTGGACAGGGTGAAGGTGATGTCGGTCCGGCCGGACGAGGTGCTGGAGATGTTCTGCAGCACCATGTCGATGTCGATCTCGGCATCGGCGACGGTGCGGAAGATCTTGGCGGCCGCGCCGGCGTGGTCGGGCACGCCGATGACCGTGATCTTGGCTTCGGACCGGTCGTGGGCCACGCCGGTGATCAACGCCTGTTCCACGGGGATCTCCTCAATAGAGCCGGTGACGGTGGTGCCCGGCTTGTCGCTGTACGAAGAACGGACACGGATCGGCACTCCGTAGCGGCGCGCGTACTCGACGCAGCGCAGCATCAGCACCTTCGCCCCGCTGGCCGCGAGTTCGAGCATCTCCTCGTACGGCACGGTGTCCAGCTTGCGGGCGTCGGGCACGATCCGTGGGTCGGCGGTGTACACACCGTCCACATCGGAGTAGATCTCGCAGACGTCGGCGCCGAGCGCCGCAGCCAGCGCGACGGCCGTCGCGTCGGAGCCACCGCGGCCGAGGGTGGTGATGTCCTTGGTGTCCTGGGAAACGCCCTGGAATCCGGCGACCAGCGCCACGTAGCCCTGTTCCAGGGCCTCGCTGACCCGGCTGGGCGTGACGTCGATGATGCGCGCGTTGCCGTGCACGGACGTCGTCACCACCCCGGCCTGCGAACCGGTGAACGACCACGCTTCCGCGCCCTGTGCCGAGATGGCCATCGCCACCAGCGCGTTGGAGATGCGTTCCCCCGCCGTCAGCAGCATGTCCATCTCGCGCTCCGGCGGGACGGGGTTCACCTGCTCGGCGAGATCGAGCAACTCGTCGGTGGTGTCGCCCATCGCGGAGCAGACCACCACCACGTCGTTGCCGGCCTTCTTGGTGGCCACGATGCGCTCGGCCACCCGCTTGATCCGGTCAGCGCTCTCCAGCGACGAACCGCCGTACTTCTGGACTACGAGCGCCACGCCCGAAACCTCCTCCTGGGGACGTCGCGACCTCGCCGCTTCGCCAGGGCGGGCGTCCCACTGTTTCGGCTGAGCCTACCGGGGCGGGGCCACCGGACCACTGGCTTGTGTGGCCCCGACCACTCCCGCGACGAAGTCGACCTTCACCCATTCGGGTAACCTTGGCCACCTTTCTTCGGAGCCAGGGCGTGTCGAGCGGACGCAAAGGAGTACCCACCGGTGCCGTCCACGCAGACGTCCACCCGGACGACGAACCGAGCAGCGACGAACCGAGCAACGACGGGCCGGGCAACGGCGTGGGCACCGGAGCCCGCGCCCACCAGGGGAACGCTCCCGGATCGCGGACGATCCCGGCCCGGTGCCCGGGTGGCGGCGGCGCTCGCACCGGCGCTGATCTACCTCGCCATCCGCGAGTTCGGCGTCCTGATGCTGTGGATCGCCGGGCGGATCGGCGAGTTCGACCTGGTCACCGCGCTGACGGTATGGGACGGCCAGTGGTACCTCGGGATCGCCGCCGGCGGCTACGCCGACACCCCGGACACGCTCGCCGACGCCTACGGCACGCAGAGCGCCGAGACGCCGCTCGCCTTCTTCCCCGGTTACCCGACGATCGTGCGCTGGGCGGAGCACCTGCCCGGGCTCACCCTCGCCGGGGCGGCGCTGCTCGTGAGCACCGCATCCGGGGTGCTGGCCGCGTACGCGCTGGCCCGGCTCGGCCGGATCGTCCGGGGCGGTTCCCCGGTCGCCGGGTACGTGCTCGTCGCACTGTTCGCGGCCGCCCCGATGGGCGTGGTGCTGTCCATGGCGTACTCCGAGGCGATGTTCTGCGCGCTCGCCGCGTGGGCGCTCGTCTTCGTGCTGGAACGCCGCTGGCTGTGGGCGGGCGGCTGCTGCGCACTGGCCGGGCTGGTCCGGCCGACCGTCGTCGCGCTGGTACTGGCCGTCGCGCTCGCCGCGCTGCTGCACGCGCTGCGTTCGCGCCATCTGCCGTCCCGGGTGGGTGCCGTGCTCGGCGCGGCGATCGCACCCGCCGGGCTGCTCGGCTACCTGTCCTGGGCCGGCGACTGGATCCGGCCGCAGGCGGACTGGCTGGACCGGATGGGCTCGTGGACGGAACTGCAGGAGAACGGCTGGGGGTCGCACTTCGACGGTGGGCTGGCCACCACGCGGTTCGCCGGCACGGCGATCACCCGCCTCGACGTCTGGCAGGACGTCGCCGCGGTGCTGGTGGCCGCCGGATTCGTGGCGCTGCTGGTGTTCGCGTACCGGCGGCGGCTGGAATGGCCGTTGCTCGTCTACGGGGCGGGGGTGCTGGTGATGACGCTGGGCTCCGCGGGACTGATGACCTCGAAGGCACGGCTGCTGCTGCCCGCGTTCACGCTGCTGGTGCCGGTGGCCGTCGCGCTGGCCCGGCGGCGGACGGCGACGAGGGCGCTCGTACTCGGTGGCGCCGCCGTGGCGAGTTCCTGGTTCGGTTACTGCGCGCTCATCATCTGGGAGAACGCGATCTGAGCCAGGGGGAGCCGATTATCGTGGCGGCATGGAGAAACCCGCCGACACGAGCGCACCCGTGCACGACCTGATCGCCCGCCGCTGGAGCCCGCGCGCCTTCGACGTGGACACCAAGCTCGACCAGGGCACCGTCCGGTCACTGCTCGAAGCTGCCCGCTGGGCTCCGTCCTACGGCAACACCCAGCCCGCCCGCTTCCTGTTCGGCATCCGCCCCGATGCGGCGTTCGACCGGATTCTCGGCACGCTCACCGAGAGCAACCAGGGCTGGGCGCGGCGGTCGAGTGCGCTGTTCGTCGGCCTTGCCGCCGCGCGCAACGACAAAGGCGAGGTTCCCTACGCGGAGTTCGGTGTCGGGCTGGCGAGCGCGAACCTCGTGCTGCAGGCCGTCGCCGAGGGGCTGGTGGCGCACCAGATGGCCGGATTCGACGCGGAGGCCGTGCGGCGGGAGTTCGGGCTGCCGGACGACGTCCGCCCGGTGATCGCGATCGCCGTGGGTGGCGCGGCCGAGCCGGAGGTGCTGGGCGAGGAGCGCCGCGTGGAACGCGAGCGGGCGCCCCGCGACCGGATCGCGCTGTCGGAGTTCGCCCACGAGGGCGACTGGGGAAATCCGGCGTTCTGACCCGGTCCGCCGCCGGTTCCGTCCGAAGTGGAACGACGGAACGGCGACGACTTCCCTTGTACCGCAAGCGAAAACATTCGTCGCACGCTGACCGGAGCGGCTGCTCCCCTGGTCCGTTGCGGTCCGGACGCGCCCGGGGTCAGCCCGCTCCGCCGACGCGGCGGATGATCTTGGCGACGATGGACGAGACGACCAGCCAGAACAGCGCGGCGATGCCGTAGTTGACCAGGACGCTGAGCTTCGGATCGGCCGGGGCGAACAGGTCCTTGAAGCCGACCGACAGGGTCTCGGACCAGTCACGGGCGAAGGTCACGATGCCGTTTTCCGGGTTGGCGTCGCCGACCACGAAGATGACGTGCATGACCAGGATCAGCGCGAAGATGAGCCCGATCCACCGCGCGATACCGGCGATCAGGCCGACGACCTTGTCCTTCGCGGCCCGCCAGTCGACCTTCGAGCCGGACTTCTTGCCCTCGTCCTCGTCCGGCACGGAGTAGGCGGGCGTGGGCGGGATCGCCTGCGTCGGCGCCTCGGCTGCCCCCGCGTCCGCACGGTGCTGCGGCTCGGACCCCTCGGGTCCGGCGCTCACCTGCTCCTTGCCGGTCTTCTCGGCATGCTCGGCCATGCACGGCAGTCTGACACGGCGGCCGGTCGGACGCTACGGGTGAGTAACATTCTCGGTACCCGGGAAGTTAACGGTTTGGCGTCACACCGGGTTTCCTTCTCGCCATGCGGGCGGTTAGTCTCGGTTCGTGGCACGCGCACTCCTGCTTCGCTGCCGCGACGGGGCCTGACCAGACCGGCTCCTCGTCGCGGGGCTTTGTGTTGCCGCCGGTCGGTCCGTTGTCGACGAACCCGTACCGACTCACCGCAGGAGCTGTCTCACCCTCATGACCACGCCCGGCAATTCCCCCAGCAGCATCCGCAAGCCCGCCCGCCCCGCCCCCTCGGGCCAGCCGGCCTGGAACCCGCAGCGCGGCACCTCGATGCCCGTGCACCGCTACCGCCCGTGGCACGAACTCGTCGAGGACATCGACCTGCCGGACCGCACCTGGCCCGCAGCGCGGATCGAGCGCGCGCCGCTGTGGTGCGCGGTCGACCTGCGTGACGGCAACCAGGCACTGATCGACCCGATGTCGCCCGCGCGCAAGCGGAAGTTCTTCGATCTGCTGGTCCGTATGGGATACAAGGAGATCGAGGTCGGTTTCCCCGCGGCCAGCCAGACCGACTTCGACTTCGTCAGGGAGATCATCGAGGAGGGCGCGATCCCCTCCGACGTCCGGATCCAGGTGCTGACGCAGTGCCGCCCCGAGCTGATCGAACGCACCTTCGCCTCGCTCGCCGGCGCGCAGCAGGCGATCGTGCACATCTACAACTCGACCTCGATCCTGCAGCGCCGCGTGGTCTTCCGCGAGGAGCGCGAGGGGATCAAGAAGATCGCGTTGCAGGGCGCGGAGATGGCGCTGGAGTACGCGGCGAAGCAGCCCGACACGGACTTCCGCTTCCAGTACTCCCCCGAGTCCTACACCGGCACCGAACTGTCCTATGCCGTCGAGGTCTGCAACGCCGTCACCGAGGTGTGGCAGCCGACGACCGAGCGCCCGGTGATCCTGAACCTGCCCGCGACCGTGGAAATGGCCACGCCGAACGTTTACGCCGACTCGATCGAGTGGATGCACCGCAACCTGGAACGTCGCGAGGGCGTCATCCTGTCGCTGCACCCGCACAACGACCGGGGAACCGGCATCGCCGCCGCCGAGCTGGGCTACCAGGCCGGGGCGGACCGGATCGAGGGCTGCCTGTTCGGCAACGGCGAGCGCACCGGCAACGTCGACCTGGTGGCGCTGGGGATGAACCTCTACAGCCAGGGCATCGACCCGCAGATCGACTTCTCCGACATCGACCAGATCAAGCGCACGGTCGAGTACTGCAACCAGCTCCCGGTCCCGGAGCGCAGCCCGTGGGGCGGCGACCTGGTGTTCACCGCCTTCTCCGGCAGCCACCAGGACGCCATCAACAAGGGCCTCGCCGCGCTGGACAAGGCCGCCGAGCGGGAGGGCGTGCCGGTCGGCGAGTACCCGTGGGAGGTGCCGTACCTGCCGATCGACCCGAAGGACGTCGGACGGGCCTACGAGGCGGTGATCCGGGTGAACTCGCAGTCCGGCAAGGGTGGCGTCGCGTACGTGATGAAGAGCGAGCACCAGCTCGACCTGCCGCGCCGGCTGCAGATCGAGTTCTCCCAGATCGTGCAGCGGCACACCGACTCCGAGGGCGGCGAGGTCGACCCGTCGACGATGTGGAACGCCTTCTCCGCCGAGTACCTGGAGCCGCGCGTCCCGCTGGAGCTGGTGCGCCAGCACGTCACCGACACCGGCGGCGGGGAGTACGAGATCGAGGCGACGGTGAAGGTGGACGGCGACGTCCACGACATCTCCGGCAGCGGGAACGGGCCCATCGCCTCGTTCTTCGACGCTCTCGCCGGCGTCGGTTTCGACCTGCGGCTGCTGGACTACAGCGAGCACACCATGTCGCCCGGTGACGACGCCCGCGCCGCCGCCTACATCGAGTGCGCCATCGACGACCGGGTCTACTGGGGCGTCGGCGTCGACCCGTCGATCGTGACCGCCTCGCTGCGTGCCGCGGTATCGGCGGTCAACCGGGCGAACCGGTAGGCGCAGGACCGGGAATTCCGGCCCTGGCAACGGGAGCGCCGCCCGGGTGAAATCCCGTCCGAAGGGGTTTGCCCGGGCGGCGTTCGTCGCCGCGGTGCGCGACTGATCGCTGGTCACTACCGTCGGGGGGCATGGGGCGAGTACGGATCGCGGTGCTGCTGGCGCTGGTGACGGTGCTCGCCGCCTGCACGAACAGCCCGGCACCCGGCGACGTCGAACGTCGTGGCCCGGCCGGATCCGTACCGCCGGGACTGGAACGGTTCTACGGCCAGACGCTGGACTGGCGGTCCTGCGCGGAGTTCGGCTCGCCGGACGCTCCGGAGGGTAGCGACTGCGCCTGGCTGGAAACGCCGCTGGACTACGCGAACCCGGCGGGAAGGACCGTGCGCACGGGAGTGACCCGGCACCGCGCCACCGACCCGGACCGCCGTATCGGCGTGCTCACCACCGACACCGGCGGCGGGGTCCGGTTCCGGATGAGCGCCGCCGCCACCTTCGGCAACGACGAACTGCGGGAACGCTTCGACGTGGTCGCCATCGACCGTCGCGGCAGCGGGACCAGCGACCTGCGGGCCCGGTGCTACGACAATGCGGACTGGGAACGCGACCGCGCAACCGACGCCCCCGGTGAGGCGAAGGACCGCGCCTACCTGGACGCCTGCCTGCGCAACAGCGGGGCCGAGGTGCTGACCGGACTCGGCACCCGCGAGGTCGCCCGCGACATGGACGTGCTGCGCTCCGCGCTCGGTGAACGGCAACTCTCCCTGTACGGCGCGTCCTCCGGAACCCTCGCGGCGATCGAGTACGCCGAGCGGTTCACCGGCTCGGTGCGGGCCTTGGTGCTCGACGGTCCGGCTCCGACGCGGCCACCGGACGTCGTGGCGGACGCCGCCGTCGGGGGCCGTGCCGTGCAGCGCGCGTTCGACGAGTTCGCGGCGCACTGTGCGTCCACACCGGACTGTCCGCTCGGGACGGACCCGGCCACGGCGGCCGGACGGCTGCACGCGCTGCTGCTGCCCCTGCTGGACCGTCCCGCCCCGGCCGGGGAGGGGCGCTCGCTGACGTTCAGCGACGCCGAGCTGGGCGTGACATCCGCCATCACCGCGGGCGCCGGTGACCGGGCGCGCACCGCCCTGACCGCGCTGAACAGCGAAAACGGCAGCGAACTGCTCGCGCTCGCCGACGAGTTCTATTACCGGCGCGACGCGAACGGCGACTACGATCGGAACGTGGCAAACGAGACCGCGGTCCGGTGCATCGACGAGGCGCGTCCGGACGCCGCGACCGCCCGTGCCGCCACCGAGGCCTACCGGGTGGCAGCACCGTTCCGGGAGACCGTCGGCCTGCGTTCCCCCTCGGGTACACCCGCTCCCGGCCTCGGCTCCGTGCTCAGCGCGTGCACCGCGTGGCCGGTCCCGCCGACCTGGGTGCCGCACCCACCGGACGCTCCGGGCCTGCCGACCCCGGTGCTGATCGCGGCGACCGGTGACCAGGCCACCCCGTACCGCGACGGCGTCGACCAGGCGCGCGCCCTACGCGGACGCCTGCTCACGCTGGAGGCCGGCACCCACGTGAACTACCTGCGCGGCAACGAGTGCGTGGACGAACCCGTCACCCGCGCACTGGTCGACGGGGTGCCGCCGGAAGCGGACCGCACATGCCGCTGAGGACGCTCTCAGGTGCGACTGGTCCGCCGGAATCTTGTTCCCGCCCCGGACGTTGGTGAGCATTGTGGACGCTTCCACAGCCGCGCTGCTGGTGCTCTTCGTGATCGCCCTGGTGCCCCTCGTCCCGACCGAGGTGGCACTGCTGGGCATGGGCGTGGCGGCGGCGCAGGGGCAGGCGGAGCTGCTGCCGGCGATCGTGGTGGCCGCCGTCGGCTGCCTGCTCTCCGACCAGGTGCTCTACCAGCTCGCCCGGCATCGCGGTGTGACCGTGCTCGACCGCCTGCGCAGGCGCCGCAACGTCGACAACGGGCTGCGCTGGATCGACCGGCACGCCGAGGACCACCTGCACGCGATCCTGGTGATCGCCCGCTGGCTGCCCTCCGGCGGCACGGTCGGCTCACTGCTCGCCGGGGCGATGCGCTGGCCGCGGATGCAGTTCCTCACCGCGTCCGCCATCGGTGTGACGCTGTGGTCCGGCTACGTCGCGCTGCTCGGTTACCTTGGCGGACAGTTCGTCCAGGAGCCCGGCGTCAGCCTGCTGATCTCGCTGGCCATCGCCGCCGCGCTGGGGGCCTGCCTCAGCGCCGTCGTCCGCAGGCGGGTGGAGAACACCTGACGCTCACGCTCAACTCGGCGTGAACCCGCGGCCGGACGCCCGGCGGTCACCCCATCGAGGCGAGCGCGGCGCCGACCGGGACGTCGCCGGTCAGCACGTCGAAGGCCTGGTTCTCGGTGCGCGGTTCGGACAGCGCCCCGACAAGTACCGAGGCCACGTCGGCGCGGGCGACCGTGCCGGGCTCCAGGTGACCGGCGACCTTGACCCTGCCGGTGCCCTGATCGTCGGTCAGGTTGCCGGGGCGCACGATGGTCCAGATCAGGCTGGAACGCCGCAGCTTGCTGTCCGACACCTGCTTGGCCAGCAGGATCGAACGGACCAGCCGGTCGCCCTGGTCCGGCGAGTCGGCGAACTGCGCGGAGAGCTGGACGTACCGCTGGACACCGGCCTGCTCGGCGGCGTGGATCGCGGCGATCGCCCCGTCCCGGTCGACCAGGTTGACGGCGGACGGGTCGGGATCCGCGGCCCCGGCCGTGTTGATCACGGCCTGGGAACCGGTGAACGCCTCCACCAGCGAGGCCGGATCGGACGCGAGATCGGCGGGTACCGGCCGGGCGCCGAGCCCGGCGACGGCCTCGCCGTGGCGTGTGCTGCGCAGCCCGGCGTACACCGTGTGCCCGTGCCTGCGGAGCAGGCGTACGACGTGGATTCCGGTGCGTCCGCTCGATCCGAGCACGGTGACCTGCATGGGCGGTGATTCTGCCCGTTCGGGTGCGGCCTGCGCACGAAGTTCGGTGAAGTAGCCCGGCGAAGCGGGTGGTCCCGGGCGGACGGTCGCCCGCCCGGGACCGGCCGGTCACTGTGCGTGCTGTGCTGCGACCTCTTCGCGCAGGCGTTCCTCGGTGGCCCTCGCTTCCGGGGTGAAGGCGTCGCCGAAGTCCTCCGCCTCGAAGATCTGGCGCAGCTCCAGCTCGTCACCCTCGGCGCCCGGCCAGCGGCGCAGCCAGTCGTACGCCTCCTCGCGGGAGTCCACCTTGATGATCGAGAAGCCGCCGATCAGCTCCTTGGCCTCACTGAACGGTCCGTCGGTGATGCTGACCTTCCCGGCCGGGAAGGTGACCCGCGCACCCTTGGAACTCGGGTGCAGGCCCTCACCGGCCACCATCACCCCGGCCTTGACCATCTCCTCGTTGTACTTGCCCATCGCGTTGAGCTGCTCCTCGGTCGGCATGGCGCCGCCCTCGTAGTCCTCGTTGCCCTTCACGATGATCATGAATCGCATGGTCTTCCCCTTTTGCCGCTGTGCCGTGGTCTCTTCCACCTACGCGTCGAACGGCCCGGGCCGGAATCGACACCGGGCGACGTTCTCTTTGAAGGAATCTCTCCGGCCCCCGATTTCGTAACACCCCTCCGGCGACACGGCGGCGAAGGGGTGGAAACGCCGGACGCCCCTGGCCGTGCTGGCCAGGGGCGTCCGGCGTACGAGCGGCGGGACTCAGCCGCCGAGCACCTCAGTCACCGAACCCGCGTGCGGGACGTCGACGCCGGAATCCCCCGTGGTCGGATCGACCACGGTCGCCTCCACGGCGTGCGGCGTGATCCGCCCGGCGTGGATGTCCTCCGCGAAGTGGCAGGCGACGCGGTGCCCGCCACCGGCGACTTCCCGCAGCGCCGGACGCTCCGTGTCGCACTTGGTCTCCTGCCGCCACGGGCACCGGGTGTGGAACCGGCAGCCACTCGGCGGGTTGGCGGGCGAGGGCAGGTCGCCGGCGAGCAGGATCTGCTCACGGGTGTCCTCCACCGTCGGGTCCGGCACCGGGATCGCCGACAGCAGCGCCTTCGTGTATGGGTGCATCGGCTCGGCGTACAGGGTGTCCGCGTCCGTCTCCTCGACCAGTGAGCCGAGGTACATCACGCCGATCCGGTCGGAGATGTGCCGGACGACGGCGAGATCGTGCGCGATCACCAGGTAGGTCAGGCCGAACTCCTGCTGCAGATCCTCCAGGAGGTTGATCACCTGCGCCTGCACCGAGACGTCCAGTGCGGACACCGGCTCGTCGGCGACGATCAGGTCCGGCTCCACCGCCAGCGCCCGCGCGATACCGATGCGCTGGCGCTGTCCGCCGGAGAACTCGTGCGGGTACTTGTACAGCGAGTTGGCGGGCAGGCCGACCGCGTCGAGCAGTTCGAGCAACCGGTTACGGGTGCTCTCCTTGCCCTTGTCCAGTCCGTGCGCACGCATCCCCTCGACGAGGATCGACTCGACGGACTGCCGGGGATCCAGGCTGGACAACGGATCCTGGAACACCATCTGCATCCGGCGGCGCATCTTGCGCAGGTCCTCGCCCTTGAGCGTGGACACGTCGATGCCGTCGAAGGTCACCTTGCCACCGGTGGGCTCGACCAGCTTCAGCAGCCCGCGGCCCAGCGTCGTCTTGCCGCAGCCGGACTCGCCGACGAGACCGTAGGTCTCACCGCGACGCACTTCCAGGTCCACCCCGTCCACGGCGTAGACGTACCCGATCGTCTTGTCGAACACGATGCCGCGCTTGATCGGGAAGTGCACCTTGATGTCCTCGATGGACACCAGCACCTCGCCCTGACCGTCCGATGCGGACGGTGTGGATGATCCGGTTCCCGTGGCCTCCGCCGTCATGAGCGCACCTCCGCCGCGGCCACCGGCACGACCGGGTTGTGACACCGCAACATGCCGCCGCCGTCCGTTTCCAGCACCGGCGACTGCTCACGGCAGACGTCCAGCGCGTTGGGGCAGCGCGGCGCGAACGCGCACGCACTGTCCCAGGGGATGTTGTCGACCACCGAACCCTTGATGGGCACCAGCTTCTCGCCGCGCGGCGCGTTCAGCCGGGGAATCGACTGGAGCAGTCCGTGCGTGTACGGGTGGCGCGGGTGGGCGAACAGCTCGTGCCGCTCGGCCCGCTCCACGATCCGGCCGCCGTACATGACGTTGACCTCGTCGCACAGCCCGGCGACGACGCCGAGGTCGTGTGTGATCATGATCAACGCCGTGTCCGTACCGGACACCAGGCTGGAGAGCAGGTTCAGGATCTGCGCCTGGATGGTCACGTCGAGCGCGGTGGTCGGCTCGTCCGCGATCAGCAGCCGCGGCCTGCACGCCAGCGCGATCGCGATCAGCGCGCGCTGCCGCATACCGCCGGAGAGCTGGTGCGGGTATTCGGTGATCCGCCGCGCCGGGTCCGGGATGCCGACCTTGTCCAGCAGTTCCACGGCCTCGGTACGCGCCTGCTTGCGGGGCGTGCCACGGTGCCGCTCGATGACCTCGGTGATCTGCAGCCCGATCGGGATGACCGGGTTCAGCGAGGACAGCGGATCCTGGAACACCATGCCGAGGTCGCGGCCCCGGCGTTCGCGCAGTTCCTTGTCGGAAAGGCCGAGCAGTTCGGTGCCCTCGAAGGTCGCCGAGCCGGAGACCTTCGAGCCACGCTTGGCCAGCAGTCCCATGATCGCCAGCGACGTCACCGACTTGCCACTGCCGGACTCACCGACGATGCCGATGGTCTGGCCGGGGTCGACGGAGAAGCTCACCCCGTCGACCGCGGTGAACGGTCGCTGCCCCTTGCGCTGGAACACGACCGAGAGGTCGTTCACCTCAAGCAGAGCCATACCGGTTCACCTCCTGTTTTTCGGGTCGAGGGATTCGCGCAGCGACTCGCCGAGCAGCGTGAACCCCAGCGCGATGATGATGATCGCGATGGCGGGATAGAACGCGAGTTCCGGCTTGACGTCGAGGTAGCGCTGCGCGTTGGCGAGCATCAGGCCCCACTCGGCACGCGAGGGGTCCGGGTCGCCGAGACCGAGGAACGACAGCGCCGCCGCGTCCAGGATCGTCGTCGCCAGCGTCAGCGTCGCCTGGACGATGACCGGGCCCACCGAGTTCGGCAGAATATGCCGGAACACGATCGTCGACTTCTTCACGCCCAGCGCCGTCGCGGCGAGCACGTGGTCGCTGGATCGCTGCGCGAGCATCGCCCCGCGCAGCAGCCGGGCGAAGATCGGCACGGTCACCGTGGCGACGGCGAAGATCAGCGTCGTCTGGTTGCCCTGGAGGAACAGCGCGGCGATGGAGATGGCCAGCAGCAGCGACGGGATCGACAGCATGATGTCGGTCATCCGCATCAGCAGGGTGTCCACCCAGCCGCCCAGCGCACCGGCCAGCCCGCCGATGAGCATCCCGACGACGAGACCGATCAGCGTCGCGAACACACCGACGATCAGCGTCTGCTGTGAGCCCACCAGCAACCGGGAGAAGAAGTCGTAGCCGTTCTGGTCACTGCCGAGCAGGAAGCCGGGCATCGATCCGGGGATCGAGTCCGGCCGCAGGCCCTCCTGCAGTTCTCCGTAACGAAGGAACGGGTCCTTCGGCGCGAGGACCGGGGAGAGCGCGGCCAGCAGGATGAACAGGACGACGATCACGGCACCGGTGATGGCCACCGGGCTCTGCGACATCCGCTTGAAGGCGTCCTTGGCAAGGCTGGTCCCGCCGCCGGACTCGGCCAGCGAATCGATGCGGTCCTTCTTGCGCTGCAACAGCTTCGATCCGGTCATCGCACACGCACCCTCGGGTCGATGATGGCGTAGGAGACGTCGACGATGAGGTTCACCAGCACGTAGACGAGCGCGGCCAGCAGCAGCAGGGCCTGCAGCCGTGGATAGTCACGTAGATTGATCGCCTCCTCCAGCAAGGAGCCCACACCGCCCCAGTTGAACACCTTCTCGGTCAGCACCGCACCCGCCAGCAACAGGCCGGTCTGCAGGCCGATCGTGGTGGACACCGGCAGCAATCCGTTGCGCAGCACGTGCCTGCGCCGGATCACCGAGGTGGTCAGGCCCTTCGACTCGGCCGTGCGGACGAAGTCCTCGTCGAGCACGTCGAGCACGGAAGCCCTGGTGATCCGGACGATCACCGCGAACGGGATCGTGGCCAGCGTGACCGCGGGCAGGATCAGGTGCAGGAAACCGTCCCAGCTCGCGTCGTACTCGCCGGTCAGCAGACCGTCCAGGAGCACGAAGCCGGTGACGTTGGTGGCGTCGATCGTGACGTCCTGTCTGCCCGAGGGGGGCAGGATCGCCAGGTTGCTGGCGAAGACGAACTTGAGCAGGAAGCCAAGGAAGAACACCGGCACCGCGACCCCGACCAGCGTGGTCATCACGGTGGCGTTGTCCAGGAACCGGCCCCGGAACCGGGCCGCGACGTACCCGAGCGGGATACCGAAGACGACCGCGAGGAACAACGCGGCGACCGAGAGTTCGACCGTCGCCGGGAAGGTGCGGCCGATCTCCTCCAGCACCGGCTGGGCGGACACCAGCGAGGAACCGAAGTCACCGGTGAGGACCCGGCCGAGGAACTTGAAGTACTGCACGAAAATCGGCTGGTCGAGCCCCAGGATCGCATTGAGCTGCGCGATCTTCTCGGGGGTCGCCTTGTCGCCGAGCAGCGCGCTCGCGGGGCCGCCGGGCAGAGCCCGCAGCCAGGCGAAGACCAGGATGGACAGGACCAGGAGGGTCGGAATTGCCTGTAGCAACCGACGGACGATGAATCTCAGCATGGATTACCCCGTTCACGCCGCCAGGGGTGGCGACCTGTTGGTCACCACCCCTGGGGCGTGAGACGTCTACTCCTTAGTGACGGTGGCGAAGCGCTCGTCGGTCAGCGGGCTGGGCACGATGCCCTGGATGTTGCCGCCGACGACGATGGCCGGGGGCGAGGAGCTGACCGGCACGGCCGGCACGTACTTGGAGATCAGCACGCTGGCCTCCTCGTAACCGGCCTTCTTCGCCGCCGGGTCGACCTGCGAGTCGGCCTTCGACAGGGCGTCGAAGATCGCCGGGTCGCTGAAGCCGAACTCGGCCTTCTCCCGGCCGAAGAACGTGCCGATGAAGTTGCCGGCGTCGCCGTAGTCACCGGTCCAGCCGAGCAGGTGGATGTCGTGCTTTCCGGCCTTCTGCACGTCGTCCTTGAAGCCACCGTTCCACGGCCGCGGGACGGCGTTGACGGTGATGCCGACCGCCTTCAGGTCCTCGGTGATGGCGCCGGCGAGTTCCTGCGGGTTCGGCATGTACGGGCGGCTGACCTCGGTCGGGATGTAGAAGTTCAGCGTGAGCCCCTCGGCTCCCGCCTCCTTCAGCAGTGCCTTGGCCTTCTCCGGGTCGTAGGCGTGCTTCTCGACGTTCGGGGTGTTGCCCGGCGTCTCGGCGGGCACGAACTGGTCGCGGCCCTGGCCGCCCTCGGGCAGCTTGTTCTGCGCGAGCTGGTCCTTGTTGACCGCGTAGTCGAGCGCCTGGCGGACACGGACGTCCTTCAGGGCCGGGTTGTTCGTCTGGTTGATGCCCAGATACATGATGTTGTTGACCGGGCGGACCATGACGTTCGCGCCGGCTTCCTTGAGCGCGTTGTAGTCGGCCGGGTTCGGCAGGTCGTACCCGTCGATCGCGCCGGACCGCAGCTCTTCCTTGCGCGCAGCCTCGTCCGGGATGATCTTGAAGATCACCTTGTCCAACTTGGCCTTCTCGCCCCAGTACTCCTCGTTGCGCACCAGGGTGATGGTGCCCTGGGCGCGGTCGAAACCCTCGAACTTGAACGGTCCGGTACCGGTGGGGTGATCGGTGGCGTACTCGGGATAGGTGAACGATTCGCCGCTCTGGGTGACCTCGTCGGCGTTGTACTTCTTCAGCGCCTCGGGGCTGGAGATCGACAGCGAGGTGAGACCGAAGGCGTCCGGGAACGCGCCGCGCGCCTTGTTCAGGTTCAGCACGGCCGTGGAGTCGTCCTTGGCCTCGCAGTTCTTGTACAGCGGGTCGCCGGTGGCGTCACCCTCGTTCTGCGCGAACCCGCCGAAGATGTCGCCGTAGTAGATCATCTGGCTCTGTGCGGCCGCGCCCTTGATGTTGAACCAGCGATCGAAGTTCGCGCACACGGCGGCGGCGTTGAACGGGGTGCCGTCGTGGAACTTGACGTTCTTCCGCAGGCTGAACGTCCAGCTCGTGCCGTCGGGGCT
This sequence comes from Amycolatopsis antarctica, assembly GCF_002262875.1. Classification (GTDB taxonomy): domain Bacteria; phylum Actinomycetota; class Actinomycetes; order Mycobacteriales; family Pseudonocardiaceae; genus Amycolatopsis; species Amycolatopsis antarctica. Next base: position 264,223 of record NZ_NKYE01000005.1, on the reverse strand, counting down.
CGGCTCCCACTTCTCCGCGAGACCGGGCTCGACCTCGGCCGTACCCGGCTTGTACTGCACGAGGGTCTCGTACATCTGCCGGATCGGACGGAAGCTCTCGCCGTCGTCGTTGAAGATCGGGTCGAAGTTCTTGGGCGCTCCCGCGGCGCCGAAAACCAGCGTTCCGCCGGCCTGACCTCCGCCACCCTGTTCACCATCGCGCTCGGACTGCGCGCAGGCGGTCGCTGACAGCGCGAGCGCGCCCGCAAGCCCGATCAGGGCAATACGACGCGTTCGGGCAACCCGCTTGTGGAGCATTTGGCACCCCTTGACACATGTTCGGGACTCGGACCGTCGGCACGGCAAAGTACGCCGACGGCACTTCGGTGTGGTCGCAGACATTAGTCGCTCGTCGGCCCGCACTTAAGCACGTGAGGTTACGATCGCGCTACACGGAGGGTGAATGACCGGCACAGCGTCCGCACACTGTCACCGACCGTGCAACTTCGGGGGTGGATCGTCACGAATCACCCAACTGGCCTGCGCCGAACGAGGTATCGGCACGCAGGTGGGGTTGGTCGATGGCGAACCAGCCGCGCTCGAACGCCTGCCACCGCGTCAGCGGCGCCCGCGATGGCTCTCCGTCACGGGCAACCGCCCGTTCCAGCCGGGTCGCCGCGTCCGGTCCGGGCAGCCAGCTCAGGTGCGCCAGTGAGGGCCGCACCGACGCCCGCCCCGCCGACACGCCCTCCAGCACCAGCACGTCCGGCACCTCGACGTCCACGTACTCCCCCGGCACCGGACGGCCATCGGGCCACTCGACGCGGCGGTAACGGCCGGGGCGGCCCTCGGCGTACGGCGCCAGCACCCCGTCACGCAGCCTCGGCCACCAGGCCACCGGATCGTCCCAGGTGGCGAAGTCGTCGGTACGAAGGAGAACGGTGCGCGCGGCCCGGGCTCGCAACGCCTCGACGACCCGGTCGGCGAAGGTCGACTTGCCCGCCCCGGACGGGCCGTCGACGGCCAGCAGCCGGACCCCGCCGAGCCGGGCGGGCGCGGCCAGTGCCGCGGCGGCGACCACCGCGGCCGCTGCCGCGGGCGTCCCGGCGGCCGTCACGCCGGGCTACAGCGCGCGGCGGCCGGACAGCGCGCGGCCGAGCGTCAGCTCGTCGGCGAACTCGAGGTCGCCGCCCATCGGCAGCCCGTGAGCGAGCCTGGTCACCGTGAGACCGGGGAAGTCGCGCAACATCCGCACCAGGTAGGTGGCGGTCGCCTCGCCCTCGGTGTTCGGGTCGGTCGCGATGATCACCTCGGTGACCTCGTCGGAGCCGATCCGCGACAGCAGCTCGCGCATCCGGAGTTGCTCCGGTCCGATGCCGGACAACGGGTCCAGCGCGCCGCCCAGCACGTGGTAACGGCCACGGAACTCCCGCGTCCGCTCCACCGCGAGCACGTCCTTCGGTTCCTCGACCACGCAGATGACGCTGGCGTCGCGGCGGGTGTCCCGGCAGATCCGGCACTGCGGCTGCTCCGAGACGTTGCCGCAGACCTCGCAGAACTGCACGCCCTCGGCCACCTTGCCGAGCACTTCGCGGAGCCGCCCGATGTCGGCGGGATCCGCGGCGAGCAGGTGGAAGGCGATTCGCTGCGCGCTCTTCGGACCGACGCCGGGCAGCCGCCCGAGCTCGTCGATCAGGTCCTGGACTACGCCCTCGTACACAGCAGCTCACTCTCGACGGCCGGAGCGCGGCGTGCGGCGGACGGACCGTCCGCCGCCGGCGCGAGGGCGCCGGTGACGGAGGCCGTCAGATCCGGATGCTCAGGCACCCGGCAGGCCGAGGCCACCCAGGTCGGGCATGCCGCCGTCGAGCCCGCCGGCGAGCGGGCCCATCTTCTCCTCGGTGAGCTTCTGCGCGTTGGCCGTGGCGTCGCGCACGGCGGCCACCACGAGGTCGGAGAGGGTCTCGACGTCGTCCGGGTCCACGACCTTCGGGTCGATCGTCAGGTTCTTCAGCTCCATGCCCCCGCTGACGGTCGCGGTCACCAGACCACCACCGGCGGAGCCCGTCACCTCGGCCTCCGCGAGTTCCTGCTGCGCAGAGAGGAGCTGCTCCTGCATCTTCTGCGCCTGCTGCAGGATCTGCTGCATGTCGGGCATTCCACCGCCGGGCTGCGCCATGATTTCCGCACCTGATCCTTAGCTCGCTTGCACGTGTCTGCCAGCCTAGCCGCAGTCCGTGTGGCACCTTTGCCACCATGCGACGTTTCGCCCCGGTCGTGCTGCTCGGCCTGCTCGCGGCCGTCCCGGCCTGCGCACCGGACACGCCCGAGCGGCCCGCCGCGCCCCCGCTGCCGCCGGTGCCCCAGCTGCCCTCCCCACCCCCGGCGCCGGTGCCGGCGGCTCCGTCCCCGCCACCGGTGCCCGCCCAGCCCGCCGCTCCCGCTCCGGTGGTGGTGCTCGATCCCGGGCACAACGGGGGCAACGCGGACGACCCGGCGGCGATCAACCGCCCGGTCCCGGCCGGACGTGGTGAGACGAAACCCTGCAACACCACCGGAACCTCCACCGACGACGGCTTCGCCGAGCACGTCTTCACCTTCGACGTGACGCAGCGGGTGGCCGAGGAACTGCGGCAACGCGGCATCCGGGTCACGCTCACCCGGCAGGACGACGAGGGCGTCGGCCCCTGCGTGGACGAACGCGCCGCGATCGGCAACGAGGCCGGGGCGGACGCCGTCGTCTCGATTCACGCCGACGGCTCGAACTCGGCCGGAGCCAACGGTTTCCACATCGCCCACTCCGACCCGCCGCTGAACGGGGCGCAGGGCGACCCCTCGGTACGGCTGGCGAAATCCCTGCGCGAGGGCATGACCGGCGGCGGGTTCGAGCGGGCGACCTACATCGGCGAGGACGGACTCGACGGCCGGGACGACCTCGCCGGACTGAATCTCTCCGAGCGTCCGGCTGCGCTGGTGGAGTGCGGCAACATGCGCGACCCCGCCGAGGCGGAACGGATGCGCACGCCGGAGGGCCGGGAGCGCTACGCCGCCGCGATCGCCGCCGGGATCACCGCCTACCTGGGCCGCTGACCACCGGATACGTCCGGCCTGTCGGGACCGGCTGCCGATTCGCAGCACGGTCGCCAGGCGTTGACATGTTCCCGACTGGCCGCGGTGTTCGCGCCAACACGATCGCCGAGGGCGCGTGGAGACAGGTCCTAGTCGAGCGGGCGCGCTCCGAGGTGGTCGGAGAGCAGCTTGTGCGCGGCCGCCTCGGCGTCGAGCGGGGAATCCGACCGGGGCGCTGGGCTGCCCGGCGCGGGCGGTCCGGTGTCCTCCGCGGTATGCGGTGGCGGTTCCTCGTCCTCCGGTTCCGGGGGAAGCGGGATGTCCGGTTCGCTGGTCACGGGGGCCGGCCTCCGGGGCGCCTGCTGCCGCGGCTGCTCGGCAGCCTCCTGCCCCTCGGACGGCCTGCGGTACGAGCGGGACGCCCCCTCGGCGGGCCGCTGCCGTTCCTGCCGGTCGGACCGGTCCGGCCGCTGCTGCGCCGGTGCCTGCGGGGCAGGGCGGGCAGCCGGAGCGGCGGCGGCACCGGGCGCGCCGTGCACGCAGCGGACCTGCCACTGCCCGCCGAGCACCTCGTGCAGCGCGGCGGCGATCTTCTCCGCGTTGTGCGTCTCGGAAAGCCTGCGCGCCAAGGGTTCCGCGCTGTGCGTGAGGGTGACCTGCGAGCCGTCGACGCTGTGCACCCCGGCCTGGGTCAGCATCGCCTCGGTGCTGCGCTGCCCGGGAACCTTGCGGATGGCGGCCAGCAGTTGCGGCCAGACGCGGCGGATCGCCACCGCGTCCAAACCACCGGCGGGCTGCTCCCCCGGAGCCGCCGGTTCCCCGGTCGGCGTGGCCGAGGGCGCCGGCTCGGGAACGGCCGGTTCCGCCTGCGCCACAACGGGTTCCACCGGACGCGCGGGCGTTTCCGGTACGGGTTCCGGACGCGCGGGTTCCGGCCGGACCGCTTCTTGGCGGGCCGGTTCCGGCCGGGCCTGTGGCGCGTCCTGCGGGGCACGCTGCGAGGGCCGCTGGTACGTCGCGGTGTCAGCGGCGGGCGCGGTGTCGCCCACGGGGGCGGATCCGCCGACGGTGACGCGGCGTTCGAGCCGTTCCAGGCGTTGCAGCAGCGCCGCCTCGCCCTCGGTCGGCGAGGGCAGCAGCATGCGGGCGCAGAGCAGTTCCAGCAGCAGCCGGGGCGCGGTGGCGCCGCGCATCTCCAGCAGGCCGGTGTTGATGATCTCGGCGTAGCGCGTCAGCGTGCCGGCGCCGAGGCGCTCGGCCTGCGCGACCATCCGGTTCAGCTCCTCCTCGGGCGCGGCGACCAGGCCGCGGGCCCCGGCGTCGGGCACCGAGCGCAGCAGGACGAGGTCGCGCAACCGGTCCAGGAGGTCGGTGGCGAAACGGCGCGGATCGTGCCCGGCCTCGGCGAGACGTTCGACGGTGCCGAACACGGCGGAGGCGTCGTCCTCGGCCAGCCCGTCGACCATGTCGTCGATCAGTGCCACATCGGTGACGCCCAGCAGCGACACGGCGCGGTCGTACGCGACGCCATCGGGCCCGGCACCGGCCAGGAGCTGGTCCAGTACGGACTGTGTGTCCCGCGCCGAACCGCCACCGGCGCGGATCACCAGCGGGAACACGGCCGGTTCCACGGCCACGCCCTCGGCCTCGACGTTGCGTTCCAGCAGCTCACGCATCGCGCTCGGTGGAATCAGCCGGAACGGGTAGTGATGGGTCCGCGAGCGGATGGTGGGCAGCACCTTGTCCGGCTCGGTGGTGGCGAAGATGAAGATGAGGTGCTCTGGCGGTTCCTCGACGATCTTCAGCAGGGCGTTGAAACCCTGCGTGGTGACCATGTGCGCCTCATCGATGATGAACACCCGGTAGCGGGCTTCCGCGGGGGCGTAGAAGGCACGGTCGCGCAGTTCCCTGGCGTCGTCGACACCTCCGTGGCTGGCGGCGTCCAGCTCGGTGACGTCGACGCTGCCGGACCCCTCCGGGGCGAGCGCACGGCAGGAGTCGCACTTGCCGCACGGATCCGGCGTCGGCCCCTCGACGCAGTTGAGGGAGCGCGCCATGATGCGTGCGCTCGACGTCTTGCCGCAGCCGCGCGGGCCGGAGAACAGGTACGCATGGTTGATGCGCCCGGCGGCGAGGGCGGTACGCAGGGGCTCGGTGACGTGCTCCTGGCCCACGACCTCGGCAAAGGCGGCCGGACGGTACTTGCGGTAGAGCGCTAGTGCCACGCGGCGAGACTACCGGCCGCCGCGGACACCCCGGAGGGCACGGGCGGCTCGCCGGCGGGTCCGCGTCCGCCGAGGACGACCCAGGGCATGAAGGGGACCCCGCGCACCCGTCAGAGCCTGCTTATCCTTGCTGCCTTCCGGCCCTGGGGAGGTTCACAGGGTGGACGCCGCGCGGGGTCCGTAATCAGTGTAGCGACTCCGCCCGGCGGCTATCGTCCGCCCGTGACGAACGCACCGATCGAACTTCCTTCCCCGGCCGATGTGCGGGCGGCCGCCGAGGCCGTGCGGCCGTACGTGCGGCGGACCCCGCTGCTGCGTACCGAGGTCGACGGCAGGCCGTTGCTGCTGAAGCTGGAACACCTGCAGCGGAGCGGATCGTTCAAGCTGCGCGGTGCGACGAACGCCCTGCTGGCCGGGGATCGGCCGTCCACCGTGGTGACCGCCTCGGGCGGGAACCACGGGCTCGGCGTGGCCACCGCCGCGGTGGCGCTCGGCGTTCCGGCGACGGTGTTCGTGCCCACCTCGGCACCGGCCGGGAAGGTGCGGCGGATCGAGGCGCTCGGGGCCACGCTGGTGCGGCACGGCGAGACGTACGCCGAGGCGGCCGCGGCGGCGCTGGAGGCAGCGTCCGGCCCCGGCGTGCGCCACCTGCACGCCTACGACGCGCCCGCCGTGGTCGCCGGGCAGGGCACGGTGGCCGTCGAGGTGCTGGCGGAGGCGCCGGAGGTGGACGCGATCGTCGTGGCGGCCGGTGGCGGCGGTCTGGCGGCGGGGACGTCGCTGGCCTCGGACGGTCGGACGACGGTGACCGTGGAGCCGGAGCGTTGCCGGGCGGTGCACGACGCGCTCGCGGCAGGCGAGCCGGTGGACGTCGCGATCGACTCGGTGGCGGCCTCGGCGCTGGGGGCGACGCGGATCGGCCGGGTGCCGTTCGGCGTGCTCAGCACCGGCCGGCTCGCCCCCGTCGCCCCGGTGCTGGTCGGTGACGCGGAGATCCTGGCGGCCCGGGACCGGCTGTGGGAGGACTTCCGGCTGGCCGTCGAACCGGCCGCGGCGGCGGGTTTCGCGGCCTGGCTGGCCGGGCTGGTGCCGGGACGGCTGCCCTGTCTGGTGCTGTGCGGTGCCAACACGGACTGGGCCCCGCAGCCGTAACCGGCTCCATCGCCCGACACGGCGTGCCAGAACGCGCGACACGGCATGTGTGTCCGACCGGACGGCAACAGTGACGAGCATCACGGACGGAAACGCTCCGCGACCGGGCGGCGGGGCCGGGCAGGCCGCGCGGGGACGGACCGACCCCCGGATGACGACGGGCGCCACCCGGGCACGACGGCGATTGAACGGGTCCTGCGAACGGGTGACGCGGGCTCAGGCCGGAAGGTCGAACTGACCCGCCTTGACCGCCGCCAGGAAGGCCGACCACTCGCTCGCGTCGAAGACGAACACCGGGCTGTCCTCCAGCTTGGTGTCCCGGACCCCCACCCGGTCCGAGCCCAGATTGACCTCCACGCAGCTTCCACCGTTGGGCTCGCTGGCGAACGACTTCTGCCAGGCCGCGGCGTCGAACAGGGCCACCGCCGTGTCCGGGTCGTAATCTTTCGACGCGGGATAATCCGCCACTTCGCTACCCCCTCACCAGGTCCCGGGCACGGCAGCGGCTTGCACGAATGCAGGAACTACCTACGCCCAGTAGTCAACTTTATCGCCTCAGGCAGCCGAAAGTATGGTGTTCCGCCCGGTGCCTCGACGGCGAGATTATTCGAGGGTTAGGATTATTCCAAGCGGTACGAGACCCAGTTCGCAACCCTGGGGCAAGGGGAAGCACGGGTCAAGGTGTATCGCGCGAATGACCGCCGACCTCTCCCGAGGAGGAAATGAGCAGTGGGGATGCACGTCGTGACGGGCGCTACCGGGCATGCACACAGCCGGCGGCACTCACTACGACAGGCCGAGACGGTGGAACGGGACCGGGATCTCCTGGCTCCGCACACCGGTTCGGGACACATCAGGACATCGACCCGGCTGGGGGGCTGACGACACGATGGCTGTACGACTTCTGCGAATCGACGCACCGAACGAGGCGGAGACCGGTTCCGACCAGCCCGCCGCACCGACCGGACGGGAGCGGATCGGCCGCAAACTGCGGCGCCGCCTCGGGTTCTCCCTACTGGAGTCCCCGTTCCGGCAACCGGGCCACACCTGGCTCGACGACATCGAGGTGACCGAGAAGCTGCGCGAGCTCGCCGCCCGCCCGCCCGCGGGCAGGCGGGGGCGTTCACTGGTGCTGCTCGAGGCCGATCTGTAACACGACGTCCACGACGAAGCCCGCCACGCATCGCGCGGCGGGCTTCGTTCGCTTGTGGACAGTCCAGTGTGGACCAGCGGCGCTGCTAACCGCGCATGGCCTCGCGATAGTGCTCCGCGAGTTCCTTGAGGAACTGTCGTGACTCGTGCTGCTCCAGCGCCGCGCCACGCAGCCGGTCCCAGGCGTCGACGAAGAGCTGGAAGTCCTTCACGTCGTCCAGGTACAGACCGCCCGCGGAATGCTCGATGTAGACGAAATCCCTTGTACGGTCCGGGAAACGCATGATGGTGAAGTCGTTCGGCACGGAGGCGAGGCGCGCCTCGAAGGGCAGCACGTGCACGTAGATGCGTTCCCGGGCGGCGAGCGTCATCAGGTGCTCCACCTGGTCCAGCATCACCGCCGGGGCCCGTCCGCCCGGCGCCCTGCGCAGAGCCGACTCACTGACGATGAACCGGTAGTACGGCGGCTGCTGCTGGTCGAACACGGCCTTGCGGTCGAGCCGGTTGCGCACCAACGCCGTCACGTCCGTGACGCCGGCCTCGCTGAACTGCTTGAGCATGTAGTGCTCGGACTGCAACGGCCCCGGGATCCGCTCGCCGTGCCAGGTCATGATCTCGGCCGCCGCGGGCTCGAGGTCGGTGAAGGTGCGGAACCAGTGCGGGACGACGGCGCGGTAACCGGACCAGTTCCCCCGCTGACCCGCCGCCGCGCGAGCGAGGTCGAGCAGCGTCTCCGCCTCGTCACCGCCGATGCCGAAGGTGTCGAGCATGGTCCGCACGTCGCCGAGCTTCACCCCGACCGCGCCGGACTCGATCTTGTTGATCTTTCCCTGGGTGCAGCCGAGCACCGCGGCGACCTGCTGCTGCGTCAGCTTGACGGCGGTGCGCGCGTGCCGGAGTTCGTTGCCGAGCTGCTTACGGCGTGAGGTGACGGTGCTGGCCATCAGCCTTGTCCTGCACCTTTCACCGGAGACCTTTCACTGCGGGACGCTCCACGCTCGGAGCCGCGACACCGGACGCTGCCGCGAGCGCCCGCCCAGTACGTGTACGACGGTACGACTTTACCGTTTCCGGGGCGGGAATTCGACCACCACGCCCGGTTCGATCACACCCGCCCCGCGTCGTCCGGCGGATCACCGGGCGGGGACTACTGTCGGACATCGATCGCGGTACGCAGGAGGAAGGTCGAAACTGATGGCGGACAAGGCGAGCATCGGAGTCACCGGGCTGGCGGTGATGGGCCGCAACCTGGCGCGGAACCTGGCCAGGCACGGGCACACCGTCGCATTGCACAACCGGACGGACAAGCGCACCAGGGAACTGGTGGACCAGTTCGGCTCCGAGGGCGAGTTCATTCCGGCGTACAGCGCCAGGGAGTTCGTGGACGCGCTGGAGCGTCCCCGGCAGATCGTGATCATGGTGAAGGCGGGCGAGCCGACCGACGCCGTGATCGAGGAGTTCGCTCCGCTGCTGGAATCCGGCGACGTGATCGTCGACGCGGGCAACGCCCACTTCGCCGACACCCGGCGCCGGGAGGCACAGCTCCGGGAGCGCGGGCTGCACTTCGTCGGCACCGGCGTCTCCGGCGGAGAAGAGGGTGCGCTGCACGGTCCGAGCATCATGCCCGGCGGCTCCAAGGCGTCCTACGAATCGCTCGGCCCGCTGCTGGAGGACATCTCCGCGAAGGTCGACGGCGATCCGTGCTGCACCCACATCGGCGCGGACGGCGCGGGCCACTTCGTGAAGATGGTGCACAACGGCATCGAGTACGCCGACATGCAGCTCATCGCCGAGTCCTTCGACCTGCTGCGCGGGGCACTCGGCCACGAACCCGCGCAGATCGCCGAGGTGTTCCGCACCTGGAACACCGGCCGTCTCGACTCGTACCTCATCGAGATCACCGCGCAGGTACTCGCGCACACCGACGCGGGTACCGGCAAACCGTTCGTCGACGTGGTCGCCGACCAGGCCGAGCAGAAGGGCACCGGCCGTTGGACCGTGCAGATCGGCCTCGACCTCGGCGTACCGATCAGCGGCATCGCCGAGGCGGTCTTCGCGCGTTCCCTGTCCGGGCACGCCGACCTGCGCATCGGCAGCCGGGAACTGCCCGGACCCTCGCGGTCGAAGCTGAAGGGCGCCGAGGCCGAGGGCTTCGCCGACGACGTCGAGCGCGCGCTGTACGCCTCGAAGATCGTCGCCTACGCGCAGGGGTTCAACCAGATCCAAGCCGGTGGCAGCGAGTACGGCTGGGACATCGATCTCGGCGCGGTGGCGTCGATCTGGCGCGGCGGCTGCATCATCAGGGCGAAGTTCCTGGACGACATCCGCGGCGCGTACGAGGCCGAACCCGGCCTGCCGACGCTGCTGACCTCGGGCGGGTTCAACGCTGCCGTCGCCGACGCACAGGACTCCTGGCGCAGGGTGGTCGCCACCGCCGCCCAGCTCGGCATCCCGACGCCCGGCTTCTCCACGGCACTGGCGTACTACGACGGGTTGCGCGCGCCGCGCCTGCCCGCCGCGCTCATCCAGGGACAGCGGGACTTCTTCGGGGCGCACACCTACCGCCGGACCGACCGTGACGGCGCGTTCCACACCGCGTGGGCGACCGACGATCGCGCGGAATCCGAGGCATAGCAACGAATCGGTGCTATACAACGGGATACGGAAACGACGGAAGGGCGCTCCCCCGCGTCGGGAGCGCCCTTCCGTTCGTACTGGCGGGGTGAAGATCAGCCGCCGGTGTTCTCGGTGATCCAGTCGGCGTAGGCCGGGGCCGAGGTGTAGATCGACGGGCCGGTGGCGCAGGTCGAGTCACCGTTGCCGGTACGGCTGGTGACACCGATCAGCTTGCCGTCGGCGATCTGCGGGCCACCGGAGTCGCCGTAGCAGGCACCGGAGTCGCCACCGGGGTTCTCGGTGCACAGTTCCTTGGTGCCGTCGATGCCGGTGCACTCACCCGCGTCGACCACCGAGGTGTCGAGCTGCTGCAGCGCGGTGGGTGCGCTGCCGCCGGGCTCCGGGTCGGTCTGGCCCCAGCCGAGGAGACGGGACTTGGTGCCGACGTCGGCGGAACCGGCGACCGAGATCGGGGCGGACGTCGCCGGCGCGGAAAGCTTGACCAGGGCGATGTCGCCCGCGGTCTCCTGGCCGTACGACGGGTGGATGATCGTCTCGGCGGCCTGCGCCTCCTCGCCACCCGAGGTGTTGTCGTTGCTGCCGATGCGGGCGCTGATGGCCGAGGCGTCCGTGCCCTCGACACAGTGAGCGGCCGTCAGGACCCACTCGGGGCTGATCAGCGAGCCACCACAGAAGTGCGAACCGCTCTGCTGAAGCGAAACCATGTACGAGTATTCCTGGTCAGCGTCCACGCCACCGACGATGAGGGGGTTGACATCCGCGCTCGCGGAGGTAACGCCAGCGATGCTTGCGACCGCGCAGGCTGCGCCTGCGACCAGGCCTGCGGCCATGGTACGTGCCTTCATGTCTGTGTCTCCTCTCAAGCCCCCCTTGCCCTGTAGGGGGATCGAGTCAAAGAGTAAGTAGCGCTGGTGAATGCCTAACACCTTCGAAAGTTCCAACTAACGAGTCCCGGTATCTGGCAACAACAACCACTCAGGGTTACCGCAGGCCGCACTCTTGTGTCGCTTCGTTCCGAGCCCGCCCGCAGGTCGACATCGATGATGGTTTCCCTGGTGAAAAGCCAGAAACTTGTCCTCCACTGTGGACGTTCATGCTCGTGGTTCGCGGTTCGTCCACAGAGGACGCGGCAAGCGCACGCGCCGCGGGCACCACGAATCAGCTACCCCGCGTACTCACCCGCCGTACACGAGTACCGGGCCCGGGCACAAGGGCCGGGCCGTCATTTCCCGGACCGATCGGCCGACCCCCACCATGCCGTGTCGGGCGCTGCGGCACCCCGTGTCGGGCGCTGCGGCACGCCGTGTCACGCGCTGCGACATGCCGTGTCGGGCGCTGCGGTATTCGGTTTCGCCGGGATGGCAGCCCTCGTAAGGTGCGCAAGGCCGAGCTGCCGCGAAGGAAACGTGCGGACCATCGGTGCGCATCCTGTTCACCTTCACCGGAGGCAGCGGGCACGTCGAACCGATGCTGCCGATCGCGACGGCGGCAAGGGACGCCGGCCACGAGATCGCTTTCACCGGACGCGCCACATCCCTGGTTCCGCTCACTCGGGCCGGTTTCACCACGTTCGAATCCGGTCCGACGTGGAAGGACCCGGCCACACGGATGGAGCTGCAGGAGGTGGACGTCGAGCGGGAACTGCGCGATGTCCGCGATGGCTTCGCCGACCGGATCGCCCGTGCCCGTGCGGCCGACGTCGTCGAACTCTGCGAGCGATGGCGCCCCGATCTTCTGGTGTGCGAGGAGGTCGACTTCGGCGGTGTGATCGCGGCGGAACGGATGGGACTTCCGTACGCAGGCGTTCTCGTCATCGCTTCCGGCTCGCTGATCCGCCCGGACATGCTTGCCGAACCCCTGAACGCGATCCGCGCCGAGCACGGTCTGCCTGCCGATCCCGACCTGGAGATGTTGCGGAAACACCTGGTGTTGTCGCCGTTTCCGCCCAGCCACCGGGATCCGGACTTCCCGCTGCCCCCGACGGCGCATCCGTTCCGGCCTCCGATGGACCTCGCCGCCCAGACGCCGAAATGGCTCGACGAGTCCACCGGGACGCCACTCGTGTACGTCACCCTCGGCACGGTTTTAAATATGGAATCGGGCGATCTGTTTTCCCGGATACTCGACGGCCTGGCCGAACTACCGGTGAATCTGGTGGCGACGGTCGGGCGGCAGATCAACCCGGCGGAGCTCGGGCCGCAGCCGCCGAACGTCCGCGTGGAACAGTTCGTACCGCAGCACGCCCTGCTCCCGCACTGCGCCGCGGTTCTCACTCACGGCGGATCCGGCAGCACTGTCGGGGCGCTCACGCACGGCGTTCCGATGGTCATGGTGCCGATGGGTGCCGACCAGCCGATGAACGCCGACCTGTGCGTGCGACTCGGTACCGGCCGGGTTCTCGACCCGATCGCCTTGACGCCGGTGTCCGTCCGCGAGGCGATGGCGGACGTCCTGGCGAACCCCGGTTACCGGGCGGCCGCCGGCCGCCTGCGAACCGAGATCGCCGGTTTGCCCCCTGCCTCGCACACCGTCGAGCTGCTCGAACGCCTGGTCGCGCAGTGGCGTCCGGTCCGCGCGACCTGACCGAACGCCCGACACGGCATGCCAGAACGCGCGACACGGGGGGTCGGAGCGCGCGACACGGCATGCCGGAACGCGCGACACGGAAACGAAGGAAGGGCCCCGCCGGCGAACCGGCGAGGCCCTTTCCTTCTTCACGCTCTGGCGGAAATCACCTGCAATGAGCCGCCTGAGCGGGTAACCGTGGTGCTATCAGATGCCCGAAGTGTCCTTGATCCAGTCGCGGTAGGAGGCGACGTGGGTGTAGGCGGTCGTGGACGAGCGGTCACTGGTGGACGCGACGCCGACCTGGGTGTCACCGGAGAACATCGGGCCACCGGAGTCTCCACCGGCGGTGATGCCGTCGCCACGGCTGGCGCAGACGGCGTCGCCACCGCGGTAGTCGGTGCACGGCGCGTTGACGCCGGTCACGTCGACGTTGGCGACCTTGAGCAGCTGGGCCTGGCACTCGATCTCGGGCTTGTCGGTGCAGGTCGCGCCCCAGCCGAAGACCTGGACCTGGTCGCCGTTGTTGACGATCTGCGAGTCGGCCAGCTTGGCGTACGTGGCGTCCACCTCGCGGTCCAGCTCGACCAGCGCGAGGTCGACCGACGGGTGCTCGGTCACGTTGACGGCGCTGGCCTTCTCGCCCTTGCTCTGGTCGAGGTCACCGATGTTGAAGGTCAGGTCCCCGCCCTCGACGCAGTGCTGCGCCGTGAGGATCCACTTGGGACCGATGATGGTCGCGGAGCAGGCTTCCTGGCCGCCGGAGAACAGGCGGGCCGCCCACGGGCCGCTTTCGGCGTTGCCACCATCGATGATGGCGGGTGCGACGTCGGCCGGGGCCGAGGTGGTGTCGGCCGAGGCAACCGTCGAGCCGAGGGCCGTAACGGCGAGAACTGCACCGGCAACGGCCGGCAGCACGCGAGAGAGCTTCACGAGATCCTCGTTTCTAGTGTGGAGCGAGACTCACGGGTCACGGGGGGTGATCGCTGAGACAAGAGTTACCACCCGACTAGGTGTCACGAAAGCGTGAACAGTTGCCAGTTGACTCCGCCTCGTTGAGCTGCCGAGACGCGGAGAAGATCAGGCACACCTGTCACCGCGGGGTCTCGCAAACGCCGTCGACCTGCGGAAACCTCACGCAAGGCGAGCGGAGCGGCCCCGGCTTCGCTCGGGACGGGACGACACGAAGGTGAGGTTGCAACCGGCGGTGAATAACCGACTATCGTCGGGTTCCCGGCATCCGAAGGTAGGGGCGTCCGGACGCTCGTCCGCCGGCGTGGGAAACCCGCCCGCCGAACCGGCTCGTTCTGCCATAGTTTCCGACGCCCGCAGAACCGTTGAAGCTGGAGGCCGAGACCGTGGCAGCCGACGCCGATCCCAGAACGCGAGTACGCGAACTGGGTCTCGACGACCCCGCCCGTTACACCGGCACCCTCGACGCCGAGTCGCTGCGCTGGACACCCGCCGAAGCGGAGAACCGGGCGCATTCCGATCACGTCCGCTACACCGAGTACGCCGGGCGATCCTGCGATCTGACCATGCGCGGGGGCACGACCAGTGGCGTGATCTACCCGCTGGCCGTGTGCTCGCTCGCGGAGCACTACGTGTTCCGCTCCATCGGCGGCGCCTCCGCCGGAGCCATCGCGGCCGCCGCCACCGCCGCCGCCGAGTACGGCAGGCTCGCCGAAACCCCCGGGCGGACCGAACCGGGCACCGAGGCACCCGGGCAGACCGAACAGCCGCCCGAGCCCGCGGCGCCGCGGCGATCCGGCGAAGCGGACGACTCGGTCCGGCCGGGATTCGCCGGACTGGCCCAGCTCGTCGACTGGCTCGTGTCCGGAACCGGGGACGGACGCTGGCGGCTCGCCCAGCTCTTCCAGCCCAGCGAGAACCTGCACCGGGTCTACCGGCTGGCGACGGCGTTGATGCAGAAGCCGGCTACTACCGGCCGCAACACCTACCTCGCCGTGCTCGCCGCGCTGCTGATGGCGGTGACCGCACCGGCGAGGGCGGCACTGGTCGTCCTGTTCGCCGTCTGGTTCGCCGGACCGCTCGGGGTGCACCTGGCGCTGCCGCCACAGCGGTGGAACGAGGTGCCCTGGCCGATCGCGGTGATCCTCGCGGCGCTCGCGCTGACGGCGGCCGGGTGGGTGACGCGGCTCGCGGTGTCCAGGCTGCGCCGGGCCGGCCTCGCACCCGCGTTGCCGCTGCTGCCCTGGCTGGCCGGGCTGCTGATCTGGGCGGGTTCGGCCGCGACGGCCGGAACCGTTCCCGCGTGGCTCGTCGCGGTGTCGGCGGGTCTGTTCTCCTGGCTGCTGCTGACCTTCGCCGCACTGGCCGCCTACGCGGCGATCTACGGGAAGGCGTGCTGGCCGGTGCTCGCCGACGCGGAACGGTTCGGTTTCGGCCTGGTGCCGGGGGCGGCGCCGTACGTGCCGAGCCGGGTCGACCGGCTCGCCGGGATGCCCGCGTCCACCGGTGTTCCGCCACTGGCCGTCTGGCTGGCCGACCGGATCGACGATCTCGCCGGGACCGCGCCGGGTCCGGATCGGCGGGCGCTCACCTTCGGCGATCTGTGGCTCGGCCCCGATGTCGCGCGCGACGGGGAGAACGCGGGCGAACGCCTGCGCCGGGCGGCCGCCGACAGCGCGGAGCGGGTGATCAACCTCGCGCTGATGACGACGGACCTCAGTGGCGGAAGGCCGTACCGGCTGCCGTTCGAGGGCACCGAGGAAGACGACTCACGTTGGCAGTTCTGCCACCGCTGCCTCGACGGGGTGCTGCCTGCTCGGGTGGTGACGCAGCTCTGCGAGGCCGGCACGGCCGCGACGCCGTGTCCCCGGCACCCGGACACCACGCTGCACTGGATGCCCGGCCCCTGGGACGTCCCGGTGATCCTCGGCGCAAGGATGAGCCTGTCGCTACCCGGTCTGATTCAGGCGGTTCCCTTGTGCCGCAAGGGAAAACTGCACTGGTTCTCGGACGGCGGCATCACCAGCAACTTCCCCATCCACTTCTTCGACACGCTGCTCCCCCGCTGGCCCACGTTCGGCCTGAACCTCGACCGGCTGGACAGTGACGTCCCGCCGGAGCAGGAGGTGCACATCGCGCCACAGGACTCGACGGTGGTGGCGGAGCCGTGGTCGCCGACCGGGGCCGGCATCGCGGCGTTCGGCAGCCGGATCATCGGCACCTTCCTCGGCTGGCGGGACACCATGCAGTCGGCGCTGCCCGGTTTCCGCGGCAGGATCGCGAGCGTGCGGCAGGGGCTCGGTGAGGGCGGCACGAATCTGTTCATGACCCCGGAGTCGATCGCCCGGCTGGCGCTGCGCGGGCACAAGGCGGGCGAGACCCTGAAGCAGCGTTTCAGTGTCGCGGGCACGGGCGGGGAAAGCCCCGGGCTCACCCAGACCGACCGCTACCGGTGGATCCGGATGCGCATCGCCATCAGGGAGTTCCGCGAGCTGGCCAGGCAGGCGCAGTTCCGCTCACCGCTGTACCAGGATCGCACCAGCACGTACCTGATCCCGCGCGAGCTGTCGGGCTGGTTCGCCGAGGACGACGGCGTGTGGCCGAAGCGCGAACCGTACGAGGAGCAGATCAACGAGGCGTTCACCGGGCTCGGCGATCTGGCCAACGTTCAGCTCGCGCAACCCTTCGACGGCACGTCCCCGGTGAATCCGGTCTTCCGCCTCACCCCGCCCGAGTAGGCGTTGCCTCCGCCTGTCCGGCCGGCGCGCGCCGGCCGGGCAGGAAGGCGCCACGGCGAATCCGAGCAGGCCGGGAAGCGCGAGCCCGATGCCGACGATCCGCCGGGGCGTCTCGATCTCCGAGCAGGCCTCGGCCTCACCGCTCGGAGCCGGGTCCTCCAGCCACCCCGAACAGACCGCCACCGCCTCGGCGTATCGACCGGCGCGCCGACGGCCGGAACCGGAGGCCTGCCCAGCTCGGACCCGGCAACCGCTGGTCGAGAGCGCATCCTGTAGTCTTCCGCGCGGAGGATTGGCCGAGCGGCCTAAGGCGCACGATTGGAAATCGTGTTGGGTGTAAAAGCCCTCACGGGTTCGAATCCCGTATCCTCCGCCAGCCACCAGGCGAAACGCCGGGCACGCACCCCCAGGGAGCGGCCCGGCGTTCGTCGTTCCGGTTGTGGTTGCCCTAGCCGAGGCCGCAGGTGGGGGCCGACCAGAGCCGGCTCGGGCTGGCGGCCACGTGGGTGTGGTCGTCGTGGCCGGGGTAGCCCGGGCCGAGGATCTGGGAGAAACCGTGGTCGCGGGCCTGCAGGGCGAGAGTGCAGAACGAGGGCGCGCCGATCAGGTCCACGCCGTCGCCGTAGAGGTGCCTGCTGTCGGCGGCCCCACCGACGGCGTCGTTGCAGGAGTAGCTGCGGAAGCCACTGCTGACGCTGAGTGCCACGTCACCGAGCGCGTGCCGCATCGCCTGCAGCTTCCACATCGACACGAGGGCGTTCGCCTTGGCATCGGCTGCGCTCAGCGGGCCGCCGGACCAGTCGCTGTTGCACCCGTTGAGTTCCGCGTAGTCGAAGTTTGCCGGGGTGCAGTCGTCGTCCTGCAGTTCGTAGATCTTCGCGAACGTCGCGTCACCCGCGACGCCGTCCGCCGAAATCCCGTACGCCTGCTGGAAACGGGTCACGGCCGCCTTGGTGGCCGGACCGTAGGTGCCGTCGAGGCCGAGCACCTCACCGCTTCCCGGGTACCCGGACACCCGGATCTGCAACTGGCGCACGGGATCGCCGGTCGCGCCCTCGGACAGCGGGCCCGCCCACGTGTAGCAGCCGTCCGCGGCCTGGACGGGCGCCTGCGCGGGCGCCGCCGATGCCGAACCGGTGACCGCGAACGCCGAAAGCGCTATGCACAGCGCCACGAACACCTTCACGAATTTCTTGACCACGTCATCCTCCGGGGATTCACCTCTTGTAAGTGGGGATGACATTCGGACACAGAAGACATCCGGTCAAGAAATCTCTGTCACTTTACGAAGAACGTTACCCATTTCCCGCATTCTCGCGTCCATCCGGACGCACGGTCGCGCCCGGATGGCCGCAGTGGGGCCAAGTTCAGCCAAGCGGCCTGCCGAGGATCCGCTCCAGCCAGTCGAGCAGATCGTTGATCACGTCCAATGCCGCGTTTCCGCTACCGGGGCGGAAACGCACGACCTGCGGGTCATGGTCGCTGGCCTGCTCGGCGAACTCCGCGTTCAGGTGCACCACGTCGTAGTCGACGCCCCGGGGCGCCTTCGACGCGAGGATGTGGTCCAGCACCTGGGAATTGCCCTCGAACACGTAGCTGTAGCGCTCGTTCTCCGGGAGGGTGTCGATCAGCGCGGTGAGCGCGCCACCCTCGGTCAGTTTCCGCACCGAGGAGGAGAACGGGTAGTCGTTCAGGTCTCCCGCCAGGATCAGGTTCGCCTTCGGGTCCGCGGCCAGCACCGCGTCGGCGAAACCACGCAGCGACTCGGCCTGCGCCAGGCGCTGCTCCTCCGAACTCCTGACCGGCGGCTGGAACCGGCCGTGCGTCGGCTGGTCGCCGCCCTTCGAGGCGAAGTGGTTGGCGACGACGAACACCGTGCGGCCCTTGAAGACGAACTCGCCCGCGAGCGGCTTGCGACTGTCCTCCCAAGCCGGATTCGCCGGATCGACACGCCCCGGCGACACGGTCAGCGCGGCCTTTCCCTTGTCCGCACGCACATCCACCGGCGTGGTGGCGTCACCGCCCGGACGATCCACAAAGGACACACGCTCCGGGTTGAACAGGAAGCCGACGCGGATGTTGCCGCCCGGCTCGCCACCGTCGGCGAGGTCCTGTGGATCGATCTGCCGGAACTCGTAACGCGGTCCGCCCGCGGCGACGATCGCGTCGACGAAGCGCCGCAGGGTCTCGTCGGCGGCGACCAGGCCGTCACCGTTTCCGTCCGCGCCGTTGTTGTCCTGGATCTCCTCCAGCGTCACGACGTCCGGCGACGCCAGGTGCCCGGCGACACCGCGGGCGAGATCGTCGAACTTGGCCTGCTCGTCGGTGGCGGAGAGGTTCTCCACGTTGTAGGTCGCCACCGCGAGTTCGCCGCTGCGCTGCGGCCGGGTGACCTCGCGGGTGAGGCCGTTTTCCCGGACCTGGCCGAGTTCGGTCGCGAAGACGGTGTGGCCGCCGAAACTGTCGTACTCCACCGGCCCCGAGGTCGTGCCGGTGAGCGTGTCGCCGGTGTTGGCCACCGGGAACGGACGTTCGCCGAACGGGATCAGCGATTCGACCTTCAGCACGCCGGTGTTCGGCTGCTCGTAGCCGAGATATCCGGTGCCACCCCGGGAGGTCGGCCGCTGCCGCGGTTTCGTCGTCACGTACAGCTCGTCGTACTGCGTGCTCGGGCCGACGATGGGCACGTCGCGCACCCCGGCGAGTTCGCTCTCGTGTGCCTCCCAGAAGTCCAGCGAGTAGACGTCCGGTTCCAGTCGCAGCCCTTCGATGTTCCCGCCGACCTGGGCGGCGAGCTTCTCCGGAAGGCTGCCCTCGTCGATGATCTTCGTTTCGGGAAGCGGATTCCCCGAGGACTTCACCGTCCACTGTGCACCGGTCAGTTCGGTCAGGGACTGGAAGTTGGAGGTGCTCGGCGAATCGGGGTAGAACTCCTTCACCGTGCCGGACGCCGTCACCGCGTCGCCGACCGCGACGCCGGGCGTGGTGGAACCGGTGAACACGAACAACGCCTCGCTGGTCCGTGGATCCTGGTCGGTTTCCGGGTCCTGCAACCAGAATCCGCGCGCACTGCCGAATCCCCGGATCGCGGTGACGATGCCCGTCACGTCGCCGACGGCCTGCCCGTCGAACGGCGAGAGCCGGGTCGTGCCCTGGATGTCGTGGATCTTCACCGGCGCCGGTACGGCACCGGGCACGGTCTCCGTGCTCGGCACGGCGCTCGCCACCGGGGTGAGCAGGACGGTTGTGGCCATCGTGGTCACGGCGGTCATCGCGACCACGGTGCGTCGACGCGTTCTCGGGCTCACCCGGCGTCCTCTCGTCTGGGGGTCAACGGAGGCATCTTCGCTCAAACGGGTGAACGAAGGAAGACATACGTACAACGGAAAGCGATCGGCTCACATTTCCCGCCGAACGCGATACGGTGGACGGTCCGAATCGACGACAGAGGGGGAATTCTGATGCCGATCTGGGCCATTCTGCTGGTGGTACTGCTCGCTGCGGTGGCGATCGCCGCCGCATCCGACCTGCGGGACCGCAAGAAGGGGCAACGTACCCGGCTGCGGATGCCACGCGGGCAGATCAGGCGGCGGGAGGCGAGGGCAATGCGCAACGGGCTGGCCACCAGCTACGAGCGTGATGGCCTGCGCGAGGAGCCACCCCGGAGCTGACCAGCGGATTCATCGTCTGCTCACCGTCATGGCGCTTCCGCGAGGGTAGACTGGTGGCACGACCGAACCAGACTGAAGGGGAGATCATGTCGATCTGGATGATTCTGGGACTTCTGCTCGTACTGGGCCTCGCCGTCGCGGCGATCGTGGATCTGCGCGATCACAAGCGGGGTGGACACAAGGTGCCGCTGCCGAGCCGCGCCGATCTGCACGCCGACGCGTTGTTGACGCACAACCAGCCGACCACGGTCGCGCAGGCATTCTCGTTCACCCCCTGACCGTTCGCCCTCGGCGTCCCCTCACTCCTTCCGGGCAACCAGTCACGTGTTCACCGCGTCTGGTGAACGTGTTCGACAACTGGGAGGTAATCCGTTGAAACGGATCGGATTGGCCGCGGGCATCACCGCGGTACTCATCGCGGCGACGGCAGGACAGGCAGCCGCACAGGAAAGCTGGACGGACGAACCCATTCCCGGCAGGGACGCGTTCTCCCTGCTCGACTCGGTCAGCTCCGCCGACGGGGTGACCTGGGCGTTCGGTGGCTGGTACCAAGGGCTGCCCGCGTTCCACAGCCAGGCGTACCTGCGCGGTGCCGAGGACTGGGCCGAGGTACCGGTCCCGGACATCGGCAGGCTCACCGGTGGCACCACGGTCTCCGCCGACGACGCATGGGCGATCGGCCAGGACGCGAAGTCGGGCGGCGCGCAGACCGTGCACTGGGACGGCACCGCGTGGACCGTCGTGCCGTTCGCGCCGCCGCCCGCCTCGAACCGGCTGTTCGCCTTCGACACCGTGGCTTTCGCCGCCGACGACGTCTGGGCGGTGGGCAGGGCGTCCTCCGACGACCCCGCGGTGGAGAGCCGGGGAATGGCGCAGCACTGGGACGGCACGGCCTGGTCCGACGTGCCCGTTCCGGACGTCGCCGGGCACTGGGCGCTGGCGGAGGTCGCCGGCACCGGACCGGACGATGTGTGGGCGATCGGCCAGCGTGACGGCGAGCCGGGCCAGGGCGTCGCCCTGCACTGGGACGGCACCGCGTGGAGCGAGGTGCCGGTACCCGAGTTCCCCGGCACCGTCAGCCAGGACGTACAGCTTCACGGCATCGCGGCGCTGGCAGCCGACGATGTGTGGGCTACCGGAACGGTGTTCTCCTACGACGACGCGACCCCGTCGCTGCCCGTTCTGCTGCACTGGGACGGCACCGCGTGGACCAAGCAGGAGGCCCCTGTCGCAGGGGGGAAGCTGGGTGAACTCGTCCGCGTCGGCGACCAGCTCTGGTCCCTCGGCGACACGCTGCTGCGCTACGACGGCACCACCTGGGCCCCGGTGGAGGGCCCCCCGGCGGGCGACCCGGTGGCCGGGACCGCGCTCGACGACGGTCGCCTGCTGGCCGTCGGCTCGGCGGGTCCGGGCAACAAGCAGCAGCCGTTCGCCACGGTGCACGGCGGCTGATTCGCGGCCCTGACAGCACGAAGGGCGGGCACCGGGATCCGGTGCCCGCCCTTCGGTTTCGCTGGCGGTAGCGGTGGGATTTGAACCCACGGACGGGGGTTACCCGTCACTCGCTTTCGAGGCGAGCTCCTTCGGCCGCTCGGACACGCTACCGCCGACCAGGGTACTGCACACCGTTTCCGGCTCCGGAAGACGGGTCGGCGGCGTCTGACGCGCTCGTCGCCCGCCCCGTACGACGAAAGGCCCGCCCCCGAGCGGGACGGGCCTCTGCGTCAGCGAAGCACGGGATCAGCGGTTGCCGAACTTGTCCTTCGCGTCCTGCACCGCGCCCTGCGCCTTGTCCCTGGCGTCGTGCGCGGCCTCCTTGGCCTCGCCCTTCGTCTGGTCGGCCTTGCCGGAAGCCTCGAGGTCCTCGTTGTTCGTGGCCTTGCCGGTCTTCTCCTTGGCGGTGCCCATGGCCTGCTGGGCCTTGTCCTTCGCCTTGTCGAACAGGCTCATCGAGATCCTCCTTCATTGTGGCGCGGCTCATCACGAGCCGTACTACGACTCGGATACCCAGAGACCCCGGAACGTCACGGCACAGTGCCGCACATCACTCCATTGGGTGAGTGCGTTCCGTGGCGAAGAAGGCCTCCAGCAACGCCGCGCACTCGCGTTCCAGCACGCCCCCGCGCACCTCGGGACGGTGGTTCAACCGCCGATCGCGCACCACGTCCCACAACGACCCGACCGCGCCGGTGCGCGGCTCCCACGCACCGAAGACGACCCGCGACACCCGGGCCAGCACCAGCGCACCGGCGCACATCGTGCAGGGCTCCACGGTCACCGCGAGCGTGCAGCCGGACAACCGCCAGCCGTCGCCGTGCGCCCGGGCCGCGGCGCGCAGGGCGAGCAGTTCGGCATGTGCGGTCGGGTCACCCAGCTCCTCGCGGGCGTTGCGGGCGGCAGCGAGCACGCGCCCGTCCGGACCGAGCACGACCGCACCGATCGGCACGTCGCGCCCGGCGGCCGCCGCCGCAGCCAGCGCCGCCCGTACCGCGTCCTCGTCCCCGGTCACGAGGTCCCCGACGGCGGGCACGGGCTCTAGAGTTCGTCGAGCAGTGCGGCGAACTCGCCGTCGAAACCGCACCGCTGCGCGATCATCTGCAACTGCTCGTCCGGGTAGAGGTCCACATCGCCGACCACCACCTCGAGTTCGTCCCCGGGCATGCCGAGGTCGGCGAGCACGTCGAGGTCGCCCTCCGGCCAGATCGACTCGTCCTCGGGATCGGGCGGATCGGCACGCAGCAGGTCCAGCACGTCCGCCGCGATGTCGTAGTCGAGCCCGGCCGCCGCGTCGGAGAGCAGCAACGAGGGGCCCCGCGGTCCCGGCCGCACGATGACGAAGAACTCGTCGTCCACGGCGAGCAGCGCGAAGACCGCGCCGGTGGACCGCAGCTTCCGCAGTTCGGTGATCGTCGCGTCCAGTTCGCCGAGAGCGGCGGCGTCGAGCGCGCTGCACCGCCAGCGGCCGTCCTCGCGGACCACGGCCACCGCGAATCCCGTGATCGGTTCCTGCACCGCCATCGCCACACCGTATACCGGTCCTGGCGTGCGCGATCGCCCGCCGATCACTTCGCCCCTGGTGCGTCGGAGCCCCTTCGACTGCCAATATCGACACCATGGAACCGACCGAGCTCCCCTCGCTCCCCGACGCGCGCTTCGCGGGCCTGCTGGCCGAGGCCGAGGCGCTGCAGTCCGACACGGTCAGCCTGCGCCGGGAGATCCACCGGCAGCCCGAGCAGGGCCTGCGGCTTCCCGTCACCCAGGCCGCGATCCTGCGCGCGCTCGAAGGGCTGCCGCTGGAGATCTCGCTCGGCAAGTCGACCACGTCGATCACCGCGATCCTGCGCGGCGCGAAGCCCGGGCCCGCCGTGCTGCTGCGCGCCGACATGGACGCGCTGCCACTGACCGAGGAGTCCGGCGAGGAGTTCGCGTCCGAAGTGGACGGGACGATGCATGCCTGCGGGCACGACCTGCACGTGGCGATGCTGGTGTCCGCCGCCCGGCTACTGTGCGAGCACGCGAGCGAACTCGCGGGCTCGGTGGTGTTCATGTTCCAGCCCGGCGAGGAGGGCTACCACGGGGCGCGGCACATGATCCACGAAGGCGTGCTGGACGCGGCGGGCGAGCGCGTCGAACGGGCGCTGGCCCTGCACGTCCACGCGAACATGGCCGCCGGGCACGTCTTCGCCCGCCCCGGGCCGATCCTCGCCTCCGCCGACCAGTTCTTCGTGACGGTCACCGGGAAGGGCGGGCACGCTTCGGCCCCGCACGCCGCGATCGACCCCATCCCCGCCGCGGCCGCGATGGTCGGGGCGCTGCAGACGATGATCACCCGGCGGGTCAGCGTCTTCGAACCCGCCGTGCTCACCGTCGCCAGGATCGCCGCCGGGACGACGACGAACATCATCCCGGAGGTCGCCGAGCTGGAGGGCACGATCCGGACGGTCTCCGAGCGCACCCGCGCGCTGGTGCGCGCCGAGCTGCCGAAGGTGTGCGAGGCGATCGGGACCGCACACGGCTGCAAGGTCGCCGCGGACATCGAGCCCGGCTACCCGGTGACCGTCAACGACGACGAGCGCGCGCCCGCGTTCACCGAACTGGGCGGCGAGGTCCTCGGGGCCGACCGTTCCGAGGTGATGCCCGACCCGATCATGGGTGCTGAGGACTTCTCCTATGTGCTGCAGCGGATTCCCGGGACGTTCGCGTTCGTCGGCGCGTGCCCGCCCGGCACCGATCCCGCCGAGGCGGCGCCGAACCACTCCAACCGGGTCCGCTACCACGAGCAGGCGATGGCCGCCGGCGTGGCGATGTACGCCGCGTTCGCGCTCGACGCCCTTCGTTAGAGAGGATGGCGCGGTGCGAGACATCTGTGTGATCGGCCTCGGCCTGCTCGGCGGCTCCGTGCTGCGTTCCGCCGTCGCGGCTGGCCGGACGGCGTGGGGCGCGACCGAGTCCGGATCGGATGCCGAAGCGGCCACTGTGGACGGTTACGACGCGGGTACCGACGTCGACGCGGCGCTGCGGCGGGCGGCCGAGCGGGACGCCGTCGTCGTGTCGGCGGTACCGCTGCCCGCGGTCGACGAGGTGCTTCGCCGTGTCGCGGCGCACGCCCCGGCATGCGTGCTCACCGACGTCACCAGTGTGAAGGGCCCGGTGCTCGGGTCGGTGCGCAGGCTGGTGCCGCAGGCGCGCTACGCGGGCGGACATCCGATGACGGGCACGGCGGAGTCGGGCTGGGCGGCGGGGAACGTGGCGCTGTTCGACGGCGCCGCCTGGGTGGTGTGCGTCGAGGACGACACGGACCTCGCGGTGTGGAGCGAGGTCGCGGCGCTGGCGCTGGACGCGGGTGCCAGGGTCGTACCGCTGTCGGCGTCCGCGCACGACGAGGCCGTCGCCCGCGTTTCCCACCTGCCGCATCTGCTGGCCGCGGTGCTCGCCACGGTCGGCGGTCACGGTGGCCCGCTCGCCGCCTCGCTGTCCGCCGGGTCGTTCGGCGACGGCACCCGCGTCGCGGGGAGCAGGCCGGAACTGGTGCGCGCGATGACGGAGGGCAACCGCGAGGCACTGCTCCCGGTACTGGACGAGGCGCTGGGGATGCTCGGCGCCACCCGCGGGTCGCTGGCGTCCACCGGCGGACTGGCCTCGACGATCAACGCCGGTTACCAGGGCATGCGGACACTGGCCGAACACCGGGACGCGGCCCGCACGGAGGTCCTGGTGCGGCTGGACGCCCCGGACGCCCGCGACGGCCTCCGTGCCCTCGGCGAACGCGGCGGCCACATCACCGCCGTGGCGGACGGTTCGGTCACCGGCCAGGTCGCCTGATCCTCCGTGGCGGGCACCGGCTGAGGGGAACCCGCCGACCGGGCCCGGCGGACGGGGAGAATTCCTCGCCCGGATTCACTCGGACGGGATCACCCGAGCGCGGGACCGGACGGGCGGCGGAGACGATCCGAACGCCGACGGGAACGACCGGGGCTGGGCGTCGGGGCAGGAAGAAGCCCCCTCCACGGCGAGCGTGAAAGGGGCCTCGATCCTCGGCGCCCGAACGGATCGGACGCCGGAAAGCCGCACCGTCAGGCGGGCGGCTGCGGGGTGGGGCCACCCTGCGGCGGCTGAGCGTCGCCGCCCTGGCCCTGCTGGTCCTTGTTCAGGTAGTCCTTGGCCTTGCCGGTGGCGTTGTCGATCTTGTCGGCGTGGTCGCCGAACTTGGACTTGGCGAACTCACCGGCCTTGTCGACGCCCTGGCCGGCCTTGTCGCCGTGCTTGCCGAGGGCTTCCTGCGCCTTGTTCTTGATGTCATCGAAATTGATGCCCATGGTTCAGACTCCTTCGCACTCCGGGGTCGCGACACAGACCATCAAACCCGAGTCGCGCGATCTCGCAAGCCGGTGTCACCGGTCCGAACGGAACCGCCGCAGCACCCGCGAGGGCGTCCGCGCGGACAGATCCGGCCCGCGAACCGCGTCGAACGCCGACCGGAGCTGATCGACGACGCCGCTGAGCTGATCGTGCTCCGGCAGCGCGCCGTCCCGTGGGTGACGCTGCTGGCGTACCGACGCCGCCAGCTCACCGAGCGCCGCCGAGAGCAGCTCGACGTCACCGGCCGCGGGCGCAGGGGCCCCGTGCTCGACGGTCACCACCACCTCCGTCACGGCATCGGTGACCTGTTCGAGCGCGACGATGACCGGCCACCACGCGGCCGCCTGCCGCCCCGCGGCGGACGGTTCGACGACGACCTGCTGGAACGCCGTGCGCAGGTCGGCGAGACCGCGGTAGGCCAGCCGCCTGCACCGGGACCGCTCCGCGCGTTCGTCCGCGGTGCCGGCGGGCAGCAGCCCCCGTTCGACGTACGCGCCGACGGCGTCGACCACGTCCGCGAGCAGGCCACCGACCCGGGGCCGCCTGCTGCCCGGCCACAGCAGGTAACCGAACACCAGGACGATCGCGCAGCCCAGCACGGTGTCCACCAGCCGGGCCAGGACGACCGGCCAGTCCCCCTGGTTGGTCAGGTCCATCTGCAGGATGATCAGCGGCGTCACGAAGGCGCTGAGAATGCCGTAGTTGCGTACCTTTCCGATGGCGGCGCCCGCCGCGAACACACCCGCCAGCAGAACCAGCGCCCAGCCGGGGGCACCGATGCCGAGCGCCGCCGCACCGAGCCCGACGCCGGCGACGGTGCCGATACCGCGCAGCACGGCGCGGCCGAACACCGAGCCGAAGTCCGGTTTGAGCACGATGCCGACGGTGAGCGTGATCCAGTACGACCGTTCGAACGGCACCAGCAGGCCAGCCGCCTCGGCGATGGCGACGCACAGCGTCAGCCTGGCGGCGGCGATCCAGGTCAGCGGGCCCGCGATCAGCGAGGTCGCCCAGTCCCGCACCTTCTCCCGCAACGGCGCCGGATCGCGGCGCCCACGCTGTTCCCCCTTGGCGATGCGTTCCAGTCCGGCGTAGAGGGCGAGTTGCGCGGGCGAGGCGTCCGCGGCCGGTTCGGGCGGTTCGTCCACCGGTACGGCCGCCAGGATCGAGGTGGCCACCGACGCCAGGTACGTGACGACTTCCCGCGGGGCGCGCTGTCCGGCGTTGACGATGGCGACGGACGCCTCGACGGCCGGGGTGCCCGCGGCGAGGCGGTTGAGCAGCGCCCGGTAGGTGGCGTCCCGTCCGGACAGCCAGGACCGGGCGGTGAGCAGCCGGTCGTAGGCGGTGTTCATGGCGGTGGTGAGCTGGTGCCGGGCTGCGCGGGAGGTGTGCTCGTCCTCGGCCGAGAGCATCGCCGCGAGCTCGATGTAGACCTGTGCGACGGCGCTGCGTTCGGGTGTCGTGGCGCGCACGGTCCAGGCGGCGAGCGCGACGGTCAGCCCCCACGCCGCGCCGGCCAGGAAGCACAGCAAGGAGACGCCGAGTCCGATGCCCATCGCGTGCTGCCCGGTGCCCAGGACCCCGAAGACGAAGAACTGCAGCCCGGCGTTGGAGGCGTTGTTGCCCGCGGCGCTGACCAGTGCGGAGACGGCGGCGATGCCGATGACGGCGGGCACCGAGGTCCACGGGCTCGCCCCGGCGAACAGGCCGATCGCGTAGCCGACGGCCGCGGCGGCGGTCGCCCCGCCGATCCGGCGAGCCCGGTAGCGGTAAGGGCCCGCCGCCTCGGACAGCACGGTGGGCAGCGCACCGGTGGAGACCAGCGCGCCGAGGCCGATGTCGCCCAGCGCAAGGCCGACAGCCAGCGGGACCGCCAGCGCCAGCGCCGCACGCACCGCCCGGCTCCACGGCATCGGCGCCGGGGTGCTGCGCAGCAACTGGGCCAGCCAGTGCGGGGCGGCGAAGTCGGTCACGTGTCCATCTTCACCCAGAACGGCCCGTAGTCGCCCGGCGTCTCGGTCGTTGACATCACGGCGGGCGTCCGCGAGCGGCGTGGACGGATTCTCCGGGCGAGAGGCGGGCAGATGGGCAGGCAGCGGGCGAGGACGTTCTCCTTCGAGGTCAACCGGGTCAGTACGGCGTCCCCGGAGCGGCTGTTCGCGATGGAGACCGACGCCCCGGGCTGGACGGACTGGGCCCGGCCGCTGGTGCTGATCTCACGCTGGGAGCGCACCGGCGAGCCGGAGACGGCCGGGCTGGGCGCGGTTCGGGTGGTCGGGGCGTGGCCGGTGCTGCTGCGGGAGCGGACCGTGGCCTACGAGCAGGACCGGCTGCACGCGTACTCCTTCGCCGCCGACCGGCCGTTGAAGGAGTACCACGCCGAGGTTCGCTTCACGCCGAACGCCGCCGGCGGTACGGATCTGCGCTGGACGGCTTCGTTCCGGGAGACGGTGCCCGGCACCGGCCCGGGAATCCGGCTGGTGATGCGGACGGTGATCAGTGTGGTCTCGGCCCGGATGGTGCGCGCCGCCGAACGCGGCTGACCTACCCGGGAGCTACCTCGGCGAGCTGCCGTCCCCACGCCAGATACGCCTCGGGGCCGGGATGGAAACCGTCGTCGGCGAACCACTCGGGGCGCAGGATGTCCGCCGGTACCGGTACGTAGCTGACGCCGGGGAGCGCGTCCAGCGTCGTGGCGGCGGAACCGAGGGCGCGGGAGCGGGCGCCGAGCACGGCGCGCAGCGGCCACGGCAGGTTCGGGAAACGATCCAGCGGCGGTACCCCGGCGAACAGCACGGGCACCGGTCCGAGTCCGCGCCGCAGGTCCAGCAGCAGCCGCAGCAGGTCGCGGCGGTACCGGGCGGCGGAGTGCAGCTCGATGACGTCGTTCACGCCGAGCGCGATCACCACCAGGTCGGCGGGCAGCGCGCAGGCGTCGCGGAGCAGCCGCCGCCGCACCGTGCGCGCGTTCGCCCCGGACAGGCCGAGGGCCCGCCAGCGCACACCCCGGCCGAGCCGGGTGGCCAGCGACTGCGCGATCCGTCCGGTGAGCGCCTCGTCGTGCGTCCGCGCACCCACGCCGTCCACTGTGGACTCGCCGATCACCAGTAGCCGGAGCGGAGCGCCGGTACCGCGGACTTCGCCGTCGACGGGCCCCTGTGCCCCGGGCAGTTTCGGCGTGGCACGACGGACCCGGACGGCCTGCGCGAGCAGCAGCGGCGAGCCGGCGAGCGTGGCCAGCGTCCAGGCTGTCCTGCGGATCATGATCCTCCTCGCGGCGCGGCACGGTCGGCCGCGACGCCTATCCTGCCACCGAGACGGCCTGCCGGTGGAGTTCTTCCGCGCCGAGGGCGTCGAGCAGGTACCGGGCGAGGTCGGCCCTGGCGATGGTGGAGCCGCCGCGGACGTTGCCGTCCAGCCTGCTGCGCACGGTGCCGGTCTCCGGCCGGTCCAGCAGACGTGGTGGCCGCACGACGGTCCAGTCCAGCGCGCTCGCCATCACCTCGGCCTCCATCGCCCGCATGTCGGCGAAGGCATGCCGGAGTACGCGGCCTAGCAAGGGTTTCACCACCAGCCGGACGAACGGCGGGTCGCCATCGGTGTGCGCCCCGCTGGCACTGAGCACGACCAGCCGGGACACTCCGGTCTCGGCCAGCGCGGCGACGGCGGCGCGGGCGAAGTCCGCGCACACCGTCGAGGGGCCGCTCGCGGCCGGGCCGAGTGCGGAGAGCACGGCGTCCCGGCCGTCGACGGCGGGGGCGATCGCGGCGGCGTCCCGGATGTCGGCGAGGACGACCTCGACCCGGTCCCGTACTCCCGGGTCGAGTCGCGACGGGTCGCGCACCACGGCGGTGACCTCGTGTCCGTCGGACAAAGCCTTTTCCAGTAACGGTTTCCCGGTTCTTCCGGTGCCTCCGAACACGGTCAGCCGCATGTCGCCTCCTTGGTGAGTGTTCACTTATCAACATGGTGAGTGAACACTCACCACCCGGTCAAGTGCATACTGTGCCGACGGCCGGAAGGGATGCGCGGTGGACACACGGGAGAAGATCCTCGTCGCGGCGGCGACGATCATGCGCGGCCAGGGCTACGCCAGGGCCACCACGAAGGAGATCGCCCGCGCGGCCGGATACTCGGAAGCCACGTTGTACAAGCATTTTCCGGACAAGACCGAGATATTCCTCGCGGTACTGTCCGAACAGCTCCCCGGCCTCAGCACGCTGCTCGACGAACTGGAGGCCGGACGGCGCACGGTCCGGCGGAATCTGACCGTCCTCGCCCGCACCGCCCTCGACTTCTACCTGCACAGCTTCCCGATAGCGAGCTCGGTCTTCTCCGCACGCGAGTTGCTGGAGACGCACAGCGAGCGGGTCCGCGAACGGGGTGCCGGACCGCGCAAGCCGTTGTCGGCACTGGCTGGCTACCTGCGCGAGGAGCAGCAACTGGGCCGGGTCCGGCGCGGAGCGGACCCCGAGGCCGCGGCGGCACTGCTGCTGGGCGCCTGCATGCAACAGGCGATGCTGCTGTTGTTCGAGGGCGAGCCCGTCGAGACGGAGAAGCTGGACGCGCTCGCGGCGTCGTTGGCCGGGACCCTGCTCGGCACGCTGCGCCCGGCCAACCGGTGACCGGTCAGCCCGCGGCCCGCTCCTCACGCCAGCGTTCGATCAGCGCGGGCAGTTCCTTGGCGAGATAGAGGAAGAAGTCCCGGGTCTCGGTGAGCCGCTCGCCCGCGGGACTGTCCTGGCCCACCGCCTCGACGCCCTCGTCCAGGATGTCGCCGAGCCGCTGGTAGATGGTGTCCCTGCGGCCGACGGCCTCGTACCAGACGTCGTTGCCGATGTAGTAGTGGTCACGACGCTCGCCGGGTGCGCGCCCGCGCCGGACGAGGCCGACCTGAGTCAGGTACCGGACGGCACCGGAGACCGCGGCCGGACTGATTCGCAGGTTCTCCGCGATCTCGCTCGCGGTCAGACTTCCCTGCTGGTCCGCGAGCAACGCGGTGAGCACCCTGGCCGGCATTCGCTGCATTCCGGCCGTGGTGAGCACGAGCGCGAAGTCCTCCACGAACCTGGCTACGGCGCCGGAGTCCCTTCCATCCGGTTCCCGCTGCGGTGTCGGCGACATGGCGTACATCCTCTCCGACGGTGCGCGAGCGACCTACGCCGTCCATATGTTTTCTTAACTTCACAACTTTGTGAATCGAGCGTAGCTTCGCCGCATGGACAGCGCCATCTCCGTCTCGGGACTCACCAAGTCCTTCGGACGGTCGCGCGCCCTCGACGGGCTCGATCTCACCGTCGCCACCGGCGAGGTGCACGGCTTCCTCGGCCCGAACGGCGCGGGCAAATCGACCACGGTGCGGGTACTGCTGGGTCTGCTGCGCGCCGACTCCGGCGACGTCCGGCTGCTCGGCGGCGACCCCTGGGCCGACGCGACCACCCTGCACCGGCGGCTCGCCTACGTCCCAGGCGACGTCAACCTCTGGCCGAACCTGTCCGGCGGCGAGGTGATCGACCTGCTCGGACGCCTGCGCGGCGGCCTCGACCCCGACCGCCGCCGGAACCTGATCGAACGCTTCGACCTCGACCCCACCAAGAAGGGGCGCACCTACTCCAAGGGCAACCGGCAGAAGGTCGCCATCGTCGCCGCGCTGGCGTCGAACGTCGACCTGCTGATCCTCGACGAGCCCACCTCCGGCCTCGACCCGCTGATGGAGGCCACGTTCCAGCAGGCCATCGGCGAGGAACGCGCGCAGGGCCGGACCGTACTGCTGTCCAGTCACGTGCTCGCCGAGGTCGAGGCGCTCTGCGATCGGGTGAGCATCATCCGCGGCGGGCGCACCGTCGAGACCGGGACCCTGGCCGAACTGCGGCACCTCACCCGGACGTCCATCACCGCGGAACTCGCCGGGCCACCGGACGCGCTCGCCGCCATGTCCGAGGTGCACGACCTGCACGTCGACGGCGACACCGTGCGCTTCGACGTCGAGCCCGCCGCGCTCGACACGGTGCTGCACGCGCTGGGCACCATCGGCGTCCGAGGACTGACCAGCAGGCCGCCCACACTGGAGGAACTGTTCCTGCGGCACTACGAGGCGTCCGGGCCGGAGGCCACCACTGTGGAACGGCACGGAGCCCTGCGATGAGCCGGAACCTGATCGGCACCGGCGCGCTGATCCGGCTGGCGCTGCGCCGCGACCGGCTCGTCCTGCCGTTGTGGGTGCTGGTGCTCGGCGTCATCCCGGCCGCCACCGCGGGCGCGTACGAGACTCTCTACCCGACGGCTGCCGAGCGGCAGTCGCTCGGTGCGGGCATGGGCGCCAACCCGTCGACCAGCCTGCTCTACGGCGCCGCGTTCGACCTTTCCACCGCGGGCGGCTTCACGGCCTGGCGCTACGGCGCCTTCCTGGCACTGTTCGCCGGGCTCGCCGCGGTCTTCACCGTCACCCGGCACACCCGCGCCGAGGAGGACACCGGGCGGCTCGAACTGCTCGCCTCCGCGGTCGTCGGCAGGTTCGCCGCGTTGACGGCGGCCGTCACGGTCGCCGCCGGGGGCAGCCTCGGTGTCGGCGTGGTGGCGACGCTCGGCCTGGCCGGAGCGGGGCTGCCGATCGCCGGATCGATCGCGTTCGGACTCGGCACCGCGCTGGCCGGATGGGCGTTCACCGGCGTCGCGGCGATCGCCGCGCAACTCGCCGAGTACTCGCGCACCGCCAACGGTATGGGGGCGGGAACGCTCGGCGCACTGTTCCTGCTGCGCGGCGTCGGTGACGCCTCGACGGATCTCGGCTGGCTGTCCTGGGCGTCACCGCTCGGCTGGGCAACCCAGGTGCGGGCGTTCGCCGGGGAACGCTGGTGGGTACTCGCGCTGCCCGTGGCGGCCGCGGTCGTGCTGACGGCGATCGGGTACGCGCTGCTGGCCCGCCGCGACCTCGGGATGGGCCTCGTTCCGGCACGCCCCGGCCCGGCAACGGCGGCCCCCGGTCTGCGCTCGCCGCTGGCGCTGGCCTGGCGGCTGCACCGCGGCCCGCTGCTCGGCTGGACCGCGGGTTTCGCCGTGATGGGCGCCCTGTTCGGCACGCTGGCCTCCGGTATCGGCGGCCTGGTCGGCGACAGCGAGCGGACGATCTTCGAGCGGATGGGCGGGGCGCAGTCGCTGGTCGAGGCGTTCATCTCGGCGACCGCCGGCATCCTCGCGATGATCGCCTCGCTCTACGGCGTGCAGGCGACCCTGCGGATGCGTTCCGAGGAGACCGCGTTCCGCGCGGAGCCGCTGCTGGCCACTCCGGTCAGCAGGCTGCGCTGGGCGGCGAGCCATCTGACGTTCTCCCTGCTCGGTACCGGGCTGATGGTGACGGTCGCTGGACCCGGCACCGGGCTGGCCCACGGTTCGCGGGTCGGCGACGTCGGCGGGCAGCTCCCCGGCATCCTCGCCGCCTGGCTGGCGCAACTGCCGGCCGTCTGGGTGGTCGTCGGCGTGACGGTGGCGATCCTCGGCTCGGTACCCCGGCTGGCCACGGCTGCCTGGGTGGTGGCGGCGGCGTTCCTGCTGATCAGTTTGTTCGGCCCGGTCGCGCAGGTGTCCCAGGCGGTGCTGGACGTCTCGCCGTTCACGCACGTGCCGAAGCTACCGGTGGCCGAGTTCAGCGCGACGCCGTTGCTGGTCCTCGCCGGGGTGGCCGCGGCGGCGCTGCTCGCCGGGCTGGCCGGGCTCCGCCGCCGCGACATCGGCTGAGGGGCGGGCCGATGTCGAACGTCGCCGCCTGCGTTCGACGCACGGGTATCCGGTGGCGGGCAGCGGCCTGCCGCACGACCGCGAGGAGACCCGATGCGTTTCATGATGATCGTCAAGGCCGACGCCGAAAGCGAGGCGGGCGCGCCTCCCGCACCGGACGCGCTCGCCGACATGGCCGCCTACAACGAGGACCTCGTCCGGGCGGGTGTCCTGCTCGCCGCGGACGGCTTGCGGCCGAGTCGCCGCGGGGCGCGCGTGTCCACCCGGGACGGCAGGCGGACCGTCACCGAGGGCCCGTTCCCCGAGCCGGAGACGCTGGTCGCCGGTTACTGGGTCATCCAGGCGGCGGCGAAGGACGAGGCGGTCGCCTGGGCGTTGCGCTGCCCGGCGCCGGAGGTCGAGATCCGGCAGGTGTTCGAGGCGGCGGAGCTCCACGCCACGAGCTGAGTACGTCCGGGAAGAGAAGTCGCCGGGCCCGGACCCCCCGATCGGCCCGGGCCCGGCGACTGCTCGACCCGTGGACGACTCCCCGAGAATCGGCCACGAGTCAGCCCTGCGAAGTGGCCTGGCGGCTCTCCGCGAGCGTTCCGCCATCGCCACCGGTGAGCGTGAAGGCGGCGCTCACCGGCAGCGCCGGCAGATCCGACGGGCCGGCCGTGCCGTACCCGCAGGCCGGTCTCGTGTACTGGGGCAGAGCACACGTCACCGGTCGGTTCCCCGCGCACCCCCGGGTGCGCTTGCCCATCAAGACGGAACGGGTACGCGATCCGTTGCACGGCCGTCGCGGAAATTTCTCAACAGGATCCGGCCGGCCCCGGAAGGGGTGCGCGGGTGAGCACGACGGCGGCCGACGGTGGTGGGCACGGCGTCGCGGACTCGGCGGGCAGCCTGGTCTCGGTGGCGGTCCGCGTGCGCGTCTCGGTCTCCACCACGGTCACCACGATCGCGGGCGCGGGGACGAGTTCGGTGACCGTCGAAGGCCGGGCAGGGGACTCGGTGGCCGAAGGGGCTCTCGAGGGCGCGGCCGATTCGGCGACGCTGACCGTGGCCGGTACGGCGGAACCGCCCGACGCGGGAACCAGGACCTGATCGGTACGGGTGGCGGCCAGGGTCCCGGCGAGGATGAGCCCCGCGCCGAAACCGGCAAGAACACCGACAGCGATCGGCCCCGATCCGGACCTCCAAGTCGCCATGACCGCACCTCTCCCGGCGTCGAATCGCGAATTCCTTACCGGACAAGGCAAAGACAGGATCCGCCGAACCTCGCTTCCTATCCTGCTACTCGTCCGGGACGGCCGGACCGTTACCCACGGTCAGCCGATCGTGGGTAACTCCCGGCGCTCGCGGGGGTGGTGCGGTGGTGCCTGCCCCACCACCGGCCGGTGGCCGGCCGGATCGCGCGGGCCCCTGGCCGTTCCTAGGCTCGATCGCGGGCCCGGATCCCCGGACCGCCGGAACCACGGACACCGCCGGGAGGCGCCATGGGTACCCGAATTCGTTCGCACCGCCCGGTCCTGCCGTGCCTGGCGTTGCTCACGGTGGCCGTCGCCTCGGTGATCGGCAACGTGCTGCTGTCCATCCAGGGGGCCGGCGAGCTGTTCGGCGTCGCGCTCGGCATTCTCGGCATTCTCTCCGTCCTCGGGCTGGCCCTCTTCGCCGGGCGCAACCAGGCGCACCGCGGCCCCTCCGGGGACGGCACCCGGTTCCGCGTCCGGGAGGCGATCCAGCGGGCCGCCGCCAAGTAGCCGCCGGGCCGGTTACGGGCCGGCGGGGGCCGCCGGTTTCCGGATCAGCAGCTCGACGCCGTCGAG
The DNA here is from genome assembly GCF_002262875.1 of Amycolatopsis antarctica. Lineage (GTDB taxonomy): Bacteria > Actinomycetota > Actinomycetes > Mycobacteriales > Pseudonocardiaceae > Amycolatopsis > Amycolatopsis antarctica. The sequence continues at coordinate 228,656 of NZ_NKYE01000005.1, read as the reverse complement.
GATGCGGACCAGGCCGAACTCGAAGGTGTGCTCGGGCGAGTGCGCAGCCTGGTAGACCTCCCCCGCGGCCTGGCCAACGCGGGAGGCGATCGGGTACCGGTCGCCGTCGGAGACCTTCGCGAGCAGCGGGCCGAACTCCTCCCACCACTCCAGGTCGGTCTTGCCGGTGCTCTGCTCGGCCTGCGCGGCGTCGACAGCGAACTGCGCGGCCCCCCGCACAAAACTCTCGACCAGCGTGAAGACGGCGTCCATCTGCAGGTCCGTGAGACCGATGCCCTCGATGGTGCGGAGCCCGCGGTCGTATTTGCGGGTCAGGTTCGGTCCCAGCACCGGACGGCTGGTGGCTACCTGGAGCAGCCACGGGTGCCCGCGGTGCAGGTGCCAGTCCCGGCGCGCGAACCCGGTCAGCCGGGAGCGCCAGTCGCCGGTCGCCTCCTCCGGCTCGACGGCCTCGACCTGGACGGCGTCGACCATCAGGTCCAGCAGCTCCGCCTTGCCGGGAACATAGGTGTAGAGCGACATCGCGCTGGCGCCCAGCTTCTCGGCGACCTTGCGCATGGACAGCGCGGCGAGTCCGTTCGCGTCCGCGAGTTCGATCGCCGCCCGGACGATCGCGGCGACGTTCAGCCTGCCCTTCGGCCCGCGGCTGGGCGGCTCGCCGACGCCCCACAACAGTTCGAGGGTGCGCTTCGGGTCGCCTCTGCCCGCGTATTCGCTCATCGGTTCGCCATTCTGCCGTAACGAACTCCGTACGTTGTACGATGTTCGTGCTACAGTACTTCGTACAGCGTACACAGTTAAGGGGTGCAGTTGACTGGGACAGGACACGGCGAGGCCGGGTACGCGCTGATGGCGGACGGTCTGCGCAAGCGATACGGCGATCGGGTGGCGCTCGCGGGCGTGGACCTGACGGTGCCCCCGGGCACGGTGCACGGCCTGCTCGGGCCCAACGGGGCGGGCAAGACGACGGCGGTCCGAATCCTCACCACCCTGCTCCGGCCGGACGCCGGGCGAGCCGAGGTGGCCGGGCACGACGTCGTCCACGACGCCACCCGGGTCCGCCGCAGCATCGGCCTCGTCGGGCAGTACGCCGCCGTGGACGAGGTGCTCAGCGGCAGGCAGAACCTCGAGATGTTCGGCAGGCTGCACCACCTCGGCACCCGCGCCGCCCGAATGCGCGCGGGCGAGCTGCTGGAACGGTTCGGGCTCGACGACGCCGCGACGCTCGCCGTCGGCAGGTACTCCGGCGGCATGCGCAGGCGACTGGACCTGGCGGCGAGCCTGATTCTCGCGCCGAGGGTGCTGTTCCTCGACGAGCCGACCACCGGCCTCGACCCGCGCAGCCGCGGCGAGGTGTGGGCGGCGGTCCGCGCGCTCGTCGCCGACGGCACGACCGTGCTGCTGACGACGCAGTACCTGGAGGAGGCCGACCAGCTCGCCGACCGGATCTCGGTGATCGACCACGGGCGCGTGATCGCCGACGGCACCCCGGACGTGCTGAAGTCCCGCCTCGGCGGTGACCGCATCGACGTCGTGCTGCACGGATCGGCCGAACTTCCGGAGACGGCCGCGCTACTGGCCGGGGTGACCGGCACTGAGGTGGACACCGACGGCGAGGCGCTGCGCATCAGCGCACCGGTGGCGGACCGGGTGCGGGCACTGACGGAGGTGACGGTGGCGCTGCGCGATTCCGGCATCGCGGCCGCCGACGTCACGGTACGCAGGCCGACCCTCGACGAGGTGTTCCTGCGGCTCACCGAGCGGACCGGATCGGAGGCGGCGTGACGACGGCGGCACTTCCCGGCGGACGCCTGCGCTGGGCGTTCGCGGACGGCTGGACGGTGACCCGGCGGTTTCTGATTCACCTGGTCAGGCAGCCCGCGCAGGTGGCGGTGCTGGTGGCGTTCCCGATCCTGATGGTGCTGATGTTCGGCTACCTGGTCGGGGGCGCGATCGGGGTCCCGGGCGGTGGGGACTACATCGAGTTCCTGATGCCCGGCATGTTCACCATGACGATGTTGTTCGGCGTCTCGTCGACGATGCTGGCCGTGCGCACCGACGCGGCGAACGGTGTGACGGACCGTTTCCGCTCCATGCCGATGTCGCCCTCGGCGGTACTGGTCGGCCGGTGCGCGGCGGACATGTTCGGCTCGACGCTGGCGCTGGCGTCGATCACCGTCTGCGGCCTGATCGCCGGCTGGCAGTCACGGGCGGGCATCGGGGCGACGCTGCTGGCGTTCGCGTTGCTGCTGCTGTTGCGCTTCGCCCTGCTGTGGATCGGCATCCACCTCGGCCTGATGCTGCGGAGCAACGGCGCGATCAGCGCGGTGCAGACACTGGAGTTCCCGATCGGGTTCCTCTCGGCGATCTTCGTCGCGCCCAGCACGATGCCGGGCTGGCTCGGGGTGGCCGCCGAGTGGAACCCGCTGTCCGCCACGGCCACGGCCGCCCGCGAGCTCTTCGGCAACGCGGGCTGGGGATCGGATTCGTGGATCGCGTCGAACTCGGTGCTGATGGCGATCGTCTGGCCGTTGCTGATCGTCGCGGTGTTCTTTCCCCTGGCCGTGCGCCGTTACCGCGGCCTCGGCCGCTGACCGGATCGTGAGGAGACACATGGAAACCGAACCGACGCCGCCGCGCTGGCTCAAGCCGTTGAACAAGGTCATGGTGGCCGGGCAACGGGCCGGGCTGGGTATGGGCGGGCTGGACGTACTGACGCTGCCGGGCAGGCGCAGCGGAAAACCGCGCCGGACGCCGTTGTCGGTGATGACGCACGAGGGCGAGCGGTACGTGCTCGGCGGCTTCCCGAACGCCGACTGGGTACGCAACGCCCGCGCGGCCGACGGGCTCGGGACCCTGTCCCGCGGCCGGAAGCACGAGCGGGTACGGCTGATGGAGCTCTCCGCCGAGCAGGCGCGGCCATTCCTGCGGCTGTTCCCGATCGAGGTGCCCACCGGGGTCCCGATCATGAAGGACGCGGGACTGGTGGCCGAGGGCACGCCGGACGAGTACGAGGCGCTCGCCGGACGTTGCGCCGTCTTCCGCATCGACCCGGCCTGACCGCGTCACCACCGCCCGGGACCAGCGACGAGAGGAGAATGCGCAGGTGCTCGACGATCGTGCGGTGACGTTCCGCCCGGCCGATCCGCCCCGGGCGGGCGCGGTGCTGGTCTTGCACACCGGGGACGGTGAGCCGCTGGAAGTCGCCGTGCCGCAACGGCGAACGGTGACCGCCACCCACCTGACGGTCGCCGACGCGATCGGGCCGCTCGCCGCGACCGGACGCGACGCGCACCCGGCCGCGGCGTTCTGGGGCGCGGCGACCCGCTTCGCCCTGCGCTTCCTCGCTCGCGGCCTGCTGGTTCCCGGCCTGACCCCCGGTGGCGTCGACGTGTGGCGGCCGGGGCCCTTCGACGCGGACGACGCCGAAGCGATCCGCGCGCTCGCCGCTGCCATGCCGCCGGAGGCACGCGCCGTGCCGTTGCCCGGCGACGGCCCGCCGCGGTTGCACGACGCCCACACACTGCTGCGGGCCTACCTCGACGCCGTGACGGACGCGTTCCCGCGCAGCCCGGCCGCCGCCCTCGCGACCGGACAGAAACCTTACGCCGCAACGGAATCACAGCGCGTACCGGAGCTGCGCGACTGGGCGGCCGAGGTCGGTGGCGGACTCGACGCGGGCGTCGGTGTCTCGCTTCGGATGGAGATCTCCCCGGCGGGCACCGAGCACCGTGCCGTGGTGCAGGTACACAGCCTCGCCGATCCGACGCTGGTGCTCGACGCCCGCGATCTGTGGGCGGACGCGGGGCCGGGCTTCGGCCCCGCCGAACGGATCGAGTCGATGCTGGCCCTGCGGCGGGCGGCGCGCTCGTGGCCACCGCTGGAACGGTTGCTGCACAACGCCGTTCCCGATGTGCTGGAGGTGGACGACGCCGACCTGGCCGACCTGCTCGGCGGCGGTGCCGTGCGCCTGGCCACCGCGGGCGTGCGGGTGCACTGGCCGAAGGAGATGCTGCGCGAGCTCACCGCGAAAGCCGTGCTGCGTGCGGGTGACGCGGCCCGGTCCGACATTCCCGGCCTGCTCGGCACCGACGGCCTGCTGGAGTTCGACTGGCAGCTCGCGCTCGCCGGGGATCCGCTGACGGCCGAGGAGATGGACCGGCTCGCCGAGGCGCACCGGCCCGTGGTGCGGCTGCGCGATCGCTGGGTGCTCGTCGAGCCGGAACTGGCGGCACGGGCACGGGAACGTTCGCTCGAACCACTCTCCCCGGCCGACGCGCTCGGGGCGGCGCTGACCGGTTCGGCCGAGATCGGCGGGAAACGGGTCGAGGTGGCGGCGAGTGGCTGGCTGGACGATCTGCGCGCCCGTATCACCGATCCGGAGTCCGGCCACGAGGACATTCCCGCCCCGGCCGGTCTGGATGCCACGCTGCGCGATTACCAGTTGCGCGGATTCCGCTGGCTGGCGGGCATGACGTCACTCGGGCTGGGCGCCTGCCTTGCCGACGACATGGGGCTGGGCAAGACCGTCACGTTGATCGCGCTGCACCTCCAACGGGGTGGTGGGCCGACGCTGGTCGTCTGCCCGGCGTCGCTGCTGGGCAACTGGGAACGCGAGATCCGCCGATTCGCCCCGGGCACAGCCGTGCGCCGTTTCCACGGCACGGCAAGAAATCTGGACGATGTGACGGACGGTTTCGTGCTCACCACGTACGGCACTATGCGACTGGATGCCGCCCGGCTCGACGGCGTCACCTGGAACCTGCTGGTGGCCGACGAGGCGCAGCACGTGAAGAATCCGGGGTCCGGTACGGCGAAAGCGTTGCGTGCCATCGGTTCCGGTGCCCGTGTCGCACTGACGGGGACGCCGGTGGAGAACAACCTCTCCGAGCTGTGGGCGATTCTGGACTGGACGACGCCCGGTCTGCTCGGCAAGCTGTCGCGGTTCCGGACGCGGTGGGCGACGCCGATCGAGACCGGTGACCGGGACAGCGCCGATCGACTGGCCCGGCTCGTGCGGCCTTTCCTGTTGCGGCGTAAGAAATCCGACCCCGGTATCGCCCCGGAGCTGCCACCGAAGACGGAGACCGACCGGCCGGTGGGCCTGACCGGTGAGCAGGCCGGACTGTACGAGGCGGTGGTGCGCGAGGCGATGGCGGAGATCCGGTCCCGCGAGGGCATGGCGCGGATGGGTTCCGTCGTCAAGCTGCTGACCTCGCTCAAGCAGATCTGCAACCATCCCGCGCAGTACCTGAAGGAAACCGGAGATCCGCGCCTGCCGGGACGTTCCGGCAAGCTGGAACTGCTCGACGAACTACTCGACACGATCCTCACCGAGGACGGTTCGGTGCTGGTGTTCACCCAGTACGTCGCGATGGCGCGGCTACTGGAACGCCACCTCGCCGGCCGCGGCGTTCCGGCGCTGTTCCTGCACGGCGGCACCCCCGTGCCGAAGCGGGAGGAACTGGTGCGCCGCTTCCAGAACGGCGAGGTTCCGGTGTTCCTGTTGTCACTCAAGGCCGCCGGGACGGGCCTGAACCTGACCCGCGCCGACCACGTCGTCCACTTCGACCGCTGGTGGAACCCGGCCGTCGAGGAACAGGCCACCGACCGTGCCTATCGGATCGGCCAGAACAGGCCGGTCCAAGTGCACCGGCTGATCGCCGAGGGCACCATCGAGGACCGGATCGCGGCGATGCTACGCACCAAACGCGATCTCGCCGAGGCGGTGCTGGGCTCCGGTGAGACGGCGCTGACCGAACTGTCCGATGCGGAACTGGCCGAGCTGGTGGAACTGAGAGGGAACCGATGAGCGACACGGCCCGCGGCTTCCCCGCGTTCGGCCCGGTCAAGCGCGGTCGCGGCCGCTTCGCCCGGAGCTGGTGGGGCGAGGAGTGGATCTCCGCGATGGAGGACGTCGCGTTGCATCCCACCTCGCTGGCGAAGGGCCGCCGCTACGCCCGCAACGCCCACGTCGGCTCCATCACCGTCAGTCCCGGCCTGCTGTCGGCGACGGTGTTCGACGACGCCGGCGGGCAGCACCACACCCGGGTGCACGTCGAGCGGCTCGGCGAGACGCAGTGGGAACGCTTCCTCGACCAGGTCGCCGCCACCGCGGGGCACATCGCCGCGCTGCTGGACCGCGACATGCCGCACGACCTGGTGACCGCCGCCGACGACGCCGGGGTGCCGCTGCTGCCCGGTTTCGGTGACCTGGAACAGGAATGCTCGTGCGGCGACTGGGGCCAGCCGTGCAGGCACGCGGCCGCGCTGAGCTACCAGGCCGCGTGGTTGCTCGACGCCGATCCGTTCCTGCTGCTGCTCCTGCGCGGACGCGGGGAACGCGAACTGACCGGTGAACTCCAGCGGCGTAACGCCGTGCTTCCCGAAGTGCCGCAGGGGATCGACGCGGCGGAGGCGTTCGCGGCGGAGGTGGCGCCGCTGCCCGCGGAACCGGATACGGTGGGTGAACCCGCGTTGCCACCGCGTTTCCCGGCCGCCCCGGGGATCGATCCGGCGATGCTCGCGCTGCTGGTCACCGACACGGCCGCGCGCGCCCGTACGCTCCCGCGGGTTCCGGTGCCCGCACTCGACGTCCGGCTCGACGCCGTCCGGCTGGCGGCGGCGTATCCGGAGCTGGAAGCGAACCTGTTGCACGGCAGCGTTTCCCCACGCGCGGTGCGGGCGTGGCGATACGGTGGCGCGGCGTTCGTCGAGGTGCTCGACGAGCCGTGGAGCCCGCCCGCGCACGTGTTCGCGCGCGCCCGGGCCGGGCTGGCCGAGACCTGGGACGCGGCGGAACCGCCGGCCTTCGAGGTCTGGCGCAATCGTTGGACCAGTGAGGACATCGGCATGCAGTTGCGCTACGGGCGGGACGGACGCTGGTATCCGCTGTGCCGCTGCGAGGGCGATTGGTGGCCCGCGGGTGCGCCGGCCCGCGAGCCCGTCGACGCGCTCAGCGGGGCGAGCGGGACCGCCGGGCGATCCTGACCAGGACGACCGCGAGCGCGAGCAGGACCAGCACCAGGGCGACCGCCGCGTCCGGTATCCCGGCGACCGCGTCCCGCACCGCCGACTGCGCCGCGAACTGACCGTCCACACCGGACAGTCCGCCCAGCGCCGCCGTACCGTCCGTGGTCAGGAACAGCACGCCGATACCTACGAACAGCAGGCCGGACACCAGGTTCGTGGTGTGCACGCGCAGACGACCCGCGCTGAGTTCCCTTCCGCGCAACCAGGAGCGCTCGCCGAGTGCGTACCGGTCCCAGAGCAGGGCGAGCACGAACAACGGCAGCGCCATGCCGAGCGCGTACGCCACCATCAGCGCGCCGCCGTAGACGGGGCTGCCGCCCGCGGCCGACGCCGTCAGCACGCTGCCCAGCAGCGGACCGGCGCAGAAGCCGGCCAGACCGTAGACCGCGCCGAGGGCGAACACGGAGGCCTGCCGGACCCGGGTGCTCAGCCCGCCGTCCAGCCGGAAACCCTTGCCGAACAGGGAGAACACGCCGAACCCGAGCAGCAGCAGCCCGGCGCCGAGCGTGACGGCGTCGCGGTGCACGGTGAGCAGGCCGCCCAGCGCCCCCGCACCGGCTCCGATCGGCACCAGCACCGCCGCCAGCCCGGCGAGGAAGAGCGCGGTCCGCGCCGCGAGGGTGGTGACCGAGGTGAAGGCGTAGGCGAAGAACGAGGGCAGCAACAGGGCCGAACACGGGCTCAGCAGGGAGAGCAGCCCACCGAGGAACGCACCGAGCAGGCCCGCCTCGATCATCGCGGGCCGCCGGCCGCCTTGTCGATCATCGCGGTGAACGCCTCCAGCGGTTGCGCGCCGACCATGGCGTGACCGTTGATGACGAAGGCGGGCGTGCTCGGCACGCCGTACTTGACGCCCTCGTTCAGGTCCTCCTGGATGGCGAGGTCGTGTGTGGTCCCGTCGAGTTCGGCCTGGAACCGCCGCATGTCCGGCACCGCCGCCTGCTCGGCGAACGCGACCAGTCGATCGCGGGCCAGTTCCGGATGCCCGCGGTCGGGCGAGGCGGCGTAGACGGCGCGGCTGAACTCCCAGAAGCGCCCCTGCGCGGCCGCGGCGCGACCGGCCCTGGCCGCCGCCGTCGACTCGTCGCCGAACATCGGATAGTCGCGCCACTCCATCCGGAGCACGCCGGTGTCGACATAGCGCTTCACGAGTTCGGGCTCGGTCTCCCGGCTGAACTTCGCGCAGAACACGCAGCCGAAGTCGGCGTACATCACCAGGGTGACCGGGGCGCGCGTCGGGCCGACGGCGTAGGGGTCGCCGGGAATCCGGCGGGCCGGGGCCTGCTGCGCGTTGGCCTCGTCGGTCCCGGCCAGCGGGGCCGCGGAGCCGGAGGTGCGCCCGCCGAACGGCCCCGCGACAAGCAGGGAGACCAGGCCGGTGGCGGCGAGGACGAGCACGGCGATCAGCGCGATCTCGCGCCTGCCTGCGCCGGTGTGACGTGCGATCTTCACGGTGCTCCTCCGTTCGGGCGGAGCCATATTAGAAGACCGGACCGACACCGAGCCGAACACAGTGGGCAGTCCCACCTTCCCCCGAACAGGTTCCACTACTCGCCCATACGGCGGAACGGCAAACGATAACCGCTGGTAGATGCCGACCCCGCAAAGACGGAGAGCAGCGCCCACTCTGGCCATACCCCCCGTATGGGTGGTATGTAACACACTATCGCCCAATCCGGGCGTTGACCTCGACCAATCTCGAGCTTGCAGGATGGCCAGATGAGCGTGCATGTCGGAGCCCTGTTGCCCATCAACGCCGCGCGGGGTGGTGGGCGCATCGCGGACGTCCGGCAGGCCGCCCGGCACGGTGAGGCGGTCGGGCTGGACGGCGTCTGGTGCGGGGACCACCTGACCTCGCCCTCGCCGATCATGGACAGCACCGTCGCACTGGCCGCGGCCGCGGCGGTCACCGAGCGGATCGCGATCGGCTACTCGGTGCTGTTGCTCGCCCTGCGCCAGCAGGCCTGGGCGGCCAAGCAGCTCGCCTCCCTGCAGTACCTTTCCGGCGGACGGCTGCGGCTCGGCGTCGGGATCGGCGGTGTCGGCACGCCGAACGAGTGGGAGGCCGCCGGGATTCCGAGCGGCACGAGGGCGGCCCGAACCGACGCGATGCTGGCCGCGCTGCCGGACCTGTTCACCGGCGAACCCGCCCCGCTCACCGCCGAGGACGGCCGGCCGACCGTGACGATCGGACCGGCCGCGGAGATGCCGGAGGTGTGGATCGGCGGAACCTCGGAGGCGGCACTGCGGCGCACCGTGGCGTACGGCCAGGGCTGGCTCGCCGCGCTGCGCACTCCGGATCAGCTCGCGGAGGGGGCGGCGAAGCTGGCGGCGATCGCCGGGGAGAAGGGCTCGGCCGTGCCGAAGATCGGGACGATGGTGTTCGCGTCCGTCACCGACTCGCCGTCGCCCGACTCGGCCGTGATGCGCGCACTGACCGGTGGTTACGGGCTGCCCGAGGAACTCGCCGCGCAGGTGGCCGTGAACGGCTCCGCCGAACAGCTCGCCGAACGTTTCGCCGAGTACGTGGACGCGGGCGCGAGCACCCTGTTGGTGGTGCCCTTCGGCGAGGACACCCTCGTCCAGTACGACCACATCGCGCATGCCAGGGAGTTGCTGCACGGCTGAGCCGGCATCCGGTGGCGGCTCTCAGGAGGCCGTCCTGGACGACGGCGGCACGAACAGGTGTTCGGCGGTGACGACCAGGAACTCCCACACGCCCGGCATCAACAGGACGGCCAGCACGACGAAGAACGGGAACACCACGAGGTTCTCCACCTTCTTGCCGGTCCGGAAGCGCAGGAACGACGGCGGCCGGATCTCGTACCAGGTCTCCCCGGCGATCGGCAGGGGAAACAGGAACGGGCATCCGGATTCGGTCAGCGCGTCACCGAGACAGTGGGTGAAACACCCGACGGCGACCGCGATGCCGAGGTGGCCGGACACCGCGGCCAGTTCGGCCAGGGGGTCGGGTCCGGCCTCGTACACCCACCACACGACCGCGCCACCCCCGACGGGCAGCACCCAGTCGCCGAGTGCGTCCTCGGCCAGCAGCAGCCCGAACAGCACCACGCCCGCGACCGCCCACGGGCCGCCCTTCGCCGTACCCAGTGCCGTCAGCCCGCCGAGCGCCAGCGCGAACAGGATCGTGTGCGACAGGTGTCGGTGGGTGCCCTTGCCGCGCTCGTCCCTCGGGCCCTTGGTGAGCTGGTAGAAGGAGCCGGAAGCCTTGCGCAGCAACCAGGACAGCCCACCGGTGACCGGGCCGAGCAGCTTCGAGGCGCGCGCCCCCGGATGGTCGAGGTCGGGCAGCAGGGCGAACCCGGCGGTGGTCGCGGCGAACACCAGCGACTGCTCGACCGATCCGGTGCCGATCACGGTGGCCACGCCGAGTCCCGCGCACCAGCCCGTCAGCGCGTGCGAGCGACCCATCATCGGCAGTACCTCCCCCACGTCGGCGTTCGCGGGAGTCGATCTTGCCGGGTGGTACCGACAGTCCAGTCCCGTACGCCGTGCGAGCGTGTGGGAGAGCGGTGCTATACGTGTGACGTTCCGTTGCCGCGTAAGGGTTTCCGGTCGCGGCGGGTCAGCTCCGGTGTAGCCCGCGCAAGGTCGCGGCGAGGGCGGACGGAGTGGCGGGCGCGATGTTCAGCCGCGCCCCGGCACCGGTGCCTGAGGTGTGGTTCAGGTACCGGCCCCAGTCGGTGTCGACGTAGTGGAGCGGATCGACCGTCTGGCTGCGCCGGCCCACTTCGTCACGGGTGGCGGCGTAGAGCTCGCCGCTGCCGTGGACGGGGCGCTGCACGACCTTGACGACCTCGGCCAGATGCCGCGACAGCCTGCGATCGACAGCACGCCGGCCGTCGCCCGCGTCCCGCAGTTCCTCGAGCGAAACGGACCACGGGGTGCCACCGCCGGGAACGACCTCCGGCAGCTCCGCGACGAGTGCCTCGGCCAGCAGGTCGCGGTTGACCGCCGTGAGGCGCACCCGGTCGCCGGAACGGATCGCGAGCACACCTTCGAGACCACGGGCCGCAGCCAGGGCACCCCGGGTCTCACCGTCGACGGTGTACCAGCCGTAGCACTCGGCGTTCGGCATGGTCAGCACCGGCAGCCAGTCGAGGAAGTCGACGTCGAGGCGGCCACGTCCGTCGAGCAGTCCGGCCGCGACCAGCGCCTCCTGGGCGGTTCGGGCGGCCGCCTCCCGGTCGTTGTCGCTGAGCCACATCGCTTCGGGCCGGAGCACCATGTGCAGTTCACCGGCGCCCTCCCGCTCGGCGATCGTGGCCAGGGCGGCGAGCGGGAGGTCGATCGGCTCGTTCACGCCGGCGGCTGGTTCTCGCCGATCACCGGGGCGGTCGCACGCTCGTCGCTGCCGAAGATCGCGTCCGGGTCGGCTTCGATGAGGAAGTCGGGACGCCGGTGCTCCTCGTCCTCCTCGCCACCCCTGCCGCGACCGCCCGCGCCCATCGGACCCATGCCCGCACCGGCACCTCGGGCACCCGCCGCGCCGGCACCGCCACGGGCGGCAGCCGCTTCGGCGGCCGAGCCTCCCGCGCCGGGCATGCCGACGCCGCTGCCCTTGCCCGCGCCGAGTGCTCCGCCACCACGTCCGGCTTCGGCCGCGGTGCCGCCACCCTTGCCGAGGGCTCCTTCGCCGCCGCCGACCCGTCCGGCGGAACCAGCCCTGCCGCTGTTGCCGCTGTTGCCGTCGAGCCCGCGGATGCGGTCACCCGCACGACCCGCGCCGGGTCGGCCGTCCGCGCCGCGTGCCGGGTTCGCGTTGCCGGGGCGGGCCGGACGGTTCGACTCGGAACCGGGACGGCCGATGGGCGCGCCGCCGACGAGGCCACCGGGCGCCGCGCCGGACCCGCCGCCGGCGTTGCCGCCACCACCTCGGCCGGGCGCCACGGGAGCGGGTCCACCGCCGGGTGCCAGATGCCCGGCACCGGAGACCGTGCCGGGGGCGGGCGTACCGCCGGAGGAGCCGGACGGGCCGTTGAGCGTCGGCGCACCGGAGACGGCGGAGGGGCCGACACCGCTCGCGGACGTCCGGTCGTTCACCGCGCCCGGGCCGTTGACCTCGGGCGTGCCGGACACGCCGATACCGGTACCCACCGTCCCGGAGGGCGTGGTGAGAGTTACGGCGCTGCCGTCGGATTCCATCAGGCCGTACGAGGTCGGCACGTTGCCGTTGGCGCTGCTGGCGGAGGAGTAGCCGTTCATGACGTCGACGTTGCGCTGGGCGGCGGCGTTGTGCGCGGCCACGCCCTCCTGGTACGAGCGCACGTCGTCGGTCGCCATGAAGGGGCCCGCGATGGGAATGAGGGCCTTCGCGCCGGTCGCCCACGGGTTGGGTGCGTCCGGCGCGGCCGGGACCTCGACGACCTCGGTGTTCGCCCGGTGGAAGGCACCGGACTGCTCGGCGTTGGACTCCGCCGTCTGGTCGAGCATGATCGCGGACTCTTCGAGGGCGGGCATCAGCGGACCGGCCCCCGTCGCCGCCGCCGAACCGGCGTCGCCCGTCCATGCCCCCTGCATGCTCTCCTGCAACCCCGCGATGGAGGCCGCCCGCTGCCCGTACTGCGAGGAAAGTCGCGCCACCTGCATGGCAACGTCCTCGATGCTCGCGGCGTCGCCTTCCCTGAAGTTGTGGAAGATCTGCTCGCCGTTCATCGATCCCGCCATCTCAGGATCCCCCCTTCAACGTACGGACCGCGGCAGCGGCGATCGACGCAGCTCCGTCTTCGGCTTGTTTCTGTTTTCCCCGGCCAAACGGGCCGATGCTCACCGAAATGGTCAAGTCATCGGCTACGCCGATGTACAAAGTTGTCTTTCCGCGCTCTCTCATGTCAAGACCGTCAGCGAACGCGGCTGGATACCCTTCAACATCTGTTGGATCCAGATAAACATACTGACCGGTGACGAAATGAGATTGATAGACACCCGCCAGCCCGCCGGTTCCTCGTTTCACGTTCTCGGTCTGGATATTGACACTCAAGGTGCCGGCGTTGTCCGACTCCATCCATCCGCACCCCGGCCCCGCCAGTCGCGCCACCTCATCGTCTTCCGGCAGCCGGGGCTCCGGTCGACTGAAACCAAGTTTCCCTGGCTCTCCTCCGGGCACAAGCAGGCATGGGTCCTCCAGGTAGGACGACACGTCCAGCGGGGTGGACACATCTGGAACAGCATAGTTCTGCGGACCCGTAGGTGCCGGAAGAGCCGTGCCACTCTCGGTGTCAGCACATGATGAGACCGCCGCTACGCAAGCTACCGCGACAGCCAATCCTGCGGCTCGACTGAAACTCACGCTTCGAACGCTTTCATAAAGCTTCCTGCCGATTCCGCGTTCGATGCGTCAGCATTTTCCGTCGCACCTTTGGCGTCTTTCAGCTTCGCGATGTAATCGTTCACATAGTCGAGCATCGACATGTTCGAGTCATACAGTGAACTGAGTCCATCGCTCACCGAACGAGTGAAACCGGTGCTCGCCTGGTCCTCGGCTGGAGGCTGCATCACGCCCAACATGGCGTCAATCGCCTGCTGGTCAGCCAGGAACTCATCGCGGAGGGACTCCCACCGGGCGATGACGCCGTCGATCTCCTCCGGCTTGAACTCGTAGCCCCCACCCCCACCGGCAGCGGCGGCGACACCGGCACCGAGAGCGGTACCGCCGTAGACCTGCCGCACCTTGTCAGCAGTACCGAGCCATGCGTCCTGACTTCCCACCTGCCCGTTCCCCTCACATCCGCGTAACCGGTCGCAAGCCCGAGGGTAACCGATCACCACAGGTCGAGTGGACGCTTCGAGCAAACCCGCGCACGCTTCGCGGCCGGACGGGCCGGTCAGGTGACCGTGACGACGAGCTTGCCGCGCAGGTGGCCCTCTTCGCTGGCACGCTGGGCGTCGGCGACGCGCTCCAGCGGGAAGGTGCGGTCGATCGGCAGGCGCAGCTCGCCCCGTTCCATCCGGGGCAGCACCTCGCCGAAGACCGTGCTCAGCGCCTCGACCTCGCCCCAGGACGAGAAGTGCACCCCGTGCGCCGCGGCGTCGCCGTCGGCGATGGTGATGACCTTCTCCGGGCTGCCGGTCAGCGCAACCGACAGGCCCAGCACACCCCGGCCGGAACCGTCGAGCACCGCGTCGACGCCGTCGGGAGCGACGGCGCGGACTCGTGCCTCGATACCGGGCTCGTAGGTCACCGGGACGACGCCGAGTTCCCGGAGGAAGTCGTGGTGCCCCTCGCCCGCGGTCCCGACCACGTTCGCACCCCAGGCCCTCGCGAGCTGGGCGGCGATCAGGCCGACACCACCGGCCACGGCGTGGATCAGCAGTGTCTGACCGGCGCGGACGCCGAGAAGCCGCAAGGTGCGGTACGCGGTCTCGGCCGCCATCGGCAGCGCGGCGGCGTCGATGAACGACAGCCAATCGGGCTTGGCCACGAGATCGGCGGAACCGGCCAGCACATGGGTGGCCGCCGAGCCCGGTGCCAGGCCGAAGACTGCCTGACCGACGGCCCAGTCCCCGGCGTCCGGGCCGACGGCGTCGACGACGCCCGCGAATTCGCTACCGGTCCCGGCAGGCTCCGCCAGTGCCTCCTCCGCCAGTGCCTCCTCCGCGAACGCGCCGCTGCGGATCTTCCAGTCGATCGCGTTGACGCCGCTGGCGTGCACCGCGACCCGGACCTGACCGTTCCCGGGTTCCGGCGTGCGAACCTCGACGAGTTCCAGCACCTCGGGCCCTCCGTGACGGGCATAGCGGACGGCCTTGGTCATGCAGCTCTTCCTTTCGGTTCGCCCGGCCGGCCCGGGGACCGGGGACTGCGTCATCCGACCGTATCGCGCGATTGGATCGCGGCACGGCCGTCTGCAGGCACATTCGACCACGCCGGAGGTCAGCCAAGGCGCCGCCCGCGTCACCGGCGGTGAGCGTCATCGGCGGACCGGCGAGAACACGCCCCTCGCACCCGGCGAAGAACCGATACGTCCACAGTGGACGCACAGTCCGCGCGAGGGAGCAATCGCCCGATCCGGTCCTCGACAGACCGCCCTCGGCGACGTATGGCGCCCACCCGTGATCGGACGCGGAAACCATTGCCCGACAGGGGAGTCTTACGCACAGCGCTCGGCCCGTTCACTCGATGTCGCGGGATGTCGCTCGGGCGGACGTTGCCCCGCCACTGCGGCGAATGCGACTGTCGATGACCAGGAGACCACGCCCCGTCACCAGTCGGTTCAAGGGAGTAGCGCGCACATGCAGGCCTTCACACTGCCCGACTTCTACATGCCGTATCCGGCCAGGATCAATTTGAATCTGGAGCGCACCCGCGAGCACAGCGCCGCCTGGGCCCGGGAGATGGGCATGCTGGACGCCGCAAAGCCCGGGGGCGGTGTCGTCTGGGACGAGGCGGCGCTCGCGAAAATGGACTACCCGCTGATGTGCGCCTACACCCACCCGGATGGCGATGGCACGACACTGGATCTGATCACCGACTGGTACGTCTGGGTGTTCTTCTTCGACGACCACTTCCTGGAGCAGTTCAAGTACTCGCGTGATCTCACCGGCGCGAAGACCTACCTCGACCGGTTGGAACGGTTCATGACCGCGACCGGCGAAACACCCCCGACGCCGGAGAACCCGGCCGAGGCCGGGTTGAAGGATCTGTGGGAACGCACCGTTCCGGCGATGTCGGAGGGATGGCGGCGACGATTCGTGACCAGCACCCACAACCTGATGGTGGAATCCATGTGGGAACTGGACAACATCGACCGGGGACGGATCTCCAATCCGATCGAGTACATCCAGATGCGCAGGCGGGTTGGTGGGGCCCCGTGGTCGGCGAACCTCGTCGAGTACGCGGTCGGCGCAGAGATCCCGGACCGGTTCGCCGCGACCCGCGCGATGCGCGTCCTCTCCGACACCTTCTCCGACGCCGTGCACCTGCGCAACGACCTGTTCTCGTACCAGCGCGAGGTCGAGGAGGAAGGGGAGAACTCGAATGCGGTATTGGTGTTCGAACGTTTCCTGGACTGCTCGACGCAGGAATCGGCCGAACTGGTCAACGCACTGCTGACCTCCAGGCTGCACCAGTTCGAGAACACCGCGCTGGTCGAGGTACCCGCGCTGCTGGCCGACAACGCGGCGCCCCCGCAGGAACTCGGGGCGATCGCCGCATACGTGAAGGGCCTGCAGGACTGGCAGACCGGCGGGCACGAATGGCATGCCCGGTCCAGTCGCTACATGAACGAGGGCGCTGCGAAGGACGAACGCAGGGCGCTGGGCGGTCCGACCGGTCTCGGCACGGCGGGCACCCGGATCGCACCGGACCCCTTCGCGTTGCGGCAACGAGCCGCGCGGCATTCCCACCGGCCGTTCCACGCGGTCGGGCACCTGCCGTTGCCGGAGCTGTACATGCCGTTCGCGATCCGGACGAGCCCGCACCTCGACGCGGCACGGGAGTACGCCGTCGGCTGGGCCCGTCGGATGGGCATGTTCGACTCTGTTCCCGGCGTCGAGGCGGGTGGCATCTGGGACGAGCGCCGGTTCATCGGCTTCGACTTCGCCCACTGCGCCGCCATGATCCACGCGGATGCCGCCCAGGAGCAGCTCAACCTGTCCTCGGACTGGCTGGCCTGGGGCACTTACGGCGACGACTACTTCCCGCTCGCGTTCGGCGCCGCCCGCAATCTTCCCGCGGCGAAAGCCTGCAACGAAAGGCTTTCGACGTTCATGCCGCTCGACGCCGGAATCACCCCGGAGCCGATGAACCCGATCGAACGCGGGCTCGCGGACCTCTGGCGGCGCACCGCGGGCCCGATGACCGACTCCGCGCGCAGGCAGTTCCGCAAGGCCGTCGAGGACATGACCTCGAGCTGGGTGTGGGAACTGGAGAACCAGGCGCAGCACCGAATTCCCGATCCGGTCGACTACGTCGAGATGCGCCGCAGGACGTTCGGTTCGGACATGACGATGAGCCTGGCACGGCTGGCACATTCCGAGATCGTCGACGCCGACCTGTACCAGCACCGCGTGCTGCACGAACTGGACACCGCGGCGCAGGACTACGCCTGTTTCACCAACGACCTCTACTCGTACCAGAAGGAGATCGAGTTCGAGGGCGAGGTACACAACATCGTGCTCGTCGTGGAGAACTTCCTCGACGTCGACCGGTTGACCGCACGCGACATCGTCGCCCGGCTGATGCGGGCACGGATGGAGGAGTTCGAGCACATCGTGGCGCACGACCTGCCCGCGATGTTCGAGGAACTCGGGTTGGAGGACTCCGTCCGGCAGGTGCTGACCCGGCACGCCGAGGACCTCAAGGAGTGGATGTCCGGAATCCTGGAATGGCACCGCAAATGCGTGCGATACACCGATGCCGAGCTGCGGCGCGGCCGGACGGTCGAGGTGCCGCGCGAACTGTCGTTCCTGCCGACCGGTCTCGGCACGTCCGCGGCACGCCTCGGCGCCCGCTGACACCCTCCCGCGTGGGGGGCACGTCCTGACCGGCGTGCCCCCCACGCAGTCTCGTACCCCGCTAAGCAAAAGAATGCGGATCCCTCCCCTGTCGCCACTCACGTAGCCGCGACGTCGAGGAGAGGGATCTCCCATACGGGATCTCACCAGTTGGTTGCCGGTGGAAGTCAGCAGGATTGTAGTCATCGTGGCCGGTGCGACCGGCGCGCGTGGTGGCTCATCGGCGATCGGTCGTCCCAGGGGCCGACCGGTACCACCCGGGACACAGCCTGGAGCCGTCTGTCGTCTCGGCTGTCGTGGAGCGGATCGCGGGCATCGTCTCCTGTGGCCGCGCGGCGCGGGTTCGACGGGGCCTGGAACGGCCCGCTGATCAGGGTGATCCTCAGCGTGCTCCTGCTCGGGGCGATCGGCCGGGCGCTGACCGCGAGCGGCATCGGTGCGTCGTTCGGCCCGGCCATCGCGTACTCGCTAGTCAGCCTGCTGCTGATTCTCCTGACGGCGGCGACCACTGTCTACGCGAATGGCGGCTGCGCCCCTCACGTGTCTGAACCCGATGCAACCATTCTAATGCCCGGATCATCTTGATGATTGAACGCCGCACGACCGCGACTGGGTGGCTGTGCGGAAACCGACCCGCGAGCAGAGTTGGCCGGAGTCGCCGAAGTGCGACCAGTCAGCCGCTGCCGCCAAACCCTGCATTGGAATGGAATTCGCGCAGCACCCACGTCGGTACATACGTCGCCAAAGCGCGACCGTCCAGCCTTAGGTTTCAGTAACGAGGGTGTGATCCCGTGCGTCACATCCAAAGCATGCCGTGAAGGACACCGGCCTACCCCACCACCACTTGTAACCGCTGCCTCGGGAGCCCGCCTCATGGCGCGGACACCGTCACCAACACCGAACCAGCGGCTGATTGTCAAGCAAGAGCTTGTTCAAGATCACTCCACAGGTCTTCGACGTGCTCCAGCCCGACCGCGATCCGCAGCGTGCCAGGCTTGATTCCGGCCGCGTCAAGAGCATTCTCATCCATCCCGCTGTGCGAAATGCTGGCAGGATGCAGCACCGTGGTACTCACGCCCCCGAGTGACGGCGCCAACGCTGCCACTCGAATCCGCTTGGTGAAATCGTGGCTAGCCTGCATTCCGCCGCGCAGGTCGAATGCGAAGACACCGCCGAAATCAGACAACAACTCAGTTGCAATCTCGTGACTGCGATGGTCCGGCAGACCCGGCCAATGCACCTCGCACACCTTCGGATGTACGGCAAGGCGCTCAGCGATCGTTCTGGCGTTCTCACAGTGCACTCGCATTCGTACTGGCAAGGTCTGTAGGCCGCGAATACTCAGCCAGGCCGCAAACGGATCTGCTGAAGCACCCAACTCGGCTCCAAAAGACCATATTTTCTCGGCGACGGTCCCATCGTCGACAACCACGATTCCGCCGACCACATCCGCATGACCGCCGATGTACTTCGTCGTCGAGTGGACCACCACGTCCGCTCCGTGCCGGAGGGGTTGACAGAGAACTGGGGACGCGAACGTATTGTCGACCACCGTGATCAGATTTTGCGCCCGCGCAGCCGCGGCGAAACTCGGCAGATCACACACGTGTCCCATCGGGTTCGCGATGGTTTCCAGATATAATATCTTAGTTGTCGCGCGACACGCCTTCTCTACTTCGCGCGGATCTTCGGCGTCTATATACGTTACCTCGATACCCCAGCGCTCAGTCAAATCCGCCAGAAGTGAGAAGACGCCACCATATAGACCGCGCTGCGCGATGACGTGATCACCGGTACGCAACAATGACAACAGGACAGCGCTGATGGCACCCATGCCGGACGCGGTAGCCATTGCCGAGGAGCCGGACTCCATCTTGGCTATGGTGTCCTCGAAGGCTTTGGTCGTCGGATTACCGAACCGGCTGTAAGTGAACGCGCCACCCGTCTTGGCCCACGCATTCGAAAACTCACCGAGATCATCGAAGGTGAACAGGGACGTCTGATAGAGGGGAACCGCGGCCGGAATGCTGCCCACCGGTGGCGTCGCGGTGATGTGCACCGCACGGGTCTGGACGTGAACATCCTCTGCATATTCCGTCATTGCTCTGTGTCGCTTTCTTCTCGAATCAACGACCGGAGATCAACTCTGGTACAGCCTCGGACGCCTGATCCTGTTTCGTCAGTACCGTCCGCTTGTGTGGATCACCGTCGAGAATCACGTCCAACATCCCCCCGCCGTCGGTCGAACCGGACTTCGGCCGCAACGAACTGCGATGGAGGGTGCGAAGTTGTTCGAGCGAGAGGCCGGTCATGTCGTACAGCCGCCCTGACAACCGGTCGTCGTCGCCGTTCTCGAGTACCGCGCGGATCTCCGGCACACGGTCTGCCAGGTCCGGGTGTTCCGACTCGATGTAGGCCGCGAGTCCTGCCCCACCGGCGGCGAACGGCGAGTAGACCATGCTGACCAGTTGGGGCTCAGTGAGACCGAAGGTGTCCATGGCGTACTCGTCCATCGCGGCACGCATAAGGTCCGGCGCATCAGGCCCCTCATAGCGCCGCCGCATTACCTCGATCAGTCTTTCTGGAATCTCTTTGCTGCGCATCAGAGAGATTGCGAACCGCACGTACTCCGCCAACCCTTCGGCGTACTCCTGCCCGTAAAGACGCTCACATCGCAAGGCGCGCAGATGTGCCATCAGAGCCGGATTAGCGCAGTCCGATTCGGTGAAATTGAACGCGAGGTCGTCGAAGACGAAGCCGAGATAGTTCGTCAGCAGATCCCAGTGGTCGCCCGACGCATAGGCGGTATCCGAGTAGATGGTGAAAAAACCCAGTCGGCCGGGGACGTCTGTCGTCACGGCCCGCTTGTCTATCTCGTCATGTGCGTCCTTCCCGTGAATTTCGGTGAAATAACTGAGCCCGATATCATTGATCACTGAAAGAAAGCCACCGAAACCTTCGGATCTCTCGTCACGGCGGGGAATCTTCGTGCCCAGCTTGTGGGCAAGTCGCAAGATCCACATGTAGTAGGATCTTTGCTCCTGCGGCGAATCACCGGTGACGATCATGTCGACCCCGCCTTCATAGGCAGCGGCGAGACCAAACGAATTGACCACGCTGAGGTTGCAGGCATTGCAGAAAGTCGGCCTTCCGTCACCAAACGTGCGATGACCGGCCATCAGTATGTCGGTTCGGTTGAGTTCCACAACAGCCGGGCTCTGCGGCCGGTCGACATCGAACGTGTTGATCTCGTTGCCGTCCACGAGAAGCATGTGGCATTGGGGGTCGTCGTACAGACGCAGAGCGCGGTAAGAGCGGTCGACGTTGGCCATCACGGCGTAGGGCATTCCGGCATGTCGATTGGTCACGACTCGCATCGTGAAGGTCGTTCCGTGCTCTCGGTAGAGCAGAAGCTGAATCGCACGTACGAAGGCGAGCATGTACGCACTGTCCTTGCCGCCACCGTAGGCGACCAGCACGGTCTTCCCCGCGATGTCCGGCTCATCGCCGAGCTCTTCACGCATCCTTTCTGCGCATTGCCGGACCCCGCGGAAATTCTCCGCAGAAAGCACCTCGAACAGCTCGTCGAGTGTCGTCTCCCGGAGTGCTTTCGTGCTGCCGATAGTGGTGCTCATCGCAGTTCCTCTACAGGGTCGGTTTCGGTGTGTGCGGCTGGCCGGAGATCACGAGGGTCCAGCAGATCCTCGTGCCCCAGCAGGCCGAGCTCGTACTTGCCGAGGGCGCTCAGGATCATCCGTAACTCAAGGCCAATACTGTCCGCCAGTCGCTCTAGTCCGTGTTCGAAGTCCGTCGCGGCGGCGACAAGCGCTGCCCGACCAAGCCCAGCGGCGCCGGCACCGAGGGCGAGACTCTTCGCGACCCTGGCGCCCTCCCAGAAACGTCCGCTGACGAGCAGACACGTCGACCGCGCGAGTGGAGGCCCGATGCGGCGCAGGCATTCGGCAAGCGGCAAGCCGACATGAGTGAGGAATGCCTTGGGCGCCCACCCTGTCCCTCCTTCGGCGCCGTCTACCGTGACCGCGTCGACCCCCGCCGAAACTGCGGTACGGACGGCCGGGTGGATATCGCGCCCTGGAGGAAGCTTGACCCACGTCCGCGCCTTGGGGTAGTTGTTGCGCATCAGTCGAATCTGCTGACGCAGAACCTCG
Source organism: Amycolatopsis antarctica (assembly GCF_002262875.1). Taxonomy (GTDB): domain Bacteria; phylum Actinomycetota; class Actinomycetes; order Mycobacteriales; family Pseudonocardiaceae; genus Amycolatopsis; species Amycolatopsis antarctica. The sequence continues at coordinate 206,979 of NZ_NKYE01000005.1, read as the reverse complement.
GCAGTGAATGTTCCGGGACTGCTGTGCCGGAGCCACCGGTCGCCACCGTCCCCGGCCGGGGTATCGAGTGTGTAGCGATCCCGCAGTTCCGAGGCCTCCGCGCCGTCGAGCAGCGTCATTCCACCGAGGCCCGGTTTTGCACCCTGCCCGACCTTGAGTTCGAAAGCCAGCCGCCCGGACTCAAGGAGGGACCGCGTCGCGGAGTCGGAGTAGATCAGGTTCCACACCTCGGCATCGGCGTCCTCGGTACTCTGCTGCACCACGATGCCGCCGAGCCCGGCGGGCAGCGCATCGACGTAGGTCCGTATCCGTTCGAGCATCGAGGACTGCGCACTGCCGGCCCTGCCGTAACCGTGGACCGGGACGACGTTCTCACCGATGACCATCGGCAATCCGAGCCTGCCCGCCTGTGCGCTCACCGCGATGCCCAGGTCTCGGCCTGCGATCCGGGTCGAACCGAACGCAGAGACATACAGCGGCATCGGCGCGACGAACCCGCCTATCGCGGTATTGAGAGAGACATCGTGGTAGGTCGGCTCCCGGCCGAGTTCGATCAACTTTTCCATCCGGTGCGGCATGAAGATCGGCGGCAACAGCCGCATCGCTTCCAGCGGATCAGCCTCGGCGCCGGCGGGCGTGGCCCCGAATAGCGTCGTGCCGTAGGAGCCTGCGTCCGGGAACACCGCGGCGCGGCCGTGCCGTGCTCGCGCTCGCACTTCGTCTGCCGGAAACCCGGGGGCCTCGAACGAGATGCTCATGGCGATACGACTCCCGGAATCTTCGGGAACGCACTGGTCTGCCACACCGAATCGACACCTGTCACATACCGGGTGAGCCGCTCGACCCCGATGCCGAATCCAGCGCTGCCCGGCATTCCCTCCCGGACCATCTCCAGGTACCAGCGATACTTCGCGGGGTTCTCTCCGGTTTCCCTCATTCGCGCGACGATCCTGCCGTACTCGAACTCGCGCTCGCCTCCACTGGAGATCTCGCCATAGCCCTCGGGGACGATCAGGTCGAAGTTGCGCAGGACCCCGGGAGTCGACGTGCTTTCACGATCGTAGAAGCCGCGTGATCCCTTGGGGTAGTCCGTGATGAAAAATGGTTGTTGCGCCCGCTCTGACGCGATGCGCTCACCCTCCCAGTCGATCTCCGCGTCCGGGCTCTGATCGTGGCCGATCTCGCGCAGGCTCGCAACGATGTCCGTGTGCGATCGCCGGACGTAAGCGCCGTTGCCGAGTTCCTTGAGCGCGCCGATATCCCGCCCGAGTTGCTCGAGCTCTTGGGGGTGTTCCTCGATGACGGACGCCACCATGTGCTGCAGGACCCCCTCGGCCACAGTCATCGCCTCATCCCGCGACGCGTGGGCGATCTCGACATCGAGTTGGTGGAACTCCGCGAGGTGCCGCTGGGTCGAGGTCGTCTCCAGTGGCTCCAGCCGAACATTCGGGGCCACGCAGAACACCCGGTCGAAGCCGGACAGTGCCGCCTGCTTGTAGAGAATGCCACTGGTCATCAGCTTGTATCGGTGCCCGTAGAAGTCGACATCGACCTGCTTGGCGCCCCGCGCGCCGGGATCGGTCACGGGGCCAATGATCGGGGGAAGTAGTTCCATGAAGCCCTCGTCGGCGGTCAGGAACTGTCGTGCCGCCCTCAGCAGTCCTTGTTGGATCCGGAGGACGGCTCGAGTCCTAGGTGACCTGAGGTGTTCGACGGGTGACGGCAACTGCGGAATCGGCGATGGTTCGCTCATCCTTGTCATCCTGCTTCCAGATCGGCAGTCGGTAGTTCGTCGTCCTCGAGCAGGTCGCCGTCGAACTTGCGGACCACGTAAGACAGCGCGGACAACAGCCCGGAGGAACCGAGTTCGGGGTGCTCGACATCGTCCAGCGCATGGGCGATCGGCAGTGAACCGATCTCCGCCCAGACGAGGCGCCCGTCACGAGCTATCCGAGATCGGGTACGCCGCGCGTTGTCGGGGTGCAAGCAGTACGGGACATCGAGGTAGCCGAGCTCGAAGGCACGGCACAAAGCCACACCCAGATCGGCGTCAAGATCCAGCACTGCTTGCACAATGGCCCATGCCTGCTCGTAGATACCAGTATCCGACGGGGCACCGATGATCATCGATCGGCGGCTTCGGCGCGCCACCGCGGCCGCATACTCCAATGCGCTGACGTTCTCCTGCACCGTCGGGATCCGGTACGACTCGGCCACGGTCTTGACGATCAGCCGCGCGGCGCCGGTCCGTACCGCGAGATCGGCGGCCTCGGCAAGCAGCGCGTTGGCTCCCCGGCTCGTGCTCGGGTATACCCCCATGTAGGTGTACAGAACGACATGCCAGTCGTGGTCTCCCAGCAGCTCACCGGCCAGCCTGTGCAGGCTCAGGATGGCCTCTTCGTCTTGGCCAGCATGCGTCTGCTGGGCGTAGCTGAGCGAGACGCTCCTGATCCCGTGCTGACGGAAGAACATGCCCTCGAGCAGGCTGATCGCGACCAGCAGACTCGGTGGGCAGAGCTGTCCGAGCATGCAACCGCCGAACGTCTCCAGATGGGGTTCGACGCCGAACTCCGGTAGTTCGGCAAGCAACCGGCAGCACGCGGCCCAGTTGGCCACCGAATCACTCAACGGGGTCCTGCTGTACGGGAGGCAGTACGAGACCGGTCCGCCTTCGGTGGCATCGATTCCTGCCCTCATCAGGGCAGAGAAAATATCTTGGGGAGCCGCCGAGCCATGCCTCACCTGCACGGGAAAATCGCCGTCACAAACACCGTCGAGCATGGCCCGGGTCAGTTCGGGGCCGTGCGAGACGATCGGGAACCCGTTGAGGTCGATACCCTCGTCGAGCGCCCGGCGCGCTGACCCGAGATCGCCGGTACGGGTGTAGCTGTCCAGCGTTATAGTGCCCACCGACCTCGCGGCCGCCGCCCTCGTCGCCCGAAGCCCGGCTCTCATTCGCCCCGGGTCGTGCATGCCCATCCGGGGCTGGACAACCAGTTCACCCTCGGCCTGAGCGCGGGCGACAAAACCTGCGAATCCCGTCGCAAATCCGCTCGACGGCAACGATTCCGGGCTTGTCGTCGAGATTCCGGTGGCGCTCACCCAACACTCACAGGCAAGGACTCGACGAACGAGGTGAAGGCACGCAATCCGCCACCGTCCTCGAACACGGCGTCGAACCCGCCCTCGATCAGGTGCTCGACATATTGCACGTTCTCCTCGGCCCTGATGCCCAGCTTGCCGCCGATGACGACCGGGAGCGCGGACAGCAGCGGCTGTGCCCGAAGTTCCGCGATCAGCCGCATACCGTCGGGGAAACCATGGCCGTTCACACTACTCACCACGACCAGGTCGGGGCGATTGTCGATGCAGTACTCGATGAGCGTGGTGTTCGGCACGCAGGGGCCGAGATTCACCACATCATGCCCCTGCTCCAGAAGCAGCAACTGCAGGAACACGAGGTTCCAGGTGTGCGAGTCCGAGGGCACGGTGGTGACGACCACGTCGAGAGCAGGTTGCGATTCCAACGGAAACAACTGTTCGAGTTCCATTCAGCCCCTCTTAGGGTCGCCTGGTGTCCAGTACAGCCTGCCGGCAGACCGGGAACGAATCAATGAATTTCAGCGCTGGCGAAACTGCTACCCGGGGCCGGACGACGGAAAGAGCTCTACCGGCAAACTACTGAAACCGCTCAGAAAGTTTGAGTAGATCCTCTTTTCTCCACCCGTTGAACGAATATCTGAAACCTTCTCGATCAGCGTTGCCAGCATCGCGCGTATCTCCGCGCGGCCGAGATATGCGCCGATACAGAAATGAGGTCCGTAGCCGAACGCTACATGATTATTCGGGCTACGCGCGAGATCGAATTCGCCGGGGTTGTCGAAGACGCGCTCGTCGAAGTCCGCGGAACTGTGCCATAAGGTGACGATATCGCCAGCGCGAATCCGTTGACCATGCATTTCCACGTCGCGCACAGCACTACGCCCGAAATGCATAGTCGGTGTCGTCCAACGCAGCACTTCCTCCACCGCGCCGTCGACCGAAACCTCACCATCACGCAATGCTCGCCATTGGGCTGGATTATCGATCATCGCATGCAGCCCGCCGATCATCGACAGCCTGCTCGTTTCGTCACCGCCCAGGATAAGGCTGTAACAGTTGAGAACTATCTCATCCTCAGTGAGTTCCACCCCATCGATCGACGAGACGGCGAGATGACTCACCACATCAGAATGCGGAGTTCCCTTTCGCCGCCTGGCAATCTTCGCAAAATACATGAGGATGTCGTTCTTGGCGAGCCACTCCGACATCCTGTCGGGTTCCAAGGTGTCCGACGCAAGCGCGGACTTGGTCAACCGGAGCACCTCGGGACGATCCGACTCCGGAACATCTAGTAGGTCGCAGATAGTGTTGAGCGGAATCTTGGCGGCTACGTCTTTTGCGAAGTCGGCCGCCCCTTGCCGCACTGCGTTGTCGACGAGCTCCGACGTTGCGGAACGCAGTCGTTCGAGAATTGGTTGCAACGCCCTGGGCGAGAATGACTTCAGCAGAATTCGGCGGAGCGCGACATGCCTGGCGCCATCCGTGACGGCCAGCATCCTCCCCGCAGCCGAGTCCCCGCCCTGCAACAAGGTGTCGAGTATGTTTCCCCGCTCAGAGGTGAAGTTCGATGTGTCCCGGTAGATCGCCAGCAGGTCCTCGTGCCGGGACAGCACCCAGAAGCCGGGCCTGTCATCGGACTCCGGATGCCAATAGAGTGGTTGTTCCTGCCGGAGCTGGTGCCAGAATGCCGCCAGATCCTGGTCGGCGAACGTGCGCGGATCCGCCAAATCAACGTCCGTCAGACTGGGAGAGCTCATTTGTTGATCCGTTCCTCCTGCATCGGGCCGTTCGGCCCAGCCGCTTCGTCGATGTCGGCCATCCCGCGAAATCTGCGCAGAGTCGGACTGGTCGCCGACACGATCGCAGGCAGAAGCATCAGCACCGCGCACACGAACAGCGCGTCCCGGGGGCCGAGCACCTGCATCAGAACTCCACCCAGCGCGGGTCCGATAGCACCGGCCGTTCCGTCCAGCACTCCCATCGCGCCGCTCAGCCGGCCACGCATCGAGTCCGGTGTGAGCAGCAACTGATACGTCACGATGGTCGTGTTCGCCGTCGGCGCGATGAACGCGCCCACCGCGAGCAATCCCCCCGCGACAAGGGGATGCCCGGCGAACGCGACCAAGGGCACCAGCAGGGTCGAGATCCAGATGACGCCGGTGATCGCCACGTACGGACTCAGCATCTTGTGCAGCCGGGTCGCGGCGAGCGCGCCGAGCAAGCCGCCGACACCGAGCAGTGCCATCATCACCCCGATGAGCAACGACGGCGTGTTCTGTTGCTCGGCACGCATGATGACGATGATCAAGATCGCGGTGAACGACATGTTCAGCGCGACCGCGCATATCGAGGTCAGCCTGATAATCGGCTGCTGGACGACCCATCGCACACCGGCACTGAGGTTTCGCCAGAATCGTTCGGGCGGAACATGCTCCGCTTCCGCTTCAGTGTCCTCGGGCCTCGGCCTGCCTGGAATCCGCAGGAACAACAGGACCACGAAGGACAGAGCTGTCAGAACTCCGTTGAGCAGGAAGGGAAACACTCGAGAGAGCCCGAACAGCAGACCGCCGAAGGTGTTACCCAGCAACTGACCGAGCGACACCCGGGCCGAATTGAGTGCCAGCGCCGTCTGCAACTGGTCGTTGCCCACCACCTGCGGCAGGGCCGCCTCTTCCGCGGGAAACGTGGCTGCGAGGGCCGCACCCTCGATGGCGGCGGCCACCAGCAGGTGCGGAAACGTCAAGGCCTCCTGCCAGACGGCGACACCGATGCTCGTGTACGCGATCGTGCGAATCCCCGCGCACAGAAGCAGGATCCTCTTACGATCCCACCGATCGGCCAGTACACCGGCCGGCAGGCCTACCGCCAGTTGTGCACCTACCAGCGCCGTGCCCACCAGGCCAGCGGCCGCCGGCGACCCGAGGACGGCGAGCGTAAGCAGTGGATACACCAGCACGAAGACTTGGTTGGTCAACTCGGAGCTGGCCTGCGTGATCCACAGTAGGTGGAAATTGCGGTTACGGGACAGTGGGATGCTCACCCGGTACTCCTCGTTCGACACGGTCAGGAGTCAGGCGATGATCCGGGAGCGCCGATCACTCATGGCGTAGATCCGCCGGACGTCGCGGATCAGATTCAGACGTTTGAGCCAGCGGTCCTTGCCGTCGTACCGAGGATTGAACGGTTCACGTCCGTGCACCACGCGATAGTTGTCCACGAACACCGCGTCCCCCGGGAGGAGCGCCACTCTCTCAATGCGATCGGCGAACTCACGATTGGTCGAGATGATCGCCTCACTCGCGACGACGTCGCTGGCGGCCGCGGACATGAAGTCGACGTCGAATCGGAAGTAGGGTCGTTCGGCCGGGCCGAACACCACGGCGCCGAGGTCGTACCCACGCCCGGCCAGATAGTCCTCCGCTGCGGCACCGGCGAGTACCGCACCCACGTGGGAATCGTCCGGGTAAAAACGAAAGCGGCGCTGTTCGAGGATGTCCCTGACCGACTCGGTGAGTTCGAGATTGGCGATGCGTACCAGTGTCGTCCCCACCGCATCCGGATTTCGCAGGCACATCAGGGACACATAGTCACCTCGGCACGGATGAAACACGTCCTCGGTGTGCAATGACAGCTCGGTCTCGCTGCTGGCGCTGGTCATCGAGTTCTCGTGCCCGGGTGCGGGACACACATCGTGCACGATCCGGCCGTCCTGCTGGTTCGCCCAGCCGAACGGCTCCCCGAGAGCGGAACCGCAGAGCAGCAGCGCGGCTTCCTCACGATGCCCTGCCCCCGTCTTGGCTGCGATGTCCCAGCCGATAGGCGTCGGCGGGAGATCATCTGACACCGGCAGGTTGGACACCACCGTGACGTCCGACTCGTTCTTCCGTACCCCCGCGAGGAACTGCCGCAGTCTCAGTGGTAGACGCTCGGCGAGTTCGGTCGAGCTGTCCATCGCCTCGAGTGGATTCCAGCGTTCGGGGTCGTCCCCCGCGACCTCGGCGACCAGCTCCGCTACTTCGTCACGTTCCTGCTGATTCAGCGTTATTCTGTGCACAGCTCTGTCCCCTTCGTCTCGTCGGCACGCGCTGGTACACGAATGCTCAGGCGTTCTGCTGCGCGATGTCCCACAGTGCGTGACGGACGTCTTCCGCGAGGCTCCGCACGGTGTCGATCGTGTGGACGTTCGGGGAATACATCCAGGTCAGTTCCAGTTCGCCGGCGTACACACCTGCCACGACCTCGATCAGATGAGTACGTATCTCCTCGGGCGCCTGATCGCTTCCGACGCTGGGCAGATGTCTGCCGAAGGTCGTCGCATCGACCGTGCCCTCCCACTGGCCCAGGTAGTTGAAGCTGACCTGGGCTCCACGGGAGGCGGTCAGCCGGTGCCCGGCCCCGTCCGGGCCGCTGAGATAGCGAAGCGCTCCGTACCCGATGCCACGGCCAGGAACCTCGCGCAACCGCTTCTTCACCTCGCGGGTTATCGAGCGCCAGTCCGGCCGCTCGGGATCGCCGACGCGAAACGCCACCGGGAAGATCGAGGTGAACCAACCAACCGTTCTTGACAGGTCGACCTCGTCGAACAAGTCCTCCCGCCCGTGGCCCTCGACGTCGATGACCACTTCGGCGTTGCCGGACCAGCGCGAAAGAGCACGACTGGTTGCAGCGAGCAGAAGATGGTTCATCTGCGCGCGGTACCTTCCGGGAGCTCGCCTCAGCAGGATCTCCGTCTCAGCCGGGTCCAGGCGAACCGCGAGCGTTTCACCCGAACCAACCGTGTTGGGTCCGGTGCCGTCTACCGGAACATCGGCCGGGACGGCACTAGCGGCCGTCCAGTGCTCGAGTTCCCGGTCGAACGCTCCGCCGGACACGTGCTCTTGGAGCCGGATCGCCCACTCCCGGTACGAAGTGGTCTTGGGCGCCAACGAGACGGATTTCCCGGCGGCGGCCTGTTGATAGGCGTTCGCCAGGTCCTCGAGGAGAATTCGCCACGACACCGCGTCGACGACCGCGTGGTGGGCGGTAAGGAAGAGTCGCGGCTTGGTCGCGGTGACGAACAGGACCGCTGCGAGCAGGGGCCCGTTGGTAAGGCTCAAACCCTCCTGCGCGCGCAGCGCCTCGGCCTCCAACACCTGGTCCTGGTCGGTCCGGCGAGAGATGTCGACGACGCGAAGGTCCACACCGGCTGTCTCCACCGGCAGTACCCGCTGCCGCCACTGCCCGTCCCCACTGGAGAATCTCGCCCGCAGGACGTCGTGATGCGCGAGGACCGCGCTCAGGGCCAGATGCATCGCGGTCCGGTCGGCCTGGTCGGCCAGTTCGAGTTGTACGGACATTCCGAAATGGTCCGGGTGGCGCGGATGGTGCTCGAAGAACCACCGTTGGATCGGAGTGAGCGGAGAGTCCCCGATCGCCGGAATACCACTCGACACGAGTTCGTCCGCCGCCGCTACCTCAGCCAGCTCCGCGATCGTCTGGTAGGTGAAGATGTCCTTCGTCGTCAAGTACATGCCCGCGTTGCGTGCCTTCGACACGACCTGGATGCTCAGGATCGAGTCGCCCCCGAGCTCGAAGAAGTTGTCGTGCACGCCGATGTCGGTCAGCCCGAGCACCTCGGCCCAGGCCGCCGCGAGTTTCGCCTCGGACTCGTTGCGGGCAGGCACCCGCTCGCCGACGGGCTGTTCCTGCGAGACAGGCTCTGGCAGAGCACGACGGTCCACCTTTCCGTTCGGGGTCAGCGGTATCGCGGCGACCTGGACGAACAGTGCGGGCACCATGTAATCGGGCAGGCTGTGAGCGAGGTGTGCCCGCAGTTCTGTCACTTCTGGCGTCCCATCGGAGCCCGATACCAGGTAGGCGACGAGCCGGGAACCCTTCCCCATCGGCTGGACGACCACCGTCGCCTCCGACACGGCCGGGTGCGAGATCAGTGCCCACTCGATCTCGCCGGGTTCGATCCGGAAACCGCGAATCTTCACCTGGTCGTCGGCTCGGCCGAAGTAGTCCAGTCTGCCGTCGGGCAGCCTCCTGGCCAGATCGCCGGTGCGGTAGAGACGATCCGCGAGCGGGTGCTCGACGAACCGCTGCGCCGTCAGTTCCGGCCGATTGAGGTAACCGCGGGCCAAGCCCGCACCCCCGATGTAGAGCTCACCCCGCGCTCCGGCCGGTAACGGGTTCCCGCGTGGGTCGAGCAGGTACGCGGTGTAGTTGCCCAGCGGACGTCCGATCGAGATCCGTCCACGCTCCTGGATCTCCTTCCAGTCGAGTTCCTCGTACGTGACGTGCACGCAGGTCTCGGTGATGCCATACATGTTGACCAGCCGGACGCCGTCGTAGTTCTCGAACCAGTCCCGCACGTGTCTTGGCTCCAGCGCCTCACCGCCGAAAATGATCGTGCGCAGCCGGACAGGCAGGGCCTCGCCGGACTCCACGGCGGTGCGAACCAGTTCGCGAAAGCTGGACGGCGTCTGGTTCAGCACGGTGATCGCTTCCGTCCGCAGGAGTCGCCACATCTGCTGCGGGTCGCGCGCCACCGGCAACGGAACCAGCACCGCGCGGCCACCAGAGGACAGGGCTCCCCACAGCTCCCACACCGAGAAATCGAAGGCATACGAGTGGAACACGGACCAGACGTCCTCTGACCCGAGGCCGACATGCGGGATCGTATGGGTCAGCAGATTCACCACGTTGCGGTGTTCGACCAGCACCCCCTTCGGCATGCCAGTCGAACCGGACGTGTAAATGACATAGGCGAGATCGTGTGGCCGAACACCGGTCTCGGGAGCGGTCGTCGGCTGTGCCGCGATAGGCGCCCGTTCTTCATCGAGCCGGACCGTCTCGATCTCGGACGAGCACGGCAGACCGGCCAGTTCGCGCTCGGTGATCAGTATCGTGGCGCCGGAATCCTCGAGAATGAACGCCAGCCGTTCCGGCGGATAGGCGGGATCCAGCGGGACGTAGGCCGCACCCGCCTTGAGGATTCCGAGCAGGCCGACGACCATGTCGATGCCGCGTTCGACGCTGATGGCGACGAGCGAACCCGGCCCCGCACCGCGCCGGCGGAGATGATTCGCGAGCTGGTTGGCCCGTGTCGTCAGTTCGGCGAAGCTCAGTGTCACGTTGCCTGCCCGGAGCGCGGCAGCCTCAGGCACCTGCCGGGCCCGCGCGTCCACGAGCTCGTGGACGCACCGGTCCGGTACCGGAAGAGCGTTAACCGAGGCGGCTTGCCGAAGCAGCGTGGCACGTTCGCTGTCGGACACGACCGTCAAGTCGCCCACCTTCGCGGCCGGATCGTCGACGATCGACTCCAGCAGAACCTGGAACTGGACCGCCATCTGCCGCACCGTGTTCTCGTCGAACAGGTCGGTGTTGTATTCGATGAGCGCTTCCAGACCGCTGTCCTCGACACCGAATTCGAACGAGAGATCGAAGACAGCGGAACGAATCGGCAACGGAAGCGGCTCGACTCCCACGTCGCCGAGCCGGAAGCGGCCGCCGGGAGTGTTCTGCAGTACCACCGTCGCCTGGACGAGTGGGTTCCTGCTCGGATCCCGTTCAGGCGCCAGCGCGTCGACCAACCTCTCGAACGGCACGTCGGCGTGTGCGAACGCTTCGGCTGAGGTGTCCCGGACAGTGCGGAGCAGCGCTTCGAACGAATCCTGAGCGTGAACGGTGGACCGGAGGACAACAGTGTTGACGAAGAAGCCGACCAGGTGCTCGAGATCGACATGGTCCCGTCCCGAGGTCACCGTGCCCAGCGCGATGTCCTCCTGCCCGGTGTAGCGGGCCAGGAGTACCTTGGTCGCGGCCACGAGCGTCATGAATAGGGTCGCGTCCTGTTGCCTGCCGATGCCACGGAGCCGCTCGGCCATCGCGGCCGGAAGATCGAACCTGTGCACGGCGCCGTTCGACGTCTTGGCCGGTGGACGCGGCCGGTCGGTCGGCAGTTCCAGCGGCGAGAGCCCGCCGAGCTTCTCCACCCAGTAGGCGAGCCGCTCGTCGAACACCGCTCCGGTCAGCTTCTCCCGCAGCCAGACGGCATAGTCGGCGTACTGTACGTGCAATTCGGGAAGCCTGGCGTCCACACCGGCGACCGCAGCGGAATACAGCGTGCCGAGTTCCTCTGCGATCAGGCCCATGGACCAGCCGTCGGTCACGATGTGGTGCATACACAGGACGAGCCGGTGCCGATCGGTGGCCAGCCGGACAAGCCTGGTTCGCAGCAACGGGCCGCGCCGGAGATCGAACGGGGTCCGCATCTCCTGACTCAGCACCGCCTCCACCGCGGCATCGTGCTCATCGGCGGGGACCGCCGAAAGATCGGTCAGGTCGATGACCGGCTCGACGATGTGGTGCACTGTCTGCACACCGTGCCCGTCGAGCGAGTCGAACGTCGTGCGCAGTGCCTCGTGCCGTTCGACGAGCCGGTTCAGCGCCTGCTTCAACGCATCGATGTCGAGGTCACCAGTCAGAGCGAAACCTCCGCCAGTGTTGTATTCCACGCTTTCCGGGGAGAACTCGTCGAGAAACCACAGTCGTTGCTGGGCAAACGACAGAGGGAAGTTCTGCTCGGAAGCCGAGCCCCGGGGCAGCGAAACCGGGCCGGCCGCCGCCTTCGGCTTCTCGGCGGCGATCAGTGAACCGAGGTCCGCGAGCACCGGGTTGTCGAACAGGACGCGTGGGGAGAGCTCCACACCCAGCCGGGAACGCAGACGGGAAACCACCTTGATACTCAGGATGGAGTCACCACCCAGTTCGAAGAAATCGTCGACGGCGCCCACCCGATCGAGGCCGAGAACCTCGGCGAAGATCGTCGACAGGGCCCGTTCGATGCCAGTGCGAGGCTCGACGAAGGCAGTCTCCAGCGTTGGCCGGGATTCGGGCGCGGGCAACAGCTTGCGGTCGAGCTTTCCGCTCGGTGTCAGAGGCAGTTCGTCCAGGTCCACGAACGCCGCGGGGACGAGGTAGTCCGGCAGGCTCTCGGCAAGGAAGTCCCTGAGCCTGGAGGTGTTCACCGATCCTTCCGGATCGGTCACCACATAACCCACCAGGCGCATGCCGAGCAGGTCGTCCCGGGCGACCACCACCGCCTGGCGAACTCCCGGATAGGCCAGTATTCGGGCTTCGACCTCGGCCGGCTCTATCCGGTGCCCCCGGACCTTGACCTGGTCGTCAACGCGGCCAAGGTGTTCGAGCATGCCATCGGCACACCACCGGCCGATGTCGCCGGAGCGGTACATCCGGCGGCCCGCCGGGCCAAACGGTGCCGCGACGAAGCGCTCCGCCGTCAGGTCGGCGCGGCCGAGGTAGCCACGTCCGAGACTGTCCCCCGCGAGGTAGATCTCACCTGGCACACCGGCCGGGACCGGCCGCAATCGGGCGTCGAGGACGTAGACGGCGGTGTTACGGATCGGTCTGCCGATCCGCGGAGTCGCGCTGTCCGCGGCGTTCGCGCCCACCGCGTCCACCGTGCACTCGCTCGGCGCGTAGAAATTGTGCGTGGTCAGTCCGTCGTGTCGCCGCATTCGCGCCCACAGCTCCGGGCCGCTGCCTTCCCCGCCGAGCAGTACGCAGGACGGTGTGGGCCCTTCGCCTTCCAGCGCCCCGAGTTCGAGGAGCTGGTGCATCAATGTAGGAGTCACGCCGAGGAAGTCGATGCCCCGACGCCGCACATAGGCCGTCAGGGCCGCGGCATCGCGTCTGGTCGGTTCATCGATGACGTGCAGTTCGGCACCGTGCACCATGCCGATGATCTGGTCCATGGTCGCGTCGAAGGACAGTGATGCGGTGTGGGCGACCCGCAATGGTCTGCCGACCGCGTCGGTCGCCGGTCCGAACACCGTCGCGCCATGACTCGCGCAGAGATTCGTGACTCCGCGGTGGACGACCTGCACGCCCTTCGGCTTTCCGGTGGAACCGGACGTGAAGACCACGTAAGCGAGTTGATCAGGGTGCACGACGACCGGTTCTGTCGCCGGTGGGTGTGCATCGATCTCGGGCCAGTCGCTGTCGAGCAGGACGATCGGGCGTCTCCCCAGTGGCAGCCGGTCGGCCAGGCTTCGCTGGCTCAGCACGAGATCCGGCGAGCAGCAGTCCATCATGTAGCGGAGCCGGCCCGGCGGGTAGTTCGGATCCAGTGGTACGTAGGCCGCACCCGCCTTCAGAATCCCGAGCAGTCCGACGATCATCTCGATGCCCCGCTCGACCGCGAGCCCCACCATCGCGTCCGCGCCGACCCCGCGGCTCGTCAGGTAGGCGGCGAGCCTGCCCGATCGCTCGTCGAGTTCCGCGAAGGTCAGGCTCCGATCGCCGGCGACCACAGCGGTGCGGTCCGGCGAACTGACGGCCTGCGACGCGAAGCGTTCGTGCACCGGCCGGGCGTCCGCATCGGAAACATCGGTCCGGTTGACCTCATCGACCAGCTGGGAACGCTCGTGCTCAGTCAGCAGGGTGACCCGCGAAAGCGGCTGGTCCGGATTTGCCGCGACCTGCTCCAGCAGGCGTCGGAGTGCGTTCGACATCCGCCGGATCGTGTCGTTCTCGAACAGGCCAGGGTCGAAGTTCAGCACCAGCGAAAGCTCGGAACCCGCATGTGCGACCAGACTCAGTGGATAGTTCGTCGATTCCTCAGCCTGGAACTCGACGACCTCGACCCCATGCCGCTGGGCCGAATCCGCGTCGAATGGGAAGTTCTCGAATACGACGATACTGTTAAACAGACTTGCACCCGGCGGGAACTCGCTCCAGCTCTGGAGATCGGCGAGAGAGACGTAGTCGAACTGACGCGACGCCGCCTGGCTGTCCTGCAGGCTCGTCAGCAGTCCGGCCAGCGTGGCCTGTTCGTCGACCGGCACCCGCACCGGCATCGTGTTGATGAAGAGGCCAACGCAGTCCTCGACCGACGGCAGGGCGTCCGGCCGTCCCGAGGTGGTGGCGCCGAACAGGACGTCCTGCTCACCGCTGTACCGGGCCAGCAGCAGACCCCACATTCCCTGTACCGCACTGTTCACGGTCAACCGATGACGCTTCAACGTCTCGTACAGGTTCCGCGTGGTACCGGCGGCGATCCGGATCTCGTGGCCGACGACCGAGCGAGCTCCGTGGCTGGCGTCCGGATGCCTGTCGAAGGGCAACGCGGTCGGTGCCGAGAGTCCAGCCAGTCCTTGGCGCCAGAACGATTCGGCGGCAGGACCGTCCTGGCGGGACAGCCACTCCACGTACTCGCGGAATGGGGGGCGCACCGGCAGCGTGGGTTCCACCCCGTCGGCCAGGCTCTGGTAGGCGGCGAACAGATCAGCGAGCACGTGCGAAGTGCTCCAGCCGTCCAGCAGGACGTGGTGCGAGCTGCGCACAACTCGTACCTGATCGCGTCCCAGCCGGACGACGGTCAGCCGCATCAGCGGTGCCGTCGACAGATCGATTCCCCGCTCGCGATCCTTCGCCAGCAACTCGGCAAGCCTGCGCCGGCGTTTGGGCGCAGGCAGATCGGACCAGTCGAGGTGATCTATCTCCAGCGGACAGGTGCGATGCACGACCTGTAGCGGCTCCGGAACTCCCCGCCACAACAGCGAAGTACGCAAGATCGGAGTGTGATCAACGACCCGCTGCCAGGCGGCAGCGAGCAGTTCCGGCTCAGACACACCCCCGAGGACGAACGACATCTGCTCGAAGTACGTGCCCGCGTCGGATTCCATCAGGCTGTGGAACAGCATCCCGCTCTGCATCGGCGTGAGGGGATACACGTCGACGACGCCCTCCGCGTTGCCCAGCGCTGCGTCCAGTTGGTCCTGATCCAGGCCACACAACGGAAAGTCCGAGGGGGTCGCGCCCCCCACACCGACGTTCGCGCAGTGACCGATGATCTCGTCCAGCAAGGTGATCAGCCGGTCCGCCAATCGCCTGATCGTCTCCGGACGATGCACGTTCGCCGAGTACACCCAGGTGAACTCCATCTCACCGTTCTCGACGACGCCCACCACGTCGAGCAGGTAGGGGCGTTCCTGGTCCGGGTGGTGATCCCGGCCGACATTGGGTAGATGCCGCTGGTACAACTTCTCGCTGGCCGTGATCGTGGTGAACTGCCCGAGGTAGTTGACGCTCACTTCCGGCATGCGATGGGCCAGCAGTTCCGGGTGTTTCAGAACGTACTTGAGTACGTCGTAGCCGAGTCCTCGCCCCGGGATGAGCCGGAGCTGCCCCTTGATCGACTTGATCAGTTCTCCCCACCCGCATGCCTTCGGGACACTCAGCAGTGCGGGGAAATGCGTGGTGAACCAACCCACGGTCTCGGAGACGTCCAGGTCGTCACCGAGGTGCTCACGACCGTGGCCCTCCATTCCAATGGCGACGAGTTCCTGTTCGGACCACTCGGCGAACAGCACGCCCGCCGCGCTCAGGATGATGTCGTTGATCTGGGTGCGGTAGGTGGACGGGACCATCTGCAGTAGTGCGTCGGTGCGCTCCCGGCCCAACTTCACCGATAGCGTCTGCTCGCTGTCGGCGGAATTCGGGCCCGGCAGGTCAACCGGCAATCGCGATGCGGCCGCGGGGTCGGCTTCGGTCCAGTAGGACAGTTCGTCGTCGAATCGGCCGGCCTCGGCGGATTCGACGAGACGACTCGCCCACTCCCGAAACGACGTCGTCTTCGGGCCGAGATCGACCGGCACACCCGAGCGGGCCTGCTCGTACGCCGATTCGAGGTCCCCCAGCAGGATTCTCCACGAAACGCCGTCCACGACGAGGTGATGCACCACAATCAGCAACCGCGGGCGTGCCCCCGTCCGCGTGAGCGCCACCCGCAGCATGGGGCCAGAGCCGAGCTCGATCGAGGACTGCATCGACAACGCCAGGGCATCCACGCCCTGGGCCGAATCCAGCTCGCGGACGATGAGAACTTCGGCATCCGACAGCCCGTTATTGTGCTGACGCCACCGGCCGTCCTCGTGGTGAAACCGCATCCGCAGCGCATCGTGTTTGGTCAACAGCGCATCGACCGCCGACCGAAGCGCCGAGACATCGACCTCGCCCACGGGCTCGACGTGGAAGGTCATCGTGTAGTGCTCGGGATGCACCGGGTGGCTTTCAAAGAACCAGCGCTGGATCGGAGTCAGCTCTACCGCACCGACCACTTCGCCCTGGTCGGCGTCGGGCGCTCCGCTGAGCAGACCGTCCACTTGAACGAGCTCGGCCACCGTCTGCCTGGCGAACAGGTCCTTGGTGGACACGGTCAGTCCGGCCTGGCGAGCCTTCGCCGCTACCTGCATGCTCAGAATCGAATCGCCACCGAGTTCGAAGAAGTTGTCCTGGGTACCGACACGTTCCACACCGAGCACGGCGGACCAGATCGAACACAACTGGCACTCCAACTCGGTTCGCGGGGCCGTGTACGCCTGAGCCAGTTCCGGCCGGCCGTCCGGTTTCGGCAACGCCTTCCGATCGACCTTCCCGCTCGGAGTCATCGGCAGCCGGTCGAGCGGCACAAAGATCGACGGGATCATGTAGTCCGGGAGTGTGCGGCCGAGCGAAGCCCGCAACTCGGCGACAGACGGCACGGCGGTTCCTGCCACTGGGACCAGATACGCCACCAACCGCTGGACCGCGCCGTCCCGGCGCGCGGTCACCGCGACCTCCGCAATGGCCGGGATCGCGATCAGTGCGCCTTCCACCTCGCCGAGCTCGATTCGAAAACCACGAATCTTCACCTGATCGTCGGCCCGTCCGAGGAACTCCAGTTCCCCGGTCGGCAGCCACCGGGCCAGGTCGCCCGTCCGGTAGAAGCGCCGGCCGCTGTCGTCACGCTGGAAACGTTTCGCAGTCAGCTCCGCACGGCCGTGGTAGCCACGGGCGACGCCGTCCCCGCCGATGTACAACTCGCCGGCCACTCCGATCGGCACCGCGTTACCGATTCCATTACGCAGCTCGATCCGGGTATTCGCCAGCGGACGGCCGATCGGTACGAATCCTCTGCCATTGAGCGACTCCGGAGTCACCTGGTGCACCGACGAGTCCACTGTGGCTTCGGTGCCCCCGTAGGCGTTGATCACCATCGCCTCGCGTGAGACGACGTCCAGCAGGTCCCGGCAGTCCTCGACCCGCCACCCTTCCGAGCCGACGGACACCAGTCGCAGTGTCTCGAGGCCACTCTTGCGGCGACGCGCCTCGGTGACGACCGAGGCCGCCAGACTCGGCGACATCTCGAGTCCAGTCGCCGAGGCGCCTGCCACCAGATCCACCAGCGAGGAGGGCTCAGTGACGACATCCGCCGGGGCGATTATCAGCACTCCGCCGAACAGCGCGGAACGAATGAAGTCGGCGAGAAAAAGGTCGACTGAAATGCTGGATACCGATACGAAACGCAGCTTCGCAGAACACAATTGGTAACGTTCGTTCCACGCATGTGCGATGTAGTGAAGGTTTCGATGCTCGACCTGCACGCCTTTGGGCTCCCCGGTGGAACCGGACGTGTATATCACGTAGGCGAGAGAATCCGGACGCGCGCCACCTGTCGGTCCGGTGGCCCGATCACACGATCCGACTGAATCGATGTCGACGAGCTCGATGTCACTGCCGTCGAACAATCCGTGCAGATCGGACTGGGTTACCACCATCGTGGAACCACTGTCTTCAATCATGAATTCGATCCGGTCGACCGGGTAGCTGGGGTCCAGCGGCACATAGGCACCGCCAGACTTCATTATTCCCAGTATTCCCGCCAGGAGTTCAGGGCCGCGCTCGAGACAGAGGCCGATCAACGTATCCGGCACCACTCCCAGGTCGGCCAGCCGGTTGGCTACCTGGTTGGCGCGAGCATCCAGATAGCCGAATGTCCACGCCTTGCCGTTGAACTCGACGGCCGGCGAGTCCGGTGTGCGCCTCGCCTGCTCGGCAAAGATCTCGTGCAGGCAGCGCGGCTCCCCGCTGTCCATGGCTGTCTTGTTCCACGATTCGATCAGCTCCTCGTCCGCCGGCGAGTGCACCGGGAGCCGGCCGACGTTCTCACTCGGGTCTGCGGCGACGGCGCCGAGCAGAACAACCAGTCCGGCAGCGAGGCGTTCGGCCGTGGCCGCGTCGAACAAGTCCGTGCTGTACTCGAGACTGGCCTCTAGCTTTCCGCCCTGCTCGGTGAACTCGATACTGACGTCACGTGTGGCATTCGTTCTGGGCAACGAGAACGGCTCAACCTCCAGTCCCGGCAGGTCGAATTCCATGGCCGGCGCGTTCTGCAGTGTGACCAGCGCCTGTACCAGCGGCGTCGTACTGGTATCCCGTACGGGCGCCAGCTCTTCCACTAGTCGTTCGAAGGGGATCTCCGCGTTGGCGAACCCGTCGAGCACCGTACGCCGCACGTTCGCCAGGTGCTCGGCGAAGGTCAATCCCTCATGCATCGTGGACCTGATGGGAATCGTGTTGACGAACAGGCCGACGAGGTGCTCGAGCTCTGTCCGGGGACGCCCCGAGGTCACGGTGCCGACAGTGACATCGTCCTGCCGGCAGTAGCGGCTCAGCAGAACATGAGTCGTCGCGATCAGGGTCATGAACAGAGTCGCACCATGCTCACGGCCGAGGGCGATCAATGCACGGGTAGTCGGTTCCGGGACCGAGAACCAATGCACGGCACCAGCGGAGGATCGAACTGCCGGCCGAGGGCGATCGACCGGCAGCTCCAGCGGTTCGATTCCTTCGAGTCGATCGCGCCAATACTCGAGCTGCCCGGCCAGCTCACCCCGGTTCCACCGCTCGTTCTGCCAGGCCGCGAAGTCGGCCCAGCGCACCGGGAGGCGCGGCAGTTCCGCGGTGCCCCGCCCTTCGCAGGCGGCTCGGTACAACGCTCCCAGATCGCGGGCCAGCAACCCCAGTGACCACCCGTCGGAAACGATGTGATGCATGCTGAGCACCAGAACGTGCCGAGTCGGTTCCAGCCCGATGAGAGTGGCGCGGAACAGCGGCCCCCGCGACAGGTCGAACGATTGGCCGGCCTCCTCGGTGAGCAGACGACTCAGCTCGGCCTGTTGACCGCTTCGCGGCATGGCGGTCAGATCGATCTCGTTCAGCTCCGGGCCGGCCGAGTCCCCAACGAGCATTACGCCCCGGCCGTCAACGGATCCGAACGTGGTCCGCAGGGACTCATGGCGCCGGATCAGGTGGGACAACGCGGTCAGCAGCGAATGCCGATCGAGCGCGCCGGAGAGCCGGAGTCCGACTGCGACATTGTACTCGGCCCCGCCCTGATCGAACTCGTTGAGAAACCAGAGCCCTCGCTGGCCCGATGACATCGGAAGAGGCCCATCGCTCGCGGACCGCGGAATCAGCTCGGCCTGAACGGTCCTGCCACCGCCTCCGGCGAGGCGGCTTCTGAGCAGCTTCCGTGCATGTTCGGGAAGCGCCGCGATGCGATCCTCTTGCGACATCGGGTCGTTCACGCCATTCCTTTCGAGGTCGACCAGAAACGGCCACGCGGCTTCGCAGGCTTCGCTGACACCACTTACATATTCCGAGTCTTGCCCTGGCGCCCGTCACCCGCAACGCTTTTCAGGGAGACGCAAAAGTCGCCACTCTCGATCACGGAGCGTAGATACGGAATCGTCCCGTCGGCAGGGATAGCGGTCAATGGCACGACTCCGGCAAACGCACGATATGAAATCGTCCCACGGCCACAGTAATCGACTGAAAATAGCTGTGTTATTTCTCGTCGCTTGACAACCTTAAACTATCGACTGAGCCAGGCATTCATTCGACGAGAGACTTCTCGATCTGTGCCAAAATTTCGTCTTCGACAACCCTTCCCAATGCGGCGACAGTGGGCGAATCGAACAACACCCGCGGCGACAGTTCAACATCAAACTCATCTCGAATTCGGGATATTGCTTTAACCGCGCTGATCGAGTCTCCTCCAAGACGGAAGAAATTGTCTTCGACGCCCACTTCGCTGACTCCCAGCAATCGTTCCCACAGCCGAGTCAGCGCCGACTCTGTCTCCGTGCGCGGGGCCATGTACTCGACTTCCGTCTCCAGCCGCCCTTCGGGTACGGGCAATGATCGTCGGTCCACCTTGCCATTGGTGGTCAGAGGCAGGCTTTCCAGCACGACGAAGACGGCTGGCACGAGGTGCCCGGGGAGTAGCTCACCGAGGAAGTCCTTTGCCTCGCTCACGACGAACCCGGCCTCGTCCCGCAGGACGACATAGGCGACCAATCGTTTGGTACCCGGCTGATCCTCACGAACAGTGACCGCAGCCTGCGCCACCGCCGAGTACCGGACCAGTACGGATTCGATCTCTCCGGGCTCTATCCGGAATCCGCGGATCTTCATCTGCTCGTCGGCTCTGCCCAGCATCTCGAGCAGACCGTCGGTACGCCATCGAACGAGATCGCCGGTCCGGTAGAGGCGCGATCCCGGCGGCCCGAACGGGTTCGCGACGAATCGCTCCGAGGTGAGGTCCGGGCGGCCGAGGTAGTTCCGGGCCAGCCCATCGCCTGCGATGTACCACTCGCCTGCGACGCCGGGCGGCGTAATCCGCAGATCGGCATCCAGAACGTAGAACCGGGTGTTGGCCAGCGGTCTTCCCACCGGAATCAACGCTCCGGACGACCCCTCGGCGGGTACGAGATACGAAGCCGCGAACACCATGCTCTCCACGGGCCCGCAACAGTGCGCCAATCTGAGCTTCGGGAATCGCGCCCGCGCCTTTCTGATGTGCCCGGGAGACGCGGCCTCACCCCCGGTCGCCACCTGCCGGACCACAGCGAACACCTCCGGGAAGTCGTCGACGAGGACGTTGAACAGGCCCGCCGACAACCACAACGCGGTAACCCGGTGTCGTTTGATCAGCGACACCACCGCGTCGAGCCCAGGCGCTTGCGAGGGCACCAGAACCGAGGTTGCACCGTGCAGCAGTGCACCCCACAGTTCGAGCGATATCGCGTCCCAGGAAACCGGCGAGTACTGCAGGAACACCTCGTCCGGTCCGAACTCCAGGAAGTCCGGCCCGAAGAAGGTCCGGACGGTCGATCGATGCGGATGCTGCACACCCTTCGGCGCACCCGTCGATCCGGAGGTGAACATCACGCACGCCAGTTGGTCCGGCGAAGTCGGTCTGCACGGTGGCTCGGATGGCCGGGCCGCGATAGCGGCGGCATGGGTATCGACACACGTCACCCGTGCGCCCATACACCCCGCCTTGGCCCGAAGCTGTTCGTTGGTGACAACCACCGGGGCCGCAGTATCACCGAGTATCGCGCGAATTCGCTCGTCCGGGAACGCGGGGTCGATGGCGATATAGGCGCCACCGGCCTTCATGATGGCCAGCATGCCGATCACCATGTCGATTCCGCGCGGCAGCAGCAGGCCGACGAGGTCGTCCCGATCGATCCCGGCGTCGATCAACTGATGTGCCAGCCGGTTCGACCTCAGTTCCAGTTCCCGGTAACTCAAGGTGTGATCCTCGATCACCAGGGCGGTGGCGTCCGGCGTCCGTCCTGCTTGCTGCGAGAAGAGTTCGTGGACACCGCGCTCGGCCGGATACGCCACCTTGGTGTCGACCCAGTCCTCGGTTACCGCGCGCACTTCCCGCTTCGTGAGCATCGGCAACTGCGCCACCGAGCGGGCGTTGTCCTCCGCGATCCCTTCCAGCAGGCGGATAAGGTGATCGACCATTCGCTCGACCGTTCCCGGTTCGAAGAGGTCCGAGTCGTAGGTCAGCAGAAACGACAACTCTTCATCGAGGTAAGAGATGAGATTGAGTGGGTAGTTGGTGGACTCGTGCGAGTTCACTTCCCGCAAGTGGAGTCCGTGTCTAGCCGCGGCGTCACGATCCACCGGGTAGTTCTCGAACACCACGATGCTGTCGAACAGACCGCCCTGCTCGATCTCGCTGCACGACTGCACCAAGGACAGTGAGGTGTGCTCGAAAGCCCGGGACTCCACCTGTGTCCGCTGCAACTGGGTCAGCCAGTTCGCCGGGGTCTGCTGAGAATCGACCTGGACCCGCACCGGGACAGTGTTGATGAAGAGACCCACGATCGAGTCGACACCATCCAGATCGGCCTGCCGTCCGGACTGGGTGGCCCCGAAACAAACGTCACGTTGCCCGGCATGTCTGGAGAGCAGCAGCGCCCATGCGCCCTGGACCACGGTGTTGACGGTCAGCCGATTCTTGCGTGCGAACTCCTTGACCAGGGCCGAGGTATCCGCCGACAAGCTGCTTCTGACGTGTTCCACGGACCGGGTGCGGTGCTCTCGGATCGGGTGTGTGTCGAACGGCAGCCTCGTACGTTCGGCCAGCCCGGCGAGCGCCGCGCTCCAGTGTTCACGCGCCGCGTTCTCGTCCTGTTCGGCGAGCCATTCCAGGTAGTCGCGATAGGGACGCCGGGACGGATGCACGGCGGGCTGCCCATCAGCCAGCTCGCCGTAATGCGCGAACAGCTCCGCCATCATCTGCTGGGTGCTCCATCCGTCGAGCAGAATGTGGTGCGCGGTCTGCACGACACGGACCTCCTCACCGGACAACCGGATCAAAGCGATGCGCAACAAGGGCGCCTCCGTCAGATCGATGGACTCGGCCCTGTCCTCCACCAAGTACTCCGTCAGCTCCGATTCTCGTTGCGCGAAGGAAAGTCCGGACCAGTCGAGCCGTCGAATCGGGAGACGCGGGTCCCGGTGCACGACCTGCATCGGCTCGGGTACGCCTTCCCAGACCACGCTGCTGCGGAGGATCTCCAGTCTGGCCACTGTGCGCCGCCACGCCTCGGCGAACAGGTCCAGGTCCGTCACACCTTCCACTACGAAAGTGACCTGCGTGCTGTACACGCCGGTGTCCGGCTCCGCCAGAGTATGGAACAGCATTCCGCTCTGCATCGGGGTAAGCGGGTAGACGTCCTGGATGTCCTTGGCGTTTCCGAGAAGGCGATCGAGTGCCGGCTGATCCAGGCCCGCGAGCGGGAAGTCGGATGGCGAGCACCCACCGGCCCCGGGGTCGGCGCAATGCCTGACGATCCGGCGCAGTTCCGACAGGGTGGCCTCCGCGAGCCGCCGGACGGTCTGCTCCCGGTGCAGACGGTCGGAGTAGGTCACGGCAAGTTCGAGCTCGCCACCGTGGACCGACGCGGTCAAGTCAAGCACATGCAGTCGCGCGTGACCGGGATGTTGGTCGAGTCCCAGACGAAGACTCGCGCTGTCGAAGAGATCACCACCGAGTGCGGACTCACCCCACTGCCCGAGGTAGTTGAAGCTGATCTCCGAGCGGCGTTCCTCGACCCGCCGGGCGCGGCGCAGCACGCCGTAGCCCAACCCCCGGCGGGGAACTCCACGCAGTTGCTCCTTCACGGATCTGAGCAGGTCGCCGATCTCCGGCTCGTCGATGACGAGGTCTACCGGGAATACAGTGGTGAACCAGCCAACCGAACTTGACACGTCCAGCCCCTCGGCGTGCTCCTCACGTCCGTGCCCCTCCAGGTCAAGCCCCACCCGCCGGTTGCCGGTCCACTCGGCCAGCACCCGGCCGAAGGCGGTCAGCAGGACGTCATTGATCTGCGTCCGGTAGGTGGCGGGAACCGAACGGAGCAGGGCATCCGTTTGCTCCCTGCCGAGTCGCACGGACACCGTTCTGGCTGACGCGACCGTGTTCTCCTCCTGCCTGGCAGGGAAGTCGACCGGAACCGGGGTGCGCGAACCGGTGCCACGCCAGTAGCCGATCTCGTCGTCGAAGACACCCTCGTCGGCGTCGCTGGCCAATCGTCGCGCCCACGCCCGGTAGGTCGTTCCGGGCGGCCGTTCGACAAGCTCCGCACCCGCCACCGCGGTGGTGTAGGCATTCCCCAGGTCTTCGAGAAGAATGCGCCAGGAGACGGCATCCACCACGAGGTGGTGAGCGACGAGAAGCAATTCGCCCGGCTCCCGCAGAACGGCCCTGAACAGCTTTCCGGCCGCCAGATCGAAGCCTCCCCAGGGATCGTGCTCTTCCCCGGGCGCGACCACGACGAGCGGATCGAAGTCGTGCTCAAGCACATCCTGGCTCGGATCGTCCACCCCGTCTTGACGGCACAGCCGCAGGCGAAGCGACTCGTGCGACCGTACAAGCGATCGAAGTGCGGCGCGCAGTGCATCCACGTCGATTGCATCGAGCAGGTCGATCCGCGCCCACTGACTGAAGCGTTCGGGATGAACCGGGTGGTTGCCCAGGAACCACTCCTGCACCGGGAGCAGTTCGGCAGGACCGTCGGCCTCGCCCGGTACGAACAGCTCGACGGCGCGGACCGTTCCGGCCAGGTCACCCACCGTCTGCCGAACGAACAGGTCCTTCGAGGTGACCGCGATGCCCCGCTGCCTGGCCGCGGCGACCACCCGGAGACTCAGGATGGAATCGCCACCGAGATCAAAGAAGTTGTCCCGGGTGCCGACATGCTCCACGCCGAGAACCTCGGACCAGATGTCCGAAAGCGTCTGCTCGACGTCGTCGAGTGGCGCGACGTACCCGCCGTCAGTGTCCTCGTCCGGGCCCGGAATCGGCAGGGCGCCGAAATCCACCTTTCCGTTCCGGGTGAGCGGGATCGCGTCCAGGACCACATAGGACGCGGGGATCAGGTAGTCCGGCAGCCGGTCGGCGAGAAGTCGGCGGAGCCCGGCCGTGCCGGTCAGCGCCGACTTCTCGAGCACGAGATAGCCGACCAGCCGCTTGGCACCTGGTACGTCCTCGCGCACGGTCACCACCGCACGGCGGACCCCGGGGCATTCGGTGAGCGCCGCCGCCACTTCCTCCGGTTCGATCCGGTGACCGCGCAGCTTCACCTGGCGATCCACCCTGCCGAAGAACTCCAGATTACCGGCGACGTTCCATCGAGCCAGGTCACCGGTGCGATACAGTCTCGCGCCGGCACGGCCACACGGGTCCGCGACGAAACGTTCCGCGGTCAGGTCCGGCCGGTTCAGGTACCCATGCGCGAGACCATCACCTCCGACGTACAACTCCCCGACCACCCCGGCAGGCATCGGCCGCAGATCGTCACCGAGCACGTACGCCGTGGTGTTCGGGATCGGGCGGCCGATCGGTACGAGTGTGCGCGCCTGCGCGACATCGGCCGGCACAATCTCGTGGGTGGTCGCCACGATCATGCTCTCCACCGGGCCGTAGCCGTTGACCAGCCGGAGGCCGGGGTATCGCTCCAGCGTCGTCCGGAGCAGTGCAATCGCCGCGACGTCACCGCCGATGATCACCTGGCCGGTTGCACCGAGAACCTGCGGATACGCCTCGGCCAGTACGTTGAACAGACCGGCCGGAAGGCAGAGCGTGTTGATACCGAGGCTGGTCACCAGCTCGCTGATCTTCTCCGCGTCCACCGTCTCGTCCTGGTAGAGCACCGCGCACCCACCGTGCAGCAGGGCCGACCACAGTTCCAGCGGCAAGCCGTCCCACGACAACGGCATGCACTGCAGAACCACCTGACCGGGACCGAGGTCGAGAAAGTCCGTGCCACACAGCGCGCGTGCCACGGATCGGTGGGTGCACAGCACGCCCTTGGGTCGGCCGGTCGAGCCGGAGGTGTACAGGACGCACGCCAACTGGGAACCGCCCGCGTGCACCTCGGGTCGCGACCGCGGCCGCGACCCGACCTCGTCGGACTCCACCTCCACCACGCCGACCTGTGCCGAGGGGACGTCCAGCTTGTCCGTCGCGACCACCTGCCTCGCCCCGGTCTCGGCCAGGAAGTACCGAGCGCGCTCCGCCGGCAGGCCGGGCTCCAGCGGCAGGTAAGCGGCGCCCGCCTTGAGGATTCCGAGCAGCCCCACCACGAGTTCCGGTCCTCGCGCCGCACGCAGACCGACGACCTCCCCGGGCGCGACGTCGCGGGCGAGCAGTTCGTGCGCGACCTGGTTCGCCCGCCCGTCCAGTTCCGCATACGTCATCCAGCCGAGTTCGTACCGCAGAGCGGGTGAGTCCGGAAACTCGGCGGCCACTCCGGCGAACAGTTCGTGCAACCCCTCGCCGGCCGGGTAAGACCGCTCCGGGCCGTTCCAATCCGACACGACGAGGCGGCGCTCCTCGTCGCTGAGATTCGGCAGCTCCCGTATCGGCATCACGGCGCCTTCATCGGCGGCGATCCCGTCGAGCAGGGTCGCCAGGTTCCCGGCCATCCGGGTGATCGTCTCGGCCTCGAAGAGGTCCGTGCTATACCCGATGGACACCCGTAGGCGACCGTCTCGCTCACCGAACTCGAAGGTGAGATCGGTGATACACGAGTAGGTCGGAAGGTTCGCGTTCTCCACCCGGAGCCCGCCGGCGTCGGCGTGCGAGATCCAGGCGTCCTGCATCATCACCATCGCCTGGTATACGGGAGTTCTGCTGGTGTCCCGATCCCGCTGGACCTGTTCGACCAACCGCTCGAACGGCACCTCTTGGTGTGCGAAGGCTTCCAGCACGGTACCGCGGACCTCGCGCAGGAAGTTCACGAACGTCTCGGATTCGTCCACCGTGGAACGCACCACGACGGTATTGATGAAGAACCCGAGCATCTTCTCGAGTTCCGCATGGTTGCGTCCCGCCGTGACCGTACCCACGGCTATGTCGTTCTGTCCGGAGTACTGGCGGAGCAGCAGCGTGGTCGCCGCGGTCAGAGTCATGAACAAGGTCGCGTCGGCCGAATCCCCGAGACGCCTGAGTCCGGCGGCGGTGCCCGGCGGGATCTCGACGTGATGGACCGCGCCGGCGGCGGTACGCACGGCAGGCCGGGGATGGTCGGCCGCGAGATTCAGCGTGCCGATGCCGTCCAGTTGCGATCTCCAGTAGCCGAGGTGACCGTCGACCGTCTCGTCCGTCCAGGTGGAACGTTGCCAGGCCGCGAAGTCGGCGTAGTGCAATGGTTCGGGCTCGGATTCTGCGTGTTCTCCACAAACGACGGACGCGTAATCGCGGCACAACTCGTCGATCATGATCCCGATGGACGAACCATCGGTCACGATGTGGTGCGCGCTGAATACGAGCACATGTTCCTCGTTCGTCAGTCGCAGTAGGAGTGCCCGAAAAACCGGCCCCTCATGCAGATCGAACCGGCGCACCAGTTCCGCTCGTACCTCGCTCCGGTACTCGGCCTCCCGCTCTCGTTCGGGAAGAAGGCTGAGGTCGCGCTGCGGAAGTGCGAAGTCTCCCACCGGTCGCACCACCTGCACGCCCCGCCCATCGACGGTGTCGAAAGTGGTTCGCAGGATCTCGTGCCTGGTTACGAGCAGTTCGAGCGAGATTTCCATGGCCCGAGGGTCCAGGTCCCCGGTCAGCCGGAGTCCACCGCAGACGTTGTAGTCGTATCCCCCGGAGTCGAACTGGTGAAGGAACCACAGTCGCTCTTGTGCAAACGACATCGGAAGCGGACTCCCCCGATCGGCCGGAGCGATCGACATCCGTGTCGCGAAACCGCGGAGCTCATCCACGATCGCCGCCATCGACTCTACGGTCTGTGCCTCGAACAACATTCGAGGTGCCAACTCCACACCGAACGAGTCCATCGCCCGGGTGAGTGCGCGAATCCCCCGGATGGAGTCCCCGCCGAGGGCGAAGAACCGATCCGTGCGCCCGATCCGTTCAACACCGAGAACTGATGACCAGATCTCCGCGAGCGTTCGCTCCGTCTCCGTCCACGGAGCGGAACTGCCCCCCTCATCACCTGGCCCGTCCATGGCCGGCTCCGGCAAAGCTGCCTTGTCCAGCTTTCCGTGCGGGGTCAACGCGAAGTCGTCGACACCGACGAAGAATCCGGGCACCATGTACTGCGGGAGGACTGTGGACAGGAAGTCCTGCATCCCGGTGGACTCGCGGGCGAGCGTCGCCGGAGAGATGTAGCAGACAAGCCGCTTCCCCTCCGCGCCATCACCCTTGGCGGCCACGGCGACCTGGGCGACTCCCGGGTATCCGGAAAGGACAGCCTCGATCTCACCCGTTTCGATACGGAATCCGCGAATCTTGACCTGGCCGTCCACCCGGCCGACGAACTCGATCTCGCCATCGCTCCTGGTGCGGACCAAGTCCCCGGTGCGGTACATCCTACTGCCGGCCGGGCCCGCGGGATCGGCGACGAAGCGCGCCGCCGTGACGCCCAGCCGGTTCCAGTATCCGCGGGCCAGACCGTTGCCAGAGACGTACAGCTCGCCAACCGAGTCCGGTGGAACCGCACGCAGATCATCGTCCAGTACCTGCACTCGCACACCACTGAGCGCGTCCCCCATGACAGGCGTGCCGGAGCCGCTCAGGGCCTCGCTCACGGTCGCACAGACCGTGGTCTCGGTCGGACCATAGGCATTCACCATGTGCCGGCCGGCTGACCAGCGAGCTACGGACTCGCCGGACGAAGCCTCACCCGCGACCAAGATGGACACTCCGGTGGAGACGTCTGACGGAGACATCACCGTCAGCGCGGTCGGCGGGAGTGTGGCATGGGAGACCTGTTGCCGGCGCAGTAGATCGGCGAGCGCGGCTCCGGGGACCAGGTCCTCCGGCGGGGCGGTCACCAATGCGCCGCCCGCCAGTAGAGGACCGAAGATCTCCCATACCGCAGCGTCGAAACCGATCGACGCGAACTGCAGGACGCGACTGGTCTCGCTCAGGTGGAAGCGTTCCCGCATCGTCACGAAACTCGGAATTCCGGTGTGGGTGACGACCACACCCTTCGGCCTTCCGGTAGATCCGGAGGTGTAGATGACGTAGGCAGGATGTTCCGGTGAGAGCGGGCACCGACGATCCGAGTCGGTCAGCGCGGCGGTCGGATACCCACTGGTGTCTGGACTGGTCAGCCGCGCCAGCCGGTCTGGCACCAGGACCGCCGATTCTTCTGTACAGAGGCAGAGTTCGGGAGCGGCGTCGTCGAGGATGTACGAGACTCGCTCGGCCGGATACGCCGGGTCAATCGGTAAGTATGCGGCACCGGCCTTCAGGATCCCGAGAACTCCGATCACGAAGTCGGGCCCGCGCGGAACCATCACCGCGATGACCTTCTCGGGGCCGGCTCCCCACTCGGCCAGCAGGCGTGCGAGTTGGTTGGCCCGTGCATCCAGTTCCCGGTAGGTCCACGAGGATGCCCCGTGGATCAGCGCGACCGACTCCGGTCGAGTTGCCACTTGAGCTTCGAACAGCCCCGTAATAGCCACGTCCGACCCGTCGGCCGGTGAGGTGATCTCCGCGACGGCCGGCACTTCGGGAATCAATTTTCTCTACCTCCACGAACGTTTCGGATAGTTCGGCGACCACCGACCACTCGGCTATCGATCCTGTCCAGCGACGAAATCCGCTAGAAGTTCCAATGCTTTGTCGGTCGCGTCCGGATCCCGGGCGAAAGTCACCCGGATCCACCGCTCTCCCTCCGCGCGATCCGAGAAGAACGCCGTCCCCGGAGCGACTAGCACCCCTGCCTCGGTGACGAGACGGCGAGCGAGCTGGCTCGAACTGGCACTGTGTGGACCAACTCCGGCCAGGACGAACCATCCACCCTCGGGAGTCTGGACGTCGAATCCCATACCGGAGAGTCGCGCGCTCACCGCGTCGCGGCGTTCGCGCAACATCTCCGCAGTGCAGAAGTCCTCGGGCAGGACAGCCGCCGCTCCGCTCTGCAGGGGATGACTGGTACCAACCGTAGTGCGCTCGTGCACACGCCTCAGCACCGTCGTCAAGCCCGGCTCCGCGACGCAGTACCCGAGCCGCCACCCGGTCATCCGGAGTGACTTCGACAGGCTCCCGGCGACGATCGTCCGTTCCCGGCACTCGGGGACGGAGGCGGGCGACACGTGGTCGGCGTCGAAGACGAATCGCTCGTATACCTCGTCCGATATGCAAGCGAGACCGTGTTCGACGCACATGTTCGTCAAATCGCGGATCTCACCTCGGTTGAGAACACTTCCGGTCGGATTGTTCGGAGTGTTCAGCAGGATCGCTCGCGTGCGACTGGTTATCCGGCTCGCGACCGCGGCCATGTCGAGTCGCCAGTCCGGCTGGGTCAGTGGTACCGGTACCGGTATAGCACCCGCCAGTTCCACCATTCCCGGATAAACCTCGAAGTACGGCTCAAGCAGGATGACCTCGTCACCGGGGTCGGTGGTCGACAACAGTGCGATCATGATCGCCTCAGTAGCACCACAGGTGATCGTCACCTCTGTGCCGGGGTCGACGTCCCAGCCACGGCCGCTTGACGAGAACTGATTCGCGATCATCCGACGCAGGCCGGGCAGGCCCGCTGGGGGTGCGTACTGGTGCAACCCCGACGACAGCGCTGCCGTCGCCGCGGTCACCGCGGAAACGGGCGGGCCGAGTTGCGGAATGCCCAGAGCGATGTCGATGGCGCCGGCCTCGTTCGCAAGACGCATCAGATCCGCGAGTTCCATCGAAGGGATACCGGCCGCACGCCGCGAAACCGGCAGAGATCGGCCGCCGGCAGCTCCGCCGATCATGTCCGCGTCCCCACACTCTCGACGAGGCTTCCCGGACGCAGGTCCGTCGAGCTCTCGTTCACGCAAGGCAGGCAATCCTCTTGCGCGGGCGGAGCGAACACAGTCGCATGGTCGTCGAGCAGCGCAACGAGTCGCGGCAACCAGTTCTCCAACATCGCGAAACTGTCGGTCCTGTCATCGAACGGGTTGCTCACGGGATCTCTCCATTCTCGGTCCGGCAATGCGTCGAGCGACTACAACTCCGAGACGACCGCCCGGCCAGCGTCCGCGGTACCGAGCTGGCCGCCGAGGTCGACGGTGCACCGGCGCGCGGCCACAGCTCGATCCACCGCGCCCCGAACGGCGTTCGCCTCGTCGGTCCGGCCGAGCTGGTCCAGCAGCATCGCGCCACTGAGAATCGCGCCGAACGGATTCGCCGTGCCGGTACCCGCGATATCGGGCGCGCTACCGTGCACCGGCTCGTACAATCCGGCGCCCGATTCCGGATTGATGTTGGCGGACGCGGCCGCACCTAGGCCACCCGCGACCTGTGCCGCCAGGTCACTGAGGATGTCGCCGTACGAGTTGTTGGTGACGATCACTTCGAACGATGCCGGGTCCTCCACCAAGCGCATGGCCGCCACATCGACATACAGATGCGTCTTCACGAGTTCCGGGTGGGCTTCGCCGAGATCGCGCCAGCACCGCTGCCACAACTCGCCGCTGTTTCGTACGGCATTTGCCTTGTCCACCATGCAAACGCCGTGGCGGGCGGCGCGTAAGGCGAAACCGATCACTCTGGAGACACCGAAATACGTACTGACCTCGGCATCGATCGCGGTCTCGTGATCCGTCCCCTCGCGCACCGTCCCGCCGACATCGACGTACAAGCCCTCGGTGTTCTCTCGCACCAGCACACAGTCGATGGCCCGGCGTGCGGGGTCGCGCAGCGGACTCAGTCGATCGTGGAGTAAGCGCGCGGGACGATAGTTCACGTACAGATCGAGCTCGAACCTCAGACGTAGCAGGATCTCTCGCGCGTAGTCGACCGAACGAACCCGGGGATCACCGATCGCGCCCAGCAGGATGCCGGCACCAGATCGGACTCGGTCCATATCCGCAGTTTCCAGTGTGCTTCCGTCGCGTAGATACGAGGTGGCATTGACATGATCAAGCACGTCGAATTTCAGTCCGATACCGAGTCGGTCCAGAACCACCATCGCCTGTTCGACGACTTCCGGTCCGATCCCGTCGCCGGGTATCACCGCGATCGTCGTCATCGGTGCAATCGCCCTTCGGGCCGACCGGCCCCGTCGCCACTCACGTCAAGCCACCAACAGGCTCTCGAATTGACGGACGATCCGAGCCGAGCGAAGGCAACCAGTATTTACGACTCTCCTCGTAGCGTCGAATCGACGATTCCCGGCGCATCGTTTCGTCGATGTCGTCCAGGCCCTCGATCAGTAGATGGCGTGCTCGGCTGTCCACTTCGAACGAGCTACGCAGATCGGCGGCACGAACCTCGCGGCGCAGGATGTCGACGGTGATCTCGAAGCCGGGATCCGATTCGCTGCTATCGAGCAAGGTTTCGACCACAGGCTTGCCCAGCGTCACCGCCAGAATACCGTTGCGCAAAGCGTTACGTGTGAATATGTCACCCAAGCTCGGTGCGATCACCGCCGCGATGCCCCAGTCCCTTAGTGCCCACACAGCATGTTCGCGAGAGCTTCCCGTGCCGAAGTTCGGCCCGGCGACCAACACCGTCGCATCCGACCGGTCGGACTGGTTGAACACGAAGTCGGGATCCTTGCGCCATCCCGCGAACAGGGCGTTCTGGTACCCGGTTCGGCTCAAACCTCGGCAGAAGTCGCTGGGAATGATCTGATCGGTGTCGACATCACCACGACGTAACGGGATGCTCCGTCCAGTGTGCTGCCTTATTGGCCGCATAAGATTCTCTCCTTTGACAAGAACGGTCAGACCAGGTCAGCCGGTGCGGACAAGTGCCCAGTTACCGCAGTGGCCGCGGCCACCTCCGGCGAAACCAGGTGCGTGCGCGCACGGTTTCCCTGTCGTCCCTCATAGTTGCGGTTCGACGTCGAAGCGCAGCGCTGGGCACCGGAGACACGATCAGGATTCATACCCAGGCACATCGAGCAGCCGGCGAGCCGCCACTCGGCACCTGCTCTGAGAAAGACCTCGTGCAACCCTTCACGCTCCGCCTCTCTGCGCACGCTCATCGAGCCGGGTACGACGAGCATCCGAACTCCAGGTGCGACTCGCCTGTCGCCGAGCACTCTTGCGACCGCGCGCAGATCCTCGATCCGGCCGTTGGTACAGGATCCGACGAAGACCGTGTCGATCGCGATGTCACGCATCCTCGTGCCCGCACTCAGGTCCATGTACGCGAGCGCCTGCTCGGCGGCCGCCCGCTCGGCAGGATCGGCCAGCAGACGCGGTTCCGGTATGACCCCACCGAGCGGTACCCCCTGGCCCGGATTCGTCCCCC
Source organism: Amycolatopsis antarctica (assembly GCF_002262875.1). GTDB lineage: Bacteria > Actinomycetota > Actinomycetes > Mycobacteriales > Pseudonocardiaceae > Amycolatopsis > Amycolatopsis antarctica. The sequence continues at coordinate 173,972 of NZ_NKYE01000005.1, read as the reverse complement.
AGGTCACGAAGGGAGTGAGGTCCGAGACGTCTACGACGACCGTGCGATCGAACTCGGCATCCGGATCCGACCGCAACGAGTTCCAGTAGGCGATGGCGTCCTCCCACGCAACGCCTTCGGGCCGGTTCGCCCGATTGCGTAGATACTCGAAGGTCACTTCGTCAGGGGCTACGAGCCCGGCCCTCGCACCGGCTTCGATACTCAGATTGCAGATTGTCATGCGACCTTCGAGCGAAGTGGCGCGGATAGCTTCTCCTCGGTATTCGAGAACGTACCCGTGGGCGCCGTTGGCCCCGATCTTCGCCAAGAGCGCGAGCATCAGGTCCTTCGGGGTCACTCCGTCCGATGGCATACCCACGAACTCAACGGCCATCGTCTTCGGCCGGGACAACGCCAGTGTCTGCGTCGCCAGTACGTGTTCGACATCGCTGGTCCCGATCCCGAACGCGAGTGCACCGAACGCGCCGTGTGTAGACGTGTGGCTGTCACCGCACACCACGGTCATGCCCGGATGCACGAAGCCCAGCTCTGGACCGACGACGTGCACGATTCCCTGAAGATCGTGGCCGTGCGAGTACAGCTCGATTCCCTGATCTCCGCAGTTCCGACGCAGTGTCCCGACCTGAAGCAAGCTGATCGGGTCTTTGATGACCCTCGAGTCGGTCGGCACGTTGTGGTCCTCGACCGCGAGCGTGAGATCAGGACGGCGCACCGGCCGGGCGGCTGTTCGCAGGCCCTCGAAGGCTTGCGGGGACGTCGCCTCGTGAATCAGATGCAAGTCCACGTAGAGAAGGTCCGGGTCGCTTTCTCCCCCTGAGTCCACGACGTGCTGCTCCCACACCTTGTCGAGCAGGGTGGTGCCTCCCATCACGAGCCTGCCCCAACGACCGCCCGGTCGGACAGCCTCGCGGCGACACGGTTGCGGAGATCCCCCAGTTCGTCGCAATCGCTGTTCGGCCGGTTCACCACGAACTCCTCGTACAGGTCGTCGAGCAGACCTGGATCAGGCGTCACGTCCATCGAATCGAGCAGATACCGCAGAATCGCCCTGCCAGAGTGCCGGCCGACAAGAAGTGCTCGCTCTCGGCCGAACGAAGACGGGTTGATGTACTCATACGTGGCCGGATTGCGAAGAATTCCGGCCTGATGTATGCCGGCCTGGGTAGAGAATGCGTTCACACCGAAGATCGGCTTATTACGGGACGGTTGCAGAGAAATAATCTCAGCCAACCGCTCGTAAGCCGCATAGAGACGCTCGGTCTCGATTCTGGTCACGCTATCCAGTTCGTTTTCTTTGTACCGGAGAACAGCCGCCAGTTGCTCCAGCGGGGTATTCCCAGCTCGTTCGCCTATTCCGCCAAGCGTGCATTGCACTTCGTTTGCGCCAGCCTCGACCCCCGCCAGCGCGTTGGCCAGCGAAAAGCCCAGATCGTCGTGACAATGCGTCGAGAGATTGACGCCGTGGGGCAACCACGAACGCACTACTGCGCACAGAGCGCCGAACTCCTGGGGGAGAGCGTAGCCCGTCGTGTCCGCCAGAATGATAGTTCCGGCGCCCGCATCCAATGCCTCATCGACCAGTGCATGAATCAGGTCGTGGCTTCCTCGGCTCGCGTCTTCGACTCCGAAGGAGACGTCCTTTGCTCCTAACGACAAGGCGAACCTAATCGATTCTCCTACTTCTCGCACAGCCTCATCCCGACTGATGCCACGCTTGTGCTCCAGGTGCAACTCACTGCCGGTTCCACAGATTTGCACCTGGTGGTTCTCTCGAGCACCACCAGCTTTCATCGATAGTTCGACGTCTTCGAGACTCGTCCTGTTGAAGGTTGCGAACTTCGCGGTCGTGAGCGCGTCCGCGATGAGTTGCGTCGCAGTGAAGTCCACTGGTGACGACCCAGGAAACCCTGCCTCGATGGTGTCGGATCCGTAGGCCTCCGACACCATCGCGAGCTCAACCTTCTGCTCCGGAGACATTGTGTTTCCAGGTGCTTGTTCGCCGTCACGGAGGGTCGCATCGAAGACTCGGACACGACGACGATGAGAAGCTTCGTACTCTGCCATTTTGAGTTCCTTGCGTCTCATTTATCAGACTTGGAGAGCCTCCTGAAAAATCACCCAATGGGCCCTTCTGAGGCTTACTTCACATACGATGCTAGCCTCGCCTGGCGCTAGGTCCACGCCTTTCACGCTGGACCAAAATACATGCTCAGCGCGCCTACACGACGTGTTCGATCTGCCAAAGACCACTCTGCGGACCCCCGCCGGATATTAAACTCACGCCTAATGGGGTGATGCTGTGCATGACACTGTTCCGGTTACGTCGAGTCGTGATCAACCCAGCACTCCGAAGTACACCGGTATGCTGACTTACACCGGCCGCGGAAATTCCCAGGCGTTCCGCAAGCTCCCCTGTCGTGCTACTGTCGCTAAGCGCATTGAGAACCGCAGCCCTAGTCCGGCCGACCAGCGCGCACAACGCTCCATCGCCGCCACTCCGACCGCGGATACCCCACATCTCTGTTACGGTCTTAAGTTCTGGCTGGGCAGAAAATATCAGCATCGGCTGATCATTTACCTGGTCGTTCTCAATGAACATCGCAGGCCGGTCCGCCATGAAAAACGATGGCGCCAGCAAGAGTCTTCGGCCGTTGAGGTGAACATCCTCGCCATGGGCGCCCGGGACCTCGAGTACCGGAGATCTCCACGTGACCCGCGGGTGCAAAGTGCTGAGCAGCCTCTCTACCCCACCTGTAGTGAGAATCCGACCACGAGTATCCCGTTCGGCGTGCAGGTATTTACGCAATCCATCCCAGTCTGGTTTTACGACGATTCTGCAGAATGCCTGAACTGCTGCAGATACATCACCCGCATTCATCCGAAGCGATCTGAGTGGGCCAAATTCGGGACTTTTTGAAGAATCGATCAACCACAACAGGTCGGCTGCCGAACGGGTGTTGCACACCAAACTGTTTACCCGCTGACTACTGCCGGCCAGCTGCACTTTGGCCCGCTCTCGCCATAACTGAAATGCGGAGTTTCCGGAATTTTTCAACGTTTCTAATGCAAACAACGATTCGGCAGTCTCGCCCGCCGTTGCTGTTACGCATATACGGGCCAGATCTTCAACTTCAAAGAATATTCGACGCACAATCAGCACACTCTCCGAGCAGACCAGGGATCACGCGCGCGACGGAGCGAGATCCTCGAACACGATGTGGCGTTGAAGTTTAAATGGCGGACCAGGATATCCACGGGTGCAAAACTTTTGCCGAACCCAATATTCTGGAGACATCTGATCAGATACCGACGGGTATCCGCTCGACATTATTGATCGATGTCCGAAAACTCGACATTCGCCCACTGAACTGCATGGATCGGATACGTCCTGTCACGCTGTCGCGCAGAAATCGCGCGGGGTGACTCGGTGTTGAAACATCCTTCTGGTGCACTAAGAAAGTATCCGGCCCAGCAACCGTCAGGCTGGCCACAAACCCGGTTCCATCATCGAGGGACAGAAGGTTCTGCGCGTCTACACGAAGCCTGAAGCATGTCGTGCCGTTGACATAGTCGCCGACATACTCAGCCGGGTCATGCCACTGCCCCGGCTGCACGACGGTGCGGCCACCGTAGTCGCCCACCTCGATACCCATCTCAGCCAGCTTGTCGACGAGATCCGCCCACAGCGCCAATCCGGTGGTTGCATTCGTCGTCAACGCGACAATCGTGCCATCGGCCGGATCGAACCGAAGCGCGCTCGTGGTTCCCGAGAGGGTTCCGTCGTGACCCGCCCACATCGACTGGTAGCTGTCGAGATACAAGCCCCAGCCCAGCCCCCACGCATGAGCGACACCGAACGGTTCGATGCCGGTCGGGCGGCGCATCAGTTCAGCGAGATCCCGATCTAGGATCGCGTTCGTACCGCCGTCGAGATGAGCCTCCGCGAACTTGAGCAGGTCCAAGGCCGTGCCCGCGATACCGCCTGCGGGCTCCCAGGCAGCGGGCAAGACGTTGGCCACTGGCACCACCCTGCCCGCGGATACGGAGTGTGCCGTGACGATCGAAGCCATCGGATCACTTAGTACGGCCGGGGTCAGCGTCAGGCCGAGAGGACCGGCGAGGAAAGATTCGACCGCGTCCCACCAACTCATGCCGGTGAGGCACTCGATCAACCGCCCGACAAGCACATAGCCCGTGTTGGAGTACGAAAACGCGACGCCGGCCGAATCCGCCTTGCAGGAGTCCTGAAGGCTCGACACATACCGGCGGAGCGTCGTGTTCTGCCGACCGTCGATCTCATGGTCCGAAACCAGGCCGCTCGTATGCCCCAGCAGCTGCCGCAGCGTTACATCGTGCAGACACCCGATATCCCGAAGCTCGGGGACATGCGCGTCCACTGGTTCGTCCAGGTCAATGTCACCATCGGCGACCAGTTGCATGGCAACGGAGGCCGTAAAGGATTTGCTGACCGATCCAAACGGAAACCGACTACCCCAGTCGACCGGTTCCGACGTCCCATAGGCGGTGTGACCGAACACCGCCGAGTAAGTCTCGCCGCGATGCCGAACCGCCAACTGCGCCCCTGGGATCCGATGTTCCGTACTCAGGTCGGCAAGGACGCCTGTCAAACGGGAAAGACTCATAGTATTGCCCCCAATGCAACAGCCATGGTCATGGCCGACCATCATCTGCTCATAACGGTCGAAATAGCACCACCAAACACCGACCCGTCCGGTTTCAGACGAGCGACGTCTGGTAGTGCCTAGCCTACCCGAAACGGTAGGCTTGGCACCATAAGCGCTGTAGATTCTTTCCAGGCGAAGCGCAACACTTATTTACTCAGGAATAAAAGTCCCAGCGTACGGCTTCATTATGCCGTCAATGTCGAGCCGCGCTGATGGGATGGAATCACCGGGGCGCGCGCGAAACATGACGCCCATCCGCAAGCGTGAGTGCTTGCTCGCCAATACGGACGAAATTCCAATTAAGGCAATCAAGCGAAGTTGCGCGGCTGCGACCGATTGGTCGGTATCAGTTCTGACCGTGACTGTTAACAGATAAATTTCCGTGAATTAAGTGGCAAATTTTGGTCAAAACTAAGCTGGTCTCCTCGTCGGCGCACAGATGCTCCGTCAGGTGACCAGAAGAAATTCAACGCTTGCTGTGCACGATGGTGCGGGACACTGCCTTGCAGGCGGTTTCCTCCCGGCGTCAAAGTGTCCCGGCTCAGCAGGAGAACGTCGAGCGAGTTCTGCGCCCGCCTGGGTTTGACGGTTGCTCCACTCGAGTGATCTATGCAGGCTAAGGCCCCTCACTTGGCCTAATGATCGGGCAAGTTTAGGACGCTTCTGCCGCACAAGCGTCGCGTCTCGCAGTAGCCTCGTCGCATGGTTACCCCCCCGCCGAACGAGCGGCGGGCCAGAATCGGCCACCCTGTCCGTTTTCTGGCGTCGGCCGGGCCATGGCACTCGTTCGCCTACGTCATCACCGGAGCTGGAATCGGCAGCCTGCTGCTTCTGGCGCCAGCGGCCGCCATGCTCGGGGAATACTCGCAATCGCCTGCGACCGCAACAGCCGTGCTGGCGATTCTTATTTTGTTTCTGGTGGCGCGACCGCTCGCATCGATCGAGCGAACTCGACTGACCCTGACGACACGGAACAGAAGTGTGAATTATGCTCGTAAAGACGAGAAGAAAGTTTCTTATTGCGAATATGTTCGACGAGGACGGGCGTTCCGTGAGTTGGCCTACGCGGTCGTGTTCACATCGCTGTTCACTTTCCTGAATCTCGGCCTTCTCGGCGTTACTTTCTTCTGCATCGCATTGACGATTCTGCCCGCGGTGGTAGTTTTTGTCGCGCCCGATACCGTCATGCTTGGCAGCATCGGTACGGTCGATCACGTCGGAGATTCGCTGCCCTTCGCCGCAGCGGGCGTCGTAGGTGCGATTACGTGCATTTATTTGGCGTCGTTGTCCGCAGCCGGTCAGGCAGCGTTCGCCACATTCGTGCTGCTGCCAAAATCGACCCCACAGAATAAGGTGCAAGAACTCACCCTGTCTCGAGCAAGGCTCGTCAGTACGTTCGACGCCGAACGCCAGAAGATCGAGCGAGATCTGCACGACGGTGCACAACAAAGGCTTCTCGCGGTGTCGCTCACCCTGAAGTTGGCTGGGCTGGAGCTCCAGGAGCACCAGAGTGCGAGCGCGCGCCTGGTGGGCAAGGCGCAGCGCGAAGCACAGCAAGCGCTGACCGAACTGCGAGAACTCGTGCGGGGGATCCATCCGAGAGTGCTGACGGAACGCGGCGTGGAGGCCGCGATCGAGGACCTGGCTACACGCTGCCCTGTACCAGTCGAGGTCGACGTTCTGCTGAGTACTCCGCTGACGCCATCTGTCGAGAGAGCCGTCTACTACTTGGTCAGCGAGGCACTGACGAACGTGGTGAAGCATGGTTCGGCAACGCTGACCCAGGTCAGCGCCGCCATGTACGGAGAAAGATTGCACGTAACGGTCAGCGACGATGGGGTGGGAGGCGCGGATTCCGCCAAGGGCAGCGGGTTGAACGGGCTGGCCGATCGCATCGCGGTCCTTGACGGGCGACTGACCCTCACTAGCCCGCCCGGAGGACCGACCATCCTGACGGCGGAGATTCCGGTAGGTCAGGCCGCTGAGAGGGATTGACTCGTAGGCCAGCCCGTGGGGTGCGACCCCGCTCCAGCTCACAATGATCACCCTCTGTGGCGGTCGACCCGATCCCGCAGTCACCCTTTAGTGGGAAATTGGCTTTTACCCTAGATATATCGACCAGTGCCGACAATCGACCAACGTGGACCGTTGAAGTAGAGCTGGCTATACCGCCAGTGGCGTTGGTCGCCCTGAGTCGCCGGGTGTCGTCGACAGATGTGGACCGTTCCTGGTTCGTGGAAGTACCGAGTCACTGTCGCGCGGTAGCGGTGTCCAAGGCCCGGCCACGTAGCGCAAGCTTCGCCGGCAGCAGACTGGCCAGCAGGGCGATGGCTACGCACCCGACGACCACAAAGATCAACTCAGTGAGAGGAACCGACAGATGCGCGGCCGGATTTGTTACGGAGATGGCGTTCAGTACGCCGGCCACGCTGACGCAGGCGGCAACCGCACCTAGCAACACACCTACGACAATCGTGGTCAGCGTCTCCCACAAGAGCATCCACGTGATCTGCCGTCCCTTGGCTCCTACGAGGCGGAGCAGCGCGACATCGCGGACACGCTGGCCCGATGCCATAAGCAGGGTATTGGCGATCGCTAGTCCGCTGTATACCAGTGCCATACCGATCAGCAGAAGAAAGACCACGCGGTTGGCCTTGCCCGCGTCGTCCGCCTGCATATCCAGCCAGCCGTCGATCGGCTGGACCTGCGCTCCTGGCACAACACCATCGAGAACTCCCGGATCAGTACCGGGGTCGAGTGACACGTAGGCCGCTTCGGCCAGTGGCGAGTCCACGTGCCCCTGCAGGAGATCGTCAGTAAGCAGTGCGCCAGGAAGACCACCTGCCGACTGCACGACCGCCGCTACGTTCACTGAAGTCCGTGTCCCGTCTCCAAGATATACATCCACCTGTGCCCCTGCGGTCCACTCCGCGATCTCCGCAGTCTCCTGATCTACCACGACGGCAGCATTCCGAAATGCCTGAGTGGAGCCGTCGATCACCTGCAGGTCGAAGTTCTCCAGCAACTGCTCAGGGCGGACGCCCGCAGCGGACAGCGTTGTCGAGTAGTCGTTCTGCACTGCCTGAATCTCTGTCGGGACTGGAGCGGTGACCGCCCGGACGCCGGGAACGGCTTGCAATCGCTCCGTCGATGCCGGCGAGATCCCGGCCGCGTACGAAGCGACGACCACATCAGCGGACGTGGTTCGCTCCTGATCGGCCACCGTGGACGAGGCGATCGTCGTACCGATGGTCAGCATGGAAACAGCAATCGCCACGGTAACCATGATCGGTGCGGCCGTGGAGACCGTTCTTCTGCCGCCGACCCGGAGGTTCTCCCGCGCCAGCATTCCCACTGTCGGGGCCAACCTGGACATCACCAGGCCCGCAAGCCACACGACCGCGGGCAGGAAAACCGGTGCCAGTGCGGCGAGAGCGACAACGAGTACCTCTGTCAGCACGAGCGCGACCGGGACCGCACCTTCGGCACCCGCCGACGGCAACACCGCCAACAGCACGCCGGCGATGGCGACGAACACCAGTCCGATCAGCCACCTGCTGGCCGTCATCACCTTGCCCTCGTCGGCGGCGACGCGCAGAGCCTCCACCGGTCGGACTTTGGCCCCCCGGCGAGACGCCAGTGAAACGCCCAGAACTGCGACCACGACACCTACCGCGAACGAGATGAGCAACATGAAGCCAGACGTCGGCACGGTGAAACCTGCCGGTGCCAACCCGAACCCGATGAGCAGATCTCCGAGCAGGGGAGCGAAGATCGGGCCGAGCGCACACCCCAGAGCCGAGGCGAACATCCCGACCAGAACGGACTCGCCAGTAATCATTCTTCGCACTTGTTTTGGCGTCGCCCCCACCGTGCGCAGGAGCGCGATCTCGTTGCGGCGTCCGGCGACGGTGAACGCGAAAGTACTTGCCACGACGAAAATGGATACGAAACCGGCTACGACCGCTGCCGTCGCCATGAGCGCCGTGACATCCGACGTCGCTTGCTCGAACGGGTCGACAGATCCGTCGTCCGCTCGTGTCGCACCCGTGTCGGTGCGCCACGACTGATCGGGAAGTTCGGCACGCAACCTGGATGCCAGTTCCTGCGGCGCGACGCCGGGTGCCGCGAACGCACCGAACGCGTCGACCCGGCCTTCCGCGCCGGATAGCCGTCCGGCATCGGCATCCGCGAAGAACACCGGTGAACCGCTTGGTTGCCCGGCGGCTACCGCGGACACAAGGCCGGCTACCGTGACCCGTTCATCACCGGCAGGGGTGACCACGGTGAGTTCGTCACCGATCTTCGCAACCCCGTCCGCGACAACGACAGTTCCCGGACCAGGTGGTTTCCCATCGACCAACGGGTACGGAGCCAGGCGAGCACTCGACCAGTTCTGTCCCGATCCCGACAGGGCGTTGGCCGATCCGGCGATCACCGCCACGTCGAAGTCGTGAGCCGGCACCAGTTCCTGCACGCCGTCCACCGAGGCCAGTCGCGCGCCAGCCTCGACCGGAACTCGGACGCTCTCGGCGGTGGGTTCCGACTGCACCCAGGTGGACTCACCGTCGCGGAACTCCATATCGAGGCGCTGCTCAGCCCGCACGACGACGGCGACTGCATCAAACCGGCCGGGAGCAGGCGATTCGGGCGGCTCGGCATCTGCCGCCGCCGAGATCACCAAAGTCGTTGTCGCGACAAGCGCTACGCCGAAGGTCAGCGCGATGAACGAGCCTGCAAAGAGCAGCCATCGGTCACGCAGCGTACGAATCGCGATCCACAGCAAACGTCAACCCTCCAAACGGGTCATCTGCTCGATCACTGCCTTTGCCGTCGGGTTGTCCAGGTGGCCGACGATATGGCCGTCCGCCAGGAAGATGACTCGATCCGCGTAGGCAGCCGCTACTGGATCGTGGGTCACCATGATCGTCGTCTGCCCCGCGCGTTCAACCGTCTCCCGGAGCAGGGTCAGCACCTCACCGCTCGTATTGGTGTCCAGCGCCCCTGTGGGTTCGTCGGCGAACAAGACTTCCGGCCGGGTGATCAGGGCGCGCGCGATCGCGACGCGCTGCTGCTGCCCACCGGACAACTGCGAGGGCCGCTGCTTGCCGACCCGATCAAGGCCGACCCGCGACAAAGCTGAGCGCACGTCCCGCTTGGCAGGCTTACGACCAGCCAATCTGAGTGGCAGCTCGACATTTTGCTCAGCGGTCAACGACGGAACCAGATTGAACGCCTGGAAAATGAAGCCGATCCTGTCACGGCGCAGCTCGGCGAGCTGAACCTCGGACATATCGGAAATGTTCGATCCGGTGATACGAACGTGGCCATCGGACGGCGTATCCAGACCAGCGGCGCATTGCAACAGGGTGCTCTTCCCCGAACCGGAGGGACCCATCACGGCCGTGAAAGTTCCTTGGGAAAAGCCGATGGTCACTCCACGCAACGCCTGGACGGCGGCCTCTCCCCTCCCGTAGGTCTTGGTCACCTGAGAGAGCACGACCGGCTCGGGAGAACCGGCGGCACCGACATGGGGCCGCCCGGGCACGCCTGCCATGGGCGGTCGTACGATCTTCATCTCGCGAGTCAAGCACCTCCGGCCGAACGCGTCACTCACCCGTTCGTGAGTTCGGAGGTATACGAAACACTACTGCAGAAGTAGGGGCAACGTGATCCCCGGAGCGCATGAACCAACGTAGCGTGAACACATGAGGAGCGTTGGTGCCGTCGAAAGTTCGGCCACGCCACCGGGCCACCTCGACGAGTCCGGGACATCCGCCACCGAACCGATGACCGTATGGCGAGAACTCACCGGAAAACCGCTACGTTTCCTGTTTTCTTCTTGGCCTTTCAGGGTTTACGCCTTTCTGCTATCAGGTAGTTTTATCGGCCTGATTCTCGCGGTGATATTCGCGGCCATGGTTACGGTCGGCACCCTGTTCTCACTGGTGCTGGTCGGGCTGATCATCCTGGTACTCGCGGCGCTGCTCGGGATTCCGGTCGCAGAAATCGAGCGCTATCGTCTTCAGCTCGTAGACCGGAGAACGCTCCACGGGCCGCACATCAAGGTTGCCGAGCGCGGAATCCGGCCCTGGTTGCGAACGCGGTTACGGGAGCGAGCCACTTGGCGCGAACTGGTTTACCTGATAAGTCTCGCCCTCATCCTGTCGCTCATCAACCTTGCCGCTGTCGCGGTCGCGACCACCAGCCTGATGCTGGCATTCATGCCGGCGCTGGTCGCGCTGGTGGCTCCGGACACCATCATGCTCGGCAGTCTCGGCAAGCTGGACAGTCCGTTCGATGCCATACCCATGAGTTGTGTGGGTGTCGTGAGCACCATGCTGAGCACTTACCTGCTCGGTGTCGTTTCCGCCGGTCATGTGCAGTTCGCGCGACTACTTCTCGCCTCCCGGGAGGAGGAGCTCGACCGGCAGGTCGTCGAGCTGGCAAGTTCGCGGTCCAGGCTGCTCAACGGCTTCGAAGCCGAACGACGCCGGATCGAGCGCGACCTGCATGACGGAGCTCAACAACGGCTGGTAGCGCTGAGCATGGCTCTCGGGCTGGCCAGTGTGGAACTGGCCCAACGCGGAGGCGAACCACACCGGTTGATCCTGCGTGCGCACGAAGAAGCCAAGCAGGCGCTGTCCGAGATGCGCGACCTCATTCACGGGATCCATCCACAGGTGCTCACCGACCGGGGGCTCAACGCCGCGGTGATCGAGCTGGGGGCTAGATGCACGATCCCGGTCGACGTGGACATCAGTCTGCCGGGGCGCATGCAGGCGGCGGTGGAGACCGGTGCCTATTTCGCCGTGAGTGAATTGCTCACGAACATGTCCAAGCACAGCGAGGCTACTCGCTCGCAGGTAGTCGGCAGAGTGGCCGGGCCAAACCTGGTGGTAGAGGTGACAGACGACGGCGTCGGGGGGGCCGACCCTACACTGGGCACGGGCCTGCAAGGCCTGGTGGACCGCTTGGCGGTGGTCGAGGGGACGCTGGAGTGGTCGAGTCCGGCCGGAGGGCCGACAACTATTCGGATGGAGATCCCTTGTCATCTCAGCCGCTGCGAGTAGTCATCGCCGAGGATTCGGTGCTGCTCCGCGAAGGCATCGTAGAGCTGTTGACGAGATACGAACATCAGGTCGTTGCCGCGGTGGGCAGCGCAGAAGATCTGATCGACGCCGTAGCAGAGCATGAACCTGACGTTGTCATCACGGACGTGCGGATGCCACCAGGGCACGCAGACGAAGGGCTTCGTGCCGCCGTGGAACTTCGTACCAAGCATCCAGGCATCGGCATCCTGGTTCTGTCTCAATACATCGCAACCGCCTACGCCACCGAACTACTCGGCTCGGATGTCTCCGGCGCGGGCGGAATGGGGTACCTGCTCAAAGATCGGGTCGGCGATGTCCTCGAGTTCGTAGATACCGTGGAACGTATCGCGAAAGGCGGAACCGTAGTCGATCCGGAGATGATCCGGCAACTAATCTCTCGACGCGCCGAGAAGCAATCCTCTTTGGCAAAGCTCACAGCACGTGAGCATGAAGTGCTGGCACTGATGGCAGAGGGAAAGTCCAACCCGGTCGTCGCACAGGAACTGAACGTCTCGGAAGCAGCCGTCGCCAAGCACATCGGCAACATCTTCACCAAACTCGGGTTCTCCCCCACTGATGGTCACCGGCGAGTCCTCGCCGTCCTCACTTATCTCAAGGGATGATTCGGCAAGGCACCGCATAGAACGGCTCGACTCCACCAGAGGCGTTCGACTCGGCGACTCGTGCCTGCGTTAGCAACTGTCACCTGGACAGGAAGTCGCCCGTGGTGATCCATCTAGCTATGCGCACGGGCTCACATGGCCACCCACGTGCGGCCAGCGGGATCGCGCTCCCCAGGCCGGATGGTCAGGTGTCGGTGGTCTTGGCGCAGTTCACGGGTTGGCCGGGGCCGGCCGCAGTGGCCCGACCGAGTTCCTTCTCCCCGTCCAGAAGAATTCGGCAGGTCAGCACCTCCTGACCCGAGGGGGTCGCGGTGACCTTCGCGTCGCGGCCCGCGCTGACGATCACCTCGTCCTTCCACGGCAGGCCGAGCGGTCCGTCGAGCCTGCGCTCGGCCACCTCGTCCTGGTAGCGATCATTGGACTCGGTGTAGGTCAGTTCGGTGACGGTCACACCACCGGCCTCGCCGCTCACCTCGTAGGTGATGGCCCAGGATCGTCCCGTGGGGTTCGAACACCCGTCCAGTACTACGACTGCCGCGACGGCACCGGCCACGGCCAGGGCCTGCCTGGCGATTCCCGGTCGACGGGATTCGTGATCGAGGTGGTTCCCGGCGAGGCGACGGGAAGCCTCCGTACCGGTGTCGTTCCCGGGTTTTCCTTCTACGCCGCCGGGAACCGCCACGGCGCGAACACCGCGGCCACGGAATTGGCAGACACGCCCCAGAGCTCGGTTGATCATGCACCGGACTCTACTGCCGCCGTCACGGCGCCGGCGGTTCCGTGCGGGCGTTCCGCTTCGCGGGGCGTGCCGGTCCATCCGTACGGGTGAAGCCATCATTGTCGGGGACGGCGGAGTGTCGCTCGCGCGGGCCACTTTGGATCCGATGTGACCTCCCACCGGGGAAAGTCACAACGAGAGTGTCACCCTTTCCGGTGGCATTGCTGCTGCGGACCGCCGACCGGCACGGCAGAGTACCCGCCACGGCGGGCCAGTCCCGCCACAGCCGGGCCGGAGGGCGCCGGTCGACCTATCCGAAATGGGGGCGGGCTTGTCCAGGTTGTTGCCGGGCATGATCGCGGTGGCCGGCGCTTCGCTGCTCGCCGTGATCCTGTTGGCGCCGTTCGTCTTCCGCAGCTACCGGCGCCGCGGTGAGGTGGGGCTCGGCCCGACACTGCTCGCCTTCGGACTGCTGGTGTACAGCCTCGCTCTCGTCGCGTACACCCTGTTGCCCATCCCTTCGATCGACGAGGCCTGGTGTGCCACCCAGGGCACGACGATCCGGCCGCAGTTGAATCCGCTGCAGATGTTCGACGACATCGCGAAGGAGAATCGCGGGGGCGGTCTCCGGGACCTGGTGACCAATCCGGCCGTGCAGCAGGTCGTGTTCAACGTGGCGCTGTTCGTCCCGCTGGGCGCGTACCTGCGTCACTATTTCCGGCGCGGCGCGGTCACGGCGATACTGATCGGCTTCGCGGTGTCGCTGCTGATCGAGCTCACCCAGTTGACCGGGAACTGGTTCCTGATGACCTGCCCGTACCGGTTGTTCGATGTGGACGATCTGATCGCGAACACCTTGGGAGCGGGGATCGGTGTGCTGCTGGCGCCTGCCCTGCGTCTGTTCTCCGGGCGGCGCGGTACGGCGCCGGCCGACGCACCCCGTCCGGTCACCACGGGCAGGCGGGTGCTGGGAATGCTCGTCGACCTCGTCACCGTGTTCGCGCTGGGCGCTTTCCTGGCCGGTGCGGCCGGCCTGATCGCCCTGTACGGCTTCGATGTCCGCCTGGAGGCACAGCCGTGGGGCCGGGTGGCCGGTTCCGCGCTGGGCGCCTGGTTGCCCGCGGTGCTGCTGCTGGCGATCCCGTCGTTCGGCAGGCACAGCGCGACGCTGGGACAGCGGGCTGTGCGGCTGCACCGAACCCGTCCCGGCCACAGCCACCCCGGCATCCGGGTCATACCCGCACTGCTGACCGGTGTCTTCGGTTACTACGTCCTCTTCGGGCTCGGCGAGTTCGTACCGTTCGCGGGCTCGCTGGCACAGTTCATGCTTGTCGTCTGCCTGGTGTTCGCCTGGCGACCGCGCTCGCACCGCGGGTTGTCCGGGATCGCGTCCGGGCTGCTCCTCACGGACTCACGCGCGGGTGCGGAGTCCGACCGGGCCGTCGGGACTGTGGAGCGGAACCCCGCCGGCTGAGCGGCTATCCGGCAACCGCGCCTCCGTCGGCAGACCGTCTACTTCGGACAGTCCTAGCCAAGCCCCAGGGCCGGGAAAAGAAAAAGCCCCCTGCGTGCAGGGGGCTTTTGCCGTCTCAACCAGACGTGCGCCCGAAGGGATTCGAACCCCTAACCTTCTGATCCGTAGTCAGATGCTCTATCCGTTGAGCTACGGGCGCAGTGTTCAGTTGTTGCCGACCGGAGTCGACGGTGGTGCTCGGCGAACCGAGCCCCGGCGGAGGCTCCGGGATTTGAACCCGGGAGGGGGGGTTACCCCCAACCGCATTAGCAGTGCGGCGCCATAGACCAGACTAGGCGAAGCCTCCCAGGCCCTTACGACCACTGCCGACATAGAGTACACACCCCGCCGGGTGGCCGGACAAAGACCCCCTAGCCGTGCGCGAGGTCGACGAACGGCCCCAGCGCCTCGGGGTTGACCAGTGCGTCCTTGCTGACAGCGCGGTCCGGATCGACGCCGGAGAGGATCTTCTTCACCGGCACCTCGCACTTCTTGCCGTTCAGCGTCCGGGGGACCTCTGCGACGACCACGAACCGATCGGGGACGTGCCGGGGCGACAGCGCGGCGCGCAGTTCGGTGCGCAGGGTGGGCTCGATGTCGCCGAGCGTGGCGCCCTCGGCGAGCACCAGGAAGCAGAGCAGTTGCCCGTCGTCGTTACCCGCCCGCGAGGTGTCGATGACGAGCGAGTCGGCGACCTGCTCGAAACCCTCGACGACGCGGTAGAACTCCGCGGTGCCCATCCGGACGCCGCCGCGGTTGAGGGTGGAGTCGCTGCGGCCGTAGATCACCGCCGACCCCCTCGACGTGATCTTGATCCAGTCGCCGTGCCGCCACACGCCGGGGAAGTCCTCGAAGTACGCCTCGCGCAGCCTGCTGCCGTCCGGGTCGTTCCAGAAGTACACCGGCATCGACGGCATGGGGGCCGTGACCACCAGTTCCCCCACCTCGTCGACGACGGACCGTCCCGCCTCGTCGTAGGCGGCGACGGCGGCACCGAGCGAGCGGCAGGACAGCTCGCCCAGCCACACCGGGACGTCCGGCGCGGACGCGACGAACGCCGCGCACAGATCGGTCCCGCCGGACACCGAGCAGATCTGCACACCGGAGCCGATCTCGTCGACGATCCAGCGGAACCCCTCCTGGCTCAGCGGCGCCCCGGTCGATCCGACGGCCCGCAGCGCGGTGAGGTCGAACTCCGTGGCCGGCTTCAGGTGTTTCTTCAGGCAGCTCTGGATGTAGGGCGCGGACGTGCCGAAGTACGTGACGCGGTGCTGTTCGGCGAGCTTCCACAGCGCGTTCAGATCCGGGTGTGCGGGACTGCCGTCGAAGAGCACGATCGCCGAGCCGACCATCAGGCCGGAGATGAGGTAGTTCCACATCATCCAGCCGGTCGTGGTGAACCAGAAGAACCGGTCGCCGGGACCCATGTCGCTCTGCAGCGCGAGGGCCTTGAGGTGTTCGACGGTGATGCCGCCGTGCCCCTGCACGATGCCCTTCGGCAGGCCGGTGGTGCCCGAGGAGTACAGCACCCACAGCGGGTGGCCGAACTCGACCGGATCGAACTCCAGCGGCGCTCCGGCGTGCTCGTCCAGCAGCGAGGTCCAGTCCAGCGCGCCGTCCAGCGTGCCCGCTCCGGCGTAGGAGATCAGCACGGTCGCTTCGAGCGAACCGATCCCCGAGCGAAGTTCGTCCACTGTGGACCGGATGTCGAAGGTACGGCCGTTGTAGACGTGGCCGTTGACGGCGATGAGCACCTTCGGCTCGATCTGGGTGAACCGGTCGGAGATCGCGCGGACGCCGAAGTCCGGCGAGCATGACGACCAGGTCGCCCCCAGGCTGGCCGTGGCCAGGAACGCGATCAGCGTCTCCGGGCAGTTCGGGGCGAGGGCGACGACCCGGTCGCCCTTGACCACGCCCAGCTCGCGCAGCACCGACCGGGCCGCGGCCACTTTCGACCGCAGTTCGCCGTAGCTGAGCCGCGCGGACAGGCCGTCCTCGCGTTGGAAGACCACCGCGAGTTCCTCGTCGGCCTTCGCCGCACCCGCCACGCCGCCGGTGAGCGCGTGCTCGGCGTAGTTGAGCGTGCCGCCGGGGAACCACTCCGCTCCGGGCATGGTGTCGCTGCCCAGCACGGCGGCGGGCCGCTGGTGCCAGATGACGCCCAGGTACTCGGTCACCGCGTCCCAGAACTCGGCGTAACGCTCGGTGGAGAACTCCCAGAGCTGGTCGTAGTCCTCGACCTCGACCTCGCGTTCGGCGCGCAGCCAGGCGCGGAAACGGGCGATCTGCGTGTCGGCCACCCGGCTCGCGTCGGGGCGCCACAGCACTTCTGGGATGTCGGCGGAGGTAGTCACGGACCGAGCCTAACGCCGAACGAGACGTCCGTTCGTCCACAACTCGGGCGGCGCGGGTGGTGCCGGCCCACATGGACGGCCGGTCAGCCGGTGAGGTCGGCCACCATCTCCGCGGCCATCGTCCGCAGGCGGGCGGGGTCGGCGGGGGTGACGGTCAGCCAGCCGCCGTTGCGGCGCAGCGCGTACCTGCCCTCGGGGGTGTCCGCCCAGTGCACCGGGGCGGGAGTGCGCGCCCTGCGTCCGCCACGGGTGCGCACGCTCGCCGCGATCGAGCCGCCCCCCGTCCGATGGCAGACGGCGCGGACCAGCGTGTTCACCTCGGCGGCGCGGACGCCCGCCCGGT
The DNA here is from genome assembly GCF_002262875.1 of Amycolatopsis antarctica. Classification (GTDB taxonomy): domain Bacteria; phylum Actinomycetota; class Actinomycetes; order Mycobacteriales; family Pseudonocardiaceae; genus Amycolatopsis; species Amycolatopsis antarctica. The sequence continues at coordinate 156,642 of NZ_NKYE01000005.1, read as the reverse complement.
GCAGAGCGTCGGTGAACCCGTCGACGCCCTCGTGTTCCAGCGCCTCGACCGCTCGCTCGTAGTCCTCGGCGTGCACGTTCGCCGGGCCGCCGGGGCCGGCCCCCGTGTCCGGCAGCGCTGCGAGCACGGTGTCGGTCAGGGCCGTCGCGCGCACCGGAGCCAGGTGCACCACGGTCCCCTCGACGGTCGCGACGGCGGCGCCGAGCGGTCCTGCCACGGCGAAGCGGCGCAGCGGCGCGTGCTCCAGCTCGACGGTCACCTCCGAGGTGTCCAGCGTGCGCAGCAGTCCGGCGAGGTCCCGCGCCGGATCGGCGACGGTGCCGAGGCCGCGCGCGGCGAGCGTGCCGTCCGCCTCCGCGATCAGTTCCGCCCGCGCCGAGTCCGTCCGACCGGCGTGCGGCACCTCCAGCACCACCGGCAGCTCGCCGAGGTCGAGCGCGGTCCAGAGCAGGAAGAACTCGCCGAGATGCAGGTGGACGGCACCGGTGTCCGGATCGCGCACGGTCAGTACCGCCCCGGTCGTGCGGTCGGCTCCTCGCCGAGCACCGGCGGCGAGACCAGGACGTCGGAACTCCAGAAGCCGCTGTCCTCCTCCAGGTAGCCGGGCGTGGTGCGTTCGACGGCGTCGTCCTGCCGCATCCCGGCTCCGGCCATGCCCATCGGCATCCCGGCCATGCCCATGCCCGTACCCATCCCGCCGCCGCGTGCCTGCGGCGCGGTGGCAGAGGCCGGTCCCTGTCCCGCGGTGCGATTCGTACGCGGCAACGCACGCGAACCGGCGAGGGTTCCGGCGGCGAGCGGGGCGGCCGGAGCCTGCGCACCGGACGCGCCACCACCGGTCGCGGTGATACCCACGCCGCCGTGCGCGGAAGGGCCGCCCGGCAGCGGGCCTGCCGGAGTCGCGGACGGGGACACCTCGCCCGCGCTGGGCGTGGTCGCCTCCCGGTGCCCGGGCACCGTGGCTTCGGCAGGCGGCTCCCGGCGCGGATCGGCGGTGACCTCCCGCTCCGGCTCCGGCGCGACCGGTTTCTCCGGCGTGCGGCGCAGTTCCGTCCGCGGCATCGGGCTGGTGAACGCCGGGACGTCGGCGTAGACCTCGTTCGAGGCCTGCTGCATCCGCTGCATCACCTCGGCTGCCCTGCGGTGGAGTTGCTGCGCGGCCAGCCGTTCCGGTCCCGGATCGGCGACCAGGTTCAACGCGACGCAACGTCGTACAGGCGACGCTTCCGGCGGCTCCGGCATCGTCCGCCGTGCCGTCTCGGCGATGTCGGCCTGCCGGATGACGCAGGTCGACACGTCCTTGCCGCTCGCGGCCGTGGCGGAGGTCCAGGAGACCAGCCGTTCCACCCCGGCGCGGGCGGCATCCGCGGCCTCGCCCTCCCAGCCGTCGGCCGATGCGGCCAGCGCCTTGCCCAGCCGCGCGCCGAGTTCGTCGAGTTCCTCGGCGAGTTCCGCCCAGGACGCGGCGACGGACGTGGCCTCGGCGAGGTTCACGCCCTCGTGCGCCATCGCGTACAGCTCCGCGTGCGAGTAGGTCATCCAGTCGACGTCGCCGTCGAGGTCCTGCGGGCCGGGTTCGGGCTCCCGCGGCGGCCACGGCATCGCGAGGATCCGCCGCTGCCCGGCGGCGGTCACCGGGCACCGCCCGCGGCCCGGGCGAGCCGGTCGCCCGCCTCGCACTCGGCGGCCTGGTAGAGGCCCGCGGCGGTACGGACGGTGACCTCCAGATCGGTGAGCACGTCCCCGAACTGCTCCAGGACGGGGATCGCGGCGCCGGCGCCGCCCGCCGCGGCGCCACGCAGTTTCCGGCTCAGCGTGTGGGCGACGAAGCTGTCTCCGAAGTGCAGCGGAGTGTCCAGGTCGCCGCCGCGCCCGATCATCCGGTGCACGGCGGCGCGGAGCGTGGCGAGTTCGGCGAGCAGGTCGTGGGCGGCCTCCTCGGACATCCGCAGTGCGCCGGTACCCGCCCGTTCCCGGACGACCGCGACGTCCCGCGCCACGGGGGTCAGGCTCGCGGCCGCTCCCGCCCCGAACGCGGTGTCCGCTGCTGTGCCGGTCGACTCGCCGTTGCCCGCCACTGTGGCCTCCCCCATCGTTCGCCGTGAACTCCCCGGTAAGGACGTAGGAATCGACGGAGGGCGGGGCGATCCGGTTCCCCCGGGTTCAGCGCAGGTGCGCGTCGAACCAGCCGAGGGTCCGCTGCCACGCCTCGGCGGCGGCACCCGGGTCGGCGTCGAAACGGTGGTTGGCGCCCGGGTAGCGGACGACGTTCGTGGCGACCGGCGACTCCGCCGCCGCCTCGCGCAGCCGTTCCACCGCGGCGACGCCCTGCTCGTCCCCGGCGTCGCCGTAGATGCCCAGCCACGGGCTGGTGAGTGAGCCGGCGATCTCCACCAGCGGCGGCAGTTCGCTCTCCTTCGGCACGGCCGCGCTCTGCCCGCCGACGCTGACCGCCGCGCCGAGTGTGCGCTGCGAGGCGACCATCAATGCCGCCGTGCCGCCGAGGTCGAAGCCGACGACGCCGAGCAGGTCGGCCCGGATGTCGTGGTCGACCAGCCAGGCCAGGGTGATGTCGGTGGCGGCGAGGACGTCCTCACGGGTAATCCGCTCACCGTCGGCGCCCTAGGCTTCGTAGATGTGCGGGGCGACGGCCAGCCAGCCCTCCTCGGCGAGGCTGCCGACCAGCAGCCGCACCCCGTCGGTGATGCCGTCCGCCTCGTGCAGGACGACCAGTCCGCCCCGGATCGCGCCCTCCGGTTCGGCGAAGGTGAGGCGGAGCGCACGGCCGTCCGCGCGGGCATAGTCCTCGGTCTGCGTTCGCGTCATGTGCATACCCAACCACCTGGGAGTGACCGGAAGTCAACATACGTTCGGACGTTGCGGGACGGCTAGATTGGCGGGGCGGCCCATCCCGCGTCCACTGACCGACAAGGAGCAGTTGCCATGACGTCCCGCCCCGACGGTGCGGTGCACACTCGCGCCGACCTCGATTCGCTGCCGAACTACGTTCCCGGCCGCTCGGTGCCCGGCGCGGTCAAGCTGGCGAGCAACGAGGTTCCCGGCGGCCCGCTGCCGAGTGTCGCCGAGGCCATCGCCGAGGCGGCCGCCCAGGTCAACCGCTACCCGGACATGGGGGCCTCGGCGCTGATCGACCGGCTCGCCCGTGAACTCGACGTACCCGCCGAGCAGGTCTCGGTGGGTTGCGGATCGGTGTCGGTGTGCCTGCAGCTCGTCCAGGCGATCTGCGACCCCGGCGACGAAGTGCTCTTCGCCTGGCGTTCCTTCGAGGCGTACCCGATCCTGACGCGAGTGGCCGGGGCCACGCAGGTGACGGTGCCGCTGGACGACGACCACACGCACGACCTGGACGCGATGCTGGCCGCGATCACCCCGCGGACGCGCGTGGTGTTCGTCTGCAACCCGAACAACCCGACCGGAACGGCGGTGCGGCGCGAGGAGCTGGAACGCTTCCTCGACGCGGTGCCCTCGCACGTGCTGGTGGCGCTGGACGAGGCGTACCGCGAGTTCGTCTCCGACGAGGAGGTGCCGGACGGCGTCGACCTGGCAAGGGGACGGTCGAACGTGGCCGTGCTGCGGACGTTCTCCAAGGCGTACGGCCTGGCCGGCCTGCGGATCGGCTACGCCTACGCTCCCGCCCAGGTCACCGCCGCGCTACGGAAGGTGTTCGTGCCGTTCAGCGTGAACGCCCTCGCGCAGGCCGCGGCGATCGCTTCCCTGGACGCGAAGGCCGAGCTGCTCGAACGGTGCGCGGAGATCGTCGTCGAACGGGATCGGGTGCGAGAAGCCTTGCTGGCGGCCGGATTCGAGGTACCGCGGACGCAGGCGAACTTCGTCTGGCTGCCCCTGGGTGAGCGGGCGGTGGCCTTCGCCGAGCACGCGCTCGAGCACAAGCTGGTGGTGCGGCCGTTCGCCGGGGACGGCGTCCGGGTGACGATCGGTACGGCCGAGGAGAACGACCGCCTCATCGAGGCGGCCCGCGCGTTCTGAGCGGCCCGGTGGTTCCGGCCCCGCGCGGGCCGGAACCACTATTCGACGGTGACGCTCTTGGCCAGGTTGCGCGGTTTGTCGATGTCGCGGCCCAGCGTCCTGGCGACGTGGTAGGCGAAGAGCTGCAACGGGATCGCGAACAGGATCGGGTCCAGCTCCGGTTCCGAGCGCGGGACGCGCAGCACGGCGTCGGCAAGCCCGGCGGGCAGGTCCGCGTTGGTGACAGCGATGACCGGGCCGCCACGGGCCTTGATCTGTTCGATGGTGCCGACGTTCTTGGCCACCAGTTCGTCGTCCGGGACGATCACCACGGACGGCATGGTGGCGTCGATCAGCGCCAGCGGGCCGTGCTTGAGCTCGGAGGCCTGGTACGCCTCGGCGTGCACGTAGGAGATCTCCTTCAGCTTCTGCGCGCCCTCCCGCGCCACCGGCCAGCCGCGGACGCGGCCGATGAAGAACATGTGCCGCGCGTCGGCGAACTTCGCGGCGGCCAGCGCCACGTCCTCGTCGGAAGCGAGGACCTCGGCGATCCGGTCGGGTAGCACGGCCATCGCGTCCACCGCCCGGCGGCCGTTCGCGACGGACAGGTCCCGCACCCGGCCGAGCAGCAGCGCCAGCATCGCGAAGCAGACGCTCATGTTGGTCACCGCCTTCGTCGAGGCCACCGACACCTCCGGCCCGGCGTGCAGGAAGACGCCGCTGCCGCATTCGCGGGCGATCGCGCTGCCGACGACGTTGACCATGCCGATCACCCGGCCGCCCTTGCGCTTGAGTTCCTGTACGGCGGCGAGGGTGTCCAGCGTCTCGCCGGACTGACTGACGGCGACGTACAGCGTGTCCGGGTCGACGACGGGGTTGCGGTACCGGAACTCGGACGCGGGCTCGGCGTCGGCGGGGACACGCGCCCATTCCTCGACGAGGTTCGCACCGAGCTGCCCGGCGTAGTAGGCCGAACCGCAGCCGAGGAACTTGACCCGCCGGATCGACCGCAGTTCCCGCGCGTCGAGCGAGATGCCGCCGAGGTGCGCGGTGGAGAAGCGCTCGTCGAGACGCCCCATCAGGGCACGGCGCACGGCCTCGGGCTGCTCGTGCATCTCCTTGCGCATGTAGTCGGCGAACCCGCCGAGCTGGTAGTCGTCCTCGGCGACGTCCACCGTCGTCGGGGTCTTGGCCGTCCGGCGGGCCTGCGAGGTGGAGGTGCGGAAGTCGTCCGCGGAGATGGTGGCCAGCTCACCGTCGTCGAGGTAGACGACGCGCTGGGTGTGCCGGACGAGCGCGGCGACGTCGGAGGCGACGTACATCTCGCCGTCGCCGATGCCGAGCACGATCGGGCTGCCGTTGCGGGCCACCACCAGTTCGGCCGGGTCGCGCACGTCGAGCACGACGATCCCGTACGCGCCCTCGACACCGGCCAGCACGGCACGGACGGCGTCCTCCAGGGTGTCCGCCGCCTCGCGTTCGGCGGCGATCAGGTGGGCCAGTGCCTCGGTGTCGGTGTCGGAGGCGAAGGCCACCCCCTCGGCTTCCAGCTTGCCGCGCAGTTCCTCGGCGTTCTCGATGATCCCGTTGTGCACCACGGCGATCCGGCCGCTCGCGTCGAGGTGCGGGTGGGCGTTCGCGTCGGTCGGCTCGCCGTGCGTCGCCCAGCGGGTGTGCGCGATGCCGACGCCCGAGGGATGCGTTCCGACCAGCTCGCGCAGTTCGTCCACGCGCACGGCCGCCTTGGTGACCTTCATCCGGCCCCGGTCGACGACGGCGAGCCCGGCGGAGTCGTAGCCGCGGTATTCCAGCCGGTGCAGCCCTTCGAGCAGGATGGGCGTGGCCTCCCGGCCGCCGATGTAGCCGACGATTCCGCACATGGTGTGTTGCCCTTCCGAGGTGGTCAGCCGTAGACGATCCGGCGCAGCCTGCGTTCGGTGTACGCGCCCGCGCCCACCGGCCTGGTGGCGAGTTCGTCCGCGATCAGCGTCCAGATGCGCGCGTTGCGCATGCCCCGGCGGCGCAGTTCGGCGTGCCGCCTGCGCACGTACTCCTCGGCGGTCTCACCGAAGTACGCCACGACCTCGGCCACCACCCGCGCCGCGGTTCCCGCCGGAAGTCCGGTGGAGCGGGCGATGTGGCGCACCAGGTCGGTGTGCTCGGGGCTGGACACCGGCCGACATTGCCACCAGCCCGTCCGCGGGGCAAATTTCCTGCCCGATTCCGGGCAGGAATCCGGTCAGTCCAGGATCAGCATCACGATCGCGGCGACACCGACCACGACGATCACGCCGCGCAGCACGACCGGCGACAGCTTCCTGCCGATCTTCGCGCCCAGCACGCCACCGAGCACCGACCCGGCCGCGAGCAGCCCGACCACCGGCCAGCTCACCGGCGCGACGAAGGCGTAGATCGTGCCCGCGACCACGTTCACCACCGCGGACAGCACGTTCTTGATGCCGTTCAGCCGCTGGATCGGCTCGGACAGCAGCATCCCCATGAACGCCATGAGCATGACGCCCTGGGCCGCGGTGAAGTAGCCGCCGTAGATGCCGACGAGGAAGATCAGGAACAGCAGCAGCGGACCGCCGTGCGCGGCCTTGCTCTTCTGCCGGGCGGCCACCCACTTCGAGACGCGCGGCTGCACGATCACCAGCACCACCGCCAGCCCCACCAGTACCGGCACGATCGACTCGAAGGCGTCGGAGGGCAACCTGAGCAACAGAACGGTTCCGCCGATGGCGCCGACGAGCGAGCAGGCCCCGTACACCAGCAGCCGCCTGCCCTGGCCGGTGAGTTCCTTGCGGTAGCCGATCGCGCCGCTGATAGTGCCCGGCGCGAGGCCGATCGCGTTCGAGGTGGTGGCCGTGACCGGTGGGTATCCGAGCGCGATCAGCACCGGGAACGTCACCAGCGTGCCCGAGCCGACGACGGTGTTGATCGTGCCTGCCCACAGTCCCGCCAGCGCGATCACGACAGCTTCCCACCAAGTCACGCACCGGACCCTAAGTAACCACGCGGTCCACCGCGAGACTGTGTGGGAAGTCAGACACCGCCGGGTTTCACTCCGCGCACTGAGGGGTATTCACGCCCGAGTACGCCGCTGACAACGGTCGGCCGGATCGCGATCGACCGCTGGGCCTGCGAAGGTGACGCCAGCGGGCAAGGCCGTGACGCCCGGAGACGGTCCCCAAGACGAGGTGAATGTGTTCGAAACCGAATCACCACTCGCGTCCGGAATCGGCGCGCGAGACGACATCGAGCTCCGGCTGGGCGCCGACCTCGTCCACCTGCCGATCATCCGGTCCGTCGCGGGAAGTATCGCCATCCGGGCCGATTTCGATCTCGACGCCGTCGCCGATCTGCGGCTGGCCATCGACGAGGCCGCGTCCACCCTGATCGCCAGGGCGATGCCGGGGACCACGCTGGTGTGCCGGTTCGCCGCCGACGAGGACACGCTGCGGTTCACCGGCGAGGCCCGATCCGCCGACGAGCAGCCACCGAGTACCGGATCGTTCGGCTGGCGGGTGCTGACGACGCTGGCGGACACGGCGCGCACCTGGGTCGAGCTCGGGGATGCCGAAGGGCACCACATGCACATCGAGTTGTCGAAGCGTAAGAAGGCGGCCGAAGGTTGAGCCGGGCCGCGAGCGACGGGACCACCCGGACCTCGTCCGCCAACGAGTACGAGCATCTCGCGCCACTGTTCGGGCAACTGCGCGAACTCGGTGAGGACGACCCGCGACGGGCGAGGATCCGCGACGACCTCGTCACCGGTTATCTCCCGCTGGCCCAGCACGTCGCGCAGCGCTTCTCCGGCCGTGGCGTCGCGCGGGAGGACCTCATCCAGGTGGCGACGGTCGGCGTGATCAACGCCGTGGACCGCTTCGATCCGGCGCACGGTTCCGAATTCCTGTCCTTCGCAGTGCCGACGGTGATGGGCGAGGTGCGCAGGCACTTCCGGGACACCGGCTGGATGATGCGGGTCCCGCGCAGGCTGAAGGAGCTGCACCTCGCGCTGTCCAACGCGACGACGCAGCTCTCCCAGGATCTCGGCCGCGCGCCGACACCCAGTGAGCTGGCGAAGCACCTCGACCTCAGTCAGGACGAGGTGTTCGAGGGGCTGGAAGCGGGCAACGCCTACAACTCGGCCTCGCTGGACGAGATGCTCTCCGCCGACGTCGACGACGTCTCGCTCGGCGACACCCTCGGCGAGGACGACCCGGCACTGGTCGACGTCGAGAACCACGAGGCGCTGCAACCGCTGGTAAGGACGCTGCCGGAACGCGAACGGCGGATCATCGCGCTGCGCTTCGTGCACAACATGACCCAGACGCAGATCGCCGAGCGGATCGGCGTCTCGCAGATGCACGTGTCCCGCCTCCTCGCCCGTTCACTCACCCAGCTCCGGAAGGGCCTCGCCGAGCAGGACATGGAATAACACCGGGCCGGGGCGTGATCGTTTCTGTTTTTGCTGGTCTGGGTACTACCGCCGCATGAACGGGCTGCGTGACGGGCAGGCGGAGCGGAACGGCGGGCATCGGCGGTGAGCGCGCCCGGCTGGCGTGACCCGATGCTGGCGACCCTGACCGAGCGCCGGTTCGCCGATCGCGCCTGGCTCTTCGAGCGCAAGCTCGACGGGGTGCGGGCCATCTGCGTCCGCGACGGCGGCACCCCGCAACTGCTGTCCCGCAACCGTAACCCGATGAACGGTGCCTACCCGGAGATCGTCGAGGCGATCGCCGGGCTCGGCGGCGACCGATTCGTCGTGGACGGCGAGATCGTGGCCTTCGACGGGGAGCGGACCAGCTTCGCCACCCTCGCCCCCCGAATCCACCTGACCGATCCGGAGCGGGCGCGGGCCACCGGCGTCGACGTCTACTACTACCTGTTCGACCTGCTGCACTTCGACGACCACGACGCCCGCAGGTTGCCGTTGCGGCAACGGAAAGAGCTACTGCGCGAGGCCTTCGACTTCACCGACCCGCTCCGGCGCTCCGAGCACAGGGACACCGACGGCGACGCCTACTTCCGGCACGCCTGCGAACAGGGCTGGGAGGGACTGATCGCGAAACGGGCCGATTCCCCGTACCACGGCGGGCGTACCCGCGACTGGCTCAAGTTCAAGTGTGTTTCCGGGCAGGAGTTCGTGGTCGGCGGCTTCACCGATCCGTCCGGTTCGCGGCAGGGGTTCGGCGCGTTGCTGCTCGGCTACTACGAGGGCGATTCCCTGCGGTACGCGGGAAAGGTGGGCACCGGCTTCGACTCGGCGACCCTGCACGATCTGCATGACCGCTTGCTCCGGATGGAGGAGAAAACGTCCCCGTTCGCGGAGCGTGTCGCCGAGCGCGGAATCCACTGGGTGCGTCCCGAGATCGTCGCGCAGATCGGCTTCTCGGAATGGACGAACGACGGCAGGCTGCGCCATTCCCGCTTTCTCGGCGAGCGCGAGGACAAATCGCCCACCGAGGTCGTCCGCGAGGAGAAGTGACCACAGTAGACGTTCCGTTGAACAGGGAATCCATGTCGCGCAAGGATATTCGGTAGATCCGGGAGGAAGTCGTGGCACGACCGATCTGGAACGGGGCCGTCAATTTCGGCCTGGTGACCGTGCCCGTCGAGCTGTACAGCGCGACGGAGGCCCACTCGATCCATTTCCGGCAGTTCGAGCGCGGGACCTCCGACCGGATCCGGTACCGGCGCGTCAACGAGCGCACCGGCAAGGAGGTCGAGTACGCCGACATCGTCAAGGGCTACGAACTCGACGACGGCGACTACGTGCTCGTCGAAGGAGAGGAACTGGACGAGATCGCGCCCGGACGGTCGCGCACCATCGACATCGAGTCGTTCGTCGACCTCGGCGACATCGATCCGATCTACTTCCAGAAGACGTACTGGCTCGCCCCGGCGAAGGAGGAGTTCCACCGGGCGTACGGCCTGCTGGTGCAGGCCATGGACCGGACGAACAAGGCGGGCATCTCGACCTTCGTCATGCGCGGCAGGGAGTACGTCGCCGCCGTCCGGGCAGGCGACGGGGTGCTGATCCTCGACACCCTGCACTTCGCCGCCGACATCCGCGACGCTCGCCGTGAACTGCGGAAGCTGCCCGAGCCGAAAGCGGCCCGCGGCAAGGAGATCGACATGGCGGTCAACCTGATCGACTCGATGTCCGCGGAATGGAAACCGGAGGACTACCGGGACACCTACACCGAGCGCGTCGAGAAGCTGATCGAGGACAAGAAGGCGGGCCGGACCGTCAGCCCCGCGGAGCAACCCGCCGAGGCGACGAAGGTGGTGGACCTGTTCGACGCGCTGTCCCGCAGCGTGCGGGGCCGTACCGGCGGACGTGCGGGCAAGACCGGTTCCGGTTCCGGTTCCGGTGAGAAGGCCACCGCGGGTTCCGGCAAGCAGGCCGATCCCGCCGGCCTGAGCAGGGCGGAGCTGGACCGGATGGCCCGTGAGCTCGACATCAAGGGCCGCTCCAAGCTCAAGCGTGCCGAGCTGGAGCAGGCCGTACGCGAGGCTTCCCGTTCGGCGGGCCGCCGGGGACGAAAGGCCTCCTGAAGAGGCCGCCCGTCCACCATCGGGAGAACCCGGGGTGGGGCGGGCGGTGGGGCCATACGATCGGGGAGTGCCCAGACTCTTCCGGCCGGCCAGGTTCCGCGCCGCGTTGCGTACCAGCCTCGGCTTCGCGGTACTGGGCGTCGGCTCCAGCGTCATCGGCTCGGCTGTGGTGTTCCTGCTGCTGGTGCTCCAGGGCATCCCGGGCGACACCGGCGATCGCGGCTGGGTGCTCGTCGCCTGCGCCGCGGGCTACGTCGGGTTGTCGCTGGTCGCGGGCTCGGCGTGGACGGCGATCCTGCAACGCCGCACGGCCGTGTGGTTCGCGCTCGGCCGTCCGCCCTCGCCGGACGAGGCGCGCCGGGCACTGCGGCTGCCCGCCCATCTTTCGTTCATCAGCGGCACGCTCTGGGCCGCCGGTGCGCTCACCCTCGGCATCCTGACCTGGACGCTCGGCTCCGCCCTCGACGCGCTCGGCGTGTTCCTGGTGATCGCGATCGGCGGGCTCACCACCGTCGGCCTCACGTACTTGATCGCCGAGTGGGTCGGCCGCCCGGTGATGACGCTGGCCCTCGACGTCTCGCCGCCGCAGGACCGGCTGCCGACGACCGTGCTGATCCGGCTGGCGGTGACCTGGGCGCTGGCCGGTGGCGTGCCCTTGCTCGGCGTGCTGCTGGTGCTGGTGCCGCCCGACCTCGGCACGCGCGAGCCGACCCCGAGCCTGGTGGTGCTGGCGGTGACCGGTCTGGTCACCGGCGCCGTCGCCACCGCGCTGCTGGCCAGGGCGGTGGCCTCGCCGCTGCGGCAGTTGCGGCGGGCGCTGGCCCAGGTCGCCCGCGGCCGCACCGACATCTCGGTACCGGTGGACGACGCCAGCGAGATCGGCATGCTCCAGGCGTCGGTGAACGATCTGGTCGCCGGATTGCGCGAGCAGGAACGGATGCGGGACCTGTTCGGCAGGCACGTCGGCGCCGACGTGGCCAGGCACGCGCTCGAACACGGCGCCTCGCTCTCCGGCGACGTCCGCGAGGTGACGGCCCTGTTCGTCGACGTCGTCGACTCGACGGTCCTGGCCTACCGCCTCCCGCCACAGGAGCTGGTGGACATGCTGAACCGGCTGTTCGACGCGGTGGTGGGCGCGGTGGGCACGCACGGCGGCCTGGTGAACAAGTTCCAGGGTGACGCGGCGCTGTGCGTGTTCGGCGCCCCGAGCAGGCTGGCCGATCCGTCGACCTCGGCCCTGCAGGCGGCCAGGGCGATCCGTGACGCGGTCGCCGCGCAGGGCGAGCTGGACCTGGGCATCGGCGTCTCGTCCGGGGTCGTGTTCGCCGGGCAACTCGGCACCAGTTCCCGCTTCGAGTACACGGTGATCGGGGACGCGGTGAACGAGGCCGCCCGGCTCACCGAGAGCGCGAAAGGGGTACCGGGGCGGATCCTGGCCAGCTCCGGCGTCATCGAGACCTGCGCCGCGCGGGAGCGGGAACGCTGGTCGCCGCACGAGCCGATCCGCCTGCGCGGCCGCAACGAGCCCACCTCCACCTGGCTCGACGACGGCACACCAGGCCCCTGACACCCGCCCGCCCCAGCACCCCGTGTCGCGCGCCCCAGCAGGCCGTCTCAGGCGAGCGCGACGTCCGGCCAGCGGAGCAGTGTCGCACCCCAGGTCAGCCCGGCCCCGAAGGCGCTCACCAGTACCCGGTCGCCGGCCTTCAGGCTGCCATCGGCGACGGCATCGGCGAAGGCAAGCGGGATCGAGGCGGCGCTGGTGTTGCCGGTGCGCTCGATGTTGACGACCAGGCTGTCCAGCGGGAGACCGAGCTGCTTGGCGACGGCGTTGAGGATGCGGATGTTCGCCTGGTGCCCGACGAACCGGTCGACGTCGGCGACGGTCCAGCCGGCCTGGTCCAGAACGGCGCGCGAGCACTCGGCCATCCGGGCGGCGGCGTGCCGGAACACCGCCGTGCCCCGCATGTCGAGGAAGTAGTCCGCCGGGTTCTCCGAGTGGCGCTGCCGGGCACCACCCGCGCGGACCATCAGCAGGTCGGCGAGCTCACCGTCACTGTGCAGGTCGAACGGACCGAGCGCGCCGGGCTCCTCGGACGTTCCGGCACGCAGCACGACGGCTCCCGCGCCGTCGCCGAAGATCGGCACCGTGCCCCGGTCCTCCGGGTCGACGAGGGTGGTGAACGCATCGGCACCGATGACCAGAATCCGTTGTGCCACACCGGAAGCGATCAACCCCGCCGCGGTGGCGAGAGCGTAGACGAAGCCGCTGCAGACGGCGTTGACGTCGAAGGCGGCGATCCCGCCGAGCCCGAGCCGACTCGCCACCTGCGGTGCGCTGCCGGGGCAGACCTGGTCGGGCGTGGCGGTGGCGAGGACCAGCGCGTCCACCCGATCGAACCCGGCGGAGCGCAGCGCCCGCGACCCCGCCTCGGTGGCGAGGTCCACTGTGGACGTTCCGGGATCGACGACGTGCCGCTCGTGGATTCCGGTACGGGTGCGGATCCATTCGTCGGAGGTGTCGAGCGTCCTGGAGATCTCCTCGTTGTCCACGACGCGCGGCGGCAGCCAGGCGCCGAGCCCGGCGAGCACCGCGGCGCGCCCGCCTTCGGCGGACGCGTGTTCCGTGGGCACCTGAATTCCTCCAACGAACCGGGAAAGGCAGAGTCGCACGAGCGCGCGAACCGGGTCTCCATACTTTTATGGCCTACTATTCGGTAGACCTTGCGCATGTGATTCAGGTCACCAGGTGACACTTGTCCATGCGATCAGTGCCATGGCGATCACCGGCCGCGCCGTGTATAAGTCCTCGGATTTCGCGAATATTCTTCCCATTCCGTCGCCGTCACCGTCGGACCGTTCTGCCAGAATTTCCCGATCATCGGATCGACGCGGGGAGCGGGCATGCGGGCGGAACCCGGGACGGTACTCGGCACCCGCGCGCTGAACCGGGCACTGCTTGCCCGGCAACTGTTGCTGCGCAAGGAGAAGCGTCCGGTGCTGGAGGTCGTGGCGCACCTGGCCGGCCTGCAGGCCCAGGCGCCGTGGCCGCCGTACTACCAGCTCTGGAGCCGGATCAAGGACTTCGAACCCGGCGAGCTGGCCGGCTGCCTGCTCGACCGCAGTGCCGTCCGCATCGTCGTCATGCGGGGCACCGTGCACCTGGTCACCGCTGAGGACGCCCGCTTCCTGCGCGCCGCCGTGCAACCCGTCATGGACCGCGACCTGAGCGGCAACCCCACGCTCCGGCCGAAGATCGCCGGGATCGATCACGCCGAACTGGTCGGTGCCGCCGTCGAGGCGCTGGCCGCCGAACCGCTCACCGGGGCCCGGCTCGGGGCCGAGCTCGGACGACGGTGGCCGGACCGGGACCGCTCCGCCCTCGTGCACGCGGCGCGGAACCTGCTGCCCCTGGTCCAGGTGCCGCCGCGCGCCGTCTGGGGCCGGTCCGGGCAGCCGACGTTCGCCACCGTGCGGCAGTGGCTGGGCGCGCCGCTCGATCCGGACCCCGACCTCGGACGCCTCGTCCTGCGGTATCTCGCGGCGTTCGGCCCCGCGACCGTCATGGACGTGCAGGCCTGGTGCGGCCTGACCAGGCTCGGCGAGGTGGTGGACCGGCTGCGGCCGGAGCTGGTCACCTTCCGCACCACCGACGGCCGGGAGCTGTTCGACCTGCCGGACGCGCCCCGGCCCGACCCGGCCACCCCGGCACCGGTGCGCTACGTCGCCGAGTTCGACAATCTGATCCTCTCGCACGCCGATCGCAGCCGGGTGATCAGCGAGGAGTACCGGCGGCGCATCACCACCGTCAACGGCATCTTCCCCGGCACGATCCTGGTCGGCGGCTTCGTCCGCGGCACCTGGCGGATCGAACGAGCCAAGGACCGCGCCGAACTCCTCGTCACACCGTTCGAGGCGATCTCGAAACGGGACACGGCCGCGCTGAAGGCGGAGGGCAGACGGCTGCTGTTCTTCGCCACCGGCGGATCCGGTGCACCTGAGGTTCGCCTGCTCCCGCCCGGCTGACCTGCCGGGCCCCGCGCGGCTCAGGCGATCCGTACGTCCGTGCCGTGTTCCTCCGCGTGCGCGAGCAGGTCGTCCATCACCTCGAACAGGTCCTCGCCGTCGCTGGTGATGAAGTAGTCGCCGAGGCTGGTGACGTCCGGGCTCACCTCATCGCCCCACGGGGGTTTCGCGGTGCGGTCCTCGATGTCCCAGACCACGTGCCGCGGCTCGAAGTCGCCCAGCTCCGCCCGCACCACACGCAGCTCACGCCGGGCCTGCGCGACCTGGTCGGCGGGCAGCGTGCCCTGGTAGAGCGAGTCCATGACGGCCGGAAACCGGCTGCCCCAGCGGCTGTACTCCAGCCGGACCGCGGCCGTGGAGAAGAACGCGTGCACGAAGCTCGCGCTGCCGAGTTCCGCCGACTCGTCGTGTGCGTGCAGGCCGACCGTCATCCCGGTTCCCTTCTGCCGTCGATACGCTCATCGTGGTCCGCACGAAGCGCCGGAACAACTGTCCGCGCGGCGCGTCAGCCGCACAGGTTCTTGCCGATGAGCACCCGGTCCAGCGACTCGCGCACCCGTTCCGGCGGCAGCTCGCCGGATGCCTGCGCGGCCTCCAGCCGGTCGAGCACCTCGCCGACCCGGCCACCCGAGGACCACAGGGCCTGATCGGCCCCGGCCTGCAGGGACTTCAGTACGGCCTCCGGCAGGGTGTAGCGGTCGGCGATCGCCTTCATCGCACCGAGGTCGTCGGTGACGACCGGGCCGGTGAAGCCGAACTCACCGCGCAGCAGGCTGTACGCGGGCTCGGCGAGCGAGGCGGGCTCGCCGTTCGTCAGCTCCGGCACGTCCAGGTGCCCGACCATGACACTGACGCCCGGATAGTCGCCGATCCCCCGGTACGGCACCAGGTCACGCTCCGCGAGCGCGGACAGCGGCGGCGTGGAAACCAGCGACTGGTGCGAGTCCCCGTCCGCGCCGCCGTGGCCGGGGAAGTGCTTGAGCACCGGGGCGACCCCGGCCTCGCGCAGCCCCTGGGCGAAGGCGAGCGCGTACTCGCGCACCACTGCCGGGTCGTCGCTGAACGCACGGTCGCCGATGACTGAGCCGCCGGGTTGGTCGCTGACGTCGGTCACCGGGGCGTAGTCCACCGTCACCCCGCGGGCGGCCATCGCCTCGCCCCGGGTCCGGCCCAGGTCGCGGACCTGGTCGGAGGTCATCGTCCGCGCCATCTCCCTGGCGCTCGGGATATCGCCGTCGAGTTCGTCGATGCGCTGCACGCGGCCGCCCTCGTCGTCCACGGCCACCGACATCGGCACCGTCGAGGCCTGCCGGGCCACAGCGAGCGCGTCCCCCTGCAACAGGGCCGTCGCGTTGCCGCCGATGAAGATGCCGCCGACCTGTTCGTCCCTGGCGAGCTGGGCGGGCAGCACGGTGTCGTCGCCCTCGACGCCGACCACGACGAGCTGCGCGAGCCGCTGCCGCGGCGACATCCCGGCCACCACCGGCTCGCACGGCCCGGCCTGCGGCTGTGGCGGTGTGGTCGAGGACGGCGACGGTGGCTGGGACGGCGACGGCGTTGTCGGCGGCGGGCTGGGCGGCGGTGCGGCCGGGTTGGCGGATCCGGTCTCCGCCGGGCCGCAGTTGGTCACGACGCCGCCGGCCAGGGCCGCGCCGAGCAGGGTCGTGAGCAGTAGCCTCGTCGTACCGGGCCTGCGGGTGAACCTCGTCATCGGACCTTCGTGTTGCCGTCAGAACCGCCAGTGGTGTCCAGCCGTTTCGCGTAGCAGTCGTCCTTCGCGAAACCCTGCGCGTCGCACCAGCGGTTCGCCTCGTCGGCGTTACCGAACCTGCCACCGGCAACCGTAACCCAGTAGTCCGGGTGCTCGAAGCTGGTCCAGTCTCCACTCACGGACAGCCTGCTGCTCCGAGCCTGCCGCCGACCATCCGGGGTCGCGCTTTCCAGGGCCGGAACCCGCCAACGTTGCGCGGAAACCGATGACCAGCAGGACGCGAGTTGTCGGTGTTCGGACGTATGGTGTTTTCCATGTGCCGCAACATCACCACGCTCCGCGGCCTCGAACCGTCGGCGACCGCCGAGGAGATCGAGGCCGCCGCGCGTCAGTACGTACGCAAAGTCAGTGGGGTCCAGTCGCTCTCGGACGCGACGCGGGATCCGTTCGAAGCCGCCGTCGCCGAGGTGACGGCCACGACCACCCGGCTGCTCGCGGAACTGCCGGACCGCCGCAGGCCACCGGCGAACGTCCCGCCGCTGCGCAGGCCCGAGGTACAGGCCCGCATCGCCGCGAAGGCCGCCAAGTCCTGAACAGCGCCGTCCAGCACCACCTCAGCCGACCGGGGTTTCATGCCGAACGTTCGACGCCTGGTGACCCTCGCCGATGTGGACGGGCCCGACGATGCCGTGGTGTCCGTGTCGGCGCTGCACGAGGCGGAACTCGACGACGGGAGTCGGGTGCTGCTACTCGACGATCGCGGCTGGGGATCCTCGGGGCGCTGGGCGGACAGCTCGGCTGAGCGGGTCCGCGAGTTCACCCGCACGGTGGTCGGCCCGGACGAACCGCCGCCCGGCCGTTCGCGCGCCGACATGGCGGCTCTTCACTGGGACACCCTGCGGCGCACCATGCTCCGCGCGGGCATCGTCGTCGACGCTGCCGAACTCGCCCGGCTACCCCACGACGTCCTGCTCAGCCCCCGGCTACTCGCACGCCTCGACCCCGCCGCGCCCGGCTGACTCTTGAACAGCGATATGTCGACGTATTGCGTCTGTGGAGCCTGACGGGCCGCGTAAAGGAATCGCGGAGAACCGCACCGAACGACGAACGCCCGGCCCGCCGTGCCGGGTCCGGGCGTTCGTAATGGTGGACCGTGCGGAAGCGGAGGGATTTGAACCCCCGGTGGGTTGCCCCACGTTCGCTTTCAAGGCGAATGCATTCGGCCGCTCTGCCACGCTTCCCGTGGGGACGAGCGTAACGGGTCAGCCTTCGTCCTCGGTGAGGTGTGCGAGCACGCGGGAGAAGGCCTGCCCCATTGCCCGCTGCTCGTCCGGCGTCAGCAGGTCGATGAGATGCCCGCGAACGCCGGTGACATGTGTGGGCGCGGATTCGTCCAGCCGCCGCTCACCCGCCGGGGTCAGCTCCGCGACCACGCCGCGCCGATCCTCCGGGTCCTGCGCGCGGCGTACCAGCCCCGCCGCCTCCATCCGGCCGACCTGATGCGAGAGCCTGCTCTTGGTGGAACCAAGCATGCTCGCCAGTTCGGTCATCCGGATCCGCTTGTCCTCGCTCATCGACAGGCAGACGAGTACCTCGTAGTCGGTGAGCGAGATGTCGTGCTGATCGGTGAGCTCCCGGTGCAGGCGATGCCGCAGCATGAGCGTCGCGACCACGTAGGAACGCCAGGCCAGCATCTCGCGCTCGGACAGCCAGCGGACATCGTCGGAAACCTCGCTCATTCACGGCAGAGTAGAACCTCACGGCCGGGGGCACCGAACAGTGTCCCCCCGACTTCCGGGAACCGTGCGTAATGCCCCCGGAAGTGGGATTACGAAACGGTTGTGACCTTGCCGGGAAAGGCGCATCCTGAGGTGACGGTGGAGTTCGGGTGCGGCAGTCGGCACGCCGGCCGGGCATTCCGGTCCCTCGGCCCGCCGGGAGAGGCAAGGTGGTGCTGTGATCGCTGATTCCGAGCGGTTGACCGCCCGCTGTGTCCCCACGACCGGTGCGGAAACTACTCCGACCCGATCGCGACTGTGAACAGCGCGGGATTCACGCAATGCGCCGGGAAACCGTGCGCGCAATTCGGCGTCGTCCGAGCCTGTATCGGCAGCGGCTTCATCACCGCTCCGCAGCGCCACACGCCGGCCCGGTACGCGGCCGACCGCATATTCGACAACAGAACACCTCGGTAATCCTGGGTGCGG
Source organism: Amycolatopsis antarctica (assembly GCF_002262875.1). Lineage (GTDB taxonomy): Bacteria > Actinomycetota > Actinomycetes > Mycobacteriales > Pseudonocardiaceae > Amycolatopsis > Amycolatopsis antarctica. Next base: position 138,147 of record NZ_NKYE01000005.1, on the reverse strand, counting down.
CCCCCGAAAGGGGTGCCGCACCCAGGCTTTCGTGTCCCGTACGACGGCCCGCCACCTGTGTTCAGGTGACGGGCCGTCCGGTGTGCGGTCGCTGGGTCAGCCGGCGAGCGCGTGCGGGTCGCCGGCGGTGTCCGCCACCCGCATCGTCCGCTGGACGGACCTGGTGTCGGCCGTCTGCTTCTTGTTCTTGCCCGCCTTCGCCGGGACGCCGTTGACGTCCTCGGTGCTGATGGCGTAGCTGCCGACCGCCCAGGCGACGGCGTCGGCGTTGCGGTCCAGCGCGACGCGATCGACGTTGCCCAGGTTGTCGCAGGCGCTGTGGTAGCAGGCGTCGTAGGCCACACCGGCCTGCCCGCCCCACTTCGACGTCTGCTCCGGCGTCTTGATGTCCTCGGCGCCGGTGAACAGGCCGCCCGAGGGGATGCCGACGGCGATGAACTCGCCGTAGTCGGAACGGCCGTCGAAGTCGGTGCCCTCCGCCTCGACGCCCTGCGAGCCGAGGAAGCCGGTCAGCTTCTGCTCGATCTGCCCGGAGCCGTACGGCCCCGCACCCGCACCCTCGCCGTCGGAGTCGTCGCCGTCGTAGGCGAAGTACGCCGCGTTCGGCGAACCGATCATGTCGAAGTTGAGGTACAGCGAGATGTCGAGCTGCTGCTCGAAGCTGAGCTGGTTGACGTAGTGCGTCGAGCCGACGAGGCCGAACTCCTCAGCGCTCCACCAGGCGAAGCGGACCGAGTTGTTGACCTTCGGGCTGCCGCCGAGCTGCAACGCCGTTTCCAGCAGGCCGGCCGAACCGGTGCCGTTGTCGTTGATGCCGGGGCCTTCCGGGACGCCGTCGAGGTGCGCTCCGGCCATCACGACGTTGTCCTTGCGGCCCGTCTTGGTCTCCGCGACGACGTTGTACGAGGTGCGTTCTTCGGTGAACGTGCGCAGTTCGAGGTTGACGTCCGCACCGTTCTGGGCGATGAGCGCCTCACCGTCGGCCTTGCTGACACCGCCTGCCGGGATGCGGGCGAGCGAGGGGTCGCCGAGCGTGCCGTTGAGCGGACCGTCCTCGTTGTTGTAGACGATCACACCGGCGGCGCCGGCGTCGGCCGCCGCCACCTGCTTCTCGCCGAACGAGCAGGAACCGCGCTGTACCAAGGCGATCTTGCCGGTGACGTCGCCGTAGTCGGCGACCTCGCAACCGGGGGTCGCGTCCGGGGCGACCGCGGCCAGCGGCGCGGTGAGTCCGCCCTCGGCCGTCGACGGGCTGTAGGTCATCACGGTGATCGGCACGTCGGCACCGGCCACGGTCAGCCGCTGCGCGAGCGTCTCGCTGAAGGTGAACGGGAATTCCTGCCTGCTCACCAGGTACCCGGCCGCTTCGAGCTTGCCCGCGATGTACTCGGCGGACTGCTCGTGCCCGGGCGTCGCGGCGGCCCGGTTGCCGCCGTTGGTGTCGGCGATGCGCTGCATGGCCATCAGGTGCCGGTTGATGGCACCGACGTTGACGTCCTTGACCAGCTTCTTGGCGAGCGCGGGGCCGTCCGGCGGTGCGGACGGGGCCGCGGCGGCGGGCGTGGAGCCGAGCACCAGGCTGGTCGCGGCGGCGAGCACCACGGCCGGTGCGAGCCCTCGTGCGGACGCCCGCCGCGGCTTCGATCGACGAGACATGGACACAATCCTCTTCTCATGGCAATGAATGCGGAAGCGATGCCCGTCGTGCGCCCCCGAGGCACGGGCCTGCTGATTCCGGCTACCTTTGTGCGTTTCACCCCGCAGGTCAAGGTTTTCATGCTGTTGGCCTAGACAGTTGGGTTGCTTCAACGTCTTCACCTGCGGATACGTCGGGAAAGTACGTAAATAACGGAATCCCGGCGCAGTCGGTAACAGAATGACCCGTTCTGTTACGAAACAGATTCTTTACCGAGTAAGAATTGCGGTGAAAGCGACAACCAGTGTCGTCGTGGCCGGTAGCCGCCGCGCCCGCGGCGTCCGGCGGCCAGCACCGCCCGCCACTACAGTCGCAGGCATGCGTGCGATCACGATCCGCGAACCCGGCGGCCCGGAGGTCATGGAATGGACGGAGGTCGCGGACCCCGTTCCGGCTGCGGGCGAGGTACTGCTCGAGGTCACCGCGGGGGCGGTGAACCGGGCGGACATCCTGCAGCGGCAGGGCAACTACCCGCCACCGAAGGGCGCCAGCGAGATCCTCGGTCTCGAGTGCTCCGGCACGATCGCCGAACTCGGTGACGGGGTCGAGGGCTGGCAGGTCGGCGACGAGGTGTGCGCGTTGCTCGCCGGCGGTGGCTACGCGGAGAAGGTCGCCGTCCCGGCCGGTCAGTTGCTGCCCGTGCCCGGCGAGGTCGGCCTGCTCGCCGCCGCCGGACTGCCCGAGGTCGCCTGCACGGTGTGGTCGAACGTCGTGATGGACGCGGGCCTGACCGAGGGCGAGCTGCTGCTCGTGCACGGCGGCGCGGGCGGCATCGGCACGCACGCCATCCAGGTCGCCAAGGCGCTCGGCGCCACCGTCGCGGTGACGGCGGGCTCGGCGGACCGGCTCGACCGCTGCCGCCAGCTCGGCGCGGACATCGCGATCAACTACCGCGAACAGGATTTCGTCGAGGAGCTGAAGAAGGAGACCTCCGGCGCGAACGTCATCCTGGACAACATGGGCGCGTCCTACCTCGGCCGCAACCTCGACGCGCTGGCCACCGGCGGCAGGCTCGTGGTGATCGGCATGCAGGGCGGCGTCAAGGGAGAGCTGAACGTCGGCAAGCTACTCGGCAAGCGGGCCAGCGTGTCGGCGGCCGGGCTGCGCGGCCGCCCGCTGGCGGAGAAGGCCGCCATCGTCGCGGACGTGCGGGAGAACCTGTGGCCGCACGTCGAGCGGAGCACCGTGCAGCCGATCGTCGGCCAGGTCGTGCCGATGGCGGAGGCGGGTGACGCGCACCGGGCCCTCGACGAGGGCGGAGTGTTCGGCAAGGTGCTGCTGGCAGCCCGTTCCTGACCGGCGCGGATGGTCAGCGAAGGTCGTTCAGTACCCGGACGAGCTGGTTGATCTCGAAGACGTTCGAGTAGTGCGCCAGGCTGATCCGCACGGCGCCGCCGACCTCGCCGACGCCGAGCGACTCGAACAGGCCGCTGGCACCGTCGTCGGCGAAGGCGCACATCCCCTGCGAGGCCAGGTATTCGGCGACCTCGGGTGCCTTGCGCCCGGCGACGGTGAACGCCAGCGAGGGCACCCGGCGCATCGCGTCGCCGATCACCATCACATGCCGCAGTGAACGCAGCTCGGTGGCGAGCTGCGCGATCAGCCCGGCGTGGTACGACTTCGTCGAGTTGAGCGAGGTCCGCAACCGTTCCCGGCGGCTGCCGGTGGCGGCGTCGTCCAGCCCGGCGAGGTAGTCGATCGAGGCGACCAGGCCGGCGAGCAGCGGATAGGCGTGCGGGCCCAGTTCCAGCCGGGCGGGGCCCTGCGCCTCGGGTTCCAGCGAGACCGAGGGCAGACGTTCCAGCAGGTCCGGATCGCGGAACACGAGCGCGCCGATCGACGGCCCACCCCATGCCAGCGCCGAGACCACCATGACGTCGGCGCCCGAGGAGTTGATGTCCAGCGGGACGAACGGCGCCGCGTACGTCGCGTCGACCACGACCCGCGCGCCCACCCGCTTCGCGAATTCCGCCACCGTCGGCACGTCCGGCCGGGTGCCCACCGAACCGGAGGCAGCGGTGACCGTGACCAGCTTCGTGCGGGCGGTGACCAGCGACTCGTACTGCCAGGCCGGAAGCTCGCAGGTCTCGATGTCGATCTCGCTCCACCTGGTGACCGCCCCCGCGCGCTTCGCCACCCGCAGCCACGGCGCCAGGTTCGCCTCGTCGTCGAGCCTGGAGACCACGATCTCGTCGCCGAGCGTCCAGCGGTCGGACATGGCGTCGGCGAGCCTGCGCAGCAGCACGGACGCACTGGGTCCGAGCACGACTCCTGCCGGGTCCGCACCGACCAGATCGGCAACGGCCCGTCGTGCCGCACCGACGATGCTTTCCGCACGGTGTGAGGCCGGAAAAGCGCCGCCCGGCCCGGAAACCGGCGCGCGCATCGCCGTCGACACGGCGGAGGCGACCTGTTCGGGGATCAGCATCCCTGCCGCGCCGTCGAAGTGAATCCAGCCATCACCCAGAGCGGGAAACAACCCACGAATCCGAGCGACGTCGAACGCCATGCGCACACCGTACGGAGCGTCAGTTTCGCGCTGCGTCCGGGGTTGGCATCCGGCGGAGCGTCGTGCGGCGCGATGCCCGAACCGGACTACTCTGTGCGACACGTGCCGTTACCGGCGCGGACGTACCGCCCGTGACACCGGCGAGGATGGAGCACATGAGCGAGTCGAACTTCCCGAGCGAGGGCACCTTCACCGGCGGAGACGGGGGCGAGCAGGCCCAGCCGCACCGGGTGGTGGTGGTCGGCCCGGACGGCTCCCCCGTGGGCACCGCCCGCCTCGACCAGTCCGGCGAGGCGGAACCGGGCGAGTCCGTCGGCGATCTCGTCGAGGAACCGGCGAAGGTGATGCGGATCGGCACGATGATCAAGCAGCTACTGGAGGAGGTGCGCGCGGCACCGCTCGACGACGCCAGCCGTAATCGCGTCCGCGACATCCACCAGACCTCGATCAAGGAGCTGGAGCAGGCGCTCGCACCGGAGCTGCAGGACGAGCTGGAACGCCTCGTCGCACCGTTCACCGAGGACGCCACCCCCTCCGACGCGGAGCTGCGCATCGCGCAGGCACAGCTCGTCGGCTGGCTGGAGGGCCTGTTCCACGGCATCCAGACGGCGTTGTTCGCCCAGCAAATGGCGGCCAGGGTGCAGTTGGAGCAGATGCGCCGCGGCCTGCCACCGGGCGCGTCCGCGACCGGCGAGGCCCCTGCCCCCGGCATCAGCGGGACCGGCCAGTACCTCTGACCGTGCTCCGCCCGCCCGCCTGCCCGGCGGGCGGGTCAGCGGCCGAGCAGCTTGCCCAGCCTGCTCACCGGTGCGGCCGGCGTGGTCTCCTCGGCCGGCTCGCCCGGCGTCGCCGAGGCGCGCGGCACCGGTGCGTAGACGGCGTCGGCCAGCTCCCGCTTCCGGTGCGCGAGACGGGCCACCAGGTCGGCGTCGAAACCGCCGGTGACCGGCCGTTCCGGCACCTCCCCCGCCGCCATCGCCTCGATGTCGTCGACGACCGTCCAGCCGGATCCCAGTTCGGTGAGCGAGCGGTGCTTGGTCGCGTAGTAGTCCGGCCGCACCGAGATCGCCACCCCGGCGACCCCCGCCGAGGCGGCCACCAGGTGCGGGTGGAAGCGCGTGGAGAGCCAGGTCTGCCCCTCGGCGACCGGCAGACCGTGCGCCCAGACGTCCGGGAACGGGTAGAACCGCGCGCCCGGCAGCTCGTGCTCGAACAGCGCGTACACGTCCCGGTCCACCCTCGGGATGCCCTCGACCACGCCCACGTTCTCCGGCGCGACCTTCCACGCCCGCAGCGTCGCCAGCACCCCGGCGGCCAGCGTTCCCGCGCCCTCGTCGAGCAGGTCGGACTGCAGGCAGAGCATCACCTCGGGCGCGTCCCCCTTGGCGAAACGGGCGGGCCCCATGCCGAGGAAGGCGTCGTCCGCCCCGGTGGGAACGCCCAGCAGCGCGGCGGATCCGTCGTCGCGGACGTCGACGAGTTCGAAGCGATCGGCCAGCGCGCGCAGCAGCGGGGCCACCCCGTCGGCCGCGGGCAGCAAGCCCTGACCGGTCATCGCCGCCCGGCCACCGGACCGTCGCACCGCGGCGGCCGCCCCGGCGAGCACGCCGATGTGCCGGGGCCACACCTGATTGACGTAACCGCCGCCGAGCAGGTGCACCACCTCGGCCCTGGCGAGCAGTTCCACGCCGTGGTGCCAGCGCGGCATCATGCCCGGGTTGTGCACGACCTCCTGCACCCAGTTGGCCGCTTCCCACGGATCGTCGGAGGGGGCACCCTCGGCCAGCCGCCAGAGCGTGTCGGTGAACCGCACCCGGGGGTGATGCGAGGACAGCAGGACGGCCGCTCCGCCTGGCGAGTGCGTGTCCACCCAGACGTCCGCCTCGGGCGCCGTCTCCGCCAGGTAGTCCAGCCAGGCGGCAGCGATCAGCTCGTCGCCGTAGTTCGGGAACCCGGCGGGCGCGACGAGGTAGAACAGCCGTCGATCTCCGGCACGTTCCCCGTCCACTTCGTCAGAAAGCGGCATCGGGCAATGCTAGGGGGGCCCGTTCGAGTGACTCGACCCCCGTGTCCGGTTTACCCGGGCGAGGAGTCTCCGGCGATCTATGATGCGTCTCCAGGTGCGGGAAAGGACTGCCATGATCGCCAGATTGCGTGATCTGCTGCGGATCGAGCCGGTCCGGCGGGCGGTGCGGGACAAGACCCAGCGCGCCGTGGGCGAGGTCGTGGAACCACTGCACGACGAGCACGCCGAACGCCTGGAGCGACTCGAACGCGAGGTCGCCGAGCTGCGCGCCAAGGACCTTCCGGAGTTGCGCGAGCTGCTGTCCGGGCAGCAGCGGGAACTACTGGACCGGCTGGTCGAGTTCGAGGTGCGAACCCGCCGCGACATCGTCTACGCGAGCGATGTGGACACGACTCGCGACACCGGGCGGTTCGTCGCCGAGCAGATGCCGGGCGCCCGGCGCTTCGCTCACCCACACGAGACGCTCAGGTACGCACTGTCACTCGCGCCGCAGGGCGGGATGGCGCTGGAATTCGGCGTATACCGGGGCGAGACCCTGCGCGTCATCGCCGGGGAACGCACCGGAGCGGTGTACGGCTTCGACTCGTTCCAGGGTCTGCCGGAGGACTGGCGGCTCGACTTCCCGGCGGGCACCTTCGACGTCGACGGCCTGCCCAGCGTGGACGGCGCCGAACTCGTCGTCGGCTGGTTCGCCGAGACCCTGCCCGGCTTCCTCGACGCGCACCAGGCACCGGTGGACTTCCTGCACGTCGACGGCGACCTCTACAGCTCCGCCCGTACCGTGCTCGACCTGGTCGGACCGCGCCTGCGTCCGGGCAGCGTCGTCGTGTTCGACGAGTTCTTCAACTTCCCCGGATGGCGTGATCACGAGTACCGCGCGTGGCAGGAGTATGTCGCCCGGACCGGCACCCGATTCGGTTACGAGGCCTACACCTATTCCGACGAACAGGTAGTAGTGCGCATAACCGCCGAGTAACGACCGGGTGCCGGGGCCCGTGACCCTGCTGAGTACCCTCACGAACGTGCAATCGACCAGCACGATCAACGAGGCCACCGCAGCCACCGCGGCAACGACACCGCCGGTGTCCGACAGCCGTACCTGGAACCGCGCGTTCGGCGACATCAGGCAGGGGTTCCGCAGCCGGGAGCTGTGGGGACACCTCGGCTGGCAGGACATCAAGCAGCGCTACCGCCGCTCGGTGATCGGTCCGTTCTGGATCAGTATCGCCACCGGCACAATGGCGCTGGGCCTCGGCTTCCTCTACTCGGCGCTGTTCGAGATGAAGGTGCAGACCTTCCTGCCGTACATCACCGCCGGGTTCATCATCTGGCAGTTCATCCTGGGCTGCGTCACCGAGGGCGCCGAAACGTTCATCTCGAACGAAGGCGTGATGAAGCACCTGCCCGCGCCGCTGACGGTTTACGCGTTGCGCACGGTGTGGCGGCAGATCCTGCTGCTCGCGCACAACATGATCATCTACGCGATCATCCTGGTCATCTTCCTCGGCACGCTCGGCAGCGAGTACAAGATGGCCAAGACCGACCCGGCCACCGGCGACACCCCCGGAACGCTGCACCCGGGGATCTCGTTCGACATGCTGCTCGCCATCCCCGGCTTCGTCATGCTCGTCGTCACCGGTGTGTGGGTTGCGCTGCTGTTCGGCGTCATCTCGGCCCGGTTCCGCGACATTCCCCAGGTGATCCAGAGCCTGGTGCAGCTCGTCTTCTACGTGACTCCGATCATCTGGACTCCCGACCTGCTCGGTCAGCGCGGTGCCGCGATCAGCCAGGCGGCTGTGCAGTTCAACCCGCTCTACCACTACGTGCAGGTGGTGCGGGCGCCGCTGCTCGGTCAGCACGTCGACTGGTGGAGCTGGCTCGTCGTCCTCGGGCTCTCCGCGATCGGCTGGGGCCTGGCACTCATTGCCCTGAAGAACTACCGCTCGCGCGTCTCGTATTGGGTGTGACAGATGGTCAGCATTGAGGTTCACCAGGCCTACGTCGATTTCCCGATCTTCGACGCGAAGACCCGTTCGATGAAGAACCGGGTCCTCGGCAAGGTCGGCGGCAAGATCGGCACCGACTCGAAGGTCCCGGTCATCGAGGCCCTGCACGACATCTCGCTGTCGGTGAAGGAAGGCGACCGGATCGGGCTCGTCGGCCACAACGGCGCGGGCAAGTCCACCCTGCTGCGGCTGATGTCCGGCATCTACGAGCCCACTCGCGGGTCGGCGAAGATCACCGGCAAGATCGCGCCGGTCTTCGACCTCGGCGTCGGCATGGACCCGGAGATCTCCGGCTACGAGAACATCATGATCCGCGGGCTGTTCCTCGGCATGACGCGCAAGGAGATGGAGAAGCGCGTCGACGACATCGCCGAGTTCACCGAACTCGGCGACTACCTGCAGATGCCGCTGCGCACCTACTCCACCGGTATGCGGGTGCGGCTGGCGCTGGGCGTGGTCACCACCATCGACCCGGAGATCCTGATCCTGGACGAGGGCATCGGGGCCGTGGACGCGGCGTTCCTGAACAAGGCGCGCAACCGTCTGGTGGATCTGGTGAAGCGTTCCGGCCTGTTGGTCTTCGCTTCGCACCAGGACGACCTACTCTTGGAGCTCTGCACGTCGGCCATCTGGATGGACGAGGGCACCATGAAGATGCAAGGCACACTGCGCGAGGTCCTGACGGCGTACAAGGGCCGTGATCCGTTCGAGAACATCAGCGCCGAATCCGCGGAGCGCATGGGCATCGAGCGCGACGTCGCGATCAAGGGCGAGTGACACGATGAGCAGCGCGGACGCGATCGGCGCCCCCTTCGGCGAGGACGCCGTGGTGGCGGTCGTCGTCACCAGGCACCGGCGGGACCTGCTCGCCGACTCGCTCAAGATCATCTCGGCGCAGACGCACCCGGTGGACCACCTGGTCGTCGTCGACAACGGCCCCGACCAGCCCGCCCGCGAGATCGTCGAGAACTGCGGCCTGCCCGTCACCTACCTGCCCTCGCACCGGAATCTCGGTGGGGCGGGCGGATTCGCTCTCGGGATGCTGCACGCCCTGTCACTCGGTGCGGGCTGGATCTGGCTCGCCGACGACGACGGCAGGCCCGCCGACGAGACCGTGCTGGAGACGCTGCTCGGGGTGGCGAAGGACCGCGACCTGGCGGAGGTCTCCCCCGTCGTCGCGAACATCGACGCCCCCGAGAAGCTCGCGTTCCCATTGCGGCGCGGGCTCACCTGGAAGCGTTCGGCCGACGAACTGGGTGAGGACTTCCTGCCCGGCATCGCCTCGCTGATGAACGGCGCGCTGTTCCGTGCGTCCACTTTGGACGTCGTGGGCGTGCCGGATCTGCGGCTGTTCTTCCGCGGCGACGAGGTCGAACTGCACCGCAGACTGGTCCGTTCCGGGCTGCCCTTCGGCACCTCGTTGCAGGCGACCTACTTGCACCCCAACGGTTCCGACGAGTTCAAGCCAATGCTCGGCGGACGTTTCCACGCGCAGGACCCGGACAACGAGGTCAAGCGCTACTACACCTACCGCAACCGCGGTTACCTGCTTTCCCAGCCGGGGATGCGCAAGATCGGCGCACTGGAGATCTTCCGCTTCGGCCTCTACTTCGTCGGCGTGAAGCGCGATCCGAAGGCGTTCGCGCAGTGGCTCAAGCTCGTCCGGCAGGGACGCCGCGAGCAGTTCTTCCGCTACTGACCGGCACATACGCGAATCGGCCGCCACTCCCTTGCGGGGGTGGCGGCCGATTCGTCGTCGTGTCTACTCGCCGATGACCGGCGGGGCGGTGCGCTGGTTGGTGCCGAACACCTCGTCCGGGTCGCCCTCCACGAGGTACGCGGGGCGGGTGTGCTCGGCGTCCTCCTCACCCTTGTTGCCGCGGCCGCCGGCACCGGCCATGCCCGCGGGGCCCATGCCGCCACGTCCGGCACCGGCCGCACCGGCGCCACCGCGGCCCGCCGCGGCCTCGGCCGCCCCGACTCCACCCGGCTTGGCCGCACCCGATCCGGGGCCGGCACCCGCGTTGGCGCCGGAGCTGCCACCGGGACCGAAACCGCCGCCGCGGCCGGACCTGGCGTTGTGGTCGGCGCCGCCGCCCGCGCCACCCATGGCGGCACCGACCGGCATCGCACCCATGCCGCCCATCGGGGACGAGGAGTTGTTGCCGCCGGAGCGCGGCGGCGCGAACGCCGGCGGCCGGTTACCGGAAGGCCGCGTGCCGCCGGGGGGCATCGAACCACTGCCGGTGCCCGGTCCCTTCGGCAACGGCGCCGGGATGGGCGCCGGATTGCCGGGGTTGCCAGGGTTACCGGGATTGCCGGGGTTGCCGCCGACGGGTCCGGGGCCCGGGTTTCCGCCCTCGTATCCGGAGGCCCCGGTGTTGCCAGGGGCGGTTCCGGTGCCCGCGCCCGCGTCCACCGGGGTGACGCTGTGGCTGTAGTTGCCGCCGGTCTGGCCGAACTCGGGCGGCTGCGCGAAGGCGGGCGTCTGCGAGGCGGCGCCGTACAGGTCGCCGTCGTAGGTGCTCATCACCCTGGCGGCCTCGTCGTGCGCCTCGTTGCTGGCCTCGTACGTCTTGTAGCTGTCGCCGATGGCGGTGACCAGGCCGCCGAGGCCGTCGGCTGCACCCCACTTCGCCATCTCGCTGTCCCAGCTGAACGGCACCGGCTCCGGCATCGCGTTACGCGCCGTCTCACCGGACTGGCTCTGCGAGTAGACGCGGTCGGCGGCGAGCTGCGCGGCCTGGCCCGTCTCGTCGCTCCAGCTGCCGAGGCCGGAGACGAAACCGAACGCCGACTCCGCCGCGGAACCCTTCCAGGTGGCGTTCGAGGTGTTGGCCGCGTTGTTCAGCTCGTCGCCGAAGGTGGCCATGGCGTTGGCCAGCTCGGTCCAGGCGCTGGAGACGTCGGAGACCTGGCCGGGCTCGATCGTCTGCACCATGTCCTTCATCTGCTGGTGCTCGAAGCCCAGGTAGTCGGAGTCGGACGCGTCCAGGCCGTCACGGTAGTTCGCGTTCTCCGCGAGCTGCTGCGACTCGGCCTGCGCGGCCTTCTCGGCGTTCGTCGTTCCCACGGCCTGGGCCCGCAGGTTGTCGAACATCTGGAAGAAGCCCGGGTCGTTGGGGTCGTACCCGGCGTCGATCATCTCCTGCTGCAGCGCCTGGTCACGCGAGGTGTACGGTCCGCTGTCGCCGCCGTACGGATCGGTTTCCGACGCGGGCGGAGCGCCAGCCGGGGTCGATCCCGGTCCCTGAGGTGCGGACATGACTACTCCCCTTCCTTGGGCAGCTTCGGCTCGACGATCTCGGCCAGTTTGCCGACGAGGTCGCAGGCTTCAGGCACCTCGATCGCCCCACTGGCCGAGAGGTCGACGCGAGCAGTGGGACCCATCTCGACGAACAGCTCGCAGGAACCACCGGTACCGCCAGCCAACTGCTTGGCGGTGCGCTCGCCGACTTTGCCGTCCGACACCTGGCCGGCGGTCACGTTCACTTCTGCCAGGCCCTGGGATGGCCGGATTGAGATGCCGAGCGCAGTAGCGCGCTCCCCGACGCTCCGCCCGATCCAGACACAGGAGCTAGTGGCCCCGAACCGCGCGCCCTTGTCCTCGCCCGGTCTGGTGACCCGGAACTCGGCGAACTCCTGCTCACTACCCAAGTCGCACGCCTTGAGCGCCGCAAGCTCAGTGTTGTCACCAGGGCCGGGCACGGTCGAACTGCCTGGCATGGAACTCGCCGACGGCTGCGGTGCTCCACCGCTCTGCGGCGCGGGCTGTGCGCTGCCCGCTTCTGAGCAGCCAGCCGCGAGGGCAGCGGACAGCACGGCGACCGAGCACAAGCCGCCGCGAATGCGTGTCTTCATCGTCGATCAGCCTTGCCCTTCTCGTCGAACTCCATAACGCAATGCGCATGCCTAGGCGACACCTTCGCGAGGCCCAGTCTCGATGATGTCGGCCAGCTTGATGGCATAGTCACGACCTTTGGCACCTTGTATGACACCGTCGGTTGTGACGTCATCTCACCTTTGGCCGCCATCCAAAGTGAGCAGGCAGACGCCGCCATCATTGCCCGCAAGTTGCGCGGCCGAACTGTTGCCGACGCTCTCTCGGGAAGCTGACACTTCTCAGCAACCTCATCTCCGGAGTACATGTAGGCAAGCGAGCTGGCGGACTTGGCGTTCTGCGGCGCTTGCCCTTCCGACTCGTTCGGCCAACCGCCAGAAACGATCAGCAGAGGGTCTTCCTCAAAGCGACTGACCGAGCCCGACATCACGACCGCGACAGCCGTCGGCAGTTCCGCATGCCAGGAGACGATTGGCATCGCTCAAGCCTCGCTGTTCAACGGCTTGAAAGTCTGCTCCGCGTCGGCATCCATCTCAGCGTATTTCTCTTTAGCCTTGATGAAGGCCTCGCGAGCCTGACCGACAATCTCTTGAAGCGACAGCAACGCGGTTTCGTAGGACTTCTCGTCGCCACTCGCGGTCATTTGCGTGTGCCGGGATACAGCTTGGGCGTACGGGGAATCACCCAGTCGCGGGATTTGCTTCGCTCCCATAAGGCTGGTCTGGATACTGGCGATCGCTTCATCGAAACGGTCGAATGCCGCTATGTAGGCGTCGGCGCCTTCGGGGCTGATGGAGAAGCCGCCGGAGTTGGCCGCGTCGGTCAGTTTCTGCGCTTCGCCCTTGGTGCGATCGATGGCCTGCTTACTCATCGAGCTGCCGAAGAACGATCCGACGGCGCCGCCGATACCGGGCGCAGGCGGTCCGCTCGGCACGAAACCGGTGGTCCTGACGTCCGGCTGGCCGGGGTTCGGCACGAAACCCGTCATCGTTGCCCCACATCCTCGCTGTGTTTCGTCGGCGCGCAGTCTACTAGTGGCCACCACGCGCGAGGGCCACTTCCCGTACAGCCGTGACGCACGGACGACCTGGTGTGTGACGCGGTGACCGGCCCGCCGGTTCCCGAAGGCAGGCCGGGCCTACAGGTAGCCCTCCAACTGCGAATGCAGGTGCTGGGCGATTCGCGCGTTGTCGGCGGGGGCGTAGGTGATCCAGGTCTGCCCGTCGTCGGAGTCGCGGACGGTCATGAAGTACCGGCCGTCGTCGGTGTCGAACCAGGCCGTCGGGCTGAGGTCGGACGCCTTGCCGTTCTGGCCGCGGACGAACGCCGTGAACTGGCCGATCCGCAGCTTGGGCTTCTCGAAGATGCGCTCGACGTAGCGGACCTGGCTGGACGACTGGCTGCGCGGTGGCGCGACCCCGGCGAACGGGTCGTAGCCTCCGTCCGCGGCGTGCCTGCCCCGCGACTTGACCGGGGCGGACTTCGCGATCGTCACCGACTGCCCTGCCGCGGCGGGCGTCAGCGGCAGCAGGTCGACGATCGCCGGGACCAGCCCGGTGGGCCTGGCCTCGGCGAAGACGAGCAGGTTCTCGTCCTGTTTGACCACCGCCGCGAACTGGCCGTCGGACACTACTCGGGCGAACAGCCGTTTGCCGTCGTCGAGCTGGGCCGCGGCAGTGATGGCGACGGGCGAGGAGACGAAGGTGCGCAGGGCCAGCCCCACGTCGGCGTCGAGTCGTCCGGCGCGCATCAGCCCGCGGGACTCGAGGTCGCGGAACACGGCCTCCCGGACCTGGGCGCGCTGGGTGTGGGTGGTGCCGATGTGCGGAACCTGGAACGGAAACGGTGCGCGTCCCAGCTTGTCGTGCTCCAGCAGCATGTCCACCGCGGCCAGCGACAGCGAGAACGAATGCGGCATTCGCGGACCCCCTGCAGGCGCTTCGTACGATCGATACGCACGGTAACGCACGGCCATGCGGGTGCGCAGGCAGATCGCATGTTCGGCGTCAGCCGTCCGCGAACTGCCTTGCCCCGCGTGGGCGCACGCTGTTGTGGTGGTGGCATGTCCGAGAACAGACCCGAGAAGCCCGCCCTCGTCCTCCACCTCGCCGCAGGCGGTGAACCCCTGCTGTTCGCCCTGCCCGCCGACGCTGCGGCCGACCTCGGCACCCGCCTCACTCAGCTCGTCAAGAACAACGCCGTGGAGACCATCACCACCAGGGAGGGTTCCACGGTCGCGATCAACTTCGCGCACGTGGCGGTCGCCTACCTCGACGACCTCAACCGCAAGGGCAAGGTCTTCGGCCTGCACTGAGCACGACGGTCAGCGGCCGAACAGGCTCAGGAGTTCCGTCTTGATCTCCGGCCGCCCGGCCGCCACCAGGGTGAACGTCGCTTCCCGGGTGAGACGCTGGCCGTGCCCCGCGGACGCGGCGCCGGTCAGGATGCCCGCACTGCCCTCGGCAACGACCAGCAGACCCGCGGCCCGGTACGCCAGTTCGGAGGCGGCGGCCCTGGCCGCGGGCATGGCGGACGGGTCGGCCAGCGCCGCGTCGAGACCTGCCCGGGCGGAGGCCTGCTCGGCGCGCAACCCGGCCGCGACCCCGGCCTGCCCTCGTCCGTCGAGCAGCCGGGCGCAGCGTCCGGCCAGACCGGTGGCCACGCAGCCGTTCAGGCGGGAGCCGTAGATCATCCCGGCGGAGAACTCGGCGAAACCGACCTCGGCGAGCACCCGCCCGGCGGGCACCCGGTAGCCGTCGAAGCGCAGCCGGACGGTGTTGCTGCCCTGCGCCGCGACGAGGTCGAGTTCCTCGACGGCGAGCCCGGGACCGGCGACGGGGTCGACCAGCGCGTGCACGACGGTGTCGCCGTGCCTCGCGGTGAGCTGCAGAATGTCGATGACGCCCCAGCCGCTGACGAACGGCGCCTCGCCGTCGAACACGTAACCGTCCCCGTCGCGCTCGGCCCACAGCCGGGGCGGCTTCGGGATGGCGCCGGCGAAGGCCACGCCGCCCTTCACCGCGCCGCTGACCGCTCCGGCCAGGTAGCGCTCGCGCAGTTCGTCGCGCGCCGTGCCGGCCAGGCCCATCACCACGCCGTGGTGCTGCATCCAGGTGAACGTCGTGGTCAGGCAGGCCCCGGCGAGCGTTTCGAGGATCTCCACGATCTGGCCGAACTCCAGCCCGGGGCCGCCCGCATCGGCCGGGGCGGCGAGCCCGTAGAAGCCCTCGTCCGCGAGCGTCCCGAAGTGCGAGGCCGGCACCCGGCCCGTCCGGTCCACTTCCCGGGCGGCCGGAAACAGCACCGTGTCGGCGATCCGCTGGGCCCGTTCCACATAGTCCACCATGCGACTTAGGCTAACCTAAGTTGGACGGTGGCGGGACGCGAAACGGCCTGCCACCCGAATCGGATGACAGGCCGTCGCACGGAATCCACTACAGCTCGTAGAGACGCTTCCAGTTGTCCCGGCTGGTCAGCTCCGGCATGGCGCGCTTGTACTGCGCCTGCACGGCACCGCCCTCCTTGCGCAGACGCTGCACCACCTTCAGCGCGTGCTTGCCCAGCTCGAACATCCGCTCCCGGTCGTACTTGCGGACGCGGACGCCCTCCTGCGAGGCGTCGGTGACCACGGCGGTGTCGAACAGCGCGATGTGCCACCAGTGCGCCTCGTCGTTCGGCACGGCGCCGAGCGCGAAACGGGTCCGGCCGCGCAGCCGGTCGACGACCCGCTTGACCAGTACCGCACGCTGCATGCTCGGCCGCGGGGCGGTGTTGATGATGCCGATGTCGTTGGACGCGATGCCCGGGACCTCGGTGGCCGGGTGCTTCTTCGTCTCCGGGTACCGCGCCCGGATCTCGCGGATCTCCTTCATCGCGGCGACGCCGCCGTCACGCAGGATCTCCGGGCCCTCGAGGAAGTCCTCGACGGCCTTGATCAGCGTGGCCGTGAGGCCGTACTGCATGCCGAGCAGGTACCGCACCACCTGGGCCATCAGCACGCGGGAGAGCACGTTCAGGTTGAACGGGCTGTGCAGCGCCGCGGTGATGATCGAGTTGCGCAGGTTGAAGTAACGGTGCCACTCGTCCCAGTCCTTCCAGTGGAAGTCGGCGTGCCAGACGCCGGCACCGGGAAGCGTGACGGTGGGGAAGCCCGCGCCGCGGGCGCGGTAGGAGTACTCGGCGTCGTCCCACTGGAAGAAGAACGGCATCGGGTAGCCGATCTGCTTGACGACCTCGTACGGGATCAGGCAGGACCACCAGCCGTTGTATCCGGCGTCGAGGCGGCGCTCCTGGCGGTTCGGCTCGCCGGTCTCCTTGTCGACGCCCAGCAGGTCGGCGGTGTCGAGGCTGTGCTCCACCGGCACACCCGGCTGGAGCTGGTTGAGCTCCGCGTACTCGGCACCGACGTGGAGCTGGTGCGGGTGCAGCAGGTTGAGCATCTGCCCGCCGACGATGATCGGGTTGGCGGCGCGGTTGGAGAACGCCGTCATCCGGATGACCAGGTCCGGCTCGAGCAGCACGTCGTCGTCCATGAACAGGACGTTCGCGTGCTCGGTCTCGGTGTGCCCGGCGACCTCGTAGAGCCCGCGGGTGAAACCGCCGGCGCCGCCGAGGTTCGGCTGCTTGATGTACTTGAGCTTGTCGCCGAGGCGCTGCGCGACGTCGGCGAAGCCGTCCCGGGAGTCGACCTGGTCGGTGCCCTGGTCGGCGACGTAGATGGCGTCCAGCGTCTCCAGCGAGGAGATGTCACCCGCGAGCGCCTTGAGGTTGGACAGGCAGTCGTCGGCGCGGTTCATCGTGCAGATCGTCACCGCGGTGGGGCGGATCCGCTCCGGCGCCTCGACGGTCCAGCGCACGTTCTCCACGGTCAGCGTCTGACCGGCCTCGGTGGACAGGTCCAGCCACAGGGCGCCGCCGTCGAGGAACTTGTCGACCTTCGCGACCAGGCTGACCGCCTGCTGCTTCGCGCCCTCGACGACCTGGGCGGCGACGGTACGCGGCTCGCCCTCGACGTCCGAGGCGCCGACGGAGAGGTGCCCGGATCCGGTCACGACGGCCTCGACCGCGACCTCCTTGACGTTCGTCCACCGCTGCCAGTAGCTGGCGGGGAAGCGGCCGAAGTAGGTGTTGCCGGAGACCCGGGCGGACGGCTCCAGTGCGAGCGCGCCGCGCTGGCGGGAGGCGACGCCCTCGACCACCTCGGAGTAGAGATCCTTGCTCACCACGTCGGCCGGACCCGCGAACAGGCCGCGCTGGGCCAGCAGCCTGCCCTGCGGTGCGCGCTCGGTGAACGTCGTCGCATCGGCACCGGCAGGCGCCTTCACCGCGGTCGTGGCTTTACCTGCCATGAGTTCTCAGTCCTCCAAGGGATGTCCGTCGGGTGGTGCCCGATGTCGCTGGCGGTGACCGAATCTACCGGGTCACCCGGACGCTGCTGTGCCGGTGCGTAGCTGGTCGCTCACGCCGCCGGCTCGGTGCGTGGCTCGCGGAACACGACCCACTTGAGCATGACGAAGTTGATCACGGTCGCGGTTGCCTGCGCGACGAACCAGGCGATGCCGTACTCCAGCCTGGACTCCGGCAGCAGGCTCAACATCAGCGCGTTCGTGCCGACGTTGACGAAGAACGTCACGGTGTAGAGCAGGACGAATCCGCTGATCTGCGCGGCTCCACCCTTGGCCCCGCCGGAGAAGGTGAACTTCCGGTTCAGGAAGTACGCCGTGGTGGTGCCGAAGATGAAGCCGATGGCCTTGGCCAGGTGCACCCAGAGACCCAGTTGCAGGCCCAGCGCGTAGATCCCGAGGTCGACGACGGCGCAGAAGCCACCGATCGACACGAACCGGAGGAGCTGCCCGACCAGGCCCGGCGAGGCCGCGGCCGAGGACGGAGGGGACGCCGAGGACGGCACTGCCGCGCTCGCCTGCTGGTCCGTGGCCACCACTGCACAACCTCGTCGGTCCGTTTCCGTTGACCACTGAAGTGTAGGAGCGTTCCGGAAACCCGCCACGAGAGGGTGCGACAGCGTCCGGTAAGGGGTTGACAGACGCGGGCCGTGGCGAACGATCCGCCGCCACGTGGCTACCCTGGGGCCGGTGAGCGAGGAAACCCCGAGAACGCACACCGAGACCCGCACGCTGGCCGGCTGGGCCCGTACCGCGCCCAGTACGGCGGAGGTGCTGAGCACCCCGGACCCGGACGTGATCGCCACGGCGGTGCGCCGGGCGGGCACCCGCGGCGTGATCGCCCGCGGCCTCGGCCGCTCGTACGGTGACCCGGCGCAGAACGCGGGCGGGCTCGTCGTCGACATGACGCCGCTGAACCGCATCCACTCCATCGACGCGGACAGCGGGCTCGCCGTGCTGGACGCCGGGGTGAACCTGGACCAGCTCATGCGCGCGGCGCTGCCGTTCGGCCTGTGGGTTCCGGTGCTGCCGGGCACCCGGCAGGTCACCATCGGCGGAGCGATCGCCAACGACATCCACGGCAAGAACCACCACTCGGCGGGCAGCTTCGGCAACCACGTCGTGTCGATGGAACTGCTCACCGCGGACGGCGAGGTGCGCACGCTGACCCCGGACGGCACCGAGTCGGACCTGTTCTGGGCGACGGTCGGCGGCATCGGCCTGACCGGGCTGATCCTGCGGGCGACCGTGCGGATGACCAAGACCGAGACCGCGTACTTCATCGCCGACCTGGACCGGACGGCGAATCTGGACGAGACGCTGGAACTGGTCAGCAACGGCTCGGAGAACGACTACACGTACTCCTCCGCCTGGTTCGACACGATCTCCACCGGCCCGAAGATGGGCCGCGCGGCCTTCGCCCGCGGCTCACTGGCGAAGCTGGACGAGCTGCCGAAGAAACTGCGGGCGAATCCGCTGAAGTTCGACGCGCCACAGTTGCTGACCCTGCCGGACGTGTTCCCGAACGGACTGGCGAACAAGCTGACCTTCGGCTCGATCGGTGAGCTGTACTACCGCAAGACGCCGAAGCAGGCGCGCGGCGTCATCCAGAACCTGACGGCGTTCTACCACCCGCTGGACATGTTCGGCGAGTGGAACCGGGCGTACGGCTCGAAGGGGTTCCTGCAGTACCAGTTCAGCACCCCGTTGAACGCGCACGAGGACCTGAGCCGCATCGTCGGCACGATCGCCGACTCCGGTCACGTCTCGTTCCTGAACGTGTTCAAGCAGATGGGCGAGGGCAACCGTGCCCCGCTGTCCTTCCCGCACCCCGGCTGGATGATCTGCGTGGACTTCCCGATCAAGGACGGGCTGAGCGCGTTCTGCCGTGAACTCGACGACGAGGTGCTCGCCATCGGCGGGCGGCTCTACACGGCGAAGGACTCCCGCACCACGCCGGAGACCTTCGCGAAGATGTACCCGCGGCTGGAGGAGTGGCGCAAGGTCCGCGACTCCGTCGACCCGGAGGGCGTGTTCGCCTCCGACATGTCCCGCCGCCTCGAACTCTGACCACGACCGCCCGCGACGGAAGTTGACTCCCGTGATCGACGCTGTAGGTAACCCCCAGTCCCTGTTGCTGCTCGGCGGCACCTCCGACATCGCGCTGGCGATCGCGGAGCGCTACCTCGCCGACCGTCCACTCCGGATCGTGCTGGCGGCCCGTCCGTCCGAGCGCCTGGACGCGGCCGCCGCGCGGCTGCGCAAGGCGGGCGGCGATGTGTCCACTGTGGACTTCGATGCCAAGGACACCGGCTCGCACCCGGCGATGATCGAGAAGGCGTTCGCCGGCGGCGACATCGACGTCAGCGTGGTCGCGTTCGGCCTGCTCGGCGACGCGGAACAGGTGTGGCAGGACCACGCGAAGGCGGTCGAGCTGGCGCAGGTCAACTACACCGCCGCCGTCTCGGTCGGCGTCGCCCTTTCCGAGCGACTCAAGCAGCAGGGGCACGGCTCGGTCGTCGCACTGTCCTCTGTGGCCGGTGAGCGAGTCCGCCGGTCGAACTTCCTCTACGGCTCCACCAAGGCCGGCTTCGACGGCTTCTACCTCGGGCTCGGCGAGGCGCTGCGGCCGCTGGGCATCAAGATCACCGTCGTCCGTCCCGGGCACGTGAAGACCAAGATGACCGAGGGCATGGACGAGGCCCCGCTCGCGCAGACCGCCGAGCAGGTCGCCGAGACCGCCGTCGACGCCGCCCGCAAGGGCAAGGAACTGGTCTGGGCGCCCGCCGCTTTCCGGCCCGTCATGTCGGCCCTGCGGCACGTTCCCCGCCCGGTTTTCCGCAAGTTGCCGATCTAAGGTTTTTGGCGCTCCGCCAAGGAAAGTGCCCTCCCGTGCCGGTCACGGGAGGGCACTGCCGCATCCGGGCGGAGTACACCCGCGCGGTGGATGCACCGGGACGTCCCGGCCGGACATGATGACGACGGGCCCGTATGTCCGGGCCCGCAGGCACAACCGCAGGGGGAACCACGTTGTCCAGCTCCACCGAGAACGCCACCGACCGGATCGACATCCCGCTGGCCGGGCGATACGTCATCGACACCGGCCGGTCCACGGTCGACTTCACCACCAGGCACCTGTTCGGTCTCGCCCCGGTGCGCGGATCGTTCTCGGTGCGGGACGGCCGGATCACCGTCACCGAACCGGTCTTCGGTTCCAGTGTCGAGGCGGCCGTCGACGCCACGAGTTTCCGCACCGGCAATTCGGCCAGGGACAAGGTGGTGCACTCCGGCCGCTACCTCGATACCGACCGCTACCCGGCGATCACGTTCAGCTCGATCGCGCTCAAGCAGTCCGGCACCGACTGGACACTCAACGGCACGCTCACCGTCCGCGAGGTCACCCGGCCGGTGGAGCTCGCGATCCGGCACGCCGAGTCCGGGGTGGACGGCCTGACGGTGCGCGCCGACACCCGGATCGACCGGACCGACTTCGGTCTCACCGCCCAGAAGGGCATGACCGGGCGGTACCTGGACCTGACGCTGCATCTGGCCGCGGTACCCGCGCAGTAACGCTCGCCGTCTCCGCCCCGGGAAGCGCCCCGGACACGACACTGCCGCCGATCCGATACGCCGGATCGGCGGCAGGAGCAGGTGTGGCGGCTACACGTAGAACGACACCGCGAGCGTCGCCACCCAGGCGACACCGAGCACCTGGAGCACCCGGTCGCGCAACGCGATCTCCTCCGGTTCGCCCGCGTTGCCGCCGTCGACGTCCACGGCGTAGCGCAGCACCGCCACGACGAACGGGATCATCGAGATGACCGGCCACACCGATCCGTCGGCCCGTTCCCGCAGCTCGAACGCCCACAGGCAGTAGGACATGATCAGGATCGCCGAGGACGTGGCCCAGACGAAACGCAGGTAACTGGCGGAGTACTTCTTCAGCGAGGAACGGATCTTGGCGCCCGTCCGCTCGAAGAGCATGATCTCCGCGTACCGCTTGCCCGCCACCATGAACAGCGAGCCGAACGCCGTGACCAGCAGGAACCACTGGGAGAGCGTGATACCGGCCGCGACACCACCCGCGATCGAGCGCATCAGGAAGCCGGAGCCGACGATCGCCAGGTCGACGACCGGCTGGTGCTTGAGGCCGAAGCAGTACGCGAGCTGCACGATCTCGTAGACCACCAGCACGATGACGAGCTGCCAGCTCGCGATCACCCCGATGGCGGCGCCGCCGAGGAAGAAGACCACCGCCGCCGCGTAGGCGACCGGCACCGGGACGACCCCGGCGGCGATCGGCCGCTTGCACTTCGTCGGATGCGCCCGGTCGGCCTCGACGTCGATCGCGTCGTTGATCAGGTACACCGACGAGGCGACCAGGGAGAACGCCACGAAGGCGACGAGCGCGTCCAGCAGGACGCCGCCGTTGCCGATCTGGCCCGCGGTGAACGGTGCGGCCAGCACCAGGACGTTCTTCACCCACTGCCGCGGACGCGCCGTTCGCACCACGCCCAGCGCGACACCGACCGGCCCCTTGCGGGGCGGGGTGTCCACCGTCGCGGGTTCGGTGATCTCGCTCATCGCCTACTCAGCTTCCTTCGCAGCAGCCCGCCGACCGTGGCGCCCAGAGCGGCACCCGCGAGCACGTCCGTCGGATAGTGCACGCCGAGGACCAGCCGGGAGGCCAGCATCGGCGGGACGAGCAGCGGCACCAGGTTGCGCCCCGTCATGCCCGAGTACAGCACCGCAGCGGCCGTGGTCGAGGTGGCGTGCGAGGAGGGGAAACTCAGCTTGCTCGGGGTGCCCACCAGTACCTCGACGGACGGATCGTCCGGACGCGGACGGCGGACGACGCGCTTGACCGCGATCGAGGCGGCGTGCGCCCCGACCACGCCCGCGGCGGCCGTCAGCCAGTCCTTGCGCCTGCGCCTGTCCACGGCGGCGCCGACCAGCCCGGCGGCGAACCAGCCCGCCGCGTGCTCACCGAAGTGGGAGAGCCCGCGGGCGGCCTTCACGCTCACCTCGCTCTTCAGCGCACCCTGCACGCCGGAGAGCAGCGCGACCTCACCGCTCACCGCCGGGGCGGATGCCTTGCGCTCAAACATCCAGCGACCCGTCGAGCGGCGCACCGTCGGCCAGGTGCGGGCCGATCTTGTTGTCGAAGACGGTCAACGCCGAACCGATCGCCAT
This sequence comes from Amycolatopsis antarctica, assembly GCF_002262875.1. Lineage (GTDB taxonomy): Bacteria > Actinomycetota > Actinomycetes > Mycobacteriales > Pseudonocardiaceae > Amycolatopsis > Amycolatopsis antarctica. The sequence continues at coordinate 115,474 of NZ_NKYE01000005.1, read as the reverse complement.
GTGCATGTCCAGGTACTTGTAGGTGCCCAGCCGACCACCGAAGACGACGTTCCGCTCGCGCGCCTCGTTCTTCGCCAGCTCGCGGTAGCGCTCCAGCATCTCCCGGTTCTCCGGGGTGTTGATCGGGTAGTACGGCTCGTCGTTCTCGTCGGCGAACCGGGAGTACTCGCGGACGATGACCGTCTTGTCCTTCGGGTAGTCCCGCTCCGGGTGGAAGTGCCGGAACTCGTGGATCCGGGTGAACGGCACGTCCGCGTCGTTGTAGTTCATCACCGCGGTGCCCTGGTAGTCGCCGGTCGGCACGACCTCGCGCTCGAAGTCCAGTGTGCGCCAGCCGAGACGGCCCGCGGAGTAGTCGAAGTAGCGGTCCAGCGGACCGGTGTAGACGGTCGGGGTGCCCGCGGGGATCTGCTCGCGGACGTCGAAGTAGTCGACGTCCAGCCGGACCTCGATGTTCGGGTGGTCCGCCATCTTCTCCAGCCACGCCGTGTAGCCGTCGACGGGCAGGCCCTCGTAGGTGTCGTTGAAGTACCGGTTGCTGAACGTGTATCGCACCGGCAGCCGGGTGATGATGTTGGCGGCCAGGTTCTTCGGGTCGGTCTGCCACTGCTTGGCGTTGTAACCTCTGATGAACGCCTCGTAGAGCGGGCGCCCGATCAGCGAGATCGCCTTTTCCTCGAGGTTCTGCGCGGCGTCCGTGTCGAACTCGCTGGCCTGCTTGGCGATCAGCTCGCGCGCCTCATCCGGGCTGTGCGACTTGCCGAAGAACTGGTTGATCAGCGCCAGGTTCATCGGGAACGAGTAGACCTGCTCGCCCACCTTGGCGAACACCCGGTGCTGGTAGTCGGTGAAGTCGGCGAACTGGTTGACGTAGTCCCAGACCCGCTTGTTCGAGGTGTGGAAGAGGTGCGCGCCGTAGCTGTGCACCTCGATCCCCGTCTCGGGCTCCTGCTCGGAGTAGGCGTTGCCACCGATGTGGCTTCGCCGCTCGAGGATCAACACCTTCTTCCCGGGCTGGCTGGCGGCTCGTTCGGCCACGGTGAGACCGAAGAAACCCGAACCGACTACGATCAGGTCGTAGCCGGCGAAATCGCCTTCAGTAATCTCTGCGGAGTTCGTGTGCGCGCTCACGGGCGCATACGGTACCGCCGCGCCGGAGTCGCACCGCACCGCCCATTCGATAAAGACGAGAAAACGAGCTAGGGACCCGTGCCAACACCGGACACGTTCTGGATCTACGCCAGCACGATCAGCCTCTATCTGGTCGTGCTCATGGTCCCTGGCCTGCTCATCGGGGTGGCCGCCGGACTACGCGGCTGGGTCCTCGCGGGGCTCGCCCCGCTGCTGACCTACACCGCCGCCGGGCTCGCCGGGCCCTGGCTGTTCGGACTCGGCCTGCCGTACAACGTGGGCACCGCGCTGGCGGTGACCATCCTGCTCGCCGGGATCGCGGGCGGGCTGCGCCTGCTGTCGGTACGCCGCGGCTGGGTCGTGCCGAGATCAGCCGACGACTCCTCGCACCCGCAGGTCGTCTGGTCCCGCCGAGCGCACGTGGTGGTCGCCGCCTGCGTCGTGCTCGCGACCGTGCTGTCGGTGATCGTGGTGCTCTCGGCGGCGGGCGGCACCACCGCCGTGTTCCAGCGCTGGGACACCGTCTTCCACGCGAACGGCATCCGCTACATCGCCGACACCGGCGACGGCTCGCTGTTCGGCATGGGCAGCGTCAACTGGTTCGACGAGGGTTCCTTCTACCCGAACGCCTACCACCTGGTCGCCGCGCCGGTGTACTCGCTCTCCGGTGCGTCCATCCCGGTCGTGCTCAACGCCGTCACGGTGCCGGTGGCCGGGATCTTCGCGCTGTGCATGGTGGCGATGGTGCGCCAGTTCGGCGGCCGGGCCGCGCTCGCCGGCGGCACCGCGATCGTCGCCGCCACGGCCACCACCGGCGCCTACGAGTCGGTCTCCAGCGGCCTGCTGCCCTTCGCGCTGGGCATCGTGCTGACGCCGGTCGCGGCCGTCGTCCTGCAGCGGTTCCTGCAGCGTCCCGGTCTGGACACGGGTTTCCTGTTCGCGCTGGCCGCCGCCGGGCTGTTCGCCTCCCACTCCAGTTCACTGGTCGGCGCGATCCTGTTCGCCGTGCCGCTGCTGGTGCAGCGCTGGTGGCGCAAGGAAGGCAGGATCCTGCCCGACGTCGCGCGGCTGCTCGCGGCGGGCGCGGTCGCCGGTCTGCTCGTCGCACCGCACCTGCTGGCCACGATCACCTTCTCCGCGGGCTCGTACCCCTACAACCCGTGGGCCTCCGACATCCCGGTCACCTCGGCGCTCGGCCAGCTTCTGAGCTTCCACCAGGTGCTGCACCATCCGCAGATGTGGCTGGCCGCGTTGCTGGTCATCGGGATCCTGGCGTTCCGCTCGCTGGACCGGATGCGCTGGATCGGGGCCTCGGCGTTGATCATGTCGACGCTCTTCGTGGCCGTCGCCTGCTATGGCGCGCATCCGTGGGTGATCGCGATGTCGCGGCCGTGGTGGAACGACCGGTACCGGCTGATGGCGCTGGCCGCGATCCCGCTCTGCCTGCTCGCCGGGCACGGCCTCGCCGAACTGCAGCGCTGGGCGGCCAGGGCGGCGTCGAACCTGTCCTGGGTGCGCTCGCGCGAGCACCTCGGCCGGGTCGCCGGGGTGGCCACCGCGGTGGTGATCCTGGCCGGGCTGGCCGTGGTGACCAACGGCTTCTACGCGAAGGTCAACGCGACGGCCGTGGCGTACGCGTATCACAACTACCCGGAGTCGGAGAACCGCGCGATCCCGGTGAGCAAGGACGAGGTCGTGGCGATGCGGGAGGTCGGCAAGCTGGCCGCTCCCGGCGAGATGGTGCTGAACGACCGCTACGACGGTACGGCCTGGGTGTACGCGATCTCGGGTGTGCGGCCGATCGCGGGCCACTACGACCCGAGCGTGCCGCCGCCGGACGCGACGCTGCTCGGCGACCACTTCCGCGACTACGACCGCGACCCGCGGGTGCGCGAGGCCGTCAAGCGGCTGAACATCCGGCACGTGCTCCTGGGCAGCAGCTCCATCAAGGTCGAGTACGAGCGCCCGGTGGGCCTGCGTGACCTGGAGGGCATGGACTTCCTGCGGCCCGTCTATCGCAACGCCGACGCGGTCGTCTACGAGATCACCCGCTGACCACCGGCGCCACGGACCGGCCCCGCGGACGAACAGGACCGGACGAAGAAAGCCCCCGTACGGCAGGCCGCTCGGCCGTGCCGCACGGGGGCTCACTGCTCCCCCAGCACCCCCGGGGCTCCCACCCCGGATCCGGCGACCCCCTCGCCGGTCCCCACCGCACCCTGTGAAATGCGGTTACACCAATCTCGACGCCGGCACCGGGCAAACGGTTTCCCTGCGTACGGACTATCACCCGAACGCACCAGCCGAGTACGTCGCAGTCCGTCCCAGCGGTGACCGAACGTCGCTAGGACGGCTCCTGCAGGCCTGGCAGCACGTCCGCGGCGATCTGTTCCAGGACGATCTCCCTGCCCGCGTACGGGCTGTCCGAACGCGGCCAGTGCACGGTGACGTCGGTGAAGCCGAGGTCCTTCGCCCGCCCGGCGGCGTCGGTGAACGCCTCGACACTGGTGAGCGAGTAGACGGGCGCGGCGTCCAGACTGAGATGCCGTTCGACGGTCGAGCCGTCCCTGCCCAGCTCGTCGAGGGTGCGGTCGAAGGTCGCGGACAACTCCGCGACGCCCTGCCACCACTCGTCCACCGTCTCGGCGGGACGGCCGGTGGTGAGCCAGCCCGCGCCCTGCCGGACGGCGAGCCGGATCGTGCGGGGGCCGTTGGCGGCGACGACGAACGGGGGGCGGGGACGCTGCACCGGTCCCGGCAGGTTCCGGGCGCCTCTCGCCGTGTAGTAGGTGCCCTCGTGGTCGTGCTTGTCGTGCAGCAGCAAGCCGTCCAGCGCCTCGACGAACTCGATGAACCGGTCGGCCCGCTCCTTGCGGCTGAGCTCCGGTTCGCCGAGCACGACGGTGTCGTACGCGGGGCTGCCGGTACCCGCGCCGATGCCGACCAGCAACCTGCCGTCGGCGACGTCGTCGAGGGTGATCAGCTCGCGCATGAACGAGACCGGGTGCCGGTAGTTCGGCGAGGAGACGAAGGTGCCCAATCGGATCGACCCGGTGACCATCGCGGCCGCCGTCAGCGTCGGGATCGCGCTGAACCACGGCCCGTCGACCAGTGACTTCCAACCGAGATGGTCGTAGGTCCAGGCGTGGTCGAAGCCGAACTCCTCGGCCGCACGCCACTTGGGTTCGGCCGCCCACCAGCGGTCTTCCGGGAGAATCACGATGCCTACGCGCACAACCGCCCACGCTAGCGGTGCGCACCGACACGTTGGTCAACGGGCGGGGTCAGGGATGATGGGGCGGTGGACAGACCTCAGCTGATCGCCTCCGACGTGGACGGCACCCTGCTCAGCCCGCTCGAACGCCTCGAACGGCGCACCCTCGACGTGATCGGCAGGGCACAGGCCGCCGACGTCCCGTTCGTCCTCGCCTCCGGCCGTCCGCCGCGCTGGATCCCGCCGATCGCCGCGCCCGCCGGGCTGACCGGGTACGCGGTGTGCGCGAACGGGGCGGTGCTCTACGACATCGGCGCCGACCGGGTCGTCTCCGCCCGCACCCTGGACGCGGTGCTGCTCGGCGACATCGCCACCGCGCTGCACACGGCGCTGCCCGGCTGCCAGCTCGCGGCCGAGCGCGTCGGGGAGTCCGCGCGCGATCCGGAGGTGCACAACCTCATCGTCGAGAACGGCTTCTTCAACCCGTGGGGTGACAGCGAAAGCCACTCCGCGCCGCGTGCCGAGGTGCTCGGCCACCCGGCGGTGAAGCTGCTGGTGAGCCTGAAGGGGATGCGCTCGGCGGAGATGGCGGAGGCGGCGTCGGCGGTGCTGGACGACTCGGTGGACGTCACCTACTCCACCGGTCTGGGGCTGATCGAGGTCTCCGCGCACGGCGTCACGAAAGCGGTCGGGCTCGCCGAGGTCGCCGAACGGCTCGGGGTGGACCGCAGGCACACGATCGCGTTCGGCGACATGCCCAACGACACGGCGATGCTGCGCTGGGCCGGGCACGGGGTGGCGATGGCCAACGCCCACCCGGAGGTGCTGGAGATGGCCGACGAGGTCACCGCGCCGAACTCGGAGGAGGGCGTCGCCCAGATCCTCGAACGCTGGTTCTAGGCGCGGTCGTCCCGGGGCGGCCGGGCGTCCAGTTCGGCGGCCTCCTCCGGCGTGGGCGCGGTCCCGCCGAGACGGGCGGGCAGCCACCAGCGGTCCTCCTCGCCGGACGGGGTTTCCGGGTAGTCGGCCTGCACCTGGTCGAGCAGCGTGCTCATCCGCGTGCGCAGGTCCTTGGTCAGCGTCTCGGTGTCGTCGGTGGGCGTGGGGCGCAACGGCTCACCCGCGCGGATCAGGATCGGGACGTGGCGCTTGGTCAGCGTGCGCGGCCTGCCCTTCGTCCACAGCCGCTGCGTGCCCCACAGGGCCATCGGCACGACGGGCACGCCCGCCTCGGCGGCCATCCGGACGGCGCCCGACTTGATCTCCTTGACGGTGAACGAACGGCTGATCGTGGCCTCCGGGAACACGCCGACGATCTCGCCTGCCCGCAGCCGCGCCACCGCCTCGTCGTAGGACGCCTTCCCGGCCGCGCGGTCCACCGGGATGTGGTGCATGCCGCGCATGAGCGGGCCGGCGATCCGATTGTGGAAGATCTCCTGCTTGGCCATGAAGCGCACCAGCCGCTTGGCGGGCTGCGCGCCCAGACCACAGAACAGGAAGTCCAGGTAGCTGACGTGGTTGCAGGCGATGACCGCGCCGCCGGTGGCCGGGATGTTCTCGATGCCCGTCACCCGCAACCTGTTGTCCAGTACGCGGAACATCGTCTTGGCCGCCAGCACGACGGGCGGGTACACGAACTCAGCCATGCGGCCAGGCTACGCGACCGTAGGTTCGGCGGGCGTTTCCGCGAACGCCGCGAAGGTCACGCCGCGGGCTCGGTCTCCGGCACCGTCCGGGCGTCCGGTGGCGCCGGTTCCCCCTCGGGCTCGGGTGGGCGCGGCCGCAGCAGCAGGCTGCCCGCCGCGAGCACCACGCCGAACAGCGTGCAGAACAGCGCGATGCTCTGGTGCTTGACGTTCTCGATGCCGTCACCGAGCCCGCCGAGCAGGTACTGACCGCCCGCGATCGCCAGCACGAACAGGATGACGACGCCGACCTGCCGTCTGCCCACCCTCGGCCGCCAGGCGCGCACGGCCGCGCACGCGGTCAGCACCCAGATCGGCAGCAGCACCCACAGCCCCAGCGGCGCGATGAACGCCGTCGCACCGGAGAGCACCGGCACCCGGTACTCCAGCGTCAGCGGCGGATAGCCGGCCTCCCGCGGAAAACTGGCCAGGTATTCGGGTCGCGCGGTGAGCAGATCGGTGGCGGCGCGATCGAGGATCTGGACCGTTCGCGCGGGATGTTCGGCGAGGTACTCGACGACGTTGCGGCGGCTGATCTGGTCCCGGTACCGCGGGTACTCCGGATCGAAGCGTGCCGGATTCGGATGCCACCAGCCGTTCGCCGCGTATCGGGAGAACGATTCGGGAAGCCCGAGTGCCGCGAGATCCGCTTCGGTGTCGTGCTGCCCGTCGAGAATCGACATGAAGATCGTGTTGAACATGTTGATCTCGCGGGTGTCCGCGCCGGGACCGGTGTCCTCGTCGAGCGGCGGCTGGACGTTCAGCGACGCGTTCAGCACGGCCGCGAACACCAGCCCGGCGGGCGCCCAGCGGGCGATCCCGCGAGTCCCCTGCGGGCGGATGAAAACCAGTGCCAGCAACAGAACCGGCAGGATCATCAGCGTCTGCACCTTGGCGTTGACACCGATGATTCCGCCGCCGACGGTGACCGCCATACCGAGATAGCGCCACCAGCCGGGGCGGGACATCAGCAGCATTCCGCCGGCCATCAGCGTGATGCCGATGAACGCGGGCCCCTCGCCGAGCACGGACGCGAAGTAGCCGAAGAACGCGGAATCGGCGAGCAACAGCAGCAGGCCCGCGGAAATCGCCAGCCTGCATCGCATCGAGAACGGAATGCCGAGTGCCACGAAAGCGACGGACGCGGCGACCAGAACGCTGCTGAGAACGCCGACGATGACGAGATTCACCGAGGACTCGGTACCGATCACGCGGCCGATCCACTGCGCGGCACGGACGAACCAGATCTGGCTGAGGAAATAGTCGGACTCGCAGCCGGTGATCGCGTCGAAATACTCGGTACGGGCGTAGTCCTGCGAGCCGTCGCTGTTCCAGATGATCCCGGCACCGCACAGCACCCGTTTGCCGTCGCCGTTGTCGGCGGCGCTGATCGCTCTCGGCACGAGGAACCGGATCAGCAGCAAGGTCAGCGAGACCGCGAACACGACAAGGCCCAGGCCGAGCTCCCGGCCCGTACCCGATCTTCGCGCGCGTCCGCTCGCGGTGTCCCCCTGCTGTGGCATCAGCTCAGGGTAGCCATGCCCTTGTGCGGTGCGGGTTCTCCCCGTCTCGGAGTCAGTCGCAGGGCACGTGTTCGAACCGCGGGTCGGCGGTGAGTTCCTCGATGAGCTCCGGTGCCTGGCCGTCGCGCAGGTACAGCGTCACCCAGTCCTCGCCGCCGTCCCGCCCCGCACGGCGGAAGGGAGCCGGTGCGTAGTCGTCCGCGTACGCCGTGCCGATACCGCACTGCTGCCGGTCCGCGAAACCGTTGCCGGTGGTGACCGCGACGGAGGGCCGCCGGACGTCCACCACGTACTCGTAGTCGTTGGCGATGTGGCCGATGGGGCCGCTGTCCTCGTCCCGCCTGCCCTCGCGGGCGATGTGCTCGTCGGTGAGCCCCAGCACGTCGACGACGATCAGCCCGGTTCCCGCCCGGTACGACAGCACCCCGTTGGCGTAGGTGCTGAACACCGTTCCGGGCGGAAGGGTCGCCCCGAGCCAGGAGCCGATCTCCCCCATCTCCGCGATCTGCTCGCTCCACTCCCGCATCGACGGCAGCATCCTGGGCGTCATCGTGGACACCAGCAGGGAGACGCCGCACAGCGCCAGCGCGACGGCCGGGGCGATCCGGCGTCGGACGTTCCCGCGCGGCACGGGCACCGGTACCGGATCGGTCAGCACCCCGTACGCCGCGAGGACGGCGACCGCGATCAGCGGCGGCACCGGCGCGAGCAGCCGCCAGGCCGGCATCCAGTCGCCGCCCGCGTAGGTGATGAAGGCCAGGTAGCCGCCCGCGATGGCCAGCAGCAGCCAGGCGAACGCTCCCGCCTGCCTGGTCTCCTCGGCCACCCTTCGCCGCGAGAGCACGATGACGGCGACCACCCCGGCAAGCAGGAACCCAAGGTGCGCAAGGGAAAAACCCGCCAGGTAGTCCCAGCCCTGGCCGAGTTGCCAGCCCAGCGAACCGCCCGACTTGGCCGCGACCGCGTTCGGCAGCAGGTGCCCGTAGTAGGTGACCCGCCAGGCCGTCCACGGCACGGCGAGCACCAGCCCGCCCAGCAGGTAGCCGATCAGCGCCCACCAGTCGGTCCGCTTCCGGACGGCCGCGACTACCAGGAACGCCGCGACGATCAGCGCCACCACCGCGCCGTCCGGACGGGTCATCGTGGCGAGGGCGACCAGCACCCCGGCCACCACGGTCCGCCCGCAGGCGACGGCGTAGCAGGTGGCGAGCACCAGCAGCAGGAACAGCGGCGTCTCCAGCCCGGACGGCCCGTAGGCGGCCAGCCCGCTCGCGCCTGCCGTCAGCACGGCGGCGAGCACCCCCAGCACCGGCCGGGGTGGCCGCCCGGCACCTGCGAGCCGCACGATCCGGTTGACCAGCAGGTACGCCAGCAGCACACAGCCGAGCGTGCAGATCACGCCCAGTACGGCGGCCCCGGCGACGAGGCCCCGGCCGAACACCGCCTGCGGAACGGCCACCAGCACCGTCCACAGAAAGTTCGAATACCCCTCGACGCGCTCGCCCGGATTGAACACCGGCCCGTTTCCCTCGGCGAGGTTCAGCGAATAGCGGAAGGAGATGTAGGCGTCCTCGACGACCGTGCCGAACATGATCTGGTGCAGCAGGGAGAGAACGAGCGCACCACCCAGCGCCGCCAGCCGCCACGCTCTGCTGTCGTTGCACCGCGACCATCCGGCCAGCACGAACACGGTCAGCACCAGCCAGACGAGCACCACGGCCACAGTCAACTGGTCCCCGCCCTCGCCGATGGCACAGCTCCATCCAACCGGATCACGCGCGGATATCGGTGCCGGTTGCCCGGCGTTTCCGCGATTACCCGGCGCCGTTCTCTCGTCCGGGTAATTCGCCGCATCGCCCGTGCCCTGCTCAGGAGGACATGTTCTCCAGCGCGCCGCGGTCCAGTTCGTAGACGGTGACGCTGCCGGAACGGAAACCGACGGAGATGCCGGGCAGCCCGTCGACCCGTTCCAGGCCCGGCGCGACGGTGAACGTCGGCTCGCCGAGCCAGTTGTCCGGGGCACCGGGACCCGCACCCATCGTCGGCGCCTGGGAGTCGACGTAGACGTACCGGATGTTCAGGTCGAGGATGGTCCGGCGGATCTGCGGGTCCCGCGGGTAGTCGTCGAACTTCTCCAGCAGCGCGTAGGTGTACGGGGCCTGGATCGCGCCGAGGGTCACCACGTTCACCACCGGCACGTCCTCCTCGGTGTAGGCGTAGGTGGACCCGTCGTTGGCGCTGTTCATCACCCGCTCGCCGGGCTGGACACGCCCGGCGAGCCATTCGCTCGCCTTGCGGTCGTCCTCGCCGACGCGGACGAACTCGGGCTTGGCGTACCGCTGGGCGACGATCTCGGCGTTGCGGTGCTCGTAGGCGAGGCCGGGCGAGGCGACGTAGCCGACCGCGATCAGCACGATCAGCCCGGCGGTGACCGGGCCGCGCTGCCGCAGTACCCGCGCGAACGCGGGCAGCTTCGGCGGCGAGGCGACCAGCCGGGCGATCCCGGCCGCGACGAACACGATCGCGATCGCCGCCATCAGCGGGACGAACACGGACACGTGCGCCTGTACGCGGACGTAGGACTTGTAGAAGAACGAGCCGATGGTGGAGCCGAAACCGGACCCGGGGCTGATCTTGAAGTCGATGCTCACCAGCAGCCAGAAGCCCCACATCGCCAGCGCCGCCCAGCCCTTGCGGGTGAGCAGGACGGCCACCGCTCCGGCCAGCGCGAGCAGCCCGGCCGCGGCCTGGGCGAACACCTGCTTGCTGTCGTAGTACCCGCCGTAGGTGAGCATCAGGTTGGTGCCGACGGCGTCGCCGAGCGCGGCGGGCGGGATGTCCGGCAGCCAGCTCCCCGTCCGCCCTGCCTGCCCCAGCGAGCCCAGCACCTGCGCCGCGGCGGCGACCGCGGCGACGGCGGCGGCGCCGAGGAGCACCGGCCACTGCGAGCGCAGCATCGCCCTGCCCTGCCTGGTGAACGCCTCGGCCAGCCAGAACACGACCACGCTGGCGCCGACCGTCGCGACGACGCTGGGGTGCACCGAGAAGATCCCGGCCAGCCCGAGGCCGAGGATCGCTGCCCGCAGCCACTGCGAACGTCCCAGCGTGACGATTCCGGCGATGATGCCGGGCGTCAGGCTCATCGCGACGGCGTTGGGGGCGATGCCGCCGTCGTGCAGCAGGTTGACGCCGGGGCGGTAGAGCCCGGCGGCGACGATGGCGGCGATCCCGCCCGCGAGCGCGATCCACTCGGCACGCAGGCCAATCCGGCGCAGCACGGCGGCGGTCAGCGCGGCGCAGCCCAGCACGAACACCGGGCCGACCATCAGCGCGTTGACGATGTTGAACCCGGCGATCGGCCCGCCTGCGAGGTCACCGGTCAGCGCGGCGGTCAGCGGCAGGCCGGAGGGGTAGAAGGAGACGGGTTCGCCGGTGATCATGTCCAGCGGCAGGAGCTGCCAGGGCGCGCCCTCGCCGGTGTGCGAGATGAAGCCGACCAGCACCGTGTGGATGATCGTGTCGTGTTCCTGCGGGTAGGTCTCCCAGCCGCCCAGCCCCGAGCGCCACGGCTGGAACGCCAGCACGATCGCGACCAGGCAGAACGCGAGCGCGCCGAGCTTCGCCAGCAGCGCGAACCGCGGCGAGAGCGCGGGCAGGAACGCCGGGCCCGCACCGTCTGCGGGTTCGGTGGCGGCCGGGGTGCCCGCCCAGTGCCGGCGCCACCTGGCGAGGCCGAAGACGATCGCCGCCAGCACGACCGTGACCACGACGACCAGCAGCGGCGAGTACGAGACGCCCGGGATCGCCGAGGTGACCCCCGCGACGACGAAGACACCGACGCTGGCCGGCGCCGTCATCGCCGCCAGCCACAGCTTGTCCCGCACGCCCGCGGCGAGCTGCAGCAGGAGGCCGGGCACGACCAGTACCAGGAGACCGACGAGCGGCACTGCGATATCGGACGCGGTCATCGAACTCCCAAACTCCTGCTACGAGGTCGCCTGCAGACTATCGACGCCCCGGCACGGCCTCCCCCGCGGTGCGACCGGACACCGATGACGCCGGCGATCCGCGACAACCCCCGGCCGCCCTGCGACGTGTACCGGATCGAGAAGTTGATCGACGCCGGAGTGGCCCACCACGTTCCGACCTGGTTCGGGGTGCCGGGCTACCCTCCTGCCGGTTCCCGATCCGGGCGCCGGACCCGACGACGTGACGGTGGTGCGAGTGCCAACGACGACCAGCCCGGCCTTCGACGCCGCGGCGATCGCCATCTACGCGCTCGTGCTGCTCGTGCCCGGGGTCCTCGTCGGCTACGCGGCGGGACTGCGCGGCTGGATCCTGGCGGCGATGGCGCCGCTGCTGACCTACGCCGTCGGCGGGCTGACGGGTCCATGGCTGCACGCGCTGGGCATCCCGTTCGGCATCGGCAGCTTCCTGCTGGCACTCGTCCTGTTCGTCGCGGTCGCCGCGGGCGTGCGGTGGCTGTCCCGTCGCGGCAGGTGGGCCCGGCCCGAGGAACCGCACGTTCCGTGGGCGCGGACCGGTCACCTGGCCGTCCTCGGCTGCGTGGTCCTCGCCTCGGTGGTCGGCGGGTACGTGGTGCTGACCGGTCTGGTGCAGCTCGGCGCGATCTCGCAGGGCTTCGACGCCGTCTACCACGCGAACGGCATCCGCTACATCGCCGAGACCGGGGACGGCAGCGTCACCGGCATGGGCACCACGAACTGGTTCGACGCGGAGATCTTCTATCCGAACGCCTACCACCTCGTCGCCGCCGTCGACTACCAGATCGGCACCGCCTCGATCCCCGTCGTGCTGAACACCAACACGCTGCTGATCCCCGGGATGCTGGCGTTGTCGTTCGCCGGACTGGTGCGCCAGTTCCGCGGCCGGGCGGTGCTGGCGGGGGCGTCGGCGATCCTGGCGGTGGTACCCACCGCGGCGCTGTACGAGTCGATGGACCGCGGCCCGCTGCTGCCGTTCCTGGTCGGGCTGGCGCTGACGCCGCTGGGAGCCGTCGCCCTGCAGCGCTACCTCGCCCGTCCGGCACTGGACTCCGGGCTGGTGTTCGTGCTGGCGGCCGTCGGCCTGCTGACGGTGCACTCCTCGACCCTGTTCGCCGGGATCCTGTTCGCCCTGCCGATGCTCGCCCAGCGCTGGATCGTGGCGAGGGGGCACCGCCTGCGCACGATGGGGCGGGACGGTCTCGCGCTGCTCGCCGCGGCGGTGGCCAGCGTGCTGGTCGCCTGGTCGCAGCTCTTCGGGGCGCTCGGTCTCGCCGGTGGCGACATTCCGTACCTTGGCTGGGACAGCGAGGCCGGCCTGCCGGGGGCGATCGGCAACCTGCTCACCTTCCAGCACGCCGTGCCCACCCCGCAGCTCGCCACGATGGCGGCCCTGGTGCTGGGCATCGCCTTCGTCCGGCGGCTGGGCGCACTGCGCTGGGTGGCCGCGACGGCGGTGCTGTGCGGGACGCTCTACGTCGCCGTTGCCACCTCCGACTCGGCGTTCGTGATGGCCCTGTCCCGGCCGTGGTGGGACGATCCGTTCCGTTTCGTCGCGATGGCCACCGTGCCGCTGTGCCTGCTCGCGGCGCACGGCCTGGCGGAGTCGCAGGCGTGGGCCCGCGACCGGCTCGCCCTGGCCCGCCCGTTCGCGGGCGGACGGATCCCCCGGGCACCCGTCGCCGCGGCACTGGCCGTGGTCGTGCTCGGCGGGTACGCGGTGGCGAGCAACGGCCTGTACACGCGGACGAACGCCAAGACCGTGTACGACGGCTACCACGAGGGTCCCGGCACGGACGTCTACGGCATGGTGGTCAGCCCCGGCGAGGCGCAGGCGATGCTCGAACTGGGCAAGCGGGCGCAGCCGGGCGACTGGGCGATGAACGACCGTTACGACGGGACGGCGTGGACATACGCGATCGGTGGGGTGCGGACCGTCGCCGGGCACTTCGACGGTTCACTGGTGCCCTGGGACGCGGCCGTGCTCGGGGCCCGGTTCCGGGACTACGACTGGGATCCCGACGTGCAGGAGACGGTGGCCAGGCTGAACGTCCGGTGGGTGATCGTCGGGCGTGGCGGGCATCCGCTGGACTCGCTGCGGGAGACCGGCGTCCGTGACCTCGACGGCCTGCCGTTCATCGAACTGGTCTACCGCAACGACGACGCCTCGGTGTACCGCGTGGACCGCATCTTCGACCCCGGCACCGTGGTTCCCGCCGGCGCCCCGGCTCGGGCCTACGGGCCCCTCCCCGCCCCCTGACCACCGGCTGGGCCTCCCCGCTCGGGCAACCCCGCGCCACCACGACCCCGCGCCACCGAAGCGCAATTCGTCGACGTATTGCGATACCTCGTGCACAAGGGATCGCAATACGTCGACATATTGCGCTTCGTCAGACCGCAATACGTCGACGTATTGCGGTGGGGAGGGCTACTTCGCCGCGGGGGCCGGGGTGGGCGGGCCGTGGCGGAGGCGGGCCGTCACGGCGGCACCGCCGGCGGTGATCAGGTCGGCCACGGTGAACATGACCCGGGACGCGATCGCGATGGCGAGCGCCTGGCCCGCCTCGATCCCGGTCGCGGTGAGCACCAGCACCTGGACGCCCTCCCGGACCCCGGCGCCGCTGGGCAGGATGAACGCGAAGGTGCCCGCGTTCATCGCGATCGCCATCGCGCCGACGCAGATGATCAGTCCACCGAAGCCGGGCGCGCCGACGGAGTTGGCCAGCAACCACAGGTGCACGCCCTGCAGGCTCCACGCGCCGAGCGAGGAACCGAAGACCTTGCCCACCGTCTGCCAGGACAGCGGCTCCTGCAGGGGCTTGCGGCGCAGCAGCTTCAGCACCAGCGAGGTCCCCCAGGTGAGGACCCTGGGGTAGAGCGCGACCAGGCTGATCGGGATCAGCACGAGCAGCCAGGGCGCGTACCCGGAGTTGGCGAAGACCTGCCGCATCGCCAGCAGCGAGAGCACGAACGCGGCCGCGATCCCGACGCCGAGCTGGACGAGCGAGGCGGTGAAGATACGGGCACGGGCAAGCCCGGCCTTGCGCCCCAGCTCCATCTGCAGCAGGTAGCCCCAGACCGAGCCGGGGATGTACTTGCCGAGCGAACCGACCAGGTTGATCTGCGCGCCTCTGGCGTAGCCGATGGGCTTGCCGAGGTGGTCGACCATGACCTGCCAGCCGTAGACCGACACGGCGATACTGGCGACCAGCGCCAGCAGGCTGAGCAGCGAGGACTGCCAGGCGATGCCCTGCAGCGTCTCCCAGAACTGGTCCCAGTTGCGCGACAGTTCCCGGACGGCCAGCACCACGACCAGCACGATCGCCACCCAGCGGACGACGTCGAGGATCTTCGCCTTCGTCGTCTTCGGGGCCTTCACGGCAGGCGCGGCGGGTTCGTCGTCGACGACGTCCGCGCCGGCCTGCTCACTGGTCGGGGGCGCCGTCGTGGGCTCCTCGGAACCCACCGCGTCGTCGGGCGCCGCCGGCTCCCCCTGCGGGGTCGCGGCGCCTGTCTGCTCCGGGGTCTGTCTGGGGGCCACCTCGCGCACCATAGGGGATCGCTACGCCGTGACCGTCACCAGGCGGCTGAACTCGCCCAGCAGGTCGTAGCCGTCCCAGACGGCGGAGAAGGTCAACGCGGACCCGAACGGGACGATCCGGTCAACGCCCCGGCCGCCGAGTTCGTGCGCGAACTCGATGAGTTCCGCGCGGCTGAAGCCGAACTGGCTGACCGTCTGGTCCTTGCGGACGACCAGCGGCACCAGCTCGGACAGCGAGCGGACGCTGCCGTGCGCGAACGTCCCGGCGCCGAGCCATTCCCGCGGCATGTGGGCCGAGTCGACGAGGTCCAGGGTGGCGACGCCGTTGGTGTCCGCGCCCGCGCCGTCGAAGGAGATCTTGTTGATCAGCCCGTCGATCGCGGCGCCGTAGGCGGACACTCGCTTCTGCACGGCCATCGCCGGTTCGGTGACGTGCTGCTTCTCCCCCAGGACACCGGCGAGCAGGGTGCGCAGTTCCTTGCCCGCGGTCGCGGCGGCGTCGGCGTCACCGACCCAGAACACCGCCCGCGGCGAGGAACACGCCGCCTGGTCGAACCAGTACGAGTCGTTGTAGAAGCCCTCGGCGGCCTGCCTGCGCTCCTCCGGAGTCGCGGACTGCCAGCCCTGGACGGACGCGATCGCGAACGAGGAGCGGTCCGGGAAGGTCAGGTCGCGGGCGTGCGCGGCCAGCGGGTACTGGCGCAGCGCGTTGACCGAACCGTCGCCACCCCAGATGACCCGCAGATCGCAGGCCTTCGACAGGGCGCCGCTGATCGCGTCGCTGCGGTCGTAGGTGACCATGCGCTGGGTCCGGGTGATCGCCCGCGCGGTCGCTTCGTCCACATCGGACAGTGCGGCGTTCAGCGCTTCGAGCACCGTCTCGGCGGCACCCGCGCTGCGCGAGGAGACGCGCACGACGTTGTGGTTGCCCGCCAGCGCCGACAACGCCCAGGAGTACACGAAGATCGTGTCCACATTGGCCGGTGGCACGTGGAAGACGAGCCCGCGCGGGAAGCGGATCGTGCTGTCGTCGCCGTCGGCCAACGACGCGAGCGCCTTGTGGATCTCGCCCTTGCGCAGGAAGAAGCCGAGCGAGGCCAGCTCCGGGAAGCGCCGGGCCGTGGCCGGGGCCAGCAGCTTGCGGGCGAACTTGGTGAGGAACTCGATGACGCGCTCGTCACCGACCTTCAGCCTGCCGCCCTCGGGCTCGCCACGCAGTTCCCCGACCAGGGCGTCGGCCTCGATCGTCTCGTCCCGCAAGGGGAAACGCTGTGTCAGGCTCATGCCGCCGCTCCAGAGAACGTGTCCGAACATCCGCGCGCCTCGGCCTTGGGCAGCCTGCCCAGAACCGAGAAGTGCTTTCCTGGCCAGTCGCCGTCGTCGATTCCGTTGTACACGCCCAGATCCTCGGTGAGCAGCACGTGGCCGGGGTACGAACGCGGCAGCGTGCTGACGACCTCGATGACGCCTGGCTTGCCCACCGGCTGCTCCTGCCAGGTCTCCGGGTCGCGGATCACCACGTCGGCGAAATCGGGGCAGTACAGGGAATTGCCGGACGGTCCTTCCAGGAACACGGTGCCGATCTGCTCGATCATCCCGTAATAGTTGTAGATCTGGTGCAGCCCGGTGTCCTCTGTGAACCGGCGGCGGAACTCGGTGTTGTCCACGGCGCGGTCGATCAGCTTCTTCCAGCCGCCGGAGTGGATCAGGATTCCGTTGGACAGGTCCAGGTTGTTGTCGCGGGCCACCTCGTAGAGGTACTGCCACACCATGAACGTGAAGCCGAAGATCAGGAACGGCTCGTCGCCGTGCCGCTCAAGGAAGCCCTTCACGGCCTCGACGTCGGGCTTGTCGTTCTCGTCGAGCACGTAGACGTGCTTGCGGCCGAAGTTGGCCATGCCCAGCACACCCGCGCCGCGGGCGGAGAACGAACGGCGGTTCTTGATGATGCCGACGGTGTCGACCATCAGCATCGGCAGCCGCTTGCCGCCCAGCACGGTCTGCAGGGTCGCGCCGAGCTGGCTGGTCTGCGCGGCCGCGGCGGCCTTGTCCAGGTAGATCCGGGACGCGCCCGCGCCGGTGGTGCCCGAGGACGTCAGCGTCTTGAACACCTCGTCCTCGGTGACGCTCTTCAGGTCGTGCGTCTTGAACATGCGCACCGGCAGCCAGGGCAGCTCGGCGATGCTGCCGAACTCGGCGTCACGGGCGATGCCCAGCGAGGACAGGATCCGGTCGTAGCCGGCCGAGTGTTCCCGGTGGTGCGCGGTCAGCTCGGCGAGCTGCGGCAGCAGGTTCGCCTCGCGCTCGGCCTTGGACAGGCTGAACACGGTGTCGCTCATACAAACTCCCTGGTCACCGGTCGTGAGCCGGCGCGACCCCCGGAGGGGCCGCGACCGCTGACGGCCGCGCTGGTCATACCTCGGCCTCGAGGGTCCGGTAGTCGATCTTGCCGCTGGCGAGCAGCGGCACGGTGTCGATGGGCCGTACGTCGAACCCGCTGGTGTGCAGGTGCAGGCGCTCCGAGAGGGCACGCGAGGCCGCCTTGCAGACGTCCTTGCCGACCTTTTCGGCGAACAGCACCACCTTGTCCCCGGCGGCCACCGCCGCGACTACGTCGATCCCCACACCTGAGGAACGCACGGCCTGCTCCAGATCATCCAGGCTCACCCGGTTGCCGAAGACCTTGCCGATGCGCTTGAGCCTGCCGGTGATGAACAGGAAGCCGTCCTCGTCGAGATACCCGAGGTCGCCGGTGGCGAGGGTGCCGCCGAGGTCGTCACCGTGCGCCAGCTCGGCCTCGTTCTCCGCGTACCCCATCATCACGTTCGGGCCGCGGTAGACGATCTCACCGGTGATCTTCGGGTGGGTGGTCTCCTCGCCGTCGTCGCGGCGGACGGTGAACTCCCCGCCCGGCAGCGGCGGGCCCGCCGAGCCGAGCTTGGCGGTGAGGTGCTCGGCGGGCACGGTCGCCATCCGTGGTGCCGCCTCGGTCTGGCCGTACATCACGAACATCCGCCCGCCGACGGCCCGGATCTTGTCGTTGAACTCGGTGACCAGATCGTCGCGGAGCTTGCCGCCAGCCTGCGTCAGCGTGCGCAGGCTGGGGTACTTCTCCGGGGAGAACTTGAGCCGCCGCAACATCTCGTAGTGGTACGGCACTCCGGCCAGCGAGGTGCACTTGTGCGCCTCGACCGCGTCCCAGAAGCCGCGGCCGAGCACGCCGGAGGGTTCCACGACGACGGTGGCGCCGCGGATCAGGTGCGAGTTGAGCACCGAGAGCCCGTAGCTGTAGTGCAGCGGCAGGCTGGTCGGGGCCACCTCGTCGCCGTCGATGCCGAGCACCTCGGCGATCGCGCCCGCGTTGGTCAGCACCGCCGTGCGGGCGAGCCGGACCAGCTTCGGGTTGCCGGTCGACCCGCTGGTCGGCAGCAACACGGCCAGGTCGGGGTGCGGGGTGACGCCCTCGGCCGAGGTGCGCAGCCAGTCGCCGTCGCCGAGGGTGTAACCAGCCGGCGCCTCCCCCTCGGGAGCCGCCAGCACGGCCGCCGGGCGGAAGCGCCGCACCAGTTCGGCGAGCACGTCCGCGTCCAGCGCCGGGTCGATCAGCGCGATCGCCCTGCCCGCCTCGAACGCGCCGAGATACCGCACGACGCTGCGCAGGTCTACCGAGGTACGTGCGAAGAGCACGCCCGGCGGCAGGGCCCCGAGCGTCTCGGCCTCCGCCCGCACCGTCGTGGCGAGCTCGTCCCCAGCGAGGGTGTGCCCTCCCGCCACGTCGACGAGGCGGGCCCCGTCACCGAGCAGACCCGAACCGGCTGCCACAACCATCAGAGAACGAGACCTCCGTCGACGCCGAGGATCTGACCGGTGATGAACGACGACTCGTCGCTCGCCAGGAAGCGGATCGCCCTGGCCACTTCTTCCGGCTTGCCGAGGCGGCCGAGCGGAGTGTCGGTGGCCCGCTCGCCCAGCACCTCCTCGCCGAGGTGCTCGGTCATCGAGGTCTCGATGACGCCGGGAGCGACGCCGTTGACCCGGATGCCGTAGCGGCCGAGCTCCTTCGACGCGGACCGCGCGACGTTGCCGACCGCGGCCTTGGACGCGGCGTAGGCGACCTGGCCCGCACTGCCCCGCTCGCCGACGATGGACGCGAGCACCACGATGGATCCGGTCTTCTTGCGCATCATCGCGCGGGCCGCGGCCTGCACGGTGTGGATCGTGCCGGCGACGTTGGTGGACAGCATGCGGTCGACCAGGTCCTCGCTGACCATGCCGAGCAGCGCGTCCTCCAGCACCCCCGCGTTGGCCACGACGATGTCCAGCTTGCCGTGCTCCTTGGCCACCCCGCGGACGACGGTGGAGACCGCCTTCGCGTCGGTGACGTCCAGGCCGACGGCGGAGACGCTCGCACCCTCGACGCTGTCGACCCCGGCCGCGACCTCCTTGGCCTTCGCCTCGTCCCGGCCGGTGAGCACCACGGTCGCGCCCGCCTCGGCGAGCGCGCGGACGGTCTCCAGGCCGATGCCGCGGGTGCCGCCGGTGACCAGTGCGATCTTGCCGACGAGCGGGTACCCGATCGCCCCGCCGAGGATCCGGTCCGCGTCGGTCATTCGGCGGCCTGCAGACCGGCGACCATGTCCACGGCCACCTTGAAGCTGCTCATGTCGATCACCTGGTCGGTGTCGAACTGCACATCGAACTCGTCCTCGATGGCGGCGACGAGCGCCATGTGGCCGACGGAGTCCCACGCCTCGATGTCGCGGTACTTCAGGTTCTCGACGTCGGTGTCGCCGTCGAGGTCGAGGGCCTCGACGAAGACCTCGCGCAGCTTGCCAGCGATTTCCGCCATGTCAGTCCTTGTCTTCTCGCGTTGTTCTGCGTGCTCGTTGTTCCGCGCGCTCGTGCACCGGGGCGCGCGTGCCCGGTGGCTACAGCTCGGGACGGGCGTCCCAGGCCTTCACCAAGGTAGAGAGGTCCGCGGGCAGCCGGTCGACCAGCCCGTCGCCGGGCAGTCCGGCCTTGCCTTTCAGCCACGGCGACAGTGCCTCGATCGTCGCCTCGTCGAGGCCACGCCGGGACAGGCCCACCATGTTGACGCCGGACGCCCTGGCCGGGTTGCCGACGCTGATCGTGAACGCGCCCACTTCCCTGCGCACCGCGGAGCCCATGCCGACCATCGCACCGGGTCCGATCCTGGCCTTCTGGTGGACGACGGTGCTCATACCGAGATTCGCGCCGGACCAGACGTGGGTGTGCCCGCCGAGCAGCACGTTGCAGGCGAGCGTGACGGCGTCGTCCACCAGCACGTCATGGCCGATGTGGCTGCCACGCAACAGATAACTGTCGTCACCGAGGGTGGAGGTCCGCCAGGTGCCCTGCTGGATGCTGACGTACTCGCGGATCCGGTTGCGGCTGCCGATGCGCACCCCGTGACCGTCCGACTCCGGGTCGCCTGCCGGGGGGTGCTCCCAGGCGGCGGGGTGCGGCCCGCCGCGGTCCTCGCCGGGGGTGCCGATCGTGACGTGCGGTCCGATCCAGTTGCCGTCGCCGATGACGGCCGGGCCGAGGATCACCGCGTAGGGGCCGATGACGTTGCCCGTTCCGAGTTCGACCCCCTCGCCGATGACAGCGGTGGGGTGGACGCGGTTGGGCTCGGGAGAGGACACCGGATTCGACACAGACGGTCCGTTCATCGACGGGCGTACCAGGGCGACCTGACGCGGACCGACCAGCGGAAGCAACCGCCTCAGCCGACGCCGCCTGCCTGCGGTCGCCTTGGTATCCAAGGGCTATCTATGGGCACAGTATGGGCGGGCGCGCGCGCCCGGTAACGTGTGGTCCGCGTTTGGGGCAAGCCGACCGTACGAACCGGGAGCCCACTGTACCGGACGCACCGAAACTGCCTGCCAAGAGCGAATGAGACTGCCGATGATTCCCATTACCGTGGTGGATGTCCGCGACGCGGAGTCCCTTGTGGTCGAGGTGCTGCGATCCGGCGCTATCGCGCAGGGCCCGATGGTCAAGCGCTTCGAAGAGACATTCGCCGGCGTGGCGGGCGCGAAGCACGCCGTGGCGGTGAACAACGGCACGACCGCGCTCGTCGCGTCCCTGCAGGCGCTGGACCTCCAGCCGGGCGACGAGGTGATCACCTCGCCGTTCACCTTCGTCGCGACGCTGAACGCGATCCTGGAGGCGGGCGCCACCGCGAAGTTCGTCGACATCCGGCGGGACGACTTCGCGATCGACCCGGACGCGGTCGCCGCCGCGATCACCCCGCGGACCAAGGTCCTGATGCCGGTGCACCTCTACGGCCAGACCGCGGACATGGGCAAGCTTGTGCCGCTGGCGGCCGAGCACAACCTCGCGATCGTCGAGGACTCCGCGCAGGCGGTCGGCGCCGCGTTCGACGGCAAGCGGGCGGGCAGCTTCGGCACCGGCTGCTTCTCGCTGTACGCGACGAAGAACGTCACCACCGCCGAGGGCGGCGTCATCACCACCGACGACGACGACCTCGCCGACCGGCTGCGCGTACTGCGCAACCAGGGCATGCGTGCCCGCTACCAGTACGAGATGGCCGGTCACAACTACCGGATGACCGACCTGCACGCCGCCGTCGGCATCCCGCAGCTCGAGAAGCTGGACGAGCTGACCGCCGCCCGCCAGCGCAACGCCAAGCGGCTCTCCGAGGGACTCGCCGGCACGCTCGGCCTGGACCTCCCGCAGGTGCTGCCCGGCCGCGACCACGTGTGGCACCAGTACACCGTGCTGGTCGGCCCGCACGCGTTCCTCTCCCGGGACGAGCTGGCCGCCGCCCTCACCGAGAAGGGCATCGGCAACGGGATCTACTACCCGAAGATCGTCTTCGACTACGACTGCTACAGCGGTCACCCGCTGGTCCCCGGCGCGAACGTCGCGGACTTCCCGGTCGCGGCCGCCGCCGCGTCGCAGGCCCTCTCCCTCCCCGTCCACCAGCACCTTACCGAGGAGCAGGTGGACACCGTCATCAACACCGTTCGCGAGGTACTCGGCACATGACCCACCGCATCGCACTAGTCGGCACCGGGACGATGGGGTCCCTGCACGCGCGTGTTCTCTCGCAGAACGAGCGCGTGTCGCTGACCCGGGTCGTCGACCCGCGCGAGGAGGCGGGCAAGGCCTGCGCCGAGCGCTTCGAGACGAACTGGACGCCGGAACTCGGCGATCTGTCCGATGTGGACGCCGTGGTGCTGGCCTCGGCCACCGAGGTGCACCACGAGCTGGCGCTGCAGATCCTCGAGCAGGGCAAGCCGCTGCTGGTGGAGAAGCCGGTGGCGAACAGCCTGGAGAAGTCCAAGGAGATCGTCGAGGTCTCCCAGGCCAAGGACGTCCCGCTGATGTGCGGGCTGCTGGAGCGCTACAACCCGGCGGTGATGACGGCCCGTGCGCTGGTCAACGAGCCGATCCACCTGATGGCGCGGCGGCACGGCCCCTACGCGCCGCGGATCAAGACCGGTGTCGCCTGGGACCTGCTGGTACACGATGTGGACATCGCGATCCAGTTCTTCGGTGGCCAGACGCCCTCGCGCGTCACCTCCGGTGCCGGCTACTTCCACCCGCAGTCGGTCGCGGGCGCGGAGGACACCATCGAGACAGTGCTGTCCTTCCCGGCCGGGCTGGCCACGGTCTCGGCGTCCCGCCTCGGGCAGAAGAAGGTCCGCTCACTGGTCGTGTCCGAACTGGACCGGCTGATCGAGATCGACCTGCTGCGCCGCGACGTGACGATCTACCGGCACGTCTCGCACGACTCGGCCACCGCCGACGGCCTCGGCTACCGCCAGCAGACCGTCATCGAGATCCCGGAGCTGATCACCGCCCGCGAGCCGCTCGCCACGCAGCTCGACCGGTTCGCGGACCTGCTGGAGGGCAAGGTCGACGCCGCCACGGAGCGCGCCTCGATCCTGCCTTCGCACCAGGTCGTGGCGAACGTGCTGGAGCAGGCCTGCACGCCCGCGTGACACCACGCTGACGTTCCGCTGAAGGGCCGGCATCCCCAGGGATGCCGGCCCTTCAGCGTTCTGGCCGAACGTCCACAATGTACGTCCATATTGGACTGACCGGTCAGGCCGCCGGTGGCCCGGCGCACACCCCCAGGGCACGCCGGACCACCACCGTTCAGCCGGTCACCGGGACGGTCGCCGACCGAGGAGTGAACTGCTCCGAGACGTACGCCTCGACCAGCGGATGCAACCGGTACCCGCCGGTGGCGGTGTCCTCGACGAGGTTGGCCTCCGCCAGTGAATCCAGCACGGCGGGCCGCGGCGGGGCGGCGGCCGCGTCACCGTGGCCTGCCAGGTCCCGCAGGGCGCACTGTTCGGCGACGGTCAGACGCAGCCACGAGGGATCGAGCAGCGAGTCCAGGCCGCGTGCGTCGGCGGGCGTGATGCGCATCAGGCCGCCCGGCGCGGCGACCCGCTCGGCCATCGCCGCGAAGGTCAGCGTCCCGCGGTGCCGCATCCGCCCGGCAATGGCCGTCAGCAGGGCAGGCGAGCCGTCGCAGGCCTTCACCAGGCGCGCGACGGCGTCCGGCTCCCGTGCCACCCGGTCGCCACCCGCTCCGTGGGTCAGCAGCGAGGTGGCGGCGGCCTCGTCCAGCGGCGCGAGCGACAGGGCCGCGCCCGCCGGCAACGCGGGCAGCGAGCGCCGGCCGGCCACCAGCACCGTGCAGTTCGGCGCGGACGGCAGCAGCGGACGTACCTGCTCGGTGCACTCGGCGTCGTCGAGGACCAGCAGCACGCCACGCTCGGCAGCGGTGTGCCGCCACAGCGCGGCCCGCTCCTCGACGCAGTCCGGCAGGTCGGCGGCGCAGTGCCCGGCCGCGGTGAGCAGGCGCCGCAGGGCCTCGTCGGGGTGCATCGCCGTCCGCCCCGGACGGTGCGCGCGCAGGTCGAGGTGGAACCGGCCGCCGGGGTGCCGGTTGCGCAGCCGGGCGGCCACCTCCAGCACGAACGCCGTCTTGCCCACGCCCGGCATCCCGTCGACCACGGTGACGTTCGCCGACGTTCTCGGCCTGCGCCTGCGTGCCGCCAGCGCTTCGAGCTCCCGCGTCCGCCCGACGAAGTGCGCGGGACCGGCGGGCAGGTCGTCCCGGCGGCGGGTGTCCGCCGCGACGGCTTCCCGTCGCCGCTCGGCCGGGGCGCCCAGGTCGCCCAGCGCCGCGTCGTCCCCGCGCAGCACCGCCTGGTGCACCGACGCCAGTTCGTGCCCGGACTGGACGCCCAGTTCCTCGCGCAGCCTGCCGTCGGTCTCGGTGTAGACGGCCAGCGCCTCCGCCTGCCTGCCGCCGCGGTAGAGCGCGATCATCAGCAGCGCCGCCAGCCGCTCCCGTAGCGGATGTTGTACCCGCAGTGACCGCAGTTCGGCGGCGCCGAGGTCGCCCTCGCCGCAGCGCAGGCTCAGCTCGGCGCGGTGTTCCAGGGCGGCGAGGCGCTGCTCACCCAGCCGCAGGCGCTCGGCGGCCAGCAGCGGCCCGGGCAGCCCGGCGAACGGGTCGCCCCGCCACAGTTCGAGCGCGGTGTCCAGGCAGGCGCGGGCCTGCTCGGGGCGTCCGGCCGCACTGTGCTCCTTCGCCTCGTCGACGGCGGCGCCGAAGCGCACGGTGTCGAGGTCGCCGGAGTCGAGGCGCAGCAGGTAGCCGCCGCGGGTACGTTCGATCTCGGGGGTACCGGCCGCGCCGAGTACCCGGCGCAGGCGGTAGACGTAGGTCGAGATCAGGCGCGCGCCGCTCGGCGGGAACTCGTCGTCCCACACCCCGCGCAGCAGCGCGTCGGTGGGCACGACCTGGTTCGCCCGGCAGAGCAGCACCGACAGCAAGGCACACTGACGGCGTGGGCCGAGGTCCAGGGGGTCGCCCGAGCGCGTGGCCTGTAATGGTCCAAGGAGCGCGAACTTGATGGAATCCGTCACCGTCACGAGCATCCGGATCCGGGTCCAGGGACGGTCAGGGCCGGTTCATTACCGGTACATTGGCAGGTACATGCAACGTCGCGACGGGCCGCGATCGTCCAACTACACTCGATTGGACCAGCTCAGCGGCGATGTGAGGGAGCGGTGATGACCGAAAGCGAGACCGATACTCCGGTCGGCTTCTGGGTCCTCGGACCGCTACAGGTCCGCGATGCCAGGGGCGAGATCGTCCCGGTGTCCGCGGACAAACCCCGCCGCCTGCTCACCGAACTCCTTCTGCGACGGAACGCCTGGGTCGACACCGACGTGCTCGTCGAGGCGCTCTGGGGCGATGCTCGCGTGCCCGCATCGGCCCGCGGCAATCTCAAGACCTACGTCCACCAGTTGCGGCAACTCCTGCCCGGCGAGGGCGCGGCCTCCCCGATCTCCAGCAGGCGCGGCAGCTACCTGCTGACCACCGAGCACGGCCAGCTCGACTCGGACGTCTTCGAGGCTCTGATCGCCGGGGGCAGGGCCCGGCTGGACGCGGGTGACGCCCGCGGTGCCACCGCCTCCTACCGGCAGGCGCTCGACCTGTGGCGCGGCGATCCCGGCCGGGGCGAAGACAACCCCGTCGCCGAGGCGGCCGCCGCCCGGTTGCGCGAACTGCGCTGGTCGGCCCGCGACGGGCTGGCCGACGCGCTGATCGCGGACGGCGGTGCCGATCAGGCCGTGGCCATGCTGCGGGGCGCCGCCACCGAGGACCCGCTGCGGGAGGCGACCGCGGTCCGGCTGGTGACGGCCCTGCGCGACGCGGGCAGGCCGACCGAGGCGCTCACCGCGTACCAGGAGATCCGCGAGAACCTGGTCCGCGAGCTCGGGGCGGAACCCGGTGGCGCCCTGCGTGAGCTGCACACGAGCCTGCTGGCCGACACCCGGGGAGGACAGCCGCCCGCACCCCGGACCGTGCACCCGGCACCGGTGACGCACCCAGGGCTCGCCCGGCAGTTCCATGGTCGCGGTATTGACGCCGAGGCGATTGCCGGCGGCGTTGGCGACAATCCCGAGTACGACACCGGTACGAGGACTTCCCGCCGCCTTGCCAGCAACCGCCTCGATCACGAATCCCATCGACCGAGAATTGTCGGGCGCGCCCTCGTCGACGAGCCCGAGCACCGGCCGCACCCTTCGGCTCTGCGACGCGGTTTCTCCAGGCGCCCGGTCGCGATCCGGGCGGCGGCCGTGGTCTGCGCGCTGGCGCTGCTCGTCGTTGGCGCGGTGTTCGTCGTCGACCGGGCGACCACCTCGGATCCGATGCTCGCCGGGAGCAGCAACGCGGCGCCGGGCGGCCAGGATCTGAGCGGCGTCGCAAAGAAGCGTGCCGTGCCGGGGTATCCGGCGGACACCACCCGGCCGCCGAGCCTGCTGTTCGGGCTCGGACCGGAGGCCACCGTCGCGCAGCAGCAGCCGCTGGCGGGCGAGACCCCGATCGGCCTGTACACGACCTGGTACGACGGGCCGGAGGAACTGGCCAGGTACGCGAGCTGGAAACAGCAGGAGATCCCCCAGCTCTACGCCGAGGGGAAGTCGCTGCACCTGATCGTCGCCCCGGATCTGGAGAAGTCCCCGCCGGGGCCGGTGGACACCCCGTTCGGGCCGGCCTGCGGAGTGGAACACCTGCTCTCGCCGGGCTTCCTCGAGGACATGACCCAGCTCGCCCAGTCGTTCGCCGGGCGCGCCGAGGACCCGCCGCTGTACGTGTCGATGTTCAACGGGCTGCTCAAGCTCAACTGCAACGACAGCGTGTACGAGCCGGACGCTCCGACGAAGAACTACTACCGCGCGCTGAGCAAGCGTTACCTCGAAGTCCGTCAGGTGTTCCACCAGTACGCGCCGAACGCGCGCGTCGCGCTGAACTGGGACGGCTGGCAGGCCTCGGCCGACCAGGAGGCAGGCGGTGCGGGCAACTCGTTGATGGACCAGTTCACCGATGCCCTCAACGCCTCCGACTTCCAGAGCTTCAACGCCTTCGAGGACACCGACAACGCTCAGGACGTCAGCGACATGGTGCGCTACCTCGGCCGGTTCGGCCCAGTGATGGTGTCGAACTTCGGGCCGTACGAGGCGCCGGACATCACCCGCGGCGACCTGGACACGGTGTTCGAACCCGGCAACCTCGGCAGGCTCACCGCCGAGGGGCTGTTCGCCTGGAGTTTCTGGGAACAGAAGTATCTCGACACCGCGCCGGATCTGTATCCGAAGGCGAAGGACATCGTGACGCGATACGCCCGCTGACCGGTTCCTGCCGGAATCTCGTCAACATCTGTCCGTTTCATCGAGTTGTCGGTCAAATTCCATCCACTCCTCGTACGGTCGGCCGAGACCTACCGACCCACGTCGAGGAGAGACCGTGACCGTGAAGACTTTCCGCCGGCTGCCTGCCATCGCGCTCGCCGCCGTCGCGGTGATCACCCCGGTTCTGGCCGGGACTCCCAGTCAGGCAGCGACCCTGCAGGCAGACGAAGGCGTCACGGCCGCCGAGAAGTTCGGCTGGACGGACGCACTGAACCGCGAGGACAACTTCGACACACTCGACCCGGCGTGGGGCCTGTACGACGGCCCCGGGCACGCGGGCAACGGCGTCCGCTCTCCGGAGCAGGTCGGCGTCCAGGACGGCATCCTGCGCATCGACGGCACCGAGGACGGCACCACCGGCGGGATGGCCTGGGACGAGGGCCAGCTCCACGGCCGCTGGGAGACCAGGGCCAAGTACACGGCGGGCACCTCCGCCTACCACCAGGTGCTGATCCTCTGGCCGGACGCCGAGGACTTCCCCGTCGGCGGGGAGATCGACTACTCGGAGGTCTCCGACTCCGAGCGGCAGAACCTGCAGT
This sequence comes from Amycolatopsis antarctica, assembly GCF_002262875.1. Lineage (GTDB taxonomy): Bacteria > Actinomycetota > Actinomycetes > Mycobacteriales > Pseudonocardiaceae > Amycolatopsis > Amycolatopsis antarctica. Next base: position 87,561 of record NZ_NKYE01000005.1, on the reverse strand, counting down.
TCTTCCTGCACTACGGCGAGAACAACGACCAGGTGCAGTCCGAGACGGCCGTTGACATGACGCAGTGGCACAACTACGCCGTCGAGTGGACCCCCGAGCACATCATCGGCTACGTCGACGGTGTGGAGTTCTTCCGCTCCGAGGACCCGAAGACCCTGCCGCCGCGGGCGATGCACCCGACCATCCAGCTCGACTGGTTCCCCGAGGACGGCGAGGCCGGCCCGGGTTCCATGGAGGTCGACTGGATCCGGCAGTACACGCTCTAGGACTTTCCAGCCGCGAGGGGCGCAGAGCCTGTCGCGTCCGGCCCCGATCCCGGCCGGCCGCGACAGGCTCTGTCCGCGTCCACCCCCCGGCGCCCAAGCCCACACCGCAATACGTCGACATATTGCGAAGCATCGTGCACAAGGCATCGCAATATGTCGACGAATTGCGGTGGCGGGCGGCGCAATACGTCGACGAATTGCGGGGGTGTTACTCCGCCGGGGTGGTGAAGTCGCCTGCGGGGGCACCCCAGGTGGGCGCGTCGCCGCGTTCCTCGGCGAGCTTGCGGCGACGTTCGTTCTCGCCCTTCACCCTGTCCACTTCGGACTGGATGTACTCGTCGTCGTAGCGCTGGAACACCCGCGCCGGGTTGCCGGAAACCAGCGTCCGCGGCGGAACGTCCTTCGCCACCACGGAGTTCGGCTGCACGGTCGCGAAGTCGCCGATCGTCACGCCCGCCATGATGACGACCAGCCCGCCGATGAAGCAGCCCTTGCCGATCTTCACCGGCTTGCGCTCGATCAGGTCGCTGCCCGAGTGGTTGGACAGCGTCATGTTCGCCAGCCAGCTCGAGTGCGTGAAGATCAGCGTGTTCAGCCCGATGCTGGTGTGCTCACCGATCTCCAGGCCGCCGCTGGCATCCAGCACGGCTCCCTCGCCGATCCAGCAGTGCTCGCCGATCGTCAGGTTCTGTGGGCTGACGATCTTCGCCCGCTCACGGATCCGGGTGGACTCCGGCAGGCCGTACAGGGCGGCGCGTTCGGCGTCGTTCATGTACTGCCCGACCAGCTCGGTCAGGATCTGCGGGCGCAGCTTGCTGCTGCGCTCGTCGTCGAAGAACATCCTCATCCCATCAGTGGAACGTTCTAGGAACGCTTCGGAGCGTCCGCGATCAGCTTCTCGAAGGTCCGCAGGTGCTCGTCGGCGACCACGTCGAGACCGAAGTTCTCCCGCACCATGGTGCTCTCGGCCTTGGCCAGCGCGGCCCGCTTCGCCGGGTCGTCGAGCAGGCCGATCACGGACTCGGCCACCTGCGCGGAGTTGTCCGGTTCCACGAACAGCACGTTCTCACCGTTGCGGAGTTCGATGCCCGGGTAGTTGTCCAGCGCGGCGGAGGCGATGGTGGCGGTGCCGGAGAGCATGGCCTCCAGCGAGGCCGTGCCGCAGCCGCCGTTGAGGTCGTGCGTGACGATGTCGGCCGCGTCGAAGTACGAGGGAACGTCGGCCTTCGGCACCGCGCCCTTGACCACGAACGCGTCCTTCACGCCAAGCTCCTCGGCGCGCTTGAGGAACGCGTCGTGGTAGACGCGGCCGACCACGACGACCTTCGTTCCCGGGTGCTTCTCCAGGATCGCCGGCATCGCCTCGACCAACGGCAGCCTGTTGCGCAGCGGGATGATGTGGCCGAGCGAGACGATCAGCGGGGCGTCCGCGGCGATCTCGTTGTCGGCGCGCACGTCCAGCGTCAGCGGCTTGTCGAAGTGCGCGGTGTCGACGGCGATCGGGAAGTACTCGGAGTTCGCGTCCGAGGTCTTGTACCGCTTGACGCAGTAGTCGACCCCGAGCTTGTCGAGGATGACGTACCGCGGCTTCAGGTACCGCATGATCGGCCGTACCAGCGCCGCGTCCAGGAAACGGAACACGGCGCTGTACAGCTTCTTGTCACTGATCAGCAGGGTGTGGATGGTGAGCAGGATCGGGATGCGGCGCTTGCGCGCGTACCTGCCCACCAGCCACGACAGGTCGAAGAACTGCCCGTGCAGGTGGATGGCGTCCGGCTTGAACTCGTCGAGCAGCTTGCGCAGTGTGCGCCAGTTACCCGGCTTCACCGAGGCGAAGGTCATGTCGAAGTCGATCGACAGGCCGAGCTGCGGCATCTTCATCGCCGGCAGCCGGACGACGCGGTAGCCGTCCTTCTCCTCCTCGGCGGGGGCGTCCTCGTAGGCGGCCGTCACAGCCAGCACCTCGTGACCGGCGGCCGCGAACTGCTCGGCCAGTGACGCCGACATGTGTGCGCTCCCGCCCACCCGCGGTGGGAAGAAGTTGTTGACTACCACGATCCGCATTGCCCGCCCTTTCGCCGGCCCAGCCACCCGCTCGGACAAGCTACTTGCCCGCTGCGGGGTCCGACGCGCGGACCAGCTCGGTCATGCCCTGCTCCACGGTGATGGTCGGCTCCCAGCCGAGCATCTCCTTGGCGCGGGTGATGTCGGCGGCACGGCGGGACACCAGCACGTCCCGCTCGTTGAACTGCGGCTCCACGTCCACGCCGACGGCGTCGATGAGAATCTTCGCGAGCGTGGCGATCGAGGTGTCGATGCCGGTGCCGATGTTGATCGGCTTGCCCGACTGCTCGGACTCCATCGCGTCGACGACGGACCGGGCCAGGTCGGTGACGTGCACGAAGTCCATCGACTGCTCGCCCTTGCCGTCGATGACGGGGGCGTGGCCGGCGCGCAGGCGCTGGATGAAGTGGTTGATCACCGAGGTGTAGTACGCCTCGATCTTCTGGCCGGGGCCGTACACGTTGAAGAAGCGCAGGGCGTTCCAGGACAGGCCCTTCTGACGCTGGTAGAAGCCCAGCAGGTCCTCACCGGCGCGCTTGGAGATGCAGTACGGCGTCAGCGGGGCGAGCGTGTCGTCCTCGTGCATCGGCAGCCGCTCCGGGTCGCCGTAGACGCTCGCGGTGGAGGCGAAGACGAGCCGCTCGACGCCCTCGTCCGCGGCGGCGGCGAAGACGTTGTGGTTGCCGGTCATGTTGATGTCGATGGACTCGTGCGGGTCCGCGATCGACTTGTTGATCGACACCGTCGCGAAGTGGATGACGTGCGTGCAGCCACGGATGGCCTCGCGCACCGCGCCGCCGTAGCGGACGTCCTTCTCGACGAGCTCGACCTTGCCGGTCTCCAGCAGCTCGTTCACGCGCTGCCGGTCACCGCGCCCCATGTTGTCGTACAGCCGCACGGAGTAGCCGCGCTCCAGCAGGATCGGGATGACGTGCATGCCGATGAAACCTGCGCCACCGGTGAAGAAAACCTTCTTGTCGGACATTATCGCTGCATCTCCTAGTTAGCTGCGTCCGCGGATGTTCGTTGCTGCGTAAAGGGTTTAGCTGAGCTCACCGACGACGGCGCGCACAGCCTCGGAGACGCGCTCGACCTCGGTGTCGGTGAGGTTGGAGTGCATCGGGATCGCCAGGTGCCGCCTGAAGATGTCGGCCGAGACGGGCAGGTGCACGTCCTTGCCGTACACCGGCTGGACGTGCGAGGCGTAGGTGCCGAAGTTGCACTGGATGCCGCGCTCGCGCAGCTTCATCGCCACCTCACCGCGGCTGATCTCCGGGGCGATCGTGAGGATGTATGCCTGCCAGGGGTGCTCGCGGTCGGGCAGCACGGTGGGCGCCTCGACGCCGGCCAGGCCCTCGAACGCCTCGTGGTAGCGCTTGGCCACCGAGCGGCGGGCGCTCATCAGGTCGGGCAGGCGGTCGAGCTGCACGTTCATCACGGCGGCCTGGATCTCCGAGAGGCGGAAGTTGTACCCGGCCTCGTGGAACTCCGGGATCGGCAGCTCGTTCGAACCCTCGCGGCTGAACGCGGGCTCGATGCCGTAGGTGTGCAGCTTGCGGGCGTGCGCCATCAGGTCGTCGCGGTCGCTGACCAGCGCACCACCCTCACCGGCGGTGATGCCCTTGCGGCCGTGGAAGGAGAACGCGGCGAGGTCGCCGAGGCTGCCTGCCGGGCGGTTCTTGTAGGTGCCGCCCGCCGAGCAGGCGGCGTCCTCGAACAGCCACAGGCCGTGCTTGTCGGCGATCGCGCGGTACTCGTCGAAGTCGCCGGGCTGGCCCGCGACGTCCACGGCGAGGATACCGACGGTGCGCTCGGTGACCAGCGACTCGACGTGGGCCGGGTCGGCGCTCCAGATGTCCGGCCGGACGTCGGCGAACACCGGCGTCGCGCCCGCCTGGAGCACGGCGTGACCGGTGGCGGGGAAGGTGTAGTCGCCGACGATGATCTCGTCGCCGGGCTTGACGCCCAGCACCTTCAGCCCGAGGAAGAGGGCGGTGCCGCAGTTGCTGGTGGCCAGCGCGTGCTGCGTACCGACGGCCTTGGCGAAGCGTTCCTCGAACTTCTTGCAGGTCGGACCCGCACCGGCGAGCCAGCCGGACTTGAGGACCTCCGCCACCGCGGCGAGCTCTTCCTCCCCGACGGTGGGCTGGCCGAGGGCCACTGGACTCATCGACCGTACGGCCTGACTGTCAGACATACCTCTCCCGTTGCATTGGGTCGTCGCGAAGTGTATTAGGCCGCTCCCGGCGCTGGCAGCCCAGTACCCCGACGCATGGGGACGTGTCCGGGTTGCCCGGGTTGTGACCAACGGCGCGGTACCGGTGTCCGGGGCGAGCCGTTCAGGCCAGTTCGCGGCGGGCCGCGGCGAGAGCGACGAGGACCTCGGCGTCCCCGGCCGGGGCCAGGGTGAGCAGTTCGTCGCCGTGATGTGGCCGTGCGGTGAGCATCCAGCGGCCCTCGTCGGTGTCCTGGACCCGGATGGGAATGCGGCTGCTGCGCCGCGAACCGTCCGGCGGGCGCGTCTCGGCGTACAGCTCGGCGACCATCCGCGGCGGCAGGGCGGTGATCCGGCGGGCCTGGCGGACGGCGGGCGAGGGCTCGATGTCGTCGACGAAACCGCAGGGGTCCCACTCGGCACGCAGGAACGTGAGTGCGGGCGCGGTGGACTTCCACCACTCCGGCAACGTCGAGGCGAGCTGACGGCCGGGGTCCTCGTCGCGGAAGGTACGGATCCAGACGTCGTCCTTCTCCCGGACGGCGACCAGGCCGAAGCGCGGTTCGACGGCGGCGAGGACGGCGAGGGTGCCGCCGGTGCCGAGATCGCTGATCCAGCCGTACCGGGCCTCCGGCGGGGTGCTCAACAGCCTGGCCAGCTCGGCCAGCCCGGGTTCGTCCCGATCCCGGACGCCCCCGTACGCCGCGCGCAGGCGTGCCAGCTCGCGGCGGGTCCCGGCCGTCTCCGCCTCGTCCAGCCAGACCGGTTCCGGCGCGAGCACCACGTGCAGGTCACCGCCCGCGACCTCGGTGACCAGTGCGGCGAGGGACGAGGCCGCGAAACGTTCCGGCCGGGCGAACCACACCACTACCTGCCGATCACGGGCGGGGCGGTGGGCATGCCGGTCCGCGGATCGATCACCTTCTGACCCGGCTCGTCGGTGAGCTGGAACGCCTCGTCGTCGTCGAGTACGTACTTGCGCTGGTGCTCGTCCTCGTCGGCGCCCCTGCCCCGGCCGGCTCCACCGGCCGCACCCATCGGCGCACCGCCGGCACCGCCTGCCCTGCCCGCACCGGCGCCCGCGGCGGGGCCCTGACCCGGTACGCCGCCGGGCATACCGGCACCGGTGCCCCGGCCCGCACCGAGGCCCTGTCCCGCACCGGCGTTGCCGCCGGAGCCGGGCCCCGCGCCCGTTCCCGGGTTCGCGACCGTGCCGGCACCGGGGCCGAAGGAGCCGCCGCGGAAGCCACCCGTTCCCCCAGGGCCGCCGCCGGGAACCCGGCCACCCGCTCCGCCGGAGTTGCCGTTCGCACCACCGGGCAGGCCGCCTGCCCGGCCGGGCAGGCCACCTCGGCTGTACGGCGCACTGCCGTCCGGGCCACGCCCGGGCGGGTAGCCACCGACCGGGGGGCCGGGCTGCGCGCCGCCGCCACCCTGACCGGTACCGGGCGGCTGGTAGCCGGGCGGATACGGGCCCGGCGTGGGCGTCGGAGCGCTGTGCGAGGGCGCCGACTGGGAAGGCATCGTCTGGGAGGGTGCCGTGTCGCCGCGGGCGGGAGGCCGGTTCTCACCGCCGCCCGGCCAGGCGTTCGGATCGCCATTGCCACCCGGCGCCGGGACGGCGTTCGGCCCGGGGCGTCCGGCGTCGGGTGCGGGACCCGAGCTGCGCGGCTCGCCCGCTCCCGGCTGGTCCACCGGGCCGACCGCGTTCGCGCCGGAATCCATGGTGACGGCGAACTCGCCGGGATTGATCGTGCCGTAGTCGCTGGGCATCTGGCCGTTGCGCGTGCTGGTCTCCGCCCACCGGTTCATCGCGTCGACGTTCGCCTGCGCGGCCCGGTTGGACGTGGCGACCTGGTCCTCGTAGTTCGAGGAGGCGGCGCCGAGGGTGATCACGTCCCGGAAGCCCGACGGGGCCTCCGGCGCCGGTGGCACCGGCTGCACGGTGCCCTTCGTCCGATCGAACTCCCCGATCTGGTCACCGATCAGACCGTCGGCGAAGCGCATCTCCTCGCCCGCACGGGCATGGTGGACGGCCAGCGGCCCTGCCGCCCGCCGGGCGCCCCCGCCTGCCTCTCCCTGCCAGTGCTCCTCCATCGAGCCGGCGAGCTGCACGATCTGGTCGGCGATCTCGTGGTACTCGGACATGACCTTGTTCAGTTCCACCCGGCTACCGTTCAGCGCGTCCGGCCCCGGAGCGCCGGCGAAGTTCTCGTAGATCTGCTGACCGGTCATCGACATCTCAAGCCCCCTGCTTGATCGTCTCGATCACTGCCTCGGCAACGTTCTCCGCCGCCTTGCACCCGTCCTGCCCGGGGCGCCCCTGGATGATCGAGGTGAAGAACACCTGATCGGTGACCGCTACCGAAAGCCCACATCCCCCACCGGGACGATCATCGTTGATCGACTGGAACACAGCGGGATAACCGGATACCTCGGTGGGTTCGAAGTAGCCAGCGTCCCAGTGTCCTGTCTCGTCCAACTCGTACAGATTGCTGAGCCCGTTATCGATCGAAGTGTTGTAGGTCACACCAATCGTGACATCGTTGTTGGCTCCGGTATTCCACGAGCAGTTCGTATCGTCGCTACCAGGAAACTCTTGCAACCTGCCGGCATCATTCACCCCGAACTCCTGCTGCTGAGCGTTTGTCAGGCTCGCACAGGCATCGCCCTCGTACTTCGCGGTGTCGATCGGCTCCTGAACGGCTGGCGCCTTGGTGCCGCCACTCGACGGGCCGGGGGGAGGACCGGAACTCTCGGAGGCACTCGGCTGCGAAGGGGGCACCGCCGGCTGCCCTGACTTCTCGACTGAACAACCGAGAGCCAACACCCCTGCCGACACTGCACCCACCATCAGAAGGGCACGCTTCCTGTTACTCAACGATCCGGTCATTCGAACAGACTTCCAGTCCCGGTCGGCAGATTCGTGTCCGCACCAGCCTGATCCTTGAACACACCCGTCGTGTCATCTTCTTGCGTTACGTAGGTGCCGTTGGCCTTGCGCAACGCGTCGATGAACGACTGGGCGTACTCCCGCATGGCGCCTGCGTGTTCCGCAGCCACCAAGAGCGAGCGTCTGGTCGCGTCGGCCTGTCCGATCGCCGGGGCATCCAGCGACGGCGGCTCAACCCTCTCTGCTGCTCTCTTGAGGTCGTCAGACCGGTCGGCGATCCGGTCGCGGATGGCTTCGAACTCGGTGATCTTCGCGGCCAGCGCTTCCGGGTCCAGGGTGTAGCCGCCACCGGTGGTGCTGCCGGTCGGCGTCACCGACTCGACGAAGCCGCCGGGTGTCACGCCACCGTCACCGGCGCCCACCACGCGGTGTTCCGCCTCGGCGTCCCGGCGCGTGTCCACGACCTCGCGCTCCAGCTCCCCCTGGGCGCCGCCGTACATGTCCGCCCCGAGCACGCCGCTCAGGAACGCGTTCCCTCCGCCAGCCACGACTCCCCCTCGTGCAACGTCCACCAGCAGCGATCACCGTAGCGCGCCCACTCGACCACCCGCAGCTACTCCGCCCGAATCGGCCGACTCCGAGGCGGGATGACGGTTACCGCGCCGTTATCCTCGACCTCGTGCCGTCGACCACCACACCCACCGAAACCCCGGCGGACCAAGCACACCCGCCCCGGCCGGCGACGAAGCCCACCACGGACATCGCACCGTTCGCCAGGTTGCCGGTCCTAGCGGTGGCGGTGGCGGCGATGGGCCTGCTGCTGGCCTTCGCCGGACGGTACGGCTACCACGGCGACGAGCTGTACTTCGTCGCCGCGGGCAGGAACCTGGCCTGGGGGTACGCCGACCAGCCGCCGTTGCTGCCGGCCCTCGCGGGGCTGATGGACACGCTTTTCCCGGGTTCGGTCGTCGGACTGCGTGCTCCGGCGATCCTGCTCACCGGGCTGGGCGTGGTGGTGTCCGCGCTGATCGCGCGCGAGTTCGGCGGACGGTGGCGCGCGCAGACGATGGCCGCGGCGGCGTACGCCTGCTCCCCGCACCTGCTCGCCGGATCGGGCCACATCCTCGCCACGCACATGGTGGACGCGGTGCTGTGGACGGTGCTCACCTGGCTGGTCGTGCGGTGGACGCGCCTGCGTTCGCGGGGACGCCCGGACGACCGCCTACTGCTCTTCGCCGGACTGGTCACCGCGGTGGCGATGCAGGTCAAGTTCCTCGTCCCGTTCTTCTGGGTGGTGCTGGCGGTCGCCGCGCTGGCGGTCGGGCCCCGCGACCTGCTGCGCCGTCCGATGCTGTGGGCGGGAGCGGGGATCGCGGCGCTCGCCACCGTCCCGACACTGATCTGGCAGGCATCCAACGGCTGGCCGCAGCTCGAGATGGACAGGATCGTCGCCGGTGAGGCCTCGTTCGCCGGGGGCAGGCTGACGTTCCTGCCGATGGCCCTGGAGCAGGCGGGCATGGCGGTGGGCGCCGCCTTCGTGCTGTGGGGCGGGTGGCGGTTGCTGCGCTCGCCGCACCTGAGGCCGTACCGGTTCCTCGGCTGGACGGTGCTGGGCGTGACGCTGGTGTTCCTGGTCAACTCCGGGCGCCCGTACTACGTGGCTGGCCTGTTCGCCCTGTGCTTCGCGGCCGCATCGGCGGACATCGAGCGGCGGCTGCCCGCGCGCTCATGGGCGTGGCGGACGGCGATCCCGATCTACGCGGCCTCGGCGGCGTTCGCGATCCAGGGCCTGCCGGTGACCCCGCTGACGTACTACGCGGACAAGCCGTACCACCCGATGCAGATGGCGCTGGAGGAGTTCGGCTGGCCGGAGTTCGTCGACGACGTCGCGAGCACCTACCGCGCACTACCACCGGAGCAGCGGGCGCGGACGACGGTGGTGACCGAGACGTACTGGCACGCGGCGGCGATCGACCGGTTCGGGCCGGATCGCGGACTGCCGGAGGCGTTCAGCACCGGCCGCGGCGCCTGGTACTTCGGCATGCCGCCGGAGGACGCTTCGACGACGCTGTTCGTCGGCTGGAAACGCGGCGAGCTGCGGCGGCACTTCTCCGACGTCCAATGGGTATCCACTGTGGACAACGGGCACCGGGTCCCGAACGTCACGCAGGGCATGCCGATCTTTCTCTGCGAGGGCCGCAGGCAGTCGTGGGCCGAGTCGTGGCCGGAGCTGCGGCACATGTCGTTCCGCGCCTGAGCCTCGCCGCTTCCCCGCCGTCGTCCAGCACGACGCGACATACTGTCGCCATGCGGGTCGGTATCCTGGGTCCTACCGACGTGCGCGATCCCGATGGTCGCGCGCTCGCCGTGCCAGGGCCACGGGCCCGCGCGCTGCTGACCCTGCTGGCGCTCGGCGCGGGCTCGGTCGTCGGCACGTCCCGGCTGATCGACGGCCTCTACGGCGAGGCGGTGCCCTCCGGGGCGGTCAACGCCCTGCAGTCCCAGGTTTCCCGGCTGCGCCGGGCGCTGGGTTCCGGGGCCGCCGTGGTCGAGTCCCATGCCGGTGGCTACCGGCTGGCGGTCGATCCGGACCAGGTCGACGTGCACCGCTTCGCCCGTCTCGCCGCGGAGGGCAGGCAGGCCCTCGACGCGGGCGAGCCGATCCGGGCGGCGGCCCTGCTGCGGGAGGCGAACGCGTTGTGGCGCGGGCCCGCGCTCGCCGACGCCCCGCTGGCCGGCGAGCTGCCGTGGCTGGAGGAACTGCGGCTGGACGCGCTCGCCGACGGTTTCGACGCCCGGCTGCGCTGCGGGGAGCATGCCGGGCTGGTGGCCGGACTGCGGAAGCTGACGGCGTCCCATCCGCTGCGCGAACAGCCGCACGTCCTGCTGGTCCGCGCGCTGCACGGCGCCGGACGGACACCGGAGGCGCTGACCGCCTACGAGACGGCCCGGCGGATGCTGGCCGAGGAGCTGGGGGTCGATCCGTCGGCGGAGCTGGCCGCGGCGCACCTGGCCGTGCTCCGAGGCGAGCCCTCGGTGCCGGGGCGCTCGCGGCTGCCCGCGCAGTTGACCAGTTTCGTGGGCCGCGACGAGGAACTGGCCCGGGTCACCGAACTGCTGGAGCGGGGCCGCCTGGTGACGCTGACCGGGCCCGGCGGCACCGGCAAGACCCGGCTGGCGATCGAGGCGGCGGGTGGCGCCGGCCCTGCCGTCGAGGCCTGCCTGGTCGAGCTGGCTCCGCTGACCGATCCGGCGGACGTGCCGCAGGCGGCGCTGACCGCGCTGGGCCTGCGCGAGGTGGCGATACCGGTGCCGGTCCAGGAGCGGACCCCCGCCTCGCCGGTGGAGCGGCTGGTCGAGGCACTGACGGAACGGCCGGTGCTGCTGGTGCTGGACAACTGCGAGCACCTGGTGGAGGCCGCCGCTCGGCTGGCCGGGGCGCTGCTCGCGGCCTGCCCGCCGGTGCGGATCCTGGCGACCAGCCGGGAACCGCTGGGCATCACCGGCGAGGCGCTGTTGCCGGTGCCGCGGTTGCGGGCGGCCCCGCCGGGCACCGAGCCTGCCCTGGCGCTGGACTACCCGGCGGTGCGGATGTTCGCCGATCGCGCGGTGGCGGGGCGTCCGGACTTCACCCTCGACGGGTCCACTGTGGACGACGTGCTGCGGATCTGTGAGGCGCTCGACGGGCTGCCGCTGGCGATCGAGCTGGCCGCGGCCCGGTTGCGCTCGTTGCCGGTGGCCGAGGTCGCCGCCCGGCTGGACGATCGGTTTTCCTTGCTGTCCAAGGGAAGCCGGACGGCGTCCAGCAGGCACCGGACGCTGCGCGGGGTGGTGGAATGGAGCTGGGGACTGCTGGACGACGGCGAACGCGAACTGGCCGCCGGGCTGACCGTGTTCTCCGGCGGGGTGACCCTGGCCGCCGCGGAGCGGGTCTGCCGCGCCTCGGACGCTCTGGACGCGCTCAGCGGCCTCGTCGACAAGTCGCTCGTGGAGAGCATCGACGGCCGGTACCGGATGCTGCGCACGATCCACGCGTTCTGCGCCGAACGGCTCGCCGATTCGGGCCGCACGGAGGGACTGCGACGGGCGCACGCCGAGCACTTCCTCGCACTGGCCGAGACGGCCGCCCCGCACCTGCTGCGCGCCGAGCAGCTCGACTGGCTGGCGCTGCTCGACCCCGAGCACGACAACCTGCACGCCGCCCTGCGCTGGGCGATCGACGCCGACACACGGCTCGCGTTACGGCTGGCAAGCGTGCTGGTGCCGTACTGGTGGATGCGTGGCCGGCGGTCGGAGGGGGCGGTGCTGGCCGCCGAGCTGGCCGTCCGGGTCGGCACCAGCCCGCCGGACGACCTGGCGCAGGAGTACGCGACCTGCGTGCTCAACGCGCTGTTCGACCCGCCGGAGAACGTCCGGCTGCACGAGCATCTGCGGGTGGCGGAGCAGGTGGTGCAGTCGCTGACCGGCCCGCCCCGACAGCCGTTCGTGACGGTGCTGCACGCGGTCGTCGTCGGGCCGCCGGCGACGGACAGCGCGCTGCGGACCCGGATCGTGGCCATCACCGGGCGGGATCGGTGGACGGCGGCGCTGGCCCCGATGGGCCAGGGGATGCTCGAGTTGTACCGGGGCGATCTCGCCGGTGCGCGCAGCCTGCTCACCTCCGCGCTCGGCAGTTTCCGGGAACTGGGCGAACGGTGGGGACTGTCGATGGTGCTGGGAGCGCTGGGGCAGCTCGAAGGCTGGCAGGGACGTTGCGATCGGGCGCTCGAACTGATCGACGAGGCCGTCGGGCTGACCGAGGAGCTGGGTGCGATCCAGGAGACCGCGGACCTGTTCGCGATGCGGGCGGAGGCGCAGCTCGTCGCGGGGCGGGTGGACGGCGCGCGAGTGGACTACGAGCGCGCGGCCGAACTGGCCAGGCGGGCGGGTTCGGTGGACAAGGCGGCCGTTGCCCGGCTCGGCCTGGCCGAACTGGCGCTGGGGCGCGGGGAACTGGACGAGGCCGGGACGCTCGCGGAGCGCGTCACGCTCGTGACGGCGTCGACCCGGTTCGAGCTGGAGGAGACTCGGATGCGGGCGCTGAGCCTGCTCGGCCGGATCGCGGCGGCGCGCGGGAGGACCGAGGAGGCGCTGGCCCTGCACCTGCGGGGACTGACCGCGTCGATCGGCGGCCCGAGCGTGCAGGCGGCGGCGTACGCGCTGGAGGGACTGGCCGAGCTGGCCTGGCGGGACGGTGCCGTGGTGCGGGCCGCCCGGCTGCTGGGTGCGGCCGGGGCGCGGCGCGGCATCGGGCTCGCCGGCGCCACCGGTATCCACGCTCAGGTGCGCGACCGGCTCGGCGAGGCCGGGTACGAGCGGGAGCACGCGCACGGGGCCGGGCTGGACGAGGCCGGGATCCGGGCGCTGACCGGACTGCCGGAGGCCTGACCCCGGCGGTCAGGTTCGCGTGCTCGGACGGTAAGCGGTCTCGGCCAGACTCGCCGTCATGAGCGAACAGATCGTCGCCGGGGGCGACGTCACGACCATGCGCGACCTGGTCCGCCGGGGGGACCGGGTCGCCACCGCCGGTAGCGAGCCTGCCTTCGAGGTGATCCCATGACGCCCACGGCCAAGGCCGGCAGGCGGGAATGGCTCGGTCTCGCCGTCCTGGTCCTGCCCTGTCTGCTGGTCTCGATGGACATGTCCGTGCTCTTCTTCGGGCTGCCGTTCATCAGTGCCGAGCTGGCACCGACGAGTTCGCAACTGCTGTGGATCGTCGACATCTACGGCTTCCTGCTCGGCGGACTGCTGATCACCATGGGCTCCCTCGGTGACCGGATCGGCAGGCGCAGGCTGCTGCTGATCGGCGCGACCGCGTTCGGGGCGGCGTCGGTGGCGGCGGCGTTCTCGAGCAGCGCCGAACTCCTGATCGCCGCGCGGGCCGTGCTCGGTGTCGCGGGTGCCACGCTGGCCCCGTCCACGCTGTCGCTGATCCGCAACATGTTCCACGACTCGGCACAGCGCACGCTGGCGATCTCGGTGTGGACGAGCGGTTTCGCCGGCGGTGCCGTTCTCGGCCCGATCGTCGGCGGAATGCTGCTCGAGCATTTCTGGTGGGGCTCGGTGTTCCTGATCAACGTTCCCGCGATGGCGCTGCTGCTCGTGCTCGGCCCGTTGCTGCTGCCGGAGTTCCGGAACCCGGATCCGGACCGGTTCGACCTGATCAGCGCGGTTCTCTCGCTGGCCGCCGTGCTGCCGATCATCAACGGTGTCAAGCGGATCGCGGAGGACGTCGCCATCGGCTGGCCGGCCGTACTGTCCATTGTGGCCGGACTGACGATGGGCGCGCTGTTCGTCCGCAGGCAGCGGCGCCGCCCCGATCCGATGATCGACGTGAAGCTGTTCCGGAAGCGGTCGTTCTCGGTGTCGATCACCGTCGGTGTGTTGAGCACCTTCGCCATGCTCGGGTTCGCGCTGCTCTCCTCGCAGTACATGCAGCTCGTCCTGGGACTCGGGCCGCTCGAGGCCGCGTTGTGGAACCTGCCGACCTTCCTCGCGATGATGGTGAGCACGACCCTGGGCGCGCTGCTGTCCCGCGTCGTCCGGCCGGGATACGTGGTGGGCGCCGGGCTGGCGCTGACGGCGACCGGCTTCGTCATGCTGAGCCGCCTGGAGACCGGCACCGGTATCGGCTACCTGGTCGTCTCGGTGTCGGTGATGCTGTTCGGCATGGGTGCCGGGATGGCGCTGGCGACCGACCTCGTGATGGCCAGCGCACCGCCGGGGCGGGCCGGCGCGGCGTCGGCGATGGCGGAAACCGGCGGCGAGTTCGGCGGGGCACTGGGCATGGCGATCTTCGGGAGCATCGGGATCGCTGTGTACCGCGCCGACATCGCCGGGACCGCCCCTGCCGGCCTGCCGCCGGAGGCACTGGACGCGGCGGGCGAGACCCTCGGCGGTGCCGTGGCGGTGGCCGGTCGGGTTCCACCTGAACTCGGGGCCCCGCTGCTGGCCTCGGCCAGGGAGGCGTTCACCTCCGGCATCGGAGTCACCGCCGTCGCCGGTGCGGTGATCCTCGCGACGGCGTCGGTTCTGGCGGTGGTGATGCTGCGCGGTATCCGTTCGAGCGACGTCGCCGAGGCCACCCGTGCGGCGGAGACGCCGGAACAGGCCGGTGCCACGGCCGACGAAGGCAAGCGCGGAACGCCCGTCGGGTGAGCACCCGAGGGGCGTTCGCCGGCGCGGGCGCGCAAGCCACGCGCCCGCGTCGGCGAAACGGTGTCCGCTCCGGGTTACCGGTCGAACTTCGACCAGAAGCCGCAGTGGTGCTCGGCGGCCAGGTCGACCGGGCCGACGCCGCCCTCACCGGGGGCCAGCGACTGGACGTACGGCGGCTTGTCCTTCCGCTCGAACTCCGGCCAGTCGGCGCCGGGCCTGCCGGTGGCCGCGAACTCGCTCCAGTAGCCGATCATCCGCTCGGAGAGCTGCTGCTGCGCGGGGTCCAGCGGCGCGGGGAAGCCGAACAGGTCGAACAGCGACCACAGGTCCGAGGCGTGCTGGGCGCCCATCGGCATCTGCGGCGGGGCCGGCGACAGCGGCGGAGCCTGCGGGTCGGCGTACTCGTAGTGGAACACCGGCACGTGCCGGGACAGGTTGCGCGAGGTGGTGAGCTGGTTGCACGTCCACTTGCGGTCGGTCGCGATCGCCGACCAGGCGAGCGCGGCGGAATCGTAGGCCTCGCGCGGATACTCGGCCCGGACCTTCGCCTCGTCCTTGCCGAAGGTCTCGGTCATCACCTCGTCGAAGGTCTGCTCGGTCATCGGCTGCCGCTGGTTCTCCCCCGGCCCCTGGTCGTAGACGGCCGTGGAGGCGGTGGACTCGTCGTGGGTCTGACCGGAAAGCACGGGCACCCGGTGGAACCAGCCCCTGCGCACCGCGTCCGCGGGGTGTGTCGGCAGCACGCGGGTGCCGTAGGCGGGCCTGATGAACTTGCCCTGCGACTTCAGCAGTTCCTCCACCGGCAGTCCGCGCAGGCACTCGATCGTCTCCGCGTCGTCCCCCTCGGGACAGCCCGCGCCGGTCGCCGTCTCGCGTCCGCGTGCTTCGACGGTGGACAGCGGTTCGAAGATCGCCGCTTCCTGGTCGCCGCGGAACTCGAGGTTGGCCAGCCAGTCGAGGTCGCACGCACCGCTCTGGGTGATGGCCTTGTCGAACAGCCCGGTGGCCGAGGGCGAGGTGAGGTGGGCGCAGTTGCTGATCGCGCCGGCGGACTGGCCCGCGACGGTCACGTTGCCCGGATCGCCGCCGAACGCGGCCGCGTTGCGCCGGACCCAGGCGAAGGCGGCCTGCTGGTCGGCCAGGCCGTAGGTACCGGAACCCTTCAGTCCGGAGTGGCCGAAGTAGCCGAACACGCCGAGCCGGTAGTTGATCGTGACGACGACGGCGTCACCCTGCTCGGCGAGGCGCTGCGGCCCGTAGTTGCTGCCGGTACCCATGAAGTAGCCGCCGCCGTGCACCCAGACGATGACCGGCTTCGGCCCCTTCTTCGTGCCGGAGGGCGAGGTGACGTTCAGGTACAGGCAGTCCTCGCTGAGGCTGCCTTCGGCGACCTCTCCCGGTGCCTGCGCGCAGGGCGTACCGGGCTTGCTCGCGTCGCGTTCCCCCTCCCAGCGCGCGGCGGGCCGAGGGTCCTGCCACCGCATGTCGCCGACCGGCGGGGCGGCGTACGGGATTCCCTGGAACGAGCGGGTGCCCGCGTTCTCCGTACCGCGCACCGCCCCGGACTCGGTCCGCACCACTGTCCCGCCGGTGCCCCCGGACCCGCCCGGGTCCGGCGCCTCGGCATGACCGACGACCGGCAGCAGACCTGCCGTCACCCCGGTCAGCGCCGCGAGCGCGAGCAGCCCTCGCTTCGTCCACGTCCGCATCCCTGTCACCCCTCGTTCGGTGTGTCTTTTTCCTACCGTCGAGTTCACTCGCCCGGGGGCAACGCCACCAGCGCCGAACGCGGCGAGCCGTACCGACGAAAGTGAGTGCCCACGGTCCGGGGCAGGCATCCTTCGTCTGCACTTGCCCTGGAACCGGCCCGCGGGCGTACTCCCGCGGACACGTGCGGACCTACGGTGACCTCATGCAGCCCGATTCGCCACCGCAGACCTGGTCCGGCCGGGAGGCCACGCTGGACGTCGCGGTCGCGCTGGCCGTCGCCGGTCTGGTATGGGCGTTGCCGCTGTTCCTGCCGGATGGCGAGCCGGAACTGGGACCGCTCGCCGGGACCCTCGGGTTCCTGGTCGTCGGCGTCGCGACGCTCGCCTCCCGCGTCCGCGGTTTCGGCGGACCGCTCGCCGTCGCCGGGACGGCCGCCGTCGCACTGACGGCGTGGACGCTGATCGCACCCGGCACGCTCGCCACCGCGGACGATCCGCTCAACCTGCTGATGCCGCTCGCGCCGTTCTTCCCGCAGTACGCGGCGCATCTCTACTTCCGGAACCGGCGCCATGCCTGGGTTCTTACCGCGCTGCTCGCCGTGATCGCGGTCCGCCCGTGGCCGGGTTCGGTGGCCGTCGCCGCGGCCGGCCTGTTGTACGTCTCCGTGCCGATGCTGTTCGGCCTATACCTGTCGGCGCGGGACCAGCTCGTCGCGACCCTGACCGAACGGGCGGAACGGGCGGAACTCGAACGCGATCTCGGTTCGGAGCACGCGCGGCGGGAGGAGCGGACGCGCCTGGCCACCGACCTGCACGACATCGTGACGCATCGGATCAGCCTGATGGTGCTGCACGCCGGGGCGCTGGGGATCACCGCGGCCGAGCGGGCCACCCGGGACGCGGCGGAGACCGTGCGCGCCACCGGTTGCACGGCGCTGGAGGAGCTGCGCGACCTGATCGGCTTGCTGCGCAAGGCGCCCTCGGCCGGCCGCCAGGAACGACCACCCGCCTGCGCGCCGCCCCCGGCGGCCACGGCGCGCGGCGAGCGGCAGGTCGCGCCGCCGCCGATCGGGCGGCCGGACGTGCTGCTCGCGGCCGCGGCGTTCGCGGTGACGGTGCTGATCACCGTCGTCTTCGCGCTGGAGCCCTCGTTCGGCGGGGGCGTGCCGTGGCCGTGGGTGGCGGTGCAGCTTCCGGTGGCGGCGGTACTGGTGCTGCGGCGGCGGTACCCGCAGATCGTCCTCGCCGTCTCGATCGCGGACTCGCTGCTGATGCTCTGGATCGCCTACACCGGGCCGGACGCGGCACCGGCCGGCGCGGACTCGGCGACGCTGCTGATACCGATGGCGACGCCGCTGGTGACCTTCGCGGCGGCCGCCCACTCCCGGCGTCCCCGGCTCGCCGCCGCACTGGTGCTGACCCTGCTCGTGCTGGCCGCGAGACCGTGGGATCCGTATCTGTCGGTTGCGATGATCGCGGCGGTGTTCGCCGGCGCGCCCGCACTGCTCGGCATGTACGCCGGGGCGCGGCGCAGGCTGATCGCCGCGCTCACCGAACGCGCGGCACGGGCGAAGCGGGAGGAGCGGCTGCTGGCCGAGCGGGCCAGGGCGGCGGAGCGGGCCGAGCTGGCCGGCGAGATGCACGGCATCGTCGCCCGGCGGCTGCACGACATGCTGGCGCGTGCCGGGCGGCTGGGCAGCGAGACCGACTCGGCCGCCACCCGGGACGCCGCGGCCGAGCTCACCGCGAACGGCAGGCAGGCGCTGACCGAACTGGACGCGCTGGTGCGGGCGCTGCGCTCCCCGCAGCCGGACGACGACGTCCCCGGCGGGGGTGCCGACGACTCCGGGGCGGATCTGGGCCGCCTCGCCGCCGACTCGGCCTCCGTCGGCGTGCCGGTCGAGCTGGACCTGCGGGGCGATCCGGCCACGCTCTCGCCGACGGTCGCCAGGACGGTGTACCGCGTCGTCGGGGAGGCGCTGACCAACATCCGCAAGCACGCGCACGGGGCGCAGGTCGCCGTGCGGGTGACCTACGAGGCGGAACGGGTGCGGGTGGCGGTCCGCAACGGACGTCCGCCCGCGTCCACGACCTCACCGCACCGGCACGATCCGGATCTCGCCACGGGCGGTTCCGGGACCGGGCTGCTCGGCGTCCGGCGGCGCGTCGAGCTGGTGGACGGGACGTTCGAGGCGGGGGCGACCGCGGACGGCGGGTTCGCCGTCGGTGCCACACTTCCCGTGTACGTTCCGACCTCGATGGCCGCCAGCACGCCGAACTCCCCGGAAGAGCCGAGCCGATGAGCCCTGACCCCATTCGCGTCGTCGTCGTCGACGACGAGCCCATGGTGTGCGCCCACCTGCGCACCATTCTCGGCTCGGCCCCGGACATCGAGGTCGTCGAGCAGGCACACCACGGCGCGGCGGCGGTGGCGGCCGTCGAACGGCACGAACCGCACGTCGTCCTGATGGACCTGCGGATGCCGGGGATGGACGGGCTGGCGGCCACCGAGCGGATCCGGTCGAAGCCGGGCGCGCCGGTGATCGTCGTGCTGACCACCTTCGACGCCGACGAGTACGTGCTGCGGGCGCTGCGTGCGGGCGCGGCCGGGTTCCTGGTGAAGTCGACGCCGCCGGAGGACCTGATCGGCCTGGTGCGGGTGGCGGCCGACGGGCACACGGTGCTCTCCCCGGAAGCGGCCCGCAGGCTGCTCGCCGCCTCCGGCGACGGCGCGGGCGACCGGCACCGTCAGCAGGCCAGGCGGCTGGCGGAGGCGTTGACGGAGCGGGAGACCGAGGTGCTGATCTGCCTCGGTGAGGGCCTGTCGAACGCGCAGATCGGCAAGCGGCTGCATCTCACCGAGGCGACGGTGAAGGGTTACGTGTCGCGGATGCTGGTCAAGCTGGACTGCGCGAACCGCACGCAGGCGGGCCTGATCGCGCACGACGCCGGCCTCGTCTCCCGCTGACCCGGCCCCACGCTTCGGCGGGTGCAGGGTGCGCCAGAGGTGACCCGAACCACCCACGTACGCTGGCTGACCGTGCGAAAGAACGTTGTCGTAATCGGTGGCGGAATCATCGGCCTGGCCGTCGCGTGGGAGCTGACCCGGCGCGGCGACGCGGTCACGGTGCTGGAGAAGGAAGACCACTGGGCCGCCCATCAGACTGGCCACAACTCCAACGTCGTCCACGCCGGGCTGTACTACAAGCCGGGTTCCTTCAAGGCGAAGATGTCCGTGGCCGGCAATCGGTCCATTGTGGACTTCGCACGGGAGCAGGACGTTCCGGTGGAGGTCTGCGGCAAGCTGGTGGTGGCCACCTCGGACGAGGAACTGCCCGCCCTGCGGGTGCTCGCCGAACGCGCCGAGGCCAACGGTGTCCCCGCGAAGATGATCACCGCCGACGAGGCCCGCGAGTACGAGCCCGAGGTCGCCTGCGTGGCCGCCCTGCGGGTGGAGTCCACCGGCATCATCGACTTCCCCGCCGTCTGCCAGGCCCTCGTCCGCCTGCTCACCGAGGCGGGCGCCGACCTGCGGCTCGGCACGGCCGCGCTGGGCATCCGGCCAGGGCGGACCAGCGGCGTGGAGATCGCGACCGGTACCGAGGTGCTGCGCGCGGACGCGCTGGTCAACTGCGCGGGCCTGCAGTCTGACCGGGTCGCCCGGCTGGCCGGGGTCACCCCCAGCGCGAAGATCGTGCCCTTCCGCGGCGAGTACTACGAGCTGCGCCCCGAACGCAGGCACCTGGTCAAGGGCCTGATCTACCCGGTGCCGGACGCCTCGCTGCCGTTCCTCGGCGTGCACCTGACCCGGATGATCGACGGCAGCGTCCACGCCGGGCCGAACGCCGTGCTGGCGCTGCGCCGCGAGGGCTACCGCTGGACGGACGTGTCGCCGAAGGACCTGGCCGAGGTGGCCCGCTACTCCGGCGCGTGGAACCTGGCCCGCAAGTACGCCTTCCCGATCGGCCTGGACGAGGTGCGGCGCTCGCTGTCGAAGAAGCGGTTCGCGGCGAGCCTGGCCCGGCTGGTGCCCGCCGTCGGACCTGAGGACATCGTCCGGCACGGTTCGGGTGTCCGCGCGCAGGCCCTGCTGCCGGACGGTTCGATGGTGGACGACTTCCTGATCGAGACGGCGCCGAACCAGGTGCACGTGCTCAACGCGCCGTCGCCGGCGGCGACGAGCGCGCTGGAGATCGGCAAGCACGTCGCCGCTCAGATCTGAGCGACCCGGCACGGCCGCCCGGCGACGGGCTCAGGCCGGGGGCAGCGCCGGGGTGAGGGCCTCGGCGGCGCCCTTGCCGCCGTCGCAGGTCTTCGCCGGGTCGACCGAGTGCCCGCTGGTGATCTTGACCGCGGACTTCGGCCCGTACGGCAGGATCAGTGAGCAGGAGATCTTCGCGAAGTCCGGGTTGTCGACCTCCTTGAAGACACCCCAGGTCCGGCCGCCGGTGTCGAACTTCTCCACCTCCTGCTCGTCGTAGGCGATGTCCTCGGCGGCCTCGTCCAGGAAGAGCGCGAGGTAGAGCAGGCGGGCGTCCGGGTCGTTGCTCTCCCACTCGCAGCCCGGCGGGGTGTTGGTGCCGGAACGGCCCTGTCCGGTCTTGCGGCCCTGCGCCTTGTACTGCATGGCCTCCAGCTTCTCCAGCGGCACCAGGTCGCAGGGTTCGAGACCGGACAACGGTGTGGCCGGGACGGCGTCCGGGTTCACCGGCGGCGGGGCGGGGCTGCCGCCGGGCAGCGCCGCGGCGACCTGTGGCGCGACCGCCTCCACCGAGGCGCAGGCGTTCGGCTCGTCACCGAAGTCCAGACTGGCCACCTGCACGAACGAGGTCCGGCCGATCTTGGTGGCGAGGTCGCAGCCGTTGTCCCCGGCGATCGGGTCCTCATAGGACTCCCAGCGCAGCCCGCCGATCTCCTTCTCCCCGGTCGGCTGCGCGCTGTCGTAGTACTCCTCGAGGGCGATGTCGGTGCTGAGCGCGATGGATACCGAGTTGACGTCGCCCATCGTGTCCGCGGCCTCCCAGCGGCAGGTCGGCGGGAGCAGCGCGCCCGGATCGCCGTCGGTGAAGGTGCCCTTCTCGACGTAGCCGAGACCGGTGGCCTGTTCCGGCGTCAGCAGCGTGCACGGATCGCTGCGCGCCGGCTGGGCAGGCGGGGCGGACGGGGCACCCGCCGCGGGTTGCGCCGTGCCGGCGATCGAGGAGGCACAGGAGGCGAGCAGCGAGGTCGACGCGAGCGCGCACGCGACGGTGATCAGGTGTCGACGGTTCATCGCCTCGGGCCTTCTTCACGTTCGCGGGAGTATCGGTGGCCCAGTCTGTCAAACGGGCACGCCGGTTCGCGGTGGAACCGGGCGGATGTTGCCGCGCGGTTACCCGAGGCGGCGGGGAGACCGCGCTCGTCGAAGCCGTACTCGGCGCCGGAACGCCCTCCCCGTCGGCACTGCCCGCCGACGGGGAGGGCGGGCCTCACTTTCCCTGCGGCGTAAGCACTTCCCGGCCCCCGAGGAACGGCCGCAGCGCCTGCGGAACCCGAACCGAACCGTCCGCCTGCTGGTGGTTCTCCAGGATCGCGACGATCCAGCGTGTGGTGGCGAGCGTGCCGTTGAGCGTCGCCGCCGTCTGCGGCCGGCCGTTCTCGTCGCGGTAGCGGACGCCGAGCCTGCGCGCCTGGAACGTCGTGCAGTTCGAGGTGGACGTCAGCTCCCGGTACGCCTGCTGCGTGGGAACCCAGGCCTCGCAGTCGAACTTGCGGCTCGCCGAGGTGCCGAGGTCGCCACCCGCGGTGTCGATCACCCGGTACGGCACCTCGATCTTGGCGAGCATGTCCTCCTCCCAGGCGAGCAGCCGGTCGTGCTCGGCCTCGGCGTCCTCGGGACGGCAGTAGGTGAACATCTCGACCTTGTCGAACTGGTGCACGCGGATGATGCCGCGGGTGTCCTTGCCGTACGAGCCCGCTTCCCTGCGGTAGCAGGACGACCAGCCCGCGAAGCGCTTCGGCTCCGCGAGGTCGAGGATCTCGTCCGAGTGGTACCCGGCGAGCGCCACCTCCGAGGTGCCGACCAGGTACAGATCGTCGTCGCGCAGCCGGTACACCTCCGACGAGTGCGCGCCGAGGAACCCGGTGCCCGCCATGATCTCCGGCCGCACCAGCGTCGGCGTGATCATCAACTGGAAGCCGTTCTCCGCGGCCTGCGCGGCGGCCATGTTCAGCAGGCCGAGCTGGAGCTGCGCGCCGACGCCGGTGAGGAAGTAGAACCGCGAGCCGGAGACCTTCGCGCCGCGCTCCATGTCGAGCGCGCCGAGACCCTCGCCGAGTTCCAGATGGTCCTTCGCCTCGAAGTCGAACTCGCGCGGTGTGCCGACGTGCTTGAGCACGACGTAGTCGTCCTCGCCGCCCGCCGGGGCGTCCGGGTGCACCAGGTTGGGCACGGTGCGGTGCAGCTCGGTGAACTCCTCGCCGGTCTGCCCCTGCTCGGCCTCGGCGGCCTTGACCTGGGCGGCTAGTTCCTTGCCCTTGGCCAGCAGCGTCTCGCGCTCCTCACCGGATGCCCTGCCGATCTGCTTGCCAAGGGTTTTCTGCTCGGCGCGCAGGTTGTCCGCGCGGGAGATCGCGGAGCGGCGACGTTCGTCCAGAGAGGCGAGCTTGTCGACGACGGCCTCGTCCTCGCCTCGGGCACGCTGCGAGGCGCGCACGGCATCCGGGTCTTCGCGCAGAGTCCTTGGGTCAATCACGCAGGAGAGCGTAGCCGCAGCGTGCGAACGTCCTCGAACCAGTTTCCGCTCGCCACGCCCACCACCCCCGAAGTCCGCAATATGTCGACGTATTGCGTCCGCCGCGACCGCAATACGTCGACATATTGCGGTGAGGGTGCGCCAGGGGGTCAGGTACCGGCGAAGGCGATGACCGCGTGCGCGAGGTCGGCGCCCGCGTCCTCCTGCAGGAAGTGCCCGGCGCCGGCGATGGTCGGGTGGTCGATGCCCTCGGCGCCCTTCATGGCACGCCGCAGCACCGGGCCCATCGGGCCGGTGATCGGGTCGCTGTCGGAGAACGCGCAGAGGAACGGCAGGTCCAGCTCGGCGAGCGTGGCCCAGGCCGCGCGGTTCGCCGCGCTCGCCGGATCGTCCGGAGTGGTCGGCAGGATGCCCGGCATCGCCCGGGGGCCCGCCTTGTACATCTCGTTCGGGAACGGTGCGTCGTAGGCGGCCCGGACGTCCTCGGGCAGTTCCGTGCGGCAACCCGACTGGACCAGCCTGCCGACGTCGAGCACCTGCGCTTCCTCGACGACCCTGCGAAACGCCCACCAGACCTCCGGCATGGCGTGGTCGCCGGTGGGCAGGCCGGTGTTGGCCGCGACGACGCGGGCGAACCGGTCCGGGTTCTCGGCGACCAGCCGCAGGCCGATCAACCCGCCCCAGTCCTGCCCGACCAGGGTCACTCCGGTCAGGCCGAGCACGTCGAACGCCAGCTCGCGCATCCACTCGACGTGGTAGGCGTAGTTGTGGTCGACCATGTCGGCGGGCTTGTCGGAACGGCCGAAACCCACCATGTCCGGGGCGATCGCCCGGAATCCGGCCTCGGCCAGCACGGGCATCATCTTGCGGTAGAGGAACGACCAGCTCGGCTCCCCGTGCAGCAGCAGCACGGGCGGGCCGTCGGCGGGACCGTCCTCTACGTAGGCGACGCGCACGTGCCCACCGTCGGTGTCCGGGATGTCCACATAGGTCGGCTGATAGTCGAAATCGGGCAGGTCGGCGAACCGGTCGTCCGGTGTCCTCAGTAGGCGCACGCCGACCACGCTAGTGGCCGGGGAGCCGTACGTCGGTGTCCTCCGTCACCGCGGCGGTCGCCGGGACGGCCGAACGGACGGTGATACGCCAGGTGACCCGGCGTACTGACGAGCGGGTCACAATTGGCTCACGGCGTCACGAACAGCCCAATACGCACGACGGCCGCACCGGTTGCGCACCGGTGCGGCCGTCGTGGGTGTCCGGTCGGCGTCAGGAGATGGCGACGGCGACGATGAAGCCGAGCGCCAGGTGCGCGGCGGCGACGACGACGCTCGCCGGGGCGAAGCGGTCGCTCTCGATGGTGGAGCCCACGTCGATCTTGGTGACCCATTCGAGCAGCCGGACGGCCAGCACCTGGATGATGATGCCGACGAGGCCGTAGACCAGCGAGGTGATCAGGCCCTCGGTCAGGTCGCTGGCCGAGTTGAAGATCGCGACCACGATGATGAACGCCATCGACAGCAGGCCCGAGGCGGTGACGATCACGGCGTTCGGCAGGCCGCCTCGCACCAGGTCGGACAGCTTGCCGGGCGTGGTCCAGTCGATCGCGTAGAAACCGACGATCATCATCACCAGGCCGATGACGCCGTACAGCAGGATCGCACCGAGGCCCCTGACCAGGTCGGAGCCGAACGTTTCTGACAACGCCAGGGTCGTCGAGGCGGACAGGGTCACGAGGGTCTCCCAGTTGTCGAGTTGATGATCGCGGAACGTTCTGGTGGGCGATTGTGCCCGTTGGGGCCGAGTGTCCGGTTTCCGGCCCGGCTACTTCTCCGGAATGCGATGCGGCACGAAGGCCGCGCCGTCGTCGGTGACCAGCCCGGCGGTCTCCCGGATGCCGAGGCCGGCGGCGTTGTCGCCGACGATCCAGGCGCCGAGCGCGGGACGGAAGCCGTCGAACTCGGGCAGCGGATCGAAGGCCTGGTAGACGTAGCCCTCCGCGCCGTAGACGCCACCGGTCTGCGTCTCGTAGCCGGTGGCCACGATCTGCACGTTGGCACCCTCACGCCCGAGTTTCGGCTTGCGGACGTACTCGGTGAGCAGGCCGGGGTCGTCCAGGAAGGCGGGCAGCAGGTTCGGGTGGCCGGGGTAGTTCTCCCAGAGGATCGCCAGCAGCGCCTTGTTGGAGAGCAGCATCTTCCACAGCGGCTCGACCCACAACGTCTGCGGCAGCGACTCGGCCGCGAACTTGCCGAACTCCTCGTC
This sequence comes from Amycolatopsis antarctica, assembly GCF_002262875.1. Taxonomy (GTDB): domain Bacteria; phylum Actinomycetota; class Actinomycetes; order Mycobacteriales; family Pseudonocardiaceae; genus Amycolatopsis; species Amycolatopsis antarctica. Next base: position 62,221 of record NZ_NKYE01000005.1, on the reverse strand, counting down.
CACCACCCATTCCCACGGGTAGAGCTTGACGACGGTGTTCATCGGCGCTTCCTCGAGATCGACGAATCGCTTGAGCAGCGGGTCCCAGCCGATCTCCTCGATCGCCAGGCCCACCGTGTCCAGGCCGGCCTCGGCCGCGGTCTCCTGCAGGTACGCCGTGGTGACGTGGTCCTCACCGGAGGAGTCGGCGGTGGACCAGGTGAAGTGCAGTTCGTTGGACGGCAGCAGGTTGCCGATCTCCTGCCAGCGCTCGACGAGGCGCTCGTGGATCGAGTTCCACTGGTCGTCCTCGGGGAAGACCTCGGTCTTCCAGTACCACTGCACGACGGCGGCCTCGAGCAGCGAGGTCGGGGTGTCGGCGTTGTACTCCAGCATCTTCGCCGGGCTCTTGCCGTCGTAGCGCAGGTCGAAGCGTCCGTAGACGTGCGGGTCGCGACGTTTCCACGAGGCCTCGATGTGCGGCCACACCCACTCCGGGATGCCGAAGTCGCGGTACCGCTCGGTGAGGATCACGTTGTCGACGGCGTCCAGGCACATCGAGTGCAGGAGTTCCACGTCCGCCTCGACGGAGAGGATCTCGTCCATCGGGAACACGTAGTGCACGGACTCGTCCCAGTACGGGCGGGACTTGCCGCTCGCGTCCCTGGCCGGCGTGCCGAAGACCAGCCCCTGCTCCTCGACTTTGCTCTTCCAGTCGGGACGGGGCGTGCTGCGCTCGCGGTGCACCTACGAGCCTCCGCTCTTGCCGGAATCGCTGCTGCCGCTGACGCCGAAACCACCACGCTGCACGGACTTGCCGGACTTGGTGGTCACCCCGGCGCGGCTGGACGGCTTGTCGTAGCTGCCGCCGGAGACCTTGCCGCCGACCGTGCCGGTGCCGCCGTAGTTGTACCGGTACTGGTTGTAACCACCGCCGGGCAGCGGCAGGAAGAGGAACCCGCCGGACGAGTAGCCGCCCTGGGAACGGACGTAGTCCTCATCGCAGTTCCGGTCGTCGGCGATCGTCTCGGAGTTGTCGGCACACACCGCCTCGACGTCCTCGGGGACGGCGGCGTACCAGGCCGCGACCAGGCCGACGATCCCGACGGTGACGCCGGAACCGATCAGCACCTTCCGCTTGGTGCCCGCCTTGCGGTCGGCCACCTCCGCGGCCTCCCGGTCGGCGATCGCCTGCTTGCGCGCGTCCTCTTCCGCCTTCCGGCGGGCACGCTGTTCAGCGAGCGAGGGCTCACGTGGCGTAGTCGACTCGTCCTGCCGTCGTATCGAGCCACGCTTGGGTGGTTCCTGTGAGCCTGGGGGTTCGTTTCCCCCTGGCGTGTTCTGATCCGTCATCGAGCGCTCCGTAACCGATGGCCACCGCGAACTTGAGGTACCGGCGTGTAACCCACACTATCCACCCACGGGGTGTGCGTTGTGAGCGGCGCAGGCATCATGGAGTAGATGTCTGCCGCGCCCGATCGGTTTCGTCCGTCGAAACAAAAGCTGAGAACGTGGCTCCTGATGGGGAGTCTGTTCGTCGGCGCGATCGTCGCGCTCTCGGCCAGTCTGCTCTTCGGCGGCGAGAGCGCCCCCGGCCGGGCGGGTGGCAGCGGTGGCGGCAGCCCCGAGCAGTCGGACGCCGCGCGGGCCGCTTTCCACTCCCCTCCCGGAAGCTGTCTGACCTGGGACGCGGCCGATGCGAACGACGCCAGGACGGTGCCATGCGCGGAGTCGCACCTGTTCGAGGTGACCGGCGTGGTGTCGATCGGCGACAAGTACCCGCCGGGCGCCGCCTCCCCGGATCTGCCGCTGTGGCGGCAGATCGCCCAGGAGCGGTGCCGGGAAGGGGCGAACACCTACCTCGGCAAGCCGCTCGACCCGTACGGCAGGCTCGCGCTCGGCGTGCTGCGGCCGACCGAGGATCAGTGGGACGAGGGCGACCGGGAGCTGCGCTGCGGCATCCAGTGGGCGGGCCCCGGCGGCGGTCTGCAGAAGATCACCGGGCCCGCCGCCGAGCAGGAGCAGTCGGACGTCTGGAAGGTCGGCTCCTGCTTGGCGCTGACCGGCAAGACCGTCGGCGATCCGATCGGCTGCACGAAGCCGCATGCCTACGAGATCGTCGCCGAGGTGAACCTCGGTGAGAAGTTCCCGGACGGTTTCCCGTCCAGGGAGGACCAGCAGGCGTTCCTGGATACCGAGTGCACCCGGCTCGCCGGTGAGTACACGGGCGGCCGGGATCTGGCGAAGGACGGGCTGATCCTCACCTGGGACCTGCGCGAGGAAGCGAGCTGGAACGCCGGATCGACGCTGGTCAACTGCTCGGTTGGGGCCAAGCTGCCGGACGGCAGCGGGCTCGCCCCGGTGACCGGCACGGTGAAGTCGACCGGCACCGGCGCCCCGCCGCAGGCACCGGCCCCGGCGCCCGGTGCCCCGCCCGCCCCCGGTGACGCACCCGCGCCGGAAGCGCCCCCAGCCGACCCGCCCGCCGAAGGGGAGCCGAGCGAGAGCGCCCCGCCCGAGGGCGAGCCCACGACGGCCTCGGAAACGGACGGCTGAGGCGGTGCCGGTCGACATGTCGCTACGACGCTTCGAGGAGCTCGTGGCGGACGCGCTGGATCTACTCCCACCGGAGTTCGCGAAGGCGATGGACAACGTCGTCGTGCTGGTGGAGGAGCACAACGACGAGGAACCGGGCATTCTCGGCCTCTACCACGGCATCGCGCTCACCGAGCGCAACTCCGACTACGGCGGCGTCCTGCCGGACCGCATCTCCATCTACCGCGGCCCGATCCTGGAGATGTGCGAGTCGGAGGAGGACGTGGTGGACGAGGTCGCCATCACGGTCGTGCACGAGGTCGCCCACCACTTCGGCATCGACGACGACCGCCTGCACGAACTCGGCTGGGGCTGACCGGGCCGCCGCGGGCGTCGTGAACTGCGAAGGGACGCCGGTGGTGGCACGCTCGGGGGCGATGACCATCGCCGCGAAAGTCCTCGACACCCTGGCCGACCGACTCGTCGTTCCCGGCTACTCCAAGCTCGGCTACGCGCTGCGCAGGCGGAGCTGGGATCCGCTGCCGCCGGACGCGCTGCGCGGCAAGCGGGTGCTGGTGACGGGTGCCAACTCCGGTCTGGGAAAGGCGACCGCCGCCCAGCTCGCCGCGCTCGGCGCGACGGTGCACCTGGTGGTGCGCAACGTCGACAAGGGCGCCGCCGCGCGCGAGGAGGTGGCCCGCCGGACGCCGGGGGCCGAGCTGCACGTGGACCGGTGCGACGTGTCCTCGCCCGCGTCCGTGCGCGAGTTCGCCGAGGCGTTCCTCGCCGAGCACGACACCGTGGACGCGATCATCCACAACGCCGGCGTGCTGCCACCGGAACGCACCGAGACCGAGGACGGCAACGAGCTCACCCTCGCCACGCACGTCCTCGGCCCGTTCCTGCTGACCGGGCTGCTGCTGCCCGCGCTGCGCAGGGCCGAGAGCGGCCGGGTGGTGTTCGTGTCCTCCGGCGGCATGTACGCGCAGAAACTGGAGATCGACGATCCGCAGTACCGCGCGGGCACCTACAAGGGCGCCTCGGCGTACGCGCGGACCAAACGAATGCAGGTGGTGCTGGCACAGCTCTGGGGGCGCAGGCTCAGCGGAGACGGCATCGCCGTGCACGCCATGCACCCGGGCTGGGCGGCCACCCCGGGCGTCACGGACTCGCTGCCCGGGTTCGCCAAGATCATGGGCCCGTTGCTGCGGACGCCGGAGCAGGGCGTCGACACCGCGGTGTGGCTGGTCGCCTCGGACGAGGCGGGCCGCGAGTCCGGACGGTTCTGGCAGGACCGGGCGATGCGTCCCGCGCACTACCTGCCGTTCACCCGCGAGCAGGCATCGGACCGCGACCGGCTGTGGAAGTTCTGCGCCGAGCGCACCGGCTTCACGCCCTGACTGGAGGGAAACCATGACAGGCATCGTCGACCGGATCCGGGATGGCGGCCCGGACCGCAGGCAGGCGGAGATCGTGGACGTGCTGGTGGAGGCGTTCGACCACCTGATGCGCGCCGACGCGGCCGCCTTCCGCCGCAAGTTCCGCAAGATGGCGGCGGCCCCGTTCGCGTTCTACCGCGGCACCGCCTGCCTGTTCTACGCGGACATGGCCACCGACGACGATCCGTGGGCGGACGAGCGCACCAGCCGGGTGTGGATCCAGGGTGACCTGCACGCGGAGAACTTCGGCACCTACATGGACTCCTCGGGCACGCTGGTGTTCGACGTGAACGACTTCGACGAGGCGTACCTGGGTTCGTTCACCTGGGATCTGCGCCGGTTGTCGGCGAGCGTGGCGTTGCTGGCGTGGAGCAAGGCGATCTCCGACGCGGACATCGCCGAGCTGATCGGCACCTACGTCCGTTCCTATGTTGCGCAGGTGCGGCAGTTCGCCGAGCACCCCGGCGACGAACTGTTCAAGCTCCAGCTCGACAGCACCGACGGCGTGCTGCGCGACGTGCTGCGCAGCGCCCGGCTGAACACCCGGGTGGATCTGCTGGACGGCCTGACGACGATCGAGGACTACGAACGCCGGTTCCGGCACAGCCCCGGGGTGCGGATACTTGGCGACGCGGAACGCGCCGCGGTGTCCGAGTCGTTCGACCGGTATCTGCACACCATTCCGGAGTCGAAAAGGTTCGGCAACGACACGTACCTGGTCAAGGACGTGGTGGGGCGCAGCGGGTTCGGCATCGGCTCGGCCGGGCTGCCCGCGTACAACATCCTGGTCGAGGGACGCACCCAGGCGCTGGAGAACGACGTGGTGCTGTCGATGAAGCAGGGCGGCGTGGCGGCGGCGAGCCGGGTGGTGGACGACCGGCGGATCCGGGACTACTTCCGGCACGAGGGTCACCGGACGGCGGTGTCGCAGCGGGCGCTGCAGGCGCACGCGGACCCGTGGCTGGGCTACACCGATCTGGACGGCGTCGGCTTCGTGGTGAGCGAATTGTCCCCTTATGTCAACGATCTTGACTGGTCGGACCTGACCGAACCGGTGGAGATGGCGCCGGTACTGGGTTACCTTGGCCGGGCCACGGCGAAAATGCACTGCGTCTCGGACTCGGATTCCGAGCAGTCGCTCGTGGACTTCCAGAGCGAGGAGGCGATCGCGGCCGTCATCGGTGACGGCGAGGAGAAACTGGTGTCGGCGATGACGGAGTTCGGCCTGCGGTACGCGGAGCAGACGCGGGAGGACCACAGTCTGTTCGTCGACGCGTTCCGCAACGGGGACATCCCCGGCGTGGACGCCGCCGCGCCCCACCGCTGACCCGACGCGGTTCCACCACTCCCCCAACTCCCCAACCCCCATTCACGCGGTCAGGTGACCGCCGTGATGCCGCGCCCGGACCACCCCGGACGCGGCCCGGATCAGCCCGCGGAGGCGACCAACCCGATGACCGAACTCTTGCTGGGCCCGATGCTGCGGCACGTGGACGAGGACTCCGCGACGCTGTGGGTGGAGACCTCCGCACCGTGCCGCGTCGTCGTGGGCGCGGCCGCCGCGGACACCTTCGAGATCGAGGGCCACCACTACGCCGTGCTGGTGCTGACCGAACTGCGGCCGGGCACCAGCACGTCCTACGAGGTGCGTCTGGACGACCGGCTGGTGTGGCCGGAGCCGGGTTCGAGGCTGCCGCCGAGCCGTATCCGCACCTTGCCCGCGCCGGGGCAGAACACCGACGGCAATGACGCCGACCCCGATGCGTCCACAGTGGACCGACGGTTCCGGATCGTGTTCGGTTCCTGCCGGAAACCTCGCCAGGCTCCGGAACTCGGCTCCGACGCGCTGGTCGCCTACGCCCGGCGGATGTCGACGCTGGCCGAGTCCGAATGGCCGGAATCCTTACTGCTACTGGGCGATCAGGTCTACGCCGACGAGACCACGACGGAGACGCGCGAGTGGATCTCCCAGCGGCGCAGCCTGGAGGAGGGCCCCGGGGTGGAGGTGGCGAACTTCGCCGAGTACTCGCACCTGTACCACGAGGCGTGGCGGGATCCGTTGCTGCGCTGGCTGATGTCGACCGTGCCGACGTCGATGATCTTCGACGATCACGACGTGCGGGACGACTGGAACACCTCGCAGGCCTGGCGGGACGACATCCAGCGGGAACCGTGGTGGCCGGAGCGGATCCGCGGCGGTTTCATGTCGTACTGGATCTACCAGCACCTGGGCAATCTCGGCCCGGAGGAGCTGGCGGAGAACGAACTGTTCCAGCAGGTGCGGAAGTCCGGGGTGGACAACGCCCCGGCGCTGCGCGAGTTCGCCGACCGGGCGGACGCCGAGGCCGACGGCGCCAAGGCGACCCGGTGGAGCTACCGCCGCGACTTCGGCCGGGTCCGCCTGCTGGTCATCGACACCCGCGCGGGCCGCATCCTCGCCGACGGGCACCGGATGATGGTGAGCGAGGACGAGTTCGGCTGGATCGAGGACCACGCGCGCGGCGACTACGACCACCTGCTGATCGGCTCGACGATTCCGTGGCTGATGCCGAACGCGCTTTCCCACGTCCAGTCGGCCAACGAACGTGCCTGCATGCGTACGGGCCGGCGCGGACGGTGGGCGGAGAAACTGCGTCAGGGGGCGGATCTGGAGCACTGGCCGGCGTTCCGCGCCTCCTTCGACCGGCTGACCGAACTGATCCGGCGGATCAGTTGCGACGACCCCGCCCCGTCCACGGTCGCCGTGCTGTCCGGGGACGTGCACCACGCCTACGTCGCCGAGGCGACCTATCCGGAACCCACCAAGGCCGGGGTCTTCCAGCTCACCTGTTCACCGGTGCACAACGCGGTGCCCTGGTTCATGCCGTGGGTGTTCCGTGCGGGCTGGTGGCGTCCGCTGGCCGCGGTGGCGAAGGTGTTCGCGAAGCGGGCGGGGGTGGAGATGCTGCCGGTGAAGTGGACGAACACCTCGGGCCCGCACTTCGGCAACGCCGTCACCACCATCGAGGTGACGGGCAGGCACGCGGTCGCGACGCTGGAGCGGGCGAAGCACGGCGTGCTGACGGCACTGCCCGGCGTTCCGCTCTCCCGCGAGTAGGCGTCCCGGTGACCGTGCGCGCACCATCACTGGGCCGAACCGGGTAGCGGCAGGACCCGGGCTCCCGCCTTCGGTGACCTACCGCGACCGCCGGAAACTCCTGCGGCGCTTGAGGTTTCGCCGTCGCGGTCGTCGGCCACGCGGCCGTTCGAATGTAGTCGACGCGCATTCGGTGTATCCACGCTGCGCGAGGTAACGAACACGGACCGCGACCCGAACCTCACTTCGACGGTGCTGTGCCGACGGGGCGGGGAATGGGTGATGCGCGACGGGGTGGTCAGCCGGCCGCTGAACTGGCTGCTGGCGTCCAGTGCCGTGTCCAATCTCGGCGACGGCATCGGCAAGGTCGCCTTCCCGCTCCTCGCGGCCACCCTGACCCGCGACCCGGTGCTGATCGCCGGCCTGGCCGCGACGCAGTTCCTGCCGTGGCTGCTGTTCGCCCTGCCGGCGGGCGCGCTGATGGACCGGGTCGACCGGCGACGGGCGATGATCGGCGCGAACCTGGCGCGGGCCGGGGTGGTTGCCGCGACCGGTCTGCTGGTGCTGTCCGGCTCGGTGTCGATCTGGCTGGTCTACGTGGCGGCCTTGCTGATCGGGACGGCAGAGACGGTGGCCGACACGGCGGCGAACGTGCTGATCCCGTCGATGGTCGATCGGCCGGGGCTGGAGGGGGCGAACAGCAAGCTGCAGGCGGCCGAGATCGTCGGGCAGACGTTCCTCGGTGGCCCGCTCGGCAGTCTCACCTTCGTGGTGTTCGCCGCGTCCCCGTTCCTGCTGAACTCGGTGGGTTTCGTGCTGGCGGCCGCGTTGCTGCTGGGCGTGACCGGTGGTTGTCGCTCCCGTCCGGCGAAGCGGGCACCGGCCCGGTTGCGCACGGATCTCGCCGAAGGGCTGCGCTGGCTACGCGGGCACCGGTTGCTGACCCGGCTGGTGCTGGTCGCCGGGTTGCTGAGTCTCGCGGTGGAACTGGCACAGGCGCAGCTCGTGCTCTACGCGCTGGAGGACCTGCGGTTGAGCGAGGCGGCGTTCGGACTGTTCGCGTTCGTCGGCGGTGCCGGCGGGCTGGCCGGGGCCGCGCTGGCGCCCCGGCTGATCCGTTCCGCTGGCAGGCTGGGCGTGCTGGCGGGCAGCATGACCGCGACCGGGATCGCTTTCGTGGCAATGGGTTTCGTCACCGACGCGGTCGCGGCGGCGGCACTGTTCGGCGTGTTCGCGGCGGCGATCGTGACGGGCAACGTGGTGCTCGGGACGCTGCGGCACGCGCTGGTGCCGGACGCGCTGCTGGGCCGGGTGCTGGGTGTCTGGCGGACGGTGGTGTGGGGGGCGATCCCGGTGGGTGCGCTGCTCGGCGGGCTGCTGACGCGGGCGGTGGGCAGCGCCGGCGTCACCTTCGCGGCGTCCGGGGCGCTGCAGATCGCGATCGCGGCGCTGGCCGTGCTGCTGCTGCGGGCGTACTCGGCCGAGGTGAACGAACGTTCCGCGGCCTGAACCGCATCGGCTCTGGTGTCCGATCGCCCGTGGTGCTGGAATGAACCGTTGCTCCGGACACGGGAGGCCAAATGGTTCAACCGGTGCAGGTGGACGTCCTGTCGCCGGACCGGCGGAAGCCGGTTGTGGCGGCGGTGACGGGATTCGCGGTGGGGGCACTGGTGCTGGGCCTGCTGTGGGGGTTGTCGGCGGTGACGCCCGGCGCGGCGACGGACGCGCGGGCGGCCTGCGCGGCCCTGGAGCGGGTCGGGACCCTGCCGGACAGTTCCGGGAACACACTCGCGCGGGCGGCCTCGCTCACGCCGGGAACGCTGGAACGGCTCGCCGCGGCCCGCGCGCTGGCCGCCGCCGCGGCCGAGACCGGCGACAGCTACGACAAGCTCGCCCAGCACATCGACGGGGTGAACAGCATGGTCGTCAGCCTGAACTTCGGCGACATCGGCGGACGCTGGCACCTGCGTGAGGCGAACCGCCTGTGCGGACAAGTTTAGGCCCGTCCGACGATTCCATGGTCGCGGTAATCATGTCGAGGCGGATGTCGACCGAGAACTGTCGGTCATGCCCTCGGTCTCAGCCCTTCTGGATGGTCTTGACGGTGAGCTGGTTGCCGGGGATATCGTCGCCACGGCAGCCGGTGCCGTCGAGCTGGACGAACATCGATTCGGTCTCCTGCGGCGGATAGACGCGCAGCCCGCGGACCTGTTCCGGCTCACACTGGGCCTGGTCAAAGTTGCCGACGTTGACCATGCCGATGTCCGCGAACGCCGACTCGCCCTTGCCGAGCTCGATCGCCCCGCCCTTCTCACCCTCCCGGAACGCCGATTCGCCGATCTGGTGCCCGTCGTCGCCGCCGACGTAGGACACGCCGGGCCAGCCCTGAACCGTGCATTCCCGGTCGCCGACGTTGGTGAACCGCAGTTGCTTGTAGACGGTGCCCGCGGCCGCGTCCCCCTGGCCGATGGAAAGCTCGAGTTCGTTCGCCCTGCAGTCGCCGGAGGCCTGCGGTGGCGGGGCCGGTGCGGGCTCACTGCTCGGCTCCGGTTCGCTGGACTCGCTGCTCGGTGGTGTCGTCGACGGATCGGTGGACGCCGAGCTGGAGGGAGCCGAGGGCGGCGGGGCGGCCTGGTCGTCGCCCGAGGACTGGCCACAGCCCGCGATCGCCACTGCTGCTCCGACCGCCAGCAGTGTCATGGTCGGGATCCTGCCTCGTACCATCATCACTTCGCCTCCGTATGCCGGGTGACTACTCCGGTAGACGTCCGATCGGCGTCCGGGTTGCTCCTGCACCGACGACGGTAGGTGAGAAACACACCCCCGGCATTCCGTGTCGAAGCCCGGCACCAGGCGTTTCACCCTCCAGGCGTCTCGTTCGTGGCAGCCCGGCGCGTGGCCCACCCCGCCTGACGCAGGGAGCTCCTCGGCTGAGTCCGGCATCCACCTGCCCGTCACCCACCCATCCGCACCGAGGGCGAAGTTCCCCCGTTAGACGGACCTCAGGGCAAGCCAGGCGGCCACGGACGCTCCAGCCGCACGGATTGGCTCGGTTGGTGAAGAAGGCATCATACGGTTGTGCCAGCCTCAATAGACGAGTCGAAGGTTCAGTTCTCGGGCTCGGGCGTACCTTCCGGCCAGACGCACGGCGAGGACGCACCCAAAGTCAATCCGCCCTTTTTGTTCGCCTGCAATGACATGGTGAACTGGTCCCGCTCCCGGAAGGCGTTGAGGAACATGTCGCTGGGGCGGTCATCGTTTCGCACGATCCAACCGTGCCCTTGCAGCCACGCTTTCATCGCATCGAAATGAATGTTGTACTGCGCCGGATCAAGGTCACGCACCCAGTAGGAGACGTTCGGTTGCACACGCTTTCCGAAGCCCGCGCCCGACTCGTCGGTACAAGGCCCCTGGTCGTAGTGCAGCTTCTCCAATCGGGCTCCCGCAGGCAGTGCCGTCACAAGCTCGCGGACGTCACGCTCGGTCTGTTCCTTTGCCTGCTGAGCAGTGATCGTCGGCTGGCCCTGATCGTTTCCCGGTGACACTTGTTCCTCCCCGCACGCGCTGAACACGAAACCGGACATGGCCGCGGCAGCCGTGGCGGCCACCCGTCGCGTCCACAGTCGTACAGATATCTCAGCTTCCGGCAATGACCTGCCCCATCTTCCTCAACGACGACGAGTTCGGCTCCCAGTAGTCGCTGTGAGAGTCGAGCGGGCTCGTCGCCTCAGCGGCGAACTGACGTCCACCGAACCACTCGGTGGTCGGGTCCGGCCCCAGCGGATCCACGCCGTCGAGTTCTGGGGTACGGAAGTTTGTGGCTAGTGGCACTGGATCAGTGGGTGCAGCCGTGGAGTACACGTGATCGCTTACCTGACTGGCTGGCACACCATCTAAACGGAGCTGATCGGCGTGATCAACACCAACACCGGGACTACCAACGAAGATGACGTCATCAGTAGCCAGCCCATGATCCCTGGCAGTCTGGCCGATCGCCGTCGTCCCGTAACTGTGTCCCACCACAGTGCTGTGCGCACGCTCGCCTTGGTGACTCGCCTCCAAGCCGGCCTGAAAGCTGTGTAGCCTCTGCTCGGCGTTGTCGGCGAATGTCTTGCTCGCCGCGTCCGGCAATATGCTTTGGGGGGCGTCGTACCCGACCCACGTGATTACCGACGTGGACTCCGAACCAGCCTTCTGCGCCTCGGCGAACATGCGGTCGGAACGAGTGATGTCACCTTCAATCCCCGGCAAACCAGAGCCGGTCCCCGGAACGTATGTTGCGACATTGGCAGCCGTATCGGGGTTTCCACTGGCGATGATCGCCTGGCCAGCGTTGTCGCCACTGATCCCAAGAAGGAATGCAGGAGGCAGGTCGGGATTGTTCAAACGAGCGTCTACCTGTTCGATGCCACCGAGCTTTTCGTCCAGTTCTTTGAGCTGGTCCTCGATCTCGTGGTATTCGTCCATCTCGCTGGGGTCGCTCTCCTTCAGGCCGTCCAGACGACGCTGAAGGTCGCCGCGCTCGCGCTGCAACTCACCCCGTTCCTGTCCCAGCAGGGAGCGGTTGGCGATGTCGCGGTGGGTGGCGGTGAAGCCGTCTCGGGGTCCGACCAGCCCAGGGTGGTCCATCGCGAGCTGACGCCGTTGCTGGTCTGACAACGTGGCCCAGTAGGCCGCATTCTGGGCCGCGGTGGCCCCTTCGGGCGGCGGCGCCGGGATGGTCAGGCCGCCGGCCTGGATGCCCGCGCTACCGGCCGCGGACAGGTTGGTGGCGGAGTTGTCGTTGGTGGTGGCGTCGAAGACCTGGTGGTTGAGGATGCGATCGAGCACCGAACAGAAGTCGGTGTCCACGTCCTCTGCGCTCTGCATGACCTGCTTGACCCGTTCGGCCAGTTCCGCGGCGAACTGCCTGCGCTCGCCGGCGACGGCTTCCGCCTGTTCCGGCGGAGTACCGGGCGGTGGCCCGTTGTCGATCACGGCGCCGTCGTCGGCGATGGTGAAGTTCTGCGCTCCGGCCAGGTTCCTGACCTCCTCAACACCGTTCTTCACACCGACGACGGCGTCACCGACGTTCGCTGCGGCCATGCGCCCGGCGGCCAGTTCCGCGGCCCACTCCTCCAGCCCGTCCACCATCTCGGTGACCTTGGCGCTCGCAGCGTCGGCGGCCTCGCCGGTCCAGCCGTACGGAGTGGTCAGCTTGCGTAGATCCTCCGAGGCCGGGAGCAGCTTGTTGTACTCGGCGTTGAGCGCCCCGACCGCGTCCGCGAGCGGGGCGGGCTCCCAGCGGGAGGCGTCTGCCCAGGTCACCATCAGACGGCCGCGATTCCGCCGGACGGAGCTTCCTTTGTGGACAGTGCTTCCCGCGCGGCGTGGTCGCTGCTCGCGTACAGGCCGGCGGCGGAGGTCACGCTGTCCGCGTGCTCGGCCAGAGCCGACGCCGAATCGGCCTGGATCCGCTGCCATGCATGCCGGACGGCCTCCAGCTTGGCGACCGCCTTCGCCCCGGGAATTCCCGCTTCCCCTTCCGGCCAGGCACCACCGGCGTTCACTCCGCGCACGATGTCGGCGGCCCTCGCCGCGGCCTCCCCGGTCTGCCGGATCTCGTCGATCCTCGCGCCGAAACCACTCATGGCTCCCCCTGTCGTCTCCCCTGGGGATCACGGTGCGACACGGGATGAGTGCTGTCAGCGATCACCGACGGCTGTGGACAACTCGACGGACTGTGGACAAGTCTGTGGACAACCGATCAGGTGCCGGTCAGACCGTGACGCCGGCCCAGCGCAGGCAGGTCCAACCGCCGTCGGGCAGCGTTTCGAGCACGACGATGCCGGTGTTGGGCAGCAACCCGACGTCGGCGAACTCCGGTCGCACGTTGTCAGACAGCCAGTCCGCGCCGAGCCGGATGGCGCCACCGTGGCTGACGAGCGCGACCACGGCATCGGGATCGGTGTCGGCGTGCCTGGCGCGCAGGTCACCGACGGCGCCCAGGTACCGGGAACGCACCTGCTCGCCGCTCTCCCCGCCCGGCATGGCACCGCCGAGGTCGCCGCGCAGCCACGGGCCGACGGTGTCCACATAGGTCTGGATGGACTCCCGGTCGGTGTTGCCCTCCAGATCGCCGACGTACACCTCCTGCACGCCCTTGAGCACCTGCACGTCCAGGCCCTTCGAACGGCCGAGCGGGGCCGCCGTCTGCTGGGCGCGAGTGGCTTCCGAGGCGTAGACGGCCGCAACCGGCACGTCGGCGAGCTCGTCCGCCAGCGCCTCGGCCTGCTCGCGACCGAGGTCGGTCAGCGGCGGGCCGGGCAGCGCGGTGTCCAGCGCCTTGCGGACGTTCGCGGTGCTCTGCGCATGCCGGATCAGGTACAGCTTCACGCGAGTTCTCCTCGTCTGATCGCGTCCACCCAGTCGGTGGCGCCGGTGAATACGTCGTTGCCCGCGCCGCTGTCGATCGTGGCGGCGACGCCGTCGGCGCGGGCGTGCGACCCGAGGAACCGCACCTCGGCGCACTGCCTGCGTAACCCGGCCAGCGCGTCACCGATGCGCGGCTCGGACACGTGCCCCTCGAAGTCGACGAAGAACCGGTAGTGGCCGAAGTTGCCCTTGATCGGGCGGGCGTCCAGCCGGGTCAGGTTGATCCCGCGCGAGGCGAGTTCGGCGAGCAGCCGGGCCAGCGTGCCGGTGCGGTTCGCGGCGGCGGCGACGATCGACGTCCGGTCGTGGCCGGTGGGTTCCGGCAGTTCCCCGGGCGGCCGGACGAGCACGAAGCGGGTACGGGCGTCGGCCACGTCCGCGACCCCGGTCGCCAGCACGTCCAGCGAGTAGTGCTCCACGGCGACCGGTGCGACCACGGCCGCGTCGAACTGCCCCTCGACGACGCCGACGGCGGCGGCGGCGGTGGAGGACGCGGCCGTGGGGCGCGCCTCCGGCAGGTTGACCAGCAGCCACTCGCGCACCTGGGCGAGCGCGTGCGGGTGGCTGGCGACCGTACGGATCGGACCGCCGCCGGAACCGGTGACGACGGTGAAGTGCACCGGAAGCAGCGCCTCGGCCACGGCCACCAGCGGCGGCTCGTCCTCGGCGAGACCGTCGAGGGTCGCGGTGACCGCGCCCTCGACCGAGTTCTCCACCGGCACACACGCCCCGTCGGCCTCGCCCTTGCGGACGGCGGCGAGCGCGGCGTGGATCGTCTCGGCCGGGACCAGTTCGTCGCCGTCGGTGAGGGCGCGTGTGGCCTGCTCGGTGAACGTCCCCCGCGGCCCGAAGTAAGCGATCCGTGACACGTGACCAGGTTACGCACCCACGGCACCGGCCGGACAGGCGTGGAAACTTTCGCAGGTCAGCGTCGGAAAACCGGGTCAGATCCGAGGATCGGCGCGTTCAGGAGAAATTCATCACAGCGCCAGAGTGGCCGGGCTGATTTACCGTTGGACGACGCAAGGCAGAAGTGTGACCGTTCTGCGGTCGACAAGTGGTCCAGCCCTCGATGGCGAGGAGTCTTCGAATGCCGCGGGTCCGAGAGCTCAGCCCATACGTCGAGCTGCACCGCGATCAGTGGCGGGAACTCCGCCGCGCCACACCGCTCCCGCTCACCTCGGACGAACTGGTGCGCCTGCGCGGTCTCGGCGAACTGGTCGACCTGGCCGAGGTCGCCGAGGTCTACCTGCCGCTGTCCCGGCTGATCAACCTCCAGGTCGCCGCCCGTCAGCGGCTGTACCGGGCGACCACCACCTTTCTCGGCGAGGAAGGACGCAGCACCAAGGTCCCGTTCGTCATCGGCATCGCGGGCAGCGTGGCGGTCGGCAAGTCGACGACCGCGCGCATCCTGCGCACCCTGCTCGCCCGCTGGCCCGACCATCCCCGCGTCGATCTCGTCACCACCGACGGATTCCTCTACCCGCGCGAGGAACTGCTACGCCGGGGAATCATGCACCGCAAGGGTTTCCCGGAGAGCTACGACCGGCGCGCGCTGCTGCGGTTCGTCTCGGACGTCAAGTCCGGCGCGGACGAGGTCAGCGCCCCCGTCTACTCCCACCTCGCCTACGACATCGTGCCCGGCGAGGAGCAGGTCGTACGGCAGCCGGACATCCTGATCGTGGAGGGCCTCAACGTCCTGCAGCCCGGCCCCCGGCTGACCGTGTCGGACCTGTTCGACTTCTCCATCTACGTCGACGCGCGCACCGAGGACATCGAACGCTGGTACGTGGAAAGGTTCCTGACCCTGCGGCACACCGCGTTCGCGGACCCGGCCTCGCACTTCCACCACTTCGCCGGGCTGCCCGACGACGAGGCGCGCGCCGAAGCGAGCCACCTGTGGACGACCATCAACCAGCCGAACCTGGTGGAGAACATCCGCCCGACCCGTCCGCGGGCGACTTTGGTGCTGCGCAAGGATTCCGACCACTCGATCAACCGGGTCCGGCTGCGCAAGCTCTAGAACAGGTCGGTGACCAGTTCCCGCAGTGCCCGTTCGCACGCGGCCTGGTCGGCGGCGAAGCGCCTCGACGCCAGCACGTGCGTGCGGGACAGGCGGTGCCAGACCTCGCCATCCACCGACACCACGGTCACGGTCGCCTGGAAGGGCCGTACCTTACGTCCCCGCTCCTCCTCCAGCTCCCGGACCATGGCACCGACGTTACTCGTGTGCGACGGCCGCCGGGACGGCGAATCGCCCCGTGGCCGCCGCGCGAACGAGTCCCGAAAATGCTGCACGGCAACGGAAATCGCCGAGTCCTCGGCCAGCGCTTCCGGCATCGCGGGCCCGCCCTTGCGGCGGTTCGCCGAGAAACTGAGCACCGCCTCCCACCACATCGGCCACTGCCGCTGCACCTCGGCCCGGTCGATGTGCGGTGGGACCTCCACCGGCACGCCCGGATCCACGGCGGGCAGGAACGGGTCGGTGTCCACCGACAGCGCCAGGACGTCGCGCAGGTACAGCGCGAGCTGCACCGACTCGTCGTCGGTCCAGCACAATTCCCACGCCTGGTCACTGCCCTCGGTACGCACAGTCACAGCCTGCCGGTCACGGTACGAGGAAGCTGCCGGTCACGTACCCGCCGACGGTCGCGTTGCGGTCGACGCCCCCGGCGATGCCCGGCACCACGCCCTTGTCGCTGTGCTGGTGCAGCGCCAGCCGAGGGTGCGCCCAGCCCGGGTTGCCGGGGTCGCCGTTGTAGCGGGCGATCCACAGCAGCACGTTGTCGTCGGCCCACTCGTCCGGCCGCAGAATGTTGTTCCACCAGTTCAGGTTCGCGTAGACGAGCATGCCCGCTACTCCGGTGCGCGCCCGGAACTGGCCGATGAAGTCGGCGACGAACGGGTTCGGGTCACCGAAGCCCTCCGCCTCCATGTCCAGCGCCGGCCAGACACTGCCGGGTGCCAGCAGACCGCGCTCGTTCAGCCGGTCGGCGAAGTGCGCCACCTGCGCGCCGACGTCCACCGGCCGGGCGAAGTGGTAGCCGCCCGCGGCGATTCCGGCACCGCGCGCTCCGTCCGCGTATCCGGCCGAGGTGTCGTCCACATAGTCGGTGGACTCGGTGACCTTGAGCAGTGCGTAGGAGATTCCGTTGCCCCGCACGGCATTCCAGTCCTCGACGGCGTTGTAGTGCGAGACGTCGATTCCGTAGTCCGTCATTGGGTTTTCCCCGATCTTCCGGCGTGGTGCTGCGGTCTCCCGACATTGTCCCGTCCCCGGGTACCGGCGCCCGGTGAGCGGGTCAAGTTCATGCGGGTGGCGCAGCACGGAAGTCTCTCCGCCACGCACCGCCACGGCCATTCGCCCGCCACGGGGCGGTTCCGGCTGGCACGATTGCCGATATCGGCGCGGGGTCACCGCCCGTATCCCGCCCACGAGCCAACCGGAGTACCGATGCCCCGCAGCCAGCAGATCACCTACCGGGCCACCGAGGAGAAGCGCGGTATGACGCTCGGCGAGCTGGAGGCCGCCCTCGCGGACGCGCGCAACTGCGGCGCGCACGACGGCGACCGCGTCAAGGTGCGCATCAACTTCGGCGGCACGCTGAAGAACGTCACGGTGCTCAGCGAGGACGGCGCCACCGGCTGAGCGAGGCGCCTGGCCTGGTCAGTGCACGGCGGCCGTCTGCTTGCCCATGACGTAGCGCAGCAGGGCTTCCAGCATGTCCCGGGTCGACCGCCGTTCCCGCGCGTCGCACAGCATGATCGGCACCGAGTCGTCGAGGTCGAGCGCCCCGCGTACCTCCTCGATGTCGTAGGGCTGGTCGCCGTCGAAGCAGTTCACGCCCACCACGAACGAGGTGCCACGGCGTTCGAAGAAGTCGACCGCCGGGAAGCAGGAGTCGAGACGGCGGGTGTCGGCCAGCACGATGGCGCCGATCGCACCCGAGGCGAGCTCGTCCCACATGAACCAGAACCGGTCCTGGCCGGGCGTGCCGAACAGGTACAGCACCAGGTCGTCGCTGATGGTGATGCGGCCGAAGTCGAGGGCGACGGTGGTGGTCGTCTTGTTCTCCACACCGGTCAGGTCGTCCACGGCGACACCGCGCTCGGTCAGCATCTCCTCGGTGCGCAGCGGGGCGATCTCGGAGAGCGCACCCACCATCGTCGTCTTGCCCACGCCGAAGCCGCCGGCCACGACGACCTTGACGGCCGTCATCGACAGCGACGCGAGAGCGTCAGAGTTTCCGGATACCATCGAGCACCGCCTGCAGTACGTGCTTTTCGGGGACCTCGGACGACGGCGCCGCCGAGCGGAAGATGAGCTGTCTCTGTTCGATCAGGTCGCCGAGCAGGACCTTCACCACGGCGAGTGGCAGGTCCACCCTGGCACTGACCTCGGCGACCGAGAGCGGGTACTGACACAGCCGGACGATCTGCGCGTGTTCCGGCTGGAGGTGCGCGTTCCCGTTGCCGGACGGGACGGCGACCACCAGCGTGAGCAGGTCCAGGCCGTAGACGTCGGAACGGGTACGGCCGCGGGTGACCGCGTAGGGGCGGACGAGCGGGCCCGCCGCCTCGTCGAACCATCTCTCCTCGCGACGCCTCATCATGGGGCGCGATCTGCCGCCGGTTCGGCCACCGGGTTGCGCGGCGCGGCGAGCACGCCGCCGATTCGGCGGACCAGCAGGTTCATCTCGTACGCCACCATGCCCATGTCGGCGTCCTCCGCCGCGAGCAGCGCCAGGCACGCGCCCTTGCCCGCGGCGGTCACCACCAGGAAAGCGCTGTCCATCTCGACCACGGTCTGCCGGACGTCGCCGCCACCGAAATGGCGGCCGGTGCCGCGGGCGAGACTCTGGAACGCCGACGCCAGCGCGGAAAGGTGCTCGGCGTCCTCGGCGGACAAGCGCGCGGACCGGCCGATCAGCAGCCCGTCCGCCGACAGCACGACGGCGCGTTCGGCACCGACGACCCGCTCGACCAGGTCGTCGAGCAGCCAGTCGAGTTCGCTGACGTCCGGTTCGCCCATGGCCTTCCCTTCCTCCGAAACCACACCTGCTCCCGCGTTCGGGATTGCTGTGCCCACTGCCCTTCCGATCACTGCGAACGTTGCTCCTGCCGGGCCCTGCGGGTGCCGTCCTGGAACGCCGACAGCCGCTGGCGCGCGCGTTCCGGTGAAACCCACTGGTCCTGCTCGTCGTGGCGCTGCGGTGGACTCTCCAATTGTGGAGCCAGGTTCCGCTGCCTGCGCCGCTTCGGCAACGGGGGCGGCGCCCCGTCAGGGGCCGGTTCGGCGACCGACCGCTGCTGGAACACCGGCGGGTGCGCGGCGACCGGCGGCTGCTCGGCCTGACTCGGCGCGGGATGCCGGTCGACGAACAACCCGCCCGCGGGCTCGGGCTCCGCGGCGGGCTCCTCGACGGCGGGCCAGGCCGGCTCCCCGGATCGCACCGCGTCGAGCTGGACGGTGACCTCGGGGGTCTCCTCGGCGCTTGACCGGCGGGCCACCGGCCCCCTGGACGGTTGCCGGACCGGCAGTTCCGGCGACGGCGCGGGATCCGCCACGGAAGCCGGTTCCGCTGCCGGGGCCGGTTCCGGTTCGAAGGCGGGCACGGCGTACGGCTTCGGCGGGCCTGTCACCGGCGCCCGGTACGGCCGGGGCCGCCTTCGCGGGCGGGGCAGGCGGGGCGCGGCGGCACCCTCGTCCGGCTGCGCGCGCCGAGGTGCCTCCGGCTCCGGCTGGGCGGGTGCGGCGGATTCGGTGAGCAGTTCTTCGGGCACCAGCACGACGGCGCGGACCCCGCCGTACACCGACTCGCGCAGCGTCACCGAGATACCATGCCGCACGGCGAGCTGACCGACCACGAACAGGCCGAGCCGCGGCTCACTGGACAGCGCCATGACGCTGAAGTCCGGCGGATCGTCCAGGGTCGCGTTGAACTCGGTGAGCCGTGCAGGGTCGATGCCGAGGCCCTGGTCCTCGACCTCCAGCACCAGGTCGCGGCCGGAAGCGTTGCCGATCAGCCGCACCGGCGATTCCGGCGGGGAGTACGTGGTGGCGTTGTCCACCAGCTCGGCCAGCAGGTGGATGAGGTCGGCCACGACGGCGCCGTCCACCGCGACCGGCGGGAACTGGCCGACGGCGACCCGGGTGTAGTCCTCGGTCTCGGACAGCGCGCTGCGCGCCACGTCCACGACGGGCACCGGGTTGCGCCACTGGCGGCCCGGCCGCTCGCCACCGAGGATGATCAGGTTCTCGGCGTTGCGCCGGGCCCGGGTGGCGAAATGGTCGAGCTTGAACAGCAGGTCCAGGTGCTCCGGGTCCTCCTGCCTGCGCTCGGCCTCGTCCAGCACCTCGAGCTGCTTGTGCGCGATGACCTGGCTGCGGTGCGCGATGTCCAGGAACACCGTCCGCGTGCCCTCCCTGGTCTCCGCCTCCTGCACGGCCGCGGCGACGGCGGTGAACTGCGCGGTGTTGAACGCCTCCGCGACCTGCCCGATCTCGTCGGTGCCGTGGTAGAGCGGGGCGACCTCGTCGTCGAGGTCGACGGGCCTGCCGGTGCGCAGGCGCTCGACGATCCGCGGCAGGCGTTCGTCGGCAAGGTCGAAGGTCTCCTCACGCAACCGCTGCAGACGGCCGACCAGCCGGTTCGACAGGCGCAGCGCCACCAGGAACGCGGTCACCGCGGCCAGGACGACGGCGGTCGCGCCGATCAGCGTGGTGATCAGGCTGTCCTCGGCGGCGGCGGTACCGAGCACGGTCGCGGCCGCGGTGTGCTGGGTGTAGAGCTGCAGGAGCTGGTCGGCGACCTGCCGGGCGGCGGCCTGCCATTCGGCGGGCTCGACGGGCAGCGGTTCCGCACGGCCGCCCGGCTGGTCGAGACCGCGTTCGACGAAGGTGTTCTCGACCGTCGTCACCTTCGCCCACGGGTCCCCGGCGACGAGCTGGTCGTAGCTCGCGCGAACCTCCGGTGCCATGCCGGGCACCGCCGCGGTGAGCTGCGAGTGGTAACCGCCGATCTCCTCGACGTACCCGCGGAAGTCCTCGGCGGAGAAGCCCTCGCCCCGGTCGGCCACGGTAGCCAGGGCGTGGCCACGGGCCATGCCCTCCGCGCTCGCGAAGAGCTGCAGCGCGGTGACCTGCTCGGCGGCGACCTCGGCGTCCGGAGCGTCCCGCGCGGCACCCTGCAACGCGGCGGCGCACACGTCGAGGAGCTCG
The DNA here is from genome assembly GCF_002262875.1 of Amycolatopsis antarctica. Taxonomy (GTDB): domain Bacteria; phylum Actinomycetota; class Actinomycetes; order Mycobacteriales; family Pseudonocardiaceae; genus Amycolatopsis; species Amycolatopsis antarctica. The sequence goes on along the minus strand of NZ_NKYE01000005.1, from coordinate 41,556 downwards.
TTGTAGTAGTCGAAGGTGGCCTTGGGCGAGAGCTGCCCGGCGTCGGCCTGCGCACGGTTGACGGCGAGTTGCGCGGTGAGCTCGGAGAGCCTGCCCGCCGCATCGCTCACCGCGGGCGGCGCGCCGTCGGCGAGTTCGCCGATGGCCGCGGTGACGGCCTCGCGTGCCTGGTCGGTCTCCTGGCGGGGCTCGTCGAGCGGCCTGCGCTCGTCGGCGGGCGCGGCGAGCTGCTCCAGCGTCAGCCTGCGCTCCTCCTGAACCGCGGTGACGAACCCGGCGACCGGCATGACCGATTCCCGTGCCTGGTCGGCGAAGTCCTTGAGCTTGACGGACTGGTAGATGAGGTAGCCGGCCAGCGTCGCCCCGATGAGCAGGAGCGCGAAACTGGGCACGAGCGCGATGGAGAGGACGCGAGCGCGAATCGACCTCGCCCGTCCACGCGGCCGCGGTGTCTGCTTCAAGGCTGTTCCGGGTCCTTCCAGCAACTCGTCGCCATCGCCTGTCTGGTTCCGGCGCAACCCCGAGTCCACGCTTGCCGGATCAGCCCGTCGTGGTCCGCTTCGCGGGTGCACACGCTATTGACGCGCGCGTTCGGAGTCAACCGCCGTCCACCGTCCGGCGCAGCAAAGGGTCCCGGCACTGGTCAGTGACCTGAAGCGGAGTCGACCCGTTGTGCGCCAATGGTTTCCTACAACGCCAGTTCGCGCAGCGCCGCGCGGTAGCCGTCGATGTCCGGGTCCTGCTCGCCGGTGAGCGCACCCGCCAGGTACTCCAGGACGAGCCTGCCGAGGACGTCGAAGATCTCGTCCCGGTCGTGCTCGGCCTCGGCGAGCGCGACCACGGCCGGCCACAGCTCCTCCGGGTCGTCCGCCCACAACTGGTTCACCAGTACCTGCTTGACGGCGATGAACAGGTGCGGGTCCACACCGTCGATCTCACCGTCGAACTCGGGATCGGCGAGCGCGTCGTGGTACTCGGGGTGCTCGCCGAGGACCAGCAGGTACCGCTCGTCCTCATCGGCCGGGTCGAGGTCGGGGAAGTCGTCCACGCCGACCACGGCACTGGTCTCCGGAACGGCGAAACGCCTGCGTGCCAGCGTTTCCTCGACGAGATCGTCGTCGGCGCCGGTGGCCACACCCTCCAGGTAGGAGTCCAGGTGCTCGTCGTCGGCCGGACCGTCCTCGAAGTACTGGATGCTCTCCTCGGCCGATTCGAGCAGTTCGGCGACGGCGTGCGCGGACAGTTCCGAGCGGCCACCCGCCCAGCCCGCCCAGGCGCGCACCACGTCGGGCAGCGCCTCGGCCTGCTCCTCGGTCAGCTCGATCTCGTTCGGCACCCAGTCCTCGAGGAACTCGGCGAGCTTGCCGGGGCCGACCCGCAGCGGCCTGCCCTCGTCGAGGTCGCAGCCGAAGTCGACGATCAGCCGCGCGCAGGTCGCCGCGTCCGCGTCGGTCTCCTCGATCGCGGTCAGGAACTCGGTGACGATGGCGTCCCGCTCCGCGTCGGTGTGCTTGACCGGTTCGGCCAGCACGTCGGCGGCCGGGAGCAGGCGGCAGCGGGCGAGCACCAGCGCACGGTTGGCGACCAGCACCTCGCCGGGCTCCACCTCGCTGACGTCGGCCAGGTCCAGGCCACGTTCGATCAGCGCGCGGGCGCGGGAGGCGTCGATCGGGCGGACGTCGAGCAGGCCCTCCGAGTCGGCCGCCTGGGCGCGGAGGTCGGCGAGCAGCCCGTCCGGCTCCTCGGTGCAGAACGCCTCCTCGACGCAGCCGCCGAGATGGTTGGCGTCGAGTACCGCCGCGATCCCGTGCGAACGGCCTGCGCGGTCGAAGGTCAGCAGCAAGGTCGTCTGGTCGCCGTAGACGTCGGTGGACTCCCAGCACCCCGTCGGCGAGGCGGTGCCGATCGCGTCCGCCCAATCCGGGACGGCCAGCCCGCGTTCGGCCATCAGGGTGGCCGCCTGCGCCGCGGCGGAGCGCTGCTCGTCGGTGACGGCGAGCGCGGCCATCGCGCGCAGCAGGGCAACCCCGGCGGGGGTGGAGGTGCGGCCCGCGTAGCGCACCAGGCCGAGGCCGACGGTGCGCTCCGGATCGTCGTAGGGCTCCGGAGCGCGCCACCACTCGCCGATCAGCTCGGAGGTGAACAACTCCACCTGCAGCACGTCCGGCTCGGCCGCGAGCGGGATGAAGTCGCGCAGGACGTCACCGAAGACGCCGTCCAGTTCGGCGTTCGCGCTGGGCGGCTTCGGCGTCTTCTTGCGTCCACGGCTGACGGGGCTCATGGCGATATCGTCGCACCCGGTCGTCCGAGCTGGATGCGGAGGCCGACCCGACTGCGCAGGGTCACCATGCGGGTGTCGTCCCTGCTCGCGGGCACCGTTGATCGACACCGAGCGTGAACGCGGACCTGCTTCCGGCGTGCGGCCGCGGTGAGTGGCGTGCTTCCCTTCAATGCCACTCACCGGCGGCCGCGTACGAGTGTCAGCGGGCGTGCCTGCCCCTGCGCACCAGGCCGAGGCCACCGGCGACGAGGGCGGCACCGGCGAGCGCCATCGCCGCGAGCGCGTCGCCGTTCGTCCCGGTGCTCGCCAGCTTCGAGGCGCTTCCACCGCCGCGCGTCGTCGTCGAGACGGCCTGCTTCTTCACCGACGTGCTGGCCTGCGCTTTCGGTGCCGCCTGCGACTTGGGCGCCGTGGCGGTGACCAGGGCGGCCGGGACGATCACCGAGGCGGGCACCACGGCGTCCGTACCGGGGTTCACGGGCTTCGGGGCGCCGGTGCCCGGGGCGGCGGGATCGGCGGGCTTTGGGGTGACGGTGCCCGGGTCATTCGTGCCCGGGTCATTCGTGCCCGGGTCATTCGTGCCCGGGTCATTCGTGCCCGGGTCATTCGTGCCCGGGTCATTCGTGCCCGGGTCATTCGTGCCCGGGTCATTCGTGCCCGGGTCATTCGTGCCCGGGTCATTCGTGCCCGGGTCATTCGTGCCCGGGTCATTCGTGCCCGGGTCATTCGTGCCACCGTTGTTGTCACCACCGCCGGTGTTGCCGCCGCCGTTGTTGTCGTCGTCGTCCTCGCCTGGCGTCTCCGTGGTGCAGACGGCCTTCGCGGCGTTGGCCTGCGCGGTCGCCAGGTACTTGGTGATGTTGGCGACCTTGGTTTCCAGGTTCGGGAGCGCGGCCTTGGCCGTGGCGAGTGTGGCGTTCGCCTGGCCTTCCACGGCCTTGGCCGCGGTGACGGCGGCCTGCAGCGGCTTGAGCGCATCCTTGGCGGCGGTGAACGCGGCCTGCGCGGCCTTCACGCGGTCCTGGAGCTTGCGGTTGTCCGGGCTCTTCTTGAGCTGACGGTTGGCGGCCTGCAGAGCGGCGTCGGCGTCCTTGATGACGGCGTTCTGCGCGCTGACCTTGTTGCCGGCCGCCTTGACCGCGGCCTGCGCCTGAACCCGTGCGGCATCGGCATCCTTGATCGCCTGACGTCCGGTCGCCAGGTTCGCCTCGTGCTTACGCTTCTCGCTCACGTACGAGACGGCCTTGCTGGCCCAGCTCTCGTGTTCGGCCTGGGAGAAGCAGTCGGCGGGCGCGGTCGCGGGCGCCGCTGGGGTCGCGAACGCGACGGCAGGACCCGCGAGTGCCAACGGCACGGCGACGGCGGCGACAACGGCAGTCTTGATGGAATTGCGCAAGGAATTCTCCCAGTCACGAATGGCGTCCCGACGATCGCGGGCCAGCGTCAGTTGAACATTCGCATAACCGCACGTGTTCGTTACCGGGGTTGCCGAAGATCGATTCTCACGCCGAATCGGTCAGATTTTCCCGTAGCTTCAACGAGTTTGCCCGGGCGGTCGCCAACAAGGATCGATCACATACGGTGATTCAGCACCGCTGGCCAGCCCGGTGGCAACCTGACCAAAGCCATCGCGCCACTGCCAAGTCCGGCGCGTCAGCCCCAGAAGTAGGCGTGCCGATCCCGGTCGATCTCGTCGAGCAGCGGGACAGGGGTTTCGGCGGCGGCCACCTCGGCGACCCGGTGCCAGCGGTCCTTGCTGTCGCCCCAGTAGAGGGTCCACCGATCCGTGTCGTCCAGGCGCAACTGGGCGATGCGCTGTTCCGCCCACTCCTGCTCGTCGGCCGATGAAGACGCCAGTGACCCGAGGGGACGACGTTCCACGACCGTCACCGAACGGCCTCGGCGACGGCACTCGACCCGGACCTGGTCCCGGACACGTTCGGGCACGCGGGTGTCGCACCAGCGTTCGATCTGGCGCAACTGGAACTCCGATACGGCCGACATGCCGCCAGAGTGCCAGCGTTGTCGACGGTTCGCTACGAGCCCCTCGTCGTAACGGCCGCGCGGCGAGTTGGTCTGGTAAAGAGGCGTCGTGTCAATCGATGAGACCGCACTGCGGTTACGGGAATTCGCCGCCGCGCGTCAGTGGGAGCAGTTTCATACGCCCAAGAACCTGGTCATGGCCTTATCGGGCGAAGTCGGGGAACTCACCGCGTTGTTCCAGTGGCTGACGGCCGAGGAGTCGGCGGCGATCCTGCACGATCCCGACTCTGCCTTCGACGTGCACGACGAGCTTGCCGACGTATTCATCTACCTGGTGCGCCTCGCTGACGTACTCGGCGTCGACCTGATCGAGTGCGCCCAGGCGAAGATCAACCGAAACGAGCAGCGCTTCCCGGCGCGATCTGCCGGAGAGATCGACTAGCCTGTTCTTCGCGGCCCGCCGGGCACCGAGGTAGCCACTTCGTTGTTGCCCCCACCCGCACGTCGATATTCGCGTGCCTTGTGGGGAATGCTGTGGCTCTTATCCGGCAGAGTGCTGCCGACCTGCTTGTCGATGCCAATTCCGGCCGTCTTCATCAGCGTCTGGAGGAGCAGGCAACGTTTCAGTGGCAACATCGGGTGGGCACTTCCGAGGTCCGTTCCTGGCAGCGGAGTCTGCCCCCGTTTCTTGCCGACCTGTTCGACGCCGGACTCGGTCACGTCGAGGTCCTGCTGGAACACAGGCTCCCGCACAGTCCGAAACGCGTCGACGTCGTGCTCTGCGGTATCCATCCACGGACGGCTGAGCCCACTTACGTTCTGGTCGAACTCAAGCAGTGGTCACGAGCGGAACTGCTCGCCGCCGAACTCGTCGCACTCGATGCGTACAGCGAGCCGGTGATCCACCCGGTCACTCAAGTCCAGTTGTACTGCGAGCACCTCGTCGGAGAGACGCCGGCTCTCGCCGAGCGGCCGTACTCTGTCCACGGGATCGCCTATCTGCACAACGCCAACGACTCCGGTGTACGCACCCTCAAGCAGTACACCCCTCACCAGTTCGGTCGCCTGTACACGATGGACGACAAGGCCGCGATGCTCGATCACCTTCGGTCCTTGTTGTCCCCCGAGGGAGATCGCACTGCGGCGCTGAAGGCGGCGGACGATTTCACCACCTTCCACCACGCTCCGTCGAAACCGCTGTTGAACCTGGCAGCCAGAGAGATTCGGGAGCGCGAACAGTTCGTCCTGCTCGATGAGCAACGAGTCGCGTTCGACCTCGTGATGCGTGCCGTCGAGCGGGCGCGGACAGCGCGCAAGCAGACTGTCGTCGTCGTTCGTGGCGGGCCGGGCTCGGGCAAGAGCGTCATCGCACTGAGCCTGCTCGGCGAACTGGCCCGCAGAGGACGCCCGGTCCACCATGCGACGGGATCGAGCGCGTTCACCAACACGATGCGCAAGGTCGCCGGTGCCGGAGACCGGCAGGTGAAGAACCTGTTCAAGTACTTCAACAACTACTCCGAGTCCGAACCCCGAACACTCGACGTTTTGATCTGCGACGAAGCTCATCGAATCAGAGAGACCAGCGTCAACCGGTTCACCAGGAAAGCAGTTCGAGACAGCGCCAGACCACAGATAACCGAACTCATCGACGTCGCCTGGGTACCGGTGTTCCTGCTGGACGAGAATCAGACGGTGCGCCCAGGCGAAATGGGCTCACTGGCCGAGATCAGGGACGCGGCTACTGCGGCGGGCTGCGACGTGGAGACCGTTACGCTCGAAGGGCAGTTCCGCTGCGGCGGCTCCGCCGTCTACGACACCTGGGTGGAACGCCTTCTCGGAATCGACAAACAGTCGCCTATCCGGTGGAAGCTACTTGCAGAACCGATGGATGACGATTTCGTCGTGACGACGGCCGATTCCCCCGACGCCGTGGAATCATGGCTACTCAACATGCGGGGTGACCGCTCGGAAACAGCTCGCGTCGCTGCGGGGTTCTGCTGGCGGTGGAGCAATCCTGTCGCCGTCGACGGAAACAAGACGTTGGTTCCCGATGTCAAGATCGGTTCCTGGGAACGACCATGGAACGCGAAACCCAACACGCGGGTACCGGACGCACCGGAATCCTACTACTGGGCATCCGACGACCGCGGATTCAACCAGGTCGGTTGCATCTATACCGCCCAGGGGTTCGAGTACGACTGGGCAGGGGTGCTGTTCGGTCCCGACTTCGTCCGGCGTGACGACAAGTGGGTTGCGTTACGAGAAGAGTCCCACGACCCGGCGGTCAAGAAGGCCGGCGAGTTCGAGTTCCCTGCTCTTATTCGCAACACGTACAAAGTCCTGCTGACACGGGGAATGCGCGGCGTGTGCCTCTACTCCACCGACGCGGAGACACACGAGTTCTTGCGATCCATGACGCGCTGATCCGCGCCTACATCCGCGTTGATCCCTGTCAGATCTCGGTTCGCCGCGCGGCGCGGGATGCCGTACCGCCCGACACGGCGGGTGGATGGCCGCTGACGGGTTGTTCAGCCGTGGACGGTGTCGGCCTGGTCGGGGATGACGGTGCCGTCCGTGCGGAGGACGGGGCCCACGGTGCCGTCCGCGTTCTCGTAGGCAGTCGTGGAGCAGGGGTAGGTGCGGTCCAGCGCGGGCAGCGGTTCGACGAACATCGGGTTGACCGCCCACCGGCCGTCGGCGTTGTCGTATGCGCGGCACATCAGCTCGTCCTTGTTGCGGTTCAGCGTGACGCGCACGCCGGTCGCGTCGGCGAGCATGGTGACGTCGGTGGTCGCGTCGCCTCCGGCGAGGGCCTGACGCTTCGCCTCTGGGGCGGGGTCGAGCTGCGCCTCCCCCTTGATGCCGAGGATGTTCTTGTTGACGAAGCACCGCTTGCCGTCGACGTAGGGCATGATCGCGTCCTCACCGTCCGCGATGCCGCCGCAGCCGGCCAGGTGACCGTTGATGCGGCCGTGCGTGGTCAGTGACTCGATGCCGATGGTGCGGTTCGGCGGGATGCCGACCTCCGAACCCCAGACGTCCGCGGTCTCCTTCGGCGAGGCCGACACGATCCACGTGTCGAAGCCCGCTCGGTTCAGCGTGCCGATGAGATCCTTGATCTCCGGGTAGTACCGCACCCAGGCGACCTCGGAGCTGGAACCGACTCGCTGCGTCGCGCCGACCGGTGCACGCAGCGCCGCCTTGCGTGCGTCACGGGCGATCTGCCGCACCTCGTCCGGGCGGTAACCGGCGTTGAGTTGCGCGACCCAGGCGTAACTCGCTTCCATCTCGCGGTGGTCGTACCCGGCGAAGACGTCCTCGCCGCCGGTGGTCTTGGCCTCCTTACGCACGGATAACAGCTCGTCGGCACAGTCGATGTCGGTGCTGGTGGGCAGTGGTTTCCCCGGCCGCGCATCGGTGCCGCAGGCAGCGCTCAGCGCGTCCGCCCCGGCGTCGGTCATGTAGCGACTGGTGTTGTGCCAGTCGCGGTCGCGGGGCTGGAGAATCTTGTCGTTGCGGAGCATGTAGAAAATCGTCTGGTCGGAGATGTCGTTCTTGATGACGGTGTTGTCCCAGTCGAACACCGCCAGCGGCTTCTTCCCGCCGCGATGCGCACCGCAGCGGCCGCGCTCGTCGATGACCTGCTGGATCTTCGCCGCGTTGTCGCCGTACCAGTGGTCGGCCAACTGGAGCTGCGGGCAACGGTGCCCTTGGCCGGACGCCGCTTCGGACGCCGCCGCCGTCGGCGGCGTGACCAGGCAGGCGACTACGGCCGCGGCGGCGCAGGCCGCGGTGAGGGCACGGGACGGTCTCGGCATCGGGGCTCCAGCGTCATCGGTGGCGATTGAGGCGATACTGCCACTCGCGCCGACTTCGTACAGCCCCGGTGATCAGCAGTTTTCCGGGCATACCAAGCAATTCCGGCATTTCAGCCAGCTCGTGGCCGACGCCGGCTCAGCCGAACTTGGTCACCGGGCGTTCCTGGCGCACCCCGTCCAGGAACACGTCGACCTGCTCGTCCAGGAAACACACCAGGCCCGCGACCTTCTGGCTCTCCCACAACGGCGTCGGATACGACCAGGCCAGATCGCGGTGCGAACGTCCGTTCACCCGGACCGAGAAATACTCGGACGTGCCCTTGTACGGGCAGCGGGTCACCGTGTCGCTCCGTTCAAGAAGGTCAAGGCGCACGTCCAGCTTCGGCAGGTAGTAGCGCGTCGGCAGGTTCGTCTCGAACAGCAGCCGGGCGGCACGGGTGTCGGCGACCGTCACCCCGTCGACCTCGACGCGCACGTGCCGCGAACTGGGCAGGATGTCGACGCGGACGCCCGGATCGCGTGGGTGCACGAAGACCTCCTCGTCCTCCTCGAACCAGGCATCCATCGCCTGCCAGTCGATCCGGACGTGGCCGGGTACTTCCGGGCGCGTGGTCACCGCTTCGGCGGGTAGCTCGCCAACGTCCTCGGCGGGCAGGAAGTACGTCGGGTAGTACGGCACCTCCCACACCAGCAGCGGCCGGATCGTGTCCGCCACGACCTTGCCGCTCAGCACCGCACGTACCCGCTTCGGTCCCTGTTCCGCACGCAGTTGGTCCATTCGAATCACAACACGGCAGCGCGCCGGCGTATTTCGCGACCACCGGGGCGGTCTTTGGAGCGTGATACGTCGACGAATCGCCGTCACCGAAGAGAAAGCGCGTTCGCTGAGGTGCAGCGGGGGTCAGCGGGCGATGCGGAAACCCAGGTCGTCGATACGGAACGCCGGCTGACTACGACGCCGCACCGACGCCCGGCAGCTCCAGCTCTCGTCGAACCAGCCGCCACCGCGCAGCACCCGGTAACCGGGATGGTCCTCAGCCTGGTAGACGTCCCAGCACCACTCCCACACGTTGCCGAGCATGTCGTGCAAGCCCCACGCGTTCGGCTGCCTGCCGCCCACTTCGTGGATACTTTCCGCGGAATTACCGCGGTACCAGGCGATCTCGTCGAGCTCGCCGTACCGCGCACCGCTCGTACCTGCCCGGCAGGCGTGTTCCCATTCGGCATCCGTCGGCAACCGGTAGCCGTCAGCGGACACGTCCCATTCGACGTCGCCGTCCGCCAGCCGGTACACGGGTGCCAGGCCCTCGCTCAGCGACAGCGCGTTGCAGAACTCGACCGCGTCCAGCCACGACACGCCCTCCACGGGCAACCGATCGCCGACTGCGGTACTCGGCCGCGCCCCCGTCACGCTTGCGTACCGCTCCTGGGTGACCGGACACGCCGCGAGCCGGAACGGTTCCACCTCGACCGGCCAGCTCCGCTGCCGTCGCCGATCCGACAACATCACCTGCCCGGCAGGCACCGCGACCAGCTCATCCCCCACGTCCACAATCCGATGCTACCGCCCACCTCACGCGCGGAAAGCCCGGACGAGCCTCGCGTACGCGACCACGTTGTCCTCGTAGTTGCCGGACGAACTGTCGAACTCGCCGCCGCAGGTGATCAGCCGCAACTCCGGTCCCGACGTGTCCCCGTACACCTTCTCCGTCGGAAACTCGGACTTCGCGTAGTGCTCCACCCTGCTCACCGCGAACACCGCGCTCGTCCCGTCCGCACGATGCACCACGACCTCCGCTCCCGACGTGAGTTCCTTCAACCGCTGGAAAACACCCGGCACCTTCCGGTAGTCCACATGCCCGGCGACCACCGCCGGACCGACCTCACCGGGCGTCGGGCTCTGGTCGAACCAGCCCGCCGTGACGGCGTCACCAGGCACCTCCAACGCACCATCCGCCTGCAGCCCCAACTCGATGATCCGATCCGTGCGCACCCCGATCGCCGGCACCTCCAGCCACGAGGGCTTCGACGCGGGCAGCACCTCCGCGTCGATCGGCGTGCCGGTCGGCCCCGCAACCCTCTCCGTCGACGGCGCCCGCTCCGTCGACGCGGCAGGCGGTTCCGCCGCGCCGACCGGCGCCACACCCGAGCCACCACCCGGGACCAGCAGGAACACCGCCACCGCGGCGGCTACCACCAGGAAGGCGACAGCCGCCGCGAGCAGCCTCGCCTGTGATCGCACCACCGACTCCCCCGCCACCGGCTCAGTTACCGGAACGCGCGCGACGGCCGGCGACCAGCACCGCACCGGCACCAGCGAGCAGCAGACCACCCAGCGCGTACCCGGCACCGTCCGTACCCGACACGCCCTCGTCGCCGCCGGTGGCGACCCCGCCCGACGGGTGCACCTTCACCTGCTGCGACGTCTTCTTCGCGGGCGCACCGAACTTCGACTCACAGGCAAACTGGTCGTTGTCGGCATCCAGGTTGTTCGGGTCGCTCGGGTCGTCCAGCAGCGCGGCCTGTGCGGCGGCCTGGGTCGAGTAGTCAGCGCAGTCCTTGTCGGCGGCCTTGACCGGCGCGGCCGCGGGCGCGGCAGGCTGAGTTGTCACAGGTGTGACAGGCTCGGGGCTCGGCGAGGTCGTCGTCGGCTCGGGTTCAGGCGTCACCGGAGTGGTGGTCGAACCGCCGGTCGGTCGGCTCGGCAAGCTCTCGCAGGCCCGGCCATCCTTGTCACGGTCCAGATCCGGGTACAAGCCAACGGCAGCCTGCGCGTCCTCCTGGTAGGTGAAGTCGCTACAAGTCTTGTTCAGGAGCCCCAAAGTAAGTCCGGAACCGGAGGCGGCTCCCACATCTTGACCGGCAGCGGTTCCGGCGAATACGAAACCGGCGATGGCGACGGCGGATACCAATGTCAGGGCACGACGAAGAGAGCGCACGAGAGAGCCTTTCCGAAAAGGGGAGAACCGAACGAAAAAAGTGGTGCCGCGGCAGGACAATTCGCGGCTCGCACCCCTGTATCGACGCCGGTGGCCGACCGTTACCGGCCGAAGTCACCAAAATCTTCCGCCCCGATTCACGACGTCCCGGTGGACCGATAACCACCGCCGTCGGCGGCGCGGGCACCACGGGGCCGGGCCGGTGCGGGACAATGGCCCCATGACGGGGATAGGGGTAGTGGACTTCATCGTCGGCCTGCTGCTGGGCCTGCTGTTGCTGTGGCCGGGACTGCTGCTCACGCTGATGGTGCTCAAGCCGCGGAAGGGACCGCTCCGCGACGCCGTCCGACTGCTCCCCGACCTGCTGGTGATGCTCCGCTCGATGGCGGCTGACCAGCAACAACGCCCGCTGATGCGGTTCCGGTTGAAGCTGCTGCTCGCCTACGTCGCCTCCCCGGTCGACCTGGTACCCGACTTCATCCCCGGCATCGGGCGACACGACGACGCGATCGTGGCCACCGCCGCCCTACGCGGGATCGTGCGCAGGGTCGGCATGCCTGCGGTACGGGCGCACTGGCGCGGCGGGCAGTCCGACTTCGAGGTCCTGAGCGGCCTGTGCGTCACCGAAGCCGGGCGCGGCCGGGTGCCCGACTTCGACCCGACGCAGCCGATGAATCACCCGGATGCGCGGGCCCGGGAGAACAACGCACGGCAGGACCACCCGCGCGGACGCTGACCGCTCGCGACATTCCGACCGGAAACGCGCGCGAAAGGATTGTTCTTCCCCATTTCCTTCGGTGAACGAATTCGGGCAAGGCGCCGATCCTTCCACCGAGCCGGGCAGGGGATGAGACGCGAATGACACGCTGCTGCTCTCACCGCGCTGTACACCGTGGTACTCGCGCTGGAACTGGTGGCCGCGGCCCCGATCGTCTCGGTGATCCGTGAGGTCGGCGCCCGCCAGTCGGCGTGGGCGCACCAGCCTGTGCTGCCCATCGTCACCATCGGCGCGGCGGACCCGCCGAAGGCCGTAACCTCGACGGCATGGCCATCGGCGTGCTCCTGATCGACGACCACGAGGTCGTGCGGCGCGGGTTGCGGGAACTCCTCGGCGACGAACCCGACATCGAGGTGGTCGCCGAGGCGGGCAGCGTGGACGAGGCGCTGGCGGTGGCGATGCACGTCGAGCCGGACGTGGCCGTGGTGGACGTGCGACTCGGTGACGGTGACGGCGTCACGCTGTGCCGGGACCTGCGCTCGCTGCCGAACCCACCGCACTGCCTGATGCTGACCGCGTTCGACGACGAGGAGGCCATGGTCGGCGCGATCATGGCCGGGGCCGCCGGATACCTGCTCAAGCAGGTACGCGGGCAGGACGTGGTGAACGCCGTGCGCGAGGTCGCCGCCGGCCGTTCACTGCTCGACCCGGTGACCACCGGGCACGTGCTGGACCGGCTGCGCGGCCCCGGGCCCGCCGACGAACTGGCCGCGTTCACCGAACGCGAGCGCAGCGTGCTCGAACTGATCGGGCAGGGCCTGTCGAACCGGGAGATCGCCGGCGAACTGTTCCTGGCCGAGAAGACGGTGAAGAACTACGTGACGTCCGTGCTGGGCAAACTCGGCATGCGGCGGCGTACCCAGGCTGCGGCCTGGGTTGCCCGGCGGGAACGTTAGAGCGGCAAGGATGTCCCCCGAAATACGCACCCCCCCCCCCCGTCGTTTTCCGGGAAGCCGGCGTTCGACGTGTGGCCGACCGTTGCCGTCGAGCGGCGGGTGCTCATCGTCGTCCGCACCGTCACCACCCTGAGCCGGTTGCTGGACATCGCCACCCTGCTCGAACGCGACGTCCGGGTGCAACTCGTGTTCACCCACGACGAGGCGAGACCCGCCATCCTGGGCGACGGCGTGGCGGACGCGCTGCGTGACCTGCGAGTCCCCACGATCACCTGGGGTCAGGCGACCGGCATCCGATTCGACCTCGCGATCGCCGCCAGCGAGAACGACGCCCTGCACGAGCTCGACGCGCCGATTCTCCTTGTCCCGCACGGTATCGGCTTCCAGAAGTACTACCCGGGCGGCCGGACGGTCGCCGGCATGAACCCCGAACGGCTCGTCCACGACGGCAGGGTCGTGCCGGAGGTGATCGCACTGTCCCACGAGGCCCAGCGGGAGCAACTGCGCGAGTCCTGCCCGCCGGCGGCCGCGCGGGCCGTGGTGATCGGCGACCCTGCGCTGGATCGCATGCTGGGCAGCGGGCACCGGGCAGGGGTGTACCGCCGCGCGCTGGGGGCGCGGGGCAGGCGGCTCGTCGTGGTCGCGTCGACCTGGGGTCCGGGATCGGTGTTCGGTTCCGCCCCCGAACTGCCGTACCGGTTGGTCACCGAGCTGGACGTGGACGAGTTCGCGGTATGTGCCGTGCTGCATCCCGGGATCGCCTCGGCCCACGGAGCGTGGATGGTCTCCGCCTGGTTGGCCGAGGCCGTCGCCTGCGGGTTGCGGATCGTCCGGCCCGAGGCGGGATGGCAGGCGGCGCTGTCGGCCGCCTCGGTGGTGGTGTCGGGCAGTGGCTCGCTGAGCCTGTACTCGGCGGCGTTGCGACGCCCGCTGCTGCTGACCGGCGGCTCGGCCAGCACCGTGGCGGGCTCGCCTGCCGAGTTGCTCGCCACCGGCGCGCCCTGGCTCGATCAGGATATCGACCTGGCAGACCAGCTTCGCTCGGCCGTCGCCGGATACGACCCCCGGCGGGACGAGGCGGCCGTGCGACGAGCGGTGGCCGGGCCCGGTCTGTCCGCCGAGGCACTGCGAGGACTGTTGTACGGCTCGCTGCGGCTGACCGAACCGGCCGGCGCCGCCGAGTACCCGCTGGTGGACGTGCCGCCCCCGCGATCGGCGGACCCGCCCGCGCTCGTGGTCGGTGTCGATCCGGGTGACCGGGTGCGGATCCGGCGGTATCCGGCGAGAACCGGCGGCAAGCCGCACCTGGGGCTGGACTTCCGGCACGTCGTCGCACACGGCACGGACGCCACCGTGACCCAGCTCGAGTCGGCCTCCGTGGTCTACACGCGCCTCGACCACGAGGAACACGGGGAGTTCGGCGAGTGGGCGGCGGAAACACTTCGGCAGTGGCCGGACGCCTCGCTGGCGGCGGCCACGACGGACCGGCACACCTGCCTGGTGCGCAACCGCCACGGAACGACCCTGCGGTTGTCGGTGACGAGTACGGAGGTGGACCCGCTGGCGCTCGCCTCGCTCTGCTACCTGCACGACGTCCAGGGAACAACACCGTCCACAGTGGAACATGTGCTGCTCGGCGAGCGGACCGTTCAGGTCAGGGTCGGCCGAGTTGCCAGCGCTGCGCCAGATACTCGTCCGTACGCGGATGACCCACCGCGAAAGCCGCTTTGACGAGTTCGTCCCAGCGGGCGATCGCGTCTTTTCGCCTGCCCGCAACGGTTTCCAGGCGGGCGGCGGTCTCACCGAACTCCCAGTAGTACTGGGTCACGCCCTGCTCGCGCAGCATCCGCCCGGCGTGGTCCAGCCGGTCGCGTGCCTCGGCCAGGTGTGGCCCGCCGAGCGCGACCAGTACCCCGGCCCACACCAGATGCCCGGCGGCGACGTTTCGTGGGTCGACTCCTTCGTGGACGGCGAAAGGCAGATACCGCAACGCCTCTCCGGGAAGGCCCACCTTGCGGTAGGCGCGGGCCAGCATCCGGGCGTGGATGCCGCACGCCCGGTGGTCCGCGATTCGCTGGTCCAGACCGACCGCCCGGTGGAAGCGGTCGATGGCCTGCCGGTACCGCTCGGCCGGGTCACCGTTGCCGGTGAGCGCCGCGACGTCGCCCTGTTCCTCGTAGTAGCGGCCCCACATCTCCAGTGTCGAGGATTCCAGCCGCGTCCTTTCGCGCTCGGAAAGTACGACCGTGCGCAGTGCCGCGTCTGCCGCTTCGAGCGCCTGGTGCGCGGCGGGGAAGTACCGGAACTGGGTGTGCAGCCGGGCGTGCATCCCGCAGGCGCGGGCGAGCAGGTCGGGTCGCTGGCCGATCTCCGTCGCGCTGCGCACGCGGTACTCGTTCATCGCCGCGTAGGTCCGGCGGTCGCCGACCCTGTTCAGCACCGCCTCGAACGCACCGACGATCTGGCACACCTGCTCGTGCAGGCCGTGCCGGTGGGCCTGCGGCACCAGGGCGGCGATGGTCTGCCGCTCGGCGACCAGCCAGTCGGTCCGGGGCCGCTCGCGGTAGCCGGGGATCGTCCAGTCTGTCGCGTTCAGCTCGGCGGGCTGGTCGTAACCGCGTAGCCGGTCGGGGGCACCCTGAAGGTCGGCCAGCATCGCGTGCCTGGCGAAGAAGCCGGTCAGCCGTGCGATGGCCGCGGCGGTCTCGTCCGCGTGGCCGCGGCGCGCGGCGTGGTCCCGGATCGGTTCCAGCAGCCGGTAGCGCCCATGCCCGTCGCCGTGCAGCAGGCCACGATCGGTCAACTGGTCGAGCACCGGACGGGAACGCGCACCGAGCAGCGCGTCCGCAGTGACCGGCGTGAAGTCCGGGCCGGGATGTACGGCCAACGAACACGCCGCTGCGGCGACCGATTCGTCCAGCGCGTCCCATGCTTGCCGCACCCACTCGCCGAGCACCCCTGGCCCGTCCGCGGCCCCGGCGTTCTCGTACTCCAGGAACAGACCGTGCACGGGCTCCGGCTCGCCGTAGCGGCGGCCGAGTTCGCCACCGATCACTTCCAGCACGAAGGGGACGTAGCCGCACAGATGCAGCAGCGCACCGGTCGCCTCGGGTTCTGCCCGCAGCAGATCCGCGCCGTCCCTTCCGGCGCCACCGCCGCACCGGGAAGCGAGCAGTTGCCAGGCACCCGCGGGGTCCAGGCCACCGAGCAGCTCGTACTGCCCGTACTTCGCCCGCAGGTCACCGGTCAGCTCGGTGGTCGTCACCAGGACCAGGTTGACCGGGGAGTTCTCGAACGGGGCGATCTCCGCGTGGCCCAACGCGTTGCGCAGGATGAGCACGAAGCTGTGCCGCACGGTGATCGAGAGGTACTGCTGCCGGAGCTCGTCGGTGGCCTCGGTGACGTCCGCGGCGGAGACGCCGAGCCGCCGCAGGACCTCGCGCCGCACCGAATCGACCAGGCCGAGGTCACCGGACCGGTGGTCGTCGAGATCCACGTCGACACAGCCGTGCGGGAACTTCTCGGCCCGGAGTTCGGCGATCCGGCGGACCAGGGAGGCGCGGCCGGTGCCCCGGCTGCCGACGGCGAGGTACACCCCGTCCTCCGGGATGCGCCGCAGATATTCCTCCCTGTCCCAGAAGGGTTCCGGCGCGATCGGCGACCAGGGCACCCCCGGGCAGTCACCGGTCAGCGAGAGTTCACGGGCCAACTGCCGGAAGGAATCCGGGTCGTGCTGAGACCACGCCGTGATCGAGTCGCGGGCACGGCCCGGGTCTTCGGGGATCTCGCCCATCTTCTGCTGGAGCCGGTCCCGGAGCAGCCGCCCGCCCTTGACCATGCCGCTGAGCACGAATCCCGTGACGACCTTGGCGGCTTCGGCCGCCACCGCCTCGACAACCACCATCTCGCTCCCCCGCGTCCGGATCGGCCACCCACGCTAGCAGCGGGCACCGATCAGGTCACGCGGCGTGAACCCGCGTCTCACAGCGGCAGGTCGAAGGCGACCATCGTGCCGAGACTGGGCGAGGTGTTGAGGTGGAAACTGCCGCCGGAACTCTCCGCGCGCTCGGCGAGATGGCGCAGTCCCCGGGTCTCGACGCCCTGCGGAACGCCGCAGCCGTTGTCCCGGACGCGCAGGCGCAGTTCGTGCGCGTCGCGGTGCAGGGTCACCCGCGTCTCGCTCGCCCCCGAGTGTCTGACCACATTGGACAGTGCTTCGCGGAGTACAGCGCGGATGTGGTCGGCGCGTTCCGGCGGGATTCCGGCCAGCTCACCGGAAAGCTCCAGGGTGGGCGGGAAACCGAGAAGTTCCCCGGCGATGCGGACCTCACCGCGCGCCGACTCGGCGAGGTCGGTGGCGGTCTCCGCGCGCGGCACCGCCTCCGGTTCCGGCGAACGCAGCGTGCGAACGGTGTCGCGGATCTCGCCGATGGTCTGGTCCAGCGCCTCGATCGCCTCGCCGAGACGTTCGGCATCGGCGTGGGCGAAGCGTTTCCGCATCCGGCGGCGCACCCGGTCGAGCTGCATCCCGGCGGCGTAGAGGCGCTGCACGATGACGTCGTGCAGGTCCCGGGCGATCCGTTCCCGTTCCTCGTACAGACTGACGCGCTGCCGGGCGTCCGCTCCCTCGCCGAGGGCGAGCACCAGACCGGCCTGCGCGGCGAACGCCGTCAGCACCTCGACCGTCGCCTCGCCGAAGGGGGCCGCGCCGCGCGCCCGGTAGACGGTCAGCGCGCCGAGCCTGCCGCTGCCGCTGCCGAACGGGGCGGCGGCGAACGGCCCGAACCCGCGCAGTTCGGCGGGCACGTACGGGGAGGTGCGGGTGTCGGTGGTGACGTCGTCCGCGACGACCGGTTCCCCGCCCCTGGCGACGCGGGCGGCGACCGACTCGGCGGCGAGCTGCACGCCGAGCAGCGCGGCGGCACCCTCGCCGTGCCCGGCCTCGACGACGACCTTGCCGTCCTGCGCGCGCACCATGACCAGGCCCAGCTCGGCGTCGGCGAGCTCGACGGCACGACGGACCACCGAGCCGAGGAGGGCGTCGGGTTCGTCGCCGGACAGCGCGGTGGTGGCGATCTCGGTGGCGGCGGACAGCGCCCGCGCGGCAAGGGTCGGTTCCATCAGTACCGGCAAGGTTACGGCCCCGGGGTCGCCGTGACGCCCGCCATCCGCGGGTCGCGGGCCAGCAGAACGTAGGCGGACAGGTCGCGGACCTGCCCGTTTCGCACGTCGAGGGCGAGGTCGGCCGCCTCGGCCTCGGCCGGGTGGTGGGTCACGTGCACGACGGTGCGGCCGTCGAGCGCACTGCGCAGGCCGTCCCGGACGCGGGCGGCCGTCGCCTCGTCAAGGTGGGCGGTGGGCTCGTCGAGCAGCACCAGCTCGGCGGTGTCCGCGGCGAGCAGGGCGCGGGCGAGGGCGAGCCGTCCGGCCTGACCGCCGGAGAGTCCACTGCCCGCGTCGCCGAGGACGGTGTCCGGGGCGAGGCCGGGCAGGTCGACCAGCCGCAGCACCTCCGCGAGCCGCGCGTCGGTGGCCTCCGGTGCGGCGAGGCGCAGGTTCTCGGCGACCGTGGTGGAGACGAGCTGCGGTTCCTGCGGTGCCCAGGCCACGTCCGGCACGTGGTCGGCGCCGGGGATGAAGCCGAGCAGCGCGGCCAGCAGCGTCGACTTGCCCGCTCCGGACGGACCGGTCACGGTAACCCTCGCCCCGTCCGGGATGTGCAGTCGTACCTCGCGCAGGACGGGTGCGGCCGACTCGGACCAGCGCAGGTCGCCGCTGATCCGGATGCCGTCACGGGTGGCCGGGACCCGTTGCGCCGCAACCGCTTGCTGGGCGGCTGGGAATCCTTGCGCCGTCATGGTTTCGGTTCCTTCCGTCAACTGTCCGAGGCGGATTCGCGCCTGCCGGAGCGCGTCCTGGTGCTGGGCGGCGGGCGGCAGCAGGGCGAGCGGCTCGGCGAGGGCGAGCGGTACGAGCGCCAGCAGCGGGGCGAGTACCGGGTCCAGCGTCCCGGCGGCGACGGCGTTCGCCGCGAGCCAGGTGGTCAGCACGGTCGCGGTTCCGGCGGCGAGGGTCACCACGGCCTCGCCCGCCCCGGCGCCGAGGGCCTGTCCGCGCGCGCTGCCCGCCAACCGTGCGTCCACTTCGGACAGTTCGGCGCGCAGTCGCCGGTCCTGGCCGAACGCGACGAGTTCGGCGGCGGCGTCGAACAGGGTGAGCACGCGGGTGGCGACCTGGCGGCGTCCGTCGGCGAGGACGGCGGTGGCGCGGCGTTCGCAGCGCAACGTCAGTGCGGGGGCGGCGAGGGCCGCGGCGAGGGCGGACGCGGCGAGTACCGCACCGGCGGCGGGCAGCACGGCCGTCTGGATGGCGACGGCCCCGGTGACCACGATCGCGACGGTCAGCGGCGGGGTGAGCACCCGGGGCAGCAGGTCGCGTACGGCGTCGACGTCGGCGACGAGCCTGCGCTGCCCCTCGCCGCGGCGCAGGCCGAGGGTGCGGGCGGGGCCGAGCCGGACGAGTGCCTGCCAGAGCCGGACCCGTAGCCGGGCGGCGACCCGGAACGCGGCGTCGTGGGTGACCAGGCGTTCGGTGTAGCGCAGTACGGCGCGGGTGAGACCGAAGGCGCGGACCCCGACGACGGCGACGGTGAGCGTCAGGATCGGCGGCTGCTGGGAGGCTGTCGCGATGAGCCAGCCCGAGGTGGCGGTCAGCGCGATGCCGCTGAGCAGGGCGAGCGCGCCGAGCGCGGCCCCGCCGAGCAGCCTGCGGTCGGTCAGCGCCCGCAACGGCAGCGGCTTCCCGGAAGGCACTCCGGTGTCGGCGTTCGCCGGGACGGCGGGCACGGCGGTCGCGTCGCGGACGACGTCGCGGGGACGGTCGTGTGCGGCGACGATCACGGCGGCACCGTGTACGGCGGCGGCCCGGATCGCTTCGTCGACGCGGCGGGCGGCGTCCGGGTCGAGGTGGGCGGCGGGTTCGTCGAGCAGCAGCAGCCAGGCGCCGTACCGGATCCGCAGCAGCGCCCTGGCAACGGCGACGCGCTGCCGTTGCCCGGTGGACAGGCGCGCGACGGGTTCGCCGGCGAACCCGTCCAGTCCGAGGCTCGCCAGCGCGTCCTCGATCTCGGTTTCGGTGGCCGGCGCGGCGAGCGCGAGTTCGGCGCGGACGGTGCCGCCGGTGAACGCGGGATGCTGTGGCACCCACGCCACCTCGCGGCGAAATGCCGCCATGTCGACCTCGTGCAGCGGGGTGCCGTCGACGGTGACGGTGCCGCTTTCGGGGTGGACGAATCCGAGCAGCACGCCGAGGGTGCTGGTCTTGCCCGCGCCGCTGGGCGAGCGCAGCCACACGGTCTCGCCGGGGCGAACGGTGAACGTCTCGCCGTCCGGGGCGAAGCCGCCACGGCGGGCGACGCGCAGGCCGTCCACCCGCAGTTCCCCCCGTCCGGGGCGGGTGTGGCCGGTGCCGGGCAGCGGCTCGGCGAGCAGGGTGGTGACCCGGCGGACGGCTTCCACACCGTCCTCGCTGGCGTGGAAAGCGGTTCCGACGGAGCGCAGCGGCTGGTAGCACTCGGGGGCGAGGATCAGCACGCCGAGGCCGATGGCGAGGGTCAGGTCACCGGAGACGAGCCGGACGCCGATGACGACGGCGACCAGCGCTACGGACAGGGTGGCGGCCAGTTCGAGCACGAACGCCGAGGAGAAGGCGACGCGCAGCGTGGACAGGGTCGCCCTGCGGTGCCGCTCGGACACCCGGCGGACGGCTTCGGCCTGCGCCTCGGCCCGCCGGAACGCGGTGAGCACGGGCAGGGCGCCGACGAGTTCGAGCAGGTGGCCGGACAGTCTGGTGACCGCGTCGGCGGTGACGGCGATCCGTTCCGCCGCGTGCTTGCCCGCCAGGATCGCGAACATCGGCAGCAGTGGCACGGTCAGCGCCACGATCACGGCGGACGGCCAGTCGGCGAACAGCACGGCCGCGCCGACGCCGACGGGCACGACGGCGGCAGTGACCAGTGCGGGCAGGTAGTCGGTGAAGTAGGCGTCAAGGGCGTCGAGGCCACGGGTGGTGAGGTCGGTGAGTTCCCCGCTGCCGCGTCGCGCGATCCATTCCGGTCCGAGGCCGAGCGCGTGGTCTACGGCGCGGGCACGCAGTTCCTCCTTCGCTCCCGCCGCGGCCCGCGCGGCGACCGCGCGGATCGCCCAGCCGAGCAGGGATCGGGCGGCGACGAGTCCGGCGAGCACCGCGAGGTCGGCGTACCGGATAGGTTGTTCGCCGACGATCGCGGCCAGCACGGACGCCAGCAGGAACCCTTGTGCGACAAGGGCTACCGCGTTGGCGGCAGCCAGCACGGCGGTGAGCGCGAGGGCTCGCCGCGCCGTCCGGGACAGTGTTGGCAGCGCGCCGAGCGGTCCTCGCGGGCTCATGGCGTGTGTGCCGGGGGGATGTGCCCGACACCGATGCGCTTGCGGAACACCCAGTACGTCCAGCCTTGGTAGACGAGCACGGCGGGCGCACCGAACGCGGCGACCCAGGTGATGACCTCCAGCGTGTACGGGCTCGATGCCTCGCTCGCCACCGTCAGCGAGTTCGCAGAATCCACTGTGGACGGAAGCACGTCGGGGAAGAGAGCGCCGAACATGGTGATCGCCGCCGCCGCGATGACGCCGCCGAGCGCGGCGAACGCCTGGCCGTCCCGGCCGCCGCGCAGTCGCCACCACGCGACGGCTCCGGCGGCCGGGACGAGAACGAGGGGCACGACCGTCCACAGTGAACCGTGCCGGAACTGGACGACGAGCAGGAAGGCCAGCAGTGGCAACAGTGCCACCGGCAGCAGCCGCTCGGCGAGCGCGTGGGCGCGGATGCGCAGGCCGCCCGCGGTCTTGAGGGCGAGGAAGGTGGCGCCGTGCACGAGGGAGAAGCCGACGATCGCGATCGCGCCGAGGGCGGTGTCCCAGCGGACTGCCTCGAACGCGGATCCCGCACGGTTGCCGTCGGTGTCGAGCGGGATGCCGAGCACGGTGGTGGCGAGCAGCATGCCCACGCCGAGCGGTGGTATCCACGATCCGGCGACGATCACCCGATCCCAGTTGCGCCGCCACCGGACGGTGTCGACCTTGCCGCGGTACTCGAAGGCGACACCACGGCCGATGAGGGCGAGCAGTACGACCAGCAGCGGCAGGTAGGCGCCGGAGAACAGCGAGGCATACCAGCCGGGGAAGGCGGCGAACATGGCTCCGCCCGCGACGATCAGCCACACTTCGTTGCCGTCCCAGACCGGTCCGATGGTGTTGACCATGACGCGGCGTTCGGTGTTGTCGCGGCCGAGGACGGGCAGCAGCATGCCGACGCCGAAGTCGAAGCCCTCCAGGAAGAGGTAGCCCAGCCAGAAGGCGGCGATGACGCAGAACCAGAGCGAGGGGAGGTCCATTACCAGTCACCCCCGTCCGCCGCGAACCACGGCGCCGAGTTCTCCACAGGCTGTGGAGGGATTAGCGAGTTGTCCACAACTTGCTGCTGAGGGGCTGTGCACGGGGCTGATCGCGGTAGGCTGACAGCGGGGTCGCCCCCCAGGGAGGGTGGGGGTTGGGTACCCACCGGCTCAGTACGCGAACGCCAGCGCATCGTCCTCGCCACCCTTCCCGTCGTCGTTACCCCTGCCGGTGCCGCCCTTGCCGTCGCCGCCGGTTCCCGGTGGCGGCATGACGCCCTCGATCCCGCCGCGGACGTACTTGCGCATCAGGAACACCTCCACCACGCCCAGCACCGCGTACACGGTGGTCAGCGCGATCAGCGAGGTCCACACCTCGCCCGCCGTCACCCGCGACACCGCCTGCGCGGTGAACATCCACACCCCGTCCACACCGGTCGGATTCGGCACCACGACGAACGGCTGCCTGCCCATCTCGGTGAACACCCAGCCCGCCGTGTTCGCCACGAACGGCGTCACGATCCCCAGCAAAGCCGTGCGCGGGAACCACTTCGTCGCCGGGATCCGTCCCTTCCGGGTCAGCCACAGCGCCAGCACCCCCGCACCCGCCGACAGCGCCCCGAAGCCGATCATGATCCGGAAACCCCAGTAGGTCACCGGCAGGCTGGGCACGTAGTCGATCGGCTGCCCGGCGAGTTCACCGAGCGCCGGATCGTCCGGATAGTTCGTGCCGTACCTGGCCTGGTACTCCCCGACCAGGTCCTCGATGCCCTTCACCTCGGTGCTGAAGTCGTTGTGCGCCAGGAAGGACAGCAGCGCCGGAACGGTGAACGTCTTCACGTCCTCGCAGTTCGCGTCCGCCACGTCGCCCACCGCGAAGATCGAGAAACTCGCCGGCGATTCCGTGTGGCACAACGCTTCCGCGGCCGCCATCTTCATCGGCTGCTGCTCGAACATCAGCTTGCCCTGCACGTCCCCGGTGACCGCCAGTGCGCCGAACGCCACCACGCCCACCCAGGTGCCCAGCTTCAACGACGACCGCCACACTGCCCGGTGCTCGTCCGCCTCGGCGCGGCGGCGCCACAACTGCCACGCCGCGATCCCCACCACGAACGCCGCCGCCACCGCGAACGTCCCGGCGATCGTGTGCGGGATCGCGGCCAGCGCCGTGTTGTTCGTCAGCACCGCCCAGATCGAGTTCATCGTCGGCCTGCCGTCGGTCATCTCCACACCGACGGGGTGCTGCATCCACGAGTTCGCGGCCAGGATGAAGTACGCCGAAGCGACCGTGGCCAGTGAGAACGCCCAGGCACACGCCAG
This sequence comes from Amycolatopsis antarctica, assembly GCF_002262875.1. Lineage (GTDB taxonomy): Bacteria > Actinomycetota > Actinomycetes > Mycobacteriales > Pseudonocardiaceae > Amycolatopsis > Amycolatopsis antarctica. Next base: position 18,111 of record NZ_NKYE01000005.1, on the reverse strand, counting down.
GTGCACCTTCTTCGGCAGCTTGTCCCAGCCGAAGATCCACAGGCCGAGGAACGTCGATTCGACGAAGAACGCGACGATCCCCTCCATCGCCAGCGGTGCCCCGAACACGTCACCGACGAAGCGCGAGTACGCACTCCAGGTCATCCCGAACTGGAACTCCTGGACGATGCCGGTCACCACCCCCATGGCGAAGTTGACCAGCAGCAGCTTTCCCCAGAACTTGGTCATCTTCAGGTAGCGCACATCGCCGGTGCGCACCCACGCCGTCTGCATGCCGGCGACCAGGATCGACAGGCCGATGGTCAGCGGCACCATCAGAAAGTGATAGACGGTGGTGATACCGAACTGCCACCGCGCCAACTCGAGGACCTCCACGTATCCGAGCCTGCTCCGTGGCGGGGCGGCATCGTCAGGTCCCGGAGTCCCGACCTTCCCAGGACCAAGGTCCCGTCAGCTCGCCGACCCGGAACGATCCCGCACCGCCGCGCGTGGTCTCCCGGAAGATGATGGCCCGCCCCGCTGCCGCAGGGAGTACGCCAGGTCCTCGGCCCCGGAGAACGAGTCCGGCCCGGTCAGCACGAACAACGGCTTCGTGCGCTCGTCGAACAGGTAGCCACAGGGCAGCGCGGCCGTTTCGGTCACCAGCTCTCCCGCACCGCCCCGGGCCGGACGCCAGACGGCAGCCAAAAGAACTGTATTCGGCGCACCGAAAATCATTATCCGGCGTCACCAGAATAAGCCGCGCAGGCGACCAAAACCCCCGATTCGCAATTCCGATTCCCTGGTGCGCCCCCACATTCCTCCCTATTGTTGGGGCGAAGGGGAGTGAATCCGGGATGTCTACCGCACTTGTGGCTCTGGCCAGCACGTTCGCGCTGATCCTCGTCGCCGAACTGCCGGACAAGACGATGGTCGCCACGCTGGTCCTGACCACCCGTTTCCGGGCGATTCCGGTATTCCTGGGCGTATGCGCCGCGTTCGCCATCCAGTGCGTCATCGCCGTGGCATTCGGCAGCGCGCTGACGCTACTTCCCGACTCGGTGGTCTCGGCCGTCGTGGCCGTGATGTTCGGCATCGGCGCGTTCATGCTGCTGCGCGAGGGTTTCCGTCCCGAGGACGCGAGCGGCGAGGACGCCTCCCGCTCCGGTGCCGGACCGGCCACCTTCATCCGCTCGGCGCTGACCTCGTTCGGCGTCCTGTTCGCCGCCGAGTGGGGTGACGCCTCCCAGCTCGCCACGGCCGGACTGACCGCCCGCTACGGGCAGCCGGTGGCCGTCGGTATCGGCGCCTTCCTGGCGCTGGTCGTGGTCGCCGGGCTGGCCGTGTTCATCGGCAGCAAGGTCCGCGGCAGGCTGCGGCCGAAGCTGCTGCAGCGTGTGGCCGGGTTCGCCTTCGGCGCTTTCGCCCTCTTCGCGCTGTGGCAGACGATCAGTTGATCGCGCCTGTCCCGGGCGAGGCGGCTCAGCCGGGGCGGCGGGACCAGGACCAGGCGAGCACCCAGACCGTCAGGATCACCAGCAGCGAAGCCAGCGGGACGTGCACCGCGAGGCCACTCGTCTCGCCCACCGAGGCCTGAACGAAGCTCAGCGCGAACGCCGCGACGCTCAGCGCGGCCGGCCACCACGGGCCACCAGACCGCCACACCAGGGCCGCCGCGACCGTCTGCAGGCCGGCCAGGACGTGCAGCGCGATCGCCCCCGCGGCGTGCAGGTCCTCGACACTGTTCTCGCCCGTCAGCAGCCCGCCCGCCGTGACGAACTGCGCGATCAGCACAACGGTGGTCAACGTCGCCGTGATCCGCAGCGCCCAGAACGGGGTACTCACCGCACCGGGCTTCGTCGGAGTCGCTCCCATACACGGTCACGCTAGGACAGCCCACGGCCAGCCGCACGGTGACCGGCGGCGGTCAGCCCAGTCGGCCCAGCGCGTCGGTCAGTGCCGACGCGGCCGCGACGACCCGGGGGCCGACCTCGTCGGCGACCAGCGCCGACAGCGACACCACGCCCACGCTCGCCCGCAGACCGGGGACCCCGCGGACGGGCGCCGCGACGCCCGAGGCGCCGGCCTGTAGCTCCCCCGAGGTCGACACCCAGGCCTTGCCACCGGGCCGCAGGGTCATCGCCTTGCCCGCCGCTCCCCGCGCCAGCGGATGCCGGGTGCCGACCCGGTAGCCGACGTGGAAGCTCGTCCAGCTCGGCTCGACGACGGCCACGGCCTGCGCGGTGTCGCCCTCCGCGACGGAGAGGTGCGCCGTGGCGCCCACCGACTCGGCGAGCTCGCGCAGCACCGGCTGCGCGGCCTGACGCAACTGCGGCAGCACCTGCCCCGCCAGCCGGAGCACACCGACGCCGAGCCGTACCTTGCTGCCGTCCCGCCAGACCAGGCCACGGTCGGACAACGGCACCAGCAAGCGGTAGACGGCCGCGCGGCTGGCGCCGATGGTTACCGCGAGCTCCGAAATGGTGGCCGCGTCCCCGCCCGCGTCCGCGACGGCCTGCAACAGCGCGAGCCCGCGATCCAGCGTCAGCGAGCTCTCCCGGCTCACAGCAGTCCGAGTTCCCCGAGGTCCGCGACCGGCTCGTCGAAGGTGGCCGAGGCGTAGGAGGCGAACATCGAGCGCACGGATTTCGCCGCCTGCTCGGACAGTGCGCTCGCCTCGGCGGCCAGCACGGGACCGTCGGTGGACTCCAGCGCCTCCCGCACGTCCTTGCCGGACAGGCAGCGCGCCGAGGCGACGAGCAGGTTAAGGAAGCCGTGGTGGACGAAACCGGCGTCGGTGGTGTGCCGAACGGCCCGGTGCAGGCTGTTCGTGGCCTTGAACGACGCCCCGGACGCGCTGGAGATGACCGAGAGGAAGTCGGCGACCTCGTCGACGCTGGGGAAGTTCTCGTTGGAAAGGCCGCCGCAGCGGATCTTCGGCCAGCTCCCGTGCTCGATCACCCGCCGCACACCGTCCAGCCAGCCGACACCGCGGCGCGGCTCGACGACCCGGATGACGTCCTCCGGCACGAACTCGGAGACGCGCTCCAGCCACACCTCGTCGACGTCCGAGGGGGCGGGCATCTCGACCATGCGCAGCGCCAGCAGCTCGGTGCGCGACTCGACGATGGAGATCGCCTTCGGCACACCGCCGAGACCGGTGTCGATGATCAGCGACAACGGCAGCGGTTTCGCCGGCTTGATCTTGATCAGCTCGGTGATCAGCTCGGGCAGGCGCGATGCCTGGCAGAGGAAGAGGCCGAGTATGCCCTCGTGTTCACCCCCGCGGATCTCGTAGTGGGCCCGCAGTGCTTCGGGCATCGCCGCCGTCCCCGGCGGGAACAACGCCGAGTCGTCGACGAGCCGCGCGAACAGGGGCGGGGTTCCACGAGGGCCGGGTGGGGTGAGTTCCACAGCGCTTGACACGACTGACACGCTAGTAGCGTACGACATGAGAACAAAACTGTCCGCACAGCGAACGCTTTTTCGGACCGGTCGCGTTCGCCGCCGAAGGAGGAGCAGGTGCCTCACTACCGCCAGGTCGGCTCGATTCCGCACAAGCGGCACACGCAGTTCCGCTCGCCGGAGGGCGGCCTGTACGCGGAGGAGCTGATGGGTGTCGAGGGTTTCTCCGCCGACTCGGCCCTGCTCTACCACCGGTACCTGCCGACCGCGATCGTCGACGCCGTCGCGGTGCCGGACGAGCGCGGCGGCCTCACCCCGAACCACCCGCTCAAGCCGCGCGCGTACCGCAGCCAGGACCTGAAGTTCGGCGACGGCGCCGACGCGGTCACCGACCGGCGCAGGCTGTTCGGCAACAACGACGTCACCATCGCCTTCGCCAAGGCCACCGCGCCGAGCCCGCTCTACCGCAACGCGGCGGGCGACGAGCTGTTCTACGTCCAGGGCGGCAGCGGGACCGTGGAGACGATCTACGGCGCGCTGACCGTCGGCGACGGGGACTACCTCGTCATCCCCACCTCGTGCACCTATCGGGTCGTCCCGGACGGCGAGCTGACGCTGCTGATCCTGGAGGCGCGCGGGCACATCGGGCCGCCGAAGCGGTACCTCTCGGCGAAGGGGCAGTTCCTGGAGCACTCGCCGTACTGCGAACGCGATCTGCGCGGGCCGACCGAGCCGATACTCGCCGAGGGCACCGATGTCGACGTGCTGGTCCGGCACCGCGCAGGGCTGACCCGCTACACCTACGCGAACCACCCGTTCGACGTGGTCGGCTGGGACGGCTGCCTGTACCCGTGGGCGTTCAACATCGACGACTTCGAGCCGATCACCGGTCGGGTGCACCAGCCGCCGCCGGTGCACCAGACGTTCGAGGGCCCCAACTTCGTGGTCTGCTCGTTCTGCCCGCGCAAGGTCGACTACCACCCCGAGTCGATTCCGGTGCCGTACAACCACGCCAACGTCGACTCGGACGAACTGATGTTCTACGTCCGCGGCAACTACGAGGCACGCAAGGGCTCCGGCATCGGCGTCGGCTCGCTTTCCTTGCACCCCAGCGGTTTCACCCACGGACCGCAGCCCGGTGCGGCGGAGGCCTCGATCGGCGCGGACTACTTCGACGAGACCGCCGTCATGGTCGACACCTTCGCCCCGCTGGATCTGGGCGAGGCCGCGGACGCCGCCGAGGACGCCGGTTACGCGTGGACGTGGTCGGGGCGCGGGCCGAAGGGCTGAACGGGCCGAGCCCGGCTCAGGGGGCCCACTTGCCGACGAAACTGCCGCAGGTGACCGGTGTTCCGGTGAGGCGGGCGTCCAGTTCGGCACTCAGCCCGGTGCGGTCGTACGCGGGCGTTCCGGGCGCGACCTCGTCGGGCACCGGTCCGCCCGCGGACAGCACGTCGGGGTTGACCGTCTCGAACAGCACCAGGTAGCCGCCCTCGCGGGAGAGCCGGTCGGCGGTGTCGAGCATCCGCTGCCGCGAGTCGCCCACCAGCTCGTACAGCAGCGGCCACTCCAGCGGGAACGGGTTGCGCACGCCGAACGCCGGGTAGGCGAACGGGTTGTCCGGCAGCGCCGCCACCCGCGCCGCCGGGAAGCGTTCGATGCAGTCGCCGAGCTGCCCGATGTACTTCGCCGTGCTCGGGTTGGTCCGGATCCAGCGCAGCGAGGGCGTCACCGTGCCCAGATCCTCGGTGAGCCGGTCCTGCGAGACGTCCAGGTACGGGTTGTTGTCGTGGTGCCGGGTGACGAACAGCCCGGTCCCCAGCAGCACGGCCAGGCCCACGGCGGTGGAAGCGACCAGCCACTCGCGGCGGCGGCGCGGGCTCGGTACCGGTCGCGCGCCACGTTGCGCGATCAGCACGACGGTCGCCAGTGCGAGGCTGCCGGCGGCCAGCGTCGGCGTGTCCTGCCCCCACGACAGGCTGACCATGAAACCCAGCGCGGGCACGAACAGCACCGGCAGGACCACCCGCCGCACGGTCACCCAGTTGACGAGGATGGCGGGCAGCGTCAGCCACCACAGCACGTCCGCCCACCGCGAGGGAGCGAACGCCTCCCCGTCCACCACCGTGCCGATCACCACCACCGTGCCGATCAGTACGAGCAGTACGTCGGCGGCGATCGCGATACGACCCAGCCGGTCGCGCAGCAGGCGCACCAGGATCAACGCCGCGGCGACCACGGCGAACAGGCCGATGTTCGCGGCCGGCTCCCGGGTGAGCGCGCTCGGATCGTCCAGCCACAGCAGCGCCAGCCGTTCCCCGTCGGCGGGGATGCCGCCGGTGAGCTGGTCGGCCATCGCGGCGAAGCCGCCGTCGAGGGTGACCACGGCGACGTAGGTGAGCGGGAAAGCGCCCAGCCACAACAGATCCACCACGGTCCGCCGCCACCACCGGACGGTGCGCAGCGCCCCGGCCCTGGTCGCCGGGTGCAGCAGCAGCCAGAGCACGCCGAACGCCACCACCGGCGCGAAACTCTGCTTGGCGAACACTGCCACGCCGAACATGAACAGCCCGGCCCGTCGCGGGAACGCCTTCCCGGACCGCAGGCCGGCGTCCAGCGCCCAGGCCCCGCAGGCGACCAGCGCGATGCCGTCGATGGTGTGCCAGGCCATCAACGGGAACGAGTTGAGGCTGAGCAGCGCCGAGGCGGCGACCAGTGCGGTCAGCAGCGGGCCCCAGGTCAGTACCGGCCTGCGGGTGACCAGCACGGCGACGGCCATGGTGGCCAGGATGATCTCGACCATGCTGAGCAGTCCGGAACCGGCGAACAGCGGGCCGGGCAGCGCGAAGTCGACGGTGTGCAGGATCGCGGAGGCAAGCGGCCGGGCGGAGATGATGTCGGTGTGCGGAATTTCCCCGTGCAGCACTCGCCAGCTCTGCGCGAGCATGAAGCCCTGGTCCGTCGGATGGAAGCCGAAGCGGCCGATCCGGGCGACGGTGCCGAGGGCGAGCAGCAGGATCCAGGCGACGTGCAGCGCGACGCGGGCGCGCCTGCTCGGGGACCAGACCTGCCGGGCGGGCGGCTCGGGCGGCTCGTCCGTGCTGTTCAGGACAGCATCGGCGGTCTCCACCGTGACTACCTCCGACCCGCCGGAGCCCCGCCCGGCCCGTTCCGGGCACGGCGACGCGACCCGGGCGATCCGGGCGCACATGAGCTAGTCGACGAAAGTGTTGCCTTCGTTACCCGGTCTTCCCAGCCGTCGCCAGCCAGGTTAGCCTCACCTAACCTGGAGGTGAGCCTGTGACCGAGACCCCGACCCGCCGTCCGCCGGCGCCGAGTCCCGCCGAACGTGCCAAGACCATCGCGACCCGTGGCGGACCGGCGGCGATCATGCCCTCGGCCGCGCAGCCCGACCTCGGCGGCATGCGGTTCCGGCCAGTTCTGCAGCACGTCCACGCCAGCGGCAGCGTCAGCGTCGTCCTGCCCGAGGACAACGACCTCGCGGTGGCCACCAGGGAGGCCGAGAGCAGCGAGTTCGCCGCCATGCTCGAGCTGACCGACGAGGCGCCGCTCGACCTGCGCGAGCGGGTTCGCGGTCTGCTCTGGGTCACCGGCTGGCTGCGCGTCCTCGACGACCGGGCGGCCCGCGCGCGGGCGCTGGCGATCGCCGACATCCGGCCCGACGAACGCCTGCTCGACGTAGGACACGGCCTCAGCGTTCTGCGGCTGACCCCGATCTCACTGGTCATCGCCGACGCCGACGGCACGCATTCCCTGCAACCGCAGGCGTTCAGCCGAGCCGTCCCGGATCCGTTCCACGGCTACGAGACGCAGTGGCTGCGCCACCTGGAGGACGACCACCCCGACGTCGTCGACCAGCTCAGCCTGCACATCCCGGAGCATCTGCGGGACGGGCACGTCCGTCCGCTCGGCGTGGACCGTTACGGACTGCGGCTGCGCGTCGAGGCGTCCTCCGGCGACCACGACGTCCGGCTGGCGTTCTCCCGGCCGGTGGACAGCCCGCCGCAGCTCGCGATGCAGCTCCAGCGCCTGCTCGGCTGCCCGTTCCTGGCCCAGACCCCATAGGCCCGCCGATCGCCGAGGCGACCGTCAGGCCAGTTCGGGCGGGAAGCCGCCGGTCGCCACCGGGCCCCAGCGCTCGATGGTGACGCGGATCAGCGACTTGCCCTGCTCGCGCATCGCCTGGCGGTACTCGTCCCAGTCCGGGTGCTCGCCGGAGATGCTGCGGAAGTACTCGACGAGCGGCTCCACCGCCTCGGGCAGGTCCAGCACCTCGGCCTGCCCGTCGACCTGAACCCACGGCCCGTCCCACTCGTCGGAGAGCATGCAGACCGACACCCGCGGATCCCGCCGGACGTTGGCCACCTTGGCGCGTTTCGGGTAGGTGGCGATGACGATCCGCCCCTCCGCGTCGACCCCGCTGGTGACCGGCGAGAGCTGCGGACGCCCGTCGGAGCGGAACGTGGTGAGGACGGCGTGGTGGCGCGTGCTCAGGAAGTCGAGCAGCCCCGCGCGGTCCACCTTGTCGTTGGTTGCGATGTTGCGTGCCATGACTCGTCACGGTAATCGTGCGCGGTAGCGTGCGCAGATGAGCTCTGCCGCACGATCCTGGCTGCGCCCCGGCCGTCCGGCCGAACCGGAGGTGGTCACGGATCCGGCGCGGCGGCGGGAGATCACCATCGAGCTGGTGATCGTCTTCTCGATCACGCTCGGCCTCTCCGGCATGCGCAGCCTGCTGTCCCTTGTGGACTCACTGTTGCGTCCGGAACCGCTCGGCGACCAGCAGGTGGCGATCAACGTCCCACAGGCGACCGCCGGGCTGATCGATCTGCTCAAGCAGCTCCTGAGCACCGTGCAACTCCTCGGCTGGGGCGCGCTCGGCGTGTACCTGCTCTGGCGCGGCGGGATGCGCCTGGCCTCGGTCGGGCTGGACCGCAGCGCCCGGATGCGCGACGTGCGCTGGGGCGTCGGCCTGACGGCGCTGATCGGCATTCCCGGGCTGCTGCTGTACTTCCTCGGCTGGAAGCTCGGCTTCAACCTCGCCGTTCAGCCGTCCACTTTGGACCAGACGTGGTGGCGGCCGATCACCCTGACGCTGTCGGCGTTCGGCAACTCCTTCGCCGAGGAGATCCTGGTCGTCGGCTACATCCTCACCCGGTTGCGGCAACTGGGCTGGAAGGAGAACTCCTCGCTGTTGCTGGCCGCGATCCTGCGCGGCTCGTACCACCTGTACCAGGGCTTCGGCGGATTCCTCGGGAACCTGGTGATGGGGCTGGTGTTCGGCCGGGTGTGGCAGCGCACCAACCGGCTCTGGCCGCTGGTGGTGGCGCACACGCTGCTCGACGTCGTCGCGTTCGTGGGGTACGCGGCGCTTCGCGGCCGGGTGTCCTGGCTGCCCTGACGAACGCCTCAGCTCGAGGCGAGCAGCGTCAGCACCAGCATCGCTGCGATACCCGCGGCCACCGGCAGCAGGCCCCGTACGGCCACCCGGCCACCGGTGCGCGTCCCGCAGGCACCACCGAGTACCGCAGCGACCGCCGCGATCACCGGCCAGCCGAAGAAGCCGTAGATGATCAGCACGAACTGGGCCGCCCCGGCGTATCGGTCGCCGTGCACCGCATCGACGATCGCCACCAGCAGGAACGCGAGCACCGGCCAGGCGAACAGTGCCGTGCCCGCGCCGAGGGCGGCCGCGGCCAAGCGTCCGAGGGGCGCGCTCCGGCCGCTGGGAGCGCGGTCGGTGACCAGGGTGTCGTTCATACCGGAAGTGTCCGCCGGGCGGCCGGGCACGCACATCCGTGCGACTACTCAGCCCGGCTACTCAACTCGAGATGGCCGCCGCCACCAGTCCGCCCACGACCAGGCACACGGCCACGGCCAGCAACGCCCGCAGCACCCCGGCCCGCGCGGGCCGGGGGCCGGGACGTGGCACGGACGCGATCAGCACCGCGACCAGCACGGTGACCGGCGTGCCCACCAGCGCCACTCCGCCGACACCGATGGCCGCGAACGTCCGGTCGTCGGAGAAGAGGCCGGTGACCTCGGCGAGCCAGAACGAACCGCCTGCCAGCACCAGCCAGGCCAGCAACGAGGTCAGCGCCGCGACGAGGCCGGCGACCAGTCTCGGCGGCATGGTGCGCTGGTCGCGTCGTCCGGTCTCGGCCCGCATGGGTGCCTCCTCGTCGTCGGCTGACCATTGTGCGGCTCGCCGGGCATCGTCACAGATCGAGCGGTGCCGAGCCGAACGCCACATCGAACCGGTCGCACCAGACGACGACGCTGCGCAGGCCGTCCAGGGTTGCATCGGCCGGGATCTCGTAGTTCTGGTTGCCGTGCGTGGCCTTCAGCTCACCGAGCCGCACCATCCGGCCCTCGTCGTACTTGCCCCACTCGCCACCCGCGGTGGCGTCGGCGAGCCAGACGTGCAGGTCCGGGCCGTCCGAGGTGGACAGATCGGTCAAGCGGAGTACCCGGGACCCGTCCGGCAGACGCAGCACCCGCGCCTGTCCGGACGTGTCGTGCTCCTGCGTGACGAACTCGCCCACGGCCAGCTCGACCGGCTCCGGCGGCGCGATCGGCACGCCGCCCGCCGGGATCGCAGGCTCCGTCGCGGCCGGGATCGGCAGCGCCTCGTCGATCGTGCTGCTGGTGAACAGCCGCCATGGTTCGAACGCCCACAATCCGACCACAGCGAGCACGATCACGGCGCCGATCGCGGCCCGGACGCCCTTCCTGCGGAAAGTCCGCCCACGCAATGAATCGCGCATCGACCACTCCATTCGTGTGTTCCGCCTCTGATGGACTTTCTTATCGGATACAACGCCACGCCAAGTCGTTTCGGATGCCCCACAACGCTTACCGACTCATTACGCTTCGCCCCTGTGACCATCGACGTAGCCCCCAACGCACGAGTCGACAGCGAGGTCGGCCCCCTTCGCACCGTCCTGCTGCACCGGCCCGGTGCGGAGCTGAAACGACTCACTCCACGCAACAACGACCAGCTCCTCTTCGACGCCATCCCGTGGGTGGACCGGGCGCAGGAGGAACACGACGCCTTCGCCGAGGTACTGCGCGGCCGCGACGTCGAGGTGCTGTTCCTCGCCGATGTGCTGCGCAGCGCGCTGGAGGACCCGCGCGCGCACACGGCCGGTGTACGGGCGGCCGTCGACAGCATGCGACTCGGCAACGATCTGGCCGAGGTGCTGAGCTCGCACCTGGCCGGGGTGGACGCGCGGACGCTGGCGGACGTGCTGATGTCCGGCGTGACCTTCGAGGAACTGCCCGCCGCCGAAGGCGCCTCGCTGGTGCGCAAGATGAACCACCCGCACGACTTCGCCGTCGACCCGCTGCCGAACCTGCTGTTCACCCGCGACTCCTCGGCATGGATCGGGGACCGCATCGCCGTGTCCTCGCTGGCGATGCCCGCGCGCCGCAGGGAGACCGCGCTGTTCGACCTCGTCTACGCCTACCACCCGCGATTCCGGCATGCCGCTCGCGCGTACGGCGCGCACTCGGCACCCGTCGAGGGCGGGGACGTGCTGCTGCTCGCCCCCGGGGTGCTCGCCATCGGCGTCGGCGAGCGGACCACGGCGGCGGGCGCCGAGTCGCTGGCCCGGTCGCTTTTCTCGGACGGCGTCGCGCACACCGTGCTGGCCGTGCCGATCGTGCAGACGCGGGCGACCATGCACCTGGACACCGTGTGCACGATGGTCGACCGCGACGCCGTGGTGATGTACCCGCTGGCCCGCGACGAACTGGTCGCCTACACGATGCGCCCGGACGGTTCCGGCGGCGTGAAGGTCGACGACCCGGCACCGTTCCTGCACAGCGCCGCCGAGGCGATGGGGATCGAGAAGCTGCGCGTCATCGACACCGGGCTGGACCCGGTGACCGCCGAGCGGGAACAGTGGGACGACGGCAACAACACGCTCGCGCTGGCGCCCGGCGTGGTCGTCGGCTACGAGCGCAACGTGGAGACGAACGCCCGGCTGGAGGCGGCGGGTATCGAGGTGCTCGCGATCGCCGGTTCGGAACTCGGCTCCGGCCGCGGCGGCCCACGCTGCATGTCCTGCCCGGTCGCACGCGACGGAATCTGACCGCCACGCAGCGTTCACAAATAAGGCAAGGCTGACTTGAACGAAAGTCAGCCTTGCCTTGTTTATTGCCCGAATCCACTTAGGAAAGCCTTCTCGAAATTAGTGTTTCCTTGGCTCAGAATGGTAGTCAAATAGGTGACAGATCACCAGTTTCGAGTAGCGATCCATGCCTGGTCCGACGTATATTTCGGTCATGGCCCTCACGAAGAAGAACCCCCGTTCGAAGTTCTACGAGTTGCTCCAGGAGCAGGTGCACAACGAGTTCAACGCCTCGCAGCAGTACATCGCGCTGGCCGTCTGGTTCGACAACCAGGATCTCCCCCAGCTCGCGAAGCACTTCTACAAGCAGTCCGTGGAAGAGCGCAATCACGCGATGGCGCTCGTCCAGTACATGCTGGACACCGATCACCACATCGACATTCCGGGTACCGGCGACGTGCGAAATGATTTCACGAAGGTCGACGAACTCGTGGAGCTGGCACTGGAGCAGGAGAAGGAGGTCGCTGCCGACATCAAGACGCTGACGAAGGCCGCCCGCGAGGAAGACGACTTCATGGGCGAGCAGTTCATGCAGTGGTTCCTCAAGGAGCAGGTCGAGGAGATCTCGCAGATGTCCTCGCTGCTGAACGTCATCAAGCGCGCGAACGGCAACCTGTTCGAGGTCGAGCAGTTCCTCTACCGCGACTCGGTCGGCGACGCGGGCGAATCCGACGCCACGATGCCCCCGGTCGCGGGCGGCTCGCTCTGAGCCTGCCTGTCCTGCGGTTCCCGAGGGTCGTCAGGCCACGAAGAACGCGAACCCGGGCCCTCCCCCTGTGGAGTGGCCCGGGTTCGCGTTTGTCGTGCGCTGGTCAGCCTGCGCAGTCCTGGCCGGAGAGCTCCAGCGAGAAACCGGACAGCTCCCCACCGGAGATGGAGAAGTTGTAGACGCCGCTGCCACCCGCGTCGGCGTAGTAGCCGTTCGGCCCGGCCTCGCCACCGGGGTAGGCGGCCTTCACGTCCTCCTCCGGCGAGCCGACGCTCACCCCCTCGGGAGTCCGTGCCCCGGAGGCGGTGAACACCGCGACCCCCTTCGCGGCCGAAACGATGACGCTGTCGACGGCGCCGCCGCCTTCGGTGAGCTGGAACGTCCGGCAGCCGGAGATTGTCTCCGCGTCGTCGGCGCCGACGAGCTGGCCGGTGGCCTGCGCCTGCGCGAACGACATGCCGAGGCGCAGTGCGCCGTATCCCTGCGGGCCGAGTTGCGGGCCGCCCGCCATCGGCGCCTGCCGTGACCTGGTGCTCGACGAGGGTGAGGACGGTGTGCGGGTGGACGGCTCCGCGCTCGGGCTCGGTGCGGACGACGGCACGCTGCTGGAAGAGGACGCCGGGGCGCTACTCGACGGCTGTGCGGGCGACGGGGCCTGGCTCGGCTCGCTCGGCGGCAGCTCCATCGAGGTCGCCGTGTCCACCGCGAGCGGCGGGAACTCCTGTTCGTCCGAGCCGCCACCGATCAGCACGCCGCCCAGCACCACGGCTACCACGGCCATCGCGCCACCGCCCGAGGTGACCAGCGTCCGGCGCCTGCGCACCCGCTGCGCCCCGGCCACGATCGCCTGCTCGGCACCCGCCCTGGGGCGCACCGCGAGCCGCTCGTCCTCGAACAGCGCGCGCAACTCGGCGTCGAACTCGTCCTCGGGCTCGGTATCCCGTGCGGAAACGACCACGTCGACGACCGGCCGCTCCCCAGCGGGCTCGGCAGGCTCTGCGGGCTCTGCGGGCTCTGCCCCAACAGCTTCCGCGGGCTCGGCCAGCTCTGCGTCGATCAGCTCTGCGTCGGTCAGCTCTTTGCCGGGCTCTGCGTCGGTCAGCTCTGCCTCGGCAGGCACCGCGTCGGCCGACTCTGCGTCGACCGGTTCCGTGTCGGTCTCGGCGCGATCGACGGGCTCGGCCTCGCCGGCGGGTCCGGCATCGGGCTCGACGGCATCGGCCCCGCTCTCCGGCCGCTCGTCCGGGTTCGGTGGAGTCGAACTCAACTCGGTTCCCTCCCTTCGCGCTCCTCGGCAGGCGTCAGCTTGACGCGCATGGACGCGATCGCCTTGCTTGCCTGACTCTTCACGGTGCCCTGGCTGACACCGAGGGACTCCGCGATCTCCGCCTCGGACAGTCCTTCGTAGTAACGCAACACGATGACCGCACGTTGCCTCGGCGGGAGAGCTCGTAACGCCTGCCACAGCGGCTCGTGCTCGAACGGGTCCACCGGCGTGTACGTCGGCTGCTCCGGAATGTCCGCGACCAGGCTTTCCTTGCGGATTCGGCGCCAGCGGCTGATGTGCGCGTTCGCCATGGAACGGCGGATGTAGGCGAGCGGATCGCCGGTCTTGCGCTGCACGTGGGTCCAGCGCGAACCGATCTTCTCCAGCACGGTCTGCACCAGATCGGCGGCGTCGTGCGGGTTACCGGTGAGTGCGTGACCGTATCTGAGCAGGCCGGGCAGGCTCGCTTCCACGAACTCGGCGAAGTCCGTGAGTTCGGCAGACACGGCCGTTCCCCTCTCCTGGCGCAATGCGCCCACCCATCCGCCTCCCCCCTGGATGACGGGCAACACTGCGGCCACCGTAGCGCTCCCTCCGCGACCGACTGCACCTGGCTGGGACGTCCCACCTGCAGCGGAAACGCGGCAGTGGCGCGAAAGGTTGTCCGGAACCCGCACGCTACTTCGGGTGGTGGTCAGCCGTTCGCCAAGGCTGGCGGCAGCGTGAACACCCCGTCCGGGCCCGGCAGGAACTCGTGCACCGCGACGACGGCGTTGAGCGGCACGGGCCCGTAGACGTGCGGGAACCACGGTGCGCCGGGAGCGGGCGGGACACCCGGCTCCCAGCGCACCGGGACGTCCAGCCGCGTCTCGTCGATCTCCAGCAGCACCAGATCGGCCCGACCGGCGTAGAGCGCGTTCGCGGGGAGGTGCAGCGTCCCCCGGTCGGAGCAGTGCACGAACCCCGCGTCGTCGAGCGAGGCCGCCCGGTAGTCGCTGGTGCCGCCCTGCTGCGCGGCCATCCAGTCCGCGGCCGCGCAGATGTGCAGGATCACCGCAGCGTCAACTGCCTGCCGACCAGGCCGTCCCGCGCGCGGCGCTCGGTGGCGTCCAGCGGGGTCTCGTCGAGCGAGGCCAGCGCCTTGTCGAGGCGTTCGCCGAGCTGCTGGGTGGGCTCGATCCACTCCCGGGCATGCGCCTCGGAGTCGACGTCCCACACCGGCACCAACAGGCCGTGCGCACGGAAGGAACCGGCGTAGCGCGAGTCCTCGCCGAGCCCGATCTCACCGGCCGCGGACAGCCGGGCGAGGGCCTGCAGGAGCGCGTTCTCCGGTTCCGGACGCACCCAGCGCACGTGCGACTTGTCGCCCGCCTCGACCCAGTACGCGGCCGGGCCGACGCGGTCGGTGGGCATGATCGCGGAGTTGGCGCGCTCCAGCGACAGCGCGACCTCGCCCTGCGGGTCGGTGTCCTCCGGCAGCCACCAGGAGAAATCGGTGTGCAGCGTGGGTTCCAGCACCGCGTCCGCGACGAGCAGGTCCTGCAGCCGCTTGTCCCCGGCGTGCGCCGGGGTGGTCGTGTCCGG
The DNA here is from genome assembly GCF_002262875.1 of Amycolatopsis antarctica. Classification (GTDB taxonomy): domain Bacteria; phylum Actinomycetota; class Actinomycetes; order Mycobacteriales; family Pseudonocardiaceae; genus Amycolatopsis; species Amycolatopsis antarctica. The sequence goes on along the minus strand of NZ_NKYE01000005.1, from coordinate 3,011 downwards.
CACGGAGAGCACGGCGCCCGGCTCGGCGTCCAGCACCCACTGCAGGGCCCGGCCCAGGTCCCGGCTGATGTCGGAGGAGCGCGTCTGCACCTGGAGTCCGAGGAACCGCTCGCCGTCGGAGCGAACGAACGCCGCGGCCGCCATCGGCAGCACGGTCGCCAGCGTGACCGTCCTATCAGGACTGTCCGCAATGGACAGCGCGGCGGTGGCCGACGGTACGAACTCGCGCATCGCGATCAGCTCGGGCTCGGCGGCCAGGCCCTCGAACGGCTGCCCGACGAACACGTCGCGGACCTTCTGCCTGCGCGCCTCGTTGTTCTTGGGGCCCTTCTTGCGTGCGGCCTTACCCACGTCGCCTCCTGTATTCCGGTTGCGATGACGCTATCCGATCCGGGGCCGGGCTACCGTCGGAGGGTGCGCCTGTTCGACACCGATGATCCCGCGTTCCTCGCCGACCCGTATCCCGCCTTCGCCGAGGCCCGTGCCCACGGCCCGGTCCACCGGCACCAGGGCCTCGGCTGTGCCGTCGCCGTCTCGCACGCCGCGGCCTCCGCCGTGCTGCGGCACCGCGGCCTCGGCCGGATCTGGTCCGACGCCGAGCCGGCCGAGCGGTTCGCCTCGTTCAACCTGCTGCACCGCAACTCGCTGCTGGAGAACGAGCCCCCGGCGCACACCCGGTTGCGCAGGCTGGTGTCCGGGGCGTTCGCGCGCGGGCACGTCGAACGGCTCCGCCCGCGGATCGAGGAACTGGCGGACGGCATGGTCGACGGGCTGGCCGCGCGGATCCACCGCGAGGGCTCCGCCGACCTGCTCGAACACCTGGCGGGCCCGTTGCCGGTGGCGGTGATCGGCGAGCTGCTGGACGTTCCCGCCGCGGACCGGCCCCGGCTCGTACCGTGGTCGAACGCGATCGTGCGGATGTACGAGTACGGGCTGCCCGAGGAGTCCCGGCGCATGGCCGAGGAGGCGGCGGCGGAGTTCGCCGGGTACGTCCGCTCGCTGGCTTCGGCGCGCCGCGCCCGGCCCGGCGACGACCTGGTCAGTCACCTCCTCGCGGCGGATCTGACCGAGGACGAGGTGGTGGCCACGGCGGTACTGCTGTTCATGGCGGGCCACGAGGCGACGGTGAACGTCATCGGCAACGGCGTGCACGCGCTGCTCGGTGCGCGGGAGCAGTGGCAACGGCTGGTCGACGATCCGGCGCTGCTGCCCGTCGCGGTGGAGGAGTTGATCCGGTTCGACTCCCCGTTGCAGCTCTTCGAGCGCACGGCCACGGTGGACGTGGAGATCGAGGGGTTCGCCGTGCGGCGCGGGGAGCGGATCGCGGCGCTGCTCGGTGCCGCCGCGCGCGATCCGGCGGTGTTCGCCGAACCGGACCTGCTCGACGTGGCCAGGCAGCCGAACGCGCACCTCGGTTTCGGCGGCGGCATCCACTACTGCGTCGGGGCGCCGCTGGCCCGCGTCGAGATCGCGGCGGCCGTCGGGGCGCTGACCTCGCGGCTGCCCGGCCTGCGGCCCGCCGGCGCCCCGGAACGCAGGCCGGAGTTCGTCATCCGCGGCTTCCGCACCCTGCCCGTCTCGCTCTGAACAACCGGTGGCCCGGGATCAGCGCGGGGCGGTCGCGGGGCGGGCGGGACGCTCCGGGCGCGGCGCCCCGGTCACCTTCAGCACCCGCAACGGGCGCAGGGTCGAAGCGTCGAGCGGGGCGAGCAGCAGCGTCAGCCGCCGGACGACCAGCGCGGTCACCACCGCCAGAGCCGCCGCGGTCAGGTCGGTCGACGCGGTGAGCAGCACGCCGTCCGCCTCGGCCTGCACGCCGTCGCGCATCCGCCAGAGGATCGTCACCGCCAGCAGTACGCCGTTGCCCGCGAACAGCCCCCACCACCACAGCACCAGCCGGGACGGGCGGGGGCGTTGCGCGGACGGTTTGCGCAGCACGGTGTGTTCCAGCTCGGCGAGGATCGAACCGGCCAGCACCAGGTTCACCCCCGGCACCAGCACCCCGGCCACCACCTGCGGTCCGCTGCGGGCGGGTGCCTGCCCCGCGGCGTCGGCGGCGACCGCGCGGGCGACGAGCAGCCACCAGAGTGAGCCGCCGAAGGCGAGGATCGCCAGCACGAACGTCAGCAGCGCCCCGGCGAGTACCAGCGCGTCGGACGCGCCGACCACCCCGGGGCTCAGCGCGGAGCCACGGCTCTGCGCGAGCAGGACGTACCGCCAGACCTCCGCCGCGGCGGTGACGGCGGCGAACGCGGCGACCGTCCACAGCGCGGCGCCCGCGTTGTGGCCGAGGGTGCGCAGCCGCTGCATGGGGTGCGGGGTGTCCGAGGGGGTGCCGGGCACCGCGGTCGGCCAGCGCCAGGTCAGTTTCGGGAACCCCCAGCGCGGGGGCGCCGGGTAGGACGGGGGGCCGGTGTACGGCTCGGGGCGGCGGGGCGGCGGATGGCGCGGTATCCCCGGCGGCGTGGTGGCGACCCAGCGCACGCGCGGACGGGCACCGGGCCGCGGCCCTGGAGCCCTGTGCTGCGCTGGTCCGTGCATCGCCGTTACAGGATCTCGGGCTCGCCGGGACCGTCGCCGACGACGTCCCTGCCCTCGGTGTGCCAGGACTTCATGCCGCCCGCGACGTTGACGGCGTCCCAGCCGCTGGCGTTGAGCCAGGCGGCGGCGCGCGCGGAACGGCCACCGGTACGGCAGACGACGTACACCGGACGGTCGTCGGGGAACTCCGCCAGCTCGTCGACCCGGGCGGGCAGGTCGCCGAGGGGAATGTGCACGGCCTCGGGGGCGTGGCCCGCCGCCCACTCGTCGGACTCGCGGACGTCGAGCAGGGTCAGCCCGTCCTTGGGCAGATCGCGGACGGAGGCGGTCGGGATCTCGGCAGGGTTCACCACCTCACCATCGTTCCATGTGACCGCGTTGGACGCGTGTGAACCCGTCGGACGTGGCGCAGGGCCGCCTCCGGCTGGTGCCGGTGGCGGCCCTGCGCTGTAGGTGTCGGGTGTTAGTGG
>NZ_NKYE01000047.1 GCF_002262875.1 Amycolatopsis antarctica | reverse complement strand
AAACGCACCGGCCGACGCACCTGAGAAACCCAGTAGTCCACCGTCGCCATGTCCATTCCCAGCTCCACCGACGACACCACCGGAATCACCGGATCAGAAAAAACCACCCCACCCAACGCATCCCCGAACCCCGCCAACATCGGATCCACCCACGGCGAATGAAACGCACCCCCCACATCCAACAACCGAGACCCCGCAAACCGCCCCATCACCACCCCCACCGCAGACACCTCACCCGCAACCACCACCGACCCCGGCGCATTCACCGCCGCCACCACCACACCCTCCGGCAAACACGACACCACCTCCTCCTCCGACACACGCACCACCGCCATCGCCCCACCACCAGACAAACCCTCCATCAACCCAGCCCGCGCCGACACCAACCGACACGCATCACCCAACGACAACACCCCCGCCACATACGCAGCAGCCACCTCCCCCACCGAATGACCCACCACCACATCCGGCACCACACCCCACGACTCCCACAACCGAAACAACGCCACCTCAAACGCAAACAACCCCAACTGAGCCCACCCCACACCACCCAACACACCACCATCCGAACCCCACACCACCTCCCGCAAACCCGGAAAAAACCCCACCACCTCATCAAAAACCCCACCAAAAACCGGAAAACGCCCCGCCAACCCCCGACCCATCCCCAACCACTGACTCCCCTGACCAGAAAACACAAAACACACCCCACCCCCACCCACCACACCACGAGCAACCTCAACCCCACCCAACAACACCGAACGATGCTC
>NZ_NKYE01000046.1 GCF_002262875.1 Amycolatopsis antarctica | reverse complement strand
GGGCGGAAGTTGTTGCGGCTCGAGGTGCGTAACAGTGAGACGCCGATTGAGAAGAAGCCGTCGTGGATCAAGACGCGTGCGCGGATGGGTCCTGAGTTCACCGAGTTGAAGGGTTTGGTGCGCCGGGAGGGTTTGCACACGGTGTGTGAGGAGGCGGGTTGTCCCAATATTTATGAGTGTTGGGAGGATCGTGAGGCGACGTTTTTGATTGGTGGGGATCAGTGCACTCGGCGGTGTGATTTCTGTCAGATTGATACGGGTCGTCCTGCGGAGTTGGATCGTGCGGAGCCGCGGAAGGTCGCTGAGAGTGTGCAGGCGATGGGGTTGCGGTATTCGACGGTGACGGGTGTGGCGCGGGATGATTTGGCTGATGGTGGGGCGTGGTTGTATGCGGAGACGGTGCGGCGGATTCATGGGTTGAATCCGGGTACGGGTGTGGAGTTGTTGATTCCGGATTTCAATGCTGATGCGGTGCAGTTGGCTGAGGTGTTTTCGTCGCGGCCGGAGGTGTTGGCGCATAATGTGGAGACGGTGCCGCGGATTTTCAAGCGGATTCGTCCGGGGTTTCGGTATCAGCGGAGTCTGGATGTGATCGCGGCGGCGCGGGCGGCGGGGTTGGTGACGAAGTCGAATCTGATTCTGGGGATGGGGGAGACTCCGGAGGAGGTCACCGGGGCGATGGCGGATCTGGTGGCTGCGGGGTGTGAGATCTTGACGATCACGCAGTATTTGCGGCCGTCGCCGCGGCATCATCCGGTGGAGCGGTGGGTGAAGCCGGAGGAGTTCGTGGCGCATTCGGAGGCCGCGTACGGGTTGGGGTTCTCGGGGGTGATGGCTGGTCCGCTGGTGCGTTCGTCGTATCGGGCCGGTCGGTTGTACGCGCAGACGAAGAAGCATCGTGGGGAGTCGTTGCCGGAGCAGTTGCGGCATCTGGACAACCACGCCCCGGCCGCGCAGGAGGCCAGCAGCCTCCTCACCCGGCTCCAACGCTAGGG
>NZ_NKYE01000045.1 GCF_002262875.1 Amycolatopsis antarctica | reverse complement strand
AAATAAATTAAAATATTTTAATAATTATTCTTTATAAATAAATAATGATAATAATAATTTATAATAATCTCCTTGTGGGGTTCCGGCTCCCGTGGCCGGGCACCGGAACTATTAATAATATATTTTTAATATATTTTTTATTACTCCTCCTTTGGGGTCCGCCCCGCGGGGGCGGACCGGACTATAATAATTTTTTATTGATAAAAAAGTATATATAATATAATTAATATATTTCTTTTTATATAAATTATAAATATTATTTTATAATAAAAAAAGTATATATAATATTATATATTTAATAAATAATATAATAATAATATAAATAAATATATATATATATTATTAATATATTAAATTTTATAATAATAATTATAATAATAGTAGTAGGTATAAATTTTAATAAAGAGTTTTATTCCAATGGAGTAATAATAATAATAATAATAAAATAAAGGATCTGTAGCTTAATAGTAAAGTACCATTTTGTCATAATGGAGGATGTCAGTGCAAATCTGATTAGATTCGTATATTTATACTTAATATAAAAAAATAAATAATAATCTTTTTATTATTATATTTATTAATAATAAATTATTTTGTTATTATTATTTATTTCTCAATAATATAAAAAATAATTATAATTTATTATAATTTATTAATTTATTAATTTATTTATTAATTTATTAATTTATTTATTATTATATTTTTTTTTTAATAAAGGAAAATTAACTATAGGTAAAGTGGATTATTTGCTAAGTAATTAAATTAATAACATTCTTATAATTATATAATTATTATAAAATATATAAATATTATAATAATAATAATATATATAAATTATAATAAAAAATAATAATAATATATAATATACCTTTTTTTTAATATATTAATATATAAATAAATAAATAATGGATAATATATAATTACTTTTTTTATATTATTAATAATAATAATTTATAAATATTGTTATAATAAACATTTATAAAAATAAATATAAATTACCATAATAAGATATATTATTTATTTATAATAAAAATATTT
>NZ_NKYE01000044.1 GCF_002262875.1 Amycolatopsis antarctica | reverse complement strand
TACATAATATATATATATATATAAATAAAACATAATATATAATATATATTTTTATATTATTAATTAATTAATTTATTACTTATCTTATTATATATATATATAAACCTTTTATAATATATTAATATATATAAAACTTTAATATTATTAATTATATATATTTAATTATTTAATGAACATCTCCTTCGGGGTTCGGTCCCCACGGGGTCCCTCACTCCTTCTTAAGAATAAAAAGGGGTTCGGTCCCCCTCCCGTAAGTATAGGGAGGGGTCCCTCACTCCTTCGGGGTCCGCCCCGCAGGGGGCGGGCCGGACTATTTTATATTTATTATTATTATTATTATTAGGAGAATTTCTATATAAAGTTAATTATTATATTTATATTTATATTTATATATATAATAAATATATATATATATTTATATAAATTATATAATAAATAATAATTATATTTTATTTATAATTAAAAATAATAATTATATAATATATTACTCCTTCGGGGTCCGCCCCGCGGGGGCGGGCCGGACTATATTATATATAAAATAATAAAAAGTCTATTTATAATACTAATATAATATTATATTAATATTATTTATTAAAAAGTAATTATAATAATATTATTATTTATTTAATTTATTTATTTATTTATTTATTTATTATTATTATTAAATAATATATTATATTTATATTAATTATTTAAGATATAATATTAAGTTCTGGGGGACGGTCCCCCCCGTATTCGTATCCGTATCCGTATCCGTATCCGTATCCGTATGGGGGACCGGAACCCCAAAGAGGAGTGAATACCTATTACATTATATTTATTTTATATTATATTATATTTATTTTATATTATATTATATTATAAATATAAATTATAAAAGGAGTAAATATAATTCTTATAATTTAATTATATTATAATTTTATTTTATTTTATTAATATAAAAATATATAATATTTATAAAAAATTATACATTAATTATTCTTATTATTATTTATTTATTTAATTATTATAATAATTATAAAAAGAATATTTTTATTAAATTATTAAATTTATAATATATTTAATTATATTATAATATATAAATATAATTTTAT
>NZ_NKYE01000004.1 GCF_002262875.1 Amycolatopsis antarctica | reverse complement strand
GGTGATAACCAGACGAGCCTTCGACATGCCCGAGCATCCAGCCCACCCAGCCAGTCGCCGATGACCCGCGACTCGTGTCGCCTATGACCTGAGACACCTGTCGCCTATCTCCTGAGCCAGGACACTGCCGAGGGCACAACCCCAGCACCAGCGGATACAGGCCCCGGCCAGCGGAAACGCAAGCCGGGGCCTTCTTCGTGCCCACCCCGGCCAACCAGCGCTCAGCGAGAGGCATAGAGGGTGTAGATGGCAATGCCGTCGAGTAGGTCCTCCGCGAGCACGGCGGTGACAGCGAAGCCTTGCTCGCCGAGTAGCCGCTCGGCGACGGCCAGCGCCCCGTCGGTGTCCTGGATCTCGGCGACCACCTGCCTCACCCGGCCCCAATCAGCCTCGTCCAGTCCGCGCAAGACGTCCACCTCAGCGCCTTCGACGTCGACCTTCAGCAGGTCGATCGGGCGGGTCGGCTCGACTTCGGCGAGAACGTCGGAAAGCCGCCTGATCTCGACCGGAACTGTCTCGCTCTGGAAAGCGCCGTTCGTTGTCATCTCCTGAAAGGCCTGCTCGCCGAACAATTCGAGCAGCGGACCCTCCTTGAGTTCCCGGTACCGCGTGGAGTTGCCGGGCAACCGGGGGTAGAACGTGAAGTCCACCGTCGCTTCCGCGTTCTCACCCAGCCCGAACGGGAACACGGTGACCCGGTCGGCGGTGTGCAGTTCCAGATTGGCGTGCAGGGCCTCGACGAGCGCGGGATGCGGCTCGAAGGCCAGCACGTCGACCTCGGCCGCTTCCTTGCTCACGAACAAGGAGAACATTCCCACGTTCGCACCGACATCCACCACCAGCGCGCGGTCCGGGAGGTCGATCCCCTCCTGCAGATAGCTTCGCCGGGTGAACACCTCGTCGTAGATGAAGTTGATCTCGCGATACCTGCCGGATGGATCGACGGTCGCGTAACAAGCGAAGTCATCAGCCAGGTCCAGTTTCACAGCAGTCATTTTCTTCCCCTGCAACATACTCGGATTTACACACCGCGACTCGGGAGAAATCATCTGGCCGTTTCCTGTGATGCTCTCGGTGATCCTTCACAGCAGGGGTTCGGCGTCGAGTCGCTGGTGTCCGCGGGCGAATCGGGTCGTACGACGAGGGCACGTGCGACCCAGCAGACCTGGCCGTCTCTTGGGGAACGATCGCAGCGCCCTGCCATCCGTTGCCGTACCTTGCTCCTTCCTCGGCTCGATCAACCAGTCCGGCCGGCAACCACGGCCGCACCGCAGCCGCGGCGCGACCCAGTATGCCGGATACGCCGGTGCCGAGTGGCTTCGCAGTTCTCCGGCCGACGTGTTCCGCGAACCGCACAGGTGCGGAGAATCCTGGGACACGATTCTCACCCGCCGAAGTCCCATCAGACGACGGCAGCGCATATCCGTCGATAACGGTGTCAAGCAGGACAAGAAGACGCATCGACTCCCCCGCTCGAGCAGAGGCGCGCGGTCTCGCTCACGCGAGCCGCAGCAATAGCTGTCGCACCACCAGATACGCGGCTCGACGGACCCGATTGGCGAAGATCCGCCGTGCCCGCGATATGGCACGATCGCGCAGGTGACCAACAGACCCGGCACCGCCGAACAGCTTCGCGAACTGGCGCGGCTGCGCCGGGTCCGGGACCGGATCGACCGGGAGTACGCCCGCCCGCTGGACGTCGAGGCGCTCGCCCGAGGCGTGCACATGTCGGCAGGGCACCTCAGCCGCGAGTTCCGGCGCGCCTACGGCGAATCGCCGTACGCCTACCTGATGACCCGGCGCATCGAACGCGCGATGGCCCTGCTGCGCCGCGGCGACCTCAGCGTCACCGAGGTCTGCTTCACCGTCGGCTGCTCCTCGCTCGGCACCTTCAGTACCCGGTTCAGCGAGCTGGTCGGCGTGCCACCCAGCGTCTACCGCCGTCGCGCCACGCACGCGACGGCGGGCATGCCGCCGTGCGTCGCGAAGCAGGTCACCAGACCGATCAGGAATCGAGAAGCGACCTCGCCGGGCCCCACCTAGGGTCACCGCCATGGACATCACCATTCACGCGACCTTCCTTCCCCACGACGACCCGCACGCCTCTCTGGCCTTCTACCGCGACGTTCTCGGCTTCGAGGTCCGCAACGAGGTCGAGTACGGGGGCTTGCACTGGAACACCGTCGGCCCGCCCGGCCAGCCCGGCACGTCCGTCGTCCTGCATCCGCCGGGCGCGGATCCCGGCGTGACCGACGACGAGCGCCGCACCATCGCCGAGATGATGGCCAAGGGCACCTACGCCAGCCTCATGCTGGCCACCAGCGACCTCGACGGCACGTTCGAGCGCATCCAGGCCGGCGACGCCGAGATCATGCAGGAGCCGACCGACCAGCCCTGGGGGGCTCGCGACTGCGCCGTCCGCGATCCCGCGGGCAACACGATCCGCATCCAGGAGCTGCGCTGAGTCTGGTTTCCACCGCAGGGACGACCCGCTCGAAGCTGGTTAGATCGAGCGAGGCCACGTCGACGCCACACCGCACGACCGATGGAGACATGATGAGCAAGGCCGCGAGGACGGACACCAGATCGCCGGAGCCGCACGCCGCCGACGGCCACGATCTGATCCGGGTGCAGGGCGCGCGGGTGAACAACCTGCGCGACATCAGCGTCGAACTGCCCAAGCGCAGGCCGACGGTGTTCACCGGGGTCTCCGGCTCGGGCAAGAGTTCGCTCGTGTTCGCCACCATCGCCGCCGAGTCGCAGCGGATGATCAACGAGACGTACAGCGCTTTCGTGCAGGGCTTCATGCCCACGCTGGCCCGCCCGGAAGTCGATGTCCTCGAAGGACTGACCACCGCGATCATCGTCGACCAGCAGCGGCTCGGCTCCGACCCGCGGTCCACCGTCGGCACTGCCACCGACGCCAACGCCATGCTGCGCATCCTGTTCAGCAGGCTGGGAAAGCCGCACATCGGTTCGCCCCAGGCGTTCTCCTTCAACGTCGCCTCGCTCAGCGGCGCGGGCGCGGTCACCATGGAAAAGGCCGGGCGGACCGTGAAGGAGCGCCGTGAGTTCACCATCACCGGCGGCATGTGCCCGCGCTGCGAGGGCAGGGGCTCGGTCTCCGACATCGACCTCTCCCAGCTCTACGACGATTCCAAGTCGATCGCCGAGGGTGCCTTCACCATTCCCGGCTGGAAGTCCGACAGCTGGTGGACGGTGCGGACCTATGCCGAGTCGGGCCTGCTCGACCCGGACAAGCCGATCCGCAAGTACACCAAGAAGGAGATGCGGGACTTCCTCCACCACGAGCCGATCAAGGTGAAGGTCGAGGGCGTGAACCTCACCTACGAGGGACTGCTTCCCAAGATTCAGAAGTCCTTCCTGTCCAAGGACAAGGAGGCGATGCAGCCGCACATCCGCGCGTTCGTGGACCGGGCGGTCACGTTCACCACCTGCCCCGACTGCGACGGTACCCGGCTCAGTGCGGGTGCCCGGTCGTCGAAGATCGGCAAGGTCGGCATCGCCGACGCCTGCGCGATGCAGATCAGCGACCTCGCCGAATGGGTGCGGGGCCTGGACGAACCGTCCGTCGCGCCACTGCTGGCGACGCTGCGGCATACCCTCGACTCCTTCGTCGAGATCGGACTCGGCTACCTCAGTCTCGACCGCCCTTCGGGGACGCTGTCGGGCGGCGAGGCGCAGCGCACGAAGATGATCCGCCACCTCGGATCCTCGCTGACCGACGTCACCTACGTCTTCGACGAGCCCACCATCGGCCTGCACCCGCACGACATCGCGCGGATGAACAATCTGCTGCTTCAGTTGCGGGACAAGGGAAACACCGTACTGGTGGTGGAGCACAAGCCGGAGACGATCGTGATCGCCGACCACATCGTCGACATCGGCCCCGGCGCGGGCACCGAGGGCGGCACCGTCTGTTTCGAGGGCACCGTCGACGGGCTGCGGGCGGGCGACACCGTCACCGGCCGCCATTTCGACGATCGGGCCTCGTTGAAGGACACCGTGCGGACGCCCACCGGCACGCTGGAGATCCGCGGCGCGAACGCGCACAACCTGCGGGACGTCGACGTCGACGTACCGCTCGGCACGCTGGTGGTGGTGACCGGCGTCGCCGGGTCCGGGAAGAGCTCGCTGATCCGCGGCTCGGTCTCCGGCCGGGACCAGGTGGTCTCGGTGGACCAGGCGCCGATCAAGGGGTCGCGGCGCAGCAACCCCGCGACGTACACGGGCCTGCTCGAACCCATCCGCAAGGCGTTCGCCAAGGCCAACGGGGTGAAGCCGGCGTTGTTCAGTGCCAATTCCGAGGGGGCCTGCCCCACCTGCAACGGGGCCGGGGTCATCTACACCGACCTGGCCATGATGGCCGGCGTCGCCACCCCCTGTGAGGGGTGCGAGGGGAAGCGCTTCCAGGCCGAGGTGCTCGGTTACACCTTCGGCGGCAAGGACATCAGTGAGGTGCTCGCCATGTCGGTCAGTGAGGCGGGCGAGTTCTTCGGTTCCGGTGAGGCGAAGACGCCCGCCGCCCACAAGGTCCTGATCCACCTGGCCGATGTCGGTCTCGGGTACCTGCGACTCGGCCAGCCACTCACCACGCTGTCCGGTGGCGAGCGGCAGCGACTCAAGCTCGCCACCCGGATGGGCGATAAGGGCGGCGTGTACGTCCTCGACGAGCCGACCACCGGCCTGCACCTCGCCGACGTCGAACAGTTGCTCGGCCTGCTCGACCGGCTCGTCGACGCGGGCAAGTCGGTGATCGTGATCGAACACCACCAGGCGGTCATGGCACACGCCGACTGGATCATCGACCTCGGTCCCGGCGCGGGGCACGACGGTGGGCGGATCGTCTTCGAGGGCACCCCGGCCGACCTGGTCGCCGACCGTTCCACCCTCACCGGCGAGCACCTGGCGGCCTACGTCGGCGCCTGACACCGGGGTGCACGAGGAGTCCGGCGGCGGCCCCGTCCACGCCGGACTCCCTGCCCGGTCGATATGTGATCGGTGACAACGGTGCGCGGGATATTCGAGATTCCGTGCCGATGACTTCCGGGCCGGTGCGCACGAGACTTCGACGGGCCGGCCGCAACGGGGCGTCCGGGAAGCTCGAAGGATGGTCTCGTGAGCCGCACTCCTCCTCGCCGCGTCCTCGGCGCGACAGTGACCGCGCTGCTGTCGGTGGCCGCACTCCTGTTCGGTTCCGGTCACACGGCCTCCGCCGCACCCGCCCGGCAGACGTATCCGGTGGTCTACTCGCTGGCCGGCGGATTCGTCGCCAATCCCGGTTCGCTCGATCCGAACCGCGCCCCCGCCGGGTCCAACATCTGGTCCTGCGAGCCCTCGCCGGAGAAGCCGGAGCCGGTGATCCTGCTGCACGGCCTCGGCGGGAACCAGGGGCTCAACTTTCCCGCCATCTCACCGCTGCTCGCCAACAACGGGTACTGCGTCTTCTCCCTGACCTATGGCAAACAGTGGTGGCTGCCGACCGTCGGCGGGCTCCGTTCGATGCCGGACAGTGCGCGGGAACTCTCCGCGCTGGTGGACAGGGTGCTGACCACGACCGGCGCCTCGAAGGTCAAGCTGGTCGGGCATTCCGAGGGCACCACCATCGCCTCCTACTACCTCAAGGCACTCGACGGCGCGAAGAAGGCCGACGCGCTGGTCGGCTTCTCCCCCAACTACGCGGGCACCACGCTCTACGGCCTGACCGAGCTCGCGCAGAACCTGCCGCCGTTCCTGAACGCGGTTCTGGAGAGCGTGTGCATGTCCTGCAAGGAGTTCGGCAGGGGCACGCCGTTCATGGACGAGCTCAACGCGGGCGGCACGGCGGCCGTCCCCGGAGTCACGTACACCAACATCCAGCCCGCGCTGGAGGAGGTCGTGCTGCCGAACAGCAGCGGACAGCTCGATGTCCCGAACGCCACCAACCACCGGGTCGACGAGGGCTGCGCGGCCGATCTCAGCGATCACGTCTCGGTGGTCACCAGCAAGCGCGGCAACCAGATCATGCTCAACGCGCTCGACCCCGCGGACGCGAAACCCTTGCCGTGCGCGTTCAATCCACCGTTCCTGAGCTGACCGGTCCCGGGGGGAGCCGGGCGGGGAGTCCCGGGGCGATCGTCCCGGGACTCCCCGCGTACGGGCCGGTCAGTCCGCGGGGTCCCGGCGCAGCCTGCGGGCGATCAGCGCCGCCGTGACCGTCGCGGCTCCACCGAGCGCGGTCGCGTCGAAGCCGGTGAGTTCCTCGATCTTGCGCAGCCGGTAGTCGACGGTGTTCGGGTGCACGTGGAGTTCGGTGGCGGTGGGCCGCCTGCCGCCGCGGCGCAGGAAGGTCTCCAGCGTCTGCACCAGTTCCTCGTTGCCGTCCAACGGGCGCAGCAGGGCGGCCAGTTCGTCGATCGCCTCGCTGGGCCGGGAGAGCTGGTACTCCAGCAGCACGTCCCGCAACCGGTGTACGCCGGGAGGCCGGCCGAAGGTCTGCGCGACGTGCAGCACCTCCCGTGCGGTCGCCGCGGCCCCCGCGACGGCGGCGGGCTCGGCCGCCACGACGCCGACGGTGACCTCCGCCCCGGCCGTCTGGCCGATCTCGACGATGATCCGCCGCAGGCCGTCCCAGTCGCGTTCGGACAGTTCCTCGGGAGCGACCGTGGTGGGCAGCAGCGCCGTTCCGCCCTCGGGAGCGAGCGCGGACAGCACCGGCACGCGGGCCCGGCGATCCAGTTCCGCCCGCAGGCGCCGCAGTTTGCGCCGGGCGGCGACCACCGGGTCGATGTCGGCCCGAGTCTCGTCCGGGTGGGCTCCCACCGCGATCGCCAGGACCAGGTAGCCGGGCGGCAGCCGCAGCCCGGCCCGCTCCGCCGCGGTCTCCGGCGGAGTGCCGCCCAGCAGGGCGGCCATCAGGATGTGCCGCGCCGAGCGCTCGTCGTCGAACATCGTCTGCCGCTCGTCGAGGTATCCCGCGCCGACGGCGGGCGCGACCATCTCGAGGTACCGCATCGCGAGTGCGTTGATGCCGATCAGGTCGCCGACCTCGTCCGGCCGCACCAGTGGGGCGACCGACTCCCAGACGACCTGCACGCCGACGTGGTACGCGGTGAGCACGACGTCGATCGGGATGCCCTCCTCGGCGCGCCGGGCGGCGGATTCGCGGAGAACGTCCAGTTCCGCTTGGCCGGGAAGGGTTCTCGAACGCAGCACGCTGATGAACGAGCGCAGGTTCGCCTCGATGACCCGGGTGATGTCGCCGGCGAGCTGTTCGCCGGGCAGCAGCCGGTACGCGGGGACGCGTTCGGTGAGCTCGGCGACCACCATCGACGCGAGCCGGGGCAGTTCGGCGGTCAGCCGCTCGTGCAGCGGCCTGCCGCCCACCGAGAACGCAGGTAGCCCTTCGTCCATTCGCAGACTCCCGTGTGTCGATTCCCGCGTACCGGCGACTCATCATTACACCGATTCCCGGGCCTGGACACGGCGCGCGCCGCGCGCGCACCGGGCACCGGGATGGATGTGCGCGACGAAGGAAGCAGGCCGTGTACGACGAAAGTGCGTGACGACCGGTGGGCGATCACGCCCTTCGTTCTCTCTTCGTCCCGCTCGCGCATCATCGAGCGAAAAGACCGTTATCTTCGAATCGCTTTCGAATAACCGAACCGAAGGGGAGAAATGATGAAGGGAAAGATCGCGGCAACGGTTTTCGCCGGAGTGACAGCGGCACTGGTGACGGCGGTACCCGCCTCGGCCACCGATTCCGGTGCGTTCACTTCCGGTGTCGTGGCGGAGAGCGCTTCGACCTCGGCGCCGGTCGGCGTGCTCGACCGTCCGTGCTCGAACCGCAAGCAGAAGCTCTACTTCATGGGTGAACGCGACGCGAACTTCGGCGGCTCCGGAATCGTGACGATTCTCAATTGTCACGCCACCAAGCGAAACTCCGGAATCGACGTCGCCCGCGGACCCGACCCGAGCTGCAAGAAGATTCCGTTCGGGGAGACCCGCGAATTCGAGTACAACAGGCTCAAGGGAATCGCCGAGTACCGCGCGCCCAAGTGGTGCTGATCCACTCGCCACCGGCCGCGGGCGCGGCGACCGCGATGTCGCCGCGCCCGCGGCCGGGTGCCGTGCTCACCGACGGCAGGTTCTGGGCCGCCCAGGCCGCGAGCGTCGTCGGCGTGGTACCGAGCGTGCCACGCGGATTCTCCGGGGTGAACCCGTCCCGCAGGCCGCTGGACATCCGCACGATCGCGTCCGCCTGCTTGTCGCTCAGGCCGGCCGTGACCAGTGCGGTGTGCAGGTCCTCGTCCGCGATCCGTTCCGCCCGGAACGGCCTGCCGGTGACGCGCCGCAGGATCGCCGCGGCCTCGGCGAAGGTGAGGTCGGCCGGGCCGTGGACGGCTTCGACCCGGCGGCCGGACCAGCCGGTGTGCAGCAGCCGGGCGGCCACGATGTCGCCGATGTCGCGCGGATCGACCCACGGCATCGGGTGATCCACCGGCATCGCGGTACGCAGCACGCCCTCGCGCAGCGCGTCCGGGTCGAGCAGCAGGTTGCTGTAGAAGTACCCGCAACGCAGGTGCAGCACCGATTCGCCGGTCTCGTCGAGTTGCTGCTCGGTCCGGGCGAGACCGTCGATCTCACCGGCACCGGACCGCTTCTCCGCGCCGACGCTACTGAGGAACACGGTGCGGGGGACGGCGTTCTCCCGTACGGCGCGGGCGACGACGGCACCCATCCGCGCGGATGTCGCGATCGGATCCGGGTCACCGGTGGGCGGGTCGACCCAGAACAGGGCGTCGGCATCGGCGGTGACGCTCAGGACCGCCTCCGCGTCGCCCTGGTCACCACGCACGGTGTCCACGTGGTCGAGCAGGTCCGGGTCGAGCCGGGCCGGGTCGCGCAGGAACAGGGTCGGCCGCACCCCGGCCTGCACCAGCAGCCGCGTCACGCGGGATCCCACGTTCCCGGTCGGGGTCGTCACCACGATCGTCATGCTCAATTCTCCTCCGCGCGTCGGTGTTTCCGTTTCCGACGCTAGGAGCGATCGCGGTCAGATCCTGGCCACGATTCCCCGCGTGTCCGGCGCCGCCGGCTACTCGGGCTCGACGAGCAGCCGGGCGTACTCGGCCATCGACCGGCGGTAGCGCGGCAGGTGCGCGGCCAGTGCGGTGATCGCGATGGACACGGCCTCACGTTCCCGCCCGAGGTCGGTGAGGGCGAGTGCGAGCACGGCACGCAGCGCGTCGTCGAGATGGTCCGAGCCCGCGTCGCGTTCGGCCGTCAGCAGCGCGACGCTCTCCTCGGGGCGCCCGAGGTTGCGCAGCGAGCTGGCGAGCTGGATCGCCGCGCGCCGCCGCCGCTCCCCGGTCAGCCCGGCCGCCGTGGCCTGCCGGTACAGCGTGACGGCGCGGGCCGGGTCGCCGGTCGAGTCGAACGCGCAGGCCCGCTCGAAGTCGGCGGTGCCGTCGCCGGGGGGCAGCTCGGCCGCCAGGCCCTCGATCAGCGCCCGGAACTCCGTCTCGCCGTACTCGTCGATCGACGCCCATGCGTCGGCCACCCGTCGTTCCCAGTCCTCGTTCACCGGCACAGCCTCGCACGCGGCACGGCCCGCGGTCGCCGGATTTCCGCGCAGGACGCGACGAGTTCAGGCCCGGCCGAACAGTTCCGCGGTGCGGCGCAGGTGAACACGGAGTTCCTCGGGCCGCAGCACGGTGAACTCCGCCCCGATCGAACCGAGCAGCATGGCGGGCCATTCGACCGAGTCGACGTTCATCAGCAACCGGCACCGCCCGTGCCCGGCAGGCTCGACGGTGCCCCAGCCCGCCGCCGACCGTTCGACCTCCGCAACCGGGGCCCGCAGCTCGACGACGACCCGGTAGCGCGCCGGGATGGCCGCGATCCGGTCGCGGACGAAGGCGCCCGCGTCGCCGCCCGGCAGGTCCCGCTGCCGGAAGCGGGCACCGGTGGCGGCCGGGCCGGTGAGGCGGTCGACCCGGAAAGTGCGTCAGTCGTGCCGGTCGAGGTCCCAGGCGAGGAGGTACCAGCGGCGGCCGAGCGAGACCAGCCGGTACGGCTCGACGTGCCGGTCGCTCGCCGCCTCGGTGCGCGCGGTGTACCGGAAACGCAGCCGTTCGTCGTCCCGGCAGGCCTGCGCGAGCACGGTCAGCGTGACGGCGTCCACGGCCGGGCCCTGGCCCCAGCCGACCGGCACGGTGTACTCCCGCAAGGCCTCGACGCGCCGTCGCAGCCGGGGCGTCATCACTGGACGACCTTCGTCAGCGCCCGCACCGAGGTCTCCTCGATCCCCTCGACCGCGCCGCGGCCGTCCGCAGCCCGACTGCGATCGCCACGGCCTCCTCGTCGTCGAGCAGCAGCGGGGGCATGGCGGCCCCGGACCGCAACTGGTAGCCCCCCGCGACACCGCGGGCCGCGTCGACCGGATATCCCAGCTCGCGCAGCCGGTCGACGTCGCGGCGCAGCGTCCGCTCGCTCACCTCGAGGCGAGCGGCCGGCACCACGCCCGGTCAGTACCGGTGGGTCTGCGGCAGGGACAGCAGTCGCAGCATCCGCGAGCTCGTGTTCGCCATGGCTCCAGAGTCCCCCGTATTCAGGTCACGAACCGGCCGGAATGGCCCCAGCGTAGCTCGCGCCATCCGGCGACCTACGGCGCTTGCGGCCCTGCCGAAAGTTCACCTACGGTCGTCGGGCCGGGTACATATCACCGGGAAACAAGCCGGTGACCAGGCATTACAGCGGGCCTCCGCCGGAGAACCCGGGCGGAACGGTGAACGATTCGCATTCGGTCCGGGAGGCGGCGTGAGAACGGCGTACGAACTGTCCCACCTGCGTGCGCTCGAAGCGGAGTCCGTGCACGTGCTGCGCGAGGTCGCCGCGACCTTCGAACGCCCGGTGCTGTTGTTCTCCGGTGGCAAGGACTCGGTGGTACTGCTGCACCTGGCGATGCGCGCGTCCTGGCCCGCCCGGCCGCCGTTTCCGGTGCTGCACGTGGACACCGGGCACGACTTCGACGAGGTGCTGGAGTTCCGCGACCGGACCGTGGCCGAACTCGGCGTCCGGATGGTCGTCTCCCGCGGGCAGGACGACATCGACGCGGGACGGGTGACCGAGGAGACCGAGCCGGGCGCGAGCCGCAACCGGTTGCAGACGGCCGCGTTGCTCCGCGCGATCGGCGAGCACCGGTTCGACGCGGTGTTCGGTGGCGCGCGGCGGGACGAGGAGAAGGCCCGCGCCAAGGAACGGATGTTCAGCTTCCGCGACGAGTTCGGGCAGTGGGATCCGCGCGGGCAACGACCGGAACTGTGGAACCTCTGCAACGGCAGGCACCGCAAAGGCGAGCACATCCGGGTCTTCCCGCTGTCGAACTGGACCGAACTCGACATCTGGTCCTACGTCAGCGCCGAACGGATCGCACTGCCCTCGTCGTACTATGCCCACCGGCGCGAGGTCGTGTCCCGCGACGGCATGCTGCTCGCCGCCAACCGCTTCCTCGAGCTCCGGCCCGACGAACGGCCGTACCTGGCAAGGGTCCGCTTCCGCACCGTCGGCGACGCCACCTGTACCGGTTGCGTGGAATCGGCCGCCGCCACCCCCGAGGAGGTGGTGGCCGAGGTGGCCGCCACCCGCCTCACCGAGCGCGGCGCGACCCGTGCCGACGACCGGATCTCCGAGTCGGGCATGGAAGACCGGAAGAAGGAGGGCTACTTCTGATGGCGCAGCTCCTGCGGCTGGCGACGGCGGGCAGCGTGGACGACGGCAGGTCCACCCTGATCGGCCGCCTGCTGTTCGACTCCAAGACCGTAGTCGACGCGCGCAAGGGCCTGCTGGAGCAGTCGCGGCGGCACGCCTTCGTCGCCGGCCTGCTCGGCATCGGCCACCTGGTGGTGTGCGTCAACAAGATGGACCTGGTGGGCTGGTCCGCGGAGCGCTTCGCGGAGATCCGCGAGGACTTCCGCCGGTTCGCGATGAAGCCGGACGTCAGCGATCTGACGTTCGTGCCCGTGTCGGCGCTGCACGGGGACAACATCGTGCACCGCAGCACCGAGATGCCGTGGTACGAGGGCACTTCGCTGCTGCACCACCTGGAGAACGCGCACGTCGCCTCCGGCCGGAACCTGATCGACGCCCGGTTTCCGGCGCAGTACGTCATCCGGCCGCGAACCGAGGGCGCGCCGCACGACTACCGCGGCTACGCGGGAACCGTCGCGGGGGGCGTGTTCAAGCCCGGCGACGAGGTGTTGGTCCTGCCCTCCGGTCTCACCTGGCGGATCTCGCACAGCCACGGCCCGTGCGGTGTACCGGTGCCAGAGGCGTTTCCCCCGCAGGCGGTGACCATCCGGCTGGACGACAAGCTCGACATCGGCCGCAGCGGCGCCGTCCCGGCAACCGTCCGTACGCGGGACAGGACCTGGACGCGATGGTCTGCTGGCTCACCGGTGAGTCCACTTTGGACTCGGGGCGGACGTACACGATCCGGCACACCACCCGCACGACCCGCGCGGGCGTGCGCGGCCTCGACTACCGGTTCGACGTCCACTCCCTGCACCGGGTCACAACGGCGAGGTCCTTGTCGCTCAACGAGATCGGCCGGATCAGCCTGCGCACGCAACAGCCTCTGCTGTTCGACGCCTATCGGCGCAACCGGGGTACCGGCAGCTTCATCCTCGTCGACGAGTCGACGAACAACACCGTGGCGGCGGGCATGATCACCGGCCCGAGCGGTCAGGGCTCCGGGGTGGTGTGGCACTCCGGAGCGGTGACCCGCGAGGAGCGCGTCTCGCGGGGCGGCACCGTCTGGCTCACCGGCCTTTCCGCTTCGGGCAAGTCGGCCGTCGCGGTGGAACTGGAGCGCGCGCTCGTCGGCTCGGGACGCCCCGCCTACCTGCTCGACGGCGACAATCTGCGCCACGGGCTGAACGCGGGTCTCGGTTTCGGCGCCGCTGACCGGGCGGAGAACGTGCGGCGGGTCGGCGAGGTGGCCCGGCTGTTCGCCGACGCGGGCATCATCGCGATCGCGTCGCTGATCAGCCCGTACCGCATCGACCGGGACCGCGTCCGGGCCGCACACCAGGCGGCCGGGCTGCCGTTCACCGAGGTGCACGTGGACACCCCGCTGGAGGTCTGCCAACGGCGCGACCCGAAGGGCATGTACGCCAGGGCACGGGCAGGCGAGATCACTGGCTTCACCGGGATCGACGATCCGTACGAGGCGCCCGCCGACCCCGAGGTACTGCTGCGGCACGGGGACGGCGACCCGGCGTCGATGGCCGCTCGCATCGTCGCGCATCTGGATTCCTGACCCGGCCGGCACCGCCCCGGCATGCCGTATCGCACGACACGGGGTGCTCTGCCGCGCGACACGGCATGTCGGAACGCGCGACACGGCATGCTCTGCCGCGCGACACGGGGTGCCGGGGCACGCGACACGGCGGGCCGGGGTCGGGTTCGGGTTCAGCCGAGGGCGGCGGCGACGGCGTCGCCGAGTTCGGCCGTCGTCGACTTGCCACCCAGGTCCGGGGTGGCCACCGAGCCCTCGGCGAGCACCTGCTCCACGGCGTCACGAACGGCCTGCGCGCAGGCGGTTTCACCGAGGTGTTCGAGCATCATCGCACCGGCCAGCACCTGCGCGACGGGGTTGGCGATGCCCTGCCCGGCGATGTCCGGTGCGCTGCCGTGCACCGCCTCGAACATCGACGGGTACTCCCCCGGCGGGTTGATGTTGCCCGAGGGCGCCATGCCGAGGCCACCGGTGACGGCCGCCGCGAGATCGCTGAGGATGTCACCGAACAGGTTCGAGGCCACCACCACGTCGAGACGTTCGGGCTGCTGCACCATCCGCGCCGCCAGAGCGTCCACATGGCACTGTTCACTGTGGACATCCGGGTACTCGGCGGAGATCTCCGCGAAGATCTCGTCCCAGTACGGCATGGAGTGGATGAGCCCGTTGGACTTCGTCGCCGAGCACACCCTGCCCACGCGGGTTCTCGCCAGTTCGAAGGCGTACCGGATGATCCGCTCCACCCCGACCCGGGTGAACACCGACTCCTGCAGCACGAACTCACCGGGCTGGCCCTTGTTGTGCCTGCCGCCGAGTTCGGAGTACTCGCCCTCGGAGTTCTCCCGGACGATCACCATCTCCAGCTCGTCCGCCGACCGCCCGGCCAGCGCCGAGGTGGTACCCGGCAGCAGCCGCACCGGGCGCAGGTTGACGTACTGGGCGAACGCCCGCCGCAACGGAATCAGCAAGCCCCACAAGGAGACGTGGTCCGCGACGCCGGGGAACCCGACGGCACCGAGAAAGATCCCGTCGAACGCGGAGAGCTGCGCGACGCCGTCCTCGGGCATCATCGCCCCGGTCTCGGTGAACCGTTCACAGCTCCAGTCGAACTCGGTCCACTTCAGCCCGAAGCCGTGCAGCGCGGCGGCACGGTCGAGCACCTTGCACGCCTCGACGGTGACGTCGACGCCGATCCCGTCACCCGGGATCGTCGCGATGCGGTAGTCCTTGCCGGCCATCACAGGCCCACCGCGACGTACTTGGTCTCCAGGAACTCCTCGATGCCGACGGTGCCGCCCTCCCGGCCGAGCCCGGACTGCTTGATCCCGCCGAACGGCGCAGCGGGGTTGGACACGATCCCCTGGTTCAGCCCGATCATCCCGGCCTCGAGGCGCTCGGTGACGCGCAGGCCCCGCTTGAGGTCACTGGTGTAGAGGTACGAGACGAGCCCGTACTCGGTGTCGTTGGCCGCGGCCACGGCCTCGTCCTCGGTGTCGAACGGGGTGATCGGCGCGACCGGGCCGAAGATCTCCTCCGAGGCGAGGTTCGCGTTCTTCGGCACGTCGGTGAGCACGGTGGCCTGGTAGAAGTTGCCCGGACCGTCCACGGCGGAGCCGCCGGTGAGCACCTTCGCTCCCTTGTCGGTGGCGTCGCGCACCAGGCCGCCGACCTTGTCGATCGCCGCCTGGTCGATCAGTGGGCCGACGACCACACCGTCCTCGGTGCCGCGTCCCATCGGCAGTCCGGCCATCCGCTCGGTGAGCCTGCGGGCGAACTCGTCGGCGACGCCGCGCTGCACGTAGAAGCGGTTCGCCGCGGTGCACGCCTCACCGATGTTGCGCATCTTGGCCTGCATGGCGCCCTCGATCGCGGCGTCCAGGTCGGCGTCGTCGAAGACGATGAACGGCGCGTTGCCGCCGAGCTCCATCGACGTGCGCAGCACCTTCTCCGCGCACTGCTCCAGCAGTTTGCGGCCGACGCCGGTGGAACCGGTGAAGGAGAGCTTGCGGGCCCGGCCATCGCGGATCAGGGGTTCCATCACGCCACCGGAATCGGTGGTGGTGATCACGTTGACCACGCCCTCGGGCACGCCGGCCTCGGCGAGGATGCCGGCCAGCGCGAGCATCGACAGCGGCGTCTGCGCGGCGGGCTTGATCACCGAGGTGCAGCCCGCGGCGATCGCTGGGCCGATCTTGCGGGTACCCATCGCCATCGGGAAGTTCCACGGCGTGATCAGGATCGCCGGGCCGACCGGCTGGCGGTGCACGAGGAACCGGCCGCTGCCGTTCGGGGCGACGGCGTACCCACCGTCGATGCGCACGGCCTCCTCGGCGAACCAGCGGAAGAACTCGGCGGCGTAGGTGATCTCGCCGCGCGCCTCGGCCAGTGGCTTGCCCATTTCCAGCGTCATCAGCAGCGCGAGTTCCTCGTTGCGCTCGATCAGCAGCTCGTAGGCCCGGCGCAGCATCTCGCCGCGCTCCCGGGGGGCGATCGCGGCGAACCCGGCCTGGGCCGCGACGGCGGCGTCCAGCGCGGCGGCACCGTCGGCCGGCGAGGCGTCCGCGATCTCACACAGCGCCTTGCCGGTGGACGGATCGTGGACGGCGAAGGTCCTGCCGCCCTCGGCCGGCGTCCACTTGCCGCCGACGAACAGCTCCTTGGCGACCGCGTCGACCACTCCGGTCTCGCTGGGTGTCGCGTTCATCCACCTGCCCCTTCCCTATCCGCACGAGCGCGAATTCGGCCGAGCGCGCACGTGATTGCGCAGCTCCGAAAGCCATGCTACGAATATTGTCAACAATCGACAACACCGCGCGCATCACGAACTCGCACCCCGAAGGAGCGTCGCTGCCATGGCCCAGCTCTCCCCGCTGCTCAAGCAGGCCACCCCGGTCGTCGTCGATCACGGCGAGGGTGTGTACCTCTACGACACCGAGGGCAACCGCAACCTCGACTTCACCGCCGGGATCGGTGTCACCAGCACCGGACACTGCCACCCGCGCGTCGTCGCCGCAGCCCAGGAGCAGGTCGGCAAGCTCATCCACGGCCAGTACACGACCGTGATGCACAAGCCACTGCTGGAGCTGACCGAGCGCCTCGGCGAGGTGCTGCCCAGCGGACTCGACTCCCTGTTCTTCGCCAACTCCGGCAGCGAGGCCGTCGAGGCCTCCCTGCGGCTGGCCCGGCAGGCCACCGGCAGGCCGAACGTGATCGTCTTCCACGGCGGCTTCCACGGGCGCACCGTCGCCACGGCCTCGATGACCACCTCCGGCACCCGCTTCAGCGCGGGCATCTCGCCGCTGATGGCCGGCGTGCACGTCGCCCCGTTCCCGAACGCGTTCCGCTACGGCTGGGACGTCAAGACGGCCACCGACTTCGCCCTGCAGGAGCTGGACTACCTCTTCGCCACGGTGAGCGCGGCGAACGAGACCGCCGCGTTCGTCATCGAGCCGGTCCTCGGCGAGGGCGGCTACGTGCCCGGCAACACCGAGTTCTTCGCCGGGCTGCGGCAGCGCGCCGACGAGCACGGCATCCTGCTGATCATCGACGAGGTGCAGACCGGTTTCGGGCGCACCGGCAAGTTCTGGGGCCACGACCACTTCGACGTCCGGCCGGACGTCGTGGTCATCGCCAAGGGCCTGGCCAGCGGCTTCCCGCTGTCCGGCATCGCGGCCTCGAAGGAACTGATGAGCAAGGCGTGGCCGGGTTCGCAGGGCGGCACCTACGGAGGCAACGCCGTCTCCTGCGCCGCCGCGGCGGCGACGCTGAGCGTCATCCAGGACGAGGGCCTGGTGGAGAACGCGGCCGAGCGCGGCCGTCAACTCCTCGACGGCGCACGCCTGGTGGCCGACAAGACCCCGGCGATCGGCGACGTCCGCGGGCTCGGCCTGCTCGTCGGCTCGGAGTTCACCACCGCCGAGGGCAAGGCGGACAGCGCCACCGCCGCGGCCGTGCAGAAGGCGGCCGCGGCGCGCGGGCTGCTGCTGCTCACCTGCGGGGCGCACATGAACGTCGTGCGGATGATCCCGCCGCTGGTCGTCACCGCCGAGCAGATCGACGAGGCGCTGGCCATCTGGGCCGACGCGGTCGCGTCCGTCACCGGCAACTGAGAGAGGGACCCCGGAAGTGGCTCGCTACATCACCATCACGCTCGACAAGCGGGGCGTCTCCTGCCGGGCCGTGCTGCTCGACGCCGAGGCACCGCGCACCTGTGAGGCCGTGTGGAACGCCCTGCCGCAGAGCGCGTCCGCCTACCACGCCAAGTACGCCCGCAACGAGGTCTACACGCTCGTGCCGCCGTTCGCGGAGCCGAAGCCCGGGCGGGAGAACCCGACGATCACCCCGATCCCCGGCGACGTCGTCTACTTCGGCTTCGAGGCGTGGGAGATCGGCAACCCGGCGTACGGCTACGACGAGGGCAGCGAGGCGCACAGCGATCAGGGTGCCACCGACCTGGCGATCTTCTACGGGCGGAACAACCTGCTGATCAACGGGGACGCGGGCTGGGTACCCGGCAACGTTTTCGCCACGATCACCGAGGGCCTGCCGGAGATGGCCGAGGCGGCACAGGATCTGTGGCTGCGCGGCGTCGAGGGCGAGACCCTCAGCTTCGCCCGAGCGGAGTAACCCCACCGCCATTCGTCGACATATTGCGGTCCCCAGAATCGCAATATGTCGACGTATTGCGGTTCGTGGGGCGCGCAATACGTCGACGTACTGCGGCAGGCGCCCTGGTCAGGGGCAGGTGGAGGGAGTCGCGGCCGGAACTCACGTCCGGGTGAGGTGCCGCCTGGTGCGATAGCGTTCGTACGTTCGCAGTGGGCGCATGCCGGAGAACGGAGACGTGAATGGACGCGGATGTCATCGTGGTCGGCGCCGGGCTCGCCGGGCTGGTCGCCGCGAGCGAACTGGCCGACGCCGGCCGCCGGGTGATCCTGGTCGAGCAGGAACCCGAGGCGAGCATCGGCGGCCAGGCGTTCTGGTCGTTCGGTGGCCTCTTCCTCGTCGACAGCCCCGAGCAGCGCAGGTTGCGGATCAAGGACTCGCACGCGCTCGCCTGGCAGGACTGGGAGGGCACCGCGGCCTTCGACCGGCCGGAGGACCACTGGCCACGGCAGTGGGCGAAGGCGTACGTCGACTTCGCCGCCGGGGAGAAGCGTTCCTGGTTGCACGGCAAGGGAATCCGCTTCTTTCCCGTCGTCGGCTGGGCCGAACGCGGCGGATACGGAGCGGTCGGCCACGGCAATTCGGTGCCCCGCTTCCACATCGTCTGGGGCACCGGGCCCGCCATCGTGGCCCCCTTCGAGCGCCGCGTCCGCGAGGCCGTGCGCGAGGGTCGCCTGGAGTTGCGTTTCCGGCACCAGGTCGACGGGTTGACGCTCACCGGCGGCGCGGTCGACGGCGTGCGCGGCACCGTCCTCGAACCCAGCGACGTGGCCAGGGGAGAACGCAGCTCCCGCGCCGGCGTCGGCGAGTTCGAACTGCGCGCGCAGGCGGTGATCGTCACCTCCGGCGGTATCGGCGGCAACCACGACCTGATCAGGAAGAACTGGCCCGCACGGTTGGGCACACCGCCCGAGCACATGCTCTCCGGTGTCCCCGCGCACGTCGACGGCCGCATGCTGGGCATCAGCGAGGACGCGGGCGCGAACCTGATCAACCGCGACCGGATGTGGCACTACGTCGAGGGCATCGAGAACCACTCCCCCGTCTGGCCCTCGCACGGAATCCGGATCCTGCCCGGGCCCTCGTCGATGTGGTTCGACGCGCGCGGAAAGCGGCTGCCCGTACCGCTCTACCCGGGGTTCGACACGCTCGGCACCCTGGAACACCTGCGCGGCACCGGATACGACCACTCCTGGTTCGTCCTCACCCAGAAGATCATCGAACGCGAGTTCGCGCTGTCGGGCTCGGAGCAGAACCCGGACTTCACCGGCAAGGACCTCCGGCTGACGTTCAAGCGGGCGCTGCCCGGCGCGCCCGGTCCGGTGCAGGCGTTCCTCGACCGGGGCGCGGACTTCGTGCAGGCGACGAATCTCGACGAACTGGTGTCGAAGATGAACGCGCTGACCGGTGACGAACTGCTGTCGGCCGCGGACATCCGCACCGAGATCCTCGCCCGCGACCGGGAGATCACCAACCCGTACACAAAGGACATGCAGATCACCGCCCTGCGCGGAGCGCGTGGCTATCTCGGCGACAAGCTCGTCCGGGTCGCACCGCCGCACCGCCTGCTCGACCGGAAGGCGGGCCCGCTGATCGCCGTCAGGCTGCACGTGATCAGCCGCAAGACGCTCGGCGGACTGCAGACGGACCTGTCCGGCCGGGTACTGCGGGCCGACGGCGAGCCGCTGCCCGGCCTGTACGCGGCGGGCGAGGCGTCCGGCTTCGGCGGCGGCGGTGTGCACGGTTACCGCTCGCTGGAGGGCACCTTCCTCGGCGGCTGCCTGTTCTCCGGGCGTCAGGCGGGCAGGGCAGCCGCGGCCGCCGTCTAGCACCCTCGCAGCGCATCGTTGGGACACAACAGGAAGCGAGCACCATGAACGGCGCGCAGTCCGCCATCCGCACGCTCGCGGACGCCGGCGTGGACGTGTGTCTCGCCAATCCGGGCACCTCGGAGATGCACTTCGTGGCGGCGCTCGACTCGGTCCCCGGGATGCGCGGGGTGCTGTGCGTCGACGAGGGTGTGGTCACCGGCGCCGCCGACGGTTACGCCCGGATGACCGGACGACCCGCGGCGACCCTGTTGCACCTCGGGCCGGGACTGGCCAACGGGCTGGCGAATCTGCACAACGCTCGGCGGGCGTACACGCCCGTGGTGAACCTGGTCGGCGACCACGCCACCGGCCACAAGCGTCACGACGCCCCGTTGGAGTCCGACATCGAGGCGCTTGCCGGGACACTGAACGGGTGGGTGCGGCGGTCGGCGTCGGTGGCGGAGGTCGGAGCAGACGTGGCGGCGGCCGTGTCCGCGGCCCAGGACGCCCCGGGCGGGGTGGCCACGGTGATCCTGCCCGCGGACGTCTCCTGGGACGAGGGCGGCGAGCCGCACGAGGCCGTTGCCCCGCGCGGGCCGGGCGCCGTGTCCCGGCGGACGATCGGCGCGGCCGCCGAGGCGCTGCGCTCCGGCGAGCCGGTCGCGCTGCTGCTCGGTGGTGAAGCCTGCCGCGCGGAGGGTCTGCTGGCGGCGTCCCGGATCGCCGTCGCGACGGGCGCGCGGACGTTCACCGAGACCTTCCCCGCACGGCTGGAACGCGGCGCGGGCCTGCCCGCCGTCGAACGGCTGGGCTACGTGCCCGAGCACGCCGCGCACCAACTCGAGGGCGTGCGGCACGTCATCGCCGCCGGGGCCCGTCCGCCGGTGTCGTTCTTCGCGTATCCGGGGCGGCGCGGCGAACTGGCACCGGAGGATGCCGCGGTACTCGCCCTGGACGAACCCGGCCAGGACGTCGTCGCGGCGCTCAACGAACTCGCCGAACTGCTGGCCGAGGGCGTGGAACCCCTGTGTGCCAAGGAATCCCGGCCGGACGTACCGGAGGGTCCGCTCACCGCGCAGAACTGGGTGGACGTGATCGGCGCGGTGCTGCCCGAGCGGGCGATCATCTCCGACGAAACGAACACCTCCGGTCTGATGCTGCCCGGCGCCATGTTCGGCTCGCCCCGGCACGACGTGCTCGCGCTCACCGGCGGGGCGATCGGCCAGGGCATGCCGGTGGCCACCGGTGCGGCGCTCGCGGCGCCGGACCGTCCGGTGATCAACCTGCAGGCGGACGGCAGCGCGCTCTACACGATCACCGCGCTGTGGACGCAGGCGCGGGAGAACCTCGACGTGACAACGGTTCTGCTGAACAACCGGGCGTACGCGATCCTGCGGATGGAGTTGCACCGGGTCGGTGCCGACGCCTCCGGCAAGAAGGCGAACGAGTTGCTTGACCTGTCCCGCCCCGACCTCGACTTCGTCCGTATCGCCGAGGGGATGGGCGTTCCGGCGACCCGTGCGACCACCGGTGGGGAACTGGCCGAGCAGCTCACCCGCGCGATCGCCGAACCGGGCCCCCACCTCATCGAAGCCCTGGTCCCTCCCCTCCTCTGACCCCACCACCCCGTGTCGCGCGCCCGGGCACCCCGTGTCGGGCCGTACAACAGGTCGTGTCGCGCGCCCGGACACCCCGTGTCGCGCTCTCGGGCACCCTGTGTCGGGCGGTTGGGCACCCTGTGTCGCGCTCTCGGGTACCCGTGTCGGGCGCCGGGAGAAGCACCTGGGCGGACGACGAACCGCAGGGACGCCCTGCCGTGCCGGACGGCATCCACGTCGAACGCCGATAGGCGAACGCCTGGCCCAACCGCCCGACACGGGGTGCCGGAGCGCCCGACACGGCATGCCCAACCGCCCGACACGGCATGCCCAGCCGCGCGACACGGCGGTGCCCCCTGCCGCGTGGCGGTAGGGGGCACCGGTCGGTTCTCGTTGGTACTACTCGAAGATCTCGCCCTTCTCGGCCTTCTCGACGAGCGACTGCGGCGGGGTGAAGTGGTCACCGTACTTCTCCGCCAGTTCCCGGGAACGGGCGACGAAGCCCGGCAGGCCCCCGGCGTACTGGTTGATGTACTGGATGACGCCGCCGGTCCACGGCGGGAAGCCGATGCCGAAGATCGAACCGATGTTGGCGTCCGGGATGGAGGTGAGCACCCCCTCGTCGAAACACTTCACGGTCTCCAGCGCCTCGGCGAAGAGCATGCGCTCCTTCATGTCCTCGAACGGGAGCTCGGTGCTGCCGGAACCGAACGCATCCCGCAGCTCACCCCAGATCGCGGTGCGCTTGCCGTCGTCCCCGTAGTCGTAGAACGCCCCGCCGGTCGAACGCCCCTTGCGGCCGAACTCGTCGACCATCCGGTCGATGACGCCCTCGGAGGGGTGACCCAGCCAGGTGCCGCCCTCGGCCTCGATCGCGGCCTTGGTCTCCTTGCGGATCTTCTGCGGCAGCGTCAGCGTCAGCTCGTCCATGAGCTGCAACGGCGGCGCCGGGTATCCGGCCTGCGAACCGGCCTGCTCGATGCTGGCGGGCTCCACGCCCTCGCCGACCATCGCGACGGCCTCGTTGAGGAAGGTCCCGATGACCCGGCTGGTGAAGAATCCGCGGCTGTCGTTGACGACGATCGGGGTCTTCTTGATCTGCAGGGTGTAGTCGACGACCTTGGCCAGCGTGGCGTCCGAGGTCTTCTCCCCGCGGATGATCTCCACCAGCGGCATCTTGTCCACCGGCGAGAAGAAGTGGATCCCGATGAAGTCCTCCTGCCGGGAAACACCGTCGGCGAGGCTGGTGATCGGCAGCGTCGAGGTGTTCGAGCCGAGCACCGCGTCCGGGTTGACGACGCTCTCGATCTCGCTGAACACCTTGTGCTTGAGGTCGACGCTCTCGAAGACGGCCTCGATGACGAAGTCGACCCCGGCGAAGTCGGCCGGGTCCGCGGTCGGCGTGATGCGGGCCAGCAGCGCGTCGGACTTCTCCTGCGTGGTCCTGCCGCGGGAGAGCGCCTTCTCCTCCAGCTTCGCCGAGTACGCCTTGCCCTTGTCGGCACCTTCCTGGGTGACGTCCTTGAGGACGACCTCGATACCGGCCTTCGCCGAGACGTACGCGATCGCGGCGCCCATCATCCCGGCGCCGACGACGCCGACCTTGGTGGCGCTGTACTTCTCGAAGCCGTCCGGGCGGGAGCCGCCGGAGTTGATGTGCTGCAGATCGAAGAAGAACGCCTTCGTCATGTTCTTCGCGACCTGGCCGGTGGCGAGGCTGACGAAGTAGCGCGTCTCGATGATCGTCGCGGTGTCGAAGTCGACCTGCGAACCCTCGACGGCCGCCGCGAGGATCGCCCTCGGGGCGGGCATGTTGGCGCCCTTGAGCTGCTTGCGCAGGTTCGCCGGGAACGCGGGCAGGTTCGCCGCGAACTTCGGGTTCGACGGGGTGCCACCCGGGATCTTGTAGCCCTTGACGTCCCACGGCTGCTGCGCCTCGGGGTTGGCCTTGATCCACTCCTTCGCCTTGGGCAGCAGTTCGTCCACATCGGACACAAGCTCGTGTACGAGGCCGATCTCCAGTGCCTTGGCCGGACGGTGCCGCTGTCCCTGGGCGAGCACGCTGAGCACGGCCGTCTGGATGCCGAGCAGCCGCACGGTGCGCGCGACGCCGCCACCACCGGGCAGCAGCCCCAGGGTGACCTCCGGCAGGCCGATCTGGCTGCCCTTCACGTCGGCGGCGATCCGGTGGTGGGTGGCGAGCGCGATCTCCAGGCCACCGCCGAGCGCGGCGCCGTTGATGGCGGCGACGACCGGCTTGCCGAGCGTCTCCAGCCTGCGGAGCTGCGCCTTCATCGTGTTGGTCGACTCGGTGATCTCGGCGGCGTGCTCGGGCTTCGCCTGGATCAGGTCGTTCAGGTCACCGCCGGCGAAGAAGGTCTTCTTCGCCGAGGTGACGATGACGCCGGTGATGCTGTCGGCCTCGGCCTCCAGCCGGTCGACGATGATGCCGAGCGACTCGCGGAAGTCGGCGTTCATGGTGTTCGCCGACTGCTTGGGGTCGTCCAGGGTCAGCACGACGATGCCGTCGGCGTCGGACTCCCAGCGGATGGTCTTGGTCTCAGTCATGGTCTTCCCGCCCTCAGACGCGCTCGATGATGGTGGCGAGGCCCATGCCGCCGCCGATGCACAGGGTGACCAGCGCGCGGCGGGCCTGGCGGCGCTCCAGCTCGTCGACCATCGTGCCGACGAGCATCGCGCCGGTGGCGCCCAGCGGGTGCCCCATGGCGATGGCGCCACCGTTGACGTTGACCTTCTCCTGCGGGATCTTCAGGTCCTTCATCCACTTCAGGACGACGGACGCGAAGGCCTCGTTCAGCTCGAAGAGGTCGATGTCGTCGACGGTGAGCCCGGCGAGGTCGAGGACCTTGCGGGTGGCCGGGGTGGGGCCGGTGAGCATGATCGTCGGGTCGGAGCCGGTGACGGCCGTGGCCACCACACGGGCACGCGGGGTGAGACCGAAGTCCTTGCCCACCTTCTCGTCGCCGACCAGCACGAGCGCGGATCCGTCGACGATGCCGGAGGAGTTGCCGCCGGTGTGCACGTGGTCGATCTTCTCGACGGCGTGGTACTTCTGCAGCGCCACGGCGTCGAAACCGCCCATGTCGCCGATGCCGGCGAAGGCGGGGTTGAGCTTGCCGAGCGAGTCGACGGTGGAGCCGGGACGGCGGTGCTCGTCGTGGTCGAGGATCGTCACACCGTTGACGTCGGTGACGGGCACGACCGACTTGGTGAAGTAGCCGCCCGACCATGCCGCCTCGGCCTTGTCCTGCGAGCTGACGGCGAACGCGTCGACGTCTTCCCTGGAGAAGCCCTCGATGGTGGCGATCAGGTCCGCGCCGATGCCCTGCGGGACGAAGTAGGTGTCGTAGTTGGTGGCGGGGTCGAGGAACATCGCGCCGCCGTCGGATCCCATCGGGATGCGCGACATGGACTCCACGCCACCGGCGATGATCAGCCGGTCCCAGCCGGAGCGGACCTTCTGCGCGGCCTGGTTCACGGCCTCCAGGCCGGACGCGCAGAACCGGTTGACCTGCACGCCGGCGACCGCGTCGGGCAGGCCGGAGGCCATCGCCGCGGCCCGCGGGATGACGCCACCCTGGTCACCGACCGGCGCCACGACGCCGAGGATGATGTCGTCGATCACGGCGGGGTCCAGGTTCGGGTGCCGCCGCTTCATCTCCTCGATCAGGCCGACGACGAGGTCGATCGGCTTGGTCCCGTGCAGCGCGCCTTTCTTGCCCTTGCCACGAGGCGTGCGGATCGCCTCGTAGATGAACGCCTCACTACTCACAACGGTCTCCTCGCAGGTACTGCTCTGGTTTCGTCGGGTGTACTCGTCGTCAAGATGCTTCGAGCGGTGCTAATCGCTATTAACATAGTCCCGCGAATTCTCCTGCTGTCAACGGGTTGTACCTCACCCGAGTGCGGATAAGGTGGGCTCACCTATGGACACCACCAGAACTCCCGCGCGCCGGCCGCGCGACCGGAAGAACCAGCTCGCCACGGTCGCGGCGGGCCTTTTCCGTGCGCGCGGCTATCACGGGGTGGGGATCAACGACATCGCCGCGGCCGCCGGTGTCACCGGTCCGGCGCTGTACCGGCACTTCGCCGACAAGCAGTCGGTGCTCGCGCACGTGCTGCTCAGCGGGATCGCCGACATGGAGACGGTCACCGAACGAGCGCTGGCCGATCCGGTCGCCCCCGCTCCGGAACAGGTGAACACCCTGCTCAGGAACCTCGCCGAGCAGGCCGTGGAACGTCGCGAACTGACCGCGCTCTGGCGCTGGGAAGGCCGCAACCTCGGACCGGACCACCAGCGGGAGATCCGGCGGCGGTCGGCGGGAATGCTCGCCGAGTGGAACCGGATGCTGCGCGCCCTCCGGCCCGGTCTCGACGTCGCGGACGCCGAGGTGCTGTGCTGGGCGGGCATGAGCGTGTTCGGCAGCGTCTCGGTCCACCGCACCACCCTTGCCCGCAAGCGCTTCACCGAGCTGCTGGGCGAACTCGCCCGCCGAGTGTTGCACGTCACACTGCCGGATCCGGCGGAGCACTCCCCGCCCACGCCCCCTGCGCCACTGACCGAGCCCTCGCGGCGCGAGCAGGTACTCACCGCCGCGACCGAGCTGTTCCGCCAGCGCGGGTTCGCCGCCGTCAGCATGGAGGACATCGGCGCGGCGGTCGGCATCGCCGGACCGAGCGTCTACCGCCACTTCCCCAGTAAGGCCGGCCTGCTGACGGCGATCTGCCGCCGGGCAGCCGACCGGATCGCCCTCGGCGCCGAGTACGCGCTGCGGACCTCCGCACCGCCGGACGAGCGGGCGGCGCTGCGCGGACTGGTGGAGTCCTACGTGCACACGCTCACCGCGTCCTCGGAGCTCGCCGTGTCGTTCTCCAGCGACCCGGCGCACGTCTCGCCGAGCGCGCAGGCCGAACTCGTCCGCACGCAGCGCGACTACGTGGCGCAGTGGGTGAGCCTGCTGGTGGCCGTCCACCCGGGCCTGTCCGAGCGAGAGGCGAAGATCACCGTGCACGCGGCGCTGACCGTCGCCAACGACCTGGCCCGCACGCGCCGGGTGAACGGCCGTCCCGGTCTCGAGCCCGAGCTCGTCACCCTGCTCGTCGCCGTGCTCGACCTCGCCTGAGCCGCCAGCGAGACCGACAGCGGGGCCGACGACGGGGCCTGCGCGGGTCATGGCGACGCCCACGCTGGTGTCCGCGCCGGGCGGACGGTAACCTACTGACGAGTAGTAACGGCGAGGGAAGAGGCACGACGTGAGCGCACCGCAGAAGAAACGAGACGCCATGGGCATCGGGCTCGCCGCGCTCACCCGGCTCGCGGGTTCCCGCGCCGTCGAGCGCGCCGGCCTGCGCCAACCCGTGCAGAACCTCGTCTCCTCGGCCACCCGGGGCGGCTTCAAGGCCGCGGGCGCGGCCAACCGGACGTTCAGGACCGCCCGGCAGCGCGGCGGACCCGTCCGGCTCCCGGCCGCGGCCGACACCGGCCTGTTCGACCTGGACCCCAGCGAGGACCAGCAGCTCATCGTGGACACCGTGCGCGAGTTCGCGAGCGAGCAGCTCCGTCCCGCCGCCTCGGACGCCGACGCCAAGCTCGCCCCGCCGGACGGCCTGCTGACCCGCGCCGCCGAGCTTGGCGTGACGCTGGTCGGCGTGCCGGAGGACCTGGGCGGGGTCGGCACCGAGCGTTCGGTGGTCACCGGCGCGCTGGTGGCCGAGGCGCTCGCCCACGGCGATCTCGGGCTCGCGGTCGCGGTGCTCGCGCCGTCCGCGGTGAGCACGGCGCTGGTGGCCTGGGGAGACGGCCAGCAGCAGGCCGACTACCTGCCCGCATTCGTCGGCGAGAACGTTCCGGCGGCGGCGCTGGCCCTGCAGGAGCGGACGCCGCTGTTCGATCCATTCACGCCGCGGACACGCGCCCGGCGGACACCCAAGGGGTACCGGCTCGACGGGGTGAAGTCGCTGGTGCCCAGGGCCGCGCAGGCGGAGCTGTTCATCGTCTCGGCCGACCTGGAAGGGCGCGGTCCCGCGCTGTTCATCGTCGAGTCCTCGACCTCCGGCGTCAGCGTCGAGGCGGAGCCCGCCATGGGCCTGCGCGGCGCGGCGACCGGGAAGCTGACCCTGGACGGGGTCGCGCTGCCCGCGGGCGCGCTGCTCGGCGGCGGCACGGCCGAGACTTTCGCCGAGGTCGTGCGGCTGTCCCGGCTGGGCTGGGCGGCGCTGGCGGCAGGCACCGCACGGGCCGTCCTCGACTACGTCGTCCCGTACGTCAACGAGCGCACGGCGTTCGGTGAACCGGTGAGTCACCGGCAGGCGGTCGCGTTCTCCATCGCCGACATCGCCATCGAACTGGAGGGCATGCGGCTGGTGATGCTGCGCGCGGCGTCACGGGCGGAGCAGGGCAAGCCGTACGCCAGGGAGGTCGCGCTCGCCCGGAAACTGGCCACCGACAAGGGAATGCAGATCGGCAGCGCCGGGGTGCAGCTCCTCGGCGGCCACGGATTCGTCAAGGAGCATCCAGTCGAACGCTGGTACCGCGACCTGCGCGCGATCGGCGTCATGGAAGGCACCGTCCTCATCTGAGCCCGCGCTCCCCATCGCTGGAAGGCAATCCCATGATCAACCTCGAGGTCCCGAAGAAGGCCGGCGCACTGGTCAACCAGGCGTACCAGGCCGCGTCGCAGGTGCTGCGGCCGATCTCGCGCAAGTACGACCGCGCCGAGCACGCCTACCCCACCGAACTCGACATGTTCGCCGCCGTGCTGGACGGGCTGAACTCGTCCGGCGAGGGCGGCGCGGGGGCGGCCGGTGTGCGCCGTGAGGACACCGGCGGCGCGAAGAGCGGCAACCGCAACGGTGGCAACCTGAGCACGGTGCTCGGCACGATCGAGATGTGCTGGGGCGACGTCGGCCTGCTGCTGTCGATGCCGAGACAGGGCCTGGGCAACGCCGCGATCGCCTCCGTCGCGAATCCGGAGCAGCTCGAACGTTTCGCCAAGATCTGGGCGGCGATGGCGATCACCGAGCCGGACTGCGGTTCGGACTCCGCGGCGATCACCGCGAGCGCCCGGCTGGACGGCGACGAGTACGTGCTCAACGGGGAGAAGATCTTCGTCACCGCGGGGCAGCGCGCGGACGCCGTCGTCGTCTGGGCCTCGCTGGACCGGTCGAAGGGCCGCGCGGCCATCAAGTCGTTCGTGGTGGAGAAGGGGACCCCGGGGTTCGAGGTGGTGCGCCTCGAACACAAACTCGGCATCCGGGCGTCCGACACGGCGGTGCTGCGCTTCGAGGAATGCCGCGTTCCCAAGGAGAACCTGCTCGGCAGCCCGGAGGTCGACACCAAGAAGGGCTTCGCGGGGGTCATGCAGACCTTCGACAACACCCGCCCGCTGGTGGCCGCGATGGCCATCGGTGTCGCGCGTGCGGCGCTGGAGGAGACGGCCCGCGTACTCGCCGAGGCGGGGGTGACCGTCGACTACGACAAGCCCGCGAACAACCAGCACGCCGCGGCCGCCGCCTACCTCCAGTTGGAGGCCGACTACGAGGCCGCATACCTGCTGACGCTGGAATCCGCGTGGATGGCGGACAACCGCAAGCCGAACTCGCTGCAGGCCTCGATGGCCAAGGCGAAGGCGGGCCGCTCGGTCGTCGACATCACCCTGCGCTGCGTCGAACTCACCGGGACCCTGGGCTACACCGAGGAATCGCTGCTGGAGAAGTGGAGCCGCGACGCGAAGATCCTGGACATCTTCGAAGGGACACAACAGATCCAGCAGCTCATCGTCGCCCGCCGGCTGCTCGGCAAGACCTCGGCGGAACTCAGGTAGGCCGCGGGGTAGCGAAGAGCGGTTCGCCGTTCGCCCGGAACGGGAGCCGCCGTCGGACCACAGGCCATCAGTCGCGGCGCCCGGTTCGCCCGGGTGCTCAGCGGCCGATCTGACCGGCGAGGAACTCGTCGATGTGGCGCCAGGTCGTACTCCGCGCGCGACGGCCGGTGAGTACGCCGAGGTGCCCGCCGGGCGCGGTCTCGAACCGGACGGACGCCGCGTTGCCGAGCAGGCCGACGAGCCGCTCCACCGCCGGTTTCGGGGCGATGGTGTCGTTCTCGCCCGCGACGATCAGCGTCGGCACCTTCACCTCCGACATGGACACGGCCCTGCCACCGAGGTCCATGCTGCCCTCGGCGAGATCGTTCGCCCGGAAGAGACGGTGGTAGATCTGGCCGAACGTGCGCCCGGGGTAGGCGATCATGTTGTCCATGAAGTGGTCCACGGCCTCGATCTGGGCCAGGAAGTCCCGGTCGTCCAGGTTCTTCAGGATCGCGAGCGGCTTGGTGATTTCCTTGTGGATCCCGGTGGCCCTGAACACCTGGGTGACCACATAGGACGGTGCACCGCCGAGCGCGCGGTAGAACGGCGTGAGCAGGTGCCCGCCGGTGAGGTCCACCAGTGGCCGGAACGGGGCGATGATCGGGATCGCGGTGGAGTCGAACGGGGCCGCGATGGTGACGATCGACTCGATCGGCAACTCGGGCTGGTCGGCCGCGGTGAGCAGCGAGAAGATCCCGCCGAGACACCAGGACACCAGGTGCACCCGCTGCCCACCGGAGTCGGCGCTGACCTTGCGGATCGCCCTGGGCAGCACCTCGTCCACCCAGTGCTCGATACCGAGCCTGCGGTCGGAGAACGCGACGTTGCCGTAGTCGACGAGGTAGGTGTTGTGCCCGGCTTCCACCAGGTGCTCGGCCAGGCTGCAGCCACGGCGCAGGTCGAAACACAGGGCGGGCGCGGCCAGCGGGGGCACGAGCAGGATCGGCGGACCGTCACCCTCGCCGCCGGTCATCCGGTACACCGAACGGTTCGGCCCCTGGTCGATCAGCACCCTTGGCACGGGCCGCAGGTCCGCGACGCCACCACCCATGACTTTCCCGAGCAGGTTGGACGCGGCGGCGGCCAGCCGTGCGGGTGGTGAAGCCATCGTCGATCTCCCTGTTCTCGGTCCGCCTCACCCGCCAGTCTGCCCGCGGAAGGCGCCGGCAACAAGGACGTGCGGCACACCGGGAACTCGCGGCCGGTCCATTTCGGACAATGCGCCGGACGATGCGCCCGGTCAGCTCACCCGCTGCTCGAAGACCTGCCCGATCCAGCCGCAAACGTCGAAGCGGCCGCTGCGCACGAAGCCCTGGCTCTCGTAGTACCGAACGAGCGCGCCGTCACCCCCGGCCCAGCAGTCGACGCGCAGCAGTCCGATCCCGCGTTCCCGCGCCATCTCCCGCCCGTGTTCGAGCAGCGCCGCACCCACCCCGCGGCCGGTGCACGCCCGGGAGGTGATCAGCAGGTCGACGTACAGCTCCCGCTCGGGCGCCGGCTCGACGTGCGCGGGGCAGGTCCCGGTGAGTGTGATGGCACCGGCCGGGACGCCGTCGAGCAGGCCGATCGACAATCCGCCGCTCTCGGCCATCTCGCGCACCCGGGCGGTTCGCTTCTCGTTGCCGGAGAACGGTTCCGTGCCCCATTGTCCGCTTCGCCCGCGCTCGGTCAGCCAGGCGACGGCCTCGTCGAAGAAGCCGAGCACGAGGTCCTGGTCGGCGGGTGTTCCCGGCCGGATCACCAGTTCGCTCACGGCACGGTCAGGACGCGCGGCCCGTCCTCGGTGACGGCGACCGTGTGCTCCACGTGCGCGGCACGGGAACCGTCCGCGGTGTAGAGGGTCCAGCCGTCCTCGCCCTGCCGGTAGGCGTCTGTCCCGCCGATGACGAACATCGGTTCGATGGCCAGCACCATGCCGGGCCGCAACCTCAGCCCGGTACCCGCCCGGGCCTCGTTGGGTACGTGCGGGGCCTCGTGCATGGCTCTGCCGATGCCGTGCCCGCCGTGATCGGCCAGCAGCCCGTAGCCCGCGGCGCGGCCGACGGCGGCGATGGCGTGGCCGATGTCACCGAGCTTGGCGCCCGGGCGCACCTGCTCGATCCCGGCAGCCAGCCCGGCCTCGGTCGTCTCGATCAGCGTGAGGTCCGCGGGGTCCGCCTCACCGACGACGAAGCTGATCGCCGCGTCACCGTGCCAGCCGTCGAGGTGCGCGCCGAAGTCGATGCTCAGCAGGTCGCCGTCCCGGAGCCGGTACTCGGTCGGGACGCCGTGCACCACCGCGTCGTTCACGCTCGTGCACAGCACTCCGGGGAACGGGCTCGGCGCGAACCGCGGCTGGTAGCCGAGAAACGAGGATCCGGCACCGGCATCCCGGATGACCCCGGCCGCGATCTCGTCGAGTTCGAGCAGGCTCGTCCCGATCGCGGCCCGCTCCCGTACGGCGGCCAGCGCCCTGGCGACGACGCGGCCGGCCTCGCGCATGATGTCCAACTCGGCCACGGTCTTCAGTTCAATCATCGCCACACCTCGTCTACGTGATAGTTATACCGGTATATCTATCACAGTCGGGCGAGCCGGGGGTGATCGCGGGGCGGCGGCCACGCCCCGGCCGCTACCGCAGGCCGAGTTCGCGGGCGATCAGCATGCGCTGGACCTCGCTGGTGCCCTCGCCGATCTCCAGGATTTTCGCGTCCCGGTAGAAGCGCCCGACCGGGAACTCGTTCATGAAGCCGTAGCCGCCGAAGATCTGCGTGGCCTCCCGCGAGTTGTCCATCGCCGCGTCCGAGGCGGTCAGCTTCGCGATGGCCGCCTCCTTCTTGAACGGCTCGCCGCGCAGCATCTTCGACGCCGCCGCGTAGTAGGCAAGGCGGGCGTTGTGCGTGCGCAGTTCCATGTCCGCGATCTTGAACTGGATCGCCTGGTACGTACCGATCTTGTGGCCGAACGCCTCCCGCTCGGCGACGTAGCGCAGGCACTCGTCCACGCAACCCTGGGCGAGACCGACGCTGAGCGCGGCGATCGCGACCCTGCCTTCGTCCAAAATGGACAGGAACTGGGCGTAACCGCGGCCGCGGGTGCCGAGCAGGTTCGCCTCCGGCACGGTCGCGTCGTCGAACGAGAGCTCGTGCGTGTCCGAGGCGTTCCAGCCGACCTTCGAGTACTTCGGCGCCACGGCGAAACCGGGTGTGCCCGAGGGCAGGATGATCGCCGAGATCTCCTTGCGGCCGTCCTCCATCGCGGCGGTGACGGCGGTGACGGTGACCAGCTTGGTGATGTCGGTGCCGGAGTTGGTGATGAACGACTTGGACCCGTTGATCACCCACCGGCCGTCCACCAGCTTCGCACTGGTGCGGGTGGCACCCGCGTCGGAACCACCGCCCGGTTCGGTCAGCCCGAAGGCGCCCAGCGCGCGCCCCGCCGCGAGGTCCGGCAGGTACCGCTCCTTCTGCTCGGGGGTACCGAAGCGGTAGAGCGGCATCGCGCCGAGCGAGACCCCGGCCTCCAGCGTGATCGCGACCGAGGAGTCGACCCGCGCCAGCTCCTCCAGTGCCAGGCAGAGGGCGAAGTAGTCGCCGCCCATGCCGCCGAACTCCTCCGCGATGGGCAGGCCGAACAGGCCCATCTCCCCCATCTTGGCGACCAGGTCGTACGGGAACGCCTCCCGCTCGTAGAAGTCGCCGATGACCGGCTTGACCTCCCGCTGCGCGAAGTCCTCCACCGACTTGCGCAGCGCGCCGTACTCCTCGTCCAGCCTGAAGTCGATCATGTGTCCTGCTCCTCGGATGCGGGGGTGACCACGGCAAGGGGCTCGTCCAGCGCGACCTGTTGGCCCGCCCGTACGTGCAGTTCGCTGACCACACCGTCGACCGGTGCGGTGATCGTGTGCTCCATCTTCATCGCCTCGACGATCAGCAGCGGCGTCCCGGCCGTGACCGCGTCGCCGACGGCCGCCTTGACGACCAGCACGGCACCGGGCATCGGACTGGTCACCGGCCCGCCGCCGGAGGTTTCCGCTTGCGTGGCAAGCAGATTCGGCCGCTCGCCGACCGCGACGCCATGCCCGTCCCTGGACAGCCAGAGCGTGCCGTCCGCAGTCTGGGCGTGCCGGTAGCGGCGGAACTGCCCGCCGTGGCGCACTTCCAGCTCCTCGCCGGACCAGCGCGCCGAGACGGGGGCGGGCTCCGCCCCGTCGACGCCGACCGTGGCATCGCCGGGCAGGCCCTCGACGCGCACCAGCGCCTCGGTGTCCCCGGCCTTCAGCCGGAACACCACCCCGCCGGAGCCGCCCATCCGCCAGCCGTTCGGCACCTCCCACGGATCGACCACACCGCCGCCGGTGCCCGCGGGCAGCAGGCGCAGCATGCGTTCCATCGCGGCGGCCACCAGGAACTCCTCGGGAGTACCACCGCCGACGAGCACATCCAGCCTGCGCTCCACCAGTTCGGTGTCCAGCCTGCCCGCGCGGACGTCGGCGTCGGCGAGCAGCGCCCGGAGGAAGGCGACGTTCGTGGCGACGCCGAGCACCGCCGTCGACGCCAGTGCCCGGTCCAGCCGGTGCTGCGCCGCCGCCCGGTCCGGTCCCCAGGCGATGACCTTGGCCAGCATCGGGTCGTAGTTCGAGCCGACCACCGTCCCGGCGTCCATACAGGAATCCACCCGCACGCCCGCGCCCGAGGGCTCGTGTACCGCGAGCACCGTGCCGCCGGTGGGGACGAATCCGCGAGCCGGGTCCTCGGCGTACACCCGGGCCTCGATCGCGTGCCCGTCCAGCCGGACGTCCTCCTGCGCGACGGTCAGCCGTTCCCCCGCTGCGATGCTCACCTGCCACTCGACCAGGTCGAGACCGGTGACCATCTCGGTGACCGGATGCTCCACCTGCAGCCGGGTGTTCATCTCCATGAAGAAGAACTCGTCCGGCCGGGCGGCGGAGACGATGAACTCCACGGTGCCCGCGCCGACGTAGCCCACGGACCTGGCCGCCTCGACCGCGGACGCGCCCATCCGCTGCCGGGTCGCTTCGTCGAGCAGCGCCGACGGCGCCTCTTCGACGATCTTCTGGTGCCGCCGCTGCAGACTGCACTCACGCTCGCCGAGGTGGATCACGGTGCCGTGCGCGTCGGCGAGCACCTGGATCTCGATGTGCCGCGGGGTGGTGACGAAGCGTTCCATCAGCAGCGTGTCGTCACCGAAGGCGCCCCGGGCCTCGCGGCGGGCCGACTCGGCGGCCGCCTCCAGTTCCCCGCGCGCGGACACCAGGCGCATCCCCTTGCCGCCACCGCCCGCGGACGGCTTGAGCAGCAAGGGATATCCGACCTCGTCGGCGGCGTCGCCGAAGCCACCCTCCGGAATGTCCACATCGGACTTTCCGGGTACGACGGGAACCCCGGCCGCCGAGACGGTCGCCTTGGAGCGGATCTTGTCGCCCATCGCGTCGATCGCCTCGACCGGCGGCCCGATGAACACCGCGCCCGCCTCGGCGCAGGCACGGGCGAAAGCGGCGTTCTCGGCGAGGAAGCCGTACCCGGGGTGCACCGCCTGCGCGCCAGACTCCCGGACGGCGGCGATGATCGCGGGGATGGACAGGTAGCTGGCGGACGCCTCGGCGGGACCGATCCGGACTGCCAGGTCGGCCTCCCGCACGTGCCGCGCGTCGGCGTCGGCGTCGCTGTAGACCGCGACCGACCGGATGCCCATCCTGCGCAGCGAGGCGATGACGCGCACGGCGATCTCACCACGGTTGGCGACCAGAACTGTGTCGAACATGATGTCGAACCTGCCCCTACATCCGGAAGACGCCGTAGCCGACGGGATCGAGCGGCGCGTTGGCCGCCGCGGAGAGGGCGAGCCCGACGACCGTGCGGGTGTCCGCCGGGTCGATCACGCCGTCGTCCCACAGGCGGGCGGTCGAGTAGTAGGGACTGCCCTGCTCCTCGTACTGCTCGCGGACCGGCGCCTTGAACGCCTCCTCCTCGTCCGCGGACCACTCGCCACCACGCGCCTCGATCCCGTCCCTGCGGACGGTGGAGAGCACCGAGGCCGCCTGTTCCCCGCCCATC
The DNA here is from genome assembly GCF_002262875.1 of Amycolatopsis antarctica. Classification (GTDB taxonomy): domain Bacteria; phylum Actinomycetota; class Actinomycetes; order Mycobacteriales; family Pseudonocardiaceae; genus Amycolatopsis; species Amycolatopsis antarctica. Next base: position 373,833 of record NZ_NKYE01000004.1, on the reverse strand, counting down.
ACCGAGATGCGGGCGTTCGGCCACATCCACAGGAACCGGGGCGAGTACGCGCGCCCGCACATCGAGTAGTTGCCCGCGCCGAAGGAACCGCCGATGATCACCGTCAGTTTCGGCACCCGGGCACAGGCCACCGCGGTGACCATCTTGGCTCCGTGCTTGGCGATCCCGCCCGCCTCGTAGTCCCTGCCGACCATGAACCCGGTGATGTTCTGCAGGAACAGCAACGGGATCGAGCGCTTGTCGCACAGTTCGATGAAGTGCGCGCCCTTCATCGCCGACTCCGCGAACAGCACCCCGTTGTTGGCGATGACGCCGACCGGGTGCCCGTGTACCCGAGCGAAACCGGTGACGAGCGTGCTGCCGTACTCCTTCTTGAACTCGGCGAACCAGCTGCCGTCAGTGATCCGGGCGATCACCTCGCGCACGTCGTAGGGCGTGCGCGAGTCCTTCGGCACCACGCCGTAGAGCTCCGCCGGGTCCACCGCCGGTTCGGCGGTGGGCAGCACGTCCCACGGCCTGGGCGTGCGCGGGCCGAGGGTGGAGACGATGGAACGAACGATCCGCAACGCGTCGGCGTCGTCGTTCGCTAGATGGTCGGTGACCCCGGACTGACGGGAGTGCACGTCGCCACCGCCGAGTTCCTCCGCGGTCACCACCTCGCCGGTGGCGGCCTTCACCAGCGGCGGGCCGCCGAGGAAGATCGTGCCCTGATTGCGCACGATCACGGCCTCGTCGCTCATCGCCGGGACGTAGGCGCCGCCCGCGGTGCACGAGCCGAGCACGGCGGCGATCTGCGGGATCCCCCTGGCGGACATGGTGGCCTGGTTGTAGAAGATGCGGCCGAAGTGCTCGCGGTCCGGGAAGACCTCATCCTGCCTCGGCAGGAACGCCCCGCCGGAGTCGACCAGGTAGATGCACGGAAGGTTGTTGTGCAGAGCCACTTCCTGCGCCCGCAGGTGCTTCTTCACCGTCATCGGGTAGTAGGTGCCGCCCTTGACCGTGGCGTCGTTGGCGACGATCACGCATTCCCGGCCGGAGACGCGGCCGATTCCGGTGATGATCCCGGCGGACGGCGCCTCGTCCTCGTAGAGGCCGGTCGCGGCCAGCGGCGAGAGTTCGAGGAAGGGCGAGCCCGGATCGAGCAGCGCGTCCACCCGGTCCCTCGGCAGGAGCTTGCCGCGTTCCACATGGCGGGTACGCGACTTCTCGGATCCACCCGTACGGGCGACGGCGAGTCGCTTGTTCAGATCTTCCACCAGCTCGGCGTGCGCGGCGGCGGACTGCGCGTACGCCTCCGCCCGCGGATCCGCGGAGCTGGTGAGCACCGGCGCGTCCATGGCCTCCCTCGTCATCCGCAGGCAGAAAAAAAACTCAGGTTAGTAGGCGTTAACCCCGAGCGGGATGTTAGCGCCTACTAACCTGAGTGTCCAGCGGTGTGCGAAGAGGTGCGCGGCGGTCGTCAGCCGGTGACGCCGGTCAGCGCGGGAAGGTAGCCACCCGACTGGCCCGCGGCGTTGGGGTGGTACGACTCGTCGACCGGAACGGTGACACTGCGCAGCCACCAGTCTTCCGAGCAGATGCCGTGACCGGCGAAGTTCGTCCGCACGTCGGCGAACTTCGCGCCGGCAGCGGAGGCACGCTCGGAGGTGACCTCGGACAGCGCGTCCGCGCCGGAGTTGATCGCCTCCCGCTTGACGTCGCTAAGCCCGCCGTTGCAGGAGCCGCCGATCTCGTAGAAGCGCGGGTAGTTCAGCACGACGAGGTCGGCGTTCGGGGCCTTCGACTTGATCTGCGAGTAGACGTTGTCGAGGCGGCCGGGCAGCTCACTGGTGGCGAAGGCCTTGGCCTCGGCGACCCGGTCGACACAGCCCTGATCGTTGCTCAGCGTGCAGTCGATCATCACGTCGACGAAGCCGGCGTCGTTGCCGCCGATGGAGATGGTGACCAGCGAGGTGTCGGCGTTCAGCGCGCCGAGCTGGCCGGAGAGGACGTCGTCGGTGACGGCGCCGAGGCAGGCTGCGAACTCGAAGCTGGCGGGGCTGTTGGCGTTGGCCCAGAGCTGCGGGTAGGCGTTGGCGCTGCGCTTGCAGCTACCGGAGTCGCCGTAGTCACCCGCCCCCACGCCCGCGGAGTACGAGTCGCCGAGGGCGACGTAGTTGACGGCGGCCTCCTCGGCCGCGGACGCGGTGGTGCCCGCGCCGAGCGTCGCCAGGGCGGCGACCCCGAGCGCCGCGAACATGCGGGTGAACGAGCGAGACGAACGAGAGCGCGCGGTCATGGGGAGCCCTTCGTGAGTGATAAACGCGACTTAGAATTACCAGGTCCGTTAATCACTGCGGAAGCGCAGGTCACAGAGTTACGCCGACTGGCTCAACTCGAAAGGCCATGACGTTAGCGCTCGCTAACGTCGGCGCATACGATGTGCCGATGCCGTCCCAGCCGACACCGCTCGCGACCAACGCGAAATCCAGCAGACGCGAGCAGATTCTCGCCGCGGCGGCGGAACTGTTCGCCAGGCACGGTTTCCACGGTGTCGGCATCGACGACATCGGCGCCGCCGTCGGCATCTCCGGCCCGGCGCTCTACCGGCACTTCCGCAGCAAGGACGCCATGCTCGGCGAGATGCTGACCTCGATCAGCACCTTCCTGTTGGACGGCGGCAGCGGCCGCGCCGAGGCGGTGGCCGACGCCCAGGAGGTGCTCGCACAGCTCGTCGAGTTCCACGTCGACTTCGCGCTCGCCCACCCCGCGCTGATCACCGTGCAGGAACGCAACCTGGGCAATCTCACCGACGAGGACCGCAAGCAGGTCCGCGCCCTGCAACGGCGGTACGTCGAGGTGTGGGTGCGGGCGATCCGCGACGCCGTGCCCGGAGTCGGCGAGACGGAGGCCCGCTCCGCCGCACACGCCGTGTTCGGGCTGATCAACTCCACACCGCACAACCGCCACCTCAGTGACGCCCAGCTCGCGACCCTGCTGGGCAGGCTCGCTCTCGGTGCACTGCGCGCCGCGGGCTGACCTCCGGCAAGGGAGCGCACCCGCGGAGGATCCCAATTCCGCGATCTCTGGTGTTTGATGGGCACGTGCAGCCGAGTAGCGAGGACGACGAAGGCGGGCTGGTCGCCCAGGCGCAGCGCGCCCTCATCGCCATGCACCTGGGCGCCGACGACGAGGCGCTGGATCAGGTGCGGCCGACGGCGCCCGATACCGAGGGGCGCTCCGCCGAGACACGCGAGATGATGCTGCTGCTGTTCGGCGAGTGCAGCGGCATGGTCGCCACCCTCGGCGACGGCGGCACCGCGCCGGTGAAGGTGCAGGTCTTCGACTCCGACGGCGAGGAGGTGTCGATAGACCAGGCCGATCCGCCCGTCCGCACGGCGGTGCGGACGCTGCTCGCCGAGGTGCACGGCAACACCGACGCGGCCGCCGAGCAGGTGGAGATCGCGCTGGCCAACGCCGCGCCGGACGAGGTGGAGAGCCTGCTGCTGCAGGCCCTGCGCTGGACGATCCGGTTGTCCGGCGAGTGCATCGAACGCGATCTGCCGGTATCGGACTGGATCGCCGAAGCCCTCTCCTGACGCAGCAGGGCACGGGTGGGCGTCAGGTGGCGTGCGCCAGCAGCCGGGTGACGTGCGGGGTGATCTGGGCCGTCTCCAGCAGGAAAGCGTCGTGCCCGTACAGCGAGGAGATCTCCACGTGCTCGCCACCTGTCCCCTCGGCCAGCGCCCGCGTCTGCGCGACGGGATAGAGCCGGTCGCTGTCGACACCCACCGTCATCGTCCGCGCCCGGACCCTGCGCAGCGCGGCACCGACACCGCCGCGGTCCCGGCCGACATCGTGGGTGTTCATCGTGCGGGTGAGGGTGACGTAGCTGCCCGCGTCGAACCGGCGGACCAGCTTGTCCGCGTGATGGTCCACATAGGACTCAACAGCGAAACGGCCACCACGCAACGGATCCTCCGCACCTTGCGGCACGCGTCCGAACCGGTGTGCCAGTTCGGGTTCACTGCGGTAGGTGATGTGCGCGATGCGCCGGGCCACGCCCAGCCCGTGATGCGGCCCGTCGCCCGGATCGGCGTCGTAGTAGTCGCCACCGCGCCACCCCCGGTCGCCGGTGATGGCGTGCAACTGGGGCGAGGCCCAGGCGATCTGGTCGGCCGAGGCGGCGGCGGGCGCGGCGAGCACCAGCAGCGACGCGACCCGGTCCGGCTGGGAGACCGCCCACTCCAGCGCCCGCATCCCGCCCATCGACCCGCCCAGCACCGCGGCCCACCGGCCGATGCCGAGGGCGTCGGCGAGCGCCACCTCGGCCGTCACCAGATCCCGTGTCGTGAGGACGGGAAACCTGCTGCCCCAAGGCTTTCCGTCCGGATCCACTGAGGACGGACCGGTCGAACCCTGGCAGCCGCCCAGCGCGTTGGGCACGACGACGAACAGCTCCTCGGTATCCAGCCCGAGCCCCGGCCCCACCAGGCCACCCCACCAGCCGGGGGTGGGGTGGCCCGCTTCCGCGGGGCCGGCGACGTGGCTGTCACCGGTGAGGCCGTGCTCGATCAGCACGGCGTTGGCACCGTCCGGGGCGAGGGTTCCCCAGGTCTCGTACGCCAGGGTGAAGCCGGGCAGCTCGTCCCCGGCCTCCAGCGCGAGCGTGTCCGGGGACGAGACCCACTGCCTGCGCCCCGCCGGATCGCCCGCCCGCCACGCACCGGTGACGGGCGGGAGATCCGGCGCGGACGCCTGGGTCACTGAGCGGCCTTGGCCGCCCGGAAACCGGCCTCCAGATCGGCCTTGAGGTCCTCGACGCCTTCCAGCCCGACGGCGAGGCGCACCAGACCGGGCGTGACGCCACTGGTGAGCTGCTCCTCCGGGCTGAGCTGGCTGTGCGTGGTGCTGGCCGGATGGACGATGAGGCTTCGGACGTCACCGATGTTGACGAGCTGGCTGTGCAGCTCGGTGCCGTCCACGAAGGCGCGACCGGCGTCGACGCCGCCGTGCAGGTCGAAGGAGAGCACCGCGCCCGCTCCGCCGGGAAGGTACTTCTTCGCCGCCTCGTACCACGGGCTGGACGGCAGGCTGGCATAGTAGACCTTGGCCACCTCGTCCCGCGCCTCCAGCCACTCGGCGAGCGCCTTCGCGTTGAAGACGTGCCGCTCCAGGCGCAGCGACAGCGTCTCGATTCCCTGCAGGATGAGGAAACTGTTCAACGGGGCGATCGCGGCACCGGTGTCGCGCAGGATCTGCACGCGGGCCTTCGCCGCGTACGCGCCCGGTCCGAGCGCCTCCCAGTACTTGAGGCCGTGGTAGCTGGGGTCCGGCTCGTTGAAGCCGGGGAAGCGCTCCGGGTCGGCACCGAAATCGAAGGTGCCGCCGTCGACCAGCACGCCGGCGACCGTGGTGCCGTGGCCGCCCAGGTACTTGGTCGCCGAGTGCACGACGACGTCGGCGCCGTGCTCGATCGGGCGCAGCAGGAACGGCGTCGGCACGGTGTTGTCCACGACCAGCGGTACCCCGGACTCGTGGGCGGCATCGGCGACCGCGCGGATGTCGAGGACGTTGCTGCCCGGGTTGGCGAGCGTCTCGGCGAAGAACAGCTTCGTGTTCGGCCGCACGGCGGCCCGCCACTGCTCGATGTCGTCCTGGTCGTCGACGAAGGTGACCTCCACGCCGAGCTTGGGCAGGGTGTAGTGGAAGAGGTTGTAGGTGCCGCCGTACAGCGAGGGGCTGGAGACGAAGTGGTCCCCGACACCGGCGAGGTTCAGGATCGCGGCCGTCGTGGCGGCCGAACCGGAAGCGAAGGCGAGGGCTGCCACACCGCCCTCGAGAGCGGCGACGCGCTGCTCGAGAACGTCCTGCGTCGGGTTCATGATCCGGGTGTAGATGTTGCCTGGCTCGGCGAGGCTGAACAGGTCGGCGCCGTGCTGGCTGTCCCGGAAGACGTACGAGGTCGTCTGGTAGATCGGCGTGGCGCGCGCACCGGTGGCGGGATCGGGCTCGGCACCGGAGTGGATCTGCTTGGTCTCGAAGGACCAGGCCCGGCCCTCGGCTGCTTCGGTCATCTGCTTCTCCTCGCGGTGCGGGCGTCTTCGGTCGGCTGGCCGCGCGCAGGCCATGAGGCGAAGCTATCCAGGTCTGCCATCCGGCCCAACCGGGTTCCACCCCCTGGGAGCGCTCGCCCCGGCCACCGCGCCAACCACGATGCGCTTGTTGCCGCAATATGTCGACGTATTGCGATCCATCGTGCGCAAGGCATCGCCATACGTCGACATATTGCGTTCCGTCTCGCCGCAATATGTCGACGTATGGCGGAATGGCGCACGTGTTGCCACTCGATCGGGTGGCTGAGGTGATCCGTTCGGGGGCGGACGGGACCTGGGGCGGGTTGTGTCCACACGGATGGATCGGGTGCGGAAAGTACGATGGGCCGATGGCGATCGGCAGCCGGGCCCTGGCCCGTTCCGCGCCGCTCACCCCGGCGGCACGCCCATTGCTGCCCCCGACCTCCGGCGTCCCGGCCCCGGCCATCGCCCGCAACGGGCTTTCCCTCCGTCACAAGGTTTCCGAACGCTGATGGCAGCCGTGCAGAGCGTCGTCGACCGGGTCGGGCCGACCCTGTTGCGCCTGCTGCACACCCCCGCCGACTGCCCGGCCGTCGGCGACGTGGTGATCGCCGAGCCGGACGGTGGGCAACTCGCGGCGGGCGACCTGGTGCTGGGCGTGGCCACCTCCGCCCCGAGCGAGGCGGTCGCGCTGATCGAGGCCTGCGCCGCCCGCCAGGTCGCCGCCGTGCTGCTGAAGGCCCCGCTCGCCGGGAAGGCGGCCATCCGGCGCACCGCCCGCTCCACCGGGATCGCACTGGTCGAGGTGAACACGGCGACCTCGTGGGCACAGCTCGTCTGGTTGCTGCGCACCGTCCTCGACGCGATCACCGACGAATCCGACGAGCGCGAGGGCGACCCGGTCGCGAGCGATCTGTTCCGCCTCGCGGACGCGGCGGCGGCCGTGGTGGACGCCCCGGTGACCATCGAGGACACCAACTCCCGGGTGCTCGCGTACTCCTCCCGCCAGGACCTCACCGATCCCGCTCGGGTCTCGACGATCATGGGCCGCCGCATCCCGGACGACGTGCTCACCCGTTTCCGCTCCCGCGGCGTGTTCCGCGAGCTCTCCCGCGGCCACCAGACGATCTTCGTACCGGGTCAGCGGGACGGCACGCTGCCCCGGCTGATCGTGCCGATCCGGATGGGCGGGGAACTGCTCGGATCGATGTGGGCGGTGGTCACCGGACCGGTGTCCGACGAGCGGGCGGCCGCCTTCGCCGACGCCGCCCCGGTGGTGGCACTGCACCTGCTGCGCAGGCGGACGCAGGTGGACGCCGACCGTCGCGCCTCGGCCGAACTGCTGCGCGGACTGCTCGACGGCACCGTGGCCGCTCGCACCGCGGTGACCGAACTCGGCCTGGCCGCGGAACCGCACCGCGTCGTGGTGATCGACACCGAGGGCGGGCGGGGAACCTCGGACGGCGAGGCGCTGCGGCTGTCCCTGCTGGAGCGCATCGCCCAGGGCATGGGCACCCGGCAGGTGGCGACCGAGCTGCGCGGACTGCTGTACGCCGTCGTCCCGGACGGCGAGTGGCCGGCGCTGCGCGAGGCGCTGGCCGACCTCCCGGCGCGCGGCAAGATCGCCACGCTGCGGGTGGCCGCGGGTGGCGCGTTCGACGTGGCGCGGCTCGCGGTGTCCCGCGCGCAGGCGGAGGAGGCGTTGTCGCTGCTGCGTTCCGGCGTCGTCGCGGGCGAGGTGGTGAGTTTCGGCGAGGCGTGGCCGCAGCTCGCGTTGCACCGGGCGGCCACGGTCTCGACGCCGGCAAGGGTGGGCGAGCTGGGACCGCTGGATTCCTTGCGGGAGCACGACTCCGCCCACGGCACCGAGTACGTGAGCACGCTGTACGAATGGCTCCGGCACCCCGGCGATCCGCGGTCGGCCGCGCGTGCACTGCGGATCCATCCGAACACCCTGCGGTACCGGGTCCGCAAGCTGCTGGAGCTCTCCTCGCTGGACCTCGACCAGCCCGACGTACGGCTCGCACTCGTCGTGCAGCTCGTCGCCCTGCGCTGGAACTGACGTGCGCGCACGGCGACACTGGCAGTGCTGCTGGAACAAGAAAGAAGGGGCAAGCTTGTGCCGGTGGCACGATGACACCGCCGTCCGGGTGGTTCACCGTTGTCACCACCGCAGTTCATCCAGGCCGCAGGAGGCAGCCGTGCGCATCGCCGTTCCCCGTGAGATCAAGAAGCATGAATACCGGGTCGCGCTGACCCCGGCCGGCGTGCACGAACTGACCGGCCGCGGCCACGACGTCTTCGTGGAGGCCGGGGCGGGCATCGGCTCCTCGATCACCGACGAGGAGTACCTCGCCGCCGGGGCCAAGGTGCTCGGCACCGCCGACGAGACCTGGGCCCAGGGTGAACTGGTGCTCAAGGTCAAGGAGCCCATCGCCGCCGAGTACGGCAGGCTGCGCCGCGACCAGGTGCTGTTCACCTACCTGCACCTGGCGGCCGACCGTGCGCTCACCGACGCGCTGGTCGACGCGGGCACCACCGCCATCGCCTACGAGACCGTGCAGACCGCGAACGGCGCGCTGCCGCTGCTGGCCCCGATGTCCGAGGTCGCGGGCAGGCTGGCCCCGCAGGTCGGCGCCTACGCACTGATGAAGCCCAGCGGCGGGCGCGGCGTCCTGCCCGGCGGCATCCCCGGCGTGCACCCGGCGCGGGTCGTCGTCATCGGCGGCGGCGTGGCGGGCATCAACGCCGCCAGGGTCGCCCTCGGCCTCGGCTCGGACGTCGAGATCCTGGATACCAACGTCGACCGGCTGCGGCAGATCGACAACGACTTCGGCGGCCGGATCCGCACCGTCGCCTCCAACGCCCTGTCCGTCGAGGAGTCGGTGCTCGAGGCCGACATGGTGATCGGGGCGGTGCTCGTTCCCGGGGCGAAGGCGCCGAAGCTGGTGTCCAACCACCTGGTGTCCCGGATGAAGCCGGGCAGCGTGCTCGTCGACATCGCGATCGACCAGGGTGGTTGCTTCGCCGACTCCCGGCCCACCACGCACGACGAGCCCACCTACGCGGTGCACGACTCGGTGTTCTACTGCGTCGCCAACATGCCGGGTGCGGTGCCGCGCACCTCGACCTACGGCCTGACCAACGTGACGCTGCCCTACGCGGTGCAGCTCGCCGCGCACGGCTGGGAGACCGCCCTTCGCCAGGACGCGAGCCTGGCGAAGGGGCTGAACACCCACGCCGGTGCGGTCACCAACGAGGCGGTCGCCGTGGCGCACGAGCTGCCGTTCGCGCCGGTCGCGCTCTAAGGCCGCACAGGCGAGGCCAGCCCGGCGAGCAGCTTCCCGAGTCCGTACTCGAAGTGCTCGCCGGGCTGGCCTAGTTCCACCCGCGTCACGTAGTGGACGATCCGCGGCAGCTCCCCCGCATAGCGGTCGGTGAACCGTCGCATCATCTCGCCGTGGATCTCCTCCGGCCGGACGCCCTGCGCGGAGATCCGCTGCATCCACTTCACCTCGTTGCCCGCGTAGGCGTAGACGAAGTTGTTGATCGTCCCCACCGCGAGGCCGATCTCGGCGCGCGGCATTTCGGACCGTTCCAGCGCACCGATCAGCGAGTCGGTGAGCCGCATCGACACCGGGCCGGAGTTCATCAGGGAACCGAGCAGGCCCGGCACCCACGGATGCGCGTGGATCGCCGTCCGGATCCCGCGCGCCACCGCCCGCACCGCGTCCTGCCAGGGCAGGTCCTCCGCGGCCGGATCGACCTCGGTGAACACCTCGTCGAGCGCGAACTCCAGCAGCGCGTCCTTGGTGGGAACGTGCCAGTAGAGCGACATCGGGGCCACCGACAGCTCCGCGGCGAGCCTGCGGATGGACAGCGCGCCGAGGCCGTCCCGGTCGAGCATCCCGATCGCGGTCCGGACGATCTGGCCGCGGTTCAGCCCCGACGGCCTGCCCGGCCGCGACTCGGCGGCGCCCGCCGCGGACAGCCACACGCTGTCCAGCGGCGAGACACCGGCGTCCTCGGTCACGCCGTCACTGCCCTCCCGCACCGGTCACGACCGGGCTGGTGACGCCGGCCGTGGGCTGCTGGCGCAACATCGTCCACGCGACGACGCCCGCGCCGAGTGCCGCGACGGCACCGCAGACCAGGCTGAAGCTCATCCCCGACACGAAGGCGTTCTGCACGGTGACGATCACGTTCGGCGCGTCCGGTGCCTGCGCGGCCGCGCCCAGCGCGAGGCCGACCGAGCGTTCCGAACCGTCCGGCAGGAACGGCGGCAGGTCGGCGGCGAAACGGGCGGCCATCACGGTGCCGAGGATCGCGACACCGAGCGCGTTGCCCGCCTCCTGCAGGGTCGACATCAGGCCCGAGGCGATACCGGCACGCTCCGGCGGGATCGCGCTCATCAGCGCGTTGGCCGAGGCAGGCATGGCGACGCCGACGCCCATGCCGATCAGGATCATGCCGACGAGCGTCGGCGCGTACCCGCCGTCGGCGCTGACGGTGCTCAGCGCGACGAAACCGGCCGCGACGACGCACAGGCCGATCAGCACCGTCCGGGCCGCGCCGAGCAGGGCCAGCACCTTGGGGCTGACGGCGTTGATCACCAGCACGCTCAGGGCCAGCGGCATCACCCGGAACCCGGCCTCCAGTGGGTCGTAGCCGAGGACGAACTGCAGGTACTGGGTGAACAGGAACATCGATCCGGCCAGCGCGAACGCGATCAGCGCACCGGACGCGACGGCCCCGGTGAAGTGCTTGTTGGCGAACAGCGTCACGTCGAGCATCGGCGAGGCGGCGCGGCGTTCCCAGAGGATGAACCCGGTCAGTGCCGCGACCCCGATCGCCAGGGGCACCAGCACCTGCGTCGATCCCCAGCCGTGCTCGGCCACGGACACGATGCCGTAGACGATCCCGATGCCCATCACCATGGACAGCAGAACGCCGGGGACGTCCGCCCGGCGACTCGTCGGATCCTTCGACTCCGGCACCAGCAGTGCGATGGCCGTGATGGCCAGCAGCCCCACCGGCAGGTTGATCAGGAAGACCGAGCCCCACCAGAAGTGCTCCAGCAGCGCGCCGCCGACCACCGGGCCCAGCGCAAGCCCCATCATCGCGACCGCGGACCAGGCCGCGATCGCCTTGGGCCGCTCCTGCGGGGTGAAGATCTGCATCAGCACGGCGAGCGTGCCCGGCATCAGGAACGCCGCGCCGACGCCCATTCCACCGCGGGCGATGATGAGCTGCAGGGACGTCTCGGCGAAGGCGGCGAAGGCGGAGCCGCCGGTGAACAGCACCAGCCCGATCAGCAGGGATCGCTTGCGCCCGAAGCGATCGGAGAGCGAACCGGTGGTCAGCAGCAGGCCGGCCAGCACCAGCGAGTAGGCGTTGATCATCCACTGGATGTCGGCGGTCGACGCACCGAGCGAGTTGGTGATCGACGGGATCGCGACGTTGAGCACCGTGTTGTCGAGAACCACGACCAGAAGCGACAGGCACAGGACGGCGAGGATGATCCACCGCTGCGGATGTCCCTGCTCGGCCGCGACGCCCGGCGTCGGGTGGGCAGGGTCGTGTTCGGAAGTATGCACGGCCGGAATCCCCTCAGATTCTCGTACAACGTAAGAGACACGTACATCGTACGAGCAGGCGTGCGCGGCCGTCACCGGAGTTTTCTCACAGCGCAAACCGATCGCGAAGGGTGACGGGATCCGGGAACGTAAGCGGCGGCCCGCTCAACCAGCCTGGGGGTCACTGGGAGCGGGCCGCCACTGGCCAGTTTAGGTCGTAACTTCTGTTCGCGCCTCCCGGGGCCTGCAACTTGCGCGAATTGCTACATCCAGGTGGCGTCACGGTCCGGCGAGGTCGAAAAAGTTGAGACCGGCATCCGGGGTCTCACCGAAGGAAAACCTCCGCATAGCCGACTTGGCGACCACATTTTCCGCGACGCAGGGTGACGAACGTCGCCAGGCAGTCCACCGCCTCCCCCGATCGGGCGCTTGCGGATGAGGCAGGATGAGCGTCGACCGACTTGCCCGAGGGGACACACGATGCACGACGGTAGCGGCCGCATAGCGGTGCACAATCTGACGAAACAGTTCGGCCAGGTCACGGCCGTCCAGAACCTCAGCTTCGCGGTGGAACCCGGATCGGTGACCGGATTCCTCGGACCGAACGGGGCGGGCAAGACCACGACGTTGCGAATGCTGCTCGGGCTGGTGACGCCCACGGCGGGCACGGCCACGATCAACGGCATGCCGCACAACCGGCTCGGCTCGCCGGCGACCGTCGTCGGCTCGGTGCTGGAGAACGAGGGCTTCCACCCGATGCGCACCGCGCGCAACCACCTGCGGGTGTACGCGGCCGCGATCGGCGTGGCCGACCAGCGGGTCGACCAGGTGCTCAGTCTGGTCGGGCTGACACCCGCCGCCGACCGCAACGCGGGCGGTTTCTCCCTGGGCATGCGGCAGCGGCTCGCGCTGGCGACGGCCCTGCTCGGCGACCCCCAGGTGCTGGTACTCGACGAGCCCGCGAACGGTCTCGACCCGGAGGGCATCGCCTGGCTGCGTACGTTCCTGCGCACCTTCGCCAAGGAGGGCCGGACGGTACTGGTGTCCAGTCACCTGCTGGCCGAGGTGGAGCAGACGATCGACAACGTGGTGATCGTCAGCCGGGGGCAGACGATGTACCAGGGCAGGGTCGACCAGCTCCGCAAGTCCCAGCAGGCACGGGTTATCGTGCGCCCCTCCGATCCGCAGGCACTGGTCACCGCGTTGCGCGAGGCCGGAGCCGTGGACGTCCAGCCGACGCCCGACGGCGAACTGGCGGTCACCGGCACCAACGCCAAGCAGGTCGGCGACGTGGCGCTGCGCGCGGGCGTGGCGATCTACGGGCTGCACGAGGACTCCGCGGACCTGGAGAAGATGTTCTTCCAGCTCACCAGCGGCCAGTACGCGGGCGGGCAGTACAGCGGTGGCCCGCAGGCGCGGGGCCAGGGCCAGTACGGCGGTGGCCAGTACGGCGGGCCGCAGGGCCAGGGCGGGCCGTACGGCGGGCAGGCTGCCCCAGGAGCGCCCCCGCCGCAGCAACAGGGCTGGGGGCCTCCGCCCGGCGGAGCGCAACCGCCGCCGGGATACGGACAGCAACCCGGCCACGGCCAGGAATGGGGAGGTCAGCGCTGATGGGGAACCTGATCAAGGCCGAGCTGCGCAAGACGCTGACCACCAAGAGCTGGTGGGGCCTGCTGATCCCGGCGGTGGTGTTCTCGTTCGGCTTCGCGTTCGGCTGGGGCAACGTCGTCAACGAGTTCGGCGACTACCTCGGCAGCTCCGACGCCCGCACACTCACCAGCATCCTCGGACTCGACCCGGACGCGCTGCCGGTGGGCCTGCTGGCGATGGCACACGGCATCAACATCGGCACGATCTTCCCGATGATCTTCGGCGTGTTCGCGCTGGCGGGTGAGTACGGGAAGAAGACGATCAGCACCACCTTCCTCACCGCACCGAACCGCGGTGCCGCGCTGACCGCGAAAATGGTCACCTACATCGGCTGGGGTGTGCTCTACGGCGTGGTGAACGTGTTGTTCGCCAGCCTCGGCACGGTCCTGACGGTGGACGGCGCGCGGATGCCGGACACCGGGCAGTTCATCGGCGTGCTCGGTGCCGGGGTACTGGCGACGACGCTCGCGACCCTGTTCGGCATCGGCGTCGGCGCCATGTGGCGCAGCGTCACCGGCAGCGTCATCACCTTGATGATCTACATGCTGATCGTGGAGAACATCCTGATCATCGTGGCATACGCCTCGCTCGACCTGGACTGGCTGGGCGGCGTGCTGCCCAACGGGGCGGCGAACGGCATCGTCGGCGCGATCGGCGCGGAGGCGTTCGGTGCGGCCGGGGTGACCCTGCCCGGTCTGGACGCGCAGCTCCAGTGGTCCCTGCAGTTCGCGGCCGGTGCGCCCGGCGCGTTCTCCTGGTGGGCCTCGGCGCTGATCTTCGGCGGCTGGACGCTGGCGTTCTTCGGCACCGGCTGGTTCGTGAACCAGCGGCGCGACATCACCTGAGCCGCGCCGGATCCGCCCCGGAGCCGCGCCACCCCCCGCCGCGCCCGTCGTCCCAGTACGCCGGGCGCGGCGGTGTGTCGGGGGACGCGCATAGCCTGGATCGGTGACCACCACGGCCCCGCCACGCCCCACCGGATCCGCCGGCGCCACCGCGGCACCACCGGCCCGCGGCTGGATCCGGCGACTGGCGACGGCCTGCTGGCGGCACCCGCGGCTGGTGGTGCTCTCGCTGGTGGCCGCGATGCTCGGGGTCGGCCTGCAGGCGAGCGGGCCGCTGCTGGTCCGGGTCGCCGTGGACGACGCGGTCGCCGGGCAGACGTCCCGGCTCGGCGTGCTGGTCGCCGGGCTGCTGGTACTGCAGGTGCTCGCGTTCGGCACCGCGTTCCTGCGCCGGTACGTCGGCGGGAAGCTGGCCCTGGACGTGCAGCACGATCTGCGCCGCACGGTGTTCGGCGCGGTGTCCCGGCTGGACGGCGGCAAGCAGGACTCGATGCGCACCGGGCAGATCGTGTCGCGGGCGATCACCGACCTCCAGCTCGTCACCGGCATTCTCATGCAGGTGCCGCTCTCCGCGGGCTCGGTGATCTTCGCCGTGCTGGCGCTGGGCGCGATGCTGTGGATGTCCCCGCTGCTCACGCTGATCGCGCTGGTGGTCGCCCCGGCGATCGCGATCGTGGTGGCGGTGAGCCGGACCCGGCTTTTCCCGGCGACCTGGTCCGCGCAGCAGCGGGCGGCGGACATCGCGCAGCAGGTCGAGGAGACCGTCACCGGGGTGCGGGTGGTGAAGGGGTTCGGCCAGGAGAACCGGGAGGTGCGCACGCTCGAACGGGCGGCGCGGACGCTGTTCGCCGAGCGGCTGCGCTCGGCCCGGCTCACCTCGATCCCGGCGGCCACCACCTCGGCACTTCCGGCCGCGGGGCAGGTCGCGGTCCTCGGCGCCGGCGGTTACCTGGCGCTGCGCGGCGAGGTCAGTCTCGGCACCTTCCTCGCCTTCGCCACCTACGTCTCCGCGCTGGCGGGCCCGGCGCGCATGCTGTCCGGACTGGTGGTGCAGGCCCAGCTCACCAGGGCCGGTGCCGAACGGGTCTACGAGCTGGTCGACGCGCAGCCGGAGGTGGCCGACGCGCCGGGGGCGCGAGCGCTGCCGGACGGTCCGCTGGAGGTGCGTTTCACCGACGTCCGGTTCGGCTACACCCGCTCCGATCCGGTGCTGGACGGGCTCTCCCTGCACGCCCGGCCCGGCGAGACGCTCGCACTGGTGGGTACCGCCGGGTCCGGCAAGTCGACGATCTCCTTGCTGCTGCCCCGTTTCTACGACGCGCACGCCGGGTCGGTCCGGATCGGCGCACCGGACGCGACGGTGGACGTACGGGACGTGCGGCTGGCCGACCTGCGCCGGAGCCTGGGGATCGTGTTCGAGGAGGCGTTCCTGTTCTCCTCCTCCGTCCGGGACAACATCGCCTACGGCCATCCCGACGCGAGCGAGGCGGACGTGGTCGCCGCCGCGAAGGCCGCCGAGGCGCACGAGTTCATCCTGGATCTGCCCCAGGGCTACGACACCCCGGTCGGCGAACGCGGGCTCACCCTCTCCGGCGGGCAGCGACAGCGTCTCGGGCTGGCGCGCGCGCTGATCACCGACCCGCGGGTGCTGGTGCTCGACGACGCCACCTCCGCCGTCGACACGGTCACCGAGGCCGCGATCCACGACATGCTGCACAAGGTCACCGCCTCCCGCACCACGCTGCTGATCGCGCACCGGCGGTCCACGCTGGCGCTGGCCGACCGGGTGGCCGTGCTCGACGGCGGGCGGGTGGTGGACACCGGCACGACCGAGGAGCTGCAGCGGCGCTGCGCCCTCTACCGGGAGCTCATCTCCGGACCTGGCGACGACCTCGAGCAGCGGCATCCCGATCGGCCTCTGGATCCGGACGCCTCGGGGCGGACACCGGCGTTGTGGCCTGCGGATGGGGAGGCGGAATCACCCGCCTGGTCCGGCACGGCGGCACCGGCCGCGGCGCGGGCGCCCGGGGCGCCGCGCGGGGCGGGCGCGGCGATCAACGTGCCGCCGACCCCGGAGCTGCTCGCCGCGGTGGCGAAACTTCCGCCCGCACGGGACGAGCCGGGGCTGCGCGGTATCGACGCCTCCGCCCCGGACCCGGAATTCCGGCTGAGCCGCGTCCTGCGACCGGTGCGGGCACTGCTGGCGCTGGTGGTGGGCCTGGTGGCGGCCGACGCGCTGGCCACCATCGCACTGCCCACGCTGTACCGGTACGGCATCGACGAGGGCGTCACCGCGGGGGCGCTGTCGGCGATCCTGCTGGCCACCGGGATCGGGGCGGCGGTGATCGCGGTGGACTGGGCGGTGATCGCGGTGCAGACCCTGGTCACGGCCAGGGCCGGTGAGTCGGTGCTGTATCTGCTGCGAGTGCGCAGTTATGCGCAACTTCAGCGGCTCGGTCTCGACTACTACGAGCGGGAACTGTCCGGCAAGATCATGACGCGGATGACGACCGATGTGGACGCGCTGTCCTCGTTCCTGCAGACCGGGCTGGCGCAGGCGGTGGTGAGCGCCATGACCGTGCTCGGTATCGGCGGCGCTCTGCTGTTCACCGACGTCTCCCTCGCGCTGTACGCGCTGGCCGTACTGCCGGTGCTGCTCCTCGCGACGGTGATCTTCCGCCGGCTGTCCTCGGCGGCGTACACCGAGGCCAGGGAACGGGTCAGTGTGGTGAACGCCGACATGCAGGAGAACGTGAGCGGGCTGCGTGTCGCGCAGGCGTACAGCCGGGAGGAGCGTTCGGCACGGAACTTCGCCTCGCGCAGCGACGACTACCGGCGTTCCCGGCTTCGCGCGCAGCGCTACATCGCCACCTATTTTCCTTTCGTGACAATGCTTTCCGGTATCGCCGAGGCCACGGTGCTGGCCGTGGGGGCGTACCGCGTGGCCGAGGGCACGCTCTCGCCCGGCGTGCTGCTGGCGTTCCTGCTCTACCTCGGCCTGTTCTTCTCCCCCATCCAGCAGCTCTCCTCGGTGTTCGACGCCTACCAGCAGGCGAAGGTGGGGTTGCGCCGGATCGGCGACCTGCTCCGTACACCGACCTCGGTGCCCGCCGCCACGGACCCGGTGCCGGTGCCCGCGCGGCTGCGGGGTGCGGTGACCTTGGACGGGGTCGACTTCGCGTACACCGGGTCGGACGGCCCGGCGCTGCGCGGGGTGTCGCTGGAGGTGGCCCCAGGAGCGACCATCGCGCTGGTCGGCGCCACGGGTGCCGGGAAGTCGACGGTGGTGAAGCTGCTCGCCCGGTTCTACGACGTCACGGGCGGGACGGTGCGGATCGATGGTGTGGACATCCGGGACTACGACCTCACCGCGCTGCGCGGGCGGATGGGTGTGGTGCCACAGGAGGCGCACCTGTTCACCGGCACGGTCGCGGACAACATCCGCTACGGCTCGCCCTCGGCGAGCGACGCCGAGGTCGAGGCCGCCGTCCGCGCGGTCGGTGCGCTGGACGGCATCGCGGGTCTGACGTCGGGGTTCCGCCAGGAGGTCGGCGAGCGCGGCCGTTCGCTGTCGGCGGGGCAGCGTCAGCTCGTCGCGCTCGCCAGGGCGGAGCTGGCCGGCCCGGACGTGCTGCTGCTGGACGAGGCGACCGCCGCGCTCGACCCGGCGACCGAGGCGACGGTGCTGCGCGCCACGGATGCGTTGACCCGCAAGCGAACGACGTTCGTGGTGGCGCACCGGCTGGCCACGGCGGCACGCGCGGACCGGATCGTGGTGCTCGATCACGGGCGGATCGTCGAGCAGGGCACGCACGCGGACCTGGTCGCGGCGGGCGGGCACTACGCACGCTTGTGGGAACGGCAGTAGCGGCCCGGCCCGGCCCGGCTCGCGTCAGCTCGGCGCCGCGGTCCGCCGGTCCCGCGGCGGACGACCCGGCCCGCCTCGAAGCCGAGTTCGACCTCGGCCCGTCAGCCCCGGCGCCCGGGCCGAACGACCGACCGGGTGCGCGGCGGGTGTCCGTGTCAGGCGTGCTCGGGATCAGGTCCGCGCCGCCGCGATGGTCAGCGGTAGAGAGTCCTCGCCGAGGTAGTGGTGGCCCGGGAAGTACTCGATGTGCACGTGGTGACGAGGATCGGTCAGCTCCGCGGCCGTGCGCACGTTCCCGGCGAGGATCCGCAGCGGGTCCGCGCCGCCCCGGATGACGAGCGCGTTCCGTGCCCGGTCGACCGAGATGACGACCTCGCGGCCACTGCTCTCGGCCACTTCGACGGTCGCGATGGCGTGTTCGTACGGGGCGACGTCCGTGGTCGTGTCGAGCGCGACGGCGCCGCCGGCGCTGTCGAGCGTCGCGGCGAACTCCGCGTACTCGTCGGGATTTCCGGACAGTTCCAGTTCGGTCAGGCCGGCCGAGTGGGAGCTTGCGATGATCATCGGTGCCTCACGGTAGGTCGCCCGGGCGAATCGTCGTCGGGCGATCATGGCGCGCGAGTAGGCGTAGGGCCCCGGTCGCACCCGCGAACGTCGCCGGGTGGCCCGGCGCTATCAGGTGCCCCACCGTCGACCGGAACCGCGGCGCGCCTTCGGACCACTCGGGGGTACGGCGGACGCGGTCAGCCGGCCCTGCGGTGAACCACCCAGCCCGCGTCGAAGCCGAGTTCGACCTCGTCCCGGAGACCCAGCGCGCCCGTCACGGCCATCGCGGCCGCGGCGCGCATCGCCGATTCCTCGATGTCGGTCAGCTGCACCTGAGCGTGCACGATCTCGACGAGCAGACCATCCACCTCCCGCCCACAGTCGCGGGCCAGTTCCATACCGTCTCCGGCTCCGGCGATCGCCGCGTCGACGTACTCGGCGTCCGTCCGCGGCTGAATCGACGTCCGGTCGTCCTCCGGCACAGACCAGACCACGGGGGGCTCCCCGGATCCCGCACCGGATCGCACGCGCACGGTCACGTTGCCGTAGTAACCCCTGCCGTTCTTCTGCCGCTGCAGCGTGAACTCACCCTCGGCCGGCATCGTCCCCACCATCATGTTCTCCAACTCTGCAGCAGATGAAAGACCCCGCTTCGGAAATAGTGCTCGGAGCCGAAATTGCCTGTGGGACGGGTGATGTGATCATAATCGTTGCGACTTCCGGCCTGCCAGATGGCGGTCGCCGTGTCGTCGTCCATGGCACCGAGATCCGCCGATCGCAGCCTGTCGAAATCCTCCCCGGAAATGCGATGCTGCACGATCTCCAGGTCGCCCGGCGCGCCGTCGCGACTGCTGACCCGGTCCAGGTACCTCTGTGCGCCTTCCCGGTCTCCCCACGCGTAGAGACCTTCACCGAACTCGGATCGCGGCCTGCCGTTCGCGTCCACACCGGACGGCCACGGCTCGCCACCGTTGTGGATCAGGCGGTCGGCGTCGGCTCGGCTCTGGACGCTGTAGAAGTCGCGGCATGGCGCCAGCCCGGCCGGGTCGATCTCCATCAACGGGTTGGGGACGTAGGCCTGCGGATTGGGGGACGGCGCCAGCCCCAGCGGATCGTGCGAGGTGTAACGGCCAGTTTCCGGGTCGTAGTAACGGAAATGGTTGTAGTGCAGGCCGGACTCCGGGTCGAAGATCTGCCCGGGAAAGCGCAGTGGTGTGTCCGCACGGGCGGCCGAGGTGCCCAGGTCCTTCCCCCAGACCGTCGCCCGGCGCCGCCACACCGGCTCTCCTTCGGCGTCGACCAGATCCGTCGGCGTGCCGACCAGGTCGGTGACGATCGAATAGAACTCCTGATCAACCCATTCCTGTTCCGCTGAGCCGCCACGTTTCCGCTCGACCTGGGTCACCGCCCGGAACGTTCCCGGTTCCCAGTTCCAGCACGTCGCCCGCCCCGAGGAATGCACCTGCTCCGCGGGAACCATTCCGTCCCAAGCGAAATCGATCCGTTCGGCCGGTTGCCCGGACTCGGTCGCGAGGCGCAGCTTCGCCACGCGCCTGCCGATCGGGTCGTAGAGATAGCGCCACCGGGCACCATCCGGCGTGGTGACGCCGACCAGCCGGTCGTCGGCGTCCCAGGTGTAGTGCCAGTTGTCCGGCTTCGCCGACAACCGCTTCTTCTGCCGCAGGACGATCCTGCCCTGCCTGTCGTAGCGGTACCGCAGGTTCCCAGCCCTGGTGACCGCCGATCCGAGGAATTCACGGGCGCCCTGCGCCTCGACCTCGCCGTCCCAGGCAGCACTGGTGATGTTGCCCGCGCCGTCGTATGCGTAGCTCTCCGACCATCCGCTTCCCCGGACCGCCGTGATCCGGGATCCGGGATCCAGGTCGAACGAGCGCGCGTCACCGGTCGAACTGTCGATCCCGGCCAGGACGCCGTTCGTGTTGTAGCGATAACGACGTTCCATCAGCAGGTTCGTTCGCGCGACAGCGGTGCGGTCACGAGGCACGGCGGAGACGGTCTGGGTGGCGAGCCGATGATCGACGTCCCAGGACTGCGCGATGATCGTGCCGGTGTCGAGCAGTCGCTCGGTTTCGCGGCCGAGCGCGTCGTAGCCGAAACTGACGGTGTGCCCGGCGGTCACGAGTTCCGCCGGCCGGGGCCCTTCGCCATACCGCCAGGTCGTCTCGGCACCCGTGGGAGTCCGCCTGGACGTACGCCGCCCGATCGGGTCGTAGGCCGAGGTGACCATCCTGCCGTTGACGCCTTCGGCGACGACTCTGCCGAGCGGGTCCCGGATCAGATCCAGCCGAACATGCTCGTTGGCCGCACCGATCATCCGGCTCATCGGGTCGAATTCGAAAGTCTCCACCGTGTCGCCGTGCTCGCGGCGGACGACGTTGCCGAGCCGATCCCGAAGGTAGTCGATGTCCTGACCGAGGCCGTTCGTCCGGCAGACGAGCTGGCCGGCCGCGTCATAGCGGTAGCCGATCGTGCGCCCGTTGAAGTCGGTCTCGGAGATCAGCCGCCCGGCCGCGTCGTACGAGTACCGCCAGACCATGCCCTGGGAGTTGGTGACCGAGGTCAGCCGCAGTGCCTGGTCGTAGCCGAAGCGAAGGCGGGTCCCGTCCGGCCGGACCTCCTCGAGCGGGAGGTCGAAGTGCGTCCGGGTGATCGTCGTGCGTCCACCGAGCTGATCACGGTGCTCGATCAGGTTGCCCTCGCCGTCGTATCGCCAGGTCTGCTCGCCCCCGTCGGGCCTGGACCGTGCGAGCAGGTTTCCCTCCACGGTCCAGCGCAGAGTGACGGAACGACCGGCCGCGTCGGTGATCTCGACGATTCGTCCGAACTGGTCCCGCCGATATCGCGTTGTGTTGCCCTCGTGGTCGGTTTCCAGGATCGGCAGTCCCGCCGCGTCGGTCTCGGTGCGCCGTGTCCTCCCCAGAGCATCGGTCACCGACACCCGTTGCCCGGCCTCGTTGTAAGTACACAGCGTCCTGGCGCCGGACGGGTCGACCACCAGGGTGACCTTGCCCGCGCCGTCGTACTCCCGGCGCCAGGTCGCACCGTCGGGATCGATGGTGACGGTCGGCCTGCCCATCTCGTTGTGCTCGGCGCGGGCCTGCGTGCTGTCGGGGCGGGTGAGCACCACCAGCCCGCCGCGTTCGTCGTACTCGTAACGGGTCGTTCGTCCGAGCGGGTCCGTACGCTCGATGAGCTGATCGAACTCGTTCCACACCTGGCTGGTTGTGTGGCCGAGCGGGTCCGTCTCGGCGACCAGGTTCCGGGATCGGTCGAACCGGTAGGTGGTGGTGTTGCCGAGCGCGTCGGTGAATCGGGTCATCGAGCGCTCGCCGTCGTAAGCGAATGTCCCGTTCAGGAAGCCGCCGGAGCCCTGGTTGGCGACACATCGGCCGTCCGCGTCGTAGAAGTACCGGTACCACTCGCCGTTTCGATCGACCCAGCGGACGATGCGCCCCTCGACGTCGTACTCGAAGGTGAGTGATCGCCCGGAACTGTTCGTCACGGACGAGAGATCGCCGGACTCGGTGTAGGCGAATCCGGCCAGCGTGACGCTGTCGCCGTCCGGGGGCGCCAGCCGGAGTGCGTGCACGCGCCCCTGCCGGGCGTCGATCTCGATCCGGTAGCCGCCGGAGTGTTCGACGAATCGGGCAAGCCCGTCGGCGTGACGGCCGATCACGAGCTTGTTGCCGCTGTGGTCGGCGATCGACGCGAGCCGGGCGACCTGTCCCCGGCCGCGGTCGAACCGGAACGTCTGCCCCGAGTCCGGACGGTGCAGGGCGTACCCGCTCTCTTCCCGCGTCAACGGCCACCGGGGGCCGACCTCCGGCAGGACCTCGCCCGCCGGCGGGAGTTCCGGGTAGACGAGCAGCATCCCGTCCTCGCCGACGAACACGACTCCGTCGTCGTCGAACTCCAGCCGCTGGTCGAGGGTGCACGCCCACGAGCGGCCGAACGAACGGCCCGCCCGGTAGGACGACACGTGGGTACGACGGAGGAGCAGCGGTAGCACCCCGGCGAGATCGACATCGGTCTGCACCAGAACCATCTCTCCGGTGGCGACGTCGATCGGGTCGTTGCAGGTGTTGCGCTGGTCGACCGGCGTTCTCGTGTCGTGTGGGTCGGCCGGCCGGTTCGCACTCTCGCCCCTGCCGCCGGGGGTGCCGTCCCCGTTGCGGCCCGCGCCCGCGGGTGCGGAGCCGTCGGGCGACGTGCCCGGGGACCCTGGATCGGCGCGCGGACCGGCCGGGGTGTCCGGCGGCCTGCTGCCCGAGGGTGTGGTGTCCCTCGCGCCGGAGGGTGAGGTGCCGCCGGGCGAACCGGACGAGGGCGAGGTGCCCGAGGGCGAGGTGCCGTCCGGCCCCCTGACGGTGGGTGCGTCCAGGTCCGGACCGCCTCGGGTGCCGGACGGCGTGGTGCCACCGCCGTCGATCTTGCGGCCGAGCTTGGCCAGCTTCTCGATGATCTCGCCGAGCTTGTCGATGATCTTGCCGATCCGCGGCGAGACGTTGCTGATCGTCTTCACCAGCTTCTGCACCAGCTCGCTGACCTTCGAGATCGCCTTGGAGATCGCGGCCGTGGCCTGCGCCGCGATCACCGGGGTCGCGAAGCCGAGCGTGGCCGCGGCCTCCAGTGCCCAGGTGATCAGCTTGCCGACGAGTTCGGCCACCAGGTCCCGGACCAGCTCGCGGACCGCCGCGACGACCTCGCCCATCACCATCACGCCGACGGAGATGCCGTCCGCCAGCGAGGAGGCACCGGCCAGCGCGTCGGCCTGTTCGGCGGCATGCTGCCGGTAGGCGTCCCCGCCCGCGCCGAGCCAGCCCGCCGTGCCGTTCCGCGACTCGGTGCCGTACTCCTGGGCGACCGCGCCGACCTCGGCGGCGACGTTCGCCCAGGTCTCGGAGAAGGACTGGATCACCGGCGGGTCACCGGCGAACCAGTCGAGCGCCTCCTTGAGCGGCTCCACATGCTCGATCAGCCAGGAGACGCCGTAGGAGGCGAGGGTGCCGATCGGGTCGATGACCATCGACAGCACTTCGAGGCCGACGCCGACCGCGCCGAGGCCGGCCTCGACCCAGGATCCGTCGGCGACGCCGTTGGCCAGATCGACCGAGGACTCGGCGATCCCGATGCCGGTGACGGCGGTGGTCCGCGACTGCTCCTGCGCGACGAGCGGATTCGGCCCGGTCACAACGACTCCCCGTGTCTGTTGATCTCCGTGCCGGTGACGCCCTCGCGCTCGGCGTATTTCGAGGAGGCGTCGCGGACCTTGCCCGCGGTGTCCGCGACCGACTCCGCGCCCTGCTCCAGCGCCTGGACGCCCATCTGCTCGAACGGGTCGAGCAGCAGCGCGAACGGCTGGCAGATCACGCCGAACGCGCTGTTGTCCATGCTCACCTGCTGGGCCGCCCGCACCGCGGTACGCAGTCGCTCGGCGAGTCCGTCGACCTTGCCGGCATGGGTTTCCAGTTCCTCACCAAGTACTTCGAAGCCGCCGGACATGCCTACCCCCAAGTCTCCGTGTACCGCCTCAGTCGCGCCGCATGAAGGACTCGCCGCCGAAGTCGTCCCCGTCGGATTCGGTGGCCCCGCCGCCCCGCCCGCCGTCCGCTCTGGGCCGGGGTGCTCGCGGCGGTGCCGGTTCGTCCTCGGGTTCGCGGTCGTAGAGCCTCGCCCTCGGCGCTTCGGGTGCGGACGGCTCGTCCTCCTCCAGCGGCGCGGGGAACTGCTCGGTCGCGGTGGCCAGGATGTGCCGGGTGGTCGTGTCGTCGCCCACGGTCGCCGCGGTGATCTCGGCGAGCCGCTCCGGGTATCTCGACTGCGCCTTGCGCATGGCGGCCAGTACGGCGGCGGCGATCTCCTCGGCGGCCATCGACTTGACCGCCTCGGTCATCCGCACGTCGGTGGGCAGGCCGTTGTGCCCGACGGTCACGCTGACCGCGCCCGAGGCGACCGATTCGGTGATCGATATCTGCTCGACCTGCCGCTGCATCTGCTCGTAGCGGGCCGCCTTCTCGGTGGCACCGCGCTCCCAGTCGGCCACCATGCGCTCGACATCGGACAGATCCGCCACCGTGAACCCCCTTCGCCCGTCATGGAGACGGCGCCCGCTCGACATCGGTTCCGCCAGATTGCCCCGAACTCGGCGTGCTCGTCCACTGCGATCGAACGAGCGGTCCGCTCGCCTAGACCGGATCGATTCAGTGACGAACGCCAAACGCCCGCCGCCGCGCTAGGGCCAGTTAGCTCACACGGCTGAAGGCAGGGGGGTTAGCCTGGTAGGCGCGTAATCGGACAAGTTAGATCGAGACGGATAGAGGCGAGTCCAAGCCGTGTCCAGCAGCAGCCCTGCGTCACAGTTCGGCCCCAACGAATGGCTCGTCGAGGAGATGTACGACCAGTTCCTCGCCGACCCCTCCTCAGTAGACGCCGCGTGGCATGACTTCTTCGCCGATTTCACGCCGACGCAGGCCGCGAAGGACGACGCCGGCGCGGCGAAGGACGGCGCGGCTTCCGGCTCCCCGCAGGGCAACGGCACGGCGCCGTCCCGGGCGGAGCAGCCCTCGGCGAGCGGGTCGGCGAAAGCCCCGGAGAAGCAGGCCCCCGCGAAGCCCGCTCCCGCGAAGCCCGCTCCCGAACAGCAGGCCCCGGCCAAGCAGGCCCCCGTGGCGAAGCCCGCCGCCGCGCCCGCGAAGACAGCGAGCGCACCCGCACCGGCGAAGGCCCAGGCCGCCCCGGCGAAGGCGGACGCCAAGGATTCCAAGGACGCCAAGGCCCCGGCCAAGGACGCACCGGAGAGCAAGCAGCTCCGTGGCGCCGCGGCCGCGATCGCGAAGAACATGGACGCCTCGCTGACGGTGCCGACGGCCACCAGCGTGCGCGCGGTGCCGGCGAAGCTGATCGCCGACAACCGCATCGTGATCAACAACCACCTCAAGCGCACCCGGGGCGGGAAGATCTCCTTCACCCACCTCATCGGCTACGCGATGATCCGGGCGCTGCGCGAGTACCCGAACATGAACCGGCACTACGCGCTGGTGGACGGCAAGGCGCACTCGGTCACCCCCGAGCACGTCAACTTCGGTCTGGCGATCGACATGAAGGGCAAGGAAGGCGCCCGGACGCTCGTCGTCGCGTCGATCAAGAACACCGAGAACATGACCTTCCTGCAGTTCTGGCAGGCGTACGAGGACATCGTCAAGAAGGCGCGCAACAACAAGCTGACCGCCGACGACTTCTCCGGCACCACGATCTCGCTGACCAACCCCGGCGGCATCGGCACGAACCACTCGGTACCGCGACTGCAGGCGGGCCAGGGCACGATCATCGGCGTCGGCGCCATGCAGTACCCGGCACACTTCGAGGGCACCAGCGAGAAGACGCTGGTGGACCTGGGCGTCAGCAAGATCATGACGCTCACCTCGACCTACGACCACCGGATCATCCAGGGCGCCGAGTCCGGCGAATTCCTCAAGCACATCCACCAGCTCCTGCTCGGCGAGGCCGGCTTCTACGACGACGTCTTCACCTCGCTGCGCCTGCCGTACGAACCGGTGCGCTGGGTGCAGGACATCCCCGAGGGCGCCGTCGACAAGACCGCCCGCGTGATCGAGCTGATCGACGCCTACCGGATGCGCGGCCACCTGATGGCCGACACCGATCCGCTGAACTACCGCCAGCGACGGCACGAGGACCTCGACGTCCTCTCGCACGGCCTCACCCTCTGGGACCTGGACCGGGAGTTCGCCGTCGGCGGCTTCGCGGGCAAGGAGCGGATGAAGCTGCGCGACGTGCTGGGTGTGCTGCGCAACTCCTACTGCCGCACGGTCGGTATCGAGTACACGCACATCCTCGACCCGGACGAGCGCCGCTGGATCCAGGACCGCGTCGAGGTGCCGCACGAGAAGCCGGACACCTCGGTGCAGAAGTACGTGCTCTCGAAGCTGAACGCCGCCGAGGCGTTCGAGACCTTCCTGCAGACCAAGTACGTCGGGCAGAAGCGGTTCTCGCTGGAGGGCGGCGAGACCGTCATCCCGCTGCTGGACACGGTGCTGGACAAGGCGGCCGAGCACGAGCTGGACGAGGTCGTCATCGGCATGCCGCACCGCGGCAGGCTGAACGTGCTGGCGAACATCGTCGGCAAGCCGATCGCGCAGATCTTCCAGGAGTTCGAGGGCAACCTCGATCCCGGCCAGGCGCACGGTTCCGGTGACGTGAAGTACCACCTCGGCGCCGAGGGCAAGTACTTCCGGATGTTCGGCGACGGCGAGACGCGGGTGTCGCTCACCGCGAACCCCTCGCACCTGGAGACCGTGGACCCGGTGCTGGAGGGCATCGTCCGCGCCAAGCAGGACATCCTGGACAAGGGCGGCGAGGGCTTCACCGTGCTGCCGGTGCTGTTGCACGGCGACGCCGCGTTCGCCGGGCAGGGCGTGGTCGCGGAGACGCTGAACCTGGCTCTGCTGCGCGGTTACCGCACCGGCGGCACCGTGCACGTGATCATCAACAACCAGGTCGGTTTCACCACCGCCCCGGAGAACTCGCGGTCCTCGCAGTACGCGACGGACGTGGCGAAGATGATCGCCGCCCCGGTGTTCCACGTGAACGGTGACGACCCGGAGGCGGCGCACTGGGTCGCGCAGCTCGCCGTCGAGTACCGCCAGACGTTCAACAAGGACTTCGTGATCGACATGATCTGCTACCGCCGCCGCGGTCACAACGAGGGCGACGATCCCTCGATGACCCAGCCGGCGATGTACGACATCATCGACACCAAGCGCAGCGTCCGCAAGACCTACACCGAGTCGCTGATCGGCCGTGGGGACATCTCCGTGGAAGAGGCGGAGGCCGCGTTGCGCGACTTCTCCAGCCAGCTCGAACACGTGTTCAACGAGGTGCGGGAGCTGGAGAAGCACCCGGTGTCGGCGAGCCCGTCGGTCGAGGAGGAGCAGCAGGTACCGGCCCAGGTGCCGACCGCCGTCTCCCGCGACGTGGTGGAGCGCATCGGTGACGCCTTCGGCGAGGCGCCGGAGGGCTTCAGCCCGCACCCGAGGGTCAAGCCGGTGATGGAGCGCAGGCAGAAGATGTCCCGCGAGGGCGGCATCGACTGGGCGTTCGGCGAACTGCTGGCATTCGGTTCGCTGGCCATCGAGGGCAGGCTCGTCCGGCTGTCCGGTCAGGACTCCCGGCGTGGCACGTTCACCCAGCGGCACTCGGTGCTGATCGACCGCAAGACCGGGCAGGAGTACCAGCCGCTGCAGAACCTGGCCGAGGAGCAGGGCCGGGTGATGATCTACGACTCCGCCCTGTCGGAGTACGCGGCGGTCGGTTTCGAGTACGGCTACTCGGTGGCGAACTCCGAGGCGCTGGTGATGTGGGAGGCGCAGTTCGGCGACTTCGTCAACGGCGCGCAGACCATCATCGACGAGTACATCTCCTCCGGAGAGGCCAAGTGGGGACAGCTCTCCGACGTCGTGCTGCTGCTGCCGCACGGCCACGAGGGCCAGGGCCCGGACCACACCTCGGGCCGGATCGAGCGGTTCCTGCAGCTCTGCGCAGAGGGCTCGATGACGGTCTCGGTGCCGTCGACCCCGGCGAACTACTTCCACCTGCTGCGCAGGCACGCCCTCGACGGCGTGAACCGCCCGCTGATCGTCTTCACCCCCAAGCGGCTGCTGCGCGACAAGGCGGTGAAGTCGGGTGTGGAGGACTTCACCTCCGGCTCGAAGTTCCTCTCCGTCATCGACGACAACGACGTGTCGCCGGAGAAGGCGCGCAAGGTGCTGCTGACGTCCGGGAAGATGTACTGGGAGCTGGTGGCCGAGCGGACGAAGCAGGAGATCGAGGACGTCGCGATCGTCCGGGTCGAGCAGTACTACCCGCTGCCGAAGAAGAAGCTCGCCGCCGCGCTGGAGCGGTTCACCAAGGCCACCGAGATCATGTGGGTGCAGGAGGAGCCGGAGAACCAGGGTGCCTGGCCGTTCTTCGGGCTGAACCTGCCGCGCAAGTTCCCGGAGCTGCTGGCCGGCCTGCAGGTCGCCGCGCGGCGGCCGATGGCGGCCCCCTCGGCGGGCTCGTCGAAGGTGCACGAGGTGGAGCAGAAGGCGATCATCGCGAAGGCGTTCAGCTAGAGACCGAACCACGAGAAGGAGCCGGATCCCGCGGGATCCGGCTCCTTTTTTGTCCACAGAGGACGGTCAGGCGGTCAGCGTGGCGATCTGCCGCTCCGGATCGGTGGTCACCCGGTAGACGACGGCGATGGTGCGGCACGGCCAGGCGTCCGCGCAGAAAACGCACTGCCCGGCGGTGTCGGCGACGTGCTCCGCGACGACGGAGCGGATGGTGGTGACCAGATCGTCGAGCACCTGCCCGGCGCGCTCCTGCTGCGCGCCGGTCCACTCGGCGAAGTCCTCGATCAGGCAGTCCGCGGCGTCGAGACGTTCGTAGATTTCGTTGCGCAGCAACCAGAATGCGCGGTCCAGGGCGGGGGAAACGGTTGACATGGAGACCTCCTCGACTCTAGGAGACCGATTTCACTCCACGCATTCAATGCTGCTTTACGGGGAACCGCTTGCGTTTCCCGCGCCAACGGATACCGCGACGGTCTAGTTTCCGTTCATGGCAGAGCCCGAGACGACCGTCCGCAGCCGCGAGCTGGGTGAGGAACTGCGCCGGGTACTGACGCGTGCCGGGCTGACCGGCAAGCAGGTGGCGCACCAGCTCGACTGGGCGCAGAGCGACATCTCCCGGATGCTCACCGGCCGCCGCCGGATGAAGGAGACCGATGTCGCGACCTTCCTCGGCATCTGCCGGGTACGCGGCCGGGAGCGGGAGCGGATTCTCGCGCTCTGCCGCGAGGCGAACCGCTCCGGCTGGCACCAGCAGCACGGCTCCCGGCTGCCCAAGCAGCTCCGCACCCTGATCGACCACGAGGACAACGCGCTGCGGATGGCCGAGTACGAGGGCGCGCTGGTGCCGGGGCTGTTGCAGACCGGCGACTACGCCCGCGCGGTGATCAGCCGGATCGCCAACGTCCCGGAGGGTGAGGTGGACGAACGGGTGGCCGCGCGGCTGGCCAGGGCGGCGATCTTCGGCCGCCGCACCCCGGCCCGCTACGTCTTCTACCTGCACGAGTTCGCGCTGCGGCTGCCGGTGGGCGAGGCGGCGGTGATGTCCGAGCAGTTGCACCATCTGCTGCGGCTGGCGGTGCGGCCGTACCTGAGTCTGCGGATCGTCCCGGCGGCGCACGGGGCGCATGCCGGGTTGGCCGGTTCGTTCCGGTTGATGGAGTTCGCCGCGATCAAACCGGTGGTCTACCTGGAGAGCGAGACCTCCACCCTGTTCCTGGAGGAGGACGCCGAGATTGCCGCCTACCGCAACATTCTCGCCGCCCTGGCCGACACCGCGCTGGATGAGCGACAATCGAGGGACCTGATCGGCAATCTGGCGATCGAGCTGTACCACGATCCGGAGGATCACCATGTCCACCCCTGAGCCGAGAATCACCTGGCGCGTCAGCAGCCACAGCGCGGGCAACGGCAACTGCGTGGAGGTCGGCTGGCGCACCAGCTCGCACAGTGCGGGCAACGGCGGCTGCGTGGAGGTGCGCGAGGTACCCGGCGAGGTACACGTGCGCGACACCAAGAACCGCACCGGCGGCGAACTCCACCTCCCCCGCGAGGGCTGGAACGCCTTCCTCACCACCATCCGCGCCTGACCACCGCGCCTGCGCACGGAAATCGGGTTGCCGGAACGTCCGGGTCGCGGCACGGTGCCTGGATGCTGATACGCCGCGAAGCGGACGGGGATGCCCGAGCCGTGCACGAGGTCCACGCCCGCGCCTTCGGCGACCAGGACGCACCGGACCGGACACCCGTCGAGGCCCCGCTGGTGGACGAACTGCGCGCCGAGGGCGACCTGCTGCCCGCACTGAGCTTCGTCGCCATCGGCGGGGACGGCGGCGTCACCGGACACGTCTGCTGCAGCCGCGCCACGCTGGACGGTTCGGACGCCGGACTGGTCGGCCTCGGCCCGCTCGGCGTCCGGCCGGAACTGCACCGCGCGGGCATCGGCTCCGCGCTGATGTACACCATCCTGGGGGCCGCCGACGCGCTCGGCGTTCCGGCCGTCGTACTGCTCGGCGAGCCCGCCTACTACTCGCGCTTCGGCTTCGTACCCGCCGCCGACCACGACGTCACCGCTCCCGACCCGTCCTGGGGCGGGTACTTCCAGATCCGCACGCTCGGCGCGTACCGGAGCGAGCACTCCGGCGCGTTCCGCTACGCCCCCGCCTTCGAACGCCTCTGAGGGCCCCGGTCCGCCCCCGTGCAGGAGGCGGACCGGGGGCCCTCAGGCGAGGCCGTTCTGCTTGAGGAAGTCCTCGGCGATGTCCAGCGGGTTGCGCTTCTGTTCGGAGAACTCGACGTTGAGGTCGGTCAGCTTCTCCGTGGTCAACGCCGCCGAGGCCGCGTTGAGCCCCTGGATCTCACGCTCGGAGAGCGTGCCCTTCGCCACCAGCGGCACGATGTTCTGTGCCGGGAACATGTTCTTGTCGTCCTCCAGCGGAACGAACCCGTTGCTGGCGATCGTGGACGAGGTGCTGAACAGGTCGGCCACCTGGATGTCGCCGGAGCGCAGCGCGGCGACCGTCACCGGGCCGCCGGTGTCGGTGGTCCGGATCTCCTTGAACTCGCAGCCGTACAGCGCCTTGATCTTCTCCTTCCAGCGATCGCTCCACTGGCCGGGACCGCCGAAGACCAGCTCGCCGCAGCGCTTGCCCAGATCGGAGAAGGTGCGCACGCCCGAGTCGGCCAGTTCCTTGCGGACGACAAGCAGGTCCTTGTCCTCGGCGGGCGCCTGCGGCAGGACCTCGAACTGCTCCGGAACCTTCTGCTTCAGCTCCGCGAAGACGTCCTCCGAGGTGGTCGCCTCGCTCGCCTTGTCGAAGTACTGCAACAGGTTGCCGCTGTAGTCCGGGACGACCGAAAGCGAACGGTCCTGCAGCGCCTTCACCACGACCTCCCGGCTGCCCACCGGCGGCCGGACCGTCACGTTCTCCGCACCGGCGTTGCGCAGCGCACCGGCGTAGATCTGCGCCAGCAGCAGGCTTTCCCCCACGTCGGAGGCGCCGATGATGATCTCGCCGGTGGGCCCGCCCTCGGCGCCACCCTCCAGCGGGTTCCCGCACGCGGTCGCCAGCAGCGCCACGCTGGACAGGATCGCGATCCACATCCGCTTCATTCCGCACCTCCCGGAGCACTCACGCGTTTGCCCGACGCGGCCTCGGCGGCCAGCCGGACACCCTTCGGCACCACGGCGCGCTGCAGAGTCGCGAACACCACGTCCAGCACGATCGCCAGCAGCGCGGTGAGGATGGCGCCGGCCATCACCTCGGCGTAGTCGAGGATCGCCAGCCCGTCGAGCAGGAACCTGCCGAGTCCGCCGAGCCCGATGAACGACGCGACGGCGGCCGTCGCCACGAGTTGCAGCACCGCGTTGCGGATACCGCCCAGGATCAACGGCAGCGAGATCGGCACCTCGACCTGCCACAACCGTTGCCAGCCGGTCATTCCCACGCCCTCGGCCGCGTCCACCACCCCGTGATCGGTGGCCTGCAGCCCGGCGTAGGTGCCGGCCAGGATCGGCGGGATCGCCAGCACCACGAGGCCGATCATCGCCGCCAGGTAGTCCTCGGTGAGCAGCAGGAACAGGAAGGTCACCAGGCCGAGCGTCGGCAGCGCCCGGATGACGTTGCTCGCGCTCACCAGTGCCACGCCGCCCCGGCCGGTGTGCCCGACGAACAGGCCGAGCGGCACCGCGATCGCCATCGCGACCACCAGCGCCAGACCGACGTAGCCGAGGTGCTGGGCCACCCGGAAGGGCACCCCCTCGCTCCACGACCAGTTGGCCGGGTCACCGAACCACGAGAACAGGTCGCCGATCATGCCGCAGCCTCCTCGGTCACGGGCTGCTTCTTCCTGGACGCGCGTTCCCACGGCGTCAGCAGATTACGCAACAGCACCAGCAACAGGTCGACGATCAGCGCCAGCAGCAGCGTCAGCACGATGCCGACGATGATCGGCGCGTAGTACTCACGCTGGAAACCGTCGGTGAACAGCACGCCCAGTCCGCCGGTGCCGATCAGGGCCCCGACACTGACCAGGCTGATGTTGCTCACCGAGGCCACCCGCACGCCCGCCGCGAGAACCGGTACCGCCAGCGGCAGTTCCACCGCGAAGAAGCGTCTGCCCGGCCGGTATCCCACCGCGGTGGCCGCCGCGATCACCGTCGGCTCGACATTGTCCAGCGCGTCGAGCACCGGGCGGACCAGCAGTGCGGTGGTGTAGATCGTCAGCGCGACCACCACGTTGATGCTGTCCAGGATCTTCGAGCCGATGAGGCTCGGGATCACCACGAACAGCGCCAGCGAAGGAATCGTGTACAGCAGGTTCGACAGCACCAGAACGACACTGCGAGCCGGCTTCCACCGCTTGCCGACCCAGCCGAGGGCGATCGCGAACACGATGCCGAAGACCAGCGGCAGCAGCGCGAGGTAGATGTGCTCCAGCGTCGTGCTCAGCAGTTGCGCACGGTTGTTGGCACTACCGAGAAAACTTCCCAGTTCGTCCACGCCTACTCACCCACGCCCTGCGGGTGCTTCTCGATCACGTCGAGCACCTGCCTGGCGGTGACCACACCGATCGCCCGGCCCTGGTCGTCCACCACCACACCCTTGCTCGCGGGCGAGGACAGGGCCGCGTCCAGCGCTCCGCGCACCGGGGTTCCCTGCTGGTAAAGGGAACCACCGGGAAGCAGGTGCTCCTCGGACAGCACTCCGTCCACAGTGGACTTCGGTGCGAGCCAGCCGCGCGGCTTGCCCTCGGCGTTGACCGCGAGCAGCCACTCGGTGTCCGAGGACGCCGCGTCGTCACCGACCCGCACCAGTGGGATCTCGTCCACCCGCACCTCGTCCGCGGCGAGGAAGGACAGGCCACGGTAACCGCGGTCGCGACCGACGAAGGAGGACACGAAGTCGTCCACCGGCTGCCGCAGCACCTCCGAGGGCGTGCCGTACTGGGCGAGCTTGCCGCCCACCCGCAGCACCGCGATCCGGTCGCCGAGCCGGACGGCCTCGTCGATGTCGTGCGTGACGAACACGATGGTCTTGCCGAGCTGCGACTGCAGGCGCAGCAGTTCGTCCTGCAGTTCCTCGCGCACCACCGGGTCCACCGCCGAGAACGGCTCGTCCATCAGCAGCACCGGCGAGTCGGCGGCGAGGGCTCGCGCCACGCCGACGCGCTGCTGCTGGCCACCGGAAAGCTGTGCGGGGTAACGCTTGCCGAGACCGGCGGGCAGCCCGACCGTCTCCAGCAGCTCGTTCGCCCTTGCCCGCGCCTGCGCCTTGTTGCCGCCGGAGAGCAGCGGGACGGTGGCCACGTTGTCCAGCACCGTCCTATGTGGAAATAGACCGGCGTGCTGGATGACGTAGCCGATCCCGCGCCGCAGCAGGGCCGGGTCGGACTCGCGGATGTCCTTGCCGTCCAGCAGAACCGTCCCGGAGGTCGGCTCCACCATGCGGTTGATCATCCGCAGCGAGGTGGTCTTGCCACAGCCAGAGGGACCGACGAAGACGGTGATCGTGCCGTCCTCGACGGTCAGCGACAGGTCGTCGACCGCCACCGTTCCGTCCGGATATTTCTTGGTAACGCCCTGGAACTCGATTGCCACTCGTCACTCCGCTCCTGGGCCCGGCGCACAAAAACATCCCCAGCCGGGCGGGTCGAAAAACCGTAGCCCACATCGGAGGGAATGGCACGACTTCCTACGATCTAGGCTGCGTTGTGTGAACACGACGACTGTGCGGGACGGCGACGGCGAACAGGAGCGCACCACGCTCGACGAGGTGATCGCCGCGCAGGGTGTGCACGTGCGTCCGCTGCGGCAGGCGATCGCCCTACTGCTGGGCGACTGGCGGCAGCACGACGACCTGGTCCGCGACAGCACCCTGCCGCGGCGCAGCCTGGGCGAACTGCTCGACGCGCTGGCCGGCGACCTGGAACACCGGGAGGTGCGCGGTGGCGGGCGGCTGATGCGGATCGCGCCCTCGGCGGCGCCGCGCTACCGCCCCTACGCGGAGCGCGCCGACCAGACGGGCAACGGCGGCGACGGCGGCGGGGAGCCACCCGCCGCGCTGCTGGCCGCGACAACCCGGGACGTGGCCGAGGTCCCGGTTCCGCTGGCCGCCCTCGACCACGTCCAGGCAACGCCGGAAACGGTACTGCGCCGGGCCTTGTGGCTCGACGAGCGCTACGACCTGCGCACCGCGCGGCTGCTGTTCCTCGGTGACCACGACCTCACCTCGCTCGCCGTACGGGCGGTGCGGCCCGAGGCCGACCTTACGGTGGTCGATCTGGACGAACGGCTGCTGGCCTATGTGGACGAACGCTCCGCGGGCTCGATCCGGACCGTGCACGCCGACCTGCGGTTCGGTCTGCCGCCCGTCGCCGAGGGTGCGGCGGACCTGGTGTTCAGCGACCCGCCCTACACCCCGGAGGGCATGGGACTGTTCGCCGCCCGCGGGATCTCCTGCCTCGCCGAGCCGGCGCGCGGCAGACTGCTGCTGGCCTACGGCTACAGCCCCCGGCACCCGGCGCTCGGCGGAGCGGTACAACGCCGTCTCAGCGGCCTCGGCCTGACCTTCGAGGCGATCATCCCGGACTTCCACCGTTACCTGGGCGCGCAGGCGATCGGCAGTGCCGCGGACCTCTACGTCTGCCAGCCCACCGCGCAGGCGGCGAAGGCCACCGGCCGCCGGACCGGCATCTACACGCACGGCCCGCAGTCCGTCGAATCGGAACGGCCCGAGCGGGACCTGCTGGACGGCCTCGCCGGGATCGCCGCGGCGGACGGGCACACCGTCGAGACGCGGCGGGCCGACTGGGCGAAACCGGCGTCGGCGCCGGCGGGCACGGCGCTCGTGTTCGACCTCACGGCGGACCCTGGGCCGTGGCTGCTGCGCGTCCTGCTCGCGACGAAC
Organism: Amycolatopsis antarctica; assembly: GCF_002262875.1. Lineage (GTDB taxonomy): Bacteria > Actinomycetota > Actinomycetes > Mycobacteriales > Pseudonocardiaceae > Amycolatopsis > Amycolatopsis antarctica. The sequence goes on along the minus strand of NZ_NKYE01000004.1, from coordinate 338,236 downwards.
GCGGGCCGGGTCGCCACGCTGCTGCCCAACTCGCACCCCGACCTCGGCGACGCGCGCTCGCAGGCCGCGCTGTCCGAGCTGCTGGCGGCGAAGTACCGGCTGCGGTTCCTGCGCAGCACCCCGGACAACACCCACGCCGTCGTGCTCGCGGACGCGGTGGCCCCGGAACCGGACGAGGTGGACGGTGCCGGCCTGGTGGCGCGTTCGCTGCTCACCCGTGCGCACGGCAAGCTCGCCAACACCGCGCGGGAGGCGCTGGTACGCGCGTCCGGCACGGGCGGGACGGCGATGACGAAGAACGAGGCGCGCGCCGCCCTCGCCCCGCTGATGACCGGGCTGGACGGTTTCCGGTTGATCGACCTGCCACGGCACCGGCTCGCGGCGGTGCTCACCGGGGCGGCGGAACTGGCCGCCGCCCGGTGATGAGTGGTGCCGGCCGCACGGGGCCGGCACCACCACACAGCCGGAAGCTCAGGCGACGCCGTCCTCGGCAGCGGCCTTGGCGACGGCGGCGGCGACCTCCGGGGCGACCCTCGGGTCGAGCGGGCTCGGCACGATGCGGTCGACGCTCAGGTCGTCCGCTGCCACCGCGGCGATCGCGTCCGCGGCAGCCAGCTTCATCTTCTCGGTGATCGCACGGGCGCCCGCGTCCAGCGCCCCCCGGAACACGCCGGGGAAGGCGAGCACGTTGTTGATCTGGTTGGGGAAGTCACTGCGGCCGGTGGCCACCACGGCCGCGTGCCTGCGCGCGACGTCCGGGTGGATCTCCGGGTCCGGATTGGACAGCGCGAAGACGATCGGGTCGGCGGCCATCGAGGCGAGCAGGCTCTCCTCGATCGTCGAGCCGGACAGTCCGATGAACACGTCGGCACCCGCGAGCGCCTCGGCGGGCCCGCCACGCAGCCCGGTGGAGTTGGTGGCCGCCGCGAGTTCCTCCTTGACCGGGTTCAGGTTCTCGCGTCCGGAGTGGATGATGCCGCGGGAGTCGAGGACGGTGATGTCCCCCGCGCCCGCCGCGCGCAGGATCTTCGCGCAGGCGACCCCGGCCGCTCCGGCACCGGAGATGACGACGCGCTGATCGCCGATCGCGCGGCCGGTGGCCAGGTTCGCACCGCGCAGCGCGGCGAGCACCACGATCGCGGTGCCGTGCTGGTCGTCGTGCATGACCGGGCAGTCGAGCGCCTTCTTCAGTCGGTCCTCGATCTCGAAGCAGCGGGGCGCGGAGATGTCCTCCAGGTTCACCGCACCGTAGGACGGGCGCAGCCGCACCAGGGTCTCGACGATCTCGTCGACGTCGGTGGTGTCGAGCACCAGCGGGATCGAGTCCAGGTCGGCGAAGGTCTTGAAGAGCACGGACTTGCCCTCCATCACCGGCAGCGAGGCGCTCGCGCCGATGTCGCCGAGGCCGAGCACGGCCGTGCCGTCGCTGACGACGACCACCAGCCGGTCGGCCCAGGTGTAGCGCTCGGCCAGCGAGGCGTCCTCGGCGATCGCCCTGCTGACCTTGGCGACGCCGGGGGTGTACGCGATGGACAGGTCGCGGGCCTGCGCGATCGGCCGCGTCGCCGCCACCGACAGCTTGCCGCCCTCGTGGCCGGTGAAGATCTCCTCGTCGGTCACCGGCACGGTCGGGGCGGTGGTCCGCGCGATCGCGGACTCCGGGCTCAACTGGTCGTTCATACCGTTCCCGTCATCGATAATGCGCGTCATCGATCCTGCCTCGTTGCGTGTACCGGGGTCACACGTACCGGACACCGGCCGTACGGCCTTCAGCCTCGGTCACGGTTACCTCCGGGCCCGCGATCGTCGACGCCGTGCGTTGGCGCACGGCGCTTCCCCAGTGACATGGTCGTCTCGGCGGGTACCTGACACGGTGGCGTCGGTACGCCGGAGGCGTGCGTCATCGAACTTGTCGTAGCTGCCCTGGTGCGGCGCGGCCACGGACGCGGCGGTCGGTCCAGTGTGGCAGCACCCCGGCCGGAACCGATCCCCTGGTGCGGCTGATGTCACAAAGATGGCGGAAATCCACCGGAAAACGGCGACGGAATTCACCCGGGTGGCGCCAGGACAGCGCTTAGCAAGACGTCCGTCCGGCTTTTTTGTGTGCCGCAAAGGGTTTCGGCTTTAACGATTCCGCATGCCGAAGGCGCGCAACGGTGACGAAATCGCGGCCTCTAGGGTGAATCGCATGCACGTTCGTGAACTGGCCGTCCGAGACGTCTACGAGTTCTCCCCGCGACTGTTCCGGGACACCCGGGGATTCTTCGGCGCACCGTTCCAGGAAGAGGTGTTCGTCAAGACCGTCGGGCACCCGCTGCGCCTCGGCCAGATCAACCACAGCGTCTCCCGCCTCGGCACGATCCGCGGTGTGCACTTCGCCGACACCCCGCCGGGGCAGGCGAAGTACGTCTACTGCCCGGTGGGGGCGCTGCTCGACGTGGTGGTGGACCTGCGGGTGGGCTCGCCGACGTTCGGCACCTGGGACGCCACCCGGCTCGACGCCGAGGCGTGCGCGGCCGTCTACGTACCGGAGGGCGTCGGCCACGCCTTCGTCGCGCTCGAGGACGACACGGTGCTGGCCTACCTGTGCAGCACGCCGTACAACCCGGGGGCCGAGCACGCCATCGCGCCGCTGGACCCGGAACTCGGCCTGCCGTGGCCCGCCGACCTCGAACCGGTGCTGTCCGAAAAGGACAGGTCGGCACCGGCGCTGGCCGAGGCGTCCGCTGCCGGGCTGCTGCCGGACTACGCCGCCTGCGTCCGGCACTACGAGAGCCTGCGCGGCGCCTGAGCCGCGCGGGTCACTTCCGGCGGGTGACCCAGATGGTGATGGTTCCGGTGACGACCGGCTTGCCGGTCTTGTCCGACACCACCACCGGCACCTCGACGTCCATGCCCTCGTCGCCGAACTCCGGGATCTCGTCCAGCCGGGCGACCGCGCGCAGGCCGGTCTCGGCCTTGGCGACGTAGGAGACCGACATCCCCTTGGGCAGCCAGCGATGCGTCGAGGGCACCGTGGACTCGGCGAGCATGCCCATCGCGATCTCGGCCATGTTGCAGGCGGCGATCGCGTGGAAGGTCCCGATGTGGTTGTGCACACCCCACCACTTCGGCGAGGTCACCTCGCAGTAGCCGGGCCGCATCTCCCGCACCGAGGGCAGCACCGTGCGGAAGTACGGCACCCGCAGGCACATCGCCGCGGAGAACAACGCGCGCCCGCCCGGTTTTCCTGCCAACCTCGTCCACATGGCCGCTGTAGCGCTCACTGAGACTCCTTTTGTTACTCGCGGGTAGCTTTGCAGAAGGCCGTCAGAGTACGCAATACGAGGAGACGGGAGGCACACCGCGTGGGTCAACTCTTCCTGCTGCGGCACGGGCAGACGGAATGGTCTGCGGACGGCAGGCACACCGGACGGACCGACATCGACCTCACCGGCACCGGCGTGGAACAGGCACGCGCCGCCCGTCGCACGGTCGCGGCGATGCTCGGAGACGGACCCGTCCGGGTTCTGGCCAGCCCCCGCCGCCGCGCCCTGCGCACCGCCGAACTGGCCGGGCTCACCGTCGACGAGACCACCGAGGAACTCGGCGAGTGGGACTACGGGGACTACGAGGGCATCACCACGGCGCAGATCCGCGAAACGGTGCCCGGCTGGACCGTGTGGACCCATCCGGTTCCCGGCGGCGAGAGTGCCGAACAGGTGGGCGCCCGCGCCGACCGGGTACTCGCCCGGCTCGGCTGCCCGCCGGTGGACGAGGACGTGGTGCTCGTCGGGCACGGCCACTTCAGCCGGGTACTGATCGCCCGCGGCCTTGGCCTGCCAGCCGCCGCCGGAGTCCACTTCGGACTCGAACCGGCGACGGTGAGCGTACTCGGCGAGGAACGCGGCACCCCGCAGCTACGGCACCTCAACGTCCCGTCCCTGTGAAGGAGAAACCCTTGCCGGACAACAGGATCCGCCGCGTCACCGAAGCCGACGCCGAGGCCGTCGTCGGCCTGGTGCACGAGCTCGCCGAGTTCGAGCGGGCACCGGAGGAATGCCACCTCACCGCGGCGCAACTGCGGGCGGCGTTGTTCGGCGACGCGCCCGCCCTGTACGGCCACGTCGCCGAGATCGGCGGCGAGGTCGTCGGCTGCGCGTTGTGGTTCCTCAACTTCTCCACCTGGCGCGGAGTGCACGGCATCTACCTCGAGGACCTGTACGTCCAGCCGGCGCGGCGCGGTTCCGGGCTCGGCAAGGCGCTGCTCGCCACGCTGGCCGAGGAGTGCGTCCGGCGCGGGTACGAACGGCTGGAGTGGTGGGTGCTCGACTGGAACCCGGCCACCGGGTTCTACCGGTCCCTCGGCGCCGTGGCGATGGACGAGTGGACCGTCTACCGGCTCACCGACGGCCCGCTCCGCTCGCTGGCCGCGGGCGAACCCCCCGAGCGGTGACGACACCCGGCTGACGGCCACCCTCGCCCCACCCCCACATGGCCCAACAAACCGCAATTCGTCGACGTATTGCGCTCGATCCGGGCGCAATACGTCGACATATTGCGGTTCGGGTGGTGGGCGAACCGGGATGAGAAGGCCTTCATCGGCCACTCACCCGCCCCTCACCACCCGAACCCATCGTTGTTCCCATGACCACGAACGCACCGGCCGACCTGGCGCTGCTGACCGGCGAGACGGCTGGCGAGCTGATGACCGCGCTGCTCGCCACGGCGGGCGCGACCCCGCTCGGCCGTAGCCTCCGCCACGTCGACCACCAGCCCGGCGTGCGCACCACCGTCGCCTACGCGGCCCGGGTGCGCTGGGCGGACGGCAGCGAGACCCGCGAGCAGTTCGGCGCCTCCTCGGGGAAACTGCCCGAAGGGGTGGCCGTGCTGGACGACGGACGCAGCCGTGTCGGCATGTGGCGCGTCCCCTTCGACCCCGACCTGCCCGCCCTCGCCGCGGCGCACGACCCCGCGCGGGCCGGGCGCCTGGCCGCCGGCCTCGGACTCGGTGACGGACCCGCCCGCGTCCACCTCGTGGCGTACCGGCCGCGTCGCCGTGCGGTGGTGCGGATCAGCGGCAGCGGGGGCACCTTCTTCGCCAAGATCGTGCGGCCCGGCCGCGCGGAGGCCCTGCACGAACGCCACCGACTGCTCAGCGAGGCGGGTTGCCCGGTCCCCGCCCCGCTCGGCTGGAACGCGGACGGGCTCGTCGCCCTCGGCGCGCTGCCCGGCCGGACGCTCCGCAGGCACCTGCTCGACGCCTCGGCGGACGCGGTCGATCCCGCCGAGGTGCTCGCCGTGCTCGATGCCCTGCCCGCCTCGATCGCGGGCGGGGCACCGCAGCGCACCTGGGGCCAGCGGGCACCGTTCTATGCCTCGCTGATCGCCGCCTCCTGCCCGGAACTCGGCGAGCGGGCGCACCGGATCGCCTCGGCCGTCGACCATCGCGCCCCGGAGGGCCCCGCCGTGCCCGTGCACGGCGACTTCTACGAGAGCCAGCTCATCCTCGACGGCCCCACCGTCACCGGCCTGCTGGACGTCGACACGGCCGGGACCGGGGAACGCCTCGACGACGCGGGCTGCCTGCTCGGCCATCTCGCCGTGCTGTCCGGCCTGCATCCCGCCGCCGCCACCACGATCGACGGGCTCGCCGCCGGGCTGCGCGCCCGCCTCGCCGCCGGGCTGGATCCCGCCGCGCTCGCGCGGCGCACCGCCGCCGTCGTGCTCTCACTGGCCACCGGGCCGGCGCGGGTACGGACCCCTGACTGGCGTGCGGCGACCCAGGACCGGATCGCGCTCGCCGAACGCTGCCTCGGCAGCACCCAGAAGCTGTCCACAATGGACTCCGCGGTCGCGTGAGCGACCGTGGCGACGAAAGGAAACCCATGAACCACAAGCGCACCTGGATCGTCGTCGGCGCCACCGCGGCACTGCTCGGTGGCGGCGCGGGACTGGCCGCGGCGAACGCGGACGACGTCTCGCTCAACGACCAGCGGCAGGCCCCCGTGGTCATGCAGCAGGCCGGCGACACGCCCGCCGCCGCACCCGCGGACGCCTCGCCGGAGTCCGCCGACTCGCCCACCGAGTCCCCTGCGGACTCGGCCGACTCCCCGCAGGCCGGACCGCAGGCACAGCAGCAGCCCGCCGCGAACCAAGGCGCGGCGGACGCCACCCCCGATGACAACACGCCCGACGAAGACACCCCGGCCGACCAGGCCGACGACACCCCGGACGACGGCGACAGCAGCCCGGACGACGGCGACGACACGCCGTAGTCCCCGCTGACGGCGAGGGGCGGGTCAGGACTCCCCGGCGCGTTTGCGCCGGGCGGCCCGCCCCTCGGCCCCGTCCCGCCGGGCCGCTTCCTCCTCGGTCTCGCCGTCCTCCGTGCCGAGCGCCCAGGCGCGCGAGGGCCTGCGGAACAGCAAGACCAGCACCACCACGCCGAGCAGCCCGATCGGCACCCCGAACTCCGGCTGCCCGCCGGGCCCGCCGGTGTACCAGCCGACACCGATCAGCAGCAGTGCCACGACCACGCTCGGCGAACGCGCCCAGGTCTTGCCCAGCACCAGCCCGGCGGCGCAGGCGAGCGTTCCGGCGCTGACGACCAGGTAGTAGCCGACCTCGGCGAAGACGTTGTTGCCCGGTCCCGAGTCGCCGCCGATCCCGGCGAGCAGGATCCCGGCGAAGACGAGCATCGCGATACCGGGCAGCGCCGTGATGGCCCCGGCGGCGCGTACCTCCCGCGGTGCGGGCGAGACCTTGTCGGCGAAAGGCACGGGTACCAGGTCCTTCCGGGCAGATGGCGGAAACCGTTGCGGCACACGGACACGAGTGGCCCACACAGGCGAGCTACGGTGCGTGAACACTTTCGATGGTATGCCACCCGGTCGGCCGTTTCCGCCGGGCACCGCACGGGTGAAGATCGAAGGGTCGTCGATGAGCGGGCGGTCGGCCCGGGTGCACTTGTCACGACGAGCGGTACGTCGCCTACGGACGGAGGGCCGCCGGGCAGAACGGGACGAGACGGGACGGCGGGACGTCCGGGAACGCACGGGCCTGGCCGGTGTACGGAACGGACCGCGGCGCCCGGAGCGGACCGGCCGGTGCGCCGGATCGGGAGAAGGCCGGACGAGGTTCCGGCCGACGCGCGGTCCGGTGCCGTGGCGACGTCACCTACCCTGCGGTAGTGCGCGCAGTCCTGATCGTGAACCCGCAGGCCACGGCGACCACCCCAGGTGGCCGTGACGTCCTGGCACACGCTCTGGCCAGCCAGCTCAAGCTCGACGTCGTGGAGACGGACTACCGAGGGCACGCGATGGAGTACGCCCGCGCGGCCACCCGCGACGACGTGGACCTGGTGGTCGCCCACGGCGGCGACGGCACGGTGAACGAGGTCGTCAACGGCCTGCTGAGCGCTCGCGGCCGCGCCCCGGGACCGGACGAGGGCGCGCCGATGCTGGGCGTCGTACCCGGTGGCTCGGCCAACGTCTTCGCCCGCGCCCTCGGCCTGCCCCGCGATCCGGTGGAGGCCACGTACCAGCTCCTCAACGCCATCGAGGACCGCCGGGGCAGGCAGGTCGGCCTCGGTGTCGCCGACGGCCGCTGGTTCACCTTCAACGCCGGCCTCGGCTGGGACGCCGACGTGGTCGCCGGGGTCGACCGCAGACGCGGCAAGCGCACCAGCCCCGCGCTGTACATGCGCACCGCTCTCGCCTCCTACCTCCGCCCTCCGCTGGGCAGGGCCACGCTGACCGCGCAGGTTCCCGGCGAGGAACCGGTGGAGGTGCGCACCGTGTTCGTCTCCAACACCGACCCCTGGAGCTACCTCGGCTCACGTCCGGTGCACCTCAATCCGGGCTGTTCCTTCGACGGCGGACTGGGGCTGTTCGCACTGCGCAGCCTCGGGCTCCCGCCGGTGCTGCGACACCTCCGGCAGGCGCTGCGCAGCCGAGGGAAACAGCGCGGACGGAGTCTGCTGCGTCACGACGACCTCCCGATCGTGCGCATAGACGCCGATCAGCCGGTAAACTTCCAGGTGGACGGGGATCTGGTCGGCCAGAGAACCACCGTGGAGTTCGTCAGCGTCCCCGGCGCGATCACGGTGGCTGTCTGACGATCGGGCTTGCGGAACCGCTCAACTGATCACCTGCGGCAAAGTGACTGCGCCGCTCGTCGAGTCAGAGGCTCCACTCACCGCAAGATTAATTCCATACGAAGGTCTTTTGAGCGTGAAAGCGCAGGTCAGACCGGTCGCTGGGCCGGGTGACCTGACTCACCGATCTTCGGAAACCCCTTGTCCAACTGCGTGCTTCGTGAAAGCATTCACAAGCACCCCAAAAAACGACCGCCATGACGACTGTGGCGCGGAGTACCGCGCCCTCAAGAGGAGTTCGAAAATGGATTGGCGCCACGACGCGGCCTGCCGAGACGAGGACCCGGAACTGTTCTTCCCCGTGGGAACCAGTGGTCCTGCTCTGCTTCAGGTTGCCGAGGCGAAGGCCGTGTGCCACCGCTGCCCCGCTGCTTCCGACTGCCTGTCCTGGGCCCTGGCCAGTGGCCAGGATGCCGGAGTGTGGGGCGGGATGTCCGAGGACGAGCGCCGTGCGCTCAAGCGTCGTCGCACCCACATCGGCACACGCACCAACGCCTGACGTTCCGCACAACCAAGCTCGATCGGTTCTACGCCAACGTATTCGGTGGCGCTGATTCAGCGCGCGCTGGTACAACCCGCATTAGGCGTACCGGTCGAAAACGACATTACAGCGGTGGTTCACCCGCCCGGCACCCGGGCCTCGTGACAGCCGCCAGGGAGTACCCAGATCTCCCGAGCTGAACGCCTCCGAGGGCCGGCCCCGATTTGTCGGGACCGGCCCTCGGGCGTCGGCACACAATTCCGCCGCGATCATCGATCGGGCGGTTTTTCCATATCCGCCAGTACATTCGGGCAGCCGCCACCGATTTCGCCCGCCGGATCACGCACACGCGCACCGGAGCTGGGTTCAGAGTCTGCGGCTGAGCGGGATACGCAGTGCCGCCTCGGTGCCCCCGGCACGCGGCCCGCGCAGCGACAGCGACCCGCGCAGCTCCGACTCGACCAGGGTGCGGACGATCTGCAAGCCCAGCCCGTCGGTGCGCTCCAGCGAGAAACCCGAGGGCAGCCCACGGCCGTCGTCGCGAATGAGCACGTCCAGCCAGCGCGCCGAACGCTCCGGAGTGATCTCCACCTTGCCCTGCCTGCCACCGGGGAACGCGTGCTCGACCGCGTTCTGCACCAGTTCCGAGAGCACCATCACCAGCGGGGTCGCGATCTCCGCCACCACGATGCCGAACGATCCCGTCCGCCGTACCGACACGTGCGATTCGGCGGTGGCGACCTCGCCGACCATCGGCAACACGTTGTCCAGCAAGGCATCCAGGTCGACGCGCTCGTCCACGGAACCGGCGAGCGCCTCGTGCACCAACGCGATCGAGGACACCCGGCGCACCGACTCACCGAGCGCCTGCCGCGCCTCCGTGCTCTGCGTGCGCCGCGACTGCAGGCGCAGCAGGGCCGCCACGGTCTGCAGGTTGTTCTTCACCCGGTGATGGATCTCCCGAATCGTCGCGTCCTTCGACAGCAGCGCCCGGTCCCGCCGTTTCACCTCGGTGACGTCCCGGACGAGCACGATCGCGCCGGCGGGCCGGTCGTGCGGGCGCAGCGGGAGCGCCCGGAACAGGACCACGGCGCCCCGGCGGGAATCCACCTCGATCCGGGTGCCCGGTTTCCCGTCGAGCGCGTCCAGCACCCGATGGGCCACCTCGGTCGCGTCGAACGGGTCGCGGATCAGCGAACGGGTCAGCGGCGCCAGCCGGACACCCACCAGATCCGACTCGTGGCCCATCCGGTGATAGGCGGAAAGCCCGTTGGGGCTGGCGAAAACGACGGAACCGGCCTGATCGAGCCGGATCAGGCCGTCACCGACCCGGGGGCTGGTGTGGACGTCCGCGGTGGAACCGGCCCGGGGGAACGTGCCGTCCGCGATCATCTGGCACAGATCGGCGGCACTTCCCAGGTACGCGATCTCCAACGGGCTGGGCACGCGCGGCACGGCCAGATTGGTCTCCCGGCTCAGCACGCCGATCACCCGGCCGAGAAAGGTCACCGGGATGGCCTCGCGGCGCATCGGCATGTCCAGGTACCAGTGCGGGTCCTCCTCCCGGCAGATCCGCACCTCCCGGATCGACCGGGCGAGCTGCGGATGCTCGGCACTGGTGAAACGGGTGCCCACGACGTCCTCGGGATGCGCGGTCGGCGCCGTCGTCGGCCGGGCCTGCGCGACGCAGACGAAGTGGTCCTCGCCATCCGGCTCCGGCACCCCGGCAGCGGCTTCCCCGCCGTCGCCGGCAGCGCTCCCCCCGGTGTCCCCGGCGGCGTTCCCGGCGGGGACCCAGAGCAGGAAGTCGGCGAACGACAGGTCGGCGAGGAGCTGCCACTCGCCCACCACCGCCTGCAGATGATCGACGGCCTCACCGGAGAGCCCGGTGTTCTCGGCCAGCAGGTCCGTCAGCGTCGACACGGGCGGCTATCCCGCGTCGCCACGGACGGATCGGACCGCACGAACGACGCGGACCGGCAGGCGCCCGGGAGCGGACGCGACCGCGCCCGGTCCCGCCGCGGGCACGGCCCGGAACTTCTCGGCCATCGGTGACTGCCCTCCTGGCGATCGGCGGCGGTACATGAGAGGCGCGGACCGGCGGGGTGGACCGCACCGGAGGCGACATCGGCAATCCAACCAGAGCCGGAGACCGGCGGCACGGGACGAGAGACCGGCCGCACAGGGCGGGCAGCCAGGGCAGGTGCGCTGATGACACAATGAGCCGGGTACGTCCCTGGCCCGGCAGGCGCACCCGCGCCTCGCGAGGAGCACCTCGCAGGGGCCGCGAAGCAGCAGGCAAGGAGGGAACATGTCGAAGCGAGCCCGCAAGCGTCGCGACCGCAAGAAGAACGGCGCGAACCACGGCAAGAAGCCCAACGCCTGAGTACCGGCGATGGCAACGAACGGCCCCGGTCACCTGAACAAGGTGCCGGGGCCGTTCCGCGTTCGGGGGCGGCTACTCCGTGGTCTGCTCGATGTGCACTTCCGTGCGCTCGACCGTGGTGTTGCCGCGCTGCTCCACGGTTCTGCGGATCGAGGCCCGCAACCGGGCGCGCAGGTCCTCCGGGGCGTGCTCGCCGCCGCACTTGCGGGCGAGTAGCTGCTTGATCTGCTCGTCGATGCCGTACTGCTCGAGGCAGGGCGGGCAGTCGTCGAGGTGCCTGCGCAACTCGGCCTCGTGCTCGGCCCCGCACTCCTTGTCCAGCAGCAGATAGACCTCCGCCAGCAGTTCGTCGCAGTCGACGTCGGAGGATCCGCCACAGGCGCCCTCGTACACGCCGTCTTCCTTCGCCGTCATCGCCTTGCCACCTCCTGGTTGCCGGACCGGATGAAACCACGGTCCCTGGCCACGTCGGCGAGCAGGTCGCGGAGCTGTCCGCGACCGCGGTGCAGACGCGACATGACCGTGCCGATCGGCGTCTCCATGATCTCGGCGATCTCCTTGTAGGCGAAGCCCTCGACGTCGGCGAGGTACACCGCCAGCCGGAAATCCTCGGGGAGCTGCTGCAGCGCCGCCTTGACGTCGTTGTCGGGGAGATTGTCCATCGCCTCGACCTCGGCCGACCGCAATCCCCGCGAGGTGTGGCTCTCCGCCTTGGCGAGCTGCCAGTCGGTGATCTCCTCGGTGGGCTGCTGGATCGGCTGCCGCTGCCGCTTGCGGTAACCGTTGATGTAGGTGTTGGTGAGGATGCGGTACATCCACGCCTTGAGGTTCGTGCCCCGCTTGAACGACGAGAACGCCGCGTACGCCTTGAGGTAGGCCTCCTGCACCAGGTCCTCGGCGTCGGCCGGATTGCGCGTCATGCGCATCGCGGCCGAGTAGAGCTGGTCGAGCAGCGGCATCGCGTCCTGCTCGAACCGCTGGGTCAGCTCGTCGGGCCGTTCCTCGGCGGTGCCGGCGGACTCGGCGGGGTGCTCCGTACTCGGCAAACCCTGTCCTTCCCGATCCACGTCGGCAGCGGTCCGCCGTGCCGGATGGCAGCACGACGATCCCGTTGCCGGGTGCGCATAAGTCGCCTGCGACGATACGCCGTTTCCGGGCTTCCGGCTGGGCGCCGAGGCCAGGACCGGACGCTTCGTGCGATCGGTTCGGGGGGCCGTGGTGGCTACGTTCGTCAGCACATGGGCGTCAACGTCCCCGCACCGCCCGGCATTCCCTCCCCGTCCCCGCCACCGGGCCCCCACCTCGGCGGATGCCGCCCGGTGAGGTAATTCACCGGCTGCCTACGCTGTCCGTGTGGCAGGCAAGGGGACCCCGGCGACCGCGCTGCTGAACCGGCAGCGGATACCGCACACGGTGCACTCGTACGAGCACGTTCCGCGCGCGGCCTCGTACGGCACCGAGGCGGTGGAGGCGCTGGGGCTCGATCCGGCCAGGGTGTTCAAGACGCTGGTGGCCGAGGTCGACGGGAAGCTGACGGTCGGCGTCGTGCCGGTCGGCGGCCAGCTCGACCTGAAGGCGCTCGCGGTGGCGGCTGGCGGCAAGAAGGCGAAGATGGCGGACGCCGCGGCGGCGCAACGGGCCACCGGCTACGTGCTGGGCGGCATCTCCCCGCTCGGCCACCGCACCCGGCTGCCGGTGGTGATCGACGAGTCCGCGGAGGCGTTCGACACCGTGCACTGCTCGGCGGGCCGACGCGGGCTGGAACTGGAGCTGGCGCCGGCGGACCTGGTCCGGCTCACCGGCGCCGTGCTGGCACCGATCGCGGGCTGAGCCCGGCCGCCACCGCCTCAGCCCAGCGGGCGCAGTACCCGCTGCAGCCACTCCCCCGCCGCGCGGGCGACGCCGTCCAGGTCCGCCTTCAGCGAGTGGTCACCGGCCAGGGTGACGATCTCGTGGTGCGATCCGCCCTCCGGCAGGCCGAACGGGTCCCGCTCGCCCTGCACCACCAGGGTCGGCACCTCGACGGCGTCGAGTTCCGGTTGCCGGGTCTTCTCCGGCTTTCCCTTGGGTACCAACGGAAACGCCAGGCACAGCACGGCGACGGCCTGGCCTTGCCCCGCCGTCCGGCAGGCGACGCGGGCACCGGAGGAACGCCCGCCGAAGACGAGTGGCAGCCCGTCGAACCAGCGCCGCCCGAGTTCCGCGGCGACGGCCAGCCACGCCTCGTCGAGCTGCGCGGCGGGAGCGGGCGCCCGCCTGCCCGCCACGCGGTACGGCTGCTCGACCAGCGCGACGTGCACCCCGGCACGCTGGGCCGCCCTGGTGACGGCGACGAGGTCGCCCGCGTGCACGCCGCCCCCCGCCCCGTGCCCGAGCAGCAGCCCCGCCCCGCCCTCCTCGGCGCAGTGCAGTTCCGCACGGGCGACGCCGTGCGGGGTGCCGATCTCGATGGTGGTCATCGCTCCGGCGTACCGAACAGCGCGCCCTGGCCCGCCTCGTCCGGGGCACCTGCCGCCGGGTCGAGGTCCGGCACGGCCTGCTCGGCCCGTTCCACGAGTTCCGCCCCGTTGTTGCGGACGTTGTTGACCAATGTGGACACCGGCCGCAGTTCGAGCGCGTCGGCCAGTTCGAGCGACGGGGGCGTCAGCAGCTCGTCCACCTCGGCGTTGTCCGGATCGAGCCAGGTGTCCCAGTACGTACGCGGCAGCAGCAGCGGCATTCGGTGGTGCACGTCCTGGAGCTGGCCGACCGCATCGGTGGTGAGGACGGAGAAGGTGATCAGCGGAGCCTGGTCCGGCTCCCCCCTCGGATCGCGCCAGGTCTCCCACAGCCCGGCCATCGCCAGCGGCGAACCGTCCTTCGGTGTCATGTAGTACGGCTGCTTCGGCGTCTTCTTCGCCGCTCCGGCGGTACCGTTCGTGCCGGCCCGCCACTCGAACCAGCCGTCGGCCGGGACGAGGCAGCGCCGGGCCCGCAGGGCCTTGCGGAACGCGGGCTTCTCCGCCGCGCTCTCCGCCCTCGCGTTGATCATCCGGCTGCCCATCGCGGGGTCCTTCGCCCAGAACGGCACCAGGCCCCAGCGCATCACCCGGAGCGTGCGGGTGGCGGGCTCGTCGGCGAGGACCCTGCCCTCGGCGTCCCGCGGATGCCGCTGCACGACGGTCACCACGTCCTTGGTCGGGGCCACGTTGTGATCGGCCCGGAAGGCGTCGCCGCCCGTCTCGTCCAGCGCCGCGAACTCGGCGGTCAACGTGGCCGGGTCCTTCGTGGCGGCGTATCGGCCGCACATCGGCCAACCTCCTCGTGTCGGCGGCACACGGTCCACCCGGCGCCGCGAATTCCATCCTGACACGCGCACCGGGCCGGTGCGAGTACACGCCGGGCCGTCCCGGCCGGGCATGGGGGATCATCGACAGCGGCAACGACGAGGTGGACGACGAGACGGGGGTGAGGCGGGTGGCCCGCAGGGACTGGCGCAAGCTGGACGAGACGGACGTGCGCGTGCGCCCCGGCAAGGGAACCCGGCCCCGCAGCAAGCTCCGCCCGGCGCACGCCGACGCGACCACGGCGATGGTGACCGGGGTGGACCGCGGACGGTGGACCTGCGCCGTCGAGCGCGACCCCGGGCGGGTGGTCACCGCGATGCGGGCCCGCGAACTGGGCCGCACCCCGGTCGTCGTCGGCGACACGGTGGGCCTGGTCGGCGACGTCACCGGCCGGACCGACACCCTCGCCAGGATCGTCCGGGTGGACGAGCGCGCCAGCGTGCTGCGCCGTACCGCCGACGACACCGATCCCTACGAACGGGTGGTGGTGGCGAACGCGGAACGGCTGCTGATCGTCACGGCGCTGGCCGACCCGCAGCCGCGCACCGGCTTCATCGACCGGTGCCTGGTCGCCTGCTACGCGGGCGGACTGGAACCGGTGCTCTGCCTGACCAAGGCCGACCTCGCCGACCCGGCCGAACTGCTCGCCCGCTACGCCGACCTGGACGTGCCCGCCGTGGTGACCAGCACCGACCTCGATCCGGCCGAGATCGCCGAACTGCTGCGCGGACGCGTCTCGGCGCTGGTCGGCCACTCCGGCGTCGGCAAGTCCACGCTGATCAACCGGATCCTGCCGGACGCGCACCTGGCCACCGGCGTGGTGAGCGGCGTCGGCAAGGGACGGCACACCTCGGTCGCGGCGGTGGCGCTTCCGCTGCCGGACGGCGGCTGGGTGGTGGACACACCGGGCGTGCGCTCGTTCGGCCTGGCCCACATCACCCCGGACGACATCGTCGGCTCGTTCCCCGAGTTCGCCGAGGTGGCGGAGGAGTGCCGGGCCGGGTGCGGACATCTCGGTCCGCCGGACGATCCGGAATGCGCCCTCGACGACGTCGTGACCAGCGACGACGGCAGTTCCGGCAGGCTGGCCTCGCTGCGCAGGCTGCTGCTGTCCAAAGCCGGTACCGAACAGTGATGTTCGGGAGGGAACCTTACGATGGGGGCGAAGCGTCCCATTGCTGACGTTGAAAAAGCTTTGTCCGTGGTTGACGGAGACAGGGGAACAGAAAATGCGTAAGACAGCGATCGCGGCCGGCGGGTTCGCGCTCGTCCTCGCGCTCAGCGCGTGTGGCGGCGGCGACAACGGGACCGACCAGGCGAGCCCGGCGATCGGTGGCGGTTCGGCGCTGTTCGGCAACGCCCAGGAACTGGTGCAGGCCGCCGAGTCCAAGACGCAGAACAGCAAGTCGTCGAAGTTCAGCATGGACATGTCCATGGCCGGGATGACCATCGCCGCCAAAGGCGAGGGCCGGTACGACGGCGAGAACAGCGCGATGTCCATGACCATGGACATGATGGGCCAGCAGATCGAGATGCGGTTCGTCGACCGCGCGATGTACATGAAGATGCCGCAGGGCATGGGCGGCACGGCCGACAAGCCGTGGATCAAGATCAGCGCCGACGGCACCGACCCGATGTCGCAGCAGATGGGCGGTCAGTTCGACCAGCTCACCGAGCAGAGCGACCCGACCAAGATGCTGGAGTACATCAAGCAGGCCGGGACGATCACCAACAGCGAGACGACCCAGCTCGACGGCCAGGAGACGACGCACTACTCGATCGACCTGGACTTCGACAAGATGATCGACCTCGCGCCGGGCGGCCTGGAGAAGGAGCAGGCCGAGCAGATGCGCGGCAAGATCGGCGTCATCCCGATGGAGCTGTGGCTGAACAGCGAGCAGCTCCCGGTGCAGATCACCATGGACATGGGCGCCATCACCAAGGCGGCCATGGAAGCCGCGGGCGCTCCGGCCGGCGGCGCGCCGACCGAGGGCAAGATGACCATGAAGTACTCCGACTGGGGCGCCGAGGTCGACGTCGCGGCACCGCCCGCCGACCAGGTCGGCGAGATGCCGAACATGGGCGGCCTCGGCGGCTGACCCGTTCCCGACCGCTACGCGACAGTGGCCCCCGAGCGTCGCTCGGGGGCCACTGTCGTGTGCGAGGTCGGCGGACCTCAGCCCATGTGCGGGTACTCGATGAACGCCGGGGCGTCGAAGGTCTCCTTGATCGACCGGGGACTGGTCCAGCGCAGCAGGTTGAACATCGAACCCGCCTTGTCGTTGGTGCCGGACGCCCGCGAGCCGCCGAACGGCTGCTGGCCGACGATCGAGCCGGTGGGCCGGTCGTTGACGTAGAAGTTGCCCGCGGTGAAGCGCAGCGCCTCGTGCGCCTGCCGTACGGCGGCGCGGTCGTCGGCGAACACCGCACCGGTCAGCGCGTACGGCGAGGCGGCGTCGGCCAGCTCCAGCACCCGCGCGTAGTCGCCGTCCTCATAAACGTGCACGGCCAGGATCGGGCCGAAGTACTCGGTGGAGAACACCGCGTGCGAGGGGTCATCGGAGACCAGCACCGTGGGCTCGACGAAGTAACCGATTTGGTCGTCGCAGTTCCCGCCCACCAGCACCTTCAGCGCCGGGTCACTGTCCACACTGGACAACAACTCCTTGTGCTTGGCGAAGGCGCGCGCGTCGATCACCGCGCCGCCGAAGAGGGAGAAGTCGGTGATGTCGCCGTACTTCACCGTGCGGGTGAGGTCGGCGAGCTGCTCGCGCACCCCACCCTCCCACAGCGAACGCGGGATGTAGGCGCGCGAGGCGGCGGAGCACTTCTGGCCCTGGTACTCGAACGCGCCGCGGACGAGGGCGGGCACCAGCTTGTCGGTACGGGCCGAGGAATGGGCGACGACGAAGTCCTTGCCGCCCGTCTCGCCGACGATGCGCGGATAGCTTCCGTAGACGTCGAGGTTGTCCGCGATGGTGCGCCAGAGCAGCTTGAACGTCGGCGTGGAACCGGTGAAGTGCAGGCCCGCGAAGCCCGGGTCGGCCAGTGCCACCTCGCTGACGGCGCGGCCGTCACCGGTGACCATGTTGATCACGCCCGGTGGCAGGCCCGCCTCCTCGAAAGCCTGCATCGTGAAGTGCGCGGCGAGCTGCTGTGTCGGGGTGGGCTTCCAGACGACCGTGTTCCCCATCAGCGCGGGCGCGCTCGGCAGGTTCCCGGCGATGGCGGTGAAGTTGAACGGGGTGATGGCCACGACGAAGCCGTCCAGCGGGCGATACTCCATCCGGTTCCAGGCACCGGGCACCGACATCGGCTGCTCGGCGAGGATGCGGCGGGCGTAGCCGACGTTGAAGCGCAGGAAGTCGATGAGCTCGCAGGCGGCGTCGATCTCGGCCTGCTGCACCGACTTGGACTGGCCGAGCATGGTCGCGCCGTTGATCGTGTCCCGGTACGGGCCCGCGATCAGGTCGGCCGCGCGCAGGAACACCGCGGCGCGCTCGTCGAAGGGCATGGCGGCCCAGTCGCGGGCGGCCCGCTTCGCCGCGGCCACGGCGTCCGCGGCGTCCTGCGGGGTGGCGTTGGCGGAGGTGCCGAGTACGTGCGCGTGGTCGTGCGGCTGGACGACGTCGAAGGCTTCCCCGCCGGCGAGCCTGCGCTTGCCGTCGATGGTCTGCGGCAGCTCGTGCTTCTCCGCCTCCAGCTCGGCGATCCGGCGCTGCAGCGACTCCCGCTCCGCGCTGCCGGGCGCATAGGTGTGCACGGGCTCGTTCACCGGTGTGGGAACGGATGTCACTGCGTCCATGGGTTGCTTCGCCTCCAGGGTTACCGGGTCGTGGATGCCGTCCGCCTGATGAGCGGCCACCGGCCATCCTGTCACGGCACGCCACCCGTGTCGGCCCGGCGAACGCGCGCCGGCCGGACGGTCACCCCGCGGGCGGGGCGGCGGCTTCGAGATCGGCGATGCCGCCGGACATGACGGTGGTCAGGTGCTGGGTGAGGTGCCCGGACGGCCAGTCCCACCAGGCCACGGCGAGCAGGCGGGCGACGTCCGGCTCGCTGTAGCGGGTGCGGATGAGCGTCGCCGGGTTGCCGCCGACGACGCCGTAGTCGGGCACGTCGCCGACCACCACGGCACCGGAGGCGACGATCGCCCCGTGACCGATCCGGACTCCGGGCATGATCATCGCCCGGTAGCCGATCCAGACGTCGTTGCCGACCACGGTGTCCCCGCGTCCCGGCAGGCCGATGATGAGACCGGCCTGTTCCGCCCAAGCACCGCCCATGATGGGGAAGGGGAACGTCGAGGGGCCGTCCATCCGGTGGTTGGCACCGTTCATGACGAACCGCACCCCGGTGCCCAGAGCGCAGAACTTCCCGATGACCAGCTTCTCCGGGCCGTAGTGGTAGAGAACGTTGCGGGTCTCGAACTCGGTCGGCGCGTCCGGATCGTCGTAGTACGAGTACTCGCCGACCTCGATCAGCGGAGAGGTCACCAGCGGCTTCAGCAGCACCACCCGCGACTGGCCGGGAATCGGGTGCAGCACCATGGGATCCGGCGCGTCCGGGCTCATCCGCTAGAGCAGTTCCAGGAAGAACGGCAGCTCCTGCACGGCGTACCAGGCGAGTTCGTGGTCCTCCGCCTCGCCGAGCGTGAACTCCGCGTCCTCGTCCCCGAGGTCGGCGGCGTCGATCACCTCGGCGGCGGCGAGCACCGGCTCCTCCGCCTCGGCCGTGTCCACGTGCACGGCGGCGATGCGGCCGCGTGGCACCGGCCCGCCGAGGCGGACCACCGCGACGTCCAGGTCGGGACGCAGCGTGACGTCGTCGACGTCGGCGGAGACGACGGCCCGGCGAGCGGGCTCCTTCTCGCCGTTCTCCCGTTCGGCCGCCATCAGCCGCAGCGAGGCGCGGGCCGCGTCCAGTAGCGCCGCGTACTCCAGCTCCTCGGTGTCGCCGGAGGTGTACGACTCGCGCAACGCCGGGGTCAGCGCGAACCCAGTGCCGCTCACCGGGGCGAACTCGCCCTCGGTGTCCAGCTTCCGCAACATCGCGATCGTCGCGGGCAGATACACCCTCACCAGTCGATTCCCTTCAGCTCGTCGAGCGAGTCCTCGATCATGCCCGCCAGTACGTCCACATCGGACACCGCCTTGCGGTCACCGTTCAGTCCGAAGTAGACGCCGCCGTCGTAGGAGGTGACCCCGATGGCCAGCGCCTGGTTCCGCAGCAGCGGCATGACCGGGAACATCTCGGTCATCCTCGCCTGCCCCGCGTACATGGGCACCTGCGGCCCCGGCGAGTTGGTGATCACCAGGTTGAAAAGCCTGCCGGAGAACGAACTCGCCGCCCGCGCGCCGAGTGAGTGCAGGGTGGCCGGGGCGAACCCGCCGACCCGCAGCAGTGCGCGGGCGGCCACCGAGCGGCCGGACGCCGCGTGCTCCGCCATGGCGTGCCCGACGTGCTGCAGGCGCAGTACCGGGCTCGGCTCGCCGACCGGCAGGTCCACCAGGTATGCGTCCACCTGGTTGCCGACGAGGCTGGCCGAGGAGAACTCCACCGTCTCCTCGTCGATCACCGCCAGCGGGACGAGAGCCCGCACGGTGGTCTCCGAGGTCATGCTCGACCCGCGGGAGAGCAACCACTCGCGCAGGGCGCCGGCCAGCGCGGCCAGCACCACGTCGTTGACGGTGCCGCCGTGCGCGGCCCGGACCTGCCGGAAGTCCTCCAGCGCGGTCCGCACCACCGAGAACACCCGGCCGCCGGATACCTGCGTGTTCAGCGGACCGGAGGGCGCGGGCCGGGTGACCGTGCGCAGGGCGGAGGCCACCGTGGTGCCCACGGCACCGACGAACTTCTCCGCGGCCGAGATCGCGTGCGAGGCCGAGCGGACGTTCTCCACCAGCGCCCCGGGGCTCTGCACCGTCTCGCCCACGGCGTCCAGCAGGAGCTGTGTGCGGCCCGGCGCCCGGCGCGGCGTCCACGTGTCGGTCGCGGGCTCCCGTTCGGTGGGCGAGGGGTCCAGGATGAGCTGGCCGATCTCGATGGTCCCGACGCCGTCCACCACGGACTGGTGCGTCTTCGTCACCAACGCCACCCGGTCGCCCGCGAGGCCCTCCACGAAGTACGCCTCCCACAACGGGCGTTCGTGATCGAGCGGACGGGACATGAGCCGGGCGACCAGTTCGAAGAGCTGCGCGTCGGTTCCCGGGGCCGGCAGGGCGGAGCGGCGCACGTGGTAGTTCAGGTCGAAATCGACGTCGTCGATCCACACCGGCCGGGCGAGGTGCCCGGGGACCGTGGCCACCCGCTGGCGGTAGCGCGGCAGGTAACCGAGCCGCTGCCCGATCAGCGCGAGGAACTGCTCGTAATCGAAACCGGACTTGGGGCGGTCGAAGATCGCCACCCCGCCGACGTGCATCGGCGTCACGGAATCCTCGATGTAGAGGAACGAGGCGTCCAGCGTGGACAGGCGATCGGGCATGCACCGATCCTGACACAGGCCGAGGGTCCGGCGCGTGTCCGCGTGCGGCGTCGCACTCCACCCTGCCCGGCCGGTCCCGGGCCCGCGCGGCCACGTGCGACACTGCGCGCCGTGCGTGACGAGGCTGGTGCGAGCGGCAAGGTGTCCCCCAAGGACCGGTTCCTGACGGTGTACGGGCGCAAGCCGGTGCTGGAGGCACTGCAGGATCCGGCGCTGGAAGTGGACAAGGTGATCCTCGCCGACACCGCCCGCGGCCCGGCCGCCGCCGAGATCGAACGCGCCGCCCGGGACGCCGGGGTCGCCGTTGCGCGGGCCAGTCCGCACCGGGTGAAGGTGCTCGCGGGCAACGGGAAACAGGACCAGGGCGTACTCGCCGACGTGGTCGTGCCGCGGATGCGGCCACTCGACGCGGCACTGGACTCCCGCACCGCGCCCGCCCGCGTGCTGTTGCTGGACGGCATCACCACCCCGGCGAACGTCGGGATGATCCTGCGCACCGCGACCGCCGCGGGCATCGGTGGTGTGGTGGTGCCCCGCCGGGGCGTCGCCGCACTGGACCCGCTGGTCGTGAAGGCCTCCGCCGGGGTCGCGTTCCGGGCACCGGTGTTGCGCTGCGGCACCGCGGGGCAGGCCGCCGAGCAGCTCACCGCCGCGGGCTACGGCCTGTACGCGCTGGGCGCCTCGGCCCGCGACACCGTGTTCGGGGTGGAGTTGCCGTCCAGGGCGGCCTTCGTGCTCGGCGGGGAGACCGCGGGGGTCAGCCCCGAGGTCGCCGAGCAGGTCACCACCTGGCTGTCGGTGCCGATGCCCGGCGAGGTCGAGTCGCTCAACGTCTCGGCGGCGGCAGCGGTGCTCTGCTTCGAACTGGTTCGCCGGGAACTCTGAGCGCTCACCCGGACGGGAAAAGCGCGTCCAGCTCGTCGAGTGTCGCCGGCACGCCGGTGTGCCACACACCCGTCATGCCCGCCGCGACGGCTCCGTCGACGTTGCGGCGTGAGTCGTCGACGAACACGCAGGCGTCCACCGGCAGGGCGAGGCGTTCGGCGGCGATCCGGTAGACCTCGGCGGCGGGCTTGGCCACGCCGACCTCGCCGGAGAACACGAGGGCGTCGAAATGGGCGCCGAGTTCCCGGCGGGCCGCCGGTGCGGCGCCGGGGGCGTTGGAGAGCAGGGCGGTGCGTACGCCCCGTGCGCGCAGCACGGCGACGGCGGCGAGCAGCTCGCCCGCGTCCGGCTCGGTCAGCACGCCCGCGTAGTCGAGCACCAGACCCCTCGGCACGCTGTTTCCCGCCACGAGGGCGAGCGTAACGCCGTCGGGCGGCACCCGGGCGATGCGATCGGCAAGCCGTGTACCGCAACTTCCCCTTCCCCGGTCGCATCCGCGCGCGGATTCACCGGCTTGTGCCGTCTTCGTCCGCAACGCCCGGTCCGCCCGCTCTTACTCCGGGCGGCCGACGGGGCCGCCACCGACCGATCCGGGAGTCCGCGGATGTCCACCTCACGCCCCTGCACGGGCCTGCGCCAGCTCACACCGTACGAACCGGGCGAGCGCGCTCCCGCCGCACCGCTGGCCGCGTTCACCCGCCGACTGCATGCCGAGAGAGCGCTCGAACCGTCCCGGAGACGGCGCGGTCACACCTCCGGAGCCCCCGGCGATCCCGGCCGGTTCGACCCGCGCCGCGCCCGGCGGATACTGGCCGCGGTGCTGGAGGTCTGCGACGGCCGCCGCGCCGCGGCACAGCTTCGCGGCCACCTCGGCCAGGAGGTCTACCAGCGGCTGGCGGCTCGCGGCCCGGACGCCGGCGAGCGCTATGCCCTGCGGACCTTCCACGCCGGGGCGCCCGCGGACGACGTCGTCGAGGCGTTCGGCACCGTGTCGGCCTCCGGCGGGCGGGTACTGGCCGTGGCCGCACGGTTCCGGCTGCTGCCCGAGGGCATGCGCTGCACCGTCGTCGACCTGGTCGGACGGCGACGGCCGGGGCCGGAGACCGCGCACCCGGCGCGGGATCTCCGGCCCCGGCCGTCCCCGGAGATCCGGGTGCCGAGACAGCGGCGCTGCTGAGGTGCCAGGCGGTGGCCTGCGAGGCGGCGGGAAGCCCTCGTACCGGTGTCGTACCCGGACTTCCCGCCGACCGGCCTCGGCACGGTCAGGCGCGTCCGCTCAGCGGCGGGCGCCCTTCTTGCCCTTCTTGGCGTCCGCCCGGGCGGCCGCGCGACGCTCCCGGCGGGTGGCCGCCGCGTCCGCGGCACCGTCGGCGCCTCCGGCCTCGGAGTGCGACTCGACGCCGCCACCCTCGGCAGGACCGGACATGGTCAGGGCACGCTGCGACTGGTCACCGTCGAGGCCCTTCGCCCGCAGCGCCGCCGGTGCCTGTTCCCGTTCCACTGCCCGCTCGACCGGGCTCGGCCCCGGCTGCGCCGGCGTCGGCTGCGAGTGCCTGCCCGCACCGCCCGCCTGCGCGCCGTTGCCCGCGGGCCTGGCCTGCTGCGCTCCGCCGCCGACCGTGGGCACGGCGGCGGGGGTGGAGGCGAGCTGCACCGAGGACTGCTCCTGCTGGGCGGGCTCGACCTGGAGGTTGAACAGGAAGCCGACGGCCTCCTCCTTCAGCGAGTCGAGCATCGCGCCGAACATGTCGAAGCCCTCGCGCTGGTACTCGACCAGCGGATCGCGCTGCGCCATGGCGCGCAGCCCGATGCCCTCCTTGAGGTAGTCCATCTCGTAAAGGTGCTCACGCCACTTGCGGTCCAGCACGGACAGCACGACGCGGCGCTCGAGTTCGCGCATGGCACCCTCGCCGACCTGCTCGTCGAGCTCCTGCTCGCGACGCTGGTAGGCCTGCTCGGCGTCGGCGAGCAGCGCCTCGCGCAACGCGTCCGCGTCGAGGTCCTCGGCCTCCTCGGCGATGTCCTCCCACTCGACCCCGACCGGGTAGAGCTGCTTCAGCGCGGTCCACAGCTTCTCGTGGTCCCAGTCCTCCGCGTAACCGTCGGAGGTGGCGCCGTTGACGTAGGCGTTGACCACGTCGCGCAGCATGTGCTCGGTCTGCTCACGCAGATCCTCGCCCTCCAGCACACGACGGCGCTCGGCGTAGATCACCTTGCGCTGACGGTTCATCACCTCGTCGTACTTGAGGACGTTCTTGCGGATTTCCATGTTCTGCTGCTCGACCTGCGTCTGCGCGCTCTTGATGGCCTTGGTGACCATCTTGTGCTCGATCGGCACGTCGTCCGGCAGGCGCATCGTGGTCATCACGCGCTCCACCATCGAGGCGTTGAAGCGGCGCATCAGCTCGTCGCCCAGCGACAGGTAGAACCGCGACTCGCCCGGGTCGCCCTGGCGGCCGGAACGACCGCGGAGCTGGTTGTCGATCCGGCGCGACTCGTGCCGTTCGGTGCCCAGCACGTACAGCCCGCCCGCCTCGCGGACCTCCTCGGCCTCGGCCTTGACCTCGGCGGTGATCTGCTCCAGCACCTGCGGCCAGGCGGCCTCGTACTCCTCGGAGTTCTCCACCGGGTCGAGACCGCGCTCGCGGAGCTGCTGGTCGGCGATGACGTCCGGGTTGCCGCCGAGCACGACGTCGGTACCGCGACCGGCCATGTTGGTGGCGACGGTGACGGCGCCCTTGCGTCCGGCCAGCGCGATGATCAGCGCCTCCCGGTGGTGGTGCTTGGCGTTGAGCACCTCGTGCGGCACGTTCAGCTTCAGCAGCAGCTTGGACAGCAACTCGGACTTCTCGACGCTGGTCGTGCCGACCAGGACGGGCTGGCCCTTCTCGTGCTTCTCGGCGATGTCCTCGGCGACGGCCTCGAACTTCGCGTCCTCGCTCTTGTAGATCAGGTCGACCTGGTCGGCCCGCACCATCTTGCGGTTGGTCGGGATCGGCACCACGCCGAGCTTGTAGGTGGTGTGGAACTCGGCCGCCTCGGTCTCGGCGGTACCGGTCATCCCGGCCAGCTTGTCGTAGAGGCGGAAGAAGTTCTGCAGGGTGATCGTGGCCAGAGTCTGGTTCTCCGCCTTGATCTCGACGCCTTCCTTGGCCTCGATCGCCTGGTGCATGCCCTCGTTGTAGCGGCGGCCCGCCAGGATCCGGCCGGTGAACTCGTCGACGATCAGGACCTCGCCGTTGCGGACGATGTAGTCCTTGTCCTTCTTGTAGAGCTCCTTGGCCTTCAGCGCGTTGTTCAGGTAACCGACCAGCGGCGTGTTCGCGGCCTCGTAGAGGTTCTCGATACCGAGCTGGTCCTCGATGAAGGCGACGCCCTTCTCGCTGACGCCGACGGTGCGCTTCTTGATGTCCACGTCGTAGTGCACGTCGACCTTCATCAGCGGCGACATCCGGGCGAACTCGGAGTACCAGCGCGAGGATTGGTCGGCCGGGCCGGAGATGATCAGCGGGGTGCGCGCCTCGTCGATGAGGATCGAGTCGACCTCGTCCACGATCGCGAAGTTGTGCCCGCGCTGGACGCAGTCGTCCAGGCTCCATGACATGTTGTCGCGCAGGTAGTCGAAGCCGAACTCGTTGTTCGTGCCGTGGGTGATGTCGGCGGCGTACTGCTGCCTGCGCACCTCCGGCGACTGGTCGGCGAGGATCACGCCGACCTCGAGGCCGAGGAAGCGGTGGATGCGGCCCATCCACTCCGCGTCTCGTTTGGCGAGGTAGTCGTTCACGGTGATGACGTGGACGCCCTTGCCGGAGATCGCGTTCAGGTACGCGGGCAGCGTCTGGGTCAGGGTCTTGCCCTCACCGGTCTTCATCTCGGCGACCTGGCCGAGGTGCAGCGCGGCGCCGCCCATCAGCTGGACGTCGAACGGGCGCTGGCCGAGCACCCGCCAGGCGGCCTCCCGGATGACGGAGAACGCCTCGGGCAGCAGGTCGTCCAACGACTCGCCGTTGCCCTCGTCGTGACGCTTGCGGAACTCGTCGGTCTTGGCCCGCAGTTCGGCGTCGGAGAGGTCCTTGACGTCGTCTTCGAGGGTGTTGATGTGGTCTGCGATGTTGCGCAGGCGCTTGAGCATCTTGCCCTCACCCGCGCGGAGCAGGCGGTTCAGAACCATCCGGTCGACCTCACTAGCTGATCGTGATCGCACCCGAGCGGTCTCGGGCGGTGGCAGGTACGCAACCATCCTGGCAGGTCGCGTGCTGCCCCCCATCGTAGGGAAGTATGTGTCATGAGTGCATCAGGTCCTCGCCTGTACGCAGGCGGCGGCCCGCACGCGAGGGCGTGCGGGCCGCCGGGGATCCGTAACCGGGCTCGTGAACGTCCGTTACGGGCGTTTCCCTCCGATGCCGGATCGAGCGTCCTGTGCGTCGTCCGTTCGGCTAGCCGAGCCGGATGACGCCGTAGTCGAAGCCCTTGCGCCGGTAGACGACGCTCGGCTTGTCCGCGGCGGAATCGTGGAAGAGGTAGAAGTCGTGGCCGACCAGTTCCATCTCGTAGAGGGCCTGGTCGACGCTCATGGGATCGCCGGAGTGCTGTTTCTCCCGCACGATGCTGCCGGGGCGGTGCTCGGCGACGCCATCGTCCCATCGCTGCTCGGGGAGGTCGATCTCCTCGGCGTTCGTGCCGGTCGCCTCGGGCGCCTCCAGCACCGCGGTGGCGGCAGCCGGACGCCTGCCGTTGCTCACCGGGCCGTTGCCGTTCACGGCGGCGACCGAGGTGGCTTCGGCGACGGACTCGGGCACGCGGCGTCCGTAGTGGACCCGCCTGCGGTCGTGCATGCGGCGCAAGCGGTTCTCCAGCTTGCTCACCGCGGCGTCGAGCGCTGCGTAGAAATCTCCGGCACAGGCCTCCGCACGCACGGCCGGGCCCTTGCCCTTGCCGGTGATCTCGACGCGCTGGCAGTTCTTCGACTGCCTGCGGTTGGGCTCGTGGAAGAGCTCAACGTCGTAGCGGATGACCTTCTTGTCGTAGCGCTCCAACCGAGCCAGCTTCTCGTCGACGTGCTCCCGGTAGTGCTCGGGAACCTCCACGTTGCGGCCCTTTACGACGATGTCCATACACGACCTCCTCGCTGTAGTGACGGCGAGCTAGATATTCGTTGTGGCGTCGCGATTGCCGTAGGAGACGCGGGAATCCATTGCCGTCAGGGAACGGATTCGCCCCGCGGGTGAGGAGTGGGATTCCGGCTGCCCGATCACGGGATACCCGTGCATCTCGCCGGTTACGAACTCAGCCCTCCTGCGACGCCAGGGACATTGCCTTGTCACCTCCCTTGCGCGGGCGGATCTGCTGATAGCGCAGCACGCTAGCCCCGAATCGGCGGTTGCAACAGCCCCCGGGCCGGGGGATGTGGACGGCCCCAAGATCGCTACGGAGGGGCGCGAACCGTGGTCCGCTGCGGTAATCGGCCCACCCGGCCGAGGATGACGCCAAGGTGGATTTCACACAGACGGCGCATTGCCGTGCCGCCGGTGTCCCACAGCGTGCGCGGCCGGCGGTCGCCGGGCCCACCCCTGCCGGGTGAACGGGCGCGGTGCCGGCGTACGACCTCATGCACCTCCAACGGCCGGGAACCCGGTGAAGGTTCCTGAATCCACGACCCGTCCGAGGAGCATCGCCGTCGGTCAGCCCGCGGCGGTGAGCGCCAGTACCGCGCCGACGGTGATGCCCGCCGCCGCCAGCGCGGACGTACACGCGGCGGCGGTGACGCCGGTGGTGACCACGTCGTCCAGCAGCACCACCGAGGTGCCGCCCGGCGGGGCCCCGGCCGGGACCAGCCGCAGCCTTCCCGCCAGGTTCGCCGCCCGCTGCTCGCGGGCCAGCCCCACCGCGTCCCGCGCCCCGGCCGTGAGCCGCAGGGCGGGGGCGACGGCCGCGGGGGCGGCCGCCGGACCGGAGGCGAGTACCGCCGCGCACCGGCGGGCGAGGGCGTGCACGTGCGGTCCGCCGCGCGCCCGGGCAGCGGAGCGGCGGGACGGAACCGGCACCAGCCACCACTGCCCGTCCGACGGCAGCGCTCCGGGCAGGTTCGGCAGGGCGCGGGCGAGTGCCGCGCCCAGCGGCCCCGTGAGGTCGCGCCTGCCGCGTTCCTTGTGCGCCAGCACGATCCGGCGCGCCACGCCCCGATACGGCGCAAGGGCGTAGACGGGGGCGTGCCCCTCGGTCGCACCGCGGGTCACCCGGCGTGGAGCGTCCCAGACCGAGGCGCAGCCCGCACAGCACACCGCCCCGGCCAGCCCGCAGCCCGCGCAGCACGGCGGCAGCACCGTGTCGAGTACGACCCGGCGCACGCACCGCAACCGGTCCGCCGTCCGGACTCCCCCAGCCATCATGCGCCGAGTATGCCGACGCGCACCGACAGTCCGGCGAGGATCGCCCGCGCACCGACGTCGCCCATGCCCGCCGCACCCCCGCCACCGCGCTACGTCGACATACCGCGGGTCCCGGGCGAAGGGGTCAGCCCGGGTAGAAGGGTTCCGCGCCCGGTCCCTGGGTGTGCTGGTGCGGACGCCAGACCTCGCCGACATCGCTGGCGGTCCACATGCCGCCGGCATCGGCGACGACGATCGAACGGCTCGGCGCCGCCGTGATGGCCCGCACCGGCGGGGTCAGGTTGGAGCTGTTGAACTTGTCCATCCGCAGGCCGTCGATCGGCACCCGCACGACCGGGGTCGCCGAGTTGGTCGCCGCGACGAGCGTGTCCTGACTTGCCCAGTCGACGTCCAGCACCCCGCTCAGGTCGCCGCCCTGCAGGATCCGCGGGAAACGCAGCGTCACCGAGTCCGCCTCGCGGACCACCGAGGCGACCACGAGCTGCTCGCCGGCGATCAGGGCGACGCGGGCGCCGTCGCGGGAGAGCCGCAACGCGGTGATCGGGCCGAGCGCGACGATCTCGTTGGCGTTGACCGCCTGCGGCAGCCACCGGCCCTCCGGGTTCGGCTGCACCCGGACGACCTTCGTGCCGTCGGCGACGGTCCACAGCTCACCGGAGGTGCCGGTGGTGGACAGTGCCGGACGCCAGGACGGCCGGGTGAACGTGCCCGCGGAGGGGTCGACCACCGGCGCGTCCCGGCCGTAGTCGCCGACCCGCAGGCGCATACCGCCCTCGGTGCGCTCCACCACGGCGAGCCGTTTGCCGTCGATCGACTGGGCGGCGCTGACGACGTCGTACGCACCGGTGCCCGCGGGCCCGGGAACGGGCGCCCCGTTGCCCAGCGAACGGATCCGGCCGTCGACGGTGACCAGCCCCGGCAGCTCGGAACTCGGCGCGGACGGCGCGTCGTAGGAGGGCAGGTCGCTCGGCCGCCAGTCGAGCTGGGCGGGCACCAGCGGGCTGCCATCGGAACGCAGGCGAATCCGGCTGCTCACCACCGGTTGCAGCGACTTCACCACCTGCGCGGCGATCAGTCTGCGGTCGTTCTCGCTCAGCCCGCCGACGCCGGTCAGCGGTACCTCGACGGCGCCGTCCGCGGCGGGTGCCACGTTGGTGTCCAGTGCGGCCGAGCCGCCGAGCGGATTGCGCACGGCACCGTTCAGGCCGTCCGAGGGTCCGCGCAGCAGCAGCGCCACCACCCGGCCCGGCAGCCCGGCCTGCGGTTTCGCCTGCACGTAGCGCAGATCGGGCACCAGCGCGTTCGACTCCGGCACGAAGAAGTACAG
This sequence comes from Amycolatopsis antarctica, assembly GCF_002262875.1. Classification (GTDB taxonomy): domain Bacteria; phylum Actinomycetota; class Actinomycetes; order Mycobacteriales; family Pseudonocardiaceae; genus Amycolatopsis; species Amycolatopsis antarctica. Next base: position 308,821 of record NZ_NKYE01000004.1, on the reverse strand, counting down.
CGGCACCCGGACGAAGTTGGCGTTGAAGTCGCTCTCGGCGACCACGATGTTGTTCGGCGGGTCGACGATGCGCCACTGCCCGTCGGCCTGCTTGCGTACCCGCATCGGCATCTCGTACGGGTCCTTGCTGGCGATGAACGCCCCGTCCGGATCCAGCCTGCCGACGTGGAAACCACGCAGGTAGACCACCCGTTCGTTCGGGTCGGCGGACTGCTCGGGACCGGTGGCCTGGTTGGTGCCGAAGATGTCCTCGATGATCGTGATCGTCCGGGTCGGGTTCCACGAGGCGCGGGCGGCGTCGTCGAGGTAGAGCCGGGCGGCCTCGTTCTGCGCCACGGACTGGGCGCTGGCGTGCACGAAGTCGCGTACGACGCTGAGCGGGTCGAGGTCCTTGGCGGGTTGCGGGACGTCCGGCGAGACCTGCCCGAGGCGGTTGTCGTCGATCGCCGTGGGCGCGGATTCAGCCGGGACGGTCGCGCAGCCGGCCAGCAGCACCAGCGCCGCCAGCGCGGCGAGCAGTCCCCCGCGCCGCGGCCGGTGCACGGTGTACGGCCTGTGCGCGATACGTGTCCGGCTCACCAGACCTCCTCCCGTTCGGCCAGGAACGCCTCGGTCCGCTGCGTCTCTTCGTCCGGATCGGCGTCCGCGACGCGGCCCTCGATCGCGGGCGGCCGGAACGGCGAGAGATCCAGCGGACTCTCGCCCATCGGCACGTCCTGGGTGCGTGGCAGCGTCAGCCGGAAGCAGGCGCCCTGTTCCGGCTCACCCCACGCCTCCAGGATGCCACCGTGCAGGCGGGCGTCCTCGTGACTGATCGCGAGGCCGAGCCCGGTCCCGCCGGTCCTGCGGTTGCGGGACGGATCGGCACGCCAGAAGCGGTTGAACACCAGCTCGGCCTCGCCGGCGCGCAGGCCGACCCCGTAGTCGCGGACGGTCACCGCGATCGTCGTCTCGTTCATGGCCAGCCGCAGCGTCACCGGCCTGCCCTCGCTGTGGTCGACCGCGTTCGCGAGCAGGTTGCGCAGGATGCGCTCCACCCGGCGGAAGTCGACGTCCGCGGTCACCTCCTCGTCCGGCAGGTCCAGTTCGATCCCACTGCCCGCGGTGCCGGCGATGACCCGTACCTGCTCGGCGGCGCGTTCCGCGATCGGGCGCAGGTCCATCGTCTCCGCCGCCAGTTCCTCCACACCCGCGTCCAGCCTGCTGATCTCCAGCAGGTCGCCGAGCAGCGCCTCGAACCGGTCCAGCTCGTCGACGAGCAGCTCGGTGGAACGGGCCAGCCCGGCGGGGAACTGTTCCCGGGAGGCGTGCAGCACGTCGGCGGCCATCCGGACCGTGGTCAGCGGCGTCCGCAGCTCGTGCGAGACGTCGGAGGTGAACCGGCGCTGGAGCTGGCCGAACTCCTCGAGCTGGCGGATCTGCCGCTGGATGCTGGCGGCCATCTCGTTGTACGAGACGGCGAGCTTGGCCAGGTCGTCCTCGCCGATCACGGCGAGCCTGCGATCGAGGTCGCCGTCGGCGAACCCGCCCGCGGCCGAGGCGGCCCGCCGCACCGGGTTCACCACCTGCCGGGTGACCAGGTTGGTGATGCCGGCGAGGAGCAGGAGCAGCACGAAGCCGCCCACCATCAGCGTGTTCTGCACCGTCGAGACGGTCGTCTGCTCGGCCGTCAGCGGGAACAGCAGGTAGAGCTGCATCTGCCGGGCCGTGCTGGTCACCGGGGCGCCGACGATCTGGTACGTGGTGCGCCCGGCATCGGTGGAGATGGTGTGAATCTGCTCGGAGACCTCGCCCGCCTCGACGAACTGGCGCAGGCGCGGCGGCACCTTCCAGTAGTCGCCGGCCGCGACCGTGTCGGCGAGACGGTCCGGGACGCCGCTGGCCAGCACCGGCTCGAACGCGCCCGCCGCGGAACTCTGCGCGCCCTGGGCCGCGGGCGAACTGCTGGTGATCTTCGTGAGGGCGTTCTCCAGGCGCTCGCGCAACGCCTCCGGCTCGGCGTCGATGCCGATGAGTTCCTTCTCCGCCGTCTGCACCACGGCCTGGGTCTGCGCGACGGCGGCGCGGACCTTCGTGTCGATCAGGCGCTCGGTGATCTGGTTCTGCAGGACCATGCCGAGCACGAACACGACGGCCGAGGAGAGCGCCAGCGTGGACATGGTGACGCGGAACTGCAGCGACTGGCGCCAGAGCAGGCCGATCGTCGTGGCCCTGCGCCGGAACGCGGCGGCGACCCGGCGGGCCACGGCCAGCACACGCCGGACGAGCCGGGCCAGCCTCGGTCTCATCGCCGGATCACGGCGGGCCGGCCTTGTACCCGACGCCGCGCACCGTCAACACCACCTCGGGGTGTTCCGGGTCCTTCTCGACCTTGGAGCGCAGGCGCTGGACGTGCACGTTGACCAGCCGGGTGTCGGCGGCGTGCCGGTAACCCCAGACCTGCTCGAGCAGTACCTCGCGGGTGAAGACCTGGCGCGGCTTGCGGGCCAGCGCGACCAGCAGGTCGAACTCGAGCGGGGTCAGCGGGATGGCCTTGCCCTCCCTGGTGACCTCGTGGCCGGGCACGTCGATGGTGAGGTCGCCGATCGCCAGCGACTCGGCGGGCTCGGCCTCGGTGCGGCGCATCCGGGCGCGCACCCGGGCGACCAGCTCCTTCGGCTTGAACGGCTTCACCACGTAGTCGTCCGCGCCGGACTCGAGGCCCAGCACGATGTCGACGGTGTCGCTCTTGGCGGTGAGCATGACGATCGGCACGCCGGACTCGGCGCGGATGGCCTTGCAGACGTCGATGCCGTTCATCCCGGGCAGCATCAGGTCGAGCAGCACGAGATCGGGTTTGAGCTCCCGCAGCGCGGGGAGCGCGCGGGAACCGTCGGCGACCACAGCGGTGTCGAAGCCCTCCCCACGCAGCACGATGGTGAGCATCTCCGCGAGCGCAGGGTCGTCGTCGACCACCAGAACACGTGCCTTCATGTACACATGTTCGCACTGCCGGACCGCGCGCATGCGCACGACCCGGCGATCAGGTGCGGCCGGACGCCCCGCTTCCCCCGGTCGGACGATCACCTCCCCGGACCGGGCGGCCAGGCCGCACGAGACCCGGCAGGGCTCTCCGGGGCGCCGCGGGGGGTCAGTGCACCGCGGGTGTGGCCAGCAGGGCACCGGCCAGCGCGGTGGTGTCTACAGTGGACACACCGTCCACGGGGTGCCACGGGGAGAGCCAGGACGCGGCCGCGAGCTGGTCGTACACCGCCGCGCAGCGGCGCTGGAGGGCGTCGTCAGACTCGAACACGTCCCGTTCCCGCCCGGCCTCGCTGCCCGCCCGGCTCAGTGCCCGGTCCGCCGCCACCTCGAAGGGCACGCGAAGCAGGAGCTGCGTGTCCGGGACCGGAAGGCCGAAACGCTCGATCTCCAGCTCACGCACCCAGCCGACGACCTCGCCCTCGGCGTCCTGGTGCAGGCGGGCGGCCTGGTAGGCGGCGTTCGAGGCGACGTAGCGGTCCAGCAGCACGACGTCGTGGCTCGCCAGGTCGGCGCGGATGTCCCCGGCGGCATCACGGCGGTCGAGCGCGTAGAGCAGGCCCATGCCGTAGACGGAACCACCGAGGTCGCCGTGTCCCGAGTGCAGTGCCTCGCGGACCAGGTCGGCGTGCACGCTGCGCCCGTAGCGGGGAAAAGCGTGCGCGGCGACGGAGGCGCCCGCCTCGTGCAGCGCCCGGGTCAGCGCCTCGGCGAGCGTGCGCTTGCCCGCGCCGTCGAGCCCTTCGATGACCACCAGCCGCCCCATGGGGGCAACGATACGAAGCCGTCCGCCGTGCGGGAACGGCGGGCCCGCGCCGCCCGGCCCGGAGCCCGCCGCCCGCGCCGTTCAGTCGCGCGTGTCCGTCGGTTCGGGGACCAGGGAGCGCGAGCCGAAACGTACTGCGAACCGCAGCAGCAGGGCGACCATGACGAAGAGTGCGGCCAGCATGACGACCGTGGTCCATACGGGGGTCTGGACCATCGGCTCCGCGTCGCCGGGGACGGTCAGCACGGTCGAGATCAACCGCATGTCGGCCCTCCTCTTCTCGGGGCCACCGGCCCGCACGCAAGGTGCCCTGCGCAAGTCACCTTGAGCAGTCGGCGAACGAACGGCAAGGTGGTGTCCGAGAGGTCCGGAGCGTTCCGCGTTCACAGCGGAACGCGGAACGACAGCCTGATCCGGAGGTGACGGCCGTGTACCAGGCGATCCTCGGATACGCTTCGCATCCCGCTGACGTGAACGTTCCGCGCCGTTCACCGGGGCCGGCGCCCCCGCTCAAGGTGGCTCGAGGTGGAAGGACAACCGGTGGCACAGCGAGTGAACGACGAACCCGGCCAGGGTGAACCCGCCCTCACGGGCGACTTCCACGAGGTGCTGCGCCTCGCGATCGCCCGGCGGGGGCTTTCGCTCGCCCGGATCCGCGCGCACCTGGAACACCGCGGGGTGCACATCGGCCTGTCCACGCTGAGCTACTGGCAGCGCGGGATCCGGCACCCCGAGGTGCCGAAGGCGGTGCCGGCCGTCCGGGCGCTGGAATCGGTGCTGGACCTGCCGGAGGACAGCCTGGTCGTGCTGATCGGCCAGCGCGGGGAGCGGACCAGGGACAACCGGGTCGCCCCCTCGTTCACCTACCTGCACCCGGACCAGACGGGGCCCGCGGCCGAGCGCCTGCTCACCGAACTGGGCGACCCGGGAACGATGGCGGGCAACGCCGACCTGGAGATCATGTTCGTGCACGACACGTGCACCTTCGACGCGCAGCAGCGTGAGGAGAAGCTGGTCACCAGGCTGGTCACCAGGGCGCGCAAGAACGGCCCGGACCGGTACGTGATGGTCTACAACGGCGACGACGGCTGCCGGATCGAGGACGTCACCTTCAACACCGGCGAGGGTTGCCGCACCGGCCGGATCCGCCGCCGGGCCGGGGAGCAGACGCTGGCCGTGGAGCTGCTGTTCGACCGGAAGCTCGCCGAGGGCGACGTGCACGTGTTCAGCTACGAGGTGTTCGACTCCTCCGGCGGGGTCTCCCCCGGCTACCACCGGATCTTCCGCTACGGCTGCTCGACGTTCCTGCTGCAGTTGCAGTTCGACGCGCTGGCCCTGCCCGCCCGGTGCACCCGGCAGTTCCGTCCGCACGGCGGAGCGCAGCCCTCGGAATCCGAGGACCTTCCCTGCGACGTGCGCGGGGTGACCAGCGCCTTCTTCCACGACAGCGCTCCCGGCCTGGCCGGGGTCGCCGTGGAGTGGACCTGACCTTCGCCGGCGGTGACGGGCGGGTGAAGCCGCCCGTCACCGCCGAGCGCGTCAGTAGCGGTAGTGGTCGGACTTGTAGGGGCCCTCGACGTCGACGTCGATGTACTCGGCCTGGTCCTTGGTGAGCTTGGTCAGCTCGCCGCCGAGCGCGTCGAGGTGGATCTTGGCGACCTTCTCGTCGAGCTTCTTCGGCAGCCGGAACACCTCGTTGTCGTACTCCTCGTGCTTGGTGAACAGCTCGACCTGGGCGATCACCTGGTTGGAGAAGCTGTTCGACATCACGAAGGACGGGTGGCCGGTGGCGTTGCCCAGGTTGAGCAGGCGGCCCTCGGAGAGCACCAGGATCGTCCGGCCGGACGGGAAGATCCACTCGTCGACCTGCGGCTTGATGACGATCCGCTTGATGCCGGGGTAGCGGGCAAGACCGGCCATGTCGAGCTCGTTGTCGAAGTGACCGATGTTGCCCAGGATCGCCTGGTGCTTCATCGAGGCCATGTGCTCGACGGTCACCACGTCCTTGTTGCCGGTCGTGGTGATCACGATGTCGGCCTCGGGCAGCGCGTTCTCCAGCGTCCGCACCTGGTAGCCGTCCATCGCCGCCTGCAGCGCGCAGATCGGGTCGATCTCGGTGACCACCACGCGGGCGCCCTGGCCGCGCAGCGACTCCGCCGCGCCCTTGCCGACGTCGCCGTAACCGCAGACGACGGCGACCTTGCCGCCGATCAGCACGTCGGTACCGCGGTTGATGCCGTCGATCAGCGAGTGCCGGATGCCGTAACGGTTGTCGAACTTGGACTTGGTCACGGCGTCGTTGACGTTGATCGCCGGGAACAGCAGCTCACCGGCGGCGGCGAGCTGGTAGAGCCGCAGCACGCCGGTGGTGGTCTCCTCGGTGACGCCGAGTACGCCCTCGCCGATCTTCGTCCACTTGCCCGCGTCGGCGGCCAGCGACTCGGCCAGCAGGCCGAGGAAGACCTGGTACTCCTCGGGGTCGTTCTCGTCCGCGGACGGCACCACGCCGGCCTTCTCGAACTCGGTGCCCTTGTGCACCAGCATCGTCGCGTCGCCACCGTCGTCGAGGATCATGTTGGGACCCTCGCCGTCCCAGGTGAGCATCCGCTCGGTGCACCACCAGTACTCCTCGAGCGACTCGCCCTTCCACGCGAACACCGGGACGCCCTTCGGCTCCTCCGGCGTTCCGTACGGGCCCACCACGACGGCCGCGGCCGCGTGGTCCTGGGTCGAGAAGATGTTGCACGACGCCCAGCGCACCTCGGCGCCCAGCGCCACCAGGGTCTCGATCAGCACTGCCGTCTGCACGGTCATGTGCAGCGAACCGGCGACGCGCGCACCGCGCAGCGGATAGACGTCCGCGTACTCTCGGCGCAGCGCCATCAGGCCGGGCATCTCGTGCTCGGCCAGGCGAATCTCCTTGCGGCCGAACTCCGCCTCTGCGAGGTCGGCGACGGCGAAATCGAGCCCGCCCACGGTCTGCAGGCGCGCGGCAACGCTTTCGGGGGGCATACGGTGTTTCCTCCATGGCTTGTCGAGAGCTGAACAGTACCGTCGATCGGTCGTCACGTGAGCACGATCGGGTGAGGACACAGGTTTCCGCAGTTCGCGGGCCGCGTCGTCCGGCGGGGGCGGCCCCGCGGATGTCCCAGCGAGGGAGAATTCTTCCGTGCCATTTCCCGGTCCCGACACCCGCGTGGTCGAGTTGCGCGTGCCCGGACTGATCGGCTCGGGTGGCGAGTCCGGTGGTGGGTCACTGCTCGACTCGGTCACCACCGTCGACGTGGCGGGTGACGGCGTGGGCAGGGTGGTGCGCCCCGCCGACCGGCTGCGCAGGCCCGCTCCCGGCCCGGTGCTGCAGGCGCTCGGCCGTTCGATGCCGCGCACGCTGGAGGGCTACCTGTGGAACGGGATGACCTCCGGCGGGGCGGCGAAGGCGACCTGGGCGCTGCTCTTCCCCTTCTCCCTGGCGAACGTCGCGTTCTGGATGCTGCCGCCGGTGCCGGACGCGAGCCGGACGGCGCGGGTGCTCGGCGCCGCCTGCCGGGGCCTGCTGCGCGTCGCGGCCCTGTTGCTGACGATGCTGCTGATCAGCCAACTCGCGGTGATCAGCCTCGACCTGCTCGCCGCGCAGTGCCTGGCCCCCGGCGCGGCCTGCCTGCCGGACGCGCCCTCCTGGCTGCGCGAAACAGACTGGGTGCGCACGACGATCGGGATACTGCCGCTACTGCTGGTGATCTCGGTGCTGTACCGGGTGTCCGGGGCGGACTGGCCGGTGCATGCCGAAGACCCGCCCGGCGACCATTCGGCGCGGCTTCCCGGCGACGGCCTGCGAGCCCGCGCAGACGTCCCCGCCCTGCGCTGCCTGCACGCCGTCGTCGCGCTGGCGTGCGTGGCGCTGCTCCCGCTCGGCGGCCCGTTCCAGGTGCCGGACGGGGCGTTCGGCGTGGTCGCCTGGTCGGTGGCGCTGGGCTTGCTGGCCGTGTCGCTGGTGGCCGCGCTTGCCAACGACGCGGGCGGGCCTGCCGTGCTCGGGGCGTGGCCCCGGCGGATCCTGCTGACGCTCTCGGTCGCGCTGGTCGTTGCCGTGGCCGTGGACCGGACGCCGTTGCCGGTGGCCCGCCCGGCCACCCGCCCGCTGGCCGGGGCGGACGGCACCGTCGAGGGCATCGGGGCGACGCTGCTGGTGGTGTGCGTGCTCTTCGCCGTGCTGCTCGTCCCGGCGGCGCTGCTGGCCAGGCCCTCCTGGCGTGCGCTGCCGCGCAGGCTGCGACCGTGGGCGGGTGGCTGGGCGGCGGCCCCCGCGCTGGCACTGGCCGGGCTGCTCGGCGGCGGGTTCGGTGCCGGGCTGGGGATCGCGGCCAGGAAGCTGATCGGTACCGACGAGCTGCGGCTGCCCGCGAGCTACGAGCTGATGGCCATCCTGTGGGGCGCGGGACTGCTCTTCGCCGTGCTGCAGGCCCTGTACATGTTCGGGGTGGCGGTGCCGCTGCGCCGGTTGCGCCGTGGCGTGCCGGACGTGGTGAAGCTGATGCAGCCCGGCGCGGGCGACCGACGCGAAGCGGCCGCGGCCTGGGCCCGGTCGAGCTGGGAACGCCGGAACCTGCACCGCTTCGCCATCACGCAGGCGATGGCGATGTCGGCGGGGGCGCTCGCGCTCGTCGTGGTCCGGCTCGGCCTCGGCGAGCTGCCGTCCTGGCTCGACCAGCTCTCCACGGTGGGCGTGCTGGCACTCGGCGCGCTGGCGGCGGGTCTGGTGCGCGTCATCTACACGGCGGCGACCGGCCCGGAACGCAGCAGGCACCTCGGCGCGCTGGCCGATCTGGTGTGCTTCTGGCCGCGAGCGGCGCACCCGACCGTCCCGCCCTGTTATGCGCTGAAGGTCGTGCCGGAACTGGCGGCCAGGACCAAGGAGCACCTCGCCGAGCCGAACACCCGCGTCGTCCTCGCCGGCTATCACATCGGCGGCCTGCTCGCGGTGGTCACGGCGGCCCGGCTGATGGCCACCCTGCCGGAGCGCGACCGGGAACGGGTCGGCGTGCTGACGGCCGGTTCCCCCCTGCAGTGGGGGTACGAACGCGCGTTCCCCTCGGTACTCGGCCACCGCTCGCTCGCCGAACTGCACGGACTGCTCGGTGGACGCTGGCGCGGGCTGTGCCGCGGCACGGACACCTTCGGCGGCGGGGCCACCACCTGGCGGCACGAGGTCGTCGACGGCAGGCTGCACGGCGTCGGCTACCTGCCGGACGGCACCGTCGGTCCGGTGCGGCCCGCGGCGGAGGGTCCCGCCGGCGCGCTCGTGCTGGGCGGCGACCACTGGCTCCCGGACCCGATCCGCGGCCCCACTCCGGGTCACCGGTGGGCGGCCGGTGTGCTCAAGCACGCCGACTACCTCGCCGACCCGGAGTGGGACCGCGCGGTGGCGATGGCCGCCGGGCTCCTCCGCCCCGGACGGCCCGCCACCCCTTCGGCCGAGCAGGTCCCCCTGTTTCCCGACCTGTCGGCCCTGAGCCGGTCACCCGCCGTGCAGCACCCCGAACCGCACAACTAGGGCGCAACCGGCCCGCGTTCGGCGCGCCTCAGCGGCGGCGGGTGGTTCGGTAGAGGGCGATTCCGCCCAGCACCAGCGCTCCCGCGGCCAGCAGTCCGAACTCGGTCCACTGGAAGCGCCAGTAGCGCTCGGCGGGATGCGAGTAGTAGACGAGCCGGTGCCCGCTGCCCGCTGCGCACTCCTCACCGATCGAGGTACCGCTGACCAGCGGGCACGTCCGGCCGTTCAGGCCACTGACGCCCTGCGCGGGGCGTTCGGTTCCGTCCGGCGAGAGGGCGACGATGTCGACGAGTTTCGCGTCCGGCGCCACTCTCTCCGAACTCGTGGCGACCGTGCGCTCGGGGGTGGCGTAGTGGGGCCGCACCACACCGCCGACGAGGACGAGAGCGGCCGCGACGACGACGAGGGTGATCGCCATCGCCGGAAGCACCCGCCGCACGAGTGCCCCGGCCGCCACTCCGGCCGCGAACGCGAACAGCCACCAGCCCGCGGAGGCGATTCCGGCGAGCGGGAACACGGAGGTGCCGCGAAACGGGTCGCCGTCGCCGAGACCGTCGTACGCGCCGTACCAGGCGGACAGCATCACTCCGGCGATCAGGCCGCCCGCGGTGACGGCCACGCCCAGCATCCCGAGCCGGGTGCCCAGCCAGCGATGCCCGGGCATGCTCTGGGTCCACGCGAGGCGGTGCGTTCCGCGCTCGAACTCCCGCGCCAGCAGCGGCACTCCCCAGAACGCGCCGACGAGCACCGGAACGGCGATCAGGTAGCTCACGACAACCGATACCGGCGCGAACAGTGACCGCGCCTCGGACCGGGCGTCGACGAACGCCTGCGAACCGGCCGGTGCGCCCGCCGCCCGCTCGACGGCACCCGCGGCGAGCAGGCCGTTGACGAGCAGAACGGTACCCAGTGCCACCAGGAGGACGGCGGTGACCAGGAACTGTGCCCGGTACTGCCGCCAGGTCGACCACAACATGACAGTCCCTTCGGATCGGTGCGCGGACAGGCGTGGCGACGGGAGCGCGAACGCCGGTGCCCGCGGGAAGTGATGCCGCGCTCAGGCGGGTACGACGGCCGGCCGCGGCAACGATGCGGACTCGGGGCTGCGCAGGTAGGCGAGCACCATCTCCTCCAGCCCCGCCGGCCGCTGTGTCCACTGTGGATCGAGTACCGGCGGTTCGGTTCCGTTGCGTATCAACAGGGTTGCCTGCCGTTCCCCCCTGGTGCCGGTCACGACGGACAGCCGCCCGGCGACGCCCTCGGCAAGTCCGGCCGGCCCGGAGAGCACCCGGTGGCAGGCGAGCAGTTCGTCGATGTCACCGCTGACCTGGACCTGCCCCCCGTTGAGGACGACCAGCCAGTCGCAGGTGTCCACCAGGTCGGACACGACGTGCGAGGACATCAGCACAGTGGTGCCCGTCTCCGCCACGGTTCCCATCAGCGCGCGCATCACGTCGTCCCTGGCGAGCGGATCGAGGCTGGCCAGCGGCTCGTCCAGCACCAGCAGGTCGGGCCGCTTGGCCAGCGCCATGGTGATCGCGACCTGGGCACGCTGTCCGCCGGAGAGCTTGCCCACCTTGCGGGACAAGGGAATGCCGAGCCCGTTGACGCGCGCGCGGGCGAAGTCGCCGTCCCAGCGCGGATTGAGCTCGCGGCCGAAGCGAAGCATCTCGGCGACGGTGAAATAGTCGTAGAGCGGCTTGTCCTGGGCGACGAAAGCCATGCGCGCCAACATGTTCTCGTCGGATGCGACGTCGCCACCGAAGAGCCTGGCCACTCCCGCGTCCGGACGCAGCAGGCCGACGAGGGTGTGCAGCAAGGTGGTCTTGCCCGCGCCGTTCGGGCCCACCAGTGCGACCACGCGCCCGGCGGGCACCGAGACGGTGCAGTCCCGCAGCGCCCAGTTGCGGCGGTAGCGCACGCCGAGCCCGGTGGTCTCGAATGCGGGCCGTTCGGCGGGCTTCTCAGTCGTCATGCGATTTCCTCCCGAAACGAGTCTCCGACTACCAGGGCGAAAAGCGCCTCGAGGTCCTCGATGTCGAGCCCCGCCTCCCGTCCGGCGCGAACCCAGCTCTGCAGCTCGGCCCGCAGTCGTGCGTGGTCGGCGAGTCCGGCGCCGCCGAGCGTGCCGGTCACGAAAGTCCCCTGCCCCGGCTTTCCGGTAGCAAGGCCCTCGCGTTCCAGTTCGCGGTAGGCCTTCGACACGGTGTTCGGATTGATCGCCAGCCGGTCCACGACCTCCTTGGCCGTGGGCAGCCGGTCGCCCGGCTCGAGCAGCCCGAGCCGGAGCGCGTGTTTGACCTGATGGACGAGCTGGAGGTACGTCGCCACCCCGGACCCGCGGTCCAAGTGGAAGTCGAGCACGCCCATCACCCTTTCACTATTAGAATAGTAAAAGGGTGATGCAGGATCGGGCGACTGTCAACCGATCGGCACAAAAAAAAACGGCCGGCGCGCACCCGAAGGTGCGCGCCGGCCGTCGGAAGAGCTCGGTCAGTCCCTGTCGCCGGGACTGTCCCCCCGCGTCTTGCCCGGGGTCTCGCCGGGCGCCTCGCCCGGGGTCTCACCGGAGGCGGACGCACCACCGGCAGTCGCGTCCGAAGCGGCGTCGGAAGCGCCACCGGCAGCGGCCGGGGGGCCCGCGGAACCGGCCGCGACCGGTTCCCCTCCTTCCCGGATCCGCTTGCCCAACAGGGAATGCCGCTTGCTGTAGGCGAAGTACACGACGACGCCGAGCACCATCCAGGCCAGGAAGCGGACCCAGGTCAGCACCGTCAGGTTCAGCATCAGCCACAGGCAGGCGATGATCGCGACGATCGGGATGAACGGCACCCAGGGCGCCTTGAACGCGCGCGGCAGGTCCGGCCGCGTCCGCCGCAGCACGATCACGCCCGCCGAGACCAGGATGAACGCGAACAGCGTGCCGACGTTCACCATCTCCTCGAGCTTGTCCGCCTCGAAGAAGGTCGCCGCCACGGCCACCAGGCTGCCGACGATCACCGTCGCGCGGGCCGGGGTGCCCCGCTTGCCCGACTTCGCGATCGAGCGCGGCAGCAGCGCGTCCCGCGACATCGCGTACATGACCCGGATCTGACCCAGCATCAGCACCATGACCACGGTCGTCAGACCGGCCAGCGCACCGAAGGAGATGATGTTCGCGGCCCAGTCGTTGCCGTTCAGCGAGAACGCGGTGGCGAGCGTCTTGCGCTGCCCGTCACCCGCGTCGGTCGCCATGTCGGTGTACGGGCGCATACCGGAGACCACCAGCGAGACCGCGACGTAGAGCACCGTGACGATCGCCAGCGAGCCGAAGATGCCGCGGGGCACCGACTTCTGCGGGTTCTTCGTCTCCTCGGCCGTGGTGGCGATGATGTCGAAACCGATGAACGCGAAGAAGACCAGGGAGGCACCGGCCAGCAGGCCGAACACACCGAAGGTGCTGCCACCGCTGCCGGACAGGAACGACAGCAGCGACTGCTCGATGCCGCCGTCACCGGCGCCGCCCTCGGCGGCGGGCGGGATGAACGGCGAGTAGTTGTCGACGTTGATGTAGCCGATGCCCAGCACCACGACGAACAGCACCACCGCGACCTTGATCGTGGTGATCACCAGGCTGAACCGGGAGGACAGCTTCGTGCCCATCGCCAGCAGCACCGTCAGCACGACCACCAGCAGCAGCGCGCCCCAGTCCACCGAGACGCCGCCGACCTCGGCGATGGTGGTGAAACCGTCACCGAGGAAGTTCGCGACCACCTCCTGCAGGTACGTCGACCAGCCCTTGGCCACGGAGGCGGCACCCACCGCGAACTCCAGCACCAGGTCCCAGCCGATGATCCACGCGATGAACTCGCCGAAGGTGGCGTAGGAGAACGTGTACGCACTGCCCGCGACCGGGACGGTGGACGCGAACTCGGCGTAGCACAGCGCCGCCAAACCGCAGGCGATCGCGGCCAGGACGAAGGCGACCGACACCGAAGGCCCGGCGACGTCACCCGCCGTCCGGGCGGTGAGCGTGAAGATGCCAGCGCCGATGACGACCGCGACACCGAAGACCGTGAGGTCCCAGGTGCTCAGGTTCCGGCGAAGTTTCGTATCTGGATCGTCGGTGTCGGCGATGGATTGCTCCACCGACTTCGTCCGCCACAAGCCGGTCCCCGGCATGGTGAATCTCCTGACTCGCTGGGCCTCAGGTCGCCGGTCACCCTAATAGGTCCATCGCAGCCCGTCAGTCCGGGTCTGCGCTGAGCTACCGGACGGAGCGATCCAGGTCCGGCTCGAGGTAGATCAGCCGTGCTGCGGGGACCTTCGCGCGGACCCGCGACTCGGCCTCGTCGATCGCCCGCGCGACATCGGCCACCGCCAGCCCCGGCGTGAAGGCCAGCTTCGCGGCGACCAGCAGCTCGTCCGGGCCGATGTACTGGGTGCGGATGTGGATGACGCGCTCCACCTCGCCCTCGGCCAGCTCGGCGGTGATCGCGTCCAGTTCACGGTCGCCGGAGCCCTCGCCGATCAGCAGGCTCTTCATCTCGATGATCAGCACCACGGCGATCACCCCGAGCAGCACACCGATCATGATCGTGCCGACCGCGTCCCACACCGGGTCGCCGGTGGCCACCGAGAGGCCGACCCCGAACAGCGCGAAGACCAGGCCGAACAGCGCGCCGGCGTCCTCCAGCAGCACCACCGGCAGTTCCGGCGTCTTCGACTGGCGGATGAACTGCCACCACGTCGCGTCGCCCTTGACCAGCTTGGACTCCTTGATGGCCGTCCAGAAGCTGAAGGTCTCCAGCGCGATGGCCAGCACCAGGATCACCACGGCGACCATCGGCGAGGTCAGCGCCTCCGGCTCCTGGAGCTTGTGCACGCCCTCGTAGAGCGCGAACGCCGAGCCGAGGGTGAACAGCATCAGCGCGACGATGAAGGAGTAGAAGTAGCGGTCGCGGCCGAAGCCGAAGGGGTGCGCCTTGGTCGCCTTGCGCTGGGCGGTCTTCTGCCCCAGCAGCAGCAGGCCCTGGTTGGACGTGTCGGCCACCGAGTGCACCGACTCGGCCAGCATCGAGGACGATCCGGTGATCAGGAATCCCACGAATTTCGCGATCGCGATACCCGCGTTCGCGAACAGAGCCGCGAGAATCGCCTTCGTCCCGCCGTTTGCCGCCACCTGAACCCCCGTCGCTCGTCGATCAGCAGGGATGCAGCCTAGGGGAGGCCGCCACGACGGCCGCGAGCACGTCCGGGGACCGCGCACGACTCGACCGGCGGCCCGCGAACGGGCGGGACGGTCAGCAGCCGCCCGCGGTCGCGCGGTACAGGCGGGCGGGCGCGCCGTCCGCGGGACGGACGGTCACCGCGGGATCGTCCGCCGCCAGCCAGGCCGACTCCCCCCGGCGCAACCGTGCGGGCCCGCCGTCCGGGCACACGACGTCGAGCGCCCCCTCGACGCACAGCAGGATCTGCGGACCCGAGCAGCCGAGTTCCAGCTCCTCGTCCTCCCCCGCCGCCCAGTACGCCGAGGACAGCTCGAACTCGGCCGCCTCCGTGCGGTAGACCACCAGCCGCTCGCCGGGTGCGATCGGCCCGCCGCGCAGAACCGGCATGTCCGGGCAGCCGAAATCCAGTACCCGCAACAGTTCCGGGACGTCCACGTGCTTCGGGGTGAGGCCACCGCGCAGGATGTTGTCCGAGTTGGCCAGGATCTCGACGGCGGCGCCGTGCAGGTACAGATGCAGGTTCCCGGCGGGCAGGAAGAGCGCGTCGCCCGCGTGCAGCGTCATCCGGTTCAGCAGCAGGGCCGCCAGCACCGCGGCGTCGTGCGGATGCGCCTCGCCCAGCTCCAGCACGGTGCGGCACTCGACGTCGAACCGTCCGTGGTTCTTCAGGTGCAGGACGCAGGCGTCGAGCACCTCGGGCAGCAGCGCGTCGAGCGTGCGCTGCGGCAACGTGATCCACGTGGTGAACAGCGCGCGCAGACCGTCCGCGTCCGGCTGGGCGGCCAGCAGTTCGGTGTAGCGGGTCAGGCCGGGGGTGTCGATCTCCCGCAGGAACTCCACCGTGCGCGCCGGGTCACGGAACCCGGCCAGCGCGTGGAACTCGGTCAGCGCGCAAACCAGCTCGGGCTTGGCCGTCGGGTCCGGGTAGTTGCGGTTCGCGGCGCCACGGGCGATCCCGGCGGCCTCCTCGCGGCGGAACCCCTCCGCGGCCTGCGCCGCCGACGGGTGGGCCTGCATGGACAGCGGCTCCTCGATGGCCAGGATCTTCAGCAGGAACGGCAGCCTGTTACCCCACTGCTCGGCACACCGGGCGCCGAGCTGGCCGACCGGATCGGCGTCGACGATCTCCAGCAGCGTCCGCTCGGTGCCGTCCGCGCGGGTGATCCGCGAGGGATCGCCGGGATGAGCACCCATCCACAGCTCCGCCTCGGGGTGCGGTGCGGGAACCGGGCGGCCCAGCAGCTCCGGGATGATCGTCCTCGATCCCCAGGCGTACGGGCGCACGGCGTTGCGCAGCAGCTCCACTTCTCACCTCAACTCGAAACCGGTACCGGCCGGTCAGAATATGCGCCGGGCCGGGTCACACAGCGGCGGGCGTGTACCGGCCTGCCCCGCCAATGGTCCCAGTGGCGAGCCCGAGGTAGACGGCGGCCAGCTCGAACCGCATCGCGAGCACGGCGGCGCGGGCGGTCTCGTCGGCGTCGAACTCCTCCGCGGGCGCGACCACGTCCACGCCCGGCAGCGCATCGTCCGCCCGGTGCCGGGCGGCGTCGGCCGTCGGCCCCGTGCGCACCGCCAGCAGCACGATCCTCGGCGGTGCGCTGCCTGCGGGGATGTCGTCCGGATCGGCGAAGATGTCCCGTTCGCTGGTGCCCATCACGGCAGCGCGGTGCAGCGCGTGCTGGGCCCGGGCCTGCCGGTAGTCGGCGACGTCGCAGACGGTCGCGGCGTGCGCGGCGAAGGCGTGCGCCCCGTGGGCGGCGGCGGCCACCGCGAGGTGGTCGAGCCCCCACAGCAGCGGGGTGCGGTCGACCAGCCGCAGCGCGAGGGACTTCGCCGGGTTGACGAACGGGTCGTGCCCGAGGTGATCGCGTTCGGCCTCGGCGTCGAGCTGGTCGGCCAGCGCGGCCACATCCGCCGTGAACAGGCCCAGCGCGTTCACGGCCAGCAGCCCAGCGGCGAGCGCCCGCGGGAACGCCAGCTCCGGCGGCACCGGCACCCGGGGCACCAGCACCAGGCCACGCCCGGCGACCGAGGAGGCCACCGGCCCCTCCGGCGGCGCGGAGAGCACCACGGTCGCCCCGTAGCGCGCCGCCCGCTCCAGGGTGGCGGCCAGTTCCCGGTCGCCCGGGTCGTCGGTGTGCGCGATGACGACGTCGAGCGCCCCGATCCACGCCGGGACCACGTCGGCCACCACCACCGGCACCGGGCAGGAGGCGGTGAGCAGCGAGGCGAGCATCCGGGTGGCCGTGCGGCTGACGCCGGGCCGCGAGATCAGGACGACGGCGCGTGGCCTGCCGACGTCGAGTCGGTCCGCGAGCCCCAGCTCCGCCGCCGACTCGACGGTCGCCCGTACCTGGGCGCCCGCCATCGCGACGGCACGCAGCAGGCCGGCGCTGTCCGCCTCGGCCAGCCGGACCGGATCGTCCAGCAGAGTGTCGTCAAGCGTCATCGGTGCCGGACGCCTCGGAGTTCCCCGGCCCACCGGTCGCCTCGTCGAGGAGCAGCACCGGGATGCCGTCGCGCACCGGGAACACCCGGCCGCACGAGGTACAGGTCAGCGCGTCCGCCTCGGGATCGCCGGGCGATCCCACCCGCAGCGGGGCGTGCTCGGGACAGGGGCAGGCCAGAATCTCCAGTAGCTGCTCGTCGAGGGTGACGGCCATGGTTCCTCCAGGTCGGCCGGCGATGCCGGCGAGAACGGTGTCAGTGGCGGACGATGGCCAGTACCTCGTCCGCGAGGGCCCGTACGGCGTCGGCGTCGGCGGCCTCCACGTTGAGGCGCAGCAGCGGTTCGGTGTTGGACGGGCGCAGATTGAACCAGCCACCGGAGGGCAGCTCGACGGTCAGGCCGTCGAGCTCGTCGATCCGCACCCCCTGCCGCGCGGCGTAGGCGTCCTTCACGGCGAGCTGGCGGGCGACCTGGTCGTCCACGGTGGAGTTGATCTCGCCGGACGCCGCGTAACGCTGGTACCGCGCCGTCAACTCGGACAGCGTGCCGTCCTGCTCGCCGAGCGCGGCCAGCACGTGCAGCGCGGCCAGCATCCCGGTGTCCGCCCGCCAGAAGTCGCGGAAGTAGTAGTGCGCCGAGTGCTCGCCGCCGAAGATCGCGTCCGTCTCCGCCATCTTCTCCTTGATGAAGGAGTGGCCGACGCGGGTGCGGACCGCCTTGCCGCCGTTCTCGGCGATGATCTCCGGGACGGCGTGCGAGGTGATCAGGTTGTGGATGACGGTGGAGCCGGGCGACTTCGCCAGCTCTCGTACCGCCACCAGCGCGGTGACGGCGCTGGGCGAGACCGGCTCGCCGCGCTCGTCGACGACGAAGCAGCGATCGGCGTCACCGTCGAAGGCCAGGCCGCAGTCGGCGCCGGACTCGCGCACCTTCGCCTGCAGGTCGACGATGTTCGCCGGGTCGAGCGGGTTCGCCTCGTGGTTGGGGAAGTTGCCGTCGAGCTCGAAGTACATCGGCACGATCTCGATCGGCAGTGCCTTCCGCGGCCCGCCCTCGACCGAGGCGGGCAGCTCGCCGAAGACGGTGGGCACCGTGTGCCCGCCCATGCCGTTTCCCGCGTCCACCACGACCTTCAGCGGACGGCTGCCGGAGAGGTCCACCAGACCGCGCAGGTGGGCGGCGTAGTCGGTGAGCACATCGCGCTCGGTGATCCGTCCCGGTGCGCCCTCGAACGCGGGCACGCCCTGCTCCACCGACTCGCGGATCTCGGAGAGCCCGGAGTCCTGCCCGACCGGGGCGGCGCCTGCGCGGCAGAGCTTGATCCCGTTGTACTTGGCGGGGTTGTGGCTCGCGGTGAACATCGCGCCGGGCATGCCGAGCGACCCCGAGGCGAAGTAGAGCTGGTCGGTGCTGGCCAGTCCGATGGACACCACGTCGAGCCCCTGGGAGGTGACGCCCTCGGCGAACGCGGCGGCCAGCTCCGGTGAGGAGTCCCGCATGTCGTGGCCGATCACGACCGAGGGCGAGTCCGGCTTGATCAGCAGCGCGAACGCGGAGCCGAACGCGCGCACCAGCTCCGCGTCGATCTGCTCACCCACCACACCGCGGATGTCGTAGGCCTTCACGATGCCCGACAGGTCAGACACGTACCTCTCCCCGATTCGTCGTGTTGAAGCTGTTGAAGCTGTTGAAGCTGTTGAAGCTGTTGAAGCTGTTGAAGCTGTTGAAGCGCAGTGAGTCGTGCGGCGCGCTCCGTGCGCAGCCTACCGGCGGGCGGGGACAGGGCGCGTGGCCGTGCCCGCAACGAGACGGCCCGCGGTGTGCGAGGGGAGGGGCTCGGTCAGGATCGTCCGGGCAGCACGCGCAGGTGGCCACGGCGGCCGCCGGAGGATCCGGCCCCTCCCGCGGCGGCGTCCGGCTCCGGCATCGGCGGCGCCTGCCGGTCGTGCCTGCCCGCCTCACGGACGGCCTCGGCCAGCGCGGTCAGCTCGTCACTGGAGGGTTCCGGGGCGGCGAACTCCCCCTCGTGCCGGACGACCTCCCAGCCCTTCGGGGCGGTGAGGCGCAGCGCGTGCTCCTCGCACAGGTCGTACGAGTGCGGTTCGGACGCGGTCGCCAGCGGTCCGACGACAGCGGTGGAGTCGCTGTAGGCGTAGGTGAGCGTGGCGACGGCGGGCTCGAGGCAGCCCGTCCGTGAACACACCCGCACGCTTCGCACGGAAACGACGATAGCGCCTCACCCGCCCGGGGCACGGGCGACACGCGAGAGGCCGGTGAACGCGCGGCGTGGGGCTCGCCGTCACCGCGTACCCTTTCGTTCGTGGCGACGGCTCGTGGATCCCGGCAACGGCAGCTCAAGCGTAGGGACCGGCACGGCCGTGGCCTGCGTGGACAGCTCTTCCCCGCCACGCTGCCCGCCGCCGCGAGCCGGGCGGAGAAGTTCGACGCGCTGGTACTCGACGCGCTGGAGCCGATCGAGGCCCGCTGGCGGCACGAACTGACCAAGCTGGACGTGGCCGTGGACGACGTCCCGGAGGTCGCCGATCCGGCGGACACCGAGGGCGTACTGCACGACGGCACGGTGCCGCTGTCCCGGCTGGTGCCAGCGGGCGTCGACCGGGCCGGGCTGCCCACCAGAGCGCGGATCGTGCTGTACCGGCGGCCGTTGGAGGCGCGCGCGAAGGACCCGTCCGAGCTGGCGGAACTGGTACACGAGGTGCTGGTGGAGCAGGTCGCCGGCTATCTCGGTCTCGAGCCGGACGTCATCGACGGCGACTGACACCGAAGCGCACCGACCCTGCGGCCCGGCTACGCCCGTTCCGTGCGCCTGCGTCCCGGGATCGCGGTGAGCGCGGTGAACAGCACCGCCGCCACCTGCCCGAGCAGCAGGATGCCGCGGGCGGGCTGGACGTGCTCCACGACGACCGCGGACTGCCGTGGCGGCACGGCCACCGCGACCTGGTGCCCCCAGGAACGCACGATGGGCACCGCTTCGCCGTCGACGCTCGCCCGCCAGCCCGCCTCCTCCTCGGCGGCCAGCACCAGCAGCCTGCCCTCCGGCCCGTCGGAGACGCGGACTCGGACGTCCGGCGGCCGGGCGTCGACCGGGGAGACCGCGGTCGCGTCGACGGGCGGCATCCCGGTGACCGACCGGCGGGCCTGTTCCGGTGACACCAGCGCCACCTGCCCGCCGGTCGGGGTGAGCCGCAGGACCGGCCTGCCGTCCGAGGTCGGCGGCGCGGCCGCGATCAGGTCCCCGGCGAGGCCCCGTACGGCCTCACCGGCGGAACCGCCGGAACCCTCCGGCAGGACCACGAACAACACCCCGCCCGCGGCGGCGTAACCCGCGGCGGCACGCACCTCCTCGGCGGTTCCGGTGAGCAGCGAACGCTGCCAGCCGGCGAGCCTGACGGGGGTGGCCGGAGGCGGCACGAGCGCGGCGTCGCCGTAGTGCGGCGGCCGGGCGCTCGACTGCTCCGGCTGGTCGCCGAGCACCAGCACGGAACGTCCGGTGCCGGCGAGCTCGGCGGTGAGCGAGGACGCCAGCGTCCACGTCCCGTCCCGCAGCGGGCCCTCCCGCCCCTCGACGGCCGCACCGGCGACCAGCGCGAGCAATACCGCGGCGCCACCGGCGACGGCCAGTCGCGGCACGGCGGCACCGGTGCGCCCCCGATCGTCGCGCACGGCCGTCCAGACCCCGGCGAACGCCCACAGCAGTCCGGCGCCGACCAGCAACAGCGGCACCCCCGCGCTCGCCCCCTGCCCAGCCAGGCGCACCAGCCCCAACCCGGCCAGTCCCAGCACGGCCAGCGCCACCCCCGGCAGCACCCGCGCCGTCGGCCGGAACACGAAGGCGACGACGGCAGCGGCGACGAGGGCGATCCCGATCGGCCAGGCACCCGGTCCGCCGGGCGCGAGGCCGAGCAGCTCGGCCGCCGAGGCGGACGGCGCGGCGGGGCCGAAGAACAGCGTCCGGTGGGTCAGCAGGGCGGGCAACCAGGGCAGCAGGAGCAGCAGCGGCAGCAGCGCGACGAGCGCGACGGCGGCGACTCGGCGGGCCTGCCGCCCGGCGGAGGGCAGCACCAGGTAACCCAGCAGCAGCCCGGCGAGCGCGAGAGCGTGCGCGACCGGGGCGAACGCGCCGAGCACGGCGACCGCGAGCGAGGTCAGCACGGCCACGCTCAGCCAGCGACGCTCCGCCCTGGTGAGCACCGCGACGATGCCCGCCACGACGGGCGGCAGCAGGATGTGCGCGACCACGAGGTCGAGCCGGCCCTGGGCCACCCCGGCGGTGGCGGCGGGCAGCAGGGCGTACGCCGCCGCGGCACCCGCCTTCACCCAGCGGCGTACCCGGATCCGGCGGGCCGCGGCGTACGCGGTCAGCGCCGCGATCGGTGCGTTGCCGAGCAGCAGCAGGGCGACCAGCGCGGCGGCCCCGCCGAGCGGGGCGAGCGGCGCGCCCAGCAGCCCGAGTACCGCGAAGGTCACCGGTGCCGCCGTCGCCGTGCCGCCGGAGCCCGGGTGCCAGGTCGACAGGTACGCCGACCACAGCTCGCCGAGCGAGCCCACCGGGCGCAACGCGCCGCCGGAGAGATCGAGGCCCAGCCTGCCCGCGTGCACGATCACCGCGAGCAGCGAGAGCACGACGAACAGCACCACCGGCGGGGCGAACAGCGTCGCCGCGAGCACGCGCCTGCGGTCCACCTCGACGAACACGAACTCCTCGCGCGCCCGCCCCGGCGAGGGCCTGGGCCCCGGGCGACCGGCTGGCCGCTCCGGCAGTTCGACCGCCAGCACGGTCGCCGGCTTGCGCAGGCCCTGCGCCCGGGCGCCGCGCGGACGCAGGGAGCCGGCGGGCAGCGCGGCGGGTCCGATGGGACGTCCGGCCGCGGCATCGGATTCGCCTGCGGGCGGCGGTTTCCAGGCGGTGGCCCCGTCCGTGCTCTCCGGCAGCCTGCCCAGTGCCGCCTCGCTGGCGACCCGGCTGCGCACCAGCCGCAGCACGGTCCCGCCGACGGCCCCGCGCAGGCGGGTCAGCCTGCCGGTGAACAGGCCGCGTACCGATCCGCCCGCGGTGCTCCGCCCGGACCTGGCGGCGCGCAGCCCGCCCCGCCCGCCCAGCAGGTACCCGATCGCGGCGAACTCGGCGTGTGCCCTCGGGCCGTTGCGCACCAGGGCGAACGCGAGCCCGCGCAGCAGGCACAACAGCACCAGCCGGGGAATGCCGAACACGAAGGACAACGGCGCGCAGTTCACCAGGAAGGTACGCAGGCCGTGGGCGCGGTCGGCGGCCTCGACGGAGGTGCTCAGCGCGTCGGCCCGGCGTTTCCCGCCGGACACCGCGCAGGCGTGCCGGATGCGTGCGGCCGGAACGCAGAGCACCAGGCTGTCCGCCGCGTTGGCGCGCCAGCCGAAGTCGGTGTCCTCGCGCAGCATCGGCAGCGCACGGTCGAAGCCGCCGATTTCGGTCCACAGTTCGCTGCTGATCAGTACGCCCGCGCTGGGCACGGCGAGCACCTCGGTGCTCTGCTCGTACCCGCCACCGGCGAGCGCGCCCGGCTGCCGGTGCCCTGAGGCGTCGATGGACAGCCCGGCCTCGACGATGAGGCGTTCGTCGGTCCAGTCGAGGGCCAGCGGGCCGAGCACGCCCGCGGACGGTGCCGCCTCGGCCGCGCGCAGCAGGATGTCGAGGCACTCGGGTTCGGGTGCGCTGTCGTCGTGCAACAGCCAGATCCACGGCCCCGCGTCGCCCCAGCGCTGCCCGGCGTGCTCGACGGCATGGTGCACGGCCGCGGCGAAACCGGTGTCGGCGGCGAGGGTCAGCACGCCGTCGACGATGTCCTCCGCGGCGGCCGCCTCGAGCAGTCCGGCGGTGCCGTCGGTGGATCCGGTGTCCACGGCGAGGATGTGCCGGGGACGGATCGTGCTCGCCTCCACCGCCTCGAGCGCGCGGGGCAGCCAGGTCTCGCCGTTGTGGCAGACCAGGACGGCGAGCAGCGGCGCGGTGCCCGCGGAGCTACCCGAGGACGAGCGCGTGGACGTACGGGGCAACGACCCCTCCAGGAGAAACGGTCCGGCCGGACAGGCCCGGGCACCCGGGCCCCGGGCATGTCACCCTTGGACGACAGTGTGACCTCTCGCCGGGACGACACGGCCGGGGGGACCGGCCACCGCCACCGAACCGTCCACAGTGGACCCCAGTGGCCCGCCGGCCCTTCCGGGCACGGCGCCCGCACGCTCGAGCGCTCAGACCGCGCGCTTCTTCAGCTTCCGGCGCTCCCGCTCCGAAAGTCCGCCCCAGATACCGAAACGCTCATCGTGTGCCAGTGCGTACTCGAGGCAGTCGTCCTTGACCTCACAGCCCTGGCAGATACGTTTCGCTTCCCGGGTCGAACCCCCCTTCTCGGGAAAGAACGCTTCCGGATCCGTCTGGGCGCACAGAGCGCGCTCCTGCCAGTCCGGTTCCTCGGCCATGTCGAAAAGGTCCCCGAAGACACCCGGCTCGTGTGCCGGGCGCTCTCCCCAACCCATGACCTGCCCCCACTCACTACCTTCTGCGCCTAACCGCACGTCCGCCTCCTCGCTTCTCACGCACTCCCCAGGCTGGCGGACGCCACCCCCCGCACCCCTTTGCTGCGGCGAATGACATCAATGTGATTACACCCGTGTAGTGCGGTCAGGTCAAGCCGAGTACCAAGGTTGGGGGATGCCCAACGGGCGACACGCAAGCGGACACGCCGAGCGTGACCCGGCGTCTATACGGAAGACTGGGGTCGTGCAACGTTCAGCCATCCGCCCGAGCCCGCTGTTCTTCGGCATTCTCGCCGTGACGATCGCGGGCGGCGTACTGACAGTCCTGCAAGCCCCCCTGCCCGTCGAGGAGTTCGGCGGCGAGTTCATGGTCACCGCCATCGAACACCAGCCGCTGGGCACCCTCGGCATCGTCCTGCTCGTGATCGGCGGCTGGGCGGCGTCGCTGACCCTGCACGAGTTCGGTCACGCCGTCGTCGCCTACAAGGGCGGAGACCACGAGGTGGCCGCCAAGGGCTACCTGACGATGGACATCCGCCGCTACACCGACCCGGTGCTCTCGCTGGTGCTCCCCCTGCTGCTGCTCGCGTTCGGCGGGATCCCACTGCCCGGTGGCGCGGTCTGGATCAACCGCTGGGCGCTGCGTTCCCGCTCCACCGCGTCCTGGGTCTCGCTGGCCGGCCCGCTGAGCAACCTGGTGCTGGGCGTCGCGCTGACGATGTCGGTGGCGTTCATCCCGATGGCACCCGGGCTGATGGCGGGGCTGTCCTATCTGGCGCTGCTGCAGATCCTGGCGTTCGTGCTGAACATCCTGCCGGTACCTGGTCTGGACGGGTTCGGCGCGATCGAGCCGTACCTCTCGCCGCAGGTGCGCGAGTTCGGCATGAAGGCCCGGCCATGGGCACCGCTGGTGCTCTTCGCCCTGCTGATCGGTGTCCCGTTCGTCGGCGACCTGTTCTTCGGCCTGGCCGACAGCGTCTTCGGGCTGCTCGGCGGTGACGAGTACCAGTCGAGCGTCGGGCAGACGGCGTTCATGTTCTGGCGCTGACCCGCCGCCGGTTCCGGCGACCGGAGCTCAGGCGGGGTGCGCGGCGAGCCACTTGCGGGCCCGCTTCGCCACCCGCTTGAGCCCCGAGCGCTCGCCGAAGTAGTCGCCCACCATGCCGACGACGGGCAGCATGCCGATCGCGTGGTGGTAGAAGCGGCCGCTGGGGCGCTTCTCCAGTTCGTCGGTGATCGACAGCAGGGAACGGCCGAGCCGCCACAGTGTCTTCGCGCAGGCCTTCAGCGTCGCCTTGCCGTGCTTGCGCGAGGATTCGGACAGTTCCTCGGTGAGTTCCTCGGTCTCGGTGTCCTCCGCGGCGGCGTCGTGCTCGGCGTGCCTGCCCGCGGCGATGTCCGGATCGACGTCCCGCTCGAACAGCACCCACGCCACCAGCCGCACCCGCTCGCCCAGGTCGGTGACTCCGTGCTCCCCCGCGATGGCGCACAGCAGCAGGCCCTGCGCGGAAGCACCGAGCGCGTCCTGGACCGGCAGCCGGTCGGCCAGCGCCCCGCCGAGGCCGGGGATCGCGGTGATCAGCGCGGTGAACCTGCCGACCCGGTTGACCCACCAGTCGGTGCGCTGCTCGACGCTCATCGCCGCCCACGCCTCGGTGCCCGGCACCTTGACCGAGGTCAGCCCGTCCAGCAGCTTGTCCCGCAGGCCCGGCTCCACGGCCTCCAGCTCGGCCCGGTCCAGCGCGTCGGCGCTCTCGCCCCCCGCCGCGGTGCCGGAACTCGCCTCGGCCGTGGTCCCGGTCGTGGCCCCGCCCGCACGGTCCCGCCGCTCGGCCCTGGCGAGCAGGCCCACCGGATCGGAATCGCGCAGCGCGTCGAGCATCGGCCCGGTCGCGCGCACGAACGGCCGCAGTACGTTCACCACGGCCTTGTCGGAGATCGCCTCAGCCACGACTTCCCGCCTTCCGTTCCGCGTCCGCCGCGCGTGCCGCCCGGCCGAGCGCCCCGCCGAGCACGAGCGCGGCGGGCAGCACACCGGCAGCCAGCAGCACGAGTGTGCGCCAGTCCTCCAGCAGGACCACGTCACGCCCCGGCCCGAACAGTCCCAGTATCAACAGTGTCAGCACCCACGCCACCAGTGGCAGCGCCGCGTACCTCGGCGGGGCGAACCGGGCCGCCACCCGAACCAGCAGCGGAGTGGTCAGCGCGGCCACCAGCACGGTCACCGGCGCGGGCACGTCACCCAGCTTCGGCAGCACCAGACCGTCCAGCCGCAACGGCAGGAAGAACAGTTCCAGCGCGGCCAGCAGCACCGCGTCGAGGACGAGCAGCGCCAGCAGGCCACCCTGGCGAGCGGGCGCCGTCACGGGGTCAGACCACCGAACAGCTCGGCCGCGCAGCCCTCGGCAGAACCACGGGCGAGCACGTAGTGCTCGGCGTCGCCGAGTGGCTGGGCGATGCCGTTGGACAGTGCGAAGTGGTGCTCACCGACGCTCACCTGGGTGGCGTGCGCGGTCAGCGCGGCGATCTTCGCCCGCCGGTACGGCTCGACGTCGACGACCGTGCTGATCCCGGCGTCGGCAACGGTGGGCAGCTCACCGTCGGCGGCCACCCGCGCGCCAAGATCGCCCATCCCGCGCAGGCCGGCCAGCCCTCGTCGCGTCTGCTCCTCGGAGGCGACGGTGTGGAACACGCGCGCCACGTCCGCGCGGCCCTCGGTGGCGGCCGTCGTCACCTGGTGCGCCCGGATGTGGTCGGGGTGGCCGTAACCGCCGAAGGCGTCGTAGGAGACGACGACCTGCGGGCGGAACTCGTCGAGCAGCGCGGCGAGCTGTGCGGCCTGCTCGTCCAGGGTGCCCCGGGTGAACGCGCGCGGATGCTCGGCGGACGGCGTCCCGGCCATGCCGGAGTCGCGCCAGCGGCCGATCCCGCCGAGGTAACGGTGCCGGACCTGGCCCAGTGCCGCGCAGGCGGCGGCCAGCTCGCCGGAACGGTAACCGCCGAGCTGGTCGGCGGCCCAGGCCCCGAGGCCGGCCAGCGCGGGCGGGATGATCTCGCCCTCCTCGCCGAGCGTGCACGTCACCACGGTCACCTCGGCCCCCTCGGCGGCGTAGCGTGCGATGGTCCCGCCGGTCGTCAGCGTCTCGTCGTCGGGATGGGCGTGCACGAGAAGCAGCCGTTTCGACTCGGGCGAGATCGCTGAGGCCGAAGAGGTCGACGAGATCGGCGAGGTCACAGCCCAAAGACTAATTGCCATGGTCTTCCCACCTTCGGCCCTACCTCCGTTATTCTCGCCGGGTTACGACTACAGGACGTAATACCCGTACCCCCATGAAGGGCACCTCCTGGTGAGCACTGAAGCCACTACGGCGATTCCCGCCGGCACTTCGAGTTCCGTCCTCTCCATCGAGGACCTGCACATCTCGTTCCAGACGGACGACGGCGTCGTCGACGCGGTCAAGGGCATCGGTTTCGATGTGGCCCCCGGTGAGATCGTCGCGGTCGTCGGCGAGTCCGGCTCGGGCAAGTCCGTCACCTCGATGTCGGTGCTCGGCCTGCTGCCCAAGACCAGCCGGATCAAGGGCGGCCTTCGCCTGGAGGACACCAACCTCGCGGGGATGAAGGACAAGGAACTCCGCAGGATTCGCGGCAACGAGATCGCGATGATCTTCCAGGAGCCGATGACGGCGTTGAACCCCGTCTACACGATCGGCTGGCAGATCCGCGAGTCGCTGCGCACGCACCAGGATCTCTCGAAGGCCGCCGCCGACGAGCGCGCCATCGAACTGCTGGACATGGTGGGCATCCCCAACCCGGCCGAGCGGTTCAAGCAGTACCCGCACCAGCTCTCCGGCGGTCTGCGCCAGCGCGTCGTCATCGCCATGGCGATCTCCTGCGACCCGAAGGTGATCATCGCCGACGAGCCCACCACCGCTCTCGACGTCACCGTGCAGGCGGAGATCCTCGGTCTGCTGCGCAAGCTGCGCGACACGCTGAACACGGCGATCGTGCTGATCACCCACGACATGGGCGTCGTCGCCGACCTGGCCGACCGCGTCGTGGTGATGTACCAGGGCAACATCGTGGAGACCGCGCCGGTCCAGGAGCTGTTCGCGAACCCGCGCGAGGAGTACACCCGCAATCTGCTCGCCGCGGTCCCGGTGCTGGGTCAGCGGCCCGAGGGGCACCGCCTGCTCGAGGACGCCGCCGTGGTCACGGACTCGACGGCGGCCGCGAAGATCGCCGACGACGTGCGTCTCGACGACGCCGAACTCGCCGCGAAGATCAAGGCCGACGCACCCGCCCTGGAGATCAAGAACCTGGTGCTGGAGTACCCGGGGCGTCGCGGCCAGGCCAAGAACCGCGCGGTGGACGACGTCTCGCTGACCATCCAGCGCGGCGAGATCGTCGGCCTGGTGGGCGAGTCCGGTTCCGGTAAGTCGACGGTGGGCCGCTGCGCGATCCGCCTGCTCGACCCCACCGAGGGCACCGTGCACATCGCCGGGCAGGACATCACCACGCTCTCGGCCAAGGAACTGCGGCCGCTGCGCCGGTACTTCTCCATCGTCTTCCAGGACCCGGCGTCCACTCTGGACCCGAAGATGACGATCGGCGAGTCGGTGGCGGAACCCCTTGTGCTGCACAAGGTTCTGCAGGGCCAGGAGTTGACCGACCGGGTCAGCTCGCTGCTGGACAAGGTCGAGCTGTCCGGTCACTACCGCAACCGCTACCCGCACGAGCTCTCCGGCGGTCAGCGTCAGCGCGTGTCGATCGCCAGGGCGCTCGCGCTGGACCCGCAGTTGCTGATCGCCGACGAGCCGACCTCGGCACTGGACGTCTCGGTGCAGGCCAGGGTGCTCGACCTGTTCCTGGACCTGCAGCAGTCGCTCAAGTTCGCCTGTCTGTTCATCAGCCACGACCTCGCGGTCGTCGACCTGCTCGCCGACCGCGTCGCGGTGATGCAGCACGGCAAGCTGGTCGAGGTCGGCGAGCGCGACCAGGTGCTGCACACCCCGCAGCAGGACTACACGCGCAGGCTGCTCTCGGCCGCCCCGGTCGCCGACCCGGTCATGCAGGCCGAGCGCCGCAAGGCGTGGCTGGCAGGCAAGATCGCGCCCGTCGCGGACTAGCACACCTGGGCCCTGCGGCCCCCGCACACCACGAAGCCCCGGTGGGAGCCCCTGGTTCCCACCGGGGCTTCGTCGTACGTCTGGCACCCCGCCAGACACCCGCACGCCCCTGCCGGACCGGTACGGCACAGTACGGCGACGGGACTTCCCTTCGCACGCACGAACGCCCTCCACCCTGGGCGGGTGGAGGGCGTTCGGTGGTACCGAAGGGCGGGTTACGCCTTGACGCGCTTCTGCCTCGGGTCGAACGCGTCCCGCAGGCCGTCACCGATGAAGTTGATCGTCAGCGAGATCAGGACGAGCACGATGAACGGGCCGAAGAACAGCGCCGGACGCCCCTGCAGTTCCGCGTAGTTCTCCGAGATGACGCGCCCGAGCGAGGTGTCAGGGAGCGCCACACCGAGACCGATGAACGACAGCGCCGCCTCGGCGAGCACGGCCTGCGCCACGGTGAGCGTGGCGTTGACCGTGATGCTGCCGACCATGTTCGGCACCAGGTGCTTGAAGATGATCCGCCCGGTGCCGGCGCCGGATGCCCGGGCCGACTCCACGAACTCCCGCTGGGAGAGGGACATCGACTCGGCCCGGGTGACCCGGGCGATGGACATCCAGCCGAACGCGGAGAGCACCAGTGCCACCACGTACCAGGTACCGCCACCGAGGACCTGCGCCAGGATGGCCGCGGCGGCGATCTGCGGGATGATCAGGAACAGGTCGGTCAGCCGGGAGATCGCCGAGTCGGAGAAGCCCCGCAGGTAACCGGCCAGTGCACCGAAGATGACGCCGATCAGCGTGGACAGGATCGTCACGGTGAACGCGATCAGCAGTGAGTACTGCGTACCGCGCAGAACCTGGGCGAGCATGTCCTTGCCGACCTGGGTGGTGCCCAGCGGGTATTCGGCGGACGGCGCGGCGAAGCCTTCGAAGGTCTCCTCGTAACCGTGTGAGTAGAACAGCGGCCCGATGAAGGTCAGCAGCACGATCAGCAGCAACAGGGCGGTACTGGTCATCGCCAGCTTGTGCCGCAGGAACTTCCGCAGGACCAGCTTGCCCTGACTGCGCGGTTCCGGAAGCTGCTTGTCCGGATCGGCGGGGGCGCTTTCGCCAGCGGACTTGGCAGTCTCGCTCGCTAGCACGGAGTTCATGTCAGCCAACGCGAATCCTCGGGTCCAGAATGCCGTACATCAGGTCAGCGATGAGGTTGAAGACGATCACCGTCGCCGCGATGATCACCAGCCAGCCCATCATCACGTTCGGGTCGTTCTTGTTGACGGCCTCTACGAGCACCGAGCCCATTCCGTTCCAGTTGAACACCTGCTCGGTGATGATCGCGCCGGTGAGCACCGCTGCGAAGTTCACCGAGAACAGGGTGGTGACCGGGATGAGCGCGTTGCGGAAGGCGTGCCGGAACATCACCCGGCCACCGGAGAGGCCCTTGGCCCGCGCGGTGCGCACGTAGTCGGAGTTCATCGTCTCGAGCATCGAGGCCCGCTGGAACCGGCTGTACGCGGCGAAGCTGATCGCCATGATGGCCAGTGTCGGCAGCAGGTAGGCACCGACGTACGAGATGATGAAGTCACCGAACCCGTCGGCGCTCAGATTCTCCGGACTCGTCGTTCTCAGCCACGGATTGCCGAGCAGATCGGTCAGCCCGAGATCCTTGACGACCACGTTCAGTTCGATCGCGTACTGCTTCAGCACGATGGCGACACAGAAGATCGGCAGCGAGAACATGAAGAACGCGATCGTGGTGGCCAGGTAGTCGATCACCGAGTACTGCTTGACCGCGGCCAGGACGCCGACGGCGACACCGATGACGATCGCCAGGATCTCGGCACCCAGCACCAGCTTGAAGGTGACGCCGAAGGCGGTCGTGACCTTCGGATAGACCTCTTGCAGTGCCTGTCCCTGCGCGATCGAGACACCCCAGTCGCCCTGCAGGAAACTGCCCAGCCATTCGAAGTAGCGCGGGATCAGCGGCTTGTCGAGGCCGAGCTGCGCCGCGGTGGCGTTGATGGCCTCTTGGCTGATGTTGGGCTGGCTGCGCAGTTCGCCGAGCGGGTCACCGGCACCGGCGACCATCAGGAAGCACAGGAACGTGGCGATCAACAGAATCGGTATGGAGATCGCCACGCGGCGTAGTACGTACAAAACCAGGTTCACAACGACTTGCTCCTCGTCCGGGACTGGCTCGCCAAGATTAAGCCATCGCCCGGGGGTCACCGTAATGCCGGTCGGGCAGGGGTCAACAGCTACTTCCGGAGGGGATCGGGGCCGGGCTTGTGGCCCGGCCCCGACTCCACCAGATCAATCAGTGCCGCGGCACGTCAGCGGTGGAACTACTCGGTCTTCTTCCACTCGCCGGCGTTCCACAGCGCACCGTTGTACGACTGCATGTACACCCGGTCGATACCGCGGAAGCCCCACATGGACGGGGTCTGGAACAGCGGCAGCGTCGCGTAGTTCTCCGCGATCGCCTTGTCCGCCTCGGCGTAGGACTTCGTCGCGGCGGCCTCGTCCGTGGCGGACGTGGCTGCCTTGAAGGCCTGGTCGATCCTCGGGTCGGTGAGGCCCTGGTAGTTCTGGCCACCGCCGGTGATGTAGATCGACGGCTGCTCGGCCTTGAACGGAGCCGCGGACCAGCCGAAGAGGGCGATGTCGTAGTCACCCTTGTCGAGACGGCCCTTCAGGAAGTTGGCGTCCGTCTCGTCCTTGATCTCGATGCCGGCCTTCGCCGCCTGGGCGATGATGATCTCGACGGTCTGGCTGCGACGCGCGTTCTCGTTGTGCGTGATCGTCGCCGAGGCGCGCTTGCCGTCCTTGGCGAAGATGCCGTCGCCACCCTTGACCCAGCCCGCGGCCTCGAGGGTCTTGGCCGCGGCCTCCGGGCCGAGGCCCGCCTTCTGGCTGTACTGGTCCTCGAAGCCTTCCTCACCCGGGAAGAAGACGATGCTGTTCAGCGGCTGAGCGTCGGCCTGGACCTCCTTCAGCAGCTTGTCCACGACCTCCTGCCGGTCGACCGTCTCGAAGAACGCCTTGCGCAGGTCCTTGTCGGCGAACATGCGGTTGAAGTTCAGGTCGAGGTGCTCGAAGGTGAGCTGCGAGGCGGAACCGTAGGTCACGCCCTGCGAGGACAGGCCCTTGATGGTGTTGGCCGCGGTGGCGTCCGGCTGGGTCGACGCCGCGACGTCGATCTCACCGTTCTGCAGCGCGGTGGCCATGGCCTTGGTGTCCGGGATCGGCCGGACGATGATCTTGTTCGGACCACCCTTGGCGCCGACCCAGTTCGGGTTCTTCTCCAGCGTCACCGTCTGCGAGTTCTCGTCGAAGGCGGTGATCTTGTACGGGCCGGAGGACGGCATCAACTCGGCGTTGAAGCCCTTCCACTTGTTGTTCCAGAACTCCGAGATCTGGGCGACCTCGGGGCTGGTCGGCGTCACCTTGGTGATGTCGGCGACGCCGGTGTTCTTCTCCAGGACGTGGGCGGGCAGCATCGCGGTGGAGGAGAACATGCCCTTGTAGTCGAGGTACGGCTCGGAGAACTTCGCCTCGAAGGTCAGATCGTCCTTGCAGGTGGGTGCGTCGACGAGCTGGTAACCGGCCGGGGAGGCGTTCTTGAAGACCGCTTCACCGTCGGGACCCTTGGCCTTCTCGCTGTGCGAGAGCCAGGCGAGGTAGAAGTCGTCGCAGTCCCAGGCCTCGCCGTCGGACCACTTGACGTTCGGCTTGATCTTCCACTCGACCACCTGCGGGTCGCTGGACGTGACCGTCCAGGACTCCAGCACGTCGTTGTTCAGCAGCACCTTGTTGTTGCCGTTGAGCACGTCCGCGCCGGACAGCACCGAAGTCAGCACGTAGGTGTTGTACGAGCTGTTCGCGGACACCTCGTCGTTGTTGTACGACGAGAAACCCTCATCGATGCCGACGATGACCTGGTCGCTGGCTTCGGCCTCGGCGAGCTTGTAGTTGTCGCCGCTCTCGGCCTTGCCCGTCGCCATGCTTTTGACATCGGCGCTCGAGCCCGTGTTGGGGTCCTCGCTCGAGTCACCACCGCCGCACGCGCTCACCAGCAGCGCGGTCCCGGCGACCAATGCCCAAGCAGAGACAGCCTTGGATCTCCTCATTAAGTGTGCCCTCCTAGCACTGGGCCGTGCGTCTGAACCACGGACCCACCCACTCCGGTTAGATGTGCCGGAGCCTATGACACGCCAAGCGACACTCAATTGGCGCACTGCCGGTGCACGCTAGGAACTTCAGGCACACCCGGTCACCTGTTCCCGCATGATCGTGACCAAAGGGTGACTTCCGCTCCTCCGGCAGAAATACGACGGTTACCTGCCGGAACTACCAGCGCACGGGCGAATGCGAACAGGTACCGCATACGAATCGGGGCCGAACCGCGCGGCCCGACCCCGATTCGTTGCAACATCAGTTTTTTCGGCTACTTGGTGCTGGCCCACTCGCCGACATTCCAGAGCGGCCCGTTGTACGACTGGTTGTACACCCGATCGATACCTCGGAAGCCCCACATGCCGGGCGTCTGGAACAGCGGGAGCGACGCGTAGTTGTCCGCGATCGCCTTGTCCGCGTCCTGGTAGGCCTTCAGGGCCACGGCCTCGTCGGTGGCCGAGACGGCCGTGGTGAAGGCCTGATCGATCGCCGGGTCGGCGAGAGCCTGGTAGTTCTGGCCGCCGCCGGTGATGTAGATGTCCGGCTTCTCGGCCTTGAACGGAGCCGCGGACCAGCCGAAGAGGGCGATGTCGAAGTCACCCTTGTCGACGCGGCCCTTCAGGAAGTTGGCGTCGGTCTCGTCGAAGACCTCGATGCCCGCCTTCGCCGCCTGGGCGATGATGATCTCCACGGTCTGGCTGCGACGCGCGTTCTCGTTGTGGCTGATCTTGATGGAGAAGCGCTTGCCGTCCTTGGCGTAGATGCCGTCGCCACCCTTGGCCCAGCCCGCGGCCTCCAGGGTCTTCATCGCCGTCTCGGCGCCCTTGTTGGTCTTGTCGCTGTAGTTGTCCTGGAAGCCGTCCTCGCCCGGCATGAACACGATGCTGTTCAGCGGCTGAGCGTCCGCCTGGACCTCCTTGATCAGCTTGTCGGTGATCTCCTGACGGTCGACGACCTCGAAGAACGCCTTGCGGGCCGACTCGTCGGCGAAGATCCGGCTGAAGTTCAGGTCGAGGTGCTCGAAGGACAGCCGCGGCGCGGAGCCGTAGACCACGCCCTGCGAGGTGAGGCCCTTCAGCGTGTTGGCGGCGGTGGCGTCCGGCTGCACCGAGGAGGCGACGTCGATCTCGCCGTTCTGCAGCGCGGTGGCCATGGCCTTGGTGTCCGGGATGGCGCGGACGATCACCTTCGCCGGGCCGCCCTTGGCGCCGAGCCAGTTCGGGTTCTTCTCCAGGGTGACGGTCTCCGCGTTCTCGTCGAACGCGGTGATCATGTACGGGCCGGAGGCGGGCATGATGCCGGCGGTGAAGCCCTTCCAGCCGTCGCTCCAGAAGTCGCCCGCCTTCTTCAGGTCGGCAGGGGCGCTGGCCGGCGTCAGGGTCATGACGTCGGCGATGCCGGTCTCCCGCTCCAGCACGTGCGCGGGCAGCAGCGCGGTCGAGTTGAACATGCCCTTGTAGTCGAGGTAGGGCTCGGAGAACGCGGCCTCGAAGGTCAGGTCGTCCTTGCAGGTGGCGCGGTCGACGAGCTCGTAGCCCGCGGTCGAGGCGGACCGGAACAGCGGGTTCTCGCCCTCCTTGGCCTTGCCGCTGTGCGAGAGCCAGGCGAGGTAGAAGTCGTCGCAGTCCCAGGCCTCACCATCGGACCACTTGACGTTCGGCTTGATCTTCCACTCGACCACCTGCGGCGAGCTGGTGGTGACCGTCCATGACTCCAGCACGTCGTTGTTGAGCAGCACCTTGTTGTTGCCGTTGAGCACGTTGCTGCCGGAGAGCACCGAGGTCAGCACGAAGGTGTTGTACGAGGTGTTCGTGTCCGGGCTGTCGTTGTTGTAGCCCGAGTAGCCCTCGTCGATGGCCACGATCACCTGGTCGCTCGGGGCGGCGTCGGCGAGCTTGAAGTTGTCGCCGTTCTCCGCCTTGCCCGTCGCCATGCTCTTGATGTCGCTGCTCGACCCGGTGTTGGGGTCGCTCCCGGTGTCCGCCCCGCCACCGCATGCGGTCAGCAGCAGCGCGGAACCGGCCACCAGCGACCAGACAGAGACCGCTCTGGTTCTCCTCATTACGTGTGCCCTCCTAGGACCCGACCCTCGAACGCGCCATGCGATCCGCATGTCGTCGTTGCCGCGAGACGCTAGAAAGCCGGAACACCACTGGTCACCTGTTCGGCGGCGATTGTGACCAAAGGGTGACGAGCTGGGCAAAACGCCGATTCAATCCGTTACCGAACGGGGAATTGACACGTTATTCAACGCGGACGGTGTTTTCCGGAATACCCCGGAATGGTCCGGCCGGCACCACGGAATGGCCGGAATTACTTACTGCCGCGAGTCCAATTGACCGCTGATCCGAACGGTCCGGCCAATGCCGGTCCCGGCGAGACCCCGGAAACGCCGGGACCGATCACCATCGTGTCGGCGAGCTGGAACAGCGGGATGACGACGTTGCGTTCCCACAGCGCCGGTTCCAGCTCCGCGAGCGCCTCCGGCATCGGGGTACGGCCGGTGAGCGCCTCGTCGACGAGCGGCTGGAGCTCCTCGTCGCAGAACGCCGCCGGGTTCGCCGGCACCTCGGCGGGCGGCTGGGCGACGGAGTCGCCGCGCTGCGGGCGGCAACCGAAGGTGGACGCGAGCATGGACGCCGCGTCGGTGCCCACCGGACGCGGCACCACGGCGATGTCGACGCCCACGGCGCCGGCGTTGTCCTCCTCCGGCGGCGCGGGCATACCGCCGTCCTGCACCGGGACGGCGAGCTGCTCGCTGTAGAGCTCGCGCGGCGGCGGATTCACCGCGCGGGCGTCCACCCCGGCGGCGACGAGCTGGCTGACCAGCTCCTCCGCCACGCTCACGTACGGTTCCTGTTCCGCGGGGGCGGCGATGACGAGGGCGAGCGGCCTACCCTCCTTGCGCCAGGTACCCGACTCCTTGGTGTATCCGGCGGAGGTCAGCAGCTCGCCCGCCCGGCCGGCGTCGGCCGCGGAGGGCGGGCCCGGCTGCGGGATCGTCGAGGCGTAGTCAGGCGACGAGGGCGCCAGTACCTGCGCGTCGGCACGCAGCCCGGCCGAGGGCCCGCCGCCCGTGCCCTCGTCGATCAGCTTGTTCCGGTCCAGCAGGGCGGCGATCCCGGCACGCACCCGGTCGTCGGACAGCGCCTCGCCGGTGGGGCGCAGCAGCACCGAGGCGACCTCGGGGCGGGCCAGCGTGTGCAGATCGAACCCTTCGCCCAGCTCGTCGAAGAGCTGCACGCCGGTGGCATCGGTCCTGGCGAGCGCGAACTGGTCGTTGCCACTGCGCATGGCCGCGGCGAGCCCCTGCTGGTCGGCCCTGCGGAAGACGAGCTGGTCGACCGCGGCGGGCTTGTCCCAGTACCGCTCGTTGCGTTCGAGGATGATCTCGCCGCGGTCGCGGTCCAGCGTCTTGATGGAGAACGGGCCACCGTACGCGGGGAAACTGGTCTCCAGCGCGCCTTCCCAGCCACCGGGGGCGTCCTTGAACAGATGCGCGGGAAGCAGTCCGGAGAACAGGGTCTGCCAGCCCGGGTACGGCTCGCTGAAGCTGACCTCGACCCGCTTGCCGCCCTCGCCCGGCTGGATCCCGGAGATGAGCCGGTACCCGGCGGGCTCGACGGCGCCGGTCTCGTCACGCATCGCGTCGGCCAGGTAGATGAAGTCCTCGACCGCGATCGGCGCCCCGTCGGACCAGGACGCGTCCGGCCGGATCTCGTAGGCGACCGTGAACGGCTCCTGCGAGACGACCTCGGCGGAGGTCATCAGGGTCTTGTCGAGCTGCCTCGCGCCGTCCGAGGCCTGCCGGAACACCGAGGGCAGCAGGAGCTGGGAGAGCGCGGAGGTGACCGTGGAGGAGTCGGCCAGGTTGTGCGGGTTGTAGCCACCGGTGATGGCGTCGATGCCGATGACGACCTGCGAGGGCGTCTCCTCCGGCGGGGCGGAGGTCTCCACCACCGGCGAGGTGACGACCGGTGGTGGCGGCGTGTTCGTGCAGGCGACGAGCACGGCGGCGCACAGCGTCGACAGCAGCAGTGCCGCTCTCCGATTCGCCCCCACAGCGAAACCTCCGTGCCACTCGCCCCGACGCCGAACCGGTCATGATGCCACGCGATGCTCCCACGTGGCCGTCGAGGGCCTGCACGCGGACATCCACCGGACGGGCGATGAAGTACCGCTGTACGGGTGACGCACGACAGACCCCCGGGGTTCCCTCGGCAGCGCTTTCCCGAGAGGCCAGGACACGCGGACGGGCCCGCCCCTTGAGTGGGGACGGGCCCGTCTCGGCTGCGCTGTGCGCGGGTCAGCCCGCGGCGTTGTCCCGCGACTTCATCTTGGACCGCTCCTTGCCACGAGCGTTGGCGTCCAGGATGGTCTTGCGGACACGGACGGCGTTCGGGGCGACCTCGACGCACTCGTCGACGGAGCAGAACTCCAGCGCCTCCTCCAGGTCCATCTTGCGCGGCCGGGCCAGCGTCTCCATCACGTCGGCGGAGGACTGCCGCATGTTGGTGAGCTTCTTCTCCTTGGTGATGTTGATGTCGAGGTCCTCGGCGCGCGGGTTCTCCCCCACGACCATGCCCTCGTACACCTCGGCACCCGGCTCGACGAAGAACGTGCCGCGGTCGGCGAGCTGGATCATCGCGTACGCGGTGATCGGGCCGGACCGGTCGGCGACCAGCGAGCCGCTGTGCCGGGTGCGGATCTCGCCCGCCCACGGGAAGTAGCCCTCGAACACGTGGTTCGCGATGCCGGTGCCGCGCGTCTCGGTGAGGAAGTCGGTGCGGAAACCGATCAGGCCACGCGCGGGCAGCACGTAGTCCAGCTTGATCCGGCCGGTGCCGTGCCCGCCCATGTGCTCCATCCGGCCCTTGCGGGAGGCGAGAAGCTGGGTGAT
The DNA here is from genome assembly GCF_002262875.1 of Amycolatopsis antarctica. GTDB lineage: Bacteria > Actinomycetota > Actinomycetes > Mycobacteriales > Pseudonocardiaceae > Amycolatopsis > Amycolatopsis antarctica. The sequence goes on along the minus strand of NZ_NKYE01000004.1, from coordinate 271,091 downwards.
CGCACCGAGGTGCTCCTCCGGCGAGTCGATCGACAGCCGCTCGAACGGCTCGTGCAGCTTGCCGTCGATGGTGCGGGTGACCACCTGCGGCTTGCCGACCGTCAGCTCGAAGCCCTCGCGGCGCATCTGCTCGACGAGGATCGCCAGCGCCAGCTCACCACGGCCCTGCACCTCCCAGGTGTCCGGGCGCTCGGTCGGCAGCACCTTGATGCTGACGTTACCGATGAGCTCCTGGTCGAGGCGGGCCTTGACCAGCCGGGCGGTGACCTTGTCGCCGCCGCCGCGACCCGCCATCGGCGAGGTGTTCACGCCGATGGTCATCGAGATCGCGGGCTGGTCGACGGTGATCCGCGGCAGCGCCTCGGGGTTCTCCAGGTCGGCCAGCGTGTCGCCGATGGTGATGTCCGGGATGCCCGCGATCGCCACCAGCTCGCCCGCCCCGGCCTCCTGGGCGGGCACGCGGGTGAGCGCCTCGGTGACCAGCAGCTCGGAGATGCGGACGGACTGCGTCGTGCCGTCCTCGCGCATCCAGGCGACCGTCTGGCCCTTGCGCAGCTTGCCCGCGTGGATGCGGATCAGCGCGATACGGCCGAGGAAGTTGGAGGCGTCCAGGTTGGTGACCAGTGCGCGCAGCGGACCGGTCGAGTCGACGTGCGGCGCGGGCACGTGCGTCAGCAGCGTCTCGAACAGCGGGTCCAGGTTCTCGCTGTCCGGCACGCCACCGTCGGCGGGCTGGGTCAGGCTGGCCTTGCCCGCGCGGGCGGAGGCGTAGACGACCGGCAGCGACAGCATCGTGTCGAGCGCGGCGTCGTCCATGTCCTCGATGTCGCCCGCCAGGTCGAGCAGCAGGTCGTGGGTCTCCTCGACGACCTCGGCGATCCGTGCGTCCGGCCGGTCGACCTTGTTGACGACGAGCACGACGGGCAGGCCTGCCTGCAGGGTCTTGCGGAGCACGAAGCGGGTCTGCGGGAGCGGGCCCTCGCTGGCGTCCACCAGCAGCACCACGCCGTCGACCATGGCCAGTCCGCGCTCGACCTCGCCGCCGAAGTCCGCGTGGCCGGGGGTGTCGATCACGTTGATGGTGACCGGGCCGTCCTCGGTCTGCCTGCGAATGGCCGTGTTCTTGGCCAGGATCGTGATGCCCTTCTCACGTTCCAGCTCGCCGGAGTCCATCACGCGGTCGACGAGCTCCGCGCGCTCGGCGAAGGCACCGGACTGCCGGAGCATGGCGTCGACCAGGGTGGTCTTACCGTGGTCGACGTGCGCGACAATGGCCACGTTGCGCAGGTCGGGCCGGGTCTCCCCGGTGATGGGCCGGTCGGCTCGCGAGGCGATGACGCTGGCTGCGGGCACGGATGAACTCCTGAAACCTCGAGTGTGAGTAGGTGATCGCGCCCGCCGTGTACATCGGCCAGTCCGCCGTCGTTGGCGCGCTGCGGCCTCAGGTGCGTTCTCGAAATCTCACGATGGCCACACGCGATCTCAGGCCAGGATACCTGGCCACCCGGTGTGACTAGGCGCACGCCCGGGGAACGGTTAGCCTCGGCTGACGCAGGGCCGTCGCCAGGACCGTCGACGCTGGAGCGTGGAGTGGGCAAGAAGGACCGGGACAAGAAGGCCCCGGACAGCAAGGGCAAGAAGGGCGCCGGCAAGAAGAAGGGCGCTGAGAAGGGCCTCGGCAAGCGCAAGGACACTGTCAAGCGCAAGGACGCCGGCAAGGACGATCCCCGGACCGTCGTCCGCAAGCTGATGAAGGCCGGCAAGGTCAAGAAGAAGTGCTGCCGGTCGAAGCCACGCTGCAAGAAGTGTCCCGTCCTCGCGCTGAAGAAGGCCAGGGCGAAGGCCGAGACGGGCAAGGCCGCCTGAGGCCCCTTCCCGCTACCGGCGCGAACCCGCTCGCCAGTACGATCGGCCCGTGCGCACGCGTTCCGGTAGCTGGCAGCCGCCCCTCGGCGGCTCCGTACCCGTGCGCTGAACCCGTTCAGCAGCCAGGCCGCCCGAGTGGGCGGCCTTCGTTGTGTGTGAGGGCTTTCCACCGGTGGCACGACCTCCAGGGAAGGCACTCATGACCAGGCTCTCCGGCATCACCCCGTCCGGGCACGTCCATCTGGGCAACCACCTCGGCGCGATCCGCCGGTGGGCAGCCGAGGGGCGGGCGGACGACCTCTACTTCGTCTCCGACCTGCACGCCATGACGTCCGCGCACAACCCGGCCCGGTTGCGGGGCCTTGCCAGGGAACAGCTCGCCGTGCTCGTCGCCGCCGGGGTGCCGGAGGAATCGGTGTTCGTGCAGTCGGATCTGGTCCGCGAACTCGGTGCGCTCAACTGGGTCATGGAGTGCACCGCGACCTACGGTGAGGCCGCCAGGATGATCCAGTTCAAGGAGAAGGCGAAGGGGCGGTCCGGTGTGCGGCTGAGCCTGCTCACCTACCCCTCGCTGATGGTCGCCGACATACTGTTGCAGGGCGCGTCCGAGGTGCCGGTCGGCGAGGATCAGCGTCAGCACGTGGAACTGGCGAGGGCGCTGGCGCGGCGGTTCAACACCACCTACGGCGAGGTGTTCACCGTGCCGAGGGCCGTGCTGCCCCAGGCGGGCGCGCGGGTACGGGACCTGTCCGATCCGAGCCGGAAGATGTCGAAGTCCACCCGGGACGCGGCGGGGATCGTGTTCGTCCTCGACAAGCCGGACGCGATCGAACGCAAGGTCCGGCGCGCGGTGACCGACGGGGAGTCCACAGTGGAGTACGCACCGGACACCCGGCCGGGCGCGGCGAACCTGCTGGAGATTCTGGCCGCCTGCAAGGAAATCACTCCGGAGAAGGCCGCGGCGGACTGCTCCTCGTACGGTGCGCTGAAGGACGCGGTGACCGAGGCCGTCGTGGAGACGCTGCGGCCGATCCGGGAACGTGCGGGCGCGCTGCTGGACGACGGCGGTGAACTGGACCGGCTGCGCCGGGCTGGTGCGGACCGGGCGATCGCACGTGGCGAACACCGTCTGCGGTCGGCACTACGGCTGATCGGCGCCTGCTGACCCGGCCGTGGACCGGGGTGTGCCGGGGTGTGCCGGGGTGTGCTCGGCCGTCTCCCGCGTGTACCGGACGGTCCGCGGTGACCGCGGTCGCGGCGCCTGCCCGCGCCCCGGCATACGGTGCCCGGTGCGGTCTCCGGCTCGCGGTAACGGTCGCGGTCTGGTCCGGCGCGGTGCCAGGTATGCGGTAACGGCTCGCGAAGTGGGGCGGTGCCGGGCTTTCCGGGCCCGGCACCGCTCACGCGGCGAGCAGGAGGGCGTGCAGCGCGGGCAGGAGTACGCGGTCGGCCGGAAGCCAGTCGAGGGCGTCGATCCCATCGGCGGGCACCCAGCGAACCGCGGCGTGCTCGACGGGACGCGGTTCGGCGCGGGGGTCGGCCAGCGTTGCCGCGTAGATGCGCAACACCTTGGCGCGCGGCAAGTCCACGTCGGCACCGACGCGATCGGCGACCTCGATACGTACCGCCAGCTCCTCGTGGCATTCCCTGGCCAGAGCGTCCACTTCGGACTCCCCCGGCTCCACCCGCCCGCCGGGCAGTTCCCACTTCCCGGCGGCGTCCTCCGGGAAAGAGCGTTGCTGGGCAAGCAGCAGCCCGGAGCGCACGATGGCGGCACCGACGATCACCACAGGTCTCACGCCCCGGCAACCTACCCCCACCGCGTCCGTGTCACGCCCAACGGCACCCCGTGTCGGGCGCCCTGACACCCCGTGTCACGCCCAACGGCACCCCGTGTCGGGCGCCCTGACACCCCGTGTCACGCCCAACGGCACCCCGTGTCGGGCGCCCTGACACCCCTGCCGCACAGCGGATGCTCAGCAGCCCAGTCGGAACGGTGCCCACCCAGCGGCCGACACCGTGCGCATGCCCCACCGCCCGACACAGGGTGCCGAACCGCCCGACACGACATGCCCCACCGCCCGACACGGGGTGCCGAGACGCGCGACACGGGGTGGGTGGTTCAGGGGGTGCGCCAGTGGACCTGGACGCGGGCGCCACCCTCCGGGGACTCGCCGACGCGCACCTCCCCGCCACGACGGCGGACGGCCTCCGCGACGAGCGCGAGGCCTAGCCCGGCCCCGCCGGAAGTACGGGCGCGATCGCCGGAAACCCGGTAGAACCGATCGAGCACCCGTTCCCGGTGCTCCGGTGCGATCCCGGGACCGTCGTCGTCGACCACCACCCGCACCCGGGAACGGGATGCCAGCACCGAGACCACGATCTGCGCCTGGGCGTACCGGGCGGCGTTGCGCAGCAGGTTGTTCAGCACCAGCTCGACCTCGGCCGGGGCGGCGAACGCCCACGCGTGCGGGACGGCCGCCGTGACACGGGCCCGCGGGCAGCCCGCGGGCAGCCGGTAGACGGCCGCCCGCGCCTCGGTCACCAGCTCCACCGGCTCGCCGGGCGTCACCTCACCGGCGTCCGAACGGGCCAGCGCCAGCAGCCCGTCCAGCAGGACGGACAGTCGCTCGGCCTCCTCCAGCACGTCGGCGAGGGTCTCCTGGGCGAGGTCAGGATCCGGATTCGCGACGGCCACCTCGGCCTGCACCCGGATCGAGGCGACCGGCGAACGGAGTTCGTGCGCGGCGTCGCCGGTGAACCGGCGCAGCCTGGCGTTGACCTCCTCCTGACGGGCGAGCAGGGCGTTGAAGTCGGCCGCCAGATCGCGGACCTCGTCGTGCGCCTGCGGCAGCGGCAGCAGCGCACCGGGCGGCAACCTGCGGACCAGCCTGCGCATCCGGCCGACCGGACGCAACGCCGAGCGCACCACCAGCCAGGTCGCCCCTCCCGCCAGCAACACCCCCACCGAGGCGGCGAGCAGCAGCCATCGTGCCCCCTCCGTCGTCGCGCCCGCGGTGAACAGCCCGGCGGCCCCGACGACGAGCCGCTGCGCACCGTCGGGAGCGGTGACCACCTCGCCGAGCCACCGCGCGGCGGGGCCGGGGCCCTCCGGCTCGGTGCGCACCGGCTCCCCCGCCTTGAGCGCCCGTACCTCCCGTGGACCGAGCCCGGTGTCCGTGCCGCCGTCGACGGGGGTGCCCGCGGTGTCGAGTACCCGTATCCGCACCGTCGGCGACTCCGGCACGACCGTGCCCGCCTCGACGAACGGGCGCGCCGAGGACAGTGCCGAGCGCAGTTCGGTGTCGGTGGACTCGGTGAGCATCGGGCCGAGCCCGCGCCCGGCGAGAAACGCGAAGCCGAGCAGGACGACGAGGGTGACCGTGGCGGCCATCGAGGTGATGCGGAACCGCAGGCTCCGGCGCAGCCACCAGCCGCGCATCACGCAGGGCCGGCCGGGGCGATCACATCGTCGATGTGCTGGTCGGACGCCAGGTAGCCGTGGCCGCGCACCGTACGCACCAGGTCGCCCGCCCCCACGGCGTCGAGTTTGCGGCGGACGTAGCCGACGTAGACCTCCACCACGTTGCGGGTGGCGGCCTGCTCGTCACCCCACACCGCGCGCAGCAGTTCGTCCTTGCCGACGACGGTGCCCACCCGCCCGGCGAGCACCTCCAGCAGCGCGAACTCGCGTGGGCTGAAGGCGACGGGCACACCCTCCCAGCGCACCTCCCGGGTCGCCCGGTCCACCTCGAGCGAGCCGATGCGCAGCGAACCGCGGGAACCGGCGGACTCCGCGCGCCGCAGCACCGCGCGAAGCTGGGCGACCAGCACCACGAAGGAGAACGGCTTGACCAGGTAGCCGTCGGCGCCGAGATCCAGGCCGTCGGCCTGGTCCACCTCCCCGTCCTTCGCCGAGACCAGCAGCACCGGCGTGATCACGCCGTCGGCGCGAAGTCGTTGCAGCACACGGTATCCGGAGAGTCCGGGCAGCATGATGTCGAGCAGCAGGACGTCGAACGCGCCGGTCTGGGCGAGGCGCAGCCCACTCGGCCCGTCGGCGGCGGTGACAACGTCCATGCCCTCCGCGCGCAGCCCGCGGTGCAGTGCCTTGCGTACGCCGGGTTCGTCGTCCACGACCAGTACTCGGGGTTTCACGCTCTCAGGATGCACTTTCCGGGCGGGCGCCGCGCGCGCTCTCAGCGGTCTCTCAGCGTCGGCGGCGGTCTCAGCCCGATCTCAGCCTCGGGAGGGAAGCGTGAGCGGTGCGACACGAGCACACTGGCACAGGGTCGAGGAGCGTGCTCGCCGACACAGGGAGAGAAACGTGAAGACGAAAACGAAAGCAGTGGCAGCCGCACTCACCGGTACGGCGCTGGGGGTGTCCGGGCTGGCCGTCATCGCCATGCCGGCGGGAGCGCAGGACGCTCCGGCCCTGCCCTCGGTGAGCGCCGAGGAACTGGTGAGTTCGGTGCTGACGGCGGAACCGTCCGCGCTGGCGGGCACGGTGACCGTGGACAACCAGCTCGGCCTGCCCGCCGTGCCCGGTCTGGACGCGCTCACCGCGGGCACCGCACGGGTCTACAACGACGGGGCGGGCAAGACCAAGCTCTCCCTGCAGTCCGAGGGTTCGGAACGGACGATCGTGCACGACGGCGCCACCGTCTGGGACTACGACTCGGCCGATCGCACCGCCACGAAGCTCACCGTTCCCGAGGGCGAGGGCTCCGCCGGGAAACGCGGGCAGGCCGCGGGCGAAGGCCGGATCACCGACCCTGCCCAGGTCACCGCGACGGTCCTGGAGCACGTGCGGGCGACCAGCACGGTGGCGGTGGACGGGACCGCGACGGTCGCCGACCGGCCCGCGTACGAGCTGGTGCTGACGCCCAAGCCGGAGGAGCGGACGTTGCTGCGGGAAGTTCGGGTGGCCGTCGACTCGGCGACCAGGACACCGTTGCAGCTCTCGGTGCTGGCCAACGGTTCGGCGGATCCGGCGCTGCAGGTCGGCTTCAGCGAGGTCGAGTTCACCCCGCAGCCCGCCGAGACGTTCGCGTTCACCCCGCCGCAGGGCACCACCGTCACGGAGAAGCAGCCAGGGGACGAGCGTCCCGGCGCGCAGGCACCGGGAAAGGCACCGGAGCAGGCGCCGATCGAGGCGCCGCGCATCATCGGCGAGGGCTGGGACACGGTGGTCACCACTCGCGTTCCCGCCGAGCTGATGGCAGGCGCCCCGGCGCAGGGCCGCGGCGACCGGGACGATGACGCCGGGGAGCAGGGCATGCCGATGGACCCGAAGGCGCTGCTCGACCAGTTCGGCAAGCCGGTCAGCGGGGCGTTCGGCTCCGGGCACGTCGTCACCACCAAGGTCGCCACCGCACTGATCACCGAGGACGGCCGGGTCGCCGTGGGCGCCGTTCCGGAGCAGGTGCTGATCGAGGCGCTGGGATCCCGGTGACCTCGGCCATCACGGCGGCGGGCTCATCGGGCTCGGCATCGGGCGTGGACGTTCCGGCAGGGGCGTCCACGCCCGCCGCGCCGCTGGCCGCGCGGACCAGGGGGTTGCGCAAGGTCTACGGACGGACGGTCGCGGTGGACCAGGTGGACCTGGACGTGCCGGAGGGCGCGGTGCTCGGCATGCTGGGCCCCAACGGTTCCGGCAAGACCACGACGATCCGGATGCTGCTCGGCCTGATCCGCCCGACCGACGGCGAGGCCTGGCTGCTCGGCCACTCGATGCCGGAGGAGGCGGGCCGCGCGCTGCCCGACGTCGGCGCTCTCGTCGAGGGCCCCGGTTTCCACCCGTTCCTGTCCGGCCGGGACAACCTGCGCCGGATGGCCGCCGCCGAACCACGACTGTCCACATCGGACGCCCCGGCGGCGATCGGTGACGCACTGGAACGGGTCGGGCTGGCCGGGGCCGCCGACCGCAGGTACCGGGGCTACTCGCTGGGCATGAAGCAGCGTCTCGGCCTGGCCGCGGCCCTGCTGGTACCCCGGCGGATGGTGGTGCTCGACGAGCCGACGAACGGCCTGGACCCGTCCGGCACCCGGGAGATCCGCCGGGTCATCGCCGAACTGCACGCGGCCGGGGTGACCGTGCTGGTGTCCTCGCATCTGCTCTCCGAGGTGGAGGCCACCTGCACGCACGTCGCCGTGCTGCACACCGGCAACGTCGTCGCGCAGGGCGAGCTGGGTGAACTGCTCGACTCGGGCAGCCCGGCCCTTCTGGTGTCCACACCGGACTCGGCGGCCGCGATGGAAGCCTTGCGGCACAAGCGTATTCCGAGCCGGCTGATCCCGGACGGTGTCCGCGCGGATCTGACGGCCAGCACCGCTCCCGCCGTACTGGAGACGCTGGTGCTGGCCGGCGTGCCGGTACACGAGGCGACCAGGGCGCGCACCGGCCTCGAAGATCTCTTCGCCCGGCTGACCCAGCCCGACACCGCGGGCATCGACCAGGAGGAGGGCCGATGACCACGGCGACGGCGGCAACGTCCGCCCCGGCGACGGGGAACACGCGCGGCCGCGACACGGTCGGTGTCCCCCGGCTGCTGCGGGCCGAACTGCGCTGGATCTTCCGCCGGCCGCGCACCCTCGTCGTGCTGGGGCTGCTGGCCGTCATCCCGATCGTGCTCGGGCTCGGGCTGACCCTGGTGGACACCACCGCGAGCGGCGGCGGTGGCGACGGACGAGAAGGCGGGGGCGCGGGGGCGAACCTGCTGGTGTCCGCGGCGGGCAACGCGCTGGTGCTGCCGATCGCGGCCCTGATGCTGACGATCACCCTGTTGTTGCCGCTGGTCGCGGCGATGGCCTCGGCCGACGCGCTGGCCGGGGAGACCGCGCACGGCACCCTGCGCGGCTGGCTGCTCGCCCCGGTGAGCCGGGGCAGGTTGCTGACCGTGAAGGCACTGGGCGTGGCGGCGGTCGTACTGGCCTCGGTGCTGCTGATGTCGCTCACCGGCATCGTCACCGGGCTGGTGATCAACGGCTCCGGCTCGCTGTTCACCCTGTCCGGCAGCACGCTGTCGTTCGGCGCGGCCCTGCTGAAGGTCGCGCTCGCGGCGGGCTGGGTGGCGCTGCAACTCTGCGCGGTGGGCGCGATCGCGCTGGCCATCTCGGCCGGCACCGAGCATCCGATGCTGGTGGTGGCCTCGGTGCTGGCGGGCACGATCGTCTTCTCGATACTCGGCATCCTGGACTCACTGAGCTGGCTGCACCCGTTCCTGCTCACCGAGTCGTGGCCGGCGATCTCCGACGTGCTGCGTGATCCGGTGCCCGGGGGCGATCTGGCCGAGGGCGCGGTGCGCGCGTTCTGCTACATCGTGATCGGCCTCTCGATCGCCTACGCGCGGCTCACCACCAAGGACGGCTGAGTCGCTTCGGCGGCCCGATCAGCCGCCCAGCACGGCCATCCCGTCCGCTACGAGCAGCAGGCGCACCCGGTCGCCGGGGCGCACATCGTCACTCGACGCGGCGACGGCGTCCACTGTGGACTCCCAGTCGGTGGGGCGGACGAGCAGCCGGGTGTGGTCGCGGCGGTGCGCCCGGCCGAGCACCTCGGCCGGGAGCCCGTCGCCGCCGCCCGGCAACGCCCGCACCCCGTTGGGGCGCAGGCCGATCCGGACGGTCCCGTCCTCGCGCCCCGGCCAGCCGACGGTGCCCAGCGGACTGTGCAGCACACCGTCGAACACGGTCGCGTCCAGCGTCGTCGTCACCCCGAGGAAGCGGGCGACGGGCTCGGTCGCCGGGCAGCGCCACACGTCGTCCACATCGCCCACCTGCCGGATCTCGCCGCCGTCGAGCACGGCCACCCGGTCGGCCAGCGTGAACGCCTCCTCCTGGTCGTGGGTCACCAGCAGGGTGGTGATCTTGGTGCGGCGCAGCAGTTCGGTGAGGTCGAAGGCGAGCTGTTCGCGCAGGCCCGCGTCCAGGCCGGACAGCGGTTCGTCGAGCAGCAGTAACCGAGGTTCCGGCGCCAGCGCGCGGGCCAGTGCCACCCGCTGCGCCTCGCCGCCGGAAAGCTGCGTGACCCGCCTGCGCTCGTATCCACGCAGGCCCACCAGTTCCAGCAGCTCGGCGACCCGCTCCGCCCGCCGGCGTGGCTCGACGCCGTGCATCCGCAGGCCGAACGCGACGTTGCCGGCCACGTCCCGGTGCGGGAAGAGCTGCCCGTCCTGGAACACGAGGCCGAACCCACGCTGGTGCACCGGTACCGCCGCGAGGTCGGCGCCGTCCCAGCGGACGGTGCCCGCGGCCATCTGCTCCAGGCCGGTGATCGCCCGTAGCAGCGTCGACTTGCCGGAACCGGATGGGCCGAGCAGTGCCAGCACCTCGCCGTCGGCGATGTCCAGGTGCGCTCCGGCGACCGCGGTGAGCCCGCCGAAGCGGACCGTCAGGCCGTCCACGGACAGTGCCATGGGTCAGAACTCCCCTACCGCGCCACGGCCCGGGGCGTTCCCGAGCCGGTCGATCACCGTCACCACGGCCGCCGTGACGAGCATCAGCAGAACGCACGCCGCGTACGCCATCTGCACGTTCAGCGCCCCCGGCCTGCCGATCAGCGAGGCGATCGCCACCGGCAGCGTCGGCGACTCCGGCCGCGCCAGGAAACTGGTGGCCCCGAACTCGCCGAGCGCCACGACGTAGCCGAAGCCCGCCGCGGCCAGCACCGAGCGGAACACCAGCGGCACGTCGACCTCCCGCCACACCCGCACCGGGCCCGCGCCGAGCGTCGCGGCGGCCTGCCGCAAGCGGCCGTCCACCGAACGCAGCACGGGCAGCACCATCCGCACGATCAGCGGCATGATCACCAGCGCCTGCGCGAACGGCACCAGCAGCGGCGAGGTGCGCAGGTCACCGGGCAGCGCGTCGAGCGTCACCAGGTAGCCGAAGCCGACCGTCACCGCCGACACGCCCAGCGGCAGCATCAGCGCGGCGTCCATCGTCTCGGCCATCCCGCCGCGCAGCCGGCCGGGCGCTCGCCGCAGCGACACCAGCACCACGGCCGCCAGCAGGCCCACCACGAGCGCGAGCATCGTGGCGTCCGAGGCGGTGCGCAGCGAGTTGAGCGCCGCGTCCCAGCCGGAGACCTGCAAGGTGCCGTCAGCTCCCCGGCCCGCCAGCGCGCGGTACCCGGCCAGCGACCAGCCGTCCGGCCCGGACACCGAACGCAGCAACAGCGCGGCGATCGGCGCCAGCAACAGGGCCACCACGGCCAGCGCCGCACCGACCACCCACCACTCGCCGCGCTCCGGTGGCCGTGCCGTCTCCGCCACCGACCGCAGCCGCGCCGCCGACTCCCGGCGCCCGCGGGCCAGCGCACCGACCGCCAGCGCCGCGACCACGGCGGCGAGCTGCACCAGCGACAGCGCCGCCGCACCGGAGAGGTCGAGCAGGTTGACCGTGCGCAGGTAGATCTCGGTCTCCAGCGTCCGGTACCGCGTCCCGCCCAGCATCAGCACGACACCGAAACTAGTGGCGCAGAACAGGAAGACGACCGCCGCCGCCGAACCGATCGCGGGCACCAGCGCGGGCAGGGTGACCCCGCGGAACGCCCGCCAGCGCGAGGCTCCCAGTGCCCTGGCCGCGTCCTCGGCGCGACGATCGAGATGCGACCACAGCCCGGCGACCGTGCGCGCCACCACCGCGACGTTGAAGAACGAGTTCGCCAGCACGATCGCGCCCACCCCGCCGTCCGGCCACAGCGCCTTGAACGCCAGCCCGACGACGACCGTCGGCAGCACGAACGGGATCAGCACCAGCACCCGCACCACGCCGGCCCCGCGCAGTCGCGTGCGCGCCAGCAGGAACGCCACCGGCATCCCCGCCAGCACCGCGACCACCGTCGACGCCGCCGCCTGCCCCACGGTGAAACCGGCGAGCCGCCACGTCTGCGCCTGCCCCAGCGCCTCGGCCACGCCCCCGTCGCCGACCCCGAGGCCGACGATCGCGACCACGGGCCAGGCGAAGAAGACGACCAGGAAACCGATCGGCGCCAGCGCCAGCAGCGCCGTCCCGGCTCCCGGCCTCAGCCCTCCAGCAGCCCGCGCCACTGCTCGACCCACCGCTCCCGCCCGGCCTGCACCGTCTCACCGGGCAGCGAGGCCGGTTCCGCGGGCAGCGGTGCGGCCGTCGCCCAGGTGGCGGGCAACTCCACTCCCTCACGGGCCGGGTAGACGTACATGTTCTCCGCGAGGATCGCCTGGAACTGCTGGGACAACAGGAAGTCCACGACCTTGCCCGCCGTCTCCGGCTGCGCGCCGCCCGCCAGCACCCCGGCGTACTCGACCTGCCGGTAACAGGTGTCCAGCAGCGCCTTCGTCGGCGCGACCCCGTCCGCGCCGACCTCGGCGGCGGGCGAGGAGGCGTAGGAGACGGCGATCGGCCGCGGCCCCTTCCCGGCCGAACCGGAGAACTCCTGCGAGTACGCCTCCGTCCAGCCCGCGACCGCCTTCACCCCGTTGCCCTTCAGTTTCGTCCAGTAGTCCGCCCAGCCCTGCTCGCCGTACTCCGCCACCGTGCCGAGCAGGAACGCCAGCCCAGGCGAGGACGTGGCCGGGTTCTCCACCACCGTCAGGTCCTTGTACTCCGGTTTGAGCAGGTCCTCGTACCCGGTCGGCTCGGGCAGTCCCTTCTCCGCGAACCACGCCGAGTCGACGTTCACGCACACGTCACCGAGATCCACCGCGGACAGCCCCTGCGAACCGTCCACCGCGAAGCGCTGCGCACCCCGGTCACCCTCCGGGCTGGTGTAGGGCGCGAACACGCCCTCGTCGAGCGCGCGGGAGGCGAACGTCGAATCGACCCCGTAGGCCACGTCGGCGATCGGGTTGGCCTTCGTCAGCACCAGCTTGTTCGTCAGCGCCCCCGCGTCGCCCTCCTTCAGCACCTCGATCCGGATGCCGGACTGCTGGGCGAAGGCATCGAGGATCTCCTGCGGCACCGAGAACGACTCGTGCGTCACCAGCTTCACCACCGCGCCACCGCCACCACCCTGCGGTTCCTCCGCGGCGAACAGCGTGCAGCCACTCGCCACGATCGCGGTCAGGCCCAGTGCGAGCCCGGTACGCAGCCGCGCCGGACCGCCGCCGCTGGGACGAACACGTCGGGGGGAAGTCATAGCCACTCCTATGCCCCGGCGGACAAGGACGGCGATGTGCCCTCCCTGCGCCGGCATGATCCGGATCAGGTGCGAACGGTCGCGGGCCAGGCCCGCCTCTCAGCCCGGCGTACCGGACTCCCGTGGCGAACATGCAGCCTACCTCTCCGGGGCCCACCATTGGTGACGGCGGATCGAGACATCCGCCCACACCGCCGTCCCGGCGCGGGCGGAACGCGACGACGAAAGGCAGACCGATGGCAGACCTGCTCACCGACACCCAGATCGAGACAGCGCTCGCCGGGCTCGGCGCGTGGAGCCGCGAGGGCGACTCCATCACCCGCACCGCCGAGCTCGCCGATTTCCCGCAGGCGATCCAGGTGGTGAACGTCGTCGCCGAACGCGCGGAGACCGCGCAGCACCACCCGGACATCGACATCCGCTGGCGCACCCTGACCTTCACCCTCAGCACCCACTCCGAGGGCGGGCTCACCGAGAAGGACACCGCACTCGCCGCGCGGATCGACGAGGCGATCTCTTCCGTGTGACTTCGTCGGCCCGGGCAACGAATCCGCGGTCCCGTGCGTTACACCGGTGGAAGTAAACACACTTCAACCATGTGAATGGAAGAATCTTGTTGCAGGGTAAGGGTTTCTCGACCATCCGCGAATCCGCACGCCGTTGGGGACGGCCCCGGGTGGCCGCGGTCGCGACAGTGCTGAGCGCGACGCTGCTCGTGCTGTTCGGCTGGACGTTCCCGGCCACGGCCGCGGTCGAGCAGGAGCAGGCGGCGACCGGCACGGACGACGCGACGCAGGCGATCGTCGTCGGCAGCATCGCCTTCGTGATCATGATCGCCGCCGCGGGCGCGGTCATGTGGTTCACCGCGAAGGCGCGTGCCGCCGAGATCCGCTGACCCGGGCGTGATCCGCCTTACAGTCCCGAAATTCTGGTAACACCCAAGAAGATCGACGCGCTCTCACCCACGAGAAGCGCCGTCTACGCGTGTTTGGAAGCCGCCATGAACAGCACCACCGCCCCCGCCCTCTCCGCCGCTCAGCGCACCTGGGTCACCGTCCTCGCGACGACCGTGACCCTGCTCAGCGTGATCCTGCTGGGCGCCGCGGGCTGATCGTCCGGGGGCATGATTCCCCGGTGATCACTTATCAGGACGATCTGTCGGCGATCACCGCCGACGATCTGCGAGGTTTCTTCGTCGGCTGGCCCAGTCCGCCGACGCCCGCACAACATCTCGCCGCGCTCCGCGGCAGTCACCGTGTGGTCGTCGCGCGGGCCGGGTCCGGTCGCGTCGCCGGTTTCGTCAACGCCATCGGCGACGGCGTCCTCACCGCGTTCGTCCCATGGCTCGAAGTGCTTCCCGAGCACCAGGGGCAGGGCATCGGCGGCGAGCTCGTACGGCGCATCCTCACCCAGCTCGACGATGTGTACTCGGTCGACCTGGTCTGCGACGCCGAACTCCGGCCCTACTACGAACGGCTCGGCCTGACGGCCGTGCAGGGTATGGGACTGCGGAACCGGACCGTGCTCGGCTGAGCCGTACGGACTCAGCCGGACGCGGTCACCGCACCCGCCCGGACCAGTTCGCCGAGCGCCTCGCCCAGCCCGGCCGGAAGCGAACCGGCAGCCCGGCCCGCGGCCAGCGAATCCCACAGTTCCACCTCGTCCGCCGTGGCCACCCGGACCCAGCCGGGCAGCCCCGGGGCGACCAGGATCTTCAGCCCGGCCGGTTCCGCTTCGGGCTGCTCCCCGCGCCCTGCCAGCCAGAGCAGCAGTCGATGCGGATCGAACCGCGCCTCGCGGATCCCGGCCCGGCACGCCCGGCGCAACGTCCCCGGGGGCGGCGGATCCTCCACCTCGGCCGGCAGGCGCGCGGTGAGGAAGTCCCGCTCCAGCGCGGCGATCTCCGCCAGGTGCACGTCATCCGGGATCGTCCGCACGGCGAAGCGCAGGAAGCCCTCGGCGTCGGTCGCCGCGTACGAGGTGGATCCCGGATTCGCCGCCAGGTAGGCGGCGACCACCACATCGGCCTGATCGCGGAGGGCGGCGAGCGTCAACGGCGCGACCGACCGCAACCGGAAGACGCGCCACTGGCGGTAGAGCGCCGTCGTGATCGCCCAGCCTGAACGTTCGGCCGGGGTGCCGTCCGCGGGCGCGTCCCGCGGTGCCCCTTCGAGCAGCGCGGCACTGATGTCCCGCTGCCAGGTCGCCAGGTCGGGGGTGCCGGTCACCGGGCGTCCCAGATGGAGCGGGCCGTCGCCAGTTGCTCGCCGATGGCATCCGCGCCCAGCTTGCCCGCGTAGACGTCGAGCACTTCGACCGTCACCCCGGCCAGCCGGGAAGCCTTCGGCACCACCGTCTCCAGCATCCGCCACACCGGATCCGGCACCGCGGCACTGTGCGAGTCGAGCAGCAGGCCGTCGCGTTCCTCGCCCCCGGCCACGTGGATCTCCACCACCCGGTCCAGGGGCATGCGCGCGAGCAGTTCCTGCGGATCCAGCCGGTGGTTCACGCAGTTCGTCCACAGGTTGTAGAGGTCGAGAAGCAGGCCGCCGCGGCTGCGCTCGGTGATCGCGGTGAGGAACGCCGGTTCGTCCCAGCCCGGGTCGCGCGGCAGGTCCGGCAGATAGTTCGCCGGATTCTCCAGCAGGAACATCATCCCGTAGCGATCCATCACCAGGTCGGCGCGCGTAGCGACGAGCTCGGCGCACTCCGCGGTGAACGGCAGCGGCATCGGCAGCCCCAGCTCGATCACCGAGCCGTCGGCGGCCGTGGTGTTCAGGAAGTTGAGATGCTCGCTGTGCCAGAGCACCTCGCGCAGTTCCAGGAAACGGTCGAGGCAGTGCAGCGCGACCTCGTTCCACCCGTGTGCCGATCCGATGGACAGTTCGAGGCCGTGCAGGACCACGGGCAGGTCACCGGCCAGCCGCAGCGCCGCCTCCGCGGCCTCGGTGTCGAAGGCGATCCGTTCGTCGCCGGTGGCCCTGGCGAACAGCTCGGGACCCATCTCCACATAGTCGGCCGAGGGCAGCAGCTCGGTGACCAGGTCGGGCCGGGACGGCAGGAAGGACATGCCCACCCCGGCCGGCTCCGGCCACGACGGCCCGGAAGTCGCCGTGGACGAGAGCGAACCGGTCGGCGCGGGCATGCCGTGCATCTCCTAGTTGCCGTTCACCGGCTCAAGGGCGTCCAGCGTGAAGCTGAGCTTGCCGCAGGCGAGACAGCCGGGGGTCTGGTACAGGTCCGCAACGACGGCCTGCACCTGCTCCAGGCGGTCGATGGCGGTGGGCTCGTTGACGTCGAGAGTGTTCATGCTCGTACCGCTTTCTTCCGTGGCGTCCGTCCGACCGGCCGATGCCGTTGCGTGCCAAGGAGGCCACGGCCACCGGGGTGGCGACTATCCGGCTGTCTACGGACCCTCCCAGTTGGAATCTGACCGCATTACTGTGCTGGACAAGATCGGACCGGGATAGAGCCGGATACGCCAACCACGCGCCGCCAAATGGCGTCAACTCCGTTCGGCTGCGAAGTGGTATGAGCCGGGTTCAGACGGGGCGGTGGGCGAGGAAGACGAACTCGCGGCCGGGCCGGTCCGGCGCGTCCCGGACCTCGTCGACGGTGAAGCCGGCCGCCGTGAGCGAATCGGCGACCTCCTCCCGTTCCCGGAACCGCAGGGTCGAGTCGGAGGTCAGCACGGAACCGTCGGCCTCGAACACGAAGGTGTGGCGGAAGGAGACGAGGCCGTCCCGGACGTCGGTCAGGTCCGCCCAGCTCTCCACGACGCCCACCTCGGGGATGTCCACCCGGTTGTGCCGCTGCTCGCGGTTCCAGGTGAGCCAGGCACGCTTCGCCGGGTCCCGGACCTCGAACACCAGTCGCCCGCCCGGCCGCAGGGCGGCATGCGTCCCCCGCAGCGTCGCGTCCCACTCCTCGTCGGTCACGAACACCTGCGCGACGTTCGCGGTCATGGTGGCGAGGTCGACCCGCAGCGGTGGCAGGGCCGTCGCGTCCCCGTGCAGCCAGCGCACCCGGTCCGCGCCGGGCTTGGTGCGCGCCACCTCCAGTGAGGCCGCCGCGGGATCGACGCCGACGACGCCGATCCCGCGCAACGCCAGCAGGCAGGCGAAAGTGCCTGTCCCGCAACCGATGTCGAGCACACTGCGCGCGCCGAACTCCTCCACCATCGCCGCGTAGGCGTCCAGATCACCGCGATCGGGGTCCAGCGGATCGTAGATCTCGGCAAGACGACGCTGCGCGTAGATGGCATCAGGCATGACCGGAACGTAAGCGCCCGGACGCACGGCGGGCCACCGAATTACCGGAGGCCACCTCGAGCGCGCTCGGCCGCGTGGCGTCTGTGGCCGATCTACTCGGCACGGTGAGCGAGACTGGAGCGGTTTCCGTGGCGGGGTGACTCTGCCCGAGTCCATTCCGAAAGACTCGCGGCGACCTCGTCATAGGCGGCCGCACCGGTAGCGGTCGCGATTACGAGGTCGTACGCGTCATCGTCGGGCGCTTCCGGATCAACGCCGTTGAGACCATGGAAAACGAAGACCGCCATCCAACCCAGCCGCTCGTCGCCGTTGATGAGCGGGCAATTGCGAACGACCGATCCCGGCAGGACCGCGGCCTTCTCGTGCAGGCCCGGACAGGCGTCCTGCCCATCGGCGAGGACTGCGGCCGATGCGCCGCCGCGTAGAGTAACCCCAGATCCCGAACCCGAGAGACATTCGGGTGGACCGCAACGGCAAGCAGGTCCTCCAGAAGTCAGGTACTCGAACGTCACTGTGCCAGGCGATCAAGCAACGAGGCGTACCGATTGCGCCCGTCCTGCGACAGAACGCGAATCCGATCGTCGCGAACCGACCTGGCCCCGGCCTCGGTGATCGTCCGCACGACCGCTTCGTGCTTGCTCACCCCGTTGGCTTCAGCGAGCATCGCCAGGGCGCGCTCATGCTCCTCGTTCAGCCTCAAGGTCATCGCCATGAATGCTTGACACCATGATCAACTCCGAGGCGAGAACTCAGACGTTGAAGCGGAGCTTGACCGGATTCCGCGGTGGTGCAACGACTGCGCAAGTCCACCTCGCCAGGCTTCGCGCGACCTCGCCGTAGGCAATCGCACCGGTCGCCGTCGCGATCACGAGGTCGTACGCGTCGCCCTCGGGTGCCTCCAGGTCGACGCCGTTGAGGCCGTAGAAAACGAAGACGGCCATCCAGCCCAGTCGCTTGTTGCCATCCGCGAGCGGATAATTGCGGACGAGCGACTCCAGGAGAACCGCTGCCTTCTCGTCCAGGCTCGGGTAAGCGTCCTGCCCCATCAGCGAAGACTGCGGCCGATGTGCCGCCGCGTCGAGTAGCCCCAGGTCCCGGACGCGGGACACACCCAGATCAGCCGCGAGCGCGAGCAGGTCGTCCAGCGTCAGATATTCGATCTTCACTGCGCCAGACGATCGAGCAATGCGGCGTACCTCGGGCGCCCGTCCCGGGACAGGGCCCGCACCCGGTCGTCACGGACGGACCGAGCGGCGGCCTCGGTGATCGCCCGCACCACCGCTTCGTGCTTGCTCACCCCATTGACCTCGGCGAGCATGGCCAGAGCACGTTCCTGCTCGTCGTTCAGCCTCAACGTCATCGCCACAAGACAATGATACCACTCCGGTATCATGATTGATTGCTGCTCGAACGTCGAACCTGAAGTTCAGGTTCGGCCGGCCTTGGCGACAGCTTCCAAGCGTGGGTCGATCGACTCGGCCATCATGGCGATCTCGCGCTCGCCGATCCGGTGCTTCCGTGCCTGCTCGCGCCAGCCAATCAGCGCCGAGGCGATGCCCCGCATCCTCTCGCGGCTCTGGTCGACCGTCAGGCTGCAGTCCTCGGCGAGGGCCAGCAGGCCGTCAACCTCGTCGGGTTGCGCGTCGGCTCCCATGATCGAAGTCGAGCGGCCCCTCCACTGATCCGGGGTCGGGTTCACGTCGAACACGGGGCTCAGCGTCCACGAGCCGTGATCGGCCAGGAATCCGTGATTGCGGAGGTGGTCGTCGGTGTTGCCGAGCGCGACGCTGGCGACGACGCGGTCATAGAGCTCGTGATGGTCCGCCCTTGGCGAGCGCGACAGGTCCCGCATCGCCTCGGCGATGTCGGCGTAGTCCCGGTGCTCGCCGTCCTTGGAGCCGGTCGCGGTCATGGCGCTGATGTAGCCGATGCGGTCTCCGCCGCTCGTGCGGTCGAACCTGCGCAGGATCAGCACGCTGCGCTCTCCCACGCGCGTCAGTCGGCGCTGCGGCGCACGGATCCCCGCGCTCTCCAACAGGTCCAGCGCGGTCGCCTCCCACGCCATGACGTCCCACCCGTCGCTGGAGTGCGGGAACTTCGCGATCGCCAGGCTTCCGTCTTCGATGCGCACGGAGGCCTTCGGCCGCGCGCCGCCCAGTCCCGTGGTCCCGGTGTCGAGGAGCTGCTTGACGGCCACTGCAGGATCGTCATCGGCCGCCAGCTCGTCGGAGGCATGCAGCAGCTGCGGCAACGAGATGAGCCGGGGAACACTCGATGGCCTCCCGAGGAACTCCTCGTGGCCTGGCAGGCGGTACCGCAGAGCACCCTGGCGGGTGTCGTCGCTGACCCCAAGAAGGAAGTCGAGATCGTCGAGCCGCCGGGGCGCTCTGCCCTCCTCGCGGGCTCGTATCCGCTCCGCCTTCTCGATGAGGTTGCGGCCCCATCGGTCGGGGGCGCTGTCGGCGAAGGCACGGACAAGCCCGCTCTGGTGCTGCGAGCCGGACACGAGGGGCAGCGCGGGGTCGATGCCCATGCCGTCACCCGAGAGGTAGCCGGGATCGTAGAGGAACGTGGTGGATATCTGGCCGCGCGTCCGGGTGAAGTGCGCCTGGGCCACCGGCCTGATGCGCCCGGCCTCGTCGGCGAAGACCTCGACGCTGGTCATCGCGCGCGCCTCTTCGCGAGACTGCCAGCGCGCAGTCGGCCGATGTCGCTGCTGAGCGGGTCGATCACGTCGACAACCTGGTCGAGCACGCCGAGCGCGCGGAGGACCTGGGCGACGTTGCGGAAGCTCACACTCGGATCTCCGGTCTCGATTTTGCGGAGAGTATCCCTCGTGATGTCCGCGCGCTCGGCTACCTGCTGCGCCGTCAGGCCCAGGACCATGCGCCACCCGCGCACGTGCTCGCCGAAGGCGACGATCTGCCGGTCGATCCGGTATCCAACCATGACTTCTCCTCATCCTATGACGAGCATACCAGTCACAGTGAGCCGATATGGCGAGCAGAGTCGTCGTAGATTGCGTACGGGAGCGAGAAGGCGCGAGTCCCCGGTGCGTTAAACGTTGAAGCGGAACTCGACCACGTCGCCATCGGCCATCGAGTAGTCCTTGCCTTCCATACGGACCTTGCCAGCGGCGCGGGCGGCGGCCATGCTGCCCGCGTCCATCAGGTCGTCGTAGGAGACGATCTCGGCCTTGATGAAGCCGCGCTCGAAGTCGGTGTGGATGACGCCCGCCGCCTGCGGCGCGGTGGCGCCCTTGGGGATCGTCCACGCCCGGGCCTCCTTCGGACCCGCCGTGAGGTAGGTCTGCAGGCCGAGCGTGTGGAAACCGGCACGGGCGAGCGCGTTCAGGCCGGGCTCGTCCTGGCCGACCGACTCGAGCAGTTCGCGCACGGACTCCTCATCGTCGAGTTCGAGCAGTTCCGCCTCGACCTTCGCGTCGAGGAACACGGCGTCGCCGGGTGCCACCAGCTCGGTCAGCTCGGCACGCTTGGCCTCGTCGCTGAGCACGCCCTCGTCGGCGTTGAACACGTACAGGAACGGCTTCGTGGTGAGCAGGCTCAGCTCGCGCAGCAGGTCACCGTCGATTTCCTTCTGTGCGGCGAAAAGCGTGCGACCCCCGTCGAGGATCTCCTTCGCCTTGCGCGCCTCCTCGAAGGCCGGGCGGGCCTCCTTCTTGGTGCGCGCCTCCTTCTCCAGTCGCGTCAGAGCCTTCTCCAGCGTCTGCAGGTCGGCGAGGATCAGCTCGGTATTGATCGTCTCGATGTCCGACGAGGGGTCGATGCGCCCGTCGACGTGCACCACGTCCTCGTCGTCGAAGACCCGGATGACCTGGCAGATGGCGTTGGCCTCGCGGATGTTCGCGAGGAACTTGTTGCCCAGCCCGGCGCCCTCGGACGCGCCCTTGACGATGCCCGCGATGTCCACGAAGGACACGACGGCGGGCACCAGTTTCGCCGAGCCGAACACCTCGGCCAGGCGATCCAGCCGCGGATCGGGCAGCGGGACGACACCGACGTTCGGCTCGATGGTGGCGAACGGGTAGTTCGCGGCGAGGACGTCGTTGCGCGTCAGGGCGTTGAACAAAGTGGACTTGCCGACGTTGGGCAGGCCGACGATGCCGAGGGTCAGGCTCACGGAAGGGCAGTCTACGGGTAGCGCCCCGGGCCCCGATCAGCCGTCGTCGCCGTCCTCGCCGTCCTGCTCGTTCTGGTCGTCGTCCTGGCCGCCCTGCTGGTCGTCCTGCTGGTCATCGTCCTGCTGGTCGTCCTGCTGGTCGCCGTCCTGCTGCTGACCGCCGCCGTCCTCCTGCTGGGTGTCGTCCTGGGGCGCGGCCTCGTCGCAGGAGGCGGCGAAGGAGATGGCACCGGTGGCACCGAGAATCGCGGCGAACGTACGGAAGGAACGCGTGCGTGTGCTCATGAACCCGACCGTACGGGAGGATTCGGGCTCCGCGCAGCCCGCCCGCCACCCGCCCCTGCACGGCCGTGTCGGATTCCCGCCAGTGACGGTGTCCTGCCGGTGGCAGGATCGTGCCCATGGCGAATCCGACGGCGGCACCCGGCAGCGGGACGCGGTCCCTCTGGCGTGACCCGGAACGCTGCTATCGCGCGGTCGCTTCCCGGGACGCGCGCTTCGACGGGCAGTTCATCGTCGCCGTGCGCACCACCGGCATCTACTGCAGGCCGTCCTGCCCCGCCGTCACCCCGAAGTCGGAGAACGTTCGCTTCTACCCGACGTCGGCGGCCGCCCAGACGAGTGGTTTCCGTGCCTGCCGCCGCTGCCTGCCGGATGCCGTCCCCGGTTCCCCGGAGTGGAACGTCCGCGCCGACCTCGCCGCCCGTGCCATGCGGCTGATCGGCGACGGGACGGTGGAACGGGAGGGCGTACCCGGCCTGGCGCGCAGGCTCGGCTACTCGGAACGACAGCTCGGCCGGGTACTGGGCACCGAAGTCGGTGCCGGCCCACTCGCACTCGCGCGCGCACACCGCGCCCACTCGGCGCGCCTGCTCATCGAACTGTCCGCGATGCCGTTCGCCGACATCGCCTTCGCCGCCGGGTTCGCCAGCGTGCGGCAGTTCAACGACACCATCCGCGAGGTCTTCGACCGCACACCGACCGCGCTGCGCGGCGGCGCGAAACGGGGCCCCGGACCCGCCGGTGACGAGGCCGGCCCCGGCGTCCGGTTGACCCTGCGGTTGCCGTTCCGCCCGCCGTTCGACGCCGAGGGCACGCTCGCGTTCTTCGCGCACCGCGCGGTGCCCGGCGTGGAATCGGTGACCAGGACCGGCGGGGGGATCACGGCGTACGGGCGGACGCTGCGCCTGCCGCACGGCTCGGCCACGGTGCGCCTCGAACCCGCCGACGGGCACGTACGGTGCGCGCTGCTGCTCGCCGACGTGCGCGACCTCGGCAGCGCGGTCGCCAGGGTGCGGCGGCTGCTCGACCTCGACGCCGACCCGGTCGCCGTCGGCAGGGCGCTGGGCGCCGATCCGGCACTCGCCCCGGTGGTGACGGCGACGCCCGGCATCCGCGTACCCGGCGCGGTCGACGGCGTCGAGCTGGGGATCAGGGCGATGCTCGGGCAGCAGGTCTCGGTCGCCGCGGCCAGGACGGCCGCGGCGCGGCTCGCGACGGAACTCGGCGACCGGCTGCCCCTGCCCGGCGGAACCGGACCGGACGCGCTGACCACCGTCTTCCCCGGCGCGACGGTGATCGCCGAACGCGGCCACGAGGTGCTGCGCGGTCCGCGCAGGCGGGTCGAGTCGATCCTGGCGTTCGCCGCGACCGTCGCGTCCGGTGACCTCGAACTGCACGTCGGATGCGATCCCGGTCAGTTGCGCGAGGAGCTGCTGGCGCTGCCCGGGATCGGGCCGTGGACCGCCGACTACGTCCTCATGCGGATGCTCGGGACGCCCGACGTCCTGCTCACCGGGGACCTGGTGCTGCGCAAGGGCGCCGCCGCACTCGGCCTGCCCGATGACGTCGCCGGGCTCACCGAAGCCGCCCGCGGCTGGCGGCCGTGGCGCTCCTACGCGGGCATGTACCTGTGGCGCGCGTCCGCACTGAGCACTCCGGAAACCCCGAAGGAAAAGGCAAAGATCCGATGAGCATCGCGTACACGTCCACAGTGGACACACCGGTCGGCCCGTTCACCGCCATCGTCACCGGCGACGGTGCCGTCCTCGGCTCGGGCTGGACCGCGCGCACCGAGGACCTCACGACGGTGATCTCACCGAGCCTGCGCCCGACGGAACTGCGCGTCCGGCGCGACCTCGGGCCGGTGAGCACGGCGATCCGCGACTACCACCGCGGCGAGATCGGGGCGATCGACGGCATCGTGGTACGGCAGCGTTCCGGCGAGTTCCTGCAACATGCCTGGGAGGTGCTGCGGACCGTGCCGCCGGGCGAACCCGTGACCTACAGCGACTACGCAGCGCTCTCCGGACGACCGGCCGCGATCCGGGCGGCGGCCTCGGCGTGCGCGCGCAACGCCGCGGCGTTGTTCGTGCCGTGCCATCGGGTGCTGCGCATCGGCGGGGCGCTCGGCGGTTTCCGCTGGGGTCTCGACGTCAAGCGCTGGCTGATCGCGCACGAAGCACGCCGCTGACCGTCACCGGTGCAGTTCGAGGGTCGAGCCGGTGCGGGCCTTACGCACCCGCAGCCTGGTCGGGATCCGCTGCCGCAACTCTTCGACGTGGGACACGAGCCCGACCACCCGCCCGCCCGCGCGCAGTTCGTCGAGCACGTCCATGACCACGTCGAGTGTCTCGGCGTCGAGCGAACCGAAACCCTCGTCGACGAAGAGCGTGTCCAGCAGCGCTCCCCCGGTCTCCGCGGCCACGACGTCCGCGAGCCCGAGAGCCAGGGCCAGCGAAGCCAGGAAGGACTCACCGCCGGACAGCGTCTTCGACGGCCGCACGGTTCCCGAGTAGTCGTCGAGCACGTCGATACCGAGCCCGCCGCGGGTGCCCCGGGCGCCCGCGGCGTCGGAGTGGACGAACGAGAACCGGTCCTGGCTCATCGTGTTCAGCCGGGCCGTTGCCGCGACCGCGACCTCCTCCAGCCTGGCGGCGAGCACGTAGGAGCGCAGCGACATCCGGCGCGCGTTCTGGCCGCGGCCGTTGACCGCGTCGGTGAGCGCGTCCAGTTCGGCGAACTCGGCCTCCATCGGTGCCAGTCCGGCGATCTTCTCGTCCAGGAGCGCACAGAGGCGATCGATCTCGGAGGTACGGGAGGCGGCGGCGCGGGCGGCGGAGACGGCGGTCTCCGACTCCTGCCTGGCCCGTTCGACGACCTCCTCGGCGGTGTCGACGTCCACGCTCTCGTCCGGGGCGATGTCCGCGAGTTCGGGTTCGGCGAGCGTGGCGCGCGCCGCCGCCTCGGCCGCCTTGGCCTCGGCCAGCCCGGCCTCCAGCCGGTCGATCGTCTCGGCGGGCCGGGCCGCCGCCCTGGCCCGTTCGGTGCTGTCGAACTCCGCGCGGCGCAGCGCCTCGCGTACGGCGTGCTCCTGCTCGGCGAGCCGGTCCTGGGCGTGGGCACGTTCACCGCGCGCCTCGGCGAGCCGGTCGAGTGCGTCCACCAGCCGCACCAGGTGGGCCCGTTTCGACGCCACGTCCCGGTGCTCCCCCCGGGCGGCGTCGAGGCGGTGCGCACGTTCGGTGACCTGCGTGCCGAGTGCCGCCGACTCGGCCTCGGCGCGGGCGAGAGCGCGTTCGGCGGAGGTGCGGCGCTCCCGAAGACGATCGGCCTCGGCCTCGGCCTCGCCGATCTCCGCGTCCAGTCCCGGCACCTGCCCAGCCAGCGCGGCGGCCGCGTCGAGTTCGGCACGGACCCCTGCCAGCAGCGTGTCGATCTCCTCCGGGGAGCGCTCGCCCAGTTTCTCCCGCGTCGAGAGGAGATCGCGGTCGGCGTCGTGCCGGGCATCCACGGCGCGCCCGCGTGCCAGGTCCGCTTCCTGTTCGGCGGTCGCGGCCGCCTCCTCGGCGGCCCGGTCCACCGGGTCGTCCACCGGCACGGCCGGGGCGGGGTGCTCGGCGGAACCGCAGACCGGGCAGCCCGATCCCGCGTGCAGTCCGGCCGCCAGTTCGGCCGCCATGCCGTTGAGCCGGCGTTCCCGCAGGTTCAGCAGACGCGCACGCGCCACCTGATGCGCGTCGACGGCCCAGCGTTCGGCATCCGCCGCCCGCTGCGAAGCGGCGAGCAGACCGGGAAGCCGGGCAGCCGCCGCGGCCGCGCCGGTCAGCTCGTCCCGCCTGCCACCCAGACCGTCCACAGTGGATTGCGCTGACCTCGCGGCGGTACGCCGTTCGTGCAGCAGGCGGACCCGCTCGGGTAGTCCGTCCAGCCGCACGGAGACCTCGTCGCGGGTACGGGCTGAGTCCGTCACCGACTCGGCGAGTTCCGCGATCCGGGCACGATCGCGTTCCTGCTGCCGGGACTCGGTGACCAGCCCGGTCAGCGCGCCCGCGTCCTCGCGCAGGGCTCCGGCGCGCTCGCGCAGCGAGTCCACGGGTTCGTCGGCGAGTTCCGGCACCAGCTCGGCGACCAGCTTCGCGTGCAGGGTCTCCCGCGCCTCCGCCGTGCCGAACAACTCGGCCAGCCGGTCGGCCTCCGCCACGGCGTCCATCACGGCGGACGCGCGACGGGCCTCGGACACTTCGGCGGCCCAGCGGATCCGGTCAGCGCACTCGTCGTCGATCGCCTCCAGCCGGGCTCGTGCCGCCCGCGCCCGGCGCACCCGCTCGGCCCGGGTACGCCGTTCCAGCAACAGCGCGGCGGCCGCGTCCTGCACCTCGCGGGCGGTCCGCTGCTGCTCGGCGGCCTCCGCGGCTTCGGCTCCGGCACGCTCCCGGAGTCCGGCCGCCCAGCCCGCAGGCCCGGACTCGTCCTCCACCGGTTCGACGCCGGCCTCCTGCGCCAGCCGGGAGACGACATGGCCCACGTCCTCCCGGTCCCGCGCCAGTTCCCGGTGCTTCTCGGTGCGGATCTCGCGGAACCAGCGCTCGACGTCGGCGAACCGGCGGGTACCGAACAGGCGTTCCAGCAGGCGTTCGCGTTCGGTGGTGTCGGCACGGAGAAACCGGGCGAACTCGCCCTGCGGCAGCAGCACCACCTGGAAGAACTGGTCCGCCGTCATGCCAAGCAGGCGTTCGACGGTGCGGGACACCTCGTCGACGCGGGTGATGCCCTCGGGCACCAGCTCGTCCGGGCCGGCGCCGATCCAGGACAGCGCGGCCTTCGCGTGCTGCGTCGTCGTGCCGCTTCCCCGCTTCTTCGGCCGCTCGTACTCGGGATTGCGCACGACGCGCAGCCGCTGCCCCTGCACGGTCAGCTCCAGTGCGACCTCGGTGACCGCGTCCGGTTCGGCGAGATCGCAGCGCAGCCGCTTCACCTGCCCGCGCGCCCCGGGGACCGTGCCGAACAGGGCGTACGCGATGGCGTCGAGCAGGGTGGTCTTGCCGGCACCGGTGTCGCCGTACAGCAGGAAAAGCCCATCGGCGCCGAGCACCTCGAAGTCGACGACCTCACGTGCGCGGTAGGGACCGAAGGCGGTGACCTCCAGCCTGTGCAGCCTCACTCACTCTCACCCGCCCGCTCACCGGTCGCCTCTGCCTTTCCGGCACTTTCCAGCGCCCTCGACAGTAAGTCCGCCTCGCGGTCATTCGGTGGAGCGCCACGGGTGTCGGCCAGAAAGTTCTTCGTGATCTCCTCGTCGCCACGGCCGCGGACCGCCTCGGCGTAGCGCGGCGAGGCGGGCCCGCCCCCTGCCGGACGCCAGTCGAGATGCACGGCGAACGGGAACCGCTCGCGCAGTTTCCGCATGGCATCGAGGGGACGCACGCGGTCGATCAGGGTGACCGACAGATAGCTCTGTTCCACCGCCGTCAGTTCCGGATCGGCGAGCAGCCCGGCGAGCTCCCCCTCCACCGTCGCCAGCGGCCGGGGGACGGGAAGCTCGTGCCTGCGCACCTCGGCGAGACCCTCCGCGCCCAGTTCGGCCAGCCACACGCTCTTGCGCTGCCGCGCCTCGGAGAAGGAGTACGCGAGCGGGCTTCCCGAATAGCGCAGGTGCTCGGCGAGACGCTGCGGGCCGTGCAGGTGACCGAGGGCGACGTAGTCCACCCCGTCGAACACCGATCCGGGTACCTGCTCGACGCCGCCGACGGCGATCGTCCGCTCCGACTCGCTCGCCGCACCGCCGGTGACGAAGGCGTGCGCGAGCACGACGGACCTGATCCCCGCGTCCCTGCCTGCCAGGTCCGCGCGGATGCGGGTCATGGCCTCGGTGAGCACCCCGGTGTGCCCGCGCGCCTCCGGTACGCCGAGCGCGTGCCGGGCCGGTTCCGGCTCCAGATAAGGAATGCCGTAGATCGCGACCGGTCCGTGCTCGTCGCGCAGCAGCACCGGCTCGGCCAGCCCCGCGATCGTGGTGCGCAGGTGCAGCCCGCCGGCGGCGGCGAAACCGGCGAAGGCGCCGAGCCGGGCCGCCGAGTCGTGGTTTCCCGGGGTGATCACGAGTTCCGCGCCCGCCTCGCGCAGGCGGGTCATGGCGGCCGTGGCTATCCGCACGGCCTCCGCGGAGGGCACCGCGCGGTCGTAGACATCGCCGGACACCAGTACGACGTCGACGTTCTCCTCCTCGACGACGCAAGCGAGGTGGCCCAGCACCGCTTCCTGCTCCGCGAGCAGGTCGGCACCGTGGAACGTCCGGCCGATGTGCCAGTCCGAGGTGTGCAGGATCTTCACGACGGCCACGCTATGCGCACGACCCGACATAAATCCGCCAACCCCCCGGCGCTACACTCGAACGTGTGTTCGATCGACGGCCGGCTCGATTTCTGTCGTAGTCCTGGTCCATGATCGGTTTCGCGTCCCGGGGCACGGTGCCCGGTCCTCGCGTGAGACCCGTACGGGAAGGGAGCGGTTCGGTGGATTCCACGGTGCTCAGCACGGCGGCCGTCGTGCTCGCGCTGCTGCTGGCGGTCGCCGTCCTCCTGCTGTGGCGGCTCTACAACGACAGCATGCGCCGGGCCGACGCGGCCGCGCTGCAGGTCGTCGCGGAACGATCCCGGGTCGACGAGCAGCAGCTCGCGCTGCGCCGGTACGAGGTGGCGTTCGCCTCGATCCGCGGGCGCGGCGAACTGGGCGAGCAGGTACTGCTGGAGACCGCCCGGTCGCTCGGCCTGCGCGAAGGCCTGCACTTCAGCCTGCAGACCGATCTCGGCGGCGGAGGCTCGGCCAAACCGGACCTCGTGCTGCGCGTCGGCGGGGACCGCTCGGTGCCGGTCGACGCGAAGGCCAGTCTCGCCTGCTGGGCCGAGGCGATGGAGACGAACGACCCCGACGAGCGGCTGGACGCACTACGGGTCCACGTGCGCAATCTCAGGTCCCGCGCGGCCGAACTGGCGGGCAAGGGCTACGAGCGCTGGGCGGACGCCATCTACGGCACGATCATGTTCGTCCCGTCCGACGCCGCGGTCGTGGCCGCGCTGGACACCGATCCGGAACTGCTGCGCTGGACGCTCGACCGGCGCGTCTTCCTGTGCGGCCCGACCGGCTTCGCCGTGCTCGCCTCGTCCGCGCTGTTCGCGGCCAGCGAGCGTGCCATCGTCGCCGACATCGAACACGTCCGCTCGCACGCCGCGGCTGCCCACCGAGCAGCGGGCAGCGCCGTCGACGCCGTCAACCTCTCCAGCACCCACCTCCAGCGTTTCATCTCGGCCCGGCGGCGGGAGCTGGACGCACTGGAGAGTTTCCGGGGCGCCGTCTCGCCACTGAGCGACACGGCGGCGAGCCCGTCGCCGGTGGCCTCGATTCGGAAGGGGGACGAGATCGCCGCAGGTTGAGGGCTCGCGCGGGCCAAGTCACCGGCCCGTGGAGTGGCTTTTCCGCGGCAGCGGAATGTGACCGGTGGATGCCAAGCTTTGGGCACGGTAGGCGCGGGACGCCCCGCACCGGATACGGTGTCGTCTCGTGACCGCGATTCGCGATCGCCAGAGCGATCCTGACACCGATGACGCCACCGTTCCGTGGGACGAGCGTCCCGTCGTCGGTTCCAGACGTGGTCTTCCGTGGTGGGGGGCCGTCCTCGGCGCCTTCGGCCTCGCCCTCGTCGGCGCGTTCATCGACCTGCAGACCGGCGAAGGCCTGGGCATTCTCTTCCAGGCCTGTTACTTCCTGGGTGCCGCCGGAGCGGTCGCCGGGGTGCGCCGCCGCAGTCTTTTCGGGCCGATGGTCCAGCCACCGCTGATCCTCGCGGTCACCGTTCCGACCGTGGTGCTGATCGGCTCCGACGACCTCGCCACGGGCAGCGACACCCTGCAGAAGGCCCTGGTCATCAGCGAACCGCTGATCAACGGCTTTCCCACGATGGCGATCACCACCGGAGTGACGCTGGCGATCGGCATCGCCCGCTACTTCCGGGAACGCGACCCGGACGCGCCACCCCGCAAGGGGGCTGCCGCGAAGCAGGAGGCGGCCGACCGGACCGCGGCGGCGAGGCGCGAGGCCAAGGACGCCAAGGCCACCTCCCGGGCAGACGCCGCAGCGGCCAGGGGCCGTCGGCCGGACGGTCGCCGTCCGGACGGTGCGGAAGGCGACCATCCGCGCAAGCCGGCAGGCGGCAAGCCCCCCGAACGCAGGACCAGGTCGGCCGGTGCCGTGCCGCCGGAGGAGCGCAGGCGGCGCGACCGGGACGAGGATCCCGGGGCACGCGGACGCACCGCCGGTGACCCCGCCGCGCGCAAGCCACGGCAGCCACGCGAGCCCGGTGCCCCCGAGCGGCGCAGGCGGGAACCGCCGCCACCGGAGCGCGACCGCAACCCCAAGGCCCCGCGACGACGTCCGCCACCGGAGGATCGCCGCCCGGGCCCCGAGGGCGGTCGCGGCGGGCCACCTCCCGACCGTCGCCGCGGCGGACCGCCGCCGGGACGGCAGCCCCGCGAACGCCCGTGGGACAACTGACCGTCCGTCGCCGGCAACGTCGCGGAAAACGGCCAGGTCAAACGCTCAGCGCGCCGGCCCGAAACGGCGGCCACGCGAAACCGTGCGGCGAGAACGACACTCCGGCGATCGGACTCCCTCGCGAACGACTGTGCGAAACGGCCCGGCACCCATCCATCAGGGGTGCCGGGCCGGTTCGTGTGTCCGGGTGGGGTCGCGGTGCTCAGCGCACGTCGCTGGTTCCGCCCCCGTGCTCGCCGGCCTTGCGCAGTTCGCGCGGCAGGGCGAACGCGATCTTCTCGTTGGCCGTGGTGACCTCCTGTACCTCGCCCCAGCCACGCTCGGCGAGCCAGTCCAGCAGGTCCATCACCAGGATGTCCGGCACCGAGGCACCGCTGGTGACGCCGACGGTGTCCACACCCTCCAGCCAGGACTCGTCGACCTCACGGGCGAAGTCGATCAGGTGCGAGGCCCGCGCGCCCGCCTTCAGCGCCACCTCCACCAGTCGCTTCGAGTTCGACGAGTTCGTCGAGCCGACGACGAGCACCAGGTCGCACTCGGCGGCCATCGCCTTGACGGCGACCTGACGGTTCGTGGTGGCGTAGCAGATGTCGTCACTGGGCGGGTCGGAGATGGCCGGGAACCGCTCGCGCAACTGGTCGACGCGCTCCATGGTCTCGTCCACGCTCAGCGTCGTCTGGGACAGCCAGATGACCTTCTCCGGGTCGCGGACGTCGACCTTGCCGACGTCGTCCGCGGTGTCGACGAGTTGCACCCGGTCCGGAGCCTCGCCCGCCGTGCCCTCGACCTCCTCGTGTCCCTCGTGGCCGATGAGCAGGATGTCGTAGTCGTCCTTCGCGAAACGGTTGACTTCCTTGTGCACCTTGGTGACCAGCGGGCAGGTCGCGTCGATCGTGCGCAGGTTCCGTTCCTCCGCCTCGGTGTGCACCGCCGGGGAGACACCGTGCGCGGAGAAGACGACCAGGGCGCCCTCGGGCACTTCGGAGGTCTCGTCGACGAAGATCACCCCGCGTTCGGACAGCGTGTCCACGACGTGCCGGTTGTGCACGATCTCCTTGCGCACGTAGACGGGCGGGCCGTAGAGCTCGAGTGCCTTCTCGACGGCGATGACCGCCCTGTCCACTCCCGCGCAGTAGCCGCGCGGTTTGGCCAGCAGCACCCGCTTGGTGCCCTCGGGCGCCTGGCGGATCGGGTCGATGGCGGCGGGCTCGGTTCCGGGAGTCGCTGCACTCATGCCGCCAGGGTACGGGCAGCTCCCGTGTGCGGCGGGTCACCCGGCACCCTCAGGTCAGCCCGTTCGGTTGGGCAAGAGGGGGCCGGTACGGCAGGCTG
This sequence comes from Amycolatopsis antarctica, assembly GCF_002262875.1. Classification (GTDB taxonomy): domain Bacteria; phylum Actinomycetota; class Actinomycetes; order Mycobacteriales; family Pseudonocardiaceae; genus Amycolatopsis; species Amycolatopsis antarctica. The sequence continues at coordinate 239,534 of NZ_NKYE01000004.1, read as the reverse complement.
GGCACATGAAGCCGATCCCGTTTCCGCTTCGCGTCGCCGCGGGGCTCGCCGTCACCACCGCCGAGCGGGTTCGCGAGCTGCCGAAACAGGTCGCCGGGTTCCCGGTGACCGTCGCCAGCCAGGTGCTCCAGGCGTCGATGCGGGTCCAGCAGCAGGTGACCGAACTCGCCATCAGGGGTGACGATGTGCTCTCCGCGCTCCGTCCCGCCGAGGAGACCCCGGGCTGGGCGACCTTCGACGAGGAGTTCGTGACCGATCTCTCGAAGGGCACGTCCGTCAGGACCGTCACCGACACGGCGGCACCCGACCCGGCAGCATCCGACACTGCGGCCCTGGCCAAGACGGCACCGGCCCGGGAAACGCGGCCCGCGGACGTGCCGGTGCCGCGCGCCGCCGTCAACGGCAACCGTCCCGCCACTCCCCCGCGCACCACGGGCTCGGCAGCCGGTACGCCCTCGCGGACGCCTTCGCCGGACTCCACCGAACAGGACACCACCAAGCAGGACACCATCGCGCCGGGCGGCGTCGAGGGTTACGACGAGCTGTCCCTGCCGCAGCTCCGCGCGAAACTGCGGCACCTGTCGGTCGAGCAGCTCACCGAGCTGCTGTCCTACGAGCGGGCCCGCGCCGACCGGCCGTCCTTCACCGGCATGCTCGCCCGCCGCATCGGCAACGTGCGCAAGGCAGCCGGGGAAGCCACCACGGAGGCCACCGGCGACGACGCGCCGGACAGCGGAGGCCAGGCCACCGGCGAGACCGGACGGTGACCGGGGAGACCGACTCCGGCCCCCGGCAGGGCACCACGGCCGACAACCCGTGGCCGGTGCGCACGGTCGCCCGCAAGATCGCCGACTGGATCAATCGCCTCGGCACCGTGTGGGTCCAGGGCCAGCTCACGCAGATCTCCGCGCGTCCAGGGACGTCCACGGCGTTCCTGACGATGCGCGATCCCTCCGCCGACGTGTCGATGACGGTGACCTGCCCGGCCCGGTTGCTGCGCTCGGTCGAGCCGCCACTGCGGGAGGGTGCGAGCGTGGTGCTGCGCGCCAAGCCCACGTTCTTCCTCGGCCGCGGCACGCTGTCGCTGCGCGCCGACGACATCCGCGCGGTCGGTATCGGCGAACTGCTCGCCCGGGTCGAACGTCTGCGCAAGCTGCTCGCCGCCGAGGGCCTGTTCGCCCCGGAACGCAAACGCGGGCTTCCCTTCCTGCCCAAGGGAATCGGCCTGATCACCGGCCGCGCATCCGCCGCCGAGCACGACGTGCTGGCCAACACCCAGGCCCGCTGGCCCGCGGTGCGCTTCCACGTCCGCAACGTCGCCGTGCAGGGCCCGCAGGCCGTTCCGCAGATCCTGCACGCACTGTCCACACTGGACAGGAACCCGGAGGTCGAGGTGATCGTGCTGGCTCGCGGCGGTGGCAGCGTCGAGGACCTGTTGCCGTTCTCCGACGAGGCGCTGTGCCGTGCGGTCTCCGCCGCCGGGACGCCGGTCGTGTCCGCGATCGGGCACGAGCCGGACACCCCGCTGCTCGATCACGTCGCCGATCTGCGCTGCTCCACGCCGACGGACGCCGGCAAGCGGATCGTCCCGGACGTGCGCGAGGAGACCGAGCGGGTGCGGCAGTTGCGCGACCGGGCCCGGCGCGCGCTGCACGGCTGGGTCGACACCCAGGACCGGCTGCTCGGCCAGCTCCGCAGCCGTCCCGTACTGGCCGACCCGCTGGCTCCGATCGAGCAGCGGTCCGAGCACATCGCCACCGGGGTGGACCGTGGGCGTCGCGCCATCCTGGCCACCCTCACCCGCGAGGAGACCGCGCTGGAGGCCACGCGCGCCCGGTTGACGGCGCTCGGGCCGGCCGCGACCCTCGCCCGCGGATACTCGGTCGTGCAGTTCGCCGACGATCGGGGCAACCTCCGGGTACTCCGCTCCGTCTCGGAAGTGTCACCCGGCACGCCGTTGCGGGTCCGGGTGGCCGACGGCGCGACCCACGCCGTCGGTACGGACGCGGCGAGCGACGCCGAGCAGGACGGGTGACCCTGCCTCGGCGGGAACGGGCGGGAGCAGTGCACCGGATCGCAGTGCCCTCCGCCCGCCGCGCCTTCTTCCTGCCACTGACCGCGGAGGCCGCCGCCGAACTGGGGGCCTGCCTCGGTGGTGCGAGCAGGCGGCGCGTGCTCGCGGTGCGGGACCGCGCCGAGGACGCCGACGTCGCCGCCCAGCGGTGCTGGACGGCGCTGCTGGCCGGCTGCGACTCCGCCGACCGCTGGGCGCTGACGCCCCGGCTGCGCGGTCTGTCCGAGGCGACCTCCGCTTTCGTCGGCGCGCTCTGGTGGGCGGGTGCCGGTGCGGCGCATCGCGGGCGCGTCGCCCGCGCCCAGCTCTGGATCAGCGAGGCGATCTCCGACGGCGACGGGCAGGAGTTCGCGCGCGCGTTCGTCGGTTACGACCATGCCGTGGCCAGCACGGTAGTGTGCGCGAACCAGCACACAGGGAGTTCAACAGCGTGAGCGAGACCGACGGCGGCGACGCCGAACTCGGATACGAACAGGCCCGCGACCAGCTCGTCGAGGTGGTCCGCGGGCTCGAGGCGGGCGGGCTCTCACTGGAGGAGTCGCTGGCGCTGTGGGAGAAGGGCGAGCGGCTGGCGAAACTGTGCGAACGTCACCTCGCCGGTGCCCGGGAGCGGGTGGAGTCGGCGCTGGCCTCGGTGGAGAGCGAGGACGAGGCCACCTCCGGCTGAGCGGTTCGCCTCAGTCACACCGGTCCGCGGCCGCTCGTCTGAGAGAATCACCGTGCTGAACCAGCACGCGACCGGAGGAGGCAGCATGACCACCGCCAGCCAGTCCACCAGCAGTTCTCGTCGCCGGGAGGCTCCGGACCGGAACCTTGCGATGGAACTGGTCCGGGTCACCGAGGCGGCCGCGATGGCGGCGGGCCGCTGGGTCGGCAAGGGCGACAAGAACGGTGGCGACGGCGCCGCCGTGGACGCCATGCGCCAGCTCATCGGCACGGTGTCCATGCGCGGTGTGGTGGTGATCGGCGAGGGTGAGAAGGACGAGGCGCCCATGCTGTTCAACGGCGAGGAGGTCGGCAACGGCGACGGTCCCGACTGCGATGTCGCGGTGGACCCGGTCGACGGCACGACGCTGATGGCGAAGGGAATGCCCAACGCGCTGGCGGTGCTGGCCGTGGCCGAGCGGGGCGCGATGTTCGACCCCTCCGCGGTGTTCTACATGGAGAAGCTGGCCGTGGGGCCGGAGGCGGCGGGGACCGTCGACCTGGCCGCGCCGATCGCGGAAAACATCCGCCGGGTGGCGAAAGCCAAGCACAGCGGCGTTTCCGACGTCACCGTGTGCATCCTGGACCGCCCGCGGCACGAGCGGATCGTCAAGGAGGTCCGCGAGGCGGGCGCCCGGATCCGCTTCATCTCCGACGGCGACGTGGCCGGTGCGATCGCGACCGCGCGGCCGTCGACCGGGGTGGACATGCTGATCGGTATCGGCGGTACGCCGGAAGGGATCATCGCGGCGAGCGCGATGAAGTGCCTCGGCGGCGAACTGCAGGGCAGGCTGTGGCCCAAGGACGACGAGGAGCGCCGGAAGGCGATCGACGCGGGCCACGACCTCGACCGGGTGCTCGGCAACGACGACCTGGTTCCCGGCGACAACGTCTTCTTCTGCGCCACCGGGGTCACCGACGGCGACCTGCTGCGCGGGGTGCACTACCGGGCGGGCGGCGCGACGACGCAGTCGATCGTGATGCGCTCCAAGTCCGGCACGGTGCGGTTGATCGACGGCTACCACCGGCTGGAGAAGCTGCGCGGCTACTCCTCGGTCGACTTCGACGGCATGCCGGAGGACGACGACGTGGCGCCCCCCATCCCCTGAGGAGGAGCCGCCGGGTCAGCCGTCGTTGCTGGAATGGCCGGGGAACAGGTGCGCCTGGGGATCGAGCAGCACGGCGATGTTGTTGACGGCCGTGGCCGCCTCGCCGAAACCGGTCGCGATCAGCTTGACCTTGCCGGGATACGCGGCGACGTCGCCCGCGGCGTAGACCCGCTCGCGCGCGGTCGCCATGGTGGTGTCGACGGCGATGGAGCGGTGGTCGATCTCCAGTCCCCAGTTCTCGATCGGGCCGAGGTCTGCGGTGAAACCGAGGGCGGCGACGACGGTCTGCGCGGGCAGCACGACGGTGCCCTCCTCCTTCGCCTCGATCTCCACCTCGGCCAGCCCTCCGTCCTCGTCGTCGCGCATGGCGATCACCTCGGCGTCGGTGATGATCCGGGTGCCGAGCGCACGGGCCTGCCCGACGATGGACTCGGCCGCGCGGAACCGTGCTCGCCGGTGGACGAGCGTGACGCTGCGCGCGATCGGGTGCAGCGCGATCACCCAGTCGAACGCCGAGTCGCCGCCGCCGACGACCACCACGTCCTGCCCGGCGTGCACGTCCAGGGCGGGTACGAAGTGGACCATGCCGCGGCCGAGCCAGCCGTCGCCCGCGGGCAGCGGCCGCGGGGTGAACTCGCCGATGCCCGCGGTGATCAGCACCGCGCCGGCGCGCACCACCTGACCGCCGTCGAGGGTGACGTCCACGCCGTCCTCGGTGTGCGCCAGCCCCTCCGCCTTGCGTCCAAGCAGGTACGCCGGTTCGAACGGTGCGGCCTGTTCCACCAGCCCCTTGACCAGGTCGCGCCCGCGTACGGCCGCGAATCCGCCCACGTCGTAGATCATCTTCTCCGGGTACATCGCGGTGACCTGCCCGCCCGCCTCCGGCAGCGAGTCGACGACGGCCGTGGAGAGCCCCCGGAACCCCGCGTAGTAGGCGCCGAACAACCCGGTCGGCCCGGCCCCGACGATCAGCAGGTCCACCTTCAGATCGCGCACGCTCATGGACGTCCTTCCGCCAGTGGTGGGTGGCAGCCGCCGAAAGCCGAGCCTAGTGCGGAACGCCATAGCGCGGGGGAAAGCGCGAACGGGTAAGACTGGCGGCATGGCTGAGCAGGAATTCCGCATCGAGCACGACACGATGGGCGAGGTCCGGGTACCGGCCGCCGCCCTGTACCGCGCGCAGACACAGCGAGCCGTGGAGAACTTCCCGATCTCCGGCCGGGGGCTGGAACGGTCGCAGATCCGCGCGCTGGGACTGCTCAAGGGAGCGGCCGCGCGGGTGAACGGCAGGCTCGGCGTGCTCGACACCGATGTCGCCGGGGCGATCGCGAGCGCGGCGGACGAGGTCGCCGGAGGCACGCACGACGAGCACTTCCCCATCGACGTGTTCCAGACCGGTTCCGGAACCTCGTCGAACATGAACGCGAACGAGGTCATCGCGACGCTGGCGACCCGCGCTCTCGGCCGCGACGTGCACCCGAACGACCAGGTGAACGCCTCCCAGTCGTCCAACGACACCTTCCCGACGACGATCCGGGTCGCGGCCACCGAAGCGGTGCTGACCGAGGTGGTGCCCGCGCTGGAGACGCTGGCGACCTCGATCGAGGCGCGCGCGGCGGAGTGGGCGGAGGTGGTGAAGTCGGGACGTACGCACCTGATGGACGCCGTGCCGATCACCCTCGGCCAGGAGGCCGGCGCGTGGGCGGCGCAGGTGCGTTTCGGCGTGGAGCGGCTGCGTTCCGGGATCGGCAGGCTTGGCGAGCTGCCCATCGGCGGCACGGCGGTCGGTTCCGGGCTGAACGCGCCGGAGGGTTTCGGCGAGGCCGTGGCTGCGGAACTGGCGAAGGTCACCGGCCTGCCGCTGACCGAGGCGCGGGACCACTTCGAGGCGCAGGCCGCGCAGGACGGGGTGGTGGAGACCTCCGGGCACCTGCGCACCGTGGCCGTCTCGCTGAACAAGATCGCGAACGACCTGCGCTGGCTGGGTTCCGGCCCGAGGACCGGTCTGGCCGAGCTGGCGCTGCCGGACCTGCAGCCGGGGTCGTCGATCATGCCCGGCAAGGTCAACCCGGTCATCCCGGAGGCGACCCTGCAGGTGGTGGCGCAGGTGATCGGCAACGACGCGGCCGTCGCCTTCGCCGGGGCGCAGGGCAACTTCCAGCTCAACGTCAACCTGCCGGTGATCGCGCGCAACGTGCTGGAGTCGGCGCGGCTGCTCGCCGCCGTCTCGCGGCTGCTCGCGGAGAAGGTGTTCGACGGGGTCACCGCCGACGTCGAGCGGGCCCGCGAGTACGCGGAGGGCTCGCCGTCGATCGTCACCCCGCTGAACTCCTACCTCGGCTACGAGGAGGCGGCGAAGATCGCGAAGCAGGCGCTGGCGGAGCGGAGGACGATCCGCGAGGTGGTGCTGGATCGCGGTCACGTGGCGAAGGGAACGCTCACCGAGGCGCAGCTCGACGAGGCGCTGGACGTGCTGCGGATGGCTCGCGGCGGCAGGTGAGTCCGTCTCGCGGCGGCCGGTGGACGGTCAGGTGACCGTGCCGCCGCCGGCCCGTCGTAGAGTGTCCGGACTTCGCGTGAATTGTTCACCGATCCGGTGAGGAGCCGCCGCCGATGACCGATCTGCGCACGGATCCGATCGGTTTCCCGGCTGTGGCCTCGGACGGGACGGCCGGCGGCCCCCGAGTGGCGGACAAGCGGCGGTTCCGGCCGGAGATCCAGGGCCTGCGGGCGCTGGCCGTGCTGCTGGTCGTCGTCTACCACGTGTGGCTGGGCCGCGTCTCCGGCGGCGTGGACGTGTTCTTCCTGATCACCGGTTTCCTCATCACCGGGCAGCTTTTCCGGGCGGCGGGCCGTGGCGGCATCCGGTTCGGCCCGATGTGGGGCCGGATGATCAGGCGCCTGTTCCCGGCGGCACTGACGGTGCTGCTGGTGACGATGGCGGCGAGCACGGTGCTGCTGCCGGAGACACGCTGGCTGCAGACGATCCGGGAGATCATCGCCTCGGCGCTGTACTTCGAGAACTGGCGCCTCGCCGTCGACTCGGTGGACTACTTCGCGCAGCACCAGGCGGCGAGCGTCGTCCAGCACTTCTGGTCCCTGTCGATCCAGGGTCAGTTCTATCTGGTGTGGCCGTTGCTGGTGGCACTGGTCGCCGTGGTGGCGGCCCGTACCCGGACGAATCTGCGCGCGACGCTCGGCGGCACGCTCGCCGTGGTGTTCGCCGCCTCGCTGGCGTACTCGGTGGTGCTCACCGTGACGAACCAGCCGCTGGCCTATTTCAGCTCGCTGACCCGGGTGTGGGAGTTCGCGCTCGGCGGGCTGCTCGCGTTGTTCCTGGACGCCGTCGTGCTGCCGGGGGCGGTGCGGGTCGTACTGGGCTGGCTCGGCGTGCTGGCGCTGGTGTCGTGCGGACTGGTGTTGCAGGTCGGCACCGTGTTCCCCGGTTACCTCGCGTTGTGGCCGACGCTGGCCGCGGTGCTGGTGATCGTCGCGGGGAGCACGGGCAGCGCGGCCGGTGCCGACCGGTTCCTGTCCGCGCGGCCACTGCGGTACCTGGGCAAGCTCAGCTACTCGCTCTACCTGTGGCACTGGCCGGTACTGGTGCTACATCTGGTGGCGCAGAACAGGTCCGAGCCCTCGCTGCTGACCGGCGCGCTGGTGATCGCGTTCTCGCTGGCGCTGTCCGCGCTGACGTACCACCTGGTGGAGACGCCGCTGCGGGAGCCACGGCCGGGCCCCCGGCCGACGTGGGCGGCGTACCGGCTCGGCGCGATCGCCCTGGTGCCCGTGCTGGTGGCGGCGCTGTCCTGGCAGTGGATCAGCACCGACCGGGCGACGGCGCAAACCTCCGCGATCGGGGACGTGGACCATCCCGGTGCCGCCGCACTCCAGGACGGCTTCGAGTACCGCGGCTCCCCCGACGCCGAACTCGTACCGCCACTGCTGACCGTGAACGATGACTATGGCCGGATCAACGACTGCGTCACTCCGGACGGCAGCCAGGTCAAACTCTGCTCCTCGCCGACCGCGGGAACACCGGAGCGACGGATCATGGTCGTGGGCGACTCTCACGCGCAGCAGCTCATCGGCGCGATGGTTCCGATGGCCGAGACCCGGAACTGGCAGATCGTGTCGGCGATTCACTGGGGCTGCCCGCTCACCGCGGACGCGGAGGAGTCGGAGGCGACCTACGGCGAGTGCTCGGACTGGAACGAGGACCTGGTGCGGGAGATCGACCGCACCAGACCGGATGCCGTGGTCACCCTCGCCAGTCGTGACGCGGGCGCGGGGAAGACCGAGCGGACCCCACAGGGGTACGTCGATCAGTGGCGGAAACTCGAACAGTTGGGGATTCCGGTGGTCGCGATCCGCGACAACCCGCGTTTCGACACCAAGCCGGTCGACTGCGTGCAGGCATCCGGACCGTACTCACCGGAGTGCGATGTACCTCGTTCGGAGGTCTACGCCTCCGAACCTCCCTACACATCGATGGAAACGCCTCCGAATGTGTCCTACATGGACCTCAGCGACCATTACTGCCGACCGGACGTATGCCCGGCCGTGGTCGGCAACGTTGTCGTCTATCTCGATGATGATCACATCACCGCGACGTACATGCGCACTGTCGCGCCGTTGATCCAGCAGGAGTTCGAGGACGCGCTGGGATGGCGCTGAGGATCAGCGGGCGGCGTCGAGCAGGCCCTTCGCCAGCTCCCTCGCGGCGGCGACGGCATCGGGCAGGACACCGATCGGCGCGGTGACGGTGGCACCCTCCAGCAGGAGCAGCAGGGCGCCCGCCAGCTTCCGCGGATTGCGCAGCCCGGCCTCGCGGACGAGGTCGCGCAGGTAGTCCAGCATCCACCGCTTCTGCGCCGCGATGGCCTGCCTGCCGGGGTGGTCACCGTCGGGCAGTTCGGCGTGGGCGTTGACGAAGGCGCAGCCACGTGGCGTGCGTTCGGCCATCCACTGCTCCAGCGCGTCGAAGACGAGTAGCGGCCTGCGGGCGGGGGCGACCCGGGTGCCGCGCTCGACCGTGTGGCGGACGTGCTCGCGCCAGTTCTCGTCGCGCCGGGTCAGGTACATGCCGACGAGCGTGTCCTTGGAGCCGAAGCGATCGTAGAGCGTCTTCTTGGTGACCCCCGCCGTGCTCGCGATCAACTCGACGCCGACGGCGTGGATCCCGTTGTCGTAGAACAGTTCCGCGGCCACCCGCAGGATGCGCTCGGCCGCCGGGGTCAGTGACGCCATCGTCTCGGACATGATTTGACTGTATACCGATCGGTGTAGTTAAGCTAGTAACCATACCGGTCGGTATACACCAGAGGGCGATATGCGTGGCGAACTGCTGCCCGCGACGGGCTTCGTACTGATGTGGAGCTCCGGCTTCGTCGGGGCCAGGCTCGGCACGGAGGAGACCGGGGCGGCGACCCTGCTGATGTGGCGCTTCCTCGCCGCGTTCGCCCTGCTGGGGTGCTGGTGGTGGGTCACCCGGCGCAGGCGGATCGCACCCCGCGCGGTCGCCGTGCACGCCGGTATCGGGCTGCTCGCGCAGGGCGTCTACCTGCTGGGCATCGTGCTGGCCGTGGAGTACGGCGTGCCGGTCGGGACGGCGGCGCTGATCGCGGCACTCCAGCCGGTCGTGGTCGCCACGCTCTCCCGCCTCCTGTTCGGCGAGCGGTCCGGCCCCGCCCAGTGGGCCGGTCTCGTACTCGGCCTCGGCGGGGTGGCACTGGTGGTCGGCGGGGACCTCGCCGGCGGCACCGCCCACCCGCTCGTCTACGGCCTGCCGGTGCTGGCGATGCTGGGCCTGGTGGCCGCGACGTTCGCCGAGACACGGACCGGTTCCCGCCTGCCGCAGGCGGATTCGCTGCTGGTGCAGTGCGGGGTGAGTGCCGTGCTGTTCACCGTCCTGGCCACCGCGAGCGGGGGCGTGGTCCCGCCGTCCTCGGGTTCGTTCTGGGCGGCCGTTGCCTGGGTGGTGCTGCTGTCCACCTTCGGCGGCTACGGCTTCTACTGGATGAATCTGCGTCGCGGCTCGGCGACCAGGGTGTCCACGCTGCTGTACCTGACCCCGCCGGTGACGATGCTGCTCGGCCTGGCGATGTTCGGCGAGCCGGTGACGCCCGGCGGGCTGCTGGGGCTCGCGGTGTGCCTGCTCGGCGTGCTGCTGGTACTGCGCTCACCGGGCGGAATGTCGGTGCGGACGGGGAGGATGTCGACATGTTGCTCGACGAGGTCGTCACCGCATCCGCCGAGGTCGCCGCGACCCGGTCCCGCAAGACCAAGATCGGCGTGCTCGCCGGAATCATGCGGGCGGCACCGGAACACGAACTGCCCGACGCGGTCGCGTTTCTCACCGGGCAGCTCCCGCAGGGCCGGATCGGCACCGGCTGGCGCACCCTCGCCGACCTCGACGCGCCGGTCGCGGCGTCCCCTGAACTGACGCTCGGCGAGGTGCACGCGGCGCTGGACGAGGTGGCGGCGGCGACCGGTAGCGGCTCGGCGGGGCGGCGGCGCGAAGCGCTGCTCGGCCTGTTCGGCAGGGCCACCGAGGCCGAGCAGCGCTTCCTGTTGCGGCTGCTCACCGGCGAACTGCGCCAGGGCGCGCTGGAGGGCGTCATGGTGGACGCCGTCGCCGCCGCGAGCGAGGTGCCCGGCGATGCCGTGCGCCGCGCGTTCATGCTTTCCGGGCGGCTGCCCGCGACCGCCGTGGCGGCGATGACCGGCGGGGTGGACGCGGTGGCCGCCTTCCGGCTGGAACTGGGCAGGCCGGTGCGGCCGATGCTCGCCTCACCCGCCGAGTCGCTGGACGAGGCGCTGGCCGGAATGGGATCGGTGACCGTCGAGTACAAAATGGACGGTGCCAGGATCCAGGTGCACCGGGACGGCGAGGAGGTGCACGTCTACACCCGCACCCTGCGCGAGATCACCCCGCACGTGGCGGAACTGGTGGAACTGGTGCGCGCCCTGCCGTGCGAGTCGGTGGTGCTGGACGGCGAGACGCTGGCGCTGACCGACGACGGCAGGCCGAGACCGTTCCAGGAGACGATGAGCCGCTTCGGCAGCACCAGGGACGAACAGGTGCGTGCGCTGCTGCTGCGGCCGTACTTCTTCGACTGCCTGCACCTGGACGGCACGGACCTGCTGGACGCGCCGCTGCGCGAGCGGCACGAGGCGCTGCGCCGGGTGGCCGCCGGGCACCTGATCCCGGGTGAGGACGAACCCGCCGAACCGGCCACGCTCCTCGAAGCGTCGATGGCGGCCGGGCACGAGGGCGTGATGGTGAAGGATCTCGGCTCGGTGTACGCGGCCGGCCGGCGCGGAAGCGCGTGGCTGAAGGTGAAACCGGTGCACACCCTGGACCTGGTCGTACTGGCCGCCGAATGGGGGCACGGCAGGCGCACCGGTTACCTGTCGAACCTGCACCTGGGCGCCAGGGACCCCGACGGGGGCCCGCCGATCATGGTCGGCAAGACGTTCAAGGGGCTCACCGACGAGCTCCTCGGCTGGCAGACGGCGGCGTTGCGGGAGATCGAGTCGCGGCGCGACGAGTGGACCGTGCACGTCCGCCCGGAACTGGTGGTCGAGATCGAGCTGGACGGGGCGCAGGTGAGCACCCGCTACCCGGGCGGGGTGGCGCTGCGGTTCGCTCGCGTCGTCCGGTACCGGCCGGACAAGGAGGCGGCGGACGCCGACACTCTCGATGCCGTCCGCGCCACGCTGCGTTCCTGAGTCCGGCCCGCGCCGAATCTTCCCGGTTCGCCAGCTCGCGTCCGGCGGAGCCGGGCCGTTAGGGTCTGCGGCATGACGGCGATTGTGCAGAACGTGGTGACCTCGGGTGTGTTCGAGCTGGACGGCGGGAGCTGGGCGGTCGACAACAACGTGTGGCTGGTCGGTGACGACACCGAGGTGATCGTCATCGACGCGGCGCACGACGCGGACCGGATCCTGGACGCGGTCGGCGACCGGAAGGTGCTTGCCATCGTCAGCACCCACGGCCACAACGACCACGTCAACGCGGCCCCGGACCTGTCGAAGCGGACCGGCGCGCCGATCCTGCTGCACGCCGAGGACCGCGTCGTCTGGGACCTGACGCACCCCGACCGCGCACCGGACGGCGAGCTGACCGAGGGGCAGACCATCACCGTCGCCGGAACGGACCTTCGGGTGCTGCACACGCCGGGACACGCCCCCGGGGCGGTGTGCCTGTACGCGGCCAAGCTCGGCGCGCTGTTCAGCGGCGACACCCTGTTCAACGGCGGCCCCGGCGCCACCGGCCGCTCGTACTCCGACTACCCGACGATCGTCGACTCGATCACCGAGAAGCTGTTCGCGCTGCCGGACGAGACCGTGGTGCACACCGGGCACGGCGAGCGCACCACCATCGGCGAGGAGAAGGCGGGCTCCACGGGCTGGGACGCTCCGTAGCCGGTGCGGCCCCGGGCGTGATCCTGGCGGACCCGCGTGCCGCCGGGCCCGGAGCCGTCTACCGTGGTCTCCCGTGCGCTTCCTGAATGACGACCACCCGCCGAACGACCTCACCTACGACGACGTGTTCCTCCTGCCGAACCGTTCCGCCGTGGAGTCCCGCTTCGACGTGGATCTGTCCACAGTAGACGGTACCGGCGCGACGATCCCGATCGTCGTGGCCAACATGACGGCGGTGGCGGGCAGGCGGATGGCCGAGACCGTCGCCCGGCGCGGCGGTCTGGTGGTGCTGCCGCAGGACGTCGATCCGGTGGCGGTCACCGACATCGTGGCCTGGGTGAAGGACCGGCACACCGTCTGGGACACCCCGCTGGTGCTCACCCCCGGCGACGCCGTCGCCGACGCCGTCAACCTGATCGGCAAGCGCGCCCACGGCGCCGTCGTGGTGGTCGGCGGGGACGGCAGGCCGGTCGGGATCGTCGACGACGCGGCCTGCGCGGGCGTGGACCGTTTCGCCAGGCTCGGCGAGGTCTGCGATACCTCCGTGCTCACGCTGCCACTGGACACCCCGCCGCGCGAGGTGTTCGAACGGCTGCACCAGCACGGTGGCGCGCTCGCGCTCGGCGTGGACGCCGACGGGGTGCTGCGCGGTGTCCTGACGGCCGTGGCGGCGCTGCGGGCGGACATCTACGAGCCCGCGGTGGACGCGGGCGGCAAGCTGCGCGTGGCGGCGGCCATCGGGGTCAACGGCGACGTCGGCGCGAAGGCCGAGGCGGTGCTGCGCTCCGGGGTGGACGCGCTGGTCGTGGACACCGCACACGGGCACCAGGAGAAGATGCTGTCCGCGCTGAAGGCCGTGCGCGCGGTCTCGCCGCGGGTGCCGGTCGTCGCGGGGAACGTGGTGACGGCCGAGGGCACCCGGGACCTGATCGAGGCGGGCGCCGACGTGGTGAAGGTCGGAGTCGGGCCGGGCGCGATGTGCACGACGCGGATGATGACCGGCGTCGGGCGTCCGCAGTTCTCGGCGGTGGCCGACTGTGCCGCGGCGGCGCGGGAACTCGGCAAGCACGTCTGGGCCGACGGCGGCGTTCGCCACCCCCGTGACGTCGCGCTGGCGCTGGCGGCTGGCGCCTCGGCGGCGATGGTCGGCTCCTGGTTCGCCGGTACCCACGAGTCGCCCGGCGACCTGCGCTACGACGAGCAGGGCAAGCCGTACAAGGAGTCGTTCGGCATGGCGTCGAAGCGGGCGGTCGGCGCGCGGACGCGGACGGACAACGTCTTCGAACGGGCCCGCAAGGCGCTGTTCGAGGAGGGCATCTCCTCGTCCCGGATGGCGCTCGACCCGGCACGTCCCGGGGTGGAGGATCTGCTCGACTCGATCGGCTCCGGTGTGCGTTCGGCATGCACCTACGCCGGCGCCCGCACCCTCGACGAGTTCCACGAGCGGGCGCTGCTCGGCGTGCAGTCCGCGGCCGGCTTCGCCGAAGGCCGCCCCCTCCCCACCGGCTGGTAACCCACACGCCTGGGCATGCCGTGTCGGGCGCCTGGGCATGCCGTGTCGGGCGCTTGGGCATGCCGTGTCGGGCGCCTGGGCATGCCGTGTCGGGCGCTTGGGCATGCCGTGTCGGGCGCCTGGGCATGCCGTGTCGGGCGCTTGGGCATGCCGTGTCGGGCGCCTGGGCATGGGCGGGGCGTGCCGGCGCACGCTCCCGCCCACGCCCTGAGGGTTACCCGTGGTCCTCCAGCATCTCGGTGACCAGCGCGGCGATGGGGGAACGCTCCGAGCGGGTCAGCGTGACGTGCGCGAAGAGCGGGTGGCCCTTCAGCTTCTCGATGACGGCCGAGACACCGTCGTGCCTGCCCACCCGCAGGTTGTCGCGTTGTGCGACGTCGTGGGTGAGCACCACCCGCGACGCGGTGCCCAGACGCGAGAGAACGGTCAGCAGCACGTTGCGTTCCAGCGACTGTGCCTCATCGACGATCACGAACGCGTCGTGCAGGGAACGCCCGCGGATGTGCGTCAACGGGAGCACCTCGAGCATGCCGCGGTCGAAGACCTCGTCGAGGACCTCCTGACTGACCAGGGCACCGAGGGTGTCGAAGACCGCCTGCGCCCAGGGCTGCATCTTCTCGCTCTCGGATCCCGGCAGGTAGCCGAGTTCCTGCCCGCCGACGGCGTAGACCGGCCGGAACACCACGACCTTGCGGTGCTCACGACGTTCCATCACCGATTCCAGCCCGGCACACAGCGCGAGCGCCGACTTGCCGGTGCCCGCGCGGCCACCCATCGAGATGATGCCGACGTCCGGATCGGCGAGCAGGTCGAGTGCCACCCGCTGCTCGGCGGAACGTCCGTGCAGGCCGAACGCCTCCTTGTCGCCGCGCACCAGCCGCACCTTCTTGTCCGCGGTGACCCGCCCGAGCGCGCCGGTGGTGCCGGCGAGCAGGCGGAGCCCGGTGTGGCAGGGCATCTCCGCGACGTCCGGCCTGCCGAAGTCGCCCATGTCCACGACGTTCTCGCGGAACAGCGCGTCGATCGCCTCCTGCGGCACGTCCACGTCGGCCATGCCGGTCCAGCCGGACGGCGTGACGTCCTGTGCGCGGTACTCGTCGGCGTCGAGTCCGACGGCACCCGCCTTCACCCGCAGCGGGATGTCCTTCGTCACCAGCGTCACCGAACGCAGTTCCGCGGCCAGGTTCAGCGCGCACGCCAGGATGCGGTGATCGTTGGCGTCGGTGCGGAAACCGGGCGGCAGCACGGTCGGGTCGGAGTGGTTCAGCTCGACGTGCAGCGTGCCGCCGTCCTCCCCGATGGGAATGGGGGCGTCGAGTCTGCCGTGGGTACGGCGCAGGTCGTCCAGCCTGCGCAGGGCCTCACGGGCGAACCAGCCGAGTTCCGGGTGGTGGCGTTTCGCCTCCAGTTCGCTGATCACGACCAGCGGGAGTACCACCGAGTGCTCGGCGAACCGGGACATCGCCCACGGGTCGGACAGCAGCACCGAGGTGTCGAGCACGTAGGTGCGGTGCTCTTCTCCATCGCTGGACGGGGTGACGGGTGAGATCGAGGCTTTCTCAGCGCCAGGAGCGCTGTTCGAAGAACAACCGGCGGCCTTGCGGGGCGAACGCTGCGCAGACACGGCATCTCCCTCGTGGGCGTGGCACCACGCCCGCACTCGCTGGGCCGGGCACTACCCTGGCTGTCCGTTCGAACCGGCGCTGGTGCGTCAGTCCGTGCGGCCACGAGGGCCGGGTGCCGGCCCCCGCGTGCGTATCGTGAACGGTTTGGCAGCGCACCGCGCTCCCGTTCCACCCATCACAGCCACGACCAGGGCCTCCCGCGACGATCCGCATTGGGCACGAACCGTCACTTCGGAAGCTACCTGTGGATCGTCCGGCTCGCAGGCAGCCACACAGGTGATTCGCCGATTCGTCATCTCACGGTAAGTCGCGGGATACCGCGAGCAGATCATTGGACACCCACCGTGATCGCATTTGCGAAAAGTCCGCCCAACCGGCCGGAATACGTTGGGGCCGTGTTCCGACCGTTACCGGTGGCGTGCTCGCTGACCAGGCATTTCATTCCCGCTTAACTTCGCGGACGCCGTTTCCCTCGCCCTGCCGGGGGATATTCAGCCGCCGTAACGCCGGTGCCGCACCGCATAGTCACGGACGGCCCGCAGGAAATCGACCCGGCGAAATGCGGGCCAGTACGCCTCGGTGAACCAGAATTCCGAATGCGCCGACTGCCAGAGCAGGAATCCGGAGAGCCGCTGCTCCCCCGAGGTCCGGATGATGAGGTCCGGATCGGGCTGCCCCGAGGTGTAGAGGTGCTCGGAGATGTGGTCGACGTCGAGGATCTTGGCGAGTTCGTGGATGGTGGTGCCCTCGTCGGCGTGCTGCTTGAGCAGTTTCCGCACCGCGCCGGCGATTTCCTGCCTGCCGCCGTAGCCGACGGCGATGTTGACCTCCATGCCGTCGCGCCCGTCGGTGCGCAGGGCGGCGGCGGTGAGCCGGGCGGCGGCCTCGGTGGGCAGGACGTCCGGGCTGCCGACGATGCGGATGCGCCAGGGCGCGTCCGGTCCGGAGAGTTCGTCGACGATGTCCGGGATGATCTGCAGCAGCGCGGCGACCTCGTCGGAGGATCGGCTGCGCACGTTGTCGGTGGAGAGCAGCCAGAGGGTGACGACCTCGACGTCGGCCTCCCGGCACCAGCTCAGGAAGTCGAGGATCTTCTTCGCGCCGACGCGGTGGCCGTGGGTCGGATCGGCGAACCCGGCCTCGCGGGCCCAGCGGCGGTTGCCGTCGAGGATGACCGCGATGTGGCGGGGGTGTCTGCCCGACGCCTGCTGGATGAGGCGGCGGGAGTACACGCTGTAAACGACGTCGGAGAGAAAAGACCGGAGACTCACGACTGGGCAGCGTAGCCACTCTCGGATCGGAGTGGGTCGGCCCACGTGGGCTGGCTTTCCACCTACGGTCCCGTAGCCTCGGTGTGGTGAGCGTAGTGACCGAACCCCGCCCGGCAGGCGGGCCGGAGTCCCGGCCCAGGCTGCGCGGCCACATCCACTTCTGGTCCTTCTTCGGCGCCGTCGCCGCCGGAGCGACGCTGATCGCCCTCGCGGCGTCCACGGTGTCCGGTTTGGCGGCTTTGGCGACCTCCGTGTACGGCGTGACCGTGCTCGGGCTCTTCGGGGTCAGCGCGCTGTATCACCGCAAGATCTGGAGCCCCACGGCCTACCAGTGGATGAAACGCGCCGACCACTCGATGATCTTCCTGTTCATCGCCGGGACGTACACGCCGTTCACCCTGCTCGCGATGGAGAAACCCACCGGCTACGTCGTGCTGGGCGTGGTCTGGGGCGGGGCGATCCTCGGCGTCGGGCTGAAGCTGCTGTGGCCGAGAGCGCCGCGCTGGCTGGGCGTGCCGATCTACATCGCGCTCGGCTGGGTCGCCGTGTTCGTGCTGCCGGAACTGCTGGCGAAGGCCGGCGTGGCCGCGCTGGTGCTGCTGCTCGTCGGAGGGCTGTTCTACACCGTCGGGGCGATCTTCTACGCCGTGCGCTGGCCGAACCACTGGCCGGAGACCTTCGGCTACCACGAGTACTTCCACGCCTGCACCGTGCTCGCCGCCGTCTCGCACTACATCGCGATCTGGCTGGCGATGTACGCCTAGCGTGCGGTTTCGGCAGGCGACCGCTCGATGCGCCTGCCGAGTTCGTCGGCGAGGTCCCGTTCGTACTGCGCGAAGTAGAGCGCTTCGTGGTGGTGCCCGCGATCGACGTCGGCGACCTGGCGGTAGATCCGGGCGCTGTACAGGCGGAACGCGCGCCACCTTGCCGGCGGCGCGGCGGGGTCCGGGCGCATGGACAGCAGCACCTCGTGCGCCCGGAACAACGTCGACGGCACTTCCTCGGCAGGCCCGCGCTCGGTCGTGGCCGCCATCAACGGCTCCCCGTGTCGCCGATCGGCAAGTGCGACCGTCGGTCGCCAGGACGGTCGAGGAAGTCCGCCAGTTCGGTCGCGCCGGCACCGATCTCACGCAACAACCGGACGAAACCCGGCCACTCGGCCGGACTCCGCGGCGGCAGAATCGCCATCCCGTCCGGATCCAGGTCGATCACCAGCGCGGCCTGATCCGTCACACAGCCGAGGAACCGCATTCCGGCGACCGCCTCCGGCCCCGGCACCCACCGCACATCGAAAACCACGTCTGCCCCTCCGTCCTCTGTCACCGCCGTGAATGTCCGAACGCGACGTCGATGAGAACCGCGGGTCGATAGCCTCACCGGTCACCCGCACTGCCCTTCGCGTCAGTCACGCACTTCCCTGGCGTGCCGTCAATCTTTCGTCGACTCACAGGACGTGGACACCGCGTATCAGGACTTCTCAGGACGTCTTTGGTACGGTCAAAGACGTCCCTACAAGTCCTGCGGGTGAGTATGCCGAACGAACGACTCCGAGACACGTTGCTACGCAACGGCTTGACGCTGCAACAAGTAGCGGAAGTTACCGATGTCGATCCCAAGACCGTCGAACGCTGGATCACCAAAGGCCGGATACCGTACCCGAAACACCGGCACAAGATCGCCGCCATGGCCCGTGAGAGCGAAAGCTACCTCTGGCCGGATTCCGTTTCGCCGGAACGCAAAGCCCAGACAGCGGCGGCCGAACTCGTGAGCATGTTCCCTCATCGCAACGCCATTCCCACCGATCTGTGGGACCGGATCATCGGCAAATCCGAGAAGACGATCGATGTTCTTGCCCACGCCGCACTCTTCCTCGTCGAGCGACCACGTTTCACCAAAGACCTGATCACAAAGGCAGAAACCGGAGCGAAGATCCGCCTACTGTTCGGTGACCCCGACAGCGGCAGCGTCAGGATTCGCGGTGAAGAAGAAGATCTCGGAGACGGCACCCTGAAGGCCCGTATCCACAACGCCTTGACCTACTACCGTCCCCTGCGAAACGTCGATGGCGTCGAGATTCGCTTCCACGACACCACGCTCTACAACTCGGTCTTCCGTTTCGACGACGAAATGATCGTCAACACTCACGCCTACGGCCTTCAGGGAGCCCATGCGCCTGCGCTGCATCTCCGCAGGCTCTCGGTCGGCGGACTCTTCGAGACCTACGCAGAGAGCTTCGAAGCCGTTTGGAATCTCGCCAAGCCCGCCGTCTTCTAGGAGGCCACATGGCGCGCGTCGACTACTACAACGAGCCCAACCCACCCAAGGCCAACAGCATCGCGGTTGCGGTGTCCGCGTTCATCCAGGACGGCGAAGAGCGCATTCTCATGATCCGGCGGACCGACAACGATCTGTACTCGATCCCCGGCGGCCAACTCGAACTCGGCGAGACCTTGGCACAGGCCGCCGTGCGCGAAGTCCATGAGGAGACCGGCGTCCAGTGCGAAGTCACCGGCGTCATCGGTCTGTACTCGAACCCCAACCACGTCATCGCGTACGACGACGGCGAGGTCCGTCAGGAATTTTCGATTTGCTTTCGCGCCCGTGAAACCGGCGGGGTCATACGCACAAGCGATGAGAGTCGCGAAGTTCAATGGGTCGCAATCAGCCACTTGGCGCAGCTTTCAATTCACCCGTCAATACAGCTACGCATAGCACATGCGACGGGCGGTAGCATTGCAACATATTACACCTAGATTCCACACCGAATCCCGACTCGATCAATGACTGTTCGACACGTTCGCGGAGGTGTTCCGGTCGATGCGGGAGCGTGGCAGGGACGTCGCGGCGTGAACGATCTCGGCGAGTTGCTGTCCGTCACACGGGAAGGCCGCTGAGATCGGTGCCCGCCTGATGATCGGTTCGCCTCCCGGCACCATCAGCGCCGAAGGCGACCGCGACTATGTGACCGAATTGGACGTCGCGATTCAGTACCAGATCCGCGACCACCCGCACCGGGCGACACCGGGGCTCGCCTGGGTGGGCGAAGGACGCACCGGCGCCTGCGTCATCCTCGCCAAGCCATGGGACCTGGCCGCCGATATCGTCATGGCCCGCGAAGCGTGCGCCGAGGTGTATTCGTCGGACGGCGGGACGTACTCCTCCGAATCACCCGGGACAGTCGCCGCTTCGAGTTCCTCGCTGGGCGAGCGACTCGTGTCTTTGACGCGGTAGGCCGCCGTCCGCGAACTACGCGAGGAAACCGGTATCGAATGCGAAGTCAGCGGTCTCGTCGGCATCACTCCAATCCCGGCCACGTCATCGCCTACGGCGACGGTGAGGTCCGGCAGGAGTTCTCGATCTGCTTCCGCGCGCGTGCCATCGGTGAAGAACCCGAACGAGCCCAGAGCAGGGAAGTGCACTGGCTGGACGCGGCCCGGATCGCGGACACCGACATCCATTTGTCGATCGAGACGCGGGTGAAGCACGCATTGGATCGCCGCGATTCACCTTTCTACTCCTGATTCCGTTCCGGCGATCCGGCCGCGCCGGGTTTCACGCGGACGGCAGGTTCGTGAGATCGTCGGACCCGTGCGTGCCCTTCTCCCGTGTCCGGCGACGATCGAGCGTGAACGATGACCTGGACGTCCGGCGAACACCCGCGTGCCCGGCTCGGCCACTACGCCGGCGAGTGGCGGGAGGGGCAGACCAGAATCGCGGGCTTCGACGTCCAGGATATTCCGGTCCCCCGTCCGGCATCCGGGATCACCACCGGCTCGGTCTTCTGCCGCCAGTGCGGCGAGGAGATCACCGTCAGCGTGGCGGCGAGTGCGATCGCCCAGCGGTGGCGGCGCCGCTGGACGTCGGCGACCTTTCTGGCACTGCTCGCCCTCGCCGCGATGCTGGCCGTGGACATCGCCTTCATCGCGTCCGGCCGGGATCCGGAACTGGACTTCTTCCTGCTCTGCATGGCGACGGCCCTGATCGGCGCCGCGGCGTTGCTGTGCCGGCGGCGCTGGCGCTTCGAGGACGGGGTGCGCAGCCCGCAGGCACCCGTCCTCCCTTGGGTACAGCGGAAACACCGGCTGCTGAACCAGTGACCGGACGGCCCGGTCAGGCGCCCGGGGACAGTGTGGCGCGGACGGCGAGAACGGCCCGTTCGCTGTCCAGCACCAGACTGTCCACACGGGACTGATCGGACAGCCCCCCGGCGGCGAGCAGCAGACCGTCGAACATGACGAGCATGACGGCGGCGAGGCGGGCGGCCGCCTCGCGGTCGGCGTCGAGTTCCGGGTCGGCCAGCGCGAACCGGTCGGCCAGCGCGGCCAGCAGCCGGTCGTACTTCTCCCGGCCGTGTGCCGCCATCTCCGGGTTGCGCATCAGGGTCACGGTGAGCTGGAGCTGGGCGAGCTGCTCCCCGGACGCCTGGTCGGCGACGACGGCGCGCAGCAGTCCGCGCAGGCAGTCCGCCAGGGTGTCGCCGGTGGACCGGCCGATCAGCAGCACCAGCCGTTCGGTGCAGTCGGCCAGCACGGCGGCGAGGATGTCGTTCTTCGCCTTGAAGTAGTAGTGGATCAGTCCGAGCGGCAGTTCGGCTTCCTGCGCGATCGCCCGGGTCGTCATCGCCTCGACGCCGAGCCTGCCCACGACGGTGCCCGCCGCGGCGACCAGTTGCGCGCGGCGTCGCGGTCCCGCCCCTCGGCCCATGCCGCACAGCCTAGGCCTCGCCCGGCTCGCCCGGCTGGTGGGACGTTCACCAGCCCGGCCTATGGACACCAGGTCACCCACCCGCTACAAATTAGGTCGTTCGACCAACCAAAAAAGGGATGACGATGACGACACCACCGAACGGCCACCGCACGAGAGGCGGCACGCTCCGCAGACTCGGTGCGCTCGCACTGGCCACCGCCGCCACCTTCGCCGGGACCGCGGTCGCCGGTGCGGGCACCGCGAACGCGGACACCATCAACTGCTGGGACGCCCCCGGCGAATGGACCCCCGATCCGGCGAACCCGACCTGGGGCTGGGGCAATTACCGTTGGTACCAGTACGAATTCTCCAACCCCGTCGTGACGCCGGCCTTCAACGTCAGTGACACCCGGATCGTCACCAACCAGCTCGGCGAACCGGTCACCGCCACGTTCACCTCGCAGCAGTCGCAGACCTTCTCCATCGACGTGGGCGCCACGATGACCGCCAAGCTCACCGAGTTCCTCACCGCCTCGGTCAGCTCGAGCATCACCCGGTCGCGGACCACGTCGATCGGGGTGGCGACCACCGCCCCCGTCCCGGCGAGGACCACGGTCAAGGGTGAGTACGGGGTGGAGGCGTTCGACGTCACCTACGACGTGAAGACCTATCAGCGCGGTCAGTACCCGGGACTGTTCGGCGGGATCACCGAACGGTGCCACGACGACGGCCCGGACACCCGGACCACGAACGCCCCGACGGTGAACGAGGGCTGGCGCATCTCCGCCGTCTGAGCCGGACGGGCCCCGTCACGGTCGGCGCGCGGGGAGCCGATCGTGACGGGCACCGGCCCAGTCCGGCGGACGCAGGCCGAGCGCGGTCACCGGAACGCGGCCGTCCGGGGTGGTCGCCAGTTCACGGCGGGCGGCGCGGCGGTCGATCCACCAGGCGTAGCCGAGGATCGCCAGCACGATCGGCAGCACACTCCCCGGCGGAACCTCGCCCGCCTGCTCGAAATCGGAGTCACCGCCCAGACCGGAAGCGAGCACGGCGAGCGAGTTGTTCATGACGTGCATCGCGATCACCGCCTCCAGCCCGCCGGTGCGGATGGTCAGCCAGCAGCCGGCGATCGCCAGCGTCACCAGGAACGCCCAGGCGATCGGGTCGGTGTAGCCGTGCAGCGACAGGAAACCCGCCGAGGTGACGAGGATGCCGACCCACGGCAGGCGGAACCAGGACGAGAGCGTGCGCAGCAGCAGACCACGGAAGACGTACTCCTCGGCGGCGCACTGCAGCGGGACGACCAGCACCGCGATCGCCGCCACCGCACCGAAAGCGGGCCAGCCGGGGAACTCCGCGGCCTCCTGCCCCTCGGGCACCGGGGACAGCAGCACCACCGCGACCTGCGCGACGATCCACAGCAGCAAGGCCGTTGCCAGGCACTCGCCGAGCCAGGACCAGCGCAAACGTCCGCCGACGCTGCCCAGCGGCCCGCTCCGCGACAACCGGGCGGCCAACAGGGCGGCCGGGAGCACCGCGGCCAGCGGCAGGAACAGGCTCAGCTCCGTCATCCCCGGATTCGCCTCGGTCGCGGCACGCACCGCGCTTTCGTCGGCGAGCAGCGTCAGCGCGTCCCCGGCCGTGCGCCCGTCCACCAGCAGCGCGAGGTACTGCGCCAGCGTGGTCGCCAGGACCAGCGCGATCAGGCCCAGCGCAGCGAACAGCACCAGCCCGAGCAACGGCCGCCACCAGCGGTAGCCGGCCGTACGGGCGAGCAGGTCGTAGGGCAGGCCGGGATTCTCGGTCACGCTCAGCGCACCGCGGCGTCGTGCGCGCGCATCACGTCCTGTCGCCCGCGCTCCGCCCCGGCTGCGATCGGTGCGGCGGCGATGAACTGTTCGGGGATGGCGAAAGCGTCGACCAGGATGCTCGCGTGCGGGCGCAACTCCGCGCACAGCTCGTTCACGGTCGCCACGACGGCCTTCGACCGGGCCGAGGTGAGCCGTCCGTGTTCGAGGAACCAGGCCCGGTCCGCTTCGATGGTGGACAGCACGAACAGGTCACATACCTTGTCCAGCAAGGCTTTCGCCGCCGGATCGGCACAGCGGTCGACGCCCGCGACGAAGGCCTCCAGCAGGATCCGCTCCACGTGCGCGGACGCCGCGTGCAGCAGGTGATCCTGCGCGCCGTTGAACACCTCGAACGGATCCGCGTCATCATCGGACACCCGGCGCAGACGGGCGGCGGCCCCGTCGAGCAGGTGCTCCTCCCGGTCGCAGAACGCCTTCACCTGCCAGCCGCGGTCCAGCAGCGTGGCATCGTCGTCGTTGCCGGGGCCCGCGTCGACCAGCCGGTCGATGAGCTTGCGCGCGGCCGTGCGTTCCATGACGGTGCCGACGAACTGCTCGGCCACGAACCTGGCCGTGGCCAGCGGGCTGAGCTCCTCGAAGTGGTCCTTGTAACTGGTCAGCAGGCCCTTCGCGACGAGTTGCAGGAGCACGGTGTTGTCGCCCTCGAAGGTGGTGAAGACGTCGGTGTCCGCCTTCAGCGCGGGCAGCACGTTCTCCGCCAGATACCCCGCGCCGCCACAGGCCTCCCGGGCCGTCTGGATGGAACTGGTGGCATGCCAGGTGGCGAACGCCTTGACCCCGGCCGCCCGCGATTCGAGTTCCCGCTGCCGGTGCTCGTCGACCTCGGCGGAGTCGCCCTGGTTCGACAGGTCGTGCAGGGCGCCGACGAGTTCCTCCTGCGCGAAGTGCAACGCGTACGTCTTCGCCAGAGCGGGCAGCAGCTTGCGCTGGTGGGCTCGGTAGTCGAGCAGCACGACCTCGTCCGGGTCGCCCGGCCGGGCGAACTGCCTGCGAGCCTCGCCGTAGCGGACCGCGATGGCCAGCGCCCGCTTCGTCGCGTTGCCCGCGCTGCCCGCCACCGACACCCGGCCGCGGATCAACGCGCCGAGCATGGTGAAGAAACGCCTGCTGTCGCTCTCGATGGAACTGGAGTACGTGCCGTCGACGGCCACGTCGCCGTACGCGTTGAGCAGCGCCGCACGCGGAACGCGCACGCCGGCGAAGCTCAGCCGTCCGTTGTCCACGCCGTTCAGTCCGGCCTTGCGTCCGCAGTCCTCGATCCTCACCCCCGGCGCGGTGTTGCCGTTCTCGTCCCGGATCGGCACCAGGAAGGCATGCACACCACGGCTTTCGCCCTCGGTGACGAGCTGGGCGAACACCACGGCCATGCGACCGTCACGGGCGGCGTTGCCGATGTAGTCCTTGCGCGCCGCCTCGTGCGGGGTGTCCACGACGAACTCCGCGGACGCCGGATCGTAGGTGGCCGTGGTGCGCAGGTTCGCGACGTCCGAGCCGTGCCCGGTCTCGGTCATCGCGAAACAGCCGGGCAGTTCCAGATCCATGATCGGGCGCAGGTACCGCTCGTGATGCCGGGCGGTACCGAGAAGCTGCACGGCACCGCCGAACAGTCCCCACTGCACGCCCGCCTTGACCATCAGCGACAGGTCACCGAAGCCGAGCATCTCGAACGACACCAGCGAACCGCCGACGTCGTCGCCACCGCCGTACTCGGCGGCGAACCCGAGCCGCTGCCGTCCGCTCGCCGCGAGTTCGGCGAGCTGCTCGTACACCTGCGCCCGGTGCCGTTCGGTGTCGAGTTCGTGCGACTCGAGGAATTCCGCGGCGGCGACCTGGTCCCGGATCATCCGCCGTACCTCGGCCCACCGGCCGTCGAGAACGTCGGTGATGGCGCCCTGGTCGATCTTCTCCGGCACCGGCGGCTGGTTCATGCTTCCTCCGCAACGCTTGGCTACTCCCGCGTAACCAAGCCTGCCGCACCCGCGCCGATGTCGCTATGTGACGCGGTCAGCCCAGGTCAGGGCCCTTGGCGCGGAGATCGTCGACGGTGGCCATCGCTTCCCGCAGTTCGCCAAGCCAGGCGTCGGCGTGCTCCCCGACCAGCCGTACCGCCCACGCCAGCGCCTCCGAGCGGGAACGCGCCACCCCGGCGTCGACCAGTGTGTCGAGCACCAGGCGCTCCGGCTGCCGCAGCCGGGTCATCACCGGGACGGACGCCGTCGTGAACAGCTCGGTGGTGCCGCCCACCCTGGCACCCCAGGCGACCTTGCGCTGGTAGCGGTACTCGGCCTGGCGGGCGATCTCGATGCGTTCCTCCCTGGTCTCCTCGCGGAATCGGCTGATCCGGCCATCCTCGGCGGCACCACGGGCGGCATCGTCCGGCTGCTCGCCCTCGATCGCGGGCAGCTCACCGACCACGACGATCTCCTCGCGGTCCACGGTCACCTCGGGCGCCGCGGTGAACCAGCCCTCCGGCAACCTGCCCGCGAACCAGGCGCCCACGCCGTCCGCCGGGGGTGCCTCCGCCTGCTGCCTGCCGCGTCCACCGTTCCATCCGCGTCCGCCGTTCCAGCCACGTCCCATGGTCGCTCCTTGATTACATGATTACGTCACTACGAACGTTACGCCTGAATCAAGACCGTGAGGTGCCCGTTCACCACCAGCGGAACCCCGACCTGGAGGTGGCGGCGATGTCAGAGGGCGGCGGTGAGCTCTTCCGGCGTGGTGACCGGGCGGTCACAGACGTAGCCACGGCAGACGTACGCGGCGGGCGAGCCCGCGACCAGCGGGCGGCCGTCCAGCAACGGGACCCCGGCCGCCTCCGGTTCACCGGCCAGCACGATCGCCCCGCCGTGCACCCCCGCGACGGCGGCGCGCAGCAGCGAGGCCCGGGAGCCGGGATCCGCCCCGACCACGGCCACCTGCACCGGACCGGCCAGCGCCGCCTCGGCGACGGTCAGCCAGTGACCGGCGAACCGGGGCGCCTTCGCCGCCAGCGCGCCCGCCCGGCTCAGCGCACGCTCCGCCGCCTCCCGGTACCGCGCGGCGACGTCCGGCCCGGCCAGCGCGGACGCCGTCAGCAGCGCAGCGGCCAGCGCCGACGCCCCGGCGGGACTGGCGTTGTCGGTCGGATCGGACGGCCGGTGCACGAGCGCCTCGGCGTCGTCGGCGGTGTCGTGGAAGGCCCCCGGAACATCCCCGGCGAAGCGCTCCAGCGCGAGGTCCAGCAATCCAGTGGCGGCGGCCAGCCACCGGGGCTCACCGGTCGCCTGGTGCAGCGCGAGCAGGCCGTCCGCCAGGCAGCCGTGGTCCTCCAGCACTCCCGCCGCTTCGCCGACCACGCCACCCCGGGAGCTGCGCCGCAACCGTCCGTCGACGATGTGCTTGTCCAGCAACAGGTTCGCGGCGTCCACGGCCGCATCAATCCACTGTGGACGGTCGAGTGCCAGTCCGGCCTCGGCCAGCGCCGTGATGGCCTGTCCGTTCCACGCGGCGATCACCTTGTCGTCGAGTCCCGGTTGCGGACGGGTCGCCCGCTTCACCAGCAGCGTCTCCCGGACACGCCGGAAACGCCGCTCGTCGTCCGGGTCGCGTGGCAGTCGCAGCGTCGAGGCGCCCTCCTCGAAGGTGCCGTCCTCGGTGACGCCGAACAGCTCCGCCGCCCAGGCGGCGTCGGCGTCCCCGAGCACCGAGCGCAGTTCCTCCGGTGTCCAGACGTAGGTCAGGCCCTCGACCCCGTCGGTGTCCGCGTCGAGCGAGGCGGCGAACCCACCCTGCGCGGTACGCAGCTCGCGGACCAGGAACCCGGCGGTCTCCTCGGTGACCCGGCGGGCGAGTGCCGAACCCGTGCGGCGGGCGAGATGCGCGTAGGCGCGCAGCAGCAAAGCGTTGTCGTACAACATCTTCTCGAAGTGCGGTACGACCCATCCGGCGTCCACCGAGTACCGGGCGAAGCCGCCGGCGAGCTGGTCGTAGATGCCACCCCTGGCCATGGCGTCCATGCACGAGGTGGCCACCGCGAGCGCGTCCGCGGAACCGGTGCGCTCGTGGTGGCGCAACAGGAACTCCAGCACCATCGACGGCGGGAACTTCGGCGCACCACCGAAGCCGCCGTTCACCGGGTCCTGGTCGTAGCGCAGCTTCGCCGCCGCGCCCGCCACCGCCTCGGCGTCCACCACGGCCTCCTGCAAGGGGCCGGTCTGCTCGCCGATGTGCGCGAGGATCCGGCCCGCGCTCTCCCGCAGCTCCTCGCGCTGCTCGGCCCAGGCGCGGCCCGCCGCCTCCAGCAACTGGCCGAACGCCGGGATTCCCGGCCGCGGGGCGGGCGGGTAGTACGTGCCGCAGTGGAAGGGTTCGCCCTCGGGCGTGAGGAAACAGGTCATCGGCCACCCGCCGTGCCCGGTCATCGCCTGGGTGGCCGTCATGTAGATCGCGTCGATGTCGGGACGTTCCTCGCGATCCACCTTGATGTTCACGAAGCCCGCGTTCATCACCGCCGCGGTCGCCTCGTCCTCGAAGGACTCGTGCGCCATGACGTGGCACCAGTGGCAGGCCGCGTAGCCGATCGACAACAGGATCGGCACGTCCCGGCGTTTCGCTTCGGCCAGCGCGTCCGCACTCCAGGGCCACCAGTCGACCGGGTTGTCGGCGTGCTGGAGCAGGTACGGGCTGGTGGCGCTGGCGAGACGGTTCGGCATGCACCCAGCGTGTCAAACCGCGAGGGACCCGGCAGTGCCTAGGACTCGCGTTTCGGCACCGGCTCGACCCTGCCCTCGGCCGCTTCCGGCTCCTCGCGCTCCTCGGCGGCGGGTTCGCCCGGCTCCGCCTCGGTGGCGGTGGTCGCCGCACCGGGCTCGTCGAAGCTCTCCGGGACGCGCTTGAGGTGCTTGGTCATCGAGCGGACCAGCAGGACCACGGCGATGAGGAACAGGATCAGCACCAGCAGGCCGACCGGGGACGACTTGCCGAAGTCCTCACCCTGACCGCCACCGTCACCGTTGCCGGGCTGCTGCTGCGCCAGCACCGTCGCGACCGTGACGACGGGCGGACCCGCACCGAGAATCATCGCTCCACCTTCTCCTTGACGCCCGCGAACAGATCGTCCTCCGGCAGCGTGCTGTCCACAAGCGAGCGGACGAGTTCGTACTCCTCCGTCGGCCAGACCTTGCGCTGCAGGTCCCGCGGGACGGCGAACCAGCGGCTGTCCGGGTCGATCTGGGTGGCGTGCGCCCTGAGCGCCTCGTCCCGCTGCTCGAAGTAGTCGCCGCACTCGACCTGGGTGGTGACCCGCTCCATCACGTCGGCCTTGTCCGGGTCCCAGTTGCTGAGCCACTCCGCGTAGGGCGACTCGAGTCCGGCCTCGGTCAGCGCCTCGTGGAAGGCCGCCATCCGGGCGCGGGAGAAGCCGTGCATGTAGTACAGCTTCAGCGGCTGCCACGGCTCGCCCGCCTCGGGGAAGCGGTCGGGCTCCGGAGCGGCGTCGAACGCCGCGACGGAGATCTCGTGGCAGCGGATGTGGTCGGGGTGCGGGTAGCCGCCGTTCTCGTCGTAGGTGAGCACGACGTGCGGCCGGAACTCGCGGATCGCCTCCACCAGTGCGGCCGTCGACTCCTCCAGCGGAGCCACCGCGAAGCAGCCCTCGGGCAGCGGCGGCAGCGGC
Source organism: Amycolatopsis antarctica (assembly GCF_002262875.1). Classification (GTDB taxonomy): domain Bacteria; phylum Actinomycetota; class Actinomycetes; order Mycobacteriales; family Pseudonocardiaceae; genus Amycolatopsis; species Amycolatopsis antarctica. Next base: position 210,594 of record NZ_NKYE01000004.1, on the reverse strand, counting down.
TCGCCCTCCGGCAGGCCGGAGTCGACGAAGCCGAGCCAGCGGTGCTCGACGCCGAGGATCTTGGCTGCGGTGGCCATCTCCTCGCGGCGCACCGCGGTCATGTTCTCGTGCACCTCCGGGCGGTCCATCGCCGGGTTCAGCACGCTGCCCGCCTCGCCACCGGTGCAGGTGACGACCATGACCTGGTGCCCGTCCGCGACGTACCGGGCCATGGTCGCCGCGCCCTTGCTGGACTCGTCGTCCGGATGCGCGTGGACGGCCATCAACCGGAGCCCGGAGGCCCGCCCATCAGAAACCGTCATGCCCGCCCGATCCCTTCTCACTGCTGTTCGTGTGCCCGGCCGCCGCGCCGGCGCCTGTGATGACGACAACCCGCGGGCCGGGCCCGCTGTTCCCGGAGCGGGCGCCGCACGGATACTCGACACGCGGGGTATCGGCTCCATTGTCCCCGTCCCTACGACAGGACCGACCGGGAGGCCCGGGGTGAGCACCACACCCGCCGAGCAGAGTGCCCGCGCCCTCCCCGAGGGGCGGTACGGGAAACCGCGTGGCGGCGGCACGCCGCGTCGGTTACGGGCGGTGGTTCTCGCCGTGGCGGCCGTCGCACTGGGGGGCGTACTGGCGTTCGTCGCGTACCAGAATCTGGGTGCGGCGCCGATCGAGGCGCAGCGGCGGAGTTTCGCCGAGGTCGGCCCGGATTCGATGGAGATCACGCTGGACGTGACGCGGGACGATCCGGCCCGTCCCGGTGTGTGCATCGTGCGTGTGCGGGATCTCAGCGGAGCGGAGAGCGGACGGCGTGAGGTGCTCGTGCCGGCCTCCGTGCCCGCCGTGTCGGCGGTGATCAGGAGCAGCGGCAAACCCGTCACCGCGGACGTCTTCGGCTGCTCATATGACGTACCGGACTACCTGTCAAGCGAGTAGCGGCCAACGGGGTGAAACCCGCGCTGAGCACCCGCGACGGCCGTTCGACGGCGGCGTCGCTACCGCGAATCGTGTTAGCCTGACCTACCGGCACGGCCCACGCGGGCCGTGTCTTTCCTTTATCTCAGCCGCGTTGGCATGCCATGCCCGCGCGGCAGCCGGTATGTACACCCATGTCCGGCAGGCCTAACGAGGAGATGGTGACCGTGAGCGACACCAAGGTGACCTGGCTCACCCAGGATGCCCACGACCGGCTCAAGCACGAGCTCGACGAGCTGATCGAGAACCGTCCGGTCATCGCCGCGAGGATCAACGACAGCCGCGAAGAGGGCGACCTCAAGGAGAACGGTGGCTACCACGCGGCCCGCGAGGAGCAGGGGCAGCAGGAAGCCCGTATCCGGCACCTCCAGGAGCTGCTGCGGACCGCCAAGGTCGGCGAGGCACCGGCCAACGACGGCACCGCCGAACCCGGCATGGTGCTGACCGTGCGTTACGACGGCGACGACGAAGACGAGAAGTTCCTGCTGGCCACCCGCGAGGAGGGGGCGGAGGGCGACCTCGAGGTCTATTCCCCCGACTCCCCGCTGGGCAAGGCGCTGATGGGCGCCAAGGAGGGCGAGGCTCGCGAGTACGAGCTACCCAACGGCGGCAAGCAGAATGTGACGCTGGTGAAGGCGGTCCCGTACCGCGGCTGATTCGCGGCGGGCGGCATCCGCTGTCACACATTCGCATCCCACTCCGTCCTGTGGTCGCCAGATCGGTGACCACAGGACGGAGTCGGTTATGCCGGAGAACGGCGGGAACAAGGAGATAACGGTGGTCGGCGGCGGTATCGCCGGCCTGGTGGCGGCCGTCGCCTGCGCCGAGCGCGGCGCGGCGGTCACCCTCCACGAGGCACACTCCACCCTCGGCGGACGCGGGCGCGCGACCGCTCCGCCACACGTCGCGCACGAGGGCCCGCACGTGTTCTACGACGACGGCCCGCACTGGACGTGGCTCGAGGAACGCGACCTGCTCGGTCACGCGGCACGTACGCCGCTGCTCGCCGTCGCGACCGGCCGGTACCGGCTGGACGGACGGATCCGGCGCGGGCTCAGCAGGGACCTGCTGCGGCTGGTGGCGGGGCGCGGCCGCACCGCCCCCGTGGACGTCGACTTCACCACCTGGGCGAGCGCGGAGTTCGGCGCCGAGGCCGCCCGGCAGGCCGCGAGCCTCATCGGCGTCGTCACGTATCTGCCCGATTCCGGTGTGCTGTCGGCGCGCTTCGTCTGGGACCTGATCCGGCGCGTGCTCGCCCCGTCGATCCCGGCGGTGCGGTACGTGCGCGGCGGCTGGCCCGCGGTGACCGGACGTCTCGCCGCGCGCGCCCGCGAACTGGGCGTGCGCATCGAACTGGACAGCAGGGTCACCGAACTGCCGTCGAACCCCACGATCGTCGCGACCGAACTGGCGAGTGCACGCCTGCTGCTCGGCGACGAGACGCTGCACTGGGACAGCGGCAGTTGCGTGCTGCTCGACTTCGCGGTGACCAGGCGGCGAGGCGATCCGTTCGTGCTGTTCGACCTGGACGAGGGCGGGTTCGCCGAGTGCTACTCCCGGCCGGACCGGACGCTAGCCCCGCGCGGTGAGGCGCTGTACCAGGCGAGCCTGCCGATCCGCGAGGGCGAACCACGCCGGGACGCGCTCGCACGGCTGGACACTCTCGTCGACGCACTGGTGCCGGGCCGACGGGACCGGACGACGTGGAGCCGCGACGCCGTCGCGCACCGGCGGGCCGGTGCGATCGACTTCCCCGGCCGGACCTGGCGCGACCGTCCCGCCGTGGATCGCGGGGACGGCGTCTTCCTGGCGGGCGACATGGTGGCCGCGCCGGGAATGCGCGGTGAGATCTCGATCAACAGCGCGACAGCCGCCGCGGACGGGGCGCTGGCGGCGGTGGGTGCGCCGCCGCGAACCGGTCGCCGCTGACCCGGCGATCTGCCGTTGCCCGGGCGGGCCGTCCGGCCACAATGGAGGTGACCGCGTCCCGCCGGCAGGGGGTTTCCGAGATGACAGCCGAACCGCCGATCTGTGCCGCCTGCGGAATGCAGTACGGCGAGCCGCGGGAGACCTGCCCGGTCTGCCTGGACGAGCGCCAGTACGTGCCCGCCGCGGGGCAGCGGTGGACCGACCTGACCGCCGTGCGGGAGAGCCAGACGGCCCGGATCGAGGACGAGGGACCGGGAATCACCGGGATCGGCAGCACGCCGGGATTCGCCATCGGGCAGCGGGCACTGCTGGTACGCACCGATGCAGGCAACGTCCTCTGGGACTGCACCGCGCTGCTCGACGACGAGATCATCGCCAGGGTGGCCGAACTCGGTGGACTCACCGGCATCGCGATCAGCCACCCGCACTACTACACGACGATGGTCGAGTGGGCCCGCGTCTTCGACGCCCCGGTGTACCTGCACGAGAACGATCGCGAATGGGTGGGACGGCCGGATCCGGCGATCGAGTTCTGGAGCGGCCGGGAGAAATCGCTCGGGCCGGACCTGACGCTGCACAACCTCGGCGTGCACTTCGCGGGCGGCACCGTGCTGCACTGGGCCGGCGGCGAACACGGTGACGGCGCGCTGCTGAGCGGCGACATCGTCCAGGTTATCCCGGATCGCACGCACGTCGGCTTCATGTACAGCTACCCGAACCTGATCCCGGAACGTCCGCAGATCGTCCGCCAGGCCGCGGAAACCTTGCGCCCATTGGCTTTCCAGGCGATCTACGGTGCCTGGTGGTCGGCGGTGGTCCGAAGCGACGGCAACCGGGTCGTGCAGCGTTCGGCGCGGCGCTACCTGGAGTACGTCCGCTGAGGGATCAGGCCCCGCGCGCGGTCCGCTCCAGCAGCGGACGGAACCGGGGCGGCACGGGGGTGGACAACGCGATCGAGGTGGACGTTCGGCGGACCTCCGGCACGCTGACCACCTCGTCGATCACCCGCTGGAGGTCGTCGTTCGAACGCGCGACCATCCGCACGAACAGGTCACCCTGCCCGGTGGTCGCGTGCACCTCGCAGACCTCGTCGATCGCCGCCAGCGCCTCGGCCACCTGGCTGCGCCTGCCCTGCGCGATCTCCAGCCAGGCGAACGCCGTCAGGCCGTACCCCATCGCCACCAGATCCAGGTCCGGCGGAAAACCGGCCAGCACTCCGCGTGCGGCGAGCCGGTCCAGCCGGGCCTGCACGGTGCCGCGCGCGACGCCCAGCCTGCGGGCGCATTCCAGCACCCCGAGCCGGGGTGAGTCGGTGAGCAGGAGCAGCAACTTCGAGTCGAGTTCGTCCAGCGGTCCGTCCGGCATCGAGCGTCTCCCAGCCGAGTAGTGCGCAGCCTGCCCAGTCTGCGCGGGGTTTCCGCGTCAGAACTGTACAGATCGCGCAGCGAAATCGACGGCTATTGCTCACCTTGCCCGGCAGGTCGCATGCTTCGACGACCGCCACACACCACGATCGAGGAGGCCGGGCCGTGACCAACACGATGGAACCGCACGCCGCGATGGACGACGTCAGCTTCGACCAGCTCCGCCAGCTCGTCGGGCTGGTCGACCACGACTCCTCGACCGACCCGTTCCCGGTCAAGGCGCTGGACGCCGTCGTGTTCATCGCCGGCAACGCCACCCAGACCGCGTGGTTCTACCAGGTCGCGTTCGGCATGCAGCAGGTCGCGTACTCCGGCCCGGAGACAGGAAACCCGGACCACAAGGCCTTCGTGCTCAAGTCCGGCTCGGCACGGTTCGTCATCACCGGCGGCGTGCGCCCCGACTCGGAACTGCTCGACCACCACCGCCGCCACGGCGACGGCGTGATCGACCTGGCGCTCGAGGTCGCCGACGTGGACAAGTGCGTCGAGCACGCCCGTTCGCAGGGTGCGACCGTGCTGGAGGAGCCGAACGACGTCACCGACTCGCACGGCACCATCCGCCGCGCGGCGATCGCGACCTACGGCGAGACCCGGCACACGCTGATCGACCGTTCCCGCTACGACGGCGTCTACCTGCCCGGCTTCGAGGCGAAGGAGGGCGCGGTCACCCGTCCCGAAGGCGCGCCGAAGCGGCTGTTCCAGGCCGTCGACCACTGCGTCGGCAACGTCGAGCTCGGCAAGATGGACTACTGGGTCGACTGGTACCACCGCGTGATGGGCTTCGTGGACATGGCGGAGTTCGTCGGCGACGACATCGCCACCGACTACTCGGCGCTGATGAGCAAGGTCGTCTCGAACGGCAACCACCGCGTCAAGTTCCCGCTGAACGAGCCCGCGATCGCGAAGAAGAAGTCGCAGATCGACGAGTACCTGGACTTCTACGGCGGCCCCGGCTGCCAGCACATCGCGCTGGCCACCAACGACATCGTGGCCACGCTGACGGCGATGCGTGCCGCGGGCGTCGAGTTCCTGTCGGTGCCGGACTCCTACTACGACGACCCGGAGCTGCGGGCCCGGATCGGCAACGTGCGCGTGCCGATCGAGACGTTGAAGGAGCACCGGATCCTGGTCGACCGGGACGAGGACGGCTACCTGCTGCAGATCTTCACCAAGCCGATCGGCGACCGTCCGACCGTGTTCTACGAGCTGATCGAACGGCACGGTTCGCTGGGCTTCGGCCTTGGCAACTTCAAGGCGCTGTTCGAGGCCATCGAGCGCGAGCAGGATCGCCGCGGCAACCTCTGACGACCGTCGCGGGGAAAGGCCGGTGGACGGGCGCCGTTCACCGGCCTTTCCGTGCCCGGAGCCGGTTTCCGTCACGGCGTCAGGTGACGTCCGCGTGAGGCGGGTACCCTGGGCACGACAACCAGCGACGACCCGGGAGAAAGCCATGCGACGGGGGCACACGGGACAGAGCCGGAGCGGCCGTTCGTCCGGCGTCGTCCCGATGGTCGCGGCGGTGGCGTCCGCCATCGCGCTGACCGGCGCCGCCTTCTACACCGTCGAGCAGGCCACCTGCGGCGATCCCGCGCAGTACATCCGGCACGACAACCACGTGGAACTGGTCGGCGGCTGCGTCGACGGCGCCGATCTCCCCGCCACCGGACCCGGTCAGGTCCGCGCGCCGGAAGCCGGCGCCGCCGAGCCGGCGAACTACCGCCCGTAGCTCAGTCGAGCGCCGTACGCAGGTCGGCGACCAGGTCCTCGCCGCTCTCGATCCCGACGGACAGCCGCACCAGGTCGGCGGGCACCTGCAGCGTGGACCCCTCCGTGCTGGCGTGCGTCATCCGGCCGGGGTGCTCGATCAGCGACTCGACGCCGCCGAGCGACTCGGCGAGGATGAACAGCGAGGTTCCGTCCGCGACGTCCAGCGCGGCCTGCTCCCCGTCGACGTGGGTGAAGGAGATCATCCCGCCGAAACGGCGCATCTGCTTGGCCGCGACCTCGTGCCCCGGATGCTCCGGCAGCCCCGGGTAGTAGACCGTGCCGACCTTGGGATGCGCACGCAGGGCCTCGACGACCCGTTCCGCGTTGTCGCAGTGCCGTTCCATCCGTACCGCCAGCGTCTTCACACCGCGCAGGGTCAGCCAGGCGTCGAAGGGGCCCGGCACCGCGCCCGCGGTGTTGCGCAGGAAGAACAGCTTCTCCCGCAGTTCGTCCGAGTTCGTGACGACCGCGCCGCCGACCACGTCGGAATGCCCGCCGAGGTACTTGGTGGTGGAGTGCAGCACGACGTCGGCACCGAGATCGAGCGGCGTCTGCAGGTACGGGGTCGCGAAGGTGTTGTCCACGATCAGCTTCGCGCCGGAGGTGTGCGCCACCTGTGCGAGTACCGCGATATCGGCGATGCCGAGCAACGGGTTCGTCGGCGTCTCACACCAGATCGCCTTCGTCTCCGGACGCACGGCCGCCCGTACGGCGTCCACATCGGACAGTCGCGCAACGTCGTAGGTGACGCCCCATTCGGTGAGCACCTTGTCGATGAGGCGGAAGGTCCCGCCGTACGCGTCGTCGCCGAGGACCAAGTGGTCGCCGGGACGCAGCATGGTGCGCAGCAGTGCGTCCGTCGCCGCCATCCCGGAGCCGAAGGCGAGCGCGTGCCGCGCCCCTTCGAGCGCGGCGAGCGCCTGTTCCAGCGCGGTGCGGTTCGGGTTGGCGGTACGTGAGTACTCGTACTCGCCCTCACGCAGCCCGCCGACGCCGTCCTGCGCGTAGGTGGAGGTCTGATAGATCGGCACGATGACGGAGCCCGTCCGCGGGTCGGGCTGCTGCCCGACGTGGATGGCGCGCGTCTCGAAGCCCAGGGAGGAGTGGTCGTCAACCATGCGGACCAGCGTACGGCCAGCCGGGTGACGGTGGCAGTGGCGTCGCGTGATGTGGACGCCGGGGCCGCCGCGGTGATCGCGGCGGCCCCGGCGCGCGTCACCAACTCTGGGGCTGCTGCGGGTATCCGGGCGGAGGCTGCAAGGGCTGCGACTGCGCGTAGCCACCTGCCTGTGGTGCCCGCGCCGCCGCGATCCAGCGGACGGTCGGCGGGACGATGGCGAGCACGAACGTCGCGATGGCGGGAACCATGAACACCAGCAGGATGGTGCCCGTCGCCCCGGCGACTGCCCCGGCCTGCGAACTGGTCAGCGAGGTGCTCGGCAGGGTGGATGCCAGCCCCCACACCAGCCCGCCGACGAAGTACACGACGGCGAACGCCGCCCCACCCATGACCAGCAGGCGTCCGGCGGGCTTGCGGGTGAACAGCAGTACCGCACCGGGCAGCAGCGTCAGCACCAGCACGATGTTCGAGATGAACGCGACGACCCCGTACACCTCATCGAAGATCACGTCGGCGTCGGCGAACTGCAGGAAGATGCCCAGCAGGTGGAACAACCCGCCGACGACGGCGAGCACCCCCGCGATGATCGCGGTGACGCCGCTCTCCCGCTGCGGCGGCATCGCGTGTGCGGGATGGTTCGGCATGGCGGGCTGACCGCCGGTTCCGGGAAATTGTGGGTAGCTCATGGTGACCCCTCGTCGTCCGTGACGCGACTCCCGTCCGGCCGGAATCGGCCGGACAGCACAGCGTAAGGCGATTCAGGGGCCGGTATCGGCGAAAGTCACCAAACCGGCATCGACGGATCGTTCACCAGTTCTGCGGCGGGTAACCGCCACCCTGCTGCCCGCCGGGCTGCTGCGCACCGCCCCACTGCTGGGGGTTCTGCTGGGGGTACTGGGCCTGCGGGTACTGCTGTCCGTGGGGGTACTGCTGCGGCTGCGGGTGCTGGGCTTGGTTCCACTGCTGCGGCGTACCGGGGTTGTGCCGGAGGTAGCGCATCGTCGGCGGGAGCACGGCAAGGATCAGCACCACCGGACCGAGCACGAGACCGGCGATCCGGACCCAGGCCTGGGGCACCTCGAAGGAGAACGTCAGCTCGAAGAAAAGACCGAACTGCCCGTCGTACAGGATCGCGGGTTCGAGCAGCACGGCCGCCACCCCCAGCAGCGAGCCGACGAGCAACAGGAACGCACCGGCGAAACCACGGAAGAAGGTGACGATCGCGCCCAGGATCAGGAACAGGCCCGCCCCGTAGTAGAGGCCGAGCATCGTGTAGCCGTTCGACTGGAGGTCGCTCAGCGAGGCGCCCTCGGGGATGTCGATCAGCCAGTAGGTCGGCAGGAAGGCGAGGACGCCGCCGAGCACGAGCCCTACCAGCCCGGCGAGGATCGCCGTCGCCCCGCTCGGCGGGCTCTGCTGCGCCTGGAACGCGTAACCGCCCTGCCCCGGTCCGGGCTGGGTCGGATAGCCGTACGGGTTGGTCACGACTCCCCTATCGCCTGACAGCACTCTGAACGGGATTCACCCTAGCGTTCCCAGGCCCGTGGAAAGGGCGTTCACGACGAAGTCGTGCGGCGAACCGGTCCAGGACGCGGCGATGCCCCCGGCCACTGTTCGGATTCAGGGCCGGGGGCATCGCCGGACTTCGCGTGTCAGGTCACCACTGCTGCGGGGGCTGCTGCCCCTGCTGCGGCTGACCGGGGTGGCCCTGGTCGCCGCCGGGCTGGCCGTAACCGCCGGGCTGGCCATAACCGCCAGGCTGGCCCTGGTCACCACCGGGCTGGCCGAACTGGCCCGGCTGACCGAACTGACCGGGCTGGCCGAAGCCGCCAGGGTCGCTGGGCGGACCCTGCTGACCGAACTGCGGCGGCTGCTGGCCGAACTGCGGCGGCGGGCCCTGCTGCGGGTAGCCGCCAGGCTGGCCGAAACCACCGGGCTGACCGAACTGCGGCGGCGGGCCCTGCTGGCCGAAGCCGCCAGGCTGGCTGGGCGGACCCTGCTGCGGGTAACCGCCAGGCTGACTGGGTGGACCCTGCTGCGGGTAACCGCCGGGCTGGCCGAAGCCACCGGGGTCGCTGGGCGGACCCTGCTGACCGAAACCGCCGGGGCCACCAAAACCTGACTGTCCGGGACCACCGGGACCACCGAAGCCCGGCTGGCCCGGTCCACCGAAGCCGCCGGGGGCACCCGGACCACCGAACCCGCCAGGCCCGCCGAAACCGGGCTGACCCGGGCCACCGAAGGCGGAACCCTTGTCGCCGAGGCCGATCATCTTGGCCGTGGCCGGGACGACGCCCAACACGCCCACGATGAGCAGCAGGAAGCCGAGAATCAGGTACAGCACCGGTGTGCCCGCACCGGGCACCTCGGTGCCGGGAGCGCTGGCTATCAGCGCCTCACCTTCGTCGGACAGGGAGGTGCCCGCCATCAACAGAATGGCGAACAGCACCACGAGGAATCCGCCGGCGGCGATGGCGATCGGCGCGATCTTTTTGAGCACGCCGGAAAGCTTGCCCGCGAGAGCGGTCAGGATGCCGCCGGCGAGGGCCGCGATCCCGCCGACCAGGATCATGATGATGTAGAACGAGAGCGTGCCGATCGAGGAGATTCCCAATTGGCCGAGGGCTTCGTCGACCTGATCGTCGCTGAGTTCCTGTGCCCCCTCGATGCCACCGGTGATGTCGGCGAAATCGATGATCCCGAACAGCACTATCACCAGGCCGATGAGCGCGGTAACGCCACCGACGACCGTGCCGATCATCTTGTTGGTGCCACCCGCGGGACCACCGGCGGGCGGCGGGCCACCGAACTGCGGCGGGCCGCCGAAGCCACCCGGCTGCGGCTGACCTGGCCCGGGTGGGGGCGCGCCGAAGCCGCCCTGTCCCTGAGACGGGTCGAAGCCGCCGGGGGGCGGTCCGCCGAAACCGCCCGGCTGCTGGCCGGGCGCACCGAAGCCCCCCTGCGGGTGCATCGCGCCGGGGTTGTCGGCCGCGCTCGGCGGCGGGGCGTACGGAATCGCGGGCGGCTGGGAGCCGGGGGGCACGAGCTGCGTGGATTCCGCGCCGGGCCCGTCCCCGCCCGCACCGCCCGTCGAGACGACCTGCGTCGCGCCGGAGTCGTCGCCCTGCTCGCCGGGCTTCGGGGGCTGGACCACCTGCGTGGGCTCCGGGGAGTCACCGAACTGGCTGCCCTGCTGACCACCCTCCTGCGGGCTCGCGGGCTGGACGACCTGGGTCGGTTCCGGGGAACCGAACGGGTCTTGCTGCGGGATTGGACCACTCGGCGGGCCCTGCGGCGGCTGCTGCTGGCCGCCACCCCAGGGCTGATTCGGTGGCTGCGGAGCACTCATGTGGGTCTTGAACCCCCTTGACGCGGACCTGTTTTGTATTCGGAAGCACACGCTATCGGATGCACGAATATGCTGCTCCGAACGCCCCGGCCGAGCGGCTCGCCGTCCCGAACCTCGGACATCGGCCGCTCCGGCACGTCCGGCCCGCTCCCGCTCCTCGCCCTACCGCCCGACACGGCATGCCCTACCGCCCGACACGGCATGCCGGGGCGCCCGACACGGCATGCCGGGTGGGGTCAGTGGCCGGCGAGGAAGGAGAGCAGGTCCTGGCGGGTCACCACACCGGCGGGCTTGCCGTCGACGAGGACGAGCGCGCCGTCGGCACCGGTCAGTGCCTTCATCGCGGAACCGACCTGCTCCCCGGCGCCGATCGTCGGCAGCGGGGCGGACATGTGGCCGGTCAGCGCGTCGGCGAGCGCGGCCTTGCCGGTGAACAGCGCGTCGAGCAGGTCCCGCTCGTTGACCGAGCCGACGACCTCCGCCGCCATGACCGGCGGTTCGGCGCTGACCACGGGCATCTGGCTGACGCCGAACTCGCGCAGCACGGACACCGCCTCGGCGACGGTCTCGCTGGGGTGGCTGTGCACCAGATCCGGGATCGGCCCGTCCTTCTTACGCAGGACGTCGCCGACGGTGGCACCGGAGGAGTCCGGCGGCAGGAAGCCGAAGGAGGACATCCACGCGTCGTTGAAGACCTTCGTCAGGTAGCCGCGGCCACCGTCGGGCAGCAGCACCACGATCACGTCGTCCGGGCCGCAGCGCTCGGCCAGGCGCAGGGCCGCGGCCACGGCCATGCCGCAGGAGCCGCCGACCAGCAGACCCTCCTCACGGGCGAGCCTGCGGGTGATGTCGAAGGAGTGCGCGTCGGAGATGGGAATGATCTCGTCGGCGACACCGCGGTCGTAGGTCTCCGGCCAGAAGTCCTCGCCGACACCCTCCACCAGATACGGCCTGCCGCTGCCACCGGAGTACACCGAACCCTCGGGGTCGGCGCCGATCACCTGGACCCGGCCCTCGCTGACGTCCTTGAGGTAGCGGCCGGTGCCGGAGATGGTGCCGCCGGTGCCGACGCCGGTGACGAAGTGGGTGATCCGGCCGTCGGTCTGCTTCCACAGTTCCGGACCGGTGGAGTGGTAGTGGCTGGCGGGGTTCTCCGGGTTGGCGTACTGGTTGGGTTTCCAGGCGCCCTCGATCTCGGTGACCAGCCGGTCGGAGACGTTGTAGTACGACTCGGGGTCCTCCGGCGCGACGGCGGTCGGGCAGACCACCACCTCGGCACCGTAGGCCTTGAGCACGTTGCGCTTGTCCTCGCTGACCTTGTCCGGGCAGACGAACACGCACTTGTAACCCTTGCGCTGGGCGACCATGGCGAGTCCGACCCCGGTGTTGCCTGAGGTGGGCTCGACGATCGTGCCGCCCGGCTTCAGTTCGCCGGACTTCTCGGCGGCCTCCACCATCCGCAGCGCGATGCGGTCCTTCACGCTGCCGCCGGGGTTCATGTACTCGACCTTCGCCAGCACGAGCGGCTCGAGCCCCTCGGCGAGGGAGTTCAGTTTCACCAGCGGCGTGCCGCCCACCAGATCCACGATGTGCTCGACGTATTCCACTCCGGCTCCCAGTGCTTACGAGTACCGGGATCTTCCGGCACTGCTGCGTTGCGACGTCCGTCCGCAGCCTAACCACCCCGCTCGCGGGGCCCGGCGCGTGACGGGTCTCGCGTTTCGGTTTGCCGCTCGTCCGGGGGGATGCAGGATGTGGTGACCAGCACCACCGCGCAGACCCAGAGGAGTGTCCGCCATGCCGGAAGCCGTGATCGTCTCGACCGCCCGCTCCCCGATCGGACGGGCGGGCAAGGGTTCCCTGGTGGGGATGCGGCCCGACGATCTCACCGTGGCGATGGTCAGGGCCGCGCTGGACAAGGTTCCGCAGCTCGATCCCGCCGACATCGACGACCTGATGCTCGGCTGCGGACTGCCCGGCGGTGAGTCCGGCTTCAACATGGGCCGCGCGGTCGCCGTCGAACTGGGCTACGACCACCTGCCCGGCTGCACGATCACCCGCTACTGCTCGTCCAGCCTGCAGACCACGCGGATGGCGCTGCACGCGATCCGCGCGGGCGAGGGCGAGGTGTTCGTCTCGGCCGGCGTGGAGACGGTGTCACGCTTCGCCAACGGCAGTTCGGATTCCTGGCCGGACACGCACAACCCGCTGTTCGCGCAGGCCGAGTCGCGTACGGCGGCGACCGCGGGGCAGGGTTCGGACTCCTGGACCGACCCGAGGGAGAACGGCCAGCTTCCCGACGTCTACATCGCGATGGGGCAGACCGCGGAGAACCTGGCGCGGCTGAAGAACATCTCGCGCGAGGAGATGGACGAGTTCGGCGTGCGCTCGCAGAACCTCGCGGAGAAGGCGATCGCCGACGGGTTCTGGGCCTCCGACATCACGCCGGTCACCCTGCCGGACGGCACGGTCGTGGACACCGACGACGGCCCGCGCGCGGGGGTCACCCTGGACGGTGTGGCCGGACTCAAGCCGGTCTTCCGCCCGGACGGCCGGATCACCGCGGGCAACTGCTGCGCGCTCAACGACGGCGCCGCCGCACTGGTGATCATGTCCGACACGAAGGCCAAGGAGCTCGGCATCACCCCGCTGGCGCGCGTGGTGTCGACCGGGGTCACCGGCCTGTCGCCGGAGATCATGGGCTACGGCCCGGTCGAGGCGTCGAAGCAGGCACTGCGGCGGGCCGGACTGTCGATCGGTGACATCGACCTGGTGGAGATCAACGAGGCGTTCGCCGCGCAGGTGATCCCCTCGTACCGGGACCTCGGCATCGACATCGACCGGCTGAACGTCAACGGCGGGGCGATCGCGGTCGGCCACCCGTTCGGCATGACGGGCGCGCGGATCTCCTCGACACTGATCAACTCCCTGCGCCACCACGACAAGCAGTTCGGCCTGGAGACGATGTGCGTCGGCGGCGGGCAGGGCATGGCGATGGTCCTGGAGCGGCTGAGCTGATCGGGGCGTGGCGGCTCGCGTACCGACGCGGGCCGCCACACCCGGCAGGGGCCGTCAGCAGGCGCTGTCGGAAGGGGCCGGGTTGCCGAGGCCGAACAGGGGCCGCAGCTTCAGGCCGATCCAGGTGCCGCCCAGCGCGACCGCACCCCACAGCCAGCCGTGCAGGCTGCCGGTGGAGATACCGCCGAGGTAGGCGCCGATGTTGCAGCCGCCCGCGAGCCGGGCGCCGACGCCCATCAGCACCCCACCGAGCACGGCGGCGAGCGCGGTCTTCCCCGGAATCGAGCGGTGGATCTTCCACGCCCCGGCGGCCGTGGCCGCGATCGCCGCGCCGATCATGATGCCGATGTTGGTCAGGCTGGTCTTGTCCGTCCAGATCGGACCCTGCAGGGACTTGGCGTTCGCCGCGCTCTGCCAGTACTCCCAGGTTTCCGGGTGCAGGCCGAACAGTTGCAGGATCTTGGCTCCCCACAGGGCGAACGCGCTCGTCACGCCCCAGGTGCCACCGGAGACGAGGAACACCGCACCGGCCAGCACCGCGAGCACCACCGCCCCGGCGAGCATCGGCCACGCGCCGCGGAGGATCCGAGCCGGACCGTGCGCGGTCGGCGCCGGGGCGACCGGCGGCGGCGTGCGACGGCGTTGCACGAAGCGGGTGGCCAGCACGATCCCGGCGAGCGCGGCGAGGGTGATCGCCCACGAACCGAACCAGCCGACGTGTTCGGCGAACACCAGTCCGGGTACCTCCGGCCAGCCGTCCAGCGCCGGGAACGCCCAGGTGTAGATCACCGACCCGGCCACGAAACCGCCCAGCGTCAGCACGATCGCCGACTGCCCGGAGCCGACGGCGAACAGTGTGCCCGAAGCGCAGGCACCACCGAGCTGCATGCCGACGGCGAACAGCAGCGCCCCGGCGAACAGTGCCAGCCCGATCGGCCCACCGGTCACCTTCGGCACGCTGCCGAACAGGCCGCTGCCGGTGCTCGCGACCAACGCGATCAATGTGGCCGTGGTGCCGAGCAGCAGGGTGTGCGCACGCAGGCCCTGACCGTTGCCGACGGCGATGAGCTGCCGCCAGGCGGAGGTGAAGCCGAACCGCGAGTGGAACAGCGCGAGCCCCAGTCCGAACCCGAGGCCCAGCAGCACGGCGAACTTCGCGCCGTGCGCGATGCCGACGTAGGCGCACAACGCGACCGCGAGCGCGGTGAACACCAGCAGCGGCCCGGTCCGGACCGGTTCCTCCGGGGCGGGTGCCGGGGTCGCGCACGAGGTGGGAAAGGCCGCGGGACGCGGTTCTCCTGCGGTGACGGCCATGGCTTCTCCGGGCTCGGCTGGACGTGGGTGTGCGGTCGACGGTAGGTCGCCGGACGGGGCGGGCAAAGGCGTCCCACGGAGTGCGACGCCACCCGCGCACCACCGTGTCCGTAGCCGTCATCGTGCCGAGTCCATACG
Source organism: Amycolatopsis antarctica (assembly GCF_002262875.1). Classification (GTDB taxonomy): domain Bacteria; phylum Actinomycetota; class Actinomycetes; order Mycobacteriales; family Pseudonocardiaceae; genus Amycolatopsis; species Amycolatopsis antarctica. Next base: position 195,572 of record NZ_NKYE01000004.1, on the reverse strand, counting down.
CTGGTGTCCCATGAGGCGATTCCTGGCCGCACTGTTCACCCTCGCCGGCGCGGTGGCCGCCGTCGTGGCGACGCTCCGCCCATGGCAGGGCGAACGCACGGCGAGCGATCTGGCGCTGCGCGACCTGTTCGGTACCGGCGACGAGGTCGGCCCGGCGAACCTGTTCGGCTCGCTGGCCCTGCCACTGCTCGCCGGCGCGATCGTCGGCCTGCTCGGAATGCTGCTGCGCAAGCGTTTCCCGCTCGTGCTGGCCTTCCTCGCCTGCCTGGTACCGACCGCGCTGTGGGCGATCCGGGCCAGCGACGGCGCGTTCCACGTCCCCGGCGTGGGACTCGGCTTCGTCTGCGCCGCGGGCGCGACGGCGGCGTTCCTGCTCGCCGCGACCGGCCTGCCCGGCCGGGCCGCTCCAGCCGCGCCGGCGGAGGGCGAGACGCCCGCCGCGGGCCGCTGGTCGGCGCGCAAACCCGGCTGACGAAACGACGAGGGGTGCCCGGCGGATTCGCCGGGCACCCCTCGTCGCGTGTGTAGGTTCTGCCGGAGTCAGTCGCTCTGCAGGTACGACAGCAGGCGCAGGATCTCCAGGTACAGCCAGACCAGGGTGGTCATCAGGCCGAACGCGGCGAACCAGGCGAACTTCGACGGCATGCCGTCGCGGATCATCTGGTCGGCCATGTCGAAGTCCATCAGCAGGCAGAACGCCGCCACACCGATGACCACGACGCTGAACAGGATCGCCAGCGCACCGCCGTCACGCAGGCCCATGTTGACGCCGAACAGGCCCAGCACCAGGTTGAGCAGCATCAGGACGACGACGCCGCCCAGCGCACCCATGACCCACTTGCGCAGCTTCGGGGTGACCTTCACCGCGCCGGTCTTGTAGACGACCAGCATCACGCCGAACACGGCGCCGGTGCCGAGGATCGCCTGGAGCGCGATGCCGGGGTACAGCATCTCGAACAGGCCGGTGATCGCACCGAGGAAGACACCCTCAGCGGCCGAGTAGGCCAGCGTCAGCGGGCCGCTCGCCTTCTGCTTGAAGATGATGAACAGCGAGAGCCCGAGCCCGACGAGCATGCCGGCGATCATCACGCCGATGATCGGGCCCATGGCGTTGGCCGCGGCCTGGCCCTGCGCCCAGATCGCGGCGGCGATACCGGTGATGAGGGCGACGCCGAGGCTCATGCCGGTCTTCATCACGACGTCGTCGACCGTCATCGGACGGTCGCCGGAGGCCGCCGGGGCCTGCGGGGCACCGTGGCCCGGCACGCCGCCCTGCGGCTGGTTGAAGCCGAGGTTCGGCCCGTACTGACCGTGCGCCGCCGCATTGCCCTGCGGCAGATTGCGGAACGCGGGGTTGCTTGTGGAACGCACCTGATCCTCCTGGATCTACTGGCACCTGCTCGTTCTGGCACCTGCACTGGGTCTAACGACCGCACTGTCCGGCCGGTTCCCGTCGGGTAAAGCCGACTTTACCCACACCCTCCCACAGGGGGTGCGGACGCCGGGGAAACGCGATTTTACGTACGAATGGACCCTTCGGTGCCGCCGTCATACCTGTGGGCTATTGCCAGGGCCGGACCGCGCGAGCGAATATCACGAGGCGTGTCCGATCGGTCACCGCAGGCATCCTCCGGGGGACTGCGCGACGCGACGGCAGGGGACCCCCGATCAGGGCACCTCGGACGTCTCACCAGCAACGGGACGGGCGCGGCAGCAGCGGTACCGGCGCCGGTGGGAGACCGGCCCGGGGCGTGCCTGGCGCGCCGGAGCAAGAGCGCGGGACACCGAGCCGCGACACAGGGGGGGCCGTCCTCGCCGCACACCGGGATCCACCCGGCACAGGGCGGCGGCCGGCCCGCGGCACGGGACTCGACAGTACCGATTCACCAGGACTACGGAGGGGCAGCGAATCATGTGGCGGACAACGGGGCGATCGAGACGCCCGAACCGCGCCCGGCGCGGGCTGGCCGGGGCGCTCGGCGCCTTCCTGCTCGGCAGCGCCACCCTGGTGGCCACGGCACCGGCGGCGCTGGCCGAGGTCGAGGAGGCCATCGGGCACGAGACGAGCCCGGCCCAGCCGTATGCGGGCGCCCAGGGCGAGAGCGACTGGCTCGGGTCGTACACGGTGAACGGCAAGCAGGTGTTCTGCGTGCAGTTCCAGTTCAAGGCCCCGGACACCGAGGAGCCGTACGAACCGGGTGACGAACTGCTCACCAAGTGGGGCACCGCGCTGCCGGAGGACATCGCCGGGAACATCTCCTACCTGCTGCTCCGGCACGGCGACACGGACAACCCGGACGAGGCCGCCGCGCTGGCCCACCTGCTGCATTCCTGGACCTCGGCACCCCGCGGTCCCGCCGACCTCGACCCCGCGCTTGGCTTCGACAAGATCGCCTACGACGCGCCGTACCACCTGGAGAAGCTGCCCGAGGGCGCGAGAACGGCGGTGGAGACGCTGTCCGCGGACGCCGAGGCGAACCGCGGTCCCTGGTCGGCGACCGTCTCCGCGCCGGAGGGCGAACAGGTCATCGGCACCCCGGCCGAGTGGACCGTGTCGGTGACCAACGCGAAGGACAGCGGCGTCCCGGAGGTCCCGGTGACCCTGACCCTCACCGACGCCACGGCGGGCGGCGAGGAGACCGTCACGGTGGAGACCGACGAGGAGGGCAAGGCCGTCGTCGAGGTCACGCCCACCGGGGCTGCGCCGAAGGTCGCGGGTGCGATGAAGGCTCCCGCAGCCCGGCCGTACGTGCAGGTTCCGGTGGACACGAACACACAGCGGGTGGTCTCCACCGGCGGCGAACAGGACCTCGCGGCAGAAGCCGCCACCACCGCCCGCACCAAACCCGGCGCGGTCCGGGTGGCCAAGGTCGACACCAGGAGCGGCAAGGGCATCGCCGGGGTGGCGCTGCGCGTCACCGCCGCCGACCGGACCGCGCCCGCCACCGGTCAGGACGACCAGGCGCTGGTCGGAGCGGACGGCAAGCCCGTCGTCGTCACCACCGAGGGCGAGGATGGCGCCGTGTCGGTACCGGACCTGAAGGCACCGCAGGAGATCTGCGTCGTGGAGGTGAGCCCGCCGTCCGGCTACGACGACGGCTTCGATCCGGCGAACCCGCCGTCCGCCTGCGGCGAGGTGGTGCCCGGCGAGACGCTGGAACTGCGGATCGCCAACGCGCCCAACGAGGTCCCGCACACGATCCCGGCGGGCGCGGAGCCGGTCACGCTGGCCGGCGGTGCGACCACCACCGGCCCCTCCGGCGGCGCGCTGGCCGCGATGATCGGGCTCGCCGCGCTCGCGTCGTTGCTGGTCGGCCTGATCGCCCGCCGCCGGTTCGCCGGTCGCTGACCGATGCGTGCCGAAGCCCCGGCCCCGCGCCGCAGGACGGTCGCGCCCTACCTGATTGGCGCGGCCGCCCTGCTGGCCGCCGAACTCGTGGTGGCCGGGACCCTGCTGCTGCCGGACGGCACCATCGCCGGCCGTGCCCTCGCCGCTCCGGTGCCGCCGGCGGCGGCCGCGCCCGTCCTCGCCCCGCCCGAACCGGTGCAGCCGCCCGCCGAGCCGCCACCGCCTCCCACGGCACCCGCGCCGGAGCCGCAGGCGCCCGCCCCCGTCGCGGCCGAACCGCCGGCACCGGAGCCACCGCTACACGGCCAGCGTCCCGGCACGATCCGGCTGCCGGACGGGGGCACCGCGACGCTGGTGCGCCAGGAGGTCGTCGGACCGGAGGCGCTGCTGCCCGTCCCGGACGATCTGGGCGAGGCGACCTGGTGGGGTGCCGGGCTGGACGCGCCCGGCGGTGCCAGCCTGTTCGCCGGGCACGTGAACTGGCAGGGCCGCGCAGGGCCGTTCGCGGAACTGTGGAACGCCAGGGTCGGCGAACGCGTGACCGTGAAGGACACCGACGGCACCGAGTGGAACTACGACATCGCCCAGGTCTTCACCCTGCACAAGGACGAGTTGCCGCAACGGGCCGGCGAGCTGTTCGGCCAGGACGGTACCCACCGCGTGGTCCTGGTGACCTGCGGAGGCCGCTGGCTCGGCGGCTCGACCGGCTACGCGGAGAACCGCGTCGTCGTCGCCGAGCCCGTCTGAGGCGGCCGACCGGCGGTAGGACCTCGGTCACCCCGCGTGCCGGCTGGCCCGGCGACCCGCGCGAAAGCGCCCGGGTCGGGCACAATCTGCTCGGGCAGGGAAAACGGGCACGGTCGGCCACGACCACGCCCGGCGGAACAGCGGTGGAGGGGCGAGTCATGGCCACGTATCTCGTAACAGGCGCGACCGGACTGATCGGCAGGCACTTCAGCACGCTGCTGCTGGGGCGGGCCGACACGGAGACCGTGCACCTGCTCGTCCGCGACGCCTCGCGGGAACGCCTCGCCGACCTGGTCGCCACCTGGCCGCACCCGGAGCGGGTCCGGCTGGTCAGCGGCGACCTCGGTGAACCGCTGCTCGGCCTCGGCGACACCGACCGCGAGGAGCTGCGCGGCGCGGTCGACCACGTCGTGCACCTGGCCGCCCTCTACGACCTCACCGCCGACGACGACGCCAGCATCAAGGCCAACGTCGAGGGCACCCGCCAGGTCATCGAACTGGCCGCAGACCTGCGCGCGGGCTGCCTGCACCACGTCTCCTCGGTCGCCGTGGCCGGCGATCACGAGGGCATGTTCACCGAGGAGATGTTCGACGTCGGGCAGCGCCTGGTCACGCCGTACCATCGGACGAAGTTCGAGGCCGAGCGCCTGGTCCGCGAGCAGAACGGTGTGCCATGGCGCGTCTACCGGCCCGCGGTGGTGGTCGGCCACTCGGTCTCCGGCGAGATGGACAAGATCGACGGGCCGTACTACCTGTTCAACGCCATCAACCGGCTCACCTCGCTGCCCAACCTCCCGCTGGCGGGCCCGGACATCGGCGACACCAACATCGTCCCTGTCGACTACGTGGCCCGTGCGCTGCTGGAACTGGCCACCACCGAGGGTCTGGACGGACGCGCCTTCCACCTGGTCAACCCGGAACCACAGCCGGTCACCGCCGTCTACAACGCGCTGGCCACCGCGGCCGGGGCGCCGACGATCACCGCCGAGCTGCCGGACCCGCTGTCGAAGGGCCTCGTCTCGCTGGTCAGGCTGAGCGAGCACCTGCCGGGGGTGACCATCGCCCGCGACGCGGTGCTGGAGCGTCTCGGTATCCCACCGGTGCTGCTGGAGACTCTGACCCTGCCCTCGGTGTTCTCCTCGGCCGCCACCCGCAAGGCGCTGGCCGGGTCCGGCGTGGACGTACCGCGGCTGGAGGACTACGCCCCGGCGCTGTGGCGCTACTGGCGGGAGCATCTGGACCCGTTCCGGGCCCGCAAGCACGGGCCGCGCGGTGAGCTGGACGGCCGCCGTGTGGTGATCACCGGCGCCTCCTCCGGCATCGGCCGGGCCACGGCGCTGAAGGTCGCGGCGGCGGGCGGCGTCCCGCTGCTGGTCGCGCGCAGGCAGCACGAGCTGGAGGAGGTCCGCGACGAGATCCTGGCGGCCGGCGGGCACGCCTCGGTCTACCCGGCGGATCTGACCGACGAGGAGTCGGTGCACAAGGCAGTGGACGCGATGCTCGCCGAGCACGGCCGCGTCGACATGCTGGTGAACAACGCCGGACGCTCGATCAGGCGGTCGATCCGGCTGTCCTACGACCGCTTCCACGACTACGAGCGCGCCATGGCGATCAACTACTTCGGCGCGGTTCGGCTCATCCTGGCGCTGCTGCCGCACATGTCGGAACGGAAGTTCGGGCACGTGGTGAACGTGTCCTCGATCGGCGTGCAGGGCATCGCGCCGCGGTTCTCCGCCTACGCGGCGTCCAAGGCGGCCCTCGACTACTTCTCCAAGATCGCCGCCACCGAGACCCACGGCGACGGGATCACCTTCACCACCATCCACATGCCGCTGGTGCGCACCCCGATGATCCGGCCGACGAAGATCTACGACGCGTTCCCGACGAAGTCGCCGGACCAGGCCGCGGACATGGTGGTCACCGCCTTGCGGGAGCGGCCGAAGCACGTGGGCACGCCCACCGGTTACCTGATCCAGGCCGCCTACACCCTGGCCCCGGGCGTGGTGGATGCAGTGGCGTACCAGGGTTTCCGCGTGTTCCCGGACTCGGCGGCAGCGGGTGGCGCGGGCGGGTTGAAGATCGGCAGGGGTGATCGTCACCTGTCCAGGGCGGCGGTGGCGCTGGCGAAGCTGACCCGCGGGTTCCACTGGTGAGAATGCCGGTGCGGAACTGCTGAGAACGGCGGGGCGCACTGCGCCATCCGCGTGACCCGGGACGAGGATCGGCCAGGTGGGACCGAAAACACGGGTTGTTGAACCGTGGTGGCCGTGGAGAACACAGTGGACACAGGTACCGTCGGGCACATGGCGTCGGAGCAAGGCAACGGTTTCACCCCACTGCGTCGGGAATTCGACCAGGTGTGGCACGGGTTCGATCGCAACCAGGTGCGGCAGCAGATCGAGCGGGCGGAGTCGCATCTGCGGCGGCTGGCCGCTGATCGCGATGCCGCAATGGCCCAGGCGAGCACGCTGTCCCGGGAACTGGAGAACGCCCGCCGGGAGATGGGCAAGCTCCGCGCCCGGATCGAGGAGCTGAAACAGCCCCCGGAGCGGCTCGAGGACCTGGACGAGCGCATGCAGCGCACCGCTCACCTGGCACACGCGCGCGCCGAGGAGATCACCACCCGCGCCCAGGTCGCCGCCGAGAAGCACTGGAGCGCGACCACGGACGTGTCCGCCGCGCTGCGCGAGCGGTACCAGAAGTTGCTCACCGACCTCGACTCCCAGTCCGAGGCGCTGCGGGCCGAGCACGACAAGGCGCTGGAGGCGACCAGGGCCGAGGTGCAGCGACTGACCGTCGACGCGGCCCGCAGGCGCGAGCATCTCGATGGGCAGGCCGAGCGCAAGCGCCGGTCGATCGAGCAGGAGTTCGACGCGAACATGGCCTCGCAGCGCAGCGCGCTGGAGAAGCACGTCGTCGACCAGCGGACGGCCAGCAAGAACCAGGCCGAGCGTCGGCTGGCGGAGGCGAACGCCGAGGCCAAGCGCACCCTGGACGAGTCGGCCGCCCAGGCGAAGCGCACTCTCGACGAGTCCGCCGCCGAGGCCAAGCGCAGGCTCGACGAGGCGACAGCCGAGGCGGACAAGCGCACCGGGGTGGCGAAGCGCGAGGTGGAGCGGCTCGACGAGATCGGCGTCCAGGTGCGCGCCCGGTTGCGCGCCGCCGACGAGGCGCTGGTCAGCCACGAGGAGGCGCTCGCACCGCTGCCCGCGGAGAGCGCGAAGGCCGAGCAGGTCGCCGAGAGCGTCCCGGCCACGCAGGACGGTGGCAAGAAGGGCACCGGGCGGAGCGGCAAGAACGGCGCCGCGAAGAACGGTTCGCCTGGCCGTGGACCCTCCGGCAAGGCCTCCGACGGTGACGCGGGCTCCGGTTCGGACGCGGGCTCGGGGTCTGGCTCGGGCTCGGAGGCGTCCGGCGCGACCGTCAGCGAATCGGCAGCCGAGGAGCGCGGCGAGGACGACGCCCCCGCCGAATCGAGCAGCGAGCGAACGAAGTCCCTCGAAGCCGCCAAACGCTGACACCGCCAGCCCGGAACGCCCAACACGGGGTGCCCAGGCGCGACACGGGATGGGGTGGTCAGCCGGTGGGGGTGCGGGGCCAGGGGGCCAGGCCCTCGAGCTGGGCGGCGAGACCGAGCAGGCGCGCTTCGCCGCCGGGGGCGGCGACGAGCTGCACCCCGACCGGCAGGCCGCTGGGGTGCCTGCCCGCGGGCACCGACATCGCCGGGTAACCGGCGAGGTTCCACAGGCCGGCGAACCCCGCGACGCGGACCGCACGCACGGCGTTCGACGGCCACGAGCGCTCGTTCCACGGCCCGGCCTTCGGCGGCAGCGTGGCCAGGGCCGGCGTGATCAGTACGTCGTGCTCGGCGAAGAACTCGGCGGCGACGGCCTGCCAGCGCTCGGCGGTCTCGTCCCGGACCACGCCCGCCCGGCGCAGCGCACCGCCGACGCGCAGGTGCGCACGGGTGCGCCGTTGCAGCAACGCCCGGTCGTAGTGCTCGGCCTGCTCGTGCGGCCCGGCGAACCAGCGGGTCAGGATGCCGAGGACGGGGGCGACGCCGTAGCGCGGGGTGGCCCGTTCGACGTGGTGCCCGGCTCCGCCGAGCAGTTCGCCCACCCGTTCGGCGGCGGCGCGCAACGGCGCGGGGACGGGCGCATGCGTGAGCGGCACCTGGGTGGACACGGCCAGTCGCAACGGGCCGGGCTCGCGTACCCGGCCGAGTTCGGGCCTGTCCGCGAGCACACCGAGCAGCAGCGCCGCGTCCTCGACGGTGGTGGCCATGGAGCCGTGCGTCGACATGCCGAACCAGCCCGGCGAGCCCGTCTCGGGAATGACGCCACGCCCGGGTTTGACGCCGACGAGACCGCACATCGCGGCGGGCAGCCGGACCGAGCCCAGTCCGTCGGTGCCGTGCGCGACGGGCACCAGGCCGCCCGCGACGGCGGCGGCACTGCCGCCGGACGATCCGCCCGCCGCGTACGAGGGCTCCCACGGGTTCCGGGCGACCCCGTACGGGCTGTCGCTCATCGGCCAGACGCACAGCTCGGGGACGCGGGTGATGCCGACGACGACCGCCCCGGCGGCGCGCAGCCGGGCGGGTACGTCGCCGTCGGCGGTGGCCGGCGCACGTGAGGTCGCCCGCGAGCCCCAGCTCGCGTACTCGCCCTCGATCGCGGTGACGTCCTTGACGGCGACGGGCACGCCGGCGAGCGGGAGGTCCGCCAGATCGGGCCGCCGGACGAGGGCGCGCGCTTCGGCGACGGCCTCCTCGGCACGTACATGCCGGAACGATCCGAGGATGCCGTCGGCCGCGGCGATCCGGTCCAGCGCCCGTTCGGTCACGCTCACCGGGTCGAGTTCGCCGCCGCGTACCGCGGTCGCCGTCCGGGCTGCCGTCTCCGTCATGCCCGGACTCTAACCCGGCGGAACGGGCCACCGGCGTGCCAGCATGGACCCCCGGACGCGGTACACCGGTGAGCCCGCGAGCGCGGTGCTCCCCGGGTGCGGCGTCCCGCGACGACGGGAGGCGCGCGTGACCATTCTGCGGAACCTGCACGAGGCGGCCGGTGACTGGCAGGGCACCAACCTGATGCGGATGATGCCGGACGACGAGTACAGCCCGTCCGCGGCGACGGCCTCGGTGGGCGTGGCCGCGGGTGGCCACGCCGTGACGGTGGCATACACCTGGTCGCACGAGGGCGAACCGCAGGACGGGGTGCTGCTGGTGACGGCCGGGAGGGAACCGGGAACGGCGGCGGTGGCCTGGATCGACTCCTGGCACCAGAACCCGCACTGGATGGTGTGCGAGGGGCGGCTCGGCGACGACGGCGACATCCGCGTCGAGGGTTCGTACGGCCGGGACGCGGGCTGGCGGCTGCGTCTCGGCGCGGCCGGCGGCAGGAGCCTGCGGATCGCGATGGACAACCTCGGGCCCGGGATGGACTACCAGGTCGTCGACGCCAGCTTCAGCCGCTGACCCGCGGCAACCCCTGCCCGCGAACGGCCCCGCCCCGCAAGGGTTCCGTTCCGCGCGGAAACGCCTGGCGCGCAAGGGATTCCGCGGGGCCCGCGAACGGCCTGCTCAGAGCATCTGGGCGGCGAGGAAGGCGAGGTCGAGTGACTGACCGCGGTTCAGCCTCGGGTCACAGGTCGACTCGTACCGGTCGGGCAGGTGATGGAACAGGATCTCCATACCGCCGCCGAGACACTCGGTGACGTCCTCGCCGGTGAACTCGACGTGGATGCCGCCGGGGTGCGTGCCCGCCGCGCGATGTACCTCGAAGAAGCCGCGCACCTCGTCCAGCACATCGGCGAACAGCCGGGTCTTGTGTCCGGTGGGGCCGGTGAAAGTGTTGCCGTGCATGGGATCGCAGATCCAGACGATTGGCACGCCCGCCGCGTCCACCGCCTTCACCAGCTCGGGCAGGCGCTCCCGGACACGTCCCGCGCCCATCCGCGTGATGAACGTGAGCCTGCCGGGTTCGCCGCGCGGGTTGAGCGCCTCGGCGTAGGCCAGCGCCTCCTCCGGTGTGGTGGACGGGCCGAGCTTGACCGCCACCGGGTTGTTGATGCCGGACAGGTAAGCGATATGCGCCCCGTCGAGTTCCCGGGTGCGTTCCCCCGCCCAGATGAGGTGCCCGCTGGTGGCGTACGCGGCGCCGGTGGTGGGTTCGACGCGGGTCAGCGCCGCCTCGTAGTCGAGCAGCAGGCCCTCGTGGCTGGCGAAGAACTCGACCTGGTGGAGCTGCTCCGGTTCGGCCCCGCAGGCCCGCATGAAGTTGAGCGCGCGGTCGATGTCGCGGGCCAGCCCGTCGTACCGGGCACCGGCGGGTGAGTCGGCGACGAAGTCCTGGTTCCAGGCGTGCACCTGATCCAGGCTGGCGTAACCGCCGGTGGCGAACGCGCGCACCAGGTTGAGCGTGATCGCCGAGGACTGGTAGGCGCGCCACAGTCGTCGCGGGTCCGGTTCCCGGGAGCGGGCGGTGAAGTCGAAGCCGTTGACGGCGTCGCCGCGGTACACCGGCAGCGTCACACCGTCCTTGGTCTCGGTGCTGCCGGAACGCGGCTTGGCGTACTGCCCGGCCAGCCTGCCGAGTTTGACCACCGGCATCGAGCCGGCGTAGGTGAACACGACAGCCATCTGGAGCAGGGTTTTCAGCTTGTTCTTGGTGGCCTCGGCCGACATTCCGGCGAAGGTCTCCGCGCAGTCGCCGCCCTGCAGCACGAACGCCTCGCCGCGGGCGACGGCACCGAGCTGGCCGGTGAGCCGGTCGCATTCCTCGGTATAGACCAGTGGCGGCGCGATCGCCAGTTCGGCCAGCACCTCGCGCAGCGCGGCCTGGTCGGGCCAGTCGGGTTGCTGCCCGGCCGGGAGGTCTCGCCAGGATTCACCGGGCAGGTGGAGCAACTCGGAAGTCATCGCACTCTTCTCGCCTCTGGATGGGGGCAGCCGTCACGGCACCGGTTCGGGCCGGGATGCGCGTCCGGCGGATGACTCGGCAATTCCCCGTTCGCGGATTCGGTGTTGATTTATTCTGCACGAATATTATCGGCGTCGGGGCGCACCGGACAACGAGGAAAAACCGTTCCTCGCGGTAGTACCATTCTCGATCCGCACACCGACGACGGCCGAGAGCTGGGTGTATTCGTCACGGCCGAACAAGCACCCGGAGCAATTGGTACGGAAATCCGCAAGCGAATTGGTCTGCCGCCTCGGTATCCGTGCCGGACGCCCGATCGGATCCTTCGTCCGTACCTGAAACCGCTTGCGGCGGCGGGACTCACGCCGACAGCCTGCCGGGCAGGTCGCGGGACACCGCCCCGAGCGTCGCCAGCGCATCGGTCAGCACGGCCTGCGACGCGCCCGCGTAACCGATCGCCAGCGCCGGCTCGCCGGCACGCGCACGGTGGTAGTACCCCCCGCCGCGCAGCAGCACGGATCGCGCCTGCGCCGCGGCCAGCAGCCGGTCCTCCCGCACGTCCGGGGGCAGGGTGAGATACACGTGGGCACCGGCTTCGGCGCCGAGTACGCGGGCGCCGGGCAGGTATCGCGCCGACGCCCTGGTCACGGTGGCGCGGCGCGCCCGGTAACGAGCCCGGAGCTGACGCAGGTGCTGGTCGATCAGGCCGCTGCCGACGAACTCCGCGAAGGCGGCCTGGGTGAGGCTGTCCGGGACCGATCCGCCGCCCGCCGCCAGTGCGGGCACGGCACGCAGCACCGGATGGGCGCCGGCGAGCCAGCCCACGCGCAGGCCCGGCCCGACGAGCCCCCGTGCCGAGCCCGCGTAGACCACGTGCGCGGGCAGCTCCCGCTGTACGGCCAGCGGCCCACTTCCCTTGCCCAGCCACAGATCCCCGCCCAGATCGCATTCGATCACCAGGCCGTCCCTCGCCGCCGCCCAGCGGCCGAGCGCGGCGCGGCGTTCGGCCGCCAGCAGCACACCGGTCGGCATCTGGTGGGCCGGGGTGACGAGCACGGCGCGAACGCCGCTGCGGGCGAGCGCGCCGACGTCGATACCTCGCTCGTCGACGGGCACCGGTACCGGCCGCACACCGTTGCGGCGCAAGCGTTCGAAGTGCCGGTGCTCCCCAGGGTCCTCGACGGCGACCTCGGTGATCCCGGCGCGGGTCAGCGCGGTGAAGAGCAGGTCGAACGCCGTGGCCAGCCCGGAGGTCACCAGCACCTCGTCGGGCGCGGCCCGCACTCCCCTTGCCCGGCCGAGATACCGGGACAGCTCGGTGCGCAACAGGCCGGTGCCTGACGGGGGTGAATGGCCGAGCCCGCGCGCGTCGATCTCGCGCACCACCCGCTGGTACGCGACGAGCCATTCACGCCGGGGAAAGAGCTGCGTGCCGGCGGCGTCGACGCGCAGGTCCAGCCACGGTCGCGCCGAGCTGCCCCGTACCGGCGAACGCGGCCCCGCAACGGCCGCGACGTGCCCGGCGACACGGGTGCCCGAACCCTGTGTCGCGCGCAGGTACCCCTCGGCGATCAACTGCTCGTACGCCTGCACGACCACGCTGCGGGAGACGTCCAGATCCCCCGCCAGGTGCCTGCTGGACGGGAGCCGCGCGCCGGGCGGCAGCGCCCCGTCGGCGATCCGATGGGTGATGCCCGCCCGGATCTGCTCGGTCAGCGAGCGGCCGGACGCCCGGTTCACCTCGATGGTCAGGCACGCGGACACGGGGGCCTCACTTCCGATTCACGGCCGGGGCGGCCCGGCGGTAACGGTCGGCGGAACGCGAATGGACCGGAATACGTTCCGGCGATTGGTCTGGCCCCGTCATGTCGCCCACTGGAATCGTGAACGGGAATCCGATCTACGGAGGCAGGAACGTGAGCAGAGAACAGGAATCCGTGGAGAACGCGGACGCACGGTGGAACGCGACTCTGGCCACGCTCGTCGGCCGGGTGGATCTGACCGCGGACGACACCGAATGGGTCATGCACCGGGTGATGCGCGGCGAGGCCGAGGACGTACGCCTCGCGGCGTTCCTGGCCGCCCTGCGAACGAAGGGCGAGACCGTCGCCGAGATCGAGGGCCTGATCCGGGCGGTGCGGGCGCACGCGGTGCCGCTGCACATCCCAGGGAGGGCCGTCGACATCGTCGGGACCGGCGGGGATCGCGCGGGCACGGTGAACATCTCGACCGTCTCGGCGATCATCGCCGCGGCCGCCGGTGCCCGGATCGTCAAGCACGGCAACAGATCCTCGTCCTCCGCCTGCGGATCCGCGGACCTGCTGGAGGAACTCGGGGTCTTCGTGGACCTGCCGCCCCGGACGGCGCCCGCGATCCTCGAGGAGATCGGCCTGGTCTTCTGCTTCGCGCCGCTGTTCCACTCCGCGATGCGGCACGCCTCGGCGGTCCGGCGCAAACTCGGCGTCCCGACGGCGTTCAACCTGCTCGGCCCGTTGACGAATCCCGCCCTGCCCGCGGCTGCCGCGGTCGGGGTGGCGGACGAGCGGGTCGCGCCGCTGATCGCAGGCGTGCTCGCCGATCGGGGTGCCTCGGCGCTGGTGTTCCGGGGCGACGACGGACTCGACGAGCTCACCGTCACGACGACCTCGCGGATCTGGAACGTGCGGGAGGGCGCGGTCGACACGGAGACCTTCGACCCGCGCGAGGTGGGTATCGCACTGGCCGGTCCGGACGCACTGCGCGGCGGTGCCGCACCGGAAAACGCGGCGATCGCCAGGGAGGTGCTGGCCGGCCGGCGCGGCCCGGTTCGCGATGCCGTGCTGCTCTCCGCGGCGGCGGGGATGGCGGCGCTGGAACCGACCTCCGCCTCCGCCACCGAGCGGATCGGCGCCAAGCTCACACTGGCCGCCCGCGCGGTGGACTCGGGCGCGGCGGAGGCGCTGCTGGAACGCTGGACCCGGTTGACCTCGAAGCTGGCCGCCGAGCACGGCGTGAGCACGGTGCGCCGCTGAGATTCCCCTCGGCCGCCAGGGTTTTGCGGCGGTACCCGGCCCGCGGTCCGCCGACCGGCCGGAGCCGGGTGACCGGTCAGGGCCGGGCACGGACGCCGTCCGCGAGTTCCGCGGCGAAGGCCCGCACCGCCTCGACACCCGCTTCGGGAGTGGCGGCGTCCAGCAGCCTGCGGACGAAACCGGCGCCGACGATGACGCCGTCCGCGGCGGCCGCGATGTCGGCGGCCTGTCGGGCTCCGGAGACGCCCAGTCCGACACACACCGGCACCCCTGAGACGGCGCGAACCCGGTCGACGAGCGCGGCGGCCACCGCGCGCACCGCACCGCCGGTACCCGTCACACCCATCAACGAGGCCGCGTAGACGAAACCGCGTCCCGCGGCGGCCGTCAGTTCGATCCGTTCGGTACTCGACGACGGAGCTACCAGGAAGACGCGGTCGAGGCCGTGCCGGTCCGAGGCGGCGAACCAGCCGCTGCCGCCGGCCTCCTCGGGGATCAGGTCCGGGGTGACCAGTCCGCTGCCTCCGGCGGCCGCGAACTCCTCGGCGAAGCGGTCCACCCCGTAGCGCTCGATCGGGTTCCAGTACGTCATGCACAGCACCGGGACGCCGCGCTCCGCCAGCGCCTCGGTGACGCGGAAGACGTCGGTGGTCGTGGTTCCCGCCGCGAGCGCGGCCTCCGAGGCGCGCTGGATGACGGGGCCGTCCAGCACCGGATCGCTGTAGGGCAGGCCGATCTCCACGATGTCGACGCCACCGTCGATCATCGCGCGCAGCGCGGCGATCGAGCCGGGCACGCTCGGGAACCCGGCGGGCAGGTAGCCGATCAGCGCGGCCCGATTCTCCGCGCGCGCGGTGGCCAGGGCCGCCGCCACCCGGCCGGTACCGGTGCTCGTGACGTTCATGCTCGTTCCCCTTCGAAACCGAAGTACTCGGCGGCGGTGGACATGTCCTTGTCCCCGCGGCCGGAAAGGCAGGCGAGGATCAGCGGTTCCCGGCCCAGTTCCGCGCGGAGCGCGGGGGCAAGGCGGAGTGCTCCGGCGACGGCGTGCGCGCTCTCGATGGCGGGGATGATCCCCTCGGCCCGGCTCAGCGCCCGGAACGCCGCCATCGCCTCCTCGTCGTCGACAGGCTGGTAGGTCACCCGCCCGGCGTCGTGCAGGGCGGCGTGTTCCGGCCCGACCCCCGGGTAGTCGAGTCCGGCGGAGATGGAGTGGCTCTCCCGGGTCTGGCCGAACTCGTCCTGCAGCAGGTAGGTGCGTGCGCCGTGCAGCACTCCGACCGAACCGCCGGTGATCGAGCAGGCGTGCGCGGCCGAGGCGATCCCGGCACCGCCCGCCTCCATGCCGTAGAGCCGGACCGGGTCGTCGGCGAGGAACGGATGGAAGATGCCGATCGCGTTCGAACCACCACCGACGCAGGCGACGACCGCGTCCGGCAGGCCGCCGTACGCCGAAAGGGACTGTCTGCGCGCCTCCACCCCGATCACCCGGTGGAAGTCGCGCACCATGGCGGGAAAGGGGTGCGATCCGGCCGCCGTGCCGAGCAGGTAGTGCGTGGTGTCCACATTGGTCACCCAGTCCCGCAGGGCCTCGTTGATCGCGTCCTTGAGTGTGCGGCTGCCGACCTCGACCGGTTGCACGGTGGCGCCGAGCACTCGCATCCTGGCGACGTTGAGCGCCTGCCGTTCGACGTCCTTGGCTCCCATGTAGACATGGCAGTCCAGGCCGAGCGCGGCCGCCGCGGTGGCGGTGGCGACGCCGTGCTGGCCCGCGCCGGTCTCCGCGATCACTCTGGTCTTGCCCATGCGCCTGGCCAGCAGTGCTTGCCCGAGCACGTTGTTGATCTTGTGCGAGCCGGTGTGGTTGAGGTCCTCCCGCTTGAGCAGGATGCGGGCGCCGCTGTCCTCGGCGAGCCGTGGCGCCTCGGTGAGCAGGCTGGGCCTGCCCGCGTACCCGGTCAGCAGTGCCGCGAACTCGGCGTGGAAGAGGGGATCCGACCGGGCGGTGAGATAGGCGTCGGTGAGTTCGGCGAGGGTGGCCATCAGCGCTTCGGGCATGAACCGTCCACCGTGGACACCGAAGTGCCCTGACGGGTCCGGTCCGCCCGCGTCCGAGCGGAACGCCTCACCGACTACGTCAAGATAGTCCGTTGTGGACAGTTTGGGCACGGTCATCGTCATCCTCGTCCTGCGGGATCCGGCACCGGTCCGGCATGGTCGTCGAGTACGGGTGGAGCGGTGATCAGCTCGTGCGTGCCGGTTCGTGACCGGGAAGCAGTCCGTCGGCGAGCACCGGATCGTGGCGGGTGAACACCCGCATCAGCGGCCCGGTGGCTGCGGTCGTGATCACGGCGACCAGCACCAGGATGGTGAACCCGAGCTGGTTGATCAGGCCGTACTGCAGGCCGATGGTGGCGATGACGAGCTCGGTCACTCCGCGGCAGTTCATCAGGGTGCCGAGCTGGATCGCCTGTCGTGCGGGCATTCCGGTGAGCCTGGCCGCGCCTCCGGCGCCGACGAACTTGGTGACGGTGGCGGCGAGCAGGATTCCGGCCAGCAGCAGCCAGTGCCCGGCGTCGGCACCGAGCAGGCCGACCGAGGTGCCGAGCCCGACACCGGCGAAGAACAGCGGCAGCAGGATCGCGATGGTGAACCCCTGAAGCTGCGTGCTGATCCGCTCGACGACGGCGGAGTCGCGCGGGACGGCCGCGCCGAAGAGGAAGGCACCGATCACCGGGTGCAGTCCGATGACCTGGGTCAGCGCGGCGAAACCGATGGCGCCGACGGCGAGCACGGCCAGCAGGAGCTGTTCCGAGCGCATTCGCCGTACCAGCGCGACGAGGGCGGGACGAACGCAGAGAAAGGTCACCAGCACCAGTGCCACGGCCAGCCCGGCCGTGGTCGCGATGTCACCGGTGCCGCTGAGACCGGTGGCGGCGAGGATGACGGTCAGCACCGTCCACGCGACACCGTCGCCGATCGCCGCGCAGGACAGGGACATCGCACCGAGCCTGCTGCGATCGATGCCCAGGTCCACCAGGATCCTGGCGAGCACGGGCAGCGCGGTGATCGACAGGGCGAGCCCGAAGAACAGTACGTACGCGGTCCGCGAGGCGCTGCCACTCGCCAGCATCGGCTGGGCGGCGAGCGCGATACCCACCCCGGCGGCGAACGGGAGCCCCATCCCGCCGAGAACGGCGGCGCCGACGGTGCGCTTGCTGCCGATGTTGTCCGTCCGCAGTTCGCAGCCGAGCAGGAACATGAACACGATCAGGCCGAGTTGTGCGGCCTTGTCCAGGCTCTCCAGCACGTCGGCGGGAAACAGCCAGTCCTGCGCGCCGGGCCAGACCAGGCCGAGCGCGGACGGCCCGAGCACCAGTCCACCCAGGATCTCGCCCAGTACCGGCGGCTGTTTCCAGCGGCGCAGCAGAGCCCCGAACATGTGGCAGACGAACAGGATCACCGCCACGGCGAGCAGGAACCTGGCCACCGGGTCGACTCCCTCGCGGCCGTCACCGGCACGGAACAGCGCCGGGCCCCACATCGTGGCCGCGCCGATCAGGATCACCAGGCCCGCCGCCATTCCCAGCCACGTCCGCCGGCTCCGGCCGGCCGCGATCACGGACACGCTCGTCATCTGGTCACTTCCTCGGTCGGCGGGCCCGGGGCGGGTCCGGCTCAGGCGGTCGGCGCTTCGTCGGGCAGGGCGGCGAACCAGCTCGAGAACGTCCGCATGCCGTACAGCAGAGGAACTTCCGGTACGTGTTCGACGCCGACCACACGGCCGAACACGACGACGTGATCGCCCACCGCGACGGTGTCGGCGACCTCGCACTCGGCGAGCGCGAAGGCGTCGTCGGTGAGCCAGGGCTGGCCGACGGTGCCCGAGCGGCACCAGCGCACCCGGTCGAAACGGTCGGCCGCCCGGGAGGCGAAGGTCTCCGCGGCCCTGCGGCCACGTTCGTGCAGCAGGTTCACCGCGAAACCGCCGCTCTGCCGCAGCGCGGCGAGGGTTCCGCTGCCGGTGTTCAGGCACACCAGCAGGGTCGGCGGCGACAGCGTGACGCTCGCCAGCGAGGTGCAGGTGAGCCCGTGCGGCCTGCCCTCACCGTCGATGGAGGTGATGACCGTGACGCCGGTGCAGAACGCGCTCATGAAGTCGCGCAGGGCAGCGGGCACCGGTCGCGCTCCGATCGGAGACGGTGCCGCACCGGGATCCGGCTGACGGGAGACGGTTTCCATGAGTCGGTTCGCCCTTCGGTCGCGGGAAACCCGGCGGCCTGCGCGGGGCCCGGCCGCCGCCGGGTGACGGCCGGGAGAGCCCGGCCCGGCGGGAGCTTCCCGCCGGGCCGGGGTTTCTCAGTCGTTGATGCTGGCGAGGTACTCGTAGCAACTCGGCAACGCGGCCACCATCGCCTCGCCCTCGGCCTTGAGGTTGGCGAACTCACGCCGGGCGTTCGCCGGGTCGAGGTGCTTGATCGCCGGCCGTGCTCGCGGCGGGATGTTGCCCAGCCCCAGGTTCATCGCGTTCCACGAGTAGTTCTCGAAACCGTGGTAGCGCGGGTAGATCGTCTCGTCGTCGAGCAGGTGTGAGCCGGAGAGTTCGAGCCGCTCGGCCAGTCCGGCAGGCATCTCGCGGATCTTGGCCTCCTTCCAGTACGGCGTGTCCTCGCGCTGCGCGGACTTGTAGTGCAGGACCAGGAATTCCTTGACACCGTCGACGACGTGACCGACGCGATCGTTGTAGTCACGCATGAGCCGCGGGTCCCAGCGCTCGTCCGGGAAGTGCTTCACGAGCTGCTCCACGGCGTGCTGGATGAAGAAGATCCCGGTGGACTCCAGCGGTTCGACGAACGCGCTGGACAGGCCGATGGCCACACAGTTCTTCACCCAGGACTGCTTGTTCCGGCCGATCCGCATGCGGATGTGGTTGGCCTGCAGGTCGTCCCGGCCGGGGGCGACGGCGTCCCGCAGTTCCTGCTCGGCCTCCTCCGGGGTGATGAACTGGTCGGAGTAGACGTATCCGTTGCCGTTGCGGCGGAACAGCGGGATCGTCCACATCCAGCCGGCGCTCATCGCGGTCGCCGTGGTGTAGGGGTTCATCTCGGTGGCCTCTTCGCGCGGAACGCGCAGGGCCACCGCCCGGTTGTTCGGCAGCACGTCGGAGAACGAGTCGAACTCGCCGCCCATCGTCTGGTTTATCAGCATGCCGCGGAAGCCGGTGCAGTCGATGAAGAGGTCGCCCTCGATCTTGCCGTGGGACTTCGTGTCGACGTGGGTGATCCAGCCGCGCTCGTCCTGCCCGACGTTCTCCACGTTGTCGACGATGTGCCGCACGCCGCGGTCGGTGCCGTACTTGGCGAGGTACTGGGCGACGGCGTCGGCGTCGAAGTGGTAGGCGTAGGGGAACTGCGCGCGCTGTTCTTCCAAAGTGGACTTTCCGAGCGAGCCGTCGAGGCCGGCGGCGAACAGCGAGCCGTCCATCATTCGCGGCGAACGCTTGTTGTCGCACAGCGCGGTGGTGATGAAGCACTGCCGGTCGAAGGGCATGCTCCGGTCACCCAGCTCCAGCCACCAGTCGGCCATGGTGAACCCGTCGACGGTGCGCAGCCGTTCGAACGGGTGGTAGAAGTGCTCGCCCGGCTTGCTCCAGTTCTCGAAGCGGATACCCAGCTTGTAACCGCCCGCGCACTTGGGCAGCCAGTCCGCCTCGTCCAGGCCGAGGTAGTCGAAGAAGTGCCGCAGCGTGCTGAAGGTCGCCTCGCCGACACCGATCCGGGACACCTGCTCGGATTCGACGAGGGTCACCCCGATCCGCTCGCCGAACGCGGCTTTGAGATAGGTGGCGGTCATCCACCCTGCGGTGCCACCGCCCACGATCACCACGGACCCGATCATGCTGAACTCCTCTGTCTGATGGTGTGCCGGCGAATGGTGAGCCGGAAAATGGCGTGAAGACATGCCGGACCGGGCGGTGCCGCATCGTGCGGGCACCACCGGACCGGAGGGAAATGTGCTTGTGTGGTCGGAATTTCTCAGTGCGGGTGAACGGGAGCCCTGGCCCGGGCCGTACCCCGCCGGAGCCTGGGAGGCGGCGATCCGGGCAGGCGCGAACCACTCGTCCGCCGTCGGGAGGGAACCGGATCGAGGGTGGAGAACCAGCCGGTGAACACGGCGCGACCACCCCCAGTGGATCCGGTATGAGACGTTCTTTCGTGGAGTCCGCCCGGCTGACCGTGGTCCCGCCGGAAGCGACAACGGCACCATAACCAGGCCGCGCGGCGGGACACCACGCTGTTAAGTCTCTGTCGAAAGGCGCAACGCCGCGGCGTCGAGATGGGCGAGCACGGCCAGTACCCGGCGGTGCCCGGTCACCTCGGGGGTGAGCCCGAGCTTCGCGAAGATGCCGCTGATGTGCTTGCTGACGGCCGTCTCGGTGACGAACAGCGCGCCTGCGATCCCGGCGTTGTCGCGGCCCTCCGCCATCAGGCCGAGAATCTCCCGTTCCCGCGGGGTGAGCGCCCGCAGCGGATCGTCCTGCTTGCGCCGGACGAGCAGCCGGGAGACCACCTCGGGGTCGATCGCCGTGCCCCCGCCCGCCACCCGGTGCAGCGCGCCGAGGAACTCGTCGACCCGGGACACCCGCTCCTTGAGCAGGTAGCCGATGCCGTCGGGCCCCTGCCCGAGCAGGTCGGCCGCGAATCCCTCGTCGACGTAGGCGGAAAGCACCAGGACCGGCAGACCCGGGATGAGCCTGCGGGCCTCCAGCGCGGCCCTGATTCCCTCGTCGGTGAAGGTGGGCGGCAGGCGGACGTCGGTGACCGCCGCATCGGGCCGCTCCCGTTCCAGCAGTGCCAGGAACTCGGGCACGTTGGCCACCGCCCCGGCGACCTCGATGCCGTCGGACTCCAGCAGCAGCACCAGGCCCTCGCGCAGCAGTGCGTCGTCCTCCAGGATCAGCACCCGCATCAGTCTCGCTCCAGTCCGCGCGTCGTGGGAGCCCGATCGTCCGGGACAGCACAGGATACCGCCGCCCCCACAGCGCGACGACGGGCGATCAGCCGTGCAGCAGCGCGCTGCCCAGCGGCGTCAGCGTGTGCTGCGCTCCCCGGGTGGTGCGCGAGGTGGCGATCAGCCCGGCGGCGCGCAGCACCCCGGTGTGCTGGCTGACGGCGGCGGCGGAGATGCCGATCTCCCGGCCCAGCTCGCCGGTGGAGCGGCTTTCGGTCAGGTTGCGCAGGACGGCAGTGCGGGTGCGGCCGACGAGCGCACCGAGGGCACGTTCGTTGACGCCGTCGTCGTTCCACAGGCCGGAGACACCGGCGAGATCGAGCGGGATCGGGTACGCGAGCACCGGTTGCGGACCGTCCGGCGTGCGATCGACGAAGGTCGCCGGCTTGTCGAACCGGAACAGCGAGGGCGTCAGCACCAGGCCTCGACCGTCGAGATGGATGTCCGGCCGGTCCCGTCCGGGAATTTCGAGCACCGGCATCTTCCAGCGGATCTTCGGGTGCAGCGTCTGCAGCATCAGGTCGAGGCCGCCGCTGAGCGTGATCCGGCCCCGGGCGCCCCGGTCGGCCTCCAGCCGTCCGCGCACCCGGGACCAGAACGGTTCGACGGCCGTGTCGAAGAACGCGCGCACGTCACGGGTCAGCCTCTTCTGCTCGGCGGTGACCCGCTCGGCGCCCTCGGCGTTCTGCAGTGAGCGCTGGATGATGTGGTACTGCTCGAGCATCGAGGTGGTGGACCGGGCGATCTCGAGCGCGGCACGCACCCGATCGTCGGCGGCGACCCGATTCCGCCAGCCGCTGAACGCGTGGCCACCGGCACCCCGGCGCAGGAGGTCGAGAGCGAACAGCGATTCCGGCACCTGGCCCAGAATCGCCAACCTGGTGCAGGCCAGATCAGCGTCGGTGAAATGAATCTTCAACGCCGCTCCCCAGTGTGATCCCGGCGGTCTCCGCCGCCGGAATGGCGGACGCCGACCGGGAAGGTCACTGCGAAGTTACCAGAAAAAAATGATCCGCCGGTCGTCGTCGAGACACCTCCCGAAACGGTGGCCGACGATTACTCTATTCGGGTTTCACTCCATCAAAATACATATAGCAGCAAATCCCCTGTGCTACAGAACCTATCCGAAGGTAGGCACTCATCGGCCACAGCGCTCATCCGAGCATGCGTACTCGGCCTTCCGGGGGAACAGAACGGCACGGAACAGTCATTTCGACCAATGGCCGCACGATTTCACAAAATGTTCGACTGTTTTTGGTTACGCTAACGAACGGCGGTCTTCGCCGGAGCCTCGGGAGCGTCGCCGTCCACCGGATCGCCGGCGTACTCGTCGGACGCCGGAAACGTGCGCATCGTCGGGCTGGCCGTCACCGCGATCGCCAGGACCACCATCGCCGCCGCGCAGCCGTACACGGCGGGCCCGCGGCCACCCGATTCGACCAGCACACCCCCGGCGAGCGGGCCGAGCGCGCCGGCCACCCCCATGAACACCCCGATCGCCCCGGCCAGCCTGCCGCGGAGTTCGTCCGGGGTGATCAGCATCTGGTACGTGGACACGATCGTGGTGGCCGTCGGCGCCAGGAACGCGATCCCGCCGAGTACCACGCCGAGCCACACGCCCACCGGCACGATCGCCAGCAGTGGCACCAGTGCCGCCGACAGCCACAGCAACGCCACCAGCGCGAGGTACGGCGGCACCGCCGTCCGCAGCCGGGGCGCGGCGATCGCGCCGAGGATGCCGCCCGCGCCGAGCAGCACGCCGATCAGGCCGATCTCCCCCGGATCGACCCCGGCGCGCTGGGATGACGCGATCGCGACGAACAGCAGTGCGCTGAAGATCAGGTTGAACACCGCCGCCAGCACCAGGGTCGACCGGACCCGGGGGTGCCGCAGGATCCACCGCAGCCCGTCGGTCATCTCCCTGGCGACGCTGGTGCCCTTGCCGGTACGAGCGGGTTGCTCCGGCGCGCGCAGGAACAGCAGCGCCACGAACGACACCAGGTACCCGATCGCGTTGGCGGCGAAGGGAAACATCCGCCCCGCGCTGAGCAGCACACCGCCCAGCCCCGGACCGACGACGGTGGCGACGTGGTACCGCGCGGAGTTCCGCGCCACCGCCGTCGGCAACTGCTTGCGCGGCACCACCATCGGCAGCATCGCCTGTTCCGCCGCGGCGAACAGTGACATGAACACGCCCTCCACCACCGCGACGGCGAGGATGTGCGCGAAGTGCGTGTGCCCGAACCCGATCGCCACAGCCAGGCTACCGAGCGCGAGCGCACGTACCAGTTCCCCCGCCAGCAGCACGCGCTTGCGATTCCATCGGTCGACCAGCGCGCCGGAGGGCAGGCCGGCGACGAGCCGCGCCCCGGCGATCGCGAACTCGACCAGCGCCGCCTGGATCGCCGAGCCGGTGAGGAACAGGACCAGCACCGGATAGGCGAACAGTGTCGCCTGGGAACCGAGCTGGGACACGACATAGCTGGACCACAACAGGTTGTACTCGCGGTTCCTCGACAGTGGCCGAGGTGTTTCGCCGTTCATCCACGCCCATCCGTCGAGTCGGGAGCCCGGCGCCCGAGACGGCAGCCGGAACTGAGGGCGCGTCCGGTGTTTCCGTGGTCGCGGCGCTCGTGATCGGGAACCACCGGACGCGCCTCGGGGTCAGGCCTGGTGCCGCACGGCCCCGGCACGGACCAGCGCCGAGGCGCCGGCACCGATCTCCGGGTGCGAGATCCGCTCGGCCGGGCGCAGGTCGGCCCAGCCGATCGCGTCGCCCATGCTGACGAACAGTTCCCGCGGCGGCACGAACGGGGCTCGCCCGTGTGCGGTACTGATGTTGTCGACGATGAGCACCTCTCCGGCCTCGACGTCCACATCGAGTTCCTGGCCGCGGTAGGCGCCGTGCAACGCGGCGGCCACCTCCGGCTCCAGTTCGGTGCCGTCGGCGTAGAAGGTGTTGGTGGGCACACCCCACGGGCCGTACTCGTCGGCGAAGAACTCGCGCAGTTCCTCACGCAGCGCGCTGAGGTTGAAGAACGCCAGGTGGTTGAACCACGAACGGTGGCCGGTCTCCGGATGCGTGGCCACGGCCCAGCGCATCTGCCGGGTCTGCACGTGGTCCTCGGCGATCCACTCGACCTCGATGCCGTTGGCGGAACAGTACTCCCGCAGCCTGCCCGGGTCGTCGGTGCCGAAGGCCTCCTGCCAGGACAGGCCGAGCCCGGGCCGGTAGTTGCGCACGAGCAGGTAGCCCTCACGGTCGAACCGGTCGACGATCTCGGACGGCAACGCGGAGGCGACCTTGCGGCAGTCGGCGATACGGCTCGCGCCGCCTTCCGGGGCACGGCGCTTGCCGAAGAAGAACAGGTACCGCGGCACGGTGAGGTTGTAGGACTGCTCCGTGTGCAGGATGATCTCCTCGGCGGGCGGGTGGTCGGTTGCGGTGAACACCCCCGGGGCGAGTTCGGTGCGCGGCGAGGACCGTTCGGTGTAGTCGAGCGGCTTTCCCACCACACCGTTGACGAAGGTGTCGAGGTCGTCCCAGTCGCTCCACCGGAATCCGTTCAGCAGCACCGATCCGTGCTCGACGATGTTGCGGCGGACGAGGTCGCCCTCCGTCGCGCCGAACTCGGCGAGCGAACGGGGAGCGGGGCTCGACATGGCGAGCAGGAGCCCGTCGAACCGAGTTTCCGTGGTCACATTCTGCGTAGACGTCACGATGCCCAATCCTGTCCAGGGAAGCTGATGGTCTGATTGCCCGGCAGGCTCACCACACGGCTGCCGGTCTCCGCGTTCAGCATCTCCGTGCGCGGCGTCGGCGGCCAAGCTACTTCAGCGGTGACGAAACGAGCGGGCGACGGGATCGAGGAACCGTTTCGGGCCTCGGGCACAATCCGCGCGGCCTACCGATCAGTAGTAATTGTTCCGGACAATTCCGGCGATACGCGGGCCCTGCCGGTGAACGGTTCCGGCGGCGACGGGGAATTCGTGGCGAACGACCGTGGACGCGAACAGGCGCGAGCACCGACTGGTGCCCGCGCCTGTCCCGGAAGCCGTTCCCGAACTGCTGATCTACCGTCGCGGCAAGGGTTTCGCCGCCGCGACGGGACGTGGAGCGCCTCAGACAGTCAGGATCACGTTGATGGTGACGGCCACGACGACCACCGCCAGCAGAATCCACGGCCACGTGGGCCGCTCTTTCCTCGGCTTCCAGCCCGAGGACTCCGACATCTGGCACTCCTTCATCATTTCCGGCAGGCCTTATTACCCCCGGAATACGTGTTCGAGATTAACACGGCGAACAACACCTCCACCATCACCGCCGCCCTTTGGTGGGGTTCCACCGGCGGACGGATAACGGTGACCGGCCACCCTTATCCGCCGCCACACAGTTCGCGCAGGTCCGCCATCATCGCGCCGGCCACCCGCTCGATCTCCCCCCTCTCCTGTACCGCAGCGGAATAGGTCCAGGTGAGCTCCAGACATCCCGATTCGACCGCCGCGACGATGTCCACGAGATGGCTGCGCGGGCCGTCCGGGGCGTGATCCGCCCCGCCGTGCGGCAACTGTGCGCGAAGCAACCCGTTCGCGGGGTCGGTGCTGCCGTCGAATTGCCCCAGGTAATTGAAACTGATCTCCGCGCTCGCCGATTCGGCCAGACGTTGGGCCGATTCATCGGCGGAGCCGAGGTACCGCAACGCCCCGTGACCGATGCCGCGGTTCGGCAACTCCCGCAGTCGGCGCTTCACCGTCCGCAGGGCGTCGGTCCACGACTGGTCCGCCCGGACTCCGGGCGCCACCGGATAGATCGAGGTGAACCAGCCGACCGTGCGGGTCAGATCCAGCTCGTCGAACAGTTCCTCCCGCCCGTGCCCCTCCACGTCGACGAGCACGTCCGCACGCCCGGTCCAGCGCGACAGCGCCCGGCCGAGCGCGGTGAGCAGCACGTCGTCGACGCGGGTGCGGTATCGGCCGGGCACGGTGCGCAGCAGGGTCTCGGTGCCCGAGGCGTCGAGGCGGACGGTGACCCGGTCCGTCGAGCCAGTCGTGTTGGCACCCGGCCCGCGTACGGGCAACCGGGTCCGGTCCGCGCCCGCCACTTCGAGCCAGTAGTCCAGCTCGCCGTCGAACCCACCGCCGACGGCATGCTCGCGCATCCGCCGTGACCAGTCCCGGAACGACGAGGTGCGGGCCGGCAGCGCGATCGGCTCGCCCGCCGCCAGGCAGGCGTACGCCTGTTCCAGGTCGGCGAGCAGGATCCGCCAGGACACCCCGTCGACGACGAGGTGGTGCACGGTCAGGAACAACCTCGGCGGCCGCCCGGCACACTCGATCAGCACCGCCCGCAGCAGCGGGCCGTCCGTCAGCCGCAGACCGGCCTGCGCCCGGCGGACGAGTTCGTCCACCGTCCGGTCCCGATCCACCGCCGGCAGGCCGGACAGGTCGTACGTGTCGAAGGCCCAGCGTCCGGCCGCCTCGCCCGGGTTCTCCTGCCGCCAGTGGCCGTCCACCGGTTCGAACCGCATCCGCAGCGCGTCATGCCGTTCGACCAGCACCGCCAGCGCAGCGCGCACCGCCGCCGGGTCGGCGTCCGGTGCCAGCTCCAGCAGCACCGACTGGTTGAAGTGGTGCGGCGAGGCACCGGCGTTCGCGAAGAACCACGACTGCACCGGGGACAGTGGCACCTCCCCGGTGACCGGGCCGGTGTCGGCCGCCTGCTCGTCCTCCGCGACGACGAGCACCGCGGCGAGTTCGGCGACGGTCTGGTTGCGGAACAGGTCCTTCGAGGTGAAACGCAGCCCGGCGGCTCGGCACCGGGACACGAGCTGGATACTCAGGATCGAGTCGCCGCCCAGCTCGAAGAAGTTGTCCCGCGCACCGACCGGCCCCACCCCGAGCACGTCCTGCCAGATCCCGGCGAGCACCGGCTCGACCGGCCCGGAGGGCGCGGTGAACTCGCGGTCCGACCGGTCCACGGCCGGTGCGGGCAGCACCCGGTGGTCCACTTTTCCGTTGCCGGTCAACGGGAACGCGTCCAGGCACACGACGGCCGAGGGCACCATGTACGGCGGCAGTTCCCCCGCGACGGCGGCTCGCAACTCCACCCCGTCCGGCTCTGCGGCCCCCGCGCCGGCGACGACGTAGGCCACCAGGTGCTCCCTGCCCGCGTCCTGCCTGGCCACCACGAGCGCCTCGGCGATCCCCGGTCTGCCCAGCAGTACCGCCTCCACCTCGCCCGGTTCGATCCGGTAACCCTTGATCTTGACCTGGGTGTCGGCCCGGCCGAGGAAGTCGAGGGTGCCGTCGGCGCGCCAGGCCGCCAGGTCCCCGGTGCGGTACAGCCGGGCGCCCGGCTCCGTGGAGAACGGATCGGCCACGAAGCGCCGAGCGGTCAGGCCGGGCTGGTTCAGGTATCCGCGTGCGACACCGGACCCGCCCACGACGAGTTCACCCGCCACGCCGATCGGCACCGGCCGCAGGTGCGCGTCGACGATGTACACGCGGGCGTTCGCGATGGGCCTGCCCACTGGGACCCGCGGCGCCCAGTCGGCGACGGTGCCCTCGAACATGGTGGCGCCGATGGTGACCTCAGTCGGACCGTAGCCGTTGACGAACCGGTGCCGGGGCGCCCAGGTGCGGTGCAGGTCCACCGGGCAGCGGTCGCCGACCGCCAGCACCACGGAACCCTCGGGCAGCGTCGCCGGGTCGATCGCGGCCAGCGCCGCGGGCGGCAGACTGACCAGCGCCCGGCGGGCGCCCGCGAGGTGGGCGTCCAGGTCGAGTTCCGACATGCCCGCGCCACCGGTACCGAGCGAGAGCGTGCCACCGGAGACGAGCGCGGTGAAGGTCTCCCAGACGGCGCCGTCGAAGCTGATCGACGCCAGCGCGGGCACCACCGTGCCGGGGCCGAGATCGAACCGGCCGACGGCCGCGGTGACCATGTCGACCAGCCCGCGATGCTCCAGCAGCACGCCCTTCGGCCTGCCGGTGGAGCCGGAGGTATAGATGACGTACGCCAGGTCGCCGGGCGAGACCGTCACCTCCGGCGGGGTGGACGGCAGCGCGTCGATCGCCGCCGCCTCGGCGGACACCGCGAGGACCTCGGCGGACGCCCCGGCGAAGTCCGGGAGCAGGTCCGCTTGCGTCAGCACCAGCGGGGCCCCGGTGTCGGCGAGGATGTGGTCGCGCCGTTCCGCCGGATAGCCCGGGTCAAGCGGAACGTACGCCGCACCGGCCTTGAGCACCGCCAGCGTCGCCACCACCAGTTCGGCGGTGCGGTCGAAGGACAGCGCCACCAGCGTTCCCGGCCCCGCCCCCCACGCGAGCAGGTGGCGGGCCAGCCGGTTCGCCCGTTCGTCCAGATCCCGGTAGGTCACGGTGTCCGCGCCGGAGGTCACCGCGGGCGCGTCCGGGCGTTCGGCGGCCCGCCGCGCGACTAGCTCGTGCACGCACCGTTCCGGAGGCAGCTCGACGGCGGGGTGCGCCCACTCGCCGGTGAGCCGGGCCCGTTCGGGCCCGGTCAGCAGCGGGCGGGTGGCGAGCGGCGCGTCCGGTTCGGCCACCACGGCGCGCAGCAGCGCGACCAGGTGCGCGGACAGGCGGTGCACGGTGTCCGCGTCGAACAGATCGGTGCTGTACTCGACCGCCGTCCACAGCGTGCCGTCCGGCTTCTCCTCGAACCCGAACACCACGTCGAAACCGGAGGACGCCTGCGGCAGGCGGAACTCGCCGATCCGCAGGCCGTCCAGTTCCAGTTCCTCCGAGGGTGCGTTCTGCAGCACCACAAGAGCCTGCGCGAGCGGCAGCCTGCTGGTGTCGCGTTCCGGCGCGACCACCTCCACCACCCGCTCGAACGGCACCTCCTCGCGGGCGAACGCGCCGAGCACGGTCTCCCGCACGGACGCGAGAAGTTGCCGGAACGAGCCCTCGGAATCCACTTCGGACCGCAGCACCAGTGTGTTCAGGAAGAAGCCGATCAGTTCCTCCAGTTCCGGGTGTCCCCGGCCGGAGACCGGGGTGGCGACCGCGACGTCCGACCGGCCGGAGTAGCGGGACAGCAACGCCTGCACCGCGGCGACCAGCGTCATGAACAGGGTGCCCCCGCACTCCCGGGCCAGCGCCCGCAGTCCGGTGGCCACCTCGGCCGGGACGTCCAGGATGTGCACCGCGCCCGCGGCGGAGCGCACCGCGGGCCGCGGCCGGTCGGTCGGCAGTTCCAGCGCGGGGACTCCGGTCAGCTGCTCGCGCCAGTAGGCGAGCTGCTCGTCGAGTACCGGGCCGGCGAGCCGGCGGCGTTGCCAGACGGCGAAGTCCGCGTACTGCAGCCGGGCCGGTGCGGTGTCCTCGGGCAGCCCGCGCACGGCCGCCGAATACCCTGACCGGAGCTGCTTGACGAACACCGCAAGCGACCAGCCGTCGTGGACGATGTGGTGCAGGCTCAGCACGCACACGTGCTCGCCCGTGGACAGGCGCAGCAGCAGCACCCGCAGCAGCGGACCGGTGCGCAGATCGAACGGGGTGGCGACCTCCTCGGCCGCCAGCCGGTCCACCTCCACGCGGCGGGCGTCCTCGGCCGTCCCCGCCAGGTCCACCAGCCGCAGAGGAACCTCGACGCGGTCGTGGATCACCTGCACGCCCCGGCCCTCCACCGAGTCGAAGGTGGTCCGCAGCGATTCGTGCCGGGCCACGACGCCCTCGATCGCCGTGCGGAACGCCGTCACGTCCAGCTCACCGGTGAGCCGCAACCCGAAGCAGGAGTTGTACTCGACGGACTCGGGTTCGAACTCGTGCATGAACCACAGCCGCTGCTGCGAGAAGGACAGCGGCAGTTCCCCGTCCCGGGGCACCACCGGGATGCCGGCCGGTTCGGCCCGCTCCGTCTCCGCGGTGGAGGTGCCACCGCGCAGCCGTTCGCGCAGTTTCTCGCGCAGGTGCTCGGGAAGCCGGTCGGCCCGGCCGTCTCGTGAGGTCGTCATCGCCCGCTCACTCTCCCGCGCCGGCGTCGGCCGCGGTCTCGGCGGCGGCCTCGGCCTCGAGCTGCGCGATGATCGCGTCCTCGACCAGTTCGGCGATCCCGGCGACGGTGGGCGTGTCGAGCAGGTTCCGGAAGGACAGCCGGACCCCGAAGGCCTTCCTGATCCGGGTGAGCACCTTGACCGCGAGGATCGAATGCCCGCCGAGTTCGAAGAAGTCGTCGTGCGCGCCGATCCGTTCGGCCTCCAGCGCCCCGGCCCAGATGCCGGCGAGGATCTGCTCGGTCTCGTTGCGCGGGGCCACGAATCCGCCCGCCTGCCCGGTCGCCGCCTCCGGTTCCGGCAGCGCCGCCCGGTCCACCTTGCCGTTCGGGGTCAGCGGCAGCGCGTCCAGCACGACGAACCGCGTGGGCACCATGTACTCCGGCAGCAGGCCGCGCAGGTGCTCGGTCAGCGCGGTGCCGTCGGCGAGGCTGGTGGACGCGGACGCGACGTAGCCGACGAGTTCCCGCCGCGCCGGGTCCTCGCCGCGGGCGAGGACGGCGGCCGAGCCGACCTCGGGGTGTTCCGCCAGTACCGCCTCGATCTCGCCGAGTTCGATCCGGTGACCCCGCACCTTCACCTGGTGGTCGGTCCGGCCGAGGAACTCGATCCGCCCGTCGGCGGCGCGGCGCACCAGGTCGCCGGTCCGGTACAGGCGCACGGCCTCGTCGAACGGTGCCGCGGCGAAGCGTTCCGCCGTCAGCTCCGGGCGGTTGAGGTAGCCGCGGGCCAGTCCCGCACCCGCCAGGTACAGCTCGCCCGGGGCGCCGACCGGGGCGAGCCCGCCCGCCTCGTCGAGCACGTAGGCCCGCATGTTCCGGATCGGCAGGCCCATCGTCGGCCGCTCGGCGTCGGCGATCGGCAGCACCAGCGCGTCCACCGTGGCCTCGGTTGGCCCGTAGAAGTTGTACGCCAGCCCGGCCGCGCCGTCCCGCAGCCGCCGCCACAGGTCCGTGCCGATCGCCTCGCCACCGAGGGCGACCCCGCGCGGGCGGTACCCGTCCCGGTCGAGCAGGCCGCAGTCCGCGAGCTGGCCGAACAGGGTGGGCGTGGTCTGCAGGAAGTCGATGTCCTGCTCGGCGAGGTGTTCGGTGAGCAGGACGGCGTCCCGGCGGGTGTCGTCGTCGACCAGGTGCAGTTCGCCGCCGTCCACCATCCACAGCACCGGGTTCCAGGCCGCGTCGAAGGACGCGGGGGCGAGGTGCGCGATCCGCGGGCGACGGTCGCCGACGGCCGTGCCGACCGGACCGAACACCGTGGCGCGATGGCTCTCGTAGAGGTTCACCAGGCTGCGGTGTTCCACCACCACGCCCTTGGGCCGCCCGGTGGAGCCGGAGGTGTAGACCACGTACGCCGCGGTCGAACCGGAGGCGCGGTTCGGCGGCGGGGTGGCCGGGTACCCGCCGGTCGCCTCCTGATCGAGGTTGACGGTCACCGCTCGGGTGGCGGGCAACCGGCCGGCGACGGCG
Source organism: Amycolatopsis antarctica (assembly GCF_002262875.1). Lineage (GTDB taxonomy): Bacteria > Actinomycetota > Actinomycetes > Mycobacteriales > Pseudonocardiaceae > Amycolatopsis > Amycolatopsis antarctica. The sequence continues at coordinate 164,045 of NZ_NKYE01000004.1, read as the reverse complement.
TCCTCGGTGAGCACGAGGCTCGCCCCGCTGTCGGTGAGGATGAACTCCAGCCGGTCCGCCGGGTACGCCGGATCGAGCGGCACGTACACCCCGCCCGCCTTCAGCACCGCCAGCAGGCCCACGATCAGGCCGGGGCCCCGTCGCAGGCAGACCGCCACCAGCACCTCGGGCTGCACGCCGCGACCGGTGAGGTGGTGGGCCAGCCTGCTGGACCGCGCGTCCAGCTCGCCGAAGGTCATCCGCTCGCCCCCGGCGACCAGCGCGACGGCCTCCGGGTCGCGGGCGACCTGCCGGGCGAAGTGGTCGAGGATCGTGGTGTCCTGGCGGTACTCCACCGCCGTGTCGTTCCAGCCGGAGACGAGCCGGTCGCGCTGTTCGGTGCCCAACACCGGCAGCGAGCCGACCGGCGGCTCGGCCGATCCGGTATCGAGGTCGGCCATCGCCTCCAGCATCGCGCGCAGGCCGTCCATGATCCGTTCGATCGTCGTGACGGTGAACAGGCCGGGTTCGTAGGCGAGCCGGAAGGACAGCCGGTCACCGGCGAAGGCGGCGAGCACGAGCGCGTAGTTGGTCGGCTCCAGCGAGGCGAGCTCGCTGATCCGCACGCCGTGCTCGGCACCCATGTCCCCGTCGTACGGGTAGTTCTCGAAGACCACGTAGCTGTCGAACAGGTTCGCGTGGCCCGGCACCTCGCTCCAGCCGCGGACCTCGGACAGCGAGACGTACTCGAACTGCCGCGAGCGCACCTGGGCGTCCTGCAGCTCGCGCAGCCAGTCCAGCAGCGGGCGGTCGTCCTCCACCCGCACACGCACCGGGAGATTGTTGATGAAGATGCCCGCGATCGACTCCACCCCGGGCAGATCGGCCGGCCTGCCGGAGACCGTGGAGCCGAAGCACACGTCCCGCTCCCCCGAGTACGCGGCGAGCAGCCGCGCCCAGGCGCCCTGGACGATCGTGTTGACCGTCAGCCGCCGTTTCCTGGCGAACGCCGTGAGCGCCGCGGACCGGTCGGCGGAGAGCTGGAAGGCGACCTTGGCCTCGGATCCGGACAGCACCACGTCCTCGCCGCGGTGATCCACCGGTAGCGGTGTGGGCGTGGTGAACCCGGTCAGTACCTCACGCCAGTGCCGCTCGGCATCGGCCACGTCCTGCTGCCCGAGCCATTCCACGTAGTCGCGGAACGGCCGCCGCGCCGGGAGGTCGAGGTCCTTGCGGCCCTCGATCGCCAGGTAGTGCTCCAACACCTCGGAGACGATGTCGGCCGCGCTCCAGCCGTCCAGCAGCAGATGGTGTGAGGTCCAGACCACTCGAACCTGGTTGCCGGACAGGGTGATGAGGGTCAGCCGCATCAACGGCACCTCGGTGATGTCCATCCCGGCGTTGCGGTCGAGGCGAAGGAACTCCGCCAGCCGTTCCGGCTGCTCGGCCGCCGGGACCTCGCGCCAGTCCAGGTATCTGATCGGCACCTCGACCTCGGAGTGCACGACCTGCAGGGGCACCTCCAGGTCCTCGTGCAGCACGGCGGTCCGCAGCACCGGGGTCGAGTCGACCACTCGCTGCCAGGCCGCACCGAGGGACCGCGCGTTGCCGATCCCGTCGAGCAGGAAGGCGAGCTGGCCGAGGTAGACGCCCTCGCCCTCCTCGGTGAGCACGTGGAACAGCAGGCCACGCTGCATCGGCGTGAGCGGGTAGAGGTCCGCCACGTTCGCCCCGTCACCGACCAGACGGTCCATAGTAGACTGATCGATGCCGGCGAGCGGGAAGTCCGAGGGGCTGACGCCCCCTGAACCGGCGTCCACGCAGTGCGTGATGATCCGGTGCAGCGCCTCGACCAGCGCGTCACCCAGGCGTTGCACGGTCGCCTCCTCGTAGCAGGCCGTCGAGTAGTAGAGGCTCAACTCCAGCTTTCCGCCGGTGGTCATGCCGACGATGTCGAGCAGGTACTCCATCGCCGAGGCGTCGGCCTGTTCCCGTCCGGCGCCGAACTCGACCTCGCCGAACCGGCCGGAACCGCCGTCCGGCCCGTCGACCCGGCCGAGGTAGTTGAAGCTGACCAGCGGGCGCGGGGACTCGGCCAGCACCTCGCCGGGCGATCCCGCCTGACTCAGCCACCGCAGCGCACCGAAGCCGATCCCGTTGCGCGGCATGGCGTGCAACTGTTCCTTGACCGCCTTCACCAGCCCACCCCAGTCGCCGGCGGCCGGTACGTCGAAGGCCACCGGGAAGGCGCTGGTGAACCAGCCGACCGTGGCGGAGAGGTCGACGTCGTCGAACAGTTCCTCCCGGCCGTGACCCTCCAGCTCGAGCAGCACCCGGTCGCGCCCGGTCCACTGGGCCAGCACCCAGGCAAGGGCCGAGAGCAGTACGTCGTTGATCCGGGTCCGGTAGGCGGCGGGGACCTGGTGCAGCAGGGCACGGGTGTCGGCCTCGTCGAGAGCCACCCTCACGGTCCGGGCGGTACCCGCCGTCCGCTCACCCTCGCGGTCGACGGGCAGCGTGGCGTCCACCTGCTGGCCGGCCCCGAACCAGTGATCCATCTCGTCGTCGAAGCCACCTGCGCCGGTGTGCTCGGACAGCCGCAGGGCCCAGTCCCGGAACGAGGTCGTCTTCGCACCGAGGTCCACTGTGGACCCCGCCAGTGCCTGCCCGTACGCGGTCTCCAGATCGGCGAGCAGGATCCGCCAGGACACCGCGTCCACGACCAGGTGGTGCGCGGTGAGCAGCAGTGTGCCGCCACCGTCGGCCTCGAAGAGCACCGCACGGACCAGTGGCCCGGCTGCCAGGTCGAGGGCGGCCTGTGCCCGGCCGCACAGGCGCTCCAGCTCCGCCTCGGCCCCGGGCCCGGAGGGCAGCGGCACACACTCCAGTGGCCACCGCTCCCCCGGCGCGGCGTTCTCCTGCCGCCACCGGCCGTACTGGGTGGTGTAGCGCATCCGCAGCGCGTCGTGCCGGGTGAGCAGGGCGTCCAGTGCGGTGCGTAGCACCGCCGGGTCGAGCACCTCGTTCAGTCCGATCAGGACGGACATGTTGTGGTGTCCAGGTTCGGCGGTCTGGCAGGCGAAGAACGCCCGCTGAATGGGTGTCAGCGGGGTACGCCCGGTCACCGGCCCGTCCACGCCCGGCGCCGCGGATCGCGGTTCCGCCCGGTCGATCGCCTCCGCCAGCGCCTCCACGTTCTGGTGCGCGAACACGTCCCTGGATGTCACAGCAAGTCCTTCCTGCCGCGCTCGCGACACGACCTGGATACTCATGATGGAATCCCCGCCGAGGTCGAAGAAGTTGTCCTCGACACCGACCGGTACGCGCAGCACCTCTGCCCACACCCTGGCCAGGATCCGCTCGGTGGCCGTGCGCGGTTCCCGTCCGTCCGTTGTGGACTCGGCGGCGGGAGCGGGCGCGGGCAGTGCCCGCCGGTCGACCTTTCCGTTTACGCTGAGCGGAATCGACGTCAGCGTGAGCACCACCGAGGGGACCATGTGATCGGGCAGCTCCGATCCGGCCAGTTCCCGCAACGACGCCGTGTCCACCTCCGAGGCGGGGCCGGCGGGCACCACGTAGGCGACCAGCCTGGGCGGCCCCGCCTGCTCCGGCACGGCCACCACCACCTCCGCGACCGCGGGGTGACGGGCGAGTACCGCCTCGACCTCGCCGGGCTCGATCCGGAATCCGCGCACCTTCACCTGGTGGTCGGCCCGGCCGAGGAAGTCGAGAGCCCCGTCGGCGCGGTACCGGGCGCGGTCCCCGGTGCGGTACAGGCGGGCCCCTGGATCCGCCGAGAACGGGTCGGGCACGAAGCGTTCCCCGGTCAGTTCCGGCCGGTTCAGGTAACCGCGGGCCACGCCGCGACCGCCGATGTAGAGCTCACCGGTCACGCCGATCGGCACCGGGTCGCGGTTTCCGTCCAGTACATACATGTCGACACCGGCCAGCGGACGGCCGATCGGGACGACCGTGCTGCCCTCCAGCCGTTCCTCCGACACGGTCAGCACCGAGGACTCCACGGTGGCCTCGGTGACGCCGTAGGAGTTGAGCAACCTGGTGCCGGGGGCGAGTCTGCGCAGCAACGCGCGTGCGTCCTCGGTGCGCCAGGCGTCCGAACCCACCACGAGGGTGTGCAACGGCGGGAACGTGCCGTCCCGCCCGGCGACCTCCTGCAGCACGGCGTTCACCAGTGAGGGCACCGTTTCCAGGTCCGCGGGCTCGGTGCGTTCGATCAGTTCCAGCAGCCGCGGCGGATCGGTGACCACCTCGGCCGGGCAGATCACCATCGTGCCGCCGAAGCAGACCGAGTGCACCAGATCCGCCACGAAGACGTCGAAGGACAGGCTGGCGAGCGCGATGCGCTGCGGGCGCCTGCCGTCGAGCTGGTAGTCGTGCGCCCAGGACGCCGCCGCCTGCCGCAGGTTCCGGTGGGTGACGGTCACGCCCTTGGGCCTGCCGGTGGATCCGGAGGTGAAGATGACGTAGGCGAGATCGTCCGGGCAGGCCGCGGACACCGGGCGGGACTTCGGCTCGGCGGCGAGTTCGGCGGCCTGCCCGTCCAGCAGGACCACCGATCCCGCGACGGGCAGCCGCGCCGCCTGCGCGGCCTCGGTCACCAGCACCGAAGCGCCGGTGTCGGCGAGCATGAACTCCAGCCGGTCGGCCGGGTAGTTCGGGTCGAGCGGCAGGTAGGCACCGCCTGCCCGGAGCACGCCCAGCACCGCGATCGGCATGGCGGGCCCGCGTTCGACGCCGACGGCGGCCACCGTCCCCGGCCGGACCCCGAGCCGGATCAGCCGGTGCGCGAGCTGGTTCGCCCGTTCGTCGAGTTCCCGGTAGGTCAGCTCGTCCTCGCCGAAGCGCACGGCCACCGCGTCCGGATCGGCGGCCACCCGGCCGTCGAACAGGTCCAGCACCGTCTCCCCCGCCGGGACCTCGACGGCAGGACCGTTCGATTCCCCCGTCACCGCGAGGAGTTCCGCTTCGGCAAGCATCGGCAGCTCGCGCACCGGACGCTCGGTGCCGGTACACATTCCGGCCAGCAGCACCCGCAGGTGCCCGGCCATCCGCTCGATCCGGTCCCGGTCGAACAGCGCCGGATCGAAGGACAGCATCAGTTCGAGCGTGCCCGCGTCGGTGTAGGCGGTGAGGTCCAGCGCGAAGCTGGTGGTGTCCACCGCCCGCAGGTCGCGCAGTGCCAGGCCGTTGCGCGCGGCGGCCTCGCCGTTGCCGGGGTAGTTCTCGAACACCACGATGCTGTCGAACAACGGGGTGCCGGCGGGTACGGCACTGAACGCCCGCAGCTCCGCCAGCGGCACGTACTCGAACTGGCGCGCTTCCACCTGGGCCGCCTGCAGCTCGCTGAGCCAGTCGGCGACCGTCCGGTCCGGGTGCACCGCGACCCGCACGGGCAGGGTGTTGATGAAGTTGCCGATGATCGAGTCGACCCCGGGCAGGTCCGCGGGCCTGCCCGCGACGGTCGCGCCGAAACAGACCTCGCGGCGTCCGCTGTGCCGGGACAGCAGCAGCGCCCACGCTCCCTGCACGAGCGCGTTCACGGTCAGCCGCAGCCGTCGCGCGGTCGTCAGCAGCGCCGCCGTCGCCTCCGGCTCCAGCCGGACCCTTGCCTGCTCGCGGGATTCGGGTTGGTAGCCCGGTTCCGGTGCCCGGTCGAACGGCAGCGGCGTCGGTTCGCCGAGCCCACCGAGAATCCGCCGCCAGTGCTCGTCGGCGGCCGTCCTGTCCCGCTCGGCGAGCCAGGCGAGGTGGTCGCGGAACGGGCGGCGCCGCGCCGTTCCCGGTGTCTCCCCGCGGATCCGCGCTCCGTAACCGTCGAAGATCTCGCCGAGCAGTTCGGACGAGCTCCAGCCGTCCAGGATCAGGTGGTGGAACGCCCACACCACCCGGACGGTCCGCTCGGCTACCCGGACGAACGCCAGCCGAGTCAGCGGCGCGGCGGTGAGGTCGATGCCGCGGGCCCGGTCGTCGGCGATCAACCGGTCCACGGCCTCACGCTGCTCCTCCGGCGTCGCCGCGCGCAGGTCGAGGTAGCGCACCTCCAGTTCGGCACGGTCTCCCGGCCGGTGCACGACCTGCACCGGCCGGGAGAGGTTCTCCCAGTGCACCGAGGTGCGCAGGATCGGTGTGGCGGCAACGGCGTCCCGCCAGGCCGCGCCCAGCGCGCGCACGTCGGCGACCCCGTCGAGCAGGAAGGAAACGTGGTCGAAGTACACACCTGATTCGGGCTCGGCGAGTACGTGGAAGAGCATGCCCCGCTGGGTCGCGGTGAGCGGGTAGACGTCCTCGACCTCGCTGCCGTCGCCTGCCAGCGAGTCCAGTTCGGCCTGGTCCAGTCCGGCGAGCGGAAAGTCGGACGGGCTGACGCCGCCGGCCCCCGGTTCCAGGCAGTGGTCGATCAGCCGCTCCAGTGCGGCGAGCAGTCCGGTGGCGAGGTCGCGCACCCCGGACTCGGTGTTGCGGTGGTGCGAGTAGTGCAGCCCGATCTCCAGTTCACCGCGCTGCACACTCGCGAGGATGTCGAGCGCGTGCGGACGCACCTGTGCGGGATCGTGGTCCCGGCCGAAGTCCTGGCGCTGCTCGCGGCACAGGCCCGTTCCGCTGACGCTGGTGTCGAACCGGCCCAGGTAGTTGACGCTGATCTCCGGATCGACCGGAGGCACCACGGGCTCGGCGCCCTCGTGCAGCCAGCGCAACGCCCCGTAGCCGATTCCCTTGCGTGGCAAGGAACGCAAGGTCTCCTTCGCGGACTTGATGGCTCCGGCGGCATCGCCGGGGCCGGGAACGTCGAGCAGTACCGGGAAGATGGTGGTGAACCAGCCGACGGTGCGGGACAGGTCCGGGGCAGGGCCTCGGCCCGCACCGATCTCCTCCCGCCCGTGGCCCTCCAGGTCGATGAGTACCCGCCGCGCTCCGGTGTGCGCGCCGAGGGCCTCGGCGAGTGCGGCGAGCAGCAGATCGTCCACCCGCGTCCGGTAGACGGCCGGGACCCGGTTCAGCAGTACCCGGGTGCGCTCGGCGCCGAGCCGTACCCGGATCTCGCGCACGGACTCCACCGTGTTCGCCCCGGTGTCGTGTTCGGCCGGGAAGCCCGCGGATTCCATTCCGGCCAGCGCGTTCCAGTGGGCCGCCTCGTCGGCGAAACCACCGGCGGCGGCGTGCTCGCGCAGACCCCGCGCCCAGTCCCGGAACGAGGTCGTCCGCTCGCCGAGTCGCACGGGCTCGCCGCCCGCGGCCTGTGCGTAGGCGGTGTCCAGGTCGTCCAGCAGGATCCGCCAGGAAACACCGTCGACCACGAGATGGTGCGCGACGAGCAGCAGCCGTGGCGGCGTGCCCGTGCCCCCCGCGAACAGCACGACGCGCAGCAGCGGACCGTGCTCGAGGTCGAGCGAGGCCTGCGCGGCGTCGGCCAGCGCCAGCATCCGCGTCTCCCGCTCGCCCTCCGGCACCGCCGACAGGTCCTCTGTGGACAGAGCGATGCCGTCGTCGGTGGCGAGGTTGTCCTGTCGCCACCGGCCTCCCTCGCGGCGGAACCGCATCCGCAGCGCGTCGTGGTGCTCGACCAGGGCGCGCAGCGCTGTGCCCAGCGCGGCGGCATCGGCGTCCCCGGCGAGGGTGACCAGCATCGACTGGTTGAAGTGCTGCGGCCGGACGTCGTGGTTGGCGAAGAACCAGTGCTGCACGGGGGTCAGCGGGACCGCGCCGGAGACGGGACCGCTGTCGCCGTGGCGAGCGCCGGTGGTGGTCGCGGCCAGGGCCAGCTCGGCGACGGTCTGGTGGGTGAACACGTCCTTCGAGGTCACCGCGATGCCTGCCCGCCTCGCCTTGGACACCACCTGGATCGACAGGATCGAATCCCCGCCCAGATCGAAGAAGTTGTCCCGCACCCCGATCACCTCGGCGCCGAGGACCTGCGCCCACACCTCGGCGAGTACCCGCTCGGTCTCGGTGCGCGGCGCGACGAACACCCCGCCGGGGTCGGTGCCCACCTCCGGTTCGGGCAGGGCACGGCGGTCGAGCTTGCCGCTGGCGGTGAGCGGGAACCTGTCCAGCACGACGAACGCGGTCGGCACCATGTAGTCCGGCAGGGCCCGCCCGGTGAACTCGCGCAGGGCGGGCACCGTCGGCGCGGCACCCGGAACCGGCTGCACGTAGCCGACCAGCCTGGTGGCACCGCCCTCGCCGCGAGCCGTCACGACCACCTCGGCGACCTCGGGGTGACGGGCAAGCACCGCTTCCACCTCACCCGGTTCGATCCGGTAACCGCGCACCTTCACCTGGTGGTCGGCACGGCCGAGGAACTCGATTCGTCCCGCGGTGTTCCACCGGACGACGTCGCCGGTGCGGTAGAGCCTGCGGTGCTCTCCCGTGGCGAAAGGGTTGTCCAGGAAGCGTTCGGCGGTGAGTTCCGGCCTGCCGAGGTAGCCACGGGCGACGCCGGGGCCGCCGATGAACAACTCGCCCGGCACGCCCACCGGGGCCGGGCGCATGGCCTCGTCGAGCACATAGGTCTCGGAGTTCGCGATCGGGCCGCCGATCGGCACGATGCCGCCGGAGACCGATTCGACCAGTTCCCAGGCGGCGAAGGTGGTCGTCTCGGTGGGACCGTATCCGTTCACCAGCCTGGCCGGGCCACCCGCGGCGAGGACCTGGGCGACGCGCTCGGCGTTCGCCGCCTCCCCGCCGAAGATGACGTTCGCGAGGCCGTTGAACGCCGCCGGGTCCTCGGCGACCACCTGGTTGAACACCGCGACGGTCAGCCAGAGCGTACTCACCTCGTGCCGCCGGAGCGCGGCGATCAGCGCGGCCGGGTCGAGCAGGGTGTCCCTGCCGAGCACCACCATCGCCGCGCCCGCCGTCAGTGGCCCCCAGATCTCGAAGGTCGCCGCGTCGAAGGTGGCGTCCGCGGCCTGCGCCACCACGTCCCGGTCGGTGAGCGCCACGAAGTCGGCTCCGTCCACCAGCCGGACGATGGCGCGGTGCTCGATCATCGCGCCCTTGGGTGTGCCGGTGGAGCCGGAGGTGTAGATGACGTAGGCGAGGTCGCCGGGCCCGGTGACGACCGGCGGGATTGTGTCCGGACGGGCGGCGATCGCCGCGGATTCGGTGTCCACGCACAGCAACCGGGCCGGTTCCGCGGGAAGTGCGCCGGCCAGCGCGGACTCGGTCAGCACCAGCCGGGCACCGGTGTCGGTGAGCATGAAGGCGAGCCGGTCGGCGGGGTAGTCCGGATCGAGCGGAACGTAGGCCCCGCCCGCCTTCAGCACGGCCAGCAGCGCGACGATCAGCTCCGGACCCCGCGGCAGGCAGACGCCGACCAGCGACTCGCCCGTCACGCCGGCCTCGACGAGATGCTGGGCGAGGCGATTGGCGCGGGTGTCCAGCTCGCCGTAGGTGAGCGTGCCGCGTTCACCACGGACGGCGACGGCGTCCGGTGTGGCGCGGGCCCGCCCGGCGACCAGTTCGTGCACGGTGCTCTCCGCCGCGTACGGCGCCGGGTTCACCGCCCAGTCCGTCGTGACGGTCTCGCGTTCGGCCTCGGTGAGCAGTGGCAGCGCGCCCACGGCTGTGCCAGGGGCGGCGACGATACCGGTGAGCAAGCTGCCGAGATGCCGCTCCAGACCATCCATTGTGGACTTATCGAACAGGTCCGTGTTGTACTCCAGCGCCACCTCCAGCGCGCCGGATTCCCGTTCGGTGAACTCGAAGATGACGTCGAACGCCGAGGAGACGCACGGCGGGCGGAACTCGGTCACCCGCAGCCCGGGCAGCGCGAACTCCCCGCCGGGGACGTTCTGCAGCACCACCATCGCCTGCACCAGCGGCGTGCGGCTGGGGTCCCGCTCGGTGCGCACGGCGCTGGTGAGCGTGTCGAACGGGGTGTCCTGGCGCGCGAACGCCTCCCAGACGGTCTCGGTGACCTCGGCGAGGAACTCGTCGAACGGACGCACGGGGTCCACCTGCGAGCGCAACACCACGGTGTTCACGAAGAACCCGACGAGCTGCTCCAGCTCGGTGCGGTCGCGGCCGGTGGTGACCGTGCCGACGGCGACGTCGGACTGGCGGCAGTACCGGGAAAGCAGCACCTGCACGGCCGCGGTGAGCACGGTGAACAGCGAGCAGTCCCGCCGCCGCGCCAGTGCCGTCAGCTCCGCCGCCAGTGCGGCAGGGAGGTCGAACCGGTGCAGCGCACCGGCCGTGGTGCGAACGGCGGGCCGGGGGCGGTCGGTCGGCAGTTCCAGCGGGGCGACGCCGTCGAGCCGCGTCGTCCAGTACCCGAGCTGCTCGTCCAGCGTCCCGCCGGCGAGCCGTTCCGCCTGCCAGGCCGCGAAATCCGGGTACTGGACGGGCAGCTCCGGCAGCCCGTCCGGCTCGCCGGTGACCGCGGCGCGGTAGAGCGCGCCGAGGTCCCGTGCGAGCACACCCTTCGACCAGCCGTCGGCGACGATGTGGTGCAGGCTCAGCAGCAGGACGTGCTCGCGCTCGCCCTCACGCACCAGCAGCGCACGGATCAGCGGCGCCACGGTCAGGTCGAACGGGCGTCGCATCTCCTCGCGCAGCAGGGAATCGACGGCCGCGGACCGCTCGCCCTCGGCCACCGCGGAGACGTCGGCGAACGGGATCGCCACCGGTTCCGGGTCACCAAGTACCAGCACCGGGCTGCCCTCGTCGGAGGAGAAGGTGGTGCGCAACGTCTCGTGCCGGGCGACCAGTCCGGACAGCGCCAGGGCGAGCGCGGCCGGGTCGAGCTCGCCGACCAGCCGCATCCCGATGGCCGAGTGGTACTCGACGCCCTCGGGTTCGAACTCGTGCAGGAACCACAGGCGGCGCTGGTTGTGCGACAACGGAAGCGGCCCACTCCGGTCCACCCTGGCGATGACCTCGCGCGGGCGGGCGGCCCGTCCGGCGAGACGCCGTTCCAGCAGCTCCGCGGCGGCCAGGTCGGCCGCGCCTGGGTCGGCCGCCGCTCCGTCGATCCGGTCGTCGGCAGGCATCCGGTCCTCCATCATCGTTCCCCTCGTGCGTCCCGGCCACGGCCGGCACTCGCGCCCGCGCCGTCGTACTCGGCGAGGATCTGTTCACGGACTTGGTCTGCCATCGCGCGGATCGTCGGTGCCCGGAACACCTCGCGCGCCGAGAGGGCGACGTCGAACATCTCCCGCACCCGGGAGACGACCTGGAGGCTGAGCACGGAATTGCCGCCGATGTCGAAGAAGTTGTCCTCGACGCCGATCCGGCCGACGCCGAGTACCTCGGCCCACACCTCGGCCAGTGCCTGCTCGGTGGCGTTGGCCGGGGCGACCGGCTCCGGCCCGGCCGGTGCCTGTGCCGAGGGCACCGGCAGCGTCCTGCGATCGATCTTGTCGCTGGCGGTGCGCGGAAACTCCGGCAGCACCACGAACACCGAGGGCACCATGTAGGCGGGCAGTTCCGCGGCCAGGAAGTCGCGCAGTGCGTCCACAGTGCACCCGTGCGGCCCGGCCGGCACCACGTAGCCGATCAGCTCGTGCTGCCCGGGACGGCGGGTTCGGGTGGTCACCGCCGCCTCGCCGACGGACTCGTGCCGGGACAGCGCCGTCTCGATCTCGCCCAGTTCCACCCGGTTTCCGCGGATCTTGACCTGGTTGTCGATGCGGCCGAGGAAGTCCAGCGTGCCGTCCGGCAGCCAGCGCACCAGGTCACCGGTGCGGTACAGACGCGATCCGGGATCCTCGCTGAACGGGTTGCGCACGAAGCGTTCCGCGGTGAGTTCCGGACGGTTGAGGTAACCGCGGGCGAGCCCGGCGCCACCGATGTACGCCTCGCCGGGCACGCCGATCGGTACCGGCTCGCGCCGTTCGTCGAGCACGTACGCCTGGTGGTTCGCGATCGCCGAGCCGATCGAGGGCAGCTTGCCCTCCTCGGCGTCCTCGATGCACAGCATGGGGGTCCCGGTGGTGAGCACGGTGATCTCGGACGGCCCGTAGTGGTTGACCATCGTGAACGGCGCGTGCCTGCCCACCCTGCGCCGCACCACGTCCGCACCGGTCATCAGGTACCGCAGCGAGCTCTCGTACAGACGTGGTTGCGCCAGCAGGGATTCCAGTCGTGGCGCCGGAATGACGGCCATGGTGATCCCGGTCCCGGCGATCCACTCCGCGAGCGCGGCCGGGTCGGCCAGCATCTCGTCCGAGGCGATCCACACGCTCGCCCCGGCGGCGAGGTTGCACCACAGCTCCAGCACGATCGGATCGAAACCCTGTGGTACCACCTGGGTTCCGCGGTCGGCGCCGGTGATCGAGTAGTACTCGCGGTACCAGGTGGCGAGGTTCAGCACCCCGCGGTGTGTCACCTCCACGCCCTTGGGCGTACCGGTGGAACCGGAGGTGTAGACCACGTAGGCCAGGTCGTCCGGCCCGATGCCCGGTTCCGGGCGGCTCGCCGGCATCCGGGCGAGCTCCGGCCCCAGCTCGTCCAGGCAGAGCAGCGTCGCCCCGGCGTCGGCGGCCTCCGCCAGCGAGCCGGCGAACCGGCGCTGGGTCAGCACGATCCGGGCGCCCGAGTCACCGACCACGAACGCCGCGCGGCCCGGCGGCATGCTCGGGTCCACCGCCACGTACGCGGCCCCGGTCTTCATGATCGCCAGCAGCCCGACGGCCATGTCGCCGCAGCGCGTGGTGCGCAGGCCCACCACCTCGCGCGGCCGCACCCCGTGCCTGATCAGCAGGTGTGCCAGGCGGTTGGCACGCTCCTCCAGTTCGGCGAAGGTCGTCGTGCCCTCGGCGGAGCCGATCGCCACCGCCCCGGGGCGGTCATCGGCGCGCGCCGCGATCAGTCGCGGCACCACCGTGTCCAGCTCGTAGGGCATGGCGGTGTCGTTGAATCCGGTGACGACGAGTTCCCGCTCGGCCGCCGAGAGCAGGGGCAGTTCGGCCACCGGTCGCGCCGGATCGGCCACGATCCCGTCCAGCAGCACCAGCAGGTGCTCCGCCATCCGGCGGGCGGTATCCGCGTCGAAGAGGTCGGTGTTGTACTCGATCCGGCCGGAGAGTTCCCCGTCCCGTTCGGTGAACTCGAAACCGAGGTCGAACAGTGCGGACAGGCGGGGCAACTCGTGTTCGGTCATCGTCACGCCGCCGTGCTCGCCATACGAGCCCCGGGTGTTCTGCAGCACGACCGCCGCCTGCACCAGGGGCGTACGGCTGGGATCGCGCTCGGGTTGCACGGCGTCCACCAGCTCGTCGAACGGCACGCCCTGATGGGAGAACGCATCCAGCACGGTCTCCCGGACGTCCACCAGCAGATCGGTGAAGCCGCGGTCCCCTGGCACCCGCGAGCGCAGAACCAGGGTGTTGACGAAGAAACCGGCCAGGTTCTCCAGTTCCGGCCGGGAGCGGCCGGAGACGACGGTGCCCACGGCGATGTCGGACTGCCTGCTGTAGCGGGCGAACAGCACCTGCACGGCGGCCACCAGCGTGGAGAACAGCGTGCCGCCGTGTGCGGTGCCAAGGGCGGTGAGTCCCGCCGTCACCTCCGCCGGAATGGCGAACGAGGCCACCGCGCCGTTGGAGGTCCGCTCGGCGGGCCGGGGCCGGTCCGTCGGCAGTTCCAGCGGGGCGACGCCGTCGAGGACCCGCTTCCAGTACGCGCGCTCGTTCGCCGCGGCGGGACGGGTCAGCTCCGCCGCCTGCCAGTGCGCGTAGTCGCGATAGCGCAGTGGCAACGGCTCCAGCTCGGCCGCGGGCCCGCCGCACGCCTGCGCGTAGAGCGCACAGAACTCGCGGATGAGGATGTTCTTGGACCAGCCGTCGGTGACGATGTGGTGCATTCCCAGCAGCAGCACGTGATCCGCCTCGGCGGTACGCACCAGCAGCGGACGCAGCAACGGACCCTCGCGCAGCACGAACGGTTCGCGGATCTCGTCGGCGAGCGCGGCGTAGAGGACGCCGGCGCGTTCCGGCTCCGGCAGCGAGCACAGGTCGCGCCTGCGCAGCGGGACGGGACCCGGCGGGTGCACGATCTGCACGCCCTGCCCGTCCACCGTGTCGAAGGTGGTGCGCAGCGACTCGTGCCGGGTGGCGAGCGCGTCGAGCGCCCGGCGCACAGCGTCCACGTCCAGGCTCCCGTGCAGCCGGACGGCCACGCTCGAGTTGTACTCGGTGCCGGTCGGCTCGAACTCGTGCAGGAACCACATGCGGCGCTGCTCCGCCGACAACGGCCACGGGCCCGCCTCCGGGCCACGCCCGATCGGATCGCCGTCGGCGGCCTCACCGGTGAGCGCGGCGGCGAGCCCGGCCGGGGTCGGCGTGTCGAACAGGGCACGGATCGGCAGCGCGTGACCAAGCACGGTACGGATCCGGCCGAGCAGCCGCATCGCGAGCAGCGAGTGCCCGCCGAGGTCGAAGAAGCCGTCGTCGATGCCGACCCGGACCACCCCGAGGACCTCGGCGAACAGGTCGCAGAGCAGTTCCTCCCTGGTGGTCCGCGGAGCGCGGCCGGAACCGTCCGCGGCGAACCGGGGCGCGGGCAGTGCCGAGCGGTCCACCTTGCGGTTCGCCGTCATCGGCAGCTCGTCCAGGGTCACCAGCGCGGCGGGAACCATGTAGTCCGGCACGCCGGAAGCCAGGTGCGCCAGCACATCCCGGTGTTCGACCGGCCCGGCGGCGGGCACCAGGTACCCGGCGAGGCGGACGTCGCCGGGACGGTCCTCGCGGGCGATCACCACCGCCCTGGCCACCCCGGGGTGGCGTTCCAGCGCGGTCTCGATCTCGCCCAGTTCCACCCGGAAGCCACGGATCTTGACCTGGTGGTCGGAGCGGCCGAGGAAGTCGAGGGTGCCCGCGGTGTTCCAGCGGGCGAGGTCGCCGGTGCGGTACATCCGCGTTCCCGGAGCCCCGAACGGTGCGGCGAGGAACCGCTCCGCGGTGATCCCGGGACGGCCGAGGTAACCGCGCGCGAGCCCGGCGCCGGTGAGGTACAGCTCGCCCGCGACCCCGGCGGGTACCGGCCGCAGCGCGGCGTCGAGGACGTACACCCCGGTGTTGCGGATCGGCCCGCCGATCGGCGGAGTGGTGGTGTCCTCGGTCAGTACGGCCGCGGTGGACCAGATCGTGGTCTCGGTCGGGCCGTAGACGTTGGTGACCGAGCCGCCCAGTTCGCGCATCCGCCGGGCCTGCGCCGCGGGCAGTGCCTCGCCACCCACGAGCATCCGCAGCCCGCGCACCGCGTCGGGGGCCTCCACACAGACGGCCTGCCAGAGGCTCGGCGTGGCCTGCATGACGGTGATTCCGGCGGACCGGGCCAGCGCACCGAGTGCGGCCGGATCGCGCACCGCGTCCCGGTCGGCGAGCACCACCGCGGCTCCGGTCCGCAGTGGCAGGTAGATCTCCAGCGCTGCGATGTCGAAGGCGATGGTGGTGACGGCCAGCAGCCGGTCCCCCGCGTGCAGGCCTGCCCGATCCGTCATGTCGGCGAGGAAGTTCGCCAGGGCGCGGCGGGACACCACCACGCCCTTGGGCAGTCCGGTGGAGCCGGAGGTGTAGATGACGTACGCCGCGTTGCCGCCGTGCACGGGCGCGGCCAGCTCACCGGGCTCGATCGCGGAATCGTCCAGTGTGGACAGTTCCGTTCCGGTGCCGGGGGCGTCGACGATGATCGTGCGCTCGCCGGAACCGGGAACTGCGTCCACAGTGGCCTCGGCGGCGAGCACGATGGCCGGGGCGGTGTGGTCGAGCATGTAGCCGATCCGGTCGGCCGGGTACTCGGGGTCGACCGGCAGGTACGCGGCGCCCGTCTTCGCCACCGCGAGCAACGCGGTCACCAGTTGCTCGGTACGCGGCAGCACCAGCGCGACGAAGGTCTCCGGTCCGGCGCCCCCGCGCAACAGCAGGCGGGCGAGCCGGTTCGCGCGGGCGTCCAGTTCGGCGTAGGTGAACTCATCGGCACCGCACACCAGCGCCACCGCGTCCGGGGCCGAGCGGACGCGGGCGGCGAAGTCCTCGGCCACACCGGTCTCCTGCACCGGGCGTGCGGTGTCGTTGCGGTCGTGCAGCAGTTCCCGCAGCTCCGCGGCGGAGGCGACCGGGAGACGTCCGGCCGGGACGTCCGGCTCGGCCACCGCCGCGGTCAGCACCCGGGTGAACGCGGCGGCGATCCGATGCGCCGTCGACTCGTCGAACAGCGCGGCGCTGTACGACAGCCCGCAGTGCCCGTCCGGGTCGAGCCGCAGGCTCAGGTCGAACGGCGAGCGGCCACCGGGAACGGGGCGAGGGGTCACCTCGAGACCGTCGAACGGCGGTGGCGCGGCGGCGGGATGGACGTCGACGGTCACCTGGCACAGCGGGTGGCGCGAGGCCGACCGCTCCGCCCCGGCCGCGGCCACCACCCGTTCGAACGGCACCCCCGCGTTGCTCCGCGCCGTGCGGTCGGCCTTCGCGGAACGGGTCACCAGTTCGGCGAACGGGACGGAGCCGTCGGCATCGACGCGCAGCACCCGCGGATCGGCGAACGGTCCGGCGAGCGCGTCGAACTCACGTCGTGCGCGATCGTCCGCCGTGCTGCCGACCGGGATCTCGCCACCGGCACCGAAACCGCGCAGGGTCACCGCGAACGCGCAGCGCAGTACCGCGGCGAGGTCACCTCCCGCGTGTTCGCCGAGTGCGCCCGCCGCGGCGAGAGTGCCGGGATCGAGCCGGACCTCCACCCGGTCGCTGCGCAGGCTCGCCCCCGCCGCGCGCGGCCGGTCCACCGGGAGTTCGATGCCCGAGGGCATCCCGTCGAGGGCGTTCACCCAGTAATCGAGCTGCCGGCCGGCGAGTGCGGTCGGTTCGCCGTCCGGGCCGAAGGTCCGCTCCTGCCACGCGGCGAAGTCGGCGAACCGGACGGGCAGCGCGGGCCATTCCGGCTGGTCGCCCTCGGTTCGCGCGGAGTAGGCGAGGGCCAGGTCGCGCAGCACGATGTCCGCGGACCGTTCGTCGGCCGCGATCCCGGGCAGCACGAGCTGGAGTACGTGCTCGTCCTCGGCGAGCCGGTACAGGCCCGCCCACAGTGGACGGTCGCGTTCCAGGTCGTAGCCGCCACGGGCGGTCGCGGCCAGCAGCGCGCCGAGTTCCTCCTCGACGACGGGCACGACGCCGAGTTCCGGGCAGGCCAGCGCGGGTTCCAGCGGCACCGCGGCCGGAACGCCCTCGCGCCCGATGTAGACGGTGCGCAGCACGTCGTGCCTGGCGACCACGTCCGCCAGTGCCCGCCGCAGTGCGCCGGTGTCGAGGTCACCGGCCAGCGTCACGGCCACCGAGACCGTCACCCCGTTCCCGCCGGTCAGGTCGTTGAGGAACCACTGCCGCCGCTGGGCGGCGGACAGCGGCGTCGGCACGGCGGGCGGGGTGTCCGGGAATCCGGGCACGGCGGTCGTCTCCAGCATGAAGGCCTCTGTCTCCTGACGGGCGTGAACGTCGGATCGCTTGCGGGGCAAAGGAATGGGGCGCCGGATCAGCCGACCGGAGCGGCGTGGACGGTGGCGGCCGCCCGGCGCATCGCGCGGCCACCGAACTGCAGCAGCCCGATCCGGCCGTCGTCACCGGTGCGGGTGAAGCGTCCGGCGAAGGGCATTCCGGTGGGCTCGTCCGTCCCGGTCAGCGCGTGGGCGCGGAAGGTCAGGTCGTCGGCGAACTCCAGCCGGTACCGGTCGCCGTCCGCGTCGACGAGCAGGCAGGCACCCTCGCCGGTGTGCACGGTGAACTCGGTGCCGCCGTTGGTGTACGTGCCGGCGCAGTCGGGTCCGGCAGTGCGCCGGGTCTGCGCGGGCACCGGAACGTCCAGGGTGCCGACGTGCACGCCCTCGTCGCGCAGCAGTTCCAGCAGGCCGTGCCAGACGGCGAGCCCGCCGGACGAGTTCGCGGTGAGCGCGACCGCGATCCCCTGCTCCGGACTGATCCGGATCGAACAGGTGGTGCCCGCACCAGCGCCGTCGAGTCCCAGCCAGGGCCCCTTCGCCGAGTCGTAGACGCCCCAGCCCAGCCCCCAGCCCGCGGCCAGCCCGAACGGCTCCGCGCACGGGACGGCGCGAGCCATCTCCGCGACGGGCCCGGCCGCGAGCAGTTCACCGGAGGCGCCGTCGAAGTACGCCTCCGCCAGCGTCACCAGGTCGCTCGCGCTCGCCGCGAGCCCGGCGGCGGGGGCCAGAGCGGCGGGCACCAGGGCGGGCAGCCTGCGATGCGGCGCGGACGCGGTATGCCCGCAGGCCACCCCGCCGGTGTCCGCGCCGGGATCGGTGGCCACGAAGCGCGGCGTAACCCCGGCCGGGACGAGCAGGAAGTCGGAGATCACGTCCCGCCAGCTCGTACGTGTGACGTTCTCCAGCACCCGCCCGGCCAGCGCGTAGCCGGCACTCGAATAGGAGAACGCGGTTCCGGGTTCGAACAGCAGCGCCGAGTCGCGGCAGGCGAGTGCGTAGCCGCGCAGGGAACGGCCGTCGCCCGCACCGTGGTCGTTCACCAGACCGCTGGTGTGACTCAACAACTGGCGCAGGGTCACCCGGTCGCCGGCCCCGCCCGCGAGTTCCGCGCAAAGCCGCCCTAGGGGGACGTCCAGCTCCAGGTCGCCGTCGTCGGCGAGCTGCATCACCACGGTCGCGGTGAGCACCTTGGTGACCGAGGCGAGCGGGAAGGCCGAATCCGCCTCGACACGGCGCTCACCACGCGCGTCCAGGTGCCCGGTCTCCGCTGTCAGGGTCTCCCCGTCGATCCGGATGGCGCACTGCGCGCCGGGAACTCCGTACGCATCGGCCAGTTCGGCCAGACGCTCCGCGAGGAACCGCATTCTCACAACTCCGAACTGTTTTCCGAAACGGTGTGAAGTGACTCGTCACAGGTGCCGGCACCTACCGCGCGCACAATACGGAAACCTGCGAACAGGAATAGGTTTCCGAATATCACCGCGAGCGGCGAGCACACTTTCCTTGACCTAGGCTAACAGCGGAGGGTTAGTGCGAATATCGTTTTAAGCAGAGACCTAACCACCGAGGTCTGCCAAGAAGAAGACGCAGGAAGGGGCCGGTACCCGGAATTACCGCACACCGGCCGAGAATTGAGTCGCAGCACACATCGTGAATTGTCCGGATGCGCTATTCGCGGAGTCCGATCGCGTCCACCGGCCGGGACCGCAGCGCCAGTTTCGCCGGCAACATGATGGAGAGGAATCCGACGAGCGAGGTCAACCCGACGATGCCGAGGTACATCCACAACGGTATCGACGGTATCGGCGATCCGGTGAGCCCGATGCTCACGGTGACCAGCGGCAGCAGGGGCACCAGGGAGCCGATGACCACGGCGATCACCACGGCGGTGCTCGCCTCGGCGCGCATCATCCGCAGCACCTGCCCGGAGGTCATCCCGACCAGCCGGAGCAGAGCGAACTCCCGCACGCGCGAGAGAGTGGTCATCACCAGTGTGTTCGCCACCGCGATGGCGATGTAGCCGAACACCAGCATCAACGGGATCGCGCTGGTGAACGTGCTGGCCGAGGCCTGTTCCTGCTGGGCCGCGGACAGGCCGGTCTCGTCCAGCACCTCCAGGCCCGGGTACCGCTTCGCCAGGTCCTGCAGGCGCGCGGTCAGCGCCTCGCCGTCCGCCCCCGGGGTGGAGCGCACCAGGATGGTGTCGTCGAGTACCCGGGAACTGTGCTCCCGCAGGGTGTCCAGTGGCACGGTGACGTCGCCGAAGCCGAGGCCGCGGTCGTAGATCGCGGCGACGGTGGGCCGCGCGTGGGTGCCGTCCGGGTAGTGCAACTGGATAGGCTGCCCGGTCGAGACGCCCAGCGTGCTCGCCGCGCCACCGCTGATCGCCACCGTGTCGCGGCCGAGGTCGCGCACCGAACCGGAGGTCACGCCGAGGTCGAGGTTGCGTTCCAGCCCGGCGGGGCTGACGCCCTGCACCTGGTAGTCGAACACCTCGGGAGAATCCAGCAGGCTGGTGGAGGCGTAGAGCTGTGTGCGGACCACGGCGGTGGCCGCCTCGACCCCCTCGGCTGCCAGGACGTCCTCGACGGCGGTGGGCGAGATACCACCGGTGCTGCTGGTGATCGTGTAGTTCGACAGCGTGCCGTCGGTCGCCTCGTCCTCGGCCGCGGCGGCCGTCGTGGTGGGGATGAACAACTGCACCGAGGCGAAGCCGATGGCCAGCACGAGTGGTCCGATACCGGTGGCCAGCCTGCGCGAGTTGGCCAGGATGTTCGCCACCGCAAGGAAACCGTGCACGCCGAACCAGTTCCGCACCCGGCCGGCGAGCAGCTTCGTCGCCGCCGTCACCACGGGTGGCCCGAGCAGCAGGATCGAGATGACCATGATCAGTGCGCCGCTGCCCGCCCCGGCCACCGCGAAGATGCTGCCGAAGAACAGTGGCAGCAGGGACGCGCAGGTACCGAGCAGGAACAGGAAGATCCCGATCCCGGTTCGGGCGCCACCCAGCTTCGGCGTCTCCGTCGCCGAGTCGCCGAGGGCCTCGATCGGTTTGATGGCAACGGCTTTGCGCGCCACCCCCCAGGCTGCGAGTTCCGCGGCGAGGACGCAGATCGCCACGGCGACGAGCATCGGGACGGGGCCGTAGGAGAACTCGAAGTCCTCCGGCACGACCCCGACCAGCGTCAGCGCCCAGCGCAGTACCTGTGCGGCCAGGACACCAGGCAGGCAGCCGATGACGGACGCGACCACCGAGATGATCAGCGCCTCGCCGGCGATCATCCGGTAGATCTGCTTCGGGGTCGCGGCGACCGCACGCAGCAGGGCGAGTTCCCGCCTGCGCTGGTGCACGGTCAGCGCAAGAGTGCTGGACACGACCATGACGGCGATCATGATGACGACGCCGCCGAGCGCGCCGGAGAGTTCGGTCAGGTCGCCGCGCGCGCCCGCGACGTCGTGGAACTCCAGCGAACCCCGGTCGTCGCCGGAGTACACGACGAGGCCGGTGCCCTCCAGCCGTTCCTCGACGCGCTCGGCCAGTTCGTCGGGATCGGTGTCCGGGCGTGCGAGCAGGCCGACCGCGTCCACCGCCCCGCCCCGGCCCGCGATCTCCCCTGCCTCGGCATCGGAGAAGAACAGTGTGGCCTGGCGCGGGGTGTCCTCCGCCTCGCGCATCTCCGCGATGCCGGTGAGCCGGTACCGCTGGACGGCGCCGGTGGTCATCACCGCGACCCGGCCGCCGACCGGGACCCCCGCGGCCTCGGCGAGTTCGGCATCCAGCACGACCTCGCCCGGCCGTGCGGGCGGCGCTCCCTCGCGCAGGTCGTAAGGCGTCAGCGCGGCGGCCGACCAGTTGTGCCCCAGGGAGGTACGGCCGTCGGCGGCGGCAGCGGGGTCGTCCTGGCCGGTGACCACGTGGGCAGGGAAGCCGACCTCGCCGATCACCCGCTGCACGCCGTCGACGCCCTCCAGTTCACGCACCCGCTCGGCGGGAACCGTGGTCTGCTCGGGAAGCGACTTCTCCTTCGACTTGTCGTCGATGGTGACCTCGAGCGTCTGGTTGCCGCCCACCATCACCGGGGCGCCGGTGTAGCGCTGCGCGGCGACCCCCGGCCCCAGACCGGACTCCAGGATGATGCCGAAGGCGGTGATGAGCATCGAGGCGCCGAGCAGCGCGACGAACGCACCGACGAACCCGCCCTTACGATGCCGGATCGTCTTCCAGGCGAGGTCGAACACCGGTCACCACTCCCCGAGGTGGGTCATCCGCTCGGCGATGCGCTCCGGTGTCCCGTCCCGCATCTCGCCGGCCACCTGGCCGTCGGCAAGAAAGATCACCGAGTGCGCGTACGAGGCGGCGACCGGGTCGTGGGTGACCATGACGACGGTCTGCCCCATCGCGTCGACGACGTGCCGCAGCAGTTCCAGCACCTGCCTGCCGGTGCGGGTGTCCAGCGCACCGGTCGGCTCGTCGGCGAAGACCACCTCCGGGCGGGTGGCAAGCGCCCTGGCGATCGCGACCCGCTGCTGCTGGCCGCCGGACAGCTCGGACGGACGGTGCCCGAGCCGGTCGGCAAGGCCGACCTGGCGGACGATCTCGTCCAGCCAGGGCCCGTCCGGCGACTGCTCGGCCAGCCGCAGCGGCAGGGTGATGTTGTCCCGCACGTCGAGGGCGTTGAGCAGGTTGTAGGCCTGGAACACGAACCCGATGCGCTCCCGGCGCAGCATCGTGAGCTGCGCTTCGTCCAGCGTCGCGAGATCGGTGTCGCCGAGCAGCACCGAACCCGCCGTCGGCTGGTCCAGACCGGCCGCGCAGTGCAGGAACGTGCTCTTGCCGGAACCGGAGGGGCCCATGATCGCCAGGAACGACCCGCGCGGGATGGCCAGGGTGATGCCGCGCAGCGCGTGCACCGCGCCCGCCCCCTTGCCGTAGGTCTTCTCGACGCCGTCGAGACGGGCGGCGAACCGGCCGCGCGGCGCGGCCGTCTCCCCCGCCGGGTCCGCGACGGTCTCCGCGGCCGCCTCCGCCGGTACGGCGCTGTCCTGCTCGGCCCGTGAGCCCCTTCCGCGTGCCACCTGGCAGTCCCCCTCGCCGAAATCCAACCGGTGCGGCCACGATATTGGTGCGCGCCCGGCCGTCACCAGACAGTGAAGTGGTGCCTTGACGGTGTAGCCAGCCCCACCCCGCACGCGCCCCGTTCGGGCGATCGACGGCGCGTTCGCGCGTAGTACTCTGGCCGCCGCCCGCCGCCGGTGGCACCGATGCCGCCCGGCCCCGCACGAATCCACGGTGAAAGGGAAATGGGACTCCATTCCGCCTGGTCCACCGTTCGGTCCCGGCTGCTCGTCTCGGCCCCGTACCTGCTGATCGGCGGCGGGACAGCGGTGCTCTCGCTGATCAGCCTCTACCTGGTGGCGATTCTCGCCGTGCTGTCCGTCCTCGGCATCGGCCTGCCGCTGGTGCCGGGGGCGGTGACGCTGCTGCGCCGCTACACCTCGTTCGAGCGAACGCGGGCGAGCGAGGTGCTCGGCGCCCACATCTCCGAGGCGCACCGTCCGCTGCGGGGCGCGCTGCTGCTGCGCGTGCACACCGCGATCACCGACGCGAGCACCGGCCGCGGCGTGCTGTGGCTGCTGCTGCACGGCATCGTCGGCCTGCTGACCTCGGCCGCCGCCCTGACCCTCGTGGTCGGCTCGGTCACCTGGCTCACCGCGCCCTTCGTCTGGGCGATCACCGCCGAACCGGTGAACGTCACCTTCGGTTCGGTGGGCTCGTGGACGAGCGCGGTCCTGGCGGTGCCGGTCGGTGTGGCCTACGCCGTGCTGGCCCTGGTGGTCCCGCCGTACCTGGCCCGGTTCCACGCCCGGATGGCCCGCGCCGTACTGGCCGCGCCGCGCCGCAAACTCGCCGAGCGCGTGGTGGAACTGGCCACCAGCCGGGCGGGCGCGCTGGAGGCGCACGACGCGGAACTGCGCCGGATCGAACGCGACCTGCACGACGGGACGCAGGCGCAGATGGTCGCCGTCTCCCTCCGGCTCGGCCTCGCCACCCGGGCGTACGCGGGCGGCGAGCCGTCCGAGCAGACGATGAAGCTGATCACCGAGGCACGGGAACTGTCCGAGCAGGCGCTGGTGTCGCTGCGCCACGTCGTACGGAACCTGCATCCGCCCGCGCTCACCGATCGCGGGCTGGCCGGTGCCGCGCGCGCACTGGTCGCGGCGTGCACGGTGCCGACGACGCTCGACATCCACGGGCCTGCCGACGGGCAGCGCCCACCCGCCGCCGTGGAGGCGGCCGCCTACTTCGTCATCGGTGAGGCGCTGACCAATGTCGTCAAGCACAGCGAGGCGGACAACGCCCAGGTGCGCCTGGACGTCTCCGGCAGATCGGTGCGGATCCGGGTGGAGGACGATGGCCGCGGCGGGGCGGACGAGCGCGGCGGCAGCGGGATCGCCGGCATCCGGCGGCGCATCGCCGCCTTCGACGGCACCAGTGAGATCGTCAGCCCCACCGGGGGACCGACCATCGTACGAGTGGAGATCCCGTGCGGATCGTGATCGCGGAGGACAACGCGCTGTTGCGCGAGGGCCTGGTGCTGCTGCTGACCAGTGCGGGGCACGAGATAGCGGCGGTCGCCGAACGCGGCGAGCAGATCCTGCCCGCGCTGCTGGAGCACCGGCCGGACATCGCGATCGTCGACGTCCGGCTGCCACCGGATCTGCGCGACGAGGGGTTGCGGGCGGCGATCGCCGCCCGCGAGCGGATGCCGGGGTTGCCGGTGCTGGTGCTGTCCCAGTACGTCGAGCACAGCTACGCGACCGAGTTGTTCAGCCAGGGCACCTCCGGGATCGGTTACCTGCTCAAGGACAGGGTCGGCCGCGTCGAGGAGTTCCTGGACTCGATCGACCGGGTCGCGGCGGGTGGCAGCGCGATGGACCCGGAGGTCATCTCCCAGCTCATGGTGCGGCGCAACGCCGACGACCCGCTCGCCTCGCTCACCCCGAGAGAACGGGAGGTGCTGGCGCTGATGGCCGAGGGGCACGCCAACGCCACGCTCGGCACCCTGCTGGGAATCGGCGAGACGGCCGTCAACAAGCACATCGGCAACATCTTCGCCAAGCTCGACCTGCCACCCGTCGGTGCGGGGCACCGACGGGTGCGCGCGGTCCTGACCTACCTGCAGGCCTGAAGTCCGGCGAGTCAGCGGGCGTAGGCGGTGAGCCGGTCGCGGACCTCGGTGAGGGCGGACATGGTGCGGTTGAACGCCACCCTGACGAACTCGTCGCCGCTGTGCCGTTCCCCGGCGAAGAAGTACTTTCCGGGCGTCACCAGCACTCCCGCCTCCCTGGCCAGCCGGTAGGCGAAGGTCTCGCAGTCCTCGGTGGTGACCGGCCGGATGTCGGCCATCACGTAGCAGCTTCCCTGCGGCGGGACGCAGCGCGCGCCGAGCGCGGTGAACGCCTCGACCGTGATGTCCCGCTGTGCCAGCAGGTCCTGGTCCGGTTCCCAGAACGCCGGGTCCCCGGCGGCGGCCTCGGCGATCGCGTGCTGCAGTGGGGTGGACGCCACACCGGTGACGGTCACGTGTACCTCGCGCAGGGCCGCGCTCAGTGCCGGCGCCGCCCGCAGGTACCCGATCCGCCAGCCGCTCACCGCGTGACTCTTCGACAGGCTGCCGATGACCACGCAGCGCTCCCGCAACTCCGGCAGATCCGCCACCGACACGTGCTCGTTGCCGTCGAAGACGAACTTCGCGTAGACCTCGTCCGAGATCACCGCTACGTTCCAGCGTTCGCACAGTTCCGCGATCTCGGCCAGTTCCTCGCGGGAGAGCACGTGACCGGTCGGGTTGTTCGGGGTGTTGAGCACGATCGCGCGGGTGCGCGGGCCGAACGCGGCAGCCAGTTCCGCCGGGTCGGCCCGCCACTCCGGGGCACGCAGCGGGACGAATCTCGGCACCCCGCCGGCGAGCGCGACGGCGCTGACGAAGTTCTCGTAGCACGGATCGAGCAGGATCACCTCGTCACCAGGGTCCACAATGGACAGCATGGCGACGGCGAGGCCCTCGGTGGCACCGACGGTCATGGTGATGTCGGTGTCCGGATCGGCCGGGGTGCGCAGGCTCCCGGCGATGAGCCTGCGCAGGTCCGGGTTCCCGATCGGCAGCCCGTACTGGTTGCGGCCCTGGCGAATCGCCGCGCAGGCGGCCTCGACCACCGCGGGCGAGGGATCCGGCGCCGCGGGGGTGCCGACGGCGAGATCGATCGCGTCGTACTTGGCGCCCTCGGACAGCAGCCCGAACAACATTCCCGGGGCGAGGGCATCCACCCGGGCCGAGGTCAGCGATCTGGTCGCGGGCCCGGCCGTCACCGCGCCCGTCATCGCAGACCCGCCCGGATGGCCTCGCCCGCGTCCACGGTGCCCAGTTCGCCGCCCAGGTCGGGCGTGACCCGCCGCTGCGCGATCGCCGAGTTCACCGACTCGCGGACGGCCGCCGCCGCCGCGGTGTGCCCCAGGCGTTCGATCAGCAGTGCCGCGCTGAGGATCGCGCCGATCGGGTTGGCGATGCCCTTCCCGGCGATGTCCGGGGCGGTGCCGTGTACGGGTTCGAACAACCCGAAACCCGTGTCCCCGTTGATGTTCGCCGAGGTCGCGGTGCCGAGTCCACCGGCCAGCTCGGCCATCAGATCGCTGAGGATGTCGCCGTAGGAGTTGTTGGCGACGATCACGTCGAACCGGGTCGGGTCCTCGACCAGCTTCATCACCGCCGCGTCCACGTACAGGTGCGAGGTCTCCAGCCGCGGATGCCGCCCGGCGGCCTCCCGCCAGTACCGCTGCCAGAGCTGCCCGCCGAACTTCACCGCGTTCGACTTGTCCACCATGCACACCGAGCGACGGGCGATGGAGAAGGCGAAGTCGACGATGCGGGACACGCCGTGATGCGTGTTGATCTCGGCGTCCATGGTCATCTCGAACGGCGTCTGCTTACGCAGCACGCCGCCCATCCCCGCGTACAGGCCCTCGGTGTTCTCCCGCACGATGACGCAGTCCACCGCGCGGCGGGTCTCGTCCCGCAGCGGGCTGAGCCGGTCGTGGAACAGTTTGGCGGGCCGGTAGTTGACGTACAGATCGAGGTCGAAACGCAGGCGCAGCAACACGTCCCGGGCGTAGTCGGTACCCGCGACGCGCGGATCGCCGACCGCGCCGAGCAGGGTGCTGTCGCTGGTGCGCACCCGTTCGAAGTCGGCGTCGGTCAGCGCCTCGCCGGTCTCCAGGTACGTACCGGCGTTGACGTGGTCGAGCATGTCGATGTCCAGGCCGAGGTCGAGCGCGTCCAGCGTCCGCAGCGCCTGGTCAGTCACTTCCGGTCCGATGCCGTCGCCCGGGATGACCGTGATGGTTGTCAAGATTTCTCCTCGTTCGCGGGGCATTGCGGTTCCACGGGGGCGGCCGGGCGAGTGCGCGACGACCCCGCGGAACCCGGTCAGTTGGCCGCCAGCCGAAGGTTTCCGGACGGGATCGGGTCGGTCGGCGCGAGCCGCGGCAACCAGGAATGCCGTGCCCGTTCGTAGTCCGCGATCAGCCCGTCCTTGCCGAGGGTCACCGCGATGTCGTCGAGCCCTTCCAGCAGCAGCCTGCGCGCACGGCGGTCCACCTCGAACCCGTGCCGCAGCCCGTCCGCCCGCAGTTCCCGGCTATCCAGGTCGACGGTGATCTCGAAGGCCGGGTCGGCGTCGGCCCGGTCGGCGAGTTCCGCCACGACCTCCTCCGGCAGCTCGACGGCGAGCAGGCCGTTCTTGAAAGCGTTGCGGCGGAAGATGTCGCCGAAGCTGCTCGCCACGACGACGGCGAACCCCCAGTCCCGCAGGGCCCAGACGGCGTGCTCCCGGGAACTGCCGGTACCGAAGTTGTGCGCGCCGATCAGGACGGACGCCCCCGCGCGGCGCGGATCGTTCAACGGGAACTCGGGATCCTCCCGCCAGGTCACGAACAGGGTGTCCTCGTAGCCGCTCTTGGTGAGCCGCTTGCAGAACTCGGCGGGAATGATCTGGTCGGTGTCGACGTCACCGCGGCGCAGTGCGATCGCCCGGCCGGTGTGCTGGATCAACGGTTCCATCGGTTTCCTCACGACAGGCTGCCCGGCGCGGTCAGCCGGCCGGCGATCGCGGTGGCGGCGGCGACCGCCGGGGACACGAGGTGGGTTCGCGCCTGCGCGCCCTGCCTGCCCTCGTAGTTGCGGTTCGAGGTGGAGGCGCAGCGCTTGACGCCCACCAGCCGGTCGGCGTTCATGCCGAGGCACATCGAGCAGCCGGAGAGCCGCCACTGCGCGCCCGACGCGAGGAAGACCTCGTGCAGGCCCTCCTCCTCGGCCTGCCTGCGCACCTCCATCGACCCGGGCACGATCAGCATCGTCACGCCGTCGGCCACCGTGCGTCCGTCGAGCACAGCGGCGGCCGCGCGCAGGTCCTCAATCCGGCCGTTCGTGCAGGAGCCGATGAAGACCGTGTCGATCTCGATGCTGTCCATCCGGGTGCCGGGCACGAGATCCATGTAGTCCAGTGCCCGTTCGGCCGCGGCCCGCGCCACCGGGTCGGTGAAGGAGTCGAGCTCGGGGACCTCCTCGCGCAACGGGACCGCCTGCCCGGGGTTGGTTCCCCAGGTGACGAACGGCGACAGGGTCGTGACGTCGATGGTGACCGTGCGGTCGAACGCCGCGCCCTCGTCGGAAACCAGCGACTCCCAGTACGTGACCGCAGCATCCCATTCGGCACCGCGCGGTGCGGCCGGCCTGCCTTCGAGATAGGCATAGGTGGTCGCGTCGGGGGCGATCAGCCCGGCACGCGCACCGGCCTCGATGCTCATGTTGCACATCGTCATCCGGCCCTCCATCGAGATGCGCTCGATGGCGGGACCCCGGTACTCGATGATGTGCCCGTTCGCACCGTTGGCACCGATCCGGGCGATGAGGGCCAGGATGAGGTCCTTCGCGCCGACGTCGGCGGGCAGCTCCCCGGTGAACTCGACGGCCATCGTTCTCGGCCGGGCCAGCGCGAGGGTCTGCGTGGCCAGTACGTGCTCGACGTCGCTGGTGCCGACCCCGAACGCGAGCGCGCCGAACGCGCCGTGGGTGGCGGTGTGGCTGTCGCCGCAGATCACCGACATGCCGGGCTGGACGTAGCCGAGCTCCGGGCCCACGACGTGCACGATGCCCTGCCTGCGGTCGCCGAACTGGAACAGTTCGATCCCCGAGTCGGCGCAGTTCCGGCGCAGCGTCTCGACCTGCGCCTTGCCCATCGGGTCGGCGATGATCAGCGAGTTCGTCGGGACGTTGTGGTCCTCCAGCGCCAGCGTCAGGTCCGGCCTGCGTACCTTCCGCCCGGCCAGCCGCAGACCGTCGAACGCCTGCGGGGAACTGGCTTCGTGGATGAGGTGCAGGTCGATGTAGAGCAGGTCCGGTTCACCCGGCTCGGCTTGGACGACGTGCCGCTGCCAGACCTTCTCGATCAGCGTCCTCGGCGCCGGCGTCACGCCGACACCCCCGCCGACAGCTTGTCGGTGATGATTCCGCGCAGCTCCGACATGCTCACGCATTCACCGTTCGTCCGATTCGCGATGTACTCCTCGTACAGATCGTCGATCACCGAGTCGTTCATCGGCAGTTCGAGTTGCTCGAACAGGAATCGCAGAATGCTGCGGCCGGAGTGCCTGCCGACGAGCATGCTGCGTTCGCGGCCGAACCGGTGCGGTTCGATGTATTCGTAGGTGATCGGATCACGCAGCATTCCGGCCTGGTGGATTCCGGCCTGCGTGGCGAACGCGTTGACGCCGAAAATGGCCTTGTTGCGCGGAACCTGGAGACCGATCGAGCGGCGCAGGATCTGGAAGGCGTCGTACAGTCCTTCGGCACGTGCCGTCGTCCGCGCACCGAACTGCTCGCCCTTGTAGGTCAGCACCGCGATCAGTTCCTCGAGCGAGGTGTTGCCCGCGCGTTCACCGATTCCGGCCAGCGTCGCCTGCACCTCGTCCGCCCCGGCCTGGATCCCGGCGAGCGCGTTCGCCAGCGAGAGCCCCAGATCCTCGTGGCAGTGCGTGGACAGGATCGCGTCGCCCATCCAGGACTTGACCCTGGCGACCTGCGCGCCGTACTCGTCCGGCGTCGCGCAGCCGGTGGTGTCGGCGAAGGCGACGGCGTCGGCACCGGCGGCGAGCGACTCCTCGATCAGCGGCCGCAGCAGGGCGTCGGAACCGCGGGAGGCGTCCTCGACGCCGAGTGTGATGTGCTTGGCCCCCAGGCTCTTGCCGTACTTGATCGCGTCGATCACCTCCGCCTGCGCCTCGCTCTGGCTGATGCCCCGCTTGAACCGGAGGTGTGTCTCGCTGCCGGTGGCCATGATCTGGAGGTGGTGGTCGTCGGTGCCACCGGCCTCGAGTGCAAGCCGCACGTCCTCGCGTACGGCCCGGTTGAGCGTGGCGATCCGGGCCGTGGTGACCGACTCCGCGATCAGCTTCGTGGCCGCGAAATCAGCCGGGGAGGAACTCGGGAAACCCGTTTCGATGACGTCGACGCCCAGCGCCTCGATCGCCATCGCGATTTCCAGTTTCTGCTCGGGAAGCATCGCGTTTCCCGGAGCCTGTTCACCGTCACGCAGTGTGGAGTCGAATATGGATATGCGTCGCAGATCAGATTTTCTCTCGTTGGACATGATCGTAACTCGCTTCTAACGTGGGCGCCCTGGACACACGCCGAGTCTGTTGATTCGGGCTCAGTCTCTTCCAGGCCGCCACCGTTGGGCCAGCGCTCTCACTCGATGCTGAAATACGCTGGTCAGCAATGTTGCGACGGTATGCGGGGTGCGGGATTTTCCGGGGTGATCACGGCAACTCGGAATTATTTCGACCACCGGATGGCGGTGTGCCGTCCGCCGGGCCGATCTTCCTGCCCGAGGAGTACGGCCGGTTCGCCGCGGCGGGCAAGCCTGATTCGCCGTGCGATGAAAGGGCCGCGTCAGCGTGGTAGCCACGCCTCGGCGTGCCGGATTACCGGCTACCGGCGGCGGGCTGGCACGATCGGGGGCGTGTGCACCCCGCGGCCGATCGACACGTCCACCTGGGCGCGTCACGCGCATTTCGAGCACTACCGGAATCGCAGGCCCACCTACTACGCGATCACGGTCGAACTCGACGTCACGGCATTGGTGGCCCGGCTACGCGCGACCGGCCGGAAGACCTATCCGGCCCAGATCTGGGCGCTGGCCACGGTGGTCAACCGGCACGAGGAGTTCCGGATGACCGTGGACGAGCAGGGGCGGCCCGCTATCTGGGACGTGGTGGACCCGTCGTTCACCGTGTTCAACCCGGGCCGGGAGACCTTCGCCAACGTCCGGGCACCGTTCGATCCGGACTTCACCAGCTTCCACCCGGCGGCGGCCGCACTGATCGCCGAGCACCGCCACGCCACAACGCCGTTCCCGCAAGGTTTTCCACCGCCGTCGAACCTGTTCGACATCTCCAGCATGCCGTGGACCTCGTTCACCGGCTTCACCCTGCACGTCGAGTCCGGCTGGGACCACTTCGCTCCGGCCTTCACCCTCGGCCGGTACCTCGAACGCGGCGACCGCACGGTGATGCCGCTGGCTCTGCAGATCCACCACTCGGCGGCCGACGGTTTCCACACCGCCCGGCTGCTGAACGAACTGCAGGAACTCGTAGGTTCACCGGACTGGCTGACCTGAGGGCTTCATATGCAGTATGAGACGACGACGGGCCCGGATCGCGCTCGCCGTCAGTCCTCGGGAAAGGTGACGGTGTCGCTCACCGCGTTCGCCATCTCCGGGGCCACCGTGCCGGTGCGTGCGAAATCGGCCCAGACACGGCGAACCAGCCTGCCCCTGCCGTCGATGTCGGCCCAGGTGCTCGAACCGAGCAAGCGCGTGCCCTCCCACACCCGGCGCGTCCCCATCAACAGGGGAATGTCGGTGATGTGGGCGGCTCCGAACCCGCTGCCGGCCGGATGCCAGCTCATGCGGTACCGCACGGCCGTTCCACCCGCCTGCCGATGCCTGCGCACGAAATCCTTCGCGGGAGTTTCGTAGACCCGGCGAGTGGACGGGGTGACGAGCAGGCGCCTGAACACGCGCCCCAGCAGCGGAACCCGGAACAGGAGTTCGACGGCGGGCACCGCTCCGGCGACCATCGCCGTCTCCTCCGCGGTGGAGCCGATGAGAACGTCGATGTCCCGCGCCACCCGGCGCCAGGCCTCGTCGCGGTCGGCCTCCTCCGGCACCGGGGGCAGGCCGTACTGGACGCCGAACGGCATCCCGGCCGGCAAGCCGGAACCACGCGCCGCACGCTCTGCCACAGCCTGCGTGGCAACGAGTTCGGCGGCCGGGGCCGTGCGCGAGGGTTCGCCCAGGGCCGCGAGCATGGCGTCGGTCATCGCGGCGCGGCCGTGGGTGATGCCCAGTGGAGCGCTCTGGATGATCGCCCGGCGGAACAGGTCTTCCGCGCCCTCGCTGATCATCAGGTGCGCGATCGCGTCACCGCCCGCCGACTGGCCGAAAAGCGTGATCGACGCGGGGTCGCCGCCGAACGCGGCGATGTTGTCCCGGACCCAGCGCAGCGCCTGAAGCTGATCGAGTAGTCCGAGGTTGGCCGGAACTCGCGTGCCGTCGCCGAGAAAGCCCAGCACACCGAGCCGGTAGGTGATCGCGACCACGATCACCCGCTGCTCGGTCACCAGTGCGCGCGGGTCGTACACGTCGAGGTCGCCCGCCCCGGTGACGTAGGAACCGCCGTGGATCCACACCATCACCGGCAGGCGCTCGTCATCGGCGAGGCCGGACGGGAGAGTGACGGACAAGCGCTGGCAGTTCTCGTCGCTTCCCAGGTGGTCGTCCCCGATCAACCGGACCAGCAGTTCGGACCGCCGCTGTGGCGCGGCGGGCGCACGCTCGCAGGCAGCGAACGGCTCGTCGAACGGCGGCACCGGGCGTGGCCTGGTGAAGCGCTCCGCGACCGCGTACGGAACACCGAGCACCCGGACCACATCGCCGTCGACCCTGCCGACGACGGGTCCCGAGGGCGTGTCGAACGTCTTCCTCACTCCGCCTCCCACACGATCGCCGCCCCTGTGCGGTACGGCTGCGCGATACGGCCCTCGCCGAGTTCGCCGAAGGGGTCCCCATCGACGCTACGGCAGACGCCAGGTCGCGGCGCACACGGCGCTTCCCCGTACGGGCGGCGATGGTGAGCGTCAACGTCGGCGACGGTGCCCGGCTGCCCCGCATCGATGGTGCCCCCGACGGGGTTCGAACCCGCACTTGATCGATTTGCAGCCTACCCGGTGCGTCATCTGCCGTGAGTTGCCGATCATGCCCGTCACCTGCGGCGCAGCGTCCACGAAAGCCCCCAACGTTTGCCGACGTTGGGGGCCTTCTGGCGTTGATACTAGGCCGAAAGTGGTCCTGTTGATCTTTGCTGCGCCGGACCACGGTAACGGTCACCGTCTTCTAAGCGACCCTCCGTTAGCGCCATGCGGCGGACCGCTTGACCTGGAAGCTCCTGACAACCGGAAGTGGGATGAAGTGGCAGAAGAGTCGATGATCGCGTTACGGGACGGCTTCAGGAAGGTGAACCCTAACCCTGCTATGCCAGTCCCTCGTCACGTGCTGGCCAGACTGGACGTGCTGACGTCCGACCAAGATCGTGAGATGTACGGCCTGTGGGCCGACGAGAATGGTGAGAAAAAAGTACGTGGCGTTGCGACTGTGTTCACCAAGCAGGTCGTAGCAGAAGCGACATGGAGCGGGGAATCTGCGACGCAGCGCTATGGGGATTCGCTTTGGGAGGTTCGTGCCGTCGCATGGCCTCGCAGGCTGCTGACCTCAATCTCAATCCCGTGGGACGACGATCCAACTGCAACTCATCCGAACGAGATCTGGGGGGACGCCTACGAAGAGGGCAGTTGGCCTCGGGGGGCGACCATCCTGCTGCATTACCCATCTCCGGGCCACGACGTCAAACTGCCGAGCCGACACCTTGGCATCCCCAACATCGACTTCCGTAGCTTCGTTGCAACTTTGAATGCGGATCTCACCGCTCCTATGTGACCTCCCAGCAAGTGGGGTTCTTCCGCCATCCCGTCGACCTGGCGTCAGCCCGATCACGTCGTGTCCAGGGTGCAACCTTCGCGCTGATCCGCCGGCCGATTCTGCCAGGCTTGCACCCTGGTCGCGGCGTGATAGCCCTTGTGGAGGTCGATGGGATGGCGGCAAGACCACCACGGACGCAACGTCCGCGCTCCCCCGACCATCCTGGAGACCTGCCCGTCCGGCGAGGACATCTCTTCTCGGGTGAAGCGAAACCCTTCGGGCGGCTCCTGCGGGGCCGTTGGCCGGGTCGCGGGCGCGGGGACCGGCCGCCAGGCCGCAGCCCCGCTTGCCCTTGCGACCTGTTGGCCAATCGGCGGCCCCGCAGGGGCCGCCCTTGAACAAGTAAGGAAACTCTGAACACGAGGGCTACGTTCGCCCTGTGACGCTCGCGTCTTCGGGCTCTGGTTCAGGGCGCGATGGGAGGCTCGCTGCCGCCGGGAACGTTGCCTTGCACCGCCAGCACTCGGTGGCGTGGAACAGGACGGCTCCCTCGCCGCATTCAGGGCATCCGTGAAGCCTTCCCGGCTCAACCTCGCCGAAGTCGGTATCAACGAACGGCGTGGACGCCCCGTATGGCCACTGTAGGTTCGTAGCGCTTGTCGAGCGGTCCTTGTACGGGGCGTCCACGTGATCGGGGTGGTGCTGGCCCATAGGTCTCGCCTAGCTCGGTCGGTCCATCAGGTAATGGAACTCGTAGCGGTCTGCCGGGAACACGATATCTGCCGCCTCGACCGGAACGAGGTTGTCGTCACCGTCACGGGTGGCTCGAACCGTCTGCCTGATCTCGACCACTGACACGCCTGGTGGAATCACCAGCTCTGTCGCTTCCCTGTCCACCGGCGGCCGGATAAGAAGGCGCTCTTCGATCTGGCGCACGGTCCACCCGATGGCTGCAAATCGTGCATTCAACCCGTGCTCCCCGTGCGGTCCCTCGTGGGGGTGCTCGATAGCCGTTCCGGCCGTGATCGAGCGTGGCTCCCACGACGTTGACATGCTCATGGGTCGATCGTCTGCGGTGATGCGGTACATGGTCGCTGTCACGTCGTCACCGGGTTCGAGATCAAGTCGCTGTGCGACCCACTCCGAGGCGGGCAGTACCGACGTCGAATGTTCAGCGGACGGCTTTCGTCCAGCGCGCCCGGCTTCGTGCACGTAGGTCCGCTCGGCCTGGCCGAAGTGCCGGTGGGGCATGGTCCGAACCATCCGTCCGGGCTTCGCCACGAAGGTGCCCTTGCCCACCGTCGTATAGACAAGTCCTTCACTCCGGAGCAGGTTCAGCGCCTTCTTCGTCGTGATCATGCTGACGCCGTACTGCTCGCAGAGGGCCGCCGCACTTGGCACCGGGGCGTCTTCGAGCAACAGCCCTGCGCGGACCTGTTCCCGGATGTCTGCCGCGATCTGCATGTACTGAGGCGTCGCCTTCTCGCTGCTCACACCCGGGTCGTTGCTCTTCGTCATCAGTTGCCTCCCGCTGCCACTGAAACTATTTGGTGGGTATGCGTTGACATACCTGGTCTGTTGTTGCAGACTAGGTATAGAACACGATACCAGCCGAGCAAGCGGAGGACAGCATGCGGAACATCCCGATCGACCTCAGCGGGTTTCGTCTCACCGTGACGGAGGACCCGGAGATGAAGATGCGCAAGGACGAGAACGGCCGGGAGGTCACGGTCACTGATCAGGAGGGCGTGGCGAAGTTCGTGGTCGCGCTGATGGTGAAGACCAAGGGCCAGAAGGGCGAGGAGATCCGGGTGACCCTGGATACCGATCCGGGCGAGGGTTTCTCCGAGGAGGACGGCACGCGGGTGGAGCTGATTCAGCCTCGGGTGTCGCCGTACTCGTTCAAGAACGCCAAGGGCGAGACGGTCTCGGGTGTGGCGTTCAGCGCGGCGGGTTTGAAGCCGCTTCTGTGATGCGTTCCCCGTCGCGCTGACGGCCCTTCCCAGGCTGGCTGGCGGCCCGTTTTCGAGTCGGGCAAGGGCACTTCCTGTTCTTTGAGAATTACATAGTGAGCCGAGCTATGCCCAAATTCGCGCCGTTTTGTGGTGGCGCGCCTTGATTCCCGACGCATTTCTGTTCGGGAGTCTTGGCGTTTTACCAAGGAACTATATGTGTCGAGTGAATGGGAGAAATCTGATGGATGAGAACGATTACGCGGCTGCCGCTCTGTCGGACTGGCCGTGGCTGCACCTGCCGGTGGATGGGCTGTCGTCGTACGACCCGCACGGTCCGAAGCGCGGACTCTGACGGAATTTACTTACACAAGATGGGAGCAGTGATGGGCACTCCGTATTGGTATGGCGGTAGCGGGTCGCGGATTATCGCGCTCACCCCTTGCCCCGAGGGCGTAACACTGTCGGTGATGCGTTTTTTCCCTGATCGCGAACCACACAGTGAGTGCGTGACGGTAGTTAGCTGGCCGGAAATGGACTTAATTGCCCGAGACATGCCGGAGGTTGTTAGCGACTCGCAGCGTCTTTCTGCGGAGAGGGGGTTGTGATGGGTGCGCATGTGTGTTCGGCAAGTTTCTGGCTTTCGTCTACTCGGGTCGCTACCTGCACGGTGTGCGGCTCGCAGTGGCAGATGTGACGACAGGAGGGACGACGTTGATTAGCAGAAGTGGACTGAACGATCTGATCGGTGATTACGAGAAGGCGCACAGGTTGTTGGATCAGGTTGTGTCGATCCTCGAAGACGCCTCGGTGATGATCTCCGGCGCTGGCGAGGGGTTCACCCGCCAGTCGGTGGACATGATCAACCACGGGAACGACTTGTGTGTCCAGCTCCGCAAGGTACGAGACCAGTTGAAGGATGTGACACCCGATGACTAACGGCATGTGTTACCTGATCTGCCTGACCCTGATCGCCGCCTTGACCGTGGCGCTACCCGTAGTCGGCATCGCCACCCTGGTCGGTGCCGCGCACGTGGTGTGGAAAACGAGGGCAGCGGCATGAGCGGGCAGGAGGACTTGTTCGGCAACAGCATCGACATCACCGCCGACACCACTGAATCGACGGTAAAGACCACGAATGATATGGGCCTCATTGAGCACGTTATCGGTATCGCGTCCGCCTCGGGTTATGTGCTGGTTGGCACCGGGGAAAAGGTGTTCCGGAAGATCTCGAACGATCAGATCGAGGGCACCCCCGCCTATGAGGCTGACGCGGTACACCAGTTGATCACACGGAAATGGTTGAAAGTGGGTGGTACGCACGTTTATCGCTGTGGTGGCCGGGAAGGCCCGGCACGGTCGGTGCTGGTTCCCCGATCCACGAAAGAGAAAGCACACAGGTGGCGCGCGCTGAAACCCCTCACCGGGTCGGCGCGACTGAGGAAGGCGGGCTAAATGGTGTCGCAGACGCTCAACAACCACGCACGACGCAAGTACTCCGATTTCGAGAACGCGATCACCGCAACGCGGATGGCGTTGGATGAGCTGGACAAGTTCACCCGCACGTTCACCGAGAAGTCCGATGCCCGTTTCCACGGGTGGCGGGTGCCGAGCAAGAAGGAGATCCGGGCCGCGATCAGCCAGGCATCAGCGGAGCTGGACACGCTGCGCCGGGAGGCCACGAAGTACAAGGCCCAGTTGATCGCCAACGGCTGGCGCGTCTGATGGCCGATGTGGTGCACCACGGCGACCGGTCGTGGTGGTCCGGGCAGGTACGCACCCTCTGCGGCCTGGTCCTCGACCCGGACGCGGAACGCGTGTACTTCGCCACCGTGACCTGCCCCGCCTGCCGCACCGAACTAGGGAGAACACCATGAGCCGCAACCAGTTGGACCGTCGCCTCGATGACGTGGACAAGACGATGAAGTCGCTACGGAAGTCG
The DNA here is from genome assembly GCF_002262875.1 of Amycolatopsis antarctica. Taxonomy (GTDB): domain Bacteria; phylum Actinomycetota; class Actinomycetes; order Mycobacteriales; family Pseudonocardiaceae; genus Amycolatopsis; species Amycolatopsis antarctica. Next base: position 126,625 of record NZ_NKYE01000004.1, on the reverse strand, counting down.
ATGCTGGGGATGCAGATCCGCACGGCCGGGTTCAAAAAGGACCACGACCGGATGGCGAAGTCGGTGGGCAAGGTGACCGCCCTACTGGCCGATGCCGGGCCGCTGATGAAGACAGCGAAGAAGACCAGCAAGACGCCGAAGTAGCCGCGACCCGCTCGACCGGTCGCCGCCGTATGTGTCGCATAGCCGGGGCCGTGCGCCCCCTCCCGTGACCAGGTGTCCGGGCATAGGGGGTCACGGCCCCCTCTTCATGCCCACACCGCACGAGAGGAACCCGCCTGTCATGGCAACCAGCAGAAAGAACACCAAACCCGCCAACAAGAAGAAGGACCACACGGTCCTCAAGGCCGAAGCTCGGGCCGCGCTGTGGATGGCCCGACACCCCGGCATCACCGGCACCCCTGCCGCGCTGACCGCCTCGATCACCCAACTCGGCCCGGTCACCACCGGCACCGCCCTGGCCGGGCTCGTCACCGCCGGGCTCGGCTGGTGGCGCACAGCCCCGGACTCGTTCTCCCGCTACGGCGCACCGGTGCTGCGATCGGCCTCGCACCGCTGGACCCGCTACCTCGGCCCCTCCTGGCGCAAAACCCTCGAAGCCTGCGACCTGACCAGGGAGGAACGCCGCACCGGCAAAACGCTGATCCCCCGGGTGCTCAAGGTCTCCGCCCCGACGCCGTCGATCGATGTGATCCGGGTCCGACTGGTCAAGGGCCAGTGCGTACGCACCTTCCAACAAGCCCAGGAAGAACTGGCCGCCTCCCTCGGTGCCGATGTCCTCGGTATCCAGAAGGAATCGCCCCGGGTCATCACCATCACCGCGGTGCACGGCAACCCGTTCGACCAGATCGTTCCGGCCGTGGACATCCCCGACGACCCCGACGACGTGGACCTCACGGCGATCGAGTTGGGGGACACCGAGTACGGGCGAGCCTGGACCGAACCCCTGGTCGGTCAGCACTGGCTCATCGCCGGGGCCACCGGCTCCGGTAAGTCGAGCCTGCTGTGGAACCCGTTGCGCTCGTTGGGTCCGATGATCCGCGACCGCTTGGTGCGGGTCACGATGATCGACCCCAAGGGCGGCATGGAAACCGAGCAGGGCATCCCGCTCTACTACGACCACGCCACCTCCGCCGACGACGAACTCACCGACGACGACGGCGACACCTGGTGCCCCATGCTCGCCGCGATCACCCGCTTCCGCGACCGCATGAAACAACGTCAAGAGCTGCTGCGGGCACGTGGGGAACGCAAGTTCACCCCCGGCCCGGACACCCCGTTCGAGGTCCTGTTCATCGACGAACTCGCGATGCTGACCGCGTTCGGCACCTCCGCCCGCGACATCAACCGCATCCTGGCCGAAATCCTCACCCAGGGCCGCGCCTGCGGATTCTCTGTCCTGGCCTACGTGCAGGAACCCACCAAGGACATCGTCCCGATCCGGGACCTGTTCACCCGCCGCATCTGCCTACGCGTCGGATCCTCCACCTTCGTAGACCTCGTACTTGGGGACGACGCACGGATGCGCGGCGCACTAGCCGACGAGATCCCCGAAACCGAGGACTACGCCGGGATCGGCTACCGCACCGACGAACGCTCCCGCACCCCCATGCGCGTACGCGCCGGACACACCACCGACACCGACATCACCGAACTCGTCACCACCTGCACACCCCACCACCCCGCAGACGGTCCGCACCTCGTGCCCGTCGCCGCCTAACCGTCCAGAAAGGACACACCCGTGATCGAAGTTGACTGGCAGGACCGATTCGCTGACGCGCTGAACAGCATCCGCGCCGCCCTGGGCGATCTCAACGGCCCGCGCACAACGCCACCCGGAGCCGCCGAGAACACCACAGCATTCCGCAACTCGTGCGTCGATCAGGCACGCAACCTTCTCCGCGACGCGGCCCGCGCCGTTGAACGCGCCCGTGATGCATCCGACTACCAGTAAGGAAACCGTTATGTCGCAGCAACTCGTGTCACTGTCCACTGTGACCACGCTCGCGCTGGCCGCGTCCCGCTACGTCGATTCCACGCCCGCCCCCACACCGGCTCGGGTCGCGCTGAACCCCCATTCCCGGTGCATCGAAATTCAGCCCCGCGTGGGCTATCAGGCCCCGGCTGTGGAGGTGCTGGGGTCGCTGATGGTGTGGACACACCGCCTGAGCGGCATCACCGCCACCTGGTGGTGCCCGGCCCCCGATCGGCTGCACATCACGATCACCGGCCGACTCGCCCCCGGCATTACCGCCCGCGTCTATGACGAGATCCCCACTACCGCGTGCCGGTCGCTGATGGTCCTACCCGGCGATAGCCCGGAAACCGTGACAGCCGACGAACTCTACGTCCTGGCAATGGCGCTACGCGACATCTCCGAAACGGAGGGTGCGGCGTGATCACGATCCAGTTCGTCAAAGCCTGGCTCAAATACGCCGCGCTCACGGTGCTGGCGGTGGTGATCGAACGCGGCACCATCCGCGACCCGCTGTGGTTCGCCACCATCACCGGCCTGACCGTGCTGATCTTCACCGGCATCTCGCTGGCGCTCTACCGGGAATGGCGCGCCGAGCAACGCGGCAACGGCACCTATCACTACCAGTTCGTCCAGCACCTCGACCACGACTGACAAAGGGAGGCGAACACCCCATGAACGCCAGCATCCCTCCACCGGAGTCCGACGTGTGGACACAAGCACTGCACACCCTGGAAGACGCCTTCGCCATCGCCCCGGTCCGTGGCACCGATGATGTCCGGTTCTGCGGTGTCGGCGTCGGCAACACCGCCGTCGAAGCCTCCGCCGACCAGATCCATCTACGTATCACCCATACCCGGGGCCACAGCACCCGTCCGGTCGCGGTGTGGGAACTGTCCATGCCACCGGCCTACGCCCGCTACCTCGCCGCCGTCCTCGACTCCCACGCCCGCTACGTCCAGTCCGCACCCACCAAGGAGTAACCCGCCATGACCGCCGCCCGTGTCACCACCTGCCTACGGATCACCATCGCGGCCGTGCTCGGCAGCATCGGCGCGGCCGCCGGGTTCACCCACACCCACGATTGGGCCGTGGCCAACGGACAGGCCGGATGGATCGCCTGGGCCGTGGCCGTGGTGATCGAGGGCATGGTGGTCATGGCCGGGTTCGAGATCCACGCCGACCGCCACCACCACACCGGCCCGGCGCGGCGGGTCACCTTCCCGATGGTGGTACTGGTGGCCGGGTTTGGTATCCAGATGACCGCGCAAGTCGCCCTCGCACCACCGAGTCCCGCCGGGTGGCTGGTCGCCGCGACACCCGCCCTCGGGTTCCTCGTCGTGGTCAAGCTGCTGATGCGCCGCGCACCCACCCACACCGGCACGGCCCCGGCACCGGCCCCGGCACCGGCCCCGATCCCGGTATCGCCTGTCCCACAACACATCCCAGCTCCGGCCCCGGCGGGTTCGACGTTGGCGAAGTTGCCCGCCTCCCCACGCGAGCGGATCACCGCCGTCACCGAGCACGCCCACAGCAGCGGCCGTGCGGTGACCGCCGACGACATCACCGACCTGATCAGCCTCCCCGACCCGGTACTGGCCGCGCTGGTGGACGAGCTGAACACCACCGTCAACGGCCACCCGATCACCACCTGAACCGTCGCCCCGCGCGCATCACCTGGCAGGGCAGGCCATCCCCGAGAACCCCTGGTGGCCTGTCCTGGTCTCACCCTGTCCAGATCGGAGCACCCATGACGCCCGCACCCCACGAACTCGCCGACCGCATCACCCGCCGCCTCTCCCGTGGCCGGACTACCGGCGACATCCGCGCCCTGGCCGTGGCGACCGGTGGATGTTCGAAGCCGGTGCACCTGTCCGGGCACCGCACCCTGACCGACCTCTCCGGCACCGTCCTGACCCGTACCGAGGGCACCGTGTACGCCCCGTGCGGCAACCGCCGCGACAGCGTGTGCCCGGCCTGCTCCGACCGCTACCAAGCCGATGCCTTCCACCTCATCCGCGCCGGCATGTGCGGCGGCAAAACCATCCCCACCGACGTGGCCGACAAACCGCGACTGTTCGTCACCGTCACCGCCCCCTCCTTCGGCACCGTCCACACCCGACGCCAACACCGCCGCACCGGCCGTCCCCTGCCCTGTCCGTGCGGGGAGTACCACCACCCCGCCGACCCGCGTCTGGGTACAGCCACAGACCCCGACCGATACGACTACCGTGGCGCAGTCCTCTGGCAGGGACATGCCGGAGATCTGTGGCAGCGCACCATGATCCGCCTCCGACGCGCCCTCGCCACCGCCGCCGGTCTGCGCGTCAAGGACTTCCCCGACCACGCGCGCCTCTCCTACGCCAAAGTCGCGGAATACCAGAAGCGCGGCACCGTGCACTTCCACGCCCTGTTCCGCCTCGATGGCCCCGATGGGCCCGACGACCCCGCCCCCGCCTGGGCCACCGCCGAGCTGATCGAGCACGCCATCCGCACCGCCGTCGAAACGGCCGAGGTCACCACCAGACTCATCCTCGACGGCACCCCCGACGTCCACACCTTCCGATGGGGCACCCAACTCGACATCCGCGCGATCCGCCCCGAACACGCCCCCGCCACCGACGACACAGGCGGCGAGATCTCCGACCGGGCGCTGGCCGGATACATCGCCAAGTACGCCACCAAGGGCACCTCCACCAGCGAGGCCGCCGACCGGCCGATGCGCTCCGAACTCGACATCGACGCCCTGACCATCCACTCCCACCACAAAGCCATGATCCGCACCGCCTGGGACCTCGGCACCAACCCCGACCTGGCGTTCCTGCGGAAATGGGCGCACATGCTCGGGTTCCGGGGCCACTTCCTCACCAAAAGCCAACGCTACTCACTGACCTTCAAAACCATCCGAGGCCAGCGCGCCGAATACCGGCGTGCCGAATCGATCACCGCCACCGGACACGACCCCAACAGCGTGCTCGTCATCAACGACTGGCGACACACCGGCAGCGGCTACAACACCCCCGCAGAACGCGAACTCGCAGAAGCCATCTACGCCAGAAAACGCCAACACCGCAAAGAAAAATACACAGAGGAGAACACACCATGAGCGCCAAACTCTGGACCATCACCGACCTGTCCGACCACCTCGGCGTCCCCGTAGGAACCCTCTACCAATGGCGCACCAAAGGCTACGGCCCCACCGGACGCCGCATCGGCAAACACGTCCGCTACCGCCCCGAAGACGTAGACACCTGGATAACCAACCAGGACGGTGCCTGATGCCACGGACGCCGATGGATGTCGGAACACATGGCACGGTCCGATTTGTGGCTACTGCTACCGGCTACCGCGCCCGTGCGCGTTACCGTGGTTATGACGGGGTGATCCGCGATGCCAGCGGCTCGGGGGCGTCCCGGACCAAAGCTGAGCGAGCCGTGAAGAAGGCCGTCGCGGATGCTCTGAGGACGCCGGTCGGTGGGGAGCTGTCACCGCGTACCCGGTTCTGCGAGGCAGCGGAGCAGTGGTTGGAGATCCAGCAGGAGCGAGTGATCGCCGGGGAGCGGGCTACCGGAACGCTGGACAACTACCGGAGCATGCTGCGTAACCACGTCTTGCCCGCGTTCGGTGAGCTGAGGCTGAACGAGGTCTCGATACCTCGTCTGGACCGCTTCTTTCCCACCCTGGCAAGGAAGACGAGTGCGGCTCATGCGCGCACTGCGCGGGCGGTCGTAAGCGGAGTGCTCCGGCATGCCGTGCGCAACGGGGCACTGACCGCGAACCCGGTCCGTGAAGTCGAGGCCATCGAGGGTGGTTCCCGGAAGAAGGTCCGGGCACTCACTCGGACGGAGCGGAAGGAATGGTTGGCCCAGCTCGAAGCGGACCCGGTGGCCGTGGCGAAGGATCTTCCCGATCTGACGCGGTTCATGCTGGCGACCGGGGTTCGTATCGGGGAAGCGCTCGCGTTGTACTGGGAGGATGTGGACCTGATCGCCCCGGCCGTGGTGATCGAGTGGACGGTGGTCCGGGTTCGCGGTGAAGGGCTCCGGCGGACCGACCCGAAGAGCGCATCTGGGGAACGCACTCTGTCCCTGCCCGAGTGGGCGGCGGCCATGCTCAGGGAACGCCAGCGGATCGCGGTCTCCGAGAATCGAGCCGGTGCACACCCGGTGTTCCCCGACACGCTTGGCGGACTCCGGGACCCGTCGAACACCCGCCGGGCGCTCCGGGAGGCCCGTGGCAGCGATGGGTTTGCGTGGGTGACCTCGCATGTCTTCCGCAAGACGGCGGCCACCATCCTCGACAACGCCCGGCTGACCGCTCGTGAAATCGCTGATCAGCTCGGCCACTCCAAGCCCTCGATGACGCAGGACGTCTACATGGGGCGTGGCGAGATCTCCCCGGCTGCTGCGGCGGCGCTGGAAGACATTATGTGAGGGTAAGCCTCGTTTGTGGGCCGAAAGTGGGCCTGTCGATCTTCGCGTCCCCCTGGCGCAAGCCTGTGACCTGCGCCGATGGTGCCCCCGACGGGGTTCGAACCCGCACTTGATCGATTTTAAGTCGACTGCCTCTGCCGATTGGGCTACGGGGGCCGGGCCAGCTTATTCGGTGGCCGGAAACAACCGATCACGCGCCCATGATCCGCGTCACCCAATGGAGTTATTCATGCGGCCAGGGTGTCGATCTGTGCTGGTCACCACGTTCCCGAGACATGGCTGTGTCGTGTTCGTAATGTGGCCGTTATCGCACCCCGAGGATGAGGAAACTGATGACCGGCCGACATCGTAAACGCTCTCGCAGTTGGGTGCTGCCGTCCGTGATCGCGGCCGCGGCGGCCTCCGTGCTGATGCTCGCCGCCTGGTTCACCGGTGGCATCGCGAACGACGCGACGACCGGGCAGGCTGCCGCGGCCCTGAGCATGCGCACCGCCCCCAGCACGACGACCGCGCCCCCGGCCCCGCCATCCAGCACCACCACGACACCACCGCCCCCGGTCACCACAACGACCGAACCGGAACCGACCACCGAGGAACCACCGCCCACCACCGAGTCGCCTGAGCCGACCACGACGACCGAGGAGAAGAAGGCGTCCTGCCCCACCTCGCTGGAGGGCACCAAGCCACACGTCGCGCAGGTGGGCAACCACGTCAAGGGCAAGTTCGACGTCGATTCCGTCGGCGGCAAGGCCGGGCGCTCCGGCGACAGCGACCACCCGTCCGGCCTGGCACTCGACTTCATGGTCGGCTCCGCGACCGGCGACGAGATCGCCGAGTACGTGCTCGACAACCAGGAAGAGTTCGGCGTCGAGTACGTCATCTGGAAGCAGCGCTACAACGACGGCGGAAGCTGGTCGACGATGGAGGACCGCGGCGACGAGACCGCCAACCACTTCGACCACGTGCACGTCTCGTTCGAATCCGGCGCGGACGTCTCCGTCACCTGCTGACACCCCGCGCGTACGAAGAAGGGCCCCGCCCCGGAGTTGATCCGGCGGCGGGGCCCTTCGACCACGTACGGCTCAGGACTTGGACGCCCTGGCGAACTCTTCCTTCGGGTTGTTGATCTGCCCGAGCGAGACGACTTCCCGGCGGAACAGCCCACCCAGCAGCCAGTCGATCGCGATGCGCGCCTTGCGGTTGAACGTCGGCATCGCCTTGACGTGGTAGGCACGGTGCATCAGCCACGCCGGGTAGCCCTTGACCTTGATGCCGAAGGTGTCCGCGACCCCCTGGCCGAGACCGAGGCTGGCCACCGAACCCACGTTCTTGTGGTAGTAGTCCTTCGGCTTTCCGCCGCGGATCGCGGTGATGATGTTCTTCGCCAGGTGACGGGCCTGCCGGACGGCGTGCTGCGCGTTGGGCGGGCAGGTGGCCGTCGGGTCCTCCTCGGTGCGCGAGAGGTCCGGCACGGCCGAGTTGTCCCCCGCCGTCCACACGTCCGGGTGCCCGACGACCTGCAGCGCGGCGGTGGCCTGCACCCGGCCGCGCTTGTCGATCGGCAGATCCGAGGAGGCCAGCACCGGGTTCGCCTTGACCCCGGCGGTCCAGATGATGGTGTCGCTGTCGAACTCGGTGCCGTCGCTGAGCACGACGTGCCCGTCCTCGAAGGACTTCGCCGCCGTCGACAGGTAGACCTCGATGCCGCGCTTCTCGAGCTGCTCGGCCGTCCACACGCCGAGCGTCTCGCGCACCTCCGGCAGGATCCGGCCCGCGGCCTCGACCAGCACCCAGCGGATGTCGGACGGATCGATGTTCTCGTAGTACTTGCACGCGTCGCGCGTCATGTCCTCGAGCTCGCCGAGCGCCTCGATACCGGCGAACCCGCCACCGACGACGGTGAACGTGAGCAGCTTCTTGCGCAGCTCGGGGTCGAGCGTGCTCGCCGCCTCGTCCATCTTCGTCATGACGTGGTTGCGCAGGTAGATCGCCTCGCCGATGGTCTTGAACGCGATGCCCTGCTCCGCAAGGCCGGGGATCGGCAACAGGCGGGAGATGGCACCGAGGGCCACGACCAGCACGTCGTAGGACAGCTTCTCGACGTGCCCGTCGGCGGCCTCGACCGTGACGGACTTCGCGGCGTGCTCGATGTCGGTGACGCGCGCGGTGAGCACGTGACACCGCCGCAGCACGCGGCGCAGCGGCACGACAACGTGTCGCGGTTCGATGGAGCCGGCAGCCGCCTCGGGGAGGAACGGCTGATAGGTCATGTGGGGCTGGGGGTCCACCACGGTGACGGAGGCTTCGTTGGCGCGGAGCTTCTTCTGCAGTCCGAACGCCGTGTACAGCCCGACGTACCCACCACCGAGAACCAGGATCCGAGTCGGTTCCGACTTCGTTGCGGCCATGCCCCCATAGTCGCACCCCAGGCGCCGATTTGCTCGTGGACCCTGCCCCCTTGTGACCGTCGTCGCGCGAGGTTCAACCCCGAGGGTGAGACGATTCAGAAAGGTCCCGGGACCTAGTACCCGACCCGGCCGCTCAAGGCTCGCACCGGGTGACCCGGCAGGCACCGGGGGTGGCCGGCCGGAGCGCCTTTCACAGTCCCGCGGCCTCTTTCGCCGAGCCGAGCACCTCGCGCAGCATCTCCGGGGTGAGCCTGCCGGTGAAGGTGTTCTGCTGCGACACGTGGTAGCAGCCGAACAGGTTCAGCTGCACCGGCCCGTCCAGTCGTACGTGCGCGCCGTGGCCGAACCGGGGCCGCGGACGCGGGATCCGCCAGCCGGCGTCGGCCAGCACCGGGAGCAGCGCCTGCCAGCCGAACCCGCCGAGCACCATGACGGCACGCAGCGTCGGCCGGAGCAGCTCCAGCTCGCGGGCCAGCCACGGACGGCAGTTGTCCCGTTCCGCGGTGGTGGGCTTGTTCGCCGGGGGCGCGCAGTGCACGGGGGAGGTGATCCGGGTGCCGTAGAGGGTCAGGCCGTCGCCCGTGTGGGTCGCGTGCGGCTGCGAAGCCAGGCCGACCTCGTACATCGCCTGGTACAGCACGTCGCCGGAGCGGTCCCCGGTGAACATCCGGCCGGTGCGGTTGGCGCCGTGCGCGGCGGGGGCGAGGCCGACGACGGCGAGCGCGGCGTCCGGCGGCCCGAAGCCGGGCACCGGACGCCCCCAGTACGTCTCACCGGCGAACGCCGCCCGTTTCGTCGCGGCGACCTCCTCCCGCCAGGCGACCAGGCGTGGGCAGGCCCGGCACCCGGTCAGCTCGGCGTCGAGTTCGGGGAGGGTCGGCACGTCGATCACCGTCGCATTCTCACCCCGGCGGACGCTCGCTGCACCGGGGGCGATCTCGGCGCTAGTTTGGTCGTATGCCCGAATCCAAGACCGATGACGAAGCCGAGCGGACCACCGCGCCTGCCGAACCCACCGACGATCTGGTCACCACCAGGCATTCGCTGACCGTGAAGCGCCGCAAACTCGCCTACACCGCGCAGACCGGACGGGTGGTGCTGCGTCGCGAGAAGCTGACCGACGGCACGTTCGACGGTCACGTGGCCACGGCGGAGGTGTTTCTCACCTCGTACACCCTCGACGGTGCCGAACCGGGCAGCAGGCCGGTGACCTTCGCCTTCAACGGCGGGCCCGGATCGTCGAGCATCTGGCTGCACCTCGGCGTGCTCGGCCCGCGCCGCGTCGTCTCCGGCGACGTCGACTCCCCCGAACCGCCGCCGTACGGCCTCGCCGACAACCCGGACACCCTCCTCGCACACAGCGACCTGGTGTTCATCGACCCGGTGTCCACCGGGTTCTCCCGGGCGGCGTCCGGGCAGAAACCCGGTGACTTCCACGGCTTCAAGGCCGACATCGAGTCGGTCGGCGAGGTCATTCGGCTGTGGACCTCGCGCAACGGCCGCTGGCTCTCGCCGAAGTTCGTCGCGGGCGAGTCCTACGGGACGATCCGCGCCGCCGGGCTGGCCGCACACCTGCAGCAGCGACACGGCCTCTACCTCAACGGCGTGCTGCTCATCTCGTCCGTGCTGAATCTCGGCTCGGTGGACTTCAGCGAGGGCAACGACCTGCCGCACGCCCTCTACCTGCCGACCTACGCGGCGATCGCGCACTACCACGGTTTCCACGGCGACCGCCCGCTCGCGGACGTGCTCGCCGAGGCGGAGGAGTTCGCCTCCCGCGACTACCCGTGGGCGCTGTCGAGGGGCAACCGGCTGACCGAGGCGGAGCGCGCCGAGGTGGTCGCCACCACCGCCCGGCTGACCGGACTGAGCGAGTCCTATGTGGATAGAGTGAATCTGCGGATCGAGCACATCAGGTTCTTCACCGAGCTGCTGCGCGATCGTGGGCTTACCACCGGGCGGATGGACGGCCGGTTCACCACCTGGGAGCCGGACGGCGGACGCGAGCACATGAGTGACGATCCGTCCGTCTCGCGGGTGATCGGCGCCTACTCGGCCGCGTTCAACCACTACGTGCGCGACGAACTCGGCTATGAGAACGATCTGCCGTACGACATCCTCTCGCTGGACGTCAACAAGGCCTGGTCGTACTCGGACTTCGAGGGACGTTCGGTATCGGTGGTGGACGACCTCGGCTCCGCCATGCGCGCCAACCCGCACCTGAAGGTCCACGTCGCGTTCGGCCACTACGACGGGGCGACCCCGTACTACGCCGCCGAGCACGTCGTCGCGCACCTGCCGATCCCGGACGCGCTGCGGGAGAACATCGACACGGCGTACTACCCCGCCGGTCACATGATGTACATCCACGAACCGTCCCGCGTCCAGCAGGGCAAGGACCTCGGGGAGTTCGTCCGCAACGCCGCCAACCGCTGACCCCGCCCCCGCCCGGCCACCCGGTCGCCGTGTCGCGCGCCCCGGCACCCCGTGTCGCGCGCCCCGGCAGGGTGTGTCGGGCGTTCCGGCAGAACGACTTCGATCGCTTGCCCCACAGCGGGACGAACGGGTGCGGCGAAGCCCGACACGGCATGCCACAGCGCACGACACGGGGTGCTGAAACGCCCGACACGGGGTGCCGGAGGGCGTGACACGGCGGGGGGCCGGTGGGGTGGACGTGGGACGGCCCCGCCTGCGCTGTGCGCCTGCGGGGCCGTCGGGGTCGAAACGGTGTTACTTGACGAACTGTTTGCCGTGCTTGATCGCCGAGTAGGCGTCAACGGCACCGTGGCCGTAGAAGCCGTTGAACTGCGGCGTACCGGTGCAGGTCGCGGTGAACGACTCGTCGCGGCCCTCGTCGATGTAGTCGACGGTGCCGGGGACCGGGCAGGCGATCTTCGCCGCGGTGCCCTCCAGCACGCGCTGCACGGCGTCCGGTGCCATGCCGAACTCGCCGCGCTTGGCCTTGCCGAACTGCGACACGATGACCGCGGCGACGCCGGTGGCGTGCGGTGAGGCCATCGAGGTGCCCTGCAGGTACTGGTAGTACCCGACCCGGCCGTCGGCGGCGGTCTGCTTCTGCACCCCGGCCTCGACGCCCTCCGGTGTCACGTTGCCCGCCTCGTCGACCATGCCCTCGGCGATGGCGACATTCTTCGGGTACGTGGACAGGATCAGGTTCTCGTTGGTGTTGAACCAGTCCGTGCCGAAACCGTCGCGGAAGTAGCCGCCCGGCGCGGACACCGAGATCTGCTCGGTGCCGTAGTTGGAGTAGTCGGCCTTCGCCTGCGAGGGGCCGAACGCGGAGACGCCGATGGTGTGAGCGCCCTCGACGGGCAGCGAGACGCAGCTCGCGTTGTCGATGTCGCGTTCCTTCTCGTTGCCGGACGGGAAGTTCGGGCTGGTGACGTCCGGCTGCGGCGCACCGAGGTCGGTGTGCTGGTTGCCCAGCGAGGTCACCTGGGTGACGCCCTTGGAGTGGGCGTACTTCAGGGCCCGGTTCACGGCCTTGGTCGTGGTGCGCTGTTCACGCTGCTGCTCGGGCGAGTCCGCGGCGTTGGAGTCGCAGTTGTAGAGCCACGGGTCGACGTAGAACGACATGTTGGTGACGTCCACGCCCGCGTCGCCGGAGTAGGTGATCGCGTCGACGACGGACTGCAGGAAGAAGCTGCCCGAGTCCTGGCCGGCCCGGAGGTTGACCAGGCTGACGTTCGGGGCCACACCGGAGAGGCCGAACCCGTTGGCAGCCGCGGCGATCGTGCCCGCGACGTGCGTGCCGTGCCCGCCGTCGTCGTGGCCGACCGGGTCGACGCAACCGCGGAACTCGCACGGGCCGTCGACGACGTTGCCGTTCTCGTCCGCCGGGATGTCGCGGGTGAAGTTGCGCGAGGTGGCCTCGTCGAAGTTCGGCGCGATGTCCGGGTGCGAGGCGTCGACACCGGTGTCGATGACGCCGACCTTGACGCGCTTGTCACCGGGCTGGTCGGTACGCGACATGTCCGAACGGACGGACTTGAGGCCCCACAGCTTCTCGTCCAGCGGGTCCAGGCCGACGGGCGCGGCGGGCTTCTGCTGCGGCGTCGCCTTCTTCCCCGCGCGCTGGCCCTCCTTCTCGACCACGTCGGGGGCGGGGCGTTCGGCGTTCTTCGGCGCGTGGCCGATCGGGCGGGCCTTCGCCGCACCCTCGACCGCGGTGTTCGCGGAGACCAGCTCGGCGAATCCCTGCGCGGGCGCCGTGGCGGTGATCAGGCCGATGGCGGTATTGGTGTGGACCACGGTGCCCCCGGCATCGCGGACAGCCTGCTCCGCGGCTGCCGGGGACTGCCCTTCGGCCGAGAGCACGGTGAACTCGGTTGCCGGGCCGGTCGGCTGCGGACCCGCCAGAGCGACGGGGGCGGCGACCGCGGTGATGCCACCGATGAGGGGCACCGCCAGTGCGGCGACCAAGAGTTTGGACCTTCTCACGCGAATTCCTTCCTCGCACAGTGTCAGGTGCAAACTACGTCAAGCACACCTCGCGTGGAACGATTCCTGATCGAACCTTTATCAGCAGCCGACTTTCGTATTGTCGGCAAATATCCCCCATGCGGGAATCGTGCTCGACTGGTCCGCAGCCGTGCGGAAATCCGCCGGTGACAGCGGGTTCCTGGTCGGGGCCACCACGTGGGCCGGTGTCCACTACGGACAGCGCATGAACGGTCGCGGCGAGGAATCGCCTATCCCGAAATTGTCGGGTACGACTTTCGTGCGGACCGCCTGGCGATGGAAAATCGTTACCCGGCGAGTGAGAGCGCGATCCCGTCCAGAATGTCGTGTTCGCTGACGACCAGATCGGACGGACCGCCCCGCGCGGCGAGCTGTTCCGCCAGTACCTGGACCACCACCGCGCCACCACCGATGACGTCCACCCGGCCGGGATGGATGACCGGGTTCGCCGCCCTCGTCTCGTGATCGACGCTCAGCAGGCGCTCGGCCGTCCGGTCGATGTCGGCGCGGGTCAGCGTGGACAGGTGGGTGCGCTCGGCGTCGTACTCGGTCAGCTCCTGCGCGACAGCCGACAGTGTGGTGATCGTGCCCGCGACGCCGATCCAGCGGCGGGCGCGCGAGACGTCCACGGCCTCGAAGGCCTCGGCGAGCACGTCGGAGGCGAGGGCGTGGGCGGTGCTGATCTCACCGGGGGCGGGCGGGTCGGATCGCAGGGTGCGCTCGGTGATCCGCACGCAGCCGATGTCGACGGACTTCGCGGCCAGCACCTCGGCGCGCAGACCATCCCAGTTGCCCAGTACGAGTTCGGTGGAGCCGCCGCCGACATCGACCACCAGGAACGGCCCGTCGTCCGGATTCTGTTCGCCGACGGCACCGGTGAACGACAGCCGGGCCTCCTCGTCGCCGCTGATCACCTCGGCCTCGACACCAAGGGTCTCGCGGGTCATCGCGAAGAACTCGTCCCGGTTGCGCGCGTCGCGGGTCGCCGAGGTGGCCACCATCCGCACCTTCTCGACGCCCTTGCGGCGCGCGGCGGTCGTGTAGTCGGCGAGCGCGGCGCGGGTGCGTTCCAGCGCCTCGGGAGCCAGCTCACCGGTCGCGTCGACGCCCTGCCCGAGGCGCACCACCCGCATCTCCCGATGCAGGTCACGCAGGTCGGCGGTGCCGTCGTGGCGAAGCGTCAGCTCGGCCACCAGCAGGCGGATGGAGTTGGTCCCACAGTCGATCGCGGCTACACGAGGCATTCCCCGACCCTATCGGGACCCGCTGTCACGTCGTGGGATCGCCGGTCCGGGTGGCGGAGTTGGAGCTGGAACCGTCCGAGGACGGCGGCGTGGGCGACGGCGGTGAGGTGACCCCGTCGCACGGCGGGAGTTCGGAGGTCGACGTCGGCGGCGGCGTGGTGGTGGAGGTCTCCGTCGGATCCGGGTACTCGGAGACGCAGCTCTCCGTGGTGGTCGGCGAGGTGGTCGAACTGCTCCCGGGCAGCGTGGTGTCCGGTCCACTCGTCGGCGAACCGGGGCCGCCCGGCGCGGGGTCCTGCGAGGACGGCGGCGGGGTGGTGACCGGAGCCGGGGGCTGCGGGACAGCACCCGGTGCGGGCAGCGGTTCCGGCTGGGCGTTCGGCGCGCCCACGGGCACCTGGCTGTTCGGCAGCGGCAGGACGCCGGAACGGTACGCCTGCGCCCAGAGGATCACGGTGTTCACGTAGGTGTCGGAGTTGTTGTAGCGGAAGATCGCCGTGCGCAACTGGTCCGGGTTCGCCATGTCCATGCCACCCGAGCAGAGGTACCGGCCGGTGGCGAGGGTGGCGTCGAAGATGTTGTTCGGGTTGGACTCCCCGTCCCCGTTGCCGTCGGAGGCGTAGCCGTACCAGGTCGACGGGATGAACTGCGTCGGGCCGACGGCACGGTCCCAGACGGTGTCGCCGTCGAACCGGCCCTGGTCGGTGTCCGGGATCGCGGCCACCGGGCCCGCGCCGTCGAGCACCGGGCCGAGGATCGGCTCCCGGGTGTCGCCGTTCTCGTCGACGAACCCGCCGCGGGCGTGGTTCGACTCGATCCGGCCGATGCTGGCGATGAGCGCCCAGTCGATGCGGCAGGCGGGCTGCTCGGCGGCGAGGATGCCGGCGGCATTGTGGTAGGCGTCGAGGGCGGTGCCCGGAATGCCGAGCGTGCCCTCCGGGATCTCGTACGCGGGCAGCGCCTCCGGTTTCGCCGCCTGCGGCAGGCTTCCGTTGACGCCGATCTGCGTCAGCTTCGGGTCCACACCGCTCTGCAGCGCGGCGTTCGCCGAGTACTCGGTGCTCGCCGTCTCGGCCCAGCGGGCGGCACCGCCGCTCGCCGCGAACGCGGGCAGCACGGCGAGTAGCCCGGCGGCGCCGGCGACGAGCACGCGGTGATTGGTACCGAAACGCCGGACAGCGCTGCCTATGGCACTCGGTGACAGCGAAAAACGCACCCCTGCAGCCCTCCCGGAACCGGCCACGAACCCGTGGCGGTACCGATAATCGTCCAGCCTGTGTGAAACCTCTGTGCCCTGGCCGCTTTCGCCATCGCCGGGGCGTTTTCCGAGCATGACACCGTTGGTGTCCCGCAGACGACCGCCGTGTGCCGGTATCCGGCCGGATCGTCTCTGCCACCGTTATCCGTCACGCTCGCTGGATCGTTACCGATCTCCTACCGTGAACGCATGACGGCACTGCGCGACTCCAGCGACACCGACCCCGGCGAAGCGGCGTTCTCCCCGCGTACGCACGAGGTCCGCAACCAGCCGCCGGTCCTGTCCGGTCACGATCCGCTCGCCTGCGACCCGGCCGTCGGCATCGCCCTGCGGGCGGCGGGAGCGGAGACGACGCCGGACTTGCGGGCACTGGCGCTGGAATCGGCGACGGCCGCGACCCGCGAGCACGGCAGGCTGGCGAACGAGAACCCGCCGGTGCTGCGTACCCACGACCGGTTCGGCAACCGGGTGGACGAGGTGGACTTCCATCCGTCCTGGCACCGGCTGATGGAGCGCGCGGTCGGTCACGGCCTGCACGCCGCACCCTGGTCGCCGGACGCGGGCCCGCACGCCCACCTGCTGCGGGCGGCCGGGTTCTACCTCTGGTCACAGGCCGAGGCCGGCCACGGCTGCCCGATCTCGATGACCTACGCGGCGATCCCCGCACTGCGGCACGCGCCGGACGCCGCCGCCGCGTACGAACCGCTGCTGCGTTCGCGTGCCTACGACTTCGGCCTGCGCGCCCCGTCGGACAAGGCGGGTCTGCTCGCCGGGATGTCGATGACGGAGAAGCAGGGCGGTTCGGACGTCCGCGCGAACACGACCACCGCCACCCCGGCCGGCGACGGGACGTACCGGCTCGTCGGGCACAAGTGGTTCACCTCCGCGCCGATGAACGACATCTTCCTGACGCTCGCGCAGACCGCTGGCGGGCTGTCCTGTTTCGTGCTCCCCAGGGTGCTCCCCGACGGCACGCCCAACGAGATCCGGTTGCAGCGGCTGAAGGACAAGCTGGGCAACAAGTCCAACGCATCCGCCGAGATCGAGTACACCGGCGCGACCGGCTGGCTGGTCGGCGAGGAGGGCCGCGGCGTACGGACGATCATCGAGATGGTCACGATGACCCGGCTCGACTGCGTACTCGGTTCCTCGGCGAGTATCCGGGCCGCGTTGTCGGAGGCCGCCTGGCACACGGCGCACCGCTCGGCGTTCGGCGAGGTGCTGCACGACCAGCCCGCGATGCGGGCGGTGCTGGCGGACCTGGCGTGCGAGTCGGAGGCGGCCACCACACTCGCACTGCGGCTGGCGGCGGCCGTCGACGCACCGTCCGGCACCGACGCCGCCCTGTTGCGGCTGGCCCTGCCCGCGTCGAAGTACTACGTCTGCAAGCGGGCGCCGATGGTGGTCGGCGAGGCGCTGGAATGCCTTGGCGGCAACGGTTACGTCGAGGAGTCCGGGATGCCCCGGCTGTACCGGGAGGCGCCGCTGCTCTCGATCTGGGAGGGCTCGGGCAACGTCACCGCACTGGACGTGCTGCGTGCCCTGGGCCGCAGCCCGGACAGCGCCGACGCGCTGCTCGCCGAGGTGGACGCCACGGCGGGCGCCGACGCGGGCCTCGACTCGGCCGTGACGGCCCTGCGCGCGGAACTGCGCGCGCCGGAACAGTCCCGCGCGCGCAGGCTCGCCGAGCTGATCGCGCTCTGCCTGCAGGGTTCGCTGCTGCTACGGCACGCTCCGACGGCCGTGTCCGAGGCGTTCTGCGCGTCCCGTTTCGGCGACCCGGCCCGGCACACGCTGGGCACCCTGCCGCGCGGCATAGACCCGGTACCGCTGGTCGACCGGGTCACCCCGCGCTGAGGCCGCTCAGCGCGGCGCGGCCGCGCAGTCCCCGGACGGCCAGTCTCCCGCCAGCAGCGCCACGGTCTCGTCGCCGAAAGGATTCGCGCCCGGACCGCAGGCGAGGGTGTGCGCGAGGTGGACGTGCAGGCACTTCACCCTGCCCGGCATGCCCCCGGCGGTGACCTCGTGCCCGAGCGGGTCGATCGCGTCGCGGGCGGCGAGGTACTCGCGGTGGGCGCGCAGGTAGTGGGCGGCCAGGTCCTCGTCGACGGCGAGGCGGTCGGTCATCTCGCGCATCACGCCGTTCGCCTCCAGCGTGCCGACGAGGGCGGTCAGCCGAGGGCAGGTCAGGTAGTAGAGCGTCGGGAACGGCGTGCCGTTCTCCAGCCTCGGGCTGGTCTGGACCACCGAGGGGTGGCCGCCGGGGCACCGGGCGGCGACGGCCCGCAGAGCGCGCGGCGGGCGGCCGAGCTGTTCGGCGATCACCTGCCGGTCGGCCTCGGTGACGGGTTCGAGGTGGGGCAATTCCGTGCTGCTCACCCGGGAATTCTCGCAGGAGCCGGGCCGCGTCACTTGCGCAGGTTCTCCCAGAGCTGCTCGTACCAGGCGCCCTGCGGCGCGGGCGGCTGGGCCGGGCCGGGGTTCTGCGCCTGCTGCTTGTCCTCCGGGAGCTGCACCATGTACGGCGTCTCCCCCGGCATCACGTACCGCAGCCTGCGCCGCGCCTCGGCCTCGACCTGCGCCGGGTCGGCGAGCTCGGCCTTGCGTTCCTCGAGCTGCGCCACCTCGTCCTGCAGGCGTTCGCGTTTCTGTTCCTCGACCGAGACCTCGGACCGCTGGGTCACGTAGGTACGCAGCGGCACGGCGATGGTGAACGCCAGCGCGCACACCACGATGGCGAGCACGGCGGCCCTGCGGGTGTTGGAAAGGCCGAGCACCCGGGCGGCGCCGGAGGCACGGGTCGCGCTCAGGCCGCGCCGCAACCGCGCGCGCCTGCCCTCGGCCCTTGCCGCACGGCGCGCGATGTCGCGCCGGGGACCGTCCCGGCGTGAGCTGTCCCGGCGTGCGGCGGAATCCCGCCTGGCACGCTCGGGGCGGCGAGCGGACGAGCTCGGTGCCCGCCCGCCACGCCGTGTCCGTGCCCTGCCCCGCTCGGCCACGAGGTCGCTCAGCTCTCCGGGTCGAACCGGGGGAACGCCAGGTCACCCGCGTAGCGGGCGGCGTCGGCCAGCGTCTCCTCGATGCGCAGGAGCTGGTTGTACTTGGCGACCCGCTCGCTGCGGGCCGGTGCGCCGCTCTTGATCTGGCCGACGCCGGTGGCCACGGCCAGGTCGGCGATCGTGGTGTCCTCGGTCTCGCCGGAGCGGTGGCTCATCATCGACTTGTAGCCGCACGAGGTCGCGAGCGCGACGGCGTCCAGCGTCTCCGACAGCGTGCCGATCTGGTTGACCTTCACCAGCAGCGCGTTCGCGGCACGGCGGGTGATGCCTTCCTCGAGCCGGTCCGGGTTGGTGACGAACAGGTCGTCCCCGACGAGCTGCACGCGCTCGCCGAGTTCGGCGGTGAGCCGGATCCAGCCGTCCCAGTCGTCCTCGCCCAGCGGGTCCTCGATGGAGACCAGCGGGTAGTCGTCGACCAGCTTCGTGTAGTAGCCGATGAGCTGCTCGGCGCTCTTCTTGGCGCCCTCGAAGGTGTACGCGCCGTCGCCGTAGAACTCGGTGGCGGCCACGTCGAGCGCGAGGCCGATGTCGCGGCCCGGGACGTAACCGGCCTTCTCGATGGCCACCAGGATGATGTCGAGCGCCTCGCGGTTGTTCGACAGGCTCGGCGCGAAACCGCCCTCGTCACCGAGACCGGTGGACAGGCCGCGGCTCTTGAGCACCGACTTCAGCGAGTGGTAGACCTCGGTGCCCCAGCGCAGCGACTCGCGGAACGACTCGGCGCCGATCGGGGCGATCATGAACTCCTGGATGTCCACCTCGGTGTCGGCGTGCGCGCCACCGTTGAGGATGTTCAGCATCGGCACCGGCAGCACGTGCGCGTTCGGCCCGCCGAGGTAGCGGAACAGCTCCAGGTCCGCGGAGTCGGCGGCGGCCTTCGCCACGGCCAGCGAGACGCCGAGGATGGCGTTCGCGCCGAGCCGGGACTTGTCCGGCGTGCCGTCGAGGTCCACCAGCTTCTGGTCGACGATGCGCTGGTCGACGGCTTCGACGCCGGCCAGGTCGGGGCCGATCTCGTCGAGGACGGCGGCGACCGCGCGCTCCACGCCCTTGCCGTTGTAGCGCGTGGGATCGCCGTCCCGCAGCTCCACGGCCTCGTGTTCGCCGGTGGACGCACCCGACGGGACCGCGGCCCGCGCCAGCGTGCCGTCGTCGAGGGCCACCTCCACCTCGACCGTCGGGTTGCCACGAGAGTCCAGAATCTCGCGAGCGCCTACCTGCTCGATGACCGCCACGCCTAGCTCCTCACCCGGTTGTGCCAGCGACTCGAACCCAGCGTAGCTGCCGAGGTCGATCACCCGTTGGAGGCACGCAGGCGGGGGCGGTCCGGGCGCAAGTGCCGCCGAACGGCCCAGTGCCTAGTGACCCTCGCCGGGCAGCACCTTCTGCCAGCCGGAGGGCAGATCGAGGTCGTCGGACACCTGCTGCCAGAACGTCCAGTTGTTGCCACCGATGTCCTGCACGGTGAACAGCCGCGCCCCGTATGGCTGGTCCTGCGGCTGGGAGACCTCGACCTGGTCACCGAGCGCGGCGGAGATCCGGGCGTGCTGGGCGTCCGCGTCGTCGGTGTAGACCACGGTGAGCTGCCCCACCGGCCCGTCCACACCCTTGGCGTCCCAGTAGTCCGAACCGACGCCGGCGAGCTGGACCTCCGCCTCGCCTGCCAGCACCGACGCCTGGAAGACGGCACCCGCGGAATCCACGTAGCGGTACCGCTCGGTGAAGCCGAACACCCGGACCAACCACTCCAGCGCCTCACCGGCGTCCGCGTAGTACAGGTACGGGGCGAGGCCGAGCAGCCTGGGCTCTTCGTCGCTCATGGCGGGCAAGTCCACCACATCGGGCCGGGCCGGCGGTACACACCCCGTTCACACGCCGGTTCACGCACAGCCATCAGGGAAGTCCATCGGCGCCGCCGGGTCGAAGTAGTCCCGGGGCTCGCGGGGGTCCGGGGCGGTGCCGTAGCCGGGTTCGCTCCACGCGGGTGCCAGCATTCCGGCCTCGGCGGGCCCGCAGGCCATGGCGTAGAAACCGGTCTCGGACGCCTCGGGCCGGACACCGCGCGACACCGGCTCCCAGCTCTTGCCCTCCAGTACGGCGAAATCGACGTCGGCGCGGATCATCGCGACCGTGTCCAGCGTGCTGACCAGGCTGTCCGGGTCGTCGGTGTGGAAGGCGTAGGCGAACACGTAGTTGGTGCGCACCAGAAGGCTCCCGTCCGGGCCGGACTCAGCCCACATCCGTCCGCTGACCTTCGGTTCGGCGGCGGCGAGCCGGAACCCCGGAGCGATCCGAGTACCCAGCACGGACGTGCCGGAGCCGGGCGCGAACTCCGCGGCGACGCTCTCCCGCACGTCCTGGGCGAACAACGCGGCGAGCGCCTGCCCATCACCTCCCTCGATCACGGTGCGGTCCAGCCGGGCGGTCACCAGAATCCGGCGGACCTGTTCGTAGGCGGCGCCGACCCGTTCGGCCTCGTGCCCGTCGACCGCCCGCGGCTCCGGGACGACGATCCCGGCTGCACCGTCGGCCCAGTCCTGGGCCGGTGTGCCCGCGAACGGGATCGTCAGGTCGATCGTGTTCGGGACGGCCCGGTCGGCCAGGTCGCCTGCCGGTGGCGGCTCGCGGAGTACCTGCACCAGGTAGATGCCGCCGAGGGCCACCACGATGATCGCCAGGACGAGCGCGATCGGCGCCAAGGGGCGACGCGGCCGCGCGCGCCGTGCGGGGAGGAGTCGTCGCAGGGCGCTCCGACGGCTTCGCGCCGGGCCCCGGCCTCGGCCTGGCGGACCCACTCCTCATCGAGGTCGGGATGGTCGAACGGACTGCTCTTCATGCGAAGCCCCCAGCGGACCCGGGCCCCGTCCGGCGCGGGGTCGGCTGCTTGATCGCCGGATCGGGCCCCCGCGTTAGCGCGGTCGGCGGGTCGTGAAAGCGACCGCACGCAGGTAACCTCGTTACGGAGATGGCTGACGAGGAACATGCCGGTGAAGATCCGGTACAGGCGTTCCGCCGGGCCGAGGAGCTGGTCCGGCGGCGTCCGCTGGATGCCCTCAAGGCGCTCGAGCCCGTACTCGACGTCGAGGCCGACAAGACCAGCGTGCAGTTGCTCGCCGGGCGGGCCTACTTCCACTCCGCGCAGCTCGGCCGGGCCGAGGCGGCCCTGACCAGGGTGGTCGAGCTCGACCCCGCCGACCACTACGCCCGGTTCGTTCTCGGGCGCACCCTGCAACGGCTCGGCAGACTGGCCGAGGCGCTGGGCCAGCTCCGGATCGCGTGGGCGATGAACCCGGCGCCGGAGTACCAGGACGCGATCGGTTCGGTCCGCGCCCGGATCGCACTCGACCCGGGCAACTGAACGCCGCCCCCGGGCCGGACGCGCGGGGCGAGGGGTCAGCGGCGGTTGGTGCTGGCACGCAGGTGCGCGCGTTCGCCCTGTTTGCCGAACAGGGCCAGTACCTCGACCGGGCCGTCACCGTTGCTGCCCATCCAGTGCGGGAAGCGGGTGTCGAACTCGGCCGCCTCGCCGGGCCCGAGCGTCATGTCCCGGTCACCGAGCACCAGGCGCAGCCTGCCGCTGAGCACGTAGATCCACTCGTAGCCCTCGTGCGTCCGCGGATCCGGTTCGAGCCGCCTGGTCGGCAGGACGAGCTTGAAGGCCTGCGGCTGCCCCGGCTGCTTGGTGAGCGGGTAGGCGAGCGCGCCGTCGACCTCCCGCGGTTCGACGCGGACACGGGGGTCGGCGGCCCTGCGCGTACCGATCAGCTCGTCCACCGACACCTGGTACGCGCCCGCGATGGACAGCAGGAGTTCGAGGGTTGCCTTGCGCTGCCCCGATTCCAGCCGGGAGAGCGTGCTGGCGGAGATGCCGGTGGACTCCGCGAGCGCGGCGAGCGTGGTCCGGCGTTCGCGGCGAAGAGCACGCAGGCGGGGGCCCACGGCGAGAAGCATGCTTTCGATCTGCTGCGGATCCGTCATCCCGCCATATTGCCGTATCGGCAAGGTAGTTTGCCAACCCGGCGCCTGACCCGGAGTGTCGACGGCGGAGGTGGTCGAGATGACCGGGAAGACGTACGACGTGGTGATCGTGGGGGCCGGGCCCGCCGGGCTGAGCGCGGCGCTGCTGCTGGGAAGGGCGCGTCGGCGGGTGGCCGTGGTGGACGCGGGACGTCCGCGCAACGCCGCCGCCGCGCACGCCCAGGGCTACCTGAGCAGGGACGGGATCGTGCCCGCCGAACTGCTGCGGATCGGCCGCGCCGAGGTGGCCGGCTACGGGGTGACGCTGATCGACGACATCGCCCTGCGCATCCGCCCGGACCGCGCCGTCGAACTGGCGGGCGGCTCGGTGCTGACGGCAAGGCGGGTACTGGTGACCACCGGCCTGGCCGACGAACTGCCGGACATCCCCGGCGTCGCGGACCTGTGGGCGATCGACGTGCACCACTGCCCGTTCTGCCACGGCTGGGAGGTCCGCGATCAGGCGCTCGGCGTGCTGGGCACCTCGCCACACTCCCCGCACGTCGCGCATCTGCTCCGGCAGTGGAGCGCGGAGGTCACGTTGTTCACGCACACACTCGACCTCGGCGCGGACGAGCGGCGCACGCTCGAAGCCCGCGGGATCACCGTGGTGCCGGGCGCCGTGGAGCGGCTGACGACCGAGAACGGGCGGCTGCGCGGCGTACTGCCTGCGGGCGGGCCGGAGGTTCCCCGGGACGCCGTGTTCGTGACGCCGCGGTTCGTCGCCAAGGACTCGCTGCTGACGGCGACGGGCTGCCCGGCAGGCGAGAACGGCGACGTCCGCGTGGACGGCGACGGGCGCACCGGTGTGGCGTGGTTGTGGGCGGCCGGGAACGCGGTCGATCCGCGGGGCTCGCTGATCACCTCGGCCAGCGACGGCTCTCGCGCCGCCATGTCGATCACCGCGGACCTGCTCGGCGAGGAAATCGGCGCGGCACGTTCGAAGGCCGGCGTTCCCGCGTAGCGAGACGGAGCGAAACCCTTGCGGCGTAAGGGGTTTCCTAAGGGGCCGCGCTGGCGGCGGCGTAGGCGTCCGCGCCGGAGAACACGTCCTGGCCGTACTCGACCGACTGGTTGTACGTCAGCACCGCTTTCCACCAGCCGTCCGGGGTGGTCAGGTCGGCACCGCCCGAGCACAGGTACCGGGCGGTGCCGAGCGCCGCGTCGTCGATGTGCTGCGGGTCCGGGTCGGCGCCGTCACCGGTCGCGCGTTCGCCCCAGCGGTCCCAGGTCTGTGGCAGGAACTGCATCGGGCCGACGGCGCGGTCCCACTGGGTGTCGCCGTCGAGCCTGCCGCCCTCGGTGTCCGGGATGGCCTTCACGCCTTCCTGGCCGTCCAGTGGTGGTCCGATGATCGGTTTGGTGACGCGGCCGTCCAGTCCGATCTGCGCCCCGCCGAAGCTGCCGTGGCCGGACTCGGCACGGCCGATCCCCGCGATGGTCACCCAGTTGATCTTGCATCCCGGCTGCTGCGAGCGCATCCACATCTCCGCGCGCCCGTACGCCACCAGTACGCGGGCGGGTATGCGGGTGGACCGCGCCACCTGGTCGGCCCAGTCGTCCAGCGCGGCCTGGTCGGAGGCGTTCGGCCGGTCCTCCGGGGCGGGCAGGCCCGCGCGCGGGGCGGTCGCTCCGGGCGGCGGTTTCAGTTCCTGCACGGTGAACTGCCGAGGGGGCTGTTGCGCGGCGCGTTCCCGGGTCACGCCGATGGTCAGGATCAGCGCCAGCCCGCCACTGACGACCAGCAGGGCGAGCACGATGCGCCCCACCCGCAGCCGCACGTACGGCGGGTGCGGCGCCGGGGGTGCCGGCTCGGCACGCGGGTGCTCTTCCGGCGGAGGGCTGGGTTCGGCCACTCGTTCAGGTTACGTGGGGTGCGCGCCGGCCCGCCGGGGAACGCACATGATCCCGTAGACAGCACGTCGACCTGCGAAGATGCCCAGCAGCCTTACCGGTGACCGACCCCCTGGATCGCAATATGTCGACGTATTGCGATCCAGTAGCCCGCAATATGTCGACGTATTGCGATCCATCGCGCACAAGGTATCGCAATACGTCGACATATTGCGGTGAGTAGGTGGGCCGGGAGGATCAGGTGGGCCAGTAGTGGCGCCAGCCGTCGGCCTCCAGCATCGCGGGCTCGACGCCGTCCGCCCTGGCAGCGGCCTCGGCGGTACGTACGTCAAGCGCGAACCGCTTCGCCACGGCCCGCAGTTCCCCCTCGGGATCGGTACCGCCACGCCGTGCCGCCGCGGCGATCCGGAACAGCTTCTCCGCCTCGCTCGTACCACCGGGGAACAGGTCCAGCGGCACCCCGGCACGGCCGGTGCGGTGACCGAGCTTGCCCGCCAGCGCCGTCGCGGGCTGCCCGAGCGCCACACCATCCACAATGGACTCACGGCGCTTCTCCGACTGCTTCAGTTCCTCCCAGCGGACCTGCTGGTGCTCGGCGGTGTGCACGGTCTCGCCCGTACCGAAGACGTGCGGATGCCTGCTGACCAGCTTGTCCACCAGCTCCGCCGCGACGACGTCGATGCCGAACGGATCCGCCGGGTCCTCGGCGGCGACCCGCGCGTGGAAGAGAACCTGCAGCAGCACGTCGCCGAGTTCCTCGCGCATCGCCGCCCGGTCGCCCTCCTCGATGGCGTCCAGCAGTTCGTACGTCTCCTCGACAAGGTACTGACGCAGCGAGGAGTGCGTCTGCTCTGCGTCCCAGGGGCAGCCGCCGGGCGAACGCAGCCGGTCCATCACCTCGGCGGCGCGGACGAGCTCCGGCACCGGCGTGTCGATCACCCGGGCACCGGCGGTGATGAGCGCGGCGGCGGCCGGGTCGTCCGGGGTGGCGGCGACCAGCACGACGTTGCGCTGACGAACCAGTTCGGACGGCTCCGGCGCCGGTTTCGCATCCAGCGCGGCCCGGGCCGGACCGGGCAGGTCGGCGGCCGCGTAGACCACCTCGGCGGAGCGGAGAGCGGGCCAGGCCGCGGCCGGGAGCACGGCGGGAAGTGCGGACGGCGCCAGCACCACCGTCGCCGACGCCGGGATCACGGCTGCACGGTTCGCGGCATCAACTGGAAGCCGGTGATCTCGTTCTCGTTGGCGGCCAGCGACATCGCGGTCGCGTCCCACACGCCGTACCTCGGGTTGACGCGCACGCCGAGTTCGTCGGCGATCGGCTGCAGCATGCGCACGCCGATCGTGTAGAGCAGCCGGGGATCCGCCTGCTGACCGAAGCCGGGGTCGCCGCCGGGTACCTGCTCGGTGCTGCGGTCCTTGACCAGCGCGACCAGCCAGCCCGCCTGCTGCTGGCTGGGCTGGATCACCAGGACCGTGCCCTCCTTGGCGCCGAAGACGGCGCTGGACGCGATCTCCGAACCGTTCTGCGCCTCGGCCCCCAGGCTCAGCCGCTCCTTCTCGTCCACCAGCCGCTGACCACTCTGCTGCACGATCTCGGCGGCGCGGGCGGGTTCGGCGGCGATCTTGCGGCCGAGTTCGAGGGCCTGGTCCTTGGCGGTGTTGCCTGGCTGCTCCTCGGTGATGACGGTGCCGACGAGCGCGACCGACAAACGGTCGAGATACCGGCGACCGAGATCCTGCAGCAGAACCTGGTCGGACGCGACGTCGCGGACCCGGCCCGGCTCGACCTGCACGGCCTTCGCGGCCTGTTCGAGGCCACCGCTGCCGTCGATCAGCTCGGCCACCTGCCGCTCGTCGGTGCGCAGGCCCTCGCGCTGCGCGGCGACACTCACCAGCTCGTGGATCACCCGGCCCTGCACGATCTTGCGCGACTCCGCGTCGAGCTTGCGCTGGTCCTGCGCCTGCTTCGCCTCGGGCACGTTGTCGAGCAGCCACTGGATCTCGTGCTGCACCGCACCCAGTTCGACGGAACGGTCGCCGACGATGGCGGCCGAGGACATCTGGCTGGGGCCCGAGCCGCACGCGGTGAGCAGCGCGGCGCAGGCAACGACGGCGATGAACGCACGGGTTCGTCCGATGATCCGCATCACAGGACGTACCCTCTCACAGCCATCGTGACCCGCCGGCAAGACCGTGGACGTACGACGGGCGGTCACCGAGCCACTACGGCAAACGGACGACGGCTCGGCCGTCAGGGAACCGGTACGCGGGAGGCGAACGCCCGCAGGGCATCCGCGGTGAACTCGTCCAGCGGGTAGAAGAGTTCGATGGCCAGCTCCGACAGGGTCACGTCGGCCGGGGCGCCGAACGTCGCCATCGTGCCGAACATGGACAGCACACCCATCGGGGTGCGCACGCGCAGCGGCACCTGGATCGGCCCCGCCGGGCACCCGTCCCCGTCCTCCCCCGCGCCCTCGTCCGGTGCTACGGGAAAACCGCGCACCTCCTCGTACAGCGCCCGGAGTTCGGCGTCCCCGGTCGCGTTGACCTGGTGCAGCAGGCGTTCCAGGAAGTAGGAGCGGACCTGGCGCGGGTTGGCCAGCCGCGGGGCCAGCCCTTCGGGATGCAGGACGAGACGGAACACGTTCGGCCGGGGTGCGAACAGGTGGGGCGGGATACCGCCGGTCAGGAGCGGCATGGCGGCGTTGCCCGCGACCAGGTTCCAGTACCGGTCGACCACGACCGCCGGGTAGGGCTCGTGGGCCGCGAGCATCGTGTCGAGGGCCGAGCGGATCGACGCCATGCCCGCGTCGTCGAGGCTGCTCTCCCGATACTCCGGGGAGAACCCGGCGGCGAGCAGCAGCGTGTTGCGCTCGCGCAGCGGGATGTCCAGCGAGTTCGACAGCCGCAGCACCATTTCCCGGCTCGGCTGCGCGCGTCCGGTCTCGACGCGGGAGACGTGCCGCGCGGACGTGTCCGTCCGCAGCGCGAGGTCGAACTGGCTGAGCCTGCGCCGCTGCCGCCACTCCCGCAGTAGTTGCCCCACTCTGCTCTGCCCGGCCGCACTCATGGCCCTCAACGTATCGGGACGGTGGTCAGCGCGGCCATGACCTCGCAGGTCATTGAACCGCCGCGCCGCCTCGGCCACTGTCGTCGGGACCGGGCGGTTCGGCGTCCGGACCGGAGAAGGGGATGCCATGAGCACAGTGACCGCCGAGGTGGGGCGCAAGGGTGACCTGTTGCGGGTCAGCCTCCGGATCGACGGCTGGGGTACCGCCGCGTTCGGCGTGCTGATGCTGGTCGCCGGGCCATGGCTACCCGGGCCGCTCGGCCTGCCGGCGAGCTGGTTCGTGCCGATCGGGATCGCGATGCTGGGCGGTGCCATCGCGCTCGGCCTCATCTCCGGCTGCCCGGTGATCCCGGCGCGGTACGCCCGGGTGGCCGTCGCCGCCAACGCGGCGCTCGGTGTGGCGCTGCTGCCCGTCGCGTTCGCCGGGGTACTGCCGCTGACCGCCCTGGGCGTCGGCGTGGTCGTTCTCGGCGCGGCGTGGGTGCTGACGTTCGCCGCGCTGGAGTACACCGGCATCCGCCGCGCCACGGCGTGACGGCACAAGGACGTGGATGCGGCGTACCGCCGCCACTCGCCCGCGATACGTCGGCGAATCGGCTCAGGCGGTGACGACGGCCAGGAACGCTCGCCAGGACGCGTGCCCGACTTCGACCCCTGCGGCGGGGGCCTTCGAGTCACGGACGGCGACGTTCAGCGCGGCGACCGCGACCTCGACGCATTCGCCGGTACCGCCGTTGCTGTAGCTGCTCTTACGCCAGCGTCGTTCCGGGAGGACTCGGTGGCACATCGGACTGGCTCCTCGGTACGTCGTGTCGGCCTGCCAGGCGGGCAAGCCACGACCGGGATTGTCCCGCATCGAGGGCGACCCTGGCGAGCTTCGCGACGATCCGCCGGTAGACGTCGAGATGCTCGGCGCCGTCCAGGAACACGCTGGCCGTCACGTTCTGCACGTAGACGACCGGAGGGTGCTCCGCGCACTCGATGAACCAGAACGGGCCCTCGAAGGTGCCGGCCGCACCCGCCGCCCGTGGCACCACGCGGATCGTCGAGTTCGGCCAGGAACACGCCAGCAGCAGCTTCATGACCTGCTCGTGCATCACCTCGGGCCCGCCGACCATGGAACGCAGCGCGTTCTCGTGCAGGTAGAAGGTGAACGCCGCGGGCGTCCGGCGGTGCAGCAGGCTCTGCCGCGCCATCCTGGCGCGCACCAAGCGTTC
Organism: Amycolatopsis antarctica; assembly: GCF_002262875.1. Classification (GTDB taxonomy): domain Bacteria; phylum Actinomycetota; class Actinomycetes; order Mycobacteriales; family Pseudonocardiaceae; genus Amycolatopsis; species Amycolatopsis antarctica. The sequence continues at coordinate 97,605 of NZ_NKYE01000004.1, read as the reverse complement.
TACCGCGTCCGGGGGGAACCGCTCGGCGAGCCGGAAGACCTCGCGGGCGTACTCCTCGGTCTGCAGCATCCCGGGCACCAACATGTGTTCGAAGGCGGTGATCGTGTGTGCGGTGCTCTCCAGCACGACCAGCGAACGCAGTTCGTCCGGCAGTCGCTCACCGTGTGAACGCAGCCAGTGCCCGCCGTCCGGTTCGCGGGCGAGGTCGAGGAGGCGTTCGAGTTCGTCGCGGACGACTCCGCAGTTCGCCAGGTAGAGCACGACGTCCATCTCCGCCACGCCGCGGAGACCGCACTCGATCCGCGAGGTCTTGCTCGGCGACCAGCCGAGCTGGCGCGACAGGTCGCGCATCGTCAGCTCGGCACGTTCCCGCGCCTGCCGGAGCTCGCCGCCCAGTTCGCGCGCCCGCGCCGTCGGTTCCCACCCGGGATTCCTGCCCATGCGAGCAACCTAGGGCGACGCCGCGCCGCACGGGTGAGCGACACAGCCGGTTCATCCATGCGGAGTCGCTGTTGCGCCGCCGCAACACCACTCCCGCGCAATACGTCGACGAATTGCGCTCACCGCCACCGCAATACGTCGACGAATTGCGATCCGAGCCGGCGCGACACGTCGACGAATCGCGGCGGGGTTACGCGACCGGGGCCGGAGCCTTCGTCACGTCCTTGAGGAACTTGCGCGCCCAGTCGAGCAGTTCCTCGTCGCGCAACTGCGGGGCTCCCATACGGCCACCGGCGGCCCCCTCGGTCGGCAGCGGCTGCGACACCGTGCTGGTGACCGCCTTGTACATCGCCTTGGGGTACAGGCGCTTCAGCCGGACGAGCTGCGAGTCGGCGAGGTCCATCGGCGCGAACCGGATCGTGTTGCCCTGCGCCGACACCTCGGTGACACCCGCCGCGCGGCACGCCTGCCGGAACGACGCGACGGCCAGCAGCCTGCGTACCGGAGCCGGCGGCTGGCCGTACCGGTCGACCAGTTCGTCCCGCACGGCGTCGAGCGCCTCGTCCCCGTGCGCGGAGGCGATCTTGCGGTACGCCTCCAGCCGCAGCCGTTCACCCGGGACGTAGTCGTGCGGAATGTGGGCGTCCACCGGAAGATCGACGCGCACGTCCGCCTGCTGCTCCTCCAGCGCGGGCCCAGCACCGGCCTCGCGGCGGAAGTCGTCCACGGCCTCACCGACGAGGCGCACGTACAGGTCGAACCCGACGCCGGCGATGTGCCCGGACTGCTCGGCGCCGAGGATGTTGCCCGCGCCGCGGATCTCCAGGTCCTTCATCGCCACGGCCATGCCCGCACCGAGTTCGGTGTTCTGCGCGATCGTCGCGAGCCGGTCGTGCGCGGTCTCGGTGAGCGGAACCTCCGAGGGGTACAGGAAATACGCGTAACCACGGTCGCGGCCACGGCCGACCCGGCCACGGAGCTGGTGCAGTTGCGCGAGCCCGAGCAGGTCGCCACGTTCGACGATGAGCGTGTTGGCGTTGGAGATGTCCAGTCCCGTCTCGACGATCGTGGTGCACACGAGTACGTCGAACTCGTTCTCCCAGAAGCCTTCGATGATCTTCTCGAGCTTGTCCTCGTTCATCTGGCCGTGCGCGGTCACCACCCGCGCCTCCGGCACCAGCTCGCGCAGCCGTTTGGCCGCCTTCTCGATCGAGGAGACCCGGTTGTGGACGTAGAACACCTGTCCGTCACGCAACAGCTCCCGGCGGATCGCGGCGCCCACCTGTTTGTCGTCGTAGCCGCCGACGTAGGTGAGGATCGGGTGCCGGTCCTCCGGCGGGGTGAGGATCGTGGACATCTCACGGATCCCGGCCAGCGACATCTCCAGTGTCCGCGGGATCGGGGTCGCCGACATGGTCAGCACGTCGACGTGCGTCCGCAGCGACTTGATGTGCTCCTTGTGCTCGACACCGAAGCGCTGCTCCTCGTCGACGATCACCAGACCGAGGTCCTTGTACCGGATTCCGGTCTGCAGCAGGCGATGCGTGCCGATGACGATGTCCACCTCGCCCTCGGCGAGACCGGTGAACGTGGCGTCCACTTCGGACTTGTCGGAGAAGCGGGACAGGCCCTTGATGGTCACCGGGAACGACTGCATCCGCTCGATGAACGTCGACAGGTGCTGCTGCGCGAGCAGGGTCGTCGGGACGAGGACCACGACCTGCTTGCCGTCCTGCACCGCCTTGAACGCCGCGCGCACCGCGATCTCGGTCTTGCCGTAACCGACATCGCCACAGATGACCCGGTCCATCGGCACGCCGCGCTGCATGTCGGTCTTGACCTCGTCGATCGCGGCGAGCTGGTCGTTGGTCTCGACGAAGGGGAACGCGTCCTCGAGTTCGTTCTGCCACGGCGTGTCCGCGCCGAAGGCGTACCCGGGCGCGGCCTGCCGGGCAGCGTACAACTGCACCAGTTCGGCGGCGATCTCCTTGACCGCCTTCTTGGCCTTCGCCTTGGTGTTCTTCCAGTCCGAACCGCCCAGCTTGTTCAGTGTGGGCAACTCGCCGCCGACGTACCGGGAGACCTCGTCGAGCTGGTCGGTGGGCACGAACAGCCGGTCGCCGGGGTGGCCGCGCTTGGAGGACGCGTACTCGAGCAGCAGGTACTCGCGGGTCGCGCCACCGACCGTGCGCTGCACCATCTCCACGAAGCGGCCGATGCCGTGCTGGTCGTGCACCACGTAGTCGCCGGACTTCAGCGCGATCGGGTCGACCGCGTTTCGCCGCCGGGACGGCATCTTGGTGTTCAGGTCCTTTGTGGACCGTCCGGTGTTCGCGCCACGGCCGGTGAGGTCCGATTCGGACAGTACGACCAGCGCCTGCGCGTCCTGATCAGCGTCGCCGCGCGACACCGTTGAGGGCGGTGGCGAAAGACGGGCGGACGAGACGAAACCGTCGGAGATGCCACCGCAGGTGACGGTGACCAGGCCGGCGACGGGCGGCTCGGTGAGTCCGTCGGCCGCCAGGGTCGCGGGTACGTCCGCGGCGGAGAGCTGCTCCACCGCGCGGGCGGCGGTGCCGTGCCCGGCGACGACGATCACGGCGGCGCCACCGGCGGCGGTGTGCGCGCGCAGCTCGGCGGTGGCGCGGTCGAACTCGCCGCGATAGCCGGGCGCGGCCTCCACGGCGATCGGCAGCACGTCCTCGCGGTCGGCGGTGAGCTGCGAGAGCGTCCACCAGGAACGGCCGCTGCCGCTCGCGTGGTCGGCGATCTCGGCCAGGCCCCGGTAGGCGGAGGCGCCGAGGTCGATCGGCGCGCTGCCACCGGTCGCCGCGACGGTCCAGGACGCTTCCAGGAACTCCTGTCCGGTCCGCACCAGGTCGGCCGCGCGGGCCCGGATCTTCTCCGGGTCGGCGAGCAGCACGCAGGCACCCTCGGGCATCGCGTCGGTGAGCAGTTCCAGCTCGCCCGCGCACAGCACCGGGATGAGCGCTTCCATTCCCTCGCAAGGGATTCCGTCGGAGAGCTTGGTGAGCATCTCGGCGAGCTGGGCGTCCGCCTCGTGCGCCTTGGCCAGCTCCGCGGCCCGCTGCCGGACGTCGGCGGTCAGCAACAGCTCCCGGCAGGGCGGCGCGGTGACGGCGTCGATCTCGCCGGGCAGGGACCGCTGGTCGGACACCGCGAAGGTGCGGATCTCGCTGACCTCGTCGCCCCAGAACTCGATCCGGTGCGGGTGTTCGTCGGTGGGACCGAAGACGTCCAGGATGCCGCCGCGGACGGCGAACTCGCCGCGCTTCTCCACCATGTCGACGCGGGTGTAGGCGAGTTCGACGAGGCGTTCCAGCACCGACTCGAACTGGTTCTCCACGCCCACGCGCAGCTCGACCGGCGCCAGCGCACCCAGTCCCGGTGCCATCGGCTGGATCAGGCTGCGCACCGTGGACACCACGACGCGCAGGCCGCCGAGGTCCGGGGTGTGCAGCCGGTGCAGCACCTGCATCCGCCTGCCGACCGTGTCGGCCCGTGGGGACAGCCGCTCGTGCGGAAGCGTCTCCCAGGACGGGAAGTCGGCGACCGCGTCCTCGCCGAGCAGGTCGCGCAGCGCGGCTGCCAGCTCGTCGGACTCGCGGCCGGTGGCCGTCACGGCCAGCACCGGACGTCCGGCGCCGCCCTCCGCGGCGAGCGTGGCCACGACGAGTTGCCGGGCGGCGCTCGGTCCCTGCAGGTCGAGCAGTGGTGCCCCGGCACGTTCACGCACCACGCTCAAGGCGGGATCGGTCAGGATCACGGACAGCAGTCCGGACAGCGGAGCCTTGCGGACACCTTCGGCGTCGGTCACCGGAATGTTCCCCTCACGCATGCGGGCACACCCCTGCCCGGGACGAGAACGGGCAGCGGGCTCTCCACCCCAGCGTACGTCCCGGCGCGCCTGCCCCGCCCGCCGACCAGCGCCGGACCCGGGTGACCGGAAGCGGACGCACGAGCCCGCCCGGCGGGTGCCGAACTCGACACTGGTTGCCGTGGACAGCACAGAGGATCTGGTGGTCGAGGAACTTCGAGCCGCGCACCGGAAGATCGAGGCGGTCCGGGGGAGCGGGGAGTGCCCCGACGGCCTGGTGACCGCGACCGTCGACGGTCGCGGCGAGTTGCTCGCGCTGGACCTGGATCCCCGCATCTACCGCGAGCACGACACGCGGGCCCTCGGTGCGCGCATCCTCGCCGCCGTCGGCGAAGCCAATGCCGACGCTCGCCGTCAGGTCGCCGCCGTGGCCGACCTGATCAGACCACGCTGAAGCCGTCCGGAGGTCACCACGATGCCGATCGCCGAACCAGAGGGTTACCTGTGGAGCATGGTCAAGCCGCGCAGTGGCTGGCCGGAGACCGATGAGGACGCAGCACGCCGGCTGGCCGGAGGTTGGCAGGCGGGCCAGGCGGCATTCACGGCCGCGAGCGAGTTCAATCCCGCCCCGCTCGCCGCCGCCTGGCCCGATGCCGCCGGTGAGGGCTACCGCACCCGAATAGGCGAGGTGCTGGCGGAGGCGGACGGGACCGCGTCCGGCATGACGGAGCTCGTCGGCCGGGCCACCCACCTGGCCGACGCCGTGACGCACGCGAAGACGTCGATCCGCACCCTGCTGACCACCGGTCAGGAGTTGTACGACACCACTTCCCTGTTGCCGCTGCGGATCGCGATCGTTCACCGGCTGGCCGACGAGGTGAACGACGTTCTCGCCCGGACCGCGGCCCAGGTCGCCGCGCGGAGCGATCTGCCCGGCCCGCTACCGCATCCTCCTCACGACTACGGATCGGGCCCGTTCGCCTCCGATCCGTTCACGATCGACCAGAAACTGCAGGAGTTGCTCTACGACGAGCTCGCCGCGGCGGCACACCCGTTTGCGCCGGACGGGGCCGAACACCTCGCGCACTACTTCGACGGCACCGGCACCCCGATGGACGTCAACCCGGACGACATCATCCATGACGTCCCGGAACTGGGTACCGCGATCGAAGGGCAGCTCGACCAGCAGCTTCGGGAGGTCGCCGCACAGGCCGCCACCGACAACGACTACGGCAGGCCGATCCCCTTCACCTCGCAATGGACGCAGGAGCCGTTCAACATCACCCCGCAGCACGACCGGAACTGGCACCTGGCGATCGGCAACGTCCATCACTCGGTGACCGGGGTGGCCACCGTGCATCCGCCCATCACTCCAGGCGCCGCACCGCAGGTCGAGGTGACCTACCAGACCCACGTCTACGACCGGTACAACTGGGACGCCTCCGACCCCGGCAAAATCGTCGAACTGGGCGGCATCGGTGTCCCCGGCACCGGGGACACCACCCTGGCCCAGTTCCACCGCGCGGGAACGGCCCAGGAATACGACACCGTCGGTTCCTCGGCGCCCCGCACCGAGACGAGGGAGATCCGATGACAGCCGGCGGATTCGCCGAAATCGACCCCGACGCCGCCGAACCGGTGTTCGCGGCGCTGGAGACCACCGGGACCACACTGGCGAACGACTGGCAGAACGCCCGGGCCGGCATCGCGGCCGACGAAGGCGGGATCGGCGGCGACGAGATCGCCCGGTCGTTCCGAACCCACTACGCCCCGGCACGCGAGGCCTCGTACCGGACGGCCGACGAAATGCCCCGGGCCTTCCAGAGCCTGGTCGATGCCGGCCGGGCGAGCGCGCGGGACTACATCACGGCCGACGCACGCGGGACGGACGCGCTCCGGCACATGCCGCCGGGCCGGGGCCCAAGGTAGGGGCCGGAGGTATTTCGATGACGAGGAACCGTCCCGACTACAACTTCCTGGCGATCGCGTTCGGCGGGATCGTGTTCGTACTCGGCCTGACGCTGGTGTCCGGGGCGGCTCCGGAAGCTGATCGCGAGGGGCCGGTGTACTGCGGCGACAGGGAAATGCGGCCCGGCGGCGTCTGTACGACCTTCGGCCGCGGTGTCGAGACCTCGTCCAGGGACTACGGAACGATGGCCGTGGAGCAGCTCCAGGGGCACGGCTGGGTGGTGTGGCTGCTGTGTCTCGGCGTCCTGACAAGCCTTGGCGCGGCGCTCGTCACCGGGCTCTACATCCACTACGTACGGTCGCTCGCGGGCAGGAACTCGTAGCCGCCGAAGCGGCGGGACGAACGTCCCGAGAGCGTTTCGTACGGCGAGCGCACACCGATACGGACACACTGGACACATGCGCGTGTTCGGAATCGCCCTCGCCGCTCTGACCCTGCTGACGGTCGCCTGCACTCCCGCCGAGGGGGGTGCCAACCCCGCGACCGGCGCGAAGACCACCTCCGCGGCCCCGGCCGGGGCCGCGCTGAAGGTCGAGGAGGTGGCGGGCGGGCTGGAACACGGCTGGGACATGGGCTTCCTGCCGGACGGCCAGGTGCTGGTCACCCAGCGCCCCGGCAGGCTGGCGCTGATCGGCGGCACCGCGCCCGGCTCCCCGGTCACCGAGGTCGCCGCCGACTTCTCCGACGTGCTCGCCGACGGCGAGGGCGGCCTGATGGGCATGGTGCTGCACCCCGACTTCGAGCAGTCGCGAAAGTTCGTCACCTGTCAGACGCACCAGCAGAACGACGAGGCGGTGGACGTTCGGCTGGTCACCTGGACGCTCGCCGCCGACGGCCGCAGCGCCACCCGGGCGGGCGACCTGCTCACCGGGTTGCCGATCAACTCCAGCGGCAGGCACTCCGGCTGCCGCCCGACGATCGCCCCCGACGGCGCGCTGCTCGTCGGCACCGGGGACACCGCGTCCGATCCGACGATCTCGCAGGACCGCAACAGCCTCGGCGGCAAGCTGCTGCGGATCGACCTGAACACCGGCGAGGGGCTGCCGGACAACCCGTTCGCGTCCTCGCCGAACCCGGTGGAGCGCCGCGTCTACACCTACGGCAACCGCAACATCCAGGGTGTCGCGATCCGGCCCGGGTCCGATCAGGTCTTCCTCGCCGAGCACGGGCCGACCGTAAACGACGAGGTCAACCTGGTCCGGCCCGGCGGGAACTACGGCTGGGATCCCTCCCGGGGCGGTACCGAGGACTCCTACGACGAGAGCGTCCCGATGACGGACCTGGAACGCTTCCCCAACGCGGTGCCGGCGCAGTGGACCTCCGGGGACATCACCGAGGCGATCTGCGGCGCGGCGTTCCTCTCCGGGCCGCAGTGGGGCGCCCTCGACGGCAAGCTGGCCGTCGTCGCGCTGAAGGGCCAGAAGATGCTGTTGTTCAGCCTCGACGAGGCGGGCGCGGTCGTCGAGGTCGTGTTGCCGCCGGAGTTCGACGACACCTACGGCAGGCTGCGCACCGCCCGGACCGGGCCGGACGGTGCGCTGTACGTGACCACGTCCGAGGGCGACGACGACAAGCTGCTGCGCTTCACCCAGGGCTGAGCCTCAGAGGCCGCGGTGGGCACCGCCGTTGACGTGCAGCACCTGCCCGGTGACGTGGCCGGCGCCCTGACTCGCCAGAAACGCGACGGTGGCGGCGATGTCGTCCGGGGTCCCCGCACGCCCGGTCAGGGCCGCCGCCTCCAGCAGCCGCCTCCGCTCGGCGGATAGCTGCCCACGGAAGAACTCGGTGTCCACGACGAGGCCCGGCGATACGACGTTCGCGGTGATTCCGCGTGGTCCGAGGTCGCTCGCCAGCTGCGTGTTCCACGCCTCCATGGCCGCCTTCGCCGCACCGTAGGAACCGGCGCCGGCGCGGGCGGCGATGGAGCCGATGTTCACCACACGCGCATCGTCGGTCAGCCGATCGCGCAGCGCGGCCGTGACCAGGACGGCGCTGAGCAGGTTGGCGTCGAGGTTGGCCCGCCAGCCGGCCGCGAGGGCGTCCAGGTCGCCGTCGGCGGGGGCGTCGGCGCCGATGTCGGTGTTCCCGCCCGCGTTGTTCACCAGCACGTCCACCCGCTCCGGCAGTGAGGGCAGCGCGGCGCGGACGGCCGCGGGATCGGCCGCGTCGAACGGCACCGGGATCGCGCCGAGAAGGGTGCCCGCTTCGGCGAGCACGTCCTCGCGGCGTCCGGTGATCGTCACCGTGTCGCCGTCCCGCGCGAACCTGGCCGCGACCGCGTAACCGATGCCGGTGCCGCCGCCGGTCACGACGACGTTTCTCCCGTTGCCCATCACTTCGTCCTTTACCGTTGACCTTCTCCCGAGCGTTCTTCTCCCGGCAGTCTTTTACTGCTAAAGTACCTCTGTGGCCGAGCGTACTCACGAATCCGAAACAGCGTCAACCGACGTCGTCGACGCCATTCAGGACGCCTGGATACGGGAGCGTCCCGGCACACCGGTGTCGTCGATCGGTGTCATCACGCGCATCTGGCGCATCGCGAAACTGCTCGATGAGGACCGGCGCGAGACGATGCTGCGGCTCGGCATGGACGCGGCGACCCGCGACCTGCTGAGCACCCTGCGCCGGGCGGGCCCGCCCTACCGGGTGCCCGCCGGCGAGCTGGCCAGGCGCGGCCTGGTCAGCCCCGGCGCGATCTCGCAGCGCGTCGCCCGAGCGGAGCGGGACGGCCTGGTGCGGCGGGCCCGTTCCGCCGACGACGGGCGGGGCGTGCTCGTCGAGCTCACCGACACGGGGCACGCACTGATCGAACGGACCGTGGACGAGCTGCTCACGCACGAGGAGACGCTGCTGGCGAGCCTGGCCCCCGAGCAGAGCGAGCAGCTGTCCGATCTCCTGCGCATCCTGCTCGCCGACCTCTCCGCCCGAGCCGACCACACGCCCTGACCCCGCAATACGTCGACATATTGCGAAGCCCCGGATCGCAATATGTCGACGTATTGCGGGCTGCCCAAGCGCAATTCGTCGACGTATTGCGGCGACCTGTGGACAACCGGGGGGATGTGGACAACCTGGGGGCACGTACCGGCGGGACGCGGTGTTCTGTCGGCCGCGAAGCACACCGTTGCGGGATGACCACAGACACGCTTTCGTCATTCACGTCGACCCACGGCACTTTCCGCGGCTCGCACGCGCTCGGAGAAGGCTTCCTGACCAGACATCGGCTACGGTCGCCGCTCTACACCCAGCTTTTCCACGACGTGTACGTCGAGTCATGGCGCACACTCACACACAAGATTCGCTGCGCGGGCGCGGCCTGGCTGGCACCGGAAACGGCGACGCTGACCGGTGCCTCCGCCGCGGCCGTCTACGGCTTCGACTTCGCCGCCACCCACGACCCGGTCGAGTTCGTCGTACCCGAGGACAGCAGGTTCACCGCGAAACGCGGCATGCACATCACCCGGACCACGCTCGGTCCGGCGGACGGCGTGCCGTGGCATGAAATACAACTGGCCACGCCCCTGCGGATGACCCTCGATCTGCTGTGCAACCGAAAGCTACGGCGATCATTGCCACGCACGGTGGGACAACTCGACACGCTGCTGGGTCACGAGTTCGTCCGTGTCGAGGACGTCGACTCGGTCCTGCGTCATCGCCGCGATCGCGGCATCGTCCGCGCCCGTGTAGCGCTGTCGCACGCCGATCAGCGGGCGGAGTCGATCCGCGAATCGGAGCTGCGTGTGTGGCTTCGGTTGCACGACCTGCATCCCGAGGTCCAGTGGAACGTCTACGACCGGAACCACAACTTCCTCGGGCGCCTCGACCTTGCGTTTCCCAAGCACAAGCTGGCCGTGGAGTACGACGGCAGATGGCACGAGTCACCGGAGCAGACGGCGAAGGATCAGTACCGGCGCCGGCGTATGCGAGCAGCGGGGTGGCGCTTCGTCGTCGTCACCAACGATGAGCTGTCCGGCGACCCGGGCGCGATCGTGGCGGCTGTGCGAGCGGCGCTCGCGTCCAGCACCTGACCGCAATATGTCGACGAATTGCGGAGATCGGGACCGCAATATGTCGACGTATTGCGGTCGGCTGCAGCGCAATACGTCGACATATTGCGGTCTGGGGGTGCCGCCGTGCGGGCCGACGGGCGTGGGATCAGGTCGGGGTGAGGCGGGGCTTGTGGTCGAGGTGGGAAAGGCCGTTCCAGGCGAGGTTGACCAGGTGCGCGGCGACCTCGTCGCGCTTGGGCTTGCGGGCGTCCAGCCACCACTGACCGGTCAGCGCGACCATGCCGACGAGCGCCTGGGCGTAGAGCGCCGACAGCTTCTCGTCGTAACCGCGGGCGGCGAACTGCTGGCCGAGGATGTGCTCGACCTGACTGGCGATGTCGTTGAGCAAGGTGGAGAAGGTGCCGGTCGAACTGGCGACCGGCGAGTCGCGGACGAGGATGCGGAACCCGTCGTGCGACTCCTCGACGTAGCTGAGCAGCGCGACGGCGGCCTGTTCGAGCATCACCCTGGGGTGCCCGCCGTGCAGCGTGGAGACCATGTGGTCGAGCAGCAACTGGGTCTCCCGGTCGACCACGACCGCGTAGATCCCTTCCTTGCCACCGAAATGCTCGTAGACGACCGGCTTCGACACCTTCGCCCGGTGCGCGATCTCCTCGACCGACGCGCCCTCGAAACCCTTCTCCGCGAACAACTCCCGCGCCACGTCCAGCAGTTGCTGCCTGCGCTCCGTGCCGGTCATCCGCACGCGGGGCACGGCGGCGGCGGGCCGGGCGCCGACGGTGCCTGCCGCCGGGTCGCGCTTCGCTCGCCTTCTCGCCGCCACGTCCGCAGCCTAGCCGCTCCCCCTCCCGGGGGTACCGGGCAACGCCGCCGGACGGACCCGAACGGACGCGGGGGCGTGGCGGAAATTCCGCCACGCCCCCGCGAAAGACCGTTGGAGGTGCTACTTCGACTCGACTGCCAGTCGGTCGAGCCGCTGCGGTGTCGGCCAGCGGACGCTGTGCGCCCAGCCGAACTTCTCGAACATCCAGATCATCCGCGCGGAAATGTCGATCTGACCGCGCTGCACGCCGTGCCGCGCCGACGTGGGGTCGGCGTGGTGCAGGTTGTGCCAGGACTCGCCGAAGGAGAAGATCGCCAGCGGCCAGAAGTTCGCCGACTTGTCGCGGGCCGCGAACGGGCGCTCGCCGATCATGTGGCAGATCGAGTTGACCGACCAGGTGACGTGGTGCAGCACGCAGACGCGCACCAGACCTGCCCAGAAGAACGCCGTCACCGCGCCCCAGAGCGACCAGGAGATCAGGCCGCCGAGGATCGCGGGCAGCAGGAGCGTGGCAAGGGTGAGCCAGCCGAAGTTCTTGTTGACGCTGACGATCGCCTTGTCGCGCAACAGATCCGGGGCGAACCGCTCGGCGTTGCTCTGGTCGCGTTCGAACAGCCAGCCCATGTGCGAGTGCCAGAATCCCTTGGCGACCGCCAGTGGGGTGTTGCCGAACGCCCACGGCGAGTGCGGGTCGCCCTCGCGGTCGGAGAAGGCGTGGTGCCTGCGGTGGTCGGCGACCCAGGTGATCACCGGCCCCTGCACGGCCATGCTGCCCGCGATCGCCAGTAGCACCCGCAGCCACGGCTTCGCCTTGAACGAGCCGTGCGTGAAGTAGCGGTGGAAGGCGACGGTGATGCCGAGCCCGGAGAAGGCGTAGAACGCCACGAACAGGCCGACGTCGATCCAGGTGAGCCCCCATCCCCAGGCGAACGGGACGGCCACCAGCAGGGCCAGCAGCGGAGCGATGACGCCCGCGTACACGGAGATCTGGATCCCCATCGAGCGCTTCCCGACGAGGACGGGCTTGGGGCCCTTCGCGGACGGCGGCTCTCCGGAGGCCGGGGAACGGTCGAGTGTTGCGGTCACGGGCGTTCACTTCTTCCGTACGGGACCTACGAAGGGTCGCCTTACCTACGTTGCCGTAAGTTACGGTACAGGAGGTTTCGCGGCGTGTGGAGGTCCATCAGGGAGGGATTCGTCGCACCCGAGGGCCCGGCTTGGTCGTGCCGGGACCGCTCCACGCCAGGTCACACCGGCGTGGCAGGATCGACGAGCGCACGATCCGGGTAGCCGCGCTGCCGATCCTCGGGTGTGGCTATCCTGACCAGGCACGATCCGCCGTAGTGTAATTGGCAGCACTTCAGATTTTGGTTCTGACAGTTCAGGTTCGAACCCTGGCGGCGGAGCGCGTGCGACCAGGGCCGAGAGGACGGAAAGCCACTGCGCGACGAGGTGATGGAGCCGAGGGAGCCCAGCAGGCCGATGCTCGTGGAGATGTCGGACACCTGGCTGATGGGGCGCGCGCGCGAGCTGATGGCCGCGATCCAGCGGACGTCCCGGGCGGAACAGCTCGACCTCCTGGACCGCGTCGACGAACTGCTCACCGAGTCCCAGCGCCGCGGCGAACCCTTCCTGGTTGCCCAGCTCCTGCGCTACGCCGGGCTGGCCAAACTGGTCGTCAGCGGATACGCGGCCGAGGCCGAACCCCTGCTCGACGAGCTCCTCGCGCACACCCGCAGGCACGGCCTGCTCATCCTGCGCGCGGACGCGCACGCGCTGCGCGGCCGGCGGATGGTGCTGGCGGGCCAGGAGGACGCGGCCCTCACCGAGATCGCCGGGGCGCTGGCCATCCTGGACGACGCGGCCTCGGCGCCGGACACGCAGATGGGCGGACTGCGCAACCGCAGCAAGCTGCTCTCGGCGACGCTGGTCGACTGCTGGGTGGTGCTGCACCAGCTCGGCCTCTACGAGGCGGCCGAGGAGGTCATCACCCGAGCGCACCAGGCGATCCGGGACAGCGCCGGGCCGCACGAGATCACCCTGCAGCTACTCAACCGGATCAAGATGATGCTCGCCTGGGGCCTGCGCCTGGAACGGGCCGGGGAGTACGAGACCGCGGCGGAGAAGTTCCGCACCGCCGCCTCGATGGCCATCGCCGTCGAGGCCCCCTTCACCGAATCGCTGTTCCCGCGCCGGGCCGGGGTGCCCGCCGTCGACCAGGTGGGCCTGCTGGCGGCCGCGCTCGCGCTCGCCGCTCCGGGTGGCGTGCACATCGAACGGCTGGTGCCCCTGCAGGACGAGCCGGGTTTCCCGCCGAGCCAGATCCTGGTCGCCATCGCGCTCGCCCGGTGCCTGAGCCGGGAGGGACGCGACGACGAGGCGATCGACGTGCTGCTGCGGATCCAGCAGACCCGGCCCGAGGAACACGCCCAGCCCGCGATGCGGCTGATCCTGGTGCGCGAGCTCGCCCGGCTGGCCAACGGCGCCGGCATGCCGCCCGACCCGCCACCGAAGTGCCCGAACGGCCTGCTCGCCAGTTACGCGAGCACGCTGGAGAACGAGCTGTGGGCATTGCGCGAGTCGCAGATCGCCTCGCTGCACACCCGGCGCGAGCACGCCCGGCTCTCCGCCGAGCACGGCGCGATCACCAAACAAGCCCTGCACGATCCACTCACCGGCCTGCCGAACCGGCGCGCCCTGGACGAGCGGCTGCGCACCCTGGCCACCTCGACGGGCGCCCAGCCGCTGGCGGTCGCGCTGATCGACCTCGACGGCTTCAAGGGCGTCAACGACCTGCACTCGCACGCGGACGGGGACGACGTGCTGCGCGTGGTCGCCAGCACGCTGCGCGACACGCTGCGCGGGGACGACATCGTCGCCCGGTACGGCGGCGACGAGTTCGTGGTGCTGCTGCCGGGAGCGCCGGTGTCCGCGGCCACCCAGGCGCTCGGCCGGTCGGTCAGTGCGGTGGCCGCGCTGCCGCACCACCTCTCGCACGGTGTGACCTTGTCGGTGGGCCTCGTCTCGCTCCGCCCGCAGGAACGTGCCGACGAGGTGCTCTCCCGCGCCGACGCCGCCATGTACCAGGCCAAACGCCGAGGTGGGAACCAGGTTTCACCGGTCGGTGGCGCTCCGCAGGCCGCCGGCGAGGAGCCGGCCACAACCGACCCCACGTGGGGCATCGGCGACCACACGTAGCATCCTGGCCCGGTACCAGCCGCATGGAGAATTTTGGAGTGCCGTGACCGGCCAGTTGAGTACGTTGATCCTCGCCGCGGGCGAGGGCACCCGGATGCGCTCGAAGCTGCCGAAGGTGCTGCATCCGATCGCGGGCAGGCCGTTGGTGGAACACGCGGTGCGGGCCGCCGCGGGCCTGGATCCGGCGAACCTGGTGGTGGTGGTCGGCCACGGCCGCGAGGCCGTCGAGGAGCACCTGCTGCACCTCGGCAAGGCGCTGGACCGGCCCGTCTCGACGGCCGTGCAGGAAACGCAGAACGGAACCGGGCACGCGGTCGGCTGCGCGCTCGGCGCACTGGAGGCGGATGTCTCCGGCACGGTGCTGGTCAGCTACGGCGACGTCCCGATGCTGGACACGGACACCCTGGCCGCGCTGCTCGCCGAGCACGAGCGCGGCGGTAACGCGGCGACGGTGCTGACCTCCGTCGTCGAGGACTCCACCGGTTACGGCCGCATCCTGCGCGACGAGGCGGGCGAGGTGCTCGGCATCGTCGAACAGAAGGACGCCGACGCGGAGCAGCTCGCGATCCGTGAGATCAACTCCGGGGTGTACGCCTTCGACGCCGCCGTCCTCACCGACGGCCTTTCCCGGCTCTCCACCGACAACGCCCAGGGCGAGCTGTACCTGACCGACGTGCTGGGCATCGCCCGCGGCGACGGCAGGCGGGTCGGCGCCCTCGTGGTCGACGACCCGTGGCTGACCGAGGGCATCAACGACCGGGTGCAGCTCGCCACGGTCGGCGCGGAACTGAACCGGCGGATCGTCCGGCGCTGGCAGCGCGAGGGTGTGACGGTGACGGATCCGGCGAGCACCTGGATCGACGCGGGCGTCACGCTCGCGCGGGACGTGGTGCTGGAGCCGGGCGTGCAGCTCCGCGGTGAGACCTCCGTCGCAGAGGACGTCACGATCGGACCGGACTCCACTCTCACCGACGTGACGATCGAAACGGGGGCCAGCGTCGTGCGCACGCACGGCTCCGGCTCGGTGATCGGCGCGAACGCGACCATCGGCCCCTTCTCCTACCTGCGCCCGGGCACGAAGCTGGGCGCGGGCGGCAAGATCGGCACCTTCGTCGAGACGAAGAAGGCGGACATCGGCGCGGGAACCAAGGTCCCGCACCTGACCTACGTCGGCGACGCGACGATCGGCGAGCAGAGCAACATCGGCGCCTCCAGTGTCTTCGTGAACTACGACGGGATCACCAAGCACCACACCACGATCGGTTCCCACGTGCGCACCGGCTCGGACAACATGTTCGTCGCGCCGGTGACCATCGGCGACGGCGCCTACACCGGCGCCGGAACCGTGGTACGACGGAACGTGCCGCCGGGCGCCCTTGGCGTTTCCGGTGGGCCACAACGGAATATCGAGGACTGGGTCACCAAGCGCAGGCCAGGTACCCCCGCGGCTGAGGCAGCCCTCGCCGCGCAGCAGCAGGACGAACCGACTCAGGAGTCGTGACCAATGAGCCCCAAGTCAGGCACGCCGAAGAAGAACCTGATGCTCTTCTCCGGCCGCGCGCACCCGGAGCTGGCTGACGAGGTCGCCAAGAACCTCAACGTGACGGTCACCCCGCAGACCGCGCACAACTTCGCCAACGGCGAGATCTTCGTGCGGTTCCAGGAGTCCGTACGCGGTTGCGACGCCTTCGTGATCCAGAGCCACCCCGCTCCGATCAACGAGTGGATCATGGAGCAGCTCATCATGGTGGACGCGCTCAAGCGCGCCAGCGCGAAGCGCATCACCGTGGTCGTGCCGTTCTATCCGTACGCGCGGCAGGACAAGAAGCACAAGGGCCGCGAGCCGATCTCGGCCCGGCTGATCGCCGACATGTTCAAGACCGCGGGTGCCGACCGGATCATGACCGTCGACCTGCACACCGCGCAGATCCAGGGCTTCTTCGACGGCCCGGTGGACCACCTGCTCGCGCAGAACGTGCTCGCCGACCACATCCGGGACAACTACTCCACGGACAACATTACCGTCGTCTCCCCCGACTCGGGCCGCGTCCGCCTGGCGGAGAAGTGGGCCCAGCGCCTCGGTGACCGGCCGATCGCGTTCATCCACAAGACGCGCGACCCGGACAAGCCCAACCAGGCTGTCGCCAACCGCGTCGTCGGCAAGGTCAACGGCCAGCTCTGTGTGCTGATCGACGACATGATCGACACCGGCGGCACCATCGTGAAGGCCACCGAGGCGCTTCTCGAGGAGGGGGCGTCCGACGTGGTCATCGCCTCCACCCACGGCATCCTGTCCGACCCGGCCACCGAGCGACTGTCGGCGTGCAAGGCGCGTGAGGTCATCTTCACCAACACGCTGCCGATCCCGGAGGAGAAGCGGTTCCCGAACATGACCGTGCTGTCGATCGCGCCGCTGCTGGCCCGCGCGATCCAGGCGGTGTTCGAGGACGGCTCGGTCACCAGCCTGTTCGACGGCAACGCCTGAGCGTTCCGGCGACCCCCGCGAGGCGGGCTCCCGTTGTCGGGGCCCGCCTCGCGGTCGTCCCGGGGGCGCACGCCGAGAGCGAACTCCGCTGACGCGGCAACCGTTGCCCGGATAGCGTCACCGGCAGACGAGACGGCGGAGGTGCGTGTGCGGGAGTTCCGGTTCGGCGTCAGCATGCGAGCGATCGGCGAGCGCGCCGAGTGGGTGGCGAAGTGCCGCCGGGCGGAGGAACTCGGCTACGACGTGATCACCGTGCCGGACCATCTGGGCGGGCCCGCACCGCTGCCCGCACTCGCGGTGGCGGCGGCCGTCACCGAGCACGTGCGGGTCGGTTCACTGGTGCTCAACGTGCCGTTCTACAACCCGGCGCTGCTCGCCCGCGACATCGTCAGCACCGCGCGGCTCACCGGCGACCGGCTGGATCTGGGGCTGGGCGCGGGCCACATGAAGGCGGAGTTCGACGAGGCGGGGCTGCCGTGGCTGCCCGCCGCCGGGCGGGTGCGCAGGCTGGAGGCCACGCTCGGCGAACTCCGCGACCGGATCGGCGCGGAGACCGCCATGCCACCGATCCTGCTCGCCGGGCACGGCGACGGAACACTCGGACTGGCCGCGGACCACGCCGACATCGCCGGGTTCTCCGGCCTGCGGCACGCGCCCGGCCACTCGCCGGGCACGTTCCTGCTGGCCGGCGCCGAGGAGATGGACGAGCGGGTGGCCTTCTTCCGCGAGCGCGCGGGTGCCCGGGCCCAGCACGTCGAACTGAACATGCTCGTCCAGCACGTGGCCGTCACCGGTGATCGGCGCGAAGCCGCGGCACGCTGGAAAGCCCTTCTGCCGCAACGGATCCTGGACGTCGACGAGCTGCTGGAAGCGCCCCAGCTCCTGCTCGGCGAACGCGCACTGCTGGCCGAGCAGCTGCTCGCCAGGCGGGAGCGGTACGGCTTCTCCTACGTCACGGTCTTCGAGCCGTATCTGGAGGAGTTCGCTCCCGTCCTGGCGGAGCTGAAGGGCCGCTGACCTCAGTACGCGACGGTGAACCGCTGCCGGTGGTGCGCCGGCCGCTCGATCTCGTCCACGAAGGCGGTGGCGAAGTCCTCGCCGCCGATCGCGGAGACGCCCTCCTCGTCGCTCAGCAACACCTCGCCGCCGACCCGGTAAGTTCCGCGGCGTCGGCCCGGCGTGTGCGCACCGAACCCCGCCGCCGGG
Source organism: Amycolatopsis antarctica (assembly GCF_002262875.1). Classification (GTDB taxonomy): domain Bacteria; phylum Actinomycetota; class Actinomycetes; order Mycobacteriales; family Pseudonocardiaceae; genus Amycolatopsis; species Amycolatopsis antarctica. The sequence continues at coordinate 79,635 of NZ_NKYE01000004.1, read as the reverse complement.
CTGAGATAGAACCAGTCTGCCGCGGAACCGTTGGCACGCAAGGCATCCAGCACCTCGGAGTGACTTCCGGCCTCCAGCTTGAACGCTTCGGGGAACTCCGGCGTGTCGATCAGCTTCGGCCCGTCCGCACTCGTGCGCAGGCTGCCCGCCCCGCCGACGACACCGAGGCGCGCGTCCTGCGCGGCCGCCGCGGCGACCAGAACGGGCACCGCGTCGAGCAGTGTCGCACCGTCCAGCGGCCTGCCCGGGATCGCGCAGACGAGCACGTCCGCTCCTACGGCCGTCTCGCGCACGAACGCCTCGTCGTGCAGGGAACCCTGGCGGACCGTCACCCCCGGCCCGCCGGCGAGCGCCGTGGTGTCCCTGGCGACGGCCACCACCTCGTGCCCGCGCCGCAGCGCCTCCTCCCGGATCCGGGTCCCGGCGTACCCCGTCGCCCCGAACAGCACCAGTCTCGCCATCGTCGTCGCTCCCTGCTCCCGGCCGCGTGGGTCGCGGTCCCGTGAAGCCGACGGTAACCATTGGTAATCAAGCACTTCAACGTGCTATAGATACCTTGTGGTTACCGAACAGGTCAGCGAATGGTTTCGTGGTGACATCACCGATCCGAACTGTCCGACCCGGCTCGTCCTGGATCGCATCGGCGACAAGTGGACGGTGCTCGTGGTGCACCTGCTGCGGGACGGGCCGCTGCGGTTCGGCGAGCTGCGCGAGGGTGTCGGCGGCGTCGCGGCCAAGGTGCTCACCCAGACCCTGCGCGCGCTGGAACGCGACGGGCTGCTGGTGCGCACCGTGTACCCGCAGATTCCGCCGAAGGTCACCTACGAACTGACCACGCTCGGCCACTCCCTGCGCGAACCGATCCAGGCCGTGCGCGACTGGGCCGAGAGCCACGTGCACGAGATCGTCACCGCCCGCGGCGAGCACGCCACCCGCACCGGGTAACCGTCACCGTCAGCCCGCGAGGTCGGCCAGCACCGAACGGCGCAACTCCTCCACGTCGCCACCGGAGATGCCCTGCCCGGTCACCGTCGGAACGGAGAGCACCTGGTACCGCGCCGTGCGCGCGGGTACCTGGAACCGGACCTCGCAGGACACCGGGACCACGGCGTTCGGCGCGGCCATCGCCTCCGCCGTGCAGGTCTGCTCGCCGAGTCCGTCGGCCGACACCTTGGCCCGCAGCACGATCCGTACCGATCCGGTGCTGTCCGAGCCGACGGTGTTGCCCGCCTGCACCGTCGTCGTACAGGAACCGTTCGGTGCGCACTCGACCTTGTTGTCATTGGGAAACGCCGAGACCGACGCCGCCGAGTCGACGGACTGGACCAGAGCGGGCAGCTCGGCCTCGAACTCCGCGCGCACGGCCGTCAGTGTGTCGGCGGCCGGGGTCTCCAGCCGCAGTTCGCCCGCACCGGAGGCGCCCAGCAGCGCGCCGGACACCCGGGTGAGGGTGCTCGGGGCGGCCGCGGTGACGGCGAAGCCGCCGCCGGGAGTGTCGACGGCGAACACCTCGGTGCCGTTCTCGACCCCGCGCACCGGCTCGGCGAGAACGTCCCGGCGTCCGGCCGCCGCGCGCAGCGTCCGCTCCAGTTCCGGCGGGGCCAGCGCGGACGGCGGCAACGGCAGCTCCGCGGGATCAGCCCCGGTCCAGTGCCCGCCGTAGGCGGCCGGATCGCCGGAACCGTTGGCGGCCCAGAACTCCACCGGCGCCGACACGAACGTCCGTCCACTCGCGACAGCCAGCCGCACGGTGTGGCCCGCCATCGGCAGCGCACCGAACAGCGTCCCGTTCTTCCCCGCGGTAAGCGCGAGCGCGGCCCCGTCCTGACCGGTGCCGCGGTAGGTGAGCGCACCGGCGGCACCGAGCGTCCGCAGGGCCTCGTCGATCGCCCGCCGCTCGTCCGCCTGGGCGTTCGCCCGCCGCAGCCCGTCCTCGCTCGGTCCGCTCTCCCCGTCCACCAGCACCTGACAGCCACTGAGCAGTGCGCAGCCGATGACCACGATCGCCGCGACACCCCTCGGCCCGCCCATGCGCCACCCCGCTCGACCGGCTCACTCGACCCGGCCGGGCGAGCGCCGTTGTGACGTGGCGTACGCACACCCGGTTCCCGGTTCGGCGCACCCGCCTCGGTCGCATTCGCCGCGCCTGCTCTACACTGTTCAGGTTGTCTCGGCGAGGCGGGCTCCACGCGCACATGGTGCCCGGCGTGATCGACGCGGCGGCTTGAGCAGCCACCCCGTCGTGCACGTTTTGTGGAACTCGCCGCCGAGAGGCCGGAAGCCCGAGAACTTCGGGCCGGCACACAGCATCGGAACGCACAGCACCATCGAAGCCACAGCACCATTGCCTGAGATCCCCACCGCAAGGAGAGCAGCACCGTGTCCGAGGTACGTCTGTCCGTCGAGCCGCGCACCGAGTTCGGCAAGGGCGCAGCGCGCCGCACCCGTCGCTCCGGCAAGATCCCCGCGGTGCTCTACGGCCATGGCTCGGACCCGCGTCACCTGGCGCTGCCCGCCCTGGAGTTCGCCCGCGTCGTCCGGGAGAACGGCCAGAACGCCGTCCTCACCCTGGACGTCGAGGCCGGTGGCAACAAGGGCACCGAGCTGGCCCTGACCAAGACCATCACCGTGCACCCGCTGCGCAACTACATCGAGCACGTCGACCTGCTCGTGGTGAAGAAGGGCGAGAAGGTCACCGTCGACGTGCCCCTCGTCCTCACCGGCGACCCGGCCCCCGGCACCCTGGTCACCCAGGACCTGGACACCGTCTCCATCGAGGTCGAGGCGCTGCACATTCCGGAGCAGTTCGAGGTCTCGATCGCCGACGCACAGCCCGGTACGCAGGTCTTCGCCTCGCAGGTGCAGATCCCCGCGGGCGCCGAGCTGCTGACCGACCCCGAGTACCTGGTCGTCGCCGTCAACGAGGCGCCGTCCGAGGCCTCGATGGAGGCCGACGTCGACGCCGAGGGTGCCGGTGTCGTCGAGGACGCGCCGGAGACCGAGGACGCCGCTGCCACCGAGCAGCCCGCCGAGGACTCCGAGTAGGAGAAACCTCCGGTGGAAGACTCCTCTTCCCCCGATGTCCCCGGAGCCGGCGAGCAGATTCTGCTCGCCGGCCTCGGCAATCCCGGGCCCCGGTACGAGGGCAACCGGCACAACATCGGGTTCCTCGTGCTCGACGAACTCGCCGCCCGGATCGGCGGCCGGTTCAAGTCGCACAAGGGCGGCGCGGACGTGCTGGAGGGCAGGCTCGCCGGCCGCAAGGTCGCGCTGACCAAGCCCCGGTCGTTCATGAACCTCTCCGGCAGCGCCGTCGTCGGCACAGCCAGGTTCTACAAGATCCCGCACTCCGGGGTCGTCGTCGTCCACGACGAACTCGATCTTCCTTACGGCGCACTGAAACTGAAGCTCGGCGGTGGCGACAACGGCCACAACGGGCTGCGCTCGATCACCAAGTCGCTGGGCACCAAGGAGTACTACCGGGTGCGCTTCGGCGTGGGCAGGCCGCCCGGCCGGATGGACCCCGCCGACTACGTCCTCAAGGACTTCTCCACGACCGAACGCAAGGAACTGGCGTTCGAGATCGACCGTTGCGCCGACGCCGTGGAGTCGCTCGTCGCGCACGGTCTGGCCGCCGCTCAGAACGCCTTCCACGCCGGCTGACCGTCCCCGGTGGTGCCCGTGCGTCCGCTCGTGCGCGAACGCGATCGGTGACCGGCCACTCACCCATTGGCGTTGACATCACGCCCCTGTTCGAGTCGATCCACGTCCCAGCTCTTGGCGGCGACGCTCGCGACCGCGTAGGACGGAATGCGGACCGGGCCCGGAGACCAGGGAGAACGTGTGATGTCGCTGTCCGCCGAAGACGTCTACGACGTCGAGTTCCGTAACGCGCCGATCGGCAGGCGCGGGTATGCCCGTGATCAGGTCGACGAATTCCTCGACCGGATCGCCGGAACGCTCCGGGGCGAGGACGACCTGACGCCCGCGGAGGTGCACCACGTCATCTTCGGCAGGCCGATGATCGGCAAGCGCGGTTACGACGAGCGCGAGGTCGACGAGTTCCTCGATCGCGTCGAGGACGAACTGGTGCACCTCACCGGCGCCGTCGCCCCGGGTGTGCCCTGCGCCCGCGAACACGACCAGGCCACCACGGCCGCCACCCGGCAGGACGCCACCGGCCGCTCGACCGCCACATCGTCATATCCCCGCTGATCCACCCCGACGGAGATTGCGAGGCCGGCCATGGCCGTGACCGCTGAGGACGTACTGGAAATCCGCTTCACCCCCGCCTCGCTCGGCGCGAAGGGATACCACGAGATCGAGGTCGACGCGTTCCTGCACCGGGTGGCGCAGACCCTCGAAGGGGAGGACCGGCTGACCGCGGACGACGTGCACCGCGTCGCCTTCGGCAGGGCGCCACTGGGCAAGCGCGGCTACGACCGTGCGGCGGTGGACGCCTTCCTGCGCCAGGTGGAAAGCACGCTGGCCGCACGGGCGGATTTCGCCCGTGCGTACATCGCACCGGCGCTGGAGGACTCGCACGGCCGCAAGTCCATCTGGCGACGCCTGCGCAGCAACGCCTGAGCCTGTCCGGAGACATCCCCGGGACGTACGCCGGCCGTCGACAGCGTTGACCGAGTACTCCCGGATCGGTTGTGCCGTAAGCGATTCGCTGGTGTCGGTCAGTTCCACATGCCGGTGCCGGGGGTCAGGATCCGGTCCGGGTCGGTGCGATCCTTGACGGCGGCAAGGGTGTCCCAGTGCGTGCCGTAGTGCTCGCGCCACTCGGCCGCGGTGAAGGTCGGCGGGCTGATCGGGTACTGGGTGGCGCCGCTGCGGCGGAGCCGGTCGTAGATGTCGCGGTTGCGGCGTTCCCAGGTGGCGAGCCCGTCGGTCTGCTTGTCGACGTCGGAGTGCAGGACGGCGATCAGCCACGCGGTGCCGGCCTCGGGCAGCCGGATACCGGGAGTGGTGACCTTGCCGGTGGGGATGGGGTAGGTGAGCAGGGCGCCGGTGCTGCCCATGTTCTGCGGGGTCAGCTCGGCGAGGACGGCGGGCAGTTCGGCGTCGACGATCGCGTCGGGCAGGTACAGGTTGAGCCAGGGATGCGGGGCCCAGTAGTCCCCGCTCTGGTGGCGCAGCTCCATCACGGGCGCGACCCGGTCGGCGAAAGCGCTGTAGGGCAGGGTGTCGCTGGTGATCTCGGTGGCGTGGACGTCGCCGAGGATGTCCGGGGTGACGTCCTCGGGGACGTCGGTGAAGAAGACCGCGTCGATGCTCCAGATGAAGGTGCCGGTGTCGTCGAAGGCGCCGAGGGCTTGCAGGAACGAGGGTGTGCCCGCGGCCAGCAGTGTGCGCTGGCCGGCGATCATGGCGGCGGTGTCGGTGTAGGCGAGGTGGAACCACTTCGCGTGGTTGAAGGCGGGCACCAGGCGCACGGTGGCGCGCACGATGATCCCGACCTGTCCGATCCCGGCACGCGCCGTGTCGAACAGCTCCCGGTCCCGCGTCGGAGAACAGGTCACCAGTTCGCCGGTGCCGGTGACGACCTCGAGGGCCAGCACGTTGTCGGTCTGCATGCCGTGGTGCAGCGCCATGCCTCCGACGCCACCGACGGAGAGGGTGCCACCGACGGAGGTGTGCAGGTAGTCGGTGAGCGCGGGCGGGGTGAGTCCGTGCGCGGTGGTCGCGGCGAGCACCTGGTGCCAGGTGGCGCCGGCACCGACCCGCACCCGGTCCGGTTCCACGGCGCCGATGTCGTCGAGATCGCCGAGGTCGATCAGCAGGCCGTCCTCGACCAGTCCGTGCCCGTTCATGCCGTGCCCGCGCCCACGCGCGGCGACACCGATGCCCTCGCCGCGCGCGCCGCGTACGAGCTCGGCGACCTCCTCGACGGTGGACGGGCGGGCTACCCGGCGGGGCATGCGGTGGACCGTGCGACCGAAGTCGTGGCTTTCCCAGGGGCGGGTCAGGGCGCCATCCGCCGCGGATCCGCTGTCGTGCGCTGCCATGCGATTCGCTGCTCCTCGGTGCTGGATCCGTTGCCCGTGCACGTTTCCCACCGCCGGATCTCGTCGGCGCGCGGGGCGTTCAGGTCGTCGAGGTCGTTCGGGTCGCTCGGACGTACCCGCGAGCCGGGGCCTAACCGGCGGCCGCGCCGTTGATCCGCTCGGCGAACTGCGTGGCCGTGGCCGCGCGCTTCACCTTGCCCGACGGCGTCTTCGGCAGCGTTCCCGCGGGGAGCACGACGACGGCGTAGGGGCGGGCGTCCACGGCGTCCCGGACGCGGGCGGACACCTCCTTCACCAGCCTGCGCTCCTCGCCCGCGTCGCCCGCCGCCTTGGACTCCAGCACCACGGCGAAGCGTTCGCGCCTGCTGCCCGCGTCGATGCGGACGGCCACGGCGTTGCCGGGACGCACCCCGTCCACCGAGGTCGCCGCCCGCTCGATGTCGGTCGGGTACAGGTTGCGGCCGCCCATGATGATGACGTCCTTGCTGCGACCGCAGATCACGAGCTGCCCGTCGACGAGGTAGCCGAGGTCGCCGGTGGCCAGCCAGCCCTCGGCGTCCTGGGTCGCCAGCGGGCCGTCCATCGTCAGGTAGCCGGGCGTGACGGCCTCGCCGCGCAACCGGATCTCGCCGACCTGCCGCTCACCGAGCCGGTCACCACGCGCGTCCACGATCTCGGCTTCCAGACCGGGCAGCGGGTGCCCGAGCAGCGCGAAGGAGCGCACCTCGTCGGTGCCTCGCCGCGGATCGCCCTCGGGCACCGGGACGGCCCGGTTCTCCGACTCCAGCGGATCGGCCTCGATGACGTCCAGGGTCAGGCCGGTGAACAGCGGCGCGAAGGAGACGGCCAGCGTCGCCTCCGCCATGCCGTACGCCGGGAACACGCACTCCGGTGGCATCTTGAAGCGGGCACCGGCGTCGGTGAAGGCCTGGACGGCGGACTCGTCGATGGGCTCGGCGCCGTTCAGCGCGATGCGCAGGCTGGACAGGTCGTAGTCGTCGTCGGAGTCGACGCGGGCAAGCCTGCGCCCGACGATGGCGTAGGCAAAGTTGGGGGCTGCCGTCGCCGTGCCGCCGTACTTGGTGATCAGCTTCGGCCAGATCAGCGGGCCGGTGAGAAACTCGACGGGGGTGATCTTGACGAGTTCGACGCCGAAGATCATCGGCACGGTGAGGAAGCCGACCATGCCCATGTCGTGGAAGGTCGGCAGCCAGGACACCATCACGTCGGTGTCGAAGTCGAACTCGGCCTGCTCCACCATCGCCGTGACGTTGGCGAACAGGTTGCGGTGGGTGATCCGCACGGCTTTGGGGTCGGCGGTGGAACCACTGGTGAGCTGGAGCAACGCGGGCGCGTCCTCCTCGGACGGCACCGGCGCGGCGATCGGCTCGGCGCCGAGCAGCTCGGAGATCAACAGGTAGCCGATGCCGTGCTCGGTGAGCACCGGTGCGAGCGCGTCGAACGGCTCGCCCAGCACGACGAGTTCGGAACCGATCATCCGCAGCACCCGCACGGTGTCCTCGGCCCATTCGGCGAGGTCGGTCCGCTGCGTCGGCTGGTGCAGCATGGTGACGCTGCCGCCGGCGAGCCAGACGCCCTGCACGGTCGGCGCGATCAGGGCGGGAGCCGCCGCGAGCACCGAGACCGCGCCCCCGGCCTCGAATCCGCCACCGGCCAGGCCGCCCGCGATCCGGCGGGCCTGTTCGTGCACCTCGGCCCAGGTGCGGCGGACGGGTTCGCCCGGCTCGCCCGTGACCATCCCACGCTGCCGACCGTCTGCCGTCGCCGAAGCGACCATCGTGTCCACGAACCGACTCATGCGGCAACTGTAAAGGGTGCGGCGAACCGGCCCGCCGCTCGTCACCACCTGGCCCGCACCCGGTGCCCGGCCACTGCCGTCGAGGCGATCACGCCGACGAGGTTCCGCCCGCCCGGCGGACGGTCGCGGTCAGCCGGTCACTCGGCGGCTTCGGAGACTTCCAGCCAGCGCAGTTCGATCTCGTCCTTCTCCGCCACCACGGCCTTGAGCTCGGCGTTGAGCTCCATCAACCGACCAGGGTCGGTGGCCGCCAGTGCGAGCGCGTCGTGCAGCTTCGACTCCTTGGTGTGCAAGGTGTCCAGCTTCCGCTCCAGCCTGGCGAGTTCCTTCGACGCGGCCCGCTTCTCCGCCGCCCCTGCCCTGCGTCCGTCCTGTTCGGACGGACGCGCCGATGGCCGCTCCGAACGCTGGGAACGGCCGGGAGCCTGGACCGCCGCCGCACGGCGGCTCAGATACTCCTCGATTCCCCCTGGCAGGTGCGTGATCTTGCCGTCGCCGAGCAGCGCGACCACGTTGTCGCAGACGCGCTCGGTGAGGTACCGGTCGTGCGAGACCACCACCAGCGTTCCCGGCCAGGAGTCGAGCAGGTCCTCGAGCTGCTGCAGGGTGTCGATGTCCAGGTCGTTCGTCGGCTCGTCGAGCAGCAGCACGTTCGGTTCGGCCATCAGCAGCCGGACGAGCTGCAACCGCCTGCGCTCACCGCCGGAGAGGTCGGCCACCGGCGTCCACTGTCGCGCGGGCGGGAACCCGAGCTTCTCCGCGAGCTGGGAGGCGGACAGTTCCTGCTTGCCGAGCACCACCCGTCCGGCGATCGCCTCGACGGCCTGCAACACGCGCAGGTCACCAGGCAGATCGTCGAGTTCCTGCCGAAGATGCGCCAGGCTGACGGTCTTGCCCTGGATCCGCCTGCCCGCCACCGGTTCGGCCTCACCGGCGAGCAGGCGCAGCAGGGTCGTCTTGCCGGAACCGTTCACACCGACCAGGCCGATCCGGTCGCCGGGGCCGACCCGCCAGGTGACGTCGTCGACCAGCGTCCGATCGCCCGCAGCCAGCGACACGTCCTCCAGCTCCAGCACCGTCTTGCCGAGCCTGCGCCGGGCGAAGCTGAGCAGTTCCACCGAATCACGGGGCGGCGGGACGTCGGAGATCAGCGCCTCGGCGGCCTCGATCCGGTAGCGCGGCTTGGAGGTCCGCGCCTTCGCCCCGCGCTGCAACCAGGCCAGTTCCTTACGTGCCAGGTTCTGCCGCTTCTCCTCGACGGTCGCCGCGAGCCGGGCACGTTCCGCGCGGGCGAACACCCAGTCCGCGTAGCCGCCCTCGTACTGCTCGACGCGCCCGCCGACGACCTCCCAGGTACGTCCGCAGACGGTGTCCAGGAACCACCTGTCGTGCGTGACGACCACGACCGCGATCCGGCGGTTCAGCAGGTGCTCGGCCAGCCAGTGCACACCCTCGACGTCGAGGTGGTTGGTCGGCTCGTCCAGGACGACCAGGTCCAGCTCGGCCACCAGCGCGGCGGCCAGCGCGACGCGCCTGCGTTCCCCACCGGAGAGCGTGGACGTCGTCGAGTCGAGGCCCAGCGCCGAGATACCCAGACCGTCCACAATGGAACGAACGCGGGCGTCGGCCGCCCACTCGTGCTCCATGTCGTACCCGGCCAGCACGACTTCGCCGACCGTGCTGCCGGCCGGGAGTTCGGTGCGCTGGGTGACCACGGCCATCCGCAGGCCGCCGACCCTGCTGACCCTGCCGGAGTCGGGTGCGCTGACCCCGGCGAGCACCTCCAGCAAGGTGGTCTTACCGCCACCGTTGAGGCCGACGACGCCGATGCGGTCGCCCGCGGCCACGCCGAGGGAGACACCGTCGAGCAGCGGTCGCACCCCGTAGGACTTGTCGACCGATTCCAGGTTGACCAGGTTCACCATCTACGGGCCGACTCTTTCCACCACTCGAAAACGTTGCAACACAACGACTGTGTCGTCATCCACGGTGAAATCCGGGTCGCCGAGCGCGGCCCGCATCTGCTCTCCGTGCCAGTACCGCTCGTGCCCGGCCCGCCACTGCGCGACCGTCTCGAACCCCTCGCCCTCGTCCCGCGCGTGCGCCAGGTCCACTTCGGACAGTGCGACGACCCGTGCCGCGGTGGTCTCGATGACGGCGACACCACGGCCCGTCGAGTCGACCACCCGCTCCCGTTCGCCCGCCACCGGCAGCTTCTCGCCGTACCGCTCGTACTCGGCGACCAGACCACTCGTGGACGTCTTGGCGCCGGCGAGGATCGCCGCGACGAGCTGGTCACGCAACGGCCCCGGGAAGGCGAACTCGGCGTCGTTCACGCGTGCACCTGCGGTGGAGCGGACCGCGGCGACTCCTCGCCGCCCACCACCCTGGCACCGGGCACCGGACCGTGCGCAACCCGCACCGTGCGGCAGACCCCGGCGCCCGCGAGCGAGGCGGCCACCTCGACGGCCGACTGCGCCCCGTCGCAGAGGAAGGCGCAGGTCGGGCCGGAACCCGACACCGTCCCGGCCAGCGCCCCGGCGTCCACCCCCGCGCGCAGGGTACGGCGGAGACCGGGCCGCAGGGACACGGCGGCGGCCTGCAGGTCGTTGCCCAGCAGCAGGGCGAGCTGACGCGGATCGCCCGAGGCGAGCGCCTCGACGACGGGCGTGTGCGAACCGATCCGCGGCGGATCGCCCGCCTCGCGCAGGCGGTCGAGTTCGCGGAACACCGAGGGCGTCGACAGGCCCTTCTGGTCGAGGGCGAGCACCCAGTGGAACGGGTGCCGGGAGAGCACCTGGACGAGCCGTTCGCCCCGGCCGGTCCCGAGTGCCGTGCCGCCGTACAGCGCGAACGGCACGTCGCTGCCGAGCTTGGCGGCGATCCCGGCGAGTTCGTCCCGGCCGATCTCCAACCGCCACAGTGCGGCGAGCCCGACCAGGGTGGCGGCGGCGTCGGCACTGCCGCCCGCCATTCCGCCGGCGACCGGGATTCCCTTGCGCAGGGCCACCCGGATCTTCGGCTCGGGCCGTCCGACGTGCGCGGCCAGTGCCTGCACCGCCCGCCAGGCGAGGTTGTTCGCCCCCGTTGGCACCACGCCCTCGCCCTCGCCGTAGACCTCCACGCCGGGGTCGTCGCTCGTGGCGACCGTGACCTCGTCGGTCAGCGAGAGCGCGTGGAAGACCGTGGCCAGCTCGTGGTAGCCGTCATCGCGCAGGTCACCGACGGCGAGATGCAGATTGATCTTCGACGGCACCCGGACGGTGACTGGTGGCGGGACTACGGCGAGCACCCGACCAGCCTACGTTGCCCACCGGCGGCACGTGCGCGAGGCGCGAACCTCGTCACCTGCACGGATCGCGTCCGGCACGGCCCCGCCCCGACGATCCGGGCGGGGCCGTGGGCAACCGGTGTACGGGCAGCTCAGGCGGACCAGGAGGCTCAGGCGGCGACGCCCTGCGGGCCGCGGGCGGTGTGCGTGACGTGGCCGCCACGCTCGGAGATCCAGGCCAGCGCCACGTCCGAACGCTCGCCGCGCAGGCCGAGGCGGAAGTGCGCGACGGGGGTCTCGCCGACCCTGGTCACGCCGCCGCCGATGGTCGCCACCTCGACGCCGAAGCGGCTGCCCGCCTCCGGCAGCAGCGAACCGATCGCGGCGAAGCCGACCAGGACCACGTCGACCGAACGCTCGTACCGCGCGGACTGGGCGCGGGTGGTCTCGATTGCGGGCAGCAGGGCCTGCGCGGTGCGGCTGGTGGGATCGGACAGCAGGCCGAGCAGGGAACCACTCTCCACCAGGGCGCCGCGCTCCAGCACGGCGAGATCGTCGCAGACGCGGCGAGCGATGCCCGCCTCCTGCGTCGTCAGCAGCACCGTCACTCCCAACTCGGCACGGGCACGGTCCAGCGCCTGCAGCACACCGCCGGTCTCCTCCTCGGCGATCGCGCCGGTCGCGTCGTCGGCCAGCAGTACCGGCGCGCCCGTCGCCAGCGCCCTGGCCACGGCGATGCGCCTGCGCTGCCCCTCGGTCAACTCGCTCGGGCGCAAGGCGGCGCCACGGGCGAGGCCGACCAGGTCGAGCAGGGTGCCGACGCGCTCGCGTCGCTGCGGGGCGTCCAGGCCGAGCTGTTCCAGTGGGACCGCCACATTGCCGGCCACGGTGCGCTCGTTGTGCAGTTCCGGACGTGCGGTGACCACGCCGACCTGCCTGCGTGCCTCGCGCAGCCTGCGCCCCTGGAGCGTGGCGGTGTCCAGGCCGTCCAGCCGGACGGTTCCCCGGTCGGGACGCTCGTCCAGAGCGACGCACCGGGCGAGGGTCGACTTGCCGGAACCCGCGGGGCCCACCACGCCGTACATGGCGCCCGCCGGGATCCGGAGGCTCACGTCCCGCAGGGCGGTGACGGCTGAGCCCTTGCCTGCGAAGGATTTGCTGACGTTCTCTACTGTGATCACGGGTACTCCTGGGAAGGGCGCGGCCAGATCGTGGGCGCGCCGACCGTCACCGGGTGACCGTCCTATGTGGACTCGAAGACCACGGACGATTCGGCTGAGAAGGGGACTACTGCTCGAAACTCAGGTGCGGGCGTTGTGACGTCGACACGCACTGACGGTGCGGCGACCCTCGTCGACGACTCGGCGCCTGGTGAGCATTCGGGACCGGTACACAGTTCCTCCATCGGTCCTGGCGGTAGCACCTGCCCCGAAGGGTGGTTGCTGCGGCGTCGTCGAGCCAGGTCTCTCGGCCGCTCAGGATGGCCTCATGAGTACAGCGCAACGGCGAGCCGTATGCAAGTCCCGGGCCGCGAGCTTGGCCGAGATCACACGGTCGGCGGCGTCTCCCGGGCACCCTGCGGGCACGGCGCCTCGCGGGCGGCGGCGATCCGGGTGAAGTCCTCGACGGTGAGCCGCTCCCCCCGCGCCCGAGGGTCGACCCCGGCGGCGACCAGAATCTCGCCCGCCCGGTCGGCCGAACCCGCCCAGCCGGCCAGCGCGGCACGCAGGGTCTTGCGCCGCTGGGAGAAGGCGGCGTCAACGGCGGCGAACACGGCGACTCGCTCGCTCTCGGCACGCTGCCCGGCGCGCTCGAACGCGACCAGGGCGGAGTCGACGTTGGGCACCGGCCAGAACACCGCGCGCGGCACCGGCGCGACCTTGCGGGCGTTGCCGTACCAGGCGAGCTTGACGCTCGGCACGCCGTAGACCCGGCCGCCCGGTCCCGCGGCCATCCGGTCGGCCACCTCGGTCTGCACCATCACCATGCCGGTGCGCAGCGAGGGCAGCTCGGCGAGCAGGTGCAGCACGACGGGCACCGCGACGTTGTACGGCAGGTTCGCCACGATCGCCGTCGGGGCTCGCGGCAGGTCGGCGGCGGCGAGCCGGAGCGCGTCCGCGGTCAGCACGGTGAGCCGGCCGGCCGCGGACCCGCCGCGCTCGGCGACGGTCTCCGAAAGCCTGCCCGCCAGCACCGGATCGATCTCGACGGCCACCACGTCCGCACTGGAGCCGAGCAGCCCGAGCGTCAGTGAGCCGAGGCCGGGGCCGACTTCCAGCACCACGTCACCGGCACCGACCCCGGCCAGGTCCACGATGCGCCGGACGGTGTTCGGATCGTGCACGAAGTTCTGCCCGAGCTTCTTCGTGGGCCGGACGTCGAGCTCCCCGGCCAGCGCGCGGATCTCCGCGGGGCCGAGCAGCCGGACGTCGGGGGCAGCGGTCACCGGCAGAGCCTAGCGAGCCGTCACCGGGACGCCGGGGGCGGTCGTCAGCGCGGCAGGCCGAGCTTGCTGGAGCAACCGGGCCACGCGCCGTAGCCACCGCGGTCGTCACGGACCTTGGTCGCGATCGCGATCTGCTGCTCACGGGAGGCCTGGTGCGGCATCGCGGCGTAGGCGTCACCGCCGTAGGAGTTCCAGGTCTGCTTGTCGAACTGCAGGCCGCCGTAGAAACCGTTGCCGGTGTTGATCGCCCAGTTGCCGGTCGCCTCGCACTGCGCGAGTCGGTCCCAGACGCCCTCGTCGGAGATCTGCGGCTGCTCCGGCTCCTTGGTGCCGACGCGCACGACCTTCTTCGTCGGCTCCTTGACGACCTTGGTCTCGATCTCCTCGCGCCCGACCTCTTCGTCGTTCTTCTTCGTGACGCGGAAGGTGACGATCTTCTCGCCGGGAAGGCCCTCCTCCTCGACCTTCTCCTCGCCCTGCTCCATCTCCGGGTCCTCGATCTCCTCGACCGGGGACTCGATGGGCTGGGTCTCGTTGATCACCGAGACGCCGGTGCGGCTGACCCGCACCTCGGCACCGTCGGTCAGCTTGGCGTCCAGGCCGCTCTCGGCCTTGTCCTCGGCGCCGAGCTGCAGGTTGAGCTCGCCCAGGAGCTCCTGCGTGGTGAGCGCGTTGGTGGACAGCTCACGCGGGGCCTGACCGCCGTCGTAGAGCGTGATGGTCTTGAGGGTCTTGATCTCCAGCGTCATGCCCTCGAGGGGCACGGCGCCGTTCTGCGGGGCGGAGAACCAGGTGCCCTGCTTGGTCAGCAGGTCCTGCATGCCGAGCTGGGTCAGCGCCTCGTCGACGCTGGTGGCCCGCACCCACGACTCGCGGGGGGCACCGTCGACGATCACGTTGAGCTGGCGGCCGCGCTCGAGCTTGATGACGCCGCCGTCGCCGACCTCGGCCTGCGGGGACGGGGAGAGCGAGTCGTGCGCGCCGACCGTCAGGCCGGCGTCCTCCAGCACCTCGCCGACGGTGTCGCCGTAGCTGTTGACGCTCTGCTCGGTGCCGTCCACGTTGACCGTGACGGACTTGTTCATCGCCATCGCCGCGGCACCGCCGCCGGTGAGGGTGATCAGCACGGCCAGCGCCGCACCCTTGAGGAAACGCTTCTTCCACGTTTTCGTGGCGGTGACGAGCTCGTCCTCGGGCTCGACGTCGGCCAGCGCGGCGCGCTCGGCACGGACGGAGTCCGGAACGCGGATCGCGGGCATCACGGTGGTCTCGGCGTTGATCAGCCGGATCAACTCGTCGACGTCGACGTCGGCCTCGGCCATCAGGGCGTCCGCGTCGGAGCCCAGCGCGGTCATCACGTCGTGCCCGGTGATGCGCGGGTCGGCGGAGTACTCGTTGTAGCCCGAGTAGTCGTAGTCGTCGAAGTTCGGCCGCTCCATCGTGGCCAGCGAACCGGAACGGTACGAGGAACCGAACATGTCGAACGAAGAGTCATGGCGCGCGTCGGTGCGCCACTGCCTATCAGTCACCGGGTAGATCCCTTTCGCACAGGCACGAATGCCTTCACGTCAACACGCACGTTCCGCACATGTCTTTCGAGACCCGCAGCCAGCGCCATCCCCGCGACCCGGGCCGACTACTCCCGGTACCGCTTTCCCCGACGCGCACTGACGTGACTGTGGGCGTACCGGTCTGGTCTGCGTGATCCGCGGATCAACCGGCACGGTCACGGGACCGTAACGGACCCTTAGGGGTTGCGCAAACACGACCCGCGATCTCGTGACCTTCATCACTTCACGGCCGGCCGATCGGTGTAGACCAATCGTCGCAATGCGTTCAAGGCGAGGTGACAACGGGCAACCGGAATACGCGTTCGGCGTTCACCCTTGCCGCTTCCGCGACCTCTTCCGCGGACTGTCCCCGCAGCTCAGCGATGCCCCGCACGGTATAGGCGGCGCAGTACGGCTCGTTCGGCCTGCCCCGGTGCGGGTGCGGCGTCAGGAAAGGCGCGTCGGTTTCCACCAGGAACTGGCCGGACGGCACGAAACGGGCCGCGTCGTGCAGCCCGGACGCCTTACGGAACGTCACCGTGCCGGCGAACGACAGCACGAAACCCCTGTCCACGCATCGTCGCGCGAAATCCTCGTCGCCGGAGAAGCAGTGGAAGACGACGTCCTCCGGCGCGCCCTCCTCGTCGAGTACACGCAGGATGTCCTCGTGCGCCTCGCGGTCGTGGATCATCAGCGGCTTGCGCAACCGCTTCGCCAGGTCGATGTGCCAGCGGAACGCCTCCCGCTGCGCGTCCGGCGGCGAGTAGTCCCAGTAGTAGTCCAGGCCCGTCTCGCCGATCGCCACGATCCGCTCACCGGCGGCCAGACGCTCCACTTCGGACTGTTCGGCCGGGCCGAAATCCTTGGTGCGCGTGGGATGTATGGCGACGGCCGCCCAGACGCGATCGTCCCAAGTGGACGCCTGCGCGGCCCAGCGGGCGGCGTCGAGGTCATCGGCGATGGTCACCACCCGGGTCACGCCGACCGACTCGGCGCGATCGACGATCTCGGCGACGTCGGCGGCCGTCTCGGCCCCGCACGCCTCCAGGTGGGTGTGCGAGTCGACCGTCGGCACACCCAGCGGCTCGGGCAGCGGCGGACGGCCGCGCTCCTGCTTGCTCATGTCGGAAGTCCTCACCGGACGCGCGGGGCGGCACCGGTGAACCGGTACCGCCCCGCGATCCTGCTGCTATCGCTCGATCGGGGCCCACTCCGGGCCGGTCTCGCCCAGCTTCGCGTCCAGCTTGGCGAACAACGGGGTCGGCTTGTCCAGCTTGCGGCCCACCTCCACCGGCGTGGACTCCCAGCGCGCCTGCTCGCTCGCGTAGTCCCCGGTGATGATCGGGTTGACCCGCCCGGGGATGTCCAGGTCGTCCACTTCCCGCAGTTCCGGCTGTGCCGCCCAGATCCCGCTCGCACCCAGCGCCTCGTGCACCTTCTGCGCCGAATGCGGGAGGAACGGGGTGAGCAGCGTGTTCGCGTCGGACACGACCTGCAGCGCCGTGTGCAGCACGCTGTCGCGGCGTTCGGTGTCCTCCTTGAGCTTCCACGGTTCCTGGTCCGAGAGGTACCGGTTCGCCGCCGTCACCACGCGCATCGCCTCGTTCGCGGCGGCCTTGAACCGGGACCGCTGCAGGTGCCCGCCGACGGTGCCGAAAGCCTTGCGCGACAAGGCCTTGAGCTCCTCGTCGGCCTGCTTCGGCGCGGCCGGACGGGGAATCTCGCCGTTGTTTTTGAACGCCATCGACACCGAGCGGTTGACCAGGTTGCCCCACTCGTTGGCGAGCTCGGAGTTGGTGCGGCGGACGAACTCGTCCCAGGTGAAGTCGCTGTCCTGCGTCTCCGGCCCGGCGGCGGCGATGAAGTACCGCAGGGTGTCCGGCCCGAACTCACGCAGGAAGTCGTTGACGTAGATGACGGTGCCGCGCGAAGTGGAGAACTTCGAACCGCTCATCGTCAGGAACTCGCTGGAGACGATCTCGTCCGGCAGATTCAGCGCGCCGTACGGTCCCGGCTCGCCACCGCGGTCGCCCGCACCGTTGTGACCGAGCAGGAACGTCGGCCACAACTGGGCGTGGAAGGTGATGTTGTCCTTGCCCATGAAGTAGTACGAGCGGGCGTCCTCGTTGTTCCACCACTGCTTCCAGGCGTCCGGGTCACCGGAACGGCGGGCCCACTCGACGCTGGCGGAGAAGTAGCCGATCACCGCGTCGAACCAGACGTAGAACTTCTTCAGCGGCTGGTTGCTCCAGCCGTCCAGCGGGATGGTCACACCCCAGTCCAGGTCCCGGGTGATCGGGCGGGGACGCATGTCGTCCACCAGATTCCTGGTGAAGTTCAGAACGTTCGGCCGCCAGTCGGTCTTGGTGGACAGCCACTTGCCGAGCGTCTCGGTGAACGCGGGCAGGTCGAGGAACAGGTGCTCGGTCTCGACGAAGGTGGGCGTCTCGCCGTTGATCCGCGACTTCGGGTTGATCAGGTCCGAGGGGTCGAGCTGGTTGCCGCAGTTGTCGCACTGGTCGCCGCGCGCGCCGTCGTAGGAGCAGATCGGGCAGGTGCCCTCGATGTAGCGGTCGGGCAGAGTGCGCCCCGTCGACGGGCTGACCGCGCCGCGCGTCGTCTTCGGCACCACGTAGCCGTTCCGGTGCAGGGCAAGGAATATCTCCTGCACGACGGCCGAGTGGTTGCCCGTCGTGGTGCGGGTGAACAGGTCGTAGGACAGACCGAGGCCCTGCAGGTCCTGGCCGATCTGGCGGGTGTACTTGTCGGCGGTCTGCTGCGCCGTCAGGCCCTCCTTGTCCGCCTGGACCATCATCGGCGTGCCGTGCTCGTCCGTCCCGGAGACCATGAGCACGTTGTTGCCGGCCATTCGCTGGTAGCGCGAGAAGACGTCGGAGGGAACCCCGAACCCGGATACGTGGCCGATGTGGCGGGGGCCGTTGGCATAGGGCCAGGCCACCGCGGTCAACACATTAGTGCTCATGCCTGTTTAGCCTACGGAAGCCGTCTCGTGCATTGTTACCAGGGAGAGTTCCACCCGACCCGCGTGACGAACCCCGGTGCGAGGAGGCCAAGGTGTCGGCGACGAGACTGATGGTGCTGGGCGTCGTGCGGATGGTCGGGCGGACCCACGGTTACCAGGTCCGCCGCGAGCTGCTGTCGTGGAACGCCGACAAGTGGGGCAACATCAAGCCGGGCTCGATCTACCACGCGCTACGGAAGCTGACCGCCGACGGCCTGCTGCGCGAGGTCGACATCGAAGCGGGCTCGGGCCCGGAGCGGACCGCGTACGAACTCACCGAGGACGGTGAGCGCGAGTTCTTCGACCTGCTCACCACGATGCTCTCGGACGCGCGTAACGACGTCCACAGCGCGCCGGAACTGCAGGCGGCGCTGGTGTTCATCACGACGCTGCCGCGGAAGATGGCCGTCAGCCTGCTCGCCCACCGGCTGACCAAGCTCAGCGGTTACCGCCTCAACGTGCTGGACACGATGGAGCGCAGCACGGAATGGGGGCATCCCGAGCACGTGCTCTCGCTGTACCGCCTCTGGCTCGGCCAGCTCGACGCCGCGATGACGTGGACCTCGGACCAGGTCGAACGTCTGGAGAACGGCGAGCTGACGATGGCCGACGACACGGCCCAGCCCTTCGGCTCCCCCTCCCCCACCTGACCCAGCCACCCCGTGTCGGGCCCTACGGCACCCCGTGTCGGGCGGTGGGGCACCCCGTGTCGGGCCCTACGGCACCCCGTGTCGGGCTCTACGGCACCCCGTGTCGGGCGGTGGGGCACCCCGTGTCGGGCGATACGGCACCCCTGTGGGAAACGAGACTTCGAGGGGCTTTGCTGAGCGCTCGCGGACGAAGCCGTGCGCGCACCACTGCGCCCAGACGCACGACACGGCATGCCAGAACGCACGACACAGGGTGCCGAAGAGCACGACACGACATGCCAGAACGCACGACACGGGGTGCTGGGGCGCGCGACACGGGACTGGGCATGGGTCAGCTTGACCGAAAAGGGCTGGTAATCAAGTTTGACTAGCCGGCGGCGTTGGGGCATTCTTCGACCCGACGGCTAGTCAAACTTGAACCCATTGGAGTTTCCATGATCAAGGCACGCGGTCTCGCGCGGAGCTTCTCCGCCCGTGGCCGCACCGTCGACGCCGTGCGCGGCGTGGACCTCGACGTCGGCGCCGGCGAACTCGTCGGCTTCCTGGGCCCGAACGGTGCGGGCAAGACGACGACCCTGCGAATGCTGACCACCCTGTTGCGCCCGACCTCGGGCGAGGCGACGGTCGCGGGCCGTGACCTGCTCGCCGACCCGTCCGGGGTACGCGCCCGGATCGGATACGTTGCCCAGGGCGGCGGCACCGGAGCCGACTGCAAGGTCGCCGAGGAGATCGAACTCCAGGGCAGGCTGTACGGGCTGTCCAAGGCCGAAGCGCTGCGCCGGGGCGGCGAGCTGAGCGAACGGCTCGACCTCACCGGGCTGGGCGATCGGCTCACCAAGACCCTCTCCGGCGGGCAGCGCCGCAGGCTGGACATCGCCCTCGGCCTGATCCACTCCCCCGGACTGATCTTCTTCGACGAACCCACCACCGGCCTCGACCCGCAGAGCCGGGCCAACCTGTGGGAGCACATCCACCGACTGCACGCCGATCACGGCGTGACCGTCTTCCTGACGACGCATTACCTCGACGAGGCGGACGCGCTGTGCGACCGGATCCTGGTGATCGACAACGGCGAACTGGTGGCCGAGGGCAGCCCGGACTCGCTGAAGGCACGGGTCTCGGGCGACGCCGTGGAAGTAGGCACGCAGCCGGATCAGGTCGCCGCGGCGGCGGCCATCGCCCGGGACCTGCCCGGCGCGCACGAGGTCACCGAGCTCCCGGGCCGGGTGCGTTTCCGTGTGCCTCGCGGGAACACCGCGACGCCGACGCTGTTGCGGGCGTTCGACACGGCGGGAATCGCCGCGACGTCGATGGAGGTCCGGCGGCCGACTCTGGACGACGTCTTCCTGACGCTGACCGGCCGCAGCCTGCGCGACGCCGAGACCGCACCGAACGAGGAGACCGCCGATGTTGCGTGACGCCTGGCTGATCTTCCGGCGGGACATCACGCTCTCGCTGCGCAATCCCGCGTGGATCGCGATCGGGCTGTTGCAGCCGATCCTCTACCTGTTCCTGTTCGGCCCGCTGCTGGAACCGATCATCGAAAGCACGCCGGGGTTCCCGGCCGGCAACGCCTGGGCGATCCTGACTCCGGCGCTGATCGTGCAGCTCGCACTGTTCGGCAGCATGTTCGTCGGCTACGCACTGCTGGCCGATCTGCGCAGTGGCGTGGTCGAACGGCTCAGAGTCACCCCGGCGAACCGGTTGTCGCTGCTGCTCGGCAAGGTCGTGGCGAACGCCCTGCAGACCGTGTTCCAGTCGGTGCTCATCATCGCGCTCACCCTGGTCGTGTTCGACCTGCAGGCGCCGCCGGGCGGGATCGTGCTGTGCCTGGTGATCGCGACACTGCTGGCGATCGCGCTGACCTCGGCCTCGTACGCGCTCGCCCTGCGGATGAAGAGTGAGGAGGCGTTCTCCGGAACTCTGCAGACCGTGCTGATGCCGGTGCTGCTGCTGTCCGGGATCTTTCTGCCGATCACCACCGGACTGGCACCCGACTGGCTGTACACGATCTCGCGGATCAACCCGTTCACCCACATCGTGGACGCGGGCCGCGCCACGTTCCGCGGGGACCTCGGCAGCGACGCCCTGTTCACCGGAGGCGTGGTCCTGCTGGTGCTGACCGCGATCTGCCTGTGGTGGGGCGCGCGGACGTTCCAGCGCGACAACGCCTGACCGCGCCCGGGGTGTCCGGTTCCCCTGACGCCGCGGAACCGGACACTCCGCTACCGGAAACACTTCGTGATCGCCTATTCGCCCGTATGGTGGCTTGCACGAACTGATCGCAATTCCTGCACTGACTGCAAGCCGAGGGCGGATGATTGACCGAGCCGGACCCCGAACAGGGCATCAACCTCTCCCACCATGAGACCGTTCCCGACTGGAAGGCGATGCGCGCCGGCGGCGTGCTCTTCGCCAGTGTGACCGTGTCCGAGGGAATGAACTGGAGTGATCCGGCGGCGAGCAGGCAGGCCGTCGAGGCCCGGCGCGCCGGGATACACACGGGGGCCCGGCACTGCGCACGCCCCAGCGCCGTGCACGAGCAGGCGACGCACTTCGTGCGGACGGGGGAGCAACTGGACGCGTTCGCGCCGGGATCGCTGGCACCGGCGCTGGACGTCCGCTTCGAGGGCGTGGACGACCGGTTCATCCGGGGCTGGATCAAGGCGGTCCGTCGCGCGGCGAAAGTCCAGCGCGTGCTCATCTACGCGGACTTCGAGCAGTGGGCCCATCGCCTGCACCCGGACAAGTGGGCTGACAGCGAAGTCGTGCTGTGGCTGACCAGGCACAACGGCATTCCGGGACGGCCCGGATGGTTTCATTCGCGGCTCGGTATCCACCAGCACGACGCGGGGCCGGGCGGTGCCGTCGGCCACGACTCGATCGTCTACCCGTTCACGCTCGCCGACATGCTGCTGTGAACGTCCGGTGCCCCTCGCTGGTAAAAGGGGGCACCGGACGGCGCGGCCGGGCGCCGCGCCGTTCGGGTTCGGTCGAGCGGCAAGGTCACCAGCCGCCGCCACCACCGCCGCCGCCACCGCCACCGGAGCTACCGCCCGAGCCGGAGCCGCCATCGGAATCCGAACCGCTGTCCGAGTCGCTGCCGCTGCCGGAGTCGCTGTCGCTGTCGCTGCTTGAGTCGGAACCGGAACCGCTGTCACTGCTCGAACCGGAGCCGCTGCCCGAACCGGAGCCGCTGCCCGAATCGGAGTCGCTGCCCGCGCCCGAATCGGAGTCACTGCCGGAGTCGGAACCGGAGTCCGAGCCCGAGTCGCTGCCGGAGCCGGAGCCGGAACTGCTGTCACTGCTCGAACCGGAGTCGCTGTCCGAGCCGGAATCACTGTCCGAACCCGAACCCGAGTCGCTGGCCGAACCCGAGTCGCTGTCATTCGAACCGCCATAGCCACCGGAGTCCGCGTCGCTGCCCGAGTCCGTGTCGCTGCCCGAGTCCGTGTCGCTGCCGCCATAGCCACCGGAGTCCGAGTCCGTGCCGGAGTCGGACTCGGTGTCACTGCCGCCGTAACCGCCCGAGTCCGTATCCGAGTCGGGGCCGGAGGAGTCGGAGGAGCCGTAGGAGCCGGAATCGGTACCGCTGCCCGAGTATCCGGCGTTGCCCTCCGGACCGTCACCGACGTCCGTGCTCGACGGATCCGTGTCGTTCTGGTTCGGCGTCGAATCCGACGAGTCCGAGATCCCGTCACCATCCCGATCCGACTCCCCGCCGGACGCCCCACCCAGCGAACCACTGAACGAACCCGAGTCGGAGCCGTGGGAGTCGGAGCCGTAGGAACCGGAATCGGTACCGCTGCCCGAGTATCCGGCGTTGCCCTCCGGACCGTCACCGACGTCCGTGCTCGACGGATCCGTGTCATTCTGGTTCGGCGTCGAATCCGACGAGTCCGAGATCCCGTCACCATCCCGATCCGACTCCGCACCGGACGCCCCACCCAGCGAACCACTGAACGAGCCGGCGTCCGAGTAACCGGGGTTGCCCTCCGGACCGTCACCGAGGTCGGTGCTCGACGGATCGGTGTCGTTCTGGTTCGGGGTCGCGTCGTCCTTGTCGGCGATACCGTCGCGGTCCTTGTCGGGATGCGCCGACCAGCCGCCGGACGCGTATCCGGGGTTGCCCTCGGGGCCGTCACCGAGGTCGGTGCTCGACGGATCCGTGTCGTTCTGGTTCGGCGTCGCGTCGCGGGAGTCGGAGATCCCGTCGCCGTCCGCGTCCATGAAGCCGCCGTCGACCTCGTCCGGATCGACCGGCCCTCGCTCGGCGGCCGCCGCGTCCGCCGCCGCCTGCTCGTCGGCCTCCCGCTGCACGGCCTCGGGACGGTTCTGCTCCATCCACGAGGCGGTTTCCTTCGCCTGCTCGATCTGGCTCTGCCGCAGGGACTCCAGCGCTTCGGCGACCGAGACGGGTTCAGGCTGCGACCACATGTCGAAGTCCTTGTTGACCGACACGGAGAGGCTGCCGCCGAGCAGTCCGGAGAACCAGCCGCGGCCCACCTCGGCGTCGGCGGCACCCGGTGCGGTGCCCTTCATCTCGGGCATCGGGCCGTCGTCCACGGAGATCGAACCGCCCGGCAGGTCGACCTCGATCCCCGGCACGTCGGGCAGGTCGTGGGTGACGTTGCCGAGTCCGTCGATCTGGATGCCGCCGCTGGCGGAGATCCCGACACCGTTGGCCTTCAGGCCGCCGCTGCCGGTGATGCCGCCGCTGACCGTCCCGTCGAAGGACACGTTGACCTCGCCCTTCACCGAGGCCTCGCCGATGTCCTCCTGGCCGATCTTGCCGTTGACGGCCGCGTTGAGGCCTTCCTCGGGGGCGGCGATGCCGGTGAACTGGGGGGCGGCGGGCTCACCGACCTTGAGGCCCGCGCCGACGTGCAGGGTTCCGCTGTACGGGTCGTAGGCGACGATGCCGGTGCCGCTGACGCCGGAACGGACGGGGACGTCGCCCTGCACACCGATCGCGCTCGGCCCGGGCGAGTTCTCGAAGAACGATTCGCCGCGCGCTTTCATCTCACCGACGACCTGATCCCGGCGTGAATCGTCGATACCGGGGTTCGCCAATTCATTTCCGAGTTCGCTGCGTGTCATCGATTCGACGTCTCGCGGTGACTCCGCGTAACTCGCGCCCGGTCCGACCACCAGCACCAAGATCGCCGAGGCGCTGAGAACCTTCGCCCCGACGGTCGTTCGCCTGCCCATGCGCCACCAGCCCCATGTTCTGTTCCGGAAGGGTCCACGAATCGTGGACGGAACGAACATTAGCGCGATTCCCGGAGGTGGGTTGGAAAACAACCGGAATGGCCGATTGAGTGATATCCGGGTAACGATACGGCGTCAGCCGGACAATCGGGAGCGCATCAGGAAAACGTTGTACGGCCCCCATTGTGAGAGCAGGAAGCAGAGATCCGTGCCCTCGGAGAACCACGGGTGCAGGTAACCGCCGTAGAGGGCGGGGTATTCGGCGCCGGAGACCACCACCTGCCCTTCGGTCCACGGCCCGTGCAGCCGTTCGGCCATACGGAGCACTATCGCGCCGCGCGCCTCGTCCAGATGCATCGCCATCCACTGTCCGAAGTGGACGTTGTAGGCCACGGACAGCTCGCCGACGGGGCCGCTGAACACCGGTGCGGCGAGGAACTCGTCGCGCACCCAGCCGTTGCCCGTCCAGTACGTGTAGGCCCTGGCGTCGGCGACGGAGCCCGGATCGACGCGGGCCAGATGCGCGTCGCCGAACCGGCCGTTGGTGGTGCCGAGCAGGTAGACGTGGTCCTCGTCGCGGGTGAACGCCCCGATCTGGAACGGGTGGTCGCGTTCGGCGCGGTTGATCCAGCAGGCCCGCTCCGGCTTCGCCCAGGTGACGCCGCCGTCCCCGGACACGGCGATGCCCGCGTAGTTGGTGGTCCAGTGCCCTGGCCTGCCCCACTGCTTGACCGACATGTACTGCACGTACTGGGTGCCGTCCACCGCGATGCCCGCGTTCGGGATCACCGTGGCCTCGTCCCGGCGTCCGGGATCGCGGGCGATGACCTGGGTGGCCAGGCCGTCCGCGCCGGGAACGACCGCGTCGAGCACGAGGCCACCGGAGAGGTCCTGCCGTTCGCTGGTGAAGGCGAGTACGTTGCACCGCCAGTCGGCGTGGTCGGGCCCGCCGCCGTGGCCGCCCCAGCCGGGACCGTAGGTGTCGCCGAAGAGCACGAACACCCGGCCGTCGCCACCGTCCCACATGATGCCGAGGTCGGTCGCGTGGATGCCGAAGCGCTCGTCGGTGCGGCCTGCCGACCCGGCCCCGGTCACCCGGCCGACCCTGGTCGTCTCGATGACTCGAACCATGCCGTTCACGGTACGCATGGACACGCACGGGGCCGGGCAAGTGAGAATGACCCGATGCGGTTGATGCGCAGGTCGCTGCGCTCCGGGGTGGACGCGGGCGAGGCCCTGCTGCGGCTCGGCGAGCGCTCGTGTGATCTGGGGCTGGCCCCTCCCGCCGCGCTGTGCGGGGAGTGGTTCGGTTCCCGCGCGGTGCTGGCTCCCGCGCTCGCCGCGGTCCCGGTCGGCGCGGATGAAGCCCTCGCGATGTTCACCGGCCTGCCCGAGGTCGCCGGTGCGGTGCCGGGCGCGGTGGGCGGCGGCTGGTTCGGCTACCTGTCCTACGACCTCACCGATCCGTCGGGGCGGGCGGGTCCGCTGCCGGTCGCGGTGCGCGGCTGGACCGATCACGTGCTGCGCCTCGATTCCGGCGGCCGGTGGTGGTTCGAGGCGCTCGTCGCGGACGGGCAGCCGGATCCGGACACGCTGGCCGGTGACCTCGCGGCGCTGCTCGACGGACCGGCCGCCAAACGGGCGGGATGGACCCCGGTGCGGCTGCGCAGGCCGCCTGCCGAGGGCCACCGGCGGGCGGTACGGGCGTGCGTGGAGGCGATCGCGGCGGGCGAGCTGTACCAGGCGAACGTCTGCGCCCGGTTCGACGCGCCGTTCGACGGTGCGCCGATGGAACTGTTCGCCGAGGGCGCCGGACGGCTGCTGCCCCGGCGCGCGGCGTACCTGGAGGGCGACTGGGGCGCGGTGGCGTCGATGTCACCGGAGCTGTTCCTGGCCCGGCGGGGGGATCGGGTTCGCTCGACGCCGATCAAGGGCACCCTGCCGCGGCGCGGACCCGCCGACGACGGGCTCGCGCAGCGACTGCGCCGGTCGGCGAAGGACGTGGCGGAGAACGTGATGATCACCGACCTGGTGCGCAACGACCTGGGCCGGGTGTGCGCGGTGGGCTCGGTGCGCGTGCCGGAGCTGCTGCGGGTTCGCGCCGCGCCCGGCGTCTGGCATCTGGAGTCCACTGTGGAGGGACGAACGCTGGTGCCGGACACCGAACTGCTACGGGCGACGTTTCCGCCGGGATCGGTCACCGGGGCGCCGAAACTGCGGGCGCTCGACCTGATCGCCGAGCTCGAACCGGTGGCCAGGGGGGTCTACACCGGCGCGATCGGGCTGGCCTCGCCGGTGGCGGGGCTGGAGCTCAACGTCGCGATCCGGTCGTTCGAGCTTCACGCGGGCCACCTGCACGTCGGCGTCGGTGGCGGCATCACCGCGGGCTCCGATGCCGTGGCCGAGTGGGAGGAGTGCCTGCACAAGGCCGCACCGCTGGACGACCTGCTCGACGCGCCGCCCCGCTGAGCGGCGCACGGCCGTGCGGCGCAGCGTCAGGGGGAATCCTTGCGGGCGAGCAGGACCGCGTCGTAGAGCTCCTTCTTCGACACCCCGGTGGCCTCCGCGACCTCGGCGGCCGCGCTCTTGAGCCGCTCGCCCGCGTCGGCACGGGAACGGACCTCGGCCACCAGATCGGCCACGCGCACCTCCGGCGGCGCGGCGCCGTCGAGGACGACGGTGATCTCACCGCGTACGCCCTCGGCGGCCCAGGCCGCCAGCTCCGCGAGCGTTCCCCGGCGGCACTCCTCGTAGGTCTTCGTCAGCTCCCGGCACACCGCGGCCCGCCGGGCCGGCCCGAGTACCCGCACGGCGTCGTCGAGCAGGCTCCCCAGCCGGTGCGGCGACTCGAACAGCACCGTCGTCCTCGGCTCGGTCTCCAGGGCCGCCAGGAAGCGCTGCCGCTCGCCGGGCTTGCGCGGGGCGAACCCCTCGAAGCAGAACCGGTCCGAGGGCAGGCCGGACAGCGCGAGCGCCGTGGTCACCGCGGACGGCCCCGGCAGGCAGGTCACCGGCAGGTCCTCGGCGACGCAGGCGGCCACCAGGCGATAGCCGGGATCGGACACGCTCGGCATGCCGGCGTCGGTCACCAGCAACACCGTCCGCCCGTCGCGGATCGCGTCCAGCAGCCGTGGCAGGCGGGCGGTCTCGACGTCCTCGTAGAAGCTCACCAGCTTGCCCGTCATCGTCACCCCCAGCGCGGTGGCCAGCGAACGGGTGCGGCGGGTGTCCTCGGCGGCGATCACCTCGGCCTCCCCCAGGGCCGTGACCAGGCGCGCGGAGGCGTCCCGGGAATCGCCCAGCGGGGTGGCGGCGAGCACCAGCCCGCCGCGCTCGGTCGGGGTCTCGCGCCGGGTGCTCACCCCGGGAAGCCTAGGTGTAACGCCCGTGGCATCCGGCGGCGGCGCCGTACCGCGGGGACGCACCACGAACTCACGGCGGTACGCATAACATCGACGCCCGTGACCGCTCTGCTCACCCGCTCGTCCGGCGACGGCGTGCGTCCCGGCGGGGATGCCGTCCGGCCGCCGACCGATCGCGAGGCAACGCTGCTGGGCACCCCCATGCCCGCCGACCGGCTGCGCGGCTGGATCGTCACGATCACCCTCGTCGTCATCGGCGGCTTCCTGCGCCTGCAGAACCTGGGCTTCCCGACCGACAAGGGTGCCCCGGTCTTCGACGAGAAGCACTACGTACCGCAGGCGTGGCAGATGCTGCGCAACGGCGGCTACGAGGACAACTACGGTTACGAACTCGTCGTCCACCCACCGGTGGCCAAGCAGCTCATCGCGATCGGCGAGTGGCTCTTCGGCTACAACGGCTGGGGCTGGCGCTTCACCGCCGCGATCGCGGGCGCGCTGATCATCCTGCTGGTCGTGCGCATCGCCCGCAGGCTCACCCGCTCGACGCTGCTCGGCGGCATCGCGGGCGTGCTGGTGATCTGCGACGGCGTGCTGCACCTGCAGTCCCGCACGGCGATGCTGGACATCTACATCGCCGTCTTCGTGCTCGCCGCGTTCGGCTGCCTGCTGCTCGACCGGGAACAGGTGCGCGGCAGGCTCGCCGAGGCCGTTCGCGAGGGCTGGGTGAACGAGACCCCCTTCGGGCCGAGGCTCGGCTTCCGCTGGTGGCGCTTCGGCGCGGGCGTGCTGCTCGGTATCACCACCGGCGTCAAGTGGTCCGGCATGTACTACGTCATCGCGTTCGGCCTGCTGTGCGTCGCGTTCGACGTCGCGGCCCGGCGCGCCGCGGGGGTGGCCAGGCCGTGGGTCGGCATGCTGCGCCGCGACCTGCTACCCGGGATCTGGGCGATCGGCGTGGTCGCCGTGCTCGTCTACCTGAGCACCTGGTGGGCGTGGTTCGCCAGCGAGACGGCCACCGACCGGCATCTGGTGGAGATCGACGGCATGGCGTCCGGGCCGTTCGGTTTCGTGCCGGAGGCGTTGCGCTCGCTGGTCGGCTACACGTTCAACGTCCTCGACTTCCACTCCGGTCTCTCCACCCCGGACGGCGACCCGCACCCGTGGGAGTCGAAGCCGTGGACGTGGCCGATGGGGCTGCGGCCGATGCTCTACTACTACGAGTCCGGTACCTCGGCGACGGGCTGCGGGCAGGCGGAGTGCGTCCGCGCGACGATGCTGATCGGCACCCCGGCGATGTGGTGGCTTGCGCTGCCGGTGCTGGCCTGGGGTGCGTGGCGGTCGATCTTCCGGGCGGACTGGCGCTACGCCGCGGTGCTGGTGGCCTACCTGGCGGGACTGCTGCCGTGGTTCGTCAACCTCGACCGCCAGATGTACTTCTTCTACGCCACGCCGCTGGCCCCGTTCCTGATCCTCGGGCTGACGCTGGTTCTCGGGCAGATCCTCGGCAGATCCGGCGTCGGGTTCGAGCGCCGGGGCACCGGTCTGCTCGTCGTCGCGCTGTACGTGGGCCTGGTGGTGGCCAACTTCGCCTGGCTGTGGCCGGTCCTCAACGGTGACTCGATCACCACCGAGCACTGGCAGTCCGAACTCTGGTTGCCGTCCTGGCGCTGACCGCCCGCTCAGCACGCGGCCCGGCCACCCGGGCGGCGGCCTGTCCGTTCTGTCCGGTGGACAGGTTTCCCGTCGTGATCCCCGGGTATCGGCCCTGACCAGGTAATCCGACTTTCGTCTTCGCTCGATGGGCCTATTGCGCAGACCGCCGCGCTCGGTCACTTTGGTCTAGACCATTAGCGCCGACTTCCCTCCCACGCCGAAACCCCGCACGCCGAAGGAGCCGAGATGCCGAGCCGGAAAACCCTACTCGCCGCCATCGCCGCAGCGTCGCTGCTGACCGGTGGCCTTTCCGTCACCGCGGCGGCCGCCGCCCCCGCCCCGGCGGATCCCGCACCGTCCGCCGCTGCCGTGCCGAACAAACACCTCACCGGGTACTGGCAGAACTTCGTCAACCCGGCCACCCCGCAGAAGCTGTCCGAGGTCTCCGACAACTTCGACGTCATCGTGCTGTCCTTCGCCGGACAGGACACCTCCCGCCCCGGCGGCATCACCTTCGGCGTCGACCCCGAGCTGTCCACCGCGCTCGGCGGCTACACCGACGACGACCTGAAGGCCGACATCGAGGCGAAGAAGGCCGCAGGCAAGTCCGTGGTGCTCGCCATCGGCGGCGAGCGCGGCAACGTCGACTTCTCCAGCCCGGAGAGCGTCACCAACTTCGCCGCCGACTTCTCCGCGATCGCCGCCGACTACGGCATCCAGGGCCTCGACATCGACCTCGAACACGGCTTCGACGTGCCGAACGTGGCCGCGGCGGTCACCCAGCTCCGCGAGGAGATCGGCGAGGGCTTCCTGCTGACGATGGCGCCGCAGACGATCGACCTGCAGCCCACCGGCACCTACATGCAGCTCATCGCCGAGGTGAAGGACCTGGTCACCGTCGTGCACCCGCAGTTCTACAACTCCGGCAGCATGAACGGCTGCGACGGTTCCGTCGTCGCGCAGGGCGACGTCGACTTCATCACCGCCCAGGCCTGCCTGCTGCTCGACGTACTCGAGCCGGAACAGGTCTCGCTCGGCCTGCCTGCCACCTCGCAGGCCGCCGGCAGCGGCTACGTCGAGCCGAGCATCGTCATCGCGGCGCTGGACTGCCTGACCAAGGGTGAGAGCTGCGGCGACTACAAGCCGGAGACGACCTGGCCGGGCCTCGGCGGCGTGATGACCTGGTCGACCGCGTGGGACGCGGGCAGCGGCAACTCGTTCTCCGACCCGATCCGCGCCCACCTCGACGCGCTGGGCTGATCCGCCCCGGCGCGTGGTTCCGGTCCGCGAACGGGCCGGAACCACGCGCTCAGAACGCCGGAAAAGCCGCGCCGGAAGGATGGAACGGCGCCCGGACACCGCGGAACGCGCTCGTCGCCTCGGCCACGGCACCGGCCCGCAGCTCGGCGACCCGTCCCGCGGCGGCGAGCGTGGCCATACTCGTGCCGCCGAGGAAGACCGCGCCCAGCTCGGCCACGGACAATCGCAGGTCGGCAGTCGCCCGGGTGCGCTCGCAGGTGGCCTCGCCGCCGTCGGAACGCAGCCGGAAGCGCCCGGCATTCCATGGGCAGAAGTCGTCCGTCACCTCCAGGACCACGTCCACCGGTCCCGCGTAGCGACGGGACACCAGCGCACGATCGACATCGACCAGCCGCACCCACAGGTTGTCGACGACGGTGGAATCCAGTCCGCGCGAGTCGAGCAGCAGGTGCGGCAGCGGTTCGTCGACGGCGCCGTCGAAGCTGATCCGGAAGTGACCGTCGATCTCGACGAGGAAACCCCAGACGGCGGCGTAGGCACGCGGGGTTTCCGCCGCCGACTCGATCACCACCACCTCGCTCAGGTCCCGGCCGTTCTCCCAGCACGGGCGGAGCCGGTAAAGCGCGTACCCGGTGGGGATGCCGTCCGGTTCCTCGTGGACGGCGAAGCGCAACGCGGTCGCCCCATGCCGCACGTGCTCCGCATCGTGCAGGCGGGCGTCCCAGAACCTGGCCGGGCGGTCCAGCATGCCGACCGCGTTGGGCCGGACCGACTCGTAGACCTTCTCGATGGCTGTCCGCGCCTCGTCCCGGTCGAGCAGCCGGATACGGCCCGGCCCGCGATCGACGTCGTCGCGGAAGACCATCGACCGCTGCTCACCCCGGCACCGGGCCAGGTACGAGGCGACGCCGTAGCCGAACCGTCCGTAGATCCCGGCCTCGGAGGCGTTGAGCGCGGCGACCGGCTCCGCCGCGGACTCGTGCAGGCCGGTGAGCTGCTCACGCATCATCGACCTGAGCAGGCCTCGCCGCCGATGCGTCGGCGCGACCGCGACCAGCGTGACGCCCGCGACCGGCAGCACCGTACCGGGAACGGTCATGGACCGGGTGAGGATCGCCGCTCCGGCGATGGGCGCGCCCTCATCGAACGCGACGAGGGTGCGATCCAGCTCGAGGGTGAACCGCGCGTCCCGCAGGCCGTCCTCCCGCCAGTCCTGGCCGTAGACGCCCGCCGTCATCCGGGCCCACGCCTCGAACTCGGGCCCGTTCAGGCGACGCAGCGGGTAGCGATCGGTCATTGTCCAGTCGTATCGGCTACGCCGCCCGCTCCGCAATTCCTTTCCGGGCAGTCCCGGCGTCAGGGGCGGTACTGCGGTGGGCGCTGCTGACGCGGCGGGACGACCTGCGTGCGCTGCGAAACCTGCGGCACGATCTGGGTGACCGGCCCGCTGGTGGACGTGCCTGCCCTGGAGAGCCAGCCCTCGACCTCGTTGCGCACGGCGTTGAGCGTGGGCCTGCGGCGCGGCTCGGCGTCCAGCGAGGCGACGAGCAGCCGGGCGTGCGCGCTCTCCCTCGGCAGCTTCGAAGGCCCCTCCGCCCTGGCTGCCGCCATCAGCGCGGCCATCGGCGTCTCCCGGGTACCGCGCGGCGGGTAGCCGGACAGGGCGTAGCTGACCGTGGCGGCGAGCTGCCAGGCGTCCGAGGCCGGGCTGGCCGCCGCGCCCGCCGCCGTCTCCGGCGCGGTGAAGTCCGGCGTGCCGATCATCATCCCGGTGGCCGTCATGCTGGAGTCGCCCTTGCTGCGGGCGATGCCGAAGTCGATCAGGTGCGGGATGCCGGTCGGGTCCACGATGACGTTCGACGGCTTCACGTCCCGGTGCAGCACGCCCTTCTCGTGCGCGGCGACCAGCGCACCCGCCATCGTCGCCCACAGCCGTCCGGCGCGGGTGTCGTCCAGCGGGCCGACGGTGTCCACCGCGGCGCCGAGCGGCTGGCCATCCAGGTACTCCATCACCAGCGCCAGCCCGTCCGGCTCCTCGACGAGGTCGTAGACCCGCACGCAGTTCGGGTGGTTGATGGTGGCCAGCGCACGAGCCTCGCGCTGCATCCGCTCCTCGGTGTCCCGGTCCGGCGCGTGCGCGATCTTCAGCGCCACGGTACGGCCGAGCTGGTTGTCCACCGCCTGCCACACGGTGCCGAACCCGCCGTGGCCGAGCCTGCGGATACGGCGGTAGCGGCTGCTGCCCGCCTGGCCGGAGCCGAAGGGCACCGGTACCGGGCCGGGCGCGGCGGCCAGTTCCTGCTGCTCCTGCACCGGGGCCACCGAGGTCGCCGGGTACTGCTTCGCCGGTGCGGGAGGCGGCTGCTGCGGTGGCGGTGGCGGCGGGGTTCGCTGCGGTTCGGGTTGCGGCGGCGGGCTCGGATCCTGGTGCGAACGCTGGATCGTCGACCAGCTCGGCGCGCCGACCAGCGCCACCGGGATGATGCCGAGCACGGCGATCGGCAGGAACCCGAGCCACAGGTGGACGGCGGTGTTGGCGCCGACGTTCACGCTGCACAGCACCATCGCGACGAACGGGATCCAGAGCAGGCGGCCCGGCCACTTCGGCCCGCGGCGCAGGGCCGTGCGGGCCTGCAGCATCACGAAGACCAGCGAGAGCGCGGGGAGCCCGACGAGGGCCCCGACGTAGTAGCCGTAGGCCAGCTTGTTGCCGGAGGGGTAGAACAGCGTCTCGTAGACGTTCTGGCCGCTGCCCAGGTACTCCTTCTGGACGCCGATGAAGGAGCAGTACTCACGGTCGAGCGTCGCGGTCTCGCCGATCGAGAGGCCGGAGGAGGACCCGGTGAACACCGCGCGGTAGGTCTCCGACACGCCCGTGTTCAGCAGCCACGGGATCAGCAGCACGGTGACCAGGCCGATCCCGGCGAACACGGCGATCGTCGCGCCGTTGTACCGGTTGCCGGTGCCCTTGCGGATCACCGCCACCACGACCGCGCCGAGCACGGGGAACAGTGCGATCAGCGCGCCGGCCGCGCTGGTCGCCCACACCCAGTCCCCCGGGCAGAATCCCGGCTGGAAGAGCTGGTGCGCCAGCGACAGCAACGCGCTCGCGAATGAATCCACCCCTCGCTCCTAACGAAGTCGTCTCCTGGCGGGACCACGGAACCACAGTATGTCGGCTCCCCCCACGGCAGGCCGCGACCGCCCACCGGGCGTCGCCTTCCCGGGCCGTGGACCACCCGGTTCTCCGGCCCGGCCTCCTCCGCTGCTTGATCCCCGTCGCGGGTCCATGATGGGCTCACTCGAGGACGAGGACGAGGAGGCCGTGATGGGCGCGTACGCGGAGAGCTTCCGGCAGAGCCTGGCCGACCCCGAAGGGTTCTGGCTGGACGCCGCCCGCCTGATCGACTGGACGCGCGCGCCGACCCGCGCCCTGGACGACGGCGCCGCGCCGCTCTACCGCTGGTTTCCCGACGGGGAGCTGAACACCTCCTACAACGCCCTCGACCGGCACGTCGAGAACGGTCGCGGCGACACGGCCGCCCTGATCTGGGACTCGGCCGTCACCGGCACCCAGCGCACCTACAGCTACCGCGAGCTGCGCGACGAGGTGGCCACCTTCGCCGGGGCACTGGCCGGACTGGGCGTGGGCAAAGGCGACCGGGTGATCATCTACATGCCGATGGTGCCCGAGGCGGTGATCGCCATGCTCGCCTGCTCGCGGATCGGCGCCGTGCACTCCGTCGTCTTCGGCGGGTTCGCGCCGAAGGAACTCGCCGCCCGCGTCGACCACGCCAAGCCGAAGGTGATCGTCGCGGCGTCCTGCGGCATCGAGCCCACCCGGACCGTCGAGTACCTGCCGATCATCAACGCCGCACTGGATTCGGCGGAGCACCAGCCGGACCGGGTCGTGGTGCTGCAACGCGAGGCGCACCGGGCCGAACTGGGCGAGCGCGAGGTCGACTGGCACGAACTCGTCTCCGGCGCGCCCCCCGCCGAGCCGGTACCGGTCGCGGCGACCGACCCGCTCTACGTGCTCTACACCTCGGGAACCACCGGGAAACCGAAGGGCGTCGTCCGTGACACCGGCGGGCACGCCGTGGCACTGGCCTGGTCGCTGCGGGCGGTCTACGACATCGGGCCGGGCGACGTGTTCTGGACGGCGTCCGACGTCGGCTGGGTCGTCGGGCACTCCTACATCGTCTACGCGCCCCTGCTGATGGGTGCCACAACCGTGCTGTACGAAGGGAAACCGGTCGGCACGCCGGACGCGGGCGCGTTCTGGCGGGTGATCGCCGAACACGGGGTAACGGCGTTGTTCACCGCGCCGACCGCGTTGCGCGCGATCAAGAAGGTCGACCCCGAGGCGAGGGAACTCGGCAAGTACGACCTGTCCGGCTTCGGCACGCTGTTCATGGCCGGCGAGCGCCTGGATCCCGAGACCTACCACTGGGCGCACGAGAAGCTGGGCGTCCCGGTGATCGACCACTGGTGGCAGACCGAGACGGGCTGGCCGATCTCGGCGAACCTGCGCGGGCTGGAGAAGATGCCGGTGAAGCCCGGTTCGTCCACGATGCCGGTGCCCGGCTGGGACGTGCGGATCCTGGACCAGTCCGGCGCGGAACTGCCCGCGGACACCGAGGGCGCCATCGCGATCAGGCTGCCGCTGCCGCCCGGTTCGCTGCCGACGTTGTGGGGCGACGACGAGCGCTACGTCGAGGCGTACCTTTCCCGCTACGAGGGCTACTACCTGACCGGCGACTCCGGTTACCGCGACGCCGACGGCTACCTGTTCGTCATGGGCCGCACCGACGACGTGATCAACGTGGCGGGGCACCGGTTGTCGACCGGCTCGATCGAGGCGGCGCTGGCGACCCATCCGGCCGTCGCCGAGTGTGCCGTCATCGGCGTGCGGGACGAGCTGAAAGGCCAGTTGCCACGGGGTTTCGTCGTACTCAAGTCCGGGTGGGAGGTCGACGAGAAGACCCTGCACGAGGAACTCGTCGCCGCCGTGCGACGCGACATCGGGCCGGTGGCGGCGTTCCGGGACGTCTCCGTCGTGGACGCGCTGCCGAAGACGCGGTCCGGCAAGATCCTGCGCAAGACGATGCGCGGTATCGCCGACGGACGCGACGAGCCCGTCCCGTCGACGATCGAGGACCCCGGCGTACTCGACAAGCTCCGTTCGGTACTGCGCTCCGGCTGACCGCCCCTGTCCGCATTCGGTGACGCTGCGGCATCATCTGGGCACATGGGGAATCCGGAAGCACGTCGCGTCCTGTCCACCCGGACGATCGTGCTGTGGGCGATCGGCCTGCTGCTGCTCGCGTGGCCTCGGTCGTGCTGCTGCTGGCGGCGCTGGGCGGCGGCGATCCGCGCGCGTCGGTCCGCCTCGACGTCATTCGCACGGCGTCGAGCATCGTCATCGGCACCGGGGGCGCCGCCGCTCTGCTGCTGGCCGCGCGCAGGCAGCGATCGACCGAGCTCGACCTGCGGCAGCGCGACCACGACGCCACCGAACGCCGGGTCACCGAGCTGTACGGCAAGGCGGCGGACCAGCTCGGCAGCGAGAAGGCACCGGTCCGCCTGGCCGGACTGTACGCGCTGGAACGGCTGGCACAGGGCAACCCCACACACCGGCAGACCGTCGTCGACCTGGTGTGCGCGTACCTGCGAATGCCGTTCGACCCGCCGGGTTCGCGGCGTCCGGAGCCGGTGCGGCTGCGGCCCTCGCGCCTCGCCCCGCCCGGCTGCGCGCGGACCGATCCACCGCCCGCCGACGACCGCGCCCAGGAGCTGGAGGTCCGGCAGACCGCGCAGAACCTGCTCGCCGGCCACCTCGACGCCACCGATGAGGCGGGCTTCTGGCCGGCGGTCACCCTGAACCTCGCCGAGGCCACGCTGGTCCGCTTCGCGCTGGCCGGGTGCACGATGCGCTCGGCGTCGTTCCGGGGGGCCAGGTTCGCCGGTGCGAGCACGTTCCGGGAGGCGAGGTTTCAGCGAGGGGGCCGACTTCCGGGCCGGGGAGTTCACCGAGTCCGGCGACTTCCGCGGCACCGACTTCGGCGGCCGCACCACGTTTCGCGGCAGTCGTTTCGCCGGCGGCGCGGATTTCCGCAAGGCACGGTTCGGCCGGCTGGCGGATTTCCGCCGGGTCACCGCGGGCGAGGGCGTCACGCTGACGCGCTCACATTTCGGCGGGGAGGTCAATTTCGGCGTCCACACGATCGCGGATCTGGCGGAGGCGACCGTGTCGCGCAGTCCGGGAAGCACGCGGAAATGGCCACTCGGCTGGACGGAACCGGACTCCGGCGGCGATGGCAGCGTCACGCTCCAGCGGGCAGGGGAATCGGCGTCTGGGCCGGAGATGGTCACGAGTGGTGAACGTTTACGACATTCGGCTGAGCGTGGAAACCAATTCCCCTAGGCTGCGGCTGAGGTTACAGAGCGAGTTCTGCTGATGACGAAACGGAGGTAACACCGATGCGTACGAACTTCTGCTACCCGGTGCTGCCGGCCGGCCCGTCGTGGAAGCCGGTGTGCCGGACCGCCGATGGGCGGCTACGCCCGGCAGCGCCGGGCGCGCCGCCCGGTGGCGCGGACCGGCGGCCGGGACTCGCGGTGCGGTAGGCGGCTGGAGGGTCGCCCGCACGGCGACCCCGGCCACGTACACCGCGCTATTGCGGCGTGCATTACGTACCGCCCGACCGGGAGCGTGCGGGCGGCGGCTTGCCGGCCACCGCCCGCACCACCCCATCCCCACCTCCACCAGCCCCCGTGTCGCGCGCTCCAGCACCCCGTGTCGCGCGGTAGGGCACCCCGTGTCGGGCCCCTCGGCACGCCGTGTCGGGCGTTTCGGCAGGCCGTGTCGGCCGTTTCGGCTAACGATGTGGATCGTCCCGGCCCTGGGGCATCCCGAATCTGGCGATCCGACGTGACTTCGGCTTCTGCTCGTCCTGCCGAACCCGGCCACGGCAGGCCATACCGCCCGACACGGGGTGCCCAGGCGCGCGACACGGCATGACGTACCGCCCGACACGGGGTGCCCAGGCGCGCGACACGGTGGGGCGTCAGAGGTTGATGGTGAGGTCGGCGCGGGGTTCGGTGGCGGCGATCAGCTCGGCGTTGTGCTGGTCGGGGCCGAAGGCGCGGTACCGAGCCTCGGCGTCGGAACGGCCGTAGTGACGATGACGGGTGACCAGACGGTCGAGCCGGACGGGCTCCGGTGGCGCGAGGAACCAGGTCTCGTCCAGCAACGGCCGCACGCCGGCCCAGGGGCCATCGGGCAACAGCAGGTAGTTGCCCTCCGTGATGACGAGCGGGACGTCGGGACCGACGGGGACCGCCCCGGCAACCGGTTCCTCGATCTCCCGGCGGAACTCCGGCGCGTAGACGATCTCCCGCCCCGAACGGATGCGCCGCAGCAGCTCGACGTACCCCTCGGCGTCGAAGGTGTCCGGCGCCCCCTTGCGTTCCGCGCGCCCCAGCCGCCGGAGTTCGGCGTGCGCGAGGTGGAAGCCGTCCATGCCGACGACTACGGCGTCCGTGCCGAGCCGTTCGGCGAGCGCGCAGGCGAGCGTGCTCTTGCCGGACGCGGGCTGCCCGGCGATGCCGAGGATGCCGCGCCCCGGGCCGGCGGCCAGGCCACGAGCGCGTTCCAGCAGCAGACCGAAGGAGGTCACCGAATTCGCCAAGGCTTGTGCCGCAACGCTTTCACCTTCCCAGACCGGTTCGCACCGCGGCCTCGACCTCCTCGACGGCACCGTCCTCGCCGAGTCGCAGCGCCCCGGTGATGAGACCGACGACCTCGTTCATCGAGTGCGTCGCCGGGGAGACGACGCCGACCCTGGCACCGAGCCGGTGGACGTGGATGCGGTCGGCGATGTCGAAGACGTGCGGCATGTTGTGGCTGATCAGCACGACGGGCAGGCCGCGCTGCCGGATACGGTCGATCAGCGCGAGCACCTTCGACGCCTCGGCGACACCGAGTGCCGCCGTCGGTTCGTCCATGATCACGGCCTTGGTGCCGAACGCCGCCGCCCGTGCCACCGCGACGCCCTGCCGCTGCCCACCGGACAGGGTCTCGACCGGCTGGGTGATCGACTTGACCTTGATGTCGAGTTCGTCGAGCACCCGTCGCGCCTCGGACCGCATCGAGGTGTAATCCAGTGACCGCAACAGTTTCCCCGCGATACCCGGACGGCGCTTCTCCCGGCCGAGGTACATGTTCGCCGCGATGTCCTGTGCGGGCGCCAGCGCCAGATCCTGGTAGACGGTCTCGATACCGAACTTGCGGGCGTCGATGGGGGTACGGAAGTGCACGAGTTCGCCGTCGACACGGATCTCCCCCGCGTCGGGCACCAGCGCACCGGACAAAGCCTTGATGAGACTGGACTTCCCGGCACCGTTGTCGCCGACCA
Organism: Amycolatopsis antarctica; assembly: GCF_002262875.1. Taxonomy (GTDB): domain Bacteria; phylum Actinomycetota; class Actinomycetes; order Mycobacteriales; family Pseudonocardiaceae; genus Amycolatopsis; species Amycolatopsis antarctica. The sequence goes on along the minus strand of NZ_NKYE01000004.1, from coordinate 40,957 downwards.
CGGCCAGCACCTCGCCGGGCAGCAGGTCGAAGTCGGCACCGCCGATGGCCGTGACTCGCCCGTAGCGTTTCACCAGCCCGGTCGCGGAGAGCGTGGGTTCGCCTGTCATTTCTGCCTCCTGGCGAATCGGTCCAGCGCGACGGCGGCGATCACCAGCGCACCGGTGGCGACATCCTGGAACAGCGCGTCCACGCCGATCTGGGTGAGCCCGGAACGCAGCACCGCGACGATCAGCGCGCCCATCATCGTGCCGATCACCGAACCGCGGCCACCGAAGAGGCTGGTGCCGCCCAGCACCACGGCGGTGATCGAGTCGAGGTTTCCGAGCATGTAGGCGTTCGGGTCGGCGTTGGGCACGCGGCCGAGTGCCTGCCAGGCCGCGATTCCGACGATCAGCCCGGCCACCGCGTACACCGACAGGATCGTCCGGTTGACCTTGATTCCGGACAGCCGCGCGGATTCCGGGGCGTTGCCGACCGCGTAGACGTGCCTGCCCCACGCGGTGCGGGTGAGCGCATACCAGACCACGAGATACATCACGAGCGCCAACGTCATGCCGTAGGTGATCTCGATGCCACCGAACAGGTAGCGCCGGGTGCCGAGCCAGTTCAGCAGACCGTCGGCGACGGGCACCGCCTCGCCGTCGGCGAACAGTTTCGCGGCGGCGGTGAGGATCGTCAGCATGCCGAGCGTGACGATGAACGGCGGCAGCTTGACGCGGGTGACCAGCGAGCCGATCACCGCGCCGATCACCACGGTGGCCGCGATTCCCAGCAGCAGAGCCAGAATCCCCGGTGTTCCGCCGACGAGCAGCTTGGCCATGATCAGCGTCGCGAGTACCGCCGCGGCCGCGTTCGCCAGGTCGATGCCCGAGGTGAGGATGATCAGCGTCTGACCGAGAGCGAGCGTGCCGATCACCAACGACTGCTGGACGACCAGGGACATGTTGTCCAGGTTGAGGAAGGTGTCGCTGGCGACCGAGAAGATCGCGATGGCCACGACGAGCGCGATCGCCGGGCCGACGGCCGGGGCGCGCAGGAAGAAGTCGCCGACGGTCGACTTGTCGGCGTCGACCTCGTCGTCGGGACGGGACATCACCGTCGTCATGACTGATCACCCCAGCAGTTCCGCAGGCCCCACTCGGTGGTCTGACTCTCCACACCGGGCATCGGCCTGTCGGTGACGACGACGGAGCCGGTGCCGACGAAGCCCTCGGGCTTGGCCCCGGTCCGTGCGTACTCGACGGCGGCGGCGACGCCCTGCTCGGCCATCTTCTTCGGGAACTGCATGACGGTGGCCGCGTACTCACCGTCGCGTACCCCGGTGACGCCCTCGCAGCCGCCGTCGATGGAACCCATCGTCAGCCGTTCGGCAAGGCCGCGACCGTCCAGTGCCTGGAAGGTTCCCCGGGCCATCGGCTCGTTCATCGTGTAGACGGCGTTGACGTCGGTGGTGCGCTGCAACAGGTTCTCCACGCCCTGCTGGGCGAGGCTCTGGTCGCCGTTGGCGTTGGTGCGGCCGATGATCTCCGGGGCGTTGTCGGCGAGGCCGATGCCCTCGAGGAAGCCGCTGTGCCGTTCCCGGTCGACGGAACTGCCCGCGGTGCCGTCGACCATCAGCAGTTTCGGTGCCGCACCGGACAGCGCCGCCTTGACGTAGGCGCCCTGTTGCCGGCCGGCCTCGACGTTGTCGGTGGCGAAGGTGGCGTCCACCGCCTCGGCCGGTTCGGTCGCCGTGTCGAGTGCGATCACCAGCACGCCTGCCTGCCGGGCGCGGTCGAGTGCGGCGAGCACACCGGTCGAGGAGCTGGGAGTGATGAGGATGGTGTTCACGCCCTGCTGCATCAGGTTCTCCACGGCACGTACCTGGCCGTCGTTGTCCCCGTCGAACTGTCCGGCGAGGGCGCCGAACTCGGCGCCCTGCGCGGCGGCGGCCGCTCCGGCGGCCTCGCGCAGCTCCACGAAGTACGGGTTGGTGTCGGTCTTGGTGACCAGCCCGATCTTCGCCTCGCCGCTGCCGCCGGATCCGGCGCTGCCGCCCCAGTAACGCTGCACCGTGCATCCCGACGCGGCCAGCAGGGCCACGACGAGGACGGCGAGGCCGACGAAACGTCGTTGTCTCATGTCCGGTGCCACCTCCGAGGCGCACAAGGTGTGCGGTTGACGATCCCGGGAAGGTAAGGCGGCTGGATCGGGGGCGCAAGCGTTCGCAATCTCGCAGGTTGCCCGCCGGTACGTCGTGACGCTGCGCGACCCCCCTCGGCGAATTGCGCGGCGGCCGGGTTCCAGCGACGATCGGGTTGGTGATTTCCTCACCGCTCGTACCTCCGAACGGACGTAGCGCCACTATCGGACATTGGTCTATACCTTTAGGCCTTACCGTCTCGCGCCGGAGGTGCGCAGTGCGTCCACGTAAGCCCGTACTCCAATTGGTCACGGCGTTCGCGCTGTGCCTGCCCCTGGCCGGGATCGGCGGCGCCACGGCGTCGGCCGAGTCCCCGGCGGCGGTCGCCCAGCTCGGCGACGTCGTACCCGTCCCGGTGGAGGTGACCCCGGACCCGGCAGGCGACTTCACCCTGACGCCCGGCACCGCGATCCACACCCAGCCCGGCTCCGAGGAGGCCGCGCAGGTCGGCGAGTACCTGGCCGGGTTCCTGCCGAAGTCCCGGATCGACGCCGGCGGACACGGCCGGAACCCGAAGATCTCCCTGCTGCTGGAAAGTGCCGACGAGCGCGTCGGCGAACAGGGTTACCAGCTCGACGTCGCCAAGTCCGGTGTGACCATCCGCGCGAACACCGCGGACGGCCTGTTCTCCGGCGTGCAGACCCTGCGGCAGTACCTGCCCACGGACGTGGCGGCGCGGCAGGGCGAGCAGGTCGCCACCATCCCCGGCGGCAGCGTCGTGGACCACCCTCGGTACGGCTACCGCAGCGCGATGCTCGACGTCGCCCGGCACTTCCACCCCGTCGACGAGGTGAAGCGCTATATCGACAACATCGCCCAGTACAAGATCAACACCCTGCACCTGCACCTGGCCGACGACCAGGGCTGGCGCCTCGAGATCAAGAAGTGGCCGCGGCTGACCGAGTACGGCGGCAGCACCGAGGTCGGCGGCGGGGAGGGCGGCTTCTACACCCAGGAGCAGTTCTCCGACCTGGTCGCCTACGCGGCCTCGCGGCACATCACGATCGTCCCGGAGATCGACATGCCGGGCCACACCAACGCGGCGCTCGCCTCCTACGCCGAGCTCAACTGCGACGGGGTCGCCCCGCCGCTGTACACCGGCATCGAGGTCGGCTTCTCCTCGCTGTGCGTCGACAAGGACATCACCTACCAGTTCGTCGACGATGTGCTGGGCGAGCTCGCGGCGATCACCCCCGGCGAGTACCTGCACATCGGTGGCGACGAGGCGCACGCGACCACCGAGGAGGACTACCGGACGTTCATGGGCAAGGTCCTGCCGCTGGTCGAGAAGCACGGCAAGAAGGTCACCGGCTGGCACGAGATCGCCCAGGCCGACCTGCCCGCCTCGGCGGTCCCGCAGTACTGGGGCACCGAGGGTGAGGACGCCGACCTGGCCGAGAAGGTGGCTGCGGGCACCAAGGTGCTGGTCTCCCCCGCCAACAAGACCTACCTGGACATGAAGTACGACGAGAACACCCCGGTCGGCCTCTCCTGGGCCGGACTGATCGAGGTGCAGACGGCCTACGACTGGGACCCGGCGACCGCGGTCGCGGGCGTCGGCGAGGAATCGATCACCGGCGTCGAAGCTCCCATGTGGACGGAGACGATCGAGACGCGCGAGCACATCGACCTGATGTCGTTCCCGCGGCTGCCCGCGATCGCGGAGATCGGCTGGTCGCAGCAGGCCGACCGGAACTGGGACACCTTCCGGACCCGGCTCGCCATGCAGGGGCCGCGGCTGGAGGCCCAGGGAATCGGGTTCTACCGCTCACCGCAGGTGGAATGGCCCGGCTGACGGCTCCCGGGCGTCCGGCGTGAGTCCACTGAGGACAGATCGCGCCGGGCGCCCGGCCCCCAGACACGCCAAGGGCGCCCCGTGACTGTGTGCGGGGCGCCCTTTCGCGTGTTCCGGAGGGTCCTACTCGGACTGGTCCGACTGCTCGGCGGCGATCTTCTCCCGCACCTCGTCCATGTCCACCTCGGTGACCTGCTTGATCAGGTCCTCCAGCGCGGGCTCGGGCAGAGCACCCGGCTGCGCGTAGAGCACCACACCGTCACGCACCGCCATCACGGTGGGGATCGACGAGATGCCGAACGTCTGCGCGAGCTGCTGCTGCGCCTCGGTGTCGACCTTCGCGAACGTCACCTCGCCGTGCTTGTCCGACGCCTTCTCGAACACCGGCGCGAACTGCTTGCAGGGCCCGCACCAGGACGCCCAGAAGTCGACCAGCACGGTGCCACCACCGCCGACGATCTCGTCGAAGTTCTCCGTGGTCAGCTCGACCGTTGCCACTTGGCCTCCTCGTTCGCAGGTCTTGCGTCTCATACCTGCCAACGCGCGGGCGCGGACGAGAATTCCGCCGCGCTCAGACCAGGCCCATCTCGGCCACCTCGGCGTCGGTCAGCAACCGGGACCGGATCAGGAAACGCACGCCCTCGGGTGCCTCGAGAGAGAAGCCGCTGCCCCTGCCCGGCACCACGTCCACCGTGAGATGCGTGTGTTTCCAGTACTCGAACTGCGCGGCCGACATCCACATCGGCACGTCGTCGATGCCCTCGGCGACCAGGACGCCGAGGTGCACGTCGGAATCACCGGTACGGAACTCGCCGAGCGGATAGCACATGGGCGAGCTGCCGTCACAGCATCCGCCGGACTGATGGAACATGACGGGCCCGTGGACCTCGACGAGCTGCCGCAGTAGCGCCGCCGCCGCCTCGGTCAGACCCACTCTGCTGGCAGGCATGGAAGAACCTCCTTCTCGCCCCGTGGTGCACCGGGGGCGGCACAGACACCCGCCCGCGCCGCCCCCGGTGAGTTTACCTCTCTAGAAGAAGCCGAGCTTGTTCTCCGAGTAGCTGACCAGCAGGTTCTTCGTCTGCTGGTAGTGATCGAGCATCATCTTGTGGTTCTCCCGGCCGATGCCGGACTGCTTGTAGCCGCCGAAGGCCGCGTGCGCCGGGTAGGCGTGGTAGTTGTTCACCCACACCCGGCCGGCCTCGATGTCGCGGCCCGCTCGGTAGGCGGTGTTGCCGTCCCGGGACCAGACGCCCGCGCCAAGGCCGTACAGCGTGTCGTTGGCGATCTTCAGCGCGTCGTCGTAGTCGTTGAACCGCGCCACCGACACCACCGGGCCGAAGATCTCCTCCTGGAAGATGCGCATCTTGTTGTCGCCCTCGAACACCGTCGGCTGCACGTAGTAACCGCCGGACAGCTCGCCGCCGAGGTCAGCGCGCTCGCCACCGGTGCGGACCTTGGCGCCCTCCTGCTTGCCGATGTCGATGTAGGACAGGATCTTCTCGAGCTGGTCGTTGGACGCCTGCGCACCCATCGTGGTCTCGGTGTCCAGCGGGTGGCCCTGCTTGATCGCCTCGACGCGGGCCGTCGCGTCGGTGAGGAACCGGTCGTAGATGCCGGTCTGCACCAGCGCGCGGGACGGGCAGGTGCACACCTCGCCCTGGTTCAGCGCGAACATCGTGAAGCCTTCGAGCGCCTTGTCGTAGAAGGCGTCGTTGGACGCCGCGACGTCGTCGAAGAAGACGTTCGGGCTCTTGCCACCGAGCTCCAGCGTCACCGGGATGATGTTCTCGCTGGCGTACTGCATGATCAGCCGGCCGGTCGTGGTCTCACCGGTGAAGGCGATCTTGCGGATGCGCTTGTTCGAGGCGAGCGGCTTGCCCGCCTCGACGCCGAAACCGTTGACGATGTTCAGCACGCCCGGGGGCAGCAGGTCACCGATGATCGAGATCAGCAGGTGGATCGAAGCCGGCGTCTGCTCGGCGGGCTTGAGCACCACGCAGTTGCCCGCGGCCAGTGCCGGGGCGAGCTTCCACACGGCCATCAGGATCGGGAAGTTCCACGGGATGATCTGCCCGACCACACCCAGCGGCTCGTGGAAGTGGTACGCGACGGTGTCGCCGTCGATCTGCGAGATGCCGCCCTCCTGGGCGCGGATGGCGCCGGCGAAGTAGCGGAAGTGGTCGATGGCCAGCGGGATGTCGGCGGCCAGCGTCTCACGGACGGCCTTGCCGTTTTCCCAGCTCTCGGCCACCGCGATCTTCTCGAGGTTGGCCTCCATCCGGTCGGCGATCTTGTTCAGGATGTTGGCCCGCTCGCCGACCGAGGTCTTGCCCCACGCGGCCGACGCACCGTGCGCGGCGTCGAGCGCGCGCTCAACGTCGTCGGCGGTGCCGCGGGCGATCTCGGTGAACGTCTGGCCGGTGACGGGCGTGGGGTTCTCGAAGTACTGGCCCTTGGCCGGGGCGACGTACTCGCCACCGATGTAGTGGTCGTACCGGGATTCGTAGCTGACGACGCTGCCTTGCGCGTTGGGTGCCGCGTACTTGGTCATGGCTGCGGTTGCCCTCCTGCCTCGTTGCACGGACTAGCTGCTGGCGGCGAACATATGGGGGGCAAGGTTGCAGCGACGTTGCAGCCGCGTGACACCGGTCTCTAGTCTCGATGGTGTGGCGGAGCTGCCGGCACCAGAACTGTTGCGCGATCCGATCTCGTACGCGCGGCTACTCAAGGCCGTCCACGACGCGGTGCTCTCCGGAACGCCCGCGCCGCGGTCGCCCCGGTCCGTCGTGTCCGCTTCCTGGGACCGTTCGCTGGCCGCGCACGTCGACCCGGACCGGAAGCTGCCACCCGTCGTCTACGAAGGTTCCGAACTCGAGGACGTCCGCGCCGCCCATCCGCTGGCCCCCGTCCTGCCCCTGTTACGGCAGACGCTGGTCAGCATCGCCGACGACGCCGAGCACATCATGATCGTCACCGACGCGGACGGCCGGATCCTGTGGCGCGAGGGCGCGACCGAGGTGCGGCACCGGGCCGACGCGGTGCGGCTGACCGAGGGCACGAGCTGGGCGGAGGAGGCGATCGGCACCAACGCGATGGGCACGGCGCTGGCCACCGGCGAGGCGGTGCAGATCTACTCCGCCGAGCACCTGGTCCGGATGTGCCACTCCTGGACGTGCGCAGCCGCCCCGCTGCGCGATCCGGACTCCGGGGCGCTGCTCGGCGTGATCGACGTCAGCGGTCCGTTGCGTACCGTGCACCCGGCCATGCTGGCGCTGGTGCGGGCGTCCGCCTCACTGGCCGAGGGGCAGTTGCGCGCGCAGCTCGCCGTGCGCGACGAACGGCTTCGGCGCACCAACATGGGGCATCTGAACTCGCTGCGCGGCGCTCCGGGGGCGCTGTTGTCGGCGGGTGGGCGGGTACTGGCGACCGAGGCGTGCGGGGACCTGCCGTCCTCGGTGGACGTACGGCGGCCGTCCGGCGCGGTGACCTTGCCGGACGGCAGGCTCGGTACCGTCGAGCCGCTGGACGAGGGTTTCCTGCTGCGGCTGGGTCACCCGGCGCGACCCGCGCAACGGGTGCCGAAGCTGGCACTGCGCTTCCTCAGCGACGGCGACCCGATGGCCACAGTGGACGGTCACGAGGTACCGATCACCCTGCGGCACGCGGAGATCCTCGCTCTGCTCGCGTTGCACCCGGAAGGCCTCAGCGCCGATCGCCTGGCCCTCCAGCTCTACGGCGAAGCCGGCAACCCGGTGACCGTACGGGCGGAGTTCCACCGGCTGCGCGCACAGCTCGGGGCGACCGTGTTCCGCACCAGGCCGTACCGAATAGCGTCCACTGTGGACGCGGACTTCGTGCGGGCGAGCGTGGCGCTCCGCCGCGGCGACGTCAGCGAGGCGGCGCGGGAGTTCGACGGTCCGCTGCTGCCGCACTCCGAGGCGCCCGCGTTGCGCGACGAACGTGAGTCGCTGACGGCGCTGCTCCGCCGCGTCGTGCTGGACAGCGGCGACGCGGACGCGCTGTGGGCGTACTGGGACACGTCGTGCGGGGTGGACGACCGGGAGATCGTCGAGGAACTGTGCGCGGCGCTGCCACCCGAGGATCCACGCCTGGCGGTGGCCGACACACACCGCGCCCGGCTCGGCTGCTGACCGGCGGCTCAGGCCGGGCCTTCGTACTCCTCCCGGATGCGGTCCCAGGCGGCGTCCAGGTGCTCACGCCGGGTCGTCGGCACGCCGACGGCCAGCCGGAGCAGCACCCGACCGGACACCTTGGTGTGGCTCAGATACAGCGCACCCGAGTCGTTGAGGCGTTCCAGCATCGCCAGGGTGGCTGCGTTCTCCGCGTCCACGTCCAGCCCAGTCCACAGTGGACGGAAGCAGACGAGCCCGAACGGGTGCGGCTCGTGCAGCAGGAAGCGTTCGTCGGCACGGACGTGTCCGGCGAAGCCCGCGGCGAGCGCGATCCCGGAACGGATGTGTGCGCGCAGCCCCTCGGCTCCGTACCAGCGGATCGCCGACCACAGTTTGAGCGCGCGGAAACGTCTGCCCAGCGAGATCTGCCAGTCGCGGTAGTCGATGACCTCGCCCGACTCCGTCGCGGTGTTGCGCAGGAACTCCGGCAGGATCGACAGAGCGTCGACCATCGGTGCGCGGTCGGCCACCCACAGCACCGTGCAGTCGAAGTTCGTCAGCAGCCACTTGTGCGGGTTGGTGGCGTAGGAGTCGGCGAATTCGGCGACGCCGTCGTTGATCCAGCGCATTTCCGGGCAGACGGCGGCGACCCCGGCGTAGGCGGCGTCGACGTGCAGCCACAGTCCGCGGTCCCGGCACACCGCGCCGATGTCCGCCACCGGATCGACGGCGGTGGTGCCGGTGGTGCCGACCGTCGCGCAGACCAGCACCGGAGTGGCACCGGCGGCGATGTCGGCGGCGATCTTCGCGTCCAGGTCGGCGGGGAGCATGGCGAGAGTGTGCGGATCGACGTCGACGATCCGGACGTTCTCCGCACCGATCCCGGTGATCCGCGCGGCCTTCTCCACCGCGGAGTGGGTCTGCGAGGACACGTAGACGGTGTGCCTGCCGGAAAGCCCGGCCGCGGCCGGGACGCCACCGCCCGCACGGTCGAGGGCGGCCAGCAGGGCCACCAGGGCGGCGCTGGACGCCGAATCCTGGATGACACCGCCACCGGCCGAGCCCTCGGCGAAGGTGAAGTGCGCCGGAAGGCCGAGCAGTTCGGCGAGCCAGTCGACGACGACGGTCTCCAGTTCCGTGCAGGCCGGGCTGGTCGCCCACACCATGCCCTGCACACCCAGCCCGGAGGAGAGCAGGTCACCGAGGATCGCCGGCCCACTCGCGTTCGCCGGGAAGTAGGCGAAGAACGAGGGGTGCTGCCAGTGCGTGATCCCGGGGAGCACCACCCGGTCCAGATCGGCAAGCACCGCCTCGAACGGTTCGCCGCGCTCAGGCGGATGTGCGGGCAGAGCGGCGCGTACGTCGCCGGGGGCGGACTGGGAACGCACCGGATGCGCCTCGATCCCGGCGAGGTAGTCGGCGATCCAGTCCACCACCTGCTTGCCGTGTGCCCGGAACTCCTCCGGCGTCATGTGCGCGCTCATCCCGTCACCCTAGGGCGGCCCGACGCTCTCGGCGGCCTCGCGATCGGCTCCCACCCGACGACCGGTGGGCAGTAACTTGTTCACCGTGGCTGAACGGACGAGTGGAATTCGGCCGGACCAGTTCGCGCGCGTCACCGCCGGGGCGGACCGGTGAGCGGCGCCGGCTCCCCCCGGCGGGACGGGCGTCTCGGTGCCGCGCTGGTGTGCACGGCGTTGTCGGCGGCGGTGATCGGAAGCGTCGGGGCGCCGCTCATCACCCCGGTCGCCACCGGCATGCGGGTCTCCCTCGACTCAGCACAATGGACGCTGACGGTGACGCTGTTCACCGGCGCGATCGCCGGCCCCGTTCTCGGCAGGCTCGGCAGTGGCCCGTACCGCCGGGTCACGATCCTGACCACGCTCACCCTGGTCACGCTGGGCAGCTTGCTGACGGTCCTTCCGTTGCCGTTCGCGGCCCTGTTGATCGGGCGTGGTTTGCAGGGGCTCGGCGTGGCGGTCGTGGCGCTGCTGATGAGCGTCGCCCGCACCCATCTGCCCGCGCAGCGATCCGCATCGACGATCGCCGCGTTGTCGGTCGCGTCGACCGTGGGCATCGGCGTCGGCTATCCGGTGGTCAGCCTGCTCGACCAGCTCGCCGGACTGCGCGCCGCGTACGGACTCGGACTGCTGCTGTCGGCCGCCGCGCTCGCCGTCGCATGGTGTGCTCTGCCCGTCGAGGCGCCCGGAGCGCGGCCCCGGATCGACGTGGTCGGCGCGCTCCTGCTCGCCCTCGGGACGTTCGGGATCCTGCTGGTCATCGCGGAGCCCGCGGTTTGGGACGCTCCGTGGCTGGGCGGCGGCATCCTCGCCGCGTCCGCCGCGACCCTCACCGTCTGGGCGGTCGTCGAACTCCGGGCGGCCTCGCCACTGGTCGACCTGCGGATGCTCGGTCAGCGGCCCGTGCTGCGCGCGAACCTGGCGATGCTCATCGCGGGCGTGGGACTGTACCTGCTGTTCAGTCTGTTCACCCGCTACGTGCAGACGCCGGCGGGTGCGCTGTACGGGTTCGCACTCCCGGGTGTCGCGGCGGGCACGGCGTTGATCCCGTTCTCGCTTCTCGGATTCGTCGCGGGAAAATCGTTGCCACGCCTGGTTTCCCGCATCACGGAACGCTGGACGTTCGCGCTGACCGCGGCGCTGGCCATCGTCGCCGCGGTACTGTTCGCCGTCGCACACGGGTCCCTGCTCGCCGTTCTCACGGCGACAGCCCTGCTCGGCTTCGGCGTCGGAGGCGTCTCCGCGGTCATGCCTGGGCTCGTCCTGGTCGGCGTTCCGCCGGCGGAGACCGCCAGCGTGCTGTCGGTCAACCAGATCGTCCGCAGCATCGGTTTCAGCGTCGGAAGCGCACTCGCCGGGTTGCTGCTCGCCGACGCGACACCGGCCGGGGCCGTTCTCCCCGAGGAGGGCGGCTACGTCACCGCGGCACTCTGGGCCCTGGTCCCACTCGCGGCAAGCGCGCTCATCGTGACCGGCAGCCGTCCCAAGACGTCGCCGGGTTTGTGACGGTAGGCAGCGTTAGGGTCCGGGCATGAGGTTCAAGGCAGGCTTGGTCGTGCCCGTACTGCGCGTGTTCGACCTGGTGAAGGCGCACGAGTTCTACGTCGGGTACCTGGGTTTCACCGTCGACTGGGAACACCGCTTCGACGGCGAGGGGCCGGTGTACCAGCAGGTGTCGCGGGGTTCGCTGGTGCTGCACCTTTCGGAGCACCACGGCGACGGCACGCCCGGCACCCTCGTCTACGTCTATGCGAAGGGGGTGCGGGATCTGCACGCCGAGCTGGCGGGCAAGGACTACCCGTACCTCAACCCGGGTATCGGGCCCAGCGCCGGCGCGGAGTCCGGCGGGGCGTGCCTGGAACTGCGGGACCCGTTCGGCAACACCCTGCGCATCGACGAACGCGAGGACTGACCAGCGGGGCGCGGCCGGGCGTTACGGGGGCGGGAACTCCTTCGCCACCTCCACCACGGCTCGCATCATCGCCTCGTCGGCGCCACCGTCGGCGGGCGTGGCCTCCGCGATGACCGTCATCGATCCCCGGCGATCCGAGTCGTAGTACTCGCCGGTGAATTCCACCCCGGCGATATCCAGGAGGGATGTGGCGAGCGGGGTGACATTGCCGGTGCCCTGTACGTGCGCGAGGTCCTCGAGTTCCTGTGCCACACCGGCGGTGGGCATGCGGACCCACGAAATGGCGACGAGGATGGTGCCGCCGCTACCGTCGCCGAGGGCCAGCAGGGTGCGATCCAGTGCTGTGCACGGGTTCCGGGCGAAGAACTCCTGTACCTGTCCGAACGAATGGGCGACACAGGTCGCCGCCTTCTGGCCGGTCTTCTTGAGCTGTTTCCAGCCGAGCCGGTTCCAGGCCGGTTCGTACCGGCCCTTCTTCGCTTCGCCTTTGCTCTGGCTGGTTTTTCCGCGCAGCGCCTGCGTCGCGGCGGAGTCGGCGGCGGTGCCTGCCGTTCCCGCCCCTCCGACACCACCGACCGCGACGACGCCGCACGCGAGCGCGCCCGCCACCACGACCACACCGCCGCCCTTCTTCGGCGTGATCGGATAGGCCTTGCCGTTCTGGTTGGTACGAAACCCGGGCATCGCCGCAACCTCCCTCATCGCAGGCGAACAGCAATCGTCGCCGGACCGGTGGAGTCCCGAGGCAGGTTTGTGCCGACACCGCCCGAACGGAGCAGCAGTATTCAAGGGGTGCGCACGGGGCTGTCGCGCCTCGGCCTAAAGGTTCGCCGGTCCGGAACCAACCTCGGAATTGCCCCTGGTAGCCGCCGTCGGACAGCACCGGCCGGCCTGACAGTTGCTGCTGGATTCCGGAGTCGCGGTAGACGGTGCAGTCGCCCACGGTTGCCCGGATGCGCGTCGCCGGTGGCGATCACCAGCCGGTGATCCCGCGTCGGTACCGAAGTCCCGTCGACCATCGCCACCGCGTCGATTCGCCGCGTGCGCACCGGTGCCAGTGCCAGCAAAAGGAGCGCAACACACCAGGCTCATCGCAGCTCGGCCAGCGGGTGTCTCGCGGCCGCCCACTGGAGGTTCTCCTGGAGCAGGCGCGACCAGGACGACGCGGCTCATCGAGCGGCTCACCAGAAGCCGATATCCGCTGATACCTTGCGTGTCCGACTGGGGACTGGCACCACACCGGCCCGAGAACTCGTCAAGATCGTCCGAGCAGAACTCCACGCGAGGAATGCTCCCGAACAATCAGACGAGGTACCCACCGACGAGGCCCGAATCGCTGATCCCGCACCGGCGGCGTGACATGGCCGTCACTTCCCTGCCCAAGCACCGGACACCGGCTACTGCTGTGGCTGAGCGATGCCGAAGCGGCGATGGACCATCGACAGCTTCGCCGGAAGCTACGGCAACTCGTCGTCGAACACGGTGCGATGTAGTCGTGGGTCATGCGCCACGAGACTCCGGTTTGCTCGTCCCTGTTGGTCTGGCATGCCCAGAGCGAGGGCGGCGTCAACGGAAGTGGCGCCATCGCCGGTGAGGCCGGTTCGGTAAATTATCGAGCGAGTGTTGGCCACACTTGAAAACGAGTTTTGGCTACCCGGACACTCCCTGTCTATCAGCGCACGACGGAGCAGTTAAAATCCCTGCGAGGTATTCGACCCACTGCCACTTGATTGCATTTGGATTTGCAAGGGTCGACTGGAGTATGCCTCCCATACTTACCGTTACCTCCACCCACAAACATTTTGTACTTTGCCGCACCTGGCAACAAACCCCACCGATAACCGTTCTCGTCTCTCGACTCGGGATCGTCACCAAGTGCGGACATGACGATCGGAACGTCGAATTGGAGCACACCGATCGACAGGTACGAGCCACGGGTCTCAACATCGAGTGTGCTGCATTTATCCAGATGTTTCTCGGAGAAATCTGCCAGCAGGCCGAGTCGCACGAGCCATTTGACCTTGTTCTTCGGGCGCCGCGGGAACCAGCGCCGACGCGGCTTGGGCAAAGCGAGAGCCTGCGAATAGTAATAGGCATGGACGGCGAATCCCTGTCCGGTCGTACTGCACACCGCAGCCACCTGGTGCGACCCAGTTTGGTTCTCAGGCGTGTAAGCGACCGCACGGGTTTGCGACATCAGCGTACGCAGGGGCTCATCGTCGGCCGACATTTCCGCCGCCAACTCCAATACGATCGGCGCATGTGTCGAGTAGGGCCGCACATAAACTGCCTCCACCCCAGCGGTGCCCGTCACCTCCAACAGGTTGATGGCCGAGCGCAACAAGACACTTGTCGGAGCGACCCGAGGCCGGTCTACCTTCGTGGCAGGGCCGCCGTCGTCGGCGGCGGCCTCGGTAACGGCGCGCCGAAGTTCGACGACATCACGCTCGAACCATTCGCAACTTCTGCGGAACTCGTTATGGCCCGCGAACCGAAGGCGTGCGTCGTGATCGCCGAGATGGGCGATGGCATCCATCAGGATCGAAATCAGTCGCCGATCGTGCGCGTGCTCTTGCAACGGGCCCTGCGACGCGAATCCGAGCTGATCAGGCGAGGCCTCCCTGAGGACGGCGATAGCGGCGGACGGGGTCTCTCTCAGGGCATGCCATCGACGCCGCTGATCCCCATCAGTCGGCTCCAGCACCGGAAAGCCACGCACAACGGCCGCGCACAACAGGCGCTCGGCCTCAGTCGGCGTCCACGTCGTTCGCACACCCAAGGACGAGAGGTCGAGCTCGAATACGAGCTGGGCACCGGACATTGAGCCATAGTAAGCGATCTTCGGGCACGATTGGCGGTCAATGATTCCCCCGGCAGTGCCTTCGAGAACGGCTCGGCCCGTTCGTCATCCTCGTCGCAGGTCAGAACGAACCGGCCTACAGCCTGAATCTCGGATGCCGCGGTCCCTGTTCGACCACGAGGACGACTACTTGCCGAGCACCCGGCACGTTCAGCCGGCCACAGCATGTGATCTTGGTGTTCGGCGGGGAAGGATTCTCTGCTGTGCGCAGGATATTGACGTCGGTTGATCGGGTGGACTTCCCATTCCACACGCGCCAGTTGGGGCGCGGTCGGTGTCAGCGTCGGTGAGGTTCACGTCTCGGGGTGGGCGCAGTGACCGGCTTTCGACAGCCGCGGCCCACAAAGTCTGCGCTGTCTTCCCAAAGGCGGTGGGCATTGGGCACCAGATGAGTCGGGAAGCGCCATGTGCGTCGCTCCGACTCAGGACTCCGGATCAGTGACGAACGTCGCGATCCGCCCGACGTCGAGAAGCTCGCCAGGGTCCTCATCAGTCCCGCACGAGACCAGGCGGCCAACCAGCCGGAAGTCGCCACACAGAGTGGTCACCGGCGACACCCTCGGGAAAGGCGACACCCTCGGGGAAACAGAACCTCTAAACACCGCTCTGGCCTGGCGTTCTGTCGAACGCCAGGCCAGAAACGGGACACTACGAAAGGTCGAACACGAAGGTCAACAGCGATGAGAACCCTTGTGTGGAGCTGAGGGGAATCGAACCCCTGACCTTCTCGATGCGAACGAGACGCGCTACCAACTGCGCTACAGCCCCTGGTGAAGCCCGCATAGCGTAACAGGACGACCATGCGGGCCGAGCGGGAGGGTGGCTACTCGCCGACCGCCCGCCGGTACGGCAGTTGCCCGGGCTCGTCGAGCTCGTGGAACGCCGGGTCCTCGTCCTCGACGTCGAGGACGACGCCGTTGCGGTGCGGCCGCTGGGGAACCAGCGGGGGCCTGCCGGGACGCCGCTGCGGCTGCTCCTCGACCTCCTCGTCGGCACCCTGACGGTCGTCGTATCGGTCCAGGTCGCCGTCGAGGTCGTCGGTGGGCGCCGCCTCGTGCCGGACGCGGCGGCTGCCGCTGAGCCGGGACGATCGCCGCGTGCGGATCTCGTCCTCGATGCGGACCTGCCTGCGCAGGTAGCCGAGGTAGGCGACGAGCGCCACGTCGACGGCACCGTGCACCCACCAGACGACCGGCCACAGGAACCCGGCCAGCGCCGCGGTGACGACGGCGGTGACGATCAGGCCGAGAACGACGCGCTGACGGAAGGCGTACTTGGCTCTGGCCGCGATCTCGGCCGCCTCGGGGTCGTACCCCCCGCGGCCCGGACGGTACCGGCGTGCGGAGCCGGACCCCTGCGCTCCGACGCGCTCGGGCGCCCGCCGGACCTCGTCGTCGAACCGGCCCTCCTGCTCGTCCCGGTCGGCGTCGAGTTCGTCGTCGACATCCTCGTCCAGTTCATCGATCTCGACGGCGTCGTCACGGTCTGTGTCCTCGTCCCGCAACGGCACGTCCCGCGAACTATGCGCCGTCGCGGCCGGCTGTGCCTTGTCGGACATGGCGAACTCCTCCGGTCCCTCGTCGCGAGCGCCCCCCACCCTGACGACGCGGGCTGCCAGCGCGGAATCCGTCGTCCGCGCGATCTCCTGGCGCTTGCGCGCGATCATCGGCACGAGGACGACAAGCCACGCCGCGGCAAGCGCGACGATGATCAGCGAACTCGGCATCTCCCGTCACCTCCCCCGAACATTACTGCTGTAGTCACGCTAGTCACAGGAGTAACAGAAAACCGGGTGCCACGCCGACCGGCACAGCGGATTGTGCTCACCGGATAAGGTGAACGTCACACGGTTGCGCGGGCGCCGGATCCCTTTGCACAGACGATCGCGTGGGCTAAACGCGTCGCGCCAGACCCGACCGGACGAGTCGTTCGGCCAGACCGTCACCTATTTCCTCGGCAGTGATCGCGTAGCAGAAATGGTCCCGCCAATCGCCCGCCACATCGAGGTACCGGCGGAACAGCCCCTCCTCCCGAAAACCGGCCTTGGCCAGCACGCGCAGGCTCGCCACGTTCTCCGGGCGGACGGTCGCCTCGATCCGGTGCAACCCGGCGGAAGCGAAGGCGTGATCGACGACGAGCGCGACCGCCGCGGTCCCCACCCCACCGCCCGCGGCACCGGAGGCGACCCAGTAACCGACCCACGCCGAACGCAGCGAGGCGCGGATGATGTTGCCGACCGTGATCTGCCCGGCGAACTCACCATCAAGGGTGATGGTGAACGGAAGACACTGACCGTTGCGGGCGAGGCCGCGCAGCGCCGACCACTGCGACATCCACGCCAGCACGGCGTTGCGCTCATCCCAGCTCCCTGGCGTGGTCGGCTCCCACAACTCCAGGTACGCCCGGTCGCGCCTGCGGACCCGGCTCCAGTCGCCCGCGTCGAGCAGCCGGATCGGCCGCACCGCGACCACACCGCCCGCGACGCGCAGCGGACCGAGCCGCGCGGGCCAGCCGGGGTGACGCCCCTCGCCGTACGGCGATCCCTGCACCACTGCCGACATGACGCCGGTTATGCGCGCTGGGCCAGGAAGGTCACCTGGACCTGGTCGCCCGCGGCGACCTCGGTCAGGTCCTCGTCGACGTTGATCAGGCAGTTCGCCTCGGCCAGTGAGGCGAGCAGGTGCGTGCCGGACGTGCCGAGCGGCTGCACCATGTACTCGCCATTCGTCTCGTCCCGCAGGAGCTGCCCGCGCAGGAAACCCTTGCGGCCCTTGGTGGACTGGATCGGCGACAGCAACCGCGCGCCGACGATGCGGCGGTGCGGGTTACGAGTCCCGCGCGCCGCCCGGATCAGCGGACGCACCAGCACCTCGAACACCACCAGCGCGCTCATCGGGTTGCCGGGAATGAGGAACGTCGGCACGTTGTCCGGGCCGAGCCTGCCGAAGCCCTGCACCGAACCGGGGTGCATGCCCACCCTCGTCATGTCGATGCGGCCGAGTTCGGACAGGGCGGAGAGCACCTCGTCGCCGGAACTGCCGCCCGCGCCGCCCGCGACCACGACGACCTCGGACATCAGCAGCCGTCCCTCGACGATCTCGCGCAGCCTGCGCGGCTCGCTGGAGACGATGCCGACCCGGCTGACCTCCGCGCCCGCGTCCCGCGCCGCGGCGGCCAGCGCGTAGGAGTTGACGTCGTAGACCTGGCCGGTGGTGGGCGTGCGGTCGATGTCGACGAGTTCGTCGCCGACGGTCACGATCGACACCCTGGGCCGCGGGTAGACCAGCACCTTGGCCCTGCCGACGGCGGCAAGCAGGCCGACCTGCGCGGAACCGATCGTGTCGCCCTGCCGGACGGCGACGTCGCCGATCTGCACGTCCTCACCGGTCCGCCGCACGTAGGCGGCGGAAGGCACCGAGCGGTGCACGGTGACGCGGGCGTTGTGCCCGTCGGTGTAGGCATTGGGGACGACGGCATCGGCCAGGGTCGGCAACGGTGCGCCGGTGGCCACCCGCACCGCCTGCCCGGGCTGGAGCCTGCGCGGCTGCCGGGAGCCCGCGGCGATCTCACCCACGACCGGCAGGACGACCGGCTCGTCGCCGCCGGTGCGCACGTCCACGCTGCGCACCGCGTAACCGTCGACCGCGGCCTGGTCGAAGCCCGGCAGCGCGGCTTCGGCGACGACCTCCTCCGCGCACAGCAGTCCCTGCGCCTCGGAGATGGCGGCCCGCACCGGTTGCGGCCGCACGGCGGCCTCGAGCACGAGGGCGAGCTGGTCCTCGACGCCGCGGAACTCGGTGGCCTCGACGGCGCCGCCGGTGTCCTCGTCCGTCGCCACCGGCTCGGTCCCGACGGCGTCGGCCTCGGTCTCGTTCATCAGTGCGCGCTCCCGATCCGGTCGGTCAGCCAGGAACGCAGCCCGGGCCCGTACTCGGGATCCTCCAGGGCGAAGTCGACGGCCGCACGCAGGAAACCGCCCGGGTTGCCCAGGTCGTGCCTGCCGCCGCGGTGCACCACGACGTGCACGGGATGCCCCTCGGAGATGAGCAAGGCGACGGCGTCGGTGAGTTGCAGCTCGCCACCGGAGCCGGGCGTGATGCGGCGGAGCGCGTCGAAAACGGCACGGTCGAGCAGGTAGCGCCCCGCAGCGGCGAAGGTGGACGGCGCGTCCTCGGCGGCGGGCTTCTCGACCATGCCGTGCACGCGCTTGACGTCGGCGTCGGCGGTGTCGGCGACGTCGAACACGCCGTAGGCGGAGATCTGCTCGCGCGGGATGTCGAAGGCGCACAGCACACTGCCGCCGTGCTCGGCGCGCACGGCCGACATGCGGTCCAGGACGCCGGTGGGCAGCACCAGGTCGTCCGGCAGCAGCACGGCGACGGCCTCGTCGGCCTCGTCCAGGTTGCCCTCCGCCTGCGCGACGGCGTGCCCGAGGCCGAGCGCCTCGGACTGGATGGCGACCTCGACGTCGAGCAGTGCGGGCGCCCGGCGGACCTTCGCCAGCATCTCCGTCTTGCCCTTGCGTTCGAGGGTGTCCTCCAGCTCGGGAGCGTCGCGGAAGTAGTCGACGACGGACTCCTTGCCCGGCGAGGTGACGATCACCAGGCGTTTCGCACCGGCCGCCGCGGCCTCGGTGGCCACCAGCTCGATGCCAGGGGTGTCCACCACCGGCAGCAGCTCCTTGGGCACCGCCTTGGTGGTCGGGAGGAACCTCGTGCCGAGTCCGGCGGCGGGCACGATGGCGGTTCGGAACGTCTGGTTGGTCGCAGCGGCCGTCATAGCCGCAGAGCCTAACCTGATCGCGTGGCCCCACCCGGCAATGAGCACGCGAGCAACGCGGAGCGTTCCGAAACCGAGCCCGATCGCGCCCCCGGCCCGTCCGGGACGAAAGCCGAATGGCGGTCGCACCTGACGCGACGACGTGCGGTTACGCCGGATGCCGCGCGTGTCGCCGACGCCGGGCGACTGGCCGTGACCGCTCGCGGACTCGCCGGCTCCGGCACGGTGTGCGCCTACGTGCCGTTCGGTTCCGAGCCGGGTTCGACGGCGCTGCTGGACGCGCTCGCGCACAGCGGCGCACGGGTGCTGCTGCCGGTGATCCCGTCCACTCCGGGTCCGCTGGAGTGGGCGGAGTACACGGGGCCGTCCTCCCTGGTGCCGGGCAGGCTGCGCGGCGTACTGGAGCCCGCCGGACCGCGCCTCGGCAGCACCGCGCCCGCGACGGCGGACCGGGTGCTGCTGCCCGCGCTGGCGGTGGACCGGGTGGGCGTCCGCCTCGGCCGCGGCGCCGGCTACTACGACCGTTCACTGGCGTTCTCGCCGAATGTCGAGCTCATCGCGGTCGTCCGGGACACCGAACTCGTTGACCGGCTGCCCGCGGAGCCGCATGACGTGCGCATGCACGCGGCCCTGACTCCGGGTCGCGGGCTCGTCCGGCTACCCTGCTCTGCCCGGGTGTGACGAAACCGGGTTTGCGCTCGGGGAATACCGTGCCGCAGAATCGCATTAGCACTCTCGGACTTCGAGTGCCAAGCCGCGAAGGAGCACCAGTGCCCACCTACCAGTACGCCTGCAAGGAGTGCGACCACCGGTTCGAGACGGTGCAGTCGTTCTCCGACGCCAGCCTGACGGAATGCCCTCAGTGCTCGGGCACGCTGCGCAAGCTGTACGGCGCGGTCGGCGTGATCTTCAAGGGCAGCGGCTTCTACCGCAACGACTCCCGTTCCTCGAGCACCTCGTCGACGTCCTCCTCGGCCGACGCCAAGGGTTCCTCCGGCGAGTCGAAGGGCGGCGACTCCGGTTCGGGCAAGTCCGAGTCCTCGGGCTCGTCGGGTTCGTCCGGCTCTGGATCGGATTCGGGATCCTCCGGATCCTCCGGTTCGGGGGCCTCGGGCTCATCGGGTTCGTCCGGTTCGGGGGCCTCGGGTTCGTCCGGCTCGGGTTCGTCCGGCTCGGGTTCGTCCGGCTCGGGTTCGTCCGGCTCCTCGGGATCGGCCAAGGCCACCTCGTCCGCTTCCTGAGTCCCGCCGTAGCGGGTCCGCCATCCCCCAGTTGTCCACAGACCCCCAGTTGTCCACAGGCCGCTGATCCGGGCCTTCTGCCTGCCCGTCCGCCTGCCTAACGTCGTTGCCGAGGGCGGGCGGTCCGTCCTCGTGGCGGAAGCGGGGGCGGCAGCATGGGCGGATTCGGTGTGGCCTGCGGGCGGCGATGGCAGGCGTTGCGAGCGCGTTCCCGCTCGCACGGACGGCTGATCCTGCGGCTGCGGCGGGGACTCGCCGTCGCGCTGCTGCTGGGTGCCGCCGCGCTCGCCATGCGCCCGGGCGTCTCCGCCGGCGAGGCCACCGTGCCGGTACTCGTCGCCGCGGCCGATCTTCCGCAGGGCACCACCCTGGGCGCCGAACATGTACGTGTGGCACGGATGCCCGAGTCGCTTCGGCCTGGTGGCGCTTACACCGAACCGGGCACAGTGGACGGTCGCCTGCTCGCCGGTGCCACCCGTACGGGGGAGCCGCTGACGGACGTCCGTGTCGTCGGCACGCACGGTGACCTGGCGGGCCTCGGTGGTCCGGACCGGGCGACCGTGCCGATCCGGCTCGCCGACGCGGGCGTCGCCGAGTTCCTGCATCCTGGGTCCACAGTGGACATCGTGGCGCCGCAAACCCCGGAACAGCAACGTCGGGTGCTCGCCGAAGGCGCGGTGATCATCACCGTCGTGGACGACTCCGGCGAACGGAAACCCGGCGGGAACCCGCGCGGGCCGATGGTCCTGGTGTCCGTTCCGGAGGCTGCGGCCGCACAGGTCGCCGGGGTGTCGCTGACCGATTCCCTTGCGGTTACGCTCCGGTAGCCCGTTTCAGTGACCGAAACGTAATGGGCGACATGTACCGGGACACAAACGAACGTTGGTCCCCTTCCCGAGAAGGAGAGCACGGTGCTCAAGGGCTTCAAGGACTTCATCATGCGCGGCAACGTCGTGGACCTCGCGGTCGCCGTGGTCATCGGTGCCGCGTTCACCACGATCGTCACCTCGTTCACCAACGGTCTGATCAAGCCGCTGATCAACGCGATCGGCGGCTCGGACGCCGCGCAGGGGCTCGGTTTCCGGGTGCTCAGCGCGAACGAGAGCACCTTCCTGGACTTCGGCGGCGTCATCAACGCGACGATCAATTTCCTGCTCGTCGCCGGAGTCGTCTACTTCGTGATCGTCATGCCGGTGAAGCACCTGCAGGAGCGCCGCAAGCGGGGCCAGGAAGCCGGTCCGTCCGAGCCGACCGACGTGGAACTGCTCACCGAGATCCGCGACCTGCTCCGTCAGCAGCAGCAGAGCCGCTGACCGTCCCGCCGCCGGCCGCTCAGCGGTCGTGGTGCGGCGGCCGGTTCTCCAGGTACCAGCGATCCGGCGAGCCGGACGACGGCCGGTCGTCCCGCTCGTCCCTGGTCGTGTCCGGCAGGACCTCCCCGAAGACCTCGTCCAGCGTGCGGCGGTCGGTCTTGCGGGGAGGTTCGTGCGGCTCGTCGCCGGTCATGACGCTCAGTTCTCGTCGAGGCCGGACAGTTCGTCGATCACGTGCGGTACCAGGGACGACAGCGTCGCCATGCCGTCCCGGACCGCTGCCCGGGAACCGGCCAGGTTCACCACGAGGGTGCTGCCGGAGACGCCGACCAGACCCCGGGAGATGCCGGCGTCGATCGCACCGGCGGCCAGGCCGGAGGAGCGCAGTGCCTCCCCGATGCCCGGAATCGGACGGTCGAGCACGCCCGCCGTGGCGTCCGGGGTGACGTCGCGGGGCGAGACCCCGGTCGCCCCGGCCGTGATCACCAGGTCCGCGCCGCCGATCACGGCAGTGTTGAGCGCGTTGCGGATCGCGACGGTCTCGGCATGCACCACCACGGTGCCATCGACGATGAACCCGGCTTCCTCCAGCAGTTCGGTCACCAGCGGTCCGGTCGTGTCCTCGTGTTCCCCGTGGGCCGTGCGGTCGTCGACGACCACGACAAGGGCGCGGCCCAGCCGCTGCGCGCTGCGTTCCATGAACCACACCGTAGTCGGTTTCGGCGCGAGGTGGAGGCGCCGGGACGCCTCCCGTGTCGCAGACCACCGGCGGTTCCGGCGCCGATGTCGGCGCCGTCCACGATGCGCGGTCGCGTTCGCGGCCATAGCGTTGCCGCCGTGCGCGTTCTCGTAACCGGAGGAGCCGGCTTCATCGGCTCCCACATAGCCGACCTGCTCACCGAATCCGGCGCCGAGGTGGTGTTGCTGGACAACCTGCTGCCGACGGCGCACGGCGCCGGCGACCCACCCGGCTACCTCGGATCGCACCGTTTCGTCCGGGGCGACGTCACCGACGCCGGGCTGCTCGGAGAACTGCTGTCCGAGGTGGACGCCGTGTGCCACCAGGCCGCTGTCGTCGGGCACGGCATCGACCCGTCCGACGCACCGTCGTACGCCCTGAACAACGACTACGGCACCGCCGTGCTGCTCGCCGGGATGCACGCGGCCGGACTGACACGGCTGGTGCTCGCCTCGTCGATGGTGGTCTACGGGGAGGGCCGGTACACCTGCGCGGAACACGGGATCGTGCCGCCCTCGCCACGCCGTCAGTCCGATGTGGACGCCGGACGATTCGAACCGCGCTGCGGTACCTGCGACCGGGAACTCGACTCGCTGCTGGTGCCGGAGGACGCCCCGCTGCTCCCCCGCAGCACGTACGCGGCCACGAAACTCGCGCAGGAGCATCTCGCCGAGGCGTGGGCGCGGCAGACCGGCGGGACGGTGTGGGCGATGCGCTACCACAACGTCTACGGCCCGCGGATGCCGCAGAACACCCCGTACGCCGGGGTGGCCTCGCTGTTCCGGTCCGCGTTGCTGCGCGGGGAGCAGCCGACCGTGCTGGAGGACGGTGCCCAGCGGCGCGACTTCGTGCACGTCCACGATGTCGCCAGGGCCAACGTGCTCGCACTGTCGGCCGAGGGGACACCGGGTGAGCTGACGCCGGTGAACGTCTGCTCGGGTGAGCCGCACACCGTCGGGGAACTGGCGGCCGAGCTGGCGCGTGCCTGCGACGGGCCGGCGCCGCGCATCGTCGGGGGTGCGCGGCCCGCCGACGTCCGGCACGTGGTGGCCGACCCGGCACGCGCGACAGAATTGCTGGGCTTCACCGCCGAGACCGGTTTCGCCGAGGGAATGACCGCGTTCGCCACCGCCCGGCTGCGCGACCCGGTCACCCCTTAGCCATCCGAACGGACCACTCGCGCCGGGCGAAACCTGTTGCGAACCGGATCAGGGGGTGGCGAGGGGTAACCGGACCTCGAAACGACAGCCCGCGCCACTGTTGCGCACACCGATACGTCCGCGGTGCGCCTCGACGAGACCCTTCGCGATGGCCAGGCCGAGGCCGCCGCCCGCCGTGGTGCCGAAGCGTTCCGGGGTACGGGCCTGCGTGCCGCGATACGCGACGTCGAAGACCCGGCCGATCTCGTCCTCGGGGATACCGCCGCAGCCGTCGTCGACCGAGAGCAGCGCCTCGCGGCCGTCGACGCCGATTCGCACCGCCACGGTGCCCTCC
The DNA here is from genome assembly GCF_002262875.1 of Amycolatopsis antarctica. GTDB lineage: Bacteria > Actinomycetota > Actinomycetes > Mycobacteriales > Pseudonocardiaceae > Amycolatopsis > Amycolatopsis antarctica. Next base: position 16,984 of record NZ_NKYE01000004.1, on the reverse strand, counting down.
GGTGGGGTATGCCGAATCGCGTTCGCCACCAGGTTCCGCACGATCCGCGCCAGCTCCGGATCGCTGCCGGACACCACCGGCCGCGCCTGCGCGCTCGCCCGCAACAGCACCTGGTTCTGCTCCGCGACCGGGGTCTGCCCGGCGATCGCGTCGCTGACCACGTCGGACAGCGCGACCGAGGACATGCTCAGCTCCAGGGCACCCGCCGTGATCCGGGACAGCTCGAACAGATCCTCCACCATCGCCGAGAGCCGAGTGGTCTCCCCGCTGATCCGATGCGCGTACCCGGCCACCTCGCCAGGCTCCGCGACTACACCGTCCGCCAGCGCCTCGGCCATGGCACGGATACCGGATAGCGGGCTGCGCAGGTCGTGGCTGATCCAGGCGACAAGCTCACGCCGGGAGGCTTCCGCGGCACGCTCCCGTTCCCGCGCATCGCTCTCCCAGACGCTGCGACGAGCGATTCCGTGCCCGAGAACGATCGCGGCCGGCACGATCACCAGACCGACGAGCAGGCAGACGAGGAGCATCGTGGTCAACGTCGGGGTGAACATGAAGCCGCTGACGCCCAGTACCCCGGTGATCGTCGCGGCGATCGGGACGATCACGAGCAGCGTGAGCGAACTCGCCAGGGACCTGTTGCGCAGCAACCAGAGCAGCAGACCGCCGAGGACGACGACGGGCAGCGCGAACGTGAGCGCGTACGGCAGTATGTGCCAGACGTGCTCGAGCATCTCGGCGAATGTCTCGCCGGAGGTGATCACGACGCGCCCGCGTCGTAGCGGTAGCCGACGCCCCACACGGTGGTGACCCGGACGGGTTTGGCCGGTAGCGGTTCGATCTTCTCCCGCAACCGTCGCACGTGAACGGTCACGGTGGACTGGTCGCCGAAGTCCCAGCCCCACACCTGTTCGAGCAGGTCCTGTCGGGAGAACGCGGTGCCAGGGTGGCTGAGAAAGTGGGCGAGCAAGTCGAACTCCCTAGCGGTGAGAGGAAGTTCCGCACCTCCGAGCGACGCCTGCCGGGCGTTCATGTACAGCACGAGGTCACCGTCGCGGAGTTCGGGGGCAACGCCAACGGGGTACGGCATACGAGCCCGCCGCAGCACCGAGACGACGCGCAGGGTGAGTTCGCGGGGGCTGAACGGTTTGGTGACGTAATCGTCCGCGCCGAGTTGCAACCCGGCGATCCGGTTCTCCTCCTCCCCCAACGCGGTCAGCAGAACCACCGGTACCGCGCTGACCTGGCGCAGCCGGCGGCACACCTCGAGTCCGTCAAGGCCGGGCATCATCACGTCGAGCACGACGAGATCTGGTGCTCGTGCGGTGAACTGGCGAAGCCCCTCGGCCCCGTCGGCGGCCACCGCGACGGAGAAGCCCGCGACCTCCAGATAGCGCCGGACCACATCGCGGACGGTGTCGTCGTCATCGACGACCAGCACCAGCCCCGTCCGCACATTCGTGCCTGTCCCGCTCATGCCGCCCCTCGTCAGATCGTCCGCACACGGTGGCCCGCCGCCGACAGAGTCGTGACCACCGGCGCGGCAGCCGCGGGCGACGCGAGACCGCATACCGGACGCGCGTACAGGCGGGACCGACACCGGGCGGGAAGACTCGCCGGGCACCCAACGCCACACCCGGCGCACGGTAGATCCTATCGGCCGGTACCAGCGGCTCAGGCCCCGGAACGTCACGACTCGGTAAGACCTCATCCCCCATCCGGGCAATGTCATGCTTCGGTAAGCCGAGTACGGGTTTCCGACCGTCCACGGTGGACCTACTGTCAGGCCGGTGAGTGCTGACGAAGTCGATGTGATCTTCCCGTGTCTCGACGAGGCGGCCGCGCTGCCCGCCGTGCTCGATGCCCTGCCCCCCGGTTTCCGTGCGATCGTCGTGGACAACGGCTCCACGGACGGTTCGCAACGGATCGCGGCCGACCGGGGCGCGACGGTGATCGACGAGCCCCGGCGCGGCTACGGCGCGGCCGTGCACACCGGACTGGAGTATGCGAAGTCGGAGATCGTCTGCTTCCTGGACGCGGACGGCTCGCTCGATCCCGGGGAACTGCCCACGCTGGTGGCGGAGGTGCGCGGTGGGGCCGATCTGGCGGTGGGCCGGAGAGTGCCGGCCTCGGCCGGAGTGTGGCCGTGGCACGCGCGGGCGGGCAACCTGCTGCTCGCCGCCATCCTGCGCCGCAAGGGCCTGCCGGTGCGCGACATCGCCCCCGCCCGTGCGGTCCGGCGCGCCGCGCTGCTGGAGCTCAACGTCACCGACCGGGCCTTCGGTTACCCACTGGAACTGCTGATTCTCGCGGCGGACGCGGGCTGGGACGTACGCGAGTTCGACGTCGGCTACGGTCCGCGGGCGGCCGGGACGAAGTCGAAGGTGTCCGGTTCGGTACGCGGAACGCTGCGTGCCGTGCGCGACATGGCAAGGGTGCTGAGCCGATGACCGCCGGATACTGCCTGCTCGTGGTGGCGAAGGCACCGGTGCCAGGGCTGGCCAAGACGCGACTGTGCCCGCCTGCCACCCCGGACGAGGCCGCGGAGGTGGCGGCGGCGGCGCTGCTGGACACCCTGGAGGTCGCACTGTCCACTTCGGACGCAAGCGTGGTGGTGGCGATGACCGGCGATCTCGGTGCGGCCGCTCACGGCAAGGAACTGCGTTCCCTGCTTCGCGAGACCACCGTGATCACTCAGCGAGGCCCGGATTTCGCCTGGCGGCTGGCATACGCGCACGCCGACGCGGGCAGGCGGAACCCGAGTCTGCCGATCGTGCAGATCGGAATGGACACCCCACAGGTGACGCCGGACGGACTGGACGCGGTCGCCGAACTGCTGACCGGCGCCGACGCCGCGCTGGGCCCCGCCGAGGACGGCGGCTGGTGGGCGCTCGGCCTGCGCGACCCGGCCGATGCCGCCGCGCTGACCGAGGTGCCGATGTCCCGCGCGGACACCGGCGAACGGACGCTCGCGGCCCTACGGGCGGCGGGACTGCGCACCGCCACGGGGCACACACTGTCCGATGTGGACACCATCGCCGACGCCCTGGCGGTCGCGAAATCCCTGCCGCACAGTCGGTTCGGCGCGGCTGTCGCCGCGCTCGCGAGCCGGATGGGGACCACGTGACCGTCACCGGAGCCTTCGACTGCGGACTGCTGGGACGCCGCTGCTGGCTGGAACTGGCCGGCGGTGACCATCTTCCGCTGCCCACTGATCGCTGGCGTACCGACCCGGACCCTGCCGACGAGCTGCTACTGGGAAGGTGCGCGGGGCCGACCCTGGACGTGGGCTGCGGTCCCGGCAGGCTCACCGCGGCGCTGGCCGGACGCGGGATCGTCACGCTCGGGATCGACTGCTCGGAGGTGGCCGTGGACCTGACGACGCGCCGAGGTGCGGCGGCGCTGCGCCGGGACGTGTTCGGCCACCTGCCCGGCGAGGGACGCTGGCGGCACGTACTCCTCGCCGACGGCAACATCGGTATCGGCGGGGACCCGGTGGCACTGCTGCGCCGTATCGCCGGGCTGCTGGCCGCGGAGGGCAGCGTGGTGGTGGAACTCGAAACCCCCGGACGCGGATTGCACCGCGAACGGGTGCGGGTGTCCGAGCCTGCCGTCAGCGGTACCTGGTTTCCGTGGGCGTGGCTCGGCGCGGACGCGGTACGGGGCGTGGCCTCGGCCGCGGGCCTGCGCGTCGGCTGGACGGCGGCGCACGACCGGCGCTGGTTCGCCGAACTGGAGCCGGCATGAGTACGTCATTCCGGTTTCGCGGGTTCTCCAGCCTCGCGCACGACGAGCGGGTGACCGCGCGGATCGGCCGCTGGCTGGGCATCGCGTTCACCGTCTGTTTCGTCACCGGCCTGATCAGCCACTTCATCCAGCACCCGACGGGCCTGTTCGCCTGGCCGAGCCGTCCGGTGAACCTGTACCGGGTTACGCAGGGACTGCACGTGATCTCCGGGATCGCGGCGATCCCGCTGCTGCTGGCCAAGCTGTGGAGCGTGTACCCGAAGCTGTTCTCCCGGCCGCTGGTGCGGTCGCCGCTGCACGCGCTGGAACGCGGATCGATCCTGGTGCTCTCGGCGGCGGCGTTCTTCCAGTTGTTCACCGGCCTGTTCAACGTCGCGCAGAACTACCCGTGGAACTTCTACTTCCCGGCGGTGCATTACGCCGTCGCGTGGGTGGCGATGGGTTCGGTCCTGGTGCATGTCGCGGTGAAGCTACCGGTGATCCGCACCGGATTACGCAAGGACCCGGACGCGGCGGCGAAGCCGGACGACCATTTCGGACTGTCCCGGCGCGGATTCCTGCGGACGACCTGGTTGACCGCGGGGGTCGCCGTCGTCGCCACGGCAGGAGCTACGGTTCCGTTGCTGCGCAACGTGTCCGGGTTGTCCTGGCGATCGGGCAAGGGCTCGCAGGGCGTCCCGGTCAACAAGACCGCCGCAAGCGCGGGCGTGATCGACGCTGCCCGCGACCCACGGTGGGCGCTCGAGGTGGTGACGCCCTCCGGTTCCCGGACGTTCACCCTCGCCCAACTCGCCGCGCTGCCACAGACCACGGCGGACCTGCCGATCGCCTGCGTGGAGGGCTGGAGCCAGTCGGCCACCTGGACCGGCGTTCCGGTCGGTGACCTGTTGCGCGCCGCCGGTAGCGCACCCGGCGCGGAGGTTCGGGTCATCTCGCTGGAACGAGGTGGCCTCTACGCGACCTCGACCTTGCCCGGCGAGCACACGGCCGACCCGATCAGTCTGCTGGCCCTGCGACTCAACGGCGAGGAACTCGACATCGACCACGGCTACCCGTGCCGGATCATCGCCCCCAACCGGCCCGGCGTCCTGCAGACGAAGTGGGTTCAACGGCTGGAGGCCCGATGAGGATCGCCGTGTTCACCGCCGGTCTTGCGATGCTGGTCTGGGGTGGTTATCTGTTCGCCGAGTTCGCCCTGCCACTCGGGCCACAGGGCCTGGTCGCGGCCGCCTGGCTGTTCGGCGGCCCGCTGGCACACGACCTGCTCGTCGCGCCCGTGGTGGGAGTCGTCGGCCTGCTGCTGATCCGTGCGCTCCCGGCCGCCTGGCGGGCTCCGGTGCGGCTCGCGCTGGTGCTCACGGCGATGCTCGGACTGCTGGCGTTTCCCCTGCTGTGGCGGGAGTTCGGAACGCCGCCGAGTCCGGGCCTGCACGATGCCGACACCACCACCGGGTTGCTGCTCACCCTGGCCGTGGTGTGGACGGTCTCGCTCGCCGCCGGCGCGTACCGGCAGTTGGCCCCGGCCAGGAGCGGCGACTGAACGGTACCGACGAGAAACGCCGCACCGGACTCCAGGACCCGGTGCGGCGCTCTCCCCGCCAGTGTTTCCGGCCCTGGGGCAGTGGGCCGGAGTTGGCCTCGGCCGCGCCTGCGGCCGAGAGTCGAACGGTGTTACTTGGCCTCGACGGGCTGGCCGCCGAGGGTGATCTCGATCTGCCGCGAGTCACCGATGGTGAGCGAGATCTTCTCGCCGGGCGCCCGGGTGCGGATGGACGCCACCAGCGCGTCGGCACTGTCGATCGCCCGGTCGTCGAGCTTCGTCACGACGTCGCCCTGCTTGAGCCCGGCCTGTTCGGCCGGTGCGCCGGGTGTGATCCGGCCCATCGTCGCGCCGCCCTGCGGGTTGTCGCCCACCTCGGCACCGATGAAGGTCTGCGTGGCCTTGCCGGTGCGGATGATCTCCTCTGCCGTGCGCCTGGCCTGGTCGATCGGGATGGAGAAGCCGATGCCGACGTTGCCGGCTTCCTGCTCCTGACCCTGCGCTCCACCGGCACCCGGCGGGCTGTAGATGACCGAGTTGATGCCGATGACCTGGCCGGCCATGTTCGTCAGCGGCCCACCCGAGTTACCGGGGTTGATCGCCGCGTCCGTCTGCACCGCGTCCATCACGGTCTCCTGGCCGGCGCTACCGCCACCGGCGCGCACCGGGCGGTGCAGAGCACTGACGATGCCGGCCGTGACGGTGCCGGTGAGCTCGAACGGGGAGCCGATCGCCACCACGCTCTGCCCGACCCGCAGATCGTCGGAACGGCCGAGAGCGGCAGGGACGAGCCCGTCCGCGCCCTCGATCTTGACGACGGCGATGTCCGAGGTGGGGTCGCGCCCGACGACCTCGGCGGCGGCCCGGCGCCCGTCCTGCAGGACGGCCTGGATCTTGCCGCCGGCGGCCGCGGCCTCGACGACGTGGTTGTTGGTGAGCACGTAGCCGTCCGGGCTGATCACGAAGCCGGAACCGGAGCCCTGGCCGTCGCTGCCCTGCACCTGGAGCTGGACCACGCTGGGCCCCGCCTTCTGCGCCACGGACTCGACGGTGCCCTCCGGCGCGGGAGCGGAGGTCTGCTGACTGCGCGGCGGCTCCTGCAGGGCGCTGACGGCGGAGGAGCCGTCGTTGGAGTCCGAGGCCAGGTAGCCGCCGACTCCGCCCGCGGCGCCGCCGACCAGCAGCGCGAGCACCGCGACACCGGCGACGAGCTTGCCGGTTCCCTTGCCCTGCTTGGGCTGCCGCTCCGGCGGGGTCGGGTAGGACATGCCCGGGTAGCCGTAGTACGGCCCCTGGTGACCGGGTCCGTAGTGCGGACCGGTGTGCTGCTCGGCGCTGGGCGCGGCACCCGCGCCCAGCGGGTGCTGCGGCGCGGCCTGCGTCTGCCACGCCCCCGGAGCGGACTCCGCGGAGGCGTACTCGCCGGGAACCTGCGAGCCAGGGACCTGCGTGCCGGGGGCCTGCGTGCCGGGGGCAGGGGTCACCGGATCGCCGGACTGTGACCATCTCGCCTGGTCCGCGTTCTCGTACGGTGCCGGGTTCTGGCGCGGTGCGGCGGACTCGCGCCACCCGTCACCGTCTGCCTGGGTGCCGGGATCGCGCTGAGCACTGGGGTCGTTCTCGGTCATGTCACCACCATGCGCTTCGGGCCTGAGAGCTTGCTGAGTCGAACCTGTGCTTACCCGGAGAGTTCGTACCCGAGGGGCCGCCGGATCGAAACAACGCGGCGACTCTACGCGGGGGACGCCGCCTGTGCGGAGGTGACGGCGTCGCGCAGGCGTCCGGCGATCTGCTCCGGGGTGGTGTCGTTGACCCACACGGCCATGCCCGACTCGGAACCGGCCAGGTACTTGAGCTTGTCCGGGGACCGCAGCACCGAGAAGACCTCCAGGTGCAGCCAGCACAGTTCACGGTCGCGGCGCACCGGCGCCTGGTGCCAGGCGGCGATGTAGGGCAGCGGGCGGCCGTACAGCGCGTCGCAGCGGCGCAGCACCTCCAGGTAGACACCGGCGAAGTCGTCCCGCTCGGCACCGGTCAGCGCGGTCAGGTCGGGCACCTGCCGGTGCGGGACGAGCTGTACCTGGACCGGCCAGCGGGCGGCGGGCGGGACGAACGCCGTCCAGTGCTCGCCGGAGGCGACGACCCGGGTTCCGGATGCCCGCTCCGCGGCCAGTACGTCGCCGAGCACGTGCCTGCCGTGTTCGGCGTGGTATTCGCGGGCCACCTCGATCATCCGCGCGGTGCGCGGGGTGACGAAGGGGAAGCCATAGATCTGGCCGTGCGGGTGGTGCAGCGTCACCCCGATCTCCTCGCCCCTGTTCTCGAAGGGGAAGACCTGCTCCACACCGTCCATCGTGGACAGTTCGGCCGTGCGGTCGGCCCAGGCGTCGACGACGGTGCGCACCCGGCTCGGCGCGAGGCCGGCGAAGGAGCGGTTGTGGTCGCTGGTGAAGCAGACGACCTCGCAGCGTCCCTTGCCCGGTGCGATCGGCACGACACCCGCGTCGTCCACAGTGGACGCTTCGCCGTGGACGCCCTGGGCGAACGAGGGGAAGCGGTTCTCGAAGACGGCGACGTCGTAGTCGGCCTCCGGGATCTCGCTGGGCTTGCCCGGTTTCGTCGGGCACAACGGGCACAGGTCCGCGGGCGGCTTGTAGGTGCGGGTCTGCCGGTGGGCGGCCATGCCCACCCATTCGCCGGTCAGCGGGTCACGGCGGATCTCCGAGGTCGCGGCCACCGGGGGCAGATCGCGCGTGTCCCGCGCGGTGCGCTCCGGTGGGGCTTCCTGGTCGTCGAAGTAGATGATCTCCCGGCCATCGGCGAGATGCCGAAGGGTGCGCTTCACTCGTCGTCCTCGTCCACGTTCGCGACCATCAGTTCCCCGGACTGTTCCGCCAGCGTCTCCCTGGCGTGCTCGGACAGGCCGTCGTCGCTGACGACCACGTCCGCCTCGTCGAGATCGGCGATCGTCGAGATGCCGACGATCCCCCACTTCGTGTGATCGGCGAGGACGACCAGCTTGCGGCCCGCCTCGACGAGCGCGCGGTTCGTCTCGCTCTCGGTGAGGTTCGGCGTGGTGAACCCCGGGCCGTCCGCCATGCCGTGCACGCCGAGGAAGACCAGGTCGAGATGCAGGCTGCGCAGGCTGTGCACGGCGACCGGGCCGACCAGCGCGTCCGAGGGCGTGCGTACCCCGCCGGTGAGCACCACGGTGCGGTCGGCCTCGCCGGAACCGCGCAGCACGTCGGCGACCTGGATGGAGTTGGTGACGATGGTGAGGCCGGGGATCGACTCCAGTGCGCGCGCCATCGTCCAGGTCGTGGTGCCCGCGGAGATGCCGATGGCGGTGCCGGGACGGACCAGGCCGGCCGCCAGCGAGGCGATGGCCTCCTTCTGCGTGCGCTGCCGCACCGACTTCGCTTCGAAGCCCGGCTCGTCGGTACTTTTGCCGCCGACCGAGGTGGCGCCGCCGTAGACCTTCTCCACCAGGCCGCGGCCGGCGAGCACATCGAGATCGCGGCGCACCGTCATGTCGGAGACGCCGAGGCGCAGCACGAGGTCACTGACCCGGACCGCGCCGGAGCGCCGGGCCTCCTCGAGTATCACCGCTTGCCGCTGCCGCGCGAGCACGTTCACCCCGTCCGTTCACACCTGCGAAACACACAAAATCCTACACGATCAAACACGCACGCGAGGTGGGAACTGGATTTCCGCCGTGTGAACGTGTTCGGTCAGCCCGGCACTCCCGGCAGGCGGATGGTGAGCAACGCACCCCCGCCGGGCACGTTGCCCGCATACGCGGCGCCACCGTGCCGTTCCGCGGCCTGCTGCACGATGGAGAGGCCGAGTCCGGACCCGGGCAGCGTGCGCGCCTCCGAGGAGCGGTAGAAGCGGTCGAACACCTTCGGCAGGTCGGCATCGGCGATGCCCGGCCCGGAGTCGGACACCTCGACCACGGCCGTCCCGTCGCCCAGCGGCCGCAGCCGCACCCCGACCACGCTGCCGTCCGGGGAGAACTTCACCGCGTTGTCGAGCAGGTTGAGCACGGCACGTTCCAGTGCGCTCGGATCGCCGGTGAGCACCCAGGGCCGCAGGTCCACCTCGAAGTCGATGTCCCCGGCCCGGCGGCGGGCCCGGTCCAGCGCGCGTTCGACGACCTCGCCGAGTTCGACTCGTTCGAACTCGGTCCTCGGCTCGGCCTGTCTGGCCAGCTCGACCAGGTCGCCGATGAGCTGGGTCAGTTCGTCGAGTTGCCCGCCGATGTCGGCCTCGATGTCCGAGCGGTCCTTCTCGGACAGCCGGGACGTCTCCGACCTGCTCGCCGCCAGCAGCAGTTCCAGGTTGGTACGCAAGGAGGTCAGCGGCGTCCGCAGCTCGTGGCCCGCGTCGGCCACCAGTCTTCGCTGCCGCTCCTGCGATTCCGCGACGGCGTCCAGCATCGTGTTGAAGCTGTGCGAGAGGCGGGCGAGCTCGTCGTCGCCGCTGACCGGGATCGGCGTCAGGTCCCCGGTGCGCGCGACGCGCTCGGTGGCCGAGGTGAGCCGCTGCACCGGTGTCAGCCCGGCCCGCGCGACGGCCGTGCCCGCGATCGCCGCCACCAGGATCCCGGCGCCGCCGATCAGCAGCAGCACCACGGAAAGCTCGTTCAGCGTCCGCTTCGTCGGGCCCAGCGGGAGGGCCAGCACGAGGGCCTGGCCCGCGCCGGACTGGACCGCGATCACCCGGCTGTCGGTCGCCGTGTCGGTGCGCAGCGAGCGGTCCGCGTTGCCGCGCGCGACCTCCAGTTCGAGCTGCCCCACCGCGGGCCGGGTCTCCGCGTCCGGCACCTGGAGCTGTCCGCCGCTGCCGAGCAGGCCGATGCGGATGTCGGCGCTGGTCAGGAACGCGGCCGGGATCAGCCGGAGTTCCGGGCCGACGACGGCGGTGCGGACGGCGGCGTTGGCGCGTTCGGTGAGGGTGTCGTCGAGCTGCTGGTTCAGGTTGTCGCGGACGATGACGTACGCGCCCAGCGACACCAGCGCCACCGCACCCGCGACGCAGATCGCGGCCAGCATCGTGACCCTGGCGCGCAGCGAGAACCGCCGGTCCTGCCCTCGCATGCGGGCGCTCACGGAGGGGTGTCCCGCAGGACGTAGCCGACACCGCGCACGGTGTGGATCAGCCGCGGTTCGCCGTCGGCCTCGGTCTTGCGGCGCAGGTAGCCGATGTAGACCTCCAGCGCGTTGCCCGAGGTCGGGAAGTCGTAACCCCACACCTCCTCGAGGATGCGGCCGCGGGTGAGCACGTGCTTCGGGTACGACAGCAGCAGCTCCAGCAACGCGAACTCGGTGCGCGTCAGGCTGATCGCCCGCTCGCCCCTGGTCACCTCCCTGGTACCGGGATCCAGCGTCAGGTCGGCGAAGGACAGCAGTTCGGCGTCACCGGAGAGCGGCTCCGGCTGGGCGCGGCGCAGCAGCGCGCGCAGGCGGGCGAGCAGTTCCTCCAGCGCGAACGGCTTCGGCAGGTAGTCGTCGGCGCCCGCGTCCAGCCCGGACACGCGGTCGGAGACGGTGTCGCGCGCGGTGAGCACCAGGATCGGCAGGTCGTCGCCGGTGCTGCGCAGCCTGCGCGCCACCTCGAGACCGTCGAGGCGCGGCATCATCACGTCCAGCACCATCGCGTCCGGCCTGCTGGCGACGATCATCTCCAGCGCCTGCGCCCCGTCGCCCGCCAGCTCCACCTGGTAACCGTTGAACTCCAGTGAGCGGCGCAGGGAGTCCCGGACCGCCCTGTCGTCGTCGACAACGAGAATGCGCATGCCCACAGTCTTACCCGCTTCACTGAGACCGCCCTGAGAACACCCTCACTCACCGGCGGGTCGGCCGGTGCCGCGAGCCACCGGGGCGTTCCACTTCCGCCAGAGCGACACCAGCCGGATCGTCACCACGACGGCCGCCGCCCCCACCGTCACCGGGATCGGTGGCCAGCGGAGCTGGTGACCCACGGCGACCAGCACCGCGCCGGCCAGCGCCGCGATCGCGTAGATCTCGCGGCGCAGCACCAGCGGGATCTCACGCAGCAGCAGATCGCGCATCGCGCCGCCGCCGATACCGGTGGTCATGCCGATCAGGCAGGCCGTGTAGACCGGGGCGCCCGCGTTGAGCGCGATCGCCGTGCCCGCGGGGGCGAACAGTCCGAGGCCGACGGCGTCGGCGAGCAGGACGGCCCTGCGCAGGCGGGCCAGCACCGGGTGGAAGGCGAACACCAGCAGCGCCGTCGCGGCGCTGACCGCCAGGTAGGGCCAGGTGCGCAGGGTCGTCGGCGGGTTGATGCCCAGCAGCACGTCGCGGATGATGCCGCCGCCGAGCGCGGTGGTCAGGCCGATGATAATGACGCCGAAGACGTCGAGGCGGGCCCAGACGGCGGCGAACGCGCCGGACGCCGCGAAGGCAGCCAGCCCCAGCAGTTCCAGCGCGACCAGCACGGCGTGCCCGTCAGTCCAGCAGGCCGCCGCGGTACGCCAGCAACGCGGCCTGCACCCGGTTGGCGGCACCGATCTTGGACAGCACGGCGGAGACGTAACCCTTGACGGTCGCCTCGGAGAGGTGGAGCTGACCGCCGATCTCGGCGTTCGACATGCCCTGCCCGATCAGCCCGACGACCTCGCGTTCGCGGTCGGAGAGGGAGGACAGGAGCTTGCGGGCGGGCTGGGCGGCGCGCTGCTCGTCGCGGTGCGCGTGGACCATGCGGGCGGCCACGCCCGGGTCGAGCACGGCCCCGCCACGGGCCAGGTCGCGCACCGCGCGCAGCAGCGCGGCCGGGTCGATGTCCTTGAGCAGGAAACCGTTCGCGCCGAGGCGCAGGGCGAGGCTGACGTACTCGTCAATGTCGAAGGTGGTGAGCATGGCGACGGTCGGCGGATCCGGCAGCGCCTGGATCGCGCGGAGCGCACGGATACCGTCGTCGGCGACGCGCATCTTGATGTCGAGCAGCGCGACGTCCGGGTTCACACGTCTGGCCGTCTCGACCGCCGATCTGCCGTCGGTCGCCTCGCCCACGATCTCGATGTCCGGCGCACCGGACATCATCGCGCGCAGGCCCGAACGGACCAGCTCCTCGTCGTCGGCAAACATGACCTTGATCAAAACGCCTCCGGCAGCGTGTCGCGGGCATCCACCACCGCCCGTTCGGGAGAGGCTACCCATGCGCCTTCAGCTTACGGAAACCACACGCGGCTAGCGGCCACCAGGCGGGCGGAGGGTGCCCGCCACGCAGTCGACGGCTCGTGGCCGCCCGGCGAGCGGGCGGCGTGGCCCGCGAACGGGAGAGCCAGCTAGGTACCTACCCCCCCCCCGTCGCCTCGGTGGCCGGGCAGGAGCGGTGCCCGCGGGTGGAGCAGCGGTCAGCGGTTTCGCACCCGCCACGTCGGCGAGCACCGCCGCCAGTTGCGCGAGGCCGGACCGTGTCTCCTCGATCTCGGCACGCAGTTCACCGATCCGCGGCCAGGAGTTCTCGTGCTCGACCGGATCGGCGCCGTCAGTGCGTGCGGCCTCCCAGGACAGCAGCATCGGATGCCAGCGCGTGAGCAACGGACGCAGCGTCGTGTTCAGCACGGCGATGGCGAGTCCGCCGAAGGTGACGTCGCCACGGCTGTCCCGAGGGGCCACCGCGGGACCGTACTTCCGCAGGATCTCCCTGGTGGTACCGAAAACGCTGTGCAGACTGGTGAGTGCCTCACGGGCCAGCCCCTCGTCGGGACGCAACTTCTCGACGGCGATTCGGGTGACGAGTTCGACGTAGAGTTCCCAGGCCGCGTCCGCTTCCGCGCGCTGGGGTGTCCACAGGCCACCGAACTCGCCGACGAACGGCAGCTTGAGCTTGACGCTCACCTCGTGGGGACGCATCGAGCGCCGCTTCGGCCACTTCATGCCGTCTCCGCGACGGGGCGCTGCTCCGCGGGCACGAGCGAGACCACCTGGGCGATGTCGGCGAGACGCCTGGCCACTTCGCGAACCAGCGCCTGCAGTTCGGCCAGTTCCGCTCTCAGCAACGCGCTGTGTTCCCAGACGCTCTCATGTTCGGAGCTGCCGATCCCGTCGGGACGCAGTTCTTCGTAGGCGAGCAGCCGGGGGTGCCATTTGCTCAGGAAGGGCCGCAGCAGGTTGTTCAACAGGCGGGTCACGAGGGCCGGAACGGAGTCTTCCCGGTCCTCGATCTCACGGCTCGGGTAGGCAGCCAGTGCTGCGCGGGCGGTGCCGAACACGGCGTGCAGACTGGACAGTGCCTCGGTGAGCAGCCCCTGTCCCTCGGCGAGTTCGGTCGCCGACACCCGCGTCGCCAATTCGACGTGCAGTTCCCATGCGAGTTGGCGATCAGCTTTTCCGTCGCTGTTCATCAGGTACCTCCGCGTCCGAACGTACCGATCGTAGAGGCGCCCGGCCTCGCCGGCCGGGTAGCGTGCACGACCGATCGACACCGCTGTGCTTGGGGGAACCATGACCTGGGACGTGTTCGTCAGCTACAGCCGGGAATGCGAGGGAATGGTCGCGCGGATCACCGACGGCCTGCGTGCCGCGGGTTTGCGCACGTTCCGCGATGCCGACGGCATCGCGGTGTTCGATTCGATCTCCGGAACCGCGCTCGACGCACTGCGGGACAGCAAGTTGCTGCTGGCGTACTACTCGGCTGGTTACCCCGCGCGGATGGCCTGCCGGCACGAGTTCATGACGGCCTTCGCCGCTGGCCAGGCGGAGGGGCGACCGCTGGCCCGGATCGTCGCGATCAATCCGGAGCCGTCGGTCGACCACGTCGAGCCGGTTCAACTCCGGGACATGCTGCTGCCGTCGCCACCGGCGACCGCGCAGGCCATCGGCCGCCTCGCCGTGGCGATTGCGGAACGCGCCGCCACGTTACGGACCCCGATAGGCAGCCCACCGTCCGCGGCGCCGGTCACGCAGGGGAGGTTCACCGGCAGATGGCGTGAGCTGTGGGCGATTCATTCCGCGTTGCACGCGCATCGGAGCCCTCTCACCGCGCCGCCCGCACCGCCTGTGGCCGTGGTGCACGGCACCGCGGGCATCGGGAAGACCGCTCTGGTCACGGAATACGTCCGACGGTTCGGCACCGCCTTCCCCGGCGGAGTGACCTGGGCGGACCCCGGGGCCGTGCCGGTCGACCGGCCGCCCGGTGACAAACTCCTGGTGTTGGACGGTATCGAGCGGCCGGTCGACGAGACCCGCAAGCTCCTGCCATCCGATCCGGCCACCGCGGTTCTGCTCACGACCCGCGACCCCCGGCTCAAGGACCTGGGCACCGGCATCGAGCTGTCCGACCTGGCGGTGGACGAGGTGCTGCCCGAGTTGATGGCACGTATCGGACCGGGTGAGCAGACGGCGTCTGCCCGCGCCGTCCACCAGGCCACGATCGGCAGTCCTGGGCTGCGCGAACGGGTGACGAGGCTGGCCGGGATCGTCGGCGTCGACGCCGCGCTCAACCGCCTGCACGAGGCGCCGCACGATCTGCTGCAGCCGATCACCGAGCGGGTCCGTCCGAGTTTCGAACGGCTTTCGCCCACGGGCACCGACGCGCTCCGGTCCCTCACGGCGGCACGACCGGCCACGCTCTCGCAGCGGCAGGTGCGCGCGATAACCGGCCTCGTCGACGGCGACGAACACCCTCCGGCGGACGATGACACGTCGAAGGCGCTCGCCGACCTCCGGCACAACGGGGTGATACCGGACCCGGGTTCGCTGGACGGTTTTGGGGTAACCCCGGCGATCGCGCTCGCCTTTCGTTGCTGGGACTCGAATCCGGCACGCACCGAACGGCTCCGCGCGGCCACTCTGCGCACGCTCACCGAGCAGCCGAAGCCGCCCCGAAGCGAGCCCTCCCTGTCGGACCGGGATGCCAGGACGGAGGAGGAACGGCGCGCGGCCCATCGAATCCAGGTCGAGATCCTGAACCGCGTCACCGGCCACCCCCTGCCGTCACAGCAAGGATCTCTCCGTGAAGCGCTGGCTTCCCTGCACATGCTGCTGCGGATAATCCGCCGGACCCATGGCGGGGTGCATCCGGCGTCGGCACGACTGTCGACACCGGTACGTCCCGGGCTTGGCACCATCGCGCACACCCTCGCCAACGACCTGCTCCGGCAGACGCTGACCCGCTGGCACCCGGAGCTCACCGCCCACGAGGACCTCCGGCCGGCGTCCGTGAGCCGACTGGAACACGAGCGCGCCTGGGAACATCACGACCATGTCCGCCAGGAACTGGCCCTGCTGGGCGCCACGGTCACCGAGTACGCCGCCGAACTGGGCGTGATCAGCGGAAACGCGATCGGTCTCGACTGAACGCCCGGCCCCCGGCTCGGGCTCCGCACCGCGTTACGGTGAAAGTCGGCATCGGCTAGGATCGCCCGAAGGTTCCCTTGCCCTCGTAGCTCAGGGGATAGAGCACCGCTCTCCTAAAGCGGGTGTCGCAGGTTCGAATCCTGCCGGGGGCGCAAAACCCCTGGTCAGAGAGTTGACCAGGGGAATCGCGAACTGCCGATCCTGCTTTAACTCCTTTTTTGGTGGCTTGGTCTTCGGAGGCTTTGCCAGCGCGGTGCCGACAGCCTCGCCCACCACGCCGCGCTCCATGTAGTCCTCCTGCGTGGTGCTGATGCGCTCGTGCCCGAGGTAGTCGGCGATCTCCAGGGGCGGTCAGTCCGGCCTGTCGAGCAGCCCTGCGACGTAGTGCCGGAAGTCGTGCGGGTGCACCCCCGTGAATGCCGTCTCCGCAGCAACTTGGCGGAACCGTGCCCTGGTGTGGGCCGCCGGGAGGTCGGCTCTTACGGCTGTGGGGTAGCGGTCGCGGTACGCAGGCCCCACGCCATTTCAAGCACGGGCGGTGCCGAGGAATTGCCAAGAATCCGCCGGGATCGACGGCAAACAGCCCAGGTGACAGCAAGTCCGGTCACGCCGTTGGCGCAGGTGAGACAAGGTGTCGAACGACTATGACAAACAACGGTGCCTACGGAAACCGCATCAGAGGGATCCGTCTTCGACGTGTCTACCGTGCAGCGACCGGCCGGCACAAACCTCGGCGTCAGCGTCGGCCGCTACCGCGCTGCCATAGCGGCAGCTTGACGATCGGACGACGCTACCGAAGGATCGAGCCATGGCCAGTAACTCGCCCGATGAGCTGACCCTTCAGATCATGCGTCACCTCGAAGTCGATGCGCAGTGGGTCCGCCATTTTGATCCGACCGACCTGGTAGGCATCGCCGAGTCCCGAGCGGCAGGGCGACGTGCTGGCCGTGCTCTAAAACTCAAAGTCGTGACGGTTGAGAGCGACTCCGCGGCGCGGGAGGACGGTCGGGGCGTCGTGGTGGTAGCAGTCAACCAGAAGATGGCACCCGAGGACGACGCTCGTTTGGACGAGCGAGCCCGACTCCTCATGGACGAGGCATTCAAAGGACTTGGTGGACCGTAGTCCAACAATCGGTGGCGCTTTACCCTGCTCAATCAACGACAGACTACCTACACAATCCACGACTGACACCCGATTGCAAACGCAATCGATGCAGGTCACAACCAGCATCACCGATCACCGGGACTGTTTCAACATCGGTGTTTCTGGCCCGACACGCCGGACTGAGGTCCGGCGGGATGGGCACTGTGAGTGATGACATCGGACCTTGTGAGTCCACGCAAGAGTGAGAAGTCCGGGCGGCAGCTG
>NZ_NKYE01000043.1 GCF_002262875.1 Amycolatopsis antarctica | reverse complement strand
GCGCTGGCGGTGCGGCGGGTGACCGGAACCAACCCACGAAGCATCGACGGCACCACACCACCCGACACCACACCCGCCCCATCCACACCAGCAGTAGCAATAACCAACGGATGACGACTGCCCACAGCCGCATCAAACAACGCCAAACCCCGCTCAACACCAATCCGACGAACCCCCAACGACACATCCCGAACCGGATCACCACTCATACCCACATCCGCATCCCACGCCCCCCACGCCAACGACACAGCAGGCAAACCCACACCACGCCGATACACCGCCAACGCATCCAAAAACGCATTCGCCGCCGCGTAATTACCCTGACCAGCACCCCCCAACACCCCAGCAGCCGAAGAAAACAACACAAACCCAGCCACACCCCGATCCACCGTCGCCCGATGCAACTCCCACGCCGCACCAGCCTTCGCCGCAAACACCGAAGCCAACCGATCCGCCGTCAACGACTCAACCACCCCATCATCAAGCACCCCCGCCGCATGAACCACCGCCGTCAAATCCGCAACACCCGCCACCAACTCCCCCACCGCCCCAGGACACGACACATCACACGCCACCACCGACACCTCAGCCCCCAAACCCACCAACTCCTCAACCAACGCCCCAGCCCCCGGAGCATCCCCACCACGACGACTCACCAACACCAACCGCCGCTGACCACCCCGCACCAAATGCCGAGCCAACACACCACCCAAACCACCAGTCCCACCAGTCACCAACACCACCCCAGCCGGATCCCAACCCCACACCGAACCCGAGCCCGACTCCGAGCCCAACCCCGAACCCGACTCCGACTCCGACTCCGAAGAACCAGAACCCAACCCCGACAACAACTCCACATCACCCAACCGAGCCAACCGCGCCACCCTCGCCACACCACCCCGCACAACCACCTGCGGCTCATCACCCAACAACGGCAACGCCACCCCCACATCCCCACCACACTCCACATCCACCAACGCAAACCGACCCGGATGCTCCAACACCGCCGACCGCACCAAACCCCACACCGCACCACCACCCACATCAACCCCAGAACCCACCACCGGACCCACCGCACCCCGAGTCACCAACACCAAACACGAACCCGCAAAACGCCCATCCCCCAACCACTCCCGCA
>NZ_NKYE01000042.1 GCF_002262875.1 Amycolatopsis antarctica | reverse complement strand
CTGTGGGCAGTCGTCATCCGTTGGTTATTGCTACTGCTGGTGTGGATGGGGCGGGTGTGGTGTCGGGTGGTGTGGTGCCGTCGATGCTTCGTGGGTTGGTTCCGGTCACCCGCCGCACCGCCAGCGCGGACCCGTCCGAGAGCGGGATCGGCGCCCAACTGGCCGGGCTGCGTCCCGCCGATCGGCTGACCCGCCTTGTCGACCTGGTGCGTGCCGAGTCCTCCTTCGTGCTCGCCCAGCCCGATCCGGAGTCCGTCAGCGCCCGCCAAGAGTTCCGCGTGCAGGGGTTCGACTCGCTGACCGCGGTCGAGCTGCGCAACCGACTCGGCGCGGCGACCGGTCTGCGGCTGCCGGCCACCCTGGTGTTCGACTACCCCACCCCGGCGGCGCTGGCCGAGTACCTGCTCACCGAACTGATGGGTGGTGACGACACGCCGGCGCCCGCCGCGCCGGTCCGCGCCGTAGGAGGCGAGGATCCGGTGGTCGTGGTCGGCATGAGCTGCCACTTTCCCGGCGGGGTGCGCTCACCGGAGGACCTGTGGGACCTCGTGTTCGACGAGCGGGACGTGGTGTCCGGATTCCCCGCCGGTCGGGGTTGGGACGTCGAGGGTTACGACGCGGCCAACGCCCGCGGCGGATTCCTGCACGACGCCGCCGACTTCGACGCCGAGTTCTTCGGTGTCTCTCCCCGGGAGGCGGTGTCGATGGACCCCCAGCAGCGGGTCGTGCTGGAGGCCGCCTGGGAGGCCATCGAGCGTTCCGGTGTGGACCCACGCGCCCTGGCCGGCACCGCCACCGGCGTCTATCTCGGGGCCGCCGACACCGCCTATGCCAACCTGCTCGGCTCGTCGGCCGAGGGTTTCGTGATGACCGGCACCATCGCCAGCCTGATCGCCGGGCGGGTCGCGTACACGCTGGGTTTGGAAGGGCCGGCGATGACGGTGGACACGGCGTGTTCGTCGTCGTTGGTGGCGATGCATCTGGCCGCGCAGGCGTTGCGGTCGGGTGAGTGTTCGCTGGCTCTGGCCGGCGGGGTCACCGTGCTTTCCTCGCCCGCACCGTTTCTGGAGTTCGCCCGGCAGGGCGGATTGGCCGCGGATGGCCGGTGTAAGGCGTTTTCGGGTGCGGCGGATGGGACTGGTTGGTCGGAGGGTGTTGGGGTGGTGGTGTTGGAGCGGTTGTCGGATGCGCGGGCGAATGGGCATCGGGTGTTGGCGGTGGTGCGGG
>NZ_NKYE01000041.1 GCF_002262875.1 Amycolatopsis antarctica | reverse complement strand
GGGGCTGCTGAATGATTCTGTGACAGCAGGTTAGGCCGCCGTTGTGGCGGTCTGGGTCATGATGGCTTCGTACTCGATGGGGGTCAATCTGCCGAGTCGTGCTTGGCGGCGTCGGCGGTGGTAGGTGCGTTCGATCCAGGTGACGATCGCGATTCGGAGTTCCTCGCGGTTGGTCCAGCGGTGGCGGTCGAGAACATTGCGTTGCAGGAGGCTGAAGAAGCTCTCCATGGCGGCGTTGTCTCCGGCGGAGCCGACTTGGCCCATTGAGCCGCGTATCTGGTGGCGCCACAGCGATTGCTGCAGCTTGCGTGAGCGAAACTGACCGCCTCTGTCGGAGTGCAGCGTGCAGTTCGCGACGGTCCCGCCACGTCGGGCGACTGCGGACTCCAGCGCGTCGACCGCCAACTGGGAGGTCATGCGGTCGGCGATGGAGTAGCCCACGATCCGGTTGGACCACACATCCTTGACCGCGCAAATGTAGAGCTTGCCCTCGTTCGTCGGGTGTTCGGAGATATCGGTCAACCACAAGCGATTCGGCTCATCCGCGGTGAATTCGCGACACACCAAATCTTCGTGCGCCGGCGTACCGACACGGCCCTTCCTACCGCGACGCTTCTTGCCGAACACGCACCACCACTCATTCGCCGAGCAGATTTTCCACACCGTGCGGTCTGACACCTCGTGACCGGCTGCGGTGACCTCGTCGAACAACAGCCGGTAGCCGAACTCGGGATCATCGCGATGGGCAGCGAAGATCGCGTTCGCCACGTAAGCCTCGGCCAGTTCGGCGGCGGTCACGGGGTTGGCCAGCCAGGCGTAGTAGTGCTGGCGATGGAGTTTCAACACCCGACACGACACCGCCACCGGCACCCGGTTCCGGGCACCGGCGGCGGCCAACTCCTTCACGAGCGGGTAGAGCCTTTTCCCGGCAGCTGAGCCTGTGACAGATACGCCGCCGCGCGGCGCAGGACCTCGTTCTCCTGCTCCAGCAGCCGATTACGGCGCTTGAGCTCACGCAACTCCCGCGCCGCATCCGAGGTGACACCAGGCTTGACACCGTCTTCGACATCGACCGCTCGCAGCCACTTCTGCAACGTCATCGGATGGACACCGAAATCGTTCGCGATCTGCTCGATCGTCACACCCGGCTCACGACTCCGCGCGACCCGCACGACGTCCTCACGGAACTCACGGGGATAGGGCTTGGGCACAGCGACATCCTTCCAGCCTGCACATCAGCAAGCGATCTCAGATGTCACAGATCCCTTCAGCAGCCCC
>NZ_NKYE01000040.1 GCF_002262875.1 Amycolatopsis antarctica | reverse complement strand
CAGTGTCCTGGCTCAGGAGATAGGCGACAGGTGTCTCAGGTCATAGGCGACACGAGTCGCGGGTCATCGGCGACTGGCTGGGTGGGCTGGATGCTCGGGCATGTCGAAGGCTCGTCTGGTTATCACCGCACTGTTTGTGGAGGGCCAGGCGCCCTCCGAGGTCGCCCGGCGCTACGGGCTGCACCGCGCCTGGGTGTACAAGCTCAAGGCCCGCTACGAGGCTGAGGGCGAGGCCGCGCTCGAGCCCCGTTCCCGCCGTCCGAAGTCCATGCCGACCGCGACCTCGCCGGCGACGGTGGAGTTGGTGCTGGGGCTGCGTAAGCAGTTGGCCGATTCAGGGTTGGATGCGGGTGCGGACACCATCGGCTGGCATCTGACCCACCGGCACCAGATCGCGTTGTCGCGGGCCACGATCAACCGCGTTCTGGCCCGCCACGGCACGATCACCCCGGCCCCGGCGAAGCGACCGAAATCGTCCTATATCCGCTTCGAAGCCGAGATGCCGAACCAGACCTGGCAGTCCGATTTCACCCACTATCGGTTGGCTACCGGTGTCGATGTGGAGATCCTGACCTGGCTTGACGATCATTCCCGCTATGCTCTCCACGTCAGTGCGCATCCACGGGTAACCGGCCCGATCGTGGTGGCCAGCTTCCGGGAAACCGTCGCCCGACACGGGATTCCGGCCTCCACGTTGACCGACAACGGCATGGTCTTCACCACCCGCTACTCCGGCGGGCGGGGCGGCCGCAACGGCCTGGAGACCGAACTACGCCGCCTTGATGTGGTGCAGAAGAACTCCCGCCCGAACCACCCCACCACCTGCGGCAAGGTGGAACGCTTCCAGCAGACGATGAAGAACTGGCTGCGCGCCCAATCCAGCCAGCCAGCCACCATCGGCGGCCTGCAAACACTGCTCGAGATCTTCGCCGAGCTCTACAACCAGGACCGGCCACACCGGTCTCTGCCGCACCGGGCCACCCCAGCCACCGCCTACCAAGCCCGCCCCAAAGCCACACCGCGCAACGACCGGACCAACGAAACGCACAACCGAATCCGGCACGACACGATCGACAAATCCGGAGTGGTCACCCTGCGCGTCAACGGCCGACTCCACCACATCGGCGTCGGCCGAACCCACACCCGAACCAACGTCCTCCTGCTCGTCCACGACCTCGACGTCCGCGTCATCAACGCCGCCACCGGAAAACTACTCCGCGAACTCACCATCAACCCCAGACGCGACTACCAACCCACCGGAGCCCCCAAAGGGCCCACCCGCCGACCCCACACATAACAACAGCCGAACCGACACTTCGTCGGTCCGACTGTCGCCGATGTCCTGAGACATCACA
>NZ_NKYE01000039.1 GCF_002262875.1 Amycolatopsis antarctica | reverse complement strand
GGGTCTATCTCATGATCGGTGTTTCCGGCGTTGTTGATCAGTAGGTCTCGGCGGCCGGCCAGCGGTCACCGAAGGTGATGGCGAATGCGTTGATCACGGGTTTCCAACGCATCGTCCATCGGGCGCGGCCTGTGCCGGTGGGGTCCAGGCTGCGGGTCACAAGGTACAGGCACTTCATCGCCGCTTGCTCGGTCGGAAAGTGCCCCCGTGCGCGGATCGCTCGACGGTAGCGGGCGTTCAGTGATTCGATTGCGTTCGTGGAGCAGATCATGCGGCGAATCTCGATGTCGTAGTCGAGGAATGGGACGAATTCGTCCCACGCGTTGCGCCACAGTCGGATCATCGCACCGTATTTGCTACCCCATTTCTCGTCGAGTTCGTCTAATGCGGTGAGTGCGGCGTCGGGATTGGGCGCGGTATAGATGGGTTTGATGTCCCGTTTCACCGCATCCCAGTCGCGGCGTGATACGAGCCGGAAAGTGTTCCGGATCAGGTGAACTATGCAGGTCTGAACAATGGTTTGCGGCCAGACGTTCGCCACGACTTCGGGAAGGCCTTTGAGGCCGTCGCAGACGAGGAAGAACACGTCGCGGACGCCGCGGTTCTTCAGATCGATCAGCACGCTCATCCAGAACTTGGCGCCCTCGCCACCGGTGCCCATCCACAGGCCCAGCACGTCCTTGTGCCCATCCATGGTGACCCCGATCGCGGCGTAGACCGGCCGGTTGGTGACCTGGCCGTCCCGTACCTTGACGTGGATAGCGTCGATGAACACCGCCGCGTAGACCGCGTCAAGCGGACGGCTGGCCCACTCGTTCATCTCGGCGACGACCTTGTCGGTGATCCGCGAGATTGTCTCCTTGCTGATCGAGGCGCCATAAATTTCGGCGAAATGAGCCGAGATCTCCCCGGTTGTCATCCCTTTCGCGTACAGCGACAACACGATCTCGTCCACGTCTGTCAGTCGACGCTGCCGCTTTTTCACAATCTGCGGTTCGAATGTGCTTTCTCGGTCTCGCGGAACACTGATTTCAACCTCGCCGGCAGCGTCCGATACCACGGTCTTCGACCGTTCACCGTTCCGCACGTTCGCCGATTCTCGACCCGGCTCCGCCTGGTTCTTCTCATGGCCGAGGTGCTCGGTCATCTCTTCGTTCAGCGCGGTTTCCAGCACATTCTTGGTGAACAACTTCAACAGGCCGTCCGGGCCGGTCAACGCCAGCCCCCTGGCCTTGGCCTCAGCCACCATCGCGGCCGCGGCAGCCTGCTCTGGCGACAGCTGCCGCCCGGACTTCTCACTCTTGCGTGGACTCACAAGGTCCGATGTCATCACTCACAGTGCCCATCCCGCCGGACCTCAGTCCGGCGTGTCGGGCCAGAAACACCGATGTTGAAACAGTCCC
>NZ_NKYE01000038.1 GCF_002262875.1 Amycolatopsis antarctica | reverse complement strand
CTGTGGGCAGTCGTCATCCGTTGGTTATTGCTACTGCTGGTGTGGATGGGGCGGGTGTGGTGTCGGGTGGTGTGGTGCCGTCGATGCTTCGTGGGTTGGTTCCGGTCACCCGCCGCACCGCCAGCGCCCTGCCGACCCCGGCCGAGTTCACCGCCCGGCTGGCTGGGCTGCCCGAGGACGAACGCCGTCGGGCGCTCACCGACCTGGTGCGCGACTCGGTCGCCGGGGTGACCCAGTCCTCGGCCGAGGCGATCGTGGCCGACCGGGAGTTCCAGGCGCTGGGGTTCACCTCGCTGACCGCGGTCGAGCTGCGCAACCAACTCGGCGCGGCGACCGGTTTGCGGCTGCCGGCCACCCTGGTGTTCGACTACCCCACCCCGGCGGCGCTGGCCGAGTACCTGCTCACCGAACTGGCCGGGCCCACGGCCGAGTCCGAAGCCCCTGGCCTGCTCGCCGAGCTGGACCGGCTGGAGACCGTGCTGGCGGCCAGCGACCCCGATCTCGCCACCCGTAACGGCGTCGCAGCGCGGCTCAGCCGGTTGCTGGCCGGATGGAACGCACCGGCCCCGGCCGCCTACTCGGACCGGACGCCGGGGGACCGGTTCGCCTCGGCCAGCGCGGACGAGGTCCTCGACTTCATCGACAACGAACTCGGCCGGTCGCGCGACTGATCGACGCCGGGCCACAGGAAGGACACACCGATGGCGGATGACGGCAAGCTCGTCGATTACCTCAAGTGGGTCACCGCGGATCTGCACGAGACCCGCCGTCGGCTCGCCGAGGTCGAGGCCGGCCGGCACGAACCAGTGGCGATCGTCGGGACGGCCTGTCGGTTCCCGGGCGGCGTGCGATCCCCGGAGGACCTGTGGGACCTGGTGGCCGAGGGACGGGACGCCGTCACCGGTTTCCCGACCGACCGCGGCTGGGACATCGACGCGCTCCGCGGTGAAGGCCGTGGCTCCAGCGTGACTCTGCAGGGTGGTTTCGTGGACGGCGTCGCCGACTTCGACGCCGGCTTCTTCGGTGTGTCCCCGAACGAGGCCCTGGCTATGGACCCCCAGCAGCGACTGCTGCTGGAGACCTCCTGGGAGTCCCTGGAGCGGGCCGGTGTGGTCCCGGCCTCCCTGCGAGGCAGCCGGACCGGAGTGTTCGTCGGCGCCGACGGGCAGGACTACACCAATCTGGTGCTGATGTCCGGGCAGGGCGGCGATACCGGGGCCGGCACCGGCCTCGCGGCCAGCGTGCTCGCCGGGCGGGTCGCGTACACGCTGGGTTTGGAGGGGCCGGCGATGACGGTGGACACGGCGTGTTCGTCGTCGTTGGTGGCGATGCATCTGGCCGCGCAGGCGTTGCGGTCGGGTGAGTGTTCGCTGGCTCTGGCCGGTGGGGTGACCGTCATGTCCACCGCGCTGCGTTTCATCGGCTTCTCCAGCCAGGGCGTGCTGGCCGGCGACGGCCGGTGTAAGGCGTTTTCGGGTGCGGCGGATGGGACTGGTTGGTCGGAGGGTGTTGGGGTGGTGGTGTTGGAGCGGTTGTCGGATGCGCGGGCGAATGGGCATCGGGTGTTGGCGGTGGTGCGGG
>NZ_NKYE01000003.1 GCF_002262875.1 Amycolatopsis antarctica | reverse complement strand
CGCACCAAACCCCACACCGCACCACCACCCACATCAACCCCAGAACCCACCACCGGACCCACCGCACCCCGAGTCACCAACACCAAACACGAACCCGCAAAACGCCCATCCCCCAACCACTCCCGCAGCACTGCCAGCACCCGCGAGGCCTCTCCGGCGGAGTCCGCGGGATCAGCACCACCCACCGGCAGGCACACGAAGTCCGGAACCTCGCCTGCGGGCAGCGACGCGCCCGGTTCCAGCAGCACCGAGGAGCCGACCGGCGTCTCGGGGCGCGAGGTGGTCTGTACCACCGGCCAGTCCACCGTGAGCAGCGTGTCGCGCACGTCCTGGCCGGTGGAACCCGGCGACTGGGTGGGGGCGCGCAGCGCGAGGGACTCCACCGAGATCACCGGGTCACCGGCCGGGTCCACCGCCCGCAGCCGCAGGCCGGTCGGGTGCTGGCTCCACCGCACCCGCAGTACCGAGGCGCCGCCCGCGTGCAGGCTGACCCCGCGCCAGGAGAACGGCATCAGGTTGCGGCCCTCGTTGGCCGGAACGAACGCGCTCGCCTGGAGCGCGGCGTCCAGGAGCGCGGGGTGCAGGCCGAATTCGCCGGCTTCGGGGCTGCGGCCGTCCAGCCGCTCGGGGAGCGCCACCTCCGCGCAGATGTCCTCGCCGACCCGCCAGACCGTGCGCAGACCGCGGAACACCGGGCCGTAGACGAGCCCACTGTCCGCCAGGGAGTCGTAGTGCCCGGCCACGTCCAGCTCGACAGCCCCGGCCGGCGGCCACTGCTCGGTGTCCATTTCGGACACTCGCTCGCCGACTCGGATCGTACCGTCCGCGTGCCGGGTCCAGCCGTCCTCGGGACGGCGGACGGAGCGGGAATGCACGCGGACCTCGCGCACTCCGGCGTCGTCCGGCTCACCGATCCAGACCTGGACGGCGACGCCGTCCCGCGCGTCCAGCACCAGCGGCGCGGACAGGGTCAGCTCCTCCACCCGGTCGCAACCGACCTGGTCGGCGGCGCGCAGGACCAGCTCCAGGAAACCCGTGCCGGGGAAGACCGCCACGTCGCCGAGCACGTGGTCGGCCAGCCACGGCTGGGCGGCCACGGACAGACGACCGGCCACGATCGTCGCGCCACGTTCGGCCGGTTCGGCCGCCGCGCCCAGCAGCGGGTGGTCCAGCGGAACCAGCCCGAGTCCGGCGGCATCGCCGGAGCCGCCGGCGCCGGCCACCGGCCAGAACCGCTCCCGCTGGAACGGATAGGTCGGCAGGTCCACCGGCGCCGAGGCGGTCCCGGCGAAGAACGCCGTCCAGTCCACCGGCACCCCGGCCGCGTGCAGTTCGGCGATCGCGCGGACCAGCGCCGCCCGCTCGTCCCGGCCGCCGCGCAGGGTCGGGACAACCACCGGGTCCGGCCCGGATTCGGGGGTGGAGGCGGGGTCGGCCAGTGCGCCGGGAACCATCGCGGCCAGCGAGCCGCCGGGACCGATCTCCACGAACCTGGTCACCCCGGCCGCGGCAAGTGCCCGCACCCCGTCGGCGAAGCGGACCGGGGCGCGGACGTGCTCGACCCAGTGCTCCACGTCGGTCAGCTTCGCGTCGACCGGGGCCCCGACGCGACAGGACACCACGGGGATCTGCTGGCCGTCGGACTCCAGTTCGCCCAGCGCGGCACGGAACTCGTCGAGCATCGGCTCCATCAGCGGCGAGTGGAATGCGTGGCTGACCACCAGTCGCCGGACCCGCCGGCCACGGCCGGCCAGGTCGTCCAGCAGCGCGGCCACCTGGTCGGTCGCGCCGGAGACGACCACCGACTCCGGCCCGTTGACCGCGGCGATCGCCACGTCGGGACCGAGCAGCGGAACGATCTCGGCCTCACCGGCGGCGACCGCGGCCATCGCTCCGCCGGTGGGCAGGGCGCCCATCAGCCGAGCCCGGATGGCCACCACCGCGCACGCCGACCGCAGCGACAGCGCACCGCTGACGTGCGCGGCGGCCAGCTCGCCGACCGAGTGCCCGAGCACGTGGTCCGGCCGCACCCCCCAGGACTCCAGCAGCCGGAACAGGGCCACCTCCACCGCGAACAAGGCAGGCTGGGTCCACCGGGTCTCGTCCAGCGGCCCAGGCTCCATACCCCACATCACTTCCCGCAGCGGAAAGTCGAGGTGGCGGTTCAGTTCGGCCTCGACGGCATCGAACGCCTCGGCGAAGATCGGATACCCGGCGTGCAGCGCGCGGCCCATGCCCAGTCGCTGGGCGCCCTGGCCGGAGAACAGGAACGCGGTCCGCCCGGCGGGTGCCTCGGCGGCGGCGCCGACCACACCTCGGATCACCTCGGCGGGTCGCTCGCCCGCGGCGAGCGCGGCCAGTGCTCGGCGCGCGGTTTCCCGGTCGCCGGCCACCACGGCCGCGCGGTGATCGAACGCCGTGCGCGTGGTCGCCAGCGCCCGGCCGACCACGGCCGGTTCGGGGCACGAGTCGGAGTCCAGGGCGGCCGCCAGGTCCGCGGCGCGCTCACGCAGCGCCGCCGGTGTGTGGGCGGAGAGCACCCATGGCACGAACTGCGCGGGCATCCGGCTGGGTTCGCCGGGCCCGGCAGGCTCGGGGTCGGCGTCCTGCTCGACGATCACGTGGGTGTTGGTTCCGCTGGCCCCGAAGGAGGACACCGCCGCCCGGCGGGCTCGCTCGACGGCCGGCCAGTCGGTGGGCTCGGTCAGCAGCGACACCCGCCCGGACGACCAGTCCACGTGCGTGGACGGAGTCTCCGCGTGCAGCGTTCGGGGCAACACGCCGTTGCGCATGGCCTGCACGACCTTGATCACCCCGGCCACGCCGGCGGCGGACTGGGTGTGTCCGATGTTGGACTTGACCGAGCCGAGCAGCAGGGGCTCGTCCCGATCCTGGCCGTAGGTCGCCAGCAGGGACCGGGCCTCGATCGGATCGCCGAGCGCGGTGCCGGTGCCGTGCGCCTCGACCACGTCGACGTCGGCGGGGCGGAGCCGGGCGTCGGCCAGCGCGGCTCGGATGACCCGCTGCTGGGCCGGGCCGCTCGGCGCGGTCAGACCGTTGGAGGCGCCGTCGGAGTTGACCGCGCTACCACGGATCAGCGCCAGCACCGGGTGTCCGTGCCGACGCGCGTCGGACAGCCGTTCCAGCACCAGCAGCCCGGCGCCCTCGGCCCAACCGGTGCCGTCGGCGGAGTCGGCGAACGCCCGGCATCGCCCGTCCCGGGACAGCGCGCCTTGCAGGGCGAACTCCAGGAAACCGGCCGGGGAGGACATCACGGTCACGCCGCCGGCCAGGGCGAGGCCGCACTCCCCCGCGCGCAGCGCCCGCACGGCCAGGTGCAGGGCCACCAGCGAGGACGAGCAGCCGGTGTCCACCGACAAGGTGGGCCCCTGGAGGCCGAAGGTGTAGGCGAGCCGGCCGGACAGCAGACTGCCCGACTGCGCGGACCGCCAGTCCACGCCCAGCAGCGGAACCCGGTAGTCGCCGGTGCCGCCGCCGACGAACACGCCGGTGTCCGTGCCGCGAAGCGACGTCGGGTCGAACCCGGACCGCTCCAGCCCCTCCCAGGCGACCTCCAGCAGCAGCCGCTGCTGGGGGTCCATCACCAGCGCGTCGCGCGGCGCGATCCGGAAGAAGGCCGGGTCGAACCCGGCGACGTCGTCGAGGAAGCCGCCGTGGCGAGGCACGGTCTGGGCGAAGGCGTCCAACGCGGCGAAGTCCCAGCCGCGATCGTCCGGCATGTCACCGATCGCGTCCACACCCCCGTCCACCAGCCGCCACAGGTCCTCCGGTGAGCGAACGCCGCCGGGATAGCGGCAGGCCATACCCACGATCGCCACCGGTTCGGTGGCCGCGGCCACCAGTCGCTGGTTCTGCCGGCGCAAGGTGTCGGCCTGCTTCACCGCGGAGCGCAGCGCGTCGAGCACCTTTTCTGGGGAGGAGGTCATGGTCGAACCCTTCAGTCGGTCGACTGGTCGGCGTCGCCGTCGAACGCGGTCCGGATCAGATCGTCGAGGTCCATCTCGTCGATCGGATCCGCGGCGCCCGCCTCGGCCGCCCCGGCTCCGCCGCGGCCGACCAGCTCCAGCAGCGGGTCCAGCACGCCGATGGAGCGCAGGGTGGTCAACGGCACGGTGGCCAGCAGTGCGCGCAACTCCGCGTCCTGCCCGGTCTGCTCCGCCTGTTCGGGCACCAACCGGCCGAGCAGATGGCCGACCAGTGCGGCGGGGGTGGGATGGTCGAACACGAGAGTGGTCGGCAGCTCCAGCCCGGTCACGTCGCCGAGTTGGTTGCGCAGTTCCACCGCGGCCAGCGAATCGAACCCGAGATCCTTGAACGCGAGGTCGGCGGCGAGCTCGGCGGAGCCATCGTGTCCGAGCACCGTGGCCACCCGGTCCAACACGATCGCCAGCATCCGTTCGGCGCGGTCGGCCGGGGGCAGCGCGGCCAGGCCCTCGCGCAGCTCCGCAACGGCGTCCCGGCGGTCGCGCTCGGCGGCCTCTGCAGCCTCGGCCGCGGCACGGGCCTCGGCAACCCCGGACAACAGCGGGCTGGGCCGGTCCGCCGTGAACGCCGGGACAAACCGGTCCCATGCCACATTGGCGACGACCGTGCCGGCCTGGCCTGCGGCCAACCGGCCCAGCACGGCGAGCGCCAGGTCGGGGTCCATCCCGGGAAGGCCGGACAGTCGCAGATGGTTGGCCTGCGCTTCGCCGTCCCAGGCGCCCCAGGCCACCGCGCTGGCCTGCCGGCCCCTGGCTCGCCTAGCCGATGCCAGCGCCTCCAGCCGGGCGCCGGCACACGCCTCGTCGGCACGGCCAACGGCGCCCCAGACCCCGGCGATGGAGCCGCTGACCACGAAAGCGTCCAGATCCCGGTCAGCGAGCAGGGCCTCCAGCCGGGTCGCGGTGGCGGTCGGGTCGGTCGGGTCGGCGTCCGGTGCGACCACCACGGCGGTCAGCTCCGGGTCGGCCGCGGCGGCGACCAGCTGGTCCTCGTCGGGCTCGGCGAGCACCAGCGGCCGGGCACCGGTGGCGGCGACCCATCGGGTCAGCGGCTCGAGCGCCGGGCCGAGCGCCCCGGCGAGCAGCACCGTTCCGGCAGGTGTCCACGTCCCGGCATCCGGGTCCGCCTCGGTCCGGATCAGTCGACGGGTCCACAGTCCGGCGGGCCGGACCGCGAGCTGGTCCTCGCCGGACCGGGTCAGCGCGGCGGTCAGGTCGACGGCGGGGTCGAACGAGCCCGGGTCCGCCGGCAGGTCCACCAGACCGCCCCAGCGGTCCGGGAGCTCCCGCGCGCGGACGATACCGACGCCCCAGACGCCGGCCTGGTCGAGGTCCGGAGCCGCCTGGGCCGGTTGACCGTCGCGCCGGTCGGCCGGGACGGAGACCGCACCGCGAGTCCCCCACCACAGCGGAGCGTCCACCCCGGTGGCGGCCAGCGCAGCCAGAACCGCGTCCGGATCCGCCGCGGGCAGGAGCGTCAGCACGCCTGCCAACCGCGGCACGCGGTCGGCGGGCAGGTCCAGCTCCGGCGTCGCCTGGTCGGCCAGCTCGACGGTCACCACGTCCCCGCGCAGGCCGTTGGCCGCGGCGCGGGCCCATTCGGCATCGGGTGATCCGCCGGGCACCAGGACCAGCCAGGTCCCGGCCAGCTCGGTGGGCTCGGGCGGGCCGGTCAGCGCGACCCAGGTCGTTCGGTAACACCAGGTGTCGGCGACCGCGCGCTCCCGTCGGCTCCGCCGCCAGGCCGACAACGCCGGCAGCACGCCGGCCAGCGTCGAGCCCTCGACGTCCAGCTCCGCCGACAGGGCGGCCAGGTCGCCCTCCTCGACGGCGGACCAGAACTCGATGTCGGTGCCGCCGTCGGCCGACGCGCGGGTCGCCACGGTGGGCACGTCCGGCCAGTGCCGGACGCGCTGGAAGGCGTAGGTGGGCAGACCGGTGGCCGGGGTGACACCGGCGAAGTACGCGTGCCAGTCCACCGCGACTCCCCGGGTGTGCAGCTCACCGAGTGCCGTGACCAGGGTGGTCTCCTCGTCGCGGCCGGCCCGCATGGTCGGCACGACGCCGGTACCGGCGGGCAGGTTGTGCCGGGCCATTCCGCACAGCACGGCGTCCGGGCCGATCTCGACGAACTCGTGCACACCGGCCTCGGTCAGGCCGACGACGCCGTCGGCGAACCGGACGGTCTCCCTGGCCTGGGCGGCCCAGTAGTCCGGCGAGCCCAGCTGCTCGGTCGTGGCGGGCGCACCGGTGACGTCGGAGATGACCGGGATCGTCGGTGTCCGGTAGGTCAGGCCGGCCGCGACCGCGCGCAACTCGTCGAGCACAGGGTCCACCAGCGGGGAATGGAAGGCATGGCTGACTCGCAGCCGGGTGGTGCGCCGGCCGAGGGCGGCGAACCGGTCGGCGACCGGTCGCACCGCCGCCTCGGGGCCGGCGAGCACGACCGAGTCCGGCCCGTTCACCGCCGCGATCGAGACGCGCTCGTCGAGCAGCGGTAGCACCTCCGGCTCGCTCGCCCGGACAGCGACCATCACCCCACCGGAGGGCAGCGACTGCATCAGCCGTGCCCTGGCCGAGACGAGCGTGCAGGCGTCGGTGGCCGAGAACACCCCGGCGACATGCGCCGCGGCCAGCTCGCCGACCGAGTGGCCGAGCACCGCGTCCGGCCGGACACCCCAGGACTCCAGCAGCCGGAACAGGGCCACCTCCACCGCGAACAACGCCTGCTGAGCGACGCCGGTCCGCTCCAGCGCGGCCGGGTCCTCGCCCCACATCACCTCTCGCAGACCGGGATCCAGCAAGGTCAACAGCTCGTCCAGGGCTTCGGCGAACACCGGATAGCGGCGGTGCAGGTCGCGTCCCATGCCCAGCCGCTGGGAACCCTGGCCGGAGAACAGGAAGGCGCACTCCACGTCCGCCCTGGCCACGCCGCGGGCGACCATGGCAGGCCCGTCCTGGCCGGGCAGCAGCACGGCGCGGCAGCGCAGCGCGGCGCGGCCGGTGGCCAACGCGGCTCCGATCCCGGCGGAATCGTCCGCGGGGTTCGCGGCGGCGTGCGCGGCGAGTCGGTCGAGCTGGGCGTCCAGGGCAGTTTCGCCCCGGCCGGAGACCAGCCAGGGCACCACCGCCAGGTCGGCCCGCCGCGGTCGTTCGGCGGCCGGGGGCGCCTGCTCCAGGATGACGTGGGCATTGGTGCCGCTGATCCCGAACGCCGAGATCCCGGCCCGGCTGGGTCGGTCTCGCTCGGGCCAGCCGGTCGGCTCGGTGAGCAGCCGGACCGCGCCGGCCGACCAGTCCACTTCGCCGGAGGGGGTAGCCACGTGCAGGGTGGCCGGCAGGGTCCTGTGCCGCAGAGCGAGCACTGTCTTGATCAGTCCGGCGACGCCGGCAGCGGCCTGCGTATGCCCCAGATTCGACTTCACCGACCCCAACAACAACGGCACATCCCGACCCTGCCCATACGTCGCCAACAACGCCTGCACCTCAGTCGGATCACCCAACGCCGTCCCCGTCCCATGCCCCTCCACCGCATCCACCTCAACCGAAGACACACCAGCATCAGCCAACGCCGCCCGAATCACCCGCTGCTGCGACCGACCACTCGGCGCCGTCAACCCATTCGACGCACCATCCGAATTCACCGCCGAACCCCGCACCACCGCCAACACCTCATGCCCATTGGCCACCGCATCCGACAACCGCTCCACCACCACCACACCCACACCCTCAGACCACGCAGTGCCATCCGCACCCTCCGCATACGCCTTACACCGACCATCAGGCGCAAGCCCGCCCTGCCGGGAGAACTCGACGAAGGCGTCCGGGGTGGACATCACCGACACTCCGCCGACCAGTGCCAGCGAGCACTCGCCGGCACGCAGTGACCTGGCCGCCCAGTGCAGGGCCACCAGTGAGGCCGAGCAGGCGGTGTCCACGGTGACCGCGGGGCCCTCCAGGCCCAGGGCATAGGCGACCCGCCCGGACATCACGCTGGCCGTGGTGCCGGTCGCCACGTAGCCACCGACTCCCTCGGCGTCGGGGTCGGCCACCGCCGCCGCGGCGGCGCGCAGCACGGTGGCGTAGTCCTGTCCGTTGGTGCCGACGAACACGCCGGTGTCACTGCCGCGCAGCGCGACGGCGTCCAAGCCGGCCCGCTCCAAGGCCTCCCATGAGGTCTCCAGCAGCAGCCGCTGCTGGGGATCCATGGCCAGCGCCTCGCGCGGGGAGATGCCGAAGAACTCGGCGTCGAACTCGGCGACGTCGGCAAGGAACCCACCCCGGCCGGTGGCAGAGCGCCGGGCCAGCGCCGCGAGGTCCCAGCCGCGATCGGCGGGGAACCCGGTGATCCCTTCCCCACCTCCGGCCAGCAGCTCCCACAACTGCTCGGGCGAGGACACCCCGCCGGGCAGGCGGCAGCCCATCCCGACGATCGCGATCGGCTCCGCAGGATCGACCGCCGCGCCGGCGGCAGGCGGTGCTGTGGACAGCGAGCCGAACAGCTCGGCAACGAGGAAGTCGGCCAGCGCGCGCGGTGTGGGATGGTCGAACACCAGTGAAACGGGCAGCCGCAGGCCGGTGGTGACGCCCAGGCTGTTGCGCAGCTCCACGGTGGTCAATGAGTCGAAGCCCAGGTCGCGGAAGGGCAGATCGGCATCCACGGTGGCCGGGTCGGTGTGCCCGAGCACGGCGGCCACCTGGGCGCGCAGCAGGTCGAGCACGTGCCGCTCCCGCCGCTGCGGGGCCAGATCGGCGAGCTGTTCGCGCAGGCCGTCGCCGTCGGTCGCCGAACCGGCCGGGACCGCGGTGACGCCGGGCAGCTCGGCCAGCAGCGGGGCGGGCCGGGACGCTGCCAGCGCCGGGGCGAACGTGGCCCAGTCCACGTCGGCCACCACGATCTCGGCGTCGCCGTACTCGATCGCGTCCAGCATGGCGGCCAGCGCCCGCTCCGCCGGCAGCGGGGTGAGCCCGCCCCGACGCATCCGGTCGGCGACCTCGTCGACGTCGGCGGCCATCCCGGCGCCGGCCCACGGTCCCCAGGCCACCGAGGTGGCCGGCAGGCCCCGGGCGCGACGCACCCGAGCCAGGGCGTCCAGGCTGGCGTTGGCCGCAGCGTAGCCACCCTGCCCGGCCGAGCCGAGGACTCCGGCGACGGAGGAGAACAGCACGAACGCGGCCAGGTCGACGTCCGCGGTCAGCTCGTGCAGCACCCGCGCCGAGTCCACCTTGGACCGCAGCACGCGGTCCACTGCCTCCGGTGTGACGCCGGTCAGCACGCCGTCCTCGACCACGCCGGCGGCGTGGAACACGGCGGTCAGCGGCTCGTCGGCCGGCAGGTCGGCCACCGCGGCGGCCAGCGCGGCGCGGTCGGCGACGTCGCAGGCGAGCACCGTGACCCGAGCGCCCAGCTCGGCCAGCTCGGCGGCCAGCTCGGCGGAACCGGGCGCCTCGGTGCCCCGGCGGCTGACCAGCAGCAGGTGCTTGGCGCCGTGCCGGGCGAGCCAACGCGCGACCTGCCCGCCCAGCGCACCGGTCCCCCCGGTGACCAGGACCGAGCCGGCGGGATGGTAGCTCCGGCGGGACCGGGTGGCGCCGAGCGGATCGGCGGTCAGGCGGCGGCCGAAGACCCCCGTCGCGCGCAGTGCGACCTGGTCCTCTCCGTCTCGCGCGGTGAGCACGGCGGCCAACCGGGCCAGCGCGAGGTCGTCGAGATCGTGGTCGTCCAACTCGTTGATACCGCCGGTCCCGGCGGGGAGGTCGACCAGTCCGCCCCAGGTGCCGGGCAGCTCCAGGGCCGCGGTGCGGCCCAGGCCCCACACCGCGGCCTGTGCCGGTTCGGGCACCTCGTCGGAACTCACGGCGACCGCGCCGCGGGTCAGGCACCACAGCGGGACCAGGTTCCCCACGTCGTCCATGGCCTGCGCGGCGGCCAGAAGCCCGGCCAGCGCCGAGCGCTCGTCCCGCGCGCCCAGCGCCACCGTGCACAGCACGCCGGCCAGACGCTCTCCGGAGGCCGCGGCGTGCTCGGCGAGCCGGTCGGCGAGCCCTGCTCGGTCCGGCTCGGCGACCACCAGCCGGTCCGCCTCGACGGCCATCGCGTCGAGCAGGCCGGGGAGCCAGCGCGGCTCGGGTCCGGCACCCAGCAGGACCAGCCACCGGCCGGTCGGAGTGTCCGGCCGGGACGGGGCCAGCGGCCGCCAGCCGACCCGGTAACGCAGGTCCCGGGCGTCCGCGGCGGACTCCCGGCCCGCCGCCGGAGCGGTGACCGTCGGCCAGAACCGGGATCGCTGGAACGGGTAGGTGGGCAGCTCGACCGGGCGAGCTCCGCTGCCGGTGAACAACGCCGACCAGTTCACCTCGACCCCATGGGTGTGCAGATCGGTCAGCGCGCCGAGCAGGGTCGCCTGCTCCGGACGCTCCCTGCGCAGCGCCGGGACCGCCAGCGGCCGATCCGCGTCGTCGGCGTCGGCCTGCTGATCGAGGGTCTCCCTGGCCGACGCGGTCAGCGCGCCGTCCGGCCCGATCTCCAGGAAGTCGGTCACCCCACGATCGGCCAGCCAGGCGATGCCGTCGGCGAACCGGACCGGCTCACGCACCTGGGCTACCCAGTGCTCCGGGGAGCACAGCGACTCGGCGCCGGCCAACTCGCCGGTCACCGTGGACACCACCGCGAGCGCGGGCGGATGGTAGGTCAGGCCACGGGCGACGGTGGCGAACTCGTCGAGCATCGCGTCCATGTGCGCGGAGTGGAAGGCGTGGCTGACCCGCAGCCGTCGGGTCTCGTAGCCGGCGTGGCCCAGCTGCTCGGCCAGGTCGGCCAGCAGGTTCTCGTCGCCGGAGAGCACCACCGAGGACGGGCCGTTGAGCGAGGCCAGCGAGACACGGTGGCGCTGGTCGCCGAGGTGACGGTCGAGCAGTTCGGCGGCCCGGGAGGCGGAGGCACGCAGCGCGACCATCGCTCCCCCGGCGGGAAGATCCTGCATCAACCCGGCCCTCGCGGCGACCAGGGTCGCCGCGTCGGGTAGGTCGAGCACCCCGGCGACATGCGCGGCGGCCAACTCGCCGATCGAGTGCCCGATCAGGTAGTCGGGTTCCACTCCCCAGGATTCGACCAGCCGGTACAACGCCACCTCCACCGCGAACAGCGCGGGCTGGGTGTGGCCGGTGCGATCCAGCAGGTCGGCGTCCGAACCCCACATCACCTCGCGCAGCGGGCGCTCCAGCAGGGGGTCCAGACAGGCTGACGTCTCGTCCAGGGCGGTGGCGAAGACCGGGAACCGCTCGGCCAGCTCCCGGCCCATGCCGAGCCGCTGACTGCCCTGGCCGCTGAACAGGAACGCGGTCCGGCCGCGCCGGGCACGGACGACGGGAGCGGTGCCGCCGCTCAGTTCGGCCAGCCAGCGGAGCAGCTCGGCGCGGTCGGCGGCGACCAGCCCTGCGCGCCGCTCGAAGGTGGAGCGGGTGGTGGCCAGGGCAGCGGCCAGGTCGACCAGGCCGGCCTCCGGGTGATCCTGGGCGAAGGCCGACAGCCGACCGGCGCCGGCCCGCACGGCGGCCTCGTCGCGGGCGGAGAACAGGACCGGGACCGGGCCGAGATCGGTGGGCGGCTCGGCCGCCGGAAGGGCCGGCGGGGCCTGCTCCAGGATGACGTGGGCGTTGGTACCGCTCAGACCGAACGAGGACACACCGGCCCGGCGCGGCCGCCCTCGCGCGGGCCAGTCGGCGCGCTCGGTGAGCAGTTCGACCGAGCCCGAGTCCCAGTCCACGTGCGAGGTGGGCGTCCCCGCGTGCAAGGTGGGCGGCAGCACGCCGTGCCGCAGCGCCTGCACCATCTTGATCACCCCGGCCACGCCGGCGGCCATCTGGGTGTGCCCGATGTTGGACTTGACCGAACCGAGTAACAAGGGCTCGGTCCGGTCCCGGCCGTAGGTCGCCAGCAGCGCCTGTGCCTCGATCGGGTCACCCAGCGCGGTCCCGGTTCCGTGCCCCTCCACCGCGTCCACGTCGGCCGCGCCGAGCCCGCAGGCGGCCAGCGCGTCAGTGATGACCCGCTGCTGGGACGGTCCGTTGGGGGCAGTCAGCCCGTTGGACGCACCGTCGGAGTTGATCGCCGAGCCGCGCAGCACGGCCAGCACCTGGTGACCGTTGGCCAGCGCGTCGGACATCCGCTCCAGCAGCACCACTCCCACGCCCTCGGCGAGACTCATCCCGTCCGCACCCTCGGCGTAGGCCTTGCACCGGCCGTCGGCGGCCAGTGCGCGCTGACGGCTGAAGCCGACGAACGCGTTCGGGGTGGCCATCACGCTCACCCCGCCGGCCAGTGCCAGGTCGCTTTCCCCGGTCGCCAGCGACCTTGCCGCGAGGTGCATCGCCACCAGCGACGACGAACAGGCGGTGTCCAGAGTGAGCGCGGGACCCTCCAGGCCGAAAAGATAGGCCAGCCGTCCGGACAGCACGCTGGGCAGGGATCCGGTGATCTGGTGGCCCTCGGAGTTCTCCGCCGCCGCGGCAACGATGCCGTAGTCCTGGTAGCTCGCCCCGATGAAGGCGCCGGTGCGGCTGCCACGCAGGGTGTGCGGGTCGATGCCGGCCCGTTCGAACGTCTCCCAGGAGGTCTCCAGGAGCAACCGCTGCTGGGGATCCATGGCCAGTGCCTCGCGCGGGGAGATGCCGAAGAAGCCGGGGTCGAAGTCGGCGGCGTCGTGCAGGAAGCCGCCGCGCACCGAGTAGGTCCTGCCGGCGCTGTCCGGGTCGGGGTCGTAGAGCGCCTCGGCCGGCCAGGCACGGTCTGGGGGAAACCCGGAGGTGGCGTCCACACCGTCGTGGACCAGTTGCCACAGCTGCTCCGGGGTGTGCACACCGCCGGGGTACCGGCAGCTCATGCCGACGATCGCGATCGGCTCGTCGGTGGTCAGCAGCCCGGCGGGCCGGACACTCGCCGGGGCCCTTCCACCGGCCAGCTCGGCGAGCAGGAAGGCGGCCAGCGCGGCCGGGGTGGGGTGGTCGAACACCATCGTGGCCGGCAGGGTGAGGCCGGTCCCGTGGGCGATCCGGTTGCGTAGGTCCACCGCGGTCACCGAGTCGAACCCGACCTCGCGGAACGCGCGGTGCTCGACGAGCACGTCGGGCGAATCGTGGCCGAGCACAGCGGCGGCCTCGGCGCGGACCAGCTCCAGCAGCTCGCGTTCCCGCTCGGGGCCGGGCAGCGCCAGCAGCCTGCCGGCGAACTCGCCCTGAGGCCGATCGGGAACCCGTTCGACGGAGTCGAGCAGCCGGACCGCCGGCACGTCGTCGAACAGCCGGGTGGGCCGGGCGGCGGTGTAGACCGCGTGGTAAGTCGACCAGTCCACGTCGGCCAGCGCGACTGTGGTCTCACCGGCGTCGAGCACCCGGCCGAGACCGGCCAGCGCACGGGCAGGGTCCATGAACCGCAGGCCACTGCGGCGGATGTGGCCGGGGTCCACCCGGCCCAGCTCCAGATCGTCGGCCCAGATGCCCCAGCACAGCGCCGTGGCCGGTAACCCGTTGGCGGCCCGGTGCTCGGCCAGCGCGGTGAGGTATGCGTTGCCGGCGACGTATGCCGCGTGTTGCCCGGTGCCCCACATGCCGGCCACCGAGGCGAACAACAGGAAGACGTCCAGGTCGTCCTCGCCCGGCCACACCTCGTGCAGAGCACGCGCACCGGCGACCTTGGCGTCGAGCACTCTGGCCAGGTCGTCCGGTCCGGTATCGGCGAGCGCGGCCAGCTCGATCACGGCGGCGGCGTGGACGACCGCGCGTACCGGCCTGC
The DNA here is from genome assembly GCF_002262875.1 of Amycolatopsis antarctica. GTDB lineage: Bacteria > Actinomycetota > Actinomycetes > Mycobacteriales > Pseudonocardiaceae > Amycolatopsis > Amycolatopsis antarctica. Next base: position 428,647 of record NZ_NKYE01000003.1, on the reverse strand, counting down.
CTTCGGCGCGAAGCCGATCGCGCACCGCGGCCAGTGCGGTGGAGTCCGTCACGTCGCAAGCCAGTGCCTCGGCCGTGGACCCCAGCTCAGTGAGTTCGGTGACCAGATCGACGGCCCGCGGCGCGTCCGGGCCGCGGCGACTGAGCAGAACGAGGTGCTCGGCTCCGCGGCCGGCCAGCCAGCGGGCAACGTGCGGACCGAGCGTGCCGGTACCGCCGGTGATCAAGGTGGTCCCGCGCGGCGTCCAACGGCGCCCCAGTGCGGGCGCGGGAGCCGGGACCACCCGCCGGGCCAGCAACGCACCGGGGCGCACCGCGAACTGGTCCTCACCTGTGGTCCCGGCCAGCGCCGTGACCAGCCGGTGTGCCGCGGCTTCGTCGAGAGTGGCGGGCAGGTCCACCACGCCGCCCCAGCGACGTGGGTGCTCCAGCGCGGCGGTCCAGCCGAGGCCGTGCGTCATCGCCTGGGCCGGATCGGTCACCCGGTCGGTCCGCTCGGCGGACACCGCGCCCCGGGTCAGCGACCACAGCGGCGCCTCGACTCCGGCATCACCCAGCGCCTGGACCAAGCCGACACCCAGCGCCATACCCAGCGGCAGGGCCGGACGCGCCGGGTCGGGCCGGTCGTCCGCGGCAAGCAGCGACACCACGCCGCACAGCTGTCCGAGGTCGGACCCGGACAGCCGGGCGGACAGCGTGGCACGGTCCTCCGACCCGTCGAGGGTGAACCGCCGCGGAGTGGCCCCGTGCGCGGACAGCGCGTCGGCCACCTCGTCGGCCCAGTGGTCCGCCGCGGCGGACGGGCCGGCCACGAGCAGCCAATCGCCGGCCAGCGCGGCCGTGCCGGCGGCCGCGACCGGGCTCCACCGGACCCGGTACCGCCACGACTCCACCGCGGACTCGTGTGCCCGGTTCCGCCGCCAGGCCGACAGCGCGGGCAGCACCGCGCTCAACGCGTCCTGATCCACTCGCAGGTCCGCCGCGAGCGTGGCCGGGTCGGCGTCCTCGAGCGCGGCCCAGACCTCGCTGTCCCCGTCGTCGGCGGTCTCCGGACGAGGCAGCGGCACCCAGTAGGACTCGTGCTGGAAGGCGTAGGTGGGCAGGTCGACCCGGCGTCCGCCGGCCAGCTCCGGCCACTCGACGGACACCCCGCGGACGGCGGCCTCGGCCACCGAGGTGAGGACCCGGTCCAGCCCACCATGATCGCGGCGCAGGGTGCCGGTGGCGACGACCCGCTCACCGGCGGCCTCGGCGGTCTCCTGCACCGCGAAGGTCAGCACCGGATGCGGACTGATCTCGACGAACGCCCGGTGACCGGCGGCCAGCGCGGTGCGCAGGGCCGACTCGAACCGGACCGTCTCGCGCAGGTTGCGGTACCAGTAGCCGGCATCCAACCCGGTGGTGTCCAGCCAGTCGCCGGTCAGCGTCGAGCAGAACGGAATCCGCGCCGCCGTCGGCCGGACCGGGGCGAGATCCTCGGCCAGACCCGCGACCAGGTCCTCGACCTGGATCGAGTGCGACGCGTAGTCCACCGGTATCCGGCGCACCCGAACCTCGCGGGCGGACAGCTCGGCGTGCAGGGCGTCCAAGCCGGTGAGCGCGCCGGAGACCACGACCGAGCGAGGACCGTTGACCGCGGCGACCGACACCCCGTCGGGCAGCTCCAGTTCGTCGGCCGGCAGCGCGACCGACAACATCCCGCCGGAGCCGGCCAACCGCCGCGCGATCGCCCGGCTGCGCAGGGCGACCACACGCGCGCCGTCGGCCAGGGTCAGCGCGCCGGCAACCACCGCGGCGGCGATCTCGCCCTGGGAGTGGCCGACCACGGCGTCGGCGACGACGCCACGGGAGCGCCACAGGGCGGCCAACGACACCATCATCGCCCAGGACGCCGGTTGCACCACGTCCACCCGGTCCAGGCTCGGTGCGTCGGCGGCACCGGCCAGCACGTCGACCAGGGACCAGTCCACGAACGGTTCCAGCGCGGCGGCGCACTCCGCGACCCGCTCGGCGAACACCGGCGACTCGGCCAGCAGCGCCGCGCCCATCCCGAGCCACTGCGCGCCCTGGCCGGGGAAGACGAACACCACGCCACCGTCCGGCCCGGCCGTTCCCTCGACCACCTCGGGCGCGGGCCGGCCCGACGCAAGCGCGTCCAGACCGGCGAGCAGCTCGGCCCGGTCCCGGCCGAGCACGACGGCCCGGTGCTCGAACGCGGCGCGGGTGGTGACCAGCGAGTGCCCGACGTCCACCGGATCGGCCGTCGCGGCCGGCGAGCGCAGCCGGGCGGCCTGGGCGCGCAGCGCCGCCGGGGTCCGCCCGGACAGCGGCCAGGGCGTCATCGCGGGGGCGACCGGGGACGGTCCGGTCGGCTCGGTTCGCTCGGCGACGGGCGCTTCCTCCAGGACGATATGGGCGTTGGTGCCGCTGATCCCGAACGAGGACACCGCGCACCGGCGCGGTACCGAGCCGGCCGGCCACTCCACGGCGCGAGTCAGCGGAGCGACCGTGGTGGCCGCCCAGTCCACGTGGCTGGACGGCTGGTCGGCGTGCAGGGTGGCCGGCAACAGGCCGGCCCGCAGCGCCTGGACCATCTTGATCACGCTGGCCACACCGGCCGCGGACTGGGTGTGGCCGATGTTGGACTTCACCGAGCCCAGCCACAGCGGGCGCTCCCGGTCGGGACCGTAGGTCGCCTGGAGTGCGCGGACCTCGATCGGGTCGCCCAGCGCGGTGCCGGTGCCGTGCGCCTCCACGGCGTCGATGTCGCCCGGGTCCAGCTGGGCGTTGGCCAGCGCCTGACGGATGACCCTCTGCTGGGCCAGGCCGTTGGGCGCGGTCAGTCCGTTGGACGCCCCGTCGGAGTTGGTCGCCGAGCCGCGCACGACGGCCAGCACGGGGTGGCCGTGGGCACGCGCGTCGGACAACCGCTCCAGCAGCACCATGCCGACACCCTCGGCCAGCGCCATCCCGTCGGCGCCCTCGCCGAACGCCTTGGAACGACCGTCCGCCGCCAGCGCGCGCTGCCGGCTGAACGCCACGAAAGGGGACGGGGTGGTCATCACGGTGACGCCGCCCGCCAGGGCGAGCGAGGTCTCGTTCTCGCGCAGCGACCGGGCCGCGAGGTCCAGCGCCACCAGCGAGGACGAGCAGGCGGTGTCCACGGTGACCGCAGGGCCTTCCAGACCGAACACGTAGGCGAGCCGGCCGGAGAGCACGCTGGGGATGGTTCCGGTGACGACATGCCCCTCGATGTCGTCGCCGGCCCCGCCGTACTGGGCGTAGCTGGAGCCGATGTAGGTCCCGGTACGGCTGCCGCGCAGGGAGGTGGGGTCGATCCCGGCCCGCTCGACGCACTCCCAGGTGGTCTCCAGCAGCAACCTCTGCTGGGGGTCCATGCCCAGCGCCTCACGCGGCGAGATGCCGAAGAACCCGGGATCGAACCGGTCGGCCTCGTGCAGGAACCCGCCCTGGTCGGCGTAGCTGGCGCCGGGTGTGTCCGGGTCGGGATCGTGGACGATCGCGCCCTCCCAGCCGCGGCCGCCCGGAAAACCGGTGATGGCGTCTCCGCCGGCGGCCAGCAGATCCCAGAACTGCTCGGGGTCGCCGACTTCGCCGGGGAGGCGGCAGCTCATGGCGACGATGACGATCGGGTCGTCGGCCACGAAGGTGGCGGCCGCCGGCCCGGTCGGGATCCGCGCCGAACCGAGCAGCTCAGCGCTCAGGTGACGGGCCAGTGCCAGCGGGCTCGGGTGGTCGAAGACCAGCGTGCTCGGCAGCGCGCGGCCGATCCTGGCGCTGAGCCGGGAACGCAGCTCGACCGCGGTCAGCGAGTCGAACCCGATCTCCCGGAAGGCGCGTCGCTCGGGAACGCCGTCCGGATGGTCGTGACCCAGGACGGCGGCGGCCTCGGCGCGGATCAGCCCCACCAGCAGTCGTACCTGCTCCGGCTCGGTCAGGCCGGTCAGTCTCGCGGTCAGCTCGGCGTCCGCCGCGCCGCCGCCGGGCTCGTCGGCCGCAGCCGCCTCGGACAGCTCGGACAGCAGTGGGCTGGGCCGCGCGGCGGTGAACACCGGTACGTAGCGCGCCCAGTCCACGTCGGCGACGGTGACTGTGGCCGCACCGGTGGCGACGGCGTCACGCAGGGCGGCCAACGCCGGCGCGGCGGGCAAAGCGACGAGCCCGCGCCGGGTGAACTGGTCGGCGACGTCGCCGCGGGCGGCCAGACCGGACTCGGCCCACGGCCCCCAGGCCACCGAGGTGGCGGCCAGTCCCCGGGCGCGACGACGCTCGGCGAGAGCGTCCAGGTAGGCGTTGGCGGCGCAGTAACCGGCTTGGGCGCCGCTACCCAGCACCCCGGCGATCGAACCGAACAGCACGAACAGGTCCAGGTCGCGGTCACCGAGCAGGGCGTCCAGGTTGGCCGCGCCGACGGCCTTGGCCGCCATGGCCTCCGCCAGGTCGCCCGGCGTGGTCTCGGCCAGCGGCCGAACCTCGCTGGTCCCGGCGGTGTGCACCACACCGGTCAACTCCGTCTCCGGGATGCCGTCGAGGACGGCGGCCAGCGCGGACCGATCCGCGACGTCACAGGCGACCACCTCCACTGCCGCGCCGAGCGCGACCAGCTCGGCGAGCAACTCGGACGCGCCGGGCGCGTCCTGGCCGCGCCGGCTGGTCAGCACCAGCCGGGTCGTCCCGGCCGCGGCCAGCCAGCGGGCCGTCTCGGCCCCCAGCTCACCCGTGCCACCGGTGACCAGCACGGTTCCACGAGGAGTCGGCTCCGGCCCGGTGGCCGCCGGACGACGGGCCAACCGGCGGCCCAGCGTTCCGCCGGCGCGGAGTGCGACTTGATCCTCACCGGTGCGGCCGGCCAACACGGCGACGAGTACGCCGGCGGCAGCGGGGTCGAGCCTCGGTGGCAGGTCGACCAAACCACCCCACCACCGCGGATGCTCCAGCGCGGCGGCTCGGCCGAGACCCCAGACCGCAGCCTGCTCCGGGCTGGGCGGCAGGTCGTCGGTCCCGGTGAACACCGCACCCCGAGTCGCCGTCCACACCGGAGGTCCGTCGGCGGCGGCCACGGCGCGCACCAGCGCCAGGGTGGCCGCCAGGCCGGCGGTCAGTCCAGGTTGGCCGGGGACGGGCCGCTCGTCCGCGGCGGCCACGGAAAGCACACCGGAGAGCGCGTCCCATGGCTGCTCGCCGAGCAGTTGGTGGTCGGAATCGGCCCCGGTGAGCACGACCCGACGTACCTCGGCGCCGTGTTCGGTCAGCACCGCGGCAAGGTGGTCGGTGTCGATTCCGGCCTCGACGTCGCGGTCGGTGTCGGCCAGCAGCCAGACCCCGCTCAACCGGGCCGGGGTGACACTCAGCGGGCGCCAACTCACCTGGTAGCGCCACGAGTCCACGCGGACGCGCTCGTGCCGGCCGCGCCGCCACGAGGACAACGCCGGCAGCAGGGCCCCCAGCTCCGCCTCCCCGACGCCGAGCACCGCGGCCAGTTCGGCCGGATCGTCCCGGTCGACCGCCGCCCACAGCCGATCGTCGGCCGGGTCGTCGGCGGGGCGCGCGACCGGGGCCGACGGCCAGTAGTGCTCACGTTGGAAGGCGTAGGTGGGCAACGGGGCCGGGCGGGCTCCGCGACCGGCGAAGAAGGCTTCCCAGTCCACCGCGACGCCGCGCAGGTGCAGCCTGGCCAGCGCGCCGATCAGGGCAGCCTCCTCGTCGACGTCGGCACGCTGGGCGGCGACCACGACGGAGGAGTCGGCCGTGCCCTCGGCGGAGCCGGCCAGACTCTCGGCGACCATCGCGGACAGCGCCCCGTCCGGACCCACCTCCAGGAAGGTGTCCGCACCGAGGCCGGCGAGCGTGCCGATCGCGTCGGCGAACCGCACGGTACGGCGAGTGTGCTCGACCCAGTGGTCCGCCGAGCACAGCTCCTCGGCGGTCAGTTCGCCGGTCAGCGTGGACACGATCGGGATGCGTGGCGGAGAGTAGGCCAGACCGGCCGCGACCGTGCGGAACTCGGCCAGCATGGGGTCCATCCGCGCGGAGTGGAAGGCGTGGCTGACCGCGAGCCGGCGGGTCCGTACGCCCCGGCCTGCGAACCGCTCGGCGAGAGCCAGTACCGGGTCCTCGTCACCGGAGACCACGAGCGCGCCGGGGCCGTTCACCGCGGCCACCTCGACACCCTCGGTCAGCTCGGCGCGGACCTGTTCCTCGGTGGCGGCCACAGCCACCATCGCGCCTCCTGCGGGCAGCGCGCGCATGAGCCGTGCCCGGGCTGCCACCAGCGCCGCCGCGTCGGGCAGAGTCAGCACCCCGGCGACGTGGGCGGCGGCCAGTTCGCCCACCGAGTGGCCTGCCAAGTGGTCCGGCGTCACGCCCCAGGCCGTGAGCTGCCGGAACAGCGCGACCTCCAGCGCGAACAACGCGGGCTGGGTCCAGCCGGTGTCCGCCAGCCGGTCGTCCTCGGCGAACATGACCTCCAGCACCGAGCCGTCCAGGTGTTCGTCCAGCGCGGCGGCCACGGCCTCCAGCTCCGCGCGAAACACCGGCAGCCGGGCGTGCAGCTCGCGGCCCATGCCCAGCCGCTGACTGCCCTGTCCGGCGAACAGCACCGCCAGCCGTCCGCCCGGGGCGGCACGGTCGGTGGCCAGCGCCGGGTCGGGGCGGTCGGTGGCCAGCGCATCCAGCGCGCGGCTCAGCTCGGCCGGATCGGTGGTGGTCACCGCGGCCCGGTACTCGAACGCGCTGCGCCGGGTCAGCAGGGACAACGCCAGGTCGGCCGGAGCGACGTCGGCGGCGACCGGCAACAGGCGAACAGCCTGCTCGCGCAGCGCCGCGCGGGTCCGGCCGGACAACACCACCGGTACGACGCCGGGCGCGGCGCTCGGTCCGGTGTCCGGCTCGACCTCCGGCCCGACGTGCGGCGGCTGCTCCAGGACGACGTGCGCGTTGGCCCCGCTGAACCCGAACGAGGACACCCCGGCCCGGCGCGGCCGGCCACGGTCGGGCCACGCGGTGTGCTCGGCGACCAGGTCCACCGCGCCCGCCGTCCAGTCGACCTGGTCGGAGGGCGCGGCGGCGTGCAGCGAGGGCGGCACGAGGCCGTGGCGCATCGCCAGCACCATCTTGATCACCCCGGCCACCCCGGCGGCGGCCTGGGTGTGCCCGAGGTTGGACTTCACCGACCCCAGCAACAACGGCTCGTCCCGGTCCTGGCCGTAGGTGGCCAACAGCGCCTGTGCCTCGATCGGGTCGCCCAGGGTGGTTCCCGTGCCGTGGCCCTCGACCACGTCCACCTCGTCCGGCGCCAGACCCGCCGACGCCAGCGCGGCGCGGATCACCCGTTGCTGGGCCAGTCCGTTGGGGGCGGTCAGACCGTTGGACGCGCCGTCGGAGTTCACCGCCGAACCCCGCATCACGGCCAGCACCTCGTGCCCGTTGGCGACCGCGTCGGACAACCGCTCCAACACCAGCACTCCGACGCCCTCGGACCAGCCGACCCCGTCGGCCCCGGTGGCGTAGGACTTGCACCGGCCGTCCGCCGAGAGCCCACCCTGGCTGGAGAACTCGACGAACGCACTGGGGGTGGACATCACGGTGACGCCGCCGACCAGGGCCAGCGAACACTCCCCTGCGCGCAGCGACTGCGCCGCCCAGTGCATGGCCACCAGCGACGACGAGCACGCGGTGTCCACGGTGACCGTCGGCCCCTCCAGACCGAACACGTAGGACACCCGGCCGGACACGACACTGGACGAGCTGCCGGTACCGATGTGGCCGTCGAAATCGCCACCGGTCAGCACCGCGCCGTAGTCGCCGTACATCACCCCGGCGAACACACCGGCGCGACTGCCGCGCAGGCTCCTCGGGTCCATCCCTGCGCTTTCCACGGCCTCCCAGGCCGCCTCCAGCAGCAGCCGCTGCTGGGCGTCGGTGGCCACCGCCTCCCGCGGGCTCATCCCGAAGAACTCGGCGTCGAACTCCCCCGCGTCGTGCAGGAACCCGCCGGAACGGGTGTAGGAGGTGCCGGAATGCTCGGGATCGGGGTGATAGAGCTTGTCAAGGTCCCAGCCGCGATTGGTCGGGAACCCGGAGATCGCGTCCCTGCCCTCGTCGACCAGCCGCCACAGGTCCTCCGGGCCGCGCACCCCGCCGGGGTAGCGGCAGCTCATCCCCACCACCACGATCGGGTCCGTCGCGTCCACCGCGGGCCCGGCGTCGGCCGGACCGCCGCCGGCAGGCGCGCCGAACAGTTCGTCGTGCACGTGCGCGGCGAGCGCGACCACGGACGGGTGGTCGTAGACCAGGGTGACCGGCAGGCGCAGGCCGGTGCTGGCGGTCAGCCTGTTGCGCAGTTCGACCGCGGTCAGCGAGTCGAACCCCAGCTCGACCATCGGACGTCCCGGGTCGATGGCGCCCGGGTCCTGGTGCCCGAGCACGGCCGCGACCAGCTCGGCGACCAGCTCGACGACCGCCTCGCGGCGCCGGGCGCCGGTCAGCCGCCCCAGCCGGGCAGTCAGGCCGGCCGCGGCGGGCGCTGCCGAACCGGCGGCGCGGCGGGTGGCCCCGGGGAGCAGCCCACGCAACACCGGCGGCGGTGTGCCCGACGCGCGCAGCGCGGCCAGATCCAGCCGCACCGGCGCGAGCACCGGGTCACCGGCGCGCAGTGCCGCGTCGAAGAGAGCGACACCGACGGCGGCGGGCAGCGCGGGCAGGCCGAGCGAGCGCAGCCGGCGCTCCTCACGTCCGCCCAGCTCACCGGTCATGCCGGCCGAGGACTCCCACGGACCCCAGGCCAGGGATACCGCGGGCAGGCCCCGTGCCCGGCGGAACCCGGCCAGCGCGTCGAGGAAGGCGTTGCCGGCCGCGTAGTTGGCCTGGCCGGCGGAGCCGGTCAGGCCGGCGATCGACGAGAACAGCACGAAGGCCGCCAGGTCGGTCCCGGCGGTCAGTTCGTGCAGGTTCCAGGCCCCGTCCACCTTGGCCGCCAACACGGTGTCCAGCGCCTGTGGGGTGAGCGAGGTGACCACGCCGTCGGCGAGCACTCCCGCGGCGTGTATCACGGCGGTCACCGGGTGCCGCGCAGGTACGTCGGCCAGCACTCGCGCCAGCGCGGTCCGGTCGGCGGCGTCACAGGCCACGACCGTGGCCAGGGCACCGAGGCCCGTCAGGTCGTCGATCAGCGCGGCGGCGGCCGGGTCGGTCGCACCGCGGCGGCTGAGCAGCAGCAGTCGACGGACGCCGTGGTCGGCGACCAGGTGGTGAGCCAGCGTCGCGCCGAGGCCGCCGACGCCGCCGGTGATCACCACCGTGCCTTCGGGATCCCAGCCGAGCGGACTGTCGGGCGCTGCCGAGGGCGCGACCCGCGCGAGCCGGGCGGCCAGCGCGGCACCGTCACGCACCGCGAGTTGGGGTTCGTCCGAACCGGACACCGCGAGCAGCGCCGGATCCATTCCGTCCGCGTCGTCCAGATCCAGCAGGACGAACCGGCCGGGATGCTCGGCCTGAGCGGAGCGGAGCAGGCCGCCCACCGCGGCGGCGGCCGGGTCGCCCGGCTCGGCCGCGACAGTCGCCCCGCCCCGGGTCAACACCACCAGGCGGGTGTCGGCGAACCGGCCGTCGGCCAGCCAGGTCTGAACCAGTTCCAGCGCCTCGCCGGTGAGCCGGCGGGCGGCAGTGGCCGGGTCGAGGCCCGGCTCCGGCACCAACGGTCGCAGTGCCAGTGCCGGTGCCGGGCCGGCGGCCAGTTCGTCGAGATCGGCGTGGCGCGGGATGTCGGCCAACGCGGCGGTCAGCCCGGCCGGGTCCGGTCCCAGGACGGCTACCGGCTGGGGCCGGGCGTCCGACACCGCCACGGGCACCCACTCCAGGCGGAACAGCGAGCGGTCGGCCGTGGGGCCGACGTTGTCCCCACCGGTCTCGGCCGCCCGGAACAGTAGTGACTCGACCGTGGCGACCGGCACGCCATCCGGTCCGGACAACTCGACCGACACCGCGTCGCCGGTGCGCGCCAGCCTGGCCCGCACCATCCCGGCGCCTGAGGCGTGCAGCCGAACCCCGGTCCAGGAGAACGGCAGCTCGCCTCCGGCGCCGCCGGAGAAGCCGGTCAACGTGGCGGCGTGCAGTGCGGCGTCGAGCAGCGCGGGGTGCAGGCCGAACGCCTCGGCACCCTCGGCCACGGCGGCGGTCGGCTCGATCTCGGCGAACACCTCGTCGTCGCGGCGCCAGGCAGCGTTCAGACCACGGAACGCGGCCCCGTACTCCAGGCCCTGCTCGGCCAGGCTGTCGTAGAACCCGTCCAGGTCGACCGGCTCCGCACCGGCCGGCGGCCACTCGTCGTCGGCCGGATCAGCAGGTGTCGGCCGGTCGGCGGGACCGAGAACGCCGGTGGCGTTGCGGGTCCACGGATGCTCGTCCGGGTCGTCCGCGTGGTCAGGGCGGGAGTAGACGTCCAGCGTTCGCTCACCCGCGGCGTCCGCCCCGCCGATCCACAGCTGTACCTGCGTTCCACCATGCGCGGACAGCGGGAGCGGGGCGGTCACGGTCAGCTCGGCCACCCGGTCGCAGCCGACCTCGTCACCGGCCCGGATCGCCAGCTCGACCAGTGCCGCGCCGGGCAGCAGCGTCGTGCCGGCCACCACGTGGTCGGCCAGCCACGGTTGGGCGGCGATCGAGAGCCGGCCGGTGAGCAGGGTCCCGTCCGCGCCGGCCAGCGACACCGTGGCCGACAGCAGCGGGTGGCCGGCCGCGCCGAGACCGGCCGCCGGAAGGTCCGTCGCGCCGGAGAACCCCTCTCTCGGCCAGAACCGCCTGCGCTGGAACGGATAGGTCGGAAGGTCCACTGTGGACGAGCCAGAGCCCGCGAAGTAGTCCGTCCAACGGACCGGGACTCCGCCGACGTGCAGCGTGGCGACCGCGGCCGCGACGCTTTCCAACTCGTCACGGTCACCGCGCAACGTCGGAACGACCACGGCGGCGGGACGCGAGGCGAGCACGTCGTCGTCCAGGCAGGCACGGGTCGCGCCGGACAGAGCGGCGTCCGGCCCCAACTCGAGAAAGGCACCGACCCTGTGGTCACGCAACCAGCCGACCGCGTCGGCGAACCGGACCGTGCCCCGGACGTGCTGCACCCAGTGGTCGACGGAGGCCAACTCCGCCGCCGATGCCACCCGGCCGGTGTAGGTGGAGACGACCGGGATCAGCGGCTCGCCAGTGGTGAGCCCGGCCGCCACCGCGCGGAACTCGTCGAGCACCGGGTCCATCAGTGGTGAGTGGAAGGCGTGCGAGACCCGCAGCCGGCGGGTCCGGCGGCCCTGCTCGGCCAACCGCCCGGCCAGGTCGGCGACCACATCCTCGGTGCCGGAGAGCACCACCGAGCGGGGGCCGTTGACCGCGGCCAGCGACACGTGATCCTGGTGTCCGGCCAGCAGTGCGGCCACCTCGTCCTCGGCCGCCTCGACCGCGACCATCGCGCCGCCCGCCGGCAGCGCCTGCATCAGCCGGCCGCGGGCGGCGACCAGCTCGGCGGCGTCAGCGAGGGTGAACACGCCGGCGGCGTGCGCGGCGGCGATCTCGCCGACCGAGTGGCCGACCAGGAACTCCGGGATGATGCCCCACGACTCGACGAGCCGGTACAACGCGGTCGACACGGCGAACAGCGCCGGCTGGGCGAACTCGGTGCGGGCGAGCACGTCGGCGTCCGAGCCCCACAGAATCGGCCGCAGCGGACGGGTCAGGTGCCGGTCGAGCTCGTCGACCGCGGCGTTCAGCGCCTCGGCGAACACCGGGAAACGCCGGTGCAGCGCGCGGCCGAGACCGACGCGCTGACTGCCCTGCCCGGCGAACATCACGGCCAGCGGGGGCCGGCCACGGACCAGGCCCTCGACCAGCTCGGCGGCGGGGTGGCCCTCGGCCAACGCGGTCAGCCCGGCCTTGGCCCCTTCCAGGTCGGCCGCGACGACCGCGGCGCGGTGGTCGAGCCGGGCGCGGGAGGTGGCGAGCGAGCCGGCCACGTCCAGCGGGGACAGCTCCGGACTCCGCGTCCAGGCGGAGAGCAGCCGTGCTGCCTGCTCGCGCAGCGCGGTCTGGTCGCGGGCCGAGAGCAGCAGCGGAACCGGCCCAGCGACCGGTTCGGGACGCTCGGTCGGCTCGTCGTCCGCCGGAGCCTGCTCGACGATGACGTGGGCGTTGGTTCCGCTGAGCCCGAACGAGGACACCCCGGCCCGGCGAGGCTCGCCGGTCTCCGGCCAGCTCCGGCTCTCGGTCAGCAGTTGGACCGAGCCGGCGCTCCAGTCCACATGGGTGGTCGGCCGGTCCACGTGCAGGGTGGCCGGCAGCAGGTCATGCCGCATCGCCATGACCATCTTGATCACCCCGGCCACCCCGGCCGCGGCCTGGGTGTGCCCGAGGTTGGACTTCACCGACCCCAGCAACAACGGCCGGTCGGGGGCGCGGCCACGACCGTAGGTCGCCAGTAGCGCCTCGGCCTCGACCGGGTCGCCCAGCGTCGTGCCGGTGCCGTGTGCGTCCACGGCGTCCACCTGTTCGGTGGAGAGCCGGGCGTCGGCAAGGGCACGTTCGATCACTCGTTCCTGGGAAGGTCCGTTGGGTGCGGTCAGTCCGTTGGACGCGCCGTCGGAGTTCACCGCCGACCCGCGCAACACGGCCAGCACCTGGTGGCCGTGCCGGCGCGCCTGGGACAGTCGTTCCAGCACCAGCACACCGACGCCCTCGGCCCAGCCGGTGCCGTTGGCCGAGTCGGCGAACGAGCGGCAGTGCCCGTCGGCGGCGAGCCCGCCCTGCTTGCTGAACTCCACGAAGGTCAACGGGGTCGGCAGCACCGTGACCCCACCGGCCAGCGCCAGCGAACACTCCCCGGCGCGCAGCGCGCGCATCGCCAGGTGGATCGCCACCAGCGACGAGGAGCACGCGGTGTCCACGGTCAACGCCGGGCCGACCAGACCGAGAACGTAGGCCAACCGTCCGGAAAGGACACTGCTGGTGGTTCCGGTCAGGCCGAAGCCCTCGACGTTGTCCGGGGGGCCGACCCGGTAGTCCTGCGGGATCGCGCCGACGAACACACCCGTCCGGCTTCCCTTGAGCGACAACGGATCGATCCGCGCCCGTTCCACCGCTTCCCAGCTCGACTCCAGCAGCACACGCTGCTGGGGATCCATCGCGAGCGCCTCCCTCGGGGAGATGCCGAAGAAGTCCGCGTCGAAGGTCGTGGCGTCGTGCAGGAAGCCACCGGACAGAGTGGCCGAGCCGGTCAGCGCGTCCAGCGTCCAGCCGCGATCGTCGGGCAGGCCGGTGATGCCGTGCCCGCCGGCCGCCACCATCCGCCACAGGTCCTCGGGGTTGGCGTTGCCGCCGGGATAACGACAGCTCATCCCGACGATCGCCACCGGCTCGTGCGCCGCGGCCTCCAGCTCGTTCAACCGCGAGCGGGTACGCCGCAGGTCGGCGCTGGCCCGTTTGAGGTAGTCCCGGAGCCGCTGCTCGTTGTCCAGGTCAGTCATCGCCCGCTACCAGGTGACCGGAAGCCAGGCCAGTGACGAGGACAGGCGTTCCTTGAGCTTCTCCGGGTCGCCGAGCTGGTCGGGCGACACCGCCAGGGACAGGGTCGGCATTCGGCTCAACAGCGCGGAATACACCGTCGCCAGCTCCATCCGGGCCAGGGGTGCGCCGACGCAGTGCCAGGCACCGTGGGCGAAGGCGAGGTGTTGGTTGGGCGAGCGGTGGAAGTCCACCACCCGCGGATCGGCGAACTGCCGCGGATCGTGGTTGGCCATCGCGAAGTCCAGCAGCACCAGCTCGCCGGTACGAATGTGCTCGCCGCCGACCTCGAGGTCCTCGAACGCGTAGTGCGGCTGCCAGGCCCCGCCGACGGTGGCCGTGCGCAACAACTCCTCGACCGCGCCGGGCAGCAGGCCGGGATCGTCGACCAGCGCCGAACGCAGGTCCGGCCGGGTCAGCAGCCGGGCGATTCCCGTCCCGATGTGCGAGGAGACGCTCTCGTGCCCAGCGACGAACAGCATGTACATCACCGTTGCCACCATTACGTCCTCGTCGGCCACGGCAGCCACCGTCGAGATCACGTCGTCGGCGGGGTTCTGGCGTTTCCACGCGGCCAGGTCGATCAGGTGCCCGAACAGCTCGGTCTGCCCACTGGACTGCTCGTCGTCCCGGTAAGCCCGGCTGAGCAGTTCACCCAGCGATTCCCGTTCCTCCTCCGGTACCCCCATCACCTCGCACAGCGCCCGCAGCGGTACCGGCAGCACGAACGTCGGCAGCAGATCCACCGGCTGCGGTTGGCCGAGCACGTGGTCGATCGCGTCGTGCACGATCGACTCGATCCGGGGACGCAGCGCCGTCATGCGCTTCTGGGTGAAGAACGGGATCAGCAGCGAACGCATCTGCGTGTGCACGGTGTGCGGGTCGTCCCCGCCCATGCTGGCGACCATCTCGAAAACCGGGTTGTCGGTGAGCCTGCTCGCGTCCGTGGGACTCGGGTGCGAACGGACCAGCCGACGGTCGAGCATCAGCTCCCGGATCTCGGCCGCCCCGAGGACCAGCCAGCTCTCCTCGCCGGTGTGGGTCCGCACTCGCCAGATCGGCTTCTCGGCCAGCATCGCCCGCAGGGTGGGATTATCCCCGAGCACGGGTGACCACAACGTCTCCAGGGCCGGCAACTCCTTCGGCACGGTCATGCCCGTCCTTTCGTCTCGCTCGCGTCGAGTCTGGACGCGCAGATCTCGGCAAACCCCCAGACGTGCAAGGAAATCCGCGCTCAGTGCGGCTTCTCGGCGACCGCGACCACGTAGTCCAGCAGGCTCAGCTCACGGCGGATCAGTTCGGTGTCCGCCCACTCCCGCTCGACGGTGCGCGCGATCTCCGGGGCCACGGCGGCGCGCGCCCGGTCGTCGTTGGCCAGCGTGCTCCAGTACCGGTACCAGGGTTCCCAGGTGTGCTCGCGGATCGAGGTGACCACCCCGTCGACGAAACCGGCTTCGGCCAGCCGCCGGGCGTAGCTCTCCCGGTCGTACCAGTTCTCGTCCGGGACACCGACTCGGTAAAGGCTGAACCGCGGGCTGCGAAAGACCTTGCGGGGGGTGGACTCGTCCAGCGGAATGGTGTCCACGGTGGCCAGCACGCCGCCGGGGCGCAGCACCCGCAGTGCCTCGCGGAAGAAGTCCGCCCGGGTGTTGAAGTGCAGCGCGGCGTCCAGTGCGACGACCCGGTCGAACGAGTCGTCGGGGAAACGCAGCTCGGTCGCCGTACCGACGGTGAAGCGCAGCCGCTCGGCCACGCCCTCGGCGGCCGCCCTCGCCTTGGCCGCCTCGATCTGGTGCGGGGTCACGTCGAGCGCGTGGATGACCTCAGGCTCCTTCTCCTGCAGCCACAGGAAGTCCTGGTCGCCGTAGCCGCAGCCGACGTCCAGGACTCGCTGTCCCGGCTCGAATCGGGCCGAGTCGGCGAGCAGCCCGGCGATCGCGTTCCCCGCCTCGTCCACTGTGGTCCGATCGGAGGCCCAGTAGCCGATGTTGATGTACCGCGTGGCCCGGTCGGCGAACTGACTGCGCGGGTCGGGCAGCTCGTAGAACCGCCGCACCCGCTGATCGGGGTTCCTGGTGGTAACCGCACGGACGATCTTGCCGATATTCCTCACCCTGGTCAGCATGTTCACCGACGTTAGGTTCTGCGAACTAGGTGTTCACCGAGTGCCATGGGGTTCTACTGGTTCCAGGCGGGCTCGCGCCGTTCCACGACCACTCGGAGAGCCGATGACCCGGACCGAGCAGACCAACACTGTTCGAGACCAAGTACCCGCTTCGCTGCCACCGTTCGCCCGGTGGCCGGTGTTCGGCCTCGCCGGCGGGCTGGCCGTGCTGCTTCTGATCACCGCGTCCCGGTACGGCTACATCGGCGACGAGCTGTACTTCCGGGTGATCGGCGGGCATCTGGACTGGAGTTTCCCGGATCAGCCACCGCTGGTTCCGCTGCTGGCCGGCGCGATGGACAGCGCTTTCCCCGGCTCGATCCTGGCGCTGCGGCTGCCGGCGATCCTGTGCACCGCCGCCGGAGTGGTGGTGTGTGCCCTGTTGGCCCGCGAACTCGGCGGCTCCACCAAGGCTCAGGTTCTCGCCGCGGGCGCGTTCCTGTGCTCTCCGTTCATGGTCCTGTTCGGCCGCTACCTGCTGACCTCGACGCTGGACGTCACGCTGAGCGCGGTGCTGACGCTGCTGCTGGTCCGATGGCTGCGTACCCGCGCGGACCGGCTGTTGCTGTTCGCCGCCCTGGTCTGCGCGGTGGCCCTGCAGGCGAAGATGATGATCGTGATCGTGACGGCTGCGTTGATCGTGGCGTTGGCGGTCTGCGGTCCCCGGGCGCTACTGACTCGCCGCCCGCTGTGGATCGGCGCGGGAATCGCGGCGCTGACCGCCGTTCCGATGCTGGTCTGGCAGGCCGGCCACGGCTGGCCGCAGTTGCGGATGGGCGACGTGCTGGATGGGGCGGCGGAGGACAAGGCGTTCGGTTCCGGACCGCTCGGCTTCTTCCTCGATGCGGCGATGATGTGCGGGGTGGCCGGCACCTTGCTGCTCGGCTACGGGTTGGTCCGGATTTTCCGGGACCGGGAACGACGGTTCCTCGCGGTCGCGTTCGGCCTGCTGGTCGCCTTGTTCGCGGTACTGGGCTGGAGCGGGTACTACATCGCCGCGCTGTTCCCGGTGTTGTGGGCCGCCGGGGCGGTCGGCCTTGAGGGAGTTCGGGAGCGGTGGGCCTCCATGGTGGTGTGGTTGACGCTCGTGGTGTCGCTGGTGATTCAGGTGGTCAACCTGCCGGTGCGCCCGCTGGCCGACGTGGTGGATTCCGACTTCCGGTTCGACGTGTCCGCGACCGCAGGCTGGCCGGAACTGGTCGCCGACGTCGCCGAGGACTACCAGCTCCTGCCGGCGCGGACCCGCGAGCGCACAGCGATCGTGTCCGGTACCTACGAGCTGGCCAGCGCCATCGACCGGTACGGCCCTGACCACGACCTGCCCCGGACCTACAGCCCCTACCTTGGTCTGTGGTATGTGGCGACCCCACCGGAGAGCGCCGAGACGGTGCTGCACATCGGCGATCCGTCGCCGACGTTGCGCGCCGCGTTCGGCTCCGCCGAGCAGGTCGGCAGTACCGACAACGGGCTCGGCGTGGAGAACTCCTTCCAGGGGCTCCCGGTCTGGGTGCTGAGCGACCGGAAGACCTCCTGGTCCCAGCTGTGGCCACAGCTGCGCGTCCCCTGAGGCAGCAGCTGAGGAACCGGAGAACAATGCTTGTGGCCGGGCCACGTTCACGAACCGCGCCTGCCAAGACGGTGCGCGTTCTCCGGCACGCACTGGCAAGGAACCGGCGCGCTCCGGCCCCGTCAGGCGAGCGTCGTCCTGTCGGGAAAGAGTTGCGCGGCGTGCAGCCTGGCATACCGCCCGCAGAGGTCGAGCAGTTCGTCGTGGGTCCCGCGCTCGACGATCCGGCCGTCCTCCATGACCAGGATCAGGTCGGCATCGCGCACCGTGGACAGCCGGTGGGCGATCACCAGACTCGTCCGCCCGGCGCGCACGGCGGCCATCGCCCGCGCGACGAGCAGCTCGCTGCGGGTGTCCACCGAACTGGTCGCCTCGTCCAGCAGCAGGATCGCCGGATCGGCCAGCAGCGCCCTGGCCAGGTTGATCAACTGACGCTCTCCGGCGCTGATCCCGGCCGACTCACCGAGCACGGTGTCGTACCCGTGGGGCAACGTCCGCGCGAACCGGTCGACACCGGTAGCCCTTGCCGCCGCGAGCACCTCCGCGCGAGTGGCCCCGGCCCGGCCGTAGGCGATGTTCTCGGCCACCGTGCCGTGGAACAGCCAGGGCTCCTGCGGTACCAGACCCGTAAACGCCCGCACGTCTTCGCGGTGCATCGCGGCGATGTCCGCTCCGTCCACGGTGATCCGGCCGGAGTCCACCTCGTAGAAGCGAGTCAACAGGCCGGCCAGGGTGGTCTTGCCACCGCCGGTCGAACCGACCAGGGCGACGGTCTGGCCGGGCTCGATGGTCAGCGACTGATCCTCGATCAGCGGGGTCGCCGGGTCGTAGCGGAAGGAGACCCGCTCGAAATGGACCCGGCCACTCCCGCGCCCCCGGGACCGACGACGCGGTGGGTCCGGGCTCTGCTCCGGCGCGTCCAGCAGAGCGAAGATCCGCTTGGCCGACGCCAGGCCGGACTGCACGTCACCGACCAGCGCGGCCAGCATCCCGGCGTCGTTGCCGAACCTGCCGCAGTAGAGAACGAACGCCTGGATCTGGCCGACGGTCAGCGCCCCGCTGATCACCCTCGCCGCACCGACGGTGGCGATCAGCACGTAGATCAGGTTGGTGACCAGGAACGTCACCGGTTCGATGGATCGGGCGTCGGTCTCGCCCCGCGTTCCCGCCTCGAACACGGCGGTGTTGCGCTCGGCGAAGGCGCGTTCGACCTGCTCGCGCCGGCCGAACGTGGCGACCAGCGAGTGCGCGGCGTAGGTCTCGTCGACCTGGCTGGCGAGCGCGCCCAGCGCGGCGCGTTGCCGGACGAAGTCAGTCTGCGCGCGCCGGGCGATCCGCGCGGTGAGCACACCGGCCATCGGCATGACGCACAGCACGATCACGGCGAGCAGCGGGGAGACGACGAACATCATCGTCACACCGCCCAGGACCGCGAACCACCGCACCGCGAGTTGTTCGATCACCTGCTGCAGTCCCTGTTGGAGCAGGTCCATGTCGTTGGTGAGCCGGCTGACCAGGTCGCCGCGGGAATGCCGGTCGAAGTGGCTCAGCGGCAGCCGGGCGAGTTTGGCCGAGGTCCGTTCCCGCAGGTCGAACACCACCCGCCGGACAACGTGCGCCGCGATCCTGGCCTGCGCCCCGGCCAGCACGGCCCCCACCACGTAGAGCCCGGCCAGCGACAGCAAGGTCCGGCCGAGCGCGGCGAAATCCACCCCGTTTCCCCGGACTCCGGTCAGCACCAGGTCGGTCGCCCCGCCCAGGACCATCGGTGCCACCAGCGCGATCAGGGTCGTCCCCGCCATACCGGCCACCACCAGCGCGACGATCCGGCCACGGTAGGGCGCCAGCTCGCCGAGTAGCCGCCGAACCGCCCCCGACTTGCCGCTCATCGGGCCACCGGCCCGATGAGCTGAGAGCCGACGATGTCCCGATACGTCTCACACCCGGCCAGCAACTCGGCATGTGCGCCGCAGCCCACGACCCGGCCGGCGTCCAGCACGACGATCCGGTCAGCGTCCTGAATGGTGCTCACCCGCTGGGCCACCACGAGTACCGCCGCGTCCCCGGTGCGCGCACGCAGGCCGGTCCGCACGCCGGCTTCGATCACCGGGTCCAGTGCGGAGAAGCAGTCGTCGAACAGGTAGACCCGGGGCCGGCGCAACAGCGTCCGCGCGATGGTCAGCCGCTGGCGCTGCCCGCCGGAGAGGTTCCCGCCACCGTGGGTGATCTCGGCATCCAACCCACCTGGCAGGCCTTCCACCACCGCCCGTGCGTGTGCGGCCTCCAGCGCGTCCCACAGCTGGCCGTCGGTGGCCGCCGGCTCGCCGAAACGCAGGTTGTCCGCGACGGTGCCGTCGAACAGCCGGGTGTGTTGCGGCACCACCCCGAGCGTGTCCGTCAACTCGCCGACGTCCAACTCCCGCACGTCCACCCCGTTTACCAGCACCGAGCCCGCGGTGGGGTCGACGCGCCGACAGATCAGGTTGACCAGGGTCGTCTTGCCGCTGCCGGTGCCGCCGACCACCGCGACGCGCTCACCCGGCCGCATCGACAGGTCGACTCCGGTCAGCGCCGGCAACTCGGCCCCGGGATAGCGGAACTCCACACCGCGCAACTCCACCGTCCCGGCCGGCCCTGCCGAACATGCCGGCGAGGCCGGTTCGGGCAGCTCCGACTCCGTGCGCAGAACCTCACCGATCCGCCCGGCGGAGACCTCCGCCCGCGGAACCGCCAGGAACACGAACGTGGTCATGGTGATCGACCAGGTGATGAAGACCAGATACTCGACGAACGCGTTGACCGTGCCGATGCCCACCGCCCCGTCCTCCAACCGGCTCGCGCCGAGCCACACCACCCCGGCGGTGGCCAGGTTGGAGATCAGGGCGATGGTCGGGAACATGGTCGCCATCAGGCGACCGGCACGCAACGAGTAGGCGAACAGGTCGGTGTTGGTCGCGGTGAAGCGATCGCGTTCGTGGTTGTCCCGGCTGAACGCGCGCACCACCCGCACTCCGGACAGCCGCTCGCCGACGATCCGGTTCAGTCTGTCCACATCAGACTGAAGACGGCCGTACATCACGGACAACCTGGACCGGACGAACCAGATGACGACCGCGATGACCGGAATCAGCGCGGCCAGCGCGGCGCCGAGCTGGAGGTCCTGCCGTAGACCGAGCACGACGCTGGCCAGACAGATGAACACCGCGGAAGCCAGTGTGGTCAGCCCGGCGAGTACGACGCCCTCGACCTGCTGGACATCGTTGACGCTACGGGTCGACAGCGAGGCGGGGCCGAAGGTGTCGACCTGGCGGCCGGAGAGGGTCAACACCCGGGAGAACAGCGCCGCCCGCAGGTCCCGGCCAAGACCCATCGCGGCCCTGGCCGCGAACCGGATCGAGGCGACTCCTGCCACCATGGCCAACCCCGCGACCAGCACCATCAACCCGCCGACCAGCACGATGTACCGGTGGTCGCCGCCGATCACGCCGCGGTCGATGATGCTGGCGTTGAGTGTGGGCAGC
Source organism: Amycolatopsis antarctica (assembly GCF_002262875.1). Taxonomy (GTDB): domain Bacteria; phylum Actinomycetota; class Actinomycetes; order Mycobacteriales; family Pseudonocardiaceae; genus Amycolatopsis; species Amycolatopsis antarctica. Next base: position 407,833 of record NZ_NKYE01000003.1, on the reverse strand, counting down.
AGCAACAGCGTCACCACCTCCACCAGTTGCAGGGCCGCCGCCGCCGCGACCGCACGCCGATGCGGCGGCAGGTGCCCGCGCAGCAAACCGGTCAGCACGTGGCCGCCCCAGCGTGGTCCGGGACCTCGAAGCTGAGCTTCATGGCTCTCTTGATCCCACGGCTGGGCCAGGAAAACCCCCAGTCTCCCGAACACCGAGCGCGTGCGATCGCGGACTAGGCATTCACCCACCGAATACTTCCTAGGCTGTGGGCCGGATCGGTTCGCAGCCCGACGAGAGGCAGACGTATGCGCGCGCTGTTCGTGGTGTCGTCCTGGGCGGGGCACTACTACCCGCTCGTTCCTCTGGCGTGGGCGATGCGCGCCGCCGGCCACGAGATCCAGGTGATGTGCACCGAGGTCGACGCCGCCCACCTGACCCGCGCCGGGCTGCACCCGGTCCCCGTGCTGTCCGGCATCGACATGCTCAAGCAGGGCCGGATATCCAATGTGCTCGCCGCCTACACCGGCAACTGGCCATACCAGGAACCACCGCCACATCCCGAAACCTGCGAGCCGATCGACAAGGAGACCTTCGATCTGGAGCAGGTGTGGCAGACGATCCAGCAGTCCATGTCGGACAGCGCCGAACGCAGTTGCGAGGCGGCCCGGGACTACGTCGCGGCCTGGCGACCGAATCTGGTGGTGCACGACCTGCTCAGCTGCGAGGGACCGCTCGCCGCGCATGCGTCCGGCGTTCCCAGCGTGCTTCACCTGTGGGGTCCGACCGGCACCGAGGACACCCTGGAGTCCATCGGCGGATTCGGCTCCAACGAGATGTTCGCCAACATGACGGCCTCGGCGGTGTTCGCCGCCACCCTCGGCGAGGAAACCGTGGCGACGGTGGATCAGCAACTGGGCCACGTGCTGGACCCGTGCCCGCCGCAGCTGAGCCCGAACACCAAGGGCATCCGCGCACCCATCAGGTACGTGCCGTACAACGGCGCCGGTGCCGTGCCACACGAACTTCTCGACCAGAACGAGCGCAAGCGGGTCTGTGTGGTCTGGGGCCGCTCGGCGACCGCGGTGTTCGGGCAGACGGTGAACAAGATCCGGGAGGCGGTGACCGCCGCGGTCGACCTCGGCGCCGAGGTGCTCCTGCTCGCCTCGGCCGACGACGCCGGTTCGGTCGACCTGCCGGCTGGGGTGCGGACGCTGGTCGAGACGCCGTTGCACCTGGTCCTGCCGCACTGCGACGCGGTCGTGCACTACGTCGGAGCCGGGGTGATGATGACCGCGGCGGCGATCGGCACACCCCAGCTGATGCTGCCGCTGTGCGAGCAGGCCGAGCAGCGACTGTCCTCACGAATCGCCGACACCGGGAGCGGGCTGTCCATCCGCAACTACGAGGCGGACGTCGGGTCCATTCGGGACGGACTGGCCAGGCTCCTCGGCGAGCCGTCGTTCGCCGAGTCCGCGCGCGCGCTGGCTGCCGAGATCGAGCGGATGCCGGCACCCAGTGCCGTCGTACCGCAGTTGACCGAACTCGCCGAGAGCTGAGCCGCCCGGCGAGCGAATCCGGGGCGTCCGGCCACTTACGCGCGAGGTCGGCCCTGCCGGGCCCACTGTGCGTCGATCCTCGCTAGGCACGTCCGACGATGTCGGGGTCGCGGTACTCGCGCCGAGACGATTGCCGATGGCGTTGGTGGAGAGCCCGAGTACGACACCGCCTGCGAGGACTTCCCGCCGCCTTGCCGGCAACCGCCTCGGTCACGAATCCCCATCGACCGAGAATTGTCGGACGCGCCTAAGAGGGTGTGACCGCGGAGCTCACCCGGTCGCCCTGACGGGCGATCCGGCCGATGAGTTCACACAGCTGATCCACTTGTTCAGGTCGCACGCCGGTGCCGGTGGGCAGCGAAATGACCCGTTCGCCGAGCGCCTCCGACCGCGGCAACGGCAACGGCGTGTGTTTGGCGGGATCTCGTACGTACGGCTCCGTGCGGTGGCAACCGGGATGGAAGTGCGTGCGTACCAACACGTTCTCCGCCCGTAACGCGGCCGCCAGCTCGTCCCGGCTGACTCCGGCGACGTCCTGGTCCACCTCCACCACGATGTACTGGTGGTTGACCGAGTCGAACGGCCGCGGTTCGCGCAGCGTCAGCCCGGGCACGTCACGCAGACCGGCACGGTAGCGCTCGTGACGGGCGATGTTGACCGCGATGAGTTCGGACATGTTCTCCAGCGAGGTCAGCCCCATCGCGGCGCACACTTCGGTCATCTTGGCGTTGGTGCCGAGATAGGCGACGTCCTCCCCTTTGCCGCGACCGTAGTTGTGCACCCGTCGCACCCGGTCCGCGAGATCGCCGTCGTCGGTGAGCACGGCTCCTCCCTCGAACGCGTTGACGAACTTGGTGGCGTGGAAGCTGAAAACCTCGGCGGAGCCGAACCCGCCGACCGGCCGGCCGTGGTGCTGGGAGCCGATCGCGTGCGCGCTGTCGAACAGCAGGGGAACATCGTGTTCGGCGGCGAGTTCGGTGAGCTGCTCGACCGGAGCCGGATGCCCCCACAGGTGCACCGCGACGATCGCCGCCGTCCGATCGGTCACCAGACGGCGGGCGTGTTCGGGATCGATGTTGCCGGTCCGCTCGTCGATGTCGGCGAACACCGGAACCAGTCCCTCCCACAACGCCGTGTGCGCCGTGGCGATGAAGGTGAACGAGGGCATGACGACCTCGCCGGTCAGTCCGGCCGAGCGCAGCAGGACCTGCATGGCGACGGAGGCGTTGCAGGTGGCGACGCAGTGCGCGACACCGGCGAGATCGGCGAGTCGTTGTTCGAACTCCGCCACCAACGGCCCGAACGCGGTCAGCCATTTGCGGTCAAGGGCGCCGCGCACCCGATCGAGAAAGGCGTCCTGGTCGAGCACATTGGGCCTGCCGACGTGCAACGCCTCGGTGAACGTCGGTGCGCCGCCGAGCACGGCCAGCTCCGGGTGCCGGATCGTCATCTCAGGACGCTCCCGCCACGAACTCGCGGATGCTGGTCGCCATGTAGTCCACCATCTCGTCGGTGATTCCGGGGTAGACCCCGACCCAGAACGTTCGTTCGGTGACCACGTCGCTGTTGTCCAGCGTTTCCGAGATCCGGTACGGCTGGCGCAGGTACGCCGGGTGCCGGGTGAGGTTGCCCGCGAAGAGCAACCGGGTGCCGATCTTGCGATTCTCCAGAAAATGCACCAGTTCGGAACGGGCGAAGGGCGCGTCCGCCTCCACGGTGACCGCGAAGCCGAACCAGCTTGGGTCGCTGTTCGGGGTCGCGACCGGAAGCAGCAGGTGTGGCACGTCGTCCAGCGCCGCCCGCAACCGGTGCCAGTTGCGCCGGCGCGTCGCGCCGAACGAGTCCAGTTTGGCGAGCTGGCTCAACGCCAGCGACGCCTGGAGGTCGGTGCCCTTCAGGTTGTAGCCGACCTCGGAGAAGATGTACTTGTGGTCGTATCCCATGGGCAGCTCGCCCATCTGGTAGCCGAACCGCTTGCGGCAGGTGTCGTTCTCCCCCGGTTCGCACCAGCAGTCCCGGCCCCAGTCACGCAGGGACTCCACGATCCGCGCCAGCGCCAGGTTGGCGGTCAGCACGCACCCGCCCTCCCCCGTGGTTATGTGATGGGCCGGATAGAAGCTGACCGTGCTCAGGTCACCGAAACCGCCGGTGGTGGCGCCGTTGTAGGTGGAGCCGACTCCGTCGCAGTTGTCCTCCACGAAGTACAGGCCGTGCTGGTTCGCAATCTGGGCGATCTCCTCGGCCTGGAAGGGATTGCCCAGCGCGTGCGCGATCATGACCGCTCTGGTGCGTGGCCCGATCGCGGCCTCCACCCGTTCCGGTGTGGTGTTGTAGGTCCCCAGCTCGACATCGACGAACACCGGGACCAGGCCTAGCTGGACGATGGGGTTGACCGTGGTCGGAAACCCCGCGGCGACCGTGACGACCTCGTCGCCCGGGCGGAGCTGCTGGCCGTCCAGCGACGGCGAGCACAGGGCGGCGAGCGCCAACAGGTTCGCCGAGGACCCGGAGTTGGTCAGATGCGCCTTGCGCAGACCCAGCTTGCGCGCGAACTTCCGTTCGAACTGCCGCGACAGGACCCCGGCGGCGATGCGCATCTCCAACGCCGCCCCCACCAGCGCCACCCGGTCGTCGTCGTCCAACACCGCGCCGGAGGTCAGGATCGGCGTGACGCCCGGGCGAAACTCCCGCGCCGCGGCGGTGTCCTGCCCGAACTTCCGGGTCAACGCCATGATTGTCGACTTGATGTCCGGTTCGTCCACCGAAGCCGGGTCGGCTGCGCCCCCGCGCTGTCCCGCACCCGCGGTCTCCTGCACGCGCGGCTCCGACTGGAAGAAATTGGTCCCGCTCATCGACACCTCCTGATCATCGGCGGTAACGAGTGACCCGCTGTTCGAGTGCGGGGACGACCTCGTGCGGCGCGGGCTGGCACTCGATCTCCTTCTGGAAGGCCCCTGCGCCGGCGGCGAACCGCGGTTCGCCGAGCACTCGGGAGACCGCGTCGGCCAGCGCGTCGCCGGTGGCGGAGTCGGGCGGCACGACCAGCCCGGCACCCTGGTCGGCGATGTGCTCGGCCACCCGCTCCTCGCACCAGAGCGGCACCGGCGCGACCACCTGGGGGACACCGTGGACGCCCGCGGCGAGCGCCGTCCCGTCGCCGCCATGGTGGATGACCGCGGAACAGGAAGGCAGCACCTGGGTGAGCGGCACATACTCCACGACCCGGACGTTGGCCGGCGGTTCACCAGCGACGTCGTCCGCCGCCATGGTGACGACCAGCTCGATGTCCAGTTCGGACAGCCGGCCCACGATCTCGTTCCACGAACGGCCGCTCCGCTCGGACAACTGGCGACCGCGCCCCCCGACACCGAGCGAAAGGAGAACCCGCGGTCTGCTCGGTGGTTGACGTACCCAGTCCTCGACGTGACCGCCGCCGTTGAAGGGCACCCACCGCATCGGCAGCCGGTCGAACGAGGTCGGCGCGCGCCACCGGTCCGGTCGTGGGTCCACCGTCCACTGCCCGGTCATCAGCTCCGGCTCGAACTCCAGTCCCCGCCCCTCCAGCATCGGCGCGAACAACCAGTCCACCGTGCCCGCCACGGCCTCAGGGGTGGTCCGCGGATCGCGTTCCACGAAACGTTCCCACATCCAGCCGATGTTGTCCTGACCCCACAGCAACCGGGCGTGCGCGGCACCGCAGACCCTGGCGGCGACCGGCGCCGAGGCGAACAGCGGGTCCCACAGCACCAGGTCGGGCTCCCACTGCCGGCAGCACTCGATCAGCCCGTCCAGCGCCGGAACGGAGGCGCTGAGGGTGGCGATCACCCCGAGCCACTGGTCGTGCCACGGCTCACCAGGCACACACCGCAACGACAGACTGTTGATCAGCTCAGTCAGTTCCCTGACCTTGTCAGGGTCGGTGTTGAGCTGGCTCGCCCACCGCATCTCCTCGGTGTCACCGAAGGGAAGCGCGGTGAGCCCGGTGCGCGCGATCGTGTCGTTCATCTCCGGGTGCGCGGCGATCCGGACCTCGTGGCCCTGGTTCTGCAATGCCCAGGCGAGCGGCACAACCGGATAAAGGTGTGCCCTGTTGGGAAAGATCGAGAAGAGAACGCGCACGGGATCTCCTTCGCGTTCGGCCGCCTGGGGCGGGGTTGGCCGGGGCTGTGGGGCGTCGAGGCTGGTCCGGTGGTCTCGTCATCTCCTCGTGATGGTCCCCGTCACGCCGTGCGGGGAATCCACGTGGTCCAGCAGGCGCTCCAGGTAGGCCGGACCGAAGTCCAGCTCGGCGAACTCGGGCACCAACCGGCGCAACTTGGCGGTGTCCACCACTACCGGATCGAGATCCTGGGTGACATAACGACACTCCGGACTCGTCCCGAGCCGGCGGTACAGCGCGGCCAGTAGCTCCTCGATGCCGAGCGGAGCGCCGGTGGCGACGTTGACGACCTCGTCGGCCACTCCGATCGTGAGCAGTCGGTCCAGCACGAGCATCAGGTACCGCACGTCCAGCAGATCCCGCGCCGCACCCCGGAAGACCGTGACCAGACCGGAGCGGACCTGGCGGGCCAACGCGGGCAGCAGTTGGTCGAGTGGAGCGCCGGCGCCAACCACGTAACCAAGCCGCAGCACCAGGTAGCGCGCGCCGGACAGCGCGCAGACCCGTTCCAGGCCGAGCTTGTGCCGGCCGTAGGGCGTGCGAGGGAAAACCGGTCCCTCTTCGGATCCGGGGCACTCCCGGCCGGCGTACATTCCGGTGGAGGCGGTGGAGAAGAAGACCACCGTGCGGCCCTGTTCGCGACAGCGACGCAGCACCTGGTAGACCAGCTTGGCCTCCCGGTCGAAGGCCGCGCCCTCGGTGGAGCCGGCACTGGACACCCCCGCCGCGATGACGGTGACCTCGGGATGGCGGTCACCGAAGTACGGACGCAGATGACTCGCGAGGAAACCGGTTCCGACGATGTCCATCAGGCCGCGCCCGCCTCCCCCGGCAAGATCGTTGCCACCGCCCGAATCTCCTCGGCCAGCCGCGCTGTCTCCCGCGCCCCGCTGAGCCAGGGCCGTTCGGTCTCGGGCGCGTACCCCCCCAGCGCAGCGTCGACGAAGGAGTCGATCGAGCGTTCGAACTGGTGGACCGCGGGCATCATCAGCCGCTCGCTGTGGTCCTGCTCCTCGATGTCGAGGGGGCAGCGATGCGCGGGGGGCGGAGTGAAGGCGTGGTCCAGACACATCGCCGCGGAGCTGCCCCACAGCTGGTAGCGGGAGCGATAGGTGTGCTGGAAACCGAACTCCAGACTGGTCAGCACTCCGCGCGGGGTGGCCAGCAGCGCCTGGCCGCCGACATCCACGCCGAGTCGCCGATCCACCCGCAGCGCGGCGCCGAGCACCGAGAGTCCGTCGCCGAACAACGACCAGGCCAGTCGGATCGGGTAGACGCCGGCGTCAAGCAGCGCGCCGCCGCCCAGCGAGGCGGTGTAGCGGATGTCGGTCTCGGGAAGCGGCGGGAAGCCGAAGGACGCGGTGAGTGTCCGTAGCTCGCCGAACCGGCCCTCGGCCACCAACTCGCGCACTCGTTCGTGCTGGGGATGGTGCAGGAACGCGAAGTTCTCGCGCAGCACCAGGCGGCGCGTCACGGCCAGCTCGGTCAGGTTCTTGGCCTGGGTCGCGTCGCCGGTCAGCGGCTTCTCACACAGCACGTGCTTGCCCGCCTCCAGCGCCCGGCGAGTCCACTCGTCGTGCAACACGTTCGGCAGACATATGTAGACCGCGTCCACATCGGACCGTTCGATCACTTCGTCGTAACCTGCCGGCGTGCAGCCGAACTCGGTGGCGTACTCCGCGGCTCGCTCGGCCGAGCGACTGGCCACAGCGGCGATCCGCACCCGGTCGAGGCCCAGCATCACCGGCAGGGTCCGTCTGCGGGCGATCGCAGAACAACCGAGCACGCCGATCGACAGCCGACGGCTCATCGCAGCCCCCGCAGGCAGGCCACCAGCGTTCTGGCCTGGACATTGATGTAGTTGCTGTGCCCGAGCAGGCTGTTGAGCTGGTGCACGGTCAGCCAGTGGAAGTCCGGCCGCCCGTCGTCCGGGAAGTCGTCGGCCACTTCGATGATCCGGTAGCGGTTCCGCGCATGATGGAAGCGCCCGCCCTCCTCGGACAGTTCGGTGTCGAAGACGACGGAGCCGTCCCGGCCGTAGTCGAGCACGAAGTCCAGGAACGGGGGCCGGTCGCTCGGCGCGACCGCGGTGTAGTTGTCCGGCGTGCACTGGAGGGTCGGGGCGAGTTCGACGCTGCCAAGGTAGCCGGGCTCGGCACGGGCGTTGATCAACGCGTGCAGCACCCCACCCACCCGCTTGATCAGCAGCGCGATCTGACCCACACCGCACGGTTCGAGCAGCGGCTGGGTCCAGCTGCCGACCTCCCGGCTGTTTGCCCGCACCGACACCGCGACCACCCGGAAGAACTGGCGCCCGGCATGGTGGATCTCGTCGGCTGTGCGCTGCCAGTCCGTCACCTTGTCCAGCCCGATCAACTCGGTGCGCACCGTCTGCGCCGACTCGCAGGCGGTGATCCAGCTCATCGTCTCCACCTGCGTGTGCAGGCCACCGTGGGCTGGATCGCAGGACCGGGCCAGCGCCGTGCCGAGGCTGTCCTCGGCGAGGTCGGTCTGACTGACCTCGATACCGTCCGGCATGCAGGACAGCACCGTCCGGGCGTCCATGTTGAGCATGTTGTCCTCGCCCAGCAGCACGTTCAGCTGGCCGATCGTCATCCAGCAGAAGTCGTCCAGCGCCTCGACGTCCTCGTCCACCTCGACGATCATGTTGCGATTGCGCTTGCGGTAGAACCAGGCGCCCTGTTCGGACTGGAGCACGTCGGCGAGCACTCGGTGGTCGCCGAGTTCGCGGAAGTAGGACAGGTAGGGAACCGGCGCCCCCTCGTGGACCCGCAGGTAGTTGCTGCGGGTGGCCTGCACTGTCGGCGATACCTGCACGCCGTTGACGTTGCCCGGCTCGGACTTGGCCTGCATCAGGCAGTGCGGCACTCCGCCGAAGTCGCGAACCAGTATTCCGAGGATCCCGATCTCCGGCTGGTTGATGATCGGCTGAGTCCAGGTTGGGACCGGCCCGGAGTCGGAGTGGACCCGCAGACCCTGGATCCGGAAGAACTTCCCGCTGTCATGTCGCAGATCACCGGTGTCCTGGTCGAACCGCCAGGCGCGGAGCTCGTCGAACGGAACGCGGTCGACCTGGTGGAGCTGGGCGGCGCCGCGTTCGGTGATCCAGGCCCGGATGTCCTGCAGCGAATTCAACTCACTGTCCACGGTGCACGCGGAAATAGCCAGCCGTCGGCTCAGGGTGTCATCCGGCGTGCGCAGCACCGACTTTCCCACGGTGGTCATGGAGCCTCCTCTCGCCGCTCGGACAATTAGTAGCGGACAAGGTTCAGGAAATACCCCAGTCTGTGCGGCCGCTCGGCGCTCCTCTGAGCGGCCGGTCCGGCCGTCGAACAGCACTCCGTTCGGCCATCGGCCGGTCGTGCACGACGATCCGTAGCCGTCCGGCCGCGGACCGGCCAAGCCCATCATCACGTGAAGTCGTCCGTCCCGGGGCGAACGGGAAGGCGATGCCGGCGTCGGTCGGGGAGGAGCCGGCGCGAGCCCTGCGGCCGGGCGCCGAGTGCCGCTCAGACGAGCGCAATGACACCACAGAGGCACTAAATTCGCTCATACGAGCAGCAGGGGCGGGTTCGGCCGGTCCGACCGACCCGCCGCCGAGCGCCACAGATGCCCGCCGTAGGTGAATCGAGGAGGCGTTGAGGCCGAGGCCCCGGCACGACACGCTGGCCCTGGCGTGGCCCGACGCGGCGAGCCGGCCGATCGCCCAACCTCTGACGATCAATCGCGAAGAAAGGTTTGACCAGCGCATATTGCATGCCTACCGATTGCGGGCTGGGCGATTTCACCCAGCGCCGCGCAGACCCCCACCGCGGAACGGCCGAGCAGGGCAAGACCGAACAGATATGACCTGCGTCACTTGTCATGCCCACCTGTGCGCGCGACCCTGGAACGACAATCACGAGATTCAGGCGCTCATATGTGAACCATAGGTTGACAGTGGTCCGTGATCTTCATACCGTTGAGTGAAGTGATAATGATCACTATGTGTCGTGGTTCATTTTCGTCAACAGGAGTTCCGGATGCCGAATATTTCCACGCTAACGCCGACAAATCACTCGTTAATGGTGTCCTTGGACCGTTCTTTGCGAGTCACCGCGGCCAATCAGGAGATGTTCGAGTTGTTCTACGGACTCGACGACGATATCTGTGGCACCGCGCTCTGCGATCTCATCGATCCGAGCATCCGCACAAAGGTCCGCAGCCGGCTCGAGCGACTGCTCGAGGGGCAGCAGACGCGTTTCGACGAACGCGCGGTCGACCTGATCGCACCGGACGGCGCCGTCCCCGCCGACCTGATCGGCACCTCGGTGAGCAGGGGAACAAACCAGGTGGTCGGCGTCGTGGTCTTCGGTCACCTGCTGGACGAGACCACCCATGCGGCGAAACAGCGCGCGTCCCGTCGGCAGCTGTCCGAGATGGACGCCGCCATTCTGGAGCGCATCGCCGCGGGCACCTCGACCGTGCAGATGGCCGCGTCTCTGTTTCTGAGTCGGGGCGGGGTCGAATACCACATGACCGCATTGCTGCGAAAAATGCACGCGAAGAACCGGACCGCACTGATTTCCAAGGCCTACTCGCTCGGCTATTTCGAAGTCAGCTCCTGGCCGCCCCGAGTCGTCCCCGAACGAATCCAGTAAGTGGGCCATGATCGGCCGCGAATACCCGCTCATATGAGCATGCATCAGGTGATTCCGATGCTTGGTGAATCCCCAACCCAGAGCCCTCGACATCTGCAATTCGACTGAAATCCCCCTCAGCGACGGAGGCCACCGACATGCGACATCCCGGCACCGGTTCGGCAGAGCGCGGGCCCGTCCTGTTCGTCAGTCTGCCCGAGAGCGGGTTGCTCAACACAATGCTCGTGCTGGCCCGCGAACTGGCAAGCCGGGGAGTTCCCGACCTGTGGTTCGCGACCGACGACCACCGGCGCGCGGACATCGAGGCGATCGACCGGAGTAACCCGGTGCGGTTCGTCCCGCTCGGCGAGGTGGTGTCCGAGATGTCGGCGACCGGCTACGACGAGGAGACCTATCGCAAGGTCACCCAGCCCTCGCGGTTCAAGTCGCATCGAGCGGCCATCGAGCACACCTTCGATCCCAACCTCCAGGTCCCGAAGTACCGGGCCCTGTCCGCGGCGGTGGACCGGATCGAACCTGCGCTGCTGGTCATCGACGTGATCTGCACCTACGCCGTCGACCTGGCCATCACCCGCGGCATCCCGTACGTGCTGAGCAACCCGTTCCTGCCGAGCATGTGGCTCTCGGCGCACGTTCCCTTCGCCACCTCACACACCCCGTCGTCCTTCCCCACACCGCACACTGGTTTCTCCCAGCGGATGAGCCCGCGTCAGCGGATCGAGAACCGGCTGTTCCGCTGGCGCACGCTGGCGATCTTCCTCAGCCCTCGCATGTCCCGCGCACTGCGCGCGGAGGGCCAGATTCGCCGGCAGTTGGGGATCGACCCTCGAGCCCGGCGCTCCATGGCCAGGGTGAACCTCGCTGAGCTGGTCCTGTGCTACTCGCTGGCCGAGTTGGACTACCCGTTCCCGCTGCCGGCGAACCTGGCTTTGACCGGCGCGCTGACCCCGCCACTGCCCGAGGCCCCGGAAGATCGGGACGACCCGGACGGCGTCGCGTGCTGGTTGGACTCCCATGAGTCCGTGGTCTACATCGGACTGGGCACGCTGACCCGGCTGCGCGCCGACGAACTGGCCGCGGTGGTGGCCGCCGCACGACGTCTCAGCGGGCGGCATGCGGTGCTGTGGAAGCTGTCCGCCGAACAACAACGCCTGCTGCCTCCACGCGACGAGTGGCCGGACACCCTGCGGATCGAGGATTGGGTGCCGTCCCAGCTCGACGTCCTGGCTCACTCGAACGTCGTCGCGTTCGTCACCCACGCCGGCAGCAACGGCTTCCACGAAGGCATCTACTTCGGCACACCTCTGGTAATGCGCCCGCTCTGGGTGGACTGCTGGGACGAGGCTGTTCGCGGCGAGGATCTCGGCGTCGGAGTGACCCTGGACCACCCGCACACGGTGGATGCCGACGACCTGGTGGACAAGGTCACCCGGGTCACGTCCGACCCTGCCTATCGTCGCAGGGCCACCGAACTGGGCGTGGCCCAGCGCGCCGCGGGTGGGCGGGTCGCGGCGGCCGACCGGCTGCTCGCGTTGCCCGCCCTCACCGGCTCCGTCCGACCAGAGACGCCGGCCACGTCCCGTCCCCAGGAGTCCCGATGAGCTTTCGCTACCCGGTGTCTCGTCCCGCCCTGGAGGGCCGGGAGCTGGAATACGTCACCGATGCCGTCGAAGGTGGGTGGATCTCGTCGCAGGGCGGCTACGTGGCGCGCTTCGAGGAGGCGTTCGCCCGGCGCCATGGCCGTGCCCACGGCGTGGCGTGCTCCTCGGGCACCGCGGCGCTGACCTTGGCGCTGCGGGCGCTGGGGATCGGGCCGGGCGACGAGGTCATCGTGCCGGAGTTCACCATGATCGCCTCCGCGTGGGCGGTGACCTACGTCGGCGCGACCCCGGTGTTCGCCGACTGCACGGCGAACCTGACGGTCGATCCGGCCGCGGTCGAGGCGGCGATCACTCCGCGCACCAAGGCGATCATGCCGGTGCACGTCTACGGCCGGCGCTGCGACATGACGGTGCTGATGGAGCTGGCGCACGACTTCAACCTGCGCGTGGTGGAGGACTCCGCCGAGGCGCACGGGGTCGAGCCGGTCGGCGACATCGCCTGCTTCTCTCTCTATGCCAACAAGATCATCACCTCGGGTGAGGGCGGCGTGTGTGTCACCGACGACCGGCGGCTGGCAGACCAGATGACCCACCTACGTGGGATGGCGTTCTCCGCGGATCACTCGTTCCTGCACCGCAAGCTCGCCTACAACTTCCGGATGACCAACATGCAGGCCGCTGTCGCACTCGCGCAGGTCGAGCGGATGGACGAGATCCTGGCCGCCCGCCGGGAGATCGAGCGGACCTACGACGCCGCGCTCGCCGACCTGGCCGGGGTCACCCTGATGCCCACGCGGGACGTGCTGTGGATGTACGACCTGCTGACCGAGCGCCGCGACGAACTGCGGGCACACCTGACCGGGCACGGCATCGAGACCAGGGTGTTCTTCAAACCGATGAGCCGCCAGCCCGGCTACCTCGATCCGGTGTGGCCGACCCTGGCCGCGAACCGGTTCGCGGAGGTCGGCCTCTATCTGCCTACCTTCGTCGGCCTGACCAAGGAGGACGTGCACGAGATCGCCGGCCGGATCAAGGAGTTCTACGGCGCCTGAGCCGGCCCAGCCATCGACGACCCGTGGAGGACCACCATGCGTGTCACCGTCGACCCGACCCGCTGCGTCGGAGCCGGCCAGTGCGTGCTGACCAGTCCGGAGTTGTTCGACCAGGACGACGACGGCGTTGTCGTCCTGGTCGATCCGGACGGCACGACGGACGATCGAAGGTCGGCGACCCTGGCCGCCGACCTGTGCCCGTCGGGCGCGATCAGCCTCGCCGAGGACACGCCAGGGCCCGGTTGAGCCGTTCCGGCCCTTCGGGCGGGTCGCGCATCCCGCAGCGGCGGGACAACCCCCGGGCATCACACCCGGGTCACCAACTCCCCGCGGTCAGCACCCCGGCGTAGTCCCGCTCCCGCGCGGCCTGCTCGAGGTCGGACTCGACCATCATCCGCATCAGTTCCTCGAACCGCACCGTCGGCGTCCATCCGAGCACGTCGCGAGCCCGTGACCAGTCTGCGCACAGCGTCTCGACCTCAGCCGGACGGACCAGCACCGGGTCGATCTCAACGTGGTCGGCCCAGTTCAGCCCGACGCACTCGAAGGCGATACGCACGGCGTCGCGCACCGTGTGCATTCGCCCGGTGCCGATCACGAAGTCCATCGGCTCGTCGCACTGCAACATGAGGTGCATGGCCCGCACGTAGTCTCCGGCGAAACCCCAGTCCCGGACCGCGTCGAGGTTGCCAAGGCGAAGCTTGTCCTGCATCCCGAGCTTGATGTGGGCCACCGCCAGGGAGATCTTGCGGGTGACGAACTCAGCGCCGCGCCGGGGCGATTCGTGGTTGAACAGCATCCCCGAGACCCCGTACATCCCGTAGGACTCGCGGTAGTTGCACGTGATGTAGTGGCCGTAGGTCTTGGCCACGCCATAAGGGCTGCGCGGATAGAACACCGTGGTCTCGCACTGCGGGGTCGTGGTGACCTTGCCGAACATTTCCGAGGACGACGCCTGGTAAAAGCGGATCTGGTTGCCGAAGTCACGGCTCCCACGGCCGATTCCGCTCACCATGCGGATCGCCTCCAACATTCGCAGCACGCCGGACCCGTTGATCTCGGTGACCAACTCCGGCTGCTGCCAGGACATCGGGACGAAGGACACCGCGCCGAGGTTGTAGACCTCGTCGGGCTGCACCAGATCCACGGCCGACACCAGGCTCGCCTGGTCCATCAGATCACCCTCGACGAAGTTCAGTTCCGAGGCGAGCCTGCTGATCCGGAGCTTGCGCGGGTTGGCCTGGCCTCGGATCAGGCCCCACACTTGGTACCCCTCGGCGATCAGGTGTTCGGCCAGATATGAGCCGTCCTGCCCGGTGACCCCGGTGATCAGTGCGCGCTTGCTCATGACGTACCCCGAATCGCTGAGGGATCGTGGTTGGAGCCGAGCACCCAGGCCACGATGTGCGCCAACCACCGGTCGATGTCCTCGGCCACCTGGTCGGCCTGCTCGACGAGGAAGAAGTGGCCGCCCGGGTACACCTCGACGGTGCACTCGGCCGTGGTGTGACGACGCCACAACACCGCTTCGTCCACAGTGGTCAGTGGGTCCTGCCGTCCGATCAGGACGTGGATCGGACAATGAAGCGTGTCCCTTTCACCGGCCCGGTAGGACTCCGCCACCACGCAGTCCGCCCGCACCGAGGGCAGCAACAGCCTGAGCAGATTCTCGTCCAGCTGTCGCAGATCCGGCCCACCGAGCAGAGCCAGCTGACGCAGCAGACCTTCGTCGTCGTAGCGGTGCACGCTCTGTGGGGGCCGCAGCGACGGCGCGCGGTGCCCGGAGGCGAGCAGAGCGCGCGGCGCGGTCGGCGATTCGCGTCTCTCCAGTCGCCGCGCGGTCTCGAACGCGACGACCGCTCCCATACTGTGCCCGAAGAAGACCGTCGGCAACGGAGTCAGCGACCCCAGCGCGGCGACCACGTGTTCGGCGATCTCGCCGGCGTCTTCCAGACACGGTTCCCGGTAGCGGTCCTGCCTGCCGGGATACTGCAGGGCGATGACGTCGACGCTGGGCGCGAGCTGAGCCGAGAGCGGCCGGAAGAAGCTGGCCGACCCACCTGCGTGCACGAAACACACCAGTCTCGTCGTCGCCTCGGTGGTGGGGTGGTAGCGGCGTACCCAGTCTGCGGTCACGGTGTCAACGAGACTCACGGGGCTCGCCCTCCCTTTTTGTTCACCTGCGGCGACCAATGCCAGACAACCGTGTTCGGACTGTGCGATCCCCTAGACCGCCATCTCCGGCGAAGGCGACCGCGCCGCCTCATCACATTCGGTGATCTGGGAATCCTCGTGTTCGGCCATCCGCCACCGGCTGTGCGGATTGCGCGACGCCGCGCTCAGCTCGTCGGTCAGCGAAATGCGTCGCCCGCCATCCCGCCGCGGGGATCGAGTCCGTGTCGTCGGCGTGCGGTGCGGACTCTTGTGGACCGGGTGCTCGTTCCACGAGGGTTCCGGCAGCCGAAACCGCACCCTCACGGGCAGTACGGCCAGGACCTTTCCCATGCGGCCGATCGGCATCTGCGATCGCCGGTGCGCCTGGTCACGGCGCCGCGGGACGGTCGCCCTGTGGGCAACCGGGTCCCCGTGGCTGCGACACCTCCTGCCGCCGGGCCATCAGGCCGAGGGTGAGCAGCAGCCGGTCCCGGGGGTCACCGATCCGGCGGCCGGTCACCGACTCGATGCGCTGCATCCGGTAGATGACGGTGTTGCGGTGGCAGTACAGCCGCTCCGCCGCGTGAGTGGGTGATCCTCCGCTGTCGAGCATCGCGGCCAGTGTGTCGAGCATCGTCCGCTGCTCGGCCTCGGGCAGCGCCAGCAGTCCGCCGAACGCCGTGCGTTCCAGCCGCGGCAACAGGTGCGGGCTGCCGACCAGCAGGGCCTCGGGCAACCGGTCGTCGAGCGCCGCGATCCCGGGTGCGGACAGCGTGCGCGCCGCCGTCCTCGCCAGTGCGTAGGCGTCCCGGATCCCGGCGAGCGTGTGGATCACCGGGGAGGCCCCCACCTTGCCCGCGACAGCGGGAGCGAGCGCGTCGAGTACCGCGCCCGGTGTCCGATCGCCGAGCGCCACCAGGCCGACGATGTTCGCCGGACGTACGTGCCACGAGGAGACGATCCCTTGTGCGGCAAGGACATCACGCGGCGAGCGCAGGGGATCGTCCTGCGGGGTGTCCACCGGTGCCACCACGCACAGCATCGGCCCGCCGGGAGGCAGGCCCAGTGCCGCGGTCGCGTCCGCCGCCAGCACCGGATCGGAACCGCGACCGTCGAGCAGTGCGTTGAGGAAGGCGTGCCTGCGGCTGAGTTCCTGACTGCGCAGTTGCGACTCCTCCAGCCGGTACGCGTCGACCAGCGCCGCCGAACTGGAGTCGATCACCCGCCAGACGTAGCCCGCCGCGTCGAGCAGAGCGTGGTCGTAGCGCCCGCCGAAGTGCACCCGGGAGGCCGCGAGCAACCCCTGCCAGATCACCCGCCCGCCCAGCCGGTACGCCCGCAGCACCGCCTCCAGCGGAACACCCTGCCGGGCCCGCTGCCTGCCCGTCTCCCGGGACGTGTCCTGCGGATCCTCCCCCTCCGGCACCTCAGCGCCGAGCGACTGGATGCCGCGTTCCAGGTTGCCGCGCAGGCTCCGCCGGAGCTCCTCCGGCCCGGAGAGGCCGAGCTGCGCGTAGAAGGGTTCCCGGTGCAGCACCATGGCCATGAGCTGGTCGGCGAGCCCGTCCAGCCGCCCGAGCAGGTGCCTGCTCAGCGTGTGCAGGGCGTCCTTGACCGGCTCGGAGAGCTGCGGTCCACCCGCCCCCGCGGTCGCTGGCATGCGGCGACGATTGCACGGAGCGCAGTGTCCGGTCCACACAAACCGGGCGCTGAGCCCAGAAATCATCCGGAACTTTGGGCGCTGCGCCTATGGCCGGGATTGGGCGCCGCGCACCAGTCTTGAGGATCTCGACCGGCCGGAGCACACCGGCCCCCAACGGCGGGAGGCGAGACGACGATGCCGTCCACCCGGCCCGGTTCGCCACTGTTCGAGATCACCGGTGTCACGGTCCGCTTCGGCGGCCTGACCGCCGTCGACGACGTCTCCCTCACCGCGTTCCCGGCCGAGGTGCACGGCGTCATCGGGCCGAACGGAGCGGGCAAGACGACGCTGTTCAACGTCTGCTGCGGATTCGTCCGGCCGTCGTCAGGCCGGCTGAGCTGGCGCGGGGACGACGTCGGCGAGCTGCGACCGCACCGGCTGGCCGGCATGGGCATCGCCCGCACCCTGCAGAGCGTCGACCTCTTCCGCGGGCTGACGGTCGTCGAGAACGTGATGGTGGGCGCGGATCGCTTCCGCCGCAGCGGTTTCCTGTCCTCGCTGTTCGCGCTGCCACGCTCGGCGGCCGACGAACGGCGGCTGCGCGAGGCGGCGATGGCGGCGATGGCCGAGACCGGGGTGGCCGGGTACGCCGACCGGCTGCCCGGCAGCCTGCCGTACCCGGTGCAGAAGCGGGTGGCGCTGGCGAGAGCACTCGCCGCCGAACCGGACCTGCTGCTGCTCGACGAACCGGCCAGCGGTCTCGGTCACGACGAGATCCTCGAACTCGGCGAGTTCGTCCGGACGCTCACCACGCGCACCTCGGTCATCCTCGTCGACCACCACATGGACCTGGTGATGTCGGTCTGCGACCGGATCACCGTGCTCGACTTCGGCCGCACCGTCGCCGCGGGCAGCCCCGAGGAGGTCCGGGACACGCCCGCGGTGATCGACGCGTATCTGGGCGAGGAAGCCAGGCGGGGTGGCGGCGATGACTGAGCGTGCCGAACTCGAGGTCCGCGGGCTCACCGCCCGGTACGGCGCCGTCACCGCACTGGACGGGGTCGACATCATCGCCCGGCCCGGCAGCATCACCGCCGTCCTCGGCGCGAACGGGGCGGGCAAGACCACCTTGCTGCGCACCATTTCCGGGCTCGTCCCGGACGCGGAGGGCAGCGTGCTGCTCGGCGGCAGGGAACTCGGCCGGACCGCTGCGGAGACGATCGCGCGGGCCGGGATCGCGCACGTCCCCGAGGGACGGGGCGTCATCACCGAGCTCACCGTCGAGGAGAACCTGCGCCTCGGCGAACTGCTCGGCACGGCCCGCCGCGGTTTCCGGCACCGGCTCGACGAGGTCTACGACATGTTCCCGGCGCTGGCCGAACGCCGCCGCCGGGAGGCGAACTCCCTGTCCGGTGGCGAACGGCAGATGCTGGTGATCGGCCGCGCCCTGCTCACCGCGCCCGAGGTGCTGCTGCTGGACGAGCCGTCCCTCGGGCTGGCCCCGCGCATCGTCGCGCGGATCTTCGAACTGCTGCGCGAGCTGGTGGACACCCGCGGGCTGACCGTCCTGCTCGTCGAACAGAACGCGCGCAGTGCCCTCTCCATCGCCGACACCGGCTTCGTGCTCAACCTCGGCCGGGTGGTGGCGGCGGACGACGCCGCCTCGCTCGCGGCCGACGACGAACTCCGGCACGCCTACCTCGGCTTCTAGCCCGCACACCAGGGAGGACACGGCAGACGATGCAACAGTTCCTGAACGTCACCCTCAGCGGCCTCAGCCAGGGCGCGATCTACGCCGCGTTCGCCCTGGCGCTGGTACTGATCTGGCGGGCCACCCGGATCATCAACTTCGCGCAGGGCGCGATGGCCATGTTCACCACCTACATCGCGCTCGCCCTGATCCAGGGCGGCCAGTCGTACTGGGTCGGGTTCGCCGCGGCGCTGATCGGCGGGCTGCTGCTCGGCGCGGTGATCGAACGGCTGGTGATCCGGCCGGTGGAGGGCGGGCCGGAACTCAACGCCGTGATCGTGACCCTCGGGCTCTTCGTTGCACTGCAGGCGCTGGCCGCGATCCTGTTCGGCGGTTCGTTCGAATCCTTCCCGGCGCCGTTCGGGCTGCGCGGCTTCACCATCGGCGAGGTCAACATCGCCGTCACCCCGTTCAGCCTGTTCGTGATCGGCTCGGTGCTGGTGGTGATGCTCGCCCTCGTCGCGCTGTTCCGCTTCACCGACATCGGCCTGCGGATGCGGGCGTCCGCGTTCAACCAGGAGGTCTCCCGGCTGCTCGGGGTGCGGGTCGGCCGGATGCTCACGCTCGGCTGGGCGCTCGCCGCGATGGTCGGCTCGCTCGCCGGACTGCTCATCGCGGGCGGCAACCTGGTGTTCCCCGCCTACATGGACGCGGTCATCGTCTACGGCTTCGTCGCTGCGGTACTCGGCGGGCTGGAGAGCCCGGTCGGCGCGGTGGTCGGCGGGCTGATCATCGGCCTCGCGCTCTCGTACGTCAGCGGGTACCTCGGCGGCGAACTGGTCACCCTGGCCGCATTGGCCATCCTGGTGGCGGTGCTGCTGGTGCGACCGCGCGGACTGTTCGGCCCGGCCGCGGCGAGGCGGGTATGAGGGCCCCGGCCGCACTGCGGCGGCTGCTGCCCGCGTCCGTGCTCGGCCGGAACCTGCTGGTGCTGCTCGGCGGGCTGGTCGCCGTCGTGCTGGTGCTGGAACTGACCAGCCCGTTCCGCAACTCGCAGCTCGCCACCATGTCGTACTACGCGATCGCCGCGACCGGGCTCACCGTGCTCACCGGGCTGAACGGGCAGATCTCGCTCGGCCACGGCGCACTGATGGCGATCGGCGCCTACACGACCGGCCTGCTGCTGGAGGCCGGGGTCCCGTTCCCGCCCGCGATGCTGGCGGCCACCGCGGTCACGGCCGTGGCCGGCGTGGTCGTCGGTGCCGCGGCGGCCCGGTTGCACGGTCCATACCTGGCGGGCGCCACGCTCGCGCTGGCCGTCGGTGTGCCCGGGCTCGCGCTCTACTTCGACGGCCTGCTGGGCGGCGAACAGGGCCTGCCCATCGAGTCGCCGCAACCTCCCGGCTGGTTCGCCGACGGCATCTACTTCCTGTCCGCCAACGACGTCGGCAGCGCGAAGTACCTCGCCTACATCGGCTGGGGGACCCTGCTGCTCGTCATGCTGCTGCTGTCGAACCTGATCGCGGGCCGGTACGGGCGGATCTGGCGGGCGGTGCGCGACCACGAGGTGGCCGCCGAACTGGCCGGAGTGCGACTGGGCCGGATGCGGATCCTCGCCTTCGTGGTGAGCGCGGCGTGCGCGGGCCTCGGCGGATCGGTGCTGGGCATGGTGGTGCGGCTGGCCGCGCCGAGCGGGTTCACCATCGTGCTGTCGCTGTCGCTGCTCACGGCCGTCGTGGTCGGTGGTCTCGGCAGCCTCGGCGGGGCGCTGCTCGGCAGCGCGCTGCTGGTGTTCCTGCCACCCGCCGTCACCGGCCTCGGCACCGAGGCGGGGCTGTCCGGCGTGCAGTCCGCGCAGCTCGCCCCGCTGGTCTACGGCGTGGTGCTGGTGGTCGTGATGCTCCTCGCCCCCGGTGGCGCCATGGGAATCGCCCGAAGGATCTGGCGGGGGCGGCCACGCCGTCAACCGCGGCCGGAGTCCGAGCACGTCGATGCGAGCGAGTCAGGAGGACGAGAATGAGCGAGCGAAGCAAACGACGTCAGGGGTACCTCGGTGTGCTGGCGGCCGTCGTGGTGCTGGTGGCCGCCTCGTGCGGAGCGGGCGGACGGCCGGAGGGCGACCAGGGCCAGGCACCCTCGCCGGGGGTGACCGCGGAGTCGGTGAAGGTCGGCGGGCACTTCCCGCTGACCGGTGTCGCGGCGCCGGGTTACAGCGAGATCCCCACCGGCGCGAAGGCGTACTTCGACTACGTCAACGCCAACGGCGGGGTGAACGGCCGCACGATCGACTACGTGTTCAAGGACGACGCCTACAACCCCACCAACACCAGCCAGGTCGTCAACGAACTCGTGCTGCAGGACGAGGTCTTCGCGATGGTCGGCGGTCTCGGCACGGCGACACACAGCGCGGTACTCGACTCGCTGAACAGCCAGGGCGTGCCGGACCTTTTCGTCTCCTCCGGATCTCTGCTGTGGGACCAGCCGCAGAAGAACCGGCAGACGTTCGGCTGGCAGCCCGACTACGAGGTCGAGGGCAAGATCATCGGTCAGTACGTCCAGCAGAACTTCCCGGGCGCCAAGGTCGGTCTTTTCGCCCAGGACGACGATTTCGGCGAGGACGGCGAGAAGGGCGTGCGGACCTACATCGACAAGCAGATCGTGGCGGTCGAGCGGTACGTCCCGGGCAACACCGACGTCGCCCCGCAGATCTCCGCCCTGCAGGCCTCCGGTGCCGACCTGGTCATCGGCTTCAACGTGCCCTCGTACACCGCGCTCAGCCAGCTCACCTCACTGCGGCTGAACTACGACCCGCAGTGGATCTACAGCAATGTCGGCTCGGATCCCGCACTCGTGGGTTCGCTGCTGAGCCAGTTCTCCAAGGGGCAGGTCAACGACGCGAGCCTGCTCGACTCCGCCATCACCACCGAGTACCTGCCGGGCGTGGACGAGGTGGACAACCCGTGGACCCGGTTGTGGCAGCAGGTGTGGGAGGCGCACGGGGACGGTGCCGGGCTGACCAATTTCCGCATCTACGGGATGTCCCAGGCGTACACGTTCGTCCAGGCTCTGCAGGCGGCGGGACCGGAGCCCACCCGCGAGGGCATGGTCCAGGCGCTGGAGAAGGTGGGTGGGCAGTTCGCCGGGCCGGGGATGGCACCGTTCCGCTACTCGGCCGAATCGCATGCCGGGATCGCCGGAGTCAAGGTCGTCCGGTTGCGGGGCGTCACGGCCGAGGACCTGACCCCGGTGCTGGTCACCGACAACGGCGACGCCCCCATCACCGAGAAGCCGGGCGAGCACGCGCCACCGCCGCCGAACGGCATCCCGCAGGTGCCCCCGGCGGGCTGATCCGGCAGCGGCAGATCGAGGCGGGCCCCGATCCCTATCGGTGGGGCCCGCCTCGGTCTGCGGAGAACGAGACTTGCCGTGCGACCGTTTGCGATATATCGTGAACGTATCGGAAACGATCGCGAAAGGACGGCAAGAGATGAGACCACCATTCATCGACGACGAACACCCCCACGGCCCCGGCCGCCGAGGCAGGGGCCCGCACGGCGAGCACCCGTTCGGCCCGGGACACCGCGAACGCCACGGATTCGGCGGGATGCCCCCCGGCTGGGGACCCCCCGGGCCACGTGGACGCAGACACGGCGGACCGGGCGGACGCCGGCGTGGCGACGTACGTGCCGCGATGCTCGCCCTGCTCGCCGAGAAACCCCGGCACGGCTACGAGATCATCAGCGAGATCAGTGAGCGCAGCGGCGGCTTCTGGCGACCCAGCCCCGGCTCGGTGTACCCGACCCTGCAACTGCTCGCCGACGAGGGACTCGTGCGCAGCAGCGAGGAGAGCGGCAAGAAGCTGTTCGAACTCACCGACGCGGGCAGGACGGCCGCCGCCGACCGGCCCGGGCCTCCCCCGTGGGAACAGGCCGCCGGCGACGCCGATCCCGCCGAAGTGGACCTGCGGACGGCGGGCGCCACACTGATGGCCGCCGCGGTGCAGGTCTCGCAGGCCGGCAGCGCCAAGCAGAAAGCCAGGGCGGTGGACGTGCTCAACGACGCCCGCCGCCGGATCTACGGGATTCTCGGCGAGGTGCCCGAACCCGGCGACACCGCCGACCGCGACTGAGCTCGTGCGGGCACCAGGCCCGCGGGCTTGTCCCGGGAGAGCACCCGGTACGTCACCGGGAACTCCACCCCGCGGTCGCCGGGCGCGCGCGCTCGCACCGTCTCCGCGAGCGCGCGTTCGGCTACCCGGGCGCTGAACTCGATACGCAGCACGGATTCCAGCGCCGCCGCACTGGCGAATCGCCAGCGTGTCACCACCCGCTCGCAGCGGAAGCCCTGGCGCGCGAAGAACGAATCCACCTCCGCAGGGTCGTAGTCCGGGAGGTCGGCGCGCATCCAGCGTCCGTACGGATCGGCGGTCACGTCCAGGTCGACGACGGCGAGCGTGCCGCCCGGCCGCAGTACCCGTTCCACCTCGGCGAGTCCCGGTTCACATCCGGGCCCGAAGAAGTACGCGGTACGGGCGTGCACGAGATCGACCTCGGCGTCCGGCAGCGGAATCCGCTGGGCGGCACCGTGGCGCACCCGGACCCCCGGCAGGCCCGCCACCCGGGCCCGAGCGGCGGCGACCAGCGGCGGGTGTGGCTCGACCCCGGTCACCGAGCGGGCGGCACCGGCGAAGCGGGACAGGTGGAAGCCGTCGCCACAGCCCAGGTCCAGCACGTCCCGGCCGGTCCAGTCGCAGCGGGAACGCAGCACCCGCCAGATCTCCCCGTCGACGTCCTGCGCCTCGTTCTCACACTCGTAGACATCCCGGTGGTACCAGATGTTCGGGCTGGGCAGGACATCGACGGGCCGGCGGCGCCACCGCGAGGGGAGATGATCGGCCACCCTGCCGAGACTTTTCACGTCCCCGAGTCTAGGCCCGGTCCTGCGAACGGCATGGTCGCGCTGTTCGCGCCGAGGCGGTGGCCGGCGGCGTTGGCGGAAAGCCCGAGCACGAATTCCATCGACCGAGAATCGCCGGACAGGGACCAGGGCGCGCGGGACCGTCTCCCGAATTGTCGGAAAGGTTCCACTTCAGAATCGGGCTTTCGTTGCAAGCCGGACATCGACACGGTCTTGGTCGTGGAATCGTCGTAAGATCACGGCGAACCGATAGGGGGAGATCATCATGTCGGTCGCCGAGGCAGCCGGTGAACCCGTGATGTCCGCGGGAACACCGTGCTGGATCGAACTCGCCGCCACCGACGAGGCGAGCGCCGCGCGTTTCTACACCGAACTGTTCGGCTGGAACTTCACCTTCCGGCCGGACCCCGCGACACCGAGCGGCCAGTACGCGATCGCTTCCCGGAGCGGTATCTCCACCGCCGGGCTCTACCAGGTCGGCGCGGGCAGGCCCCCCGGCTGGATCCCGCACCTCGCCGTGCCGAACACCGTCACCGCCGCCGAGTGGGTCGCGCATCTCGGCGGGCGCAACACCGTCGGCCCGGTGGACCTGCCCGGCCGCGGCAGCATCCTGCACTCCCTGGACCCCACCGGCGCCCCGGTGGTCTTCTGGCGGCCGACCGACTCCTGGGAGTTCGCCTCCGGGGCGACGTGGACGTTCGCGGGCGCCGACCTGAACACGCACGACGGGCGGGCCGCCGACCAGTTCTACTGCCGGCTGTTCAACTTCACGAGTCAGCAGATAGGCGACTACCAGACCATCGACTACGCGGAATGGCGGCTGGAGCACCGCTCGATGCTGTACCGCTACGTGATGGGCCCCGAGTACCGGCCCGACACTCCGCCGCACTGGATGGTCTACTTCGCCGTCGACCCCGCCCGAGGTGCCGACGGTGTGGCCGGGCACGCGCTGATGCTGGGCGGGACCGTACTGACGCAGCCGTTCGACACGCCCTTCGGCCGCACGGCGATCCTGGCCGACCCCGGTGGCGCGGTGTTCTCCATCATCGATCACTCGCGGGCCATCGAGGGCACCGGCCAGGCCGAGGTGGACGACCCGTACGTCGACTGAGAACCCGGCGGCTCAGCCCGGCAGGAACGCCGAGAGCAGCAGCCAGGACACCACGGCCGAGGGCAGCAGCGAATCGAGCCGGTCCATCAGCCCGCCGTGCCCGGGCAACAGGTCGCCCATGTCCTTGATGCCGAGGTCGCGCTTGATCAGCGACTCCACCAGGTCGCCCAGAGTGGCCGTCAGCACGATCGCGGCGCCGAAGATCATCCCCTGCCAGGCCTGGCCGTCGAGCAGCAGGCTGAGGGTGAGCGCACCGGCGACGATCCCGGCGACCATCGACCCGGCGAAGCCCTCCCAGGACTTCTTCGGACTGATCTTCGGGGCCATCGGGTGCTTTCCGCGCAGCACGCCCGCCGCGTAACCCCCGGTATCGGACGCGACGACGCCGATCATGAACGCCAGCACCCTGCCCACCCCGTCGGCGGGGACGACGAGCATCGCGGCGAAGGCACCGAACAGCGGGATGTAGGCGACCGCGAACACCGAGGCACCGGCGTCACGCAGGTAACCGTCCGCTCCACCGCGCAGTCGCCACAGCATGCAGGCGAGCACGGTCAGCACGAACGCCGTCAGCGCGCCCTCCCTGCCGAACGGCCAGGAGAGCCAGATGATCGCCTGACCACCGACCAGCACCGGCACCAGGGCGATCCGGATGCCCGCCGCCGAACGCGCGGCCCTGGCCAGCTCGATCGTCCCCACCGCCATGGCGACGGCGACGATGCCGATGAACAGGTGGCGCACGGTGAACAGGGCGGTCAGGATCGCGGCACCGAGCAGCACCCCGACAGCGATCGCGGCCGGGAGGTTCCGCCCGGCCCTGGAACCGGACTTGGGTGTGGGCGTCTGCGCGTCCGGCGAGGACGCGGGCGACGCGGCGGCCCCGTCCGGAGCGGTAGCGGGCGACTCAGCCGTGCCCTCGGTTTCCTCGCTCACACGCGCTCCCACCACCGGCTCAGACCTCGAGCAGTTCGGTCTCTTTGTTCTTGACCAGCTCTTCGACCTGGGTCACGTAGCTGTCGGTGAGGTTCTGCAGTTCCTTCTCCGCGCGAGCCACATCGTCCTCGCCCGCCTCGCCGTCCTTCTGGATGCGGTCGAGTTCTTCCTTGGCCTTGCGGCGCACGGAGCGGATGGAGACCTTCGCGTCCTCGCCCTTGCTCTTGGCGACCTTCACCATCTCCTTGCGCCGCTCCTCGGTGAGCTGCGGGATGACGATGCGCACGATCTGGCCGTCGTTGCTGGGGTTGACGCCCAGGTCCGACTCGCGGATCGCCTTCTCGATGGCACCCAGTTGCGTCTGGTCGTACGGCTTGATGACCGCCATCCGCGCTTCCGGAATGTTGACGCTGGCGAGCTGGTTCAGCGGGGTCATGGCGCCGTAGTACTCGACGACGATGCGGGAGAACATCGACGGCGTCGCACGGCCGGTCCGTACCGAGGTCAGGTCGTCCTTGGCGACCGACACCGCTTTCTCCATCTTTTCCTCGGCATCGAGGAGGGTCTCGTCGATCACGGCTACTCCTTGCTCGTGTAACGCCGTCGTGCTGCGGTCTGGTGTGACGCTGTCACGTGCGTACGGCTGCGTGTGTTACGGGTAACAATCCCAGCAGGTCTACCCGGAGTGCCCACCGGCGGGGGTGCTCACCCGGGTGCCGATCCTCTCACCACTCACCGCACGGGCGATGTTCCCCTCGGTGAGGAGGTTGAACACGAGGATGGGCATGTTGTTGTCCATGCAGAGGCTGAACGCGGTGGTGTCGGCGACCTTCAGATCGCGCTCGAGTACCTCGCGGTGGGTGATCTGGTCGAACATCTTCGCGTTCGGCTCGACGCGCGGGTCGGCGTCGTAGACCCCGTCCACCGCCTTGGCCATGAGCACGGCCTCGCAACTGATCTCCAGTGCCCGCTGCGCCGCGGCCGTGTCGGTGGAGAAGTACGGCATCCCGACCCCGGCGGCGAAGATGACCACCCGCCCTTTCTCCAGGTGCCGCTCGGCGCGGCGCGGGATGTACGGCTCGGCGACCTGGCCCATGGTGATGGCGCTCTGCACGCGGGTGGGGACGTTCTCCTTCTCCAGGAAGTCCTGCAGCGCCAAGCAGTTCATCACGGTGCCGAGCATCGCCATGTAGTCGGCGCGGTCCCGGTCCATGCCACGCTGCGAGAGTTCCGCGCCACGGAAGTAGTTGCCGCCACCGATGACGACGGCGATCTGCACCCCGGTGCGGACGACGTCGGCGATCTGCTGCGCGACGGAATGCACGACATCGGGATCCACGCCGACGGCACCGCCGCCGAACATCTCACCGCCGAGTTTCAACAGCACTCGCTTGTAGCCGCCGCCGAGCCCATCCGCGCTCATGCCGCCTCCTCGTGTCCCACGGAACTTGCCATTCACCTGGTGTCTCACAACTGTGCCCCGCCCCCGGAACTGAACGGAGACGGGGCACAGCCGTGTGACGTGCGAGCCTACTGCTGGCCGACCTCGAACCTGGCGAACCGGGTCACGGTGACGCCGGCAGCGTCGAGCAGGGCCTTCACGGACTTCTTGTTGTCGGTCACCGAGGGCTGCTCGAGCAGCACGGTGTCCTTGTAGAAGGCGTTGACCTTGCCCTCGATGATCTTGGTCATCGCCTGCTCCGGCTTGCCTTCTTCGCGAGCCGTCTCCTCGGCGATGCGCTTCTCACTCTCGACGAGCTCGGCCGGGACCTCGTCACGGGTGAGGTACTTCGGCTTGAGCGCGGCGACCTGGAGGGCCGCGGCCCTGGCGGCCTCGGCGTCGTCACCGGAGTACTCGATGAGCACGCCGACGGCGGGCGGCAGGCCGGCACCGCGACGGTGCAGGTAGGTCTCGACGTTGCCCTCGAAGGCGGCGACGCGGCGCAGTTCGAGCTTCTCGCCGATCTTCGCGGCCAGGCCCTGAACCGCTTCGTCGACCGTCTGGCCACCGAGGTCGGTGGCCTTGAGGACCTCGACGTCGTTCGTCTTGGCGGACTTGGCTGCCTCGACGACCTTGGCGGCGAGCTGCTGGAACTCCTCGTTCTTCGCGACGAAGTCGGTCTCGGAGTTGATCTCCACGAGGACGCCGCCGTCGCCGGCGACAAGCCCCTCGGCGGTGGCACGCTCGGCGCGCTTGCCGACGTCCTTGGCACCCTTGATGCGCAAGAACTCGACGGCCTTGTCGAAGTCGCCGTCGTTCTCCTCGAGCGCCTTCTTGCAGTCCATCATGCCGGAGCCGGTGAGCTCACGGAGCCGCTTGACGTCAGCGGCGGTGTAGTTCCCCATCGTGCGTTTTCCGTTCCTTTTCGGGGTACGCGCGGAATCTGTGGTCGCGGTCTTCCGTGCGGCCGGCCGAAGCCGGCCGCACGGAAGGACGGATCAGGAGGAGGTCGTCTGCTCGGTGGCGGCCTCGACCTTGTCGGCGGCCTTCTCGCCATCGGCGGCGGCGGTCTCGGAACCGGACAGCAGTTCCTTCTCCCACTCGGCCAGCGGCTCTTCGGCGGCGACGCCCGGTTCCGGCTTGTCCTGACCCTCGGCGGCCGAACCGTTGCGCGCACCCGAGCGGGCGATCAGCCCGGCGGCGGCGGCCTCGGCCACGACCTTGGTCAGCAGCGCGGCGGACCGGATCGCGTCGTCGTTACCCGGAATCGGGTAGTCGACCTCGTCCGGGTCGCAGTTGGTGTCCAGGATCGCGACGACCGGGATGTTCAGCTTGCGCGCCTCGCCGACGGCGATGTGCTCCTTCTTGGTGTCCACGATCCAGACGGCGCTGGGCACCTTGGACATGTCGCGGATACCGCCGAGGGTCTTCTCGAGCTTGTCCTTCTCGCGGGTCAGCGTGAGGATCTCGCGCTTGTTCAGGCCGACGAAACCGCCGGTCTGCTCCATCGACTCGAGCTCCTTGAGGCGCTGGAGGCGCTTGTGGACGGTCTGGAAGTTGGTCAGCATGCCGCCCAGCCAGCGCTGGTTGACGAAGGGCATGCCCACGCGCAGCGCCTCGGCAGCGATCGCTTCCTGGGCCTGCTTCTTCGTACCGACGAACATGATCGTGCCGCCGTGCGCGACCGTTTCCTTGATGAACTCGAAGGCGCGGTCGATGTAGGTCAGCGTCTGCTGGAGGTCGATGATGTAGATGCCGTTGCGCTCGGTGAAGATGTAGCGCTTCATCTTCGGGTTCCAGCGGCGGGTCTGGTGCCCGAAGTGCACGCCGGAATCGAGCAACTGCTTCATGGTGACGACGGCCATGGCCTGGTTCGCACCTCTTCTACTCTGAGCACGCCACGAGCCGACGCTCGCATGCGCACTGTGCCGGTTTTGTCGCGGCTGCCCGGGTGGACCGCCGCCCTGGTGCCGTGCCGGCGCCCGGACCCCACGAGGAGAATCGCGGGGACCGCCGAGCGCCGTGTCTCCCGGGACGAACCCGGGATGCGCACGTGCACGCGAAGTCAGCCTGTGCGAACACAGACCGCAGCAGCAGTGTACGCCGGAGCCGCGTCGCCGTCGTCACCGGCAGTGGCTATCCGGCCGAGTTGTCCCACGCCCGCCGAGTTGTCCACAGATTCCGCTCCGGGCACCCGGCCGCGCCCGCCCCCGGGCAGTGTCGAGGGGGTGACCGCAGACCTCCGCACGACCCCGGAACCGGCCGGCCGCAGGCGGATCCGGCTCGCCGCGTGCGCCGTGCTCGGGCTCATCCTGGTGCCGGTCCTCTCGTCCCCGTCGCCGGCCGCCCGCGCCCAGGGCGATGCCGGCCCCGCGCGGTTCTCCTGGCCACTCTCCCCCGACCCACCGGTGGTCCGGGCCTTCGAGGCGCCGGAGGACCCGTTCGGGCCGGGCCACCGCGGCGTCGATCTCGGAACCGCGCCCGGAGCGTCCGTGCTCGCGGCGGCCGAGGGGGTCGTGGTCTACGCCGGGGTCCTCGCCGGCCGCGGGGTGGTCTCGGTAGACCACGACGGCGGTCTGCGGACCACGTACGAGCCACTCCAGACAGGCGTCACGGCGGGTGACCGGGTTCGTCGCGGGCAGGAACTCGGGACGGTCGCCGCCGGGCATCCGGAGTGCGCGGCGCAGGCCTGCCTGCACTGGGGTGTCCGGCGTGGCGAGGAGTATCTGGACCCGTTGCCACTGGTCCGGACGGAGACGGAGCTGCGGCTCAAACCCTGGGAAGGGTGAAGGGCAGGCACCCGCATCTCACCTGCGCGGTACGCCCAACTGGTCTGCCTGCCTGTCTGCTTGGCTGGTCCCTGCCTGCCCGGTATGCGTGTCTGGTCCGCCAGCCTGCCTGGCCCCGGTGCGGTCGCGGGCGTCACGGTGGTTCGAGACGCGCAAAGGTTAGCCGTGGATGGGCTGCTGGAGACACGTTCGGTTTCGCGGGACGCACCGTGGGGACGGGTCGGTCGCTGCCAGGCCGGTAGGCGCCACGCCGGTTGATGCCGGGGTGCCGGGCCGGTTGATGCCGGGCCGGTGGGCGCCACGCCGATGGATGCCGGGCGGTGTGGTGCCGTTCCCCGGTTGCCGGGTGGGATGGGTGCCGGGCCGATGGCCGGCGCGTCGACGACCGTGGACTGTCTGGTGCGCCTCGGCAAGCCTGGGATCGGTGCCGTCCCGGAGGATGCCGCGGCGGTGGATGCGGGCCGAGGTGCCTGGCGGTGCGAAACCACCCAAAGAGTCGAGGACACCGAATGTCGTCGAGGTGGATCAGACGGGTGCTTGCTGCTCCACGAGTTTCGCCCGCAGACGCAGGACGGCCCGCGTGTGAAGCTGGCTCACCCTCGACTCCGTGACTCCGAGGACCTTGCCGATCTCGGCGAGCGTCAGGCTTTCGAAGTAGTAGAGGCTGACCACCACCCGGTCCCGTTCGGCGAGCTGGGCGATGGCCTCGGCGAGCTGCCTGCGGTTGTCCTGGTCGACCAGCACGGCGACCGGATCTACCGCACCGTCGTCGGGCAGGGTGTCGACCAGCGAGCCGCTGTCCTTGCCGGCCGCGACCAGGTCTTCGAGCGCCACGACGCTGGTGAGCTGAAGCTGGCCGTAGAGGTCCCGCAGATCGTCGACGCTGATGTCGAGCTCGGTGGCCAGTTCGGAGTCGGTCGGCGTGCGCCGCAGCCGCGCCCCGAGTCGTTCGAGGGCCCGTTCGGCCTCCCGCGCCCGCGCCCGCACCACGCGCGGTACCCAGTCCTGTGAGCGCAGGTCGTCCAGGATGGCCCCACGAATCCGCTGCATCGCGTAGGTCTCGAAGCGCAGACCCCGCTCCGGCTCAAACTTCTCGATCGCGTCGACCAGGCCGAAGATGCCCGACTGGATCAGGTCACCGACGTCGATGTGGGTCGGCAGTCCGGTGCCCACCCGGCCGGCGACGTACTTGACCAACGGCGAGTAGTGCAGCACCAGCCGGTCGCGGATCCGCTGCTGTGGGGTGGCGCGAAACTGACGCCACAGCGCTCGGATGGCGATCTCCGAATCGGGGCCGGCGCCCGGTTCGGCGGGACCCGGGTTCACCGGTTCTCCGGCCGGATGGGACCGCTGCCCGGCGAGCTCGCGGGTGTCGTGTCTACGCGGTACCTCGTCGGCGTCATCCGCGCACGGCGAGGCCGCCCCCGGGGGTTCGGGAGCCCGCCCGGGTTCATCGGGCACGCGGATGCGTTCGGTCATGGATCGCCTTCAGCCGCTCGACGGTCACGTGGGTGTAGAGCTGC
This sequence comes from Amycolatopsis antarctica, assembly GCF_002262875.1. Classification (GTDB taxonomy): domain Bacteria; phylum Actinomycetota; class Actinomycetes; order Mycobacteriales; family Pseudonocardiaceae; genus Amycolatopsis; species Amycolatopsis antarctica. The sequence goes on along the minus strand of NZ_NKYE01000003.1, from coordinate 376,622 downwards.
GTCGTGGCAAGCGTAGCGTGACCGAGTAGTTCCTGAACGCTGCGAAGGTCAGCTCCCCCTTCGAGCAGATGTGTGGCCGCGGAGTGCCGCAGGCCGTGCGGGCCCATGTCCGCCGCACCGGGTACCGAGCTCACCGCGTCGTGTACCACTCGCCGCACGCTGCGCTGGTCGAGCCTGCCGCCGCGCACCCCCAGGAACAGCGCCTCCCCGCCGGCACGGCGCTCCGCACGCGTGATCACCGGACCGCGCCCCTCGGCAAGCCAGGCCCGGACGGCGTCGGCGGCGGGCACCCCGAAGGGCACCATCCGCTCCTTGCCGCCCTTGCCGAGCACCCGCACCAGGCGGCGCTCGAAGTCGACGTCAGCCACGTCGAGGCCGCACAGCTCCGCGACCCGGACCCCGGTGGCGTAGAGCAACTCCAGCACGGCCAGATCGCGCAGCGCGATCGGACTGTTCTCGGCGGCACCCGAGGCCGAGGCGCGCAGCAGCTCGCCTGCCTGGTCCGGGCGCAGTACTCCCGGCAGCGTGCGGTGTGCCCGCGGCGCGACCAGCCGGGTCGCCGGGTCGTGGTCGATCGCGCCCGCCTTGTGGGCCCAGGTGCTGAACGCCCGTGCGGCCGCCGCACGCCGCGCGAGGGTGGTACGACTCGCACCGTCGGCCCGCTGGCGCGCGAGCCAGGCGCGCAGTACGCCGATGTCCAGCCCCTCGAACGCCCTGGCCAGGTTCTCGGTCCCGCCCTCGGGAGGCCGAAGGTCCTCAGGTCCCGTCTCTGCCTGCCCGGCGCCGGAACCACCGGTCCCGCCGACCGCCCCGGGCGGTGCGGCCCAGGGCTGAGCGGTCCCAGGCTCGGCCTCCTCGTTCTCGGGGGCCTCGTGGTCGGTGCTGTGGTCGGTGCCGTGCAGGAATCCGGCGAGCGACACGACGTCGCCCAGGTAGGCGCGCACGGTGTGCGCCGAGAGTCCGCGCTCGAGTTCGAGGTGCCGTTCGTAGGCGGCGATCAACTCCGCGGTGGGCCCCGGCAAGCGGCTGCGCACGCGGCGTAGGTCGACCCGGGCGGCCGACGCCCCGGTGCGGGATCTCTGGGACGACATGTCTCGTGACGCTGCGCCAGTGCGCCCCGATGGTCAAGCATCGCCACACCCCTGCCGCGACGAGCACGGCGATCCTCGCGCCCGGCGGTCATCGAGCCGCCCGCGCCCGGCGCCAGCCGCTGTCGCACCGTTCGACCAGTCCGTCCAGTTCAAGCGCGGGGAGTAGTGCGCGCACCCGGTGCGCGGGTACGCCCGACTCGGCCACCACGTGTTCGACCGATCGGCCTGCGCGCAGACCCAGCGCCTCGTGGACGCGCAACGCCTGCCCGGTCAGCCCGTCGGTCGTCCGCGTGTGCCCGTTGCCGTTGCCGCTCTCCGCCGGTGCACCGATCGGTCCGGCGGCGTCCAGCACCTCGGCGACCGAGGTGACCAGAGTGGCGTCCGAGGACCGGATCATGTCGTGGCAACCCGCGGACATCGCCGACCCGACGGGACCGGGCACGGCCATCACCATCTTGCCGAGGGTTCCCGCCGTGGTCGCCGTGTTGCGGGCCCCGCTTCGCCTGCCCGCCTCGACGACGAGTGTGCCGCTCGTCAGCGCGGCCAGCAGCCGGTTGCGGATCAGGAAGCGATGCCGGGCGGGTGGTGCTCCGGGCGGGTACTCGCTGATCACCGCGCCTTCTTCGGCGATCCTGCCCAGCAGGGCGACGTGCCCGGCCGGGTATCCGGCGTCGAGGCCGCAGCCCAGCACCGCGACCGTCCGGCCGGGAGCGGCGAGCGCCCCGCGGTGGGCCGCACCGTCGATTCCGTAGGCGGCACCGGAGAAGACCGTGACGTCCCGTCCGGCGAGTCCGTGCGCGAGTTCGGCGGCCAGGTGCTCCCCGTACGCGGTCGAGGCGCGCGCGCCGACGACGGCGAGCGCCCTGCCGGTCGCCTCGTCGAGGCGTGCGGAGCCCCGCACCCAGAGGCCCAGCGGTGTCCCGGCCTCCCGAATCCCGCGTCCGGCGGCCACTTCGAGCGACAGCAGCGGCCAGGCTGGCCACTCCTCGTCCTCGGGCACCACGAGCCGCGCTCCGATCCGCTCGGCGTCGGCGAGATCCCGCTCCGGCACACAGGTCTCGCGCCGCGCGGCCGTCTCACCGGCGACGGCGGCCGGGACCTCGCCCCGCCGGACCCGTTCGGCCGCCTCCACGGCGCCGTGAGTGCTGACGAGTGCGGCGAGACGCGGGGCAGGGGGTTCGGCGACCCGCAGCAGGTACGCCCGCGCCAGCCGCAGCTCGGGCTCGGCCCGAGCGCCACCGGCCGTGCTCACGCCGCCCGCCGATCGCGGAACTCCAGTGCGGCGGCCACGTGGTCGGCGTCCGGCCGGTCCGCTTTCGCGAGGTCGCTCAGCGTCCACGCGATGCGCAGGCAACGGTCGGCTCCACGTGCGGTCACCGCGCCCACGTCGAGTCCGCGATCCAGCACCGCCGTCGCGCTTGCGGGCAGGCCGAACTCCCGCCGGAGCACCGGGCCCGGAACCTCCGCGTTGGTACGCCAGCCACGGCCCGCCCAGCGTTCCCCGGCCCGGGTGCGCGCCTCGAGGACGCGGGCACGGACCTGCGCGGTGGACTCGGACTCACCCACCTCGTGGGCGCTCATCGCGGTGATCGGGCGCATCCGTACTCGCAGATCGACCCGGTCGAGCAACGGTCCGGAGAGGCGGCCGAGGTAACGCCTGCGTGCGGACGGCGAACACGAGCAGTCCGCCTCCCGGGGCGGGGCGCACGGGCAGGGATTCGTCGCCAGTGCGAGCTGGAAACGCGCGGGATAGCGCACCGAGCCTCGCTGGCGGGCGATCCGGATCTCGCCCTCCTCCAGCGCCGTGCGCAGCGATTCCAGCCGCTGCTGACCGAATTCGCACGCCTCGTCGAGAAAGAGCACTCCCCGGTGGGCACGGCTGATCGCGCCCGGAGTGGCGAGACCGGATCCCCCTCCGACGAGGGCGGCGACGGAGATCGAGTGGTGCGGCGCGACGAACGGCGGTACCCGCACCATGGGCGTGCTCGGTGACAACGAGCCGTCGACCGAATGGACAGCCGTGACCTCGAGCGAATCCTCGTCCGAGAGCCGGGGCAGCAGGCCGGGAAGTCTCTTGGCGAGCATCGTCTTGCCCACTCCTGGCGGTCCGGTGAGCAGGAGGTGGTGCCCGCCGGCGGCGGCCACCTCCAGTGCCCAGCGAGCCTCGGGCTGGCCGATGACATCAGCCAGTTCCGGCACCTGCGCCTCGGCCTGTTCTCCCGGGGCCACCGGCGCGGTCAAGGTTTCCTCACCCTTGAGCCAGGCCACCACGTCCGCCAGCCGGGCCGCCCCCGAGACTCGCAGGTCCGGTACCAGAGCGGCCTCGAACAGCGATCCGGCGGGAACGACGGCACATTGGTATCCGGCTCGCCGCGCGGCCAGCAGACCCGGCAGCACACCGCGGACCGGCCGGATCCGGCCGTCGAGTGCCAGTTCCCCGATGAGCACGGTCCCCGGAAGCTTCGTCGCGGGCACGCAGCCGGACGCGGCGAGAACGGCGACGGCGATGCCGAGGTCGTATCCGGACCCGACCTTGGGCAGGTTCGCCGGGGACAGCCCCAGCGTGATGCGGCCTTCCGGCCAGGTCTGCATGCTGTTGCGAATCGCCGCGCGTACCCGGTCCTTGGCTTCTCGCAGTCCGGCGTCCGGCAGGCCGAGGAGCTTGGTCTCCACCAGCCCCGAGCGGATATCGGCCTCGATCTCGACAAGCCTGCCGTCGATGCCGAGCAGGGCGACCGCCCAGGTGCGTGCGAGCGCCATCAGAACGCTCCCGGGATGTGCTGCACGCTGGGCGCTCCGCCGTGCGGCCAGTCGATGGCGACCACATCGAACCGGACCGGGCACCAGCGGACGTGGTGGGCGCTCATCCACCGGCAGGCGATCCGCCGGATCCGGGCGACCTTCTCCGGCGTCACGGCTTCGGCAGGATGGCCGAACGCCCGGCCGGACCGGGTCTTCACCTCGCAGACGACCAGCGTGCGCCCGTCGGTGACAATCAGGTCCAGTTCGCCCTCGCGGCATCGCCAGTTGCGGGAAAGCAGAACCAGGCCGAGCCCGTGCAGGTACTCGGCCGCCAGATCCTCTCCCCTGCGCCCGAGTTCCTGACTGCCCGTTGTTCGCCCACCCCGCGCTGACGACGCCTCCGCCACCGTGCACACCGCCTACCCCCAGCTCGCCGATTCGTCCTTGCGATATCGACGCTGCCAGGAGCGGAGGTGCCGGGACCAGCACTGAATCGGCAGCCTGTGGACAACTGGGGCCCTGTGGACAACTGGGTGGCACAGGCCGGGGCAGGCCAGTCGCGGGTCAGCCGGAGAACGGGCCTTCCTCGGGCAACCGCAGCTCGGGCTTGTCCAGTTCCTCGACGTTCACATCCTTGAAGGTGATCACCCGGACGTGCTTGACGAACCTGGCCGGGCGGTACATGTCCCATACCCAGGCATCGGACATCCGCACCTCGAAGTACACCTCTCCGCCGCCGTCGCGCACCTGCACGTCCACGGCGTTGGCGAGGTAGAACCGCCGCTCGGTCTCCACGACGTACGAGAACTGCCCGACGATGTCCCGGTACTCCCGGTACAGCGACAGCTCCATCTCGGTCTCGTACTTCTCGAGATCCTCTGCGCTCATGTAATCCGCGCCCCTCCTCGCGTGGTCGACTGCCGTCCACCGGCGAAACGTTCATTCTGGCCCACGCCGTCCTCCAGAGCACCTTCCGGCACCGTTCTGCCGCTGAGCGCGGCGGCGGTGAGCATCACCCGCCACGGCGGTCGCCTGCCGTGGGCGATCCCGGCAAGCGCGACATTGGCATACGACCACCGGTGTACCGCGCTGGGCCCGTGCGCGGTGAGCGCCGCGCCGTGTTCGGTCGTGCTGTATCCCTTGTGCACGTCGAACCCGTAGACCGGATGTTCCACGTGCAGGCCCTCCATGATGCGGTCCCTGGTCACCTTGGCCAGCACCGAGGCCGCCGCCACGCAGGCGGCGACCCGGTCGCCCTTGATCACCGGGACGCTCGGCGCGGGCAACCCCGGCACCCGGAAGCCGTCGGTGAGGACGTAACCGGGCCGAGTGGTCAGGCCCGCCACCGCGCGGCGCATGCCCTCGACGTTGGTGACGTGGATGCCGAGAGCGTCCACCTCGGCCGGCGGCACGATGATCACGGTGTGGTCCACGGCGCGCGCCAGCACCCGGTCGTAGACACGGTCGCGAGCGGCGGCGGTGAGCAGTTTGGAGTCGGTGAGTTCGGGGTGCCGAGCGGCGTCTCCGGGACGCAGCACGCAGGCGGCGATCACCAGCGGGCCGGCACAGGCCCCGCGACCGGCCTCGTCCACCCCGGCGACCGGTCCGAGTCCTTTGCGATCCAGCGCGGACTGCAGCGCCCACGGATTGTCCCCGCGCACGAGGGCACGTGGAGGCCGTAACGAGCCGAGTCGCCCGTTACCGCGAGACGAACTCACCGGCCCCACTACCGTCCTCGTGACACCACTTTGCGCACCCCACCGGCGACCCGGCGGCCCAGGACGACGGTCGGCCACGCCGCGGCGGCCCCGATCCCGGCGGGCAGCCCCTGTTGCCAGGCTGGTGCGCTCATGGCCACGGCTTCCTGCGGATCGTGGTCGGACACGCCGCCCCAGCGCGACGGCGGCAGGACGATCAGCCTGGCCTTGCCGATGATGTTGTCCTCCGGCACGGTCCCGCGTACGCCGCCGCCTCCCTGATACCGGGAGTCGCTGGACTGGTTGCGGTTGTCGCCCATCACCCAGTACGAGCCCTCGGGCACCTTCACCGGCTCGAACTCCACCTGCTCCTCGCCGGGGACCTCGTAGTGGATGTACGGCTCGTCCAGCGGCTTGCCGTCGACGAGAACCCGGTTCTGGTCGTCACAGCACTCGACGGTCTGGCCACCGACGGCGATGATCCGCTTCACGAAGTCGCGCTCGTCCGGCGGAGCCAGCCCGAAGACCGAGCCGACGCTCTGGAAGAACCCGGCGATGGCGTTGCTGGACTCCGGCTGGGTGGGTGAGTCGTTCTCCGTCCACGGCTGCGGACCCTTGAAGACGATCACCTCGCCCGACTCCGGATCGGAGAAGTCGTAGGTGAGCTTGTCGACCAGGATCCGGTCGCCGGTGCAGCCGGGGCAGCCGTGCAGCGTGGTCTCCATCGAACCCGAGGGGATCATGTAGACGCGTGCCAGGAACTGCTGGATCAGGAACGTCAGCAACAACGCCACGACGATGAGGATCGGCAGTTCCTTCCAGAACGGCCTGCTCTTCTTCTTTTCGCGACGGCGGCGACGACCCGATACGGACTCGCCGGAATCCTCGCCTCCGGGGGTCGAGGACCCCTCGTCGTCTCGCCGATCCGGCTCGTCCTCAGCGGCGTGTGAAGGCAAAGGTTCGACCACTCAGCCAGGCTACGCGTTACCGGCTGTCAGCTCAGGAAGCGGACGGGGTGTCGCGGCGCTCCTTGATCTTGGCCGCCTTGCCGCGCAGGTCGCGCAGGTAGTAGAGCTTCGCGCGGCGGACGTCGCCACGCTTGAAGACCTCGATCTGCGCGATGTTGGGCGAGTGCACCGGGAAGGTGCGCTCCACGCCGACACCGAAGGACACCTTGCGGACGGTGAACGTCTCGCCGATGCCACCGCCCTGACGGCGGATGACGGCACCCTGGAACACCTGCAGGCGCTCCCGGTTGCCCTCGATGACGCGGACGTGCACCTTGAGGGTGTCGCCCGGGCGGAAGGCCGGGATGTCGGAACGCAGCGACTGAGCGTCCAGGGCGTCCAGGGTGTTCATCGGTGGTCCGTCCTCGTCGTTGATCGGCCGTGCTGTCTGGCCTACGTACATCCGGGCGCGCTCACGTGGCGAACAGCTTTCCCGGGGGAATTCGGTGAGCGAGCGAAGCGAGTCCACTCAGCCCAATAGCTTGCGTCCTGCGGCGAGCTACAGGCAAGTATTACAGACGCGGGTGCCCGCCCGTCACGGGGTCGGCTCAGGCCCGGCCCGCAGGCGCTCCAGCACCGCGTGGTCGGCGGCGTCGAGGCTGCCTTCCGGCAGCGCGCCGAGCAGCTCGGGACGACGGCGCGCGGTCCGCTCCAGTGCCTGATCGCGCCGCCAGCGTTCGACGAGCGCGTGGTTGCCGGAGCGGAGCACGTCCGGTACGGCGAGGTCGCGCCAGACTTCGGGGCGGGTGTAGCTGGGTCCTTCGAGCAGGCCGTCGGAGAACGAGTCCTGCTCGGCCGAGACCGGATTGCCCAGCACCCCGGGCAGCAACCGGACGACGGCCTCGGCGATGACCAGTACCGCGGCCTCGCCGCCGACCAGGACGTAGTCGCCGATCGATACCTCGTCGACCGGCATCCGGCGCGCCGCGTCCTCGATGACGCGCTGGTCGATGCCCTCGTAGCGGCCGCAGGCGAAGACCAGGTTCTCCTCCGCCGCGTAGGCGTGCGCGAGTTCCTGGGTGAACGGCCTGCCCGCGGGCGTCGGCACTACGAGTCGTGCGCCCGCCGGACACACCTCGTCCAGCGCCGCGCCCCAGATCTGCGGTTTCATCACCATTCCGGGCCCGCCGCCGTACGGCGCGTCGTCGACGGCGCGGTGCACGTCGTGGGTCCAGTCCCGCAGATCGTGTACGCCCACCTCGAGCAGGCCGCGGTCGACGGCGCGGCCGAGCAGCGCCGCGCGCAGCGGTTCGAGGTAGTCGGGGAAGATCGTGACGACGTCAATGCGCACGGGAATGCCTCACCAGTTGCGGTAGCGGGGTGGCGCCGGCGGCGCACGGATGCCGGCGCTGCCCGGACGAAGCGAACGCACGCCGAGTCCGTCGGCGAACAATGCCGACGAGCAGCCTATTCGCCGTCGAGCAGGCCGTCCGGCGGGGTGAGGACCACCCGCCCGCCCGCGATGTCCACCTCGGGCACGATCGCCCGGACGAACGGGACGAGCACCGTCACGCCCTCGCGGTCGATCGAGAGCAGTTCGGCGCCCGGGGAGTGGACCATCTCGATGACGATGCCGACGACGGTGCCATCGGCCAGCTCGGCGCGCAGGCCCTCGAGCTCGTGGTCGTAGAACTCGTCCGGGTCACCGGTGGGCGGCAAGTCCGCGGTGTCGGCCAGAAGCAGGGCACCGCGCAGCGTCTCGGCGACGTCCCGGGTGAGTACCTGCTCGAAACGCACCAGCAGCCGCCCGCTGTGTGAGCGGGCGGCTGCCACGGTGAGTTCCCGATCGCTGCCGTCCCGGAGCCGGGTGCGCAGTGTGGAGCCGAGGGCGAACCGCAATTCCGGGGAGTCCGTGCGGATGTCGACGGCGAGCTCGCCACCGACGCCGTGCGCCTTGGCGATCCGGCCGACGACGACCTCCGTGCCCTGCGTGTCCGCCACCGTGCCGTACGCGGGCGTCAGCGGTCGGTGTCGACTACGTCGACCCGGACGCCGCGGCCGCCGATCCCGCCCATGACGGTGCGCAGGGCGGTCGCGGTCCGGCCACCACGGCCGATCACCTTGCCAAGATCATCCGGGTGGACGTGCACCTCGAGGGTGCGCCCACGCCGGGTGGTGATCAGCTCGACGCGGACCTCGTCGGGGTTGTCGACGATGCCACGCACCAGGTGTTCGAGCGAGTCGGCGAGAAAGCTCACGCCTCGGCCTTCTCAGCGGAGTCGCTCTCGTCCGCCTTCGCCTCGTCCGCCTTCGGCTCTGCCTTCTCGGCGTCGGCCTTCTTCGCGGTGTCCTTCTTCTTCTTGGGCGTGGTGGCCTCGGTGGTGGGCTCCTCGCCGGCCGCGGCGAGCGCCGCGTTGAAGAGGTCCTGCTTCGACGGCTTCGGCTCCTTGACCTTCAGGGTGCCCTCGGCGCCCGGGAGGCCCTTGAAGGTCTGCCAGTCACCGGTGACCTCGAGGATGCGCTGCACCGGCTCGGTGGGCTGGGCGCCGACCTTCAGCCAGTGCTGGGCGCGCTCGGAGTCGACCTCGATGAAGCTCGGCTCTTCCTTCGGGTGGTACTTGCCGATCGTCTCGATGGCCTTGCCATCGCGGCGGGTGCGCGCGTCGGCGACGACGATGCGGTAGTACGGCGCACGGATCTTGCCGAGACGCTGCAGCTTGATCTTGACGGCCACGGGTGTGGGTACTCCTTGTGTTCTCTCGAGCTCGAATTCGGGACTCGATCCGAGTGGGGAACGGATGCGGGCGCCCGCAGGTCAGTTTTCGTGCTCCGGCGCGGTGAGAGGGTCCGGCCGGAGCAGGCAAGCGGATATTCTGCCAGAGGCGCCCCCGCGCATTCGCGGCAGTACCGGTTTATCCGCTCGGCGCCCGTCAGCTCACCACGCCGAGCGCCGTGAGCAGGATGGCGAGCGCGGGCAGGAAGTTGTTCATCTGGTGCGCGACGATGCTGCCGAGCAGCCTGCCGGTGAAAAGCCTGGCCAGGCCGATCGGGACGGCGATGACGAGCAGCAGCGTCGTGCGCAGCGGTTCGAGGTGGCTCGCCGCGAACACCGCCGTCGACAGCAGGAACGCCGCGATGCGGGCCCACTTCTCGCTGCCCCAGGAGAGCCGCTCGACCGCCCCCCAGCACACGCCCCGGTAGATGATCTCCTCGCAGATGGGCCCGAGCAACCACAGGTACAGGAACATGGTGACGGCCGCGGAGACCGACATCGGCTGGTCCTCCACCAGCGCGGCGATGGCGGAGCTCGCGTTCTCGTCGCCGACGAGCTGGGTCCAGACGACGGCACCCACGGTGGTGCAGACCAGTCCGATCAGACCGAGCCGCAGGCCCAGGCGGACATCGTCCCAGCGCCAGCTCAGCCGCAGATCGGCCAACGGGCCGTTGCCGCGCACCCGGGTGATCAGCAACGCGACCGCGGTCGCGATGACGGTGGGCGTGATGGTGCCGATCAGCACGTCGCGGACCGGCAGCGGACCGCCGCCGGGAACCGGGCCGAGTACCGCGCTGACGAACGCCGCGGAAGCCAGCAGCACCGCTTCCACCAGCAGGAACGCCCCGAAACCCCAGCGATGCGCGGCGTGCCGGACGACCTCGGGGGCCTGCGCCGCGGGATCGGTTCCGGAACCGGATGCGCCGAGGTCGCCAGCCGGTTCGCTCGACTGCGCTGACGTCACTGGTTCCTCCGGTTCGCGTACGGCGTGAAATTCCACCCTAACCGGATGGCACGTCACGGTGACGCGAAGAGCAGCAGAGCAGGGGGCAGATTGTTCGCGGCGTGAGCCACCAGGCTGGCACCGACGCGGCCGGTGATCAGCCGCGCCGAGCCGATCACCAGGCCCTGGCCGATCAGGGCGAGCGTCCTGGCCGGCTCGCTGTGTATGTAGGCGAAGACGAGCGCCGTCAGCACCAGGATCACCCACGGCGGTACGCGGTGACGTTCCAGTCCGTTCCAGAGCGCGCCGCGGACGAGGATCTCCTCGGTCAGCGGGGCTGCCAGCACGACCACCAGTGCGGCCAGCACCAGCCAGCCCGCGTTGTCCCCGATTCCACCGGCCAGCTCGGTGAGCGGGTTCTGCTCCATCCGCTCGGTGCCGTAGACGCCGAGCAGCACCAGGTTGAGCAGGTAGCCGACGAGCAGGGCGAAGCCGCCGCAGGCGAGACCGATCTTCAGGTCCCGCAGGTCCGGCAGGATCCCGAAGTCCGCGCGCAGCCCGTTGCCCCAGATCCGGGAACCGGCCACCGGGGCGAGGCCCAGCAGCACGTTCGGCAGGAACGCCAGCAGGATCACCGGCCCGAGTTCGGGTAGTTCGAGCGGATCGAACTCGTCCACCCGGCCCGATACCAGCACGGTCAGCAGCAGGCCGGCGAGGTGGTAGCCGCCGAGTCCGGCGAAGAACGTCAGGAAACCCCAGTGCGCGCCGAACACCAGCCCGTCACGTGCCGCGGCCGGTTCCCCGGACGGCTCCTCGGCCTGTCCCCCGTGCACCACACCTCCACTCGTCGACGTGCCGGGGCAACGCTAGGCCACCCGCGCCCCGGACCTGCCGGGCCGTCAGCGCACCACCGTGCCGCGCAGCACGATGTGCCGGGGGTGGCGCAGCACGGCGAGGTCGGCGCGCGGATCGGTGTCGTAGACGAGCAGGTCGGCGGGCGCGCCGTCGGCGATGCCCTGGTGGCCGAGCCAGTCGCGGGCCGCCCAGGACGCCGCCCCGATCGCCTGCTCCGGCGACATGCCGACGCGGTGCAGCGCCTCGATCTCGTCGACCAGCCTGCCGTGCTCGACCATGCCGCCGGCATCGCTGCCCGCGTACACGGCGACGCCGGCCTCCAGAGCCGAGGCGACGGTACGGCCGACGCCGGCGTGCAGGGCACGCATGTGGGCGGCGTACGCCGGATACCGGATGGCCTGCGCAGCGATACCCGGAAAGTTCTCGATGTTGATCAGGGTCGGTACCAGCGCGATGCCGCGTCGCGCGACCTCGCCGATGAGTTCGTCGGACAGGCCGGTGCCGTGTTCGAGGCAGTCGATGCCCGCGCCGATCAGCCCCGGCAGCGCCTCCTCACCGAAGACGTGTGCGGTCACTCTCGCGCCCGCGTTGTGCGCCACCTCGATCGCCTCGGCCAGCACGTCCTCCGGCCACAACGGCGCGAGGTCGCCCTTCGACCGATCGATCCAGTCACCGACGAGCTTCACCCAGCCGTCGCCCGCCGCGGCCTGCGCGGCCACGGCCCCGGGCAGCTCGGCCGGGTCGTCGAGTTCCACGCCCAGCCCCGGGATGTAGCGCTTGCGCAGCGCCAGGTGCTGCCCGGCGTGCACGATCCGGGGCAGGTCGTCGCGGCGCAACGGCCCGATGTCGATCGGTACGCCGCAGTCGCGGATCAGCAGGGTGCCCGCGTCCCGATCGGCGAGGGCCTGCTCGACGGCCTCGTCCTGGGAGACCGGGCCGCCGACGCCGATGCCGGGGTGACAGTGGGCGTCCACCAGACCCGGCAGGACGAAGCCGTCGGTGACCAGGGTGTCCGCGGCGGCGACGGGCCCGGTGCGCAACCGCCCGCCGTCGATCCACAGGTCGCGCCGCTCGCCGCCGGGCAGGACGGTGCCGCGCAGGTGCAGGGCGGTCACGGGTACCTCCGTCGAGGCCGCGCGGGGCGGGCTACTTGTTCTTCGGCAGCTTGATCTTGGACGGGTCGAAGCCGGGCGGCAGGTCGTTCATGCCGCCGCCGAGCTGGGAGAGGTCGGGCATGCCCTGGCCGCCGCCGCCCATGGCACCGGGCGGAAGCATCGGCATGCCGCCGGGGAAACCGCCCTTGACCTTGGGCTGGGTGGGACCGCGCCCCTTGACCTTCTTGCCCTTCTTGCCCTTGCGGTTCTTCTTGCCGCCACCGGCAGCGCCGCCACCGCCGAAGCCGAAGCGGCCCGCCATCTGCTGCATCATCTTCTTGGCGTCGTAGAAGCGGTTCACCAGGTCGTTGACCTCGCGGACGGCCACGCCGGAGCCCTTGGCGATGCGCTGCCTGCGGGAGGCGTTGATGATCTTGGGGTTGTCCCGCTCGGCGGGCGTCATGCCACGGATGATCGCCTGCAGCCGGTCGAGGTGGGAGTCGTCGACCTGGGAGAGCTGGTCCTTCATCTGGCCGGCACCGGGCAGCATTCCCAGCAGGTTGCCGATCGGGCCCATCTTGCGCACGGCCAGCATCTGCTCCAGGAAGTCCTCCAGCGTCATCTCGCCGCTGCCGAGCTTCGCCGCGGCCTTCTCGGCCTGGTCCTGGTCGAACGCCTCCTCGGCCTGCTCGATCAGGGTGAGCATGTCGCCCATGCCGAGGATGCGGCTGGCCATGCGGTCGGGGTGGAAGGTGTCGAAGTCCTCGAGCTTCTCGCCGTTGGACGCGAAGAGGATCGGCTGCCCGGTGACCTCCCGGACGGACAGCGCCGCACCACCGCGGGCGTCACCGTCGAGCTTGGTGAGCACCACACCGGTGAAGCCGACGCCGTCCCGGAAGGCCTCGGCGGTGGAGACGGCGTCCTGACCGATCATGGCGTCGACGACGAACAGCGTCTCGTCGGGCGAGACGGCGTCGCGGATGTCGGCCGCCTGCCGCATCAGCTCCTCGTCCACACCGAGACGGCCCGCGGTGTCGACCACGACCACGTCGTGCTGGGCGCGCCCGGCCTCCTCGATCGCACGCCGGGCGACGTCCACCGGGTCGCCGACACCGTTGCCCGGCTCCGGGGCGAAGGTGCCGACGCCCGCGCGCTCGCCGACGACCTGGAGCTGCTGCACAGCGTTCGGGCGCTGCAGGTCGCAGGCGACCAGCAGTGGGGCGTGCCCCTGCTTCTTGAGCCAGAGCGCGAGCTTCCCGGCCAGGGTCGTCTTACCGGCACCCTGCAGGCCCGCCAGCATGATGACGGTGGGCGGGTTCTTCGCGAGGTTCAGCCGCCGGGTCTCCCCGCCGAGGATGCCGACGAGCTCCTCGTTGACGATCTTGATGACCTGCTGGGCGGGGTTGAGCGCCTCGGAGACCTCGGCGCCCTTGGCGCGTTCCTTGATCTGCGCGATGAACTGGCGGACCACCGGCAGCGCGACGTCCGCCTCGAGCAGCGCGATGCGGATCTCGCGCGCGGTGGCGTCGATGTCGGCGTCGGAGAGCTTCCCCTTGCCACGCAGGTTCTGCAGGACCGACGTGAGCCGGTCGGAAAGGGTGTCGAACACGGGCGTGCACGCTCCAGCTGGTCGTCGTTGCTCGGCCGGTCGAGCCACCGGCATCCCCCGAGGGTAGTCGTCCCCCGCCGATGGTGGCCGCGCCGCTCCGTTCTCCGCACCGGCCCGGCCGGTCCGTCTCCCTCCCACGGACCGGCCGGGCGGCATGCGGGCCGGTCCCTTCCGGCCCGGCCGGGTGGCAGGTGCCGCCAGACCCCCAGTACCAGGCGAACCCGCCACCCACGACCATCGCGTGCTGCGATGCTTGTGAGCCTGCCGGTCACGCCTGGCGCGGGTGAGCGTGAACGCACCCAAACCCGGCCGGGTAGAACTACTCATTCCGGACGCGGGCGATCGCGCACAACCGGTGCGCCCGCCGCGGCCAGCAGCGCGGCCCGTTCGACCCGGCCACGCCATTCACCATCCGGGAGGCCCGAGCCGGGCGCGATCGCGAAGGAGTCGACCACGGTGCCGCCCAGGGTGACCGCCTTCGCCCAGCGCACCTCGGCGCCCGCCTCGCGCAGCGCCCCGGCCACCCGGTGCAGCAGCCCGAGCCGGTCCGGTGCGCGCAGTTCCAGTACCACGGTGTCCGCACCGTCCGCCTCGTCGTCGAACCAGAGCGCCCGCGGGACGGCGGTGGAGGCCGCGGCACCGTAGTCGCGTTCCTTGGCCGCGAGCTGGGCGGCGAGCGCCCTGCCTCCGGCCACCGCGCGGGCGAACTGCTCACGCAGCAGCGTCTGGTCGGGCAGGGAGCCGAACTTCGGGGAGGCGGTGAAGACGCCGATCCGGCCACCGTCGTGCGCCCCGAGGGAGGCGGCGTGCACTTCGAGCGAGTTCAGCGCGAGTACCCCGGCCGCGGGCGTGAGCAGCTCCGCGGCGGCGGGAACGGCGAGCAGCACCGTCGCGACCTCGCCCTCGGCGGTGATCCGTACCTGGCCGAGACCCGAGCGGACGGCCTCCGCGATCAGTTCGCGGTGCGCGGGCTCGATGGGTTCCTGGGCGGGCGGGGTCCCGCGCATGTCCGCGGTGCACCGGGAGACGAGTTCACCCAGCAGGCCCGCCTTCCAGCCGGTCCAGACGCCGGGTCCGGTCGCCCTGGCGTCGGCGATCGCCAGTGCGTGCAGCAGTTCGAGTACCACCACGTCGCCGTCCAGTGTGGTGGCCACCCGGTGCACGGTAGCCGGCTCGGCGATGTCGCGGCGGGTGGCGGTATGCGGCAGCAGCAGGTGGTGGCGCACCACCGCGGACACCCTTCCCGCGTCCACTTCGGACAGTCCGATCCGGTGGGCGACCTGTGCCGCGATGGCGGCGCCGAGCTCGGAATGGTCGGTGCCGCGTCCCTTGCCGATGTCGTGCAGCAACGCGGCGAGCAGCAGCAGGTCCGGACGTGAAACGGTGCCCGCGAGCCCGGCCGCCTCGACACAGGCGCGGACGAGATGCCGGTCGACGGTCCAGGCGTGCGTCGGCTCCCTCGGCGGCAGGTCGCGGACCGCACCCCACTCGGGGAACAGACGTGCCCACAGGCCGCTCCGGTCGAGAGCCTCGACCGCGTCGACGAGTCCCTCGCCGGCGCCGAGCAGTTCGGTCAGCGCGTCGCGGGCAGGCTTGGGCCACGGCGTGCGCAGTTCCGGCGCTGCCGCGGCGAGGGTGCGCAGGGTGCCCTGCGCGATCGGCTTCCCGGAGCGCGCGGAGGAGGCGGCCACGCGCAGCAGCAGGGCCGGCTCCTTGGCCGGGACGGCGTCGCGGGCGAGTGCGACCTGTTCGCCGTGCAGCACCACCCCGTCGTCGAGCGGAGTGCGCACCGGCCGCCTGCCGAACAGCCGGGGGGTGTCCACTGTGGACCGGAGTGCGAGGTCCAGCGCGTAGGCGACGGTCCGCCCCGCACCGGAGAGGGCTCTGGCGAGGGCGAACCGGTCGGCGAAGCCGAGTTCGGCGGCGACCGGTCCGGCGTCGGCCGCGGCGAGCACGTCCCGGCCGCGGCGGAGTTCGCGGCGCAACTCGGTGCGAACGTCCAGCAGCAGCGCCCGCGCCGCCCGTACCTCCTCCCCCGGCCGGTCGACGAGCTGCGCGACGGAGAGCGAGTCCAGCAGCGCGAGGTCGCGCAGCCCGCCCCGGCCGTGCTTGAGGTCGGGCTCCGCCGACTGCGCCACCTCCCCGGTACGTTCCCAGCGTTCACGGGCGGCCCCGGCCAGTTCGGGCAGGCGCTTGCGGGCGGTGCGGCGCCACTGCTCCCGCGCCGAGCCCGCCAACCGCGACGCCAGTTCGGGGTCGCCCGCGATGTGCCGGACGTCGAGCAGGCCGAGCGCGGTACGCAGATCCTCGGCGGCCACCGACAGCGCCTCGCCGGGGGTCCGCACCGCGTGGTCGAGCCCGACGCCGGCGTCCCACAGCGGATACCAGAGCGCCTCGGCGAGTTCGCCGACGCCCCGGTGACCGTTGTGCAGCAGGACGAGGTCCAGATCGGCGAAGGGCACCAGTTCCCTGCGGCCGAGCCCGCCGACGGCGACCAGCGCGACGCGGGGATCGCCCGCGTCCGCACCGGCCGCCGTCGCCGCCCTGCCCAGCCAGAACTCGTACAGGTCGACCAGCGCGGCCCGCAGTGCCGCCGCGCCGAGCCGTCCGTGCCTGCCCTCCAGCAGCCTGGAGGCCGCCTCCCGCAGCCCCACTCCCCCGGTGCCGGCCACCGGCTACAGCGCGTCCGTGCCGCGCTCGCCCGTGCGGACCCTGACCACCGTGTCCACCGGGGTGACCCACACCTTGCCGTCGCCGATCTTGCCGGTGTGCGCGGAGTCGACGATCGCGTCGATCACCTTGTCCACGTTGGCATCGTCGGTGACCACCTCGACGCGCAGCTTGGCCACGAAGTCCACCGCGTACTCGGCGCCGCGGTAGACCTCGGTGTGGCCCTTCTGCCGTCCGTAACCCTGCACCTCGCTCACCGTCATGCCGAGCACGCCGAGCTGTTCGAGTGCCGTGCGGATGTCGTCCAGCGTGAACGGTTTGACGATCGCCGTGATCAGCTTCATGCCTTGCTCCCCTCGAACTTCTTCGCGGTACCCGCGACCCCGCTGCCCGCCGCGGCGGGACGACCGCCGCGGTTGCCACCGAGTTCGTACCCGGACTCGGCGTGCTCCGCCTCGTCGATGCCGGTGACCTCGTCCTCCCGGTCGAGGCGGAAACCGAGCGTGTACTTGATGATCAGCGCGATGACCGCGGTGACCACGAAGGAGTAGCCCAGCACGGCGACCGCGCCGACGGCCTGCTTGCCCAGCAACCCGAGGCCGCCGCCGTAGAAGAGCCCGTCCCCGCCGTCGGCGTTGACGCCCGTGGTGCCGACGAAGCCGATCAGCAAGGTGCCGACCAGACCGCCGACGAGGTGCACGCCGACGACGTCGAGCGAGTCGTCGAAGCCCAGCTTGTACTTGAGGCCGACCGCCAGTGCGCAGAGGATGCCCGCGATGGCGCCGATGGCCAGCGCTCCCCAGGTGTCGACGAACGCGCACGCCGGGGTGATGGCGACCAGGCCGGCGACCACGCCGGAGGCTGCGCCCAGACTGGTGGCGTGCTTGTCCCGCAGCCGCTCGATCAACAACCAGCCGAGCAGCGCCGCCGAGGTGGCGGTGAGGGTGTTGATGAACGCGACGCCCGCGGTGTTGTTCGCCTCCAGTGCCGAACCCGCGTTGAACCCGAACCAGCCGAACCAGAGCAGGCCCGCACCGAGCATGACGAACGGGAGGTTGTGCGGCTTCATCGGCTCCCGCGGCCAGCCGACTCGTTTGCCGATGACGAGCACGAGGGCTAGCGCCGCGGCACCCGCGTTGATGTGCACGGCGGTACCGCCCGCGAAGTCGAGCGCTCCGAGCTGGTTGGCGATCCAGCCGCCGAGCTTGCCGGTCTCCTCGTCGTCGAACGCGAACACCCAGTGCGCCACCGGGAAGTAGACGACGGTCGCCCAGACGGCGGCGAACAGCAGCCAGGAGCCGAACCGGATCCGGTCCGCCACGGCACCGGAGATCAGCGCGACGGTGAGAATCGCGAACATCGCCTGGAACGCCGCGAATCCGGTGTTCGACAGGGTGTCAGCGCCCATCAATCCGGAAAGGCCGAGCGCCTCGGTCGGATCGCCGAGCAGACCGCCACCGAGGTCGTTTCCGAAGGTCGCCGAGTAGCCGAAGACCACCCAGAGCACTCCGACGATTCCCAGCGAACCGAAACTCATCATCAACATGTTCAGCACACTCTTGGAGCGCACCATCCCACCATAGAAAAAGGCCAGCCCCGGCACCATGAGCAGTACCAGCGCGGCACTGGTGAGCAGCCAGGCCGTATTCCCTTCCACGCTTCCTCCTTCGAGCTGGATCGGGCGATCTGCGGTTGGTGAGGAATCATGGAAAAGCGTTGTTGCGCCGGATGGCGTCTGTCGTTTCCTGACTGTGAACCACGCCCCCGGATTTGTTACGCGCACGTTTCCGGCACGACGTGGATGCTTGTCCGTTCACGAAACGTGTTCGTCGCCCGGCACCCGTCGCCGGGGTCTCGGGCGGATCGCGGCGGGTGCGGCGTGGTCGAATGGGGACATGCACGCCGACGGCCGTCCACCCCTGCCTGACCGGGTGGTCCGCGCCCTGCGCTGCTCCGTCTGCGCGGCCGGTCTGGATCTGCTGGAGCGAACGCTGCGCTGCCCGTCCGGGCACACCTTCGACCTCGCACGGCAGGGTTACGTGAACCTGCTGCATGCGAAGATCCCGGCCGGAACGGCGGACACCACCGATATGGTCGCCGCCCGGGTGGAGTTCCTCGGCGCTGGCCACTACGCGCCGTTGACCGAACTGGTGGCCGAACGGGCCGCGGCGCTCACCGGCGACCACGGCCTGACCGTGGACGCGGGCGCGGGCACCGGGCACTACCTGGCGCACGTGCTGGACGCCACCGGTACCGACGGCCTGGCGCTGGACGTGTCGGCGGCGGCCCTGCGGCGCGCGGCGCGGGCGCACCCCCGGATCGGGGCGGCGGTCTGGAACCTGTGGGAACCCTGGCCGGTGGCCTCCGGGGTGGCCGGCCTGGTGCTGAACGTGTTCGCCCCGCGCAACGGCCCCGAGTTCCACCGGGTACTCGCCCCCGGCGGGGCACTGCTGGTCGTCTCCCCCGGCCCCGGCCACCTTGCCGAGCTGGCGGGGCTGGTGGACCTGCTGGAGGTGGACGGGGACAAGCAGCGGCGGCTGGACGCGACCCTCGGCGAGGGATTCGCCCGGACCGGTCACGCGGAACGGGAGTTCACCATGACGCTGACGCCCGCCGATGTGCGCCGTGCGATCGGTATGGGGCCGAACGCCCATCACCTGCACCGCGGCGAACGGCTGGCCCGGCTGGACGAGGTGCGCGAACCGATCGAGGTGACGGCCGCGTTCCGTGTCTCGGAATACCGCGCCGTGGAGCCGGGACGATGACGGCGGGGGTCGGTGCCGCGCAGGTGTACCGGGTGCTGGCCGCGCGGATGCCGTACCACGCGGGCAGCCAGGGGGCGGGCACCTCGCCGCTGCCGGCGACCGCGCTGGCCGACCGTTCGTGGTGGCGGGAACAGCTCGCGGTCTCGCGCGCGCTGCACGGAACCGCCCCGGCACGGGTGCTGGGGACGATCCGCTGGTACTCGGCGTCCTCGGTGCTGCTGGCGCCGGTGACGGAGTCGCTGGCGGCGACCGGGATCGCACTGGACCCGGCGTTGCGCTCGACCCGGCTGCACGAACTGCCGGACGGCCGGTTCCCGGGGGCCAGTGCGGACCGGGTGCTCGGCACCGATCCCGTGGCTGCGGGCCGGGCGGTCGGCGAGGCGCTGGCCGAGGTGGTGGACGCGCTGTCCCCGGCGATCGACGCCCCACCGCCCGCGCTGTGGGCGATCGCCACCGACTCGCTGGCGAACCGGCTGCTCTGGGCGGGCATGGCCACCGGCGCGCCCGAGCACGCGGAGGCGCTCGCCGGGACGCTGGCCGAGGCCGCGGGTGAGCGTCTGCCGCCGCCGCGCTACGTCGACGTGGGCCGGTCACGGGTGGTGCGCAGGGCGTCCTGCTGCCTGGTCTACGAGGCGACCGATGAGGACAAGTGCACGAGCTGTCCCCGGCAGACCCCCGAGGACCGGGATCGCCGGATCCGCATGCTGATGGGCTGAGCGGTGGCGGGCCGGGGCCTCGCGGGGTCAGGCCAGCGCGGAGAGCGCGTCGAACTCGGCGTCGGTCAGTTCGATGTCCGCCGCGGCGATGTTCTCCTCGACGTGCGCCACCGAGGAGGTGCCGGGGATCGGCAGCACCACCGGCGAGCGGCGCAACAGCCAGGCGAGCGCGAGCTGCGCGGGAGAACGGCCGTGTTCGGTCGCCGCGTCCTCCAGGACGCTGCCCGCCCTGGCGAGTTCACCGGTGGCCATCGGGAACCACGGAATGAAGGCGATGTTCTCCTTCTCCGCGTAGTCGAGCACGGCCTCGTGGTGGCGATCGGCAAGGTTGAACAGGTTCTGTACCGAGACGATGGGCGCGGTCCGCCCCGCCTCCTCGATCTGCTCGGCGTCCACTTCGGACAACCCGATGTGCCGGATCTTGCCCTCCTCGCGCAGTTTCGCCAGCTCGCCGACCTGGTCGGCGATCGGGATCTCCGGGTCGACGCGGTGGAGCTGGTAGAGGTCGATCCGGTCGGTGCCGAGCCTGCGCAGGCTCATCTCCACCTCTTGGCGCAGGTACGCGGGCCTGCCGACGGGGATCCACTGGTCCGGCCCGGTGCGCACCAGGCCGCCCTTCGTCGCGATGACCAGGTCCTCCCGGTACGGGCGCAGGGCCTCGCGGATGAGGTCCTCGCTGACGTACGGACCGTACGAATCAGCGGTGTCGATGAAGTTCACGCCGAGCTCGACGGCACGCCGGAGGACGTCGATCGCCTGTCCCCGGTCGGACGGCTCACCCCAGACCCCCTTGCCGGTGAGCTGCATGGCGCCATAACCGAGGCGGTGCACCGGCAGGTCACCGCCGAGCTGGAAGACCCCGCCCGGCGCGGTGGTGGCTCGCGTGTCCGTCACGTCGCACTCCTTTGTCTGCCAGGTGCCGCGCACAGAGCGGCACTCGTGCGGATTCACCTGGTGTCAACACGATCCACCGCTCGCGTGTTCCCCGCGTCGCGTCAGGACGCGGTTACGCTGGCCGGTAGGAGGAGGCGATCGATGACCGCACAACCGCCCGCCGAGGCCGTCACGCTGGACGACCCGGCCGCGTTCACCTGGACACCGCCCGGCGACGACCGGGTGCGCGAGCTGCTCCGGCGCACCCGGTCGGTGACCGTCGTCGGGGCCTCGGCCAACCCGGCCAGGGCGAGCAACGAGATCTCCCGCTACCTGATCACCGGCACCGAATACGACGTCCACTTCGTGAACCCCCGGCTGGAGGAACTGCTCGGCAGGCCCGTCTACGACTCGGTCGCCGAGGTGCCGGGCGGGCCGGACCTGGTCACCGCGTTCCGCCGCGTCGACACGATCGGTGCGGCGGCGGCGGAGATCGTCGACGCGGGCGCACGCACGCTGTGGCTGCAACTCGGGCTCTGGCACGAGCCGGCCGCGAGCCTGGCGCTCGAAGCAGGGCTGGACGTGGTGATGGACCGGTGCGTGATGGTCGAGCACCGCAGGCTGCTGGGTCCCGGCTGAGCCCGGCGCCGGGGAGGATCAGCCGATCTCGGCCGCGTGCGCGCGGGGCAGCGTCTCGTGGAACCGGTCGGTGAGTTCGTCGCGTCCCCGCTCGGTGAGGGCACCGTGCAGCCGGAAACGCGCCATGCCGCCGTCCGGGTAGATGTCCAGCCGCACGTGGGTGAGCCTGCGTGCGCCGTCGACGAGCAGCCGGTGCCGGGTGTCGGGCTGCAGCCGGGTGCGGGACAGAATCTCGAACCAGGCGGCCGGATCGTCCACATCGGACTTCGTCGCGTCACAGCCGCTGAGCGAGGCCCAGCCGGGGGCGTTGCCCTTGAAGTGGCTGGTGTCCAGCTCGGCCAGCCAGGGCACGGCGGGCCCGGCCAGTTTGACCGACACCCAGTCGTTGCCCTGGTCGCGGCGTCGGGCGGTCTCCCAGCCCTCACCCATCACCGTGGCCGGTCCTGGCGAGATCAGGTTGGCGGGTGCGGAGTAGAACATGTTGCTGCACCCGGCGATCTCGGCCCCGTTCTCCAGCGCGGCGAGGTCCATGGCCGCGGGGTTCAGGTAGCGCGGGTCGGCGACCGGGGTGCCGAACACGCGCAGCCGGGCGACCCCGCCGTCGGGGTAGATCGTCAACCGGACGTGGGTGAAACGGTGGTCGCTCGCCACGGCGAAGAAGTTCTCGCTGTCGCCGTTCAGCGGCGATTTGGGCACCACGGTCTGCCAGTCGGCGGCGGACAACTCGGCTGGGCTCGGGTACCCCTCCACCCCGCACGCCTCGATGGAGGCGAACGGCGGATAGTTGCCGGTGAAGAAGGCGGTGTCGACGACGACACCGGCGAGCACGCCGGGCAGGCCGAGCCGGACCACGGCCTGGTCGAACCCGTCCTCGCGGCGCCTGCGGGTCTCCCAGCCGTCATAGACCTGTCCTTTGTGGCCGAAGCTCCACGGCTGGAACTCCGCGGCCTGCGGACGGATCAGGTTCTCCCGCTCGGCGAACAGTTCGTCGTTCGCCCACAGCACCGAACCGCCCACCCGGCGCGAGGCCAGATCCGGTTTGCTCGTCCACAGTGGACGTTCCTGCTCCGCCATGTTCATCCTTCCCTGATCAGCATTGTTCCGGCGGCGGTCACACCGTCCACCTCGGTACCGCGCAGCCAGGTGCCGCGCACCACGCCACGCAGGGTCCGTCCGTCGTAGGCACTCACCGGGTTGCGGTGCCGCAGTCGCTCGGCCCGCACCAGGAACTCCTCCTCCGGGGCGAACACGGCGAGGTCGGCGTCGCGGCCGACCTCGATCGCCCCTTTGCGCCGCAATCCGGCCTGCGCGGCGGGGGCGGCCGACATCCACCGGACGACGTCGGCGAGGGCGTGTCCTCGTTCCCGGGCCTGCGTCCACACGGCGGCCAGGCCGAGCTGGAGACCGGAGATACCGCCCCAGGCGAGGCCGAAATCGCCGGTGTCGAGGCGTTTCAGCTCAGGGGTGCACGGCGAGTGGTCGGTCACGACGCAGTCGATCAGGCCGTCGGCAAGCCCCTCCCACAACCGGTCCCGGTTGCCCGCCTCCCGGATCGGGGGGCAGCACTTGAACTGGGTCGCCCCGTCGGCGATCTGCTCGCCGGTGAACGTCAGGTAGTGCGGGCAGGTCTCCACCGTCACCTCGACGCCGTCGGCTCTGGCGCGGGCGATTCTGGCCAGTGAGTCCGAAGAGGACAGATGCAGGATGTGCACCCGGGCGCCGGTGCGCGCGGCGGTGTCGAGCACGCGCTCGATCGCGCGGTCCTCCGCCTCCGGCGGGCGGGAACGCAGGAAGTCGCCGTAGTGGACGCCGTGCGCGTCCGGCGCCGCCTCGATCGTCCCCGCGTCCTCCGCGTGCACGATGAGCTGCGCGCCGAGCGATCGCACCGTGCGCATCGCGTGTTCGAGTCCGTCCGGCTCCAGTGGCGGGAACTCGTCGACGCCGGAGTGCAGCAGGAAGCACTTGAAGCCGAAGACACCGGCGCCGTGCAGTTCGGCGAGTTCGCCCAGGTTGCCGGGGATCGCGCCGCCCCAGAAACCGACATCGACGTGGATCCGCCCGTTCGCCGCGGCCCGTTTGGCTGCCAGGGAAGGCACGTCGACCGTGGGCGGCAGGCTGTTCAGCGGCATGTCGATGATGGTGGTGACGCCGCCCGCGGCCGCCGCCAGGGTGGCCGTCTCGAAGCCCTCCCACTCGTCCCGGCCGGGATCGTTGACGTGCACGTGGGTGTCGACCAGGCCGGGCAGGAGTACGGCCTGGTCGCCGAACTCCACCGTCCGGGTGCCGCCGAGCCCGGCGCCCAGCGGTTCGACGGCGGCGATCCGGCCGCCGAGCACACCGACCTCGCAGGCCCGCTCACCATCCGTGGTGATCGCCCGCGACGCCCGGAACACCGTGTCGTAGCCGGACATCCGTTCCCCTCTCCTGACGGTCACCGTCGGTCCTGTCTCCGGCACTGCCGGTTCACCACTAGAACAGATACCGTGCCGTTCATGGAACTGGAAGCCGAGTTCACCAGCGAGCCGTTCCGCGGCGAGGGCGAGCCACCGGCGCACGCGATCCGCGCCAGGGAAGCCGCGGACGGCGCCGGACTCGGCACGGATTTCGGGCCGCTGGGCACGACCGCGCACGGGGACGCGGACGCTGTGCTCGCCGCCCTGCCCGCCATCGCCAGGGCCGCCATGGACGCGGGCGCGACCCGGTTCACCGTCCAGATCCGCCGTCCGGGCGAAGGCTGAACGATGGGCACCGAGCATCCACTCGTCGAGGCGGTCATCCCTCTGCTGGAGCGGATCGGGGCGGAGCTGGTCCCGGTGGCGCAGCGGCGGGCGGGTGACGTGCCGCTGGTGTGGGATGGCGTCGAGGTGGCTGCCGTCCGGCTGCCCGGGCCGGATCTCACCACCGCGCTGGAGCGGCTGATCCTGGAGATCGAGGGCGAACTCGGCGGCAGCCTGGACTCGCTGGACCGGCCGGCGAAACAACGGGCGGTGCGGATGCTGGAGGAACGGGGCGCGTTCACCCTGCGCGGCGCCGTCGAGGGCGTGGCCGCGGCACTCGGCGTCACCAGGTTCACGGTGTACAACTACCTCAATCGCGACACCGGGTGACAGGCTCCGGCCGATTGTGAGTTGGTTTCAACACTTTGTTGACGCGCGGGCGCGGCGGTCGTAGCGTCTGCTGGCATCGTCACGCGTTCGCATACGTCGTCGCCACGTCGTCGTCACGCCGAGGAGCCGCTCATGCCAGCCAGTTCCGGTGCGGTGGCCGAACTCGGCCTGGCCGAGTTCAACGCCGCGGGCGTGGCGCGGGTGCGGCCACTGTTGCTGACGTGCCTGGCGGTGCCGCGCTGGGCGGATGCCGTTCTCGCGGGCCGTCCTTACGCCGATCGCGCGGAGTTGCTCGCCGCGGCGCGGCGGGCCGCGGATCCGCTGGTGCCGGACGAGGTGCGTGCCGCGATCGCGGATCATCCGCGGATCGGTGAGCGGCCGGTGCGGTCGAGTCCGTCGGCGGGATGGTCGCGTTCGGAGCAGTCCGGTGTGGACGATGCCGCGGTGGCGGAGTTCCGGGCGGCGAACGCCGAGTACGAGCGACGATTCGGCCAGGTGTATCTGGTGTGCGCGAACGGGCGTTCCGGTGGGGAGCTGCTTGCGGATCTGCGTTCGCGGATGGGCAACGATCCGGAGACCGAGCTGCGCGTCGCCGGCCGGGAGCTGGCCGCGATCGCGTTGCTGCGCCTGGAGAAGGCGGTACCGGCATGAGCCCCGCCGACACACTCTCTCCCGTGGAGGCGGCATGGGCACTGTGACGACGCATGTGCTGGATACGGCGCTGGGCCGTCCAGCGGCGGGTGTTCCGGTGCGGCTGGAGGATTCGGCGGGAGCGGAGGTCGGGTCGGGACGTACCGATGTGGATGGCCGGGTGCGTGATCTCGGCCCGAAGGAGCTTTCGGCGGGGGTGTACCGGCTGGTCTTCGGCACCGGTGAGTATCTGGGCCCCGATGCGTTCTTCCCGGAGGTGACGGTGTGTTTCCGGATCGCCGATCCGGTGTCGCATCACCATGTTCCGCTGCTGCTGAGCCCGTTCTCCTACTCGACCTACCGCGGGAGCTGATCCGACGATGGGTGTTCGTCTCGGTCCGAACCAGTACGGCAAGGCGGAGATCCGCATGGTGACCGTGGGCCGGGACGGCCCGGTGCATCGTCTGCGTGATCTGACGGTGTCGACGGCTTTGCGCGGCAGGCTGGAGGCGACGCACCTGTCCGGCGACAACGCCGATGTGGTGGCCACGGACACGCAGAAGAACACGGTGTACGCGTTCGCGAAGCAGCACGGGGTGCATGAGCTGGAGGATTTCGCGCTGCGCGTGGGCAGGCATTTCGTGGACGGGTTCGAGCACATCACGGGTGCGCGGATTCTGGTCGAGGAGCATCCGTGGGACCGGATCACGGTGGACGGTTCGCCGCACGATCACGCGTTCTCCCGGGGTGGTGAGGAGCGGCGGACGACGGCGGTGACGATCGACGGGGATTCCTCGTGGGTGGTGTCCGGGCTGTCGGGTCTGGTGGTGCTGAAGTCGACCGGTTCGGAGTTCCACGGTTTCCCGCGCGACGAGTACACGACGCTGCCGGAGACGGAGGATCGGATCCTGGCGACGGCGGTCACGGCGCGCTGGCGGTACCGGGACGGGGCGGCGGCGGACTGGTCGGCGTGTTTCGCCGCGGTGCGCCGGGCGCTGCTGGAGACGTTCGCGAACAAGCACAGCCTGTCGTTGCAGCAGACCTTGTACGCGATGGGTGAGGCGGCGCTGGCCGCCAGGGACGAGCTGGCCGAGATCCGGTTGTCTCTGCCCAACCGGCACCATTTCCTGGTCGACCTGTCCTCGTTCGGCCTGGACAATCCGAACGAGGTCTTCTTCGCGGCCGACCGGCCGTACGGGCTCATCGAGGGGACCGTGACGCGGGACGACGCCGGGGATCCCGGTCTCGCCTGGCACACGCTCGAAGCGTTCTGAGCGACACCCTGGAGGCATCATGCCGCCGCACACCGAAACGCATCCGGTGGATCGGATTCCACCGGTCCCGCAACTACTTCTGGGCGGCCTGCAGCATGTGGCCGCGATGTACGCGGGAGTGGTGGCACCGCCGCTGATCATCGGCGCGGCGGTGGGCCTTTCCGGTGGGCAGCTCAGTCTGCTGATCAGTGCGAGCCTGTTCACGGCGGGCTTGGCGACCTTGTTGCAGACACTCGGGGTGTGGCGGTTCGGGGCGCGGTTGCCACTGGTGAACGGGGTGACGTTCGCGACGGTGGCCCCGGTGCTGGCGATCGCGGAGCAGCACAGTCCGGGCGAGGCGCTGGGTTTCGTCTACGGGGCGACGCTGATAGGCGGGGCGTTCGTGGTGCTGGCGGCCCCGTTCTTCGCGTCGCTGACGCGGTTCTTCCCGCCGGTGGTGACGGGCACGGTGATCACTCTGATCGGGGTGTCGCTGTTGCCGGTGGCGATCAGGTGGGTGTCGGATCAGCAGGACCGGGTGGAGCCGAAAGGGTTGCTGCTGGCCGGGGTCACGCTGATTCTGGTGCTGGGGTTGAACCGGTTCCTGTCCGGGTTCTGGAGCCGGGTGGCGCTGTTGCTGGGGCTGGTGGCGGGCACGCTGGTGGCGTGGCCGCTGGGAATGGTGGACGGGTCGACGCTGCGGGACGCCCCCGCGTTCGGGATCGTGTCGCCGTTTCACTTCGGTGCGCCGGGTTTCGATGTCGCCGCGGTGCTGTCGATGATCGTGGTGATGCTGGTGGTGATGGCGGAGAGCACCGCGGACATCCTGGCGCTGGGCGAGATCGTGGATCGTCCGGCGACGGAGCGCACGCTGGCGGACGGTCTGCGGGCGGACGGTCTGGCGACCTCGGTCAGCACGGTGTTCGGTGGTTTCGCCTGTACGGCCTTCGCGCAGAACGTCGGCCTGGTGTCGTTGACACGGATATCGAGCCGCTACGTGGTGGCGGTCAGCGGTGGGATCCTGGTGCTGCTGGGCGCTTTCCCGGTGGCGGGCGGCATCGTTGCGCTGGTGCCACAGCCGGTGCTGGGCGGTGCGGGGCTGGTGTTGTTCGGCAGCGTGGCGGTGAGCGGTATCCGGGCGTTGGCGAAGGCCTCGTTCGACCGTCCGGCGAACGTGACGATCGTGGCGGCGTCGCTGGGGATCGGCATCATTCCGATCGCCGCGCCGGACTTCTACGCCGGTTTCCCGCCCGGCGTGCAGACGGTCCTGGGCTCGGGCATCAGCGCGGGTTGTATCGCGGCCGTTCTGCTCAACCTCGTCTTCGGTGAGCGGGCGCACCGTGATCCGTCTGCTCCGGACGCTCCGGGTGACACGGATACGCCGCTGCGCCGGGAGTCCTGATCGGTGTCTCGGCGACGAACCGGGAAAGGATCCCGGCGAGCCGTGTGGGCTGGTCGATCGGGATGAGGGTGTAGCTGTCCGCGATCTCAATCAGGCGGGCGTCGGGGAAGAGGGCGGCGAGCCGGTGGGCGTGCTCGATGGGCATGATCTTGTCCTCGGTGGCCCAGGCGATGAGAACGGGCCGGGTGAAGGTGCGCATTCGCTCGGCCCATTCGAGCAGGGTCTGCCTTGACGGGATGGACAGTGCGTAGCGTCGCAGGTCGCCGCGGATCTGGGGGTCGTCGGTGGCGGGGGCGAACCAGCGGTCCATGAGCGCGTGCGGCATGGGGCCTTTCATCAGCCAGGACCAGGACGCGGGGGCTCGGCGTACCGCTCGCAGGCGCAGCGTCCGCAGCATCAGCGCGAGACCGCCGGGCAGGCGTGCGGCGATGCCGATGACTTTGCCGGGGATGCCGGGCGGGTAGTTGTCGAAGGCCTCGCAGGAGGTGAGGACGAGGCGTGCGACGCGCTCGGCGCGCTGTTCGGCGAGCAGGATCTGCGCGCCGCCCCAGTCGTTCAGCACGAGCGTCACCTCGTGCAGGTCGAGGCGTTCGAGGAACTCGCCGGTGAGCAGGGCGATGCCGCGCAGGGTCAGGTCGGCGCCGGGGCGCATCGGGATGCGATGCCCGCCCAGCGGGAGGGTCGGCCGGACGCAGCGGAAGCTGCCGCCGAACTCGGCCACCACCTCGTCCCACAGCGAGCCGTCCATGGTCAGCCCGTGGAGCAGGACGAGTACCGGGCCGTCGCCTCCGGTGTCGGTGTACTCGATGGTCCCGGCGGACAGTTCGACCTGCGGCATGGTCACTCCCCTGTGAGCTCCGTGACGAACGTTGCGCGTGACGGGCCGGCGGTCTGCCGGGCGGTGTTGGACCGCGAAACGCCAACTTGATAGATCGCTCTAGTCAGAAGCTACCGTATGCTGTGAGGGCATCGCAACGACACCGAAGGGGTACGCCGGTGGCCGGCACCAAGAACCGCATCATGGACGCCAGCGCGGAACTGTTCCGCCGCAACGGCTACACCGGCACGGGCCTGAAACAGATCGTCGCCGCGGCCAGCGCGCCGTTCGGCTCGATCTACCACTTCTTCCCGGGGGGCAAGGTTCAGCTCGGCGAGGAGGTCATCCGCTCGTCCGGGGCGATGTACGAACTGCTCTTCCAGGCGATCCTCGACCCGGCCCCGGATCTGATCACCGGCGTCGAGACGATCTTCAGCAGTGCGGCGGAAACCCTGCGCGAGACCGACTACGCGGATGCCTGCCCGATCGCGACCATCGCACTGGAGGTCGCCAGCACCAACGAGGCGCTGCGGCGCGCCACGGCCGACGTGTTCGACAGTTGGATCGCCACCGGTGCCGAACGTTTCCGCGAGTGGGGGCTCGACGAGGCGACCTCACGCAGGCTCACCATCGCGTTGCTCACCAGCCTGGAGGGTGCGTTCGTGCTCAGCAGGGCGCAGCGGAACACCGAGGCGCTCGAGGTCGCGGGCGCCACCATCGTCGAGGCCGTCCGCGCCGCCGTTGACGCGGGCGGTGGGTCCGGGAACGGTTCCGGCGACGCTGCCGGGGGGTAGGCGGCCGACCGGGGGGTGGGCCTCGCAGAGCAAGCCGGGGGTCAGGCGCGGCAGGGTATCGGGCGTCGCGGAGTGAGGGGACAAGGCGTCGCGGGGCAGGCCGGGGCGGCAGGCGGTCTTGAGCCAGTGGGGTACTCCGGGGGCATGATTCGGTTTCGGGCACGCCTTCGGCGGGCCGTGTGAAACTGTCGCTCCTCGGGTCATTTTGCGTTGTTGTCGCCAGCGACAGTTCCCCACGGGACGGGTTTCTCGGTTTCGTTTTTCTCGGTGCGGGTTGGTTGTCGCGTTCGGATTGACGTCGCGGTTGGTTCGTTCCCCTGCTGCGACGTCCGGTTCTCTTCGGCAATTGACTTGGCGGTACGGCTGGCTCCGGGCGGCATTGCTATCTGGTTCCTGGCCGGACGGGGGTTTCCGGTGTCGGGCTGCACGGGACGGGTGCGCTGCGCTATGTCGCAGGGGGCATTGCGGTACGTGTACGGCATGCGGCCTCACCGCACTGTGGCGTCGACTCGGCATTGCCTTTCAGAGGCGGGGTATTGCCCTCACTGACGGTCGGTACGGCGGCGCATACCACCATTTGTCCGCGATCCCTACTATCTATAGGAACGGTTCCCATCGCATCCCACATCGTTCGACTGTCGAAGTTCGTACGAATGGCACATTCGTATGTGTGGGGCACCTGATGGTGTGATGGGAATAGTGTCCGGGAGTCGGTAGAATGAGAGCTATGATCGATAGGGGATCTGTTGAGGTTCGGTTGGCTGCGATTCTGGATATGGATTCGCGGGAAACGGTGCGGGTTGATCATGGGGGTCTGGCTGGTGTTCGACTGTCCTCGTTGTCTCCGCGTGGGCTTCTTCGGGTGATGCGGGATGCCGAGGTCGCCCGGTCACGTGCTGAGGCTGTGCAGGTGCGGGCGATGGCACGGTTCGCTGCGCTGTCGGAGGATCCGCGTGGGGTGGCGGCGGAAGTCGCGTTGACTTTGGCAGCCACCGAGCATCGTGCGCAGCGGATGGTGGCGATGGCGCAGGCGTTGACCACACGGCTACCTGCGACGTTGACGGCGATGGAGACCGGCACCATCGATGCCTACAAGGCCTCCAAGATCGTCGATGCCACCGACCCGCTATCGGATGAACATGCTGCTGCCGTGGACGCGGCCATGGCCGATCGGCTTGATGGTCGGAATCCGTCCAGCATCCGCCGTGCCGCTGTCCGGCAGGTCGCGGCCGTCGACCCCGACGGGCACGCGGAGCGGGCGCGGAAACGGCGTCTGGAACGCAGCGTGCAACTGGTGCACCAGGACGACGCCATGACCACCCTGATCGCCGATCTGCCGACCGAGACCGCCACGGCGATCTACGCCCGTGTGGACCGGATCGCGAAGACCCTGCGCGGTGGTGGTGGTGAGACCCGCACCCTGGAACAGTTACGTGCCGATGTGTTCGCCGAACTCTGCCTCGGTCACCGCACGGCAGAAGCCCGCACGGAGGTGTTCGTGCACGTCGCCGCGACCACCCTCGCCGGTGCCGACGACCATCCTGCCGAGTTGTCTGGTCACGGGCCGATACCCGCCTGGCTGGCCCGGGATCTCGCGGCCCGCCCGGATTCGGTGTTACGCAAGGTGGTCACCGACCCGGTCACCGGCACGGTCCTCGACGTCGGGCGTACCCGCTACCGGCCGCCGGTGGCGTTGGCGGAGTGGGTGAAGGTGCGGGACCGGGAATGCCGCATGCCGGGCTGCCACCGGCCCTCACACGCATCCGATATCGACCACACCCGGGACTGGGCACGAGGGGGCAGTACCAGCGCCGACAATCTGACCGGACTCTGCCGACGACACCACCGCCTCAAGGACCTCCCCGGCTGGCACCTCGCCACCGACGACGCTGGCACCCTCCACATCAGGACCCCCACCGGCCAGCACCACCACAGCCGACCCGAGCCCCTCCACCCCGCTCCACCCTTCTGACCCACCGGGCCCCGGGCGGACCGTGCTTACGAATCCCGCGTATGCCGGCCGGCCGGCGGGCGGTCATGGTCATCGGGAGGTGCCGAGCCTCGTCGACTTGTCGCCCGAACGCGCCGCCGGACCGGTACGAGCACCTTGCCGAGCCCCCCAGGGCACCGTTCACGACGACTACGGGCTCGGAGCCGCTCTCCGCGAGGCGGACGGGCGTCTACCGGCAAGGCAAGTGGGCCCGTCAGGTTTCGGTGATGTGCTCGGGACGGACGGGGACGCGGGTAAGGGCCTGCCCAGTCGCCGCACGGATCGCGGCGACGATCGCGGGGGTGGACGAGATGGTGGGCGGCTCGCCGACGCCGCGAAGGCCGTACGGGGCGTGCGGATCGGCGAGTTCCAGGACGTCCACCCGCATCGGCGGCATGTCCAGCACCGTCGGGATCAGGTAGTCGGTGAACGAGGGATTGCGGATCTTGCCGCCCTCGATCTGGATCTCCTCCATCACCGCCAGCCCGAGCCCCTGCGCCGACCCGCCGTGGATCTGCCCCAGCACAGCCTGCGGATTCAGCGCCTTGCCGACGTCCTGCGCGCAGTCGAGCGCGACCACCTTCACCAGTCCCAGTTCCGTGTCGACGTCCACCACCGCGCGATGCGCCGCGAAGCCGTACTGCACGTGAGCGAAACCGGCACCGGTCTCCGGATCGAGCTCCCGGGTCGGCCGGTGCCGCCACTCCACCGTCTCGTCGATGTGCCCGGAACCCAGCACCGAAGCCAGATCCGCCAGTACACCGTCCTGTGTGGACACCAGCTTGCCGCCGGACACCGTCAGCTCGTCCTGGTGCCCGAACTGCGCACCCGCCAGCCGGAACAGCTCGGCCCGCACCGCCACGCACGCCGCGCGGACGGCCCCACCGGTGACGTAGGTCTGCCGGGACGCCGAGGTCGAACCCGCGTTGCCGATGGTGGTGTCCATCGGCTGCATGGTGACGCGCTCGATGCCCAGCTCGGTGCGCACGATCTGCGCCATCACCGTCACCAGGCCCTGACCGACCTCGCAGGCCGCGGTCTGCACCGTCGCCGCGGGCTCGCCACCCAGCACCTCCAGGCGCACCCTGGCCGTGGAGTAGTCGTCGAAACCCTCCGAGAAGCAGATGTTCTTGATCCCCACCGCGTACCCGACGCCACGCACCACCCCCTCGCCGTGCGTCGTGTTCGACACCCCGCCCGGCAACGTCCGCAGGTCGGTGTCCTCGGGACGTTCAGCGGGCAGCGGCCGGTCGCGGATCAGGCCCAGCAGCTCGGCGACGGGTGCGGCCGAGTCCACGATCTGCCCGGTCGGCATGGCCGCGCCCTCCCGCATCGCGTTGCGCAGCCGCACCTCCACCGGATCGAGGCCGCACGCCTCCGCCAGACGGTCCATCTGCGACTCGTAGGCGAAACCCGCCTGCACCGCACCGAATCCGCGCATCGCTCCACACGGCGGGTTGTTCGTGTAGGTGCCCCAGCAGTCGATCTCCACGTTCGGCACCTCGTACGGCCCGACACCAAGCGTCGCCGCGTTCGCCACCACCGCGCCGGTGGACGAGGCGTACGCCCCGCCGTCCAGGTACAGCTTCGCCTTGACGTAGCGCAGCCTGCCGTCGCGATCGGCACCGTGTTCGTAGTGCAGGGTCGCCGGATGGCGGTGCACGTGGCCGTAGAAGGACTCCTCGCGGTTGTAGACCATCTTCACCGGCTTGCCGGTGTGCAGCGCGAGCAGGCAGGCGTGCACCTGGATCGACAGGTCCTCGCGCCCGCCGAACGCCCCGCCGACCCCGCCCAGAGTCAGCCGCACCTTCTCCACCGGCAGCCCCAGCGCCGCGACGATCTGCTGCTGATCGACGTGCAACCACTGCGTGGCAACGAAAAGATCGATCCCGCCGTCCTCGGCGGGTATCGCCATACCCGACTCGGGGCCGAGAAACGCCTGGTCCTGCATCCCGACCTGGTAGCTGCCGCGCACGACCACCTCGGCGGCCTCGGCGACCGTGCCGCGGCGGATCGGCACGTGCCGCACCACATTGCCGCCGGGATGCAGCTCGGGGCCCTCACCGCGCGCCGCGCACTCGGCATCGGTCACCGGTTCCAGCACCGCGTACTCGACGCGGATCCGGTCCATCGCCCGCCGTGCCGTCTCGGGATGGTCCGCGGCGACGATCGCCACCGGTTCACCTTGGTAGCGAACGACATCCCCGGCGAGCACCGGCTGGTCGGCGTGCTCGAGGCCGTACCGGTTGAGGCCCGGCACGTCGGCGTGCGTGAGCACCGCGTACACGCCGGGCACCTTCAGCGCCTCGCCGATCGCGATCGACTCGATGCGCGCGTACGGGTGCGGGCTGCGCAGGGTCGCGCCCCACAACATGTCCTCGTGCCACAGGTCCGAGGAGTAGGCGAACTCACCGCGTACCTTCCCGTTGCCGTCCGGCCGGGCGGGGCTGCCGCCGATACCCGAACTGACCGCCGTGTCAGTGGCCGTGGCCGTGCCGGCAGCGGTGTCGGTGCTCATCGTGCCTCCCGGATGCGGGCGCTGACGGTGCGCAGCTCGTCGGCGATCGCCGTCTCGTCGGCGGTGCGCAGGGAGCCGTCGGAGACGACGGTGCGGCCGCCGACCAGCAGGCGGGCCAGCGGGGGCGTCGTGCCGAGTACGAGCGCGGCCACCGGATCGGTGATGCCCGCGTAGGCCAGCCCGTCGAGCCGCCACACCGCCAGGTCGGCGAGCTTCCCCTGCTCGATGGAGCCCAGCTCGTCCTGCCTGCCCAGGCAGCGGGCGCCGCCCATCGTTCCCAGCCACAGCGCCTCGCGCACCGTGAGCGCGGTGGGCCCGCCGCGCTGCCGGGCCTGCAGCAGCGACTGGTGCAGTTCCTCGCCGAGCCCGCCGGACTCGTTCGAGGCCGCACCGTCCACACCGAGGCCGACGGGAGCGCCCGCGTCGAGCAGATCCCGGACGGGTGCGATCCCGGTGCCGAGCCTGCCGTTGGACGTCGGGCAATGGGCCGAGCCGGTGCCGGTCGCGCCGAGCCTGCGGATGGCCTCCGGGGAGAGGTGCACGGTGTGCGCGAACCAGACGTCCTCACCGAGCCAGCCGAGTTTCTCGGCGTACTCCGCGGGCGTCAGGCCGGTCTCGGCGAGGCACTGCTCCTGTTCGTCGAGAGTCTCCGCGAGGTGCGTGTGCAGCCGGACTCCCCTGCGCCGCGCCAGTTCCGCGGCCCCGGTCATCAGCTCCTCGCTCACCGTGAACGGCGAGCACGGCCCGACCGCGATGCGCACCCGCGCGTCCGGCGAGGCGTCGTGGTGGAGATCGATCGCACGTTCGGTGCCCAGCAGGGCGGCCTCGGTGTCCTCGACGAGATTGTCCGGCGGCAGCCCGCCCGCCGACTCCCCCCGGTCCATCGAGCCCCGCACGATGTGCCCGCGCACACCGATCCTGTCCACAGCGGACACCAGTGCGTCGAGCTGGTCGCCGCCCTCGGCCGGGAAGACGTAGTGGTGGTCGGCGACGGTGGTGCATCCGGTGAGCGCGAGGCGCGCCAGTCCCGCCGTCGCCGCCGCGTGCGTGATGCCCGCGTCGAGCCCGCCCCAGATCGGGTACAGGTGCACGAGCCACTGGAACAGCGTCGAGTCGGCGGCGAGACCCCGGGTGGCCCACTGGTACAGGTGGTGATGGGTGTTGACCAGTCCCGGGGTGATCAGGCAGCCACTCGCGTCCACACGCTCACCGGAGAACCCGGACGGGGCGGCACCCTCGCCGACCGCCACGATCCGGCCGGAGTCCACGACCACATGGCCCCGGGCGTACTCGGTACCCACTGCGTCCACAGTGGACACTGCGGCGTTCTCGAGGACAGTCACGCTCATCGGGTCGCCGCCCTGCGGTCGGCCGCGAGCTTGACGGCGTCGAGGATCTTCTCGTAACCGGTGCAACGGCACAGGTTCCCGGCCAGCGCCTCGCGGATCTCCGCGTCCGCGGGCTCAGGTACCCGCTCCAGCAGATCGTGCGCGGCGACCACGAGGCCGGGCGTGCAGAAACCGCACTGCACCGCTCCGGCATCCACAAAGGACTGCTGTACCGGGTCCAGCCGGTCACCGTCGGCGAGGCCCTCGACGGTACGTACCTCGCGATCGCGGACCTGACCGGCCGCGACCAGGCAGGCGCACACCGGCACCTCGTCCAGGTACACCGTGCAGGATCCGCACTCGCCCTGTTCGCAGGCGTTCTTCGAGCCCGGCAGACCAAGACGCTCGCGCAGCACATAGAGCAGGCTCTCGCCCTCCCAGACGTCGTCGGCCTGCCTGCGCTCGCCGTTGACCGTGACGTTCACGCGCATGATCGCGTCCTCCCCTGGTAGTCCTGCCACGCCCAGCCGAGCGTGCGCCTGGCCAGCACCGACAGTGCGTGCCGCCGGTACGCGGCGCTGCCGCGGACGTCGTCGATCGGGTCGGCCGCCTCCGCGACCAGGTCGCCGAACCTGCGCCGCACGGAGTCGCGCATCGCGGCGCGGTTGTCCCACAGCCCGGTGTCGGCGAGTTCGGCGGCGAG
This sequence comes from Amycolatopsis antarctica, assembly GCF_002262875.1. Classification (GTDB taxonomy): domain Bacteria; phylum Actinomycetota; class Actinomycetes; order Mycobacteriales; family Pseudonocardiaceae; genus Amycolatopsis; species Amycolatopsis antarctica. The sequence goes on along the minus strand of NZ_NKYE01000003.1, from coordinate 340,666 downwards.
AAAGGACTCGGCCTCGGTGGCTTTGCGCGGGGTCGGGGCGGCGGAGCCGATGGCCGCGCCGACACCCTGGCCGTCCGGGCGCAGAGCCACGGCGAACGAGCAGACGGCGATCACCATGGCGTTGCGGGTGCCGACCTTCGCGAACTGTTGCGGCCCCGCGTCCGCGGGCAGATGCACGGCGGTGATCAGTTCGTCCGGTTCGAGCGCACTGCGCTTCACGCCGAGGTAGAACTCCTCGGCCGGGATCAGCCGCTGCCCGCGCACCGAGGCCACCTCGATCCGCGCGCCCGCGGCGAGCAGGACGGGGTGCGTGTCGCCGGCCGGGGACGCGGACGCGAGGTTGCCGCCGACCGTCCCGCGATTGCGGATCTGCGGCGAGCCCACCGTCCGGGACGCCTGCGCCAACGCGGGCAGACGACCGCCCAGTTCAGTGATGACCCTGCTGTACGGCACGGTCGCGCCGATACGCACCGTGCCATCCGCGACCGAGTGCTCCGCCAGTTCCGGAACCCGCATCAGGTCCAGCAGCGTGTCCGGGCGCCGGTGGTCGAAGTTCAGCTCCACCATGACGTCGGTGCCGCCCGCGATCGGCACGGCGCCGGGCTGCTCGGCCTTGACGGCGAGCGCCTCGGACAGGGTCGTCGGACTCAGGAAATCCACACGGGCTCCTTCTGGCGGATGCGGGAGTTCAGTACACACAGCCGGGCCGCCCTCGGCAACGGTGGCCGAACACGAAACTCGTCCCCGCAACCCGGTCCGGTTTGTGCTTTCCTACAAGGACCATGACCTCCGTACGTGACCTGCTGGAGATTCCCGAGTTGCGGCTGCGGGTCCGGACCGGTGAGGACCTGCTCGACCGTGGCCTGACCCGGATCTACGGCACCGAGCTGCCCGACCCGAGCCGGTACCTCTCGGCCGGGGAACTGGTGCTCAGCGGGCTGCTGTGGTGGCGGGGACCAGAGGACGCCGAACCGTTCGTGGCGGCGCTCGCCGAGGCCGGTTCGGCCGCGCTCGCCGCGTCCGCCGCCGACACCGGGCGGATCCCGGCCGCGCTGGTGGAAGCCTGCGGGCGGTACGGCATCCCGCTGCTGGAGGTACCGGCCGACCTCTCGTTCGCCGTCGTAACCGAACGGGTGGTCCTCGCACTGGCGGGCGCCTCGGCCGGACGGTCCCGGCTGCGCACCGCCGCCGCGGGCGACGCCTCGCTCACCGCTCTGCTCGAACACGCGCGTGCCGAACTCGGCGCCCCGTGCTGGGTGCTGTCGGCGACCGGCCGGATGGTGGCAGGCAGCGGCGTCGAACTCGTGGACACACAGGGGATCGCGCGGGCGTTCGTGCGCGGCGGGTGCCGGGCACGGGTGACGAACGGGTACACGCTGCTGCCGGTGGGCGAGCGGGCGACCGTGCCGTGGGCGCTGGCGATCGAGGGCGACCGGGCCCGCTGGACCGGTGCCACCGGATCGCTGGCGGCCGAACTCGCCGCACTCGTCGACCTGGACCGCTCGCGCAGCGAACAGGTGCGCCGGGTGGCCGACCGGGTCGCGGCGCCGCTGCTCCGGCTGGCCGCCGGGGACTCGCTGACCGACACCGACTTCACCACCGGTCTGGCCGCCGCCGGACTGCCCGGCCACAGCACGATCCGGGTGGTGCTGGCACGCACCGGCACCGGTACGCCCAGCCTCGGCGTCGCGCTGCTGACCGAACTGCTCGCCGGCTATCCCGCGCGCACCCTCGTCGGCGAGGCCGGGGAGGACGCCTGCGCGCTGGTGGTCGGCGACCTGTGGCCGCCGGACTGGGCGGGAAAGGCCGTGGCCGCTCTGTCCACGGTGGACTCGCTGATCCCCGCTTCCCGGGTGCTGCTCGGGATCGGCGGGCCCGCGGCGGTCACCGAACTGCGCGGGGCCAGCGAGCAGGCGCGGCACGCGGTGGCCGTCGCCGAGGGACGGCCAGGACGCATCGGCGTCGTCTCCGGCGACCAGTTGCGCGCGCACCAGTTGCTCGTCGCCGCCGCCGACGCCGATCTGCGGCGGTCGCTGCGGGCCCGCACCCTCGGTCCGCTGCTCGCCTACGACCAGGCGCAGAACGCCGACCTGGTGCGCACCGTGCGGGTGTTCCTCGACTGCGACGCCTCCCCCACCGCGGCGGCGAAAGCGTTGCACGTACACGTCAACACCCTGCGGTACCGGATAACCCGGGCCGGTGAACTACTCGGGATGGACCTGACCGACTTCGGCAACCAGGTGGACGTCTACCTGGCGCTTCGGATGTCGCCCTGAGCGGCGAAGCCCCCTTCCGCCACGGCATGTCACCCTCGCGCCACCTCAGGCCGCGCCGGCGAACGAACGCACGGTGACGCCCGCGTCGCGCAGCCCCTCCCGCACCCGGCGGGCGATCTCGACCGCGCCCGGGGTGTCGCCGTGCACGCACACCGACCGGGCGGTGACCGGGAGCAGAGTGCCGTCCACCGCCTCCACCACGCCCTCGGTGGCCATCCGCACGCTGCGGGCGACCACGGTGCCCACCTCGTGCAGCACGGCGCCCGGTTCGCGGCGGGACACCAGCCTGCCCTCGGCTGTGTAGGCACGGTCGGCGAAGACCTCGGGCACCGCCGTCAGCCCCGCGGATTCCGCCTGCCGCAAGGCTTCCGAGCCCGGCAGGCCCAGCAGCGGTAACCCGGGGTCGTACCGCCGGACCGCCTCGACGACAGCGGCCGCCTGTTCCGCGTGGTGCACGATCGCGTTGTACAACGCGCCGTGCGGCTTCACGTAGGAGACCCGGGTGCCCGCGATGCGGGCGAATCCGTCCAGTGCGGCGATCTGGTAGACGACGTCGTTGACCAGTTCGGCCGGATCGACGTCGATGAAGCGCCTGCCGAAACCGGGCAGGTCCCGATAACCGACCTGCGCGCCGACCGCGACTCCGCGCTCGGCCGCGCGCTCGGTGACCCGGCGCAGCACCGAGGGGTCACCGGCGTGGAAACCACAGGCCACGTTGGCGCTGGAGACGAGGTCGAGCAGCGCGTCGTCGTCGCCGAGGGACCAGTGGCCGAAGCCCTCCCCCACGTCGCTGTTCAGGTCGATCTCGGTCACCGTTCGCTCCCTTCCGCCGCGCGCAGACCGTGCATCCCGCCGTACGCCGCCCGTCCCGGCGGCGTCCAGCCTGCCAGCGCCCCGGGCTCCGGGCGGTACACCTCGACCCCGATCGGATGGCACACGTCGATCGGGTCACGGGCGTCCGGCCCCCACAACGGCACCGACAGGTCACCGCCCGGGCACGTCGAGAGCGCGCACAACAGGTCGACTTCGGCGAAGAACTCCAGGAAGTCACCGGGCCGCGCCGGACTGGCCTTCATGAAGTAGCGGTCCTCGTCGTTCAGGCCGGTGCACTGGAAGACGTTCAGCACGTCGTGCACGTCGAACTCGGTCAGACCGTGCGGAAGCACCGCGCGAACCAGGTTCGAGTGGCAGTGGTGGTCGGCGTCCTCGCCGGTGAGCATCCGGTTCACGTACGGATCGCAGCGGGTCCCGAGCAGATCGTGCACCCGGCCGCCGTCCGCGTCGGATCCGTATCTGGCGAGGGTGTCGACGGTGATCGTCAGCAGCGGGCGAAGGAACGGCAGCGTCGACCAGAGCCGGTCGAAGGTACTCACGTGCGCGCGCTGGAGCTGCCGGGTCCGTGCGGCCCACAGGCGTTCCCGGGGGTCGGCCGCGTTCCACACGTTCAGATCGCCGACCTGCGGACCGTCCACGGTGAGCAACCGGCACAGGTGACCACGCGGCACCGTCCACGCCCGGCCGGAACGGATCGGGATCTCGAAGGCGTCCACCCGCACGCGATCCGCCTCGGTCAGGCGTGCGTAGAACGTCCGGTCGACCTCGAGCGCCCCGCCCGCGTTCGCCCGGTACGCCGGTTCCGGCGATCCCATGCCGACCTCCCTGCGCGCCGATCTCACGGCCGGTTCCCGCCATCCGGCTACCGCGGAACCGTGCCACGGCGGGGGAATCCGCGCCAGCGGGTCACGGCAGCACGCGGGTCGCGAAGGCGTGCAACACGTCCCGGCCGAACGGCAAGTCCCGACCGTCCAGCGCTCCGCAGTCGACACCACGCAACAGGAACGTGGCCAGCGCCTGCGCCGTGGCTGGTTCGTCCAGCACGCCCCCTGCCGACCGGTCGGCGTAGGCGCGCAACCGCTGCGCGGCCGCGGGCAGCCCCTCCCGGAAGAAGGCGTACGTCGCGGCGAACCGCGTCGGCAACTGGTGCGGATGCAGGTCCCAGCCCTGGTAGAAGCCGCGTTCCAGGGAACGCCGGACCAGGCGCAGGTGCTCCCGCCACGCGGCGACGACCGCGTCCCGATCACCCAGGGGCAGGCGATTCGTCGAGCCGTCGGAAAGGCGGACACCGGTCCCGGCGGCCGCCACCTGCATGAACGACTTCGCGAAGTCCGCCGCCGGATGGTCCATGCTCTGGTACTCCGCCGCGATGCCGAGCCCGGCGCTGTAGTCGTAGGTGCCGTAGTGCAGACCGTCGCAGCGCGGCCCCGCCTCGGCGAGGATCCGGGAGACCGCGACCGTGCCGTCCGGACCGGTGATCGACTGTGCCGTCTCGATCTGCACCTCGAACCGCAATACCTCCCGCGCCAGCCCGTGCACCGACTCCAGCCGCTCCAGCACGGCCGCCGCGGCCCCGGCCTGCTCCGGCGCGGTGACCTTCGGCAGCGTCACCGTGAAGCCGAGGGGCAGTGGGCCGGTGTCGAGCAGCGCGGCGAGGAACACGTCCAGCGTCCGGATCCCCCGCCTGCGCGTCGCCCGCTCCAGACTCTTGAACCGGATGCCACAGAACGGGGGCGCGGTGCCCACGCTCAGCGAGTGCCCCAGCGTCCTGGCGGCCCGCTCCGCCTCGGCGTCCTCCGCCGCGTCGCCGGGAGCGCCGTACCCGTCCTCGAAGTCGATGCGCAGATCCTCGATCGGCTCGGTGGCGAGCTTCGCCCGTACCCGCGCGGCCACCTCGGCGTCGATACCGAGACGGGAGCCGTGCTCGGCGAACACCGCGGCCGCGCGGTCCCCCCACTCGGTGACGATCGCACCGTCGTAGCTGCCGGCGGGCACGTAGACGGTGTGCACGGGCTGCCTGCCCGGCGAGTCCCCCGGATAGCGGGCCTCGACCCGGGCGTCGGCCGCCGCGAGCCGGTCGTCGATCTCGGTGTAGAGGTCCTCCGGCAGGCGGGCGGACACCGGTTACCTGATCCGCTCGTAGGCGGGCAGCGTGAGGAAGTCCGCGAACTCCTCGGCGAGTGCCACCTGTTCGAACAGCTCCACCGCGGTGTCGAGCTGCTCGGCGGGCAGCACCGGTGCGAGTTCCTCGCGAACCTGCGCGAGGGTCGCGCGGACCAGGTCCCTGGTGACGGTGCTGCCGTCGTCCAGCGTGGTGCCGTTGCGCACCCACTGCCAGATCTGCGAACGCGAGATCTCCGCGGTAGCGGCGTCCTCCATCATGTTGTGGATGCCCGCCGCGCCGTTGCCGCCGAGCCAGGAGGCGATGTAGCGGACGCCGACGTCCACCGCGCCGCGCAGGCCGGCGACCGTGGCGGAGCCGGGAGTCGAGGCGACGTCGAGGAGCTGGTCCGCGGTCACCGAGACCTCGTCACGGGTGCGTCCGAGCTGGTTCGGCTGGTCGCCGAGCACCTTGTCGAACTCCTCCTTGCACAGGTCCACCATGCCGGGGTGCGCGACCCAGGAACCGTCGAAGCCGTCGCCCGCCTCGCGGGACTTGTCCTCGCGGACCTTCGCGATCGCCTTCTCGGTGACCTCGGGATCCTTGCGGTTCGGGATGAACGCGGCCATACCGCCGATCGCGAACGCGCCGCGCTTGTGGCAGGTGCGCACCAGCAGTTCGGTGTACGCGCGCATGAACGGCGCGGTCATGGTGACGCTGTTGCGGTCCGGGAGCACGAACTTCTCGCCCGCGTCGCGGAAGTACTTGATCACGCTGAACAGGTAGTCCCAGCGGCCCGCGTTGAGGCCGGAGGCGTGCTCGCGCAGTTCGTAGAGGATCTCCTCCATCTCGAACGCGGCCGGGATGGTCTCGATGAGCACCGTGGCGCGGATGGTGCCGTGCGCGATGCCGAGCTGCTGTTCCGCGTGGGTGAAGACCTCGTTCCACAACCGCGCCTCGAGGTGACTCTCCATCTTCGGCAGGTAGAAGTACGGGCCCTTGTCCCCGGCCAGCAGGGCCCGGACGTTGTGGAAGAAGTAGAGGCCGAAGTCCACCAGCGCGCCGACGGCCTGCCTGCCGTCGAACTCCAGCCCTCGTTCGTCGAGGTGCCAGCCGCGCGGGCGAACCACGATGGTGGCGTGCTCGACGTCGTCGCGCAGCGTGTAGTGCTTGCCCTCGGGGGAGGTGAGCTCGACCGTCTTGCGCACCGCGTCGTACAGGTTGACCTGGCCGGAGACCACGTTCGCCCAGTGCGGGGTGTTGGCGTCCTCCAGGTCGGCGAGCCACACCTTGGCGCCGGAGTTCAGCGCGTTGATCGTCATCTTCCGGTCGGTCGGGCCGGTGATCTCCACCCGGCGGTCGCGCAGCGCGGGCGGCGCCTCGGCGACCTGCCATTCGGACTCGCGCACCTCGCGCGTCTCCGGGAGGAAGTCGAGCCTGCCGGTGGTCCTGGCCTCGTCCCGGCGCGCCGACCGCGCCGCGAGCAGTTCGTCGCGGCGGGCCGCGAACCCGGCGTGCAGACCGCCGAGGAAGTCGAGCGCCTCCGGCGTGAGGATCTCGTCCCCACGCTCGACGGAATCACCGAGAACACGAACTTCCACCATGCGAACACCCCGCTCATACGTCTTTGATTTCTATATCGCGGACTATAGTTTCTGCATAGCGGAAGCTCAACCCGGCCGACAGCCGCGTGAACCGCGACGAGAGGAGTCAGCCGTGACACCGCCCAGCACGGTGCCGGACAAGGGGCCGAACAACGGGAACGACGGCACGCCGCCCCGCCGCGACACCGGTGGCGTCCAGTCCCTGCGCCGAGCGTTCGAACTGGTGGAATGCCTGGCGGACGCGGGCGGCGAGGCGGGTCTGTCCGAACTCGCCGCCGCCTCGGGCCTGCCGATGCCGACCATCCACCGGCTGGTCCGCACCCTGGTCGGGCTCGGGTACGTGCGGCAGAACAGCAACCGCCGCTACGCGCTGGGCACGCGGCTGATCCGGCTGGGCGAGCACGCGAGCCTGCAGTTCGGCACCTGGGCACGTCCGCTGCTGGCCGAACTGGTCGACGAACTCGGCGAGACGGCGAACCTCGCGGTGCTGGAACGCGACGAGGTCGTCTACGTGGCGCAGGTACCTTCCCGGCACTCGATGCGGATGTTCACCGAGGTGGGCAGGCGGCTCCTACCGCACGGCACCGGCGTCGGCAAGGCGATGCTCGCCTCCCTGCCCACCTCGGACGTCCGGGAACTGTTGCGCCGCACCGGAATGCCCGCCTACACCCAGCACACCCACACCGACCCGGAGACGCTGCTGCGGCACCTCGCGGAGATCGCCGAACAGGGTTACGCGCTCGACGAGGCCGAACAGGAACTCGGCGTGCGCTGCGTCGCCGTCGTCGTCCCCGGCGCCCCGGTGCCCGCCGCGGTCTCGGTCTCCGGCCCGGAGGGCAGGCTCACCAAGGACGCGGTCGCACAGATCGCGCCGGTGGTACGGCGCATCGCGGGAACCCTCTCCGGCGCGCTGCGGACGGAACCGCGCTAGTTCTCGCCCTCGTCGTCGTCGTTCTTCTTGCCCTTGACCTGCTTCGAGGACACCGGTGTGTCGCTCTGCAGCAGGGGCACGCCGTCGCTGGTGACCGTGGTGATCCGGTGCACCTCACGGAAGCGGCCCTCGCCCGCCATGGTGAACTCGATCCCCACCTCGGCCGTGTTGTCGTTGATCGCCTTCGGCGCCGACACCACCTTCAGATCCTTGATGCGCTTCCAGAAGTCGTCGTACTTCTTCCTGCCCTGGGCCTGCAGATCCGGCCCGAGCCGCTTCCACGCGTCGTCCCCGTTCCGGGTCACCACCGCGTAGTAGTCCGCCACCGCCTTCTGCACCTGCTCCGGACCGACGGCCGGCGGCGGCGTGCTGGTCGTGGGCGGCGGGGTACTGGACGTGCTGGACGCGGGCGGAGACGAGGACACGGGTGCGGACGGGGCGGAGGAGGCGGGCGGCGGAGCCGGGCTCGGCGGAGCGGACCGGCCACCGTCGGCGACCTGGTCCTCACCACCCCTGGTGAGCAGGGTGGTGGCCAGCACGCCCACCGCGACCGCGGCCACCAGTGCCAGCGCGGTCAGCACCGCTCGCCTGCCGGAGCGGGACTTCGACGTCGCCGCCGGAGCAGCCGCCCCGGCCGAACCGGACTCGGCGGCGGTCCGCTCGGCCGCGGTCCGCTCTGCCGCGGTCCGCTCTGCCGCCACGGGCGCGGCGGAACCGGCGTAGCCGTCGACCGGCCGCATCGTCCGGGTCGGGATCCGCGCGGCGGGTGCCGCGGCGGCGGACGACGGATCCCGGCCGGTCGCCGCCACCTGGGCCAGCCCGGCACGCACCTGCGTCATCGTCGGGCGTGCCTCGGGTTCGGCCCGCAGCATCGCGCTCAGCCAGCCGGTGAGCGGGCCCGCCTGCCGAGGCGGAGTGATCCGGCCGCTGGCGACGGCGTGCAGCATCGCGATCTCGTTGGTGCCGGTACCGAAGGGCGGCTGGCCCTCGACGGCGGCGTAGAGCGTCGCGCCGAGCGAGAAGACGTCGGAGGCAGGCCCCGGTTCGACCCCGCGCGCGGCCTCCGGTGCCAGGTAGGCGGGCGTGCCGGCGAGCAGGCCGGTCTGGGTGACGGCGACATCGCCCACCGCGCGGGAGATACCGAAATCGGTGATCTTGGTGGTGCCGTCCTCGCCCAGCAGCACGTTGCCCGGTTTGACGTCGCGGTGCACGATGCCGGCGATGTGCGCCGCGGCGAGCGCCGAGGCGGCGTGCGCCCCGATTCCGGCGACCTCTCGCGGCGGGAGGACACCGCGCTCGTCCAGCACCTCCGCGAGGCTGCGCGAGGGCAGGTACTCCATCACCAGCACGGGCTGCCCCGCGTCGTCGGCGACGTCGTAGACGAGGATCGCGTGCGGATGCTGCAGCCGGGCGGCGATCCTGCCCTCGCGGAACGCCCGCTGCCGCGCCTGCTCGCCCTCGACGGCACTGAGCCCCGGGAACACCCGGAGCTGCTTGGCGGCGACCGTGCGCGCCAGCGTCTCGTCCCGGGCCTGCCACACCACACCCATCGCACCGCCACCGATGCGGCGCTGCAGGCGGTACCGTCCGGCGACCAGCCGGCCTTCGTCGTCCTCGCTCAACGGCGTCTCCCAGTCACCCCGCCAGGCTAGACGCCTCACTCGGCGACCGGTTTTCCTGCCACCGTCCGCAGTTCCTCGCCGAATGGCGCAGCGGCGAACACCCACACGGAGCAGTCCGACGCACGCCCCGGCCGACAGGCGGTGTCAGTCAGTCGAAGGGTCACCCCTGCGGTTGCCGACCACAGCCCGGCACCATCAGGCTGCGAATGGAATCCTCACAGTCAGCCGAGTAGCGCTTCCACGAAGGCGGACGGCTCGAAGGGCGCCAGATCGTCGGGTCCCTCGCCGAGCCCGACGAGCTTGACCGGCACGCCGAGTTCGCGCTGCACCTGGAAGACGATGCCGCCCTTCGCGGTGCCGTCGAGCTTGGTGAGCACGATGCCGGTGATGTCGACGACCTCGGCGAACACGCGGGCCTGCGCGAGACCGTTCTGACCGGTGGTGGCGTCGAGCACGAGCAGCACCTCGTCGACCTTCGCCTGCTTCTCGACGACCCGCTTGACCTTGCTCAGCTCGTCCATCAGGCCGGTCTTGGTGTGCAGCCTGCCCGCCGTGTCGATGAGCACCGCGTCCACGCCGGTGTCGACACCGCGCTTGACGGCGTCGAAGGCGACCGCGGCCGGGTCCGCACCTTCCTTGCCCCGCACGGTTTCCGCGCCCACCCGCTCGGACCACGTCTGGAGCTGGTCGGCGGCGGCGGCGCGGAAGGTGTCCGCCGCGCCGAGCAGCACCTGCCTGCCCTGCGCGACCAGCACGCGGGCGAGCTTGCCGGTGGTGGTGGTCTTGCCGGTGCCGTTCACACCGGCGACCAGCACCACGGCGGGCTGCTTGGCACCGTCCACCATGTGCGGCAGCGCCCGGACGGACCGGTCGTGGGAGGGCTGCAGGGCGTCGGTCAGGACCTCCTTGAGCAGGGCACGGGCCTGCTCCGGCGTCCGCACGCCCCGGGTGGACAGTTCCGCGCGCAGGGTCCCGACGATCTCGGTGGTCGTGGCGGAGCCGAGATCCGCGATCAGCAGGGTGTCCTCGATGTCCTGCCAGGAATCCTCGTCCAGATCGCCCGCCCCCAGCAGGCCCAGCAGGCCCTGCCCCAGCGAGGAACTGGACTTCGACAGCCTGCCGCGCAGCCGCTCGATCCGGCCCGTGGCGGGCGCGATCTCGTCCTCCACGACGGGCGCGGACGGCGCCACTGCCGTGGACGGCGGCGCACCGGCCGTACCGGAATCGGCGGGCCGGGCGGAGGTGTCGACCTGAACGGACTCGGTCCCGATCTCGGTGGGCTCTGGCTCGGTGGTCCCAGCCCCGGTCTCGGTGGGCTCGGCCTCGATAGGCTCGGTCCCGGGTTCGGTGGTGTCGGTGGCCCCGGCGGTCTCGGTGGGCTCTGTCGCCGGGGGCGCGTCGGGAAGGCCGACGTCGACGATGCCGCGCCGGGGGGCGTCCCGGGGCACCGAGGCGTCGTCGCCGACGCCAGGCTGGCCGTCGACCTCGGTTCGCTCTCCTGCCGGGTGCGTCGCGGAGTCGTCCTCGCCGGCGGACGGTTCGTCCTCGGTCCGGGTGCCACCGGGGGCGAGCGAGATGCCGCCACCCGCCGTGTAGCCGCCGCCCTTCGGCTTGGCCTCGTCGACCTTCGCCTGCTCGGAGTCGCCGAGACTGATCTTGCGCCTGCGCGCGACCACCAGGCCCGCGACCAGCGCGATGGCCAGCAGGACGACGACAACGACGACTACCCAGATCCAGGAGTTGCTCGACACGCGGTCATCCTCGCATCCGACGCTGCGTACGGCCGTGCACACCCTCGGACAACTATTGACCTTCCATGACTCATTTTGGACAAGAACAAACCAAACCGGTTGCGTCCAAACCGGCGAAAGGACTAGACCACTGCCGTGGCAATCCATACGTCACCACCCGTACGAGTGGTCGGACTACTCTCCGGAACGTCGATCGACGGAATCGACGTGGCCGCAGCCGAGCTGCACGCGGCGGACGGCGAGCTGACCCTGACCCCGCTGGGCGAGCTGGAGATCCCGTACCCGGACGGCCTGCGTTCGGACCTGATCGACGCGCTCCCGCCCCAGCCCAGCAGCGCCGAGCGGCTGACCATGCTCGACACCCGGGCAGGGCAGGCGTTCGGCGACGCCGCCCGCGAAGGCGTCGAGCACCTGGCAGGCGGACGGGCCGATCTGGTCGCCTCGCTCGGCCAGACCGTCTTCCACTGGGTGGAGGACGGCACGGCGCTCGGCACGCTCCAGCTCGGCAGCCCGGCGTGGATCGCCGAGCGGACCGGCCTGCCCGTGGTCGCCGACCTGCGCAGCCGCGATGTCGCGGCGGGCGGGCACGGCGCTCCGCTGGCCAGCACGCTCGACGCCCTGTGGCTGCGCGGCCTCGCCGAGTCCACCTCGGCACCGGCCGCCGCCCTCAACATCGGCGGGATCGCCAACATCACCGTCGTCGGCCCGGACGGCGGTGTGCTCGCCTACGACACCGGGCCGGGCAACGCACTGCTCGACCTGGCCGCCACCGAGGTCACCGGCGGCGCCAAGCGCAGCGACGAGGGCGGCGAACTCGCCGCCATCGGCATCGTGCAGGAGGAGCTGCTGAACCGGCTGCTGGCCGACCCCTACTACGCGGCCGCTCCGCCGAAGTCGACCGGCAAGGAGCACTTCCACACCGCGTACCTGGCCGAGGCGCGCCGCGCGACGGCCGACGTCGGCGGCGCGGACCTGCTCGCCACCCTGACCGAACTCACCGCGGCCACCATTGCCACGGAATGCGCCCGACACTCCGTACGAACGTTGGTGGCCTCGGGCGGCGGAGTGGAGAACCCTGCGCTCATGCGAGCACTCGCGGCCAGGCTCGGCGACGTCGATCTGCGGACCAGCGACGACCTCGGGCTGCCTCGCGCGGCCAAGGAGGCCTACCTGACCGCACTGCTCGGCTGGCTGACCTGGCACGGTGTGCCGGGCAACGTGCCGAGCGCGACCGGGGCCAGGGGACCCCGCGTGCTCGGCAGCCTCACCCCCGGCGCCGCCGGCCTTTCCATGCCCACCCCGTACACCGAACCGATTACCCGCCTACGGGTAGCGGCAGCACCACGAAAGCGGTAGGAGATATCAATGCGCGCACTGGATCTCGCGATCATCGCGGTCTTCCTGGTCGGGATGCCGTTGCTGGGGATCGCGATCGGTGGCAGGCAGAAGTCGGGTAACGACTACTTCGTCGGCGAGGGCAAGATCTCCTGGTGGGTGGCCTGCCTCTCGGTGGTCTCCGCGGAGACGTCCACGCTGACCGTGCTGTCCGTGCCGACGGTGGCCTACATCGCGACGCCCGGAGCCGGCGGGATGACGTACCTGTCACTGGCGATCGGCTACATCGCCGGGCGGATCGTGGTCTCGTTCGTGCTGTTGCCGCGGTACGTGGCGGGCAACCTGGTGACGGCGTACGCCTTCCTCGGCAAGCGCTTCGGTGGCGGCGTGCAGGGCACCGCCTCGGTGACCTTCCTGCTCACCCGCCTGCTCGCCGACGGCCTGCGCCTGTTCGCCACCGCCATCCCGATCAAGGTGGTACTCGGTGCGTACGGCCTTTCGGTGTCGTACTGGATCATCGTGCTGGCACTGGGCATCGCCATGGTGATCTACAGCTTCTTCGGTGGTGTGCGCGCCGTGGTCTGGGTCGATGCGATCCAGATGCTCTGGTACGTCCTCGGCGGCGTCGCGGTGATCTGGGTGCTGTCCAACGAACTGCCGGACGGCTGGCTCACCCGTGCGTTCGACGCGAACAAGTTCCAGATCCTCGACTTCTCGTCCAGCCCGCTGACCGGCCAGTACGCGTTCGTCGCCGCGCTGATCGGCGGCGCGGTGCTGTCGATGGCCTCGCACGGTTCCGACCAGCTCATCGTCCAGCGGCTGCAGGCGACCAACGACCTGCGGGAGGCGAAGAAGGCGCTGATCGCCAGCGGGTTCGTCGTCTTCTTCCAGTTCGCGCTGTTCCTGTTCATCGGCGTGATGCTGTGGGCCTTCTACAACGGCCTCGACCCGGTCAAACAGCTCGGCCTCGGCAGCAACGACGAACTGTTCGCCAACTTCATCGTGACCGAGCTGCCAAGTGGACTTTCCGGCTTCGTGATCGCCGGAATCCTCGCGGCGGCACTGAGTTCCTCGCTCGGCGCGCTCGCGTCCTCGACCGTCACCGACGTCTACGAGCGCGTCATCGGCCGGGAGCTCTCCGACACCGACAGGCTCAAGCAGGGCCGCATCTGGACGGTCATCTGGGCCGGTCTGCTGATCGTGTTCGCGGGCGGGTTCGCCTCCTTCGCCAGCCAGAGCGACCCGATCGTCGTGCAGGGCCTCTCGATCACCGGCTACACCTACGGCGCGCTGCTCGGTGCGTTCCTGCTTGGCCTGATGATCAAGAAGGCCAGGCAGCGCGACGCCATCATCGCGTTCGTCAGCACCGTCGTGGTCATGGGCTTCGTGATCCTGGGCGTCAAGTTCGACAAGACCGACGGCAGTGTGGTCGGGATCGACTTCAGCAAGGCCGCGGGCGACAACGTGGCACTGGCGTTCCCCTGGTACACGCTGCTGGGCGTGATCATCACGCTGATCGTCGGCGGGCTGCTCTCGTTGCGGCACAAGAGCGACGACCCGCGGTACGCGCAGATCAACGCCCCCGAGGAACCCGCGGCCACCGAGCCCAAGGCCTGACCCCCGGCGGCACCCAAACCCGCAATATGTCGACGTATTGCGCTCCTCGCGACCGCAATACGTCGACATATTGCGCCCCCCGCCCCCGTGTCAGGCGGTACGGCACCCCGTGTCGCGCGGTACGGCAGGCCGTGTCACGCGGTACGGCACCCCGTGTCACGCGGCACGGCGGGCCTCGACGGGAGGCGGTGGCGGACGGATCGCGGCGGGCCCTGGCGTGGCTCTTCGACGGTCCCACCACGGTCGCCTCGCCGCCCTGGCGTACGAGAGACGGGGCCCCAGCACCGATCCGGTGCGGGGGCCCCGTTTCTCGTACGGTGTGCTCTCGGGTGTCAGTCCCGGTCCGCCGCCTCAGCGGCGACCGGACCGTTCAGTGAGAGCATCCGGTAACTCGACGCCGACCACGCGGGAGCGCCGCCGACCGGTTCGACCCGGACGGTCACCCCGGACTTGCCCTTGGTGAGAGCCGCCGGGACGTCGAACGCGTCCTCCAGCCAGCGCGAGGAGGCGTTGCCGAGCGGCTGGTACCACTCGCCCGCGGGCTGGTCGTCGACGAACACCGCTGCCCGCTGGAACGCCTCGCCCTGGTCGGACACCCGGTGCAGGCGCAGCCCGTCGTTGTCCTCGCTGACCGCCGCGGTGAACGACACCGCACCGGTGGCCGACGAGGTCGCGCCGGCGACCGGGGTGCGGTCACCCTTGCCCTCGAACGTCGACTCCAGCGTGCCCCGGGTCTCACCCGCGGCCTGGTAGCCGTGCTCGGTGCGGCTGGCGTCGTCACCGAGGTCGATCGCATCGGTCTCGGTGACGTTCGGCGTGGACTGCCCGTACCAGAACGACGTCGACCCGTAGTCCGCCGCGATGTCGGAGTCCGGCCCGTGCTCGATGTCGAACTCGATGCCGCTGCCGAAAGGCACCGCGTCCGCGATCATCAGCCGGTACGCGCCGAGGCAGCGTTGCGCGCAACCGTCGGCCTCCGACTCGGAGCCGACCGCGCCGGCGAGCGGCATCGCGTACGGCACCGCTTCCCGGCTGCCCGCCTCGGCGTCCATGAAGTACCAGCCGGACTCGTAGAAGTCCTCCGAACCGGTGCCGATGACGCTCGGGCTCTTCGAACCGTCGACGTAGACCCGCTCGTCGCCCTCGAGGAAGGCGAGCTGGTTCACCTCGGCCGGCATTTTCCCGCGCATGCTCGCCGAGACGCCGTAGAAGACGCCCTTTCCTTCCGCAGCAAGGAACTTCCACTCCTCACCCTGCACCGCGTCACCGCGGTCGTGGGTGGCGTGGAAGTGCCCGAGCGGCCCGCCAGGTGCGAGTGCGCCCGGCAGTGAGGCGTCCGGTGCCGAGGTCAGCGTCAGGCTGCCACCGGTGATCTCCACCCCGGACTCGTTGACCAGCTCCACGACGGCGTTCTCCGCGTACGGCATCGGCCACCAGGAGGTGAAGGCGCCGTTCTCGGTGGTGTCGATGGAGTGGGTCAGCGTGCGTGATTCGTACTTGCCGAGGCCGGAACCGAAGAACTCGCCGATCGGTGAGTCGACGGTGGTCTGGCCGTCGAAGGTGATCCGCAGCCGCAGTCCTTCCAGGATCGCGTCCGAGGTCGTCACCGCCGCCGGGTCGACCGGGTACCGGAAGACACCGAGGCCCTCCCAACGCTGGCCGCCGATCGTGTACTCGTGCGCGGCCTCTTCGTTCGCGTGGTTGGGGCCTACGTCCAGAACGTCGGTCCGGATCCACTCGCCGCCGACCTTGGAGTGCACGTCGTAGCGGAACTCGTTGACGTCCAGGCTGGACGAGACGAACGCGTTCTCCACGCGGATGCGCGACTTGCCCGCCGTGACCGCCGGAGCGACCTCGATCGCCTGGTCGGCCCAGGCCTCCGGCACCGAGGCACCGTGCGTCCACTCGCCCGCAGGTTGTCCCTCGACGGCGACCGTCGCCCGCTGGTCGGCGATCTTGGGGTCGTAGCGGCGGGTGATACGCACACCCTCGTTGTTCTCCGCCACGGCCGCCGAGAACCCGCTGCCGCCCGGTCCGTAGGCCCGTCCGTCGTCGTAGACCTGCGGGCTGGTGACCACCTGCGGCAGGCGCAGGCGCAGCTCACTGATCGAGCGCGGACCGGCGGTCACCGGAACCGACTGGTTCGCTCCGGCCGCGATCGCAAGGTCCGTGGCCTGCGCCTCGGCACCCTGCGCGGCGGGCTTCGGGTCCCACACGCCGTAACCGCGCATTCCCTCGACGACGTCGGTGGCCTGATCCGCCGGATCGAAGGCGGTGACACCCTCGGCGTCGGCGAACTGCCGGTAGGTCACGTGGTAGAAGTGCGGGTTGTTCTGCGTGGTCACCCGCATCGACTTCGTGTACGGCATCGGGACCTTGATCACCGAGCCGCCCATCGTGTCGGCGGAGTTGCCCACCAGCGGCCAGACGAACGGGGCGCCCTTGGCACCGTTCACGATGTCCTGCAGCGAGCCCTCCAGGACGACCTCGCCGTCGATCTCGACGGTGATCGCACCGATGGCCGCGATCGAGTCGGGGCTGTAGGTGAACCACATGGTCGAGATCTCGCCGGGGCCCGCGGCCTCGGCGAGTACGCACCGTCCGTCGGTTTCGTTGCGCAGGCAGGAGTAGGTGCCCTCGAAACCGTCGTCGTTGCCGCCCGCGCGGTCGAAGCTGGAGAACTGCTTGAGCTGCTCGCCGGGACGCATCCGGGCGAGGCCGTCCAGTGAACGGTAGGTGTCCCAGCCGACCGGGCCCTTGCCCGCGGTCGCGGCCTGCGGGAGGGCGGGCGCGCCGGTGGCTTGGGCGGGGGCGATCACCAGGCCGATGACGGCCAGCAGTGGCAGCCACAGTGCGGCAAGTCTTCGGGTGTTTCTGCGACGTTCCGGGGCAGGGCTTTTTCGGGGCACGACAAGGACTCCCTCGCATTCGGGCATGCTGAAGACACCGGCCACCCAGGAAAGCCGGTAACCAAGTAATCGATTACCCGTTGAGTAAAGGACAAGTTAACTACGCGCGTCTATCAGCCAGGTGGGTGATCTACGTCACAACGCTCAGTGAACCGATTCGGTGACCTCGGCGGGCGTCGAACCGGTGGTTCAGACCTGTCCGGGCGCTCCGCCGGCCGCCTCGGCGGCGGAGTCCACGGTCCCGCCGAGGTCCGCGTGCCCGGCGGCGTCGGCGTTCTGCGGCACCTCGCCGGGGCCCGGAGTCACGTCCTGTGGCCCCTCGGCCGGGTCCGTCGCCTCGGCCGCCGCCGGTGCCTGGCCCTCGCCCGCCGCCGGGGCCGGGGCGGTGATCGCGGCGGGTGCCGCCCGTTCCGCACGCAGGCGCTGCGAGATCACCTTGGTGATGCCGTCGCCCTGCATGCTCACGCCGTACAGCGCGTCGGCGATCTCCATCGTCGGCTTCTGGTGCGTGATGATGATGAGCTGGGAGGCCGCGCGGAGCTGTTCGAGCAGGCCGATCAGCCTGCGCATGTTGGTGTCGTCCAGCGCCGCCTCGACCTCGTCCATCACGTAGAACGGTGACGGCCGGGCACGGAAGATCGCCACCAGCATGGCGACGGCCACCAGGGACTTCTCCCCACCGGAGAGCAGCGACAGCCGCTTGACCTTCTTGCCCGGCGGTCGGGCCTCGACGTCGACGCCGGTGGCGAGCAGGTCGTTCGGCTCGGTGAGGATCATCCGCCCCTCGCCGCCGGGGAACAGGACGGAGAACACGACCTCGAACTCGCGCGCCACGTCCTCGTAGGCGCTGGCGAAGACCTCCAGGATCTTCTCGTCGACATCCTTGATGACCGTCAGCAGATCCTTGCGCGTGGCCTTCAGATCCTCGAGCTGGGTGGAGAGGAACCGGTACCGCTCCTCCAGCGCGGCGAACTCCTCCAGCGCCAGCGGGTTCACCTTGCCCAGCAGGGAAAGGTCCTTCTCGGCCCGCTTCGCCCGCCGGGTCTGCGTGGCCCGGTCGTAGGGGATCGGCTGCGGCTTCACGACGTCCTCGCCGCGTTCCTTCGCCGACTCGTACTCGGCCACCTCGCCCTCACCGGGCGGCACCGGCACAGCCGGACCGTATTCGGCGACCAGGTCGTCGAGGCCCATCCCGAAGTCCTCGGCGATCTTCGTCTCGAGCTGCTCGAGCCGGAGCCGCTGCTCGGCGCGCAACACCTCGTCGCGGTGCACGGCGTCGGTGAGCTTCTCCAGCTCCCCTGCCAGTTCCCGCACCCTGCTGCGCACGGTGCCGAGCGCGGACTCACGTTCCTGCCTGCGAGCCTGCGCCGCGTCCCGTTCGGCGGCGGCGCGCTGCAGGGACACGTCGATACGCTCCAGCGCGATCTCGCCGCCGTTGGCGACGGCCTCCGCGATCTCCGCGCCACGGGCCCGTGCGACGCGGGCCTTCTCCGCCCGTTCCCGGGCCTGCTGCTCGGCGTGCGCGGCCCGCCGCAGCGATTCCGCGCGGCCGGCGATACCGCGGGAGCGCTCCTCGGCCGTCCGCAGCGCGAGCCGGGAGTCGACCTCCTCCTGCCGGACGACGGCCAGCGCGTCGGCCGCCTCGTCCCGCGCGGCCGTGTCCGGGTCCTCGTCCACCGGCTGCTCGGCGACGGCGGAGAGTCGTTCCTCCAGTTCGGCGAGCTTGGTCAACGCGTCCGCGCGGCTCTGCTCCACCTTCGCCCGCTGGTCGCGGAGCCGGGTCACGTCCGCCTCGGCCGACCGGGCCGCCTGCTGCATGCGGTCGAGCCGTTCGGTGGACCGCGCCTTGCGGACCTTCGCCTCGCTCAGCGATTCCTTGGCGTGGCCCACTTCCTCACGCCGGGCCTGTTGCTCGGCACGGGCGCCCTCCAGCTCCGCCGCCGTGCGCTCCAGAGCGCGCTCGGCGGCGAGCATCCGGTCCTGGGCCTCGTCGACGGCGGCCTGCACCTCGATGACGCTCTCGCTGCGGGCGGAACCGCCGACCGCCCAGTGGGCACCGAGTACGTCGCCGTCGCCGGTCACCGTGCTGATGTCCGGGTGGGCCAGCACCAGGTCGCGGCCGGCGTCGAGCGTGCCGACGACGGCCATCCGGTGCAGCGCGCGTTCCACCGCGGGACGCAACGCCTCCGGGCAGCGCACGACGTCGCGGGCCCAGCGCGCCCCCGAGGGCAGCGCGGGCCAGTTCCCGGGCGGATCGGTGTCCACAGTGGACCCCGGCCCGTCGCCCAGCAGCAGTCCGGCACGCCCGGAGTCGTTGTCCTTCAAGTACTTCAGTGCCGCCACCGCATCGTCGCCCGCGCTTACCGCCACCGCGTCGGCGACGGGCCCCAGCGCGGCGGCCAACGCCACTTCGTACCCGGCGTCCACGGTCAGCAGCGCGGC
This sequence comes from Amycolatopsis antarctica, assembly GCF_002262875.1. Taxonomy (GTDB): domain Bacteria; phylum Actinomycetota; class Actinomycetes; order Mycobacteriales; family Pseudonocardiaceae; genus Amycolatopsis; species Amycolatopsis antarctica. Next base: position 321,244 of record NZ_NKYE01000003.1, on the reverse strand, counting down.
GATCGACCCGAGCAGGCCGGGCAGTTCACCGGAGGCGCCCAGCAGAGCGCCCGCGCCGTCCTTGCGGTTGAGCCCCATCGACAGCGCGTCCACCCGCGCCTTCTCCGAGGCGATGTCGCGCTCGGCGGTGCGCTCCGCCTTCACCAGTTCCTCGACCCTGGCCTTGGCCGCGTGGTTCGCCTGGACGGCCCGGTCGTGCCGCTCCTGCAGGTCGGCGTCGTCGGACTCCTCGACGCCACCTTCCGCGCGGGCCTCCTCCAGCTCCTCCACCGCATGTTCCGCGCGGGCGGAGGATTCCTCGATGCCGGCGGTGAGCCGTTCGATCTCGTCGGCGGTGGCACCGTTCTTGCTGCGCAGCGCTTCCACCTGTCCGGTGAGCTTGGCCAGGCCCTCGCGGCGGTCGGCGATCGCGCGGACAGCCGCCATGTGCGCCTTCTCCGCGGTCTGCACCGCTCGTTCCAGGTCCTCGCGCCGCTGCACCGTCTCGGACAGCATCGCGCGGGCCTCGCCGACGGCCTCGGCCAGCTCGGCTTCGCGCTCGGCGACCTGCTCCGCCTCGGCGAGCAGTTCCTCCGGGTCCCGACCGCCGGACGCGGATTCCACGTCGGCGGAGAGGTGGCGCTGCCGCTCGACGGCCAGCCGCACGGTGCCCCGCAGGCGTTCGGCCAGCGCGGAGAGCTTGTACCAGGTGTCCTGGGCCGCGGCGAGCTTCGGCGCGTCCTCGGCGATGGCGGCCTCGAGGTCGGCCTGCTCGGCGGTCGCCACCTCGAGTACCTGCTCGACCTCCGCCCGGCGGGCGCGCGCGGCGTTCTCGTCGGCCTCCTCGCGGGCGAGATCGGTCCGCTGGGTGACCAGCTCGTCGGCGAGCAGGCGCAGCCGGGAGTCGCGCAGTTCGGACTGGACGGCCTGGGCCTTGCGGGCGATTTCCGCCTGCTTGCCCAGCGGTTTGAGCTGGCGGCGCAGCTCCGTGGTGAGGTCGCCGAGGCGGTCGAGGTTGGCCTGCATCGCGTTCAGTTTCCGCAGCGCCTTTTCCTTGCGCTTGCGGTGTTTCAGGACACCGGCGGCCTCCTCGATGAAGGCGCGGCGCTCCTCCGGCTTGGCCTCGAGGATCTGCGCGAGCTGGCCCTGGCCGACGATGACGTGCATCTCGCGGCCGATGCCGGAGTCGGACAGCAGCTCCTGCACGTCCATCAGCCGGCAGGTGCTGCGGTTGATCTCGTACTCGCTCGCGCCGTCGCGGAACATCCGGCGGGTGATCGACACCTCGGTGTAGTCGATCGGCAGCGCTCCGTCGGAGTTGTCGATCGTCAGGGTCACCTCGGCACGGCCCAGCGGCGCCCGGCCCGAGGTGCCGGCGAAGATGACGTCCTCCATCTTGCCGCCGCGCAGGTCCTTCGCGCCCTGGGTGCCCATCACCCAGCGCAGCGCGTCCAGCACGTTCGACTTGCCGGAGCCGTTCGGCCCGACGACACAGGTGATCCCGGGTTCGAAGCGCAGCGTGGTAGCCGATGCGAAGGACTTGAAGCCCTTGAGCGTCAAGCTTTTCAGGTGCACGTGGCGCTGACCTCTCCGACCGCCGTTCCGGGTTTGGGCGACGAGGAATGTTACCCGGGCCGCCACCGGCACCGTGGGACGCGGGGGGCTACCCGGCGCGGCCGGTGAACTCGCAGTTCACAGCAGCAACAGGAGTCCCAGACGACCCCGGTGGCAACGGATCGCCGCGCACCACGCCGGGCACCGGCGGTCAGCGCTCGACGAAGCCGGCCAGCCCGCCCTTGGCGACCGACCATCGTTCGGCCACGTGATCCACCCGTCCGGGTGATGTCTGCGAACGCAGGGCGGCGAGCAGGTCACGGCAGGCGGCCTCGGACCCCTCGGCCACCACCTCGACGCGGCCGTCCCGGAGATTGCCCGCGCTGCCGGTCAGGCCCAGTTCGAGTGCGCGGCTGCGGGTCCACCAGCGGAAGCCGACCCCCTGAACGTGGCCGCGCACCCATGCGGTCAGTCGCACGGACCCTGTCATCTCACCCACCCGTGGACCCTGTCTTCTCCTGATCGTGGCGATCTGTTACGCCTGCGCGCCCACTCGCTCGCTGACGGTTAGCGGAAGATGATACCGTCCGGGGCGAGTCCTTCACCCTGACTAACTCGTCCGGGTGTGACTTTCTCCCCTCCCCAGCACCAAGGAGCTTTTCATGCCCCAGTCGACGGGGTCAGAACCGCACGGCCGGGTCGAGGTCGCGCCCCCGCCACCGGCGCAGGGAAAGCAGCGGCGCAACGGCTACATCGCCCTCGCGCTCGGCGGTCTCGTGGTCGCCACCGTGTTCGGTGGAGTCGCGGAGTTCGCCGGCGGCAACGCCACGGCGGACGCGGGGGGCACCTCCCCGCAGACCGGTGGCACCTCCGGCTCGCAGATGGTGCCCGGCAGCCAGGTCCCCGGCCAGACCATCAGCGGGGTCGCCGTCGCGGAGCCGCTGCCCTCGACCACCGTCTCCCCCACACCGACCACCACGGTGAGCATCGGGCCCGACGGCAGGCCGACCACCACCACCCTCGAACCGCCGTCGAGCACGGACCCGGACACCGGACTGCCGACCCCTGGCCCCGGACCGGGACCCGCACCCGGGCCCGGGCCTGGCCCCGGACCGACGCCCGGACCGACCATCCCCAGCACGACCACCCCGCAGCCGACGACCACGCAGCCGGATCCGACGACGCCGCCGACGAGCACCACTCCGAAGCCGACGACGCCCCCCACGTCCTCGGACAGCGGCACGCCGACCGGCACCTCGTCCAGCGGCGGCTCGACGGGCCGCTAGAGCCGGCCCGCTACAGCTCGAACCGGTAGCCCATTCCCGGTTCCGTCAGCAGATGGCGGGGCCGGGAGGGATGCCGTTCCAGTTTGCGGCGCAACTGCGCCAGGTAGACGCGCAGGTAGTGGGACTCGGTGTCGTACGAGGGCCCCCACACCTCGTGCAGGAGCTGCTTCTGCGATACGAGCCTGCCCCGGTTGCGCACCAGCAGTTCCAGCACACCCCACTCGGTTCTCGTCAGGTGCACCTCGGCACCGTCCCGGCGGACCCGCTTCGCCACCAGGTCGATGGTGAACGACTCGGTCTCCACCAGCGCCTCCCCGTCCCCTGCACTTGCCGCCGCGGAACGCCGGACCGCCGCGCGCAGCCGGGCCAGCAACTCGTCCATGCCGAACGGCTTGGTGACGTAGTCGTCCGCCCCCGCGTCGAGCGTCCGCACCTTGTCGGCCGAGTCACCGCGGGCGGACAGCACGATGACCGGCACCGTCGTCCAGCCCCGGAGACCGTGCAGCACCTCGGTTCCGTCCATGTCCGGCAGGCCGAGGTCCAGCACGACGACATCGGGCCCGCACTCGGCGACGGCCTTCAGGGCCGCGGCCCCGTCGTGGGCGGTGACCACCCGGTAGCCGCGCGCGGTGAGGTTGATCCGCAGGGCGCGGACGATCTGCGGCTCGTCGTCGACGACCAGTACGGTCGCCGGCTCCGAGCCGGGCGGGTCGGTGTTCGGCCGCATCATGCCCCCTCGCCGTCGGGTTCCGCCGCGGGCAGGGAAAGCACCACGGTGAGCCCCCCGCCTGGAGTGTCCTCGGCGCGGACGGTTCCGCCCATCGCCTCGGTGAATCCTTTCGCGACGGACAGTCCCAGGCCGACGCCGGGGGTGGCGTCGCGGTCACCCAGCCGCTGGAACGGGGCGAACGCCGACTCCGCGTGCCCCTTCGGCAGGCCCCGGCCGTGGTCGACGACCCGGAGTTCGACCCGGCCGGAGTGGGCGCTTGCCCGCACGGCGACCGGCGCACCGTCTACATCGGACCGAGTGGGAACGCCGTGCCGCAGGGCGTTGTCGACGAGATTCGCCACGACCCGCTCCAGCAGGCCCGGATCCGCCAGCACCTCGGGCAGCCGTTCGTCCACGGCGATCAGAACCCCGGCGGATCCATCCACATTGGACAACGCCTGGGTGACGATCTCGTCGTAGGCGACCGGGCCGAGGTGCGGCCGGACGGTGCCGGTGGCCAGCCGCGAGGAGTCCAGCAGGTTGCCGACCAGCCCGGTCAGCCGGTCCGCCGAGATCTCGATCGCCTCCAGCAGTTCGCGGGTGTCCTGTGCGGACAACGTCAGGTCCGGTGCCCGCAGACTGCCGACCGAGGCCTTGATCGAGGTGAGCGGGGTCCGTAGGTCGTGGCCGACGGCGGAGAGCAGCGCGGTGCGTAGTTCGGTGGCCTCCGCCTTGCGTTCCGCTGTGGACGCGGTGGCCGCCATCCGCTGGTGCCGCAGGGCGACCAGCGCCTGGCCCGCCGCCGTGTGCAGGACGCGGCGGTCGGTGGCGGGCAGCGTGCGACCGCGCAGGGCGAGGTGGACCTCCGGGGTCACGGCGATGTCCACATCAGCCTGGTCCGGATCGCCGCACGGGTCGGCACCGGTACCGGCCACCCGGTTCCACGTTCCGGATCGCTTCTCCAGCAAGGCGACGGAGGTGAGCCCGAAGTTCTCCCTGATCTTCTCCAGCAGCCTGCCGAGCGGTTCCGCGTGGGTGAGCACGGTCCTGGCGTAGGAGGCGAGCAGCGCGGCCTCGGTGCGGGCACGGGCCGCCTGTCCCGCCCGCCGGGCGGCCGTGTCCACCACCAGCGCGACGAGCACGCCCACCACCACCATCGCCGCCAGCGTGACCAGGTCGCGCTGGGTGTCCACGCCGAAGGTGTACAGCGGCTCGGTGAAGAAGAAGTTCAGCAGCACCGAGGCGAGTCCCGAGGCGAGCAGCGCGGGCCCGAGTCCACCGGCCAGCGCCACGACGACGATCACCAGGAAGTAGTCCACGACGTTGGTGGAGAAGTCGAGGTCGCCGCGCAGCAGGGTCCCCACGGCCGTCGCCAGTGCCGGGCCGAGCACGGCCAGCAGCCAGCCGATGACGCGGCGGGACGGGGTGAGCGGGCTGCGCCTGCTCCGGCCGCCGAGCCGCCCGCCCGCCTGCGCGTGGGTGACCATGTGCACGTCGATGGTCCCCGAATCGCGCACCACCGCCGCGCCGATGCCCTCGTCGAACAGTCGCGCGATCCGGGGCCTGCGTGAGGTGCCCAGCACCAGTTGCGTGGCGTTCACCCCGCGGGCGAACTCCAGCAGGGTGCGCGGCACGTCGTCGCCGACGACGGTGTGGAAGGTCGCGCCGACGTCCTCGGCCAGCGTCCGGCAGCGGCCCAGCGCGGCGGGCCCGGTGCCGGACAGCCCGTCGCCGCGCAGGATGTGCAGCACCTGCAACTCCGCGCCCGCACGTGCGGCGATGCGGCTGGCGCGCCGGATCAGCGTCTCGCTCTCCGGCCCACCGGTCACCGAGACGACCACCCGTTCGCGGGTCTCCCAGGTGTCGGTGATGTGCTGCTCGGCGCGGTAGCGCTGGAGCGCGACGTCCACCTGGTCGGCGACCCACAGCAGGGCCAGCTCCCGTAGCGCGGTCAGGTTGCCGGGACGGAAGTAGTTGCCAAGGGCGGCGTCGATCCGCTCGGCGGGGTAGACGTTTCCGTGGGCGAGCCTGCGCCGCAGCGCCTCCGGGGTGATGTCCACCAGCTCGACCTGCTCCGCCCTGCGCACCACCTCGTCCGGCACGGTCTCCTGCTGGGCGACGCCGGTGATCCGCTCGACGACGTCGCCCAGACTGGCCAGGTGCTGCACGTTCACCGTGGACAGCACGTCGATGCCGGCCGCGAGCAGTTCCTCCACGTCCTGCCAGCGCTTGCCGTTGCGGGCACCGGGTGCGTTGCGGTGCGCCAGCTCGTCGACGATCGCCACCGCCGGGTGGCGGGCCAGCACCGCGTCGAGGTCCAGCTCGGCGAACTCGGTGCCGCGATGGACGTGCGCCCGGAGCGGCACGGTCTCGATGCCGTCGAGCAGTGCGGCGGTACGCGCCCTGCCGTGCGTCTCGACGACGGCGGCGACCACGTCGGTGCCGCGCTCCAGCCTGCGCCGCGCCTCACCGAGCATGGCGAAGGTCTTGCCGACGCCCGGCGCGGCGCCGAGGTGGATCCGCAGCTCCCCCCGGCGCGGGGCGGCGGCGCCGTCACCGGATTCGTCCCGCACACCGTCATTGTGCGCCTGCCGGGCCATCCTCACCCGCCCACGGCGGTGCGCACGGCGAGGTTCAGCTCGGGCACCGCCACCCCGGGCACGCCGATGCCCCCGGAGGTGTGCTCGCCGACCAGCTCGCGCAATCGCGGCTCCGGAATTCCGGTCACCCGCGACACCCTCGGTACCTGCAGGGCCGCGTACTCACGGCTGATCGCCGGGTCCAGGCCGGACGCCGAGGCGGTGATCGCGTCGGCGGGCACCCGCCCGGGCGGGACGCCCTCCCTGGCGGCGATCGCCGTCCGCCGCCCTGTCACCGATTCCAGGAGTCCGGGGTTGTCACCCGACAGGTTCGACCCGCCGGAGACCGAGGGGTCACCGGGGCCGAGCGGGTTCTCGGCGCTCGCGGAAGGGCGGGTGTGGAACCACGGGTCCCGGGCGGGATCCGCGGGCACCGGGTCGACCCCGATCAACGCGGAGCCCACCGGCGTGCCGTCGGCCACGAGCACGGATCCCTCGGCGTTCGCCCGCAGTCCGGGCAGTCGCGAGACCGTCCAGACTCCGAGCGGGTAGACCACGCCGAGCAGCACGGTGAACACCAGCAGGACGCGCAGTCCGGCGAACGTCTGGGCGAGGTGTTTCCGCATGGTGTCAACCGATCCCGGGGATGAGACGGACAAGGAGGTCGATCAGCCAGATCCCGGCGAACGGGGTGACGATCCCGCCGAGGCCGTAGACCAGCAGGTTGCGCCGGAGCAGTCCGGACGCGGTGGCCGGGCGGTAGCGGACGCCGCGCAGTGCCAGCGGGATCAGCGCGACGATGACGAGCGCGTTGAACACGACGGCGGAGAGGATCGCCGATTCCGGGGTGGCCAGGCCCATCACGTTGAGATCGCCGAGTTGCGGATATATCGCCACGAACATCGCGGGCAGGATCGCGAAGTACTTGGCGAGATCGTTGGCGACGCTGAACGTGGTGAGCGCGCCCCGAGTAATGAGCAACTGTTTGCCGATCGCCACGATCTCGATCAGTTTCGTCGGATCCGAGTCGAGGTCGACCATGTTGCCGGCCTCCTTCGCCGCCGAGGTGCCGGTGTTCATCGCGACACCCACGTCGGAGGCGGCGAGCGCGGGGGCGTCGTTGGTGCCGTCGCCGGTCATCGCGACCAGCCGTCCACCCTCCTGCTCCCGGTGGATCAGCGCCATCTTGTCCTCCGGACGGGCCTGCGCGAGATGGTCGTCCACGCCCGCGTCGGCCGCGATCGCCTTGGCGGTCAACGGATTGTCGCCGGTGATCATCACGGTCCGGATGCCCATCGAGCGCAGCTCGGCGAAGCGTTCCCGCATCCCGGGCTTGACCACGTCGGAGAGCCGGATCACGCCGAGCACGGTGGCGGTGCCGCCACTCTCCTTCGCCACGGCCAGCGGGGTGCCGCCCTCGCCGCTGATCCGGTCGGCCACCTCGTCCATCGACGCCGGGATCTCGCCGCCCCGTTCCCGGACCCAGTCCCGGATCGACTCGGTGGCGCCCTTGCGGATCCGGTCGCCGCCGAGGTCGATGCCGCTCATCCGGGTCTGCGCGGTGAACTCGACGAAGGTGGCGGCGAGTTCGGCCGCGCCCGCCTCGGCGGGCAGGCCGTGGACTCCCGTGGTGAGTTCGACGATGCTGCGGCCCTCCGGCGTCGGGTCGGCGAGGCTGGACAGCCGGGCCGCGGCGGCGAGTTCGGCGGCGCTGCCACCGAGCGGGACCAGTTCGGTGGCCCGGCGGTTGCCGAAGGTGATGGTTCCGGTCTTGTCCAGCAACAGGGTGGACACGTCGCCCGCGGCCTCCACGGCGCGGCCGGAACTCGCGAGCACGTTGCGCTGCACGAGCCGGTCCATGCCGGCGATACCGATGGCCGAGAGCAGCGCGCCGATCGTCGTCGGGATCAGGCACACCAGCAGCGCGGTCAGTGCGACCGGGGACTGGCGGCTGCCGGAATACACGGCCATCGGCTGCAGCGCCACCACGGCGAGCAGGAAGATGATCGTCAGCGTCGACAGCAGGATGGTCAGCGCGATCTCGTTCGGCGTCTTCTGCCGCCGTGCACCCTCGACGAGCGCGATCATACGGTCCACAAAGGACTCGCCCGGTTTCGTGGTGATCCGCACGACGATCCGGTCGGACAGCACGGTCGTACCGCCGGTGACGGCGCAACGGTCGCCGCCGGACTCGCGGACCACCGGGGCGGACTCGCCGGTGATCGCGGACTCGTCGACCGTGGCGATGCCCTCGACGATGTCGCCGTCACCGGGGATCGCCTCGCCCGCCTCGACCACCACCAGATCGCCGACGCGCAGCTCCGCCCCCGGCAGCTGTTCCTGGGCGCCGTCCGGGGTCAGCCGCCGCGCGACGGACTCCTTTCTGGTGCGCCGCAGGGAGTCCGCCTGCGCCTTGCCGCGGCCCTCGGCGACCGCCTCGGCGAGGCAGCCGAACAGCACGGTCAGCCACAGCCACATCGCGATCAGCACGGTGAACACGCTGGGTTCGAGCACGGCGAACACGGTGACCAGCACCGAACCCACCCACACCACGAACATCACCGGATTGCGCGCCTGATGGCGGGGGTGGAGTTTGCGCAGCGCCTCGGGGAACGAGGTGCGAAGCTGCCGCGGGCTGAAGATCCCGGCTCCGACACGGGCGGCGACCGGTCGCTCGATGGCGTCCGGGTGCGCCGGGCCTTCTGTGGTGGTGCTCATGCCAACGCCTCCGCGATGGGTCCGAGGGCGAGCGCCGGGATGAACGTCAGCGCCGCGACGAGAAGCACGGTGCCCGCCAGCATCGATCCGAACAGCGGCCCCGTGGTGGGCAGGGTGCCCGAGGTTTCCGGAACTTTCCGTTGCCCGGCAAGGGATCCGGCCAGGCAGAGCACGGCGATGATCGGCACGAACCGGCCGAGCAGCATCGCGATGCCCAATGTGGACTGGAACCAGTCTCCGGTCACGGTCAGCCCGGCGAAGGCGCTGCCGTTGTTGTTGGCGGCCGAGGCGTAGGCGTAGAGCACCTCGGACAGACCGTGCGCACCCGGATTCGCCTGCGCCCCGGCCGTTCCGGGCAGCAGCAGCGCGGCACCCGAACCGAGCAGGACCAGCGCGGGCATCGTCAGGATCGCCAGTGCCGCACAGGTCACTTCCCGCCTGCCGAGCTTCTTGCCCAGGTACTCCGGGGTGCGCCCGACCATCAGCCCGGCGAGGAACATGGCGATGACGGCCAGCACCAGCAACCCGTAGAGCCCGGTGCCTGCCCCGCCCGGCACGACCTCACCGAAAAGCATGTTCAGCAGCGAGGTCCCGCCGCCCAGACCCGAGTAGCTGTCGTGCATGGAGTTGACCGCGCCGGTGGACGTGCCGGTGGTGTAGTTGGCGAACAACGAGGACAGCGCGATCCCGAACCGCTGCTCCTTGCCCTCCAGGTTCGCGCCGGCGAACAGGGCGGCGGGCCCGTTCGGATTCGACTCCGCCCACCAGGTCACGGTCAGCATCGCCGTCGAGATCGCCGCCATCACCGTGAGCAGCACGTAACCCTGCCGGTGGTTGCCGAGCAGGGTGCCGAAGGTGCGGGTCAGTGACACCGGGATCACCAGGATCAGGAAGAGCTGCGCCAGGTTCGTCCACGCGCTGGGGTTCTCGAACGGATGCGCCGAGTTGGCGTTGAAGATGCCGCCCCCGTTGGTGCCAAGGAGTTTCACGGCCTCCTGGCTCGCCGCCGGAGCCAGCGCGATGGTGCCGGGTGTCCCGTCGGCACCGGTCACCTCGATGCCGGACCGCAGGCTCTGCACCACTCCCAGCGCCACGAACACGAGGGCGAACAGCACCGAAATCGGCAGCAGGATACGGACCGTGGCCCGGGTGAGGTCGACCCAGAAGTTGCCGAGCCGGTCGGAGCCCGCCCGCGCGAACCCGCGGAGCAAGGCGATCGCGACGGCCATCCCGGCGGCGGCGGACAGGAAGTTCTGCACGGTCAGGCCGAGCATCTGGACGCCGTGGCCCAGCGTCGTCTCCGGAACGTAGGACTGCCAGTTGGTGTTGGTCACGAAGCTGATCGCCGTGTTGAACGCCGTCGCCGGGTCCACCGGGCCGCGGCCGAAGCCGAACGGCAGCACCGATTGCAGGCGCTGCAACAGGTACAGCACCGCGACCGAGGCGAAGGAGAAGCCGAGGACACCGAGCGCGTAGGTCGGCCAGCGTTGCCCGGCTCCGGCGTCGATCCGGAGCAGCCGGTAGAGGCCACGCTCGACCCGCAGGTGCCGGTCACCGGAGAAGACCCGGGCCATGTAGTCGCCGAACGGCCGGTACACGACGGCGAGTGCGAGAAGCAGGATGCCGAGCTGAAGCAGTCCGGCCGTGGTGTCGGTCATCGCGGTGTACCCGGGCACGCGGGTGCTCCGATGCGGGCGGGCATCTAGAACTTCTCCGGCCGGATCAGGGCGACGAGCAGGTAGACGACCAGCCCGAGGGCGAGCACCGCGCTCACCACCTCGGCCGCGACATCGGCCCCGCTCACAGTTTCTCCATCCCGCGCAGCATCAGCGCGAGCACGGCGAACCCGCCGATCAACAGCACTGCGTACCCGATGTCGGCCACGTCGATCTCCGCACCTCTGGTTGGCGGTCCCCCATGTGGGTACCGCGTCGAGGGCAAGCCTGCGCCGGTGACCGCTCGCCGGGGAGTACGCCTGACGGGTCTTTGACGCCGCGCGGGCGTTCCTTGACGTCTTCTTGATCCCCTGTGGCGCAGGACACGAGCTGATAGTCGGCTGTGAACTTCGGATCCGGGGCACAACCGGCCCGGCGGGGGCGTTGAGCAGTGTGTAGGAACCCGAGTACTTCTCTTGTCGAGGAGAGATCATGACCAGCGCGACAACGACACCTGGATTCGCCGGAGCACAACGACCATCGGCGCTGCCGACCCTGCCCGAGGGATGGCCCATCGGGTCGTACGGCACCTACGAGGGCGCCCAGCGTGCCGTCGACCACCTCGCCGACAGCGAGTTCCCGGTACAGGACGTCACCATCGTCGGTGTCGAGCCGATGCTGGTCGAGCGGGTCGCCGCACGGCTCACCTGGGGCCGGGTACTCGGCAGCGGGGCGCTCTCCGGCGCCTGGTTCGGTTTGTTCGTCGGACTGCTGCTGACGCTGTTCACCCAGGGCGCGGGCATCGCCCCGATGCTGATCGGCCTGGTGACCGGTGTGGTGTTCGGCCTGGTCTCCGCGGCGATCGGTTACCGCGCCACCCGCGGCAAGCGGGACTTCGTCTCCAGCAGCCAGCTCGTCGCGCGCAGGTACGACGTGCTGTGCCAGCCGCGCAACGCCGAGCGGGGCCGTGACCTCCTCGGTGCACTCGCGATGGGGAATCCGTTCGCGACCAACTGATCCACGTACCAGCCCACGCGCCGTGTGCCCCGAGACGGGGTACACGGCGCTGTCTTGCCCACGACCGGTTCCACCGACCGGCTTGTCCGCGACCGGGCCTGGGGACAGCGGTGGGGAGCGGCCCCCGACAGTCCGCTCCCCACCTGCCCCCTGCCGGTCCCGATGGCCGGCTTCCCACTCAGCCGCCGGGCGGCGGCGCCGTGGTCGTCTGCGCGGGCGCTCCGGGGGCCGATGTCGTCGTGCCCGTCGGCGCGGGAGCGGGCGGTGCCGGTGCCGGCTGCTGCTTCGGGATCGCCGCGGTGAACGGCACGCCGTCGGTCGTGGTGCAGCTCGCCCGGTAGGCGTTGTACCCGTTGTACCGGCCCTGGTCGTCGTACGCGCCCTGGACGATCCGCGGCCGGGGGAAGCGGTTGTCGGTGCCCTGGCGAGATTCCTCCCCGGTTTCCGGTTCGCAGGCGTAGCGCGGGATCGCGATCGGGCGCCCCTGCTCGTCGTAGAGGTAGAACTCGGTCAACGGCTTGCCCTCGGCGTCGAAGGCGTACACGTTGTCGACGGATTCATTGCCGTACATCAGTTCCTGCGTTCCGCTGCCGCTGCGTCCCGAGGCGTTGTAGGAGTTGTACGAGTAGTTGTTCTCCACCCGGTCGAGCACGTATCCGGCCATGCCCAGCCCGCCGCCGACGACGAGCGCCGACAGTGGCAGCGTCACCCATCGCAGCCTGCGGTCCGAGGAGGATCGCGGCCCGGCCCAGACGATCGCCGCCGCGGCGATAAGGAAGACCGGGAACAGCACCAGCCAGCTCGCCTCCCGCATGACGATCGCGAGCCCGAACAGCAGCAGGGTGACGCCGCACAGCAGCCACCACGCCGGGCGCAGGCTGCCCAGGTACCCGAACGCCTCACCGCCACGGCCTTCGCGGGCCGAGGACAGGAGATTCCGCAGCGAACGCACCTCCGGCAGTGAGTTCACCTGGTCGAGTCCGTGCTTGTGCACGTACCGTCCGCTGGCCGCGATGACGGCCAGCCCGAGCAGAGCGCCGAGCAACACCTCGGCCCGCAGGGTGGAACCGGCCCCGAACCCGAACAGGGCGACGACGAGGATGCCCGCCACGAAGCCCCACAGCGCCAGCCGGGGCACGACGCGGCCCGCGGACTTGGCCGCCGCGGGCTTCTCCTCGGCCGAGGGCGGCGGGTAGTCGCCCGCGGCTCGCAGTTCGGCGGCGTAACTCTCGGGGGTGCCCAGCCGTTCGATCAGGGTCTCCAGCCGGACGTCCTCGCCGGCCTCCTCGGTGATCTCGACCAGTTGCGGCCGGACGTCCTCGACGATCTCCTCGATCTCCGCCGGCGGCAGGTCGGCGAGCGCGGTGCGCACCCTGGCGAGGTACGTTCGCGCGGCGGTCGGCGTCTGCGTGGTCATACGGGTTCTCCCAACAGGTTGTCCATCGTCTTCGCGAACGTGTGCCAGGTGTTCCCCGACTCCGCGAGACGCAGGCGGCCCAAGTCGTTCACGCTGTAGTACTTGCGGTGCGGTCCTTCTTCACTGGGCACGACATACGAGTTCAGCAGCCCGGCCTTGTACAGGCGGCGCAGCGTCCCGTAGACCGAGGCGTCCCCCACCTCGTCCAGGCCGGCCGCGCGGAGCCGCCGGAGGACGTCGTAGCCGTAGCCGTCGTCCGATCGCAACACGGCGAGCACCGCCAGGTCCAGCACTCCCTTGAGTAGCTGGCTGATCTCCATCGACCCCTCCCTTCCTCTGTCCTCGCACGATCACCACCCCCGTCGCATCCTTTCTCCTGCCGGCAAACCCCTTACAGCGCAACGAAAAACCTGCCGACACCGCCACCCGGGTGGATCACTCTCCGGCGATACGCCCCGCTCTCGCTTGTGCGCGTCAGACGGTACCACGCTATGCGCAGTAGTGTGCGCACGGTTGTTCCAGTGGCCGGACCACAGTGGAGACACCCTGCTCAGCGCGGGTACCGGCCCGGGCGGGCGCGGCGGGGATCAGTTCGAGCGGCGTGGACGGGGCTGGCAGCGCGGGCAGGAGAAGGACGACCGGTTCATGAACGGGTCGCGTCGGATCACCGAGCCGCAGCGACGGCAGGCCCTGCCCTCCTGCCCGTAGGCGTCGAGCGAGCGGTCGAAGTAGCCGGACTGGCCGTTCACGTTGACATACAGGGCATCGAAGGAGGTGCCGCCCTGCGCCAGCGCCTCGGCCATCACCTCGGTGGCCGCGTCGACCAGTGTCCGGGCCTGGGCCGGAGTGAGCCGGTCGGAGGGCCGCGCCCAGTGCAGCCGGGAGCGCCACAGCGCCTCGTCCGCGTAGATGTTGCCGACACCCGAGATCAGCGTCTGGTCGAGCAGGGCGCGTTTGACCTCCGTCCGGCGGGATCGCAACGCCCGCACGGCGACCGCCGGATCGAAAGCCGGATCCATCGGGTCCCTGGCGATGTGCGCGATCGGACCGGGAAGGGAGGTCCCGTCCGCCTCGACCAGGTCCGCCAGCGCCAGGCCACCGAAGGTCCGCTGGTCGACGAAGCGGAGCTCGGGACCGTCGTCCTCGAATACGAGGCGGACGCGGAGATGCTTCTCGTCGGCGGCGTCCCCGGGCTGCACCAGCATCTGGCCGCTCATGCCGAGATGGGCGAGCAGCGCCTCACCGTCGGACAGTTCCAGCCACAGGTACTTGCCACGCCTGCGCGCGGCCGCGATCCGCAGGCCCGCGAGCCTGCCGGTGAAGTCCTCGGCGCCCAGCACGTGACGGCGCACCGCGCGGGGATGCAGCACGTCGGCGCGGGCGATGGTGCGTCCGGCGACGTGCGCCTGCAGGCCCGCACGGACGACCTCTACTTCGGGAAGTTCTGGCACTGGCGCGGATTCTCCGTCCACCGCCGTCACGGCGGTCAGCCCTCGGTCTGTCCCAGTTCCTCGGACAGCGCGCGCCACGCGGCCTCGGCCGCCTTCTGCTCGGCTTCCTTCTTCGTGGTGCCGTCGCCACCGCCGAGGTCACGGCCGCCGACGTAGACGGTGGCGGTGAACTCCTTGCGGTGGTCCGGACCGGTGTCCTCGACGCGGTACTCGGGAACACCGAGCCCGGCGGCGGCAGTCTGCTCCTGCAGGCTGGTCTTCCAGTCCAGGCCGGCGCCGCGCAGCGGGGCCTCGGCGAGCAGTCCGCCGAACAGCCGGTGCACCAGGCGCCGCGCGGCCTCGATGCCGTGGGCGAGGTAGACCGCGCCGATCATCGCCTCGAGACCGTCGGCGAGAATGCTCGCCTTGTCCCTGCCGCCGGTGAGCTCTTCGCCCTTGCCCAGCAGCAGGTGCGCACCGAGACCGCCGGGTCCGAGCTCGCGGGCGACGCCGGCGAGGGCGTGCATGTTGACCACGCTGGCGCGCAGCTTGGCGAGCTGCCCCTCGGGCAGATCAGGGTGCTCGTTGTACAGGTGGTCGGTGACGACCAGGCCGAGCACCGCGTCGCCGAGGAACTCCAGCCGCTCGTTGGGCCGCAGGCCACCGTTCTCGTACGCGTACGAGCGATGGGTCAGCGCGAGCGTCAGCAGCTCGGCGTCGAACTCGACGCCGAGCGCCTCCAGCAGCGGCTCGGGTTCGGCCGCGTGACCACCGAGTTGCTTCCCCCCCATGTGGTTCAGCAACCTCAGGCAGGCTCGACGACCTGACGACCGTCGTACTGACCGCAGGTCGGGCAGGCGACGTGCTGCGGCTTGGGCTCCTTGCAGGCGCGGTTGGAGCAGGGAACCAGGTGCACCGGGCTCGCCTTCCACTGCGCGCGGCGCGAGCGGGTGTTGGACCGCGACATCTTCCGCTTCGGGACGGCCACGACTAGTCTCCTCATCACGATCAGCCCGCCGAGGCGGGCTTTCTTCTTGCGGTGCTTGTTCGAGCAGTTGCCCGTCAGGCCTTTTCTTCGGGGCCGCCTGCCGGACTCTCGTCGAAACGCTCGACCAGGGCCGCCCACCGAGGATCAATGGTCTCATGCCCGTGGTTCGGCTCGAGATCGGCCCACTTCACCCCGCACACGGAGCACAGGCCGGCACAGTCGTCCGAGCACAGCGGCACCTGGGGCAGAGCCAGCACCAGTGCGTCACGCACGATCGGCTCCAGGTCGACCAGGTCGTCGACCAGCCTGCTGACCTCGTCCTCCTCGGTGGTCTCCTCGGTGGACGAGTCCGGGTAGGCGAAGAGTTCGGTGAGGTCCAGCTCGACCTCGTCGGACAGCGGGTCGAGGCAGCGCGAGCACTGGCCCGCCGTCGGCGCGAAGGCGCTGCCGGTGACGAGCACTCCCTCGACGACCGACTCCAGAAGCAGATCGAGCTCGACGTTCTCACCCTTGGGCACACTGATCACGCCGGGCACACCGAGTTCGGTCTCGACGGGCACGTCCCGCCGGACCTCGCGGCTGCTCCCCGGGCGGCGGCCGAGGGTGCGGGTGTCGATGACCCACGGGCTCCGGACGTCCGGACGCGGGGTGGTGGAGTTGTCTTCAGGCATCACAGGACTCGGCAGACGGTAGTGCGGGATCCGGGCGGACACGGCGGTCCGGGCGGACACGGTCTCGGGCCGCGAGCCGGGGCGACGGCGGGTTCTCGCGACCGGTGACAGCGTACGCGACCGGCGGCGGCCCGCTGCCGCAGCGGCCCGGTCAGCCCTGGTAGTCGTACAGCGCGGTGCGGCCGTTGCCGACGTTGCTCGGCGCGCGCAGGTGGTTGCGCCCCGAATCCACGGTGCGCAGCGTGCCGGAGAGCAGCTCGGAGAACTCGGCGAGCTTGCCGTCGACGTAGGCGTCGCACTCCATCCGCTGCCGGTCGGCCTCGTTGTGCGCCTCGTCGACGATGCGGGCCGACTCGGCGTGCGCGGCCTGTACGACCTCGGTCTGCGCGACCAGCCTGGCCTGCTCGGCGCGGGCCTCCTCGACGGCGCGGTCGTACGCCTCGCGCCCGGCCTGCACCATGCGCTCGGACTCGGCACGGGAACGCTCGGTGAGATGCTGGTACTCGGCCTGGCCCGCGGACACCGCCCGGTCCGACTCGGCGTGCGCGTCGGCCATGAGCTGCTCGGCTCGCGCCTGCGCGTCGGCGACCATGCGCTCGGCCTGCTCGGTGGCCTGCGCCAGCGTGCGCTCGGCCTCACTGTTCGCGCCGCCGACCGCGGACTCGGCCTCGGTGCGCGCCTTGGTGACGATCTCGTCGCGCTTGTCGAGTACGTCCTGCGCGTCGTCCACCTCACCGGGCAGCGCGTCGCGAACGTCGTCGAGCAGTTCCAGCACGTCGCCGCGCGGCACCACGCAACCGGAGGTCATCGGAACCCCGCGCGCCTCTTCCACGATCGTGACGAGCTCGTCGAGAGCCTCGAACACCCGGTACACGGCAACTCCCTTACGGCCGTCAGTCCCCTGCCTACTCCGCACAGTTTGCCCTTTCACCAAGGGAAACCGGCGGATACGCACGGCGCCGGGCGTGTCCGCTCACGCGGATCACACCCGGCGCCGGGAGAACTCGGTGACGTGCCGGTCAGGCGACCTCGATGAGGATGAAGCTCTCGTAGTGGTCCTCGGTGTAGAAGAACTCGCCCTCCTCGCCGGAGACGATGCGGCGGGCGCCGCGGTCGTCGCTGCCCGGGGTCTCCACGGTGAACTCGTGGTAGTAGCCCTCGGCGCAGTCGGGCAGCAGTCCTTCGCGGTTCTGGAAGACCGTTCCGTCCTGCGGGTACGGGTACGGCCCGTCGGTGGCGATCAGGTCGTAGGTGTCCGTCGCCTCCGGCGGGAGTTCGGCCAGCGGAGTCGAGGTGAAGCCCGAGGTGTCGCCGCATTCGGCGGCGAGCTGGACCTGGGACTGCGGGGCCGCCGCCGGGGCGGCGTTGGCGGGGGCGGACAGGCCGAGGCCACCGAGCAGGGTGACCACGAAGGCCAGCAGGATCGCTGCCATCCGAGAGCGTTTGTTGGTCATTTTCGGACCGTAGCCCAGGCGGGTGATCTCTGGGAATCGGCCAAATGAACGCACCGCGAGCAGAACGGTCCGTTAGTAGGTAATCCGTTCGTGTGCCGCCGACGAACGACGGGTTGCGCACAGCCCGGGGCACCGCGATACGTCGGCGGATCGCGATACCAGGCGGAGGTCAGGTCTTGTCGGTCGCGTTCTCGGCGATCCTGGCCAGCAGCCGGTCGCGGACGAGGTCGGGCACCAGGTTGGTGACCTCGCCGCCGTAGGTGGCGACCTCCTTCACCAGCGAACTGGAGAGGAAGCCGAAGCGCGGGTTGTTCGACATCAGCAGCGTCTCCACCCCGGAGAGCTCCTTGTTCATCTGCGCCATCTGGAGCTCGTAATCGAAGTCGCTGACCGACCTCAGGCCTTTGGTGATGGCGGCGATGTCGTGCTTCTTGCAGTAGTCGACGAGCAGGCCGTGCCAGGAGTCGACGCGGACGTTGGTCAGGTGGCTCGTCGACTCGCGCAGCATCTCCATCCGCTCCTCGATCGAGAACATGCCCTTTTTGCTCTTGTTGATCAGCACCGCCACGACGACCTCGTCGAAGAGCCCGCAGGCACGTTCGATGATGTCGAGGTGGCCGTTCGTCGCCGGGTCGTAGGAGCCCGGGCACACCGCTCGCCGCATGGGCGGACGCTACCAAGGTTCCGCACGCCGGGTGCCACGGGAACTACGCCGGCGAGCTGGTGAACTCGGCCCAGTACAGCGCCGTGTCGCCGTAGCGCCTGGTGCGCAGCGGGTGGAAACCGTCCGGCCACGGCGGTTCACCGTCACGCAGGGCACGCTCGACGATCACCAGTCCCCCGGTGGCGATCCATCCCCGTGCCGCCAGCGAGCCGAGCACGCCCGCGAGTGCGGGACCGTCCACCGCGTACGGCGGGTCGGCGAGCACCAGGTCGAACGCCTCCGGCGCCTGTCCGGCGAGGACCTGCTCGACGCCGGCGTGCCGGACCGTGCCGCCGAGCCGCAACTGGGCGACGTTGCCCCGCAGCACCTCGGCCGCCTGCCGGTCGGCCTCGACGAACCAGGCGTCCGCGGCACCCCGCGAGAGCGCTTCCAGGCCGAGTGCGCCCGAACCGGCGTAGAGGTCGAGTACCCGGGCGCCGTCGAGCTCTCCGGCCACGTCGAGGGCGTTGAACAGCGCCTCGCGGACCCGCTCCGAGGTGGGGCGGGTCCCCTTGGCGGGCACCCGCAGCCGCCTGCCGCCCGCTTGCCCGGCCACGATCCGCATCACGCCGGTCATCCTGCCGCACGCACGTCCGGCGATCGCCGTGACCGCCGCCGGGGAGCACGGAAACTGTGTTCTTGGTCTTCTTGGTCGGCCGAGGTGATGAAGCGGGCGGCGGGGCGGCGTATTCTCGTTCTTCCCCTTTCGAAGGCGATCGAGCCGCTAGGAGCGCTGCGTGTCCGAACCCCGGGTCAGACGGGCCGAGGTTGCCATCGAGCAGACCCACGTGGACCGGGTGTATGCCCGGCTGGCCGAACTCCGCACCCAGGCGGAGTCCATGCGTGCCAAGGGTTACGAGCTCGGCCACGGCGCACAGCGGGAGGCCGTGTTCGAGCAGGCCTCGATGCTGTTCGAACGCGACATGATGGTGTTCCACGCCAACCAGACGTTGCAGACGCTCGACGCCGAGTACGAGGGCCTGGTGTTCGGGCGCCTCGACCACGTCGATCCCGAGGCGATCTACGTCGGCAGGCTCGGCATCCGGGACGCCGAGTTCGACAACCTGGTCACCGACTGGCGCGCCCCCGCCGCCGCGGCGTTCTACCAGGCCACCGCCGAGGAACCGATGGGCGTCGTCCGCCGGAGGGTGATCCGCTGCTCCGGGCAGACGGTGCTGGACGTGGACGACGACGTGCTCATGGCCGAGGCCGTGCCGGAGGACATGCGGATCGTCGGCGAGGGCGCGCTGATGGCCGCGCTCGGCCGGGCCCGCGGCGAGAACATGCGCGACATCGTCGCCACCATCCAGAAGGAGCAGGACGAGGTCATCCGCGCTCCGTGGCGGGGGGTCACCGAGATCACCGGGGGCCCGGGCACCGGGAAGACGGCCGTCGCCCTGCACCGCGCCGCCTACCTGCTGTACCGGCACCGCCGCCAGCTCGGCGGGGCCGGCGTGCTGGTCATCGGGCCGTCCGGGGTGTTCACCAGCTACATCTCCCGGGTGCTGCCGTCGATGGGCGAGACCAACGTCGAGCTGCGCGCGCTCGGTGAGGTGCTGGACGGGATCGAGGGCGTCCGGCAGGACACGGCTCCGCTGGCCGCGGTGAAGGGTTCGCTGCGGATGCGCAAGCTCCTGTTGCGCGCGTTGCGGGACGCCCCGCCGGACGCCCCGGCGGAGATGCGCATCGTCTATCGCGGCGAGGTGCTGCGGCTGCACGTGAAGGACCTGGAGAAGGTGCGCCGGAAGGTGCACTCGGCGGGTGGTCCGCCGAACCGGTCGCGGATCCGGGCGGCGGAGGCGCTACTCTCCGCGCTCGCCGACCGGGCGGACGAGCACGCGAAGGCGGACGGGCGTTCGTTCGAACGTGCAGACCTGATCACCGAACTCGGTGAGCGCATCGACTTCCACCGGTTCCTCGTCGTCTGGTGGCCGGTGTTGTATCCGGCGCAGGTGCTGGACTGGCTGGCCGACGAGCGCAGGCTGGCCCGGGCGGCGCGGGGGGTGCTGAACCGTGGCGAGATCAGCGCGCTCGCGGCCTCGCTCGCCGGGCGTTCGGCGGGCTGGACGATCGCCGACATCGCGCTGCTGGACGAGCTGCGCGTGCTGATCGGTCCGCCGCCGAAGCGCAAGCGGCGGTCGAACATCGAGCTGGACGCCGCCCCGCCCGTACGCGGGACGACGGGCAGCGGTCCGCAGCGGCCCGAGCACTACGACGAGTACTCGCACATCGTCGTCGACGAGTCGCAGGACCTGTCGCCGATGCAGTGGCGGATGGTGGGACGGCGGGGGAAGTACGCGAGCTGGACCGTCGTCGGCGATCCGCTGCAGAGTTCGTGGCCGGATCCGGCGGAGGCCGCCACGGCGCGGGACCAGGCGTTCGGCAGGAGCGCCGCGCGCAGGCGCTACACGCTGCGCACCAACTACCGGAACTCGGCCGAGATCTTCGACCTGGCGGCGAAAGTCGTGTCGGGCCACGCCGAGGAGGGCGATCTGCCGCACGCGGTGCGGCGGACCGGGATCGGGCCGGATGTGCGCGCGGTGGACGCAGCCGCGGTCGCCGGGTCGACGCAGGCGGCGGTGAAGGAGCTGATGGACGCCGTCGAGGGCACCGTCGGCGTGATCTGCGCGGTGGACCGGGTCGGCGAGGTCGGCGAATGGCTGGAGGGGCAGGCCGACGAGCGGCTCAAGGTGGTCGGCAGCCTGGACTCGAAGGGACTCGAGTACGACGCGGTCGTACTCGTCGAGCCCGCGGATCTGATCGCGGAGTCGACGACGGGCCGCCGGGTGCTGTACGTGGCGTTGACGCGGGCGACGCAGCAGCTCACGGTGATCGCGTCCGACCCCGGCTGGCTGCCCGTGCCCTGAATCACGCGTCCGGTCCGGGAAGAACCGCGGGACGCGCGGTGTTGCAGCGGGGGTGAGCTCCCTGTCCGGTATCCCGCTGTCCGTACTCGACCTCGCGCCCGTTTCCACCGGGTCGAGTGCCTCGGACGCCATGCACAACTCGATCGACCTTGCCAAGCGCGCCGAGGCTCTCGGCTATCACCGTTTCTGGCTGGCCGAGCACCACAACATGCCCGGTATAGCCAGTTCGGCGACGGCGGTACTGATTGGTCAGGTGGCCTCGGCGACCGAGCGGATCCGGGTCGGTTCGGGTGGGGTGATGCTCCCCAATCACGCGCCGCTCGTCGTCGCCGAGCAGTTCGGCACGCTCGAGGCGTTTCATCCGGGGCGGATCGATCTCGGCCTCGGCCGTGCGCCCGGCAGTGACCAGCGGACGGCGCTGGCGTTGCGTGGTTCGGCGGCGGCGTTGTCGGCGAACGACTTCCCGAACCAGCTGGAGGAGCTGGTGGGTTACTTCACCCATGACCCCGCGCGCGCCGTTTCCGCGGTGGCGGCGGAGGGCAACAAGCCGCCGGTCTGGCTGCTCGGGTCGAGCGGTTTCAGCGCGCGGCTCGCCGGGATGCTGGGGCTGCCGTTCTCGTTCGCGCACCACTTCAGTGCGCAGAACACTCTGCCCGCTCTGCAGATCTACCGGGAGGCGTTCCGTCCGTCGGAGGTGCTGGACGAGCCGTACGCGATGCTCGGGGTGGCCGTGGTGTGCGCGGAGACCGACGAGGAGGCGTTGTACCTCGCGGGGCCCAGCGCACTGACGTTCCTGAGTCTGCGGCACGGCAGGCCGATTCCGTTGCCGAGTCCGCAGGACGCCGCCGACTACCCGTACACCGAGATGGACCGGCAGTTCGTCGCCGATCGGATGGAGAGCAGCATCGTCGGGTCACCAGAGACCGTCCACAAGGGATTCGAGAGCCTGCTCGCCGACACCGGGGCGGACGAGTTGATGGTCACCACCATGGTGCACGGCCACGCCGACCGGGTCCGGTCGTACGAACTGGTCGCGGGCCTGAACACCGCCTGACCGGCGATTCGCCAACCGCTCGGTCGCTCGCCTGGCGGATAACGACCGCAATATGTCGACGTATTGCGAAGCATCGTGCGCAAGGCATCGCAATACGTCGACATATTGCGCTCCCAAGCCGCCCTCCGGGGTAACCGAGACCCGATACCGATCCTCAGACCGGAACGGCCAGCGTGGTGGCCTCGGTGCGCCCACGCAGCGTGGTCTCCTCCACCCGCCGCCAGCGCGCGGCCTCGTCGCCCGCCGCCCGCTCGACGGCGGCCATCGACGCCACCGTCCGCCCCTCCACCGACTTCGCCAGTTCGGTGAGCCGCGCGGCCTCGTTCACCGGGTCGCCGATCACGGTGTACTCGTAGCGGCTCTCCTCACCGATGTTGCCCGCCACGGCAGGCCCCGCCGCGACACCGATGCCGGCCTCGCAGTCGGGCACCTCCGTCCGCAGTCTGCTCGCCATCGACCGGGCGGCCGCGAGTGCCCGCCCGGCCGCGTCGGGAAGGTCGGCGGGCGCCCCGAACACGGCCAGCGCGGCGTCCCCCTCGAACTTGTTCACGAACCCGTCGTGCCGCGCGATCTCGGCGACGACGACGGCGAAGAAGCGGTTCAGCAGCTCGACGACCTCCGTCGGCGGACGGGTCGCCGCCAGCGTGGTGGAACCGACTACGTCGACGAACAGCACGGCCACCTCCCGCACCTCACCGCCCAGCTCGACCTCACCGGAGAGCGCCGCACGCGCTACCTCGGTGCCGACATGCCTGCCGAACAGGTCGCGAATGCGTTCCCGTTCCCGGAGCCCGTCGGCCATCCGGTTGAACCCGGCCTGCAGCAAGCCCAGCTCGGTACCGTCGAACACGACGACCTCGGTGCCGAGTTCCCCGCGCTCGACCTTCGCCAGCGCGGCGCGCACGGTACGGATCGGGGCCACCGTCGCCCGCACGGTGAACGCCATCAGCAGGCAGCCGAACAGCAGGATCACCGCGCCCAGCGCGAGGATGGTGACCGACAACTGGGTAGTCGACACGTCCCCGCGGATCAGCGCGAACACGGCCACCAGCATCAGCCCGGCCACCGGGACGCCGGTGCCGAGGGCCCAGCCGAGCAGCATCCGCACCGACACCCCGGACACCAGCCGCCGTCGCGGCGGAGGCCCGCTGGAGAGTGCCCTGGCGGCCAGCGGCCGGAGCGCGAACTCGCTCAGCAGGTACGAGTTCGCGCAGACGACGATGCCGCCGAAGCCGACGGTGAACGCGACCTTGGCGACCGAGCCCGGCAACACGATGCCGTAGACGGTGGTGAACCCGATCAGCGCGCCCAGCCACAGCAGCCCCTGCATCCGGGTGAGCCGCCACGGCACGCGCAGGGTGGCGACTCGTTCCGCCTCGTCGGGTTCCTTGCCGGAGAACGCCCAGCGCAGCGCGCCGACGGCCCGCCGGGTTCCGGTGACGATGCCGATCAGCAGTGCCAGCGCGACATAGGCGGGCACCGCCACCCAGTGCACCAGCGCCAGCTCACCGATGAACACGTCCGGCCCGGGGATGACCAGCGTCACCAGCGCCACGACCACCACCGCGCCGATGACGTTGGACAGCACCAGCGAGGCGGTGAGCAGCGCCTGGGTGCGCAGGCGCAGCACGGAGTCGCGCTGGTCGGCCGTGCCGAGCAGTCGCGAGCCGAGCGGATGCGCTCTCACCTGGTACCGCCGTTCGCCGACGCGCCGCACCCCGGGCGGTGCGTGGATGATCGTCGCCTGGGCACGATGTCACGCGCCCTCGGCGGCCGCCTATTCGAGTACGACCAGCAGGTCGCCACCTTCCACCTGCTGCACCGCGCCGATGGCGAGCCGGGAGACCGTCCCGCCCTTCGTCGCGGTGATGGCGGCTTCCATCTTCATCGCCTCGATGGTCGCGACGGTCGCCCCGGACTCCACCTCGTCGCCGTCGGCCACGGCCAGTGTGACCACGCCGGCGAACGGTGCCGCGACGTGGCTCGCGTTGGACTTGTCGGCCTTCTCGGTCGCCGGGATGTCGGAGGCGACGGAGGTGTCCCGGACCTGGATGGGGCGGAGCTGGCCGTTCAGCGAGGACATCACGGTGCGCATGCCGCGTTCGTCGGCCTCGCCGATCGCCTCCAGTTCGATCAGCAGCCGTACGCCGGGTTCGAGATCGACCTGGTACTCCTCCCCCGGGCGCAGCCCGTAGAAGAAGTCCTTGCTGGGCAGCACACTGGTGTCGCCGTAGGCCGCCCGGTGTGTCTCGTACTCCTTGGTCGGACCGGCGAACAACAGCCGGTTCAGCGTCGCCCGACGATCCTCGCCCAGTCCCTGCTTGTCCTCTGTGGACAGTTCCTGTACCGGCTTCGGCTCCGCGCGGCCCTCGAGCGCCTTGCTGCGGAACGGTTCCGGCCAGCCTCCCGGCGGGTCGCCGAGTTCACCGCGGAGGAATCCGATCACCGAGTCCGGGATGTCGAACTTGTTCGGTTCCGCCTCGAACTCCTCCGGTGAGACGCCCGCGCCGACGAGGTGCAGCGCCAGGTCACCGACCACCTTCGACGAGGGCGTGACCTTCACCAGGTGGCCGAGGATCTTGTCGGCGGCGGCGTACATCGCCTCGATGTCGGTGAATCGGTCACCGAGGCCGAGCGCGATCGCCTGGGTGCGCAGGTTCGAGAGCTGCCCGCCGGGGATCTCGTGGTGGTACACACGCCCGGTCGGCGAGGCGAGCCCCGCCTCGAACGGCGCGTAGATCTTGCGGACGATCTCCCAGTACGGCTCCAGGTCGCCGACAGCCTGCAGGTCGAGCCCGGTCGGCCGGTCGGAGTGGTCGGTGGCCGCGACGATCGCGGACAGCGAGGGCTGCGAGGTGGTGCCCGCCATCGACGCCACCGCACCGTCCACCGCGTCGGCCCCGGCCTGCACGGCGGCGAGGTACGTCGCGAGCTGACCGCCTGCGGTGTCGTGCGTGTGGATGTGCACCGGAAGGTCGAATTCCTTGCGCAGCGCGGAAACCAGCTTCACCGCGGCCGGTGCGCGAAGCAGCCCGGCCATGTCCTTGATCGCCAGCACGTGCGCCCCGGCACCGACGATCTGCTCGGCGAGTTTGAGGTAGTAGTCCAGTGTGTACAGCTTCTCGGCGGGATTCGACAGGTCCGAGGTGTAGCACAGCGCCACCTCGGCGACGGCGCTCTCGGTCTCGCGCACGGCCTCGATCGCCGGGCGCATCTGCTCGACGTCGTTGAGGGCGTCGAAGATCCGGAAGATGTCGATGCCGGTGGCCGTCGCCTCCTCGACGAAGGAGTTCGTCACCTCGGTGGGATACGGCGTGTAGCCCACGGTGTTCCGTCCGCGCAGCAGCATCTGCAGGCAGATGTTCGGCACGGCCTCGCGCAGCGCGGCGAGGCGCTCCCACGGGTCCTCGGCGAGGAAGCGCAGAGCGACGTCATAGGTCGCTCCGCCCCAGCACTCCAGCGAGAGCAACTGCGGCACGGTGTGCGCGACGGTCGGCGCGACCGCCAGCAGGTCCTTGGTGCGGACCCGGGTGGCCAGCAGCGACTGGTGCGCGTCGCGGAAGGTCGTGTCGGTGACGCCCAGCGTCGGCGATTCGCGCAGCCACCGCGCGAAGCCCTCCGGGCCCAGTTCGACCAGCTTCTGCTTCGAGCCCGCGGGCGGTTCGCCGCCCTCCAGTGGGGCGAGTTTCTTCACCGGGTCGATCAGGTGCGGGCGTTCGCCGTGCGGCCGGTTGACGGTGACGTCGGCGAGGTAGGTCAGCAGGCGGGTACCGCGGTCGGCGGAGTGGCGGGCGGTGAGCAGGTGCGGCCGTTCCTCGATGAACGCCGTGGTGACCCGGCCCTGCTGGAAGTCCTGGTCGTCCAGTACGGCCTGCAGGAACGGGATGTTCGTGGAGACGCCGCGGATGCGGAACTCGGCGACCGCACGGCGGGCGCGGCCCACGGCGGTCTTGAAGTCGCGGCCGCGGCAGGTCAGCTTGACCAGCATCGAGTCGAAGTGCGCGCTGATCTCGGTGCCGGAGAACGCGGTGCCGCCGTCGAGCCGGATGCCGGACCCGCCGGGTGAGCGGTACGCGCTGATCATGCCGGTGTCCGGGCGGAACCCGTTGGCCGGATCCTCGGTGGTGATGCGGCACTGGAGTGCGGCCCCGTGCACGTAGACGTTCTCCTGCGACAGCGCCAGGTCCTCCAGCGTCTCGCCCGCGGCGATGCGGAGCTGGGACTGCACCAGGTCGACGTCGGTGACCTCCTCGGTGACCGTGTGCTCGACCTGGATACGCGGGTTCATCTCGATGAAGACGTGGTTGCCGGCCGGGTCGAGCAGGAACTCGACGGTCCCGGCGTTGCGGTAGCCGATCTGCCGGGCGAAGGCGACGGCGTCGTCGCAGATGCGCTTACGCAGTTCGGGGTCGAGGTTCGGCGCGGGGGCCAGTTCGATCACCTTCTGGTGCCGCCGCTGCACCGAACAGTCTCGCTCGTACAGGTGAATCACGTTGCCCGCACCGTCGGCGAGGATCTGCACCTCGATGTGGCGCGGGTCGACGACGGCCTTCTCCAGGAACACGGTCGGGTCACCGAAGGCGGACTCCGCCTCACGCGCCGCCGCCTCGATGGCCTCGCGCAGGCCCTTGCGCTCCAGCACGCGCCGCATGCCGCGCCCGCCACCGCCCGCGACGGCCTTGACGAACAGCGGGAAGCCGAGTTCGTCCCCGGCCTCGACCAGCGCGTCGACGTCCGAGGACGGTTCGGACGAGCCGAGCACGGGGACACCGGCGGCCTTGGCCGCCGCGACCGCGCGTGCCTTGTTGCCGGTCAGTTCGAGGATCTCGGCGCTGGGGCCGACGAAGGTGATGCCGGCCTCCTCGCAGGCCAGGGCGAGGTCCGGGTTCTCCGAGAGGAAGCCGTAACCGGGGTATACGGCGTCCGCCTTGGCCTTCTTGGCCGCGCGCACGATCTCCTCGACGGACAGGTACGCCCGCACCGGATGCCCGGGCTCGCCGATTTCGTGTGCCTCGTCGGCCTTGAGCCGGTGCAGCGAGTTGCGGTCCTCGTGCGGAAACACGGCCACGGTGCCCGCGCCGAGTTCGTACCCCGCACGGAACGCGCGGATCGCGATCTCGCCCCGGTTGGCCACAAGTACCTTGCGGAACATGCGTCGAGTTCCTTCCCGTTTCACGCCAGGAGTCAGGTTGACGCACGTTACCGTGTGACTCCCGCTGGGCGGGAGTTCCGTACCAGGTGATGGACGTCATCCCGCCGGAGAGTGGGTGGAACCCGGTGCTCGGCCCGACCAGGAGGGCGCGACCGGTCAGGACTTCACCGGCCGTCCGGGGCGATCAGGGCGTGAGCGTGTACAGCAACCGGTCCGCGGTGCCGGCCGGAACACCGGAGAGCGCGCCCTCCGTCGCCGCGGACACCACCGCGGCCGCCGAGTCCGCACCGCTCGCCTGCGGGTGCAGTGCCCGGTACAGCGCGACCCCGCCCGCCACGTGTGCCGCGGCCGCGGTGCTGCCGGAGAAGGTCACCGCCTCGCCGCCGAGCCCTTCCCCGGTGACGTCGACGCCGGGAGCGTAGAGGTCGACGGCCGGGCCGTAGTTGGAGGTACCCGAGGCGCCATCGGCACTGTCGCTGGCGGCCACGGTGAGCGCCTGCGGCACCCGCGCCGGGGACACCTCGCTCGCGTCCGTGGCGGAGTTGCCTGCCGGGACGACCACGGGCACGGTCTCGGCGAGCTGCCGGACCGCGGCGTCGAGCGGTTCGCTGGCCGAGCCGCCGAGGCTGAACAGCGCCACGGCGGGCTGCTCGGCGTTCTCCCGGACCCAGTCGACCCCGGCGATCACGTTGTCGATGCTGCCCGCGCCGGTGTCGTCGAGCACGCGGACGGGCACGATGCGGACGTCCTTCGCGATCCCGAACCGCTCCCCGCCGACGATCGAGGCGAGCAGGGTGCCGTTGCCGTTGCCGTCCGCGGCGTCGTCGTCGCCGTCCACCAGGTCCTTGCCCGGCTGTACCCGGCCGGCCAGGTCGGGCGCGCCGGCGGCGACTCCGGTGCCCAGCACGTAGACGGTCACCGTCTCGGCGGTCGTCTCGTACCGATAGCGCCCGTCGCCGCCCGCGCGCTGGTCGACACGGTCCAGGCCCCAGCTCGGCGGATCGACCTGCTCTCCGGGGTCGGCGTGGGCGGGCGGCGCCAGCAGCACAGGGGCGATGGCGCAGAGGGCGAGCAGGGCGAGGGTGCGTGACCGGGCAGGCATGACCGCAGCGTCGCGCAGCGGGAACCGGCTGCACAAGAGCCGGAAGAGCGGGATCCGCGCCGTGGCGCAGCGGTCATTGCGCCGCTCGGACGAACGCCGTGACCTGCATGTACGGCAGGTAGACCAGAGCGTCGAACGCCTCGGTCACCTCGACGTCCGAGTTCATCGTGGCGTGCCGGATCCCACGCGGGCCGCCGCCACCCGTCCGGCGGGCGGCGCGCAGGTCGAGCAGGCGTTCCGGCTCGCCGGCCATGGTCGCTTCGACACTGCCCTCGGCGGGCGGCGACAGGGGTTCCTCGGTGACGGTGAAGCCGAGCCGGGTCCCCTCCGTCGGTTCGAGACCGGTCGTGCTGCCCGATCCGGCGGTGATCGCGAGGGCGAGGTAGTCCTCGCCGTACCCGGCCGCGAGGTGCGTGCCCGCGGACACCGCGGCGTGGCCGGGAAACAGCGGTACCGGCACGCGCTGCAGGTGCCCGTTGTGCATCATCAGGACGATCCGTTCGTCCGGACCGTGCAGCGTGCGCAGCAACCGGACGGTCTCGGCCATGTAGGTGTCACGGGAGGAACCGGAGACGGCGGACGCGGTGGCGGTCATCAACGCGTCCACCTCCGCGAGATAGGCGTCCAGCCGGACGGCGCCGATCGCGTGGTGCCGCGCGATCGCGAACGCCACCGGGTCGCCGGACAACCTGGGTGCCAGGGTGTCGAGCCTGCTCAGGACCCGGGAGACGGCGGCGGTGGCGCGATCGCGGACGGGACGGTCCAGCGCGGCGTAGCGGCCGGGCGAGACAGCGCTGCTGACCGCGGAGTAGGGCTCGGTCGCCGCCAGAGCTTCGTCCACAATAGACACGGACGGCGGATCGGTGTCCCGGAGGAAGTCCCGCACGGCGTGCAGTGAGGGGGCCGGCGAGCCCGCCGAGGCCGCGACGTCCAGTCCCGCGTAGCGCACCCGCCCGCCGTCGGCGTTGTGTTCGCGGAGCCAGCGCAACATGGTGTGCATCTCGCCGGAGTCGCCGAGGGAGAAGGTGAAGCCGTCCCTCGCGACGTCGGCGAGTTCGCCGGGGCCGCCGTGGATCCAGTCGTCCACCAGCGCTCCCTCGACGAAACCGGACTCGAAGCCGAGGACGCCGAATCCCATGTCCCGCACCAGGAATCGCAGCAGCCGGTCGCGCAGCGCGGAGAACTCGGCGATGTGGTGGTTGTTCTCGCCGATGGCGACGACGTGGGCGTCACCGATCAGTGCGCGCAGGGCATCGTCGTCGTCGAGTCCGTACGCGGGCGCGAAGGAACCGGTTCGGGCGGCCATGATGTTCTCCCGGAGCTGGTCAACGCAATCAATGTCCCGTTGACGATGGCACGAAGCGAGCGAAACCGCGATCGGATTTACGGCGCCGTCCGCGTCAGCAGCCCCTCACAGGTCCGCACCACGACCCGAGCCGCCTGCCGCCGGGGAGCGGGGGAATCAACACTCTCCGCCTCCCTGCGCCACTTGACCAGCGCCTCGATGGTCGCCTCCGGCACCAGCCGCTGGTCCTCCACCCCGAGCCGTTCCGGGACGGAGGTGCCCTCCGCGCCGAGCAGCCGGACCGCCTCGTCACGCAGCGGAGTGGGCAGGCTCAGCCTGCCCGCCACCAGCGCCGCGATCAGCCGCAGTTCGCGAACCTCGTGCAGGCCGGCGAGCATCCGCTCCATGGCGGCCGCCAGCCGTTCCCCACCACGGCGGGGTTCCGCCCGCAGCACGGATTCCAGGCCCAGCAGCGCGGACCGAGCCTTGAGCACCTCACGCCGTTCCAGGAAGTTCCCGCCGATCGCCTCGCGCAACTCACTCAGCCCACTGCGCTGGGCGAGCTGCGCCGACAGCTTGATCCGGCTGTCACACCCCGTGCGCACCAGGGTGACCGCCAGCCGGATGCCGAACAGGCCGAACTGGGTGAGCAGCGCGCGGCGCGCATCCGGCCCGAGCTCGACCGGGAACCGCGGCCCGCAGAACGTGTCCACCGACAACAGGTACCGCTCCAGATCCGCCCTCGACACCGTGGCCATCAGCGAGAGCGCGGCGAAATCCTCGTCCTGCAAGGACTTTCCGGCGAAGGCGACCAGGCCCGAGGCGGCCACGACCGACTGGAACGCCGCGCAGGCACCGTTCTCCCGCCGACTGCGCCGGGCGAGCTGGCGAGCCGAGAGCAACGCGTCGATCTTGCCCGCACCGATCTCGTCCGCCCGCGACAGCACCAGGATCGAGTGCACCGGAGCCGCCCTGGCGACCGGCGAGTCCAGCGTCGCGCGCAGGCCGGACAGTTCGGCGGGTTCGGCGTGCCGGGAAAGGTAGACGACCGCGTCCGCCTCCTCGGCCAGCCGGGCCGCCACCGGATCACGTTCACCATCGCCCGAGTCGGCCAGCGCGGGCGAGTCGATCAGCACCATGTCCCGCAACGCCCGCGTCGGGTACTCCACCAGCACCCGGTCCAGGTTCGCGGGTGGCATCGACGAAGGTTCCAGCCACAGGCCGTCCGAGGACCGGGAGACGGCGAGATCGCGCGGCGGGCCACCGCGGAACTGCCCGCTGACCCGCAGCGCGGCCGCGTCCCGGTACCAGGTGAAATGCGCGTCCCTGCGGGCCAGCCGGACCGGCGCGAGCTGTTCCCCGACCAGGGCGTTCACCAGCGTCGACTTCCCCGTCCCCGGCCGCCCGGCGACCGCGATCCGCAGCGGCTCGCCGAGCCGCGCGAGCTGCCCGCGCAGTACCCGCGAGGCGTGCGGCCGGTCCCGGTAGAGGTGGGCCGCCTCGGTGAGCAGGGCGCCCGCGACGTCGAGCAGGGGCGGGGGCGCGGTCATGCGGAGATCTCCTTGACGCCGGAGGTGACGGCGGCGCGCCGGGTGGCGATCCCGCCCGCGCGCTTGTGCAGTGCGGCCAGCCGCTCGATCTCGCGTTTGAGTTCGGCGGTGTGCCGGTCCCGGTGCACGGCACCGGTCTGCACGGCCTCCCGTGAACTCGACGCCTCGTCGAACAGTTCCTCGCTGAGCGCGGTGAAGTGGTCCCGCAACTGCCGCTGTACCTCACGGACGACGTCCCGGCACTCCTTGGAGAAGCGCAGGAAGACGTCGTCGACATGACGCTGCGCCGCCGACTTCGCCGCGGCCTGCCTGCGCTTGAGTCGCATGTCGGCCTCGTCGCGGATGGACTTCGCCGCGAACGCCGCGCCCGCGCCGAGCGAGATCGGATTGATCAGCGGCAGTCCGGCCAGGCTGGTGACCAGGCCGAACATCAGTACCCCGCCGTAGGAGCCGCGCAGGCCGGTGAACGCCTTCTGCCCCAGCTTGAAGCGCTCGATCCGCGGGGTGTCCACCCGGGGGGCACCGTCGGCGTACCCCGGGGTGTCGCCCATCCGCACATCGGCGCGGGTGCGCTCCGGGGCCTGCGGGAAGGTCGCGGCGACGGCCACCGCCGTCCACTCCGCGCGCTCGGCCAGCCAGACGCAGTTCGTCTCGATCGCCTCCGCCAGCGTCTCCTCCAGCCAGGAGCGGAACTCGTCCCACGCCTGTTCCGGATCGACGTCGTCGAAGGTCTTGTCGACGTGCTGGACGATCTTGCGGGTGCGCTCGCGCAGGTCGTACTCGATGTCCGCGGTCAGGTCGGTGATCTCGTCGGAGAGCAGGTTCTGCCAGCGGGTGGTGTGCCTGCGCAGATCGTCCACCCTGCGCTGCGCGGCCTGCAGCCTGGTCACCTGTGTGATGCCCTGGTGCAGGGCGGGAGCCTCCAGTGCGGCCTTCAGTTTCGTCACCAGTTCGGCGATCGCCGCGCGGCAGGCCACCGCCGCCAGCAGCGTGACGGCGTCCTCGGGCGGGCGGGTGCGCTCGGTGTCCAGCCAGGCCAGCAGCCCGGGGAAACCCGACTGGACGTTGAGGTCCCGGTCACCGGCCTTGGCCGCCTCCTGCCGCACGACCGCCGACACCGGCAGCACCTCGGCCCGCAGCCCGGCGTCGGCGAGCAGGGACCTGTTCCGTTCGACCACGCGGCGCCAGCCGGGGTGTACGTCGATCTTGGTGACCACCACGACGACCGTCGGGCACCAGGTGCGGACGTACTGGGCGAACGCGATCTCGCCGGCGGACAGTTCCTCGGAAGCGTCGGAAACGAGGATGGCCGCGTGCGAGCGGGCCAGCACGTCGAGGGAAGCGGCGGTGCGCGGAGACCGCGGATCCCCCACCGCGGGGGTGTCCACCAGAGCGAGCCCGGCGGACAGCAGCGCCCGGGGCAGCCCGATCTCGGCCCGCTGCACCGGCACGGTGCCGGGGACGACCTCGGCCGTCCCGGTGAGATGCCCGGCCAGGTCCGCGAAGTTCACCTGTTCGTGTTCCTCGAGCGGAGCGAAACCGGTACCTCCGCGGACCAGGGTGGCGACGGGTTCCTCGGCGTGGCCGATCTCGGCGGGCACCACCGTGCTGGTGGCGTCGTCGGCGGCGCAGACGGGCGCGTTGAGGATCGCGTTGACGAGAAAACTCTTGCCCTGCTTGGCGAAACCGAGCACGGCGACCCGGTTGCGGTCGGCAGGACGGTCACGCAGCAGACGCAGCCGCCGGGCGAGATCCGGGCGCTCGTGCGTGACGCAGGCCTGATGGGTCTCGTCGACGATCCCGAGCCAGGGGACAGGGGTCACGGCAGAGAAGTGTCCCTGGTGCGGTGCGAACGCAGCGAACCGGGAGGGTCCGTGACCGGCTGGGGCCACGGACCCTCCCGGTCCGTCAGTGCTGTCGGTGCTGTGGGCGAGGACTACTCGCCGAGGCCGCCGAGGTCGTTGCCGTTGGCGACGCCGCCGATGTTGATGTCGCCGATCACGTCGTTGACGTCGCTGATCTGGCCGACGCCGACGTTGCTGACGACGTGCTCGAGGTCGCTCACCGTGGTGGTGATCGGGTTGCCCTGCACGTTGTCCTGCAGCACGTCGGTGACCGTGGTGACCGGGTCGACCGGGCCGTTGGTACCGATGCCGGTCACGTCGTCGACCACGTCGGTGATCTGGACCGGGCCGTTGGTGCCGATACCGGTGACGTCGCCGACGTGGGTCATGACGTCGTCGATGTTGTCGGTCAGGTTCTCGGTCAGGTCCACCGGGCCGTTGGTGCCGATGCCGGTCACGTCGCCGACGTGGGTCATGACGTCGTCGACGATGTCGTTGACCTGGACCGGGCCGTTGGTGCCGATACCGGTCACGTCGTCGATCACGTCGGTGACCTGGACCGGACCGTTGGTGCCGATACCGGTGACATCGCCGATGGCGCCGGTGACGGTGGTGATCGGGTCGACCGGGCCGTTGGTGCCGACGCCGGTGATGCTGTCGATGCTGCCGAACGGGTCGGAGCCGAGCATGTCGGTGCCGATGCGACCGGTCAGGTCCTCGGTGATGGCGGCGAGGCCGGCCGGGACCGCGTTGCTCTCGACGCTGCCGCCGAACTCGGTCACGCCGCCGAACTGCTCGGTCAGGTTCTGCAGCTGCTCGACGGGGTCGAGGCCGAAGCCGCCGGTGGCGTCGTTGCCGAGCAGGCCGCCGAGGCCGTCGGCGGAGGTGTAGTCGAGCACCAGCGGCATGACTTCCTGCACGTCCAGGGCGCTGACGTCGCCGAGGCCGGCGGCGCCGAGGGCACCCTCCGGGTCGGTGTTGAACGCCGAGCGGGCACCCGCGTCGTTCATCAGGTTGTGGACGAAGTCCTGAAGCGTCTGCGGCATTGAAAGATCTCCTGTGGGGATTCAAGTCGAACGAGAAAAGCAGGACTCATGGCCCTGCGACCCGACCAACGCTAGGCATCGACGGCCCCCAGGGCATCGGGTCCGATTCCGGGTTCCACTACTCTCGACGGTTAGGGGATCACCCACCGTTGCCTTGGGGGATTAGGGACCCGGGGAGTCAGGATCGTCCGTGCTTCGATCGGCGGATCTCCGCGTCCCGCGCGATCCAGCCCCGTCGCGGCTCCGAACCCCCCGCGGACGTGGCCCCGGAACACCACTGCTGAACCCTGCGCTCTGGAGGATTCGCCGCATGCCGTACTCGATCGGGATCGACGTCGACCCCTCGCGTGCCGTCGCCGCGGCCTGCCGGATCGGCGAGGACGGCCACGGCCCCGCGGAGACCGTGCGACTCGGCGAGGTGTCCGCGTCGATCCCGACCGCGCTGTTCCTCGACGAGGAGGGCTACCTGCTCGTCGGGGACGCCGCGCTGGCGGCCGGGGTGGCCGAACCGGAACGCCTGATCACCGGCTTCCACGAGCGGATCGGTGACGACACGCCGGTCACCGTCGCGGGCGAGCCGTTCAGCGCGCAGTCACTGAGCGCGGCGGTGATCGCGTGGAGCGTCGCCAGGGCCGCCGAGCCGATGGGCGAACCGCCGGAACAGGTCACCGTCACCCATCCGGCTTCCTGGGGCCGTTACCGCCGCGAACTGCTGCGCGCCGCGCTGGGCGCGGAGGGTCTCGGCAGGGTGCTGCTGGTGCCCGCGCCGGTCGCCGTGCTCGACGAGCACACCCGCGCCGCGGGAGAACCGGACACCGGTGCGATCGCCGCGGTCTTCGACGTCGGCGCCGCGCACCTCGCGCCCGCCCTGCTGCGCCGCTCCGCGATCGGCACCTGGGAGACGCTGGCCTGTGCCGACGCCGTTCCCTTCCCCGGCGACGCCGCCACCGCGCGGACGGTCGTCGAGGACGCTGTCGAGCAGACCAGGTCGCTGGCCCGCCAGGCCTCGGTGGATCTGCGGCGGCTCGGCTGCGTCGCCCTGCACGGATCCAAGTCGGCGATCCCCGCCGTGGGGGATCTGCTGCGCGGCGCGCTGGCCTGCCGTCCGGTGGCACTGCCGGACCCGGACGCGACGGCGGCCCGTGGCGCGGCGGCACTGGCCGGCGCCGAGATGGTGCGGACGATGGAGTCGGCCGTCGCGCCGGTGGAGACGACGCTGCTGCCGAAGGTCGCCGACGAGCTGATCACCGACTCGATACGCGAACGCCCCGTACGCCCGCCGGTGCGGATCGCGGCGCCGAGGATCAGTGCCCCGGCCGTCCGGAACTGGCGGACCTACCGGCCCAGTCCGGTCGCCGCCGGCATGGTGGCGGCGGCCAGCCTGGCGACGGTGCTGACCCTGGGTGGCGACCTGTCCACTGTGGACACCGCGCAGCCGGCCGCCCCGTGTGCCGCGACCGCCTCGACGGGGGACGGCTGTTGACCTCCCCCGGCCTCACCCGCCCCTCGCCGGTCACCGGTGCCGACGCCGGCCGGCTGCTGGCCACGGTGGACGCCGACCCCGGCGCGCCGGTACGCGTCGCGGTCCTGGCCCCTGCCGGGCACGGCAAGAGCACCCTGCTGGACGTCCTGCGGGAGCGCTGGCCGGAGGCGACCGGTGACCCGGCGTGCGCCCGTGCCACCGGGGCGCCGCTGCTGGTCGACGACGCGCACCTGGCGTCCGAACAGCGGCTGGCCGCGATCGGTGAGTACGCCGGCCGGGACGACGCCCGGGTCGTCGTCGCGGCCCGGCCGTGGCCGAGGCCGGAAGCGCTGCGGACGCTCCTCGACGCGATGACCCGGACCGTGCCCGCTCTCGCGCTCGCACCGCTCACACCGGAGGAGACGGCGCGGTTCGTCGCGGCGTCGACCGGACGGGCGCCCTCCGCCACGGCCGCGCGGTTCCTGCACTCCTGCACCGGTGGTGTGCCGGGGTTCCTGGACCGGGTGGTGTCGGCGTGCGGTGCCGACACGATCGAGCAGAGCGCGGCGCAGCGCAGGCTGACCCGTGAGTCCGTGGACCGTTTCCGTGCCGACCTCGACGGCCTCGACGAGCCCACCGCCCGGTTGCTGGTGGCCGCCGAGGCCGGGGCGGGCAACGATCTCGGGTTGCTCGGCGAACTGCTGGACAGCGATGGCGCAGCCCTGTCCGAACTGATCGAGGGAGCCAGGGCGACCGCACTGCTCGGCCGCGACGGAACCCCGCCGCCGGTGGCGGGCCTGGCGATCCGGTCGCTGAGTCCGGCGGACCGGCGGCTGGACGTGCTGCGGCGAATGACCGAGTACCGGCTGCGCGGTGACCAGCCGGTGCTCGGGCTGGCCCGGATGCTGCTCGGCTCGGGTGTCACCGGCCGGAGCGCGGCGGCGGCCTTCGAGAAGGCCGCGCACGAGGCGATCGACGCCGACGCCGCGCTCGCCGCGAACCTGTTCCGCGCGGCGTCCGCGGCGAACGGGCCGACCACCGCGCTCACCGGCGGCCTCGCTCGCGCGGCGGTCCTGTCCGGCGACCTCGACACCGCGCTGCGACTGAGCGACGGCCTGGTCGCCGCCGAGGACCCGCGGGTGCGCGCCGAGGGCGCCGCCGTGGCGGCGACCGTGCTCGCGCACCGCGGCGAACTGGCCCGCAGCGCGGAGTTGTTCCAGTGGGCGGGGCCAGGCAGCGCGACCGCCTTCGCCGCCGTCGGCCTGCTCGGCACCGGCGATCCGGACGCGGCCCGCGCCCTGCTCGCCGCACCCGGCCGGCGCGGCGCGCCGACCCTGCTCGCCGGTGCGGCCACCCGGATGGCCGAGGCGATCGCCGATTCGGTGTCCGGAACGCCCGCGGACGTGCTGGCCCCGTTGATCAGCGCCGCCGGGATGGTGGAACCCGCCGGGGGCGCGACGCTGATGCCGGACAGCCCGGCCGCGCTCGCCGCGATCGCCGCCCTGCACAGCGGTGAGATCTCGCTTGCCGAGTCCGTGCTGGCGCGGGCGCTGGAAAACGGCTCCGGTGGTCCGCTGTTCGCCACCCGGCACCGCATCCTGCTGGCGTGGGTCGCGATGACCCGCGGCGACCTCGCCGAGGCCGCCGCCCGGCTCGCTCCGGTCGGCGGGCGCGCTCTCGAACCGCGGGACGAGCTGTTCCGCCGCGCGGTGGAGGTGGGGCTGGCCAGGCGGGCCAGTGACATCCCCGGCATGCGACGTGCATGGCAGCACGCCTACCAGGCCATGATGCGGCATCAGGCCGACCTGTTCGTGCTGCTGCCGCTGGGCGAGCTGACGATCGCCGCCGCCCGGCTCGGCGAGCACGACCGGCTGGACCGGCACGTCGCACAGGCCACCGACCTGCTCTCCGCCCTCGGTAATCCTCCACTGTGGACGGTCCTGGTCTCGTGGAGCCGGTTGCAGGCGGCGGTGATCACCCAGGACCACCCGGCGGCCGGACGGCACGCCGAGGCGCTCGCCGCCACCCCCGGCCGGTTCGGCGGTGCGCTCGCCGAGGCGGCCACAAGCTGGCGGGCCGTGCTCGACGGGGCACCCGACGCGGAACAGGTGTGCGCCGCCGCGGGCCGTCTGCACGCGCTGGGCCTGCGCTGGGACGCCGCGCGACTGGCCGGGCAGGCCGCCATCCGGACCGAGGACCGGCAGGCGATGGTGATGCTGCTCGAGGCCGCACGGGGTTTCCAGGGACTGGCCCGGCAACCTCGGCAGGCTCCGTCCGGCGAGCAGCCCTCGCCCGAGGTGGCGCCCGCCCCGGCCGTCGCGGACGTGAGCGCACTGAGCGAACGGGAGCAGGAGGTCGCCGGGCTGGTGCTGCACGGCCTCACCTACAAGCAGATCGGCGCGCGGCTGTTCATCTCCGCGAAGACCGTCGAGCACCACGTCGCGCGGATGCGTACCCGGCTCGGCGCGACCGACCGCCGCGAACTGCTGGAGATGCTGCGCGAACTGCTCGCCTGAGGGGATCCGGCGCCCTCGGTGCGGAACTGTCGTTGCCGGGTCAGCAGCCTCACCGATCCCGGATCTGCGGGACTGCCGACCTCGGCGATCTCGGCGGCGTTCCGGTCGGCACGGGTGGCGGAAGCCCTGCGGGAGTTCTACGCCGACCGGCACGAGCGGTACGCCGAGACGGACGGCGGGCGATCCGCTGGTACGTACCGCCTGCGTACCGGTGTCCCATCGCCTGTTCGTCACCAGGGAGCCGGTGGCCGGGACGGTGGC
This sequence comes from Amycolatopsis antarctica, assembly GCF_002262875.1. Classification (GTDB taxonomy): domain Bacteria; phylum Actinomycetota; class Actinomycetes; order Mycobacteriales; family Pseudonocardiaceae; genus Amycolatopsis; species Amycolatopsis antarctica. The sequence continues at coordinate 282,945 of NZ_NKYE01000003.1, read as the reverse complement.
CGACCGGGCTGACGGTCAGGTCTTCTCCAGGTACTCCGCGCTCTCCTCGTCCACCAGATCGGCGACCAGCGACAGCAACCCGGGATGTGAGCCGAGCCCCGGGTCCGACTCGACGATCCGCCGCGCCTGCTCGCGGGCCTCGGCGATGACGTCCTCGTCACGCAACAGCGACAACAGCTTCAGCCCGGAGCGCTTGCCGGACTGGGCCGAGCCGAGGATGTCGCCCTCCCGGCGCAGTTCCAGGTCGAGCTGGGACAGCTCGAAACCGTCCACAGTGGACTCAACGGCGGCGAGGCGTTCCCGGGTGGACGTACCGTCGATCGCCTCGGTGACCAGCAGGCAGACCCCCGGAACCTCGCCACGGCCGACACGGCCGCGAAGCTGGTGGAGCTGACTCACCCCGAACCGGTCGGCGTCCATGATGACCATCGCGGTGGCGTTCGGCACGTTCACGCCGACCTCGATCACCGTGGTGGCCACCAGCACGTCCACCTCACCGGCGGCGAAGGCGCGCATCACCGCGTCCTTGTCCTCGGCGGGCATCCGGCCGTGCAGGATTCCCAGCCGCAGACCGGACAGGGCGCCGTGTTCCAGCTCGGGGGCGAGGTCGAGCACCGCGATCGGCGGGCGCTTGTCCGTCTTGTCCGACGGCGGCTCGTCGCCGATCCGCGGGCACACCACGTACGCCTGGTGTCCCTTGCCCGCCTCCTCGACGACGCGCTGCCACGCCCGGTCCAGCCACGCCGGACGCTCCAGCACCGGGACGACGGTGGTGGAGATGGGCGAGCGCCCGGCGGGCAGTTCGCGCAGTGCGGATACCTCCAGATCGCCGTAGACGGTCATCGCCACCGTGCGCGGGATGGGCGTCGCCGTCATCACCAGCACGTGCGGGCTGCTGCCGCCCGCGCCCCGCGACCGCAGCGCATCCCGTTGCTCCACACCGAAACGGTGCTGCTCGTCGACCACGGCCATGCCCAGATCGGCGAAGCTCACGGTCTCCTGGATGAGCGCGTGCGTGCCCACGATGATGCCCGCCGCACCGCTCGCCGCGTCGAGCAGCGCCTGCTTGCGTTCCTTCGCGCCCATGGAACCGGTGAGCAGCGTGACCCTGGTGGCCTGCTCGGCGCCGCCGAGCTCACCCGCCTGCGCGAGGTCGCCCAGCAGGTCACGCAGCGAGCGCGCGTGCTGGGCCGCCAGTACCTCCGTCGGCGCGAGCATCGCCGCCTGACGGCCCGCGTCGACCACCTGGAGCATGGCGCGCAGGGCGACGATGGTCTTGCCGCTGCCCACCTCGCCCTGCAGCAGCCGGTTCATCGGGTGGGTTCCGGACAGGTCCACGGCCACCTTCTCGCCGACCTCGCGCTGGCCCGCGGTGAGTTCGAACGGGAGCCTGCTCTCGAACGCCGCCGCGATCCCATCCGGTTTCGGCGGGCAGGCCGGTGCGGGCCTGGAGACGGTCTGGTGCCTGCGCTGCGCGAAGATGAGCTGTACGGCCATCGCCTCGTCCCACTTCAGCCGCCTGCGCGCCGAGTCGAGACCGGACCAGCCGTCGGGACGGTGGATGTGCACCAGTGCGTCGTGCAGCCGGTCGAGACCGTGCTCGCGGATCAGCTCCGGTGGCAGCGGATCCTCACCCGGTTCCAGCGTCGCCAGCACCTGTTCCACACACTTGGCGATCGACCACGACGGCAACCCCGCCGCGGCCGGGTACACCGGGATGATGCGGCCGAGGAAGCTGTCCATCGCGGACGCCTCCATGTCCTCGTCGAGCAGTTCGTACTCGGGGTTGGCGAGCTGGAGGTTGTTCCGGAAGGCGTTGACCTTGCCCGCGAACAGGCCGCTCTTGCCGGGCAGCAGTTCCCGTTCCCGCCACTGCTGGTTGAAGAACGCGCAGGAGAGGCTGCGCCTGCCGTCGGTGACGGTCATCTCGATGATGGTGCCGGGCTTGTTCTTCATCCGGCGCTTGCTGACCCGCTCGATCCGCGCCATCACCGTGACGTGCTCGCCGACCTCGAGACCGGCGATGTCGGTGAGCTCGCCGCGCTCGGCGTACCGGCGGGGGTAGTGCCGCAGCAGATCCGCGACGGTGTGAATGTCCAATGAGGACGCGAGTGCTTTCGCCGTCTTCGCGCCCAGCAACGACGGCAGCTTGTCCCGCAGCACGGTCATGCCCGCACCCTCCCGCTCGTCCGCGCGGCAGCGTCCGCGCGGTCCCTCGTCCACGGCATCGAGTCCACCACCGTGCTATTCCACTCCGATCAGCAGCACCGCGCCGATGTCCCCACCGGGATACCAGGCGAGTTCCACGTCGGGCCGTTCGGCGCGCAGGGCGTCCGCCACCGCCTCGGCGACGTCCGGCCGGGTGCCCTCGCCGGAGAGCAGCGTGACCAGTTCCCCGCCTACGTCGAGCATCCGGCGCAGCACGGCGATCGCGGCCGCGACGGTGTCCGGGCCGTCCTCGCCCGCCGGTTCGATGGAGACCACCTCACCATCGACGAGCCCGACGGCGTCGCCCGCGTGTGCGCGGCCCACCCAGGTGATCGCGTCCTCGGCCAGCAGCCGGAGTTCGCCACGGCGGGTGGCGGCCGCCGCCTCGGCCATGGCGACCACGTCGTCGTTGGTCCGGCGAGCGGTGTCGTGCACCGCCAGCGCGGCCAGCACCTGCACCGGTGAGGCGCACGGGATCACCACGACGTCGCGGTCCTCCAGCATCGCGTGCCCGGCGACCTCGTCCGCGGCACCGGTCAGGTCGAGCCCGCCCGGCAGCACGGTGACGTGCCCGACCCCGGTCTCGGTGATCAGCCCCAGCAGTTCCTCGGCGGTGGGCAGCGAGCCGAACGGCACGGCGAGCACCGGCACACCCTCGGCGCCGACCAGCCCGGCCAGTTCCGCACCGTGCACCACGGCGACGACGGCCCGGTTCTCCCGCGCGGGCGGCTCATCCGGACGGCCCGGCGTGAGCAGCGGCTCCACCCGGATCCGGTGCGGCCTGCCGATCTCGATGCCCGCCTCGATCGCCGCGCCGATGTCCGCGCAGTGCACGTGGACGGCGTGGCTGCCCGCGCCGTCCCCGGCCACCGTGACGCTGTCGCCGAGCCCGCTCAGCGCGGCGCGCAACCCGGGCAGCCCGGCATCGTCCACACCGGTCAGCAGGTACATGACCTCCCAGGTGTGCGGCGCGGGCCGCGGTCGCGCGGGCTCCTCCGCAGCGAGACCGCGGGAGGGCTCGGTCCGCTCGCCGGTCACCACGGCCAGCAGCGCGTCGAGTACCGCGACCAGGCCGCGCCCGCCCGCGTCCACCACGCCCGCGGAGGCGAGCACCGGGAGCTGGCTCGGGGTGCGCTCCAGGGCGGCGGCGGCCGCACGTGCCGCCGAGGCGGCCACCTCGCGCAGGTCCGTTCCGCCCTCCGCCGCCCAGGCAGCGGCGGACAGGACGGTCAGCATCGTCCCCCGCACCGGCCGGGCCACCGCCTTGGTGGCGGCGGCGTCCGCCCTGCCGAGGGCCTCGGCGAGCAGCCGGCCGTCCAGCTCGGACACGCCCGCGGACGCCTCGGCGAACCCGCGCAGAACCTGCGAGACGATGACACCGGAGTTGCCGCGCGCGGCGGCGACGGCCCCCCTGGCGAGCACCCCCAGTGCGCGCCCGGCCTCGATCGGCTCCGGCTCGGCTGCCAGCGCGTCCCTGGCTCCGGTAAGGGTGTGCAGGAGGTTCGAGCCGGTGTCACCGTCGGCGACCGGATACACGTTGATCCCGTCGATGTCGGCGCGCAGCCGGTCGAGACTGCGCACGCAGCTCGCCGCCCACTCGGCCACCGCAACCGCGTCGAACACCCGGTACCCTCCTCACTGGTCCCGGCGAGCGTATCCACCCCGTGTCGGCGTCGTGGAACGCACTGGTTACTATGTTCGAGTTGCCCAGTGCTGCTGGGCACGCCCTGCGGTATCCGCGGGTATCTGGAGTTTTCCGAGTCAAAGGAGTTCGACGTGGCTGCCGTGTGCGACGTCTGTGGCAAGGGACCCGGCTTCGGCAAGTCGGTCTCGCACTCCCACCGGCGTACCAACCGCCGGTGGAACCCGAACATCCAGACCGTGCACGCGAAGATCGGTCTCTCGCAGAAGAAGCGGCTCAACGCCTGCACCTCCTGCATCAAGGCCGGCAAGGTCGTTCGCGGCTGACCCTCCGGTTCCGCCGGCCTCCCGCCGTCGGAACCGGGCACAGTTTCCGGGAAACCGGCGTCGCATCACGCGGCGCCGGTTTTTCGTCGTCCGGGACCCGCCCGTCCGGGGGCCCGTCCGGCGGCACGGCGGCCGAGCGGATCCGGTCAGGGAAGTTTCCAGTCGATCGGCCCCGAGCCCAGCTCGCCGAGCAGCTCGTTGGACCGGCTGAACGGCTTCGACCCGAAGAAGCCCGCGTGCGCGGACAGCGGGCTGGGGTGCGGCGACTCGATACAGGGCACGTCACCGAGAAGAGGGCGCAGGTTCCGGGCGTTGCGTCCCCACAGGATCGCGACCATCGGCTCGTCCCGTTCGGCGAGCGCGACGATCGCCCGCTCCGTCACGTCCTCCCAGCCCTTGCCCTGGTGCGAGTTGGGCTTGCCGGGCCGCACGGTGAGCGCCCTGTTCAGCAGCAGCACGCCCTGCCCGGTCCACGGGGTCAGATCGCCGTTGGTGGGCAGTGGATGACCGAGGTCCTCGGCGTACTCCTTGTAGATGTTCACCAGGCTCTTCGGCAGCGGACGTACCTCCGGTGCCACCGCGAAGGACAGCCCGATGGGGTGACCGGGCGTCGGGTAGGGGTCCTGCCCGACGATCAGCACGCGCACCTCGTCGAACGGCTGCTGGAACGCGCGCAACACGTTCTCGCCGGCGGGCAGGTACCGGCGGCCCGCCGCGATCTCCGCGCGGAGGAACTCCCCCATCGCCGCGATCTTGTCCGCGACGGGTTCCAGGGCGCGCGCCCAGCCTGCTTCGACGATGTCCTGCAAGGGTCGTGCTGTCACGGTCGGCGACTCTATCGCCACTCAGTCCAGGCGCCGCAGTTCGGTGCGGAACCATCGCGCCCTGGCCACGTAACCGTCGACGACGGTCGCGATCTTGTCCGCCCCGAACGAGGTGTTCTCCCGTGTCCGGGCCGGGACACCGAGTGCGATGTGCCCGGAGGGCACGTGCGCGCCGTAGGAGAGCACCGCCCCCGCACCCACCATCGCGCCGTCGTCCAGCACGCTCCCGTTGAGCACCACCGAACCGGAGGCGATCAAGCAACCGGTGCCGATCCGGGCGCCCTCGACGTGCACCGAGTGGCCGATCGCCGACCCGGCACCGAGGATCAACGGGTCCTCGGCGGTGCAGTGCAGTACACAGCCGTCCTGGACGTTCGACCGCGCGCCGATCTCGATCCGGCCGTGGTCCCCGCGCAGCACGGACTGCGGCCACACCGAGGCCTCCGGTCCGATCCGGACGTCGCCGATCACGGTCGCGTCCGGGTGCACGTAGGCCTCGGGGTGGATCTCGGGCGTCAGGTCACCGAGTGCGTAGATCGCCACTTCGTCTCCGTTTCCCTTGGTCGTACCGGCCCGGCGCTCATCCCGTCGGCGGGGCCAGTTCCTTGGCCAGGCACACGCTTCTCGGATCCTCGCGGTAGTGCCCGTAGTTGGGGATGCCGGTGTATCCGCAGGATCGGTACAACCCCAGCGCTTCGGGCTGCTCGACGCCCGACTCCAGCACGACGCGCCTGCCCCCGGCCAGTGCCGCCGTACGTTCGAGTTCGGCGAGCAGCGCGCGGGCGAACCGCCTGCCCCTGGCCCGCTCGGCCACGTACATGCGCTTCAGTTCGATGTCACCCGGCCGCAGTTCGGCGAGGCCCGGGCGGCGCCAGGCACCGGTCGCCACCGGATCACCGTCCAGGTAGCCGACGAGGAACAGGCCGTGCGGCGGGTCGAACTCGCCCGGGTGCAGCGGCGTCTCGTCCGGTTCGCCGTAGCGCACCACGTATTCCTGCTGGACTTCGTCCCGCAGTTTCACGGCGTCCGGGTCGTCGAAGGGAACCACGCGGATGTCGAGCACGCTCGCCAAGATATCCGCGGGCTCAGCGCCAGTGCTCCCAGCCCGCACCGTTCTCGGCGGGTCGGCCGTCGATCGTGACGGCGGTGTCGGGCATCAGCACCGAACCGATCCGGTGCCAGCCCTGGGGCAGGTCGGCGAACGGGGGGAAGGTCGCGGCGAGCGCGTGATCCTCGCCACCGGTGAGCACCCAGTGCCGCGGGTCGGCGCCGAGCGCGGCCCCGACCTCGACCAGTTTCTGGTCCACCCGCAGGCGTTCGGTGTGGATGTCGAGGCCGACGCCGGAGGCGGACGCGATGTGGCCGAGGTCGGCGAGCAGTCCGTCCGAGACGTCGATCATCGAGGTCGCCCCGGCGACGGCGGCGGCAGGACCGGCGGCGTAGGGCGGTTCGGGAGCCCGCTGCGCGTTGACGACGCTGACCGGCGAACGGAAACCACGTCCCAGCACGGCAAGGCCCGCGGCGGCCCAGCCCAGCCTTCCGCAGACGGCGAGGATGTCGCCGGGGCGCGCGCCCGAGCGGGTCACCGGCGGGCGTCCGCCAAGGTCACCGAGCGCGGCGACGCTCACCACGAGCTGGTCGGCGTGCACGACGTCGCCGCCGACGACACCGATTCCCGCCCTGGTCGCCTCGGCCCACATCCCGTCCGCGAGTTCGGTGAGGGTCGCGCTCGGAGTCTCGCCGGGGCAGGCGAGCCCGACCAGGACGGACGTGGGTGAGGCGCCCATTGCCGCGATATCGGCGAGGTTGACGGCGATCGCCTTGCGCCCCACCTGCTCGGGGCTCGACCAGTCCAGCCGGAAGTGCACGCCCTGCACGAGGACGTCGGTGCTCGCGACCACCCGTCCGTCCGGTGCCGCGACCACCGCCGCGTCGTCACCGGGGCCGAGCAGTGTCGCCTCCGGCTGTACGCGGTTCTCGGTGACCGCACGGATCAGTCCGAACTCCCCCAGCGCGGCGACCGTGTCCTCCGTCGGCGCGTCCTGCGGCGGCCTGCTTTGCGGGGACATCAGTGCCACCTCCCTCCCTGTCGATTTCCCTGCGCGAAAGATCACAACGATCACCGATAGTCGGATGCCCGATGGTTCCCTCGCTGGGGTACGTTGCTGTCATCGTTCCTACCTTGAGCGGACCGATGGAGACGAAGGGGCGCGCCGTGGTTCACGCATACATCCTCATCCAGACCGAGGTCGGCAAGGCCGCCGCCGTGGCCGCCGAGATCGCCGGCATCCCCGGCGTCACCAGTTCCGAGGATGTCACCGGTCCCTACGACGTGATCGTCCGCGCCGCCGCCGACAACGTCGACCAGCTCGGCCAGCTCGTCGTCGCGCGGGTGCAGAACGTGGACGGCATCACCCGTACCCTGACCTGCCCGGTCGTGAACCTCTAGCCCGTGCTTTAGTCACCCGGTGCCACCAGTCGACACCGAATCCGGTGCTCCGCCACGGTTCCTGATCGTCGTCGCCGCCGCGATCGCGCTCGGGCTCGCCGTGGTGGTCGCGATCGTCGGGCTCACTTCGCCACCGGAGGAGAACGCCGCAGCGGCCGCCGGCCCGCTGCCACTCGTGCCGGTTCCCGCGCCGCAGGCCGCGAGCGCACCGTGCGCCACGCTGCTCGGTGCCGTGCCCGCCGCACTCCGCTCCGCGGGCACCGAGCTGACCCGCCGCGAACTCGCCGCTCCCGCGCCACCCGCCTCGGCGGGCTGGGGCGAGGACGACCCGGTGGTGCTGCGCTGCGGTCTGGACCGCCCGCCGGAGCTGACCCCGACCGCGCAGCTCCGCGTCATCAACGGCGTCCGCTGGCTCCAGGTGCCGGGTGCCGGAACGGCGACGTGGTTCGTGGTGGACCGGGAGGTCTACGCCGCGCTGACCGTGCCGGATACGGCCGGAACCGGGCCGCTGCAACAGATCTCCGACGCCATCGCGGCAGGCCTGCCACCGGCCCCGCTGCGCTTCGGCTGACCGGGGGACGTCTCAGCGCAGGCCGGTTCCCCTGGCGACGGCGGTGTCGATCAGCGTGGACAGCAGGTTCGGGTAGTCGACGCCGGTCACGGCCCACATCTTCGGGTAGGCCGAGGTGGTGGTGAAACCCGGCATGGTGTTGACCTCGTTGATCGTCGGCTCGCCGTCGGCACCGATGAAGAAGTCCACCCGGGCCAGGCCCTGGCAGTCGAGCGCCTGGAACGCCTTGACGGCCATGGCGCGAATCCGTTCGGTGACGGCGTCGTCGAGCTTCGCCGGGATGTCGAGTTCGGCGGCCTCGCCGAGGTACTTGGTCTCGAAGTCGTACCAGGCCGAGGATTCCTCGGAGAGCACACGGATCTCCGCGGGCAGCGAGGCCTCGATCCGGCCGTCCGGGAACTCCAGCACGCCGCATTCCACCTCGCGGCCGACCACCCCGGCCTCCACCAGCACCTTCGGATCGGTCTCCCTGGCGAGGGCGATCGCCTCGTCGAGCCGGTCCCAGCTCTCCACCTTGCTGATCCCGATGGAGGATCCGGCCCTGGTCGGCTTCACGAACACGGGCAGGCCGAGACGTTCCCGGTCGGCCGGGTCCAGGGTGGACTGTCCACGCCGGACGGTGGCGTACTCCCCCACCGGCAGGCCCTCGGCGGCGAGCAGCTTCTTCGCGTACTCCTTGTCCATCGCCGTCGCGCTGGCCAGCACCCCGGCGCCGACGTACGGGATCCCGGCGAGTTCGAGCAGGCCCTGGATGGTGCCGTCCTCGCCGAAGGCGCCGTGCAGCACCGGGAAGACGACGTCGACCGAGCCGAGGACCTCGACCGCCGCCCCTCGTTCGAGACTGACGAGTTCACGGCTGGTCGGGTCGCCGGCGAGCACCAGCGACCTGCCCTCGGTCACCGAGGGCAGCTCCCGGCCGCGGATGGACAGCGTCTCCGGATCACCGGAACCGGCGACCCAGCCGCCCTCCCGCGTGATGCCGACCGGCAGCGCCTCGAACCGCTCGGAGTCGAGGTTGGACAGCACACTGCCAGCGGAAACGCAGGAGATCGTGTGTTCGGTGCTCCGGCCGCCGAAGACCACGGCGACACGGATCTTGCGTGAACTCATGGCCGCTGACCCTACCCCTCCGGACCGGCCGATCCCCCGCTGGCGTCGGCGGCGGGCGGCGCGCGCGGTACCGGACGCGGGTCAGTCGCGCTGCTCGGCGAGCAGTTCCACGAGCACGTCCAGCGCGCCCGGCAAGGCCTCGCGGGAACAGCCGGAATAGCCGATCGCGACACCGTACGAGCTGGGCCTGCCCGCGAAGTGCCTGCCGAGACCGTCCAGCAGAATGCCGCGTTCCCTGGCCCGCGTCAGCAGTTCCCGTTCGGCGGCGGCGGAGGGCACCTCGACGACCAGGTGCGCGCCCGCGTCGTCTCCGAGGACCGGGATGTGCGCGGCGTGCAGGGCGGCCACCAGCATGCTCCGGCGCTCGGAGAGCTCACGGCGCAGCCTGCGCAGGTGCCTGCCGAGGTCGCCGTGCCTGGCCAGCTCCACCAGCACACGCTGGCCCGCGGGCGAGGGCCGGGTTCCGGTGCGCTCGCGGTAGGCGAGCACGGCCGAGGTGACCGTGGAGGGCGCGACCATCCAGCCCGCTCCGAGGGTGGGCGTGAGGATCTTGCTGGTGGTCCCCAGATGCGCGACGACGTCGGGAGCGAGCGCGGCCAGCAGCGGCAACGGGGCCACGTCGAACCGCAGCTCGCCGTCGTAGTCGTCCTCGATCAGCAGGAAATCCTCGGCGCGGGCGCGTTCCACGAGTTCGACGCGACGCTGCGCGCTCAACCGCCCGCCCATCGGATACTGGTGCGCGGGCGAGCAGTAGACCGCGCGCACACCGCCGGGCACGGCGTCCGGGCGCAGGCCCTCCTCGTCGACCGGGACGCCGGCCACCCGGATCCCGGCCGCCCGCAGTGCGTGCGTGGCCCGCTGGTAGCCGGGCTCCTCGACCGCCACCACGTCGTCGCGGTCCAGCACGGATCCCGCCAGTTCGACGAGCGCGGCGGTGGTGCCCCCGGTGGCGAGTACCGAATCGGCGCCCGCGTCGAGGCCGCGGTGACGGAGCAGGTGCTCGGCGATGGCGGCGCGGTACTCGGGCAGGCCCGCCCGGTGCGCCCTGGACAACGGGGCCGCGTCCGCCGCCGCCCGCCAGGCGCGCCGCCACGCGGCCCGGTCCAGTCCCTCCGCCCATGGCACGCCGGGCACCAGTTCGAGCAGGTCGCTCCGTTCGCTCCTGGTGCCGGGACGGACCTGGCGGGCAGGGCGCTCCCGCGGCGGCGAGGTGGTCACGTAGGTACCCGAGCCGTGCCGCCCGGCGATCCAGCCCTCGGCGTGGAGCTGTTCGTAGGCGGCCGAGGTGACCGTGCGGCTGACGCCGAGCCGCCGCGCCAGTGCCCTGGTGGACGGCAATCGGTCGCCGCCGCGCAGGTGGCCGTCCGCGGCCGACTCACGCAGCGTGTCGGCAAGCTGGACAGCAAGGGGCGTAAGGGATTCCCGGTCGAGCCGGACGGGAAGCGCGGTCTCGCCGGTGGTCATCGTGTTCCTCTCGCCTCGACGGAACGGCCAGCCGAGTGGACTGGGAGAATCCAGTATAGGTGGCTATTCTCAGATGCCACTGCCGAGGTGAGGATCGGGACATGACCGAAACCCCGCCGGCCCCGCTGTCCGCCACGCCCCGCAGCACGATCACCCGCAAGAAGGACCGAGGCCGAACCGAGCGGGCGGCGCTGTACTCGCTGCTCGACGAGGGCCTGGTGTGCCACCTGGGGCTCCTGCTCGACGGCTCGCCGGTCGTGCTGCCGACCGGTTACGGCCGCGAAGGTGACACCCTCTACCTGCACGGCTCCACCGGCTCGCCGAGCATGCGGGCCGGTGACGGCAGTACCGACGTCTGCGTCACCGTCACCCTGCTGGACGCCATCGTCTACGCCCGTTCGGTGAACGACCACTCGATGAACTACCGCAGTGCGGTGATCCACGGCAGACCGCGGCCGGTCCTCGATCCCGACCGGAAGCTGCACGGCCTGCGCGTCGTCACCGACCACCTGGCCCCGGGCTCCTGGGAGCACGCCAGACCGGTCAGTGCCAAGGAGTTCGCCGCGGTCACCGTGCTGGAACTCGCTCTCGCCGAGGCCTCGGTCAAGGTCCGCGACGGCGGCCCCTCCGACACCGAGGCCGATGTGCGCGACGGCGGCGCGTGGGCGGGGGTACTGCCGCTGCGGACCTCCTTCGGCCCGCCCGAACCGGCCGCCGACCTGCGACCGGGCATCCCGGTTCCGGAGCACGTGGCCGGGCGGGGCTAGGTGTCGCCCGGCAGTCGGTGTGGTCGCGATGTTCGCGCCGGGGGCGGCTCTCGGCGGCGTCGGCGGCAACGCCCCAGTACGGCACCGGTTACCAAGGCTTCTCACCGGCCGAGAACCACCGGAGGGGGCCTAGCCGAGACCGGAGGGCCGGACGGTGCGGGTGCCGTCGCGGTAGACGTGCACGCTGACGGCCGGGTCCGGCCCTTCGTTGCGCACCTCGTGGGTGTAGCCGGGGCCGAACACCCTGGACTGGCCGGCCGTGAGCTCGTGGTGCTCGGTGAGCACCCGCCCGCCGGGGGCCCTGCGGGTGACCCGTTCCACCAGGTCACCGGTGACAACGGTGAAGGCACCGGTGGCGTGCCCGTGGTCGTGCGAGAACGTGGTCTGGCCGGGCAGCCAGCTCATCAGCCAGACCTCCTGCTGCCCGTCCCGCGCGATCAGGGCGGCGAAGCGCTGGTCGGGGTCGTAGCGAAGCAGGTTGCGCCACAGCTCCCGGTCGGCGGCGAAGGCGAGGGCGGCGCGGACGGGGTGCTGCAGGGCGGGGCGCTCGGCGATGGCGATGGTGTTGTCCGGAACGGCGAACATGATCGGTGTCCTCTGGCATGCGGTGGTGCGCGGTCGGCTGGCTCTGGAGCGGATCGAGCTCAACGACACGGACACAGCACGCCGGCGACGCGACGGCGGGCGAGGCGCCCACGTCGTGCGTTCCTGCCTGGCGTGATCATGCGCCTGAGTTCACCAGCAGCCGCTGTGCGCGGCAACCGGTCCCATGGAGTGGACGCCGGTCAGGACCACTCGTGCTTCTGCTCCCGCCCCAGCAGTTCCGCGCCGAGACGCCGCATGTCGATCCCCTCGTGGCAGGCGCGGTGCATGGCGTCGGTGATCGGCATGTCCACCCCCAGGCCGGCGGCCAGCTCCCGGATCGACGAGCAGGACATGACGCCCTCGGCGACCTGACCGCCGCCCGCGGCCCGCGCCTGCTCGACCGTCTCCCCCCGGCCCATCCGCTCGCCGAAGGTCCGGTTGCGCGACAGCGGCGAGGAGCAGGTGGCCACCAGGTCGCCGACGCCGGCGAGCCCGGCGAAGGTGAGCGGGTCGGCGCCGAGTTTCACGCCGAGCCTGGCCATCTCCGCCAGGCCCCTGGTGATCAGGGTCGCCATCGTATTGGTGCCCAATCCCATGCCCGCGGCCATCCCGCAGCTCAGTGCGATCACGTTCTTGCACGCCCCGCCCAGTTCGCAGCCGACGACGTCGGTGTTGGTGTACGGGCGGAAGTACGAGTTGAAGGCGGCCCGCTGCACGGCCACCGCTCGTTCGTGGTCGGCGCAGGCGACGACCGCGGCGGAGGGCTGGCCCTGCGCGATCTCACGAGCGAGGTTCGGACCGGAGACCACCACGACCTGGCCGGCGGGAACGTCGGCGATCTCGGTGATCACCTCGCTCATCCGCTTGAGTGTGCCCAGTTCCACGCCCTTGGCCAGGCTGACCAGGATCGCCTCGCGCGGCAGCAGCTCCCGCCATTCGGTGAGGTTTGCCCGCAGGCTCTGGCTCGGCACGGCGAGTACCACGGCCTCGGCACCGTGCAGCGCCCGCGCCGGATCGGCAGTCGCGGTCAGGTTCGGCGGCAGGGCGACGCCGGGCAGATACCCCTCGTTGGCGTGCTCCTCCCGGATCCGGGTGGCGACCTCGTCCCGTCGCGCCCACATGGTGACGTCCCGGCCGGCGTCGGCGAGCACCTTCGCGAAGGCGGTGCCCCAGGAACCCGCGCCGAGAACGGTGATGCGCTGCGGGGTCATCGGCTGTTCTCCGCCTCCGGGGCCGCGGCCGGGGGCTCCTCGCCGCGTACCTCGGACAGCAGCGTCACCACCTCGCGCATCAGCAGTTCCGTCACCTCGCGCAGCGTGCCGCTGCTCGCCTCCCCCTGGCGCTGGGCCGACAGGTCGACGGGCAGGCCCACCGAGTGCACCACCTTCTTGCGCGGCAGCGGGCGGAACTTCTTCGTGTAGCCGTTCCAGATGTCGTGGGTGCCCCAGCGGGCGATCGGGATGACCGGGACGTCGTTCTCCAATGCCAGCCGTGCCACCCCGGTGTACGGCCGTTTCGGCCAGCCGGCCGGGTCCTTGGTGATGGTGCCCTCGGGGTAGATGACCACGACCTTTCCCTCACGCAGGGCGGCGTGGGCGGCGCGCAGGCTGTCGCCCGCGCTGCCCGAACCCCGGTAGACCGGGATCCCGCCCGAACCTGCCAGCATCCGGCCGAACATCGGCACGCTGAACAGGCTGGCCTTCGCCATGAAGCGCGGTACCCGCTTGTTCCGGTGCACGAACACGGCGTCCACGGCCGGGTCCAGATGTGAGACGTGATTGAGCACCAGCAGGGCACCACCGGTGGGCGGCAGCCGCTCCGCGTGCCGGTACTCGCTCCGTCCGATCCAGGTCACCGGGTAGAAGAACCCCGCGGTGAGCCCCACCCAGAAGCCGCCCTTCTCCCGATCAGCCAAGACTCCTCCTCGCCTCGAATCTCCCGACTGCGCCGGGTGATCCTCCCCCGCGCCCGTCCGGGGGTCCAGCAAGGGGTCCCCACGGCGGGCGGTCTCCCGCGCGCCGCGGCCGATTTCGTGGAGTATGGACACGTGGCTCGAGAGGTGGACCTGATCGTCCCGATGAAACCGCCCCAGCTCGGCAAGTCCCGGCTGCGGGGCGCGCCAGGATGCCCACCGGGCGAGCAGGCCCACGCGCGGCTGGTGCTGGCACTGGCCGCGGACACCCTGGCGGCCGCACGGGCGGCGGCAGGGGTACGCCGCGTCCTCGTCGTCGGCACGGACCCCGCGACGCTCGCCGAGCTGGACGTTCCGGGCGTGGAGGTCGTCGGCGAGAACGGCGCGGGCGGGCTGAACGCGGCCCTGCGGCATGGCGAGTCGGTCCTGCGCGCGGGCGATCCGGACGCGGTGGTCGCCGCGATGCAGGCGGATCTGCCCGCGCTGCGCGCGGTCGAGCTGAGTTCGGCGATCGAACAGGCCCGCGGGCGGCGGGCGTTCGTCGCCGACCGGCACGGCAGCGGGACCACCCTGCTGCTCTCGGCGCCGGGAGGGTGGCTCGGACCGCGCTTCGGTACCGGTTCGGCGCAGGCGCACGCCCGTTCGGGGGCGCTGGCCCTCGCCGTGCGGGCGCCCTCGCTGCGTGGGGACGTCGACACGCCCGAGGACCTGCGCCATGCGAGTGAGCTGGGCCTTGGCGAGCGCAGCAAGCTCCTTCTCGCGGAGAGTTGCTGCCTGCGCTGAGGTCGAGATGAAGTTCACCGCCGGCCGCCGACGTCAGGGTGCCCATCCGGGCGTCACGTACGGAACAATGGCGTCCGTGAGTGACGAGAGCCTGACCCCGGGACCAGCCCGTTCGACACCGGCGAACACCGCGGCGCGGCGACGGCCCGCGAGCGGAAGCGGTGCGGGCGGCAACCCGGTGCGGGAGGCGGTCGACGGTCCGGAGATGCGCGCCATCCCGTCCGCCCCGCCCGCGGCCACGCATGTCGCCGCCGAGCTCGCCGACTCACTGCCCGACGACCGCTACTTCAACCGGGAACTGTCCTGGCAGGACTTCAACGCCCGGGTGCTGGCGCTGGCCGAGGACGCCTCGCAGCCGCTGCTCGAGCGCGCCAAGTTCCTGGCGATCTTCGCGTCCAATTTGGACGAGTTCTACATGGTGCGGGTGGCCGGGCTGAAGCGGCGGGACGAGACCGGCCTGTCCGTGCGCAGCGCCGACGGGCTCACTCCCCGCGAGCAGCTCGCCTACATCGCCAAGCGGAACCAGGATCTGGTGGAGCGGCAGACGGCCGCCTTCGAGGAGCACATCCGGCCCGCGCTCGACGAGTGCGGCATCCGCATCGTGCGCTGGTCCGACCTCGGGCAGGACGACCGCTCCCGGCTCTCGCACTACTTCAGCGAGCAGATCTTCCCGGTGCTGACCCCGCTCGCAGTCGACCCGGCGCACCCGTTCCCCTACATCTCCGGGCTTTCGCTCAACCTGGCCGTGACCGTGCGGGACCCGGAGGGCGGCACCGAGCGCTTCGCCCGGGTCAAGGTGCCCAACAACGTGCCCCGGCTGATCCGCGTCGAGCAGCAGCGTTCGGGCCAGGTCGCGACCTTCCTGCCGTTGGAGGAGCTGATCGCCGCGCACCTCGGCGAACTGTTCACCGGCATGCACGTCACCGAGCACCACGCCTTCAGAGTGACCCGTAACGCGGACTTCGAGGTCGAGGAGGACCGCGACGAGGACCTGTTGCAGGCCCTGGAAAGGGAACTGGCACAGCGCAGGTTCGGTCCGCCGGTGCGGCTCGAGGTCGCGATCGACATGAGCGAGCACATGCTCGAACTGCTGCTGCGGGAACTGGAGGTCGACCCGCACGACGTGGTGGAGGTGCCCGGCCTGCTGGACCTGAGCTGCCTGCACCAACTGTCCGGAGTGGACCGCAAGGACCTCAAGGACAGTCCGTTCGTGCCGGCGACGCATCCGGCGTTCGGTGAGCGGGAGACGCCGAAGAGCGTGTTCGCGACGCTGCGCGAGGGCGACGTGCTGGTGCACCACCCGTACGACTCGTTCTCCACCAGTGTCCAGCGGTTCGTCGAGCAGGCGGCGGCGGACAGCAAGGTGCTGGCGATCAAGCAGACGCTCTACCGCACCTCGGGCGACTCCCCGGTCGTCGACGCGCTGATCGACGCCGCCGAGGCGGGCAAGCAGGTGGTGGCGCTGGTGGAGATCAAGGCGCGCTTCGACGAACAGGCCAACATCACCTGGGCGAGGACGCTGGAGCGCGCCGGGGTGCACGTCGTGTACGGCCTGGTCGGCCTGAAGACGCACTGCAAGGTGGCGATGGTGGTGCGGCAGGAGGGGTCGACGATCCGCCGCTACTGCCACATCGGCACCGGCAACTACAACCCGAAGACCGCGCGGCTGTACGAGGACATGGGGCTGCTGACCGCGGATCCGGCGATCGGTGCCGACCTGACCGACCTGTTCAACGTGCTCACCGGTTACTCGCGGCAGGAGACCTACCGCAACATCCTGACCTCCCCCAAGGGGATTCGGCGGGGAATCCTGCAGTGCATCGCCGAGGAGATCGAACACGCCCGCGCCGGACCGGACGCCGGAATCCGGATCAAATGCAACTCACTCGTCGACGAACAGGTGATCGACGCGCTCTATCACGCGTCGCAGGCCGGGGTTCCGGTGCAGGTCGTGGTCCGCGGTATCTGCGCGCTCAAGCCGGGAGTGGAGGGATTGAGCGAGAACATCGCGGTCCGTTCCATTCTCGGCCGGTTCCTCGAGCATTCCCGGGTCTTCCATTTCCGGGGCGGCCAGAGTTACTGGATCGGCAGTGCGGACATGATGCACCGGAATCTCGATCGCCGGATCGAGGCCCTCGTCCGGGTCAAGGATCCAAAACTCACCGCGCAACTCGATCACGTTCTCAGTTCGGCGCTGGATCCGATCACCCGTTGCTGGGTGCTCACCGCCAACGGCGAATGGGTGGCCTCCCCGGCCGACGGTTCACAAGTCCGTGACCTGCAGGTCGACCTGGTCGCCGAGCGCAAGGCGATGGGATGAGCCGGAACCACTCGCCGGAGATCCACGCGGCCGGGGCCGTGCTGTGGCGTAGCGGCCCCACAGGGGCGCTGGAGATCGCGATCGTCCACCGGCCGAGATACGACGACTGGTCGCTGCCCAAGGGCAAGCTGGACCCCGGGGAGACGGCTCCGGTCGCCGCCGCCCGGGAGGTTCTGGAGGAAACCGGTTTCCGGGCGGTCCTCGGCCGGTACCTGACGCGCACCGAGTACCGCGTGCCCCGGCGTTCCGGCGGCGGCGAGACGGACAAGGCCGTCGACTACTTCAGTGCCCATGTCGCGGGCGGCCGGTTCGCGCCGAACGACGAGGTCGACGAACTTCGCTGGGTAGCCCCGGAACAGGCCGAGATGCTGCTGACCCGGCGCGCGGACGTGGACGTGCTCCGGGAGTTCCGGGCGCTGCCCGCGGACCTGACGACCGTGCTGCTGGTGCGGCACGCCAAGGCAGGCAAGCGTTCGGAGTGGACGGGAGACGACGACCTGCGTCCGCTGTCCGAGGCGGGGATGCGGCAGGCGGAGGCACTGCGGGCGACGGTCACACCGTTCGCCCCGGACCGGGTGCTCTCGGCACCACGGCTGCGCTGCGTACAGACCGTGCAGGGAGTGGCCGAGGACATCGACGCGGATGTGCGGCACGAACCGCTGCTGTCCGAGGAGGAGTACTGGCGCGACCCGGTGCGCGGGGTCGCCCGGGTGCTCGCGATCGCCGCGGATGGCGGCAGGCCGGTGGTGTGCAGTCAGGGCGGGGTGATCCCGGACGTCGTCAGCCTGCTGGCCGAGCGGGACGGCGTGGTCCTGCCCGCCCGCACCGCCGACGGCGAGATCCCGAGCAAGAAGGGTTCGCTGTGGTTGCTGGCTTTCCGGACGGGCGAGGACGATGCCGGGCCGCGACTCGTCGCGGCAGGCTACTTCGCGGCGCTGCTTCCCTCGGCTGAGCCCGCACAGTCCTGACCGGGCGCGCGCAGTCCTGACCGGCGCGCACGGCACTGATCGGCGTTCGCGGAGCCCGTGCGCTGTCCCGGCTCGTGCCGTCCGGACAGCGGCGAGGCCCCCGTGCATCGCACGGGGGCCTCGCCGAGAAGTACGTGGCGCGGGGCCTTACTTCTTCTTCTTCGCCGCGGCGGTGGTCTTCTTGGCCGCGGTGGCCCGCGTGGCGGCGGCCTTGGGGGCCGCCTTCGCCGCGGTGGTCTTCTTCGCCGCGGTCGCCTTGGCCGCCGTCTTCGGCGCTGCCTTGGCGGTGGTGGCCTTGGCGGCGGTGGCCTTCTTGGCCGTGGTCGCCTTCGCCGTGGTCGCCTTGGCGGTGGTGGCCTTGGCGGCGGTCTTCGGTGCGGCCTTGGTCGCCGTACGGGTGGACGCGGCTCGCGTCGTGGTCGCCCGCGTGCGGGTGGCCGCGGTGCGAGCGGCGGGACGCGAGGCCGTGGCCTTCGTCGTGGTGCGTGCGGCGGTGGCGCGTGAGGCGGCACCGGCACCGCGGGCGGTGGCGGTGGCGCGCTTCACGGCCGCGGCCTTCGGCAGCTTCTTCGCGCCGCTGACCACGTCCTTGAAGGTGGTGCCTGCCCGGAAGGCGGGCACGTTGGTCTTCTTCACCCGCACGGTCTCACCGGTACGCGGGTTCCGTGCGGTGCGGGCAGCGCGAGCGCGCTTCTCGAACACACCGAAGCCGGTGATGTTCACCTTCTCGCCCTTGTTCACCGTCCGGATGATGATGTCGACGAGGCCGTCGACCGCTTCGGACGCAACCTTTTTGTCGCCCAAGCGCTCGGAGAGCGCTTCGATCAGCTGGGCCTTGTTGGCCATTCCAGTCCTCCAAGAAGAACTACGCGTACACGGCCATCTTGGCCGACTTGGGCACACGGTATTACCAACGCAGCACAATTTCCAAACGGCACGCGGATATTTTCCTTGTCTCGGGGGTTCTTCCGTCCCCCGAGAGGCGCCCGATGCGCTCTCTCCGGTGCCATTCGGCGTGGTTTGGCGGGGCATTCCCCGCACCGCTGTTCCCTTGCTGAGCAGGGAATCCGTAGCTCAGGAGGCCACTTGTGGGGTGGTCACCGGCTTCCACGAGGGACGGTCGGACTCGAACGTGTCGATGTCCGACACGTGCCGGAGTGTCAGGGCGATGTCGTCGAGTCCTTCGAGCAGCCGCCAGCGGGTGTAGTCGTCGATCGCGAAGGTCGCCGTGAAGTCCTTGGCGCGTACGGTCTTCGACTTCAGGTCCACGGTCACCTCGGCGCCGGGGTCGTTCTCCAGGATCTTCCAGAGCTGTTCGACGTCCGACTGCTCGCACTCGGCCGCCAGGAGGCCCTGCTTACCGGAATTCCCACGGAAGATGTCGGCGAAGCGGGACGAGATGACGACCCGGAATCCGTAGTTCATCAAGGCCCACACTGCGTGCTCCCTGGAGGAGCCGGTGCCGAAGTCCGATCCCGCCACCAGCACACTTCCCGCGCGGAAGGGTTCCTGGTTGAGGACGAACTGCTCGTCGGAACGCCAGGCGGCGAACAGGCCGTCCTCGAAACCGGTGCGGCTCACGCGCTTGAGGTAGACCGCCGGGATGATCTGGTCAGTGTCCACGTTGGACCTGCGCAGCGGGACCCCGACGCCGGTGTGGGTGGTGAACGGCTCCATGGGTTTGCTCCTGTCGTGTCCGCCCCGGGTATGGGGCTGGAGGTGTCCGGGAAGGGTTCGCGGAGGGCGGGCCGGGCTCAGGTCCCGGAACCGGCGAGCAGGTCCTCCGGGGAGGACAGCGTGCCGCGTACGGCGGTGGCGGCGGCCACGAGCGGGGAGACGAGGTGCGTCCGTCCGCCCTTGCCCTGCCTGCCCTCGAAGTTCCGGTTCGAGGTGGACGCGCTGCGCTCGCCCGGGGCGAGTTGGTCGGGGTTCATGCCGAGGCACATCGAGCAGCCCGCCTGGCGCCATTCGGCGCCGGCGTCGGTGAACACGGTGTCCAGGCCCTCGTCCTCGGCCGCCTTGCGCACGCGCATCGAGCCGGGCACCACCAGCATCCGGACGCTGCCTGCGACCTGGTGGCCGCGCAGCACCTCCGCCGCGGCGCGCAGGTCCTCGATCCGGCCGTTGGTGCAGGAGCCGAGGAACACGGTGTCCACGGCGACCTCGCGCAGTGGGGTGCCCGGCGCGAGGTCCATATAGGACAGCGCCTTCTCCGCGGCGAAGCGCTCGTTCTCGTCGGCGATCTGCTCCGGGTCCGGTACGGCGGCGCCGAGCGGCAGTCCCTGGCCGGGGTTGGTGCCCCAGGTGACGAAGGGGGTCAGCTCGGCCGCGTCGATGTGCACCTCGGCGTCGAACTCGGCACCGTCATCGGTTCGCAGTTCCCGCCACTGGGCGACCGCGGCGTCCCAGTCGGCACCCTGCGGGGCGTGCGGCCGTCCGCGCAGGTACTCGAACGTCGTCTCGTCCGGCGCGATCATCCCGGCTCTCGCGCCCGCTTCGATGGACATGTTGCACACCGTCATGCGGGCCTCCATCGACAGCGCCTCGATCGCGCTGCCCCGGTACTCCAGCACGTATCCCTGCCCGCCCCCGGTGCCGATTCTGGCGATCACGGCGAGGATGACGTCCTTGGCGGTGACGCCGGGGCGCAGCGCGCCGTCGACGGTCACGGCCATGGTCTTGAAGGGGCGCAACGGGAGTGTCTGGGTGGCGAGTACGTGCTCGACCTCGGAGGTGCCGATACCGAAGGCCATGGCGCCGAACGCACCGTGGGTGGAGGTGTGGCTGTCGCCGCAGACGACGGTCATTCCGGGCTGGGTCAGGCCGAGCTGGGGGCCGATGACGTGCACGATGCCCTGTTCGACGTCGCCCATCGGGTGCAGCCGGACGCCGAACTCCTTGCAGTTGCGCCGAAGCGTGTCCACCTGGGTGCGGGACACCGGGTCGGCGATCGGCAGCTCGATGTCGACGGTGGGAACGTTGTGGTCCTCGGTGGCGATGGTGAGGTCCGGCCTGCGCACGCCGCGACCGGCGAGCCGGAGCCCGTCGAAGGCCTGCGGGCTGGTCACTTCGTGCACCAGGTGCAGGTCGATGTAGAGCAGGTCCGGTTCCGCGCCTTCACCGTGCCGGACGGTGTGCGCGTCCCACACCTTCTCGGCCATCGTTCGGCTCTGACTGGTCGCCATCGTCCGGCTCCTTTCATGTGGTGGGGCACGGTATTCCCGTGGATACGGGCATCGTGTCCACGGGCGGTCGTCCGAGGCCGGCGGGCTGGTGGACCCGGTCTCGCGTACTCCGCCGTCCAGAATGTGGACTTCCCATACTCCGGGAAGTTAGTATCGCCTTGTGGGACAGCATAACTCTTCTGAGCAGAGCAGCGGTATCGGCGTCTTGGACAAGGCTGTGGCCGTGTTGCAGGCGGTCGCGGATGATCCGTGTGGGTTGGCGGAATTGTGCAATCGCACGGGTCTGCCGAGGGCGACGGCGCATCGGTTGGCGGTGGGGTTGGAGGTGCATCGGTTGTTGCGCCGGGGTTCGGATGGGCGGTGGCGTCCGGGTGCGGCGTTGGCGGAGTTGGCGGGTGGGTCGACGGATCCGTTGTTGGATGCGGCGGGTGCGGTGTTACCGAAGTTGCGTGATGTGACGGGTGAGAGTGTGCAGTTGTATCGGCGTGATGGTGTGCAGCGGATTTGTGTGTCTGCTGCGGAGCCGCCGTTGGGTTTGCGGGACACGGTTCCGGTGGGGTCGCGGTTGCCGATGACGGTGGGGTCGGGGGCGAAGGTGCTTGCGGCGTGGTCGGATCCGCAGACGCAGCGGGCGGTGTTGGCGGATGCGGTGTTCGGTGAGCGCACGTTGTTGGAGGTGCGCAGGCGTGGGTGGGCGCAGAGTGTGGCGGAGCGGGAGCCGGGTGTGGCGAGTGTGTCGGCGCCGGTGCGGGATTCGTCTGGTGCGGTGGTGGCTGCGGTGTCGGTGTCGGGTCCGGTGGATCGGATTGGCCGTAAGCCGGGTTCGCGGTGGGCGGCGGATTTGCTGGCGGCGGCGGATGCGTTGCAGGAGCGCCTGTAGCCGCGAGTTGGCTGTTGCCCCCGCGGTTTAGTCACCTGCCCCCCGTGGGCCCACATGCCCCACGCCCCCATTCCCTCACCCACCCGCCCGACACAACATGCCAGCGCGCCCGACACAGCATGCCCAAACGCCCGACACGACATGCCGGAACGCACGACACGACATGCCCAGCCGCACGACACGACGTGCCGAAAGGCCCGACACGGCATGCCGAAGGCGAGGCGAGGCGGGAAGAGCTGGTGTAGGCCGAGCCCGGCAGGGCCGCCAAGACGAGGAGCTCGCACCGTGGGGGGCATGGGGGGCTCGGCCCCCAACCAGCACAACGAGAAAAACCCCGGCCTGCGCATTCCGCAGGCGCGGGGCCACCAAACTTTCGAGTACCCCCGATGGGATTCGAACCCACGCTACCGGCGTGAGAGGCCGGCGTCCTAGGCCGCTAGACGACGGGGGCTAGGAACTTGCTCTTGTTGCTTGCAAGATCTTACTTTGTTGCGAGAGAGAACTTACCAGAGCTGGTTCCGGCGTCTTCAACCGGGTCTCTCCGCTGCTGGGGTACCAGGACTCGAACCTAGACTAACTGGACCAGAACCAGTCGTGCTGCCAATTACACCATACCCCAATGGGGTGCCGTCCCGGCCGGACCGGCTCAGCACCACCGAGGAGAAATATTAGACCACCGGGTTTTCTGCTTCTCATCGGGGTTCGGTCATCGTGGGGCGGGCACTCCGACGCGGGCGTATTCGGTGACGAGGAGCTGTGGGAGCTGGTCGAGTGCGCTGATGACGTGCACGTCGCGGGGGGTGGTTTCGGGGTCGGTGGGGTTGTCGGCGCGGTCGAGCCAGATGGCGCCGAGTCCGGCGTCGCGGGCGCCGATGGCGTCGATATCGAGTTTGTCGCCGATGTGGACGGCTTCGGTGGGATCGCAGCCGAGTGCGAGGCAGACGGTGGTGAACATGCGCGGGTCGGGTTTGGCGAGTCCGATCTCACCGGCGATGGCGACGTGGTCGAAGAAGCGGGTGAGGCCGAGGTCGGCGAGTTTGCCTCGTTGGTGGGCGCCGGAGGCGTTGGTGACGGCGGCGAGGCGTACGCCGGCGGCGCGCAGCCAGTCGAGGCAGGGCAGTACGTCGTCGAAGAGTCGCCACCCGGCGCGCTGGAGGGTGCGGCGGCGGAGTTCGAAGTCGGTGACGGATGCGGTGTCGAGGGCGATACCGAGGTCACCGAGGAAGGTGCGGGTGCGCTGGTGGTGCATGTGCGCGTATTCGAGTTCGCCCGCGACGACTCTGGCGACGTGGCTGTCGGTGGTGCGTTCCCATTCGGCCCACAGGTCGTCGCGTCCGAGGAGTGCGGCGAGCGCCCGCCGTCCGGCGTTGGTGAAGTCGACGAGGGTGTCGTCGATGTCCAGGCACACCAGGCGAAGCAGTGATGGCGACCAGGGTGGGGCGGGCGCGGGCCCGTGGACGGCGGGGCTCGGGGCTGCGTAACCGGATTCCACTCAGCGAGGTTAGGTGACTCCGCGCCGGAGCGATTCGACCAAGACGGTGAGAACTGCTGCTCTGTTCCGGTGTGGTGGAACTACCGTCAGTTGCCCGGGATCCCGCGGCGCAGTCGGCCGAGGGAGCGATCGCGGCCGAGGAGCTCCATGGATTCGTACAGCGGCGGGGAAACGGTGCGCCCGCTCACGGCGACGCGAATGGGCGCGAATGCCTTGCGGGGCTTGAGTCCCAGTCCGTCGACGAGCGCGTCCTTGAGTGCTTGCTCGATGGCCTCGGTGCGCCATTCGGGCAGCGCTTCGAGTGAGGTGATGGCGGCGCGCAGTACGGGTTCCGCGTCGGGGCCGAGGTTCTTGGTGGCCGCGGCCTCTTCGGGCACGAAGCTCTCCTCGTCGATGAAGAGGAACCGGAGCATGCCGACGGCCTCGGACAGCACGGTGACGCGTTCCTGGACCATCGGAGCGATGGCGCGGAGGGTGCCGAGCTGGTCGTCTGCGGGGTTGTCCGGGAGGAGTCCGGCTTCGGTGAGGTACGGGAGGGTGCGGCGTACGTAGTCCTCGATGTCGAGTGCGCGCACGTGGGTGGCGTTGATCGCCTCGGCCTTCTTGAGGTCGAAGCGGGCCGGGTTGGCGGAGACTTTGCTGATGTCGAAGGCCTGGACGAGTTCGTCGACGCCGAACACGTCGCGGTCGTCGGCGATGGACCAGCCGAGCAGCGCGAGGTAGTTGAGCAGCCCCTCGGGGATGAATCCGCGGTCGCGGTAGTGGAACAGGTTGGACGAGGGGTCCCGTTTGGACAGTTTCTTGTTGCCTTCGCCCATCACGTAGGGCAGGTGGCCGAACTCGGGGGTGAAGTCGGTGACGCCGACGCGGCGCAGGGCGGCGTAGAGCGCGAGCTGACGCGGAGTGGAGGGGAGGAGGTCCTCGCCGCGCAGTACGTGGGTGATGCGCATGAGGGCGTCGTCGACGGGGTTGGTGAGGGTGTAGAGCGGTTCACCGTTGGCGCGTACCAGGACCGGGTCGGGGATGGTGCCCGCGGGGAAGCTGATGTCGCCGCGGACGAGGTCGGTCCAGGCCAGGTCGGTGTCGGGCATACGCAGGCGCAGCACGGGGGCGCGGCCCTCGGCGCGGAAGGCGGCCTTCTGTTCGTCGGTGAGGTCGCGGTCGTGGTTGTCGTAGCCGAGTTTGCTGTCCTGGCCCGCGGCCTTGCGCCGGGCTTCGACCTCGTCGTTGGTGGAGAAGGCTTCGTAGAGTTCGCCGGCCTCCAGCAGTGTCGCGGCGATGCCGTCATAGACCTCGCGTCGTTCGCTCTGCCGGTAGGGACCGTGTTCGCCGCCGATCTCGGGGCCTTCGTCCCAGTCGAGGCCGAGCCAGCGCAGCGCGTCGAGGAGCGCGTCGTAGGACTCCTGCGAGTCGCGCGCGGCGTCGGTGTCCTCGATGCGGAAGACGAGGCTGCCGCCGTGGTGCCGGGCGAACGCCCAGTTGAACAGTGCCGTCCGGATCAGCCCGACGTGCGGGGCTCCGGTGGGCGAGGGACAGAAGCGGGCGCGCACGGGCGACGAGATCTCAGTCATAACCCGGTCAGCCTATATCCGGGACTTCTGGTTGACGCCACTGCCGGGTGGGTGCATCGTGAGTTTATTCAACAATGAATGAAAACAGGGACGGGTGAAAGGAGGCCGGAGATGACGGAACGCACCACCTGCGTGGTCGTCGGCGGTGGTCCCGCCGGGATGCTGCTCGGACTGCTGCTGGCGCGGGCCGGGATCGAGGTGACCGTGCTGGAGAAGCACGGTGACTTCCTGCGCGACTTCCGTGGCGACACCGTCCACCCCTCGACCCTGCGCCTGCTCGACGAACTCGGGCTCGGCGAACGGTTCGCGGCGCTGCCGCAGAGCAGGCTCACCGAGGTCGCGTTTCCGGACGAGGACGGCAGGCCGATGGTCTTCGGTGACCTGTCCCGGCTGCGCACGGCACATCCGTACATCGCCATGGTTCCGCAGTGGGACCTGCTCGACCTGCTGGCGTCGGCGGCGCGGGAGGAGACATCGTTCACCCTGCGGATGAACGCCGAGGTGACCGGGCTGATCCGGGAGGACGGCGCCGTACGGGGTGTGCGCTACCGCTGCGCGGGCGGGCCGGAGACCGAGCTGCGGGCCGAGCTGACCGTCGGGGCGGACGGACGCTGGTCGGCCGTCCGGCGGGCGGCGGGCCTGCGGCCGAAGGAGTACGCCGTGCCGATGGACGCGTGGTGGCTGCGCGTGCCGAGGGACATGGCGGTGGACACGCCGTCGCTGGTGCCGTCCACCCGGCGGGGCGAGTTCGCGGTGACCATTCCCCGCGAGGGTTACTTCCAGATCGCCTACCTGGCACCGAAGGGGGCCGATGCCCGGTTGCGCGCCGAGGGGATCGAACGGTTCCGGGAGCGGCTCGCCTCGGCGGTGCCGCGGATCGCGGGCGAGGTGCACACGCTGGGGTCGATGGACGAGGTGAAACACCTGGACGTGCGCCTGAACCGGTTGCGGCGCTGGCACTCCACCGGCCTGCTCTGCATCGGCGACGCCGCGCACGCCATGTCCCCGCTCGGCGGGGTGGGGATCAACCTGGCCGTCCAGGATGCCGTGGCGGCGGCGCGGCTGCTGGCCGAACCGCTGGCCCGCGGGACGGTCGGCGACGCGGACCTGGCGAAGGTCGCGGCCCGCAGGCGGCTGCCGACGGCCGTGGTGCAGGGCATGCAACGGATCCTGCACCGGGTGCTGGTGAAGCCGGTGCTGGACGGGCGGCGCGCGGGACCGCCGAAGCCGATGATGGCGTTCGTGCGGCGGGTGCCGAAGGTGACGTTCCTGCCCGCGTACCTGATCGGCATCGGCGTCCGCGCGGAACACGCCCCGGCCTACGCGCGCCGCTCCCCCGCCCCGGACCACTGACGGCGACCGCACAGCGGTACGTCGACATGGCGCGGTCGGTGGCGGCGCGACATGTCGACGTACCGCGGGGGTTCAGGCCTGCTGGACCGGGTTGGCGAGGGTGCCGATGCCCTCGATGGTGATCGCGACGTCCTGGTCGCTGGTGATCGGGCCGACGCCTGCCGGGGTTCCGGTCAGGATCACGTCGCCGGGCAGCAGCGTCATCACGCCGGAGACGAACTCGATCAGGTCCGGGATCTTGTGCACCAGCAGCGAGGTCCGGGAATCCTGCTTCGTCTCACCGTCGACCTGTGACCGCAGGGCCAGATCGCTCGCGTCGATCGAGGTCTCGATCCACGGGCCGAGCGGGCAGAACGTGTCGAAACCCTTCGCCCTGCCCCACTGCCCGTCGGACTTCTGGTGATCGCGCGCGCTGACGTCGTTGGCGACCGTGTAACCCAGTACGGCGGCCGAGGCGCGGGCGGCGGGCACGTTGCGCACCGGCTGGCCGATGACCACGGCCAGCTCCCCCTCGAAGTCCACATGCGACGAACTCGCCGGCAGCTTGATCGCCGCGTTCGGCCCGATCACGCTGGTGGACGGCTTGAGGAACATCATCGGATCGGTGGGCACGTCGTTGCCCATCTCCGCGGCGTGGTCGGCGTAGTTGCGGCCGATCGCGACGACCTTCGTCGGCAGGATCGGCGCGAGCAGCCGGACGTCGGCCAGCGGCCAGCGCTTGCCGGTGAAGTTGGGATTGCCGAAGGGGTGCTCGGCGATCTCGAGGACCTGGGCGTCGTCGCCGTCCCCCTCGACCGCGGCGAACGCCACTCCTCCTGGATGGGCGATTCGAGCTAGGCGCATGACTCCAACCATAAGCGCCACGAACACCCGGTTGACCTCTGGGCACGCCACACACGGCTGTCTAGCGTGGACCGGACCACCCCACGCCTCGGAGGCCACCGTGCGCATGCCCCGATTCCGCTTCGTGCCGGCGATCCTGCTCGGACTGGCGCTCGCCTGCCCGGCACCGGCATCCGCCGCGGAGCCGGACGCCGAGGGGACCGCCGGTGCCCCGCTCGGTGGCGGCAGTCAGCTCGTCATCGGCTCCGGTGCACGCTGCACGGCCGGATTCGCGGCCGTCTCGGGCACACAGGGGCACCTCATCGCGGGCCCCGGCTGCGGCGCGATCGGTGACTCCGTCACCAGCGCCGGGATACCGGTGGGCACGGTCGCCGCCGCGTCGTTCCCCGAAAGGGCACACACGCTGATAGCGGTGACCAACACGAGCGACTGGGAACTGGTCGCCTGGGCGGGGACGGAACCGGCGTCGATCGCCGGTTCCGCCGAAGCGGCCGTGGGGGCCCCGGTGTGCCTGCTCGGTTCCGCGGACGGCGCGCGGTGCGGCACGGTCCAGGCGAAGAACGTCACGATCAACTTCCCGGAGGGGGTGCTGTCCGGGCTCACGCAGACCTCCGCCTGCGCCGAGCCCGGTGACCGTGGCGGGACTTTCCTCAGCGGCGATCAGGCCCAGGGCGTCCCGGTGGGCGGATCGGGCGACTGCGCGAGCGGTGGCACGAGCTTCTTCCAGCCCATCGCCGAGATCCTCGCGTTGTACGGGCTGACCCTGCTCACCGGCTGACCTCCGCGCCTCCGGTGGCCCGCAGGCTCTTGTGCACCAAGGCGTCGCAGAGGGCGAGCCAGCTCGCCTCGACGATGTTCGCGTGCACGCCGACCGTGGTCCACTCCCGCTCCCCGTCCGAGGACTCGACGAGCACGCGGGTGACGGCGTCGGTTCCGGGATGCCCGTACGCGTCGGTCTCCGCGCCGGGCGAGAGAATGCGCACCTTGTAGTCGGCCAGTTCCACCCGGCCCAGCCACGGCAGGTGCGGGGTCAGCGCCTCGCGCAGCGCGGCATCGAGAGCGTGCACCGGTCCGTTGCCCTCCGCCGTGGCGATCACGCGGTGACCGTTGACATGGACCTTGACCGTCGCCTCGGAGACGATCTCGCCGTCGAGACGATGGTCGAGCACCACCCGGTAGGACTCCAGGGTGAACGGTGGTTCGTCGAGTTCGCCTTCGGGGCCGTCGACTTCCCTGCGCAGCAACAGTTCCAGCGACGCGTCGGCCGCCTCGAACGACCAGCCGCGCGCCTCCAGCCGTTTCACCTCCCGCACCGCGCTGGTGAGCGCTTCCGGCCGGCCGGCAAGGTCCACCCCGAGTTCACGTCCCTTGAGTTCGAGGCTCGCCCTGCCGGCCATCTCGGTGACCAGCACCCGCATCTCGTTGCCCACCACGGCAGGATCGATGTGGTTGTACAGCAACGGATCCACCTTGATCGCGCTCGCGTGCAACCCCGCCTTGTGGGCGAAGGCCGACCCCCCGACATATGCCTTGTGGGCGTCGGGTGCGATGTTCGCGATCTCGGCGACGGCATGCGAGACACGGGTCAGCTCGGCGGATCCCCCGGCGGGGAGTACGTCCATGCCGAGCTTGGTCACCAGATTTGCCGCCACGGCGAACAGATCGGCGTTGCCTGCCCGTTCGCCGTAACCGTTCGCCGTGCACTGGACGTGGGTGACGCCCGCCTGCACGGCGGCGATCGTGTTGGCCACCGCGCAGGACGTGTCGTCCTGGCAGTGGATGCCGAGCCGGTGGCCGGTGCGCTCGGCGACCTCGCGCACGGTCTCGGCCAGGCCGAGGGGAAGCTGACCACCGTTGGTGTCGCACAGCACCAGCACGTCGGCTCCGGCCCCGGCCGCGGCGTCGAGCACGCGCAGGGAAGTGTCCGGATCGAACGCGTAGCCGTCGAAGAAGTGCTCGGCGTCGAGGAAGACCCGCCTGCCCTCGCCGACGAGCAGCGAGACGGTGTCGCGGACCATGGCGCAGGCCTCGTCCACGTCCACCCGCAGCGCGCGTTCGATGTGCCTGCGGTCGGACTTGGCGACCAGGGTGATCACCGGGGTGCGGGCGTCGAGCAGGGCGCGCACCTGCTCGTCGCGCGCGGCGGTGGTGCCGGGCTTGCGGGTGGAGCCGAACGCGACGAGCACCGCGTGCTTGAGCGTCAGTTCGCCGGCAGCCGCCTTCGCGAAGAACTCGGTGTCCTTGGGCATGGCACCGGGCCAGCCACCCTCGATGTAGCCGACGCCGAGTTCGTCGAGAAGGCGGGCGACGGCGAGCTTGTCGGCCACCGAGTAGGAGATTCCCTCGCGCTGCGCGCCATCGCGCAAGGTCGTGTCGTAGAGGTGAAAACCATCGCCGAGCGAGGTGCCTGCCGGTTCCGTACGAGTCACCGAATTCTCCTGGTCCTGGCCGGATCGTCGCCGGCGCGGGGAGGGATGTAGCCGTTTCCGCTGTGCCCGGGCAACAAAAAAACCCCTCGCCTGGATGCGAGAGGTTTGCGCGCCGAGATCCCGGACGGGTCTAGTCGGCGCGCCTGCGAATAATGATCGCGGAGAACGAGGTCATGCGGCGATCGTGCCACAGCGACGGCCAGGAGTCCAGCGATTGGATGCGGGCTCCCAGCATGTGGTGAGCCGTCGGCGGTGCACTGTGGACGGACCGGCCACGCCCGGGGCCGCCGGTCCACAGTGGACGGCGGCCGCGGGCGGACGCTACTGCGCCGCGGAGGGCTTGACGTTCGACGAGACGAGCGCGGCGAGCCGGTCGCCGATCGAGTGCGTGGCACCGGGGGAAGCCTGGTCCCGGGTGGCCAGGTCGAACGCCACCGAGGCCTCGATCCGGCGGGCCGACTCCTTCTGCCCGAGGTGGTCGAGCAGCAGTGACACGGACAGCACCGCGGCGGTCGGGTCGGCGAGCGCCTGCCCGGCGATGTCCGGCGCGCTGCCGTGCACCGGCTCGAACATGCTCGGATTGCGGCGGGTGATGTCCAGGTTCCCGCTCGCGGCGAGGCCGATGCCACCGGTGACCGCGGCCGCCAGGTCGGTGATGATGTCGCCGAACAGGTTGTCCGTCACGATGACGTCGAAGCGCGAGGGGTCGGTGACCAAATGGATGGTCGCCGCGTCCACATGCGAGTAGGCCACCGAGACCTCGGGGTGTTCCAGCGACACCTCCTCCACGATGCGGGACCACAGCGAACCGGCGTGCTCCAGCACGTTGGTCTTGTGCAGCAGCGTCAGGTGCTTGCGGGGGCGCAGTTCGGCGCGGTTGAAGGCGTCCTCGACCACCCGGCGGATGCCGAACGCCGTGTTGACGCTCACCTCGGTGGCGATCTCGTGCTCGGTGTCCTTGCGCAGCAGGCCGCCGTTGCCCGCGTACGGGCCCTCGGTGCCCTCCCGGACGACGACCATGTCGATCTCGCTGGAGGTGTCGGCCAGCGGGCCGCGGACGCCCGGGTAGAGCCGCGCCGGGCGGAGGTTCACGTGGTGGTCGAGTTCGAACCGCAGGCGCAGCAACAGCCCGCGTTCGAGGATGCCGCTGGGCACCGAGGGGTCACCGACCGCACCGAGCAGGATCGCGTCGTGCTGGCGGAGTTCGCCGAGAACGGATTCCGGCAGCAGTTCGCCCGTCGAGTGCCACCGGGTGGCACCGAGGTCGTACTCGGTGATCTCGGCACCGGGCACGACCTCACCGAGCACCTTGAGCGCCTCGGCGACCACCTCGGGTCCGATCCCGTCTCCGGGGATGACCGCGAGCCGCATCCTCACACCTCTTCTCGACCAGGGTCCACATCGTGGAAGCCCATCCTGCATGCCTTGAACCGCCACGGCAGGCTACCGGCCTGCGCCCGTGGACCGCAGTGGCACCACCCTTACGGAGGCAGGCGGTCGCCCGTCTCCACCACCGAACGTATACCCCGGGTAGGCGGGTGTCTCCCCGTCTCCCGCCTGCCGGGACCGGCGGACACGGCGAACGCCCCGCCGCGGTGTCCATCCGCGACGGGGCGTTCCTCTGCTACGTGCCGTTAACCAGCCGCGATGGGCTGGGTTCCGGTGTGTTTGACCGGACGGCCGAAGCCGGCCGCACCGGTCTGGGCGTCCGTCGGGGCACTGTCACCGCCGACCCCCACCACCGAGGCACGATCGCCCCTGGCGTTGTGGTGATGGACGGCCAGCAGGCCCAGGAACGTGTCGTTGTTCACCGATTCCGGGATCCGGTTCACCACGAGCGCGGTGCCCGGACGGGCCGAGTACGACAGCGCGGCGTCCCCACCGCCCTGGACCGAGTACGCCGGTGCCAGCGCGTCGATCGACATCGGCGTGCCGACGCTGTCGATCAGCCCGTCGGCGTTGCCCGGCGCGGTGTAGAAGCCGGTGGTGCCGACCGTGTAGCTGATCCGGTGCGAGTCCGCGTCCGGGTCGATGCCGAGCGCGGCGATGTTCACCGGCAGGACGATCACGTTGCTGTCGAACACGTTGGTGTCCACATCGCCGAGCTGACCGTTCACCGGCTGGACGTCCACGGTGGGACCGCCCGGCTGGTTGAGGTCGACGGTGTTCACCAGCAGGACATCGCTGGCCGCGGGCTTGGTCACGTAGGACTCGAAGTCCGCCTTGCCGTCACCGGTGGTGTCGATGTCGACGAACGGGATGGTGTGGCTGCCCAGGTTCGCCCAGTCGCTCCAGGTGCCGATGCCGAAGGCCAGCATCGCGTCGTTCGCCGCACCCTGCTGCTTGGCCAGCGGGGCGGTGGAGGCCGCGCCGACGTAGCGCAGGTCACCGCCCTTGGCGGTCTGGTTGAGGGTGCAGCCCTCGGTGACGTTCCCTCGGCACTCGGGAAGCTGCGGGGATTCCGCCTGCAACTCGAGCACGCTGATCAGCGAGCGGTACGCCTGCGCGCCCGATCCCTGGGTGACACCGCGACCGGACAGGTTCAGCACGGCCTGGTTCGCACCGCCCGCGAAGGTCACGTCCGCGGGGGTGTCGATCGCCGCGACCGGCTTCGGCGCGGCGTAGACCGGAACCCGTAGCGGCACCGTGGTGCCGTTGCGCGGGGTGAAGGCCACCCTGCCGGAGGCGTCGGCGAGGAACTGCCGGGCCAGGCCCGCCTGTTCGGTCTCCATCGTCGGGTCGATGACCTTGCGCAGTGCGGCCGGGTCGTCGATCTTCAGCGTGACCGCGACCGTGGCGATGCCGCGCGGGCTGAGCTTGACCGAGTTCGCCGACAGTTCGTACCGCACACCGGGAACCTGGGTGACGCCCTCGTAGGCGACACCGAACTCCACCGGGGCGACACCCTTGTTGACGACCTTGATCGTCTTCGTCAGGGAGACCGGGCCGCCCGCCTCGACGGTGCCGAAGGTGGCGCTCACCGCCCCCGGGTCGTCCTGCACGTAGGCGAGCACCTGATTGTCCAGTGCCGCCATGGTGTCGATACGGCCCGCGCCGACGCGCTGCGGAGCGTAGGTCCGGCCCTCCGCGTTCTTCACGTCGTGCCCGGCGGTGTTGATCACCGCGGCCTTGACCTCCTCCACCGACCAGTCCGGGTGGGCCTGCCGGATCAGCGCGGTGATACCGGAGGTGTGCGGCGCGGCCATGGACGTACCGGAGAGGACCGTCCTTCCGTTGCCACTGCCGGAGAACGCCGAGGTGATCGAGTCACCGGGAGCGGCCACGTCCGGCTTGACCGAGGGCCCGCGGACGCCGCGCGAGGTGAACCCGGACGGGGTGTCCACAATGGACTGATCGTAGGTCTGCAGTGCCGCCCTGCCCTGGCCGGACATGCGCACCTCGAGGGTGCCCGCGTCCAGTGCCGGACGGACCTGTGTGGTGGCGGTGCCGGTGAGCTGGAACTCGGGAACGGTCGCGTTGCCCGCGATGCCGGCGCTGAAGTTCTCCAGCGTCGAGGACAGCAGCACGCCCTTGGCGCCCGCGG
Source organism: Amycolatopsis antarctica (assembly GCF_002262875.1). Lineage (GTDB taxonomy): Bacteria > Actinomycetota > Actinomycetes > Mycobacteriales > Pseudonocardiaceae > Amycolatopsis > Amycolatopsis antarctica. The sequence continues at coordinate 249,719 of NZ_NKYE01000003.1, read as the reverse complement.
CGTCGGCGTTGTTCGCCCGCCCTGCCGAACCGCACGCCCGGGTGGCGTCGTTGTCGTCCCACTCCAGCCAGACGAACTTGTCCGCGACGGCGGCGGCGTCGGCCGCGGAGAACGGCGCGCAGCCGTCCGCGTTCTCGGCCGAGAGCTTCACCACGGGGCGGGTCAGGTCGAAGGTGTCGTAGCCGGCGAAGTCCTGGCTGAACTGGCCGCCCTGCTGGCCCGCCGCGTCCGAGGGTGCGGTGACGTCGATGGCGTCGCGCAGGACGCCCGCGTCGCGGGTGCTGGCCACCGTCAGGGCCTCCGGGCTGTTGCCCGGCGAGCCGCCGATGTCGTACAGGTCCCCGCCGTTGCCGCCGGAGAACACCGGCAGCACGTCGTTGGCGGCCAGCTTGCGCACGAACAGCGAGTCCGGGTCGTCCGGCGCGCCGTAGTCACTGCCGAGCGAGAGGTTGACCAGGTCGAGGTGGTCGGTGAAGTCGCCGTCGCCGTCCGGGTCGAGGGCCCAGTCCAGCGCCTGCGAGGTGACGCTGGTGGAGCCGGCGCAGCCGAACACCTTGATGCCGTACAGCAGCGCCTTCGGGGCCGTGCCGGGGCCGATCCGCATGCCGTCGACGGCCTCGGGGGTCAGCGCCGCGTAGTCGCCGGTGAAAGTGCTCCCGTCGGCGTTGACGCCGAAGCCGCCGGTGGTGCCAGCGACATGCGTGCCGTGCTCGCCGCAGGAGATCGGGTTGGGGTCCGGCGCCGGGGTCGGCGAACCGTTGTCGCCGGAGGAGTCGTAGTCGTCGCCGACGAGGTCGATACCGCCGACGACCTTGGCGGTCGGGAAGAAGGAGGGGTCGGCCTTCGTCGGGTCGATCGCCTCGTAGGCCTCCTTCGTGCCGGGGCCACCGAAGTCGGCGTGGGTGTAGTCGATGCCGTCGTCGATGATGCCGACCCGCACGCCGTCGCCGAAGCGCCCGGTCTGCTGCCAGGCGTTGAGGGTCTTGGTGAGCTGGACGGCGCTGCTGTTGGTGCGGGTCTTGGGCACGACGGTGCGGACCGAGACCACGTCCTCGCGTGCGGCGAGTTCCCGGATCCTGGCCGCGTCACCGGTGACCACGACACCGGGGACCGCGTTCGCGGTCTCCGCCAGCGCCACCGCACCCGCGTCCTTCGAGCGCAGTTCGCCGAGGACGGCGTCGACCGCGCCCTCTGTGGACTGCTTGGCGGAGCGGGCCGCCTCCTTCGCCTTCTCCTTGCCGGTGCCCTTCGCCTGTTCGGCGTTGAAGGCGTCGACGGCGGGCTGGCGGTCCAGCTCGACGAACGCGGTCGTGTCGCCCTGGACGGCGTTCAGCCGTGATCCGAGCTTTCCGGCGAGTCCGTCCTTGGCGACCTTGGCCGGTGCGACGGCGTCGGCGAGCGGCGGCCCGGCAGGGGTCTCCTGCGCGGAGGCGGTGGGTGACCCGATGACACCGGCCGACACGGCGGCCGCGAGGACCACCGCGGACGACCGTCTCGCCCAGCGGGGTACGCGAGTTCGACTCATGAGTTAGTGCCCTCACTCGAGGCGTTCGTGAAGACCTGCCCACGCCCCTCGCGAAGTCCCCCGACCGCGAGCGTGTGGCGCCGCGCCGTGCCCTCGACGGCGCGCAGTCCAGCCTCGTGAGGGGGAAGCTAACCCCACAATGCACACGTACCGCTACGGCACATTGTCTTTTCTTGTGAACTAGCACCCTGCCAGGTGGCATCTACCTGGAACAAAGGCGGTGCGTGTTACCCGAATGTGATGACCGGTCCCCACGTTCGGAGGGTTAGAACCCGATCGAGTGGAGCGCGATTCGGTGTATGTCAACGAATAACGATATCGCGGGCGAATTCGTTGGACCGCTTTACCGCCCCGGACGCACGAAGGGTGCCACCGTGATCCGGTGGCACCCTTCGCGAGCGACGGCGGTGCGGACTCAGTCGAAAGCGACCGCGCGGATCGTGCGCGCGCCGACCGAGGCGCCGATCGGTTCCAGCACGTGGGTGTCCACCGCGCGGTCCACGCGCAGCAGCATCAGTGCGTCGGCCCCGTCGGTGGTCTGGCTGATCTGGGCGGCCTCGATGTTGATGCCCGCCTCACCGAGCAGCGTGCCCACCCGGCCCATGATGCCGGGACGGTCCGGGTACTCCAGCAGCAGCACGTTGCCCTCGGCGCGCAGGTCGAAATGCCTGCCGTTGATCTCCACCAGCTTCTGCACGTCGTCCTTGCCGGTGACGGCACCGGAGACCGACATCGTCGTGCCGTCCGCGTGCACCGTGCGGATGGTGAGCAGGCTGCGGTGGTTCGGGCTCTCGCTCTCGGCGGCCGTCTCCACCTGCACACCCAGCTCCTCGGCCAGTCGCGGCGCGTTCACGAACGTCACCTGGCTCTCGACGACCTCGGAGAACACGCCGCGCAGGGCCGCGAGCGGCAGCACGCTGACGTCCTCGGTGGACAGTTCACCGCGCACCACCACCTTCACCGAGGCGGGCGCCTGCGAGCTGAGCGCGGCGAGCACGGTGCCGAGCTTCTGCGCCAGCGGCAGGTACGGGCGCACCTCGTCGCTGACGGTGCCGCCGCCCGCCACGTTCACCGCGTCCGGCACGAAGTCGCCGCGCAGGGCCAGCAGGGTCGAGCGCGCGACGTCGGTGCCCGCCCGGTCCTGCGCCTCGGCGGTGGACGCGCCCAGGTGCGGGGTGACGACCACGTTCGGCAGGCCGAACAGCGGGCTCTCGGTGGTCGGCTCGGTGACGAACACGTCGATGCCCGCCCCGCCCACGTGGCCCTCGCGGATCGAGTCGGCGAGGGCGGACTCGTCGATCAGGCCACCGCGCGCGGCGTTGACGATGATCACGCCCGGCTTGGTCTTCTTCAGCGCCTCGGCGCCGATGAGGCCCTTGGTCTCCGGCGTCTTCGGCAGGTGGATCGAGATCGCGTCGGACCGCTCCAGCAGCTCGTCCAGCGGCACCAGCTCGATGCCGAGCTGGGCGGCGCGGGCGGGCGAGGCATAAGGGTCGTAGGCGATCAGCTCGGTGCCGAAGGCGGCGAGCCGCTGGGCGAAGAGTTGCCCGATCTTGCCGAGGCCGACGACGCCGATGGTCTTGCCGCTGAGCTCCACGCCCGCGTACGAGCTGCGCTTCCACTCCCCTGCCCGCAGGCTCGCGCTCGCGGCCGGCACCCGGCGGGCGACCGAGAGCAGCAGGGCGACGGCGTGCTCGGCGGCGGAGACGATGTTCGACGTCGGGGCGTTGACCACCAGCACCCCGCGCTCGGTGGCGGCGGGGACCTCGACGTTGTCCAGGCCGACCCCGGCGCGGGCGACGACCTTGAGCCGCGTGGCGGCCGCCAGCACCTCGGCGTCGACCTGGGTGGCGGAACGGACCAGCAGTGCGTCCGCCGATGCCACCGCCGCCAGCAGCGCGGAGCGGTCCGTGCCGTCCACATGCTGGACTTCGACCTCGTCGCCGAAGACGCTCACCACCGAGGGCGCGAGCTTCTCGGCGAGCAGGACAACGGGTTTGCCGGGCTTGGTCACGATGCGACTCCCAATGCTCGTTGACTGGCGATTCTGCTTGGGTGGCAACGTTTCTCGTGCTTCGTCGGACGTCGGCGGAAGCGGTGCACCCCTGCGTGCGTGTGGCCGGCCACGGCGTTGTGGCTGGAGGACGTGCCGAGTTTAGTGCCGGGCCCGATCGGACCACCGGGTGCCCGCCCGTTGGGACGGCCCGGCCGGCCGGTCACCAGGGTTCGTCGAACTCGCCGTCCCGGGCCCCGGCGACGAAGGCGTCCCATTCGGCGGGGGTGAAGACCAGCACCGTGCCGTCCGGCTCGGAGGACTGGCGCATGGCGACGTAGGTGACGCCGTCGGTGTGCGGGACGAAGGCGTACTCCACCGCGTCCTCGATCGTCTCACCCTCGGGTTCCGCGCGCTTCCACTCGGCCACGCCGAGATCCAGTTCGTGGCGGATGTGCGCCTTGTCGTCGACCGGGGTGTTCTCCTGCTGCGCTTCCTGCTCGCTCATGGGCGTCACGGTAGCGAACCGTCCACATCGCGCCGTGCGATACGTCGGCCGGACGCGGCGAGGGCCGCCACCGCGATGCGGCGACGGCCCTCGTCCGGGTGAATCAGTTGGTCTCGGTGATGGGGCGGTCGACCCAGGACATCAGGCCGCGCAGCTTCGCACCGACCTCCTCGATCGGGTGCTCCTTGCCCTGCTGGCGCAGGGCGGTGAAGTTCGGCCTGCCGTTGTCGTCCTCGGCCACCCACTCCTTGGCGAAGGAACCGTCCTGGATCTCGCCCAGGATCTTCTTCATCTCCGCCTTGGTGGAGTCGTTGACGATGCGCGGCCCCCGGGTCAGGTCGCCGTACTCCGCGGTGTCGCTGCAGGAGTAACGCTGGCGCGCGATGCCGCCCTCGTAGATCAGGTCGACGATCAGCTTCAGCTCGTGCAGCACCTCGAAGTACGCGATCTCCGGCTGGTATCCCCCTTCGATCAGCGTCTCGAAACCGGCCTGGATCAGGTGCGAGGTACCGCCGCAGAGCACGGCCTGCTCACCGAACAGGTCGGTCTCGGTCTCCTCTTTGAAGGTGGTCTTGATGGTGCCCGCGCGGGTACCGCCGATGCCCTTCGAGTAGGCGAGCCCGAGCGCCAGCGCGTTGCCGGAGGCGTCCTGCTCGACGGCCACCAGGTTCGGCACGCCCTTGCCGTCGACGTACTGGCGGCGCACCAGGTGCCCGGGGCCCTTCGGCGCGACGAGCACCACGTCGACGCCCTCGGGAGCGTCGATGTAGCCGTAGACCACGTTGAAGCCGTGGCTGAAGAACAGCGCCGACCCAGGCTTGAGGTTCGGGGCGATCTCGTCCGCGTAGACCTTGCGCTGCACGGTGTCCGGCGCCTGGATGCTGATCAGGTCGGCCTCGGCGGTGGCCTCCGCCGGGGTGAGGACGCGCAGGCCCTCCTCCTCCGCCTTGGCCCGTGACTTCGAGCCCTCCGGCAGGCCGATGCGGACGTCCACGCCGGAGTCGCGCAGGCTCAGCGCGTGCGCGTGGCCCTGGCTGCCGTAGCCGATGACGGCGACCTTGCGGGACTGGATGACACCGAGGTCGGCATCGTCGTCGTAGAAGATTTCGGCTGACATGGCGGGGGGTACTTCCTTTCCTGGATGGAACTTGCTTCTGGCCACGGCCCGCCGGGACGGGCGCGGCGGGGTGACTAGCGGGTGGACGTGGCGGTGATCGACCGGGCACCCCGGCCGACCGCGACCATGCCGGACTGCACGATCTCGCGCACCCCGTAGGGCTCGAGCATGCGCAGCAGGGCGTTGATCTTGTCGCCCGCCCCGGTGGCCTCGATGGTCAGCGCCTCCGGCGAGACGTCCACCACCTTGGCGCGGAACAGATTCACGGTCTCCAGCACCTGACTGCGGACCGTGGCATCCGCTCTGACCTTCACCAGCAGCAGTTCACGCTGCACGGCCGTGGACTTCTCGAGTTCCACGATCTTGATGACGTTGATCAGCTTGTTGAGCTGCTTGGTCACCTGCTCGAGCGGTAGCTCGTCGACAGCGACCACGATCGTCATCCTGGACACCTCGGGGTTCTCCGTGGCTCCGACGGCGAGGGACTCGATGTTGAAACCGCGTCGGGAGAACAGGCCCGCCACCCTGGCGAGCACACCGGGCTTGTTCTCGACCAGGACGCTCAACGTGTGGGTACTCACTGCTGCTCTCCGTTCGCCGCCACGTCGGCGACCTCCACCGCCTGTTCGGACGACACCTCGTCGTCGTCGAACAGCGGACGGATGCCCCGTGCGGCCATGATCTCGTCGTTTCCGGTGCCCGAGGCGACCATCGGCCAGACCTGTGCGTCCTTGCCGACCACGAAGTCGATCACCACCGGGCGGTCGTTGATCTCCATGGCGCGGCGGATGACCTGGTCGACCTCGTCCTTTGTCTCGCAACGAAGTCCGGCGCAGCCGAGCGCCTCGGCGAGCAGGGTGAAATCCGGGATCCGGTGCTTGTGCGTGCCGAGGTCGGTCTGCGAGTAGCGCTCCGAGTAGAACAGGTTCTGCCACTGCCGGACCATGCCGAGGTTGCCGTTGTTGATCACGGCGACCTTGATCGGCGCGCCCTCGATGGCACAGGTGGCCAGTTCCTGGTTCGTCATCTGGAAGCAGCCGTCGCCGTCGATCGCCCAGACCTGCTTGTCCGGCACGCCGAACTGCGCACCCATCGCGGCGGGCACCGCGTAGCCCATCGTGCCGAGGCCGCCGGAGTTGATCCACGTCCTCGGGTTCTCGTACTTGACGAACTGCGCCGCCCACATCTGGTGCTGGCCGACGCCCGCCGTGTAGACGGCGTCCGGGCCGACCAGCTCACCGATGCGCTCGATGACGTACTGCGGGGACAGGGTGCCGTCGGCGGGCCACTCGTACCCCGCGGGGAAGGTGTCCCGCCAGGAGTCGATCTGCGCCCACCACGGCGTCAGGTCCTGCGCCGCCGACTGGTCGGTCTCCCCGCGCACCGCGCTGATCAGCTCGGTGATGATCTCCGCGCAGTCGCCGACGATGGGAACGTCCGCCTTGCGGTTCTTGGAGATCTCGGCCGGGTCGATGTCGGCGTGCACGATGGAGGCGTCGGGCGCGAAGGAGTCCAGCTTGCCGGTGACCCGGTCGTCGAACCGGGCGCCGAGCGCGATCAGCAGATCGGACCGCTGCATCGCGGCCACGGCCGCGACCGAACCGTGCATGCCCGGCATGCCGAGGTGCTGGCGGTGCGAGTCGGGGAACGCCCCGCGGGCCATCAGCGTGGTGACCACCGGGATACCGGTCAGCTCGGCCAGTTCCAGCAGGTGCTTCGACGCCTGCGCCTTGATCACGCCACCGCCGACGTAGAGCACCGGCCTGCGTGCCGCGGAGAGCAGCCGGGCGGCCTCGCGGACCTGCTTGCCGTGCGGGCGCAGGGTCGGCCGGTAGCCGGGCAGGTCGGTCTCCGGGGGCCAGGAGAACGAGGTCATCTCCTGCAGGACGTCCTTCGGGATGTCCACCAGCACCGGACCCGGCCTGCCGGTGGCGGCCAGGTGGAACGCCTCGGCGATGGCACGCGGGATCTCGGCCGGGTCGGTCACCAGGAAGTTGTGTTTCGTGATCGGCATGGTGATGCCGCAGATGTCCGCCTCCTGGAAGGCGTCCGTGCCGATGAGGGCACGCGACTGCTGCCCGGTGATGGCGACGACCGGAACGGAGTCCATGTTCGCGTCGGCCAGCGGGGTCACCAGGTTGGTCGCGCCGGGGCCGGAGGTCGCCATGCAGACGCCGACCTTGCCGGTCGCCTGCGCGTAACCGGTCGCGGCGTGGCCGGCACCCTGCTCGTGCCGGACGAGCACGTGGCGCACCTTCGTCGAGTCCAGGAGCGGGTCGTACGCCGGGAGGATCGTGCCGCCGGGGATGCCGAACACGACCTCGACGCCCACCGACTCCAGCGAGCGCACGAGGGACTGCGCGCCGGTGACCCGTACGGGCGTTCCGGCGGGCGGCGAGGGCTTGGGACGGGCTCCGGGCGGGCCGGGCTTGGCCGCCGGGGTTCCGGTGGTGGTGTCCGATCGCGAGGTGGCGCTTGTCATCGGTTCTGCCTCGTGGGTGTCGGGGTCATGCCTGTGGCGGTCCTGCCAGGGTCGGTCATGGGTCTTCTCGGTCCGATTTCGGTGTCCAGGCAACAAAAAACCCCCGCCGACCAATAGGTCGCACGAGGGTCGCGCGTCGACGCAGCGGGAGACGTCCCTAAGCGTCGACGCGCTTGGGAAGTACGAGGCCGGTCTGCGTAGTCACGGTGCGAACCGTAATCGCTCTCCGTCAGGAGTGTCAACTCTGCGGGACGCGAAGTCCGGATGCTGGACGCCCGCCGCCGCTATCCGGGCCCCGCGTGCCCGCGGCCACGGCCATCGGTGCACCATCAGGGGGTGGTCGATCAGCAAGCAGAACCAGCAGGCAGGCGCGCTGTTTTCCGGATTCCCGGCACCGCGATGATCGCGGTCGCGGTGCTCCTCGTCTGTGTGACACCCGCCGCATTCGCCGCGCCCGGTCTGCAGGCGCTCTATCTGGTGCCGATCGTCGCCGCGGTCTACGTCGCCAGGGTGCGCACCACCGCCGACTCCGACGGCCTGCGGGTCCGCACCCTGCTCGGCGGCCGGGCGCTGCCGTGGTCGGAGCTCAAGGGCCTGTCGCTGGGCGAGCGGGGCAACGTCCGCGCGGTGACCGAATCCGGCGAGGACGTCGCGCTGCCCACCGTCCGCGTCCGGCACCTGCCCGTTCTCTCGCTCGTCAGCGACGGCAGGCTCGCCGACCCGACCGGCCTCACCGACGACATGGTGACCGGGGCGCACGACCCGCGGGGCGGGGAGGACCCGGAAGCCGCGGACGCCGAGGCGGGTGCGGAAGCGAGCACGGAGGCGGGCACAGATTCCGAGGACGCCGCCACCGAGACCGGGAACGCAGCCGAGGGCACCGTCGCCGAGTCCGGAAGTACCGCCGGCCCCGATACCGGCACCGGCGCGGCGGCACCGGCCGCCGAGAAACCGCGCGACTGAACGGATCCGCGTCACACCCCTCGCCCGCCGGGTCCGCCCCCGGCGAGGAGTAGCCTGGCCTGGTCGTCCGCGCGCCCCGTCCACCCGACACGGGGCGCGGATGCCCGCCGGGACCACCGGCGCCGGACGGCTCGCCTTCCGCACCGCCACCGTGACCTTCCGGGTCCGGCAACGACTTTGGAGGAGCCGTGCCCAAGCTCCGTTCCCGCACCACCACCCACGGACGCAACGCCGCGGGCGCCCGCTCGCTCTGGCGTGCCACCGGGATGACCGACAGCGACTTCGGCAAGCCGATCGTCGCGATCGCCAACTCGTACACGCAGTTCGTGCCCGGCCACGTCCATCTGAAGGATCTCGGTGAGATCGTCGCCGGAGCGGTGAAGGAGGCGGGCGGCGTCGCCCGCGAGTTCCACACCATCGCCGTGGACGACGGCATCGCCATGGGGCACAGCGGAATGCTGTACTCCCTGCCCTCGCGCGAGATCATCGCGGACGCCGTCGAGTACATGGTGAACGCGCACCAGGCCGACGCGCTGGTGTGCATCTCCAACTGCGACAAGATCACCCCCGGAATGCTGAACGCCGCCATGCGGCTGAACATCCCGGTGGTCTTCGTCTCCGGCGGGCCGATGGAGGCGGGCAAGGCCGTGGTCGTCGAGGGCGTCGCACAGGCCCCGACCGACCTGATCACCACGATCTCCGCCTCGGCGAACGCGGCGATCGACGAGGCCGGCCTCTCCGAGGTGGAACGGTCCGCCTGCCCGACCTGTGGCTCCTGCTCCGGCATGTTCACCGCGAACTCGATGAACTGCCTGACCGAGGCACTCGGGCTCTCCCTGCCGGGCAACGGGTCGACGCTGGCCACCCACGCCGCACGCAGGGAGCTGTTCGAGGACGCGGGCCGCACCGTGGTGGAACTGTGCGAGCGCTGGTACGGCCAGGACGACGAGTCGGCACTGCCGCGGTCGATCGCCAACCGGCACGCCTTCGAGAACGCGATGGCGCTGGACATGGCGATGGGCGGCTCCACGAACACCGTGCTGCACATCCTCGCCGCCGCGCAGGAGGGCGAGATCGACTTCACGATCGAGGACATCGACGCGATCGGCCGCCGGGTGCCCTGCCTGTCCAAGGTCGCGCCCAACTCCGACTACCACATGGAGGACGTGCACCGGGCGGGCGGAATCCCCGCGATTCTCGGTGAGCTGTACCGGGGTGGCCTGCTGCACGACGACGTGACCAGCGTGCACACCTCCACACTGGACGAATGGCTGTCCACTTGGGACATCCGGGCGGAGGCGCCGTCCGAGCGGGCGATCGAGCTTTACCACGCCGCGCCCGGCGGCGTGCGCACCACGGAGGCCTTCTCCACCTCGAACCGCTGGTCCTCTTTGGACACCGACGCCGCGGACGGCTGCATCCACGACGTCGCACACGCCCACACCGCGGACGGTGGACTGGCGATCCTGCGTGGCAACCTCGCCGAGAACGGCGCGGTGATCAAGTCGGCGGGCATCGACGAGGAGCTGTGGCACTTCCAGGGCCCGGCGCGGGTGCTGGAGAGCCAGGAGGAAGCCGTCTCCGCGATCCTGGGCAAGAAGATCCAGCCGGGCGAGGTTCTGGTCATCCGCTACGAGGGGCCCGCGGGCGGCCCCGGCATGCAGGAGATGCTGCACCCCACGGCGTTCCTCAAGGGCTCCGGACTCGGCAAGAAGTGCGCGCTGATCACCGACGGCCGTTTCTCCGGCGGCTCCTCGGGCATCTCCGTCGGGCACATCTCCCCCGAGGCCGCCGCGGGCGGGACGATCGCGCTGGTGGAGAACGGCGACCAGATCGTGCTGGACGTGGCGCAGCGCAGGCTGGAACTGCTCGTCGAGCCGGAGACCCTCGCCGAGCGCCGCTCGAAGATGGAGGCGAGCGAACGTCCGTGGCAGCCCGCCGAGCGGGAACGGCCCATCACCAAGGCGCTTGCGGCCTACGCCCGGATGGCCACCTCCGCCGACACCGGCGCGGTGCGCGACCCGAACCGTTAGACCGCGACAGAACGGCAGAGGGCCCGCGGGATTCGTCCCGCGGGCCCTCTGCCGTGTCCTGTGCGTGCGTCAGCGGAAGAGCAGGACCACCGCGACGGACGCGGCGGCCGCGAGTACGAGGCCGACGATCGCGAACGGCATCGGCTTGCGCCGCCACGGGGTGTTCGCGTCGAGCGCGACCCGCCCGGAGCCGGTGAACAGCAGGGCGAGGGCGACGACACCGAGCAGCAGTTCGTACTCGTAGCCCTGCTCCGGTCCGTTGAAGAAGCCGGAACCGTACTTCACGTAGACGATGTTGGCGGTGACACCGAGAATGGCGGCGGCGCCGATCGGGGTGAACAGGCCCAGGATCAGCAGGGCGCCACCACCGACCTCGGCGAGCGCGGTGATCCAGGACAGCAGCGTGGTCTGGCTGGTGTACCCCAGCGTTCCGAGCGCCTGCGCGAACCCGTCGATGCCCGGGCCGTCGAAGGCACCGAACAGTTTCTGCGCGCCGTGCGCGAGCATGGTCCCGCCGAGCACCAGGCGCAGCAGCAGCAGGCCGAGATCGAGGCCGCCGTGCCAGCGCGTGCTGTTGTCGACCGGGCCGGGCCCGTCGGCGCCGGCGCCGCTGGTCGGGATCATCGTCGTCGGCGGGTCGGTGTAGTCCTGATCGGAACCGCTCGAGTCGAAGAAGTTCCGGCCGGTGCCGCTGTTGTACTCGTCCTGGGTGCTCACGCGCGTGAGCGTAGGGCATTTCGCCCGGCCGGACCGAACGAATCACCCGGCGGACGGCACCGAGCCGGTCGCGCGATCGCACAGCGGGCTCACAGCTCGCACCAAGGGAACACACAAGCCACCCGCTTACCGTGGGCATCACCAGCACGGGAGAGGGCAGCGGATGCGAGACCACCACGAGGGACAGCGCGTGAGCAGGCGGACGGTGTTCGCCGGCCTCAGCGCCATCGGACTGACCGGCCTGCTCGCGGCGTGCGGGGATTCGACCCCGGTCACCACCACGACCGGCGAGACCGTCACACCGGAGGCGACGACCTCGGCCGACCTGACCGACCTGTTCGCCGGGGCGAACACCTGCACGCTGACACCGTCGGCGACACAGGGACCGTACTACTTCGACGCCGACAAGATCCGCGCCGACATCCGGGAGGACAGGGCGGGTTCCCGGCTGCGGCTCGCCGTCAAGGTGCAGGACAGCGAGACCTGCGCGCCGCTGCCGAACGCGGTCGTCGAGATCTGGCACTGCGACGCCGACGGCCTGTACTCCGGTGCCGAGTCCCAGTCGACCGGCAGTGGCGGCCCCCCGCCGGGTGGCGGCCCACCGGAGGGCGCTCCCCCGCGGGGCAGGCCCGGCGGGACGGCACAGGGCGGCGAGGGGGCGGCGGACATGACGCCGACCGACGACAAGCGCTACCTGCGCGGCGCCCAGGTCACCAACGCCGACGGCATCGTCGAGTTCACCACCGTCTGGCCGGGCTGGTATCGCGGGCGGACGGTGCACATCCACGCCATGGTGCACGTGGACAACGAACGGGTCCTCACCACGCAGCTCATGTTCGACGAGGCGCTCAACTCGGCGGTGTTCGCCGGGACGCCCTACTCCGCCAGGACCGGGCGGGACACCTTCAACGACGGCGACAGCATCTTCGAGGAGCAGATGCTGCTGAAGGTGACCGAGGAGGACGACGGCCACCTGGGCGTCATCGTGTTCTCCGCCGACTCCGACCGCGACGGCGCCTGACGCCCAGCCACAACCACCCATTCGGCGGACACACACCGCAATTCGTCGACATATTGCGCCGCCCGGGACCGCAATATGTCGACGAATTGCGATTCACGTTCGGGCTCAGTACTCGCCGTGGACGAGGTTGTCCGGTAGCTCGCCGTTGACGTACCGCTCGATCTCGGCGGCGACCACCGCGTACGACCGCCGCCGCACCCCGTGTGCCGCACCGGCGACGTGCGGGGTGATCACCACTCCCGGAACGGTCCACAGTGGATGGCCGGGGGGCAGCGGTTCGGGATCGGTGACGTCCAGCGCCGCGCGGAGCCTGCCCGTGCGTACCTCGGCGAGCAGTGCGCCGGTGTCCACCACCGGACCGCGTGAGGCGTTGACCAGCATCGCCCCGGCCGGCATCGCCGCAAGGAACCCGGCATCCACCATGCCACGGGTGCGCGAGGTCAGCGGCACCATCAGCGCGACCACGTCCGCTTCGGGGAGCAGATCCGGCAGCTCGCCGACACCGTGCACGCCGTCGCGGGAGGTCATGCCGACCATCGTCACGCGGGCGTCGAACGGTTCGAGCCTGCGCCGCAGGGAGTTGCCGAGATCGCCGGCACCGACGACCAGCACCCGCATTCCCTGCACGGTGCCCGTGTCCCGGCGATCCCATTGCGAGCGGCGGGCGGCTTCGGCGAACGCGGGCAGTTCCCGGATCTCGGACAGCAGCACCGCCATCACCCACTCCGCCGTACTGCCGCCGTGCGCGCCCCGGCAGGTGGAGAGCAGCACGCCCTCGGGCAGCGTCCCCGCCCACTCCTCCGCTCCGGCACTGAGTAGCTGCACCAGTTTGACGCCGGGGAACCTGCGGACGAACTCGCCGGGAGCGGTGCCGGCGGGCAGCTTCGGCACGACCACCTCGGCCTCCTCGGCCTCCGGCGGCAGAGGCGCGTCCCGGTCGTAGCGCACCACCCGGACGCCCTCCACGGCCGACAGCGCCGTCACGCCCTCCTCGTCCGGGACCAGCACCGTCACAGCCATGATCACCAGCGTAGTAGCGGCGCTTACCCACGGCTCACGACGGTTGGCCTACCCTCGGACACCGTGCTTACCAGGTCTTCGCGAACCCGCGCCCGGCCGGTGGCCGCGGCGCTGGCCACCGCCGCGGCGGGTGCGCTGCTGCTGTCGTCGTGCGCGCGCTTCGACGACTCCGCCGCCGAGCAGACCTACCAGCCGGCTCCCGAGCTGACCCCGCAGGCCGGCCCCCAGCCCGAGCTGCCCGAGGCGGGCGGCGGCGGGCCCCGGCCCGGCGGTCCGGGTCCGTCGGCCGAGCCCGTCCCGCCGCCGCAGGGCTGCACGGACTTCGATCCGGCCGTCGTGCAGACCTGCCTGGACACCGTGTCCACGGTGGCCGCACTGCCGGGGGACGGCTCCACCCCCGGTGCGCTCGCCGGTGAGCGCAGGAGTGGCCGGGTGCTCCAGGTCGCCCCGGACACCGATCCGGTCGAACTGGCGACGCTGCCGGTGGACGCTTCCGGCGACGGCGGGCTGACCGGCCTGGCGCTGTCCCCCAGTTACGGCGAGGACCAGCTCGTCTTCGCGTACCTGACCACGCCGGAGGACAACCGGGTGGTGCGCTTCGCCCAGGGCCAGGAGCCGAAACCGGTGCTGACCGGCATCCCCAGGGGCGCGACCGGCAACGGCGGCGCGCTCGCCTCCGACGGCAAGGGCGCGCTGCTGGTCGCCACCGGTAATGCGGGCGATCCCGCCGCCGCGGCCGACCCGGCCTCGCTGGCGGGCAAGGTGCTGCGTATCGACCCCGCGGGCCAGCCGGCCGAGGGCAATCCGACGGCGGGCTCGGCCGTGTACGCCAGCGGCCTGCACGCGCCCGGCGGACTGTGTGCCTCGCAGGACGGCTCCCGGCTGTGGGTCACCGACCGCGCGCCGGACAAGGACGCCATCTTCCGGGTCCAGCCGGGCGCCCCGCTCACCGCGCCCGCGTGGACGTGGCCGGATCGGCCGGGGGTCGCGGGCTGCAGCGACTGGTCCGACCTGGTCATGGTCGCCACCTCGACGGCGGGCAACATGCAGAACCTCCCGGTCGCCCAGGACGGTTCCATCACCGGCAGGCCCACCGTCTCCGCCGACGGGGAGAACGGCCCGACCTACGGCAAGCTCGCCGGGATGGACATGGTCACCCCGGAGCTGGGCGTCGCGGGCACGATCAACAAGGACGGCGGCCAGCCGGTCTCCAGTGACGACCGCGTGGTGCTCTTCGTCCGCCAGCAGGGCGGGCCGGGCAACGGCAAGGACTGACGCCGGTAACCCGTCACCGGGTAACCCGTCACCGGCGCCGGCGCGCGCGCCGGCCGGAACCCGGTTTCGCCGCCCGTGCCGCACGTACGTCCAGCACCGCCGTGGCCAGTGACAGCGCGGCCGCGGCGGAACCCAGCCACCGGCCGGCACCGGCGGCGAACGCGACGCCGGACTCGGCGAGCAGTGCCCGCTGCTCGGTACCGAACTGCCAGCCCATGGTGAACCAGCCGAGAACCGCCAGCACCGCGACCACCGCGGCGGCGATGAGCCAGAGCTGCGGCAGGCCCGCGGCCCGCGCCGCGCGGACGCCACCGAACACCGCGACGGCGAGCCCGGTGACGATCAGCAGCAGCATCGGCGCCCAGGCGAAGAAGCCGGACGCCCAGACGTCGCGGTGCACGTCGGCGGACGGCAGTTCGGCGAGCGCGTCAGCGAGCTGCGGATCCCCGGCGGTGAGGCTGGTCCAGGTCAGCAGCAGCGAGACGGCGCCGAGAACGGCCGCCGCGAACGCGCACCACCGGCGCCCGCCGACCGTCCGCAGGCGGGCCGCGGGTGACCGGGATCCGTCCCGGCCGCCCGCGCCGTCACGCGCCGAAGCCACCGCCACCCCCGGCCGGGCTCACGCACCGACCCGTTCGACGATCAGCTCCCGGACACGCTTGGCGTCGGCCTGCCCGTTCGTCGACTTCATCACCGCGCCGACGATCGCGCCGGCGGCCTGCACCTTGCCGCCGCGGATCTTCTCGGCGACGTCGGGCTGAGCGGCGAGTGCCTCGTCCACCGCGGCGATGAGCGCCGAGTCGTCCGAGACGACCTTCAGGCCACGCTTCTCGATGACCTGCGCCGGCTCACCCTCGCCGTCGAGCACGCCGCGGACGACCTCACGGGCGAGCTTGTTGGTGAGCTCCTTCGCGTTGACCAGTCCGATCACGGTGGCCACCTGCGCGGCCGTGATGGCGAGCGCCGTCAGTTCGGTGTCCCGGGAGTTCGCCTCCTGCGCGAGGAAGTTGACCCACCAGCTCCGTGCCTCGGCCGCCGTGGCCCCGGCGAGTACGGTCGCCTCGACAAGTTCGACGGCGCCCGCGTTGAACAGGTCCCGCAGTTCCTCGTCGGTCAGCGACCACTCGTCCTGAATCCGCTTGCGCCGTTCGGCCGGCATCTCCGGCAGGGTGCCGCGCAGTTGCTCCACCCAGTCCCGGCCGGGCGCGATCGGCACCAGGTCGGGTTCCGGGAAGTAGCGGTAGTCCTCGGCGGTCTCCTTGGTACGGCCGGGCGAGGTGGTGCCGTCGGCCTCCTGGAAGTGCCGGGTCTCCTGGGTGATGGTGCCACCCGAGGCGAGTACCGCACCGTGCCTGCACATCTCGTACCGGACGGCCCGTTCCACGCTGCGCAGCGAGTTGACGTTCTTGGTCTCCGTGCGGGTACCGAACTCCGTCGCGTCCTTCGCCATCAGCGACAGGTTGGCGTCGCAGCGCAGTGACCCCTGGTCCATCCGCACATCGGAGACGTCGAGGGCGCGCAGCAGGTCGCGCAGCGCGGACACGTACGCCCGTGCCACCTCGGGTGCCCGTTCCCCGGCGCCGGTGATGGGCTTGGTGACGATCTCGATCAGCGGCACGCCCGCCCGGTTGTAGTCGAGCAGCGAGTAGTCGGCGCCGTGGATCCGGCCGGTCGCGCCACCCATGTGCAGTGACTTGCCGGTGTCCTCCTCCATGTGCGCGCGCTCGATCTCCACCCGCACGATCTCGCCGTCGTCGAGCGTGACGTCGAGGTAGCCCTCGAAGGCGATCGGCTCGTCGTACTGCGAGGTCTGGAAGTTCTTCGGCTGGTCGGGGTAGAAGTAGTTCTTCCGCGCGAAGCGGCACCACTCGGCGATCCGGCAGTTCAGCGCAAGGCCGATCCGGATGGCCGACTCGACGCCCTTGCCGTTCACCACCGGCAGCGAGCCCGGCATGCCGAGACAGGTCGGGCAGACCTGGGTGTTCGGCTCGCCGCCGAAGGTCGTGGGACAGCCGCAGAACATCTTCGTGTTGGTGTTCAGCTCGACGTGGACCTCGAGCCCCATCACCGGGTCGAACCTCTCGATGACCTCGGCGTAGTCCATCAGCTCGGCCGTCCGGGTCACTTGTCGCCGCCCTTGCGCAGCCTGCGGACGGCCAGCAGCACGCCGGTCGCGGCCGCCACCGCGCTGGCGCCCGCGTTGACGAGCACCAGGGTGTCCTTCTTGTCCTTCGCCGAGCGCACGGTGGAGAACGCGCTCGCCGCACTGCCGACGGAACCGGCCAGGCCGAACACTCCGCGGATCTGCTTCGCCCTGCTCACGCCACACTCCTCGCTCGTACTGTCGTCGACGCCCACCCGGCCGCCGTGGTCCTCGATCCGGTCACCGGGCCACCTCCAGCTCGGGGACCTGGTGCACCAGCGGGCCGCCCGCGGCGTCGTCGCGAGCGGTCTCGTATGCCGCGCCGACCCGGTAGAGCCGGTCGTCGGCCAGTGCCGGGGCCATGATCTGCAGGCCGACCGGCAGGTTGTCCTCGTCGGACAGTCCACTCGGAACGCTCATCGCCGCGTTCCCGGCGAGGTTCGACGGGATCGTGCACAAGTCGGCCAGGTACATGGCCATCGGGTCGTCCGTGCGCTCGCCGATCTCGAAGGCCGTGGTGGGCGTCGTCGGTGAGACGAGCACGTCGACGCTGGCGAACGCCGCCTCGAAATCACGGGTGACCAGCGTGCGCACCTTCTGTGCCGAGCCGTAGTAGGCGTCGTAGTAGCCGGAGGACAGCGCGTACGTTCCGAGCATCACCCGGCGCTTCACCTCGGCACCGAAGCCCTGCTCACGGCTGAGCTGCATGACCTCCTCGGCGCTGTGCGCGCCGTCGTCGGCCACCCGCAGTCCGTACCGCATCGCGTCGAAGCGGGCCAGGTTCGAGGAGCACTCGCTCGGCGCGATCAGGTAGTAGGCGGGCAGCGCGTAGAGGAAGTTCGGGCAGGACACCTCGACGACCTCGGCGCCCAGCGCGCGGAGCTGGTCCACCGCGGTCTCGAAGGACCGCAGCACGCCCGCCTGGTAACCGGTTCCGGCGAACTCCTTGACCACGCCGACGCGCAGGCCCTTCAGGTCGCCGTGCGCGCCCTCGCGGGCGGCGGCGACCACCGGGGGCACCGGGGCGTCGATCGAGGTCGAGTCGAGCGGATCGTGCCCGGCGATGACCTCGTGCAGCAGCGCCGCGTCGAGCACCGTCCTGGCACACGGTCCGGCCTGGTCCAGCGAGGAGGAGAACGCCACCAGGCCGTACCGGGAGACGCCGCCGTAGGTGGGCTTGACCCCGACCGTGCCGGTGACCGCGCCCGGCTGGCGGATCGACCCGCCGGTGTCGGTGCCGATGGCCAGCGGCGCCTCGAAGGCGGCCAGCGAGGCCGAGGACCCGCCACCCGAGCCGCCGGGAATCCGGGTGGGGTCCCACGGGTTGCGGGTGGGCCCGTACGCCGAGTTCTCGGTGGACGAGCCCATCGCGAACTCGTCCATGTTGGTCTTGCCGAGGATCGGCACGCCGGCCTCGCGCAGCCTCCGCGTCACCGTCGCGTCGTACGGCGGCACCCAGCCCTCCAGGGTCCGGGAACCGCAGGTGGTCGGCGCGTCGCTGGTGGCCAGCACGTCCTTGAGGGCCAGCGGCACACCGGCCAGCGCCGAGGCCGGGGCGTCGCCCGCCGCGAGGCCGGCGTCGACGGCACCGGCGGCGGCGAGCGCGGTTCCGGCGTCGACGTGCAGGAAGGCGTGCACCCGGGGGTCGACCTCGCCGATGCGGTCCAGGTGCGCCTGGGTCACCTCGGTGGAGGACACCTCGCGGGCGTGGATCTTCTCCGCCAGCTCGGCCGCGGTGAGCCTGATGAGCTCGGTCATGGCTACTCCTCCCCAAGAATGCGCGGTACCCGGAACCGGCCGTCCTCCGCCGCCGGGGCGCCGCTCAGTGCCTGCTGCCTGCTCAGCCCGGGACGGACCACGTCCTCGCGGAACACGTTGGTCAGCGGCACGGCGTGCGAGGTCGGCGGGATGTCGGCCTCGGCGACCTCACCGACCTTGGCCACGGCGTCCAGGATCTGGTCGAGCTGCACCGCGAAGGTGTCCAGCTCGTCCTCGGTGACGGCCAGCCTGGCGAGCTTGGCGAGGTGCTCGACCTCGTTGCGGGAAATATTGGGCACGCGGGTTACTCCCGGGGTGTGCTGGGTACGGCCTTCTCGAAGCGCCAAGTCTATGGCGTCTGACCTGGCCGCTCCGACGGGGTTGCGCCGCGCCGATCGTCCCGCTACGCGGACGGCGGATCGGCCTTCGGGCCGGGGTCTGCCACAATCGGCGCCCGGCAGGTGCGCTCCGGGACGAGACCGGAGTGTCCGCGGCGAGAGGGGTACGTGTGTCCTTCCTGATCCGGGTGCAACTTCCGGACAGCCCCGGAACCCTGGGCGCGGTGGCCACCGCGCTGGGCACGGTCGGTGCGGACATTCTCAGCGTGGACGTGGTGGAGCGCGGGTCCGGCGTGGCGATCGACGATCTGGTGGTCGAGCTGCCCTCCGGGCGACTGCCGGACGCCCTGATCACCGCGGCGGAAAGCGTCGACGGCGTCGAGGTGGACGCCGTCCGCCCGTACGCGGGCGTGCTCGACACGCACCGTGAGCTGGAGCTGGTCGAGGAGATCGCCGCCAAACCCAAGGAGGGGCTGGACATCCTCGCCGAGGGAGTCCCGCGGATCATCCGCGCGGGTTGGTCCCTGGTGGTCAAGTACACCGACGGGGACGTGAAACGGCTCGCCTCGTCGAGCGCGGCGCCGGAGGCGCCGATCACCGACCTGCCGTGGCTGCCGCTGGAGCGGGCGACCGTGCTCGACTCGGAGGACGCCTGGATCCCGGCCACCTGGCAGGAACTCGGCACCGAGCTGGCGGCCACCCCGCTGGGCAAGCCGGATCGTGCGCTGCTGGTGGGCAGGCCGGGTGGGCCGATGTTCCGCGCCGCCGAGGTCGCCCGGCTCGCACATTTCGCCGGGATCGTCTCGGTCGTCCTCGACGGCTGAGTCCGGCAACCGCTCAGCGGGCGGCGGGCAGTTCCAGCGCGAAGCCGTACATCGAGATGTGCGTCAGCGACCAGTCACGCTCGGGGGAACGCCGGAAACCGAGCCGGCCGTAGAGGCGGTGCGCGGTCGCCATCTCCACCATGCTGCTCATGACGACACGGGTGGCGCCGAGTTCGCGGCCACGGTCGACGACGGCGCGGGTGAGCGCCTCGCCGACGCCGCGCCCCCGTGCCGCGGGGTCGACGGCCAGCATCCGGAACTCGATCTCACCGGCGCGGGCCACCTCGGCGAACTCCGTGTCCGGCAGTACTACGGTCACCGAGCCGAGCAGGGCGCCGTTTCCGTCGCGGGCGACCAGCACCTCGGCGTGTTCCACCCGCGCGGCCGTGTCACGCAGGATCGCGGCGTACTTCCCGCCGCCGGGGTTGTCCAGGAAGCCGTCGGCGGTGTACGCGTCGACGGTCAGCTCGCCGACGCGCGCGTAGTCCTCCGGCCGCGCCCGCCGGACCTCCAGCTCGCTCATCACCGCTCCCCGTCCGCGGCGGCCACCCCGCCGCTGTCGCTCTCGCCGCTGCCGTTCTTGTCGTCGCCACTCTCGCCGTCGTCGCCGTCCTCGCCGATCCGGGCCAGCTCGACGGCCGCCTCCCGTCCGCTGTCGAGCAGGACGCGGAACCCGTCCTCGTCCAGGACCGGGACCTTGAGCTGGACGGCCTTGTCGAACTTCGACCCCGGCGCCTCCCCCGCCACGACGAACGCGGTCTTCTTCGACACCGATCCGGCCGCCTTGCCGCCGCGCGACGTGATGGCCTCCTTCGCCTCGTCGCGGGAGAAGCCGGGCAGCGAGCCGGTGACGACGATGGAAAGGCCCTCCAGGTGGCGTGGTACCGATTCGTCGCGCTCCTCCTCCATCCGCACGCCTGCCCGCCGCCACTTCTCCACGACCTCACGGTGCCAGTCGTGGGTGAACCATTCCTGCACCGCGTGCGCGATCGTCGGCCCGACACCATCCACATCGGACAGTTCCTGCTCGTCGGCGTCCTGGATGCGCCGCATCGAACCGAACTCCCGGGCCAGGGCCTGGGCGGCGGTGGGCCCGACGTGCCGGATCGAGAGCCCGACGATGACCTTCCACAGTGGACGCCGTTTCGCGGTGTCCAGGTTGGCGAGGAGCTTGCGGGCGTTCGCCGAGAGGTCCCCCGCCTTGGTGCGGAACAGGTCCACCCGCGACAGCTTCTCCTCGTCGAGGTCGAAGATGTCGCCCTCGTCCACCACGACGCCCGAATCCAGCAGCGCGGCGGCGGCCTCGTAGCCGAGCACCTCGATGTCGAAACCGCCCCGCCCGGCGAGATGGAACAGCCGCTCGCGCAACTGCGCGGGGCAGGACCGGGCGTTCGGACAGCGGATGTCGACGTCACCCTCCTTCTGCGCGGCCAGCTCCGTCCCGCACTCGGGACACGCCGTGGGCATGACGAACTCGCGTTCGGTGCCGGAGCGCGCGTCGACCACCGGCCCGAGCACCTCGGGGATGACGTCCCCCGCCTTGCGGATCACCACCCGGTCGCCGATCAGCACGCCCTTGCGCTTGACCTCGCTGCCGTTGTGCAGCGTCGCCATGGCGACCGTGGATCCGGCCACCTTCACCGGTTCCATCACCGCGAACGGGGTGACCCGGCCGGTGCGCCCGACGCCGACCTGGATGTCGAGCAGGGTGGTGGTGGCCTCCTCGGGCGCGTACTTGTACGCGATGGCCCAGCGCGGCGCCCGTGAGGTACTGCCCAGTCTGCGCTGCTGGGCGACCTCGTCGACCTTGATGACGACCCCGTCGATCTCGTGCTCGGCGTCGTGCCGGTGCTCGCCCCAGTAGGCGATGTGCTCGGCGAGGCCCTGCGCGGACGAGATCACCTTGCTGTGTGCCGAGACCGGCAGTCCCCAGGCGGCCAGTGCCTCGTAGGACTCGGACTGCCGTCGCGGCTCGAACCCGGTGCGCTTGCCGAGCCCGTGGCAGATCAGCCGCAGCGGACGGCTCTTGGTGATCTTGGGGTCCTTCTGCCGCAACGATCCCGCCGCCGAGTTGCGGGGGTTGGCGAACGGCGGCTTGCCCGACTCGACCAGTCGCGCGTTCAGCTCGGTGAACTCCTCGACCCGGAAGAAGACCTCGCCGCGGACCTCGACCAGTGCGGGCACCGGGAAAGCCTCGGTGCCGGTCAGCGTCTCCGGCACCTCGCGCATGGTGCGGACGTTGAGCGTGACGTCCTCGCCGGTGCGGCCGTCGCCCCGGGTGAGCGCCCGGGTCAGCCTGCCGTTCTCGTAGAGCAGGTTGATGGCGAGCCCGTCGATCTTCAGCTCGCACAGGTACCGCGCGGCGCCGATCTCCTTCTCGACGCGCTCGGTCCAGGCGAGCAGTTCCTCGCTGTCGAACGCGTTGTCCAGGCTGAGCATGCGTTCGAGGTGGTCGTACGCGGTGAACTCGGTGGAGAAGGTGCCGCCGACGTTCTGGGTGGGCGAGTCGGGCGTGGCGAGACCGGGATGGGTGCTCTCCAGTGCCTCCAGCTCGCGCAGCAGTTCGTCGAACTGCCCGTCGGCGACCGTCGGCGAGTCCAGCACGTAGTAGCGGAACTGGTGCCCGCGGATCTCCTCGGCCAGCGCCGCGTGCCGTTCGCGCGCGTCCTGCGGTACCTCGGCCAGTCCCTGCGCCTCCACCGGAGGTGCGGTGTCGATGCCCGGCATGTCGTTCGGAAGTTCCTCGCTCACGGTGACGAGCTTAGTTCTCCGCACCGACAACGGAGGAGTCCCGGCACCGCGCGCCTAGGTACCGTCAGCCGTGGGTGGCTCCGTGCGCTCGGCGAGTCCGCGGACCAGTTCCCGCAGTTCGAGCAGCGTGATGGTCGCGGCGGGCTCGGTCTCGGCGGTCTCGACGCGCCGCAGCCGTTCGGCGGCCAGCCGTTCACCGAGGGTCGCGTCCAGCGGCAGGAAGGTCATGGCCGAACGGGACGCGTCGTCGAGGCCGGACAGTTCCGGGTGATAGACGGCGACGTCGACGACCGCCTCCCCCTCGTCCACCTGTGCGACGACACCGACGTCGGCGAGCGCGATCCGGCGGTCGCCCAGGTTCACCGTCACCTCGGCGGGATCGGGCACCGGCGGGACCGAGTCGTGGTACTCCCAGATGGCGTCCTCGGCCGGGGCCGCCTGGATCCAGGCGTCGGTGTACGGACGCAGCTCCGGATCCTCCTGCCCGCTGAGCACGAGCGCGTAGATCGCGCGCCTGCCGCGTTCGACGGAGAACTGGAGCCGTGGGTGCACCATCGCGACGGCCGCGCAGAGTTCGTGCTCCATCCGCTGCGGTTCCCGGTCGCCGAGTGCGGCGCTGACCCTCGGCAGCAGCTCGAACCAGCGCCGCCAGAAGGCGACGGCGGCGGTCATCGGATCTTCGGGCACCTCCGGTGCCGGCCACTCCGTCCGCGGATCGGGCGGACTCGCCTTGCGTCGGCGGAAGAACCTCATCCCCACCACCACTACCAGCCCTCGGGCGGCTCGGCGAACGCACGCCCGAGCTCACGGGTCAGCGTGAGCGTGCGGCGCATCCACCGCAGGTCGGCGCCCGCCAGACCGCAGCTCGGTGTGGGCAGCGTGAGCGCGGTGAGGATGTCGCGGCCGAAACCGAGCCGGTCCGCGAGGTTCAGCGCCGGGCCGGCGAGATCACGCAGCCGCGGCGGCGCGTCCGGTTCGAGCGCGGGAACCAGGCCGAGCAGCAGGGAGACCCCGCTGTCCCAGGCTTCCCCGAGTTCGTCGAGCAGACTGGCAGGCGCACCGTCGAGGGTGGTGCCGTCGAGTGCGAGCGCGCCCGCGCCCGCGGATCGCAGCAGCGACACCGGGGGCCGGGTGGCGCAGCAGTGCACGATGACCGGCTGGCCGGTGCTGCGCTCCGCCGCGCCGATCACCTCGGCCAGCAGGTCCCGCGCTTCCGGTGCGGGCACCGAACGGACGGTGCCGTAACCGGACGGGGTGGACAGCGCCCCGGCGAGCACGTCCGGCAGCGTCGGCTCGTCGAACTGCACGACCACCCGCGCCCCGGTGCGTTCGGCGAGTTCCCGTACGTGCGCGTCGAGGCCCTCGCTCAGCGAAGCGGCGAACTCGCGCAGCGCCCCGCGGTCGGTCAGCACCCGGTGCCCACGCGCCAGCTCGATGCCGGCGGCGAGCGTCCACGGCCCGGCGACCTGCGTCTTCACCACGGCCGGAGTGCTGCCGGAACGCTGCAGCGCCTCCTCGAAGGCGTCGAGGTCCCAGCGCATCAGATCGACCGCGCGCCGGTGGTCGAGTCCGGGGCGGGGGCTCACCCGGTAGCCGGACGGGACGACGTCGACCGCGATGTCCACCAGCAGCCCCGCGGTCCGGCCGAGGATGTCGGCACCGACCCCACGGCCGGGAAGTTCGGGCAGGTGCGGGAATTCCGGCAGTTCGCCGAGAACGACGGCCGCCGTCTCCGCTGGGTCGGCTCCGGGCATCGACCCGATTCCGGTGGCGGCGCCGTCAGGCCAGGCTCGTTCGATCACGGGGCGGATTCTCCCTGCCGGAGCGGGGGTCGTGCCACCCAGGTAGCCGAGCTCCGCCCGGAGGGTGTTCGGGGGTCGCCGCGCCCGGCGGGTATCCCGTACGGTGGCCGCACGCGTCCGGTGTGGCACGCGCGGCGACAACTCACCTATGTCAACACGCACCGGCGGTCCGCCTGTCGTGTGGGCGGTGAACCGCCTGGTTTCGAGCGTGAGGAGGTGAGATCGATGAGGGTGGCACTCGCGCAGACCGACTGCCGGCTCGGCGACGTCGCGGGCAACCTCGCCGACGCCGAGCGGATCATCAAGGAATCCGCGACCGAGGGTGCGGACCTCGTGGTGTTCCCGGAACTGAGTCTCACCGGGTACGCGCTCGGGCAGCTCGCCGACGACATTTCGCTGTGGACCGACGATCCACGCCTGGTGGACCTGTCGAAGCACGGCCCGGACGTCGTCATCGGCATGCTCGAGGACGGCCGGATCCGCAGGCACAACTCGGCGCTGTACCTCTCCGACGGCAGGGTGGTGCACAACCACCGCAAGCTCTACCTGCCCAACTACCTGATCTGGGAGGAGCGCAAGCACGCCAGTCCCGGACAGCACATGCGCGCCTTCGACGCCGCGCACGCCCGCTTCGCCACGTTGATCTGCAACGACGCCTGGCAGCCGATGTTGCCCTGGCTGGCCGCCCAGGACGGCGCCGAGGTGCTGATCGTGCCGACGAACAGCGCGGCGAAACTGACCGCCGGATCCTTCGACCCGGCCGAGTACTGGCACGACCTGCTCACGTTCACCGCACGGATGCAGCAGTGCTGGGTCATCTTCGTCAACCGGGTCGGCGACGAGGCGGGTGTGCGCTTCTGGGGCGGTTCGCGGGTGATCGACCCATGGGGTTCGGCGGTGGCGACAGCACCGGTGTGGGACGAGTCGCTGACGATCGTGGACATCGACCCGCACTCCGTACGCAGGCGCAGGCGGGAGATCCCGCTGCTCGCCGACGCCCGGCTCGGGCTGCTGCGCCGGGAGCTGGAACGGCTGATCAACGAGAGCGGGGACGACTGAGCGGGACGGCGGGCACGGAACCAGACATTCGCGCAGCAATCGTCGTTCACCCCGCGCACCTGCCCGCCCGCCGTTACCGTTGGTCTCCATGACGAGCCCCCCGCAACCGGGCTGGTACCCGGATCAGCGGCAACCTCAGCTCGTGCGCTGGTGGGACGGGCAGGCCTGGACGGACCACACCGGTCCGGCCGGGCAGGCACCGCCGAGGCACGACGCCGAGCCGATCGAGCTGGACATCGAACCGGCCCACGACCCGGAGCGCGTCCGGGCACAGGTCGCCGAGGGCACGCGCGGCCGCGCCAGGGGCGGCGCGGGCGGCGGCACGGTGTTCACCGAGCCGGTGCTGGTGGTGAACCAGCGCGCCAAACTGATCGAGATGTCCAGCGAGTACGGCGTTTTCGACCAGCAGGGCACGCAGCTCGGCGCGGTCGTGCAGGTCGGCCAGAGCACGCTGAAGAAGGTCGTGCGGCTGCTGGGCAGCGCCGACCAGTTCATGACGCACCGCTTCGAGATACGCGACGCGGGGCACAGCACGCTGCTCAAGGTGGTCCGGCCGGCGAAGGTGTTCAAGAGCCGATTCCTGGTGACCCGCGGCGACGACGCCCCGGTGGGCGAGATCGTGCAGGAGAACGTCTTCGGCCGGATCCGGTTCGCCTTCACCTCCGGCGGCGAGAAGATCGGCGGCATCCAGGCGGAGAACTGGCGAGCCTGGAACTTCGCCGTGGAGGACGCGAACGGCACCGAGGTCGCGCGGATCAGCAAGACCTGGGGCGGGTTCGCCCGGGCGGCGTTCACCACGGCCGACAACTACGTCGTGGAGATCCCGAGTCCGCTGCGGGATCCGCTGGCCAGCATGGTCGTCGCGGCGGCGCTGACCATCGACACCGCGCTCAAGCAGGACTCCGACTGACGGGCAGGCCGGCTCAGCCGAGCCGGTCGCGCAACTCCCGCTTGAGGATCTTGCCGGATGCGTTGCGCGGCAGGTCCTCGACGAAGTGCACGGCCTTGGGCACCTTGAACGCGGCGAGCCGCTCGTGGACGTGTGCCCGCAGCGTCTCGGCGTCCGGTGCGGATCCCGGTTCCCTGGGCACGACGAAGGCCGTGATGGCCTCGATCCACTTCTCGTCCGGCACGCCGACGACGGCTGCCTCGCCGACACCCTCGTGGGTGTAGAGCGCGTCCTCCACCTCTCGGGAGGCGACCATCACCCCGCCGGTGTTGATCACGTCCTTGATCCGGTCGACGACGGTGATGAACCCCTCCTCGTCGACGCGCACCAGGTCGCCGGAGTGGAACCAGTCGCCGGCGAAGGCCTCGGCGGTGTCCTCCGGCTTGTCCCAGTAGCCCTCGCAGAGTTGCGGGGAGCGGTAGACGACCTCGCCGAGTTCGCCCGCCGCCACGTCGTTCCCGGCGTCGTCGAGCACCCGCAGCTCGACGAACAGCACCGCCCTGCCCGCCGACTCCGGGCGCTCGGTGTGTTCGGCCGGCCGCAGAATCGTCGCCAGCGGCCCGATCTCCGACTGGCCGAAGCAGTTGTAGAAGCCGAGTTCCGGCATGGCCTCGGCGAGGCGGTCGCGCACCGGGCCCGGCATGATCGACGCCCCGTAGTAGGCCTTGCGCAGGCCGGTGATCCGGCGTCCGGGGAAATCCGGGTGGTTGGCGATGGCGACCCAGAGCGTCGGCGCGGCGAAGAACGCGCGGTGCCCGGTCCCTTCGAGCCTGCGCAGGATCTCGCCGGGCTCGGGGGTTTCCAGCAGATCGTTGGTGGCACCGACGGCCAGCCACGGCATCAGGAACACGTGCATCTGCGCCGAGTGGTACAGCGGCATGACGTGCAGCGGGGCGTCGTCCTCGGTGAGGTCGAGGCCGACGATGCAGGACAGGTACTCGTGCAGCAGCGCCCGGTGCGTCATCATCGCGCCCTTGGGCCGCGAGGTGGTGCCGGAGGTGTACAGAAGCTGCACCAGGTCGGTGTCCGCGACCACGACGTCCAGCTCCGGCACCGCGCCCTCGGTTGCGGCTGCCAGCAGGGAGCCCTCCGCGTCGCGCAGCGGAAGCGTCCCGCGCAGGCCCAGCCCGTCGGCGACCGCGTCCACATTGGACTGCAACGCCGGGTCGACGAGGGCGAGCGTGCTGCCCGACTGCGTCACCAGATAGGCCAGTTCGGCACCGGTGAGGTTGTAGTTGATCGGCACGTGCACGAGTCCGGCACGGGCGCAGGCGAGGAAGCCGATCAGGTAGGCGTCGGAGTTGCGGCCGTAGGCGGCCACCCGGTCGCCCTTCGCCAGTCCGAGCCCGAGCAGGTGGCCCGCCGCGCGGGTCACCGCCTCGTCGAGACCGGCGTAGGTCCACTCACGGCCGGCGAAACGCAGCGCGACGCGGCGCGGCACCCGGCGGGCCGACCGGCGCAGGACGTCGGCGAGCGTGCTGGAACGTAGGTGATCCATGGGCGTCCTTCCGGCATGATCTCCCCGGTGAGCGAGATCCACATTAGACGTGCGCGAGCCGCCGATGTCGAGCCCATCGTCGCGATGCTGGCCGACGACCGGCTGGGTGCGACCCGGGAGTCCACCGCCGATCTCGGCCCGTACGAACGGGCGTTCGCCCGGATCGACGCCGACCCGAACCAGGTGCTCGTCGTCGCCGACCGGCGCGGACTGCCGGTCGGCACCCTGCAGCTCACCGTGATTCCCGGCCTCGCCCGCTCGGGGGCCACCCGGGGCCAGATCGAGGCGGTGCGGGTGCACGCGGACCTGCGCGGCGACGGTCTCGGCGCGAGGCTGCTCCGGTGGGCGATCGAGGAGGCGAGGGCGCGGGGCTGCGCCCTCGTGCAGCTCACTTCCGACGCCTCTCGCGGCGAGGCGCACCGTTTCTACGAGGGTCTCGGTTTCTCCGCCACCCACACCGGGTTCAAGCTCGCGCTGTGATCCCGGCTCAGCGGGTGGCGGCGATCTTCGCGCTGCCCAGCACCAGGTCGCCGGCCGCCTCGGGACGGTAGAGCACGACGACCTGTCCGGGCGCGACCCCGCGCAGCGGTTCCCGCAGTTCGATGGTCACCCGCTCGCCGTCCGTCTCGGCGACGGCGGGGGACAGCCCGCCGTGGGCGCGCACCTGCACGACGCACTCGGTCGGGCCGGCCGGCGGGGTTCCGGGCCAGATGGGACGGTCGGCGTCGATACCGCGCACGCCGAGGTCCCGCTCGCTGCCCACCGTGACCGTGCCGGACACCGGTTCCAGCGAGAGCACGTAGCGCGGCCTGCCGTCTGGTGCGGGGGCCTCGATGCCGAGACCCTTGCGCTGGCCGACGGTGAAACCGTGCACGCCGGTGTGCCTGCCGAGCACGGCGCCGGTGTCGGCGTCGACGAGTTCGCCGGGACTCTGGCCCAGCCGTGACTCCAGGAACTTCTTCGTGTCGCCGTCCGGGATGAAGCAGATGTCGTGGCTGTCCGGCTTGTTCGCCACGGCCAGGCCGCGCTCCTCCGCCTCGGCGCGCACCTCGGACTTCCACGAGTCGCCGAGCGGGAACATCGAGTGCGCGAGCTGCTCGGGAGTCAGCGAGGCCAGCACGTACGACTGGTCCTTGCCCTCGTCCGCGCTGCGCCGCAACTCCGGTATACCGTCCACAACGGACAGACGGGCGTAGTGCCCGGTGGCGACGGCGTCGAAGCCGAGCGCCATCGCCTTGTCCAGCAACGCCTCGAACTTGATCTTCTCGTTACAGGTGACGCACGGGTTGGGGGTGCGGCCCGCGGCGTACTCCCCGACGAAGGTCTCCACGACCTCCTCGGTGAACCGTTCGGCGAAATCCCATACGTAGAAGGGGATGCCGAGAATGTCCGCCGCCCGGCGGGCGTCGTGCGAGTCCTCGATGGTGCAGCAGCCACGGGAACCGGTACGCAGGGTGCCGGGTTTCGCCGACAGCGCCAGGTGCACACCGACGACCTCGTGCCCCGCGGCGACGGCCCTCGCGGCGGCCACCGCCGAGTCCACTCCCCCGCTCATCGCGGCCAGAACGCGCATACCGCTCACACCTCCGTTCCGGACAAGCCTACGTCGGCCGTGGCCGCCTGCCGGACGCCCTGCTTGCGCATCCCGGCCAGCCCTGCCTGCCTGGCCCTCGTGACGACGCCGCCGATCTCGCCGGCGAGCTCCCGGACGTCGGCGGCGGTCGAGTCGTGCCCGAGGGAGAACCGCAGCGATCCCCGCGCGGATACCGGATCCGCGCCCATCGCCAGCAGCACGTGGCTGGGCTGGGCGACACCCGCGGTGCAGGCGGACCCGGTGGAGCACTCGATGTCCTTCGCGTCGAGCAGCATCAGCAGACTGTCGCCCGCACACCCGGGGAAGGTGAAGTGGGCGTTGCCGGGAAGGCGGCCCGGCCCGGGGGGAGCCCCGTTGAGCACGGCGTCGGGCACCTCGCGCAGCACCGCGGCGACCAGTTCGTCACGCAGCGTCCCCACCTCTGCCGCGTGCTCCCGCCTGCCGCCGACGGAGATGCCCACGGCGGTGGCGAAGGCGTGGATGGCGGGCACGTCGAGGGTGCCGGAACGGACGTCACGCTCCTGCCCGCCGCCGTGCAGCAGCGGCACGCAGGCGGTGTCCCTGGCCAGCAGCAGCGCGCCGACGCCGTAGGGACCGCCGAGCTTGTGCCCGGTGACGGTGAGGGCGCTCACGCCGGAGGCGGCGAAGTCCACCTCGACCGCCCCCGCCGCCTGCACGGCGTCGGTGTGCAGCGGAATGCCGTACTCGGCGCACACCGCGGCCAGCTCCGCCATCGGGTTGACCGTGCCGACCTCGTTGTTCGCCCACATGACCGTGGCGAGCGCGATCTCCCCGGGGGCCACCGCGATCGCCTCGCGCAGCGTCTCCGGATGTACCCGGCCGTGCTCGTCGGCGTCCAGCCAGACGATCTCCGCCCCGGCATGCTCGGCCAGCCACTGCACCGCGTCCAGCACCGCGTGATGCTCGACGGCACCCGCCAGTACCCGCCTGCGAGCCGGGTCCTGCTGCCGCCGCGCCCAGAAGATGCCCTTGACCGCGAGATTGTCGCTCTCCGTACCGCCCGCCGTGAAGATCACCTCGGACGGTCGCGCACCCAGCGCGCCCGCCACGATCTCGCGGGACTCCTCGACGACGCGGCGGGCGCGCCTGCCCGAGGAATGCAGTGAAGAGGCATTGCCCACGCTGGACAGCGCCTCGGTCATGGCCGCGACGGCTTCCGGCAGCATCGGGGTGGTCGCGGCGTGGTCTAGATAGGTCATCGCCCGTCCAGGGTAGACCTGCCCTTCCGCGCCCGGATCCGCACGCCGCCACGTCATGGCGGGCTCGGCGCGGGCCACCGCCGGGTGAGCAGCGAACCGATGGCGGCGACCAGGACCATCGCCGTGGCCAGCACCGCCACGGCGGAGGACGGGGCGGCCGCGGAACCGAGCAGGCCGAGCAGCACGCCGCCGAGTCCGACGGTGATCGCCGAGCTGACCCAGTCGCCGAGTTGCAGCGCCGAGGTGTTGAAGCCCCGTTCCGCGACCGGGGAGAAACGCAGCAGCAACAGGGAGATGGCCGGCATCGCCAGTCCCATGCCGGCCCCGCCGACGGCCGAGGCGGCGAAGGCGACCCACGGCGGGCACCACGGCTGCGAGACGAACGCGAACGCCGCCAGCGCGAGGGCGACGAGCAGGAACCCGGTGCGCAGCATGCCTTCCCGGGACCAGCCGGGGTACCGGCCCTGCACCGCCGATCCGGCCGACCAGCCGACCGCGGTGACCGTCAGCGGCAGTCCCGCCGCGGCTGGGCCCCAGCCGTGCACCGTGGTCATGGTCAGCGGCAGGTACGCCTCCATCGCCGCGAACGCCCCGCAGATCAGCGCCCGGGAGGCGACCACGGTCGGCAGGCCGGGACGGGCGGTGAGGGTGCCCTCGGGCAGCAGCCTGCGCAGCGCCCAGCCGAGCGCGAACAGCCCCGCCGCGCCGTATCCGGCGGCCGGCGCCGAGGGGTGCTGGGCCGCCCAGGTCAGTGCCGCGACCCCGCAGGCTGCCGCGACGGCGGCCACCACCCCGCCCCGGCGCCCACCCGGGGTGGCCCGCCGCACGGGCAGCCGCCGGACGACCAGCACCAGCAGGGCGAACCCGACCAGCACCAGCGGGACGAGACCGAGGAACACCCAGCGCCACCCCACGCGCTCGGTGACGAACCCGGCGACGCCGGGCCCGACGACGGCAGGCAGCACCCAGGCCGCGGCGTTGGCGGCGTAGACGGCGGGACGCTGGTGGTCGTCGAACACCAGCGCGATGAGCAGAGCGAACGCGACCAGCAGGATGCCGGTGCCCAGGCCCTGGAGCACGCGGCCGAGCAACAGGGCCGTCATGCTGCTCGCCGTGCCGGCGACCAGCAGCCCCACCAGGAACACCACCGGCCCGGTCAGCAGTGAGGGGCCGGGACCACGCACGTCGCAGACCCGCCCGGAGAGCACGGTGGCCACGACGCTGGCGATCAGGAAAGCGGTGAACGGCCAGGAGTACAGCGACTGGCCGCCGAGCGCCGCGACGGTGGTGGGCATCGCGGTGGCGACACCCATGTTCTCGAACGCCACCAGGGTGACCACCAGCAGCATGCCCGTGGTGGTCACCCGGTTCTCCGGTGCCCACAGCACGCGCGGACGGCGGGCGGCGATCGTCTCGGTCATGGCCCCCAGGCTGCAACCTCGACCACGCTGGAGGTCAACTCGACGGCTGTGCCCGGCGCACGGTCAGCGCCGCGGGACGAGCGGTCCGCCGCCGGGTCCGCACGGGGATGCCGGTGGTGCCCAGCGCCGAGCGGACCGAGTCCTCGGCGAGTGCGGCCAGTTCCCGACGCCCGTCCGCGCGTCCGGGGGCGATCTCCGGGCAGACGCGCAGTTCCAGGACCAGGCCGCGCAGACCGGCGACCCGGCGGACGGAGTCGACCAGCGTCTCGGTGCCGATGAACGCGGGCCGGGTGGTCTCCCGGCCGCGGCCGTCCAGGAAGCGCAGCGCCACCGGGCGCACGGGCACACCACCGTCGATCGCGGCCTGGAACACCGCCGGGGCGAACCGCCCGGAAGCGAGCCCGCACCAGGTGGTGCCCTCCGGGTTGACGCTCACCTGCGCCCCGTCGCGCAGAGCGGACGCCAGTGCGGCGACGGTGCCGGGCAGGGCGCTGAGACGCTCCCGGTCGAGCAGGATGGTGCCGCCACGGACGGCCAGGCCGCCGAGTACCGGCCAGTCCGCCACCTCCTTCTTCGCCAGTGCCCGCATCGGCCGCACCGCGTTGAGCGCGACGATGTCCAGCCAGGAGACGTGGTTGCTCACGACGAGCGCACCGCGCCCGGTGGCCCGCAGGCCCGCGCGGCCGTGCACCCTCAGCCGTACCCCGAGCGCGCGCAGCACCCCGGCGGAGACCAGGCGCAGGACGTACGCGCGGACCCGCGAACCGGCGAGGGCGAGCAGGGGCGCGACGGTGACCGTGCCGAGCAGGACGGCCGTGACCGCCAGGTAACGCACACCTCGCCGCAGCGGCCCGCTCGCCGGCTCGCCCGCGGTGAGGCAGCCCGTGCCGCACGGGGACGCCGGCGTCCACGGGTGGCTCATGCCCTGCCACCCAGGAAGAAGCGGAGGTAGCGCTGATCGATGCGTTCCATGTCCAGCAGCACCAGCAGGTCCGCGACACCGAAGTCGGGATCGTGCGCCGGTGGGCCGCAGACCTGCGCGCCCAGCCGGACGTACCCGCGCAACAGGGGCGGCAGCGCCGGGGTGACGGGACGTACGGCATCCCCGTCCGCCCACGGCCGCCGCGGCGTCACGCGCAGGCCGGCGGGTGCGTAGTGCTTGCGCCGCACCAGATCCCACACGCCCGCGGCGAGAGTCCCGCCGTCGGCCAGTGGCACCGAGGCGCACCCGGCGAGGTAACGGTGCCCGGAGAGCAGCATGTACCGGGCGATTCCCGCCCAGACGAGGCCGACCACGGCGCCGGACCGGTGCGCCGGGTGCACGCAGGACCGTCCGGTCTCCACCAGACCGGGACGCAGGTCCTCGAACGCGCCGAGGTCGAATTCGGTGTCGGCGTAGAGGCCGCCCGCGCGCACCGCGCGGTCGGGCGGGAGCATCCGGTAGGTGCCGACGATCTCGCCGGTGTCGTCGTCGCGCACCACCAGGTGGTCGCAGAAGGCGTCGAACCTGTCGACGTCGTGACCGGGACGCTCGGTGTGCAGTGTCGCGCCCATCTCCTCGGCGAACACTTGGTGGCGGAGTCGTTGTGCGGCATGGACTTCGTCGTTGTCGTAGGCGACGAGCAGCGAGTAGCGGGGGCTGCCCGGCTGCCGCTCGGAGGTCGTCGAACCGGTACTGACGAGCAACTGTGACCGCGTCATGGCCATAGGTGTACCGACCCGCGGGAACCAGCCGGAATGGTGTGCGGAACGGCCCGGTGCACAGTCCGTGAACGCGGCGTTCGCGGGCCCCGGACGCCTTCCGGGCACCTCCGGACGCGGAGCGGGGCGGCCCCCTCGGTGAAGGGGACCGCCCCGCTCCTGGCCGCGGCGTGTGGAAACTCAGCCCTTGCGCTTGGCGACCTCGTCGGTGAGCTGCGGCGCGACCTTGAACAGGTCGCCCACGACGCCGAAGTCGGCGATCTCGAAGATCGGCGCCTCCGCGTCCTTGTTCACCGCGACGATCGTCTTCGACGTCTGCATCCCGGCGCGGTGCTGGATCGCACCGGAGATGCCGAGCGCGACGTAGAGCTGCGGCGACACGGTCTTGCCGGTCTGCCCCACCTGGAACTGCGCGGGGTAGTAGCCGGAGTCCACCGCGGCGCGCGAGGCGCCGACGGCCGCACCGAGCGAGTCGGCCAGCTTCTCGACGACATCGAACTGGTCGGCGGAACCGACACCGCGGCCACCCGAGACCACGACCGAGGCCTCGGTCAGCTCGGGACGGTCGCCACCGACGATCGGCTCCACGCCGGTGATCTTCGCCGACTTCGCCGGGTCCACGGCGGGCAGCTCCACGGTCTCCTCCGCGGCCGCGCCCTCGGCCTGCTCGGCGTCGACGCTGCCGGGACGGACCGAGATGACCGGGATTCCCTTGGTGGACTTGGACTTCACCGAGAACGCGCCACCGAAGACGGACTGGTCGACGGAGCCGTCGGAGTTGACCGCGACGACGTCGATCAGCAGGCCGGAGTCGAGCCGGGCGGCGAGCCTGCCCGACACCTCCCTGCCCTCGGCGGAGGCGGCGACGAGCACCGCGGCGGGCGAGGCGGTGCTCGCGACGGCGGCGAGCGCGTCGACCTTCGGGGTGACCAGGTAGCCGGCGGCGTCGTCGGACTCGGCGACGTACACCTTCGCCGCGCCGTAGGCGGCGAGTGACTCCTTGACCTTGGCCGCGGTGCCGGTGGCACCGACCACCACCGCCGACGGCTCGCCGAGCGCGCGTGCCGCGGTCAGCAGTTCGTGGGTGACCTTCTTGACCTCACCGTCGACGTGGTCGACGAGGACCAGTACTTCTGACATCGGTTCTCCTCCTCGCGAATTCGTCTCAGATGAGCTTCTGGCCGACCAGGTACTCGGCGACCTTCGAGCCGCCGTCGCCCTCGTCCTCGACCCGCTGGCCCGCGGTGCGCGGAGGCTTCGGGGAAGCCTCGACGACGGAGGACCAGGCGTTGCCGAGGCCGACCTCGCCACCGTCGACACCCAGGTCGGCGATGGTCAGCGTCTCCACCGGCTTCTTCTTCGCGGCCATGATGCCCTTGAACGACGGGTAACGCGGCTCGTTGATCTTCTCGCCGACGCTCACCAGCGCGGGCAGGCTCGCCTCGAGGTGGGTGATGCCGTCGTCGGTCTCCCGGTCGGCCTTGACGGTGGTGCCGTCGACCTCCAGCACGCGGACGTGCGTGAGCTGCGGGAGGCCGAGCAGCTCGGCGAGTACCGCGGGTACCGCACCACCGCGGCCGTCGGAGGCCTCGTTGCCGGTGATGACCAGGTCGTAACCCTCGACCTTGCCGATCGCGGCGGCGAGCACCTTGGCGGTGGCGATGAGGTCGGAGCCGTGCAGCGACTCGTCCGATACGTGGACGGCCTTGTCCGCGCCCATCGAGAGGGCCTTGCGGATGGCGTCGGTGGCGCGGTCGGGGCCGACGGAGATCACGGTGACCTCGCCCTCGCCCGCTTCCTTGATCTTGAGTGCCGCCTCGACGGCCTTCTCGTTGATCTCGTCGAGCACCGCGTCGGCGGACTCCCGGTCCAGTGTGTGGTCAGCCTCGGCGAGCTTGCGCTCGGAGTAGGTGTCTGGCACCTGCTTGACCAGGACAACGATATTCGTCATGGGTCTTCTTCGACCTCCCGATACGCCAGCATTACTGGCCAGTACGTTATGCCCAAATCGCGGCTCCGGCGCGGCGAGGTGACGCCATTCACCCGGATTCGCAATCTACTAGGACGATGGTCCCATAAATCCATCCGACGCTCGGCCGGTTGGCCGGATCGAGGGCCGGGCGAGGCAATTGAGTGATTACACAGTTCTCGGACT
Source organism: Amycolatopsis antarctica (assembly GCF_002262875.1). Lineage (GTDB taxonomy): Bacteria > Actinomycetota > Actinomycetes > Mycobacteriales > Pseudonocardiaceae > Amycolatopsis > Amycolatopsis antarctica. The sequence continues at coordinate 213,852 of NZ_NKYE01000003.1, read as the reverse complement.
TTCGCGACTGAGGCACTAGCCTCCGGTGCGTGTCTGTCGCCGTCGTAACCGACTCCACCGCCAGCCTGCCCGCACAGCTCGCCGAACAGTGGAACGTCACGGTCGTTCCGATGCAGCTCAAGATCGGCTACCGGACCGAGGACGAACAACGTTTCAGCTCCCCCGAGCTGATCGGCGCGCTGGAGTCCGGCATCCCCGCCACCACCTCACCGCCGTTGGCCGCCACCTTCGCCAGGACGTACCGACAGGCCGCCGAGACGGGTGCGGACACCATCGTCAGCATCCACCTGTCCGGACGCATGTCGGCCACGGTCGAGGCGGCGCGCACCGCTGCCGCCGAGGTCCGCGTCCCGGTCCGGGTGCTGGACAGCGAGACCACCGGCATGAGCCTCGGCTTCGCCGTGCTCGCCGCCGCCCGGGCCGCGGCCACCGGCGCCCAGGCGGACCGCGTCGCCGAGACGGCGGAGCGCCGGTTCCGGCAGAGCAGCGAACTCCTGTACGTCGACACCCTGGAGTTCCTGCGCAAGGGCGGCCGGATCGGCGCCGCCGCGGCACTGGTCGGCACGGCACTGTCACTCAAACCGGTACTCACCCTGCGCGAGGGCGAGGTCGCCGCGCTGACCAGGGTGCCCGGCAGCAGACGTGCGATGAACAAGGTGCTCGACCTCGCCGTCGAGCGGGCGGCGGGCAGGCACGTGGACCTCGCCGTGAGCCACTTCGGCCCGGACGACCGCGCCGAACGGCTCGCGGCCGGCCTGCACGAACGGCTGCCCAAGGCCTACGAACCGGTACGGGTGGACATCAGCGCGGTACTCGGCGCGCACCTCGGTCCCGGGGTTCTCGGTATCACGGTCTCCCCGACCGGATAGGCCAGCGCCGGAACTGCCGATACCCGCCGTACGTTGGATACTCGGACATATCCGGCCACACCGCCGGACCCTTCGTCCCCAGGGAGCACGGACATGGCATCGCTGTTCAGCAAGATCTCCAGCTTCGCGCGGAGCCCGCAGGGCCGTCGCGCCATCGAGCAGGCCAAGCAGGCCGCCAAGGACCCGCGCCGCAAGCAGCAGGCGAAGGACGCCTTCGACAAGCTGCGTGGCGGCAAGGGCAAGGGCGGCCCGGCCGGTCACTGACCCGGTACGCCGGGCGCCGCGGAGCGGATCCGCGCGCCCGGCCCCCGGCGCGGGTGGCCGCCGGGCGGGACGGCCAGGTGCGGTTACGCTGCCCGCCGTGAGCACCCAATCCACCCGAGCCGAGGCGCTGCACCTGACCGGTGAGCGCACCGTGCCCGGGGTCGCCGAGGAGAACTACTGGTTCCCTACGACGCGAACGCTATGCGCCCCCTGGTAGATGCAGGATACAGGGCAACGCTGTACGGGAAGTTTCCACGGCACCGCTAACCGCCTGCTCCGGTGTCGTCGACGATCCGCAGTGGCCGTGGTCTCGGCCCAGGCTGTGCCGGGATGTACGCCGGATCGGCTGCGAGCGCGCCGCCATCGATCGAGGCAAGTTGACGTTCGGGCTCGACGGCCGCCAGCAGCACCTCGGTGGCGGCTCGCTCGAACGAGAACGTCTTGCAGTCGACGTGGAGGGTGCGGGTGGAGCGTCGGTAAAGGGCGTCGTGTCCGTCGAGGTCGTCGAAGCGGACGGTGATTTGGCCGTGCTGGTGGCAGGCCGCGGCAAGCAGAAGGGGCAGGAGAGACATCCATCTGTTGTGCCACGTGGGGATGGCCCGTCACAACGCGGTGGTGGAAAGTTCACCGCCCTAGCCCAACTTGCGTAACGGTTAGGCCAACAGCGGTAACAGTTCGCACAGGTGTTCGATGCTGCGAATGGTCACGCTTCACGCCTCGACCGAGCACGCCGAGGAGTCGTCACCACGTCCTCGCCGGCCGCCTCGATCTCCTCGCGCGAGATGAACCGCGGGCCTGCACCACCCTCGGCAGCGTCCATGCGCCGACGAACCTCGCCCAGGATCTCGTCATTCGACAGCGACATCGGATCGATCGGGGCCGCTGCGGTCTGGCCCACTTCGTCCGGCTTGAGGAACCCCGCAACCACGAACGCTTGCAGGATCGGCAAGTCAAGCGCTTCGGCGACTACGCGCACGATGTCCGGTCGGACGGCGCCGCCGGTCTTCCATCCGTGAAGCCGGGTGCGCGATACCCCGGTCTTGTCCTCGAACGCGATGGTGCTCATGTCGAGCTGATCTAGTCGGCGTTGGACGTACTGGTACCAGGAGGGGAAGTCCTGAGTGCTCATAGGCCACCACTGTACGTGCTCGCACGCAACGTTGTCGCGCGGAACGGACACAGTTACGGCAGGTAGACGAATCACACCCATGTAGTTCACCGTGCGTCCGCGCATCACGCAAACCTGTCCCCGCACGCATCACTGTTGCGTCCACGCATCAGTACGCGTACTGTTGCGTCTACGGACAAACGTAGCGTCCGCACACACACGGAGGATCGATGGCACGCGAACTGCGACCCAAGCCCGACCAGTTCCGCAAAGCCTGCGAGCTGCACGGCATCCCCAGCGACTCCGCACTTGCCCGCGCAATGGACATCCACCGCACCACCGTCGCCCGCGTCCTCGCCGGCGACCTCGTCCCCGGCGGCGCGTTCATCGCGGGCGCGCTCTACGCATTCCCCGCGCTCACCGTCGATGCCCTCTTCGACAACGTGCCGGCCGAGCAGTGACCGCCACCCCAGACATGAAGAACCCCCGCCGTCCAGTGACCAAACCGTCGGCGGGGGCTCAGGAGACGACCGCCCCGAAGGAGCGACCGATGACCACATCATACCGACCGAACACGCCCGTATCCCCCGGCGACACGACCCTCGCCGTCCTCCTCTCCTCGCGGATGGTCGACAGCTTCGACTACCGGCCGATCGACGACATCCAGTGCGACAACTGCGCGGACCTCGGCGCCGTAGTCGAGGTCAACGTCTACTTCCGCCTCGGCTCGGTGCGTGTCCTCGCCCGCGAGGTGTGCGCCGGATGCGCGTTCGACGCGGCCTGCTCCGTGTGGGAGAGCTGCGACACCGAACTCCACCTGGAAATCGACCCGGGCGCCGCCCGCCGCTACGGAATCGAGCCTCCGGCGGTGAAGCGATGACCTGGCACACCAAGAAGCTCGTTGCGTTCGACACGGAGACCACCGGCGTGGATGTCGAGTCCGACCGGATCGTCACGGCCGCGGTGCTTGAGATCGACCCCCTGGAAGGGGGGATCGTCCGCCACGAGTGGCTGATCAACCCTGGAATCGACATCCCCGCCGAGGCGACCGCCATCCACGGCATCACGGACGCAATGGCCGCCGAGGGCCGGGACCCGGGCGAGGCGGTCGCCGAGATCGCCCTCCACCTCGGCGCGGCGTGGATGGAGATGACCCCGGTCGTCGCCTACAACGCCAGCTTCGACCTCACCCTGCTAGACCGGGAACTACGGCGCTACCGGGGCGAGGGCCTGTGGCACGGCTCGGTGATCGACCCACTCGTCATCGACAAGCATTTCAACCGCTACCGGCCCGGATCGCGGAAGCTCGTCGACGTCGCGAAGCACTACCGCATCGCACTGTCCGAAATGGACGCTCACGGCGCCGCCGCCGACGCACTCGCCGCCGCACGGATCGCGTGGACACAGGCCCGCTGGTACTACCCCGAGATCTCGCGGATGCGGCTCCCCGAGCTGCACGCCAATCAGGAGCAGTGGCACGCCGAGCAGGCCGCATCGCTCGCCGACTACTTCCACCGGCAGGGACGGCACTCCGACGCCGACAGCGTGTCCCTCGACTGGCCGCTCCGCCCCGCCCCCGCAAGCAAGGCGGCCACGGCATGACCGCGCCGCGCCACTCCCCCACCACCACAACCGGAAGGAACCCCATGCCCAGCAACGAAATCGCCGTCGCCGAGCAGCAGCCCGCGAAGCGGCCGGTTGCGCTCACCGGTCGACAGGGTGACCTCGACACCGCTTACCGGCTGTCGCAGAACCTGTCGGTGTCGAACTTGATTCCGAACGACCTCAAGGGCAAGCCGTCCGATGTGCTGGTGATCCTGCTGTACGGGCAGGAGCTTGGTCTCGCGCCGATGCAGGCGATCCAGACCATCGACGTGATGAAGGGCCGCCCATCGCTGCGCGCGAACCTGTGGGTCGCCCTGGCCCGCAGGGCGGGCCACAAGGTTCGCGTCACCGAGAACACGGCGACGTCCTGCACGGTGACGGTGATCCGTTCCGACGACCCGGACGGTCCGATCTCGGTCACATACACCATCGACGACGCCAAGACCGCCGGGCTGACGTCGAACGCGAACTACCAGAAGAACCCGAAGGCCATGCTGTACGCGCGTGCCGCGTCGACGGCGATCCGGCAGGCGTGCCCCGAGGTCGCGATGGGGTTCTCCGACGAGTACGAACTGGCCGAGCCGGAACCCACCCGGCCGACGCTCGCGCAGGTCGCCGCCGAGCGTGTCCCGGCCGCTGCCGAGCCCGCCCCGGTACAGGAGCCCATCGAGCAGCCTGACGTCCCGGACGCGGACCTGCTCGCCGACCTCGCCGAGATCGAACGCGAGAACGCCGCCCCCGCCGACGAGCCGGTCGACGCTCTGTGGTCCGAAGGTGGTGACCAGTGATGGACAGCGGATACGGGAACCGGACCTACCAGTCGATCATCACCGCCCCCGGTGGCGTGCAGGTCTCCGTGACCATCACCGTGCCCGAGACCCTGGTCTGGAAGGACAGCAAGGAGTGTGCCGAACTTGCGCAAATGGCTGCGTCGCACGGAATGGCCCTCGTTGACCGCTCGCGGGCGGAGAGGGCGCCGTTCTGATGACCACCACCGAACGAGAGCGCACCACCGCCGACCTCCTCCTCGAATGGGACCGCGAACGGCCGCGGTCCCGGCAGCGGGAACTCGGCTGGTCCGAGGTCGGCGGCTGCCGTAGACGAGCGGGGTACCGGCTCGCCGGCACCGAACCCACAAACCCCGGCGGGTCCGTGCAAGCTGTCCTCGGCACCGCGATCCACGAGGCAGTGCAGCAGCGCCTCAACGAGACCGCAGGCCCGGACGACCTGGTGGAGGTCGCCGTCGAGTTCGCCGGGATCCCCGGCCACATCGACCGGTACGAGGCCGACACCGAAACGCTGGTGGACGTGAAAACCACCAGCTCACGGTGGCTGGAGACGATCAAGGTCGAGGGGCCGACCCGCTCACACCTGTGGCAGATCAACGGCTACGCCGCCGCCCTGCTCATGCAGAAGGGCAAAGCGGTCCGGGTCCGGCGCATCGTGATCGACTACATCGCCCGCGACACCGGCGAGCTGTGGCGCTGGACCGGGACACCAGACCCCGCGGCCGTGCGCGAAGCCATGACGTGGCTCAAGGCGGTGCGGGCGACTCCAGTCGAGATGCTGAACCGCGACTACTCCCCGGACGGCCCGTTCTGCGGGCACTGCCCGTTCTTCGACACCTGTTGGGACGGGCACGTATCCGACCGGGATCTCCGCTCGGTGCTGTACATGGAGGACCCGGACGCCGCCGGGTGGGCCGAGAAGCTGCACCAGGCGCGCGCCGACAAGAAGGCCGCCGAGACGCGCGAGGACGAGGCGAAGGGCGCACTCGACGCGCTGCGCCCCAACACATTCGGCCGCTCCGACCCGCTCGACGTGGGCTGGGACAAGAACATCGAGTGGCGCATCACCACCACCAACCGGCTCGACGCCGACGCGGTACGCGCCGAGTACCGAAAAGTCGGCGCCGAGCCACCCACGAAGCCATCCGAGACGACGAAGCTCGTGTTCGTCCCGAAGCCCGAGGTGGCCCGATGACGGCGGCAGGTGGGAAGCCGTGCCGGAAGGTGCGGTTCCCCACCCTCGCCGATGCCGAGACTGCGCTACTCAACGCGAAAGTCGCACGGTTCCTCCGTCCACACAGGACCCGGCGCCACGAGGAACGCGCCTACGTCTGCCGCGAATGCGCAGCCTGGCACCTCACCAGTCAGCCACCACGAAACCACCCACCATCCACAATGGAGGAAGCATCGTGACCGATCAACTGACGCTCGGATTGGACGATCGGCACGCCGGGCAGGCCGCGAACCTCGCCGCCGGCACCAAGGGCTACCGCGACGACACCGAGCGGGTGAAGGTGGCACTCGACACCCTCATCCGATCCGGGACCACGTTCACCGCACACACCGTCTACACCATCGTGCAGCTCGACGGAGGCGGCGCAGGTTTCGACAAGAACCTGATCAGCAGCCGCATCGGCCGCGCCGCACAGGACGGCGTAATCGTCCACACCGGACAGTGGGTCAACAGTCCACGCCGATGCCGCCACGCCAGCAAGATCAAAGAATGGCGCGGAAACAAGACTCGGATTCCGGATCAGCGGGATTCGTAGACATGCCCCGGCATGGCAGGACGAGCCGAGGCACGGCAGTGCTTGGCCGGGCCCGGCTAGGCGTGGCAAGGAAGGCGCCCCGACGGTCGTACGGCGGGTTCGACTCCCACCGGGAGCACGCAGGGCGTGGCATTGCGTGGCAATGCGAGGCCAGGCCAGGCGCGGCAGGGAGCAACACCAGGGAGAGCGGCACACACCCCGGTTCAAGTCCGGGGCTCCCACGCACGGCATGGCGCGACGAGGCGTGGCTTCGCATGGCTAGGCCGGGCCGGGCGGGACTAGGCAAGGGAATGGGGCGGTACTGGCAGACACCTGGGTTCGAGTCCCGGGACCGCACGACCCGGCATTGCCGGGCGCGGCTGGTCTCGGCGCCGCAAGGCTGGGCAGCGCGCGGCCGGGCGTGGCAGGGAGATAGGCGGGTGGCTGGCAGCCACCGGGGTTCAAGGCCCCGGCACCCACGCGGGGCATGGCTCGGTGCGGCTGTGCCTGGCGTGGCTAGGCGAGTCCTGGCATGGCATGGCAAGGACGGGCGAACGGCATACATCGGGGTTCGAGTCCTCGACGCCCACGACTGGGAATGGCACGGCAGTGCTGGGCCCGGCAGCGCTCGGATGGGCGCGGCGAGGCAAGGAATCACCACCACACCAAGGAGAACCACCGCTATGCGAATCGAAATGATCGGCACCGCACCCCTGCTCATGCACAACGTGCGCCTCGCCGACGACCAGGACCCCTACGTCAAGGCGATCAAGAAACTCACCGCCAAGAAGACGAAGAAAACCGACGACGACAAGATGGAGATCGATCGACTGTCGTTCGCCGGCGGCATGTACCACGACGACGACCTCGGCCCGTACCTCCCCGCCGAGAACATCTTCCGCTGCCTCATGGAAGCAGGATCACTCACTCGATCCGGAAAGAAAATCGAGCGCGGCGTCATCTTCGACGGCACCCGCGCCCGCCTCAACTACGACGGCCCCCGCGACCTCGAAACCCTGTGGGGCGACGACGGAGCATCCCCATTCGTCGACCGTCGCATGGTCGCCGTCCAAAGGCAGCGCATCCCCCGCGTCCGCCCCATCTTCCCCGACTGGTCCGCGACGATCGGCGTCGAGATCGACCCACAGGTCATCGACTTCGACGAGTTCGAAGACATCGTTGCGAAGGCCGGGCGCCTCATCGGAATCGGCGACTACCGCCGTTTCTACGGCAAGTTCGAAGGCAAGGTGACCGGCTGATGACGGCATTGTTCCAGCCAGCAGACGGCGACCGCGCACGCTGGCGCCACGTCTACGAACTCGTTCTGTCCCGCACACCCGGCGACGACATCACCGTCCAAGAAGTGTGCGACCTCCTCAACATTCCGGCGCACACCGCGTGGGCCGTCATGCTCGACGCGAAGAAGCACCTCGAACAGGACCGCCAGCAGACAGTGAAGTCGGTCAGCAAGTTCGGGTGGATCGTGATCGACGCCAAGGGCAACCTCGACGAGATCGAACGCCGCCGTCACAAGGCACACCGCGCAACCAGTCGAGCGGCACGCCTCATCACGGCCACAGACCGGGGTGCGCTATCCCCGATCGACCGGAACCGACTCGACTTCGAAACCCGCAACGTGCTCGCCGCACGGTCCCTCTACGACCGAAAGTCCCGGTCGTTCGCGGAACTCCAGCGGGAATCCCAGCAGCGCCGCATCACGGATTCCACCGCGGCACCACCATCACAACGCACCACCGGGAACTGACCACCCCCGCGGGCCGCGCCAGACACCACCGGCGCGGCCCCACCTCATCCAGGAGACCAACCCATGACCGCCACACGCCAAACGTTCACCAGCCAGTACCGCGACGAAACCGCCGCCTGTCCCCACATCACCCCCGCCGACGCGTCCCGCTGGGCCGACCAAGCCATCTACGACGCCCAAGACCTCATCGCCGACATCCGCGACCTCGACCCCCGCCAGATCGTCGGCCGCCTCGTCCTCTGGGGACAGCACTCCCCCGCACGCCTCGTCGTCGCCACCATCGCACTCGCCGCCATGTGCGACCCGCACCGCGGCACCGGCGACGCCCTCGCCTGGCTCAACACGCTGGCGGTCGCCGCATGAGACCCCTCGAACTCCCCCAACCACCAGCCTGGATGACCGGCGCCCTCTGCGCACAAACCGACCCCGAAGAGTTCTACCCCGAAAAAGGCGGATCCACGGCCGCCGCGAAACGCATCTGCCAAGCCTGCGACGTGCGCGTCGTCTGCCTCGCCTACGCCCTCGACCGCGGCGAACGACACGGCATCTGGGGCGGCGTATCCGAACGCGACCGACGCGCCATGACCGCCGAACAACGCCGCAACCACCCCAACAGCCGGCCCAACACCCGCGCAGGACAACCCGCCGACCCACTCGTCGACGCCGAAATCATGCGGCTCACCCACGCCGGCCACTCCGCACGAGCCATCGCCACCGAACTCGGCATCACCCACCGCCGCGTACAACGAGCCCGCGCCCGCAACCGGCCCGCGCAGGAGGTGGCCGCATGATGCCTGCCGGATCCGGGCCGCACGCCGAAATGATCGGCGACGCCACCGCGGAAGCCAAGCAGCGCTCCGAGGAACGCCGCGAGCGAGTCCTCCGACACCCCGACCTCGCCAGCCAACTCACCGCCATGCCCGGCCCGTACCGCGACCCCCGCACCTGGAACGGCTACGTACCGCCGTCCCACGACGCCTACAACCGCCCCAACGACTCCCCCCGGCGGGCGGTGCTGGTCCGGCTCTGCGCCGAGGCGCTGCGCCGAGACAGCATGGCCGCCGCCGAAGCCGACTACGACGACCCCCAGGAGACCCCGTAATGCCGTGGTTCAAGTCCGACGACAGCTTCTACCGCCACCCCAAGGTGCGCAGGCTCGGGAAGGACAAGCTGCCCGCCGTCGGCCTGTGGCAGCTCGCCGGCACCTGGTGCGCCGACAATCTCGACACCAACACGTGCGATGGGTTCATCCCGGCCGAGCAGATCGCGCTCTGGGACCCAAGGCACCGGTATGCGCGCAGGCTCGTCGCAGTCGGCCTGTGGTCGGAAATCGACGTCGACGGGGAGCACGGATTTCGGTTCCACGACTGGGCTGACTACCAGCCGACGAAGGCGTCGGTCGAGGCCGAGCGGGAAGCGTGGCGGGAGAAGAAAGCGGCTCAGCGCAAAGGAAAGTCCCCAAGGGTGTCCCCGGGGGACAATCGGGTGGACTCACCGGAAGACAATAGTCACGGAATGGTCTCTTTGAGGCAACATCGGTCGTTACCTGCGCAAAACCGGACGCCCGTACTGGACACGGTTGAACACGCAACCACCACGCACGAACACGCACCCCACGAAGAAAACCCCAGGTCAACCACCACAGAAGAACAACTGTCCCCCAGGGATACCCCCGGGAGTCCACCCCCAAGTCCCCCTATTCCCGTACCCGTACCCGTACCCGTTCCTTCCAGTGGTCACCTAAGGAGGGGGGACGCGCGCAACGAAACCTCTCACCAACCCCCACCCCCAAAACCCCCCGAACACTGCCCACAACACCCCGGCGGAACCCCCGAACCCTGCGGCCCCTGCGCCGACGCACGACGCTCCACCCACACCTGGGACCAAGCCGAAACCCACCGCCGCAACCAACTCCGCGCCGAACTCGACGCCGCACGCCACAACCCCGACCTCCGCTGCCACCACGGCACCGACGCCGGCCACTACCGACGACCCGACACCGGCACCAGCCCCTGCGCCCTCTGCCGCCAAGAAACCCACACCAAAAGCGCATGACCAGCACAGATGCGACGAACGTTCCCACGCGCACAGGCCCGCGTGAGCCGTTGGGGGTTGCTTTCGCGAACACTGGTGTTGTGCTTACGCGTCGCTGTTGCGTCTGCGCACGCACGGGTGTAGCGTGAACAGTACACCGGCACGACGGTGACACTCGCCAAGGAGACGACATGATCGACAACACCGCGCCTGACCAGCGCACCGAGGACGACGACGCCGTCCGTTTCAACACGGCCGCGTGGCACACCGAGATGGACGCCACCAAGCCGATGCCGAGCCTGTACGCGTTCGTCTACTTGCACGAGACCGTGAGCCTGTTCCTGCGTGGCGTGGCAACGCGATCTTCGCTGCTCGATGCGTTGGTGAAGACCGACGTCGGAACCGCCGACGCGAAAGCCGGTGCGTGATGGCCCTGTGCGGTAACCCGGTTGTGGAGCCGGTGACCGGTCCGATCAGCCGTGACGACTACATGCAGGTCCTCGTCGCTCGACAGCAGGCGTGGCACGCCCGCAATCCGCACGTGAAGCTGCCCGCGCTGTACGAGTGGTTCATTGAGGACGGCGACGAGCTGTACGTGATCGTGCCGAAGCAGGCACCCGCACCGAAGAAGACGGTGACGCCACGGGTGTATCGGTCGGCGGAGTCGTTGCGGGCGGAGCGGGACAAGCTCGACGCCGACATGGCCCGGGTCGCGGGGGCGGGTGATCCCGGTGACCGTGCGGCCACGAACCTTTCCCCGTACTCCCGGTCTCGTGCTGCTGCGTCTGCGGGTCGGCGTCGGTTCGCGCAGATGGATCGGGCATTGGAGCGGTACACGGCCATGTCGCGGCGTCGGGACGCGTTGGACTCTCGGATCGCGAAGGCTGAGGCGCGCGAGGCCCGCCGGAACGGGGACGCGTGATGGCGAACCGTCCCGCTGATCTACCGAGCCGCTTCCGCGTGCAGAGCCGTTTCCTCAGCGGGCACGACCTCTACTGGGTCTGGGACTCGGAGAAGTCGTGCCGCATCGGGAACACCACCACACAACCCGGAAGGGCGACCCGCCTGGCAGCGACCCTCAACGCCGACCAGGCAGCGCAGGAAGCGGCCAAGCCGTGACGGCCCGTCTGCGTGTCCCGTCCACCCGGGGCTGGCGCGTCACGGTGGGGCGTGTCGCGGATTGGTGGGACACCACGGGCCGCGGTGACGCCGCCGTCATCGCCCTGGTCCTCATCCCCGCGCTGCTGGCGTTCATCGGGGGTTGGGTGTTGCCGACCGCCATCGCACCCGAGCTGTACGCCCTCCCCGCCCCCAACCTGCTCGTGCTGCGGCTGATCGCGGCGATCCCCGCCACCCTCATCGCCCTTGGGGCGACCCTCCTCACGATCGGACAACACCGATGACCGACGAAACCCCCGTCCACGAAGACGTGGCCCGCGACCTTCACGCCCTGGCCGACTTCATCGCCGCCAACCCACAGCTCGCCGACTACTTCCGCTACACCAAGGTCGCCGTCAACGTGTTCCCTCGCACTGACAACCCCACTGCCGAACTGGCGGAGTTCGCGCGCACTGCACGCCGCAACGGCGCGAAGGTCACCAAGGACGGCGACGACGAGTGGTTTTTTGTGCGGGCATCTTTCGGTGGGCACGCCAAGGTGGAGCTGAACGCTCACCGCGAGAAGGTGTGCGAGCGCGTCCAGACCGGCACCGAGACCGTGACGAAGACCGTGCCGGACCCCACGGTGGATGTGCCGATGGTCGAGCTCACCGAGGAAGTCCCCGTCTACGCATGGGAGTGCAAGCCGCTACTCGCCTCCACGGAGGTGACGGCATGACGAGCCCCCACAAGGCCACCGTCGAGGGCTTGCACAGTGCGCTGTCTGCCGTGATCGAGGTGTGCCAGGACACCCGGTACGACCACGCCACACGGATGGCTGTTCTCGATGCCGTCAACGCTGCCGCCTGGGCACAAGCACACGGGACGGAACCGGTGAAAGCGGCCGGGCTCACGATCGTCCCAGTCTCCGCAGAGTGGCACGAGGTGTCGGCATGAGCGGCTACACCGTGACCGTCCACGACTCCGCCGCCCTGTACGTCGTGGCTTTGCACGTCGACGGGCTGCTCGGCTACGTGGCCGCTTCCGACGAGTGGGTTGACGGCACCGGAACACCGCTACCCGAACACATCCAGCAAGCGGCGGAGCGGTTGCGGTCCGCTGGGCTGCTCCCCGAATTCGAGGTGACCCGATGACGAACACGCGACCCGCCCCGCCACCGCTCGAACCCGTCGCCCCGCCCTGCTCCATCTGCGCCACCGAAACCGCCGTAATCGACAACTCGTTCCAGTGCGACCGCTGCGAATGCTCATGGCCCCTCGACGGCATCGGCATCGAAGACGGCGACTGGGACAACCCCGACACCGAGCAGTGCCGATCCGTCATCCAACCCTTCGCCGACGCCCCGGCGCGATACGACGACATCCGCGCCGTCAATCACCGCTGCTACCGCGAACACGGCCACGATCTCCGGCACACCAACCCGGACCTGTCCGGCACCTGGTCATCCGACGACCCCAACGTCCGCGAGATCCAGGAGGCCACCCGATGAGCGACGAACAGTCCACACAGGACACCCCCGCAGCCGGGGACGACGTGCGGGTGACATGGCCGGACGGCACCCGTACCTACGTCGTCTGGTCAAGTGAAAAGGTAGACCTCGGCCCGGGCACCGACGTCGAAATCATCCGACGCGCCAACGAAACGGACGGTGCGCAGTGATCACCGTGACCGATCTTTTCTGCGGCGCCGGCGGCTCCGGGCTCGGCGCCACCGCGATCCCCGGCGTCGAGCTCGTCATGGCCGCGAACCACTCCCCACGGGCGATCGAGACGCACTCGCTGAACTTCCCCGACACCGAACACGACGTCGCCGACATCTCCCAGGTCGAACCCCGCCGCTACCGGCGCACCAACATACTGTGGGCGTCACCGGAATGCACCAACCACTCCATCGCTAAGGGCCGGAAACGCAAGAGCCAGCCGGACTTGTTCGGGGAGATGGTCGCCGACGACGTGGCGGAACGGTCCCGGGCGACGATGTGGGACGTGCCCCGGTTCGCCGAGGTACACCGCTACGACGCGATCATCACGGAGAACGTGGTGGACGCCGCCTGCTGGGACATGTTCCCCGCCTGGCTCATGGCGATGAAGTGTCTCGGCTACGAGCACCACATCGTGTTTCTCAACTCGATGCACGCCCCGGCGATCGCAGCGCCCCGTGCACCCCAGTCCCGCGACCGCATGTACGTCGTGTTCTGGCGCAAAGGCAACCCGCCGCCCAACCTCGACATTCGGCCGCTCGCCCACTGCCACGGCTGTGACCGCGAAGTGCAGGCGGTGCAGGTGTTCAAGCAGCGCACCCCAGCGTGGCCGCTCGCACGGTGGGGCCGCTACCGGGCGCAGTACGTGTACCGGTGCCCGACCGCCCGCTGCCACGCCGAAGTCGAACCGTACGCACTGCCCGCGGCGTCGGCAATCAACTGGTCACTGCCCGGCCAGCGCATCGGGGACAGGGCGACACCGCTGCGGCCGGCGACGATGGCCCGCATCAAGGCCGGGCTCGCCCGCTACGCCACCCCACAACTGGTCCCGTCGGGCGGCACCTGGAACGACACGACCTCGCCGGTGTCGGAGCCGATGCGTACCCGGATGACGCGGGAAACCGACGCGCTACTCATTCCAGTGGAGGGCCGCGACGGCAAGTACGCCGCACCCGCTCACCGTCCAATGAGGACGCAGACGGCCCGGCACGAAACTGCGCTCGTCGTCCCCTACTACGGCACCGGCCGCGCCCGGCCCGCCCGTGACGCGCTGCCGACGATGGGCACCGTTGATACCGCCGGGGTCGCGTTCATCGCCGAGCTCCGTGGCGGCGGCTCCGATCACCGCCCGGTCACCGACCCGCTCGCCACGGTGTGCGCGTCGGGGAACCACCACATGCTCGTCCGCCAGAACACCGCACGCAGCAACCCCGGGCAGATGTGCACCCCGGTCACCGAACCGGCCCGCACCCTCACCACCGCCGGCCACCAGTCCCTCGTCGGCTGGCAGACAGCACCCCCGAAGGTCGACGACTGCACCTTCCGGATGCTGTCCGTCCCCGAGATCCAGGCAGCGATGGCGTTCCGGCCCGACTACATCGTGACCGGCAGCAAGCGGGAGCAGGTGATGCAGCTCGGCAACGGCGTCACTCCGCCGGCCGCCGAGTGGCTGATCCGTTCCGTCATCGCATCCCTCGAAGCCACGGAAGCCGCGGCATGACCACACAAGGAGAACCGATGACCGTGCAAGAGCTGATCACCATCCTCGAAAAGCACGACCCCCAAACGCTCGTGCAGGTGTACACGGAAAAGACCTGTGGTGGGTCCCCTGCTACCGGGGTGACTGTGTGGGAGGACGGGGTGTGCATCGATGGGTGAGACCTGGACGGACCTCATATCGGAGAGCCAGCTTGCCAGCTACGAGCGTCGCGCCTACACGGACAGGTGGGGCCGGGACCAGTGGATCGATCAGTTGATCTCGGACGGCGTGCTCATGACGAGCGCCGCTGTGGATGCCCAGGTGGCCGACATTCGGGCGATGCTGGCTGCGGCTATCACGTCCACAGAGCAGCGGCACGCGGCGCGCATGGCCAGCATCGACGAGCACACCCGCGAGCTGGCCCGCCAGTCGGAGCGGGTGCATGCGCTGGTGAATGTGCGACGGAAGACGTTGCGTATGGCGGATTTGATGGCTGCGCTGGGACTGGCGGCACTTCTACCCGAGGAGAAGCGATGAGCGAGTTGTCGAAGCGGCTCACCGACGCGGCTGCAAAAGCGATCTTCTGCGAGAACCCTTTCGACCGCGACGAGTTGGCCGCGTTCATCCGGCTCGCCATCGACTGCCACCTGGACGGCGGGCACATCGCCGAGCGCATCCTCGCCGCCGGGTGGCGTCCCCCAACGAATCCAGCCGACCCGGTGGCGATCCACCGCGTTGCCGTCGCGATCCACGACACATTCGAGACCGGCACGACCACGAGTTTCACCGACGTGCACGAGTGGTACGACGAAGCCCGTGCCGCCATCCGTGCTCTCACCGAGGAGGCGTGATGCCACAGAGGATTCAGCGGAAACGCACCGCCGGGTGGCGGATGCCCGAGGGAGCTGTGTATGTCGGGCGGCCCAGCGTCTACGGCAACCCGTTCCGTGCAGGGGTCGACTACTGCTGGCCGACGATCCGGTGCGGAACCACCCCGCAGGAAGTTGTTGCCGCGTTCCGGAACTGGATCGGACAGGACACGCTGGACCCGTGGGTGTGCGACCGGGGACTGATCGTCGCCCACGTCAAGCTGAAGGCCGCGCTTGACCGTGGCGACCTACGCGGCCGGGACCTTTGCTGCTGGTGCCCGCTCGATCAGCCCTGCCACGCAGACGTCCTGCTGCGCATCGCCAACGAGGGAGACCAGTCGTGACCCGCCGTTGGTGGTTGTGGGCGTACGTCACCTCCTGCTACCGGGCCTACCGGGACAGCGGGAAATCCACCAGGCAACGCACCCTCGACAACGATCGGAGGAACCGGTGACCACAGTGGACACGCTCACGTTCGAACTGGACGTGCCGATGGTGAAGAACGCGCCGCCGCTCACCTCGAACCAACGTCTGCACTGGCGTGCCCGGTCCGCGCTCACGAACCTGGTGCGCCTCGGAGTCACGAACGCCGCGAAGACGGCCCGCATCCCCTCCGGCCACCACCTCACCGTCACCCTCCACTACCGGCCCGGCGACAACCGCCGGCGCGACGCCGACAACCTCGTCCCCACGTTGAAGGCCGCCTGCGACGCGCTCGCCCGAGGACCGCGCCGCGACTGGATCGGCCTCGAACTCGTCCCCGACGACACCCCCGAGCACATGACCAAGCGGATGCCCGAAATCCACAGAGGACCCGGCGTGCGGCGACTGTGGCTCACCGTGGAGGTACAGAGCTGATGGACTCTCCCAAGCCGACCTACCTGCCCGCGGAACTTGCGTGCGTACTCGACGACTCCATCCCCCCGGAAGTGTCCGGGTCCGAGTTGTACACGTTGCGGCGCCTCGCAGAGCGGATCTACGCCACGGGCTACAACGACGGTCACCGCAGTGGATTCGATGAGGGGTTGGCATACATGCGCCGCCCCAACGTCAACGACGTCAACGAGGTCCGGCAGGCCATCGAGGCGAAGAAGGTCGCATCGTGACCGCCGCCGATGTGCCGCGCCTCCCCCGCAGTTTCCCCGAATGGCACGACCGCGCGCTGTGTGCCGAGTTCCCGGAACTGTCCATGCGCAGGACCGTGGACAAGGACGGGGATCGGGTCGTCTGGAATGCGTGGATCGAGGCGCGACCGGGCACCCCCGAACACCGTGCTGCGAGGCTCATCTGCGCCGCATGCCCACTGCGCCTCGACTGCGCCACCTCGGCCCTCGAACGCGGGGAGCCGTGGGGCATCCACGGTGGCCTCGACCGCCGCGACCGGAAAGGGGTCGCCGCCGCTTACGACTACCCGCCGCCGTCCGTCCTCCCCGACCACGGCACCAACAGCCGGTACGCCAAGCACGGATGCGACTGCCAGGACTGCAAGCAGGCCCACGCCGTCTACGAATTCGACCGGCGCGCCCGCGTCCGCCGCGCACGGCAACAACGCGACATCTGGCTGTCGCCCCTCGCCGTCGCCGGCCCCGTCACCTACATGCGCCGCCGCCAATGCCCCGGACAGCTCCTCCTCCCCCTGCCCGGCCTACCGGCGCCGAAATGGACCCGGCCCCTCGGACCGCCCACGCTCGAACTTGCCGCATAGGCACGATCGAGGGAATCAGCGCCGAACAGAGAACTGGAGCCGTGAGTTACCAGACGCGGCCGGCGCTTTTATACCCGAAGTACCGGGGGTGCATTTTCCCCGGACGATCGTCAGAGTTGTTGACCGGCAAGAGGAAGACGTGGAGCGCCCCACGCGCCATCGCACCGTGCTTCTCGTGAACGAACCAGGTGTCCTCGACCCGGTAGCGCTTCCCGTCGTCCCATACGATCCCGGCGCCGATCTGAGGATAAAGGCCACCTGGGAACTCGTCTCCCCCCACTTGCTCACCGTTGACGTAATAGATGATCCCTGGCTTGAACTCAGTCATGCCCGGGATCTCGCATCCCGACGTCCAGGCGTTACCGCCGCGTCCGCTACACGATCGGGCGTAGCCGCGCCGGAACGCGGTCCGTTGACGCTCTCTCCGGCATGACGATCACGATTCGGCCGCTCGGCGAGTACGAGCCGCCCGCACGTAACGAGCCCGCCGACGACGGCGACTACCAGGAACCACCACCAGAGGAGCGACCATGCCGATGTTCGAGTACAGGGCAACCATGCACGACGGGACGGAGCACGAAGGGCAGATCGAGGCCGTGGATCTCTCCCATGCCCGACTGGAGGTCCCCGCCATGTTCACGGTCGCGACTACCGGCGAGTGGACGATGACCGAGCCGGCGGCGCGCATCTCCATTCTCCGACTTCCGTAGACTGCGCCATCTTGCCACAGTCGAACACGTGTTCTACCGTGTCGGGTGCCGGTCGTGGAGGGGGAAGCTCTACGCACCGGCCCCAACCACCACCAGGGGCAGGCATGTACGGATACCGGGCCATCCACAAGGACACCGGCGAGCTGCGAATGTTCCCGCTGCGTGAGCAAGCAGAGTCCGTGCTCCATGCTGAACTCGGCGACTGGACGATCGAGCGGACCTACAACCCCGCATGGCGATTGCCCATTCCGATGCTGCCCGACGCCAATGGCTACCCCGCCGACCACCCCCTTCACCGGCCGCGCCGCGCCGACGACCGCGAACGCCGCACCCACGGGTAGCCAATCAGTAGCGTCACCGACCGCAGACTTTTTGCCGGCGCCGTCAAAAAGTCCCGTCGCCGAAGCCCGCGCCGCCGAACAACGCGGCGAGTAACACCCCCGCCGCAAGATCACCCCATGCCCTGGCAGCCCACAGACCCCGACGTCGAGGCCGCGATCATCGCCGCCATCGACGCCGGGCCGCCGTCCTACCGGCAGCTCCACGCCGACTTCGGGGTGTCCCTCGACACCATCCACCGCATCGCCGAACGCAACGGCCGCGCCGACGCCTGGGAACACAAGAGGGCGCAGACCGAGGCCGCCACCGCCACCCGCGCCGCCCAACTCGCCGAACACCGGCAGGCCCTCGAACTCGAAGCGCTCGAAGCCGCCCGCGAAATCCTCTCCAAACGTTTCGACTCGCATCAGGTCGTCGTCAAGACCATGACCGGCGCCGAGATCGAAGACGTCCACAACGGCCCCGAAGACTGGCGCAACATCGGCCAAGCCATAAACGGGCTCGGCAACACCGCCACCGCGCTCGCCCGCCTGCAATCCGACCTGTCCGGTGCCGGCGAAGCCCGCGGCTTCCTCGACAAGCTCGAATCCGGGCTGCGCGACGCACGGCAGGACCGCGAGCACCTGTCACGGCTCGGTGAGGCCACCGAGTGACCGACACGGTGATGCTGTCCGTCAAGCAGCAAGACAGCATCCTCGACGCCACCGCCCCCATCACCTGCTGGGAAGGGTCCATCCGGTCGGGAAAAACGGTGGCGTCGATCATCGCGTGGCTGCTGTACGTGAAGAGCGCCCCGCCCGGCCCACTGGCGATGGTCGGGAAAACCCGGGACACGCTGGCCCGCAACGTCCTCGACGTCATCGCCGACATGCACCCCGCCGCGATCACCTACACCCGGGGCGCCCCGACATGCCGCATCGTCGGCCGGCTGGTCCACGTCATCGGCGCCAACGACATCAAGGCCGAGGGGAAGATCCGCGGCTTGACGCTCGCCGGCGCGTACGTCGACGAGATCACCCTGTTGCAGGAGCAGTTCTGGAACCAGCTTCTCGGTCGTCTCTCCATCGACGGCGCCCGCCTGTTCGGCACCACCAACCCCGACAACCCGGCGCACTGGTTCCGGAAGAACTTCCTTGCCCGCGAGGGAAAAACCGACCTCGGTTTCAAGTCGTTCCACTTCATCCTCGACGACAACCCGGGCATCTCCGAGCAGAAGAAGCGCCAGTACAAGGCCCAGTACACCGGGCTCTGGTACAAGCGGTTCATCCTTGGCCTGTGGGTGGCGGCTGAGGGCGCGATCTACGACATGCTCGACGAGCAGGTGCACTGCGCGCCCGCCCCGCCCCGGGACCGGTGGCACCGCGGCTGGGTCGCCATCGACTACGGCACCAGCAACCCGACGCACGCGGTGCTGCTGGTGCTCGCCGACGACCGTCTGCACGCGGTCGCGGAATGGCGTCACGACGGCCGGGAGAAAGGGCAGCTCACCGATGCGACCATCTCGCAGCGCCTCGCCGCATGGGCCGGGCCGCTCATCGAAAACCTGCCCGTCGAGCCCCACACGGTGCTGGACCCGTCGGCGGCGTCGCTGCGGGTGCAGATGCGCACCGACGGGTGGCCGAGCATCCGATCGGCGGACAACCGGGTCGACGTCGGCATCCGCAACACCGCGTCCCTTATCTCCGGGGGGAAGCTGGTCATCGACCAGAAAGCGTGCCCGCACCTGTGGGACGAGATGTGCGGCTACGTGTGGGACGAAACCGCCCTGCAGCGGGGTGAGGAGAAGCCGGTGAAGACCGCCGACCACGGACCCGACGCCCTGCGCTACGGCATCATGGCGGCCCGCCTGGTGTGGCGGCACTGGCTCCCCGACCTGGCCGCCACCACCGAACTCGACGCCGCCTAGTCGACGGTGAGCGTCGCGGTGCCGTCCCGTAGCTGCTGCTCGGTGACGGTGCCCAGGTCGTGTGCGCCGACGGTGATGGTGTAGCGGCCCCACTGGTCGCCCACATCGACGGTGAACGGGAACACGCACTGCCCGGCTGTCGACGTACCTGCCTTGACCTCGCCGAATCCGACCAGCATCGGCACCCCGGTGTCCAGCATCTCGTCGGGCGCGGCAGCAGTCATGCCCGGACCGGGATACAGGTAGCTGTGGTCGCCGGAGCCCTCGCATGGGGCGCTGGCAGCCATGGCGTCGGCGGGGTTGCGGTAGCCGACGGCGGTGGTGTCGGCGATGGTGATGGTGCCGCGGCCCTCGAACGTGCCGCGCTCGATGGGGTCGGCGTCGCTGTTGCCGGTGAGTGCGTAGGTGGCGCCGGCGGCGATGCCCGCGACCAGGACTGCCCCGGCGATCAGTTGGGGGCGCCGGTTTCGGCGGATGGGGATGTCGGTCGGCGTGGCCACGGTGGGTCTCCTGTCGTCTCCTGCCTCGTAGTCGCCGCAGGTGGCGGGTGCGTTACGTGAGGTCCGTGCGTGCCCCTCGGCCGGGTGCTTGGGCGACACGCTCCCTGATCTCGGCGGTGTCGTAGAGGTTCTGGCCGTCGCGGCCGGGCTGCCGGAAGATGGGCTGCACGCCCCAGCGGTCGAGCTTGCGTCGGGCTGCTGGTGCGTCGCGGACGCCCATGAGCGGTGCGGCCTCGGTGGTGGTGACGACGTGCTCCCGCGCCCACGTGTCGAGGTCGGCGGCCGACCACAGCGGCATCTCCGTGCCGCCGGTGGAGACGTGGCGGGCGGGCCGGGGCATGTCCCCCTTGCTGGTGCGCGCGCGGAACTCCTCGTGGGAGGGCCGAATCCCGCGCGCGCGGAGCCGAGTCAGCGCGCCGTCCCGGTCCACGAGGTCGTCGGCGTGCTCGATCACCCATTGCCCCGGGAGCCGCGTGCGGTCGTGGGTGGGGATCTGCCAGTCCGGCGGGAACGCGCGCGCTTCGATCTCGAGGTAGCCGGATGGCGTGGTGACGAGAGCGCGAGGGAACTGGTGCGCCCAGCCGCGCCACGGGCGGGTTTCCCCGCTCTCGTGCATCGCGTGGATCAGGCCGGGCGTGTGCAGCTCGCTCGCAGCGATCGCCAGCGCCAGCGCACGCGCTTTCGGCGTGAGGTCGTCCAGCTCGATCTCGTCGAGGTGGGCGGGGTCGTTGCGCAGATTCAGGGTCACGGTGGGCATGGCTGCTCCGTCAGTCGGTGGCGTGCTTGGCGACGATGGCCCAGAACTCGGCGTCGTCGATCAGGTCGAGCCTGTGGGCGGGGTGCCTGCTCGTGAGGTCGTAGGTGGCGATCAGCTCGGCGGTGATCGCCTGTACGTCGTAGGTGCCCTCGACGGTGTCGAGGGTCAGACGGACACTGCGGGCGACGTCGGCGGAGGTCACGATTTCGTTGCGCATCACGGGGTTCCTTTCAGCAGTCGGTGCAGCCGACGACGCCGCAGAAGTAGCAGCCGCCGCCCTTGGTGGGAGTGGGGAGTGCGAAACCGAGGCCGGGGGCGCCGATGTAGCCGAGGTCGACGGGCTTGCCTTCGCGGCGCTTGGCGGCGTCGGACCACCCGGTCTGGCTGGTCCGGTAGGCAGGCTCAGCCATGACAGTGGGCGCAGCGGCTGCCTGTGCGGCCTTGCGGGCTGCGGAGGCCGCGTAGGCGGGGATCTCGGCCTCGGCGGCTTCCTGGGTCTGCCAGCGCTGCGACTGCGGGGAGATTCGGCGGCCGTCGACGTCGAGGAGGACCCAGCCGCCTTCGCTGCGGGTGACGCCGCGGCCGCGGGGGCGAACGTACTCGGCGGTGATGTCGTTCATGGTGTCCTCCGTGGGCTCTGCTGCGGTGATACGACAACTATGACTCATTGCGAGTCAAAGTGCAAGGGCGGGTTCAGTGACACCCATCCGCCACCGTGACCTGGTGCTGATCACCCCTGATTCCGCGTGGCCGCCACCCGGGAACGACGCCATGCGCCCGCGGTGGGAAGCGTGGCGGGCGTGGTGGTCCGGGGACCTCGAACAGCTCCGCACGCACACGCCGCGCCTCGTGCCGGGCGGCTATTGGGAGCGGCGTGCCGCCGACGCGACGAAGCGGCAGATGCATCTTCCGCTGGCTGGGGACATTGCGCGCACCAGCGCCGAGTTGCTGTTCGGGGATTCGGTGCGGCTCGATGTCGCCGACAGTGGTCAGGAGGCGTGGGACGCGCTGGCCGCCAACATCGGCCTCACCAACAGCTTGGTGGAGGCTGCGGAGGTGGATGCCGCCGTGGGGGGCGTGTATCTGCGCCCGCAGTGGGATTCCGCGACCGCCCCGCACCCCCTTCTCACCGTCGTCCCCGCGCACGAGGCGCACCCGCAGTTCCGGTTCGGGCGGCTCACCTCGGTCACCTTCGAGTCCGACCTGGGAGAGCGAGACGGCTACGTGTGGCGGTGGCTGGAGCACCACGAACCGGGCCAGATTCGGCACGAGCTGTGGCGCGGCACCACCACCAACATCGGCCGCCTCATGTCGCTGGCGGATCACCCGGACACCCGGCTCCTCGCCGGCGACACGGGTGGGGTCATCGACACGACCGCGATCCGCCGTGATGGTGGGCTGCTCGTCGAGTACGTCCCCAACGACCTGCCTCAGCCGCTCAGCCGTTTTCCGCATGGGCGGGCCGACATCCAGGGGCAGGAGACCTTGCTGGATGCGCTGGATGAGACGTGGGACTCGTGGATGCGGGACCTCCGCCTCGGCCGCGCCCGCCTCGTCGTGCCGTCCGACTACCTGGATGCGGTGACGCCCCGCGAACGCGCCGGGCACGTGCAGACCGCCACCGACCGCTTCTTCGGCAAACGCAAGGGATCGACGCCCACCAAGGCGTTCGACACCGATGGCGAGATCTTCACCCCCCTCGGCGGGCTGCCCCCGGACAGCGAGGGCAAGACGACTGGCATCGAGCAGGTCCAATTCGATCTTCGTGTCGCGGAGCATTCGGCGACCGCGCTCGCCCTCGTCGAGCAGATCGTCAGCCGTGGCGGGTACGCGCCGCAGACGTTCGGCCTCCACGTCGAGGGACAGCTCAGCGGCACGGCGATGGCCCGCCGCGAACGCAAGTCGTCCGCCACACGGAATCGGAAACGGCAGTACTGGAAGCCGGCCGTCGAACGCTGCGCCGAAACCCTCGCCCTCATCGACCGCGTGCTGTTCGGCGGCAAGGTTCCCGACGGTCGTCCGGTGCTGGAGTGGCCCGCCGACCAGGCCGACCCGAAAGAGACCGCCGAAACCATCGACCTGCTGGTGCGGGCGGAGGCGATGTCGGTGCAGACCCGCGTCGAAATGGCGCACCCCGAGTGGCGCGAATCCGAGATCGCGGAGGAAGTCGCCCGCCTCCAAACCGAACGCGCAGCGACCCGCGCTGCGGACCCGCTCACCGGATACGAAACCCCCGACCAAGCCGACGGCGAGGATGCGCAGGAGGACGTGTGAGCGAGATAGCGAGGCCGCGAGGGTGGGGCCACCCCTCACCCGCCCGGCCTTGGTGCGTCTGCCCGGGGTGCGGCGCGGCAGCGCTTCACCTGATGGCCGAGCGATACGGCTACCGACTTCAACGCGAGTGCCGGGAGTGCCGCAGGACGTGGGGTGAGTTCGCTTATCAGCCGCCGCACGCGATACGGGCCAACGGCTGCGCGATACGCGGGTGCACGTGCCAGGAAGAGGCACGGGCGGAGGCGTATGGCTGATGAGCGACTTCACCCATCACACGCCTCGCAGTACCGTCGCGCTCGTCACTGAGGCGCTGAACCACCTGTACCTGATCGAGCCGCCCGGTCTACGCGAACCGATCCGCTCCATGCTGAGGGCGACTGCCGAACGGTGCGCCGGACAGGCATCGTTGCTCGGGTTGCCAGTTAACTTCGACCTCGAAGTCGCCGAAGCGCTCGTCGAGGAATCTCGCGGCCAGGCGGTGGGCGATGGCTGAGTCGCCCCGTGGCGTGAACCCCGCCGACGCCGCCGTGGTGCTCAAGGCGCTGCTCGACACATGGGATGTGGCCGCCGAGCGGATGATCGCGACCGTCGCCCGCCGTCTCGCGCAGGGCATCACGTCGGACGGGTGGGCCGAGGTCAAAGCACGCCAGGTCCTCGCGATCCGCGACGAACTGCTCGCGATCATGGCGCGCACCGACACCTCCACACCGCGGCTCGCCGCCGCCGCGCTCGAAGAGGCCCGCCGTCTGGGGGCGTCGCGGATCGCCCGCGGCACCAACGGCATCCTGATCGGGTCGCGACCGGAAGTGGTGCAGCAGCTCGCCGAGCAACTGGCCGGCCGGCTGGCGGCGACCATGCTCCCCGTCGTCCGCGCCCACGAAGACACCTTCCGCCGTGCCGTGACCGACACCGAACTCCTCATGCAAACCGGCACCATCACCCGCCGCGACGCGGTAGCCATGTCTGTGGACAAGCTGCTCGCCGACGGGCAGGACCGGTTCGCCGACCAGGCCGGGCGCCGCTGGCACCTCGACAGCTATGTGCGCATGGCCGGCCGCACCGCCGCCGGACAGGTAGCGGTGCAAGGCCAGTTGGACGAGATGACCGCGCGCGGCCTCGACGTCGTGGTCGTCTCCGACTCGCCCCGCGAGTGCCACCTGTGCCGCCCGTGGGAAGGAAAGCTCCTCTCCATCTCCGGTGTGTCCGTCGGCTCCGAAGTGGACGGACACCGGGTGGTCGCACCCGTCGCGGTAGCGTTCGCCGCCGGGCTACAGCACCCCAACTGCACACACCGCCTCGACCGGCACACGCCGGGCCTGACCGTCGTCGACGAGCCAGACCAGGACCCGAAGGGCTACCGAGAGCAGCAGCAGCTACGGGCGATGGAACGCCGAATGCGCGAGCTGAAACGGCGGCAGGCCGCGGCCCGGGAGTTCGGCGACACCCACACCGGACGCAAGCTACGGCAGCAGCAACGGGACTTGTCCGGGCGCATCGCGGCGCACACTGACCGCACCGGGCAAATCCGCAAACGGGACCGGGAAAGACCCGCCGGTGCCCGCTAGCGTGCTAACCTCTGCGGGCGCTGGCCAGTAGGCTAGGTGAAGTGAACCCGGCAGCCCTCCGGACGGTGGGCGGGCCGGGTTTCGCGTTTCCAGGGGCCGTCTCGGTGACACTGCGCCCGCACGATCCACCACATGCCTGAGACCACCACCGCGCCCGCCACCGGGCAGCCCGCCGACCCCGCCGCACCGCCCGCCGCTCCCCCGGCCGGACAGCAGCCACCCGCCACCACGCCCCCCGCGGGCGACGGCAGCACCCCGCCCGCTGAACCCGCCAAGCCCGGCGACGACGCGGGTAAGCGGTTCACGCAGGCCGACCTCGACCGCATCATCTCCGACCGCCTCGGCAAGGCCGAGCAGTCGTGGCAGCAGAAGCAGACCGAGCAGAACAAGAAACTCGCCGCGCTGTTGGGCGGGGAGGATCCGGATCAGGTTGACCCGGCGAAAGCGCTGGAGGACGCGCAGGGCACCGCATCGAAGGCTGTGCAGCGCGCCGACCGCGCCGAAGCGAAAGCGCTCGCGTTGGCGGCCGGTATCAAGCCCGAGCGGGTCGAGCGGTTCGTGAAGCTGTGCGACATCTCCGGCGCCCTCGACGGCGTAGACCGTGGCGATGACGCGAAGGTGCAGGCCGCCATCCAGTCCGCCGTGGACAGTGCGTTGGAGGACGTGCCGGAGTTCAAGGGGACCAACCTGCCCCAGTCGTCCGGCGGCGACCGGTCCGGCGGCGGCCAGCAGACCGTGACCCTGGAGCAGTTCAAGGCCATGGACGTCGACGAACGCACCGCCCTGTACCGGGACAACAAGGGCCTGTACAAGCAGCTCGCCGAGCAGGAGAAGAAGTGAACGGGCCGTACGTCGCCGACGTTATCCCGGACATACTGCGCCGATCGCTGTCGATCGTGATCGGCACCCTCGCGCCCGACAGTCGTGTCGTCACGGCGATCACCGCCGACGGCGCGACCGTCGAGACCGTTGACCAAACGACAGAGCCGTCCAGGCTGAACATCCCCGAGAGCATCGCGCGCCCACTGTACGAGGCGCTGGCGGTGCACTACGGCGGCACTGCGGACTCCCGGCAGCTCCGCAAGGACTACGACCACGAGCGGGTTCGCGTCGACAAGCTCATCGAGAGCGTGAGCGGCATCGCCACACGCGCGCAGGGCAGGTGACACTGCCCGCTGATTCTGTTCACGGAGGGACACCCCGCAGTACTCCAGCGGGCGCCGACGGGCGGTAAACGGACGGGGCGCGGCGACGCGCAGGAGGCATCACCCCGGCACTCCCCGGGGCGCTGACGAGCGACACCACGGCAACACCCCCCGTCCGTCACCGCCCTTGGAGGCCACCGTGGCACAGACCACGAGCACCGACCTCGACCCGATCATCCCCGAAGTCTGGGAAGACATGATCGCCGCCGAGCTGCCCAACAAGATCCGCCTCGCCCCCTTCGCCGAAGTCAACACCCGCCTCGAAGGGCAGCCCGGCAACGAGCTGTCCATGAACTGGTGGAACTACATCGGCGACGCCGAGGACATCGACGAGACCGAGGTCATCGTCCCCGTCAAGATGGACACCGACGGCGAGAAGATGCTCATCAAGGAAGCCGCGAAGGGCGTCGAACTCACCGACCGGGCGCGCCTATACCCCGTCGGCAACCCCGAAGCCGAGGCCCGCCGCCAGCTCACCCTCGGCGCCACCTCCAAGATCGACGCCGACCTCCACGCCGAGGTGTCCAAGGCTGGTGCCGGATCCTTCGATGTCGGCGAGCCGTTCTCCGTGGACGCCGTTCTCGAAGCGATCGCCGGTTTCGGCGAGCTGGACGAGGGCGAGTGGCAGGACGCTTTCGCTGGTCTCATCATCTCCCCGCGGGAGCAGATCGAGATCATGAAGGACGAGCGGTTCCAGACCCGCGACAAGGCCGGCGCGGCCGCCACCTTGTTCACCGGGGCCATCGGCTCGCTGTGGGGGTCGATCCCGATCGCCGTGTCGAACCGGGCGACGGTCACGGGTGCGACCCTGGTGCGCAGGCGGGCCCTGATCCTGGCCTACAAGCGGCGTCCGCTGGTCGAGACGGACCGGGACATCCTGGCCCGCTCGAACGTCATCACCGTCAACGTCCACTACGGCGTGTACCGCGCCACCCGCCGGCTCGGTGCAGCGCGTTTCGCGCCGCAGCCGACGACCCCGTAAGGGCGGTGGCTGATGCTGACACGCAGGCACACGACGGTGCGCGCTGTTGAGGCGTCCGACCGGTTCCCGGAGGGTGGCTCTACCGATTCGGTGACCACCTACGCGGACACCACGACGACCCTCACCGCGCAGCCCGTCGACGACGATCCGTCGCTGTTCGACGACAGCGAACCCGCCGACGACATTGGCAGCGGCGAGGTGCCCGATGAGGGCGCCACGCCTACCGCCGGTGTCGACCCGGACGAGCACACCGGCGACGAGCTACGCACCATGGCGAGCGAGCTGGGGCTGCCCACGTCCGGCAGCAAGTCCGACCTCGCCGACCGCATCAACAGCCGGCTCGGCGAGTGAGACCGGGAGCCCCCGCGACCGGCGAGGCCGTGAGCGGTGTCTGTGGTGGTCGCCGCGGGGAAGGTGGCGCCGACCGTCGGGGGCTCCCACCCTCTACCATCATCTCTGGAGGATCGAATGTCGGTTCGTTGGATGGCTCAGCACGAGCAGGGACACCCACATGCGGTGACCACGGGCTCGGAGCTTGAGGCCGTGTACGACCGTCTCGGCTACGTCACCGTCCCCGCCCCCGGCTCAACCGAGACCGATCAGGGCATGGACGAACTGAACGACCCGCAGGGCGCCGAGATGCGCCCCGGCGAGACGTTCGACGCGCCGCCACCTCCCACCCCGCACGACGAGTGACCCGCGACCGCTACCCGCGGCGCACCCTGTCGTTCTTCCTCGCGCTCGGGCAACTCGCCTTCGCCACGGTGTGGCTCGCACCGGCGTTGCACTCGTCGCCGTCGGTGCCCGGCCGGGTCTCCGTCATCAGCGAGCTGAACGACTGGTGGCCGTGGCTTTTCGGTGTCGCCGGGCTCTCGCTGCTCGCGGCGACCACAGTCCTGGTGGGTCAGCAGGTGGGGCACTCGCTGTGCGCTGCGTCGTGCGGCGGCTACGCGGCCGCCGGATGGATCGGGGCGCTGTCGTCGACGCCGATCACGAACCTCACGACCGCCCTCGCCTTCACCCTCCTCGCTGGCGCGCACTTCCTGGTGTCGGCCATGTACCGGGAGGCCGCGTGACCGACCTCAACGGTTTGTGGACGGCCATCGCCACCCTGGGCACCGGACTCTTCACGTACCTCGCGACCCGGGGACGCAAGGACAAGGCGGCGATCGCCGACCGCGACATCGCCCGCGACTACATCTCGACGCTCAAGCGCTACATCTACCGGCAGCTCCACCCGCTGCTCGACGCGGCGAAGGTCGACTACCCGCCGGTACCCAAGGAACCGGACTCCGACGAGGTGAAGCCGTGATCGGATCGGAGCGCACCAACGAGCGCGTCAAGAAGGTCGGTATCGCGGTGATGGTCGTCTTCGCTGCCGCCACCGGCTACATCACCGCCGACGGCAAAGAGGCTGCGGTGCAGGAGAAGCAACGCGTCGAGGTGCAGGCCATCGACCTCGCCGACCGCACCCTGTCCGACTGCTCCCGCGACGACAAGGACGTCGACCCCGCGACCTGCCAGAAAGCCGCCGAGGTGAAGCGCGAACAGGTCCCGGTGACGGTCAACGTCCCGCGCCGCTCGGACGCCGAACTCCGCACCCTGATCGTCACAACCATCCGCGACAACCCAGGCTTGGTGCCCGCCGCTGCACCCGGCGAACCCGCCCCGCCGATCGACTACGACGAGATCGTGCGCCGTGTCCGCGCGCTCACCCCGGACCCGCCGCCAGGCCCGGCCGGTGCTGCAGCGGCGCCGGTGGACTATCCGCTGATCGTGCGGACGGTGCTGGAGCAGATCCGAGAGCCGGAGGACGGCGCGGACGGCCGCAACGCGTTCTGCTTCGACAACCCGACCGACCCGAAGTGTGTGCCGCCGAAGGGCGACCCGGGCGCGAAGGGCGCGGACGGGCGCGGCATCTTGTCGCGGGCGATCGGACGGAACACGGACGGCGTGTGCGTGGAGCGCACCACCTACACGGCGCCGCCGACGGTCGAAGACATCCGCCTGCCGGACGCGCAGTGCGAGCCGCTGCCCGCGCCGCCGCCCGCTTCGGAGACACCAGCCGCCGGGTAACACCGGGCCCGCACCGTTGCCGGTATGGACGCACAGACGCTGGCGACGGCGATGGGCTGCTCCCGGGCGGTCGCGGACCGCTACATCGGGGACTTCAACGTCGCGCTCCGACAGGCCGGGTGCACCACAGTGAACCGGGCCGCCATGTACTGCGCACAGATCGGCCACGAGTCGGTCGGCCTGCGGTACATGGAGGAGATCGCGTCCGGTGCGGCGTATGAGGGTCGCAAGGACCTCGGCAACATCCACCCGGGTGACGGGAAGCGATTCAAGGGCCGCGGCCCGATCCAGCTCACCGGGCGGCACAACTACGGCCGGTTCGGCGTCTGGTGCAGGGCCACGGGTCTCGTGTCCGACGCGAACACGTTCGTCAACAACCCCGCCGCCGTCGCCACCTCGAAGTGGGGCTTCCTCGCCGCGTCCTGGTACTGGACCGTCGCCCGCCCGGCACTGAACGGGCAGGCCGACCGCCGCGAGCTGGAAGCGGCGACCCGATCGATCAACGGCGGGTTGAACGGCCTCACCGACCGTCGCGCCCGCTGGAACCGGTGCCTCCAGCTCGGCGCCGCGCTACTGCCGTCCGGCGGTGGCTCCACTCCCGCACCGCACCGACCCGGAGGTATCGAGAGCATGGCTTTCAACGACGGTTTCGACGACTGGGCTGGCAATAAGCAGACCGTCCAGTCGTGGATGAACAACGTGGACAGGAGGGTCGCGGAGACGGCCGCGCAGGTGAAGGCGATCCAGTCCAAAGTGGACTGGATGGCGTCGACGCTGGGGAACACCCCCGACCTGAACCGGGACGGGCGCAAGGGCGATGTGTCCCTTGTGGACTTCCGCCAGTTCCAGGTGGACACGCTCGCCGCGATCCGCGACGCCGTGAACGAACTCAAGGCGGCCACAAAGTGAGCACCCACAACCTGAACCCGTCTCCGGTCAGCGTGTTTCAGCGGTACGCCAAGGCTTTCGCTGCCCTCGCGGGTGCCGCGACCCCGGCGGCCGTGATCGTCGTGCTCGGTCTCGTCGGCGTCACCGTGGACCAGACCGTGGCGGCGGTGATCTGCACGGTCCTCGCCGCGGTGGCGACCCTCCTCGGCCCGGCGAACGTCGAGCCCGCACCGGAATTGCCGCCGCCTCCGGTGCAGGGCACGTACCCGGTCGACGACGAGGACGACCCCGAGGACCCGCGGTGATCTGGGCTACCCCCGCCGAGGTGACCGCGTACCTCGACGCCGACCCCTCGGTGACGCAGCGGGAGGTCGACAAGGCGGTGCGCACCATCGAGCCGAAGACGGTGCGACGGCCGCGCCTGGACCCGGACACCCTGCGCGCCGAGGACGAGACCGTGCGGGGGCACCTGGTGGCCGCTGTCGCGGAGCTGATCGCCGCACGACGTACGCGGGCGGCGCAGGATGCGGCGCTCGACCAGATCGGCGGCGGCGCCGGTGCTCTGCTCGCGGAGGGCGGCAGCATCTCGACGAACACCCTGACCGTCGCCGGGCCACGCACGGCAGGCGGCAACGCCAGGTCACGTGACGATGATGGCCGTCTGCCGATGGCGGTCATCGAAGCGCTCGCCGCGGCGTATGTGATCGGTGGCGGTGTGGCGTCGTGGTGAATCTCCTCCGCTTCATCGGCACCCCGCACCGCGCCGGGTTCCGGCGCTACCTCGAAGACGGCGGCGACGGCCCCGGCTACGGACCGGCGCTGCGCATCGAGGTGCGGTGGGAGAAGACATCCCGGCAGATCCAGACCGCGGAGGGCCGTGTCGTGACGGTCACCGGCATGATCTACGCCCCCGCCGTCGTAGCCCCCGCCGTCGGTGACCAGTTCGCGGAGGACCCGGACACCCCGGACTGGCGCACCATCGTGCAAGTCGATTCGCCGGCGTGGGTGGACGGCACGGTCATGCACCATGAGGTGCTGGTCGAATGAGCGGCCTCGACGGGTTGGATGAGGCCGCGGCGCGGCTGGTCGCGGGGTTCGAGCGTGGCATCGAGGAAGCCGCGACCGAGCTGAAACGGCTGTCGCAGCAACAGGTGCCGTACGACCAGGGCGACCTGTCCCGCTCGGCGAAGGTGTCCACGGACTTCACCGGGGACCGCAAGCAGGCCGCCGTCTCCTACGACACCGTGTACGCCGCACGCCAGCACGAAGAACTGGAATGGCGGCACCAGAACGGGCGCAAAGCCCGGTACTTGGGTGACCCGCTGCGCGCCAACGCTGCCCGGCTGCAGCAGCACATCGCCGACCAGACCCGACGCGCATCCGGCGGGTGACACCCTGGTCTCACGATCATGTCGTGTTGGTGAAGACGTTGGCGCTGCATCTCGCGTCACTCGGCCTGGTCCGGTACCCGCCGGGCGCGCCTGGTGACGTGCCGCCGTGCCATGTCGTCGACATGCCCGACAAGCCCGCCACCGCCGTGTGCGTCTACCCGCGCACGAGCTTCCCACCCGACGACGACCTGTCCGGCTACGAGTGGCCGGAGCTGCAGGTCATCGTGCGCACCGCGACCGATGCGGGGCATGAGGCCGGTTGGGTGCTCGCCGAGCGGATCCGCCTCGCCTTACGCGATACGGCAGAGGTGACGTGGGCGGCGGGCACCGCGCATGTACGGCACGTCTTCACCTGCGACGCCAACGAATCGTCGCCCCTCGAACTGGAACCGCAAGCCGGTAGGCGCCGATGGTCGGTGTCGTTCCAGATCCATCTACTCACGGAGGTACCCGCGCCATGACCACGCCTACTCCCCCGGCGCCGCTCAAGAAGCGGGCCGTCCGATTCCAGCGCCTCGAAGTGAACACCGGCACCGAGGAAACCCCGGTGTGGACCACGGTCCGCGGCATGACGAAGCTGGAAATGCCGATCGAGGCCGAGGAGGTCGACACGTCGGACTTCGACTCCGGCGGCTGGGCCGACTCCCTCACCACGTTCCGGTCGTGGAAGGTCGACTACGAGGGGTTCGAGGGGTTCACCGGCCCCGACGACTCGCCGGTCGAGGACCCGGGCCAGGAAGCGTTGCGCGCCCGGGGAATCCAGACCGGATCCGAGGCGTACGCCGACGTCCG
Organism: Amycolatopsis antarctica; assembly: GCF_002262875.1. Lineage (GTDB taxonomy): Bacteria > Actinomycetota > Actinomycetes > Mycobacteriales > Pseudonocardiaceae > Amycolatopsis > Amycolatopsis antarctica. Next base: position 181,414 of record NZ_NKYE01000003.1, on the reverse strand, counting down.
CCTGTTCCGCACGGACAACGGCAAGGGCTACCAGGGTCGTGTGTCGGTCAACTGGAACGGCACCGGCGGCGAAGTCAAGGGCGTCTCCCCGTTCAACGGGTCGCTGACCGGTTCCGGTGTCCTGTCCGCCGCCACCGTCGACCTCGACTGATCAGGAGAACCCCGGCCGTGACCACCTTCCCCGATTACCGCCACTTCGAGGACGAGACCACCAACGAACCACTCGTCCTCCCCGTCCACGGCGTCGAGTACAGCTTCTCGGCGTCCCTGGATCTCGGCACTGCCCTGGAGTTCCAGGTGATGCGTGCCGAGATGCAGCGCTACGTCGAAGACCGCCAGCAGGCGGAGGCCGAGAAGCGGCCGTACCGTTTCACGCCGTCGCAGAAGCTCGTCGATCAGCTCAACGGCACCGACGAGAACGAGCTGTACATGGCCCTCATCGGCGACGAGATGAAGCAGAAGCTGATCGACAACAAGGTGTCGTTTCCGGTGATGCTCCACATTGGAGCGACATTGTTCGCGTGGCACATGAACGGATCCCAGGTCGCCCGGCACGTGTGGACCCGTGGGAAGCTCGAAGAGGGTGATGTCAGCCCCCCGGCCGGTTCGACGGGCGTGTCGCGTCCGTCGAAGACATCCCCGCGTTCATCCAGCCCGAAGAAGCCGCGCAACTCCAAGGCGGCGGCAGCCCGCTCACGTGGGGCGACTACTTCCAACGCTGGTCGCTCATCGAAGCGGACTTCCAGCGGGAGTACCACGTCGACCTGAGCGCGCGGGCCGTGTTGAGGCGGAAGACGTGGCGGTGGTTCACCGTGCGGCTGACCGGGCTGTCCCCGAAGTCGCTGACCCGCCTGTCCCTCACAGCCGACACGGGCAACACCGGCGGTACGGCGGAGGCGTCCATTGAGGACCTGGACGCGCAGCTCGGGATCGTCCGCGAGTGACACCCGGGCCGCACCCTTCGTGGTGTGGCGCTGAATGTCGGGAAGCTCGTAGCCCTCTTCGACGGGGACGTATCCGGGTTCCTCGGCGCGAAAGAACGCGTACAGCGTGAGGGCCGCGGCTTCGACGGCACCACCTACAAAGCTCGCCTCGACGCCGACGACTCCCCGATGACCATGAGTCTGCGCCGCGCGCAGGCCAACCTCGCACGCGCCACCCGCGACGCCGCTGTCATCCAGATCGACGCCGATATCGCACGAGCACAAGCCCGCATCCGGACCCTCGAAGGACAACGCGGCAAGACGAAGATCGACGTCGACGCCAACATTGCCCGCGCCCAAGCGAAGATCCGGCAGCTCGAAGCGCGCCGCAACGTCGTCCGGCTGAACGTCGACGCCAACGCCGGACAGGCGACCGCCGTCGGCCGCCGTATCGGCGCAGCGATGGGTGCCGCCGCCGTCGCCGGCATCCTCTCCGCGGGCATCGGCGCAGCGTTCGCTGTCGCCGCGGCTGGTGCGATGGCCGCCGGGCCCGCGATCCTCGGCCTCGGCGCCGCCGTCGGTGTGACCGCCGGGGCGATGTTCCAGGCGGGCAAGACGGTCAAGGCGTACTCGGATGCGCAGGACGCGGCCGGGGCGGCATCGGGTGGCGCGGCTGGGCAGGAGATGTCGAACGCGATCGCGATCCGCGATGCGCAGGACGGCATCTCCGACGCCCGACGCAACGCTGCCCGGGTCGCCGAGGACACCGCGCGCGCCATCGCGCAGGCACAGGATGCGGTGGCCGACGCCGAACGGGACGCGGCGTGGCAGGCCGAGGAGTCCGCGCGCCGTATCGAGGATGCGCAGCGCGGAGTCGCCGACGCCGAACGCAACCTCGCCGACGCGCAACGCAACTCGGTGCGGGCACAGCAGGCCATCAACGACGCCCGCCGTGACGCCCTCCGCGATCTCCGCGAACTCGCCGAGGTCGTCTCCGACTACGCCCTGTCCGAAGCCGACGCCGAACTGGCTTTGCGGGAAGCGCAGGACCGGCTACGGGAGGTCAACGCCGACTACAACGCGACCTCGCTGGAGCGGGAGCGTGCGGCCCTGTCGGTGCGGCAGGCCGAGGAACGCCTGTCGGATGTGGTGCGGGAGCGGGCCGCCGACACCAACGACTTGATCGCCGCCGAACGCGCCGGGATCGACAATTCGCAGCGGGTGATCTCGGCGCGTGAGGCTGGGGAGGCCGCGACGGATCGGGTGCGGGAGGCGGAGCGGTCGCTGGCCGACGCCCACCGTGCCGTGGGTGATGCGCAGCGGCAGGCGGCGCGGGATCAGATCCAGTCGCAGGAAGCGGTCGCGGACGCTCAGCAGGGTGTGGCGGATGCGCAGCGGGACGCGGCACGGCAGCAGGCCGATGCGCAGGAGCAGGTCGCCGACGCGGTGCAGGGCCTCAACGACGTCATGGCCCAGCAGGGTCAGGCCGCCAGCGGTGGTGCGGCTGGGGTGGACAAGTTCGCGGAGGCGTACGCGAAGCTCACCCCCGCGGGCAAGGCGTTCGTGGATCAGCTCATCGCGATGAAGCCGATGATGGAACGCCTCGGCGACGCGGCCGAAACCGCCGTGCTGCCAGGCTTCACGCGGCTGCTCAAGGCCGGGGAGTCGATGGAGCCGGTCATCGCGCACGGCATCGACGCGATCGGCGGGTCCATGTCGGACACTGCCGACAAGGCCGCCGTCCTCGCCGCTAGCCCTGCGTTCCAGGCGGACTTGTGGAAGGCGTTCGACAACGGCGCGATCGTGATGGACGCCGCCGGCACCGCCGTCGTGACGATGACGTCGCAGCTTGTCGGGTCGATCGCCCGGTCCCGCCCGGCCGCCGAAGGCTTCGCGGACATGCTGGAAGCCATCACCTCCGGCACCGGCGCAATGTTCCGCAACGCGGAGCAGGGAATGCACGGCTACGGCGACACCCTGCGCATCACCGGCGGCATCGCCTACGACGCACTCGCTTTCCTCGGCACACTGATGGCGAACCTCGGCAACAACGGCGCCCCCATGCTCAACCTCGTCCGGGATGCGCTCCGGCAGATCGAGTCCGGGGCGCTCACCCTCTCCACCTCCGGACTCCCCTACCTGCAGGGCGCCACCGAAGGCGCCATGTCCGGGTTCCGGGGCGGCATCACGGTGATCACCAGCCTCATCACTCTGCTCGAAGACATGGGCCTGCCGGTGATGACGATCGCCGGCCAGCTCTGGGCCTTGAACAAGATCAGTTTCGGTGGTGTGCAGGCGGCGTTCTCCGGACTGATGGGGTATATCGGCCGCGAAGTCGCCAAGGGCGACAGCCTCGGCCAGAAGCTCGGCGCCGGCCTCAAGGGCGGATTGGTCGGCGCCGGCATCACCATCGCACTGCTCGCCGTCACGGCGATCATGGACGAGATCGCCGCCAAGAACCAGCGCATCAAGGACGGGCAGCTCCAGAACAAGCAGTCCCAGGACGACTACCGGGCCGCGGTCGAAGCCACCAACGGCGCGATGACCGACCAAGCCGAGCAAAGCATTCTCGGCGGGGAGAACGCGAAGAAAGCCAGCGACAACGTGCGGGCGCTGAACCTGTCGTGGGACGACTACGTGCGCGGCATCACGCAGGGCGGCGCGGAGGCGTCAGCCCTGTACTCCGAGATGGACGGCAAGCTCGAAGGGCTGATCCGCCAGTCCGGGAACTTGTACGGCTCCGACAAAATCATCCAGCACTTCAAGGACCTCCGCGCCTCCGGACAGGGCGCATCGGCGGTGATGGACCAGATCTCCGAATCCGTGTCCTACTACGCCTCCAAGCTCCGCTCGGAGGGAGTGAGCGAAGAGGAAGTCTCCCGCCTCACCGGCCTGTACCGCACTCAGCTCACGCAGATGGCAGACCTCCAAGGCCAGTACGGTGGGCTCGCCGGGTCGGCAGACGCCTACCGGTCGTCGGCGGACGGCGCGGCCGGCGCCACGGGCGGCATGTCCGAGGCGATGGTCCGCGGGCAGTCCAGCTCCGACACCCTCAACGCCGCCTTCGACAAGCTCAAGAGCACCAGCGGTGACGTGGCGTCGAAGGGGCAGGCGATCATCGACATGCTCGACGTCCTCAGCGGACGCCAGCCATCGGTCGAGGAATCGCTGCAGTCCATCAACGACTCCATCCGCGGTGTCGCCGACCGGTTCGGTGAGGGCATCGACAAGTCCAAGGGCTTCGGTGACGCCTTGGTCGATGCGTCGGGGCGGGTGGAGACCATCACCTCGAACGGGTCCGCGCTCCAAGACTTCCTCACCGACAGCGCGGACAAGCTCGGCGCCTACGCCCAGTCCCTTCGGGATGCAGGTACGCCGGCTGGTGAGATCACCGAGAAGCTAGGTGCGCAGCGGGACGCGATCGCGGAAACCCTCACTCAGTGGGGACTCACGCCGGATGCGGTGCAGAAGGTGTTGGACTACTACAGCATCGTGCCGGAGGACATTTCGACCACCGTGTCGCTGCAGAACAGTCCGCAGACGATGCAGAAGATCCAGGAGATTCAGTCCGCGCTCACGCAGCTTGAGCCGGGTGTGCCGGTGCCGGTGAAGATCCTGGATGCGGACGCGCGGGCGAAGCTGCTGGAGCTGGGCTACAAGATCGCACAGCTACCCGACAAGTCGTTCAAGGTGTTCCCCGACACCGCCGAGGGGCAGGCGCAGTACGACCAGTTCATCGCCTCCAATCAAGGCACGGCCGTGGACTTCGTTGTCGGCGCCAACGTCGACCTCGCGAACAACAAGGTCGACGTGTGGAAGCAGAAGGCCGACGGCACGTGGGGTTGGGTGAATGCGGACGCCCGCACAGACCCGGCGAACGGCACGGTGCAGGCGTTCATCCAGAACACCAAGACCGGCGAGTGGACGTGGGTCAACACCGACGCACGGCGCGATCCCGCCGACGGCACCGTGCAGCGCCTCATCCAGGACACCAAAACCGGAGCGTGGACCTACGTCAACGTCGACGCCAACCCGGAAGCGTTCTGGGCCAAGGTGAACCAACTCACCCGGACCCCGCTCTCGGTGGCGGTCAGCCTGTCCCCGGTGGGTGGGGTGATGCAGATCCTCCAGGCCATGAACCCTGGCCAGCGGGCGAAGGGTGGCCCGGTGTCTGCGGGGATGCCGTACCTCGTCGGCGAGCAGGGACCCGAGTACATCTTCCCTGACCGCGACGGATTCGTTGCCACCGCACGGGAAACCCTCGCCATCCAGCAGAGCTTCAACACACCGGCCCCGCAGATGGCGGCCATGAGCCTCGCCCGAGCGGGCGGTGGTGGCGCCGTGGCAGGTGGGGGCGCGGTGTCGGGTGCCACCGTGCGGGTCCAATTGGGACGTGAAATCGACGGGCTGCGCGCCGACGTACAGGGCCTGGCGCGGGCGATCGCGGACCGGCCGACCGTGCTGAAACTCGACTCCCGCGAGATCGCGCGGGCTTCTTCGGTTGGCGCACAACAGAATCGGGGCCGCTGATGTGGATCGGGTTCCCCGGAACAGAGCTTCGCGAGATGCGGAACTTCTCCCGCGGCCTCAGGAAAACGCCGCTGGTGTCGCAGGCACAGCACAACGTCCTGTCCGGGGCCATCCGCGTCACCTCCCGCTCCAAGGTCCCACGCCGCTGGTCCGGCACCCTCCCCTGGATCGACCACGCAGACGCCGACTGGCTCCTCATCCTCATCCGCAAGCTCTACGGCCCCGGCCCCATCGCCATGATCGACCCCTCCACCCGTAACTTCCTGGCCCCACAGCAGAGCGTCGGCCGCGGGCGGCTGGCGCAGTGGGATCCGACCGCCGGAACGGTAACCACTGCCGGTGGACAGGCATTCTGGACCCGCACGGGCACCGCGCAACTCCGCTGGGTGCATCCGATCTGGGGGCGCTGGCCCACCAGCACAGGTCTCGTCGTGTCGTTCCGGCAGTACGCCGGCACCGGGCGCACCGGGCTCCGTTTCTACGACGCCGCCGGCGTCCAAATCAGCGGTGCCGACACTGCGGGCAGCGTGCACACCGCGACGTCCCCGTCGGGTGCGCAGTGGGTCCAGCCGTACCTGTCGGCAACCGGCTCCGGCACCGTGCCCATGCCGCTGTCGTGTCTGCTGTACGGGTCCGTAGCGCCGGAGGACTTCCCGGTCGGTGAGCACTGTGCCGCGTTCGCTATCGGCAACCCGGACGAGATCGTCGATGCCTTGCCGCGCCGCACGGTGGCGCTCGAACTCCTGGAGCAGTTCTGATGCAGAGCGCCGAGGACACGACACTCGCGGCGGCGTTGGCGAGCACCGACATTCAGATCGAGCCGCTGCTGGAGTTCGACTGGGCACGGAATGGTCTGTACAACCACAAGTACTCCGATCTGTCGTGGCTCGTCACGGACGTCACCGACGAGGCCGCCACCATCAAGGGCGACCTCCCCGACGACGTAACACGCACCCTCCAAGGGTTTTCCTCCGCCGAACTGCGCGCAACGCTCGGCGGCGCACGGTACGGCGACGACGACGCGGACACCGCATGGAACGCGCGCCTCGCCGCGGACGGAATCGCCGCCGACCAACTGTTCTCCCCGTACCTGGCGACGTCCCCGCTGTACGGCTACACGGTGACCGGGGTGGCCGTGCGGTACAGCCGTGTCACCTCCACCGCTCTCGGTGAGGTCGTCACCCGCCAGTTCACCGGCTGGCTGCGGTCGTTCGAGATCAACGCTGCTGAGCGGTCAGTGTCCATTGTGGCCTCAGATGTCCTCCACCTCACCAACAAGAAGGTCACCCTGCCACTGTGGGGTGCCTATGCCACTGACGCGGCGTTCGACTACTGGGACAAGACCAACCCCGAGAGCATGGGACGCTCGTACTCGCGGCCCATCTCCCTCACCTGGGCCGTCGAAGAAACCCTACGCCGAGCAGGGGCGCCCACCGGTCCGGTAGCCCGCGACGACGCCCTCTACTACGTGTCCTGCAACGGATCCATGATCCCCTCCGTCGGCGACATCTCCGACAAGGACGTCGGCCGCATCTGGAGTCACGGCGTCTCGTGGCGCAACAACGCCCCGTGGGAAGCAGGCTTGTACGGGCTCGCACCGAAAGCCGTCGACCCCTACCTCGATTGGGGCACCCGCGACTGGGCCAACTACACCGTCGGCCGCGCCGCCCGCACCCTCTACGTCCCCAACAACGGCGGCACCGGCGACGTCACCGTCGGCATGTCCACGTGGGCCAAGACCGACCCCGCCGGCGGACAGGTCCGATTCGCGAAGCTCCACCTCGGCCTCGAACGCAACGACGGGAACGAATCGGCAGCGGTCGGCGTCAACTACCAGCCCGCAGGCATCAGCATGGTCGTCTACGACGCCGGGTATGTGTGGCTGCGGATCAAGGGCAGCACGTGGTCGTGGTGGCGCGGCACAGCCCCGTCGAAGGGCTGGCACTTCTACGACTGCCGTATCCGGCTCACCGGGTCGGCGATCACGTGCGAGCTGCGTATCGACGATGTGCTCGTGTCGCTGCCTGAATGGACACCATCCCCGTCGACTGGTTGGACTACTGCGGGTTTTGAGCCAGTGACCAATTTGAAGCGGAATCCGACGGCGGCGACAGCGAACTTCCCGGTGCAGCACATGCAGATCTATGCCGGGAACACCGCGACAGTGGGCGCGTACAACCCGGATGCGAAGCACCCACCGAAGACCGCCGACGGACGCCCCTTGGCGGTCGTGCACGGTTCGTCGCTCGCGGAGCTGACGTTTCTGCCGGATTCCAGCGAGGTCGAACCGTGGGAGCTACTGGGTAAGCTCGCGGGCGCGGACTTCGCCGTCGTGCACACCGACGAGTACGGCACTGTCCATTATGTACCGCACTACAACATGCGCAACGACTGGAAAATCGCGCAGGCGTCCGCGCCGACGATCGACGACGACCGGCTCCTCGGCTACCTGGTGAACCCGACGTTCGATGGGAAGCGGAACCGCATCACCATCCCGTACACCGAGCGGCGCGCCGAGGAAGCCATCGTCTGGGAATGCGACAACCCGAGTCTTTTCCACGCCAAGGAGAATTACACCACCATCCGCGACGTCGCCATCCAAGACGTGATCTCCGTCCGCGGCGGCCGCCTGCCCCACAACACCGACCCGGATGGTGCAGCCGTCGATGACGTGTACGCCGGATGCGCCGGCAACGTGTACGGGGAGAACTGGTCCGTGATCACTCCCGACGGGGTTTCGGACACCGACGTGTGGCCCGGCGAGAATCAGCGCACCCTCAAGCTGTACCAGCTCGTCTACAACGCACCCGACCCGTGGCGCAGTGTCCGGCCGTCATTCGCGGGCGGCAAACAGGGCGCGATCTTCGTGCCCGGTTCCCGCTACACCAAAGTGAACCCGCTCAAGACCACCGTGTCCCGGACGTCGGACATCGCCACCTACGGTGTGCAGGAACTGATCTTGGATGAGCACCCGTGGCGGCAGACCCGCGACACTGCGGTCGCGATCGGCACCTCAGTCCTGAACGACACCATCGTCCCGTCACCGCTGATCGACGGCATCGAGATACACGCGGACCCCAGAATGCAGTTGCGGGATGTGGTGAAGCTGACGAGTCAGGAGGGGATCACGGGTGCGATCTTCGCGCAGATCATCGGCATCACCCGGCTCGATTCGCCGTCCGGTGGCTCCATCGACCGCCTCGCCATGCGAGTGCTGCGCACCCCCGGCCAGTGGATCCTCGGCGACCCCGACCTGTCCGTCCTCGGTACGACCACGATCCTCGGGAGCTGACCGATGACTTTCCCTGTCCCCACCTACGCCGACGGCACCATCATCGACAACCCGAAGTGGTCCGCGCAGGTCGCCGCGATCAACGACTTGAACAACCGAGTCGGACCGACAGGTGTGGCGCTCAACGTCCGTGCGGACGCCCTCGAAGCGCTCACCACCAACACCGGCACCAACGGCGGCCAAGGCAACGCACGACTCGCCGACCGCCTCGGCACGGGTGTGGGCACCGGAACCAACACCACCACCGGCAGCGCCGCCTCACAGCTCGCATCACTGCGCACCCGCATGACCTCCGGCGAAACCACCGACACCGACCACGCCGGGCGCATCGCCGCGATGGAAACGTCCCGCACCAACGGGTGGAAAGGCGGCTGGGTCGCTTCCGGCACCCGGCAGCGGTTCACCGGTGGCGCAAACCTGATCTTCAACTCCAATCCCGAAACAGGCGTTGGCGTGTCGTACTCCGGAGGGCTGTTCACGTTCACGAAGTTCGGGAAGTGGGCGCTCAAGGCGACTGTCGCATTCGGCGAACCCACCTCCGGTGACTCGGCCCCGGCGGCCGGGACAGCGCTCGCGCTCCGCTTCAAACGCCAGTCCGACGGGGCAACATTCGGCCAGAACATCGGGCAGCTCGTGTCCAGCGGCTTCGGTGGCGGCACGGCTATCGGCTGGGACCCGGACATCCAGTCCGGGGCGGCCGTCTGGTCCGTGGAGATGGTGCCCTCCGCGACACCGGTCACGGTCGCCGCCGACTCCCGAGTCGCCTTCACCGCCACCTACCTCGGCAGCTAACCCACCAACCAGCAGGGGGAGACCATGCGTGTCGTCAGGAAGCCGGAGTCCTTCGAGGCCCACGAGATCACCACCGTCACCAAGGTGGCCGACTTCGAGGCCCTGTACCGGGCCGTCGTGCCGGACGGGGGCGCCACCATCGAAGCTGCGAAGGTCGGCGCGCAGTGGTTCGTCACCACCTCGGAAGACCCCTCGTGGGCCGGACGGTTCCAGGTCGGCGATCTCGTCTGCTACATGGCGCCGATCTTCATCAAGCTCGAACCGGTCGCCGACTTCGTGCCCTACGCGGACGTGTACGTCACCCCCTGACACAACAAGACCCCCGAACGATTACCGGTCGGGGGTCTGTCGCGTGTGGACGGTCAGCGCACCTCAGCGAGGAACGCACGCCACGCCAGCGAAGCAACGTCGAGCGTGCCAGCGTCGCGGTTCTTGGTGTCGCGGATGCCCACGCGGTCGGCGAACTTCACCTCGACGCATTCGCCGTTCTGGCCGCTGTAGCTACTGGTCCGCCACTGGTCAGTGTGTCGGTCGGTCATGCTGTCGTCTCCAATTTGTTGATCTGGTCCCTGATCAGAGCCTTGGTGTCGGCATCCGAGTACGCAAGCTGGCGCAGCTCATCGGCAAGCTCTGCGTACCCCTCAACGTCATCCGAGCTGTCCACGAACTGGCCGGTCCGGTGGTTCTCCATGTGCACGTGGGACTGCTGCCCCTCGAACTCGTACAGCAGGAACGAGCCGTGAAGGCCACCGTGCCAGTCACCATCGACCGGCGCGACCTGCAGGGTGACCGCCGGGAAATCGGCCACCCTCAGCAGGTATCGCAACTGGTCCGCCATCACCTCGGCGCCACCCACCCGGGCCTGGATCGCGGGCACACCGAGCACCGCGGACAGCTTGATCGGATCGTCCCGCACGATCGCGTGCTGCCTGCCGAGCCGCAACGTCAGCCGGTAGTCCACCTCGGCCTGCGTCAGCTTCCCGCCCGCGCCGATCACCGCCTGCGCGTACGCCCGGGACTGCAGCAGGCCGGGCACCTGCAGGGGCGACCACACTGTCATCGACGACGCGGTGCGTTCCAGCTCCATGACGCCGGCAAGCTGCTGTGACACACCGGGCGGGCCGGTGGTGACGAGGTTCGGTCCGGGGTTCCGGGCGAGCGTCAGGATCATCTCTTTCTCCTCGCCGACCACGCCGAGCGCGGCGACGACGGACACGACACCCTCGTAGGACGGCACGACCTGCCCCTTGAACCAGCGGGACAGGCTGGCGTGGCTGACGCCGACCTGATCGCCGAGGGCTCGCAGGCTCATGCCGGTCTCACGCTTCCGACGCTCCCAGGTGTCGCGGAGTACGCCCGCGAGTGTCCGGTCCCGTGAGGTGGCGGCCGGGCCGCCCTCCTCCGTGGTGCGTGTCATGTACCAGAGTCTATCGCGTGGCTCGCGCGGCCACCCTGGTCCCTGCCCCCGGCTTGCATCGCTGTTACGCATGGTGCAGCATGTTACGCACCAAGACTGAGCGTGTACCAGAGGAGCAGCGCATGGGAATCGCAACGTGGCTACTGCCGATCCTCGTCCTCCTCGCGCTGCTGCCGCTGGCGCACCGCGCCGTCCGCGCCCGCACTCGACAGCCGGGAGCCGACGAACAGGCCGAAGCCGAGCAGATCGAGAAGATGCTGCCCGCGTTTCAGGCGGCGAACGCACTGACCCGGGCACGACGGTGACCGCCGCCCCGGCACTGGACGTGCTGTACCGCGAGTGCACCGACGACGGCCTCCTCCACGCCTACCCGGCGAGCGACGTCCGCGACCACACCTGCTTCTACCTCCACCCCATCGGGCACATCGAAGCCCACCGGCGACCACACGTCATCGCGACCACCACCAGCAGCCGCATGTGCCCCACCTGCGCCCTCGCACTCGGAGACCACCCATGACCGGACGCCCCGGCCCGATCCCCGTCGACCCCGCCCTGCAGGTCGTGTGGAACATCTACACCCGCTCGCAGCACTACACGCCGATGATCCGCGGCGCCGTGACCCCCGCCGAGTACCGGAAGGTGGTCGGCGAGATCGCCGACGAGCTGACCGCGGCTCGCGACGAGCTGCACACGATCGCCGAGCAGGCGACCCGATGAGCCCCCGGCCGGTGCACTGGCCCCGAGACGGTGCACCGGCCGGGCCACCACAAGGACCACATGATCGACGACGACACCCCACCGTGCCAGGTGTGCCACGGCGCGAAGATCCAGCACGTCCACTACCGCGTCCACGGGCGCACGATCCACACCACCCGCACATGCCCCCACTGCCACGGCACCGGCCTCGAACCGATCTGACCGTGCGTCTGCCCCGCCAACTGCACTGGCCATCCCAACGCGACCACGACCGCGCCGAACACACCTGGCAGGCCCGCCACGACGCCACGGCCGCCTTCTACCAACGCACCCCCGTCGACGACGCACTGCTACAACGCGTCCTCGACGGACTGCGGAAGCTGTGACCGAAGCACCACCACACGAAAGGATGACGCATCATGATGGCGAAGACCCCCGACAATCGGCAGGTTTTCACCTGCCCGACGTGCAACGGGAAGACCTACAACATGGTGTCCCGGCAGGTGAAGCGCGGCAAGGAATACGTCACCGAACAGGTCAAGGAGGACTGCGGGCAGTGCGACGCATCCGGTCAGATCGTGAGCGGACCGGCGTAGGGTGGCGGCCATGCCGGACGACGAGAAGCCACAGGACCCCCCGCGCAGCTTCCGCACCGTGTGCCCGGAATGCCACGGCGACGGACACCGCACCGTCCCGACGGCGACCGTGAGCGGCATGACGGCGCTGTCGACGAAGCCGTGCCGCACCTGCAAGAAGTCCCGCAGCTCGCACCCCGGTTGGCTGCCCGGGATCGTCCCGCCGGTCTGACCCGACAGCATTCACCGAGGCCCCACCGCACACCCCGGCGGTGGGGCCTCTCTCACGTCCGGCGTCGGCGTGCGGCAACCGACTTGCGGGCGATGTCGCAGTAGAACGCGCGACGCGCCGACGCCGCAGCTTTCGCCCGGTCCTGTGGCGACATCAGCCCATGCGGGTCCACCTGCCGCTCAAACCGCTCGTCGGCCGCCGTCCGTGCCGCCGCTGTCCGGCGGGTCCTGTCCGAAGTGCGCGCCCATGAGTGGTGGGCGGCGGCCCGGGACTGCGCGGTCTTCTGCTCAGGCGTCATGCTCATGCCCAGAGTGCACAGCGCTGGTGTCACCGCGTACAGCGCTACACCCGGTCGCCGCGCGCCATCTCCATCGATGCTTTCCGCGCCCGCGCATCCGCCATCGACGACCCGTACCGCTTCACCATCTTCGACCCCGGCGTCCATCCGCCCAACCGCTCCACCACGCCCTCCGACGCGCCGTTGTCCAGCATGTCGTGCGCCCACGTGTGCCGAAGCTGATGCGGCCACACGTGGCCGAGACCTGCCGCTTCACACCGACGATCGATCATCTCCCCGACCCCTCCACCCGTGAGACGCCACGTACCGGTGTCCGACGCGCGGTATGACAGGAACAGCGGCTTCGAGGTCGCTGCCGGGCGGGTCGCGCGCACCCGCAGGTACTTGCGCAGCGCGAGCGCAGTCTTTCCCCCGATCGGCAGCGTGCGTGTCTTGCCGCCCTTCCCGGTTACCGTCACCTCCTGCGTGCGGAGGTCGAGGTCGTCGACATCGATCCCCACCACTTCGCCTCGCCGGACTCCGGTGTCGAGCAGCAGCCGGATGATGGCGGTGTCGCGGATGGCGAAGAAGTCGCGGCCGGCGGTCGCCTTGAGGAGTGCGGCGAGACTGTCGTCGTCGATGATGGGGACGGGGTGGTCCTTGGGGACGGGTAGCGGGATCCGGGCGGCCGGGTTGACAGTCAGGTCGCAGTCGTGGGTGTCGACGAGGTAATCGAGCCAGAAGCGGACAGCGAGGAGGCGCACCCGCCGGGTGGCTTCTTTCCGTCCTTGCCGGGTGAGGTGGCCGAGCCACAGGTCGATGTGGCGGCGGTCGATGTGTTCGGGGGCGGTGACGTGTGGCTGTGCGTCTCGCGCCCAGGTGATGAATTGGGTGACGCCGCGCACGTACACCTCTGTGGTCTCGGCGGATACGGTGCCGTTGTCGAGGACGATCTGCCATTCGTCGAGCCAGTCGGCGAGCGTGTCGAACATGTGGTGGTTTCCTCTCCATGCAACGCTATGCGGAACACTTACCGACCAGGAGAGCGCGCCAGTGTCACCTAAACCCGCAGGTCAAGCGGAATATCTGCACCTGACCGGTGAGCGCACCGTGCCCGGGGTCGCCGAGGAGAACTACTGGTTCCGCCGCCACGAGGCCGCGTATTCGGCGCTGCTGCCCTACTGCGCGGGCGCGACCGTGCTGGAGGCCGGCTGCGGTGAGGGATACGGCGCCGGGCTGATCGCGACCCGCGCCGCCAGGGTGCTCGCCCTGGACTACGACCGTCCTACCGCCGAGCACGTGGCACGCGGCTACCCCGGCATCGGCGTGGCGCAGGCGAATCTGGCGTACCTGCCACTGGGAACGTCCACTGTGGACGTCGTGGCGAACCTCCAGGTGATCGAGCACCTGTGGGACCAGGACTGCTTCCTCGCCGAGTGCCTGCGGGTACTGCGTCCCGGCGGACGCCTGCTGGTGACCACCCCGAACCGGCTGACCTTCACGCCGGACAGCGACGTACCGCTGAATCCTTACCACACAAGGGAACTAGCACCGTCCGAACTGGACGGACTGCTACGGTCGAACGGTTTCCAGGTGGAACTGCTGCACGGCCTGCACCACGGCCCGGCAGTGCGCGAACTGGACCGGCGGCACGGCGGGTCGATCATCGACGCGCAGCTCGCGGTCGTCATGGGAAACCTGCCCGGGCAGACCCGCTGGCCGCCGGAGCTGCTGGCCGAGATCACGGCCATCCGCGCGGAGGACTTCACGGTGCACGGCGAGAACCTGGACGAGAGCCTCGACCTGGTGGCCGTGGCGGTGCGTCCGTGAGCGGATCCGAGGGCACCTTCTGCCTGGTGCTGCACAGCCACCTTCCTTGGCTGCCCCATCATGGCCGGTGGCCGGTCGGCGAGGAGTGGCTGTACCAGTCGTGGGCACACTCGTACCTGCCGGTGCTGGACCTGGTGCGCCGCTTCGCCGACGAGGGCCGCCGGGACGTGCTCACCCTCGGGGTGACGCCGGTGCTGGCGGCCCAGCTCGACGATCCGTACTGCCTGCGCGCCTTCCACGACTGGCTCGGCGACTGGCGGCTGCGCGCCGAGCACGCGGCCACGCTGTGGCGGGGCGACGGGGTGCTGCGCTCGCTGGCCGCCGAGGAGCACCGGGCCGCGACGACCGCGCTGACCGATTTCGAAACCCGCTGGCGGCACGGTTTCTCCCCGATTCTGCGTTCCTATGTGGACTCCGGAACGATCGAGCTGCTCGGCGGTCCGCTGACGCACCCGTTCCAGCCGCTGCTCGATCCGCGGGTGCGCTCGTTCGCACTGCGCGGCGGACTGGCCGACACCGCACAGCGGATCGGCAGCCGCCCGGCCGGCATCTGGGCCCCGGAGTGCGGGTACGCCCCGGGAATGGAGACCGCGTACGCCGCCGAGGGTGTCGAGCGTTTCCTGGTGGACGGGCCCGCGCTGCACGGCGACACCTCGGCGGCGCACACCGTCGGGCAGTCCGATGTGGTCTGTTTCGGGCGGGACCTGGAGGTCACCTACCGGGTGTGGTCGCCGAAGGCCGGTTACCCCGGGCACGCGAACTACCGCGACTTCCACACCTGGGCGCACGAGGTCGGGCTGAAGCCGTCCCGGGTCACCGGCCAGCAGGTGGAACCGGCGGACAAGGCACCGTACGAACCCGCGCTGGCGGCGGGCACCCTGCGCACGCACGTGGCGGACTTCGTCGACACCGTCGTCGCGCGGCTGCGCTCGCTGAAGGCCCGGCACGGCCGTGAGTCGCTGGTGGTCGCCGCCTACGACACCGAACTGTTCGGCCACTGGTGGCACGAGGGCCCGGCCTGGCTGGAGGGCATCCTGCGCGCGCTGCCGGAGGCAGGCGTGCGGGTCACCACCCTGCGCGGCGCGCTCGATGCCGGGCACCTCGGCGCACCCGTCGACCTTCCGGCGTCGTCCTGGGGGTCGGGGAAGGACTGGCGGGTCTGGGACGGCGAACAGGTGGCCGACATGGTCACGGCGAACTCGGCGCTGCAGCAACGGCTGCTGGGTGTCGCCGGGCGGGCCGGGCAGCGCGACGCGATGCGCGACCAGGCCGTGAGCGAGGCCCTGCTCGCGCTGTCCAGCGACTGGGCGTTCATGGTCACCAAGGACTCCGCCGCCGACTACGCGCGCAGGCGGGCGCTGGCGCACACGGAACGGTTCGACGAACTGGCCGGGCTGCTCGGCCGCGAGGACCCGGCGGCCACCGCGCGCCTGGCCGAACTGCGCGCCCAGGACAGCCCGTTCGGCCACCTCGACGCCCGCGACCTGTACTTCCCCTGACCCCGGCGACCCACTCCCGCCGCGGCACTCGTGCTGGGCAGGGCGACGGCGTCCACGGAGGGCAGCGCGCTGCACCCGGACGGCGATCCGTGCCGTTCCTGATTCCGCACCGTGCGTGGTTCCGGTCCCGGGGAGAACCGGAACCACGCACGGAAGCCTCCCGGCGCGACCCGGATCAGCGGACGCGCAGGCCCCAGGTTCCCTTCCACTCGTCGCCCGCGGCGATCACGGTCAGCCCGTCGCCGGTGTTGAAACTGTTGGGAGCACAGCTCACCGGTTCCACGGTCAGTCCGGAACGGGGCTCGTGGCCCTGCGGGTCGTCGTCGGTGTAGACCTGCAGGTAGCCGTAGGAGGAATCCAGCCACAGCTCGACGTCCCGGCCGCCGGGGCGGGTGAATCCGACCACGGCCAGGCCGTCCCGGTCGCGGGCGAGGTCACCGAACGCGGTGTCCATCACCGTCGCCCCGATCGGGGTGCGCTCACGGAAGTCGTACTCGGTGCCCTCCACCGGCGCGGTGCCGGTGGGGATCAGGTTGTCGTCGACGAGGTAGTACGTGCTCGCCCCGAGACGCAGGTCCATCGTGTCGATCGTGCCGGCGGCGGCGGCGATGTAGGTGTGGTTGGCGGTGCCGAACGGTGCCGGGCCGGATCCAACGTTGCGCGCGGTCAGCGTGCTGCGAACCCCGTTGCGGTCCAGGGAGAACTCGATCCGGAACACGAGGTGGAACGGGTAGCCGTAGTTGGGGTGCTGCTGCGCCTCCAGCACGACGCTGTCCTTGCGGTGCCGGACCGGCTGCCACTCGACGAAGCTGAGCAGGCCGTGCAGCGCGGTGCCGCGGTCGGGCTCGTTGATCGGTACCTGGTACTCCTCGCCCTCGAAGGTGTACTTGCCGCCCTCGATCCGGTTGGGCCACGGAACGATGGTCTTGCCCTGGTATCCCTCGCCGACGACGTCGGGGGAATGTGTCAGCAGCATTTCCTTGCCGTCGACCTGCCAGTTCAACAGCGTCGCCGACACCCCGGCGACGACGGCGCGCTGGTTGCCGCGCCGCAGTTCGTACAGCCTGCCGACGGCGGTCTGCCGCCGGTTGCCGCCGTGGCCCTCGGTCTCCGGCGTGCCACCGTCCCCGGTTGCGGTGGTCCCCGCGGGGTCGGCTTTGGCGATTCCCGCCATCGCCGTCATCGCGCCCGCGGCGACGGCCGCTCCCAGCGCTCCCCTGCGCGACATCGTTGTCCAGCGCTGCGTTTCGTCCGACACTGGTCGTCCCTTTCTCCGTTGTTGCCCGCTTCATCGCGAACCGGCGGCGATCACCGCGCGGTTGTGTTCGGCGACCGTCGCCGGATCCATCTTCGGCACGCGGCGGTCGTAGGTCCAGAAGCCGTTGACCTCGTTCTCGACGTCGGTGGTCTGGGTGTAGATGGCGCCGGAGAGTCCCTTGTCCCGCACCACGTCCAGCAGGTCCCGGCTCACCTCGATATAGCGCCGGGTGAGTTCTTCCTGGCTGCCGGTCATCTCGTACGCCTGTGGCTCGCCCGGCCACAGATGGCCGTCGACGATCAGGCCGAGCCCGCCGTACTCACCGTCCACCGTCACCCTGTCGCCTGTCGCCTCCGGACGTCCGGGGCCGACGTAGGTGTGGTCGTCGTAGACGTCACCGGCACCGGAGTCGGGATGGGAGTGGCAGCAGTTCACGCCGCTGTCCGCGTTCACCATCCGAGTCGGGTCCGCGGCGGCCGTGTCGGCGGCGATGCGGGCGGTGTCGTACTCGCCCCAGCCTTCGTTGAAGGGCACCCAGCCGACGATGGAGGTGACGCTGCGGAGCTGGTCGATCAGCTCGGCCCATTCGGCCTCGAAGTGCTGTCGCGCCTCGGGAACGGGCGGCGCCTGCGGTCCTGGCGGGTTGTCCAGCAGCACCGCCGGGGACGGCATGTCCTGCCACACCAGCAATCCCAGCCGATCCGTCCAGTAGTACCACCGAGCCGGTTCGACCTTCACGTGCTTGCGGACGAAGTTGAAGCCGAGTTCCTTCGTCTTCTCCAGGTCGAAGCGCAGCGCCTCGTCGGTCGGCGCGGTGAACACGCCGTCCGGCCAGTAGCCCTGGTCGAGCGGTCCGTGCAGGAAGGTGATCCGCCCGTTGAGCGCGATCCGCGGCCTGCCCTGTTCGTCGGAGACGGTGCCGATGGTGCGGAGCCCGGCGTGCCCGCGGACCTCGTCGGCCGCCGCGCCCTCGGCGTCGAGCAGGCGCACGGTGAGCTCGTAGAGGTACGGATCGTCCGGTGTCCACAGATGCGGTCCGGGTATCGGGATCCGCAGCGGTTTTCCCGCAGAACCGTTGACACGGGCCACTTCCGCACCGTCCGGAGTGGACACGATGACCTCGGTGCGCGGGTCACCGCCGGACACCGCCGGGGTGACGGTGAGACTGGTCAGGTCGGGCACGATGTCGAGCTTGGTGATGTGCGCGGCGGGAACGGGTTCGAGCCACACGGTCTGCCAGATTCCGGAGGCGCCGGTGTAGAGGATGCCGCCCGGCTCGTTGCGCTGCTTGCCGACGGGGAAGGTGGCCGTCTCGTTGCGGTCCTCGGCGCGGACCACGATCTCCTGCACACCGGTGGCCCGCAGCGCGCCGGTGATGTCGGCGCCGAAGGCGGTGAACCCGCCCTCGTGGGTGGCGACCTTCCGGCCGTTGATCCACACCGTCGCCGTCTGGTCCACCGCACCGAAGTGGAGCAGCACGTGCTCGCCCGCCCACTCGGGCGGCACCTCGAAGGTCCGGCGATACCACATCAGGTCGTCGTGCCTGCCGATCCCGGACAGCGCCGATTCGGGCGGGTACGGCACCAGGATCCGTTCGGCGTAGCCCTCGGTACCGGGCGGACGTGAGCCGTCGATACCGCGGACGGTGTACTCCCAGAGGCCGTTGAGGTTCTGCCAGCGCGACCGGCGGAGCTGCGGGCGGGGGTAGTCGGGCAGGGCGTTGCCGGGGGTGACCTGGTCGGTCCACGGTGTGGTCATGGCGGCGGGCTGCGCGTGGCGCCGCGGTTCGCCCGCGTCGGCTGAGATCGTCATCGCCGCGATGCTCGCAAGGGACGCGCGTCTACGCGAGGGCACGTCCAGTCCGGTCCGCTTCGCACGGAACTCAACACCATTCAACAAGAGTGACCAGATTCACCCGAATAGTCAATAAGTCACCCAGCGGTACCGGGACCGCCGCGCGCGAACCGCTCACCCGGACGGGCCGAAGCCGACTGGTGAGTAACCTCGGCTCATGCGCGTGCTCATGCTGTCCTGGGAGTACCCGCCGGTCGTGGTCGGCGGGCTGGCCCGGCACGTCCACGCGCTGGCCCGGCATCTGGTCCGGGACGGGCACGAGGTGACCGTGCTGTGCAGGCATGTGGCGGGCACGGACGCCGAGACGCATCCGGCGACGGATCGCGTCGTCGAGGGGGTGCGGATCGTCCGGGTCGCCGAGGATCCGATGCACGTGACGTTCGAGCGCGACCTGGTGGCCTGGACGCTGGCGATGGGGCACGCGATGGTCCGGGCGGGGCAGGGTCTGCTGCGCGCGGGCTGGCGGCCCGATGTGGTGCACGCGCACGACTGGCTGGTGACGCACCCGGCGATCGCGCTGGCCGAACACGCGGAGGTGCCGCTGGTCGGCACGATCCACGCCACCGAGGCGGGCAGGCATTCGGGCTGGTTGTCGCATCCGCTGAACCAGCAGGTGCACTCGGTGGAGTGGTGGCTGGCGAACCGGGTGGACTCGCTCATCACCTGTTCGCAGGCGATGCGGCGGGAGGTGGCGCACCTGTTCGAGGTGTGCGGTGAGGACATCGCCGTCATCCACAACGGCATCGAGGAGCGGGGCTGGCGGGTTCCGGCGGACGAGGTGGCGTCGGCTCGCGCAGCGCACAGTCCGAGTGGTGCGCCGCTACTGCTTTACTTCGGCAGGCTGGAGTGGGAGAAGGGTGTGCAGGACCTGCTGGCGGCGTTGCCCGGGATCCGGCGGGAGCATCCGGGGACGCGCCTGGTCGTGGCGGGCGAGGGCAGGCATCTGGAAGAATTGCTCGAGCAGGCACGGCGGTTGCGTATCCGGCGGGCCGTGGAGTTCGCCGGGCACCTGTCGGACCGGGACCTGCGGGCCGTGCTGGCCGCGGCGGACGCCGTGGTGCTGCCCAGCCGGTACGAGCCGTTCGGGATCGTGGCGCTGGAGGCGGCCGCGGCGAAGGCCCCGCTGGTCGCCTCGACGGCGGGCGGTCTCGGCGAGGTCGTCATCGACGGGGAGACCGGCCTGGCGTTCACTCCGGGGGACGTCGATGCGCTCGGCGCGGCGGTCGGGAGGGTACTGGCCGATCCGGCGTCGGCGACGATTCGTGCCGCGGCCGCCCAGTCCCGGCTGGCTGGCGACTTCGACTGGGGCCGGATCGCCGAGTCCACGGCGGAGGTCTACCGCAGGGCGAAGCCACGCGTGCCGGAGACGCTCGGCAGGCCGAAGATCGCCACCGGCAACACCTTCGACGTCTGACGTTGCGCCTCCGGAACGGCATCGGCAGGGAACGTCGCCCGCTGCGGGGCAGGGCGGTACCCGATTCGGCAATGTTCGCGAATGCGCCGACCCGCGAGGTGTTGCCGTGGCGAGGTCCCTGCCATCCGCGCCATGCGGCGCCACCGTCAGGACCCGTTTTCGGCTGCCCACAACAGGTCCTGACGTTCGCGGCGCCGATTGGCGGGCCGGCGCGGCGGCGTGCGTGCCCGGACGGCCGGGCCTGGTACCGCTCAGAACGGTGGCGACGGGTGGAGTGGTTCGGCCTGACTTCGGTGCCGCTCTCCGGTGGGGGTGGTCACGTGGAGGGTCCCGGTGTCGTCGGTTCCGAAATGCCAGCCGGGTACGTCTTTGAGGCGGTGGTGGCGGCGGCATAGTCCGGTGAGGTTGTCGGCGTTGGTCGGGCCGCCGTGGTGCCATTCCGTGGTGTGATCGATGTCGGATCGGTGTGCTGGCCGGTGGCAGCCTGGCATGCGGCATTCGCGGTCGCGGACTTGGACCAACTCGGCCAACGCTGCGGGTGGGCGGTATCGGGTGCGTCCGACGTCGCGCACGGTTCCGTGGACCGGGTCGGTGACGACTTTGCGCAGTACGGAGTTCGGGCTCTGGGCGAGGTGCCGGACGAGCCAGGCGGGGATGGGTCCGTGGCCGGACAGTTCGGCGGGCCGGTCGTCGGCTCCGGCGAGGGTGGTCGCGGCGACGTGGACGAAGATCTCGGTCCGGGCTTCGCCGGCACGGTGGCCGAGACAGAGTTCGGCGAACACATCGGCACGGAGTTGTTCAAGCGTGCGGGATTCGGCCTTGCCGCGGAGGGTTCTGGCGATGCGGTCCACCCGGGCGTAGATCGCGGTCGCCGCTTCTGCCGGCAGATCGGCGATGAGGGTGCTCATGGCGTCGTCCTGATGCACCAACTGCACACTGCGATCCAGACGCCGTTTCCGCGCACGCTCGGCGTGGCCGTCCGGGTCGACATGCGCGACCTGCCGCGCAACAGCACGACGAAGACCGGACGGGTTCTTACCGTCGAGACGATCGGCCATCGCCGCGTCGACGGCGGCGGCGTGCTCATCCGACAACGGCCCGGTGGCGTCGACGATCTTGGATGCCTTGAAGCTGTCGATGACACCGGATTCCATCGCCGCCAACGTTTCCGGCAGACGGGTCGTCAACGCCCGCGCCATCGCCACCGTCCGCTGCGCACGGTGTTCGGTGGTAGCCAACGTCAAAGCCACCTCCGCGGCCACACCACGCGGCTCCTCGGACAGGGCGGCGAACCGAGCCATGGCCCGCAACTGCACAGCCTCAGCACGAGAACGTGCCGCTTCAGCGTCGCGCATGACACGGAGCAACCCACGCTGAGACAACGAGGACAGCCGAACACCAGTCAACCCGCCATGATCCACGCGCACAGTTTCACGGGATTCGAGATCAAGAATCCCTGCCAACCGAACTTCTACAGATCCCCCACCGATCATGAAACCGTTCTATACAACGATTAGGACAATTCCAATAACACCATCGAGTACGCTCACCGAATGAACGGACCATTCGCACGCAAAGCCAGAGCCGCACGCCCTGAACGCGAACCTCGCAACGACGAAGCACTCATCAACCGCACACGACGGGAACCGGCCCATTCCAACCCGGCCAGAACATCGCACACCATCAAGCAAGAAACCGAAGGACGACCGGACGCAGCAGCAGGGGCACGACGCTGAACTCGACATGCGAAACCGCACGCGACAACCCTCCCGCGCCGAGGAAAACGCAACCGAGAAACCCGTTCCGTGGGGAACTGTCGCTGGTGACCGACAATGAGATCCGCCCCGAGGAGCGGCAGTTCCACACGGCCCGCCGCAGGCGTAGCCTGAAACCCGAGAATGCCACCTCGATCATACGGTGTGCAAATACGACAAACACCCACCAGTCGAGCCACAACACCGCAGCACCCTCGTCCTCGGAATCGACCAACACCGCGATACCGACGTGAGCAGAACCCGCAGGGCGGCGAAGAGTCCGGTCCCGATACTGCGATTCTGCCGACCCGGCGGTCCGCTGACACCCACCAACCGCCTTGCCGTAACCATTATCCGCCATCCGCACCCGCCCATTCGCCGGGCGGAACCCGCCGGAACGCCCGACACGACATGCCGCACCGCGCGACACGGGGTGCCGGAACGCACGACACGACATGCCAGAACGCACGACACGGCGGATCGGGTACTTTCCTGTTACCCGCTATGACCGTTACGTGGTACGACAGGCGGGCCCACGGACGGGGTGACTGCCCGCGCCCTCGAGTCGAGGATCGCCCGCCGCTTCGCCAGCCGGTGTTCCCGGCGGATCTGCGCTTCGCGGTAGCGGCGTTCGTCCTCGGGCGTCTCGGGCAGCACCGGCGGCACGGGCCGGGGCGCGCCGTCGGCGTCGGTGGCGACGAACGCGAGGTACGCGGTCGCCACGCGCACGGGCGGCACGGACTCGTCCCAGCGGTCGGCGAGAACCTGGACGCCGATCTCCATCGACGACCGGCCCGCCCAGTTCACCTGCGAGTTGACGTGCACCACGTCGCCGACCCGCACCGGGACGAGGAAGGCCATCTCGTCCAGCGCGGCGGTGACGGCGGGGCCGTTCGAGTGCCGGGCGGCGACCACGCCGGCCACCGAGTCGACGAGCTTCATCACGACACCACCGTGCACGGTGCCCAGCAGGTTCGTGTCGTGGCTGTCCATGATCTGCGAGAGCGTGACCCGGGCCGCGGAGGTCGGCTTGCCGTCCGGTACTGCGCTGTGATCCACAACCGAACCGTACCCAACGCGGTGGACGCCGGCGGGCCCGGCGCTTCGCCAGACCGAAGCGCCGGGCCCGTTCCCACGCCATCCCACCCGGCGTGCCCGGTCCCCGTAGTCAGGTTGGGAGACCGGGAGTCTCAGCTCACCGCAGGTCGGTCAGGTAGCGCGCGTACGCCCCGGTGGTGAGGAAACTCGGCAGTTTCTCGCCGAGCGCGGTCTCGACGAGGATGGCGCACGCGTCGTCGAGCCGGTTGCCCTCGCCGAGGTCGGCGCGCACCCGCACGATCTCCTCGTCGAGGAAGCCGTGCACCAGTTCGGTGGTGACGGCGGTGCCGTCGTCGAGCTTGGTGCCGTTGTGGATCCACTGCCAGAGCTGGCAGCGGGCGATCTCGGCGGTCGCGGCGTCCTCCATCAGGCCGAAGATCGCCGCCGCGCCGGTGCCGCGCAGCCAGGCGTCGACGTAGCGCAGGCCGACGTTGATGTTGGCGCGCACACCGTTCTCGGTGACCTCGCCACCCGCGGAGGCGAGGTCGAGCAGGTCGGCGGCGGTCACCGAGACCTCGTCGCGCCGCCGGTCCACCTGGTTCGGCCGTTCGCCGAGAATGCCGGTGAAGACCTCCTCACAGACGGGCACCAGGCCGGGATGTGCGACCCAGGAACCGTCGAAACCGTCGGCGGCCTCCCTTTCCTTGTCCTGGCGCACCTTCTCCAGGGCGTTGGCGTTCGCCTCCTGGTCCTTGCTCGGGATGAACGCGGCCATCCCGCCGATCGCGTGCGCACCGCGGCGGTGGCAGGTACGGACGAGGAGTTCGGTGTAGGCGCGCATGAACGGCACGGTCATGGTGACGTCCGCGCGGTCCGGCAGCACGAAGTCGGCGCCGCGCGAGCCGAAGTTCTTGATCACGCTGAAGATGTAGTCCCAGCGGCCCGCGTTCAGTCCGGCGGCGTGCTCACGCAGTTCGTAGAGGATCTCGTCCATCTCGAAGGCCGCGGTGATGGTCTCGATCAGCACGGTCGCGCGGATGCTGCCCTGCGGGATACCGAGTTCCGACTGTGCCAGGCGGAAGACGTCGTTCCACAGCCGCGCCTCAAGGTGGTTCTCCAGCTTGGGCAGGTAGAAGTACGGGCCGCTGCCGCGGGCGAGGAGCTGGCGGGCGTTGTGGAAGAAGTACAGGCCGAAGTCGACCAGGCTCGCCGAGACGGGCCTGCCGTCGATGCGGATGTGCTTCTCGACGAGGTGCCAGCCGCGCGGCCGGGCGACGATCGTGGCCGGGTTTTCCCCGATGCTGTAACGCTTTCCGGCCTCGGTGGTGAAGTCGATGTCGCGGCGGATGGCGTCGTAGAGGTTGCGCTGCCCGCCGATGACGTTGTCCCAGGTCGGCGAGGTGGCGTCCTCGAAGTCGGCCAGCCACACCTTCGCGCCGGAGTTGAGCGCGTTGACGGCCATCTTGCGGTCGACCGGCCCGGTGATCTCCACCCGGCGGTCCTCGAGCCCCTCGGCGGCACCGGCGACCTGCCAGGAGTCGTCCTCCCGGATCGACCGGGTCTCCGGCAGGAAGTCGAGGGTCTCCTCCCCGGTGGCCAGGTTCTCCCTGCGGAGCCTGCGCGCGTCGAGCAGTTCACGGCGGCGTCCGGCGAAGGCGTTGTCCAGTCGTGCCACGAACTCCAGTGCCGCGGGGGTGAGGATCTTCGCGGTCTCCTCGTCCGAGGGGCCTGCGATGTCGATGCGCCCGGTGCGGGTGAAAGCGTTGTCGGACTTGCCAAGCATGTCGGTACCTCCGGGGGCGGAGAAGAAACGGGACGACGGGACGAGTGGACGGCAGTGCCGCGGTTCGTCGACGTATCGCGCAGCGCGATTCCGCGACACGTCGACGAATCGCGTGGGGTTACCGGGTCAGAACTGCGCTTCCTCGGTGGAGCCCTTGAGTGCGGTGGTGGAGCTCTCCGGGTTCAGTGCCGTGGACACCTGGTCGAACCAGCCGGTGCCGACCTCACGCTGGTGCTTGGTCGCGGTGTAGCCGCGCTCCTCGCTGCCGAACTCGCGCTCCTGCAGGTCGACGTAGGCGGTCATGCCCTCGCGGGCGTAACCGTGCGCCAGGTCGAACATCGAGTAGTTCAGCGCGTGGAAACCGGCCAGGGTGATGAACTGGAACTTGTAGCCCATGTGGCCGAGTTCGCGCTGGAACTTCGCGATGGTCGCGTCGTCCAGGTGCTTCTTCCAGTTGAACGACGGCGAGCAGTTGTAGGCGAGCAACTGGTTGGGGTGCTTGGCCTTGATGGCCTCGGCGAACTCGCGGGCGACCTCCAGATCGGGCTCGGAGGTCTCCATCCAGAGCAGGTCGGCGTAGTCGGCGTAGGCGAGCCCGCGCTGGATGCAGGGCTCGATGCCGTTGCGCACCTCGTAGAAGCCCTCGGCGGTCCGGCCGCCGGTGAGGAACTGCTGGTCGCGCTCGTCGACGTCGCTGGTGAGCAGCGTGGCGGCCTGCGCGTCGGTGCGGGCGATGACCACGGACGGGGTGCCCGCGACGTCGGCGGCGAGCCGCGCCGCGTTCAGCGTGCGCTCGTGCTGCTTGGTGGGGATGAGCACCTTGCCGCCGAGGTGACCGCACTTCTTCTCGGACGCGAGCTGGTCCTCCCAGTGCACGCCCGCGGCACCGGCGTTGATCATGCCCTTCATCAGCTCGAACGCGTTGAGCGGACCGCCGAAGCCGGCCTCGGCGTCGGCGACGATCGGCGCGTACCAGTCGATGTCGGTGTTGCCCTCGGCCCAGTTGATCTGGTCGGCGCGACCCAGCGCGTTGTTGATGCGGCGGACGACGGCGGGCACCGAGTTGGCCGGGTAGAGGCTCTGGTCCGGGTAGGTCTGGCCGGAGAGGTTGGCGTCGGCGGCGACCTGCCAGCCGGAGAGGTAGATGGCCTTGAGGCCGGCGCGCACCTGTTGCACGGCCTGGTTGCCGGTGAGGGCACCGAGCGCGTGGATGTAGTCCTCGCTGTTGATGAGGTCCCACAGCTTCTCCGCGCCGCGCTTGGCCAGCGTGTTCTCCTCGACGACGCTGCCGCGAAGCTTGATCACGTCGGCCGCGGTGTAGGAGCGCTGCACGTCCGCCCAGCGGGGGTCGGACTCCCACTGCTTCGTGAGCTCCGCCGCGGCCTGCTCGATCTGCTTGGCATGATCAGTCATCGGGTTCTCCAACTTTGCGAACGTTGCGATTCCTCGCTTGCTGGGACTGACCATGACATGAGCTGCAAAAACAGATCCAGTGCTCCAATTTGCCAATTTGTGCTAACTTTCCCTACGCTTCTGCGAAGACTGCCAACACAGGCTTGGCAATCTCCGGCAATGCCGGGCACTTGATCGGTGCCGAACAGGAAATCTTCCGGAAACAGGCGGTCGAGATGGACAAGACCTTCGCCGGCGCGAAGCTGCGCCACCTGCGTGAGAGTCGTTCGATGAGCCAGGCCGACCTGGCCAGAGTGCTGGAGATCTCACCCAGCTATCTGAACCAGATCGAGCACAACTCCCGCCCGCTGACGGTCTCGGTGCTGCTGCGGATCACCCAGGCGTTCGGCGTGGACACCGAGTTCTTCGCCAACAACGACACCGCCCGCCTGGTCGCCGACGTGCGGGAGGCGCTGCTCGACGAGGTCGTCGGCGCCGAGGTCTCCACCGGCGAACTCAACGACCTGGCCTCCAACCTGCCGTCGGTCGCGCGTGCCCTGGTGCAACTGCACCGCAGCTACCGCAACGCGGTGGAGAACACCGCCGCGCTGGTCGCCGAGAACGGCACCGGGCTGCACGGCAGCGCCGCGGCCTCCCTGCCGCACGAGGAGGTGCGCGACTTCTTCTACGAACGGGAGAACTACGTCGCTGAACTCGACGAACGCGCCGAGCGGATGGCCGCCGAGATGAACCTGCGCCGCGGCGAGGTCCGCGGCGGGCTGCGCGAGCGGCTGATCGAACGCTACGGCGTCGAGGTGATCAGCGAGGGCATCAACGAGGGCGCGGGCGAGCAGCACCGGTTCCAGCCCGGCAACCGCGTGCTGCGGCTGGCGCCGAGCCTGCGCGTCGGCCAGCAGGCGTTCCGGATGGCCTCACAGATCGCGCTGCTGGAGTACGACGACCTGATCACCGAACTCGCCGACTCCTGGGCGTTCTCCGGACCGGCCGCCCGGTCGCTGGCCAGGGTCGGACTGGCGAACTACTTCGCCGGGGCGCTCATCCTCCCGTACCGGTCGTTCCACGAGTGCGCGGAGAACTTCCGTTACGACATCGAACGCCTCTGCGACCACTTCGGCGTCGGCTTCGAGACGGTGTGCCACCGGCTGTCCACCTTGCAGCGCCCCAAACTGCGCGGGATCCCGTTCTCCTTCGTCCGGGTGGACCGCGCGGGAAACATGTCGAAACGTCAGTCCGCGGCCGGTTTCCACTTCTCCCGCGTCGGTGGCTCGTGTCCACTGTGGAACATCTATGACGCCTTCACCGCCCCCGGCAAGATCATCCCGCAGGTGGTGACCATGCCGGACGGCAAGAGCTACTTCTGGATCGCCCGGACGATCTCCCGCAACATCGGCGGTTACGGCAGTCCCGGGAAGATGTTCAGCGTCGGCCTCGGCTGCGAACTGCGGCATGCGCGCAGGCTGGTCTACTCGGCGGGACTCGACCTCGACGACCGGGCGGCCGCGACCCCGATCGGCATGGGGTGCAAGGTGTGCGACCGCCCGGCGTGTCCGCAGCGGGCGTTCCCGACGATCGGCAAGCAGCTCACCGTCGACGAGAACACCAGTACCTTCGTGCCCTATCCGGCCGTCCCGGCCACCGAGTGATCCGCTCCGGGCACCGTCACCGCTCCAGCGTCGTACCGCGGGCGGCCGAGGCGTCGCCGATGTTCGGGCCACGCGGCGGGATCGCGTCGTAGGCAGCGGGATCGAGCTGGTCGACCCGGCCACTGGCGATCGCCGAGAGCATCCCGTCCAGTCCGATGTAGACACTCCTGGTCAGCACGGCCCGGTACTGCTGCCCGAGGGTCTGGGTCTGCCCGCGGACCTCGAACAGCACCGCGCCGCTGCCGTTGAGTGCGAAGGCGCCGAGGCCCGTGCCCGGCAGGTTCGTGTCCTGTGGGTACAGCGTGACGTTGCCGAACAGCGGGCGGTTGTTGGCCGCGCTCTGCAGCGCGTTGTTGACGGCCACGTTGAGCTTCTTGGAGTAGTCGAGGTCGTAGTCCGCGTACTGCTCGTAGCCCGGCGTGGTGGCCGGATCGTCGACGAACCTGCCGGAGATCGACAGCGTGACGAACTCGTCCGGATCGTCCGGCATCACGTAGCAGGCGCCCTGGTGGTGCAGATCGACATAGGTGTCGACCTTGCCGAACTCGGCGGTCAGGCCCCGGTAGACGTCGCGCACGGTCTGCGCCTCGGGGGTGATGTACCAGCCGGTGTCGGCCGAACTGCCGGGGAAGTCCTCGGCACGGGGCACGTAGCCCAGGTCCGGGTGGTAGTCGCGGTTGGTGTCGAAGCCCGGCGTGGCCGCGTAGTCGTCACCCTGCCTGGCGTCGGTGTAGTAGTTCCACGCCTGCGGACTGTTCCGGAGCTGCGGATGACGTGCGGTGACCTCGTTCCAGGTCATGTCGTTTCCGCGGCGGTCGAGTTCGGCGCCGTCGGGGTTCATCTTCGGGATGGCGACGATGGTCAGCTCCTCGCGCCAGCGTTTCGCCTTCGCCGAGTCGCTGGTGCCGACCCAGTCGAGCAGGTCGACGATGGCGTCGGTGCCGGTCTTCTCGTTGCCGTGGATCTCGCTGGTCAGCAGCACCGCCTTGGGCCCGGTGCCGACCCGTGCGGACCACAGCTCCCGGCCGCGGTTGCTGCGGCCGACCTGCTCGACGTCGACCGCTCCCCCGCTGGCGGATTCGATCCGGTCCAGCTCGATACCCAGCTCACGGTGGTCGGTGAACTCGTTCACCGGCAGCTCCCGTGGTTCCTCGCTGCATTCCGGGGCGGAGAGGAAGGCCGCGTCCCCGGGCTGGGCCCGATCGAGCTGTGCCGAGTACGCGGGAAGGTCCGGCCGCGGCTGGGCAACGGCCGGTGTCGCGGTCACGACCAGGGCCAGCGAGCCGGCTCCGGCCAGCCAGGCCACGAGCGGGCGTCTCAATCTGGGCACGGTGACTCCTCGGGGAGAGCGAGTGGTCCACGCCGAAGCGTGGGGTTCGGGGGTGTCACCGGTGATAGTTAGTTATATCAACAAACGAAATTCGGGCACAACGCCCAGCAAGGCCTTCTCACCCGAACAGCCGTCCGTGGCGCGGCACGGCCTCCCTGGAGTGTCCGGGAGGCCGTGCCGATCCCCCACTACCCCTCGCCGGGCGACACCGGCCCGGAGAAGATCACCGCGCCAGCGGCGTCGTAGACGGTCGCCGACACCGGGTCGGCGGGACCGTCCGATGGCGGCAGGCCGGCCGTCTTGGCGAGAACGACCGCGAAGGTCCCGGCCGCGACTTCGGCTTCGACCGGCTCGGCGTCTCCCTCCGTGAGCACCACCCTGGCCGCCTCGGCGGGCACCACTCCGCCGAAGAAGGTGCCGGTGTTGCTCTGCGGACCGCTGAACTCCGGTCTCGTCCCGCGCACGTCGCCGGGTCCTGCCGGGAGAACCGAATCGGGACCGGCCTCCTCCTCAGTTCTTGAGCACATCAGGTATCCGGTCGCGTTCCGGGCGACCACCACGTCCCGTCCCTCGTGGGAAGTCTTGGCACCCGCGACGAAACTGTCCGCGTCGATCACCGGCGAGCTCCCCTGCGCGGCGCACTCACCGAAGAACCTGCCCGCCTCGGACTCCCGTTCCGGAGCCGGCAGGACCGGGCGGTCCACCACGTACAGCGGCTCGGCGGACGGCGGGGGCAGCGGCGCCCCGACCGGGACGACTCCCTCCGGCCCCAGCCCGTCGCCATTCCGGTAGTCCGTCAGCATCGGTGCCACCTCGATCGTGGTCTCGGCGAGTCGTGACCTGGTGGCCTCGAAGAACAGTCCGTCGTGGACCTGCACGTCGGAGCCGAAGCTGCTGTCCTTCTCACGCCCGGACATCTTCATCGCCGGCCAGGCGGGATCGACGACGCCCGCGACGACCCCGTTGCCGCTGAACAGGAGCGAGCCGGTGCGGCTGTCACCGGCGTAGGCCGGCACGGCCTCGGGGTCGGACACGGTCACCGTGGTCACCGTCGTCTCACAGAACAGGGGCTTGCCCGCGACCCTGGCGGCCACCACGACGAGATTGTTGTTCATTCCGTCGCCGCGGTAGCCGTACACCGGCGTCCACAGCGCACGGTCGGGATACCGGTCCTGCGCGCCCTGCGAGCGCACGGCGGCCCAGCACCGGTCGAGCTGCTCGTTCTGTTCCACGGTGCCGATCGGCCCCTGCTCCCCCGGCGGAGTCTGGTTCTCGGGCACCGGTGCGGGCCCGGGTGCGGCCACCCCACCGTCGTTGCCGGTCAGTCCGTCGGTGGCCACGACGGCTCCGGCGAACACGGCAGCGACGGCGGCGGCCACGGCCAGTGGGGTGCGGATCGAACGGCGGCCGCTGCCGGAGGAGGACTCCATGCCCTCGTGCAGGGCCGAGCGGATCCGGTCGCGGACCGGCGACGGCAGATCGCGCCGCGGCGGCAGCCCCAGGTCCTCGTCGCTCATCGATACTCCTTGGGATACGCCTCGGGAATCGTTCTGTGGCCGGGATCCGCCGCTCATGCGGAATCACCGAGCAGGTCCCGCAACCGCGCCCGTGCCCGGGATATCTGCGAGCGCACGGTGGGCTCGGCAACGCCCAGCAGTTCGGCGGCATCGGCCACCGTCAGATCGCCGAGCAGGCACAGTTCGGCCGCCCGGCGCTGCGCGTCCGGGAGTCTGCGCACGGCGTTGACGACGGCCCGCAGCCGCTGTTCCCCGTCGAGCCTCTCGGCGACGCCGTCGGCGTGATCGGGTACGACCGGAGGGTCCGGGACCCGCCGCAGCAACCGCGACCAGCGCCCGCGCCTGCGCCCCTCGGTGCGCGCGAGGTTCGCGATCACGGTGTAGAGCCACGGCAGCGCGCTGTCACGGACCAGGGTGATCTCGGTGCGCCTGCGCCACGCCGTGAGAAACGCCATGGAGGTGAGATCCTCGGCCACACCCCAGGAACCCGTCATCCGGTAGGCGTGATTCCAGACCGCCCGCGCGTGCCGCTCGAAGAGCTGCGAGAACGCGAGATCGTCGCCGTCCGCGGACCGCCGCCAGAGTTCGTGGTCCCCGCTCTCACCGTCGGCGTCCGCCGGGGTCCCGTCCCCCGCCACACGCGCGGATCGTTCCCTGCCTGGTGGCATCAGCGCCGCCGATCTGGGTGTCGATTCGGTAGTCACACCTGGATGTGACCGGCGAGCACCCGGTTGTTGCACCCCGGGCCCGTCGAATCCGCCGGATCAGCTCTCGCCGAGGGTCCGTTGCAGCGCGGAATGCGCCTTGCGGGCCATGTCCTGCACGGCGGCGCGCCGCTCCGCGTCGGCGGCGTAGTCCTCCTGCCGATCGCGAACCACCCGGGCGGGTGAACCTACCGCGATGGCGTAGTCCGGGATGTCGCCCCGCACGACGGCGTGCGCGCCGAGTACACAGCCCCGGCCGACGCGGGTGCCGCGCAGCACCGAGACCTTCGTCCCGATCCAGGTGTCCGGCCCGATACGTACCGGCGACTTCACGATGCCCTGGTCCTTGATGGGCCGGGTGATATCGGCCGTGACGTGGTCGAAGTCGCAGACGTAGACCCAGTCGGCGACCAGCGTGGCCGCGCCGAGTTCGATGTCGAGGTAGCCGTTGAGGACGTTCTGCCTGCCGAAGACGGCCTTGTCGCCGATCCGCAGGGAACCCTCGTGGCAGCGGATCGCGTTGCCGTCGCCGATGTGCACCCAGCGGCCGATCTCCATCCGGCCGTACCCCGGACGGCAGTGGATCTCCACGTTCTTACCGAGGAACAACATGCCGCGGAGGATGATGTGCGGATTGGCGACGCGGAACTTCAGCAGCCGCCAGTAGCGCACGAGATACCAGGGGGTGAAGGCCCTGTTCCGCAGCACCCAGCGCAGCGAGTCCACGGTCAGGAACCGGGCCTGCTTCGGATCGCGGCGCGCCCGCCGCCAGGCACGCACCCGGGAAACGGCGGGCGAACCCCACATCGACGTCATGGCCGGAAACCGTAACCTGTCACCAGGGCCTCACAGCAAGGGAGCGGCATGGCGGCGAAGTTGATCATCGACACCGACCCGGGTGTCGATGATGCGTTCGCGATCGCTCTCGCGGCGGTGAGCGAGGACGTCGACCTGATCGGCGTCACCACCGTCTTCGGCAACGTGCCGCTCGCGGCGACCACCGCCAACGCGCGAAGGGTGCTGGCGCTGTGCGGCCGCGAGGACGTACCGGTCGCGGCCGGTGCCGAGCGGCCACTGGTCCACCCGCACCCGCACCGGGCCCGCTACGCACACGGGGCCGACGGGCTCTCCGGCCGCTCGTCCGCCCTGCCCGAACCGTCCCGCGCGCCGGAGACGGCCGACGCGGTGAGCCTGCTGGCCTCGTTGCTCGACGCCGCCCGGGAACCGGTCACCATCGCCCCGATCGGCCCGCTGACGAACATCGCCGCCCTGCTCGCCGCCCACCCCGGCGTCCGTTCCAAGATCGACCGGCTGGTGATCATGGGTGGCGCGCTCGGGCACGGGAACACCACGGCCGCGGGCGAGTTCAACATCTGGAGTGACCCGGAAGCCGCGCACCGCGTGCTCTCCGGCGGCGACGTACCTGCCGTGCTGGTGCCGATGGACCTCACCTACCGCTGCGCCGTGGACCTCGGCTGGCTCGGCACGCTGGAGAGCTCCGGACCGCTGGGGGCGGCGTTGCGGGCACTGACGCCGGACTACCAGGAGCACTACCGCAAGGCCCTCGGCTGGGACGGGCTGGTGCTGCACGACGCGGTCGCGGTCGCCGAGGCGATCAAACCGGGAATCCTGGTCACGGAAGCGCTGCCCGTACAGGTCGAGTGCGGTTTCGGCCCGGCACGTGGTGCGACCGTGGTCGACAACCGCAGGCCGGAACTGCGCGCGGACACCGAAGGGCAACCCGCCGGAGCGACAGTGGACGTGGCGATGGAAACGGATCTCGACGGGCTCAGGGCCTTCGTGCTCGACCGTCTCGCGATGGGCAGGTCATGAACGAGAACGAGGAAACCGGTACCGAGGGCGTCGAGCGGACGGACGAGGCGGCACCCCCCGCACCTCCCGGTGGGCGCAGGCGGCGACTGCTGGTGATCGGTGTCGCCGCCGCCGTGGTGGTGGGGATCTTCGTGGTGGCGCTGCGGGTCGCGCCGCAGTCCGAACCGGCCACCACCGCCGCCGGCCCGTCCCCGGCCGCGCAGGAGAGTGCCGCACCGCCGGCGGCCCCGTCGAGCGCGCCGCCCGCCGACACGCAGACCCCCGCAGCACAGCAGCCGCCGGACGAGGGGCCGCAGTTCGAGAGCTGGGTCGGCGAGGTGGCGGGCTGGCTGGACATCCCGCAGCGCGCCATGCACGGATACGCGCTCGCCACCGTCACCATCGGTCAGGAGAAGCCCGGCTGTGAGCTGTCCTGGGTCACGCTGGCGGCGCTGGGCAAGGTCACCAGCGACCACGGCCGGGTCGGCGGCTCCGCCATCGGCGACGACGGCACGATGATCCAGCCGCTGGACACGGTCGCGCTCGAGGACTTCTCCGGCGCGTCGATCTCGGTGCCGGGAGCGGCGGGGCCGATGCAGCTCTCGCCCGCGATGTGGGAGACCTTCGCCGCGAACGCCGAGGGCGCCGAACCGCGGAAGCAGAACATCGACGACGCCGCGCTGACCGCCGCCCGCGCACTCTGCGACGAGGACCGCGACCTGGCCGAGGGTGGCGACTGGCTGGACGGCGTCACCACCTTCCAGAAGGCGCCGCTGTTCCAGCACCGGGTTCTCGCCACGGCGAACGTCTACGGCACGGTCGGCCAGGACGCGACGCCGCCGAACCCGGCGGCGTTGCAGGCGGTGAACTTCTCGATCGACAAGATCGGCCTGCCCTACGTCTGGGGCGGCAACGGCGAGGAGAAGGGCGATCTCGGCTTCGACTGCTCGGGTCTGACCACCGCCGCCTACGGCAGCACCGGGATGACGCTGCAGCGCACCGCGGACTGGCAGTTCCGGAGCGTTCCGCTGATCCCGGCGGGCGAGGAACCGAAGCTGGGCGACCTGATCTTCTACGGCGTCCCGGACACGAAGATCCACCACGTCGGCATCTACATCGGCAACCAGCAGATGATCGACGCGCCGACGTTCGGCCAGGCCGTGCAGGTGCACCCGTACCGCACGGACGGCGACGACTACGCCGGAGCCGGCCGCCCGGCCTGACCTTCGGTTCCCGGATACCCGGCAGCCACAGGTATCCGGCATCTTTGGCGTCCCGGACCGCAATACGTCGACATATTGCGGTGTCCGGGGGCAGGGTCAGTGGAAACGGGCGACATAGCGGCGTTGCCAGGGAGTCTCGACGGCGCGGGGGTGGTAGTGCTCGCGCACGTAGGCGACCGCGCGGTCCGCGGGCACGCCGTCGAGGACGGCCAGGCAGGCGAGCGCCGTCCCGGTCCGGCCCCTGCCACCACCGCAGGCCACCTCGACCCGTTCGTCCCCGGCCCGCCGCCAGGCACCGACCAGTGCGGCGCGCGCGTCCGCGTCCTCCCGGGGAAGCCGGAAGTCGGGCCACCGCACCCAGATCGACGACCACGGGACGGCGGGCGGCGGGGTACCCAGCAGGTGTACCGCGAACTCGGGCGAGGGCCTCTCCGGCAACGGCAGGCGCAGACCCCGGCCCCGCACGACGACGCCCGAGGGCAGCCGCATCACCCCGGCACCATTGGCCTCCCATTCCCCGGACATCGCGCCAGTATAGGAACGACGGCGGCCGGGGCAGGCGTTCTCTGCGATGATCGGCTCGACGCGATCGCCACATCCACGCCCTCGTGACACCCGCGGTGGAAAGGACAGCCATGACGCCGGCGCCCGACGACTTCAACGCACGCATCATCGACGAGTTCCGCGCCAACGACGGGAAGGTCGGCGGCCCCTTCGCGGGCGCGCCCTTGTTGCTGCTGCACAACACCGGGGCGCGCAGCGGAAAGGAACACGTCTCGCCGGTGATGTACCTGGCCGACGGCGACCGGTACGTGGTGTTCGCCTCCAAGGCGGGCGCCGACACCAATCCGGCCTGGTACCACAACCTCAGGGCCAATCCCGAGGTGAGCGTGGAGGTCGGCACCGAGACGGTACGAGTGCGCGCCGTCGAGGTCGAGGGCGGGGAACGGGACACGCTGTACGCCCGCCAGGCCGCCCTCTACCCGGGTTTCGCGGAGTACGAGGCGCGGACGACGCGGGTGATCCCAGTGATCGCCCTGGTGCCCGAGACGTCCTGAGGCGCTACCGGCCGCGAGCGGAGATCTGCTGCACCACCCAGCCGTCGCCGTCCGGGTCCTCGAAGTTGAGGAAGCCGACGTTGTCCAGTGCGTCGCCCTCGCGGCGAGTTCCTCGCGGACGTCGCGGACGTCGGGGACGTCGGGGACGACGAGTTGCAGGCCCCGCAACGAACCCGGTGCCATGTCGGCCAGGTCCCGGCTGAGCACGATCGAGCAGCCGGAGCCCGGTGGGGTGAGCTGGACGACGCGGGGCCCGCCGTCGACGGAGGTGTCGTGGTCGAGGTGGAAACCGAGCCTGTCGCGGTAGAACTCCTTGGCACGGTCAACATCCGACACGGACACCGTCACCACTTCGAGCGTCCATCGCATGACGGTCCCCTCTCCTTCGCGGCCGTCGCGTTCAGTACGGCCTCACCGGGCCAGGTGGGCAACCGGATCGTGGAACGGCGGGTGCGCGACAATCCCGTCATGCACACCACGGTCGCCGTCCCGGCCTCTCGCACCGACACGGTCACGTAGCCGTGCTGTTCCTCGTCCTCGGCGTCATCGCGCTGTGCCTGTTCGCCGTGGGCGTCGCCCGGGATCGCAGGCGGCTGGGCAACGGCGTGTACCTGCTGTTCGCCGTGG
Organism: Amycolatopsis antarctica; assembly: GCF_002262875.1. Classification (GTDB taxonomy): domain Bacteria; phylum Actinomycetota; class Actinomycetes; order Mycobacteriales; family Pseudonocardiaceae; genus Amycolatopsis; species Amycolatopsis antarctica. Next base: position 144,923 of record NZ_NKYE01000003.1, on the reverse strand, counting down.
TGTTCCTCGGACTCTGGGCGCAGGCGGCGACGACGGAGGTCTCCGAGCTGCTCGGGTTCATCGCCGCGATTCCGCTGCTGATCTCACCACTGCTGGTGCTGGCCCTTCCCGGATTCCTGATCGCCAACGGGCTGACGATGCTGCGCAGGGAGGGCCGAAGGCCGGCCAACCTGCTGTCGCTGGCGGCCGGGGTGGGGATCATCGGCCTGTTCGCCCTGCTGATCGTCGCGGTTCTCAGCCGCAGCGCGTGGCTGATCACCGTGGCCGGGTCGCTCTCTCTCGTCGTCGGCTACGTCGCGTTCCTGTTCACCAGTTTCCTGCTGTACTCGTTCGTCTACGGCCGGATGACGCTCCGGAAGGGCATGGACGCCATCGTCGTGCTCGGTTCCGGGCTGGTCGGCGGTTCCCGGGTGCCGCCGCTGCTGGCGAGCAGACTGGACCGTGCCGCCAGGCTGCACGGCGCGGAGAACGGTGCCGGACGCGACCCGCTGGTGATCACCTCCGGCGGGCAGGGACCCGGTGAGGACGTGCCGGAGGCGGTCGCGATGGCCGGTTACCTCGTACAGCGCGGGGTGCCGGAGGAACGGATCGCACGCGAGGACCGCTCCACCACCACCCAGGAGAACCTGCTGTTCAGCAAGGCGCTGCTGGACGATCTGGGCGTGGACTCCCGGATGGTGGTGGTCACCAACAACTTCCACGTGTTGCGGACCGCGGTGCTGACCCGGCGCCTCGGCCTGCGGGCCGAGGTGGTGGGTTCGCCGACGGCGCGCTATTTCCTGCCCAGCGCGATGCTGCGCGAGTTCACCGCGCTGTTCGTGCAGTACCGGACGGTGAATGCGGTGATGTGCACCGGACTGGCAGCCATTCAGCCGCTGGTCCTGCTCGCCGCGCGCTAGGTGTACTCGTGATGACGTTGGTGTCGCCCGGGAATCGCGGACCGGGCGTGCGCGGCCAGGCAGGCAGGGGCCTCAGTCCGCGGGCCGGATCTCCACGCCGACCGGGCCACCCGCCGCGCGGCGGAGTCCGCCGGAGCGGATCAGCCGATGCAAGCGGGTCAGCCCGACGAACCTGAGCAGGGCGGCGAACTCCCGGAACTTCCAGCCGTACTTGGCGGTCATCGCCCGGCGCACCGGGCCGAGTTCGGCGGGCGGGAGCAGCCGGGCGAGCCCCTCGACCGGTTCGCCCGCGCCGGCGTCGACCACACCCCTGCGGTCGCAGGGGACGAGCGTGACGCGCGCGGTGTGCCGCAACCGCCGGACTTTGCCGGAGGCCGCGGGTGTCCACACCACGAGCCGGTCGCCGTCCGGGGCCGCCCACACAGCGGTCGCCACCGGCGTGCCGTCCCGGCGGAACGTGGTCAGCGAGAGGAACTCGGCGTCGGCGAGCGCTTCGGGGAAACCGGCGTTCACGGCCGGCCGCCAGGGTGGGCCTTCGTGTTCACTCTCTTCTCCACCCGGGCACCCTGCCACAGTCCGGTCCTGCGAGTGGCCGGGCGCGGTGGCAGGCGAACCGAACGGCCAGTCACTCGGCCCCCGGAACATCCGCCTGTGAAGCCAACATCCATAGGTCAGCGACTGCTGTATTGTCGTCTGAATGCTGACCTATGAGGACCGGGACGCCGCGGAGACCCGGGAAGCCGCACTCGCCCGGCTGGGCCGCGCCCTCGCCGACCCGACGCGCTGCCGGATCCTGGTCAGCCTGCTCGACGGCCCCGCCTATCCTGGCGCGCTGGCCGGCACACTGGAACTGACCAGGTCGAACGTCTCCAACCATCTCGCCTGCCTGCGCGGGTGCGGACTGGTGGTGGCCACCTACGAGGGCAGGCAGGTTCGGTACGACCTTGCCGACCCGCACCTGCGCACCGCGCTGGAGGAACTGGCGAAGGTCGTGCTCGCCGTCCGTCCGGAAGCCCCCTGCGAGCACGGGGCGTGAACGAGCTCGCGCCGACCAGCGGCGGAACCTGCGACGAGGCCTGCCGCACCGCGCCGCCGTCCGCGGACCGGCCGAGACTGGTGCGCCGGGTGCGGCTGCTGGTGGCCGCGACGATCGCCTACAACCTGGTCGAAGCCGCCGTGGCCCTCACGGCGGGCAACCTGGTCTCGTCGACGGCATTGATCGGTTTCGGCCTCGACTCGGTGATCGAGGTCGCCTCGGCGACGGCCGTGGCCTGGCAGTTCTCCACCGCCGACCACCGCGCACGGGAGCGGACGGCGTTGCGCGTCATCGCCCTCTCCTTCTTCGCGCTCGCCGCCTACGTGGGCACGGAGTCGGTACGGGCACTGGCCGGAGGCGCGGAGGCCGGGCACTCGACGGCGGGGATCGTGCTCGCGGCCGTATCGCTCGCGGTGATGCCCTGGCTCTCACTCGCCCAGCGCCGGGCGGGGCGGGCGCTGAACTCGGCGAGCGCCGTGGCCGATTCGAAGCAGACGATGTTGTGCACCTACCTGTCCGCCGTGCTGCTCGGCGGACTGCTGCTGAACGGCCTTCTCGGCTGGTCGTGGGCCGACCCGCTGGCCGGACTGGTGATCGCGGGCGTCGCGGGCGTCGAGGGCGGGCGGGCCTGGCGCGGTGAGTCCTGCTGCTGAACGCTCCACCGGACGAGACCGGGAGCGAGGGCGAGGAAGCGGCGCCTCGGAGGCGCGAGAGCACTACGCGCCTCCGAGACACCAAGACCTTCCCGGTGACTCCTACCGGGCGTAGTGGATGAGGAACCACCGGGTCGGCCCGTCCGGACGAAACCGAGGCCCCTACCCCGGTACATCGTCGGCAGGCATTCGGCACCGGTGGCCGATAGGTGTGGTCAGGGATCGGCCGTTCACCCGATCGGACCAACGTTAGCCACGGACGGATCTACCTGCCCGCAGAGGGCCGCGTCGAGTTGCGCGCTCCCGAACACGCCGCCAGGGTGAGGAGGCCGGGCGTAGGGACCTCCTGGACCCGACGGCAAAGGAAACATCGCTGCGATGAGCAAAGATGTGTTATTCGACGGAAATCCCGTCCTCGAATTCTCCGACGAACACGACCGGCGCAATTTCATCCGCTGGGCGGGTCTCGTGGGAGCAGGCGTCACCCTGGCCGCCGGCACCGGATTCGGTGCACAGGCATTCGCCGCACCGGCACCGGGCAACGCCACCCAGCGCGACGCCACCGATATCGACATCCTCAACTACGCACTCACCCTCGAATACCTCGAGGCGGACTTCTACACCCACGGAATCAGCGCGGGGATCATCCGCAAAGAGCGTGAGCTGGAACTGCTCACGCCGATCCGTGACCACGAGCAGGGCCACGTCACCGGCATCACCGAGCTGATCACGAGCCTCGGCGGCACCCCCGTCGCGAAGCCGAAGATCACCTACCCCGAGGCGACCTTCCGTTCCAGGCTCAGGTTCCTGCGCCAGGCGTCCGCGTTCGAGGAACTCGGTGTCACGGCCTACCACGGCCAGGTTCCGCTGATCAGCAGCCCGGACGTGCTCGGTGCCGCGGCCTCGATCGCCGGCGTCGAGTCGCGGCACGCCGCGATCGTGGCGACCCTGCGGCTGGCCGACCCGTTCCCGCGGCCGATCGAGGAGAACCGGTCAATGGAGGACGTGGTCGCACAAATCCAGCCATTCATCGGAAGCGGAAAATAGGAGCCGGGCATGAATCGTCTCGACCTGGTCAAGGGACATATGACCGAGATGCCTGGGCAGACCGCGCTCACGGCATTGAACAACCGCTGGCACCTGGCGAAGTCCGGCGATTTCGCCGATGACGTCGAGGTGATGAACTACGCGCTCACCCTCGAATACCTCGAAGCCGAGTTCTACCGGCAGGGCAACTCGGCCCATTTGCTGCACGGTCGCGAATACCTCTACCTGAAGCGGGTGGAGGAGGACGAGAAGTTCCACGTGGACTTCCTGACCAAGGCGATCAAGCAGGTCGGTGGCACTCCGGTGGAGGCCCCGAAGGTCGACTTCGGTGCCGCGTTCGAGAGCCGCGAGACCTACCTGAAGACCAGCCACACCTTCGAGAACGTCGGTGTCGGCGCCTACCTGGGCGCCGCGGGCTTCATCAAGGACAAGACCATCCTGCAGGCCGCCGCCGGCATCTTCGGCGTCGAGGCGCGGCACGCGGCGGTGGTCGGCGACCTGCTCGACCTGCCCGCCGAGGGCGGCGTCTACATGGGCGCCGTCGAGACGCCCAAGACGAAGCAGGAAGTACTCGACCTCGTCGCACCGTTCCTGCCCTGACCGGGCGGAACATCCCCCGACGGCCGGGCCCCGCGGATCAGTCCGCGGGGCCCGTGCCGTTCCCGGGGGCCCCCGTGGCCGGGATCCGTTCGGCCCGGCACAGGTAGGCCACCGGGGATCGTCCGACCCTGGTGAGCACCACCGTCGCCTCCTCGGTGCCACGCGGTTTCATCCGGCGGCGCAGAGCGTCCGGATCGACGTCAAGGCCGCGGATCAGGATCTCCAGCCTGCCCACCTCGTGCCGGCGCAGGATGGATCGCAGGGACTTCTCGCTGTAGGGGCCGTACTCGGCGATCCGGAAGGCGCGTACGCCCGGCGGCGGGGTGTCCCCGGTGAGGTAGGCGATCCGCTCGTCGAGCTGCCAGAGACCGTGCCGCGCAGCGTAGTGCCGTACCAGTCCGGCCCGCACCACGGCGCCGTCCGGATCGACGATCCACTCGCCCGGCGCGGCCGAGGGCACCTCGTCCGGCTCCTCACCGGCGATCGTCCACTGTGTACCGTCCGAACCGAGGACCGTTGCCCTGCGTGCGGTCCCGGCGAGGCCACCCGTCCACAGGCAGGCCTCGCGAACCTGGCCGTCCAGCGACACCAGTTCCACCTCGTCCGCCCACGGCGTCAGCGCCGGGTCGAGTCCGGGCGCGCACTTGACCACCAGATCGCGCCCCCGGTGAACCTCGGCGAGTTCGTCCAGCGGAGGCAGCAGATCGGCCGGCCGCCAGGTCCGCCTGCCGCTGCCGTCCCGCCGGGCCGGATCGGCGACGACGACGGCGCCGGTACTGACCGGGCGCAGGGCGTCCGCACGCAACACGGTCGCCGCGACCTCCGCCCGGCCGCAGTTGTGCCGCGCCATCGCCAGCCGGACGGTGTCCAGGTCGGAACCCACGCACCGCCGGGCGACCCTGGCCAGTTCGACCAGATCGGCACCCACCGAGCAGGTCACGTCGTGCACGTCCCTTCCGGCCAGCCGGGCGGCACGGTGGCGGGCGACCGGGGAGGCACTCGCCTGCTGCAGCGCGTCGCCGGTGAACAGCCAGTCCGCCGAACCATCTATTTTGGACGATGCTTTTCCGCGCAGCACCAACGTTTCCAGTACCGCCGCCGCGTGGCGTTCCCCGGCCACCCCGCGGACGACGGCCACATCGGCGATCCGGTCGCCGGGACGCAGCGACAGTCCCGCGCACGCCCGCAGCGCCGCCACGCCCTCCGCGGAGCGGAGGAAGGCGACGTCGGCGTCGGAGAACGGGTAGGCCAAGGCCTCAGGGCTCGACGGGGGCCGGCGGCTTGGTGCCGGTGATCATCACGTTGTAGAACAGCTCGCGGGGCAGGATCTTCGCCAGCAGCGCCTTGTCCACGGCCGAGAGCCGCAGCCACGCCTTGTAGGCGAACAGCCGCCAGCGCACCGTCAGCTTCTCCTGCGGCACGGCGGCCTCGAAGGTACGGATCGGCCAGCCGACCAGCGCGGCCGCGAACTCCTCGGTCACCGCGCGCACGTCCACCGCGCCCGCGCCCAGTGCGGAGCGTTCCAGTTCGGACGGGTCGAAGGTGTGGATGTCCACCACGGCTTCCAGCGCGGCCGCCCGTGAGGACTCGTCGAGCTCGGCCTGCGGCCTGCGCCAGGAGTTGAGCGCGGGCAGCCTGGTGACGTTGGTGGTGAGCCACCAGGTGAGCTGGCCCAGCTTGCGCGCGTAGGTGTCGCCGATCCTCGTCGGCTCCCCGGCGAAGACGAACCGTCCGCCGGGCTTGAGCACGCGCAGCACCTCGCGGAACGCGGCCCGCACGTCCGGGATGTGGTGCAGTACCGCGTGCCCGACCACGAGGTCGAAGGTGTCGTCCGGATACGGGACGCGCTCCGCGTCGGCCACCCGGCCGTCCACGTCGAGCCCCAGGTTCCCGGCGTTGCGCAGCGCGACCCGCACCATCCCGGGCGACAGGTCGGTGACCGAACCCTTTTTGATCACTCCTCCCTGCATCAGGTTGAGCAGGAAGAAACCGGTGCCACTGCCCAGTTCCATGGCGTGTTGGTACGGCTCGTCCGCCTCCCCGGCGACGGCGTGGAACACCTCGGTGGCGTAGGTGATGCAGCGTTCGTCGTAGGAGATGGACCACTTCTCGTCGTACGTGCCCGCCTCCCAGTCGTGGTAGAGCACGTTGGCGAGCTTCGGGTCGGCGAACGCGGCGCGCACCTCCTCGGCCGTGGCGTGCGGGCGCGGGTCCGGATCGGCCGCGCCACCACCGGGCGCGCCGTCGAGCGTGGTGTCGTCGAGCTGGGACATGTCGATCACTTGCCCTTGAAGGTCGCCTTGCCGGGACCGTTGTCGACGAACGAGCGCATGCCGTTCGCCTGGTCCTCGGTCGCCCACAGCGCGGCGAACAGGTTCGCCTCCAGCTTCAGCCCGTTCGCCAGGTCGACGTCCAGCCCGCCGTCGATCGCGGCCTTCGCGGCCTTGAGCGCGACCGCGGGGCCCTCGGCGAACTGCGCGGCCCACCTGTGTGCCGCGGCGTAGACCTCGTCCGGGGCCACCACCTCGTCCAGGATGCCCAGCGCCAGCGCCTCCTCGGCCTTGACGAACCGGCCGGTGTAGATCAGGTCCTTGGCCTTGCTCGGGCCGATCAGCCTGGCCAGGCGCTGTGTGCCACCCGCGCCGGGGATGATGCCGAGCTGGATCTCCGGCTGGCCGACCTTGACGTTGTCGCCGCCGATGCGGCGGTCCGCGGTCAGAGCCAGTTCCAGGCCGCCACCGAGCGCGTAGCCGGTGATCGCGGCGACGGTCGGCTTGGGGATGGCGGCGAGCGCGCTGAGCGTGTTGGTCAGGTCGGCACCGAACTCGGTCATCTCGACGTAGGTCCGGGCGGCCATCTCCTTGATGTCCGCGCCACCCGCGAAGGTCTTCTCACCGCCGTAGAGGATCACCGCGCGCACGTCGTCCCGGGTGGAGGCCTCCCGCGCCAGCCCGGCCAGTTCGGCCTGCACCTGGTTGTTGAGTGCGTTCACCGGCGGACGCTCCAGCCGGATCGTGCCCACGCCACCCTCGACCTCGAGACGTACGAACTCGCCCACGCCGCGTCCTCCTCGATGACTCTGCCGGCCGGCGCGGTCCGGCCCGCGCCGGCACACGACGTCGCCGGTCGGCGACCTTCCCCGCAGGCTACCGCCCGGTAGAGCCGGGCTCAGCGGCGACGGGCGAAGAACCGTCCGCCCGAGCGTTCCAGCAACAGATCCTGGCCGAAGGTGCGGGACAGGTTCTCCGCGGTGATCACGTCCTCGATCAGACCGGACGCGACGCTGCGCCCGTCGGCCAGCAGCAGGGCATGGGTGAAGCCGGGCGGGATCTCCTCGACGTGATGGGTGACCAGCACCATCGCCGGCGCCTCCGGATCGAGGGCCAGCTCGGACAGGCGGGCGACCAGGTCCTCCCGTCCACCGAGGTCGAGTCCCGCGGCCGGCTCGTCGAGCAGCAGCATCTCCGGGTCCGTCATCAGCGACCTGGCGATCAGCGTCCGCTTACGCTCCCCCTCGGACAAGGTGCCGAAGGTGCGCTCCGCCAGGTGCTTGATGCCGAGCGCGGCCAGCAGCTCGCCGGCGCGCTCGGTGTCCATCGCGTCGTAGGTCTCCCGCCAGCGGCCGAGCACCGCGTAACCGGCGCTGATCACCAGATCGCGCACGGTCTCCTCGGCGGGGACCCTGGCGGCGAGTGCGGCGGAGGTGAACCCGATCCGCGGGCGCAGCTCGAACACGTCGGTACGGCCGAGCTGCTCGGAGAGCACGTGCACGGTGCCCGTGGTCGGGTGCAGTTCGGCCGCGGCCAGCCGCAGGACCGTCGTCTTGCCGGCGCCGTTGGCGCCCAGCACCACCCAGCGCTCGTCGAGTTCCACCGACCAGTGGAGGTCGGCCAGCAGGGTGCTGCCGCCGCGGCGCACGCCGACACCGGACATGTGCACCACGAGGTCGTCAAGGTCTTGCGTCGGCTCGATCACCCTCCCATTGTCGCCATTCCCGGCGGTCGTGTCGCGGGCGGCATGCCGTTGCCGGGCCGTACCAGTGAATGAGACCCCGCACACGCCGACCGCCCGCTGTGGCACCATCGATGACGTGCCCAGGTCAGCCGCTCTCGCCGCACCCGCCATCGCGGGTGTCCTCTGGCGTGACCGCACCGTCGACCTGCTGCTCGTCGCGTCCTGCGGATGTAGCCGCGCGCGGCGGAACTGACGGCACGCCTTTCCGGGAAGCCCCGGCCGTACCGCCCCGCCGCGCGCTCGTGGCCACGTACGCCCGCTTCCGCAGGAGCAACCATGACGCAGTCCCTGATCCGGCCCGACCTCGAGATCCACCCGCGGCTCGCGGCACAGCCCCTCGGCTCGCTGCTGCATCCCGAACGGTCACTGTGGACCGCGGGCGAACTCGCCACGCTGACCTCCACCGTCGCCCGTGACCTCGCCCCCGAACTGCGCGAGGTGCTGCGCTTCGACCCCGACCACCGCTGGTGGGCCCGGCTCGCCCTGACCGGCGGCGTCGAGCTGTGGCTGCTGTCCTGGCTGCCCGGTCAGCACACCGAACCCCACGACCACGGCGGCGCCTCCGGCTCGTTCACCGTGCTGCAGGGCGACCTCGCGGAGGAGTACCGCTACCCGGGCGGGCCGATCCGGGCCCGCAACCACACGGCGGGCCGCACGCTCGGCTTCGGCGCGGGCCGCGCACACCAGGTCACCGGCGCGGGCACCGGACCGGCGGCGAGCGTGCACGCCTACTCCCCGCCGCTGGTCACCACCCGCGAGTACACCTCGCTGCACGAGGTTCCCGCGGAGATCCCCGCGCTGCCGGGACTGGACTCCGGGGCCACGGGATGAGCGCCATCGACGACCTGCTCGCGCAGGCACGGTCCACATTGGACCGAGTCACCCCGGAGGCGGCGGACGCGCTGCGCGGACAGGGCGCGGTGATCGCCGACATCCGGCCGCACGAGAACCGGTCGGCCGAGGGCGAGATCCCAGGATCCGTTGCGGTGGAACGGATCCACCTGGAGTGGCGACTGGACCCCGGCGGCGATCACCGGCTGCCCGGATTCGACGCGGACACCCCCGTTGTCGTGGTGTGCAACGAGGGCTACGCGTCCAGCCTGGCCGCCGCCGACCTGCGCCGCCTCGGCCTGCGCCGGGCGACCGACCTGGTCGGCGGCTTCCGGGCCTGGGCGGCGGCAGGGTTGCCGACCGGGCCGGGGGGCGGCCCGGCCGTCCCGTGATCCGCCCCGCGGGCCGTGCCCCGGGAACGGTCGCCGGACGGCCGGGTCAGGCCAGCACCACCCGGCCGAGTTCGGCCGGACTGGCCAGCAGGTCGTGCCGGGGCAGCACCCGCACGGTGTAGCCCAGCGAACCGGCGTGCGGCAGGCGGAGCGCGGCGGCGAACCGGCCGTCGCCGGCCGGCGACATCGGCACCGTGACCGTGTCGTGCAGCCGGTCGGTGTCGGCGACCGTGCCGACCACCGCCTGAACGTCCACATCGGACTCCGCGAGCCCGGCCAGCTCCACCGAGGCGCGGACGTGGACCTCGTCGCCCACCTGCGGCGAGTCGCCGAGAACCAGTTCCGGCTCCGTCACCCGAACTCGGTCCCACACCGCGTCCAGCCGATTCCGGTAGCTCGCCAGCGAACGTGCCCCGGCGTAGTCGCCGCCGGTGGCCGCGGCGACGTTGCGCGCCGCGGGCAGGTAGAACGACTCGACGTACTCCCGCACCATCCGCGACGCCTGCACCCGCGGCCCCAGCGTCTCCAGCGTGTGCCACACCATCGCCAGCCAGCCACGCGGAACGCCACCGGGATCGCGGTCGTAGAACAGCGGGGCGATCTGCTGGCCGAGCAGGTCGTAGAGCGCCGCGGCCTCCAGGTCGTCCCGGCGCAGCGGGTCGGTCACCCCGTCCGCGGTCGGGATGGCCCAGCCGTTGCTGCCGTCGTAGTACTCGTCCCACCAGCCGTCCCGGATGGACAGGTTCAGCCCGCCGTTGAGCGCCGACTTCATCCCGGACGTCCCGCACGCCTCCAGCGGTCGGGTCGGATTGTTCAGCCACACGTCGCAGCCCCGGTACAGATAGCGGGCGATGGACATGTCGAAGTCGGGCAGGAAGACGATGCGCTGCCGCACCGCGGGATCGTCGACGAAGCGCACGATCTTCTGGATCAGTGCCTTCCCGCCCTCGTCCGCGGGATGGGACTTGCCCGCCACCACCACCTGGATCGGGCGCCGCTCGTCGTGCAGCAGTGCGCGCAGGCGCTCCTGATCGCGCAGCATCAGCGTCAGCCGCTTGTACGTGGGCACCCTGCGGGCGAAGCCGACGGTCAGCACGTCCGGATCGAAGATCCCGTCCGTCCAGCCGAGTTCGAGAGCCGAGGCGCCGCGCTGCATCCACGCCGCCCGCACCCGGCGCCGCACCTCGGTGATCAGCTTCTGCCGCAGGTCCCGGCGCAGCTCCCAGAGCTGGGCGTCGCTGACGCCCTCACGCGGGCCGGTCCGGCCGCCCGCGCCGTCGTGGCCCCACTCCTCGTCGCTGCCGCCGAGCAGCTCTGTCATCTCCCTGGCCACCCAGGTCGGGCCGTGCACGCCGTTGGTGACCGCGGCGATCGGCACCTCGGCGTGGTCGAAACCCGGCCACAGCCGCGCGAACATCCGCCGGGACACCCTACCGTGCAGCGCGGACACCCCGTTCGCCCGCTGCGCGAGCCGCAAACCCATGTGCGCCATGTTGAACATGCCGGGGTTGTCCTCGGCGCCGAGCGCGAGCACCCGGTGGCACTCGACGCCGGGCAGCAGCCTGCCGTCGCCGAAGTAGTGCCGCACCAGGTCCACCGGGAAACGGTCGATGCCCGCGGACACCGGTGTGTGCGTGGTGAACACCGTCCCCGCCCGCACCGCCGAGAGCGTCTCCTCGAAGTCCAGTTCCGCGACGGCCAGAACCTCCCGTGCCCGTTCCAGCCCGAGGAATCCGGCGTGCCCCTCGTTGGTGTGGAACACCTCCGGCTGCGGGTGACCGGTCAGTTCGCAGTACCTCCGGACGGCACGCATCCCGCCGATCCCGGCCAGTATCTCCTGCCGGATCCGGTGGTCGGCGTCCCCGCCGTACAGCCGGTCGGTCACCCCGCGCAGGTCGGCGTCGTTCTCGTCGATGTCGGTGTCCAGCAGCAGCAAGGGGATCCGGCCCACCCGCGCCTGCCACACCTGGGCGTGCAGGTCACGGCCACCGGGCATCGCGACGCACACCCGCACCGCCGGCCCCGCGGGTTCGCGCAGCAGCTCCAGCGGCAGCCCGTCCGGGTCGATCACCGGATAGTGCTCCACCTGCCAGCCGTCGAGCGAGAGTGACTGGCGGAAGTACCCGGCCCGGTAGAGGGGGCCGACGCCGATCACCGGCGCGCCGAGGTCCGAGGCGGCCTTGAGGTGGTCGGCGGCGAGGATGCCCAGCCCACCGGAGTAGTTGGGCAGCGCCTCGGTCACCCCGAACTCCATCGAGAAGTACGCGATCGCCGCGGGCAGGTTCGCTCCCTCCCCTGCCCGGCGCTGGTACCAGCGCGGCTCGGTGAGATAGCGGTCCAGGTCCTCGGTGACCGAACGGGCGTGCGCGAGAAAACCCTCGTCCCGGGACAGTTCGGTGAGACGGTCGGCGGGGACGGTGGTGAGCATCCGCAGCGGATCCTTGATCCGGCGGAACAGCTCGTCGTCGATGGAGGCGAACAGATCACGCGTCGGCGGGTGCCAGGTCCAGCGCAGGTTGGTGGCCAGCGGGCCGAGACCCGTCAGCGGTTCCGGCAGGCTCGGGTGCACGGTGAACCGGCGGACTGCTTTCATGAGGAGCGACCCTAGACGTCCGGCCGGCCCCGCGCGGGCGGCGTCCTGGCGAACACGGCGCCACGACACGGTTCGATGCCGCACAATGGTGCGGTGGGCAGACGAACGCTCGGCGGTGTCGTTGCGATCCTGCTCGTGCTGACCGCGTGCGGCCCGTCCGTCCCCGGCACCGCCGGCCCCAGCCTCGACCTGATCGGCGCCCAGATCCGGCAGAGCACCACCTCGCTGGTCGACCCCGGTTTCGTCGACGGGGCGGGCGAGGGTGAGATCGACCGGCTGGCCGCGACGGTGATCACCGACATCGGCGAGTTCTGGGAAGAGGCCTACCCGGCGACGTTCGGCAGCCGCTGGGAGGAGCCGCGCGGTGGCTTCCACTCCGTCGATCCGTCCGATCCGGCGGCGGGCCCGCCACCCTGCCTCGACGCGGCGTCGCAGGTCGAGGGCAACGCCTACTACTGCCCCGGCGAGGACGTGATCGTCTGGGACCGGGGCGCCCTGCTACCGGTGCTCACCGAACGGTACGGGGCGGGCGCGATGATGATGGTGCTCTCCCACGAGACCGGGCACGCCGTGCAGGAACGGTCCGGGATCGGGCGCGGACGCGGCGGCCTGTACCCGCCGATCGTCATCGAGGCGATGGCCGACTGCTACGCGGGCGCGTTCATCCGCTGGGTACTCGACGGCAACGCCGAGCACCTGCGGCTGCCGGAAAGCGAACTCGACGCCTCGCTGCGGGCGCTGATCACCTTCCGCGACCCGGTGGGCACCGACAACCGCGACTCGGGCGCGCACGGGGACGCCTTCGACCGGGTGTCCGCGTTCCAGGACGGCTTCGACGGCGGGCCCGCACCGTGTGCCGAGATCACCGCACAGAACCGCCAGTTCACCCAGCGGGCCTTCACCAGCGCGGAGGACGAGGCCCGCGGCGGGAACCTGGAACTGCCCGCTCTGCTGGACGCCCTTTCCGCGGACCTGGGCCCGTACTTCACCGAGGCGCTCGGGGCGAAGGGCTCCGGCTGGACGGCACCCCCGGTCGAGCAGGTGGCAGGCGACCCGTCCTGCGGACCGCAGGGCGCGGCGGCGTACTGCCGGGACGAGAACGTGGTCCGGGTGTCGACCAGCGGGACGGTCGCCGACATCCACGCCCGGATCGGCGACTACGGCGCGGGCACCATCGTCGCCAGCCGCTACGCGCTGGGGGCGCTGGGCGCCGCCGCCCTGCCGCTGTCCGGTGAGCAGGCGCAGCGCGGCGCGCTGTGCCTGGCCGGTTCCTACACCGGTTCGCTGCTGGAACCGCGACGGGACTTCACCGTCTCCCCCGGCGACCTGGACGAGGCGGTACTCGTGCTGCTCGGCTACGACTACCCGGCACGCGACATCGACGGTGGCGCGCTCTCCAGCGGTTTCGACCGGGTGGCGGCGTTTCGCGGCGGCGTGGTCGGCGGTGCCGCGGCGTGCGGTCTCGGCTGACCGGCGCACCGGACCCCGATCCCGCACTTCCGCGTACGGCGTGCGGGCACGGTCAGTAGGGTGCGGACGGAGACGGTATCGCCCCGGTTCCCGCTGGGGGCCCTGGAACGAAGCGAGCGAACGATGTTCGGAGGAACGGCCCGGCGCGGACTACCCGCCGTGGCGGCGGGCGTGGCGGTACTCGCGCTGATCGCCGGATGCGGCGGCGGCACACAGGGCGAGGCGCAGACCGTCGGCAACGTCTCCGGTCTGCCGGTGACCCACTTCGACAGCGGGCTCAAGCCGGACGCGCCGAAGCCGGACCTGCCCGTGCAGGATCTCACCGACAGCCCCGAGGACACGATCGCCGTCGCCGCGATCGCCGACGTCAGCGACTACTGGAAGGAGACCCTGCCCGCCTCGTTCGACGGGCAGCCCTTCGAACCGGTGAAGAAGCTGCTCTCCTACGACCCCGACGGCACCCCGGCCGAGGCCTGTGGCACGTCCACCGCGGACGCGGCGATGAACGCCTTCTACTGCCCGCCGGAGGATCTGGTCGCCTGGGACCGTGGCCAGCTTCTGCCGTTCCTGCGCGAACGCTTCGGCGAGATGGCCGTGGTGACCGTCCTCGGTCATGAGTTCGGGCACGCGATCCAGTACCGGCTCGGCGAGAAGGCGGGCGTCGACAAGCAGACGAAGACGATCGTCAAGGAACAGCAGGCCGACTGCTTCACCGGCGGCTACTTCCGCTGGATGGCCGAGGGGCGGAGCAAGTACTTCACCGTCTCGACCTCGGAGGGGCTGAACGAGGTGATGGCCTCGCTGTTCTTCATCCGGGACCAGGCCGGGAAGTCGGCGACGGATCGCGGTGCCCACGGCACGGCGTTCGACCGCACGTTCGCCTTCCAGACCGGGTTCGAGAAGGGCGCCGCCGAATGCGCCTCGATGAGCCTGGACAACATCGAGCCGAGAATCACCGAGCAGCCCTTCGACAAGAAGGACTCCGGCGAGGGCGACGAACGGGTCAGCAGCGAACTTCTCGGCTACCTCAAGGACAGTCTCGACCAGGCCTTCGCCGGAGCCGGCGTACAGGGCCCGGAGATCGTGGAGGGCAGTGGCGCCTGCGCGAACGGGCCGGACACCGCCCCGGCCTCGTACTGCCCGGACGACAACACCGTCAACGTCGATCTGGCGAAGCTGAAGGAACTCGGGCGGCCTGTCGACAAGGAGGCCGAGATCAGCGGCGACGCGGGCGCCCCGCTTGGCGACTTCGCCGCGCTCGCCGAGGTCGCCTCCCGTTACACGCAGGGCGTCCAGAAGGGGGTCGGCGCCTCGCTGGACAACTCCAACGCGGGCCTGCGCACCTCGTGTCTCGTCGGGGCCTGGGCCGCGGCGACCAACACCGAGGGCAACAGGCTGCGGTTGTCCTCCGGGGACCTGGACGAGGCGATCGCGGAGCTGCTGCAGCCGCGCAGCCTGATCGCCGCCGACGTCAACGGCAACCAGGTGCCGAGCGGTTTCGCCAGGGTGGAGTCGCTGCGCAAGGGCTACCTGGAGGGCTCAGGCCCGTGCTCGGAGCAGTACGGCTGAGCCGGTCCGCCCGGCACCCGGTGATCACCGGGTGCCGGGCGGCGGCTCGGTACGACGCCGGTCAGTACAGGGCTGGTCAGTACAGGGCGCTGGCGAGCTGCCTGCGGGCGGAAGCCACCCGATCGTCGGCCGGGTCGAACAGCTCGAACAGACCCACCAGGTGCTCGCGCACCCGGTTGCGCTCGTCGCCCGCGGTGCGGCGTACCGCATCGATCAGCCGGGTGAAAGCACCCTCCACCGATCCCTGCGCGATCTCGAAGTCCGCGGCCGCGAGCTGCGCGTCCAGATCGGCGGGGTCGGCCTCGGCGCGGGCGAGCGCGCCGGCGTCCACCTCTCCCGCCCTGGCGGCGAAGCGCACCTGCACCAGCGCGGCCCGCGCCAGCTCGTTGGCGGGCTCGGCGTCCAGGATCCGCTCGTAGGCGGCCTGGGCGGCGGCGTAGTCGCCACGGTCGAGCGCGTCCTCCGCCTCGGTGAAGCGCGGGTCCTCGACCTCCTCCGGCTCGGCTCCGCCTGCCTGTTCGGCGGCCCGGATGCCGGGAAGCTGATCGCGCAGCGCGTCGAGCAGCTTCGCCAGCCACTCGCGGATCTGCGGTTCCGGCAACGCGCCGGAGAAGGCGTCCACCGGCTGTCCGCCCGCGATGGCCACGATCGTCGGGATGGACTGGACGCCGAAGAGCTGCGAGATACGCGGGTTCGCGTCCACGTCGATCTTCGCCAGCACCCAGGCGCCGTTCGCCTCGGCGGCGAGCTTCTCCAGCAGCGGACTGAGCTGCTTGCACGGTCCGCACCACTCGGCCCACAGATCGACGACGACGAGCGTCTCCATCGACCGGTCGACGACCTCGGCCTGGAAGCTCGCCTCGCTCACCTCGACGACGGAACCTCCCGCCGACTGCCCCTCGCCCCCGCCCCGCGGCGGTGCTCCCGCCGCGGGCTGCTGCCGGGCGGCGTCCGCGCGGGCTTTGAGCCCGGACAGGTCCACTGCGCCCGAGAGGGCCGCGGACATCGCTGCTGAGCTGGCTGCTGATCCCCGTGGATGTGTCACGGCTCCATCCTGCCACCGGTGCGCCGAGAACTCATCGCTGGTGCCCGGCGGCTCGCCGGATTCAGGTCAGGTGCTCCTCGATCCGGGCCACCTTCGCGGCGAGCTGGCCGGTATGCCCCGGCCGGATGTCGGCCTTGAGTACGAGCCCGACCCGCGGCGCGGCGGCCTGCACCGCCTCGGTGGCCCGCTTCACCACGTCCATCACCTCGTCCCAGTCCCCCTCGACGAGGGTGAACATCGAGTTCGTCTCGTTGGGCAGGCCGGAGTCGCGTACCACCCGGACGGCCTCGGCGACCGCCGCCGCCACGCTGTCGGACTGGCCACCCGCCGGGCTGACGCTGAATGCCACGATCACGTTGACTCCTCGCTTCGGACGCTTCGTTCGGCGCTCGGTTCGGCGCCTGGTTCGTCGCCTGGTTCGTCGCCTGGTTCGTCGCTACGGCCGACCCGCGGGACGGCCGGATTCCCGGAAAGCGAAAGGAATCCGGCCCCAGTATGGGACGGCCTCGCCACAGGTCGCGGTACCCACTGGTAACTTCGAGCGTCATGAACGGTCCGCTGCCATTCGACCCGATCGCCCGAGCGGCAGAGATGTGGGAGGAGCGGATCGGCCCGTCCGGCACGATGGCCGCGGTCACCGGGGTGATGCGCGTCCAGCAGATCATCCAGTCCGCCGTGGACGGTGCGCTCAAGCCGCACGGGCTCACCTTCGCCCGCTACGAGGCGCTGATCCTGCTGACCTTCGCCAGGCGCGCCAGCCTGCCGATGCGGGTGATGGGCGAGCGGCTGCAACTGCATCCGACCAGCGTCACCAACATCGTCGACCGGCTGGAGCGCGACGGACTGGTCAAACGTGTCCCGCATCCGACCGACCGGCGCACGACGCTGGTCGAGATCACCCCGGAGGGCCGGGCGCGAAAGGACGAGGCGACCAGCGCGGTCACCGAGATCGACTTCGGCCTGCGCGGGCTCACCGACAAGCAGACCGGTCAGCTCGTCGACCTGCTGAAGAAGGTACGCAAGGCGACCGGCGACTTCGCCGAGTAGGACCCCCGCGGCGCCGCGGTCGCGCCTCCAGCCGCCTCAGACGCCGGCCGGCTCGGCGGAACGCGCGCTGAACAGCGCGGTGCCGCCGTAGGTGAGCCGCTGCGGGCCGTCGAGCTTGCCCGACCGCAGGGCCCACTTCTCGAACGCCCAGGTGAACAGCGGCGGAATGCTGGCCAGCAGCGCGATCACCGTCGTCTTGAGCGTCCAGCGCAGCGGGCGGGCGACGGCGAGCGTCACGAGCACGTAGGCGGCGAAGACCACGCCGTGCACCATGCCGAGCACGGGCACGCCACCCTCGCCGGCCTCCAGGACGTACTTGGCGAACATGCCGGCCAGCAGACCGGCCCAGGAAAGGGCCTCGGCGACTGCGGTCACGCGGAACAGGACAGCGGCCTTGCTGGACACGACTTCCTCCTCAGGAATCACGTACGCACAAAAAAGCGCCCGATGTGGGGTGCCGAACGGAACTACCCATCGACGTCAACCACGGTGTCGGACGTTGTGATTCCATTGTGAGGCGTGACGGGCCTCACCGGAACACCGGGGGCCGTGACAGTTGTCACGAGGGGTTTCTCGCCACACCAGGAGGATCGGACGATCGCGGAAAGTGTTCGCACGGGCGCGATCCGCTCCCGCGGACGAATCTTCCGGCACCGGACCCGCAATTCCACCGCACCATTCCGGCGTGGCCGCGCATTCGACGTGAGCCGCACACCGGAACGAAAAGAATTTCGCCGGATCCGCGCATTCGGCGAACGGATCCGGCGAAACCGTCAAACGTGGTCAGTCCTCCCAGCGGAAGACCCTCGACGCGATGAATCCGACGACAAGGGTGAACGCGATGAGCACACCGGCCGGGAGCAGCAGCGCCTCGACACCCTTGCCGCGCACCATCACGTCCAGCATGCCGTCGTTGAGGTGGCGCATCGGGAAGACCTTCGAGATCCCCTGCAGCCACTGCGGCGTCTGGTCCACCGGGAAGAAGGCTCCGGAGAGGAACGCCATCGGCAGGGTGATCAGGTTCGCCGCCCCGCTCGCCGCCTCCTCCGTCTTGCAGAACGCGCCCACCAGCATGCCGATCGAGAAGAACGCCAGGGTTCCCAGCAGCAGCAACGGGACCGCCAGCCACCACTGCCCGGACAGCCGCAGGCCGAACATCGGCAGCATGGCGATCCCGACGAACAGCACGAACTGCAGCACGGCCACGCCCAGCGACACGACCACGCGCGAACCGAGCACAGTGGACGGCTGCACCGGGGCGAGCTGGAGCCTGCGCAGGACCTGCTTCTTCCGCCAGTTGACGAACGTGAGCGCGGCACCGAAGACGGCGGCGATGGACACCGCCCAGGACAGGATCCCCGGCGCCATGTACTGGATCGGCTTCAGCGAGGAGTCCTCCACCTGTGCCGCGTCCAGGGCGAACCGGGGCGACTGGCCGGTGGCGGCCAGATTGGCCTGGTCGACGACGCCGCGGACCAGGCCGTTCACCGTGCCCGCCTTGGCCGAGTCGCTGGCGGCGAAGCGCAGCGTCACCGCGTCGCCCTGCTGGGCGATGAAGGCGGGCAGGTCACCCGAACCGACCTGCGCCAGCGCCTCGTCGGTGCTGCCGAGCCGGGTCAGCTCCACCGCCCCGGACTGCTCCAGCGCGGCGATCACCGGGCCGTCGCCGACGACGCCGATCTCGGTCTTCGAGGAGGCCTGGTCGCCGAAGATGAGGCCGAAGATGACCAGGAACATCAGCGGGAAGAGGAAGGTGAAGAACAGCGTCGCCTTGTCCCGCAGGAACCCCTTGACCATCGCGACGGACAGCGCCCGGAACGGCGTGGGCGCGAGGGCCCGCCCGGTGGCGGCAGTGCTCTCGCGTGGCTTCTCGGTGATGGTCATGCCCGGTACTCCCTGCCGGTCAGTCCGAGGAACACGTCCTCGAGGGTCGCGGTCCGCACCTGGAGGCCGTCGAGCGTGCCGCGTTCGGCGAGCGCGGAGAGCACCGGTGCGGGCGTGCGGGTGGAGATGGTCAGTGAGACCTCGTCCTCGCTCACCTCGTCGGCGCCGGGCAGTGCCCGCGCCTCGCCGAGCGGGAGCGAGTCACGTTCCAGGATCACGTGGGTGGCGGCGTCCAGATCGCGGACGAGCCTCGCCGGGGCGTCCATGGCGAGGATCCGGCCGCGGTCCATGATGGCCACGCGGTCGCAGAGGACCTCGGCCTCGTCCAGGTAGTGGGTGGTGTAGACGATGGTCTTGCCCCGCGACTTCACCTCGCGCAGCACGTCCCACAGGTTGCGGCGGGCCTGCGGGTCGAGGGCTGCGGTGGGCTCGTCGAGGAAGACGATGTCGGGATCGTGCACCAGAGCGCAGGCGATGGACAGGCGCTGCCGCTGCCCGCCGGACAGTTTCGCCTCGGGGGTGGCGGCCTTGTCGGTGAGCCCGACGAGTTCGAGCATCTCGTCCACCCGCTCGCCGCCGACGCCGTAGAGCGCTCCGAAGGTCTCGAGCTGCTCGCGCGCGGTCAGCTTCTCGAAGAAGGCGGACGCCTGGAGCTGCACACCGATCCGGGGCAGCAGCGCGACGTTGCGCGGCCATGGCTGCTCGCCCAGGAGCCGCACCGAGCCGGACGCCGGCTCGCGCAGGCCCTCGGCGATCTCGAGCGTGGTGGTCTTGCCGGCCCCGTTCGGCCCGAGGATGCCGAAGAACTCACCCTCCGCGACGGAGAACGAGACCCCGTCCACCGCACGCAGTTCCCCGTAAGTCATGTGGATGTCGTCCACGACGAGCGCCGGCGTGTCCCCAGGCGCCTGTGCCGACCAGGCTTCGTTCATGGAGGGACCGTAGCGCCTCGGCCACCGGCCCGGATCCGGGTTTTCCCTGATTGCGAAGGTTGCCCGCCTCCTCGACGAAGGTTGCCCGCGCGCCGACGAAGGTTGCGCCCGGCCCGGCGCGGACCGACAACCTTGTCCACGACGTCCTCGTTCCGCACCCGGACGGCGGTGCCGGATCGCCGCGGCGACCGTCATCATGCGTCACCCGACTGGAAGGAAATCCTTGTCCAGTAACGGTTAGTGAGCAAAGACGAGGATACGACGAACGAACTGTTGACAGGCTATCCCTCGAAGGTGTGAAATCCTCCGCACTATGACAACGTTGTCGCCCGGTGGTGGGCAAGGACGCCGCGCCACCATGAACGATGTCGCCCGCCTCTCCGGCACGAGCATCAAGACGGTGTCGCGGGTGGTCAACGACGAGCCGGGGGTCCACCGGGACACGGCGGACAGGGTGCTCTCCGCGATCGAAACGCTCGGTTTCCGCCGCAACCTCGGTGCCCGGAACCTGCGTCGCGGCTCCACCACCGGCACGGTCGGGCTGATCGTCGAGGACGTCGGCAACCCGTTCTACTCCGAGCTGAACCGCGCGGTCGAGCGGATCGCCACCTCCTTCGACCGGCACCTGCTGACCGGCTCCTCGGACGAGGACCCGGAGCGAGAGCGGGAGCTCGCGCTGGAGTTCTGTGCCCGGCAGGTGGACGGGCTGCTGATCGTGCCCGCCGGAATGCGGCACGGATACCTGATGCCGGAGACCCGCGCAGGCACCCCGGTGGTGTTCATCGACCGTCCGGCGGGGGACGTCGTGGCCGACACCGTGTTGGTGGACAACGTGGGCGGCACGGCCGCGGCCGTCGCCCACCTGGCCGCGCACGGGCACCGCAGGATCGCGTTCCTCGGCGACGATCCCGACATCTTCACCGCCGCCGAGCGGCTGCGCGGCTACCGGGAGGGCTGCGTCGCGGCCGGTATCGCCTACGACGAACGGCTGGTGTCGATGTGCACGCCCACCGAGGCGAGCGTGGCCGACGCCGTCCGCACGCGACTGTCCGGATCGGACGGACACGACGGCGTGGCAGGCGCGGCGGGGGCGACCGCGGTGATCGCGGGCAACAACCGGGTCACGGTGCACGTGCTGCGTGCCCTGGCACACGCCCGGAAACGGCCGGCACTGGTGGGTTTCGACGACTTCGAGCTCGCCGACCTGCTGGACCCACCGGTCACCGTGATCGCGCACGACGTCTCGGCACTCGGCCGGGCCGCCGCGGAACTGCTGTTCGCCCGCATCCAGGGCGACACGTCCGCGCCGAAAAGAGCGGTGCTGCCGGTGCATCTGGTGGCCCGCGGATCGGGGGAAATCGCTCCATGACCGTTCATCTCGGGCCCATCCGGCTGCCCGCGAACCAGCCACCGCAGTTCTACCGCGGTGGCGACGCGATCGCCGCGCTGCGCGGCGTTCCGCCGGTGGCCGCGGTGTCCAATTCGGACACCGGCTTCGGCCCTGAGGACTGGGTCGGCTCCACGACCACGATGTTCGGCCAGGACGTCAACGGACTGTCCTCGTTGCCGGACGGACGCTGGCTGCGGGATGCCGTGCACGCGGATCCGGTGGCCTGGCTCGGCCGCGATCACGCCGACGCACCGGCCGGTTCCACCGGCTTGCTGGTCAAACTGCTCGACGCCGGGCAACGGTTGCCCGTGCACTTCCATCCGTCGGACTCGTTCGCCCGCAGGCATTTCGACTCGCACTTCGGCAAGAGCGAGGCGTGGATCGTGGTCGATACCTACGGCGACGATCCACGGGTACACGCCGGGTTCGCGCGGGCACAGAGCCGGGCCACGATCGACGACTGGGTCCGCGATCAGGACGCCCCGGCGATGCTCGGGGCGCTGAACAGCATGGCGGTGCGCCCCGGCGACACCGTCTACATCCCGGCGGGGTTGCCGCACGCGATCGGCAAGGGGGTGTTCGTCGTGGAGTTGCAGCAGCCGACGGACTTCTCGCTGACGATGGAGTGGCGCGACTTCCTGGAATCACCGGACAAGGGCCACCTCGGCCTCGGATTCGACACGGCACTCGACGCGCTGGACCTGTCCGGCTGGGACGCCGACCGGCTGGGGTCGATCGTGAAACACACCGGTGAGACACCCGATCCCGAGGTGGACCTGCTCGTCGAGGCGGCGTCGCCGTACTTCCGGGCGCAGCGGATCCGTCCGGCACCGGACCTGGTGCTGGCCCCGTCGTTCGCCGTCCTCGTGGTGCTCGACGGAGCCGGAACACTGCGCACGGAGGCGGGCGAACAGCCGCTGGCCAAGGGCGACACGGTGGTCGTCCCCCACTCGGCCGGAGAGTCCACTGTGGATGGCGACCTGACCGTGATCCGCTGCCTGCCACCGCATCCACGGAGGGAAGACCAGAGATGAGCGAGGACGCGATCCTGCTGGACGCGCAGGAGATCACCAAACGGTACGGGTCGGTGGAGGCACTGCGTGGTGCCTCGTTCCAGGCCCGCGCGGGTGAGGTGACCGCGTTGATCGGCGACAACGGCGCCGGCAAGTCGACCCTGGTGAAGTGCCTGTCCGGCGCGGAACAGCCGGACGGTGGGCAGATCCTGCTCGACGGGAAACCGGCGAACCTGGACTCGCCGACGACGGCGCGGCGGCTCGGGATCGAGACCGTCTACCAGGATCTGGCGGTGGCCCCGGATCTCGATCCGGCGGCGAACCTGTTCCTGGGCAGGGAAATTCACCGGCCGGGCATCCTCGGCAAGCTGGGCATGCTGGACAAGCCGGAGATGCGCAGGCAGGCGGTGACGGAGTTCCAGCGACTCGGCGTGACCCTGCAGAGTTCGGACGTGCCGATCGGCGCGCTGTCCGGTGGGCAGCGGCAGAGCGTCGCGGTAGCCCGCTCGGTCGTCTGGGCGAGCAAGGTCGTGTTCATGGACGAGCCGACCGCCGCACTCGGCGTCGTGCAGCGCGAGCGGGTGCTGGAGGTGATCCGCCGGGTCCGGGACGAGGGCATCGCCGTGGTGCTGATCAGCCACAACATGCCGGAGGTGCTGTCCGTCGCCGACCGGGTGGAGGTGTTGCGCCTCGGCAGCAAGGTCGCCACTTTCCGTGCGGCCGAAACGAAACTCGAAGACCTCGTCGGCGCGATGACCGGCGCACTCACCCAGGAGGAGGTGGCCTGACCATGAGCGCTCCCTCAGTCCCCCCGAAGGTCCAGTCCGAAGTGGACGCCGGTTTCGCCAAACGCCCACTGGGCGCGAGGCTGGTCGGCGCGAACACGTTCTGGATCGCACTGGTACTCCTGGCGCTGTGCATCGTGTTCACGATCGCGGCACCCGGCGAGTTCGCCTCGGTGTTCACCTTCCAGACGCTGCTCATCGAGACCTCGGTGCTGCTGGTGCTGTCGGTGGGCATGACCTTCGTGATCGTCACCTCGGGTATCGACCTGTCCGTCGGCTCGGTGCTGATCTTCGCCGGCATGATCGGCGCCAAGACGATGGAGGCGCTCAGCCCCGGTGGCGACTCGACCGCCGCGGGCTGGGACGTCATCTCGGTCGGACTGCTCGCCGCGGTGGTCGCGGGCACGGTGTGGGGCCTGATCAACGGGTTCCTCATCGCGGTGGCCAAGATCCCGCCGCTGATCGTCACGCTGGGCACGATGGGTGCCGCACTCGGCGCCGCCTACCTGCTCAACGACGGCTCGGACGCGCGCAGCGTGCCGACCGAGCTGAACCAGACGCTCGGCTACGGTGCCTGGTTCGGAGTCCCGAACCTGGTGATCGTCGCGGTGGTGATCACGCTGATCGGCGCGTGGTTGCTGCACACCACCAAGTTCGGCCGCTACACCTTCGCCGTCGGTTCCAACGCCGAGGCGGCGCGGCGGTCCGGTATCGCCGTCACGGCCCACCTGCTGAAGGTGTACCTGCTGACCGGTTTCCTGGCCGGGATCGCGGGCTTCATGTCGCTGGCCTACTACGCCTCGACCACGATCTCGGCGCACACCACCGATAATCTCAACGCCATCGCCGCCACGGTGATGGGCGGCACCAGTTTGTTCGGCGGTATCGGTTCGGTGCTCGGCACGGTCATCGGCGTGTTCATCCCGGCGGTGCTGAAGAAGGGTTTCAACATCACCGGGGTGCAGGACTTCTGGCAGATGATCGCCGTCGGTGGCGTCCTCATCGCCGCGGTCTGGTTCGACCAGCGGCGCCGCAGGCTCCGCAACAGCAGGTAGAGAAAAGCCATAGGGCACAACGAAGTGCGGAGGTCGGAAAATGAAGCGCAACCGAAAGACGGCGGCGGTCACCGGTTCGGTGGCGGCACTGCTGGCGCTGGTGACGGCGTGCGGCGGGGGCGGTCAGGTCGGCGGCGGTGACGAGGGCGGTGACCAGGCGGCTCCGGGCAACAAGAAGCTGGTGCTGATTCCCGGTACGCAGGCGGAACCGTTCTACATCTCGATGCAGTGCGGTGCGGAGGCGGAGGCGGGCAAGCTCGGCTACACGCTGGAGACGCAGGCGCCGCAGAAGTTCGACGCGGCCCTGCAGACGGAGAAGGTCAACGCGCTGGGCTCGGCCCCGCCGGCCGGACTGCTCATCGCGCCGACCGACGACCAGGCGATGATCGCGCCGATCCAGCAGGTGAAGAACGGCGGGACCAAGGTCGTCGAGGTGGACACCTCGCTCAAGGACAAGAACGTGGCGGTCTCGTCGATCTCCTCGGACAACGCGGAGGGCGGCAAGCTCGCGGCGCAGACCCTGGCGAAACTGGTCGGGGACAAACCGGGCTCGGTGCTGGTACTGGACACGATCGCCGGTACGTCGACGACGAACGCCAGGGCGAAGGGCTTCGAGGACGAACTCAAGAACTACCCGAACCTGAAGTCGGTCGGCGCTCAGTTCACCCAGAACGAGCCGGACCAGGCGGCGTCGAAGGTGACCGCGGCGCTGTCCTCGACCCCTGACCTGATCGGGATCTTCGCCACCAACCTGAACACCGGTGAGGGTGCGGCGACCGGTCTGCGCAACGCGGGCAAGATCGGCCAGGTCAACCTGGTCGGTTTCGACGCGAGCCCGTCCGAGGTCGAGGGCCTGCGCAAGGGCGAGTACCAGGGCCTCATCGCGCAGGACCCGGCGTCGATCGGCCAGCAGGGCGTGCAGCAGGCCGTTGCGGCGCTGGAGGGCAAGCCGGTGCAGCGCGACATCACCGCCGGACTGCACTCGATCACCAAGGACACGATGGACGCCAACGCGCAGTACTTCTACAAGCAGCAGTGCTGATCCGCCTGAGCTGACACACCGGGGCCCGCGGGCGCACGAACCGCGGGCCCCGGCACGTGTCCGCCACGCGCCTCCCGCCCCTCCCCCACTGCAATACGTCGACATATTGCGAAACATCGTGCACAAGGCATCGCAATACGTCGACATATTGCGGTCCTGGGTGCCGCAATATGTCGACGTATTGCGGTCTCGGGTGCCGCGGTTCACCCGAACGAGGAGTCCGGTTCGCGAGAGGCGCCGGCTACCACTGATAGCGGACGGTCTGCGGGCCGTGCTGACGGAACCCGTCGTAGAGGCGCTTCCCGTCCCAGCCCAGCCGTCCGAGCGCGTAGCTGTAACGGTCGCCGTTGTGGAACTCGTCCATCTCGGGATGCCGGCGGCCGAACTCGCCGTCGGCGGCTTCCCACTCCAGCCGGTAGAACCAGACGCGGATGTGGCCCACGTGGCACCGTTCCCGGTACAGCCGCGCGCCGGCGAGATCCGGCCACGCGACGCCGAACTCCACATCGGGATGCTTGCGCAGGAAGAAGCCGTTCTCGTCGACCTTCACCGTGTCCGGTGGTCGACGTAGCGCCATGCCGACGACGACGGCGAACCCGATCGCCAGCACGCCGAGTACCAGGCCGACGATCTGCTGGGAACCGGTCTGCTCGACCAGGCCCGCGATCGACACGACGATCATCGCGACCCCGGCACCGGTGAAGAGGACCGCACAGACCAGGGCGAGCGTCTTACTCGCCGAATCGAGCCTGACGATAACCTCGCCAGTGGGCGCGGTGTCCATAGCCGGTGACTGTACTCCTGATCACACTTTCCGCGCTCCGATCGTCACCGAAACGCCACCGGCCATGGACGACTTCTCCACGGCGGCATCAGACCGGCAGGGGTGACCGGGTGGTGACGGCGAGCCGGTTCCAGGCGTTGATCACCGTGATGAGCCAGATGACGGCCGAGAGCTGCGCGTCGTCGAAGGTCGCGGCGGCTGCATCGTAGATCTCGTCCGGCACGTCCTGATGCTCGGACAGGCGGGTCATCGACTCCGTGAGGGCGAGTGCCGCTCGTTCCCGCTCGTCGTAGAGCCCGGCCTCCCACCAGCCCGGCAGCACGAAGATGCGCCGTTCGTCCTCGCCGAGCCCGCGGGCGTCGCGCGAGCGGGCGGCACTCGTCCGGCGCGGCCCGCTGGTCATCGAGGACGACTACGACGGCGAGTTCCGCTACGACCGCAAGCTCGTCGGCGCCGTGCAGGCGCTCGCACCGGAACGGGTGGTGTACATCGGCACGGCGAGCAAGACGCTGGCGCCGGCGTTGCGACTGGCCTGGCTGGTACTGCCGCGCGAACTCGTCGATCCGGTGCTGGCCGCCATGACCGCCGCGGGCTGGCGGCCGCCCGTGCTCGACCAGCTCGTACTGGCCGACATGATCGACTCCGGCGCGTACGACCGGCACGCCCGGCGTAGCCGCGCCGCCTACCGCGGCCGCCGCGACCAGCTCCTCGGTGCCCTGCCGGAAGGTCTCCGTCCCGCGGGGATCTCGGCCGGCCTGCACCTGGTACTGCCGTTGCCCGAGGGGGTGAGCGAGCAGCAGGTCGTGGCGGCGGCGCGGCGGCGGTCGCTGACCGTCGACGGGCTCGGCCGGCAGTGGATCCGGGCGGGCGAGGATCGTCCGCAGGGCCTCGTTCTCGGCTACGGCACGCCCGCACGGCATGCCTTCGCGCCCACCGTCGACATCCTGACCCGGACGCTTCGCGACGTCGGCCTACGCTGACCGTCCGGCACGGCGATGCCGGAACGCGCGACACGGCATGCCAGAGCGCCCGACACGGGGGGTCGGGGCGCGCGACACGGGGGTCAGAAAGCGCGACACGGCATGCCAGAGCGCCCGACACGGCATGCCAGAACGCGCGACACGGCGTGGGGTCAGGAGCGGCGGAGTTCCTGGACGAGGGTGTCGGCGGCGGAGTGCGGGTCGGTCCGGCGGTCGACCACCTGCAGGGCGAGGTCGGCGAGCCTGCCGTGACCCTGGACGTCGCCGAGCGCGGCGCTCAGCCTGCGCAGCGCGATCGCCTCGATCTCGTTGCCCGCGCGGCGTTTCCGGCGTTCAACGAGTTCACCGTCCGCGGTGAGCCAGTCGTGATGCCCGGCCAGCGCCGCCAGCACCTCGTCCGCGCCGCGTCCCTCCGAGGCGACGGCGGCGACGATCGGCTGACGCCAGGTACGTCCCCGGATCTCCTTGCGCCCCAAGGAGATCATGTTCTTCAGATCGCGAACCGTGGCCTCGGCACCGTCCCGGTCGGCCTTGTTCACGACGAACACGTCGGCGATCTCCAGCACCCCGGCCTTCGCCGCCTGCACACCGTCGCCCATCCCCGGGGCGAGCAGCACCACGATGGTGTCGGCCAGCCGCACCACGTCCACCTCGGACTGCCCGACGCCGACGGTCTCGATCAGCACGACGTCGAACCCGGCGGCGTCGAGCACGCGCACCGCCTGCGGGGTCGCCCAGGCCAGCCCGCCGAGATGCCCGCGGGTGGCCATCGAGCGGATGAAGACGCCGGGATCGGTGGCGTGCTCGGTCATCCGGATGCGGTCGCCGAGCAGGGCACCACCGGAGAACGGCGAGGACGGGTCGATCGCGAGCACGCCGACCCGCTTGCCGTCCGCGCGCAGCGCCGAGAGCAGCATCGAGGTGGTGGTCGACTTGCCGACGCCGGGCGGCCCGGTGAGCCCGACGACGCGCGCGTTGCCGGTGTGCGGGGTCAGCGCGGCGGCCACCTCCGCGAGCTGTGGATGGTCCTCCTCGACGAGGGAGAGCAGGCGTGCGATGGCCCGGGGTGTTCCCTCGCGGGCCTTCGCGACCAGCTCACCGACGTCGACCGGCACCGGCACTGACGTTCTCCCTGCTCCCCGCCGGAGGGCGGCGGTCGGCGCTACGGAACCCGGATGAGCAGTGCGTCGCCCTGGCCGCCGCCACCACACAGCGCCGCGGCACCGAGACCGCCGCCGCGCCGCCGCAGCTCGTGCACGAGGTGCACCGCCAGCCGGGCGCCGGAGGCGCCGATGGGGTGGCCGAGCGCGATCGCCCCGCCGTTGACGTTGACCTTCCCGGCGTCCATCCCGAGCCGCTCGGTGGAGACCAGGCCGACGGCGGCGAAGGCCTCGTTGATCTCGACCAGGTCCAGATCGCCGACGCCCAGCTTCGCCTTCGCCAGCGCGGCCGTGATCGCGTTCGCGGGCTGCTCGTGCAGGCTCGCGTCCGGTCCGGCGACCACGCCGTGCGCACCGATCTCCGCCAGCGGGGTGATGCCGAGTTCGCGCGCCTTCTCCGGGCTGGCGACGACCACGGCGGCGGCACCATCGGAGATCTGCGAGGCGGAGCCCGCGGTGATCGTGCCGTCGGAGGCGAACGCCGGACGCAGCTTGCCGAGGCCGTCCGCGGTGGTGTCGGCGCGCACGCCCTCGTCCGCGCTGAAGACGACCGGGTCCTTCTTGCGCTGCGGAATCTCGATGTCGACGATCTCCTCGGCGAAGCGTCCCGCCTCGATGGCGGCCGCCGCCCGCTGGTGCGACCGCGCGGAGAACTCGTCCTGCGCCTCGCGGGTCAGCCCGTAGCGAGCGTTGTGCTTTTCGGTGGACGCGCCCATCGCGACCTGGTCGAAGGCGCAGAACAGACCGTCGTGGGCCATGTGGTCGACCAGGGTGGTGTCGCCGTACTTGAACCCGCCGCGCGACTTCGGCAGCAGGTGCGGCGCCTGCGTCATGGACTCCTGGCCACCGGCGACGACCAGGTCGAACTCGCCCGCGCGGATGAGCTGGTCGGCGAGGGCGATGGAGTCGAGGCCGGACAGGCACACCTTGTTGATGGTCAGCGCGGGGACGTCCATCGGAATCCCGCCGTGCACGGCGGCCTGCCGGGCCGGGATCTGCCCGGCGCCCGCGGTGAGCACCTGGCCCATGATCGTGTACTGCACCGCGTCGGGCGAGACGCCCGCGCGCTCGAGCGCCGCCTTGATGGCGAACCCGCCGAGCTGAGCCCCGGAGAAGTCCTTCAGCGAGCCGAGCAGCCTGCCGATCGGGGTACGGGCGGCACCAAGGATCACGGAACCCGACACAACATCCTCCAGATGCGAGTACACGGACAACACGGCGACGATACCGGCCTGAACCGGTTGAGCCGGGTGTGAGCCGACGCACGGCCCGCCCGCCGGCCGCCGGTGCCTATCCTCCGTGCATGAACGACGCGTTGCGCCCCTTCGTCACGACCATCGACCACGTCGGCATCGCGGTCGCCGACCTCGACGCCGCGATCGCCTTCCACGCGGAGACCTTCGGCCTGGTCGCCACCCACACCGAGGTGAACGAGGACCAGGGCGTCCGGGAGGCGATGCTGCACGCCCCCGGCGACGAGCGCGGGACGGCGATCCAGCTACTGGCCCCGCTGCGTGCCGATTCGGCGATCGCGAAGTTCCTCGACCGGAAAGGGCCCGGCCTGCAGCAGCTCGCCTACCGGGTCACCGACGTCGACGACGCGGCGGACGCGTTGCGGGCCAAGGGACTTCGGGTGCTCTACGAGCAGGCGCGCCGCGGCACCGCGGGCAGCAGGGTGAACTTCGTTCATCCCAAGGACGCCGGCGGGGTGCTCGTCGAACTCGTGGAGCCGGCAGGCACCCACTGACCCGGTTTCCATCCGAAGGTGTGACGGAGCGACGGCGGGCCCGGGAACCCGTCAGCGTGGACAGGGCGAACCGGCCGGTTCGCGGGTGTGCGGGTGCCCGTCGTCTCGTACAGTTGTGCAGCCTCGTTACCGACGAGTAATTTCGTCCCGCGAGCCCGCCCGACCCTGGAGGTAGTACGTGGCCCCGTCGACACAGCTCAGTGAGATCCAGCAGGCCATCCTGGCCGGCGAGCGGGCGTCGCTCGGTTCGCTGGAAGTACCCGAGGCCTACCGGGGCGTCACCGTGCGGGCCGAGGAGGTCGGCATGTTCGAGGGAATGGCCAGCCGCGACAAGGATCCCCGCAGCTCGCTGCACCTGGACGAGGTGCCCACCCCCGAACTCGGCCCCGGCGAGGCGCTGGTGGCCGTGATGGCCAGTGCGATCAACTACAACACGGTGTGGACGTCGATCTTCGAGCCGATACCCACGTTCAAGTTCCTCGAGCGCTACGGCAGGCTCTCGCCGTTGTCGAAGCGGCACGACCTGCCGTACCACGTGGTGGGCTCCGACCTGTCCGGCGTCGTGCTGCGGACCGGTGCCGGGGTGCACACCTGGAAGCCGGGCGACGAGGTCGTGGCGCACTGCCTCAATGTCGAGCTGGAGAGCCCGGACGGGCACAACGACACGATGCTCGACACCGAGCAGCGGATCTGGGGCTTCGAGACGAACTTCGGCGGGCTGGCCGAGGTGGCGCTGGTCAAGGCCAACCAGCTCATGCCGAAGCCGGGTCACCTCACCTGGGAGGAGGCCGCCTCCCCCGGCCTGGTCAACTCCACCGCCTATCGGCAACTCGTCTCGCGCAACGGTGCCGACATGAAGCAGGGCGACGTGGTGCTGATCTGGGGCGCCTCCGGCGGGCTCGGCTCGTACGCCACGCAGTACGCGATCAACGGCGGGGCGATCCCGGTGTGCGTCGTGTCCAGCCCGGAGAAGGCGGAGGTCTGCCGCCGGATGGGCGCCGAGCTGGTGATCGACCGCAACGCCGAGGGGTACCGGTTCTGGAAGGACGAACACGAGCAGGATCCCAAGGAGTGGCAGCGGTTCGGGTCCAGGATCCGGGAACTGACCGGCGGCGAGGACCCGGACATCGTGTTCGAGCACCCGGGTCGCGAGACCTTCGGCGCGTCGGTCTTCGCTGCGCGCAAGGGCGGCACGATCGTCACCTGCGCGTCGACCTCCGGCTACCTGCACCAGTTCGACAATCGCTACCTGTGGATGAACCTCAAGCGCATCATCGGGTCCCACTTCGCCAACTACCGGGAGTCCTGGGAGGCCAACCGGCTGATCGCGAAGGGCCACGTGCACCCGACACTGTCCAGGGCCTATCCGCTGGAGGAGACCGGCCAGGCCGCACTGGACGTGCACCGCAACGCGCACCAGGGCAAGGTCGGCGTGCTCTGCCTCGCCCCGGAGGAAGGTCTCGGCGTACGCGACACCGAGTTCCGCGAACGGCACCTGGACGGCATCAATCGCTTTCGCGGCGTCTGAGGGCCGAACAGGGAAAACCATGTCCGGGTTGCGCCACGGCACGGGGCGCACGCCCGGCGAGAGCCACGGGACGGCTACGGTAGGACCATGAGTCTTGGCGAAGAACGGGAGCTCGTACCACTGGGAGCCGGCTTCGACTCGATGAAGCGCGGCTACGACCGGGCCCAGGTCGACGAGCATCTCGAGCGGCTGGACGCCGACCTGCGCATGCTGACGTCCGACCGGGACGCGGCCATCTCCCAGGCCGGCGACCTCGCGCGGCAACTGGAGATCTCCCGCAGCGAGATCGACGACCTGCAGAAACAGGTCGATCGGCTGGCCCAGCCGCCGACCACCCTGGAGGGCCTTTCCGAGCGCCTGCAGCGGATGCTCCGGCTCGCCCAGGATGAGGCGGCCGACACGCGCGCCCGTGCCGAGGCCGAGGCAGGCCACATCCGCGCGACGGCCGAGTCCGACGCCAGCGCCATGCGGGCCCGCTACGAGCAGCTCCTCGGCGAGCTGGCCGAGCGGCGCAAGGAGATGGAAGCCGAGCACCGCGGCGTCCTGGAGACCGCGCGCGCCGAGGCCACCGAGATCACCGGTACCGCGACCGAGGAGCGCGATCGCCTGGACGCCGAGTCCGAGCAGCGGCGCACCCAGGTCGAGGAGGACTTCGAGATCGCGATGGCGACGCGGCGCACCGAAGCGATGCGTGTGCTCGCCGAGCAGGAGGCCACCAGCAAGGCGGAGGCGGAACGCAGGCTGCGCGAGGCCACCGACGAGGCGACGGCCATCCGTACGGCGGTCGCCGAGGAGGAGGCGACCTGCAAGGCGGACGTCGAACGTCGCCGCCGTGAGTCCGTGGAGGACGCGAACCGGCGCAAGCAGGGCTCCATCAGCGAGGCCAACGCCCGGCTGGCGGAGGCGTCCGACGAGGCGCACCGCCGCGTCCGGG
Organism: Amycolatopsis antarctica; assembly: GCF_002262875.1. GTDB lineage: Bacteria > Actinomycetota > Actinomycetes > Mycobacteriales > Pseudonocardiaceae > Amycolatopsis > Amycolatopsis antarctica. The sequence continues at coordinate 112,493 of NZ_NKYE01000003.1, read as the reverse complement.
AGGCGACCGAGGAAGCCAACCGCCGGATCGGCGACGCCACGGAACGGGTCGAGACCCTGCAGGCACTGCGCGCGCAGATCGCCGACCAGGTGCGCGCTGCCCGCACGATGCTGACGCAGGCCGACGCGGCGCTCGGCACCGTCGGCGGTGCCACGGCGGTGACGGACGACTCGCCGACCCACCAGTTCCGGCCCACGCGGGGCGGCACGCCCGCTCCGGCCCCCTCGCCGACGCCCTCGCCGCGCAAGCCGGGCTCGGAGGAGTCAGGGAAACAGCAGCACGCCACTGCCGGATCCTCGGGCAGCCAGTCCGGACGTTCCGAGCAAAAACCAACTCACGAGTAGGTAACGGGGCTCCGGAGGTTCGCGCCGATGCTCGGGCGGCTATTGTCGCTCCTGCACACGCCGACGACTCACCCCTGCTGGAGGCTCTCCGATGGCCGGTTACAAGACCGTCGTGGTTGGCACCGACGGTTCGGATTCGTCCTTCGCGGCGGTCGACCGAGCGGCCGCCGTCGCCGCGGACGCGAACGCCCAGCTCGTGATCACCTGCGCCTACTATCCCGCCGACAGGCACGAGGTGGAGAAAGCTCAGGAGGCGCTGCGCGAGGAGGCGTACCAGGTCGTGGGATCGGCTCCGGCGGAGGACACCCTGCAGTCCGCGCGGGACCGGGCGGCCCGGCAGGGCGCCGCGAAGATCGACACGGTCGCCGTCGTCGGTGAACCCGTCGCTTCGCTGCGCAAGACCGTCGAGGAGCGTTCGGCGGACCTGCTGGTGGTCGGCAACCGGGGCCTGAACACCATCGCCGGCCGCATCCTCGGCTCGGTGCCCGCCGAGGTGGCCCGCAAGTCGGGTGTCGACGTACTGATCGTGCACACCACGTAGGCCGTGGCCGACGAGCGCGACGCCGAAGTCCCTGCCGAGGTCCCTGCCGAGGCGCTCGCCGGGCTGTCACCCGGTGAGCTGCAACGACGGATCGAGCGCGCCCTGCTCGGCGGCAGGCGCAAGTACACCCGCGCCGAGGTGGCCGACCGCGCCGGGGTGCCGAGCGAACGTTCGGCGCGGCTGTGGCGTGCGCTCGGCTTCGCCACCGTCGCCGACGACGAGGTGGTGTTCACCGACGCCGACGTCGAGGCGATGCGGGTCACCGACCGGCTGGTCCGGTCCGGGCTGGTCGAGGACACGGTGGAGTCCTCGGTGGCACGCGCACTCGGCCAGCACTTGTCCCGGCTCGCCGAGTGGCAGATCGACCTGCTCAGGACGTTGATCGTGGAGAATCCCGGTCTCGCCAGCAGCGAACGCCGGATCGCCAGGCTGGTGGAGGAGCTGCTGCCCGAGCTCGAAGCGGTACAGACCTTCGTCTGGCGCAGGCATCTCGCGGCGTTCGCCGGCCGGGCCTTCGCCGACGGCGACAGCGACACGGATGCGCGGGTGCGGGTGGCCGGCTTCGTCGACATGGTCGGCTTCACCCGACTGACCCGGCGGATCGACGACGCTGAGCTGCGCGCCGTGCTGGAACGTTTCGAGGGCATGGCGGGCGAGGTGATCGCCGAGCAGCACGGGCGTGTGGTGAAGATGATCGGTGACGAGGTGCTGTTCGTCGCCGACTCGGCGGCCGGGGCGGCGGAGATCGCGCTGACGCTCAGCGAACGCGCGGACGCCGACGAGGGCCTGCCCGCCGTCCGGGCCGGGCTGGCGTCGGGGCCCATCCTGTCCCGGTTCGGCGACGTCTACGGCTCGGTCGTGAACCTCGCCAGCAGGCTCACCTCGATCGCCCGGCCCGGCACCATCCTGGTCGACCGGGCGCTGGCCGCCGAGCTCGCGGAGCACCTCGACTATCGCCTGCGACTACGCCGTCCCGTTTCCGTGCGCGGCTACAACCGGCTCCGTCCCTCGGCACTGCGCCGTGCGGGCGATCGCCCCGGCGGCTTCCTCGCGGGTTCGCAGGAACTCGCGGCCGGGGTGCTGGGACGTACCCCGCACGGGAGGGCCCCGGGGCCACCGCTCGACGGCGAGCCGGGCGAGCACACCCCGGACGGCCGCGGCAGACCTGGCGGTGTGCGATCCCGCCGCCGGCGGCGCCGCTGACCCCGCGGTGGGATCAGCGCCCTTCGGGGAGCACTGCGTACTGGCGGACGTAGAGGTCGGTGTAGGTGACCGGACCCCGCGGACCGGGGACCTTGTCGAGGTTGATGCCCGTCTCCGGCACGCCGAGCATCGTGAAGCCGTCGAGCAACCGGGTCGGGGCGTTCCAGAAGACACCGGTTCCCTGGTAGCCGTCGAAGAACGCCTCGGCGGCGGACGCGTCCTCGGTGGCGATACCCGCCGCGAGCCCGGAGGTCCGCTCGTTGGCGATCTCGACGGCCTCGGCGAGGGAACCGACCCGGGCGACGGTCACCGTGGCCTCGCTGTCGGAGTCCAGCGCCCATTCGTAGCCGATCGGATGCTCGTGCGGCGGGAGCGAGGCCACGACGCCGCGCTCCGCGAGCGCATCGGCGATCGACGGCCACACCTGGTCGTGCACGGCCGAGGAGATCAACAGCAGGTTGAGCCGGTTGCACACGCCCAGCCGGTCGAGGCTGCGGGAGACCAGTTCGCGCACCGTCGCCGGGTCGGCGGCGTCGTCGACGTAGAGGACCCCGCCACCGTCGGCGTGGGCGAGGGTGCGGACGCCGTGGGCGGCGGCCTCGGTGGCCAGCGCCCTGGTGCTCTCCCCGCTGCCGCGCAGGATGACCAGCGGTACCAGGCCCGGCAGCCGGACGAGCTCCGCAGCGGCAGCTCGCTCGGCCCGCGGCACGAGCTGGATCACGGCCGGATCGATGCCCGCCTCCACCAGCGCGGGCGTCACCACGACCTCCAGCAGCCGCTGCGCCGAGCCCAGCGCGGCGGAACCGGTGCGCAGCACACCGCCGTTGCGGGACTTGACGAGCTGGGATGCGATGTCGACGGTGACGTTCGGCCGGGCCTCGTAGTTGGCGCCGATGACGCCGACCGGGCGCCTGCGCTCGACCAGCCGCAGCCCACCGTCCAGAGTGGACACCGGCAGGGAGCGCTCCTGGTGCGGGCAGCCGGCCAGCAGCCGGAGCTGTTCCGCCATCCCGGTCAGCCGCTGCTCGGTGATGGTCAGCCGGTCGAGCAGGCCCGCGCTCATGCCCTCGGCCCGCGCCGCGGCCACGTCGGCCGCGTTCGCTTCGAGCACCGCGTCCCGCTCGCTGCGCAGTCGTCCGGCCATGGCCAGCAGGGCCGCGTCGACGGCCTCCGGGGCCGCCGCGGCCAGGGACGGCGCCGCGGTCTTCGCCGCACGCGCACACTGCTCGACAGCCTTCGACACCTCGTCGGTCACCGCGGATCCTTTCGACAGCCCCAGGAACGGACTTCTCCCGTGCCGGTCCGCACGTCCACCGGGTGGCGGCCGGAACACCAGGCAAGTGTGCCGCACGCGCGGCGGGTGCCTCGGCGCCGGTCAGGCGAACACCGGCTCCACCAGCAGCATCCCGCCGAGAAGCAGACATCCCACCGCGAGCACACCGAGGACGAGCATCCACAACGCCGCCGGCACCCCGGTCAGCCGGGAGAGTTGGTCGGCGTCGGAGTCGCGGGCCGCTCCGCGCCTGCGCTTGCCCTGCAGTTCGAAGACCGGCCGGACGCCACCGAGGAGCAGGAACCAGGTCATCAGGTACACGAAAGCCGCCTGGACGCCCGGCGGCGCCAGCCAGGCCACCACGGCGAGCACCGCGGCCGAGACGACCACCGTGAAGACGCCGTACACGTTGCGCACCATCACCAGCACGCCCAGCAGCAACCCGGCGGCCAGCACCAGCAGCAGGGGCGTGCGGTCGGCCGCGATCAGCCCGGCGAAGGCCAGCCCGAGCAACGCGGGCGCGGGGTAACCGGCCAGCGCCGTCAGCGCCATGCCCGGACCGGTCGGGCGGCCGCGGGAGACGGTAACGCCGGAGGTGTCGGAGTGCAGGCGGATGCCCTGCAGGCGGCGGCCGACCAGTACCGCGATCAGAGCGTGCCCGGCCTCGTGGACGATCGTGACCACGTTGCGTGCCCAGCGCCACGGCGATCCCGACAGCACCAGTAGCAGCGCCAGCCCTCCGGTGACGAGTGGCACGGCGCCCGCCGGATCGGGTTGCGCGTTGACGAGCTGATCGAGGCCGTTCACTCGTCCAGCTCACCACAACCGGCCCGCCGCCGGACCGGCCCCCTCCGCCGTGACGGCACGGGCGCGCCTCCGGCCGGGTACCTCGCCGCGCCCCGGAAGCCTGCCGAGTGCTCATGTGCTCCCCCTCCTCGTCGCTCGGGCGACCGTGCCGGGCTCTCGCCGGCCGCCGGCCGCACCTGCGCGGAATCCGCCCGTTTCCTTTCCCCGCAACGAAAGTAGAACGGCGGCGCGAGCTGGCGCCAGCGCAACCGGCACGAGTGGACCGCTCGTACCGAACCGAGCGGCGAACGGCGGGCCGCGGACGACGAACGGCGCCCCCTCCGTCCACGCGGCCCCGCTGCGAGCGCACTGTTGGGTGGCGCGGCGGCCGAGGCCCCGCACGGACGGATGCGCCGGCGGTGCGCGGCGGCCAGACTGGCGGTACCGGAGACGGAAGCCGTCACGCGGAGCCGGGAGCGGAGCCGGAACGCGGCCCGCCGGCAGCACTCCGGGGAAGGAGCGCAACCATGCCCGGTCCCTCCGCGGCCGACCAGCGTCTGCTCGGGCTTCTCGCCGAACCACCGGCCACGCCGAGAACCGCCGCCGGCTACCTCGACCTGCTCGGCGACTCGCCCGCCGGACCGTCCACCGGTATCACCCAGCGGCTCATGGGCGTCGGCGCCGTGGCCGCGGTCTACGAACACTGGTGGCGGCCCGCGCTGGGGCGGGTGGCCAAGGGCGCCGGAGGCCCGAGCATGGACGAGGAGGTCGCGCTCGCCATGGAACTGCTGTGCCCCAATCAGGGCGACACCGTGCTGGACGTGGCCTGCGGCACCGGCCGGTTCACCAGGGCCTTCGCCTGGCACGTCGGGCCGGAGGGCCTGTCGGTGGGGCTGGACGGCTCCCGGCCGATGCTGGACCGTGCCGTGGCGGCGGACGGCCCGGACACGGCGGTGTACCTCCGGGGCGACGCGGTGACCCTGCCGCTGCGCGAATCCAGTGTGGACGCCGTGTGCTGTTTCGCGGCGCTGCACATGTTCGCCGATCCGCACGCCGCGCTCGACTCGTTCGCCGCCACGCTGCGCCCCGGTGGCCGGATCGCGCTGCTCACCACGGCGCGCCGTTCCTGGGAGCCCGCGCGGACCGTCGACACGCTCGGCGGGATCGCCTCCGGGCAGCGCATGTTCGAACGCGGTGAGATCGCCGCCGAACTACGGGCCAGGGGCTTCACCGAGCTCGACCAGACCTACGCGGGCGTCACCCAGATCGTCGGTGCCACGCTGCGCTGATCAGTCCAGTCCGGACTCCCGGAGGGTGATGTTGAGCCGCCCGGCGACGAGGCCGAGTGCCGGATCGGCGGTGCCCGGCCGGGTGCGGGGCACGCCGTGGAAGGCGAGACGCGAAGGGCCGCCGAAAACGAATAGGTCACCGGACTCCAGTTCGACGTCGGTCCACGGGCGGCCACGGTTCTCGGTGTTGCCGAACCGGAACACGCAGGCGTCGCCGATGCTGAGCGAGACCACCGGAGCCGTGCTCAGCTCCTCGCGGTCCTGGTGCAGACCCATCCGCGCGGTGTGGTCGTAGTAGTTGACCAGCGCCACGTCCGGCCGGTAGTCCGGCGCGTCGCCGAGGTAGGCGTCCGCGAGCGCCCTCCTGCCGAGATCGCCCAGCCATTCCGGGAACGGGGTGACCGGGGAGCCGTCCCCGTCGTCGATCGTGCGCGAGTACCGGTACGGGTACCAGTGCCAGCCCAGGCACATCGAGCGCACCGACATCACGCCGCCGTTCGGCAGCCGGGCCGCGCGCAGCGCACCCGCCCAGCCCCGGCACGCCCGGACGAGTTCGCGTTGCGCGTCGAGGTCCAGCCAGTCCGGCAGGTGCACGGCACCGGGGGCCAGTTCCCGCCGGACGCGGGGAATCAGCGCGTCCGTCACGCCGCCGTCTCCTCCTGGCGCGACTCTCAGCCAAATCGAGGGCTTGCCCTCAGCCTGCTCTCACGATGCGCGCCGAACCTGGGTTCATGGACACCGACCAGTATCGCGGCCACGGCCCCTGGAACGCAGCACACCCGCAGAACACCGCCGACCCGGAATCCGGGCATCCACTGTTCGCCCCGGCACCCGGCGGGCAGCGGGAGCGACCGCGCGGACCCCGGCGTCTCGCCGCCGTCGTCTCCGCCACCGCGGTGGCCGCGGCGCTGGTGGGCGGCGGGGCGGGCGCCGTCGTCGTCGGGCTCGGCAGCGGCACGGACGGTGGGCCCGGCACCTCGGCCACCGCCACCGGAACGCCGGTGTCCACCGGGGCCGCCGATGTCAGCGCCGTGGCCGGGCAGGTGCTGCCGAGCGTGGTCCAGGTCAACGTGCGTACGGCGCGCGGCGAGTCGATCGGCTCCGGCGTGATCCTGAGCGAGGACGGACGGATCCTCACCAACGCCCACGTCGTCGACGGGGCGTCCGGGCAGGTCACCGTCACCCTGTCGGACGGCCGGAAGGTGCGGGCCGACGTCCTCGGTGCGGACGCCACGGCCGACATCGCCGTGCTCCAGGCGACCGGCGCGAGCGGGCTGACGCCGGCGGTACTCGGCGACTCCTCGGCCGTTCGTGCCGGGCAGGAGGTCGTCGCGATCGGCTCCCCCGGTGGCCTGCGGAACACGGTCACCTCGGGCATCGTCAGCGCCGTCGGCAGGCAGCTATCCGAGGTCGGCGAGCGGGCCGAATCGCAGGCGCGCGGCGGCGGGTCCGCGGAGCAGGCGCCCGGCTACACCGCGATCCAGACCGACGCCTCGATCAACCAGGGCAACTCGGGCGGGCCGCTGGTGAACTCGGCGGGCGAGGTGATCGGCATCAACTCGTCCATCTACTCCCCGTCGGCGGGCAGCGGCGGTGCCGCGGGCAGCGTCGGAATCGGCTTCGCCATCCCGATCAACGACGCGAAGACGATCATGGCGAAACTGACGGATCGCTGACACGGCAAGGGTTTCGCCGTGCCGGATCGCCGGCCCGCCCTGGCTACCGGCGCCGGTTGCCGAACAGGCCGCGGGTGACCTCCCTGCCGAGCGCACTCGCGGCCGAGCGGGCGAAGGACTTGAGCGCGGGGTTGCTCATCGCCTTCGACAGGAAGCCGGGCTCCTCGGCGTCGGACTCCGGCTGCCGCTCCGGTGCGTCCGGCGTGGCCGCCTCGGTCTCGCCGGCGGACGCCGGGGCGGACACCCGGTCCGCGAGCTTCTCGTACGCCGACTCGCGGTCCACCGTCTCCGAGTACTTGCCGTGCAGATCCGAGGTGGCCGAGGAGGCGGTGATCGCCTCGGCGCCGATGGATCCCATCTTCGACCTGGGCGCGCGCAGCCGGGTCCACGCCACCGGGGTCGGGGCACCCCGTTCGGACAGGACGGTCACGATCGCCTCGCCGGTGCCCAGTGAGGTGAGCGCCTCGTCCAGTGCGTAGTGCTTCGTCGTCGGATACGTCTTCACGGTCTTCGCCAGGGCCTTCTGGTCCTCGGGAGTGAAGGCGCGCAGCGCGTGCTGCACCCGGGCGCCGAGCTGGGAGAGCACCGCGTTCGGGATGTCGGTCGGCAACTGGGTGCAGAAGAACACGCCGACCCCCTTGGAACGGATCAGCTTCACCGTCTGCTCGATGCTGTCCAGGAACGCCTTCGAGGCGTCGTTGAACAGCAGGTGCGCCTCGTCGAAGAAGAACACCAGCTTCGGCCGGTCGAGGTCGCCCTCCTCCGGCAGTTCCTCGAACAGCTCGGCCAGCAGCCACATGAGGAAAGTGGAGAACAGCGCCGGTTTCGTCTGCAGGTTGTCCAGTTCCAGCAGGCTCACCACGCCCTTGGCGTCGGTCCGCCGCATCAGGTCCGCGACATCGAGCTCCGGCTCGCCGAAGAAGTCGTCGCCGCCCTGAGCCTCCAGATTGGACAGTGCGCGCAGGATGACCCCGGCGGTGGCTGCCGAGACCCCGCCGATGCCCTTCAGGTCCTCCTTGCCCTCGTCACTTGTCAGGTGCGTGATCACCGCCCGCAGGTCCTTGGTGTCCAGCAGAGCCAGCCCGCGCTGGTCGGCCCAGTGGAAGATCAGTCCGAGCGTCGACTCCTGGGTCTCGTTCAGTCCCAGCACCTTCGACAGCAGGATCGGCCCAAAGCTGGTGATGCTCGCCCTGATCGGTACGCCCTTCCCGCCGGTGCCGAGGGAGAGGAACTGCACCGGGAACGCCTCCGGAGCCCAGTCGCCACCGGTCTCCGCGGCACGCGCGGTGAGCTTGTCCCCGCCGGTGCCCTGCTCGGCCAGTCCGGACAGGTCACCCTTGACGTCGGCCAGTACGACGGGCACGCCGCTGGCGGAGAGCTGCTCGGCGATCAACTGGAGGGTCTTCGTCTTGCCGGTGCCGGTCGCGCCGGCCACCAGCCCGTGCCGGTTCAGCGTCGCCAGCGGCAGCCGCACGGCCGCCGAGGCGTCGGCCTGCCCGTCGATCACCACCGAACCGAGTTCGATCGCGCCACCGTCACTCGCGTAACCGGCGGCGATCTCCTGGGCCGGGCTGGAGGACTGCTGGTCGGCCATTGAACGCTCCCGCTCATCGAAAGGCTTCGTAGGGCATGCACGATTCAGGGCATTAGAACCCATCGGCGAGCGATTCGCAGGTGACCCGGCTCCTGTCGCCCGGTTCGGTTAGGGTTTGCCGGGTGACTGACCGCCTTGTCTGGATCGACTGCGAGATGACCGGACTCGACCTCGGCAAAGACGCCCTGATCGAGATCGCTGCCCTGGTGACCGATTCCGAGCTCAACGTTCTGGGTGACGGCCTCGACGTGGTCATCCACGCCGATGACGACGCTCTCGCCGGCATGCCGGACATCGTGCGCGACATGCACGCCAGGTCCGGGCTCACCGAGGAGGTCCGTGCCTCCGCGGTCACCCTCGCCGAGGCCGAGCAGCGCGTGTTGGACTACATCCGCGAGTACGTGCCGGAACCCGGGACCGCTCCGCTCGCCGGGAACTCGATCGGCACCGACCGCGGGTTCATCGCCCGGGACATGCCCGCGCTCGACGGGCACCTGCACTACCGGATGGTCGACGTGTCCTCGGTGAAGGAACTCGTCCGCCGCTGGTATCCGCGCGTCTACTACGCCAAGCCGGAGAAGGGGCTCGCACACCGGGCGCTGGCCGACATCACCGAGTCCATCGGCGAACTCGCGTACTACCGCAGGACCGCCTTCGTCGCCCATCCCGGCCCGAGCACCGACACCGCACGGGCCGCGGCCGCCGAAATCGCAGGTGAACGCACGGAGTAACCCCCGGAAACACCCGCCGGGCCCGCACGATACGATGTCTGCGCGCAGGTCGCCGGGACGCTTTTGAGTCCCTACGCGAGAGCGCCGTGGTGGCTGTAGCTCAGTTGGTAGAGCACCTGGTTGTGGTCCCGGAGGTCGCGGGTTCGAGCCCCGTCAGTCACCCCACGAAACCCCTCGTGGCCGAACGTCACACGTTCGACCACGAGGGGTTTTCTGTTGCGCGACAAGCTAAACAAGCCCGCGCGGCGATCCACCTGCCGAAAACGCACGCGGGCCCCGCGAGTTGCTCGCGGGGCCGGGGTGCGTTTCGGGGCGGGTCGGCAGTAGGCGGTCAGTTCTTCTCGCCGCCTGCCTTCCAGTCGTCCCAGCTCATCTGCCAGACGCTCCAGCCGTCGGTGGGCTCGAGCTCCTGGCCTCCGCTGTTCTGCACCGTGATGATGTCGCCCTTCTTGGACATGTCCATCAGCCACTGCGCGTTCTCGGTCGAGAGGTTGATACAGCCGTGGCTGACGTTGCGCTTGCCCTGCGAGCCCACCGACCACGGCGCCGAGTGATAGAAGATGCCGCTGTTCGACATGCGCACCGCGTACTTGACGAAGGTCTCGTAACCGCCGGGGGAATCGGCCGGGACACCGTAGGTGCCCGAGTCCATCGTGTAGCCGTTGTGCTCGCTCATCACCGTGTACGACCCGTTCGGGGTGGTGCTCGACTTCTTGCCCATCGAGATCGGCATGGTGCGGGCTTCCTGGTCGTTCACCGAGACCTTCATCTGGAAGTTGCCACCGTCGGCGATCGCCACCAGCTTGTCGCCGACCGTCGCCGAGGCGGCGCGGTCCTCCTTGCCGAACGTCCCGTTGCCGAGGTTCTTGCCGTAGATCGCCGCGTTCACCGAGAGCTTGGTGCCTGCCTGCCAGTAGTCCTTCGGACGCCAGGTCACGGCCTCGTCGGAGAACCAGTGGAAAGCGCCTTCCTGAGCGGGCTCGCTCACCACCTTCAAGGCGCGTTCCGCCGCGCCCTTGTCGGTGATCTTGCTGCCGAAGGTGAACACCAGCGGCATGCCGACGCCGACGGTCTCGCCGTCGGTCAGGTTCATCGAGACGGTGGTCTGCCGGGCGGGCTTGGCGGTGGTGAAGGTGGACGTGGTGGAAGCGGGCTTGCCGTCGGTGCCCGTGGCCGCGGCCGTCACCGTGTACGACTTGCCGTACCCGAGCGGCTCCGCGGACTGCCAGCCCGAGCCGTCCGGACTCGGCTGGCCCGCGACGACCTTGCCCTCCTCGTTGGTGAGAGTCACCTCGGTGATCTTGCCGTCGGTCGCGGCCACCGTCACCGGCTCGCCGGGCGCGACCTCGGCGGTGCCCTCGGCCGGGGTCACCGCGAGCGAGACGGGTTTCGGGGGTGCCGTAGAGGTCGCGGGCGGCGGCTGCCCGTCACCGGCCTGCTCGTCGGCAGGTGCCGCGGTGCAGCCCGCGAGCACCAGTCCCGCGGCGGCCAGCACCAGCGACCACCGCGTCCCCAGGCGCGAGCCCGCGCCACCCCGACTGCTCATCGACGACCGTCCGTTCCCTGTCGAGTTTGCCCTTGTTCCGTCTGTAGTGTGCCCGACCGCATAAACTTCGTGTGCAGGTAGTGTCAAGTCGTGTCCTTGGCGGAACAGGGGGCTCCCGGCAAGGCCCGAAAACGCCCTGTGCTACGGTTTCCGCCGTCGCCAAGGAGTTCCGGCGACGTGAGAACAAGCATGTGACAGACACCAGCGCCGTTAGCTCAATTGGCAGAGCAGCTGGCTCTTAACCAGCGGGTTCGGGGTTCGAGTCCCTGACGGCGCACCCACAGAACGCAGGTCATCGTTGATGGCCTGCGTTCTTTTTTGTGCACGCCCTCGCGCCCACCGCGCATTGCTCCGCTTGGCGCTACCTCGCCCGTACCGACTCTGGTTGGCTTCGATCGTCCAGTGGGAAAATGTGACACCTGTCGGAGGATCCGTGACCAAGCACCGCGCACGAGGCTGGAGCCGTCCCGCCATCGCGGCCGTCACCGCGGCCGCTGCCGCGCTCATCCCGCTGGGCACCGCCGCGCCGGCCCTCGCCGAGCCGCCCACCCCGGCCGCCGTTCAGGAGATCGCCGCCTCCCCCGGCGATGGCACCGCCGCGGGTGCGGTCGAGTGGTTCACCTCGAAGAGTGGCTCCACCGCCTACGAGGGCCTGTGCGAGAAGGCAGTGGAGAACGCCTACGGCACGACGGGCATCTGGCCCTCGGCGATCGCCCACTGGGAGGGTGCGATCAAGGCGGGCAAGGCGCACAAGGGAAGCACCAACGCACCCAAGGGCGCGTTCGTCTACTGGAACACCAGCCAGTACGGCCACGTGGGCATCTCGGACGGCAAGGGTGGCTTCTACTCCTCCAGCGTCGGCGGGGCGATCGGCCACGGCGGCAGCCTCTCCTACTTCGGCAACTACCTCGGCTGGAGCGAGGGACAGGTTCCGGCCTGATCCAGTCAGCCCGGCCCCGGCGGCCCCATGGGCGCAAGCCCTTGCCGCCGGGCGGTCCGCGACTCCTCCCCGGGCGGCGTGGAGCACCGCCGCCCGGGGAGGTCAGGCCGTCTCGGCGCGCACGGTCGCCAGTGCCAGCACGGCCCGCAGCACGTCGGCGTAGCGGGTGTACAGCGGGGCCAGGCCGAATCGCAGGACGTCCGGCGGGCGGAAGTCCCCGATGACGCCGCGCTCGGTCAGCGTGCGCATCGTCGCCTCCGCGTCCGGCCAGGCGATCGAGATCTGGTTGCCGCGAGCGTGATCGCGGGGCGAGATCACGCCGGTTCCCGGCAGCAGTTCGTCCAGGCAGTGCAGGAAGAAGTCGCCCAGCGCCAAGCCCTTCGCCCGCACCTCGGCGAGGTCGACCCCCTCCCACACGTCCAGTGCGGCGTCCAGCGCCAGCAGCGACAGGATGTCCGGGGTGCCGCTGCGGGCACGGTCCATCCCGGGGCCGGCCTCGTAGGACTCCGCCATGGCGAACGGGTCGCGGTGCCCGCCCCAGCCGGCCAGTGGCTGGTCGAACACTTCCTGCAGACGCCGCGCCACGTAGACGAACGAAGGCGAACCGGGGCCACCGTTGAGGAACTTGTAGGTACAGCCGACCGCGATGTCCACATCGGACTGGTCCAGGTCCGGGGGCACCGCCCCGGCTCCGTGGCACAGATCCCATACGACGAGCGCACCCGCCTCGTGCAGGCCCGCGGTCACGGCGGGCAGGTCGGCAAGTGCGCCCGTCCGGTAGTCGACGTGGTTGACCAGTGCCACGGCGGTGCGCGGGCAAGCGGCGCCTGCCATCTCCGGCATCGGCACCCTGCGCACCCGGGTCCCGGTCAGCCGGGCGACGCTGTCGGCGATGTAGCCGTCGGTCGGGAAAGTGCCCGCGTCGAGCAGGATCTCCTCGCGCCCCGGGTTGATCCGCGTCGCGGCGACCAGTGCCTTGAACAGGTTGACGCTGGTGGAGTCGCACACCACCGTCTGACCGGGTGCCGCCCCGAGCAGCGGCGCGATCCGCTCCCCCACCCGCACCGGGGCGTCCCACCAGCCGTCGGACCACGAGCGGATCAGCCGGCCGGCCCACTGCTCGCGGACGACCTCGGCCAGCCGGGGGGCGACCGACAGCGGTGGGGCGCCCAGTGAATTCCCGTCCAGATAGGCGACTTCGGGGTCGAGATCGAACTCGTCCCGCTTGCCCGCGAGCCGGTCGCGCCCGTCCAGTTCCCTGGCTTGTTCGCTGAGGTCTGCGGCGAGATCGCGCACCACGGAATCCATGAGCGGAACGCTACCAACGCGCGGCGCGGACGATCACCGCTCGGACTCGGTTCGGGCTCGACCCGGCACAAGCGGAAACGTTACGTTTGTCACAGCGAAGGACTACGTGTACGAATCGCGCGTATCCGCGCAGCGCCCGGCGGCCCACCGCCCTGACGAGGAGGCCAGCGTTGACCCCTTCCCCATCCGTCGCAGCCGAGACCGAAGACCTCACCATCCCGGGCCTGGTCCGCCGCAACGCCGAGGAGTACGCCGAACTCCCGGCCATCACCGGCCTCGACGACACGGGCGAACCGACGCTGACCTGGTCGGAGTTGCGCACCGAGATCGCGACCGTCGCGCACGGCCTCGCCGGACTGGGCCTCGAGCCCGGTGACCGGATGCTGATCATGGCGTCCTGCCGCCCGGCGCACTTCGTCGTCGACCTCGCCGCCACCCATCTCGCCGCGATCCCCTGCACCGCCTACGCGACGCTGTCCTCGGATCAGGTGCGCTACGTGGCCAGGCACAGCGCCGCCACGGTCGCCGTGCTGGAGGGCAGCGCCGAACTGGAACGCTGGCTGCCCGTCCTCGACGACCTGCCCGCCCTGCGCCGGATCGTGGTCCTCGACGCCTCGGCGATACCGGCCGGCGACGACCGCTTCGCCGCCTACTCCGGCGTACGGGCGGCGGGCGCCGAACGGCACGCGGCCGAGCCGGAGGCCTTCGACCGGATGTGGTCGGGGATCAAACCGGACGATCCGCTGTCGATGATCTACACCTCCGGCACGACGGGCGACCCCAAGGGCGTCGTGCTCTCGCACCGCAACGCCCTGCACCAGGGGCTCGCCGTGAACACCCTGCACGGTATGCGGATGCACACCAAGAGCATCGCCTACCTGCCGCTGGCGCACATCGCCGAGCGGGAACTGGCGATCTACCTGCCCACGCTCTACGCCGGGCACGTGCACACCGTCGCCGATCCGTCGACCGTGGTCGCCGCGCTCGGCAAGGTCAAGCCCGACTGGTTCTTCGGCGTCCCCAGGGTGTGGGAGAAGATGGTGGCTGGGCTGCGGAACATGCTCGGCACACTGCCCGAGGAACGGCGCACCGCACTGCTCGGCGCGAACGAACTCTTGCAGCAGGGCTACAAGCTGCGCTCGGCCGGCTCGGAGGTGCCCGCCGAACTCGCCGCCAGGATCGCCGAGGCGGACGAGACCGTGATGAAGCCCGTCCGGCAGCTACTCGGGCTGGACAATCTGCTGCTCGCCTCCAGCGGAGCCGCCGCGCTGCCGCTCGAAGTGCTGTACTTCATCGCCGGGCTGGGGATCGAGATCGAGGAGGTCTGGGGCCTGTCCGAGACCACCGGTGCCGCCACGTCCAACACCCAGGGCGCGTTCCGGGCGGGAACGGTGGGCAGGCCGCTGGCCGATATCGAGGTACGCGTCGCCGAGGACGGCGAGCTGCTGGTCCGCGGGCCCATCGTGTTTCTCGGCTACCTGCAGGAGGACGGCACGATCAACCCGGCCGTCGACGCCGACGGCTGGTACGCCACCGGCGACATCGGCACGGTCGACGAGGACGGGTACGTGACGATCACCGACCGGAAGAAGGAACTCATCATCACCTCGGGCGGCAAGAACATCGCGCCGACCCGGATCGAGGGCCTGCTCAAGGAGCACCCGCTGATCGGCCAGGCGGTGGCGATCGGCGACCGCAGGCCCTACGTCACCGCGCTCATCGTGCTCGACGACGAGATCGCCCCGGCCTGGGCACAGGGGCAGGGCATCGACGCGGCCGACATCGAGTCGCTGGCCCGCCACGAGGGCGTCCGGGCGGAGATCGACCGGGCGGTGGCGAAGGCCAACGACCGCCTTTCCCGTGCCGAGCAGATCAAGCGCTACCACCTGATCGCCAGGACCTGGACCCCGGAGAGCGGCGAGGTGACCCCGACGCTCAAGCTCAAGCGACGGGTGATCAACGAGCGCTACGAACCGAGCATCGCGGAGCTGTACCAGGCGACCTGAGCGGGCGCCGGTCCCGGCGCGGTGGCCGGGACCGGTCCGTCAGGCGCTGCGCAGAGGTGTCGCCGCCGAACCGTCGGTCCACTTGCGCAGCCGAGGAGGCACCCGCTTCTCCAGCCCGTACGGCTCCAGGTGGGCGCTGAAAACCTCCTCGAACGCGCCGCGCACGCTCTCGGTGTCCCAGACGGCGCGTTCCAGGATGGGCGCCTTGAGGTGCGGGTGGCCGACGATGTGCAGTTGCGGCCCGTTGCACCGGACGAGCTGGCCGGTGATGCCACGCGAGTCGTCGCCGAGCAGGTAGAGGACCAGCGGTGCGATGCGCGAGGGGGTGCGGTCCGGCGGGCAGTTGCGCAGTGAACGTTCCGACTTCCACACCATCCGGGTGTGGGCCAGCGGGCAGACCCCGTTCACGCGGATGCCCGCCTCCTCCATGTCGAGCGCCCACGAGTAGGTCAGCGAGGCGACCGCTCCCTTGCTCGCGCTGTACGCGCCCAGCTTGCGCTGCCCGAGCGAGGCCCCGGAAGAGATGTTGACGATCGAGCCGCCCGTGTCCTGCGCGATCATCGCGTTCGCGGCGGCCATGCCGGTGTAGATCACGCCGAGCACGTTCACCTCGACCAGCTCCCGCACCCTGGCGGGGTCGTCCTGCCACGGCAGCGCCTCGTAGTTGAGGCCCGCGTTGTTGACCAGGCCGTCGATGCCGCCGAACTCGCCGACGCAGGTGTCGACGATCGCCTGCGCCTGCTCGGCGTCGGCGACATTGTGGCCGCTGGCCACGGCCCGGCCGCCGTGCGCCCGGATACCCGCCGCCGTCCGATCGGCGAGCTCGGC
The DNA here is from genome assembly GCF_002262875.1 of Amycolatopsis antarctica. GTDB lineage: Bacteria > Actinomycetota > Actinomycetes > Mycobacteriales > Pseudonocardiaceae > Amycolatopsis > Amycolatopsis antarctica. Next base: position 96,428 of record NZ_NKYE01000003.1, on the reverse strand, counting down.
GTCGATGTCGTTGACGACGACCGCGGCTCCGGCCTGCGCGGCGTGCACGGCGAACGCCTCGCCGAGACCCCGGCCCGCTCCGGTGACCACCACGGCCTTCCCGGCGAGCGTTCCCGCGGACCCGTTGCCGGTGCCCGTGTCGCCGCCCTTGACGGTGCCCATGTCGCTCCTCCGCCCCGGCCGGCCCCGACACAGCTCCTGGTTCGCTCGCTGCCACCGGCTCTTGTTCCCAGTGTTGGCCGCGGTCGCGGCCGTGCACCCCGGGCCGCGACGAGCGGCGGCTGCGCTGCGCCGAACGAGTGAGTGCTGATCGGTGCGGTGAAAGTGCCGCGCGGGTCGGCCGGAGCGCGGAGAACCACCCCGCGCATACCCACAGTGGTGAATCGGTCACCCAGCGGACGGCTGATACCCGCCATTCGTCCTGTTCAGGCGTGGTTCTCTGTTCGTCTCCCCGTAGCCGACGGCATACTGAACGTGTCGCCGGTGACGTGGACCCGGTGGCCCTCGCATCGCCGTCGCAGCACCACCGCACCGGCGGGCGGGGAAGGACGGACGCGAGGACTTCGGCGGAGGGGGCAGGTGGCCGACCGGTGAGCACCAGCACGGCACCCCGCATGGGAGTGGTACTCCAGAACGTCGAGTTCAGGGCGCTGTGGTTCGCCGAGGCACAGTCAGCGGCGGGCGATCAGCTCGCCAAGGTCGCGCTGGCGATCATGGTCTACCAGCGCACCGGTTCGGCACTGTGGGCGGCGGGCGTCTACGCGCTGACCTTCCTGCCCGCGCTGATCGGCGGGCTCGGCCTCTCCCAGCTCGCCGACCGCTACCCGCGACGTGCGCTGCTGACCACGTGCGCGCTGATCCAGGCGGCGCTGGTCGCACTGATGGCGGTGCCCGGCATGCCGCTGGTCGCCCTCTGCGCGCTGGTCGTCGCCGTGCAGCTCGTGGTGGCCCCGGCCAATGCCGCGCAGAACGCCGTCACCCGCGAGGTGTTCACCGACGACGATCTGTACCTGCGCAGCCAGGACCTGCGCGGCATCACCACGAACACGGTGATGTTGCTCGGCCTGGCGGGCGGCGGGCTGCTGGTGACGCTGGTCGGCACGTCCTGGGCGCTGGCGTGCAACGCCGTCACGTTCGCGATCAGCGCGCTGGTGGTCCGGCTCTGGGTGCGGGCCCGTCCGGCGGCCGGCAAGAAGTCGGACAGCTGGTTCGGCGGGGCCCGCTGGGTCTTCGGGCAGCGGAGGCTCCGGCTGCTGCTGGCGCTGTCCTGGCTGGTCGGTCTCGCCGTCGTCCCGGAGGGTCTCGCGGCGCCACTGGCGGACCAGATCGGTGCCCCGCAGGAGGCGGTCGGCTGGCTGCTCGCGGCGGACCCGCTGGGATTCGTGCTGGGCGCGTACCTGCTCTCGAAGTACGCGTCGGCGCAATCACGGCTGCGACTGATGGGGGTACTGGCGGTCGCGTCCTGCGGGGTGCTGATCGGCTTCGCCGTGCAGCCGAACCTCGGGCTGGCGCTGGCACTGCTCGCACTCGCCGGCGCGGCGGGTGCCTACATCATCACCGTCGGCGCCACGTTCAACACCTGGGTGCCGAACGAGATGCGCGGGGCTGCCGGGGGCCTGTACCGGACCGGGCTGCGCGTCGCGCAGGGAGTGGGGGTCGCGCTCGGTGGCGCGGTGGCCGAGTTGATCGGTTCGGTCCCGAACACGATCGCGCTGGCCGGGGTTCTGGGAGTGGTACTCGCGGCGCCGGTGGCGCTGTCCTGGTCCCGGGTACACAAGGATCAGCAGGCGCCCCGGGTCGACGAGGCCGGCTGATCACCCCGACACGTCTGTAGGTCTCATGCCGCACGGTCGGACACGCCGGCACATCGCCGGATCGCCGGCGCCTGGCGGCCGGGACGTCCCCGGCACCGTCGTGCGGACCGCTGCCGCCGGTCCTGCCCTCGTTCACGCCTCACGGTCCGACATCGCGGAACCTCCACCTCGTCCTCGTCCTCGCCGGAATCCGGGTCTCCGCCCGTCTTCGGCGTCCTGCACGTTCCGTCCTTCGCGTCCCGGTCGTTCGCTCGTGCCGTCGCTCGTGCTGGCGCACGTGCCGCTCGTGCGGTCGATGGGGTATCCGTTCACGCCTCGCGGTCCGACATCGCGGTCCACCTCTCCGTGTGTCCAGGCCTTCGCCGTCATCTCGGTACTGCCGTCCATTCCCGATCCGGGATCTCACGCCTCGCGGTCCGACACGTTTCTCACCTCCGGTCCTTCTTCGTTCACGGCCTGCCGTCGCTGTCCGGTATTTCACGCCTCACGGTCCGACATCTCGGGTCACCTCCGCCTCGCCCACTGGTCGTTAGAACTTTCAATGACTTCGGAATTCACGCTTCCCGGTCCGACATCGCGGTCCACCTCCTCGCTGCTCGTCGATTTCCGTCGCTGCCCGGCTCATGCCTCGCGGTCCGACATCTCGTGGCCACCTCCACTTCGTTTCCCGTGCTGCCCCGCTTTTCCCGGTTCCGTGCTCACGCCTCGCGGTCCGACACCCTGCTCACCTCCGATCTCGCCGATCCTCGACTGCCATTCGAACGGATGTTCACGCCTCGCGGTCCGACATGCGCCCTCTCCTTCCCTGCTGCGATTTCCTCCGCCGTACGTCAATCCCGGTTACTCACGCTTCGCGGTCCGACATCGGGCACCGTCCTTTCGTCTCGCCTTTTCTTGCATACCAGCAAATTCGTGCGCGCGGCTCAGGCCTCACGATCCGACATCCGGCTCACCTCCGTACCCCGCGGGTTCGAGAACTGGAACACTCCGCACGTTCAGGCCTCACGATCCGACATGGCGGGACACCTCCCAGAAGCACAACGAGCGACGACCGTCCCCGGACTCGCACCACGCGATCCGGCATCCGCCGGACACCCTCCGTCTCGTACCCGGAATCGCCGAGACCAACCGCCACGATCGGTGCCTTCCGCCGAGCATGGGAAAATCACCTCATCGCGAAGACTTCACGAGTGGACCGCTGATCAATTCGGGGACAATCATTGCAGTGCGAACACCGACAACTCGACGGTGGGATGATACCGGTGATTAACACCGATCCCACAGCCGAGACCGCTTGCCCGCCGAATCCGCCGCTGACTACCGAACCGGGAGGACTCGCACGATGACACCCGGTCCGCGCCGTCACCGGCAGCAAGTCCTGCACACGGACGGCGAGCCCACCGCCGCGGAAAAATCCGATAACGATTCCGAATACGCCGAGAAAGTGCCCGAGCGAACACGCACCGTCAAGGAACAGGCCGGTGGGAGCACCGCCGTGCGGCGGTACTCGCGGGCGTCCCCGCGACGCTGGGACCTGTGGTCCAAACCACGGGGCATGATCGTTTTCCTTGCGGTCTGGGAGATCGCGGCGGTCGTCCTGCTGTCCTTCGGAATCGCCACGGCCGGCGAGGTGACCGCTACGGACTGGACCCGGCTGGCGGCGCTGGCCGGCTGCGCGACGCTGCACATCCAGCTCACCCGGCGGCAGGAGGAACGCCGCCGCAACCGGATCGCGTCGGTGCACATCGACCTCAGCGGCATCTGGACCTTCCCCGCGGCCCTGCTGCTGCCGATCCACCTGACGCTGCTGCTGATCGCGATCGTCCGCGGCCAGCGATGGGTCAACTCGCGCCGCCCGCCGCACAAGTTCGTCTTCACGACGTTCACCGTCGCGGTGGCGGCTTTGGTGGCACAGCGGCTTTTCGAGGCACTCGCGGCCGACGACATCAGCAGGTTGGACCAATCCAACGGATTGCGGATGTTCGCACTGCTGATGCTCGTCGGGTTCGCCTACGCGCTCGTGCAGGCCCTGATCATCGGCTCCCTGCTGGCACTCGGCGGCACCGCGTCACCGACCCTGCGCAACGTACTCGGCAGCAAGTCCGACAATCTCCTCGAGGCATCTACCATCGGACTCGGCACGATCGCGACGGTGCTACTCGTCAATCTGCCACCTTCAATAATCATTCTGGTTCTGGTAAGCGTGGTCGGAAACAGATTGGCCGAAATAAACCAACTGCAATCCGAGGCGCGCACCGACGCGAAAACCGGCGTGCTGAACGTGCGCGGCTGGACCGAATCAGCTCAACGCGCGCTGAACAGAGCGAGTCGTTCGTCCGAAGAACTTGCATTGCTGATGATCGATCTCGACCATTTCAAATGGATCAACGACACTTTCGGACACCCAGCGGGCGACGATGTGCTCAGATCCGTGGCGCAGACCCTCGGCGAGGTGACCCGTCCCGCCGATGTGGTCGGCCGTTTCGGCGGCGAGGAATTCCTGATCCTGCTGCCCGACATCGACAGGGCAGGCGCCGAACTCGCCGCGGAACGTGTCCGTAGCGCGATCGAGGATCTGCGGATCGTCACCACGGACAAGCGAGGCGGGCAGACCACGGTCGCCGGGCGCACCACCTCGATCGGTGTCGCCGTGTATCCCCGGCACGCCGACTCGCTCGAAGCGATGCTGCAGGCCGCCGACGGTGCCGTCTACGACGCCAAGGAGAGCGGACGCAACCTGGTGCGCTTCGCCGCCGACGTGCCGCCGGACGCCTCGGTGCCACCCGCACAGCGCACCGAGGGGTGACCTCAGGGAGAAATGGGGGACATCCGGAGTGCCCCCGCCACAGTGGCGCTGGAATCCTGTACCGCATGACCGCGACCGCCGACGGACCTCCGCCCGTGCGCAGGCCGCTGCGGACCTCGGCGTGGGCACTGGTGCTGGTGCTGGTGGTCGTCGGGTTCGGCTTCGTCGCGTCCCGCTCGCAGGCCCGTCCGGATCCCGGGCCGCCACGGGGCGATCTCGCGGCCGCCCGGCAGGCGGTGGACGCGCTGCTCGCCCCCGGCCCGGCGCCGACCGCACTCGACCGGCTGCCCGCCGACTTCACCGAGGTGACCGGCGTCCTCCCGGACCGGATGCCGGCGCGGGACGGAACGGTCCGCGCTGTGCACGTCGACGGCGGTTGCTCCGCGCCGTGGGGTGATGACAACACCCGCTGGGACTACTCGGTCCCGTGCAAGGCGCACGACCTCGGGTACGACCTGCTCCGGTACGCCGCCGCGAAGGGCAGCCCGCTGGGCCCGGACGCGCGGGAAGCCCTGGACGACCGGCTTTCCACCGACATGCACGCCGCCTGCGACCTCAATCCGATGGACTCCGCGGGCACCTGCCGTGTCGTCGCCTCCGCCTACTCGTTCGGCATGCTGCTCAATTCCTGGCACCAGCGGTGGGGCCCGCCCATCGGCGAGCCGATCGGTCCCGCGCTGGCCGGGCTGGCCGTGATCGGGGTACTGCTGGTCGTCCGGCTGCGCGGCTGGTTGCGGAACCGGCGGACAGCGGCCTTCGCGACCGTGCCGCCCGGCGCGCGACCCCGTGCCCCGGCCTCCTCGGCGGGCCGCTGGGCGCTGCTCGGCGTCGCCGCGATTGCCACGATGGTCCTCGGCGAGTCGGTCGTCGCACTGGCCCGCTGGGCGGGCGCGAGTCCCGGCTGGCTCTGGCCGCTGACCTGGCTCGCGCAGCTCTCCCTCGTGTTCTTCTTCGCGGGCGGGCACGCGAACGCGGCGGGCTGGCACGCGGTGCGCGCGGTCGGCGGCGGGTACCGGCAGTACCTCGCGCACCGGGCGGGCAGGCTGCTGCGCCCGGTACTGATCTTCGCCGTGGTGGCCTTCGCGGTGCCGATGGCGCTGGAGCTGCTGCGTATTCCCGGCGGCACCGCCGCGCACGTGCTGCGGATCGCGCTGCACCCGCTGTGGTTACTGGGCGTCTACCTGCTGACGATCGTGGCCACACCGCCGCTGCTGGCCGCGCACCGGATACGGCCGCGGCTGACAATGGCGGCGCTCGCCTGCGTGCTGGTCACCGCCGAGACCCTGGCGCGGGCGTGGACGACGCCGCTGCCGCACTACGTGTCGGCCGTGGTGCTCGCCCTGCTCGCCCAGCAGGCGGCGTTCTGCCACGCCACCTACGGCAGGCCCCGTCCGGTGACCACGGCGATCGTCGCGGTCGCGGCCATGGGCTGTCTCGCCGCGATCGCGATCACCGGTTCCGGCCCGCCCGTGCTGCTCGGACTGCCGGGAGCCCCGGAACCCCTGGCCGGCCCACCGCTGCCCGTCCTGCTGCTCGGCATCGTCCAGCTCGGTGTGCTGGGGCTGCTCGCCGGTCCGCTGCGCCGTTTCGCCGCGAACGCCACCGCGCTGCGCGTGACCACGACGGTCCTGCGCGCGCCAATGAGCCTCTACCTCTCCTTCCTGGCGGTGATGCTGCTGGTGGTCGCGGTCGTCTACCTGCCGGGCAGGCTGGACGGCGGACTGGACGTGCTGGCCGAGCCGCGATCGCTGCTGGCGCTCGCGCTGCTGGCGGCACCGGCGGCGCTGGTGTTCCGCTGGTTCGAACGCCACGCCGGCCCGCCCGCGCCACCGTCGGCCGAGCCGGTGGACGCCGGACTGGGGGCGCTGCTCGGACGGTCGGCCACCGTGCTCGGTGTCGGCTACGCGACGCTCGGCGTCTTCGGTTTCGCGCTGAGCGGGTTCAGCGACGGCACCGTCCCCTCGCCGGTACCGGGCATCTCGCTCGACCCCATCCAGAGCCTGGTCCACCTGCTGCTCGGCGTGGTTCTGCTGCACACGGTGCGGATCGGCAGCAGCGGGCGGGCGAGCACGTGGGCCCTGACGGTGCTGGCCTGCGCCCCGTCACTGCTGGCCGCCACGGCGGGCCAGCAGGTCGACCGGCTCGGCCTGCTCGTGCACGGCGGCACGGCCTTGTTCGCCGTGGCAGCGCTGGCCTGCACCGTCGTCGTCCGCGGACGCTCGAGGCAGGCTCTGGCGACCGAACACGGTGGGTGATACGGACTCACGACGAGTGAACCGCCCCGCCCTCGGCCGGGTGTGGTGAACGACCATCACAGATCGATATGCCACGCTACGACAACCCGGACCCCGGGCCGGGCGTCCACTGACCAGACCGCACACAACGAGCGGGCGTTGACGAGGGGAGCTGTTGGGCGTGGAAGAGCAGCCGCGGAACGGAGGCCGGGACCGTCGTCCCGCACGCCCGTGGCAGGAGTCCCGCCCGGACGGCCGCCCGCACCCACGCGGCGGTCCCGGACGGCCGCCCGGACCACCGGTGCCGCCCCGCCGCCGTCCACCCCCCGAGGGGCACGCCGCCGCGCCGCCGCGCGAGCCGCGCGATCACCGCAGGCCCCCACCACCACCCCCGCCGTCCCGGCGCGGCCCGCGCGCCGCGAAGATCGCGCTGGCGATCTTCTCCGTCCTGGTGATGGGCATGACCGGCTACGCGTGGGCGGCGATGAAGGGCCTGGTCGACGGGCTGACGACCTCGGACGTGATCGGCGAGGAGGGCGGCGGCGACAAGCCGGCCGACGGCGCGCGCGACATCCTCCTGGTCGGCCTGGACAGCCGCACCGACGCGCAGGGCAACCCGCTGCCGAAGGAAGTGCTGGAGCAGCTCCGGGCCAGCGCGGCCGACGAGCCGCTGAACACTGACACCATCCTGCTGCTGCGGGTTCCCAACGACGGCAGCAAGGCCGTCACCTTCTCCATCCCGCGCGACTCCTACGTCGACATCCCGGACGGTTACGGCACGCACAAGGTCAACTCGGCGTACGTGCGCGCGAAGAACGACTCACTGCGCAGACTCCCCGGCGAGGGCGTGACCGATGCCAAGGAACTCGAGCTGCGCAGCAACCAGGAAGGCGCGAAGAAGCTGATCGAGACGGTGGAGAGCCTCACCGGAGTCACGATCGACAACTACGCCTCGGTGAACCTGCTCGGCTTCTACGACATCACCCAGGCCGTCGGCGGCGTCGACGTGTGCCTGAACAGGAAGGTCAAGGACACCTTCTCCGGGGCCGACTTCGAGGCGGGACCGCAGACGATCTCCGGTGGCGACGCGCTCGCGTTCGTCCGCCAGCGGTACGAGCTGGTCAACAACGACCTCGACCGCGTCGTCCGCCAGCAGGTGTTCATGGCGGGCCTGGCGAAGAAGATCCTGTCGGCGGGCACGCTGGCCGACCCCGGCAAGCTGCAGGGCCTGATCGACGCCACCAAGAAGTCCGTGGTGCTCAACGAGGGCTGGGACATCATCGGCTTCGCCCAGCAGATGAAGGGCCTGACCGGCGGGCAGCTCGAGTTCCGCACCGTCCCGGTGGGTGCCTACATCGACACCCCGGAGGACGGCGACGCCATCGAGGTCGATCCCCGGCAGATCTCGGAGTTCGTGCAGACCTCCAGCGGCCTGCCCGCACCACCGCCCGCACCGGGCGAGGAGAACGCGGGCACCACGGTCGACGTGCGCAACGCCTCGGGCGTCACCGGACTCGCCGCGCAGGTCTCCCAGGCGCTCACCGAGAAGGGTTTCACCGCGGGCGACACGGCGAACGCCGAGTCCCGCGAGTCGACGGTCATCCGGCACGGTGCCGGTGGCGCGGACGCCGCGGCGAAGGTGGCCGAGGCGCTCGGCGGCTCGGGCACCGTCGAGGAGGACCCGTCGATCTCGGCCGGCCGGGTGACGGTGCTGCTGGGTTCCGACTACTCCGGTCCCGGCGGCAGCACCACGTCCTCGGGGCCGAACGCGCAGGGCGGCGGTGCCGGTGCCCCGGGTGCGGCCCGCCAGCCCGCTCCCGAACCGCCCCCGATCACCGCCGAGGGCGTTCCCTGCGTCAACTGATCCACGGCGGCGGGCGAGCCACCCGAAAGGGTTAACTCGTTCAGCCCAGTTCTGCGGTTTCTCCCTGCCAATCCAGGAAAACCGCGTAAGTGGGAGCGCTTCGGCCGTTTTCATTCATGTGAAGCACGCTCGCGTTCGACCGGCAACGGAGCCGGGACGCTGGACTACGCATGGGTGAGGGCAGGGGGCACGTAGTGCGGATCGACGGGGAGGCGTACCAACGCGTACTCGGCGAGGAACTGAGGAAACTCCGGCGAAAACGCGGCTGGACTCGCAAGGACCTCAACGACAGGCTGCAGAGCGAGATCTCCCTGCAGACGCTGGCGACCTACGAGCTGGGCACCCGGCACTGCTCGGTGGTCCGCCTCGTCGAGCTGTGCGTGGCGATGGAGGAGTTGCCGCAGAACCTGCTCGCCCGGGTGCACCGGCGCGTGTTCGCCGACGAACCCGGCAGGGTGCGCCTCGACCTGCCCCGGATCGTCGCCGACGACCAGCCCGAGCTGATCCCGCTGCGACGCTGGGCCGCCGACCGGCTGACCACCGCCACCGTTCCCGAGCTACAGGTCGAGCTGGGCGCGCTGGACTGGATGGCCGAACTGTGCGGGCTGCCCGCCAACGATCTACTGGCGAGACTGCACGCCATGTCCGGCATCCGGACGTCCCCCTAGGCAGCGCCACCGGGGGACGCCCGGGGCCCGGTCAGCCGGACGCCTGGTCGGCCATCGGCCGGGCGTCCTCGGCGTTGCCGACCAGCTCGAAGTCGGCACTGCGGAGCTTGCGCGTACGCATCCAGTAGCGCCAGGTGAAGCCCGGCCAGACCGTGCGGTTGATGCCCTTGGCGTCGAGGTACCAGCTCGTGCAGCCGCCCTGGGTCCAGATGCCCTTGTCCAGCTTCTGCTGGATGCCGGTGTTGAACTGCGCCTGGGTGTCACTGCGAACGTCGATGGCCCGCGCCTTCGACTCCTCCACCAGCCGGATCGCCTCCGCCACGTAGCGGATCTGCGACTCGATCATGAACACCACCGAGTTGTGGCCGAGCCCGGTGTTCGGGCCGAGCAGGAAGAACAGGTTGGGGAACCCGTTGACGGTGATGCCGAGGTGGGTCTGCATGCCCTCGCCCGCCCACTCCTTGCCGAGGTTGCGGCCGCCCTCCCCGATCATCTCCAGATCGTCGAAGGCGTCGGTGACGTGGAAGCCGGTACCGAAGATGATCGCGTCGACCTCGTGCTCGACCCCGGCGGTGTCGACGATGCTGTGCTCGCGGACCTCGGCGACGCCGTCGGTGACCACCTCGACGTTGTCCCGGTTCAGCGAGGGGTAGTAGTCGTTGGAGACGAGCACCCGCTTGCATCCCATGGTGTAGTCGGGCGTCAGTTTCGCGCGCAGCGCCGGGTCCTTCACCCCCTTGTCGATGTTCCACTTGGCCAGCTTCTGGCCGAGCTTCATCACGCCGGGGTGACCGTTGAAGCCGACCGCACGGACCTCGAGCATCCAGTACAGGAAGTTGCGGTAGGCCCGCTGGGCACCCGGGACCTTCGCGAAGACCTTCTTCGCCCAGTCCGGCATCTCGTGGTCGGGCTTGGGCATGATCCACGGCGGCGTCCGCTGGAAGAGAGCGAGATGCTCGACGTCCTTGGCGATCTGCGGGACGAACTGGATCGCGCTGGCCCCGGTGCCGATCACGGCGACCTTCTTGCCGCGCAGGTCGTAGTCGTGGTCCCACTGCGCGGAGTGGAAAGTGGCCCCGCGGAAGCTCTCGACGCCGGGCAGCCGCGGGATCTGCGGGATGTGCAGCGCTCCCACACCGTTGACCAGGAACCGGCCGGAGAACACGTCGCCCGCCTTGGTGTTCACGTACCAGCGGTGCTCCTCGGCGTCCCAGCGCGCGCCAGTCATCTCCTGGCCGAACCGCACGAAACGGTAGAGGTCGTACTTGCGGGCGACGCCCTTCATGTACTCCCAGATCTCCGGCTGACTGGAGAAGGAGCGCGACCACTCCGGGTTCTGCTCGAAGGAGTACGAGTACATGTGCGACTGGATGTCGCACGCACAGCCCGGGTAGGTGTTGTCCCGCCAGGTTCCGCCGACGTCCTGCGCCTTCTCCAGGATCACGAAGTCCTCGCGGCCCTCCTTGAGAAGCTGGATCGCCATCCCTAGTCCGGAGAACCCGGTTCCGACGATGACCACTCCAGCTTCGACGCGCTCACCCATCTGCTCGTCCCTCCGTTCTCCGTCTGAGATGCGTACCGAAAGATGCGTATTAGGTGTTACCGGAAGTCCATCTTACTCGGAGTAGGTTACTTCCGGTAGAGTGGGTTTCGTGACGTCGACATCGCGCAACGCCGACTCGGCACCGAAGCGCACCCGGATGCCGAGGGCCGAGCGCGAGCGTCAGATGATCGACATCGCCGAGACCGTCTTCGCCGAGCGCGGCTACGTGGCCGCGTCGATGGACGAGATCGCCGACCGGGTCGGGGTGTCGAAACCGATGCTGTACGAGTACTTCCGTTCCAAGGAGGGCCTGCTCGTCGCCTGCATCCGTCAGTCCCGCACGGCGCTGCGCGACGCCACCGAGCTCGCCGTCGTCGGTTCCGCCGACGCCGAGGAATCCCTGCGCAACGGCCTGCGTGCGTTCTTCGTGTTCATCCGCGAGCACCGCGAGGCCTGGGCCCTGCTCCGGCACGAGGTCGCACTGAACGGCACCTCGGCAGCCGAGGAGGTCGAGGCGACCCGCAGGCAGCAGACCGACCTGATCGCATTCCTGATGGCCGGCTACTTCGACGACTCGGATCCGCTGCACGTCGAGGCGTCCGCGGAGTTCGTGGTGGGGGCCACCGAACGGCTGGCGATCTGGAGCGAACGACACGAGGACATGACGCCGGAGCAGGTCACCGACTACGCGATGGACATCCTCTGGCACGGGCTGGGCGTTCGCGCGCGGCGCTGACCTGCGTCGAGGCCGCCGCCCCTGGTATCCCCCACTCGGCGGCACAGATTTGCCCGATCGAGGCGGACGACCGAAGATTCTTGTAACTGGAAGATTCCGGTCCGCCGGAACGTGTCACAGGTGATCTCGCGTCATACCGCGAGGGTGACCGGGTCTCCCAGGGTGCAGGGGTGCCAGGAGACGGGAGGGGTGGGACTGATGGATGCCATCACAGCGACATACGTGCAGGACGAGGACGACTGGACGATCACCGTCGCCGGGCTCGGCAAGGAGTTCACCGGACGGGCGCCCGGCATCATCGCCGCGCGCGACCGTGCCGACCAGCTTGTCGAGAAGCTGTCGCCAGTGGGAAAGGCGCCGACGGTGGTGCACCTGCTGGGGGGCAGCGCGCTCGAGTTCACCACCGCTTACATGACGGCCAGGCTGACCCGGCCGCAGACCAGCGAGGCCCCCGCGACCCAGGCGGCGGACGAAGCGCCGGCCGCGGAGGACAACGGCACCGAGGCGGAAGGCACGAACGGCACGGTCTCCGAAGCCGGGAGTCCGGAAGCCGGGAGTCCGGCCGAAGGCATCGCGGGCGAGGAAACGAAGAACGAGGTCACCGGAGAGCCCGTCGCCGTGGAGACGGCCGGGGCGCCGTCCGAGGACGCCACGACTGCCGGGGACGCGAAGCCGGGGAAGCCCATTCCCGCCGTCTCGAAGAAGCTCCCCGAGACGCGACGGAACTCCGGTACCGAGACGGCATCCGGGGATCGCGAGAAGGACACCGCGGCCACCCGGGACGAGCCCGCCACCACTTCGGCGAGCTCCGCGGGCTAGCGGAACAGCTTTCGCAGCAGCAGCAGACCGATCAGCGCGCCCACGCCGATCAGCGGGTACTTCACCTTCGGCTCCTCCAGGGTCGACAGCACGCTCGACTTCGCCGAGTCGGCCAGCCGCTTCGGGTTCGCCTTGACGCCGAGCTCGTCCAGAGTCGACGCCAGCGCGTTGCGCGCCTTCTCGATCTCGCGCTCGATGGTGTCCGGATCGCGGGCCACTGTTCCTCCTCGCCAGGCATGCCGTGCAGGCGCCCAACGGTAGATCACCGGAGGCCGCGACGCCGCACGGGCACGCCGAAGGCGGCGCCACACCCGCCCGCTAAGCTCTTCCGGCGAGATGGGGCCCGTAGCCCAATTGGCAGAGGCACACGGTTTAGGTCCGTGCCAGTGTGGGTTCGAGTCCCACCGGGCCCACCCGACAGGCATGTTCCCGCGCGGCTTCGCCGGGCAAACCAGCAAGTCGTAGGCGTTCGCCCCGGCGACCGAGCGGCCGGCGAGCAGGCCGAGCCGGATCAGCGGGTCGCCGCGCCGTCTCCGGCGCGTTGACCTCTACCTCGGTCGAGGTGTCACGCTGCGGCCATGACGAGAACGCACGAGCTGATGACCGGCCTCCGGAAGGCGTGGAACGCGGGCGACGGCGCCGCCTGGGCGGGCCACTTCGCGGCGGACGCGGAGTTCGTGGACGTGCTGGGCCGGATTCAGCACGGCCGAGAGGTGATCGCCCGCGAGCACCAGAAGGTCTTCGACACGATCTATCACGGCTCCCGGCTCGACCTCCGCGAACTGTCCTCCCGCCCGCTGACGGACGGCGTTCTGCTGGTGCACACCACGTCCGCTCTCCTGGTTCCCGCCGGGCCGCGCGCCGGCGAGACCCACGCCATCCAGACGAAGATCGTTCGCGACGGCCTGATTCTGGCGTTCCACAACACGATCCGGAGCCAGTTCGCCGTATTCGCCGAGGGCGACGAGGCCCTCGCGCACACGGAGCCGCTGGACTGGGACGGACAACGGTGAGTCCGCCCGCATCGCCGGGGAACGCATCCGGCGGACCGGCCCGCGTCACCGGCCAGGCTTGGCGGCAAGGGATTGGGCGGCAAGGGATTGGGCGGCAAGGGATTGGGCGGCAGAGACTTGGCTGGCAAGGGCGGCGGCGAGACGGCGGGCAGGACACGGCGCAGCGCCGGCTCGGCATCCGGGTGCCGGGGCCGGTGGGGACGGACGTCGCCGTGGCCGGGTCAGAGACGGCGCAGCAGCGCCTGCCACGCGGGCTGCGAGAACACCAGGAAACCGCCACCGCGGTCCTTGGTGTCGCGCACCCCGGTCAGGCCGGGCCGTCTGGTCACTTCGACGCACTGGGCGTTGTTGTTCGACGCCGTGGCTTTCCGCCATTCACAGCGGGCGGGGTCCAGGTTCACGAGTCCTTCTCCGATGCTCCTCGGCAATCGCACTCAGCCGTTCGGCCGATTCATCGAAGGGTAATGCCCTGGCGGCGAGCTTGGCCCAGGTATCGCTGTAGGACTGCACCTCGTTCTCATCGTCGATGTAGAGCCCGCCGGTGAGGTTGTCGCAGGCCACGCACTTGTAACCGTCGTCGAGGGTGAACAGCGAGTACGGCGTACTGAGCGCGCTGTGCACCACTCCGTCGGGGATGACCTGGACCGAGACCTGCTGTGTGCCCGCGAGTTCGGCGAGCCGTTCGACCTGTTCGGCCATCACCTGTTCACCGAATCCCGCCCTGCGCAGCGCGGGCTCGTCGATGATCGCCCACAGCTCCAGCTCGCCCGTCTGGATCCGCTTCTGCCGGTTCATCCTCAGGTCGAGACGTTCCTGGAGCTGCTCGTCCGGCTCCCTCGGCAGGGCGGCGCGCAGGATGGTGCGCGCGTAGCTCGCCGTCTGCAACAGGCCAGGGACGACGTCGATGGTGAAGCTGTACTCGGTGACGGCGTCGGCTTCGAGTTCGAGCAGGTCGGTGGACCGGCCGAGAATGCTGTCCGGATAGGTCTGCCACCAGCCGCGCTGCTTCGCCTGACGGGCGAGTTGCACCAGCTCGTCGCTCAGTTCCCTCGGCACGCCCAGCACCGTGCACAGCGCGTCGGTGTCGTCCCCGCTGATCGCGATGTGCGCGCCCTCGATGCGGGACAACTTCGCCTGGGAGAACCCCGCTGCCCTCGCCGCATCGGTGACCGTCAACTCGGTGTTCTGCTCCCGCAGCTTCTGCAAGGTCCGGGCGAGCCTGCGGCGGCGCAGCGGCGGCTTCGAGGACATCGATGCTCCGTCCGGGCTAACTGCATTCTCTCCATTGTGCATACATGCACGATGTGATGTGCTCGTGGCGAGCATACAGCCGCAGTCGACCCACCGAACGGAGGCGCGATGGTGCCCGGCCAGCAGACTGCCCGCGCCCCCGGCGACACGGGCGGGGAGACGATCGAGCGGGCGTACCGGCCGGTCCTCGGCGGCGTCCGCCACCTCAGCGACCACGAGACGGCTCCGGGGAACGGCACCGTGGTCGACCTGCTCTGCGGCATGAACCACGTCGTCGGCTCCCGCCGGGCCGCGAAGCGGATCTACGACTGCTCCGCCTGCGACGAGGTCCGCGGCGAACGCGGCGGGCAGGCATGACGGCCACACCCCGTCGTCCCGCGTCGGCCGACAAGCTCGGGTACTACCGCGAACTCGCGCTCGGACCGGCGGGCAAGGACCGCAAGAACGCCCGCGACTGGCTGCGCAGGCACGGATTCGAGCACCTCATCCCGTCCCGGCGCCCTGCCGGGACCGAACGGGCACCCGCACCGGAACCGGTCGTGACACGGCGGGTTGGCCCAGGGGTCTGCCGAGTGGACGACCACGTGAACCGGGCGTGCCACTGCTTCCCCGGCTGATCTCCCGGCCGGCGCGCACGTGGTTCCCCGTGCCCGCGCGCGCCGGCCGGGCTCCACCCGGCCGCACCGGCCACGGAATGTCGTACTGTGACGCGTGTTCCGCGCCGGAAGGGGGCCCGATGTCCAGTCGTAATCCGTTCCGGATGCTGGTCCGCTGGGCCGACTGGTTCGAGCTGCGCGGGGTCTACGTTCCGGGCGAGGACAACCGGGCGATCGACCCGTGGCGCGACTTCGGCTGGCTCATCGTCGCCTGGCTCGCGGGACTCGCCGTGTTCATCCTGTTCCTCGCGCTCGCCGTCTGAGCCTGCCGGAAGTCCCGGAGAACATCCGGGAAGGCGAGACGCATCGGGACCATCTGTCACCAGGCGTGCCGAAACGATCACGGTACGGCCACGACAGGACACCAGCTACGCCTCAACACGGCGTTCCGCTCGCGGCACGGACCCTCGACCGGGACAGTGGTTCAGGACGTCGGCGACACCGCCGAACGGATGACCCCCGCTACTACCAGGAGTGGAAAACGATGCTGGCGCCTCTGCGGACGCCCGGCCGCATCCTGGCCGCGGGCGCACTGCTGGTCCTGACGGCCTGCGGTGCCACCGAGGCGAGCGAGGGGCCCACTCCCGGTATCGCGGGCAGACCCGTGGCCGGCGCCGCGCCCGCGGGCAGCACGGCCGACCCCACCGGGCTGACGTTCGGCAGCGAGTACCGCTTCGCCAGCGGGCTCACGGTGCGCATCTCCACCCCCAAGTCGTTCCGCCCCAGCGACACCGCCTACCCGCGCAGCGACCGTGCGGTCGCCGTCGAGGTCTCGCTCTACAACGAGGGTGCCCGCTCGTTCCGGCTGTCCAACCTGACGGCGGTGGCGCGGATCGACGGTGCGCCCGCCAAACAGGTCGTCGACCCGACGCAGGGCTTCAACGGCGTCGTCAACGCCGACACCGATCTCCCCCAGGGCCGCAACGTACGGCTGATGCTGGCCTTTGCCGTCCCCGCCCGCCCTGCCGAACTCACCCTCTCGGTGCAGCCCGACGGCGCGGTTCCGGTGGTGGCCAGCTATCGCGGTGAGGCGTGAGCACCGCCCGCTAGTCTCCTCACATGACCGAGCAGCAGCGCCTCTCCCCCGGCGACCCGGCCCCCGAACTGACGCTTCCCGACGCGAACGGCGACACCGTCTCCCTCGGTGACTTCCGTGGCAAGTCCGTGGTCGTCTACTTCTATCCGGCCGCGGGGACCCCCGGCTGCACCAAGCAGGCCTGCGACTTCCGGGACAGTCTCGCCCTGCTCAACGACTCCGGTTACCAGGTGCTGGGCGTCTCCCCGGACGCCCCGGCCAAGCTGGCGAAGTTCACCGAGGCCGAGCAGCTCACCTTCCCGCTGCTGTCCGACCCGGACAAGTCGACGCTGACCGCGTGGGGTGCCTTCGGCGAGAAGAAGAACTACGGCAAGGTCGTCCAGGGCGTCATCCGGTCCACCTTCGTCGTCGACCCGGAAGGCCGGATCGCCGAAGCTCGCTACAACGTCCGCGCCACCGGGCACGTGGCGAAGCTGATCAAGGATCTCCGGCTGGAGAAGTAGGCGGCGCGGGCGCGACCCCGGGGCTGCGCCCGCGCCGAGGCGGCGCTCGTCACAGCTCCGGCGGACCGGCTTCCAGCAGGGTGCCACCGGAGAGCCGCAACCTGCGCTCCACCCCGATCTCCGCGAGGAACCGTTCGTCATGGCTCACCACGACGAACGCGCCCTGGTAGGCGGCCAGCGCGCTCTCCAACTGCGCGACGCTCACCAGGTCGAGGTTGTTCGTCGGCTCGTCCAGCAGCAGCAAACGCGGTGCCGGTTCCGCGCACAGCACGCAGGCCAGCGTCGCGCGCAGCAGCTCCCCGCCGGACAGCGCCGCGACCGGAAGATGCACCCGCGGGCCCCGGAACAGGAACCGCGCCAGCACGTTCATCCGCCGCTCCAGCTCCAGCCCCGGCGCGAACGCGGCCAGGTTCTCCGCCACCGTGCGATCGGTGTCGAGCAGATCCAGCCGCTGCGAGAGGGCGGCGACCCTGGCCTCCGCCCAGCTCGTCGTACCGGCCTCCGGTTCCAGTTCACCGGCGATCACCCGCAGCAGGGTGGACTTCCCCGTGCCGTTGGGGCCGGTCAGCGCGATCCGCTCCGGACCACGGATCGCCAGATCGACACCGGCGAACACGTCCCGGTCGCCGTGGCGCACCCGCAGTCCCTCACCGAGGAAGACGGTGCGTCCGGCCGGAACGTTGGTGGCGGGCAGTTCCAGCGCGATCCGCTGGTCCTCGCGCAGCGAACGGGACGCCTCGTCGAGCCGCGCCCGCGCCTGGTCCACCCGCGCGGAATGCGTCCCGTCCGCCTTCGCCGCCGACTCCTGCGCGTTGCGCTTCTTCATCCCGGCGACGATCTTCGGCAGCCCCGCGTTCTTCAGGTTGCGGGCGGCGTTGCCGGCCCGCCGCTCCGCGCGTTCCCGGGCCTGCTGCTTCTCCCTCTTCTCCCGCTTCACGTCCTGCTCGGCGTTGCGGACATTGCGCTCCGCCACCTCCTGCGCCGCCCGAACCGCCTCGCTGTAGGCAGTGAAATTCCCGCCGTGGTAACGGATCTCGCCGCGATCGAGCTCGGCGATACGGTCCATCCGGTCGAGCAGCACCCGGTCGTGGCTGACCAGCAACAGGCAGCCCGTCCACTCGTCCAGCACGGTGTACAGCCTGCGGCGCGCGTCCAGATCGAGATTGTTGGTGGGCTCGTCGAGCAGGAGGACGTCCGGCCGCTTCAGCAACTGGGCGGCCAGGCCGAGCGAGACGATCTGGCCGCCGCTGAGCGTGCGCAGCCGCCGGTCCAGGGCGAGGCCGCCGAGGCCGAGCCGGTCCAGCTCCGCCCGGGTGCGCTCCTCGACGTCCCAGTCGTTGCCGATGGTGCCGAAGTGCTCCTCACCCGTGTCACCGGACTCGATCGCCTCCAGCGCCCGGAGCACCGGAGCGATCCCCAGCACCTCCGCCACGGTCAGGCTCCCGGTCAGCGGCAGGCTCTGCGGTAGGTAACCGACCGTCCCGTGGACGGACACGCTCCCGGCACCGGGCCGGTACTCACCCGCGATCAGCTTGAGCAGAGTGCTCTTGCCCGCCCCGTTCGGGGCGACGAGACCGGTACGGCCCGCGCCCACCGTGCAGGACAGGTCCCGGAACACCGGAGTGTCGTCGGGCCAGGAGAAGGACAGCTCGGAACAGACGATGAAGGCATCGGACATAGAAAAACCTCGGAGGTGATCACGGGCGCGCCGGAGCCGCCCTGGCCGGTGCGGGATTCATGGGGACGACGACATGGCCACGGCGGCAGCGCGTTCCGCGCGCCTGCCGATGGCCGGACACTTCCGGGTTCACCCGGAGATGTCGTCCTCACCTGCCACGACTGAACTCCCGTACTCGACTGTCACTCGTGTCGCACCATAACAGCCCGGACCGGTACGACACACTCCATTTCCACCCGACCACCAGTACCGGCCGCACGCAGGACACACCATCCACTGTGGACTTGATTCAGCCCTCGGCCAGCGCCCGCAGCCGCGGCAACAGCGCACGCAACGCGCGGCCTCGATGCGAGAGACCGTCCTTCTCCGCGGCGTCCAGCTCCGCCGAGGTCCGGCTCCCACCCTCCGGAACGAAGACCGGGTCATAACCGAAACCGTTGGCGCCCCTCGGTTCCCGGACGATCACACCTCGCCAGTCGCCACGCACCACCGTCTCCTCGCCGCCCGGCAGCACCAGGGCGGCGGCGCAGACGAAACCACCACCACGTCGCTCGTCCGGAACATCGCCGAGCTGTCCCAGCAGCAACTCCAGGTTCGCCACATCATCGCCGTGCCTGCCCGACCAGCGCGCCGAGAGCACACCCGGCATCCCGTTCAGCGCGTCCACGGCAAGACCCGAATCATCCGCGATCGCGGGCAACCCCGTCGCCGCCGCGGCATCGCGCGCCTTCGCCAGCGCGTTGCCCTCGAAGGTCGGCTCCGTCTCCGGCGCCTCCTCGAACTCGTCCACATCGGACAGTCCGAGCACCTGCACCCCGGCGATCCCCTCCGCCACAAGAATTCGCCGGAGCTCACCCAGCTTCTTGGCGTTCCGGGTAGCCAGCAGCACCTGGGTCACCGCACGCCTCCGCTGAGAAAACCACGTCGGCGAGTCAACTCACGCCTCCGCTGAGAAAACCACGTCGGCGAGTCATCACTTCGAGCCCTTCGGCTTCTTCTCCGGCTTCTTCCCGTTCGCCTTCGGCTCGGGCAGCTCACCCGGATACGGCAGCGCCAGCGCCTCGTTCTGCTTGCGCGTCAGCTCCGCGCAGCCAGCCAGCGCCATGTCCAGCATGGTGTCCAAAGTAGACCGGGTGAAAGTGGCGCCCTCGCCGGTGCCCTGCACCTCGATCAGGGTGCCCGCGTCGGTGGCCACCACGTTGGTGTCCACCTCGGCCCGCGAGTCCTCCTCGTACGGCAGGTCGAGCCGTACCCGGCCGTCCACCACGCCGACACTGATCGCGGACACCGCCGCCGACAGCGGCTGCGGGTCGGCTAGCCGCTGGGCCGCACCGAGCCAGGTGATCGCGTCGTGCAGCGCCACGTAGCCGCCGGTGATGGCGGCCGTCCGGGTCCCGCCGTCGGCCTGGATCACGTCGCAGTCGATGACGATGGTGTTCTCGCCCAGCGCGGCCAGATCGATGCAGGCACGCAGCGAGCGCCCGATCAGCCGGGAGATCTCGTGCGTCCGGCCACCGATCCGGCCCTTCACGGCCTCCCGGTCGCTGCGGGTGTTGGTGGCCGAGGGGAGCATCGCGTACTCCGCGGTCACCCAGCCGAGGCCCGAACCGGCACGCCAGCGCGGCACCCCCTCGGTGACGCTCGCGGCGCAGAGCACCCGCGTGTCGCCGAACTCGATGAGCACCGAACCCGCGGGCCAGCGCTGAAAGCCTCGGGTGATCCGCACCTCGCGGAGCTGGTCGTCGTTCCTGCCGTCTTTTCTCACCACGGCACCCAGCCTAGGCCCCGCCGCCGCGGCCGCGACGCGGACCTTGTTCCCGCCGTGTCCGTCCCGCTACAGTTCGCGATCCGGCAACGCCCTGGGGGGACGCGATGAGGATCCGGCACGGCAGGTTCACCGCCGCCGTCACGCTCGGGATCACCGTGCTGCTCGGCTCGGCGTCCGTTCCCGCCGTCGCCGAGGTGCATCGCACGCCCGCGGCCTGCGCCGCCACGCTCGACTGCACCGCGGGCGACATCGACCGGATGACGATGGCCGAACGTCTCGACCTCGTCCGCGCGCTCT
Organism: Amycolatopsis antarctica; assembly: GCF_002262875.1. GTDB lineage: Bacteria > Actinomycetota > Actinomycetes > Mycobacteriales > Pseudonocardiaceae > Amycolatopsis > Amycolatopsis antarctica. Next base: position 75,742 of record NZ_NKYE01000003.1, on the reverse strand, counting down.
CCGACGGCCCGGCCGCCGAGGTGATCCCCGGCTACACCCCGCGCTGGCGCAACATCGAGGGCATCGTCGAGTTCTTCCGCGCCAACGACATGGGCGCCCCCGGCACCTGGGTGTCGCACGTGGACGCCGGAATCATCGAAGGCATAGAACGCGGTATCGCCATCGCCTCCGGCCGCGACGAGGACACCTTCGGCAACCCCGGATCGACGCTCTGGGCGAACTACCTGACCCGGCTGCGCGACGGCGGACTCGCCTCCCGCTCGGCGCACGACCAGGCCTGGAGCGAGGCCGAGCAGGCCTCCACCGAACACGGCAAGGCCCTCGCCGAGCAGGTCCACGGCGTCCCGCCGACCGCCGTCGAACAACGCTTCTACGAGTTCTCCGACTTCTACCGGCTCGTGCTGCGCAACCGCTCGCCGCTACTCGACCCGCTCTCGCCCGGCCCGGGGCCGGGTTCGCGGCGCCAGCTCACCTTCCTCGACTGGTTCACCGACGTCGGCAACGCGACACCCAGCCTGCGCGGCGCCGAACTGGCCCACGGTATCGCCGAGTTCGACCTGCCCGACGGGGCCGCGAAGACCGTCGCCCTGCTGGCCGCGTACACCGAGTACCTGCTGACCGACTACCTCGACCAGACCGGCGCGCCCGCGCCTCAGAGTTCGTAACCCGCGCCCTGCTCGACCAGTGCGGCGCCGGCGAAGGCCGCCGTGGCCTCGGCGAGCACCTCGCCGCGATCGGTCCACGGCGCGATGTGCGTCAGCAGCAGCCGGCCCACTCCGGCCCGTGCCGCCAGTTCCCCCGCCTGCCTGCCGGAAAGATGCACCCCCGCCGGCCGGTCCGGCGCGTCGGTCCACGAGGCCTCGCAGAGCAGCACATCCGCCCCGGCGGCGAGGTCATCGAGCTGCGGGCACGGCCCCGTGTCGCCGGTGTAGGCGAGCACGCTGCCGCCGTGTTCCACCCGGACCCCGAACGCCGCCGTCGGATGGTCCACCGGGTGTGCCGTCACCGTGAACGGGCCGATCCGGGTGGCACCGGCGTCCAGCGCCCGGAAGTCGAACACGTCGGACAGGTCGGTGCCGCGGCGCTCCGACTCGTGCGCGGCGTAGGCGTTGGCCAGCCGCTGCGGGGCCTCGGCCGGCGCCAGCACCGGCAGCCTGCGCGGTCGCACCTCGTACGGCGGCGCCGGGTGGTACCTCCGGTACACCGCCAGCGCACTGACGTCCGCGCAATGGTCGGCGTGCAGATGGGTGAGCAGCAGGGCGTCGAGGTCGAACGGGCTGCGCAGGGTCTGCAGCCGGGCCAGCGTGCCGTTGCCCAGTTCGATCCCAAGCAGGAATCCGTCGGCTTCCAGCAGGTAACCGGAGGCCGCGGCGTCCGGGCCCGGCACGGAACCGGAGCAGCCGAGAATGGTCAGGCGCACGTCGGACACCCTGTCACGGATCAGCTCGCGGCCGCGGACAGCGCGCCAGGACCGAAGCCCATGAACCGCTGCGCGAGCCTGCCGAACGGTTCCGCGGACCCGGTCGCGAGGAACTCGTGCCGGGGCGCCTCCCCGGCCGGTTCGGCGAACAGATCCAGCTCGGTGAGCACCCGCACCACGTCCTTCGCCGTCTCCTCCGCACTGGACACCAGGGTCACGTCCGGGCCCATGACGATCTGCAGCACCCCGGTCAGCAGCGGATAGTGCGTGCAGCCGAGCACCAGGGTGTCCACCTCCTCGCGCAGCAGCGGGTCGAGGTACCCCTGGGCCAGGCCCAGCACCTGCCGTCCCGAGGTGATCCCGCGTTCGACGAAGTCGACGAACCGCGGGCAGGCCACCGTGGACAGGCGCACGTCCCGTGCGGCCGCGAAGGCGTCCTCGTAGGCCCGGGACCGGACCGTGCCCTCGGTGCCGATCACACCGATCCGGCCACTGTGCGTGGCGGCGACCGCCCGCCGCACGGCCGGGAGCACCACCTCCACGACGGGCACCTCGTAGCGTTCCCGGGCGTCGCGCAGGCAGGCGGCGGAGGCGGTGTTGCAGGCGATGACCAGCACCTTGACCCCGCCTGCCACCAGTTCGTCCATGACGGCGAGGGCCAGCTCCCTCGCCCGCGCGATCGGCAGCGGGCCGTACGGGTTGTGCGCGGTGTCGCCGACATAGCGCAGTCGCTCGGCCGGGAGCTGATCGGCGATCGCCCTGGCGACCGTCAGGCCGCCGACACCGGAGTCGAAGACGCCGATCGGCGCGCCGGGAGAGCTCACACGCCGAGGCTACCCGGAGCGGACGCGGGTCCACCGGTACCGGCGGGGCCCTTCGCCGGCTTGGCGCGGCCGGACCGGCCGACCAGCCAGGCGGCCAGGACGCCGCCGAGCGCGCCGAAGAGGTGTCCCTGCCAGGAGATGCCCGGCTGGCCGGGGAACACGCCCCAGAGCATCCCGCCCCAGATGCCGAACAGCACCACGGCGACCACGAGCTGACCGATACTGCGATTGAAGATGCCCCGCACCAGCAGGTATGCGAGCCATCCGAACGCGAGACCGGACGCGCCGATGTGCACCGCCCCCGGCGGGGCCATCAGCCAGACGCCCAGCCCGCCGACGATCCAGATCGTCGCCGTCACGGCCAGCCACTGACCGATCCCGGCCGCCATCGCGAGGAAGCCGAACACCAGCACCGGCACGGTGTTGCTGACCAGGTGGCTCCACTCGCCGTGCAGGATCGGTGCCCAGGCGATCCCGTCGATTCCGGACAGTGAGCGCGGCGCGATTCCGCCCTGCTCGAAGTTGCCCGGCAGGATCCGGTCCACCAGTTCGACGAGGTAGAGCAGGACGGTGAAGGCCAGCGCGACCACCCCGGCCGCCTTCGGGTTGGCGGGGACGATGCGCTTGGCCGGGTTGGTGGTCTCCGGCGTCTTCCCGGACTGCGCGGGCCCGATCGGCATGGTGCTCACGTCAACCAGACTACGTCCGCGCGCCCGACCCCACCTCGGGTGATTTCCCTGATTCCGCCCCTCACACCCCGTGTCGGGCGGTCCGGCACCCCGTGTCGGGCGGTCCGGCACCCCGTGTCGGGCGGTCCGGCACCCCGTGTCGGGCGGTCCGGCAGGCTCTTCGAGCCGCCGCCACCGGCCGGGTCAGGTCCGCCGGTCCGCCGGGAGCGGCGGCAGCGGCACCCTGCCGAGCGCGTGGTCCACGGCGGCCTCGACGTGCAGGCGGGTGGTCGGGAAGCTGGGCACCGGGCTGTCGTCAGGGCCGACGAGCAGCTCGATCTCCGTGCAGCCGTAGACGATCCCGTCCGCACCCGCCTCGGCGAGCCGGTCCATGACGCCCCGGTACGCCCTGCGGGACTCCGCCGAGACGACGCCGACGACCAGCTCCTCGTAGATCACCCGGTGCACCAGCGCGCGATCGGTCTCGCCGGGCACCAGGACGTCGAGGCCGTGCGCGGCGAGCCGGTCCCGGTAGAACGGCTGCTCCATCGTGAACGCCGTGCCGAGCAACCCCGCACGGCGTACGCCCGCCCGCAGCAGGGCGTCGGCGGTGGCGTCGGCGAGATGCAGCAGCGGTACGCCCACCGCGGCGGCGAGCTGATCGGCGACCTTGTGCATCGTGTTGGTGCACAGCACGATCAGCTCCGCACCGGCCCGGGTCAGCGCCACCCCCGCCTCGGCCAGCGTGGTGGCGGCCTCGTCCCAGCGCCCCTGCGCCTGCATCCGCTCGATGCCGGCGAAGTCGACGGAGTACAGCACGCAGTGCGCGGAGTGCAGGCCACCGCGAACGTCCCGTACCCGTTCGTTGACGAGCCGGTAGTAGTGCGCGGAGGATTCCCAGCTCATGCCGCCCAGCAGCCCGATGACCTTCATCGGGCCATCCTCTACCGGACGTGCCCTACGCCCAGAGCTGCCCGTCGAGCAGTTCGGCCGCCTCGTCCAGCGAACCGCTGTAGGCGCCCGTCGACAGGTACTTCCAGCCCGCGTCGCAGACGACGAACGCGATGTCCGCCGGTTCCCCGCTCGCCGCCGCCTTCTCCGCGACGGCCAGCGCGGCGTGCAGCACGGCGCCGGTGGAGATCCCGGCGAAGATGCCCTCGTGTTCGAGCAGTTCCCGGGTACGGCGAAGGGCATCGTAGGCGCCGACGGAGTAGCGGCCGGTGAGCACCTCGGCGTCGTAGAGCTCCGGTACGAAGCCCTCCTCGAGGTTGCGCAGCCCGTAGACGAGCTCGCCGTAACGCGGTTCGGCGGCGACGATCTGCACGTCCGGCTTGTGCTCACGCAGGTACCGCCCGGCGCCGACGAGCGTGCCGGTGGTGCCGAGGCCCGCGACGAAGTGCGTCAGCGTCGGCAGGTCCTTCAGCAGCTCCGGACCGGTCGTCTTGTAGTGCGAGTCGGCGTTGGCCGGGTTGCCGTACTGGTAGAGCATCACCCATTCCGGGTTCTGCTCGGCCAGTTCCTTCGCCCGGCGGACGGCCTCGTTGGAGCCGCCCGCCGCCGGGGAGAACACGATGCGTGCCCCGTACGCCTGGAGGAGCTGCTTGCGTTCGCTGGAGGTGTTCTCCGGCATGACGCACACCAGGCCGTAGCCCTTGAGTTTCGCGGCCATCGCCAGCGAGATGCCGGTGTTGCCCGAGGTGGGCTCCAGGATCGTCGTGCCCCGGCGCAGGGTGCCGTCCGCCTCGGCCGCCTCGATCATCGCCAGCGCGGGGCGGTCCTTGATCGAGCCGGTCGGGTTGCGGTCCTCCAGCTTCGCCCACAGCCGCACGTCGTGCGTCGGGGACAGTCTCGGCAGCCCGACCAGCGGGGTGTCGCCGAGCGTGTCGAGCAGCGACGGGTAGCGGGCCATCGCTTAGCGAGCACCGCCCGCGACGGCGGGGAGGATGGTCAGCGAGTCGCCGTCCTTGACCTCGGCACCCAGTCCTCCGGAGAAGCGGACGTCCTCGTCGTTGACGTAGACGTTGACGAAGCGGTGCAGCTTCTCGTCCTTGACCAGCCGGGCCTTGAGGCCGCCGTGCTGGGCCTCGATGTCGTCGATGATCTCCAGCACGGTGCTGCCGCTCGCCTCGACGGACTTCTCGCCGCCGGTGTGCGTACGCAGGATCGTGGGAATGGACACGGTCACGGCCATGGGTTACCTCCGCTTGGGGTTCTTGTCTGTGCTGACGTCTCGGCTCGCGGGACTATTCCCGCGGGTCTCAGGCGTCGGGGGTGTCGTCGCTGCCGGTGTTGGCGAACATGTACGACTCGACGACCTCGACCTGTTCCTCGGTGACCACGCCCTCGACGATGCGGTACGAGCGGAACTCGTGCTGCTCGGCGTCGCGAGTGGAGACGAGCACGTAGTGCGCGTCGGGCTCGGAGGCGTAGGAGATGTCGGTGCGCGAAGGGTAGGCCTCGGTGGCGGTGTGCGAGTGGTAGATCACCACGGGCACCTCGTCGCGGGAGTCCATGTCGCGGTACAGGCGGAGGAGGTCCGCGGAGTCGAACTCGTAGAACGTCGGTGAGCGCGCGGCGTTGAGCATGGGGATGTGACGCTCGGGGCGATCGGAGCCTTCGGGACCCGCGATCACCCCGCACGCCTCGTCCGGGTGGTCTCGGCGGGCGTGCTCGACGATCGCGTCGACGAGGTCACGGCGGATGCGCAGCACGTCGCCCATCCTAATGGCTGGACCGCGAACGTTCACACTGTGAGAGCGGGTGGTGCTCCTCGCATTCGCCTCAGCGCAGGACGCCGGGCCAGACCTCGGCGTACGCGGGGACGCCGCTGGTGGGGCCGGTGCGCAACAGTCCGTGCACCATGGCGCGGGCGAACACCCGCGCCGAGGCGGAACACAGCGCGTCGAGTGCCGCGGCACGGCCCGCCCCGCCGACGACGCCCGCACCCTCGGGCAGTTCCCGCTCCCCGGTGGCCATGACGAAAACGGTGTCGCCGTCGAACATGGTGTGCGCGGGGCGGACGGCACGGGCGAGGCCGTCCTGCGCGGCGACGGCCAGCCTGCGGCACTCGGCCTTCGACAGGGCTGCGTCCACGGCGACCACGCCGATCGTGGTGTTCAGCCGGGGCGCCTCGGTGCCGGGCAGGACCGCCGGGCGGTCCGGCCACGCCGTCACACCGAACTCGCCGTCGACCTCGTGGTCGGCGGCGTAGGGGCGGCCGGTCTCCAGGTCCACCGCCTCCCCTGCCGCGTTGACGGCGGCGAGCGCGCCCACCACGAACCCGTCCACCTGTTCGCTGGCCGTGCCGATGCCGCCGGAAAGGGAGCCGACGGTGGCGCCGGTGCCGGCACCGACGTTGCCCTGCGGCACGGGTCCTCCGGCCGCGGCAGCGCAGGCGGCGTGACCGAAGGCCGCGTCGGGCCGGTTGCCCCAGTCGCCGCGCGGCAGGTCGAACAGGACCGCGGCGGGGACGATCGGCACCACCTCGTGCGGCTGCTGGCCGACCGGGAGTCCGCGGCCGCGCTCGCCGAGCCACCGCACCACCCCGTCCGCCGCCGCGAGACCGTAGGCACTGCCGCCGGACAGGCACACGGCGTCGACGTACCGCACCAGGTTCTCGGGTTCGAGCAGGTTCGTCTCGCGGGTTCCGGGCGCGCCTCCGCGCTGGTCCACGGCTCCGGTGGTGCTTTCCGGCGCGAGCAGGACGGTGGTGCCGGTGGCCCAGCCGCGGCCGGTGCGCTCGTGGTGGCCGACCAGCACGCCGGCCACGTCGGTGATCGCGTTGAGCGGTCCGGTTCGCGCCACGGTGCCTCCGTCAGTCGGTGAGCGCCTGGACCAGGCTCTCCTGCACCCAGGTGAGCCAGTGGTAGACGCCCAGGTGCGGGGCGCGGGGGTCGTCCTCGGGCAGGTCGTCGGGCATGTCGTCGGTGACGTCGAGCGCGGTGCCGAGTGCGAGGCGGACGTCGTTGAGGGCGGACAGCCAGGCGTCGGCCTCCTCGAAGCTCAGCTTCACCTCGCCACCCTCGGGGCGCAACGTCTTGAGCACGACGGCAGCGACGCCGACCTTCGCGTCCAGCACCGTGGGCTCGTGCAGCGAGCGCAGCGCGGCGGCCGAGTCGAGGTCTTCCCTGGACGGGTTGTCCGGGTCGAGTTTGTGAAAGTCGGGCAGCAGGCGGGACAGCACCGGGTCGTTCGGCGATTCGGAGGGGCCGGTGCGGATGCCGGTCAGCTCGGCGAGTTCGTCCTGCGGCGCTTCCTCGGAGCGGGCGCGCAACATGTCGTCGAGCTGGCGGACGAGGCCGCGCAGCACGGCCGCCTCCTGCTGTTCGAACCCGGCGTGCACCCGGGCGCCCTTACGCCGCCAATTCTTCATGCCGGCTGCTCCATCGTCGCCCACAAGCCGGCAGCATGCAGCTTCGCCACATCACCCTCCACCTTGTCCTTCGTCCCCGAAGTCACGATCGCCTTGCCCTTGTGATGGACATCCAGCATCAACTTCGTGGCGTGATCGCGGCTGTAACCGAACAACTTCCCGAAGACGTATGTCACGTATGACAACGAGCGATACAGCACCGGGTCGTTCCACCCCGCCAACACGCTCATACCGGCTGCTCCATCGTCGCCCACAAGCCGGCAGCATGCAGCTTCGCCACATCACCCTCCACCTTGTCCTTCGTCCCCGAAGTCACGATCGCCTTGCCCTTGTGATGGACATCCAGCATCAACTTCGTGGCGTGATCGCGGCTGTAACCGAACAGCTTCTGGAAGACGTATGTCACGTATGACATGAGGTTTACCGGGTCGTTCCAGACGACGGTCTGCCACGGCTTGTCCTCGGCACCGAGTTCGGAACCGATCGCCTCTTCGGCCTCGGCGGGCGTGGTCATGCCGTCCATGTTGTCACGCGCGGGTGACGCCGGTGCCACAGGCCATGGAACGCCCACCCGAAGGCGTTTCCTGCATAGGGTTACGCCATGGCCCCGGAAACCACCGCCAGCACCGCACTGTTCACCGACCACTACGAGCTGACCATGCTGGGCAGCGCGCTCGCCGACGACACCGGCTCCCGGCCGTGCGTGTTCGAGGTGTTCGCCCGCCGCCTGCCCTCGGGCAGGCGTTACGGCGTGGTCGCCGGCACGGGCAGGCTGCTCGACGCGATCGCCGACTTCCGCTTCGGGGACGCGGAGCTCGCGCAGCTCGAGTCGACGGCCGTGGTGGACGCCGACACCTTGGCCTGGCTGGCGGACTACTCGTTCTCCGGCGAGATCGACGGCTACCCGGAGGGTGAGCTGTTCTTTCCCGGTTCGCCGGTGCTGACGGTGCGCGGCACGTTCGCCGACGCCGTGGTGCTGGAGACGCTGGCGCTGTCGATCCTGAACCACGACAGCGCGATCGCCTCGGCGGCCGCGCGCATGGCGGGTGCCGCGAACGGGCGGCCGATCATCGAGATGGGCGGGCGGCGCACGCACGAGGCGGCGGCGGTCGCGGCGGCTCGGGCCTCGTACCTGGCCGGATTCGCCACTACGTCGAACCTGGAAGCCGGGCGGCGGTACGGGATCCCCACCCGCGGCACGGTCGCGCACGCCTTCATGCTGCTGCACGACAGCGAGGAGCAGGCCTTCCGCGCGCAGGTGGAGAAGATGGGCACGGACACCACGCTGCTGGTGGACACCTACGACATCACCGCGGGCATCGAGACGGCCGTGCGGGTGGCGGGCCCGGAGCTGGGCGCGATCCGGATCGACTCGGGCGATGTCGGTGTGCTGGCCCGCAAGGCGCGCGAGCAGCTCGACTCGCTGGGGGCCAGGGACACTCGGATCGTGGTGTCCGGCGATCTGGACGAGCACGCGATCGCCGCCCTGCGCGCCGAGCCGGTGGACGCCTACGGCGTGGGCACCTCGGTGGTGACCGGTTCGGGCGCGCCGACGGCCGGGATGGTCTACAAGCTCGTCGAGGTGGACGGCCGTCCGGTGGCGAAACGCAGCACGCACAAGGAGTCGCGCGGCGGGCACAAGCGGGTGTTGCGGCGGCACAAGCCGACCGGTACGGCGCTGGAGGAGTTCGTGTACCCGGCCGGCACCGACCCGGAGCGCGGCGAACACGACGTGGAGCCGCAGATCCCGCTGGCCCGCGCCGGAGTCCCGGTCGACGGTCTGCCCTCGCTGGACGACGGCCGCGCCCGGCTGCGCAGGGCGCTGGTCAGCCTGCCGTGGGAGGGCCTGAAGCTGTCCCCCGGTGATCCTGCGGTGCCGACGGTGTTCGGGTGATCGCTCGCGCGGACGTGAGGGACAATCGGCGGCGAACCCACCCACCGGCCGCCGAGGGGCATTCGACATGGCTACCGCGCTGATCGTGATCGACGTGCAGAACGACTTCTGCGAGGGCGGTGCGCTCGCCGTCACCGGCGGTGCCGCCGTGGCCGACGAGATCACCACTTACCTGGCCTCGGGCGTCTACGACCACGTGGCCGCGACCCGGGACCACCACATCGATCCTGGCGCGCACTTCAGCGAGCAGCCGGACTTCGTGCGGTCCTGGCCGGTGCACTGCGTCGCCGGGACGCGGGGCGCGGCGTTCCATCCCGGCTTCGACGTGGCGCGGGTGAGCGCGGTGTTCTCGAAGGGCCAGTACAGCGACGGCTACTCCGGCTTCGAGGGGCACACCGACGCCGGGGAGAAGCTCACCGACTGGCTGCGCGAGCGTGCGGTCGACCGGATCGACGTGGCGGGCATCGCCACCGACCACTGTGTGCGGGCCACTTCGCTGGACGCGCGCGAGGCGGGCTTCGCCGTCCGGGTGCTGCTCGGCCTCACCGCGGGAGTAGCTCAGTCCACTGTGGACACCGCACTGGCGGAGATGCGCTCGGCGGGCGTCGAACTCACCGGGACACCGAAGGTCGGCTGATCCCGGCGAGCCCGGCGGTCAGCCGCCGGAGGGGTCGCAGTTCGCCGTGCCGAGCACGATGTCGCCGCTCGCCGGGCCGCCCTGCGGGAACAGGGTCATCCGCAGCGCGTGCGTGGTGAGGGTGCCGTCCGCCGGTTCCGGTACGACGAACTCGTTGAGCGTCAGCTCGGCCAGCGGTGCGGCGCCGGGGGTGCGCGAGGGCACGGTGACCTTCGAGTCGGGCTCGATGCGCTGCGGCAGTTCGAACCCGGACACGCCGCCGAGCGCCATCGACGCGCTGCTGCCGGTGCCGTTGGTGCGGCACTCCAGCGAGAACGAGCGGATCCGCACGGTGGGGCCGCCGAATCGGGTGAGCACCGTGCTCTCGAACCGGCCGCCCTCGGCCCTGGCGAAGGCGTTGCCAGCGTCGTCGGTGCCGCAGGTCGTGGTCGAGGAACCGTAGGACACCACGTCCGGCACCGAGGTGCCGCCGGTGGACGCCTGCGGTGTGCTGCCCAGTTCGCACGGCGCGAGCGGTGCGACGGTCACCGGCACGCCACCGAGGTCGAGCTGCACCGAGCCGACCGCCCCGCTCGCGGCGGGTGCCGCCGCCTGCGCCGGGCCGGCGAGCGCACCGGTGGCCAGCATGCATCCGGTGAACACGGCCACGGCCGACCTGGCACTGCGGTTGAACGTCGCCATCGGGGAACTCCTGTCGTCGGTGCTCGGCTGCTTCGGCGGTGTCGCCTTCCGTCGACATCGGCCGTCCGGTTCCGCGGCCTGACCCGCGCCCGGCCGATCCCACCTGAACGAGTGTCAGTGAGCTGAGCCACTGCGGGCCTCGGCCGGGCACACCGGGAACTAGCCTCGTCCGGCAGGTTCCCCTAGCAGGCACGTTCCCCGACACCAGGAGGTCGCCGTGTCCGTCCCGTCCCTTGCCGCTCGCCGCCCCGTGCTGGCCGACCTCGTGCCGGGCACGCTGGCCCGCGACATCACGCTGGTCGCGGCCGGAGCGGGGCTGACCGGGCTGGCCGCCCAGGTCGTGCTGCCCGTTCCCGGCACGCCGGTGCCGATCACCGGCCAGACCTTCGCCGCCCTGCTGGTGGGCGCGACTCTGGGCTGGCGTCGTGGTGGCGCGGCGATGCTGCTCTACCTGCTGGTCGGTGCCATGGGCGTGCCGTGGTTCAACGGCGCGACCTCCGGTCTCACCGGCGCCTCCGCGGGCTACATCGTGGGCTTCGTTTTCGCGGGCGCCCTGGTCGGTGCGCTCGCGAGCCGCGGCGGCGACCGCACGCCACTGCGCGCCGCCGGGACGATGGCGGTGGGCAACCTGGTCGTCTACGCCGTGGGCGTGCCATGGCTGATGGCCGCCGCGTCGATGGACCTCGGCACCGCGCTGGGCGCCGGGGTGGCACCGTTCCTGATCGGCGACGTCGTCAAGATCGCGCTCGCCGCCGGACTGCTGCCCGCCGCGTGGGCGCTGACCGGCCGCGGCCGCGACTGACCCACCCCACTCGTACACAGGCCCTCGCCCTCGTGGCGGGGGCCTGCTGTGCTGTGCGGCCCCCGGGACCGGATGCCCGCCACGGCCGGGCGCGGCGAATTCCGACGGTGCGCCCCGGTAACGTCTCCGGGCGTGCCGTCCCGAGCAGACTTTCCCGGTGTCAACGAACTGCTGACCCACGCGGTCGAGTCGGTCGGGGGCGCCGAGCGGCCCGGTCAGGTGTCGATGGCGGAGGCGGTCGGCAAGGCGATCCGCACCGGTGAGCACCTGGCCGTGCAGGCGGGGACCGGGACCGGCAAGTCGCTGGCCTACCTGGTGCCCGCGATCCGGCACGCCGTCGAGAAGGACACCACGGTGGTGGTCTCCACGGCGACGATCGCGCTGCAGCGTCAGCTCGTCGACCGGGACCTGCCCAGGCTGGCCAAGTCGCTGAAGAAGCCGCTGGGCCGGGAACCCACGTTCGCGATCCTCAAGGGCAGGCGCAACTACCTCTGCCTGCACCGGCTGGACACCGGCGCGCCAGAGGAACCCGACGACGCGCAGCTCTTCGACCCGTTCGCCGTGTCCCGTCTCGGCAAGGAGGTCACCCGCCTCTACGAGTGGTCCTCGGACACCGAGTCGGGTGACCGGGACGAGCTGGTGCCCGGTGTGTCCGACCAGGCGTGGCGGCAGGTGTCGGTGACGGCGAAGGAGTGCCTTGGCGCGGCCCGTTGCCCGATCGGCACCGACTGCTTCGCCGAGAAGGCGCGGGCGGAGGCGGGCAAGGCCGACATCGTGGTCACCAACCACGCCCTGCTCGCCATCGACGCCCTGCAGGGCTACCAGATCCTGCCGGAGCACGACGTGGTGGTGATCGACGAGGCACACGACCTGGTGGACCGGGTCACCTCGGTGGCCACGGCGGAGCTGACCAGCGCGATGATCTCGGCCGCCACCCGTCGCTGCGGCAAGCTCATCGACGCGGACATCGCCGACCGGCTGCTGGAGTCCGGCGACGGACTCGCGCTGGTGCTGGACGACCTGCAGCCCGGCCGGATGGACGCGCTCCCCCAGCCGCTGCGCACCGGCGCGCTGCCCGCCGTCCGGGACGCCGCCCGCGCCTGTGTCGACGCACTCGGCTCGGACCGCAAGGAGGACGTGGACGAGGCGACGGCACGCAAGCTCGCCCGCACGCTGCTGGAGGAGGTGCACGACACCGCGGCCAGGCTGCTCGACGCCTTCGACCCGGACGAGGCGCACCAGCGTGACGTGGTGTGGCTGCACGGGGACACGTTCTCGGCGAACCCGCGCCCGCCGGCGCTGAAGGTGGCGCCGTTGTCGGTGTCCGGCCTGCTCCGCGAGCGGGTGTTCAACCAGAGCACCACCGTGCTCACCTCGGCCACGCTGACCCTGGGCGGGACCTTCGACACGATGGCACGGCAGTGGGGCCTGCCCGCGAGTTCACCGGAGCACGTCAAGGCGGCGGGCACGGCGACCGACAAGGCGCCGCCGGCGGACAACGACGGTCCGAAGTGGACAGGCGTGGACGTCGGCTCGCCCTTCGACCACAAGAAGAACGGCATCCTCTACGTGGCAAGGCATCTGCCCGCGCCCGGCAGGGACGGACTCGCCAAGTCCACTTTGGACGAGATCGCCGAACTGGTGGAGGCCGCGGGCGGCAGGGCGCTGGGCCTGTTCTCCTCGATGCGGGCGGCGAAGCAGGCCACGGAGGCGATGCGCGAGCGGCTGGACCACCCGATCCTGTGCCAGGGCGACGACTCCACCGGTCTGCTGGTGCGCAAGTTCGCCGACGACCCGCGCACCTGCCTGTTCGGCACGCTGTCGCTGTGGCAGGGCGTGGACGTCCCGGGGCCGTCCCTGCAACTCGTTCTGGTGGACCGGATTCCGTTTCCCCGCCCCGATGATCCGGTCTCCTCGGCCCGTCAGCGGGCGGTGGAGGCACGCGGCGGCAACGGTTTCCTCACCGTCGCGGCCACCCACGCGGCGCTGCTGCTCGCCCAGGGGACGGGACGGCTGCACCGTACGGTCAGCGACCGCGGTGTGGTGGCCGTACTGGATTCCCGGCTTGCCACGGCACGGTACGGCGGCTTCCTGCGGGCGTCGCTGCCGCCGTTCTGGCCGACGACGGACCCCGAGGTCGCCCGATCGGCACTGCGCCGGCTCGAAGCCGCCGCCCCAGCCTGAGGGCCCCCGGTCGAGGCGGATACGGTAACCGGAACTCTGGAGCCGCGAACACCCATTGGAGAGCCCGTTGTCCAAGGAGTCGTCCAACGCGCAGTCCCGCTCGGTCACCGTCGACGATGCGGGGGTGCGTCGTCAGCTCGCGGACGGCAGCGAGGAATCGGTCACCTGGGCCGACCTCTCCGCCGTGGTGATCCGGGTGATCCCCGAGGGGCCGTGGAAGGAAGACGTCTTCCTGATGCTGGCCGGCGCCGACGGCAAGGGCACCGCGATCCCCAGTGGCGACCCGGCGGCGGACGCGCTGATCGAACGCCTGCAGGCACTTCCCGGTTTCGACAACGAACGGTTCATCGAGGCGATGACCACCGACGCCGACGAGGCGTACGTGGTGTGGAAGCGCTCCGACGGCGAGTCCTGACCCTCCCCGCACCGCAATACGTCGACATATCGCGAAACCTTGTGCACGATGCTTCGCAATACGTCGACGAATTGCGGTCTTCGCCGCCGCAATACGTCGACGTATTGCGGTGTGGGAGGAGGTCAGGGGACGACGGTGTCGCGTACCGGGACACCGCTGCGCAAGGTCCTGCTGACGGTGCACAGCCGCTCGATCGCCCGTTCCACCACCTCCGCCAGTTCCGCCCGCGCGGCCTCGTCCACGGTGGACAGGTCGAGGTCGAAGCGGACGTCGACGGCATCCAGTTCGTGTGCGCCGGGCCGCTGCTCGGCGGAGACCTCGGCGCGCATCGCCGTGTCCTGCCCCAGCCTGCGGGCGATCAGTGACTCCCCGGTGACGATCGCGCACCCGGCCGCCGCGATCTGCAGCAGTTCGGCGGGCGAGAACGTCCCGTCCTGCTCCCTGCGCCCGATCGGCACCTCCGCGCCACGGCCGTTGCGCCCGGTGAACCGGTGCTGCCCGGTACGTACCACCTCGAGTGTCATCGCCCGTCCTCCTGTTCCGGGAGTGCCTGTTCCGGGTGCCCCTGTTCCGGGTGCCCCAGTTCCGGGGACCACTGCGCGAGCACGGTGACCGTGCCCGGCGCGACCTCGGTGAAACCCGCGTCGCGGACGGCCACCACCCGGTTCCGTTGCCAGGCACCGGCCGGATCGTCACCGGGGTGCAGCTCGTGCCAGCGTCCCAGCGAGGGCGTGCGGACGGCGCAGCGGAGACCACGCTCCGCCCAGTACGCCAGCGCGGCGTCGCCGAGCAGCGAGGCCAGGATCATCGTGCCGTGGCCGACCTGCGCCGCCGCCTTCCCGACGGTCATCGGCACCGTCGGGTTGAGCAGCAGCGACGGGGTCCCGGCGCGCACCGGGCCGGGTTCGTCGGCGGGCAGTTCGCTGCCGGAGATCTGCAGCCTGCTCACCGCCTTCGGTGTGTCGGCCACGCGCAGCGGCACCAGGGCCCTGGCCTGCGCCCCGTCGACGGTGACCGTCACCCCTGGCTGCTGCTGGACGGCCTGCCAGTGCGCGCCGCGCGCCCGGCGGGCGACCTTGCGGATCCGGCCGTCGATCCAGGCGGCGACCGGCTGGTGCCAGTCGCCGCCGGGTTCGCCGCGCGGGTCGAGGCAGACCGCCAGGGCCGCCGCCGCGGCCGCTTCGAGCAGGGCCGTGCGGGCGGGCGGCTCACCGCGCTCGATGCGCAGGACCACCGGCATGGCACGCACCTGCCCGGGTTCCTCCTCGGAGGTGTCGGCGGTGAGCGCGGCGGGCAGACCGAGCCAGGAGGCGTAACGGGCCGCGAGCGGTTCGAGGGCCGCGTTCACGGACGCAGCGGGGCGAGACCGTCGGCGGCATCGGCCGCCTCGACCTCGGCGCGCGTCACGCCGAGTACGAACAGGACGGCGTCCAGGTACGGGTGGGAGAGGGCGGTGTCGGCGACCTCGCGCAGCGCGGGCTTGGCGTTGAACGCCACGCCCATGCCGGCCGCGGCCAGCATGTCGATGTCGTTCGCGCCGTCGCCCACGGCTACGCACTGCTCCAGCGGAATGCCGTAGTCCTCGGCGAAACGGCGCAACGCGGTCGCCTTGCCCAGCCGGTCCACGACCTCGCCGACGACCCTGCCGGTGAGCTTGCCGTCGGCGACCTCGAGTTCGTTGGCCGCGGCGAAGTCGAGACCGAGGTCGTCGACGAGCCGGTCGATGACGCGGGTGAACCCGCCGGACACGACACCACAGCGGAAACCCAGTCGCTTGAGCGTGCGCACCGTGGTGCGGGCACCCGCGGTCAGTTCGAGGCTGTCCGCGACCTCGTCGAGCACGGTGACCGGCAGCCCGGCGAGCAGCGCGACGCGGCGTTCCAGCGACTCGGTGAAGTTGAGGTCGCCGCGCATGGCGGCGTCGGTGATCTCGCGGACCCGCGCCTCGACGCCCGCATGCGCCCCGAGCATCTCGATCACCTCGCCCTGGATCAGGGTGGAGTCGACGTCGAAGACCACCAGCCGCTTGGCCCTGCGCGCGAGCCCGGCCCGCTCCACGGCCGCGTCGAGACCGACCCGGGAGGCGACCTCGGCAAGCGTGGACCGCAGTTCGGCGTCCGCCTCGTCGGTGTCCTCGGCCACCGAGACGTACAGCTCCAAGCCGGTCACCGGGTAGTCGGCGACGCTACGGATGGCGTCGATGTTGGCGCCCAGCGCGGCGAGGCGGCGGGCGACCTCGGTGAACGCCCGTGCGGTGACCGGACGGCCGAGGACCACCAGGACGTGGCTGGAACCCTGCTTGCCGGGCGCGAAGGGGTCGTCGCCGATGGCCGCGCCGATCCGCACCTCGACCTGCATGCCGACGGTGGCCATGGCCTGTTCGACGGCTTCCTGGAGCCCCTCGGGGTCGTTCTCCGCACCGGCCAGCACACCCAGTACCAGCCGGTTGCGGATGACGACCTGCTCGACGTCGAGGATGTCGACGCCGTGCCGGGTGAGGACGGCGAACAGCACCGAGGACACACCTGGCTTGTCCGGACCGGTCGTGGTGATCAGAACAGGGGTGGTGCTCACCGCAGTGGTGCTCGCTTCCTCCGGCCGGCGGGCTCTACTTGGTGTTCTGGTCGTCCTCTTCGGCGGGCACGCCACCGTCCTTGCCGCCCGGGATGACCGCCGCGGTGACCTTCTCCGAGGGGGCGTCGTGCGCCTCGGGGTGCGCCAGCGCCTTACCCGTGAAGCTGATGTGGCCCTCGTTGTGGATCCGCTCGACCATATGCGGGTAGTGCAGTTCGAACGCGGGGCGCTCGGACCGGATCCGCGGCAGTTCGGTGAAGTTGTGCCGCGGCGGCGGGCAGGACGTCGCCCATTCCAGCGAGTTTCCGTAACCCCACGGATCGTCGACCGTGACGATCTCGCCGTACCGGTAACTCTTGAAGATGTTCCAGATGAACGGCAGCGTCGACGCGCCGAGGATGTAGGCCCCGATGGTCGAGATGGTGTTCAGCGTGGTGAACCCGTCGGAGACCAGATAGTCGGCGTACCGGCGCGGCATGCCCTCGTTGCCCAGCCAGTGCTGGACCAGGAAGGTGCCGTGGAATCCGACGAACGTAGTCCAGAAGTGCAGCTTGCCCAGCGGTTCGTCGAGCATTCGGCCGGTGATCTTCGGGAACCAGAAGTAGATCCCGGCGAAGGTGGCGAACACGATCGTCCCGTAGAGCACGTAATGGAAGTGCGCGACGACGAAGTAACTGTCCGACACGTGGAAGTCGATGGCGGGAGCGGCGAGCAGAATGCCCGTCAGGCCACCGAAGAGGAAGGTCACGAGGAAGCCGACCGAGAAGATCATCGGCGTCTCGAAGCTCAGGTTCCCCTTCCACATCGTGCCGATCCAGTTGAAGAACTTGACGCCGGTCGGGACGGCGATGAGGAACGTCATGAAGGAGAAGAACGGCAGCAGTACCGAACCGGTCGCGTACATGTGGTGCGCCCACACGGCGACGGACAGCGCGGCGATCGCCAGCGTCGCCCAGACCAGTCCCTTGTAACCGAAGATCGGTTTCCGGCTGAAGACAGGGAAGATCTCCGAGACGATGCCGAAGAATGGTAGAGCGACGATATATACCTCTGGATGGCCGAAGAACCAGAACAGGTGTTGCCAGAGGATCACGCCGCCGTTCGCCGGATCGAAAACGTGGGCGCCGAGATGCCGGTCGGCGAGCAGGCCCATCAGCGCGGCGGTGAGGATCGGGAACGCCAGCAGGATCAGGATGCTGGTGACCAGGATGTTCCAGGTGAAGATCGGCATCCGGTACATCGTCATACCAGGAGCGCGGAGGCAGACCACGGTGGTGATCATGTTGACCGCACCGAGGATCGTGCCCAGACCGGAGACCACCAGCCCGGAGATCCACAGGTCGGCACCGACACCCGGCGAGTGAATCGCGTCGGACAGCGGCGTGTAGGCGAACCAGCCGAAGTCGGCGGCGCCACCCGGGGTCAGGAAGCCGGACATCACGATCAGCCCGCCGAACAGGTACAGCCAGTACGAGAACGCGTTCAGCCGCGGGAAGGCGACGTCCGGCGAACCGATCTGCAGCGGCAGGATGAAGTTGGCGAACCCGAACAGGATCGGCGTCGCGTAGAGCAGCAGCATCACCGTGCCGTGCATGGTGAAAAGCTGGTTGTACTGCTCCTGCGAGAGGAACTGCTGGCCCGGGCGGGCGAGCTCGCTTCGGATCAGCATCGCCATCGCGCCGCCCGCCATGAAGAAGGCGAACGACGTGACCAGGTACATGATGCCGATCTGCTTGTGGTCCGTCGTGCGGAACAACCGCAGCAGGTACGAACCCTTGGCCGACTCGCGCACCGGATACGGGCGCGTGGCGATCGGCTTGGGGGCTACGGCCGTCACTCCTGCCTCCTGCAAGCTTCGTGGTGGTCACGGGCCGCGGACGAGGGACGAACCCACTGCCGTCGGCTACGGGGATCGTAGCCCTCGGGCTTCGGGGGTGTGCGAACCGGCTGGCAAGATCACGTCATGCTGGAGCGCGCTCTCGATGCCGTCCGGGAGCTCGGCGCCCGTCTCGATCTTCCGGACGCGGAGCCCGAGATCCTGAAGGACGGGGCGAACCTGCTGGTGAAGCTGGGGTCCGTGGTGGCGAAGGTGGCCACCACGACGGCTCTGGTGCGGCCGGGGGTGGCCGCGTGGCTGGAGCGCGATGTGACGCTCGCCCGCTTCGCCGGCGCCCGTGGCGTACCGGTCGTCCGGCCGTGTGACGAACCTCCGCCCGGACCGCACCACCAGGACGGATTCGCCGCGACGTTCTGGCGGTACACCCCGCACGAGCAGGGCCGGAGACCGGAATCCGCGCGGACGGGCGAGTTGCTGGGAGTGCTGCACGAGGCACTGGCCGGCTATCGGGGCGCGTTGCCGGAGGACGGCCCGGCCCGCGAGATCGACGACGTGCTCAGCCTGCTCGACGCCACCGACCTGCCCGCGGAACTGCTCGGGGCACTGCGGGACCGCGCCCCGGACACGGTCGCGGCGGCGGCCACGGCCACGGCGGACTGGCCGGTGCAGGCCCTGCACGGCGACGCGCATCCAGGAAACCTGCTGATCACCCCGGACGGCCCGGTGTGGATCGACTTCGAGGACGCCTGGCGCGGACCGATCGCCTGGGATCTGGCCGTGCTGACGCGGGCGTCCCCGCACGAGGGCGTGGACGCGCTGGCCGCCTACCCCGGCTCGCCCTCACCGCAGGACCTGGCGCCTTTCGTCCGGCTGCGCGAACTGCACGCGCTGTGCTGGCATCTCGTGCTGGCCAGGCGTTTCCCGGACCGGCGCGCGCCGGCTCGCACCGCCGCGGACGCCTACCTGGCCGGGACGGGCTGAGCGACCGGACGACGGCAGGCGGGGCTCAGCGCACCGAGGGCAGCCAGGCCGCGATGGTGTCCGCGACGGTCGCCGGACTCTCCATCGGTGAGAGGTGGCCGACGGCGGGCAGTACGGCGAACTCGGCGTCCGGCAGGACCTCGGCCATCTCCCTGGCGACCTCGGGCGTGGTGAGCGTGTCCTCCTCGCCGACCAGTACGAGTGCGGGTACGTCCGCCCCGCGCAGGGTCTCGGTCGAGTCGGGGCGGGCCGCCATGGCGCGCTGGGCCCAGGCGATCCCGGCGGGGTCCTGGCCGTCGACGAGTTCGCGCACGGTGCCGGCGAGTTCGGGGCGGGCCGAGCGGGTGGTGGCGCCGAGCAGGTTCGGCAGCATGTCCCCGGCCAGCCAGCCCGCGTGGCCCTCGGACTCGGCACGGTCGGCGATGGCCCTGCGGTTCGCCGCAGCCTGCTCCGGATCCGCGCCCGCCCGGGTGTCGATGAGCACCAGCCCGCCGACACGTTCCGGTGCCACCCGCAGCACGGCCATGGTCAGGTAGCCGCCCATGGAGCAGCCGCCCAGCACGGCGCGCTCGATCTCCAGCTGGTCCAGCAGGGCGACCACGTCCCGGGCGGCGTCGGCGAGATCGGGTTCCCGGCCGGACTCGGGCAGCGGGGTACGGCCCAGTCCGCGCTGGTCGGGGGTGATGAACCGGGTGACCGAGGACAGCGGCGCGCGAACGTCGTTCCACATCCGCGAGTCGAGCGGGAAGGCGTGCAGCAGCACCAGCGGCAGTTCCGTCATGGGCGATATTGTGTTGCACCGCCGGGCTAACGTCACTGACGTGCGCACTGGACACGCCGAGTTCCGTACCGAACGTCTGCTGCTGCGGCCGTTCCGGGAGGACGACCGGGACGAGATCGTGGCTCTGCACGTCGATCCGGCGACGAACCGGTTCAACCCGCACCCGCCGGACGAGGCCGTGATGAACGCCAGGTTCGACGGCTGGCTGGCGGGCTGGGCGGCCGGCGGTCTCGGTTACTGGGCGGTGACCGGCGCGGCCTCCGGCGAGCTGCTGGGCGTCGGCGGCCTCAATCCGGTCGAGGACGAGGGCGAGCGGGTGCTCAATCTCGCCTACCGGTTCCGCCCGTCGGCCTGGGGGCACGGCTACGCGACGGAGGTGTGCCGCGCCGCGCTCGCGGTGGCGGCGGCCCGGTGGCCGGAGGTGCCCGTGCAGGCCGTCGTGCGGGACACCAACCTGCCCTCGATCAGGGTGACCGAACGGCTCGGCCTGCGGGAACACCGCAGGCGCACCAAGGACGGGGTCCGCGAGATCCTGTTCCGCCTGCCCGGCGCGGGCGTGCCCGGCTAGCGGATCCGTGGTCCGCGAGGTTTCCGCGGTCCGCGAGGTTTCCGGCACGGCGGAACGATGCCTCGGGCCGGAGGGGCGCTAACGGCGCCGGACCGGCCCGCGCCTGCCGCGGGCCTGCCAGCACGCGCGGTGCCAGTGCCTGCGGTCCTCGGCCGAACCCGTCTCGTCGGCGGGCCAGGCCACGACGTGTGGTACCCCCGGCCGGATCTCGTGGTCGCAACCGGGGCAGCGGTAGAACTTCGACGCGCTCGCGCCGGGCACGCTGCGCACCAGCCAGTCGCCGTCCGGCCCGGACTCCGCCCGCGCCCAGCCGGTCGCGGCGCCGAGCGCGGGGCCGGTACGCCTGCCGGGGTCAGGGCGGTTCTTCCTGGGCACGCCTCCACGGTAACGAGACGTGCGCGCTCAGCCGTAGGCGAGGGCGAGCGGAACGAGCTGCTCGGCGGTGGAATGGGAACCGTGCTGCCCGATCAGGCCGGACTCCATCGGCTCGGCGGCGCGGCGGAGAAGGCCGGACCGGCCGCGCGCGGCGGCCACCAGGTCACCGATCCGGGGGCGGACGTGGTCGGCGACGCGGCCGAACCAGCCCGCGCCGATGGCCTCCTCCCCGCGGACCACCCAGGCCCGGTCGCCCAGCGTCTCGCGCCAGGCCGTCAGCACGTCCTCGGTCGCACCGTCCATTGTGTACACATGACGGGCACGCACCTCGCCGCCCAGCGCGCGCACGCCGGCCGCGAGTTCCGGGGCGGCGTCCAGATCCACGGCGGTGCCGTCGATCCCGACCATGCCGTGGTCGGCGACCACGGCCAGCACCGCCCCGGCCGGCAGACCGTCCACAATGGATTCCACCAGCCGGTCCACCTGGCGGAGCTGCATACGCCACGGCGGGGTCCCCGGGCCGTGGATGTGGCCCAGCTTGTCGAGTTCGCTGTGGTAGGCGTAGCAGAACGCGGGCGCGGGACCGAGCGCGGCGATCACGGACGCGGCGAGGTCACCCAGCGCGTGCACACCGACATACCTGCCGCCGTGCAGCACCGCGCGGGTCAACGGTGTGCCGGCGAACTCGGCCGCGGAGACCACCGACACGGCCACCCCGGCGTCCGCGGCGGTGGCGAAGGTGGTCGGCAGCCGCTGGACCTCGCCCGGCGCGAGGGCATCCGCCAGGCTCGGGCCGCCGGGGTGGTGGCACCAGCTCAAGGCGTTGAGCACGCCCGTGCCCGGCACCTCGAAGCTGTACCCGACCATGCCGTGCTCGCCGGACTCCGCGCCCGTGCCGAGCGCGGCCAGACCCGCCGCGGTGGTGGCCGGGTATCCGGCCCGCAGCGGCGTTCGGGCCAGGCCGGCCAGCACGGGCGCGTCCTCGGCGTGCTGGTCGAGCAGTTCCCAGCCGAGCCCGTCCACCAGGAGCACGCACGCCCGCGCGAGACCGTCGCGCAGGCCCAGCGAGCCGGTGAACCCGGGTGTCCCGATGGCACGCAGCAGGGAGGGCACCACACGGGCGAGGTGCGGCACGGACTCGTCCGGCACGGGGATGTCCATGCGGGCCAGGTTCTCATCACCGCAACCGGCGGTCATAATCGTCGGCATGCCGACGTACGCGTACCGCTGCCGGGAATGCACCAGTACCTTCGAGCTCGTCCGTCCGATGAGCGCGTCGGGTGAGGCGGCCGAGTGCCCGGACGGCCACGCCGACACCGTCAAACTGCTGACCACGGTGGCGCTGACCGGCGCCGCCGGCGGGCCGGCCCCAGCTCCGGCCGCGGGCGGCGGCTGCTGCGGTGGCGGCTGCTGCGGCTGAATCCACCCGTCAGCGGCGCGTGTGGTCCTTGAAGCCCTTGCCGGTCTTGCGACCGAGCCGTCCGGCGGTGACCAGGTGCTCGAGCAGCGGGGCCGGGGCGAATCCGGCCTCGCGGAACTCGTTGTACAGGGTGCGCTGGATGGCCAGTGACACGTCGAGGCCGACCACGTCGAGCAGGTCGAACGGGCCCATCGGCAGTCCGCAGCCGACCTTCATCGCGGTGTCGATGTCCTCGGCCTCCGCGTAGTGGCCCTCCAGCATCTTCACCGCGTCGTTGAGGTACGGGAACAGCAGCGCGTTGACGATGAATCCGGCGCGGTCGCCGCAGTGCACCGGGTGCTTGCCCGCCGTGTCGCACAGCGCGTGCACGGTGGCGGCGACCTCCGGGGCGGTGGCGATGGTGCTGACCACCTCGACGAGCTTCATCACCGGTGCGGGGTTGAAGAAGTGCATGCCGACGACGTCGGCGGGCCGGGAGGTGGCCGCGGCGCACTCGATGACCGGCAGCGAGGAGGTCGTGGTGGCCAGTACCGCGCCGGGCCGGAGTACCTCGTCCAGCGCGGTGAACACGGCCTGCTTCACGGCGAGGTCCTCGGCGACCGCCTCGACGACGAGGTCCGCCCCGGCCAGTTCCCCGAACTCGACGGCGGGGGTGATCCGGCCCAGCGTCGCGACAGCGTCCTCCTCGCCGAGTTTTCCCTTCGCCACGGCCTTGTCGAGCGATTTCCGCACCTTCGCGATCGCCGCGGCGGCCTTGTCCGCGGTGCGCGCCCGCAGGACGATGTCGAGGCCGCGCCTGGCGAGCACCTCCACGATCCCGGTGGCCATGGTGCCGGTGCCGACGACGCCGACCGTCCGCACCGGGCGGGCCGCGGACGAGTCCACAGTGGACTCCGCGGACAGGGCGTCGGTGACGACCTCGGGCGAGTCCGGTGCCTGGTAGGTGTAGAAGCCGCGCCCGGACTTCCGGCCGAGCAGACCCGCGGTGATCATCTGCTTGAGCAGCGGGGCCGGGGCGTGCAGGCGGTTGCGCGACTGGTGGTACATCGTGTCGAGGATTTCGTAGGCGGTGTCCAGGCCGATCAGGTCGAGCAGCGCGAGCGGCCCCATCGGGTAGCCGCAGCCGTACCGCATCGCCGCGTCGAGATCCTCCCGCGTCGCGTAACGCTGCTCGTACATCCGCACGGCGTGGTTGAGGTAGCCGAACAGCAGCGCGTTGGCGATGAACCCGGCCCGGTCCCCCATCACCACGGGGGTCTTGCCGAGCCGTCCGGCGAACTCGACGACGTCGGTGACCACGTCCGGTTCGGTGACCACGGTGCGCACGACCTCGATCAGCCGCAGCACCGGCGCCGGGTTGAAGAAGTGCGTCCCGACGACCTTGCCGGGGCGGGAGGTGTGCATGCCGATCTCGGTGATCGACAACGAGGAGGTGTTCGAGGCGAGGATGGTCTCCGGGCCGATGATCCCGTCGAGACGGGCGAAGACCTCGGCCTTGAGTTCCAGGCTCTCCGGGATCGCCTCGATCACCAGGTCGGCGTCGGCGAGCGCGGCCAGGTCGGTGCCGAGACTGATCCGGCCGAGCAGTTCGTCCCGTTCGGTCTCGCCGAGCTTGCCCTTGGCGACGGCCCGGCCGGTGGAGTTGCGTAGGTGTTCGCGCCCGCGTTCGACGCCCGCGTCGTCGAGTTCCACGGCGGTGACGGCCAGGCCGCTGCGGGCGAGCACTTCCGCGATGCCCGCCCCCATGGTGCCCAGTCCGACGACGCCTACGTTCCTGATGTCCCTGGCCACAGCGTCCTCCGAGCGTTACTCGCCGGTAGTCGAGCTGATCGTGCCACGTCGGGCGCGCGGTGGCAGGGTTCGAACGGGTGCCGCCCGGATCAGTTTCCCCCGGCGGCGGGCAGCCGGGGCCAGGCGAGGGCGGCGGTGTCCCTGGCGATCGCGCACGGATCGCGTTCGTCGCTTCCGGGCAGCAGTACCCGCACGGCGGCGCGCTCGATCTCGTCCTCGATGCCGAGCTGGTAAGGGATGTTGTCGGTGTAGGCGTTGCAGACCTTCACCGAGTCCGACTGCGAGAGCAGCACGATCGTCGGCCTTCCCGCCACGTCCTCGGGGGCGGGGATGGTGCCGGTGGTGTCGTTGACGACCTTGCCGACGAAGAAGTCGAGCTGCACGTTCGCCTGCTCGGACCCGGCAGGGCCCCAGCGGCACTGGTGCTCGGCGGGTAGCAGCGTGGTGTCCTTCTCGGCGATCCCGGTGCGCCGGGCGAGCTCCGCGCCGGGCACCAGGGAGCAGGGCGACAGGCGCACGAAGGAGTTCGGCGCGGGATCCCAGTGCGTGATCGTGCCTGCCGTGGCGGCCCGGTGCACCCCGGTCAGCCCGGCCTCGGCGACGCCGCACACCTGGGCCCGGTCGAGCGAGACACTGGAGTTCTGCGGATCGGCGACCGCGGAGACGGCGAGTCCGTCGGAGAGCACCAGGTACCGCTCGCAGGCCTCGTCCGTCTCCGGCTTCTGCACCAGCCGCACGTTGCCGGGCAGCGAGCGGACGTCGGTCACGTCCTCGGCCAGCTCGGACTCCGGCAGCAGCAGGCCGATCCGGATCTCCACGTTCTGCCCCTGCACGGTGACGGCGAAGGTGCAGTCGTCCATCGAGGTACGGGCCAGCGTGCGCGCGGGACCGATCCCGGCGAACGTGTCCGGGGCGGTCATGCCGCAGGGATCGATGGAGCGCAGGTCACCGAAGACCGCCCTGGTGAGCGGGGCGGCCACCGAGGCGTCCGGCACCGCCGTGCCCGCGACCGCGCCACCACAGCCCGCGAGCAGCAACGGCAGCAGTACGGCGAACCGGACCACCCGTCCCCCGCGGGACGAACCCCGCCACATTTCCCGTGCCCGCACCGGCTGGTCCTCGCTCTCTTCGGCTGTCCGGACGGATCCTACGGGCGGCTCCCGCGATCGGGTGACTGAGTGCGGACAGCGTTACCAGGACGTCGCTACGTCGTGGCCGGGGAATCCACAACGGACGGACCGTCGCCCGGCTCGCCGAAGTCCTCGCGCACCAGGTCCTCCACCCTGCGCAGGGCCTCCGCCGCCGCGCTGCCGGTGGCGGTGACCTCGATCCGGTCGCCGTGGCGGGCCCCGAGCGACATCAGGCCGAGGACGCTGCGCGCGTCGGTCTCGGTGTCACCGAGCCGCACGCGCACCTCGGCGTCGAACTCCGCGACCGCCCTGGCGAGCTGGGCGGCGGGCCGCGCGTGCAGGCCGATCTCGTTGCGCAGGGTCAGCTCGACGGCCTGCCCGCCGTCCGGGATCCGTGCCGCGGGCCCGAGATCCGGCGGCGCTCCCGCCGCCGCGGCCGCACCGGCGACGGCGGTGCGGTCACCTCCGCCCTGCGCCTCGACCGCGGCGGCCACCGCGCCCTCCACCAGCGGGGCGTCGGCGACCGTGACCGACTCCGGCCGCGCGGCGGACTCCGCGGCCAGCTCCGCGGTCAACTGCGCGCTGCCGAGGTCGTAGAGCAGCACCACGCCCGCACCGGAATCGGCGTGTTCGGTGGCGGCGAGGACCTCGTCGTAGTCGGTGCCGAGGCCGCCGCCGGGCAGCCCGCCCGCGGCGATCACGGCGACGTCCGGTGCCATCTGCGCGGCGAGTTCGACGAGCCCCTCGGCCAGCTTCGCGCTGTGCGAGACCAGTACCAGCCCGACCCGGCTCATGCCCGGCCCGCCAGCGCCCGCAACAGCAGGGCGGTCGAACGCGCGCCCGGATCGACATGACCGACGGCGCGTTCACCGAGATAGGACGCGCGGCCCTTGCGCGGCACCAGCGGGGCGGTGGAGTCCGCCCCGGCGTCGGCGGCATCCGCCGCGGCCAGCAGCACCTGCCGGACGCCCGCCGTGCCGGACGCCTGCCGGGCGAGGTCCTCGGCCGCGGTGACCGCGGGGGCGAGCGCGTCGACCATCGTCGCGTCCCCCGTCTCGGCCTTGCCCCGCGCGCGGACGCCGTCGAGCGCGGCCCGCAGCGCCTCGGCCGTACCGGCGGCGTCGAGCTCCGCGTGGTCGCCCAGCGCCGTCGCCGCGCGCAGGAAAGCCGTGCCGTACAACGGTCCCGCCGCACCACCGACCTTCGAGATCAACGTGGTCGCCGCCAGCTTGAGCACCGCGCCCGGCGTCGCCGCGATGCCTGTGGTGTCCAATGCGGACACGATGGCGGCGAATCCGCGTTCCAGGTTCTCGCCGTGGTCGGCGTCGCCGATGACCCGGTCGAGTTCAACCAGCTCGTCCCGGTGCTCGGTCACCGCCTCGGCGGCCGCCCGCAGCGCGGCGGCGACCTCTGTTGCGCCACATGTCATCTCAGCGGCCCCAGCGCAGCGCGGCGGTCCGCACCGGCGCGTCCCAGAGTTCGGTCAGCTCCTCGTCGAGCCTGAGCAAGGTGACACTCATTCCCTGCATCTCCAGACTCGTGACGTACGGGCCGACCAGCCTGCGCCGCACGGTGATCCCGCGCTCGGCGAGCAGCCGTTCGGCGATGCCGTGCGCCAGGTACAGCTCCAGCAACGGGGTGCCGCCCATGGAGTTGGTGAACAGCAGCACCTCGTCCCCTTCGGCGTAGGGCAGGTCCTCGACCACCGCCGCGAGGAGGCGTTCCACCAGCGCGTCGGCGGGTTCGGCGGGAATGCGCTCCCGGCCCGGCTCGCCGTGGATACCGATGCCGAACTCGACCTCGCCGTCGCCGAGGTCGAAGCTCGGCTGCCCGGCGTGCGGCACGGTCGGCGAGGTCAACGCGACACCGATCGACCGCACCTGGCCGATCACCTTGCGCGCCAAGGCTTCCACCGCATCCAGCGAGTCGCCCCGCTCGGCGGCGGCACCGGTGATCTTCTCCAGCAGCACGGTGCCGCCGACGCCCCGGCGGCCCGCGGTGAACGTCGAATCGGCCACGGCCACGTCGTCGTCGATCACCACGCTACGGACGTCCTTGCCGTCCGCGGCGGCGAGTTCGGCGGCGGTCTCGAAGTTCAGCACGTCACCGGTGTAGTTCTTGACGATCAGCAGCGCCCCGGCATCTCCGGTGGTGGCGGCGACGGCGGCCTGTACCGCGTCCGGGGTCGGCGAGGTGAAGACGGCTCCGGGGACGGCGGCGTGCAGCATGCCGGGCCCGACGAAACCGCCGTGCAGTGGCTCGTGCCCCGAACCGCCGCCGGAGATCACGGCGACGCTGTCCGCGACCGGGGCATCGGCCCGCACCACCACCGCCGGGTCCTGTTCGACCCGCAACAGGTCGCCGTGCGCGAGCGCGAGACCTCGAAGCGACTGGGCGACCACGGTCGACGGGTCGTTGATGATCTTCTTCATGGACGGTCCTTCCCACGGCGACGGAACGCGTCTGCGACATTCCTACCGCCGCGGGAGCGCCGCCGCCAGAGCCGGAACCGCTACGGCCTTGGCAGCGTGCCCGCCGCGGCCTGCGCCGCCGTCAGTACCTTCGCGCACGGATCGTCCGCCGTGGCTTCGCCGTTGTAGTTGGACCAGCTGACGTTGACGAGTTCGTCCTCGCCTTCCTCGCCGGCCGTCCGGTGCAGCCAGGTGATCTTGCATTCGTTCGAGTCACCGAGCTGCTCGGACAGGCCGGAGATGCCGTTGCCGAGATCGACGGGCTGCCCGTCGTCACCCGGCCTTGGCGGATAGCCGGTGCGGAAGTCCACCGCCACGCTGGTGCCCCGCGACCGCCACTGACAGCCGCGCAGGCTGGTCGGCTGCTGCTCCACCTCGGGGGGCACCAGTCCGGCGATCACCTCGTCGTCGACGGCGGTGCACGGATCGACGGGAACGAGTGAACCCTGCGCGGCGGGGATCTGCGCCGGCCCGTCCCGCAGATCCTTGACGACCTGCTGCAGCACGGTGCGTCCCGGCCTGCACGGCTCGCCCGCGCCGCTGTAGTCGACCGCGATCTGTACGCCCAAGGCCGGGTCCTTGGACGTCAGCGCCGTGACGTAGCAGGTGCTCTCGTCCTGCTTCTTCTCGATCTGCGGCAGTCCCTCGACGCTGCCGTTGGCGTCGTCGGCCGTGCCCAGCAGGTACTGCCCGACCTCGATCGTCACGTCGAGCGTCTTGCCGCCCGCGTCGCGGATCGTGGTGGAGCAGCGGCCGAAGCCACTGGGCTTGCGCTCGTCGGGGGTGCCGAGGCTGCCGACCGCCTCGTCGGAGAGCAACGGGCACGGGTCCACGGTGCGCAGCCGGTCCGCGGTCACGGCCTCGTCGGTGATCGGCCCCGAGGGCACCGGTCCGCTGCCCCCGCTGCCCGGATCGGGCGGAACGGTGGTGCGCTGGAAGTTCGCCTTGGTCAGGTCCTCCCCGGCACAGCCGGCGAGCGTTCCCAGTAGCGCGAGGCCGGCCAGCGCGGCTCCCGTGACACGACGGAAGCGGGCGGCCCGAGCACGATTCGACACGTCGTGCACGTTAGCCGCCCGCTTCCGGGTGCGTACGCGGTACCTGACTATCGGTACCCGGTTCTCCTTACGGCGCCTGGTTGGGCTCCTCGGTCGCCGACTCCTGCTGCTGCTCGGGCGTCATCTCCAGTTGCAGCGGCCGGACCTTGGCCCACAGGACGAACAGCCCTGCGAAGACGAGCATGGCGATGCCCGCGTACAGGTTGATGTTCATTCCGTCGGCCTTGTCCAGGTCGTCCTGGCTGGTGAAGCCGATCCCCATCACCGTGATGACCAGCCCGTACACGCCGACCAGCAGCGCGATGATGAGGCGGACGTCGAAGGCGGCCGCACCGCGCGATGACGATTGCGTGCTCATTGTCTGCTACCTCCCCGATCAGAAGATGAAGTTCAGGATGATGGTGATGGCCAGTGCGATCCCGGCCAGCAACCCCGGCTTGCGGTACCAGCCCGCGTCGTCACCGGTGGTGGAGTGCTTCAGGCTGTCCTTCGGGGTCAGCGAGTACACCAGGCCGGCGAGTTGCGCCTCCGGCTTCGGCTGAGTCATGTAGGTGACCACGACGCTGACCACGATGTCGACCACGAAGGCGGCACCGGCACCGACGAAGCTCGCACCCTGGCCCGGCAGGTCCCATACTCCGGTCTCGGCCAGGATGAAGACGCCGATCGCGGAGAAGGTACCCGAGACGAGACCGACCCAACCGGCCGTCGCCGTCATCCGCTTCCAGAACATACCGAGGATGAAGGTGGCGAACAGTGGAGCGTTGAAGAACGAGAAGAGCTGCTGCAGGTAGTCCATCAGGTTCGAGTACGTCGACGCGATGAACGCCGTGCCGATCGCCAGTACCGTGCCGACCGCGGTGATGGTGCGGCCGAAGCGCAGGTAGTAGGCGTCCTCGCGGCCCTTCTTGATGTACGACTGCCAGATGTCGTAGGTGAAGACCGTGTTGAACGAGCTCAGGTTCGCCGCCATACCGGCCATGAACGAGGCCAGCAGACCGGCGATCGCGATGCCGAGCATGCCGTTCGGCAGCAGGTCACGCATCAGGTACAGCAGCGCGTTGTTGAAGGTGGCGCCGCTGGCCGCGTCGTCGCCCGCGAGCAACGCCGCCTTGTTCTCGCCCATCAGCTCGGTGACCGTGACCGCGGCGATCATGCCGGGGATGATCACGATGAAGGGGATGAAGATCTTCGGGAACGCGCCGATGATCGGCGTGCGCCGCGCCGCGGACATGCTCTTCGAAGCCATCGCGCGCTGGACCTCGACGAAGTTCGTCGTCCAGTAACCGAACGACAGCACGAAGCCCAGACCGAACACCAGGCCCAGAACCGACAGGAAGTTGTCGGCGAACCCGGTCAGTTCGGTTCCCGGCCAGGAGTCGAGCTGCTCGGCCCCGCCGGGGCTGGCCGTGACCTTCTCGACCAGGCCCTCCCAGCCACCGACCTTGTACAGGCCGACCACGGTGAGCGGGATCAGCGCGGCGAGGATGACGAAGAACTGCAGCACCTCGTTGTAGATCGCCGCCGACAGTCCACCGAGGGCGGTGTACGACAGCACGATCACCGCCGCGAGAACGATCGAGACCCAGATGGGCCACCCGAGAAGCACGTTCACCACGGTCGCGAGCAGGAACAGGTTCGCGCCCGCGATCAGGATCTGGGCCGCGGCGAAACTGATGCCGTTGACCAGATGCGCCGGTTTCCCGAAGCGTCGCAACATGAACTCGGGAACGCTGCGGACCTTCGAGCCGTAGTAGAACGGCATCATCACGATGCCGAGGAACAGCATCGCCGGCACCGCGCCGATCCAGAAATAATGCGCTGTCGGCAACCCGTACTGCGCGCCGTTCGCCGACATTCCCATGACCTCGATCGCGCCGAGGTTGGCGGAGATGAAGGCAAGGCCCGTCACCCACGCCGGCAGCGATCGGCCGGACAGGAAGAAGTCGAGGCTGCTGGAGACCTGTCGGCGGGCCAGATAGCCGATGCCGAGTACCAGCAGGAAATAGAACGCGAGCAACACGTAGTCGACCGCGTTAGCGTCTAGGCGAAGGTTCGCCTCCGCTAGGACGTGCACCCGACCCACCTCCGGAGTCAACATCATCGAACAAGAACCACCATGATTGAGCTGATCGGGCACATTACTGCATGATTTCGTCCCCGTGAATCCGCCTGGCCATCTCTTGTCCTGGCTGTCATCAGACATGCGTCCAACAGGAGTAACCAATGGTCACGGGCCGGTTACGGGTCCGTGCCCCACGGCAGCGTAGAAGCTAGCGATAACGATTCAGTCCGGGACACCGCCGTTCGGCGTGTGCCATTACCCGTTCGGACGGCTCTTCCTGGCGCCCGGGGCAGTCACCGCCCGGCAGGGCCCGTGCGGACAGCAATATGTCGACGTATCGCGCTCACGAGAAGCGCAGTACGTCGACATATCGCTGTGGTGGAGCCCCCGGCCCGGGGGTGGCTCGGGGTGGAGGGTTACGGGATGAAGACCCGGAGCTCCCAGATGATCGAGTTCTGGAACGGGACGTCGACGCAGGAGAAGCCGGTCCAGCGGTTCTGGTTCTGTCCGAGGATCCCATCCGCCCGGCAGTTCTCCGGTGTCCCGTACGTGCCGTGCACGGTCCAGCCCGCCGCGCCGGCGGTGGTGACTCCGCCGACGGCCAGCGTCGCCAGCGTGACGAATCCGAGGACGGACGCGCGCAGTGCCTGCTTCATGATCGTTCCCTTCACTCCGGTCCGCCGCACCGGAGCACCGGCTACGGCCGCGTGCCACCGAGTGGACCAGCCGGGTCTGAATCCCGGCTGGCAGAACGGTGAAATCGGTACGGGGACTCAGAAGAGGCGGAACTCGTCGGACTCGATGCCGCGCAGCGCGTCGTAGTCCAGGGTCAGGCAGCGGATGCCGCGGTCCTCGGCGAGGGTGCGAGCCTGCGGTTTGATCTGCTGCGCGGCGAAGACGCCACGGACGGGGGCGAGCAGCGGATCACGGTTGAGCAGTTCGAGGTACCGGGTGAGCTGCTCGACGCCGTCGATCTCCCCGCGCCGCTTGATCTCCACCGCGACGGACGCACCGCCCTGGTCGCGGGCCATGATGTCGACGGGACCGATCGCCGTCGGGAACTCCCGGCGCACCAGCGAGTACCCGTCGCCGAGGGTGGAGATGTGCTCGGCGAGCAGCTCCTGCAGATGCGCCTCGACGCCGTCCTTCACCAGTCCCGGCTCGGCGCCGAGTTCGTGCGAGATGTCGTCGTGGATCTCGTCGATGCTGATGACCAGTTTCTCGCCGGCCTTGTTCTGCACGGTCCAGATCTTGCCGTCCTCGATGAGCCAGCACGGCGGGCTCATCCAGTTCAGCGGCTTGTACGCCCGGTCGTCGGAGTGGACCGACACCGACCCGTCCGACTTGATCAGCAGCAGACGGGTGGCCATCGGCAGGTGGGCGGTCAGTCGACCGGCGTAGTCGACCTGGCATCGAGCGATCACTAGGCGCACCCGGCGAGGGTAGGCGACGCCGCGCGAGGCGCATCGCGGGGTGGTGGAATCGACGGGTGGAATCCATTGAGCGCATCGACTCCCGTGAGGTCTACCGAAACCCGTGGATGACCGTGCGGGAGGACGGCATCCGCAGGAAGGACGGCTCCGCGGGCATCTACGGCGTCGTCGACAAACCGACCTACGCCCTCATCGTGCCGCTCGACGGCGACCGGCTGCACCTGGTCGAGCAGTACCGCTATCCGGTGGGCGCCCGACGCTGGGAGTTCCCGCAGGGCACGGCACCCGATCTCGCGGAGATGCCGGCCGCCGAACTGGCGGCCCGGGAACTGCGGGAGGAGACCGGGCTGCTGGCCGGGGAGATGACCGACATCGGCGGCCTGGACCTCGCTCCCGGCATGTCCAGCCAGCGTGGGCGGGTGTTCCTCGCGACGGCACTGGAACGGGGTGAGGTGCGCCGCGAACACGAGGAACAGGACATGCGGGCGGCGGAGTTCGAGCGAGTGGAATTCGAGCGGATGATCGCCGACGGAGAGATCACCGACTCCCAGTCGATCGCGGCATACGCATTACTCCTGTTGCGTGAACGGCGCGGTTGAGCGAATTCGGCGGCAACCCGATGGCATTCCCCGGCGTATATCCGGTGAACGCGGACTTACGCCACTGAGGGGATCGCGGCGGCGCGTTCGTTCCATTCTGTTCGCATTGCCGACATTTCAGGGGTGAGCCATGTCCAGAACCAGGCCCTTCTCCCGGTGGAGACGACCGGGTCGCGCCCTCGCCGCCGCCACCGGCGCCGCGCTTCTGCTGTGCGCCACGAGCACCGCCGCGCACGCACAGGATCCGACCTCCGGCTCCGACTTCACCATCGACGGTCACGAGGACATCCCGGCCAGGACCGCCGACGGGCGCCTGGTGTTCCACCCGCATTCGGGCACCTTCGACCCGGCGGATCCGGGTGCCACCTACACCGGAACGATCACGATCGACGAGGACTGGGCCGAAGCCGACTGGCTCGCCTCGGTGAACACCGGCTGGCCCGGCGGCGACATCCTCGTCGAGAACGACGGATTCATCGCGCTGCACCAGCATTCCCGCGTGTGGAATCCGGACGATCCACTGTCCACACTGGCGCCGGACCCCACCCGGGTCGGCGGGGCCGGCTGGGACAGTTTCGAGGAGAAGTTCACCGGCTCGTTCGTCGGCCGCAACGGCCCCAGCATCGTGGGAAGGGATTCCGCGGACGGCCACCTGTACGCCTTCCCCAGCACACTCAACCGGGACGGATCGCTGACCATCGGCGAGAAACAGCTACTGGGCCGGGACTTCCGCGGTTACGACCAGTTCGCTTCGGCGGACCTGAACGGCGACGAGGTCACCGATTTCGTCGCCCGCTCCGGCAGCGTGCTGTACGGCTTCCTGATGATGCCCACCCCGGCCGGGGCGGAGGCGTCGACCAACATCGTCCGGATCAGTGACGGCTGGGAGCAGGCGGACACCACCCTGACCAAGGACGTCGATTCTGACGGAAAGAAGGATCTGGTGTCCCGGATCGCCGCCACCGGCGAACTCGTCGCATTCCTGAACGTGGGCGAGAACGGTGCCGTCGCGTTCTCCGGGCGTCATTCGCTGGGCTACGAATGGGCACAGGAGAATCCGATCTTCTGACCGTGGCAGCGCTCGGTCCCGTCGTCCGGAATCATCACTCCGGGCGGCGGGAACGTGCTCAGTCCGGCCATTCAGGAGGACGCTTCTCCAGGAACGCCGCCATTCCCTCCTTCGCTCCGGGTAGCTGGGCGGCGGCGGTCATCGTCTCGACGGCGATCGCGTAGGCGTCCGCCTCGGGGCGGTCGAGCTGGGCGTAGAGGGCCTGTTTGCCGAGTGCCTTGCTCGCCCGGCTGCCCCGGGTGGCGCGGGCGAGCAGGTCGGCGACCGCCTCGTCGAGTCCGGCGTCGGGGACCACCCGGTTCACCAGGCCCCAGTCGAGCGCCGTCGTGGCGTCGATGGTGTCCCCGGTGAGCGCGAGCTCCATCAGCCGCTTGCGCCCGACGGACCGCGCGACCGGGACGGCGGGCGTGTGGCAGAACCAGCCGCCCTTGCCGCCGGGAAGCGCGAATCCGGCCGACTCGGCGGCGACGGCCAGGTCGCAGCTCGCGACGAGCTGGCAGCCGGCCGCCGTGGCCAGCCCGTGCACCCTGGCCACCACGACCTGCGGCACGGACTCCATCGTGCGCATCAGTTCGGTGCACAGACGCAGCAGCGCGCGGACTCCGGCGGTGTCCCGGGAGGCGACGTCGGCGAAGTCGTGGCCCGCGGAGAACACCGGTCCCGCGCCACCGAGCACGATTCCGGTGGCCTCGCCGCTCGCCGCGTGCTCGAACGCGGCGAGCAGCTCGGTCAGGTGTTCGGCGGACAGCGAGTTGCGCCGTTGTGCCCGGTTCATCGTGATGGTGACCGTGGCACCGTCGGTCTTGCTGAGGATGTGCTGGTACTCGCCCATCCCTCCACGCTAACCCCGCGATCGGGCCCGGGACAGGGTCAGAACGGCTCGTCCCCCGCGATCGCCACGCGCTCGGCGACGCGGGCGTGCGGGTGGTAGTCGTTGACGGCGTAGTGCTGGGTGGCGCGGTTGTCCCAGAACGCCACCGAGTTCTCCGCCCAGCCGAACCGCACCTGGAACTCCGGGACGTGCGCCTGCGCGAACAGCAGCCGCAACAGCCGGTCGCTCTCGGCCCGGTCGATGCCGACGATGTGCGTGGTGAACGCCTGGTTGACGAACAGGGTGCGGCGGCCGGTCTCCGGGTGCACCCGCACCACCGGGTGTTCGACCGGCGGGAACTCGCCCTGCCTGCGCGCGAGATCGGCGGAGTCGGAGAAGCGGACGAATCCGGGGATGAAGTCGTGGACCGCGCGCAGGCCCTCGATGCGGGACTTCACGTCCGCGTCGAGGTTGTCGTAGGCGGCCGCCATGTCTGCCCACATGGTGTCCCCGCCGACCGGCGGCACCTCGATCAGCCGCAGCACCGAGCCGAGCGCGGGACGGGGACGGAAGGTGACGTCGGTGTGCCAGATGTTCTCGTAGCCGGGACTGGTGGCGCTGCGGGCGAAGCGGGTGACCTGGTCGGTGTCGCCGACCGGGATGAACGGGTTGGTCTCCAGTTCGCCCCAGTGCGAGGCGAACTCCCGCTGCTGGGCGGAGGTGATCCGCTGGTCGCGGAAGAACAGCACCTTCCACTCCAGCAGTGCGCGGTTCAGTTCCGCGCGCAGTTCCGGGTACATGGGAGCGCCGAGGTCGATGCCGTCGATCTCGGCGCCGATGACCCGGCCGAGTGGGCGGAGGCCGAACAGCCGGTACGGCGCGGATTCGGCGTTCTCGGGCAGCCGGTGCAGCACCCGCGGACCCTCCAGGATGCCGTCGGCGGGGACGGTGGCCGGACGCAGGGCAGGGCGGGACGGGGATTCGATGGACACGAAGAGTTTCCTCACTGTGCGGACGAGAAGGGCTCGATCGGGCGCGCGGGAACCAACCGAGTTCCGTGCGGAAATGGTTGGGGTGTAAGGGAAAGCGCGGATCGTCAGATCGGGGGCGAGCCCAGCCGTCCACGGCGCAGCAGCAGGGCCGCCACGCCGACTCCGGCCGAACGCACAGTCAGCGTCGGCCTGGGGGCAAACGCACGAAGCCGGGAGAGGGACATGTCCGCATGATCGACCCTGCGGACGGTCGGCGTCAAGGATGGGAGTAACAGCTCACCAGGCGGGACGCGAGTGTCCGGCCTGGTAGAAGGGAACGGCCGGCACCCGGTGTCACACCGGGGCCGGCCGTCGCCGCGCCTTCAGTCGCGGTTGAGAACCGCGTGCAGGAAGGACTTCGTCCGTTCCTGTTCCGGCGCGGTGAACAGCTTCTCCGGCACCGCGTCCTCGATCACCCGGCCACTGTCGAACATCATCACCCGGTCCGAGACGTTGCGGGCGAACTGCATCTCGTGCGTGACGCAGAGGAAGGTGATGTCGGTGGTCCTGGCGATGTCCTTGAGCAGGTGCAGCACACCGGTGACCAGCTCGGGGTCCAGCGCCGAGGTGACCTCGTCGAGCAACAGCACGTCCGGTTCCATCGCCAGCGCCCTGGCGATGGCGACGCGCTGCTGCTGCCCGCCGGAGAGCTGGGTGGGCCGGGCGGTGATCTTCTCCGAGAGGCCGACCATCTCGAGCAGTTCCCCGGCCCGCGTCTCCGCCTCGGCGCGCGACTTGCCGAGTGTGCGGATCGGCGCCTCGGTGATGTTGCGCAGCACGTTCATGTTGGGAAACAGGTTGAACTGCTGGAAGACCATGCCGATGTTCCGCCGCGCCAGCCGCAGGTGCGCCTCGTCGGCCGGCACCAGCTTGCCGCCCTTGTCCATGTGGCTCAACGGTTTCCCGGCGACGGTGATGGTTCCGGTGGTGACCTTCTCCAGCGTCATCAGCAGTCGCAGGATCGTGGTCTTGCCGGAACCGCTCGGCCCGATGAGCGTGACGAACTCGCCGGGCGCGATCGAGAAGTCGAGTTCCTTCAGCACCTCGTTGTCGCCGAACTTCTTGCCGACGCCGTCGAAACGGATCATCGCGCCATCGGCCGCATTGTCTACTGTGGACACTTTTCGCTCTCACTTCTGTGCGACACGACGTTCCAATCTGCGTACCAGGATCGCGGCGGGGAAGCTCAGCAACAGGAACGCCAGGCCCGCCATCGTGTAGACCTCGACGTAGCGGTAGTCCGCGGTGCCCTGCTCCTCGGCCCGCGCGACGATCTCCGCGACGCCGATCGCCAGCAGCAGGGGCACTTCCTTGAACATCGAGATGGTGTAGTTGCCGAGTGCGGGCACCACCCGGGGCACGGCCTGCGGCAGGATCACCCCGGTCCAGACCCGAGACTTCGGCAGACTCAGCGCGGTGGCCGCCTCCCATTGCCCTGGCGGAATCGCGTCGATACCCGCTCGGTACACCTCGGAGGTGTAGCAGGCGTAGTGCACGCCGAGCGCGATCACCCCGGTGAGGAAGGGGGACAACTGCAGTCCCAGCGCGGGTTGCAGTACGTAGAACAGCACGAAGATCTGGATCAACAGCGGCGTGCTGCGGATCAGTTCGATCAGCGCCCACAGGATCTGGTCCAGCACGGGGATCCTGCTGCGCCGCACGACCGCCAGGATCAAGCCGAGTACATACGCGACCAGTGATCCGAGCACCGTGACCTGCAGGGTGACGAGCAAGCCCTCCAGAATCGGCGGAAGCGCGCCGAACGCCTTGTCCCAGTCCCAGACGTCCATCAGACGGCACCCCCCGTCACCTTCGCCAGCGCACGTTCGCGGCTGGGCACGCTACGGCCGACCCTGCGTGCGGCCACCCGTTCGAGCCAGCGCATCGGCATCGTGATGGCGATGGCCAGCAACAGGTAGAAGACCAGCTCGATCAGATAGATCAGCTCCTGATCGTCGCCGTACTGCGGGCGCAGAATGTCGCCCTGCTTGAAGATTTCGGTGACCTCGATGAAGTACAGCAGCGCGGTGCTCTTCAGGAGCTGGATGAACAGGTTGTTGAACGAGGGCAGCATCTCCACCACCGCCTGCGGCAGGATCACCCGCCACATCCGCTGGGCAGGCGTGAGGTTGAGCGCGATCGCGCCCTCGTACTGCGCCCTGGGTACCGACCCGATGGCGCCGCGCACGATCTCGGCACCGTAGGCCCCGTGGTTCAGGCCGAGCACGATGATGCCGGCCGCCAGCGGGATCAGGTCGATCCCGACCAGGATGGGCAGGGCGAAGTAGATCCAGAAGAGCTGGACCACCTCCGAGGTTCCGCGGAAGCCCTCGACGTACACCCGGGTGAGGCCCCGGGCCACCGGCGAGGACGCCAGCAGCCCGAGGCCCGCCGCGAACGACAGGACGATCGTCAGCGCGATTCCGCCGACCGTCGCGATGACGGTGTAGGGCACTCCGTCGAGGATTCGGGGAAACAGTATGGACAGGTTGTCGAACACGAGAAGCTCGCCTTTCCGAAGCCGCTCAGGCCTTGCAGAGCTCTTCGGTCTTCAGCTCCGGTCCGGGGGCGTTCGCCTCGCTGAAACCGAACGGGGTGACGATCTCCAACCACTGCCCGCTGTCCTTGACCTTCTGCAGTTCGGTGTTGAAGGCGTTGACGAACTCGGTGTCCTCCTTGCGGAAGGTGAAGGCACCGACGTCGGGAGCGGACTTGCTGCCCTGGAAGGACTCGGTGGTCTCGAAGGGCGCGCCCTCGTTCTGCTTGAGCAACCAGCGGCTGGTGATGTCCAGCAGTGCGGCGCCGTACACCCGGCCGTCCTGCACCTGCCGGAAGACGTTGTCCTGGGTGTCGATGGTGATGATCTTGTCGTCCGGGACGCCGGCTTCCTTCGCGTAGTCCTTCTCCACCGCCCCGGACATGACGGCGATCTTCACGTCCTTGCCGGTGATGTCCTCGAACCGGGTGATGCCCATCGGGTTTCCCTTGGGCACCAGGAAAGAGGAGGCGACCTTGAACTCCGGCGCGGAGAACGAGGCGTTCTCGCAGCGGTCCGGGCGGATCGACATGCCGGCGGCGACGATGGCGAACTTCTTCGCCTGCAGACCGGGAATGAGCTGGCCGAAGTCCGAGGGCACCGCTTCGATCTCGCCGATGCCCATGTTGCGCAGCACCACGCGTGCGATCTCCGGCTCGGCTCCGGTGAGCTGGCCGTCCGGCCCGGTGAAGCCGTACGGCGCCTCGTTGCCGAAGCCGACCTTGATCTTGCCGGATTCCTTGGCGCCCTCGAAGGTCGTGGTGTCGTCGCTGCTCGCGCAGGCGGACAGCAGCATCGGCCCACCGATGGTCACCGCTCCGGCTGCCGCCGCCCGTCTGAAGAAGTCCCGCCGCGTCCAGTCGCCCATAGCCATCGTGTGTGCTCCCTCGCCGTTACGCACTGTTCTCGAATTCCCCGTCGT
Source organism: Amycolatopsis antarctica (assembly GCF_002262875.1). Taxonomy (GTDB): domain Bacteria; phylum Actinomycetota; class Actinomycetes; order Mycobacteriales; family Pseudonocardiaceae; genus Amycolatopsis; species Amycolatopsis antarctica. Next base: position 36,396 of record NZ_NKYE01000003.1, on the reverse strand, counting down.
TGGTCCAACCTAGGGACCCTCGATCGGGCGCTCAAGAAAACCGGCGAAGTTCCTCAATGGACATTCCCCGAAATCGTCCATCAGGCAGGCTCTGACCTGCGAAGATAAAGAATCGGTACGGAGTGTTACGATTTCGATTCAGTCGAGCCCGCGGGCCTGCCGGACCACCGAAACGATCTCGTTCATGATCTCCGTCAGCTCGTAGTCCTTGGGCGTGAACACCCTGGCGATGCCACGGTCCGTGAGCAGCTTCGCGTCCTCGGGCGGGATGATCCCGCCGACGATCACCGGCACGTCCGCCGCTCCCGCGGCGACCAGACCGTCCACCACCTCAGGCACGATCTCCAGGTGCGAGCCGGACAGCACGGACAGGCCGACCACGTGCACGCCTTCCTGCACCGCCGCCGACACGATCTGCTCGGGTGTGAGCCGGATTCCCTGGTAGATGACCTCGAAACCGGCGTCACGGGCACGCACGGCGACCTGCTCGGCCCCGTTCGAGTGGCCGTCGAGGCCGGGCTTGCCGACCAGTATCCGCAGCCGCTCGCCGAGTTCCGCTCCGGTCTCGCGCACCCGTTCACGCACGGCGGTGAGGTCGGCCGCGGCCTCGCCGCCGCCGGAGGAGGCGGTGACACCGGTGGGCGCCCGGTACTCGCCGAAGACCTCACGCAGCGCCCCGGACCACTCCCCCGTGGTGACGCCGGCCCGCGCGCAGGTCAACGTCGCCTCGAAGAGGTTCTCCTCGGTGCCCGCGGCGCTCTTCAGCGCGGCGAGCGCGGTCGCGACCGCCTCGTCGTCCCGCTCGGCGCGCCACCGTTCGAGGGCGAGCACAGCCTCCTTCTCGACGGCGGCGTCGACCGTCTCGATCGCCTTCGCCCCTTCCGCCTGCAGTGGGCTGGGTTCGCTGGTGTCGAACTTGTTCACCCCGACGATCACCCGCTCGCCCGACTCCACACCACGGCGGTAGTCGGCGAAGGAGGTGACCAGTTCGGATTTCATGTAGCCGCTCTCGACGGCGGGCACCGCACCGCCCATCTCCTGCACCCTGGCGATCTCCGCGCGGGCGCCCTTCTTGATCTCGTCCACTTTGGACTCGATGACCAGTGAGCCGTCGAAGATGTCCTCGTACTCCAGCAGATCGGTCTCGTACGCGAGTACCTGCTGCATCCGCAGCGCCCACTGCTGGTCCCACGGCCGGGGCAGGCCGAGCGCCTCGTTCCAGGCGGGGAGCTGGATCGCCCGCGCCCGCGCGCCGCGGGAGAGCGACACTGCGAGCATCTCCAGCACGATCCGCTGGACGTTGTTCTCCGGCTGCGCCTCGGTCAGTCCGAGGGAGTTGACCTGCACGCCGTAGCGGAGCCTGCGCGCCTTCGCGTCGGTGACGCCGTAGCGCTCGGCGGTGATCTCGTCCCAGAGCGCGGTGAACGCGCGCATCTTGGACATCTCCTCGACGAAGCGCACCCCGGCGTTGACGAAGAAGGAGATGCGGGCGACGACCTTCGCCATGTCGGCCTGCTCGACCTGGCCGGAGTCGCGTACCGCGTCGAGCACGGCGATCGCGGTGCAGAGGGCGTAGGCGACCTCCTGCGTCGGCGTCGCGCCCGCCTCCTGCAGGTGGTAGCTGCAGATGTTGATCGGGTTCCAGCGGGGCACGTGATGCACCGTCCAGGTGATCATGTCGGTGATCAGCCGGAGGCTCGGCCCGGGCGGGAAGATGTAGGTCCCGCGGGAGAGGTACTCCTTGATGATGTCGTTCTGGGTGGTGCCGGTGAGCTTGGCCAGTACCTCGGCAGTGTCGGTACTGCCGTCGCGTCCCGACTCTTCCGCCTGTTCCTCGGCGACGGTGACGTAGAGCGCGAGCAGCCACATGGCCGGTGCGTTGATCGTCATCGAGGTGTTCGCCTCGGCCAGCGGGATGCCGTCGAAGAGCCTGCGCATGTCGCCGATGTGGGCGATCGGCACACCGACCTTGCCGACCTCGCCCTTGGCGAGCTTGTGGTCGGCGTCGTAGCCGGTCTGGGTGGGCAGGTCGAAGGCCACGGACAGGCCGGTCTGTCCCTTGGCCAGGTTGCGCCGGTACAGCTCGTTCGACGCGGCGGCCGAGGAGTGCCCGGCGTAGGTCCGCATCACCCAGGGGCGATCGCGCTCCCGGTCGGTGGGATAGGGCACGGCTACCTCCCGATGGACGACCAGGCGAGCATACTCGCCGGTAACATATGGCGGCGAGTGGAACCGGACACGTCAACGCTGTCATCCGGGCCGCCGCCGGGGCAGCGGTCGCCGCGTTGTCGCCGCACCCGAGCACTGTGACCGATATCCGCGTGCTCCGCAGCTCCCCGGAGGGTTAGTGTCCGCCGCATGACGTGGAGCGTGTACGGCAGCTACCTCGCCGTCGTGGTCCTGGTGGTCCTGGTACCGGGCCCGGACACCGCGGTGGTACTGAAGAACTCGGTGGCCGGCGGTGCCCGCGGTGGCCTGCTGTCGAGTCTCGGGATCTTCACCGGTAACGCCGTGCAGGGAACCGCCGCCGCGCTGGGGCTCGGCGCGGTCATCGCCCATTCCCAGCCGGTGTTCACCACGTTGCGCTGGCTCGGTGTCGCCTACCTCTGTTATCTCGGCGTCCAGGCTTTGCGCGGGGCGTGGCGCGGCGAGTACCCGGCGCTGGACGACGCGGCCAGTTCGCGGTCCGGTGGGTTCCGGCGGTTCCGCGAGGGTTTCCTGTCGAACGTGACGAATCCGAAGGTGCTGGTGCTGTACCTGTCGGTGCTTCCGCAGTTCCTCGACCCGGCGACGACGGGCACCTGGCAGGCGTTGCTGCTCGCCTACACGGTCGCGGTGCTGGGCGGGCTGTGGTTGCTGGTGCTGCTGTTCTTCGTGCACCGGGTGCGGGTGTGGCTGCGCAGGCGCACCGTGCGCCGTTCGCTGGACGCCGTGACCGGCACGGCGCTGATCGGTTTCGGCGCGGTGCTGGCCGCCGAGGGGTGAGCCTCGGCGCTCAGCCCGCTTTCGACTGGTCCTGGCTGAGCCAGCGCTGCGGGCGCATGCGGATGAGGACGTGCCGGTTGCCCTCGACGGAGCGGAGGAATTCCGCCGCCTCGTCGGCGGGAAGGTAGCGGCTCGCGATGGCGAGTTCCACCTCCGGCGCGGGCGTCTCGTCGAACTCCTCGGTCTGGACGCACAGGCCGAAGGTGCCCACCTCGCGGAGCAGCCGTTCTTTCACCGAGCCGATCGTGGCGCGGGTCACACGGCTTCAGGAACGTTCGGGGTCGCCGATCACGCGTTTGATGTCGGCGCCGAGGCGGTTGAGGTTCTCCACGAAGTGCGGGTAGCCGCGGTCGATGTGGAAGACGTCCCAGATCTCGGTGACCCCGTCCGCGCAGAGGCCGGCGAGGACCAGGCCGGCTCCGGCCCGGATGTCGGCGGCCCAGACCGGCGCGCTGGAGAGCTGTTCGATGCCGCGGACGACGGCGTGGTGGCCGTCGGTGCGGGCGTCGGCGCCGAGGCGCACCATTTCCTCGATGAAGCGGAACCGCGCCTCGTAGACGTTCTCGGTGATCATCGAGGTGCCCTCGGAGACGCTGGACAGGGCCACGGCGAACGGCTGCAGGTCGGTGGCGAAGCCCGGGTACGGCAGGGTCACCCAGTCGACGGCCTGCGGGCGTTCGGCCTGCACGACGCGGAAACCGTCGCCGTCGAAGGTGGTGATGTCGGCGCCGGCGAGGCGCAGCTTGTCCAGCACCAGGTCCAGGTGGTGCGGGTTGACGCCCTTGACGGTGAGGTCGCCCCGGGTCATCGCGGCGGCGAAGGCCCAGGTGGCGCCGACGATGCGGTCGCCGATGACGCGGTGCTCGGTGGGGTGGAGCGCTTCGACGCCGTGCACGGTGAGCGTGGACGTGCCGGCGCCCTCGATCTTGGCGCCCATCTCGACGAGCATCGTGCAGATGTCGGAGATCTCCGGCTCACGGGCGGCGTTGTCGATGACGGTGGTGCCCTCGGCGAGAACGGCCGCCATCAGGATGTTCTCGGTCGCCCCGACGCTGGGGAAGTCGAGCCAGATCTGGGCGCCGTGCAGCCCGTCGGCCTCGGCGACCACGCAGCCGTGCTTGATGGTGCTGGTGGCACCCAGCTTGCGCAGACCGTTCTGGTGCATGTCGAGGGGCCGCTGGCCGATCGCGTCACCGCCGGGGAGCGCGACGACGGCCTGCTTGAGCCGTCCGACCAGGGGGCCGAGGACGCAGACGGAGGCGCGCAGCTTGCCCATCGCGGCGGAGTCGGCGCGGTGCGACAGTTCGGCGGGGGTGGTGATGCGGGCGGTGTCGCCGTCGATCTCCACCTCGCAGCCGACACTGCGCAGCACATCGCCCATTAGCGGGACGTCGAGGATCTGCGGGCAGTTGGTGATGGTCGTGGTGCCCTCGGCGAGCAGCGCCGCCGCCATCAGTTTGAGCACGCTGTTCTTGGCGCCGACGACCTCGACCTCGCCGACCAGTCGCGCGCCACCCTGCAAGTCGATGTGCTCGCTCATGGGGGCCAATGATGCCCGTCGCCTCCATCCGGCCGATCGGCAGGTCCGCCGTCGCCGCGCACCGGTTGGCGGCTCCCACGAAGGCGTGAACTCTGTTATCCACTAACGAAGTTGTCCAGTGGCAGGCACCGTGATCAACGAGGAGTAGAGCACCACGCGGACGAGAACCCTGTTGGTGGCGGCGGTATTGGCCGTCACCGCGGTCACCGTTCCCGCGCAGGCGGCTGCCGCGGCGGGCCCGGACGCCGAGCAGTTGCGGCAGGCGGCGAGTTACGCGGAGCGGATCTCGAACGGTGACGTCTGACGAGGATTCGGGCGGGGCGCGGACGATCGCGGTCTGCTCGACGGGTTCCGCGGTGCACTGGAAGTCCGATTTCGACGTCGACTGCGACGGTCGGCGCACCGAGGAGCGCAACGAGGACACCGATCCGTCGTTCCTGCCGGAGACGGCGTGGCAGCAGGCCGACGGGCAGCACTTCGATTCGGCCCGGCTGCCGTACATCGTGGTGCCCAGCGTCAACGACACCTGGCACTTCGGCGGGGCCGGTATCGACGGCGGGACCGTCGCGGCGGTGGTGCACGAGGACAGGGTCGCCTACGCCGTCGTGGGCGACATCGGCCCGGAGAACATGATCGGCGAGGGTTCGTACCGGCTGGCCGAGCAGCTCGGGATCGACCCCGACCCGGCGACCGGTGGTGTGTCCGCCGAGGTCGTCGACCTCATCCTGTTCCCCGGCGTGACGGTCGACCCGATCGAGGATCAGGGTGCGGCCGTGGCGCGGGGCGAGGAGGCGGCGACGGCGTTCGCCGGGGGCTGAGCGCCCTGGCGGATTCCGCGCTGCGGCGCGGGATCCGCCGGTAGGGTGGCGGCATGTCGGTTCGCATCAATCGCGTGTACACGAAGGTCGGCGACAACGGCAGCACCGCGCTGGGGGACGGCTCGCGGGTGCCGAAGACCGATCCGCGGCTGGGCGCCTACGCGGAGGTCGACGAGACGAACTCGGTGATCGGGGTGGCGATCGCGCTCGGCGGGCTGTCCGAGGAGATCGCCGGGGTGCTGCGCGGCGTGCAGAACGACCTGTTCGACGTCGGGGCGGATCTGTGTACCCCCGTCGTCCCCGATCCTCCCTCCCGCCACCCAGCCATCACCCCGGACGGAGACGCTGCGCGTCGCAGCGCTCCGGCGCCTCTGCGGATCACCGAGGAGTACGTGCAGCGGCTGGAAGGCTGGTGCGACGAGTTCAACGAGCGGCTGTCGAAGCTGACCTCGTTCATCCTGCCCGGCGGCACGGCGGGCGCGGCGTTGCTGCACCAGGCCCGCACGGTGTCGCGGCGCGCGGAGCGTGCCGGTTGGGGGCTGATCGAGGCGGACGCGGAGCGGACGAACGCGGTGGCGGTCAAGTACCTGAACCGGCTCTCGGACCTGCTGTTCATCCTCGCCCGGCTGGCGAATCCGGAGGGCGACGTGCTGTGGCAGCCCGGCGGCGGCCGCTGACCGCTCCCCCTCGCACGACCGTCCAGCGGCACGCATCGCCCCCCACGCACCGCCACCACCCGCGATCGACGCGGAGTTTCGACGGGCACCCCTCCCCCACCCGCCCTGGGGGGCGTCCCCGCTCCAGCGTATCCGCGCAACGCCCCTGGGAACGCGATTGCGCCCGCCTGTGGACGATTCTGCGGCACGAGTGGACCGATCGCGCGGAATCGCCCGTCGCTGGGGACAAACGTGGCCACGGTGGCAGCAGGCGACGCGGACCGGGTCAGCGCCGGACGCGGTTCAGGCCCGGAGACCGGCGATGTGACCGGTGAACGCACGCCATCGCGCGGGACCGAAGCGCAGTACCCCGGAGGCCGGGTCCTTGGAGTCCCGGACGGCGACCTCCGCCGCGACGAAATCCACCTCGACGCACGAGTCGTTCGCATTGCTGTGGCTGCTCTTGCGCCAGCCGGGGCTGCGCTGATCGGCCGCGGTCATGGTGCTCCTCCGTCGGGGCGGTCGTAGTCGCTTGCGAGCGCCGCAAGGAACTCCCGGGATTGTCCCTCATTCAGGGCATCCCCGGCGATCCCGTCGAGAAACGCGCGCGAGGTCTCGACGTCCTCCCGGTTCTCCACGAACATTCCGGCGAACGTGTTCTCCGCGTACAGCACGGGGCCATGATCGGCGTACTCCATCAACGCGAATTGCTGGCCATGTGCAGCACGCGCACCATCGGACAGGCGCACCACCCGGATCGTCATCTGCGGCCGGGACGACAGGAACACCAGGTGCAGCATCTGCTCGTGCATGACCCGGTCACCCCCCAGCGGGCAGCGCAACGCGGGCTCGTAGATCAGGTAGGTGAACCGGGGCGGCCATCGACGGCGCAGCAGCGTCTGCCGGTCCATTCGGACGGCGACCCGCGCCGCGATCTCGTCCTCGGTCAGCGAGCCGGGCAGATGCATCACCGCACGGGCGTAGTCCTCGGTCTGCAGGAGGCCGGGTACGAGCAACGGGGCGGTCTCGCGGATGCCGACGGCCGTCGACTCGTGCAACACCAGCGTCCGCAGCACGCTGCGGCGCACCAGATAACCGTCCTCACCGGGCTCGCCGAGCCGCAGGACCTCCGCCGCGTCCGGCGCGGACGTCCCGCAGTGCGCCAGATACGCCGTCAGCTTCACCTCGGAATGGTTTCCCAGGCCCGCTTCCATTCGCGACACGGTGCTCGGCGACCAGCCGATCCGGCGGGCCAGCTCGACCCCGTTCAGCCCGGCACGTTCGCGTCGCCTGCGCAGTTCCTCACCGAGTTGACGACCGCGCGCAGTGGATTCCAGCTCGCCCATGCCCCGCAGATTATGGTGCTTCGACCTGCCGAAACGCGGGACACGGCAACAGGCCACCCCAAAGAATCAGCAGCCGCCCGGCATTGCACCGGCTGCACAGCAGCGCGGGAGCGAACTGCTCAGCTCGCGCGGGGCAACCGCCGGCCCGGCGGGGCCGACTCCAGCCAGGACAGGAAGCCGGTCAGTGCGCCAGGCCCCATGGCCACCTCGATGGCCTCCTGCGCCTCCGACTCGAACCGGAGCACCGTGGCGCCCGCGGGAACGGCGTAGGACTCGGTGCCGCCGGGCTCGCGGCGGTCGGCGATCTCCAGGCTCTCCCGCTTGAACACACGGTCCGGGCCGGAACGGAGACTCCAGACGCGGTACCAGACGAACTCCTCGCCCCGATAGCGCCCGATCCCCAGGTGCCAGCCCGCGCGCGCGTCGTCCGGCCGCCAGCGCAGGGCCACGCTCACACCGCCGAGACGGCGCATCCGGACCCACCGCAGGGCATACCAGAACGCGAGACCGGCAAGGGCGACGAGCAGCACCAGGACCACCACTGTGATCTCCACGGCCGCTCCCCGCCCGTCGCTCTAGACCGACTGACCGGCTGCGCGGAGTTGCGCGGCCGCTCGTGTTCGTTCGGCCTCGTCCTCGCCGGACAACGCTGCCTTGGCGGCGTTCACGTCGACCTCGTCGGCGAGGTCCGCGCTCTCCGCCAGGATGCTCACCGCGGAGCCGGTGCACGAGAGGAAGCCACCGTGCACGGCGGCGATGAACGGCTCGCCATCGGTGGTGGTCACCTTGACGATGCCGCCCTCGATCAACTGGCCCAGTACCGGCTGGTGACCCGGCAGGATGCCGATCTCACCTTCGGTCGTCTGCGCGACCACGAAGGTGGCCTTGCCCGACCAGAGGCGTCGCTCCACCGCGACCAGCTCAACGGACATCTCAGCCACGTAGCTCTCCTTCACATCGGGCGCCTCTAGCGAGTGTAATAGCTGCGCCGACCCTACTTTGGCCGCTCCGCGTCACGACTCCGCCATCGCGGGATCGTCGCACGTCACAGACCTGACACGAGTAGAACGGCGGGGCCGGAGTCCACTGTAGACAGTGATCCCGGCCCCGCCGCACAGACCCGAACTACTTCTTGGTGATCTCGTTGTACTTCTTCTCGAGGTCCTCGAGGCCACCGATACCCAGGAACGCCTGCTCCGGGTAGTGGTCGAAGTCGCCCTTGGCGATCTTGTCGAACGACTCGATCGTCTCGGCCAGCGGCACCGTCGAGCCGGGCTGCCCGGTGAACGTCTCGGCGACCAGCATGTTCTGCGAGAGGAAACGCTCGATGCGACGCGCCCGGTTCACCGTGAGCTTGTCCTCCTCGGACAGCTCGTCCATGCCGAGGATCGCGATGATGTCCTGCAGTTCCTTGTACTTCTGCAGGATCGCGATGACCACCGATGCGACGCGGTAGTGCTCGTCACCGACGATCGCCGGGTCGAGGATCGTCGAGGTCGACGCCAGCGGGTCCACCGCCGGGAAGATGCCCTTCTGGAACACCGTCCGGGAAAGCTCGGTGGTGGCGTCCAGGTGGGCGAACGTCGTCGCCGGGGCCGGGTCGGTGTAGTCGTCCGCCGGCACGTAGATCGCCTGCATCGAGGTGATCGAACGGCCCTTGGTCGAGGTGATCCGCTCCTGCAGCTCACCCATCTCGTCGGCCAGCGTCGGCTGGTAACCCACGGCCGAGGGCATCCGGCCCAGCAGGGTGGAGACCTCGGAACCGGCCTGGGTGAACCGGAAGATGTTGTCGATGAACAGCAGCACGTCCTGGTTCTGCACATCGCGGAAGTACTCCGCCATGGTCAGCGCGGACAGGGCGACGCGCATACGCGTGCCGGGCGGCTCGTCCATCTGGCCGAAGACGAGGGCGGTGTTGTTGATGACACCGTCCTCGCTCATCTCCAGGAAGAGGTCGGTGCCCTCACGGGTGCGCTCGCCGACCCCGGCGAACACCGAGGTGCCACCGAAGTTCTGCGCGACACGAGTGATCATCTCCTTGATGAGCACCGTCTTGCCGACACCCGCACCACCGAACAGGCCGATCTTGCCACCCGAGACGTACGGGGTGAGCAGGTCGATGACCTTGAGGCCGGTCTCCAGGATCTGCGTACGACCTTCGAGCTGGTCGAACGCCGGCGGCTTGCGGTGGATGCTCCAGCGCTCCAGGTCCGAGCCGTAGCCGGGCTCGTCCAGGCACTCGCCGAGGGCGTTGTAGACGTGGCCCTTGACCTTGTCGCCCACCGGGACCGAGATCGGGCCACCGGTGTCGGTGACCTCGGCGCCACGGACGAGACCGTCCTGCGGCTGGAGCGAAATGGTGCGGACCATGTTGTCGCCGAGGTGCTGGGCGACCTCGAGGGTCACCGTCTTGCGCAGCTCCGCGAACTCGATCTCGGTCTTCAGTGCGTTGAAGAGTGCGGGAATCGCACCGCGCGGGAACTCGACGTCGACGACCGGGCCGGTCACCGAGACGATTCGGCCCTTGAGGGCGGTTTCCGTAACTGGGGTAGCAGTCATCGCTCAGTCATCACTTCCTACTGCGGCGAGCGCGTTCGCCCCACCGACGATTTCGCTGATCTCCTGGGTGATCTGGGCCTGCCGCGCCTGGTTCGCCAGCCGCGTGTAGGTGTTCACCAGATCATTGGCGTTGTCCGAAGCCGCCTTCATGGCGGTACGACGTGCGGCCAGCTCGGACGCGGCCGATTCCAGCAGCGCAGAGAAGATCCGCGTGTTGATGTACTTCGGCAGCAGCGCACCGAGCAGCTTCTCGGCACTCGGCTCGAACTCGTAGGCCGACGACAGATCGGAGGACGTCTGCTGCTCCTCCTCCTGCTCCTCGGAGTACTCGACCTCGAGCGGCGCGATGCGCTTGGCGACCGGGGTCTGGCTGAGCATGGAGCGGAACTCGGTGTAGACGATGTGCAACTCGTCCACGCCGAGCACACCGTCCGAGCCGGGGTTGTCCCCGTCGTCGTCCGCCCCGGAGAGGAACGACTCGACGAGCGTGGAACCGACCTCGGCGGCGTCGGTGTAGCGCGGCCGCTGGGAGAAGCCGGTCCAGTGCCGCACGATCTCGCGGTTGCGGAACCGGTAGTAGCCGAGCCCCTTGACGCCGGTCACGTAGACCACCGGGGTCTTGCCCTGCTCCCGCAACAGCGAGAGCAGCTCCTCGGTGGCACGCAGCACGTTGGTGTTGTAGCCACCGCACTGCCCGCTGTCGCTGGTCACGACCAGCACAGCCACCCGGCCGGGGTTCTCCCGCTCGGTCAGCATCGGGTCGTCCAGGTTGGACGCCGCGCCGGCCAGGGCGGAGAGCACATTGGTGATCTCCTCGGCGTACGGCCGTGAGGCCTGCACCCTGGCCTGCGCCTTGCCGATGCGCGAGGTGGCGATGAGCTCCTGGGCCTTGGTGATCTTGCCGATCGCTTTGGTCGACTTGACCTTCTGGCGGAGTTCGCGAAGTTGGGCCATGAGTTATCCGGTCACTTCTTCGGCGCGGGCTTGTTGACCTTCACGGTCTCCTGCCCGACCTTGTCGGCGTCCATTGCCTCGGCGTCCGCCTCGTTGACGAGGGCCTTGCCCTCCGAGGTGGTGAAGCCCTTCTTGAACTCGTCGGCGGCGGCCACGACGCGCTCGGCGAGGTCGTCACTCCACTTACCGGAGTCGCGGATCTCGGCGAGGATGCCCTCGTGCTTGTGCCGCAGGTTCTGCTGCAGCTCGTTGTTGAACCGCGCGACGTCCTCGACCGGGACCTGGTCCAGGTGGCCACGGGTGCCGAGGTACACGGAGACGACCTGCTGCTCGACCGGGATCGGCGAGTTCTGCGGCTGCTTGAGCATCTCGTACAGCCGGGAACCGCGGTCGAGCTGTGCCTTCGAGGCCGCGTCCAGGTCGGAGGCGAAGGCCGCGAACGCCTTGAGCTCCTCGTACTGCGAGAGGTCGATACGCAGCGAGCCGGAGACCGTCTTCATCGCCTTGATCTGCGCGTCACCACCGACTCGGGAGACCGAGGTGGTGACATCGACCGCCGGACGCTGACCCGAGTTGAACAGGTCGGACTGGAAGAAGACCTGGCCGTCGGTGATCGAGATGACGTTCGTCGGGATGTAGGCCGAGATGTCGTTGGCCTTCGTCTCGATGATCGGCAGCCCGGTCATCGAGCCCGCGCCCAGCTCGTCGTTCAGCTTGGCGCAACGCTCGAGCAGACGCGAGTGCAAGTAGAAGACGTCGCCGGGGAACGCCTCGCGGCCCGGCGGGCGGCGCAGCAGCAGCGAGATCGCACGGTAGGCCTCGGCCTGCTTGGTGAGGTCGTCGAACACGATCAGGACGTGCTTGCCCTGGTACATCCAGTGCTGGCCCAGCGCGGCACCGGTGAACGGAGCCAGCCACTTGAAGCCCGCCGAGTCGGACGCCGGGGCGGCGACGATGGTGGTGTACTCCAGTGCGCCCGCGTCCTCCAGCGTCCTGCGGACACCGGCGATCGTGGAGCCCTTCTGGCCGATCGCGACGTAGATGCAGCGGACCTGCTGCTTCGGGTCGCCGGTGTCCCAGTTGCGCTTCTGGTTGATGATCGTGTCCACGCAGACCGTGGTCTTACCGGTCTTGCGGTCACCGATGATGAGCTGACGCTGACCGCGGCCGATCGGCGTCATCGCGTCGATCGAGGTGATGCCGGTCTGCATCGGCTCGGACACGGGCTGGCGCTGAACGACCGAGGCGGCCTGCAGCTCGAGCGCGCGGGTCTCGTCGGACTCGATCTCGCCAAGGCCGTCGATCGGCTTGCCGAGCGGGTCGATGGTGCGGCCGAGGAAGTTCTCGCCCACCGGCACGGACAGAATCCGGCCGGTGCGCTTGACTTCCTGGCCCTCTTCGATCGTCTCGTTGTTACCGAGGATCACGACACCGATCTGGCGCGGCTCGAGGTTCTGGGCGACACCCAGAACGCCGCCGGGGAACTCCAGCAGCTCGTTGGCCATCGTCGAGGGCAGGCCCTCGACGTGCGCGACGCCGTCACCGGTGTCGATGACCGCACCGACCTCTTCCCGGCTCGTGTCCGGGGAGTAACTCGAGACGTAGTTCTCGATCGCGCTACGGATCTCGTCCGAGGAGATCGTCAGCTCCGCCATGTCGTTCCCGCTCTCGCTGTGTGTGATTTCTCGTCTCCGGATTCGTGCCGCCGCTCTGCTCGGCCGCGATACTCGTTCATCCGTCGACTCGGGGTTCGTTCCAGTCTTGCAAAGTATGTGGTGACGCGTGTGTCATGCCGGCTCAGCCGGCAAGCTGCCTGCGCAGCGTGGCGATGCGCCCGGCCGAGCTGCCGTCGATGACCTCGTCGCCGACCCGGATCACCAGACCGCCGCCCAGGTTCGGGTCGATCTCCTGGTGCACGGCGATCTGCCTGCCGTAGATCGCACGCAGCTTCCCGGCGAGCGTGCTCTGCTGCTCATCGGTCAGCTCGGTCGCGGTGGTCACCCGCGCGACCGAGCGCTCGCGGCGCTCGGCTGCCAGCTTGACCAGTTCGTCGAGCCCGTAGCTCGCGCCACGCCCGCGCTGCCGCACAACGGCCCGCTCGGTCAGCATCCGCGTGATGGGATCGACCTTGTCGCCGAACAGGTTCCGCACCAGTCCGCGCTTCGCGTCGGCGGGCGCGGTCTGCTCGGACAGTGCCCTGTCCAGCTCGGCGGAGCCGCCGACGATCCGGGCGATGTCGAAGAGCTGACGCTCGACGGAGTCGAGGTTGCCCGTCGTCTCGGCACTGGTGAGCAGTGCCGACCGGCCGAGCGACTCCAGCCCGTCGAGCAGCTCGCGCGGGCTGGACCAGCGCGAGGAGACCGCGGTGTCGAGCACCGTCAGGGTGGGGTCGGAGACCTTGCCGTCCAGCACCGACCGGACCAGCCGGACGCGGACCTGCGGGTCGGACGAGCCGTCGCCGGCCGCCCGGCGCAGCCCGACCTCGCGGGACAGCAGGTCGACCACGGAGAGGAGCTCCTCACCGACGACCGACGGGTCGGTGCCCGCGTCGCCGAGTACCTCGCCGAGACGGTTCTCGGCGAGGCCGAGCGCCTCGCGGCTCGCAGCATGCAGCGTCATCTACTTCTACTTCCTCGTTCCGGCCGTACCGGTGGTCTCGAGCTCGGCAAGGAACCGGTCGACGGTGCCGCGACGGCGGGTCTCGTCCTCGAGCGACTCACCGACGATGCGGCTGGCCAGCTCGATGGAGTTGCGTCCCAGCTCCGAGCGCAGCTCGGCGACGATCTGCGCCTTCTGCGCCTGAAGCGCGGCCTCGCCCTGCGCCACGATGCGGCGGGACTCCTCCTGAGCTTCGGAACGCAGCTCGTCCTTGATCTGCTCGGCCTCGAGCCGGGCGTCGTCGCGGATCTTGGCCGCCTCGGAACGGGCCTCGGCGAGCTGGGCACGGTACTGCTCGAGTGCCTCCTGCGCCTCGGCCTGGGCCTGCTCGGCCTTCTTGATGCCGCCCTCGATGGTCTCCGCACGCTCGGTGTAGAGCTTCTCGAACCGCGGAACGACGAACTTCCACAGCACGAACAGCAGCAGACCGAAGGCGACGAACCCGAGGATCAGCTCCGACGGGACCGGCAGGATCGGATTGTGCTCGCTCTCAGCGGCGAGCACGGTCTGTGTCTTCAACACGACGTCTCCCAACGCGATGAGCGGTTAACTCAGCCACCGGACGCGATGAAGTAGACGACCAGACCGATCAGCGCCAGCACCTCGACCAGGACGAACGAGATCCAGGCGATGCCCTGCAGCTTGGCCTGGGCCTCCGGCTGACGCGCGGTGCCGTTGATGACCGCTGCCCAGATCAGACCCACACCGATACCGGGGCCGATCGCGCCGAGGCCATAGCCGATGGCGGCGAGACCCGGGTTGATGTCGACCGCCGCTTCGCCGGCCTGCGCAAGAACGTTGTTGCTCACGTGCATTTCCTTCCAACTCGGTCCGCAACTGCGCGGATCGGGGCTTTCGGTTATTCCTAGTGCTCTTCCGCCAGTGCGGCGCCGATGAAGTTCGCGGCGAGCAGGGCGAAAATGTAGGCCTGCAGAACCTGAATGAACGCTTCGAGGAACGTCATCGCGATGGCCAGCGCCCAGGAGAGCAGGGAAACCGGCTTGAGCGGACCCGAAGCGTCCAGCAGCGCGGTGCCACCCAGGGTGAACACCAGCAGAATCAGGTGACCGGCGAACATCGCGGCAAAAACACGAATCGCGAGCGATGCCGGCTGGAAGACGAACTTCTGGGCGAACTCGATCGGTGCGAGGAGCACGTAGATCGGCTTGGGGACGCCGGGCGGGAACATGATGTGCTTCAGGTACCCGCCGAACCCGTGCTTCTTGAACCCGACGAAGTGATAGGTCGCGTACACGAAGAGGAACAGCGCGATCGGGAAGCCGATCCGCGCCATCGTCGGGAACTGAATGACCGGGATGATCCCGAACAGATTGTTCACCAGGAGGAAGGCGAACAACGAGAAGATCAGCGGGACGAACCGACGGAAATCCTGGGCTCCGATCTGCTCACGCGCGATCGTGTTGCGGCTGAAGTCGTAGATCGACTCCGCGGCGAACTGCCCCTTGCTCGGGACGATCGACATCTTGCGCGTGGCAAGCAGGAAGTACGTGACGATGATGATCACCGACAGCACAACGAGCACCATCGGCTTGGTCACCGAACCGAAGATCGGCGGCAACACGAAGCTGTCTGCGCCCGGGGGGAACTCTGCGGCTAGAACAAGCTCGCCCAACGAGGGCTCCTTCCGGTTCTCCCGGCCGGCGTTCACTCCGCCGGGGGAATCGTCACGATCTGGACTTAACGTACCGGATGGGTTTTGCGACCTTCGAAGTGGATCCCTCTGAGTCCGAGCACGCATCCGGAACGTCGTGATGCACGCTTCCGGAAGGCCCGCGCCCCATGTCCCGCGAGGGGAATCGGCACTGTTTCCGGAGTTGTCACCAGCGACAACGGCGCACGCACCGCCTCCGCGAAACGGACGATACCAGCAGGAAAATCGCCGCCGTACAGGCGTACTCCTTACCCCGCGGGCCGCCCCGGAGAGGCTCGCGGAGCGTTACCGGCCGCTCGGGATGATGGCCGGGATCTTGGCCTTGCGGTAGGCCACGACCTCGGCCCCCGCCCACACCAGGATGACCGCCAGCAGGGTCAGCGACAGAGCGTAGGGGTGCAGCACCTCGACGCCGCGCAGCAGCGTCATCACGATCATCAGCACCATCAGCTTGAAGACGTACCCACCCAGCGCCACGGCCATCACCAGGGCCGGCATCAGGGCGGCGGACTTGCGCATCATCAGGATCGTCAGCAGGCAGGAGGCGACCGCCAGCCCACCGCCGACCAGAGCGCCGAACAGGCCGGGCAGGCCGACCCAGAGGGTGGACACCAGGACGCCGGCCGCCACCGTGGCCGCACTCGGCAGCAGTGCCGTGCGCAGCATCGAGTTGGCCAGGTCCAGCATCACCTTGGCGTGCGGGTTCTCCTCGGCGGGCGGCTCGCCCGCCCCCGTCTGCTGGGTACCGGTGTCGGCGCCGGTCTCGGTCTCACTCATCGCTGCACTCCCTGATTGCGGGACTTCAGTCTAGGGATCGCCGAAACGAGGATCGCCAGCAGCAGGCCCGCGCCGAACAACCAGAAGCCCGCGGCACCGTCGAACAGGGTCACCGAGACCGCGCCGAAGGCCAGCAGCGAGGCCCACAGGTAGATGAGCAGGACGGCACGACGCTGCGAGTGGCCGATCTCCAGTAGCCGGTGGTGCAGGTGCATCTTGTCCGCGGCGAACGGGCTCTCGCCGCGGCGGGTACGGCGGATGACGGCCATCAGCAGGTCCAGCATCGGCACGAAGACCACGGCCGCGACCACGAGCAGCGGCGAGAGCAGCGCCAGCGTGTCCGCGGGCCCGAAGTTCGTGTAGCTGATCTTGCCCGAGGCCGAGGTGCTCGCGGCGGCCAGCATCAGCCCGATCATCATCGAGCCGGAGTCGCCCATGAAGATCTTCGCCGGCTGGAAGTTGTGCGGCAGGAAACCGAGACACGCCCCGGCCAGCGTCGCGGCGATCAGCGTGGGCGGGTAGTTGCCGACGTCGCCGCCGGTGTTGGCTAGCAACCCCAGTGAGAACGCCGCGGTCGCGGCCGCCGCGATGAAGCCCAGTCCGCCGGCCAGCCCGTCCAGGCCGTCGACGAAGTTCATCGCGTTGACCATGGTGACCACCAGCAGCACGGCCAGCAGCCCGCCCTGGTTCTGGTCGAGCACCAGCACCGAGCCGAGCGAGTCGCCGTCACCGCCCCAGGGCACCCAGAACGAGAACCACTGCACGCCGAACAGCACCAGGATGCCCGCGCACATGACCTGACCGGCGAGCTTGGTCCACGAGTCGAGCTCGAACCGGTCGTCCAGCGCACCGATCAGCACGATCACGCCGCCGCCGATCAACACGCCGACCGGGTCGAGCGAGTACTCGAACGCGCGGCGCAGCACCGGAAGCTGGTGCGCGAGCGCCATCCCGCCGACCACGCCGAGGTACATGGCGAGCCCGCCCATCCGCGGGATCGGGATGACGTGCACGTCCCGGGAGCGGGGGTTGGCGATCGCGCCGACCTTCGTGGCGAACCGGCGGACGAGCCCGGTGAGCAGGAAGGTGAGCGCCGCCGTGGTGAGGGCGACGAGAAGGTACTCCCGGATCGGGAGGCCGGCGGTGACGGAAGGTGGCACGGACGCGTTATCCCCTGGATGCCCGTCGCGAAGCGTTCACCCGGACACGCTACCGCGAGCCGTGTACGGCCGGAGTTCGGCTACCGGCCGGGCGAGGAGACCGCTATCCGGGTGTGGCCACCGGCGTGCCGAGCACCTCGGTCACCGCCTCGGCGCTCACCGCGCCCTCCCGCAGCAGCACCGGTTCCGAGCCGGTGAGGTCGACGATGCTCGACGGCACCGCCTCGCCGGTCGGACCGCCGTCGAGATACACGGCCACCGAGTTGCCGAGCTGTTCGCGGGCGTCCTCCGCGGTGGCCGGGGCCGGACGCCCGGAGATGTTCGCCGAGGAGACGGCCAGCGGGCCGATGTCGCGCAGCAGTTCCAGCGCGACCGGGTGCAGCGGCATCCGCAGCATGACGGTGCCGCGGGTGGTGCCGAGGTTCCAGTTCAGGCTCGGTGCGTGCGGCAGCACCAGCGACAGGTCGCCCGGCCAGAAGGCCTCGATCAGTGCGCGGGCCTGTGGCGGCACGCCCAGCACCAGACCGTCCACTGTGGACCACGAGCCGACGAGAACGCCGACCGGCATGTCCGGGCCGCGGTTCTTGGCGCGCAGCAGCGACTGCACCGCGCCCTGGTCGAACGCGTCCGCCCCGATCCCGTAGACGGTGTCCGTCGGCAGCACCACCAGTCTGCTCGATCGCACCGCACCGGCCGCCGCCGTCAGCCCGTCCGACCTGGTGTCCTGCCTGCTGCAGTCGTACACGACGCTCATGCCCGCGAGCGTAGCCGTGCCGTCCGGACGCGACGGCCCCGGCTCGGCACCGGCGGCTCAGCTCCCGGCGCGCCGCGCGGTGGCGAAGCGGGACCTGCCCGCGAGGTCGGTGTGCGCGCGCACGTCGGCGAGGACGCGGCGGGCGGCGAGCAGTTCGGGAACGGCCGAACCCTGCGTGTCGTCGTGCTCGATGGCCACGCCGCCGCCAGGGCGCAGCAGCCGGGCGCCCGCCGCGACGGCATGCCGGATGACCTCCAGCCCGTCGCCGGGCGCGAAGACCGCGTGCTCCGGGTCGTGGTCGGCGACCTCCGGGGGCACGTACGTCCCGGCGGGCACGTACGGCGGATTGCAGAGGACGAGGTCCACCAGGCCGTCGAGTTCGGCGAACATCGTGCGGTCGCCGATGTCTCCGGAGTACAGCCGGATGGCGGAGTCGCCCGCCTCGACGCGGGTGTCGGCGTTGCGGCGGGCCCAGGCCAGCGCCGTCGCGTCGACGTCCACGGCGTACACGATCGCGTCCGGCACGGCGTTGGCGACGGCCAGCGCGAGTGCGCCGGAACCGGTGCAGAGGTCGACGACGACCGGATGGGTGCGCCCGGCCAGCACCCCGAGGCCCCATTCGAGCAGGAGTTCCGTCTCCGGCCGGGGAACGAACACGCCGGAACCGACGGCGACGGTGATCTCCCCCATCGCCGACCACCCGGTGAGGTACTGCAGCGGGACCCGCTTGGCCCGGCGGGCGACGAGCTGCCCGAGCGCCTCGACCACCGGCGGATCGACCAGCGGGGTCAGCGGCAGCCTGCCGCGGTCGACGCCCAGCACGTGCGCGGCGAGCAACTCGGCGTCGTTCCTGGGCGAGGCGACACCGGCCTCCTCGAGGATCCGGATCGCCTCCAGGATCGCCAGTCGCAGCGGTTGCCGCTTCACGGTGCCGTCCTCACGTCCTCGGCCAGCCGGTGCGCCGGTTCCTCCCGGCGCGGGGCCGGAGCGGACGGGCGGTACTGGCGGCGGTGTCACGAGCCTGTTCAAGACTGTCATACACCTGCCAGGTATCCGGCGAGCGCGCCACGGTTCTGCCGCAGCGTGTCGATCCGTTCGTCCAGCGCGTCGAGTTCCCGGCGGATCGTGCGGACCACCTCCGGGCACAGGTCCAGCTCGGCCAGGTCGCCGGCGGCGCACGGCAGTACCTCGGCGATCACCCCGGTGCTCAGCCCCAGTTCCAGCAGCGCGCGGATCTGCCGCACCGTCGTCACCGCGTCCGCCTGGTAGACGCGGTAGCCGTTGACGTCGCGCTCGGAGCGGAGCAGGCCCTGCTGCCCGTAGTAGCGCAGCATCCGCTGGCTGGCACCGGTGCGCGCGGACAGTTCGCCGATCAGCATGAGATCCACCCCACTGTGCCCGAGTTCGTGCTTGACCCTCACATCGTTGTCACTGCCTAACGTCGGGACATGACCGAACATTTCCCCTCGTTCGTCCACGGTGACGGCCCCGGCCTGGTGCTGGCGCACGGTGCGGGCGGCGACATACCGGCGAACTTCGGTGCGATCGCCGGCGCGCTGGCCGCGACGCACACCGTGGTGGGCACCGACTACCCCGGCAGCGGTGACTCCCCGTCGAGCCGCGGCGGCCCGCCGCGGCTCGACGAGCTGGCGGACACGCTGGTCCGTACCGCCCTGGCCGCCGGGCTGCCCCGGTTCACCGTTCTGGGCTACTCGCTCGGCGCGGCGGTCGCGGTACGAGCCGCCACCCGGCATCCCGAGGCGGTGGACGGACTGATCCTCACCGCCGGGTTCGCCTCGGCGGACAATCGGATCCGCCTCGCCGCCGAGGTATGGCGGGGTCTGCTCGCCCACGGCGACCGCGTGCTGCTGGCGCGGTACCTGACGCTGCTGGGGACCGGCGGGCCGTGGCTGCACGCGCTGAGTGCGTCCGAGATCGAGGAGTCCGTGGCCGCGCTCGCGGCGTTCATCCCGCCGGGCAGCGCGGACCAGGTCGAGCTGGTGTCCGATGTGGACGTTCGCGCCGAACTGGCCGGGATCGCCGTGCCCACGCTTGTCGTTGCGACCACGGAGGACGGGCTGGTGGGCCGGGAGCGGTCCAGCGAACTGGCCGAGAGGATACCCGGCGCCGAACTGCGCGAGATCCCGGCCGGACACGGCATCGGCACCGAGGCGCCCGGCGAGTGGCTGGCCGTCATCCGCGATTTCCTGGACCGGAGGGCGTGAATCGGATGGAACTGCAGCCGGTGCTGCCGAACGAGTCGGCCACGGAGAACCCTGGGCGGCTGGCCGAACTCGCGGTGGCCGCCGAGGAATCCGGCGACACCACCGCGTGGCTGCCGGGCCACCTGCTGCCGCCGGAGCCGTTCGGCGCGACCTACGGCGGGGTGTACGAACCCCTCGTCGCTTCGGCTTTCCTCGCCGCTCGGACGAGCCGGATCCGGTTCGCCCACCTCGGTGCCGGTGCTGCCGATGCGTAGTCCGTTCGCCGTCGCCAAGCAGGTGGCCGCCCTGGATCGTCTCTCCGGCGGACGGTTCACGCTCGGTGTCGGCATCGGCTGGGACGCGGTGGAGTTCGCCTCGGTCGGCGCCGACTTCGGCACCCGCGGCGGGCGCACGGACGAGGCGCTCGCGCTGCTGCGAACTGTTCGCGGGCGGCATCTCGTTCGAGGGTGAGTTCTACGGTTTCGACCACGGTCACTTCGGGCCGCGCCCGGAGGGACGGGTACCGATCATGGTGGGCGGGATGACCGATCGGGCGCTGCTGCGCGCCGTGCGCTTCGCCGACGAATGGCAGGGCGTCGGCGGCGACCCCGTGCAGTTCGCCGCTCATGTCGCCCGGCTGCGCGTGCTGGACGGCCGGATGCCCCGGGTCGGTACCCGCATCGCCTGGCCGGCGGACGGCGGCCCGGTGGACCGGGTGGTGGCGCGGGCAAGGACGCTGGCCGGGGCCGGTGCGCAGACGCTGGCCGTCCACTTCGGCGCGGACCGGACGGCGGAACGGCGGATGGCGGAACTCGCCGACGCCCTGCGCTGACGGTCCGGCATCAAGTGCGCGGGCCGGCACTCAGCCGTGGGCGGCCAGGCGCTCCTCGCGGTCTGCGGTGGCGAGCGCGTCGAGGACGGCGGCGAGCTCACCGTCGAGCACCTGGTCCAGGTTGTTCGCCTTGTAGTTCACCCGATGGTCGGAGATCCGGTTCTCCGGGAAATTGTAGGTGCGGACGCGCTCGGAGCGGTCCACGGTGCGCACCTGGGACCGGCGGGTGTCGGCGGCCTTCGTGGCGGCCTCCTCCTCGGCGATCGCCTGCAGCCGGGCCTGCAGCACCAGCAGCGCCCTGGCCCGGTTCTGGATCTGCGACTTCTCGTTCTGACAGGAGACGACGATGCCCGTGGGCACGTGCGTGATCCGGACCGCGGAGTCGGTGGTGTTCACGCTCTGGCCACCGGGACCCGAGGACCGGAAGACGTCGATACGCAGGTCGTTCTGGTCGATCTCGACCTCGACCTCCTCCGGTTCGGGGTAGATGAGCACCCCGGCCGCGGAGGTGTGGATGCGGCCCTGCGACTCGGTCGCCGGGACCCGCTGCACCCGGTGCACTCCGCCCTCGAACTTCAGCCGGGCCCAGACGCCGTCCGGGTCGGAGCCCCGGCTCTTGATCGACACGGTGACGTCCTTGAAACCGCCGAGGTCCGAGTCGGTCGCGTCGAGCACCTCGGCCTTCCAGCCGAGCCGCTCGGCGTAACGCAGGTACATCCGCAGCAGGTCGCCCGCGAACAACGCGGATTCCTCACCACCCGCACCGGACTTGATCTCCATCAGCACATCGGAGCCGTCATAGGGATCGCGCGGCAGGAGGAGCTCGGTGAGCTTCGACTCCAGGGCCGGGATCCGCTCGGCCAGTTCCTCGGCCTCCGCGGCGAAGGAGGCGTCCTCCCCGGCGAGTTCCCGGGCGGCGGTGACGTCCTCGCGGGCCGTCTCCAGTTCGTTGATCGCCTTGATGACGGGCTTCAGTTCGGCGTAACGCCTGCCCAGCCTGCGCGCGCGGGCCTGGTCGGCGTGCACCGACGGGTCGGCGAGCTGCCCCTCCAGCTCGGCGTACTCGTCCAGCAGACCCCGCAGCGAATTCGTCTCCACTCCCACACCCCTCCTCGTGCCCGCGCCGGATACCCGTCAGCGTCAGTGCTGACGACAACGGCGCCCACCCCCGGTCCGGGGATGGGCGCCGTCGGTGAAGCTACTTGCCGGCCCGCTTGCCGTAGCGCTTCTCGAAGCGCGCGACGCGGCCACCGGTGTCCATGATCTTCTGCTTGCCGGTGTAGAACGGGTGGCAAGCCGAGCAGACCTCGACGTTGATGGCGCCGGAAGACTTGGTGCTGCGCGTCGAGAACGTGTTGCCGCAGCCACAGGTCACCGTGGTGGGCACGTACTCGGGGTGGATACCGCTCTTCATCAGGGTCCTCTCGTAGTGGCCGCCGGGTCCCCGGTGGAACGTGGGGTGAACCGGTGCCGGACTTCAGCGGGCTGATTCTGCCAGATCGGCCGACGTGGTCTGCAACGCGCCTGCCCGGGCGGCTATTCCCGCACCCGCCGCGACCGGCGAGCCGCGCCGTCCGCCGCGTGACCCGCGAGTCGGCACGCGGTGCCCAGGCGTCCGGCAGCCGAGCCCGGCACAACCGAAGCGAACGAGAAAACCGTTGCGCGGCAAGGGGGTCACGTTCTGGAACGCCGGAAGGGCCGGGCACCCGCGAGGGGTGCCCGGCCCTTCCGGGGTGAAGCGAACGGGTCAGTCGTCCTGGCCCGGCGTGTTCTTCGAGACCTGCATCAGGAACTCGATGTTCGTCTTGGTCTTGCGCAGCCTGTCCAGCAGCAGCTCGATCGCCTGCTGCGAGTCCAGTGCGTGCAGCACCCGGTGCAGCTTGTGCGTCACCGCCAGCTCGTCCGGGTTGAGCAGCAGCTCCTCCTTACGGGTGCTGGACGGGTTGACGTCCACCGCGGGGAAGGTCCGCTTGTCGGCGATCTTGCGGTCCAGCTTGAGCTCCGCGTTACCGGTGCCCTTGAACTCCTCGAAGATCACCGAGTCACCGGTCGATCCGGTCTCCACCAGCGCGGTGGCGAAGATCGTCAGCGAACCGCCGTTCTCGATGTTGCGGGCCGCGCCGAGGAAACGCTTCGGCGGGTACAGCGCCGTCGAGTCGACACCACCGGAGAGGATCCGGCCGGACGCCGGGGCCGCCAGGTTGTACGAACGGCCGAGCCGGGTGACCGAGTCGAGCAGCACGACGACGTCGTGGCCCATCTCCACCAGCCGCTTGGCCCGCTCGATGGCGAGTTCGGCGAGGGTGGTGTGGTCGGACGCGGGCCGGTCGAAGGTCGCCGCGATGACCTCGCCGTTGACCGAACGCTCCATGTCGGTGACCTCTTCGGGGCGCTCGTCGACGAGCACGACCATGAGGTGACATTCCGGGTTGTTCGTGGCGATCGCGTTCGCGATGTCCTGCAGGATCGTCGTCTTGCCGGCCTTCGGCGGCGAGACGATGAGCGCACGCTGCCCCTTGCCGACCGGCATCACCAGGTCGATGACGCGGGTGGTGAGCTTGTGCGGCTCGGTCTCCAGGCGCAGGCGCTCGTTCGGGTAGAGCGGCGTGAGCTTGGTGAACTCGGGACGCTTCTTCGCCGCGTCCGGGTCCAGGCCGTTGATCGTGTCGACCTTCACCAGCGGGTTGAACTTCTGCCGCTGCTGCTCGCCGTCACGCGGCTGGCGTACGTGGCCGGTGATCGCGTCACCGCGGCGCAGGCCGTACTTGCGCACCAGCGACAGCGAGACGTACACGTCGTTCGGCCCGGCCAGGTAGCCCGAGGTACGGACGAACGCGTAGTTGTCCAGCACGTCCAGGATTCCCGCGACGGGAAGCAGGACGTCGTCCTCGCGGATCTCGGTGTCCGGGTTGCCCGCGCCGCCGCCTTCACCGCGTCCGCCACGACGGCGACGGTCACGGAACCGGCGGCCGCGACGGCCACCGCGCTCGTCGTCGTCGTCCTCGGGCTGACCGCCGCCGCGGTTGTTCTGCTGGCCCTGCTGCCCGCGCTGGCCACCCTGCTGGCGGTCCTGACGGTCCTGCCGGTCGTTCTGCTTGCGCTGGTCGCCCCCGCGCTGCTCACCGCCACGCTGACGGTCGCCACGCTGCTGGTCGCCACGCTGCTGGTCACGGTCGCCGCCGCGCTGCTGCTCGCCGTCCTCGCGCTGGCCGCCCGAGTCGGGGCTGCCCGCCGGGCGGTTGGCGCCGCGGCGCCTGCGACCACCCTCGCGCCTGCCGCCGTCCTCGCCCTGCTGGGCGTCGGAACGGCCGTCGGTGCGCTCGGGCTGCGACTGGGCGTCCGAGCTCGTCTCGTTCGGTGCCTCGGTGGCCGGGGCCGCCCCGGACGCCGCCGCGGTGGTCTCGGACCGCGTCTCGGCGCCGGTCCTCCCACTGCCGTTCTTCGACGCCTCGTTCTTCGACGGCTCGTTCTTCGGCGCCTCGCTCTTCGGGGCCTCGGCCGGGGTCTCCGTGGCTACGCCGTCGAGCGGGAGCGTGTCGCCCGCACCCGCGGCGCGGCGCTTGGTCTTGCCCTGACGCTCCCTGATGGCGGCGATGAGATCGCCCTTGCGCATGCCGGAGGTGTCGCTCACGCCCAGCTCGCCCGCGAGCTGACGGAGATCGGCGATGACCATCCCGGACAGGCCGCCCGCACGACGCTTCGGCGCACCAGCGCCGTTCGCCTGCTCGCCGGCACCGGAGTCGTCGGCGCCGCCTTCGGCAGCGGGGGCCGGCTGGGTGTCTGCGTCGCCGCTCAAGAGATCGGTGTTGCTCACACAAGTCCTTCCTGACCGATCCACACTCTGTGGTGGATCAGCGGACCGCCGCCCGCGTCCGATTGCGAGACGGCGTTTCGTTCCCCGGTGCAGGCTTTTTCAGCCAAGACGTGCGAGTCACTGCGGCAGAGCCGCCAGCACGGGAGGGTGCGTGCTCCAGGTGGAGCACACTGAATCGGCCACCGCGGCTATCTCCGAACCCGCCTGCGTCAAACCCGGCCACGTGGACGGGATTGTCGGCTGTACGGAAGATGCGATCCGAATGGATCCCCTGAGACCGTAACCGGGTGCGATACACGCACGGTGAACGACACCCCCGAGGGTAGACGGCGCCAACCAGCAGTGCAACAACCACCCCTGCGTGTCGCCGTACGCCAGGCTCCCGGCGGCCCGTCGCCGGGTCACTCCACCCGGACGCCGCCCAGGTCGACCGGTATGCCGACGACCTCGAAGCCGTCCGCCGCGACCTCGGCGGGCAGCACTCCCCCGGTGGTCAGCGCGAGCACCGAGGGACCGGCCCCGGAGATGGCCGCGGCTACTCCGTGCTGCCGGAGCTCGCCGACCAGCGCCGCGCTCGCCGGGTACGCCGACGCCCGATAGTCCTGGTGCAACCGGTCCTCGGTGGCCTCCAGCAGCAGCTCCGGCCGGGAAGTCATCGCGTGCACCGCCAGCGCGGCGCGGCCCGCGGTGAACGCGGCGTCGGCGTGCGGGACCTTCGCCGGCAACAGCCCGCGGGTCACCGCGGTGGCGGAGCGTTCCCTCGGTACGGCGAGTACCGGGCGGATCGACGGGTGCGGCACCAGCCGTTCGGCGCGGAACGCGCCGCCGGTGCACCAGGCGAGGACGAATCCGCCGAACAGGCTCGCGGCGGCGTTGTCGGCGTGCCCCTCGAACTCCGCGGCCAGTTGCAGCGCCGCCGAGTCCGGTTCGGCACCGGCCAGCGCGTACCCCGCGGCCACCCCGGACACCACGGCCGCGGCGGAGGAACCGAGTCCGCGAGCGTGCGGAATCCTGTTGTGGCAACGAAGTCGCAAACCGTCGGGCCGTACGCCGAGGTGCTCGCAGGTGCGGCGCAGCGCCTTCACCACGAGGTGTGTCTCGTCGGTCGGGACCTCGTCGACCGAGCCCGCGCCCGCGTCGACCACCTCCACCGCCAGGCCGGCGTCGGTGACCTCCACCTCGACGAGGTCGTACAGGGCGAGCGCCATGCCGAAGGTGTCGAAGCCGGGGCCGAGGTTGGCGGTGGACGCCGGGACGGTGACGCGGAACCGGGCCGTCACGAGAGTTCCAGCGCGGCGGCGACCGCGCCCGGGTCGACGGCCAGCGGTTCGACCTCGACGTTGCCCTCGAGTGCGGTCGCCGGGTCCTTCAGGCCGTGGCCGGTGACGGTGCAGACGACCGTCGAGCCCTTCGGGATCCGGCCGTCGGCGGCGGTGATCAGCAGCCCGGCGACGCTGGTCGCCGAAGCCGGCTCGACGAACACGCCCTCGCGGCGGGCGAGCAGCCCGTAGGCCTCCATGATCTGTGCGTCGGTGGCCGACTCGAACAGTCCGGCGGAGGCGTTCTTCGCCTTGACGGCGAGGTCCCAGGACGCCGGGCTGCCCACCCGGATCGCGGTGGCCACGGTGTCCGGGTCCGGCACCGGTTCGCCGTGCACCAGCGGGGCCGCGCCGGCCGCCTGGAAGCCGAACATCCGCGGCGGGGTGGTGACCAGGCCGTCCGCCGCGTACTCGGAGTAGCCCGCCCAGTAGGCACTGATGTTGCCCGCGTTGCCGACCGGCAGGCAGTGGATGTCGGGGGCGGTACCGAGCGCGTCGCAGATCTCCCACGCGGCCGTCTTCTGCCCGACCAGCCGCACCGGGTTCACCGAGTTGACGAGCGTGACGGGGTGGTCGGCGGCGGTCTTGCGGGCGAGTTCGAGGCAGTCGTCGAAGTTGCCGTCGACCTGCAGGATCCGGGCGCCGTGGCGGACCGCCTGGGCCAGCTTGCCCATCGCGATCTTCCCCTGCGGCACCAGCACCGCGCAGGTCAGCCCGGCGCGCGCGGCGTAGGCCGAGGCCGAGGCCGAGGTGTTCCCGGTGGACGCGCAGATCACCGCCCGCAGCCCGCTGGCGAGCGCGTGGGTGATCGCCACGGTCATGCCGCGGTCCTTGAACGAGCCGGTCGGGTTCGCGCCCTCGACCTTGAGGTACACCTCGCTGCCGGTCAGTTCCGACAGGTGCGGGGCCTGGATGAGCGGCGTGCCGCCTTCGCCGAGGGTGATGATCCGCGCCCCCGCCGGGATGGGGATCCGGCTCGAGTAGGCGTTGATGATTCCCGGGCGGACCGTCTCGTTCATGTGGTCAGTCCTCGCCTTCCACGCGCATCACGCTGACGACCTCGTGCACGGCGTCCAGCCGGGCAATGTCGTCCACTGTGGACTGAAGTGCGGCGTCGGCCGCGAGATGGGTCACCACCACGAGGCTGGCGGTGGAGTGCTTGTCCCGCTGGCGAACGGCGGCGATGCTCACCCCGTGCGCGGCGAAGGCCTGCGCCACCTGCGCCAGCACACCCGGACGGTCCGCCACGTCCAGGCTGATGTGATAGCGCGTCGGTGTCTGCCCCATCGGCCGCACGGGCAGGGCGGCGTGTGCCGACTCGCGGGGACCGTGCCCGTTGCCGACCTTGTTGCGCGCCACGGCGACCAGGTCGCCGAGCACCGCGCTGGCCGTCGGCGAACCGCCGGCGCCCTGGCCGTAGAACATGAGTTCCCCGGCCGCGTCCGCCTCCACGTAGACGGCGTTGAACGCGCCGTTGACGCCGGCGAGTTGGTGGCTGCGCGGGATCATCACCGGGTGGACCCTGGCCGAGACGGATTCGCTGCCGTCGTCGCTGGTCACCCGCTCGCAGATGGCGAGCAGTTTCACCGTGCGGCCGAGCACCTGGGCGGCCCTGATGTCGGAGGCGCCGACGGCGCCGATGCCCTCCCGGTGCACGTCGGCGATCGTCACCCGGCTGTGGAACGCCAGCGAGGCGAGGATCGCGGCCTTGGACGCGGCGTCGTAACCGTCCACATCGGCCGTCGGATCGGCCTCGGCGTAACCGAGCCTGCTCGCCTCGTCCAGCGTCTCGGCGTAACCGGCTCCGGTGGAGTCCATCGCCGAGAGGATGTAGTTGGTGGTGCCGTTGACGATGCCCATCACCCGGGTGATCCGGTCTCCGGCAAGGGATTCGCGCAGCGGGCGCAGCAGCGGGATGGCGCCAGCCACCGAGGCCTCGAAGTACAGGTCGGCACCGGAGGCGTCGGCGGCGACGAACAGTTCGGCCGAATGCTCGGCCAGCAGTGCCTTGTTCGCCGTGACGACGGATTTCCCTTGCGCCAGCGCGGAAAGCAGCCAGGTACGGGTCGGCTCGATGCCGCCGACCAGTTCCACCACGACGTCCACATCGGAGTCGATCAGCGCGGCAGCGTCGGACGTCAGCAGTTCCGGCGGCAGCTCCGGATGCTTGTCCGGCCTGCGTACCGCGATGCCCGCCAGCTCCACCGGCGCTCCCGCGCGGGCGGCCAGCTCCCCGGCCTGCTCGGTGAGTAGCCGGGCCACCTCGCCGCCGACCGTGCCACAGCCCAGCAGGGCCACCCTCACCGGCTTTGCCTGCGATGCGCTCACGAAACCTCCAGCTCTCCTGCGCCCGCGTCCGGGCGGTCGGCCCGGACGGTGCCGCGCGGGCGATGCCGCGCGGATGGCGACGCGCTCACGACACTTCCAGACGCAGCATGTCGTCGGTGGTCTCCCGCCGCAGCAGGACCCGGTCGGTGCCGTTGCGCACGGCGACCACCGGGGGCCGCGGCAGCCGGTTGTACGCGCTGGCCATCGAGTAGCAGTAGGCGCCGGTCGCGGCCACGGCGAGCAGGTCGCCCGGGGCGAGGCTGTCCGGCAGCCAGCAGTCGCGCACCACGATGTCGCCGGACTCGCAGTGCTTGCCGACCACCCGGGAGAGTGCCGCGCGGACCTCCTCCGGCTCCCCGTCGTCGCTGGCCCGGGAAACGAGCCTGCAGTCGTAGACGGCGTCGTAGAGCGCGGTGCGGATGTTGTCGCTCATCCCGCCGTCGACGCTGATGTAGCGGCGGACGGCCCCGTCGCCGAGCGAGACGTCCTTGATGGTGCCGACCTCGTAGAGGGTGACGGTCCCCGGCCCGGCGATTGCCCGGCCCGGCTCGCCCGCGATACGCGGCACCGGCAGCCCGGCGAACTCGCACTCCTTGCGCACGATCTCCCGGATCTGGGTGACCATCTGCGCGGGCGGCGGCGGGTTGTCCTTGTCGGTGTAGGCGATCCCGAAACCACCACCGAGGTCCACAATGGACAGTTGCTCGACGAGTTCCGGCCCGTGTTCCTTGCCCAGCTCGGCGATCAACCCGATCACCCGGCGGGCGGCGACCTCGAAACCGTCCGCGTCGAAGATCTGCGAGCCGATGTGGCTGTGCAGCCCGATGAGCCTGAGGGAGGACGCGGCCAGTACCCGGCGTACCGCCTCGGCGGCGCCGCCGGAGGCGAGGGAGAAACCGAACTTCTGATCCTCGTGGGCGGTGGCGATGAACTCGTGCGTGTGCGCCTCGACGCCCACCGTCACGCGGACCAGCACCGCCTGCTCGACACCGCGCCGCTCCGCGACCTCGGCGAGCCTGGCGATCTCGAAGTAGGAGTCGAGCACCACCGTGCCGACGCCCGCCTCGACGGCGGCCTCCAGCTCGTCGATCGACTTGTTGTTGCCGTGGAAGGTGATCCGCTCCGGCGGGAACTCGGCCCGCTGCGCCACGGCCAGCTCGCCACCACTGCACACGTCCAGGCTCAGGCCCTGCCCCGCGACCCAGCGGGCGATCTCGGTGGAGAGAAACGCCTTCGAAGCGTAGTGCACCAGCGTCGGGTCGTCGAAGGCCTCCGCGTACTCGGCGCAGCGGGACTTGAAGTCCGCCTCGTCGATCACGAACAACGGGGTGCCGTGCTTCTCGGCGAGTTCGCGGACGTCGACCCCGGCGATGCGGACGACGCCGTCCGGCGCGCGATAGGTGTTGCGCGGCCACACTTTCGGATACAGCCGGTCGAGTTCGTCCGAACTGGACGGTGGAAAACCCGACCTGTCAACGTGCGGGTAGACCTCCGCGTGCCGGGGACCGGCGGGGTGTGCGCACACTTGTTCTCGCCATCCTCACGCGCTCGCCTGCGCGTGTCGCTCGGGCAGGGCCCCGACTCCGGTGCGGGGCCCGCGTCTGCACTTACATCCGTTCCGGGGCACTGACCCCGAGCAATCGCAGGCCGTTCGCCAGTACCTGCCGGGCCGCCTCGCAGAGCGCGAGCCGGGCGTGCGTCAACGGGGTGGCCTCCTCGTCTCCCTGCGGCAGCACGCGCGCGGCATCGTAGAACTTGTGGTACGCCGCCGCGAGCCCTTCCAGATAGCGGGCGACCCGGTGCGGTTCGCGCAGCTCGGCCGCCTTGGTCAGCACGGAGGGGAACTCGCCGATCGTGCGGATCAGGTCACCCTCGCGCGGATGGGTCAGCAGCGCGAGCTCAGGGGCGCCCGTGGCGGTGATTCCCAGGTCGGCGGCGTTGCGCTGCAGGGAGGCCAGCCGGGCGTGGGCGTACTGGACGTAGAAGACCGGGTTGTCGTTGCTGTGCTTGCGCAGCAGGTCCAGATCGATGTCGAGGGTCGAGTCCACCGAGTACCGGCTCAGCTCGTACCGCGCGGCGTCCACCCCGACCGCTTCGACCAGGTCCTCCATGGTGATCACGGTGCCCGCCCGCTTACTCATCCGCACCGGCTTGCCATCGCTGATCAGGTTGACCATCTGGCCGATCAGCACCTCGACCACGGCCGGATCGCTGCCGATCGCCGCCGCCGCGGCCTTGAGCCGGACGATGTATCCGTGGTGGTCGGCGCCGAGCATGTAGAAGCACAGGCCGAAGCCACGGTCGATCTTGTCCTTGAGGTAGGCGATGTCGGCCGCGATGTACGCGGGCACCCCGTCGCCCTTGATCACGACGCGGTCCTTGTCGTCGCCGTGGGCGGTGGTGCGCAGCCACCAGGCGCCGTCGGCCTCGTACAGGCTGTCGTTGCGCTTGAGGTCCTCGATCACCGAGGCCACCGCGCCGCGATCGTGCAGCGAGCTCTCGTGGAAGTACACGTCGAAGTCGGTGCGGAACTCGTGCATGCTCTTCTTGATCTCTTCGAGCATCAGCTCCATGCCCGCGGCGCGGAAGATCCGGTGCCGCTCGGCCCCGTCCAGCGAGAGCGCGCTCGGTTCCCGGCGCAGCACCTGCGCGGCGATGTCGCTGATGTAGGCGCCCGCGTAGCCGTCCTCCGGCGCGGCCTCGCCCTTCGCGGCGGCGATCAGCGACTCGGCGAACCGGTCGATCTGGGCGCCCGCGTCGTTGACGTAGTACTCCCTGGTGACCTCGGCTCCCTGGGCCGCCAGGATGCGGCCGAGCGCGTCCCCGACTGCGGCCCAGCGGGTCCCGCCAAGGTGGATCGGGCCGGTCGGATTGGCGGAGACGAACTCCAGGTTGATCTTCCGCCCGGTCAGCACGTCACCGGTGCCGTAGGCGTCACCCGCGCTCAGGACACGCGAGACGAGGTCGCCCTGCGCGTCGGCGGCGAGCCGCAGGTTCAGGAAGCCGGGGCCGGCGACCTCGGCGGCGGCCAGTTCCCCGGCGAGCGAGAGTTCCTCGGCCAGTGCCTCGGCGAACTCACGCGGCGCGAGCCCTACTTTCTTCGCTACCTGCAGCGCCAGGTTGGTGGCGTAGTCTCCGTGCTCGGGATTGCGCGGGCGCTCGATCGTCACCTGGTCGGGCAGTGCCGCGTGGTCCAGGCCACGCGCGGAAAGTACCTGCACAGCGGACGATCGGACCAGGTCGGCAAGGGCAGCGGGAGTCACCCGGGCAGTCTAGGTGCGACCGGGTCACCGGCACGCAGACGGTCCCGGCAACCCTCGGCGCCCGATCGCCGATGCGCGCCCGGAGGCGACGCTGTTGACGGTGAACTGACACCCGGTCCCTAGACTGTCCCGGGTACTCCCCGCGGGACGGCCGTCGAACGCGCGACAGCCGGCTCCACCGGGCAAGGACGAGACGAGGTCGGAACTACCACGATGGCTAGCGGCACGAAGAAAAAGGGCACGCCCAAGAGCAACGCCGTGAAAGCGGCCCGGGGTTCCGTCGTCAGCAAGAAGCAGACGCCGTGGGGCACCATCATCGCGGTCGTCGCGATCCTCGCGCTGGCGGGCGGTGTTTTCAGCTACTACTACATCGAGTCCGCCGACAAGCGTGAGCAGGCCTCCCGGGAGGAGGCCGCCGCCGGGTTCGCACCGAGCCCGGAGAACCCGGACCCGTCCACGAAGATCCCCGGCGTCATCACCGAGCAGTACGCCGGCGGTGCGCACGTCCAGCCGACGGAGCGGGTGGCCTACGACAAGACCCCGTCCTTCGGCGGTCCGCACGACGGCTACTGGGCCTCGTGCACCGGCACCGTCTACCCGACTGCCGTGCGCACCGAGAACATGGTGCACTCCCTCGAGCACGGCGCGGTCTGGATCGCGTACAACCCCGACCAGGTCAGCGGGGACGCCCTGGAGCAGCTCAAGGTCCGCGTCGAGGGCAAGCCGTACACGATGATGTCGCCGTACCCGGGCCTGGACAAGCCGATCTCGCTGCAGTCCTGGGGACACCAGCTCAAGCTCGACGCCGCCGACGACGAGCGCATCGACCAGTTCATCGTGGCACTGCGCCAGAACCAGACCACCTACCCCGAGGTCGGCGCGTCCTGTGACGCCCTCGGACCCGGCGCGTTCGACCCGAGCGCACCCCCCGCGTTCGACCCGAGCGCCCCCGGACCCGACGCGAAGCCGATGGACTACCAGGGCTCACAGGGCGCGGCTCCGCCGGAGGCCGGCGTCGGTGGTGCCCCGGGCGGTATGCCCCCGGGCCTGCCCGGCGGTCAGCAGCCCGCGCCGGGTGGCGTTCCCGCGCCGGGCGGTCAGCCCGTTCCGCCCGCCGGAGGCTGACCGGCGTGACGAGCAAGTCCGACGATGACGGCGCCGGTCCCGAGAGGGCCGGCGCCGCGGACTCGCCGGTCGCCGACTCGTCGCCCGCAGACTCGTCACCCGCCGCGGATCAGAACGCCGGGGATCGGGACGCCGGAGACGGGGTGCCCGGGATCCAGCCGCTCGACGAGGACCCCGACGAGGAGTACCCCGAGTCCCGCACGCCCGCCTGGTCCCGCCTGGTGATCATCGGCGCGGCGATGCTCGCCGTCCTGCTCGTCGGCGCGACGGCCGGGATGCTGATCACCCAGTCGATGGCAGGCGAGGACACCGCGGCGACCCCGGGGCCGGATTCGGTGGAGGTCGGCTTCGCACAGGACATGTCGGTGCACCACTTGCAGGCCGTGACGATGGCCAACTGGGCACGCGACCACACCAGCGACCCGGCCGTTCGGCAACTCGCCTTCGACATCGGCAGCACCCAGATCGAGCAGGTCGGCCGGATGAAGGGCTGGCTCATGCTGTGGAGCCAGCCGGAGCAGGCGATCGGCGAGTACATGACCTGGATGGCCGGCGACGACGGACACGCGCACGGCGGCGGCGCCACCACGCAGGCCGCGCCGGGTGCCCCGATGCCGGGCATGGCCACCTCCGAGGAGCTGGCGAGGATGCGCAAGCTCGGCGGCACGAAGCTGGACGTGGACTTCCTGCAGCTCATGCTGCGCCACCATCAGGGCGGCTCGGAGATGGCGCAGTACGCCCAGGACCACACCGGCTCGCCCGCGGTACGGGCGCTGACGCGCAGCATCCTCGTCTCGCAGAGCGCGGAGACCGAACTGATGCGGCAGATGCTCGTCGCGCGCGGCGCTCAGCCGCTGCCCGCGCCCTGAGCGCCGGTCACCAGGTCAGCTCCGTACATCGCTTCGCCGCCTCCTGCGCTTCCACCTGGAGGGTGGCGTGGTCGATGCCGTGTGTCCCGGCCAGCAGCCGTTGCGCGGCGAGCAGCACCTCGGAGCCGTCGGCGTCCGCGTCGACCGTCAGGTGCGCGGAGGCGACCTCCATGCCCGAGGTCAACGTCCAGATGTGCAGGTCGTGCACGTCCGCGACACCCGGCAGAGCGGCAAGTTCCGCGTTGATCGCCCGCACGTCGACGAGTTCGGGCGCGTGCTGGAACAGGATGCGCAGCGCTCGGCGGGCCAGCACGTAGGTCCGCGGGAGGACGAACAGTCCGATCGCCACACCGATCACCGGGTCGGCGTAGCGCCAGCCGGTGAGCAGCGTGATCGCGCCGCTGACCAGTACGCCCACCGAGCCGATCAGGTCGGCGAGCACTTCGAGGTAGGCGCCGCGCAGGTTGATGCTCTCCTTGGCCCCGGAGCGCAGCAGGGCGAACGAGGCGAGGTTGGCCACCAGGCCCGCGGTGGCGGCGAGGACGACGGGCAGCCCGGGCACCTCGGGCGGGTCGGCGATGCGGCTGATCGCCTCGTACAGCACGTAACCCGCGACGCCGAACAGCAGCAACGCGTTGCCCAGCGCGGCCAGCACCTCGGCGCGGTAGAGGCCGAAGGTGCGCCGGTGGGTGGGCGTGCTGCGCCGGGCGAGCAGGATCGCCGTCAGCGCCATCCCGACGCCCACGACGTCGGTGAGCATGTGCGCGGCGTCGGAGATCAGGGCGAGCGAGGACGTGGCGAAACCGACCGCGAACTCCAGCACCATGAACGCCGCGCCGATGGCGAGAGCCGCGGCCAGCCTCGGCAGATGGCGCGCCGAGGCGCTGCCCGCGGTGTGTCCGTGCCCGTGACCGTGCCCCATGCGTTCGCCTCCCTCGGGTCCGGCCCAAAATATATAGTGACATGCGCATGAGTGCGATGCGACGACGATCACAGCCCACCTGGTGACATACCGATAGCCTGAGCCGATGGGGACACGAGCTGAGACCGGACCGGACGTCGCCATCGTCGGCACGGGACCCAACGGCCTCGCCGCGGGCGTGATCATGGCGCGGGCGGGCCTGTCCGTCCGGCTCTACGAGGCCGCGGACGAGATCGGCGGTGGTTCCCGTTCGGCCGACCTGTTCGACAGCGGCGTCGTGCACGACATCTGCTCCGCCGTGCACCCGATGGCGGCGGCGTCCCGCTTCTTCCGCGAGTTCGATCTCGCCGCACGTGGCGTCGAGCTGCTGCACCCAGAGGCGAGCTACGCGCATCCGCTGGACGGCGCGGACGCCGGCATCGCCTACCGCAGCCTGGACCGCACCTGCGAACGGCTCGGCCGCGACGGTGCCCGCTGGCGCAGGCTGATGGGTCCGCTGGTGCGGCGCAGCAGCCACCTCGTCGACCTGCTGCTGTCCAACCAGCGGCAGGTTCCGCTCGACCTGCTGACGCCGCTGCTCCTCGGTTCCCGCGTGCTCGCGCACGGCACTCCGCTGGCGTCCCGGATGTTTCGCGAACCGCAGGCGGCGGCCATGTTCGCCGGGGTGGCGGCACACGCCGTGCAGGGCCTGCCGAGCCTGCCCGGCGGGGCGGTCGGCCTGCTGCTCGGCCACCTCGCGCACAGCAGCGGCTGGCCGGTGCCCCGCGGTGGCAGCGGCCGGATCGCCGAGGTGCTGGCCGAGGACATCCGCGCACACGGCGGCACCCTGCACACCGGCACGCCGATCACCGACATCCGCGAACTGGGTGGCGCCCGCACGGTGCTGCTCGACGTCGCACCACGCGGTTTCAGCGCACTGGCGGGTGAGGTGCTGCCGGAGCGGTACCGCCGCAGGCTCGACGGGTTCCAGTACGCGTCCGGCGCCGCGAAGGTCGACTTCCTCGTCAGCGAGCCGATTCCGTGGCGCGACCCGGAGGTGGGGCGCGCCGGGACGGTGCACATCGGCGGCACCCAGCGGGAGATCTGGCGCAGTGAGACGGCGGCGGCGGGCGGGGTCCGGCCGGACGAACCGTTCGTGCTCCTCGCCGATCCGATGGCCGCCGACCCGAGCCGGGGGCTGCCCGGCAAGCGCCCGGTGTGGGCCTACTGCCACGTTCCCAACGGCGACACCGTGGACCCGACCGAACTCGTGCGCGCCCAGATCGAGCGGCACGCACCGGGATTCGGCGACACGATCATCGCCTCGCGGGCGGTCAGCACCGACAAGATGGAGGCGTACAACCCGAACTACGTCGGCGGCGACATCAGCGCGGGTGCCATGTCGCTGACCCAGGCCGCGTTCCGTCCCGCGCCCGCGCTCGACCCGCACCGGACCCCGCTGGCCGGGGTCTACCTGTGCTCGGCGTCCAGCGTCCCCGGCCCCGGCGTGCACGGCATGTGCGGCTACTACGCGGCACGGTCCGCGCTGCGCCGCGAGTTCGGCATCCGTGAGCTGCCCGCGCTCGGCCCACGTGGCCGGACCGCCGACGCCGGCGCCCGGGGCATACGCTAGGCTTTCGACGTCGCACAGCGATGGCGCCCTCGTAGCTCAGGGGATAGAGCACTGCCCTCCGGAGGCAGGTGTCGCAGGTTCGAATCCTGCCGAGGGCACAACTGTGATGTCTCAGGACATCGGCGACAGTCGGACCGACGAAGTGTCGGTTCGGCTGTTGTTATGTGTGGGGTCGGCGGGTGGGCCCTTTGGGGGCTCCGGTGGGTTGGTAGTCGCGTCTGGGGTTGAT
>NZ_NKYE01000037.1 GCF_002262875.1 Amycolatopsis antarctica | reverse complement strand
GAGTTGAAGCGGCGCCTGCGGGTGTTCGTGTTCCCGATGACGGGTTTGTTTTTGGTTTGGTATTTGTTGTATGTGTTGTTGGCGGATTATGCGCATGGGTTTATGTCGACGAAGGTTGTGGGGAATATTAATGTTGGGTTGATTTTGGGGTTGTTGCAGTTTGTGTCGACGTTTGTGATTACTGGGTTGTATGTGCGGTATGCGAATCGGAAGTTGGATCCGATCGCGGACAGGATCCGTGGTGAGATCGAGGGGGAGGCGAAGTGATTCTCGCTGAGGGTGTCGAGGGGTCGAACCCGGTTCTGAACATCAGCATTTTCGCCGCGTTTGTGGTGGTGACGTTGGTGGTGGTGTTCCGGGCGTCGCGGAACACGAAGACGGCGTCGGATTATTATGCGGCGGGTCGGGCGTTCACGGGTCCGCAGAATGGTGTGGCGATCGCGGGTGATTATTTGTCCGCGGCGTCGTTTTTGGGGATCGCGGGTGCGATCGCGTTGAACGGGTATGACGGGTTTTTGTACTCGATCGGTTTCCTGGTGGCGTGGCTGGTGGCGTTGCTGCTGGTGGCGGAGTTGTTGCGCAACACCGGGAAGTTCACGATGGGTGATGTGCTGGCGTTCCGGATGCGGCAGCGTCCGGTGCGGGCGGCGGCGGCGACCTCGACGCTGGCGGTGTCGTTTTTCTATCTGCTGGCGCAGATGGCGGGCGCGGGGATCCTGGTGTCGCTGCTGCTGGGCATTTCCTCCGGTGTCGGTCAGGCTGTGGTGATCTCGGTGGTCGGCGTGGTGATGATCATTTATGTGCTGGTGGGTGGCATGAAGGGCACCACCTGGGTGCAGATCATCAAGGCGACGTTGTTGATCGCGGGTGCGTTCGTGATGACGGTGTGGGTGCTGGGCAAGTACGGGTTCAACCTCTCGGCGTTGCTCGGTGGCGCGGTGGAGCGTGCTGACGGTGCGGGGGAGGCGTTGCTCAACCCGGGCGCGAAGTACGGGGTGTCGGAGACCAGCAAGATCGATTTCCTGTCGCTGGGGATCGCGCTGGTGCTGGGCACCGCCGGGTTGCCGCACGTGCTGATGCGGTTCTACACGGTGCCCACCGCCAAGGACGCCCGTAAGTCGGTGGTGTGGGCGATCGGGTTGATCGGCCTGTTCTACCTGTTCACCCTGGTTCTGGGGTATGGGGCGGGAGCGCTGGTCGGTAAGGACGCGATCTCCGCGGCACCGGGCGGGGAGAACTCCGCGGCACCGTTGCTGGCTCAGGAACTGGGCGGGCCGCTGTTGCTGGGGTTCATCGCGGCGGTGGCGTTCGCGACGATCCTGGCCGTGGTCGCCGGGCTGACCATCACCGCCTCGGCTTCCTTCGCCCACGACGTCTACGCCAACGTGATCAAGAAGGGCAAGGTCGAGGACCCGAACGCCGAAGTGCGGGTCGCCCGGATCACCGCGCTGGTCATCGGCGCGGTCGCGATCGCGGGCGGGATCCTGGCCAAGGACCAGAACGTGGCGTTCCTGGTCGCGCTGGCCTTCGCCGTGGCCGCCTCGGCGAACCTGCCCACCATCCTGTACTCGCTGTTCTGGAAACGGTTCAACACCTCCGGGGCCCTGTGGTCGATCTATGGTGGGCTCGGCGCCACGGTCATCCTGATCGTGTTCTCCCCCGCCGTGTCCGGCACACCGAAGTCGATGATCAAAACCGCCGACTTCGCCTGGTTCCCCCTGCAGAACCCCGGCCTGGTGTCCATCCCGCTCTCGTTCTTCCTCGGCTGGCTGGGCACCGTCCTGTCCAAAGACCACAACCAGAAGAAATACGCCGAAATGGAAGTCCGCTCCCTCACCGGAGCAGGAGCCGAAAAAGCAACCGACCACTAACACCCGACACCTACAGCGCAGGGCCGCCACCGGCACCAGCCGGAGGCGGCCCTGCGCCACGTCCGACGGGTTCACACGCGTCCAACGCGGTCACATGGAACGATGGTGAGGTGGTGAACC
>NZ_NKYE01000036.1 GCF_002262875.1 Amycolatopsis antarctica | reverse complement strand
CGCACCAAACCCCACACCGCACCACCACCCACATCAACCCCAGAACCCACCACCGGACCCACCGCACCCCGAGTCACCAACACCAAACACGAACCCGCAAAACGCCCATCCCCCAACCACTCCCGCATCAGCTCCAGCGCCCGCTCGGCAAGCCCGCCGTCGGTGGTGGGGCCGTCACCGCTCAGCCGGTGCAGGACGAGCTCGGCGGGTGCCAGGTCCGCCAGCGCGCTGGCCCGGACGCCGGCCACCTCGTCCAGTCCGGAGCCCAGCACGGCGACGGCGGCCGGCGGAACGCCCGTGGTCTGGACCACCGGCCAGTCCACGGTGAACAGAGCATCGCGCACATCCTGGCCGGAAGCCGGAGCCGTCGGATGGTCGGTGACCACCCGGTCCCGCAGCGCCGCGACCGAGAGCACCGGCCGGCCGGCGAGGTCGCTTGCCTCGATGGCGATCGCCTCCGGCCCCCGCTCGCTCAGCCGGACCCGCAGCGCGTCGGCCCCGCCAGCGTGCAAGGTCACGCCCTCCCAGGCGAACGGCAGCCGCATCTCGCCCTCGGTGTTACGGGTGACCAACAGGGCGTGCAGGACCGAGTCCAGCAACGCCGGGTGCAGTCCGAAACCGGCGGCCTGTTCGGCCGCGATCGGCGGCAGCGCCACCTCCGCCAGCACGTCATCCTCGTGCCGCCACACCGCGCGCAGCCCCTGGAAGGCCGGACCGTAGCCGAACCCGGCCGCGGCGAACCGCGCGTAGCAGTCGCCCAACTCGACCGGCTCGGCGCCGGGCGGCGGCCAGACGCCCAACGACGGCGGGGCGGCCGGCGGGGAGGAGCGCAGCGTTCCGGCGGCGTTGTGCGTCCACGACCCGTGGTCGTCCGCCCCGGAATGCACGCTCACCGCGCGAGTTCCGGCTGTGTCCGGGGCTCCGACCCGGACTTGGACCCGCGTACTCCCCTGCTCGGACAGCACCAACGGGGCCAGCAGCATCAGCTCCTCGATGTGCTGGCTGCCCACCTCGTCTCCGGCCCGGACAACCAGCTCCAGCAGGCCCGTGGCCGGCAGCAGCACCACGCCTCCGACCTGGTGCTCGGCCAGCCACGGCTGGGTGGCCGGGGCAAGCCGTCCGGTCAGCACCACCTCACCGTCCTCGGCCAGCCTCACCGCCGCGCCCAGCAGCGGATGCCCGGCCTCGACCAGTCCCAGACCGGCGGCGTCCGCGGTCCGCGGAGCGGGCGCAGGCCAGTACTGCTGGCGTTGGAAGGCGTAGGTCGGCAGGTCGACGGTGGTCGCGTCGAGGTCGGCGAAGTAGGCCGGCCAGTCCACCGAGGCACCGGCGACATGCAGCGCGGCCAGCGCGGCCAGCACCGCGTGCTCTTCCGGCCGGTCGGCGCGCAGCGCGGGCACCGCGACCGAACCGGCGGGCAGCACCTCGTGCGCGGCGGCGCACAGCGGGCCCTCCGGGCCCAGTTCCAGCACGGTCCGCACGCCGTCCTCGGCGAGTACACCGAGGGCGTCGCCGAACCGGACGGTGGCGCGGACCTGGTCGACCCAGTAATCGACGGAACTCAGCTCCGGCCCGGCGAGCGTGCCGGACACCGTGGAGACGATCGGGGTCGACGCGGCGCCGAAGGTGATTCCGTCGATCGACCGGCCGAGTTCGTCGAGCACCGGATCCATCAGCGGCGAGTGGAAGGCGTGGCTGACTTCCAGCCGACGGGTGCGCCGGCCGTCATCGGCCAGCGTCCCGGCCGCGGCCAGCACCGGACCAGCAGCGCCGGACAGGACGACCGACTCAGGACCGTTGACCGCGGCCAGGGCCACCTCCGGACCGAGCAGCGGCGCCACCTCGGTCTCACTGGCCGACACCGCGACCATCACGCCACCGGCGGGCAGAGCCTGCATCAGCCGAGCGCGGGCGGAGACCAGCGCACAGGCGTCGGGCAGCGACAGCACCCCGGCCACGTGCGCGGCGGCGATCTCGCCGACGGAGTGCCCGACCAGCCGGTCGGGCACCACACCCCAGGACTCCACCAGCCGATAGAGGGCCACCTCCAGCGCGAACAGGGCCGGCTGCGCCCACCGGGTCTCGGTCAGGTCGCCGCCCTCGCCCCACATCACCGCCCGCACGTCCTCGCCCAACTCGGCCAGGACGGCGTCCAGTGCGGCGGCGAACACCGGGTAGCGGCCGTGCAGCTCACGGCCCATGCCCACGCGCTGGGCGCCCTGGCCGGAGAACAGGAATGCCACCCGCCCGGCCCCGGCCATCCCGCGGGCGACCTCGACCGGCTCCCCGACGCCGCCGAGCAGCACGGCCCGGTGCTCGAAGGCGGTGCGGGCGGTAGCCAGGGTGAACGCCGTGTCGACGGTGGGTTCGGCGGGCAGCCGGTCGAGCTGGGCGCGCAGCGCTTGTTCGGTGCGGCCGGACACCAGCAACGGAACTGGGCGCTCGAGCGCCGGCGGGCGCGGCGGGGCAGGCGCGGGCTGTTCGAGGATGATGTGGGCGTTGGTGCCGCTGACGCCGAACGAGGACACCCCGGCCCGGCGTGGCCGATCGGTCCGCGGCCAGTCCGCGGCCTCGGCCAACAACCGCACCGACCCCGAATCCCAATCCACATGCGGCGTCGGCTCATCCACATGCAACGACCGCGGCACAACACCATGCCGCATCGCCATCACCATCTTGATCACACCAGCCACACCCGCAGCAGCCTGCGTATGACCCAAATTCGAC
>NZ_NKYE01000035.1 GCF_002262875.1 Amycolatopsis antarctica | reverse complement strand
GGTGCGTTTCGCCGATGCGGTGCGATTTGTGGCTGATGGCGGGAATACGCGGTTCGTCGAGATTGGTCCTGGTAGGTCGTTGAGTGCTGCGGTTGCTCAGACGGCGCCTGAGGTTTTGGTGGTGCCCAGTGTGCGTGGTGATGTTGCGGAAGAAGAAGCAGTGGTGCGGGCTGCCGCGGAGCTACATGTGTCCGGTGTGGACATCGACTGGTCGGCACTCCTCGACGGCACCGGCACCGGCGAGTTGACCGACCTGCCCACCTACCCGTTCGAGCACGAGCGCTACTGGTTGTCCGGCGCGCCCGCCGGAGACGCCGCCGGACTCGGCCTGGAAGCCGCCGGACACCCGTTGCTCGGCGCGACGGTAGCGTTGGCCGACTCCACCGGCGTGTTGCTCACCGGCCGGATCTCCACCGGCACCCACCCCTGGCTGGCAGACCATGTGGTCGGCGGCCAGGTGGTGGCGCCGGGGACGGCGCTGCTGGAGTTGGCGGTGCGTGCCGGCGACGAAGTCGGCTGCGACCGGGTGACGGAGCTGACCATGGTCGCGCCGCTGATGCTGCCCCCACACGGCACGGTCCGGGTGCAGGTCTCGGTCGAGCCACCGCGGTCGGACGGGCGGCGCGCCGTGGTCGTCCACTCTCGCCCCGACGCCGCGCCGGACGAGCCGTGGACCGAACACGCCGTCGGTGTGCTCGACGTCGCCGAGACCCCCGCGCCTCCCGACTGGACCGAAACCTGGCCACCGGCCGGAGCCGAGCCGGTCGACCTGGACGGGCTCTACGACAGCTTCGCCGAGCGCGGCCTGGACTACGGCCCGGCCTTCCGCGGGATCCGCGCGGTGTGGCGGCTGGGCGACGAGGTGCTCGCCGAGGTGGCCCTGCCTGAGGAGATCCGCACCGACGCCGCCGCGTTCGGCCTGCACCCGGCGTTGCTGGACGCGGCCGTGCAGTCCCCGGCCGCGACCGAGTCGAACG
The DNA here is from genome assembly GCF_002262875.1 of Amycolatopsis antarctica. GTDB lineage: Bacteria > Actinomycetota > Actinomycetes > Mycobacteriales > Pseudonocardiaceae > Amycolatopsis > Amycolatopsis antarctica. The sequence goes on along the minus strand of NZ_NKYE01000035.1, from coordinate 2,712 downwards.
CGGGGCGGCTGCCGTTCTCCTGGCGCGGGGTGACCCTGCACGCCGGTGGCGCTTCCGTGCTGCGGGTGCGGGTCGCGCCGGCCGGGCCGGACGCGGTGTCCGTGCGGGCCATGGACCCCACCGGCGCCCCGGTGATCACCGTGGACGAACTCGCGGTGCGCGCGCTGCCCACCGACCTCGGCGGCACTCCGGCCCGGGACACGCTGTTCGACCTGAGCTGGCCACCGGTCCGGCCCGGCGAACCGGTGGCCGAGCTGGCCGTGCTCGGCGGACCCGAACTGGTCGCGGCGTTGCGCGAGCGAGGCCTGCGGGTCACCGAGGTGGACCCGGACGACCTGGCCGAGGCTTCCGGACCGACGCTGGCCCCGCTGTTCGGCATCGACAACCGGAACGAGGACCGGACCGACGATCCCCCGGCCCGGGCGCACCGGCTCGCCGCCGCCGCTCTGGAGTTGGTCCAGCGCTGGGCGGCCCGCTCCCAGCCGGGCGTGCTGACCTTCCTCACTCGCGGGGCGATCGACGGCCACGACCTGGCCGCCGCCGCCGTCTGGGGTCTGGTGCGCTCCGCTCAGACCGAGCATCCCGGCCGGTTTTCCCTGCTGGACCTGGATCCGGCCGACCCGGACCCGGCTCCCGCGGCGCTGAGCGCCGCGCTGACCACCGACGAGCCACAGCTCGCCCTGCGTGGAGGCCGGTTGCTCGCCGCCCGGCTGGTCCGGGCCGGCGCGGCGACCACCACTGGTGCGGCGGCCTGGGACCCGGACGGCACGGTGCTGGTCACCGGGGCCACCGGCGGCCTTGGCCGTGAACTGGTCCGCCACCTGGTCGCCGAGCACGGCGTCCGCAGGCTGCTGCTGGCCAGCCGACGCGGCCCCGCCGCCGAGGGTGTCGAGCGGCTCGGCGCCGAACTCGACGCGGACATCCGCGTCGTGGCCTGTGACGTGGCCGACCCCGCCGCGGTCGCCGAGCTGGTCGGGTCCGTGCCCGCCGAACACCCGCTGACCGCGGTGGTGCATCTGGCCGGCGCGCTGGACGACGGCGTGGTCGAGTCGCTCACCCCCGAGCGCTTGGCCGTCCCCCTGGCCGCCAAGGCCGGCGGCGCCTGGAACCTGCACCAAGCCGTCGCCGACCTGCCGCTCGCCGGCTTCGTGCTGTTCTCCTCGTTTGCCGGCGTGTTCGGCGGCCCCGGACAGGGCGGTTACGCCGCGGCGAACGCCTTCCTGGACGGTCTGGCCCACCACCGCGCCCGACTGGGGCTTCCCGCGGTGTCGCTGGCCTGGGGCGCCTGGGCCGCCGAGACCGGGATGAGCGCCACCCGCACCCGCGCCGGTCACGTCGGCCTTCCGCCACTGTCCACCGAACAGGGGCTGCGGCTGTTCGACACCGCCGTCGCCGACGGGCGCCCGACCCTGACCCCGGTGGCGCTGAACCTGGCCGTGCTGCGCGCCCATGGCGCCTCATCGCCGTTGCTGCGCGGGCTGGGCCGGACTCCCGACCGCCGGTCCGCGAGCCACCAGTCCACCGACGACCTGGCCGCGCGACTCGCCACACTTCCCACCGACGACCGAGCGCGTACGGTGCGCGAGCTGGTCAGGGCGGCCGTCGTCACCGTGCTCGGTCACCCGAGTACCACCCCGGTCGACCCGGCCAGGAACTTCCAGGAGATGGGCTTCGACTCGCTGACCGCGGTCGAGCTGCGCAACCGGCTGACCGCCGAGACCGGCCTGACCCTGCCGGCCACCCTGGTATTCGACCACCCCACCACTGGTTCACTCGCCGAGCACCTGCTCGCTGAGTTGACCGGCCGTACCGACGCCGATGCCCGGCGGGCCGCGCTCGCCGCCACCCCGGTCGCCCGGGCGTCGGTGGTGGACGAGCCGGTCGCCATTGTGGGGATGGCCTGTCGTTATCCGGGTGGGGTTCGTTCGCCGGAGGACTTGTGGCGGCTGGTGTCCGATGGGGTGGACGCCATTACCGAGTTCCCGACGGATCGGGGGTGGGATCTTGGTCGGGTCTACGACCCCGATCCGGCGAATCCGGGCACGTCCTATACCCGGCACGGCGGATTCCTCGACGACGCCGGCGAGTTCGACGCCGGGTTGTTCCGGATGAGCCCGCGCGAGGCGACAGCGACCGACGCGCAGCAGCGCCTGCTGTTGCAGACGGCATGGGAAGCGGTCGAACGGGCCAGGATCGACCCGATCTCGCTGCGCGGTGGAGACACGGGCGTCTACATGGGGGTGATGTACAACGACTATTCCGGCCTGCTCGACCCCGCCGGATACGAGGGGCTGCGCGGCAACGGCAGTGCTCCCAGCGTCGCCTCCGGTCGGGTGGCGTATGCGTTGGGTTTGGAGGGTCCGACGATGACGGTGGACACGGCGTGTTCGTCGTCGTTGGTGTCGTTGCATTTGGCTGTGCAGGCGTTGCGGTCGGGGGAGTGTTCGCTGGCGCTGGCCGGTGGCGTCACCGTGATGTCCACTCCCGGCGTGTTCGTCGAGTTCTCCCGCCAGCGGGGTATGTCCCCGGACGGCCGCAGCCGCTCCTACTCCGACGCCGCCGACGGCGTCGGCTGGTCTGAGGGTGTGGGTGTGGTGGTGGTGGAGCGGTTGTCGGATGCGGTGGCCAATGGGCATGAGGTGTTGGCGGTGGTGCGGGGTTCGGCGGTGAATTCGGATGGTGCGTCGAATGGGTTGACGGCGCCGAGTGGTC
>NZ_NKYE01000034.1 GCF_002262875.1 Amycolatopsis antarctica | reverse complement strand
GTTCGGCGGCGTCCTACTCTCCCACACCCCTTCGGGTGCAGTACCATCGGCGCTGGCAGGCTTAGCTTCCGGGTTCGGAATGGGACCGGGCGTTTCCCCGCCGCTATGACCGCCGTAACTCTGTGAAACCCACTATCCAATTTGTTCTGTATCCACATTCCCTGATTGTGATAGGGGTGTGGATGTAGAGTGGATGTGGTGTTTCAGAGCTGTAGAGCGGATGCGTAGCATGTTTGTGGGCAAGTCCTCGGCCTATTAGTACCAGTCAACTCAAAACACATTACTGTGCTTCCATTTCTGGCCTATCAACCCAATGGTCTGTTGGGGGCCTTAACCCATACGGGTGGGAGACCTCATCTTGGAACAGGCTTCCCGCTTAGATGCCTTCAGCGGTTATCCCTTCCGAACGTAGCTAACCAGCCATGCCACTGGCGTGACAACTGGCATACCAGAGGTTCGTCCGTCCCGGTCCTCTCGTACTAGGGACAGCCTTCCTCAAGTCTCCTGCGCGCGCGGCGGATAGGGACCGAACTGTCTCACGACGTTCTAAACCCAGCTCGCGTGCCGCTTTAATGGGCGAACAGCCCAACCCTTGGGACCTACTCCGGCCCCAGGATGCGACGAGCCGACATCGAGGTGCCAAACCATGCCGTCGATATGGACTCTTGGGCAAGATCAGCCTGTTATCCCCGGGGTACCTTTTATCCGTTGAGCGACACCCCTTCCACCAGGTGGTGCCGGATCACTAGTCCCGACTTTCGTCCCTGCTCGACATGTCTGTCTCACAGTCAAGCTCCCTTGTGCACTTGCACTCAACACCTGATTGCCAACCAGGCTGAGGGAACCTTTGGGCGCCTCCGTTACTCTTTGGGAGGCAACCGCCCCAGTTAAACTACCCATCAGGCACTGTCCCTGAACCAGATCATGGTCCGAGGTTGAGATTCCCAATTCGACCAGAGTGGTATTTCAAGATTGACTCCACAATCACTAGCGTGATCGCTTCACAGTCTCCCACCTATCCTACACAAGCCGAACCGAAAACCAATACCAAACTATAGTAAAGGTCCCGGGGTCTTTCCGTCCTGCCGCGCGTAACGAGCATCTTTACTCGTAGTGCAATTTCGCCGGGCCTGTGGTTGAGACAGCCGGAAAGTCGTTACGCCATTCGTGCAGGTCGGAACTTACCCGACAAGGAATTTCGCTACCTTAGGATGGTTATAGTTACCACCGCCGTTTACTGGCGCTTAAATTCTCAGCTTCGCCCCGAAAGGCTAACCGGTCCTCTTAACGTTCCAGCACCGGGCAGGCGTCAGTCCGTATACATCGAATTGCTTCTTCGCACGGACCTGTGTTTTTAGTAAACAGTCGCTTTCCGCTGGTCTCTGCGGCCAACTCACCCTAGCCTGCAAGAGGCTTCAGGTGCTTTGGCCCCCCTTCTCCCGAAGTTACGGGGGCATTTTGCCGAGTTCCTTAACCACAGTTCACCCGATCGCCTTAGTATTCTCTACCTGACCACCTGTGTTGGTTTGGGGTACGGGCCGCTCATGTTCTCGCTAGAGGCTTTTCTCGGCAGCATAGGATCACTCTACTTCGCCTCAATCGGCTACGCGTCACGTCTCGGCCTATATGGAACACGGATTTGCCTATGTTCCGGCCTACACGCTTACACCAGTACTACCATTCACTGGCGGAGCTACCTTCCTGCGTCACCCCATCGCTTGACTACTACAGAATCAGGTCCCACGCTCCACAACACGCTTCCGTCCGAAGACTTCCACATGCGCTTCGGGTGGTTAGTATCAACTGCCTCGTCAGGGACGAACATATGCGGGTACGGGAATATCAACCCGTTATCCATCGACTACGCCTGTCGGCCTCGCCTTAGGTCCCGACTTACCCTGGGCGGATTAGCCTGGCCCAGGAACCCTTGGTCATCCGGCGGCAGAGTTTCTCACTCTGCTTTCGCTACTCATGCCTGCATTCTCACTCCCACACCCTCCACGACTCGTTTACACGGCCGCTTCCCTGGATGCAGGACGCTCCCCTACCCATCCACACGACTGCACAAGGACCCGAAAGTCCAAGCGGATCACATGTGTGAATGACACAGCTTCGGCGGTGTGCTTAAGCCCCGCTACATTGTCGGCGCAGGACCACTTGACCAGTGAGCTATTACGCACTCTTTCAAGGGTGGCTGCTTCTAAGCCAACCTCCTGGTTGTCTGGGCAATCCCACATCCTTTCCCACTGAGCACACACTTAGGGGCCTTAGCTGGTGTTCTGGGCTGTTTCCCTCTCGACGACGAAGCTTATCCCCCGCCGTCTCACTGCCGCACTCTCACTCCACGGTATTCGGAGTTTGGTTGATTTCGGTAACCCGGTAAGGCCCCTAGACCATCCAGTAGCTCTACCCCCGTGGAGAAACATGCGACGCTGCACCTAAATGCATTTCGGGGAGAACCAGCTATCACGGAGTTTGATTGGCCTTTCACCCCTACCCACAGCTCATCCCCTCAGTTTTCAACCTAAGTGGGTTCGGTCCTCCACGACGTCTTACCGTCGCTTCAACCTGGCCATGGGTAGATCACTCCGCTTCGGGTCTAGACCACGCGACTCAATCGCCCTATTCAGACTCGCTTTCGCTACGGCTACCCCACACGGGTTAACCTCGCCACGCAGCACTAACTCGCAGGCTCATTCTTCAAAAGGCACGCCATCACATCGAAATGCTCTGACGGCTTGTAGGCACACGGTTTCAGGTACTCTTTCACTCCCCTCCCGGGGTACTTTTCATCTTTCCCTCACGGTACTAGTCCGCTATCGGTCATCAGGAAGTATTTAGGCTTACCGGGTGGTCCCGGCAGATTCACAGCAAATTCCACGAGCTCGCTGCTACTCGGGAACACCATCAAGATCCACAATCAGAGTTTTCGCGTACGGGACTCTCACCCTCTACGGTCACGTTTCCCAAACATGTTCCACTAACCCTGACGTGCACCCGGAAGACTGTCAGATCTTCCACAATGGGTCCCACAACACCGCATACACAACGCCTGACAGCTTGACATATACACGGTTTAGCCTCTTCCGCTTTCGCTCGCCACTACTCACGGAATCACGGTTGTTTTCTCTTCCTACGGGTACTGAGATGTTTCACTTCCCCGCGTTCCCTCCACACACCCTATATATTCAGGTGCGGGTAACACTCCATCACGAGTGCTGGGTTTCCCCATTCGGACATCCTCGGATCTCAGCTCGGTTGACAGCTCCCCGAGGCTTATCGCAGCCTCCCACGTCCTTCATCGGCTCCTGATGCCTAGACATCCACCATGTGCCCTTAATAACTTGACCACAAAGATGCTCGCATCCACTCTACAGTTCTCAAACACCACACCCAGAGCACAACACCAACGTGTTGCCTCAGGACCCAACAGCGTGCCAGCAAACATCAGAACCAGAATCTCACCACACACACTTTCCACACTCCCGAAGAAGCAGTACTCACATGCCAGCTCAACCCTCGAACCAACCTAGACCAGTAGTTCCACAATTCCTTGAGCAACCCAAACAGACACACATTCGGCATCTACATCTGAGCCACTCCGCAGCACTGATCCCGGGTATCCCAGGGACTACGGATGTGTTGCTCCTTAGAAAGGAGGTGATCCAGCCGCACCTTCCGGTACGGCTACCTTGTTACGACTTCGTCCCAATCGCCAGTCCCACCTTCGACCACTCCCCCCCTTACGGGTTGGGCCGTGGGCTTCGGGTGTTACCGACTTTCATGACGTGACGGGCGGTGTGTACAAGGCCCGGGAACGTATTCACCGCAGCGTTGCTGATCTGCGATTACTAGCGACTCCGACTTCACGCAGTCGAGTTGCAGACTGCGATCCGAACTGAGACCGGCTTTAAGGGATTCGCTCCACCTCGCGGTATCGCAGCCCTCTGTACCAGCCATTGTAGCATGTGTGAAGCCCTGGACATAAGGGGCATGATGACTTGACGTCATCCCCACCTTCCTCCGAGTTGACCCCGGCAGTCTCCCACGAGTCCCCGCCATAACGCGCTGGCAACGTAGGATAAGGGTTGCGCTCGTTGCGGGACTTAACCCAACATCTCACGACACGAGCTGACGACAGCCATGCACCACCTGTACACCAACCACAAGGGAAGCCCCATCTCTGGGGATGTCTGGCGCATGTCAAGCCCAGGTAAGGTTCTTCGCGTTGCATCGAATTAATCCACATGCTCCGCCGCTTGTGCGGGCCCCCGTCAATTCCTTTGAGTTTTAGCCTTGCGGCCGTACTCCCCAGGCGGGGCGCTTAATGCGTTAGCTACGGCACGGACAACGTGGAATGTCGCCCACACCTAGCGCCCAACGTTTACGGCGTGGACTACCAGGGTATCTAATCCTGTTCGCTCCCCACGCTTTCGCTCCTCAGCGTCAGTATCGGCCCAGAGACCCGCCTTCGCCACCGGTGTTCCTCCTGATATCTGCGCATTTCACCGCTACACCAGGAATTCCAGTCTCCCCTACCGAACTCAAGTCTGCCCGTATCGACTGCAAGCTGGAGGTTAAGCCTCCAGTTTTCACAGCCGACGTGACAAACCGCCTACGAGCTCTTTACGCCCAATAATTCCGGACAACGCTCGCACCCTACGTATTACCGCGGCTGCTGGCACGTAGTTAGCCGGTGCTTCTTCTACAGGTACCGTCAGTCACCCTTCGTCCCTGTCGAAAGAGGTTTACAACCCGAAGGCCGTCATCCCTCACGCGGCGTCGCTGCATCAGGCTTTCGCCCATTGTGCAATATTCCCCACTGCTGCCTCCCGTAGGAGTCTGGGCCGTATCTCAGTCCCAGTGTGGCCGGTCACCCTCTCAGGCCGGCTACCCGTCGTCGCCTTGGTAGGCCATTACCCCACCAACAAGCTGATAGGCCGCGGGCTCATCCTGTACCGCCGGAACTTTCCACACACCACCATGCGATGACATGTCCTATCCGGTATTAGACCCAGTTTCCCGGGCTTATCCCAAAGTACAGGGCAGATTGCCCACGTGTTACTCACCCGTTCGCCACTAATCCACCACCGAAGCAGCTTCATCGTTCGACTTGCATGTGTTAAGCACGCCGCCAGCGTTCGTCCTGAGCCAGGATCAAACTCTCCAACAATGAATAGTTTGGAATCCAGACTACAAAAGTAATCTCATCCTCAAAGGAACCTCAAACGAGGTTCAAAAATAAGCTCTACTGGCTTAGTTCACTAGCACACTGTTGAGTTCTCAAGCAACA
>NZ_NKYE01000033.1 GCF_002262875.1 Amycolatopsis antarctica | reverse complement strand
GCCCCGCCAACCCCCGACCCATCCCCAACCACTGACTCCCCTGACCAGAAAACACAAAACACACCCCACCCCCACCCACCACACCACGAGCAACCTCAACCCCACCCAACAACACCGAACGATGCTCAAACAACGAACGCGAACACACCAACGACCAACCCACATCCACAGCAGACCGACCATCCACATCGGACAGAAGGGCAGTCCGCTGTCGCTCGAGGGCCGTGCCGGTACGGGCGGAGAGCACCCAGGGCACCACCGCCGGCTCGATCGCCGGCTCGGTCGCCGACCGGCTCGGGGCCGGCTCGGGAGCCTGTTCGAGGATGACGTGGGCGTTGGTACCGCTGATCCCGAACGAGGACACCCCGGCCCGACGCGGGTGATCGGTGACAGGCCAGACGGCCCGATCGGTCACCAGCTCCACCGCACCGGCACTCCAATCCACATGCGGCGTCGGCTCATCCACATGCAACGACCGCGGCACAACACCATGCCGCATCGCCAACACCATCTTGATCACACCAGCCACACCCGCAGCAGCCTGCGTATGACCCAAATTCGACTTCACCGACCCCAACAACAACGGCACATCCCGACCCTGCCCATACGCCGACAACAACGCCTGCGCCTCAATCGGATCACCCAACCTCGTACCCGTCCCGTGCCCGTCCACGACGTCCACCAGCTCGGGGGTCAGGCGGGCACTGTCCAGCGCGGCCTGAATGACCCGCTGCTGGGCCGGTCCGCTCGGCGCGGTCAGTCCGCTGCTGGCTCCGTCCTGGTTGACCGCGGAACCGCGCAGCACGGCCAGCACCCGGTGGCCGTTGGCCGTGGCGTCGGACAGCCGCTCCAGCACCAGCATCCCGACCCCCTCGCCCCAGCCGACGCCGTCGGCGGCAGCCGCGAACGCCTTGCAGCGACCGTCGGCCGCCAGCGCCCGCTGCCGGGCGAACTCCACGAACACCGCCGGAGTGGGCAGCACGGTCACGCCGCCGGCCAGGGCCAGCGAGCACTCGCCCGCCCGCAGCGCCCTGGCCGCGAGGTGCAGCGAGACCAGTGACGACGAGCACGCGGTGTCCACCGTCAACGCGGGGCCGCGCAAGCCGAGGACGTAGGCGACCCGACCGGAGACGACGCTGGCTGTGGCCCCGGTGGCCAGGTGCCCCTCGACCTCGGGCGGAACCGCCATCCCGGCGCCGTAGTTGAGTTGGATCGCGCCGACGAACGTGCCGGTCTCGCTGCCGCGCAACGAGCGCGGGTCGAGCCCGGCGCGTTCGACCGCCTCCCAGGCCACCTCCAGCACCAGCCGCTGCTGCGGGTCCATCGCCAACGCCTCGCGCGGCGCGATGTCGAAGAACGCGGCGTCGAACCCGCTCGCGTCGGCGATGAACCCGCCCTCACGGACGTAGGTCGTACCCGGGTTGGCCGGGTCGGGATGGTAGAGCCGGTCGAGATCCCAGCCCCGGTCGTCAGGCAACGTTCCGACGACGTCCCGGCCCTCGGCGACCACGTTCCACAGGTCTTCGGGAGAGCCGATCCCGCCCGGGTACCGGCAGGACATGCCGACCACCGCGATCGGCTCGTGCTCCCTGGTCTGGGCCGACCGCAGCAACTGGCGGGTCTGACGTAGATCGGAGGTGACCAGACGGAGGTATTCGCGGAGTTTGCTCTCGGTGTTCGTCATGCGGCAGTTCCCTCGTCGCGGTGCGGGTCGGGCAGGTGGAACCGGGGCTCAGTCACGCCGCAGCTCCTCGTCGATCAACGCGAACATCTCGTCGTCGTCGGCGGGTTCCGGGTCGGGCGTCCCACCGCCATCCAGGGTCCAGAGCACCGCCGACAGGCGACTGGCCAGTTTGTCCCGGGCACCGAGCTCCACCTCGCCTGCGGCCAGGCTGGCCTCCAGCCGAGCCAGCTCGGCCAGTGCCGACTCGACACCGCCGGTCGTCGCGCCGGGCTCGGCGCCGTTGACCAGGCCGAGCAGGTGACTGGCCAGCTCCTCGGGGGTGGCGTGGTCGAAGATCAGCGTGGTGGGCAGGGTGAGCCCGGTGTCGGCGGCGAGCAGATTGCGCAGCTCGACGCCGTTGAGTGAGGTCATGCCCAGGTCCAGAAATCCCTTGCGTGGGTCGATGGCGGCCGGAGAGTCGTGGCCGAGCACCGACGCCGTGGCGGCCACGACCAATGTCACGCCCAGCGACTCCCGCTCCCCCTCGGATCGGCCGGCGAGCCGCTCTGTCAGCGGTGTGGCCACGTGCCCGGCCCCGCTGGCGGCCGGCCGGCCCGCAGGCCGGACCATCCCGCGCAGCACCGCCGGTGTCGCTGCGTGCGCGACCGCCCGAAGGTCCACCTGGACGGCCACGACGAGCGCGGCGTCCACGCCGGCGGCGGCGTCGAACAGCGCGAAGCCACGGTCGTGGTCTAGCGGGACGATTCCGGAGCGCCGCAGCCGGGCCAGCTCGGCCGCGCCCAGGTCGCCGGACATGCCGGCTCCGGCACCCCCTCCCGTCTCACCGTCCGGTACCCACAGGCCCCAGGCCAGCGACCGCGCCGGCCGTCCGGCGGCTCGGCGACGCGCGGCCAGGGCGTCCAGCGCGGCGTTGGCGGCGGCGTAGTTGGCCTGGCCCGGGGCGCCGACCACACCGGCGAACCCGGAGAACAGCACGAACTCGGCCAGATCCAGGTCACGCGTCAGTTCGTCGAGATGCACGGCCGCGTCCACCTTGGGGCTCAGTACCCGCTCGACCCGCGCGGCGTCGAGGTCGGTGAGCAACCCGTCATCGAGCACCCCGGCCAGGTGCGCCACGCCGGTCAGCGGATGCTCGGCGGGTATCGCGGCGAGCACCTCGGCCAGCGTGTCGCGGTCGGTGACGTCCGCGGCAACGGCGCGTGCCCGGGCGCCATGGGTCGCCAGCTCCTCGATCAGCTCGGCGGCGCCCGGCGCGTCCGGGCCGCGGCGGCTGACCAACAGCAGGTGACGCACTCCGTGCCGGGTGACCAGGTGACGTGCCAGCGGCGCGGCCAGCGCGCCGGAACCGCCGGTGACCAGGACGGTGCCCTCGGCCGACCATGCCCAGTCCCGCCCGGTTCGCTCGGCGGGGGTCAGGCGCGGCACGAGGACCTCGCCGTGCCGGACCGCCAGTTGGGGCTCGTCCGGGGCGGCGGCCAGCGCGTCGAGCAACACCGCGGCGGAAACCTCGTCGTCGTCCAGGTCGGCCAGGGCGAACCGGCCGGGGTGCTCGGCCTGCGCCGAGCGAACCAGGCCGAACACGGAGGCCGCGGCGAGCCCACCCGGTTCGTCCTCCTGGCCGACGGCCACCTCTCGCCGGGTCAGCAACACCAGGCGGCTGGTGGCGAACCGGGTGTCGGCCAGCCAGACGCGCAGCAACTCCAGGGCGTCGACCACGGATCGACGCACGGCCTGGGTGTCAGGGCCGCCCGCGACCGGCGCGTCCACCACCACCAGCTCCGGCGGGGCGTCCAGGTCGTCGAGCTGGTCCAGATCGGCGGCTCGGGCCACACCGCTGCCGGCCAACGCGGCCGCGGCCGGTCCCTCGCCCAACACCACCCACCGGTCGGTGACCGCGGGCTGGACCGGGCTGGGAAGCGGCGTCCAGTCCAGGGTGAACAGTGCGTTGTCGGACACCGGGCGTGCTCGACGCTCGCCGACCGGGCCGAGCACCACCCGCTCGGCGGTCGCCACCGGCGTCCCGTCGGCGTCGGCGGCCCACAGCGTGCGGGTACCGTCCTCGTGCTCGATCAGGTGGACGCGCAGCACGGCAGCGCCCGTGGCGTGCACGGCGACATCGCCCCAAGACACCGGGACCCGGTTGGAGTCCAGCAGGACGGCGGACTGCAGCAGCGCGGGGTGCAGCAGGTGGCCGGTCGCATCGAGGTGCTCCTCGGGCGGGAGCGTCAGCTCGGCGAACAGTTCGCTGCCACGCCGCCATGCGCGGACCACCAACTCGTCGTCGGGGGTGAGCGGCTCGGCCGACCTGGGCGGCCAGTCACGGATGGCCACCGGTTCCACCGGCTCCGCGGCAAGTGCGCCGGCGGCGGCCCGCTCCCACTCACCGTCCGCGCGGACATACACGCGGACCGGGCGGCGGCCGGACTCGGCCACCTCGTCGAGGATCACCTGCACCTCGTCGCCGCGACCGAGCGGGCGTTCCACGGACAACTCGGCCAGCACGGCGCACCCGACCTCGTCGCCGGCCCGCAACGCCAGCTCGACCAAGCCGGCCTCCGGAAACTCCGGAGTGGCCCAGCCGGCCAGCGACCCGGAGCAGACCACCTGGCCGGACCCGGCCAGCTCGGTTCCCGGGCCCAGCAGGGGGTCGATTCCGGCGGCGGCGCCGGCCCGCGGCGGGGCGATCCAGTGCCGGGTCCGCTGGAATGGATAGGTGGGCAGGTCGATCAGGGCGGCTCCGGTCCCGGCGTAGAGGGCCGGCCAGTCCACCGGCAGACCAGCGCAGTGCAGCTGGGCCAGAGCGGTCACCACCGACCGCTCCTCATCCAGCTCGCGGCGCAGCAGTGGGACCGCCGGCACGTCCGGTGCGACCTCGGCGACCAGACCGCTCAACGCCGCGTCCGGCGAGACCTCCAGAAACGCGGCGGCCCCGCCCTCGACGGCCGCGCCGAGAGCGTCACCGAACCGAACGGTGCGCGCCACGTGCTCGACCCAGTGGTCCGGCGAACCCCACCCGGGGCCGGCCAGGGTGCCGGTGACGGTCGAGATCACCGGCACGATCGGTTCCCGCCAGGTCAGTCCGTCCAAGGCGGCGCGGAACTCGTCCAGCATCGGCGCCATCAGGGGGGAGTGGAAGGCATGGCTGGCGCGCAGCCGCCGGGCCCGGTCGAACCGGGCGGCGACCGCGGCCACCGGATCCGCCGCGCCGGCGACCACCACCGACCGCGGGCCGTTCACCGCGGCCAGCGCGACCTCGGTGCCCAGCAGCGGACGCACCTCCTCCTCGGCGACCGGCAACGCGACCATCACCCCGCCCTCGGGCAGCCGGTCCATCAACCGGGCACGAGTGGCGACCAGGTGGGCGGCGTCGGGTAGCGACAACGACCCCGCGACGTGCGCCGCGGCGATCTCGCCGACCGAGTGGCCGAGCAACGCCGCCGGCCGCGCGCCGAGCGATTCGGCCAGCCGGAACAGCGCGACCTGGAATGCGAACAGCGCGGGCTGTGCGGCCCCGGTGCGGTCCAGCGCGTCCTGGTCGTCGAGCACGGCCGACAGCGGGGTGTCCAGCTCCGGGTCGAGCAGCTCGGCGACCTCTGACCAGGCAGCGGCGAACACCGGGAACCGGGCGGACAGAGCGCGGCCCATCCCGGCACGCTGGGCACCCTGACCGCCGAAGACCATCACCAGGTCGCCGCCCTCGCCGGCGCCGGTGGCCAGCACCCGGCCGGTCGCGTCGAGCACCTGCCGGCGATCGAGCACGGCTCGGTGGGCGAGGGTGTGGCCAATGTCGAGCGGGTCCGCGCCGGCCACCGCACGCAGCTCCGTCACCTGGGCGTGCAGGGCCTGCTCGGTGTGCCCGGACACCGGCCACGGCGCCACGTCGGGAGTCAGCCGGGCCGGCTCCGGTTCGGCCGGCCGCGGCGCCTGCTCCAGTACCAGGTGGGCATTGGTGCCACTGATACCGAACGAGGACACCGCCGCCCGACGGGGCCGGCCGGTCTCCGGCCACTCCCGCGACTCGGCGAGCAGTTCGACCGCGCCGGCGGCCCAGTCGACATGCGTGGAGGGGTGGTCCGCGTGCAGGGTGGCCGGCAGGGCCGCGTGGCGCATCGCCAGCACCATCTTGATCACCCCGGCCACCCCGGCGGCGGCCTGGGTGTGCCCGAGGTTGGACTTCACCGACCCCAGCAACAACGGCTCGTCCCGGTCCTGGCCATAGGTCGCCAGGACCGCCTGTGCCTCGATCGGGTCGCCAAGGGCGGTGCCGGTGCCATGTGCCTCCACCACGTCCACCTCGGCCGGGGACAGCCCGGCGCTGGCCAGCGCCGCCCGGATCACCCGCTGCTGGGACGGACCGTTGGGGGCGGTCAGACCGTTGGACGCGCCGTCGGAGTTCACCGCGGAGCCGCGGACCACGGCCAGCACCCGCCGGCCATTGGCCAGAGCGTCGGACAACCGTTCGACCAGCACCACGCCAACGCCCTCGGCCAGGCCCATGCCATCGGCGGCGTCACCGAACGCCTTGCATCGTCCGTCGGCCGCCAGCGCCCGCTGCCGGTCGAAGGCGGTGAAGGCGTCCGGTCGGGCCATCACCGTCACCCCGCCTGCCAGCGCCAGCGCCGACTCGCCGCTGCGCACCGACTGGCAGGCCAGGTGCAGGGCCACCAGCGAGGACGAGCAGGCGGTGTCCAGGGTGACCGCCGGGCCCTCCAGCCCGAACAGATAGGCCACCCGGCCGGAGAGCACGCTCGCCACCCGGCTGGTGACGTCGTAGCCGTCGTCATGGCCATCGGTGGCGGCCGCGCCGTAGTCCTGGTGACTGGCTCCGACGAACGCGCCGGTCCGGCTGCCGCGCAGGCCGTGCGGGTCGATCCCGGCCCGCTCGAAGGTCTCCCACACCGTCTCCAGCAGCAGCCGCTGCTGGGGATCCATGGTGCGCGCCTCACGCGGGGAGATGCCGAAGAACGCGGCGTCGAACTCGGTGGCTCCCTCGACGAAGCCACCCGCTCGCACCCGCCCACCAGCCGGACCCGTGTCGGTGGGGTGGCGGTCACCCAGGTCCCAGCCACGGTCGGTCGGCGGGTCGCCGATCGCGTCGCCACCCCGGACCAGTAGCCGCCACAGATCCTCCGGCGAGCGCACCCCGCCGGGGAGTCGGCAGCTCATCGCCACTATCGCCACCGGCTCGTCGCTGGGCCCGGACGCCGGGACGGGCGTTGCCGGCGCGGTTCCCAGCACGGTGGAGTCGAGGTGGTCGGCGAGCGCGCTGACCGTGGGGTGGTCGAAGACCAGCGTGGCCGGCAGCGTCAGCCCCGTGATCCGGCTCAGCCGGTTGCGCAGGTCCACCGCGGTCAACGAGTCGAAGCCGAACTCGCGGAACGCGCGCCGGTCGGTCACCTGGTCGGCGGCGGCGTGCCCGAGGACCGCGGCGGCTTGGGCGCGGACGAGGTCGCGCAGGGCGCGACGACGCTCGTCCCCGGACAGGCCGCGCAGCCGAACGACGAACTCGCCCGTTGGCTCGGTGCCGGTCCCGACGGTGGTCCGGCGCGCCGCGGCGACCTCAGGAATCTCGTCGAACAGCGCCGAGGACCGGACCGAGGTGAACACCGGGTGGTAGCGCGTCCAGTCGATGTCCGCCACGGTGATCGTGGTCTCGTCGTCGTCGAGCACGCGGTCCAACGCGGCCAGCGCCGGTTCGCGGTCCATCAGGACCAGGCCGCTGCGCTCGATCCGCTCGACCGGCAGCCGGTCCAGACCGTCGCGCCAGGTGCCCCAGGAGATCGAGGTGCCGGCCAGTCCGCGGTCGCGGCGGTCGCGGGCCAGCGCCTCCAGGTAGGCGTTGCCCGCGGAGTAGGCGGCGTGCTCGCCGCTGCCCCACACCCCGGTGGTCGAGGAGTACAGCACGAACGAGTCGAGCCGGTCGGTGTTGAGCAGCTCGTCGAGGTGGCGGGCGCCGGCGACCTTCGCGGCCACCACGTCCGCGAACTCGCCCGGGGTGGTCCCGGCCAGGGTGTCCAGCCGGACGGACACCGCCACGTGCAACACGTTGCGCAGCTCGCGGCCATCGGCGGCCAGGCGATCCAGCAGCCCGGCGAGTG
This sequence comes from Amycolatopsis antarctica, assembly GCF_002262875.1. Lineage (GTDB taxonomy): Bacteria > Actinomycetota > Actinomycetes > Mycobacteriales > Pseudonocardiaceae > Amycolatopsis > Amycolatopsis antarctica. Next base: position 6,516 of record NZ_NKYE01000033.1, on the reverse strand, counting down.
CCGCGCGGTCGGCGACGTCGCAGGACTCGACGGTGACCTCGGTGCCCAGCTCGGTCAGCTCGGCGACCAGCTCGGCCACGCCGGGGGCGGCCATGCCGCTGCGACTGGCCAGAACCAGGTGCTCGGCACCGCGCTCCGCGAGGTGACGGGCAAGGAAACCGCCGAGAACGCCGGTGCCGCCGGTGATCAGGGTGGAGCCGCGTGGCGTCCACCGTCGGGCCGGGGCGCGGCCGACGTCCGGGGCACGGACCACCCGGCGGGCCACTACACCGGCGGCGCGCACCGCGAGCTGGTCCTCGCCGCCCGGGTCGGCCAGGATGCCGATCAACCGGCGCGCCGCGGTCTCGTCCAGGACGGCCGGCAGGTCCACCAGCCCGCCGAAGCGGTGCGGGTGCTCCAGCGCCGCGACGTAGCCGAGACCGTGCGTCTGGGCCTGCGCGGGATGATCCAGCCGGTCGTCCGCGTCGGTGGCGACCGCGCCGCTGGTCAGCAACCACAGCGGCGCGGCGCAGTCCCGGTCGCCGAGCGCCTGGGTCAGAGCCAGGTTCAGCGCGAGGCCGTCGGTCAGCGCGGGGTGGGCCGGGCTGGGCCGTTCGGCCAACGCCAGCAGCGACACGACGCCGGCCAGATCGGCCAGGTAAGCCGGGTCACCCAGCTGGTCGGCCACCACGGCGCGGTCGGCATCGGCCGAGTCCACTGCCACCTGCCGAACCTCGGCTCCGTACTCGGCCAGTGCCGCGGCGACGGCGGCGCCGAGGTCCGCGCGGGTCTCGGCGGCTGGGGTGGAGACGACGAGCCAGCGGCCCGTCAGCACCGGAGCGGCGGCGCGGACCGGGCGCCACACCGTCCGGTATCGCCAGTCCGCGAGGTCGGCCTCGGCCTGACGGCGTTCCCGCCAGGCCGACAACGCCGGCAGCACGCTCCCCAAAGCGGCCTCGTCCACGCCGAGACTGGCGGCGAGCACGGCCGGCTCCTGCTCGGTCACGGCCGCCCAGAACCCGGCGTCGGCGTCGTTCGCCGCGCCGTTCTCGGGGATCGTCGACAGCGGCCAGTACCGCTCGTGCTGGAACGGGTAGGTGGGCAGGTCCGTCAGCCGGGCCCCCCGGGTGCGCCCGGACCAGTCCACCGACGCGCCTCGCGTCCACGCGGCGGCCAGCGCGCGCAGCCAACTGTCCGGGCCGTCCTGGTCGCGGCGCAGCGTGCCGGTCGCCGCCGCGGCCACCCCGGCGTCGTCGATGGTCTCCTGCACCCCGGTTGTCAGCACCGGATGCGGACTGACCTCGACGAACAGGGTGTATCGCTGGTCGAGCAGCGTGCGCACGGCCGGCTCGAAGCCGACGGCTTGGCGCAGGTTGCGGTGCCAGTAGGCGGCGTCCACCTCGGGGCCGTCAAGCCAGTCTCCGGTGACCGCGGAGTAGAACGGGGTCCGTGCCGTGCGCGGGACGATCCCGGCCAGTCGTGCCGGCAGCTCCTCGGCCAGCGCGTCCACCTGCGCCGAGTGTGAGGCGTAGTCCACCGCGATCCGGCGGTGGCGTACGTCCTGCTCGGCCAGTGACGCGGCCAGCTCGTCCAGGGCGGTGGCGGAGCCGGAGACCACGACCGAGGCCGGTGCGTTCACCGCCGCCAGGGACAGCGCGTCGCCGAAGGGGGCCAGCCGGGTGAGCACCTCGGCGGGCGACAGGGCGACCGAGAGCATCCCGCCGCCACCGGCCAGCCGTTCGGCGATGGCCCGGCTGCGCACGGCCACCACCTGGGCGGCGTCGGCCAGGGACAGCGCGCCGGCCACACAGGCCGCGGCGATCTCGCCCTGGGAGTGGCCGACCACGGCGTCGGGCGTCACTCCTTCGGCCTGCCACAGCGCGGCCAACGACACCATCAGCGCCCAGGACGCCGGCTGGACCACGTCCACCCGGTCCAGATCGGGCGCGCCCGGTTCCTGGCGCAGCACGGCGGTCAGCGACCAGTCCACCCACGGTGCCAGCGCCCGCTCGCACTCGGCGATCCGCTCGGCGAAGACCGGCGACCCGGTCAGCAACCCGGCGCCCATGCCCGCCCACTGAGCACCCTGGCCGGGGAAGACGAACACGGTCCGGCCGTCGAGGTCGGCAACGCCCTCGACCACGTCCGGTCCGGTGTCCGGGGAGCCCACGGTCGCGGCGGCGGCCGACAACGAGGCCTGGTCCGCACCGATCACGACCGCCCGGTGCTCGAACGCGGTGCGGACGGCCAGGGTCGCGGCGATGTCCGTGACGCTCCAGTCCGGGTGTTCCCGAACGGCAGCCGCCAGGTTGACGGCCTGCTCGCGTACCGCCCGGGCGGTGCGCCCGGACAGTGGCCACGGCACCGGGCCCGGCTCAGGTGACGGCGCGGCGGGCGACGACGCGGCCTGCTCCAGCACGATGTGGGCGTTGGTGCCGCTCAGTCCGAACGAGGACACGCCGATCCGGCGCGGCCGGTCGGCCGGCGACCACGCGGTGGGCGTGGTGGCCAGGGTGAGCGCGTCCGGGTTCCAGTCCACGTGGGTGGACGGCGTGTCGGCGTGCAGGGTGGGCGGCAAGGTCCCGTGCCGCAGGGCCTGGATCGACTTGATCAGTCCGGCGACGCCGGCAGCGGCCTGGGTGTGCCCCAGATTCGACTTCACCGACCCCAACAACAACGGCACATCCCGACCCTGCCCATACGTCGCCAACAACGCCTGCACCTCAGTCGGATCACCCAACGCCGTCCCCGTCCCATGCCCCTCCACCGCATCCACCTCAACCGAAGACACACCAGCATCAGCCAACGCCGCCCGAATCACCCGCTGCTGCGACCGACCACTCGGCGCCGTCAACCCATTCGACGCACCATCCGAATTCACCGCCGAACCCCGCACCACCGCCAACACCTCATGCCCATTGGCCACCGCATCCGACAACCGCTCCACCACCACCACACCCACACCCTCAGACCACGCAGTGCCATCCGCACCCTCCGCATACGCCTTACACCGACCATCAGGCGCGAGCCCGCCCTGCCGGGAGAACGAGGCGAAAGCCATCGGGGTGGACAGCACGGTCACGCCGCCGGCCAGCGCCAGCGAGCACTCACCCGACCGCAACGCCCGCACAGCCAGATGCAACGACACCAACGACGACGAACACGCGGTGTCCACACTCACCGCCGGACCCTCCAACCCCAAGCTGTAAGCCACCCGGCCGGACACCACACTGGGCGCGGTCCCGGTGGCCAGGTGGCCCTCGAACTCCGCGCCGAGCAGGGCCGAGTAGTCGCTGTACATGACACCGGCGAACACACCGGTCCGACTCCCACGCAACGACCGCGGATCAACCCCAGACCGCTCCAACGCCTCCCACGACACCTCCAGCAACAACCGCTGCTGCGCATCCGTCGCCATCGCCTCCCGCGGCGACATCCCGAAGAACCCCGCATCGAAATCACCCGCGTCATACAGAAAACCGCCACGACGCACCACCGAGGTGCCGGGGCGGTCGGGGTCGGGGCCGAACAGCGATGCGAGATCCCAGCCGCGGTCGGTGGGAAAGTCGCCGACCGCGTCCACACCCTCGGTGACCAGCCGCCACAGGTCCTCCGGCGAACGCACCCCACCCGGGAACCGGCAACCCATGCCGACCACGGCGATCGGCTCGTCGACGGGGGTGACGACGGTCGACGCCACCTCGACGTCCCCACCGGACAGTTCGGCGACGAGGTGGGTGACCAGGACCTCGACGGTCGGATGGTCGAAGACCAGGGTGGCGGGCAGTCGCAGCCCGGTGGCCGCGGCCAGCTCGTTGCGCAGTTCGACCGCGGTCAGCGAGTCGAAGCCGAGGTCACGGAACAGGACGCCGACGGCGACCGCGTCGTCGGCGGCATGCCCGAGCACGGACCGGACCTTGGTGCTGACCAGTTCGCTGACCGCGGCGACCCGCTTGGCGACGGGCAGCGCGGCCAGACCGGCGGGAGCGGTGGCGGTGGTGGTGGCCGCCGCGGTCCGGCGGCGGGGACCGACCAGTTCACCGAACAGCGGGGGAATTCGCGGTTGGGCGCGCAGCGCGGCGAGATCAAGCGGGGCGGCCAGCACCGCGCCGGACGCCTCGCTGGTCGCCCTGTCAAAAAGGGCCAGGCCGACGGCGGCGGTCACCGGACGGAACCCGGTGCGGGCGATCCGGTCCCAGTCGGCGTCGGTGAGAGCGTCGGTCAGACCGGTGTCCCAGGCACCCCAGGCCAGCGACAGGCCGGGCAGCCCGGCGGCGCGCCGCTGTTCGGCGACAGCGTCGAGATAGGCATTGGCGGCGGCGTAGTTGCCCTGCCCGGCGGAACCCAGCACGTTGGCGGCCGAGGAGAACAGCACGAAGGCGGACAGCTCCCGGTCGGCGACGGCCTCGTGCAGGTTCCGCACCGCGTCGGCCTTCGGGCCCAGGACGGTGGCCAGCCGGTCCGGGGTAAGGGACTCCAGCACCCCGTCGTCCACCACACCGGCCGAGTGCACGACCGCGGTCAGCTCGGCGATACCGGCGACCAGCGCGCGCACGGCGTCCGGGTCGGTCAGGTCACAGGCCAGCACCGAGACCTCGGCCCCGGCGGCGGACAGCTCGGCGCGCAGCTCCTCGGCGCCCTCCGCGTCCGGGCCGCGTCGACTGACCAGCACCAGACCACGCTGGCCGCGGCCGGCCAGGTGACGGGCCACCAGCGCGCCCAGTCCACCGGTCCCACCGGTGACCAGCACCGTGCCCTCGTGGTCCCATTCGGTCGGCGACGGGGACGGGACGAGGCGGGTCAGCCGGGCGCGGGTGAGCACGCCGTCGCGCAGACGAAGCTGCGGTTCCTCGGCCAGCAGCGCCAGCGCCGGGCCGAGATCCGCATCGGGGGCGGCCTCGAGCAGGCCGAACCGGTCCGGGTGTTCGGAGCGGGCGGACCGGACCAGGCCGCGCACGGCCGCCACGGCCGGGTCGAGCTCAGCGCCGGGGCCGGTCCGGAACACCAGCCGGGCGTCGCCGTGACGCGGGTCGGCCAGCCACCGCTGGGCCAGGTCGAGCGCCCACGAGGTCAGCTCACGGGCCCCTGCGGTACCCGGCTCGGACGTCGGGACCGACGCCAGCACCACGTCGGGGACCGGATCCAGGTCGGCGAGGTCGCCGGCGGGCAGAGCGGCGACGCTGGGGAACGGACCGGGAATCGGAGTCTGTGCGGGCAACCAACTGACCGCGAACAACGCGTCCTCGCGGACGGCGGGGCCGGCCGGCAGATCGGTGACGACGCGGGCGCGTAACCGGTCGACAGTCAGCACCGGCGCGCCGGTCACGTCGAACGCCTCGATGATGGTCGCGTCATCGGCGTGGCCGGCCAGCCGGACCCGAAGCGCGGTGGCTCCGACGGCGTGCAGGTTCACGCCCTCCCAGGAGAAGGGCAGCCGCTGTCCGCCGGTGTCCGGCCCGGCGAGCAGCCTGGCGTGCAGGACCGCATCCAGCAGGGCAGGATGCAGGCCGAACCGCTCGGCGTCACCTGCCGGTTCCGGCAGCTCGACCTCGGCGAACAGCTCCTCGCCACGCCGCCACACCGCGCGCAGGCCCTGGAAGGCGGGGCCGTAGCCGAAACCGTCGTCAGCGAACCGTTGGTAACAGTCGGCCATCGCGACGGACTCGGCTCCGGCGGGCGGCCACTCGAGCGGGGCCGGGGCGATCGGGGCGGCGGCGGGGGCGAGCAGCCCGGCGGCATGCCGGGTCCACTCTGCCCCCGGGGTGTCGGCGGGCTTGGAGTGCACCCGCACCGCGCGGGCGCCGTCCGCGGCCGGACTGCCCACCCAGACCTGGACGGCGAGCTGGTCCTGCTGCGGCAGGACCATCGGCGCGGCCAGGGTCAGCTCCAGGACCTGGCCGCAACCGACATGGTCACCCGCGGTCTGCGCCAGCTCCAGGAACCCGGTCCCGGGCAGCAGCACGGTCCCGTTGACGGCGTGGTCGGCCAGCCATGGGTGGGTGCCGGTGGAGAGCCGGCCGGTGAGCATGACGCTGCCGTCCTCGGCGGAGGTCGCCGCGGCGGCCAGCAGCGGGTGGTCGACCGGGGTCAACCCCAGACCGGCGGCGTCGCCGGATTCGGCGACGGGCGCCGGCCAGTAGCGCTCGTGCTGGAAGGCGTAGGTGGGTAGCGGGACCGTGCGGGCGCCGGTGCCGTCGAGGAGTGCGGTCCAGTCGATGTCCACACCGGACACATGTAGCTCCGCGGCGGCCCGCACCACTGCTTCTTCTTCCGCAACATCACCACGCACACCGGGCACCACCAAAACCTCAGGCGCCGTCTGAGCAACCGCAGCACTCAACGACCTACCAGGACCAATCTCGACGAACCGCGTATTCCCGCCATCAGCCACAAATCGCACCGCATCGGCGAAACGCACCGGCCGACGCACCTGAGAAACCCAGTAGGCCACCGTCGCCATGTCCATTCCCAGCTCCACCGACGACACCACCGGAATCACCGGATCAGAAAAAACCACCCCACCCAACGCATCCCCGA
>NZ_NKYE01000032.1 GCF_002262875.1 Amycolatopsis antarctica | reverse complement strand
GCCGCGCTGGCCGAGTGGTGGCGGGTGCGTGATCAGTTGCCCGGGGAGCGGGCCAATCTCGTGGCGGCTGCCTGGCGCACTGCGGGGATCCGCAATGTCCGTCAGCTCGCTGCGGCCGCGGGTGTCGACCGCGGCACGATCTATGGCGACCTCGAGGCGCGCGGGATCGATCCGGGGAACCGGGCCGCGCCGATTCTCGACGAGCACGATGCCGGGGGTCTGGTCTCGGTGGTGCTGGCCTCCTTCGGGCATCTGCACCTCGGCGCCGATCGCGACGGATTCACGGATCCGCGCGAGGCCGACCTTGTCGTTGATGTGCGGGAGCTGTTGCGCGATCCGCACGTTGATCCGGGGATGCGTCAGCTCACCGGCCGGGACGAGGTGGTGCGCGATCGTGTGTTGGCCACCCCTGGTGCGGCCGAGCTGGTCGAGCACGTGGCGGCCGCCACGCTCACTCTCGCCCGGGTCGCGGATCAGCGTCTGCGTCTGGTGCGGGTGAGCGTCGGCTGTGCCGGTGGCCGTCATCGCAGCGTGGTCTTGGCCGACGCGATCGCCGAGCGCGTCGCCTTGACCGACGACCGCAGCGTCGCGGTCGTGCACTACGACCTCGCCCGCCCGGTCGTCGGGCACCCCTGACCCCGCGCGGACACCTCCTGTCCGCGCGGAAACTCGAGGAGAAGGAGAACCACCGTTGAGTACAGAGCAGATCGCCACCGCGCGGCTGACCGTTGACGTCGTGCTGATCGGCCGCCGCCAGGGCGCCGATCACGTCCTGCTGATCGAGCGCGGCTGGGAACCCTTCGCCGGTCGCTGGGCCCTGCCCGGCGGACACGTCGACGTCGGCGAGGACACCACCAACACCGCGGCTTCAGCGGCGCGCGAGCTCGCCGAGGAGACCGGCATCGACATCGCCGTCGACGACCTCGTGCCCGTGGGCACTTGGGCCCAGCCTGGCCGCGACCCGCGCGGCCGTTACAGCACCGACGTCTGGACCACCGTGGTGGCAGGCACCCCGGCCCCGGCCGCCGGCGACGACGCGACGGCCGCCCGCTGGGTGCCCGTCGACGACGTCCTCGCCGACGCCGGCGCTCTGGCGTTCGACCACCTCGCTCTGATCGTCGCCGCGGTCAACGCACTCGAGTTCCGCTGATCTCGCAGACCCTCGCAGTATTTCGCAGTATCTACTAGAAGCACGCTGAGCTGGACCGACACGGTTCACAAGATGAAGGAGGATCCACATGGCCACCGCGATCAACGCCAAGCAGATCAAGGCGCTCGTCGAGCAGCTCGCCACGCTCGCCCGCAACGGCAAGCACACCTCGGGCAAGGCCGCCGAGCTGCGCGCCGAGTTGCGCAAGGCCGGTCGTCCGGACCTGGCCGACCAGTTCGAGGACCGCCGGTAGAGCGCCCGGTGCGGGTGGCCACCGCCTGGCAGCACCACCCACCCGCACCGGCCCATCGCCCCTATCCACTGAGCAGCAGATCGGAGCACCACCATCATGATTTACGGCCCGATGTACTACGAGGCCCCCACTCCATATATCCCGCTTCCCGGGCATCCGCCGCGGATCTTCTTGGCGGGCGGGATCACCGGGGTGCAGCGGTGGCACGACCATGCCGTCGACGTCATCGAGGACGCCGACCTCGACGTCGTGATCCTCAATCCGAACCGGGAGCAGTTCCCGATCGGCGATCCGGCGGCCGGGCCGGAGCAGGTGGCGTGGGAGCAGATGATGCTCCACTTGCCGAACACGTTGACCCTGATGTGGTTCCCGGAGTCGGACCCGGCCGTGACGGTCCAGCCGATCGCGATGTACGAGTTGGGCCAGGCCCACGGCGAGAATCGGGAGTTGGTTGTTGGTGCGGATCCGGGCTATCCGCGTTCGGCCGACGTCACGATGCTGACCCGCCTGTCCGATGCCCGCACCGGGCGCCGGACCACCATCCACACCGCTCTCGACCCCCTGCTGGACGAGGCGATCACCTGGCTGAGCGCCAGGCAGGAGGTGCACGCCTGATGAGCGACCACCGCTGCAACGCCAGCCGAGTTGACCGTCCGGACCCACAGACCACGATCTACTCCTGCACCGTGTGCAGCAGGGAGATGATCCGGGAGGAGAAGGCGCGCTGATCGACACATGATCTCCATCTGATAGGTCCTCGCAGAGCTTGCGAGGACCTATCAGCATGTGGTCAGGAGGTCGGCGCGGATGATCCAGTCTGCGCCTTGCGGTCGGCGGCCAGGGCGGCGGCGACGTCCCCCTTGTGCTCGATGGCCCAGCGCAGCAGCGCTTCGAGCGCCTGGTGCTTGCTCACCGCCGGCACGCTGTGGCGGATGGTCTCCGCGGCCGCGGACAGCTCGTCCGCCGTAGCCGTGGAGATGTACCAGGAGCGGGTCGTCATCGACGACTTCGCCGTGGCCGGCTTCTCCACGGCCGCCTGGACATCTTTCTTGGCGTCCTTGCCCCGGCGGCCGAAGCGTGCGGCGAGCACGTCGGCGGCGGGGGACGGGTCGAACTGCTTGCTCACGCGGAGGCCTCCATAAGGAGAGCCGCGATCGATCGCAGCGCGGTGGAGTGCTCGTGATCGGGGGCGTGCGCAGTCAGGGGTACACCCGCGTGCCACGCCTCCGGCACGACCACCGCCAGCGGCAGATGCGCCAGCATCGGCACCCCCAGCCGCTTGAGGTCAGCCTGGGTCCTGGTGGCCAGATTCGACAAGGGCCGACGGTAGGCGGAGGGCACGAGGCCGTGCACCTCGATGGGCCGCTTGCGCTCGACCTGGGCCTCCAGCGATTCGATCTGGTCCATGAGCAGTTTGAGCGCCCGCAGCATCGACGGATCGAGCAGCAAGGGGATGAGGATCCCGTCGGTCGCGGCGAGTGCGTTGTCGGTGAGGGCATCGAGCGCTGGCGGGCAGTCAAGGACCACGTGGTCGTACGTGCCGTCGACGTCGGCGAGCAGCCGCCGCACCTGCAGCTCGCGCGACCGGCCCAGATCCAGCTGGCGGCTCACGAGGAACATCGCCTGGGAGTTGGGCCAGACGTCGATCGAGCCGCCCGACTCGTGGATCCAGTGGCGCACCGCCAGCGCTGACGTCGGGCCGGTGTACTCACGGCTCAGCGCCCCGGCGAGAGTCGCCTGGCCACTTGCCTCCGGCAGCTGCAGTGCTTCCGCCGTGGCGTGGCCCTGCGGGTCGAGGTCGACCAGCAACACCCGTTGCCCGGCTTCGGCGAGCGCGCCCGCCAGGCCGACGCTGAGCGCCGTCTTCCCGACGCCGCCCTTCTGATTGATCACCGACGTGATGCGCACCTGCACCTCCACATGAGGATCCGCTTGGCCAGATCTCGCAGAGTCTGGCAGAGCATCGCAGGAGATGCGATGGCGTGCGAGGTCGCGGCATGACGGAGCCCTCCGGTCCGAGGGACCAGAGGGCTCCGTGGTGACGATGCGTAGACATTGCGCTCGGTTTTGCGAGAGTGTGCGAGGTGCTGCGAGTCGAGTTAGGTCGGTCGAATCGAGTTAGCTTCCTAATTCGCGGGTTAGCTCGGCCCGGTGAGGCTGCGAGCTGCGAAAAGTTAGGAAGTTAGCCAGTTAGGTCGGGCCGACCGGGGCCGCTGCGAGCCCCTGAAAACCGGGTCTCCGGCGGTCGGCCCGACCTAATCTCACTCGTCGTCCTCGTCGAGATCAGCCGTCGACTGCACTGCCATCGCCTGACGCACAGTCACCGGGTCGACCGGCCACTTGTTGCCAGTCGTGGGCACCTTGACCCCGTGGTCGGCCAGCCGCGAGACGACCTGCTTGCCACTCAGTGCCCGGTACGGGACCCAGCGAGGCGCGAGGCGCTGCAGCAGCGCGGGAATCCGCGCGGCCCGGACGGTCTCGGTGCCGAGGACCTCGGCGACGTCCTCGAGGAAGTCGCGCTCCTCCTCGGGCTCCTGGGCCTGGCTCGCGGCGCCGGTGGGCACGTTCTCGCTGACGATCTCCATGGCGCGAGCGATGACGTCGGTCGCGGCATCCCAGCCGGTCTCGTCGTCGACGTCGATGTAGTAGGCCTTGACGATCTCGAATGCTTCCTCGCCGATGCCCGTGACCAGGCACGTTCCGCGATCCTTGCCCTGTCGCAGCTCGGTCGCCCGCACACCCGCGGCGAACGACCCGTCGCCGAGGAATCCATCGTTGGAGCGCCATGTCTTGACCGCGAAGCAGGCGTTGAGCTTGACCAGTTCGACCAGGCGCGGCGGGATGGCCTCCTTGCGGCTGGACTGGGTGTCGAATCCCAGGATGATGCCCGTTTTCCGGCCCCGCTTGACCGTCTGCACCGCGTAGTCCGCGGCCTCCTTGCCGAAGTCTGGGTGCCCGAACAGTTCGTGGCATTCGGAGAAGACCGCGATCTTCGGACGCAGCTCAGGGTGCTTTTCGGCCAAGGCCCGGGTGACCTTCTTCGCGCCGAGCTCGGACAAACGGGTCTCGCGCTGGCCGACTTCCTCGGCGAGTTCGGCCAGCGCCGCCAGCCCGGCCGCCGCGACTTCGTCGGTCGCGCCACGCACGTACCGGGCCAGCCGAGGTGCGAACGAGTCGAAGTCGCCGTTGCCGGCGAAGACGTAGGCGTGCAGTTCGGCCAGCGGGTCCAGCGCGGCGCCCAGCATGATGACGCGGCAGAGGTTGGACTTGCCCTGCCCCGGGTTGCCGCCCGCCACGAAGTTGGCTTCGACCAGCGGAAATACGATCTCGTCCCCCCGCTGGGAGATGCCGACCGGGACGCCGGCGAACACGTCTGCGGTCCCGGAGTGCAGCAGCGGGTACGGCGGTGCGGGCTTGGACAGCGTCCCGGGTTTGGCAACCCAGAGATCGACGCAGCCAGCGGTGCCGCCATTGGCCTTGGCATGGTCGGCCGGCCACACCTCCACCTCGGCCCGGTGCAGGTTGCGGGCGAGAATCGGTCGCTGATCGGCGATCATCCCGGGCGTCACGCCGAACGGCACGTCAAAAATGGCGCGGTAGCCGTTGCCGTCCCTGGTCGGGGGCAGCTCGAACGTGGGCAGCCACCCGTCCTTGAACGCCTTCTTGATCTCCGGGACGCGCAGGTGCTGCAGGGCACGGACGATTCCATCGGCGGTGATCATGGTGCTGCCGTCGTCGTTGCGGGACGGGGCGACCCGCCGCAACCACCCCTCGCTGTTGCTGCGCTTGCGCCCCTCGTTCCACAGGGCTAGGACCGCGACCCAGGGCGCGGCCAGGACCAGCGGACCCCACGCCACAGTGACCGCGATGCTGATCCACCTGACCAGCTCGAACACACCCTTGAGCGGGGCGAGGATCTGATCAGCGTCCTTGTTGGCGATCGCCAACACGATGCCCAGCCCCAGCAGCAGTCCGAGGATCGCAGCCGAGGCCAGGAGCAGCGCTTTTGCGAGCTGAATGGGCGCCTTGATCCAGTCCATGATCCGGTTGTGGCGGTTGGCCTTGAACCGCTCGCCACGCTCCTCCCACTCGGCCAGGCGCTCGTTGTCCCCGGCGGCCTCGGCCGAGCGCATCTGCCGCTCGTACCTCGCGGTCGTGCGCGAGTCCCAGATCCGTTTGCCGACGCTCACCGCACCGGCCGGTACGTACAGCACGTGGCGGACGAGGGCGCTGCCGACCTCGCGGGGCTTGTCGGACTCGGCGATCCGGTGGGTGAGCTGGACAGCCTGCACCGCGGAGGCCTCTCGCAGCGCGAGCATCCCGCGCTGCTGCTGGGCCAGGCGGGCGTCGATCCTGGCGTTCTCCTCCGCGGGAACCAGCTCGCCGTCGATCACCTCGGCCGTCTCCTCGGCGGGTGTTTCCGCTGTTCCGGGCGCGTCGGAACCACGGTCACGGTCGGCCGCGACCGTGGTCCCGGCAGAGGGCAGGTAGACGATGTTGGTCTCGTCCTGGGGGGTATCGCGTGTGCTCATTGCTGCTCCGGTGCTCGTGCTGGCGAAGGGTTGGGTTGATCAGTGCCGGCGGTCCTTGGACCAGCCGGCCTTGCGCGCGCAGGCCTGACACAGCGGCGCGTGCCGCGGTGCGCCCTCACCACTGCGCAGCCGCGCCCCGCAGTAGGTGATGACGGATCCGGTGGGGCGGCTCCAGCCGAAGACGGTCTTGTTGATGTGCATGACGGTGGCCACGGGGATCTCCTCCTGGTCAGGCAGCGACGCCGGCGGCGCCGTCGTCGTCGGTGCGGGTCAACTCGGCCATGACTTCGCCGGCCATCTCGTTGCGGATGCGCAGGTGCGCGCGCACCTTGCGGCGCGACGGACGGGCGGGCAGATCCCCGGTCGCGATGGCGTCGCGGACCTGCTCGGCCAGCTCCCGCACGCGCGGGTCCGGGGCGGTTCCTGCGAGAGGCTGATAGGGCCTCGCAAGCTCTGCGAAATCAGGCAAAGCTGCTGTTCCGAGCGGGTGGGTGCCGGTCTGAGTGGCAAGCCAATCGGTGATCTCGTCAGCCAGCTCGACGTGCTCGATGGCCGCCGGCACGGGAAGCCCGGGAACCACCGCGTCAACGAGCGTCCGGCCGTCGAGCGCGACTCGCCCCGGCCGGAACACCAGACGGGCGTGGCCGCGCTCGTCGAGCTCGGCGACGGCCTGGCGCACAGCGGCCCTGCGCACCTTCCGCTCGCGGGAGGCGACCTGGCGGGCGATGGTGGCCTCGTCCCGCTCGCCGCGGGTCCGGCGCGGGCCCGCGGTGACGAGCTGGTGCGCCACGACGCCGGCGACCGACACCAGGCCCATCACCGCACCGTTGGCGACGCCGCCGCCCTGCATGTCGAGGCCGTGGACAAAGTTGAGTACCGCCGCGATGACGGCGAAGATCGCGGTCCCTGCCTGCAGGTGCGCCACCTGCGTACCGGGGTTGCGCCGAGCCCGCACGGTCGTGGCCACGGCGAAAAACCACATCGCACCTTCGGAGAACATCGGCAGCAAAACACCGATCTCCCCGAACACGTGCTTGCCGTAGGTGGCCATCGCAGTCCACGCCAGCACCGCCGGAACGACGATGACGGGCACGGCCAGCAGGTCGATGACGTGCTCACGCGCCCACGTCGCGGCCCGGGCGATCCGTGCCCGCCGATCGTCACGCCGTTTCTGGTCGGTCTGCTCGGCGACCGCCTTGTCCTCGCGGCGCAGCTTGGCCGCGGCAGCCTGCTCGGCGATCCGGACCTGCGCGGCGGCCGCCGCGTCCTCGCGGCGCTGCGCGGCCGCGGCCGCCTTGTCCGCCCGGATCTCGTCGCGCCTGGTGCTCATCGGGTGCCTCCCTGCAGTACGGCGGTGACGTCATCGGGGGTGATCAGGGGGATCACCGCACGCAGCCGGGCGTGTCCGGCCGCGTGCAGCGACAGCCCCCACGCCTCGGCCTCGCCATGCGAGACCCAGGACCCGGCGGCGACGGTCTCGCCGCCAGGCAGGTCCAGGACGGGGGTCCAGGTGGTGCAGATCTGGCCGATGGAGATCACGCTGACCGCACCCCCTTGCCGGTCTCGACGTCCTCGGCTGTGCCGTCGCCCTGGTCCTCGTCGGCCTCGACGTCAGCGCCGGCGGCACGCTCACGCAGACGACGGGTGTTCGCGACCGCGTCGCGTCGATCGCGGATCCGCGTCACGACCGGCATGACGACGGCGTAGCCGACCGGCAGCGCGGCCGCCCACGTCAGCAGCGCGAGGTCGAACGCCATGCCCGCACCGCCCAGTGCGATCGAGCCGAACGCCTCCGGAGCGCGGTAGCCGACCGCGCTGACAACACGGTCCAGGCGCGTGATGCCGTCACGCTCGCGCATCTTCTTCTCCAGCTCCCTGCCGGTGGCCATCGCTGTCCTCTCTCTCAGACGGTGGGTCGGGTGGTGTTATGGGCGAAAAAATCGTTGTGGGGCTTGGTGTTGCGGTTGCTGACGCTGGCGGCCAGGTGGCCATCGACCCGGCGCATCCCGACCTCGATCGACCGAGCCAGGACCACCACCGGGATGCGCAGCAGGTGCAGCACCAGGAACAGGACGACCGCGCCGGCGAACTTGAGCAGCGCGCCGGTGCCGAACTTGGACAAGACGTCGAAAGCGCTCATCGCTGCTCACCACCCAGCGGGGTCAGGCGCGACCAGCGCAGCAGCTGCTCGCGACCGTCATCGGTGAGGTCGATCCGGCCCTCGCCCTGCCGCTCGACCGGCTCAGCGAGGCCGTAGAACATCAGCGAGGCCAGCGCGCGGACCTCAGCGGGCTCGGCCGGGCGGCCATCGACGGTGACGTCCTTGCCGGTGCTGCGGACCGCCAGGTCCTGCGCGGCCTGCATGACGCGCTCGTACGGCCAGGCCGACCGGGATGCGCGGAACCGCACGCCCCAGGCGCTGAGCAGCTCCATGTCCTCGGTGCTGTAGGCGATGCTGCTCATGCCGCACCCCGATCCGCGCGCCGCAGCTCGCGCCGCTCGCGTTCGTCCAGACCGCCCCACACGCCGTGGTCGTAGCCGTTGTCCAGCGCCTCGGGCAGGCAGTCCGTGCGCACCGGGCAGCCCTGGCACACCCGCTTCGCCCGCAGCGTCAACTCGCGCTCGGACGGAAACGGAAAGAACACCTCGGCCGCGCCGGTCGCCGACGTGGTGGAGACCTGCAGCAGGGCGCCCGTCTGGCACGCTGCCCGGTCCCTCCACCCGCTCACGCCGCACCGTCCAGGCTGCGCAGCACGCGGGACACGTCGCGACGCTCGCGACGACGATCGATCTCGCCCCGCGGATCCGTCCCGGCCTGCACCAGCAACAGCGCCTCGTCAACAGCGACGTTCAGATCCAGCAGCGCGTCGTACTCGTCGAGCACCTGGTCCAGCTCGCCCTCAACCAGCACCCGATCGGCGGCCGCCAACCACTCGGTCACACCCTCGGCCGACCCCAGCACCTGAACCGGCGCCGACTGCCACTCGGCGCACGCCGCCTGTACCAGCAGCGCATCCTCCACCGACAAACTCTCAGTCGGATACTGCCTCTGACCTGCGATATCGTCCTGCATGAGTCGGGCTCCCTCGTAGTTGTCTGACTCGCTCCAGGGCCCTCGTCGGCTGTACCCGGCGGGGGCCTTTCGCGTCTCTTGCGCATTCGGTTATGTTGGTTATATTCAACATGTCCGAGCGAGATGTCAAGAGGGTGGGTTATGTTGGTTATGACCAAGGGACGGGAACGTACAAGGAGCAGGCCGTTGCACGCCTACGAGCGGATCGCGCAAGACCTCGAAGCCGAGATTGAGAACGGCACCTGGTCGCCCGGCGACATGCTGCCCACGCTGCCCGAGCTGGAGCAGCGCTTCGGGGCATCACGGATCACTGTCCGCGGGGCGCTGGAGCAGCTGACCCAGCGCGGCTTCGTGTACACCGGCTACAAAGGACGGCGCGGGACAATCGTGCGCCGTCGCGGCCGAACGACCATCCTCGCCACGTTGCCGCTCCGACCGGATCGAAACCCGTGTGGCCACGACGCATTTACCGAAGTCGCGGACTCGCTACACCTGCAGCCGACGAAGAAGTTCGAACTGCGACGGGAGGCGCCCAGCGCGGATGTTTCGAGTCGTCTGGGGATCAGCCCGGACTCCCTGGTTGTCGTGCGCGAGACGAGACAGATGCTCGACGATGAGCCGTGGTCAATCGAGACCAGCTACTACCCCGTCGAACTGGCGAAAGAAGTCGGACTCGACACGCCCCACGACATCCCTGAAGGCACGATCCGTGCCCTCGCGGCCGCCGGTCACCCCGAGATCAGCTGGGTGGACGAGGTCGCCGATGGCACGGCCGACGCAGACGAGGCGCATCGGCTTTCTATTCCCGTCGGCAGCTCTCTCCTGATCCAAACACGCACCGCATCCACTGCTCAACGGGTCACTCGCGTGACTCGATACCTACGACTTGGGCAGCGAAATGTGCTCATGTGGGAAATTGGAGATGAATCTGGCGTGGAAATGATCCGCCGCACTCGGACTGGGGTAAATCGATCATGACGTACGAGATGTCACGCGCGCGGAGTACCGACCTCCCGGCCGTCATGGATCTGCTCTCTGACCGGACAAATTGGCTGCGCAGCAAGGGCTTCAGCCAGTGGAACACGCGCGACTTCCGGCCAATCATGGCTAAGTCGATCGAGTGCGGATGGACGTGGATTCTTCGTAACGACGGCACTTCGATCGCCACGTTGACCATGTCCACAATGGCGGACTCGGATTTCTGGACACTAGAAGAAATTGACCACCCTGCGTTCTACTTGAGCAAACTTGCGACGGCGCTCGATTGGCGAGGGAAATCAATCGGTCGGCTACTTGTCGAATGGGCTAACGCATATGCGCTGGAGCGGGGTGTGCGACGGCTGCGTTGGGACGTCTGGCGAGAGAACACAGCTCTGCAGGACTACTACCGGCGGATGGGGGCCCAGCATCTGCGCACTGTCGATGTGCCTGGCCGCCACTCCGGCGCGCTGTTCGAATGGGGGCACTGCGTCCCGCGATTCCTCGATGACCAGGTGAGTGACACGGTCACCCTTGGACCGGTGGTGCACTTGCAGAGCAGGAGCGCTCCGGGGCAGCCAGTCAGGCTCTCGCAGCAACCAGCCCCGGGCGTCGACGAGCATGGCAATAGCGCTGGCGGCGAGGTCGTACGCCAAGTGCCGAACTGGCCGGTGCCCGATCTCTACAGCCCTTCGATCCCACCGCCGAGCATGGCTCACCTGCACCGACCCGCCGATCCGGCACCTCTGGCTGTCAGCACCCACCGGCGCCCTTTGCTCGTCCACCACGGCGACGCCTGGCGGATCCACGGCTGGCACGGACGTGCTGTCCTGGATATGCCGCATGAGATCGACCTCGAGCACCTCCGACCCGGGCTGGCCTACCAGGTGCGGTTGACGGACGAGCCTCTCGGCGGTCAGGGCGTAGCGCTCTACGGCGACAGCGACCTGCGGGAGTCAGTCGATGGTTGATTCTGAATTCGTAACTCGGCGCGCCTCCTCCGTGGTCGTCACCCGGACCGGTATGAACTACGACATGAGTGGCCACAGCAGCAGACCCGGTCGACCCACTGTGGGAGATCGGCGGCCGGTGCGGTTCAAGCTGGAACGAAACCTCTATGAGGCGGCGGATGGCATCGCCGCCCACGAGGGAGTGCCGGTTGGGCACGTGCTCGCGCGGCTGATTGCGCAGGCGCTCGGCGAGGCGGTGCCGGACTACTGCCAGCCGCAGGGTGCGCGCTCAGAACAGCTAGCGCTCGATCAAGAGAGGGCAGCATGAGCACCGAGATTTAGCCCAGATAAAAGAACGCGCGACGGGTCTGCTCGGTTTGGCGACCAGCGGCAGACCCGACGCGCGGGGAGGACCTACAAAGCCCATCTCAGCACCGGGTTCGCGCCCGAAGCGTGCTGAGAACTCGATTATAACCGCCACGCTCCGGTAATCCAGAGCACGCGCGGTATGTCGAAGTTACGGATGGGTCCTTCCCGCACACGGGAGGACCCATTTTGCTGTCTGCTGTTGCTCCATCTGTCGGCGATATCGTCGATGACTGTCTGGCCCTGGCGGTTCCGCGGCTGGTCTGTGTGCACTGTGAGCGGCCGGCGGCCGGCGGCCGTGTCCGGCCCATGGCCGTGGCCGGGTATGACCGCCCGGTCGTGTGTGACCTGTGCTGGTCAGCTGTGGGGGGGCCGGCCGCCGTGGCCGCGCTCGTCGACGACGCCAGCGGTATCCCGCGTGGCCAGCTCGCTCCGGACGCAGCGATCGTCGAGCTCTACGCCTCGGCGACGCCCGTCGACGAGCTGCACCCGATCGACCGGCTGCTGGTGGAGTCAGGCATCGCCCTGGAGCGGGTCCGGCAGATCGCCCCGGCCGGCCGCGTGTCTTTGGCCGGCGAGATCCTGGCACGCCGCCCTCCCGAACACACCCGCGCCGCACGATCGCCACAGGAGTGGCTTGAGGTCGCCGAGCATCGGGCCTACTGCGGCCACGACTTCCACCAGCGCCGCTCGCGTGCACGGGCGACCGACATCGCTCGTGTGTACGCCGTGTGCGCCGACGTCAGCCGTCGGCCGCTGACCTGGGTCCGCCAGCAGGTCATCGCGGACTCCGTCGGCTGCTGCGACCGCCACGTCCGCCGCTACCTGTCCTGGCTGCTGCAGCAGGAGCTGCTACACGAAGTCGTGCCCGCCACCCGCGTGCCTCGCATGGCCTCGGCGGCCGCCGAAGCCGCCCGTGCCCGTATCGACGAGGCCCGTGCCGCCCGTGCCCGCGCGGAGATCGAGGCGATCCACCAGGGCGCCACACCGGAGCAGGCAGCCGCTGCCGCGCGACGCGAGCACCCGGACCCCGATCCGATGCCCGAAGCGGACGCCCTCGTCACCATCGCGCCCGTCTACGAGCTGCGTGTGCCGCTCGATCCGGCAGAGCTGGCCGAGCGTGCCGTCTTGGACGCCACCGCCCGGATCATCGATCAGGCCGCGGAGCAGCACGTTTCCGAAAATGTCCTCCCCCCCGTAGGGGTTACTCATGATCTTGCATCCAGTGACGTACGGGGTGTGGATAACGGGCCGGCTTCGCCGGACTCATCGACCCAAAAGGGTTTTGACCAGGCAATATCGCGTCCTGAGGGCGGCTCTGCGACCCGATCTTCCCGGGCTGAACGTGCGGCTCGACGTTTGCTCGATGCCCTGCTGGAGCCGCGCCTGCTCGACGGCGTGACATTGCGCTGGCTCACGGCCGCGGTGCGGCCGCTGGTCCTGCGTCACGGCTGGACCGATCGCCAGCTCGCCGACCAGATCCAGGGCGCTCTGCCAGGAGTCGCGGGCACCGCACGCCTGCCCTACCACGTGGCCGATCCCCGCAGCTGGATCGCAAAGCGGCTTGCCCTTGCCTGCCCCACCATGCCGCCCCAGATCCTCGCTGACGTCGACGAGCACGTCCGTACCGTCCACGCCCGACGTCGCAGCCTGCAGGCCTCGGTGAGCATCACCGACGAGGCCATCCGCCGCCGCGCGGCGGCCGCCGCCTGCCGTCTCTGCGACGAACTCGGCTGGCTCGCTGCCGGCGACCAGGTCGCCCGCTGCACCCACGACGCCGACAACGGCGGCTGGTGACGAGCCGTATAACACTTTATACGGCTCGTCCGATCGTGGTTATCCCGGGAATCCGTCTTGACATCCGCGTTGGATATGTTGATTATAACCAACATATCCAACGCGGAAGGTCGAGGTCAGGGAGGCAGAGATGAGCGATACGAAGTCGGTGATCAGCGCGGCGTCGAGGCGTACGGGATACCGGCCGATGCTGGTGGGCCCGGTCGTGGAGCTGATTCGCAAGTGGCGCGATGAGGGCCGGTCAGAGGCGTGGATGACCTCGCGGCTGCGCGCCGAGCTGGGCCCGGACAACGCGGCCGCGGAGCGGCCCTTTGTGTCGTGGGTGATCGGCCAGCTCGGCAAATGAGCACCGGGCCGGGGGCGTGTCCTACCAAGATCCCGCCCCCGGTCCGGCTTCCAAAAACGCACACCAACCAGGGAGTACGTCGTGGGAATGCTAGCCAACGCCGCCAGGGGCGCAGCGAAGAAAGCCGTGAAGAAGGCCGTCACCAAGGGCGGGAAGACCTACTGCCAGGGCGGGGGATGCGGCGGCCGCCGCATCCCGAACGGTGCCTCGATCTGCTCCAAGTGCTCAGCACAGGGCTACTGGACCGCCTGATGGAGTCACTCAACGGGATCGAGTACTTGATCCGCAAGCTCGCGCGGGAGCTGCAAGAGCACCGCGCGAATGCCGCAGTCCGACACCTCACCGCCGCCGAGCGCCACTACCGAGCGGCCGAGCGGCTCATGGGAAACCCGGCCCGCATGGATCGGGAGCTGCAGCGCGCTCGCGCCGCGGTCGAGAAGGGCGCCCGCGAGGTGATGGCGGCGCGCCGCCAGTCCGGCACGAGGGGCCGCTGACCTGAGCCCGGGACGAGCACCTGCTCGTCCCGGGCTCCTTCTTACGCAGGGAGAGATCCACATGACCAGGACCGCATCGCCCACCAGACCAGCAAGGAGAGCCATGATCAGCACTGACTCGCTCTCGCTCTATGGCGCGGCCGTGTTCGCAACGATCATGACCGCCACGGCGGCCGGGCACGAGGTTGGCGACTTCCTCGAGCAGCCGGATGCTGCAGCTCGAGGCAAGCAGTTGCCCGGCCGGGTGGGGCGGCGTGCGCTGCACCGCCATGTCGCCGGGCTGACCGTGTGTCAGCTCGTGATGACTGCCGGCGCTGTGCGGGCGACCGGCTTGCGGGTGCCGGTGCACGCGGTGCTCGCAGGGCAGGCCGTCAACTCCGTCACGCACTGGATCATCGATCGCGGCCCGCTGCTGCGCTGGTATGCCGACTTCTCCGGCAAGCGGGGCTTCCACGACGCCGCCGCTGGTGGAGTGAATGGCCGGATGTTGATGGATCAGGCCTGCCATAAGGGTGTGCTGCCGGTGGCGGCCGCGGTGACCGCGCTGCTGGCCCGCAGGGCGGTGCGCCGATGACCGCCACGCAGACCACCACCGATACCGCCGTGAGGGTCGTGCTGATCGGCCGGGACGGCGACCGCGTCCGAGTCCTGACCTTCCAGCGCCGGGGTGGGCCGTATCGGGGCTGTTGGGCGCTGCCCGGCGGCATGGTCGACACCACGGAGCAGACGCTGCTCCAGGCCGCGGTGCGCGAGCTGGCCGAGGCGGGCATCCACCTGGAGGCCTGCGAGCTGGCCGAGGTCGACAGTGCTCGCACACTCGGCGGTGCGCCGGTGTCGGTGGCGTTCGCCGCGCTGCTGCCGGACTGTCCGGCGTCCACCGCGCCGTCCGGTGGCAGGGCCCGGTGGACGCTGCTGGAGGTCGCGGTCGACACCCCCGGGATGTTGGTGCCCGGTCACCACCTGGCGATCACCGACGCGATCCGGATGCTCGACGGCCAGGCGGTGCGCCGATGACCCGCACCGCACTCGTGGCCACGGTCGCGGCCGCCGCGATCGCCGTGTCCGCCTGCCAGCTCCCGCCGGCACTGTCCGCCCCGGCCCCCACCGGCGGCCCGCCGGCGGCCGGGGACACGGCCGTACAGCTGGCCGAGCTGACCGTCGCACCCCGCGGCGGCGACGGCGACTACGAGCGCGAGGCGTTCCACCACTGGATCGAGCAGGGCCAGGGGTGCGACACCAGAGCGGTCGCGCTGCAGCGGGCCGACACCGTCGACCAGCACCGGCCCTGCCCGATCAAGACCGGCGCCTGGACCTCGCCCTACGACGGCGCCACCTGGACCCGCGCATCCGACGTCGACATCGATCACGTGGTGCCGCTGGCGGCCGCCTGGCGCTCCGGCGCCTCCGGGTGGACCGACGCCGAGCGTGAGGCCTTCGCCAACGACCTCGACGGCCCGCAGCTGGTCGTCGTGACCGACAACGTCAACCAGGAGAAGGGAGACAAGAGCCCGGACCAGTGGAAACCACCGGAGACCGGCTACTGGTGCACCTACGCCGCGATGTGGGTGCAGGTGAAGGCCAAGTACCGGCTGACCGTCACGGCCGCCGAGGTCGAGGCCCTGAACACCATGCTCGCCCGCTGCGAGCCCACCGAAGGGAGCACCCGATGAAGACCTGCAAACACGGCGAGTACCCCGGCACCAGCACGCCGGACATCGTCGTTAACGGCCACCGCGAACGCGCCGTCGCCAAACACGAGAAGAAGTGTCCTGGCGCGCACTTCTTCTGGCACCCGGGCACGTTCGGGCTCGGCCGGGTCGTCTGCTGCATCACCTGCCGCCAGCGCGTCCTCTGAGCCCCGTCCACCCCCGCACGCACACCCGAAACGAAGGAGCCACCGTCATGAGCAGGATCTCCCGCAAGCTCGACGAACTGTCCCGTTGCCCACGCTGCCGCCACGACGACCCGCGCGGCGTGCCCGGCTGCAAGTGCACCGCCCGCAAATGCGCCTGCGCACGCTGAACACCGCCCCACAGCAGGCTCGTAGGTCACCAGAATCATTGAACGGAGCAATTGAGATGCCGAAACATTCTGCTTGTGCCGCTGTCCGCCTGGTGGACCGCTGCGTGCAGTGCAACCCCGGCTACTCGGACCCGTCCCAGGCTTACCGGATCTGGCAAGACGCGAAGCGCTACGGCCTGGCCGCGGCGGAACGCATCGAGCAACAAAAGAAGCGTCGCTGATCTTCGGCGCCACAGAGCAGGGCCCGCACCAGCACGGTGCGGGCCCTGCTCTGTGGCGCGTGTTCAGCGTTTACGGGCCCAGCGTGCGCCGCGCGGCTTCGGCCAGGGCTCGCGCCTCGGCATCCGTCTGACGTCATCGCATCCCTTCACGCTCCCGCCCTCGACGTTACGCACGACGCAACCTGGCTCATGAGCGTCTGCAAGACGTGCTCTGGCGCCGGCGGGGCCGGGGAACTGGGCAGTGGCCGGCGGGGCAGGCGTGTGGGCGCTGGTGCTGTGGTGGCAATGGCCGACGTGCGGGTCGAGGTGTGGGGCGGAACCGGGGCAGTGTTGTGGGGTTTATGCGTCGCCGGCGAGTCGTGGTTGGGCGCCACGTCGAACCGTCACGGCGGAACCGCATCGGATGCGAGGTTCTCGCATCCGATGCGAGACCGACTACCGTTGCCGCCTTCACCGAGCGCGCCGAACGCTCAGCTGGGCACCCCCTCACAGCCGCGTTTTTCGCGGTCGACTTCCACCGTGGCGAGATCGCATCTGAAGGCATCCGCCACCGTTCACTGCGTAGTGCAAGAGGTGCCTTCGGTTTTCGGTGGTGTGGAAGTGGTGGTTCTCGGCGGGTGAAGTGGTGTGGTGTGCGGCGGGGAGGCGATCCGGATCGGTGCGGTGAGGCGAACGCGATGTTAGGGCTGGGTGGTGTGCGCGGTGGCCATGGTGGACCAGGTGTGGTCGCGGCCGCGGATCCGGGCGACGGTGAGAAGCGCGCGGGCGTAGCCGAGGCGCCGGTACGCCGGGTCTGTGCGGATCTGATGCACGAGCGTGGCGCGGCAGCTCGTGCAGTGGGCGAGGTCGATCTCGGCGCGGGCGTGGCGGTCCTGGGCCAGCACGTTCCGGCCGACGCCGGCCGGAACGGGCGGGCGGTGGGCGATGATGCTCAACCCCCCGCCGGCCTGCTCCGGAGCGACCGGCCAGCGGCGAGGATCGATCACCACCCAGGACGCGGAGCGGGGTGTGACCTCGAGGCAGACGCGGGGCGGCGGTCCGCCGGAACTTGAGGTCGGGGCGGATCGGCACGTCACGACCGGCCCCACTCGCCCCCTGCTCCACCACACCCCCTCCTCCAACTCCCGCTCACTGCACCGCGTCAGGCCATCCTCGCCGCCCCACGCCGTCAGCACTCCACTTCACCAGTCACATCACACAACCCACCCGCTCTAAAGGCACCTCTTGCACTACCAGTGAACGGTTCCGTCGTGACGAATTGAGCGGGACGTCCCGGCGGACGTCCTCGGGACGTTTCGCGCCGTCCGAAACGTCCGGAGGACGTCTCTCGGACGGCGCGGGTAAGTCAGTGGCTGACTGTCGCGACCGGTCAGGATGCGGCGCGACCGAGCAGCCGGGCGCCGAGTCGGCGCCGGCGGCCGCTGCCTCGGCATCGGCGGCAGTTGCGCCAGCTCTTGCCGTTCGGGGCCTTGAGTCGTCCGCCCTCGCAGGCCGCCGAGCTGCACGCCGCGTATGGGTAGAGCGCGCACATCGCCAGATACGCGGCCGTCACGGCCGCGATCAGCATCACCGTCTCCATCACCGCAGCCTCGCCAGAGCGAGACGGTCAGCGCCAATCCCGGGCGTGTCGCGATCAGCCGGTGCGGTCGCCGTGGTCCTGGTACTCGGCGTGGTCGAACGCAGCCCACATCTGCGCGTCCAGCGCGGAAGCGCCGAAGCGCAGCCCCAGATCGGCGTCGTCAATGGCGATGCCGTCGGGGTGGGCGGCGTGCCACTCCACTCGGGCCGGGCCGGGCGGGAGGTGGTCGTGGGCCCGCATCGCGGCCAGGGCCTGCTCGGCGTCCTCGCGGGTGCGCCACGCAGGGATACGCCCCGGGGCGGTGGGCACGTCGTGCCAGCCCTGCCGGCGGACGAAGTCCGGATCAATCCACTTGAACCCGAAGTGCAGCTCCTCGTCGGGCAGATGGATGACCCAGCCGCCCGGCCACAGCGGGTGCGGCTGCTCGATCTGCGCGACGATCTCGGCCGCGCGAGCCTGCAACACCTCGATCCGCGCTTCCATCGCCGCCTCCTCGGCCGCCGCGGCGGCGTCGTCGTCACGGTCGAGGAAGAAGTCGAGGCGGTCGGTACGAGCGGTGCGGGCGATGCGCTCCAGCCGGGCGCACTCCGTGCGCAGCCGGGCCAGCTCCTCGCACAGATCCGGCACTGAGTCAGTCACGCGGCCAGCATCGCAGATCCGGCGACGTCCGGCCGCCAGGTGCGACCCGGTGCCAGCGACCCCGCCGCTCCGATGGCCTATCCGGGGGCCGATCCCCGTGCCAGCCAAGTTGGATCCCCCTGCATCAAAGGTCTGCGCTGTTCACACCCTGCACAAGGGGATCCACCGGTGTCCCAGACTCCTTTGCCGATCGTGGGATATGAGGCAGTCAGGTCCGGGTGCTCGGCCTACCCGTCGTGTTCGGGCGGGTTGAGCCGCAAATCGCGCAGCCGGTCGAGTTCGGCCCGGCCGACCGTGGCGATCTCGGCGAGCCGGTACTGGATCTCCAAGTCCGCACGGGGCCACGCGAAATCATGATCGCCGTTCATTGTGGATCTCCGTTCAGGGATGTGTTCTCGCCGCTCGGCTCGCCGTCCCGGATCGGCCGTGTCCACAGGGTGGACCAGGCTGGGCCGTGCTCCGCTGTCCAGCGTTTGTAGTCGGCCATGCGCACCGTCACCACCGGAGCACCGCAGTCGCCGCACACCCCGATCGAGCCGGTGATCCGGATGCCGTCCAGTTCGGGCGGCGCCTCGTCGAGCGGGTCCCAGGCGATGCCGCGGGCATCGGGGTCGTCGTTACCGGGGTCGCCGATGGTCGCGACGATGTACGCGCCTGCGTGCGGGCAGGCATCCCACAGTGCGCGCTGCTCGGCGGTCGTGCGATCCAGCGACAGCCGGGGCACGTTCTTCTCGGTGCTCATCCGTAGATCCTTTCGTCGTCGGCGGGGGCTTGGCGGCCCCAGCGCTCGTGCGCACTCTGGCGGGTGATGCCGACAGCCCGGCCGATGGTGGCCCAGGAGGCGCCGGTGGTGCGGGCCTCGTGCACGGCCTGGTCGAGAGCGCGCTGGCTGGCGGCCGCGGTGCCGGCGGCCTCGGTGAGGCGGGTGATCGTGTCAGCGGGGGCGATGTGGTCGGTCTTCCACTCGTCGTGGAGGCGGTCCTCCAGCCACTGCGGTGGCTCCGCGATCTCGCCGAGTGGCGCGTGAATCCGACCCACGTCGGCGTCGGCGTCGCCGGGGTCGGTGACCCGGGTCCACCGGGAGCCGGTCCACCCGCAGTCGCAGCGCAGCAGCCAGCCGATCACCTCGTCGGAGGAGACCAGCTCCTCGCGGCGGATGTCCCCGTCGGGCCACAGGATCTCGCGGTTACCGGAGGTCCCCGAGGAGCGCTGCCCGCCGGGCAGCAGCCGATCGACCGCGCCCTCGTGCTCGCCGTCATCGGTCTGCCAGCTCATCAGGCCTCCCACGTGTCGCGATGGACCACGCCCCACACCGACACGCACAGCCCATCGGTCAGCTCGCGCCTGCACTCCTGGATGCCGGGCTGCAGCTCGTCGACGGGCACCGGTCGCAGACCGAGCCGATCAGACCAACTCCGCACCACCCCTGGCACCTCTGTTTCGCTGCTGTCGCCTGCCTGCCCCACGATTTCGACGCCGCCGTCCAGGCGCCGCTGCGCCGTCCACGTCAGCACCGGCAGATCCGTCATCTCGGCCGCGAATCCCCGGGTCAGCACCCGGCCCAGCAGCGCCTGCGTTTCCTTGTCCATCACAACTCCTTCCGTCAGGGTCTCCTGACGGTACATCGCGTCAGGGAATCCTGACAGCCGCCTGGGCGGGTGGCTACCGAGGAATGTCGGAGATGGTTCCTACGCTGACGGGCATGTACGACGAGGACACCGATCGGCTGCTGGAGTACTCGCCCGCGGACCTGGCGGGCAAGCTCGCCGCAGACGACCCCGACGAGGAAAGTTTCGTACTGCGGGTGGTGTCCGCGCGCCTGGCCGCACGGGCCGGAACATGCGGGGACCCGCTGCACGTGGTCAAGGACCTATCGCGAGCGGCGGGCTCGCTGGCCGAAGCGACCCAAGCCATCCTCGACCGTGAGACGAAGACGGACCCCGACGCCACGGCGGACTTCGCCGACGCGGCCGAGGCCGTGGAATTCCTCGACTGCGCGGCCGCGAACCTGTGGGCGCTACACCAGCGTTTCTGACCCGATCGGACCGCCCGCGCGACCGAACTGACCTCACCAACAAAAGACCGGTTTTGCTGGGAAGGTCGTTTTCTCGCAGTCTCTGCGAGGTAATGCGAGAGACTGCGAGCCGTCGCCCAGGCTGGACGTTTTGTGCATCTTGCACAACAATGGCGGTATGACTGCTACCCACGACGTCGACGTTGCGGTGTCCGACGCCCGCACGCAGCTGCCCGGCCTGCTCGACCAGCAGGCTCGCGACGGCGGTGTCGTCTACCTGACCCGCTACGGCCGTCGTGTCGGCGCCGTCGTGCCGGTCGACGTCGCCGAACGCCTGGAGGAGCTCGAGGACGCCTACTGGGCCCGTCGCGCCGAGGAGGCGCTGCAGCGTGACGAGCCCACGATCCCGTGGGGCCAGGCCTTGGCCGAGCTGGAGAGTGACGACGCTGACCAGGACGACGCCCGCCGGTGAACCCGCCGTTCTCCGTTGAGCTGACCACCAGCGCGTTCCGCTCGCTGCGCAAGCTCGACAAGCCCGCCCGCCGGCGCGTGCAGGAGGCGATCGACGCCCTGCAGCACGAGCCTCGCCCGGCCGGGGTCCGCGCACTGCAAGGGCAGCCCGGCCTCTGCCGGATCCGCACCGGCGACTACCGCATCATCTACGTCGTACGCGATTCCGAGCTTGTCGTCTTGGTCGTCGACGTCGGCCACCGCCGCGAGATCTACCGCAACCTCTGACTCCCGACACGCTCGCAGTGCCTCGCAGACTCTGCGAGGCACTGCGAGAAAAGTCAGTCCGGTGCGGGTGCTGTCGACTCAGGTGTCGAGGCGGAAGGAGACGCTGGCCGAGTTTCTGGCACCCGTGGCGCCCCAGACACGCAGCTGTCGACGAAGTACGAGGTGTGCAGGTTGCGCCATTCCTCGGAGCTGCCCGACCCGCCGTATTCGCCAGGAGTGCCGTCGCCGAGGTTCTGATAATTGGCGTTGCACTCGTCCTTGGTGGTCGGCTTGTTTTGCGTCTTGAGCACGTAGTGCGCGTCCGCGCCCCGCTCGCCCGCATCTCGCAGCGCGTCCAGCTTCTGGTCCCAGCTCATCGGTGAACAGCCGCCGATCACGGCGATGACGCCGACCGCCGCGACAACAGTTCCCACACGACGTAATCCGTAGTTGGTCATGCGCACAAAGTAGCGGCAGCAACAGACAGATCGTGACGTCTGCACGGGTGGTCCGAGGTGGAGCAGTTGAGCCGTGCGCCGTTAGATCTCGCAGCGAATCGCAGAGTCTCGCAGTACCTGCTAGTCCCTTCGAGTGTTCGCATGTTGAATGACTCGACATGTCGGATCATTCAACATAGCGTGGACGGCATGAACAGCGACGACGCACACCTCATCCCCGTCCGTCCGGGTCAGCGTGCCGCGCTTGCCGCGCTGGCCGAGTGGTGGCGGGTGCGTGATCAGTTGCCCGGGGAGCGGGCCAATCTCGTGGCGGCTGCCTGGCGCACTGCGGGGATCCGCAATGTCCGTCAGCTCGCTGCGGCCGCGGGTGTCG
>NZ_NKYE01000031.1 GCF_002262875.1 Amycolatopsis antarctica | reverse complement strand
GCCCCGCCAACCCCCGACCCATCCCCAACCACTGACTCCCCTGACCAGAAAACACAAAACACACCCCACCCCCACCCGCCACACCACGAGCAACCTCAACCCCACCCAACAACACCGAACGATGCTCAAACAACGAACGCGAACACACCAACGACCAACCCACATCCACAGCAGACCGACCATCCACATCAGACAGAAGGGCCGCGGTCTGATCCCGCAGCGCCGCCGCGGACCGGGCCGAGACCGGCCAGGGCACCACCGCCGGCGTCACCGTCGGAGCGGCCTCCGGGGCAGGCCCCGGAGTCGGAGCCTGTTCGAGAATGACGTGGGCGTTGGTACCGCTGATCCCGAACGAGGACACCCCGGCCCGACGCGGGTGGTCGGTCTCGTGCCAATCCCGCTCGGCGGCCAGCAATTCCACCGACCCGGCCGACCAGTCCACTCGAGAGGACGGCGCGCCTGCGTACAGGGAGCGGGGCGCGGTGCCGTGCTGGAAGGCCAGGATCATCTTGATCACTCCGGCGACTCCGGCAGCGGCCTGGGTGTGCCCCAGGTTCGACTTCACCGACCCCAGCAACAACGGCTCGTCCCGTCCCTGCCCGTAGGTCGCCAGCAGAGCCTCGGCCTCGATGGAGTCGCCGAGCAGCGTCCCGGTCCCGTGTCCCTCCACCACCTCCACCTCGGACGGGGCCACACCGGCGTCGGCCAACGCGGCCCGGATCACCCGCTGCTGGGACGGCCCGTTCGGCGCGGTCAACCCGTTCGACGCACCATCCGAATTCACCGCCGAACCCCGCACCACCGCCAACACCTCATGCCCATTGGCCACCGCATCCGACAACCGCTCCACCACGACGACACCGACGCCCTCGGACCAGCCGACGCCGTCGGCCTGCTCGGCATAGGACCGGCAGCGGCCGTCGGAGGACAGCCCGCCCTGCTTGGCGAACTCGACGAACGAACTGGGGTTGGCCATGACGGTGACCCCGCCGACCAACGCCAGCGAACACTCACCCGACCGCAACGCCCGCACAGCCAGATGCAACGACACCAACGACGACGAACACGCGGTGTCCACACTCACCGCCGGACCCTCCAACCCCAAGCTGTAAGCCACCCGGCCGGACACCACACTGGGCGCGCTGCCGGTGCCCTTGTGCCCGTCGAACTGCGGGCCGAGGGCGAGTAGTCGCTGTACATGACACCGGCGAACACACCGGTCCGACTCCCACGCAACGACCGCGGATCAACCCCAGACCGCTCCAACGCCTCCCACGACACCTCCAGCAACAACCGCTGCTGCGCATCCGTCGCCATCGCCTCCCGCGGCGACATCCCGAAGAACCCCGCATCGAAATCACCCGCGTCATACAGAAAACCGCCACGACGGGCCGGCTCGCGCAACGCGGCCACGTCCCAGCCACGGTCGGCGGGGAACTCACCGACCGCGTCCACACCCTCGGTGACCAGCCGCCACAGGTCCTCCGGCGAACGCACCCCACCCGGGAACCGGCAACCCATGCCGACCACGACGATCGGGTCGTCCTCGCGCGGGGCGAGAGGAAGGTCCGGGACGCGCTCGTCGTCGGAGCCGAGTAGTTCGGTGAGCAGGTGCTCGGCGGCGGCGGTGGTCGTCGGGAAGTCGAACACCAGGGCGGTCGGCAGTCGCAGTCCGGTGGCCGTGGTCAGCTCGTTGCGTAGTTCGACGGCCATCAGCGAGTCGAACCCGAGATCGCGGAACGGACGGTCCCGGTCCACCGCGGTCGGGTCGGCGTGTCCGAGCACCGCCGCCACCCTGGCGAGCACCAGTCGCTCCAGCAGCGCGAGTCGCTCCGGCGCGGGCAGGGCCAGCAGCCGATGGGTCAGGTCGTCGACCACGTCGGCGCCACCGGCCGCGACCCGGCGGCGCACCCCGGCCAGCTCGCGCAGCAACGGCGGCGGCGCGGGGTGGGCGCGGAGCGCGGTCAGGTCCAGCGGCGATACCAGCAGCGCGCCCGCACCGGCCGTGACGCGGTCGAACAGCGCCATGCCCTCGTCCACCGGCATCGGCCGGAACCCGTCCCTCGCCGCACGCTTCCAGTCCACATCGGACAACTCGTCGGTCAGCCCGGTCTCCCAGGCGCCCCAGGCCAGTGACAGGCCGGGCAACCCGGCGGCGGCGCGGCGCTCGGCGAAGGTGTCCAGGAAGGCATTGGCGGCGGCGTAGTTGGCCTGGCCCGGCGAACCGTGGACGCCGGCGGCCGAGGAGAACAGCACGAACCCGGCGAGATCCTGTCCGGCGACGGCCTCGTGCAAGTTCCAGACGGCGTCCACCTTGGGGGCCAGCACGGCGGCAAGCCGTTCGGTGGTCAGTGACTGCACCACGCCGTCGTCCACGACGGCGGCGGTGTGCACGAGCGCGGTCAGCGGGCGGTCGGCGCCGGCCTCGGCAACCAGCGCGCGCGTCGCCGCCGGGTCGGTCAGGTCGCGGGCCACCATCCGCAGTTCCGTCCCCACGGCGGCCAGCTCGGCGATCAGCTCGGCCGCGCCCGGGGCGTCGGGGCCCCGGCGGCTGGCCAGCACCAGCGACCGGAAACCCTGGCCGGCCAGGCGCCGGGCCAGCTCACGGCCCAATCCGCCGACGCCACCGGTGATCAGGACGGTCCCCTGCCGGTCCCAGGCCCTGCCTCCGGTCGGCGCGGGGGAACGGCGCAGCCGGGCGACCAGCACTCGACGCTCCCGCACGGCGAGCCGCGGCTCGTCACCGAGCAGGTGCGGTCGAGCCAGTTCGACGGCGTCACCATCGTCGGCAGAGTCGGCCACCAGCAGACCGAACCGGCCGGGGTGCTCGGCCGCGGCCGAGCGGACCAGGCCGCCGACCGCGGCGGCGGCGAGATCCGGCCCGTCGGGAATGCGGAACACCAGCCGGGCGCCGGCGAAGCGCTCGTCGGCCAGCCAGTCCCGCACCAGGCCCAACACCTGGCCGGTCCTGGCGTGCACAGTGTCGGGCTCGGTCCCGCCGGCTACGTCCACCAGCAGCACTTCCGGGACAGGGTCGGGCACGGCCGCCACGCCGTCCCAGGAGAGGACCACCGGAGCGGGGCCGGTCGCGGCGGGCGCCGGAACCCATCGCACGGCGAACAAGGCGTCGACCGGGCCGGCGCCGGTGGTGGCCTGGTCGGCGGTGCGCATGGCCACCGAGGAGGCGGTGAGTACCGGGACCCCGGCGGTGTCGGCGACCGCGAGGGCGAATCCGCTCTCGCCGTCCGGGGTGATCCGCACCCGCAACGCCGTCGCGCCGCTGGCGTGCAGCGCGACGTCGGTCCAGCCGAACAGCAGCCTGCGTCGGCCGTCTCGTGCCGGGTCGACGAACGGCACGGCGTGCATCGCGGCGTCCAACAACGCCGGATGCAGGCCGTAGGCCGCGGCGTCCCGGACCTGTTCGGGCAACTCGACCTCGGCGAACAGCTCCCCGTCGCGCCACCAGGCCGCGCGAAGGCCCCGGAAGATCGGGCCGTAGTCGAAGCCCGGCTCGGCGGCGCGCCGGTAGAAGTCGGTCACGTCCAGCTCGGCGGCACCGGATGGTGGCCACTGGTCCAGCGTCGGCGCGGCGGGGCCGTGCTCCCGGTCGAGCTGCCCGGTGGCGTGGGTGGTCCATTCCAAGTCCGGGACGTCAGCCGGGCGGGAGTAGACCGCGACCGGCCGGGAGCCGCCCGCCTGCTCGCCGCCGACCCAGACGTGCAGCCGAACCCCACCGGTGTCCGGCAGTGCCAATGGCGCGAGCAGGGTCAACTCGGCGACCCGGTCGCACCCGACCTCGTCGGCCGCCCGGATCGCCAGCTCCAACAGCACGGTCCCGGCGACGAGCACCTCGCCGTCCACCACGTGGTCGGCCAGCCATGGCTGGGTGGCCACCGACAACAGGCCGGTGAACAGCACGCCGTTGGAGTCCGCCATGGTCGCCAACGCGCCCAGAAGCGGGTGCCCGGCCGCCTCCAGGCCGAGTCCGGCCGCGTCGCCGCGCCGGGCCGTCGTCGCCGGCCAGAACCGTTGGTGCTCGAACGGGTAGAGCGGCAGGTCCACCACGGACGCGCCCCGGTCGGCGTAGAACGCCGCCCAGTCCACCGGAGCCCCGGTGACGTACAGCGCGGCCAGGGCGCGTGCGGCGGTGGTCTCCTCGGCGACCCCCTCGCGCAGGACAGGCGTCGCGGCCAGTTCCGGCTCGGTGTCACCGACGGCCGAGCACAAGGTGCCGTCGGGTCCCAGCTCCAGCACGCGGCGCACGCCCGCGGCGCGCAGCGCGCGCACCGCGTCGGCGAAGCGCACCGGCTCCCGCACCTGGCGCGTCCAGTACTCGGCCGTGCCCATCGAGAGCTCTCGATCCACAGTGGACACAATAGGAATTTTCGGCTCGGCAAAAGAGATCCCGGCCAGCTCGGCGTCGAACTCGGCGAGCATCGGCTCCATCAGCGGCGAGTGGAAGGCGTGACTGGTCCGCAGCCAGGACAACTCGACCGAGCTGTCCTGGAAACGCTCGGCCACCGCGGCCACCGCGGCCAGCTCACCGGAGACCACCACCGAGCCGGGGGCGTTCACCGCGGCCACCGACACGCCGTCCGGCAACAGCGGCGCGACCTCGTCCTCGGCCGCCCGCACCGCGAGCATCACGCCACCGTCCGGCAGCTCCCGCATCAGCCTCGCCCGTACCGAGACCAGCCGGCAGGCGTCGGGCAGCGACAGCATCCCGGCCACGTGCGCGGCGGCTATCTCGCCCACCGAATGACCCACCAGCAGGTCCGGACGCGCTTCCCAGGATTCCAGCAGCCGGAACAACGCCACCTGAAGAGCGAACACCGCCGGTTGCGCCAACCCGGTGTCGGTCAGCCGATCCGGGTCCGCGCCCCAGACGACCGACCGGACCTCCTCCCCCAGTTCCCCCAGCTCCGCCAACGCCGCGTCGAACGCCTCGGCGAACACCGGGAACCGATCATGCAGCTGTCGCCCCATACCCAGCCGTTGCGCGCCCTGCCCGGAGAACACGAACGCGGTCTTTCCGGCGACCACGGCGCCACGCACGACGGCGGGATCGGACTCGTCCTGGGCCAGCGCGGTCAACCCGCGGCGCAGCGCGGCCGGGTCCTCGGTGAGCAGGACGGCGCGCTGCTCCAGCGCGGCCCGGGTGGTGGCCAGCGAGAACCCGACGTCGTGCGGGGCGTCCAAGGCCGGATGATCGAGCAGCCGAGCGGCCTGGCCGCGCAAGGCGGACGGGGTCCGCGCCGAGAGCGGCACGGCAGCGATCCCGGGCGTGCCGGTGGCCGGCCCTGCCGGCTCCTGGGCCGGGGCCTGCTCCAGCACGACGTGGGCGTTGGTGCCGCTGATCCCGAACGAGGACACCCCGGCCCGACGCGGCCGACCGGCATCGGGCCACTCCCGCTCGGCGGCGAGCAGCTCCACCGCCCCGGCCTCCCAGTCCACGTGCGGGGACGGATTCCCCGCGTGCAGCGACCGGGGCGCCACGCCGTGGCGCAGCGCCAGCACCATCTTGATCACACCGGCGACACCGGCTGCGCCGAGCGTGTGCCCGAGGTTCGACTTGACCGAGCCGAGCAACAGGGGCCGCTCGCGGTCCTGGCCATAGGCTCGCAGCACGGCCTGCGCCTCGATCGGGTCGCCGAGCCGGGTTCCGGTGCCGTGCGCCTCGAGGACGTCCACGTCCACGGGTAACAGCCGGGCGTCGGCCAGCGCAGCCTGGATGACCCGCTGCTGGGCAGGCCCGCTGGGGGCGGTCATGCCGTTGGACGCACCGTCGGAGTTGATCGCCGAGCCGCGCAGCACGGCCAGCACCTGGTGACCGTTGGCCAGCGCGTCGGACAGCCTCTCCAACACCACCACGCCGGCCCCTTCGGCCCAGCCGACTCCGTCGGCCTCGGCGGCGAACGCCTTGCACCGGCCGTCGGCGGCCAGACCGCCGTGCTCGGCGAACTCGGCGAACTGGTCGGCGTTGGACAGCACAGTGGCACCGCCGGCCAACGCCAGCGAGCACTCGCCGTCGCGCAGCGCGCGGGCCGCCAGGTGGAGCGCGACCAGCGAGGACGAACAGGCGGTGTCCACCGACACCGCCGGACCCTCCAGGCCGAGGTGGTAGGCCACTCGCCCGGACGCGATGCCGGGACGGCTGCCCATGCCTTGGTAGCCGCGGAAGTCCTCCGGGTCGAGCAAGGCGCCGTAGTCGCTGTAGACGACCCCGGTGAACACCGCGGTCCGGCTGCCGCGCAGCGACGTCGGGTCCATCCTGGCGCTCTCCAGCGCCTCCCAGGACACCTCGAGCAACAGGCGGTGCTGGGCGTCGGCGGACATCGCCTCGCGAGGCGACATGCCGAAGAAGGCCGGGTCGAAGTCGGCCGCCCCGGTCAGGAAGCCGCCGACGCCCGGCTCGACGGGCCCCCAGCCGCGGTCCGCGGGGAACGGGGACACCACGTCGCGCCCCTCGGTCACCAGCCGCCACAGGTCCTCCGGCGTGCCGACCCCGCCGGGGAACCGGCAGCCCATTCCGATCACGGCGATCGGCTCACCGCGCCGCTCCTCCAGCTCCCGCACCTGCGCCCGCGCCCGGCGCAGGTCCACGGTGACCCGGCGAAGGTAGTCAACGACCTGGTCCGAGTCCTCGCGCATTTCAGCCACCACCCCGTCAGTCCTGTGTGGAGAAGTTGTCGTCGATCAGTTGGAACAGGTCGGTCACGGACACCGTGTTGATGTCCTCCTCCGACGGGCCGGCGGGCTCCCGCTCGGCGTCCCGGCGCAGCCGTGCGGCGAGATCCTCCAGCCGGCGCAGCGTCTCGCCACGGTCCTCGGCCGTGGTCGGCCGGGCCAGCGCCGCCTCCAGCCGGGTAACCGCGTCGGGCAGCGTCGTCGACGCCGCCGGTTCGTGGTCGGCGTCCACCAGGTCGAGCAGATGCTCGACGACGGCCGAGCCGGTCGGGTGGTCGAACACGAGGGTGGCGGGCAGCGGGCGGCCCACCGCGGCGCCCAGCTTGGTGCGCAGCTCCACCGCAGTCAGCGAGTCCACCCCCAAGTCACGGAAGGGACGGTCGGAGTCGACAGCGTCCGGGTCGGCGAACCCGAGCACCACCGCCACCTGCCGACGCACCTCGGCCGACAGCACATCCCGGCGACCGGCGCGGTCCAGCCCGGCCAGCCGCCCGGCCAGGCCGCCGGACGACCCGACGACCTCGGCGGCGACCCGACGGCCGGCGGTCGGGCAGATCCCGCGCAGGATCGCCGGCAGGTCCTCGCGGGCCCGCAACGCGGCCTGGTCCACCAGCATCACCACGGTCAGCGCGGCGTCGGTGCCGACCGCGAGGTCGAACAGCGCCAGGCCACGCTCCAGCGGCAGGCGGCGCTGGCCCTGCCGCTGAATGCGGGCGCGGTCCACATCGGACATCTCGCCGGTCATCCCGGTGGACTGCTCCCACAGACCCCAGGCCAGCGCCACGGCCGGGAGACCGGCGGCCCGGCGATGGACGCACAGCGCGTCGAGAAAGGCGTTCGAGGCCGCGTAGTTGGCCTGCCCGGCGATGCCGAGCACGCCGGCCACCGAGGAGTACACGACGAAGCCGTCCAGGTCGAGGTCGGCGGTGGCCTCGTGCAGGTTCCACGCCGCGTCCACCTTGGGCCGCAACGTGGTCTCCAGCTGCTCGGCGGTCAGTGTCTCCAGCGTGCCGTCGTCGAGCACCCCGGCGGCGTGCACGACCGCGGTGAGCCCGCCACGGTCGGCGAGGCCGGCGACCAGCGCCCGCACCATGGTCGGCTCGGCGGTGTCGCAGGCCAGCACCTCGGCCCGGCAGCCCAGCGCGGCCAGCTCGGTGACCAACTCGGCGGCGCCCTCGGCGGCCGGGCCGCGGCGGCTGACCAGCGCCAGGCTCCGAAAGCCCTGGCGAGCCAGATGCCGGGCCAGCTCCCGGCCGAGTCCGCCGGTGCCGCCGGTGAGCAGCACGGTCCGGTCCCGGTCCCAGCCGCGCGGAACGGTCAGCACGATCTTGCCGGTGTGTCTGGCCTGGCTCATGTGCCGGAACGCCGCGGTGGCCTGCCGGACGCTCCAGGTCCGGGTCGGCAACGGGGTGAGCGCGCCACGCTCGAACAGCGGGCGCAGCTCGGCGAACATCTCCTGGACCCGGTCCGGAGTCACCTGGGTCAGGTCGAAGGTCCGGTAGACCACGCCGGGTGTCTCGACCGTGCGGACGTCGTTCTTGCCCAGCTCGACGAACCGTCCGCCGGGGCCGAGCAGCCGCAGTGAGGCGTCGACGAACTCCCCGGTGAGCGAGTTCAGCACCACGTCCAGCGGGCGTCCATCGGTGGCGGCCAGGAAGGAGTGTTCGAAGTCCAGGTCGCGTGAGGAGGCGATGTGGTCCTCGGCCACGCCCAGCGCGCGCAGCACGTCCCACTTGCCCTCGCCGGCCGTGGCGAACACCTCCGCTCCCAGCGCCGTGGCGAGCTGGATCGCGGCCATCCCCACGCCACCGGCTCCGGCGTGCACCAGCACCCGATCGCCCTCGGCCAGTCCGGCGAGACGCACCAGGGCGTAGTGGGCGGAGAGGAACGCCGAGGGTACGCCGGCCGCGACGACCGTCGGCCAGCTCGGCGGAACCGGGGCCGCCCGGCGCTCGTCCACCACCGTGGTCGGTCCGAAGCCGTTGGCGGCCAGGGCCATCACCCGGTCGCCGACCGCGAGGCCGGTCACCTCCGGACCGGTCTCGACCACCTCCCCGGCGACCTCGACACCGATACCGCCCGACGTGCCGTGGTGCCCCGCGGCGGCCTCCTGGACCTCGCGGTATCCGAGCGCACCGAGCACGTCGAGGAAGTTCAGCCCGGTGGCGGCGACCGCGACCCGCACCTGCCGCCCGGCCAGCGCCGGCGGATTCGCCTCGACCAGCCCGAGGCCGTCCACCGAGCCGGGGCGCACCACGTCCACCCGCCAGTCCCGGTGGCCGATCGGAAGGGCCAGAGTGGCTGGGTCGGGGACCAGCCGGGCGGTGAGCGTCCGCCCGTCCCGTACGAGCAGTTCCGGCTCGGCTCCGCCCAGCACGTGCGGCAGCGCGGTCGGCAGATCCTCATCGGCGACCAGATCCAGCAGACCGAACCTGCCCGGGTGTTCGGAGATCGCGGTGCGCACCATGCCCCAGACCGCCGCCGCGGCGAGGTCGCCGCCGGTGACGGCGTCGCGGGTGACCACCCACAGCCGGGCTCCGGCGAACCGATCCTCGGCCAACCACTCGCGGAGCAGGGCCAGCACCTGGGCGACCAGCTCGTGGGTGGCGGCGACGACCTCGCCGGCACCGGTGACCGGGGCGAGCACCACCTCCGGCGGGTCGGCGGCCAGCTCGGCGAGGTTCGAGGCGCGCCGGTGGCCACACCCGGCCAGCGCTGCGCCCAGCACCCCGACCTCTCCGGCGTCACGACCCTGACCGGCGACCGGGACCCAGTCCACCGTGTAGAGGCCGTCCGGGCCGGCGGCGGGGGCGTCCGGCGGGTCGGCCGCGGCGTGGTGGGACACAGCCGCGGCCGACACGACCGGCTTTCCGGCGGTGTCGGCGGCGGCCAGTGACACCGCGAGTGTTTCGCCGGCGGTGTCCACGACGCGCAGCCGGGCGCGCAGCGTGCGCGCGCCGGTGGCGTGCAGGGCGACCCGCTCCCAGGAGAAGGGCGTGGCGCCGGGCGGCAGGTCGAAACCGGCGACCAGGACCGCGTGCATCGCGGCGTCGAGCAGCGCCGGGTGCAGTCCGTAGGACCCGGCGTCCGGGACGTCCTCGGGCAAGACCGCCTCGGCGAACACCTCCTCGCCTCGTCGCCACGCCGCCCGCATCCCGCGCAGCGCCGGGCCGTAGTCGTAGCCGTCGGCGGCGAGCGCATCGTAGGCACCGGCGAGATCGATCGCCGTGGCGCCGGGCGGCGGCCACTCCTGGGCGAAGTCGGTATCCACAGCGGTGTCCACGGTCGGGACCAGCACGCCCACGGCGTGCTCGGTCCATCGGGCGTCGGGATCGCGATCCGGCCGGGAGTGCACGGACACCTCCCGCCGGCCGTCTCCGGCGGCGTCATCGGGGGCCGCCACCCGGACCTGGACGCGCACGCCGCCGCGCTCGGGCAGGGTGAGCGCGGCCGTGAAGGTCAGCTCGGCCAGCGCGCCGCAGCCGACCTCGTCGCCGGCGCGCAGCGCCAGCTCCACGAACCCGGTTCCGGGAAACACTGTCCGGCCGCGGTACCGATGGTCGGCCAACCAGGGCTGGGAATCGGCAGAGAGCAGCCCGGTGAGCAACACCCCGGCCCCGTCGGCCAGCTCGACCGAGCCGGCCAGCAGGGGATGCCCGACGGCGGTCAGGCCGAGGCCACCGAGGTCCCTGGGCCTGGCGTGACGCGGAGGCCAGTGACCACGCCGCTGGAACGGGTACGTGGGCAGGTCGACCACGGTGGCACCGGCGAGCTGCCCGGCCCAGTCGACGTCCACACCATGGGTCCACAGCCGCGCCGCCGAAGCGAGCAGCCGGTCCCGGCCGCCGTCGTCGCGGCGCAGTGTCCCGGTGACCAGGCCCGGTACGCCGGCCGCGGCCAGCGTGTCCTCGATCGCGCCGACCAGCATGGTGTGCGGGCTGACCTCGACGAAGCAGCGCCGCCCTTCGGCGACCAGCGCCTCGACCGCGCGCCGGAAGTCCACCCGCCGGCGCATGTTGCGGTACCAGTAGCCGGCGTCCAGTTCGGCGGTGTCCAGCGGGCCGCCGGTGACCGAAGAGAAGAACGGCACGGTACCGCTGACCGGGCGGATCGACCCCAGTGCCGTGACCAGCGACTCGGACAGGACGTCGACGTGGTCACAGTGGCTGGCCCGGTCGATCGGCACCAGCTTGGCCCGTACGCCGGCCGCGGAGTACTCGGCGACCAGCCGCTCCACCTGTTCGGCCGACCCGGCCACGGTGACCGCGGCCGGCGCGTTCACCCCGGCGACCGAAACCGCACCGCCGAGGTCGGCCAGCCGCCGCTCGACCTCGGCGACCGGGGCCAGGACGGAGGCCATCCGACCGGGTGGCATCTGGCGGGAGACAAGCTGGCTGCGCCGGGCCACCACCATGGCCCCGTCAGCCAGGGACAGTCCGCCTGCGACCACCGCGGCCGCCACCTCGCCCTGGGAGTGGCCGATCACCGCGGCCGGCTCGACGCCCAGCTCCCGCCAGGCCGCGGCCAGCGACACCATCACCGT
The DNA here is from genome assembly GCF_002262875.1 of Amycolatopsis antarctica. GTDB lineage: Bacteria > Actinomycetota > Actinomycetes > Mycobacteriales > Pseudonocardiaceae > Amycolatopsis > Amycolatopsis antarctica. The sequence goes on along the minus strand of NZ_NKYE01000031.1, from coordinate 12,884 downwards.
CCACAGCACCGGCTGCACCGTCTCCACCGCCGAGAGGGCGTCGGGGTCGTCGTCGGCCAGCACGTCGGCCACCGACCAGTCCAGATACGGCTCCAGGGCGGCCGAGCAGGCCGCGACCGACTCGGCGAACGCCGGCGAGGACGCCGCCAGCCCGCGGGTCATGCCGACCCACTCCGAGCCCTGGCCGGGAAAGACGAAGACCACGCCGCCGATCCGGCCGGCGACACCGGTCTCCACCCCGAGCGCCTGCTCGTCCGCGGCCACCGCGGCGAGACCGCCGGTCAACTCGGTGAGATCCGAGCCGACCACCACCGCACGATGGTCGAACGCCGAGCGAGTGTCGGCCAGGGACAGCCCCACGTCGGCCGGGCACAGCCGCGCCGCGACCTCGCCGAGCCGGGTGGCCTGCGCGCGCAACGCCTCCGGAGTGCGCGCGGACAACGGCCAGGCGAACGGTCCGGTCACGGCGGGAGTCTCCGGGGCGATCACCGGGCCGGCCGGGGGCGCCTGCTCGACTATCAGGTGCGCGTTGGTGCCGCTCATGCCGAACGCGGACACCCCGATCCGGTGCGGTGTGCCGGTGGCGGGCAGCGGCGCCGGCTCGGTGAGCAGCCGGACCCGGCCGGCCGACCAGTCCACCCGCGAGGACGGCGCGTCCACGTGCAGGGTCGCCGGCAACTCGTGGTGCGTCAGCGCTTGCACGGCCTTGATCACCGCCGTCACGCCGGCGGCGGCCTGGGTGTGCCCGATGTTCGACTTGGCCGAACCGAGCAGCAGGGGCTCGTCCCGGTCCTGGCCGTAGGTCGCCAGCAGCGCCTGCGCCTCGATCGGATCACCCAGCGGGGTGCCGGTGCCGTGTGCCTCCACGGCGGCCACGTCGGCCGGCGTGAGGTCGGCGTCGGCCAGCGCGGCGCGGATCACCCGCCGCTGGGCGTGACCACTGGGGGCGGTGAGCCCGTTGGACGCGCCGTCGGAGTTGATCGCGCTGCCACGCACCACCGCCAGCACGGGGTGGCCGAGTCGGCGCGCGTCGGACAGCCGCTCCAGCAGCAGGACCCCGACGCCCTCGGCCATCGCCATCCCGTCGGCGGACTCGGCGAAGGCCCGGGATCGGGCGCCGACCGAGAGCCCGCGCTGCCGGCTGAACTCCAGCAGCAGCTGCGGGGTCGACATCAGGTTGATCCCGCCGGCCAGCGCCAGCGAGCACTCGCCGGCACGCAGCGCGCGGGTCGCGCTGTGCAGGGCGACCAGCGAGGAGGAACACGCGGTGTCCACGGTCACCGCCGGACCCTCCAGACCGAACAGGTAGGACACCCTGCCGGCGAGCACGCTCGCGGCGCAGCCGGTGAGGGTATGCCCCTCGGTCCCGTCCACACCCTCGACGACCGCCGCGTAGTCCAGACCGTTGGTACCGAGGTAGACACCGGTGTCGGTACCACGCAGCGTGGTCGGATCGATCCTGGCTCGCTCCAGGGTGGTCCAGGACTCCTCCAGCACCAGACGCTGCTGGGGGTCCATGGCCAGCGCCTCGCGTGGGGAGATGCCGAAGAACTCCGCGTCGAACTCGGTGATGCCGTCGAGGAATCCGCCCTCCCGTACGTAGGCGGTGCCGGGCCGGTCCGGGTCGGGGTGGTACAGGGAGTCCAGGTCCCAGCCCCGGTCGGTGGGCAGCGGGCCGATGGCGTCCACGCGGTTGGCGAGCAACTGCCAGAACTGCTCGGGTGACCCGGCCCCGCCGGGCAGCCGGCAGCTCATCGACACGATGGCGACCGGGTCCGTGCCGGTCGCCCGGCGGGACTCGGCGCCCAGCCGCAGCTCTTCGTGCGCCAGGTTCAGCTCCGCGGTTACCCGCTTGAGGTACTCACGGAGCTTCTGTTCGGTGCTGGTCAACTCGTCCTCCGGCTGGTGAGGGAGTCGATGAGGTCGAACAGTTCGTCGTCGGCGGCGTCGGCGATACTGGCGGAGACGGCGGTGTCGGGGTCCGGGGCGGAAGAGTCGAGGTCCAGTTCGGCCAGCAGGTGACCGGCGAGCGCGGCCGGAGTGGGCTGGTCGTAGACCAGCGTCGGCGGCAGTGCCAGGCCGAGCTCGGCGGCGAGGCGGTTACGCAGGTCCAACCCGGAAACCGAGTCGAATCCCAGTTCGCGGAAGGCCCGCTCGGGCGCGGCGGGCTCATCCCCGCGGTAGCCCAGGACGGCCGCGGCGTTGCGCAGCACGACGTCGGTGACGAGTTCGAGACGCCGGGCCGGAGGCTGGCCGGCGAGCAGCTCGACCAGCGCGGCCGGTGCCGGTTCGGGTGCCGGCTCGGGAACCTCGGGCTGGATCCGCTCGCGCCGCCACCTGGCCAGCGCCGGCAGCAGGTCGGCCAACGTGGCGTCTGCGGGCAGGTTCAGGGTGTCGCGCAGTGCGCCGAGGTCACCTCGCTCGACGGCGCCCCAGAACTCGGCGTCGGCCGGATCGGCCGCGCCCGACCTCCGGTCCACGCGCGGCCAGTAATCACGGCGCTGGAACTGATAGGTGGGCAGGTCCACCGGGCCGGCGCTGGACAGGACCAGCGCCCAGTCCAGATCCACGCCGCGCACATGCGCCTCGGTGACCGAGGTGAGGAACCGGCTCAGTCCACCGTCGCCACGCCGCACGCTGGCGACCGCCACCACGTCCAGGCCACGCGCGGCGGCCGTCTCCTCGATGCCCGGGCTGAGCACCGGGTGCGGGCTGGCCTCGACGAAGACCCGGTGGCCGCGGTCGAGCAGCAGGTCTACCACCGCCCGCAGCTCGACCGGTTCGCGCAGGTTGCGGTACCAGTAGTCGGCGTCCAGCTCGACTCCCGCCAGCGGCTTGCCGGTCACAGTGGACACGTGGGTCAGTTCGGCCGGCTGCGGCTCGACCCCGGTCAGGGCGGCGAGGACCTCGGCGCGGGCGGGGTCGACCCCCGGGGAATGCGACGGGTAGTCGATGGCCACGCGACGGGCGACCACCGCGGCCTCGGCGCAGCGCGTCATCAAGCCCTCCAGCGCGTCATCCGGACCAGCAAGAACGGTGGACCGCGGACCGAGCTCGGCGGCGACCGACAGCCGCCGGTCCCAGCCGCCGGCTCGTTCGGCGGCCTCGTCGCGGGGCAGCGCGACCGACACCATGCCACCGGAACCGGACAACGTGTCGGCGATGACCCGGGCACGCGAGGCCACCACCCGGGCGGCGTCGCGCAGCGACAGTGCGCCACCGACACAGGCAGCCGCGATCTCGCCCTGGGAATGGCCGACGACCGCGGTCGGGCGCAGGCCGTGCGCCTCCCAGAGCCGCGCCAGCGACACCATCACCGCCCACAGCGCCGGCTGCACCACGTCGGCACGAGCCAGCGCGGCCTCGTCGGCGAGCACGTCGATCAGCGACCACTCGACGAACTCGTCGAGGGCGGCGGCGCACTCGGCGAACCGAGCGGCGAAGACCGGCGAGTCGGCGAGCAGCTCGCGGGCCATACCGGTCCACTGCGAGCCCTGCCCGGGGAAGACCAGCACCGGACCGGCGGTGTCGCGCACCGGTTCGGTGGCGGCGGTGACCAACCCGGGGTGCGGCACACCGGCCGCGAGCGCGTCCAGCCCGGATGTCGCCTGGTCGCGATCGGCGGCGAGGACCACCGCGCGGTGGTCGAACATCGACCGGGTCGCGACCAGCGAGTGGCCGACCTCCGCCAGCGACTGCTCGGGATGGGCCGCGAGATGCTCACGCATGGCAGCGGCCTGGGCGCGCAGCCCGGTCCTGGTCGCCGAAGAGACGGTCAGCGGGACCGGCTCGACGGTCGGAGCGGGAACGCCGGTCGCGGCGGCCCAGTCCACCTCCACTCCGGACAGCCACAGTTCGGCGAGCAGGTCCTCCACGGTCTGTCGGGCAGGGACGTCCCGGTGGCAGGCCGCCAGGACCCTCGAGCCCGGCGCGAGCAGCCTGCGCATCGGCTGGGCCAGCACCGGGTGCGGGCCGATCTCCACCACCTGGGCATCCGCCGGCAGCGCGGCGGCCACCTCGGTCAGGCGCATCGGCTGGCAGGTGTTGCGCGCCCAGTACCCGGCGTCGAGCCGGGTACCCGGCAGCGGACCTCCGGTGACCGTGGACAGGAACGGGATGGTGCCCTGCCCGGCGCGCAGGCCGGCCAGCTCGGCGACCAGGTCCGGGGTGATGGCCGCCAGCTCGGTGCTGTGCGCCGGGTAGTCGATGGCCACCCGGCGTACCGTCGCCCCGGCCTGTGCCAGATCCCGTTCCACCTCGACGAGCGCGCCGGTCGAACCGGACAGGCAGGTCCAGTCCTCGGCGACCGCGGCGGCGATGCTCAACCGACCGCGCGATATCCGGTCGGCCGCTGCCGCCGGCAAGTCGCAGACGATCATCGAACCGCTCCCGGAGGCGCGCTCGGCCACCAGGCGGGACCAACGACCGATCAGCTCGGCACCCTGGTCCAGGAAGAGCGCGCCAGTGGCGACGGCGGCGGCGACCTCGCCGACGCTCTGCCCGAACACCACGTCCGGGCTCACCCCCCAGGCGGCCAGCAGCCGGGTCAACGCCACCTGCACGGCGAACAGGGCCGGCTGCACCACATCGGCCCGGTCAAGCCGGGGGGCGAGCAGCTCGTCGAGCACCGACCAGCCGGTCACCGGGGCCAGCGCGCGGTCCACGTCCTCGATCGCGGCCCGGAAGACGGGTTCGGCGAGCAGGCCGGCCCCCATGCCGAGCCACTGCGCACCGTGGCCGGAGAAGCAGAACACCACCTTCGGCCGGTCGCCGACCTGTGCCACCCGGGCGGTGGCGGCCGGGTCACCACACCCGTCCAGCCATGCCACGGCTCGGTGGTGGCCGGGCCCGGGTGACATCGGGATGTCGCCGGCGGTGCTGACCGCGGCGAGTCGTGCGCGCAGGGCAGGCTCGGTGTCCGCGGCGACGGCGAGCAGCCGCCGACGGCGGTGTGGGGCCTGTTCAAGGGCGACGTGCACGTTGGTGCCGCCGAAACCGAAGGCGCTCACCCCCGCGTAGCGCGGACCGACCGGCCAGCTCTGCCGCTCGGTCACCACGGCCAGCTTCTGTCCGACGAAGTCGATCTCGGGGTTCGGTCGGTCGAAGTGCAGGCTGGCCGGCAGCTCGCCGTGGTGCAGCGCGAGGGCGGTCTTGAGCACACCCAGCACTCCCGCGGCCGGCTCCAGGTGCCCGAAGTTGGTCTTGGCCGAGCCGATCCGCAGCGGCTCGGTCCGGCCGGGACCGAACACCTCGCCCAGCGCCGAAGCCTCGATCAGGTCGCCCAGCGGAGTTCCGGTGCCGTGGGCCTCCACATAGGACACCTGGTCGGTCCGGACGCCGGCCTCGGCCCAGGCCGTGCGCAACACGTCCACCTGGGCACGCGGATTCGGCGCGGTGAGCCCGTTGGACGCGCCGTCGTTGTTGACCGCGCTGCCGCGCAACACCGCGTAGATCCGGTCGCCGTCGCGCAGCGCGTCGGACAACCGGCGCAGCACCACCACGCCGCACCCCTCGCTGCGCACGTACCCGGCGGCGTCGGCGTCGAAGGCGCGGCACTGGCCGTCGGGATTGAGCCCACCGAACTTGGTCATCGCCACGGTGGTGTGCGGATGCAGCATCAGGCTGACCCCGCCGGCGAGCGCGATGTCCGACTCGCCCCGCCGCAGGCTGTGCGCGGCCAGGTGCACCGCGCCGAGCGAGGAGCTGCACGCCGAGCCGACCGAGAGCACCGGTCCCTGCAGTCCCAGAACGTAGGCGATCCGGGACGGCACGATCGAGGTATCCCAGCCGACAGCCGAATGTGGTCCGATACCGGCCGGATCTGCCCCGGTGGCCAGGTGGTACTCCTGCCACATCGTGCCGAAAAACACGCCGGTGCGGGTGCCGGAGAGTGCGGCCGGGACGATCCGGGCGTCCTCCAGCGCCGCCCACACCACCTCCAGCGCGATCCGCTGCTGTGGGTCCATCCGTTCCGCCTCGGCCGGGGAAACGCGGAAGAAAGCGGCATCGAATCCCGTGATGTCGTCGAGGAATCCGCCACGGTCGGTGGTGGTCTTGCCCGGTGCGCTCTGATCGGGGTCGTACCACTCCCCGGCGTTCCAGCGGTCCGCCGGCACCGTCCCCACAGCGTCCACTTCGGACCGCAGCGCCGCCCACAGTCGCTCGGGCGAGTCGATCCCACCAGGCAGTCGGCAGCCCATCCCGACGATCGCCACCGGTTCGGTCGCGGGGTTCGCCGATCGGGATGCCCGTCCGGCCGGGGCCCGGGGCGATCCGTCGGACAGGAACTCTGCCAGCGTGGCGACCGTGGGGCACTGCCACACCGCCCAGGACGGAACCTCCGCGTCCAACCGCTCGCCGATCGCGGCGGTCAGCCGGGTCAGGCCGACGGAGTCGATCCCCAGTTCGCGCAGCGGGACGTGCACCGCCACCGAGTCCGGTTCGACGCCCAGCACCGTGGCGACCGCGTCTCGCACACCCTCCAGACACTCGCGAGGACCAGCACGCACTCGACCCACCTCGTTCTCGTCGTCGCCTGATCTCGAACGTACGAAGGGCAAACTGCGTTTTCCCCTAGGGTTCCGGCGTCCGGGCCCGGACGTGCTCCGGCCGCCGAGGTCGGATTCGCCGATGCCGCAATGGTTTTGCCGATCGCCGGTCAGCCCCGCCGGGCGGTCACCAGCTCACGTCGATGCGCTCGGGCAGCCCGCCGGACAGTGCGGCCCCGTCGCCGGTGGCCAACTCGGCGTCCAGCGTGGGACGCAGACCGGGCAGCCGGTCCAGGATCGCGCCGAAGGCGGTGGTCAGCAGCATTCTGGCCAGTGGTGCGCCGAGACAGGTCCATACCCCGTGGCCGAAGGTCAGGTGCCGGTTGGGCGCGCGCCCGATGTCGAACCGGCTCGGTTCGTCGAACGACCGTCCATCCAGGTTGGCCAGCGTGAGGTCGAGCAGCACCAGGTCGTCGGCCCGGATGGTCTCACCGGCGATCTCGATGTCGGCGCGGGCGTAGCGGGGCAAGCTCAGGCTCCCGGCGACCCGGAGCATCTCCTCCATCGCCCAGACCAGCCGAGTCGGTTCGCGGCGCAGCAGCTCTCGGTCGGCCTCGTGACGGGCCAGCAACAGCAGTCCGTAGTCGATCTGCTTGACCGTGGCACCGAAGCCGGCGAACTGGAGCACCATGGCGATCTGGCCGATCTGCTCGTCCGGGGCTCCGGTCGCGCACAGTCGGGAGATCAGCGAGTCGTCCGGATTCGCCCGCTTGGCAGCCGACAGTTCACCGACATAACCGAGCAGCGGCGCGACCTCTCCCGCGACACCTCGGCTCATCACCTCTACGCACCGCGCCCGTTCGGCCTCGGGAGCGCCCAGCACGTCGGCGATGGCGGTGAGCACCAGCGGCGCGGAAAAGTCGGCGTGCAGGTCGGCCGGCGGGCCGGCGGCAACCAGCTGGTCGATCAGCTCGGCCGCCACCGCCTCCACCCCAGGCCGCATCTGTTGCATCCGCCGCGCGGCGAACTGCGGTTTGAGCGCGTCGCGTAAGCCCTGGTGCAGGGCGTCGGCCACCTGGTGCTGGTCACTGGTGACCTGGTCGTAGCCGGGATTGCCGGCATACCGTGCTCGGTTGCCCGGGTCCGGATGGGACCGGCCGATCCGCTCGTCACGGAGCAGTTCACGCACCTCGGCATGCCCTGTCACCAGCCACGCCTGGTCACCGGCCGGAGTGCGCACCCGACGAACCGGGGACGGGTCGCGCGGGGGCGCGAGATGCGGGCAGGCCCGGTGCGCGAAGGGCTCGTCGGCGGCGAGCAGTACACCGGCCAGGGACTCGGCGCCGGTTTCGGTTCCGGTGGATGTGGTCATCGTGATATCGCCTCCTCGACGGGGCTGCCGGTCACCAGGCGACCGGCAGCGCGTGCAGGCCGAACAGCGTCCCGTCGTGTTTGAACGGCAGGTCGGCGACCGAGGTGGCCAGCCGCAGGGTGGGGGCCCGCTGGAACAGGGTCCGGTAGACACAGGCCATCTCGGCACGCACCAGGTTCTGCCCCAGGCACTGGTGCACGCCGTAGCCGAAGCCCACGTGGCCGCGGGCCGAGCGCCCCGGATCGAACTCACGTGGACAGCCGAAGACCGTCTCGTCGTGGTTGGCCGCCGCGATCAGCGGCATGATCCCCTCGCCGGCCCGCACGAGCTGGCCGCCGATCTCCACATCGTCGACCGCGGTGCGCATGGCCACGAGGTCGGCCACCGAGTGGTACCGGATCAGCTCCTCGATCACCCGCTCGTCGCCGATCCACTCCGGATTCTCCACCAGCGTCATCACGCCGAGCGCGATGTTGTTCGCAGTGGTCTCATGTCCGGCGATCAGCAACAGCATGGCAACGCCGGTCAGCTCCTCGGCACTGAGCACCTCGGTGGCCAGTATTCGGCTGACCAGGTCATCGGCCGGCCACTTGCGCTTCGCCGCGACCAACCGCCCGATGTGCCGACGCAGCTGCCGGACCGCCTCGGTCCGCTGGCCCTCGGTGCTGGCCGCGAGGTTGACCAGGATCTGGGTCCTGGACTCGAAGAAGTCCCGGTCGGACTGGGGCACACCCAGGATGGTGGCGATGATCCGGGAGGGCACCGGCAGCGCGAAGTCCGCGACCAGGTCGGCCGAACCGTCCCTGGCCAGCAACTCGTCCACGCAGTCGGTCACCACGGACTCGATCACCGGCTGCCAGGCTCGGATGCGGCGGACGGAGAACTCCGGGATGAGCACCCGGCGGAACCTGTCGTGCTCAGGAGGGTCCAGGCCGACGAACCAGCCGGGAATCTCGTCCTGGGTCGGCACACCACCGGTCGGCCCCACCTTCGGGAAGCCGGGGTTGGCCGGGTTGGCGCTGATCCTCGGGTCGGTCAGCACGGCGCGCACGTCGGCGTGCCGGGTCACCAGCCACACCGGCTGTCCACTGGGCAGCTGGGTGCGGGTCAACCCGGTCCGGCCACGAAACCCGTCGTAGACCGGCGGCGGAAAGGGCGCTCCCGGTTCACGCAGCGGGAACGGCACGATGTCCTGGTCAGTGCTGGTCATCGACGAACCCCGTTCGGTCAGTTGGTTTCCAGGCTGACGCAGCAATTCTCGATGAATCCCTAGTTCTGGTCGCTCGTGCTCAGAGCCGGCTCGGTCAGGGTCTGGACCATCCAGGACTCCAGCGCGGCGGCGGTCTTGTCCGCGTCCTGCTTGGCCAGCGAGTAGTGGTCGGCCTCCAACGGGCGCACGAGGTCCCCCGGTCCGACCAGCTCGCGCTGCTCGGGTGGCAGCTCGCCGTCCGTGCCGCAACGCAGCAGCAACTTGGGCGCGCTGGTGGGGTGGAGCACCATGGTCGAGAGCCGGTTGAGCCACAGCGCCATGGCCAGCAGCCGGGTGCTGTCGTTCATCCCCTCGTGGTCGTCGGAGTGGTCCATGGCCTGCTCGACCATGCCGACGTAGTCGGTGCGTTCCCCGACGGAGTGGCGCAGGCTCAGCGTGTCCAGCATCGCCACACCCTGCGTCCGGACACCCCAGTCGCGTTCCAGCAGGCCGGCCACCGCGGCGGCGATCACCCCGGCGCTGGAGTGTCCGACCAGGACGAACGGACCGCCGTCTCCGGCCTCCAGCACGCTCTCGGCGACGACCCGGATGGCGACCTCGGCCGTGGCCGGCAGACTCTCCCCCGGACCGAACCCGGGTAGCGGCAGGGCGAGCACCCGCCGGCTCCCCCGGAAGTGGTTGGCGATGTTGACGTACTGGTGCACTCCGCCATCGAAGACCGGCGAGCTGATACAGATCAGGGTCGGCTCGGCGGTCCCCTCGGCCAGTACCCTCGCGGCCGGCAGTTCGGGCAGCTCGGCCGGATTGTCGAAGGTGGGGCGCAGCGCGGCTACGGCCTTGAGCATCGCCAGCGCCTGCACCGGCTTGCCCTCCCGGACCGCCTCGACGAACATCCGGCCCACCGAGTCACCGCTTTCGTGGGCGACGGCGGCCTGCTCGCCGTAGTCCTGCTCGCCGATCCGGTCGGCGAGTTGGCCGTGTAGCCAACGGGCCAGCCGGACCGGGGTCGGGTGGTCGAAGACCACGGTGGTGGTCAGGCGCAGCCCGGCCGCGTCGGCCACGGCGTTGCGCAGCCGCACGGCGAGCAGCGAGTCGAACCCCATGTCCAGGAACTCGCGGTCGGGTTCGACCGCGGTCCGGTCGGGGTGCCCGAGCACGGCGGCGACATGCCCGACGACAAGTTCGCGCAACACCTGCTCACGCTCGTCCGCCGGACGGGCGGACAGCCGCGCCAGCAGATCGGCCGGGTCGGCGGCCGGGTCGGCGGCCGCGGCCCGGCGTCGCGGCGGGAACAGCCCATGGAACAGCGGCGGCAGTTCACCGGCCTGATCCGGGTTCGCAGTGGTGCGCAACGCCAGCACGTGCGGACAGTCGGCGGCCATGGCCGCGTCGAACATGGTCATCCCCTGGTCGGGGTCGATCAACGCGAGGCCGGGCCCGCCGGCCCGGCGGTCGGTGTTCATACCGAGGTCCGCCCAGGGCCCCCAGCCGATCGACACCGCGGGCAGGCCGACCGCGCGCCGGTGGGCGGCGAGCGCGTCCAGGTAGGCGTTGGCGGCGGCGTAGTTGGCCTGGCCGGGGCTGCCCATCGCGCCGGCGAGGGAGGAGAACAGCACGAACGCGGCCAGCGGCAGGTCGCGGGTGGCCTCGTGTAGATGCCAGGCCCCGTCGGCCTTGGGGGCCAGTACCGCGTCCAGCCGGTCCGAGGTCAGCGTGTCGACCAAGCCGTCGTCGAGCACCCCGGCCGCGTGCACCACCGCGGTGAGCCCGGTGATCGATCCGACCAGGGCGCGCACCGCGTCCCGGTCGGCGACGTCACAGGACACCACCGACACCTCGGCGCCCCGTTCGGTCAGGTCCGCGGCCAGCTCCGTCGCGCCAGGAGCATCGGGACCGCGCCGGCCGGCCAGCACCAGCCGGCGCTGGCCGCGCTCGACCAGCCGGCGGGCGAGCAGCCCGCCGAGCCCGCCGACGCCGCCGGTCACCAGCACCGCGCCCTCGGAATCCCACGGGGTGGCGCCGTCCTCAACAGGATGGAGTGGGGCCAGCCGGGCGACGAGCACCGTGTCGTCGCGGATCAGCAGCTGGGGCTCGCCGGCAGGCAGCTCGGCCGGCAGCCGCGCCCCGGGAGCCAGGTCGACCAGCACGAACCGTCCGGGGTGCTCGGCCTGGACGGAGCGGACCAGGCCCCATACCGCGGCGGCGGCCAGGTCGGTTCCGGCGTCCTGGGCGACGCCCCGAGTGAGCACCAGCACGCCGGTCCCGGCGAACCGGTCGTCGGCGAGCATCCGGTGCACCAGCTCCAGCACACCGGTGGTGGTCGCACGCACGGTGGCCGGGTCACCGTCCCCGCCACCCGAGACGGGGACGACCACCACCGGCGGCGCGGTGTCCCGCGACAACAGGGCCGGCAGGTCCCGAACGCGCTCGGCCTCAGCCGGGACCGCAGGATCGTCACCGAGACAGACCCAGGCGTCGACCGGCGCGGCCGGCTGGGTCGGCACGTCGACGGGCGTCCATTCCAGTCGCAGCAGGCCGTCGGAGCGGACGGCCGGTCGGGCCGAGGCGGCGCGCAGCACCAGCGCCGCGGTGGAGAACACCGGCGTACCCCGCGGATCCCAGGCGGCGAGTTCGACGCCCTCCGCGTTCGGAGCCCAGCGCACCCGGAGCACGGTCGCGCCGGCGGCCCGCAGCCCAACCCCGGTCCAGGAAAAGGGGAGCAGCCCCCGGCCGGACTCGCCGTCGACGAAAGCGGCGGCCTGCACCACGGAGTCCAACAGTGCTGGATGGATGCCGTAACCGGCTCCGTCGTCGCGGGCCGATCCGGGCAGCTCCACCTCGGCGAAATGCTCGTCGCCGCGCCGCCAGGCCGACCGCAGCCCCTGGAACACCGGGCCGTACACCGAGCCGCCGGCGGCCAGGTCGGTGTAGAAGTCGCCCAGCTCCACCTCGACGGCACCGTCCGGCGGCCACTGCGGTGGCGCCGGCGGAGGCGGCGGCGCGCCGGGAGCCAGCAGACCGACGGCGTGCTGGGTCCAGTCGGCGGCCGGGGTATCGGCGGGGCGGGAATGGACCCCCACCTCCCTGGCGCCATCCGCGTCGGGCGGACCGACGAGGACCTGCACCGCGACCCGGGAATGCTGGTCCAGCGGCAACGGGGTGGGCAGGGTCAACTCCACGAGGTGGTCACAACCGACCTGTTCCGCCGCGCACAACGCGAGTTCGACGAACCCGGCCGCGGGGAAGACCACCGAGCCGCGAACCGCATGGTCGGCCAGCCAGGGCTGAGTCCGCAGGCAGAGCCGGCCGGTCAGCGCGACCCCGCCGCCGGCGAGGCCGACCGCGGCGCCGAGCAGCGGGTGGTTCGTGGCGTTCTGGCCGAGCCCGGCCACGTCGGTGAGGTTGCCCGGACGGGGCCAGTAGCGGGAACGGTCGAAGGCCTGGGTGGGCAGATCGACCGGTTCGGCCTCGGGCAGGAGTGCGGTCCAGTCGATGTCCACACCGGACACATGTAGCTCCGCGGCGGCCCGCACCACTGCTTCTTCTTCCGCAACATCACCACGCACACTGGGCACCACCAGGACCTCAGGCGCCGTCTGAGCAACCGCAGCACTCAACGACCTACCAGGACCAATCTCGACGAACCGCGTATTCCCGCCATCAGCCACGGACCGCACCGCATCGGCAAAACGCACCGGCCGACGCACCTGAGAAACCCAGTAGTCCACCGTCGCCATGTCCATTCCCAGCTCCACCGACGACACCACCGGAATCACCGGATCAGAAAAAACCACCCCACCCAACGCATCCCCGA
>NZ_NKYE01000030.1 GCF_002262875.1 Amycolatopsis antarctica | reverse complement strand
ATCAACCCCAGACGCGACTACCAACCCACCGGAGCCCCCAAAGGGCCCACCCGCCGACCCCACACATAACAACAGCCGAACCGACACTTCGTCGGTCCGACTGTCGCCGATGTCCTGAGACATCACATCTGTAGCGGGGACAGGATTTGAACCTGCGACCTCTGGGTTATGAGCCCAGCGAGCTACCGAACTGCTCCACCCCGCGTTGGTAACCACCACTGTACGGGGTGGTTACCAACGCGGTTACGGCGGGTACGCCGAGCGGCGCGGTCAGCCGCCGCCGTTCTGCGTGGGCGGCGGGGTGGATGCCCCTTGACCGGCGAGTTCCTGGTACTTGCGGACGGCAGCGTCCAGTGCGGCGATGGCGTCGCTCTGGGACTTCTGGGCGTCCTGCAGACCGGCCAGTGCCGCTTGCAGGTCGGCGGAGGCTTGCGCCATGTCCGGGTTCTGGTTCGGCGCGCCGCCGGGAGGTGGTGCCTCCTGTCCGCTGGTGGGCGGTGGCGACGTCGGTGACGGTTGTTGTGTCGGTGGGCCGCCGTCCTGGTCCGGTGAGGTCGCCGAGTCTCCGGTGCCCTGACCGAAGACCTGGTCCAGCGCGCCTTCCAGGGTCGGCGCGAAGCCGACCTTCGGACCGAAGGACACGAGCACACGAGCGAGCTGTGGATAGCTGTTCTCGTTGCGTTGCTCGAGGTAGATCGGTTCGACGTAGAGGAATCCGTCGGCGACCGGGAGCGTCAGCAGGTTTCCGTTGATGATGTTGACGCTCTGGTTGCCGAGCAGCGTCCGCTGTTCGGCGAATCTCTGGTCACTCTGGAATCTGTTCTGTACCTGGACCGGACCGTCGTTCTGGTTGGTGCCGTCGGCAGGCGGGAGTTTCAGCACTCTGAATTTCCCGTAGTCCGCCGGGTCGGAGGACACCGATACCCAGGCCGCCAGGTACTGCCGTTCCAGTGCGGTCAGTGAGCTGGTGAGCTGGAACGTCGGTCTTTCCTGGCCGGGCGTCTGCGCCATGATGTAGTAGGCGGGTTGCTTGGCCCCGGCGTTCTGCGGATCGAGTCCGCCCTCTTCGGTCGGGTCGGGCGGAACGCTCCAGAACGTCTGCGTGGAGTAGAACTCCTGCGGACTCTGTACGTGGTACCTGGCGAGCAGTTCGCGCTGGACCTTGAAGATGTCCTCCGGATAGCGGAAGTGCTCCCGCAGTTCCGGTGAGATCTCCGAGGACGGCTTCACGATGCCCGGGAAGACGTTCTTCCAGGCCTCCAGCACCGGGTCCTTCTCCTGCTCGTACAGGCTCACGGTGCCGTCGAAGGCGTCGACGGTGGCCTTGACCGAGTTGCGGATGTAGTTGATCGACGCGTTCTGCTGCCGCGCGACGCCGGCGAGCGAGTCCTGCGTGGCGTCGCCGAGCTGGGTCTGCTGGGCGTACGGGTAGTTGTTGAGTGTGGTGTACCCGTCGACGATCCACTTGATCCGCCCGTCGACCACTGCCGGGTACGGGTCGCCGTCCACGGTCAGCCACGGCGCCACCTTGCTGACGCGGTCGCGCGGGTCGCGGTTGTACATGATCTTGGAGTTGTCGCCGATGGCGTCGGAAAAGAGGATGTTGCGCTCTCCCTCCTTCGCCGCGAAGACGAGCCGGTTCAGCCAGCCGTCGATCGGTACGCCGCCCTGGCCCTGGTACAGGTACCGGTCGGCGGCGGTGTCGTACTCACCCGGCGCCTGGCCGGGCGTACCGCCGACGATCGCGTAGTCGGTGGCCAGCTCGCCGTAGTAGATCCGCGGTTCGGTGACCTCGATGCCCGCGCCCGTCGGGTTCTGGGTGTCGCTGGTCCTGGCGAGCGGGTACCCGCCGTCGCTGCCCGCGTCCTCGACGGCACGGTCGATCTTGTTCGCGGGCGCGGCGACGAAACCGTTGCCGTGGGTGTAGACGAGGTGGCGGTTGATCCAGGTCCGCTGGTTCTCGGCCAGTCCCTCGGTGCGGATCTCCTTGGCGGCGACGATGTAGTCCTGCCGCTCACCGCCGACGTCATAGCGGTCGACGTCGAGCTTCTCGGAGAAGCCGTAGAAGTTCTCCCGGCCGACGCGCTGGGTGAAGGTCGGGTTGAGCACGCTCGGGTCGAGCAGGCGAATGTTCGGGATGGTGCCCTCGTCGTCGCGGACCTCGGTGGGCGTTGCCTCGGATTTGCCCGTGTAGTCCTGGTACTCGACGTTGGTCAGCCCGTAGGCGTCCCGGGTGGCGTCCATGTTCCGCTGGATCGACGCGGCTTCCTTTTCGTTCGCGTTCGGCTTGACCGAGAACTGGTCGAGCACGGCCGGGAACGCGGTGCCGACCAGGACACCGGACAGGATCATCAGCACCAGGGCGATGGCGGGAAGCTGGACGTTGCGCAGGAACGCCCCGGCGAAGAACGCGACCGCACAGAGCACCGAGATGCAGAGCAGGATCAGCTTGGCGGGCAGCACCGCGTTCAGGTCGGTGAACGTGGCACCGGTGAACAGCGGAGCGTTGCGGTCCGAGAGCAGCAGGGCGTAGCGGTCGAGGAAGTACTCGAGGCCCTTCAGCAGCACGAACACGCCGGCGATGATCGAGAGCTGGACGCGGGCGGGGCCGGCGATCTGACCGCCCTTGCCCGCGAGCCGGATGCCGCCGAACAGGTAGTGCGCTACCAGCGCGGCGACGAAGGCCAGTGCGACTGCGATGAACGCCCAGCCGAGCAGCCAGTTGTAGAGCGGCAGGTCGAAGGCGTAGAAGCCGATGTCGTTGCCGAACTCCGGGTCCGTCTTGCCGAAGTTGGTACCGTTGAGGAAGAGCTGCGCGCGCTGCCACTCCCCCTGGCCCGCCGCGCCGGCGATGATGCCGGCGACCACCGGGATGCCGATGCCGAAGACGCGGATCCGGGCGACGACCGTCGAGCGGTACCGGGCCAGCGGGTCGTCCGCCCCGGACACCGGCACGAAGACCGGCCGTGTGCGGTAGGCGACGATCAGGCTCACTGCGAGTAGTCCGCCGACCAGCAGTGCCACCACAAGGAAGAGCACGGCCCTGGTGAGGATCTCGGTGGTGAAGACCTGGCGGGCGCCCACCTCCCCGAACCAGAGCCAGTCGACGTAGGTGTCCAGTAACCGCGCACCGAGCAGCAGGGCGAGGACGACCACACTGGCGATGACCAGCAGAATCCGACTTCGGCGAGACAGCTTCGGCAGGCTGACGGGGGGCCGAGTGGCCACAGCGCACACTCCTGTTGTTGTATTCGAGATCGCCGGGCACGCCGATACCGCCGACGACCCTGGTTACCTAACTCTACGGCGAGCACAAAAGGTTCCCAGAACCCGCCCAAACCGGACGGTGCGCGGACGGCCCGAACGGTCTGCTGCCACCATTACGCCATGGCATCGACTGAGGACAAGGCGACCGATCCGGCCGTGGCGGCCCTGGCACGGGAAGTGGAGGAGTTCGTCGCCTCGGGTGGCTGGGATCAGGGCCCGCAACTCTTCGCGCTGGTGCCCACGGCGGCGCTGCTCGCGCAGCAGCCGGAACTGGCCGGGCAGATCGACCCGAGCAGCACGCTGACCCCGGTCGCGCAGGACGCGCTGCCCGAGGGTGACCTCGCCGAGGCGCTGGCCAGGATCGCCTGGCCGGAGGCGGTCCACGGCTGCGCACTGGCCCAGGAGATCATCGTGCTGCCGCCGGACGCCGAGGCGGAACTGCCCGCGGCGGACGGTCCGGGCGACGACGTGGAACGGCTGCGCCGCGCGGCCGCGGACCACCCCCGGCGCACCGAGGCCCGGTTGGTCGCGGCCGTCGCCAGGGACGGCGGGGCGGCGTGTGTGATGCGCCTGCGCGGGGAGACGCGCACCGACGGCGACCCGATCGACGAGATCATCGAGAACCCGGGCCTGGCGCCGAACCTGCTGGACGCGCTCAGGGCGACGCTCGCGCCCTGACCCGCGCCGAGGCGTCAGCAGGTCGGGTCAGCAGGCGGGGGTCGGCCTGCCCGCCTTCAGGTCCTCGATCGCGGTGACGGCGCCGTCCAGCGTCGCCACCTTGATCAGCTTCAGCCCGTCCGGCGCGGCCGAGACGGCCTCGGCGCAGTTGCGTTCGGGTACGAGGAACGCGGTGGCGCCCGCTTCCTTGGCGGCGACGACCTTGAACGAGATGCCGCCGATCGCACCCACCTCGCCCTTCTCGGTGATCTCGCCGGTACCGGCGATGTGGTTGCCGCCCGCGAGTTCGCCGGGGGTCAGCCGGTCGAACAGGGCGAGCGCGAAGATCAACCCGGCCGAGGGGCCGCCGACGTCCTCCAGGGTGAACTTGACGTCGAAGGGCACGTCGGCGCGGTCGATGGCCTGCAGCCCGATGAAGCCCTCCGGCCTGCCGTCCTCACGTTGCGCCAGGGTGATCGACTCGGTGCGTTCGGGCTGGCCCTCGTGCTGGAAGGTCAGCGAGACCGTCTCGCCGGGCCGCGTTCCCGCCACCGCGGCGGTCACGTCCTGGTCGCTGGCCACCGGCCTGCCGTTGACCTCCAGCAGCCGGTCACCGGCCTCCAGCACGGAGTCGGCCGGGCTGCCCGACACGACCTCCCGAGCCAGCACCTTCACCGGGAACCCGAGCTTGCGCAGAGCGGCGACCTGGGCGTTGCTCTGCGAGTCCTGGAACTGCTGGACGTTCTCCTGCTTGACCTGCTCGTCGGTCGCGCCCGGCTTGAAGTACTCCTCGCGGGGGGCGAGTGCGTAGCGGCCGCTGACCCATACGCCGAGCGCGCCGAACAGTGTCATCTCGTCGGCGAGCGAGACGGTGGTCATCCGGAGCTCGCCGTCGGTCGGGAAGGTCTCCTTGCCGTCGACCTGCACGACGGGGCCGTCGTTGGAACCGCCGAGCGTGTCGTAGGTCGGGCCGGGACCGAGGGACACGTACGGCACCCGGACGAGCGCGCCGACCAGTCCGAACACCGCGACGAGCACGCCGCTGAGCAGGACCGTCCAGGCACGCCTGCTCATCCGGAACGCGGCGTCGTCCCCCGAACCACGGCCGCCGGAGCCCCGGCCTCCCGAACCACGGCTACCCGAGCCACGCTTACCGGAGGTGCTGTCGCTGGGCTCTGGGATGGCCGCACGGCTGTCGCCGGCGGCACTGTCGCGGGACTCGCTCACAGCGAGACAGCGTACGGTGGCCTCGGCGTGGGGCCGGTGAAGGCCACGCCCGGCTGGCCAAAGGACAACCGGGCGATTCCGCGTACGGTGGGGGCATGAACAAACCCCCGTTCGGCTTCGGCCCGCCGGATCCCGACAAACACGGCGACGACGAATCCTCGAACCCCGGTGGTCAGCTTCCGCCCGGAGCGGGCGGCACGGACGCGTTCAACCAGCTCGGCCAGATGCTCAGCCAGCTCGGTCAGATGCTCAGCCAGGCAGGCAGTTCCTCCGGCCCGGTGAACTACGACCTCGCAAAGCAGATCGCCCTGCAGAAGCTGGGCAGCGCGGGCGGCAACCAGGTCGGGTTCTCGGCGCCACAGAACGACACCGCGGTGCGCGACGCCGCCCACCTGGCCGAACTGTGGCTCGACGCGGCGACGATCCTGCCCGCCGGTGCGACGAGCACCGTGGCGTGGTCGTCGCGGGACTGGGTGGAGAAGACCTTGCCCACCTGGCAGCGACTGTGCGACCCGGTGGCGCAGCAGATGTCCACGGCCTGGGTCGACGCGCTGCCGGAGGAGGCCAAGCAGGCGGCCGGACCGCTGCTGTCGATGGTCGGGCAGATGGGCGGCATGGCGTTCGGTTCGCAGCTCGGCGGCGCGCTCGCCCAGCTCGCTTCCGAGGTACTGACCTCCTCGGAAGTCGGCCTTCCGCTGGGGCCCGCGACGACGTCCGCTCTGCTGCCCGCGAACATCGAGAAGTTCACCGAGGGCTTGGAGCTGCCGAGCAGCGAGGTTCTCGTGTTCATCGCCGCCCGCGAGGCCGCCCACCAACGACTGTTCGCACACGTTCCGTGGCTGCGGCAGCGGCTGCTGGGCACCGTCGAGGAGTTCGCCCGAGGTATCAAGGTCGACACCTCGGCGCTGGAACAGCTCGCCACCCAGGTGGACCCGAGCAACCCGGCGAGCATCGAGGAGGCCATGTCCTCCGGGCTGTTGGAGCCGCAGACCACGCCGGAGCAGTCGGTCGCGCTGAACCGGCTGGAGACCCTGCTGGCGCTGGTGGAGGGCTGGGTGGACGTGGTCGTGGCCGAGGCGGTAGGCGACCGGTTGCCCGGGGCCGACGCACTGCGCGAGACACTGCGCCGCAGGCGGGCGACCGGCGGTCCCGCCGAGCAGACCTTCGCGACCCTGGTCGGCTTGGAGCTGCGTCCGCGCCGGATGCGGGCCGCGTCCTCGCTGTGGAAGCTGGTCGGCGACGAGCACGGTGCCGAGAAGCGGGACGGGCTCTGGTCGCATCCGGACCTGATGCCCACCACCGACGATCTGGACGACCCGATGGCGTTCTCCGAGCGTCTGGGCGGCAAGGGCCTCGACGACCTGGACCCGATGGCCGAACTGGAGCGGACCGAACGCGAGGAGAAGGAGTCGGCCGAGGCCGCCGCCGAGACATCGGAGCGGAACTCGGCGGACGAGGACTCCGGGAGCGCTCCCGCCCCGGACGGCGGGGACTCGCCGAACGAGGGCAAGCAGGGCGAGGGCAAGCCGGACTCCCCGGCGTAGCCGCCGCGGCGTGGGCCTCCGCGGGTGCGGGGCTCGGCCGTTGGGTCGCGCGGTCAGTCCTCGGCCGTGATGCCCCAGCCCGCGGCCGCGGACAGTCCCTGCAGGTAGCCGATGGCCCGCTCGGTTTTCGGGTACTCCCGTACGAGCGTCCAGAACTCGGCGTTGTGCCCGGCGACCTTGAGATGGGCGAGTTCGTGGACGAGCACGTAGTCGAGCACCCAGGACGGAACGTCACGGAGCCGCTCGCTGACCCTGATCGAGCGGTCGACGGGCGTACACGACGCCCAGCGGGTACGCATCGGGGCCACCCAGCGCACGCTCGAGGGCACGGCGCTGCCGCCGAAATAGCGTTCGGACAGCTCCGCGCAGCGGGCGAGCAGCGCGTCGTCGGACTTCCTTGCCGGTGAGGCGCGCCGCGTCTCGGTGTTGCGGAGCTTGCGCTCCATCTCGGCGACCCAGTGCTGCTCTTCGGCCCTGGTCATCCTGGCCGGGATCAGGACGACGAGCGTGTCCCCGTCGCGGTAGGCACTGACCGTGCGACGGCGGCGCGCGCTCCGCCGGACCTCGATCTTCTGTTGCGGCACCTGGCGTTGGTGATTGCTGTTGTCGCGGCTCCTCAGTGAGGGCACCCGTGCGTCGGCCACTGGACCACCGTAAGGCCAACAGCCGACAAGTCGGTGGGAAAGACCGTCACATCGCCAAGTTGTCCACATTTGCACCCACCTGTGGATAACTTGCGCGTTTCCGGCGAACCGCGAGCGCGTAGGCGTCACCCTGTGCATATGACTCAATCACCGACCGCCGACCGAGCCCTTCCCGAACGTCCACGGCTGCTGCCCGGGCTCGCCGTACTGGACCGCGCCGGCGGGGAGCTGCAGATCGGACTCGACCCACGGCACGGCGTGGTCGCCGAGGACCTGCCCGCCGACATCGTCGACGTCCTGCGCAGGCTCGACGGCTCGCGCACCACCCGCTCCCTGCTCGGCTCGGTGGCGGACGACCACGTCGAACGGCTACGCGAGATCCTGACCGCGCTCTCGGAGCGCAGGCTGGTGGAGGAGGCGGCTCCCCGTCGCGGCAGGCGAGTCGTGCCCGAGCCGGAACTGTGGTCGCTGCGCACCGGGGTCAGGTGCATGGATGTCCGGGCGCGACGCGCCCAGAGCACCGTGACGCTGCACGGCAACGGCAGGCTGGCGGTGGCGGTCGCGACCCTGCTGGCCGTCGCGGGCGTCGGCCATCTGGAGATCGAGTCGACAGGTCACGTCACCGAGGCCGACCTCGGATCCGGATTCTCCACCGCGGACCTCGGCAGGTCGCGACGGCACGCGATCGCGGACACCGTCCGGAGGGCCAACCCCGACGTGCGGACCACGCGGCTGCCCGGCGACCGCCGGGCCGACCTGGTGCTGCTCACCGACGCGGTCGTTCCCGCCCCGGAACTCGTACGCGAGCTGGTCGGCGACGGCCTGCCGCACCTGGCGGTCCGGGTCCGCGATGGCTTGGGCATCGTCGGCCCGCTGGTATTCCCCGGTCGCAGTAGCTGTTTGCGCTGCGCCGACCTGCACCGGACCGACCTGGATTCCTCCTGGCCACTGGTGGCGAGCCAGCTCGCCGGGCACGCGCAGCACGCCGAGCTCACCAGCGTCCAGGCGACGGCGGCGCTGGCGGCGGGTCAGGTGTTGCGGGTGCTCGCGCCGGCCACAAGCCCGCCGCCCGTGTGGAACGCCACCCTGGAAATCGACTCGTACGTCGGCGGGGTCCGGCGGCGCACCTGGGAACCCCATCCCGCCTGCGGTTGTGGGGCGATGCCGGTCGAGGAATAGGCGCCCCGCCGGGCCTCCGGAGTCCGGGATACGCCGTGATCGCGCCGGATTCCCCTGCGCCCGGTTCGACCGGCAGGGCAGAATCAGGGTGTGACCGACTTGCGCGACCCGAACGGCGACGAGAACGACTCCGCGATCCCCCGGAGGGCCGCAGCGCGCACCGCCAAGCTGGCCAGTCTGCCGCTGGGCATGGCCGGGCGGGCGGTCGGTGGCTGGGGACGGCGGCTGACCGGCCAGAGCGCGCAGGACGTCAACGCCGTGCTGTCCGCCAAGGCCGCCGAACAGCTCTTCGAGGTGCTCGGCACGCTCAAGGGCGGCGCGATGAAGTTCGGCCAGGCGCTGAGCGTGTTCGAGGCCGCGATACCCGACGACATGGCGGCGCCGTACCGGGAGGCGCTGACGAAGCTGCAGGCCGCGGCACCGCCGATGCCCGCGAAGCAGACCCACCGGGTGCTCGCCGAGCAGCTCGGCCGGTCGTGGTCGTCCCGGTTCGCCGAGTTCGACGACGACCCGGCCGCGTCCGCCAGCATCGGCCAAGTACACCGCGCCGTCTGGCACGACGGCCGCGAGGTCGCGGTCAAGGTGCAGTACCCGGGTGCCGACGAAGCTCTGCGCAGCGATCTTCGCCAGCTCCAGCGCTTCAGCAGGCTGTTCCAGAGCCTCGCACCCGGCGCCGAGGTCAAACCACTGCTCGCCGAGCTGTCCGACCGGATGAACGAGGAACTGGACTACCGCGCCGAAGCCGGTAACCAGCGCGAGTTCGCGAGCGCGTTCGACGGCGACGAGCACGTGCTGATCCCCCGGGTCGTCGCGAGCGCGCCGAAGGTGATCGTCACCGAGTGGGTCACCGGCACGCCACTGGCGCGGATCATCGCCGACGGCAGTGCCGAGGAACGCGATCACATCGGCACCAGACTGGCCGAGTTCCACTTCTCCTCTCCGGAACGCGCTCACCTCCTGCATGCCGACCCGCACCCCGGCAACTTCATGCGCACCGGGGACGGCAGGCTGTGCGTGATCGACTTCGGTGGAGTCGCCCGTCTGCCGGACGGGATTCCCCGCTACCTCGGGCAGATGACCCGACTGGCCCTCGACGGCAGGTCGACGGAGCTGATGTCCCTGCTGCGCGAGGCCGGTTTCGTCCGGTCCGGCACCGAGCTGGCGGCCGAGGACGTGCTGGCATACCTGGCACCGTTCACCGAGCCGCTTGCCGGCGAGCATTTCCATTTCACCCGCCGCTGGATGCAGAAGCAGGCGGGCCGCGTCGGCGACACCCGTGGTCAGGACTTCCGCACCGGACGCTCACTGAATCTCCCTCCCGAGTACCTGATGATCCACCGGGTGACGGCCGGGTCGACCGGCATTCTCTGCCAGCTCGACGCGACCATCCCCGCTCGTTCGATTGTGGAGGAGTGGCAGCCGGGTTTCGCCGACTGACGGACGCACAGGGCCGAGTTGTCCACAGATTCGGCCCGGAGCACACGAGATGACCGTTCGCAGCGGCGAGTTGTCCACAGTTCCGTCGAACCCATTCCCGGGGTGGCGGTGTCCGGCCAGGCTCAGGACATGGCTTCCACGACTCGTATCGACGACACTGCCCGGCTGACCAGGCACGGCGTGATCAGCAGCGCTCGCTTGCGTGCCCGCGGTCTCTCCGCGGGCGCCATCGCCCACCGCTGCCGACCGGGCGGACCGTGGCGGCGCCTGCATCCCGGGGTCGTCATGCTCTCCACCGGCGAACCGAACCGCAGGCAGCTCGTGCAGGCCGCGCTCGAGCACGCGGGGCCAGATTCGATTGTCACCGGCACGGACGCGCTGCGCGCCCACGGTCTGGCGCTGCCCGCCACCAGGGCCGTGCATCTCCTGCTGCCCGCGGACCGCAGGCTCTCGCCTCCGGACGCCGTCGTGCTCGAACGCACTACTCGGCCACCGCGGACCGTCCTCCTGGACGGCATGCCCTGCGCCCCGCCGGAACGCGCGGTCCTCGATGCCGCCCGGCGGGAGCGTGACGAGGACAGGCTGCGCAGCCTGCTCGGCCTCACCGTCTACTACGGCCTGTGCACCATCGATCGCCTCAGGACCGAACTCGATGCGGGGAACCAGCGTGGATCTGCAGCGGTACGCGCCGTGCTCGGCACGCTCGCCACGCGACAGGAGACGTTCATCCACGGTCTGGCCCGCCGCCTGGTCATCCGTGCCCCGCTGCCTCCGCCGAGGTGGAACGTGGACGTCCGCGACCCGGACGGCAGCATGATCTGCACGGTGGACGCCTGGTGGGACGAAGTGGCCCTCGGCTGGCAGTTCGGCGGTGCGAACGAGGGGCCGAGCGCAAGGACAGCCCGGCTCGCGCTCGCCGCGAAGGGTGTCATCCTCGTCCGCACACCGGCGGGTCTGATGCGCCGCGATCCGGCGCTGGTCCTGGGCGAACTCGTCGGCGCGTTCCGGAGGGCCGCCGCTCGTCGGCGACCC
This sequence comes from Amycolatopsis antarctica, assembly GCF_002262875.1. GTDB lineage: Bacteria > Actinomycetota > Actinomycetes > Mycobacteriales > Pseudonocardiaceae > Amycolatopsis > Amycolatopsis antarctica. The sequence goes on along the minus strand of NZ_NKYE01000030.1, from coordinate 15,908 downwards.
CGGATACTGGCCACCAGCGAGGTGGCGGCGGCATGACGCGGCGGAAACGGTCAGCTCACCAGTACTCCGCCGGCAGCTTTCCCTCGATGTCGCGCACGTGGGTACGAGCACAGGAGGGGCACATCCAGTGGGGCCCTCGTTCGTCCCGGTCGAGTACCCAGCTCAGCGCCCGCGTCTGGTCGTCCTGGTCCTTGGCCGCACCACAGCGGGAGCATGCCACGCGATCCCCTCCACTCATCGCGAACGTCCACAGTGGACGGTCCGGGCGGAGAGCAGGAAGAGGTCGTCACGACGGCCGAGGTGGTATTCGCCCGCCGGGTCCAGCAGAGCGTCGAAGGTGGCGCGGTCGGTCTCGTCCAGCCGGTCGCCCACCGTCGAGCGGAACCAGCCGAGCCGTTCGAGAACGTCGTGACGTACCCCGTCGCCTGCCGGAGCGGGGTGATCGACCAGGTAGGTGAAGGCGCCGACGTCGGCGAGCCCGGCAAGGCCGAGCGCGTGGTTCCAGCCGTATGGCATCTGCACCGCGCCGGGCATCGAGGCACGCAGGTCGCGGAACCAGAGATCGCGCGCGGCGTGCAACCGTGGCTCGAGGCCGGGAGCTCCGACCCCGAGATCCCAGGGCAGGGTCTTGACCCCGAGGCCGCCCTCGGCTACCGCCAGGGTCCCCCCGGGCCGGAGGATGCGAGCCAAGTCGTCGATGGCCCGCTGCTGATCAGGGAGGTGATGTACGACGGCGGAGGCCCAGATGAGGTCCGCCTCGGGCACGAGGTCACGGAGACCGGGGTCCGCCGCATCGGCGAGCACGGATTCGACGCGCACCGCGGCACTTTCGCCCACGGAGGCGCGGGCCGCCGCGCCCGCGGCGTCCAGCAGTTCGGGTACGGCGTCGACGAGTACCACCGTCCCGCCGTCCCGTTCGGCGAGAGCCTGGGCGAGCGCGGCCGACATCCCACCGGAGCCGGAACCCAGGTCGAGGACGGTCGGTTCACCACCGAGCCGATCGACCAGGCGACGCGCCACACCGGCGAGCGCGTCCTCTTCCAGCGCGTCGGCCAGGAGCATCCCCGGCAGTCGCGACGCCCAGTCCACGTCGTCGTGCGTATGTGCTGACACAGCGACCATCTAACACCCGCGGGACGCACCCCCGCAGCGGTCCGGCCGCCGTCCGGGTGTGGGCGACTCCCCCGAGCACCTCCCACACCCGGACCGTCGGTCAGGTTGTTTGCTCCGCTCACGGAGCGCCGAGCGTCGGCTCGATCAGCCGCCGCGCCGGTGGGTCCTGCGCGACCGCAACCGGCCCAGCCCGCGCCCGCGCGGCCGGACGGCGCGTGCGGGTCGTCTGCTGATCAGCTCTTCGGTCTCCCGTATTCGGGCTCTGGCCAGTTCTTCGTTGAGCAACATCTCGCTGATCTCCTTGTGGCTAATGAATTCGATGCCCGGGCTGCCGAGCATCGTGCTGTCGTCGTTCGACGAGTCGGGTGTACGGATGGCGGGGCCGCAGTCGAGGGTCATGCCGCTGCGCTCCGCTGCGCTCCGACGGTCTCCGCGCACCGCTCGGCGGAACGCTCGACCGCCGCCGGCCGCTCGATAGCGGGGTTCTTCCGCGGACGGCCACGAGGCCGCTTTCTGGCGACCACCGCGCCGCGCTCGAAGATCTCGCCACCCCAGACTCCCCATGGCTCCCTTCGAGCCAGTGCACCCGATAGGCACGCCGCGCGCACCGGGCAGTCGGAGCACAGCGCCTTGGCGCGCTCCAACTCCGCCGGTGTCTCGGCGAACCACAGGTCGGCGTCCCCGGCTCGGCAGGGCATCTCGTCTGTGGACGAGGTTGCCGCGTCGAGCAGTTCACCGACTCCGTGGTCGGCGAACTCGTCGGAGAACGCCTTCTCTGACGCGAAGGCGATTGCCGATGACATTCCCGTTCTCCTTTGTGTTGTAACGGTGTGTGTACTTACGACTGTCCGGAAAGCACCCCGAACAGCACGAAGGCCGCGGATCCGGTTACCGGTTCCGCGGCCTTCGTGAGCCTGCTGTCCTGACGTCGTTACGTCAGGTACTTCGCTCAGGTGGAGAAGGCGACGGACCATGGGCCTGCTCGATGAGCAGATCCGCGGTGACCGGGACGACCGTCGGGCGGACGGCCTCGGTGGCGCTGACGGCGTTGACGGCGTTGACGAGCGCGCGCTCACGAGTGGTGGTGAACACGGGCAGCTCGGCGTACCGCGGCGCGGCCGAGGACATACCGATCCCCGGGAGCGCGGTCATGGCCACTTCGGTGGCGCAGGACAGCGCGGTGCCCGGGTTCCCGATGATCGTGAAGTTCTTCATCTGCCCTGGCACCTCCTCTCGCTGTCGCGGCCGGCCGAGCGAACTCGGTTACCGAATATGGCGGGTGTTCCCACCCAGTCGTTGCAGGTTATTGCCCCGGCACGGAGGAGGGCAACTGATTTTCGGCAAATATCCTCGAAGAGGCGAAAAACACGCCTGATCTGGGCTTATCCGCGGAAACCGGCACAGTCACCGTGTCCGGCTACTACCGCTGTCCGGCGTGGCTATCGCTCGCCGCCGCGGATCACGGCGAGAACCTCGGTGCCGAACCGTTCGAGCTTCGTGGCGCCGATGCCGGAGATCGAGACCAGTGCGCCGTCGTCAGCGGGCTGCTGTTCGGCGATCGCGATCAGCGTCGCGTCGGTGAACACCACGTACGCGGGCACCTTGAGCTCACGGGCCCGGCCGGTGCGCCACGAACGCAAGCGGTCGAGCAGCTCTTCGTCCACATCGGACGGACATCGCGAGCACCGGCTGAGCTTGACCTCGATCGTCGAGGTGAGCAGCCCGTCGCAGACCCGGCAGCGCGCCTTCGAACCGGTCACCCGCGCCCCGCCACCGGTACGCGCGACGCGCGAGGCCGGGTGGTCCTCCGGGACGAGGCCGTACAGGAACCGGCTGCGCCTGCGATTGCGGCGGCCTCCGGGCTTGCGCGAGAGCGACCAGGTCAGTGACAGGTGCTCACGCGCCCGGGTGACGCCGACGTAGAACAGCCTGCGTTCCTCCTCGACGGCCTCGTCGTCGCCGTCGGCGTGCTGGATCGGCAGCGTGCCCTCAGCCAGCCCGACCAGGAACACGGCGTCCCATTCCAGGCCCTTCGCCGCGTGCAGCGAGGCCAGCGTGACGCCTTCGACGGTCGGCGGGTGCGCAGCGGCGGCCCGCTGTTCCAGTTCCGCGACGTAGCGCGCCAGGCTCGACCCCGCGGTCTCCGGCACGGTCGCCGTCAGTTCCTCGGCGAGTTCCACCAGCGCCAGCAGCGCGTCCCACTTCTCCCGCGCCGCGCCGCCCGCGGGCGGCTGGTCGGTCAGGCCGACCCGGCCGAGCACCTGACGCACCAGGTCGACGACGTCGCCGTCCGGGCCGTTCGCCGCGGCCGAGCGCAGCGCCACGATCGCCTGGCGGATCTCGGTGCGGGAGAAGAAGCGTTCCCCTCCCCGCACGAGATACGGCACGTCGACATCGGACAGCGCCTGCTCGTAGGCCTCCGACTGCGCGTTGACCCGGTACAGGATGGCGATCTCGCTCGCCGACAGCCCACTGTCGATCAGTTCCCGGACGCGGCGGGCCACCGCGGCCGCCTCGCCGGGCTCATCGTCGTGCTCGGCGAACCGCGGCTGCGGCCCCTCCGGCCGCTGGCCCACGAGCCGGAGGCGCGAGCCCGCCGGACGACCGCGGGCGGCGCCGATCACCTGGTTGGCCAGCGACACCACCTGGGGGGTCGAGCGGTAGTCGCGTTCCAGCCGGATCACCGAGGCCTCGGGGAACCGCCGGGTGAACTCGAGCAGCGGACGCGGCGAGGCGCCGCCGAAGGAGTAGATCGTCTGGTTCGCGTCGCCGACCACGGTCAGGTCGTCGCGGCCGCCGACCCAGGCATCCAGCAGCCGCTGCTGCAACGGCGTGACGTCCTGGTACTCGTCGACGACGAAGCAGCGGTACCGGTCGCGGAACTCCTCCGCGACGGCCCCGTGCTCCTCCAGTGCGGCCGTGGTGTGCAGGAGCAGGTCGTCGAAGTCGAGCAGTTGCGCCTCGGTCTTGAGCTTCTCGTAGTTGCGGAACACCTCCGCCACACGCGCGGCGGGCTCCGGGATGTCGCGCTGCAGGCGGGCGGCGACGGCCGGGTAGTCGTCCGGGCCGACGAGCGAGGCCTTCGCCCACTCGATCTCGCTCGCCAGATCGCGCACCACCTCGGACTCGGTGGCCGCGCCCGCCCGGTGTGCCGCCTGGCCGACCATCCGGAACTTGCCCTCGATCAGATCCCACTGCCGGTCGCCGACGACCCGCGGCCAGAAGTAGCGGAGCTGCCGCAGGGCCGCCGCGTGGAAGGTCCGGGCCTGCGCCCCTTCGACGCCGAGCGTGGCGAGGCGGGTGCGCATCTCGCCTGCCGCACGGGCGGTGAACGTCACGGCGAGCACCTGACCAGCGGCGACGTGACCGGAATCGACGAGGTGGGCGATCCGGTGGGTGATCGTGCGCGTCTTGCCGGTGCCCGCTCCGGCGAGCACGCACACCGGTCCTCTGGGGGCGTTCGCGGCCGCGCGCTGCTCCGGGTCGAGCCCGTCGAGCAGCCCCGGACGACGGTTCGATCGCGATCCACTACCCACGTCCGCATCCTCGCAGAGGGGGCCGACGACTCCGTGGCAGGCCACCCGCCCGTATCCTCGTGGGCATGGCGGGAAAGCAGGACAAAGAAGCTGCCAAGCAGGCGAAGAAGGCGAAGCGCGCGGCGAGCAAGGCTCGGCGGGGGCAGATCTTCGAAGCGTTCAAGATGCAGCGCAAAGAGGACAAGGCGCTCATCCCCTGGATGCTCGGGGCCGTCCTCGTGGTCACGGCCGTCGTCTTCGGGCTCGGCTTCCTCTTCGGCATTCAGTGGGTACTGCTGCCGATCGGCATCATGCTCGGGCTGTTGGCCGCGGTCATCATCTTCGGCAGGCGGGTGCAGAAGACCGTCTACAGCAAGGCTGACGGGCAACCCGGCGCCGCCGCGTGGGCGCTGGACAATCTGCGCGGACGCTGGCGCGTCACCCAGACCGTCGCCGCCACCACCCAGCTCGACGCCGTGCACCGGGTGCTCGGCGGACCGGGCGTGGTGCTGGTCGCCGAGGGCGCGCCGCACCGGGTGAAGGGCCTGCTCGCGCAGGAGAAGAAGCGGGTGGCGCGACTGGTCGGCGAGACGCCGATCTACGACGTCATCATCGGCAACGAGGAGAACCAGGTCACGCTGCGCAAGCTGCAGCCGTACCTGATGAAGCTCCCCCGCAACCTCAAGCCGGCACAGGTCGACGCGCTGGAGGCGAAGTTGTCCGCGCTGGGCAGCCGTGGCGCCGCGATGCCCAAGGGGCCGATGCCCGCGGGCGCGAAGATGCGGAACATGCAGCGCACCATCCGCCGCCGCTGACCAGGTCACCACTACTCGTTTCTCCACGACGGCCCCGCCTGCGAGCGGGGCCGTTGGTGTGTCCGGAACGGGTGTGTCCGGAGCGGGTCAGCGCAGGCGGATGACGACCGTGCCGGTGGCCCGGTCGTGCAGGCCGCGGGCGTCCGCGTTGCGGATGGCTGCCGGGATGATCACGAACGTCAGCGCCCCGCGCACCAGCGCCCGCCACAGTCCCACGGCCGGGGTCCCGTCCAGCTTGCCCACGCGGATGCCCGTCGCGGCCATGCCGGGGGTGAACCCGAAGAACGCCACCGGGACGACGGTCAGCAGCGCCCACACACCGATCGCCCAGAAGTTGAACGTCTGCATCAGCGCCGGATCGCCGAAGTCGGGCCGCAGGAACAGCGAGGTCACCAGCGAGGCGAGCACCAGGTCCGCGAGCAGTGCGAGGAGGCGCCGCCCGCCGCCCGCGGCGGCACCGACACCATCCTCGGGCAGGCCGAGTTTCTCGCCGGGCCACTTCGGGGGTTCGCCGTCATCGAGCGACACTTTGGGTGCGGAGAGCCACTCGCCGGTCCATCTAGCCACTCGTCCAGGGTATGCCGCTGGCGCCGGAGGTGCCCTCCCTGGTCGACTACCCGGGGCGACTCCGGTCGTTAACACCGGCGAAACATTCGGGTGACGGTCGGGCAACACCGTGCTCCTAGCGTTAGTCGGAGAGAGTGACGCGCGGCCGGAATCCACGGACCGCTGATCACGCCACGAGGGCGAAGGTGCCCGGCCGGCGAGTGAGGCGAGCGGAGACCGCCGCCGGCGACGAATACGAAGGAGCTACCGAGGGTGTCCACTTCTCCAGAAGATATCCAGCGCCTCATCGCCGACGAGGACGTGAAGTTCGTCGACGTCCGGTTCTGCGATCTTCCCGGCGTCATGCAGCACTTCACGATTCCCGCCGAGGCGTTCAACGAGGACGTCTACGAGGACGGCCTGGCCTTCGACGGCTCCTCGGTGCGCGGTTTCCAGTCGATCCACGAGTCGGACATGCTGCTGCTGCCCGACCCCGCGACCGCCCGGATCGACCCGTTCCGCAAGAGCAAGACGCTGTCGGTCAACTTCTTCGTGCACGACCCGTTCACCCGCGAGGCGTACAGCCGCGACCCGCGCAACATCGCCCGCAAGGCCGAGCAGTACCTCGCCGAGTCCGGCATCGGCGACACCGTCTTCTTCGGCCCCGAAGCCGAGTTCTACCTGTTCGACTCGGTCCGCTTCGACTCCGCCGAGCACGGCTCGTTCCACGAGGTCGATTCCGTCGAGGGCTGGTGGAACACCGGCGCCGAGGAGGAAGGCGGCAACAAGGGTTACAAGACGAAGTTCAAGGGCGGGTACTTCCCCGTTCCCCCGGTCGACCACCTGGCCGACCTGCGGGACGAGATCTCGCTGAAGCTGATGGACTCCGGGTTCGAGATCGAGCGCGCCCACCACGAGGTCGGCACCGCCGGGCAGACCGAGATCAACTACAAGTTCAACACGCTGCTGCACGCGGCCGACGACCTGCAGTTGTTCAAGTACATCGTGAAGAACACCGCGTTCGAGAACGGCAAGACGGCGACGTTCATGCCGAAGCCACTCTACGGTGACAACGGTTCCGGCATGCACTGCCACCAGTCGGTGTGGAAGGACGGCGTACCGCTGTTCCACGACGAGTCCGGTTACGCGGGCCTGTCCGACACCGCGCGGCACTACATCGGCGGCCTGCTGCACCACGCCCCGAGCCTGCTGGCCTTCACCAACCCGACGGTCAACTCGTATCACCGCCTGGTGCCGGGCTTCGAGGCTCCGGTGTCGCTGGTGTACTCGCAGCGCAACCGCTCGGCCTGTGTGCGTATCCCGATCACCGGCAACAACCCGAAGGCCAAGCGCGCCGAGTTCCGCTGCCCGGACCCCTCGGGCAACCCGTACCTGGCGTTCGCGGCGATGATGATGGCGGGTCTCGACGGCATCAAGAACCGCATCGAGCCGCCCGCCCCGATCGACAAGGACCTCTACGAGCTTCCGCCGGAGGAGGCCAAGGACGTCAAGCTGGTCCCCGGTGACCTGGGCACCGTGCTCGACAGCCTGGAGGCCGACCACGAGTTCCTGCTGGAGGGTGGCGTCTTCACCCCGGACGTCATCAGCACCTGGATCCAGTACAAGCGGGAGAACGAGATCGACCCGCTGCGCCTGCGCCCGCACCCGTACGAGTTCGCGCTCTACTACGACGTGTAAGCCACCCGGCGCTCACTGACACGGGGCTGCGGTCGAGGGGAATACCCCGGCCGCAGCCCCGTTCTTTGTGTTCGGCCACCTGCTCACCGGCTTCCCGCCGAGTCGGCGGCGGTACGCCGGTTCGTGCTGCGGGTGGCGGCGTAGGCGGCTAGCAGGAGTACCGCGGCGAAGACCAGATAGGTGGTACCGAGGTCCGGGGTGCCGGAGCTGATGACGCCCCCGGTGGCACGTCCGAACAGGCCACCGAACGCTTCGGCGGTGATGACCGCGGCGGCCAGTTCGCCCGGGTCGGGACCGTCGGTACCGGGAGTCGTCGCCAGGATGTAGAGCGCCGGGTAGGCCAGGCCGACACCGATTCCCGTAGCGGTCCAGCCGATCAGCGCGGCGGCGAAGGACGGCGCACCGACGGCCGTCGCCAGTACCCCGCCCGCGGCGACGGCGAGCCCGAGCACCGGGAAGCGATGCTTCGCCGCGCCCCGCACGAAGCGTGGGACGGTGAGGCTGGTCAGCGCCCATGCCAGCGGTGCGGCGCCGAGTACGACGGCGGCCTCTCCGAGAGTGACGCGGTAGGTGTCGGTCAGCAGCACGGTGATGAGGCTGTCGGCGCCGAAGTAGCCGACGGCGAACAGGGTCATCGCGGCGAGCGCCGCCGGCGTGCCCCGGGCCAAAGAACCGGTCCCGCTGGGCATGATCGCGCTGACACCGACGATCGCCACCAGCGTCCCGACGGCCGCGATCGGCCACCAACCGGTGCCGAGCACGACACCTGCTACCCCGACCGGGGCCAGCAGCGCACGCCGCAGGGGGCGCACCTGCCCGGGCGACGACTGCTCACCTCGGGTGGCGCGGACGACGAGTACCCGTCCGGCGAGGACGAACGGGACCGGGATCAGCAGGGCCCAGCGCCAGCCGACGAGGTGTTCCAGCCCGAGCGTCGCGGCGGGGCCCACCATCGCGGGCAGGATCCACATCGCCGACGATGCCGCGACCACCCTGATCCGCAGGGCCTCGTCCAGGTGCCGGATAGCGGTACTCACCCCGAAGACCGCCAGCAGGCCACTGGCCACCCCGCCCGCGAACTGCCCGAGCGCGAACGTCCAGGCGTACGTCGCGGTCGCGGCCAACGCCACGCCACCCAGGTAGACCGCGACACCGACGGCCAGCGTCCTGGCCGCACCCAGCAGCCGCACGGTTCGCCCGGCCAGCGGCAGGGCGACGAACAGCCCGAGGGTGGCCCCCGCGACGAGCAGGGCGAGCCGGTCGCGCGCCCCAAGATCAGCGGTGACCACCGGCAGCAGCGTGGAGGCCACGAAGCTCGTCACCGCGGCAGCGAACTCCAGCGCCACGATGCCCACGGCCAGCGGTAGCGCACCGGCGGGGCGGCCGGCGGCCGCCCCGATCACGTATACAGCTCCCGGTCGAACTGGTTGATCTGGACCCACACTCCGTCCGGGTCCCGCACTCGGAGCGAACGCCCGAAGTTCTCGTCCACCACCTGCCCGGCCTCGAACCCCGCCGCCCGTACCCGCTCGGCGATCGGTTCGAGCGGCCCATCGCTCTCGAAGGCGAGCTCGCAGCGTCCGGCGTCGGCGTCCTCGTCGACATGAACGGCCACCATCCCGCCGTCGCCGTCCAGTTCCACCCATCGCCCGGGCCTCGAAGCCGATCCCGGCTCCACCCCGAGCGCCTCGTGGAACCGGACCAGCGCGGCGGCATCCCGCGTGTAGCGGATCGCTACCACCTTCACGGCCGCTCACCCCCGGCCTGCCGCAGATAGGACTCAAGGGCTCGTTCCACGAACGCCGACAAGGACACCTCCGCGTCCACCGAAGCGTGCTTCACCCGCCGTACCAGCTCACCCGGCAGGTAAATGTTGAACTGCTGCTTGTCCGAGGGCATGTATAGCATGCTAGCAATCTAGCCATCCGGTGGGAATCATTCGTCTCGGCCGACCCGTCCTATCCGCAGGAATTGCCGCTCCGCTGCACAACGGAGGTGCTCGTCTTGCCATCGCCACGCTGTGCGTGGTTACCGTGACCGTCATGCACAAACTCGTGGTGCTCTACCCGCAGCCTGCCGATCCGGACCACTTCCGCCGCTACTACGTGGACACGCATCTGCCGCTGGCCGTGAAGATGCCGGGGATCCTCGACTTCCGGTACAGCTTCGAGGTCGGTGGCGACACCGAGTACTTCGCGGTGTTCGAGGCCGACTTCGCCGACGCCGGGGCGATGGGCGCGGCGCTGTCGTCCCCGGAGGGGGCGGCCGCGCTCGCCGACATCCCCAACTACGCGACCGGCGGGAGCGTGGCCATCAACTACCCGGTGACTCCCGGACGCTGAGACCGCTCAGCCGCCCGCGGGCTCCAGCAGCTCCACCCGGACACCGGCGCGTTCGAGTCGACCGCGCGGGTCGTCGACGAGCTTGCGCCGTTCCAGGTCCATCAGTCCGAGCCGGCAGGTGATCTCGGCGGCGAGGGTGCCGTCGGGCTTGAGGATGTTCGAGTCGAGGTGAAACGTCTTGCCCTGCGCGAACTTTCCCTCGCAGGTGACGTCCACGCTGTCGCCCGCGCGCAGTTCGCGCCGGAACGAGATGTGGGATTCGAGCAGCACCGCGGCGAGGTTCACCTCGCGCAGGCCGCCGTCGAGCGCCCCCGCCTTCTCCATCAGTTCGAGTCGCGCGACCTCGGCATACGAGTGGTACACGGCGTGGTTGAGGTGGCCCAGGGTGTCCAGCTCGTAGTGCCTGACCTTGATCCGCACGGAGAAGGGTTCGCTCACGCCGCCACTGTAAACGGAAGTCTCAGGCGTCGTAGAAGAGGCGTTCGACGATGGCGTGCGCCCGGCGGGTGGTGCGGCGGTAGGCGTCGACGAACTCGCCGGGATCCTCGTCCGGTGAGTGGCCGAGCGCGCTGGCGACCGCGGTCAGTTCCCGTCCCTGCGCGGGAAGCTGGTCCATCGCCTTCCCGCGCACCAGCATCGACGCGTTACGCGCCCGGGTGGCCAGTTCCCACGCCTCGACCAGCGACTCGACCTCAGCCGAGTCGGCGAGCCCGGCGTCCGGCAGCGCGCGCAGCGCCCCCGGCGTCGAGGTCGTACGCAACGCGGGTACCTCGTGGGCGTGCTGGAGTTGCAGCAGTTGCGCCGTCCACTCGATGTCGGCGAGCCCTCCCCGGCCGAGCTTGGTGTGCGTCGTCGGGTCGGCACCGCGGGGCATCCGTTCGGTGTCCACCCTCGCCTTGATCCGCCGCACCTCGCGCGCCTTCGTCGGGTCGAGCCCACCCGCCGGGTAGCGGATCGGGTCGATGGCGGCGATGAACTCCTCGCCCAGTTCGGCGTCGCCCGCGACGAACCGCGCACGCAGCAGCGCCTGCGACTCCCACACCTCGCCCCAGCGTTCGTAGTAGGCGCGATACGACGCCAGCGTCCGCACCAGCGGTCCGCTGCGCCCCTCCGGCCGCAGGTTCGTGTCGACCTCCAAGGCCGGGTCCTGGCTGGGCGCACCGAGGCTCTCGCGCACGCTCTCCGCCACCGAGGCCGCGTACTTGGCCGCGTCGGAATCGGCGACCCCCTCGGCCGGTTTGCAGACGAACAGCACGTCGGCATCCGAGCCGTAGCCGAGTTCCGACCCGCCGAGCCTGCCCATGCCGATCACCGCGATCGAGGCCGGGGTGACCCCGGCCTCGGCCTCCTTCTGCCGCACGGCCGCGGCGAGCGCACCCTGCAAAACCGCCGCCCACACGCTGGACAGCGCCGCGCACACCGCGGGCACCTCCATCAGCCCGAGCAGGTCCGCACAGGCCACCCGCAGCAGTTCGTGCCTGCGCAGCGACCTGGCCGCCGTCACCGCCGCCTTCACCCCCGGCTGCCTGCGGACCGCGGCCCGCAGTGAGGTGGCCACCTCGTCCGGTGCCCGTCCGGCCAGTCGTTGCGGCTCGCCGAGCAGTTGCAGCACCTCTGGCGCCCGCATCAGCAGGTCGGGCACCAGTTTCGAGGTGCCCAGCAGCACGGCCAGGCGTTCGACGACGGCGCCCTCGTCCCGCAGGACCCGCAGGTACCAGGGTGTCTCCGCGAGCGCCTCGGACACCTTGCGGTACGCCAGCAGCCCACCGTCCGGGTCCGGGGTGTCGGCGAGCAGGTCCAGCAACACCGGCAACAGGGCCTGCTGGATCGACGCGCGGCGAGACACCCCCGCGGTCAGCGCCTTGATGTGCTGGAGCGCTCCGTCCGGGGCCGCGTAGCCGAGCGCGTTCAGCCTGCTCGCCGCCTGCGTGGTGGTCAGGCGCAGGGCCGCGGTCGGCACCTTCGACACCGATTCCAGCAGCGGCCGGTAGAACAGTTTCTCGTGCAGCCTGCGGATGCGCTGCACGTGCCTGCGGAACTCGGCCCGCAACATCTCGCCGGCGGAACGTCCGCGCACCGGGCGGATACCGGTGGCCCTGGCCAGCCAGCGCAGCTCGGCGGTCTCCGAATCGTCCGGGAACAGGTGCGTCCGGCGGAGCCTGCGCAACTGGAGCCGGTGCTCGATGGCACGGAGGAACTCGTAGGACTCCTCCAGCTCCGAGGCGTCGGTCCTGGCGACGTAGCCCGCGGTGCCGAGCGCGGCCAGCGCGTCCATGGTGGACGGGGAGCGCAGTTCGGGATCCACCCTGCCGTGCACGAGTTGCAGCAACTGGACCGCGAACTCGACGTCGCGCAGTCCGCCCCGGCCGAGTTTCAGTTCCCGGTCGGCGAGTTCGCTCGGCACGTGCTTCTCCACGCGCCTGCGCATCCGCTGCACGTCGGCGACGAAGTTCTCCCGTTCCGCCGCGGACCAGACCAGCGGAGCGACCATTTCCGCGTACTTGGCGCCGAGCTCGGCGTCACCCGCGACCGGACGGGCCTTCAGCAGCGCCTGGAACTCCCAGGTGCGGGCCCACTTCTGGTAGTACGCGGTGTGCCCGTCGAGGGTCCGGACGAGCGCGCCCGCCTTGCCCTCGGGGCGCAGCGCGGCGTCCACCTCGAAGCAAGCCGTGCCGACCACGCGCATCGTGGTGCTGGCCAGCTTGGTGGTCACCTGCGGGTCGCCGTCGCCGACGAAGATGACGTCGACATCGCTGACGTAGTTCAGTTCCCGGCCACCGCACTTGCCCATGGCGATGACGGCCAGCCGGTCGTCCGGGCCGGGGTCGACGGCGGCGTCCGCCACCACCAGGCCCGCGGCGAGCGCGGCTTCGGCCAGCGCGGTGAGCCTTCCCGCGATGTCCGCGTACGGCGGCCAGTCGAGTTCGTCCTCGACGAGGTGCCCGAGGTCGGCCGCCGCGATCTCCAGCAGCAGACCGCGGTAACCCGCGCGCAACGCCTGCTCGGCGTCGCCACCGAGCAGAGTCATCCCGTCCGCACCGGTGACGGCCTCGCGCAGGGCGGCGGCGTACTCGGCCGAAGGGGTGTCGTCGTCGGCGAGCCTGCGCCACTCACCGGGAAGGCTGACGAGGAAGTCGGCCAGCGCGCTCGACGATCCGAGCACACCGATCAGGCGGCCACGCAGCACGGCGCTCTCCCGCAGCGCACGGTCGAGTTGTGGCCACCCGTCCTCGTCGGCCTGCCGTATCCGGTCCAGACCGCGCAAGGCGAGATCGGGATCAGGACTGCGGCCGAGTGCGACGAGGATCCGCTCGGCGTCCGGTAGCGGACCGTCCTCGCCCCACCATCCGGCCGCACGGAGATCCGCACCGGCCCGCTCGTCGCCGAAACCGAACTTGGCGGTGGTCGCGTTCGCTCGCGTTCGCTCTGCCATCACCGTTCACCGTAGCCGGAGCACGGGACGAAAGGGATCAGGCGGAAACCTCACGCCGTTCCGGTTCGGCGGCGGAGGGCTCGGGAACGTGGAAGTGGTGGGCGCCCACAGGCTTGCGTCGCGACATGAGGTAGATGCCAAGCCCGATGCTGAGACCGACCACGCCGACCGCGATCGTCCCGCCGTTGCCGAGCGAGGCGACCTTGCCCGCGATCGCCCCGACGATGGCCGCCGCGGGCAGGGTGAACAGCCACGCCAGCACCATCCGGCCGGCCAGACGCCAGCGCACCGGCGCGCCGCGCCGTCCGACACCGGAACCCAGGACGCCACCCGAGCAGACGTGCGTGGTGGACAGCGGGAACCCGAAATGCGAAGAGGTCAGGATCACCGCGGCGGAGGTGCTCTGTGCCGCGAACCCCTGCGGACCCTCGATGTCGGTGAGACCCTTGCCGAGGGTGTAGGTGATGCGCCAGCCGCCGAGGTAGGTGCCCAGTGCCAGGGCCAGCGCGGCACTCACGATCACCCAGCCCGGCGGCCCTGACCCCGGAGCCAGGGAGCCGCTGCTGATCAGCGTCAGGGTGATGATGCCCATCGTCTTCTGCGCGTCGTTGGTGCCGTGTGCGAGCGAGACCAGTGAGGAGGACACGATCTGGCCGACGCGGAAGCCACGCGGATTGCTTTCGGTGCCTTTGCGTTTCAACATCCGGTAGATCGCGAACGTCAGGCCCGCCGCCAGCAGGCCCGCGATCAGCGGTGAGGCCACAGCGGGCAGCAGGACCTTCTCGATGATCTTGCCGAAGTGCACGGAGTCGGCGCCGGCCGCCACCCAGGTGGCACCGATGAGGCCGCCGAAGAGGGCGTGTGAGGAGCTCGACGGCAGGCCTGCGTACCAGGTGAAGAGATTCCAGATGATCGCGCCGACCAGGCCGCCGAACACAATCGACGGCCCGACCTTCGTGTCGTCCACCAGCCCACTGGAGATGGTCTTCGCGACCTCGATGGACAGGAACGCTCCGACGAGATTCAGCACCGCCGACAGGGCCACCGCCGGCTTGGGCTTCAGGGCACCGGTGGCGATCGACGTCGCCATCGCGTTGGCCGTGTCGTGGAACCCATTGGTGAAATCGAAAATCAGCGCCGTGGCGACCACGACGATGACCAATAACGAGGGGTCCACCCCGACCTCCGAACGCGGGTACCGAATTCTTGCGCAAACTACCTGACGTTCACTCGCGTCTTGCTCCCCCCTACCTGGCCGGGTGAACTCAGGCCATTGGCAGAGACCTCGTCGGTGAGCCTGCCGGAGCCAGCTCACCCGCTGCGAGCTGCACAAACCGAGCGGCGAACGGCCTCCAGATGTCCGCCACGTCTGTGTGAAGCGTGGTCAGCTTCTCCTCGCTGAAGGCGTCGGGTGGAGCGAACTCCGTCATCTCCGGCGATTCCGCCGCCCAGAGCCGCAGGATGTCCGGAGTCGTCTCGATATGGAACTGCACGCCATAAGCGCACCGGCCTACCCGAAAAGCCTGATTCGGGTAGATAGGGGAGGAGGCGAGTAATTCCGCGCCCGCAGGCAATTGCGTGATGACGTCTCTGTGGAACTGAACCACGTCCTGCATGAGCGGCAGGTCGGCGAAGAGCGGGTCGATCCAGGCCGCGTCCTTCTTCGACACCAGACAGCCGCCGACCTCCGGGCCGTCCGCGCCGCGGCCCACGCGCCCGCCGACCGAGGCCGCGAGAAGCTGGCTGCCGAGGCAGACTCCGAGCGTCGGCAACCCCCTGGTCACCGCGGAGCCGAGCAGCAGGCGCACGGCGGGCAGCCACGGGTGGCCGGCGTCGTCGTCGCAGTCCATGCCGCCACCGAGGACGACCAGTGCGTCGTAACCGTCGAGGGTGTCCGGGAGCTCGTCCCGTGGCGGGTGCCGGAGGTCGATGTCGGCGCCGGCCTCGGTCAACCACTCGCCGAGGGGGCCGGGGGGATCGTCGGGTCCGGGCTGGATGAGCAACAGTCGAACGCTGGACATCGACTCAGGGTACGGGTCGCCGGTGCACTCCCGGCAACCGCCGAAAGGCGACCACCATGATCGCTGTCCGTACAGAGCCCACTCCGGGTACACGGGCCGCCGACCGCCGCTGCCGGCCGGTGCGAATCCGGTCCACAATCGAGCCCGCCGCGGCGCGGTCGAGGACGCCCTTGGGGCTCGCGAGGCAGTATCAAGGTCGGACTGCGGACCACAGGTCCTGAACAGAGACCCGTGAACGTAAAAAGCCCGGAGCCCCGGGAGAATTTCTTCTCTACCGGGACTCCGGGACTTAAATTACGTTCGGCGGCGTCCTACTCTCCCACACCCCTTCGGGTGCAGTACCATCGGCGCTGGCAGGCTTAGCTTCCGGGTTCGGAATGGGACCGGGCGTTTCCCCGCCGCTATGACCGCCGTAACTCTGTGAA
>NZ_NKYE01000002.1 GCF_002262875.1 Amycolatopsis antarctica | reverse complement strand
CGTCGATCCGGACGGGCATGCTGAGCGGGCGCGGAAACGGCGTCTGGAACGCAGCGTGCAGTTGGTGCACCAGGACGATGCGATGAGCACCCTGATCGCCGATCTGCCTGCCGAGACCGCCACGGCGATCTACGCACGCGTGGACCGGATCGCGAAGACCCTGCGCGGTGGTGGCGAAACCCGCACCCTGGAACAGTTACGCGCCGACGTGTTCGCCGAACTCTGCCTCGGCCACCGCACCGCCGAGACACGTACCGAAGTGTTCGTCCACGTCGCCGCGACCACCCTGGCCGGAGCCGACGACCATCCCGCCGAGCTGCCCGGTCACGGGCCGGTACCGGCCTGGCTGGCCCGCCACCTCGCCACCCGCCCGGATTCGGTGCTACGCAAGGTCGTCACCGACCCGGTCACCGGAACCGTGCTCGACCTCGGACGTACCCGCTACCGGCCACCCGCCGCACTGGCCGAGTTGACGAAGGTGCGTGACCGGGAATGCCGCATGCCCGGCTGCCACCGACCCTCACACGCATCCGACATCGACCACACAGACGACTGGGCACGAGGGGGCAGTACCAGCGCCGACAACCTGACCGGGCTCTGCCGGCGACACCACCGCCTCAAAGACCTCCCCGGCTGGCACTTCAGACAGGACGACACCGGCACCCTGCACGTCAGGACCCCCACCGGAACACACCACCGCAGCCGACCGGAACCCCTCCACGCGGCGGCAGATGCCGACGCGCCGTTCTGACGACTCAGCGCCGTCCCCACATGCCATCACCGAGCAGGCCTCAACCATAGAAGCCGACCGAGCGCTGCCCCGTCTCGCCGCCGGACCCCGACCGTCACCCGAGAGTCACGTCAGACGGTCGCAGCACAGCACCGAGACGACGGGTGGCCGTCCGAACGCAAAACCACCGGCCCTCCGGTCACCGCTCAGGACAAACAGGACTCCACGATGTCCGCGGCCGCAGGTGGCCCGCCCGCCGCGGCGATCTCCCGTCGCATCGCGTCCAACCGGTCACCGATGGCCGGATCAGCGGTGACGGTGCACAGTGCCTCGCGCAACGCCGGCACCGACACCTCCTCCTTCGGCAAGTGCACACCCAGCCCGAGATCGGCGATCCGCGCGGCGTTCAGCGGCTGATCCACCGCCTGCGGAACAGCGATCAACGGAACTCCGTAGTACAAGCCCTCCATCGTGCTGCCCATCCCGGCATGGGTGACGAACGCCGAAGCGTGCTCCAACACCGCACGCTGCGGAACCCACTCGTGCACCTCGACATTGGACGGCAGCACACCGAGCTCCGCCGGATCGAAGAACCGTCCGATCGACATCACCACCTGCCAGTCCAGTCCACCGAACGCCTCCGCCGCCAACCGATAGAAACCCGGCTGGTTGTTGTACGCCGATCCGAGTGACACCAGCAACACCGGCCGACCCCCAGCCGGCGCCCACGCCCCATCCCCCTCGCGCGCCGCAATGCCCGGGCCGACGAAGGTGTAATTGTCGCCGACCCGGTCCCCATGCAACTGGAACGACCTCGTCAACGCCACCAAGCACCGCCACGGACGAGCCCGCACATCCATCGCCGTCAACCCAACATCCTGTGCGGCAACGAAATCCTCGAACTCACGCTCGAACGCAGCCAGCTCCGCCGACTCCTCCACCGCCAACGGCGAATCCGCCGCGTCATAACCCTCGTACGCCACGTGCGTCGGCGACAACTGGATCGCCCGCACACCCCACCGAGCCGCCAGCACCGGCGCCGGAAATCCGCCGATGTCATACACCACCACATCGGGCCGGTCATCTTCGTACGCTGCCTCGATCTGCGGCAGGGTCGCCACGAACTCGTCGAAGAACAACCGCATGCCCGCCACCGGATCGGTGGGCCACACGTCATCCGGGGCGTCGATCCCCGGGAACGTCGACTCGTACAGCACCGGCCGCGCACCCGCGGACGCCACCAGCGGCGCGAAATCAGCGTTGATCGCGAACGTCACCCGGTGGCCCCGGCCCACCAGCTCCCGCACCAACGCCAGACTCGGGTTCACGTGCCCATGCGCGGGCGCCGCCATGAACGCGACATGCGCGCTCTCACCATCACGAACGCGACGAGAATTCTCTGCCATGGTCTTCTCCAGATCTGCCGGCGACAATCACGCGGCGACACCGGCGTGCGGACACCAGGCGCCGAACCGCGGAAACGGACTCACGGTGCACGGCGGCAGGCACCTCCCGGGCAACGCCACGGAAGGTACCCGTCCACCGCACGATCAGAGATAGAAGACCAGGAATGCGCTCATGGACGGCAATCTAACAATCCGGCAGCACCCACGTCACCAGGTTTACCGCCCACCCGTCACGCCCTCGTCAGCGACGCGATGCACTCCACGTGATGAGTCATCGGGAACGCGTCGAACGCCCGCAGCTCGGCAAGGTGGTAGCCGTGCCCGGCGAAGGTCGCCAGATCGCGGGCGAGCGCGGCGGGATCACAGGCCACGTACACGATCCGATCCGGAGAACCCTCCACAATGGACTCGACCACGGCCTTGCCCGCACCCTTGCGGGGCGGATCCAGCACCACGACGTCCGGGTTCTCCCGCACATCACGCAGCACCTGCTCGACGCGCCCGTCGCGCCAGCGCACCTGCGGCAGATCCGCCAGCGCGGCCTTGCCGTCGGCGACCGCCCGGTGCCCGGACTCCACCGCGAGCACGCGGCCCTCCGGGCCGGCCTGCTCCGCCAGTACGGCGGCGAACAGTCCCACCCCGGCATAGAGGTCCCAGGCGACACCACCGCGGGGAACGGCCGCCCAGTCGGCCACCACCGCGGCGAAAGCCCCGGCGGCAGCGGGATGCACCTGCCAGAAGCCGTGCGCGTCCAGGCGCCAGTCCCGGCCCGCCGCGTGCTCGATGGCGATGCCGCCCCGGAGCTGCCTGCTCTTCTCCCGCCCGCGCACCGTCGTCAGCTCCCGCAGATGCGAGCGGCCGGCACCGTCCAGTGTGGTCTCCATCTCGCCGCCGGGACGCCAGCGCCGGTCCACCACGCCGTCGAGCGCACCCGGCACCGAGATCGGGCATTCCACCACCGGAACGACGGTGTGGCTGCGATGCGCGCGGAAACCCGGACGACCATCACGGCCCGCGACCATCCGCACCCTGCTGCGCCAGCCCAGCGGCCCGCCGGGCAGTGCCTCCACCTCCACCTTGCGTTCCAGCCCCGCCAGGCGCAGCAACTGCTCCTCGACCACCTGGCCCTTGAGCGACCGCTGCGTCGGCGGGTCGGCGTGCTGCCAGTCGCAACCCCCGCACAAACCCGGCCCGGCGACCGCGCACGAGGGCTCCACCCGTCCCGGGGCGGCGCGCAGCACCGTCACCGCGTCCGCCCGGCAGAAGCCGCCACCCTTGTCCTCCGACACCGTGGCGAGCACCCGCTCCCCCGGCAGCGCATGCCGGACGAACACCACCCGTCCGTCCACTCTGGACACACAGTGGCCGCCGTGCGCGACGGATCCGACATCGAGCTCGATCGTCCGACCGAGCCAATTCTCCTTGCCCTGCGGGGCGTTCACTTCTGCACGTCCTTCGTCTCGCCGTTCTCGCCGGTACCCGTCCGGCCCGGGGGTGCCCCACCGGAAGCTTTCTCGTCCGGAGCCGCGGAGACCCGCAGCCCCCGCCGGACGTCGCCGGCCACCGGACGCGCCCGGTCGGACCGGCCGGAGGCCTTCGCCGAGGACTCGAGCTGCCACGGCACGCTGGTCACCATGACCCCCAGCTGGAAGAGCAACCTGCCCTTGAGCCGCAACGCGCTCTGGTTGTGCAGCACCTGCTCCCACCAGTGGCCCACCACGTACTCCGGGATGAAGACCGTCACCACGTTGCGCGGGTTGTCCCCGCGCATCCGCTTCACATAGTCCAGCACAGGCTTGGTGATCTCCCGATACGGGGACTCCACGACCTTCAGCGGCACCCGGAAATCACGATCGTTCCACTCGGACACCAGCTTCTTGGTGTCGGTGTCGTCGACGTTGACGGTGACCGCCTCCAGTACGTCCGGCCGCGTCGCCTTCGCGTAGGCCAGCGCTCGCAAGGTCGGCAGGTGCAAGGTCGACACCAGCACGATCGCGTGGTTGCGCGACGGCAGCACGGCCGGCTTCCGCTCGGTGTCGGCGAGCTCGGCGGACACCCGGTCGTAGTGCGCGCGGATCGCCGTCATCAGCAGATAGATCGCCACCATCGCCGCGATCGCGATCCAGGCCCCCTTGGTGAACTTGGTGATCAGCACCATCACCAGCACCGAGGCCGTCATCGTCAGGCCGAAAGCGTGGATCGCCTGGGTACGCCGAATACGGCCCACCTCCGCCGGCTCGACACCGCGGGCCAGCACCCGCTTCCAATGCCGGAGCATGCCCGTCTGACTCAGCGTGAACGAGACGAACACACCGACGGTGTAGAGCGGGATGAGCCGGGTGACCTCGGCGTCGAACGCCAGCACCAGCACCACAGCGAACGCCGCGAGGAACACGATGCCGTTGGAGAACGCGAGCCGGTCACCCCGGGTGTGCAACTGACGCGGCAGATACCGGTCCTGCGCCAGTATCGAACCCAGCACCGGAAACCCGTTGAACGCGGTGTTCGCGGCCAGCACCAGGATCAGCGCGGTGACAACGGCGACGAAGAGGAACCCCGCGGTGAAGTCGGAGAACACCGTGTGGGCGAGCTGGATGACCAGAGTGTCCTGGACGTACCCGGGCGGTGCCCCCCGCAGCTGCTCTCCGGGGACCTCCGCCAGCACGACACCGGTCTGCCTGGCGAGCACGATCATGCCCATGAACATCGTGACGGCCAGAACGCCGAGCAGCAGCAAGGTCGTCGCCGCGTTGCGCGACTTCGGCTTCCGGAACGCGGGCACCCCGTTGCTGATCGCCTCGACACCGGTCAGCGCCGCACAGCCCTGGGTGAACGCACGCAGCACCAGGAACACCATGGCGAAGCCGGTCAGTGGATCCGGTTCGGTGACCAGTTCCAGACCGGCACTCTCCGCGCGCAGGTCCTCCCCCGCCACGAAGATCCGGTAGAAACCCCACAGCAGCATGCTCAGCACGCCGATCATGAAGGCGTAGGTGGGAATCGCGAAGGCGGTCGCCGACTCGCGCAGGCCGCGCAGGTTGATCGCCGTCAGCAGGACGATCGCGCCCACCGCGAACAACGCCTTGTGCTGGGCGACGAACGGGATCAACGCGCCGATGTTCGCCGCGGCGGCCGAGATCGACACCGCGACGGTCAGCACATAGTCGACCAGCAGTGCGCTGCCCACGGTGAGGCCGGCACGCTTGCCGAGGTTGACGGTGGCGACCTCGTAGTCGCCGCCGCCGCTCGGGTAGGCGTGCACGGTCTGCCGGTAACTGGCGATCACCGCGAGCATCACCACGACCACCGCCAGCCCCACCCACGGCGACATGGTGAACGCCGCCACCCCGGCGATGCTGAGCGTCAGGAAGATCTCCTCCGGCGCGTAAGCCACGCTGGACAGGGCGTCGGAGGCGAACACCGGCAGGGCGACACGCTTGGGCAGCAGGGTGTGCGCGAGCCGGTCGCTGCGAAACGGCCGCCCCAGGATCAGCCTCTTCGCCGCGGTGGTGAACTTGGACACGGCGCGAGCGTAACCGCGGAACCGAATCGGGCACCGGTTGCCCGGGGCCGGATGACGAGCCCGTCACCCTGGCCGTGACCACCGATCCCCGGCCCGGGAGATCACCGCCGTTGGTACGGCGACACGGGCACCGCCGTACGGGTAGGTTCTGCGCTGGCGAGGCACGGAGATCCCGGGAGAATCCGGCGAGCAGGAGGAGGCACAGGCGTGCACGTGGTGATCATGGGATGCGGCCGGGTCGGCGCGTCCCTGGCCGCGGCCCTGGAACGTCTCGGCCACGAGGTCGCGGTGATCGACAAGAACCTCGACGCGTTCCGCAGGCTGGGCAGCGAGTTCCACGGCCAGCAGGTGGTCGGTGTCGGATTCGACCGCAAAGTCCTGATCGAGGCGGGAATCGAACGCGCCGGCGCGTTCGCCGCCGTCTCCAGCGGCGACAACTCCAACATCATCTCCGCGCGCGTGGCCCGCGAGACCTTCGGCACCGAGCACGTCGTCGCCCGGATCTACGACCACAAGCGCGCGGCCGTCTACGAGCGCCTGGGGATCCCCACGGTCGCCACCGTCCCCTGGACCACCGACCGGTTCCTGCGCACGCTGCTGCCCGACGGGGTCGCCACCTCCTGGCGAGACCCGACGGGCACCGTCGCCCTGCTACAGCTCCCGATGCACGAGGACTGGGTGGGCCGCCGGGTACGCGACCTGGAGGAGTCCTCGGGCTGCCGCATCGCCTTCATCATGCGTTTCGGCACCGGGGTACTGCCGGAGGCCAAAACCCTGCTGCAGGCCGACGATCTCGTGTACGCGGCCGCGCACTCCGGCACGATCACCGACGTCACCAGCGTGTCCGCGCGGGCGCCGGAGGAGGAGAACTGATGCGGGTCGCGATCGCCGGAGCGGGCGCGGTGGGCCGGTCCATCGCCGCCGAACTCGTCGAAGCCGGGCACACCGTCATGCTGATCGAACGAGAGGCGCACCAGTTCATGCCCGAGACGGTCGAGCAGGCCGACTGGGTACTCGGTGACGCCTGTGAGGTGTCCACACTCGAGGAGTCCGGGATCGAGCTCTGCGACGTCGTCATCGCCGCCACCGGTGACGACAAGGCGAACCTGGTGGTCTCGCTGCTGGCGAAGACGGAGTTCGCCGTACGGCGCGTCGTCGCGAGGGTGAACAATCCGGCCAACGAGTGGCTGTTCACCGACGCCTGGGGGGTGGACGTCGCCGTCTCGACCCCGCGGATGCTCGCCGCCATGGTGGAGGAGGCGGTGAGCGTCGGCGACCTGGTGCGGCTGATGACGTTCCGTCAGGGGCAGGCGAACCTGGTGGAGATCACGCTGCCCGAGGAGACCCCGCTGGCCGGGCGCGCGGTCCGGGACATCGTCCTGCCCCGCGACTCGGCACTGGTCACCATCCTGCGTGGGGACCGGGTGATCGTCCCGCAGCCCGAGGATCCGCTGGAGTCCGGGGACGAGTTGCTGTTCGTCACCCAGTCCGATCTGGAACCGGAGATCCGCGCGGCCCTCGGCTACTAGGTGAACCCGGCCGCTCAGGCCTGGGACGCCGGGGGCTGCCCCGCGTACTTGGCCCGCAGCCGCGCCTCGATCTCGGCGTCGTCGGGTTCGGGCTCACGGTCGGCCTCCAGCGCCTTGAGCCGCTTGTCCGACTTGCGCACCGCCCACACGACGACGAGCAGCGCCAGCCCGTACAACGGGAAACCCATGGCGATCTTCGCGAACGCCAGCCAGCCGGTGTAGTCCTCCTCGTACAGCCAGCGCTGCACCACGAACCTGGCGGCGAACACCGCCGCCAGCGCCAGCGTCGCGATGTCGAACGCCTGCCGGGACTTCTTGTCCCTGCGCCACGCCTGGCCGGTGCCATTGAGCACGTTCCAGATCACCCCGGCCAGCGGCCAGCGCGCGACCACCGAGACGATCAGCACGCTGCCGTAGATGACGCTCGCCCAGATACCGAAGAGGAAGAAGCCTTTCGCCTCACCGGTGCGGAACGCGATGAACGCGGCGATGGCGACGCCGAAGAAGCCGGAGATGGCCGGCTGCAGCGGCTCCTTGCGCACCACCCTGGCCACGGTGATCGCGACCGCACTGGCGAGGGCGCTCCAGATACCGACGGTGAGGCCGAAGATCGCGTTGGCGATCACGAAGACGATCACCGGCACCGAGGAGTAGATCAGGCCGGACACACCGCCCATCTGCTCGAGCAGCGTCGGCTGGGGCTCCTTCCCGGCCGGCTCGGTCCCGGCGGGCTTGCCGTCGGCGGGCTGCTGTTCGGTGCGTTCGGGCTCAGTCACGATGCGGAATCAACTCACGGGGCTCGGCGGACAGATCCGGACTGCTGAGTCCGGCTGTTGTGTGGCTCAGGCGGGCGTCTGCAGCTCGTAGTACGGGTTGTAGAGCACCTTCTGACCATCACGTTCGGCCATCCGGCCACGTGCCTTGATCGTCCGGCCGGGTTCGATCCCGGGAATCCGGCGGCGCCCCAGCCAGACTAACGTCACGCCGTCCGTACCGTCGAACAGCTCGGCCTGCAGGGTGGCCACCTCGTTGTTCGGGCAGAGTTCCACGCTGCGGAGCCTGCCCAGGACGGTGACCTCCTCGCCCGAGCGGCAGTCGCAGGCACGCTGCGCTCCACCGGCCTCGGACTTCTGGGAGAGATCGTCCGCGTCGAGTTCCTCGACGTCACTGGTCAGCTTGCGAACCAACCGGCTGAAGTAGCCGCCGTCCTTGGCGGGCATATGCGGTGCTCCTGTGCTTCGGGGCCGCCCCCGACGAACGGCCCGTGCGGTGTTCAGCGTAGCTCTATCACGGCGCGCCGAACCCGAATGCGCCAGGATCTTCTGACGTGACCTCCGTGATGCCCGCCTCCCCCGTCGTGCTGCTGCCTGGAACCGGATCGGACGAGGTGTTCGTGCGCTCGGTCTTCGCCGGGCCGCTGGCGTCGGTCGGCCTCACCCCGCACACCCCGACTCCCCCCGTCGGGGACGCTCTGGCCTGCGGATACCTCGCGGTTCTCGACCGGGCAGCGGAGGATGCGGGGATGCCGATCGTGGTCGGCGGAATCTCCTTCGGGGCGCATCTCGCCGCGGAGTGGGCCACGCGCAACCCGGCCGCCTGCGCGGGTCTGCTGCTGGCGATGCCCGCCTGGAACGGGCCCCCCGGGGACGCCCCGGCGTCTCACGCCGCCCGGCACTGCGCCGAACTGGTCGACCGGCACGGCCTGGACGCCGCGCTGGCCCGCTGCACCGAGGGCGTGCCGGGCTGGCTGGCGACCGAACTGGACCGGGCCTGGCGCCGTCACGGTGCGGGACTCGCCGCCGGGCTGCGCGCGGCGGGCCGGCATCCCGGGCCGGACCTGGACGCGCTCGCAACGCTCCCGGCGCCGACCGGAATCGCGACCTGTGTGGACGACCCCGTGCATCCGGCCGACGTCGCGTGGCGGTGGGCGGCGGCGCTACCGCGCGCCAGCGTCGTCGAGACGACGCTGTCCACACTCGGCGCGGACCGGGAGTCTCTCGGCCGGGCCACCGTGCTCGCCTGGCTGCGCGCCCGTTCCGGGGTGGCCGGGATCCGCTGACCGGCCCGGCCACCACGGGCCCACCACCATCGGGCCCACCACCATCGGGCCCACCACCATCGGGCCCACCACCATCGGGCCCACCACCATCGGGCCCACCACCATCGGGCCCACCACCATCGGGCCCACCACCATCGGGCCCACCACCATCGGGCTCAGCACGATCGGGCTCAGCACGATCGGGCTCAGCCCTGCTGCTGGGCCTGGCGCTGCTCGGCGATGTGCTCGGCCACGGCCTCCGGCAAGGTGATCGACAACGGGGTGCGCACCGGCATCGGCGACTCCCCGCGCACGACGATGGTGTGCCGGATGATGCCGCGGAGCACCTCCGGGGCCGCGGCGGCCTGCGACTGCGGGCCGGCGATGACTCCGCGCAGCATCCAGCGCGGGCCGTCGACGCCGACGAACCGCAGCGCCACCTCGCCGACGATCGCGGAAAGCTCCAGCCCCCAGGGACCCTCGCCGGAGTTCACCTGCGCCCCGTCCGAGCGCAACTGGTCGGCCAGTTCCCCGCCGACGTCCTTCCACAGCCCGCCGGACTTCGGCGCCGCGTACGCGCTGATCGTCACCTGGCCCTGCTGGGTGACGACGTGCACCGCGCGCACGCCACCGCTCTCCTGGTCCATCTCGACCTGTACCTGCGAGCCGTCCGGCACCGGCACCCGCACCGAGCCGAGGTCGATGCGCGGGATCTCGTCCTCGAACGCGTCCGCCAGATCGAAGGGCCCCTCGGTGGCGGACCGCTCCCCGCCGTCGTCCACGCCGACGTCCGCGCCATCCACGTCGTCGTCGAACTCCTCGCGCTCCGGTGCCGAATGCCGGCCCGGCGGCTTGTCCGCCCCGCGCTTACGTCCGAAAATCCCCACTACTGCTCCGTTCCTTCCCCGATACCTGCTGCCGCCGCGCCCAGTGCCGCGTGCCCGCCAGTGGAACCGTAGCCGCCCGCTCCCCGTTCGGAAGTCTGGAGTTCGGCCACCTCGACGAAAACGGCGTGCTCGACCCGTTGCACCACGAGCTGCGCGATCCGGTCCCCCCGGGCGAGGACCAGCGGCTGCCGTGGATCGTGGTTGATCAGGCAGACGCGGATCTCGCCCCGGTAACCGGAATCGATGGTGCCGGGCGTGTTGACCACCGACAGGCCCGCACGCGCGGCGAGCCCGGACCGGGGGTGCACGAATCCCGCGTACCCCTCGGGCAGTGCGATGGCGACACCGGTACCCACCACCGCCCGTTCCCCCGGTTCGAGGGACACGCCGGAGGTGGTGACGAGATCGGCTCCGGCGTCGCCGGGACGGGCGTAGCCGGGCAGCGGGACGCCGGGGTCGATTCGGGTGAGCAGGACCTGCACGCTGGACACGGGCGGCGAGACTACCCTGGTGGTCGTGGGCGACAAGGCAGACGCGGCCGAAGCACGGCCGGACAGTGAGGCAGAACCGGGCGAAACCGGGGCGGCCGGGACGATCCGGCACAGCGAGCGGCTGTACGTGACGTGGTGGGCGTGGCCGCTGCCCCTGCTCGGCGCGGCCCTGCTGGCCGCCGAGATCCACATGGGCTACCCCGGCGTCCGCGGCTGGCTGCCGTACGTCCTGCTGCTCGGGCTGACGGTCCTGTTGCTGATCGCACTCGGCCGGGCACGGGTACGGGTCACCGGCGACGGCGCGGAGGAGAACGGGGGCGGCGAACTCTGGGTGGGCGACGCGCACCTGCCGCTGCGTTACGTGGGTGCGGTCGAGATCGTGCCGCGTGAACAGAAGCGCAAGGCGCTCGGGCCGCACCTCGATCCGGCGGCGTTCGTCGTCCACCGCGGCTGGGTGGGCCCGCTCGTGCGCGTACACCTGACCGATCCGGCCGACCCGACCCCGTACTGGCTGTTCAGCACCCGGCGGCCGGAGCGGCTGGCCGGCGTGCTCGGTGAACACCGCCCCGGGTGAACGCGGGCCCCGGCGCGGGCCTGCCCGGCAGACGACGCGGGGTGGCCGGGTCGAGACCCGTCCACCCCGTTCGCACACTCGCGAGATCCCCGCGAACCGCCTGCCGTCCTGGCGAAGCGCTTGTCCCTCAGGCGCAGTCGCGGCAGATCAGCCTGCCGCCGCTCTCCTCGGAAAGCCTGCTCCGGTGGTGCACCAGAAAGCAGACCGAGCAGGTGAACTCGTCTGCCTGCTTGGGCACCACCTTGACCGTGAGGTCCTCCCCCGAGAGACCGGACAGGTCCGCGCCCGGCAACTCGAAGTTTTCCGCGCTCGCGTCCTCGTCGACGTCCACGACGCC
This sequence comes from Amycolatopsis antarctica, assembly GCF_002262875.1. GTDB lineage: Bacteria > Actinomycetota > Actinomycetes > Mycobacteriales > Pseudonocardiaceae > Amycolatopsis > Amycolatopsis antarctica. The sequence continues at coordinate 494,871 of NZ_NKYE01000002.1, read as the reverse complement.
GGACTGGTTCTCGTTACGCCGCGCCTTCAGCTCTTCCAACGAGTCTTCGGCCAGCTCGTCGGCCTCGCTGCGGCGCGGAGCGTCGTAGTCGGTCGCCATTGTTCCTCACCCCTGCGATCAGCTTCGATGTCAGATGGCCCCGGACACGTCCACTCCCGGATGCGAATGTCGTGTCCTTCGTGCCGCTGGTCAAACGTCCCAGCGCCCCTGTTTGTGCCCGGCATTGCAGTGAGGGTCGTCTCTTCAAGAAAATCGCCGTCGCTGCGGCCGGAGCCCGCAGAGGGTAGCCCACGAGGTGAACACCGTGAAAACGGGTTGCCCGACTGAATACGGACATCACCCGAGCGGGGCAGCCGATGGCGGCTCGACGCTCGCCCGATCGGGTTGCGGCAGCGTCCCGGTGCGCCTCGCGCGGGCGGGGCACCTTGCCCGGGGCCTGCCTGACGTGGTGCGATCCGACCAGTGGCCGCGACGGGGCGTCGACCGTACGCGGCCTCCCTTCGCGGCACCCGGGCCCATCGGTGACCGGTGTCCGTGACGGTGCGCTGCAACGCCTAGGCTGATCAGCAACGACGATGCCCTCCGGGGGCACGTACGGTTCGGCAACGGGGAAGGGACGGGGCAGGGTGGGCTCGGGGAACGGCGTCGGGGGCCGCAGAGCAAGGCCGTATCGCAAGCGTCGGCCGCTGCCTGCCCTGATCGTGATCGCGATACTCGGCATCGGGGCGGTCTTCGTCTGGGTGAACGTGATCTCCAACAAGGAGGGCCTCGACGACGCGATCCGCTGCGAACCGGCGGCCTCGCCGCCGCCGGGAACCTCGTACACCTCCGTCGGGCACGGCGGTCTGGACGACGCCACACCCATCCCGCCGGACAGGGTGGCCGTGCGGGTGCTGAACGCGGGCGGCGCGCGCGGCCAGGCATCGATCACCACCGAATCCGTGCGTCAGCTCGGTTTCACCCAGGTGGGCGTGCCGGAGAACGACGCCGCCTACCAGGGCCGCGAGGCGAACTGCCAGGGCCAGCTCCGGTTCGGCGAGAACGGCGTGACGGCCGCGCGCACGGTCAGCCTGATCGTGCCGTGCGTGGAACTGGTCCGGGACGACCGCGAGGACGCCAGCGTCGACCTGGCGATCGGCAGCGGGTTCGGCGATGTGCGGCCACGGCCCGAGGCCCGGCAGGTGCTGGATCAGCTCGCCGAGTGGTCGCGGACCCGGCAGGACTCCGGCGGCGACGAGCAGTCTGCGGGCGGGCAGTCCCCCTCGATCGACACGGACCTGATGGAGAAGGCGCGCGACGTCGGCTGCTGAACGGGTGCCGGCCCGGCCGCCGGAACGATCCGGTGGTTCAGACGCCGGACGCGCCGGACTCCACGAGCAGGGCGTGCAGCGGCTCCGCGATCGAGGGCGCGGCGGCGAAGGTCATGTCGGTGCCCAGCGCCGGATCCGCGCCGGGCAGGGACACCACCGCGCCGGCCTCCTCCGCCAGCAGCGCCCCGGCCGCCCAGTCCCATGGGTGCAGGCCGTGCTCGTAGTAGGCGTCGAACCAGCCCGCGGCGACCGAGCACAGGTCGAGCGATCCGGAGCCCGCGCGGCGGACGTCGCGCACCCCGCCCAGCACCGTCGCGGCGAGCGCGGCCTGGCGCCGCCTGCGTTCGGGCAGGTAGGCGAATCCGGTACCGACGAGCGCGAGATCGAGGGCGGCGGGCGCGGACACGGACAGCCGCCTGCCGTCGAGCCAGGCTCCCTCGTCGCGCGTCGCGGTCCACCGCCTGCCGCTGACGGGTTCGACGACGGCACCCGCCACCGAAACGCCGTCGACCTGTGCGGCGATGGACACGGAGAACCAGGGATAGCCGTAGAGGAAGTTGACCGTGCCGTCGATGGGATCGACCACCCACGTGACGCCCTCGCCCGCGGTGCCGCCCTCCTCCTCACCGAGGACGGCGTCCTCCGGGCGCAGTTCGGCGAGCCTGCGACGGACGAACCGCTCGGATTCGCGGTCGACGGCGGTGACCACGTCGGTCGCGGTGCTCTTGGTGTCCACCCGGACGGACTGGCCGTCGCGCATGCGCTCGTGCCCGGCCAGCACGAGCTCGGCCGCCTCACCCGCGACACGGGCGGCGATGGCTGTCAGTCCGGCGTTGGTCGCTCCCACGGGATAAATGGGACCACACCCGGCTACAGTCTCGGGCGCACACCATCTGAATCGAGAATGAAGGGACCACGCCCATGACGGCGACCCGGGGTTTCGGCATCGACATCGGCGGCAGCGGCATCAAGGGCGGCCTGGTCGATCTGCAGGAGGGCCGGCTGATCGGCGACCGGCTGCGGATCGACACGCCCAAGCCGTCCACCCCCGAGGCCGTGGCCGACGTGGTCGCCGAGATCGTGGCGCACTTCGACTGGGACGGCCCGGTGGGCGTCACCCTTCCCGCGGTGATCAAGAAGGGCGTAGCCCGCACGGCCGCGAACATCGACCCGGGTTGGATCGCGACGGACGCCGACGCCCTGTTCGCCAAACGGCTCGGCCGCGGCGTGGACGACATCGCCATGCTCAACGACGCCGACGCCGCGGGCATGGCCGAGGTGCGCTTCGGCGATCCGGCCGCGCACACCGGGCTGGTGGCCCTGCTGACGTTCGGCACCGGCATCGGCAGCGCGGTGTTCTTCGAGGGCAAGCTGGTGCCCAACACCGAACTGGGGCACATCGAGGTCGACGGTCACGACGCGGAGAAGAAGGCCGCCGCCTCGATCAAGGACAACGAGGGCCTGTCCTACCCGGAGTGGGCGACGCGGGTGGACCGGTACCTGTCGGTGCTGGAGAACCTGATCTGGCCGGACCTGTTCATCGTCGGCGGCGGGGTCAGCAAGAAAGCGGAGAAGTGGGTGCCGCTGCTCGACATCCGCACGCCCGTCGTCGTCGCCTCGCTGCAGAACAACGCGGGCATCGTGGGCGCCGCGGCGGCCGCCGCCGAGGGAATCGAGCACTGACCCGGAACGTACGGAACGCGAATTTGATGATCGCTGCGCGACTCCCGTGCGCATCGTCGTTACAATGGAACACGGCCTACGGCTGCGGGGTACGAAACCGCAGGCCCGGGGCATGTTCTCCGAATCCGAGGCAGCTGAGGCCGAGCGTCTCGGCCCGTCATGATCGACCGCTGTGAAAGGGCGTACGTGGCAGCCCCAAGAACCGCAACTCGAAGCGGGACGAAGACAACGAGCGCCGCCAAGACCTCGCCGGATGGCGAGGGCGTGGACGCCGACACCTCGGCCGAGGCCGACGCCCGGAACGGCGCGGCCAAGAAGGCCCCCGCCAGATCCGCGGCACGCAAGCCAGCCGCCGGCACCAAGAAGGCACCGGCGAAGTCCACCGGGACGCGCAAGGGTGCGAAGCCGGAGGAGGCCAAGACCGACGGCCCCGAGGGCGAGGACGTCGAGCCCGCCGACCTCGAGGCGCCGGACCTGTCGGACCTCGAGGCCGTGGAGGTCGACGTCGTCGACGCCACGGTCACCGAGGAGGCCGAGGAGCCGGAGGAGGCCGAGGAGACGCCCGCCCGCGCCGAGCGTGGCGGCAAGACCGCCAAATCCGCCAACGATCCCGACTTCGTCTGGGACGAGGAGGAGTCGGAGGCACTGCGGCAGGCACGCAAGGACGCCGAGCTCACCGCGTCCGCCGACTCGGTGCGCGCCTACCTCAAGCAGATCGGCAAGGTCGCCCTGCTCAACGCCGAGGAGGAGGTGGAGCTCGCCAAGCGCATCGAGGCGGGTCTCTACGCCGCCGAACGCGTGCGCAACGCCGAGGAGGAGGGCGAGAAGCTCGCCACCCAGATGCGGCGCGACCTGAAGTGGATCGTGCGCGACGGTGAGCGGGCGAAGAACCACCTGCTGGAGGCCAACCTGCGGCTGGTCGTCTCGCTGGCCAAGCGCTACACCGGCCGTGGAATGGCGTTCCTGGACCTGATCCAGGAGGGCAACCTCGGCCTGATCCGCGCGGTCGAGAAGTTCGACTACACCAAGGGCTACAAGTTCTCCACGTACGCCACCTGGTGGATCCGGCAGGCGATCACCCGCGCGATGGCCGACCAGGCCCGCACCATCCGTATCCCGGTGCACATGGTCGAGGTGATCAACAAGCTCGGCCGCATACAGCGTGAGTTGTTGCAGGATCTCGGTCGCGAGCCCACCCCCGAAGAGCTCGCGAAGGAAATGGACATCTCCCCGGAGAAGGTCCTGGAGATCCAGCAGTACGCCCGGGAGCCGATCTCGCTGGACCAGACCATCGGCGACGAGGGCGACTCGCAGCTCGGTGACTTCATCGAGGACTCCGAGGCCGTGGTGGCCGTCGACGCGGTCTCCTTCACGCTGCTGCAGGACCAGCTCCAGTCGGTGTTGCAGACGCTGTCCGAGCGTGAGGCGGGCGTGGTCCGGCTGCGCTTCGGCCTCACCGACGGCCAGCCGCGCACCCTCGACGAGATCGGCCAGGTGTACGGGGTGACCCGGGAGCGCATCCGGCAGATCGAGTCGAAGACGATGTCGAAGCTCCGCCACCCCTCGCGTTCCCAGGTACTGCGTGACTACCTGGACTGACGCGCTGACGTGACGCGCTGATCCGTGCGACGGCCCCGGACCGATCGGTCCGGGGCCGTCGCACGTCCGGTGGTCGGTTGCGCTCGGTTCGCCTGGCGGTGTGTGCTGCAATGTCGGCGTGTCCCCCATTCGTGCCGACCGCCGCTGGCGCCTGCGGCACCGCACGCCCGCCGTCCAGGACGTCGCCGTCACGCTGACCACCTTCGCCGGCGGCTGCCTGCTGTACCTGACCGGGATCTTCCCGATCGGCGCGGCGAACCCCGACATCCCGGTATGGCCGAGGGTGGCGGTGTTCGCCACCGCGTGCGCGCTCGAACTGCTGCGCAGGCGTTCCCCCGCCACGGCGCTGTGCCTTTCGGTGCTGCCGGTGGCCGCCGACATCGCGATGGGGCTGTCGATACCGGTGCTGATCGTGCTGTCGGATCTGCTCTACGCGGCGACCCTCTACGGTTCCCGGCGGCTCAACAGGGCGATGATCCCGCTGGTCTCGGTGATCACGATCGGCGCGACCATCGTGACGCTGGTGCTCATCCCGGACTGGCGTGGCGCGATCGTCGCCGCGGTCATCGCACTGCCGTTCCTGATCACCCCGGTGTGGTGGGCGGCGAACGTCCGTCAGCACCAGGAGATCGCGGCCACGGAGCGGGCCAACGCCGGCCAGCTCGCGAAGATCGCCGCCCTCGACCGGGAGGCGGCCGTGGCCGGCGAGCGGGCACGGATGGCGCGGGACCTGCACGACGTCATCGCCGGTCATCTGTCGGCGATCGCGATCCAGTCGGAGGCCCTGCTCGCCCACACGGACAGCGATCCGGCGACGGTGCGGCGGGTGGTGCGCTCGGTCCGGTCGAACAGTGTGGACGCGCTCGAGGAGATGCGGATGATGATCGGCCTGCTGACCCGGGGCAACGGGACGGAGGAGGCGGCGGCCACCACCCCGCCGCGCTTGTCGGAGCTGTCCAAGATCGTCGAGTCGGCGCGGGCGAGTGGCATGGTCGTCGACGTGCACACCGAACTCGAGTCGATGCTGCCGCTGCCCGCGGCGGTGGACCTGACCGCCTACCGGATCGCGCAGGAGGCGCTGACCAACGCCGTCAAGCACGCACCGGGGGGCCGCGCGAGCCTCACCGTGCGCCGGGTGGAGGATCGGCTGACCGTGGAGGTCACCAACGAGCTGCCGGGCGGACGGACGCAGGCGGATGAGCAGGGGGCGGGATTGCTGAACATGCGCGAACGGGCCAGGGCGATCGGCGGAAGCCTCACCGCGGGACCGTGTGAGACGACCTGGCGGGTATCCGCCGTGCTGCCCGTGACGGCGGCACGATGACCGCCGCGGGAGCCCGTGCGCCGGGCGGGGGCGCGATCCGGGTACTGGTCGCCGACGATCACGGCGCGGTCCGGGCGGGCCTGTCGATGATCCTGCGCGGGGCGGCGGGCATCGAGGTGGTCGGCGAGGCGGCCGACGGTGAGGCGGCGATTCGGCAGGCACGGGCGCTCGGCCCGGACGTCGTCCTGATGGACGTGCGGATGCCCGGCACCGACGGCATCGCCGCGACCCGCGAACTGGTCGGGGCCGGCGTGTGCTCCGTGCTGGTGCTGACCACCTTCGACGTCGACGAGTACGTGTACTCCGCTCTCCGTGCCGGGGCTTCGGGCTTCCTGCTGAAGTCGGTCGACGCGCAGCGGCTGGTGGAGGCCGTGCGGCTGGTCGCCGCCGGCGAGGGGGTGCTGGCGCCGCAGGTGACGCGGAAGCTGATCACGGCGTTCGCGGCCGCGGCCGAGCCGGTGACGCCGCCGAGCGCGCTGGCGGAACTCACCGACCGGGAGCGGGAGGTACTGGGCTGTCTGGGCGAGGGCCTGTCCAACGCACAGATCGCGACCCGCCTGTTCATCGGCGAGACGACGGTGAAGACGCACGTCTCACGGGTGCTGACGAAGCTGTCCCTGCGCTCGCGGGTGCAGGCGGCGATCGTCGCCCAGGAGGCCGGGTTGACGCAGCGCGGAGGCCAGGCAGAGGGTCGTTGAGCGAATCCGGGAGCGATCTCCTAACGTCTCCCCATGGGAATCACGAGAACGCTGAACGTCGACGAGGTGCTCAAGCGCCAGGATTCCGGTGACCTCAAGAGACGGCTGTCGAGTCGTGACCTCATCGGTTTCGGGGTCGGCATCATCATCGGTACCGGGATCTTCACCCTGGCCGGCGTCGAGGCGAAGACGCACGCGGGTCCGGGCGTCACCCTGTCCTTCGTCATCGGCGCGGTGGTCGCCGGGCTCGCCGCGCTCTGTTACGCCGAGCTCGCGTCCAGCGTGCCGACGGCGGGCAGCGCCTACACCTACGCCTTCGCGACGCTCGGCGAGGTGTTCGCCTGGATCATCGGCTGGGACCTGCTGCTGGAGTTCGCGCTGGGCGCGGCCGTGGTGGCCCGCGGCTGGTCCGGCTACCTGGCGAACCTGCTCGGCCTGCCGCAGGAGCTGTTCGGCGAGGACGCGACGGTCAACATCGGCGCGGTGCTGATCATCGCGGTGCTGACGGTCGTGGCGATCATGGGCATCAAGCAGTCCGCGTTGTTCACCAACGTGCTCGTCCTCGTCAAGGTCGCCGTCTGTGTGCTGATCCTGGCCGTCGGCGTGTTCTTCGTGAAGGGCACGAACCTGACCCCGTTCATCCCGCCCGCGCAGCCCGCGGGCGAGAACCCGGAGGTCCTCAAGCAACCCGCGATCGAGGCCATGCTGGGGCTGGAACAGTCGGTGTACGGGATCGCGGGCATGCTGACCGCCGCGGCGATCGTCTTCTTCGCCTACACCGGTTTCGAGGCACTGGCGAACCTCGGCGAGGAGACGAAGAACCCGTCCAAGGACCTGCGAGTCGGCATCCTGGGCGCGCTGGCCGTGTGTGCGGTGCTCTACATCGGTGTGTCGCTGGTGCTGACCGGGATGGTCCCGTTCACCGAGATCGACGAGGGTGCCCCGCTGGCCGCGGCGTTCGAGTCGGTCGGCATGCACTGGGTGGGTGCGCTGATCTCGCTGGGGGCCGTCACCGGCCTGACCTCGGTGATGATGGTGGAACTCGTGACGATCGGCCGGATCGGTTTCGCGATGGGCCGGGACGGCCTGCTGCCGAAGAAGCTCGGCGTGGCGCACCCGAAGTGGGGAACTCCGCACCGGATGACCATCGCGGGTGCCGTGGTGATCGCACTGCTCGCGGCGTTCGTGCCGATCACCGAACTCTCCGACATGGTCAGCATCGGTGCTCTCTCGGCGATGATCGTGGTCGCGATCGCGGTGCCGGTGCTGCGCCGCAAGCGGCCGGACCTGAAGCGCCCGTTCCGGGTACCGCTGTCCCCCGTGCTGCCGATCGTGGCGGCGCTGGCCTGCCTGTACCTGATGCTGAACCTGGACCTGCTGACCTGGTTGCGGTTCGCGATCTGGCTGGCGCTCGGTTTCGTCATCTACTTCGCTTACGGGCGCAGGCATTCCCGTCTCGCTGCGGTGGAACGCGAGGGTGCCGGACAGCCGAAGCAGGAGTGACCCACGGTCCGCCGATACGCCCCGCCGGGCGGCGCGTCCGTCCATAGTGGACGGACATGCGCCGCGCTGATGCCCACGCGTACCGCCCGGGTCAGTGCTGGTAGCGCCGTACGTTCTCCGGGTGGATCACGAGACGAACCTGCGCCTCGGCCTGGATGGCGGCGAGGTCGGCGGCGCGGACCGAGTCGCCGAGGTCCCAGTAGCGGGCGGCCAGCCGGGCGGCCAGATCGTGTGCTCCGTCGGGTTCCACCGTGGTGCGGCCGGTGACCGAGAGCCAGCGCTCGCGTTCACCGACCGGGGCGGCGACGACGATCGAGGCGCGGGGGTCGCTGTGCAGGCGCCGCACTTTCAGTGTGTCCGGGCCGGTGAACAGTTGGATCGTGCCCTCGGCGGTGGCCTCGAACCACACCGGCAGGGGCTGCGGCGGGAGCGGCCCGCCCGCCACGGACAGGAACCCGTGCAGGGGGCGTCGGAGGAACTCGAGGTCCTCGGCGGTCAGGAAACTGGCGTCGGTGCTCATACGGCCCTTTCGGGTAGGCGGGGACTTGGGCGTGATCGAACGGGGTGAGGGTCGGGCACTCGCCGCCGCGGACGAGCGCGCGGGCGCGGCGCTGTCCACGATCGCCGTCCCGCGGCCGGGCAGGCAGGCGATCATCCCCAGGCTCCCGCCGCCGCGGCCCGCACGACGTAGTCCTCGAAGGTGCGGGGAGCCCGTTTCAGCACGGCGGCGAGGTCGTCCGTGGTCGCGGCGATCAGCCCGCGTTCCATCAGCACGAACATCTCGGCGACGTGGTGGGCATCGTCCTCGCTCATGCCCTCCCCGACCAATGTCGCGGCGTACTCGGCGGGAGAGACCTGCCGGTAGGCGAGGGTCCGCCCAGACGCCCGGGAGACCAGGTCCACGGCCTCGCCGAAGGTGAGCGCACGCGGGCCGGTCAGCTCGTAGGTTCGTCCGGCGTGCCGGCCGGTCTCGGTCAGCACCGCGGCCGCGACATCGGCGACGTCGTCCACGTCGATGAACGGCTCGGGCACGGTGCCGGCCGGAAGTGTCAGTTCCCCGGCGACCAGCGGGGCGCGGAAGACGTCCTCGTCGAAGTTCTGGGCGAAGTTCGACGGCCGCAGAACGGTCCGCTCCAGCGCCGAGCCCCGCACGGCATCCTCGGCAGAACGCATGTCCAGCCCGAACGGGGAGTCGCCCCAGGTGTCGGCGCCGCGTCCGGAGAGCAGGACCAGCCGTCGCACTCCGGCGGCCTCGGCCCGGGCCACGAACTCGTGCACCGGACCGGGCACCCGCGGGGCCACCACGTAGGCGACGGTGACGCCGCGCAGGGCCGCGTCCCAGCCGCCGGGGTCGGACCAGTCGAACGGGGTCCGGCTCGACCGGGAGGCGGCGCGCACCGGTGTGCCGCGCAGCCGCAACCGGGCGAGGACCCGCCTGCCGGTCTTGCCGGTCGCGCCGAGGACGAGAGTGGTGTCGTTGCTCATGAAACCGATTCAACGCGGTCGAACCGGACGAATCCATGGGCAGAACACCGGTTCGCCTGTGTATTCGTCTAATGTCGTCGAGGTGGACATGTTCGGCGACCTGATCCGCGGGGTACGGGCGCACGGCTCGTTGTTCGGCAGCTCGACCCTGTCGCCGCCGTGGGCGCTGCACTTCGTGGACGGTGCGCCGCTGACCTTGTGCACCGTCGTCACGGGGGCGGGCTGGATCGTGACGGAGCACTGCCCGCCCGAGCCACTGCGCGCCCGCGACACGATCGTCGTGCGCGGCCCCGCGACGTTCACCTTCGTCGACGAGGTCGGTACCCGGGCGGAGCCGATCGCGTGTGGTGAGGACTGCTCGACCCCCGAGCAGGGCGGCACCCGGCACCGGCTGGGCTGGAGCGACCACGGCGAGCAGGTCGTGGCCGGCGCCACGACGCTGATAGTCGGCGCCTACCCGGTGCGCGGCGAGATCAGCCGGCGGCTGCTGGACGCGCTGCCGGTCGTGTTGCGAGTGGACGGCGGGGGCAGCGGCGACGCCGTGCTGGATCACCTGGCCGCCGAGGTCGCCGTCGACACACCTGGCCAGCAGGTGGTCCTCGACCGACTGCTGGACTGGATGCTGGTCTGCACCTTGCGCGAGTGGTTCGACCGGCCCGGCGGTGAACCCCCGGCCTGGTGGGCCGCCCAGCGGGACGCGGTGGTCGGTCGCGCGCTGCGGCTGCTGCACGCCGAACCGGCGGCCCCATGGACGGTCGCCGCGCTGGCGGACCGTACCGGGGTGTCGCGTTCGACGCTGGCCAAGCGGTTCGCCGATCTGGTCGGCGAACCCCCGCTGACCTACCTCACCGGCTGGCGCATGACTCTCGCGGCGGACCTGCTCATCGAGCGCGAGTCGGCGACCGTCGCGGACATCGCCCGCGTGGTGGGGTATTCGGACCCCTTCGGGTTCAGCGCGGCGTTCAAACGGGTGCGGGGCGCCAACCCGAGCGAGTTCCGGCGGACCGCGGCCACCGGCTCCCCGGCGGACGGGCCGGCTCGGGCACCGGCCCGCCGAGTCCGGTGACCGGTGCGAGCCGCCGGATCCGGATGCCGGGAGCACCGCGGGCGAACACGGTCGTCCGCCGTGCCTCCTGACCGGGCGCTGGGCCACGTGCCGGCCCTCAGCCGGACGGCTCGTCCTGCCAGCGGAGTTCGGCCAGGTACAGACCGTCCTCGGTCCACCCCGCACCGGTGACCCACTGCAGGTCCCCGTCGGTGACCACCTCGGCCGCGTGCACCGGCAGGTGCCCTGCGGCGTCGGACTCGTCGAAGTGCAGTGGATTGCGGCTGCGGTAGACGTCGGTGCCGAGGTAACCGCCGCGGGGACCGATGAACAGGTACCACCACTCACCGCGCCGGACCACGAACGGCGACTCGGTGTTGGAGTCCGGGTGACTCTGCACGGTCTCGGTGTCGGCGTAGGCGATCCGGCGTTCGCCCCAGTGCACGAGGTCCTGGCTGGTCCGGTACGCGACGATGTGCCGTCCGCCGTGCACGGTCTCGGTCGCGGTGTAGTACATGACCCACGTCCGGCCGACGCGGACGACCTGCGGATCGCGTGCGGAGAGGTGGTCGCGGAACAGCGGACCGGACGGGATGCGCGTCCAGGTGAACATGTCCGTCGAGGTGGCGAGGTTGATCGCGGTGGCGGTGGCGCCGGGCGGACCGCCACCGGCGGCGTAGAACATGTGGTAGACGCCCTCGTGCTCGACCACGTGCGGCGCCCAGAGATGCTCCTCACCGAAGTAGCCGGGGTCGACCGTCATCGCGTACGGGTGCGTCGTCCACGGCCCCTCCGGCCCTGGCGCCGAGGCGTGCGCGAAGTGGACCTCCTTGGTGTAGTCGGGCCACTCGCCGGGCGGGGCCTTGTCGCCGACGATGCTGTACAGGTGCCAGCGGCCGTCGGAGCCGAGGACGACGCTGTGATCGTTGAGGTAGCGGGCGGGCTCGCCCGGCGGCGTGGGGTCGTAGACGTGCCGCACCGGCCCCGCCTCCGCCCGCGCCGGGCCGTCCGGGCCCGGTGGCCCCGCCGAGGCCTCCGGGGCGGTCAGCGCGATCGTGGAGAGCGCGAGCAGCGAGCCGAGCGCGAGCAGCCGCGCTGTGGGTACGACGGAACGTGCCATGGCCGGACGTCCTTCCACCGGGGAACCGAGAAGCAGCGATCTGACCACTTATCGCGCACGGGCGGTTACCCGTTAGCGGTCATGCATTCAGTGGCGTCGCCCGGTGAATCACTCACCGCGGGCGCGGTTCCGCCACCGCGCCGGAGCCGCCGGGACGTTCCCGCGACCGCAGGGCCACCCCGCCCACCACCGCGAGGATTCCGAGCGCCTCGGGCACGGTGGGGACCTGCGCGAGCAGTGCCAGCCCGATCAGCGCGGCCGTCACCGGCAGCAGGGCCAGCAGGACAGCGAACCTGGCCTGGCCGACCCGTCGCAGCACCACCTGGTCCAGTCCGTAGGGCACCACCGTCGCCAGCACGCCGACGCCCACGCCGAGCAGCAGCAGTCTCGGTGAGCCCCACACCTCGCCGGTGCCCAGCGCCAGCGGCGAAAGCAGCACGGTCGCCACGGTGAACCCGACCGCGAGGCTGTCGATGCCGTCGCCGCCGATCGCCACCCGCTTGCCGAGGACGATGTAGGCCGCCCAGGCCGCCGCGGCGCCCAGGGCGAACGCCACGCCCGCCGGGCTGCCCGCCAGCCGCACGTCGGCGATGCTCACCACACCGGCCGCGACGAGCACGAGTGCGGCGATGTCCCGGAGACCACGGGAACCGAACGCGGCGACGACCACCGGCCCGACGAACTCCAGCGCCACCGTGGTGCCGAGCGGCAGCCGGGCGATCGCCTCGTAGAACAGGATGTTCATTCCCGCCGTGACCAGTCCGAACGCTGCGGCCAGCAGCAGTGGTCTCCCCCGCCACGCGGCCCGTCCCGGCCGCCGCCAGGCCAGCAGAACCAGCGCCGCGCCGAGACACCGCAGCCACGCCACGGACGCGGGCGCCAGCACGTCGAAGAGGCCGACGGCGATCGCCGCGCCGACGTACATCGAGATTCCGCTGAGAACGAACACGACCGGTGCCGGAATGGCGCCGATCCGCTGTGCCATACGTGTGCTGCTCACTCTCCGCATGGTGCCTCACGTGCGAAAAGGGCCTCATTCGGCCGTCCGCGTCCTGCCATTCGGGACGCTTTTACGGCATACGGGGTAAATCGGCGTGACACACCTCCCACGCACACGGGAACACTTGCGGCTCCCCAAACGTCTGCAAGAGTGGAGGCTGCGAGCACCGAGGAGCCGGCGCCCACCCGGACGCCGGATCAGGACCACAGTGGTCGCGGCTGGATCGATGGCATCGGCTCTGCCGATGCCGGGACGGAGGGAGACTCCAATGACTTCACCTACGCTCACCCGCCCCGAACTGACCGCTGCCGACCGCTGCGATCGGTGCGGTGCTGCAGCCCAGGTTCGAGCCATCCTCCGCACCGGCGGTGAACTGCTTTTCTGCGGCCACCACGCCCGGGAGTACGAGACCAAGCTCAAGGAGCTGGAGGCCGACATCAAGCACGGCTGACGCCGTCGACGACCAGCGAGACGGATCGGGCGGGAACCCCAGCGGGTTCCCGCCCGATCCATGTCCGGGGTCCGGCCGGCCACTCGGGCCGGGATCCGATCACCAGGAGCGGCCGGATCACCAGGAGCGCAGCGTGACGATGCGCTCCTCGAGCTGTTCCAGGGTCGCCATGGCGGTGGGCGGCCCGCCGCACACCCGCCGCAGCTCGTTGTGGATCGCGCCATGCGGCTTGCGGGTGCGGTGGTGGTACATGCCGACCAGCGCGTTGAGTTCCTTGCGCAGCGCCGCGAGCCGCTCCCCCACGGCTTGCGGTTTCGGTGCCGGAGCGGCGGCCTCCTGTTCGGGCTTGCGCCGCTTGACGTCGGCGAGCTGCTCCTCCTGGCGCTTGCGCAGCAGCGCCCGCACCTGGTCGGGTTCGAGCAGGCCGGGCAGGCCCAGGTACTCCTGTTCCTCGTCGGATCCGGAGAACACCGCGGTGCCGAAGGAGTTGCCGTCGTAGATGACCTGGTCGAGTTCGGCCGAGGCGTGCAGTGAGGTGTATGCCTTCTCCTCCTCACCCGGCTCGTCCTCGGTCCGGTTCGCCTGGGCGAGCAGCTCGTCGTCCCAGCCGTCCTTCTCCCGGTGCGGCTTGCCCAGCACGTGGTCGCGCTGCGCCTCCAGCTCGCTGGCCAGTTCCAGCAGCACCGGCACGCTCGGCACGAACACGCTCGCCGTCTCGCCCTTGCGCCGGGCCCGGACGAAGCGCCCGATCGCCTGGGCGAAGAACAACGGCGTCGAGGCGCTGGTGGCGTAAACGCCGACGGCGAGACGCGGCACGTCCACGCCCTCGGACACCATCCGGACGGCGACCAGCCACCGGTCGGACGACTCGGAGAACTCGCCGATCCGGCGGGTCGCCTTCGGGTCGTCGGACAGCACCACGACCGGCTCCTCACCGGAGATGCGCTGCAGGATCTTCGCGTAGGCGCGGGCAGACTCCTGGTCGGTGGCGATCACCAGCCCCCCCGCGTCCGGGATGCCCGCGGAGCGGAGCTGGTGCAGGCGGGTGTCGGCGGCCTGAAGTACCGCCGGGATCCACTCGCCGCCCGGGTCCAGGGCGGTGCGCCAGGCGCGGGCGTTCTGCTCGGCCGTCAGCGGTTCCCCGAGGCGCGCGGTGAACTCCTCCCCCGCGCTGGTGCGCCAGGAGGCCTCACCGGAGTAGGCGAGGAAGACGACGGGGCGGACGACGCCGTCGGCGAGCGCGTCGGCGTAACCGTAGGAGTGGTCGGACCGGCTGCGCATCGACCCGTCGGCGTCGGGCTCGTAGCTGACGAACGGGATCGGCGAGTCGTCGCTGCGGAACGGCGTACCGGTCAGCGACAGCCTGCGCACGGCCGGGGTGAACGCCTCGCGGATCGCGTCGCCCCAGGACTTCGCGTCGCCGCCGTGGTGGATCTCGTCGAGGATCACCAGCGTCTTGCGGTTCTCGGTGCGCACCCGGTGCAGGGTGGGGTGAGCCGCGACCTGGGCGTAGGTCAGCGCGACGCCCTGGAAGTCCGAGGAGGTGGCCCCGGTGGTGTTGCGGAAGTTGGAGTCGATCGCGATCCCGGCGCCCGCCGCGGCGACCGCCCACTGGTGCTTGAGGTGCTCGGTGGGGGTGACGATCGTGACGGCCTGGATGGTGCGGTCGGACAGCAGTTCCGCGGCGATGCGCAGGCCGAAGACGGTCTTGCCTGCGCCGGGCGTCGCGACGGCGAGGAAGTCCTGCGGCCTCGTCGTGAGGTACTTGGTCAGCGCGCGCCGCTGCCAGGCGCGCAGCGGGCGCGCCGTGGCGTCGTGCTCCGGTTCCGGTGCGGTGAATCCCGGCTGTCGGTGGGCCGTCTCCGACAAGGAAGGGTCAACTCCTCTCGCGGGCGCTGGGCCCCGCTCCCGTGGTGCGCGGGCCGACATGCGAAGGCCCTCACGACGGAGGCACCGTGCGGCGACCGGGACGCCCGACGACGGTGTCGGTGGCGCCCGCCGGTGCCGGCGGTGCGGGTGAGGGCTCGGTCGGCGAAGCGTACCCCGGGACACCGGTCCGCCGTGCGAGGTGCCCGTGGCGCGGCGCTGCGACGCGGAACACGCCAGCCCCGAGGAACGAGCCAAAATCGCTCGGATGGACCATGCTTGACGGTGCGATGAGCGCACCATCCGAGAACCCCACCCCAGCCTCCGGCGACGCCGACCGGGAGCCCGGCGCGAAGGCACCCCACAAGGGGCCCCTGCGCCTGCTCGGGCGCACCCTGAGCAAGGCGTGGGACGGCAACATCTTCTCCGAGTCGGCGGAGGCGGCGTTCTGGCAGACGCTCTCGCTGCCACCGCTGCTGCTGGGCCTGCTCGGCAGCCTCGGTTTCATGGGCGAGTGGTTCGGCCAGGGTCTGGTCACCGCCGTGCACGACCAGCTCATCGCGTTCTCGGCGAAGGTCTTCTCCGGGGATGTGGTGAACCGGATCATCGAACCGACGGTGAACGACATCCTCACCATCGGCAAGGGCGAGATCGTCTCGGTCGGCTTCCTGATCTCGCTGTGGGCGGGTTCCTCGGCGATGTCCTCGTTCGTCGACGCGATCACCGTGGCCCACGACCAGTACGGCGTGCGCAACGAGGTGTGGCAGCGGATCTTCGCGCTGCTGCTGTACGTGGCGAGCCTGGTGCTGCTGGTGATCGGGCTGCCGCTGATCGCGATCGGCCCGGACCTGTTGCCGCGCTTCTTCCCGGCCGAATGGCAGGACACCGTCGCGAGCTGGGTCGGCACGCTGTACTACCCGACGCTGGGCCTGCTGCTCGTGCTGGCGCTCGCGACGCTGTACAAGCTCGCCCTGCCACGGAAGCTGCCGTGGCACCGCGGCCTGCCCGGCGCGGTGCTGGCGATGGCGATCTTCCTGCTGGCCAGCGCCGGGCTGCGGCTCTACATCGGCTGGATCACCACCACCGGTTACACCTACGGTGCGCTGGCCACGCCGATCGCGTTCCTGCTGTTCACCTACTTCATCGGCATGGCCGTGGTCGGCGGCGCGTACTTCAACAGCGCCATCCAGGAACTCTGGCCCGCGAAGCGGACCCGCAGGCAGCGACGGAAATGGCGCAGGCTGGAGATGGAGCGGGCCAGCGAGCGAATGCGCACCGAGGACGGGCGCAAGCTGTGGGAGCGCACGACCGTGCCGCTGCGCCGCGGCCCCCGGCCAGCCGAGGGCGAGCCCGACGGGAGCGGCACCGGCCTCGGCCGGGACGAACCGGGGGCAGCCGAACCGCGGGCGGGCGAACCGGGCGACGGCGGCCGACGACCGGGCGGGGACCCGCCGGACCCCGGCCCCGGCCCAGGAGGGTCAGGCCGGGACGGCGAGCAGGTCGCGGCGCGACCGGAACCCGCGGACCGACCACGGGAGAACGGACCACGGGAGAACGAGCCGCCCACGGGTCCGGCGCCACGGACCCAGGAACGGGCTCAGGAGTCGTCGCCGCCGGGGCGCAGGCCCTCGTAGATCTTCTTGCAGTCCGGGCAGACCGGGGAACCGGGCTTGGCCGACTTGGTGACCGGGAAGACCTCGCCGCAGAGAGCCACCACGTGCGTGCCCATGACCGCGCTCTCGGCGATCTTGTTCTTCCGCACGTAGTGGAACATCTTCGGGGCGTCGTCGTCGGTGCTGTCGGTGCCCTCGGGACGGGTGTCGACTTCTGGCAACGTCTGCGTACTCACGACACCATGATGCCCCAAATGCCGACATCCGGTGCACGGTGCTGGCAGGATCGTCCGCATGTTCCAGAAAGTGCTGGCCAGCTTCGGTTCGGGTGGAGCGCGGATCGACGCCCGGCTGCTCGATCGCACGTCCGCTCCCGGGCGGCCGCTGCGCGGTGAGGTGCTGCTCGCGGGCGGCGAGGTCGACCAGGAGATCAACGGCCTCGCCGTCACGCTCCTGGCCAGGGTCGAGGTGCCCGGCGACGATCGGCGCACCGAGACGACGGACCTGCCCTTCGGTACCCAGCAGCTCTGCGGGCGCGAGTACATCCGGGCTGGCCAGCAGGTGCGGTTGCCGTTCGAACTGGACCTGCCGTGGGAGACCCCGGTCAGCAGCGTGGCGGGTAAGCCGGTGGCGGGGATCGCCGTCGGCGTCCAGACCAACCTGGACCTGGCGAACACCGTCGCCGACCCGCAGGACGTGGACGCGGCGGCGATCGAGCCGCTGCCCGCGCAACAGCGCGTGCTGGACGCGCTGAGCCGGATCGGGTTCGGGTTCTCCGGCGCGGCGCTGGAGAAGGGCCGGATCAACGGCGTGAACCAGCAGTTGCCGTTCTTCCAGGAGATCCGGTTCACGCCCTCGCAGCGTTTCGCGAGCGTGTTCAGTTCGGTGGCGGTGACCTTCCTGACCGCCGCCACACGCACCGAGGTGGTGCTCGAGGTGACCAAACGGGTCCGGGTGAGCAAGTCGGGCGGTTTCGGCGGCCGGGGGCAGGAGTTTCTCGGGGCGTTCACCGTCGACCACGCGGCGCTGGACCGCACGCCGTGGGAACGGCAGATCGAGGGCTGGCTGCACGAGGTCGCCAAGTCGCGCGGCATCTTCGACTGATCGGGCCGCGCCGCCCCGCAGGGTGGTGACCACCACCCGGGCGAGTGAGCCGGTGGGCGGTCGGTGATGATGTCTGCCCGTGACCACGTCTCAGTTCACGCTCGGCCCGGAGGTCTCCGCCGCTCTCGACGACGGCAGGCCCGTGGTGGCACTGGAAAGCACGCTGCTCTCGCATGGGCTGCCACCGGGCCGCAATCTCGATGTCGCCCGGCGGCTGGAGGACACGATCCGGGCAGCGGGCGCCGTCCCGGCGACGATCGCCGTGCTGGACGGCCGGGCGATCGCCGGCCTGTCCCCGGCCGAGCTGGAACGGGTGTGTGCCGCCGATTCGGGACTGGACAAGCTCTCCTTGCGGGACCTCGGCCCGGCGCTGGCGCTGGGCCGCTCCGGTGCGACGACGGTCGCCGCGACCTCGGCGCTGGCGGCGTGGGCCGGGATCGGCGTGTTCGCCACCGGCGGGCTGGGCGGGGTGCACCTGGGGGCCTCGCGGACCTGGGACGTCTCCGCCGATCTCGGTGTGCTGTCCCGGGTGCCGGTCCTGGTGGTGTGCTCCGGGGTGAAGTCGGTGCTGGACATCCCGGCGACCCTGGAGGTCCTGGAGACCGGCTCGGTCCCGGTGCTCGGGTACCGCACCGGCGACTTCCCGGCGTTCTACCTGCGTTCGTCCGGGCACGAGGTGCCGTGGCGGGTCGACGACGCCGCCCGGGTCGCGGCCGTCGTCTCGGCTCACCGGAGCGCGGGCGGTGCCGGCGTGCTGCTGGCCAATCCGATTCCCGAGGCGTCGGAGATGGACGGCGCGCTGCACGACCGGCTACTCCAGGAGGGTCTGGAGTTGTTGCGTGAGAAGGAAATCAGCGGAGCTGACGTGACGCCGGCGCTGCTGGAGCACTTCCACACGGCCAGTGGCGGGGCGAGCCTGGACGCGAACGAGGCGCTGGTGCTGGACAACGCACGGGTGGCGGCCGAGGTCGCGCGGGAACTGCCGTGAAGGTGGTGGTGGTCGGCGACGCCGGGCTGGACGTGGTCGCACAGCACAAGGGCGACATCGTCCATGGCGGCGACTCGCGGGCGAAGGTGACGATCACCGGTGGCGGCGCGGGGGCGAACACCGCGCTGTGGCTGCGGGCCGCGGGGGCCGAGCCGACCCTGATCGCACGGGTCGGCGACGACGCGGGCGGCCGTCAGGTACGGGCCGAGCTGGAACGGGCCGGGGTGCGATGCGCGTTCGCGGTCGATCCGGAGGCCTCGACGTGCTGTGTGGTGGTGCTGGTCGACGGGGACGGACAGCGGAGCATGCTGCCCGATCGCGGGGCGATCGCGCGCTTCGCGCCCGGCGACATCGATCCGGCCGCGCTGGACGGTGCACGGCATCTGCACCTGTCGGGGTATGTGCTGCTGGATCCGTCGTCGCGCCCGGCTGGGCTGGCGGCGCTGGAGGTGGCGCGGGCAGCGGGACTGACGACCTCGGTGGATCCGCAGGCGGCGGCACTGATCCTGGATCCAGCGGCGTTCCTGGACGATGTGCGGGGTGTGGACCTTCTGCTGCCCAACGCCGGGGAGCTCGCCGCGCTGACGGGTTCGGAACAGGCGGAGTCGGCGCGCGAGCTACTCGGCACGGTCGGCGCGGTGGCGGTCACGGCCGGGCTCGGCGGGGCGAGCTGGGTGGATTCGGAGGGCATCACCTCCACGCCGTGTGTACCAACCGTGTGCGTGGATTCCACCGGGGCGGGCGACGCGTTCAACGCGGGACTGCTCACCGCCTGGCTGGCAGGTAAGTCCACAATGGACGCTTTGCGTTCGGCGGTTGCCATCGGTTCCCGGGCGGTCGGCACCGTGGGCGCCCAGCCCTGAACCGGCAAACCGGCCGGGGGCCCGCGGGCGGGAACACCGGCGGGTTTCCCGACCACCGGAAACGCGATACCCTGGCCCGTCTTTGCTTCTATACCAGGAGGTTTCCCGCCGGTGCCCGTCCCCAGCCTTGACCCGCTCGTCGGCTTCGTCCGGGAGAACTCCCCGTTCTACAAGGAACTCTATGCCGACCTCCCGGCCGCACCGGCACTGTCGGACCTCCCGCTGGTGGACCACGGCGCGTACTGGGCGGCCAACGGCCTGCACGACAACCGCCTGCTCACCGGTGAGCACCAGGGCGGCATCGTGCTCAAGACCGGCGGAACCACCAGCGCGCCCCGGGTCTCCCGCTACACCCGCGAAGAGTGGCGGGAGATGTCGGCGACGTTCGGATCCGGGCTCCCGGCGGCCGGGCTGCGCGACGGCGACCGGGTGGCCAACCTGTTCTACGCGGGCGAGCTCTACTCGAGTTTCCTGTTCACCGCCAACTGGTTGCAGGACGCCCCGGTGGACGCCGTGCACCTGCCCATCGCGGGATCCGCGCCGCAGGACTTCGTGATCGGCAACATCGCCGAGTTCGCCGCGACTGTGCTCGCCGGGCCGCCGACCTCACTGTGCCAGCTCGCACAGGGGGTGACCGGCACGGTCGGCTCGCTGCCGTCCGTGCGGGTGGTCCTGTTCAGCGGCGAGGCCTTCTACGGCGATCAGCGGGCGCTGCTGGCGGCCGCGTTCCCGAACGCCACCGTCCGCTCCCTCGGTTACGCGACGGTGGACGGCGGGATCGTCGGCGCCCCGGTGGACGGCGAGCCCGACACCCGGGTCCACCGCGTCTTCCCCGGCCGGATCATGGAGATCCTGGACGTCGACACCGGGGATCCGATCGAGGAGCCGGAACGTCCCGGCCGGGTGGTGGTGACCGATCTGGTGCGCCGCCTCCAGCCGGTGCTGCGGTATCCGGCCGGGGACCTCGCCGAGTGGACCGGGCCCGGCGGCAGCACGTTCCGGCTGCTCGGCCGCTCCGACGAGGGTGCCCGCGTCGGGCCGGTGACGCTGTACCTGGACGATCTGCGGGACATCGTGGACGCCGCTTCCGGCGACCGGATGATCACCGGCGTGCAGGTGGTGCTGCGCCGGGTCGAGGCGAAGGACCAGCTCGTACTGCGGCTGGCGGGCGACGTCACCGATCCGGAGGTACTCACCGTGACGATCGCCTCCGCGCTGGAGGACGCCCGGCCGATGTTCGCCGACCACGTCCGGCGCGGCCTGGTGGCGCCCCTTGCCGTGGAACTCGCCGGCCCCGCAGGCCTGCGCGTCAATCCCCGCTCGGGCAAGCTGGTCCGGCTGATCGACGAACGCGGGCGCTGACCGGACGGGGCGGTACCGCGTGCGGCACCGCCCCGCCGCTGCTCAGCGCGTCACGCGCCGGTCGACCACCGCGACCAGCTTGCCGCTGGCAGTCGTGCGCTCGAAGGCCTCCGGGGGCGACGGCCGCACCCGAAGCCGGACCAGGCGGTCGCGCCGGGCGGTGATGGCGAGTTCGGGATACCGGCGGAGAAACTCCTCCTCGGCGTGCTCGGGTTCGGGCACCCGTCCCTCCTCCAGCCGCACGGTCAGCGACTCCTGCGTGTCGTCGGTGTCCAGGACGATCTGCACCTCGCCGGAGTAGTCGAACGCCTCCCCGGCGACCGCGACGAAGCGCCGGTAGTTGAGGAAATGCCCGCCGCTGCGGAACACGTCCCCGCTGCGGCCGAGCAGGGTGAACCTCGGGGTGCGCCGCCCGCAGCCGCACTCGTCGTCGAGCCAGCGGCCGAGGTCGCCGATCTCGTAGCGTTCGAGGCGCTGTCCCCGGCGGGTGTGCGAGGTGAAGACCAGCCGCCCGGCCTCCCCGGCGGCCACCGGGCGATCGAGCTCCTGGTCCAGGATCTCCAGCGTCTGCACCCCGGTGAACAGGTGGTGCTCACCCGGCGCCGACTGCGCGCACTGGTAGCCGAGCGGCCCGGCGTCGACGCTGCCGTACGCCGCGGAACGGATCACCTCGACGCCGAACTCCTCGGCCAGCATGCGCCGCTGCGACTCGCTGAAGTGCTCGCCGCCGTAGAAGATCTTGCGGACGCCACCGTACTCACGCAGGACCGGACCCGCCTCGGCGAACAGCCGGAGCAGGTAACTGGGCATGCCGAGCAGCGTGTCCACCCGATTGTCCACAATGGACTTCGCTACCAGGGCGTGTGCGTTCTGCTGGCCCGCCATGGGGAACTGGACGGCACCGAGCCGTTCCAGCACGGAGAAGAAGCTGACGAACCCACCGTAGAGCTGCCCGCCGAAGAACAGGTTCATCGTGCGGTCGGTACGCGGGTCGAGGCCCGCGGCGAGCAGGCCCTCGGCGCCGCAGTGCATGTGCTCGTCGTAGTCGGCCCAGGAGAACGCCGACAGTTTCGGTTCGCCCGTGGTGCCGCCGCTGCGGAAGAAGACCTCGGCGCGGCTGAGGTCCTCCTGCAGGTCGCCGAACCCGGCCTTGCCGGTGACCGGGACGTCCGGCGCGGGGAGCTGCCCGGTGCCGGTGAGGTCGTCCAGGCAGGAGTCGCCGGCGAAGCGTTCGTCGAGTTGCACGTCGACGCGCCTGCTGTAGCGCTGCAGGGCGTACACGCCGTCGTGCGGCTCACCGTCGTAGCTGCCGAGCATCGCCCCGGCGACGGTGACGCGCTGCACGCCCGCACCCACCAGTGCGCGGGACAGGACGGCGATGTCGCCGCGGCGGGCCCCGAGCCCGACGGTCTGCAGGTATCGCCTCATCGGCCGAAGGTAGGTGCTGATGTCCTTACGTGGCAACGGTTTCACCCACACCGTGCGGTGCAGCGGCGAGGCTCGCAGCGCGGGCCGGGTGTCGGCGAGCACGCGCCAGCTCAGGTCCGCGGCCACGTGGGTGCCGGTGAGCCCGAGATGACTCTCCAGTTCGGTGACGAGGACCGTGTTGGTGATCTCCGCCCATTCGGCGTCTCCCGGGGTCCGTGGCCGGGTCCGGGCGGAGACCTCGTCCAGCGCGGCGGCGAACCGGCGCGCGAAGGCGAACACCTCGCTCTCCTCGGCGGTGTCCAGGTAGATCACCTGCGGGCTGGAGCAGGCCTGCTGGTCGAGTGCGCACACGTCGGCGGCCACCGAGGACAGCACCTCGGCGTCCGACCAGGCGTCGGCGGTGAGGTAGGCGAAGGAGAGCTTGGGGCCCCAGTCGACGAGCCTGCAGCCGGGCCGTAGCACCCCGGCGACCCCGGCCAGCGCCTCCTCGCCTCCCCAGGCGGCGACCGCGTCTGCCGGTCCGCACATGCGCTCCAGCCAGTCGGTCCGGGCCGAGGAGTAGCGCAGGACCATGATCCGGCGGGCGATCTCCCCGGACGGGTCCTCGTCCGCGAGCGCGGCGAGCAGGTCGGCGGTGAACAGCGCGTCCCCGCCGCTCGCCTTGACGATGTTGACGTTGCCGCTGAGCAGTCCTTCGAGGACACTCAGTGCGCCGGCCGCGGGAGCGTTCCCGGGAGCGACGTGCGCGAGCAGCCCGACCGGCGCCCATGCCTCGAACACGGTGAGGTCGTAGTCGAAACGGGCCATCCGCGCGGGGTCGGTGCCACCCAGCTCACGGACGAGCTTGCGTTCCAGCTTCTCCCGGCCCAGCGCCACGGCCAGTCCGTCCAGTGTGGACTGTGCCTCGGCGTCGGGGACCTCCTGCGAACGGAGTCGCTCGGCGAGCCTGGACCGTACCGGGTCGTCCGATGTGGACAGCCGGGTGGCGAGACGGTCACCGGCGCGGACCACCTGGAGCGGGCGCAGGGGTGCCGCGGCGAGCACTTCTCCGGCGTACCGGTCGAGCGCGTCGAGCCGCAGGCTCGCCTCCTCGTCGGTGACCCACTCGCCCTGCCAGTAGTGCGGTGTCGCGGAAACCTGCTGGGTGGCGGAGAACTGTGCTCCGGTCGCGGTCACGAGGTGCCCTTCAGTAGTTCGGCGGCGGCGATGGCGCAGCTCCGGTTGCGGCTGACCCCGGCCCGGCCGTGCACCCGGAACCAGGGGGTATCGAGCGTGCATCCGCAGTCCTGAGCGGGATGCAGGGACGCGAGGTCGCCCATCAGCACGGACTGCGCCGGAGCGGAGGTGATGAACGGGGAGACGAGCTGCAGGTAACCCGGTTCACCGAAGGGCAGCGGCTCGAGGTCACGGACCGAGCGGATCAGCACCCGCGACCAGGCGGGCACGTGCAGGTTGTGGCGTTCGCATTCCAGGTATGGCACCGAGTGCTCCACGGAGCCGAATCCGTCGCGGATCCGCTCGTCCGGGATGCCGAGCTGCTCGGTGATCCGTGCGTACAGCTCGGGCTTGCCGACCTGCGCGTCGGCGTGTCCCTTCCAGCCACCACCGAACAGGATCAGCGAACTCGGCGGCAGCGTCAGCGGCGGGACGCCGAGCGCCCGCATCCGGTCGAGGGTGAACGACAGGAACGCCGGGAAACCGAAGATCCGCACGGGAACCCCGTCCGCGGCGGAGCGCAACAGGGCGCGGACACAGCCGAAGGCGTCGAACTCGTGGCCGGAACCGGTGTGCGGCAGGGCGTGCTCCACGTGCCGGGCGGGCGCGAACTCGCAGAGGTAGTTGCCGGTGAACGACGTGCCGAGGTTGAGTTCCGGGCGGGGCTGGTAGCTGTAGAGCAGGTAGTCGACCGGCTCGCTGTCGTCGATCCAGCCGTGGTGGTCGAAGATCCGGGCGACCATGCGCTGCCCGGCACCCAACGTCCAGGCGTCGAAGAACATCTGCGACTTCTGCCCGGTGGTGCCGGAGGAGGTCACGTGCAGGGCGACGTCGTCGCGCGGGACGGAGACGATCTCGTGCTGCTTGAAGAAGTTGGCGTGCACGAACGGCTGCCGGCTCAGGTCGCCGATGCCGGTCAGCGGCGCGCGCCCGCCCGGGCTCGCCGACCAGAGCGCTGCGAAGAAGTCGCTGCGGGCGGCGTGCCAGGCGTTGGACTCGTTCATCGCGGCCACGAACAGCTCGTCACCGCCGGGCGCGTACGGCGGCAGCTCGCAGAGGTCCCGCACGGCGGCGAGTGCCACCGGGTCCGGGACGGCGACGGGGTCCAGGTGGGTACTCAACGGAACACTCCATGCGTGTTGAGGTACATCTGCGTCCACAACGCGATGTACTGCTCGGTGAACGGGCGGAAGGCGGCGTCGATGGCGAGACCACGGAAGTCCAGCGGCTGCATGGTCCTGGCCATCACCACGTAGTCGTGGAACAACTCGCCGTCCCGGCGCATGGCCGGGTAGACGGCGGCGGGCAGGAAGCCGAAGGACAGCAGCGAGGACAGCTCGTCGAAGGCGTACAACGGCACCAGCGTCTCGATGTAGAACGCGCCGAAGTCGTTGAGCCGCGCGATGATCTGGTCGAGATGGCGGGACACGACTCGCGCGTCGGGGGCGGCGCCGATCAGCGTGCAGTACCCGTCGGCGCGGCTGAGGTGGGCGTACACCTCGTACAGGCCGTCCGGGCCCGCGAGCATCACGTCCGGCTTGTGGAAGGGGTAGAAGCGGCGCGAGGGGTCGGTGACCATCTCGTCGAAGCGGCGCAGGACGAACCGCTCCGCGCCGATCAGCTCGATCTCGTCGGTGGAGGCGAACTCGGAGCGTGGCTCGGGCACCTCGTCCGGCACCAGCTCCGGGCGGGCGGGCAGGCCGGCGACGGTGTCCAGTGCCTCGACGATCGGGCCGAGCCCGGCAGGTACCCGGTCGACGGGGTGACGGCGGTCGAGCACCCCGTCCTGATGGCGGGCGAGCAGCACCATGGTTTCGTGCTTGGCCGCCTTGCGCAGGTTCGGGAAGATACCGAGCGCGCGGAAGCCGCTGCGCAGACAGATTCGCTGCGGGGCGGTCGCCGTGGTCCTCGCGGTGGCGTACACCGAGTCGACGGTGCCGTCGGCGAGCAGCAGGTCGGACAGGGAGCTGACGGCTTCCTGGGCGATCCCGGAGCCGCGGCTGGCCGGATCGACGACCAGGCCCTGCATCTTCGCCAGCCGGTCCCCGGGTGAGGTGGTGGCGACAATGGAGGCGATCAGCCGCCGCGAGCTGTCGTGCGCGACCAGCCAGGTGGTGTTCGCCGAGGCGATCTCGCGCGCCATCACCTGCGGATCGGTGCCGAGCGGAAGCGCGTACCCGCGGCCGTAGACCCGCCGGTACAGCTCCATCAGCTCACTCACGTCGTCGGCACATGCCTGTCGGAATACCGCGCCCAACACGTCTCCCTCTAAACGGGCACGCGTGTGCCCGGGCGCGCGGTGACGCGCCTGCTGAATTCGGAAATGGTGCGAAAGGTGATCCGGGCGCTCGAACGGGCCCGCCGATCAAGGGGAACTGTAGCGTGCCGGGCAATGGCGGGAAATCACCGACAGGGCCGTGAACTGCGATGATCGAGTGCCGGGCGACGAGGCTCACAACACGATGCATCCGATTGCAGTAGCGGAACGGCGATCAGGAATATGGGAATTCACTGCGACGCATTGTCATTACCCGGCGCCGGAGTTGGCTCGCTCAGAGCGCGGGGTACGTGAATGTGACAGTCGTCGGCCGCGTGTTCACCGCCAGTAGGGGAAACGCCGAGCCGGGCCGCGCTCCGGCCGGTGCCGGGGCGCGGCCCGCTGGGACTCAGCCGTCGATCACCGGATGCTCGCGGCTGTCCAGGGCTTTGGCCTCCCGCTGATAGCGGTTCGCGTTCTCCGCCTTGCGCGGCGGCCGGTCGTTGGCGACCAGCACCGCCATCCACGGCAGCGGAATGGACACCGCGATGAAGACCAGGGACAGCCACCAGGTCTGGTAGAAGATTCCCGCGAGGATCAGGCAGGGGAAACGCAGGCCCATCATCAGGATGTACTTGCGCTTGCGTGCGGCCTGCTGGTCGTCGTAGGAGGGCTCCGCCTCGGTGATGAGCACCGGGGTGATGTCCCGAGACTCGGGTGCGCGTTCGTTCACGACACCACCTCCACCACGTCATGCTGCCACTGCCGGCACCGGACGGACAGCCGGGAGATCACCCCGCTCACCGGCGCGGTGCGAGCCAGTGCAGCGCGGCCAGCACAAGTGTCTCGACGCCGGTGCGGAGTGTGGGATGCGGCACCGGAGCGAACCGCGGCGAGTGGTTGGACGGAATGTCCGTTTCGAAGCGCCCGGACGCCATCGCCGCCATTACCGCCTCCGCG
Organism: Amycolatopsis antarctica; assembly: GCF_002262875.1. GTDB lineage: Bacteria > Actinomycetota > Actinomycetes > Mycobacteriales > Pseudonocardiaceae > Amycolatopsis > Amycolatopsis antarctica. Next base: position 467,997 of record NZ_NKYE01000002.1, on the reverse strand, counting down.
TCGAGTCCACCGACGAGCCAGAACACCGAGGGAACCCCGGCGGCCCTGCCGAACTCACTGAAGTCCTCGCTGCCGGTGACCAGCGGCGCCTCCATCGTGCGGTCCGTCCCGAAATGGGTGCCGAAGGTGCCGGTGAGCGCCGTGGTCGCATCCTCGTCGTTCACCGTCACCGGGAACGAGGACAGTGGCGTGATCTCCGGCGGGTGCGGGCAGCCCGCGGCGGCAGCCTCACCGTGCACGATCCGTTCCACCGCGGCCAGCACCCGCTCCCGGACGGACTGGTCGAAGCTGCGGATGTTCACTTCGAGCGTGGCGTGATCGGCGATGACGTTGTGCACCGAGCCGACGTGCATCGAGCCGACGGTCACCACGGCCGACTCGGTCGCCGAGACCTCCCGGGAGACGATCGTCTGCAGCCGCAGCACCACGGAGGCGGCCAGCACGGCGGGGTCGACGGTCGTCTCCGGCCGCGCGCCGTGGCCGCCGCGGCCGTGCAGGGTGATCCGCAGCGCGTCGGTGGCCGCCATGATCACTCCGGGGCGGGTCAGCACCCAGCCGGCGGGGCCGGGCACGACGTGCTGGCCCAGCACGACATCCGGCGCCCCGGCGTGGTCGAACAGTCCCTCGCGGACCATCCGGGCGGCACCGTCGCCCGCCTCCTCGCCGGGCTGGAAGACGACGAGCAGTGTCCCGCTCCACGAGGCTCGCCCGCGGGACAACAGGGTCGCGGCGCCGGAGAGCCACGCCGCGTGCATGTCGTGGCCGCACGCGTGCATGACAGGTACGTCGTTGCCCTCCGAGTCGACGCCGCGGGCGGTGCTGGCGTAGTCGAGACCGGTCTTCTCCGCCACGGGCAGCGCATCGATGTCGGCCCGCAGCAGGACCGTGGGCCCCGGCCCGTTGCGCAGCACGCCGAGCACCCCGGTCGCCGCGATGCCGGTGTGCACCTCGTAGCCGTCCCGGTCGAGCCGCCGCGCCAGTTCCGCCGCCGTCCGCGTCTCGGTGAACGCGAGTTCCGGATGGGCGTGCAGATCGGTGTAGAGCGCTTCGAGGGCGGGCAGCAGGCCGTCGAGCGGGGCGAGCACGGAGGGCGCACGGTCGGTGTCGGTCACCCGGCCATCTGACCACACACCGGGTGGGCCGGCCGGGCCCGCGGACCCGGCGGGACCGTGCCGCCCGTACCGGAGGGTCATGACACGATGCGCGCCGTGACCGGTACTCCCCCGCGGTTCTCCGACGATTTCTGTGCCCGCCTGCGTGACGCCTTCCTGGCGGCGCGTTACGACGCCGACGGCGTGCTCGGGGCGCTCGGCCCCCCGGCCCACTCCGCGCTGGGTCGCGGCGAGCCCGAACCGGCCTTCCGCGCCAGCCGCGATGCCGGGACGCTGGGCACATTGGTCCGCCTGTTCCTGCTGGGTGGTGCGGAATCCCGGGCCGAGACCGCCGCCGCACTGGGCTCCGTGCCGCTGGACGACGCGGTGGCGACCGGGCTCCTTCGGGCGGACGGCGAGCGCTTCCGGGCCGGGCTGGACGTGCGCCCGCACGGCGACGAGGACACGTCCTGGTGGATCGTCTCCGACCTCGACTCCGACGTGCTCGGCGAGCCGGTGCCCGTGGAGCACGTACTCGGTGTCGGCCACGCCTCGCTCAGCCTGGTCCGTGCCACCAGCCGCCGTCCGGTCGGCTCGGTGCTCGACCTGGGCACCGGCAACGGCGTGCAGGCACTGCACGCCGGCAGGCACGCGGCCTCGGTGACCGCGACGGACGTCTCCGAGCGGGCACTGGCACTGGCGGACACCACGTTCCGGCTCAACGAGGTGGAGGTGGAACTGCGGCGCGGCGAGTGGTTCGCCCCGGTCGCGCGGCGCCGGTTCGACCAGATCGTCTGCAACCCGCCGTTCGTGGTCGGCCCGGCGCGCGTCGACTACGTCTACCGGGATTCCGGCCTTGCCGGGGACGACGCGAGCGCGCTGGTGATCCGCCAGCTCCCCGGGTTCCTCACCCCAGGCGGGGTCGGGCAGTTGCTCGCCTCCTGGCTGCACATCCGGGGACAGGACTGGGCCGACCGGGTGAGCGGCTGGCTGCCGGGCGGGACGGACGCCTGGGTGGTGCAGCGGGACGTGGCCGACCCGGGACTCTATGTGGGCACCTGGCTGCGCGATGCCGGCATCGATCCGCGCTCGCCGGAGGGCAGGGCGAAGAGTGCGGCGTGGCTGGACTGGTTCGCGGCGAACGAGGTCGAGGGAATCGGCTTCGGCTTCGTGACCCTCCGCCGCACCGACGCCACGCCCACCGTGGTGTGCGAGGACCTGCGCCAGGCGTTCGACGATCCGCTGGGCGAGGAATCGGCGGCCTGGCTGGATCGCGTCGACTGGCTGCGCTCCCCCGGTACCGATCTGCTGGGCACCACGTTCACCGTTCCGTCCTCGGTACTGCTGGAACGGATCGACGCACCGGCCGAGGAGGGCTGGGCGAGCTCGGCGCTGCGCCTGCACCGCACGGACGGGCCCGGCTGGACGCATGAGCTCGACGAGCTCGCCGCGGCCCTGCTGGCCGGGTGCCGGGGCGCCCTGCCGCTCGGGGATCTGCTGGAGCTGCTGGCGTTCGCCCACGGCGAACCGGTCGAGGAGCTCACCGCGACGGCGCTGCCGATGGTGCGCGAACTGGTCCGCCACGGCATGCTCCTCCCGTCCGGGGCGGACCGGCGGTGAGGGCGGTCGCCGCCAGGGTCACCGAGGCCAGGGTGACGGTCGGCGAGGAGGTCGTCGGCGCGATCGAGGAGCCGGGTTTGCTGGTACTGCTCGGAATCCACACCGATGACACGGCCACGGAGGCGGCGACCATGGCCAGGAAACTGCACGAGCTGCGCCTGCTGCGGGACGAGGAGTCGTGCGCCACGGCGGGCGCGCCGCTGCTCGTGGTGAGCCAGTTCACGCTGTACGGCGAGACGCGCAAGGGCCGCCGTCCATCGTGGACCGCCGCCGCCCGGCCGGAGCCCGCCGCGGAACTCGTCGGCACGGTCGTCGCCGAGCTGCGCGAGCGCGGCGCCCGGGTGGAGACCGGGCGGTTCGGCGCGATGATGGCCGTGCACAGCGTCAACGACGGTCCGTTCACCGTACTCGTAGAGGTCTAGACCATTTCTTTCCCTTGTGCGGCCTGGGTCACAGCGGTTTCCGGTTCTCAGGAAAAGCTCAGGTTTGGTGGAGCAACCACCACCCCCGCACGGCCGTAAACAAGTTGGGAACGCGGGAACGAATCCACTCCCGCGGGCGTTGAACCGGATGTCCAGCCAGCAAACTGGTCTCGCGTCAGCCGGCCACCACAGGGGCTCGCTACGCGACGCAGAGCGCAGGCGTGGAGCACCGCACACGTCAGCCCGCGACAGGGGAGGCAGAAATGTCCACATCGACGCTCGAGCGCGAGGCCCGGGGGATCCGCCGGCGCGAAATCCCGTCCACCACCGTCGACCTGCCCGCGCAGGCTCCGGCACCGCTGGAGGCGGCCGACCTGGACGCCCAGGGGCCCGCCGCCGACCTGGTCCGGGTGTACCTGAACGGCATCGGCAAGACCGCGCTGCTCACCGCGTCCGACGAGGTCGAGCTGGCGAAGCGGATCGAGGCCGGGGTGTTCGCGCAGCACATGCTGGACACGGCCGAGAAGCTCACCCCGAAGCGGCGGACCGAGCTCACCGCGCTGATCCGCGACGGCCACGTCGCCAAGAACCACCTGCTGGAGGCCAACCTGCGGCTGGTCGTCTCGCTGGCCAAGCGTTACACCGGCCGCGGCATGCCGCTGCTCGACCTGATCCAGGAGGGGAACCTGGGCCTGATCCGTGCGGTCGAGAAGTTCGACTACTCGAAGGGCTTCAAGTTCTCCACCTACGCGACCTGGTGGATCCGTCAGGCCATCACCAGGGGGATGGCCGACCAGGGCCGCACCATCCGGCTGCCCGTCCACTTGGTGGAACAGGTGAACAAGCTGGCCCGGATCAAGCGCGACCTGCACCAGCAGCTCGGCCGCGAGGCGACCAACGAGGAGCTGGCCACCGAGTCCGGTATCGCGGAGGGAAAGATCTCCACGCTGCTCGACCACGCCCGCGACCCGGTGAGCCTGGACATGCCGGTGGGCACCGAGGAGGACGCCCCGCTGGGCGATTTCATCGAGGACTCCGAGGCGACCGACGCGGAGAGCGCGGTCATCTCCGGCCTGCTGCAGGACGACCTGCGACGGGTGCTGTCCACCCTCGACGACCGGGAGCAGCACGTCATCCGGCTCCGCTACGGCCTCGACGACGGGCAGCCGCGCACCCTCGACCAGATCGGCAAACACTTCGGGCTCTCCCGTGAGCGCGTCCGCCAGATCGAGCGCGAGGTCATGTCCAAACTGCGCCAGGGTGAGCGCGCCGACCGGCTGCGCGCCTACGCGAGCTGATCACCCAGGGTGTCCCGGCCGGTGAGACGGCACCTGTTCGGCCGCGTTGACTATTGCCTCCGGCCGCGAGACGGTCGAAGATGGCCTCCCGGCGCAACCCCGGCGGGGCAAGGGCGTCTGAAGAGGTAGTGGACTTCGCGGCCGGTGTACGCACCGGGTCGCACTCCCCGGAAGGTCGGGCCAGTCGGAGGGGCCCGGCCTTCCGCTATGTCCGGGCCCGCCCTCGCCGTCCGCCCCGCCGCCCGCGGCACCGGGCGCGCGGCTGTGGCACCCGGAACGGCACGCGGTAACGTCGGCCGACCCGAATCGCGTGCAAGGGAGCCCGCGCAGTGCCTGACACCCCGTTCCACCACACCGAGGTCCTGCCGCTGGGCAAGGACGAACACACCGAGTACCGGCTCGTCACCCCCGAGGGTGTGCGTGTCGTCGAGGCCGCGGGCCGTACCTTCCTCGAGGTCGAGCCCGAGGCCCTGCGGCAGCTCGCGAAGGCGGCGATCACCGACATCCAGCACCTGCTGCGGTCGAGCCACCTCGCCCAGCTCCGCGCCATCGTGGACGACCCCGAGGCCAGCGGCAACGACCGGTTCGTCGCGATGGACCTGCTGCGCAACGCCGCGATCTCCGCGGGCGGGGTGCTGCCGATGTGCCAGGACACCGGCACGGCCATCGTCATCGGCAAACGCACCGAGAACGTGCTCACCGGCGGTGCTGACGAGGAAGCGCTCGCACACGGCATCTTCGACGCCTACCAGGAGCTGAACCTGCGCTACTCGCAGATGGCGCCGGTGAGCTTCTGGGAGGAGCGCAACACCGGGACGAACCTGCCCGCCCAGATCGAGCTGTACCACAAGGACAACCCCGCCGGCCGTACCGCCGATCCGTCGTACGAGTTCCTGTTCATGGCCAAGGGCGGGGGCAGCGCCAACAAGACGTTCCTCTACCAGGAGACCAAGGCGGTCCTGAACCCGAAGCGGCTGGCGAAGTTCCTCGACGAGAAACTGCGCGGCCTCGGCACCGCGGCCTGCCCGCCGTACCACCTGGCGATCGTGGTGGGCGGCATGTCGGCGGAGTTCAACCTGAAGACCGCGAAACTGGCCTCGGCCCGCTACCTCGACGATCTGCCGCGTTCCGGCTCCGAGCTCGGTCACGGGTTCCGCGATGTGGACCTGGAGCAGCAGGTGCTGGAGATGACCCGGCAGTTCGGCATCGGCGCCCAGTTCGGCGGCAAATACTTCTGCCACGACGTGCGCGTCATCCGGCTCCCCCGGCACGGAGCCTCCTGCCCGGTGGGTATCGCCGTCTCCTGCTCGGCCGACCGGCAGGCCAAAGCCAGGATCACCGCGGAGGGCGTGTTCATCGAGCAGCTCGAACGGGACCCGGCCAGGTTCCTGCCCGAGGTCACCGACGAGGACCTCTCGGACGAGGTCGTGTCCGTGGACCTGAGCCGTCCGATGGCGGAGATCCGCGAGCAGCTCTCGGCTCTGCCGGTGAAGACCCGGCTGTCGCTGACCGGCACGCTGGTGGTGGCCCGCGACATCGCGCACGCCAAGATCGCCGAGCGGCTCGACGCCGGCGAGGAGATGCCGCGGTACCTGCGTGACCACCCCGTGTACTACGCGGGCCCGGCGAAGACACCGGACGGTTACGCCTCCGGGTCCTTCGGCCCCACCACGGCCGGGCGGATGGACTCCTATGTGGAGCAGTTCCAGGCCGCGGGCGGCTCACAGGTGATGCTCGCCAAGGGCAATCGGTCGGCGAAGGTGACCGCGTCCTGCAAGGAACACGGCGGGTTCTACCTCGGCTCGATCGGCGGTCCGGCCGCCCGGCTGGCCCAGGACTGCATCAAGCGGGTGGACGTGCTGGAGTACGCCGAACTCGGCATGGAGGCGGTCTGGAAGATCGAGGTGGAGGACTTCCCCGCGTTCATCGTCATCGACGACAAGGGCAACGACTTCTTCGCCGAGACGTCCGAGCCGGTGCTGCAGATCGCGTTCCGCGGCTGATCAGTCCGGTGTGCCCCGGGCCCGGGGCACACCGGGCACTCGGTACACCGGGGTTCAGCCGGGGAAGAGTTCGCCGAGGCGGGCGAGCGTCTTGTCGATACCGGCCTTGTTGCGTTTGGGGAACCCGCTGAGACCGATCAGGAGCGGCAGCCGCGCGGTGGACCAGTCGAAGGTCTCGACCACTTCGGTACGCCCCGCACCGGCGGGGGCGAGTTCCCAGCGCCACCGGTGACCGTTGAAGTGCCGCCACGCGATCAGCCGGTTCTCCTCGAACTCGACCACCGTGTTCTCGATCTTGTACGCGGCACCCATCTTCATGTCCATACCGAACTTCGACCCCAGCTCAAGACGGTGCGGGCCACCCGGACGGGCGGCCCGCACCGAACCCGAGCCGTCGATCAGTGCGTGCTGAGCGGGATCGACGAGCAGTTCGAAGATCTTCTCCGGTGTCGTCGCGATCGTCGCGGTGCCGGAAACCCTGCGTGTAGCCATACGGCAACCCTAGGGGCTCACCGGCCGTGTCACCGGACGGGCGCATCATCCCTGACGAGCTTCCTCCTCGAGGACGAGCTGACGTTCGCCGAGCGGCTCCGCGAGATCGACCTTGACCGTCGGGTAGCGGATGTCCATGGTGCACGCCATCTTGTTCCGCGGCGTCGTCTCGACCAGCTTCACCACCACACGCTGTGCGGTCTGCTCGGCGACCTCGGCGCTGGCCTTGCCACAGCCGCCCTCCTGTGCGCGGATGGCGACCTGGTTGGTGCGCTCGACGGTCGCCGCCGTGCGCGGGTAACTCTCGGGAAGGGCCGCGCCGTCGATCTTCTCGGCGGCGAGAGGGATCTCCCCGGGTGCCTCACCCGGTTGCTGTGCTTCGTTGCCCGGCGCCGGCTTGTTCCCCGGTTCCTGGGGAGCCGAGCTGGGTGCGGGCTGCTGATCGGCGGCGGGCTGCGGGCTGTCGGTGTCTGGGTTGGCGCAGGCCGTCCCGGCGAGAAGGACCAGTCCTGCGGCAACCACCATCTTGTTCAGCTTCATGCCCGTAGAGACGGAGGGGGTGGCGCGGGCGGTTGCACGGGTGCGGACGAATGTTCGCGACCCCCGACGAAAGTCGGTCCCCTGCCCGCTGACCAGGCAAGAAGTCGTTCGTGTACGAGCGAAGGGGCAGGTGGAGGCGACCGTGGCCGACCCGGGCGGCACCGTCTGACCGCGCGACGCGCTCCGTCTCGCTCCGGCCCCCGCCCGGCGGAGATGCCCGGCAGAACGGGGAAAACGGGCGCACCTGTGCCCGCCCTGGACGGTCACCGCTGTCACCGGGTCGCTGGGAACACCGGATCGGCAGCGGTTTCCCTTTCAGTCCACAATGGACTCCACTACAGGTCCACTGTGGAATTCGAGAGGGCGCGTATTCAGGCCAGCGATACCAGCGCGTCCGGGTCCTCGACCGGCAGCTCGCCGGTCGCGGTGGCGGAGACCGTGGTGCGGAGCAGATCCAGCTCACTGCCGAGAGTGCTCAGGAACGCGGTGTCCGAGGCGTCCCTCCCGGTGGCGATCCGGGTCAACGAGGCGCGCGGCGCGAGCCTGGTGGCGTCGAAGGCGTACCAGTGGCCGTCGACGGCGGCCTCGAACACGGCGTGGAAGTCCATCGGGCGCAGTCCGGGGGCGTACACGGCGACGAACCGGGCGGGAATGTCCTGTGCCCGGCAGAACGCGATGCACAGGTGCGCGTAGTCGCGGCACACCCCCTCGCCGGCCAGCACGGTGTTCACCGCGTCGTCGGTGGGACGACTGGAGCCCGGGGTGTAGAACAGCCGGCTGCCGACGAAGTCGACGATCGCGTCGATCTTGCCGCGGCCGCCGCCGGGGCGGCCGAACTGGCCCGCGGCCAGCCCCATCAGCCGGTCCGAGGGGCAGTACCTGCTCGGCCGGGTGTAGAGGATCGCGTCGGCCTCGGTGACGCGCTCCGGCTCCCCTGTCCGGCCCGCGCAGTCCGCCGAGTAGTTGATCGTCACCTCGCCCAATGGCAGGTCGAGCACGTGCACCCGGGTGCGGTGCGGGAACTCGATGGGCTCCGGCACGCCCGAAGGGCCCGAGATGGTCAGCCGTTCCGACTCGACGCCGGGGCCGCCCGCGACCGCCACCGACATGGCCAGCCTGCCGGGCGAGGTGATGCGCAGGACGAGTTCGGCGGAGACATGGGAGCGCACGGTCATCGAGCCATCATCCCCGCTCGTGGCCGCCGGCACGACCGGGGGACGCCGGAGGCCACCGGCCACCCCAGCAGCTCACACCGCACCCACCCCGGAGCGGGGAACGGACCACCAGCGCGTCGCTTCGACCGGGTCAGCCGTCCACCCGGGCGGCGGAGCGGCTGCCCTGTCGTTCCCACCGGACCGCGGCAGCGCCCGGATGCCAGGAACGGACCACCAGCGTGTCGCCTTCGACCGAGGTCAGCACCGCCGCTGTCAGGTCGAGCCGGAAGGCGTGCGTCCCCTCCTCGCCGGATACCGGCAGTGCGACACCGGCCACCTTCGCGTCCTCCTCGCGCCCGCGACATCAGCGGGACACGAGTGGATGGCGCATCGCGCATCCCGGAACAGATCCAAGAGCCTTCACCGCCCCACCGAGCGAACCGAGCCGGATCCCCTGTTCGTCGACATCCACTTCGGTGCCGCTCACCCTCGGCGCGCCATCCCGGCGGAGACTGGCCAGGACGTGTGCCGTCGCGGCCTCGAAACATGCCCTTACTCCCCGCGCCAGCTCCGGTGCCTCGTGTTCGGACCGCTCCCAGGAGACCATCCGGCCATCCTCGCAGCGGCCACCGACTTTCCGGCCGCGACCGTCGCGCTCGCGGTCTGGCCGACATATCGCGGGCCGGTGCCGCTCCCCCTCGGCAGGGAGACCTATTCGGGCAGGAAACCGGTGCCGCGAGCGGCGTGTTTGACTGGTCGCCATGCGCGCCGAGGACGAACTGTGCCCCGTCGCCGACGGCACCCTGCGGGTGCGCCGCACCGGTATGGGCCCGCCACTGCTGCTGATCGCCGGCGGGCTCGGCGGCGTGGAGAGCTACCGGCCGCTGACGCGCAGGCTCGCCGGGCGGTACACCGTCCTCGGCTACGACCGGCGCGGGCATTTCCACAGCACCGACGAGACGAGCGGGCCGGTCACCGTGCGCACCCAGGCAGTGGACGCGGCCGCCGTGATCCGGCATTTCGGGTACGACCACGCCCTCGTCTTCGGTAGCAGTGCCGGTGCGCTCATCGCGCTCGAACTCGCCGCCATCCGGCCGGGGCTGGTGCGGGCCGTCGTCGCCCACGAACCACCCGCCGTGCGGTTGCTCGGCGACGGTGACCACTGGCTCGCCTTCGCCGACGAACTGGTGGCCCTCGCCGAGACGGACCTGCTCACGGCGTTCACCAGGTTCGTGCGCTCGCTCGCGGGCGCTGCCGGGCCGGACCTGAAAGCAGTCGCGCTGCCGTTCGAACGGGACTGGATCCGGCTGTTCGGCCGCGAAATGCGCGAGTTCTACCGGTACCTGCCGGACGTGGCCGCGCTGCGCGCCTGCGGGGTTCCGGTGATCCCCGCGGGCGGCGAGGACAGCCGCGGCTTCTACCACCACCGGCCAGCCGAACTGCTCGCCGACGCCCTCGACGTCCCCTTCGCCGAAGTACCGGGCGCCCACCTCGGCCCCCAGCGCAACGCCGGACAGTTCGCCGGACGACTCACCACACTGCTCCACGACACGGTTCCCACCCCGTCCGCCACGGAACCCGGCTAGATCGCGCGGACCACCCGAGCCGGATTGCCCGCCGCCAGCACACGCGCCGGCAGGTCACGGGTGACGACACTGCCCGCACCGACCACGGTGTCCTCCCCGACCGTCACCCCAGCGCACACGGTGACACCCCCGCCGAACCAGACGTTGTCGCCGATAGTGATGGGCGCGGCACTCTCCCACCGCCGCCGCCGCGCCTCGTGATTCTCGATCGGATGCAGAGCAGTCAGCAACTGCGCGCGCGGTCCGATCGACACGTCGTCACCGATCCGGATCGGTGCGCAGTCGAGCAGGATGGCGTCGTAGTTGAGGAAACTGTTCGAGCCGATGTCGATCAGGTAGCCGTAGTCGCACTGGAACCGCGGCATGATCCAGGAACCGTCCCCCAGGGAGCCGAGCAGCCTGCGCAGCACCCCGTCCCGCCGGTCGGTCTCCTCCGCGCCGGTGCCGTTGAACTCGTCGACCAGAGCCTGCGCCCGGCGGCGATCGGCGATCAGCTCCGGATCGCTGTCCTGGTACAACTCGCCGCGCAGCATGCGGTCCTTGTGCTCTCCCATGCGCCGCGACGCTACCGGGCCCGCGACGGCCGCGTGGCCGGGCCGGAGGAGGATGGCCGGGGCGACCAGGAACGAAACCGGTCCGCCGCACCGAACCACGGAACGGAGCCGCCGTGCCCATCGACCCCGCCGTCGCGATCGGGGCGGAGCAGCCCCCCGTCCCGTTCTCCTGGACGCGATCGGACGTCCTGCTCTATCACCTCGCGCTGGGCGCCGGCGCCGATCCGCTGGATCCGCGGGAACTGCGTTACGCCTACGAAAGCGACCTGCGGGTCCTGCCGACCTTCGCGACCGTCGCCGCGGAGCCGCGCACCTTCGAGCCTCCGGCCGTGACGTTCCCGGGCGTGCGCCTGGACCTCGCGAACGTGCTGCACGGCCACCAGGAAGTGGCGGTGCACGGGCCGATTCCCGCGGCGGGCCGGGGAATCCGCCGCAGCCGCGTCGTCGAGGTACTCGACAAGGGCACCGCCGCGGTGATCGTCGTCGAGACCACCGCCTCGCTCGACGACGGAAGTCCACTGTGGACGACAAAGGAAGGGATCTTCGCCCGGGGTGAGGGTGGATTCGGCGGCGAGCGCGGCCGTTCGCCCCGGATCACGCCGCCGGCACGGCAGCCGGACGTACTTCTCGACGTGCCGACGCTGCCGCAGCAGGCACTGCTCTACCGGCTGTGTGGCGACCTCAATCCCCTGCACGCCGAGCCGGAGTTCGCCCTGGCGAGCGGTTTCGACGCACCGATCCTGCACGGCCTGTGCACGTACGGGATGGCCGCCAAAGCCGCCACGGACGCGATGCTCGACGCCGACGTCACCCGGATCCGTTCGTTCACGGCCAGATTCGCGGGGCCGGTCACCCCGGGCGAACGGCTGCGCGTGGCGGTCTGGGACGAGGGCGACCGATTCCCGCTCACCGTCACCGTCCCCGCACGCGGCGAAGCGCCGGTGCTGACCGACGCCGTCCTCGTCACGGACTGAGCCCACCCGTGCGGCGAACCCGCCAGGTGCGGCCGGGTTAGGCTCGGACGATGCGTCCGACGTTCGTCACCCGTCGAGCCGTGCAGCTCGCACTGGCCGCCAACGCGCTGCGGCCCGCCAGGACCCGGTTTTCCGCGATCCCCTCGTTCTTCGCGGGCTGGCTCACCGCCGAACTGGCCCCGCACCTGCTCGCCGTCACCGCCGCCGACACCGTGGCTCACCTGGCCAGGCGCGGGCTGCACACGCGCTCGGACCGCGCCGGGCTCATGCTGGCCGGGCTGAGTGCTGCCGCGCTGGGCAGGCTCGTGCTCACCGCGCACCGTGCCCGCGACGAGGTCGAGGACGCACTCACCGGCGCGCTCGGCGAGGACTACGCCACCGGCCTGGCGGAACCGCCGGAGGCCGAGGATCTCGCGACACCGTGGAAACAGCTCGTGCTGCCGTTCCGGATGAGCGCTCCCGGAGTGCGTCGCGACCGCGACATCGCCTACGCCCCGGGCGGCAGACGGTTCCTGCTCGATGTCTACCGCCCCGACGACAGCGAGAACGAGGACCCGGCAGAAGGGCGGCCGGTGCTGCTGCAGGTGCACGGTGGCGCGTGGATGCTCGGAAGCAAGGACCAGCAGGGCGTACCCCTGATGCAGTACCTGGCGCAGCGCGGCTGGGTGTGTGTCGCGATAAACTACCCGCTCTCACCGACCGCGCACTGGCCGGACCACATCGTGGCAGCGAAACGCGCCGTGGCCTGGATCCGGGAGAACATCGGCGAGTACGGAGGCGATCCGTCGTTCCTGGCGGTGACCGGTGGTTCGGCGGGTGGCCACCTGGCGGCGCTGCTCGCGCTCACGGCGAACGACACCCGGCTGCAGCCCGGTTTCGAGGACGCCGACACCGGCATCTCCGCCTGCGTCCCGCACTACGGCGTCTACGACTTCGCCGCCAGCACCGGCTCGCGCGCCAGCCGCTACCGGCTGCAGGCCGTCCTCGCCCGCTACGTCGTCGGCAAGGACCCGGAGGAGTTCCTCGACGAGTACGTCGCCGCCTCACCGCTCGACCGGGCGGCGGACACCGCGCCGCCGTTCTTCGTGATCCACGGTGACCAGGACACGGTGGTGCCGGTGGCCGAAGCACGCGGCTTCGTCGACCGGCTGCGTGAGGTGTCCGCGAACCCGGTCGCCTACGCGGAGATCTCCGGCGCGCAGCACGCGTTCGACGTCTTCCCGTCGATCCGCAGCGCCCATGTCGTCCGCGGGGTCGCCCGCTTCCTGGACTGGACGTACCGCTCGGCCCGGCGCTGAGCGGCAGCCCTCGCCGGCCCTGTCACGGCCGCCGGCTGTCAGGCGGTGAGCTTCGGGATCACCTCGCGGCCGAAGGTCTCCAGCCACTCCTTCTGGTTGCGCCCCACGTTGTGCAGGTAGATCCGGTTGAACCCGGCGTCGACGAAGCGCTGCAGCGCCGCCCGGTGCTTGTCCGGGTCCGCCGAGATCACCATGCGCCCCTCGAAGTCCTCGGGGCGCACCAGTTTCGCCATCTGCTCGAAGTCGAACGGCGACCGCACGTCCGCCTTGGGGAACTTCATGCCGCCGTTGGGCCACTGCTCGATCGCGTTCGACAGCGCCTCCTCGTCGGTGGCCGCCCAGGACAGGTGCACCTGCAGCAGTTTCGGCATCGTGTCCGGGTCCTTGTCGGCCTTGCGCGCGCCCTTGCCGAAGTTGTCCAGGATGCCTTCGAGCTTCTCGATGGACGCGCCCGGCGTGATGATGCCGTCGGCGAGTTCACCGGTCTTACGGGAGGTGTACGGCCCCGCGGAGGCGATGTAGATCGGCGGCGGCGCGTCGGGCAGCGTCCACAGTCGCGTGTTGTGCAGCTTGAAGAACTCGCCGCTGTGCTTGACATCCTTGCCGGAGAACAGCTTCCGGATGACCTCGAGCGCCTCGAACATCCGGCGGACTCGTTCCGGGGCCTCCGGCCAGTAACCGCCGACGATGTGCTCGTTCAGCGCCTCGCCGGAGCCGATGCCCAGCCAGGTGCGCCCCGGATAGGTGGCCTCCAGCGTCGCGGCCGCCTGCGCCACCATCGCCGGGTGCAGCCGGAACGACGGGCAGGTCACCCCCGGACCGAGATCACCGGCGGTGTTCTCGGCCAGCGAGGCCAGCACACTCCAGACGAAGGAAGCCTCACCCTGGGCGGGTACCCAGGGCTGGAAGTGATCCGCCGCCATCTGACCGGAGAAGCCGTGCTGCTCGGCCAGCGCCGCCAGTTCGATCGACTCTCTCGGCGAGAACTGCTCCAGCGCGGCCGCCATCCCGATCTGAACGTCACTCACAAGCGTGTCCCATCCCTCTCAACACCGTTGTTCCCTCTTTCGCCAACCTACCGCGCCGGTGGCCCGGCCGACGGCTCGTCAGCGGTAGCCCTGCGTGAGTCCGGCCAGCTCGTCCAGCTTCCGCAGCGTCTCGTCGTAGGGCTTGGTGCCGAGGATGAACGCGACCCGGTCGACACCCGCGCCGGCGAAGCCGTCCAGGGCGGCGGTGTCCCGCCCGGCGCCGAAGATGCTGACCGGGACCTCGGGCTTGCCCTGATCGGCCAGCCAGGCGCGGACCCGGGTGATCTCGGCCGGGGCGGTGTCGGCGCGGGGCAGCCAGTGATCGCCGAAGTCGGCCAGCCTGCGCAGCGCGGCCTCGCTCTCGCCGCCGATCAGGATCGGCGGGTGTGGCTTCTGCACCGGCTTGGGCCAGGCGTACATCGGGTCGAAATCGACATGGGTACCGTGGAACTCGGCTTGTTCCTTGCCCCAGATCTCCTTCAGCGCGGCGAGTTGCTCATTGAGCAGGGCACCCCGGGTGCGCGGATCGGTGCCGTGATCGCGCATCTCCTCCCGATTCCAGCCCGCACCCACCCCGAACAGCGCACGGCCGCGTGAGATGAGGTCGAGGCTGGCGACCTCCTTGGCGGTGTGGATCACGTCGCGCTGCATCAGCAGTGCGATGCCCGTCCCCAGGAGCAGGTTCTCCGTGGTCTGTGCGGCCGCGGTCAGCGCGATGAACGGGTCGAGCGTTCGGTAGTAGACGTCCGGCAGGTCACCACCACCCGGATACGGCGACTCGCGGCTGGCCGGGATGTGCGAATGTTCGGCGAGGAACAGCGAGTCAAAACCGCGTTCCTCCAGCGCACGGCCCAGATCGTCCGGGCGGATCCCCTGGTCTGTCACGAAAGTGGCGATACCGAATTTCATACGCTGTGCCAACGACCGCCGCGCCGCCACTATTCCGGACCGAAGCCCATGCCGTGTCGCGCGCCTGGGCATGCCGTGTCGGGCATCTCGGCATGCCGTGTCGGGCACTGTCGTAGCCGGACTCAACCGGGGACGCGGGTAGACGCGGCGTGCATCCGACGTGACGCCGCAGATGCCGTGCACATCGGACACACGCCACCCGTTCCGTCGCCGCACAGCAATTTGCCGGCGAACGGCTACGGTCGACGCCGCGATACGGGGTGCCGGATCGCACGACACGGCATGCCGGCCCGCACGACACGGCATGCCGAAGCGCGCGACACGGTTGCGCTGGAATGCGTGTCGGTTCCGGTGGGGCGGCTGCTCAGACGTTGCGGCGGTACTGGCCGCCGACCTCGAAGAACGCCTCGGTGATCTGCCCGAGCGAACACACCCGCGCGGCATCCATCAGGGTGCCGAAGAGGTTGCCACCCCGGGTGGCCGCCTCCCGCAACTCGCGCAGCGCGACCTGCGCCTCGTCGTGGTGGCGCCGCTGGAAGTCGGCGAGCCGATCGAGCTGCGACTGTTTCTCGTCCTCGGTCGCCCTGGCCAGCTCGACGGTCTGGTTCTCCTCGTCCGAGTGCGGGTTGCGGAAGGTGTTGACGCCGACGATCGGCAGCGACCCGTCGTGCTTGAGCCGCTCGTAGAGGATCGACTCGTCCTGGATCTTGCCGCGCTGGTACCCGGTTTCCATCGCACCCAGTACACCGCCCCGTTCGGAGATGCGGTCGAACTCGGTGAGCACCGCCTCCTCCACCAGATCGGTCAGCTCGTCGATGACGAACGATCCCTGCTGCGGGTTCTCGTTCTTCGACAGGCCCCATTCCTTGTTGATGATCATCTGGATCGCCATCGCGCGGCGGACCGAACTCTCACTCGGTGTGGTGATCGCCTCGTCGAACGCGTTGGTGTGCAAGGAGTTCGCGTTGTCGTAGAGCGCGCAGAGCGCCTGCAGGGTGGTGCGGATGTCGTTGAAGCTCATCTCCTGCGCGTGCAGGGAACGCCCCGAGGTCTGCACGTGGTACTTGAGCTTCTGCGCCCGGTCGTTGGCCCCGTAACGCTCTCGCATGGCCACCGCCCAGATCCGGCGGGCCACCCGGCCGAGCACCGAGTACTCGGCGTCCATTCCATTGGAGAAGAAGAACGACAGGTTCGGCGCGAAATCGTTGATGTCCATCCCGCGAGCGAGGTACGACTCCACGTAGGTGAACCCGTTGGAGAGAGTGAACGCGAGCTGCGAGATCGGGTTCGCCCCGGCCTCGGCGATGTGGTAGCCGGAAATGGAGACCGAGTAGAAGTTGCGGACCCCGTGGGCGATGAACCACTCCTGGATGTCGGCCATCATCCGCAGCGAGAACTCGGTGGAGAAGATGCAGGTGTTCTGCCCCTGGTCCTCCTTGAGGATGTCCGCCTGCACGGTGCCGCGGACGTTGCGCAGCGCCCATTCGCGCAGTTCCGCAGCCTCGGCCTCGTCCGGCTTGCGGCCGTTGTCCCATTCGAACGCCGCGAAGCGCTGGTCGATCGCCGTGTTGAGGAAGTACGCCAGGATCGTCGGAGCGGGCCCGTTGATCGTCATCGAGACCGAGGTGGACGGCGAGGTCAGATCGAAGCCGTCGTAGAGCACCTCCATGTCCTCGAGTGTGGCGATCGAGACACCGGAGGTACCCACCTTGCCGTAGATGTCGGGGCGGGTGTCGGGATCGTGGCCGTAGAGGGTCACCGAGTCGAACGCGGTCGACAGGCGCTTCGCCTCCGAATCCGCGGACAGGTACTTGAACCGCCGGTTGGTGCGGAAGGGGTCCCCCTCCCCGGCGAACATGCGCGCCGGGTCCTCACCCTCCCGCTTGAACGGGAAAACGCCTGCGGTGTAAGGGAAGTACCCGGGAAGGTTCTCCCTGCGCAGGAAGGACACCAGTTCGCCCGGATCGCTGTAGCGCGGCAGCGCCACCCGTGGGATACGGCTGCCGGAGAGGGTGTCCCGCCAGAGCTGGGTGCGCAGCTCCTTGTCCCGGATCTTCACCACCAGCTCGTCTTCGCGGTACGAGGCCGCGAGCTCGGGCCAGCCGGTCAGCAGCCGGTCGACGTCGGCGTCCACATCGGACTCGACGGCGGCGAGAAGACGGTCGATGGCCTCGATGTCCGCGCCCTCGGCGGCCAGCGCCCGCTTCGCCTCGGCGAAGTGCTCCCGGCGGCGGACGATCGCGGCCTGCGCCCGGGTGTACTCGTGGTAGCCGCGCACGGCCTCGGCGATGTCGGCGAGGTAGCGCGCCCGAGTGGCCGGAATGATCGTACTGGCGTCCGTGGACACCTTGCCCTGCACGGGCGGAAGCATTCCCGGCGAGACGACCAGACCCATCTCCGCGAGCGAGTCGCGTAACCGCTGGTACAACGCGGTGACGCCGTCGTCGTTGAACTTCGCCGCGCTCGTGCCGAAGACCGGCATGTCCTCCGGCGAGGAGTGGAACTCCTCCCGGTTGCGCACGAGTTGCCTGGCGACGTCGCGGCGTGCGTCCTCGGCGCCGCGGCGTTCGAACTTGTTGATCGCCACCGCGTCGGCGAAGTCGAGCATGTCGATCTTCTCGAGCTGCGAGGCCGCGCCGAACTCCGGTGTCATCACGTACAGCGCGTGGTCCACGTGGTCGACGATGCCGGCATCGCCCTGTCCGATACCGGGAGTCTCCACGATGACGAGGTCGTAGCCGGCGGCCTTGCAGGCGAGCACCGCCTCGTCCAGTCCGACCGGAATCTCTCCGCTGGTCGTCCGCGTGGCCAGGGAGCGGAAGAACACCGGGGAACCGTCGAGGCAGTTCATCCGGATCCGGTCACCGAGCAGGGCACCGCCGCCTCGACGGCGCGAGGGATCGACGGCGAGCACGGCGATCCGGAGCTTGTCCTCCTGGTCGAGGCGGAACCGGCGGACCAGCTCGTCGGTCAGCGAGGACTTCCCGGAACCACCGGTGCCGGTGATGCCCAGCACCGGCACGGTGCGCGCCCTGGCGGCGTCGGCGATCGCCTGGTGCCACTCACGCGGCAGGGCGTCCCGCTGCAGCGCGGTGATCACCCGCGACAGTGTGGGCACGTCGCCGGAGATGAGCTGGTCGACCGTGCCCGGCACGTCCGCCGCCAGGTCGACGTCGCAGGCCTTGATCATCGAGTTGATCATGCCCGGGAGGCCCATCTCGTAGCCGTCCTCGGGAGAGAAGATCCGCGCCACCCCCCTGGAGTGCAGCAGATCGATCTCGTCCTGCACGATGACCCCGCCACCGCCGCCGAAGACCTTGATGTGCCCGGCACCGCGCTCGGCGAGCAGCTCCACGAGGTAGCTGAAGTACTCGACGTGCCCGCCCTGGTAGGCGCTGATCGCGACGCCCTGGACGTCCTCCGAGATCGCGGCCGTGGCCACCTCGTCCACCGACCGGTTGTGGCCGAGGTGCACGACCTCGGCCCCCTGGGACTGCAGGATCCGGCGCATGATGTTGATCGAGGCGTCGTGCCCGTCGAACAGGCTCGAGGCGGTGACGAACCTGACCGGGTTCACGGGCCTGTGCAGTTCGGAAGTCATGCCACCAAAATACTTGGACTTCCTACTATTTCACAGTCGTACTTGCCTGTGATGACGGTCTCAGTGCCGGAAAGACGCCCTGGGCAGGCGAATCAGTGTGCCTGGGCGGCAGCCGCCGAACGCACGGCCAGCCACTGGCGCATCGCGTACTCGACCATGGTGATCAGCGTCTGCTTCGTCGACTCCCGGTTGCGGGCGTCGCACGGGATGATCGGCACGCTCGGATCGATCGACAGCGCCTCTCGGACGTCGTCGACCGAGTGCTGCCGCAGTCCGTCGAAGCAGTTCAGCCCGACGATGTAGGGCAGCCCCCTGTCCTCGAAGAAGTCGACCGGCGCGAACGAGTCCGCGAGCCTGCGGGTGTCGGCCAGGACCACGGCACCGATGGCACCCCGGACCAGGTCGTCCCACATGAACCAGAAGCGCTGCTGCCCCGGCGTGCCGAACAGGTACAGGATCAGGTCGTCGTCAAGCGACACCCGGCCGAAGTCCATCGCCACCGTGGTGGTCGACTTGTTCGGGGTGGAGTCGAGGTTGTCGATGCCGGTACTCGCGTCCGTCATCATCGCCTCGGTGGTCAGCGGCATGATCTCCGAGACCGAGCCGACGAAGGTCGTCTTGCCCGCGCCGAAGCCTCCGGCCACCACGATCTTGGCCGAGGTCATCGTCCTGGGAGCGTTTGACCGCGGTGCTTTATAGCCGACGGAGTCCACTCAAAACCCTTTCCATCAACGTAAAGTGCGCCTCGGCGCCGTCACTGCCGGAGATAGTCTTGTGCACGGTGACCAGGCCCGCGTCAGCCACGTCGCTGATGAGCACCCGGGCCACCCCGAGGGGGACCCGGAGCAACGCGGCGATCTCGGCGACCGATCGTGGGGTCTGGCATTCTTCCACGATTGATCGGTGCTCCATGTGATCGGGGACGCTTAACGTACCGTCGACATGGTTGGTGGAGATCAGTGTCTCCAGCTCCAGCGCATGACTGGAGCGTGTCCGTCCGCCGGTCAGCGCGTAGGGACGGACGAACCCCGTCTCCTCGGCCGCCGAGAGCGGCTCCGGCTCCCCCGGCCTGCTGTTCCGGCGCACGGCGCCCTCGAAGACACCCGTACCCCACCGCGGCGCCATGGCCGGACCGGGATCGCGCGGGGCGGGTTCCCGTTCCGGTGGCGGCGCGGTGGGCCACTGTGTCGCGTGGGGCTCGACGTACGGCCGTTCGGCCTGCTGCGAGCCCGCGGGCGACGGGGCATCGTGCTCGGCGGTGGGGTATGGGGGTTGCGGGGCGTACTGCTGCCGCGCGGGCTCGGCGCCGGTCTCGTCGGCGTCCTCGCGCTGCTTGCGCTTACGCCGCCCGCGCACGGTGCCGAACGAGAATCCGTTCAGCACGTCGGCGAAGGTGCCGTCGTCCTGCCTGCCGGCGCGGGGCGGCGACCCGTCGCGGGATTGCCTCCCCGCGTCGGGTTCATCACCCTGGAAGCCCGGTCCGGTCGTCATCGGGTCATCCGACCGGCTGGCCGATCAGCGGGCCGCTCGTGCCTTGCAACTGGGCCCGCAGTTCCGGGGTGAGAATCTGGCCCACCCGGTCGACGAGCAGCGTCATCTCGTACGCCACCTGGCCGATGTCGCAGTTCGGCGCGGCGAGCACGGCGAGGCAGGAACCGTCGCTGATCGACATGAGCACCATGACGCCGAGTTCCATCTCGACGACGGTCTCGTTGACGGCGCCCGCCTCGAAGCAGCGCGCGGCGCCCTGGGTGAGGCTGACCAGTCCCGACGCCACCGCGGCGAGCTGGTCGGCCCGGTCCAGCGGCAGCCGGTGCGAGGCGGTGAGCAGCAGTCCGTCCGCCGAGACCACCACGGCGTGCGCGACACCGGGGACCCGTTCGGCGAATTCGTTGACGAGCCATCCGAACTGGTTCTGCTGGGGCTGGGCCCGATCCGGCGAGGTCATTCACCCTCCACTTTCTCTTGGTTGCCGTCGGCCGACTGAGCACTGTGGTGCCGACCTCGGCGAATACCTTGCTGGAAGCTACTGAGCCGTCCGCGCACATCGTGAGCGTCGCGGGCGGTACGGGGCCCCGAGGCCGGGGCGGACGACGCCGCGCTGCCGGGCATCAACTGCTCGCCCCGGCGCCGCCGCGGCAGGCCGGACTGCGTGAAGCTCACCGGAGCCGACTGCGAGACGCTCTGCACCGTCCGCCAGCGATCGTCGGCCGCGAAGTTCCAGCCGTCCGCCGCGGACGCGGGACTCTCCCCCGCCTGCGCCGGTGTCGTGGCCACCACCTGGGACTGCGCGGAACCCGCCTCGAGTTCCGGATCGGTGGTCTGGCCGCCCGGCCACTGCGCCTGCTGGGCGAAGTCCCCGGCCGTCGTCCGCGCCTCCGCGGTCACCTGCGGCCCCGGATCCGCGGCCTGTGCACCGGCGGAAACGGCGGGCTGGGGTGCCGTCGTCTCCGGTGAGATCTCCGGCGGGGTCTCGGCGGGGGCGCTGACCCGGGGCTCCGGTGCCGGTACGTGCGGGGCCGCGAGGTGCGAGCCCTGGGCTTGCGCGGCCGGGCCGTGCGTCTCCGGAGCGTGCGTCTCCGGGGTGGTGGCGGACTCCTGCACGTCCGGTTTCCCGGCCGGCGGGGTGACCGCGGGGGACGCGGTGCCGGCCACGGCCGGCGTCTGCTCCCCCTCGGCGGCCCGCGCGCGCCTGCGCCCTCGGCTGACTCCTTGCTGGAAGCTGCTGAGGCGACCGCGGATCTGTGCCGGATCGCGCACCGGTACGTCCGGGCCGGACGCGGTGTCCGGTTCGGTGGCCCGGGTGGGCGTGCCCGCTGCGCTGCCGGGCAGGAGCTGTTCACCGCGACGCCTGCGCGGCAGGCCGGAGTCGGTGTAGCTCTCCGGTTCCGTCTTCGAGACGGCCTGCACGGTGCGCCAGCGTTCGTCAACGGCGAAGTCCCAGTTGCCGTCCTGTTCGGCGGGTGCCGCGTCGGGCGTCCGGGTCGGGCTCGCCGCGGGCGTCGCGGGCTCGGCGCGGAACCACACCGACAGCATCGCATCGAAGATCGGCGTCGTCTCCGAGAGCGGAGGCCGTTCGGCGGCCCGCGCCGCGCGCTCGGCATCGGCTGCCGTCGTCTCCGCCTTCCACCACTCGGTCAGGGCCGAACTGTTGGCGGCGAACAAGGTCTTGCCGCCGGGCAACGCGTCCCAGGACGGTGTCCGGCCGCGCGCGGTGCCGGAGTCTCCGTTCACCGACCGAGCCGATTCCTGTTCCTCGCCCGCGGACTCGGTGTCGTCCGCCGGTTTCGGGGTGGCCGACTCGACGGCCGGCTCCTCGGACTCCGGGCTGGCGGGCGGTTCCTCGGTGCCGGGTTCGGCCACCGGGCTGAACAAGGAGGTACCGGTGATCTCGACCTCCGGCGGCCGTCCGGCCGTGCCGGGCCGGGGCGTGACGCCGTTGGCGCGCGGCGCGGGCAGGCCGGTGCCGTTGGTGCGTTCGATCGCCGGGGCACCGGGCTGGGCCGCCACCTCCGCCTGCGGCGAGAAGTGCGCGAGCATCCCGGACCTGCCCGTCCCGTTGGACGGGGGCTGCCTGCGGGGCAGCGACCCGGACGAACGGTCGACGCCGGACAACGGCGGCGCGGGGCGTTCCGGCGGGGCCCCGGGGCCGGGTGGACCGAGCACCAGCTCGGCGGAGACGGTGACCGTGGCGCGGACACCGGTGATGTCCTTGCCACCGTGCAGCCTGACCTGGACACCGTGCCTGCTGGCGAGCCTGCCGACCACGAACAGGCCCATCCGGCGGGAGGTGGCCAGGTCGACCGTCACGGCCTCGGACAGGCGCGTGTTCGCCTCGCGGACCTCCGCCTCGTTCATCCCGATGCCCTTGTCCAGGATGTCGATCGAGAGCGAACCGTCGTCGCCGCGCCTGGTGGAGACCGTCACCTTGGTCTCCGGTGCGGAGAACGCGGTGGCGTTGTCGAGCAGTTCCGCGATGAGCCGCATCAGGTCGCTGGCCGCGTATCCGAGAATGCGGCTCGCCGGGGGCGTCTGGACAACCACCCGCTGGTACTGCTCGATCTCCGAGACGGCGGCGCGGAGCACGTCGGTGGTGCTGATCGGCGAGCCCGACCGGCGACCCGGTTCGGAACCGGAGAGCACCATGAGGTTCTCGTTGTTGCGGCGCATCCGGGTCGCGAGGTGGTCGAGCTGGAACAGGGTGGCGAGCTGGTCGGCGTCCTCCTCGTCACGCTCGAGACGCTCGATCAACTGGAGCTGGCGCTGGACGAGGCTCTGGCTGCGACGCGACAGGTTGACGAACACGGTGCTGTAGCCGGTACGCATGGCGGCCTGGTCGACAGCGAGCCGCAGCGCCTGGCTGTGCACCTCGTCGAAGGCCCGGGCGACCTCACCGACCTCGTCGCGGGAACCGACCGCCACGGGGGTGATCTCGGTGCTCTGCACCTGCCCGTCCTGGATGTTCTGCACCGCCGCGGGAAGCTGCCGGTCGGCGATGTCGAGCGCGCCGGTGCGCAACAGGCTCAGTGATCGCAGGAGCTGACGGTTGATCAGGAAGACCACGGCCGCCGCGAGCAGCAGCGCGCTGAACAGCAGCACGGCCAGCAGTCCCGCCGCGCTGCTCGCCTCGGACACCAGGTCCCCGGAGACCGAGCCCACGGCGCTGCCGAGCCTGCCGCTGACATCGGCGACCCGCTGGATCACCGCGGACGAACTCTCCTGCCACTGCTCGGCCGAGGTCGTCCGCAGGGCCTCCTCGCTCGGCAGCTCTTCCTCGCCGAGGACCGTCTGGATCAGCCGCTCGCGGGTCTGGAAGCTCGGGCCCGCGGCCGTGCTGTCGAAGTCCTGCCGCTGGATCTGGCTCGCGGAGGCGCGGAAGTCGGTCAGGCGATCGTTCAGCCGGACCTCCGCGGTGCGCAGCTGCGAGATCTCGCTGGGGGCGAGGTTGCCCCGCGCGATCCCGTAGGCCACCAGCGCCCGCTCGACCGAGAGATCCTCCTTGGCGACATCGAGGTCGTGCATCGCGCTCGGCGCACCGCCGATGGCGGCATCGCTGATGCCGGCCACGATCGTGGTGTCGAGTTTGAGCAGCGCCGTGGTGACGACCGTGTAGTCGTTGACGGCCTGGACCGGATCGAGCTGGCCCGCCACCGCCGCGTCGCGGATGCCGCGCAGCCGGTCGAGCTGGTCGGACAGTTCGGTGCTCGGCCCGATCACCCTCGGGTCGTACTCGCCGCCCTTCTCGGCGGCATCGCGCAGCGGCGCGATCGAGGAGTCGACCTCACCGCGGACGGCGTCGAGGGCGGGCGATCCGCCCACCGAGCCCGCCGTGAGCACGGCCGCCGTCTCGGTGCGCTCGCGCTGCAACCCGTCGAGTGTCGCCCGCACCTTCTCGTTGAGGGTGACCAGCCGGTCGATGCGCTGGTAGCTGTCGGCGCGCTCGACCTGGTTGGCGATCGTGACGACGCCCAGGATGAGCGCGATGACGATCGGCACCAGGGTGATCGCCGCCAGCTTGACGGGAAGCTTCCAGTCTCGCCATTGCAACACCGCGTGCCACCGGGACGGACGTGGCGGTTGCTGGCCGAGGAGGGTGCCCACGGGCACCTGGCCCTCTCCTGCATCGGTCACGAAGGGGACTCCCTGTTCAGCATGTGGGGTCGGGAAGTACGAATCATCGTGCGAGGACGACCGGACGCGCTCCGGCGCACCGCTGGGACATGGTGTTGTTCAGCCGCATCCGATCCATCCTCGTTGTCCGCGCTCAGTCATCCGCGCTCAGCGCCTCGTGAACTCGTTTCGCCCACCGACGCCGACCTCGACCGAACTGTCGCGGGCGCCGGGCATCCCATCAACAAGCTTCGAGAATGTCGGGATGCCACCACCCGCCGATCACAGCGGTCAGCGTGATCAACAGATCGTACACCCGGGACCGAATTCCCCATTCATTCTCCGCACACGGGTGCTGACCAGCAGAAATGGCAGGAACAATCGGTTTTCTGACACTGGGACGGTCATCGTTAGAGGGACACCGTGTGCGCTTCGTGAATGCGATCGGTATGGTTGCGAACAAAAGCCGAGCATCGTCACCCGTTCGGGTTATCAAGCTGAAAATGCGCCGGGATCTGCACTACTCCCCGTGTATATCTCCGGCCGGTTCGCCGGAAAGTGCCCACGATGTCGTGGCTTTTTCGATGAACGACCGCGCGGCGCGAGCATGTCAGCCTCAGCGCCCTGTCCAGCGGATTTCCACCCAGCCGGTTTCTGACATGCCGCCAACGATCGCGCCATCACCCGATGACACGGAACGTGATCATCAGGGCCGGGTGACCGGCAGGCGATCCACCCGCTGCCGCCGCATAAACGGGAAACGACACAATGGGTCACCAATTCGCCCACTGATTCGGGTGACAAATGACGGAGTGGGCACCGCGGCCGAAGAAAAGGATCATCGGTGAACCGAAGATCGTCACCGCGATCCCGGACAACCCCGTTAATCCCCGGCTGGACAGATCGTTACGCTGTGCCCCTCACAGATCCGCGCAGAACACGATCCACCGAATCGACCGGCGAGAGAACGTGGCCAACCAGGCACGTTCGGGAATTCGTCCCGGGATTCGATCGGCAAGGACGCGGATTTTCGGTTCGTTCAGACGGCGTGATCGATCAGCGCGCGCCCGGAGGTACTCATGCAGAACGTCACGCACTCCCCCGTGACCCGCGGCTCGGCAGAGGACACGGGACAGATACCCGTGGTCATGTTCGGCGGGAGCGCACCGCCCGGGCCACCGGAGCCCGCACCCACACCCACCGGGCCCGACTATCCGGCGATCCAGGCCAGTCCCGAGTTCCGGGCGCTGCGCTCCCGGTTCCGCCGCTTCGTCTTCCCGATGAGCCTCGCCTTCTTCGTCTGGTACATGACATACGTGCTGCTGGCCGCCTACGCGCACGACTTCATGAGCATCGCGGTGTACGGCGAGGTCAACATCGGGATCGTGCTGGGCGTGTTGCAGTTCGTCTCGACGATCGCGATCATGATCGTCTACGTGCGCTTCGCCGACCGCAGGATCGATCCGCGGGTGGCCGACATCCGCCGCCAGGCCGGGGTGTCCGAGGCATGATCACCACCATCGCCGCTCCCGGCACCGAGGACGCTGCCAACCCCGTCCTGAACACTCTGGTCTTCGCCCTCTTCGTCGCGATCACCCTCTACGTGGTGTACCGCGCCAGCAGCCGCAACCGGACCACGGCGGACTACTACGCCGCGGGCAGCGTGTTCACCGGGCGGCAGAACGGAATCGCGCTCTCCGGGGACTTCCTGTCTGCGGCCTCGTTCCTCGGCATCGCGGGCGCGATCGCCATCCACGGCTACGACGGGTTCCTGTACTCCATCGGGTTCCTGGTCGCCTGGCTGGTCGATCTGCTGCTGATCGCGGAACTGCTGCGCAACACCGGCCGCTTCACCATGGGCGACGTGCTCAGCTTCCGGATGAAGCAGCGCCCGGTGCGCGCCGCGTCCGCCACCTCGACCCTGATAATCTCGTTCTTCTACATGCTCGCGCAGATGGCTGGCGCGGGCGGCCTGGTCGCCCTGTTGCTCGACATCCACGGCGGGATCGGCCAGGCCCTGATCATCGGCGTCGTCGGGCTGATCATGGTGCTGTACGTGCTCGTCGGCGGGATGAAGGGCACCACCTGGGTGCAGATCATCAAGGCGAGCATCCTCATCGTCAGTGCCGTGCTGATGACGGTGTTCCTGTTCGGCAGGTTCGGCTTCAGCCTGTCGAACCTGCTGTCCGCGGCGGCCGAGAACAGCCCCAAGGGGGAGAGCCTGCTGCAGCCCGGCGGGCAGTACGGCGCGTCCGAGACGACCAAGCTCGACTTCGTGTCGCTCTCGGTCGCGCTCATCCTCGGCGCCGCGGCCCTGCCGCACGTGCTGATGCGCTTCTACACCGTCCCCAACTCCAAGGAAGCGCGCCGGTCGGTGGTCTGGGCGACCTCCTGCATGGCGCTGTTCTACCTGTGCACCCTGGTCATCGGTTTCGGTGCCGCCGCACTGGTCGGCGCGGACGACATCAAGGCCGCACCGGGCGGGGAGAACTCGGCGGCGCCACTACTGGCGCTGGAGATCGGCGGGACACTGCTGCTGGGCATCATCTCGGCGGTCGCCTTCGCCACCATCCTCGCGGTGGTCGCCGGCCTGACCATCACCGCCTCCGCCTCCTTCGCACACGACGTGTACGCCAACGTCGTCAAACGCGGCAAGGCGGAACCGACGGACGAGGTGCGGGTCGCCCGGATCACCGCGGTGGTCGTCGGCGTGCTCTCGATCGTCGGCGGGATCCTCGCCAACGGGCAGAACATCGCGTTCCTGGTCGCGCTGGCCTTCGCCGTGGCCGCCTCGGCGAATCTGTCGACCCTGCTGTACTCCCTGTTCTGGAAGCGCTTCAACACCACCGGAACCCTGTGGGGCATCTACGGCGGGCTGGCCGCCTGCCTGGTATTGGTGTTCTTCTCCCCGGTGGTCTCGGGTGCGCCGGAGTCGATCTTGCCCAACGCCGACTTCGCCTGGTTCCCGTTGAAGAACCCGGGCCTGATCTCCATCCCGTTCTCCTTCCTGTGCGGGTTCCTTGGCACGATCTTCGGCAAGGACAGGGCGGACGAGCGCAAGCAGGCCGAGATGGAGGTCCGTTCCCTCACCGGGATCGGTGCCTGACACCATCTCGGGGTGCCCGACACCCTCCGCCGGTTCCTCGACGAACACGCGCCGCCGACGCCGTGCCTGGTGGTCGACGTCGACGCCGTGCTCGCCGCCTACCGGCGCACCGTCGCGGCGTTTCCCGCGGCCAGGGTGTTCTACGCCGTCAAGGCGAATCCCGCGCCCGCCGTCGTCGCCACATTGGTGGCGGCGGGCGCGGGATTCGACGTGGCGAGCCCGGCCGAGGCGGACCTCTGCCTGCGTCTCGGCGCCGATCCCGCGTCACTGTCCTACGGCAACACCATCAAGAAGGCCGCCGATGTCGCGTACGCGCACGCGCTCGGGGTGCGCGAGTTCGTCACCGACGCCGCGGACGATCTGGCGAACATCGTGGCGAACGCCCCCGCCGCGCGGGTCACGGTGCGGCTCGGGTTCGACGGTCCTGCCTCGGCGACGCCGTTCGGCCGCAAGTTCGGCTGCGATTCCGCGACGGCGGCCGAGCTGCTGACCCGGGCACACGACGAGGGCCTGCTCGCGACCGGGATCGGTTTTCACGTCGGATCGCAGCAGCTCGACCCGGCGGCCTGGGACGGCGCCATCGCGACGGCGGCCGAGGTGAGCCGGGCGCTGCCCGAGCGGGTGCCCCGGCCGGTGCGGTTGAACGTCGGCGGCGGTTTCGCCGTGCCCTACACCGGTCCCGCGCCCTCGCGGACCGAGTACGCCGCCGTGATCGGGGCCGCCGTGCGGCGGCACTTCGGGGCGGCCGCGCCGGAACTGGTCCTCGAACCCGGCAGGCTGCTGGTCGCCGAGGCGGGCCGGATCCGCACCGAGGTCGTGCTGGTGGCCCGCCGTTCGCCGGGCGAGAGCCCCCGGTGGGTCTACCTCGACATCGGCCGCTACAACGGTATGGCGGAGGCCGAGAACGAGGCGATCGCCTACCGGTTCGAGCCGGTCTCGGCCCACGGGGAGGACGGCCCGGTGATCCTCGCCGGCCCCACGTGCGATGGTGACGATGTGCTGTACCAACACACGCCCTACCGGCTGCCGCTGTCGCTGCGGTCCGGCGACCTGCTGGACATCCCGTCCACCGGCGCCTACACGGCCAGCTATTCCTCGGTCTCCTTCAACGGCATCGCACCGCTGCGGACGTACTGTCTCTCCGGGGGAAAGGTCACCGATGACGGCTGAGCCCGCTCCCGTCGGCACTTTCGCGGGCCGGCACGTGCTCGCCGAGCTGAGCGGCGTCGCACCGGAGAAACTGAACGACATCCCGTTTCTCCGCGATGCCCTGACCCAGGCTCTGGTGGCCGCGGACGCGACGGTCTGCCAGGTGATCGCACACCGGTTCCAGCCGCAGGGCGCGACGGTGCTGGCACTGCTCGCCGAGTCGCACGCCTCGATCCACACCTATCCGGAGATCGGTGCCGCCTTCGTCGACGTGTTCACCTGCGGTGTCCGCGCCGATCCCGAGGTCGCCGTTCACCTGCTCGCCGAGGCGCTCGGCGCCATGGCGGACTCGGTGTCGGTGGTCGACCGCGGCCGCGAACCCGCGCACCACCGCCGGTGAGCCGCCACCCCGGCACACAGCCCGATCCTGCACAGCGAGGAGCACCATGTCCAGCGGCCGTACCATCGTCGAACCCTTGGGCCCCGGGCTGTCCCGGGTATGGGAACTCGGGGACGTCCTCCTCGACACTCGTACCGACTTCCAGCACGTGGTGATCGCCAGGACCGCCCAGGGCGTCACGCTCTTCTGTGACGACGACCGGCAGAGCACCGAGCAGAGCCAGCTCGTCTACCACGAGGCGCTGATGGTGCCCGCCATGCTGCTGGCCGAGCAGGTGCGGCGGGTGCTGATCATCGGTTCCAGCGAGGGCGTGCTCGGCGAACTCGCCCTCGAGGGGGGCGCCGGCCACGTCGACCACGTCGACATCGACCGCGTGGCCGTCCGGGCGTGCGCCGAGCACCTGCCCTACGGCTACACCCCGGCCGTACTGGACGCCGCCGAGCGCGCGGCCGCCGACCCCGCCGCGGCTGGGATCCGGGTGCACTACCGCGACGGCTGGGAGTTCCTCGCCGAGGCGGCCGCGGGCGAGACTCGCTACGACCTGGTGGTGATCGACCTTCCGGACGAGAACGCCGACCCGGAGGCGCAGCACAATCGCTTGTACGGCAAGGATTTCCTGTCCCGGTGCGCCGCCGTGCTGACGCCGGGCGGGGTGGTGGCGGCGCAGGCGGGCTGCCCGACGCTGTGGCGCAACGACACCCTGCGCGCGGCCTGGGCCCGCTTCCGCGAGATGTTCGGCACCGTCGTGTACTTCGGTTCCGACGAGCACGAGTGGGCCTTCCTCAGCGCCCGGGCGGACCGGGTCGAGGACCCGCTGGGCGCCATGCTCGCGGCGCTGACCACTTCCGGGATTCGTCCGTCCACTGTGGACGCCGAGGCCCTGCGCGGCTGCACGGTTCCTCCGTACAGCCTGCGTCCCTAGAGCTTCTCCCCCGCCGTCACCTTGCGCGTCACCCAGCGCTCGACGGCGAAGGACACGAAGGGCACGCATCCGGCGAGCAGGACAAGCACGGCGTTCTTGACCGACCAGCGCGCCTTGAGCGCCAGGTCGACGGTGAGCACCAGGTAGATCATGTACAGCACACCGTGGATGGGCGAGTACACGGCGGACGGGCCGGGCATGTCCATGCCGTAGCGCAGCACCATCACCACCAGGAGCCCGAGTAGGCCCACGCCGGTCACGTACGCGGCGATCCGGAAGCGCTGCAGTGGCCCGCGCAGCGTCGCGGCCGGCGGCTGGTCCTCGGTTCGCGTGGTCATCGGCTCTGGTCGCCTCTCTGGTCGGGGTAACGGCGCGGGCAGGCGGCGGGACGGGTCAGGGTCCACGCCGCCGTGGGGTCGAGGTGTCCGCGCGGTGCAGTTCCGCGAGGTACCGGTTGTAGCGGGCGAGCTCGTCGTCCTCGATGTCCCGCTCCGCGCCGGTCTCGCCCTCCCGGACGAGGGGGCGAGCCCGGTTCGCCGGGGCGGGCGCGGGGGCACCGGCGTCGCGCGGACCCTCGGCGAGGACGGGCTCCTCCACAGCGTCCGCCTCCCGCGCGGCGGCCTGGTCGCGCAGTGTGCGCAGCCGCCAGAACATGAACGCCGGGAACAGGCCGAACAGCGGCCACTGCAGCACGTATCCGAGATTCTGGAAGGTCCCGTTGGCCGAGGAGAACCGCTCCCACTGCCACCAGGCCAACCCGCAGCAGGCCACGACGGACACCAGGCACACGCCGACGATCAGCAGCCGGCGGGTCAGAGTCGGGCTTACCTGCACAATTCGACGCTAGCACCCGGCACGGCGTGATCTCGCTCGCGCCCGGGACCGCGGGTGGGCGGTCAGCCTCCGGCGACCGTGCGGGCGGCCTTCGCGTACCCGTCCGCGAGGCCGAACACCTTCTGGGCGTACTCGGTCGAGTTGTTGTAGGACAGGATTCCCGACCACCAGCCCTCGGCGTCGGCCATGTCGCGGTCGCCGACGCAGAGGTAGCGGCCCGCCCCGAGCGCGGCGTCGTCGATCTGCTGCGGGTCGCCCGCGCCGTCGTTGTTCCCGTCGGAGGCGTACCGGTTCCACGTCCCCGGGATGAACTGCATCGGGCCGACCGCCCGGTCCTGGGTGGTGTCGCCGTCGAAGCGGCCGCCGTCGGTGTCGGCGATGGCCCGCACACCGGGCGATCCGTCCAGGGGGACGCCGATGATCGGCTTCGACGGGTACCCGTCCTCCTGCAGGGTCGCCCCGCCGTACTGACCGTGGTACGACTCGATCCGGCCGATGCCGGCCAGCGTGGCCCAGGAGATCCGGCATTCCGGGTGCTCCGCGCGCATGGCGAGTTCCGCCTGCCCGTAGGCGATCAGCGCCCTGGCCGGCACACCCGCGACCGGGGCGACGCGGTCGGCCCAGCCGGCGAGGGAGTCGGTGCCCTGCTCGGCTTGCGGCGTGACCGGATCGGGTTCGGGCTCGCCGGGGCCGGCGGCCGGACCGCCGCCGATGGTGACGCTGCTCGCGGGGGCGATCGTGCCGGGTTCGACCGAGGCCGCCTCGACCCGGAGGGCCGGGATCTCCGTCGTCGTCGGACCCGCGGTGGGCGTGGACGCCCTGGCGACCAGCCAGACACCGCCCGCGCCGAACGCGACGACCGCCGTGATCACGAGGAGCCTGCGCAGCACGGCCACGCCGGTGCGGCCACGCGAGCCACCGAGGGTCAGGGTGTTGCGCACCAACAAAAGCCTCCAGCCGGCCCGGCCTAGTGGGATGACGTCGTGGGATGTCCGCTGGGACGACCGTAGCCGACCCCACCCGGACAACGACGCCGGGCGGGTCCGCGTTACGGCCCCGCCACCCGGCCGGTCGGTTATCCCGCGGCGTCGCGGCGCTGACGGGCGAGCCGGGCGACGCACCAGGCCGGGGCGCTGCCCCTGCGCAGGTGCTCCAGCACCGTCAGCGGACCGAGCCGCCTGGCCAGGTCGTCCGGGGTGAGCCCGGCCGCCCGGTAGTCGAGCGCCCGCTGGTCGAGCGGGCTCATCCCCGCGTCCCACCAGCGCTCCGCCTCGTCCACATCGCCGACCATCTGCCACCAGCCCGCGGCAGCGGTGATGAGTTCGGCGGGAACGCCGGGAAGGCGCTGCCGCATCGCGGCCAGCAGGCCGGGATCGGTGGCGTCCACCTGTTCCCACCGCGAGGCGCCACCGCGCCCACGCTGTCCGGGAATCCCCGGCGGGACCTGCGGCGCCTCCGCGAGCCAGGCGGTGGCGATGCGGTCCACCTCCTGGTCCTCGGGGCTCCGCTCACGCTCGGCGGCCCACTGCCGGATCAACGCGTCGACTCCGGGATCTCCGGTCATCCGTGCCTCCTTCACGTCGCCACGACCGCGGAACCTCAGCGGGTTCGCGTTATGGCGACGATCTCCGATGATCTGCACGGTCCTTGCCCGGCCGTGCGGGGAATCAACTGCTCACGCAATGTGAGCACCGTAGGGCGGCGAGTGTGCGGTTCGCCAGTCCCGAACGGCAATCAAATCCCCGACATGCGGCTCATCCGGTCGAATCCACCCGGATGGTCCAGTGATCCGCGCGCCGACGCCGCAACGTTCACGCACGGTCATCACAAGGCCGTGAACAGGAACGATGCCGGTCCCGCGAGCGCGGTACCGGCATCGGCCTCAGTGTTTCCGGGTCTAGGAGAAGACGTCCTTGACGAAGGTCACGATCGCCTCGGCACCGTCCCTGAGCCATCCCAGCGCCGTCTGCACCGCGTCGGCAGACTGATTCGGCTGGCTGATCAGAAAGAACAACACGAGCGCGATAACGCCGACAATAAGGACCTTCTTGACCTTCGGCGACATAACTCCATCCGATCACGGTTCGTGTGGCCCCGCGCCCACCGCGAGGTCTCGTCCACTTTGGCACCTCGAGCAGCCGGAGTGCGAGCCTGCCGCCACTTCGGGACGGACAATCACGCTATCGGCGGCTCTCAGTAACGCCCAGTGTGCGGTGCGTCGTCATACAGCCTAGGGAACGACCTTGGTAGGGCGTCGCCCCGGCCGGGATCAGGAACTCGCGGCTACTTCGCGATCACCCCGGATGCGCGCAGATCGGCCAGTTCGGCCGTACCGAGCCCCAGACCGGCGAGGACGGACCCGGTATCGGCGCCCTTCGGGTGCGGCGCCGAGGGCACGGCGGACGGGGTCCGGTCGAATCGCGGGGCCGGGGCGGGCTGGGTCACCCCGCCGATGTCGACGAAGGTGCCGCGAGCCTTGTTGTGCGGGTGCTCGGCGGCCTCCCATGGCGAGAGCACCGGAGTGAGGCAGGCGTCGCTGCCCTCGGCCCTGGCCACCAGCTCGTCCCGGGTGAACTCGCCGATCCGGGTACTCAGCATCTCCCGCAGGGCGGGCCACTGGTTCTTGTCGAGATGGAACGGCACCTTCTCGGCGTCCAGTCCGAGCACGCGGAGCAGGTCCGCCCAGAACCGCGGTTCGATGGCCCCGACCGCGACATAGCGGCCGTCGGAGGTCTCGTAGGTGTCGTAGAACGGCGCGGCGCCGTCGAGCATGTTGTCGCCGCGCCCGCCCGGCCACAGGCCCGCCGCGCGCATGCCGTGCAGGTGGGTGGTGAGCAGGGCGGCACCGTCGACCATCGAGGCGTCCACCACCTGCCCCCTGCCGGACACGGTCCGTTCGAACAACGCGGCGAGCACACCCATCGCCAGCAGGAGTCCCCCGCCGCCGAAGTCGCCGACGAGGTTCAGCGGCGGCACCGGACGCTCCCCCGCCCTGCCGACCGGCTCCAGCGCGCCCGCGATGCCGATGTAGTTGATGTCGTGCCCGGCCGCCGGGGCGAGCGGGCCGTCCTGGCCCCAGCCGGTCATCCGCCCGTAGACGATCCGCGGGTTGCGCGCGTGCACCTGTTCCGGGCCGAGGCCCATCCGCTCGGCCACGCCGGGCCGGAAACCCTCCACCAGCACATCCGCCCCGTCGAGCAGCCGCAGCACCAGTTCGACCCCGCGCGGGTCCTTGGTGTTGACGCCGATGGTCCGGCGTCCGCGCATCAGCGGATCGCCGTCGAAGCCGAGCATGTCCGCCCCCTGGGCGGCGCGATCCACCCGGATCACCTCGGCACCGAGGTCGGCGAGGACCGTGCAGGCGAACGGCGCCGGGGCGAGTCCGGCCAGCTCGATCACGGTGAGCCCGTGCAGCGGGCCCGTGCCGCCGGTTCCGTTCGTTCCGGGCGTGGGCGGTCCGGCAGTCATCCGTCGTTCCTCTCCGGTGGGTACTCGGCGATGGTGTGGTCTGCGATGGGTGTTCGCGATGGGCTGCCCGGCGACGGACGCCGAGGCCCGGTTCACAGCGTGCGGGAGATGATCTCCTTCATGACCTCGCTGGTGCCGCCGAAGATGCGCGAGATCCGCAGATCGGCCCACGCGCGGGCGATCGGGTACTCGGTCATGTAGCCGTAGCCGCCGAAGAGCTGCAGGCAGTCGTCGACGACCCGGTTCACCCGCTCCGTGGTCCACAGTTTCACCATCGCGGCGCCCTGGATGTCGAGTTCGCCGCGCAGGTGCCGTTCGATGCACTGGTCGAGGAAGGCCCTGGCGACCGCAGCCTCGGTGGCGGCCTCGGCGAGGGTGAACTTGGTGTTCTGGAAGTTGAACACCGGACGGCCGAACGCCGTGCGGTCCTTGGTGTAGGCGATGGTCTGGTCGATCGCAGCCTCCATGCCCGCGACCGCGGTCACGGCGATGATCAGCCGCTCCTGCGGGAGTTGCTGCATGAGCTGGATGAAGCCCTGCCCCTCGGCCTCGCCGAGCAGGTTGCCCGCGGGCACCCGGACGTCGTCGAAGAAGAGCTCGGCGGTGTCCTGACCCTTGAGGCCGAGCTTGTCGAGCACCCGGCCGCGGCGGAAGCCGGGAGTGTCGGTCTCCACCACGATCAGCGAGACGCCCTGGGCTCCGGCGTCGGGGTCGGTCTTGACGGCGACCACGACGACATCGGCGAGTGCGCCGTTGGTGATGAAGGTCTTGGCCCCGTTGATCACATACGAGTCGCCGTCGCGCACCGCGCGGGTCTTGATGCTCTGCAGGTCGGAGCCGGTGCCGGGCTCGGTCATCGCGATCGCGCCGACGGACTCGCCGCTGGCGAACCTGGGCAGCAGCCGCTGCTTGATCTCCTCGGAGCCGTACTCCAGCAGGTAGGGCGCGACGATCCCGCTGTGCACGGAGACCCCCCAGGCGCTGTCGCCGGAGCGGGCCTGCTCCTCGAACAGAATGGCCTCGTGGGCGAAGGTGCCCCCGCCGCCGCCGTACTCCTCCGGGATGGAGAGCGCGAGCAGGCCGACCTCACCGGCCTTGTTCCACAGCTCGCGGTCGACCTGTTTGGCCTCGGCCCACCGTTCCTGGTGAGGGGCGAGTTCCTTCTGGCAGAACGTGCGCGCCAGCTCGCGGAAGTCCTTCAGGTCCTCGTCACACCAAGAGCTCGGCTGGATCTGCAACGCCACGGCGGGCCTCCTCGTCGGTTGCGCGGGTAGAAAACATTCCAAGCAGAATGTAAGTTCTATCCGGAATGTACAGTCGCTCCGTTCGACGGTAAAGGGCGGGACAGGAGGCGCAGGTGACCGACGCGACGCGCCCGCGCGCACACCGCACCCAGGCGCAGCGCCGGGAGCGGACCCGTTCCGCACTGCTCGACGCGACCATCGGCGCGCTGGTGGAGATCGGCTACGCGCGGACGTCGATCCAGGAGGTCTGCGCCCGGGCGGGGGTGTCGAAAGGCGCCGTACAGCACCATTTCTCGGCCAAGGCGGAGCTGATGGCGGCGGCCGTCGTGCACCTGACGCGGCGGTTGCGCGAGCAGCGGCTCACCTCGGTTCGCGAGTTGCCCGCCGGCCCGGAGCGCATCCCCGCCGCCATCGACCTGCTGTGGGAGGCCTACTCCGGGACGCTGGCCACGGCGGTCACCGAGTTGTGGGTGGCGGCTCGCACCGACCCCGAACTGCGCGCCGCGATCCGTCCCGTGGACCGGGCGCTCGGGCGTTCGACCCTGGAGGCGATCGTCGCCGTCGCCGGCGACGTTCCCCGCGAGCGGATCGAGACGCTGTTCTGGCTGACCGTGAACTTCACCCGGGGCCTGGCACTGGACGCCGAACTCGGTGGCGACCCCCGCCGGCGCAAGCAACTACTGGAGGAGTGGAAGCGGGTGGCCGCGAGGATCGCAGTCGCCGACTGAGGTCCGCGGCCGCGAGCGGCTGGGGATGGCGGGCCGGCCCGGCCCTCGTCTCGGACCGGCCCGCCACGTACTGAGGAGATGGCCGTTCCGTCCCAATCGTGACGCTTGCCCGGGCGAAAGTTTCACCCGTTTCCGACCGCCGCAGGTCAGCGCGTCCGACATCCGCACACCCGCCGCATTCCGTACCGTCGGTATGCTTTACTCGCCGGTAACAATCAGTGCAGAGGATGTCGAGGGAGCGCCATGACCAGTACAGCCGAAAGCCACGCGCGTACCACCGGACCGCTCGGCGGCATCGCGTCGGCACCCCCCGCCACCCGTGCCGCCGCACTGACCGCGCGGGTCGCCGACGGGCACGACGGCGATCCGGTGCGCACGACCGCCCCGTTCACCGGGCAGCCGGTCGGCACACTGCCGCAGGCCACCGACGCGGGCGCCAGGGCGGCGTTCGCCCGCGCCCGGCGGGCACAGCCGCAGTGGGCCGCGCTCGGCGTGCACCACCGGCAACGGGTACTGGCACGCCTGCACGACCTGGTCCTCGACCGGCAGCGGGAAGTCCTCGACCTGATCCAGGTGGAGGCGGGCAAGGCCCGGCTGGACGCCTTCGACGAGGTCTCCGCCACCGCGCTGGTCGCCGCGCACTACGCGCGGCACAGCGCGCGGATCCTCGCCCCGCGGCGCGTGGCCGGGGTGCTGCCGGTACTCACCCGGGCAGCCGAGATACGGCACCCCAAGGGCGTGGTCGGGATCGTCTCGCCGTGGAACTACCCACTCGCCCTCACCGCGATGGACGTGCTGCCGGCGCTCGCGGCGGGCAACACCGTCGTGCAGAAGCCGGACAACCAGACCGCGCTCTCGGCGCTGTGGCTGCACGAACTGGCCCAGGAGGCCGGGCTGCCCGCCGGTGTGTGGCAGGTGGTGTTCGGGCGGGGTTCCCGGATCGGCGACGCCTTCGTCGAGGAGTCCGACCACCTGTGCTTCACCGGTTCGACGCCCACCGGACAGGATCTGGCCGCGCGGATCGCTCCCCGACTGGCCGGGTACTCGCTGGAACTCGGTGGGAAGAACCCGATGCTCGTGCTCGCCGACGCGGACGTGCGGCAGGCCGCGGCCGGCGCGGTGACCGCCTGTTTCGCCTCGGCCGGCCAGCTCTGCGTATCGGTGGAGCGGATCTACGTGCACGAGGACATCCGTGCCGAGTTCATCCGGGAGTTCGTCGCGCGGGCCGGGGCGTTACGGCTCGGTGCGGGCCTCGACTACACGGCGGGGATGGGCTCGCTCACCTCCCCGGAGCAGCTCGCGACCGTCTCGGAGCACGTGACGGACGCGAAGGCCCACGGCGCGACCGTGCTGACCGGCGGACGTCCGCGACCCGACGTGGGCCCGCTGTTCTACGAGCCGACCGTGCTGACCGGGGTCACCGACCGGGCACGCCTGTTCCGCGAGGAGACGTTCGGGCCGGTGGTAGCCGTATACGGCTACTCCGGTGTGGACGAGGCGATCGCACGGGCCAACGACACCGACTACGGGCTCAACGCCAGCGTCTGGTGCGGCGACACCCGGGCGGGACGGGCGGTGGCGGCCCGGCTGAAGGCGGGCACGGTGAACGTCAACGAGGGATACGCGGCCACCTTCGGCAGCGTGGCCCTGCCGATGGGCGGGATGAAGCGCTCCGGTGTCGGCCGCCGCAACGGCGCCGACGGCCTGCTGCGCTACACCGAGTCGCAGTCGATCGCGGTGCAGCGCGGACTGCGGTTGCGTCCGGCGAGAGGCGTTCCGGCGACCGTGTGGACCCGGGCGCTGACGGCCGGACTGCGCGCGCTGCGGCGGCTTCCCGGCCGGTGAGCGGTGGTCACGTCCGGGGCGCGGCGGGTACAGGCGGGGAGGTCAGCAGGCCGCGGTCGTAGGCGATCGCCACGGCCTCGGCTCGCCGGTGCGCGCCGAGCTTGGCCATCACCCGGGACAGGTGCACGCTGACCGTCTTCTCGCTGATATACAGTTCGGCGCCGACCTGACGGTTGGTGTGGCCGAGCGCGACGCGTTCGAGGACGGACCGTTCGCGCTCGGTGAGCGGGTCGACGACATCGCGGCGTACCGGCGCACCGGGCAGGTCGACCCGGGCGCGCGCAGCCAGGTCGCGCACCGCCGCGCGCAGCGGGACCGCGCCGAGCCGGGCCGCCACCGTGTGCGCGGCGAGCAGCTCCGCCTCCGCCTCCGCCGACGGTGCCCCGTCCTCGCCGTGGCCCAGCAGCGCCTCGGCGTGGTGCAGCCGGCACACCGCCTGCTCGTAGACGGCGCCGTAGCCGAACGCGCGGACCGCCTCCGCCCAGAGTCGCGGGTCGGCCGGTCCGCGCAGGCCACTCGCCGCCGCGGCGGCCCTGGCGGTCCAGGCCCTGCCCTCTCCCTCGACCACCTCGCCGTGCGGCACGCCCAGCTCGGCGCACTCCCGCGCGTAGGTCGCGAACTCCTCCCCCGCGGTCACGGCCCCGGTGTCCTCCCGCCCGTGACGCCGGGCGGCGGCCGCGGCGGCCACGCACGCCGCCAGGCCCAGTGCGGCGATGCGCACTCCGGCCAGCAAGTGGTCACCGAACTGGTCGAGCCAGCCGGTCGTCTCACTGGCCCTGGCGATCGCCTGCTCGTGCTTTCCTTGCCAGTACGCCGATTCCGTGCCCGCGGCGCCGACCGACACGGCGACGATGACGTCGGTATGCCACTGCTGGCGCATCTCGGCCACCAGCCGTTCGGCCTGTTCGTGATCGCCCCGGGCGACGTGGAAGTAGACGCCCGCGGCGGCCATCCGGGCGGCGACGGCGATGGGCACCCGGCGTTCGGCGCGGGCGGCGGTGGTCCGCTCCGGCCAGTCGCCGGAGACGTAGCGCAGGTACAGTTCCCGCGCCCGCAGCTCCAGGCCGTAGCCGCCCCAGGTCAGCCCGGTCTCCCTGGCCCTGGCCATGCCCTCGCGGTAGTGCCGGAGCGCGGCGTCCAGTTCGGCCTTGTCCTCGTAGCTCAGGCCGAGATTGTGCCGCGCGCGCAGTTCGACGGTCAGCGCACCGGCCTGCCGGGCCTTGCGGATCGCCTCGTGCAGACGCTCCCGCGCGCACCCGGTGTCGCCGGTGCGCTCGGCGGTACGGGCGAGGGTGACCAGCGCGTCGGCCTCCGCCCCGGTGGCGCCCACGGCGTGCGCGTCGGCGATCGCGGCGTGCGCGCTCTCGACCGCCTGCTCGTGCCCGCCGGTGACCCGCCGGATCGCCGCCAGCGTGGCCAGCACCCAGGCCCGGTCCCGGCTGGGTACGGCATCGGCCACCAGCGACCAGGCCCGCTCGATCGCCTCGACTGCCTCCTGTTCGGTGCCGTCGAGGGCCACCAGGGTCTGCGCCAGCCGCCGCCAGAGTTTCGCGGCGCGCTCGGCGCCGACACCCTCGCCGAGGTTCTCCAGGGCCGAACGGGAGTAGGCGATGGCACGTTCGGGCTCACCGGACGTACCGGCGAAGTACGAGGCCTCGTCGAGCAGCCCCGGTTCGTCGAGCTCGGCTGGCCGCGCGGATTCCGGCACCGCGTCCCAGATCGCCAGCGCCGCCTCGACGTGCCGCAGCGCCACACCCGGGGCACCGGCCCGTTCGGACTCCTCGGCCGCCCGGAGCGAGGCGGACAACGCGGTGGGCAGGTCGTTGCTCTCCCGGCTGTGGTAGGCGAGCCGGGCGGCGTCGCCGCGGCCGGAGGCGCGGGTACGCAACCGCTCGGCATAGGCCGCGTGCGTGCGGACCCGCTCGCCCGGCAGCAGGTCACCATAGACGGCCTCGCGCAGCAGTGCGTGCCGGAACGTGTAGTACTGACGCTCGACGACGAGCACGTGGTGCTGCACGGCCTCACGCATCGCCTCGTCCAGCTCGTCCTCGCCGATCCCGGCGACCTCGGCCAGCGCGGCGTGGCTGACGCCGCCGTCGGCGACGGAGACGACGCGCAGCAGCCTGCGGGTCGTGGCCGAGAGCCGTTCGACCCTGGCGAGCAGCACCTCGGCGAGGCCGGCGGGCAGGTCGACGCCGTGCACGCAGGAGGCGAGCAGTTCCTCGACGAAGAACGGATTGCCCTCGGAGCGCTCGGCCACGTCGGCGGCCAGGTCCGGGTCGAGCGGTTCCTCGGCGAGCGCCTCGACGAAGGCGAGCGCGTCTGCGGGCCCGAACGGGCGCAGTTCCACCCGCTCGACGGTGGCGAGCCGGACGAGTTCGGCGAGCAGGGCGCGCAGCGGATGCCTGCGATGCACGTCCTCCTCGCGGTAACTGCAGAGCACGAGCAGCCGCTGCTCGCGCAGCCGGGACACCAGGAAGGACAACAGGTTCCGGGTGGAGCCGTCGGCCCAGTGCAGGTCCTCCAGTACCAGCAGCACGGGTCGGTCGGCCGCGAGTTCGGTGAGCAGGCCGATGACGGCGTCGAAGAGCTGGAGCTGACCGATGTCGTGCTCGCCCCGCGCCCGGCGCGAGGTCTCCGGATCGGCGGTGGCCATGGTGGCGTGCTCGGTGTCGCGCGGGATGGAGGCGAGCTCCGGCAGGAGCCTGCGCAGTGCCGGCCGGGACCGCACCGCACGGACGACCTCCGGGTCGGCCGAATCCAGCAGCGGGCCGAACGCGCCGGCGAAGGGCAGGTACGGCAGTCCCCCGTCGACGACGTCCAGCCCGCGTCCGGTGAGTACCAGCGCCCCGCGGGCGCTCGCGAGCGCGCCCAGCTCGGCGAGCAGCCGGGTCTTGCCGACCCCGGCGTCACCGGAAACGAGCACCGCCCCCGGTTCGCCCTCCTCTGCCCGGGCGAAGGAGGCGCGCAGCGTGCGCATCTCGTCCACGCGGGCGACGAGCGGGATTCCGGATCCGAGTCTGGGCACGATCGACATTGTCGTCCATCCGGCCGACAGTCCGCGCGTGCTTTCCGTCTCGGCCGGTCCCGCGCTCACCTGATGTCCGCGCCGAACGTGTCGTGCGCGCCCTCGCGCGGTGCGGGTACCCCCGCGATCCGGCCCCGGAGGAGCCGGCGCCGTGCCATCCGCCTGCTGCGCGCGACGTGGAACAGCCGCCCCGCCTTGAGCAGTTCTCCCTCGCGGTAGACGATCTCGGCCTGTACCGCGTCCAGCAGCCAATCCCGTGACATGGTGTCCCTCTTCCTCCGGTGTCGCTGACGGACTCCAGAGTCGTGCTGAGGGACAGGTCGGGACATCGGGCGTGTACGCACCGCAGCGCCCGTTCGCGTCCCTTACCCCCGCCCGCCCCTGTCCGGGCGGGGGTAAGGGATACGTGACAGCCGGGTCAGCCCGGGTCGAGCGCTCCGGAACGCGCGGAGCGGAGCAGCCCGTCCCAGCCGCGGGCGGACACGGTCAGCCCGCCGCCCCGCCGGTCCTTCGAGTCACGCACGGCGGTCGCCCCGCCGGTGAACGCGACCTCCACACAGTCGTTGCCGCCACCACTGTGGCTGCTGGTCCGCCACCGCACCGCCGCGAGCTCCCCAGCTGCATCGTTGTCGTTCATCGGTTTCCCCACTCCTTACCTCGTGCTCCCGCGCGGCGCGGTCGCCCCGCGGGCCTGCTCGAGGCCACCGGCAGCGCCGGCAACCCCCCTCGACCGCGAGCGGGTCATCTCCCGTGACCGTGCTCGCGGCCGACGACTCGGTCGGCGGGCCTCAGCCCGTCCGGCCGGACAGCCCGTCCGCCGTCGCGGCGATCAGCGTGTGCGAGTCGTCCGGTTTCAGCGCGGACGCCCTGAGATGATCGAACATCAGCGAATAGCGCTGGACGTCCTCCGGTTCCTCCAGGTACACGCCGCTGGCGGTGCAGTCGACATAGACGACGTCGGGATCGGCCTGTTCCGGGTAGCCGAGGATCAGGAACGGTCCCTCCATCCCCGGATGCGCCCCGGCGCCGAACGGCACCACCTGGATCGTCACGTGCGGCAGGGCCGAGAGC
Source organism: Amycolatopsis antarctica (assembly GCF_002262875.1). Lineage (GTDB taxonomy): Bacteria > Actinomycetota > Actinomycetes > Mycobacteriales > Pseudonocardiaceae > Amycolatopsis > Amycolatopsis antarctica. The sequence goes on along the minus strand of NZ_NKYE01000002.1, from coordinate 426,022 downwards.
GTGCGCAGGTGCTGGAGCTGCTCGGCCATCACCTCCGGACCGCCGACCACCCGGTGCAGGACCGCCTCGTCGATGACCGCCCAGAAACACGGCGGCGAGGGGTCGGCGAGTAGCTGCTGGCGCGCCATCCGGGCGTCGACGCGGCGGTTCAGCTCCTTCTCGTCGGCATCCGGCCGCATGGCGCGGATGACCGCGCGGGTGTAGTCCCGGGTCTGCAGCAGCCCGGGTACCAGCAGCGCCTGGAACGCGCGCAGCGAACTGGCGTCGGATTCCAGGCCGACGAAGGCGCCGGTGAACACCTCGTTATACGCGTGCCACCAGCCGCGCTTGCGCGCCTCGCGGGCGAGCTGGACCAGTGCTTCCTGCGCGTCCCCGGAGATGCCGTACAGCTCCAGCAGGTCGCGGACGTCGCGCGGGGTCACCCCGACGTGCCCGGTCTCGATCCGGCTGATCTTCGACGCCGAGCACTCCAGCTTCTCGCCGACCTCGTCGATGGTCAGTTCCGCGGTCTCGCGCAGCCTGCGCAGTTCGCTGGCCAGCCTGCGGCGGCGAACGGTCGGACTCTGCCCACGCGTCATCGCCTTACCTCCAGCACACTCATGGCTCATATGTACCAGCGGGTGTGACACCCGGTGAGCGATTCACGAAATCCTGTTCCGGCCGCCCCCGCGTCCCGCACTCCCCTGCGGCACGATCATCGCAGGTAGCGGGCTCAGGATCGGACCGGGGCGAGAGTGACGACTCCCCCGGATGGCCCAGCTCACCCGATCGGTCGACGCGATCAGCAGGACTTGGTCCAGGCGCACTCCAGCTCCGGGGCGGGGTCAGCGTCACGCGGCAGCGGGAGGCCGGCGGGGCGACGCGCCTCGCCGGGCCCGGTGTACTCGGCGAGCCTGATCGCGACGGCGTCCTCGACCGCCCTGGGACTGCCACCGAGCACCTGGTTCGCGACCAGCGAGAACACCAGTTCCTCGCCGCCGGCCGCGGTGACGTATCCGGACAGGGAACTGACACCGGTGTACGAGCCGGTCTTGGCACGCACCTTCCCCTCGGCGGGAGTGCCCACCATCCGGGAGCGCAGGGTGCCGCCGACGAGCCGGTCGGCGGCACCGGCCACCGGCAGCGCCGCCTGGAACCGGTCGAACCACGGTTCCCCGCGCGCCGCGAGCAGCAGCGAGGCGAGCTGCGAGGGCGTGAGCTGATCCATTCTGGACAGACCCGATCCGTCCACAATAGACGTCATGGCCGGGTCGATTCCCAGAGCCGGAAGGGTCTTGGCCATGGCGTCCAGTCCGGACTGCCAGCTCCCCTCGCCACCCGACTCGCGACCGGCGGTTTTCACCAGCGCTTCGGCGTGCGAGTTGTTGGACAGTTTGAGAAACGGTGTGAGCAGCTCGGCCACCGGCATCGACCGGTGCTCGGCGAGGACGGTGGCGCTGCCCGGGGTGGCGCGGCCGACGGTGTCCCGGACGACCTCGACGCCGTGTGCCGCGAGACGCTCACGGAAGACCGAGGCGGCCAGCCCGGTGGGCTCCCACACGGCGATGTACTCCTCGACGGGGTCGGCCCCGGCCGGGATCGACCCGCTGACCGTGACGGTGTTGCCGCCGTGCGCGCGGTCGACGGTGATCTCGGGCGTACCGCCCTCGGCGGTGGTGGTGGCCTCGTTGACGAGGGTGACGTAGCCGGTGGGCGGCTCGGTCTCGACCGTCGCCGGTGCCCCGTCGGTACCGGGGCGGACCCGGACGATGATCGAGCCCGCGTCGAAGTCGCGGTCCGGGGCGATGGTGAGTGCCGAGGTCTGCGGGTTGTAGTAGTACGGCTCGTCGTCCCATGCCCAGCCGAGTCCGAGGCGCACGTCGTCGAAGTAGGTGTCGTCGGCGACCAGTTCCCCCGTCACGGTGCGGATCCCCGCGTCGGCGACCTGCGCGGCGAGTCCGTCGTAGTCGGCGGCGAGCATGGTCGGGTCGCCACCTCCGCGCAGGAACAGGTCGCCGCTCAGCACGCCGTCCGACCGGGTGCCGGCGGTCTCCACCGTGGTCCGGAAACGGTGCTCGGGCCCGAGCGTCTCCAGCGCCGCGGCGGCGGTGAGCAGCTTGCCGTTGGAGGCGGGCTGGCGCCTGCGGTCGCTCTGCCGGTCGTAGAGCACCTCGCCGTCCGCGGCCCGCCGGACGACGAGACCGATGTCGGCTCCGGTCAGCGCGGGATCGGCGAGGATGGCGTCGATGTCCTGACCGAGTGGATTGCCGACCTCGGCGGTCGGGGAACCGACCGGCACGGTGAGCAGAACCGCGAGCAGGGTGGTGGCCAGGATCGCCCGGCCGGTACGTGAGAGCGACATGAGGTCCCCGTTCACCAGCAATAAGCGCGGATAGTAAACGATCCACGCCGCTGAGGGGAACGGTTCGGACGCGGCGTCACCGCACCCGCAGCAGGCCTTCCTGGACCACGGTGGCGATGAGCGTCCCGTCGGCCGCGAAGAACCGGCCGTTGGCCAGGCCGCGAGCACCGGAAGCGGTCGGCGAGGCGCAGTCGTAGAGGAACCATTCGTCGGCGCGGAACGGCCGGTGGAACCACAGGGCGTGGTCGAGGCTCGCGCCGAGCACCTGGTCGAGACCCCAGTAGACGCCGTGCCGGGCCAGCACCGAGTCCAGCAGGGTCATGTCCGAGGCGTAGGTGAGCACGCAGACGTGCAGGAGCTGCTCGTCCGGCAGCACCCCGTCGGCCCGCATCCACACCTGGTTGCGGGCGCTGCGCTCACCGGTCTCGCGGGTGACCCAGGGCGGGTCGTTGACGTAACGCAGGTCGATCGGGCGTGGCATGACCATCGCACCGACCCGGTCGGCGATCTCTTTGGTCCGCTCGGGCAGCGTCGGCAACGACTCCGGGCCGGGCACGTCCGGCATGTCGTCGGCGTGCTCGATTCCCGGCTCCACGGTCTGGAACGACGCCGAGAGCGAGAAGATCGCCTTGCCGTGCTGCACCGCGATCACGCGGCGGGTGGTGAACGAGCGGCCGTCGCGGATCCGGTCGACCTCGTAGACGATCGGCACCGACGGGTCGCCACCGCGGATGAAGTAGGCGTGCAGGGAGTGGACCTTGCGTTCCTCGGGCACCGTGCGGCCCGCGGCGACGAGTGCCTGACCCGCGACCTGTCCGCCGAACACCCGCGTGGGCGAGTGGGCGGGGCTGACGCCGCGGAAGATGTTCTCCTCGATCTTCTCCAGATCGAGGAGGGCGACGAGCTGGTCCAGGACGGGCTGGCCGCCCTCGGGGACATCGGTGTCGAGCCGCGATGCGGCGTGCCGGGCGGCCTCAGTCATGCCGACGACCCTAACGCCGGGACGGCCTCGCGGACCCTAGGCGTGGTCCTCTTCACCAAGGCGGTGCACCCGGATCAGGTTCGTCGAGCCGACCGTCCCCGGGGGTGAGCCCGCGACGATGACCACCTGGTCACCGGCCTGGTACTTGCCCATCTCGATCATCGAGTGGTCCACCTGGCGGACCATCGCGTCGGTCGCGTCGACCTTCGCCACGATCCGGGTGGTCGTGCCCCAGGTCAGGGAGAGCTGGCTGCGCACGCTCTCCTCGGGGGTGAAGGCCAGCAGCGGCAGCCGGGTGTGCAACCGGGCGAGCCTGCGCACCGTGTCCCCGGACTGCGTGAACGCGACCAGAGCCTTCGCGTTGAGGCGTTCACCGATGTCGCGGGCGGCGTAGGAGATGACGCCGCGCTTGGTGCGCGGGACGTGGCTCAGCGGCGGCACCGTCGGTGAGTCCGTCTCCACTGCCTCGACGATGCGGCTCATCGTCTCGACCGTCTCGATCGGGTACCTGCCGACGCTGGTCTCACCGGAGAGCATCACGGCGTCGGTGCCGTCGAGCACCGCGTTGGCGACGTCGGAGGCCTCGGCGCGGGTCGGCCGGGAGTTGTTGATCATCGAGTCGAGCATCTGGGTGGCGACGATGACCGGCTTCGCGTTCTCCCGCGCGATTTGGATGGCCCGCTTCTGCACCAGCGGGACCTGCTCCAGCGGCAACTCGACGCCCAGGTCGCCGCGGGCGACCATGACGCCGTCGAAGGCCAGCACGATCGCTTCGAGGTTGTAGACCGCCTCGGGCTTCTCCAGCTTGGCGATGACCGGCACGCGGCCCTTCCCGACGCGGTCCATGACCTGGTGCACCAGGTCGATGTCGGCGGGCGAGCGGACGAAGGAGAGTGCGACGAAGTCGACGCCGAGTTCCATCGCGAACTCGAGGTCCTCGATGTCCTTGTCGGACATGGCGGGCACGGAGACGTCCATGCCGGGCAGGGAAACGCCCTTGTTGTTGCTCACCGGGCCGCCCTCGGTGACCTCGCAGACGACGTCCGAGCCCTCGACCCCGCGGACGACCAGGCCGACCTTGCCGTCGTCGACGAGCAGCCGGTCGCCGGGTTTGGCGTCCTTGGCGAGCCCCTTGTAGGTGGTGGACACGCGATCGTGGGTGCCGGCGACGTCCTCGACGGTGATCCGGACGACGTCGCCCGTCCGCCATTCCACCGGTCCACCGGCGAAGGTGCCGAGCCGGATCTTCGGGCCCTGCAGGTCGCCCAGGATGCCGACCGCCTTGCCCGTGGCGGCGGCCTCGGCCCGGATCAGGTCGTAGACCTGCTTGTGGTCGCCGTGGCTACCGTGACTGAAGTTCATCCGGGCGACATCCATACCGGCGTGCACCAGAGCGTGCACTTTCTCCACGGTGGCTGTCGCAGGGCCCATGGTGCAAACGATCTTCGCGCGTCGGCTCACGTTCGCACAGCCTAGTCGCTCGACGTCCGCACGTCTGTACCGATCCCGAAATTCGCGGTTCAGCGGGCGGGTAGCTCGCTGATGCCCACGTGGTCGAGCGCCCATTCGTTGAACTCGCGCAGTTCCCGCCAGGAGGCGCGGACCCGGTCGATGCACGCCCGCTCGTGCAGGGTGTCGTCGGGCTCCCAGGTGCGCACCGCGCGCAGGGTCCGGTGACGCAGCAGTTCGAGCCTGGGATGCACGGGATCGACGCCGCGCGGTCGGGTGCGCAGGGTGTCGCCGCCGAGGTCCCAGCCGGAGCGACGCAACCGGGCGACGATCTTCTCCAGTGCCGTCCCGTGCACCTCGGAGTCGACGGCCTTCCGGAAACGCGCGAGCTGGTCGGTGGCGAGCCGGAAGCAGCCACCGCCGGTGCGCAGACCCGCCGGCCCGACCTCGACGTAGTAGGCGCCCGCGCCGCGGCCCGGTTCGATCACCGCTCCGCAGTGCGTCTTGTAGGGCGTCTTGTCCTTCGCGAACCGGACGTCCCGGTACGGGCGGAACACCTTGCCGGAGCCGAAACCGGGACCGAACTCGGTTTCCAGTTCGGCGATCAGCTCCTGCATCGGGGCGCGCACGTCGGTCTTGTAGACGGCGACGTTGTCGTCCCAGTACGGCTTCGAGTTGTCGGCGGCGAGCCCGTCGTAGAAGTCGATCGCGTGCTCACCGAATCCCGCGAATGTCACGCGGGCACCGTAACCGCGCCGCCCGTGGCCGCGCCGGGCGGCGTCGTGCCGGTGGCCCGGCGACGCCGGCCCGCCGGGGGTGTACACAGGCGGCATGAACAGTGTCGTCACCCGCGGCGCGGTGGACGCCGCCCAGTCCCCGCCCCTCGTCGTCGATGGCCGGAACCTGACCTGTGCGGACGTGGTGGCCGCCGCTGCGGCGGCGGGTCCGGTACGGGTCGTGCCCGAACCGGGGGCGCTCGCGGCGGCGGGCAGGGCGTGGGCGCTGGCCGATGATCTGAGCACCCGCCGGATGATCTACGGCCGGACCACCGGGGTGGGCGCCAACAGGGAGGACTCCGTGGAGGCGGGTGACTCGCGGGCCCACGGCTTGCGGTTGCTGCGCAGCCACGCGGGCGGCAGCGGGGACGAGATGTCGCCCGGTCAGACACGGGCCATGATGCTGGTGCGGCTCAACCAGCTTCTGGCCGCGCACTCCGGGGTGGCACCACACGTGATCACCGCGCTGGCGGAGGCACTCGACGCGGGTGCCTCGCCGCTGGTGCACCGGCTCGGGGCGATCGGCACCGGCGATCTGGCGCCGCTGGCGGAGCTGGCGCTGGCGCTGGCCGGTGAAGGCGCGTGGCGGACCGGATCGGTGCTGCCCGTGGCGGTCGACGCGGGCGATGCGCTCGCTTTCATGAGCAGCAACGCGGCGACGCTCGCCGAGGCGACCATGGCCGGTGTGGAGCTGGACCGGCTGGCCGGTGCCAGCCAGGTCGTGGCCGCGTTGTCCTACATCGCACTGGACGGCAACCCGGAGGCGTACGCGACACCGGTGCACGCGGCGAAACCGCATCCAGGGCAGGTGGCCTGCGCGGAACGGATGCGCGGACTGCTCGGCATGGAGAGCACGCCACCACCGGGCAGGCGGATCCAGGACCCGTTCGGCCTGCGGGCGTTCCCCCAGGTGCAGGGGCCCGCGTTGGACGCGCTGCGGTACCTGAGGGAGGTGCTGACGGTGGAGATCAACGCGGGCACGGAGAACCCGATGATCTCGGCCCCGCACGAGGACGCGTACCACCACGCGCACTTCCACACCGCTTACGTGGCATCGGCGCTCGATCAGGCGCGGGCGACGGTGCACCAGGTGGCGGAGTTGTCCGCGGCGCGGCTCGGGGACCTGGTCGAGCCGGAGTTCACCGGTCTGCGGCCGTTTCTGGCGTCCGGCCCGCCGGGCAGTTCGGGGGTGATGATTCTGGAGTACATCGCGCACGACGCGCTGACCGAGCTGCGGCAGGCGGCACTGCCGGTGACGCTCGGCACGGCCGTGGTCTCCCGTGGCATCGAGGACCACGCCAGTTTCTCCACGCAGGCGGCACGGCAGGCCGTGGCCGCGGCAGGTGCCTACCGTCGGCTGCTTGCCTGCGAACTGGTGGCAGCGGTGCGTGCGCTGCGGATGCGCGAGGCCGAGCTGGTGGATGTGCCCGTGCGCGGCGCGTTCGAGCTCGCCTGCGAGCGGCTGGACGCCCGGCTGGAGGATCGTCCGCTGACGGCCGACATCCACGCCGCGGCTCTGCTGCTGGACGACCTGGCCGAGCTCTGACGGGCCGCGAACCCATACACCCCAACGCTTTCGCGCCAACGGCACACACCGGCGCAGCCACGGGCCAGCCGCGGTGACCGGCACAGAGCAGACGCCGGACCGGACCCGGGCACGGGGCCGGGCATCCCCCACCGCTCCCTGGGGGGCGTCCCCATGCCAGCGTATCGCCGCCCGCGGCGCACCGGGGGCCGCGGCGACATCTGTGGACAACTTCGGCGCGCGGGAACAACTTCCGGCCGGCAGCGCGCCGGGCCGGGCCGGGCCGGGCCGCCAAGAAAGCACGGCAGCGACCCGGCACGCCGCCGTCGCCTCAGCCGAAGAAGACCTCCGCCTCGGCGTAGCGCTCGGCGGGAACCGTCTTGAGTTCCGCCGTTGCCTCGGACAGCTTGACGCGAACGATATCGGTGCCCCGCAACGCGACCATCGTGCCGAAGTCCTTGTCCGCCACGGCATCCACGGCGTTGAGGCCGAACCGGGTGGCGAGCACGCGGTCGTAGGCGGTGGGAGTGCCGCCGCGCTGCGTGTGCCCGAGCACCACCGCGCGCGACTCCTTGCCGGTGCGCTGCGCGATCTCCTCGGCGAGCCAGGTGCCGATGCCGCCGAGCCGGACGTGCCCGAAAGCGTCCTTCTCCCCGCTCTGCAACATCTCCGCGCCACCCTCGGGAAGCGCGCCCTCGGCCACGACGATGATCGGCGCGTACTCGCGCTCGAACCTCCGCTCCACCCACTCGACGACCTGCGGCACCGAGAACTGCCGCTCCGGCACCAGGATCACGCTCGCCCCGCCGGCCAGACCGGAGTGCAGCGCGATCCAGCCCGCGTGCCTGCCCATCACCTCGACGACGAGCGCACGGTGGTGCGACTCGGCGGTGGTGTGCAACCGGTCGATGGCCTCGGTCGCGATGTGCACCGCGGTGTCGAAGCCGAAGGTGTAGTCGGTGGCACCGAGATCGTTGTCGATGGTCTTCGGCACGCCGACGACACCGATACCGTCGTCGGTGAGCCGCTTCGCGACGCCGAGCGTGTCCTCCCCGCCGATGGCGATCAGCGCGTCGACCCCGTCCTTCGCCAAGGTCGCGCGGATCTGCTCGACCCCGCCGTCGGCCTTGTACGGGTTGGTGCGCGAGGAACCGAGGATGGTGCCGCCGCGGGTGAGGATGTCCTCGACGGAGTCCAGTCCGAGCGGCTTGGACTCCCCCGTCATCGGTCCCTGCCAGCCGCTGCGGTACCCGATGACGTCCCAGCCGTGCGCGTCGATGCCCTTGCGCACCACCGCACGGATCACCGCGTTCAGACCCGGGCAGTCTCCGCCGCCGGTCAGCACCCCGATTCGCATGCGTACGCACCTCTCGTCAGTCATGGCTGGAAAGTCGCAGCCTTATGTCGTGGCTCACAGCGTCGCCGCAAGGGTAGCGGCATCCACTTGATCGGTGCAGGGGCGGTCCACGCGCTGCTACAGTGGCGTCCGTGCAGCGCTATCAGTGGTTCAGCAGGCCGGCCCCGGGTGGGCCCGCCGGCGACCCTGTGCGCTGACGACCTCACCCGAGCCGGGCACGACGCCGGCTCGACGGATGACGGGTTGGCTGTACCTGCCAAGGCTCCCGAACGAAGGAAGCCCGTCATGACGTTCATCGCAGGCCCCGCGCGCGCATCCGGTGCGGCGCTGGACGACCAGCGCACCACCGGCATGAGTCCGCTGATCCCGCCGGCCCTGCTACGGCAGGAACACCCCCTCGACGCCGCCGCCGCGAAAACGGTCGCCCAGGGCAGGGCGGAGACCGTGGACATCCTCGACGGCCGGGACGACCGGCTGCTCGTGATGGTCGGCCCGTGCTCCGTGCACGACCCGGCCGCCGCCCTCGACTACGCCACCAGGCTGGCCGCGCGGGCCGAGGCCCTGCGCGACGACCTGCACATCGTGATGCGCGTCTACTTCGAGAAGCCCCGGACGACGCTGGGCTGGAAGGGCCTGATCAACGATCCGGGCATGGACGGCAGCTTCACCGTCAACCAGGGCCTGCGGATCGCGCGGAAGCTGCTGCTGGACGTCTCCGCGCTGGGCCTGCCGGTGGGCTGCGAGTTCCTCGATCCGATCACGCCGCAGTTCATCGCCGACACCGTCACCTGGGGCTCGATCGGCGCGCGGACCGCAGCGAGCCAGGTGCACCGGCAACTCTGCAGCGCGCTGTCGATGCCGGTCGGGATCAAGAACTCGACCGAGGGCGACGTGCAGGTGGCCGTGGACGCCACCCGCGCCGCGGCCGCGAGCCACGTGTTCCCCGGCGTCAACGCCGACGGGGTCGCCGCACTGGTCACCACGGCGGGCAACCCCGACTGCCACGTCATCCTGCGCGGAGGCACCGAAGGACCCAACCACGACGCGGCGACCGTGCGGGAGACACTCGGCCGGCTGCGCGCGGCCGGGTTGCCCGAGCGGGTCATCGTCGACGCCAGCCACGGCAACAGCGGCAAGGACCACACGCGGCAGGCGGACGTCGTACGGGAACTGGCCGGAAGGCTCGCGGACGGCGAGCACGGAGTCGCCGGACTGATGCTGGAGAGCTTCATCGAGAGCGGCAGGCAGGACCTTGAACTCGGCCACCCGGAGGGCCTGGACTACGGGCGCAGCATCACCGACGCCTGCATGGGCTGGGACACGACGGCCGCGCTCCTCGACGAACTGGCAGGTGCGGTGCGGGCCCGCCGGTGAGGCTTCAGGACCGGGTGGCGAGCACGTCGCCGACGAACGCGTGCAGGTTCGCGTCGAGGCGGGCGATCCGCTCGTCGACGGTGACGCTCTCGTTGCCCTGCGGCACCTCCACCCTGCGCAGCCTGCGGACGTAGAGCGAGCAGGCGAGGTCCGCGCAGAGGTAGGTGCCGACGGTGTTGCCGTTCTTGCCCGCGCGGCCCGCCCGCCTCGCCGAGAACAGGGCGACGTCCACCGCCCCGTGCACGGTGAGGCACACCGAGCACATCGACGCGCGCAGCCGGCTTCGCGGCGGGGTGGTCGCGCGCAGCGCGACGCCGACCAGCTCGTCGTCCCGGCGCAGCACCAGGTATCCGCGTTCCGGCGCGCGACGGTCCCGCCAGGCGAGGAAGTCCAGGTTCGGCCAGTCGGCGCCGTCGAGCGGGGACGGCAACGTCAGCCCCTTGGCTTCTCCCTTGGAGCAGTTGACGAACGATCCCCTGATCTCGTTCTCGGTCAGCGGCAGCACGCCGTCTCCCCTTTCCACCGGCCGTCCGGGCCGGAGCGGACTCTAGGAGACCGCCGCGCGCGGCGGCGAGTCATTTTCCGCCCGGCGCGCCGGGCGGAGGGACTCAGCGGAGAAAGCGGTGCCTGCGGGCGTCCTCGATGACCTGCCAGCGCTCCAGGTTGTGCCGGGCGTCGGCCAGTGCGTCGTGGGCGTCGGTCGGCGGAGTCGGCAGTTTCGGCTTGCCGACGTCCTCCCAGCGCTGCCGCAGGTCACGGGTGAAACGCGGGAGCTGGCGGGGCAACGCGGGCATGGCACCCCAGAGCTGGGCGAGCGCCACGTGGTCGTACGCGGCGAACCAGGCCCACAACTCGATCCCGCCCGGCGGCTTGCCGAAGAAGTCGAGCAGATCGGCGCGGATCCGTTCCCGGCTGCGCCACGACGGGTCCGACGGTGACGGCAGCTTCGGCAGCACGTTCTCCCGCACCCACGGCCCGGCCCTGCCCGGATCGAAGTCGGTGGACACGGCGTAGAAGTCCCGCCCCCGTGCGTCGACGACCCCGATCGAGACCAGGTCGATGGTCACGCCGTCCTCGATGAACTCGGTGTCGTAGAAGAATCGCACCGATGCACCCTAGTGGGACCCGGCGACGCCCGGGACGGCCGGTGCGCCCGATCAGCTCGCCTTCGACTCCGGCACCCTGGCGGCGTCACCGGCGACCGGCGCGGAGGGCTGCGCCGGCACCGCGGGACGGACCCCGGCCGCGTCGGCGGCGGCGAGTTCCTTCGCCCTGGCGGCGTAGATGTCCACGTATTCCTGACCGGACAGTTCCATCAGCGAATACATGATCTCGTCGGCGATGGACCTTTCGACGAACCGGTCACCGACGAGCCCGTCGTACCGGGAGAAGTCGAGCGGGGCGCCGAACCTGATCTCGAGCCTGCGCGGCCACCACATCTTCGAACCGATCGGATTGACCTTGTCGGTGCCGATCATGGCGACCGGCACCACGGGCACGTCCGCTTCGAGGGCGACCCGCGCGACTCCGGTCTTTCCCTTGTACAGCCTGCCATCCGGGGACCGCGTGCCCTCCGGGTAGATACCGAGCAGGTGCCCGTCGCGCAGAACCCGGATCGCCGTGTCCAGCGCCGCCTGCGCCGCGGAGCCGCCGGAACGGTCGATCGGAATCTGTCCGAGCCCGCTGAAGAACCATTTCTTCAGACGGCCCTTCACACCTTTCTCGGTGAAGTACTCCTGCTTCGCCGGAAACGTGACCATCCGCCGGACGTGCAGAGGCATGAAAAAGGAGTCGGCGACGGCGAGATGGTTGCTGGCGATGATCGCGCCACCATTCTCGGGGATGTTCTCGGTGCCGGTGACCCTGGTCGGCCACAGCAGCCGCAGCACCGGGCCGAGCAGCACGTACTTCATCAGCCAATACAGCACCGCGTCAGGTCCTCCTCGCAGATTCGTCCACCCCGCCGATCCTCAACAGTACGAACCGCGACGGCAACCGCACAACGGCTGATACGCGGATGAGACGGCCGGGCGACCGATCTCACACAGCGACGGACGTCCGGGACGGGACCGCAACCCGCCCGGCGACCGGCCCCGGGACAAGGGTCCGTACCGGGCCCGGCGAATCACCTCCGGCACGGGGGCGACCCCGGGGCCGACCCGTGCGAACATGGGGGCAGGACACGCCCAACGGAAGGCGATCGAGGATGCCTGTGCTCGCCGGCGCGGAGCCCTTCTCGCACATCGGGTCGACCGGTGTCGGGGTGCTGCTGTGTCATGGATTCACCGGTACCCCCGCGAGTATGCGGCCCTGGGGCGCCCGGCTCACCGAGGCCGGGCACGCCGTGCGCGGGCCGCGCCTGCCCGGGCACGGCACCACCTGGCAGGAGATGAACCGCACCCGCTGGCAGGACTGGTACGGCTGCGTGCGCACCGAGTTCGAGGCACTGCGCGCCGAGTGCGAGTCCGTCTTCGTCTTCGGCCAGTCGATGGGCGGCACCCTCACCCTGCGGATCGCGCAGGAGTTCGGCCCCGCCGTCAGCGGACTGGCACTGGTCAATCCCTCGGTCACCTCGCTGCGCAGGGACGTCAAGCTGCTTCCGCTGCTGTCCAGGGTGGTGCCCTCGATCAAGGGAGTGGCCGGCGACATCCGCAAGCCGGGCGTGGCCGAACTGTCCTACTCGCGGGTGCCGGTGCGCGCGGCGGCGAGCCTGGCCGAACTGTGGCGGCTCACCCGTGCCGACCTGGCGAAGGTCACCCAGCCCCTGTTGCTGGCGCACTCGACCGTGGACCACGTGGTGGAACCGGTCAACTCGGAGATCGTGGCGCGGGGTGTCAGCAGCACCGAGATCACCGATCTGCCGCTGCCGGACAGCTTCCACGTCGCCACCCTGGACAACGACGCCCCGCTGATCTTCGAGCGGAGCCTCGAGTTCATCGCGGCACACACGCCGGCGGCCGCCCGGTGAGCCGGCTCGACGACCACGGCGACCACGGCGGCCAGGACGATGTGGACGCCACCTTCGAGCAGATCGTGGCCGGCCTGCGCGCACAGGGCGTGGGCGGCGACGGCGGCGTCGCCGACCTCGTCGAGCGACCCGAGCGACCCGAGCGCCGGGAACGGTCCGGTGACACGGGCGGCAGGACCGACGCGGGCGAACGGGACACCCTGCCGGAACGGACCGAGCCCAGCACGCCCCCCGCGGCGAACTGGCGCACCGGCGGCGCCGAATGGGACTCGACCGTGCTCGGCGGTGATCCGGCGGACGACGACGAGCACTACGTGCCGCCCGAACCTCCCCCACTGCCCCGCCCGCGCAAGGGCGCGTTCGTCGTGCTGCTGTTCTTCGTCGTCGGGCTGCTGCTGCTGATCGCCCCCGGGGTGATCGGTCTCTCCTCCTCGGTCGGTCTGCCCCTCGGCATGCTGGCGCTGGCCTCGGGCATCACACTGTTGCTCCTGCGCGTCAAACAGGGCCCACCGGACGGTGCCGACCCGGACAGTGGCGCGCAGGTCTGAGCACAGCCCTACGCGACACACGAGGGGAACAGGGCGCGATGCGCATCGATTTCACGCCGTCCAGACGGTCCACGGTCGGCGCCGAATGGGAGATCGCACTGGTCGACCGGCGCAGCGGTGAGCTGACGTCGGTGGCCGAGCGGATCCTGACGGCCGTCCGGCCGGACGGCGAACCGGAGCATCCGAAGATCCGGCAGGAACTACTGCTGAACACCGTGGAACTGGTCACCGGGGTGTGCGACACCATCGGCGAACTCGGCGAGGACCTGGCCGGCTCGCTGGACGAGTTGCGCACCATCACCGACCCGCTGGGTGTCGAGCTGTTCTGCGCGGGAACACACCCGTACTCGACCTGGTACCAGCAGAAGGTCACCGACAAGGAGCGCTACGCCAAGCTGATCGACCGCACCCAGTGGTGGGGCAGGCAGATGTTGATCTACGGCGTGCACATCCACGTCGGGCTCGATCACCGGGACAAGGTGCTGCCGGTGCTCGACGCGCTGCTGAACTACGCCCCGCACCTGCAGGCGCTGTCCGCCTCCTCGCCGTACTGGGGTGCCGAGGACACCGGCTACGCCTCCAACCGGGCGCTGATGTTCCAGCAGCTCCCCACCGCCGGGCTGCCGTTCCAGTTCCGCGAGTGGTCCGAACTGGAGAGCTACGTCGACGACATGTTCGTCACCGGCGTGATCGACCACTTCTCCGAGATCCGCTGGGACATCCGGCCCGCCCCGCACTTCGGCACCATCGAGATGCGCGTCTGCGACGGGCTGCCCACGCTGGAGGAGGTCACCACGATCGCCGCGTTCACCCAGTGCCTGGTGGACGACTTCTCCGCGCGCCTCGATCGCGGCGAGTCGCTGCCGGTGCTTCCGCCGTGGCACGTCCAGGAGAACAAGTGGCGGGCGGCGCGGTACGGGATGGACGCCATCATCATCCTCGACGCGGCCGGGCACGAGCGACTGGTCACCGACGATCTCGCCGACGTGCTGGAGCGGCTCGAACCCGTGGCGAAACAGCTCGACTGCGTCAGCGAGCTGCGCGGCGTGGAGACGATCATCGAACTCGGTGCCAGCTATCAGCGTCAGCGCGCGGTCGCCCGTGAACACAACGGCAGCCTGAAGGCCGTACTGCACTCACTGATCGCCGAGATGCGCAACGGCATCGCCCGGGAGTAGCCGGGGTGCGCGCCCCGGATTCGCCCGCTTCGGTGGCCCGGGAGCGGAACCGTTCCCGGGTGACCGGGTCAGGCCTCGTCGAGCAGTCGCAGCAGTGAGCCCGGGCCGAGGACGCCCGCGCCGGCCGCGGTGACCCTGGCGCGCAGTTCCCGGTCGGCGGTCACCACGACGACGTGGTCACGCGGCCGTGCCGTGACGGCGGCCGCGGCGACCTCGACGATCGCGCTGTCACCGTCACGTTCCGCGGCGACGACCTCGACACCGTCCGCAGGGGACACTCCGCGCGCGGGCCCCTCGACGACCAGAACCGGGCGCGGCCACCACGCCCACGCGGCCGAAGCGGGCAGACCGGGATCGTGCACGCCGGCCCGGACGAGCGCGGCGAGCCGGTCACGCAACCGGGCCGAGGCCCCGGCGCGGTCCCGCCACCAGCCGTCCGGCCGCGATCCGACAACGTTGGCCGCGTCCACGACCAGCACCAGCCGCCTGCCGAGCTGCTCGCGCAGCGAGGGCCAGGCCGCGGCGAAATCGCGGTGCAGCGGGTATCCGGCGACATCCTCGGGCAACACCCAGCGCAGTTCGGCGCTTTCGGTACCCCGCATACGCTCCTCGACCGAACCGTGCGCGTCGGCGAGAACCGTGGTGTAGCGCCAGTTTCCGTGGTCCACAGTGGACTCGGCGGTAGCGGTGACGGTGCCAGCGTCGATCCCGGCCTCCTCCTCGGCCTCGCGCAGCGCGGCCCGCAACGCGCTCTCCGACGAGTGCACCGCACCCCCGGGCAGCGCCCAGGTGCCGCCGTGGTGGGTCCACCAGGCTCGGTGCTGCAGCAGGACACCGCGCTCCGGGTCGTGCAGCAGCAACCCGGCCGCGCCGTAGAGACCCCAGTGGCGGGCCCCGCAGGTACACCGGACGAAACCGTCGCCGTCGCCGCGCAGCATCCGCTCAGCCCACCCCCGCGCTCACGTCAGGACCTTCTCCCTGGCGAGGGCGGCGACACCGATGATGGCGGCCTCGTCGCCGAGTTGCGCGGTACGGATACGGGCCAGGGTGCGGTAGCTGGAACCGGTGATGGCCCCCGCGTAGTGTTCGCGCGCCTCGTCCAGGAACAGCGGGGCCGACTCCGACACACCGCCGCCGACCACCACCACCTCCGGGTCGAAGACGTCGGCCACCAGTGCCAGTCCCTCGCCGAGCCATTTGGCCAGTTCGGCGACGGCCCGCTCGGCGACCGGATCGCCCTCCCTCGCCGCCCTGGCCACCCGCCGTCCGGTGACCGAACCGGGGTCACCGGTGGTCTCCCTCGCCAGGACCGTCGACGCACTGGAGTCGCTGGAGAGCAACTCGACGGCGGTGGTCGCCAGCGCCGTACCGCTGCAGTAGCGCTCCCAGCAGCCGCGCTTGCCGCAGGGGCACGGCCTGCCGCCCGGGACGACGCAGAGGTGGCCCAGTTCGGGGGCGACGCCGTAGGCGCCCCGGTACAGCCTGCCGTCGAGCAGCAGCCCCGCACCGATGCCGGTGCCGAGCGCGACCAGGCAGGCGACGGCGGCACCGGTGGCCGCGCCGAAGCGGTGTTCCCCGACTACGGCGGCGTTCGCGTCGTGCTCCAGGGTCACCGGAAGCCCGAGGCTGCCCGCTACCCGGTCGGCGACGTCGGCGCCGCGCCAGGCCAGGTGCGGGGAGAACGCCACGGAACGCCGGTCGGTGGTGACGAATCCGGCCACGGCCAGCCCGACCGCGCCGATCCGGTGCCGGTTCTGCAGTTCCTTCACCGCGCTCGCGATCGCGTCCTCCAACGCGGCTTCTCCCGCCGGGGTGGCGACCCGGGTGGTGTCGAGCAGTGAGCCCTGTTCGTCGACGACGCCTGCCCGCAGGCTGGTTCCGCCGACATCGATTCCGACGGCGAGCACGTCAGCGCTCCCCGGCCGGTTCGTCCCACCGCCCGCGCACGGCGATGTGCTGCACGCGAGATGGTGAGGCCTGCGCGGACGGGCCGTCCTCGGGCCGCGCGGACGGCCGCGGTGGGTCCGGACGCGGGGGCGGCTGGTAGCCCGGCATGTGCACGCCCTCCCCCGGCTCCCAGCGATCCGCCAGTACCGCCCGCAGCAACGCGATGAGCTGCGCCGCCTGGTCGAGCACGCGGGCCGCGATCTCGGGTCGTTCCCCGCGGACGAGGGCGACCAGCGCACACAGCGGGCACCATCCGCAGCCCGATCCCGGGTGCGTGGACTGCTCCTGCTGCTCGCCGGTGGCACGTTCGGCACCGTGGCCCGCGGCGATCACGCCGTCCAGCCATGGCGCGGCGCGGTCCACCACGAGTTCGACGAGCAGCCGGATCTCGTCGGCGAGGGAGGCGCCGTCGCGGCCGGTGTCCTGGTGGTGCGTTCCGGTCACCGTGGTTCCTCACCCTCGGGGTCCGGCCCGTGGCGGGCGTCCTCGAGATGGACGACGAGGCCGGCGGCGGACGCGTCCGCGCCGGTGATCCGGCAGGGACGCAGCAGTTCGGGCAGCGCGATCAGCCTGCGGACACCGTCCACGGTGACGGCGAGGTCGTCGTCGACCCTGGCCAGGTCGATCGCGGCGGACGGTTCGAGCGCGAGCCGGACGGTCAGCCGGTGCCCGCGCTCCGACGCGGCGACGTCCAGCAGGGGCGCGACGGTGGCGCCCCTGGGTTCCAGCGGATCGTCACCGCCGTACAGCTCGTCGGCGATGCGCAGCAGTTCCGGCAGGCCGACGGGTTCGACGGCGCGATGCTCGACGGTCCGCATGCCGCTGTCGGCGATCCCGGAGGCGAGCAGGTCGGCGATCACCGCGTCCTGCCCGGATCGCCTGGTGCGCAACCACTTCGCGGCCGCGCCCCGCCAGATCCCGGGCGCCGGCATCAGCCGGTTGACGATCAGCCCGTCGACGCCGATCCCGCGCAGCGCGAGTGCGGTGAGGGTGCGCCGCGCCTCGGCGGCGACCACCCGTTCCGGGGTCAGCACCAGCCGGACGGTGGTGACGGCCGGGTCGGTGAGCATGGTGCGCAGGGACGCCACGTGGGCGCCGAGCCTGCGTACCGCCTCGCCGGTGCGGTTCCACCGGCCGAGCAGGCCGAGCGCGGACGGCTTGCCGAACAACCGGTCCAGGTAACGTTCCATGGCCTCCGGCAGCGCGAGCAGGCGCAGGGTCTCGGCGGTGGGCCCGCAGTCGACGACGACGGTCGTCCACGGACCGTTCCCGGCCAGGCGCCGCACCTCGGTCAGTGCCAGGAGTTCGTCCACCCCGGGCAGGACGGTGAGTTCCTCCGCGTCGAGCGAGTCGAGGCCGGCGCCGGCCAGCGCGGAGCGGAGCTGCTCACGCAGTTCCAGCCAGACACTGTCGACGAGCGCCCGGGAATCGACCTGCGCGGCGTGCAGGCAACTGTCCACTTCGGATGGTTCGGCGCCGAGCGGGAGGCCGAACGCGTCCGCGAGGGAGTGCGCGGGATCGGTCGAGACGACCAGCGTCTTGTCCCCGCGCGCGGCGAGCGACGCGGCCGTCGCGGCCGCGAGCGTCGTCTTGCCGACGCCGCCCTTGCCGGTGAACAGCAGGATGCGCACGCCCGCCGTCCCCTCGGCCGCCACGCCCGATCGAGGCACTGCCCCTCCTCCTCGCCCGGCGGCCGTGCACGGCCCAGGCACCTAGCGCACTCGCTACCGCTGTTCCTCGGCGCGGCGCTTGAGATCCTTCAACGCCGTGTCCATGATCATCTTCTCGGCCTTGCGGCGGAGCAGGCCGATCATCGGCAGGGCGAGCTCGACGGCGAGCGTGTAGGTGACCTTGGTGCGGCCGGAGCCTTGCGGCTCGAGCAGGTACCGCCCGTTCTGGGACTTCTGCATCTGCCCCTTCACCAGGCGCCAGTCCACCGACAGGCCGTCCGCGGCCCAGGTGTACTCCAGCGTGTAGACGTCCTTCACCGGCCCGGCGTCGAGTGTGAAGGTGACCTCGGTCGCCCTGCCCTCGTCGTCGCTGGCCAGTACCTCGGTCTCGCGGACACCCTTGGCCCACTCCGGATACGCGGGCAGGTCGCCGATCACCGCCATGATCCGCTCGGGCGCCGCATCGACCTCGATGGATTGCGTGGACTGGTCCGCCATGGGGCCAGAGCGTAGCCGCTCGCGGCGCGGAGGTGGCGACGACCGGCCGCTGGAAGCGCTCACCAGCGCAGGACCCAGGGCCGTCCGGTCTCCTTGAAGTGGCCGACGTTGCCGCACTCGGTGTACCCGCGCCGCACCCGCGCGGCCAGTGGCTGGTGCACGTGCCCGAACAGCGACCACCGCGGCCGCTTCTCGTCGATGAGCTCCAGCAGGGCCGTGGAACCGAGTTCCCGGCGCCGGGCGACGACGTCGTAGGTCAGCTCCGGCAGCGCGGGCGGGATGTGGCTGCACAGCACGTCGATCCCACCGGCGCCTGCCTGTTCCCCCAACGCGGCCACGGAGGCGTCGAAGTCCTCCCGGGTGCGCAGGTACGGCTGCCAGACGGCGCCGCGGCGCGGTGTGGCGCCGTCCGGCAGCAGCGCGCCGCCGACGAACCCGAAACGCAGCCCGCCGATCTCGGCCACCTCACCGTCGAGCAGGTGCACTCCGGGCCCGGCGAACTCCGGCCAGAGCGCGGGGGTGTCGACGTTGCCGGGAACCGCGTAGGTGGGCGCCGACATCGCGCCGAAGAGCGTCGCGTACTGGCCGCGGATCGCCTCGTCCACGGCGGCGCCGGGATCGTCGAGCGAAGCCCAGAGCGAACGGGCGAACGCCAGCGTCTCGTCCCGACCGGCCTCGCGGCGCAGCCGGGCGAAGGTCGCGACCTGCTCGGCGCCGAACAGCTCACCGAGGATCCCGCGGCCGTGCTGGTGGTAGTCGACGAAATCGAGCAGGTCGCCGAGGACGATGAGGGCGTCGGCGCCGTCGCCCGCCCTGGCCAGTGCCTCGGCATTGCCGTGCACATCGGAGACGACGTGGATCCGCACCGGGCCAGCCTACCCAGCGGCGGGCGGGACCCCCGGCTCGCGGCCGTCCTCGAGGATCTCCTTGAGTCCCAGGGCGATCGCCTTCGCCGCGCGGGCCCTGTGGTCGAACTCCCGGCGCAGCGCCCGCGGCCCCGGGGCGCCGTGCGGGGAGGCGCGCAGGAAGTAGTGCAGCAGGGTGCCGTCCAGCACGGGCTCCAGCCACACCTCCATGGTGCCGACGAGCGTGCCACGCACCGTCCAGCGCAGCCCTTCGTCACCGCGGTCGGTGTAGAGCTCCAGCACGAGGTCCGGCCAGTACCGGGTCCACGCCGCCGGATCGGCGAACACCGCCGCGACGGTCGAGGGCGGGACGGCGAGGAAGGTCTCGTCGACGATGTCTAACGTGGCTGCCTGCCCGGCTGCCTGGTCTGTGGTGGACACGAGGTGGAGAATGTCACGTCAGGGATCGATTCCCGGAAACCCGGCATGGCCAGTCGGCCTGCGAAAGGGTTAGGTTAACCGCGAGTAACAACCGTGCCTGCTGCAAACTCGGAGGTCCACGTGCGCGAATACAGCGCTCCAGCAACCCGGACTGTGTCCGACGACGAGAACCTGTCCGACGTCGTGTGGGCGAATGCCGAACGCTTCGGGGATTCGGTCAGTTTCCGCAAGCAGGTCGACGGTACCTGGCTCGACGTGACCGCGCGCGATTTCGCCGCCGAGGTGCTCACCGTCGCCAAGGGCCTGATGCGGGCGGGCGTCGAGCAGGGCGACCGCGTCGCGCTGATGTCGAAGACCCGGTACGAGTGGACCCTGTTCGACTTCGCGATCTGGGCGGCGGGCGGCGTCACCGTCCCGATCTACGACACGTCCTCCGCCGAGCAGGTGCACTGGATCGTGTCCGACTCGCAGGCGAAGGTCGCGCTGCTGGAGACCGACGAGCACATGGCGAAGCTCGAAGAGGTCCGCGGCAGGCTCGACGGGCTCGTGCACGCCTGGCAGATCGACGGCGAGAAGCCCGCGGTCGGCGAACTCACCACCCTCGGCGCGGACGCCGCCGACGACGAGGTGCACGCCCGCCGCCGTGCCGTCACGGCCGCGGAGATCGCCACCGTCGTCTACACCTCCGGCACCACCGGGCGCCCCAAGGGCGTCCAGCTCACCCACCACAACCTGCTCTCCGAGATCCGCGCCGACATCGAGGCCTTCCCGCAGCTCATGGAACCGGGCAACTCGTTGCTGGCGTTCCTGCCGATGGCGCACATCCTGGCCAGGGCGATCTCGGTGACGGCGCTGACCGCCAGGGTCACCCTCGGGCACACGCCCGACATCAAGAACCTGGTCGCCGACCTCGGCACCTTCCGACCGACCTTCGTGGTCGCGGTGCCGAGGGTGTTCGAGAAGGTCTACAACAGCGCGAAACTCAAGGCCCACTCCGAGGGCAAGGGCAAGATCTTCGACGCCGCCGAGGCCACCGCCGTGGCGTACAGCCGGGCGCAGGACACCGGGGGCGCGGGCCTCGGACTGAAGGTCAAGCACGCGCTGTTCGACAAGCTGGTCTACACGAAACTGCGGGCGGCGCTCGGCGGCCGCTGCAAGGCGGCCGTCTCCGGCGGGGCCCCGCTCGGCGAACAGCTCGCGCACTTCTTCCGCGGCATCGGCGTGCCGGTGTTCGAGGGGTACGGCCTGACCGAGACCTCGGCCGCCGCGAACGTCAACACCGAGAGCGCGTTCAAGGTGGGAACCGTCGGCAGGCCGGTGGCGGGCACCTCGGTGCGCATCGCCGAGGACGGCGAGGTGATGCTGAAGGGTGCCGTCGTGTTCGGTGCCTACTGGAACAACGCCGACGCCACCGCCGAATCGCTGGAGGACGGCTGGTTCCACACCGGCGATCTGGGCGAGCTGGACGAGGAGGGTTTCCTCCGGATCACCGGGCGGAAGAAGGAGATCATCGTGACGGCGGGTGGCAAGAACGTCGCCCCGTCCGGCCTCGAGGACAGCATCCGGGCGAACCCGCTGATCAGCCAGGCGATGGTGGTCGGTGACCAGCGGCCGTTCATCGGCGCGCTGGTCACCATCGACGAGGAGTTCTTCCCCACCTGGAAGTCCCAGCACGGCAAGCCCGAGAACGCCACCGTCGCCGAACTCGCGGGCGACGAGCAGCTCCGCGCGGACGTACAGGCGGCGGTCGACGAGGCGAACAGGGCCGTCTCGCAGGCGGAGGCGATCAGGAAGTTCAGCATCCTGCCCGCGGACTTCAGCGAGGCCGGCGGCGAGATGACCCCGAGCCTCAAGCTCAAGCGCAACGTGGTCAGCAAGAACTACGCCGACGACATCGAATCCCTGTACCGCAAGTGATCCACGGCCGTCGCGCCGGTTCCGGTCCGGAACCGGCGCGACGGTCCGGCAGGCGCGCGCGCCTGCCGGACGGCTCAGCCGCGCTGCCCGTCCACCCAGCGTGAGACCACGTCACCGAGCACCGACAGCGGCAGGTTTCCGTTGCCCAGCACGACATCGTGGAAGGCGCGGATGTCGAACCGCTCCCCCAGTGCCTCGGCCGCGTCGGCCCGCACCCGCTCGATCTCCAGCCGTCCCACCATGTACGACAGTGCCTGCGCGGGGTTGGCCACGTAGCGGTCGATCTCCGCCTCGATCTCCAGCCCGGACATCGGGGTGTTCGCGGCGAGGAACTCCACCGCGCGCCCCCTGCTCCAGCCGAGCGCGTGCAGCCCGGTGTCCACGACGAGCCGCCCGGCGCGCATCGAGTCCTGGGTCAGCATCCCGAACTTCGCCACGTCGTCGGAGTAGAGCCCCATCTCGTCGGCCAGCCGTTCGGCGTAGAGTCCCCAGCCCTCGATGAAGGCGTTGACGTCGGCGAGCCTGCGGAGCAACGGCATCTCGGTCTGGCCGAGTGCGATGCCGAGCTGGAAATGGTGCCCGGGAACGGCTTCGTGGAACGCGATGGCCTCGGCCGTGTGCCGGAAACGCTGGGTGGCCTCGAAGGTGTTCGCGAAGTAGACGCCCGGGCGGGAACCGTCCAGAGCGGGAAGCTGGTAGTAGGCGATGGTGCCGCCCACCGCCTCCGCGGGCGGGACCGGACGCACCTCGCACTGTCCGGCGGGAAGCAGTCCGAACCACTGGGGCGCAACGGCTTCCGCGCGGCGGATGGCCGAGCGCGCCGCCTCCAGCAGCTCGTCGCCGTCGCGCCAGCGCAGCGCCGGGTCGGTACGCAGCCGCTCGAAGATCTCGGCCAGGTCGGTGCTGCCGAACACCCGCTCGCCGAGCACGCGGTACTGCGCGGCCAGATCCTCGATCAGCGCGAGACCGATCTCGTGCAGTTCGTGCGCCGAGCGGTCGGTGGTGGTGTGCACCCGGATCAGGCCCTCGTAGCGTGCCGCGCCACCCGGCTGCGCGCCGAGACCCGGCCGGTCGGCCGGCACCGCGTGCGGCGCGAGTTCGTCGCGCAGGAAGTCGCGGTACCGGGCGTAGGCCGGGCGGACGGCATCAGCGAGCAGGCGGTCGCGTTCGGCGGCGAAGTCCGGCAGATCGATCTCGGGGTCGATGGCCAGCGGGTCGGTCTCCGGGGCGCCGAGGTAACGCTGCGCGTAGTCGACACCGGCCTGTACCAGGAAATCCGGTGGGACGAGGCCGTCCGCCAGACCGCGGCGCTGGCGGTCGGCGACGGCGTCCAGATAGGACGGCAGCGCGGCGAGCCTGGCGAGGTACCCGCGGGCCTTCGCCTCGTCGTTGAGGGTCAGGGAGGGCAGCATGGTCAGCGGCGAGTAGGCGGGTGAGGAGAGACCGTCGCTGACGCTGAACTCGACCAGCCGCGAGTCCAGGGTGTCCAGCGCCGCGTTCGCCTGCTGCACCACCACGTCCCGGGTCACCGCGCGGACCTCGTCGAGGCCCGACGGGTCGATCGCGGCGGCCCGGCCGGCGATGTCGCGCATCGCCGACCGGATCCGGTCCTCGGCCGCCGGGCTCGGATCGGGCAGCCGGTCGTGCGTCCCGTCCAGCCCGAGTACCGACGGCCACAGCGGCTCCATCTCGAACAGGACATCGACGTACTCCTCGGCGAGGCGGTCGACCTCCTGCCGCACCGGCACCCGCGTTCCCGTCTCCGTCCCTGTCCTCGTGTCGTCAGTCACTCGCTCCACCTTTCCGCACCCATTCGGTGACGATGTCGTCCAGTACCGACAGCGGCAGCGCCCCGCCGCCGAGCACGAGGTCGTGGAAAGCGCGCAGATCGAAGCGCTCGCCCAGCGCGGCCGCGGCCCGGGCGCGGATGCGCTCGATCTCCAACCGTCCCACCATGTACGCCAGCGCCTGCCCCGGCCACGCGATGTATCTGTCCACTTCGGACTCGATCTCGACCGGCGGCATCGGCGTGTGCGCCAGCAGGAAGTCCACCGCCTGCTGCCTGCTCCACCCGTGCGCGTGCAGGCCGGTGTCCACGACGAGCCTGCCCGCACGCATCGAATCGAGCGCCAGCATGCCGAGCCGCGCGACATCGCCGGAGTACAGCCCCATCTCGTCGGCCAGCCGCTCGGCGTAGAGCCCCCACCCCTCGCTGTAGGCGGTGAACTCGCTGATCCGCCGCAACAACGGCAACTCGGCCAGCTCCAGGGCCAGCGAAAGCTGGAAATGGTGCCCTGGAACGGCTTCGTGGAAGGCGACCGCCTCGGCGGCGTGCCGGAACCGTTCGGTCACCTCATGGGTGTTGGCGAAGTAGACACCGGGCTGCGCCCCGTCCGCGGACGGCGGCATGTAGTAGGCGGGCGGGCCGCCCGGGGCCTCGGCTGCGGGCACGGCCTCGACCACACAGGGCTGCGGCGGCACGGCGCCGAACCAAACAGGTGCGGCGTCCTGGGCTCTGCCGATCGCGGCCCGCGCGGCGCCCAGCAACTCCTCGGCGTCCCGCCAGCGCAGCTCCGGATCGGTCCGCATCCGTCGGAAGACCTCGGCCTGCTCACCGGTGCCGAACACCCGCCGGCCGATCTCGGCGTACTCGGTACCCAGCCGTTCGATGATGTCGAGGCCGGTGCGGTGCAGTTCGGCCGGTGTGCGGTCGGTGGTGGTGTGCACCCGCGCGAGCGAGGCGTAGATCTCCGCGCCGCCGGGAAGCCAGCCGATCCCGGGACGCTCGGCCGGCCTGCCGTGCGGCAGCACCTCCGTCTCGAGCGCGTCCCGGTAGGCGGCGAAGGCAGGGCGCACCCGGGTCGCGAGCAGGCCGCGGCGTTCGCTCTCGAACTCCTCGTCCGGCGCCTCCTGGCGCAGCAGTGGATCCGCGTCCGGGTCGGCTAGGTACCGGTCGAGGTGCGCGATCGCTGCCCGTACCAGGTGCGCGACCGGCAGCAGACCATCGGCGATTCCCGCCCGGTGGCGTTCCAGTGCCTGCTCGAGATGGACCGGGATCGCCGCCAGCCTGCCGAGATGCGCGTCCGCCTCGTCCGGCTCGGTCACCGTGATCATCGGCAGCATCATCAGCAGGGCCACGGCGGGCGAGACGAACAGGTCGGTGACCGCGAAATCGGTCAGTCTGCTGTCGATGCCCTCGACGTGTGCCCGCGCCTGGGCCAGGATCACCCGGCGGGTCACCCGCTCCGGCGGGTCCAACGTCTCCGGATCCACTGCCCTGGCGCGATCGGCGAGACCGGTCAGCGCCGCCCGCTGCCGCCTGCCCGCCTCCGCACCGAGGTCGGCCAGCCCCTCGGCGGCACGGTCGGTGCCGAGCAGCGCGGGCCAGATCGGATCGGCGGCGAACATCAGCCCGACGAGTTCGTCGGCGAGCGCGCTGATCGGCGAGCCCGCCGCCTCGGGGCCGGGCTTCTCGGAACGCGACCGGTCCTGACCGGTCGCCGGAGTCGACGGTGACATGTACCCGAGCCTAGGGGGGTCCGGGTGTCCGCCGCCGGGCTTTCCGGCAGTCGCCGGGCGCGGCCACGCCGGAGGGCCCGAGGCGGTAGCGTGCCAGCCGTGGCCGTGACCGATCCCGTGGATGCGCGCCTGCTCGCCGCGCTGGCCGAGCAGGGCAAGGCCGCCGTGCACGAACTGGCCGCGAAAGTCGGCATGGATCCGCGCGAGGTCGCCTACCGGCTCGTCGCACTGTCCGGCAGCGGCCTGCCGCTGCTCGTCGGAGTGGAGTGCGATCCGCAGGGCGTCCGCGCCGCCGTGTCGGGCTCCCGGGCACCCCAGCAACAGCCCGCCCAGCAACCCCAGCAGCAGCAGCCGCCCGCGCAGCCGCAGCAGGTGCGGGGGGCTCCGTCCGGGGCGTACCCGGTCGGGCAGCACACCCCCGGACCGCAGCACGTGCACGGCCTGCCCTCGGGCTCCTACCAGGTACAGGGAGTTCCGTCCGGGGCGTACCCGGTGCACGGCGCCCCCTCCGGCTCCTACACCGTGCAGGGAGCACCTCCCGGGCAGCAAGGCAGGCCCGCGCAGATCCAGCAGCCCTATCCGCCACAGCAGTACGCCCGGCCACCCGCCCCGCACCATCAGGTGACACAGGGACCGGCGCCACAAGGGCACACACCGCCCGCGCAGGTCCGGCCGGACCCGGTGATGAGCACCTGGGGACCACCGCAGAGCGCGTCCTGGGCGCGGGGCGACCAGCGGCCCGCCGAGCCCGCACCCGCGCAGGCACGCGCGGGCCGCAGCGGGGACGTGCTGGAGACCCACGGACTGGAGGGCGAGCAGCTCGCCATCCAGCTCCTCGAAGTGCAGGATCCGGCGGACTTCCTGTTCAGCGCGGCGGGCTACCGGCTCGACGACGGGGAGCGCGCGGTCGTCGTGCACACCGAGATCACCAATCGGGGAGCGATTCCCTTCGCCTCGCTGCCGGACAACTACCTCGAACTCGTCGCGGCGGACGGCACCGCCATCGGCAAGGCGCCGGTGTCACTGTCCTCGCGCCCTCCGCACCGGATCGGGGTTCGGCCGGGCGAGACGGCGGGCGGGCACACCGTCTACGTACTGCCGGACGCCACGCGCGTCGTGTCGGTGCGCTGGAACGCCCGGCCGGACTCCGACGAACGCTCGGTCACCTGGTCACTCGACGACTGACCCACCGGCAGGCCCGGTGCTGCCGGGCATCCGGTGCAGGACGACGATGCCGCCGTGCACCGGCTGGTCGAGGCGCTGGTCCTCGGTCTCGACGTAGGCGTCGATCACCGCGCAGATCCGCCGGTCCAGCTCGGCAAGGTCCTCCTCGGACAGATGCGGGGCGAAACGGGCGTAGGTGCGGACCGAGTCCGGCCCCGCCTCGCGCAGTTCCTGCTGGAACGCCTCGATCGGCGCTGCCGCGGCGGCCGAGACGGCGGCGTCCCGCGGCGGGGTGAACCACCAGGACTGGCGTGTGGAGCGGATCGGCCGGCTGACCGGCGCCGCCGGGTGTCAGGACTCGGCGCGCAGGATTTCCAGCGCGGACGCGAGATCGTCCGGGTACTCGCTGGTGAACTCCACCCAGCGGCCGTCGGCGGGGTGCGCGAAGCCCAGACTGCGGGCGTGCAGCCACTGCCGCGACAGCGCGAGCCTGCGCGCCAGTACCGGATCGGCGCCATAGGTCAGATCGCCGACGCAGGGGTGCTTCAGCGCCGAGAAGTGCACCCGGATCTGGTGCGTACGCCCGGTTTCCAGCTTGATCGCCGTCAGCGAGGCGGCACGAAAGGCCTCCGTCACCTCGTAGTGGGTGACGCTCGGCCGTCCCCCGGCGACGACGGCGAACTTGTAGTCGTGCCGGGGGTGGCGGTCGATCGGGGCGTCGATGGTGCCGCGCGTCGGATCGGGATGGCCCTGCACGAGCGCGTGGTAACCCTTGTCGACGGTGCGTTCCTTGAACGCCCGCTTCAGCACGGTGTAGGCGTGCTCACTCTTCGCCACCACCATCACGCCGGTGGTGCCCGCGTCGAGGCGGTGCACCACGCCCTGCCGCTCGGCGGCCCCGGAGGTGGAGATCCGCAGCCCGGCCGCGGCCAGTCCGCCCACCACGGTGGGCCCGGTCCAGCCGGGACTGGGGTGCACTGCCACGCCGACCGGTTTGTCGATGATCGCGATGTCGTCGTCGGAGTGCAGGACCCGCATGCCCTCGACCGGCTCGGCTACCACCTGGACGGCCTGCGCGGGTTCCGGCAGCGTCACCTCCAGCAGGCCACCTGCCGCGAGACGGTCGGACTTGCCCGCGGGCCTGCCGTCGAGAAGGACGTCACCGGAGGCGGCCAGCTCGGCGACGGCGGTGCGGGAGAGGCCGAGCATCTTCGCCAGGCCCGCGTCGACGCGCATTCCGTCGAGACCGTCCGGGACGGGCAGCATCCGGGCGCTCACGCGCCGTCCCCCTCGGCGGTTCCCGCCGCGGCGGCCTTACGGTCCTGTGTGGACGTACCGTCGTAGTCCTTACCCAGCAAGGAAAGCACCACGATCAGCACGGCCCCGACACACACCGCGGAGTCGGCGACGTTGAACACCGGCCAGGCCTCGCCGTTGGGGGCGAACGCGGACAGGAAGTCGACGACGTGACCCTGGAACGGGGCGGGCGCGCGGAACACGCGGTCCACCACGTTGCCGAGCGCGCCGGCGAGCACGAGGCCGAGCCCGACCGCCCAGCCCGCCGACCGGATTCGCCGGGCGAACCAGACGATCGCGAACGCGACGAGGATCTTCACCACCGCCAGCACCCACGTCATGTCGACACCCATCCCGAAGGCAGCGCCGGGGTTGCGGACGAGCTGCAGGTACATCGCGCCGCCGAGCACCCGGACCGGCTCGCTGCCCTCCAGCGTCGCCGCGGCGATCACCTTGGTGACGACGTCGAGGAGCAGGAACACCGCGGCGACGGCGGCCAGCAGTCCCACCCGGCGCGGTGGACGGGGCGGGGCGGGCGGTCCCGGCACCTCGGCATCCGCGCTCGCGGAAGTGCTGCCTGCGGTGTCGACGTCCTCGGGGCGTTCGGTGCTCACCTCCGCATTGTCCACTGTCCGGCTCAGCGGAGGAACGGCGGCAGCTCCCGCGGGTCCGGGGTGGGCGCCCAGCGTCCGTCCAGCTCCGCGTAGGACCACCGCTCACCCCCGGTGACCAGCCGTCGCAATGCGGTCACCAGCCGGTCCACGTGCTCGGTCGTGGTACCGAGTCCGATGCTCGCCCGCAGCGCCTTCGCCCCGCCGGTTCCGGTGCGCCCGACCAGCCTGCGGGTGGCGATGTGCGCGCAGAACGCGCCGTCCCGCACGCCGATGCCGTACTCGGCGGACAGGGCCGCGGCCACCCGGCCGGGGTCGTGGCCCTCGATCACGAAGCTCACGGTGCCGACCACGTCGGCCACGGCCGGATCGTCGGCGAACAGGCGCAGCGTGTGCAGTCCGGGCACCCCGGCGAGGCCTCTGCGCAGCCGCGCCAGCAGCTCGTCCTCGTGGGCGGCGACCGCCCCGGCGTGGCGTTCGAGTTCGGCGCAGGCCACACCGAGGGCATACACGCCGACCGTGTTCGGTGAGCCGCCCTCGTGCCGTTCCGGGCCGTCGTTCCAGGCGACGGTGACTCGTTCCCCGTCGGCGGCGACCGACCTGCTCGCGCCACCACCGGCCAGGTACGGCGGCGCGGCCCGGAGCCAGTCGGCCCGGCCGGCGAGGGCGCCGGCGCCGAACGGCGCGTAGAGCTTGTGGCCGGAGATCGCGACGTAGTCGACGTCCAGCTCGCGCAGCGAGATGGGGCGGTGCGGGGCGAGCTGTGCCCCGTCGAGTGCGATCCGGGCACCGTGCCTGCGGGCGACGGCGGCGAACTCGGCGACCGGCAGGACCTCGCCGGTGACGTTCGACGCGCCGGTCACGACGACAAGGCGCGGACCCTCGGGACAGTCGGCGAGCGCGGCGTCCAGCGCGGCGATCGCGCCGGACCGGGTGCTCGGCGTGGCGATCCGGCGGACGTGCGGGCCGCGCCACGGCAGCAGTGCCGCGTGGTGCTCGGTGTCGAACTGCACGACGGCGGTGTGCCGGGGCACCGAGCGGGCCAGCAGGGTGAGGGCGTCGGTGGTGTTGCGGGTGAAGACGACGGTGTCGCCCCGCCGGGCACCGAGGAAGCGGGCGACGATGTCACGGCTGCGCTCGTGCACGCGGGTGGACACCTGCGAGGCGAAGCCGGCGCCGCGGTGCACGCTGGCGTACCAGGGCAGGAACTCGTCCACCGCGCGGCGGACCTCGGCCAGGCACGGTGCGCTCGCGGCGTGGTCGAGGTTGGCGTACTCGCGGGTGCCCCCGGTGACCAGCGGAACCCGCAGGCCCGCACCGGCCACGGCCGGAACCGCCCGCGGAGCGCGGGCGACCGGGGCGGGAGCGGGCACGGTGTCGATGCGGTCGAGTGCGAGCGTCATGGCGTCTCCTCGGCGGTCCGGGACCCCGGGTGACGACCGGCGGAGTCCGCGCTTGCCCACCGCGGGATCGCGACGGGCCAGGTCCTCACCCGGGGCACCCCACCGCGGAAGGAGGGTTGCCGGCCAGCGAGCCGGGGCTTGACGCTGGCGCTCATGACCTGCCGAAACGTTAGCCCATCACCGGGAGCCGGGGCGAACCGTTCCAGCCCGTGGGAGCGCGGAGCTCAGCCGCCGCCCGACTCGCCGTGCCACCGGGCGAGCCTGCCCGCGCGGTCCACGGCCCGGATCCGTCGTTCGGCCGCCGACCGTGCGGATTCGGTGGCCACCACCAGCAACTGGTCACCCACCTGCAGCCTGCTGGTGGCCTGCGGGGTGAACCCGGCTCCCTTGCGCACCACCAGGCTCACCGAGGCACCGACCGGCAGCCGGAGCTCGGACAGGTAGACGCCGTGCAACCGCGATCCCTGCTGGATCCGCACCTGCAGCAGTTCGGCGCCCAGCTCGTCCAGCGGGGCGGAGTCCACCTCGATCTCCTGGGCCCTGGCCGCGGTGTCCAGGCGGAGCAGTCGCGCCAGCCAGGCCAGGGTGGTGCCCTGCAACAGGGTCAGCACGAAGACGAGCACGAAGACGGCGTCGACGAGTTGCTGTGCGCCCGGCACACCCTCGGCGAGCGGGATCATCGCGAGCACGATCGGCACGGCACCGCGTAATCCCGCCCAGGACAGGAACGCCTGGTCCCGCCAGGGTAATCGGAACGGCAGGCAGGACAGCGCGACCGACACCGGCCGCGCCACCAGCAGCACCACGGCGCCTGCCACCAGGCCGGGGATCACCGCGTCGAGCAGACGGCCCGGCGAGGCGAACAGGCCCAGCAGCACGAACAGCCCGATCTGCGAGAGCCAGCCCAGCCCCTCGGCGAAGGACAGCGTGTCGGAACGGTGCGGCAGCCGGGAGTTGCCCAGGACGACCCCGGCCACGTAGGTGGCGAGCAGGCCGGAGGCGTGCGCGAGCTGCCCCGAGGAGTAGGCGAGGACGCAGACCGCGACCGTGGCCACCGGGTAGAGGCCGGTGGCCGGCAGGGCCGCCCTGCGCAGCGCCTGCGCGCCCAGCCAGCCCAGCGCCAGCCCGACCACCAGCCCGGCGCCGAGCTCGTAGACGACCAGCAGCGGAAGAGTCCAGTCGACCGTCGTGCCGGTGGCGAGCACGACCACCGCGATGTAGGCGGGTGCGTCGTTGATGCCGGACTCGAGCTCCAGGGAGCCGACCAGCCGCTTGCCCACCCCGGCGGACCGCAGCACCGAGAACACCGCGGCCGCGTCGGTGGACGCGAGCACCGCGCCCCACAGCAGGGCCATCCGCCAGTCGAGGCCGAGCAGCCAGTGCAGGAGACCGCCGGTGATCGCGATGCTGATCACGACGCCCACCGTGGACATCGCGATTCCGGGCCCCAGCGAGGGTTTCACCGCCGACCAGCGGGTGGTGAGCCCGCCCTCGGCGAGGATCATCACCAGCGCCGCCAGTCCCAGCGACTTCGTCAGCGAAGCGTCGTCGAACTCGATGCCCAGGCCCGCCTCGCCGATGAGCACACCGATGCCGAGGTAGAGCAGCAGCGAGGGCAGACCGATCTTGATCGACACCCGAACGGCCAGCACGGCCAGCAGCAGCACACCCGCGCCGACCCCCAGCACGACCGGGAGGTTCTCCATCGCCACCCCTTCCTCGCCGTGCCCGCCGGGGTCATTCTTCCGTAGGACCCTTCGGCCACTCACCATCACCACCCCCATCCGGACAGAACATCCGAAAGACCCTGGTGCGGGCCGGGTCCGGTACAGCAGCCTGCGAAGGAACCGAACGCGACCGTGACAGGAGTTCGCATGTCCCTGCGCAGCACCCTCACCCGTGGTCTGCCGGCGTTGCTGGCCACCAGCGCGCTGCTCGCCGGCGGTGTCGCCGTGGCCGCCCCCGCGACGACCGCGGCTCCGCCGGACATCCCGATCGCCGACGTGCAGGCACATCTCACGGCGCTGAACGACGTGGCCGCCGCCAACGGCGGGAACCGCGCGCACGGCCAGCCCGGGCAGAAGGCCACCATCGACTTCCTCAAGGCCACGCTCGACGAGGCCGGGTTCGAGACGTCCGTGCAGGAGTTCGAGGTGCAGGGCGCGACCGGCTACAACCTGATCGCCGACTGGACCGCGGGCGACGCGAACCAGGTGCTGATGCTCGGCGGCCACTCCGACGGCGTCGAGGCCGGACCGGCCATCAACGACAACGGCACCGGGTCGGCCGCCCTGCTTGAGGTGGCGCTGACCGTCGCCGAGCAGCAGCTCCAGCCGGCGAAGAAGCTGCGCTTCGGCTGGTGGGGTGCCGAAGAACTGGGCCTGGTCGGTTCCACCGAGTACGTGGAGTCGCTGCCGCAGGCCGAACGGGACAAGATCACCGGGTACCTGAACTTCGACATGCTCGGTTCGCCCAACGCCGGCTACTTCGCCTACGACCCGAGTGACCAGCCGGAGGGCTCCGCGGAGCTGCAGGCGCCGCTGAACGAGTTCCTGGCCGGAGCGGGCGTGCAGACCGAGGACACCGCGATCGGCGGCCGGTCCGACCACGCGGCCTTCGCCGACGCCGGCATCCCGACCGCCGGGCTGTTCTCCGGCGCCGAGGACGTCAAGACCGAGGCGCAGGCCGAACTGTGGGGCGGCACGGCGGGTGAGGCCTTCGACCCGTGCTACCACCAGGCCTGCGACACGCTGGACAACATCGACGTCGAGTCGCTGGACAAGATGACCGACGCTGTCGCGCACGCGGCCTGGACGCTGGCGGGCTGACCGGGTTCGCCGGACGCCGCCCGCGCCCGGGATCGGTGCGGGCGGCGCGCGGCGCCGGCGGGGCGTGGCCGGTGGGTTAGCGTCGGGCGATGGGCACCATCGAGTCGGTCAACGTCGGGACCGCGACCCCGAGCGAGCACACCGGTCCCGGGATCACCGGCATCGCCAAACGACCGGTGCCCGGCCGGATCGCCGTGACGGCCCCGGGACCGAGGGGCAGCGGGGGCAGCGGTCTCGCCGGCGATGCCGTCTGCGATCTGCGCTTCCACGGCGGCGACGACAAGGCCGTCTACGCCTATGCCGCGGAGGATCTGCGGTACTGGGCGGGGGAACTGGACCCGCCCCCGGGGCCGGGGACCTTCGGCGAGAACCTGACCACGGCCGGACTGGACCTCACCGGCGCGCTGATCGGCCAGCGCTGGCAGGTGGGCGGGGAACTGGTGCTGGAGGTGTCCGGGCCGCGGATCCCGTGCCGCACGTTCGCGGCCGCGATCGGTGTCCCACGCTGGGTCCGGACATTCATGGCGGCCCGCAGGCCGGGGACCTACCTGCGGGTGATCACCCCCGGAACGGTCGCGGCGGGCGACCCGGTCCGGTCCGTGCACACCCCGGACCACGAGGTGACGATCACGCTGGCGTTCCGGGCGCTGACCACCGAGCGCTCGCTGCTGCCCCGGTTGCTGCCCGCGGGCATCGCCCTGCCCACCGAGCTGCGCACACCCGCCTCGACGGCGAACTGGTAGGCGCCCGCGCTCTCAGGGCAGGCGGTATCCCATCCCGCGAACCGTGTCGATGCGGTCCGGTCCGATCTTGCGCCGCAGGGTGCGGACATAGACGTCGACCACGTTGGATCCGGGATCGAAGTCGTAACCCCACACGTGCGACAGGATCTGCTCGCGGGAGAGCACCTGCCCCGGATGTCTCAGGAACAGCTCCAGCAGGGCGAACTCCCGCGCCGTCAAGTCCACTGTGGACTCGCTGGTTCTGGCCCGTCTGGTGCGCAGGTCGAGTGAGAGTTCCCCGTTGCGCAGCACGGTGACCTCCGGCGAGCGGTCGGTGGACTTCAGCCGCAGGCGGACCCGGGCGAGCAGTTCCTCGAAGCGGAACGGCTTGGTCATGTAGTCGTCCGCGCCGCCCTCCAGCCCGGCGACCGTGTCGTGCACCGAGTCCCGTGCGGTCAGGATGATCACCGGCAGCGAGACCCGCGCGGCCCGCATCGCCTGCAGTACGGCGAATCCGTCCCGTCTCGGCAGGCCGAGGTCGAGCACCATCAGCTCGAAGTCACCGGTGATCACGGTGGCCAGCGCGGCGTCGCCGTCACCGACGACGGTGGTGGTGAACCCGTTCGCCCGCAGGCCTTTCTCGACGAACGCGGCGATGCGCTGCTCGTCCTCGGCGATCAGGATCCTGCTCATGCGCGGTGGGTCTCCCCGGTCTCGTGTCGTGGTGCCGTCTCGTGCGGGACGGTGTCGTGTCGTGGTGCGGCGGGCAGTTCGATGCCGAAGGTGGCGCCCTGCCCAGGGTCGGACATGACCCTGGCGTTGCCGTGGTGCGCCTCGGCGATGGCCTTGACGATGGCCAGCCCCAGACCGGCGCCACCGCGGCCCGCGCTGCCGTCCGCGGTGGTGGATCCGCGGGCGAAGCGCTCGAAGATCAACGGCGCGTCCTCCGCGGCGACACCGGGTCCGGTGTCGGTGACCCAGAAGGACGCGGACCCGTGGTAGACCGAGGATCCGACCCTGATCTCGGCGTCGTCGGCCGTGTGCGCGACGGCGTTCTGCGCGAGTTGCAGCACGGCCTGGGTGACCCGCTGGTCGTCGAGCCAGGCCTCGCCCTCACCGATCCGTTCGAGCACCCAGCGCCGGGGTGCGATCGCCCGGACCTTGGCGTCGATGTCGCTGGTCAGTTCCGGCACCGACACCCAGCCGGGGCGCAGGAAGTCGGGTTGTTCCGCCTTCGCCAGCAGCAGCAGGTCGCCGACGATGCGGGCCATCCGGTCGAGCTCGTCGGTGCACAGCCGCACCACCTCGGCGCGCTCCGCCGGGTCGTCGCCCATCAGCTCCAGATTGCCGCGGATGATGGTGATCGGGGTGCGCAGTTCGTGCCCGGCGTCGTCGAGGAACTGCCTGCGGGTGGCGAAGGCGCTCTCCAGCCGGTCGAGCATCGCGTTGAACTGCTCGGCCAGCGCGGCGAGGTCGTCCCGGCCGTGCACCGGGATCCGGGTGGTGAGGTCGTGTTCGGTGAGCTCGGCCGCGGCGCGGCGCACATCGCGCACCGGAGCGAGGATCTGGCCCGCCACCAGCCACGAGACGCCCGCGGCGAGCACGAGGGCGATGGCGCTGATGCCGACCAGCGTGCGCACGGTGGCGTCGACGTCGGTGTGCGCCTGGTCCAGGAAGTATCCGGCCACGAACCAGAAGCGGGCGCCCTCGGGCGTGCCGCCCGGCGGCGGGAGGACGTCGATGCGCAGCCAGCGCATGTCCCCGCCGGTGGTGGCCAGGGTGCCGGTGCCCGCCGGATCGTCGACGATGGAACGCAGCGCCGGATCGTCGAGCACGATGCCGCCGACGGAGTCGTCCGCCTGCTTGACGGTGCCGAGCCGGCCCGCGACGTCGCTGACGCCGAGCAGGATCTCCGCGCGATCCGGGTACTGGCCGCGGAGATGGGCGCGGAACAGCAGGGCCGGATCGGTCGGAGTGCCCGCCTGGCCGGGTTCCCCGCCCTCGCCGGCGACCCGCCGGAACTCGCTGATGTCCTGTTCCAGCGAGCGGTTCACCCGGTCGTCGACGGCCGAGTACTCGAACTCGGCGACCAGGAGCACGACGGTGGCCAGCGCGC
Organism: Amycolatopsis antarctica; assembly: GCF_002262875.1. GTDB lineage: Bacteria > Actinomycetota > Actinomycetes > Mycobacteriales > Pseudonocardiaceae > Amycolatopsis > Amycolatopsis antarctica. The sequence goes on along the minus strand of NZ_NKYE01000002.1, from coordinate 390,547 downwards.
CCGTCATCACCAGCACCAGCCAGCCCATGATCTGCACCCGGGCGGGGATCCTGGTGCCGCGGCCCCGTTCCGGCGCCGTCGACTCAGCCGTCGTCGTCATCCGGGCCGTCGATGCCGTCGTCGTCGGGGCCGTCGTCATCGTCGTCGTCCACCGGCGGTGGAGGCGGGAGCTGGGTCGCCTGCTCGGAGGGAACGGGCGGAGTGGGCGACGGGACGGGACTCTGTGTCGGGGAGTTCACCGGATCGCCCGGCCGCAGTTCGCCGACGGTCACCTGCGCGGGTTGCCGCGGTGGTTCGGGCCCGGTGGCGACCAGCATCGCGACACCGGCGGCCACCGGCAGCGCGGCCACCGCGACCAGCGCGAGGATCCGCGGCCAGCGGGTCGGTGTCGATTCGGCCATGAACCCAGTATCGGCGTACGGAGTGGCCGCCCGATGAGGCGAGGGTGAGGATCGCTTCATCTTCACCCCACCGGGCGGGTGCTCACCGCCGGGTCACGCCGACGGTCACCGGCACACCCTCGCCGACGGTTCCGGCGGACCCCCCGGCCACGGTCCCGTAGCCGGTCGACGTCGCCAGCGTCTCGGCGGCGACGAACGCCTCGTGCGCCCGGACGGCCTCGACCACGTCCTCGGGTGCCTGCACGGTCAGTGCGATCCGGTCGGCGACATCCAGCCCGGCGTCCCGGCGGGCCTGCTGCACCACGCGTACCAGGTCGCGGGCCACGCCCTCGGCGGCGAGTTCCGGGGTGACCTCCTGGTCGAGCAGCACCAGTCCCGAGCCGCCCGGCAGTTCCGCCGCGGCGCCCGGCTCCTTCGCGACGAGGCGCCGTTCGTACTCACCGTCGGCGAGTTCGATCCCGGCGGCGATCACGGCACCGGACTCGCTCGTCGACCACTCCCCCGCCTTCACCGCCTTGATCACCTTCTGCACGTCCCTGCCCAGCCGGGGGCCGGCGGCGCGGGCGTTCACCGCGACCTCGAACCCGCCGTGCGCGGCGATGTCGGTGCTCAGCTCGACCGACTTGACGTTCACCTCGTCGCGGACGATGCCGGTGAAGTCGCGCAGCGCTTCGGCGTCGTCGGCGGCCACCAGCAGTTTCGCCAGCGGCAGCCGCACCCGCAGTTTGCTCGCCTTGCGCAGCGACAGCGCCGAGGAGCAGACCTGGCGTACCCGGTCCATCGCGGTGACCAGCGCCGGGTCTGCGGGCAGTTCCCCGTGCCCCGGCCAGTCCCCGAGATGCACCGAGCGGCCACCGGTCAGCCCCCGCCAGACGACCTCGGTGGTCAGCGGCAGCAACGGCGCCAGCACCCGGCAGACGACCTCCAGCACGGTGTGCAGGGTGTCGATGGCCTCACGGTCGCCGGACCAGAAGCGGTCCCGGGACCGGCGGACGTACCAGTTGGTCAGCACCTCGAGGAAGTCGCGGGCCGTTCCGCAGGCACCGGCGATGTCGTAGGTGTCCAGCGCGTGCTCGACATCAGTGACGAGCTGGTGCGTCTTGGCGAGCACGTACCGGTCCAGCACGTGCCGGGAGTCGGTCCGGACGCTGCCCTCGGTGCCTTCGGCGTTGGCGTAGAGGGCGAGGAAGTAGTACGAGTTCCACAGCGGCAGCACGGCCTGCCGGACGGCATCGCGGATGCCCCTGTCGGTGACGACCAGGTTGCCGCCGCGCAGGATCGGGCTCGCCATCAGGTACCAGCGCATGGCGTCCGAGCCGTCGCGGTCGAACACCTCGTTGACGTCCGGGTAGTTGCGCAGCGACTTGGACATCTTCTGCCCGTCGGAGCCGAGCACGATGCCGTGCGAGATGCAGTTGCGGAACGCGGGCCGGTCGAACAGCGCCGTGGCCAGCACGTGCAGCGTGTAGAACCAGCCGCGGGTCTGGCCGATGTACTCGACGATGAAGTCGCCCGGGTAGTGGTGCTCGAACCAGTCGGCGTTCTCGAACGGGTAGTGCACCTGGGCATAGGGCATCGAGCCGGAGTCGAACCAGACGTCGAGCACCTCCGGCACCCTGCGCATCGTGGCGGTGCCCGTCGGGTCGTCCGGGTTCGGCCGGGTCAGGTCGTCGATGTAGGGCCGGTGCAGGTCGTCCGGGCGGACGCCGAAGTCGCGCTCCAGCTCGTCCAGCGAGCCGTAGACGTCGGTGCGCGGGTAGTTCGGGTCGTCGGAGGTCCACACCGGGATCGGCGTGCCCCAGTAGCGGTTACGCGAGATCGACCAGTCGCGGGCGTTCTCCAGCCACTTGCCGAACTGGCCGTCCTTGACGTGCTCCGGGTACCAGGTGATCTGCTGGTTGAGCTCGACCATCCGGTCCTTGAACTCGGTGACCGCCACGAACCACGAGGACACCGCCCGGTAGATCAGCGGGTTGCGGCAGCGCCAGCAGTGCGGGTACGAGTGCTCGTAGGTCTCGTGCCGCAGCAACACGGCACCCTGCGCGGACGCGGAACCGGTGCCGTTCTTCAGGTCCCGGATGATGTTCGGATTGGCCTCGAACACCTGCTGGCCCGCATAGTCGGGCACCTCTCCGGTGAAGCGGCCCTTGGCGTCCACCGGGGTGACCGGCACGATGCCCGCCGCGTCGGTGACGACCTTGTCCTCCTCGCCGTACGCGGGCGCCATGTGCACCAGCCCGGTGCCGTCCTCGGTGGTGACGTGGTCACCCGCCAGGACGCGGTGCGCGTTCTCCGCGCCGACGAAATATGGGAACGGCGGCGTGTAGCGCAGGCCGAGCAGGTCCGCACCGGTGTGGCGGCCGACCACGGCCGGTTCCTCGCCGAGTTCCTTCGCGTACGAGGTGAGGCGGGACTCGGCGAGCAGGTAACGCTCCCCGCCGGACTCGACGACGACGTAGTCGATGCCGGTGCCGACCGCGACGGCGAGGTTCGACGGCAGCGTCCACGGCGTCGTCGTCCAGATCAGCAGCAGCGTCCCGTCGAGCTCGGAATCGTTGCCGTGCAAGCGATATCCGACGGTGACGGCCGGGTCCTGGCGGCTCTGGTAGACGTCGTCGTCCATCCGCAGCTCGTGGTTGGACAGCGGCGTCTCGTCCCGCCAGCAGTACGGCAGCACCCGGTAGCCCTCGTAGACGAGGCCGGAGTCCCACAACTGCTTGAACGCCCAGATCACCGACTCCATGTAGGTGACGTCGAGCGTCTTGTAGTCGTTGCCGAAGTCGACCCACCGGGCCTGCCGGGTGACGTACTCCTGCCACTCGCCGGTGTAGCGCAGCACAGACTCGCGGCAGGCGGCGTTGAAGGCGGCGATGCCCATCTCGTCGATCTGCGACTTGTCGGTGAGCCCGAGCTGACGTTCCGCCTCAAGTTCGGCGGGCAGGCCGTGGGTGTCCCAGCCGAACCGGCGCTCGACGCGCTTGCCCTTCATCGTCTGGTAGCGCGGGACGATGTCCTTCACGTAACCGGTGAGCAGGTGCCCGTAGTGCGGCAGGCCGTTGGCGAAGGGCGGGCCGTCGTAGAACACGTACTCGTTCGAGCCGTCGACGCCGGGGTCGCGGGCCTCCACCGTGCCGGCGAACGTGCGGTCGCTCTCCCAGTACGCCAGCGTCTCCTTCTCCAGCGCGGGGAAGGACGGCTGCGACGGGACCTGGCCGTCGTGCGACTTGGGATACATCGGGGCGCTCCTCGCGGTTCGTGCTCGTCTCGTACGGACGCCGGCGTCCACCGGCGGTCCACACGGGGACGAGACGGCGCCGTGTCCGGCGTCGTTCCGCGGTACCACCCCGCTTGCCCGGCGATGTTCTCGCCGGGCCACTCGTTCCGCGACTGTACGGGCCGCACCCGTCCGGTTCTACTGGGGACCTGGGTCCCGTTCTTCCGGAGGCTCCCCGGTGATGGCCGGATCGACGCCGTTGTCACATCAGGTTAACCGGCCGGGCAAACGCGTTCCCGCCCGGCCGCGATACGCGGCCTAGCGCCGGGTGCGCTTACGCGCGCGGTACTGGATGGCCAGTTCGGAGTCAGGGCCGCACCGGGCGCAGGGCGTGAAGCCGAGTTCTCGGGCCTCGGACACGGCGATCGGGATCGTCTCGCGACGGCCGAGCCAGTCACAGCCGCCGAGGTGATACCGGGGGTACTCGTCCACGACGAGCACCGGGTTCGGCAACTCGGAGACGATCAGCAGATCGGCGGCATCGGTCTGCTCCTCCGCCGGGTCGCCGTCGGGTTCGGTGACGGTCGTGGCGGCCACGGCCGGCATGAACTCGGTCTGGTCGGAGGTGCGGCCGGCGGGCTTGTCCGCGGGGACGCCCGCCTTCCGCTCGTCCGGCTCCATCTTTCCGGCGGCGACCTGCTCGTCCGGGACGGTGCCGGTGTCCGAGTCGGCATCGCCGGAATCGGTGTCCGAGTCGGCCGCGGGTCCGGCATCCGGTTCGGCGTCCGGTTCGGCGTCCGAGGCCCGGTCGGCGCGCCTGCGGCGCAGAAAGTCCACCAGCAGGGCGATGCCGGCCACGACCGACAGACCGACGGAGACCCAGGCCCACACCGAGTTCGCGGACACGAGCGCCACGATCAGCAGCGCGAGGGCGGCCAACACCAGGAGAAGAGCGATGTAGAGCACACGCAATTACAGCATGTATCGGAACGACGACAGGGCCCGCCCCTCCGGAACGGAGGAACGGGCCCTGTCGGGTGTCGCGTGCGGGACGCCGGTGGGTCAGCCCGCCTCGGCGCGGGGACCGAAGGAGTAACCCTGGCCACTGCCGCCGGACGAGCCACTGCCGCCGGTCGAACTCGCGCCCGAGGTCGACGCGGACGCCGGCGCGGCCGAACCGCGGTCGTCGAGCTCGCGGAGCTGGGACTCGAGGAAGCCACGCAGTCGCGTGCGGTACTCACGCTCTATGGTGCGCAGTTCCTCGATCTTCTTGCCCAGCGAACCCTTCTCTGTGTTCATGTTGTTCATGGTCTCGGTGTACTTGCGCTGGGCCTCCCGCTCCATGGTGGTGGCCTTGTCCCGCGCCTGACGCTCCAGAGTCTCCGCCCTGGTACGGGCGTCGTTGAGCATCGTCTCGGCACGGGTGCGCGCCTCATTCACCATCGAGTCGGACTTCGACCTGGCATCGGAGAGCAACTGCTCGGACTTCGTGCGCGCCTCGGCGAGCATCCCGTCCGACTCCGTCTTCGCCTCGGCGGTCAGCCGGTCGGCCATCTCCTGCGCGAGCCCCAGCACCTTCGCGGCCTGGACGTTCGGCTCGCCGTTGTCCCCCACGATCGCGGCATGGGTCTGCGTCTGCTCCATCGACGAGGTCGGCGGAGGCACGGGGGCGAGTCGGCGTGGCTCCTCACGCACCGGTGGCGCGGGCGGCGCGACCTGGGCGGGACCGGCGTTCGCCTTGGCGGACTCCAGTTCTCCCCGGGTCGACTCCAGCTCGGAGTCCATTTGCTCGACCTGCTGGCGCAGCTCGTTGTTGTCCTCGATCAGTCGCGCAAGCTCGGTCTCCACCAGGTCGAGGAAGGCATCCACCTCGTCCTCGTTGTAGCCCCGCTTGCCTATCGGAGGCTTGCTGAACGCGACATTATGCACGTCAGCAGGGGTCAACGACATCAGATCTCACCTCACGCACTCCATGGACTGCCGGACGTTCCCTGATCCCCGTCATCAAGGAAGCGCCAGTTGCATCAGGATGAACACAACCAACAACAGCACCATAATCGATAAGTCCAGTCCGACGCCGCCGATCCGGACCATCGGAATGATCCGACGGACCAAACGGACCGGTGGGTCGGTCACTGTGTAGATGGTCTCCAGCGTTACCGCAACCCCGCCGGCCGGACGCCACTCCCGAGCGAACGCACGTACGAGTTCCACAACGACCCTCGCCGTGAGCAGGAGCCAGAAGACGAAAAGAACGTAATAAAGGACAAGCCGGACTACATCCACGTCACCACTCTGCCACTGTTCAGTGCCGGAGGAACAACCCACCCTCCGCAATGCGGCGGCGGTCCTCGGCCGTCACGTCGACGTCCGGGGGTGAGAGCAAGAACACCTTGTTGGTGACCTTGTCCATCGAGCCGCGCAGTGCGAAGGCCAGGCCGGCCGCGAAGTCCACCAGGCGCTTCGCGTCGGCGTTCTCCATCTCGGTCAGGTTCATGATCACCGGGACACCGTCCCGGTAGTGCTCGCCGATGGCGCGGGCCTCGGCGTAGCTGGTCGGATGCAGCGTCGTGATCCGGCTCAGCGTGTCCCTGGCCTGCGTGCGCGGCTGTTCCGGGACCGGTCGCAGGCGCGCCACCGGCTCCGGCTGGCGGTCCATCGCCAGCGCGCCGTGCACCGGCGGATCCGCCGGTACCGGGGCCCGGCCGCGTGCGCGGGCACGCGGTGCCGCGTGCTCGAAGTCCTCGAACTCGTCGTCCTGGTAGCGCCCGCGCGCCCTGGATCTGGCCGGTGGCCCGTCGTACGCGTCGAAGTCGTCCTCGTCGTGATAGCCACGCCGGTAGTCGTCGTCGAGGTCGTAGCCGTCCTCGTCGGCCGGCACCATCCCGAAGTAGGCCTTCAGCTTCTGTAGCGTGCTCATGCCTCTGCCTCTCCGATTGCCTTACAGCCCCAGGACCTCGGCCCTGGCCCGCCCTGTCCCGATCCCCCGGAGCGAGGGACTACACCCAGCTACCGGCATGATCGACTTTCTGCTACCCAGCCCCGCATCGGGTGAAACAAAGCCGGGGCAACTCCCTAGGGCGAGGCTAGACCGCGACCTCCCAGCAGGGCGGTTCCGACACGCACGCGGGTGGCACCGTGCAGCACGGCGGCCTCGAGATCACCACTCATCCCGGCGGAGATCTCGGTGGCAGCGGGATGGCTCCGGCGTAGCTCGGCGGACGCAAGGGCGAGGCGTTCGAAGGCGGGTCCCGGCTCCGCGCCGAGGGGTGCGACCGCCATCAGGCCACGGAGAGATAGTTCACCCGATTCAGCGACCGTATCGGCGAGTCGGGCAAGCTCCCCGATCGGGCAGCCACCGCGCGCGGTGTCCCCGTCGAGGCTGACCTGGAGAAGCACGGCGAGTGGTTCGTCACGTTCGCCCGATGCGAGCGCGCGGCCGGAGGCGCCGGCCAGTGCGGTGGCCAGTCGCACGGAGTCGACCGACTGCACCTCGTCCGCCCATCTGGCGACCGAGCGGGCCTTGTTGCGCTGCACGCTGCCGACCATGTGCCAGCGGATCGCCGCGTCCGGTCGCAGCGCTCCGACCTCGGGCACCTTCGCGGACGCCTCCTGGTCGCGGTTCTCGGCGAACGCGGTCAGCCCGAGATCGGCCAGCAGTGCGGCGTCGAGCGCGGGGAAGGTCTTGGTGACCGCGAGCAGGTCCACCTCTCCGGCCGCTCGGCCGGCCGCGGCGCAGGCGCGTTCGAGGCGTCCGCGCACGTCACTGAGCGCGGCCCGCAAGTCCTCGCGGCGCGCATCAGGGGCGGCGGGGTCCACGCGGGCGTTCACGCGGGGTCGACCCAGACGACCCCGGCCAGCCTGCCGGTCGGGTTCTGCCTGCGGTGGCTGAACAGCGTCCGGTCCTCGGCGGTGCAACGCGGGTCGACGCCGATCCGGCCCACTCCCGCCTCGGCGAGCTGCTTCCACAGCCCGGCTCGCAGATCCAGGGCCTGGGTTCCGGCACGGCTGCGGCAGGCACTGCCAGGCAGGTGCTTCTCCACGTCGGCGGCCATCTCGGCGGGCACCTCGTAGCACTCGCCGCAGATCGCCGGGCCGAGCAGGGCTTCGACGCGGGCGAGTTCCGCCCCGGCCGCGCGCATCGCGTCGAGGGCCGCCGGGAGCACGCCGACGCGCGCGCCGACCCGGCCCGCGTGCACGGCGGCGACGACACCCGCCTCCGGGTCGCCGAGCAGAACGGGCACACAGTCGGCGACGAGCACGACCAGCGCGAGGCCGGGTTCGGCGGTGACCAGCGCGTCGGTCGCCTCGGCCGCCGCGGTCTCGGTGCCGTCGACGATCGTGGCGGTGCGCCCGTGTACCTGTTCCATCCAGGCAAGACGCTGCTCACCGAGACCGAGTTCGGCGGCCAGCCTGACCTGGTTCGCGGACACGTCGGCCGGATCGTCGCCCACCCGGCCGCCGAGGTTGAACGAGTCGTACGGCGGCCGGGACCGGCCGCCCGCCCTGGTCGTGAACACACGGCGGATGCGCACGATGAAACCCTTCGACTCGAACGGTGGAGAACGCCGACCGGTCAGGCGGCTGCGCCGGGCGGTTGTGCGGACCACCGTATCGAGGGTTGCTCCACGCCCGTGCGCGGGTCAGGACGCCTGGGCGCGGCACTCGTGTGCCCGGCACATCGCGGTACCGGTCAGCGGCGCATGAACGGCGGGACGTCGACCTCGTCGTCGCTCGGGTCCTCGGTCACCGGAACCGCCCGGCTGGGCAGTCCCCCGCCCGCCTGGGGCGGACGCGGCGCGGGGTAGCCGCGTCCGGTGGAGCCCTGCGGTGCGGCTCCCACATGCGGGGCCCCACTGCCCGCGGATTGCTGCGGGCGGGCCGCGCTCTGGTGACCGCCGCCGTGCGGGACGGCGTGGCCGGTGCCGTGACCGTTGCCGCCGTCGACCTGCGGCGCGGACGCGGGACGCTGGCCGGAGGACTGCCCGCCCTGCTGGGACGAGGAGTTCCCGCCGACCTGACCGGACTCCGCGGACGCCGTCGAGCGCGAACCGAGCGTGCCGGGCTCCAGCTTCTTGTGCGTGGGAGCCCCGGCGTCGAACCCGGCCGCGATGACGGTCACCCGTACCTCGTCGCCGAGCGAGTCATCGATGATCGTGCCGAAGATGATGTTGGCCTCGGGGTGCGCCGATTCCTGCACCAGTGAAGCCGCCTCGTTGATCTCGAAGAGGCCGAGATCGGAGCCGCCCGCGATGGACAGCAGCGCGCCGTGGGCGCCGTCCATGGAGGCTTCCAGCAGCGGCGAGTTGATGGCCTTCTCGGCGGCCTGCACGGCCCTTCCCTCGCCGCGGGCGGAACCAATGCCCATCAGCGCGCTGCCCGCGCCGGACATGACGCTCTTGACGTCGGCGAAGTCCAGGTTGATCAGCCCGGGGGTGGTGATCAGGTCGGTGATGCCCTGAACACCGGAGAGCAGCACCTCGTCGGCGGAGCGGAAGGCGTCCATCAGCGAGACGCCGATGTCGCCGAGCTGCAGCAGCCGGTCGTTGGGGATGACGATCAGGGTGTCGCACTCGTTGCGCAGCTGCTGGATACCGTCCTCGGCCTGCTTGCCGCGCCGCTTGCCCTCGAAGGAGAACGGCCGGGTGACCACGCCGATGGTGAGCGCGCCGAGTTTGCGGGCGATCTGGGCGACGACCGGGGCACCACCGGTGCCGGTGCCACCACCCTCGCCCGCGGTCACGAACACCATGTCAGCGCCCTTGATGACCTCTTCGATCTCCTCGCGGTGGTCCTCGGCGGCCTTCTGGCCGACGTCGGGGGCCGCGCCGGCGCCGAGGCCACGGGTGAGTTCGCGACCGATGTCGAGCTTGACGTCGGCGTCGGACATCAGCAGTGCCTGGGCATCGGTGTTCACCGCGATGAACTCGACGCCCTTCAGGCCGACCTCGATCATCCGGTTCACGGCGTTCACGCCGCCGCCGCCGATACCGACGACCTTGATCACCGCGAGGTAGTTGTGCGGGGGCGTCATCGGGATCCCTCTTCCTGATCGTGGTGCTGTACCGCGTGTCTGTGCTGTCTGCCGTGTGCTGCTGTGCGAGCCGTGGCGCCGTTGCTCTCCGCCGCCGCGACCGGACCGGCGGAGCTTGCTCGGAAACCCTCGACCTAAACCAGAGAGTGAGAGTTATGTCAACCACCGGTTGTTCTGCAGGACGGTAGGCACCACACAGGCCGGATGCCAGCAGCCACGCCGTGTGTCGCGAACCTGTTTGACCACAAGAGCTTCCCGGCCCCCGGGCGTACCGGCCACCAACGAGACCCGGGCGGGACCCGCGTGGGGTCCCGCCCGGGTCCGCCGTGCTCGTGGCGCGCCGGTGTCAGGCGGGCAGGTCGACCCAGAGAACCGGGGCCGTCGTCGGTTCCGGGGAACCGCCCTTGGGCTCCACGGTCATCGCGACCTTCGCCATGCCCTGGATCCCGTCGGTCATCAGCACACCGTCACCCGCGGTCTCGGTGCCGACGATGCCCGCGGACCGCGGAATGCCTTCGGGATCCATCAGCCAGATCTGGTAGTCGTGGTCCGGGCCGTGGTCGGGAAGCTGCGAACCGAGGAACATCATCCGGTTCTGGCTCTGCGAGGCCACGACCGTGCCACCGCCGCCGGTGAGCGCGTCGTTCGAGGCGATCCGGACGTCCGACGCGGTGAGCAGGTCGCCCGCGGGCGAGTACTGCGCCCTGGCCTGTTCGAGCTGCTGCTGGGCGACGGTGAGCTCGTCGTTGGCGTCCGAGGCCAGTCCGGCGGAGACACCGGCGACGGCCAGTCCCACCACGGCCGCGGCGGCCGAGAGCCCGACCGCCCAGCGCGGGGCACCGGTCCGGCGGCGGGTCCGTTCCACGGAGTCGACCGACGCGGTCGGCGAGTCCTGCCGGGTGGTCCGGACCTGGGCGAGGACGCGCTGCTTGAACTCCGGTGACGGATCCGCCGCGACGGCCGCGCCCAGCCGGGCCGCGGTCGCCCGCATCTCGCGGACCTCCTGTGTGCACGCGGCACACTCGTCGAGGTGGCGCTGGAAGCGCGCACGTTCGTGCTCGCTGAGCGCGTCCAGTGCGTACGCGCCGGCCAGTGTGTGCATGTCCGGAGACGTCATGCCGTCACCCCCAAGCAGTCGCGGAGCCGGATGAGCCCGTCCCGCAACCGCGTTTTGATCGTTCCCTGTGGTGCCGAGAGGATCTCGGCCACCTCGCGATAGGTATAGCCCTGGTAGTACGCCAGCATCACGGATTCTCGTTGCAGTTCCGTCAGATTGGACAGACACTTGCGGACCTGCTGGCGTTCCCAGTTCGCGGTGACGGATTCGGACACCTCGTCGAACGGCCGGGCACGCCCCGCCTCGAAGGTCGCCTTCTGCTCCCGCTCGGTGCTCGCGGCGGCGGAGCGGACGCGGTCGACGGCGCGACGGTGTGCCAGGGTCATCGCCCAGTTCATCGCGCTTCCCTTCTCCGGCGAGTACCGCGTGGCCGTGCGCCACAGTTCGACCAGCACCTCCTGGGCGACCTCCTCCGACTGGGCACCGTCGCGGACGATCCGCCGCACGAGCCCCAGAATCGGGCCGGACAGTCTCTCGTAGAGGAGTTCGAAGGCGCGTTCGTCGCCCTTGGCGACCTGCACGAGCAGGTCCTCCGGTGAGGGCCCCCCGGCATCGCCGTCGACGGCGCGCATCGCCACCGGACGCGGTCTGCGTACCGCCTCATCCATTGAGTTCTCCCCTTGTGTCATCGACCCGCGGCCGTACCGCACCGCGGAGGTAGAGCGAGATCCCGTGCCCGCGTATCAGCGCCGACACCCGTTGCGGGACGAACGGCCTGTTCAGGAGCATACGGAGCACCGAGCCCGGCGAGGCGCTGCGACGGACGCCCCGGAGGGTGGCGGTGAGCGGATCCGGTCCTGCGCCCGGCGCGCCGAGGATCACCGTCGCGGAGAGCAGATCGTCCGGTCGCGGCAGGTGCATCCGATACTCACCGGCCATCTCCTGGAACGGCGAGACGTAGAACTCCTTGCCCGTGCGAGCGTGATCGCGTTCGTCGGGGCGCAGCAGGTAGGCGTGCCTGCCGCCGTAGGTGTTGTGCACCTCGGCGACCACGCACTCCAGCTCCCCGTCAGGACGGTGGCACCAGTACACGGTGATCGGGTTGAACACGTAGCCGAGCACGCGCGCGCTGGTCAGCATCAGCACCCGGCCGCCGGCCAGGTCCACCCCGCGGCCTGCCAGCCAGGCGTCCAGCTTCTGCCGGATCCCGGCGCGGTCTCCGGGCTCGAAGTGGTCCCGGCCGTCGAAGCGGGCGAACGGGCGCAGCCAGGCCGGCAGCCGGGGGGACGCGTCCAGGTCGATCAGCCACAGGTACATGCGGTGCGCGAAGGTCAGCGGCGGGTCGATCCGCCGTACGTGCCCGACGGTGGCGTCGTAGAGGGCGGCGGTCACCACTCGACCCCCAGCGAGGACGCCGCGCGCACGCCGGCGGCGCAGCCGTCCTCGTGGAAGCCCCAGCCGTGGTAAGCACCGGCGAAGGCCACGACACCATCGTTAAGGTCGGCCAGTTTCCGTTGCGCGGCAACAGATTCCGGCGTGTAGACGGGGTGCGTGTAGTCCATCCGGGCGATCACCGAGTCCGCGCTGGGCGGGGTGGCCGGGTTGAGGGTGACGACGTAGTTCTCCGGTTCGTCCAGACGCATCAGCCGGTTCATGTCGTAGCTGACCTGGACGGCGCTGTAGTCGGTGCCGCAGCCCGCCGAGACGTGGTTCCAGCCCGCCCTCGCCGCGGCGGCCGTGGGCAGCATCGTGCCGTCGGTGTGCAGCCAGGCCTCGTTGGCGGAGTACCGGAAGGCACCGAGGACCTCACGTTCCGCCGGGGTCGGATCGGCCAGCAGGCCGAGTGCGTCGTCCGCGTGCGCGGCGACCACGATCCGGTCGGCGTGGTGCGCGTGGCCGGACTCGTCGCGGATCTGCACGCCCTGTCCGGTCCGGCTGATCGCGCGGACGGGAGTGGCGAGGTGCACGGCACCGAGCTGCTTGGCGACCCGGTCGACGTACTCGCGGGAGCCGCCGGTGACGGTGCGCCACTGCGGGGAGCCGGAGACGGCGAGCATGCCGTGGTTGCGCAGGAACTCGAACAGGTAGCGCGCCGGGTAGCGCAGGGTGTCCGTGCGGTCGGCGGACCAGACCGTGGACACCACCGGCAGCATGAAGTGGTCGATGAAGTACTTGCCGTACCCGCCGATCGCCAGGAACGCGCCGAGGGTCACGTCGCCTGCGTCCGGGGCGTCCAGCAGGCGCCGGGCGTGCCGATGGAACCGCTTCACCTCGGCGAGCATCCGCAGGTAGCGGGGATTACGCAGGTTGGCGGGCTGGGCGAAGATCCCCCGCATACCCTTGGCGCCCGCGTACTCCAGACCGCAGCCGGAGCAGTGCACGCTCATCGACATCTCGGTCTCCTGCGTGGCGACGCCGAGCTCGCCGAACAGCCGCAGCAGATTGGGATAGGTGCGCTCGTTGTGCACGATGAACCCGGAGTCCACGCCGATCGTCCGGCCGCCCGCGCCCTCAATGTCGTGGGTGTGCGCATGACCGCCGAGACGCCCGTCGGCCTCGAACAGCACGACCTCGTATCGTCGCTGCAACAGGTACGCGGCGGTCAGGCCGGCCACGCCGCTGCCGACGACGGCGACCGTGCCTGCGCGTTCTCCGGTGGTATGCACAATGGTCATTCGACACCACGTACGCTCCGGATTGGCCCGGAGCGCGACGTGATCGGGACCACGCTACCAATCCGTCTCGCGCGCGCCCGCGAATCACCGCCATGCCAATGACTCGCGCCGAACGCATCGCCGCACTCGTCGAAGAGGTGCTGGGCACCTCGCTGCCCGTCGGACTGCGCACCTGGGACGGCTCGCACGCCGGTCCCGCGGACGGGCCGCAGGTGGTGCTGCGGTCCCGGCGCGCCCTGCGCTGGCTGCTCTACTCCCCCGGCGAACTGGGCCTGGCCCGTGCCTATGTCTCCGGTGATCTGGACGTCGAGGGGGATCTGACCGAAGGTTTCCGCACCGTGTGGGCGCTCACCCGGTCCGGTTCACTCGGCACGTCCCGGCTCGGTCCCGCGCAGCTCGCGAAGGCCGCGGGGCTCGCGCTGCGACTGGGCGCCGTCGGCACGCCGCCGACCCCGCCCGCCGAGGAGGCGCGCCTGTCCGGGGTCCTGCACAGCCTGCGCCGCGACTCCTCGGCGATCTCGCACCACTACGACCTGAGCAACGCCTTCTACCAGCTCCTGCTGGACGAATCGATGGCCTACTCCAGCGGCTACTGGACCTCGGCCGACTGGAGCTCGGGTGAGCCGGGCGGGACGCTCGAACAGGCGCAGTGGGACAAGCTGGACATGATCTGCCGCAAGCTCGCGCTGCGCCCGGGTATGCGCCTGCTCGACGTCGGCTGTGGCTGGGGATCACTGCTGATCCACGCCGCCAAGCACCACGGCGTGCACGCGGTCGGCGTCACGCTGTCCGCCGAGCAACTCGAACACGTGCGCGGACGGGTCGAGGCCAACGATCTGGGTGACCAGGTCGAGGTGCGCAGGCAGGACTACCGGGCGCTGGACGACGCTCCGTTCGACGCCATCGGCTCGATCGAGATGGGCGAGCACGTCGGCGAGGACAACTACCCCACCTACACCGCCACCCTGCACCGGATGCTGAAGCCCGGCGGGCGGCTGGTGCTGCAGCAGATGTCCCGCGGCGCCAACGCTCCCGGCGGCGGTGCCTTCATCGAGCGCTACATCGCCCCCGACATGACGATGCGCCCCATCGGCCGCACCCTCGGGCATCTCGAGGGTGCCGGGTTCGAGGTGCGCGACGTGCACGCGATGCGCGAGCACTACGTGCCGACCGTTCGGGCGTGGCTGGACACCCTGGAGCGCCGCTGGGACGATGCCGTCGCGCTGATCGGCGAGACCGGCGCCCGCGTCTGGCGGCTCTACCTGGTCGGTGGCGCACTGGCGTTCGAGGAGAACCGCATGGGGGTCGACCAGATCATGGCGGTACGTCCCGACTCCGCGGGCCGCAGTGAGCTGCCGCCCACCAGGGACTGGCCGTGACCGGCGTCGGGCTCAACCTGGCCGTGACCGCGGCGGCCACGCTCCTCGCGGTCGTGGCCACCTTCGGGATCGCGCTGCGCCGCGGCCGCTACGACACCGTGGACACCTTCTGGGGCCTCGGTTTCGTGTTCGTCGCCGTGGAGACGTTCGTCCTGTCCGGCACTCAGGCGGGTGCCGGCGATCTCGCGTTGCGGATCACGGTCACCGCGCTGACCCTCGTCTGGGGCCTCCGCCTGGCGGTGCACCTGCACCTGCGCAACCACGGTGTCGCGGAGGACCCCCGTTACGTCGCCATGGCGCAGCGGGCGGGGGAACGCCCGGCGGCGAAGATCTTCGTCCGGGTCTACCTGGTGCAGGCCGCGGTGCTGTGGCTCGTTTCCCTGCCCGTGCAGTTCGCGCAGTACGGCGGCGGTTTCGGTGTGACGGCGTGGATCGGCGTCCTGGTCTGGCTGACCGGCTTCACCTTCGAGACGATCGGCGACGAGCAGTTGCGCCGATTCCGGGCGGACCCGCGGACGAAGGGCACGGTGCTCGACACCGGGTTGTGGCGCTACACCCGCCATCCCAACTACTTCGGTGACGCCTGCGTCTGGTGGGGCCTCTACCTGCTGGCCTGCGGCACCTGGGCGGGCGCGGCGACGATCCTGGCACCGCTCGCGATGACGTACACGCTGGCCCGCGGCACCGGGAAACCCTTGCTGGAGAAGGGGTTGGAACGCACCCGGCCCGGTTACGCGGACTACGTGAAACGCACCAGCGGTTTCGTCCCGCTGCCGCCGCGCCGGACGGTCACTCCCCCGTCGTCCCGTCGGTGAGTTCGCGTAGCAGGTCGAGGTGGCCGAGGTGGCGGGCGGTCTCCTCGATCATGTGCGTGACGACCCAGCGCAGGTTGATCCGGCCCTCGCCGCAGAAGGTCACCTCCCCGGCGAGGTCCAGTGGTTCGGCGATGCGGCGGCTCGACGCGCACTGCGCCTGGTAACCCGCGATCAGCTCGGTCACCGGCGTGGTCATCGCAGCACGGAACTCGGCGTCCGGGTCGGCGGCGAGACGTTCCTTCCAGATGTCCTCGCCACCGTGCAGAACCACGTGGAACCAGTACCGCTCGACGTAGGTGAGATGCCCGAGCAGGCCGGCGATCGTGGTGAGTTCCGAGGGGACGTGCGCCGAGCGGGCCTGCGCGTCGGTGAGCCCGGAGCACTTGAGCACCACCGTCTCGCGTAGGAAGTCGAGAAACGAGGTGAGCTGCTCACGCTCGCCCGCCGACATCGGCGGATCGGTGCGCACGGGAGTGGTCGTCATGCCCCGGATTCTGCCCGCTCGGCGGACCCGGCCGCACCGGATTTGGCAAACACCGGTGCCGCCCCACGCAGGCGTCAGGAGACCGTGGGCAGTTCCGGACTCGAGACGTCGTAGTTCTGCCCGGGCTGGGTGAGCAGGGCGGCCAGCACCTTCGCCTTGCGGTCGCTGTCGTCCGCGTCGCCCCAGCGGACCAGCTTGCCGTCGTCGAGGGTGAGTTCCACGCTGCCGGGCGTCGCCGCCCCCGCGAGGGTCACCCGCTCCCGAAGCTGCGGGGGGACCGCGGCGAGGACACCGGCGATCGACCGGGTGACCGGGTCGGCCGCGCTCGACCCGGTGAGCGAGAGCTCCGGCAGGCCCTGCGGCCGCTCTGGCACCGTCTTGAAATCCGTGCCGGCGTCGTCGACGAGGTGGAAACCGTTGCCGCCGTTGAAGAATCCGATCGGCGTGCGTTCGGTGATCTCGATCCGCAGGGTGGTCGGCCAGGAGCGGGAGACCGCCGCCGTGGCGATCCCCGGCAGGGTCAGCACCCGGTCGCGGATCTCGTCGGCGTCCAGGCGCAGCATCGACCGCTGGTCGGGAACCGCCGCCAGGGCGAGGATCTGCTCCTCTGGCAGTTCCCGCGCGCCGACCACCTGCACGGTCTTCGCCCCCACGGTCGAGGTGAAGAACAGGATGTAGCCGAGACCGGCGATGGTCAGCACGCCGAGCAACGCGATCCACCGGCGGCGCATGGCGCGACGCCGGGTCGGCCGATCGGCGGTGCGGGCGCGCACACTGGCCGGCCTGCGGCCGCGCCGTGCCCTGGCAGCCGGTTCCCCGCCACCCGTCGTATCCCCGCCGCGGCGCGACGGGCGGGACGGCGTCCGCCTGCCGCCCGACCGCGATCGCGTCACCGTCATGGCTATCCCTGCTCCGCGCGCCGGTCCAGCTCGGCGACGATCTCCGGGCCGAGCTGTGTGACGTCGCCCGCCCCCATGGTGACCAGCAGGTCTCCCGGCCGCACCAGGTCGGCCGCGAGCAGGGCCGCCCGGTCGAACGCGGGCTCGTAGTGCACCCGCGCGCCGGTGATCCGGTCGGCGATGAGGGCACCGCTGACGCCGGGCTGTGGTTCCTCGCGGGCACCGTAGACGTCGAGCACCACGACCTCGTCGGCCAGCCCGAGCGCCTGCGCGAACTCGGCGGCGAAGGTGCTGGTGCGGGAGTACAGGTGCGGCTGGAACACCACGATCACCCGGCCCTCGCCCGCCGCCTGCCGGACGGCGCGGAGCTGGGCGTCCACCTCGGTGGGGTGGTGGGCGTAGTCGTCGTAGATCCGGACGTCACCGGAACGGCCCTTGAACTCGAACCGCCTGCGCACCCCGCCGAACGCGGCGAGACCTTCGATCAGCCCGTCCACCGGTGCGCCCAGTTCGACGCCGGCCAGCAGGGCCGCGACGGCGTTGAACGCCATGTGCTCGCCCGGCACGGCGACCTCGATCTCGATCTCCTTGCCGTCCAGGGAGATCGTCACGATCCCGCCCTCACCCCACGGCCGGTAGCCGAGGACGCGCGCGTCCCCCGGCCCCTCGACGGTGCGGCCGTAGCGGCGGATCCGCACGTCCGCGCCGACATCTCCGGCCAGTGCGGCCGCGTCGGCGTCGTCACCGCAGAGGATGAGCAGGCCGCCGGGCCGGACCCGGCGGGCGAACTCGCCGAACACGGCCACGTAGGCCTCGGCGGTGCCGTGGTGGTCGAGGTGGTCCGGCTCCACATTGGTCACCACGGCGACCGAGGGGGCGTAGCTGAGGAACGAGCCGTCGCTCTCGTCCGCCTCGGCGACGAACATGCCGCCTTCGCCGTGGTGGGCGTTGGCACCGGACTCGTTGAGATCACCGCCGATGGCGAACGAGGGATCGAGACGGCAGTGCTGCAGCGCGACCGTCAGCATCGAGGTGGTGGAGGTCTTGCCGTGAGTGCCGGCGATGGCCGCCACCCGGTGCCCCTCCATCAGTCCGGCGAGCGCCTCGGCCCGGTGCAGCACGGTGACCCCGCGTTCCCGCGCCGCGGCCAGCTCCGGGTTGACGTCCCTGATCGCGGTGGACACCACCACCGCCGACGGCCCCTCGGCGAACAGGTCCAGGTTCTCCGAACGCTGGCCGATCGCGATCTTCGCCCCCTGCGCGCGCAGCGACAGGAAAGCGCGTGAGTCCTTGGCGTCGGAGCCGGACACCGCGGCTCCCCTGGCCAGCAGGATGCGGGCGATGCCGCTCATCCCGGCGCCGCCGATTCCGATGAGATGCGCACGCCGCAACACCTCGGGAACGTCATTCATGTCCTGCACCCCGTCGTCCCGCGGTCCTGCCCGCAGCCCTGTCCGCGGCGACCGCGTCGAGCACGATCCCGGCCAACACCTCGTCGGCCTCGCGGTGGCCAAGGCCCACCGCTGCCGCACCCATTGTCTTCACCCGGCCGGCGTCGGTCACCAGCGGGAGCACCAGATCCCGGATCGACGAGGCGGTCAGGTCTGCGTCGTCGATCACGATGCCCGCCCCGGCGCCGATCGCGGGCTCCGCGTTGACGCCCTGCTCACCGTTGCCGTGCGGCAGCGGGACGAAGATCGCGGGCAGGCCGACGGCGGAGACCTCGGCGGCGGTCATCGCACCGGAACGGCACAGCACGACGTCGGCCGCGGCGTAGGCCAGGTCCATCCGGTCCAGGTAGGGCACGGGTACGTACGCGGGCCTGCCGGGGAACTCCTGTACCACCACGGTGTTCTTCGGGCCATGAGCATGCAACACGCCCACCCCCGCGGCGGCGAAGTCGCCCGCCGCCGCGGACACCGCGGTGTTGATCGAGCGGGCGCCCTGCGAACCGCCGAAGGCGAGCAGGGTCGGCGCCTCGGGGTCGAGGCCGAAGAACTCCCTGGCCTCGGCGCGCAGGGCGGCACGGTCCAGTGTGGTGATCGAGCGGCGCAGCGGGATGCCGACGACGCGCGCCCCGGCGAGCGGGGTGCCGGGTGCCGCCACCGCCACCTGCTCGGCGAAGCGGGCGCCGACCTTGTTGGCCAGGCCGGGACGCTTGTTCGCCTCGTGCACGACGATCGGCACCCGGCCGCGCGCCGCGAGGTAGGCGGGCAGCGCGACGTAGCCGCCGAAACCGACGACGACATCGGCACCGACCCGGTCGAGGACCTCGCGGGTACGGCGGACGGAGTCGCGGACCCTCAGCGGCAGACGGAGCAGATCCGGGGTCGGCTTGCGGGGCATCGGCACCGGCGGGATGAGCTCGAGTGGGTAGCCGCGCGCGGGCACCAGGGTGTTTTCCAGCCCGCGTTCGGTGCCCAGCGCGACGACCCGCGCGTCGGGCCGGAGCCGCATCACGGCGTCCGCGAGCGCCAGCGCGGGCTCGATGTGCCCCGCCGTGCCACCTCCGGCCACCACGACTGTCGGTGCCGCGCTCGACGCGGCTCGCTCCGTGTTCGTTGCCGGCTCGCTCACCAAGTTCCTCTCCGGTTCGACGTCCGCGACGTCCTGGCGGTGTTGCGTACTGGGGTGCCGCGTGCGGCCGTGCTGCCGCCGCGCGCGGTGGACCTGCGCCGGTCCGGTGCCGCGGCCGAGCGGGCGGTGCGCGGCGCGGGCCTGCGCCCGTTCGCGGCCCCGCTCCGTGCCGCGGGCCTGCGACCGGATTTACGGGCGGGCGGCCGGTACGGCTCGGGCGCGGGCAGCCGGAGCAGCCGCCCGAACTTACCGGGCCCCTGCGTGCGCAGTGCGGCCACCGCCTCCGGTTCGTGCCGGGCGCAGTTCGCCAGGATGCCGAACAGCATCATGGTCACCAGCAGCGAGGTACCGCCGTAGGAGATCAGCGGCAGGGTCACGCCGGTGACGGGCAGCAGCCCGACGACGTAACCGATGTTGATCGCCGCCTGCGCGACCAGCCAGGCGGTGAGCGTGCCGGCGAGGATGCGGATCCACGGGTCGAGGTTGCGGGTGGCGATGCGCAGCCCGACGACGGCCAGCAGGCCGAACAGGCCCATCACCGCCACGCAGCCGACCAGGCCGAGTTCCTCGCCGAGCAGGGCGAAGATGAAGTCGTGGTGGACGTTGGGCAGGTAGTTCCACTTCGAGGCGCCCTGGTTCAGTCCCTTGCCGAACAGGCCGCCGTCGGCGAGCGCGTAGAGCGCCTGGTTGGCCTGCAGCCCCTTGCCCTGCGGATCGGCCGAGGGATTGAGGAACGACAGCACCCGGTCGAGGCGGTACTGGTCGATCAGCGCCAGCACCAGTACGCCCAGCGCGGCGGCGCCGAGCAGCACGCCGAACAACCGCTTCGGGGCGCCGGCGAACCACAGCAGCGCCAGCAGCACCACCCCGAGGGTGACCGTGCCGCCGAGGTCCGGCTGCATCATCAGCAGGCCGAACATGAGCAGCGCCGCGGGCACCACCGGAACCAGCAGATGCCGCCACTGGTGCAGCACCGCGTGCTTGGTGACCAGGATGTGCGCGCCCCACATGGCCAGTGCGACCTTGGCGATCTCCACCGGCTGGAAGGAGTACCCGGCGACGTCGAACCAGCCCTTCGACCCGTAATGCTCGGTGCCCAGCGGGGTCAGCACCAGGACCAGCAGGCCCAGCCCCAGCACCATGGCGGTCGAGGACAGCGTCCGGAGCCTGCGCAGTGGCAGCCGCAGCGCCACCCAGAAGACCACCGAACCGAGCGCGACGAACACCAGGTGCTTGCGGAACAGGCTGTACGGCGAGGAGCCGGTGTTCAGCGACTCGACCGAGGATGCCGAGAGCACCATGACGATGCCGATCGTGGTGAGCAGCCCGCAGATGGCGAGGATCAGGTGGAACGAGGCCAGCGGCCGCGACAGCCAGGCCGTCAGCGCCACCCGCACGGCCGTCAGGCCGCGCGCCGGCCGCCGTCGTTCGGGCCGCTTCCGCCGGGGGGCCGGCGTTTCCGTCCGGCCGTCCCTGCCGCGCCTGTCCCTGTTCTGGTCAACCACCGTCACGATTCGGCTCCCCCGTGGCGAGGGCACGGACCGCGTCGGCGAAGGCGTCGCCCCGATGGGCGTAGTCGCGGAACATGTCCAGCGAGGCGGCGGCCGGGGCCAGCAGCACGACGTCACCCGGTCGTGCCATTGCGCTGGCCGCTCCCACTGCCGCAGTCATGGGGTCATCGTCACCCGGGAGCACCGTGTTGACCGGTACATCCGGCGCGTGTCGCGCAACAGCGGCGGCGATCACGCCGGAATCGACGCCGAGCAGCACCACCCCGCGCAGCCTGTCCGCCGTGGCGGCCACCAGTTCGTCGACCGAGGCCCCCTTGAGCATTCCGCCCGCGATCCACACCACGCCGGGATGCGCCAGCAGCGATCCCGCGGCGGCGTGCGGGTTGGTGGCCTTGGAGTCGTTGACGTAGCGGACGCCGCCGATCTCGGCCACCGGCACGGCCCGGTGCGCGCCGGGGCGGAAGGCACGCAGCCCCTCGGCGATCGCTGCGGGTGGCACGCCGTAGGCCCTGGCCAGTGCCGCGGCGGCGAGGGCGTTGGCGACGTTGTGCGGGCCCGCGGGGCGGACGTCGGGCAGTTGCGCGAGTTCCTCGGCGGTGGTGGCGGGATCGGCGACCAGGGCCCGGTCCACCAGCAGGTCCTCGACCACGCCGAACTGCCCGGGACGCGGGCTGTCCAGGGTGAAGGCCACCCGGCGGGCGCCTGGTCCGGCGTGCGTGCCGGCCAGGGCCGAGGACCACGGGTCGTCCGCGTTGGCGACGACCGTGCCGCTGCGTTCGTGCACCGTGCCCTTGTCTGCGGCGTAGGCCTCCATCGAACCGTGCCAGTCGATGTGGTCCTCGGCGAGGTTGAGCACGGCCGAGGCTCTCGGCGCGAGCGTGTTCGACCAGTGGAGCTGGAAACTGGACAGTTCCACGGCGAGCACCCGGTGCCCGGCGGCGACGGCGTCGGTCACCGCGTACCCGACGTTGCCGCAGGCCACCGCGTCCACGCCGGCCGCGCGCAGGATCGACTCCAGCATGCCGACGGTGGTGGTCTTGCCGTTGGTGCCGGTGACGGCGAGCCAGACCGGTGGTTCCGGGAGGGCTTCACCGATGCGCCAGGCCAGCTCCACGTCGCCGATGACCTCGACGCCGGCGGCGGCCGCCGCGACGAGCAGCGGCGAGCCGGGACGCCAGCCGGGGCTGGTGACGACCAGCTCGGTGCCCTCCGGCGGCTCGGTGAGGCCCGCGGCCGTCTCCACTCCGGGCGCCGCCAGCTCCGCGAGCCGTCCGGCGTCGCCGTCGGTCACGGTGACGTGCGCGCCCGCGGTGACCAGCGCGTCCGCCACCGACCGCCCGGTCACCCCGGCGCCCGCGACCAGTACCCGGCGTCCGGTGAGATCCATGACCGCTCAGCCTCCCGCGATGCCGAGCTGTTCGCTGTAGAACAGGCCGAGGCCGAACATGCAGCAGATGGCGGCGAGCAGCCAGAACCGGATGATGACCGTGGTCTCCGCCCAGCCCGCCAGTTCGAAGTGGTGGTGGAAGGGCGCCATCCGGAACAGTCGTTTCCGGGTGGTGCGGAAGACCGCGATCTGCGCGACCACCGAGACCATCTCGACGACGAACAGGCCGCCGATGACGATGGCGAGCAGTTCGGTGCGGGTGGTCATCGAGAGACCGGCGACGAGCCCGCCGAGGGCCAGTGATCCGGTGTCGCCCATGAAGATCTTGGCGGGTGCGGCGTTCCACCAGAGGAAGCCGATGCACGCGCCCGTCGCCGCCGCGGCCACCACGGCCAGGTCCAGCGGGTCGCGCACGTCGTAGCAGGCGGCCTGGGGCGTGACGCCGCAGTCGAGGCGGGCCTGCCAGAACGCGATCACCACGTACGTGCCGAGCACCATCGCCGAGGCGCCACCGGCGAGACCGTCGAGGCCGTCGGTGAAGTTGACCGCGTTCGACCACGCGGAGATCAGCAGGTAGCAGAAGATGATGAAGATGGGCACCGGGAAGAAGATCAGCGCCAGGTCCCGCACGTAGGACAGGTTCTGCGAGGCGGGCGTGAGCCCGCGGTCGTCGGCGAACTGCAGCACCAGCACCGCGAAGACGAGCGCGACGACGAGCTGCCCGACGAGCTTCGCCGTCTTGTTCAGGCCGAGGTTGCGCTGCTTGCGGATCTTGATGAAGTCGTCGAGGAAACCGACCACCCCCAGCGCGACGGCCAGGAACAGCACGATCAGCCCGGACGCCGTCGGCCCGGTGCTGGAGGAACCGCCGATCCAGTTGATCAGGTGCGCGGTGAAATAACCGATGACCAGTGCGGTGATGATCGCGACGCCGCCCATGGTGGGCGTGCCGCGCTTGGACTTGTGTCCCTGCGGTCCCTCTTCGCGGATCTCCTGGCCGAACCCCTGCTGGGAGAACACGCGGATGAGGTACGGGGTGAGCAGGATGGAGACGAGCAGGCCGACGGAGGCGGCGATCAGGATGCTGATCACGCGTCACCACCGTGACCGGTGCCGGAGTCCGCGAGCAGCGCGTCGGCCACCCGCCAGAGCTCGGCGACCTTGGACGCCTTGACGAGCACGACATCGTCCGGCCGGAGTTCGTCGCGCAGCAGCGCGACGGCGGCATCGGTGTCGGGTACCAGGACCGACTCCTCTCCCCAAGAACCTTCGTGGCATGCGCCCTGGTGCATCGGCGCGACGGCGGAATCACCGACCACGACGAGCCTGCTGATGTTCAGCCGGACCGCGAGGCGGCCGATCTCGTCGTGCGCGGTCACGCTATCTGCCCCGAGTTCGCCCATGACACCGAGTACCGCCCATGAGCGCCTGCCGCGGCTCATCGAGGCCAGGGTCTTCAGCGCGGCGCGCACGGACTCGGGGTTGGCGTTGTAGGAGTCGTTGAGCACCGTCAGGCCGTCGGCCCTGGTGCGCACGTCCATCCGGCGCTCGGACCGGCGCCGCACCGAGGACAGCCGGCGCGCGACGTCGGCGACCGGGGAACCGAGTTCGAGCGCCACGGCGGCGGCGGCCAGCGCGTTGCCGACGTGGTGCTCGCCGAACAGCGGCAGGTTGACGGCGGCCTCGCCCTGCGGGCAGACGAGCCGGAACGACGCGCGGGCCCGTTCGTCGAGCGTCACGTCCACGGCGCGCACCTCGGCCGCGGGGTTCTCCCCCACGCCGACCACCCGCGCTCGCGTGCGGGAGGCCATCGCGGCGACCAGCGGATCGTCGAGGTTGAGCACGGCGACTCCCTCGGCGGGCAGTGCCTCGACGAGTTCACCCTTCGTCTTCGCGATCCCGTCCCGGGAACCGAACTCACCGACGTGAGCACTGCCGACGTTGAGCACCACGCCGATCCGCGGCGGCGCCACGGCCGCCAGTTCGGCGATGTGGCCGGGCCCGCGCGCGGAGAGCTCCAGCACCAGGTGCCGGGTCGAGGCCTCGGCGCGCAGTGCGGTCCACGGATGGCCGAGCTCGTTGTTGAACGAGCCCGGCGGCGCCACCGTCGGGCCGAGAGGCTCCAGCAACTGGGCGATCAGGTCCTTGGTGGAGGTCTTGCCTGAGGAACCGGTGACGCCGACGACGGCGAGCCCGTCACGGGCGAGCACGGTGACCACGTGGCGGGCGAGCGCGCCCAGCGCGGCGAGCACGGCCGCGCCGGAACCGTCGGTGTCGCCGGTGAGCGCGACCGAACGCTCGTGCGCGGCGCCCTCGGCGAGCGGCGGCACGATGACGGCGGGGGCGTCGACCTCGCGGGCGGCCAGGACTCCCGCCGCACCCGCGGCGACCGCCCTGGCGGCGAAGGTGTGCCCGTCGACCTTCTCCCCCGGCAGGGCCACGAAGAGCCCGCCACCGGTGAGCGCCCTGGAGTCGAACTCGACGCCGCCGGTGACCCGGGTGGAGCCGTCGGTGCCGTGCAGCCTGCCGCCGACGATCTCGGCGATCTCGGCCATGGTCAGCGTGATCACGCGGTCACCTCGAGACGGTGGCGGATGGCGGTGGTGAGTTCGTCCCGGTCGGAGAACGGCTGCACCACACCGTGGACCTCCTGCCCGGTCTCGTGTCCCTTGCCGGCGACGAACACGACGTCGCCCTGGCCTGCGCGGCCCACGGCCTCGGCGATGGCCGTCCGCCGGTCGCCGATCTCCAGCAGTTCCCCGCCGAGGGACGGGCCGACCGCGCGCGCCCCGGTGAGCATGGCCGCGCGGATCGCGGCAGGCTCCTCGGTGCGCGGGTTGTCGTCGGTGACGATCAGCACGTCGCTGCCCCGGACGGCGGCGTCACCCATCATCGGCCGCTTGCCGGTGTCGCGGTCGCCGCCGCAGCCGAGCACGGTGATGATCCTGCCGCCGGTGCGGGCGCGCAGCGCCTCCAGCGCCTGCCCCACCGCGGCGGGTTTGTGGGCGTAGTCGACGACGGCGGTGAAGTCCTGGCCGAGGTAGACGCGCTCCATCCGGCCCGGCACCTCGACCGAGGCCAGCCCGGCGACGATCTGCTCCGCAGGCACGCCCGCGGCGTCGAGCACGGCGGCGGCGAGCAGCGCGTTGGCGACGTTGAACGCACCCGGCAGCGGCAGCGTGGCGGCGGCCGAGAGCCCGTCCGGGCCGTGCATCCGGAAGGCCTGTTCCCCGGTGGCGGTGACCGAGAGCCCGGTGGCCCGCCAGGTGGATTCGGTGTCCTGCTCGGTCGCCACGGTCACCGTGTGCGGGGTGACCAGCGCCTGCCCCCACGGGCTGTCCACGACGACGACCTCGGTGGTCGAGCGGCCGTCGAACAGCAGCGACTTGGCGGCGAAGTAGTCCTCCATGTCGCGGTGGAAGTCCAGGTGGTCCTGCGAGAGGTTGGTGAAGGCCCCGACGGCGAACCGGGTGCCGTTGACCCGGCCGAGGGAGAGCGCGTGGCTGGACACCTCCATCGGCACGTGCGTCACCCCCTGCTCGGCCATGACGGCGAGCAGGGCCTGCAGGTCCGGTGCCTCGGGCGTGGTGAACGCGCTGGCGATGCGCTCGCCCGCGATCCGGGTCTCGACGGTGCCGATCAGCCCGGTGGTCCGGCCCGCGGCGCGCAGGCCGGCCTCGATCAGGTAGGCGGTGGTCGTCTTGCCGGAGGTGCCGGTGACGCCGAGCACGGCCACCCGCAGCGAGGGTTCCCCGTAGATCCAGGCGGCCATCGGCCCGATCATGGCGCGCGGGTCGGGGTGCACCAGGATCGGCACGGAGGCCTCGCGCAGCGCCGGGCGCTCGGCCCCCGCCGGGTCGGTGAGCACGGCGGTGGCACCGGCCGCGATCGCGTCCGCGGCGAAGTCGGCGCCGTGCACGCGCGCACCCGGCAGCGCGGCGAACAGGTCGCCGGGGAGCACGTGCTGGGCGCGCAGCGTGGCACCGGTGACCGAGACCTCCTCGGCGTCGCGATCCGGCACGACGCGCGCGTCGGCGCGGGCGACCAGCGTCGTCAGGGGAACCGGTTCGATGCGGGCGGGGCGAGGTGGCGCGGCGACGAATTTCGCCGGGCTGTCCGGGACCGGCCCGCCAGACGGGGCCGACCCGTCGTTGTTGACAGACACAGGCGGGAGATTACCGGCGGGCTTCCCCGGCGGCGTGAGGCGGTACGGCATCTTCCGGATGTGACGTGGAGGATGCTGTCGGGCTGCGCGTGTGCGCACCGCTACCGACGGTGTGCCCCTCGCCGGGCCACTGCTGCCCGGGACCGCCGCCCCGGAGCCGCGACCCGCCCCGGCACGGGTCACCGGCGGTGCGGCGGATCAGGGCGTGTCGCGGGCGGTGATCGGGCGGAGCCTGCGCGGCCCGGTGTCCGGACGGGACGGGGTGGGGCCGAACGTCACGCGCGCGTTCGCCACGAACGCGCCCTGCGGCGAGGCGAGGACCGGGTCCAGGCTCAGCGAGCGCACCTCGGGCAGGTCCTCCGCGAGCGCCGCGACGCGCAGCACGATGTCCTGCAGGGCGGCCAGATCCGCGGGCTCGTCGCCGCGGTAGCCGGTGAGCAGCGGGGCCGTCCGGGGTTCCCGGATCAGCGTCGCCGCGTCCACGTCGGTGAGCGGCACGGCCCGGTACGCCCGGTCTCCCAGCAGGGTGCTCACCACACCGGAGAGACCGAAGGAGACGAGCGTGCCGAAGGACGGGTCGTCCTGCAGGCCGATCCGGCAGGACAGCCCCTTGGCCGCCATCCGCTGCACGTACACGTCCTCGGCCCCGGAGACCTCGCGCAGGGCGGCGTAGCTGGTGCGCACCGCGTCCTCGGACGTCAGGTCCAGGCGCACGCCCACCAGGTCCGGTCGGCCGCGCAGGCGTTCCTCCACGGCCTTGAGGGTCACCGGGTAGCCGAGTTCGGCCGCGGCCGCCACCGCGTCGGCGGCGGAGGAGACAACCCGGAAGGGCACGATCTCGATGCCGTAGCAGGACAACAACCGCAGCACGTCGCCGTCGGAGGCCACGACCTCGCCGCGCTCCGCCGGGGCGTCCGGGGCCGCCGCGTCCGGGCCCGCCAGTATCTCGCGGACGATGTCCTGCGCGTGTTCGGGATGCAGTCCGCCGGGGCGCACCAGAGTGCCCTGTGGACGGTCGCGCCAGGCGGCGTAGCGGATCACTCTGGCGAGCGAGTTCACCGCGCGCTCGGGGCTCGGGTAGGACGGGATGGATCCGGCCGCGGGCACGCCGTCCGGTGACAGCACCGCCAGTTCCGCGGGGACCCCCTCGGCGGCCAGGAACGTCGACACGATCGGCTTTCCCCGTTCGCCCTCCGTCCCGACGAGGGCCTCGCGCAGCGCCCGCGCGTAGCTGGTGCCGGGAATCGCCAGCGGGGGTACGAACACGACGACCAGAGCGTCCACTTCGGACGATGCGGAGGCCTCGCGCACGGCCGCCGCGAACTCGGCCGGCCCGGTCTGCGGGCCGAGGTCCACCGGATCGAACGCCAGCCGCAGTCCCTGTGCCCGCGCGGTGTCGGCGGCCAGCAGCCCGATGGCCGAGGAGTTGCCGACGATGCCGACCCGTGGCCCGGCGGGCAGTGGCTGGTGCGCGAGGACCAGCGCGGTGTCGAACAACTGCGCCAGGGACTCGACCCGGATGACGCCCGCCTGCTCGAACAGCGCCTGCACGCTCGCCTCGTCCACCTCGGCGGAGGTGGCGGCGAGCTGCGGCCGGACGGCGTGCCTACCGGACTTGACCGCGACGATCGGTTTCGAGCGGGCCAGCCTGCGCGCGAGCCTGGCGAACTTGCGCGGGTTGCCGAAGGATTCCAGGTAGAGCAGCACCACGTCGGTGTCCGGGTCGGTCTCCCAGTACTGGAGGAGATCGTTGCCGGAGACGTCGGCGCGGTTGCCCGCCGAGACGAAGGTCGACAGGCCCAGCCCGCGGGACTCGGCGTCGGCCAGGATCGCCGCGCCCAGTGCGCCCGACTGGCAGAAGAACCCGGTCCGTCCCCGGCCGGGCAGGCGGGGGGCCAGCGTGGCGTTGAGGCGGACCGAGTGCGCGGTGTTCAGCACGCCCAGCGCGTTCGGCCCGACCACGCGCATGCCGTGCGCGCGGGCCTCGCCGACCAGGCGCAGCTCGGCGTGCAGTCCGTGCGGGCCCGCCTCGGCGAAGCCGCCGGAGACGATCAGCAGGGTTTTCACGCCCTTCTCCAGTGCGCCGTCGAGCACGGACTCCACCGCCTCGGCGGGAACCGCGACCACGGCCAGGTCCACCGGCCCCGGAATGTCCACAACGGACGGATACGCCCGCACCCCGCGCACCGAGGAGTGCTCGGGGTTGACCGGGTAGACCGTCCCGGCGAAGTCGGCGGCGAGCAGGTGGGTCAGCACCGCGTAACCGATCTTGGTCGGATCGGTGGAGGCGCCGATGACGGCGACCGAGCGCGGATGGAGCAGGTTGTGCACGCTGCGCGCCTCGGCCGCCTGTTCCCGGGACCGGGCGACGGCCAGCGACTCGTCGGTGGGGTCGATGTCGAACTCCAGATGCAGCACACCCTCCTCGATCTCCCTGCTGACCTGGTAACCGGCGTCGCGGAAGACGCGCACCATGCCGGGGTTCTCGGCGAGCACCTCGGCGATGAACCGCCGTAGTCCCGATTCGGAGGCCGCCGCGGCGAGGTGTTCGAGCAGGATGGAGCCGAGACCGCGGCCCTGGTGGGCGTCGTCGACGACGAACGCCACCTCCGCCATGTCCCGCTCCCCCAGGCTCTCGTAGCGGCCGATGGCGACGATGTCGTCGCCGAGCAGGGCCGCGAACGCGACCCGGTCGTGGTGGTCGACGGTCGAGAACCGGTCGAGGTCGCGCTGCGGGATCCTCGGGTAGGCACCGAAGTAGCGCAGGTAACGGGTGCGTTCGGAGAGCCGTGAGTGCAGGGCGACCAGGCCCTCGGCGTCGTCCGGCACGACCGGTCGCAAGTGGACGGTCCCGCCGTCGGAGAGCAGGACGTCGGCTTCCCAGTGGCGCGGGTAGTCGAACGGATCGCGCGCGCCGTCCGCGCCACCCGGTCCGTCCGGCGTGGCGCCGGGCGCGGCCTCGGGCGTGTGGCCGGGAGCCGGGTCCGCGGGGTTCTCTGCCGGGTTCATGTCAGTCCCTCGGATCGTCCGGATCGAGACCGTGCAGGGGGAACACCGCGCGCCGGGTGTCGCGGATCGCGATGTCGACCGGATCGTCGGCACCGTCGCCCCATGGTTCGAATCCGGTCTCGGCGCCGTCGGTCATCGAGGTGGGGAGTTCGTGCCCGGGGGCCGCCTTGCCGACGGTGCGCAGCCAGCCGGAGGGCATCGAGGTGCCCTGCGCGACGTCCCGGTCGAGCACGGTGGCGAGCAGATGCGTCCACGAGCGCGGCACCACCCGGATGACCTGGTACCCGCCGCCGCCGACGGCCAGCCAGCGCCCGCCGGCGTGCTCGTCGGCCAGCGACCGCAGTGCCCGGTAGATCTCCCGATGGCCGTCCACGGACAGGGAGAGATCGGCGAGCGGGTCCTCGTCGTGGGAGTCGACGCCGCACTGGGTCACCAGGATCTGCGGACGGAACTCGCCGAGCAGCGAGGGCACGACGGCGTGGAAGGCGCGCAACCACCCGGGATCGCGGGTGTGCGGCGGCAGCGGCACGTTCACCGCGGTGCCCTCGGCCCGCCCGCCGCCGGTCTCGGCGGAGTACCCGGTGCCGGGCCACAGGGTGAACGGGTGCTGGTGCAGAGAGATGGTGAGCACGCGCGGGTCGTCGTAGAACGCGGTCTGCACCCCGTCGCCGTGGTGCACGTCGGTGTCCACATAGGCCACCCGGTCGAAACCGTTGTCCAGCAACCAGGAGATGGCCACCGAGCAGTCGTTGTAGACGCAGAAGCCGGAGGCGCTGGCCCGCATCGCGTGGTGCAGGCCGCCCGCGATGCCGACGGCGCGGGTCGCCTCCCCCGCCGCGATGGCCCGGGCGCCGAGCATCGTCGAGCCCACCACGAGCGAGGAGGCCTCGTGCATGCCGGAGAACACCGGGTTGTCGGTGGTGCCCAGGCCGTGCCCGGGGTCGCCGCCGGTCATCGGCGCCTGTTTCACCGCCTCGATGTACTCCCCGGCGTGCACGCGGTGCAGCTCGC
This sequence comes from Amycolatopsis antarctica, assembly GCF_002262875.1. Taxonomy (GTDB): domain Bacteria; phylum Actinomycetota; class Actinomycetes; order Mycobacteriales; family Pseudonocardiaceae; genus Amycolatopsis; species Amycolatopsis antarctica. The sequence continues at coordinate 359,929 of NZ_NKYE01000002.1, read as the reverse complement.
GTTCCGATACCGCCTCGGGAACGAGCAGCGGCACCCCGTCCAGCACGCCGAGTTCGGTGGCCAGCCGGATCGTCAGCTCCAGCCGCACCGGATTGAAGGGATGCTCGCCGCCGAGGTCGTACCCCAGCAGCGAGGAGTCCCAGACGACGGCGGGGGTCGTCGCGCGCACTGTCATGGACGCTCCCGCACGGGCCGTTCGCTCATACGACCGACCCTAACCGCACCGGGCGCGGCGGGCCCGCGACACGAAGACCGTGCGGTTCGGGCAGGGCGGTTCGGGCAGGGCGGGCGGGGTGCCCCGCGAATGCCGGTGCGCCGGTGGCTCAGCCGGGGAGTTCGCCGGTCGCCACGGGACGCTGCGGGTCGGCCGACCACTGCGACCAGGAGCCCGGGTAGAGCGCGGCGGTCTCCCGCCCGGCGACCTCGACGGCCAGCACGACCGATGCGGCGGTGACACCGCTGCCGCAGTAGGCACCGACCGGGACCCCTGGCGCGACGCCGGCGTCGGCGAGGATCGCGGCCAGCTCGGCCGGGGGGAGCCAGCGCCCGTCCGGACCGGTGTGCGCGGCGAAGGGTGCGCTGCGAGCACCCGGGATGTGCCCGGCGCGGGAGTCGAGCGGCTCGGTCTCGCCGCGGTAGCGCTCGCCCGCCCTGGCGTCGAGCAGGACTCCCTCGCGGGCGAGTGCGGCGGCGCCGTCGGCGTCGACGACGGGCATGCCGCCGGGACACACGTCCACATCGCCGGGTTCCGGTTCCGGCACGGTGTCGGTCACCGGGCGGTTCTCCGCCGTCCACGCGGCGAATCCACCGTCGAGCACGGCGACCTCGGTGTGCCCGGCCCAGCGGAGCAGCCACCACGCGCGGGCGGCGACGGAACCGTCCGCGTCGTCGTAGACCACCACCGGACGGTCGCGGCGCACGCCCGCCCGGCGCAGGCTCGCCCGCAGCGCGCCGGGTTCGGGCAACGGATGCCTGCCGCCCGTGCCGGGTTCGGCCGCGAGATCGCGGTCCAGATCGAGGTACACGGCGCCGGGCAGGTGCGCGCCAGCGTACGACTCGGCCCCGGACGGACCGTCCCTGCGCCAGCGCACGTCGAGTACGACGGGGCGGCGCCCGTCCGTGTCCAGTGCGGCGGCGAGCTGTTCGGTGCTGATCAAGGGATCCACCGGGCCATCTTCGCGCCGGCCCGGGAGAACGCGGGAGCCGGGGGACTTTTCCCCGTACCGGCGTCGTTACCGCCCGCATGGTCCGGCCGCGGGTGGCGAGCGACTAGGATGTACTTCGCGGACGAAGGGGACAGGCGTGAACGATCTCATCGACACCACCGAGATGTACTTGCGCACGATTTACGACCTCGAGGAAGAGGGGATCGTGCCGCTGCGCGCGCGGATCGCGGAGCGGCTGCAGCAGAGCGGGCCGACCGTGAGCCAGACGGTCGCGCGAATGGAGCGCGACGGACTGGTCATCGTGGCCGACGACCGCCACCTGCAGCTCACCGAGCACGGCCGGGAACTCGCGGTGGCCGTGATGCGCAAGCACCGGCTGGCCGAACGGCTCCTGGTCGATGTCATCGGGCTCGAGTGGGAACAGGTCCACACCGAGGCCTGCCGCTGGGAGCACGTGATGAGCGAGGCCGTGGAACGCAAGCTGGTGACGCTGCTCGGGCACCCGACCACCTCCCCGTACGGCAATCCGATCCCGGGTTTGGAGAAGCTGGGCGAGGGAACAGAGCCCGCGCCCGCCATCGAGACCGGCCTGGTCCGGCTCGACGAGTTCGCCCGCGCCGGTGGCGGCGAGGTCGAGATCCGGCGGATCGCCGAGCACGTGCAGATCGACGAGGCGCTGATGACCGAGCTCAAGTCCGCCGGCGTGGTTCCCGGTGGCATGGTGCGGATCGGCAGGGCGAACGGTTCCGGCGCCACGGTCGAGGTGACCGGATCGGGCAGCACGGTCCGGGTCGCCACCTCGGCCCTGCACGCGGTGCTGGCGCAGGCACGGTGACCCAGGCGGCGACCGCGGTCGCGGCATTCCGCGACCTGCACGGTGCTCCCCCGGCCGGAGTGTGGGCGGCTCCCGGACGAGTGAACCTGATCGGCGAGCACACCGACTACAACGACGGTTTCGTGCTGCCGTTCGCGCTGCCGCACCGGATCGCCGCTGCCGCGGGCCGGCGGGACGACGGGATGCTCACCGTCGCGACGGTCGGCTCCGACGGCAAGCTGCAGCGGATCACCCCGGTGGCGATCGCGGATCTGGAACCCGGTGGCGTATCCGGCTGGGGCGCGTATCCGGCCGGGGTCGCATGGGCACTGCGGGACGAGGGTGTCTCCGGTGGTGCCGACCTGGTGCTCGCCGGCGACGTGCCGACCGGTGCGGGCCTGTCGTCCTCGGCCGCCCTTGAGTGCGCGGTCGCCCTGGCGCTGCTGGGGCTGGCCGGGTACGGCGAGCCGGACGCGGCCCGGCGGGTGGAGATCGCGCGGCTCGCGCAGCGGGCGGAGAACGATTTCGTCGGCGCCCCAACCGGTGTGCTCGACCAGACCGCGTCGATGTGCTGTGTCGAGGGCAATGTGCTGTTCCTCGACGTCCGCTCCGGGGAGAGCGAGCAGGTTCCCTTCGACACCGCCGAGGACGACCTCCGGATCCTGGTGATCGACACCAGGGCCAAGCACAGCCACAGCGAATCCGGTTACGGAGAACGGCGCCGGGGTACGGAAAGGGCCGCGGACCTGCTCGGGGTGAAGTCGCTGCGCGAGATCACCCCGGAGGGGCTCGATGCCGCGATGGCTACCCTGCCCGCCGAACTCGGCCCCCTCGTGCGGCACGTGGTCACCGAGAACCAGCGCGTCCTCGACGTGGTCGCGTCGCTGCGCGCGGGCCGGGTCGCCGACATCGGCCCGTCGCTGAACGCCTCGCACGCCAGCCTGCGCGACGACTACCGGGTGTCCGCCGTGGAGCTCGACCTCGCCGTCGAGGCCGCGCTGGAGGCCGGTGCGCTCGGCGCCCGGATGACCGGCGGCGGGTTCGGTGGCTCGGCCATCGCGCTGATCCGCTCCGGCGACCAGCAGGCGGTCGAGTCGGCGGTCGGCAGCCGGTACGTGCGGGAGCACCTGCCCGCCCCGCGGTTCTTCCTGGCCGTGCCCGCGGCGGGCGCCGGGCGGGTCTGAGGCACTCCTCGCCCGCGCCGCCGGGACCTCCTTGCCGCTCCGGTCGCCGCGGGGTACAGACTGTGTGCCCGACCACCCCGCCGCGTGCCGACTCGGTACCCGACATCGCGGCACCCCCATCGTGCGGGAATCACGCAGGAGAGGCCCGGATCCGACCATGACCGAGAACGAACGCACCGCCATGAAACTGGTCGTCACCGGCGGAGCCGGGTATGTCGGCAGTGTCTGCGCCGCCCGGCTGATCGAGGCCGGGCACGAGGTCGTTGTGGTGGACGACCTGTCCACCGGGCACGCCGACGCGGTTCCCGGCGGTGCCCGTTTCATCGAGGGTGACGCCGCGGAGACCGCGGAAACCCTTCTGGGAGAAGGATTCGACGGCGTCCTGCACTTCGCGGCGAAGTCACTCGTGGGCGAGTCGATGCAGGACCCCGGCAAGTATTGGAACGGCAACGTCGTCACCTCGCTTCGCCTGCTGGACGCGATGCGTGTGCACGGCACACCCCGTCTGGTGTTCTCCTCCACCGCCGCCACCTACGGCGAACCGGACAGCTCGCCGATCCCGGAGAGCGCGGCGACGCGCCCCACCAATACCTACGGCGCCTCGAAGCTCGCCATCGACCACGCCATCACCTCCTACGCACGGGCGCACGGGCTGGCGGCGGTCAGCCTGCGCTACTTCAACGTCGCCGGGGCCTACGGCGCCTACGGCGAACGCCACGCCACCGAAACCCACCTGATCCCGATCGTTCTGCAGGTCGCCACCGGTGATCGCGAGCAGGTGCAGATCTACGGCGAGGACTACCCGACCGAGGACGGCACCGCCGTCCGCGACTACATCCACGTCGTCGACCTCGCCGATGCCCACCAGCTCGCGCTGGCGGGCGCCGCCGCCGGGGAACACCGCATCTACAACCTCGGCAACGGCACCGGATTCTCGGTACGCCAGGTCATCGAGGCCTGCCGGGAGGTGACCGGTCACCCGATCCCGGCCGCGGTGGCTCCCCGTCGCGAGGGCGACCCGGCGGCACTCGTCGCCGCTGCCGGACGGGCACGCGAGGAACTCGGCTGGACACCGGAGCGGGCCGATCTCGCCGGGATCGTCGGCGACGCGTGGCGATTCACCCAGAGCCGTCGCGGGGCAACGGCACCGCGCTGATCTCCGGACCCGACAGCCATTCGACCGCCTGGTCCTCGCCCCGGCCGAGCTGTTCGAGCCGTTTCGGCAGCATGTGGTGATCGAGCGCCCGGAACAGCAGCCCGGCGAGCACGTGGCCGGGGTCGGCGGTCAGCGCGTTCTCCAGTGCCATCCCGGCCAGTGCGCCGTCGCCGCGCATGTACGCGGAGAACCCGAGCAGGCAGGCCGGGTGGGCACGCTCGGGCCGCGGAGTGGCCCGGACCAGTGCCAGCCAGAGACGCTCCGCCACCCGGGCCGCGTCGGAACCGGCCGGGAGCGCGAGAGTGAGGCAGGCGTCGCGGACGCGCGGACGGGAGACGGCGAGCGCGAGGGCCACCACCTCCTCGTCGTCTGAGAGCACGACCTCGCCGGGTCCGCGCAGGTAACGGCGGACCAGCGCACAGGCCCGGTGGATCTCGGCGTCGGAATCGGGGTCGGTGCCCGCCGCGGCGTCGGCCGCGGCGTCCAGCAACGCGGAACGCCTGCCGAGCGTGTCCTCATCCACCGGGTCCAGCAGGCTCGCCATGGCCTCCCTGCTGCCGAAGGTGACCACACCGACCGTGGCGGAGGCCGCCGCCAGTGCGGTCGTCGCCGGATCGGGCAGCAGACCCGCGCAACCGGGGTCGGTGTCGCAGGCCCATGCCGCGCCGGCCGCGATGTCCGGCACTCGCAGGACGTGCAGCAGGCGCAGTCCGGTATCGCGGAGCACCGAGGCCAGCGCCGCGACGACGCGGGCGCCGGGCCGCTCCTGCTCTGCCACACGGCCCCCGACGATCGCCAGGGTCGCCCCGGTGGCCCCGTCGGCGAGCAGGGCGCCCATCAGCCGGGCGGCGAGGTCTCGTTCGCAGCCCGCCGGTGGCAGATCGGCGCGGGCCACGGCGCCGATCGTGCGCGCTGCCGGGCCACGGTGACCGATCAGCACCACCGAGTTGGACGGGCGGAAGCCGAGCAGGTGCGGGATTCCGGCGAGGAGCTGCCCCGGGTCGCGAAGGTCGACGCGCAGCCGGCCGGAAGTCGTGGAAGTGGTCATGTGATCGACCGTGCCGGGCCTGCCCGGCCCGTGGGGTGGTCACGGCGGATCTGTGGATGGTTCGGCGCGCCGGGGACAACTCACGCGACGTCGTCCACCGGCGGCGGCGACTGTCGGTGGGATGGTCTACCGTGACCCGCCCGCCATCGGTGTCCGGCCCACCGGTCGGGCGGGCCGGACACCGCACGTCGCCGGGAGGTCAGCCGCAGTGTTCGAACGGGCTGGTGTACGACTCGTCGCCCACCGAGCCGCCCCACTTGACGCAGGTGGCGCCCGCGGCCTTCTTCACCGGGCCCGCGTAGTACCCGAAGTCCCCGGAGTCGGTCACGCGGGCGCTGCCCTGGACCTCGAGGAAGGCTGAGGCCGCGCTCTCCTTGCCCAGTGACACGGCCTTCAGGGTGGTCACGCAGTTCGCCTTGGTCGAGGCGTTGTACAGCAGGTACGCGGTGCCCGCGGAGCCCAGCTTGTGCGAGTTGATCACCGTGAAGCCGGAACCGCACACCTCGGTGGCCGAGTACGGGTTGCCGCCGCAGTTGTTCTTGCTGGTGAAGTCGGTGTGTCCGTTGTACGGCACCGCCACACCGTGCAGCGTGGCCTTCTGCGCCGTGCCGTTGAGCCGCTCCTCGAAATGCAGGTGCGGACCGGTCACACCGCCGGTGGCCCCCGCGGTGCCGAGCTGCTTGCCGGTCGACACCGAGTCGCCGACCGAGACCGACTGGCTGTTCAGGTGGGCGTACCGGGTGGTCCACCCGCCGCCGTGGTCGACCTCGACCCAGCGCCCGTAGCTGGTGTTCCCCTCGTTGGCCACCCGCGAGACGGTGCCGGACGCGGAGGCGAGCACCGGCATCCCGGTGATGCCGGACTTCTGGAAGTCCACCGAGTTGGCGGGACTGTGCCCGCTGAAGGTCGCGGCGGTGACCGTGGTGCCACAGGCGAAGGGCACCTGGAAATTGGGAGCCGCGGACGCGGTGGACTGTCCGGCCACGAGCAGGCCGAGTGCGGGGAGCACCGCCGCCGCGGCAACGGCCACAATTCTTCGCCAGGTCGTCATCGTTACCTCCGGAATGACTGCAGGGGGTAAGGATGTAAGCACGAAACGACGGTTCGAAAATACCTTTTCGCGCAATATTCCGGTGAAATGTTTCCGCACCGAAACCGGGCGGGAAAACCGTTCAACCGCGATTGGGACGGGTGGAGCATCGGCGTGCTCCACCCGTCCCAACAGCGGGCGGGGACCGGATCAGAACGCCGACCGCAGGCTCTCGGCGCCGCCGACCACCGGCAGTGTCACCGCGGTCTTCGTCAGGTCCACGGACAAACCCGCCCCGGGGTCGGGCCGCAGGGTGTAGTCGTGGTCGCTGGAGGCCACCATGAACTCCAGCCGGTGCCCGGCGGCCAGCACGTAGTCCTTCGGCTGGAGTTCGAACCCGATGGCGTAGCTCGTACCGGGTTCGATCGGCTCCGTGGTGGCCGGGTCGGACCGGTTCTGCGGATCGGTCCAGCCGCGGGTGATCACCTTCGAGGTGCCGTCCGGCGCGCGGTCCAGCAGCACGCCGGTGACGTTCGCCGCGGGCCGGTCGAACGCCACGGCCAGGTCCACGACCGGGGTTCCGCTCAACCGCACCGGTTCACTGGCTGCGGTCGTGGAGTAGGCGAGGCGGTTACCCGAGGAGGGGAGGTCCGCGAGCTGCTCGACGGTCTTGCCCGCGTCGTCGGCGAGCCGTTCCACCGTGGACGCCCCGGGTACGGCGTCCCGCACGTCGATGGTGCCCTTGCCGCCACCCCCCGGCCACGGATACACGGTCGCGTCCTCGGCTCCCGGGGCCGGCCAGTCCGGTTCGTCGGCCCAGGACATGTCCTCCCGCTGCACGGTGGAACGCGGCTCGTCCTCGACGCCGTTGTCCTGGCCGAACAGGTAGTGCGAGTACCAGCGGTTCAGGGTGGAGAGCCACTCGTCCTTGCGCAGCGACAGCGGGTCGGTGTGACCCGACTGGTGCAACCAGATCTTGCGCTGGACGCCCTGCTCCCCCAGTGCCGCGTACCAGCGGGCGACCTGGCCGGTGGTGACGTTCCAGTCGTTGAGGCCGTGCACGGCCAGCACGGAGGCCCTCACCCCGCCGACGTCGTCGAGGTAGTTGCGCTCCGCCCAGAACGGGCTGTAGTCGCCGGTGACACGGTCCTGGTCCGCGGCCACCTCCGCGATGACGGGCGCGCACACCTCCCGGTCGGCCCGGGTGTGCACGTACTCGGCCAGCACGTCGGCGTCCTCACCCTGATAACCACCGGGCGCGACGACGGCACCGTCCTCGCGGTAGTAGTCGTACCAGCTCGAGATCGCCGCGATGGGAACGATCGTCTCCAGCCCCTCGACGCCGGTGGTGGCGACGGCGTTGGGCAGCGTGCCGTTGTAGGAGACGCCCTGCATCGCGGTCCTGCCCGTGGTCCACTCCGCGGGCACCGGGGTGCCGCCGGCGTCGTGCGCGGGCAGGCGGCCGTTGAGCCAGTCGATGACGGAGCGGGCGCCTACGGTCTCGTTCTCCCCGCCGGTGGTCGGGCAGCCGGTGGACTGGCCGCTGCCGAGGGATTCCCCGTACACCACGGCGAAACCGCGGGAGACGAAGTACTCCTCGTACTGCCAGGTGATCGGTTCGGCCCTCGGCCCCGCGCCCTCGACCGCGCCGACGGAGGAGGTGCGCGTTCCGTCCGCGCGCCGGGCCGGGGCCGCGGCACCGGGATCGTGCAGCTCGACGTCGACGTTGTGGTTCGGCACGTCGTTGCCGCCCGCGTAGTAGGGGCTGGCCTGGTAGACGACGGGCACCTTCATGCCCCGCTCCGTCGCCGCCGGCCGAACGATCTCGACGTGCACCTTGTCGTGGACGCCGTCGTGGTCGCTGTCCACCGGGGCGTCGACCCACAGGCTCTCCCGCACGACATCGGCGGGGTCGAACACCGGCTGCGCCTCACCGTTGTCGAAGACGGGCGCGGGCGGCGGATCCGCCTGGGCGCCGGTGGCGGCGAGTGGCAATGCCACGGCGGCGGCGATCAGGGCGGCGAAACGCTTGGCTCTCACAGAACCCACCTCAGGTGAGAAGGAACGAACGAAATGACCCTTCCCGGACGGTGCGGGCATGTCAAGGAATTCCCTACCGACGCAGGTATCGGTGACCCACCATTTCCGTGGAACGAGAAAAAATGCGAAACCTCGCCGGGATCGCAACAATCCGGAGAGCCTGGTCGTTGTGTGGTGTATGAAGCGCCGATCCTCGGTTCAGACGCTGTGCGGCACCGGCCTTGCCGTGGCGGTGCTGGCACTGACGGTGGCGGCCGCGCCGGAGGGCTGCGCGGAGCCGGTCACCCCGCCCGCCGCCGCGGCCACGCTGCCGGGTCCATCGGCCGCCCCGCAACCCGGCACCGGAGCGGCCGGTACCGCGGAGTCCGGCGCCCCGGAGACCCTCGCTCCGGCGGAGTTCGACGGTGCCGCGCTCGCCGAGGCGGTGGGCGCAGCCGTACGGGGCCGAGTGCCGGGCACCGAGTTCGGCCTGCACTTGCACGATCGGCTGAGCGGGACCACCGTGGCCTCGGCGGGTGCGGAGCGGCCGTTCTACACAGCCTCGGTGGTGAAACTGCTGATCGCGGTGGATCGCATCCGGGACGCGGGGTGGCGGCTGCCGGAGGCCGAGCGTGCCGGGCTGACCGCGATGCTCGCCGGCAGCTCCGACGGGGTCGCCTCCGCGTGGTGGGATCCGACCGTGCTGGACCCCGCGCTCGGCGACCTGATCGGCCTGCGGGAGACCACGCCGCCCCGGCGGGACGCCGACTGGGAACTGACCAGGATGAGCGCCCGCGACGTGAGCGCGGCCTACGAGTTCATCGCCGGCGGTCTGCCCGCGGAGGCGAGCGCGTTCACCCTGGACACGCTGTCCGGGGCCACCGATCCGGCCGCCGACGGCTTCGCTCAGTACTTCGGCATCCCGGATGCCCTGCCGGGCACACCGTGGGCGGTGAAGCAGGGGTGGATGCGGGTGGCGGACGGTCTGGTACTGAACACGACCGGACTTGCCGGGCCCGATCTGCGATACGTGGTGGTGCTGCTGACCGAGCAGCCCGCGGGTACCTCATATGCGGCGGGGCGGGCGGCCGTCACGGCCGGGATCGGTGCGCTGGCACCGATCCTGACCGCGGCGGCCCGCTGACCGCTCGCCCGGTCAGCCCTGGGCGATGTACGCCTCGAGCTGCTCCCGGCTCTCCTCCAGCTCACCGAGCCGGGTCTTGACCACGTCACCGATGCTGACGATCCCGGCCAGCGTCCCGTCGACGAGCACAGGCACGTGGCGGATGCGGCGTTGCGTCATCAGGGCGCTCAGGTCGTCGACGGAGTCCTCGGGGGTGCAGGTGGTGACGTCGGTGGTCATGATGTCGGCGACCCGCCGGGACAGCAGCGCCGGCCCGTGCTCGTGCAGGCCGCGCACGACGTCGCGTTCGGACACGATGCCCTCGACCCCGTTCTCGCCCGCGACCACCAGCGCACCAACGTTCCGTTCGGCGAGCTGGCCCAGCAGTTCGGTCACGGAGGACTCGCGTCCCACCGTCGCCACGGTCGCGCCCTTGGTCCGCAGTACATCGGCAATCCGCATGTGACTCCTTCCGGCAGCGTGATCTGGTTCACATCAGATTAGTCGCCGGGCGGGCACCGGGGAAAGCCGCGAATGCCGGTTTCCGGCGGCGCGCAGGTCAGGCGTCCTCCCGGGTGGCGCCGAGCACGTGGCCGGGGTCCACGTGGGTGCACTCTCACGGATGCGCGCCGCGTGTCCGTACACCCTTCCCGCCCCGCACGACGCGCTCGATCGGCTGGCACCCGTGCCCCGGGAACGGCCAGACTGGCGGCATGACCGACACGAAGCACACCGACGGCGACGATCCGCACCTCTGGCTGGAGGACGTCACCGGCGACCGGGCGCTCGACTGGGTGCGAGCACGCAACGCCGAGACCGTCACCGAACTGACCGGCGGCGCGGACTTCGGCGAGTTGCGCGACCGTGTGCGCGAGGTGCTCGATTCCGACGGCCGGATCCCGTATCCGCGCAGGCGCGGGGACCACCTCTACAACGTCTGGCAGGACGCCGAGAATCCGCGCGGGTTGTGGCGGCGGACGACGCTGGAGAGTTACCGGGACGAGGCGCCGGAGTGGCAGGTGCTGATCGACGTCGACGCGCTCGCCGAGACGGAGGGCGAGAACTGGGTGTGGGAGGGCGCCCGGGTGCTCGAGCCGGGTTTCCGGCACGCCCTGGTCGAGCTGTCCCGCGGCGGCGCCGACGCGAGTGTGGTGCGCGAGTTCGACATGGAGACGCTGGAGTTCGTTCCCGGCGGCTTCGTCCTGCCCGAGGCGAAATCGTCCATCGACTGGATCGACGAGGACCGGGTCTACGTCGGCACCGATTTCGGCGAAGGATCCATGACCTCGTCCGGCTATCCGCGACTGGTGAAGGAGTGGCGGCGCGGTACGCCGCTCGCCGAGGCGGTGACGGTGTTCGAGGGCAAGACCGAGGACGTCGCGGTGCAGGGCTCGCACGACTCCACGCAGGGGTACGAGCGAGACTTCGTCGTCCGGGCGATCGACTTCTACCGGTCCGAGCACCTGCTGCGTACCCCCGAGGGGCTGACCCGCGTCGACCTGCCCGAGGACGCCGCCGTATCGGCGCACCGCGACTGGATGCTGATCCGCACCCGCTCGCCGTGGCGGGTGGGCGGGCGGGAACACCCGGCCGGGGCGCTGCTGGCCGCCCGGTTCGACGACTACCTGGCGGGCAGGCGCGAGCTGGTCACGCTGTTCACCCCGGACGCGCACACCTCCCTCGACTACTACACCTGGACCTGGGACCACGTGCTGCTCGGCACCCTCGAGGACGTGAAGACGCGGCTGCGAGTACTCACGCCGCGCGCAGACGGGACGTGGAGCGACGAACCGATGCCCGGCATACCGGACGTCGGGGTGGTGAACGTGATCGGCACCGATGCCGATCACAGCAACGAGTTCTTCCTGAACGTGAGCGGCTACACCCAGCCCTCGACCCTGCTGCGCGGGCAGGTGGGCGAGGAACTCGAGGTACTCAAGCAGGCGCCCTCCTTCTTCGACGCGGACGGGATCGGCGCCGAGCAGCATTTCGCCACCTCGGCGGACGGCACCGCCATCCCCTACTTCGTGGTGGGCAGGAGAACCGACCGCCCGGGACCGACGTTGCTCACCGGTTACGGCGGTTTCGAGATCTCCCTGACTCCCTCGTACAGCGGGGTCACCGGCCGTGGCTGGCTCGGCCGCGGCGGCACCTACGTGGTGGCGAACCTGCGCGGCGGCGGCGAGTACGGACCGCAGTGGCACGCCGGCGCGGTCAAGGAGAACCGGGTGAAGGTGTACGAGGACTTCGCCGCGGTCGCGGCCGATCTGGTGGAGCGCGGCATCACCACCCCCGACCGGCTCGGCATCCAGGGAGGCAGCAACGGCGGTCTGCTGATGGGGGTGATGCTCACCCGGTACCCGGAGCGTTTCGGTGCCATCGTCAGCCAGGTTCCGTTGCTGGACATGAAGCGATACCACAAGCTGCTGGCCGGAGCCTCGTGGATGGCGGAGTACGGCGACCCCGACGTCGAGCGGGAATGGGCCTACCTGCGCGAGTACTCGCCGTACCACAACGTCCACAGTGGACGGTACTATCCGCCCTCGCTGTTCGTGACCTCCACCAGGGACGACCGGGTGCACCCCGCACATGCCCGGAAGATGGTCGCGCGCATGCGGGAACAGGAGCACGACGTCCGCTACCACGAGAACATCGAGGGCGGGCACGGCGCCGCGGCCGACAACGAGCAGCTCGCGTTCAAGTGGGCGCTGGTGTTCGAGTTCCTCTGGCGCCACCTCGGCTGTTGACCGCTTCCCGGCCGGCTTCAGGCACGGCTTCCGGTACGGGTTCCGCGGGCCGCATCGCGCTCCCGGCGGAACCCCGTACCGGGTCAGGGCCAGGCGAGCAGCACGGGCAGGGCGGCGCCTCCGGAATCCAGTCCCGTGCCGTCGTCGCGGCCGGCCAGCCAGGCGGTGATCCCGGCCAGCGGCCCGCGCACGGTCACCGGCTCGCCCTCACCGAGGTCCCACCGCTGCCGGGCGTCGGCGGGGGCGAGCAGCAGCCGCGCCCCCGCCGGCACCCGCGGCCGGAGGAACTCGACGACGTGGGCGCAGAAGTCGGCGGACCACTCGCCGGGCTCGTAGCCGATGTCGGCGTCCGCGGTGTGGATCTCTATTTCCCGCCACACACAGAACGCCGTCGCGAGCAGGTTCGAATCGCGGTACCGCACCGCGGCGGACCAGTCACCCGGCTCCAGTTCCGCCCATGCGGTCGCGAGCCGCTCGTTCGCCGCGAAGACCGCGGACCTCAGGGCGGCGGCGGGACGGCCCGCGTTCGCTTCGATCGCGGCGTCCCGGCCGGGGCGTCCGCCGTCGTAGACCTCGACCAGCTCGCCGCGCCGGGCGTACTCGGCCTGGCGGGCGAAAGCCACCACGACCTGTTCGAGATGGGTCAGCACGTGTCCGCGCGTCCAGCCCGGTAGCCGGGACGCGGACCTGGCCGCGTCCTCGTCGAGTCCATCCAGCAGCAGCGCCAGACGCGCCTGCCCGGTGGTCACTTCGGTCACCACATCGGCAACCTGCATGTCGATACTCCTTGCCCCCTGGGCCTCCGCGTCGCGCGGAGGCCGCGCCGGCGCCTGGCCGGACGCCGGTTCGACAGTCCTGTGTGGACTGATGTGGTCAGCCACGGAGATTCCGTGGAACGTCGCGAGGCCCCGGGTACCGGCGGACGCGGATGCACCGCCGCCGCCCCCGGCCGGTCGCGCGGGCCCGGCCAGGGGCGCGGTAGCGCTCCCCTGACCCGGTGGCCGTGCGCCTCAGCTACAGCCCGAGGTGGAACCGCACCCTTCGCAGGCGTAACAGGATCCGGCGGGGCGCATCTTGGTCCCGCAGGTCATGCACAACGGCGCGTCGGCCGCCTTGCCGAGCTGCAGATCGACCAGTTCGGCTGTGCTCTGCGCCGGGCGGCCGGTGTCCTCGGTCCCCTCGTCCGCGGCCGGTCGCCCAGCCGAATGGACGCCGGTGCGCAGCGCCTCCAGATCCACGTTGTCCTGGCCACCGCCGTAGTCGGCCTCCACCTGGGCGGCCCGCTCCCCCGCCGTGAAGATGCCGAGCTGCGCACGCTTGTCGTAGGACAGGTAGTCGAGCGCAAGCCTGCGGAACAGATAGTCGAGCACGCTGGTCGCGATCCGGACGTCGGGATCGTCGGTCATTCCCGCGGGCTCGAACCTCAGATTCGAGAATTTCGACACGTAGAACTCGAGGGGGATTCCGTACTGCAGCCCGACCGAGATGGACATGGAGAACGCGTCCATCACGCCCGCCAGGGTGGATCCCTGTTTGCCCAGCTTGACGAAGATCTCGCCGAGACCGTCGTCCGGGTAGGAACCCGCGTGCAGGTAGCCTTCCGCACCGCCGACGGTGAACGACACGGTCTGGCTCGGCCGCTTCTTCGGCAGCCGCTTGCGCACCGGCCGGTACTCGACCACCGGCTGCGCGGCCGGGGTCGCCGAACTCTGTTCCTTGCCGCCGGTGGACAGTGGCTGGCCGACCTTGCAGTTGTCCCGGTAGATCGCGAGCGCCTTGAGCCCACCCTTCCAGCCCTGGAAGTAGATCTCCTCGACGTCCTCGACCGTGGCCGACTCCGGCATGTTGACGGTCTTGGAGATCGCGCCGGACAGGAACGGCTGCACCGCGGCCATCATTCGCACGTGGCCCATCGGGGCGATGGACCGCTCTCCCACCGCGCAGTCGAAGACCTCCTGGTGCTCGGGGCGCAGACCGGGCGCACCCACGACATGGCCGTGCCGCGCCACGTAGTCGACGATCGCCTCCACCTGCTCGTCCTGGTATCCGAGCGAGGACAGCGCGCGCGGGACCGTCTGGTTGACGATCTGCATCGAGCCTCCGCCGACCAGCTTCTTGAACTTCACCAGGGAGAAGTCGGGCTCGATACCGGTGGTGTCGCAGTCCATCATGAAGCCGATGGTTCCGGTGGGCGCGAGCACGCTGGCCTGTGCGTTACGCCAGCCGTGCAAGGCGCCGATCTCCAGGCAGCGCTGCCATTCGGTCGTGGCGAGATCGCGCACCCGCGCGTCGTTCTGGTACGAGGTGCGGATGGCGTCGTTGGCGGCGGCGTGCTTGCGCATGACCCGCCGGTGGGCCTCGCTGTTGCGGACGTAGCCCTCGTACGGACCCACGGCGGCGGCGAGCTCAGCCGACCGCCGGTAGGACACGCCCGTCATCAGCGAGGTGATCCCGGCGGCGAGCGCCCGTCCGCCGTCGGAGTCGTACGCGTGCCCGGTCGCCATCAGCAGGGCGCCCAGGTTGGCGTAGCCGATGCCGAGCTGGCGAAAGCTCCGGGTGGTGTCGCCGATGGCCTCGGTCGGGAAGTCCGCGAAACAGATGGAGATGTCCATCGCGGTGATCACGAACTCCACCGTCCTGGCGAAGCGTACGGCGTCGAAGGTGCCGTCGGCGGCGAGGAACTTCATCAGGTTCAGTGAGGCGAGATTGCAGCTCGAGTTGTCCAGGTGCATGTACTCCGAGCACGGGTTGGACGCGGTGATCCGGCCGGACTCCGGGCAGGTGTGCCAGTCGTTGATCGTGTCGTCGTACTGCATGCCGGGGTCGGCGCACTCCCACGCCGCCTGGGAGATGGTGCGGAACAGGGTCTTCGCGTCGGTGTGGTCGATGACCTCACCGCCGAGCCGGGCACGCAGGCCGAACTCGGTCCCGTTCTCGACCGCCCGCATGAACTCGTCGGACACTCGGACCGAGTTGTTCGCGTTCTGGTATTGCACCGAGGAGATGTCCGCACCACTGAGATCCATGTCGAAGCCGGCATCGCGCAGGACACGGATCTTCTTCTCCTCGCCTGCCTTCGTCCGGACGAACTCCTCCACATCGGGGTGGTCGACGTCGAGCACGACCATCTTCGCCGCGCGCCGCGTCGCCCCGCCCGACTTGATGGTGCCCGCGGAGGCGTCCGCCCCGCGCATGAACGACACCGGGCCGGACGCGGTCCCGCCGGAGGACAGCAGCTCGCGGGAGGAGCGGATGCGGGAGAGGTTCAGGCCCGCCCCGGAACCGCCCTTGAAGATGAGCCCTTCCTCGCGATACCAGTTGAGGATCGACTCCATCGTGTCGTCCACGGACAGGATGAAGCAGGCCGACACCTGCTGGCGGGAGGCGGTGCCGACGTTGAACCAGACCGGGGAGTTGAAGCTGAACACCTGGTGCAGCAGCATCCAGGTGAGTTCGTGTTCGAAGATCTCGGCGTCCTCGTCGGAGCCGAAGTATCCGTGCCGGGTACCGGCGACGACATAGGTCCGGACGACCCGATCGATGAGCTGGCGGAGACTGTGCTCCCGCGCCGGAGTGCCGACAGCGCCGCGAAAGTACTTGCTGGTGACGATGTTCGTCGCGTTCACCGACCACGATTCGGGGAACTCGACACCCCGCTGCTCGAAGTTCACGGTGCCGTCGCGCCAGTTCGTCATCACGACGTCGCGCTGTTCCCAGGCGACCTCCTCGTACGGGTGCACGCCGGGGGTGGTGTGCACCCGCTCCAGCCGCAACCCGACCGTGCCACTGTCCTGCGGCGGCCTGTCCCGGCCCGCGCTCCCGGTGTGAAACTGGCCCGTCCCCACGGTTTCCGTCATGCGATTCCCCTCGCTCCCTCGAACCGCCGACAGTCAGTCGCCGGCCCCGCTGTCATCGTCGCCCGCGGGCGATGCCGAACCCGCTATGGCCTCCCTCAGGTCGGCGATCTCCTTCTCGAAGTCCTCGATGGAGGAAAACGAGCGGTAGACACTGGCAAAACGCAGATACGCGACCCCGTCGAGTTCACGCAGCGGGCCGAGAATCGCCAGCCCGACCTCGTGACTGGGAATCTCGGCGACCCCCGCGGAACGGATCGTCTCCTCGACGCGCTGCGCGAGTTGCTGCAAGGCGTCGTCGTCGACCGGGCGCCCCTGGCAGGCGCGGCGCACTCCGCGGACCACCTTGTCGCGGCTGAACTGCTCGGTGACCCCGGCCCGCTTCACCACGGCCAGGACCATCGCCTCGGAGGTGGTGAACCTGCGGCCGCATCCCGAACAGGAACGACGGCGGCGGATCGACTGCCCCTCGTCCACCTCGCGCGAGTCGACGACCCTGGAGTCGGCGTGCCGGCAGAACGGGCACCGCACCGCCGATCACCTTCCTTCCGCCGCGCCCACGACGGTCCGGCCACTCCGGTCCCCGCCATCGTCCGGCACCGGACGTCGAGATGTGGACAATTATCTCCGATACTACCCCAACCTGTGGACAAGTCGCGGTCGCACACCTACTAGATGTAGGGGTGAGCGTAGGTCGCCCCCCAGGGCCACGCAAGCACCTCGTCCGAGTGAGAAACGCGCCGGGACTCAGCCGGCGGAGACCGCCGCACCGCCCTGCACCGGCACCGCGATCGCCATACCCGGCGAGACCCCACTGCCGGCCAGGCCGTTCAGTTCCTCGATCCGGCGCACGACCGAGGCCGGCTCACTGTCCGGGGCGTACCGGGAAGCCACCTCCCACAGGGTCTCCCCCGGCGCGACCGAGACCAGAGCCGTCTCCTCCGGAACACCCGAGGCGGCAGGCACGGACTGCGCCAGCACGCCGAGACCGACCACCGCGGCGAACACCGCCAGCCCGAGCAGCAGGAGCCAGCCCCAGCGCGGTGCCATCCGGCGGGGAGCACACGCCGGCCGCGCGGCCCGCCCGCGGCCCGCGACCACCCGGACCCGGGTCGGCGGCCGACGCACCTCGCCCCGGCGCACCGGGCCGTGCGGCGACACCGGACGCAACGGCCGGAGCCGCTGTTCCGGGACGCCCGAGGTCGCCCGCCCGTCCCGCCCCGGACGCTGCGGCACCCGCGGATCCGCCCGGCGGCGATCGCCCCGGACACCCCCATCAACCAGCACCGACATCTCGGAACCTCCTCGCAGCTCCACGGTCAGGCGGCACCTGTGCGACAGGGGGACCCGTCCTCGTGCACGCCTCGCAGTCGAACAGACGTTCTATCGAACGTCCGTGCGAATGTCTATCACCCGGAGCCGACAAAATCGAGCGAACACGGCGTGTCGTTCGAACAGATGTTTGATATCTTCCGATCATCGCGCTAGCGTCCTCGACCAGCACAAGGGCCGGTTCCGCGAGACATCGACCAGTGTCCGGCCGTCCGGAAACACGAGTTCGGCGCCGCCGGTGACACGCCGGGCAACGACGACGGCAACGCCCGCGACGGGCAGCAGCGAGAGCGGTACGGCGACAACAGCGACATTGCAACAACAGACAGCGACGGCGGGACGGCGGAACGAACCCGGCACCACAAGCACACACGCAACAGCACGACAACAACAGCAGTAGCAGCAGAGCAGAGCGAACGCAGTCGCGGCGGCACGCCGGCGGCCACGGTGACACCGAGCGGCACCACCGTGGCACGGGTGGCGGGGACGGCCGGACCGGCGGACCCCCGCGGCGATTCGCCGAGGGCCCGCGCCGGTGCGGTACCGGCGGGGGCGGACGTGGCGGCAGCGGTGCCGGCACGGGGCACGGCATCAACCGGGAGGCAGCACAGTGGCACGTGGGAGCAAGGACGAGACACCGGGCAAGGTGCACACACTGCCCGAGGTCGAGGACACCACCGACGGGCTGACTCCACGCCAGCGGCAGGTGCTGGAAGTCATCCGCGCGTGGGTGGACCGTTTCGGCTACCCACCCAGCGTTCGCGAGATCGGCGAGGCCGTGGGCCTGAACTCGACCTCCTCGGTCTCGCATCAGCTACGGGCCCTGCAGCGCAAGGGATACCTGCGCCGCGACGCCAACCGGCCACGCGCCGTGGGCGTGCTCGCCGCCGACGCCGATCCCGCAGCGACAGCGGAGGCAGCCGAGGCCGCCGAACGGATGCCGAAGCCCGCCTACGTCCCGTTGCTCGGCCGGATCGCCGCCGGTGGGCCGGTGCTCGCGGAGCAGGCGGTCGAGGACGTGTTCCCCCTGCCACGGGACATCGTCGGCGAGGGCGAGGTGTTCCTGCTCAGCGTCGCGGGCGACTCGATGGTCGACGCGGCCATCACCGATGGCGACTGGGTGGTCGTCCGGCAGCAGCCCGAGGCGGAGAACGGCGACATCGTCGCCGCGATGATCGACGGCGAAGCGACGGTGAAGACGTTCAAACGTAAGGACGGCCACGTCTGGCTGATGCCGCACAACGAGGCGTACGAACCGATCCCCGGCGACGACGCCAGCATCCTCGGCAAGGTCGTGGCCGTGCTGCGGCGGCTCTGACCCCGCGGAGTCAGCGACGCCGGGACGACCAGGCCCGGAAACCGACGAGCGCCCCCATGGCGACGAGCACCGAGATCACCGCGGCGGGCAGTGCCGGGATGCCCGCCCCGTCCGCTGAGGCAGCTTCCCCCGCACCCGCCGGTTCGGGCGAGCCCTCCGGGGTGTCACCGTCCTCTGCCGAACGGGCGGTGGCCAGTGCGGCGGCCTCGGGCACCGAACGCAGTGGCTCCCCGGCGCCCTCGCTCGCCGCCAGCAGCGCACCGTCCGGCGCGAACGCGATCGCCTCGCCCTGCCGCTCACCGGGCAGCGGAACCCGCACCGGTTCACGGCCGAATGCCGCGAGGACATCACCGTCCGGTACCGCGTACAGGTAGGCGTCGGTGTAAGTCCGGATGGCCACCACCGAACCGTCGGCGGCCGAGGCGGCACCGGTCACCAGGACCGAACCGGCCGAGCCCACCGGCCCGCCCGGGGTGTCGGTCGACTCGATGTCGAGCGAGCCGACCTTCTCCAGGTCCACCGGCCCCGGGCTCGACAGCGGGCCCACCGGCCGGTACACACCGGAACCGCCGAGCACGTTCTTCGTCACGATGTACGGCACGCCCGCGCCATCGAGCAGCAACGCCTCCGCGTCGTGCGCCCCGTCCGGATACCGCAGCCGGTACAGGGTCGCCGCCCCATCCGGGGTCACCGCGTGCAGCGCGACGGTCTCCCGCCGCTTGCGATTGTCACCGGTGTCGGCCAGCCAGAAGGTGCCGTCCGCTCCTCTGGCCAGGTCCTCCACGTCGAACGGGTCCGTCTCGGCGTTGATCACCCGCTGCCGGGCACAGTCCCGGCCCAGAACAACGATCTCGATCCGGGTTCCCCCGTCGCTGACCGCGTAGACGTGGTCCTCGTCGGCGACCATGCCGGACAGTTCGGCCAGCCGCGGGTCGTCCACCGTGCACACCGTGCGTGGTGCGGGCGGCTCGGCGGAGGCGGCGGGCACGGTGGTCGCCGCGGCCACCACCGAAACGGCGGCGAGCACGGCGGTCCGGCGGATCTGTGTCACGGCACCGACGCTAGTGGCCCGGCGCCGGGATCGGGGCGAACGACACCACCGCTCAGGCGGGCGAGCCGTGCACGACGAACTCGCTCAGTGCCGCGGCGAGATCGGGATGCACTCTGGCCCGCAGTCGCGTTCCGTCCTCGACGTGATCCTCGGCGAGCACCTCGCCGTCGGCGTGGGTTCGCGAGACCAGTTCCCCGCGGGTGTACGGGATGAGTACCTCGACAACGACCTCGGGACGCGGCAACCGGACGGCGATCGCCTCGGCCAGTGCGGGCACGCCCTCGCCGGTGCGTGCCGAGACGGCGATCGAACCCGGCAGCACATGCCGCAACCTGGCCAGCGCGATCTCGTCCGCCGCGTCCGACTTGTTGATCACCAGCAGTTCCGGCGGCAACGGCTCGGTGCGCTTCCCGGTGATCTCCGCCAGCACCTCGTGCACGGCGTTCACCTGCTCCTCCGGCGCCTGGTCGGCACCGTCCACGACGTGCACGAGCAGGTCGGCGTCCGCCGCCTCCTCGAGCGTCGAGCGGAACGCGTTCACGAGCTGATGCGGGAGGTGGCGGACGAAACCGACCGTGTCCGTCAGGGTGAACACCCGTCCGTCCGAAGTGGACGATCGCCTCGTGGTCGGGTCCAGCGTCGCGAACAGCGCGTCCTCGACGAGCACGCCCGCGCCGGTGATCGCGTTGAGCAGACTGGACTTCCCGGCGTTGGTGTAGCCCACGATCGCCACGCTGGGCACCTCGTTGGCGACCCGGCGGCCGCGCTTGGTCTCGCGGATGGTGTCCATCGACGCGATCTCCCTGCGCAGCTTCGCCAGCCGCTTGCCGATCCGCCTGCGGTCGGTCTCGAGCTTGGTCTCACCGGGACCACGCAGGCCCACTCCGCCGTTACCGCCGCCCGCCCGGCCACCGGCCTGCCGGGACAGCGACTCACCCCAGCCGCGCAACCGCGGGATGAGGTACTGGAGCTGGGCCAGTTCGACCTGGGCCTTACCCTCCCGTGAACTCGCGTGCTGGGCGAAGATGTCCAGGATCAGCGCGGTCCGATCGATGACCTTGACCTTCACCTTGGACTCGAGCTGCCGCAACTGCCCGGGTGAGAGTTCACCGTCGCAGATGACGGTGTCCGCGCCGGTGGAGCGCACGATTCCGGCGAGCTCGCGGACCTTGCCCGAACCGATGTAGGTGGCCGGATCCGGACGGGTCCGGCGTTGCACTATGCCTTCGAGCACCTCGGAGCCGGCCGTCTCGGCGAGCCGGGCCAGTTCGGCCAGCGAGGCCTCGGACTGTGCTGCGGTGCCCTCGGTCCACACGCCCACCAGCACCACACGCTCCAGGCGCAACTGCCGGTACTCGACCTCGGTGACGTCGTCGAGCTCGGTGGACAACCCGGCCACGCGGCGCAGCGACGCGCGGTCCTCGAGTTCCAGTTCGCCCGTCGAAGGATCGTCCTCGTAGGCGGGCCCGTCGACAGCTTCGATGTTGGTCAAGGGTCTCCCGTATGTCGGTGGTCGGTGTCGTTGTTCCATCGTCCCACGTGTCGGGGAAGAATCCGAGCGGATTACCCCGGGAGCGGGGCCGCTAGACCGGGGGTGCCGCAGCGGCGAGTTCGCCCCGCCTGCCCACGAGGTCAACCGGATGAGCCGCGCCGGTATTCCGGCGGCGAGCTGCGTTCGCCACGGGCGGAGGGCATCCGGGTGATAAGTGATGGACGCCTGTCTGGCAGGGGCGGCACGGTGTTCCCATGCCCACCGCCTCGCTGTTCCGTCACGCGGATTTCCGTCGGCTGTGGGCCGGGGACACGGCCAGCCAGTTCGCCACCTTCACCGGCCACACGGTGCTGCCCCTGCTCGCGGCGACGGTGCTGTTCGCCTCGCCCGCGCAGATGGGCCTGCTGGCGGCGGCCGAGCACGCGGCCTTTCTGCTGCTCGGGCTGCCTGCCGGGGTATGGGTGGACCGGATGCGCAGGCGGCCGTTGATGATCCGGGCCGGCCTGGTGCGTGCCCTGCTGCTGCTCAGCGTGCCGCTGGCCGGCTGGTTCGGCGTGCTGACGCTGACCCAGCTCATGCTGGTCGCCGCCCTGGTCGGCGTGTCGACCCTGTTCTTCGACATCGCGTACCAGTCGTTCCTGCCGTCGCTGATCGGGCGGGCGCGCCTGCTCGACGGCAACGCGAAGTTGCAGGCGAGCCAGTCGGTCGCGCAGGTCGGTGGGCCCGGGATCGGCGGCGGTCTCGCCCAGCTCGCCGGGGCCGCGAACGCCGTCCTGCTCACCGGCTGCGGCTACCTGGTGTCGGTGTTCGCCCTGTGGCGGATCCGTTCGGTGGAACCGCGACCCTCGCGGGACGTGGACACCACCCTGCGCGCCGAGGTGGCCGAGGGGTTGCGATTCGTGTTCGGCAACCCCTCGCTGCGGGCGATCGTCTGCGCGACCGCCACGGCGAATCTGTCCGGCGGCGCGTTCACCGCGCTGGAGGTCCTCTTCCTGACCCGTGACCTCAGTCTGCCCGCCGGGGAGGTAGGGCTGCTGCTCGCGCTGGGCGGGATCGGCGGGGTGACGGGGGCGCTCACCGCCCGGGCGTGGACCGCGCGGCTGGGACAGGCGCGTGCGATCTGGCTGGTCCCGTTGTGCACTTGGCCCTCTGCCCTGCTCGTCCCGCTCGCGGCGCCGGGCTGGCGGGTGCTGCTGGTGGCCGCCGGGCTCGCCGGGATCGCCTACGGCGGCGTGGTCTACAACGTGGCCCAGGTGACCTACCGGCAGGCGATCTGCCCGGACCGGCTGCTCGGCCGGATGAACGCCAGCGTCCGCTTCGTCGTCTGGGGCGTGCTGCCGATCGGCGGTCTGGCCGGCGGGTGGCTGGCCGAGGCGATCGGCGTGCACGGTGCGATCTGGGCGTGCACTGCCGTCATGGCACTGGGGCCGTTCTGGGTGATCTGCTCACCGCTGCGGCGCGTCCGGGACCTGCCCTCGGATCCGGACGCGGGACGACCGTGACTCGACGGACGGGCCCGGCTCGCGGGCTGGGGCCGTGGCGTGGACCGGTCTCCGCGACGGCCGGACTTGCGCGCGCGGAAGTCCGGTGACGGGGATCAGCGGATCGAGACGCCTCAGCCCGCGTCGTCCCACCAGCGGGTGTCGAGTTCGCCCCTGGCCACCAGTACCGCCGACCCGGTGAGCGTGGACTCCCCGGACCCGACGGTCACCGCGACGGTGCCACCGAGAATGTCCACAGTGGATTCACCGGTGTCGGTACCGGCCAGGTGCAGGGTCGCCGCCACGGCCGCGACGGTGCCGGTGCCGCAGGCCCGGGTCTCCCCCACGCCACGTTCGAACACCCGCATCCGCAGCGAGGCGGGGCCCGTCGTGTCGACGAACTCCAGGTTCACCCCGTGCGGGAAGAAGTCCGTGTCGTAGACCGGGGCCTCGCCGAGATCGAGGGTGTCCACGTCCCCGTCGGTGAAGGACACCAGGTGTGGATTTCCCACGTTCACGGCGACACCGGAGAACTCCCGGCCGCCGACCGTGGTGACCGAACTGCCGGTGACCGTGGCCGGTCCCATGTGGACGGTCACCGAGCCGTCCGGGTGGGCACGGACCAGTCGCTCGCCGGCCCTGGTGGCCACGGCGAACTCGTCGGCGGTGACCAGGCCTGCGTCGACGAGGTAGCGGGCGAAGACCCGCACGCCGTTGCCGCACATCTCGGCGATCGAGCCGTCCGCGTTGCGGTAGTCCATGAACCACTCGGCGCCCGGCCCGGCACCGTCCCGCCCGGCGCCACCCTGCTCGCCGAGGGCCGCGGTGCGGACCACACGCAGCACCCCGTCCGCGCCGAGGCCGGCCCGGCGATCGCACAGCGTCGCCACCCGGCTCGGGGTGAGGTCCAGTCGTCCGTCTATGTCGGGCAGCAGGACGAAGTCGTTCTGTGTGCCGTGTCCCTTGAGGAATTCGATACCGCCCATGCACCCAAGGTTACGTGCTGAGCGCGTCGAGGACGCGTCCGGTCAGGCCGTCCGCGGCACCGTCGAACCAGCGGATCCGCTCGTCCCGGCGGAACCACGATCGCTGGCGGCGGACGAAACGGCGGGTGGCCCGCGCGGTCGCGGTCGCCGCCTCGGCCAGATCGCCCTCGCCGTCGAAGACGCGCAGCACCTGCTGGTAGCCCAGTGCCCGGGCAGCGGTGGTGCCCCGGCGCAGGCCGGCCTCCTCGAGTGTGCGGACCTCCTCGGCGAGCCCGTCCGCGAACATGCGCCGCACCCGCAGGTCGACCCGCGCGTCGAGCTCGGTCACCTCGCGGTCGACACCGATCAGCACGGCGCCGTACCGGGCGGGTCCCGGCACCGGCAGGTTCGCGGAGAACGGTTCACCGGTGATCTCGAGGACCTCCAGTGCCCGCACGATCCGGCGCGCGTTCGACGGCAGGATCGCGGCGGCCGCGGCGGGGTCGAGCACGGCGAGCCGCTCGTGCAGCGCGCCGGAGCCGAGCGCGTCGGCCTCGGCGGACAGCCGGGCGCGCACGGCCTCGTCGGTGCCGGGGAAGCGCAGGTCGTCGAGTACGGCCTGCACGTACAGCCCGGATCCGCCGACCAGCACCGGCACGGTGCCCGCCGCGAGCAGGCCCTCGACGACGGCGCGGGTGTGCCGCTGGTACGCCGCGACCGACGCGGTCTCGGTGACGCCCAGTACGTCGAGCAGGTGGTGCGGCACGCCGCGGCGTTCGCCGGGGGTCGCCTTGGCCGTGCCGATGTCCATACCCCGGTAGAGCTGCATGGCGTCGGCGTTGACCACCTCACCGCCGAGGGCCAGCGCGAGTTCGACGCCGAGCGCGGTCTTACCGGTCGCGGTGGGGCCGACGACGGCCACCGGCCGGGTCATCCGGGGACCCGCCCGGACATCCCGGCCCGTGCCGTCACCGGGCCGGACTCCGGTCGTCGGAGTGTCTCCTGGGCTCGCACGATCACGTGGAGCGAGGCTACCGGTGGCCGGTGATCGCGCGCCGGAGTACCACCGAAGGCGCTGACCTGTTTGAATGCCGTCAGGGGCGCGAGCGTCCCGACGACACCGAAACACCACCGAGCACGACCCGGCCGCACCCTCGGGTGGGGCGCCCGCCGCCGGCGGGCTGACAGGCAGAAGGAGCCGGCGATGGCCGAGCAGAACACGCCCAGTGGTACCGGTGCCCCGGCACCCCACCCGGTCCCGCACGCGGTCGGCGGCACGCACGCCGCGCCCCCGGTGCCGCAGGCCGAGCCGCACCCGGACCGCTGGGGGCGGGTGGACGGGGAGGGCAACGTCTACGTCCGGACGACCGACGGCGAGCGCGCGGTCGGCGTCTGGCAGGCCGGCTCGCCGGAGGAGGGGCTGCTGCACTTCGCCCGCCGCTTCGACGATCTGCGTACCGAGGTCGAGTTGCTGGAAACGCGGCTGTCGGCGGGCAGCGGCGATCCCAAGCAGTCGCTGCACAGTGCGACCCACCTGCGGGACGGACTGGCCGACGCCGCCGTCGTCGGCGACCTCGCCGCACTGCGGGCCAGGGCGGACCATGTGGTCGCCCACGCCGAACGGTCCCTGGCCAACGCGAAGCAGGAACGCGAGCAGGCCCGTACCGCCGCGGTCGGGCAGAAGCAGGCACTGGCCGAGGAGGCGGAGAAGATCGCCGCCGAGTCGACGCAGTGGAAGGTCGCGGGCGACCGGCTGCGCGCCATCCTCGACGAGTGGAAGACGATCAAGGGCGTCGACCGCAAGACCGACGATGAGCTGTGGAAGCGTTTCTCCAAGGCGCGTGAGGGGTTCAATCGCCGTCGCGGTTCGCACTTCGCCGAACTGGACAAGCAGCGGGCGGCGGCGAAGAGCCGCAAGGAGGAGCTGATCGCGGAGGCGGAGGCGATCTCCGGCTCCACCGACTGGGGGACGACGGCCGGGCGGTACAAGGACCTGATGGCCGAGTGGAAAGCTGCCGGCCGGGCCCCCAAGGACAGCGACGACGCGCTCTGGCAGCGCTTCCGGGCCGCCCAGGACGTGTTCTTCGCCCACCGTTCCGAGGCGTTCTCCGAGCGGGACGCCGAGTTCGCGGGCAACGCCACCCAGAAGGAGGAACTTCTGGGTGAGGCGGAGAAGATCGATCCGGCGGCGAACCTGGACGCCGCGAAGGCGCAGCTTCGCCGGATCCAGGAGCGCTGGGACGAGATCGGCAAGGTGCCTCGCGAACGCATCCGGGATCTGGACGGCAGGCTCAAGGCGGTGCAGGACAAGGTCCGCTCGGCGGAGGAGTCCAAGTGGCGCCGCTCGGACCCGGAGGCGCAGGCGCGCGCGGCGCAGTTCAGGGAGCGGGTCGAGCAGTTCGAGTCGCAGGCGGAGAAGGCGCGTGCGGCCGGCGACGAGCGACGGGCGAAGCAGGCCGAGGAGCAGGCGGCGCAGTGGCGCGAGTGGATGGCCGCCGCGGAGCAGGCGGTCGCCGACCGCTGAGCGGGTGAGTGTGGTGTCCGGCCCGGGTGCGCGTCCGCGGCCCGGGCCGGTTCACGTCCGGGACCAGGCGGTGCGCATCCACAGCACGGCCAGCACGACCATCGCGATGATGGACAGGATCATGCCGGCACCCGGACCGCCGCCGACCGTGCCGGTGGCCGCCGAGGACTGCTGCGACCACACGGCGAGCATGCCGTCGACGGAGGCGAACCAGCCGCCGACCGCGCCCACCCAGGTGAGCCACCAGCGCCGGGTGAGCAGTGCGAGCACGGAGCCGACCACGCCGACGAGGGTGGCCGTGGCGGCGAACAGTCGCGGGATCGCGCCGCCGTCGCCGGTGACCAGCACCTGCCAGCCGGAGATCTCGCCCACCCATGGCAGCAGCAGGCCGGCGACGAGCAGCAGCACGGCGAGCGCGATGGTGACCGCGCGCTGCTGACCGAGGACGACCGTGCGGGCGGTGCGCGCACCGACCTGGTCGATCTCGGCGGCGAGCCCGTCCACGTCGGTCGCGGCGTCCGCCTCGGACCTGGCTTCGTGGCCCCCGGTGGTGTCCGGCATCAGGCACATCCTCCCGCGACGGGCAGCGGTGCGGGCGCGCCGAACGAGGGCAGGCCCAGCCCGACACCGTCGGTTCTGGGACGCAGGCCGGCCTCGGCGTTGTCACCCGCCCTGGTGCGCCGGTGGGTCGTCAGATCCCCGTCGGCGACGAGGTGGTGCGGTGCGGCGTAGGTGATGGCGGTCTCGACGACGTCGCCCGGCCGGACGGCGGTGTCCACCGCGGCGCCGACGGGGACGAAGTGCACCAGCCGCCCGTCCCGGGCCCGGCCGCTCATCCGGTCGGTGGCGGCGTCCTTGCGTCCCTCGCCGGTGGCCACGAGCAGTTCGACCGTGCGTCCGAGGAGTTTCTTGTTCTCTTCCCAGGAGATCTCGTTCTGTAACCGGACCAGTCGTTCGTAACGCTCCTGCACGACCGGCTTCGGAAGCTGGCCGTCCATCTCCGCGGCGGGCGTGCCGGGCCGTTTCGAGTACTGGAAGGTGAAGGCACTGGAGAACCGGGCCCGCCGGACCACCTCGAGGGTCTGCTCGAAGTCCTTCTCGGTCTCGCCGGGGAAACCGACGATGATGTCGGTGGTGAGCGCGGCGTCCGGCATCGCGGCCCGCACTTTGTCCACAATGGACAGGAAACGCTCGGACCGGTAGGAGCGGCGCATGTCCTTGAGCACCTTGTCGGAACCGGACTGCAGCGGCATGTGCAACTGGTGGCAGGCGTTCGGCGTCTCGGCCATTGCGTCGATGACGTCCTCGGTGAACGAGGCCGGGTGCGGCGAGGTGAACCGGACGCGCTCAAGGCCCTCGACGCCACCACAGGCACGCAGCAGCTTGCCGAAGGCCTGCCGGTCGCCGAACTCCACTCCGTAGGAGTTGACGTTCTGCCCCAGCAGGGTCACCTCCAGCACACCCTCCCCCACGAGCGCCTCGACCTCGGCGAGGATGTCTCCGGGGCGGCGGTCGCGCTCCTTGCCGCGCAGCGCGGGCACGATGCAGAACGTGCAGGTGTTGTTGCACCCCACCGAGATCGACACCCAGCCGGAGTGCGCGGAGTCGCGCCGGGCAGGCAGCGTCGAGGGGAACGTCTCCAGCGACTCGAGGATCTCCACCTCGGCCTCGGCGTTGTGCCGGGCCCGTTCGAGCAGGGTGGGCAGCGAACCGATGTTGTGCGTGCCGAACACGACGTCCACCCAGGGGGCACGCTTGACGATCTCGCCGCGGTCCTTCTGCGCCAGGCAGCCGCCGACGGCGATCTGCATGCCGGGCTTGGCGTCCTTCGCCGGGCGCAGGTGCCCGAGCTGGCCGTAGAGCTTGTTGTCGGCGTTCTCCCGGACCGCGCAGGTGTTGAACACGACCACGTCCGCGGCCTCGTCGCCCGCGGGGACGTATCCCGCCTCTTCGAGCCCGCCCGCGAGCCGCTCGGAGTCGTGCACGTTCATCTGGCACCCGAGGGTGCGGATCTGGTAACTCCGGCTCACCCGTTACTCCCGCATCGCCTGACAGCCTGAAACCGTGAACCCTCAGGGTATGCCCCCTGCCCGGGCGGCCGGACGCTGGCCGCGACCGGGAGTGGGGCCCGTCCGCCCGGGGTTCGCGCTCAGAGCCCGAGGTGGAGGCGGAGGGCATCGTCGAGGCGGTGCATGAGCGCGGGCGGGACGCGCCCCGCGCGCCGCCCGACCCGGCCCACCGAGACCGAGCGCACCTGTTCGGCCTGCGCCTTGGAGTCGAGGGCCAGACCGCAGTCCTGCGCGGGCAGCAGCACCTGGAACGGGTAGACGCTGGTCACGTTCGAGGTGACCGGGACGACGGTGACGACCCCGCGCCCGCGCCGGGCGGCGACCGCGTTCGCCCCGTCGTTGCTGACGATCACCGCCGGGCGGGTCTTGTCCGCTTCCGAGCCGCGCACCGGTTCGAGGTCGACCATGCGGATGTCGCTGCGGCGCATCAGCGGATGCCGGCGTGCGCGTGGCCGGCGATCCCGTCGCCGGTCGCGGCGTCCCAGGCCTGCTCGCCCTCGTCCGTCCACTCGTCCCAGGCGGCGCCGTAGGCATCCTCGAGCTGTGCGGTGCGCAGTAGGTCGACGGCACGCTGGATGACCGCGGAGCGGGATCGGATGTCCGCTCGCGCGGCGTAGTCGTCGATGAACGCCACATCGTCCTCGGCCAGGCTCACGCTCAGTTTCACAGGGTCAATGCTACTCATGGTGCCACCCGGGTGCCACCAGCTGCGGCACCGCCCTCGGGCACCGTGCGTGCCGGTCGCCCCGCTACAGTGACCCCGCCTACGGCCATCCGGGGGGCCATCGGTCCTACATCGGGTGACACGTAGGTTGCGTTTTGATCCATTACGACCTCCCGGTGCGTCGTTCGGTGTTAGATGCCCGGAGTCACCGAAATACAGCTATGCCCCGAGCAGCTCGCCAACTGGAGGCCAGATGACCGCAGCGACGCCCGCGCCGCCGATGATCAAGGCGGCCGCCGTGAACAAGTTCTTCGGCGACCTGCACGTACTCAAGGAGATCGACTTCGAGGTCGAACGCGGCCAGGTGGTCGTGGTCCTGGGACCGTCCGGGTCCGGCAAGTCGACGCTGTGCCGCGCGATCAACCGGCTGGAGCCGATCAACTCCGGCGAAATCGCCGTGGACGGCAAGCCGCTGCCCGCCGAGGGCAAGGAACTGGCGGCACTGCGCGCGGACGTCGGGATGGTCTTCCAGTCCTTCAACCTGTTCGCGCACAAGAGCATCCTGGACAACGTGATGCTCGCGCCGCTGAAGGTCCGCAAGGTCTCCTCGACCGAGGCACGCAAGAAGGCCATGGAACTGCTGGAGCGGGTCGGCATCGCCAACCAGGCCGACAAGTATCCGGCGCAGCTCTCCGGCGGTCAGCAGCAGCGCGTGGCGATCGCCCGCGCGCTCGCGATGAACCCGAAGGTGATGCTCTTCGACGAGCCCACCTCGGCACTGGACCCGGAAATGGTCCAGGAGGTCCTGGACGTGATGACCGACCTCGCCAAGGAAGGCATGACGATGCTGGTCGTCACGCACGAGATGGGCTTCGCCCGCCGTGCCGCGCACCGGGTCGTGTTCATGTCGGAGGGCGAGATCGTCGAGGACTCCAGCCCCGAGGAGTTCTTCACCGCCCCGAAGTCGGACCGTGCCAAGGACTTCCTCGGCAAGATCCTGACCCACTAAGAGATCCGCGGCGCGGGTTTCCGTGCCGTCGCAACCAGAAAGCGGGAGAGTGCACATGAGGATCCGCACCCTTGCGGTCGGACTGATGGTGGGCAGCCTTGCCCTGACCGCCTGCGGCAAGGAAGGCAGCCCGACCGACCAGGGCTCGGCCCCGCAGCAGGAGGCCGCCCAGGACGTCACGGTGGCCGGCTCGCCGACCTTCGACAAGATGAAGGCCGCGGGTCGCGTCTCCATCGGCGTCAAGGAGGACCAGCCGGGTCTGGGATACAAGGACCCGACGACCAACGAGTACTCCGGCTTCGACATCGAGATCGCCAAGCTCGTCGCGGCGAAGCTCGGCTTCGGCGATGACAAGATCGACTACAAGGCCGTTCCCTCGGCCGGTCGCGAGCAGGCCATCGCCGCCGGTGACGTGCAGTACTACGTCGGTACGTACACGATCAACGATAAGCGCAAGGAGCAGATCAGCTTCGCGGGCCCGTACTTCGTGGCCGGTCAGGGCCTGCTGGTGAAGGCGGACAACACCGACATCACCGGCAAGGACACGCTCAAGGGCAAGAAGGTCTGCTCGGTCACCGGCTCGACGCCGATCCAGAAGGTCCGCGACGAGGGCCTGACCGAACCGGGCAACATCGTCGAGCTCCAGCAGTACTCGCAGTGCATCTCGCAGCTCGACGCGGGCCAGGTCGACGCGGTCACGACCGACGACGCGATCCTGAAGGGCTACGCGGCGCAGGAGACGGACAAGTTCAAGATCGCCGGCGAGCCGTTCTCCGACGAGCCCTACGGCATCGGCCTGCCCAAGGAGGACAAGGCCCTGCGGGACAAGGTGAACGACATCCTGCAGGCCTCGATCGACGACGGCACCTGGCAGACCATCTACGACAACACGCTGGGCAAGTCGGGCGCTCCCGCGGAGAAGCCGACCATCGAGCGGTACTGATTCGACGGACACTAGCCGGCGGGGCGCCTTGCGTCCCGCCGGTTTCCGTACCGGGTCCGAAATCTTCGTCCCCGATCGCAAAAGGCACCAAGGAAGATCATGGATGTCCTGCTAGACAACCTCGACCTGTACGGTCCGGGTTTCCTGACCACGATCGAGCTGTTCGCGCTCTCGGCCATCGGAGCCCTGATCCTGGGCACCTTTCTCGCGATGTTGCGAGTCAGTCCGGTGCCGGTGTTCCGTATCGTCGCGACCACATACGTCACCCTGTTCCGGAACACCCCGCTGACGCTGATTTTCTTCTTCTTCGCGTTCGCGTTCCAGTTTCTGGAGATCGTGCAGATCTCCTTCTTCACCGCGGCGGTCGTGGCTCTGAGCCTCTACACGGCGGCGTTCATCTGTGAGGTCGTCCGCTCGGGTATCAACACGGTGCCGGTCGGCCAGGCCGAGGCGGGCCGGGCCCTGGGACTCACGTTCGGCCAGATCCTCGGCAACGTGGTGCTGCCGCAGGCGACCCGTTCGGTGGTGCCGCCGATGGTCAGCACCCTGATCGCGCTGCTGAAGAACACGACGATCGCCGCGGGCTTCTCGGTCGTCGAGGCGGGCGCGATCCAGGCGTACCTGTCCGAGCGCGGCTACAGCGTGCTGATCGGCCTGCTCTGGGTGGCCTTGTTCTTCGTCATCCTCGTGACCCCCCTGACCCTGCTGCAGCGCAGCCTCGAGAAGCGGTGGAGCGTGGCCCGATGAGTTCCGTCCTGTTCGACATCCCGGGCCCGAAGGCCCGGCTCCGCAACCGGCTCTACGCCGTGATCGGCACCGCCGCCATAATCGGGCTGCTGGCGTTCGTCATCATCAGGTTCGCCGCCGCCGGCCAGTTCGAGGGCAAGCTCTGGAGCTGGCTTCAGTACGAGACCGTCCAGATCGGCATCGTCCAAGCGCTCGGCAACACGCTTCGGGCGTTCGCCGTGGCCGCGGTGCTGGCGCTGATCTTCGGCGCGGTCTTCGCCATCGGCCGACTCTCCGACAAGGCGATCTTCCGGATCCCGTCCACGGCGATCGTGGAGTTCTTCCGCGCGATCCCGCTGGTAGTGATGATCTTCATCTTCTACTACGGCATGAGCGTCGGCGCGCCCTTCTATGCGGTCGTGCTCGGATTGACGCTGTACAACGGCTCGGTGCTGGCCGAGGTCTTCCGTGCCGGTGTCATTTCGCTGCCCAAGGGCCAGAGCGAAGCCGCCTACGCCGTGGGCATGCGCAAGACCCAGGTGATGACACTGGTGCTGCTGCCCCAGGCGTTGCGTGCGATGCTCCCGGCCATCATCAGCCAGCTCGTCGTGCTGCTCAAGGACACCGCACTCGGCTTCATCATCACCTACGAGGAACTGTTGCGCTACGCACGTTACCTCGGTGGCCTGGCCGAGTTCGGCCGTCCGCTGGTGCCGATCACTATCGTCGTCGCGGCGGTGTACATCGCGATGTGCCTGCTGCTCACCGGTCTCGCCCGTTATCTGGAGAAGCGCAACCGGCGTAGCAAGAAGGCGCCGGACGGGCCGACGGAAGCGGACAACGAACTGGCTCTAGCCAACGCCAATACCGGCCAGCTCCGGTAGTTCGTCAGCGGTACCGACCTACCCGACGCCCGGTGTGCGATTCGCACACCGGGCGTCGTCGTTGTCGGGGTTCGACGTGAACCCCTTGTCCCACAACGCTTTGCACACCGACCGTGCCCCTTCGGCGCTTACCGCGCGGCCGTCACGGCGCTAGGCTCGGACACGACCTGGTGGCGAGGAGAAGCCCGATGACGCAACCCGACCAGTACGACGTGATCGGCGAACTGTACGAACGGACCAAGGCCCTGCCGGTGTGCCGGGCGGAGACCGCGACGCTGATGTCCGCACTGCCGTCGCTGGCCGGACGTTCGGTACTCGACGTCGCCTGCGGCACCGGCTACTACCCGCGGTTGTTCAAGCGGGCCGGGGCGGGCCGGGTCACCGGAGTCGACTCCTCACGGGTGATGATCTCCTACGCCTCACGGGTCGAGGAGCACGATCCACTCGGCATCTCCTACGAGGTCAGCGATGCGGCGACGCTGCCCCGCTACGGCGAGTTCGACGTGGTGACGGCCGTGTGGCTGCTCGGCTACGCCGAGGGTGAGACGGCGCTGGACGGAATGCTCACCAACCTGCGGGCGAACCTCGCCGAGGGCGGGACCTTCGCCGCACTCGTGCCCAACCCGGAGATCGACTGGGACGGTCTGGGAATCCTGCCCCGGTACGGCATCGCGGCGCAGCGCACCCGCGACTCCAAGGGCAGACAGGGTTACGCGGTACGTGTCGAAGGCGACCCGCCGTTCGAGTTCGAGGGCTACACCTGGCCACCCGGCGTCATCGAGTCCGCGATGAAGCGCGCCGGGTTCACCGGTGTGCTCCGGCACGATCCGGTCGTGCCGGAGCCGAGCGACCACCCGCACGACACCGGCTACTGGGACGCGCTCTTCGCGAATCCGACGTTCGCCGTCTACAGCGCCCGCTGAGTGGCTACCTGCCGCGGCGGAACAACTTGTTGCCGAGCCAGACGATCGGGTCGTACTTCTGGTCGGCGACCCGTTCCTTCATCGGAATGAGCGCGTTGTCGGTGATGTGGATGCCCTCCGGGCACACCTCGCTGCAGCACTTGGTGATGTTGCAGTAGCCGAGACCGTGTTCTTCCTGCGCCTCCTCGCGCCGGTCCGCGACGTCCAGCGGGTGCATCTCCAGTTCGGCGATCCGCATCAGGTAGCGCGGCCCGGCGAACGATTCCTTGTTCTCCTCGTGGTCGCGGATGACATGGCAGGTGTCCTGGCACAGGAAGCACTCGATGCATTTGCGGAACTCCTGCGAACGTTCGACGTCCACCTGCTGCATCCGGTACTCCCCCGGCTTCAGCCCCTCGGGCGGGGTGAATGACGGGATCTCCCGGGCCTTGGTGTAGTTGAACGACACATCGCAGACCAGGTCCCGGATCACCGGGAACGTCCGCATCGGCGTGACGGTGATGACCTCGTCCTCGGTGAAGGTCGACATCCGCGTCATGCACAGCAGGCGTGGCCTGCCGTTGATCTCCGCCGAGCAGGATCCGCACTTGCCCGCCTTGCAGTTCCACCGCACGGCGAGGTCCGAGGTCTGGGTCGCCTGCAGGCGGTGCAGGATGTCGAGGACGACCTCGCCCTCGTTCACCTCGACCGTGTAGTCCCGCAGCTCGCCGTCCTCGGAATCCCCGCGCCACACCCGGAAACTGGCCTGGTAACCCATCAGTCGGTCCTCCCGGGGTGCGACGCCAGTTCTGGGTCGGTGTAGTACTTCTCCAGTTCCGTCAGCTCGAACAATGCGATCAGGTCGTCCCGCATCGGCGTCTGCTCCTTGCGGGACACCTCGACGGCAGGCGCGACCGGATCGTCGTCCGCGGTCGAGCAGACCAGCAAAGCGTTGCGCCACTGGGAATCCATCTGCGGATGGTCGTCGCGGGTGTGCCCGCCGCGGCTCTCCGTGCGCAGCAGCGCGGCCCGCGCGACGCACTCACTGACCAGCAACATGTTGCGCAGGTCCACGGCGAGGTGCCAGCCGGGGTTGAACTGCCGGTGCCCCTCCACGACCACGTTGCCGATGCGCGACTTGATGTCGGCCAGCTTCTCCAGTGCCCGCTCGATCTCCTCGGCCTTGCGGATGATCCCCACCAGATCGTTCATCGACTGCTGCAGCTCGGTGTGCAGGGTGTAGGGGTTCTCCTCGGTGCCCCCGCCGGGCGGATCGAAGGGCGACAGCGCCATCTTCGCCGCGGCGTCCACATCGGACTCCGACACCGCTGGCCTCGACTCCAGCGAGTCCACATAGGACGCCGCACCGAGACCGGCCCGCCTGCCGAACACCAGCAGGTCCGAGAGCGAGTTGCCCCCGAGCCGGTTCGAGCCGTGCATCCCGCCGGAGCACTCCCCCGCGGCGAACAGACCGGGCACACTCGCCGCCGCGGTGTCCGGATCGACCTCGATCCCGCCCATCACGTAGTGGCAGGTCGGCCCGACCTCCATTGGCTCCGCGGTGATGTCGACGTCGGCCAGTTCCTTGAACTGGTGGTACATCGAGGGCAGTCGCTTCTTGATCTCCTCGGCGGGCAGGCGGCTCGCGATGTCCAGGAACACGCCACCGTGCGGGGAGCCGCGGCCCTCCTTCACCTCGGAGTTGATCGCGCGGGCGACCTCGTCACGGGGCAGCAGGTCGGGGGTGCGGCGGTTGGCCTCCTGGTCGGTGTACCAGCGGTCCGCCTCCTCCTCGCTGTCGGCGTACTGGCCTTTGAACACGTCGGGGACGTAGGAGAACATGAACCGCTCGTTCTCGGTGTTCTTCAGCACGCCGCCGTCACCGCGCACGCCCTCGGTGACCAGGATGCCCTTCACACTCGGCGGCCAGACCATGCCGGTCGGGTGGAACTGCACGAACTCCATGTTGATCAGCTTCGCCCCGGCGCGCATCGCCAGCGCGTGCCCGTCACCGGTGTACTCCCAGGAGTTCGAGGTGACCTTGAACGACTTGCCGATACCGCCGGTGGCGAGCACCACGGCGGGCGCGTCGAACAGGATGAAGCGGCCGCTCTCGCGCCAGTAACCGAAGGCGCCGGAGATCCGGCCGTCGTCGGTGAGCAGCTCGGTGACCGTGCACTCGGCGAAGACCTTGATCTTGGCCTCGTAGTCGCCGTGCTCGGCGAAGTCCTCCTGTTGCAGGGACACGATCTTCTGCTGCATGGTGCGGATCAGTTCGAGCCCGGTGCGGTCGCCGACGTGGGCCAGGCGCGGGTAGGTGTGGCCGCCGAAGTTGCGCTGGCTGATCCGCCCGTCGGCCGTACGGTCGAACAGCGCACCGTAGGTCTCCAGCTCCCACACCCGGTCCGGCGCCTCCTGCGCGTGCAGCTCGGCCATCCGCCAGTTGTTCAGGAACTTCCCGCCACGCATGGTGTCGCGGAAGTGCACCTCCCAGTTGTCCCGTTCGTTCGCGTTGCCCATCGACGCCGCACAGCCGCCCTCGGCCATCACCGTGTGCGCCTTGCCGAACAACGACTTGCACACCACCGCGACGCTGAACCCGCGTTCGCGGGCCTCGATGACCGCGCGCAGGCCAGCACCGCCCGCACCGATCACCACAACGTCGTAGCCGTGCCGTTCCACCTCGGTCATGAAATGTGCCACCTCGGAATGTGTTCGCGCGCCACGCGGGCCCGCGCCGGTCAGTTGACGAAGCGCAGGTCGGCGATGGCGCCGCTGGAGACGAGCATGACGTACAGGTCGGTGAGCATGAGGGTGCCCAGCGTCGTCCACGCCAGCGTCATATGCCGATTGTTGAGTTTGGTGATCTGGGTCCAGATCCAGTACCGCACGGGGTGCTTGGAGAAGTGTTTCAGCCTGCCCCCGGTGATGTGCCTGCACGAATGGCAGGACAGCGTGTACGCCCAGAGCAGCACCACGTTGACCACCAGGACGACGTTGCCGAGCCCGAAGCCGAAACCGCCGGTTTCGCCGTGGAAGGCCAGGATCGCGTCGTAGGTGTTGACCAGCGAGATGATCAGGGCGACGTAGAAGAAGTACCGGTGCGCGTTCTGGATGATCAGCGGCAGCCGGGTCTCCCCGGTGTACTTCGCGTGCGGTTCGGCGACCGCGCAAGCCGGCGGCGACAACCAGACGGACCGGTAGTACGCCTTGCGGTAGTAGTAGCAGGTGAGCCGGAATCCCAGCAGGAAAGGCAGTGCCAGGAATCCGAGCGGGACGATTCCCGGCAGTTCCCCGAACGGCGTGCCGAAATGGCTGGAGCCGGGGACACAGGAATCGCTGAGACACGGCGAGTAGAACGGCGTCAGGTAGTGATACGCGTCGACCCAGTAGAAGTCGCGCATGAACGAGCGGATCGTCGCGTAGACGACGAAGACGGCCAGTCCGCCGGTCGTCAGCAGTGGCGACAGCCACCACCGGTCCGTACGCAGGGTCCGGTCGGCGATCCGGGCGCGTGCGCCCGAGAACACTCCGGTCCCGCTCCCGCCTGCCCTGCCGCGAGCGGGCGCGCTCACCGCTGGTGACGCTGGTAGCCGCCGACGCCCTCGTCATCGGCGCCGTGCCACAGGGACTCGTCGTACGGCGTGTCCGGGACGACGATGCTCTCCGGTGCCGAGGCGGAACGTTGCAGGGGCGCGGGCTGCACCTGGTCGAGTTCCACCGCGTCGATGTCGAGGCGTTCGATGTCGTTGCTCAGCCTGCGGACCGCGGGGGCGTCCCCGTAGCGCGCTCGCAGGGAACCGACGCATTGCCGCAGTTGCCCGATGGTGCGGCGAAGTTCCGTGAGTTCGGTGGTGGTCATCGGTTCTACCTCCGTCAATTCGTAGCGCGCGCCACGCTGCTTCCCTTCCGCCGTGCCCGGCGGCCGCGGCGTCGCGCTACCGACCTTGCCTTGCGGTGTGCAGTGTGACAAGTAGCACACCAGCGTGCCGACTCAGTGATGGGGGTCACGTTTTGTGATCTTCTGGATCGATTTTGTTGCGGGCGGGTGTCTGGGTTAGTGTGGCTGCTGTCACCACCGAGCGACGTCAGTGCCGCCGTCCGCCGGACCACCAGTCCCCGGCCGCGTCTGGCATTTCCGTGGTCGCGGTATTCGCGCCGAGACGGGTTCCTGACGGTGCTGGCGGAAAGCCCGAGTACGACATCGGTACGAGGACTCATCCCCGCCCCCAGGCAACCGTCTCGATCACGAATCCCCTCGACCGGGAAGTACCGGACACGCCCCAGTGATCCGAGGCGGAATTCTTCATGAGCAGTGCGCATCACGACCCCGTCCACCCCGTCGTCGCCGACGTCACCCGGCGCCTCGTCGAGCGCAGCGCGGCGACCCGCACCGCCTATCTGGAACGCATGGCCGCCACCCGCGCCCAGGGCCCGGCGCGTGCGGGGATGGCGTGCAGCAACCTGGCGCACGGTTTCGCCGCCTGCGAGGGTTCGGACAGGCTGGCAATCCGGGGACTGCGCAAGCCCGGCATCGCGATCGTCTCCGCGTACAACGACCTGCTCTCGGCACACCAGCCGCTGCGGGACTTCCCCGAGTGGATCAAGTCCGCTGCCCGCTCGGCGGGTGGCGTGGCGCAGTTCGCCGGTGGTGTTCCGGCCATGTGCGACGGCATCACGCAGGGCCGTGCCGGCATGGAGCTGTCCCTGTTCAGCCGCGAAGTGATCGCGATGGCCACCGGTGTCGCGCTCTCCCACGAGATGTTCGACGGCGCCCTGATGCTGGGCGTGTGCGACAAGATCGTTCCCGGCCTGCTCATCGGGGCGCTGTCGTTCGGTCACCTGCCGATCGTGCTGGTGCCTGCCGGGCCGATGACCTCCGGTCTGCCGAACAAGGAGAAGGCGCGCGTCCGGCAGCTCTTCGCCGAGGGCAAGGCGACCCGGGAGGACCTGCTGGAGGCCGAGTCGGCGTCCTACCACTCGGCGGGGACCTGCACCTTCTACGGGACCGCGAACTCGAACCAGATGGTCGTCGAGGTGATGGGCCTGCACCTGCCCGGTGCCAGCTTCGTTCATCCCGGGACCCCGATGCGCAAGGCGCTGACCGAGGAGGCGGGGCGGCGGGTCGTCGCACTGGCCCGGGACGAGGAGTACACGCCCATCGCCGAGGTGGTCGACGAGAAGGCCGTCGTCAACGGCGTCGTGTCGCTGCTGGCGACAGGCGGTTCGACCAACCACACTCTGCACCTCGTCGCCATCGCCGCGGCGGCGGGGATCCAGCTCACCTGGGACGACTTCGCCGACCTCTCGGCGATCGTCCCGCTGCTGGCGAACGTGTACCCGAACGGCAGCGCGGACATCAACCACTTCCACGCCGCCGGCGGCGTGCAGTTCCTCGTGGGCACCCTGCTCGACCACGGTTTCCTGCACGAGGACGTGCGCACCGTGGCCGGCGACGGACTGCACCACTACCGCCGCGAACCGGTACTCGACGGGGACACGCTGACCTGGCGGGAGGTGCCCACGCGCAGCCTGGACCGCGACGTCCTGCGCTCCGCCGACGATCCCTTCGCCCCGGACGGCGGACTCCGCATGATCTCCGGCAACCTCGGGCGGGCCGTGATCAAGGTGTCCGCCGTCGCCCCGCAGCGGCGCGTGGTGCACGCTCCGGCGCGGGTGTTCACCACACAGGAAGGGTTCGACGTGGCCTTCCGGGCGGGCGAGCTCGATCGTGACATCGTCGTGGTGATCCGGAACCAGGGTCCGCAGGCGAACGGGATGCCGGAGCTGCACGGTCTCACTCCCGCACTGGGCGTGCTGATGGATCGCGGACACCAGGTGGCGCTGCTGACCGACGGCCGGATGTCCGGCGCCTCGGGCAAGGTTCCGGCCGCCATCCAGCTCACGCCGGAGGCCGCGGCGGGCGGGCCGCTGTCCCGGGTGCGAGACGGCGACGTCGTCCGGCTCGACGCCGATGCAGGTGAGCTGGACGTGCTCGTCGAATCCGCGGAGCTGGCTGCCCGTCCGGTGGTCGACGGTCCGCCGGACGAGGCATCCTGGGTCGGGACGGGACGCGAACTGTTCGCGCCGTTGCGCCGGGCCGTCGGCCCCGCCGACCAGGGCGCCACGGTCTTCGGCGCGGTGACGCCGGGGCACTTCGGCGTCCCGGCGGGTGCCCGGTCCTGACGGACCGACCGGAACACCATTTCCTTTGTGCCGCAACGACAATCCACTCCATGGAGGTTTCCGTGACCACCGGGTCAGACCTGCTCGACCTGTCCCCCGTGATGCCTG
This sequence comes from Amycolatopsis antarctica, assembly GCF_002262875.1. Lineage (GTDB taxonomy): Bacteria > Actinomycetota > Actinomycetes > Mycobacteriales > Pseudonocardiaceae > Amycolatopsis > Amycolatopsis antarctica. Next base: position 320,134 of record NZ_NKYE01000002.1, on the reverse strand, counting down.
TGGTCGTCCTCGACGACCCGGCCGACGCCGTTCCGACCGCGCGCGCCCTGCTCGCGGGCGGGGTACCGGTGATCGAACTGACCCTGCGCACCGACACCGCACTGGAATCGATCCGCCGGATCGCCGCGGAGGTACCCGAGATCGTGGTGGGAGCCGGAACGGTGACCACACCGCGGCACGCGCGACAGGCGGCCGAGGCGGGTGCGGGGTTCCTCGTCACCCCCGGGGTGACGGACGCCGTGCTGGACGCCGCCGCTGCCACCGGTCTGCCGTTCCTGCCGGGCGCGAGCACCGTGTCGGAGGCCATGCGGCTGGCCGAGCGCGGTCTGGGTGCGCTGAAGTTCTTCCCCGCCGAGGCGTCCGGTGGTACCGACTTCCTCCGGTCGGTCGCGGGGCCGCTACCCGCCCTGCGCTTCTGCCCGACCGGCGGGATCACCGCCGGCTCGGCGGGTGGCTATCTGGCCCTGCCGAACGTGGGCTGTGTCGGTGGTTCGTGGCTGACACCGAAAGATGCGGTGGCCGCTCGGAACTTCGGGAAGATCGAACTTCTCGCGAAGCAGGCCGCGGCCCTTCGCTGACGGACGGCACGCAGCAGCGGCGAGCCGTGTGTGTGGCGCGCGGGGGTGATGTCAGTCGGTGGTGATGTCGTCCAGCATGGTCGACTCAGCTCCGAGGTCGCGCAGCTCCTCGCGGATCACCGCGTACGACAGGCCCTGTGAGTAGCCCTTGCGGCCGAGCATCCCGAGCAGGCGCCGGGTGACGGTCTGCTCGTCGAGATGGGTCATGGTGCGCAGTCTCTTTCGAACGAGTTCACGGGCCCGTTCGTCTTCCGCGTCCCGGTCCACCTCGTCGGCGGCCTCCGCGGCGATGTCCCCGTCGACGCCCTTACGACGCAGTTCGGCGACCAGTGCCTTGCGGGCCAGGCCCTGGTTGCCGTGCCTGCTGCGGACCCAGAGTTCGGCGAACGCCCGGTCGTCGACGAGCCCAGCCTGGTCGAGCTTGCCGAGTATCGTCTCACCGATCTCCGGGTCGAATCCCTTGCGCCGCAACGCTTGCCGCAGCTCGTCCTTGGAGCGCGGACGGGCGGCGAGGAGATCGAAGCAGACATCCTTCGCCTTGGTCCGCGCCTCCTCTGGCGGCAGTTCGGCGGGATTGACCTTGGCCATGCCGGAAACACCCCTTCTGACAGACCGTTCCGGGCGCGGCGGCGCCATACCGGATCCGGTCCGACCTCGGCCGCACACCGGTGGATGCACAGCATCGGCACACCCACCGGACCGGCCGTTCTCACTGCAGGGTCAGAGATCCCTGCCGGATCAGAAGTCCACCGGGGCGGGGACGATCTCGTCCTCGTCCAGCTTCGCCCCGATGCCCAGCTTGTCCTTGATGCGCTTCTCGACCTCGTTGGCGATGTCCGGGTTGTCCAGCAGGAACTTACGGGCGTTCTCCTTGCCCTGACCGAGCTGATCGCCCTCGTAGGTGTACCAGGCACCGGACTTGCGCAGGATGCCCTGATCGACGCCCATGTCGATGAGCGAACCCTCGCGGGAGACGCCCTTGCCGTACAGGATGTCGAACTCGGCCTGCTTGAACGGCGGCGCGACCTTGTTCTTGACGACCTTGACCCGGGTGCGGTTGCCGACCGGCTCGCCACCGTCCTTGAGCGTCTCGATCCGGCGGACGTCCAGCCGGACCGAGGCGTAGAACTTCAGCGCCTTGCCACCGGTGGTGGTCTCCGGGGAACCGAACATCACGCCGATCTTCTCGCGCAACTGATTGATGAAGATCGCTGTGGTGCCCGAGTTGTGCATGGCACCGGTGATCTTGCGCAGCGCCTGGCTCATCAGCCGGGCCTGCAGGCCCACGTGCGAGTCACCCATCTCGCCCTCGATCTCCGCGCGCGGCACGAGTGCGGCCACCGAGTCGATGACCAGGATGTCGAGCGCGCCGGAGCGGATCAGCATGTCCGCGATCTCCAGCGCCTGCTCACCGGTGTCCGGCTGGGACACCAGCAGCGCGTCGGTGTCCACGCCGAGAGCCTTGGCGTACTCCGGGTCGAGCGCGTGCTCCGCGTCGATGAAGGCGGCGATGCCGCCGGCCTTCTGCGCGTTGGCGACCGCGTGCAGCGCGACGGTGGTCTTACCGGAGGACTCCGGCCCGTACACCTCGACCACCCGGCCGCGGGGCAGCCCGCCGATGCCGAGGGCGATGTCGAGGGCGATGGCGCCGGTCGGGATCACCGCGATGGGGGCACGGCCCTCATCGCCCAGGCGCATCACGGATCCCTTGCCGTACTGCTTGTCGATCTGCGCAAGGGCGAGCTCGAGCGCCTTGTCCCTGTCCGGTGCTGCCGGCATGAAAACCACCTCGCTGATTGAGCCTGTGGGGCTGTTTGGCTTGTGCGGAGCTGTCTGAAGCTGTCGTCGGCGACGCTACGGGCGGGGGCCGACAATTCCAGGCCCTAGGCGGCGATCTGTGGATCGTTGACCCCGATGTGGACAACACCTTAGCCGAACACCTGTTCGACCTCCGGAGTGACACACCCTCCGCGTAGACTTTTCCGGCCGTCCGGAGCGGGCACCGCCGCTAACGCCGCTCCGCCGGGACGTCGAACGCGAAGCAGACCTCGCCCCAGATCGTTTTCGGCGACACCCCGGCGGACAGGGCCTGCTCGACGGTACGGCCGCCGAGACCGCTGAGGACGTGGTCGCTGCTCAGGGTCTCGGCCCGCAACGCGCCGAACTCCTCCGACATCAACCGCCGGAACACCGTGATTCGCATCGGTTCCAGCGTAACCGCGACCGGGATGGGTACCGTGGCCGCATGGACATCGCCCAGGACATGCCGAGCTGGGGTTCGACCGCACTGACGCTGGCCTCGATCGCGGCACTGGTCTCCGTGCTGGTGGTGCTCATCCTGCAGTGGAAGCGCAACGGCGGCGGCAAGCGGTAGCCGTTACTCCCCCGGCTGGATGTTCTGCTCGAAGTAGTCCGAGATCGCCGAAGGACTGGACGCGGTCGGCTGGTCGGTGGAGTTCACCTGGTAGATGAACCCGACGAGCGGGCGATCCGGCACGGTGAAGACCAGCACCGAGGAGTTGCGCCCCGCGGCCGCGGTGTACCGGCCGGTCAGCCCGTTGCCCTTCCAGTCGGCCTGCACCTGATCGCCTCCGGTGGAGCTGAGCAGTCCGTCGGTGTATTGCGAGAGCAGGTCGGGTGAGCTGCCGTGGATGTAGGTGACCTGAGCCCCGGCCAGCCCGGGAGCCGAGCAGGTAGCGGTGACACCGAGATTCTCCTGGTCGGGAGCGGCGGGACTGTTTCCGGCGCCGGTGACGCACTGCCCGTCGGCGACCCCGCCCGCGAGCTGGCGCAGGCAGCCGGTGAAGCCCTTGTCGTCGGCCTGGCCGGGTTGCGCGCACTCCTGCGCGGTGTAGGTGGCGGCCGCGGATCCTGAGGGCACGAGGAAGAACGCGGCCACACCACCGATCAGCAGCACGGCGGCCACCGCGATGCCGATCAGCAGCTTCTTCCGGCCGCCCGCTCCGCTCTCCGTCTCCTTCGCCACCGGGAAACTGGGGAAGTTCGACGGCGCCTGCTGTCCGGACGCACCGGGTCCGCCGGGGCCGCCGCCCTGGTAGCCGCCGTACTGCGGTGCCCCCTGGTAGCCGCCGGGGGGCGGGGGTGCCTGGGCGGCATGCGGTCCGGTGCGGTGCGGTGCGGTCTGTGGGTACGTCCCGGTGGCGGCGACCTGCCCCTCGACGTTCTGTGTCCGCATGCTGAGGCCGTCGGCGGCGACATGGTGGGCACCGAGCGCCACCGCCGTCTCGGGCTGGTCGAGGCTCGCCGGGACGACCCCCAGCTTCTCGGCGATCATCGTACCGACCAGCGGCAGCCTGCTCGAACCGCCGACCAGGTAGATGCCCGCCAGGTGCTCGGGTGCCAGACCGGCCGAGCGGACCGTCCTGGCCAGTAGTTCGACACTGCGCAGCATCGCCGGCCGGACCAGCGCCTCGAGCTCCGCTCTGGTGACGAGCACGTCGGCGAAGGGTTCCGGCATCGGCACCTCGGTCTGCGGATGCCGGGAGAGCGCCTCCTTCGCCGCCTTGACGTCCTCCTGCAGCGCGCGCCGGGTCCGCCGGTCCGGGGTGGACTCCGGGCGCAGCAGTCGCTGCCAGCGCTGCGGATCGCGGTGCGAGACCTCGCGGCCCACGTGCACCAGCAGGGCCTGGTCGACGTCCAGCCCGCCGAGATCGGGCAGACCGTCCTCGGCGAGCACGGTGAACCCGTTCTGGGTGGCGCCGACGACCGCGACGTCGAAGGTGCCCGCGCCGAGGTCGTAGACGGCGAGCGCCTGACCGGGGGCGAGCGTCTTGCCGGGGAACGAGGCGAAGTGCGCGGCCGCGGCCACCGGCTCCGGGACCAGGGACACGGCCCGGCCCATGCCCGCCAGGCGCGCGGAGGAGAGCAGCACGTTGCGCCGCACCGGCCCCCACTGCGCGGGGTGGGTCAGCCGCACCTCGTCGGGCTGGTCCCCGCCGAGCTGGCGGGAGGTCTCCTCCAGCACCCGGCGCAGGATCGCCGCGAGCGCCTCGTTCACCGGGACGATGTCGTCGCCGAGCAGCAGCGTCTGCTCGTCCACGCGGCGCTTCGGGTTGGGCTCGAAACGGGTCGGGTCCAGACGCGCGCGACGTTCGGCGTCCCGGCCGATCATCAGCGTGCCGTCCTCGCCCGCGAACACGGCGGAGGGCATGGTCGCCGAGCCGTCCACCTCGACCACCCGTGGCGCACGTCCGTGTGCGGACAGCACCGCCACCGTGTTGGACGTACCGAGATCCACCGAAAGGACCCGCACAGCTCTCCCTCGCATGTCGTGTGCCGGGCAGGGATGCCCCGTGCGGCCCGCCGCGCCCCGCCGGCCGCGACCGGCACGATCCGCCCAGCTCCGCGATGATGCTGCCATGCCCGTGCCCCGGACGGGGACGGGCCCGCCGGATCGGTGACCCCCGCCGAAACTGTCGGTGCGGAGCGCGAGGATGGTGCCGTGGCTGCTTCCGGGAGCACGTCCGGTCCGCCGGACGTGCTCGACCTGTTCTCCCCGGCGACGCGTGACTGGTTCGCCGGTGCCTTCGCCGCGCCCACCAGCGCGCAGGAGGGGGCATGGCGCGCGGCGCACGCCGGCGAGCACGCGCTGGTGGTGGCACCGACCGGTTCGGGCAAGACGCTGGCGGCTTTTCTCTGGGGACTGGACCGGCTGGCCGCCGGCCCCGGCCCGGAGTCGGCCACCCGGCGCTGCCGGGTGCTGTACGTGTCGCCGCTGAAGGCGCTGGCGGTGGACGTCCAGCGCAATCTTCGCGCGCCGCTGGCCGGGATCTCGCAGGCCACGCGCAGGCTCGGTTCGCCCGCCCCGGAGATCGAGGTCGGCATGCGCACCGGGGACACCACCGCGGCCGAACGACGCGGCTTCAGCCGTACCCCACCGGACGTGCTGGTCACCACCCCGGAGTCACTGTTCCTGGTCCTCACCTCGGCCGCCAGGGAGTCGCTGCGCGGGGTGGAGACGGTGATCGTCGACGAGGTGCACGCCGTGGCCGGGGGCAAGCGGGGCGCGCACCTGGCACTGTCGCTCGAACGACTGGACGAACTGCTCCCCCGGCCTGCCCAGCGGATCGGACTGTCGGCCACGGTCCGCCCGGTCGACGAGGTCGCCGCGTTCCTGGCCGGCGGCCGGCCGGTCCGGGTCGTGCAGCCAGAACTCGCCAAGACGATCGAGGTGCGGGTCGAGGTCCCGGTGGACGACATGGCCAACCTGGACGCCCCGGGTGCCCCAGGACCGGAGCCGGGAAGCGGGGACGAGGACGCCCCGCTCGACGAACTGCCGGCCACCGCCGGGCGCAGGCCGTCGATCTGGCCCGCGGTGGAGGAACGGGTGCTGGAGCTGATCCGCGCCCATCGGTCGACGATCGTGTTCGCGAACTCGCGCCGCCTCACCGAACGGCTGACCTCACGGCTCAACGAGCTCGCGGCGGAGGCCACCGGTGGCGCTCCGGCGGGAGAACTGGTCGCGGGGCAGGGATTCCCGGCGGAGGCGATCGGCGAGTCGGGCCTGAGCACCGGCGCCGAGGCGACCGTGGCCAGGGCGCACCACGGGTCGATGTCGCGTGAGCAGCGCACCCGCGTCGAGGAGGAACTCAAGAGCGGCACCCTGCCGTGCGTGGTGGCCACCTCCTCGCTGGAGCTGGGCATCGACATGGGCGCGGTGGACCTGGTGGTGCAGATCGAGGCCCCGCCGACCGTGGCGTCCGGCCTGCAGCGGGTCGGCCGGGCGGGGCACCAGGTGGGTGCGGTCTCGCAGGGCGTCATGTTCCCGAAGTTCCGCGGCGACCTGGTGTCCTGCGCGGTGGTGTCCGAGCGGATGTCCGCGGGCGCCATCGAGGCCGTGCGCTACCCGCGCAATCCGCTCGACGTGCTCGCCCAGCAGATCGTCGCGATGGTCGCGCTGGAGCCGCGCGGGGTGGAGGAACTGGCGGCGGTCGTGCGGCGGGCGGCGCCGTTCACCGCCCTGCCCGACGACGCGCTGCACGCCGTGCTGGACATGCTCTCCGGCCGTTACCCCAGCGAGGATTTCGGCGAGCTGCGGGCCCGGATCACCTGGGACAGGGTCGCCGGGCAACTGCACGGACGGCCCGGGTCCCAGCGGCTCGCGGTCACCTCCGGCGGCACGATCCCCGACCGGGGCCTGTTCACCGTGATGACGCCGGGGGCGGAAGGCAGGCCAGGATCGCGGGTGGGCGAGCTCGACGAGGAGATGGTGTACGAGTCGCGGGTCGGCGACACGATCCTGCTCGGCACCTCCTCGTGGCGGGTCACCGACATCACGCACGACCGGGTACTGGTGGTTCCCGCTCCCGGGGAACCGGCCAGGATGCCGTTCTGGAAGGGCGACGCTCCGGGCAGGCCGCTGGAACTGGGCAGGGCACTGGGCGCCTTCCTCCGCGAACTGTCCACATCGGACTCCGAGACGGCGCGGGCGCGGGCCGCGGCGGCGGGGCTGGACGAGCGCGCTCGCGACAACCTGCTCGGTTATCTCGACGAGCAGCGGGAAGCCACCCGGCACGTGCCGAACGACCGGACGGTGCTGCTCGAGCGGTTCCGCGACGAACTGGGTGACTGGCGGGTCGTTCTGCACTCGCCGTTCGGCGGGCAGGTCAACGCCCCGTGGGCGCTGGCGATCGCGGCACGGCTGCGGGAGAACCGCGGGGTCGACGCCCAGGTCGCGCACTCCGACGACGGGATCGTGCTGCGGCTGCCGGACGCGCTCGACGAGGACGGGGGGTCGGTACTGGTCGGTGTCGAGGACGTGCTGCTCGATCCCGAGGAGGTAGAGGCCCTGATCGTGGCCGAGGTCGGCGGTTCGGCGCTGTTCGCGTCCCGGTTCCGCGAGTGCGCGGCGCGATCGCTGCTGCTGCCCCGGCGCGACCCGCGCAGGCGCACTCCCCTGTGGCAGCAACGGCAACGCGCCTCCCAGCTTCTCTCGGTCGCGGCGAAGTACGAACGGTTCCCGGTGGTGCTGGAGGCGATGCGGGAATGTCTGCAGGACGTGTACGACGTCGGCGGGCTGCGGGACCTCATGGCGGACGTGCACGCCCGGCGGATCCGGGTGGTGGAGGTGGAGACGCCGTCGCCCTCGCCGTTCGCGCGCAGCCTGCTGTTCGGCTACGTCGGTATGTTCCTCTACGAGACCGACGCACCGCTGGCCGAGCGCCGGGCGGCCGCACTGTCACTGGACTCGACGCTGCTGGCGGAACTGCTGGGCACCGAGGCGATCCGGGAACTGCTCGACGCGGAGGTCGTCGCCGAGGTCGAGCGCTCGCTGCAGCGGCTCGATCCCGACCGGCACGCGCGGCACGCCGAGGACGCCGCGGACCTGTTGCGCTTCCTCGGTGACCTGTCCGTCGAGGAGGCGGCCGAGCGCGGTATCGAGAGCGGGTGGCTGGCCGAGCTGGAGACGGCACGCCGGGCCATCCGGGTGCGGATCGCCGGGGCCGAGCGGTTCATCGCCATCGAGGACTCCGGCCGGATGCGGGACGCGCTCGGAGTGGCGCTGCCGGTCGGTGTGCCGGAGGCGTTCACCGAACCCGTCGCCGATCCGCTCGGTGACCTGCTCGCGCGGTTCGCCCGTACCCGTGGCCCGTTCGCGGTGTCCCGGGCGGCGGAGCGGTTCGGGCTCGGCCCGGCGGTGGTCTCCGGCGTGCTGGACCGGCTGACCGGCGAGGGCAGGCTGGTGCGCGGCGAGCTGAGTCCGGAACCGTCCGGTACCGGCATGGAGTACTGCGACGCGGCGGTACTGCGCCGCTTGCGCAGGAGCTCGCTTGCCAGGCTGCGCGCGGAGGTCGAGCCGGTGGAACCGGCGGCGCTGGGCCGGTTCCTGCCCGCCTGGCACGGAATCGGCGCACGATTGCGGTCGGCGCCGACCGCCGACGACGTGTTGTCGGTGGTGGAACAACTCGCCGGAGCGCCGCTGCCGGCGAGCGCGCTGGAATCGCTGGTGCTGCCGGGCAGGCTCCCCGGTTATCACCCCGCGCTGCTGGACGAGCTGACCACGGCGGGCGAGGTGACCTGGAGCGGGTGCGGGGCGCTGCCGGGCAGCGACGGCTGGGTGGCCCTCGCCCCGTCCGACGTCGCCGAACTACTGCTGCCGGATCCCGAGGACGACCCGCCGGAGAGCCCGCTGCACGCCGCCGTGGTCTCCGCGCTGGATGGTGGCGCGCTGTTCTTCCGGCAGCTCACCGACCGGGTGGCCCCGTTGCTGGAGGCCGCGCCGGGAGACGGCGACGTGGTGGCCGCGCTGTGGGACCTGGTGTGGGCGGGCGTGGTCACCGGCGACACACTCGCCCCGCTGCGTGCGCAGGTGGCCGGGCGCGGGGCCGCGCACAAGCCGCGGCGGTCGGCACCGCGAGGACGGTATGCCCGGCTGCGGGCGGGGCGTCCGGCGATGCCGTCCCGGACCGGCCCGCCGACCGTCGCCGGACGGTGGGCGCTCGTGCAGCCCCGAGCCGCCGATCCGACCCGGCGGGCTCTGGCCCGGACCGAGGCGTTCCTGGAACGGCACGGGGTACTCACCAGGGGCGCGCTGGAGACCGAGCGGGTGACCGGTGGTTTCTCGGGGGTATACAAGGTTCTCCGTGGGATGGAGGACTCCGGGCAGGTGGTGCGCGGGTACGTCGTGGAAGGACTCGGCGCGGCGCAGTTCGCGGCGCGCGGCGCGGTCGACCAGTTGCGTGCACTCGCGGATTCCGGCGCTCCCAGGGACAGGACGGGCGCGGTGGTGCTGGCGGCCACCGATCCCGCGCAGCCCTACGGTGCCGCCCTGTCCTGGCCCGCGGCCCTGGGCGACACCAAGCACCGGCCCGCGCGCAAGGCCGGGGCGCTGGCGGTGCTCGTGGACGGTGTCCCGGTGCTCTACGTGGAGCGGGGCGGGCGCTCGCTGCTGTCGTTCACCGAGGACGCGGACACGCTGCGGGCCGCGGCGCACGCGCTGACCGGCGCCGTCCGGGACGGATGGCTGGGCCAGTTGGCGGTGCAGCGCGCCGACGGCGAACAGGCGCTGACCTCGGAGCTCGCCGTGGTGCTGCGGGAAGCCGGTTTCCGGGCAACGCCGAAGGGCCTGCGGCTGCGCGCCCAGTGACCGGGCCGGGAACGCCAGGGCCGGAGCGGGCTCTCTAGACTGCGGCGCGAGCACACTGGGAGGGGAACTGTCATGGCAGTGCGCGAACTGCGCTACTTCGGGGATCCGGTGCTGACCTCGGCGTGTGACCCGGTGAAGACCTTCGACAAGGCCACCCAGGCCCTGGTGGCGGACCTGATGGACACGGTGAGAGCGCCGGGAAGGGCAGGCCTCGCCGCACCGCAGATCGGTGTCGGGATGCGGGTGTTCAGCTATGACGTCGACGGCCTGTCCGGCTATGTGATCAATCCGGAGATCGTGGAACTCTCGGCGGAGACGCACGAGATCGGCGAGGGATGCCTGTCCGTGCCGGAGCTGCGGTTCCCGACCGAACGGGCGCAGCGCGCCGTGGTGCGCGGGGTCGACCTGCGCAACGAGCCGATCACCGTGGAGGGCAGGGACGTGCTCGCCCAGTGCCTTCAGCACGAGACCGACCACCTCGACGGGGTGCTGTATCTCGACCGGCTCACCGCGGATCGCAAGCGTCAGGCGTTCAAGCAGGCACGTGGTACGTCGTGGTTCTGGAACGGTTGACCCACGCCGTCGGCGGCCGCTCGTCGGTCGTCACCGGCGGGATCGACCGCGCGAGACGGTCACCGTCCGGAACACCTGCGCCGGAGCCGGGGCCTCGCCGGACGCGGACCGGCGAGCAGGAGCCCTCGACGGCGGATCGTTCCACCCGGCGCTGAGCGGGCCGCGGACGCGTCGTGGCGGTACCGGGCCTGGCCCGACCCACACCGTCCACAATGGAATTCCACGTGGCGGCCAGGCGGGCCGGCCAGGAGAGCTCGGTGTCGGCGAGATCGTCATGATCCGGTGGCGATCTCCCGCCCGGACGGTCCCGCACCGCGCACCTGAGCCCTGACCCGGCGGAACGCGCGTGACAGGATGGACCGATGGCCGCCGGAACGGACCCGTCGAAGGCACCGCGCCGTCCCTGGCGCGGGGTGGGGGCGGACGAACGGCAGTCCCGGCGCCGGGAACAGCTGATCGACGCCGCCTTCGCCGTGCTGGGCGCCGAGGGCGCCGCCGCCGTCACGATGCGCGGCGTGTGCCGCGAGGCGAAGCTCACCGAACGGTACTTCTACGAGAACTTCGCCAGCCGCGCGGATCTGCTCGTCGCGGTACTGGAGGCGACCACCGCCTCGGCCAGGGACACACTGATCGCCTCACTCGACGAGGGGCCGAGCGAGTTCCACGCCCTGATCCGGCACGCGGTCCGCGCGTTCACCGGTTTCGTCACCGCTGACCCACGCCGCGGCCGGGTGCTGTTCGTCGAGTCGATGGCCGCCCCCGAACTCACCACCCGTGCCATCGAACTCGTCGACGAGTTCACCGTGACGATCGCCGGGGCGCTGCGCGGTTCCCGGCCCGGCGGCGACGATCTGGATGTCGAACTGAACTCGCAGGCGGTGTTCGGCGCGCTCGCCTTCCTGTACCAGGTCTGGCTGGAGCGGCGGGTCGCACTGCCCGTGGACCGGTTCGTCGAGCACGTCTCGCAGGTGATCGAACACCTCGGCCAGGCCAGCTCGGCACCCGCCGGCGGCTGAACTCCGCGACCCGCACGCGCCGTCCTCGTCATCACGGGCGACACCCGCGCCCGCCGGCCGGACTCCCGGTACCTCCACCGGCGATCAGTCGCGCGCACACTTTGACATCAGTTGATGTTGACATTGATTGATGTCAGAAATACCGTCGGGCTTGGCACGATGAGCCGACGCGAGGAGGCATCCGATGGCCGCGACACGGTCGAGGACCGTCACCCGGGCCCGGAACGAGCCCCCTCCGGCGCATCGGGTGCGGGTGGCGATCATCGGCGCCGGATTCGGCGGCCTCGGCATGGCGATGCGGCTCAAACAGGCCGGCATCGACGATTTCGTGGTGCTGGAGCGGGCCGCCGAGGTCGGCGGCACCTGGCAGGTCAACACCTATCCGGGCGCGCAGTGCGACATCCCGTCGATCCTGTACTCGTTCTCCTTCGCCCCCAATCCGAAGTGGACCCGGCTCTACCCGCTGCAACCGGAGATCCACGAGTACCTGCGCGACTGTGCGGAGAACTTCGGTCTCGGTCCACACCTGAGGCTGGGCCACGAGGTGCTCGACGCCTCCTGGGACGAGCGGGCGGGACACTGGACCATCGTCACCGGGCACGGAACCTGGCAGGCGCAGATCCTCGTCGGCGCGATGGGCCCGTTCAGCGAACCCGCCACGGCCGACCTGCCAGGCCTGGATTCCTTCCAGGGCAAGGTCTTTCACACGGCGGCGTGGAACCACGAGCACGACATGTCCGGCGGGCGGGTGGCCGTCATCGGCACCGGCGCGTCGGCCGTGCAGATCATCCCCCGGCTGCAGCCCCGGGTCGGCGCACTCACCGTCTTCCAGCGCACGCCGACCTGGATCCTGCCGCATCCGGACCGGTCGATGACCGGACGGTCGCGCCGGATGCTGGAGCGCTTCCCCGCCGTCCAGCGGATGGCCAGGACCGGCATCGACCTGTTCCACGAATCGCTGGTACCGGGGTTCGTGTACCGGCCGGGACTGCTCACCTGGATGGACCTGCTCGGCCGCGCACATCTTCGCCGTCAGGTACGGGACCGGGAACTACGCGCCAAGCTGACCCCTGCGTACAAATTCGGCTGCAAACGCCCGACGTTCTCCAGCACGTACTATCCGGCGCTCGCCGCGGCCAATACCGAGGTCGTCACCAGCGGCATCCGCGAAGTCCGCCCGGACGGGATCGTCACCGCGGACGGCGTGACGCACGAGGTGGACACCATCGTCATGGGCACCGGGTTCCGCACCACCGACAACCCGGCGTTCGGCCGTCTGCGCGGCCGCGGCGGGCGCCCCCTGAGCGAGGTCTGGGACGGCGACGCGAGCGCCTACCTCGGCACCACGATCAACGGCTTCCCCAACCTGTTCTTCTTGCTCGGCCCCAATTCAGTGGTCTACACCTCTCAGGTGGTGACCATCGAGGCGCAGGTGACCTACGTGCTGAGCTGTCTGCGCGCGATGGACCGGCGATCGCTGACCAGCATCGAGGTGCGCGGGGACGTGCAACGGAAGTTCGTCGAGGCGGTGGACCGCGGACTGCGCGGCTCGGTGTGGAACTCGGGCGGCTGCGACAGCTACTACCTCAACGACGCCGGCCGCAACCATGTGTTCTTCCCCGGATTCAACCGGCGTTTCCGCGCCCGCACCCGGAACGTCGACCTGTCCGAATACCACACCACCGGCCAGGGGAAAGCCATGCGCCACAACGGGTCCGGCTCGACCGAGAGGAGTTCCTGATGTTCCCGTTCAGCCGGCACGGCCGGAATCCGGTGATCGATCCGCGGGGCGCCCGCCGGTACACGGCGGAGGCACACACCATCGCCGCACGCGAGGTCGAGTTCTCCTGGGACGGCGTGCCGATGCACTACGTCCCCGGTGAGGTGATGGCCACGCACAGCATCAACTTCATGCACCTGGTGCTGCCCGAGGGTGAACGCGCGATGTCCGGCGCGCTGGCCGAGGCGCTACCGCTGATCGAGGACCAGCGGTTGCACGAGGAGGTCGTCGGCTTCGTCGGGCAGGAGGCGACGCACGCCTCCTCGCACGAGGGGGCGCGGGAGCACCTGGCGTCGATCGGACTCGACGTCGAGCCGATGGTGCGGACGATGGAGTGGCTGGTCGACAACGTGCTGAGCGACCGCGGACTGACCGGGCGGGCCCGGCACGCCTGGCTGTGCGAGCGACTCGGCATGTTCGCCGCGCTCGAGCACTACACCGCGGTGGCCGGGGAATGGCTGCTGCACGCGGGTGAACTGGAACGGGCCGGAATGCATCCGATGATGCTGGATCTGGTGCGCTGGCACGGTGCCGAGGAGGTCGAGCACCGCAACGTCGCCTTCGACGCCTTCATGTACGTCGACGGCAGTTACGCCCGCCGGGTCCGCACCGCGCTGCTGGCGAGCGCCACCCTGGCCGTGCTGTACCTGTCCACGCAGGCATATCTGTTCCGCAAGGACCCGTCACCTGGCAAGGGGCGCTTCTGGTTCCTCCAGCTCATCGGTACCGCACGCCGGGGCCTGATCCCCGACCTGCGGTTCCTGGTCACCGAGATCCCGAAGTACCTGCGTCCCGGATTCCATCCGTCCCAGCTCGGGAGCATGGACGCCGCGATCCGCTACCTGTCCGGCTCCCCCGCCGCGAACGCGGGACGAGAGGGGCTCCGGGGATGACGCCGACGGCACCGGGCGGGTTCCGGCCCGGCCCCGTACTGCGCGCGGTGGGCGGGTTCAGCGCCGCCTACCGGCGGCTGTTCGCCGCGAGCCGGGTGGCACCGCTGCTGTCCCGCCCGAATCCCGTGCGCTACGAGGGATTCGACCTCGACCTCGTGATCCGCGGGACGCGCCGGGTGGCCGACGAGGTGCTCGCCCTGACACTGAACGCGGCGGACGGCGGCGAGCTCCCCACGTGGGTTCCGGGCGCCCATGTCGACGTCTTCCTGCCCTCCGGCAGGCAGCGGCAGTACTCGTTGTGCGGGGACCCGGCCGATCGGTCCGTCTACCGGATCGCGGTGCGCCAGATCGGCGACGGGCTGGGTGGCTCCCGGGAGATCCACGAGGAGCTGCGCGTGGGCGACCGGCTCACCGCGCGCGGCCCCCGGAACGCCTTCCGCCTGGTCGAGGCGGACTCGTACCTGTTCGTCGCCGGAGGCATCGGAATCACGCCGATCCTGCCGATGGTGCGCGCCTGCCACCGCCGCGGTGTGCCGTGGCGGCTGGTGTACCTGGGCCGATCGCGCGACGACATGCCCTTCCTGGACGAACTCGCCGGATTCGGCAGCGGCGTGACCCGGATCCGGCCGGACGACGAATACGGCCCGCCGGACCTCGGCGCCGTTCTGCCGGCCACCGCACCGGGAGCCGCCGTCTACCTCTGCGGGCCGCCCCCGCTGATGGCCGCGGCCCGCGCGGTCGCACGGAAGACGGCGGGGTCACTGCACGCGGAACGATTCTCCGCGCCGCCGGTCCGCGAGGGCACTCCGTTCGAGATCCGGTTGCGGCGAAGCGGAAGGACGGTGTTCGTGGGCCCGGACGAGTCCGCGCTGACGGCCATCCGCCGGGAAGTCCCCGGCCTCGCCTACTCCTGCCGGCAGGGTTTCTGCCGGACCTGCGAGGTACGGGTGCTGGAGGGCAGCGTCGAGCACCGGGACACGGCGCTGCCCACGTCCGCCCGGGCGGACGCGATGCTCGTCTGCGTATCCCGATCGGCCGGCGGACCACTCACCATCGATCTCTAGGGCGGCGACGATGACACACTGGTATCCGCTCGCCGAGAGCGACGACGACTTCCTGCGCACGGCCGGACTCCGGTTCGCGCACACGATCGGTATCGACGCCCCACCGGAGGTGGTGTGGCGAGTGCTCGCCGCGGACGACGCCCTCACCTCCTGGGCACGCGGGATCACCGGCACCCACTGGACCTCGCCCCGGCCGTTCGGCGTCGGCACCACCAGGACGGTGACGGTCGGGCACGGCGTCGCCGCGCTGCGGGAACGGTTCTACCGGTGGGACGAGAACGAGCGGATGACGTTCACCGTGGACGCGGCGAACCGGGCGGGGCTGCGCCGGTTCGCCGAAGACCTGGTACTCACGGTCCACTCCGGCGGCACCCTGCTCACCTGGACGTTCGCCGTCGAGACCGCGTCCTGGTCCGCGCCCGCCGCGGCGCTGCTGCGACCGTTCGCGCATCGGACGACCGCGGCGTGGGCCCGAGGGGTGGCGCGGCGGGTGTCCGCCCGATCCGGTGGGGCATGCCGGTGAGCGCCACTCCCCGCCCGAAACCGCCTGCCAGTTCCCGCACGGAAGGTACAGACATGGTGATCAGTCCCGGCGCAGTTCTCGCGGGCATCGTCCGGGATCTCGGCATACCGTTGCCCGGCAAGGGAATCGACTACGACGTCGCGGGCCGGACCGTCCTGATCACCGGTGGCGGTGACGGAATCGGGTTCGCCCTGGCACGCGTCCTGCATTCCCGCGGCGCCACCGTGGCCCTGATCGACGTCGACGAGGCGGCGCTCGTCCGCGCGGCGGCGGGCCTCGGCGGGCAACGGGTGCTGACGGTGACCGCCGATGTCCGGGATCGCGGTGCGATGCGGTCGGCGGTGCGCGAGGTCCGTGCCCGCACCGGCCGGCTGGACGTGGTCGTCGCGAACGCCGGTGTGACACCACCTCCGGCCACCCTGCGGCAGATCGATCCGGCCGGGTTCGACCGGGTGCTCGGCGTCAACCTCACCGGCGTGTTCAACACCGTCCATCCGGCGATCGACGAGGTCGTCGCCCGCAGGGGACACATCGTCGTGGTGTCCTCGGCCGCCGCCTTCGCCCCAGGTCCCGGCGGTGCGGCCTACATGATCAGCAAGGCCGGGGTCGAGCAGCTCGGCCGCGCGCTGCGGCTGGAGATCGCCGGCGAGGGCGCGACGGCGGGCGTGGCCTACTTCGGCATGGTGGACACCCGGCTCGCCAGGGCGACGCTGGACGAGGACCCGATCGGCAGGCAACTTGATGCCCGGCTGCCCGCCCCGCTGCGCCGCCGCATCACCGCCGACGCCGCGGCCGCGGTACTCGCCGACGCGATCTCCCGGCGCGCCGCGCGCACCGTGGCCCCGGCGTCGTGGCAGGGCTGGGCGTTGCTGCGCGGCCTGGTGAACGTGTTCGCCGACGGCTACCTGGCGGCGGACGTCAGGATGCACCAGCTCGTCCGGGCGCTGGAGGCCGGGAACGAGGACCCGGCGGACGGCTCGCGGACGAACCCGGCACGAACGCCGCGGTGACCACACGGGGGCAAGGCAGTGGCGACGGCGACCGGCCGCTCACACCTCCGGCATCGCCCTGGCGAGGCGAACTCGTCCGCGCAGGCGGCGGCCGGGACCATTGGCACGCGGGCCCCGGCGTGAGTATCCGCTGCGCGCCTGGGCACGGCGCCGCTCGGCAGCCACGGCGCGAGCCGCGAGCCGGTACGACGGAGGATCGGCAGTGCTTCCCCACACGCCGGTCATCTCGTCGCCAGCCTGAGCAACGCCCACAACTGGCCCACCGCGTCGTCGTCGTGCCCGTCCAGGGTCACCGACCACCAGGGCTGGCGTCCCCACATCCACAAGTAGACTTTCTCCGCCGTGCCGGAGACGAAACCGTCCGCCATCTCCGCCTCCGCTGGGGAACATCGCCAGGCCGTGGTCTCCGCCGGTCCCGCCCGTGCGATCCAGTTGTGTCCGCCCGCGCGGACCCCCACCGAACCGGCGCGGGTACCGGTGAGCCCGAGCATCGGCAGTCTCTGCGCGAACCAGAGCGCGAGCGCCTCGTCGGCCCCGTCCGCCGCGATGTCCTCGTCGACCGGGCTTACCTGGTCCGGAGTCGCGGCCTGCTGCGCGTCGACCCGGTGCACGACCGTCTCGTGCACCATCCGGCGACACCAGAAACCGTACGTCCGGTCGGCGGGCCACCAGCTTCCGGCGCGTTCTCCCGGATCGTGCCGGGACAGTTCGGCGAACAGGGCGGCGTACCCGGTTTCCAGGTACTCCTCCAGGGTCTGCCCGCGGACCGGTTCGCGTTGCCATTCCGTCGGCTGCCGCCCGTCGGCGAGCCAGCCGAGCGCGACCCGGTACACGCTGCCGACGTGACGGAGGAGCTCACCCGTCGTCCACCCCGGGCAGGTCGTCACCGGGATGTCCGGTTGCACCGCGTGCGTGATCTCGCCGAGCAGTTCCCCTTCCATCCCAAGCACTTCCAGCAGCCGGCCGTGATCGACGAGTGCCTGCCCCCGCATCACCCGGCCCCGTGGATGACGCGCGTGACCAGAGTGAGGAAGTGCGCGGTCTGCCGGTGCAGCTCGTCCGCGGACTGAGCGCTGACCATCCGCGTGATGCCTGCCTGCGCGGCGGCCCGGGTGGCGGAGTTGGCGGTGTAGAACGCCGCCCACTCCCGCAGTTCCGGAGCAGCGGAGTCGAGCAGCACCCAGACACTGGCCGGCCGTGCCCGGCCACGGTGCGGCCTGCCACGGGCCGAGAGCACCGCAGCGGCGGCCCGCAGCGCGGACAGATACGAGCCGATGAACCGCTCCGCCGGGTCTGCCTCACCACCGGCCTCGGCAAGCCCTCGCCGGGCCTGCCGGAGCAGCGACTCCGCCGCCCGCGCGACCGGCGGACGGAACTGCATCGGCAGCACGGGCTGCGTACCGTGCTCCGCCGGATCGGTACCCCCGCTTTCCGGGATCGCGCCCGCCTCGGCGTTCTCCCGGACGGGTTCCGGTGCGGTTCGCCGGGCGGACGTACGTTGTGCCTGCCCGCGCGCCGGACCACGGCCCGGGACCGCGGCGCAGCCTCGCGCGGCGGTTCCTCCTGTGCCCTCTAGGGGCGCGACCGTGATGGACACGGCGACCTCCTCGGTGCACAGACGACTGTGCACATGGCTGTGCGGTCGCGACGGCTGACCTGCCGCCGCATCGGCGGGTGACCCGGATGGCACCCGGCGTGGAGACGCTTCCCCCGCCCCCGCACCGGATGCCGAACCGGCGAGTACTCACCGAACTTCGAACGTATGTTCGAACAATTCAAGAGTAACCCCGGTGCCCGCTTCGCTCAACCCCGGACGGGGTGTGACCAGGGATACGGCGTCGCACGCGCTCCTCGTCCGTGGTCTCATAACGGTCATGAGCTCGTTCGAACACCCAGCGATCGCCACGGTCGCGGCCGCACTCGCCGAAGCGGGACAACAGCGGGCGGCCGACCGGATCCGGATCCTGCCCGACGAGGCACGCACCGCCGCGCAGGCCGCACAGGCCCTCGGTGTCGAGGTCGGCGCCATCGCCAACAGCCTGATCTTCCGGGCGGTGGCCGCGGACGGTGCCGAGTTCCCCCTGCTGGCCCTCACCTCCGGAGCACATCGGGCCGACCTCGCGGCACTGACCTCGCTTTGTGGCGCGGCGAGCGTCGGCAAGGCCGATCCGGCGTTCGTCAAGCGGCACACCGGTCAGGTGATCGGCGGGGTCGCGCCGATCGGGCACGTCACCCGTCCGGTCACCCTCGTCGACACCGAGCTGCGGCGTCACGAGGAGGTGTGGGCGGCCGCCGGGCACGCGAAGTCGGTGTACCCGACGACGTTCGACGACCTTCTCGCCCTCACCGGCGGAACGGCGGCCGAGGTGGCCGGATCATGACCCCGCGTACCGGGACGGCATCATGACCGCCATGTCCTCGCGCTGCCACCGCTTCGAATCTCTGTCACCGGACGAGTTCCGGGAGCGGTTGCCGGAGGCGCTGCAGATCTACGTACGGGCGATGCACTACCCGCCGGGCACCGCCGAACAACGCGCACCGATGTGGCTGACCCACGTACTGCGTGAGGGGTGGCGCTGCATCGCCGCGCTGGCCGCCGACGGCACGCTGCTGGGCCTGGCCTACGGCTATCACGGGCGCGCCGGGCAGTGGTGGCACGAGCAGGTGCGGCGGGGGCTGGCCGAGCGGCAGGTCGCTCCCGAGACCGACTGGCTGGGCAACTACTTCGAACTCACCGAGATCCACGTCAGCCCGGACAGCCAGGGCTCCGGGATCGGCGAGGACATGCTCCGGCGACTGCTCGACGGTGTGCCCGACGCGCACGTCCTGCTGTCCACTCCGGAGGGCACCAGCCGGGCGTGGAAGCTGTACCGGCGGCTCGGTTTCGCCGACGTCCTGCGCGACTACCACTTCGCCGGCGACCCGCGGCCGTTCGCCATCCTGGGCCGTTCCCTGCCGCTGGACTGAACGCCCGACACGGGGTGCCAGAACGCGCGACACGGCATGCCAGAACGCGCGACACGGGGTGCCGGGGCGCACGACACGCCCGGCGGCCCGGCCGACCGCCGGGCACCGCCGGGGTGGGAACTAGCCGAGGCGGGCGAGTTCCTCGCGCAGGGTGTCCAGGCCCATGCCACCGAGACGCAGCGCTCTGGTGTGGAACTCCTTGAGGTCGAAGGAATCCCCCTGCCGCTCGCGGGCCTCCTCACGGGCACTGAGCCAGAGCCGCTCGCCGAGTTTGTACGAGGGCGCCTGGCCGGGCCAGCCGAGGTAGCGGTCGATCTCGTCGCGGACGTGGTCGGCGTCGGTGACCGTGCGGGTGAGCATGAACTCCAGGCCCAGCTCCGGTGTCCAGCGCTCCCCCTCGTGGAAACCCGTGCCCGCCGGGATCTCCAGCTCCAGGTGCATGCCGATGTCCACCACGACCCGCGCGGCACGGAAGAGCTGCTCCGACAGCATGCCGAGCAGGTTGCCGTCGTCGTCGAGGTACCCGAGATCCTGCATGAGACGTTCGGCGTAGAGGGCCCAGCCCTCCGCGTGTCCCGAGGTGAACGCCATCAGCCGCTGGAACCGGTTCAGCGAGCGCTCGTACACCGAAGTGGCGATCTGCAGGTGATGGCCGGGGACGCCCTCGTGGTAGACGACGCTGACCTCACGCCAGGTGGGGAACTCCTCCTTCTCCGGCAGCACCGACCACCACATGCGGCCGGGCCGGGTGAAATCCTCGTCCGGGCCGGTGTAGTACGCGCCGACGCCGCCACCCGGCGGGGCGATCCGGCACTCCAGTGCCATCAGCGCGTCGGGGATGTCGAAGTGCTCGTCCCGCAGGGCCGCCAGTGCCTCGTCGGACAGCCGCTGCATCCACTCGGCGAAACCCTGCTGGCCGCGCACCCGGTACTTCGGGTCGGCGTCGAGCACCGCGGCTGCCTCGGCGAGACCGCCACCGGGCGTGATCCGTGCCGCGACGGCGTGCATCTCCGCCTCAAGGCGGGAGAACTCCTGCCAGCCCCAGTCGTAGGCCTCGCGCAGGTCGAACGCCGCTCCGGTGAAGTAACGCGACCAGAGCCGGTACACGTCCTCGCCCACCGCGTCCTTGTTCGGCGCCCGCGGCGCGAGTTCGGCCCGCAGGAATCCGGCCAGTTCCGCGTAGGCCTCCTGCGCCCGGTCCGCGGCCCGGCCGAGCCGCTCCCGCAGATCGGCGGGTACCTCGGCGACCTCGTCCGCGGCCGCGACGAGCGCCCTGAAGTAGCCGGTCGTGCCATGCAACCCGGCCCAGGTCTCGGCCTGACCGGCCACCTTGCTCACCTGACGCAGAGCCGCCACCCTGCCCGCGTCGGCGGCGGCCAGCAGCGAACTCCGCACACCGTCCACACAGGACGGTACCCGTTCCATGCGGGTGGCGATCGTGGTCCAGTCGGCAGCCGTGGCCGTGGGCATCAGATCGAAGGTCATCCGGATCTCGTGCACCGGACTCGAGATGACGTTGAGCGCGGCCAGGTCCAGTCCGGCCTGATGGATCTCCAGATCGAGACCGACGCGCTCGGTGAACACCGCCTTCGCCGCGCGTTCGGAATCGTCGGCCGGCTCGGCGGCCGTCATCGCGTCGAGGGCGCGGCGGGAGATGCCCGCCCGTGCGGCGTGCCCTTCGGGCGAGTAGTCGGTGAGCTGGTCGTCGTAGCCCTTGATGCCCATCTCGGTGGCGACGATGGGATGTGCCGCGGCGATCTCGTCGACATAGCTGTCGCAGATCTCGTGCACGCCGGGTGTGGAAGCGTCGGAAGCCATGCCGGAACGCTACCGGCAGGCCCGCCGCGGGCACACCGGATTCACGCCCTGGCCGGAACCAGGCCGAGCCTGCTGACCACCTCGCGCGTCGCCTTCGACCGGTTGAAGGTGTAGAAGTGCAGGTCCGGCACCCCTTCGGCGAGCAGTCGCTCGCACAGAGCGGTCACCACGTCGAGTCCCTCGGCGCGGAACGCCGCGGGGTCTCCGGCCAGCGGCTCCAGCCGGTCCAGCAGAGCGGACGGGGCAGGCGCACCGGAGAGCTTCACGGTGGTGCGCAGCGTGCGCGGGGTGGTCAGCGGCATGACCCCGGGAATGAGCATCGCCTCGCAGCCCGCGGCGGCGACCCGGTCGCGCAGGCGGAGGAAGTCCTCGGCGTCGAAGAAGAGCTGGGCGATCCCGAAGTCGGCACCCGCCCGGAACTTGCGCACCAGGTGCCGGGTGTCGGTGTCCAGATCGGGCGACCTCGGGTGGCCGTAGGGAAAGGCGGACACGCCCACGCAGAAGTCACCCAGCGAACGGACGAGCTCCACCAGCTCCTCCGCGTAGTTCAGCCCGTCCGGGTGCGGCACCCACTCGCCGTAGACGTCGCCCGGCGGGTCGCCGCGCAGCGCGAGGATGTTGCGCACGCCGACGGAGGCGTACCAGCCGATGACGTTACGCAGCTCGGCGACGGAGTGGTCCACGGCCGTCAGGTGCGCCATCGGCACCAGCGTCGTCTCGGTGGCCGCTCTGGCGATGTTGCGGATCGTGCCGTCCCGGCTGGAGCCACCCGCGCCGTAGGTGATCGACATGTACGCCGGGTCGATCTGCTCCAGCTCCCGGATCGACCGCCACAGCACCGTTTCGTCCTCGGCATCGCGGGGCGGGAAGAACTCGACCGAGAACTTGGGCCCGTCTCCTCGCAGGCGCTCCACCACTGTCGTCATGGCGTTGATCCTAGTGGGTGACCCGGACCGTGGAATTCCTCTCCCGTTCCGTGAGAGCGGCCCTGCCTGGTACGCGAGTCAGCCGAGGCCCGCCATCAGGTCGGTCTCGGTGATCCCCGGGCCCTGCCCCGCACGGATGAACCACTCGGTGCCGAAGGCGAGCGCGAACCGGTCGTCCGGCAGCGCCAGGAAGAACGAGTCCTCGGCGATCTGGCTGGCGTGAGCGCGCATCGCGGTGCGCTTGTGCGCGAGGTAGGCCGACACGTCGACGACCGCGGTCAACTCCTCCTCGGGCTTGCCGAAATCGGACATCTCCGCCACCGAGGGCAGGTCCGCCCGCTCACCGGTCCGTTCGGCCTCCTCGGCCATCACCGTCAGGTGGCGGACGAACTCGTCCCGGTTCGAGGTGGACTGGTAGACGCGCGGCGTACCGGCGAGTTCCGCCGCGCGCATGCCGACCCGGTGCACCTGGATGTGGTCCGGGTGCCCGTATCCGCCGTTGTCGTCGTAGACGGTGAGTACCTCGGCGTTCTCCTCCCGCAGGATCGCGGCGAGCCGCTCGGCCGCCTCCTCCACCGGGGCGGTCCAGAAGGAACCGGGCTCGTCGTTGGTGGGCCTGCCCATCATCCCGGAATCCACGTAGCCCAGGAACTCCACCCGCGACGCACCGAGCACCTCGGCCGCGGCGTGCGTCTCCCGCACGCGGCGCTGCCACAGGCTCTCCCCCTCGGTGAGGAAGCCCTCGGCCACCTCGCCGTGCTCGCCGCGGGTGGCGACCACGAGCACCACCCGGTGCCCCTGCTCGTACGCCTTGCGCATGACACCCCCGCACGCGATGCACTCGTCGTCGGGATGGGCGTGGAAGGACACCAGGGTTGCCATGCGGCGAACCTACCGAACACCGGGGACGTGGCCGCGCGCTCGGCGCACCGGCTGCCGCGCGGGCCACATCCGGCGTACCCCGCGCTTCGCGTGCCCCGTGCCTGCGCGGACGATGGGGGCATGAGCCAGGCCGACCACGAAGCCGATCAGCACGCCCCGGACCACCACGGCGCCGAGGACTACGACGCGGACCTGCCGGCGCACGTGGAACGCGCGCTGGCCGGGTTCCTCCGGGAGGCGGGTGAGCCGATACTGGACGTCGAACCCACCTTCGGCCACGCCGTCGAGGCGCTGACCGGCTTCGTGCTCGGCGGCGGCAAGCGGTTGCGCCCCACGTTCGCCTGGTGGGGCTGGCGGGGCGCCGGCGGGGCGAGCCGCGGGACCGACGCCCGCGCCGTGGTGCGCGCCGTGGCGAGCCTCGAACTGATCCAGGCCTGCGCGCTCATCCACGACGACCTGATCGACTCCTCCGACTCGCGGCGGGGATCGCCGACGGTGCACGTCGCCTTCGCCAAGCGGCACGCCGACGCGGGGTGGCTCGGGCAGCCCGCCGCGTTCGGCCAGGCCGCGTCCGTGCTCATCGGCGATCTGGCGCTGGCCTGGGCCGAGGACATGTTCGCCGGGACCCCGCTGCCCGCCGCCACTCTCGACGCCGCCCGGCCCGCCTGGCGGGCGATGCGCACCGAGGTGCTCGCCGGGCAGTACCTCGACGTGCACACCCAGGCCACCGGGGACGCCTCCGCGGAGGCGGCGCTGCGGATCGACCGGCTGAAGACCGCCGCGTACACGGTGGCGCGCCCGTTGCACCTGGGGGCCGCGCTGGCGGGGGCGGGCCCGGAGCTGACCGGGGGCCTGCTCGCCTTCGGCGGGGATCTCGGCGTCGCCTTCCAGTTGCGCGACGATCTGCTCGGCGTGTTCGGCGACCCTTCGGTCACCGGCAAGCCCGCGGGTGACGACCTGCGCGAGGGCAAGCGGACGCTGCTGCTCGCCCTCGGTCTCGAACTGGCGGCCGGGCAGGGCAGTGAGGCCGAGCACGCCACCGTCGCGGCCGCCGTGGGCGACGCCGGGCTCACCGAGGACCGGGTCGAGCAGGTGCGCCGCGCACTGACCGCCGTCGGCGCGGTGGACGCCGTGGAGCGGCGCATCGAGGAGCTGACCACCTCCGCGCTCGCCGCGCTGCGCGCCGCGGACCCGGCGGCCCCCGCCGTCGACGAACTGGTCGCCCTTGCCGCCAGGGCGACCAGGAGGACGTACTGACCATGTCGCGCAACCCGTTGCGCCCCAAAGGATTCGCCAGGACCGCCGGACGGTCGGACCACGTCGTGGTGATCGGGGCCGGGCTGGCGGGCCTGTCCTCGGCACTGCACCTGCTGGGCTCCGGACGGCGGGTGACGATCCTCGAACGCGATCCGGCGCCGGGCGGCCGGGCAGGCCAGGAGGTCCTGGACGGGCACCGGGTGGACACCGGCGCGAGCGTGCTCACCATGCCGGAACTGCTGGACGAGGCGTTCGCGGCGGTGGATGAGACCACGGCGGGAAATCTGGACCTGGTGCGGCTCGACCCGGCCTATCGGGCCCGGTTCGCCGACGGCAGCACGATCGCCGTGCACACCGGCGCGGAGGCGATGGAGGAGGAGATCCGGCGGGTGGCGGGACCCGGTGAGGCGGACGGTTACCGGCGCCTGCGCCGCTGGCTCACCTCGCTGTACGCCGTGCAGAAGGACCACTTCATCGGCGCGAACTTCGACTCTCCGCTGGATCTGTTCCGGCCGGAACTGGTCAGGCTGGCAGCACTGGGCGGATTCGGCAGACTGGGCCCCAGGATCGCCCGCTACCTGCACGACGAGCGGGTGCGCAGGCTGTTCTCCTTCCAGTCGCTCTACGCGGGACTGGACCCGATGCGCGCGATCGGTGCCTACGGCGTCATCTCCTACATGGACACCGTCGGCGGCGTGTACTTCCCGATGGGCGGAATGGGCGCGGTGGCCAGGTCGATGGCCGAGGCCGCCGTACGCGCCGGGGCGGACCTGCGCCTTGGCACCGGCGCAGCCTGGCTGGAACGGGTGTCCTCGACGGTGCGGGCCGTGCGCACCGGTACCGGCGAGCGGATCGCGTGCGACGCGGTGGTGGTCGCCACCGAACTGGCGACGGCGTACCGGCTGCTCGGCACCCGGCCGCGCAGGCCCGCACGTCCGCGCTACTCCCCCTCGGCGGTGGTGCTGCACGCCTCCGCCGACCGGACCTGGGAGGAACTGGGCCACCACACGATCTTCTTCGGTGATGCCTGGACCCGGACCTTCGCCGAGATCATCCGCGAGGGCAGGCCGATGAGCGACCCCTCGCTGCTGGTGACCCGGCCGACGGCCACCGATCCGTCGCTCGGCGCGGACGGCAGGCACGTCGTCTCCGTCCTGGCGCCCGCACCGAACCTGCGTACCGGGGCGATCGACTGGCCCCGGGTCGGCCCCGCGTATGGCGAGGAACTACTGGCCACCCTCCAGGACCGGGGCCTGACCGGCTTCGCCGGGGCGGCGCGGGTGCACGAGCTGGTGACCCCGGCGGACTGGGCGGCACGGGGGATGTCCGCGGGCACACCGTTCTCGCTGGCGCACACCTTCGCGCAGACCGGCCCGTTCCGGCCGCGGAACCTGGTGCGCGGCGCGGGAAACGTCGTGCTGGCCGGCTGTGGCACCACACCGGGGGTCGGCATCCCGCCGGTGCTCATCTCCGGCAGGCTGGCAGCGGCGAGGATCACCGGGCACCTCCGGTGAACCGGCGCGAACTCGACGCCGCCGGGATCACCGGGACGGCGTTGCGGTCCGCCTACGCCGAGTGCCGCCGGATCAACGCCCAGCACGGCCGTACCTACTTCCTCGCCACCCGGCTGCTCCCCGCGCGCGCCCGTCCCGCCACGCACGCCCTGTACGGCTTCGCCCGCTCGTGCGACGACCTGGTCGACGATCCCGTGGCGACGGCCGACCCGGCGGCCGGGCTGCTGCGGATGGAGCGGGCACTGGACACCGTGTACGACGAGGGTGCGCCGGGCCCCGTGGCAGGGGACCCGGTGCTGGCGGCGCTCACCGACACCGTGCGCACCTACCGGCTCGACCGCGCGCTGTTCGACGCCTTCCTCGCGTCGATGCGGATGGACACCGTGGTCACCGAGTACCGGACGTTCGCCGAACTCGACACCTACGTGCACGGCTCGGCCCGGGTGATCGGCCTGCAGATGCTGCCCGTACTCGGCACCGTCGCCAGATCCGATCGGTCCACAGTGGATTTCGACGGCGCGGATCCCGGCGCGGCCGCGCGGCGCACGGCGGGCGCGGCCGGAGAGGCCTTCCAGCTCACCAACTTCCTGCGCGACATCGGCGAGGACCTCGACCGCGGGCGGCTCTACCTGCCGACCGCGGAGCTCGCCGTGCACGGCGTCGACCGTGAGCTGCTGCTCTGGTCCCGGCGCACCGGCAGGCCGGACCGCCGCATCCGGCAGGCCCTGGCCGCGCTGGTGGCCCGTACCCGCGCGATCTACCGGCGCGCGTGGCCGGGCGTGGCACTGCTGCGGCCGGAGTCGCGGGCGTGCGTGTCCACCGCGCTCACGCTCTACGAGGGGATCCTGGACGAGATCGCGGCGGCCGACTACGCGGTGCTGGGTCACCGGGTGGCCGTGCCGAACGGCCGCAGGCTCGCTGTGGCCGGGGCCGGGCTCATCCGCTCCGCCACCCGCCCGGCGGGAGGAAACCGTTGGCGTCCGGTCACTTCCGGCTCCCGAGCGCGTGCGGTCCGGCACAACTAGGGTGGTGTCATGACGACAGCAGCGAACAGGAAGATCCGCGTCGGACTGCAGATCCAGCCGCAGCACGCCGACTACGCCACGATCCGGCGAACCGCCTCGCAGGCCGAGGAACTCGGCGTCGACATCGTCTTCAACTGGGACCACTTCTACCCGCTCTACGGTGAGCCCGAGGGTGCGCACTTCGAGTGCTGGACCATGCTGGGCGCCTGGGCAGAGTCGACCTCGAACGTCGAGATCGGCGCGCTGGTCACCTGCAACAGCTACCGCAACCCGGAACTGGTGGCGGACATGGCGCGCACGGTCGACCACATCTCCGGCGGCAGGCTCATCCTCGGCATCGGTTCCGGCTGGTTCGAGAAGGACTACGACGAGTACGGCTACGAGTTCGGCACCGCGGGCGGCCGGCTGGACGACCTCGCGGAGTCGTTGCCGCGCATCGAATCCCGCCTGGCCAAGCTGAATCCGGCGCCGACCCGGGACATCCCGGTGCTGATCGGTGGCGGTGGCGAGAAGAAGACCCTGAAGCTGGTCGCCAGGCACGCCGACATCTGGCACGGCTTCGGTGACGTCGAGGTGGCCGGGCGGAAGGTGCGCATCCTCGACCAGCACTGCGCCGACGTGGGCCGTGACCCGGCCGAGATCGAGCGGTCCGTCGGCGTGCAGTCCGGTCCGGACGAGCTCGGCAAGCCCCTGCTCGACCTCGGCATCACCACGTTCACCGTCGGCACCGGCGGGCCGGACTACGACCTCGACCTGCTGAAGAAGTGGCTCGCCTGGCGCGACGCCCAGAACGGCTGATCCGCTCAGTTCCGTTTCGCCCTGCGGTGCGCGGCCACCCGCTCTCTGGTCGCGCACCGCGGGGAGCAGTACTTCCGCGGACTGCCGTTGCCACCGGTGACGAACGGTCTCCCGCACGGGGCCGAGGCGCACAGCCCGCCGGGTGGTTCCTGACGGTCGGCGAGCAGCACCGCGAGCGCCAGGCAGGACGAGGTGATCAGCCACCGCCCCCACGGCCCGTCGTCGGCGGCGTCCGCGTGCAGGTGCCACGGGTGCTCCCCGCCGTGCGTGGTCAGTCGCGGCGGCCGCGCGTGCGCGGTCAGCAGGGAGTTGAGCGTGGCGGCCGCACGGTGGGTATCCGGTGCGGCGAACACCTCCCGGATCGCCAGTGCGGCCTCCCTCAGCTCGGCCAGGTCCGGTGCGGTCAGCTCGAGCGGCTCCCGTTCGCCGTGGGCGCGCAGCACCTCGGCCACCCGCCCCGCGTCCGGCTCTCCCGGCCGCAGCAGCACCTCGAGCAGGTCGGCGGCGCGCACGGCGGCCGCACGCGCGGTGCGGCCCGGAGCGGGTTCGGCGGTTCCGTCGGGCACCCCGTCACTGTAACGTCATTCCTGTGCAAAGCCGTTACCGAGGACGGGTCACGCTCTTCGGTTACCTGATCGGCGCCGGCTGCGCACGTACCGGCGACGAACTGTCCGCCCCCGCCCTGCTGCTGCTGGGCCTGACCATGACGGGCTCGCCCGCCGCCGCCTCGGCACTGCTCGCGGCGCTGACGATCGCCGCCGCCGCGGGCGGCCCCGTCCTGGGCGCGTATCTGGACGCGAGCAGGCACCCCGGGCGCACGCTGGCCTTCGTGCTCGCCGGCTACTCGGCCGGACTCGCGGCGATCCTGCTCGCTCTGCCGACGCTCCCGCTGCCCGCCGTGCTGGCACTGGCGGCACTCACCGGACTGGCCAACCCGGCGGTGGCGGGCGGCTGGACCGCACAACTCCCCGCCGTTCTCGGCGACCGCACCCCGGCCAGAGGTCAGGCCATGGACGCCATGACCTTCGGCCTCGCCGCGCTGCTCGGGCCCGCGCTCGCCGGGCTGGTGGGCGGCCTCACCGGAGGCTCGTCGGCGATGATGCTGGCGGCCGCGCTCGTCGCGGGCGCGCTGCCAGCCGCCCGCGCCCTGCCTCGACGGGCGAGCCCGCCCGTCGCGGTGCCGCTGCGGACGCGCCTGCGCGAGGGGTTCGGCGTCGTCCTCACCCGTCGCCCGCTGCTGCGCGCCACCGTCACGTCGATGATCTCCTACACCGGGATCGGGATGGCGATGGTCTGCTATCCCCTGCTCGGCCAGGCCCACCTCGGCGGGGCCGGGCACGGCACGGCGCTGCTCGCCGTGGTGGCCGGGGCGGGCATGGCCGCCAACGCGGTGCTGGCCCGCCGCCCGCCCGCGTGCGGACCGGATCGGCTGCTGCTCGCCACCACCCTCGTCATCGCCACCGGACTGGCGGTCACGGCAGCGACCGGCGAGGTCGTCGCGCTGGTCGCCGGTGCGGCACTGACCGGACTGGGCGAGGGCCCGCAACTGACGGCCCTGTTCGGCGTGCGGCACCGGGAGGCACCGGAGTCCGCGCGAGCGCAGGTGTTCACCACGGCGGCGAGCCTGAAGATCGCCGCGTTCGCCGCGGGCGTCGCGCTGGCCGGGCCGCTCGCCTCCGCCTCGCCCGCCCACTGCCTTGCCGCCGCCGCCTGCGCGCAGCTCCTCGCCGCCGGGGCCTACCTGCTGCTCAGGGTCCGGCCGGCCGGATACCGGCTCAGAAAGCCATCGCCTGGGCGCGGCGCTTGACCTCGGTGCCGTGATTGCCGCGCAGCGCCTCGATCGGTGAACCGCCCGCCAGCGAGTCGTCCTTCTCGAACAGCCACCGGATCATCTCCGTGTGGCTGAAGCCGGAGTCGGAGAGGACGGTGATGGTGCCGGTCAGGGACTTCACCACGGCACCGTCGTCGAGGAACGCGGCCGGTACGTGCAGGTCGCCGTCGCGGCGGATCGCGATCAGCGTGCCCTCACGCAGGAACTGGCGCACCTTGTTCTCCGACACGCCCAGCGAGTCGGAGACCTCCGACAGCGGGAGCATGGCGACATCGGCGCCGAGAACGTCATCGGCGACTGGGATCCCACTCACGGGGCACACCATGCCACATGCCGCCGCGCGATCCTTCGCCAGAGGCGCGTCGTCCGCGGGCGCGCCTCTCCGTAGGATCGTCTGTCGTGACACGCACGGACACCGGCCTGATCGGCGCGCTGCTGGACCGCCGCTACCGCGTCGACCGGCTCATCGCGCGCGGCGGCATGTCCTCGGTCTACCGCGGGGTGGACACCCGGCTGGACCGGGCGGTCGCGGTGAAGGTGATGGACCCGCGGTTCGCCGACGACCGTTCGTTCGTGGAACGGTTCGAACGCGAGGCCCGGTCCGCCGCGCGGCTGCACCACCCGCACGTCGTCGCCGTGCACGACCAGGGTGTGGACCGCTCGGCGGGCCCCGAGCACGGCCGGGTCTTCCTGGTGATGGAACTGGTCGACGGCGGCACCCTGCGGGACCTGATCGACTCCGGCGGCGCACTTGACCACCGGCTCGCGCTGAGCGTGCTGGAGCCTGTGCTCTCCGCGCTCGCCGTGGCCCACGGGGCCGGTCTGGTGCACCGCGACGTCAAGCCGGAGAACGTGCTGATCGGCCCGGACGGCAATCCGGGCACCCCGGCGGGCGGCGGGGTGGTGAAGGTCGCGGACTTCGGCCTCGTCCGCGCGGTGTCCAGCGCGGGGACCACCAGCGCCAGCATCATCCTCGGCACCGTCGCCTACCTCGCTCCCGAGCAGGTCACCACCGGGACGGCGGGCGAACCCGGCGACGTCTACTCGGCCGGGATCCTGCTCTACGAGATGCTGACCGGTCAGCCCCCCTACACCGGGGACACCCTGCTCTCGGTCGCCTACCGGCACGTCAACGACGACGTGCCGGCGCCGAGCCGGGCGGTGGCCGCGATCCCCGCCGCGATCGACGATCTGGTGCTGCGGGCGACCCGGCGGGATCCGCGGGCCCGGCCCGCCGACGCGGGAGCGTTCCTGGCCGAACTGCGCCGCGTGCGCGCCGAACTCGACCTGTCCCCGGTTCCCGTTCCGGTGCCGGTGCCTTCCGCCCCCCGGGCCGCGGAAGGCGGAACGGACCTCGGCGCGGGAGCGGGCGACGGTGCCGCGGCGGACGCCGGCGCGGACGGGACGACGGCGAGCGAGACCACCCGGGGTCTGCCCGCCGCGATCGGGCAGGCCCCGGCCACGGACGGCAGCTCGACCGGGACGCCTCCGGCCGGTGTGCCGGGCGGGGACGCCTCGATGAACGAGGTCACCATGCCCGGCTTCGCCGCGGCCACCGTGCCCGCGATGTCCCCGGCGGTGCCCGGCGGCCCCGTGGACCCGGCCGGCCCCCGCGGCACGAAGGCCCTCCTGCGGCCCGCGGCCGGGCACGCTCCCGGCACCGGTCCTGCCCGGACCCCACCGGCCGCGGGTCCGCAGGGCCAGCAGGTGGCGGCCGCGCGGCAGGAGCCGGAGCGGGCATCACCCTGGTACAAGCGGTGGGCGGCGCTGTGGATCGTGGCCGCCCTGCTGGTCGCCGGCGGAATCGGTGCCGGGATCTGGGCGCTGTCCGGCCCGGCGAACGTGCCGGTACCGGATTCCGTCGGCCAGCAGGAGGCCGCCGCCGACACGCTGCTGCGCGGGGCGGGGCTGACCCCGCAGGTGACTCGGCAGCGGCACAACACGGTGCCCGCGGGCTCTGTGGTCAGCACCGATCCGGCCCCGGGCGCCGAGGTCACCGAGGGCTCGACGATCGCGCTCGTCGTGTCCAGCGGCCCGCCGACCGTGCCCGACGTCGCACCGGGAACCGATCCGGCCGCTGCGGAGAAGGCGATCGGCGACGCCCAGCTCACCCCGCGCAGGGACAAACCCGGCGAGTACAGCCCGGACGTGCCCGCCGGAACGGTGCTGCGACTGGAACCGCAGCCGGGCAGCCGGGCCAACATCGGTGACCCGGTGAGCCTCGTACTGTCCAACGGTCCCGCCCCGATCCAGGTCCCCGACGTGGCCGGACAGGGCAAGGACGCCGCCTTCGCCGCCTTGCAGGCGGCCGGTTTCGCCCCCTTCGAAGCGGGCCAGGAATTCGCCGAGAACGTGCCGGCCGGCGCCGTCACCCGCACCGAACCGGGTGCCGGGACCACGGTGGACACCACCAACAACAAGGTGGGCGTCTACGTCTCCAACGCCGCGGAGATGCCGACCGTGGTCGGCCGGACCACCAGGGACGCGGTGGCGGAGCTGCAGAGCAAGGGTTTCCAGATCGAGGGGGCGGACGGTTCCGCGCCCGCGTTCAGTTTCGTCATCGACCAGCAGCCCGCTCCCGGCACCCGGCTGCCCGCGGGCAGCACGGTGCGGCTGCGGACCATTCCCTGAGCGGGACGGATCGGCGGCTCAGCTCCGCAGCATCTCGGCCACGAGGAAGGCGAGTTCCAAGGACTGCTGGGTGTTCAGCCGCGGGTCGCAGGCCGTCTCGTAGCGGCCGGACAGGTCGAGGTCGGAGATGTCCTGGGCGCCGCCGAGGCATTCGGTGACGTCCTCGCCGGTGAGTTCGACGTGGATGCCGCCGGGGTAGCTGCCGATCGTGCGGTGCACCTCGAAGAAGCCCTGCACCTCGTCGACGATCCGGTCGAAGTGGCGGGTCTTGTAGCCGGTGGACGCCTCGTGCGTGTTGCCGTGCATCGGGTCGCACTGCCAGATCACCTTGTGCCCGGACGCCTCGACCTTCTCCACGATCGCGGGCAGCACCTCGCGGACCTTGCCGTTGCCCATCCGCGAGATCAGCGTCAGCCTGCCCGGCTCGTTGCGCGGGTCGAGCCGCTGCACGTACTCCAGCGCCTGCTCCGGCGTCGTCGTCGGGCCGATCTTCAGTCCGATCGGGTTGGCGAGCAGTTCGGCGAAGGCGATGTGCGCGCCGTCGAGCTGACGGGTGCGCTCGCCGATCCAGAGGAAGTGCGAGGACAGGTTGTACAGCTTCGGGTTCGAGGCGTTGGCGTTGTCCAGGCGCAGCAGTGCACGCTCGTAGTCGAGCAGCAGGGCCTCGTGGCTGGCGAAGATCTCCGTCGAGTGCAGCGAGGTGTCGGTGACCCCGCAGGCGGACATGAACCGCAGGCCCCGGTCGATCTCGGCGGCCAGCGCCTCGTACCGCTCCCCCGCCGGGGAGGTGAGGACGAAGTCCTTGTTCCAGTCGTGCACCTGCGCGAGGTCGGCCATGCCGGCCCCGGTCAGTGCGCGCATCAGGTTCATCGCCGCGCCGGCGTTGGCGTAGGCGCGGATCATCCGGCCGGGATCGGGCACCCGCAGCTCGGGTTCGGGTGCCAGGGAGTTGATGATGTCGCCGCGGTACACCGGCAGGCCGAGCGCGTCGGTGCTCGCCGAGCGCGGCTTGGCGTACTGGCCGGCGATCCTGGCCACCTTGACCACGGGCAGGCTCGCGCCGTACGTCAGCACCACGGCCATCTGCAGCAGGGTGCGCAGGTTCGCGCGGATGTGCGGCTCGGTGTTGGACTCGAAGGTCTCGGCGCAGTCGCCGCCCTGCAGCAGGAACGCCTCGCCATGGGCCACCATCGCCAGCCGCGCGTGCAGCCGGTCGATCTCGGCGGGCACCGTCACCGGCGGCACGCTCTCGAGTACGCCCCTTGCCCGGCGGGCGAGCTCGGCGTCGGGCCAGTCGGGCTGCTGCGCCGCGGGCAGGGCCAGCGCGTCGTCGAGACGGCCGCGCAGCTCGGGAGGCAGGGGAGGCAGTTCGGGAAGGGTGTCCACGGGCACGTCCACTGTCCAGTTCACGCTCCTCAGCATACGAACGGCTCACCGCGGCCGACGCGGTGGGACACCGCTCCCAGTGAATGGACACCCGGCTTCGCACCGTCGGAGGTTCGCGGAGCAGATCGCCCGGACGACGCCGAACGGGCGGCGTACGCTGCACCCACTCGGCGGTACCACCGAATCCCAACCGTTACCCCGACGGCGGAACCGTGGCCCCGCGCGCTCGGTCGTAGCCCCGGGCGTTTCCCCGACAGCGTTGTCGCGGTCCTCCGGCCGGTCGGCCGGGCGACCCGCCCCGTGCCGGAGACGGCACACGCTCGCCGGCCGTCCCCGCCCGGCGAGCCCCCGACGAACGACGAAGGAGTCCCCATGAAGCGCGCACGCCTGGGTCTGATCGGCACCGTGGCCATCGCGGCGAGCCTGCTCGCCGGCTGTTCGGACGAGGAGGGCGCCGCCGCACCGCCGGCCGCTCCCCCGGCGCCCGCGCCCGTCGACGCCGCACCGGAGAATGAGTCCGAGGCACCCGCGAGCGACTCCGAGGAGGCGCCCGCCGGCGAGGCCGCGGCGCCGGGAACCGAGTACTCGCTGGGCGACAAGGCCGTCGTGCCCTACAAGTCGGGCAGCAACGAGGGCACGATCGGCATCACCATCTCCGCGATCGAGAAGGGCACTCCGGAGGACCTCGCTCCGCTCGACCTCGGCGACAAGGCCGAGGGGCAGGTTCCCTACTACATCCGCGTCGCCATCTCGAACGAGGGCGGCGAGGACATGGCGTTCACCTCCGCGCCCCGGCTGACCGGGCAGCTTCCCGACGGGGGCATGGCGGGCCGGGTGAGCATCATCGGCGACTTCGAGAAGTGCCAGAACGAGAGTGCTCCCAAGGACTTCACCGCCAAGGGCGCCAGCTACGAGACCTGCGTCCTCGCGGTCGCCCCTGAGGCGAGTTCGGTGGACTCCGTCCGATTCACCGAAGGCGACCAGTACGAGGACGCGGCACTGGTCTGGAAGGCGTGAGCGGCGCCGGTTCCTGATCGGGGGCCGGGGTGTCCCGGCCCCCGGCCACCTGCAGTACTGCGACGAGTCGCGGGTCCGCCCCGCGGACCCCCTCCGGCGGCGAGGGCGAGCGGGCAACCGGAGCCGTCCGGCGTCCGGCCGGGTCCGCCCGGGCGGTTCAGCGGCTCTGGTCGGTCGGGAACACCCGGTCGAACAGCCGTTCCAGCGGCGCACGGTGGTCGGCGTCGGCCGGGCCGGGCACGGCCTCGCCACCGCTCTCGACGTACTCGGCGAAGCGCTTCATGTCGTGCTGCACTCGGGAGCGGATCAGCCCGAGAGCGTCGCCCATGCTGTCGATGATCCCGGCAGGACGCAGATCCACCTTGATGTACAGCTCGCTGTTCCCCTCACCGGCCGCGGAGACCCGCGCCAGTCCGGTGTGCTGCGGGCCGTCCACGCTCGTCCAGTGCACCTCGGCGAACTCCTCGCTGCTGTCCACGTCGATCGTGTAGTGCCGCGGAATACCGCCGATCGAGTAGACGAAACGCAGCCGGTCCTGCTGGGCGGAATCGCGGGTCACCTGGTCGACGGACCGCATGAAGGCCGGATAGGACTCGAAGTCGGTGAACCGGGCGAATGTGTCCGCGACGGACGCCCGCACCGCGGTCGACGTCTCGATGATGCTCACCGTGGGCCACCTTTCTGGTTCGCACCCTCGTCGGAGGGGCATCCCAGTGCACCACAAGGGCTCCGGGCACGCAGACCGGCCGTCACCCCGCCGATCGGCGGACGGGCAGCGCACCATCGTCCTCGGTCAGCGCGGCGATGTCGTCGCCGGTGCCGAGGGTCAGCCCGTGCTCGGCGAGCAGCCCGGCGATCTTCGCGGCCGCGTTGCGCCTGCCCGCCGGGCCCGCGTTCATCACCAGCGCCAGGGTGGGGTCCGCGCCCTCGCCGATCCGGTAGACAGAGGGGCGCACGCGGCGCAGCGCGTGGGCGATCTCCCCGGGAGTGACGGGTTCGTCGGGCATCACCCCAGTGTCGCCGACGCCGCCCGGCGACCGCGCGCGCCCCTGTCTGTGTCTCGTCCGATGTGGACGTTCACGCGGCGGGCGAGCGACGGACCAGCACGCCGAGAATCAGCGCGAGCAGCGTGATCCCACCGAGGACGACGCCGATACCGGGATACCCGGCGACCGCAAGACCGGCTCCGCCGAGCGCTGCCCCGGCGAACACGCCCAGGCTCATCCCGGCGGCGTTCAGGCCGAGTGCCGCTCCGCGCAGGTCGGGGCAGCGGCGTACGAGCAGACCGATCAGGCAGGCCGCGACGACCGCGTGTGCCCCGCCGAGAGCCGCGGTGAGCAGCAGTGCCACCGGCAGCGACTCGGTGAGGTAGAAGCCGCCCATCGCGAGGGCCGCCGTGACCAGGCCCGCCTGCAGTACCCGTTCGGTACCGATCCGGGCGCTCGCCCGGTTGGTGAGCCGCCCGGTGATCAGGTTGCCGACGAAGAACGACGCGCCGCTCAGCGTCCAGACGAAGGCGAACGGCCCCGGCTCCAGGGCGAAGCGCTCGTCGTAGAACGCGGCCAGGTACGACAGGTAACCCATGAACGCCGCGGTGCGCAGCAAGGCGATCAGCAGCAGCGGCACGGCACCGGGAATCCTCGCCAGCGCGGCGAACGAGGCGAGGTATCCGATCCGGGCGTCCGATGTGGACGGACCAGCTACCACGGCGCGCCTGCCCCGCACCAGGAACAGGGCGGCCAGAACGAGCGCGATCGCCGCCACGGCCAGCAGGTTGCCCTGCCAGCCCCAGAGCAGGCCCGGCGCGACGACCAGCGGTGCGGCGAGCATCGCGGCCAGCGACTGCGTCGCGGTGACCAGCGTCGCCGCCCGGCCCGAGGCCGCGGCGGAGTCGAACCGGTTCGCCGCCGCGGTGGCGAGCGCGGGACCGAGCACCGAGGTGGCGGCGCCGACCAGGAAGCAGAACACGGCCAGCGCGAGGAAGTGCCCGGCGGCGCCGAGAACGGCCGACACGCCGAGCAGGGCCAGCCCGGCCGCCGTGACGAGATCGGTTCGGACGCGGTCGATCAGCGGGGCGCAGGCGACCCCGACGGCGAGCGAGGCGAGTCCGCCCAGTCCGCGCAACCCGCCCATCGCGGCGACACCGCTGTCCGCGTCCTCGGATATCGGCACCAGGAAGGTGCTGAACACCGTGAACGGCAGCAGGCTCACCGCCGATGCCAGCAGGATCGGCCAGAGCAACCGCGCCATCCGCAGATCGCCCGGCGGTTCGTCCACCGGGCCACCTCGCGGACCGGACAGCACGGGGGAACGCCCCTGGCCGGTGTCCTCCCGGCGCGCGCCCCTCACCCGCATCTCCCCGCCCTCACGTCTCCGACCCGTACGTGCACTGTCTTTTCCTTGCCGTGCAACGGTTTCCCGAACGATCACGGTTCACTCCGGCCGGTCACGGTAGCGGTACAGCACGGTCGGGTCCGCGCTGAACTGGGAGAAAGGGAAGGGTTCCGCGGAGAGGGCGGTGACGCCGTCGCCGAGGAACGCCCTGGCGACCGCGCTGCCGGTCTGCGCGTAGACCACGAGCGGCTTCGCCTTCGCCCGGCAGTGCCCGAGCAGGGCGTCGAAGCTGCCGTTGCCCAGCGTCATGCCGGTGGCGACCACGGCGTCCGCGGCCTCAATGGTCTCCGTCATGTCGGCGGACACCGGATCGCCCCACTGGGTACTGCGCAGGCTCAGGTCACAGGGCAGGCATTCGGCCCCTCGCTCGCGGATCGCCGCCACCAGCGGGTTGACCACACCGATGAGCGCGACCCTGCTGCCGGGGGCGACGTCGAGCAAGCCCGCGATCGCCGCGTCCCTGGCGCGGGCCCTGGTCTCGGGGGTGCCGCCCGGCAGCGTCACGGGTTCGGCGGCGGGGTCGTCCCGGTGCGGGCGGACCGCGCCGAGGTAGGCGTCCATCGCGGCTATCCGCACCGCCGGCGAGTCGTGCCGCAGCAGCTCGGCGAGCGGACGGCCGGACGCCTCCGCGCAGAAGTCCGGCGGCAGCTCGGATTCCTCGAACGAGCAGGCGCCGAACGCCGTGCCGGTACGCAGGAGCAGGTAGTGGTTGCGGTACGTCGTGGCGCCCCCGGCGAGTCGGGTGGTGTGGTGCAGCCAGAACGCGCTGGTGACGAGCAGTTCGCGGGGGGCGGGTCCATGGGCGCGGCCGAGTATCGACTCGGTGAGCGCGGCGACGTCGTGTACGGCCGGGAGGGCGGTCATCGGGCCGCACCCCGCAGTACCGAACGCGCTGCCTGGTGCGGGATCCACCGTTCGCGGCGGCGTCCCCAGTCCATTGTGGACCACGGCAGGTCCAGATCGCCGACGGTACCGATTTCGTGCGGGCGCATATCGCCGAAGGGCACCGATTCCCGATGCCGGGCGAAGGCCGAGTCGACGTAGCGGTGCCCGGTGTCCGGCGCCAGGAAGACGTACGAGCGGCGGCTGTCCCGGTGCCGCTCCCACCGGGTGGCGAGGTAGGCCGCCCCGGAGGACAGCCCGGCGAAGATACCGCTGGTGCGCAACAACTCCACGGCCGCGGAGGTGGCGTAGTCGAAGGAGATCCAGTGGATCCGGTCGAACAACTCGTGCCGGACGTTGCCGAACTCGATGGAACTGCCGATACCGGCGATCAGCATGTCCGGATCGGGCACCCGTTCGCCACCGAAAGTGACGCTGCCGAACGGCTGGACCCCGTGCAGGGTCACCTCCCGCCCCGCCGCCCGCAGCCGGGAGGCGATCGCACAGCTCGACGCGCCGGTGCCGACACTGCAGACCAGGCCGAGCGGTCCGGCGGGCGCTTCCCGATCGATGGCGGCGGCGACCTCGTGGTAGCCGAGGTAGTGGATGTCGTCGTGGTACTGCCGCATCCAGTGGTACGAGGGGTTCTCCCGGAGGATCTCGGCGACGCGCCGCACCCGCAGATTCTGGTCGAGGCGCAAGTTGTCCGAGGGCGGCATCCGTTCCAGCGTCGCGCCCAGGATCTCGAGCTGGACCCGCAGTGTCCGGTCGACGGTGGTGGATCCGACGATATGACATCGGAGCCCGAAACGGTGACAGGCCAGGGCAAGCGCGTGCGCGTAGATGCCGCTCGAACTGTCTACCAGCGTGTCCCCCGGCGCCACCGCCCCGGTGTCGAGGAGGTGGCGTACCGCGCCGAGTGCCGAGTAGACCTTCATCGTCTCGAACCGCAGGCACAGCAGGTCGCCGTCCACCGCGATCGCGTCGGGTTCC
This sequence comes from Amycolatopsis antarctica, assembly GCF_002262875.1. Lineage (GTDB taxonomy): Bacteria > Actinomycetota > Actinomycetes > Mycobacteriales > Pseudonocardiaceae > Amycolatopsis > Amycolatopsis antarctica. Next base: position 281,270 of record NZ_NKYE01000002.1, on the reverse strand, counting down.
TTCACCGCGTCGGCGAAGTGCTCGTACATCCGTGCTCCAGCCTCCGGGGCGTCACCGCCCCGGAAATCGTGGGATACATCGACATCGGCGCCGGGGACGCCGGCATCCCGGGCTCGCCCGCCGCGCGGGCCGGGCAGGCTGGGTCGCCGCTCCGGCCACGCGAAGGTTTACATACAATGAAAACCATTGTCAACTAATTCGGACAGTAGTGCCCGCAGGCACCCTGGAGCGAGGAACCTGCCGTCCACAGTGGACCGACGGTGAAACGAACGGCTTCCGGCGCCTCAGCGCGGCATGCGCCGCCAGATCGCCCTGGGCACGAAGCGCAGGGCGGCGAAGACCGGTCGCAGCACACCAGGGACCCACGCGACCCCGCGGCCACGCCGCAGCGCTCCCACCGTCGCGTCGGCCACCTGCTCGGGCGTGCTGGAGAACGGCGCCGGGGTCATCCCCTCGGTCATCCGGCCGATCACGAAACCGGGCCGGACGAGCAGCAGGCGCGCGCCGCTGCCCGCGAGCGCGTCCCCCAGGCCGCAGGCGAAGCCGTCCAGCCCCGCCTTCGCCGAGCCGTAGACGTAGTTGGCCCGCCGCACGCGCACCCCGGCCACCGATGAGTAGACGACGAGGCTCCCGCTGCCCTGGCGCCGCAACAGGTTCGCCACGTGGGTGAGCACACTGACGTGGGCGAGGTAGCCGGTGTGCGCGATCCGCAGCGCGTGCTCGGCCTCGCGCTCGGCCCGGTCCTGCTCGCCCAGCAGGCCGAAGGCGGTCACCACGACCTCGATCGGGCCGTGGCGCTCCGCCAGGCCGTTCAGCAGCGGACCGTGCGCGGCGGTGTCGTCGGCGTCGAATTCCACCGTCTCGACGGCCGTCGCCCCGGCCGAGCGCAACCGGGCACTCTCGCCGCCCAGTTCGCCCGCGCGGCGGGCGGCGAGCACCACGGGGCGGGCCCGCTCCCGCACCAGCCGCTCGGCCACGGCCAGACCGATCTCGCTGCGCCCGCCGAGTACCAGGATCGTCCCGTTCATCGCGGCGAGTCTGCCACGGTCACCGTCGGCGCCTCAGCCGTGCTCGGCGCTCGCCCCGCGGGCGGGCTCGACCGTGCCGGTGACCTCGCCGAAACCGATCCGCGCGCCCCCGGCGCCCGGCGCCCAGGCGCGAATGGTCACCGTGTCGCCGTCCTCGAGGAAGGTGCGCGTCACCCCGTTCGCCATGGTCAGCGGCTCGGCGCCGCCCCAGGACATCTCGATCAGCGAACCGCGCTGGCCGGGCTCGTCGCCGGAGACGGTGCCGGAGGCGAACAGGTCCCCGGTGCGCACCGACGCCCCGTTCGCCGTGAGGTGGGCCAGCATCTGCGCGGGTGACCAGTACATCGCCGCGTACGGCGGACGGGACACGATCTCGCCGTTCAGCTCGATCTCCAGCCGCAGGTCGAGCGCCCAGGAGCGGTCCTCGCGCAGGTAGGGCAGCGGCCGGGGGTCCTCCTGCGCGGGCGTCGGCACCCTGGCGTGTTCGAGCGCGGCCAGCGGCACCACCCACGGTGAGACCGAGGTGGCGAAGGACTTGCCGAGGAACGGGCCCAGTGGGACGTACTCCCAGGCCTGGATGTCGCGCGCCGACCAGTCGTTCACCAGGCACACCCCGAAAACGTGCTCGGCGAAGTCCCCGGTCGGCACCGGCTCGCCCAGCGTGGACCCCGAGCCGACGACGAAGCCCACCTCGCACTCGATGTCGAGCCTGCGGGAGGGGCCGAAGGTGGGCACCTGCTCCGCGGGCGCCTTGCGCTGCCCGCACGGGCGGACCACCGGGGTCCCGGAGGCGACGACCGTCCCGGCGCGGCCGTGGTAGCCGACCGGCAGGTGCTTCCAGTTCGGCAGCAGCGCCGCCGAGTCCGGGCGGAACATCCGGCCCAGGTTCGTGGCGTGCTGCTCGGAGGCGTAGAAGTCGACGTAGTCCGCGACCTCGAAGGGCAGGTGCATGGTCACCGCGCCGAGTGGGTGCAGGCAGCGCTCGACGGCGTCCCGTCGTCCCGGGTCGGTGAGCAGGCCGGTGACCGACGTGCGCACCGCGTCCCACCGGAGGCGGCCCCCGGCCAGGAAGGCGTTCAGCGACGGGCGGGCGAACTCCGCGTCCCCCAGCACCGCCGCGAGGTCGAGCACCTGCTCCCCCACCGCGACGCCCACCCGGGCGTCGCCTCCCTCGGGTGAGAACACGCCGTAGGGCAGATTCTCCATTCCGAAGCCGGATTCCCGGGGTACGGGCAGCCAGGTCTCGCTCACAGCCAGGTCCTCTCATCTCACATCGTCGTTCTCGCCCGCCCGGGTGCGCCCCGCCGGGAACGTCCGCCTCAGCCTGCGCGCAGGCCCAGCGCGCCGATCTCGGCCAACGGGGTGCTGGTGCTGCAGGAGCCGTAACTGGTGAACACCGCGCGGGCGACGGTCAGCACGTCCGGCTCCGCGGTGGCGACGATCCCGGCGAGCCGGTCCGGGTCCTGCTCGCGCAGCGTCCTGGCCACGGCCGCCTCGTCCGCTCCCGACACGGCGCCGATGACGCCGGCCAGGAGGTTGACGAAGCCGTGGTGAGTGAAGCCGGTGTCCGGGTCGCGGTACCGGACGGCGCGGTGCAGGCCCGCCGTGGCCTTCATCGGGACCCGAGCGGCGGCCACCACGGACAGGACGTGCGCCAGGGTCTCCACGCTCGGGAACAGGTCGGCGCGGACGCCCCCGCAGCGCACCTTCAGCCCGGCGGGCCGTCCGCCGACCGCGGCGAGGGCGGCGACGAAGATGTCCGCCTGCTCCATCGCCGCCGGTTCGACGAACAGTGGAATGGTCTCCGGGGTGCGTTCCAGTACCGCCGCGAGCGCCGCCACCGGGTCCGCCTCGTCCGCCGCGGCGAGCGGGAACTCGACCACGGCGAGGTCCAGTCTGCGATCGGCCATCACCGCGGCCAGCGCCATGCCGAGGCCGTCCGAGCCGGTGTCGCAGATCAGGCCGAGCCGGATGGGCTCCTGCGGGCCGAGCAGTGAGGCGAGCTCACTGATCCGGCTCGCCGGGCAGAGGAACCTGTTGGTGTGCAAAGGATGCGCACGCCGGACGTCGTTGCGGTGCCGGGCGAGCGCCGCGTCCATCGGCAACGCGGTCGGCGGGAACAGTCCCGCGTCGTCGACGAGCGCCCAGACCGGTGCGGTCGCGGTCATGACGGCCTCCTCCGATGACACCGGGCGGGGGCGGCGGCCACCACCGATGGTCAAGGTCTTGATTACTTCGCTGCCGAAGCCTACGCGGCACGTCCCGGTGGCGGAACCCTCGTCGACCGGGATTCAGCAGCACCGCTTCGGCGAAACTCAGAAGCGCCGCTTGGCCGCCACGTCGGCCGAGCCGTCCACCAACTTGCCGAGCAGGCCGATCAGCACGGTCCGCTCCTCGGCGCCCAGTGCCCCGGTCCAGGCCTGCTCCCGCTCGTTGTGTGCGCTGAACGCTCCGAGAATCGCCTCCCGCCCGGCCGCGGTGAGCTCGATCCGGACGGCACGACGATCCTCGGTGTCCTGGCTGCGCGAGACCAGACCGTCCCGTTCCAGCGTGTTGACCAGTGAGGACACCGAGGCGCGGCTCATCCCGGACAGCTCCGCGGTGCGCTTGCCCTCAAGCGGTCCCGCCAGCCAGAGCACGAACAGCACCCGGAAACCGGGCCAGCTCCAGCCACGCGGCCTGTGCACCGAGGACTCCAGGTCGTAGGCCATCGCGCCGGCGGCCCGGCTCAGCATCAGCACCAGCCGCATCGCCACCGGGTCGACGCCGGGCAGTTCCCGCTCCGCACGCTCCACCGCGAAGTCCACGAACGACAGGAAATCGAGACCGTCGGCCGGACGGGGAGCACTGGGCATCCCCACAGCGTAGGGCCGGGACGCCCCTGGCGGGCGCCTCGCGGGGTCGCGGACCGGGGCAAGCGGCCGGCGTTCAGCCCAGGTCGGCGATGTACTTGCCCAGCGCGCTGATCGTCTCGGCGTCCACCGGTGCCACCGCGGCCCGCACGTCGGCGAGCGACCAACCGCGCAGGCTCTGTGCCATCTTCAGGTGCGCCACACTCGCCCCGGCGACCCCGGCGAGACCGTCCAGCCGCGCGCCCAGCTCGTGCACCCGCTCCGCGTCCCCCTCTGCGATCGCGTCGGCGAGCCGCCGGTAGGCCTCGGGAAACACGGCAGCCACCCCCGACACCACGCCGGTGCCGCCGTCGGCCGCGACCCGCGGCAGCGCCACGTCGCCGGCCGCGTACAGCCGCACGTCCGCCGGCAGCGCAGCGCGGAACTCGGCGAGGCGCGCGGCCGCGGAACCACCGAGCAGCACGCCGTTCAGGTCCGCCCTGGCGACGATCCAGGCAACGTCGTCGGGTCCGAGGTCCGCGCCGGTGTGCTCAGGATCGACGCGGGCGTGCAGCTCGCCGTCACCGGCGGCGGAACGGATGTCGCGGTAGTAGTCGACGATCCGGGACAGCGGGGACCGGTAGAAGTACGGCGTGACGGCCGCGAACCGGCGGGCACCCCGGCGCACCGCCCGGCGGGTCAGCTCCACGGCCTGGCGAGCACTGGGCGCACCGGTGTGCACCATGACGGCGTCCCTGCCCGCGGCCGCCAGTGCGATCACCGCGAGATCGGTGCGCTCGTGGTCGTCGAGCGCGGGGAACTCTCCCTCCGGCCCGGCCACGAACACGCCGTCGACGACCCCGGCCAGGGCCGTGACACGCTGCCGGACCGCCACCAGGTCGACCTCACCGTTCTCGTCGAACGGCGTGGGAACGGCCGCGAGCACCGCCGGACGCTGGACCATCGGCTACCTCCGTGTGCAGAGCAGGGCTGCTTGCCCTGCCCCTGGCGGCAGCCTAGGCGGTGCCCGGTGCTTCCGGGTCGACGGGATTCACGATCGACGGCGATGCCCGGCGCTTCCCGAGGCTCAGTCCGGCGGCGGGACGTCGGCGGAGTTGGGCGGGCCGCCGACCTCACGGGTGCGGCCCACGCCGGTGTCCCGGCCCGGCGGCACCGGCACGTCGGGACCCAGCGGCGGTTCGGCGCGACCTGGCTCCTGGTTCTCCTCCGGCTCGCGGTCCTCGCGGTCCCGCTCGTGCCGGTGCTCTCGCTCCGTCATCCCGTCCAGCATGCGCCGTCGGCCGGGGCCGGACAAGCACGAACGGGATCAGAGCACCAACGGGACCACCGGGGCGGGCTCGTCGGAGAGCGGAAGCTGGTACCGCTGGGCCAGATACGAGGCGATGTCGTGGAACAGCGGCGCCGCGGAGTGGCCCTCGGGCAACGTGCCGTCCGGAGCGTCCAGGCGGATGCCGACCACGAAGCGCGGGTCGTCGGCGGGCAGGATCCCGGCGAAGGTGATGTTGTACAGCGAATCGCTGTACGCGCCGGTGTTCGGATCCACCTGCTGGCCGGTCCCGGTCTTGCCGGAGATCTGGTAGCCCTCCAGCGCCGCCGCGGGCGCCGTCCCGCTGTTGCCCGATGACCCCTTCTGGGTCACCGCGCGGAGCATGTCCTTGACGGTGTTCGCCGTCTGCGGGCTGACCACCTGCGTCGTCCTGGGCGCGGGCTCCTCGGTGCGGCTGCCGTCCGGGTTGATCTGCGACCGGACGATGCGCGGCTCCACCCGCAGGCCCTCGTTCGCGATCGCCTGGTACATCCCGGCCATCTGCAGGACCGTCATCGACAGGCCCTGCCCGATCGGCAGGTTGCCGAAGGTGGTTCCGGTCCACTGGCTGCGCTTCGGGACGCTGCCGGAACTCTCGCCGGGCAGGCCGATTCCGGTGCGCTGACCGAGCCCGAACTTCGTCATCATGTCGGCGTAGGCGTCCTCGCCGATCTTCCGGGAGAGCAGCAAGGTGCCGACGTTGGACGATTTGGCGAAGATGCCGGTGGTGGTGAACGGCTGTGTGCCGTGGCTCCAGGCATCATGCACCGTGTGGTCGGCCACCCGCAGCGAGCCCGGCACCGGCATGGTCGACTCTGGCGTGGCGATACCGTTCTCGATGGCCGCCGCGGCCGTGATGATCTTGTTCACCGAACCGGGCTCGAACGGCGTGGTCACCGCGCGGTTGCTCTGGTCGGACCGCAGCGAGGCCGGATCGTTGGGATCGATGCTCTTGTCGTTGGCCAGGGCGTAGACCTCACCGGTCTTCGAGTCCATGATGACGGCGCTGCCGCCCTTGGCGTGCGACTTCGCCACGTAGTCGGTGAGCTTGCTCTGCAGGTCGTACTGCAGGTCCGAGTCCACCGTCAGTTCCAGGTCCGAACCCGCGGTGGCGGGTTCCAGGTCCCGTTCGGTACCGGGGATCACGACGCTGTCGCTGCCCTGCTCGGTGCTGACCAGCCTGCGGCCGGGGGTTCCGGCGAGATCGTTGTTGCGCAGGCTTTCCAGCCCGGCAAGACCGCCCAGGTTGTGCTTCGACGGGTCGGGATCGTCCATCCGCCAGTTCGCGCTGCCGATGATGTCCGCGGCGAGGGTGCCGCCCGGGTACTCCCGCAGTGCCCGCTTCTCCATCCCGATCTCGGGGAACTTCTCCCGGATCGCGTCGGCGGTCGACGGCTCCACATCGTTGACGAGGTAGGTGAATGCGTTCGGCTTGGTGAACTTGTCCAGCAGCTCCCGCTCGGTGGTCTTTCCGGGCAGCTTCGCGGCGATGAACTTCGCCGCCTCGGTGGCCCGGGTCTGGAAGTTCTGCCCCGATTCCGGTGCCTTCTGGGCCGCCTCGTCCCAGTTCTTCCGCATCAGCCGCAGGTTGACCGTCAGCGTCCGGGTCTCCACGGAGAACGCGAGGTCGGATCCGTTGCGGTCCTTGATGGTGCCGCGCTGCGCGGGGATGTCGATCGTGGTGGTGCGCTGTTTCTCCGCCCGCGCGGACAGCGCCTCGGCCTCGAAGGTCTGCACGTGGACGAGCTTCAACCCGGCGATGGCGAGCAGTACGACCAGAGCGATGCGGACGGCGGTGAACCGGCCGCGCCCGCTGGTTGCCCCGGTGGGCGCCGCGGTGCGGCGCGCGGTCGTCGAGTAGGTGCGGCGCGCGCTGGCGGGACGGCCGCGTCCGGCCCCTGCCGGTCCTGTGCGGCCGGCCATCACCGTCCCCCGGCCTGGGGCGCCTGGGCGCCCTGGTCGGGTGCGGGCTCCGCACCGGGTGCGGCCTGCTGGTCGGCAGGCGGCTGGCCGGCGGCCGGGTCCGCGGGCTCCTCCTCCGGGGCGGGCGGGGGTGCCTGGTCGACCGGGGCCGGGGCCGGCGGGGCGTCCTCCTGCGGGGCTGGCTCCGCTGCCGGGGCAGGGGGCGCTGCCGGTGCCGGTTCGGTGGCGGCCGTGGGCTCGCCGACCACGCGGGTGGTGCCGTCGGGGGCGACGACGACGTGCGCGGGATCCCCGCCGGGCACCATCCCCAGCTTCTTCGCCTTGTCGGCGAGGGTGAACGCGGACTCCTCGCGGGTCACGTCCTGCTGAAGGCGCTCGGCGCGCTCGGCGAGACCGGCGGTGTCCTTGCGCACGTCCTCGAGCCGGTACGAGTCGGCGATCGACTGGGTGGTCAGCCACAGGGTCGCCGCGACACCGGCGACGAGCAGCCCCATCAGCATCAGCACGAAGGTCGCGCGGGAGGTCGGCCTGCTCAGTCGCAGGCGCAGCGCCGGAATGCGGCCCGCCTCACCGACCGCGGCCTCCGGTTCGCGGCGGACCTGCTCGGCACGCTGTGCACGGCGGGCGTACGCGCGCTCGGCGGCGGTGGTCCGGTTCCGGGACTGCTGCCTGCCGGACCTCGCGGGCTGCTCGGTGGTCGTCGCCCGCGCCCCGGTCGAGGCGGGCCGGGAGCCGGTCTGGGTGCGGGAGCGGGTCGGCGCCGTCATGTCGCCACCTCCACGGTCGGCTGGGTCATCGGAAGGACGGGAACGGTCGGCTCTGGTCTGTGCCCGGTTCCGGATCCGCGTCCGGCGGGATGGACGTCGATCGGCATCAGGCGGCCCAGCCGATCCGTTCGGCGGCCCGCAGGCGTACCGAACCGGCCCGGGGGTTGCGCGCCGTCTCGTCCTCGCCCGCGACCTCCGCGCCGCGGGTGAGCAGCCTCAGCTCCGGGCCGTGGCCGGGCAGCTCCACCGGAAGTCCTTCGGGCGTACGGGATTTCGCGCGCCCGGCGAACTCCCGCTTCACCATCCGGTCCTCCAGCGAGTGGTACGACTCGACGGCGATACGTCCCCCGGTGGCCAGGACGCCGAAGGCCGAGGGAAGAGCGGCGCGCAGGGTCTCGAGTTCGCCGTTGACCTCGATGCGCAGTGCCTGGAAGGTGCGCTTCGCGGGATGGCCGCCGGTACGCCTGCTCGCGGCCGGAACCGCCTGGTACAGCAGTTCCACCAGTCGCGCGCTGTGCTCGAAGGGGGCCTTCGAGCGCTCGGCCACGACCGCTTTCGCGATGCGGTGGGCGAACCGCTCCTCGCCGTACTCGCGCAGCACCCTGGACAGTTCGCCGATCTCGTAGGTGTTGAGCACGTCCGCCGCGGTGACTCCGGTGGTCGGATCCATGCGCATGTCCAGTGGCGCGTCCCGGGAATAGGCGAATCCGCGCCCCTCCTGGTCGAGTTGCATAGAGGAGACGCCGAGGTCGAACAGCAGGCCGTCTACTGTGGACAGACCCAGCCTGGCGAGTTCCTCGGGGATGCGGTCGTACACGGCGTGCACGAACTGCACCCGCTCACCGTGCCGGGCCAGCCGCGCGCCGGACCGCTCCAGCGCGGCGGGGTCGCGGTCGAAGGCGATGAGACGGAGTTCGGGGTGCGCGGCGAGCAGCGCGTCGGAGTGGCCGCCGAGGCCGACGGTCGCGTCCACCAGCACCGCTCCCGGACGGGCCAGCGCCGGGGCGAGCAGGGCCAGCACGCGATCCAGCAGGACCGGGACGTGCTCGTGGTCTCGCCTGAGTTCGTCCGGCATCGCCCCGCCCCCTTTCGCCCATCACCTCGGTGCAGCCTTGCCAGCGGAGGACGTCCGCCGATGCGGTCAGGTCTCCGTCCGCCCGCTGACGGGCCTGGTGCCGGGGAAGGTGCACCAGGGCCACCGAGAGCGGACAGAGGCCTCACGGCATCCGCCACCGGGCACCCGTGCCGGCCGAGGGGACCCCCGCCCCCCGACGGCGTGGGTGCACCACGACCGCGCGTCTAGAAGACGCCCGGCAGAACTTCCTCTTGAGCCTTCGCGTAGCTGTCCTCGTGTTCATCCAGGTAGCCCTGCCACGCCTCGGCGTCCCAGATTTCCAACCGGGTGATCGCTCCGATCACCACGCACTCCTTGTTGAGTCCGGCGTAGCGCCGGAGCTCGGACGCGATGGCCACGCGCCCCTGCCCGTCCGGACGCTGTTCGTCCGTCCCGGCGAACAGATAACGCTGATACGCACGTACCGCCTCGTTGGTGAACGGGGCGTCGGCGACCTTGCGGGCCATCTGCTCGAACTCGGCGCGCGGGAAGACGTACAGGCAGTGGTCCTGACCTTTGGTGACCATCAGCCCGCCCGCCAGCGCGTCGCGGAACTTCGCGGGCAGGGTGAGCCGCCCTTTGTCGTCCAGCTTCGGGGTGTGGGTACCGAGGAACACGGCCGCCACCTCCCCTGCCGAAGCCGACGCACACGCCGGAATCGACCACAGGGCTTCCCTTCCGCCCCACTGATCACCACCGTACCCCACTTTTCACCACAGTCAACGCGAAATCGACGCGATCTCCCGTGATCATTCAACGTTTCCGCAGCTCACAACGGTGGGGTTCAGGTGGGGGCGAGTGGGGGCCGCCACTACCGCTCCCCCCGCGGGGGTGAGAATTCCGGCGCCACAGCGGACGAAAAACGCCCACAACGGACGTCCCCGCACGGCCTGCCCGGGTGCAGGGGGCCCCTGGGGGGCGTTGTGGGGAGCGCGGGGGGAGGTGGTGGGGAACGCCGGAGAACCGTGCGCGGACGCGGTGGGAGAAGTGGGCCGCGCCCGGTGGATGCGATGGGAACCGGAGCCACCCGGGTACGGAAGGCGCGGGTCTCAGCGGCCGGCGGGCCGGTTCGGCGCGCCACCGGTCCGCTCGTCGCCGTCCCGGCCGTCCGGCCCGCCCGGCGGGCGGCGCCGGGTCCGCCGCGGCGCCGGCGTCCGGGACGGGCGCGGGGGCGGGGGCGGGGGCGGCTGTTCGGCGGCGAGGTCGCCCGCCTGCGCCGCGAACACGGTCCGTCCCCTGGATCCGCCCGCACCACCCTCGGCAGGGGTCTCCCCCGGCTCGGCGGGCAGCGAACCGCGGACCAGGCGCACGGTCTCCGCGTCCGCGCCGGCCGCCGGTGGAGCAGGAACGGTGCCCGCGGCAGCGTCGGCGGCCTCCCGGTAGGTGGCCAGGATGATCTCCGCGAGCCGGTGCGCGGGCATGCCCTCGGCGGACGGGGCGAGGACGAGCGAGGCCAGGTCACCGCCGGGGCGCACGCCGAGCGTCACCGAGCCGTCCCGGCTGCTGCGGGTGACCGGTGGCTGCGCGCCCACCGGGGGCAGTCGGTCCGGTCCACGCCGGCCGCGCGCCGGACCCGGGGACGGAACAGTCATGGGTACTCCTCGGCAAACCCGGAACCCGGCTCCCGGAACCGCGCCGGGCTCCGGAGACGACGACGTCCGGGACTGACATCTGGAATTGGCATCTGGGACCGGCATCCCGGGGGCCTGCCGGTGGCGTCCCAGCGGAAGAGCCCCAGCCGCCGGACGCGGTTCCCACGCTACCCAACCGTCACCCGTTTACACTAAGCACTCGTGCCCGGCGGCCGGAAGCAAAGGCCTATCGCGTCGAGTTCGCCCGGGTTTGACACACTTCGTGGGAGGCTGACCGCAACGCGGGCAGCCGGGAAAACCAGGGCGCCCACCGCGCGTCCCCTGGACGCGAGGGCATCTGCACCAGGAGGTCGTGTGACGTCGAGAACCCAGCCTGCCTCGCCCGGCGGGACAGCGGGCGCCCCGGGAACGGAGCAGTCCCGGTCCCTCGCCCACCCGGGTGCGCAGGCCGTGGGAGACGCCGGCCACCGGCCCGTGGCGGCGAGCCTGACCGAACTGCACGACACCGCCCACCGCATCGCGGCCAACGTCGAGCGGGTACTGGTGGGCAAGCCCGAGGTCGTGCGTATCGCGCTGGTGACGCTGCTGGCCGAGGGGCATCTGCTCGTCGAGGACGTACCCGGCGTCGGCAAGACCTCGCTGGCCAAGGCGCTGGCCCGATCGATCGACTGCACGGTGAGCCGGATCCAGTTCACCCCGGACCTGCTGCCGAGCGACGTCACCGGCACCTCCATCTTCAACCGGCAGAACAACGACTTCGAGTTCCGCGCCGGGCCGGTGTTCGCGAACATCGTCGTCGGCGACGAGATCAACCGCGCCTCGCCGAAGACCCAGTCCGCGCTGCTGGAGTGCATGGAGGAGCACCAGGTCACCGTCGACACGACGACCTACCACCTCGACGAGCCGTTCATGGTCATCGCGACCCAGAACCCGATCGAGATGGAGGGCACGTACGCCCTTCCCGAAGCGCAGCGCGACCGGTTCACCGCCCGCGTCTCCATCGGCTACCCCGACCCCGCCGCGGAACTCGCGATGGTCGACGAGCACGCCGGCCACAACCCGCTGGCCGACCTGACCCCGGTGTCCGACGCGGCCGCCGTGCGCAGGCTGATCGAGGCCGTCCGCGCGGTGCACATGACCCAGGAGATCCGCCAGTACGCGGTGGAACTCGCGTCGGCTACGCGCCAGGTGCCGGAACTGCGGCTGGGCGCCTCGCCGCGGGCGACGCTGCAGCTCGTCCGCGCGGCTCGCGCCCAGGCCGCACTGTCCGGCCGGGAGTACGTGGTGCCCGACGATCTGCACGCCGTCGCGGTGCCGGTGCTGGCCCACCGGCTGGTGCTGACCACCGAGGCGCACGCCGCCCGGCGTTCCGCCACCGATGTCGTGCGCGCCGTCCTGCACCGCGTTCCGGTGCCGCACGGCACCGCCGCGGGCAACGGACAGAACCGCCGGTAGATGCTGCGCTCGCTGTCCGGCCTCACCACCCGCGGACGATGCCTGCTGGCAGCGGGGATCGCGGCCGCCGTGTGCTCGGCGGTACTCAACGAACGGGACCTGCTGCGGGTGGCGGTGTTCGTCATCGCGCTGCCCATCCTGGTGGCGTTGTTCGTCTCCGCCTCACGGGTGCGGATCAGCGCGACGCGGCGGCTGCTGCCGGACCGGGTCGCGGTCGGCGTCCCCGGTGAGGTGCAGCTCGACCTGTGGCGCACCGGCAGGCTGCCCGCCGGGGAGATCCTGCTGGAGGACGGGCTGCCGTACGCGCTGGGTGCCCGCCCCCGGTTCGTCGTCGAGCGTCTCCCCCATCGTCCACCGGTGGCCCTGCGGTACCCGGTGAACCCGGTGCTGCGCGGGGTGCACCAAGTGGGGCCGCTGCGCGCGACGGTCACCGACCCGTTCGGCCTGTGCGAGTTCGAGCGTGAGCTGATCGCACACTCGCGGCTGGTCGTCGTGCCGCGGATCGCCGGCCTGTACGGGCTGCCCACCGGGGCGGGCGTGGGCGCGGGCGACGACGGCAGCATCCGCCTGCACGCGGGCCAGGGCGAGACGGACGTGATCGTCCGGCAGTACCGCCAGGGTGACGACCTGCGCAAGGTGCACTGGCGCTCCACCGCGCGGCGGGACGAGGTCATGGTGCGCGTCGAGGAACGCCCGTGGCGGGGCGGGACGACCGTGCTGCTCGATCACCGTGCCGCGGCACATCACGGCAGCGGCCCCACGGCCAGCCTGGAATGGGCGATCTCCTTCGCCGCCAGCATCAGCCTGCACCTGCGCCGCGCCGGGCACCACGTACGGCTGGTCAGCGAGCACGGCCTGCTGCTCGCCGATGCCCCCGGGGACGGCGGGTCGAACTACGACAACCTGATGCTGGACTCGCTGGCGGCGCTGCAACCGGCACACCAGCGGGACATCACCACCGGACACGACCCGGCGGACGGGCAGGAACTGGTCGCCGTGCTCGGCACGGTCAGCAACGAGTCCGTCGAGGAGCTCGCGCGCTACCGCAGGCGCGGCATCCGCAGTCTCGCCGTCCTGCTCGACACTCCGGCCTGGTCGGGCGCGGTGAGCGCGCCCGAGCACCGGGCCGCGGCGACCGAGGAGTCGGCACAGCTTCTCCGCGCGGCGGGCTGGGGCGTGGTCGTCGCCGGGCCGGACACACCCATGCAGCAGGCGTGGACAGAGCTGTGCCACAGCGCGACCGGACGCGGGTCGCTGATCGGGGGGAACGCATGACGGCGACCATGAACCGTCCGCCGTCCCCGCCACCCCCGGACGCGCCCCAGCCGCAGTACCGGCCGCCGGTGGACTGGCGCAGCTCGGTACTCGCCCCGCTGGCCGCCGGCGTCGCCACACTCTGCGCCTCCACCTCGCTGACCGGCGTGGTGAACGGCTGGAGCTGGCTGGGTTACGTCTTCGTGGCCGTGGTGCTGGTCGCCTGCACGGGCCTGGCACTGCGCTCACTGCGCGCGCCCGCGTTCGTGGTCGGGATGGCCCAGCTCATCGTGCTGGCCTGCCTGGTCACCGGGGTGTTCACCCGCAGCGGGATCCTGGCGATCATCCCCGGCCCCGCCGCCCTGTCCGAACTGGGCGATGTGCTGGGAGCGTCGGCGGAACAGATCCGCACCGGTCTCCCGCCGGTCGAGGCGAGCCCGCCGATCCTGTGCCTGGTCGTGATCGCGATCGGTCTCGTCGCGGTCCTGGTGGACACGCTGGCCGTCGCCGCCGCCGCCCCTGCCGCGACCGGGCTGGTTCTGCTGTGCGTCTACGCGGTGCCCGCGTCGCTGTCGGAAAGCATGCTCCCGTGGGTCACGTTCGTGCTGGGGGCCGCGGCGTTCGCGGGCCTGCTGGCGGTGGACGGCAGCCACCGGCACCGCCGCTGGCGCAACCGGTACGCCCCCGGCCTCGGCAGCACCCCCGGCTCGGCCAGCACACCGGTCGCCGTGGTCTGTGTCGCGGTCGTGTTCGGCCTGGTCGCCGGCATCGCCTTCACCGGTATCGGCACGGTCGGCAGGCTGCCCGGCAGCAGTGGCGACGGCGAGGGCACCAGCACGGCGGGGGGCCTGGGCGTCAATCCGTTCACCTCGCTGCGCGGCATGCTGGACCAGGGCGGCAACGTCGAACTGTTCCGCGTGCGGGGCCTCGGCGAGGACAAGCGCCTGCTGCGTGCGTTCACCCTGGACACCTACCGGCCGAATCAGGGCTGGGGGCTGGCGGACGGACCGATGCCCGCGGGCGTCCCGGCCGAGCAGCCGCTGCCGGCCGCACCGGGCGACGACGCGAGCGGGGAGACCCGCGAGATCCAGATCGAGCCGATCAACTGGGTGGACGTCTGGCTGCCGGTGTACGGCGCGCCCCGCAAGCTGGACCGGATCCCGCCAGGCTGGTTCTACGACCGCACCAGCGGCGCGGTGTTCAGCGAGCGCAAGCAGCGGCCGCCCGCGTACACCGTGGCCACCTCGCTGGCCGAACCGGACAAGGACATCCTGCGGACGACGGCACCGGGTACCCGTGACCTCCCGCCGATCTACAGCGACGCGGGCCAGGTCGATCCCCGGGTAGCCGAACTGTCGAGCAGGCTCACCGAGAACGCGGACAACAACTTCGACAAGGCGACCGAGATCTGGCGGTACTTCACCGCGCAGAACGGGTTCACCTACGACACCCAGACCGCGCAGGCCACCGATGCCGACGCCCTCGCCGACTTCGTCCTCAACGGCAAGCGCGGGTTCTGCGAGCAGTTCGCCTCGGCGATGGCGGTGATGCTGCGGGCACAGGGCATCCCGAGCCGGGTGGCCGTCGGTTTCACCACCGGCTATACCACCGGCGACTACCGGGCGATCACCTCGCAGGACGCCCACGCCTGGGTCGAGGTGTACTTCGGCGATCGCGGCTGGGTCAGTTTCGATCCGACACCGCTGGCCGACGGCCGCGGCTACGTGCCGCCGTACCTGCGCCCGGACGACGTGCCCTCACAGTCGCCGTCGGAGACCGGTGAGGATTCGCCGAGCGCGTCCGAGTCCGCTCAGGCTCCGACGGGGGTCGCCCCGGAGGACCAGATCGATCCGGATCTCGGTGCGGCACAGGGACAGGACAGTCCGCTGAGCGCGCCCTCCTGGGTCACCTGGGGAGCGGTCGCGGCGGCCGTGGCGGCGCTGCTGGCCTCGCTCGGCGCCGGTGCCCTCGCTCGTCGTACCAGCGCGTTGCGGCGTTCGGCGGACGGCGCTGTCCGGGAGCGGCCCGCCGCGGCCGACTGGCTGCCGCTGGCGGCGGCCGCGTTCTGGGTGCTGGCGATCGCGCTGGCCGGCTGGCTGGTGCACTGGACCATCGCGGTGGTGTTCCTGGCGCTCACCGGGCTGGCGATGGTCCCGGCGGCGGTTCGCTCGCTGACCCGGCGGCGCAGGTTGCGGACGATCGCGGGGCTGCGCAGTGGCGCCGCGGACGACGCCTGGGCTGAGTTGCTCGACGAGTGGGCAGACCGCGGCACAGCGGTCTCCGAGTCGGACACGGTGCGCGTGACGGCACAGAAGGTGGCGCAGAAGCACCATCTCGACGAAGACGGCCGGGACGACCTGCGCACCGTCATCGGGGTGGTGGAGCGCTCCTGGTACAGCAACGCCGAGGTGGACGATCCGGCGTTCGTCGAGGCGTTCAACGGCGTACGCCGGAGCCTGCACAAGAACGCACCGATGTCGTGGCGGGGACGGCTTCTGCCCCGTTCGCTGTTCACCCGCGGCAAGCAGCGCTGAGGGGCTGGCCGGTGGACCGGCCGCACCGATCGGCACCCGGACGGAACCGGGTCCACGGGTAGCGGCGGCTTCGACGGGCGGTCACCGTGGTGCGGCCCAGGCTCGAGCCGGGTTGCCCGGCCGGCCGACGACGGCGTTGCCTGCCGGGGCCGGTGTGCCGCGCCGCCGGTGATCAGTCGAGGGCACCGTCGTGTACCGGCGAGCGCCCGGCCGGCATCTCGGCATCGCGACTCACTCGCTCGGATCCGTGAGGTGTCAAGGTCCTGCGGCGCGGGCCGCGCGAACGCTCAGGAGCGGACCGGCCGGGGACGGCGCCTGCTGACGGCGTCCCTGCCGGGGGCGGCCGCAGGTTCCGGGCCTACTGCTCGTCGAAGCGTTGCCGGAAGCGGGATTCCATGCGCTCGGTGAACGAGTTCCGCTTCGGCTGCTGCTTGGGTGACCCGCCACCGCTCGGCGGTGGGTCACCGTCCTTCGACTCCGGCTCGTCCTGTCCCCCCTTCAAGGAGGTGACGGCGAGCAGGACCCCGAAGAACATCACCAGGAACCCGAGAACGCTCACCAGAGGGATATCGGCGACCCGGAACGGCACGATCACGCCCAGCACGAGAAGCGCCACACCGACGATGAACAGGGCGGCGCCCTGCAACCGGCGGCGCCGCGCGGGGCGGCGCATCTTCGTGCCACGGACCGTGGACGCGAACTTGGGGTCCTCGGCATAGAGCTCGCGCTCGATCTGGTCGAGCAGCCGCTGCTCATGCTCGGAGAGTGGCATCTTTCCTCCTCCGGCACAGCTGTCGCGGGCGCCGGGCCGCGCAACGTCGTGGACCCAAACAGACATCCCGAACGGGGTGTCGCTGTCCAGGATACGAGCCCTTTGCGCGGACGACTACCCGATCCCGCAGGAAGCACATACGGATTTGACGTGATTCGGCCCGGAAGGGGCTTTCCTGCCGACTCGGAAGCCACCGATCCACGGCGTCAGCCCTCGTCCGGGGACAGCAACGACGCAGGCCGGACGGCTGCGGTGCCGAATCTGGACCGGGCCACATCGGCCGCCAGCTCGGCATCCCGCCATCGCGGGCCCTCGGCGGCGAACTCGAGTTGCTCGCCATCGGCTCCGTCACCAAGTCCGACAGCACGGACCCCGATCAGCCGTATGGGTGAACCTTGTCGGCCCTTGAGAGTGGTATCCGGCGCGACGCCGTCGAGTTCGGCGAGCAATGCGACCGCCGTCGCGTGGATCTGGTGCGTGACATCGGTGGCGGAGACCAGGGTGCGTGCCCGGGTGACCGTGCGGAAATCGCTGTAGCGGACCTTGATCGACACCGTCCGGCCGCGCAGCCCCTTCGACCGCAGGCTCCCGGCGACACGTTCGGACAACCGCAGCAGCTCACGCTCCAGGACGTCCCGCTGCGCCTGATCGACGTCGAAGGTGCGCTCCGCGCTGATGGACTTGTCCGGCGAGTCGGGTTCGACCGCACGATGGTCCCTGCCGTTCGCCAGGGCGTGCAGATGGTCGCCGGTGGCGACGCCGAGCGAACGGCGCAGGGACGTCCTCGGCGTACGGGCGATGTCGGCGATCGTGTGCATGCCCAGCCGCAGCAGGTGTTCCTCCGTGCGCTTGCCCACGCCCCACAGGGCGGACACGGGCAGCGGGTGCAGATAGCCGAGCAGGTCTGCCTCCGGCACCACCAGGATCCCGTCCGGCTTCGCCATCCCCGAGGCGAGCTTGGCGACGAACTTCACCGGCGCGACGCCGACCGAGCAGGTGATGCCGTGCTCGGCGACGACCCGCGCGCGGATCCGCGCGCCGAGCGCGGCCGGGGTACTGCCGAGCCTGCGCAGGGCCCCGCTGACGTCCAGGAACGCCTCGTCCAGGCTCAACGGTTCGACCAGCGGGGTCAGCTCACGGAAGATCTCCATGACGCCACGGGAGACCTCGCTGTAGGCCCCGCGGGACGGCGGGATGCAGACCAGGCCCGGACAGAGCCTGCGGGCCGCGCCGACCGGCATGGCCGAGCGCACGCCGTACTCCCTGGCGATGTAGTTCGCCGAGGTGACGACCGATCGCGGCCCCTCACCGGCCACGGCGACCGGCCGGTGCACGAGTTCCGGACGGCTGCGCAGTTCGACCGCGGCGAAGAAGGCATCCATGTCGACGTGCAGGAAGCCGCAACCGGTGTCGTCCGGCCAGGTGCTCGCCGGGGTGCTCTCGTCGACGCGGAAGCGCGCGAGGCGGGCCGGTAACCCGGTGTTTCTGCCCATCGGAGCCGAGGTTAGCCGGTGGGTCCGACAAACCCGCCGCCGCCGGCGGCGCTCACGAGCCGGCGCGGCGGGCGAGCGCGTGCAGGCGGGTGGCGATGTCGCGCAGCGGTGACTCGGCGGCCGCGGCGAGTTCGAACTCGGTCAGCTCGTCCTCCCTGACCGGGACGTTGCCGCTGGGCAGTACGTCGGCGACCACGCCGTCGCCGCGCAGCAGCACCGGCTCCAGGCCGCCCGTGCCGAGCAGCGCCCGCAGCCCGGCGGTGTCGAATCGCCGCAGCAGGGTGTCGCCGTCCGCGGGCAGCACCCCGTCGGGCGCGGTGAGCAACTGCCGGGCCTCGGCGAGCCTGCCGCCGAGGGCGCGGTGCAGCACGGCCGCGGGCCGGTTCGCCACCAGCACCGACACGGCCCCGTGCGGGGCCACGGCCTCGGCCAGTGCCCCGATCACGCGGGCCGGATCGTCGACCACCTCGAGCAGGCCGTGGGCGAGCACCAGGTCGGCGGAACCGGCCGGGACATGCGCGCCGAGGGAGTCGGAATCGTCCGCGATCGCGGTGATCCGGTCCGCCACGCCCTCCTCGGCGGCGCGGCGGCGCAGGGTGGCCAGCGCGTTGTGGTTCGGCTCGACCACGGTGACCAGGCAGCCCGCCGCGGCGAAGCGCACCGCCCACACACCACTGCCGCCACCGACGTCGACCACCCGCGGGCGCCCGGTCCTGGAGGCCGCGGCCTCCAGTTCGGTCTCCAGCGCCCGCCGGACGGCCACCGATCCGCGGGCCACCGATGAGTCCGTTCGCATAGCGCCACACCCTAGGCCCTGTCCGATGATTCCCGGTCGATGGGAGTCGTGACCAAGCAGGCCCCGGAGGTGCCAGGACAGGGCCGGGCGCCCGGCAGGTGGCCGCCGCCGGGCCCACGGACGGGCGGGTGCCCGTAGGCTTGCCCGCGTGCACACGGTCGCCGTACTCAGCCTCAAGGGTGGTGTCGGGAAGACGACGGTTGCGCTCGGCATCGCCTCCGCAGCGCTGCGCAGGACCAACCGCGCGCTGGTGGCGGACCTGGACCCGCAGGGCAACGCCACCGCAACCCTCGATCCCCCGGACACCGAGACGACTCTGGCCGACGTGCTGGAGACCCCGCGCCGCCCGGTGATCGGTGGCGCCATCGCCCCCAGCGCGTGGAGCGACCGGCTAGACGTACTGGTGGGCTCCGAGGAACTCGAACTGCTCAACGACCCGGGGCCGGAGAGCCGCCGGATGGACAACCTCGCCCGTGCGCTCGGCGAGCTGGAGCGGGAGCCGGACGGCGCGCCGTACGAGCTCGCGATCCTCGACTGCCCGCCCTCACTCGGCAGGCTCACCCGCTCCGCCCTGATCGCGGCCGACAGTGCGCTGCTGGTGACGGAGCCGACCATGTACGCGGTCGCCGGGGCACAGCGGGCGCTGGAGGCGATCGATTCGATCCGGCTGGAGGCCAACCCGCGGCTGCGCCCGGCCGGAGTGCTGGTGAACCGGCTGCGCGTACGGTCCTACGAGCACCAGTTCCGTATCCAGGAACTGCGCGAGTCCTTCGGCAGGCTGGTCATGCCGACCGCGATCCCCGACCGGCTCGCCGTGCAACAGGCCCAGGGCGCGTGCACCTCGATCCACGACTGGAACTCCCCCGGGGCGCAGGAGATCGCGTTGACGTTCAACATGGTGCTGGCCAAGATCCTGCGCTCGGACCGGGCCGGGCGGCACCGGGCCGCGAACGAGGCCGGCGAGCCCGTACGCGCCGCCGGGCAGCCGCGGAACGCGGGCTGAGGACTTGCCCGAAGGCGACTCCGTCTTCTTCACGGCCCGGCGCACGCACCAGGCACTGGCCGGGAAGACGCTGGTGCGCGCCGACTTCCGGCATCCGGCGCTGGCGACCGTGGATGTCGCCGGACGGACCGTACTGGGCGTCCACAGTGTGGGAAAGCATCTGCTCACCCGGTTCTCCGGAGACCTGAGCCTGCACAGCCACCTGCGGATGGACGGCTCCTGGCAGGTGTACCGGCCGGGCCAGCGGTGGCGCAGGCCGGGCCATCACGCGCGGGTGGTGTTCGACGTCGAGGACGCCCAGGTCGTGGGCTTCCAGGTGCACGATCTGTCCGTCCTGCGCACCGGACGGGAAGACAGCGTGGTCGGGCACCTCGGTCCGGACCTGCTCGACCAGGCCTGGACCGAGGCACACGAGGAACGGGCGATCGCGGCGCTCACCGCCGATCCGGACCGCGAACTGGGACTCGCTCTGCTCGACCAGCGGGTGATGGCCGGTGTCGGCAACGTCTACAAGGTCGAGGTGGCTTTCCTGCTCGGTGTCACACCCTGGACCGCCGTGTCCGAAGTGGACGGTCAACGAGTCGTTCGACTGGCACGGAAACTGTTGCGCGCCAACGCGTGGCGCCCAGAGCGGAGCACCACCGGCGAACTCGCGCGCAATCGGCGGTACTGGGTCTACGAGCGCCACCGCTCCGGCTGCTTCCGTTGCGGCGGCCCGGTGCGCTGCGCGTGGCAGGGTGCCGACGTCACCCGCAGGCACACCTGGTTCTGCCCCCGCTGCCAGGACGGGCCCGCGCCCGCGGCGAACGCCCCGCGATGATCGCCGCCCTGCCCCGCGGGGCGGGAAATCTCCTTGCAGCATGGCGAATTCGCGTTTAGCGTGGCGGTTACACGAGAAGGGAGGTGGTCCGAAGTTGAAGAACTACAGGACTCGTGAGGTGACTGTCCGCTAGCGGACAGCGCGCACTGGACTTTCTCCACAGGGACTTCACCCGACCACCTGTCGGCTCGTCACCTGTGTGCGTGCCTGCCTGCTGGCGAATACCAGGCGGTCACCGGATCCCCGGCACTCCCGAGACCCAGTCCTGCTCGGGCCACGGACGGCTGACGACGTCTGCGGAGCGGTGCCGGGGATTCTCATATCCCGGGAGCCGGTCACCGGTAACGTCGCGTCCGTGCTGACCCCCACCTACCCGATCCGCACAGCCCGTCTCGTTCTGCGCCCGTTCACCCAGACCGATCTGGACGAACTGCATGCTTTCCAGTCCCTGCCCGAGGTCGCGCGCTACCTGTACTGGGAGGCCCGGTCCCGGCAGGAAACCGCCGACGCACTGGAGAAGCGCATCGCCGGCGCCCGGATCACCACCGAGGGGCAGACCCTCGCCCTCGCCGTCGAACGCACCGATACCGGTGCCCTGATCGGCGACCTCACCCTCTGCTGGCTCAGCGCCGAGCACCGCCGTGGCGAGATCGGCTTCGTGTTCCACCCGGACCACCACGGTCACGGATACGCGCAGGAGGCCGCGGAAGCCTTGCTGCTCCTCGCTTTCCGGGATCTCGGGCTGCGCCGCGCAGTCGGCCACTGCGATGCCCGCAACACGGCGTCGGCGGCGCTGATGCGGCGCCTCGGCATGACCCTGGACGCCAGGCTCCGGGAGAACCAGTTCTTCAAGGGCGACTGGACTGACGAACTCGTCTACGCGATCCTCGAGCGCGAATGGGCGGCCGGCCGCGGCACGCCGGCCTGACCGCACCGATCCGCGATCCGCCCACGGGCGGGCCGGGGCGCGATCGGCAGGGGTACTGCGGCACGATGGGCTCGTGCTGTTCGACCGAGTCCTGCGCCCCGCCATGTACCGCCTGGGCGGAAACGACGCCGAGACGGTGCACGAGCGGACCGTCTCCGCCCTGGAGCGCGTCGCCGCGATGCCCCCGGTGCTGCGCGCGCTGCGGCGCGTGCACGGCATCGACGCGCCGGTCACCACGTTCGGCGTCCGCTTTCCCTCCCCCATCGGCCTGGCCGCCGGAATGGACAAGGACGGCCGCGCCCTGCCCGCCTGGCCCGCACTCGGTTTCGGCTTCGTCGAGGTGGGCACCGTGACCCGGCTGACGCAGCCCGGGAACCCGCGTCCACGCCTGTTCACCCTCCCGGCGACCGACGGCGTCATCAACCGGATGGGCTTCAACAATTCCGGCGCGGACGCACTGGCCGCGCGGCTGGCCGCGCAGGGACCACTGGGCGTACCGCTCGGTATCAGCATCGGCAAGTCGAAGGCAGCGCCCCTGGACGACGCAGTCGAGGACTACCGGTACTCACTGCGCGCACTGCGCCCGTACGCCGACTACATCGCGATCAATGTCAGCTCGCCGAACACTCCCGGCCTGCGCGCCCTGCAGGACCGGGGGGCGCTGGCGGCGCTGCTGTCGGCGCTGCGCGAGACGACGACGGAACCCTCCGGCGACCGCCCGCCGACACCGCTGCTGGTGAAGGTCGCGCCGGACCTGACCGACGAGGCGCTGGGCGAGTTGCTGCAGGTGTGCACCGAGCACGGGGTGTCCGGGATCATCGCCACCAACACCACGCTGTCCCGCGAGGGGGTGGCCCCGGCGGAGACGCGCCTCGCCGAGGAGGCGGGCGGGTTGTCCGGGCGGCCGCTGACCCGGCGTTCGGTGCAGGTGGTGCGCTTCGTGCACGAACAGACCGCCGGGGCGCTGCCGGTGATCGGCGTAGGCGGGATCCTCGGGCCGGACGACGCGCTGCGGATGCTGGAGGCGGGCGCCTCGCTGGTCCAGCTCTACACCGGCTTCGCGCTGCACGGTCCAGGCCTGGTGCGGCGGATCAACCGGAGCATCGCGCCCCGCCGGTAGCGGCGGCGCGGTCGGCCGCCGGTCAGGACAGTTCGCGCAGCGCGATCGCCAGCCCGGCGAGGTGGTCGGTGGCGTCGGTCAGTGCGTCCTTGGCAGGCTGCACGGCCCCGCTGCTGGCGGCGACCGCACGACCCGCCGCCGCGACCAGGCTGCCGTACCCGTCCAGCCCGTCGTCGAGTTGCTCCTGAAGGGTGGCGACGGCTGAGTCGAGCGCCGATCGCTCGTGGTCGGGGGCGGCCCTGCGGGCCCGCTCGATCGCCTCGATCCGGTCGGCGATGCCGTGCAGCGCCTTGGCGGCCTCGTCGGCCGTGCGGCGAGCGTCCTCGACGGACATCTCGGGGACGGCGCCGGGGGCACCGGTCGTGCTGGTGGAGAGCTGGCGGAGCAGTTCGGCGAGGGTGGCCTCGGACTCGCGCAGCCGCTCCATCGGAGCCCTGGCCGCCGAGCCGGACGCCGGGAGCCGTTGCGGCGCGGCGGCCACCGGTAGTTCGGTGCGTTTGAGGGTGCGCAGCCGGAGTGCGGAGTTGATGCCGAAATAGGCGGCGATGACGGACAGCACGGAGGCACCGATCGCCCCGGCCGTGATCGTGCTCGCGTCCGCCGCGGCGGACATGAACCCGGCGAACGAAAGTCCGGCCACGGTGGCCAGGATCAGGCAGACGACGATCCAGAACGAGATCGCGCGCGCGGCACGCCGCTTGCGGCGTTCCAGCTTCGCCTGCGGTGCGTTCCACTCGGCCCACTTCGAGCGGGCCTCCTCGACGACCGGCACGTTCACCGGCACCGGGGGCATGGACAGGCGCGGACGCTGGCGTTCGGCGCCGCCCTCGTCGCTCCTGCTCGCCGAATCCGCGGTCCCGGATCCTCCCGGTGCCGTACCGGACCGGCCCGCCTCGTTCGGCGGCAGGTACTTCTGCAGCCTCTCCTGGGCCCGCTGCGCGTAGTCGGGCAAGCGTTCGATGTGCTTCTCCAGCTTCGCGCGCCGCTCGCTGAAGTCGCGCTTGCCCGAACCCTTGCCCGACGCCGCCACGGTGCTACGCCTGGTTCTTCTGCTCGGCCTGGACACGCTTCTGGATCTCGGCCTGCACGTTCGCGCTGGACTGAGTCGCAGCGGAGCCGGAAGCCGCGGCGCTGTTCGCGCCGCCATCGGTGACCTGGGCGACCGAGTCGCCCTTCATCGACGCGCGAATCTGCTCCAGCCTGCTGTGCCCGGCGAGCTGCGTGGTGGAGTGCTGTACCTCCATCATGCGGCCCTGGACCGAGTTCTGCGCCAGCTCCGCCGACCCGAGGGCGGTGGTGTAGCGCTTCTCGATCTTGTCGCGGACCTCCTCCAGCGACGGCGTGTTGCCCGGCGAGGCCAGCTCCGTCATCTGGTTCAGCGAGGCCGAGACCTTCTCCTGCATCTTGGCCTGCTCGAGCTGGGAGAGCAGCTTCGTGCGCTCGGCCAGCTTCTGCTGCAGCATGCTCGCGTTGCGCTCGACGGCCTGCTTCGCCTGGGCCGCCGCCTGCAGCGACTGGTCGTGCAGCGTCTTGAGGTCCTCGATGTTCTGCTCGGCGGTGACGAGCTGCGCGGCGAAACCCTCGGCCGCGGTCTCGAACTCCTGCGCCTTGGCCTCGTCGCCCTTGCCGCGGGCCTCGTCGGCCAGCACCAACGCCTGACGGGTCGAGGCCTGCAGCTTCTCCACGTCGCCGAGCTGGCGGTTGAGCTTCATCTCCAGCTGACGCTGGTTACCGATCACCGATGCGGCCTGCTGGGAGAGCGCCTGGTGGTTGCGCTGCGCCTCCTCGATGGCCTGCTGGATCTGCACCTTCGGATCGGCGTGCTCGTCGACCTTCGACGAGAACGCCGCCATCAGGTACTTCCATGCCTTCACGAAAGGGTTGGCCATCTCCTCCGCCTGCCTTCTTGCGTCCCACTGGCTGTATCGCCGGATGTCGTCGCCGGGTGTCGTGCGGGGCGTGTCGCGCTCCCCTGCTCAGTGCAACGTCCCGCCCCCGGCGTTGGGTTCCATCGTGTCAGGTCAGCGTCCGTCGTTCCAGGCGACCCCGCCGAATTCCGGGATCGCCCTGACCGGGGCGCGCCCACCCGACGTCGACGCGGGGCCTACGGACGGCGACGACCCCGAGTCGTGACTCGGGGTCGTCCGCGGCACGCCGCTCGTCGCGACGGATCTCAGGCCGCGATCGTCGAGGCCAGCTTCGGCGTGGTGATCGTGGTGCGCAGCGTGGTGGACATCCGGGGCGAAGCGGACACGTGCGGAGTGGAAAGGCGGAGGTCGGTCAGGTCGTTGCCGACCACGCTGGGCAGCAACCTGCCGCCTTCCAGGTCACCCCCGGCGGCTGCCGGGACAGCCTTCGCGGTGCCCGCGGCCTGCTCGGTCACCGGGGCGACCTCGACGTCGTCGAGCGCGGACACGTCCGCCGCCACATGGTGCAGGAGCTCCGAGAGTGGCAGCTCCAGGGCATCGCAGATCGAGGCCAGCAGCTCGCTGGAGGCCTCCTTCTGGCCGCGTTCGACCTCGGACAGGTATCCGAGGCTGACCCTGGCGGCGCGGGAGATGTCGCGCAGAGTCCTGCTCTGGTTGGTGCGGGCATGACGGAGCCGATCACCGATCGCCTCACGCAACAGCACGGTCATCACGCGCCTCCCTTCGTCTGCCTCCCACGTTACCCAGTCCGGCCGTCCGGCCGCACGAGTACACGCTGTGCTTCCGCCAAGGGCGAACGATCGGGTTACCCGAGTTGTTCCCGCAGCAGTGCCAGCGCGGCCGCCACCGAGGCCGCCCGGACGGCCTGCCTGTCGCCGTCGATCCGCAGCGTACGGCCGGTGCGCGCGGGGTGGTCACCACCCGGGCCCGCGAGGGATACGTGCACCGTGCCCGCCGGTACCCCGTCCTGCGGGCCCGGACCCGCCACGCCGGTCAGTCCCAGCCCCCAGTCGGCGCCGCACCGCGTGCGGGCACCCTCGGCGAGGGCCGCGGCGACCTCCGGGTGCACCGGGCCGAGGCGGGCGAGCAGCGCACCGTCGACACCGGCCAGGCTTGTCTTGAGGTCGCTCGCGTAGACGACCAGCCCGCCCCGCAGCACGGCACTCGATCCGGGGACGCAGGTGAGCGTCGCGCAGACAAGGCCCGCGGTGAGCGACTCGGCCGCGGCCACCGTCTCCCGCCGGGCGGACAGCGCCGCCACCACCGCTGCCGCGACCGGGTCCGGCGGGTCCGTGGCAGACGGGACCGAAGTCACGGCCCGACCGCCGCGCGGCGACCCGCAGCCCGCAGCTTGACCGCGCGCAGCACGTAGTCGAGTCCGGTGATGACGGTGAGCAGCAGCGCGACGCCCAGCACCACCCAGCGCACCGGCTCGGCGCCGTCCGGCAACGGCAGCAGGTAGAGGGTGATGGCGGCGATCTGCGCCATCGTCTTGGCCTTCCCGCCCCGGCTGGCCGGGATCACCCCGTGCCGGATCACCCAGAACCGCAGCACGGTCACCCCGACCTCGCGCAGGGCGATCACGGTGGTCACCCACCAGCCGAGCTCGCCGAGGATGCTCAGGCCGACCAGCGCCGCGCCGATCAGTGCCTTGTCGGCGATCGGGTCGGCGATCTTGCCGAAGTCGGTGACCAGGCCGTACTTGCGGGCGACCCAGCCGTCGATCTGGTCGGTGAGCGAGGCGATGGCGAACAGGGCCGTGGCGATGGAGCGCCAGGTGGTGTCCGAGCCGTCGCCAACGAAGAGCGCGGCGACGAACAGCGGAACCAGCGCGAGCCGGGACAGCGTCAGGATGTTGGCGACGTTGAGTGTCGGGACCGGGGTCGCCTCGGGCGCGGCCGCCGGAGTGGGTGCGGGCAGCCGTTCCGGCGGCCCGGTCCCGGCGGGCCGCTCGGCTGCCGGAGCCCCTGCGCCGCCGCCGGTCCCGCTCCCGTCGCCGGTGGCGGTGCCGAGACCGGCCTCGCCGGACGCGTCGGAGGCCTCGGCCGGCCCGCTGGCCGCCGTGCTCACCGGTCCGCGTCCGCGCCGGGTCCCACCGGGTGCTCCACGGGACGCACGATCAGGTCGACGCCTTCGCTGTCCACCACCTCGCAGCGGACGACCTCGCCCACGCTCACCTTGCCCGCGTCGACGAGCACGCACTCGCCGTCGACCTCCGGTGCCTGGTGCGCGGCGCGGCCCGTCGGCTCGCTGTGGTCGCTCTCGTCGGCGTCCACTCCCCCCTCGGACTCCACGAGCACCTCGACGAACTCGCCGATCCGCTCCTCCGCGCGCTGCGTGGTGAGCTCCTCGACCAGCGCCGACATCCTGGCCACGCGCGCGGTGACGACCTCATCGGGCAGCTTGCCGTCGTAGCCCTCGGCCTCGGTGCCGTCCTCGTCGGAGTAACCGAACACGCCGACCGCGTCCAGGCGCGCCGCGACGAGGAACCGCTCCAGCTCGTCGACGTCCTGCTCGGTCTCGCCGGGGAACCCGACGATGACGTTGCTCCGGATACCCGCGTCCGGGGTGTACTCCCGGATCTGCTCGATCAGCGCCAGGAAGGACTCGGTGGACCCGAACCGGCGCATCCGGCGCAGCACCGGCTCGCTGGAGTGCTGGAACGACATGTCGAAATAGCTCGCCACGCCGGGCGTGGTCGCGATGACCTTCACGAGCTGCGGCCGGGTCTCGGCGGGCTGCAGGTACGACACGCGCACCCGGTCGATGCCCTCCACGTCGGCGAGCCGTGGCAGCAAGGCCTCCAGCGCGCGTCCGCCACCCTGCTCGCGGCCGAAGTCCTTGCCGTACGAGGTGGAGTTCTCCGAAACGAGGAACAATTCGCGCACGCCCTGGCCGGCCAGCCAGGCCGCCTCGGCGACGATCTCGTCCGGCCGGCGGGACACGAACGACCCGCGGAAGGACGGAATGGCGCAGAACGAGCAGCGGCGGTCGCAGCCGGAGGCGATCTTCAGCGCGGCGACGGGCGCGTCGTCGAGCCGGGTGCGCAGCACCCGCGGTCCCCAGCCCGCCTGCGCGTGCCCTGGCACGGCGACGTCCTCGGCGGCGGCGGGCCGCTGGACGGGGCTGATCGGCAGCAGGGTGCGCCGGTCGGTGGGCGTGTGCGAGGCCACGGAGCGGCCGGCCACCACGTCGTCGAGCCGCTCACCGAGCGCCGCGTAGTGGTCGAAGCCGAGTACCGCGTCGGCCTCGGGCAGGTTCCGGGCGAGTTCGTCGCCGTAGCGCTCGGCCATGCAGCCGACCGCGACGACCTTGGCCCCGGTATCGGAGGCGGCGAGCAGGGTGTCGACGGAGTCCTTCTTGGCCGACTCCACGAATCCGCAGGTGTTGACGACGACCACGTCGGAACCCTCGGCCTCGTCGGTCAGTTCCCAGCCGTCGGCGGCCAGCCTGCCGGCGAGTTCCTCGGAGTCGACCTCGTTGCGGGCACAGCCCAGCGTCAGCAGGGAGACCTTGCGACCGGATGACTCGGTGGTGGGAGAAGGCACGGGACTCAGGGTAGCTGGCGCACGTGCCGGTATCGGGGTGCGGCCGCTCACCATCCGAGGGCGTCGGTGATGTCCCGCTCCACGACCGGGGCCAGAGTCGTCATGAACGTCGCGCTGAGATGGTTGTCGTCCATGAAGGTGTAGACGTTGCCCGCCACCGGGGTGCACCACTCACGTCCGCAGAAGAAGTCGCTGAAATCGAGGAAGGAGACGTTCGGCGGCACGTCGCCGACGGCCTCGTACGGCGGGCTCTCGGCCAGCAGTTCGTCGCGTGGCGCCCGGCACTCGGCGGCGGCCGGGCCGTTGGCCGCGACGCAGTCCGGCGGGGAGAAGTCGAAGCGCGGGTTGTCCCGTACGGCCAGCACCGGGATGCCGGCCGCGTCCAGGTTGTGCCACTGGTCGACGAAGCCGCGCGGGGTGTTCTCGGTGAGCCCGGCGCGAACGTCCCTGCTGGCGAGGGTGAGCACGGCGTCCGGGGCGCGGTCGATGATCTCGGCCAGCGTGGAGGCGTTCCAGTCGACGCAGGACTGATCGTCCGGGTTGACGTCGGAGGTGACGGAGAAGGGGCAGGCTCCGCGCAGGATCGTGGTGATCTCCCAGCCGCGTTTCTCCGCGATGGCGCGCAGCGAGGCGGTGTACTGCTGGATGTGCGAGTCGCCGACGATCACCACCCGCCGCTCGGGGCGTTCGGCGGGGATGGTGCAGATCTCCATCCGCTCGTCGCGCTCGGCGGGTCCGCAGTCGTCGATCCGGGCGAAGTCGTCGGGCAGGGTGACCAGTGGCGGGCCGAACTCGACGTCCTCGTCGCCCTGGTACTGGAAACCGGGCAGGCGCGCGTTCGCGCCCGGGTAGTTGCGGTCGTACGGTGCGGCGGCGAACGCGCCCGCCCGCTCGGTGGCGACGAACTGCCAGGTCCCGGCCGCGACGAGCACCGGGATCATGGCGAGCACGGCGAACCGGTAGCTGCCCCAGGGCCGCTCGACGCCGATGCGCGAGTCGCGGACCGGCTTCTCGACGAAGTGGTACGTCAGCGCGGAGAGCGCCAGCGAGACGCCGATGACGACGGCGCCGCCCAGCAGCCCGACCTGCTCCCGTCCCCTGGCCAGCAGGTAGAACAGCAGCACCGGCCAGTGCCACAGGTACAGGGCGTAGCTCAGGTTGCCGAGGTAGGCCATCGGCCGGGAGCTCAGCGGCCGGTCCGCGGCGAAGCGCGAGCCGGTGGCGCCGGCGACGATCACGAAGGCCGCGCAGAGCGTCGGCCAGAGCGCCGCGTAACCGGGGAACACGGTGCCGACCTGAAGCACCATGCCGCAGGAGACGAGCCCGGCGACGCCCAGCCAGCCGAGCGTGATCCGGGCGGCGCGTGGCAGCACCAGTGCGTCGACGGCGAGTGCGAGCAGCCCGCCGAGGGCGAACTCCCACACCCGCGTCAGCGAGTGGAAGTACGCCAGCGGCTGGTCGGCGGCGGTGAGCACCACCGAGTAGGCCAGTGAGGCGGTGAACAGGATCCCCAGGGCGAACGCGAGCGTGCGGCGCAGCGACCGTCCCGCCCGGCGCGCGATCCAGGCCACCAGCAGCACCAGCAGCGGCCACACCAGATAGAACTGGCCCTGGATCGACAGTGACCAGAAGTGCTGCACAACGCTGGCCGAGTCGTGCTGGGCGAAGTAGTCCACGGAGTCGGCGGCCAGCCGCCAGTTCTCCACATAGAACACCGAGGCGACGACCTCGCCGATGGTCTGGAACCAGCGGTGCTCGGGCAGCAGGACGAG
This sequence comes from Amycolatopsis antarctica, assembly GCF_002262875.1. Taxonomy (GTDB): domain Bacteria; phylum Actinomycetota; class Actinomycetes; order Mycobacteriales; family Pseudonocardiaceae; genus Amycolatopsis; species Amycolatopsis antarctica. The sequence goes on along the minus strand of NZ_NKYE01000002.1, from coordinate 251,265 downwards.
GGCGGCCGCGATCGTCGCCGCGAGAACGGTCAGCGCGGCGGGGAGCAGCCGTTTGAGCATCCGGCCCCACATGGGACGCAGCGTGATGCCGCCGCGTCCGGCCGCGCGAGCGAGTTGACCGGTGATCAGGAAACCGGAGATGAGGAAGAAGACGTCGACGCCGCCGGAGATGCGGTCCAGCCATACGTGGTAGATGACGACCAGGGTGACGGCGAGCGCGCGCAGCCCCTGCAGTTCCGGCCGGAACGAGCGGGCGGCGGGGCGGCTGGTGGGGGCACCGGTGGCGACGCTCGTACCGGGCAGCATCCGCTCTGCGCACCTTTCTCTTCCGCCGGCCCACGGGCAGGCCCTGACGCCCCCGCGAGCGAGTCCGCCTCGCTGGTCAGGCGTGTGTCGGGGAGCCCGGTCACAGGGCGGCACAGGCGGTCGAGGAACCGCGCCGTGGCACCGCTACGGTCACCTCGTGCCTGACGTTCCCGACGATCTTATCGTTCGCCGTGCCCGCATCGCCGACGTGCGCACGATCAAGGCGCTCGTCGACGCGGACGCCGGCAAGGTGCTGCTGGAGAAGGAACTCGTGACGCTGTACGAGAGCGTGCAGGAGTTCTGGGTCGTCGAACTCGAGGACAGGGTCGTCGGGTGCGGCGCACTGCACGTGCTGTGGGAGGACCTCGCCGAGATCCGCACCGTCGCGGTGGCCCGGGACCTGCGCGGGCGTGGCATCGGGCACGTACTCGTCCGCGGGCTGCTCGACCTCGCCGTCGAGCTGGGCCTGCCCCGGATCTTCGTGCTGACCTTCGAGACCGGCTTCTTCGCCCGGCACGGCTTCGTCGAGATCGACGGCACGCCGGTGCCGAACGAGGTGTACGAACAGATGCGGCGCTCCGCCGACACCGGTGTCGCGGAGTTCCTCGACCTTCCGTTCGTGAAGCCGAACACGCTGGGCAACACGCGGATGCTCCGCCGGCTCTGAGTCTCGGAACGCGCCCGGATACCCGGGAAGCGGCCCGACGAAACCTGATTGCGGGAGGAAATTCACCGACAATCGACCGAACAGCGGTAGAGCTGTGGCACAGAACACACAAGGCTGACGCTGACGTGACAACATGATCAGCGAGGAGCCCGCCATGACCGCGACAACCCTGCGTCGCGCAGTTCGCCGGATGGCCGTCACGGCCGCGATCACCGGCACCCTCTTCGCCGGTGCGGGCACCGCACAGGCACAGAGCATCGAGACCACCACCGACGAGTACCTGTTCAGCACCTCGTTGTCGCAGTTCTCCTCGATCAGGGCGGAACAGCCGAACGCCGGGCAGCTCGACTGGTCCTCGGACGCGTGTTCCTGGTCCCCCGACCAGCCACTGGGTTTCGACTTCACCGGCGCCTGCCACCGGCACGACTTCGGGTACCGCAACTACAAGAAGCAGAGCCGGTTCACCGACGCCAACCGGCTCCGGATCGACGACAACTTCCACGCCGACATGAAGACCATGTGCAACGGCAACACGGTCTGCAACGGGGCGGCCTGGACCTACTACCAGGCGGTGCGCAACTTCGGCGCGAGCTGATCCCGCACCCACGCGGCGGGCCGCTTCCTGGAGGGAGCGGCCCGTCCTCGCGCGCTGCTCGTCCACAGTGGACTCAGGCTTCGTCCTCCCCGGACGGGTCGGGTGCGCCGGATCCGCCACCACGGATCATGAACAGCACGCCCTCGAGTTCCTCGGGTTTGATCAGGACGTCGCGGGCCTTCGACCCCTCCGAAGGGCCGACGATCCCGCGTGACTCCAGCAGGTCCATCAGCCTGCCCGCCTTCGCGAAGCCGACCCGCAGCTTGCGCTGCAGCATCGAGGTGGACCCGAACTGCGAGGTGACGATCAGCTCGGCCGCCTGCAGCAGGACGTCCATGTCGTCGCCGATGTCCGGGTCGATGTCCTTGGCCTCGCCGGACTTCTGTGCGGTGACACCGTCCTGGTACTCCGGCTGCGCCTGGTTCTTGGTGAACTCGACGATCGCGGAGATCTCGTCGTCGCCGACGAAGGCGCCCTGGATGCGGACCGGCTTTCCCGCACCCATCGGCAGGTAGAGCGCGTCGCCCATACCGATGAGCTTCTCCGCGCCCGGCTGGTCGAGGATGACCCGCGAGTCGGTGAGCGAGGAGGTGGCGAACGCCAGCCGCGAGGGCACGTTCGTCTTGATCAGGCCGGTGACGACGTCCACCGAGGGCCGCTGCGTGGCCAGCACCAGGTGGATCCCGGCGGCACGGGCCTTCTGGGTGATCCGGACGATCGCGTCCTCGACGTCGCGGGGAGCGGTCATCATCAGGTCGGCCAGCTCGTCGACGATCGCCATGATGTACGGGTAGGGCCGGTACTCGCGTTCGCTGCCCGGCGGGGCGGTGATCTCCCCGGACTTCACCTTCTTGTTAAAGTCGTCGATGTGCCGGACCCGGTTGGCCTGCATGTCCTGGTAGCGCTGCTCCATCTCCTCCACCAGCCAGGCCAGCGCGGCGGCCGCCTTCTTCGGCTGGGTGATGATGGGCGTGATCAGGTGCGGGATGCCCTCGTACGGCGTCAGCTCGACCATCTTCGGGTCGATCAGGATCATCCGGCACTCCTCCGGCGTGGCCCTGGCCAGCAGCGAGACGAGCATCGAGTTGACGAAGCTGGACTTACCGGAACCGGTGGAACCCGCGACCAGCAGGTGCGGCATCTTCGTTAGGTTCGCCGTGACGAAGTGGCCCTCGATGTCCTTGCCCAGCCCGATGACCATCGGGTGCTCGTCCTTGACCGCCTTGGCGGAACGGAGCACGTCGCCGAGGCGCACCATCTCGCGGTCCGAGTTCGGCACCTCGATGCCGACGGCGGACTTGCCCGGAATCGGTGCCAGCAGCCGGACGTTGTCGGTGGCCACGGCGTAGGCGATGTTCTTGGTCAGCGCGGTGATCTTCTCGACCTTCACGCCAGGGCCGAGCTCCACCTCGTACCGGGTCACCGTCGGGCCCCGGGTGAAACCGGTGACCTGCGCGTCGACGTTGAACTGCTCCAGCACGCCGGTGATCGCCTCGATCATGGCGTCGTTGGCCTTGCTGCGCGTCTTCGGCGCGTCGCCGAGCGAGAGCAGCTCCGGCGACGGCAGCGCGTAGTCGCCCTCGACCCGGCGAGGGGTGACGTCCAGCGTGGTCTGCTCGGCCTTGCGGGGCTTGCGCTCCGGCACCTCGGCCGGTGGTGCCACCCGGGGCTTCGCCGGCTTCGCGGGAGGCGGCTCGGCGGCGGCTTCGGCAGCCGCGCTCGCTCCCACCAGCTCGCCGGCCAGATCGCCGTCCTCGGCGGCTCCCCGGGCCTGCCGACGTCGGGAGGGCTTGCGCAGGCGCATTGCGGCGGTCTCGGCGTCGGCGCCGTCCGGCTCCCCGGGGCCGGCGCCTCGCCCCTCAGCCGACGCCCTGCGCTCGGCCTCGGCCTCCTCCCGTTCCTCCGGGTCGAGGCCCCAATCGCGCAGGCGCTGCGGGATCTGGCGTACCGGGGTGCCGGTGAACACCAGCAGCCCGAAGCAGAGCACCAGTACCAGTAAGGGAATCGCCACCCAGGTGGTGACCCCCTTGGCCAGCAGGCCGCCGGAGAACCAGCCGACCCAGCCACCGGCGAACATCTGTTCCTCGTGCCCTTCCGGCCTGCCGTTGAACAGGTGCAGCAGGCCGAGCAGGGACAGCGAGACCAGCAGGGTGCCGATGACCATCCGGGGCCGGGTCTCCGGCTGCGGTTCGGAGCGCATCAGCGCGATCGCGGCGACGAACAGCGCCAGCGGGAGCACCACCGAACCGGCGCCGACCACGCTGCGGATACCGACGGCGAGCCCGTCGCCGATCGGCCCGGCCGAGCGCCACCAGACGCCGAAGCCCGCCACCAGCGCGACGGCGATCAGGCCGAGGGCCAGCCCGTCGCGACGGTGCTCGGCCTCGAGGTCGCGGCTCCGTCCGACCGTGCGGGCCAGACCGCCCGCGCCGCGCGCGATCAGGGTCCAGCCGCCGCGCACGGCCCGGCCGAAACCCCCGCTCCTGCGGGCGGGACGCCGGGCGGGCGCCTTGCGGGTGGCGGATTTCGCGGGCGTGGACCGTGGCCGCGCGGAACCGCGGGTGTTCCGGGCCGGACTGCTGCCGGTCCGGCCTCGTGCCGGACCGCGTCCCTTGGTCGTCGAACCGCTCGCCATGCCCCTACGGTAGCCGCCGAACCCCTCCAGTCACGTGTGCCACTCGCGGCGCAGCCGGATCAACCACCACATTCGACCTGCTCGGCGAGCCCGCGTACCCCTCGACGTCACAACCGGCACGCATCGGTACCGCAGGGCGTGCGCATCGGTGCGGATACGGCCGGAAGCGGAGGTCCGGGCCCATGTCATGCTCTCCCCCATGGTGGCTCTGCACCAGGATGACGATCCCCTGCCGCACCGTGGCCCGCTGCCGTCCGGCGTGCCGGCGATCTGGCGGACGATGCTCGCGATCGACCGCCGCGTGGTGGGCATGGCGGGCAGACTGCGCGTCAGCGGTGCCGTCCCCGCCGAGCTGCGTGGACGCCCGTATCTGCTGGCCGCCAATCACATCGGCGTGTTCGACGCCTTCGTGCTGATGGCCGCCTGCCGCCGGATCGGGATCGCCCCGCGGTTCATGCTGGCCGGCGGCCTGCTGGACGCCCCTGTGCTGGGCCCGGCGCTGCGCCGCAGCGGCCACCTGCGCGTCGACCGCGGCACGGCGACGGCGCTGGAGCAGTTCGCGCAGGCCACCGAGGCGCTGCGGACGACCACCGCGCCGGTGCTCGTCTACCCGGAGGGGCGGATCAGCCGCGAGCCGGGCCTGTGGCCCGAGCGCGGCAAGACCGGAGCCGCACGCCTGGCGCTGGGTGCCGGGGTGCCGGTGATCCCGATCAGCCAGTGGGGCGCGCACGAGGCCGTCTACTGGGGTACCGAGACGGTGAACGGTGTCGCCGACGTCCTGCCGCTGGCGCGGTCCGGGCTGTCCTCACCCTTGCGCAGGCCGACGTTCCGGGTGCACTTCGGCTCGCCGGTGGACCTCAGCGGCTTCACCGCGGGCACGCCGGGGCACGCGGTCCGTGCGCACGCGCGCATCATGCGGGCGATCACCGACGGCCTGGTACCGCTGCGCCGGGACGAGCCGGACGTCCCGCGTTTCCGCGATCCGACGCGGCCGACGGACAGCACCAGCCCCTGGCGGCCCGGCGGCTGATCCGCGCGGGTGGCTTTGGGCACGCGCGTACCAGAACTCCGGTGGCAGGAACTACCCTCCAGCCGTGACCGATCTCGCCTCCGCTCCCCCGCGCGTCTTCGTGCCGCACCGCGGCCGGGGAATCGCGCTGGTCCTGTTGTCCTCGCTGTGTTTCGGCAGTTCCGGCGCGGTCGGCAAACCGGCGATGACGGCCGGCATGGCCCCGGAGCAGGTCACCGCCGTCCGGCTGTTGCTCGCGGCCGTGCTGCTCGTCGTCGGTGTCGCGGTGTTCCGGCCGTCCCTGCTGCGGGTGGGCCGCGGGGACGTGCGTGTCCTGGCCGGTTACGGCCTGCTCGGGGTCGCCGGGGTGCAGTTGTTGTACTTCGTGTCGGCGTCCCGCATCCCGGTGGGGATCGCGATCCTGCTCGAGTTCACCTCACCGGTGCTGATCGCGCTGTGGGTGCGGTTCGTCCGCCGTGTGCGGATGCCGCCGCCGGTGTGGGCGGGCATCGCACTGGCGATGGTCGGTCTCGCACTGGTGGCGCAGGTCTGGCAGGGACTGCGGCTGGACGCCCTCGGCGTGCTCGCCGGGCTCGGCGCGGCCGTCTGCTCGGCCAGCTACTTCCTGATCGGCGAGCACGCGGTGGCCACCCGGCCGCCGCTGGGCATGATCACCTGGGGCATGGCGATCGGCGCCGTGTCGCTGGCGGTGGTGGTGCCGCCGTGGACGCTGCCGATGGACGTGCTGGCCGGCAGCGCCGAGTTCGGACCGTGGCAGCCGCCGGTGTGGTTGCTGATGGTCGTGCTCTCCGTCGTCTGCACCGTCATGGCGTACCTGAGCGGGATCTCGGCACTGCGCCACGTTCCCGCCACCGCGGCCAGCGTGCTGGCGATGGTCGAGCCCGTCATCGCCACCACGGCGGCGTGGGTGCTGCTCGGTGAGGCGCTGACCGCGGTGCAGATCGCCGGGGCGGGAGTGCTGCTGACCGGGGCGCTGATCGTGCAGCTCACCTCACCGGGCAAGCAGCAGGCGGGCACCCCGGCCGAACCGCTCCCGAGTGGACCGGACGTGGACCAGGCCCCGCCGGAGCGTTGATTCAGTTCGCGCGCAGGTCCCGTACCTCGGCGATCTCCCGCTGCCGTGCCTCGGTGACCCCGTCGGCGATCTCGCGAGCCTGCGGGCTGGTGCCCGCGGTGCGCTGCGCCGCGGCGAGATCGATCGCGCCCTGGTGGTGGCGCTCGGTCAGTTCGAGGAAACGGCTGTCAAAGGCCTCGGCGGACAGGCCCTGCAGCTCCGCCATCTCCTCGGGCGTCAGCATCCCGGACGCCTCCGCGGGCCCGGTCAGGTGCAGTCCGGGGTCGGCGGGCGCGGGCTGGCCCCAACTCTCCAGCAACGCGGACATGCGGGCGATCACCGGGTCCTGCCCGTCCCGCAGGCGCAGGGCGAACCGGGCGACCTCGGGAGCGGCGGCGCGCTCGCCCGCCAGCGCCGCCATGTCCACCACCTGCTGTTCGTGCGGGATCATCGTGGTCGCGAACTCGATGTCGGCCGCGTTGAACGGCCCCGCAGCGGCGGGCGCGGCCGGAGCCCCGTCCGGCTCCGTGCCCGCCCCGGAGTCCGCGCTGCAGCCGGCGAGAGCCAGCACCGCGACGGCGGACGCGATGATCTTCAGATGGTGCCGTGACACGTGGGGAACTCCTGCGGTGGGACGGGGAAGAGGAACCGGCGAGCACGCTCGGGCGGGGCCGCACGGTGCCGGTCATGATAGCGAGCCGGTGTCACGGCGTGATCGTGGAGCTACCGCCGGCCATACCCGAGCGTGCGGAGCCGGCCTCCGGGCAGCACACGGGCGCGCACCGGGCGGTGCGCGGAGGACCCCCGGGGGCGGTGCCCGCCCGGTTGGATGCGGGCGGGGCGGGCCGGACGGTCAGACCGGGAGGACCGTGGGGACGATCATCGGCCTGCGCCGGTAGGTGTCGGCCACCCAGCGGCCGACCACGCGGCGCACCGACTGGGCGATGCGATGCGAGTCGGTGATGCCCTCGGACTCGGTGCGAGCCAGCTCCATCTCCACCAGCGGGACCACGGCGTCGAGCGCCTTCGGGTCGTCGGAGAAACCGCGCCCGGAGACGGTCGGCGGGGCGACCGCCCGGCCGGTGCTGGAGTCGATCGCGATGGTGATGGCGATGAACCCGCCCTCGCCGAGGACCAGCCGGTCGGACAGGGTTGACTCCCCCACGTCGCCGACGGACAGGCCGTCGACGTAGACGTGGCCGACCTCGACGCGGCCGGTGATGCGGGCCTGGCCGTCGACCAGGTCGACGACGACGCCGTCCTCGGCGATGACCACGTTCTCCGGGGCCACCCCGGTGCGCACGGCCAGTTCGGCGTTGGCGCGCAGGTGTTTCCACTCGCCGTGCACCGGCATCACGTTGCTGGGCCGGACCGCGTTGTAGAGGTAGAGCAGCTCGCCCGCCGAGGCGTGCCCGGACACGTGCACCTTCGCGTTGCCCTGGTGGACGACGTTCGCGCCGAGGCGCACCAGGCCGTTGACGACACCGAAGACCGCCGTCTCGTTGCCCGGGATCATCGAACTGGCCAGCACCACGGTGTCGGCCGCCTTGATCGAGATCTGCCGGTGCTCGCCGCGGGCCATCCGGGACAGCGCGGACAGCGGCTCGCCCTGCGAACCGGTGGAGACGAACAGGACCTTGCTTTCCGGCAGGTTCGCGGCCTGGTCGAGGTCGACGAGCAGGCCGTCCGGAACGTTCAGCAGGCCGAGGTCGGCGGCGATGCCCATGTTGCGGACCATCGACCGGCCCACGAAGGCGACCCGGCGGCCATGGGCCACGGCCACGTCGAGTACCTGCTGGACGCGGTGCACGTGGCTGGCGAAGCAGGCGACGATCACCCGCTGGTCCACCCGCCGGATCACATCCTCGAGCACCGGGCCGATGTCGCGTTCGGGCATGACGAAGCCGGGGACCTCGGCGTTGGTGGAGTCGACGCAGAACAGGTCGACGCCCTCGTCGCCGAGCCGGGAGAACCCGGCCAGGTCGGTGAGCCTGCCGTCCAGGGGCAACTGGTCGAGCTTGATGTCGCCGGTGTGCAGCACGACGCCGGCCGCGGTGCGGATGCCGACGGCGAGCGCGTCCGGGATGGAGTGGTTGACCGCGAAGAACTCGAGGTCGAACGGGCCGACCGTGCGCTTCTCGTTCTCCCGCACCTCGATCAGCTTCGGCCGCTGCTTGTGCTCCTTGCACTTGGCCGCCAGCAGCGCGAGCGTGAACCTGGAGCCGTAGACCGGCAGGTCAGGGCGCAGGCGCAGCAGGAACGGCACCGCCCCGATGTGGTCCTCGTGCCCATGGGTGAGCACCAGCGCGTCGATCTCGTCGAGCCGGTTCTCGATGGCCCGGAAGTCCGGCAGGATCAGGTCGACCCCGGGCTGGTCGTCCTCGGGGAAGAGCACCCCGCAGTCGACGATCAGCAGTCTGCCGTCGTGCTCGAACACGGTCATGTTGCGTCCGACCTCGCCGATGCCGCCCAGAGCGACGACGCGCAGGCCGCCTTCGGGCAGCGCCGGGGGCGCGGTGATCGGACCTGGTCCCGCGGAAAGTGGGCTCACCTGTGGAGATCTCCAACGCTGGTGTGGGTGGTGGGTGCGACGTAGGCGGCTGCCGAGTCGGCGTGTGCGACCCGGGCGCCGTGCCAGTCGGCGGCCGGGGATTCGTCGAGCGGGACACCGGCCTGCGTCAGGTCGCCGGCGATGGCCGCGATCTGGTCGCTGGTCGCCGGGACGATGGGCAGCCGCGGATCGCCGACGTCCTGCCCGCGCATCCGCAGGGCGGTCTTGCCGAACACCACCCCGCCGACCCGGGAGAACGCCCGGTAGACCGGGAGCAGCCCGCGGTGGTTCGTGCGCGCGGTGGAGGTGTCGCCGTTCTCGTAGGCATCGATCATCGCGCGGATCCGGCCGGCCACCACGTGCCCGACCACGCTCACGACACCGGTGGCGCCCACCGACAGCCACGGCAGGTTCAGGCCGTCGTCGCCGGAGTAATAGGCGAGGTGGGTGTTGGCGATGACCTCGCTGCCGGCGAGCAGGTCGCCCTTGGCGTCCTTGACGCCGAGGATGCGCGGGTGCTCGGCCAGCCTGCGCAGCGTGTCGACCTCGATCGGCACGATGGAGCGCGGCGGGATGTCGTAGAGCATGACGGGCAGGCCGGTGCCGTCGGCGACGGCGGTGAAGTGCGCGTACAGACCGGCCTGGGTGGGCCGGGAGTAGAACGGCGTGACGACCAGCAGGCCGTGTGCGCCCGCCTGCTCCGCCTGGCGGGCGAGTTCCACGCTGTGCGCGGTGTCGTAGGTGCCTGCGCCCGCGACGACGGTCGCGCGGTCCCCGACCGCCTCGACGACGGCGCGGATGACCGAGACCTTCTCCGCGTCGGTCGTGGTCGGCCCCTCGCCGGTGGTGCCGTTGACGACCAGCCCGTCGTTGCCCAGATCCACCAGGTGCTCGGCGAGCTCGCCCGCCCGCTTCAGGTCCAGCGCCCCGTCGGCGTCGAAGGGGGTGACCATCGCGGTGAGTACGCGCCCGAAGGGCCGCCCCGGTGCCGCGCTCGGTGGGGTGGGTGTCGAGGTGGACATGATGTTAGACGGTACCTCCTGACGGTGACGTTCCCGGCGACCACCTGGGGTGATGTCGGCGGCCGGGAGACGTGGCGGAGAAACGCCGCCGGCGCGCGGGCGCGGCGGGAATTCCTGCGGTCACGCCGGGGCCCGCCTCAGGTGGTGTCCTGCGCGATCGGCCCGGTGAGCGGAGCGCCGGTGGAGTCCTGCAGCACGCAGAGCACCCGCCGGTTGAGTTCGCCGCCGTAGTCCTCGGCCGGCTGTTTCTCCCAGAGCGCCTGGGCGGGCGCGAGTGCCCGGTAGCTGAGCTTCGCCCGTTGATCGGCCGGCACGACCGAGGAGTTGAACACCAGCGCGCACTTCGCCTCGGCGAAGGCCTTGAGCTGTTCCTCGCCCGGGTACTCGGTCAGCGGCTTGGGGTCGGCACTGCTGGACGGCGACTCGTCGCCGACCGCCACGATGTCGGCGAAGATCTCGAAGGTGTGCGTCTTCGCGCAGTCGCTCCAGTTGTCGTCGGTGAGCGACTTGCCGCTGTCCAGCGGGGTGTTACCGCAGTCGTAGGAGGATGTCCGGTTCAGCGCCGGGATGTCGGAGTCGAACGCGCCGTAGGTGAACGAGGGCAGCATGGCGGCGTCCTCGGACGGGCCCCAGAAGGGCTTGCCCGCGAAGAAGCCGCCGGCCAGCAGGGCGACCCCGAGCAGCGCGCCGCCGGCGAGCATCAGCTTGCGGCGGCCCGTGCCCTTCGCGGATGGCCGGGCGGGTCCGCTCATCGGCGGGGCGCCGAGCATGGTGTGCCCGCCGACCATGGTCTGGTTCGGCTGCCGGCCCGGGTGCACCGCGGTCGGGTTCGGGCCATGGTTACCGCCCGGCGGGGTGGACTGCCCCTGCCCCGCGGCTGCCATCTGCAGCAGGCCCCGGGCCTGCTCGGCGGGGAGCCTGCCCTCCGGACTGACGGCGAGCAGGCCCATGATCGCGGAGGCGAGCGGCCCCTGCGCGTGGGTCAGGTACGGGACCTCGTTCATGATCGCGTGCAGGGTCGCGGCGGTGCTGGTGCGCTCGTGCGCCACGATGCCCTCGACGGCGAAGAACAGGGTCGCGCCCAGCGACCACAGGTCGGAGGCGGGCATCGCCTCACGACCGGCCACCCGCTCCGGGGCCATGAACGCCGGCGAGCCGACGAGCATGCCGCTGGTGGTCAGCCTCGGGTCGTCGACGGCCTGCGCGATGCCGAAGTCGGTCAGCTTCACCCGGCCGGACGCGGCGACCATGATGTTGCCCGGCTTGACGTCGCGGTGGACGATCCCGGACTGGTGGGCGGCCCCCAACGCGGCGAGCACCTGCTCACCGATCGAGGCGACCTGGTGGGCGGGCATCGGCCCATGCGTGCGCACCAGGTCCGAGAGGGTGGGCGCCTCGACCAGTTCCATCACGATGTAGGTGGCGCCGTGGTCGACGACGACGTCGTACACGGTGACCACGGCGGGATCGTTGATGCTGCCGCCGGTCCGCACCTCGCGCAGCACGCGCTCCTGGAAGACCCCCGCTTCTTCGGCCACGTCGGGCAGACGGAGTTCCTTGACGGCGACGACGCGGCCGATCACCCGGTCCTCGGCCCGCCAGACGATGCCCATGCCGCCGCGGCCGAGTTCGCCCAGCACGGTGTAACGGCCGGCGATCACCCGCTGACCCCCGGCCGGGGCCTGCTGGGTCCGCTGAGCCTGCTGGGTCTGCCGGGTCTGTTCGTCGGTCACCGTCCGCGCCTCCCTCTTCCGACGGAATCGTATCCACCCGCCGGATGGGTGAACCGTCGCCCACCACTGCGACCCGGGCGGGAGGCTGCCGGTTCCGTTGCCGGGCGAGCGGCGGTCCGGCGCGGATCAGCCGGCGAAGGTCAGGTAGATCAGGACGACGTTGAGCACGATGATCACCGCGGCGACCAGCCAGGCGAGCGCGGTGGTGACCCGGTGGTTGACGTGCCCGCCCATGAGTTCCCGGTTGCTGGTGAGCTTGACCAGCGGGGCGAGCGCGAACGGGATGCCGAACGAGAGGACGACCTGCGACACGACGAGGGCGCGGCTGGGGTCGACGCCGACGGCCACCACCACCAGCGCGGGCATCAGCGTGACCAGTCTGCGCAGCAGCAGCGGGTACTTCCGGCGCAGCAGCCCCTGCATGATCATCGAGCCGGCGTAGGCGCCGACCGAGGTCGAGGCGAGCCCCGAGGCGAGCAGCCCGATGGCGAACATCAGCGCGATACCGGGGCCGAGCGCTTCGCCGACGGCCGCGTGGGCGCCCTCGATGGAGTCCACGCCCTCCTGCCCCTGCAGGTTGGTCGCGGCCAGCAGCAGCATGCCCAGGTTGACGGCGCCGGCCAGCAGCATGGCGAAGCCGACGTCGAACCGGGTGACCCGCAGCAGGGTGCCGAGACGGGCGCCGGTGGTATGGCCGTGCCGGTCGCGGGCGAGCCCGGAGTGCAGGTAGACGGCGTGCGGCATGACGGTGGCCCCGAGCATGGCCGCCGCGATCAGCACGCTCTCCGCGCCGTCGAAGCGCGGCAGCACCCCGCCGAGCGCCCCGGCGGCAGAGGGCGGTTCGACGAACAGGCTGGCCAGGAACCCGACCGCGATCACGATCAGCAGGCCGGTCACCACCCGCTCGAACGGCCGCTGGCCACTCCTGTCCTGCACGAGCAGCAGGCCCATCGACACCACCCCGGTGACCACGGCCCCGGCCAGCAGCGGCAGGTCGAACAGCAGGTAGAGGGCGATGGCGCCGCCGACGACCTCGGCGAGGTCGGTGGCGATGGCGACGAGTTCGGCCTGCAGCCAGTAGGCGATGCGGCCGGAGCGGGGCATCCGGTCCCGCAGCGCCTCGGGCAGCGACTGTCCGGTGACCAGGCCGAGTTTCGCCGACAGGTACTGCACCAGCCCGGCCATCAGGTTGGCGGCGAGGATCACCCAGACCAGCAGGTAGCCGAACTGCGCGCCGGCACTGATGTTGGAGGCGACATTGCCGGGGTCGACGTATGCGATGGCCGCGACGAACGCGGGCCCGAGCAGCAGCGAACCCGAGCGAATCCGCGCCAGCCGGGGCCGCAGTGTCTCCGCTGGCGCCATCGTTCACCACTCCCGTCCATGCCGGTGCACCCAACCTCAAAGTTAGGCATGCCGAAATTTGATCTGCGGGAGATGTTAACCCGAGCGGGGCCGGGACGGGAGGGTCAGCCGGACTCGACCACGTGACCTGCCGCACGCAGGGCGTCGGTCGCGCGCGCCAGATCATCGGACTTGACCAGGACGTGGTCGGTGTCGAAGGTCGAGATGCTGAAGATCGCCACGCCCGCCGCGGCCAGCTCACTCGACAGGGCGGCGATGATCCCGGTGAGCGTGAAGGCCAGCGGCCCCCGCACGCTCAGCAGCCGCCACCGCCCGTCCACGCTGACTCCTTGTGGCACAAGGCTTTCCGGGCACACGATCGACAGCTCGGTGGCGGTTCGGGTGATCGAGACCAGCCCGTCGGCATTGGGGTCGGTCAGCACCGGGGGTACGACCGCCCCGGCCGCCATGCCGGCCACGGCGTAGACCTCCGGCCGGACGTCGAGGGTCAGGCGGCGCATCGCTCAGCCCTCCAGCACCTTGGGACTGGACGCGATCTCGGTGCCGTCGGGCAGCGTCGAGATGGTGAAGTCGGCGAACACGTTGCCGGCCACCTTCTGCAGCTCGCGCAGGCAGTCGACGGCGAGCGCGCGGATCTCCACGTCGGCGTGCTCGGTGGCGCGCATCGCCACGAAGTGCCGCCACGCCCGGTAGTTCCCGGTGACCACGATGCGCGTCTCGGTGGCATTCGGCAGGATCGCCCTGGCGGCCTGGCGGGCCTGCTTGCGGCGCAGCGTGGCGCTCGGCGCGTCGGCGAACTTGTCCTCCAGTCCCTCCAGCAGCGCCGTGTACGCGTCGACGCTGGCCTGTGCCGCGTCGAGGAACTTCTGATGCAGCTCGGGATCGTTCGCGATGACGTCCGGCTCGACGAACGCCGCGTCCCGCTCGGGCACGTAACGCTGGGAGAGCTGCGAGTAGGAGAAGTGGCGGTGCCGGATCAGCTCATGGGTCAGCGAGCGGGAGATCCCGGTGATGTAGAAGCTGGCCGATCCGTGTTCGAGAACGGACAGGTGCCCGACGTCGATGATGTGGTCGACATAGCCGGCGTTGGTGGCCGTCTTCGGATTCGGCTTCTTCCACGACTGGTAGCAGGCGCGGCCGGCGAACTCGGCGAGCGCCTGGCCGCCGTCGGCGTCGGTGGACCACGGCACGTCCTCCGGTGGGAAGAACTCCGTCTTCGCGATCAACTGCACCTTCGGCGACACCGTTTCGGCCACGTCGGCCCTCCTGCTCCCCTGGTTCCACGCATGCGACTACCCGACGCCGGAAGCCTAACCGCCGCTTCTCCGCACCCCGGCTGACGCCCATTGCCACCATGATGCCGTCAAGATCGACATTGCGCGACATCATGATTGACGCCATAGTGGCGTCATGGATTTGAACCCGTACATCACGAGTCTCCGTGAGGACCTCACCGCCACCGCCTCGGCGGGCGACGACCAGACCCGGCGGGCCGCCGCGGTGCTCTCCGGAGCACTCGAACCCGCCGTTCGGCTCGCCCTGATGAACGCACTGGCCGACCTCGCCGCCGAGGTCACCGCCAACCTGCCCGACCATGTCGTCGACGTCCGTCTCGACGGAAGGGACGTGCGGGTGGTGGTCACAGCGACCGGCGAACACCAGGCCGAGGAGCCGGAGGCCAGCGAACCGCCGCCGTCGCACTCCGGTAGCGGCTCCCCGTTCGACGGCGGCGACATCAGCCGGATCACCCTGCGCCTGTTCGAGCAGATCAAGGGCCAGGCCGAGCAGGCCGCCGCCTCCCAGGGCGTCTCGCTGAACACCTTCGTCTCCCAGGCGGTACAGGGAGCGCTGCATGGCAAGGGCCCGGACCACGGCGGCCGGGGCGGGCGGGGTGGCGGCCGCGGCCCCCGGCAGGGCCGCGGCGACGATTCCCGTCTCGACGGCTGGGTGGAGGGCTGACATGGGCGGCGAGGGCACGGACGATCCGGTCCGCACGCGATCCTTCCCGGTCACCGGTCCGCTCGACCTGGACATCGGTGTCACCGTAGGCAGCGTCGAGGTGCGACTGGCCTCGGCGGACGACGGCGACGGCCCGTCCGACGCGCAGGTGGAGCTGCGCACGGCGGACTCCGGCCAGGCGCTCTGGGCGGACGGTATGTCCAGCGTGCTGGACTGGGTCAGCGAGCGCTTCGGCGACCAGCTCGGTTCCGAGCTGCGGGGCCGCCCGGCCGACGCGATCGAGCAGTCCCGGGTCGAACTGACCGGCGGCAGGCTGGTCGTCCGTGGTCCGAAGGCCCTGCCGCTGCGCAACGTCCCGCTGGCCGTCACCGTGCACGCGCCGGCCGGCTCACGACTGGAGATCCGCGCGGGCGCGGCCGAGGTGACGGTCACCGGCACCAGCGGACGCGCCGACGTCACCACCGGCGGCGGGGACGTCGCCCTCGACGCCGCCGAGGGGCCGGTGACCGTGCGCACCGGGTCCGGCTCGATCAGGCTCGCCTCCTCGCCCTCCGGCCTGCAGGCGCGGACCGGCAGCGGGGACGTCGAGATCGGCAGCCAGTCCGGTTCGGCCACGCTGGGCACGGGCACCGGCGCGGTGTGGCTGGGCACGGTCGCCGGCGAGGTCATGGTGCGCAGCGGCAGCGGGGACCTGACGGTCGCCGAGGCCACGTCCGGCTCGATCGAGCTGATCACCGGGTCCGGCGGGATCCGGGTGGGCGTCGGCGCCGGGGTCGCGGCGAAGGTCGAGCTGTCCTCCGGGGCGGGCCGGGTGTCCAGCGAACTGGACGTCGCGGACACTGCCCCGGCGGGCCCCGTCGGCGTCCGGATCCGCGCCCGGACCGGCTCGGGGGACGCGGTGGTCACCAGCGCCACCCGCTGACGCACCGGGTGGAGGGGCGGCGCGCGCTCAGCCCGCGGCGGCGCGCAGCGTGCCCGCGAGGTCGCCGCGCTCGCCGACCTCCACCCCGGACAGTCCGAGCCAGTCCGCCATCAGCCGCAACTCGGCGGCCAGCTCCACGGCCACCCGGCCGTGCGGCACGCCGGGTTCGGCGAACGCGCCCGGCACGCGCAGCACCCCGCGCCCCCGGTCGGCCTTGAGGTCGACGCGGGCCACCAGTTCCCCGTCCAGCAGGAACGGGAAGACGTAGTAGCCGTGCACCCGTTTCGGCTCCGGCACGTAGATCTCGATGCGGTACCGGAAGCCGAACAGCCGCTCGGTGCGATCGCGTTCCCAGATCAGCGGATCGAACGGGCAGAGCAGGGCGCGGCCGGTGATGCTGCGCGGGGTGCGTGCCCGCACGTGCCGGTACGCCTGCTGCCGCCAGCCGCTCACCAGCACCGGTTCCAGCGTTCCCGCGTCGACGAGCTCGGCCACGGCGCGACGTCCCGCCTCGGGGCCGAGCCGGTAGTAGTCGCGCAGGTCGGGCTCGGTCGCAACACCGAGCGCGGTCGCGGCGCGGGTGACCAGCTCGCGGGCGCCCTCGGCCGGGTCCACCCGGCGGGCCAGCACCTCCGCGGGCAGTACCCGCTCGGTCAGGTCGTACATCCGCTCGAAACCGCGCCTGGTGCCGGTGCTGAGCTCACCGGTGCCGAACAGCCACTCGCAGACCTTCTTCACCTCGGAACGGTCCCACCAGGCCCCCGGCCCGCGGGTGACGCCGCCCGCGAGCGTCCGCTCGATGGTGCCCGCGCCGACCGGGCCGAGTTCCTTCACCACGGAGAGCACGTCCTCGGTGAGCCGCGGATTCGCGTCGACGATGGGACGGTAGTTGCGCCACCAGCCCGGCCGCTTGGCGCCGGAGTGCAGCAGCGGCCAGTCGTCCACCGGCACCAGGCTCGCCTCGTGTGCCCAGTACTCCACCAGCAGCCGGGGACGACGCGCGCTGTCCGACCACGCGGCCTCGTCGACCAGCGCCGAGTCGTAGGCACCGAGACGGGCGAACAGCGGCGCGTAGTGGGCCCGCACGGCCACGTTCACCGAGTCGAGCTGGAGCAGCCGGATCCGGGACAGCACCCGGCCCAGGTGCCGCCTCGTCGGCGCCTGAGCGGGCCGGGGGTCGGCGAATCCCTGTGCCGCGAGGGCCGTGCGGCGGGCGATCGCCTCGCTCATCGTTCGCATGGATACGACATGCTGCCAGGCGCCCCCGACATTCCGGCGGCACGCACCCGGTCACCCCGCGCCCCGGCCGTCCGGGCGGTACCTCCGGCGCGCTAGGTTGCGATCATGAGCATCCCCGAGGTCCGCCCGGCCACCGCCGACGACGCCGCGGAGATCGCGCGCATCCAGCGGGACACCTGGCGGACGGCGTATGCGGACCTGGTCGGTGCCGACGCTCTCGCCGAACTGGACTCCGCCGAGGTGGACCGCCGGTGGGCCGAGGCGATCGCCCACCCGGACAGCTCGGTGCTGGTGGCCACCGAGGCCGGTGCCACCGTCGGCTTCTGCGTCGCGGGCCGGGCGCCCGAGGAGGAGTCCGCGGCCGCCGACGGCACCGCCGCCGAGGACGCGGCCACGGTCGGCCTGGTCTCGACGATCCTGGTGGAACCGCGCTGGGGCAGGCGCGGCCACGGGGGCAGGCTGCTCGCCGTGGCCGCCGAGGCGATGCGTGCGGAGGGGGTCACCCGGGGCATCACCTGGGTGGCCGAGTCCGACTCGGCGGCACTCGGCTTCTTCCGCACCGCGGGCTGGAACCCGGACGGCACCGTGCGGACGCTGGACACCGGGGGCGGAACCCTGCGGGAGATCCGCCTCACCGGCGAGGTGGACCTGCACCTGGACGCCTGAGGGGTGTGGGGCGTGGGCCGGTGCCGCACGCTCCTCCCTCCGGACGGGGCCGGATGGCGCAATGGTGCCCGCACCACGGGAAGACTCCAGCGGGCCCCCGTGCGCGGGGCCTGCCGGCTGATAGCTTGGAAAACGCCCTCGGCGGCGGCCCGGACCCACCAGCGGGACAGCGGAGCCGGGAACGTGTGTAGGAGGCGTGGTGTTCGGATGGCTGTGCGTGACCTTCGGCGTCGCGTTCGGCTCCGCACTTCTGCCCCTGATGAGCATCGAGGTCTTCGTGCTCGGCCTGGTGACCAGCGAGCCCGGCGTGCACTGGCTCGCGATCGGCGCCGTGGTCGCCCTCGGCCAGGTCGCCGGGAAGCTCATCTACTACCTGGCCGCACGCGGCACGATCCGGCTCCCCGCGTTCCTGCACGACCGGCTGCACCGCCAGCGCCCGCCCTCGGAGCGCAAGGAACGATGGCGGTTGCGGACCAAGCGCCTCCGGATGCTCGTCGACTCACTGCGTGAACGCTGCCACCGGCACCCGCACTGGATGACCGGCACCTACGGGCTCAGCTCGATCCTCGGCCTGCCGCCGTTCATGGCGACCACGGTGCTGGCCGGCCTGGTCCGGATGAGCGTGTCGACGTTCCTCGCGGCCGGGCTGCTGGGCCGGTGCATCCGGTTCAGCGCGCTCGCCGCCTCCCCCGCGCTGTTCGCCGGCTGGTTTCACGTCTGACGCCCCGTCCGGACCGCTACGTCCGGGACGGGCGGCGGCCGGCTATCCGGCGTCCCCGGCGTCCCCGGCCTCCAGGTCGACGGCGCGGCGCATCGTCTCCCGCGCCCGGCGCCGGTCCCCGGCGATGTCGTAGGCGTGAGCGAGCCGGTACCAGGGCCGCCAGTCGTCCGGTGCCGCTTCGACCTCCGCCTGCCGAGCCGCGAACCAGTCGTCGGCGGCCCCGCGATCCACCCGGCCGGACGGCAACCGCGGCAGCCCGCTCACGTCGGGCAGCCCGCCCTCGGCCTCCAGCCGCCGCGCCAGCCGCTGGATCCGGGTGCCGGATCGCCAGGTGCTGTACAGGATCCAGACACCGAGCAGTGGCAGCAGGAGCACACCGGCGCCGAAGATCACCGGCACCGTCTCGCCGGTACTCAGCAGTGCGATCGCGCGCCCGGCGAGCAGAACCAGGTACACCGCCACGGCCAGGGTCAGCAGCAGCGCGATGTTGCGGGCCCTCATAGCGCCAGCACGTTCTCCAGGCCGACCGTCAGGCCCGGCAACCCGGCGATCGACCGGACACCGAGCAGGACACCCGGCATGAACGAGGACCGGTCCATCGAGTCGTGCCGGATGGTCAGGGTCTCACCATCCGCGCCGAACAGGATCTCCTCGTGCGCGACGAGACCCGGCAGCCGCACCGAGTGCACTCGCACCTCGTCGACGAGCGCTCCCCGCGCACCGTCCACTTCGGACGTCGTCGCGTCGGGACCGGGCGGGACACCGGCTTCCGCTCGGGCGGCGGCGATCAGCCGGGCGGTGTGCGCCGCGGTACCGGAGGGCGCGTCGGCCTTGCGGTTGTGGTGCAGCTCGATGATCTCCACCGACTCGTAGTACCTGGCGGCGATCTGGGCGAACTTCATCGAGAGCACGGCGCCGAGCGCGAAGTTCGGGGCGATCAGCACGCCGAGCCCCGGGGCCCCGTCCAGCCAGCCCCGCAGGGTGTCCAGCCGTTCCTGGGCGAACCCGGTGGTACCGACGACGGCGTGGATGCCGTGCTCGACGGCGAACCGCAGGTTGTCCATCACCGCGTCCGGGTGAGTGAAGTCGACGATCACCTCGGCGCCGGCCTCGGCGACGGAACCGAGCCGGTCGCCCGCGTCGATCGCCGCCACCACCGCGAGGTCCGGTGCGGCCTCGACGGCCCGCACGGCCTGGGCTCCCATCCGGCCGGCCGCACCGAGCACCCCGACGCGGATCGGATCGTTCTCGCCGCGCTCGGTTGCCTGGCTCATGACGCGATCACCTCGTGAAGATCGTGCGGAAGGTCGTCCCGGTGAGCGTACGGCCCGACGACGGCGACGGTGGACACGCCACCTCCCGCTCCCCCGCGCCGGCCACCGGAGCCGTCGAACAGGTTCCGGGCGAGATCGCGGACGTCCTCGCCGGTGACCGCGTCGATCCGGCCCACCGTGTCGCCGACGCCGAGATAGCGACCGTAGTTCAGCTCGTTCTTGCCGATCCGGGACATCCTCGAGGCCGTGTCCTCGAGGCCGAGCACCAGTCCGCCGCGGAGCTGCCCCTTCGCCCTGGTCACCTCCGCGTCGGTGAAGCCGTCCTCGGCGACCTCGGCGAGCACCTCACGCAGCACCCCGGCGACCTCACCGAGCCGTTCCGGCTGGCAGCCCGCGTACACCGACAGGTGCCCGGCGTCGGCGTAGCTCGCGATCGAGGAGTAGACCTGGTAGGCGAGCCCGCGGCGTTCCCGTACCTCCTGGAAGAGCCGGGAGCTCATGCCGCCGCCCAGCGCGGCGTTGAGCACCGACAGGGTGAAGCGCCGCTCGTCGTGCCGCCCCGGAGAGCGCAGGCCCAGCATCACGTGCGCCTGCTCGGTGTCGTCGTGGTGCAGCACGAGCCGCCGGTCCCCGCGCGAGCGGGCGTTGCCGCGGCGGGGCGGGATCGGGGCCCGGGTTCCGGAAAGCCTGTCGCCGAGCGCCTTGCGCACCAGGCGGAGTACCTGGGCGTGCTCGATGTTGCCCGCCACCGCGAGCACCATCCGCGGGCAGGTGTAGCGGCGGCGGTAGAAGCCGCGCAGGGCGGTGGCGGACATCCCCCGGATGGATTCCTCGCTGCCCAGTACCGGTTCGGCGAGCGGGTGCCCGTCGAGCACCGCGCTCACGAAGGTCTCGTGCAGCAGGTCCTCGGGATCGTCGTCACGCATCGCGATCTCCTCGAGCACGACGCTGCGTTCGGTGTCCACATCGGACTCGGCACAGAGGGCCCCGAACACGACGTCGGTGACCAGGTCCACGGCCAGCGGCAGGTCCTCGTCGAGCACCTGCGCGTAGTAGCAGGTGTGCTCCTTGGCGGTGAACGCGTTGAACTCCCCGCCGACCGCGTCGATCTCCTCGGCGATGTCGGTGGCCCCGCGCCGGCTGGTTCCCTTGAACAGCAGGTGTTCCAGGTAGTGCGCGGCCCCGGCGACGGCGGGCCCCTCGTCCCGGGATCCGGTGCCCACCCACAGGCCGACCGTGGCCGAGCGCACGGCGGGCAGCCGTTCGGTGATCACCCGCAGGCCGCCGGGCAGCACCGTGCGCTTGACGATCGAACCGTCCGGAGTGGACTCCAGGGTCCGGGTGCTGCCCGGACGCTGCTCGTACCCGGGAATCTGCTGGGCCATGTGGTGTCCTCGCTGCGAATGCGGGAACGGCCCGCCGCGCGCTCGGAGCGCGCGACGGGCCGTTCGCGGATGTACCTGCGACGCTGCCTCAGTTGGCGGCGTCGGCCGTCTCGGGTTCGGCACCCTCGGCGGACGTCGCCGCGTCGTCCTCGCTGACGACGGTGAGGCTGATCTTGCCGCGGTTGTCGATGTCGCCGATCTCCACGCGGAGCTTGTCGCCCACGTTGACGACATCCTCGACCTTGTTGATCCGCTTGCCCTGGCCCAGCTTGGAGATGTGCACCAGGCCGTCCTTGCCCGGCAGCAGCGAGACGAACGCGCCGAACGCGGCCGTCTTCACCACGGTGCCGAGGAAACGCTCCCCGACCTTCGGCAGCTGCGGGTTGGCGATGGCGTTGATCTTGTCGATCGCGGCCTCGGCGGACGGGCCGTCCGCGGCACCGACGTAGATCGTGCCGTCGTCCTCGATGGAGATGTCGGCGCCGGTCTCCTCGGTGATCGAGTTGATCATCTTGCCCTTCGGCCCGATGACCTCGCCGATCTTGTCGACCGGGACCTTCACGCTGGTGACGCGCGGCGCGAAGGGGCTCATCTCGTCGGGCTCGTCGATGGCCTCGGCCATGACGTCCAGGATGGCGAGGCGGGCGTCCTTGGCCTGGCCGAGCGCGGCGGCGAGCACCTCGGACGGGATGCCGTCCAGCTTGGTGTCGAGCTGCAGCGCGGTGACCACGTCCTTGGTGCCGGCGACCTTGAAGTCCATGTCGCCCATGGCGTCCTCGGCGCCGAGGATGTCGGTGAGCGCCACGTAGCGCGTCTCGCCGTCGACCTGGTCCGAGATCAGGCCCATCGCGATGCCCGCGACCGGCGCCTTCAGCGGCACACCGGCGTTGAGCAGGCCCATGGTGGACGCGCAGACCGAGCCCATCGAGGTGGAACCGTTGGAGCCCAGTGCCTCCGAGACCTGGCGGATCGCGTAGGGGAACTCGTCCCGTTTCGGCAGCACCGGCACCAGGGCACGCTCGGCGAGCATGCCGTGGCCGATCTCGCGGCGCTTCGGCGAACCGACACGGCCGGTCTCATTGGTGGAGAAGGGCGGGAAGTTGTAGTGGTGCAGGTACCGCTTCGTCTTCTCCGGGGAGAGCGAGTCGATCATCTGCTCCATGCGCAGCATGTTCAGCGTGGTGACACCCAGGATCTGGGTCTCGCCGCGCTCGAACAGGGCCGAGCCGTGCGCCCGCGGGATCACCGCGACCTCGGCACCCAGCGAGCGGATGTCGGTGAGGCCACGGCCGTCCATGCGGATCTTGTCGCGCAGCACGCGAGCGCGCATGACCTTCTTGCTCAGCGCCTTGAACGCGGCGCCGATCTCCTTCTCGCGACCGGCGAAGGCCTCGCCCTCGCCGACGCCGACCTTCGCCAGGACGGCGGCCTTGACCTCGTCGGTGGCGTTGTCGCGGTCCTGCTTGCCGGCGATGGCCAGCGCCTTGCCCAGGTCGTCGGTGGCGATGGCCGCGACGGCGGTGAACGCGTCGTCCTGGTAGGCGGGGAAGGTCGGGTAGTCGGCGACCGGCTTCGCGGCCACGTCGGCGAGCTGCTGCTGGGCCTCGCAGAGGACCTTGATGAACGGCTTCGCGGCCTCGAGGCCTTCGGCCACGGACTGCTCGTTCGGTGCCTTGGAACCGGAAGCGATCAGGTCGAGGGTGTTCTCGGTGCCCTCGGCCTCGACCATCATGATCGCGACGTCCTTGGTGGCGCCCTCGCCGACGATCCGGCCCGCGACCACCATGTTGAAGGTGGCCTGCTCGAGCTGGGTCCAGGTCGGGAACGCGACCCACTGGTCCTCGATCAGCGCGACGCGGACGCCGCCGATCGGGCCGGAGAAGGGCAGGCCGGAGATCTGGGTGGACGCCGATGCGGCGTTGATCGCCAGCACGTCGTACGGGTCCTCGGGGTTAAGGCTCTGCACGGTGATGACGACCTGGATCTCGTTGCGCAGACCGTCGGTGAACGACGGGCGCAGCGGCCGGTCGATCAGCCGGCAGGTCAGGATCGCGTCCGTGGAGGGACGGCCCTCACGGCGGAAGAACGCGCCCGGGATGCGGCCCGCGGCGTACATGCGCTCCTCGACGTCCACGGTCAGCGGGAAGAAGTCGAAGTGCTCCTTCGGGTGCTTCGACGCGGTGGTCGCGGAGAGCAGCATGGTCTCTTCGTCGAGGTACGCGACGACGGAACCGGCGGCCTGCTTGGCCAGCCTGCCCGTCTCGAAGCGGACGGTACGGGTGCCGAAACGGCCGTTGTCGATAACGGCTTCGGTCTCGTGCACGGTGACTCCGGCGGAGTCGGTCATAGAGAGGTTCTCCTCTGTCGTCTTCGGGCTGCGCGCAGGCGGTGAGGCTCTGCTCCCCGCTGGGGCGGGCGCGTCAGAGGTGATGAGGCCGGTCTTCGATCGAAGCCCCCGGGGTCTGCCCCGGGAACCACTACCGAGGACCGGCGCCGCGTTTGCCGATGCCGTCGCGATCGAACGTGATCGCTCCCGGCGCCTAAACCCTCGCGCGCTGCGCTTGCCCTACTGTGTTCGTGTTCTAGCGGTGTCTGTTCTTGCGGTTGTTCTGGTGTTGCCGTGTTCTGGAGTTGCAGTGTTCTGGTGTTGCCGTCCTACTGTCTCAGTTGTACAGAGGGGGAGCGACCGGACGGTCACTCCCCCTTCTGCCCGAGGCTATCGGCGGAGGCCGAGTCGCTGGATCAGCGACCGGTACCGCTCGATGTCGACCTTCGCCACATAGTTCAGCAGCCTGCGACGGCGGCCGACCAGCAGCAGCAGACCACGACGTGAGTGGTGGTCGTGCTTGTGCATCTTGAGGTGCTCGGTGAGACCGGTGATCCGCTTGGTGAGCAGAGCGACCTGGGCCTCGGGGGATCCGGTGTCCGAGTCGTGCACGCCGTACTCGGTCAGGATCGACTTCTTCTCATCGGTGGACAATGCCACTGATCTGACTCCTCGATGTGTGCCGTGCGGGCCGGACGCACTCCGCGCCGGGTGGTGTTCGCCGATGCGCCCCACGAGAAGGGGGATCGCACCTCGGTCTCGGCCGCCACGGACTGCAGCCGGACCCGATTGTCAAGGGTAGCAGCAGCATGCACGGCGGGTGCCCGCGACGCGGCCGGACACCGCTGCTCAGGACCTTTCCGGGTGAACAGCCGTCCCCGTGGGCGCTGACGGCGTGTCACCCCCGCCGTCCCCGCCACGTGCGCCGCCGTCGAGTGGCACGGTCCCGGCGGGCACGTACCGCGTGCCACCGTCGATACGCTCACCGCGCAGCAGCACCACCTCGCGCGCCGTCCACGACCGGGTGCGGCACCCGGCGGTCAGCACTCTGGCCACCGCGGGCGGCGGGTTCTGCTCGCGTGGCCAGCGGGCCAGTGTCAGGTGCGGCCGGTACGCCCTGCGTTCGAGGTCGGCGCCCGCGGCGGCGGCCAGTCCGGCGAGTCCGCCGCCGTGCACGGCGGCCCAGAGGACGCCGGGGAACGTCCCGGCGCCCTCGATCCGGAGGGTCACCGGCGGCCTGCCCGCCAGTGCCTCGCGCAGCAGGCCGAGCCGTCGCGCCGGATCGCCGGGGCTGCCGGGCGGGCCATCGTCACCGTAGAAGCCGAGGGTCACGTGCCAGCGGGACTCCGGCGTCCAGCGCGGCGCGGCGTCCCCCGCACCATCCTCGCCGCCGCGCTCGCCGACGTCCCGGGGTACGCCGAGCGCGAACCGCAGCGATGCGCGGACGTCGACGGGCGGGAGGAGCGCGGAGAACAGGCTCACCGGCGAGCGGGCTCAGGCACCCTTGCCTGCCCGCCGCAGCAGTTCGGCGATGGCCGGGAACTCGGGATCGAGCCGGTCGGCCGCGTGACCGAGGTTCTCGTCCTCGGCGATGTCCCGCAGCGCGACGAGCAGCGCACGGTCACCGAACGCGGCACCGACCGGGAAGCTGTCGCGCCCCACGGTCGGCCGGGCGTCCCGGACGTCCTCCAGCGCGGCCTGCATGGCGTCGGCGTCGCCCGCGGCCACCCCCGGGGTCAGGACCTTGCGCTCCAGCATGATCATCCGGGCCAGTACGACGGGATTCCCGATCTTTGCCCGCCGCCCGCTCATCACCTGGCTGAGCATCGGGGCGCTGATGCCGAGCACCTCGGCCAGGAAGGCCTGCGAGACGTTGAAGGCCACCACCAGCCTGCGCACCCGGTCACCGAGCGGTTCGCCGTACCACTCGCGTTGCAGCGCGACGTTGCGCTGGACGATCTTGTGGTCCTCCACCTGTGCCCGCTCCCCCTGCCCAGCTTCGTCTGTCCTCGACATCGGCATCCTGCCAGGTCGGCCCGTCGCCGCGGGCCGGAATCACCGATGCGTTCGCTTTTGCACCCGGCCGGGCGGGGGGCGCGCAGGCGTCAGTGGCCCGTCCCCAGCGTCCGGCGGGTCTCGCGCACGTCCTCGGCCATCTGGTCGACCAGGCCGTCCGGCGAGTCGAAGCGGATCTGCCCGCGCAGCCTGCCGACGAAGTCGAGCGCGACGTGCTGGCCGTAGAGGTCCTCGTCGGCGTCCAGCACGAACGCCTCGACGGTGCGCTCCCGGCCGGAGAACGTCGGGTTGGTGCCGACCGACACCGCGGCGGCCAGCAGCCGGTCCGGGCTGCCCGAGCGGGTGAACCAGCAGGCGTAGATCCCGTCCGCGGGTACCGCGGCGAACCTCGTGGTCGACAGGTTCGCGGTGGGATAGCCGAGTTCCCGGCCCCGGCCCGCACCGCGCACGACGATGCCCTCCAGGCGGTGCGGCCGCCCCAGCGCGTCCCCGGCGGCCGACACGTCACCGGCGTCGATGCAGGAGCGGATGTAGGTGGAGGAGTAGGTGATCTCGGTCTGCGGCTGCTCCCCCGCCGCGACGGTGTCCCCCGGCAGGGTCGCGCCCTGCAGGTCGGCGCCGAAGGCGACGAAGCCGAAGCGCCTGCCGAGGGTCCGCAGCGTCTCGGTGTCGCCCGCGGCCTTGGCGCCGAAAGTGAAATTCTGCCCGACGATGACGGCGGCCGCGTGCAGCTTGTCGACCAGGATCTCGTGCACGAAGTCGTGTGCCGGCACCCGGGACAGCTCCGCTGTGAACGGCAGCACGGCGAACACGTCCACCCCGAGGCCCTCGACGAGTTCGGCCTTACGTCGCAGGGTGGTGAGCTGGGCCGGGTGGCTGCCCGGCCGGATCACCTCGGACGGATGCGGGTCGAAGGTCAGCACCACGCTCGGCAGCCCGCGCTCCCGCGCCACCTCCACGGTCCGGCTGATCAGGGCCTGGTGGCCGCGATGCACCCCGTCGAACACGCCGATGGTGACGACACAACGTCCCCAGCCGCCGGGAAGATCCGCCAATCCACGCCATCGCTGCACGGCTCCGGAGCCTACTGCCCCGCCACCGGTCGCCGCCTGCTCACCCCGCGGGGGTCAGCACCAGGACCGGTCGCGCGGTGGCGCCCTCGTCGCGCAGCAGGGCGATGGCGTGCGCGTCCGGTCCGAACACGCCGTACGTTCCGGCGACGCCGGCGGGAGGGACCGCCTGGCCGTGGGTGAGCGCCCGCGCCACCGAGGCGTCGACGTCCACCCTCGGGAACGCGGCCCGCACCGCGTCGTCGAGACCGAGCGAGAGTTCCGGGGTCTGTTCGAGCTGGTCCAGGGTGCGCGCCCGGGCCAGACCGAACGGCCCGACCCTGGTACGCCGCAGGGCACCGAGGTGGCCGCCGACGCCCAGCCGGGAGCCGAGGTCCCTGGCCAGCGCCCGCACGTAGGTGCCGGAGGAACAGTCGACCATGGCGTCGAACTCGACGGCCCCGTCCTCGCGGCTGACCGAGAGCACGTCGAAGCGGGACACGGTCACCGGCCGGGCGGCGAGTTCCACGCTCTCGCCGGAACGGGCGATCTCGTAGGCACGCCGCCCGTTGACCTTCACCGCGCTCACCGAACTGGGCACCTGCATGATGTCGCCGGTCAGCTCGGCGACCCCGGCGTGGATCTCCTCCTCGGTCACCGCGGACGCGTCCGCCGTGGACAGGACCTCACCCTCGGCGTCGTCGGTGCCGGTGGCCGAGCCGAGCCGGATGGTCGCCAGATACGCCTTGGTGTCCATCGCCAGGTGGCCGAGCAGCTTGGTGGCCCGCTCGATGCCGAGCACCAGCACGCCGGTGGCCATCGGGTCGAGGGTGCCGGCGTGGCCGACCTTGCGCGTACCCATGATGCGCCGGGCGCGGGCGACCACGTCGTGCGAGGTCATCCCGCCCGGTTTGTCGACGACCAGCAGGCCGGGCGGAGGGGCGGGACGGCGCGGACGGCGGGACTGCTGCTGGGACACCGGGAAACTGTAGCGAGCGCTCAGGCCGCGGCCGTCGTGGACCGGGCACCGACCGGGGTGTCCCAGCGGTGCCGGACGATGCGGACGGGGATCTGCTCACCCCGTGCCTCGGCGTCGAACAGCGCCGCCCGGGCCCGCCGCCACCAGACCAGCATCCGGAACACGCCGAGCACCAGCACGGTGACGATGCCGAGCAGCGCCCAGCGAAACTCGCCACCGGTCAGTTCGAGCAGCAGCCCGAAGACGAGCGCGCCGATCGTCGTCGCGACGAAGCCGCCGACGTTGACCACCCCGGTGGCGGTGCCGACACGGTGCAGTGGGTTGTAGTCGCGGGCGAGCGCGAAGCCGATCATCGACGCGGGCCCGCCGATGGACAGGAACGCGAAACAGGGCACGAGAACCGCGGCCGGCACCGTGCCCGGCCAGGACAGCAGCAGCGCCCAGACCACGACGGCACCGGCGAGGTAGCCGCCGACGATCGGCATCCGCCACGAGGGGCTGCGCCCGATCAGCGCGCCGACCACCGGGCCGCCGACCATCGAGCCGAAGACGAACACGGTCATCAGCGCGCTCGCGGTCGCGGCGGGCAGGCCCTGCCCCTGCACCAGGTACGGCACGCCCCAGATCAGGGTCAGCACGTTGGGCGCGAACATGGTCGAGAAGTGCAGCCAGAAGCCGAGTCGCGTGCCGGGCACCCGCCACGCACCGGACACCTGGGCGCGCAGGGCGCGCGGGCTCACCGGCCCGGCCGGCTCGCGGCGCACCCCGGCCGGATCGTCGCGGACCACGGCCAGCACCACGGCAGCGAACAGCGCCGTCACCACGCCTGCCACCAGGAAGGTGGGCGTCCAGCCGGGACCGGCGAGCAGCAGGGTCAGTGGCACGGTGGCGGCCAGGTTGCCGATGTAGCCCACGGCGGTGGTGAACGAGGTGACCACCGGGTACTGCCGTCCGCTGAAGTGCGCGGCGATCAGCCGGACGACGCTGACGAAGGTGAGCGCGTCGCCGAAACCGAGGACACCCCGGGCGAGCAGACCGAGCGGGTAGGAGTCGGCGGTGGCCATCAGCACCTGGCCGATGCCGAGGAACAGCAGGGCCGCCGTCAGGATGCGGCGCGGCCCGTACCGGTCCACCAGTACCCCGGTGGGGATCTGCATGGCCGCGTAGACCCCGACCTGCAGCACGGTGAAGGTGCCGAGGGCGGCGGCGCCGACGCCGAAGCGTTCGCTCGCCTGCAAGCCCGCGACCCCGAAGGACGTCCGGTGGAACACGGCGAGCAGGTAGACGGTGGCCCCGGCGAGCCAGATCAGCCATTTCGCCCGTCCGCCCGCCGATGCGACCGTGCCGCTCGGTGATCCGGTGGACTGCGGCCGGGCGGACACTGGCGGCTCCCTGGGTAGGCGGCGACGGGTGCTACGACTGGATGCGCCCTCGTCGCCGCACCCTGCAGTTGTATCGCCCGAGTAACGCCGAAATAAACAGCGCGGGCCCGTGCTGTTCACCACAAGCGGTACCGCCGCGTTCTCAGGCGCGCACGGCGCCGACGACCGCCCACCGTCCGGAACGCCAGCGCAGGACCACCGCGATCAGGCGGAAGACCATGAACAGCGACAGCCCCGTCCAGATCCCGGCCAGGCCCCAGCCGAAACCGAGCGAGGCCCACACCAGCGGCAGGAATCCGAGCGCGGCGCTGAGCAGCGTGGCGTTGCGCAGGAACGCCGCGTCGCCGGCACCGAGCAGCACCCCGTCGATCGCGAACACCACCCCCGCGATCGGTTGCAGCGCAACGAAGAACCACCACGCGTGCGGTACCTCGGCAAGCACTCCTGGGTCGGTGGTGAACGCCCGCGGCAGTACCTGGGACACGGCCGCGAACAGCCCGCACAGCACGACGCCGAGGATCAGCCCGTACCGGGTGATCTGACCCGCCACGCCGCGGGCCCGCCGGGACGACCCGCTGCCGAGCGCCGCGCCGACCAGAGCCTGCGCGGCGATCGCCACCGAATCGAGCACCAGCGAGAGGAACACCCACAACTGCAGGACGATCTGGTGCGCACCCACCGCCTCGGTGGAGGTGCGGGCGGCCACCGCGGCGGCGGAGACGAAGCAGGCCTGGAACGCCAGGCTGCGCAGCACCAGATCGCGACCAAGGCCGAGTTGCGCCCACATGACCTCGCGACGCGGGCGCATCGGCACCTTCTCGGTGAGCAGCGCCCGCACGAACAGGCCCGCGGAGAAGACCTGGCCGATCAGGTTCGCCACCGCCGAACCCTCCAGCCCGAGCCCCGCCGGATAGACCAGCAGGGGACACAGGACCGCGGAGATCCCGTTGCCCGCGAGGACGTACCGCAGCGGCCGGGCGGTGTCCTGCACCCCGCGCATCCAGCCGTTGCCCGCCATGGTGATCAGGATCAGCGGGGTGCCGAGCAGGGCGATGCGCAGCCAGGACACGGCGGCGCCGGTGACCTCGCCGGAACCGGAGAGCACCCCGGCGATCGGCCCGGCGAGCAGTTGCCCGGCCACCACCAGGATCAGGCCGACGATCACCGCCAGCCAGGTGGCCTGCACCCCCTCGCTGACGGCCTCGGCGCGCCTGCCCGCTCCGTGCAGGCGCGCGGTCCGCGAGGTCGTGCCGTAGGACAGAAACGTGAGCTGGGTGGAGATCTGGGACAGGATCACGCCGCCGACGGCGAGCCCGGCCAGCGGCAGCGCGCCGAGATGCCCCACGACCGCGGTGTCGACGAGCACGTACAGCGGTTCGGCGGCGAGCACGCCCAGTGCGGGGACGGCGAGGCCGAACACCGTCCGGGGCGGGACCCGCTCGGTTCCGGGGACGGGATCGTCCTGCGTGGAGTTCACCGGCTCGGATGGCGTCGACACGGCCGCAACCCTAGAGGGCTCCCCCGACGATTCGCCGGTGCAGTCGCGCGGGCATCCGGGTCACGGCCGCGGAGTGGGAAGCACGGCGGCGGCGACGGCGACGAGCACCCGTTCGCGGGCGGCGGTCAGCTCACCGGTGACCGTGCAGCCCGCCGCCCTGCGGTGCCCGCCCCCGCCGAGCTCGCGGGCCGCGGCGGAAACGTCCACGCCGCCCTGGGAGCGCAGCGACACCGACCACTGCCCGCCGGAGGCCTCCTTCAGCACCACCGCCACATCGGCCTCGCGGGTCGTCCGGATCACGTTGATCACGCCCTCCACCTCCTCCGCGCGAACCGTGGCCGCGACGGCGAGCGGCACGGCCGTGTGCACGACGCCGAGCCCGCCGGCGGCGTCCGGCAGCAGGCGGGCCTCGCCCAGTACGGCGGCCAGCATCGGCAGCCAGGCGAAGGGGTGGTCGTCGACGATCCGGCGGGAGACCTCCTCCGGATCGGCACCCGCCGCGAGCAGCCGCGCGGCGACGGCGTGGATCTCCGGGCGGGCCCGCCGGAAGCCGCCGGTGTCGGTGACCAGGCCGGCGTAGAGGCAGGTGGCGATGTGCTCGTCGAGCGGCTCGCCCATCGCGTCGATCAGCCGCAGCACCAGTAGCGCGGTGGCCTCCGCCGTCTCGTCGACGACGTGGTGCGTGCCGAATCGGGTGTTGCCGGCGTGGTGGTCGACGACCAACACGGCGCCACCCTCCGCTCGGCGGTCGTCCACCCGGCAGGCCAGCGGGCCCAGCCTGCGCTCGCTCGCCGAGTCCAGCGCGACCAGCAGCGACTCCGCTTCCGGCAGCTTGCTCGCCGGGACGAACAGGTCCCCGGCGTCCAGCCAGGCCAGGGTTTCCGGCATCCGCTCCGGCTCGCCCACCGACACCCGGACCACGGCGCCCCGACGGGCCAGCACCCGGCCGAGCGCCAGCGCGCTGCCCAGCGCGTCGGCGTCCGGGCGGACGTGCCCGAGCAGCGTCACGTCACGGGCACCGGACAGCAGGGCCGCCGCCCCGGCGACGGTCTCCTCCGCCGGCGCGCCGTCACCCGGTACGCCCGGGCCCGGTGCGCCTGCGCCCGGCCCGTGGTCACCGGGACCGGACGCGGGGACGGGGCTCGGCACGGAGTTCACGATGTCGGTCACGTCCCGCAAGCTACGCCGGGGGTCGGACGAACGCCGGGTCGCGGTAATCTCGGCCACTCCCCCGACGACAGCTCGCGAGCCCCCATGCCTGCCTACGCCATCCTGCTCTACCCCGCCGCCAACCGCGTCTACGCGGACGCCTCTCTCGGCCTGCTCCGCGCGGAACTGGCGGTGTTCGCCGCGACCGCCCTGGACGCGGACGTCACCGAGGTGGCCGAGCGTCGCATCGGCGGCGTCGGCTACGTCGGGTTCACCACCGGCACACCGCTCGGCGACCGGGACGTACGGCTGCTGTCGAACCTCTCCGCGCTGTACGCGCTGTTCGAGGTGACCGGGGAGCTGCTGCGGCCGGTCGAACTCCGCGGTCTGGACCGCTTCGACTCCGACCTGCTGACCATCCAGAAGTACCCCGGCAAGACCAACGAGCTGTTCACCAAGCTGCTGCTCAACGTCACCCTGCTCGCCCGCGACGAGCCCTCGGCCTTCCTCGACCGGCCGGTACACGTCCTGGATCCCTTGTGCGGCCGGGGAACCACGCTCAACCAGGCGATGATGTACGGCTTCGACGTCACCGGCGCGGACACCGACGGCAAGGACTTCGACAACTACTCGACGTTCCTCACCACCTGGCTGAAGAACAAGCGTCTCAAGCACACCGCCGACTCGACCTCGCTGCGGCGGGACAAGGTGCGCCTCGGCAGGCGGCTCGACGTCGAGTACGCCGCCACGAAGGAGCGATACAAGGCGGGCGAGGTCAACCGGATCACCTACTTCAACTGCGACACCCTGGAGACGGCCGCGCTGCTGCGGCGGGAATCGGTCGACGTGATCGTCACCGACGCCCCGTACGGCGTGCAGCACGGCAGCCACCGTTCCGACGGGACCGGGCCCGCCCGGAGTCCGCGGGACCTGCTGGCCGCGGCACTGCCGGTGTGGTCCAGGACGCTGCGCCCCGGCGGCGCCATCGGCATCTCCTGGAACACCACCGTCGCCGGCCGCGAGGTGCTCACCGGGATCCTGACCGGCGCGGGCCTGGACGTCGTCGAGGACGAGGCCTACCTGGGCTTCACCCACCGGGTGGACCAGGCCATCCTGCGCGACCTCATCGTCGCCAGGAAACCCTTGGCGGGCAACTGATCCCGGTGAGCGCGGGGAACCCGGTCGCTCAGGCCAGCCGGGCCCCGACGAATCGGAGGATCTCCGGCATCGCCGACGTCCAGTAGGACTCGTCGTGCTCACCGGGGCCGATCTCCGCGCGGGCAGGCGTGGTGGCCTGGACCAGTTTCCGCGCCGCACCGGCGAACGGATCGTCCTCGCCACACCAGACGCCGATCTCGGCCCGCCCCAGTTCCGCGGTGTGCCGCAACGGCTCGTGCGACTCCCATTGCGACTCGTTCGCGAACACCTCGCGCGCCTCGGCGTCCGGCCAGTCCACGAACAACGCCGGGCTGCACGCCGCGATCGCCTTCATATCCCGCTGCTCACGCGCGTACCGCAAGGCCCCGAACGCGCCCATCGAGATGCCCAGGGCCGCGGCCGGGGCGCCGAGTTCGGTGTCCGCCAGCCAGCCCGGGAGCTCATCGACCAGCATCCGCAGCGGATCGTCGCCACCGTCGACATCGACCCAGTAGTGCGCACCGTCCAGCGCGACCAGTGCGAACGGCGGCGTACCGGCGTCCACGACCTCGGAGAGCATCGCCGGCACCCCGAGGTCGGCGAAGCCGCGCGCGTTGCTTCCCTTGCCGTGCAGGGCAAGGCACACCGGCAGCCCAGCGATCGGCACGCCCTCCGGCGCGATCACCACCAGGTCCACCTCGGAACCGCGCGCGGCGGAGTACACCCGGCGCGCGCTCACCGGGACCGGCGGCGGCGCAGGCGGATCCGGCGTCGCCGGCACATACGGCACCGGCACCTGCTCGCGCTCCTGCGCACCGCACGCGGCCACGGACGTGCACACGGCCAGCCCACCGAGCAGCAGGCCCCGTCGCGTCAGCCCCGCCCGCACGGCTCAGCGCTTCTCGTCGCCGGCGTCCGTCGTGCTCGCGTCCACGCCCCCGGCCGCGTCATCCACGTCATCCACGTCCGCTTCGCGCGGGACGCGGTACGGGTCCGGCTCCCCGGCATGCGCCGCCGCGGCCGCCTGCCTGGCCACCTCGGCGTCGGCCTCCCGCGCCTTCTCCAACAGCTCCTCGATCCGGCGCGCGTCATCCGGCACGCTGTCGGCGACGAAGGCCAGCGTCGGCGTGTACCGCACCCCGGTCCCCTCGCCGACCTTCGTCCGCAGCACCCCGCGCGCCGATTCCAGCGCCGCGGCGGCACCCGCGAAGTCCGGTTCCGAATCCAGGCTCTCGCCCAGCACCGTGTAGAACACGGTCGCGTCCCGCAGATCGCCGGTGATCCGCGCGTCCGTCACCGTGACCCCGGCCAGCCGCGGATCCTTGACGTCATGCTCCAGCGAGGAGGCCACGATCTGCGCGATCCGCTTCGCCAGCTTGCGTGCGCGGGCGTTGTCAGCCACGGCGCACCCCCTAACTCGTTGCCGATGTCGCCCGGAGGGCGAATTGTTGCCAGATAAGGAAAATCAGTCGTCCTCGGGTCCGAACAGCCGCCGGTGCGCGGAGAGCAGCTCCATGTCGGGACGTCCCACGGCGAAACGTTCGCAGCCGTCCAGCACATCCCGCACATGCGCCGCGTCGGCGGCCACCACGGCCACCCCGATCAACGTCCGCCGGTGCAGGTCGAGATGCCCGGCCTCCGCCACCGACACATCGAACCGTTTCCGCAGTTCGGCCACCACCGGCCGGACCGCCGAACGCTTCTGCTTCAGCGACCGCACGTCACCGAGCAGCAGGTCGAGTTCCAGCGCACCAACGAACATCGGCACCCATCGCAGATCGAAGAGACGGACGGCAGCGGAAAGCCGAGTGGCCGGGAGGGGACCGCGGTCCCCTCCCGGCCACTCGTGAGACTCACGCGCGCGGCTTCTCCCGCTGCTCGTAGGTCTCGATGATGTCACCGATCTTCAGGTCGCTGTACGAACCAAGGGTCAGACCACACTCGAAGCCCTCCCGGACCTCGACCGCGTCGTCCTTGAACCGGCGCAGCGAGTTGATCGGCAGGTTCTCCGCCACCACGTTGCTGTCCCGCAGCAGGCGAGCCCGGGCGTTACGCCGGATCTCACCCGAAGTGACCATGCAGCCGGCGATGGTACCGATCTTCGACGACTTGAAGACGTCACGGATCTCGGCGGTACCCAGCTCGACCTCTTCGTACTCGGGCTTGAGCATGCCCTTGAGCGCGGCCTCGATCTCGTCGATGGCCTGGTAGATCACCGTGTAGTACCGGACGTCCACGCCTTCGCGCGTCGCCCGCTCGGTGGCCTTGCCCTGCGCCCGGACGTTGAAGCCCAGCACGATCGCGTCGGACGCCGTCGCCAGGTCGATGTCACTCTCGGTGACACCACCGACGCCGCGGTGCACGACGTTGAGGTCGACCTCCTCGCCCACATCGAGCTGCATCAGGGATGCCTCGAGCGCCTCGACGGTACCCGAGTTGTCACCCTTGATGATCAGGTTGAGGCTGTTTGTCTCCTTCAGCGCCGAGTCCAGGTCCTCGAGGCTGACCCGCTTGCGCCGCGACGCGTTGAGCGCGTTGCGCGTACGGGCCGAACGCCGCTCGGCGATCTGCCGCGCGACCCGATCCTCGTCCACGACCAGGAAGGTGTCGCCGGCACCGGGCACCGAGGTGAAACCGATGACCTGCACCGGACGCGAGGGCCACGCCTCGGTGACGTCCTCGTTGTGCTCGTCGACCATGCGACGGACACGACCGTAGGCGTCACCGGCGACGACCGAGTCACCGACCCGCAGCGTGCCTCGCTGCACCAGCACCGTGGCGACCGGACCGCGACCGCGGTCCAGATGCGCCTCGATCGCCACACCCTGGGCCTCCATGTCCGGGTTCGCCCGCAGGTCCAGCGCCGCGTCCGCGGTCAGCAGGATGGCGTCGAGCAGCCCGTCGATGTTGATGCCCTGCTTCGCCGAGATCTCGACGAACATGGTGTCGCCGCCGTACTCCTCGGCGACCAGGTTGTACTCGGTGAGCTGCTGCCGGATCTTGTCCGGGTTCGCGCCCTCCTTGTCGATCTTGTTGATCGCGACCACGACCGGGGCCTTCGCCGCCTGCGCGTGGTTGATCGCCTCGATCGTCTGCGGCATCACGCCGTCGTCGGCCGCGACCACGATCACCGCGATGTCCGTCGACGTCGCACCACGGGCACGCATGGCGGTGAACGCCTCGTGACCCGGGGTGTCGATGAAGGTGACCAGCCGCTCGACGCCCTCCAGCTCCGTCGCCACCTGGTAGGCACCGATGTGCTGGGTGATGCCACCGGCCTCGCCCTCGGCCACCTTCGCCTTCCGGATGGTGTCCAGCAGACGGGTCTTACCGTGGTCGACGTGACCCATGATGGTCACCACCGGCGGCCGCACCTGCAGGTCCTCGTCATCACCGGCATCGTGGCCGTAGGTGATGTCGAAGGTCTCCAGCAGCTCGCGGTCCTCCTCCTCGGGGCTGACCACCTGCACGGTGTAGTTCATCTCCGAGCCGAGCAGCTCCAGCACCTCGTCGGAGACCGACTGGGTGGCCGTGACCATCTCGCCGAGATGGAACAGCACCTGGACCAGCGAAGCGGGGTTCGCGTCGATCTTGTCCGCGAAGTCGCTCAGCGAGGCACCACGCGGCAGCCGGATCGTCTCGCCACTGCCCTTGGGCAGACGGACGCCGCCAACGCTGGGCGCCTGCATGTTGTCCATGTACTCCTGGCGCTTCTGGCGCTTCGACTTGCGGCCCTTGCGCGAAGGCCCACCGGGACGGCCGAACGCACCGGCCGTGCCGCCACGGCCACCGGGACCACCGCGACCGCGGAAACCACCGCCGCCACCGGGACCGCCACCACCGGGACGGAAACCGCCACCGCCACCGCCGCCACCGGGGCCACCGCCACCGGGACGGAAACCGCCGCCACCGCCACCAGGACCGCCACGGGCACCGCCACCGGGACCACCACGCGCGCCGCCACCGGGACCACCACGGGCACCGCCGCCAGGACCACCACGCGCGCCGCCGGGGCCACCGGCCGGACGCTGCGGGCGAGTCGGCATCATGCCCGGGTTCGGACGCGGCGGCATGTTGCCCGGCGTCGGACGATTGCCGCCACCCTGACCGCCGCCCGGACGCGGACCCGCGGCCGGACGCTCGGCGCCACCACCGGGACGCGGCGGACGCTCGGCGCCACCACCCTGCTGACCCTGCTGGCCACCCGGGCGCGGCCCGGACGGACGAGGAGCCGGCGAACCGGGACCGACACCGAACGGGTTGTTACCCACCCGCGGCGCACGCGGGCCCGGCTTCGGACCGGAGGGCTTCGGACCCTGCGGCTTCGGCGGCACCACCGAACCGCCCTGGCCCGACTGGGCCGCGGCCGGCTGGTCGGCGGCGGGCTGTTCCGGAGCCGGGGCGGGAACCTCGGCCTCGGGAGCCTGCGTCGCTGCCGGAACCTCCACCTCAGGCGCGGCCGGAGCCGGGGCCGGGGGCTTCGGACCGGGCCTCGGGCCAGGCCGCGCGGCGGGCTTGGGAGCCTCCGCCGCGGGCTTCTCCGCGGCCGGACCGGGCTTCGGGGCGGCCGGCTTGCCCTCCGGTGCCGCACCGTTCGACGGGGCGGGTGCGGGCTTCTTGCTGCTCTTGCCGCCACCCTGGCCGGGATACGCGTCGCGCAGACGGCGGGCAACAGGCGCCTCCACCGTCGACGACGCCGACTTCACGAACTCGCCCTGCTCCTTCAGCTTGGCGAGTACTTCTTTACTTGTGACACCGAGCTCTTTGGCGAGCTCGTGTACGCGGGCCTTGCCTGGCACAGCACTCCTACTCTGGGGAGGCCGGCGGCAGACCCGCAGACCTCGTCCTATTGTCGCGCGTTCATGGCTTCAGCTTCACGGCTGACTCATGACGGGTCGACCTGCTTCCTTGATTCCGACTGGATCCGGGCAGCTCCCGCATCCTGACTGTGTTCCGTGAGCCGCTCCAGGTGATGCTCCAGGTACTGCCGCACCTCGCCGAGTGCGTCGACGCCGAGCACCCCGGGAACCCGTAAAGCCCTGGGAAACGCTCGCCGCCGCTCGGCCTTGACCAGACACTCCGGAACCGGGTGCAACCATGCCCCGCGGCCCGGAAGCCGCCGACGCACGTCGACGACCAGGTGCCCGTTCACCGCGACCACTCGCAGCAACTCACCGGCCACCGCCCGCCGCCGGCATCCGACACACGTTCGCACCGGGCCATCCCGGCGCTCCTCGTGCCCGCTCGCCTGCCGCGGTCGTTGAACCACCACCAAGTCTATCCCACCCGTCTCCCACCACCGCCCTCAGGCGACACACTCCGTGCGACAACCCCACCCAGCGTCTCCCACCACCGCCCTCAGGCGACACACTCCGTGCGACAACCCCACCCAACGTCTCCCACCACCGCCCTCAGGCGACACACTCCGTGCGACAACCCCACCCAACGTCTCCACCACCACGCGACACACCGGGGTCCGAGCCGAGGCTGAGTGGACGGGCCGGCGCGGCCGGTCGCCCGAGCGGTGGGTAGCGGTCAACGCATCGCGTGCCCGGAGCATTCCGCGCACCCGGCGGCGCACCGGGGTCCGGCCGGTCAGGACAGCGCGTGGCGTGCCGGGCCACCGATGGCGGCCCGGCACACGAGGGATCAGTCCGCGACCGCGCCCTGGGTCTCGCTCGCGGCGGGCTCCGCCGTCTCGGCCGCTCCGGGAACGGGGTCCTCCGGGTCGGCGACCTCGGACTCCGCGGCAGCAGCATCGCTGCGGATGTCGATGCGCCAGCCGGTCAGACGGGCGGCGAGCCGGGCGTTCTGGCCCTCCTTGCCGATGGCGAGGGAGAGCTGGAAGTCCGGCACGACGACCCGGGCGGTCTTCGCCCGCTCGTCGACCACACGCACCGACACGACCTTGGCGGGCGAGAGCGCGTTGCCGACGAATCGGGCCGGATCCTCCGAGTGATCGATGATGTCGATCTTCTCGCCGGCGAGTTCGCTCATCACGTTGCGCACCCTGGCCCCGACCGGTCCGATACAGGCACCTTTCGCGTTGACGCCCTGCACAGTCGAGCGCACCGCGATCTTCGACCGGTGGCCGGCCTCGCGGGCGACGGCGGCGATCTCCACCGTGCCGTCGGCGATCTCCGGCACCTCGAGCGCGAACAGGCGGCGCACCAGGTTCGGGTGCGTGCGGGACAGCGTGATCTGCGGCCCCCGGTTGCCCCGCGAGACGCCCACCACGTAGGCCTTGATCCGGCTGCCGTGCTGGTACGACTCGCCGGGCACCTGCTCGGCCGAGGGCAGCACGCCCTCGGTGTCACCGACCTGCACCATCACCATGCCGCGGGCGTTGGCCCTGGCGTCGCGCTGGATGACCCCGGCGATGATCTCGCCCTCCTTGGCGGAGAACTCGCCGTAGGTCTTCTCGTGCTCGGCGTCGCGCAGTCGCTGCAGGATGACCTGACGAGCGGTGGTGGCCGCGATCCGGCCGAACCCCTCCGGGGTGTCGTCCCACTCCTCGTCGATCTCGCCGTCTTCGCCCAGGGTGTGGGCCAGGACGCGCACGTAGCCGTTCTTGCGATCGATGTCGATCCGCGCGCGCGGCTGGTGCCCCTCGGTGTGCTTGTACGCGGTCAGCAACGCGGTCTCGATCGCGTCGATCACCGTCTCGAAGGGGATGTCCTTGTCTCGCTCGATCGCACGAAGCGCGGCGATGTCGACGTTCACCTCGACTCCTCCTTCGGTTCCTCTTGAGTTGTGTCGTCAGTCGTATCGGTCGTGCCCGGCTCATCGTGGCCGAGCAACGCGAGGTCCGCAGCGGGCGGCTGCTTGAACTCGACCTCGATGACCGCCGAGGCGCAGTCGGCGTAGGCGAGGTCGCGCAGTTCTCCGGAGACGAGCAGCCGCACGGAGCTCTCCCCCGCGTCCCCGACCCGGCCGGCGAACGGCGCACCCTCGACCGGGGTCACCCGCACCAGCCGGTACCGGGCCCGCCGCCAGTGCCGCGGCTGCGTCAGCGGACGCTCGACGCCGGGCGAGGTGACCTCCAGGGTGTAGGCCCCCTCCAGCAGGTGCTCGTTCTCGTCGAGCACGGCCGCGACCGCACGGCTGACGCCGGCGACCTCGTCCAGGCCGACGCCCTCGTCGGAGTCCACCACCACCTTGACCAGCTTGCGCCGGCCCGCCTGCTGGACCTCGAGCGCGTCGAGGTCGAAACCCGCGCCATCGACGGCTTCCGCCACGATCGGCTCGAGCCTTCCGGCGAGTTCTGCTGCCAACGTGGCGCTCCCTATTCAGCTGCGGTCAGTGATGGACCAGCCTATCTCCTCCGCGCGGGTGCCCGCCGGTGGTCGGACCCCTGGCGTCCGGACGAGGCCTGGCAGGATGGCGCCACATGAGCGACCGTCACGATGCCCTGGCCGTGCGAGCGGATCGGGTCCGCCCGCGCACCCGCCGTGACGTGCTGCGTTGCGTCGCCTTGGCCGCCGTGGCGGTGCCACTGGCCGCGGCCTGCGGTCCCGGCTACGCCGAGGGGCCGGACGATCTGGTCCCGCTGCGCGACCAGGCCCGGGCCGACGCGGAGTCGGCCGCGGCCATCGCGGGCACCGGCGCGGCGCAGTCCGCCGCGCTCGCCAGGCAGGTGGCCGAGGTCCGCTCCGCCCACGCCGACGCGCTGCAGGCCGAGATCGACCGGGAGAACCGGCCCGCCGCCGAATCGCCCGCGCGCACCGCACCGGCCTCCGCCGATCTCGCCGGTCTCGGATCCCGGCTGGACACCGCACGTGCGCAGGCCGCCGCGCTCGTCCCGGCCCAGCCCCGGCACCGCGCCTCCCTGCTCGCCTCCGTCGCCGCGGGTTGCGCCGCGGCCCAGCAGCTCTCCGACGAACTCGGTGGTGGCAGCGATCCGGGGGTCGACCCGGCCGCGGCGCCGGTGCCGTCCGGGACGCTGCCCCCGGAGACGGCCGACGCCCTGCAGCGGGCACTGACGGCCGAGCACGCCGCGGTGTGGGTGTACGGGCTGGTGAGCGCGTTCCTGCCGGGCGACTACACCGCGGGTGTCGCGGACGGCGCGAGTGAGCACCGGGACCGCCGCGACGCACTCGAACGCATATTGAACGGGGCCGGTGCGACGCCGGTGGCCCCGGAGGCCGCCTACCTCCCGCCGAAGCCGGTCACCGACGAGCAGACGGCGGCCGCCGTGGTGGCGACCGCCGAGACGGACGCCGCGACCGCGTGGCGGGGAGTGCTCGACGGCACCGACGACGGCGAACTGCGCACCGTCGCGATGCGGGCGCTGATGGGTTCCGCCTCCCGCGGGACGGCGTGGCGGGGCGAGGCCGGGCTCACCCCCGCGGCGATCGCGCTGCCGGGCCGGACGGCGGTCTGAGCCGCCGGAGTCCTCCCGCTCAGCGAAGCTGGTCACCCAGCAGCAGCGCATCGGCGGCGATGCGCGGCAGCAGGGCCGCGTCCTGCACGCCGTCGAAGAAGTTCGTCTCGACGATCGTCACGGTGGCCTCGCTGACCCTCGACTGGTACTCGCCGGTCGCCACCCGCGGTGCCCCCGGGATCTTCGCGGAGCCGTCCCGGACGAGATCCGCGACGTTGCCCGTGTTGTCGGTGTCGGTGATCGCCTTGAACTGCTGGGCGAGTCGCGCGTCGGGCATGGTGACGAGGGCGACCGACACCAGTGCCCGCTTGCCCTCGACCTCGGTGACGTAGAGACCGCGGGACAGCGACTGGCAGGGGTGGTCGCGGAACCAGTCCTGGATCTCCCCGTAGGAACCGGCCACGCAGTCGGTGGAGCGCACCGGATCGGCGACGGAGGAGTACTGGAACGCCGCGGTGGTGCCCTGGTCCGGGCCGGCCGCCGGCTCTGGGCCGGCGGGCTCGTGCCGGACCAGCCACCAGACCAGACCGGAGACCACCGCCACCGCGAGCAGGCCCGCGCCCTTGAACAGCGTCGCGTACCGGGAGCCGTTGCCGCGGTCACCGCCGTTGTTGCCGCCACTGCCGTCGGCGACCCGCCGGATGGGCGCCGTGTCACCGGCGGCGGCACCGCGCACGGGCATACCGCCGGCGGAGGTGTCACCGGCGCCTGGAGAGAAATGCGGACCAACCACGAGCACATACCGTAGTTCACGAGCGGGCCGGAGTTCATCCGAGCGGGCAAACCGGTCGTCCACGCTGACACAGGGCGATCGGCCGGTCCGGGTCCGGAGTCTGTCTCTAGGACAGGGCCCTGGCGGCCAGTTCGACGTCGTCGACCGTGTTGTACAGGTGGAATCCGACCCGGGCCCGCCCCGCGCGGACACCGGCGCGCACTCCGGCGGCGGCGAGACGCTCCGCGGCGCCGTCCACCGTCAGCGACACGATCGCGCTTCCGCGCGCGGCCTGGCCGAGCCGCTCCAGGAACAGGTCCGCCAGTCCCGTGCAGTGCTCCCGCACCGCCGCCGGATCCAGGCCGGCGAGGTACTCCAGCGTGGCGGCCGCACCGAGGTGAGCGTGCCAGACCGGCGACAGGTCCAGCCCGCGGGCGCCGGCGGCGAGGCGCAGCGGCAGGCCGTAGGTGGTGCGCCACGGGTCCGTACCGGCGTACCAGTTGGCGGCGACCGGAACCGTGCGCTCCATCGCCTCCGGGCGCACGGCCAGCCAGGCCGCGCCCCGGGGCGCCATCAGCCACTTGTACCCGGCGCAGACCACCCAGTCCGCCCAGTCCAGCCGCAGTGGCAGCCAGCCCGCCGCCTGGGTGACGTCGAGCAGTACCCGCGCCCCGGTGGCGGCACAGGCGGCGCGCAGCGCAGGCAGGTGCACCATCCGGCCGTCGGCGGACTGCACGACGCTCACCGCGACCACATCATGTCCGTCCACACTGGACACCAGTTCGCCGAGGGGCACCTCGGTCACGGTGCCGCCCGAAGCGCGCGCCCGTACGGCGAAGGGGAAGCCGACGCTGGTGAAGTCGCCCTCCGCCAACAGAACGCGTCCCCCCTCCGGCACTCCGGCGGCGACCAGTGCGACCAGTTGCGAGACGGTGCTGCCGAGGGCGACCCGTTCGGCGTCGACCCCGACCAGCCGGGCGAATCCGGCCCGGGAGGCCGCAACCGGCTCGTCGAAGTCCACCGGGTCGTCCCCGCCGCACCGCCACCGCCGCACGGCCGCACTCACCGCCTCGCCGGCCCGCTCCGGGGGGATGCCGATGCTGGGCGTGTTCAGGTACCCGGCGGGCACGTCGAACGACGCACCGAAGGCGGAGCGCATGCCTCACACCTCGCCGGACACGGTCTCGTCGGCCCTGCGCGGAAGCGGCCCCTCGAGGAAGGGAGCGAACAGGTCCGGGACGGCCGCCTCGGCGAAGACGAGCCCCTCGCTCGCGCCGACGTCGTGTACCGAGTAACCGCCGGTGCCCGCCGCGGTGGTCGCGGTGAGCGTGATCAGCCCGGCCCTGCGCTGGAACACCGACTGCCGCGCGGTCCAGCCGATGATCCCGCGTCGCTGGAGCGCGACCGTGGAACGGCGGACGCTGCCGTTGCGGGCGACCAGGTAGTCGCCGGTCAGCCCGTGACCGAGCGCGCGGTAGGAGTCGAGCGCGATCAGGATCGCGATCGGCAGCAACACCAGCGCGGCGATCCACGCCAGGTGCAGCAGCACATCGGTCAGCAGCACGCCCAGCACCAGCAGCGGCAGCACGACGGCCACCACGGCGGCGAGCGCCCAGCGGATCCGGCGGCCGCGGGCCGCCCGGGGATGCCCGGCCAGCCGGGCACTGTTCGTCGGTGCGACCTCCTCGCGCAGCACGTCGGCCGCCACGCGGTCGGCGATGTCCTTCGGCGCCGGCGGCAGCACCGTGCGATGGTCGGTCTTGTCGTCGTCCTTGCGCTGCACCATGCCGGTGGCGATGATGTCCACGCGCGCGGCGCCGAGCATGCGCGCGCCGAGTGGTTCGACCACCTCGAGACCGCGCAACCGCTTCTCCTCCAAGGAGATCGATCGTGTGGTGAGCAGGCCGCGGCGCACCCGCAGGGTGCCGCCGGACTCCCGTTCCAGCCGGAACCGCCACCACATCTCGACGAACAACAGCAGCGAGCCGATCGAGCCGAGGACCAGCGCGAGCGCGATCAGCACCAGGATGGTCACCACCAGCGGCAGCCCGGAGAACAGGTCCGCCACCCACTCGATGACGCCCTTCTGCAGGCCGAACCACTCCGAGACGTTCATCACCACGCCGAAGGCACCGATTCCGAGCAGCGGAGCCAGGAACGAGGTCGGCGCGTACCGCACCCAGGCCGGGTCCAGTTCGGCGAGCATGCCCTCGGCGGTGGCCGTGTCGCCGACAGGACGGTCGAGCAGTTCGCGACGGAGTTGCTCCGCGGTTGCGGCGGTGACCGGCCGCAGAACGAAGGAACTCGTGCCCGGCGCGCTGCTCTCCCCGGTACCGATCTTCACGTTGGCAAGGCCGAAGATCCGGGTGATCGGATCGGCGGTGAGGTCAACCGCGCGGATGCGGTCGCGGTGCAGTGACCGCCGGGTGCGGACCAGGATGCCGGTGCGCAGTTCGGCCCGTTCGTCGCCGATCCGGTACCAGGTCTTGTACCAGCGCAGGTAGTCCCAGCCCGCGCCGATGGCGATCAGCAGCAACCCGGCGGGCACGACCCACAGCAGGGCGGTGCCGAGCGAGGTGTTCGACGCGATGCCCACCGTGGTCGGCACCCCGGCACCGAT
Organism: Amycolatopsis antarctica; assembly: GCF_002262875.1. GTDB lineage: Bacteria > Actinomycetota > Actinomycetes > Mycobacteriales > Pseudonocardiaceae > Amycolatopsis > Amycolatopsis antarctica. Next base: position 206,890 of record NZ_NKYE01000002.1, on the reverse strand, counting down.
CGCCACACCGGCCATCACGATCGCGGTGACCGCCACCGTGCGACGGTCGAGCCGCCGCCAGCCGTCCTCGGCGGCGCTCATGTGGCATCACCGGGAATGGCCTGCGTGGTCTCGGTGAGCCGCTGCGCGAGTTCGGCGGCGACCTCGTGATCGAGGCCCTCGATCTTCACCTCACCCTTGGCCGAGGCGGTGGTGACGATCAGCGTCGCCAGGCCGAAAGCCTGCTCGAGCGGACCGCGCTGGGTGTCCACGGTCTGGATGCGCGACATGGGCGCCACCCGCCACTGCTGCCAGAGCGCCCCGGTCCGCGTGTAGACGGCGGTCTCGGTGACCTCCCAGCGATGCACCCGATACCACCACGCGGGCAGACCCAGCAGTGCGACGATCCCGATCAGCGCGACGGCGCCCGCCGGGACCAGCAGCCAGACCCGCGCCGGTGCGATCAGCAGACCCAGCACGACCAGCGCGACCACCGGCACGCCGAAGATCAGCAGCACCAGCACCCGCCACCAGGAGACCGCCCGCGGGTCCACCTTGTTCCGCGGCGGACGCAGCCGCACCTCTCCCGTGCCCGGTGGCGTTGTCGTCGACGACGTCACTGTGTTCCTCCCCAAATCACCGCGGTCGTCGGACCGGCGGTACTCGAATCGTCCACTATGGACATTCCACCGCGGACATCACCGCGAGGGATGCCGCGCTCCGGCGAAGGGACGGTGCCGCCCCGCCGAACTGTTCGCGACGAACGCTCCCGCGTTGCGGCGCATCGTATACTCGCGCCGGACACCGATGCAATGCGGCCGCATTGGACAGTGAGCGAGCGAAGGGAGACCGGTGCCCAAGCACGTCGACCACGACACCCGCCGCGCGCGAATCGCCGAGGCTCTGCTGAGCCTGACCGCGCGCGAGGGCCTCGAGGCGGTCAGCCTCCGCCATGTCGCCGCGGAGGCAGGGCTGTCGATGGGAGCCGTACAGCACTACTTCCACACCAAGGACGACATGCTGGTGTTCGCGCTGGAACACCAGAGCGCCGAGCGAGAACGCCGGATCACCGACCTGGTGCGATCGGCACACGCCCCGACGGTCCGCTCGGTCCTGCGCACCTGCCTGACCGAAGTCCTGCCCACCACCGAGCAGAGCCGTTCGGAATGGCTGGTATCGGTAGCCTTCTTCATTCGCGCCCTCAGCGAGCCCGCGGTGGCCGCGGTGCTCGCCGAGGGCGCACCGAAGGTGATCGGCTTCTTCACCGAACTTCTCTGCCGGGACCGGGACGCCGGCGTACTGCGCCCCGGCGCGGACCCGCACGAGGAGTCCGTGGTGCTGTGGTCCCTGGTCGACTCCCAGTGCGCCGCGATCATCACCGGTGAACGCACCGCCGATGCCGCTCTGTCCACTATGGACTACTACCTGGACGGCCTGTACATCGGCGAGTCGGTGCCGATGAGCTGAGCCGTTCCGGCTCAGCTTCCGTGCGAACCCGCCGAGGCCGCGGCGATACGGGCGTTGCGCACCTCGCGGAAAACCTTGCGCAGCGCGGGAACGGCCACTCCCGCGTGCTCCTCCAGCGCGTCCAGCCGGTCGCGGTTGCGACGGCGGTCCGCACGCGAGACGACGCCGCGCAGCTCGACCGCGGCCACCAGAGCCGTCAGCGCCGCGTCCTCTCTCGGCAGCCGCTCGACACTCCCACCACCGCGCAGCGCACCGTCGACGATCGCCGCCAGCCTGGCCCGTCCCCCCTCGTCGCGGACGGTGACCTTGCGGCGGCGGAAGATTCCGAGAGTGGTCGTCTGCTCCAGCCGGATCACCCGCGCGGAGTCGAGCAGGGCCTCCAGCGAGCGCAGTGTCCCGCGTGGATCCTGGCGTACCAGTGACTTCCACTTGCCGGGCTTGGCCTCGACGATCTCGCCGAGTACCTCGTCGAGCAGGTCGTCACCGGTGGAACCGCCCGGACGGGGAACGGCCCTGCCGTCGTCGTCGACCAGTCTGCCGCGCAGCAGCAGGTCGGTCAGTGCGGCCGCCCGGACCAGGTGCCCGGCCTGCTGCCGGTCCGGCACGCGGCGCGCCCCGATGTCACAGGCGAGCAGATACGCCTGCGCGGGAAGGGAACTGGTTCCGCCGGTCTCGTTCATTCGTCACCGTCCCCTTGTCCTGAGTCTCTTGTCGCCAGTCCGTCGAGGATATCGACGATCCTGGCGAACTGCGCGGCGTTGGCCGCGTGCGGCGCGTCCACACTGTGCACCTCGAACGGGTTGTCCGGGATGAGAGCGTCCGCCTCGGCGATCATCCGGTCCTGCATGGCGATCGGAATCATCCGATCGAGGGTGTGCCGGATGTAGGTACGGGGGATGCGTCCCCAGGTGCCCGCGTCGACCCGGCAGTCCTCGCCGCCGACGGTCACCGACTCGTCCGGTTGCAGAGTGGCGATCATGCCGTAGAACTCGGCGTCGGAGGCGCCGTCCATCAGCGCCTCCCTGGCGGCCGCGAGCGCCGCCGGGTCGGCGGAGCGGTAGTTCGCCCGCACCGCACCCAGCACCGCCGGGTCGGCCACCGTCAGGCCCGCCAGGTTCGGCGCCAGCGTGGTGGCGCCCTCGGGGGTGGCGTAGTAGTCGTTCGGGCTGGCGAGATCGACGCAGCAGAAGGCCGTGTCGTACACGATCCGGTCGATCAGATCGGGCACGGCGTTGCCGACCCGGTTGAGCGTCGCCCCGCCCATGCTGCCGCCGTAGAGGATGACGGGACCGAACTCGGCGACGCGCCGGACCACCGCGATCGCGGCGTCGGCGAAGTCGTCCAGGCCGACGTCGCGCATCGGGGACGGGCGGGTCGCCAGCGAGGTGAGGTCCTGCGGCGCCTGGTAGTCGAGCGTGAACTGACCGTCCGAGAGACGGTGGCCGGGCAGGTCCACGCCCACCGTGCGGTGCCCGCGCAGCGCGAGATCGTTGATGCCGCCCGGCGAGCCGCTGGCCCCGGTGACGATCACGAAGGTCGTCGTCCCCCGCCTGCCACCGGTCCCGGCCGTGGCACCGGCTGTATGGCCGGCCGTGCCGCCGGCCGTGCCGCCTACGGTGAGCCCGAGTGCGCCCGCCGTCCCGGCCACCGCGGCGGCGCGCAGCGCGGTCCTTCTGGAATGTCCGGTCATGTCCGCTCCTGTTCGTGTCCGATGAGGTCCGTCCTCCCCGGACGGATGCTGTCCGTGCTGCCGTGTCCGGTGCACCGCGTTCACCGGCCGCACCTGGTTCCGCAGGCGAGCGAGGCACCGCGCGGCTCGGCCACGTGGAGAACCCGGGCAGGGCGACGAGTCCGCGTCTTCGCGACCGGCCGGGATGCCGGTGGGCGTGCTGTCCGTCGCCCGAGCAGCCGATCCCGCGCCGGCCACAGCCGCGACGAGGTGGTGGCCGGTCGAGGTACCCCCAGTCCAGACGACCTCGACCGGCCGTTCCGGGGCATGACGCGTGGGAAGCCACCCCCGTAGCGCGTGCCGGTGAACGACAGCGGCGCACCGGGTGGCCGGCGACCGCGAGGATCGCGTCCGGCACCGGCGGGAGTCCCCGGCTTCCGCCGGTGCTGGTCGCGAACATGTCGACCATTCCAGCGCGGCAGGCGGGCCGGGCGACACCGCGCTTGGGGGTCGATCGCGACGACGAAGGTGGACTTCCCTGCGGGCGGGCGCAACTTTCGTCTACCCCGGGTGCGGCGAAGGTGCGCGGCAGCCGCACGCGGTGGCGAAGCTGGTTACGGTGAGCGCGTGCGCACCACATGCCCCACCCGCACCTGGTGGTCCGTCCTCTGGCCGACGAGGGGGGACGCGATCGGCGGGCTGGCGGCGGTGGCCGTGTTCGCGGCGCTCGACCTGATCGTCTACGGGGTCGGTTCCCGGACGTCGGGATGGCTCGGCCCGGACGCCGCACTGATGATGCACCTCGCGGTCGACGCCTCACTGCTGTTGCTGTCCCGCCGGCCGCGCGCCGTCGCGCTGCTGATCCTCGCCGTCTCGGTCGCCATCCTGGTGTCCGGGTGGGCCGCGCCCGGGCTGCTGGTGCCGCTCGAACCGGCCACCCAGACCCTGGTGCCGGCCGCGACCCCCGCGGTGGTGGTGAACCTGATCCGCCGGGTGGACCGGCGCACCGCGTTCACGTTCGTCGGGGCCTTCGCCGTGCTCGCCTGCCGGCCGTGGGCGCCGAGCTGGGCCACCACCCCGTTCGGACTGCTGAACACCCTCGTGCCCGCGCTGGCCGTGCTCTACCTGGACGCGCGCACCCAGCTCGTCGCCTCGCTGCGGGACAGGGCCGAACGGGCGGAGCGGGAGCAGGAACTGCTGGCCGAACGCGCCCGCGCGCAGGAACGGCGGTTGCTGGCGGCGGAGATGCACGACGTGGTGACCCACCGGCTGAGCCTGATGGTGCTGCACGCGGGGGCGCTGGGCGTGACCTCCGCCGACCCGGCCGTCCGGTCCAGCGCCGAGGACATCCGCACGGCGGGCACCCAGGCACTCGACGAACTGCGCGACCTGGTCGGCGTCCTGCGCTCCGGACAGTCCGAAGTGGACAGTCGAGAACCACCGGCCGGTGATCCGCGGCCCCGGCCGGATCCCGCCACGCTGATCACCGAGGCCCGTTCGGTGGGTGACCGGATCGAGTTCACTGTGGACGGTGAGGGTCCGGATCTGTCGGCGGCGGTGGCGCGCACGGCGTACCGGGTCGTCCAGGAGGCCCTGACCAACGTCCGCAAGCACGCTCCCGGCGCGGAGATCCGGGTCGCACTGCGCTATCGGCCGGACGGTATGCACATCGAGGTGGTCAACGGGCCTGCTCGCAGGCCCCCGGACGAGGTGCTCGCCCGCAGCGGTTCGGGCTCCGGGCTGCTGGGCCTGCGGCAGCGGGTGGAGCTGATCGGCGGGACCTTCGAGTCCGGGCGATCAGCCGGGGGTGGGTACCGGCTCGGTGCGATACTGCCCGCCTACGTTCCGACGCACGAAAGTGATCCTCATGATTCCGGTGGTCGTCGTCGATGACGAGCCCATGGTCTGCGCGCACCTGCGCGCGATCCTGGGCTCCGCGGACGACATCGAGGTGGTGGCCCAGGCGCACGACGGCGCCGAGGCGGTCGAGGCCGTGGTGCGCCACCAGCCCCGGGTGGTGCTGATGGACCTGCGGATGCCGGGCGTGGACGGCCTCACCGCGATCGAGCGGATCGTGGTCCTGCCCCGGCCACCGGCCGTGGTCGCGCTGACCACGTTCGACGCGGACAGCTACGTGATCCGCGCGCTGCGGGCGGGCGCCTCCGGTTTCCTGGTGAAGTCCACGCCGCCGGAGGACCTGATCAGCCTGGTGCGGGTTGCCGCCGACGGCCACACGGTCCTCTCCCCCGCCGCCGCCCGCAGGCTGGTCGCCGCCTCCGCCGACGAGCAGCAGCGCGGCGAGGGGGCACGACTGCGGATCCGGGACCTGACCGACCGCGAGGTGGAGGTACTGGGCTGTCTCGGGTCCGGAATGACCAACGCCGAGATCGCCGGGCGGCTGCACCTGTCGGAGGCGACGGTGAAGAGCTACGTCTCCCGGATGCTGGTGAAGCTGGACTGCGCGAACCGCACCCAGGCCGGCCTGCTCGCGCACGAGGCCGGGCTGGTGCCGCGCGAGCGTGCCTGACCCCTCGCGACCGGCATGGTGATCGGCATCCTGGCCGACGGTGCCGCCCGCGGTCCTACGCTGTCGCCGTACACATCCACCGCGAGATCGGGCAGGGCTACGTGATCGAGATCCCCACGGCCTTCGCAGCCGCCATCGTGGCCCGCGAGGAACGGACCGGGCCGCCCTGGCTGGAAGCCCTGCCCTCGCTGCTGGGCTCCCTGCTCGAGCGCTGGCGCTGCGTACCGGCCGAACCGATGTCGCACGGCCCCGCGGCGGTGGTACTGCCGGTACGGCGGGAGGACGGCTCCGGGGCGGTGCTGAAGGTCTCCTGGCCGGACCCGGGCAACCACGCCGAGGCCGATGCGCTGGCGGCGTGGGCGGGCAACGGGGCCGCCCGGCTGCTGGAACGTGAGGACGGGACCTCGGCGATGCTGCGGGAACGCCTGCGGCCGCGGTCGGCCGCGGAACTACCCGACCCCTTCGCCGTGGTCGCGGCCGCGGGCAGGCTCGCCAGGCAACTGGCGGTGCCCGCTCCCCCCGGCCTGCCCCGCCTGTCCACCGTGGCCGCGGGCTGGCAGCGAGACCTGCGCCGGAAGGCCGTGGCGCTCGGCGGCCCGTTGCCGGACCGGACGGTGGACGCGGCGGTGGCGACGGCACGGGAACTCGGCCCCGGTCAGCCGGAGGTGGTGGTGCACGGCGATCTGCGTCCGTCGAACATCCTGCGCGGACGCAGACAGCCGTGGCTGGTGGTCGACCCGAAGGGGCTCGCGGGTGATCCCGCGTTCGAAGCACTGACGCTGCTGCGCGCCTGCTGGACCGGGCTCACCGCGCACGGGAGTGCGCACGGGTCCGGGCACGCGCTCGAGGTGTTCGCCGAGACCGCGGAACTGGACCCCGAGCGGGTGCGCCGGTGGACCCAGGCCCGCGCGGTGGCGACCGTGCTGTCGGCACGGGAGCACGGCCGGCCGGGCACCACGGACGGGGTGTGCGAAGAACTGGCGGTCACCCTGGCGGCCTGAGCGCGCCTGCGAACCCGGCCCGCCGACGGCGGGCCGGCCCGTGGATCACCGATCGGTCGCCGGGTACGTTCCGCGCTCCAGCGGCGGGCTGAGCCTGGGGTCCCGGCCCTGCTGGCCCGGCACCGGTGTCACGGCCGCACCGGACTGCCCGGTTCCGGCCGCCGGCCCGCGCCGATCGGCGATGTGCTGCCCGACCACCTGCTCGTCGCGGATGCGGGCCAGCACGGCCAGTGCCACGGCGTGCGCCACCGCCAGTATCAGCAGGACCACGCCCAGCTTGCCGACGACGGCGACCGCGGAACTGCCGCCTCCGAGGTCGATCGTGGACAACAGGGCCAGCAGGCCGAGCACCACGAGGTGGAAGAGCACCGTGATCAGCCGGACCATGGAGGCACCGGAGTCGGCACTGCCCTCGGCGTTCTCCAGATAGCGGCGTCCGCTCCGGTAGATGATCTGCCCGTCGATCGCGACCAGCAGAACGCCTACGAGCAGGAACGTCATGTAAGCGTTGGTGTCCATCGTCGCCCCTTTCGGCAGGCTCCGCCCGTCGGGCGGCCTCACTTCCGGGGGGTGCCCGTCCGGTCACGCTGCGAAACCCGGTCCGGGCGGTGGGCTATGCCACCGGTGTACGGGAAAGCGCCTCGGCGACGGAGGGGAACACCGGGAACCGGTCCGCGATGCCGGTCACCTGGAGGGCGCGCAGCACGATGTGCTCGTCGGTGGCCAGGCACAACTGCTGGAAACGGCCGGAGGCGGCGACCAGGATCTCCATCCCGGCACAGCCGAGGAACGAGACGCCGGTCAGGTCGACGATCACCGAGTCGGCCTCGGTCAGCGCCGCCTCGTCGAGGCGCGCCTGCAGGTAACGGCAGGTGGAGGCGTCGATCTCGCCGACGGCGGTGACGACGGACGCGCCGTGCGCGGGACGAGTGGTGGTCAGAGCAAGACCGTGGCCGTCGTCCGGGGTCCGTGGTCGGGGTATTCCCATGTGCACTCCTCTCGGAACCCACCGGAACTGCCGGAACGACGTCGGCACGTGGCCGGATCCTGGCGGGCTGTGAGCGATTGGAACGCTGACCGGAGCACGCTTCTGAACAACAGCCAGTGACACGCCCGACGATACGCCGGTGCTCTGCGTGGTCAACCCCGTCAACCGTCCGTGCGAGACGTCGTGCCGGGTCAGGGCGGTTTGACCCGCCCCTGGCCTGGGGTAGCCGTCGGACGAGGGCGCCGATGATCACCCGATCCGGGCGCCACGCGAATGGGCAAGCGAGGAGGTTCCCATGCACTCGACCGCTCTGCTTGAGGTCACGGCGACCGACGGACCGTTCGCCTCGGTCTATCTGGACACCACCCACGACACGGCCGACGCCGACAAGCAGTTCACCGTGACCTGGCGCAACATGCGCGACGATCTCGCCGGCCAGGGCGCGGACGAGGGCCTGCTCGGCGTGCTCGACGAGGCGGTGTCCGGTGGGCGGCCGCCGGCCGGTCGTGGCGGGCGAGCCCTGCTGGCGGCCGGTACGACCGTGCTGGTCGATGAGTCCCTGGCCGAGCCGCCCGCCGAGCCGGTAGCGCGGCTGTCCCGCCTGCCGTACCTGGTTCCCCTGGCGCGGCACGGCAACCCCGGCACGCCGTACGTGATCGCGGTCGTCGACCAGGTGGGCGTCACGATCACGATCGTCGGCGCGGACGGTGAACTGCGGCGGCACGGCTCGGCGGACGGCGACCGGCACGCGGTGCACGCGGCTCGCGGCGGCGGAGCCGGGCACCAGGACATGCAGGCACGGACGGACGAGATCACCAGGGACAACCTCCGGCAGGCGGCGGAGAAGATCGCCACCGCCACCGAGAACGCGGGCGCCGGACTGGTCGTGCTCGGCGGCGAGGTCCAGGCCCGCTCCGCCCTGCTGGACCTGCTACCGGAGCGGACGAGGGCGCTGACCAGGCCGGTGCGGGCGGGCAGCAGGGACAAGGACGGTGGCGCGGAACTCGACCGAGCCGTGTTCGAGGTCGTCACGGGCAGGCGGCTGGCCCGGATCGACGAGGTGGCCGACCGGTTCCGCTCGGGCGGAGCACACGGTCTGGCCGTGCAGGGTCTCGGGCCGGTGACCGCCGCGCTGCGGGAGGCGAATGTGGAGACACTGCTGGTGGGCGAGCCGTCCGCGGACGCGACGGTCTTCTCGGGGGACGAGGTCACCCAGCTCGGCGGCGAGCAGGAGGTCGCGGCGCTCGGCGTAGTGCAGCCGCGCCGGGTCCGCGCCGACGAGGCCCTGCCCACCGCCGCGCTCGCCGCGGGCGGAGAACTGGTCACCGTCGACGAGAGGCTGGAGTTCGAGGACGGATTCGGGGCCATACTCCGGCACACGTGAAAATCACGGCCCTCGGTGACAGTTCCGCTCAGATGTGCACGATTTTCTCCGTGGTCCTGCCGAAACATCCGATGATCAACTCCCCGGCTCTGGAGGAATTGCCGACTCCGTCGACCAGAATTCACGAACGACATATTCACATCAATACGTGAGTACGGCCACCAGGTAGGGGCGCGAGCGGCCGGACGACAAGGCCGGGACATCCGGAGAATCCCTTCGGTGTCCCGGCCTTGCGCTGCAATCTCACTCTTTCGATACCTTCGTAAAATACTGACGAGTAGCCATTCTTCTCGTGATGTTCCGGGACCACCCGGCCCGCCGGGATGCCACTCCCAGAGGAGATCATCGATGTCACCCGAAGGTGCTTCATGTCACCTCGGCCAAGCCGTTCGTCTCCTGGGGGCGAATTACTTTCGTCCGCGACACGGGGACGCGGACCAATCACAGAACAAGGGCAGCGACCGACCCTCCGGCCGTGTTCTCCCGCACAGGGGCGAAATACGCCGCAGGAACGGAACGTCGCCACCTACGGGGACCCGTCCGGACATTTGCGGGACCCGGTAGACCACAGGACTGATTCGAAAGCGTGGCATAGAGATGTACGTCGATGCCGATGGAATGCGACTGTCCACCGCCCAGCAGGGCATCTGGTTCGGGCAACGGCTGGCTCCTGGAAACCCGATGTACAACATCGCGCAGTTCCTGGACATCGGCGGCGCGCTCGAGGTGGCCCACCTGCAGCACGCCGTCTGGCGAGTCCAGGCCGAGGCCGAGGCGCTGCGGGCTGGGTTCACCGACACCGTCGACGGCCCGCGCCAGTACCTGCGCGAGCCAAGCGACCAGCCCCTGCCGCTGATCGATCTGAGCGGCGAGGACGACCCCGAGGCTGCCGCCCGGTCATGGATGACACGCGACCTGGCCGCCCCCGTGGACCCGGTCACCGGTGAACTGTCCCGGGCCGCGTTGCTTCGCCTCGGCGAGCGGCGGCACTTCCTCTACCAGCGAGTGCACCACCTGCTGGTGGACGGGTACGGTGCCGTGCTGGTGCTGCGCCGGATCGCCGCGCTGTACCGCGCACTCGTCGCGGGTGACAAGATCCCCGAGACCGACTTCGGTTCCCTGGCCGAGGTTCTCGCGCAGGACCACGAGTACGCCTCGTCCCCCCGCTCGGCCACCGACGCCGCCTTCTGGCAGGCCAGGATGGCCGACCGTCCGGATGCCACCATGCCCTCGGACTCGACGGCCCCGATGTCGACGACCTTCGCGCAGCGGACGGCGCATCTCGACGCGCGGGAGGCCGCCGCGCTGCAGCACCGCTCCCGGGACCTCGGAACCTCATGGTCTCCACTGGTCGTGGCGGCGGTCGCCGCCTACCTGCACCGCATCACCGGGGACACCGACGTGGTGCTGGGCCTGCCGGTGACGGCCCGCCGCAGTCCCGTCCTGCGCGCGACGCCCTCCATGGTGTCCAACGTGCTGCCGCTGCGGTTGCGGGTGACGCCCGGGACCACGGTGGCCGAACTCGTCGCGCAGGCCTCACGGGAGATCCGGGACACTCTCCGGCACCAGCGGTACCCGGCCGACACACTGCGCCGCGATCTCGGCATGGCACCCGGCAAGCCCCTGCACGGCCCCACGGTGAACCTCCTGCCGATGGACGACAGCCCGGCCTTCGGGCCGGGGATGACCGCGTCGAATCACAACCTGTCCGTCGGCCCGGTCGACGATCTGTCCATCGTGATCCAGGGCATCTCGCCTGAGTCCGGCCTGCGGGTGGACTTCAACGCGAACCCGGCCCGTTACCCCGCCGCGGAGCTGACCGCACATCACGAACGTTTCCTGCGGATCCTGCGCCGGGTTGCGGCCACCACCGCCGACCGGGTCGGCGAGCTGGACCTGATCGACGAGGACGAGACCCGGCTGGTGCTGCGGACCTGGAACGACACCGCGCGCCGGGGGCCCGGCCCGGACGAGGCGACCCTGCCCGCGCTGTTCGACGCGCAGGTGGCCCGCACGCCGGACGCGCCCGCCGTGGCCGACGACCGGACGGCGCTCACCTTCGCCGAACTGGACGCCGAGGCGAACCGGCTGGCCCGGCTACTGATCGCCGGGGGCACCGGACCGGGCGACACCGTAGCGGTGCTGCTGCCCCGGTCCGTGGGGACGATCCGCGCGCTGCTCGCGGTGAGCAAGACCGGTGCCGCGTACCAGCCGATCGACCCCGGCCACCCGGCCGAGCGGATCGCGTTCCTGCTCGACGACTCCCGGCCGGCCCGGGTCCTCGCCGACCGCGCCACGGCGGGCTCCCTGCCCGCCGGCGTGACACCGCTGCTGATCGAGGACCTCGCCGCGAGCACGCGCTCACACTCCCCTGCCCCGATCGCCGGGACCGAGCGGCTCCGTCCCCTGCTCCCGGAGCACGCCGCCTACCTGATCTACACCTCCGGCTCCACCGGCCGCCCGAAGGGGGTCGTGGTGGAGCACCACAGCCTGGCGAACCTGTTCGCCGGGCATCGGGAACGCCTGTTCGGCCCTGCCCGCGCGGCGACGGGCGCGGACACCCTGCGCGTGGCGCACCTGGCGGGCGTGGCCTTCGACGCCGCCTGGGATCCGGTGCTGTGGATGCTCGACGGCCACGAGCTGCTGATGGTCGCCGACGAGATCCGCCGCGACCCCGAGGCATGCGCACGGTATCTGGCCGGGGAGAACGTGGGGTCGATCGAGACCACGCCCTCCTACTTCCGGGGGCTGCTCGCGGCGGGCCTCTACGACCAGGCCGGACCGGCCGTGGTCGCGCTCGGTGGTGAAGCCGTGGATCTCGCGCTGTGGCAACGGCTCCGCGCGCTGGACGGCGTGCTCGCGGTGAACCTGTACGGTCCCACCGAGTCCACTGTGGACTCGGTGGCCACGGAGCTGAGCGCATCGCCGGTACCGGTGATCGGCACGCCGATGCCCGGGGTGCGCTCCTACGTACTGGACGCCGGGCTGCGGCCCGCTCCGGCAGGGGTGACCGGCGAGCTGTACCTCGCGGGCCACGGACTGGCCCGCGGCTACCACGGCCGCGCGGCGCTCACCGCCGAGCGTTTCACCGCCAATCCCTTCGACGGCGCGGGCGAGCGGATGTACCGCACCGGCGATCTGGCCCGCTGGAACGACGACGGGCGGCTCGAGTTCCTCGGCCGTACCGACGAGCAGGTCAAGATCCGCGGCTTCCGGATCGAACCGGGCGAGGTGCGGGCCGCGCTGGCCGCGGTCGACGGCGTCGGCCAGGCCGCGGTGATCGTCCGCGGCACCGACGACGCGAGCCGCCGCCTGGCCGGGTACGTCACCCCGGCCACCGCCGATCCGGCCCGGATCCGGGACCGTCTCGGCGAGACGCTGCCCGCCCACCTGGTACCGGCGACCGTGCAGGCGATGGACGAGTTCCCGTTGACGCCCAACGGAAAGCTGGACACGGCGAGGCTGCCCGAGCTCGCGGCGGACGACCGCGCCGGCACCGTGCGCGAGCCCGCGGGCCCGACCGAGGCCGCGCTGTGCAGGCTCTTCGCGTCCACCCTCGAACTGGCCGCGGTCGGACCGGACGACGACTTCTTCGAACTCGGCGGGCACTCGCTGCTCGCGACCCGGCTGACCGGGGCCGTCCGCGCCGAGCTGGGCGCCGCACTGTCCATCCGGGACCTGTTCGAGGCCACCACCCCGGCGCGGCTGGCCGCACGGGTTGCCGGCTCGCCCGCGGGCGACCGGCCGGCGCTGACGCCCCGCTGGCGTCCCGAGCAGATCCCGTTGTCGTTGGCCCAGCGCCGATTGTGGTTCCTCAACCGCCTCGATCCGGCCTCGCCCGAGTACAACATGCCGGTCGTGCTGCACCTGTCCGGAGCGCTGGATCGCACCGCCCTGCGCGAGGCGCTCGGCGACGTCGTCACCCGGCACGAGAGCCTGCGGACGATCGTCGCCGAGCGCGACGGCGAACCGCACCAGCGGATCCTGCCGCCCGAGGCGGCCGGGATCGCGATGGACGTCGAGACCGTGACCCCCGGAGCGGTGGAGGCCCGGATCGCCGCCGAGGCGCGCCGCGGCTTCGCCCTCGACTACGAGGTGCCGGTGCGGGCGGTACTGCTGCGCACCGGTAACCGGGAGCACGTGCTGGTGCTGGTGCTCCACCACATCGCCGGGGACGGCTGGTCCTTCGCGCCGCTGGCCCGGGACCTCGGGGAGTCGTACCGGGCGCGCCTGTCCGGCAGGCCCGCGGATCTGCCGCCGCTGACCGTGCAGTACGCCGACTACGCGCTGTGGCACCACGAACTGCTCGGAGCCGACACCGACCAGGACAGCCCGGCTGCGGCGCAGGCCCGGTTCTGGAAGTCCACTCTGGACGGTGTGCCCGCGGAACTGGGTATCCGCACCGACCGGCCCCGGCCCTCGGAGCCGCTGCGCTCCGGGGCGACCGTGGCGGTCGAGATCCCCGCGTCCGTGCACGCGGCGCTGGCTCGTGTCGCCGCGGAACGCGGTGCGAGCCCGTTCATGGCGCTGCACTCGGCGATGGCGATCTGGCTGTCCCGGCTGGGCGCGGGCCGGGACATCTCCATCGGCACCCCGGTCGCCGGTCGTACCGACCCGGCGCTCGACGAACTCGTCGGCTTCTTCGTCAACACCCTGGTGCTGCGCACGATCATCGACGGCGACCCCTCGTTCCGGGAGTTCCTCGCACGGGTCCGGGACACCGACCTCGCCGCGCTGGAGAACCAGGACCTCCCCTTCGACCGGGTGGTCGAGGCGGTCGATCCCGAGCGCATCCCCGGGCGCAACCCGCTGTTCCAGGCGATGCTGACCCTGCAGAACAACGCGGCCGCCACCCTCGATCTGCCCGGACTGCACGCGCGGGCGGACACCACGGCGGTCACCGCCGCCGCGAAGTTCGACCTGTCGCTGACGCTGGGCGAGCGCTTCGCGCCGGACGGCTCCCCCGCCGGACTCTCCGGCGAGCTGGAGTACAGCACCGAACTGTTCGACGAGAGCACCGCCCGGTGGCACGTCGAAACACTGCTGCGGCTGCTCGGCTCGCTGACCGCCGACCCGGACGCACCTATCCGCCGCAGTGGACTGCTGACCGAGCGGCAGCGCGCCGAGGTGCTCACCGAACGGCACGGCTCCCGCCGCCCGGTGTCCCCGCTCTCGCTGCCGGAACTGTTCGAGGCCCAGGCCGATGACCGTCCACACCGGACCGCGGTGGTCGCGGGTGAGGTGACTCTGAGCTTCGCCGAGCTGGACGCCCGGGCAGGGGCGCTGGCCACCACCCTGCGGGAGCGCGGCGTCCGCGCCGGAACGCCGGTCGCCGTCGCGCTGCCGCGCTCGGCCGACTCGGTGGTCGCGCTGCTGGCCGTGGTCAAGGCCTCGGGCATCTACCTTCCGGTGGACGTGGAGTACCCGGCCGAGCGGATCGGGTACCTGCTGGAGGACGCTGCACCCGGGCAACTCGTCACCACCTCGGCGGTCGCCGACCGGCTGCGCGAGCAGCTACCCGGCCCGCTGCCCGGGACGTTGCTGATGGACGAGGAATCCCCCGGGAACTCCGGCACCGGCAGACTTCCCTCGCCCTCGCCCGCCGACTCCGCGTACCTGCTCTACACCTCGGGTTCCACCGGGCGTCCCAAGGGTGTGGAGGTGAGCCACGAGGCGCTGGTGAACCTGCTGTGCGGTCACCGGGAGAAGGTGTTCGGCCCGGCCTCCGCGGCCACCGGCCGCGAGGTGCTGCGCGTCGCCCACACCGCCGGCATGTCCTTCGACGCCTCCTGGGACCCGATCCTCTGGATGGTCGACGGACACGAGCTGCACATGATCGACGACGACACCCGACGCGACCCCGAGGCCCTGCTCGACTACGTGTCGAACAGGCGGATCGACGCGATGGAGACCACGCCGTCGTATGTGGCGCAGCTTCTGGCCATGGGACTGCTGGACTCCGACGGCCACCGGCCGACGGTGCTCGCGCTCGGCGGCGAGGCGGTCGGCGAGAGCCTGTGGGACGAACTCGGCTCGGTGCCCGGCTTGCTGGCATTCAACTTCTACGGTCCGACCGAGTCCACTGTGGACGCCATAGTCGCCAGGGTGGACGCCGGCACCGGGCCGGTCATCGGCTCGGCGGTGCACAACGTCCGGGCCTATGTCTTCGACTCCGGTCTGGAGCCGGTGCCGGACGGGGTCGACGGCGAGCTGTACCTCGCCGGAGCGGGCCTCGCCCGCGGCTACCGCGGGCGGCCGGGGCTGACGGCCGAACGGTTCGTGCCGGACCCGTACGGCCCCGAGGGCACCCGGATGTACCGCACCGGCGACCTGGTGCGCTGGACCGCACCGGGCGGCGAGCTGGAGTTCGTCGGCCGGATCGACGACCAGGTGAAGATCCGCGGGTTCCGGGTGGAGCTCGGCGAGGTCGAGGCCGCGCTGACGGCACACCGGGACGTCGCGTCCGCGGCCGTCCTCGTGGACACACCGGAGGACGCACCGGCCAGGTTGCTCGCCTACGTGGTGCCCGCCGCCGGATCCGGCGAGCCGGACACCGCGGCGCTGCGGGAGGCCACCCGCGCCTCGCTGCCGGACTACATGGTGCCGCAGACGGTGCTGGCGATCCCCGAGTTCCCGCTGACCCCCAACGGAAAGCTCGACCGGGCCGCGCTGCCCGCCCCGGATGCCGCGGCGACCGGGCCGGCGCAGGGGCCGCGCGACCACGTCGAGGAACGCCTGTGCGCGGTGTTCTCCCGCACCCTGGGCGTGCCCGGCATCGGCATCGACGACGACTTCTTCGCCCTCGGCGGGCATTCGCTGCTGGTGACCAAGCTGGTCAGCCGGATCCGTGCGGAACTCGGCGTCGAACTGCCCATCCGGGCGCTGTTCGAGGAGCCGACCGTGCGCGGCCTCGCCGGACGTCTGCCGGACGCGGACGCCGGACGGTCACCGCTGGTGCGGCGGTCCCGGCCCGAACGCGTGCCGCTGTCCTACGCACAGCGCCGGATGTGGTTCCTGAACAACTTCGAGGGCGCGAACGGCAGCTACAACATCGTGATGGCCCTCGAACTGGACGGCGAGCTCGACGCCGGGGCGCTGCGGGCCGCGCTGCGCGATGTGGTCGCGCGACACGAAACGCTGCGGACCCTGTTCCCCGCCGAGGACGGCACGCCGTACCAGCGGATCCTGCCGCCGCGCGACGCCCGCCCGGAACTGCCGGTGCACCGGATCGACGGCGGGGCCCGGGAGGCCATGGCCGCCTCGGCCCGCCGCGGCTTCGCGCTGGACGAGGAACTTCCCCTGCGGGCGGAACTGTTCCGTTCCGCCGAGGACCGGCACACGCTGTTGCTGGTGGTGCATCACATCGCCGCGGACGGCTGGTCCACGGCACCGCTTGCCCGTGATCTGGCCGCGGCGTACGCGGCACACATCGGCGACACCGAGCCCTGCCTGCCCGCGCTCGCGGTGCAGTACGCGGACTACACCCTGTGGCAGCAGGACGAGCTCGGCGCCGAGGACGACCCGTCGAGCAGGTTGCGCGGACAGCTCGACTTCTGGGCGGCCGAACTGACCGGGCTGCCCGAGGAGTTGACCCTGCCGCACGACCGTCCCCGGCCCGCCGAACCCGGCGGCAGCGGCGGCACGGTCGCCATGTCGATTCCGGAGCGGGTGCACGCGGCCGTGGCCGGTATAGCGCGCGGGCACGGCGTCAGCGTCTTCATGGCCCTGCACGCCGCGCTGGCGACACTGCTGTCCCGGCTCGGCGCGGGCAAGGACGTGCCGATCGGCACCCCGGTCGCGGGACGCCGGGACGAGGCGCTCGACGAGCTGGTCGGCTTCTTCGTCAACACCCTGGTGCTGCGGGCGGATCTGGCCGGAAATCCCACGTTCGCCGAGCTGCTGCAGCGGATCCGGTCCACCGACCTGGCCGCCTTCGACCATCAGGACGTCCCGTTCGAGCGGGTCGTCGAGGAGGTCTCGCCGGCCAGGACCCTGAGCAGGCACCCGCTGTTCCAGGTGATGCTGACGCTGCAGAACACCCCGACGGCGGAACTGCACCTGCCGGGACTTAAGGTCTCCGTGGCCGACCTGGAGGGCGTGGACGCGGCCAAGTTCGACCTGTCGCTGTCCCTGTCGGAGCGACGTCACCTGGACGGGTCCCCGGCCGGGCTCACCGGCACGCTGGAGTACAGCGCGGACCTGTACGACCGCCGCACGGCGGAACGCTTCGCCCGCTGGTTCGAGCAGGTGCTGGACGAGTTCACCGCCACCCCGGACGCCAGGATCGGCGATGTGGACCTCGTCTCCGCCGCGGAGCGCGAACAGGTGCTGGAGCACTGGAACGACACCGGGCGCTCGCAGTCCGCGGCCACCGTGGTGGAGCTGTTCGAACGGCACGCGGCCCTGGCCGAGCCCGCGGCCCTGTCCGTCGTCGCCGGTGCCGAGCGGATCACCACCGCCGGGCTCAACGCCGAGGCCAACCGGCTCGCCCGGTCGCTGCGTTCCCGCGGCGTCGGCACGGGCGACACGGTGGCGGTCGCGCTGTCCCGTTCGGCACGGACCATGACGGCTCTGCTCGCGGTACTCAAGGCGGGCGCCGTCTACCAGCCGATCGACCTGGAGTACCCGGCCGGGCGGATCGCCTTCCTGCTCTCCGACACCGATCCGGTGCTGGTGCTGGCCGACGAACAGGGCGCCGCCGTTGTCGGCGACACGCATCCGTTGCTGCGCCTGGATTCCGCCGCGACGCTGGCCGAGGTGGCCGGTCACGACGGCGACGATCTGTCCGATGTGGAGCGTGAACGCCCGCTGTCCGAGGACGATCCGGCGTACGTCATCCACACCTCCGGATCCACCGGCCGCCCCAAGGGTGTGGTGGTGGAGCACCGTTCGCTGGCGAACCTGTCCCGGCAGCACGGCGAGCACCTGTTCGCCCCCGCGTCGGACCGGCTCGGCGGACGGATGCTGCGAGTGGCCCTGACCGCCGCCGTCGCCTTCGACGCCTCCTGGGATCCGGTGCTGTGGATGATCGCGGGCCACGAACTGCACATCGTGGACGACTCGACGCGGCGCAACGCGGAGGACCTGGTCGCCGGGCTGCGGGAGCAGCGCATCGACGTGATCGAGACGACGCCCTCGTACCTGCGCCAGCTCATGACACATGGTCTGCTCGACGGCGGGGGGCACCGCCCGACGGTGCTCGCCCTCGGCGGGGAGAGCGTTCCGGTGGACCTGTGGGCGGAACTGCGCGAGTTGGACGGCGTGACCGCGTACAACTTCTACGGCCCTACCGAGTCCACTGTGGACTCTGTGATCGCCGACCTCGCCGACCGGGACCGCCCGGCGATCGGCAGGCCGGTACGCAACACGAAGGCATACGTGCTCGACGAGCACCTGCGGCCGCTGCCGCCCGGGGTGCCCGGCGAGCTGTACCTCTCCGGTGCGGGCGTCGCCCGCGGCTACCTCAACCGCACGCAGCTCACCGCTGAGCGGTTCGTGCCCGATCCCTTCGCCCAGGGCGGCACCCGGATGTACCGCACCGGCGACCTGGTGCGGTGGCAGCCGGACGCGACGCTGGAGTTCGTCGGCCGTGTCGACGGGCAGGTGAAGCTGCGGGGCTTCCGTATCGAACTCGGTGAGATCGAGTCGACGCTGACCCGCGCGGACGGCGTCGTCGGCGCCGCGGTGGTCGTCCGGGACACCCGGGCGGGCAACCGGCGGCTGGTCGCCTACGTGGTGCCTGCCCTGCCCGGCGAGGTCGACCCGGACGTCCTGCGGGACGCGCTGGCCGGCTCGCTGCCGGACTACATGATCCCCTCCGCGTTCGTGGAGATGGACCGGCTTCCGCTGACCCCCAACGGAAAACTCGACCAGCGGGCACTTCCGGAACCGGCGGATCCCGGCGCGGGCGGGCGCGGCCCGCGCTCACCCCGGGAGGACCTGCTGTGCAGATTGTTCGCGAGCGCACTGGGCATGCAGCGGGTGGGGATCGACGACAGCTTCTTCGAGCTGGGCGGGCACTCCCTGCTGGCGACCGGGCTGATCGGCCGGATCCGCTCGGCCTTCGGCGTGGACGTGCCCATCCGGCGGCTGTTCGAGAACCCGACCGTCGCCGGCCTCGCCCGCACCCTGCACGACGACACCGAGGAGAACGCGCTCGACGTACTCCTGCCGCTGCGCACCTCGGGCAGTCTGCCGCCGCTGTTCGCGGTGCACTCGGCCAGCGGACTCGCCTGGGGCTACTCAGGCCTGCTGCGCTACCTCGACCCGGAGCGTCCGCTGTACGGCCTGCAGTCGCCACGGCTGACCGACCATGCCTACGACCCGGCAGGGATCGGGGACATCGCCGCCGACTACGTCACGCAGATCCGCTCGGTGCAGCCGCACGGCCCGTACCACCTGGCCGGCTACTCCTTCGGCGGGAACCTGGCACACGAGGTGGCCGTGCAACTCGAACGGGCGGGCGAGGAGGTCGCGTTCCTCACGCTGTGGGACTCGTACCCGATGGCGCCGCAGGACGGGCTGGAGCACGCGACGGAGGACCAGATCTTCCGTGCGCTGCTGGGAAACCAGGGCATTCCGGTGCCCGAACAGGACGAGCTGGACCGGGCCGGAGTACTGCGGGCCTACCGCTCGGCGGGCAGTCCGCTGGGCAGCCTCTCCGAGGAGGACCTGGGCGCGATGCTCGGCGTGTTCGTCCTGCAGGCACGGCTGATGAACGACTTCACCCCCCGGCGCTTCGACGGGGACGTGCTGTTCTTCACCGCCGAGGCCGGACGGGACGAGAACACACCCACCCTGCACGAGTGGGCGCCCTACCTGCAGGGCCGGATCGACAACCATCCGGTGCCCTTCGAACACGCCCGGCTGCAGCAACCCGCTGCGCTGGAACACATCGGCCCGGTCGTCGCGGACGCGCTGGCGGCATGGTGCGCCGACGAACCACAGGAACGAACCGGGAGCTGACCTTGAGCGAGACGATGACCAACCCTTTCGACACCCCCGACGGCCGCTATCTGGTCCTGGCCAACCACGAGGACCAGCATTCGATCTGGCCGTCCTATTTGGACCTGCCCGGTGGCTGGGAACACCGCTTCGGTCCCGCCGCCCGGCACGAGTGCCTGGACTACGTGGAGCGGAACTGGCCGGACATCACCCCGCGTAGCCGGATCCGGAAAGGAGGTTCCTGATGCGTGGTGACCCGCGCGGCGCCCCCGCCGTTCAGGTGAAGAACCTGCACAAGAGCTTCGGTGGCACGAGGGCGCTCGACGGCGTCGACCTGACCATGCGCAAGGGCGAGGTCTTCGCGCTGCTCGGCCCCAACGGCGCGGGCAAGACGACCGCCGTACGCATCCTGACCACTCTGTTGCGCCCCGACTCCGGCACCGTCCGGGTGGCCGGGCACGACGTGACCACCGCCCCGGACGAGGTGCGCCGTTCGATCGGGCTCTCCGGGCAGTACGCGGCCGTCGACGACAAACTGACCGGCTTCGAGAACCTGTACCTGGTCGCGAAGCTGTACGGGATGCGGCGGAAGAAGGCCGCGGCGGTGGCACGGGAGCTGCTCGAACGCTTCCACCTCGTCGACGCGGCGGACCGGCAGTCCCGCACCTACTCCGGCGGTATGCGGCGCAGGCTGGACCTCGCGGGCGCGCTGATCGCCGCCCCCGAGGTCGTCGTGCTCGACGAGCCGACGACCGGACTGGACCCGCAGAGCAGGCTGGACACCTGGGACGTGGTGGGCGGGCTGGTCGCCGACGGCACCACCGTCCTGCTCACCACCCAGTACCTGGAGGAGGCCGACCAACTCGCCGACCGGATCGCCGTGATCGACCACGGCGCGGTGATCGCCGAGGGCACCAGCGACGAGCTGAAGACCCGCATCGGCGGCGACACGCTCGAGGTCATCGTGGCCGACGAACGTGACCTGTCGACCGCGCACCGGGTACTCGCCCAGGCCGGCAACGCTCCCCCTTCGGTGGACCGCAGGCTGCGCCGGATCGAGGTCGCGGTGGGCACCGGCCAGTTCGCGCTCGGCACGGCCGTGGACCGGCTGAACGCCGCGCGGGTGCGGGTGCTGGAGATCGGGCTGCGCAGGGCGACGCTGGACGACGTCTTCCTCAGCCTCACCGGCGACACCCCCACCGCCCCGGCCGCTCCGTCCGAAGTGGACACCGAGCGGACCACCATCCTGCCCGCCGTGCCGCACTGGCCGCCGCCGGATGTCACCGGCAGGCACCGCAGGGACGAGGAGGTGAGCGCGTGAACGCCGTGGTCCGGATGACCAGGGACAGCGGAAACCTGGCCTGGCGCAACCTGCTCAACATCCGGCGCACGCCGGGCTCGCTGGTCGCCAGCGTGGTGCAACCGGTCATGTTCGTCTTCCTGCTCGCCTACGTGTTCGGCGGCAGCCTGGGCGGCGCCTCGTACCGCGAGTTCATCATGGCCGGGATCTTCGCCCAGACCGTGACGTTCAACGCCTCGTTCACCACCATCGGACTGGCGAACGACCTGCAGAAGGGCGTGGTGGACCGCTTCCGGTCGCTGCCGATGTCGCGGGTCGCGGTGCTGCTGGGGCGCACCACCTCGGATCTGACGACCAGCGTGGTGAGCCTGGTGGTGACCACGCTCTGCGGGCTCGCCATCGGCTGGCGGATCCGCGGCAACCCGCTCGACGCGGTGCTCGGCTATCTGCTGATCCTGTTGTTCGCCTTCGCCATGTCCTGGGTCGGCGCGTTCATCGGGCTCGTCGCGCGCAGTGTCGAGGTGGCGCAGAGCCTCGGCCTGATCTGGCTGTTCCCGGCGACGTTCATCTCCTCCGGGTTCGTGTCGGTGGCCGCGATGCCGGAACCGCTGGCCACCATCGCCGAGTGGAATCCGATCACCTCGCTGGCGAACTCCGTGCGCGACCTGTTCGGCAATCCGACCCCGGCCGGCCTCCCGCAGCCCCAGGGCTGGCCGGCGGAGAACGCGGTGCTCTACACCGTGCTGTGCTCGCTCGGGCTCATCGCCCTGTTCATGTCGATGGCGGTCGCCCGCTACCGGCGGGCCGCGTCCCGCTGACCGAGCCAGTTCGATCCCCGTGGACGGGCCGGCCTCGGCCATGTCCACCCTGCCGGTACCGGGCCTCGACCCGAGCGGGCGGATGGCAGCTTCCTGCCATCCGCCACGCGCCGGTAAGGGTGGGCATCGAGATCGCCCCACTGGTTCATTCGGCTGCCGGGAGAACCGGGACCATGGCCGTGTCCAGGGCCTACGCCGTGCGGCCGGGGTATCCCGCGGGCAACCATCGCGGCGTCCACCGGCCCACCCTGGCGGCGGATGGGACGAACGGTGGATTGACGGACAGATCCGTCACAAACACACTCGACGGCGAATGATCCGGGTAATCCTTTACCCGGACCCGGGAGCCGAAGGAGTTTCCTCGTGGGGGCTGCATTCAGACGTCACCGTCGTTCGATGATCACCGGAGTTCTGCTCGGCGCGCTGGCGCTGCTGGGCCAGGGACTGTCCCCCGCCGCGGCCGAGGCTCCCGGGCCCGCCGCGGACGCCGACGCGGGCGGTGGCGCGATGGCCACCGGGACACCGCTACGCAACGGCAACGGCCTCTACCCCCGGCTGATCCGCCTGCAGAACTCCGGCGAGGCCAACGGAAACCTGGTCGCCTCGGTCGTGGACTTCGACCCGAACGGCGGCGTCGGCGCGATCTACCGCAGCACCGACAACGGCGCCTCGTTCACCGAGATCGGCTCCATCCACGATCCCGGCACCCCGGCGGGGTACTGCTGCTCGACCCTGTTCGAACTGCCCCGTCAGGTCGGCGCCATGCCGGCCGGAACCCTGTTGTGGACCGCCTCCGTCGGCCAGGACGCGCCGGACCGGCGGATGACCCTGCCGATCTGGCAGAGCCCCGACCAGGGCGTGACCTGGAAGTACCTGTCCACCTGCCGGACCGCGGAGAACACCGGCGGCATCTGGGAGCCGGAGCTGGCGGTGAACAACCAGGGCGACCTGATCTGCCACTACGCCGACGAGACCGATCCCGCGCACAGCCAGCAACTGCGCGAGTCGTTCTCCGCCGACGGGCTCACCTGGTCGGCTCCCTTCCCCACGGTCGCCCCGCCGAACGGCGACCTGCGGCCCGGCATGGCGAACGTGCGCCAGCTCGGCGACGGCAGCTACTACATGAGCTACGAGATCTGCGCGACCGGGAACCAGTACGACTGCGCGACGCACTTCCGTACCTCTGCCGATGGCGCCGACTGGGGCCCGCCCAGCGACGAGGGCCCGCGCATCTTCTCCGACACCGGGCAGTACTACACGCACGCGCAGACCCTCGCCCGCATCGACAACGGCACCGGCCCGACCCGGCTGGCGATGGTCGGCCAGCAGCTCCGGGACGGCAACGGCGAGATCGCGGCCGGCAGCGGCAACACGGTGATGATCAACGACAACGGTGGCGCGGGCCCGTGGCGCTCCATCCCGGCACCGGTCTCCGTCCCCTCACCGCCGAACGCCCCCTGCCCGAACTACAGTTCCACCCTGGCCTCCACCGCCGACGGCGCGACGCTGGTGGAGATCGCGACCGATCTGGACGGACCGCTGTGCAAGCCGTACTTCGCCTCGGTCCCGCTGGGCTGAACCGTCGACGGCTCACCGGTGCCCGCGGGCACGCCCGACCCGGGCGTGCCCGCGTTCGCGTGTCCGCCGAGAATGACCGGCTAACCACTGCAATTAACACTTTCGTGTGCAATTAACCACGTACGCTGAGTGGAGCGAAAATCGCACACACACGATCTGATGATCGAGACGCCACCTGAAGGGGGAACGATGGTCGCCGGGGGGCCGGACAGTGGTGACCGCGTCACGCGGTCACCGCGGCGGCCGCGCGCGTTCCATTGGTTCGCCCGCCTCACCGCCGTCACCGGACTGCTGCTGGCAGGCACCCTGGCCTGGGCCTCCCCGTGGAACTGGGACGCGGGCCTGTGGTGGCTCGCCCCGGTCCTGATGGCGGCGTTCCTGCTGGTCGAGCACTTCGGCTTCGAGGTCGACGTGGACGGGGTCGGCTGGAAGGTCACCTTCAGTGAGCCGCCCCTGCTGATCGGCCTGTTGCTGATGCCGTTCCCGCTGATCCTCGCCGTGCACCTGCTGGCGGGCGGGGTTTTCCTGCTGCTGAACAAGGTCCGGGACCGCTACGCGTACAACTTCGGCGTCCGCTGCGTCGAGGTCGGCGTCGCCTACCTGACCTACAGCGCCGCCATCGGCGCGCACTGGCCACCGGTCGCGGCCGCGGCACTGGGCGCGGCCACGGTGCCCGTGCTGTCGATCCTGTTCGCCCTGCTGGTGCTCCCGCTGCTCGGCCCGGGACTGCCAACGGGGGCGGCGCTGCGTCTGGCCAGCCGGGTCATCCTGCCCGGAATGCTCAACGCGGGCGTGGGCGGCCTGCTCATCGTGCTGGCGACGACCGTCGAGGACGGCCTCCTGCTGGCGTTGCCGATGCTGGTCGGCGTGATGCTCTGCTACTACACCTACGGCACCGCGCTGCGCGACCACCGCGATGTGCGAAGGCTGTCGCAGGCCTCGCGATCGGTCACGGCGGCCCTCGACCCCACCGCGCACGGCGAGCGCGCGATGACCGAGGCACTGGAGCGAGTACGCCGGCACATGTCCGCCCACCGGGTCGTCCTGTGGCCGTACGGCGGCGACGCGGAACCCCGGATCGCGGGCGCGCCGCTGGCCGCCGCCGCGCTCTGCCGCGAGGACGAGCTGGCCACCGCGGCGGGCCCGAGGGTGCGGTACGTGCACACCTCCGACTGCCCTCGAACGCTGTGCCGATCGCTGCGGCTGCGCGAGGCGACCGAGTGCCTGCTGGTGGAGTTGCGGGTGCCCGGCGGCCCCCTCGGCGTGCTCGAGGTGCACGACAGGGAAAGCCGGTGGCGCGGGTTCGGTCCCGCCGACGAGCAAGCCCTGACCACGCTGGCGAGCGCACTGGGCAACGCCATCGCCAACGCCCGGATGATCACGCATCTGCGTCACAACGCCTACTACGACCCGTTGACCGGACTGCGCAACCGGGACGGCCTGCGGGCCGCGGTCTCGGTCGCCACCGGGACCACCGTCCTCCGGGTGGAGGTCGACGCCGCCACCACGGCCACCGCGCTGAGCCCGAAATGGGGCGCGGCCCTGCTGTGCTCGGCGGCCGAGCGGCTCACCGATCTGCTGCCCACCGCGACCGTGGCCACCATCGAGCGCGGGAAGTTCGTGGCGGTCGTACCGCCGCCGGATCCGGACACCGGCGGAACGGGATCCGGCGAGCCGGAACCCTTCGCTGGAGTGCCCGGTCGGGCGGAGGACGCCGAAGAGCTCGCCGAGTACGTGCAGCGCGCTCTGGCCGAGCCGTACACCCTCGGCTCCGTCGCGGTGCAGGCCGGCACCGTGGTCGGGGTGGCGACCGCGGGAGCGGGCGACGAGGGCGAGGCCGGAACCGACGAAGCAGGCCCCCTCGGCGCGCGGCTCCCGGGTATCGACGATCTGGTGCACCACGCGGGCATGGCCATCGGGGTGGCGCGCTCGGTGGATCGCCCGGTGCACGTCTACCGGCCGTCGATGGGAGTGGAGGCCAGGCGTCAGCTCGAGTTCACCAGCCAGATCCGCGAGGCGATCGCGGACGGCCAGATCCACGTCCACTACCAGCCGAAGATCTCCCTGAGCTCCGGCCAGGTGCTGGGAGCCGAGGCCCTGGTGCGCTGGCAGCACCCGCACTACGGCGCGCTGCGGCCGGACGTGTTCATCCCCGCACTGGAGCGCACCGGCCGGATCGGGGCCCTCACCGAGCACGTGCTGGAGCAGGGCCTGCGGACGATCGCGGGCTGGCTGGAGCAGCAGGTACGCATGTCGGTCGCGGTGAACCTGTCGGCGCGTTCCCTCGCCGACTCCGGCTTCCCGGAACTGGTCGGCTCGGCCCTGCGCGAGCACGGCGTCCCCCCGGAACTGCTGACCTTCGAGCTCACCGAGAGCGCGGTCATGGAGGATCGCGACCGCGCCCTGCCGATCGTGCAGCGGCTGCACGATCTGGGCGTCCGGATCAGCATCGACGACTTCGGCACCGGATACTCCTCGCTGGCCTACCTGCGCGACCTCCCGGTGGACGAGGTGAAGATCGATCGTGGCTGCATCGCGGAGTTCGCCGGCTCGCCCGGTGACTCCGGCCTGGTGCGCACCGTTCTCGCGCTCGGCCACACGCTGGGCCTGGTCGTGGTGGCCGAGGGCGTCGAGGATCCGCAGACCCGGGACGCGCTGATCTCGCTGGAGTGCGACATCGTCCAGGGCTACCTGTACTCGCGTCCGCTGCCGCTCGACGCTTTCGGCGAGTGGCTCACCAGCCGCACCAGGCTCACCGGGCCCGCCACCGGCGCGTACCGGGTGCCCGTGGTGACGCCCGGCTGAACCCGGGACGCGCGACGGCCACTCGGCACGATCGCCGTCCGATTCGCACGCTTTGCGCTATTCTTGTGCGCTCCCCGGCCGGTCGGCCCGGGCGGTCCGGAGATGTCCCGGGAGGCCTGCGTGGTGTCGTCGGTGGTCACGGTTTTCCTCCCGCTCGCCCTGGCCGTGGTGATGTTCGGGCTCGGCCTGTCGCTGACGGTGGCCGACTTCCTCGCGGTGGCCCGCTCACCGCGAGCGGTCGTGATCGCACTGCTGTGCCAGCTCGTCCTGCTACCCGCCGTCTGCCTCGGCCTGGTATTGGTGTCCGGGCTCGAGCCCGTACTGGCGGTGGGCATGATGCTGCTCGCCGCCTCCCCCGGCGGCACCATGGCGAACCTGTTCAGCCACCTCGCAGGCGGGGACGTCGCGCTGAACGTGAGCCTGACCGCCATCAACTCGCTGATCTCGGCCGCCACCCTGCCGGTGGTCGTCAACCTCGCGCTGGACGGCTTCCTCGGGGACGGCTCCGGAATCGGCCTGCAGCCGGGAAAGGTCGCGCAGGTCGTCGCGATCGTGCTGGTACCGGTGGCGATCGGGATGGCGGTGCGCGGCCGCTTCCCGGCCCGGTGCGCGGCACTGCACGGTCCGGTGAAGGTCGCCTCCGCGGTCTTCCTGGTGGGGGTGATCGTGGTCGCCCTGGTGCAGGAGCACCGCACGCTGGCCGAGCACGCCGCCACGGTCGGCGTCCTCACCGTCGTGCTCTGTGTGCTGAGCCTGGCGGTGGGCTACTGGGTTCCGCGGCTGGCCGGTATCACCCGGGAGCGGGCCATCGCCTCGGCGATGGAGATCGGCATCCACAACAGCACGCTGGCGATCACCGTGGCGATCTCGGTGCTGGGCAGCTACGAGCTCGCCGTTCCGGCCGCGATCTACGGCGTCGTGATGTTCGTGCCCGCGGGGATCTGCGCGTTCGCCTTCTCCCGGCGCGGCCTCGGTCCCACCGTCCCCGCACGGACGGCCTGATCGCACGAGCGCCGTGGCACCGGCACGGCGAAGGGGACGGAGTACCGCGCCGCTCCTGCGGTCCGTCGCGAAGCGGTGATCCCGGTGTACTAATGTTCCGGTGACGCGCCGGTTTCCGGTGTGCCACCTCGTATAGCTGCTGCACCACGGCGGGCAGAGACCGCCGGGTAGCCGCACACGATCATCTCCGGTCAAGCCACGGCCGGGCAGACCAGCGACGTACGCCGCCTCAGGGCGCCGTGCCGTCGCGGCTCCGGTCTGCTCGCTCGTGCGCGACACCCGGCGATCGCTCCCTCCGGACTCCCCGGAAAGGGACGACACTGTGACCGATGACCTCGCCCAGGGACCGGCGACATGGCCGGACGTGCTCGAGGACGTCACCGGAGCGCTGGAGACCCTGGCCGACGTGCTGAGCCGGGAGAACGAGTTCGGCACCCTGCTGCACGAGGTGTGCGAGCAGGTGGTGCGGGCGGTCCCCGGCGTCGAGGCGGCCACCGTCGCCCTGCTGGAGGACGGCACCCCGCGCACCGCCGCCTCGACCGACCAGGAGGTGGCCGGCCTGGACGAGGAGCAGTACAGCGCCGCGGAGGGACCGTGCCTGGAGGCGGCGCACAGCGGCAAGCTCGTCCGGGTCTCGCTCGCCGAGGCACAGGCACAGTGGCCCTCGTTCGCCAAGGCGGCGCACGAGGCCGGGATCGGCAGTTTCCTCTCGGCGCCACTGATGGTCGACCGGCAGGTCTCCGGCGCGATCAACTGCTATAGCTCCCAGCACCACGGCTTCCGTGAGCTGGACGCGCGGCTGCTCGAGCTCTACACGGCCGCGGTGGAGGCCGCGTTGCGCAGCGCCCGGCGTTTCCACCAGGCGCTCGAACTCGCCGAGCAGCTTCGCGCGGCACTGCGCTCCCGGGCGGTGATCGACCAGGCGAAGGGGATCGTGATGGCGGTCCGGCACATCGACGCGGACCAGGCGTTCACCGTGCTGGTCGAGCAGTCGCAACAGGAGAACACCAAGCTGCGCGACCTCGCCAAGCGCCTCGTCGCGGGTGTCACCGCCACCCCACGCTGACCACCCGGCACCAGCCCAGCAGCCGTGTCGGGCGCCCCAGCACCCCGTGTCGGGCGCGGCGGCACCCCGTGTCGGGCGCCCCAGCACCCCGTGTCGGGCGCGGCGGTCAGCCCGGACGTACCGAGTACACCGCCAGGTCGCGCGGCGCGCCCTTCGCCGCGAACCGGCGCTTGCGGCGCAGCCGGTACTCGCCGGTGTCGAGTTGACCGACGCAGGTCTCCGACACGAGCACCTGGGACCCTTTCGCGGCATCGGCGACCCGCGCGGCGACGTTGACGTCCACGCCGAGGTAGTCGGCCCCGACCTGACGGGGCCGCCCGGCGTGCACCCCGGCGCGCAGCAGCGGGCGGTACCCGTCGACGTCGAGTTCGCCCACGCCCTGGCACGCCTGCAGTGCGGCCCGCGTCGCGGCACCGGGCTCGGCGAACGCTGCCATCATCCCGTCGCCGAGCCGCTTGACCACCCGTCCGCCGTTGCGGGTGATCGCGTTCTCGCTGACGGCGGCCACGGCACGCAACGCCCGCAGCGCTTCCTCGTCACCCACCCGCAAGGCCCACGCCGAGAAGTCGACGAGGTCGGTGAACACGATGGTCACCTCGACCTCGCCACGGGACCTGCCGCGCGCATCGCCGAAGGACTGCCACACCTGCACGGCGGTGAGCCCGAGTTCACGCAGCACGCTGGGCCTGCGCGTGCCGCCTTCGGCGAGTGCTTTCGCCAGCCGGTCCGAGGGCAGTCCGGACGCGGTGGACAACGGGTCGCCGAGGCTGCTGTCGCCGGGTGCGAGCCTGCGCACGAACCGGGCGGTGCGCACCAGGCCGTCCTGCCGGTCGGCCTCACGCAGGGCGCGACTGAGCCGGGAACCCCAGCCCGCGCGGTCGTCGGCCTCACCGCGGATGCGCGACAGTGCGAGTTCCGCCGCCTGCTCGCGTCCCGGGTCGGGGTTGCCGTGCCGCTCGTCGGTTGCCACCGGCGCATGTTACTTCGAGTAACGGCGAGAGCTCAGCCCCCGGTGCCCGGCATCACTCGCGCTCCCGGCGCGGATCGGCGTCCGGTCCGTCGAACCGTCCCCTCCGGTACCGGAGGGGACGCCGCCATGCGGTCCTGTTCAGGCGGGCGTCCCGGACCCGCGCAGCTCGGCGATCCGCTCCTCGATGGCTGCCGCCTCGGGCAGTCTCGCCGCCCTGGCCGCGGCGAGTGAGCGTTCCCAGTGGTCCAGCGCCACGGCCCGCTCGCCGCGCACGGCCGCGATCCGGCCCAGGCCGTCGTAGGCGAAGGCCTCCTTGAAGTTCTGGCCGGTACGCCCGGAGAGGCGGATCAACCGGTCGAAGCACCCGCCGGCCGCGTCCAGGTCGCCGAGCCGCTCGTGGATCCGGCCGAGCACGTCGAGCGCGTGCCCCTCGATGTCCGGGTTCGCGATCTCCCTGGCCAGCACCAGTCCCTCCCGGCAGTGCTCCAGCGCGCGTTCGGGCTCCCCGCCGCGCAGCAGGCAGTCCGCGAGCAGATACAGGCTGCGGGCCTCGTCCTCCCGGGCACCGACCTCCCGGCTGAGCTCCAGTGCCCGGCGCAGATGGTCGGCGGCCGTGTCCAGTTCACCGGCCAGCGTGCACGTCCAGCCCACGTTCACCAGCCCGGAAACCTCGAACGCCCGGTTCCCCTGCTCGGTGTTGATGGCCAGCGCCTCCCGGTGGTACCTCGCCGCCTCGCCGTACCGGCCGAGTTTGCTGTGCACCACCCCCAGGTTGCCGAGAATCGCCGCACGGTCCCTGGCGGTCCCGTTGTCGTACAACAGTTCCCGGGAACGATCGAGGTGGGTCAGCGCCTCCTCGTACTGACCCTGTCGCATGTGGACGATGGCGATGTTGCCGAGCATGCGGCCCGCGCCCTGGGAGTCGCCCCGTTCCCGCTCGATCGCCAGGCCATCGCCGAGCGCGTCCAGCGCTTCGTCGAACCGGCCCAGTCCGACGTAGGTGGTGCTCAGATTCCGGTACAGCACCGTCATCCCGTCCCGGTCACCGGACTCCTTCGCGGCCGCGAGACCGATCCGGTAGCAGGCGACGGTGTCCTCCACCTGTCCGTGCCGCAGCAGCGCGGGACACAGCACCGCCACCAGCCGCCAGGTCTGCTCATGCAGGCCGTTCTCGGCCGCGTGCCGGATGATCGCCGAGAAATTGCGCTGCTCCGCGTCGACGACCTCCCGCACGTTCTCCCCCGACCGCAGCTCGGGCAGCCCCTCGCCGGGGAGCCCGTCCGCCGTGCCCGCGGCGCCGACGATCCGCTCGCCCGCGCGGCCGAGCGCGAGGTAGTGCTCGGCCAGCCGCAGCACGGCCTCCCGGCGGGATGCCGCGGGCTCGTCCCGTTCGGCGGTGGCCCTGGCGTACTGCCGCAGCAGGTCGTGGAAGTGGTAACGGTCGACGGCGTGCTGGGACAGCAGGTTCGCGTCGAGCAGGTTCTCCAGCAGCCGCTCCGCGTCGTCCGCACCGACCCCGAGCAGTGCCGAGGCTCCGTACACCTCGAAGTCGGCTCCTGGATGCAGGCTGAGGAAACGGAAAGCTCGTTGTTCCGGAGCATCGAGATGCCCGTAGGACACCGCGAACGCGGCCATCACGCTGCGGTCCTCCGAGGACAGTTCGGTGAGCCTGCGCCGCTCGTCCCGGAGCCGTTCGATCAGGTGCTCGACCGTCCACCGGGCGTGGTTGCGGAAGCGCGCGGCGGCGATCCGGATGGCCAGCGGGAGGTGCCCGCACAACTCGACCACCCTGGCCGCCGAGTCGGCGTCGGTGCGATCGGGCCCCGCCACCCGCCGGAACAGGTCTGCGGCCTCGGCCGGCGGCATCAGGTCGATCGAGAACGAGGTCGTACCCTCCAATGTGGACAGTCGGTGCCTGCTGGTCACCAG
This sequence comes from Amycolatopsis antarctica, assembly GCF_002262875.1. Lineage (GTDB taxonomy): Bacteria > Actinomycetota > Actinomycetes > Mycobacteriales > Pseudonocardiaceae > Amycolatopsis > Amycolatopsis antarctica. The sequence goes on along the minus strand of NZ_NKYE01000002.1, from coordinate 175,463 downwards.
CACCCGGACGCCGGGGGCACCGGGCAGCAGCGGACGGACCTGTTCGGCGTTCTTCGCGTTGTCGAGCACCACCAGCATCCGCCTGCCCGCCAGCGCGGACCGCCACGCCCCTGCCCGTGACTGCACGCCGTCGGGAATCTGCTCCGGCGGAACGCCCAGCGTGCGCAGCAGCACGTCGAGCGCGTTGGCCGGGTCGAGCGGCCGCTGGCCGGGCGTGTAGCCGTGCAGGTCGATGAAGAGCTGCCCGTCGGGGTAGTCCCTGGCCACCAGATGCGCGACCCGGACCGCGATCGTCGTCTTGCCGATGCCGGCCATGCCGTTCATCGCCGTGATCACCACGGCCGGGTCGTCGGTGGACTCGGCCATCGTCACCAGCCTGCCGACCTCGGCGGTGCGTCCGGTGAAGTCAGCGACGGCGTAGGGCAGGAAGAACCGCGGCGCGGGCGCGTCCGGCCGGGCAGGCGACTCCGCGGGCGCCGGGGCGGCCGGTTCGGGCCGGGGGGCCGCGTCGGGACTGTCCGAACGCAGGATCGTCGAGTGCAGCTCGCGCAGTTCCTCCCCCGGGCTCATCCCGAGTTCGTCGGCGAGGAAGACCCTGGCGCGTTCGTAGGCGTGCAGGGCCTCCGCCTGACGGCCCGCGCGGTGCAGGGCGACGATGAGCTGGCGGCGGAAGCTGTCCCAGAACGGGTGGACGGCGACCAGTTCGGTGACTTCCGGGACGACGGCGTTGCTCTCGCCCCGGTCGAGCCTGCACTCGATGAGCAGCTCCCGCGCCGCGAGCCGCTGCTCGTCGAGGCGCGCGGCGGCGGCCTCGACGTTCTGGCCGGTCATTCCCTGCAACGCGCGGCCGCGCCAGAGCGCGAGCCCGGCGGACAGCTTTTCGATCGCGGCATCCGGGTCGCCCGCCGCCCGGTCCGCGCGGGCCGCCTCGACCGTCCGGGCGAACCGGTCGGCATCCACGACACTGTCGCCCGCGTCCAGCCGGTAACCGTCCCGTTCCGTGCGGACGATCGTCCGGAACTCGTCGAGACTGCGGCGCAGTGCGGCGATCGCATTGTGGATCTGCCTGCGGGCCGTGTCCGGCGGGCGGTCGCCCCACAGGGCGTCGATGAGGGCGGCGGTGGTGACGGTGTCACCGGCCGAGAGGAACAGGGTGGCCAGCAGCTTTTCCTGGCGGGAACCACCGAGCGGACATCTCCGGTCGTCGATCCGGACCTCGAACGGTCCCAGGAGGCAGACCGTGAGCCGGCGGGCTGTGGAGGTCGGCTGGCTCGGCATGCGGCTCATTATGCCCAGGCCGGGTGACTTTCCGGCGGACCGCGGGAGGCGGGCGGGTTCAGCACCGGCGGGGCGTCCGCCGCGGCGGGACCGGAGTCACGCCGCGGCGGACACCGGGGTCACGGCCACCAGGGGAAGAACGGGAAAGCGCTCTGGGTCTCCACCACCGGGGTGTCCCCGGCCTGGGCGGATTCGACGGTGGAGGCCTGCGCGGTGGCACCGAAACCGAGGGTTACGGCGATCGCGATTCCGGCCATCAGGGACGCGGCGCGTACGACTCGCATGGGGACCCTTCCTGCGGCAACTGGATTCTCGTGTCCCGTCCCATGGTGCCCTGCACGCTATCGAAACGCTATCGAACATACATCGGAAACCGAGGTTCGCTGCTGGGACCTGCGATTTTCCGCCGATGTTCGCGCGATGGCCCGCTGCTGGATGCTGGGCTCGGCTCGCCAAGAGGGCGCGGCGAGGCTCGAGCGGACGACGACGTGTGTCCATCGCTGCTGGGGGTAGCGATGGACACACGCCGTCACCACCGCCGAGCGTGCGATCTTCCCCGCTGCTCCTGTTCCCCGGCTGTGGCACGGGTTCCGCCGCGCCACGCGGCACCGGGTTTCCGGTCACCCCTGGCCGAGGTAGGCGTGCAGCCTGCTGTCACCGCCGAGCACGGCGGCCGAACGCGAGGTCAGTGCCTGCCCACGACGGGCGATCGCGTCCCGCAGCGCGGCACTGCTGCCGGACTCCCGCAGGCCGTCCAGCACCGGCCGGATCTGCGCCAGTGGGTAGTGGCTCTGGCGAAGGATGGCGATCATCCGCGCGTCCCGGACGTCGGCGGGGCCGTAGCTGCGGTACTTCGTGCCGTGTTCGCGCCGGGGCGTCAGCAGGCCCGCGTCCTCCCAGACGCGCAGCGCGGACGCGCGGAGCCGGAGCAGGCTGGCCACCTCGCCGATCCGCAGGCCCGTTCTCGGCGTCTCCCGGCTCGGCGGCACCTGCTCGGCGACGGCTTCCAGCGCACCGGCCGCGGCGGCCAGGTCCTCGCGCTGCCGGTGCAGCAGGGCGTGCCCCTCGTCGACGATGGTCAGCGCCCGCGACACGTCCCCGTCGTGGACAGCCCACATGATCGCCCGCGCGGTGGCCGGGCCGTAGCCCCGCGCCAGTGCCCGGTAGGTGAGCAGGGCGTCCCGATGCCGGGCGTCGAACCGGCGGTACCCGGAGGGCGAGCGCGGCGCCGGAGGCAGCAGGCCCGCGTCCGCGTAGTTGCGTACCTGCTGGACGGAGATGCCCGCGGCCCTGGCCAGGTCGATCGGACGGAGTGCCCGGCACTCGGTGGCCATCCGCGCATCCTAGCGACGGACCTCGCCGCCGGATGTCCGTTCTCGCCGCCACGCCGCCGTGTCACGCGCCCCAGCACCCCGTGTCGCGCGCCCCAGCACCCCGTGTCCGGCGCCCCAGCACTGCGTGTCGGGCGGTGAGACCAGGCCGGGCGCCGGCCGTGCCCGCGTACGGGCCCGCAATCCCCTTCGTGGCACGCGAATCTCCGTACTCGACGCCGATGATCGTTGCTCCATAAGGAGCATTACCGCGACCTCGGTGCGTGCTACAACGGGGCGATGCGATTCCCCGTCTCGCGCATCGGTGCGCTGACCGCGGCTCTGCTGGTGCTGGCCTCTCCGCTCGCCGCCGCCACCGACGAGCCGACGGCCCCACCGGAGTTCGTCGCTCTGTCCGATGTGGACTCGACGATCCTGCAGGAGATCCGGTACACCGGCGAGCACGACTTCGTCGGACGCCCGGTGAACGGTTACCTGGAGCCGATGTGCATCATCACCCGGCCGGCGGCGGAGGCGTTGCGTACCGCGCAGCAACAGTTGCTGCCGCGGGGGTACACGCTCAAGGTCTACGACTGCTTCCGCCCGCAGCGCTCGGTCGACGATTTCGTCGCCTGGGCCGAGGATCCGGACGACACCGAGATGAAGGCCGAGTTCTACCCGGACATCGACAAGTCGCGCCTGTTCGAGGAGGGCTACATCGCGGAGAAGTCCGGTCACTCCCGGGGCAGCACCGTGGACCTGACCCTGGTGCGCACCCCGCCCGCCCCGCAGCCGGACTTCGTGCCGGGACAGCCGCTGACGGCGTGCACCGCCCCGGCCGGGGAACGGTTCCCGGACAACATGGTCGACATGGGCACCGGGTACGACTGTTTCGACACGCTGTCCAATACCGACGATCCGCGGGTCACCGGTGAACAGCGTGCGAACCGTGATCTGCTGCGGGATGCGATGAAGGCACAGGGATTCGACGGCATCGAGACGGAGTGGTGGCACTTCACCTTCGCCGGGGAACCGTTCCCGGACACCTATTTCGACTTCCCCGTCGCCCGTTCCTCCCTGACCCCGGCTGACGCCTGCCCTTCCCGGTGAGGGGTACCCGAAACGGCGCGGCACGTTCTCGGTGAGACCGCCGTCCCGGTGACGATCGCGGCCAGGTTCGGCCACATCCCCGGCGGCGTGGCGTGGCTACGTCGTGTCGCCCGCGACCATGCGGACGAGGGTGTCGACGACCTCGTCGGCGGTGGTGTGCCACTGGTCCGCGGCCAGGTAGCCACTGACCTCCATGCCCGCGATGCCGTGGGCACCGGCGAGCAGCAGGGCGCCGTAGTGCCGGGCGTCGCGCTCCCCCACCAGGGCGGCGACGATCTCCCGGAACTCGTCCTGGGAGCGTCCGGCCGCGCGCTGGGCCGCGGTGGGATCGCCCGCCGGCGCGCTGCACATCACCTGGTAAAGGTGCGGCTGCTCCCGGCCGACGCCGATGAGGACGCGGAGAGCGCCGCGCAGTTTCTCGGAGGCAGGCAGGGCGGGGTCGATCCGCAGAGCGCGCACCTGGTCGCTGATCCGTTCCCAGCTCTCGGTGGCCACGGCGGTCAGCAGACTGTCCTTGTCCGCGAAGTGCCGGTACGGCGCTCCCCGTGTCACGCCCGCCCGCGCACCCACCTCGCGCAAGGTGACGGCTCCGGGGCCGCCGAGGTCGAGGAGTTCGGCGGCGGCGTCGAGCAGGGCGCGACGGGTGACGGCGGCGGACTCCGCACGGGTGACCATGAGTCCACCATATAGGTGACAGTGTCATCTGAGGTGGTACCGTAACGAAGGTGACAACGTCATCTGAACCCCGGAAGCTGATCGTCGTGACCGGAGCCTCCACGGGCATGGGCGCGTCCACCGCCCGCGAACTGGCCCGTCAGGGATTCCACGTCCTGGCCGGTGTGCGACGCGACCAGGACGCAGACGCCATCCGATCGCCCGGCATCGAGCCGGTCATTCTCGACATCACCGAGCCCGAGCAGGTGGCGGCGCTCGTCGCCCGGGTCGCCGAGGACGAGCGCACGCTGCACGCGCTCGTCAACAACGCCGGCATCCAGGTGAACGCCCCGGTGGAAACCATGCCGATGGCGCAGTGGCGACGGGTGTTCGAGGTCAACCTGTTCGGCCACATCGCCGTGACGCAGGCACTCCTGCCCGCACTGCTGCGCGGAAAGGGCCGCGTGATCAACATCAGCTCGGTCGGCGGCAAGGTCGCCATGGCCACCTACGGCGCGTACGCGGGCGCGAAGTTCGCCCTGGAAGCGGTCAGCGATTCGCTTCGCCGGGAGGTCGCGCCGCTGGGCGTGCCGGTAGTGGTGATCGAGCCCGGCGGCGTCCGCACGGAGATCGCCGGCCGCGGGGTCGCGACGGCGAACGAGCTGGCCGCCGGGATGACGCCGGAGCAGGACGAGCGCTACGGCGGCCTGGTGAAGGCGAACAACAGGCTGATGGCCTCGGGCACCGGATCGGGCGTGACCGCCGAGGCCGCCGCCCTGGTCATCGCGAAGGCCGTGACGACCCCCAGGCCCCGCGCCCGCTACACCATCGGCCGGGACTCCGCCCTCATCACCCGCCTCACCCGGATCCTGTCCGACCGCACGCTCGACCGCATCCTCGCCGCCAACCTGCGCCGCCACTACCCGAAGGCAGCCAAGGGCCGCTGACCCGGCCGGCAACGGCGTGACCCGAACCTTCGAATGATACGGTACGAAACGTGTCGTATCGAAACTATGCCGATAACGGTCCGCCCGCCGGCCACGCCGGGCGCCCCCGGGACGCCCGGCGGGAGAGCGAGATCCTCGCGGTCGTGACCGCGCTGCTCGCCGAGCGTGGCTACGAGGGCGTGACCTTCGAGGAGGTCGCGCGCCGGGCAGGGGCGTCGAAGGCCACGCTATACCGGCGGTGGGCGGGCAAGCGGGACATGGTGGTCGCCGCCGTGAAGGCGGGCCCCGCCCGCCGCGACGGGCCGGACGAGATCGACACCGGCAGCCTGCGCGGGGATCTGCTCGCGCTGTGCCGGCGCCTCGTCCGGTCCATGTGCTCCGCGGACGCCCAGGCCGCGGTGCTGCTCCTCCAGGCGGGACTCGAGGACCCGGAGCTGTGCGAGGAGATAGAGCGAGCGGTCGGCCCGACCGGCGCTCGCTTGCCCGCCACCGTCATCGAGGCCGCGGTCCGCCGCGGGGAGCTTCCCGAGGGCGTGCACCCCTTTCCCTACGAAGAGGTGACGGGCGCCGCGATCCTGCTCCGCCGGCTCAACGCGCTGGAGATCGACACCGGCTATCTCGAAGCTCTCGTCGACTCGATCCTGATCCCGGCCCTGCGCGCCACGGCCCGGCTCCACCACGAACCCCCGGCCGGCATCTTCTCCGGCCACCCCACCCCCTCGGCCGGCACGTCATCTCCGGAGGAGTCTCAATGAACCCGTTGACCATCCCCGAATTCGAGTACCGGACCCTGCCCGGTGAGCAGGGCGTGGACCTGAACGTCGCCGTCGCGGGCACCGGTCCCGCCGTGGTACTCCTGCACGGTTTCCCGCAGACCCACTACATGTGGCACCAGGTCGCTCGGGAGCTCCGCGCCCGGCACACGGTGATCGTTCCGGACCTGCGCGGGTACGGGCAGAGTGGAAAGCCCGCGGAGCAGGGACCGCAGACCTACTCGAAGAGGACCATGGCCCTGGACGTCCTGCGCGTGGCCGAAGCGCTCGGGCACGAACGTTTCGGCCTGGTCGGTCACGACCGGGGCGCCCTCGTCGCCGTCCGCGCCGGACTCGACCACCCGCGCGCCGTGCGGTACCTCGGAATCCTCGACGTGTTGCCCACGCTCGACACCTGGGAGGTCCTGCGCGGGGCCGAGGCCAAGGTGGCCTGGCACCTGTACCTCATGGCGCAGCCCGCGGGACTTCCGGAAAAGATGATCAGGGCGGTCGCGCCCGAGTTCTTCGGCTCGTTCCTGGACGCCTGGGACACCGAGGGCACGGCCTTCACCCCCGAGGTCCGCCGCCACTACGTCGACAGCTCCGTGCACGCGGTGGACTCCATCGTCGCCGACTACCGGGCCACCGCGAGCATCGACCTCGACATGGACCGCGCGGACCGGGAGGCCGGCAGGACACTCGACATGCCGGTGGCCGTCGTTTCCCAGGACTGGGGGGCCCGACTGGGCTTCGACGCCGCCGCGCTCTGGCGCGCGTGGGCACCGGACCTGACGTTCGAGCCCATTGGGGCGGGCCATTTCATGGCCGAGGAGAAACCGATGGAGATCGCGGACTTCGTCCGCTCCCTCGCCGGCCGTAGCCGGCGCTGAATACTCTGACGACCCCGGGTACGAGGCGGCAGGCACGGGTCCCATGCTCGGCGGAGCACCGGCGGCCACGGCGCGCGTGCTGATCCGGCGGAGGACACGCCGGCAACCGCGGCGGGCCAACGGTTTCTGGCCGTGGCGACGGCGGCGGAACGTACGGGCGCTCACGTCCGGCGCTCAGAGCCAGTGGCCTCCGGCGACCTGGATGATCTGCCCGGTGATCCAGCGGGCTTGGTGGGAGGCCAGGAAGACCGCCGCGTCGGCGATGTCACTCGGGTCGCCCACCCGGCCCAGCGGGATGGCCGGAGTCACGGCGCGGATCACCTCCTCGCTCATCCAGCCCGTCTGCACCGGCCCGGGCGCGATACCGTTGACGCGGACCCGCGGCCCGAGATCCATGGCCGCACCGCGCGTGAGCGAGTCGAGCGCGGCTTTCGAGGCACCGTAGGCGACTTGTCCCGGGAACCCCCGCGCCGCATCGGTCGAGATGTTGACGACGCATCTCGATCCTTCGCCCGCGTCGGCGGGAACCCGGCGGGAGAACTCTGCCAGCAGCATTGTCGGCACGACGGTGTTGACCCGGAAGGTGCGCTCCACGCCGCCTTCGTCGAGGCTGTCGAACGCGTCCGCGTCCTCGGCGTGCGCGGCGTTGTTGACCAGCACGTCGATGGGTCCGAGACGAGCCTCGACCTGGTCCAGCAATCGCGCCGACGCACCGGGCCCGAGAAAGTCCGCCTCCACGGCGATGGCATCGGGCAATGACCCGACGAACGCGTCGACCTCGTCGTGGGTCGCCCGCACATGCTCCGTCGCCGTGGACGCGGCGCCCGCCACGTAGTGGACGGCGACACGCGAGCCCTGTGCTGCGAACGCTCGGGAAATCTGGGCGCCGATGTTCATCGCGCCACCGGTGACGAGAACTGTCCTGTCCCTCAGTCCGGGATCGATCATCGATCTGATCCTGCCACGGGGCGCCAGACCGGCGCAGCCCGTCCGTCGCGGGGTATGTCCTAACAGGACTGCGCAGCGGGATGGACGTCATCCTTCTAAGCTCGTTTGTCACGCCATGGCAACGATCTCCAGGAGTGATTCGATGAGCTCGAGGTTGGACGGACGACGGGTGCTGGTCACCCACGCGCACCGCTATCTGGGACCGCCGGTGGTCGAACTGTTCCGCGCCGAGGGCGCGACGGTGCTCGCCGACGAGAGCGAGCTGACCGGGCCGGACGAGCCGGAGGAGCTGGTCGCGCGCAGCGGGCGGATAGACGTGCTGGTCGCCAATCTCGCCGGGCCACCGGAGGCGATGCCGGTCACCGGCATGATGGTGCGACCCACCGAGTTCACCGACGAGGCCGTGCGGGGCTACATCGACGCGCTGGTCTGGCCCCTGCTGCGGATCGTGCGCGCCACGCTTGCGCAGATGTTCGAACGCGGGTCGGGCAAGATCGTCGCGATCACCAGCGCCACCCCGGAGCGCGCGATACCCGGCCTGTCGATCTACTCGGCCGCGCGCGGCGCGCAGAACGCCTTCCTCCAGGTCGTCGGCGCCGAAGCGGCGCCGCACAACGTTCAGGTGAACGCGATCGGCCCGGCCCACATCGAGAACAACATGTACTACACCGAGGACATGCTCGCGGACCGGTCCGTGCGCGAGTCGTTCGAAGCCGACATCCCGGCCGGCCGGCTCGGCAAGGGCCACGAGGCCGCGGAACTGGCACTGGCGCTGGCAAGTGGTGCCAGTGACTTCCTGGCGGGCCAGCTCATCCCGGTCTCGGGCGGCTGGACCACCTGAGCGGCCCCCTGCGTCGTCCCAGGACCGGGTCCGGCCGGCCGATCTCGCCGGGAGAGCACGGCCCACCGCCACGGTCCCGGACGTGATACCGGGCCCGGTATCGGACGGCGAGATCGTGCGCGGTCCTCGCCGCGGTCACCGTGGTGCGGTCCGGCGGACCGGTCACCGGTTGATGGTCACCAGCCGAGACCACACTCGGGATTCCAGCGGTTTCGGGTCGGCCCAGTCGGCGCCGCGGTCGCCGAAGGTGAGCAGGTGGTCGTCGTCCACGGGGACGAACGTACCGTTGCCGCTGTTGCGGTAGTCGACCGTCTGTGGCGGGGTCCACGAGTTGCCGGTGCCGTCGCGGGAGACGAGCAGCGCCTGGCCGGGCCGCCCTATCCACAGCGCCAGTTCGCCCGAGGCGAGCCGGGTCAGCGTCGGGTAGATGCCGGTGACCGGTATCGAATCCGCGAGGACCGGCTCCGGTGCGCTCCACGTCGCGCCGTCGTCGGCGGAACGGGCGGAGTACATCTGCTGGAAGCTGCCGGTGCGCATGACGATCAGCAGATCGCCGTTCGCGGTGCGTTCGATCGCGCCCTCGTCGAAGCCCTCGTACCGCGGCTCGGGGGACAGGCCGGGGTCGTAGGCGACAGTGGTCAGCAGTTCCCAGTTCACCCCACCGTCGGTGGAGCGCAGCACGATCTGCCGGAACTTGGTGTCGTTCGCGTAGTAGCCGTAGCCCGACTGCAGCAGCGAACCGTCCGGGTTCTGCACGACGTTGTGCACGAGCACGAAACCGCCGAGCGGTGAGCCGGGGCGATCGGTGACGTTGTTGATCGGGCGCATCGCCTCCGGCGTCGTCATCACTCCCGCCCGGCGGGTCCAGGTCAGGCCGTTGTCGTGCGAGATCGCGGTCGGCACCTCGGCGGAACGCTCGCCGGAGTTGGGCGTCATGTAGGTCTGGTAGCCCACGGCGAGGATGTCACCGTTCGCCAGCTTGGTCATCCCGTAGGAATGCGCCTCCGGCATCGGGTTGCGCGACTGGGCGTCGCTCCAGGTGGTGCCCTTGTCGGTGGAGACAGCCATTCCGGTGCCGCCCACGTCGTTCGCGTCGCCGTGCGTCGGGTAGGCGACCAGCGTCTGCTGCTGTCCGTCGACGGTCACGTTCACCGCGGTGTTGGGCATCTGCACGTGGGTGTCGGAGGTCGCGATGGTGACGTCCGGGCCCACCGTGAACGGCTGGGTGCGCGCGGGTGGGGTGTCGACCGCGTCGCCGATACTCACGTCGTCGACGAACACTTCGTCGCCCGCGGTCTCGGTGCCGTTGCCGGTGATCTGAAAGCCGGTGACATCGGTGACCGCCCGGACTCCCCACGACCCGGCCTCGCCGACGTAGCGGTCGTCGACATAGAGGTACGCGGCTTCCTGGGAACTCGGCACCTGCACTCGCAGCGTGCTCCACTCGTTCACCGGGACGGTCCCGGCCGGGGTCAGTTGCGTCCAGCCGAGCCCGTCGTACCACCGCAGCGCGCCCTCGGGGGTGACGCTCAGGTGCAACACCGACCGTTCGGTGTCGATGCCTTCCAGGTGACCGAGCAGGCTGTAGGAGAAGCCGTTCGTCAACTGGGCCGGATACGCCGCGAAGCTCAGGTCCACACCCTGTCGCGCGGTGTCGGGGCAGGTGATGCCGACCGTGGTGGCCGTGGACTGGTCGTTGAGCCGCAGGCTGTGCGCGCCTGCCGCGGCGCGCACGTCACTGACCACGGCCGCGGTGCCACCGGCCGGGGCCGCGCAGCCCGCCGGGACCGCGCCGACCGCGTCCTCCTCGAAGGTGCGCACCGTGTTCGCCGCTTGGGCCGTCGCTGCCGCCGCGGGCGACAACACGGTGAGCAGTAACGCGAAGACAGCGACCAGAATGGGGGTCCGTTGCCGATGCACTGTGCCTCCTGGGACTCGACCCGATTGCGATCAGCACACGCGGAATATCGTTCCATGTCAACAAGTTGGCCGGATCAGGACGTCGCCGGCCGGGATCGCGCCGGGATGGACCAACGGCCGGTCACCGCATGCCGCCGACGAGGCCGGCGCGCTCGGCTGTCCGGGCGCCGTCGCCTTCGACCGCCGTTCGCCGCGCCGGTGCGCGGATCGCCCGGCAGACCGCCCGTCATCGCTACCCGCCGGCCTCCCCGCGCGCTGACCGCGATCCTGTTCGCGCCCCCGCCGTGCCCGGCCGAGGGCGCCGCGTCATCCCCGCTCGGCCTGCTGCGCGGCATAGGCCGCGGCCGCCGCCTCATACTGCGCGCGCAGGTCCTTCGAGGTCCGGGTGTGCGCGGCCCGGTAGACGAACAGCAGGCCGGTGCGCCGCTGCTCGGTGCGATTGGGTTCGCTCCAGTGCACGGTCTGGCAGTGGTGCACCATCGCGTCGCCCGGCTCCAGCAGCCCGACGGTCACCCGCGACTGGTCGTAGGACGGCGGGTCGGCGAGCAGCATCGAGTTGCCGGGGATGCCGGATCCCTTGTGCGGCAACAGCTCCGCGCGGCTGTCCCGGACATAGTGCACGGGGCCGTTGGTCGCCGTGGTGGCGTCGATGGCGACCCAGACGGTGAGCATGTCCGGTGGCTGCTGGCAGAAGTAGGCGTTGTCCTGGTGCGGCGGTACGGCGCTGCCCTGCAGGGCGGGCTTGTTGAAGGTCTCGACCGCGGCCAGCACCGGTTCACCGCCGAGCAACGCGCCCATGGTCTCCAGCAGACGCGGATCGTCGCCGAGTTCGCGGAAGTACTCGTCGTAGGTCTCGAGCCGCCACAGGTTGCGGACCTTGCCGCCGGGTTCGAGGACGAAGTCACCGGGCGCCATCCGCTCCGCGGCGCGCGCACCGGCGTCCTCGATCCTCTCGGCGATCTCGACGACCCGCGCGGCGTCGAACAGTCGTGGCAGCGCGACGAATCCGTCCCGCTGGTAGTGGGCGACGACGTCCCCAGTGGTGCTTGCTGTCATGGGATCAGCTCACGCGGAATGCCGTTCCATGTCAATACGTGCGGCCCGCCGGAGTCAGTACCGCGCCGAGATCGCCCAGCGATCGGTCACCGCCGGGCCGTCCACGACGTACAGCCCGCTCCACATGTTGGTGGTGCCGCAGGCGTGGTTGGGCACCAGCCGCACCAGGTCGCCGACGCGCAGGGCCGCGGCGCCCGCACCGGTCAGGAAGCCGTGTTCCTCGTTGCCGTCGGCGAAGGTGACCTCGGGCAGCGGCCTGCCCTCCTGGTCACAGACCAGGCCGAGGGAGCCGGCGGCGGCGATGGTGTCGGAGCTCATCGCCTTGATCCCCGCGTCGATGATCACCCGCTGCGGACGCTGGATGCTGATCACCGTGGCCAGGACGGTGAGCGCGCAGTCGTCGAGCGTGGCACTGCCCAGACGGACCTGGTTGGCGTCGAAGTAGACGTAGGTACCCGGCCGCGCTTCGGTGACGCCGCCGGCGAACGGGGCGGAGGTGGCGCCCGGCGTCGAGCCGACCGAGACGAGCTCGATGCCGTGGCCCGCGTCGCGCAGCTCCCCCGCCACCTGGGACAGCAGCGTGCCCGCCTCGCGGCCCGCCCGTTCCAGGCCGGGGCGGTCGCCGACGTAGCCGGCCAACTGGCCCTCGTGGGTGAGCACCCCGCGCAGTCGCAGCGAGGAGTGCGCCGCCATCGCCGCGGCGCGCTCGCGGGCCAGCTCCGGCTCGACGCCGCCGCGGGCGTGCCCGGTGTTCACCTCGAGCACGAAGGGCACGACCACCCCGGCCGCCGCGGCGGCAGCGGCCAGCGGGGCGGCGCCCTCCGGTGAGTCGAGGGTGACGGTGAGACCGCCGCGTGCGGCGGCGGCCACCGCGAACTCGACCTTGCGCGGGCCGATCGGGTGGTGCGCCCACAACAGATCGGCCACACCGCGTTCCCGCAACCAGTCGACCTCGGCGGGGGTGGAGCAGGTGAACCCGATGGCGCCGGCGGTGAGTTGCCTGCGGGCGACCTCCCAGCACTTGGACGTCTTGACGTGCGGGCGCAGCGCGACTCCCGCCGTGTCGTAACGCCGCGCCATCGCGGCGATGTTGCGTTCCAGCCGGGTGTTCTCCAGGAGCAGCGCCGGAGTCGGCAGTGCGTCCACAGTGCTCGGCCGCGGGAACTCCGGCGCGCTCATCCGGCGATCCCCAGTGCTTCGCGCGGGTCGCCGTCCAGCAGCCACTCCAGCGTCTCCGGTCTGATCCCGGGCATACCCGCCGGCCGGGTATCGGCGATCGAGCGCAGGCCGGCCGCTGCCTCTGCGGGTGTCCACAGTGGAAAGTCCGAGCCGAACAGCAGCTTGGGTACCACCTCCCACTCCTGTGCGCGGGCCAAGGCGAAGTAACCCTCCATCGGCCGCGCCCACGCCCCGGAGACGTCCGCGTAGACGTTGCGGTTCTTGCGCAGGGTCACGATCGACTCGCGCTGCCACGGGTGCCCGAGGTGGGCGATGATCTGCACCAGCCCTGGGTGCCGCCGGGCGACCTCGTCCACCACCAGCGGCTGGCTGACCTCGAGTCTGCCCTCCGGGCTGGGGGTGGCGCCCATGTGCCACAACAACACCAGCCCGGCATCGGCGGCGGCCCGGTAGAACCCGTCGTACGCCTCGTCGCGCGGGTCGAAGTGCGCGAGCACCGGGTAGAGCTTCACGCCGCGCAGGCCGCGGGCGATGCCGTCGGCGAGCTGGGTCATGAGGTCCTCGTCGGCGAGATCGAGAGCCATGAACCCGACGGTCGGTGTTTCGGTGCGCGCACAGAAGTCCTGCACGTACTCGTTCGGAGTGCGCACGCCCGCCCGGGAAGCCCGCAGCCCGAACACGAACGCCAGGTCGACGCCGCCGCCGGACATCGCCGCGTCGTACTCCTCGGGTGTCCAGTCGCGGTAGTCGTAGCCGTACACCGGTTTCCAGTTGCGGTGCCACTCGCAGCCCCAGTGCTCGCTGAGGTGGCAGTGTGTGTGCACATCGATCATCGGATTCCCTCTCTCACTCGGAGCACCGACCCCGGACGCGCACCGGTGTGCGTCCCGTTCACCACGACCGGTTCGCCGCCCACGAGGACGAGGTCGATGCCGTCCGGATAACGCTGCGGTTCGGCGAAATCGGCGGTGTCACGGATGAGTTCCGGGCGCAGCACCACGAGGTCGGCGGGCGCGCCGGGGCGCAGCACTCCGCGGTCGGTCAGGCCGGCGATCGCCGCGGGCCGCGAGGTGCACCGTGCGATTGCGGCGGGCAGGTCGGCCCCCGCGTAGCGGGAGAGGTAGCGCGGGAAGCAGCCGTAGCTGCGCGGATGCGGGCTGCCCGCGCCGGTGACGCCGTGCGGGTCGAGGGCGAGGCCGTCCGAGGCGACGACGGTCGCCGGATGGCCGAGCACGGTGCGCAGGTCGTCCTCGCTGCGCCCGCCCGCCACGATCAGCACACCGGTGCCGTACATGGCGAGCAGATCCAGGGCGACCTCGTCGGGTTGCCGGGCCTGGATCACGGCCAGTTCGGCGATCGTGTGGCCGGTGACGGGTGCGGCATCGGGCACTCGGCTGACCGTGATCTCCGCCCAGCCAAGCGGCTGGTGTGCCCAGTGTTGCCGGACCTCCGCGCGCACCGCCGGATCAACGAGCCGGGCCGGGTCCAGCCCGTTCTCCTGCACCGAGGCGGGCAGCAACTGCGCCAGCGGCGCGTTGCCGTGCAGGTACGGGTACACGTCCACGCCGATGTCGAATCCCTCGGCGCGCGCGGCGTCCACCAGGTCCAGCGCCTGGCGCACCGTTCCCCAGTTGCGCCGCCCGACGGCCGCCAGGTGGGAGATCTGGGTACGGCACCCGGTGCGCCGTGCGACGTCGACGGCCTGCCGGACCGAGGGCACCAGGTCGTCGTCGTAGCTTCGGACGTGCCAGGCGAAAACCTTGCCGCGCGCGGCCGTGACGGCGGCGAGCGCGTCCAGCTCGGCCTCCCGGGCGAAGGTCAGCGGCGCGTACACCAGGCCCGTCGACAATCCGGCCGCGCCCGCGTCGAGCGCATCGGCCAGCAGCCCGCACAGGGCATCCAGTTCCGCGGGCCCGGGCGCGCGGTCACCGAAACCGACGGTCGCCGCGTGCAGCACGAGATGCGGTACGAGGGTGGCGACATTGACCGACGGCGGCGTTTTCTCCAGCGTGGCCAGGTAACCGTCGATGTCGTCCCACGGCCACGCGACGTCCGGATCGAGGTCGAGATAGGACACAGCCGCGCGAATCGCGGCCCGGTCACAGCCCGCGGGCAGTGGAGCCACGCCGAGACCGCAGTTGCCGACCACTTCGGTGGTGACGCCCTGATGCACCTTGCTCGGCGCGTCCGGGTTGGCGAGCAGGGTCAGGTCGGAGTGGGTGTGGATGTCCACGAAACCCGGGCACACCACCGCGCCCGTCACGTCCACCTGCCGGGCGCCCCGCGCATCCAGGCCGGCACCGATCGCCGCGACGTGCCCGTCCCGCACCAGGACGTCGGCACGCAGCGCCGGCGCCGCGCTGCCGTCGATCACCGTGCCACCGCGCAACAGCATCACCCGTGCACCTCCCACCCGAAATGTGGTTCCCTGTGCCCGACCATCAACGTCAGGAGCCGTCCGTGATCGAACGCATTCATCCGCCGGAGTTCGCACAGCCCGCCGTCCCGCTCTCGCACGGTGTGCGCGCGGGCGGTTTCCTGTTCGTCTCCGGCCAGACCGCGACCGACGACGAGGGTGGCATCTACGTCGGCGACTTCGAGCGGGAAGTGCGCGGCGCGCTGGACAACGTCGAGGCGGTGCTGCGCGCGGGCGGCGCGAGCGTGGAACAGGTGGTGCGAGTGGGTGCGTACCTGTCCAACGCGACGCTGTTCGCGCCGTTCAACGCGATCTACGCCCAGCGCTTCGGTGCCGCACCACCCGCGCGTACCACCGTGGTCGTCGATTTCGGTCATGCCAACGTCCGCGTCGAACTCGACGCGGTCGCCTTCCTCGGCTGAGCGCGGCGAGATCAGGCCGGCCTCGCCGGAGTGCGCAGGGAACGCCGCGCGAGGCGAAGCGCGGCCTCGACATCCGGATCGGCGGCGAGGTCGGCGGCCGCCCCGTGCAGCCGCGCGACGTACTGTTCCTGTTGCGCGGCGCCGAACTCCCCCGCGGGCCCCGACACGCTGACGGCCGCCACCGACTCGCCCTCGTCGCCGCGGACCGGAATCGGTACGGCAACGCACCGCAACCCGGTGCTGCGCTCGTTGTCGTCCAGGGCGTAGCCGCGTTCGGCGATACGGCGCAGGTCGTCACGCAGCGAATCCAGCCTCGTGTGCGTGTTGTCGGTGAACGCCCGCCACGGCTCGGCAGGCAGGCAGGCGGATACCCGCGCCGGCTCGAGCTGGGCGAGCAGCAACTTGCCGAGACCGGTGCAGTACAGGTGGTCGCGCGCACCGGTGGCGGTGGTGAACCGGAGCGGCCGGTCGGGCTCGGCGACGCACACGTGCAGCACCTGGTCGCCGTCGATCATTCCGAGGTTCGCGGTCTGCCCGGTCTGTTCGGCCACCGGAGCGAGATGCGGGCTCGCGACCACCGAGAGGTCGAGGGTGGTCAGGTACGCGCTCGCCAGTCCCTGCACCTTGTGACCGAGCCGGTAGGACGGCCGATCGTCGACCCGCACCAGATAGGACAGTTCGGTGAGCACCGCGAGCAGCCGCACCAGGGTGCTCTTCGGCAGTGACGTGCCCTCACTGAGCTCGGACAGGGTCAGCGGCCTGCGCTGCGCGGCGATCAGCTCCAGCAGCGCCAGACCGCGAGCGAGCGCGTTGGCGTGGTAGTTCGCGGACGCGGGCCGCGCGTCGTCGACGGAGGAGCGCAGGACCTTGCTCGGCTGTCGGGGCACGGTTGCTCCTGACTAGTGGCTCAGTGATCGGACCGGGTGTCGATGGTGGACGAGGCGGGGCGGTCACGGCTGCGGACCGGGGCCAGCTCCGGGAAGTGGCACGCGCTCGGATGCCCTGTCCCGAGGCGATCGGCCAGCGCAGGCTCCTCGGACGCGCACACCTCCTGCGCCTTCGGGCACCGGGTGCGGAACCGGCAGCCGGACGGCGGGCTGCTCGGGTTGGGCACATCGCCGGTGAGCGTAATCCGCTCGCGGGTGTCCCGGCCGACCGGCTCCGGGGTGGGGATCGCCGAGAGCAGCGCGTGGGTGTACGGGTGGGTGGGCGTGCCGAACACCTGTTCGCTGGTGCCGGATTCGATGATGCGGCCCAGGTACATGACGGCGACATGATGCGAGAGGTGCCGGACCACCGACAGGTTGTGCGAGATGAACAGGTAGGCCACCCCGAGTCGCTGCTGCAGCTCGCGGAGCTGGTTCACCACCTGCGCCTGCACCGAGACGTCCAGCGCGCTGACCGGCTCGTCCAGGATCAGTACCTCGGGGTCGAGGGCCAGGGCCCGGGCCAGGCCGATGCGCTGCCGCTGCCCGCCGGAGAACTCGTGCGCGTACCGGTTCTCGTGCTCACCGCGCAGTCCGACGAGTTCGAGTAGTTCCCGTACCCGGCCCTCCGCGTAACAACGCTGCACCCGCAGCGGTTCGGCGACGATGTCGTGCACGGTCATCCGCGGTGACAGCGAGGCGTACGGGTCCTGGAACATGATCTGGATGTCGCGCCGCAGCGACCGCAGACTGCGCTGCGGCAGCGTCGCGATGTCCTGGCCACGAAAGGAAATGCTGCCCGCGGACGGGTCGAGCAACCGTGCCAGCAACCGCCCTGTGGTGGATTTCCCGCAGCCCGACTCACCCACCAGGCTCAGCGTTTCGCCGCGGTGCAGGGTGAGGTCGACGCCGTCCACCGCGCGTACCGCGCCGACGGTGCGCCGCAGCACCCCGCCGCGCACCGGGAAGTGCTTGGTCAGCCCCGCGACCTCGAGTACCGGCTCGCTCGTCCCGGTCATTCGGGCACCTCCGCTCGTGTACCGGCGAAGACCTGCGCGCCGGACCGTCCGTCGAGTTCGCCGGCGAAGTGGCAGGCGCTCTGCCTGCCGTCACCGATGTCGGCGAGTACCGGGCGTTCGGTGCGGCAGATCTCCCGCGCGAGCGGGCAACGCGGGTGGAAGGCGCATCCGTCCGGTGGGTTGGCCATGTCGGGCGGGTTGCCCGGGATCTGCCGCAGTTCCTCGGTCGGCACGTCCAGCCGGGGCAGGCTCGCCAGCAGCCCCAGGGTGTACGGATGCCGGGGCTGGGCGAACAGGTCGAAGACGGTCGCGGTCTCCACGATCCGTCCGGCGTACATGACGACGACGCGGTCGGCGAGTTCGGCCACCACGCCGAGGTCGTGCGTGATGAGGATGGTGGCCGCCCCGGTCTCGGCCTGCGCCGTCCTCAGCAACCCGAGCACCTGCGCCTGGATCGTCACGTCCAGGGCGGTGGTCGGCTCGTCGGCGATGATCAGCGCGGGGTCGTTCGCGATGGCCATGGCGATCATCGCGCGCTGTCGCATGCCGCCGGAGAACTCGTGCGGGTACTGCCGCACCCGCGCTGCCGGGTCGGGTACGCCGACGAGCGCGAGCAGCTCCCTGGTGCGCCGCATCGCCTCGCGTTTCCCGGCCTCCGGCTGGTGCAGCCGGACGGCCTCGGCGATCTGCGCGCCGATCGTCATCACCGGATTCAGCGTGGTCATCGGATCCTGGAAGATCATCCCGACCGGGCCGCCGCGGATACCGCGCAACTCCCGGGGGGACAACGAACGCAGCTCCCGGCCACGGAAACGGACGCTGCCCGCGAGTGTGCGGGCCGGTGGTTCGCGGACCAGCCCGAGCACGGACATCGCGGTCACGCTCTTGCCGGAACCGGACTCCCCCACGACGGCCACGATCTCGCCGCCGTGCACGGTCAGGCTCAGGTCACTGACCGCGTGCACGGTGCCGTCGTCGGTACCGAACTCGACGGTGAGCCCGTCGATCTCCAGCAGCGGCTGCTCGTTCGGTTCGGTCGTGTTCGGTTCGGTCGTGTTCGGTTCGGTCATGACTGCCTCGGATCCACCGCGTCGCGCAGCCCGTCGCCGATGAAGTTCACGGCCAGCACGGTGACCGCCACCGCCAGGCCCGGCGGCAGCCAGAGCCACGGCATGGTCCGCACGACGGTCAGGCTCTGCGCGTCGGTGAGCATGTTGCCCCAGCTCGCCGCGGGCGCCTGCACGCCGAGGCCGAGGAACGACATCGTCGCCTCCAATCCGATGGCCTGGGCCACCGCAAGGGTGGCGGCGACGCTGACCGCGGGCAGGACGGCGGGTACGAGGTGCTTGCGGATCAGCCAGGCCGGGCTGCTGCCGGTCGCCCGGGAGGCGAGCACGTACTCCTGCTCGCGCAGCGACAGCGTCACCCCGCGCACCAGCCGGCCGCAGACCGGCCACTGGAACAAGCCGATCGCGATCACCAGCGTCGGCACGCTCGGCCCGATGATGCCGGCCAGCACGATGATCACGACGAGCGAGGGGAACGACATGAACACGTCGGCGAGCCGCATCACCAGGCCGTCGATCCAGCCGCCGAAGTACCCGGCGATCGTGCCCAGCACGGTGCCCAGTGCCACCGCGAGCAGCGCGGCCAGTACGCCGACGAGCAGCGACACCCGGCCCGCGTGCAACAACCGGGAGAACACGTCGCGCCCGACGGTGTCGGTGCCCAGCCAGTGCGCCGCGGACGGCCCCTGCCGGGTCGCGCCCAGGTCGGTGGCGTCCGGATCGACGCCCGCGACGGCCCCGGCGAACACGGCCAGCGCGATGATCACGAACACCAGCACCGTGCTGGCTACCGCCAGCCGGTGCCGGAGGAACCGGCGCAGCATGAGCCTGCCGGGCGAGCGGCGCAGGGCCGGGGCGTTCCCGGACGGGACGGTGGCGGTCACGTCAGCCTCACCCTCGGGTCGACGACGGTGTACAGGATGTCGGCGAGCAGGTTCGACAGCAGCACCAGAATCGCGACGAGCAGGGCGAAACCGATGATCACCGGGTAGTCGCTGGAGCGCACCGAGGTGATCGCGAGCTGGCCCATACCCGGCCAGGCGAACACCTGCTCGATGACGACGGCGCCCGCGAGCAGTTGCCCGAGGTTCGTGGCGATGACCGTCAGCACCGGGATCAGTGAGTTGCGCAGGGTGTGCCGCATGACCACCCGGTTGCGCGAGGCGCCTTTGGCTTCCGCGGTGCGCACGTAGTCGGCGTTGAGTTCGGTGATCATGCTGCTGCGCACATAGCGCATCAGCGGTCCCGAATTGCCGAAGCCGAGGATCAACGCGGGCAGCACGAGATGGGCCAGCAGGTCGCCCAGTCCGGGATTGCTGGGATCGGAGATGCCGGAGGAGGGAAGTAGCTGGAACTTCAGGGTGAACACGTAGATCGCGATCAACCCGAGGTAGAACGGCGGGAAGGACACCGAGCCGAGGCTGACGGTCGTGGCCAGGTAGTCGACGATCGTGTTGCGGCGCAGGGCGGCGAACATGCCGAGCGGGAACGCGATCAGGATCGACAGCAGCAGGCCGACCAGCATCAGCTCGACGGTCGGCCCGATCCGCTCGGCGAGCAGTTCCAGCACCGGCCGCCCGTCGCTCAGCGAGTATCCGAGGTCTCCCCGCAGTGCGCGGCCGAACCAGCTGAAGTACTGCAGGACAACCGGATCGTTCAGGCCGAGTTCCTCGCGGCGCTGGTCGATCAGTTCCTGGCTGCCGGCGTTGCGGTCCGCGGGCGAGATCTGGCTGGCGATCGGGTCGCCCGGCGTCTGGTGCACGAGCCAGAAGATCGCCACCGAGATGAGCAGGAACACCAGCAGGTTGATGCCGAGCCTGCGCAGCAGGTACGCACCCATCAGCCGGCCCCGACGTCGACCGACTCGCCCGCGGGCACCGGCGCGCTCAGTGCGTGCTCGGTACCCGCGATCCGCACCGAGGCGACGTCCAGGGTGCCGCGGACCACCGCGATCCGGACGCGGCCGCCGGCCGCGCTGATCCGGCCCCACGCGCCGCCCGCGACGAACGGGAACGTGCCGGAGTCCCGGTCGACGGTGAGCCTGCCGCGCACGGCGTCGTAGCGGAACCCGGTCGCCGCCTCCAGGACCGACCAGCCCGCCTGCCCGCGCACGTAGTGGTCGCCGCACTCGATCTCGTTGAACGGGTTGCGGCGGGTGCCGTCCTTGCGGCGGTGCACGGCGCGCAGCACGCCCGCGGCCTCCTTGCCCATGCCCTCCATCAGGCAGTGCGCCGCGACCTGGTACTCGGTACCGACCCAGCTCTCGTCGCAGTAGTGGACGGGCTTGTCCGGGCGACCGCCGTGCGGCCAGCTGCAGTTCACCAGCCCGCCGTCGGCGCCGTCGGCGAAGGCGCGCGCACCGAGGTCCGGCACCGGGACCCGTTCGCGGTCGTTGTACAGCAGGATCGCGCGCAGTGTGCCGCGCACGTGTTCCGGGTCGAGTAGGTGGCCGAGTTCGAGCTGGTGCGCCCACCATTGCCCGATGAGCTGGTCGGCGTGGCAGCCGAGTCCGTAGTCGTCGGTGCCGGCGGGCTCGGTCTGCACGTAGTACTCGCCGTTCCACAGCAGTTCGTGGTAGTTGCGCGCGGCGGTGGCGCGCAGTTCGGCGAACCGCCGCCCCGGTTCGCCGAGGACGTCGGCGACCTCGTACATGGTGGCGAGTGTGGCCAGCCAGAGCGAGCCGATGATCATGTTCGGACCGGTCAGCGGATAGTCGTAGGTTGTCGGCTGCGGTCCGCGCAGGATGCCGTCGCCCCGGGTGTGCCAGCCGTGCTCGACATGGTCGATCACGCGCAGCATCTCCGGCCACCGCGCGGACAGCAGTTCGGCTCCGCCACCCTGACGCGCCTCGCGATAGGTCTTGAGGACGGCACCGAGCATGCCGTCCAGCGCGGGCGTTTTCGGGCCGCCGATCGGACCGCCCCGGTACTGGGGCAGCCAGGCGGGCAGCACGATGCGGTGCGGGATCGACCCGGTCTCGTCCTGCGCGGCCCACTCGGTGTCCCGCATGGACCGTTCGAACTCGCCGAACAGCCGGGACATGGTCTGGGCGTAGTTCCACACGTGGTTGCAGTTCAGCGGGCACGAGCCGCCGACGTGGCCGGACCAGTACTCGTTGGACGCGCCGTTGCCGCCCTCGTGCCCGTAGCAGCGGCCGTCCGCGGTGCGGAACAGGACGGGGTTGCGGACGCTGCTCGACTGCAGGGTGAGCTGGTGGCGCACGGGTTCGGTCAGTTCGGCCTCGGCCAGTTCGGTGCCCGCGACGCCGTCCGCCCAGGACCGGGACGCCGCCCGCAGGTCCGTCTCGTTCTCCCGGAAGTGCCGGACGACGTCCATCGCGGTGCCGAACCGGGTGGCGTAGTGGTTGCCGACCCACAAGCGTCTGCCACCCGGCCCGGCGTCCACGTACTGCTGGAGGAAGTCGAGGTAGCGGTTCGGGAAGCGCCAGGCGTGCACGAAGCGCACCGTCGTCCGCTCCCCCGGCGCCAGGTGCCAGGCCGCGCAGAGCGCGGTGTCCCAGGTACGGCCCGCCGGGCTCGGCCCGTGCGGAGTGTGCACCGGCGGTGCGAGGCGGGCGGTGTTGGCGCGCAACCGCGCGTCGCTCCAGTCTCCGGAACCCGCGCAGTCGATCAGCGCCAGCCCGGCGACCGCCGCCGCCGTGGCGGCCGGTCCATCGCAGCGCACCAACGGCCAGCACGGCGCGTCGGTGGCCACCACCTGCTCGCCGGCGAACGGATCGTCGTCGCGCAGGCCGGGGTTGTCCATCACGACCGCGGTGGTGTTTCCGTTGCGTACCAAGCGGTTCACGTTGCCGCCGTAACGGCCGTGCCACACCCCGTCCACCGGGCTCGCGCCGTCCCAGCCGACGGTGTTCTGCCCGTGGTACACGGCGAATCCGAACAACGGTGCCGGCCCGGTGTTCTCGATGTCCACCCGGTGCTCGATCAGCGGCAGGCTGCTGGCGTCCAGATCCCCTGGCACGAACGGGGTCCACGCCTCGGTCGCGACCCGCACCGGCAGCGTGTCGTCGTCGAACTCGACACGAACGAACGGGTAGTCGACCTCGGCGCGCGAGTCGGCCAGCAGTGGCCAGTCGATCGCGGGCCGGTCGGGCACTCGCCAGTCGGTCGAGTCCTGCGGTGGCGTTGCCGGGGCGGCGGGCGGGTGTGCCCGCAACACCCGAGACGCGTGATCGGCGGGCCTGCCCGAACCGAGCGTCGCCACCCGCAGCCCGAGGAAGGTACTCGGCGCGGGCGCGACGTGGTTGATCACGTTGGCCAGTTGCCACTGGTCCAGCGATCCGTCCGCGCGCAGTGCGACGGTGCCGGTGCCGATACCGCCCAGCGGCACCGCCGCGGCCCGGCGGGCGTCTCCGGAGAAGCTCACCATCGCCGCGTCACCCCCTGACCTTCCAGGTTCCCGGCGCCCAGAACGGGAACTCCTGCGATCCCGGCGCCTGGAAGTTCTCGATGCGCTTGTTCACCGCCCACAGGCCGAACGGGCTGTAGAGCCACATCAGGTCCGCCTGCTCGTTCTCGCGCAGCGCCGCCTGGTCGTAGAGCGTCTTGCGTTGCGTCTCGTCTGCGGTGGAATTGGCCTGCCGCATGATCTCGTCCAGTTCCGGGTCACAGAAGAAGTTCTGGTTCGCACCCTCGGGGTAGCGCAGCGAGCACGCGGTGATCGCGTTGACGCTGGACGAGTCGACGGCGTAGTTCCCGCCGCCGTAGAGCAGCATGTCGTAGGACTTGTCGTCCAGGCTGGGCGTGATCTGCGAGGACTGGACCTGCTTGAGTTCGACCTTCACCCCGATGGCCTGGAGCTGGTTCTGCACGATCGTGGCCGCCGCGTCCCGGTCGCGCTGGCCCGGCACCCACTGCAGGACGATCGTGCGGTTGGCGTCCCATCCGGCCGCCGCGAGCAACTGCCGGGCCTTCGGCGGGTCGTAGGCGTAGTCGTTCAAGCCGGGCGGAGTGTTCTCCGCGTAGAAGTTCGAGTTCTGCACCAGCGCCTTGCCGAACAACACCTTGTCGACGATCTCCTTGCGGTTCACCCCGTGCAGCAACGCCTGCCGCACCCGCTGGTCCGCGAACTCCGGCTTCGACTGGTTCAACCCGATGCGCACGAAGCCCGCGCCCTTGATCTCCTGGCTCTCGACCGTGTCCAGGCCGTTGACGGTCTCCGCGTCGGTCGGCGAGTAGGACGCGATGTCGATGCCACCGTTGCCGAGCTGCGCGGTGGCGACGTCTGAGGTCAACGGCTTGAGGTAGATGTCCTTGATCGAGGCGGGCGCGCGGTAGTTGTCGTTCCGGGTGACGTGCACGTACTGGTTGGTCTGATAGTCGACGAACGTGTACGGACCCATACCGACCGTGGGCTTGCGGAAGAACTCGTGCTTGGCCAGCGAACCGACCGGAACCTCACCCAGCACGTGCTTGGGCATGATGTTGACTATGCCGATGAGGGCGAGCAGGCCGATGTCCGGCGTCTTCGCCTCGATGACGAAAGTGGACTCGTCCGGGGCGCTGAAGCCCGCGACGTTGCTGTAGTTGCCCGCCGTCGCGCTGCCGCTGTTCTTGTCGGCCATCCGCTCGTAGGTGAACAGCACGTCGGCGGAGCTGAACGGCGTGCCGTCGCTCCACTTGAGTCCCTCGCGCAGGGTGAAGGTGAACGTCTTCGCGTCCGGCGAGACCTGATAGCCGGAGGCGAGCATCGGCTTCAGGTCGTACTGCGGATCGACGGCGAGCAGGCCCTCGTCGATCATCGACATCACCTGCAGGTCGGGTCCGCTGGCGGGCGCGAGTGGGCTGAAGACCCCCACCGGCTCCTGGTACAGGTAGACGTTGACCGTTCCGGCCTCACCCCCACCGGTCGCGGGCCCGGTACATGCGGTCAGCGCTGTGGCGGCGACCGCCACCGCCGCGAGCGCGGCGTGGACGAACCTACGTGCCATCCGAGAAGCTCCTTACGGTTCGGGCTGCCGTCAGGCGACCGGGTTGACGAGGGTGCCGAGCGGACCGACGGTCACCGACATGACATCGCCCTGGCCGAGGAACTCCCCCGTCGCGGCGCCGACACCGGAGGGGGTACCGGTCATGATCATGTCGCCGGGCTCGAGGGTCATCAGCCGGGAGGCGTGCGCGATCAGCTCGGCGACGGTGAAGATCATGTCCTTTGTGGACCCGTGCTGCCGGGACTTTCCGTTGACCTCCAGGTCCACCGCGAGGTCCTGCGGGTCGGGCACCTCGTCGGCGGTGACCAGCCAGGGCCCGATGGGCGCGAATCCGTCCAGCCACTTGCCCGCGAGCCAATCGAAGAACCAGACGGCCCCTTCGGTGTCGCATTCGTAGCCGTAGTCCATCGAGCGGGCCGACACGTCGTTGGAGGTGCAGTACCCGGCGACCACGTCCAAGGCCTCGCCTACCGCGAGATCGCGGCAGCGGCGGCCGATCACCACCGTCAACTCGGCCTCCCAGTCGACCTGGTCGCTGACGCTGGGCATCGGCACCGGCTCGCCCGGCCCGGCGATCGAGGTGGACGGTTTGAGGAACAGCCGCGGCGACAGGCGGGAGCGATCCAGCGGTTCGCCGCCGGTCTCGGTGACGTGCTCCTGGTAGTTGGCCGCGGCCGCGAGCAGCTTGCCCGGCCGCGCGATCGGGGTGAGTAGTTCGACGCCGTCCAGCGGGTGCTCTCCGCGCGGCTCGGCGACCCCGTCCAGGATCGTCCCGGCGATCGTGCCGAGGTCGCCGTCGCCGAGCTCGGCAACCCGTTGTGCGCCACCGGAATCCTCGATTCGACCGTGCCGGACCACGCCGTCACGCCGATAGCTGACCAGCCTCATCCCTCGCTCCTCTCAGCGTGTTCGCCGTCGCGCGCCGGTTCGGCGGGACGGCCGGTGCGCAGGGATTCCGCCGCGGCCTCCAGCACCAGCCCGGTCCGCACCGCGTCCCAGGCGGTGAGTTCCGCGCTGCCGGTGGTCACCGCGGTCCAGGTCGCGTCCAGCAGGTGCGCGAGCGTGTCGCGGCCCGTGCCCACCGGTGTACGCCCGGTGGTGGTGTGCAGGTCCGCGGCGGGCTTGAGCGCGTCGGCCAGCACCACGCCGTGCGACCCGCTGATCCGGTAGCGGTGCACCACCGGCGCCGACGGCGGAACGTCGCGCAGCGCGGGCAGCCTGCCGCAGACGATCGTGCTGCGGACACCGCGCTCGTGGTCGAGCAGCAGGGTCACCGGCGCGTGCCCGCCCTCCGGTACGGCCGCGCCACCGCAGGCGTACACCCGTGTCACCGGCAGGCCGAGCAGCGCGAGCACGACATCGACCGGGTGGAGCGCGAGGTTGGCCAGTTCTCCACCGGGGGCAGGCTCGCCTCCGGCCACCAGCAGATCCGCCTGCACGTTCCACGGCAGCCCGATCCTGCCCGCCCGCACCGCACCGCGCACCGAGCGCAGGACGCCGCCGAGGCGCTGGTGATGGGCCGGGACGAGCACGACCCCGGTCTCGTCGGCGAGCGCGGCGAGCCGGGCGGCGTCGGCGGCGGCCGGGGCGAGTGGCTTGTCGGCGAGCACGTGCCGTCCGGCCTCGAGGACCGCCGTGATCGCCTCCGTCCGCGTCTCGTACGGCGCGGCGAGGCACACCAGGTCCACCCCGTCCGCGCGCAGGGCGGCGTCCAGGGATTCGTGGCACACCACGCCGTAGCGTTCGGCGGCGGCCCGGGCCCGTCCGGGATCCTCGCCTGCCGTGGCGACGCCGGCGACTTCGAAGCGCGGGTCCGCGGCCAGCGCGGGCAGGTACATGTCGGTCTGGTGGTCCTGTCCGCCGGGAACGCCGATGCCGCCGAAGCCCGCGGCCAGTACCCGCACCCGGCCGGTCATGTGTGCGCCCCCGTCATGAGGTCGTCGAGATCGACCGGCTCGCCGGTCTCGATCGAGCGCTGCGCGGCGACGCCGAGCGCCACGGCCCGGACCCCCTCGGCCGCGGTCATCTCCGGCGGTTCGCCCGCGATCGCGCCCAGCCAGGCGGCGAGCTGCACGGCGAATCCGTCGGCAGCGGTGGCGGGCAGGCCGGTGATCCCCTTCTCGTCCACGACGAGTGCCGCCTCGTCCTGCCAATCGAGCCGCAGCACGCCCTGCGTGCCCGCTACGAGCACGTCACGGTGGCCGAACGAACCCGGCCGATGCGCACGGCTCATCTCACAGATCGCGGTGGCGCCGTTCTCGTCGGTCAGCACCATTTCCAGGTGGTCGTCGATGTCCAGAGCGGCGGAGGTGACCCGCGCACCGCGGGCGTGCACGGTGCGCGGCTCGGCGCCGAGCCACCAGGTGGCCAGATCGAGCAGGTGCACGCCGTTGTGCAGCGGGTGGCCGCCGGAGCGCGCCGGGTCCAGCACCCAGGCGTTCCAGTCCGGCCAGATCCAGCCGCCGAGGATCGCCAGCCGCACGAGCGTCACCCGGCCCAGCTCGCCCGAGACGATGGCGCGCCGCACGGTGCGGCCGTAGTCGTAGAACCGGTGCGTGTGCGCGGCCGTCAGCGTCAGCCCGGCCGTCGCGAACGCGGCGGCGACGGCCTGCGCGTCGGCGATCGTGGTCGCCAGTGGCTTCTCGACGAGCAGGTGCTTGCCCGCCGCGGCCACCCGCAGCGCGATCGCGGCGTGGGTGTCGTTCGGGGTGCACACGATCACGGCGTCGACGTCCTCGCGGGCGAGTGCCTCGTCAAGGTCGGCGGTGGCGTACACCCCGCCGTTGCGGTGCGCGGCCACGGCCAGCCGCCCGGGGTCGGCGTCGACGAGCGCGGCGAGCCGCGCGCCGGGCTGGGTGGCGAGTGCGGCGATGTGGGCGTCGGCGATGAACCCGGCACCGATCACGAGAACGCCGAGCGGGCGGTTCATCGCGACGCCGCCCGCCGGGACGGCACAAACACGGAACGCGATTTCATGTCGGCGATCTTGGGACGTGACCGAGATCATGTCAAGGGTTCGGGCAAATTACCCGGCGCGCAAGGAGACGCTGATCAGCGCGCCGGTAATCGAGTACCCGAACAACATGGAACGCCTTGCCATTTCCGGCCGGAGCGGTCTAGCGTTCCGTGCCGGGGCGGCCGAGCAGCAGGCCGCCGACGGACGACGAAAGGCCGTTATGTCCTCGGTGCGGTCCTCCGCGACGCCAGACACGTCACCGCCCGCCACCGCGCCACGCGGTGCGGCACTCGCCGAGGCGGCACGCCGGGTGATTCCGGGCGGCGTCAACTCCGCGACCCGTGACGTCGGAGAGCCGTTCGCGTTCACCTCGGCCGAGGGCGCCTACGTGGTCGACGCCGACGGCCGCCGCTATCTCGACTACCACGCCGCGTTCGGCGCGATCCTGCTCGGCCACAACTCCCCCGTCGTCAACGACGCCGTACGTGCCGCCCTGCGTGGCCACGACCTGGTGGGCCTCGGCGTCAGCGAACTCGAAGTGCGCCTCGCCGAGCGGGTCGTCGAGCTGATCCCGTCCGCGGAGTCGATGATCGCGACGATGAGCGGGTCCGAGGCGGTCGCGCAGGCGGTCCGGCTTTCCCGGGCCGCCACCGGGCGCGCGAAGATCGTCAAGTTCCAGGGCGGTTTTCACGGCTGGAGCGACGCCGTGGCCCGTAACGTCATCTCACCGGCCGAACGCGCCTACGGCAGCGACCCGCTCTCCCACGGCATCCTGCCCGCGGCCCTGGACGAGACCCTGATCGCCGAGTTCAACGACCTCGACTCGGTACGCGCCCTGTTCGACGCGCATCCCGGCGATGTCGCCGCGGTGATCCTCGAACCGATCCCGCACAACGTCGGCGCCCTGGTACCCACGCGGGAATTCGTCGAGGGTCTGCGTGCGCTGACCCTCGAGCGCGGTGCGGTGCTGATCTTCGACGAGGTGATCACCGGGTTCCGGCACTCCCTCGGCGGCTACCAGCAGGTCGTCGGGGTGACCCCGGACCTCACCACCTTCGGCAAGGGGATGGCGAACGGCTACCCGGTCGGCGGCCTCGCGGGCAGGCGTGACCTGATGGACCACTTCGACGGCCGCGGCGGCGATGTGCTGCTCGCGGGCACCTTCAACGGTCACCCGGTCGGCTGCGCCGCGGCGATCGCGACCATCGACCACCTGCGCGCGAACCCGGACTTCTATTCCCGCACGTTCGCCCACGGGGATCGCATCCGCGCCGGCCTCACCGAGATCACCGCCGAACTCGGCATCGTGACCCAGGTGACCGGGTTCGGTGGCGTGTTCTCGATGTACTTCTGCGCCGGCCCGATCCACGGCTACCGCGACCTGCTGCGCAACGACAACGCCGCCTACGTCGCGTTCCACCGCGGCATGACCGAGCGCGGAGTGCTGATGCTGCCGATGTCGCTCAAACGCAACCACGTCTCCGGCGCGCACACCGACGACGACATCGACCGCACGCTGGAGACCGCCGACGTCGTTCTGCGCGAACTGGTCGCCGCGGGCACCGTGCGCGGCGAGGGCTGACATGCGCCTCGGCAACGTCGCGGGACGGGCCGCGCTGCTCGGCGATCCCGCCGAGGCGCCCGTTTCGGTGGACCTGCACGACGCCTCCGGCGGGCGCTTCGGCCCCGAGGTCCAGTCCTGCTACGAAAACTGGGACGCCCTGCGCGCCTGGCACGCCGGCGCCGAACTGTCACCGGGCCGCCCGATCTCGCCCGACGAACTCGGCCCGCCGGTGCCCGCGCCACGGCAGGTCTTCGCCGTCGGTCTGAACTATCGCGACCACGCGACGGAATCCGGGTTCACCGCGCCGGACACGCCACTGGTGTTCACCAAGTTCCCGTCCTGCGTGACCGGTCCGGTCGGCGCGGTCGAGCTGCCCTCCGACACGGTCGATTGGGAGGTCGAACTCGTCGCCGTCGTTGGGCGCAGGGCTCACCGGGTAGCCGAGCGGGACGGCTGGCAGCACGTGGCGGGTCTGACCGCGGGGCAGGACCTGTCCGATCGCGGGGTGCAACTGGCGGGCGACCCGCCGCAGTTCAGCCTCGGCAAGTCGTTTCCGGGGTTCGCGCCCATCGGCCCTGCCGTGGTGACCGCGGACGAGTTCGCCGACCCGGACGACCTCACGCTCGGCTGCGACCTCGGCGGAGACCCGGTGCAACGCGGCCGCACCCGCGACCTGGTGTTCGGCATCCCGGCGCTGATTGCTGCCCTGTCCCGGATACTGCCCCTGCTGCCCGGCGACCTGTTGTTCACCGGCACTCCCGCCGGTGTAGGCATGGGCCGCACACCGCCGCGTTACCTACGGCCGGGTGAGACGCTGAGGACGTTCGTCGACGGCGTGGGCGAGCTACGGCAGACCTTCACCGCGCCGGACACGCGCCGATGACCGGGAACGGCTCAGTGTCGGCCCGTGGCGAATCATCCCGCTCCCGGCGGCGATAGCAGGAGTTCCCCGGCGCGAGTGACCACGGTGGCGCCAAGCCGGACAGCAGGTGTCCATTGTGGACTGCCCTGGACCGTGGACTTCGACCGTCATCCCGCGGGGTCCTTCGGAGCGACCGCTTCCGCGGGCCGCGCGGGACGGATCAGCCGGCGGATGCGACGGTGATGGTGCGGGTGAAGCCGGTGCCGTTGTCGCTCTCCCCGATGGGGACTCCGTCCACTTCCACCCAGGCATGCGCGTTGAACGGTGGGGTGACGCCCACCCCCGTGCACCAGGTCGGCCAGCGGCCGAGCAGCCGGGAGGTCAGCGCGGCGGCGATGGAGCGCGGCAGACACGCCTTGTGCGCGTTCAGCGCCAGACTGCTGGACAACACCGACCGCAGGGCCTCGTCCGCCTCCTCCGCGGTCGCGGGCCGGGCCCGGCCACGCAGCGCCGTCATCACCTGTTCCGAGCGGTAGGGCGAAAGCAAAGTCAATCCGCGGGCGAGGCAGATCGCCAGCCTGGTGCCGATCCAGAGTGCCGGGCGCCGACGGCGCATCCGTTCGTGCCACGGGATCATGATGTTGACGCTCATCGCCGCAGCACTCCGGCCGCGCGCCACTGCGCCAGCAGTGCGGTCACGTCCTGCCTGGCGCGCCCGGCGTCCACGTCGAAGGCCGTGACGACACGCTGTACCGCGTCGTCGACCGAACCACCTGCTTCGAGCGCATCGGCCACCAGCACGGCAGTCGGGTTCAACTGCCAGTACCGGCTCTTCTTCTTGTCCAGCACCACGGCCCCGTACTCGGTGCGGGTGTAGCTCACGTGTTTCGCGAAAACCGCGCTCATGTGCGCACGCTCCTTTCTGGCGTCGGCGTTGCCCCGGTGGGTGTCGCGGAGCGCGCCCACAGTTCCGCGGCCACCGTGTCTCCGAGGCCGTTCTCCGCCGTCCCCTCGGACAACGGCGACAGGCTGACCCTGCGCAGTTCCCCGGTGTCCACCAAACCCAGTTCGCCGAGTACCGAGTCGTCCCACAGCGAGGCCAGCGCCTCGCGTTCCTGCCGCAGTCCGGCGTTCAGCGCGCCCTCTCCGGTGGCTTTGGTCCGGCGCCGGGTCATCTCCTCGGGCACCACCCCGCGCATCGCCGCGGCGAGCAACGGCTTGTAGGCGAACGGTGTCGAACGATCCCGCAGCCGGACGGATCTGGCGGCGTCGACGACCTGGTCGTCGAAGTAGGGAGTGGCGAACGTGACGCCGTGGCGGCGGGCGACATCGCGCCAGCCGGGTATTTCCCGCGTGACGAGTTCGGTGGCGTCCAGTTCGATGTGTTCGCCGCGGTTGTCCGCCAGCGGCGGCGTGTCGGCGGCTCCGGCCACCGCCTCGGTCACCAACTCACGGGTGGTACCGGTGATCCAGGACGGCACCCTGGGCGGATAGCACCACGCCAGTACCACCGTGTTGAACGTGATCGGGTCGGTGTTCGCCAGGTCCATGGCACGCATCGTGTCGCCGAAGGAACTCCGGTCGGCCAACGCCGGCAACAACTCCCGCCAGCGCCAGGAGAACAACGCGCGGTAACCGCGGATGTGCCGCAACCACAACAGCGGATGGCGCGGCAACGGCGAGTGATAGTGCGCGGCCTGTCCGAGAAAGAGATGGTCGCCGCCAAGGCCGTTCAGGTGCAGTCGCGAGCCGCGCTCGGCCATGCCGCGCAGCGCGGAGAAGATCCGTTTGCGGTGCATCGACAGTTCGGTCGGCCCGTCGAAGGCGACCTGCTCGTCGAGAAGGCCTTCGTAGAAGGGCGGTCGGTCGGCTCCGCTGAACACGGTGTGCTCGACGCCCGGCAGGTGAGCGGCGGCGGTGCGCGCCCAGCGCAGATCGTCGCAGTTCTCCGGGTTGTCCGAGCCCGTGCAGACCAGCAGGTGCTGTGGGTCGAGTTCGCGTGCGGCGAGGAAGACCAGCGAGGTCGAGTCCAGGCCGCCGGAGAGATCGGCGCTGACACGGTCGACTCCGCCGGTACGCAGCGCGACGGCGCGTTCGAGGGCCGCGCGTACCGCGGTCGCGCCCTCGGCCAGCGGAATCTCGGCGCGGGGCGGACGGTGCCAGCGCACCGTGCGTGGTGCGTTCCCTTCGGCCGACACCAGGTGGTGTCCCGGACGGACCGGGTGCACCCCGGTCCACAGCGGACGGTCCCCGAGGGGATACGGCGTCGGCGTGATCAACCGAGTGGCCAGGCCGACCCGATCGATCGGCGCGCCGGTGAGCCTGGCCAGTGCGGCGGCCCGGTCCGAGGCGACGGTCATCCCGGCGTACTCGGTGTGGAACATCCGTCGCGTGCCGTAGGCGGTACCCCGCGACCAGATTCGGTGGCCGACCGAAGCGATGACGTGGAAATCCCCCGCCCATTGCCGGGTAAGCCGCACCGGCTCGCCACTCGAATCCCAGGCGGCCAGCGCGGCGCGCAGTTCGACGTCGGTGGCGGAGGTGAGACCGATGACCGCCAGCGCGTCCGTGCCGCTGCGCACCACCCGCAGTTCGCCGTCCCACCGGCCGATCAGCCACGGGCGACCGGACGCGTGTCGCACGGTTTCGACGTCCTGCGCCGCAAGCGAAGGATGGTGGAGCACGGTATCGCCGTGCCCAGTGTCCGGAAGGACGACAAAGAACGGCGTACCGTGCTCCACCACGTTGATCTCACTTTCCGTTCGCGGGAACGATCAGCTCATCCTCCACGGCACGGACTACTTGATGCCGTGGGTCGTTCCCGGCTCGATGGGTGCGGCCGCGAAGGCGCCCGTCTCGGCACGGAAAGAGCCCATGTCCTGGAATGATGGCGGCTCGTATGCCTCGGTCTCGGACACGGCGTTCGAATTGTCGACGTGGTCTGTTGAGATGTTGTGCACGACGGCTCCCTCATTTCTCAATCGTCGAATGGTCCAGCCGACGCCAGTCCAACATAGCGCCCGCAAACCGTGCAACTCACGGACGGTCACAAGGCTTGACAAGAAGCACTGGCCAGCCTGTTCATAGAAATTATATAGCTATTTGATTAACTGACGGCCCGTGTTCGACGTTGTCCGGCGGTTAATTTCTCGGATATCCGCATTGGCCGCGTCCGGCCGAGGCTAAGGGTTGGCAACGGTTGTTCCAGCCGTTGATGCCAGCTGGGATCTTGAAAGTCAGGATCGCATGCGGAGCAGAAGGGGCCACCGCAGGCGACCCGGCCGCGGATTCGCCGCCGGCCAGTCCCGAACCCGGCTCGCTGTGCACCACACGACGAGCCGGCGCCGGCGACACGGCTCACTCGGCCAGCAGACCCCGGTCGTCAACACCAGGGCGCCGGGCATACGGATCCACCATCGGGCGCCGTTCACAACTCTCGAACGGCCAGCAGACTGCGGCCGTGGACAGAGTCGGGCTCCACCCGGCCCGTTTCGCGGAACCCGAGCTTCTCCAGGACCCGTCGCGACGCGACATTCCAGTCCCAGACCGTCGCCCACAACCGCCGGTAGCCCGCCTCGCTCGCCCAGACGACCATCGCCCTGCTTGCTTCAGTTGCGTAACCGCAACCGTGAGCCGCACGCAGCAACTCGTAGGCCAACTCAGGCTCGTCGGGCGATGCGCTCTCATGAAAGATCAAGCCGCAGTACCCGATGACGTCGGCCGTGCCCTTCCGTTCCACCGCCAGAATTCCTGAGCCCGAATTCTCACGTTCCGCGCGCACCTCTGCCGCGATGTCCTCCACGGTCGGCCTGCCCTCAAGATCCATCCGCCGATGCGGCGGCACCCGCGGATCCCGTTCAGTCCACAGCCGGTGATAGACGGCAGCCTCGCCCACTCTGCGTCGCCGAAGGGTGAGGCGCTCGGTCTCCACGGTTTCCGGAACGGACGCCAGCGACATGCCGGCATTGTCTCAGGGGACGCCCTCGACGAATCAATCGCAATTTGCGCGTCGACCCGGTTTCCGTGCTTGGGTTTCCAGCCAGTTCGACAAACACGGGCAGCTTCCAGTTTCCCACGCTTCGTGAAAACAACGTCGAGATCTGCCAGGAGCGTTCCTCACGCGGATGCGGAGGCCAGTCGGCGACCCGGGCGCCACGATGCCCGAGTAGACGCGCACCTGTAGCGAGCTGCCACGCCTGCGGATGTTGTCCCGCTCCTGACGGTCAGCGGGCTCTGGCGAACGGGGTCATGAACTCATGCGTCCGACGTCAACCGGGCGCACGTCAACGAGCAGTCCATGGACAGAACCGCGGAGATGCGGCCATCAGTGATCTTGCGTGTCGTTATATTGCCTGCTCAGAACTGTGGGCCGGGCGGGGCTCGAACCCGCGGCCAAGGGATTATGAGTCCCCTGCTCTGACCAACTGAGCTACCGGCCCCGTCGCGTCCGGCCGTGGGCGGTGTGGCGAACGTCGCCCCCCGCGGATCGCGGCGTTGAACCTACCCCATCCGGCGCGAACGCCCGTGCACTGGTCACCGGTGTGTAACCGATCCGGACGGTGCGGCGACCTACCGGTCATGACGACGACGGGGGCGCTGCCGATGAGGTTCCGGACGACCGTGGTGCTGGGCGGGAAGACGGCGACCGGGCTGCGGGTGCCGGACGAGGTGGTGCGGACGCTGGACGCGGGCAGGCGCCCGGCCGTGACGGTCACCGTGGGCGGCCACACCTATCGCAGCACGATCGCCTCGATGGGTGGGGAGTTCATGTTGCCGCTCAGCGCGGAAAACCGGGCGGGTGCCGGCGTGGCGGCGGGCGACGAGGTGGACGTGGAGCTTGCGCTGGATTCCGCGCCGCGCGAGGTGACGGTGCCGCCGGACTTCGCCGAGGCGCTGGACGCCGTGCCGGAGGCCCGCCGCTTCTTCGACGGCCTGCCGTACAGCCAGCGGCGCTGGTTCGTGCTGGACGTCGAGGAGGCGAAGAAGCCGGAGACGCGACTGCGCCGGATCGACAAGGCCGTCGCCCGGCTTCGTGAGGGACGCGGGCAGCGCTGAGTCGCGCGCACCGCCCTCCCGCTCAGGTCGGTTTCGACGCGGGCGGCGGGGGCGCCGTGTCCCAGCCCAACTGTGCGGAGACCGCCGCGGCCGCCGTGCGGGCCGCTTCCCCGGCCGCGGCGAGCCGGTGACCGAGCCTGCCCCGTGGCGCGGAGACGTTCAGCGCGGCGATCACCCTCCCGCGAAAGTCACGCACCGGCGCGGATACGCCCACCAGCCCGGCCTCGAACTCCTCGCGCACAGTGGCGTAACCGTCCCGTTCACCCTCGCGCACCCGCGCCCACAGTTCCGGCAGGGAACGCACCCGCGATGCCGCGCAGGCGGCACCGAGGTCGGTCTCCGGGCCGAAGCGGACGTACAGCTCGTCCGGCGTCGCGTCGAGCAGCAGCACCCGGCCTGCCGAGGTGCAGGCCACCGGCACCCCGCGCCCCTCCCAGCCGTGCACCCGGAACGAGTGCCCGGACACCGACAGCAGGGTCAGCACCTGCGTATCGCGCAGCACGCACAGGTGGACGGTCTCCTCCAGGCCGGCCGACAGGTCCCGCATGACGGGCTCGGCGACGCGCAGCAGCCTGCTTTCCACCGTGCGCGACACCAGCGAGAACAGCCGCCAGCCGAGCCGGTATTCGAGGGTGTCCGGATCGCGTTCGACGATCCCCTCGTCGGCAAGTGCCCGCAGTACCCGCGACACCTGGCTCTTGTCCCGGCCGACGAGCTCGGCGATCCGCACGACGCCGAGGCCACCGGCCCGCTGGGCCTCGGCGGAGGCCAGCGCCTCCAGCAGTTCGATGTCGCGGCGCAGTCCGTGCCCCGGTGACCGGGGCCCGCCCGGGACCGTCATGGGCGCAGCGTAAACCACCGGGCCCGCCGGTTGGCCTCAGTGCAACGCTGGTCTCGATCACCCGGATTCCCTTGCACCGCAGCCCTTCGCCTTTTTAGGTTCGGTTGGGCGGACGGCAGGTCCGCCTCGCTGACGCAGCTTGGAGCCGCCATGTTCCCGTATCGCCGATGAAGATCACCGACATCACCTCCGACCAGCTGCGGCTGGACCTGGACCCGCCGTTGCGTGCGGCGTGGGACCCGGAGCCGCGCAGGCACTTCGACGCGACGATCGTGCGCGTGCACACCGACGAGGGCATCACCGGGATCGGCTCCGGCGACACGATGGCCGGGCTGGAGTCGGTGGCGCCGCTGTTCGTGGGCGAGGATCCGTGCGCGATCGTCCGGCACGTCAAGGCCATCGAGAGCGCCAACTTCCACGGCGCGTACTACTGGCCGCTGGAGGCCGCACTGTGGGACATCATCGGCACCGTCGCGGGCCTGCCGGTGTCGGCGCTGTTCGGCAACGCCGCGTCCTCCCTGCCCGCCTACGCCTCCTCGGCGGAACTCAAGGCACCCGCGGAGCGGGTGGAGACGGCGCTGCACGCACGCGAGGTGGGTTTCCGCGCGATGAAGATCCGCATCGACGGTGACCGCACGGCCGAGGGTGTCGCCACGGTCGCCGCGGTGCGCGAGGCGCTGGGCCCGGATTTCGACATCATGGTGGACCTGAACCAGTCCTGGCGGATGGCGGGCGACACCGCCGAGGCCACCGATCTCGCGGCCACCCGCAGGCTGGTGCGGCGGCTGGCCGAACTGGACGTGTTCTGGGTGGAGGAACCCCTCCCCTACGCCGATCTCGACGGTTTCCGCACCTTGCGCGCCGAGAATCCGGGCGTCCGCATCGCCGGTGGCGAGATGCACCACTCGATGCCGGAACTGCTGCGCTATCTGGAGAACGACGTACTCGACGTGTACCAGCCGGACGTGGTGCTGGCGGTGGGCATGCACCGTGCCCGCACCCTGGCCGAACTCGCGCAGCTCAAGCACCGCCGGTTCACTCCGCACTCCTGGACCAACGGGATCGGCGTGCTCGCCAACCTGCATGTGGCCGCCGGGGTGGGCGGCGGGCCGTACTTCGAGTTCCCGTTCGACCCGCCCGGCTGGACGCCCGAGCGGCGCGATTTCATGCTCGCCGAACCGCTCACGATCGGCGCCGACGGGCACCTGCACGTGCCCCAGCGGCCCGGTCTGGGGATCGAACTGGACACCGAGGCCGTCGAGCGATGGAGGATCCGATGACCGAGGCACAGGCGGACCCCGGTGTCCGCGAGTACGAGCGGCGCCGGGCGGCCGCGGCCCTGATCGCGCCGGAGACCCGGCCGTTCGTCGACGGCCGGTTCACCGGCACCGTCTCGGGGGAGACGTTCACCTCCACCTCGCCGCGGGACGGTTCGGTGGTGGCCGAGGTCGCCGCCTGCGGGGCCGAGGACGTCGACCGTGCCGTGCGGGCCGCCCGCGCCGCCTTCGACGACGCCCGCTGGCGGGGCACCGCCCCGAAGGAACGTAAGCGGGTGATGTTGCGGTGGGCCGAACTGATCCGTGAGCACGCCGGGGAACTGGCTCTGCTGGACACCCTGGAGATGGGCAAGCCGCTCGGTGAGGCAGGCCGGGTGGACGTGGCCGGTGCGGCCGAGACGATCGCCTGGTACCCGGAGACGATCGACAAGACCTACGACCGGATCGCACCCGCGCCCGCCGACGCGCTGGCGCTGATCACCCGGGAACCACTCGGGGTGGTCGGGGCGGTGGTGCCGTGGAACTACGCGCTGCTCATCGCGTCCTGGAAGCTGGCGCCGGCGATCGCCACCGGCAACTCCGTGGTGCTCAAGCCGGCCGAACAAACCTCCCTGGCCGCGCTCGTGCTGGCCAGGCTGGCGACCGAGGCCGGGCTCCCGGACGGGGTGCTCAACGTCGTCCCCGGCATCGGCGAGGTCGCCGGGCAGGCACTCGGGCGGCATCCGGACGTGGACAAGATCGCGTTCACCGGCTCGGCCGAGGTGGCACGGTCGTTCCAGGTCTACGCGGGACAGTCCAACGGCAAGCAGGTGGCCGTGGAGGCGGGCGGCAAGTCTCCGCAGCTCGTGCTGCCGGACGCGGACATCGCCGCGGCCGCGTCCGCGGTGGCGTGGGGGATCTTCTACAACGCCGGGCAGACCTGCAACGCCGGTTCCCGGGTGATCGTGCACGAGTCGGTCCGGGAACAACTGCTCGCCGAGGTCGTCGCCGTCACCGAACGGACCTTCCGGGTCGGTGATCCGCTCGATCCGGCCACCACGATGGGCCCGATCGTCGACCGGACGCAGCTCGCGCGGATTCTCAGTTACGTCGAGACGGGACGTGCCGAGGGCGCCACCGTCGTCCTCGGCGGGGAACGGATCCTCGACGACACCGGCGGTACCTACCTCGGCCCCACGATCCTCGACGGGGTGCGCAACTCCGATGTGGTTGCGCGAGAGGAGATCTTCGGGCCGGTGCTGTCGGTGATCGGTTTCGACGGCGGCACCGAGGAGGGCGTGCGGCTGGCGAACGACACGGACTTCGGGCTGGTCGCCTCGGTGTGGACCCGTGACGTCACCACGGCCCACCGGACGGCGGCGCTGCTGCGCGCCGGGACGGTCTGGGTGAACACCTTCGACGCCAGCGACGTGATCACCCCGTTCGGCGGGTTCAAAGCCACTGGCGCCGGGCGGGACAAATCACTGCACGCACTGGACGCCTACACCGCGTTGAAGACGACCTGGCTCGATCTGAGCTGACCGGCCCCTGCCCCCGTACGGAAAGCGAGTCCCGAGGTGAACGACGGCATCGGCGGTGCAGGCGCGGCGGAGCAGCGTCTGAGCATCGACGCGGGCGGCCGGACGGAGTTCGGTGCCGGGCTGGTCACGGCGATACCGGAGTTCGTGGCCCAGGCCGGGGACCAGCGCGCCCTCGTGGTGACCGACGCCGGCCTGCTGGCGGTGGGCATCGTGGACAGGGTGACCGCGGCGCTGACGCGGGCGGGAATGGAACACCTCGTCCACGCCGACATCGGGGCGAACCCGTCCACCGACGAGGTCGACCGGGGAGCGGAGGTGGCGCGCTCGTTCGGACGGGCCGCGGTCGTCGCGGTCGGCGGCGGCTCGCCGCTGGACGCCGCCAAGGCGATCTCGCTGCTGGCGGGCAATCCCGGTGCCACCGCGGCGGGCATCGGCGGCGAGGCCGATCCGGCGGCGGGCTGGCCGTTGATCGCCGTGCCCACGACCTCCGGGACCGGTGCGGAGACCAACGGATTCGGCGTGATCGAAGACGCCTGCGCCCGCCGGAAGGTCTACATAGGACACTCGTCGGTCCGGCCACGGGTGGCCGTGCTGGACCCGGAACTGACGATCGGTCTCCCGGCGCACGTCACGGCCGCGACCGGTATCGACGCGCTCGTCCACGGTGTCGAGTCGCTCGCCTCCCGTGGCGCCAACGTCGTCTCCGCCGCCTACGCCGCGCGGGCGGTGACCGTTCTCGGCCACTGGCTGCCCGCCGTGCACCGGGACGGGCGGGACCTGGAGGCGCGGGCACAGGTCATGCTCGGCGCGCATCTCGCCGGGCGGGCCCTGACCATCTCCGGACTGGGACTGGTGCACGGCATCGGGCACGCCCTGACCGCGCACACCGGAACCCCGCACGGGGTGGCGCTGGCCGCGGTTCTGGACCGGGTGCTGGAGTTCAACGCACCGGCCGCCGCCGCGGCGTTCGAGGAGACGGCCAGGGCGCTGCGCGTCGCACCGTCCGATGTGGACTGGACGGGTGCGGCGCTGGCCGCGGTGCGGGAGATCGGCGGGACGCTGGGAGTGGCGCGGCCGTTGCGTGCGCTCGGCGCGACCGCGGACCTGCTGCCCCGGATCGCCGAGTCCGCCGTGGCGGATCCGGTCACCGGAAACAATCCGCGCGCGGTGACCGTGGCGGACGTACTGGCGATCCTGCGATCCGTGTTCTGATCGGTAGCGGATCGGGCAAGAACGGTCGAGCAGCTGGATTCCCGCGGGACGTTCTGGCAGGTTCGACCCGGCGTCGGTGGTGTTGCGTCGCCGCAGGTGCGCGCCCGATCCCGTACGAGGAGGAATCTTTGACCGCGATTCCCGTCAGCGACGTCGACCTGTATACCGAGCAGGCACGTATCGACCCCTACGGGATCTACTCCGAGCTTCGCGCGCTCGGCCCCGTCGTGCATCTGTCCCGCTACGACCTGTACGCGTTGCCCCGCTACGACGAGGTACGTGCCGCCCTGATGGACTGGCAGACGTTCTCCTCGGCGCGCGGGGTGTTCGTCGATCCGGACGTGAATGCCCGGCTGGAAGGGATCACACTGTGCAGTGACCCGCCCGAGCACACGGCGATGCGTTCGGTCCTGGGGCGACCGCTGCGCCCGGATCAGATGCGCGAGGTGAGCCCACGGATCGAGGCGGAGGCCGACCGGATCGTCGAGCGGCTGGCCGGTCAGGGCGGCTT
The DNA here is from genome assembly GCF_002262875.1 of Amycolatopsis antarctica. Classification (GTDB taxonomy): domain Bacteria; phylum Actinomycetota; class Actinomycetes; order Mycobacteriales; family Pseudonocardiaceae; genus Amycolatopsis; species Amycolatopsis antarctica. Next base: position 134,980 of record NZ_NKYE01000002.1, on the reverse strand, counting down.
CGAAGTCGTCACGGAGCTGGCGGAGTACCTGCCCATGACCGTGGTGTCGGACCTGGTAGGGCTGCCCGAGCACGGGCAGGCGAAGATGCTGGAGTGGGCAGCGGCCATCTGGAACACCCAGGGCCCCGCCGACGACCGGGCCGCCGCGGCGGGGCCTGCCGTCGAGGAATTCATGGCGTTCGCCACGAATGACGCCGTGCCAGGCAAAATCACTCCCGGCGGCTGGGCGGACCAGCTCTACGAGGCCGCCGACCGCGGCGAGATCCCGCACGACAAGTGCCCGGTGATGATGCTCGACTACGTCACCCCCAGCCTGGACACCACGATCCTCGCGATCGCCAACGTCGTCGCGCTGTTCGCCAGGAACCCCCACCAGTGGGACCTGCTGCGCGAGGACCGTTCGCTGATCCCGCACGCGATCAACGAATCACTACGCCTGGAAACCCCGGTCCCCCAGTTCAGCCGGGTACTCACCCAGGACCACGAGATCAGCGGAACCCCGCTGGCCGCGGGCTCCCGGGTCGCACTGCTCTATGCCTCCGCCAACCGCGACGAACGCCAGTACCCCGACCCGACGCGCTTCGACATCACCCGCCGCCCGTCGGACCATCTCGCCTTCGGACGGGGCGAACACGTATGCGTCGGCATGCACCTCGCCCGGCTGGAAATGAGCGCCCTCCTGGAAAGGCTCGCCGACCGGGTCGCCCGCTTCGAGATCAAGGACAGCCGGTCGATGATCAACAACGGTCTGCGCGGATTCGACTACCTGGAGGTGGCCGTCGAGTCCGTGCCCTGACCCTGGTGGCCCAGCGGCCACACGTCATCGGCCGGCTCAGGCATCGCCGTGCGTCGTGCCAGCGGTGCCCGGGCGGACCCGTCCCTCACGTCGCGTCGCCCGCAACAGAGAAATTTGCTCCCGGTGGGCCTCTGCTACGTTGACGCGGGTGCCCACCTCCGAGGAGATCACCCGACACCATGATCCCGATCCGGCCGAGAACCCGTGGGTGAACGGGCCCCCACCGCCGGAGACGGTATCGATCGTCGCCTACGACTCCGAGTGGCCGCACCGCTACCAGGCCGCAGCGTCGGAAATCCGCGCGGCGCTCGGCTCGGCGGTGGTGGACCTCCAGCATGTCGGGTCGACCTCCGTCGAAGGACTGGCCGCCAAGGACGTCATCGACATCGACCTGACCGTGGCCGACCCCCGCGAGGAGGAGCTGTATCTCCCTTCGCTCACGCGGATCGGTTACGTCCTCACGGTTCGGGAGCCGTCCTGGCACGAACACCGGTGCCTGAGGCTGGACGAGCCCCGCGTGAACCTGCACGTGTTCGGGCCGGAGTGCCCGGAGGTCATCCGGCACCGCATGTTCCGCGACTGGCTGCGTGCCCATCCCGAGGAACGCGCGCGGTACGAGGACGCGAAACGAGCCGCGGTCCCCGGGGGCGGGCGCGTGATGGATTACAACGCGCGCAAGCAGGAGACCATACGCGCGATCTATGACCGCCTTTTCCGTGCGGCGGGAATGCTGTAAGTACCCGGACAACGGCCGCACTCGGTGCATGCTTGACGCCGGCAGCGTGTTCTCGTGCGCCCTGACGCCGCCCTCGATATCGGCGGCTTGCACCCGGTTCACCAGACACGACTCGCCGGTCCCATCACGATCCGTCGTGTCGCGCACGAGCCACGGCACGGGGGCGCCACCGCGACACACGCCGACGGACGCCACTCATCGCGCTTACGTTCCCAACTCGCGGATGGTCTCGTCACGCCGGAGGCGATGTGGAGCGGCTAGGTTTTTGGACAGTTTGTGGTCAATTTGGCCTTCTGCGTTCGGGCACAAAAAAGCCCAGGCCGTGTGGCCTGGGCTTTTTGCTCCCCCGGTTGGACTCGAACCAACAACCCTCCGGTTAACAGCCGAATGCTCTGCCAATTGAGCTACAGGGGAATGCTGCTGCGGTGCGACCGTGGCCGTGCCGACTGGAGAAGACTCTAACGCATGCCCGGGCGGTGCCATCGAGGGGCCCCGGCCCTGTGCGTCCCGGGCGGGCGCGCCACGGGTGAGCGACAATGGGCGATCAGTTCCACTACCGATGAGGAGGCCGGGAGCATGAAAACCTTCCTGCTGGGAGCGGCCGCGGGTTACGTGCTGGGCGCGCGCGCCGGGCGGGGGCGGTACGAGCAGATCGTCCGCACCTACCGCAAGGTCGCCGACCATCCCGCCGTCCAGGGTGCCGCGGGGATCGCCAGGGCCAAGGTGGGCGAGAAGATCGGTGACGCGCTGCCGGTCACCCGCAAGGTCGCCGCGCACGGCGCGAACGGTCACCAGCGCAACGCCGACGCTCGCCCGCGCTGATCCCCGCGCGCCCCGTCGCCGTCGTGGCGCCGGACGCGATGTCATCCCGCCGCTGTCCGGGCGACGGCGAACACCCGCCGGAACGGGAACCAGGTGGAGCCGTCCGGCCGGCGCGGATAAGCCCGCGCCAGCCGGGGCGCGAGCTGTTCCCGGAAGCGCTGCCAGCCCGCGTCGTCCAGGGCGGATCTGATCGGGCGCAGGGCCGTCCCGGAGATCCACTCCAGCACGGCGTCCGGCCCGGTCAGCCGCTGGACGTAGGTGGTCTCCCAGGCGTCGACCGCGCACCCGGCCGAGGCGAGCAGTTCGGCGTAGTCCGCCGGAGCGTCGACGACCCGGTCCTCGCGTAGCGGCAGGCCCGCCAGCGCGACCGCCCATTCGGGTGAGCGGGCCAGGTCGCCGACCAGCTCGTGCGAGGGGGCGGCGAAGTTGCCCGGCATCTGCACGGCGAGCCAGGCCCCCGCGGGCAGCACGCCCGCCCAGTGGCGCAGCAGGGCGCGGTGTTCCGGAACCCATTGCAGTACGGCGTTGGAGATCACCACGTCGGTGTCGGGCTCCGGCGTCCAGTCCTGCACGCGGCACCGCCGGGCATCGACGCCGGCGTCGATGGCGGCGGCCACCATCTCGGGCGACTCGTCGAACGCCTCGACGGCCGCCCCTGGCCAGCGGGCGGCGAGCCCGGCAGTCAGGTGGCCAGGACCGCAGCCGAGGTCGACCACCCGGCGCGGCGACTCGGCGGGCACCCTGGCAAGCAGGTCGTGGAAGGGCCGGGCCCGTTGCCCGGCGAAGTCCAGGTACTTGTCGGGATCCCACACAGGCGCCTCCAGCCGACTCACAGTACGAACGTACTGCTAATCCTGCGCGGTAGCCATCCGCTCCGCCACGTCCACCGCGATCTCGGCCACCAGGCCCGGGTCGGTGCCCCGGTCCGGCCGGGCCTGCAACACGGCGCCGTCCCGGCCGGGCACCTTGCGCAGCACGAACCACGCACCACCGCCGCCGGGCAGCTCCTGCCGGTGCCGGACCCGGATCGACCCGTCGACGCGGGCGCGGACGAGTTGCGGGAGCTTGCCGGGGCTGCGCACGCCGAACCGCACCGGCGGCAGGTCGGTCAGCAGCACCGCCGCCCCGGCCCGCCCGGACTCCTCCGCCTCGGTCACCGTCATCGTCCCCTCGCCCCACGCCACCTTGGCGAGGAGGTGCCAGCCGATCCGGCGCGGGCCCGGAACCCACAGACCCAGCGCGGTCACGGCCAGGTGCCCGCCGCCGTCGACCTCCGCGGCCGCGAGCACGTGCTCCTCGCCGTCGAGCAGCCCGGTGAGGGACTCCGGTGCCCGATCGCCGAACAGTCGCCCCAACCAGCTCATTCCAGTCCTCCGCCCGCCTGTTCCCGCAGGGCCTTGCGGTACTGCTCGAGGGCGACCAGGTCGCCGAAGAGCGCCCGGTACTCCTCCGGCGCCTCGACCGGCGAGAGCCGCTGCAATTTCGACTTCAGGTCCGCGATCTGCCGCCCCACCAGGTTCTCCTGGACCGCGGCCAGCACGCTGGAGATGTAGCGCAGGTCCGCCTCTCCCCTGGCGCGCAGGCTCTCCACCGCCAGTTCGGACAGCAACGACTGCACCGTCCCTTGTGGACAGTTCTGCGAGGCGGCCTCCAGCAGACCGGGGCCGGACAGCCCGGACCCGGTTCCCCCGGCCGCCAGGATGGCGGAGTGCACCATCACGTAGGCGGGATGGGTGAACGCGTCCTCAGGCAGCGAGTCGTAGAGCGGACCCGCCAGTGCGGGCTCCTGCAGGGCCGCCTTCAACGCCTCGCGCTGCGCCCGGAGCTGCGGGTCGGCCGCGGACGGACGGGTGATGTCCTCGTCCGGGCCCGGCCGCTGTGCCGTCCGGCGAACCGGCGCCCGCTTCGACGGTGAGCCCGCTTCCTCCCGCACCCGGCGCACCACCATCGATTCGTCCGGCCAGCCGACCCACCAGGACAGTTTGGTGGCGTAGCCGTCGCGCTTGGCCCGGTCCTTGATCCGCGCCACCACCGGCACCGTGCGCTGCAGCGCGGCCACCTGCCCGTCGACGGAATCCAGGTCGTACTCGACGAGCATGCTGCGGATGGCGAACTCGAACAGCGGCGTCCGGCGCGCCACCAGGTCGCGCACCGCCGTGTCGCCCTTGGCCAGCCGCAGTTCGCAGGGGTCCATGCCGTCCGGGGCCACGGCGATGTAGGTCTGCCCGGCGAAGGTCTGGTCCCCCTCGAACGCCTTGAGCGCCGCCTTCTGCCCCGCCGCGTCGCCGTCGAAGGTGAAGATCACCTCGCCGCGGAACGCGTCGTCGTCCATCAGCAGCCTGCGCAGCAGCTTCATGTGCTCGTCGCCGAACGCGGTGCCGGAGGAGGCGACCGCGGTGGGCACCCCGGAGGCATGCATGGCCATCACATCGGTGTAGCCCTCGACGACGACGACCTGGTGCCGCTTGGAAATCTCGCGCTTGGCCAGGTCGAGACCGAACAGCACCTCGGACTTGCGGTAGACCGGGCTCTCACTGGTGTTCAGGTACTTGGCCTGGATCGGATCGTCGTCGAACAGCCTGCGCGCGCCGAAACCGACCACATCCCCGGCGAGGTCGCGGATCGGCCAGACCAGCCTGCGGTGGAAGCGGTCGATCGGGCCGCGCCTGCCCTCCTTCGATATCTGCGCCTTGTACAGCTCGGTCAGCTCGAACCCCTTGTTCAGGAGCACCTTGGTGAGCTTGTCCCAGCCCGACGGCGCGAAACCGCAGCCGAAGGTCTGCGCCGCGGCCGAGTCGAAACCGCGGTCCCTGAGGAAGTCGCGGGCGACCTGGGCGTCGGGGATGAGCAACTGCTCGGCGTAGAACTCCTGGGCGGCCTTGTTGATCTCGGCCAGCCGCGCGCGGGTGCCGCGATCGCGCTGCACACTGCCGCCGCCGCCCTCGTAGGTGAGCTTGTAGCCGATGCGGTCGGCCAGCCTCTCCACCGCTTCGACGAAGCTGAGCTTCTCGTACTGGGTGAGGAACTTGATGACGTCGCCGCCCTCGCCACAGCCGAAGCAGTGGAAGGTGCCGTGTGTCGGCCGTACGTTGAACGAGGGGGTCTTCTCCTCGTGGAACGGGCAGAGCCCCTTGAGCGCTCCGCCGCCCGCGCGCCGCAGCGCCACGTAGTCACCCACGACCTCGTCGATCCGGTTGCGCTCACGCACCTCGGCGATGTCGCTGTCCCGGATCCGTCCTGCCACGTACCCGAGTCTAGTGCTCGCCCTCGGACCCCGGACGGGGCCGTGGATACGGCACACTCGGCACATGTCAGTCACCGGCGGCGACGCTCTGGCCCGCGAGTTCACCGAGCACCGCGCCCACCTGGTCGCGGTGGCGTACCGGCTGACCGGTTCGGTCGCCGACGCGGAGGACGCGGTGCAGGAATCGTGGCTGCGCCTTGCCGCGCTCGAACCGGAGCGGAGAGCGGAGATCCGTGAACCACGGGCGTGGCTGACCACCGTCGTCGGGCACCTGTGCCTGGACCGGCTCCGTTCGGCGGCCGTGCGACGGGAGTCCTACGTCGGGCAGTGGCTGCCCGAGCCGATCGTGAGCCCGTCCGGTGGTGGACTCGGCGAGAGCCCGCTCGACGCCGCCGTCCGCGACGACGGGGTCCGGATGGCGGCGATGCTGGTGCTCGACCGGCTCACCCCGGAACAGCGCGTCGCGTTCGTGCTGCACGACGCGTTCGCCGTGCCGTTCGCGGAGATCGCCGAGGTCCTCGGCTGCTCCCCCGCCGCCGCGCGGCAGCACGGTTCGCGGGGCAGGCGGGTGCTCGCCGACGCGGACCCGCCGGCCCGGGCGCCCGCCGCCGAGCAGCGGGCGGTGCTGGAGCGCTTCCTCGCGGCCGTGCTCCGCGGCGACATAGACGCGGTCACCGAGATCCTGCACCCCGAGGCCGTGCTGATCGGCGACTCCGGCGGCAAGGCCCGCACCACCCGGCAGGTCATGGTGGGCGCGGACCGGATCATCCGGTTCCTCACCGGCCTGCTCCGCCAGTACTCGCCGGACGCACTGGCACACGTCCGGCCGGTGCTGGTCAACGGCGACCCCGGCATGTACGTGCCGCCCGCACCGGGCCACGACGGTTACCGGGATCTCGACGCGCGGCTGCAGACGGTCGCCGTCCGGGACGGCCGCGTGGTCGCGATCTACGACCAGGCGAACCCGGACAAGCTGCGCCGCGTGACCGGCTGAGCGTTCCGGACCGCGCGCAGAAGGACACGGGCCGGGAGCGGACGGGGCGATGCCGCGCGATCGGGTGGTCCGGTTCCCGGGCCGGGTGAGAAGAACGGGCGGGGCGGGCGAGTGCGTGGCACGATGACCCGATTCCGACCGACGGGGAGAAGCGCACGTGACCGACCAGGCAGCGGTGCCGTTCCCGCAAGCCGGGCCCGCGCTGTTCCGCCTGGTGCGATTCTGGTCGCGACGCTGGGCGCCGGGCGTGGCGAACGGGGTGCGCGGTGAACCGGAGAACGTGCAGAACGTCTTCGTCGTGGAGGCGGTGGACGGCGCCGGGCACCAGGCGGAAGTGACGGTGGCCGACATCGCCCATCAGCTCGGCCTCGACCGCTCGGTCGCCAGCCGGATGGTCTCGATAGCCGTGGACGCCGGCTACGTCCGCCGTGGAACGTCCGAAGTGGACGCTCGCAGGGCCAGTCTGGCGCTCACCGAGACCGGACAGCGTTTTCTCGCCGACTCGCACGCGTTCCAGCAGCGGACATTCGACGACATGGTCGCCGGCTGGCCGGAAGCGGACCGGCACAGCCTGGCCCGCTACCTGCGGCGGCTGGCGACCGAACTCATCGACGCCGACCGGCCCGCTGCCCGCGGCGGTTAGGCCCTGCCCCGCGGTGCCGTGTGGTCGCGGTATTCGCGTCGAGACGGCGTCGATCACGAATTCCATCGACCAAGAACTACCGGGCAGGGCCCGGCGTTGCGTTTCGTTGATTGGTCGAGGTTGACGGGCGCCAGAATGCGGTATCGCGAATCGTTCTCGGCGCGAAGGGTTCCGGCAATCGCGCCGATCAGTCGACGCCTCAGGGTCAGTTTCGTCCTTCGGTCGCACGATCTGGCCGACCCCACGACTCAAGCAATCACAGCGCCCCTGGTCCAGATTGCTGGGGTGTTTGGGTAGCATCTATGCACGAAAGCACTCGCACCACACCCTCCGACTTCGCATTCGGCTACCATTCACGCGGGATACCTCACCATTCCAGGCCGCAGTACAATTAGGGAGCCGAAAGTGATTCGTAAAGTTCTGGCCAGTTTCGCATTTGCGCTGATTCTGTCGGGGACGGCGGCCGCCACGTCCGGGGCGGTCGCGTCGGCGGACCCCGCCCCGAGGGAGGTCTCCTCTCAGGCAACGTGGGTCTACGTCAAGTGGTATCAGGGAAACAATAAGTACGTGCAGGTCGTTTGCAACAGGGACGGCCGCTATGAATACCCCGGTAAGCCGGTCTCGTGCCGAGGCGTGGGAGACAGGACAGAGTTGTGGGTCAAATTCTGATCCGACTTTCTGGCGGATTTTTTTAGTACCGGGAGCCGGGCCCGGTTCGTCCATTGGTCATGCTGACCCGGGCCCGGCGAACGAAATCTGCCTAGAACGCGGGTCACTCGACGGGCACCGGCTGACTGTTTGCACCGGCCACTCCCCGCCCCACCGATCCGGCGAGAACCGGCCCCGTCCGGCGAGTCTTGGCCCCACGTTGCTCGACTGGAATTTCGGGTCGAGAGGTGCTTTGACCGCTTCCTCTGGACCACAACCCGCCGAGCACATTCTCAAGAAAGCCAACCGTCGGACAACGTCACACACGGACCACTAGCGCGTCAGTTCCCGCACGTCCCACACCCAGACCCCGGCGAGTTCTCGAGGCGGCCTGCGCAGCAGGAGTTCCAGTGTGTCGCGCAGTTCCCGGTCGTGCTCCTGCGGGCCGAGCACGATCACGTCGGCGTCCCAGAACCGCAGATCCGCCAGCGCGTCCCGGCGGTCCCGGGAGTCGAGCGCGGGCACCGACCCGGTGCGGCCGACCTTGTCCAGCGTCGACGAGGTTGGCCGTCGCACCGCGCCGTAGCCGCCCTTGCCGTCCGCGCCGGGGCCGACGAAGTACCCCTCCGCGAGCGGGAACTCGAGTCCGGCGTCGACCTGCCAGCTCAGTGCCTCGGCGTCGCCCGCGTCGGGCAGGGGCACCACGACCACCGAGCCGCCGGGATCGACGAAGTCACGCCACGCCCCCTCGGTGAAGAACCGCGGGGTGGGATCGCGCCGCGCGACCTCCAGCGGCGTCGGTGCCACCGGCAGCAGCGCGACGGCGAGCACGGCGAAGCCGGCCATCCGCACCGGCGTGCGCCACTGCGCCACGGAGGGCCGGACATCCAGCAGCTTCCTGATCGCCATCGCGAGCAGCACGCCGATCACCGGGACCGCGCCGATCGCGAACCGGGACTCCAGCACGGACTCGAACAGCGGCTTGTCGAACAGCAGCATCCAGGGACCGGGAACGCTGGTGACCGTGCCGTTCACCATCACCAGCGCGCCGAGCGACAGCCACACCATCACCAGCATCGTCACCGACAGCGCCCGCGCGGCCGCCGAACGCCACAGCCACCCGGTGAGCACCAGCATCAGCACCGCCAGCGGCCAGCCGAAGAAGGCGTTCTCCTCGGTCCGGTTCATCGACAGGTCCCGCGCCGACCGGGGATCGCCGGCCAGCGACTCGGTGGCCGAACCGGTGACGGCTGCCAGATCGTTGCCGACCAGGCCGTGCTCCAGCGAGCTGTACCCCTGCGGGCCGAAGAACTGCCACCACAACGGGAACGCCACCAGCGCGAGCGTGACCGCCGCGCCCACACCCAGCCCGACCCCCAGCGGGCGCAGCATGCCGGCGACCTCGGTGGGCCGGAACACCGCGTAGACGCCGGCGAACACCGCGAAGGTCGTCGCGCCGATCAGCAGCGGCTCCTCGCCGAGAAAGATCTGGTATGCCAGCAGGAGACCGAGCACCACGCCGTCGCGCACCGGCCTGGCACCGCGGGCGAGCCGGACGACCCTGGCCGCGATCAACGGCAGCACGAAGAGCACCACGAAGTTGGGGTGCGCGTTGGCGTGGGAGATGATCGGCGGAGCGAACGCGCAAAAGGCGCCGCCGATCGCCGCGCCACACCGCGAGGCGACGAAGTGCCGGGAGATCACCCAGTACCAGGCGGCCGCGGTGGCGGCCAGACCGCCGGTGAGGGCGACGGCCCAGGTCGCCGTCGGCCCGAACACCACGGTCACCGGGGTCAGCGGGACGCCGATGCCGAGCATGACCGTGTTGGCCATCAGGTTCACCCCGGCCGGATGATTCTGCAGCGTGGTGAAGAACGGGTTGTCCAGGTTCACCACGTTCTTCGCGGTGACGGCGAAGAACCACTCCCACATGTGCTGGTCCTGCATGCTGTGGTCGAGATAGCCCCGCGAGAGGTCCGTCCACAGTGGACCCAGGACGACGAACGCGAGCGCGGTGTAGCCGGCCAGCACGGCGGCGTCGGCCAGAGTGAACCGCCAGGGCCGCCGATCGCCGCCGGACGCGGTCGCGGCCGGTGCGGCGGCCGGGGCGTATCCGGGGGTCACCTCAGCCCGGTCCGCCCGCCGCCACCGTGCACCGGCCGTGCGGGCCGCGTCACGGGGTGACCACGCGGGCGAGGAAGTACACCGCACCGGTGCCCGCGTTCCGGACGAGCAGCAGGAACGGGCGGTCCGCCGTGACCTCCACCGGCTGCTCGGTCGAGATCGACGCCATCCGCACCATGACCGCGGTCGCCGCCGCGCCCTCGAAGCCCTGCTCGTCCACGCGCAGCACCGCCTGGTGCAGCACATCGGACACGGACAGCCTGGGGTCGTCGGTGAGCGGGCCGAAGTCGGCCTGCGGGGTGAACAGGGTGTGCACTCCCAGCGAGCGCAGAGCGTCGGTGAGGCCGCTGCTCACGTCCAGCGACACCCTGGGCATGGCCAGCCGCACCTGGCGGCGACGGGTCCCGGACAGCAACTCCGACAGCACATTGGTGTCCAATGTGGACTCCTGCTCTGCCAGTTCACCGTCCGGCAGCAGGAGCACCGCCTCCAGCCCGCCGGCGGCGGGCAGGGCCACGGCCTGCCAGCCGCGGGCGGCGACGTGACCGAGACGCTCCTCCTGGGACATCATCGGCACTTCGCGTGTCCCCGAGGGAGCGTGGAAGTCCGCTGGGACGGTGGCGTCCTCGCCGAACCGGAAGTTCCACGCGGCCTTGAGGTAGAGGGCGTTGACGATGCTCGCCACGGTGTCCGGCCCCACCGCGTCCTCGGCCAGCAACTCCGGGATCAGGTCCCTGGTCGTCTCCGCGACGTCGGCGTTGATCTGCCTCCTGGCGGCGTCCGGGTCGTCCACGAACGGCGCCGTGGCCACCCGCCCGTTCGGCCAGGCGGCCAGTTCGCCGGTGAACCCGCCGTGCAGGCGCAGCTCCTTCCACGCCCACAGCGTGTTCGACACCGCCAGCACCGGCTCCTCCCGGCCGGCCCGCGCGGTCAGCGTCGCCGACTCCCGCAGCAGCGCCGCCTGCCCGGCAAGCCCATGGGCACCGCCTGCCAGCAGACCCGCCAGCTCCTCCGATGCGGCACCCCGGGTGGCACGCGCGGCGAGCCCCAGCGCGCTGGCCACGGAATAGGGCGAGAAGCAGGAGTCGGCGCCGCCCGCGGCGACGGCGCGATGCAGGGCGAGGGTGAAATCGAGGTGTGCCCGCTCGGAACCGGTGCGCTCAGCCATGACGCGACGCTACCGCGCCGCCGTGGGCGGGACACGCGGACTACCGCAGGACGTCCTGCAGCGAGATCGCCAGCTCGTCCATCCGTGCCTCGCCGACCCGGTCCGCCGGTGCGGCACCGAGCAGGGCGAAGATCCCCGGCCCGCGCCGTTCCGGTGGCAGCTCGGCCGCCACCGGCACCAGGTGGAAGTGCACGTGGGCGTAGCCGGGCTGCTCGGCGAACTGCACCACGTACGTCTTCGCGCAGCCGGTGACCTCACGCAACGCCCTGGACAGCCGGACCTGCCAGCCACCGAGAGCGGCCGCCTCGCCGGAGGACAGATTCGCGATCGTGGTGACGTGCCTGCGCGGGGCGAGCACCAGCCAGCCGGGAAGCGCCGTGTCGAAGGCGTGGGCCGCGCGCCAGTGCTCGTCGGCGGCGACCCGCTCCCGGGGCGGCAGGGAATCGAAACGGGCGTTCCTCCCGCAGGTGTAGCAGCCCATCGTGCTCGCCATCAGCGATGCCAACCGGTGTGCCAGGAGTGCCAGGCGTGGGCCTGGGCGTCGGTCAGCGAGGCGACCTGGTCGATCACCACCCGCAGCAGCTCGGCATCACCGGCGGCGGCCTCCCAGGCCGGATGGAACGCCGCGTCCAGTGACTCCGGCGCCCGGCGGGACAACGCGCCCACCAGGTCGATCAGGAGCTGCTGCTGGCCGTCCTGCATCGCGAGCCGCCGGGGATCGCTCATCACGTACCGCAGTGCCAGCGCCTTGAGCAGGGCCACCTCCGCGGCCGGCTGTTCGGGCACGGACAGGTCGGCGTCGTAGCGGCGGAGCGGGCCGTCACCGTGCGCCACGCGGGTGGCGGTCACCACCGCCGAGGCGAACCGGCCGACCAGTTCACTGGTGAGCCGTTTCAACGCGACCTGCGCACCGAGCGAGGCGTCGTAACCGGGAACGGCGAGCCGGGACATCACGGGCAGGCGCAGCAGTTCCCGCGCCGCGCTCTCCAGCGTCGACACCGAGAGACCGGAGAAGTGCTTGGCGGCCAGCTCGGCCACGGCCGCCCGTTCCCCGGCGTCGGCCAGCACGTGCAGCGAGATCCGGCCGGAGAGCACCCCGTCCTCGACGTCGTGCACCGAGTAGGCGACATCGTCGGCCCAGTCCATGATCTGCGCCTCCAGACTGGGCCTGCGCTCCGGCGCACCGTCCCGCATCCACCCGAAGACGGCCAGATCGTCGCGGTACGCGCCGAACTTGCGGTCCCCCGCCGCCCTCGGCCACGGGTACTTGGTGGTCGCGTCCAGGCAGGCCCTGGTCAGGTTCAGACCGGCGACCTCACCCCCGTCCGCGAGCACCTTCGGCTCCAGCCGGGTGAGGATCCGCAGGGTCTGGGCGTTGCCCTCGAACCCGCCGCACTGCTGGGCGACGTGGTCGAGCGCGTGCTCGCCGTTGTGCCCGAAGGGCGGGTGCCCGATGTCGTGCGCCAGGCCCGCCGTGTCCACCAGGTCCGGGTCGGCGCCGAGCTCCTCGGCGATCCCGCGGCCGATCTGGGCGACCTCGAGCGAGTGGGTGAGGCGGGTCCGTGGCACACCGCTGATCTCCGCGCCCTCGCCGGGCCCGACCACCTGGGTCTTGCCGGCCAGCCTGCGCAGGGCGGCCGAGTGCAGGACACGGGCGCGGTCGCGGGAGAACGGGGTCCGCCGGTCGGCACGGGAACCCGGCAGTACGGAGCCCTTCGGCCCCTCCGGCAGCCTGCGCTCCTCGTCGTGCGAGGTGTAGACGTTCACGCCTGCGAGCCTATGCGGGCGCGGCGACCGGCGGCGGCCCTCAGCCGAGACCGGTGCCGCCGATGTCGTCCGCCGGGGTCTTGAACAGCCGGTAGTACAGCAGCGCGCCGGTCTCCCGGTAGATGTACTTCGCCTGCCGCTCCCGGGTCTGCACGATCGGGCCGGTGTGCGTGGGCGAACTCCAGGCGTCGAGGCCGACGTCGTTGGCCATCGTCCTGGCGCGCAGCGAATGCCAGGGGTCGCTGACGATCACGGCGGTGTGCCAGCCGCGCGCGTGTACCGAGTCGGACACCGCCTGCAGACTGCCGAGCGTGTCGCTGCCCTCGCCGACGGCGAGCGTGCGGTCCTCCGGCACCCCGTTGTCCACCAGCCAGCGCGCGCCGGCCTCGGCTTCGGTGAAGTCGTCTCCGGCTGCCCCGCCACCCGAGGTGACGACGCGCTCCGCGACCCCCTGGGAGTAGAGCCGCTGCGCGTGCGAGAGGCGAGCCTCGAACACCGGGGACGGTTTCCCGTTGTACTGCGCGGCACCGAGCACCACGATCACGTCCGCCTGCGCGCGGTCGTCCAGGCGGGCGACATGCCATACACGGGCGGCGGTGCCCCCGACCACCAGAAGCGCGATCAGGACGGCGCCGGCCGCGAAACGTCGTACCCAGCTCGCCGTACCGGCGCCGGTCTGGCCTCGCGTACTCACACCGTCCAGTCTGACAGAGCCGCCTCACCCGGTCGTGCACCGGCGTACCGTCGCACAGGGTCGTCCACAGTGGACGGACGTCCGCGCACACGAACGCCCCGCCTCCGCGGGAACGGGGGCAGGGCGTCCGGGAAGTGGCGGGGTTCAGCAGCCGATCAGGCGGGCGGCGAGGTAGGACTCGAGCTTGTCCACGGAGACGCGCTCCTGCGCCATCGTGTCGCGCTCGCGCACGGTCACGGCGTGGTCGTCGAGCGAGTCGAAGTCGACGGTCACGCAGAACGGCGTACCGATCTCCTCCTGACGGCGGTAGCGCTTGCCGATGGAGCCCGCGTCGTCGAAGTCGATGTTCCAGTGCTTGCGCAGGGTGGCCGCGATGTCACGTGCCTTCGGCGTGAGATCGGCGTTGCGCGACAACGGAAGCACGGCCGCCTTCACCGGCGAGAGCCGGTAGTCCAGCTTGAGCACGGAGCGCTTGTCCACGCCGCCCTTGGCGTTGGGCACCTCGTCCTCGCTGTAGGCGTCCACCAGGAACGCCATCAGCGAGCGTCCGACACCGGCGGCCGGCTCGATGACGAACGGACGAAACCGCTGCCCCGAGGCCTGGTCGAAGTAGGACAGGTCGACGCCGGAGTGGTTGGAGTGCGTGGTGAGGTCGAAGTCGGTGCGGTTGGCGATACCCTCCAGCTCGCCCCACTCCTGGTTCTTCGAGAAGCCGAATCGGTACTCGATGTCCACCGTGCGCTTGGCGTAGTGGGACAGCTTTTCCTTCGGGTGCTCGTAGTGGCGCAGGTTCTCCGACTTGATGCCGAGATCGGTGTACCAGTCGGTGCGCAACCGGAGCCACTGCTCGTGCCAGGTCTCGTCCTCGCCCGGCTCGACGAAGAACTCCATCTCCATCTGCTCGAACTCGCGGGTGCGGAAGATGAAGTTGCCCGGCGTGATCTCGTTGCGGAACGACTTGCCGATCTGCGCGATGCCGAACGGCGGCTTCTTGCGCGAAGTCGTCTGCACGTTGAGGAAGTTGACGAAGATACCCTGCGCGGTCTCCGGGCGGAGGTAGTGCAGGCCCTCCTCGGTCTCGACCGGGCCGAGGTGGGTGCGCAGCATCATGTTGAACTCGCGCGGCTCGGTCCACTGGCCGACGACGCCCGTCTCCGGGTCGGGGATGTCGGCGAGGCCGTTCTCCGGCGGGTGGCCGTGCTTCGCCTCGTACGCCTCGATCAGGTGGTCGGCGCGGTAGCGCTTGTGGCTGGACAGCGATTCCACGAGCGGGTCGCTGAACACGTCGACGTGACCGGAGGCGACCCAGGTCTGCCGGGGCAGGATGACCGAGGAGTCCAGGCCGACCACGTCGTCCCGGCCCTGCACCATCGACTTCCACCACTGGCGCTTGATGTTGTCCTTCAGCTCGACACCGAGCGGGCCGTAGTCCCAGGCGGAGCGGGTACCGCCGTAGATCTCCCCGCACGGGAACACGAAGCCACGGCGCTTGCAGAGGCTGACGACGGTCTCAATGGTGTTGGCGGGCACTCCACGCTCCGAGACATGCGAGGACGGATATCGACTGGACGGCCCAGCGTATCCCCTGGCGTTCCCGGCGCTCACAAGGGGAACCACACCGAACGGAAGCGTGCGCTCACGGACGGGAGACGAGCTCCGCGCTGACGATCCGGTTGTCCTCGTATCCGTCGGTACCGCCGACGTAGTCGCCGCCGCAGGTGACCAGCACCAGCCGGTGCGGTCCCGCCTGGTCGAACAACCGCTCGGCCTGCGCGGGCAGCTCGTCCTTGTGCAGGGTGACGGCGTCGACGATCCGGTACACCCACTCGCCGCCGCCGGTGTCGACGACGCTGACCTGCTCGCCGGGGGCGTTGCGCCACAGCTCGTCGAACGGCCCCTTCTGGCCCTTCCAGTTCACGTGGCCGGACAGCAGCGCGACCCCCCTCGGCGCGCCGAGGGACGCGCCCCACCAGGTGGCCTCGTCGAGGCTCTCCGGGATGGGCAGCGTCCCGTCGCCGGTGATCTCCTTGCGCACCAGTGACGCGGTGCCGCCGCCGGGAAGCCGGACGGTGCCGGGAGGCTGCCCGGCGTCGGCGGGGGTGACCGGTGCGGTCACCGGCGCGGAGGCGGCCGTCGTCGGTGCGGGCGCGGCGGAGGTGGCGGGCGCGGCGGCGGGCGGAGGCGGGGGCGCATCCTCCGGGGAGTCGACGAGCACGACACCGGTCACGACCGCGGCCACGGCCAGCACGACGAGGCAGGCGGCGGCCCACAGTCCCCGGCGCGCGGTGCGCGAGCGCCGGCCGTCCGTCGGCGCGCCACCGCCGGGCGTTCGCGGCCCGGTCACCGCTTCGCCGACCGGGCGCGCCGGAGCAGGAACACGGCGGCGCCGCCCGCGGTCGCGCCGCCGGCGATGAGCACGATGCCGAGCAGGGTGGCCGACTCGGCGTGGGCGCCCTTGCCGTCATCGGGGCCCTGGGCCCCGGCCGCAGGACCCGCCGGGATCTTGACCGGGACGCTCGGCTTCTGCGCGCCACCTCCCGCGAGGGGGACGAAACCCGCGGCGGTCGAGCAGCTCACGCCGCCGAGCACCAGTTTCGTGCGGATGTCGCGCACCTCGGGCTCCACACCGTCCTCGGCGGCGAGCGTGACGTGCGAGACGACGTCCACCTGCCAGGCCGCGGCCCGGGTCAGCTCGCCCCCGCGCCACTGGTCCTGGCGGATGAGATCGTCGAAGGAGGTGAGCCTGCTGATCCTCAGGTCCGAAGTGGCCGGGACCGCGGGGTCGGCACCGTCCACGGTCAGCGGGGCGCCGAAGGGCAACCCGGTCAGCTCCAGCGGCGCACCGTCCGCGGGCAGCTGCACCGGGGCCAGCGTGCCCTGGCGGTCCTCGCCCGCCTGCTGCCGGACGAGGACACGGTCCGCGGTCGTGGCGGCGGTGGCGGCCTCGGCGCCCGCGCACTCGACCGTGCTGCGGGCGTTCTCCAGCACCAGCACCGTGTTGTCCATCGCGGCGCCACCGCCGCGCCCGTTGTCCTGCAGCGCGTAGGTGGCCTCCGCCTCGGCCGAGGGGACCGTGTTCTGCCCGAGCGAGGCGGTGACCCGGTGCGCACGGCTGGGAACGTCCCCGGGGAACGGGCTCTGCTCGCCGAACTCACCGAAGCTCAGCACATAGTTGGGGCCGACGCTCTTCGCCTCACCCTCGTCCTTCGGGATCACCGACCGGGTCTGCGCGAGCGTGGAGACCCCCGGTCGCAGCGGAGAGCGCTGCGTCTCGGTGATGACGGTGCCGTCTCCTGGCACGCCGTCCTGCGATACCCGGCTGCCCGCCGCGTTGGCGTAGGCGACAGGGCCGGACGCCTCGTCGACGGATGAGTCCTGGGCCCAGGCCACCGAGGACACCGGGGCCGCCGCGAGGGCGAACGCCGCCGTCGTCACGGCCAGCTTCGTCACGAATCGGGTCATGTCTCCTCAGTTCCGCATCCGGATCGCCCGGCCGCTGCCGTGTGCCCCTCCGGTCATCTCATGCCGTGACCGGTCCGCGGCGTTGCATCGGTTCTGCGGCCGACCGCGGAATACATCACCACGGGCCAACCTTTCACCTACATCGGCCATAGATCACCATAGCGGTCACAATGCAGGCTAAGTCACCCGAATGGAGCAGGCCGACGTCCTCGGCCACCGACAGTTCCGGGTGGATCCGCGAAGAACACTAGAATGGCAGCCGAACCACCGGAACGGACAGCTCGGTTCGCATCCGGACGGCCACCACGACGAGGCTGGAGAGCACCATGCCGACGGCGAGTTCCGACGCGGCCCCACCCGGGCTGCCCGCCGAGGCCGAGGAACACTCCCCCGCCCGTCCCCTGTCCCCCCGCGCGCCGACGCCATCGGCGGCCACGCTCGCCGACGCGGGCGAGCTGCTGCGCGCGCTCGCCGCGCCGGTGCGGATCTCGATCGTGCTCCAGCTCCGCGACGGTGACCGCTGTGTGCACGAGCTCGTCGAGGCGCTCGGAGTGACCCAGCCGCTGATCAGTCAGCACCTGCGGGTGCTCAAGGCCGCGGGCGTGGTGCACGGGGAACGACGGGGACGCGAGGTGGTCTACCGTCTCGTCGACGACCATCTCGCCCACATCGTCGCCGACGCGGTGACGCACGTGCAGGAGGATCCGGCTCGGTGACCGCACGCGCACCCGCCAGCACCCCAACACGCAGCCGAACCGCGGAGGCCGTATGAGCACCACCGCCACCCCGAAGTCCGCCCCGCTGCCGGGCCGCCGGGCCACCAGGCAGCGCGCGGCGGTCGTCGACCTGCTCGACGAGATCAACGACTTCCGCTCCGCCCAGGAACTGCATGACGAACTGCGCAAGCGGGGCGAGGGCATCGGCCTGACCACCGTGTACCGCACCCTGCAGTCGCTGGCCGAGGCCGAGGAGATCGACGTGCTGCGCACCGACTCCGGCGAGGCCATCTACCGTCGCTGCTCGGCACACCACCACCATCATCTCGTCTGCCGCCGCTGCGGCTACACCGTCGAGATCGAGGGGCCGGCGGTCGAACGCTGGTCGGCGAAGATCGCCTCCAGCAACGGGTTCTCCGACATCCGGCACACCGTCGAGATCGTCGGCACCTGCGCCACCTGCGCCGCGGCCTGAGGGACGGGCCCGCCACCCGGACCGCTCAGTACTCGTACGGGTCCTCCGGAGCCGGCACCTCACGCAGGGCCGCCACGGTCAGGTCCGGCGTGTAGCCGTTGTCCCGGCGCGCGGTATCCGGCACCACCTCGCCGGTGACCTCCACCCACGTGTCCGCGGGCAGGGCATCCGCCGCGCCACCGGGCAGGCGCACGGTCACCGGATAGGCATCGGCGGCGCAGCAGCCGATCGTCAGCCTGGCCAGCAGAGTCCCCCGGTCGCCGTGCACGACGAAGCCGCGCAGCGCCACCGTCCGCCCGTTCAGGCTGCCGCCCCGGTCCCAGCCGGCCCTGGTCACGAAGTCGGAGATCGGCAGGGGCACCACCTCGCCGGGAGGCAGCGGCGGGAAGGCCGAGCCACGGGCAACGGCACCCTGCGCCGACCGCGACTGCGTCCGCTCCACCGAGTCGGAACCCAGCGCCGGCGGCGCCACCAGGAGCACGGCCAGCACCGGGACCATCAGCAACCACGCCGACCGGGCCCGGTGCTGGTGGTCCCCGTGGCCCTCGGCGGCCGGGCGCCGGGCGGCACGGATGTCGCGCACGATCGCCAGTGCGCCGAGCGCCAGCATCACCCCGCCGCCCAGCAGCACCCAGGGCTGGTGGGCCGGGCGGACGTAGCGCAGGTAGTCGCCGTTGATACCGATCTTCAGCAGGGCTCCGCCGAGCAGCACCAGCAGGACGTTCTGCGTCTCGCGCCTCATCGCGCACCGCCCAGGAACACCAGTCCGGCGAGCACGGCGCACACCACGGCCACGGCGAAGGTCACCGGCGCGAAACGCAGTGCGAACGAGCGGCCGAACGTGCCGGCCTGCAGGGCGAACAGCTTCACGTCCACGGCGGGCCCGACCACCAGGAACACCAGCTTGGGCAGCAGCGGCACCGCGGTGAGCGAAGCGGCGACGAACGCGTCGGCCTCACTGCACAGCGCCAGCACCACGGCGAGCACCGCCATCACCAGGACGCCGAGCACGATCTGCTCGCCCAGCACACCGAACACCTCGGCGGGCACCAGCACGCCGAGGGCCGCCGAGATCAGCGCGCCGAGCACCAGGAAACCGCCTGCTTCCACCAGGTCCGCCCGCGCGGTCTCGGTGAACGCCCGCCAGCGTGATCCCGGCTCGACCTCGGGCAGCCTGCGCAGCGCGCGTTCGGCGATCCAGTCGAGCTTGCCCCAGCGGGCCCAGAGCCAGCCCATCGTCATGGCGGTGGCCAGTGACCCGGCGAAGCGGGCCGCCACCATGCCGGGCTCGCCGGGGAACGCGACGGCGGTGGCCACCATCACCACGGGGTTCACGGCGGGCGCGGCGAGCAGGAAGGTCAGCGCCGCGGCCGGGGCGACGCCCTGCCCGATCAGCCTGCGGGCAACGGGCACCGAGGCACACTCGCAACCGGGGAGCGCCACCCCGGCGATGCCTGCCACGCCGACGGCGGCGTTCTCCTTGCGCGGCAACACTTTCCGCAACACCCTGGCCGGCACGAACGCGGCGATCGCGCCACTGATCAGCACGCCCAGCACCAGGAAGGGCAGCGCCTGCACGCAGACGGCGACGAAGACCGTCGCGCCGGTCCGCAGCGCGGGAACGTCCAATGTGGACCGTAACCAGGACTGGCCGAGAAGCGCGAGCAGCAGGACCGCGCACAGCACCTCGATCGAGGTGATCCGGCCACGCCCGCGCCCGGGGCGTCCACCGGTGGTGTTCCCGGCGGCGGTGCCGTCGGCGGCTGCGGTGTCCACCGGTGGCGGGCCCTCAGTCGTCGCCCGCGGCGTCGCCGAGCAGGTCGCTGCGGACCTGCGAGGCGGTGGACACCACGAGCATCAGCAGGGTACCGAGCGGGGCGGCGTCCAGCCCCTGTGCCGGAAAGGCGTAGCGCAGCGTCAGGTCCACGCCGCGGTCGGTGTGCACGACGCCGAGCGTGCCGAACAGGCCCTGGCCCGCGCGCTCGGCCACCGAAGCGGCCAGCGCCGGGTCCTCGGGCAGATCCCAGGCCACGACGCAGGTCAGGCTCAGCACGGTGAGTCCCTCGGCGAGCCGGGTGGCCTGCACGACGCAGGGAACGTCGGCGTGCGAGAACGTGATCGCCCCGTCGTCGTCCACGCTGACCTCGAGATACCGCTCCAGTGCTTCCCTGGCCTGTGTCAGCAACTCGGCCGTATCGACGGCTTCAGCGCTCACGACGTCCCCTCTCCTGCGTCCTCGGCGCCACCGGCGGCGGCGTCCACCGCGGCGCCGAAACGGCGATCACGTTTGGCGTACTCGAGGCAGGCGTGCCACAGGTGTGTGCGGTCGAAATCCGGGAACAGGGTGTCCTGGAAGACCATCTCGGCGTACGCGGCCTGCCAGAGCATGAAGTTCGACGTCCGCTGCTCGCCGGAGGGGCGCAGGAAGAGGTCCACATCGGGCATCTCGGGCTGGTACAGATACCTGGCGATGGTGCGCTCGTCGACCTTGTCCGGATTGATCTCTCCGTCCGCGGCCATCCTGGCGATCCGCCGTACGGCATCGGCGATCTCCGCACGCCCGCCGTAGTTGACGCACATCGTCATGTTGAGCGCGGTGTTGTGCTTCGTCTTCTCCTCCGCGACCTGCAGCTCCTTGATGACGCTTCGCCACAGTTTCGGTCTGCGTCCCGCCCACCGGATCCGCACGCCGATGGAACCGAGGTAGTCGACCTGCCTGCGGATCGTGTCGCGGTTGAAGCCCATCAGGAAGCGCACCTCCTCGGGGCTGCGCTTCCAGTTCTCGGTGGAGAAGGCGTAGACCGACAGCCACTTCACGCCCAGTTCCACGGCACCCGCGGCCACGTCGATCATCACGGCCTCGCCGCGCTTGTGCCCCTCAATGCGAGGCAGGCCGCGCTGGTTGGCCCAGCGGCCGTTGCCGTCCATCACCAGCGCTACGTGCCTGGGCAGGAGCTCCGCCGGTATCCGTGGTGGCCGGGCGCCGGAGGGATGTGGATCCGGCGCGCGCACCTGGGTGGGAGCCGTCGTGATCGCCCGTCCTGTGAGCCGCACCCGCTGCCTCCGTGTCGCTTTCGGTAACCGGACCGACCCTACTTGCCGGGTACCGGCGCGGCTCGCGCGCGCCTCTCGACGAGCGGCAGGGACCGCAACTGCCGTTCGAGATGCCACTGCAGATGTGCCGCGACCAGGCCACTCGTGTCCCTGCGCGGCCCGGGCAGGGACTCCTCCGCGATGTCCCAGTCCCCGTGCAGCAGCGCCTCGAGCAGCACCAGCACCTCTGGCGCGGGGTGCACCGAGCCGGCGACCCGGCAGCGTCCGCACAACGAACCACCCGCCTGGACGTTGAACGCGGGGTGCGGTCCCGGCTCGCCGCAGCGGGCGCACTCGGTGATGGCGGGCGCCCAGCCGGCGTAGGCCATGGCGCGGAGCAGGAACGCGTCGAGCACCAGGGAGGCGTCCCGGCTGCCCGCCGCCAGCGCCCGCAGGGCTCCGGTCACCAGGAGGTACAGCCGCATCGCGGGCTCGCCCTCCTCGGCGGAGAGCCGGTCGGCCGTCTCGGTGATCGCGCTGGCCGCTGTGTAGCGCTGGTAGTCCCCGACCAGGGGGACGGCGAAGGCGTCCACCGTCTGCACCTGGGTGATCACGTCGAGCGTGCGCCCGGTGTAGAACTGCACGTCGACATGACCGAACGGCTCCAGTCGCGCACCGAAGCGCGAGGTCGTCCTGCGCACACCCTTCGCCACGGCACGGACCTTGCCGTGCCGGCGGGTGATCAGGGTGATGATGCGGTCGGCCTCGCCGAGCTTGTGCACACGCAGCACCACGCCGGTGTCGCGATAGAGCTTCACCCGCTCATGGTCGCACGGCACACCGACTGGACCTGGCGCGCCGCGCGACCGGCGGGTGCCTCAGTAACGGCTGTAGGTGCTGTAGAGGTCGTCGGCGGCGGCGAGGCTGACGATGATCAAGATGATCGAGAGCACCCAGGCAGCGGCACCGATGCAGGTGGCCACGAGGCAGAGCGTCTTCGTGTTCTTCGACGCCTCGCGGGCCATCGGCAGGTTGCCCTGCATCTTGTACGTGTTGACCTCGTTGGACTTCATGATCGCGAAGATCGCGATGATCCACATGAGAAAGATGCAGCCGATGGCCCAGCCCTTGTAGTCCGGGATGTCCTCGCCACCGGGCTGACCGAACGGCTGCTGGCCGTAACCGGGCTGACCGTAGGGCTGCTGCCCGTACGGGGCGGGCTGACCGTACGGCTGCGGCTGTCCGTACGGCGCGGGCTGTCCGTACGGCGCGGGCTGGCCGTACGGCGCGGGCTGGCCGTACGGCAGCGGGGTGGCACCGGACTGCGGATAGCCGGGCTGCTGGCCGTGCCCCGGCTGCTGCTGGCCGTACGGATTGGTCATGAGGATCCCCCTCTGTCGATTCCCCAGTGTGCGCGCCGGTGGCAATCCGAGCGGGACGGGCCACCGTTGCCGGCGGCCGTCAGCGCTGCGTCGAATTCCGGGCTCGCGCGGCAGAGTACTCGCTTCGGCGAGCGCGCACGCAGGCAGGCGGAAAACCGGGCGGCAGTGCTGGGACGGCCGCCGCCGCACCGGCGCGCGGCACACCCGTCGTACCCCGAGTCAGACACGCAGGGCCTCGAACGGCGGGAACGGAAGGTTGCGGACGAGCAGCCAGCCCCCGAGCACCACCCCGGCCGCGAGCGGAGCGAACCGGAGGTGCTGCCAGCCGCGCAAGTGCCTGCCGCGCACCCTGCCCACCGTCCAGGTGACCAGGCTCGCCAGCAGGAGCACGAGGAACGCCAGCGCCACCGCGTTGAAGTGCGCGGCCGCGGCGAGATCGCCGTGCAGCAGGCTGTACAGCATGCGCATCCCGCCGCAGCCGGGGCAGACCAGGCCGAACCACGCCCTCGTCGGACACACCGGAATGGGACCGCCCGGTGTCGTCGGGTCGGCCAGCAGCACCCCCGCGCAACACACTCCGGCCGCCGCGGTGACGGCGAGCGGCGGGGCGAGCGCGCGGGCAAGGGCCCGTACCCCGCGCGCGGGGCGCCCCCGGTAGACCGACGCGCGGGCCGGGCTCACCGGAATCACGGTCAGGCCGGTGCGAACGGGACGACGTCGGCGAACCTGCTGCCGATGAACACCAGTGCCACCACGATGACGACGATGTAGATGACGACGAGGATCACCGTGCTCAGCGCGCCCCACAGCGCCCACTTCTTCGCCTCGTCTGCGGCCTGCTGCGCCTGCGCGTGCATTCCCTGCGCCCACAGGGAGTTCACCTGCCCGGCCTTGACGATCGAGACGATCCCGAGTGGAAGGCAGCACAGCACCGTGACGAGGATTCCCCAGATCAGGTTGCTCTCCGGCGGCGGTCCGGCGTACTGCGGCGGACCGCCGTACGGCCGGCCGGGCGGATAGTGGCCGTAGGGACCGGGGGCACCGTACTGCGGGCCGCCGTAGGGGTACTGGCCCTGTCCGCCGTACTGGCCCTGTCCGCCGTACGGATCGGACCCGCCGGACCATTCACCCGGGTACCGCTCGGTCATGTCGTCCCCTCTCCCGGACGCCCTCGTGACACGTCCCTGGTGTTGACGGATACGCGGGCACCTGTGGTTCCCCCGTCCACCACATCGCGCCGCGGGTCACCGACGATACCGGGACGACCGAGTCAGAAACCGAGGCGGCGCAACTGCTTCGGATCGCGCTGCCAGTCCTTGGCGACCTTGATGTGCAGTTGCAGGAACACCTTCGTGCCCAGCAGCGCCTCGATCTGCTTGCGAGCCCGCGCGCCCACGTCCTTGAGCCGCTCCCCCTTGTGCCCCAGGATGATGCCCCGCTGACTCGGCCGTTCCACGTAGATCAGGGCGTGGATGTCGACGAGGTCGTCGCGGTCCTCGCGCGGGATCATCTCCTCGACGGTCACCGCGATGGAGTGCGGCAGCTCGTCGCGGACGCCCTCAAGGGCGGCCTCGCGGATCAGTTCGGCGATGAGGGTCTGCTCGGGCTCGTCGGTGAGTTCCCCGCCCGGATAGAGCTGAGGTCCCTCCGGAAGCTTGCCGACCAGCACGTCCGCCACGGTCCGCACCTGGAACCCGGACTGCGCCGAGACGGGCACCAGATCGGCGAACTCCATCACCTCCTGCAGGGCGAGGAGTTGCTCGGCGACACGCTCGGGCCCGGCGAGGTCGGTCTTGGTGACGATGCCGACGACAGGTGTGCGCTTGGACAGCTTGCCCAGCTCGGCGGCGATGTAGCGGTCGCCGGGGCCGATCTTCTCGTTGGCCGGCACGCACAGTCCGACCACGTCGACCTCGGCCCAGGTGGAGTGCACGAGGTCGTTGAGGCGCTCGCCGAGCAGTGTGCGCGGCCGGTGCAGTCCCGGCGTGTCGACGACGATGAGCTGCGCGTCCTCGCGGTGGACGATGCCGCGGATCGCGTGCCGGGTGGTCTGCGGTTTGCTGGAGGTGATCGCGACCTTGGTGCCGACCAGCGCGTTGGTCAAGGTCGACTTGCCCGCGTTGGGCCTGCCGACGAAGCAGGCGAAGCCGGAGCGGTGGGCCGACGCCTCGCCGGTCAACGGAGGTCCTCGCGAACAGTGCCGGACGGATCCGCCCGGAAGATCACGGCGTCCGGCGACATGTCCCGGACGGCCGAGACGCAGGCCTCCCTCAGCAGCGGCGTGTCGCTGACGACCACGGCGGCCTCCAGGCCCTCGGCCCCGCTGGACACGGCCGCGGCGACGGCCGCCTGCACCGCGGTGAGCCGCAGCGTCGGCAGCTCGACGGTGCTCGCGGCGTAGGTACGGCCGTCGGTGTCGCGCACCGCGGCGCCCTCGGTGGCCTGGGTGCGGGCACGAGCGGACCGCGCCAGGGTGACGAGCTTGACGTCCTCCGGGTCGGTCAGCTCGATGGCCGCGGTGTCCGTTCCCGCGCTGCCGTTCTCAGGCATGTTCGACGCTCCTGTCGCGCTCGTCCGGTTCGTCGGGGTGGGCGGATCGCATCCGCTTTCCCGCGATGCGATCGTCGACGGCCTGGACGACCACCGTGGTGATCCGCATCCGGCCGCGACGGTCCTTGCCGCCCTCGGCGTGCAGCCGCAGGCCCTCGATCTCCGCCTCGGCTCCGGGCAGCGGGACGCGCCCGAGGCGCTGGGCCAGCAGTCCGCCGACGGTCTCCACATCGCGGTCGGTGAACTCGATGCCGAAGAGTTCCCCGAGATCGTCGACGCCGAGTCTCGCGGATACGCGGACCGAACGTTCGTCGAGATTCTCCACCGGTGGGCGTTCGTCGGTGTCGGACTCGTCGGTGATCTCACCGACGATCTCCTCCAGGATGTCCTCGATGGTGAGCAGGCCGGCGGTGCCGCCGTACTCGTCGACCGCGATCGCCATGTGGTTGTGCGATACCTGCATCTCCTTGAGCAGCTCGTCGAGCCGCTTGGAGTCGGGCACGAACCCGGCCTCGTTCATCATCTCGCCGACCTCGCGGGTGGCCCCCTGCTCGCCCATCGCCGCGCGGGCCAGGTCCTTGAGGTTGGCCACGCCCACGATCTCGTCCACCGACTCGCCGGTCACCGGCAGCCGGGTGAAGCCGGTGCGCAGGGACAGCGCGAGGGCCTGCCGCACGGACTTGGTCTGCTCGATCCAGACGATCTCGGTGCGGGGCACCATGACCTCGCGGGCGACGGTGTCGCCGAGCTCGAAGACGGAGTGGATCATCTCCCGCTCGGAGTCCTCGACGACGCCGCGTTCCTGCGCCATGTCGACGAGCTCGCGGAGTTCCACCTCCGAGGTGAACGGGCCCTCCCGGAAACCCTTGCCCGGGGTGATGGCGTTACCGAGCACGATGAGCAACCGCGACAGCGGGCCCAGCAGCTTGCCGAGCACACGGACCGGCCCCGCCACGACGAGCCCCACCCCGTACGGGTGCTGCCTGCCGATGGTGCGCGGGCCGACGCCGATGAGCACGTAGCTCACCACGAGCATGACCAGCCCGGTGACGACCACGGCGAGGCCGACCGGCTCGATCCAGCGCAGGAAGACGACCGTGACCAGAACGGTCGAGGTGAGCTCGCAGCTCATCCGCAGCAGCAGGAGCAGGTTGATGTGGCGGCGCCGCTCGTCGATGACGGCGGCGAGCTGGCTCGCGCCCCCGCGTCCCATGCGGATGAGGCCGTCGGCCCTCGCGCGGGAGACGGTGGAGATCGCGGCGTCCGCCGCGGCGAACAGCCCGGCCAGCAGGACAAGGAGAATGGCGATGATCAGCAACGCCGTGGAACTGGTCACGTGGCCTCTTACCGCGGGTCTTCCTGCTCGGCAGGTGCGACGTCGAGGCCCGCCGTCCCGAGCAGCCGGTCGTCGGCGCTGCGCTGGGCGTCCCTGCGGTTCGCGGCGCGCATGGCCGACTGGAACTCGCCGAGGATCCGGTTCTGCAGCCCGAACATCTCCCGCTCCTCGGCGGGTTCGGCGTGGTCGTAGCCGAGCAGGTGCAGGACGCCGTGCACGGTGAGCAGGTGCAACTCGTCCTGCAGCGCGTGGCCGGCGGTGCGGGCCTGGTCCTTGGCGAACGCCGGGCAGAGCACCACGTCACCGAGCAGCGCGGGCGAGGCCTCCGGGGCGTCCGGCCTGCGGGTGGATTCCAGCTCGTCCATCGGGAAGGCCATCACGTCGGTGGGGCCCGGCAGGTCCATCCAGCGGACGTGCAGGTCCTCCATCACCTCCAGGGTGACGAGCATGACCGACAGCTCGGCGAGCGGGCTGACCTCCATCTTGTCCAGGGTGAAGCGGGCGGCGGACACGATCGACGTCTCGTCCACCGCGACGCCTGCCTCGTTCGCGATCTCGATGCTCATGCGCGGCGGCCCTTCCGGTCCGCGACGGCCTCGTCCTGGCCGACCTGCCAGCGCTCGTAGGCGTCGACGATGTCGCCGACCAGTCGGTGCCGCACGACGTCCTGGCTGGTCAGCGTGGTGAAGTGCAGGTCATCAACGCCTTCCAGGATCTCCCGGACCACACGCAGCCCGCTGCGCTGCCCACTGGGCAGGTCGACCTGGGTGATGTCGCCGGTGACGACGACCTTGGAACCGAAACCGAGCCGGGTGAGAAACATCTTCATCTGCTCGGGCGTGGTGTTCTGCGCCTCGTCGAGAATGATGAACGCGTCGTTGAGCGTGCGGCCGCGCATGTAGGCCAGCGGGGCGATCTCGATCGTCCCCGCCTGCATCAGCCTCGGGATCGACTCGGGATCGACCATGTCGTGCAGCGCGTCGTAGAGCGGGCGCAGGTACGGGTCGATCTTCTCGTACAGCGTGCCGGGCAGGTAGCCGAGCCGTTCGCCCGCCTCGACGGCCGGGCGGGTGAGCACGATGCGGTTGATCTGCTTGGCCTGCAGCGCCTGCACGGCCTTCGCCATCGCCAGATAGGTCTTGCCGGTGCCCGCGGGGCCGATGCCGAACACCACGGTGTTGGCGTCGATCGCGTCGACGTAGCGCTTCTGGTTCAGCGTCTTCGGCCGGATCGTGCGGCCACGTCGGGACAGGATGTCCATGCTCAGCACGTCGGCGGGTGACTCGGCCGCGCCTGCCGAGAGCATGGCGACGGTGCGGCGGACGGTGTCGGTACCGACCTGCTGACCACGGCCGGCGAGCGTGACCAGTTCGGCGAACACGCGCTCGGCGAAGGCGACGTCGGCGGGTTCCCCGGTCAGGGTGACCTCGTTGCCCCGCACGTGCACGTCGGCGTCGAGCAGCTCCTCGGCCAGCCGCAGGTTCTCGTCACGCGAGCCGAGCAGCGAGAGCACCGCCGCGTCCGGGACGGGGAACTTGGACCGGGCCGGCGAGCCGGCTTCCGGTTCCTGTGCTGCGTGGTTCTCGACTGCCTGCTGTTCGACATCCCCTGGAACGTCGGATCGGGCGGCTCCACCCTGTGCGGTACCGGCCACGTGCCCTCGGGCCTGCTTTCTGCGTGTGTTCGCTACTCGTCGTGTGTGGCGCTGTCCCGTCCGATGCTAGCGGTATCCGCCGACAAGCCGCAGGTGGTCACCCGCTGGACGACTCAGCCGGGCCCGCCGGCCGCACTGCCGAAGAAGCCGAGCTGCTCGCCGCCGAGGACGTGGGCGTGCACGTGGAAGACGGTCTGCCCGGCGTCGGACTCGGTGTTGAACACCACCCGGTAGCCGGACTCCGCGATGCCCTCCAGCCGGGCGACCGTGGCGGCGGTGCCGAGCACTTCGGCCAGCAGCGCCGGGTCGGCCTCGGTGAGCTCGGCGACGTGGCGGTAGCGGGTCTTGGGCACCACGAGCACGTGCACCCGCGCCTGCGGGTTGATGTCGCGGAACGCGATGGTCCGGTCGGTCTCGTGCACGACGTCCGCCGGGATCTCCCTGGCGATGATCTTCTCGAACAGCGTCTCCGCGTCACTCATGCGCGCACCCTATCGCCACGGAACCCGTGACGCCGCAACAACTCCCGGACGCGGGGGGACCATCGGGACGCAGGGTGCCGCGAGGCGATGGAGCCTGGGGGTCGCTCCACCGCCTCGCGGCTCCGCCGGGCCGAGGGGGAGGTGCCCGACGGGGTCGCGGCAGACCGAATTGGCTTGTGACAAGCGAAAACCCGGTCGCGCGATCGTTAACAAGGGTAACTGCTTCGCGGACACGGGCGCCAGGAAACCGCGTAAAAATTTCCGGGTTTCGAAACGTCAGGTGGATTCTCCCCGATCCCACCGGCCGGTGAGCACACCGAGAGCACCGAGGGTCACCGCCGCGGCGGTGGAGGTGCGCAGCACGTCGGGACCGAGCCGGACGGCGGTCGCGCCGGCCTCGGCCAGCAGCCCGGCCTCCTCCGGCGCGATCCCGCCCTCGGGGCCGACGACGAGCAGCAGTTCACCCTCGGCGGGCAGGTGCACGGCGGCGAGGCCGGGGCCGGCGGCGGCGTCGAGCACCAGCGCGGCGGTGGCACGGCGAACCCGGCCGGCGAGTTCCGCCGTGCTCAACGGCTCGGCGACCTCGGGAACCCTGCTCCGCCTGGCCTGCTTGGCGGCCGAGCGGACCGTGGACCGCCACCGGGCCAGCGCCTTCGCGCCACGCGGCCCCTCGTCCCACTTGGCGACGCTGCGGGCCGCCCGCCAGGGGATCACCGCGTCCGCCCCGGCCTCGGTGGCCAGTTCGACGGCCAGTTCGCCCCGATCCCCCTTGGCCAGCGCCTGTACGACCGTGACGCGCAGCGCGGGTGCCGGGTCGGTCCAGCGGCGGGTGACCCTCAGCTCGATCTCGGCGTCCCGGCCCGGCCGGACGGCCTCGACGGTGCAGCGGGCGAGCCCGCCCGCGCCATCGCCGAGCAGCAGCCGTTCACCGGCCCGCATCCGGCGGACCGTGGCGGCGTGGCGGGCCTCCTCGCCGGTGAGTAGGGCGTACTCGCCGGAAGGGAGTGCGTCCACCAGGAACACCGGCGGGGTGGTCTCCCCCGCGTCGGCCACCGGGGCCTACCGGTGGCTCTTGGCGCGCAGCTTGGAGAACAGCCCGCCCGGCTTGGTGCCGTTGCCCGCCACGGTCGGGGCCTCCTCGCCGCGGCGCTGGGCCAGCTCGCGCAGCAGGTCCTTCTCCTCCTCGGCGAGCTTGGTCGGCACCACCACCTCGACATGCACGTGCAGGTCGCCCCGCCCGTCGACACGGCCGGTGGAACGCAGTCGCGGCATGCCCTTGCCGCTGAGCACCAGTTCGGTGTTCGGTTGGGTGCCCGGTTCGATGTCGATCTCGTGCGCCTCGTCGATCAGCGTCTCGAACGGGACGGTCGCGCCGAGCGCAGCCGCCGTCATCGGGATGCGCAGGTTGCAGTGCAGTTCGTTGCCCTTGCGGATGAACACCTCGTGCGGCGCCTCGTCGATCTCGACGTACAGGTCGCCCGCGGGACCACCGCCGGTACCGACCTCACCCTGGCCGGACAGCCTGATCCGCATGCCGTCGCCGACACCGGCGGGCACCTTCGCGGTGACGTTGCGACGGGAGCGGACCCGGCCCTCGCCGGAGCACTGCCTGCACGGATCGGTGATGACCTCGCCGAAACCGCGGCACACCGGGCAGGGGCGGGCCGTGACCACCTGGCCGAGGAAGGAGCGCTGCACGGACTGGATCTCACCCTGGCCGTGGCAGGTGTCGCAGGTGGCCGTCTTGGCCCCCTTCGCGGTGCCCGCGCCGCGGCACAGATCGCAGAGGATCGCGGTGTCCACCGTGATCTCCTTGTCCACCCCGGTCGCGCACTCCTCGAGGCTCAGGCCGATGCGGATCAGCGCGTCGGAACCGGGCTGGACGCGGCTGCGCGGTCCGCGGCCCCGGCCGCCTCCGCCACCGGCACCGCCGAAGAAGGCGTCCATGATGTCGCCGAGCCCGCCGAAGCCCGCGAACGGGTCACCGCCGCCGCGGCCACCACCGGCCCCGGTGTCCATCGGATCGCCACCGAGGTCGACGATCTTGCGCTTCTGCGGGTCGGAGAGCACCTCGTACGCCGTGGTGACCTCCCCGAAGCGATGCTGGGCGTCCTCCGACGGGTTGACGTCCGGGTGCAGCTCCCGTGCCAGCTTGCGGTAGGCACGCTTGAGTTCCTGGTCGCTGGCGTTCTTGGCCACGCCGAGAGTGCCGTAGTAGTCCCTCGCCACCGTCTTGCCGTCCTCCTGCGGTATCGGAACAGAGTGGTCCTCTCCGGCTACTTGCCGGAGAGGATCTGTCCCACGTAGTTCGCCACAGCGCGCACCGCGGCGATCGTGCTCGGATAGTCCATCCTGGTCGGGCCGACCACGCCCATGCCTCCCAGCAGCAGGTCGTCCATGCCGTACCCGACGGACACCACCGAGGTGCTGCGCATCTGCTCGTCCTCATTTTCCTCCCCGATGCGCACGGTGACGGCACCGGGGTTGCGTGCGGCCGCGATGAGCTTGAGCACCACCACCTGCTCCTCCAGCGCCTCCAGTACCTGGCGCAGCGAGCCGGGGAAATCCGCGACGTTGCGGGTGAGGTTCGCGGTGCCGCCGAGCACCAGACGTTCTTCCGGGTGCTCGACCAGCGACTCCACCAGCACGGTACAGATGCGGGTCATCGCGTCGCGCAGGTCGGCGGGTGCCTGCTCGGGCAGGTCGGCCACGCGGGCGGCGGCTTCGGCGAGGCCGTGCTCGGCCACCGCGGAGTTGAGCACGCCGCGGACCCGGCCCACGGTCTCCTCCGACATCACGTCGCCGAGGTCCACCGTGCGCTGGTCGACCCGGCCGGTGTCGGTGATCATCACCAGCATCAGCCGCGCCTGGGTGAGCGGGACGACCTCGACGTGCCGCACCTTGGCGTTGGTCAGCATCGGGTACTGGATGATGGCGACCTGCCTGGTGAGCTGCGCGAGCAGGCGCACGGAGCGTCGCAGCACGTCCTCGGTGTCCAGCGCGCCGTCGAGGAAGCCGATGATCGCCCGCCGTTCGGCGGGCGAGAGCGGTTTGATCTCGGACAGCCGGTCGACGAACAGCCGGTAGCCCTTGTCGGTGGGGATCCGCCCGGCGCTGGTGTGCGGCTGCGTGATGTAGCCGTCCTCCTCCAGCACCGCCATGTCGTTGCGCACGGTGGCACTGGACACGCCGAGGTTGTGCCGGTCGACGATGGCCTTGGAGCCGACCGGCTCCTGATTGGAGACGTAGTCGGCCACGATGGCGCGCAGCACCTCGAAACGGCGATCGTCCGAGTTCGCCACCGCCCACCTCCGTATCCACCTGGTCCGTCCGCCGGGCCCGCCGCGGTCCCCGAGCCGAGTTTACGGACAGCGGGACCGCGGCGGCTCGGTGCCGTGCGGAACCCCCGGCGCGGGACCGGAGGCGGCCCGCTCAGGTGTTGCGCGGGAAGCCGAGCGTCACCCCGGCGGGCTGCTCCGGCCAGCGCGAGGTGACGACCTTGGTCCGGGTGAAGAAATGGAAGCCCTCCGGGCCGTAGGCGTGACTGTCGCCGAACAGCGAATCCTTCCAGCCGCCGAAGCTGTAGTAGCCGACCGGCACCGGGATGGGCACGTTGACGCCGACCATGCCGACCTCGACCTCGTTCTGGAACTTGCGCGCCGCGCGGCCGTCGGCGGTGAAGATCGCCGTGCCGTTGCCGTACGGGCTGGCGTTGACCAGTTCCAGCGCGGCCTCGTAGTCGGCGGTGCGGGTCACCGAGAGCACCGGGCCGAAGATCTCGTCGGTGTAGATCGACATGTCCGGGCGGACGTGGTCGAACAGGGTCGGGCCGAGCCAGAAGCCGCCCCGTTCACCGTCCACCTCGACGCCCCGCCCGTCGACGACGAGCGTCGCCCCCGCCTCCAGGCCTGCGTCCACATAGGACTCGACGCGCTGGTGGTGTGCGGCGGTGACAAGGGGGCCCATCTCCGACTCCGGCTTGCGGCCGTCGCCGACGCGGAGTTTCGTGATCCGCTCGGCGATCCTGGCCACCAGCTCGTCGCCGATCGGGTCGACCGCGACCACGACCGCCACCGCCATGCACCGCTCCCCCGCCGAACCGAATCCGGCGGAGACGGCCGCGTCGGCGGCCGCGTCGAGGTCGGCGTCGGGCAGGACGAGCATGTGGTTCTTCGCCCCGCCGAGCGCCTGTACCCGCTTGCCGTTGCGGGTCCCGGTCTCGTACACGTAGCGGGCGATGGGGGTCGAGCCGACGAACGAGATCGCCTTGACCTCCGGGTGCTCCAGCAGGCCGTCGACGGCAACCTTGTCGCCGTGCAGCACGTTCAGCACCCCGTCGGGCAGTCCCGCCTCGGTGAACAGCTCCGCGATGAAGTTCGCCGCCGAGGGATCCTTCTCGCTCGGCTTGAGCACCACGGTGTTGCCGCTGGCGATCGCGTTGGGCACGAACCACAAGGGCACCATGGCCGGGAAGTTGAACGGGGAGATCACCCCGACCACCCCGAGCGGCTGGCGCAGCGAGTAGACGTCGACACCGGTGGAGGCGTTCTCGCTGAAGCCACCCTTGAGCTGGGCCGCCGCCCCGCAGGCGTACTCGACGTTCTCGATCGCGCGGGCGATCTCGCCCGCCGCGTCCGACTCGACCTTGCCGTGTTCGCCGGTGACGATGCGGGCCAGTTCGTCCTTGCGCGCGGTGAGCAGCTCACGGAAGGCGAACAGGACGCGGGTACGGGCGGCGAGTGAGGCGTCCCGCCAGCCGGGGAAGGCACGGGAGGCGGCGGCGACCGCCTGCTCGACCTGTGGGCCGTCGGCGAGGTCGACCCGCGCGCGAACCTCGCCGGTTGCGGGGTCGAACACGTCCCCGGCCCGGCCACCGGCCCCCTCGGCGGGCCCGGCCGCAGGCTTGCCGTCGATCCAGTGGCTGATCCGGGTGGTCATCGGCTGAGTTCCTCCTGTGCGGTGGCGATGGCGGCGCCGAGGATCTCCAGTGCGTCCTCGGTCTCCTCGTCGGTCAGCGTCATCGGCGGGGCGAGCCGGACCACGTTGCCGTGCAGGCCGCCCTTGCCCACGAGCAGACCGCGTTCACGGGTCTGTTCCAGCACTATGCCCGCGGCGGGCGGACTCGGCTCGTGACCCGCTCCGGGCTCGACCAGTTCCACGCCGATCATCAGGCCCTTGCCGCGGACGTCGCCGATCACGTCGTACCGGTCCGCCAGCTCGCGCAGTCCGCCGATCACCCGGTCGCCCTGCTTGGCGGCGTTGCCCTGCAGGTCGTGGTCGAGCAGGTAGTCCAGCGTCGCCTTGGCCCCGGCGGTGGCCATCGGGTTCCCGCCGAAAGTGGAGATGGAGTTGGCCCGCAGGCAGTCCATCAGTTCCGGGCGGGCGATGACGCCACCGATGGCGAGGCCGTTGCCCAGCCCCTTGGCGAAGGTCATCGCGTCCGGGGTGACGCCGTGCGCGTCGATTCCCCAGAAGTGCTCGCCGGTGCGTCCCCAGCCGGTCTGCACCTCGTCCGAGATCAGCAGGATGCCGTGCTCGTCGAGTACCTCCTTGAACGCGGCGAGCATCCCGTCCGGTGGCACGTTGAATCCGCCGACGCCCTGGATCGGCTCGACGATCATCGCGGCGACGTCGCCGGCGGTGGTCGTCTGCAGCACGTCGCGCAGGTCCTCGACGCAGGCGGCGATGTAGTCGGCGTCGGTGTACCCGGAGAAGGGGCCGCGGTAGCGGTAGCCGCCGTGGACGTAGCTGACCTTCAGCGGCGAGAGCGAGCTGGCCGACCAGCCGCGGTTACCGGTGATACCGATCGTCGCGAACGCCCGGCCGTGGTAGCTGTTGCGCAGCGCCAGTACCTGGTTGCTGCGCCGGTGCTGGGTGGCGAGCATCAGCGCGGTCTCGTTGGCCTCGGTGCCGGAGTTGGTGAAGAACACCTTGGCGTCCGGGATGCCCGACAGTTCGGCGATCTGCTCGGCGAGTTCGACCTGCTTGCGGATCAGGTAGAGCGTGGAGGTGTGCACGACGCCGGTGTCGAGCTGGCCGCGCACGGCGTCGGAAATCTCCGCGACGCCGTAGCCGATCGCGTTGGTCAGGATGCCGGCGAAGAAGTCCAGATAGGTGCGCCCGCGCGAGTCGGTGACGTGGCGGCCGCTGGCATGCACGATCTCGATCGGCTCGTCGTAGTAGAGGGCGAGCCAGTCGGGCAGCACCTTCCGGTGCCGTTCCAGCAGTTCCGCGTCCGCAGGCAGCGTCACCGTCACCACGCCTTCCTCAGCAGGGTCCGTCACCAGGACCGTGCGGCCCCGTCCTCCCAGCGAGTTTCACGGCGTGCTCCGGCGGCCCGCCAGCCGCAACATGTACGGACTCCGCTGACCGCCCGTACAGTCTGTCTCCTGGCCGTGCCGGGCGGCCGGGCCGGAGCGGGCGAGGAGGAGCGCGGTGTACCCCACGGTCGCGGACGTGCTCGCGCTCCCCGTGTTCCGGCAGGGCGGACCGCGGGTGGTCGCCGGTTCGGCGGGCCTGGACAACCGGGTGCGCTGGGCTCACGTCGCGGAGCTCTCGGACATCGCGCACCTGCTGCGCGGCGGCGAACTCGTGCTCACCACCGGGATCGCACTGCCGGACGATCCGGTGGCGCTGGACGTCTACGTCGCCGAACTCGCCGGGGTGGGCGTAGCGGGCCTGGTCGTCGAACTGGTGCGGCACTGGAGCGAGGAACTGCCCGCCGCACTGGTCGAGGCCGCCGCCGGACGAGGGCTGCCGCTGGTGACGCTGTCCCGGGAGACCCGGTACGTGGCCGTCACCGAGGCGGTGAACGGCCTGATCGTCGACGCCCAGGTGGCCGAGCTGCGGGCCGCGGAACGGGTACACGAGACCTTCACCGCGCTGACCGTGGCCGGGGAGGGGCCGGAAACCGTGCTGGCCGAGGTGGCGCGGGCGGTGGATCGGCCGGTGGTGCTGGAGACGCTGGCGCACGAGGTGCTCGCCTACGACGCGGCCGGCACCGATCCGCGCGAACTGCTGGCCGGCTGGTGTGCCCGCTCCCGCGCGGTCCAGCTCGGTGAGCGCACCGGCCACCATCCGGACACCGGCTGGCTGGTCACCGTGGTCGGCGCCCGCGGCCACGACTGGGGCAGGCTGGTGATCGTGCACGGGGATCCGCCGCCACCCCGGCATCTCGTGGTGGCCGAGCGGGCCGCGTCCGCGCTGGCGGTGCACCGGCTGCTCGGCCGGGAGGGCGACAGCCTGGAGCGGCAGGCCCACCAGGCGGTGGTCGGCGAGCTGCTGGCCTCGCCGGTGCCCTCGGCCGAGCTGATCGCGCGCGCCGAGGCGCTGGGGGTGCCGTTGCCGGGCAGGCGGCTGGTCGGTGCGGCGCTGCGGCCGGTGCTCACCGGGGAGGCGCGGGCCGCCTCGGTGCAGCCGCTGCTGCGCGAGCTGGCGGAGGCGGGTGCGCTGGCGCTGCGGCGGGCAAGGGTCTCCGCGCTGACCGGGACCGTCGACGACTCCGGCGTCCGGCTGCTGCTGTCGCTCTCGCCGCAGGCGAACGTCGACGCCGTGTTGCGCAGGCTGGGCGAGGAGATCCGGCAGGGCAGGGGTACCGGGCGGGTGACGGTGGCAGCGGGGTCCACTGTGGATGATCCGGGTGGAGCGGCGCGCACCCTGGCCGAGGCCGCGCACGTGGCGGCCGCGGCGGCACACACCGATCGGGTTCCCGAACGCGGGTTCCACCGGCTCGACGACGTCCGGCTGCGCGGCCTGCTGGAACTGCTCGGCGGGGACGAGCGGCTGCGGGCGTTCGCCACCCGTGAACTGGGGCCGCTGCTGGCGCGCGACGCCGCGACCGGCAGCAGGCTGGCCGCCGCGCTACGGCACTACTGCGAGCACGGCGGCAACAAGTCGGCCGCGGCCGCCGCGGCGCACACCTCGCGCACGGCGTACTACCAGCAGCTCGCCCGGATCGAGCAGGTGCTGGGCGTCCCGCTGGAGGAACCGGAGTCGATGCTCTCGCTGTACGTGGCGCTGCTCGTGCACGACGTCACCGGCGCCGCCCCACCCCGGTGACGGGACCCCCGAAAACCGCAATATGTCGACGTATTGCGCTCTCCCGCCCCGCAATATGTCGACGTATTGCGTTCCCGGCACCCCTTCGTGAAGGCTTTTCACCCGCCCGTGTGGCCGGTCGGGGGCCTGGCGTGCCGATAGGAAGGTATGCCATTTCTCGAGACCGTCACCGCCTGCGCCCTCACCCTGGCCTGTTCGGGCGGCCCCACCGCGCCGGCCGGCCACCACCTCACGCTGACCATGCAGGAGCCGGACGGGCAGACCAGTGCCGTGGTGCTCGAATGCGAGCCCTCCGGTGGTTCCCACCCCACGCCCGACACCGCGTGCGAGACCCTGACGGCGGTGGCCGCGGACTTCGCGGGCATCGCCGGCGAGCAGCGGCAGTGCATCCTGCTGTACTCACCGGTCGAGGTGCAGGCTGTCGGCCGCTGGCAGGGCGAGCGGGTGAATTTCCAGGCCTCCTACGCCAACCGCTGTGTCGCGGGGGCGCAGACCAGCGGGGTGTTCGACTTCTGATCGGCCGATGACCCCGGACGCGGGGCGCCCGGTCATTCCGGGTGCCCCATGTCCGCGAGCCGGCCGCCGCGTCAGGTTCCGCCGAACGAGAGCACCCAGGCACGACCGGCTCCCCGCCCGTTAGGCAACCGGCATTCTGTGTGCCAAGTCACACATCGGTGAACACTCTGCCAGTCCCGCGAACCGGGCGGGCCCACCACGATTCTCCAGATGCGTCGCCGCCCCTCCGGCGGTGATTCCGAGGCGACATCGAGCGGTGGGGTTGCGCGATGACTTCGAACTCCGCGGTACCCGGGCCGGACGGCCGGGCTCGGCAGATCAGGCACGCCGACGGCCGGATCGAGCTGACCGACGTCACCTCCATCGGCAGCGGACGCTTTGTCAATCCTGAACTCGCCCCCGTCCCGATCGGGCGGCGCGACTGGAGTACGTACAACTACTTCGCGCTGTGGATGGGAATGGCGCACAACATCCCGTCCTACCTGCTCGCCTCCGGCCTGATCGCGATCGGGATGAACTGGGCGCAGGCGTTCCTCACGATCACGCTGGGAAACCTGATCGTGCTGATCCCGATGCTGCTGAACAGCCACGCGGGAACGAAATACGGCATCCCGTTCCCCATCTTCGCGCGCGCCTTCTACGGCATCCGCGGCGCCAATCTCGCCGCCCTGCTGCGAGCGTTCATCGCCTGCGGCTGGTTCGGTATCCAGACCTGGGTGGGCGGCCAGGCGATCTTCGTCATCATGGGCAAGCTCGCCGGTGACGGCTGGACCGGTGCGAGCGAGGTCTTCGGCCAGCCGTGGACCATGTGGATCGGTTTCCTGGTCTTCTGGGCGTTCCAGATGCTCATCATCTGGCGCGGGATCGAGGCGGTACGCCGGTTCGAGAACTGGACGGCACCACTGGTCACGGTCGGCTTCCTGATCCTGCTGATCTGGGTGCTGGTGAAGGCCGGCGGACTCGGCCCGATCTTCTCCCAGCCCTCCCAGCTCGGCTGGGGAGCGGAATTCTGGAAGGTGTTCGCGCCTTCGCTGATGGGCATGATCGCCTTCTGGGCGACGCTGTCGCTGAACATGCCGGACTTCACCCGTTTCGGCAGCAGCCAGCGCAAGCAGGCATGGGGACAGGTACTCGGGCTGCCGACCACGATGTCGTTCATGGCGATCGTCTCGATCATGATCACCTCGGGCGGCATCGTGATCTACGGCGAGACGATCTGGGATCCGGTGCTGCTGGCCAGCCGTTTCGATTCACCGGTCGTGGTCGTCATCGCGCTGATCGGACTCGGCCTCGCGACGGTGTCGGCGAACCTGGCGGCGAACGTGGTGAGCCCCTCGTACGACTTCTCCAACGCCTTCCCGAAGCGGATCAGTTTCCGGGTCGGTGGGCTGATCACCGGCGTCGTCGGCATCGCGATCCAGCCGTGGCGGCTGATCTCCGATCCGAACATCTACATCTTCGCCTGGCTGAACTTCTACGGCGGGGTGCTCGCCGCGGTCGCGGGGGTGCTGGTCGCCGGGTACTGGGTGCAGAGCCGGACCCATCTGGAACTGGCGGAGCTCTACACCGAGCACGGCCGGTACTGGTTCACCGGCGGGTGGAACTGGCGGGCGCTGGTGGCGACCGTCGTGGGCGCGGTGCTCGCCGTCGGCGGCGCGTACTCGGCGCCCGGCGAGGGTCCGTTTCCCTCCGACGGCCTCATCCCGATCTTCAGGATCTTCTACGACTACAGCTGGCTGACCGGTCTGGTGGCCGCGATGGTGGTGTTCCTGGTGCTGTCGCCGAACGCGTCGCACCGGGACGCCGTTTCCGGGAAGGACGAGGAGGACACAGGTGAGCAACGTCGTCAGGGCAGGGCTGATCCAACAACGGTGGACGGGTGACAAGGACTCGATGATCCAGGGCGCGGTCGACGCGATCGCCCGCGCCGCGTCCCAGGGCGCACAGGTGGTTTGCCTGCAGGAACTGTTCTACGGCCCGTACTTCTGCCAGATCCAGGACGCCGACTACTACTCCTACACCGAGGCGATCCCGGACGGCCCGACGACGAAGCTGATGCAGGAGGTCGCCGAACGGCACGGGGTGGTGCTGGTCGTGCCGATGTACGAGCAGGAACAGCCGGGCGTCTACTACAACACCGCCGCGGTGATCGACGCGGACGGCACGTACCTCGGCATGCACCGGAAGAACCACATCCCGCAGGTGAAGGGCTTCTGGGAGAAGTTCTACTTCCGTCCCGGCAACCTCGGGTACCCGGTGTTCGACACGGCGGTCGGCCGCATCGGCGTCTACATCTGCTACGAGCGGCACTTCCCCGAGGGCTGGCGGGCACTGGGCCTGGCGGGGGCACAGATCGTGTTCAACCCCTCGGCAACCTCGCGCGGACTCTCGCAGTACCTGTGGCGGCTCGAGCAGCCCGCGGCCGCGGTGGCGAACGAGTACTTCGTCGGCGCGATCAACCGGGTCGGCGTGGAACCCTTGGGCGACAACGACTTCTACGGCCAGACCTACTTCGTCGACCCGCGCGGGCAGCTCGTCGGGGAGGCCGCCTCCGACACCGAGGACGAGGTGGTGGTGCGCGATCTCGACATGGACCAGCTCGCCGAGGTGCGCGACCTGTGGCAGTTCTACCGCGACCGCAGGCCGGACACCTACGACTCGCTCGTGACGCCGTAGGAGGGCAGGACAATGCGCACACGGATCAGCGGCGGGACCGTCCTCGGACCGCATGGCGCCACCGTCGCCGACGTACTCGTCGAGGGCGAGCGCATCGCGGCGGTCGCCACCCCCGAACAGGCCGCGGACTGGAACCCGGACGAGACGATCGACGCCACCGGCAAGTACGTCATGCCGGGCGGGATCGACGCCCACACGCACATGGAGATGCCGTTCGGGGGCACGTTCTCCGCGGACACCTTCGCCACCGGGACCACCGCCGCCGCCTGGGGTGGCACCACGACCATCATCGACTTCGCGGTGCAGGCCAAGGGCACCTCTCTTCTGTCCACACTGGACAAGTGGCACGAGAAGGCCGACGGCAACTGCGCGATCGACTACGGCTTCCACATGATCGTCTCCGACGTCAACGACACCTCGCTCAAGGAGATGGAGACCTGCATCGCCGCCGGGGTGAGCAGTTTCAAGATGTTCATGGCCTATCCCGGCGTCTTCTACTCCACCGATGGCGAGATCCTGCGCGCCATGCGGAAGGCGACCGAGACCGGGTCGACGATCATGATGCACGCGGAGAACGGCATCGCGATCGACGAACTCGCGGCGCAGGCGATCGCCATGGGCGGCACCGAACCGTTGCAGCACAGCCTGACCAGGCCGCCGGAGCTGGAGAGCGAGGCCACCGGGCGGGCCATCGCACTGGCCAAGGTGACCGGCGCGCCGCTCTACATCGTGCACCTGTCCGCCGCCCAGGCACTCGCGGAGGTCGCCGAGGCACGCGACCAGGGGCAGAACGTCTTCGCCGAGACCTGCCCGCAGTACCTGTACCTGTCGATCGAGGACATGGCCAAGGGCGACTTCGAGGGGGCGAAGTACGTCGCCTCTCCCCCGCTGCGCGAGAAACACCACCAGGCCGACCTGTGGCGCGGACTGCGTACCAACGACCTGTCGGTGGTGTCGACCGATCACTGCCCGTTCTGCTTCAAGGACCAGAAAGAGCTGGGGCGCGGCGACTTCCGCGCGATCCCGAACGGGATGCCGGGCGTGGAGCACCGGATGGACCTGCTGCACCAGGGGGTCGTCGCCGGCGAGATCTCCCTCGCCCGCTGGGTGGAGACCTGCTCGACGACCCCGGCGCGGATGTTCGGCCTGTTCCCCCGCAAGGGGATCATCGCGCCGGGATCCGACGCCGACATCGTCGTCTACGACCCGGCCGCGAAACAGACACTGTCGGCGCAGACGCACCACATGAACGTGGACTACTCGGCGTACGAGGGTTTCGCACTGACCGGGCGGGTGGAGACCGTGCTCTCCCGGGGCCGGGTGGTGGTGTCGAAGGACGCGTTCCACGGCAGCACCACCCACGGCACCTTCCTGTCCCGGGACCTCTGCCAGTACCTGAACTAGAGGGAGATGCCGTGGACTTCGGTGTCGTACTGCAGACCGACCCGCCCGCCCGCGAGGTGGTGCGGCTGATGACGCTGGCCGAGCAGGCCGGATTCGGCTACGGGTGGACGTTCGACTCCTGCGTGCTGTGGCAGGAACCGTTCGTCGTCTACTCGCAGGTGCTGGCGGCCACCTCGTCGATGCGCGTCGGCCCGATGGTGACCAGTCCGGGTACCCGCGACTGGTCGGTACTCGCCTCGCTGTTCGCCACGCTCAACGACATGTTCGGCAACCGGACCGTCTGCGGGATCGGCCGCGGCGACTCGGCTCACCGGGTCATCGGCAAGCCGCCGTCGACCCTGGCGACCGTGCGGGACTGCATGCACGTGGTGAAGGAGCTCGCCGAGGGCCGGGAGGTCGACCACGGCGGCACGGTGGTACGGCTGCCGTGGGTACGGGACGGCAGGCTGGAGATGTGGATGGCGGGCTACGGCCCGAAGGCGCTGCGGACCGTCGGCGAGCACGCGGACGGTTTCATCCTGCAGACCGCGGATCCCGCCATCGCGCGCTGGACGATCGGCGCGGTGCGCGAGGCGGCACGGGCGGCGGGCCGCGACCCGGAGGGCGTCACGATCTGCGTGGCGGCACCGGCCTACGTCGGCGAGGACCTGGCGCACCAGCGGGACCAGCTCCGCTGGTTCGGGGGCATGGTGGGCAACCATGTCGCCGACCTGGTCGCCCGCTACGGCGAGTCCGGTCCGGTACCACGCGAGCTGACCGACTACATCGCCGAGCGGGAGGGTTACGACTACGCCCACCACGGGAAGGCGGGCAACCCGAGCACGGACTTCGTGCCGGACCAGATCGTCGACCGGTTCTGCCTGGTGGGTCCGGCCGCGGCTCATGTGGAACGGCTCCGGGAACTCGCCGAGCTGGGCGTGGACCAGTTCGCGCTGTACCTGATGCACGACGACCGCGAGGCGACCCTGTCCGCCTACGGCACGGAGGTGATCGGCGCGCTCGGCGCCTGAACTCCGGCCGCTGCGGCGAGGTGCACCGACAGGCCGTGCCGTCCGGCCGCGATGTCCGGGCGCAGCACCAGGTCCTCGTCGTAGTCGCCGCCGTTCTGGCGCCGGAACGGGATCGGCCGGGCGACCGGCAGCCCGCGCAGCCGTTCGGCCAGCCGGGCGGCCGCCGCGGCGAAGGCGGGGGTGTCGGCGCGGTCCGCGGACGGCACCAGCAGCGGCGGCACCACGGACATGCCGCTGTACCACAAGGTGCCGTGTTGCAAGGGAAACAGCAGTTCGTCGAGCTGTCCGTTCACTCCACGCGGGCCGAGGCTGACCTCCCGCGCGCCCGCGGAGACCACCACCATCGCGCGCTTACCGGTGAGGGTGCCCTCGCCGTAGCGGAGCGTGCGCCCCGTCGCCGGATCGCGTACGCCGAAGGCGAAGCCCTGGACGAACACGCGGTCGAACCAGCCCTTCAGGATCGCCGGCATCGCGTACCACCACAACGGGAACTGCACGACGACCGTGTCGGCCCAGACCAGCTTGTCCTGTTCGGACCGGATGTCGGCACGCAGCGCACCCGCCGCGTGGGCGCGTTGCGCAGCGGCGCCGACGAGGAGCCGGTCGGCGGGATCGTGGTCGAAGTCGGCGGCGCCGACGACCGGGTCCCACCGCATCGCGTACAGGTCCGACTGCCGGACCTCGTGACCGTCGGCGTGCAGCACCCGGACCCCCTCGTCGCGCAACGCGCCGCCGAGCGACCGCGGTTCCGGGTGGGCGAAGACCCACAGCACCTTCATTCCGTCCTCCGTACCCGTCGTGGCCGGGAACCGGCGCACCCGGTCCCCCGTCACGACCGAGTGTGCGTGGCCCGTGCCCTCGGGACGAGCGGCAGGCGGGTCAGGTGACGCCAGGATCGGGCCACCGCGCCAACCGCACGACACGGCATGCCGAGGCGCGCGACACGGCATGCCAGAACGCACGACACGGGGTGCCGAGGCGCGCGACACGACGGGTGGGTGGGACGGAACGGGTCAGCGCTGGATGGACTTGGTTTCCAGGAACTCCTCCAGGCCGAAGCGGCCGAGCTCACGGCCGTTGCCCGACTGCTTGTACCCGCCGAACGGAGCCAGCGGATTGAACGCCCCGCCGTTCACCTCCACCTGACCGGCCCTGATCCGGCGGGCCACGGCGGTCGCCCGCTCCGGGTCACCCGCCCAGACGGCAGCGGCCAGGCCGTAGTCGGTGTCGTTGGCGATGGCCACGGCCTCGTCCTCGGTGTCGTAGGTCAGCACCGACAGCGCGGGACCGAAGATCTCCTCGCGCGCGATCGTCATCTCCGGCGTCACGTCGGCGAACACGGTGGGCCGCACGTAGAAACCGGTCTCCAGGCCCTCCGGGGCCTCGGGTCCGCCGCAGACCAGCGTCGCGCCCTCCTCGATACCCTTCTCGATGAACCCGCGGACCCGGTCCCGCTGCGCTTGCGACACCATCGGGCCGAGCCGGGTCGACGGGTCCAGCGGATCGCCCGCGACGAATCTGCCCGCCAGACCCCTGGCCAGTTCCACCACGGCGTCCCGCTGGTCGCGGTGCACGATCATCCTGGTCAGCGCCGTGCAGGTCTGCCCGCCGTTGAGGTAGGCGTTGTTCAGCCCGGACTTCACCGCCCGCTCGAGGTCGGCGTCGGGCAGGATCACGTTGGGCGACTTTCCGCCCAGCTCCAGCGTCACCCGCTTGACCGTGGCCGCGGCGACCTCGGAGACCCGGGAGCCCGCGCGCGCAGATCCGGTGAACGAGACCATGTCCACGCCGGGGTGCGCCGCGATCGCCTCGCCGACGATCGGGCCGCTGCCGCTGAGCAGGTTGAACACCCCGTCGGGCACGCCCGCGGCCTCGACGATCTCGGCGAACAGGTACGCCGCCAGCGGGG
This sequence comes from Amycolatopsis antarctica, assembly GCF_002262875.1. Lineage (GTDB taxonomy): Bacteria > Actinomycetota > Actinomycetes > Mycobacteriales > Pseudonocardiaceae > Amycolatopsis > Amycolatopsis antarctica. Next base: position 90,681 of record NZ_NKYE01000002.1, on the reverse strand, counting down.
CCACCTCGCTCGGCTTCAGCACCACCGTGCAGCCCGCCGCCAGCGCGGGCAGCACCTTGGCCACCACCTGGTGCAGCGGATAGTTCCACGGGGTGATCGCACCGACCACGCCGATCGGTTCGCGGACGACCAGCGAGTTGCCCAGTTCCTCGGCCTGTTCCGGAACCACCGCCGGATCGCGGTAGCTCTCGGCGACGACGATCGGCAGCGTCGCCTGCACCTTCTGCGCGATCGTCAGCGGGCAGCCCATGTCGGTGGTGATCGTCTCGGCGATCTCGTCCTTGCGTTCGGCCAGGCCGTCGGCGATCCGGCCCAGGTACTCGCACCGCCGCGCGGCCGGCAACGCCGCCCACGCGGGAAACGCGGCACGGGCGGCGACCACCGCGGCATCGACGTCGGCCGGGCTGCCCGCGGGCACCCTGGCGATGACCTCCTCGGTCGCCGGGTTGACCACCTCGATCGTCTCCGTCGAGGTCGAGCCGGTCCACCGGCCGTCGACGTAGATCACCTCGCGCATGCCGTGGATTCCTTCTGCCGCAACAGTTCCCGTCATCATGTCCTCCGCTCGCCGTACGCCTGGTTCACCACTGCGGTCCGAGTGCCTCCTCCGGTGGGGGCGGCCCTGGTGGCGTGCCGTCCCCGAACGGCCTGCCGCCCAGTTCCTCCCGCCCGTGCGGGGTGGCCCAGGCCGACAGGTCCGGCCCGCGCGGCACGATCCGCGTCGGGTTGACCCCCTCGTGCACCTGGTAGTAGTGCCGTTTGATGTGGTCGAAGTCCACCGTGTCGCCGAATCCGGGCGTCTGGAACAGATCCCGCGCGTACGCCCAGAGCACGGGTGACTCGGCGAGCTTCTCGCGGTTGCACTTGAAGTGGCCGTGGTACACCGGATCGAAGCGCACCAGCGTGGTGAACAGCCGGATGTCCGCCTCGGTGATCGTGTCGCCGACGAGGTAACGCTGCCGTTCCAGCCGCTCGGACAGTGCGTCGAGACGGGCGAAGAGCCTGCCGTACGCCTCGTCGTACGCGGCCTGCTTGGCGGCGAAACCGGCCTCGTACACAGCTGCGTTGACGTCGGCGTGCACCGCGCGGTTGACCTCGTCGATCTCCGCGCGCAGCCGCTCCGGGTACAGCTCCGGCGCACCCGCACGCTGGTGGGCGGTCCACTCGGTGGAGAAGTCCAGGGTGATCTGCGGGTAGTCGTTGGTGACCAGGGTGCGGCTGGGGATGTCGACGACGGCGGGCACGCTGATGCCTCCGTCGTAGTCAGGGTCGGCCGCCTGGTACGCCTCGGCCAGGAAACCGATGCCCAGTACCGGATCCACTCCATCCGGGTCGAGGGTGAACCGCCAGCTCCGGTCGTCCTGGATCGGGTCGGCCACCGCCACGCCGATGGCGTCCTCCAGTCCGAGCAGCCTGCGGACCACCAGTCCCCTGCTCGCCCACGGGCAGGCCCTGCTGACGACGAGCCGGTACCGGCCCGGCTCCACGGGCCAGCCGTCGCGGCCGTCGGCGGTGATACGAGCGTCGAAGAAATCGGACGAACGGACGAACTCGCCGGTCTCCGGATCTGTCGGAATTGCCATGCGGCCAGACTAGTTCTTTCGCGCGCGCTGTTCGGTGTGAGCGATGGCCCGGTGCGTAGACTCGCCCGACCCGGCGTATCCGGTTCCCGGCACCGCCGGGGTTGTCCTCGCCGTAGGGAGGTGGTCTGCCGATGCCGTTCATGCCCGTGACCGATTCGATGTTCCTGCTGGTCGAGACGCGTGAACACCCGATGCACGTCGGGGGTCTGCAACTGTTCCGCAAGCCGGAGGGCGCGGGACCGAACTATCTGCGGGACCTGCGGGCGCAGATGCTGGACGACCCGAACGTGCGACGGCTGTTCCGCAGGCGCCCGAGTCGTCCGGTGAACACGGCTGGCCACTGGTCCTGGTCCGACGACACCGACCTCGAACTCGACTATCACTTCCGGCATTCCGCGCTGCCGCAGCCGGGGCGCGTCCGCGAGCTGCTGGAGCTGACCTCGCGCTGGCACGGCACCCTGCTCGACCGGCACCGTCCGCTGTGGGAGACCCACCTCGTGGAGGGTCTGCAGGACGGCAGATTCGCCGTCTACAGCAAGATCCACCACGCCCTGCTCGACGGTGTGTCGGCGCTCAAGCAGCTCCAGTCGACGCTCAGCGAGGACCCGGAGGCGAGGGACTGCCCGCCACCGTGGGGTTCCCGCACACCCGGCGGGACCCAGCGCGGGCCGAGGCCCGCGCAGTCACTGCTCGGCGCCGCGACCCGGACGCTGGAACAGGTCGCCGGGATCGCCCCGGCGGCGTTCAAGGTCGCCAACGAGGCGTTCCGCGAGCAGACGCTGACCCTGCCCATGCAGGCGCCGAAGACCATCCTGAACGTGCCGATCGGTGGCGCCCGCCGGTTCGCCGCGCAGTCCTGGCCGCTGGACCGCGTCCGGACGGTCGCCACCGCCGCCGGGGTCTCCCGCAACGACGTGGTGCTCGCGATGTGCTCGGGGGCGCTGCGCGACTACCTCATCGAGCAGAGCGCACTGCCGCACGCCCCGATGACCGCGATGGTCCCGGTGTCGCTGCGCAAGCAGAGCGACAAGGGCGAGGCCTCCGGCAACTCCATCGGCGCGCTGCTGTGCAACCTCGGCACCGACAAGGCCGACCCGCAGGCGCGGCTGGCGACGATCCACAAGTCCATGGCCGACGGAAAGCGGTTGTTCAAGGGACTCACCCCGCTGCAGGTGCTGCTGCTGTCCGGACTGAACGTGGCCCCGCTCGGGGTCTCCTCGGTGCCTGGTTTCGTCAACAACACCCGGCCGCCGTTCAACCTGGTGATCTCCAACGTTCCGGGGCCACGCAAACAGATGTACTGGAACGGCGCGCAGCTCGACGGCATCTATCCCGCGTCGGTCCTGCTCGACGGACAGGCCCTCAACATCACGCTGACCAACAACGGGGAGAACCTCGACTTCGGCATCACCGGGTGCCGGCGCAGCGTTCCGCATCTGCAGCGGATCCTGACCCACCTCGACACCGCGCTGGCCGAACTCGAGGCCGCCACCAGGTAGTTCAGGCGATGCCTTCCGGGCTCGCGCCTCCCACCCAGGCGCTGTCCGCGGTGATCCGCTCGATCTCGGCGAGGTCGGCCTCGGTCAGGTCCAGTTCGGTGGCGTCGGCGAAGGACTCGATGTGCTCGGGCGTTCGCGAGCCGACGATCGCCACGTGCACGCCCGGCTGCGCCAGCACCCACGCGATGGCGAGCTGGCTGACCGTGGCGCCCCGCGCCGCGGCGAACTCGGCGAGGTCGGCGACCACGGCGAGATTGCGCGTGAACGCTTCGCCCTGGAAGGCCGAGGAGTGGTTGCGCCAGTCGTCGGCGTGGAACGTCGTGTCCGGGGTCAGGGCGCCGGTCAGCATCCCGCTGGCGAGTGCGCTGTAGGCGAGCACCCCGATGTCGTGCTCGCGGGCGTAGGGCAGTGGGTCGGCCTCGATCTCCCGGCGGAACAGGTGGTACGGCGGTTGCAGCGTCTCCGCGGGGCGGGTCCGGTCGAACGCGGCGAGCTGCGCGGTGTCGTAGTTCGACACTCCGGCGTGCCGGATCTTGCCCTCGTCGACGAGTTCCTGCAGTGCGCCCGCGGTCTCCTCGAACGGCGTCTGCGGATCGGGCCAGTGCACCTGATAGAGGTCGATGTGGTCGATGTCCAGTGCGCGCAGGCTCTCCTCCACCCCGGAACGCACCTTGCCCTGGCGGCCGTCGCGCGGACGGGTGGGCGAGAACCGGTCGGCTCCGCCCTTCGTCGCGACGACGACGGATTCCCGGTCGCGTTTCAGCAGCGGGCGCAATGCCTTGCCCAGCAACACTTCCGCCTGCCCCGCCCCATACGCGGGCGCGGTGTCGAAGAGGTTCACGCCCTTCTCGTGGGCGTGCCTGATCGCATCGATGACGAACTGCTCCTCGAACGGCCCCCAGTCGCCACCGATCTGCCAGGTGCCGAGCGCGACCCGCGAAACCTCGAGGCCGCTCCTGCCCAATGTCGTTGTTCGCATCCGGTCAGAAAATCACAGGCGCCGCACGTTCCGCAGCCGAATCGCTACCCCCAAAGAGATATTTGACGGTGTGCCCCGGACGGCCGGACACTCGGCCGATGAACCGCGACATCCACGCGGACGGGCTGCGCGCGCTGGCCCATCCACTGCGCCTGCGAATCCTGTCGTTGCTCACCGGAGCCGCGATGAGCGCGGCGGAGGCCGCCCGCGAACTCGGCGACTCACAGGCCAACATCAGCTACCACCTGCGGCGCCTGCACGACGCCGGGCTGCTCGACATCGTCGAGGAGGTCTCGGTGCGCGGCGGCCAGGCGAAGCGCTACCGGCACGATCCGGACAGCGGGGGGAGGACGTGCGCCCGCGGACCCGACGAGCAGGCGCTGCTGGCGACGATCCTGGCCGCGGAACTGCGCCGCCGCACCGATTACCGGCTCTCCGGCGCGCCGGCCGCGATGACCGACGCGGAGCTGTGGGTGGACGAGCGCACCTGGCAGCAGGTGCTCGCACACGCCCGGGCGCTGAGCCTGCTGCTGCACAACGCCGCCAAGCCACCGAGAACACGGGGGACCCGGCGGGTCAGCGTCACCGTCTCGATGTTCACCATGGATCCCCGCCGGTGACCGTCCGGGATCCGAAGGCACTGCGGGAACCCTTGCGGTTCCGGGACTTCCGCTTCCTGCTCGCCGGAAGGACACTGGCCGAGACCGGCAACGCCGTCGCCCCGGCGGCGCTCGCGTTCGCCGTGCTCGACCTGACCGGCTCGCTCGTCGACCTCGGCGTGGTGGTCGGCGCCCGGTCGCTGGCGAGCGTGCTGCTGGTGCTCTTCGGCGGGGTGATCGCCGACCGGTTGCCGAGGTCGGTGATCACCCAGGGCTCGGAACTGGCCGCGTTCGTGACCCAGGCGGCCATCGCCGCGAGTGTCCTGTGTGGATTCGCCTCGATCCCGCTGCTGATCGCGTTGAGCGTGGTCAACGGCGGGGTCGCGGCGATGTCCTTCCCGGCGGCCTCGGCGCTGACCCCGCAGACCGTTCCGGCGGAACTGCTGACCTCGGCGAACGCCGTGCTGCGCATGGCGATCAACCTCGGCCGGATCGGCGGGGCCTCGGCGGGTGGCCTGCTGGTGGCCGGCCTCGGCAGCGGCACGGCGATCGCGGTGAACGCCGTGGTCTTCCTACTCGGCGCCCTGGCCTACCGCGGGCTCCCGTCCACCGGACAGCGGGCTCCGTCCGGCAGCCGGATCATCGCCGACCTGGTGCACGGCTGGCGGGAGTTCACCGGCCGTACCTGGATCTGGGTCGTGGTCTGCCAGTTCATGGTGGTCAACGCGCTCAACTCGCTCGGGCTGGTGGTGCTCGGCCCGGCGATCGCGGACGACACGATCGGCCGTGCGGGCTGGGGTTTCGTGCTCGCCCTGCACACCGTGGGCGCGCTCGCCGGCGGTGTGATCGCGATCCGGTGGCAGCCCCGGCGGGCCCTGCTCGTGGGCGTCGCGGTGGTCGCGGTCGACGCGGCACCACTCGTCGTGCTGGCCGAGGCCCCCGCTCTGGTTCCCTTGCTGGCGGCGGCGTTCCTGGCCGGGGTCGCGATCGAGCAGTTCGTCGTCGCCTGGGATGTCGCCCTGCAGGAGAACGTGCCCGAGCGCAGCCTGTCCAGGGTGTACTCCTACGACCTGCTCGGCTCGCTGATCGCGGTACCGGCGGGCCAGGTGGCGGCGGGTCCGCTGGCGGAACGCTTCGGCCGGGAGACCACGCTGCTCGCCGCCGCGGCGGTACTGGTGGGCATCACCCTGCTCGCTCTGTGCAGCCGCGAGGTCCGCACGGTGCGCCGCCGGGAGCCCGCCCCGGCCACGCCCCCGTCCGCCTGAAACCGCAATTCGTCGACGTATTGCGGTCCGGGTGAGCGCAATACGTCGACGAATTGCGGCGGGGCTACCGGCCGCCGCGTCCTGGGCGCGCGGGAGTGGAGGGCGGCCACGGCCGGATCTCCTCCAGCAGGCGCGCGACCGCAAGCACAAGGTCGTCCGAGTGACGCGGGCCGACGATCTGCAGGCCCACCGGAAGGCCGTCGGAGGTGAAGCCCGCCGGGACGCTGACGCCCGGCTGCTGCGTCATGTTGAACGGGTAGGTGAACGGCGTCCACTGCGCCCAGCTCTCCATCCCGCTGCCCGGCGGCACGTCGTGCCCCGCCTCGAACGGCGGGATCGGCACGGTCGGCGTGATCAGCACGTCGTAGCGGGTGTGGAACTCGCCCATCCGGATGCCGAGAGCGGCACGCTCGGCGTTGGCGTCGAGGTAGTCGCTCGCCGAGAACGTACGGCCCTTCTCCCACACGGTGCGCAGGCCAGGGTCGATCTTCTCCGCGGATCCCTCCGGGAAGGTGTCCAGCCACTTCGCCGCGCCCGTGGACCAGAGCACGCCGAAAGCGTCGATCGGATCGGTGAAGCCGGGATCGGCCTCTTCCACCCGCAGCCCCGCCTCGGACAGGGCGGCGACCGCCGAGACGACGATCTGCGCCACCTCCGGGTCGACGTCGACGTACCCGAGTCCCGGTGAGAACGCGGCGTTGAGCCCGCGCACGTCGCGGCGGACCGCCTCGCGGTAGGTGCCGACCTGCGGGGGCAGCGCGGTGGGATCGCGGTAGTCGGTGAGTGCCAGCACGTCCAGCATCAGCGCGATGTCGTCGACGGAACGGGCCATCGGTCCCGCGTGCGCCAGCGCACCGAACGGACTCGCCGGGTACAGCGGGATCCGTCCGTGGGTGGGTTTGAACCCGACGATGCCGCAGAAGGACGCGGGGATGCGCACCGAGCCGCCGCCGTCGGTACCCACGGACAGCTCGCCCATACCCGCGGCGATCGCCGCCGAACTGCCACCGGAGGAGCCACCGGGTGTGCGGGAGAGATCCCACGGATTGCGGGTGATCCCGTTGAGCGGGTTGTCGGTGACGCCCTTCCAGCCCAGTTCCGGGGTGGTGGTCTTGCCGAGCAGCACCAGGCCGTGCTCCCGCAGCCGCGCGGTCACCGGACTGTCCACGTCCCACGGCTGGTCCGGGTCGACGCAGGTGGAGCCACGCAGCGTCGGCCAGCCCTGGGTGAGGAACATGTCCTTGATCGAGGTGGGAACGCCGTCGAGCCAGCCGATCGGATGGCCGTCACGCCACCGTTTCTCCGAGTCCTCCGCCTGCGCCATGGCCGACTCCGCGTCGACCATGGTGTAGGCGTTGCAGTCGCCGTCGCGTTCCTCGATCGCCTGCAGCGCGGCGCGCGTGGCCTCCACCGGGGAGAGCTCCCCGGACGAGTAGGCACCCACCAGTTCGCTCGCCGTGAGCAGGTTGTTCGTGTTCGCGGCCATCCATCCTCCTCAAACCCTCTGCGGACATCCGCACTCCTCGACCGCGCGTGGACGGGCTTCGCCGGGTCACCACGCGGACGTTCGCTGCCGGGCTTCTCAGCCGGCGGACGGTACGTAACCCAGCCCCTTGTCGACGAGGTTACGAAGGGGCTCGCCTTCGCGCCACCGCTGGAAGTTCTCGGCGAAGACCTCGACCAGGGTGTCCCGCCAGCCCACCACGTCGCCGGACATGTGCGGCGACAGCAGCACGTTCTCCATCGTCCACAGTGGATGATCGACGGGGAGCGGCTCGGTGTCGAACACGTCGAGCGCGGCCCCGGCGATGTCGCCCGAGCGCAGTGCGGACACCAGGTCGCCGGTCACCACCAGCTCGCCTCGGCCCACGTTGACGAAGCGCGCCGTCGGCTTCATCGCGGCGAACGCACGCGCGCCGAACATGTCCTTGGTCCGCGCCGTCAGCGGGGCGACGGCGACGACGTAGTCGAACGCGGGCAGGTACTCGGTGAGTTCGGCCGAGTCGTGCACGGTGCCGAAGTCGGGGTCGTCCGCCCGGGCACGGCGGCCCGCTCCGGAAACGTCCAGCCCGGCGGCCCGCAGCAGTCTCGCCGTGGAGCGGCCGATCGGCCCGGTGCCGACGACGAGCACCCGCTTGCCCGCGATACGCTCGGTTTCCCTGTGCTGCCAACGGGATTCTCGCTGCAGATCCAACGACCGGGCGAAGTCCTTGGCGAAGGAGAGGACGACACCGAGCACGTACTCGGCGATCGAGTCGTCGAACACGCCGCGCGAGTTGGTCAGCGCGACCTCGCTGCGGACCAGGCCGTCGAACAGCACCGGGTCGACGCCCGCGCTGGCGATGTGCAGCCAGCGCAGGCGATCCGCGGCGTGCCAGGCGCCGGGCACCGCCGTGGAGAGGAAGTCGTAGACGAACAGCGCGTCGGCACCGCGCAGCGCGTCGGCGAGGCCGTCCGCACGGGTGTAGCGGACCTCGGCCCCCTGTTCGACGGCCTCCATGCCGGCAGGGAGCCGGTCGCCGTGCAGGACGGCCAGAACCGGCCGCTCCGGCCCGGTGCCCCCGGGCGTCGATCGCGCTGAATTACCGGTGCCCATCACGTTGACACGGTATGAGTCGGTCGTATGATTGTCAACAATCCGAGGAGGCATCCCGGAGGCGCTCACACCGGCGACTTCACAAGGGGTGAACCTTGGATCTGACAGGGGTGGACTTCCCGTTCTTCGACGGCCCGCTCGCCCAGCGCGGCATCGGCATCATCGCGCCGTTCGACCTTGCCCTGGAACGGGAACTGTGGCGCTGGGTGCCGATGGAGGTCTCGCTGCACCTGGCGCGCACGCCGTACGAACCCGTACCGGTGAGCATGGAGATGGCGCATCTGGTCAGCAACAGCCAGCACCTCGCCGCGGCGACCCGCGACGTGCTGCACGTCGAGCCGGAGGTGGTCGCCTACCTCTGCTCCTCAGGCAGCTTCGTCAACGGCGTGGTGGCGGAAGAGGCGCTGTGCAAGGTGATCTGCGACGCGGGCGCCCCGGCCGCGGTCACCACCTCCGGCGCGCTGGCCGAGGTGCTGCGGCAACGCGACCTGCGCCGGATCTCGGTGCTGACCCCGTACGACACGGAACTGACCGCGAAGCTGCACGACTTCCTGACCGAGCTGGACGTGGAGACGCTGTCCAGCGATCACCTCGGCCTCGGCGGCGGCATCTGGAAGGTCAGCTACCGCACCATCGCGGAGCGGATCATCGCCGCCAACCACCCCGACGCCGAGGCGATCTTCGTGAGCTGCACCAACCTGCCCACCTACGACCTGATCGAACCGCTGGAGAAAGCACTGGGCAAACCGGTGCTCACGGCCAACCAGCTCACCATGTGGGCCTGCCTGCGGCGAATGGAGCTGCCCATCGTCGGTCCCGGCGAATGGCTGCGCGAAGTGTCCTGATCGGACACACCGCGAGGAACGACCGAACGCGACGACCGAACGCGACGACCGAACGCGACGACAACGGAGGTGCGGATGACGACGATCGGTTTCATCTACCCAGACCACGCCGCCGAGGACGACTACCCCCTCGCCGAAGACCTGCTCGGCGGCGGCGTCCGGCTGCCGGTGGAGCACATCTACGGAACCGACCTGCACGCCGTGCCGGAACTGCTCGACCTCGGCAGCCCGGCCCGGCTCGCCGAGGGGGCCGGGCTGCTCGCCCGGCACGCGCCGGACGCCGTGGTGTGGGCCTGCACCAGCGGCAGCTTCGTCTACGGTCCCGAGGGCGCGGCGCGGCAGGTCGCCGGCCTGGCCGAGGCGGCGGGCGGCCTGCCGGCGTCGAGCACCTCGTTCGCCTTCGTCCGCGCCGCGCAGGCGCTCGGCGTGCGGCGCGTGGCCGTCGCCGCGAGCTACCCCGACGACGTCGCCCGGCTCTTCGTCGAGTTCCTCGCGGCGGGCGGCATCGAGGTGGTGTCGATGTCCAGCGCCGACATCGACACCGCCGCCGAGGTGGGCGATCTCGCACCCGAGGCGGTCACCGAACTGGTCGTCGGCCGCGACCACCCGGACGCGGACGCACTGCTCGTCCCGGACACCGCCATGCGCACGCTCGGGCTGATCACCGCGCTCGAACAGCGGCTCGGCAAGCCCGTGCTCACCGCCAACCAGGTCACGGTGTGGGAGGGGCTGCGGCTGGCCGGCGCGTATCGCCCGGTGCCCGAGTTCGGCGCGCTGTTCCGGGGCGGCTCCGCCGATGTCACGGCCGCGGCGGTGGCCGCCGCGGCGGAGGACGGCGGGAGCGGACGGACCGGAAGATGACCGAGATCGAGCCGGTGAGCCGGGAGTCGACGGCGGGGATCATCGCCCGGCAGCTCCGGGACGCCATCATGACCGGGACACTCGCGCCGGGCACCCAGCTCGGCGAGACCGACCTCGCCGCCCGGTTCCAGGTCTCCCGCGGTCCGTTGCGAGAAGCCATGCAGCGCTTGGTGTCCGAGGGCCTGCTGCGCAGTGAGCGGCACCGCGGGCTGTTCGTCATCGACCTGGAACCCGGCGACGTGTACGACGTCTACGCCGCCCGCTCCGCGGTGGAACGCGCGGCGGCACTGCTCATCATGCGCGGGGACAGGGAGGCCGCGGCGGCCGCCCTGGACGAGACCGTGCGGGCCATGGGAGTGGCGGCCGAGGACGAGGACCCGACCGCGCTCTCGGCGGCGGATCTGCGCTTCCACGAGGTACTGATCGAGTCCTCCGGCAGCAGGCGGCTGGTACGGATGGCGCGCACACTGCTGATCGAGACGCGCATGTGCATGTCGGCGCTGCAGCGGACGTACCAGGGCGTCGAGGAGCGGGTCTGCGAGCACAACCGGATCATCCAGGCGATCCGCGCGGGCGAGGAGGAGACCGTACTGACCCTGCTGGAGGCACACATGGAGGACGCGGTGACCCGGCTCGCGCCCGGCACCAGCCTGCGTTCCGGTGCGGCGCCCGGGGTCTCCGGTGAGGGCGTCGACATCGCGTCCACTGTGGACCACAGCGGAAACGTGGTGGTGGCGAAGAAGCCGAGCGGCCACTCCCCCGCGCGCCCACGCGGCCGCCGGCGCTGACGGCCGCTCGGCCGAGAACGGCGGTCAGGCGTTCGCCTTCTCCGCCGCGGATTCGGCCGCCTTCTCCGCGGCCTTCTCCGCCCGCCACGCCTCGTCGTCCTTGCCGCGACGCCAGTATCCGGAGATGGACAGCAGATCCTTGCGCACCCCGCACTCGGTGAGCAGGTACCGGCGCAGCTCGCGGACGAAACCGGCCTCGCCGTGGACGAACGCCTGCACGGTGCCCGCCGGGACACCGGGCTCCCGCACGGCCGCGACCAGGTCCGCGCCGGACGAACGGTGCACCCAGTGGATCCGCGCGTCCGCCTCGGTCGCCAGCGGCTGCTCCTCGGCGGCGTCCTCGACCTCCACGAACACCTGCACGGGAGCCCCGGCCGGCATGGCCTCCAGCGCGACGGCGATGGCGGGCAGGGCGCTCTCGTCCCCGACCAGCAGGTGCCGGTCCGCCTCTGCCGACGGGGCGTATCCACCACCGGGGCCGAGCAGGACCAGCTCGTCACCGGGCTGGGCGGTCACCGCCCACGGACCGGCGAGGCCCTGGTCGCCGTGATGGACGAAGTCGAGGGTCAGCTCGCCCGCGGCCATGTCGACGTGGCGCACCGTGTACGTACGGGTGCGCGGCCACTGCTCGCGCGGAAAGTTCTCCCGCACGGCCTGCATGTCGAACGGTTCCGGGTACCGGACTCCGGGGACCGGGATGAGCAGCTTCACGTAGCTGTCGGTGCACACGAGTCCCTCGAAGGCGGACAGGTCGGGCCCACCGGCGACGATGCGGATCATGTGCGGGGTGAGGTTCTCCTTGCGCAGCACCCGCAGCGTCGTCGACGGCTTGCCCTTGCGCACCGGCCGGTCGGCCATGCTCGCTCCTCGCTCGTGGGGTCGGCCCGGGATCCGGAACCAAGGGCAGCCTAACAAAACCGCGCCGGCTCGGTCGCGGCTCATTCCCGGGCGGTGACCAGAGACACCGGCGAGGGCCTGGTCGCCGACCACGAGGTACACACGCTGGTCGCGCCGACCACCACGAACGCCCCGGCGACCACGGCGCCGACCAGCGCCCACGGCACCGAGACGACGGCCGTGCCGGTCACCTCGCCGATCGTCGACACGATGCCGACCAGCGACAAGGTGGCGGCCAGCCCCCCGAGCACGATGCCGACCGTGGTCACCACCCACGACTCGAGCAGCGCCATCCGCACCACCTGCCACCTGGTGAACCCGGTGACCCGGGCCGCCGCGAACTCCGGGCGCCGTTCGGCGGCGGCGATGACCACGGCGTTGATCACGGCCATCAGCGCGTACAGCCCGCCCAGTCCCATCACGACCCCGGTGATGCCGACGCCGGCGTCCTGTTCCCGCGCCGCCGAACGCTCGATCCACTCCCCGAGACCGGACACCTCCCCCACACCGGCGGCCCGCAGGCCGTCGGCGACTCCGGTGACCTCCGCTCCCGGTTCCAATCGCACGATGGTGCGGCTGCCGTCGGAGGCGGGCGCGGCGGCGGGAAGCAGATCGGCGGGCAGCAGGATCTCCTCGCCGCCGGTCATCGTCTCGGGCAGGATCGCGACCACCCTCAGGGACACGTCGCCGGTGCCCGGGACGGCCACGGTCAGCGTTCCGCCGAGTTCCAGTTCGTGGTCCGAGGCGCTGTCCGCGCCCAGCGCCACCGTGCGCCCGGTCAGGCCGGTCAGCGACCCGGCCGTCATCGGCATCGGATGGGTCGCGGTGTACGCGCCCGGATCGACGGCGGTCGCGACGAGTTCGGTGGTCGTCGTCTCGGTGTCCTCGTCGTCCTTTCCGCTGTACTCGACCCTGGTCACCGACACCGGTACCGCGGTCTCCGTGGCCGCCACCGCCACGCCCGGCGTATCGGCGATCCGCTCGGCGTCCCCGCCGGTGGACTCGACGACGAGGTCACCGGCGAGCGTTCGCCGCCGTTCCTCCAGTGAGGCGGCACCGATCGAGGTCAGCACCGAGGACTGGCCGACCAGCAGCGCCACCAGCACCAGCAGCGGAGCGGCGGTCGCGGCGCCGCGCCGGACGTTGTCCCGCACGTTGGCGCGTGCCAGGTGGGCAGCCGGCCCGCCGCGCAGCACCAGGCCGAACAGCCTGCCCACCAGCGGCACCACCAGCGGACTCAGCGCCGCCAGCCCGACCGAGGCGGCCAGTGCGGCGTTGATCGCCAGCGGCTGCGCCCCCACCGGCCCGGCGAACGGCGCGATGATCACCATGGCGATCCCGCCCGCGAGGAACAGCAGCCCGAAGAACCAGCGGGAGAACGACATCACCCGCAGTGCGGAACCGCTGTCGCGCAGGGCTTCCAGCGGCCGTACCCGGGCGGCGCGGCGGGCCGCGACGTAGACCCCCGCCAGCGCGACCCCGATCCCGGCGCCGATGGACACCCCCAGGATCCACCCGCGCCAGTCCGCCGTGAACCCGGTGGGCAGAAAGCCCAGCGTCGTCAGCAGAGCCGTCTGCAGGCGCATCACCAGCAGGCCCAGCGGGACCCCGGCGGTGGTACCGATGAGCCCGAGCAGCAACGCCTCCGACAGCAGCAGCCTGCGCACCTGTGCCGGCGCGCCGCCGACGAGACGCAGCAGGGCCAGGTCGCGCCTGCGCTGGGCGACGGTGAACGCGAACGTGGAACTGACGATGAAGACGGCGAGGAACGCCGAGAAGCCGAGCGTCACGCCGAGCAGGGCCAGCGCCGACTCGTACCCCTCGGCGAGCCGTGCCCGGTCGATCGGCGGGAGACCCGCGGGTACCTCGGCCGTGGCGGCGGAGATCAGGATCAGCAGCGAGGACTGAACCAGCGCCACCCCGACGGCCACGGTCAGGATCGCCCCGATGAAGAGTTGCCAGCGTTCGCGGAACGTGCTCCAGGAAAGGCCGAGCATGTCAGGCCTCCAGCCGGGCGAGCCGATCGGCGACCTCGCGCGCGCTCGGACGGCGAGCGTGGTCGACGATCCGGCCGTCGGAGAGGAACAGCACCGAGTCGGCGCTCGCCGCCGCGGCCGGGTCGTGGGTGACCATCACGATGGTCTGACCGGCCCGGGCCACCATCTCCCGCAGCAGTCCGAGAACGGTGCGCGCGGATCCGGAGTCGAGGGCGCCGGTGGGCTCGTCGGCGAACAGGACCGAGGGCCGGGTGACCATCGCCCTGGCGATGGCGACCCGTTGCTGCTGCCCGCCGGAGAGCTCGCGCGGCCGGTGCCGGAGCCGGTCCCCCAGGCCGACCCCGGCGAGCACCGCCCGTACCTCGCCGTTGGCGGCCCTGCGCCCGCCGAGTTTCAGCGACAGCGCCACGTTCTGCTCGGCGGTCAGCGCACCGATGAGGTTGAAGCTCTGGAAGACGAACCCGATCTCCCGCCTGCGCAGCAGGGTCAGGTCCCGGTCGCTCGCCGAGGTGATGTCCGTTCCGCCGATCAGGACCTGGCCGGATCCGACCGGTTCGAGCCCGGCCGCGCAGTGCAGCAGCGTGGACTTGCCGGAGCCGGACGGGCCCATCACCGCCGTCCACGATCCCGCCGGGAAAGCGACGCTCACGTCGTCGAGTGCACGGACCCGCGCCGTGCGGGTGCCGTAGGTGCGGCTGACGCCGCGCAGCTCCACCGCGGCCGTGGTGCGCTCGGCCGGGTCCCTCCGCTGTGTTCCCATCGCTGCCGTCATGGAAGACGATTCCACCCGGAAAACCCGGTCCGCGGCAGCCAGGACACCCCCGAAGCGATGGTGGGGCGTGCCCTACCCGAGGTGAGTCCACACGCGACCCGACGCGGAGGGTCAGCCGGTCAGCCGGTGGACGACGCCGTCGGCGAGCAGCCTGCCGCGGTCGGTGAGCACGGCGCGGCCCTCGGCCAGCGCGGCGGGCTCCAGCAGTCCCTCGTCCGCCGCGGCGCGTGCCTGGATGGCACCGTGCGAACCCAGCGCGTCGAGGGCGAGCCCGTCGGAGAGGCGCAGTTCCAGCATGACGCGCTCGAGGTGCCGGTCGGTGTCGGTCAGTACCTCGTTGCCGCCGGCGGGCGACTCGCCCTCGGCGAGCAGGCCGGTGTAGCGCGCGGGATGCTTGACGTTCCACCATCGGACGCCGCCGACGTGGCTGTGCGCTCCCGGCCCGGCGCCCCACCAGTCGCCACCCTGCCAGTAGCCGAGATTGTGCCGGCAGCGCGCGGCCTCGGAGGACGCCCAGTTCGACACCTCGTACCAGTGCAGGCCCGCTCCGGCGAGGGTGGCGTCGATCATCTCGTAGCCGGTTGCCAGCACGTCGTCGTCGGGGGCGGGGATCTCGCCGCGGCGGACGCGGCGGGCCAGCGCGGTGCCCTCCTCGACGATCAGCGCGTAGGCGGAGACGTGGTCGACCCCGGCGTCGAGCACCGCGTCCAGGGAGGCCCGCAGGTCCCGCGTCCGCTCCCCCGGCGTGCCGTAGATGACGTCGAGGTTGACGTGCTCGAAGCCGGCGGCGCGCGCCTCGCGGGCGGCGGCGACCGGGCGTCCGGGGGTGTGCACCCGGTCGAGGACGCGGAGGACGTGCGGGGCGGCGGACTGCATGCCGAGGGAGACCCTGGTGTATCCGGCCTCGCGCAGCCCGGCGAAGAACTCCGGAGAGGTGGATTCCGGATTGGACTCGGTGGTCACCTCCGCGTCGGGGGCGAGGCCGAACCCGGCGCGCACCGCGTCGAGGATCGAGGCGAGGCCCTCGGCGCCGAGCAGGGAGGGTGTTCCGCCGCCGACGAACACGGTGTCCACCGGCGGCGGCGTGCCCAGCACGCGGGTGGCCAGGTCGAACTCCCGGCGGACGCCGTCGAGCCAGGACTCCGGCGAGGAGCCGGAACCGAGCTCCCCGGCGGTGTAGGTGTTGAAGTCGCAGTAGCCGCAACGGGTGGCGCAGAACGGGACGTGCACGTAGACGCCGAACGGGCGGGATCCGAGACCACGCAGCGCGCTCTCGGGCAGCGTGGCGTCGAGGGGCGCCGTCGGGCCGGCGAGCGGAAGGGTGGCCACGCCCTCCAGTGTCCCAGGCACCGCGGTGGGCCCGGCGCGTCGGCCCTGATGACGCAGGTCACGTCGCTCCCAGCATGCGGACTCGATTGGGCCACATACTGGGCACGTGGCAGTCTGGAACACGTGACCCGTGCTGGTGTGTGCCTCGTGACCAGGCGGCACGTCGATCTTCGGCGTGTCTCCAGCGCTCTGTGCCGACCCTGACGATCCACCCCGGCCGACAGAAAACCACCGCGCCCGGCGCCCTCGCGCCGCCGCGGTCGACGACAGCAGGCGCCGGATCCGCCGCGCAGCGCTCCCACCACGTCCACACCAGGGGCTTCTCGGCGTCACGGTGACCTCCCGTTTCCCGGAGGACGAACCATGGCCTCGCCCACGCGCGACAATCCGAAGACCGGCCGCACGCAGCGCCGCGGCGAAGGCCAGTGGGCGCTGGGCTACCGCGAACCACTGAACCCGAACGAGCGGTCGAAGAAGGACGACAATCCGCTGAACGTGCGGGCGAGGATCGAGAACATCTACGCGCACGGCGGTTTCGACTCGATCGACCCGGGTGATCTGCGCGGACGTTTCCGCTGGTACGGCCTGTACACCCAGCGCAAGCCGGGCATCGACGGCGGCCGCACGGCGACCCTGGAACCGGAGGAGCTCGACGACGAGTTCTTCATGCTCCGGGTCCGGCTGGACGGCGGCGCGCTGACCACCGAGCAACTCACCGTGCTGGGCGAGATCTCGCAGACCTACGCGCGGGACACCGCGGACATCACCGACCGGCAGAACATCCAGTACCACTGGATCCGGGTGGAGGACATGCCCGCCATCTGGCAGAAGCTCGAGGGCGCGGGCATGACGACGATGGAGGCCTGCGGGGACAGCCCGCGGGTGATCCTGGGCTCGCCCGTCGCGGGGATCTCGGTGGACGAGGTGCTGGACGGCACGCCGGCGATCGAGGCGATCACTCGCCGGTACGTCGGAGATCCGGCGTTCTCGAACCTGCCGCGCAAGTTCAAGACCGCGGTGTCCGGCCAGCCCGACGTGGCGCACGAGGTGCACGACATCGCGTTCGTCGGCGTCGAGCATCCCGAACACGGGCCGGGCTTCGACCTGTGGGTCGGTGGCGGCCTTTCGACGAACCCGATGATCGGACAGCGACTGGGCGCGTGGGTGCCGCGGGACGAGGTCGCCGACGTGTGGGCCGGCGTGATCGGCATCTTCCGGGACTACGGCTACCGCAGGCTCCGTTCCAGGGCGCGGATCAAGTTCCTGGTCAAGGACTGGGGTGCGGAGCGTTTCCGCGAAGTGCTGGAGCGGGAGTACCTGGGGCGCGAACTGATCGACGGCCCCGCACCGGCCGTGCCGGAACGGCCGATCGACCACGTCGGGGCTCACCGGCAGCTCGACGGCAACTTCTACGTGGGTGCCGCGCCGATCGCCGGGCGGGTGTCCGGCTCGACGCTGCTGGCGGTGGCGAAGGCCGCCGAGGGTGCCGGTTCGACGCGGGTGCGCCTTACCCCGCAACAGAAGCTCGTGGTGCTCGACGTCGCGGAGTCCGAGGTGGACGGCCTGTCCTCGGCTTTGGACGAGCTGGGCCTGCAGACGGCCCCGTCGCCGTGGCGGCGCGGGGTGATGGCGTGCACGGGCCTCGAGTACTGCAAGCTGGCGATCGTCGAGACGAAGAGGCGTGCACACGACCTGGTGGCGGACCTGGAACGCAGCCTGGCCGATATTCAGTCGCATGTGGACACTCCGGTGACGGTGCACCTGAACGGCTGCCCCAATTCGTGTGCCCGGATCCAGACGGCGGACATCGGCCTGAAGGGCCAGATCGTCACCGACGCGGACGGAAGCCAGGTGGAGGGATTCCAGGTGCACCTGGGCGGCGGCCTGGGCCTGGACGCCGGGTTCGGCCGGAAACTGCGCGGGCACAAGGTGACCAGCGGGGAACTGACCGGGTACGTGGAGCGGATCGTCCGCAACTACGTCGCGGGCCGCGAGGACGGTGAGCGGTTCGCGCAGTGGGTGGCGCGGGCCGACGAGGAGGCGCTGCGATGACCGGCGGGCCCACCCACCCGGGCAGCCCCCTTCCCCGCCCGTGCGAGTGGGCGGCATGAACGAGCGGGCCACGCCGTTTCACTGCCCCTACTGCGGTGACGAAGATCTTCGCCCGGAAGAAGGGGGCGCCTGGCTGTGTTCTTCCTGTCGCAGGGTGTTCTCGGTGAAGCTGATCGGCCTGCGGTTCCCGGACGGTGCTCCTGCCGCCCCGGACGCCACGAGCGAAGGGTGAGAGACCAGTGACGACCACGACTCGTACCGAGGAGCTCAAGGAACTGGCCCGCGACGCCGCGCGGACCTACGCGGAGGCCGGGGCCGAGGAGTCGATCCGCTGGGCGTTCGACACCTTCGGCGACGACCTGATCGTGGCCTCGAACATGCAGGACGCGGTGCTGATCGATCTGGCGACCAGGGCCAGGTCCGATGTGGACGTCCTGTTCCTGGAGACCGGCTACCACTTCGCGGAGACGATCGGCACCCGGGACGCGGTCGCCCACACCTACCCGGGGATCACGGTGGTGAACGCCACCGCGGACCAGTCGGTGGCGGAGCAGGACGCGGAGCACGGCGCACGACTGCACGACCGTGATCCCGGGCTGTGCTGCAATCTGCGCAAGGTGGTGCCGCTGCGCCGAACGCTGTCCGGCTACTCGTGCTGGATCACCGGAGTGCGCCGGGTGGACGCGCCGACACGGGCGGACACGCCGATC
This sequence comes from Amycolatopsis antarctica, assembly GCF_002262875.1. Classification (GTDB taxonomy): domain Bacteria; phylum Actinomycetota; class Actinomycetes; order Mycobacteriales; family Pseudonocardiaceae; genus Amycolatopsis; species Amycolatopsis antarctica. Next base: position 71,909 of record NZ_NKYE01000002.1, on the reverse strand, counting down.
GTCACCTGGGACGAACGCAACGGGCTGGTGAAGGTGAACCCGATCGCGGCGTGGACCGACGACGAGTTCAACGACTACATCGTGCGCAACGGGATTCTGGAGAACCCGTTGGTACAGGACGGTTTCCCGTCGATCGGCTGTGCGCCGTGCACCGCACGGGTGGCGCAGGGCGACGATCCCCGCAGCGGACGCTGGGCGGGCAAGTCCAAGACCGAGTGCGGCCTGCACGGCTGAGAGGGGCGATACATGACGACCGTCGAGCGTGCGGACGTAGCCGCGCGGGACAATCTGGCCGCGCTGGAGTCCGAGGCAATCCACATCTTCCGTGAGGTGGCGGGTGAGTTCGACCGCCCGGTGATCCTGTTCTCCGGCGGCAAGGACTCGACGCTGCTGCTGCACCTCGCGATCAAGGCGTTCTGGCCCGCGCCGGTGCCCTTCCCGCTGCTGCACGTGGACACCGGGCACAACTTCGACGAGGTGATCGCCTTCCGCGACCACGTGGTGGAGAAGTACGGCCTGCGCCTGCTGGTGGCGAACGTCCAGGACTGGATCGACGACGGGCGGCTGGCGGAACGCCCGGACGGCACCCGCAATCCGCTGCAGACACAGCCGTTGCTGGACAGCATCACCGACAACCGCTTCGACGCCGTGTTCGGCGGAGGACGCCGGGACGAGGAACGCGCACGGGCCAAGGAGCGGGTTTTCAGCCTGCGCAACGCCTTCGGCCAGTGGGAGCCACGCCGTCAGCGGCCGGAGCTGTGGAACCTGTACAACGGCAGGCACCGTCCCGGCGAGCACGTGCGGGTCTTCCCCCTGTCCAACTGGACCGAGGCCGACGTGTGGAACTACATCGCACGGGAGGGCATCGAGCTGCCGTCGATCTATTTCGCGCACCGCCGTGAGGTCTACCTGCGGGACGGCATGCTCCTCACCGAGGGCCCCTGGGGCGGCCCCCGCGACGACGAGGAGGTGCGCGAACTGACCGTCCGGTACCGCACCGTCGGCGACGGTTCCTGCACCGGTGCCGTGGAGTCCGCCGCGGCCGAGGTGGACGAGGTCATCGCCGAGGTACAGGCGAGCAGGCTCACCGAACGGGGTGCCACCCGCGCGGACGATCGGCTCTCCGAGGCAGCGATGGAGGACCGCAAGCGAGAGGGGTACTTCTAGAGATGAGTTCACTACTGCGCCTGGCCACGGCCGGCAGCGTCGACGACGGGAAGTCGACGCTGGTCGGCAGGTTGCTGTACGACACGAAGTCGGTGCTCGCCGACCAGCTCGAGGCGGTACAGCGCGCCAGTGTCGATCGTGGACTGTCCACTCCGGACCTCTCGCTGCTGGTGGACGGCCTGCGCTCGGAACGTGAGCAGGGCATCACCATCGACGTCGCCTACCGCTACTTCGCGACGCCGAACCGGAGTTTCGTGCTCGCCGACACCCCTGGACACGTTCAGTACACCCGCAACACGGTGACGGGCGCGTCGACGGCGCAACTCGCCGTGCTGCTGGTGGACGCGCGCACCGGGGTGGTGGAGCAGACGCGCAGGCACGCCGCCGTCTTGGCGCTGCTGGGCGTGCCACGGCTGGTGCTGGCGGTGAACAAGATCGACCTGCTGGACTACGACGAGGGCGCGTTCTCGGTCATCGCCAAGGAGTTCACGGCCCATGCCGCCTCATTGGGCTACGCGGCGGGTTCGGTGCTGGCGGTGCCGGTGTCCGCCCTGCACGGGGACAACGTGGCGAGCCGGTCGGACCGGACTCCGTGGTACTCGGGGCCGACACTACTGGAGCACCTGGAACGGGTGCCGGTCGCTCCGGACCCGGACGGCGATCCGTTCCGGTTGCCGGTGCAGTACGTGATCCGGCCACGGACGGCGGAGCATCCCGACTACCGCGGCTACGCGGGGCAGGTGGCCGCGGGAACGATCCGACCCGGCGACCGGGTGGTCGTGCTGCCACAGGGGCTGCCGACGACGGTGCGGCGGGTGGACACCGCGGACGGGCCGCTGGACGAGGCGGGCCCCGGCAGTTCGGTGACGGTGTTGCTGGACGACGACATCGACATCGCGCGCGGTGACCTGATCGCCTCGGCGGACCGTCCTCCTGTGCTCACCGACGAGCTCACGGCCGCGGTGTGCTGGCTGTCCTCGACGCCGTTGCGGGCGGGCGCGAAGGTACTGGTGAAGCACGGCGCGCGCACCGTGCAGGCGTTCGTGGACGAACTGGTGAGCCGGTTCGACGAGCAGGGTCTGTCTGTTGTGGATCGTCCAGATTCCTTGGAGCTGAACGAGATCGGCAGCGTCCGGCTGCGACTGTCGGAGCCGGTTCCGGTGGACGACTACGCGACGAGCCCACGCACCGGGGGGTTCCTGGTGATCGAGCCCCGGGACGGTGACACGCTCGCGGCCGGCATGGTGGGCGACCGGTTCTCCACGATCGGCGCGGTCCCCTCATGACGGCGCCGCCGCTGGTGCTGGTGGCGCACGGGAGCCGCGACCCGCGGTCGGCGGCGACGGTGCGCGCCCTGGCGGCGGTGGTCCGGGACACCGCGCCGGGCACGGACGTGCGGGTGGCGTTCCTGGACCTGTCGGACCCGCCGGTGCCCGAAGTGCTGCGCGAGGCGCACGCGGACGGGCACCGGGAAGTCGTGGTGGTGCCACTGCTGCTGGGCAGCGCCTACCACGCCAGGGTGGATCTGCCCGCGATCGTCGCCGAGACGACGGCGGCGATGCCACGGCTGCGGGTGCGGGTCGCCGAGGTACTGGGCGCCGACCCGCTGCTGGAGGCGGTGGCGTGCGACCGGCTCGCCGATGCCGGCGCGGACATGGTCGATCCGGAGCTGGGTGTGCTGGTCTCCGCGGTGGGCTCCTCACGGCCGGAGGCGAACGAGGCGGTGGCGGCGATCGCGCGACGGTGGCGGGCGCGGCGGCCCGGCGGCGGCCCGGTGGTGCCCGCGTTCGCGAGTACGGCGGCGCCGGACGTCCCGGCGGCGGTGACCGCCCTGCGCGCCCACGGTGCGCGGCGGATCGCGGTGGCGTCCTGGTTCCTGGCCCCGGGGCTGCTGCCCGACCGGATCGCCCTGCTGGCCCGCACGGCCGAACCGGATGTGCTGATCGCCGGGCCACTGGCCGCGGAACCCCGGGTGGCTGAGGTGGTGCTGCGCCGCTACGGCAGCGCGATGATGGCGCCTGCGCGCACGGCCTGAGCGGCCACTACCCCGGACGGCCCAACACGATCCGGCATCCGGCTGTTCTCGTTCCCAGCCGCCGTCACCGAGCGCGTATGGGAACGGCTGCCTCTTGACCTCGGAATCTACTGACAAGTAGCTATTGAGATGCCGCGGCTCCGTGACACACCGTCGTATCACTCACACCAGAGGTGGCTTCATGAACCCGAGTTCCCGCCGTTCCGCCGCCCGCGCGCTCGCCTGCGCGGCGATCGCACTCGTCCCGCTCACCGCACTCGCCACACCGGCCTCCGCCGAGGCCTTCGACATCACCTTCGACTGCCAGGCCGACGCGCCCATCGTCGGACCGCAGCAGACGACCCTGACCCAGGGCACCGACATCACCGCCCCGGCCACGGTCGCCCCCGGTGGCGCCTTCGACGTCGTGATCGACCCGACCGCGACGACGGTGCCCGCGAACGTCAACGGATTCACCGTCAAGCAGATCAAGGACGTCGCGCTGCAGATCCCGATCCCGGCCAACTCGACCTTCGTCAGCGCGGACCTCACCGGCGGCTCCGGCCTCGGTAGCGAGCCGTCGATCGATGTGGAGGGCTCGGTGGCGACGCTGAGCTTCGCCGGCCCGGTGGCCGGTGGCGCCGAGTTCGAGTTGCCGACCGTGACCGCGCACCTGACCGCGGGCGAATCCGGCACCATCGAGACGAAGTTGGGTGGCACCAGCTACGAGGACCCGGGTCTGACGCTGACGACGGTGGTCAACCAGCTCGTCGACATCGAGGCCCCGACGGCCTGCTTCCCCGACCCCAGCCCCGTCTTCACCACCACGACGATCGGCTGAGCCACCCGCCGGCCGGGTCGCGGGCGAGGCACCTGCCACCGTTCGCGACCCGGTACCGTGCCCGCATGGCTGAGCAACGGGCGGACGAGCTGGTGCACTACGCGGTGACCGGCGGCGTCGCCACCATCACGCTGGACTCTCCGCGCAACCGCAACGCGCTGTCCGCCCAGCTTCGCCGGGAACTGACCGAGGGCCTGGAACGAGCGGTCTCCGACGCCGGGGTACGGGTGATCGTGCTCGACCACACCGGGCCGGTGTTCTGCGCCGGGATGGATCTGAAGGAAGCGCGTGGTGCCGGCGCGGGCGACCAGGGCGTCAACGAGTTCCCGCGGATCCTGGAGCGGATCTGGACCAGTCCGAAGCCGGTCGTCGCGAAACTGGCCGGGCCCGCCCGCGCCGGTGGTGTGGGCATCGTCGCCGCCGCCGACATCGTGGTCGCCGCCGACACCGCGACCTTCGCCTTCACCGAGGTCCGGATCGGCGTGGTCCCCGCCATCATCTCGGTGACGGTGCTTCCGCGGCTGCACGCGCGCGCCGCGCACGAACTGTTTCTCACCGGGGAGACCTTCGACGCCGCGCGGGCCGCCGAGATCGGGCTGATCAACTCCGCCGTCCCGGCCGAGCGGCTCGACGACGAGGTCCGCCGGTATACGGCCGCACTGGCTCTCGGCGGCCCGAACGCGCTCGCCGCGACCAAGGAACTGCTGCGCACCCCGCGGGAACCGGACATGGCCACCGCGTTCGAGCGGATGAACGCCCTGTCCGTCGGCTTCTTCGCGAGCCAGGAGGGCCAGGAGGGCATCACCGCCTTCACGGAGAAGCGCGCGCCGAACTGGGTGCCCGCACAGGCCACCGAGCACTGACGCCCGTTCCGGCAGGGCTCCTGGCGGGTTCTGGCCCGGCCGGGTTTCAGGCCTCGTCGAGCACGACGGTGAGCGTGCGGCCGTCCGCGCGCTCACCTCCCGGCGCGAGCGCGCGTACCGCGTCCGAGAGCACGCCGTGGATGGCCAGGTAGGCGCGAGGCTGCGCTTGCTTGAGCGCGTCCCAGCCGACCCAGATCAGCACGTGCTCACCCGCGGGCAGCCAGGACAGATCGGTGAGGCAGTCGTAGAGGGCGTCCAGGTTGCGCGCCGACCAGTCCGGAAAGGACAGAGCCGTCGCGATACCGTCCATCGTGGACGCCTTGTCCGGCGCGGCACCGCTCTCGGCGACGTGCGGGTAGGCGCCCCTGGCGCGCGCCTGCGCCGAGACTGCCACCGGACCGTTCTGTTCCACTGCGGATCACGCCCTAACCGTTGGGGTCCACGACGACGAAGGAATCGTAGTGATCGCCGGTGTAGTACAACTCCGAGGAACTCCCGGCGACCAGCCTGCGCGCGCCCCGGTCCCGGCTCTGCGGCGTCGGCACGGTGTACTCCCGGTAGTAACCGGACTCCTCCGGCGGCAGGATGCCTTCCCGGTTGCCGAAGACGGTGCCGTCCCGGCCGGGGTACGGAAACGGGCCCTGCGAACGGATCAGCTCCCAGGTGTCGGCGGCCTCCGGCGGCAGACTGGAGAGCGTCTGGACGGTGAGGCCGGAGTCGGCGCCGGGAACCTCGGTGCCGGACGCGGTGTCGTCACCGAGCACGTCCTTGGCGAGCCATCCGGCGAACACGAGGATGACGAGACCGACGAGAGCTGCGGTGATCCGCCTGCGGGAAAGCACCCGCTCAGCCTACGACGGCGGTTCGGGCCGCTCCCGGGCACGGCGGGCTGAGCCGAACCGGGACGCCACGAGGCCGACCACCCGGTCGATCACCCAGGCCGCGAGAGCGCACACCGGCAGCACGACGGCGATGACGATCAGGAACTGGAGCGGGAACCAGAGCTGCGCCAACCACAGCTCCATGCTGTCCCACCAGGCCGACAATCCGTCCACGTGACGAATCCTACGCGCGACGCACATGCCGCCACGGCCGCGGCCCGATACGCTCGGCCGATGTTCGCCGTATACGCCAAGGAACCCAACGCCGAGGACCCGCTGGCGTCACTGGTCGTGGGTGACCGTCCGGATCCCGAGGTACCCGACGGATTCGTGACAGTGGCGGTCAAGGCCGCCAGCCTGAACATGCACGACCTGTGGACCCTGCGCGGGGTCGGCATCAAACCGGAGCAGTTCCCGATGATCCTGGGCTGCGACGGCGCGGGCGTGCTGGAGGACGGCTCCGAGGTCGTGCTGCACTCCGTGGTCAACGCACCGGACTGGCAGGGCGACGACACGCTGGACCCGAAGCGCACGCTGCTGACCGAGAAGCACCAGGGAACGTTCGCCGACCACGTCGTGGTGCCCCGGCGCAACGTGCTGCCGAAGCCGGCGGGCCTGTCCTTCGCCGAGGCGGCGACGATGGGCACGGCCTGGCTCACCGCGTATCGCATGCTGTTCGTGAAGTCGGGGCTGCGCCCCGGCCAGACCCTGCTGGTGCAGGGCGCGTCGGGTGGCGTCTCCACCGCACTGGTCCAGCTCGGCCGCGCGGCGGGCTTCCGGGTGTGGGTCACCGGGCGCAGCGAGAGCAAGCGCGCACTGGCCGAGAGCCTCGGCGCGCACCAGACCTTCGAGTCCGGCGCCCGGCTGCCGGAGCGGGTGGACGCCGTATTCGAGACGGTCGGCAAGGCGACCTGGTCGCACTCGATCAAGTCACTCAAGCCGGGCGGGATCATCGTCGTCTCGGGGGCCACCAGCGGCCCGGACGCGCACGCCGAGCTTCAGCGGGTCTTCTTCCTCCAGCTTCGCGTCGCAGGGTCGACGATGGGCACCCGGGACGAGCTGGCGGGCCTGCTCTCCTACGTCGATCTCGCGGGCATCCGGCCGCAGATCGGTGCGGAGCTGCCGCTGGAGGAAGCCGCCCAGGGATTCACCGATATGCTCGGCGGCGCGACGGCCGGGAAGATCGTCTTCACCCGGTAGCGTCCCGACCTGCGCGGACACCGTATTGGCACCATGCCGATGCATGTTTGTTATGCACAAATTGAGAACTAAAGTCGTGGGTTCTTGGATTACCCTGGATCCATGACCGCAACGCAGCGGGACCCGGCGCGGACGGCGGCGGACGAGCAGGCGGCGGCTCCGGAGGCGATCCGGACCGGCTACCGCCGGTTCGCCGGGGTCCGGACGCGGGTCCTGGAGGTCGGTCCACCGCCACGCCGGGCGTCGCGACGCTCGGGCAGGCACGGTTCGCGGCGGATCAGCGAGGCACCCCGGCTGGTCCTGCTGCACGGCTACTGCGACAGCGCGGACACCTGGCGTCCCGTGCTCGCCGAGATGGCCGCGGCGGGCCACGCCGCCATCGCGGTCGACCTGCCGGGATTCGGCGAGGCGGAGCCACTTCGGCCGGGCGGGATACTTCCCCAGCTCGACGCGTTCGTCGCCGCGGTGATCAAGGAGCAGGCGGCGCTCGGTGACGTGGTGCTCGCCGGGAACTCGCTCGGCGGCACGATGAGCCTGCGCGCCGCGCAGGACGCGCCGCCGTCATTGGCCGGCGTGGTCTCCATCGCCGCCCCCGGTTTCGTCGACTCCTGGCTGGTGCGCACCGTGGGCAGGTACCCGCTGCCACTGCGCCTCTACTCCTCGCTGCCGCTGCCCATTCCCGGCTTCCTCGTGCGCACGGTCGCGGGCCGGGTCGTGCCCCGGCTGCTCTACGCCGACTCCGCCGCCGCCGACGCCGAGCAGGTCCGCCGCTTCACCGGACTGTTCCCCGACTACCGGTCCACCACCACCCGGCTGGAGCAGGCTCGCGAACTGGTGACCGAACTGGCCGACGCCTATCAGCCGGACCGGGTGACCGCTCCGTTGCTGATCGTCTCCTGCGGGAAGGACAGACTGGTCAGCGTCGCGTCCGGGCGGCGGCTGCACTCGCTCGTACCGCACAGCAGGCTGCTCGTCCGGGAGGACTGGGGGCACTGCCCGCAACTCGACGATCCGCAGGCGATCGCGGACCTGCTGACCTTCTTCGCCGCCGGAGCGCGCAGGCGCGCCGACACCGCCGCCGGCCGGACCGGCGGCGAGCGGCGGAGCGCGACCGGCTGAGTCAGCTCCCGAGCGTGCGGGCGAGATGCGCCCTTGCATCGCCCGCCCGGCCGGTGCCGTAGACCCGCAGGAACTCCGCCAGCTCCGGGAATCGCTGGTCGAGCGTCGCAGCAGCGGCTTCCAGCTCGGCCGCGGAGGCCACCTCGCGCAGCAACGCCTGGATCGTGCCCACCGGATCGCCGGGAAGCTGCTGCGGCACCGGTGGCGCGGCCGGCACCGGCTCGGCGTCCGCGTCGGGGGCCCGCCGGTCGAGCGGTCCGGCGTCCGCGTCTCCCGGGTCGGACGCCGTCGCCCGCGGCTCACCGGAGCCGGACCTGATCGTCGCGAGCAGCTCGTCCACCCTCGCCGACGGCATGCGCTCGAAGTCCGGGTCGCCGAGCAGATCCTCGATCGCCCGCAGCCGGGAGAACACGGCCTCGTCGCCGATCCTGGCGCGGTTGCCGGACATGAGCTGTGACAGCGCCGGGGCCGGCAGCCCCAACAGGTAGGACAGGCCCGCCTGCGGGAGGTCGAGCCGCTCCAGCAGCCGGCCGAGCCGCTCGCTCAGCGGCTCCCCATACCATTCGACCTGCTGCTGCCGGTTGCGCTCGACCACGCTTTCGGACATCGGGCCCCTCCTCGACGCACCGCTGCTCATCCGCCCCCGCCACCGCCGGAGGGTCGCCCGGAAGCCTATCCAGGGCATGGGTGTCCCGTCGCCCTCGGCCGTGTGTCGGCGGCCGGTACGAGGATCTGCGTGGCGGCAAGGGGTTCGGCTCAGCCGAACCGGGCGGCCGCCCGATCGAGGGCCGTGACGGCCTCGGCCCGCAGCCTGCCGACGATCCCCGCCGCCGGGCCGGTACCGGCGAGTGGATACGTCTGGCCCGCCCAGCAGGAGACCGCTTCGCCGTCCCCCGCCGCCGCGGCCGCGTCCCTGATGGGCTTGGTGACGTGGAGAATCTGCGGATACGCCGCGGGGGCGTGCGCGGTGTGCTCGGCGAGGAACCGGTTGACGATCCCCCGGGCAGGGCGTCCGGTGAACGCCCGGGTCAGTGCCGTCGGCCGGCCCCCCGCCGTCAGCGCTTCCCGTTGCACGGCGGAGGTTCCCGCCTCGTCGGAACGCAGGAACGCGGTACCGAGCTGGGCGGCGACCGCTCCGGCCGCGAGCACAGCCGCGACGTCCGCCCCGTGCATCAGCGCACCGGCCGCGACGAGCGGCACGTCCACCTCCGCGGCGACCAGGCGAAGTGCGGCGAGCAATCCGTACAGTTCACCGCCGGCCTGGCCGGCGCCGTCGTCGGTGAACGCTCCGCGGTGCCCGCCCGCCTCGAAACCCTGGACGCACAGCACATCCGCGCCCCGGCGGACCGCCCGGCGGGCGTCCTCGGGGGTGGCGACGGTGATCACCACCTGGATGCCTGCCTCGTGCAACCGCCGCACGTCCTCCTCCTCGGGCAGCGCGAAGGTGAACGAGACCACCGGAATATCCCGGCGCAGCACCAGATCCAGCTTCGCCGGGTAGCCGTCGTCGTCCCACTTCGCGAGCCCCGGCGTGACACCGTGCGCACGTGCTTCGCGCGCCATCCTGCCGACGTAGCCGGATATGTCCACAGTGGATCGCTCGCGGGGCACGAAGAGGTTGACACCGAACGGTTCCCGGGTACGCTCGCGGACCTCGTCGATCTGACGATCGAGCGCGCCGACACCGAGCATCCCGGCGGCGAGAAAGCCGAAGCCTCCCGCGCCGGTCACCGCGGCGACCAGTTCCGGCGTCGTGGGTCCGCCCGCCATCGGCGCGGCGATGATCGGCGTGCGCAGGGTGTCCAGCATGGACCGATGATACGACCGGGCGGACACGCGCGCGGGTGCGCTCCGCCACCGCGCCCGGCGACACACACGCTGAACGTTTGATGAAGGGCCGGAGAAATCGCAGGTGACCGGTTTTTCCGTTGCACATCACCAACTTTCGTCGGTCGACGATCACCCTCGGCCGGGTCCAGGGTGGTGTGCCAATGCGAACAGCGCGCCCCTCGGGCGCCCGGCGACGCCAGCGGGAAAGGAGCCCGGTCCGGATGCTGCAGGAGGCCCTGAGCGACGTCCTGCTCGACCAGCCGGGCGTCCTGCCCGCCGGGTGCCTGCTCTGTCTCGGGTTCGGGCTGATCGCCTGGTTCTCCGCCGAGCACCTCGGCTGGTCCCGCGGCCCCGCGGTGCTGGCGGCGACCGGCCTCGCGGTCGCGGTGTCGGTGACCCTGATGCGGTTCGGCTCCCCGATGCCGGACCACCCGTCGGTCCGGCACGCGGGCGAGTGCCGGGCGAACTCCTTCTCCCTGCGTGGCGTCCAGCAGTGGCTCAACCTCGTCATGCTCGCCCCGTTCGGGTTCCTGGCGACGATCGCCGTCCGCCGGGCGGGGCCGGTGATGTTCGCCAGCGCGTCGATCAGCGCCGCGATCGAGTTCGCCCAGGCGTACACCGGACTCGGGTTCTGCGAGTCGCAGGACTTCCTGAACAACACCGCGGGCGCGGTGGCCGCGGCGCTCGCGGCCCGCGCCCTGCTCAGCGCGTCCGACCTGCGCGACCGGCACCTGCTCCAGCATCGCGGGGGCAGGCATCGGATGACCCGCGACACCGCGGCACGGCGGACCGCGCACGCCCGCGCGATCGTCGCCCGGCACGCCGAGAACTGGCGCCGTACACCCGCCGCGCGTGCGGGCGGGACGCGCGATCCGGGCGGCGGCTGGTGACCCGTCCGGTACCGGACGGGCAGGCAACAGCGGTGTGTCCGCGTTGTTGCCGGGACTCACCCCGTGGCACCCGGCGTGTTTCATGATCGGGAACGATCGGTAAGACACCTTGCCCGGCGCGTCCGGGGATCCGCAGGCTGATCACGGGCGAGGCCCTGACCTCGCAGGATCCCAACGGATTGAGGAGATCATGAGCGAAGCACGCAGCAACAGCCAGATCGGGACCGGACGGGCCAGGCGCTGGACGATGCGTGGAGCCGCCGTCACCGCGGTGGCCGTACCGCTGGCCCTGATGATGAGTGGCAGCGCCTCGGCCGCGGAGATCACGCCGATCGCGGAGTACCTGGACGAGACGATCGCCTCGACCTCCGCCTCGGTGGTCGAGGCGCTGTCCGCCCTGCTCGGCGTCTGACACGTCGTGGCGGGCCCGGCCGCAGCGGCGGGCCCGCCACGACGCTACTTCTTGCCCTTGCCCTTGTCCGACGACTCGTCCGTGGACAGCGCGGCGACGAACGCCTCCTGCGGAACCTCGACCCGGCCGACGGTCTTCATTCGCTTCTTGCCTTCCTTCTGCTTCTCCAGCAGCTTGCGCTTACGGCTGATGTCGCCGCCGTAGCACTTGGCGAGCACGTCCTTGCGGATCGCGCGGATCGTCTCGCGCGCGATGATCCGCGCGCCGATCGCCGCCTGGATGGGCACCTCGAAATGCTGGCGCGGGATCAGCTCGCGCAGCCGGGTGGCCATCCTGTTGCCGTAGGCGTACGCGGCGTCCTTGTGCACGATCGCGGAGAACGCGTCGACCGGCTCGCCCTGCAACAGGATGTCGACCTTGACCAGGTCGGCGCTCTGCTGGCCCGCCTCCTCGTAGTCGAGCGAGGCGTAGCCGCGGGTGCGGGACTTCAGCGAGTCGAAGAAGTCGAAGATGATCTCGGCCAGCGGCAGGTTGTAGCGCAGCTCGACGCGGTCCTCGGACAGGTAGTCCATACCGAGCAGCACGCCGCGTTTTCCCTGGCACAGCTCCATGATCACGCCGATGAACTCCGAGGGCGCGAGCACCGTCACCTTGCTGACCGGTTCGCGGACGTCGCCGATCTTGCTGCCACCCGGCCAGTCCGACGGGTTGGTGACGACGAGTTCGGTGCCGTCGTCCAGCGTGACCTCGTACACCACGTTCGGCGCGGTGGAGATCAGGTCGAGGCCGAACTCGCGCTCCAGCCGGTCGCGGGTGATCTCCAGGTGCAGCAGGCCGAGGAACCCGCAGCGGAATCCGAAACCGAGGGCGACCGAGGTCTCCGGCTCGTAGGTCAGCGCCGCGTCGTTGAGCTGCAGCTTGTCCAGTGCCTCGCGCAGGACCGGGTAGTCGGAGCCGTCGACCGGATACAGTCCGGAGTAGACCATCGGCTTCGGTTCGCGGTACCCGGCCAGCGGTTCGGTGGCGCCCCTGCGTTCCCAGGTCACGGTGTCGCCGACCTTGGACTGCCGGACATCCTTCACCCCGGTGATCAGGTAGCCCACCTCTCCCACACCCAATCCCTTGGTGGCCTTGGGTTCCGGCGAGATGATGCCGACTTCGAGCAGTTCGTGCGTGGCGTTCGTGGACATCATCCGGATCTTCTCGCGCGGCGAGATCCGCCCGTCCACGACACGGATGTAGGTGACCACGCCGCGGTAGGTGTCGTAGACCGAGTCGAAGATCATCGCCCTGGCCGGGGCGTCGGCCTCACCGACCGGTGCCGGCACCTGGCGCACGGCCTCGTCGAGCAGTTCCCGCACGCCGGCACCGGTCTTCGCCGACACCCGCAGTACATCGGTCGGCTCACAGCCGATGATGTGCGCGAGTTCGGCGGCGTACTTGTCCGGGTCGGCGGAGGGCAGGTCGATCTTGTTCAGCACCGGGATGATGTGCAGGTCCTTCTCCAGCGCCAGGTACAGGTTCGCCAGCGTCTGCGCTTCGATGCCCTGCGCCGCGTCCACCAGCAGGATCGCGCCCTCACACGCCTCGAGCGCGCGGGAGACCTCGTAGGTGAAGTCGACGTGGCCCGGCGTGTCGATCAGGTGCAGGACGTGCTCCTGGCCGTCGAGGACCCACGGCAACCGCACATTCTGCGCCTTGATGGTGATGCCGCGCTCGCGCTCGATGTCCATCCGGTCCAGGTACTGCGCCCGCATCGCCCGTTCCTCGACCACTCCGGTGATCTGCAGCATCCGGTCGGCCAGCGTCGACTTGCCGTGGTCGATGTGCGCGATGATGCAGAAGTTCCGGATCTGCTCCGGCGGCGTGAAGGTCGTATCGGCGAACGTCGTCACAGGCGTGGTCCTCGGCAATGCTCGATCGGGGTCGTCCGGGCGGGTGGTTCCCTCGGAACTGGTGGTCCGGCGGAGCCGCGCGCAACGCGGAGCCGAACCCACCCGTCCATCGTCCCACGTCACGTCGCGGGCGACTCCGGGTCATCCCCGATGCGCGGCCGGTACGTCCGTGTTGTCCTCGAAGTATGGGAACTTCGATCAGCACCCTGCTCGACCGGACGTTCGGTCACCCGCGCGGGCTGCTCGGCCGGATCGGCGGCAGCCTCATGGCTCGTGGCAACGGCGCGACCGAACTCCACGTGGTGGAGGTGGCCAGGCCGGGGGCGGAGGAGACCGTGCTGGTACTGGGGCCGGGGCCGGGAGTGGGCCTGCTGGCCGCGGCCCGCCGGAGCGGCACCGTCGTGGGCGTCGACCCCTCCGCGGAGATGGTGGCCCGCTGCCGGGAACGGTGCGCCGCCGCCGGTCGGGCCGGGGTGGAACTGCGCACCGGTTCGGCCGCGGCGACCGGGCAGGCCTCCGGCTCGGTGGACGTACTGCTCAGCGTCAACAACGTGCAGCTCTGGACGGACCGCAACGCCGGGTTCACCGAGGCGTTCCGGGTGCTGGGCCCCGGCGGCAGGCTGGTTCTGTCGGCGCACGAGCGGTGGCTGCCGGTGAGCAGGCACGAACTGGCGAGGGAGGCGGAGGCGGCCGGGTTCACCCGGCTGCAGACCTGGGTCTGGGATCCACCGGGCCGTGGCGCCGGGCGGGCCGCGCAGCTCCGGGCGTACCGCGACTGACCCTGCCGGCGACCGATCCCGCCGTGACCGACTGCCCCCGCCGCGACCGATCCGGCGGTCAGTCCGGGCGCACGTCCGCGCGCAGCGGGTGGTCGGCGGGAATCTCCACCAGGACGATCCGGGTGCCGTCCGGGTCCGAGATCCACGCCTCGTCCAGGCCCCACGGTTCCCGGCGGGCCTCCCGGTCGACGGTCACGCCCCGGCCCGCCAGTTCGGCGAGTGTGCCGGGCAGATCGCGTACCTGCAGCCACAGCGACACGTCCCCGGAGCCGGTTCCGCCCTCGCTCACCACTTCGAGGAAACCCTGGCCGAGGAAGAAGACCGTGCCGACGGGGAACGTCCGGTAGACGGCAAGGCCGAGCGTGTCCCGGTAGAACTCGATGCTCACCTGGTGGTCACGCGGCTTCAACAGCGTCCGGCTGCTCAGAACGTCCATGCTTCATCCCTACCCGGCGCGGCCGCGCACGGCCACCCGCGGGCTCCGTCCCCGCGTCCGGCGACACCACCCGTGAGCTGCGCGGACGGTGGCTGCTAGAGTCGTCGCTCGTTGCCGTGTGGCATTCCGCAATGGAGGAAAGCCCGCCCGGTCCGGTCTGCCGGACGGCGGGGCCACCAGAACGCGGCGACGACAATCCCCACCGACGAGGAGCGCCGGCATGGCCAACATCAAGTCCAAGATGAAGCGCATCAAGACCAACGAGAAGGCGCGTCAGCGCAACCAGTCGGCGAAGTCCGCGGTCAAGACGGCGGTCCGCAAGTTCCGTGAGGCCGCCGAGGCCGGCGACAAGGACAAGGCCGTCGAGTTGCAGCGTGCCGCCGGCCGCGCGCTGGACAAGGCCGCCAGCAAGGGTGTGCTGCACCCCAACCAGGCCGCGAACAAGAAGTCCGCGATGGCCCAGCGCGCCAACAAGCTCTGACCCGCGGTACGAATCTTCGGCTTCACCCGGAACCCCGGCGAGCACCGCTCGCCGGGGTTCCGTGCGTCTCGGGCCCGCCCCGGCTCAGCGCTGCTGCTTGGCCGCCACGACCTCGAGTACGGCGCGCTCCAGTGCGTAGTCGGCGTGCGCGGCGGCACCCTTGACCTCGGCGTTGAGCCGGGCGACGGTGCGCATGGCCTCGGCGAGGCCGTCCTGGCCCCAGCCGCGGATCTGGCCCTGTGCCTTGCGGATCTTCCACGGGGGCATGCCGAGCTGACCGGCGAGGTGGTTGGGATTGCCACGGCCCGCGGCCGCGACCCGGGCGATGGTGCGGACCGCGTCGGCGAGCGCGTCGGCGACGAGCACGTGCGGCACGCCGATCTGCAGAGCCCAGCGCACCGACTCCAGCGCCGCCGCCCCGTCTCCCGCGACGGCCTTCTCCGCGACGGCGAACCCGGTCACGTCCGCACGGCCACGGTGGTACCGGCGCACCGCGTCCTCGTCGACCGTCCCGCCGGAGTCGGCCACGAGCTGCGCCGCCGCGGCGGACAGCTCACGCAGGTCGGAGCCGACGGCGTCGATCAGGGCGGCCGTCGCGCTCGGCTCGATCTTGCCTCCGGCGCGGCGGACCTCGTTGCGTACGAACCCTTCGCGCTCCGCCGGGCGGGTGATCCGGGCGCACTCGGTGACCTCGGCGCCCGCCTTGCGCAGAGCCGCGGGCAGGGCCTTCGCCGCCTTGCTGCGGCCACCCCCGGTGTGCACGACGACGAGGGTGACACCGTCCGCGGGCTGCCGGACGTAGTCGAGAATCGCGTCCGAGATGTCCTGCCCGGCATCGTGCGCCGCGTCCAGGACGATCACCCTGCCCTCGCTGAAGAGCGAGGGGCTGACGAGTTCGGCGAGCATCGGTGCTGTGAGCTCAGCCACCTTGACCCTGCTGAGCTCGGCGCCGGAGTCGGCCGCGCGAGCGGCGTCAAGACTGGCACGGACAGCCCGTTCGACGAGGAGTTCCTCGTCGCCCAGCACCAGATGCAGCGGGGCAGGGCCGGTCGCTGGGGAAGTCACGGCGCCGATCCTGCCACGCCCGGCCGACGTTCCAGGAGATGGACTCCACGTCCACCCCTTGGCATCGACCGGTGGTCATGTCGTACCGTGGCCGGGGAAGCCCGCATGCGATCACCGCGGCGCGCTCCGCACAACCGAATACCGCTCATCCAGAGGGGCAGAGGGAACGGCCCGATGAAGCCCCGGCAACCGGCGTCAGCCAGTCATCTCGAATCCGCGAGGTAGCTGACGATCACGGTGCCAATTCCGGCCCGCGCAAGCGGGACAGATGAGGAAAGGACCTCGTGATGACCGCAGCCCTGGGAACCACCACCTCCACCAAGAACGGCTTCGATCTCGGCCCGGCCGTCGAACTGGTGTCGAAGGAAGAGGGCCACCGCCAGCCGCTCGCCCCGGAGTTCGTGTCCGCCGAGGACTTCTCCCCGCTCGAGGTCGCCTACGACTTCGGCCGGGTGCGCCGCGAGGACATCGAAGCCGGACCGCGCAACATCTGGCGCTACAAGAAGCTTCTCCCCGTTCCGTCGAACGTCGAGCAGATCCCCAACACCGAACCGGGCTGTACCCGCCTGGTCCGCGCCGACCGCCTGGCGAAGGCGCTCGGGCTGAAGAACCTGTGGGTGAAGGACGACACCGGCAACCCGACGCACTCGTTCAAGGACCGCGTGGTCGCCGTCGCGCTGGCGGCCGCCAGGGAGTTCGGTTTCGAGGTGCTCGCCTGCCCGTCCACCGGGAACCTGGCCAACGCCGTCGCCGCGGCCGCCGCCCGGGCCGGCTGGGACTCGGTGGTGCTCATCCCGTCCTCGCTGGAGCGGGCGAAGGTACTGACGACCGCCGTCTACGACGGTTCGCTGATCGCCGTCGACGGCAACTACGACGACGTCAACCGCCTGGCCACCCAGCTCGCCGCCGAGCGGGAGAACTGGGCGTTCGTCAACGTCAACGTCCGGCCGTACTACTCGGAGGGTTCGAAGACGCTGGCCTACGAGGTCGCCGAGCAGCTCGGCTGGCGGATCCCGGAACAGCTCGTCGTGCCGATCGCGTCCGGCTCCCAGCTCACCAAGGTGGACAAGGGACTGCGCGAGCTCGGCGAGCTCGGACTCGTGGAGGCCAGCCCGTACCGGATCTTCGGCGCGCAGGCGAGCGGCTGCTCACCGGTGTCCGCCGCCTTCCGCTCGGGCCACGACGTCGTGCAACCGGTGAAGCCGGACACGATCGCCCGCTCGCTGGCGATCGGCAATCCCGCCGACGGGCCGTACGTGCTCGACGTCGTGAACCGCACCGGCGGGGCGATCGAGGATGTCAGTGACGAAGAGGTGGTGGAGGGCATCCGGCTGCTCGCTCGCACGGAGGGCATCTTCACCGAGACGGCGGGCGGGGTCACGGTCGCCACCGCGAAGAAGCTCATCGAGGCGGGCAAGCTCGATCCCGAGGCGGAGACCGTCCTGCTCATCACCGGGGACGGACTCAAGACGCTGGACGCCATCGAGGGCAAGGTCGGCCCCAGGGCCACCGTGCCGCCGAACGCCGACGCCGTCCGCGCGGTACTGGAGGACTGAGCCGCACCGGTGGCGCGACGTCGTGAGACGCTGATGCCATGGCGAAGCCCTCTCCCCTACAGGTCCGCAACATCGTGGTGGCGATCGCCGCCGTCGGCGCGGCGATCTGGAACCTGTCCATGGGCGGGCCGGTGTGGCTCACCGCGATGTTCGGCGTCGGCTGTGTACTGGCGGTCGCCTCGGCCGTGCTGAACGGCCGGGGCGACAAGGCCTGACTTCTCCTCTACCGGCAAGGAGTTCAGCCGCTCGGCGGCCCGATCATCGCCGGTGCGTCACTCACGCGAGGGCGATGGCGATGATCCCGGCCAGGACGATGACCGACCCCGTGAGCCTGCGGACGGGGTCGGGCTCGCCCAGCAGCCGCCAGGCCGCCAGCCCTCCGAGCACGATGCTCGACTCCCGCGCGGGGGCGACCAGGCTCACCGGGGCGATGCGCATCGCGTAGAGAACGAGCAGGTAGGCGATCGGCGACAGCAGTCCGACCACGACCACCTCGGTGCGGTGCCGTCGCCACAACTCACCCACCCGGCCCCGGTCGCGCAGCGCACCGGGCGCGAGCAGGGCGCTTTGCAGCACCGCGGCCGTGCCGAAGTAGACCAGTGGGGGAACCCCGAGGTCCGCCACCGAAAAGGCGTCCCACAGCGTGTACGCGGCGATGGCCGCGCCGGTCAGCACGCCGTAGCCGAGCCCGGCCCGGCGAGCCCGCCGCCTGGCCGCCGAGTCCTCGGTGGCCTTGGCCCCGCCGGTGCCGATCACCAGTACGCCGGCGACGACGAGCAGCGCACCCGCGCCGCCGAGCACACCGGGACGTTCGCCGAGGAACACCACGGCCGCGAACACCGACAGCAGCGGCCCGGTGCCCCTGGCGAGCGGGTAGACCACGGACATGTCGCCGACCGCGTATCCGCGCTGCAGCACGAGGCCGTACGCGACGTGACATACCGCCGTGACCGCCGACGCGCCCAGCCAGCTCCACTGTGGACGGTCGGGCGCGGCGAGCAGTGCCCCGATCGCCAGCGGCAAGCAGGCCACGGCGGACACCGTGTAGTACAGAAACACGAACCGTGCGCCACCGTCGACCCGCTTCGCCGCCAGGTTCCACCCGGCATGCAGCATCGCGGCGACGAGGACGAGTGCCAGTGCCGTGCCGTTCACACCTACCTTCTACCCCGGCGGCCACCACCGCCCCGCCCCGGGTGGACGCCACCGTCAGCGCAGGCGTGCGGGGGCCATCGGCGGCCGCGCCGGATCGGTATCGGTATCGGTCCGCACGATTCACGCAGCCGGGTGCCGTAACGGGAGTCGCCACCAGTCCGGCCGGATCGTGCCTGTCACATCTCAGGTGCCCGGCCGGCTGACTGGAGTCACCTCATCGGTCCCCACCGCCCGGTTCGCGGTCGGCGTGGCCGAACAAGGACAAGATCCACCGTTGATCGGACAGTCCTACGTGGAGCGTCGATGCCGGGAGACCGCCGGAGCCGGGTACTTCGCCACCGTGGAACGTCGAGGTGCCGTCCCGCCGGGCGAGCTCAGGTCGTGATCGGGTGCGGCATGATGGCAGCTCTGGGCGACTATTCAGCCCTGTTCCTGGTGTGGAAGCCGGCGGCGCCGTCGGTGTCGGCCTGCGCGTAGTCGGCGATGCCGGCCTGACCGGCGGCAGCGATCCGGCCAGGTCCGCTCACGCACTGGTTCGCGGCTTGTCGTATGGCCGTCGCGGCAGGACCGTAGTCGCCGAGAAAGTTCTGGCCGAGGGGTCCTTGTCCCAGTTGGCCGTCCAGTGACGTGATGGCGGACAGGGACGTTTCCCAGCCGGTGCGCAGATCTTCGCCCGCGGCGGCGAGTGCGGCCATGGCCCGTTCGGTGGCCGCGGTGTCCATGTGCAGGTTTCCGCCGGAGGGGCCGGTCATGAGTGCGTCGCAGGGTCTGCGGTACGGGCGAGTACGTGCAGGACCGGGTCGGCGACGGGATCGAAGTCGTCGGCGGTGACCTCGTCGGGCAGCAGCGGCGCGACCGCCGAGAACACCCGGTGATGGGCAGTATGTGCGGCGGACTGGACGGTGTGGGTAATGGTTTTCGCGAGAGCGTCGGCATCGGCCGTCCGGTAGATGCGTGGGTCCAGTCGTAAAGACCGCAACTCGCCCCACGCGTCGACCGAGGCGGTCACCAGGCCGTCCGTGGATTCCGCGGTCGCGTCGATGTCGGCCAGTCGGTTCACCGCTGCCCGGACGCGGATGATCTCGGTGTCGTTCATCGTGCGGTCAGATCCTTTCCACTGCTCACGGCAGGCTCAGTCGTCGTCGCCGGTCAATGGCAGCACCCCGGTGTGCGCGGCACCTGCGCTGGTCCCGGCGCCCGTTCCGACCCCCGCCATGGGGATCGACGTCCATGTTCCGCTGGGCCCGACGTCATGGGATACCGACCCGCCCGGGCCCACGGCCCCGGACACCTCGCCATGGACGGTGGTGCCTTCTTGGGCGTCTACGGTTTGCCCGTTGCTGATCAGAGGACCAGCCCCGAAGAACAAGCCTGCGCCCGGGCCAGCCGTGGCCGACACACTGCCGGTGAGTGCCCACTCGCCGTCCGGAGCTCGGACAACGCAGCCGGTGAGTGAGCCGCTGCCCGCGCCCACGTCTCCAGACGCTCCGACGCAGGCGCCGAGCGTGTGCTGACCGAGGACGTGCTGGGCGACGATGTTCACCGCCCCGGCCAGTCCGGCTGCCCGGTCGATCGTCTCCCCGGCGACGCTCGCACCGGCGGCCACGAGTGCTTTGGCCCGGTCCAGCATGGCGTCGCCGTCCCGAGCGAGATCCACGACGCCACCGAGTGCGCTCGCGACGAGCTGACGGCATTCCTGCGCGACCATGTCGAACCACCTGTTGCGCCCACGGGCGCATGAAAGGGTTGACGATCATGAGTTCGTAAACGGGGTCCGCCTGCGCGACCAGCTGGGTGATCGCGGTCTTGACGCCGGTCAGTTGCCCGGCATACGCGGACGCACGGGCGGTCTGCCCACCCATGTGCTGAACCATCTCGGCGACCCGCGCGAGTTGATCGTCGACCGCCCCCCGCAACACGACGCCGGCCTCGTCCGGCCACGCCGCGCCGGTCGCGGCAGCTGCGCGACCGGCCTGCTCGCCTGCCCTGGTCACCGTTTCAGCGGCCCGCTGCCAACTCAGCGCGAGCTGGCTCGCCGTGTCCTCGCTGTCCGGGGGCCACTCGTCCCATATCACTTTCACGGCCGACCACAACGGGCTCGAAAGCTCAGGAATCGCCATCGCACCATCTCTCCCCTCTGACGGTGATCCACCCACTGTCGCTCTCGCGCAACAATTCGTGGACCCCAAGTCCTGTAACTGCCACTTGAGCGACGGCATTCTGTCGAGCAGTCGATCTGTGTCGGCGGCAAGCACCAGACGGACCGACGGCAATCTCCGCAGACCTGTGTGCTGCCGAACTCGTCCTCCACGAGCAGTGCTGTGGTGCGGACGGCACCGCCACCGTGGCCCGTTGCGCGAGCGGCCCATGGCACGGGGAAGCAATCACGGTCCGGGCCCGCGGCCGCACTGCGCGCCGGCGGTGGGAATCAGCTCGGCTGCGCGGAACCGTCCGCGGGTTACGGGTCGGCCGCCGGTGAGCGCGCGAAACCTTCGTGCCGCGACACGCTGTCGTCCAGCCGTCGTGAGACTTGTGAAGGGACAACGGATCGAGAGCACCCACTTCGGCGCCTCCTGCCGATTCGCGACCGCCGCCGGCGCACACCGCATGACCATCGAGTCCACTGTGGATGGTCGGGCACAGGGTCGTCAGCACGGATGGCGCTGACGGCCTCGCCGGACCACCGCCGGACCACGCTCGTCCGGCACCACCGCCGCATCCCCGTCGGTATCGGTCCGCGCGATCAACGCACCACCCGCCGACAGGACATCCAAGGTCACCGGATTCGGATGCCCATACCTGTTCCCCTCCCCCACGCTCACCAGAGCCACCCGGGCACCGGCAGCACCAAGGAACTCTGGAAGGGCGAAACGACTGCCATGGTGCGGCACCTTCAGGATGTCGGAGCGCAGGTCGGCTCCGGAGGCAAGCAGGTCGGACTGAGCCGCGAGTTCGACGTCGCCGGTGAGCAATACCGTGCCCGCGGACGTGGCCGCGCGCATCACCACCGAGGTGTTGTTGATCCCGGTGCCGTCCTCCTCCGACGAATCCTGCGGCGGCACGTACTCCGGCCCGAGCACGTCCACGGTGAGCGCGGGCCAGGACAGCCGCTGCCCCACGCTCAGCTCCAGCAGCGGCACACCGGCTGCCGAGGCGGTTGCCGCCACCGAGCGCCACGCCCAATCCGGCCGCCGGCCGGGCCCCACGGCCACCGCACCGACTGCCCGGCTCTCGAACACCGAGCGCAGCCCGCCGATGTGGTCGGCGTGGAGATGACTGAGGATCACCAGCGGTACCCGCTCGACATCCAGCCGGTCCAGGCATTCGTCGACCGGCCCGGGTTCGGGGCCGGTGTCCACCACGATCGCCCGCCCGGGTTCGCCGGTCGCCAGTACCAGCCCGTCACCCTGGCCGACATCGCAGGCGGTGATGGCCCACCCGGCAGGAGGCCAGGACGGGGAGATCACCTGCCCGGGGACCGCCACGAGCAGCGCTCCCGCGAGCAGCAGGGCCAGGCAGATGCGGACGCCGCGCCTGCGCAGCGCGACCACAGCGACCACGGCGAGCAGGGCCGCGAGGAGTCCGCCCCACCAGCCCGAGGGCCACGGCAATACGGCCCAGGGCAGGCCGGCCGCCTCCCGTGCCACGAAGATCAGCCACTCCGCCTCAGGCGCGGCAGCGTGCACCAGTACCTCGGCGGCTCCGGGCCACCACGGAGCCAGTGCCGCCGCGAGGACACCGAAGATCGTGGCCGGTGCGACCACCGGCGCCGCCAGTACGTTCGCCGCCACCGCGACGAGGCTGATCTCGCCCGCCATCCCGGCGATCACCGGCGCCGTCGCGACGAACGCCGCCAGCGGAACCGCGAGCCCCTCGGCGAAACCCGGTGGGATCCCCTTCCGTGCCAGCATCTCCGACCATCGGGGAGCGACCAGGACGAGTGCGCCGGTGGCGATGACCGAGAGCGCGAAGCCGAAGCTCACCGCCATCGCCGGGTCCCACAGCACCAGGCCGATCACCGCGCAGGCGAGCGCGGGCAGGGCCGAACCGTGCCGGCCGAGTGCCAGCGCCAGCAGGGCGATCGCACCCATCACCCCGGCGCGCAGGACGCTGGGTTCCGGCCCTACCAGGACCAGGAAGGCGAGCAGCGCCGCACCGGCCGTCACGGCGGCGAACCTCGGTCCGGCACGCAGCAACCGCGCGGTCAGCAGCACGGCACCACAGGTAATTGCCACATTGGTGCCAGATACCGCCGTGAGATGTGACATGCCGGAGTCGAGGAAGTCCTCCTCGACTCGCGAGGACAGGCCTGTGGTGTCGCCGACGACGAGCCCGGGCAGCAGTCCGGCCGGCTCCTCCGGGAGAACGGAACACGCCTCACGGAGTGCGGCACGCATCGACTCGGCGGCCACCTGGAACCACGGCGCACCGCCGGAGATCACCGGTGGGCCCCGCACGTACAGCACCCCGACCGTCAGCTCCCCGGAGCGGGGCGGTGCCAGGCTGCCGGTCGCGGTGACCCGCTGGCCAGGCAGTATCCGCGACCAGTCGTCGAACGGTGCGATCAGCAGTGTTCGGCCGGTACTCGCCACCGGATCACCGCCGACCACGGCGCGATCGAGCTCCCCGGCGATGACAACGCTGCGGGATCCGCCCTGCTGGTCCCCGTATCCGGGTGACCGGACCGGCCGAGGTCGTTCGGTCACCGTCACCGACATCTCCGCCTCGCCGCCCCGGGCGGCGAGGCCACGCATGTCGTCCTGCTCGGCCTCCAGCAGGCGCACCCCCAGTGGCGCGGCGGACAGCACGCCACAGACGAGAAGCGCACCGAACGCCACCCGGCGCCGGTCCCCACGCACCGGGCTCTGGCGGAGACCCATCGCGCCCGCCGACGCGGCGAGCGCGCCCACGACGATCGCCGCCCACCATCCGGCCAACAGGCCCAGTAGCGCCGCCAGCCAGACCGCCAGCGCCGGGGCGAGCAGGCGCAGGTCCTGCTCCGATCTGACCGCCACGGCCGCGGGCGTCACCGCACGCTCACGTGTTCGCGCAATTTCGAAAATCGGGTCTCACCGATACCATCGACCTCACGAAGTTGTTCCACCGCACCGAAAGTGCCGTGCTGGGTCCGCCAGTCGACGATGCGCTTCGCCGTCACCTCACCGACTCCGGGCAGTGCGTCGAGCTGCTCCGCGGTCGCTGTGTTGAGGTTGACCTTCGCCCCTTGCGCGGCCCCTGGCGCGGCGCCCGGAGCGGCGCCGGGGGCGTCCGGGACCGGGGCCGCCAGCGGTGCTGGTTGCACGTCCGGCGGTACGGGTACGCCGACGTACACCTGCTCGCCGTCGGTCAGCCTGCGGGCAAGGTTGAGGGCACTGATGTCGGTGTCGGCCACGGTTCCGCCCACCGCGGTGAGCGCGTCCGCGACCCGTGCGCCCGCGGGCAGGGTGACCAGACCGGGCGCGGACACCCGGCCGACGACGCTGACCACCACCCCTTCGGCGGCGGGCGCCGACGAAGGAGGCCCGGCGGCCGGTTTCGCGGAAGACGAATCGCGCGCGGCGGGCAGCGGGGGTGGCGCCTCGGCGCTCGGTGGACTCCGCAGCAGCGCGGATCCGGCAAGCACGGCCACGACCACGCCGAGCAAGGCGGCCACCAGAATCCAACGCCGAGGCCCCGGCGATCCCCGTTCGGCCACCGAGGTGGGCACCCAGCGCTCCACCAGCCTGCCGGACACGCGTCGCGCGTCCGCCGCCGGTCCGCCGGCCGCGGCGGAGGCCGCGGCCGCGAGCTGTGCCAGCCGCGCGCTCGGCGCGGTGCCGCCGCGGTGCGGTTTCGGGGATGTGGCCGCCTGGCCTGATCTGTCGAACACCCCACCGACGCTAGGGAGCGCGGGCCGGTACGGAACAGCGCCGACTCCGCGCCCTGTGGACAGCCGGGGGGATGTGCACAACCGGCCGGGCAGGTCGGTGCGCCCGATCCTGGCCGGTGTGCGACGACGCGGCCCGCCGAGAGCCGCAGCCGATCCCCACGCCGGCGGTCAACGAAAAGTCAGGCGAGGCCGCCACGGACCGGGCTCGCGGGCTTCTGCACCACCACACCGAGCACGCCGGGGCCGGTGTGCGCGCCGACCACGGCGCCGATCTCGGACACCAGGCAACCTCGGGACTCCGGCAACCGCTCCTCCAGCCGGTTGGCGACCTCCACGGCCCGTTCCGGGGAGCCGAGATGATGCACGGCCAGCTCCACCGGCTCCTCCCCCGCGGTCTCCGCGGCGAGGTCCACCAGTCGCGCGATGGCCCGGTTCATCGTCCGCACCTTCTCCAGCGGCTGGATCCGTCCGTCAGCCACCCGCAGCACCGGCTTCACCGACAACGCGGTGCCCAGCAGTGCCGCGGCCGCGCCGATGCGCCCGCCCTTGCGCAGGAACTCCAGCGTCTCGACCGCGAACAGGGTCTGCGAGGAGCCCGCGGCCGAGACGGCAGCCGCCTCCACCTCCGCCGCGCAGGCGCCCGCCGCCGAGGCCTGCGCGGCGTGCAGCGCGGCGAAACCGAGCCCCATCGCGGTGGTGCGGGAGTCGACGACACGCACCCGGTCCGCACCGACCGCGTTCGCCGCCCGGACCGCCGCGTTCCAGGTGCCGGACAGTTCCCGGGACAGGTGCACCGACACCACGCCGTCCGCCCCCTCGTCCAGGGCGGCGCGGTAGACGGACTCGAACTCGGCGGGGGTCGGCAGCGAGGTGGTGACGGTGCGACGCTGGCCGAGAGCCTCGGCCACGGCCGAGGGGCCGACCTCCACCCCGTCGAGACCGGACACCCCGTCGATCAGCACGTGCAGCGGGACGACGGTGATCGCGTGCCGTTGCGCGAAGCCCTCCGGGAGGTGGGCTGTGGAATCCGTGACTACGGCGACCGACACCCCGCCAGCCTACGTTGCGCCGCGAGTGCGCTGCCCCGCGAGCAACGGGCCCAGTACCCCGGTCATCGCCGTGCCCACCGACCGATGCCCTTCCCAGCCCCAGTGGATACCGTCGGGGTTACCGTGCCCGCCGAGGACATGCGGGCCGACGGTGTCCGCGAGATCGACCAGCGGCACCTCGGTTCGCTCCGCCCAGCGTGCGATCGCGGCGGCCGTCGCGGCCCGCACCGTGTGCACGTAGCCGTAGGACGGCGCCCGGTGCACCGACGGCAGGATGCCCACCACCGGCAGCCCGGGCCGGACCACCCGGACGGCGTCCACCACGGCGTCCAGGTAGCGCACCGTCAGCACGGTCGGGAGCACCGCGGGCCTGCCGCGCAGCACGACGGCGAGGCGGGGTTGCGCAGCGAGATACGCCTGCCGCACCACCCGGCGGACGCCGTCGGGACGCAGGTAGCGCAGCCCGGTACGCAGGTAGGTCGGCAGCGGCGATGGCAAAGTGTCCATGCTGCCCACCGCAAGGACCAGCGCGTCGATCCGGTGCAGGTCGGCCCACACCCGCGGATCCCCGGTGAGTGACCACCAGGCGTCGCGGGCGGTCCAGCCGATCCCCGCGGCCATGTCGGCGCTGCCGCCGAGCGCGGCGGCGGTGAGGTTGGGCCACAGCCGGGGGTCGTCGGCGGGATGCGCGCCGTCCGGGCCGTGGAAACTGAGGGAGTCGGCGAGGACCAGCAGCCGCGGGCCGGGGTCGGACACGCGTTCAGGCGGTCATGCCGGCGTTGTACGCCTGCAGTCGCCAGATGCCGTCCCGCCGCCGCAACTCCACCCAGTGGCAGTTGGAGATCCCGGCGAGCGCGGGCCAGGTCTGCAGGGGCAGGCCGAGCAGCTTGCCGGTCAGGGCGACGATCAGGCCGCCGTGTGCGGCAAGCAGCACCGTCTCACCAGGACAGGCCTCACCGCTCTGCAGGTCCGCGACCACCTCGAACGCCCGGTCGGCGACGTCGACCCTGGCCTCGCCGCCGGGCGGTGCCCAGGTCGGGTCGGCGCGCCAGCGCACCAGTTCGCCAGGCCAGCCCTGCTCGACCTCGGGTGTGGTGAGGCCCTGCCAGTCGCCGAGATGGGTTTCGCGCAGTCGCTTGTCGATACGCAGCGGCACACTGATCGCGTCCGTCAGCACGGTGGCGGTGTCGGTGGCCCGGTGCAGGTCGGAGGCGATGACCAGGTCCGGCTCGAACCTGGCCAGTGCGGGCGCCGCGAACCGGGCCTGGTTCCAGCCGACGGGGGTCAGCGCGGAGTCGAGATGGCCCTGCATCCGTCCGGTGGCGTTGTAGTCGGTCTCCCCGTGCCGCCAGAGTACGAGTCGGCGCAGAGTCACGGGGACTCCTCGCCCGAGACCTCCCTGACCCGCTCGTCGAGGCCCTCGACCTCGATGCGGGGACAGTCCTTCCAGAGCCGCTCCAGGCCGTAGAAGGAGCGTTCCTCGTCGTGCTGGACGTGGATGACGACGTCGACGTAGTCGAGCAGCACCCAGCGGCCCTCACGGGCGCCCTCGCGGCGGACCGGCTTGTGACCGGCCACGCGGAGCTTCTCCTCGACGTTGTCGACGATGGCGCCGACCTGCCGCTCGTTGGGCGCCGAGGCGATCACGAAAGCGTCGGTGATGACGAGCTGGTCGGAGACGTCGAGCACGACAACGTCGGACGCCTTCTTGTCCGCGGCCGCATGGGCCGCAGCGGTCGCGAGCTGTCGGGCTTCGGACGTGGCTGCCACGGTGCTCCTTCGGGTCGTGAGTGCGCCCGCCGAGGGTACCCGCCGACCTCGGCGGCCTGCTCACACGCACCGTCAGGAGCGTTCCAGCCCCCGGTACAGACTGCGCTTGTCGATGTACCTGACCACGCCGTCGGGGACCAGATACCAGACCGGTTCCCCCGCCGCGGCCCGTTCCCGGCAGGCGGTCGAGGAGATCGCCATGGCGGTGATCTCGACCAGGCTCACCTTTCCGCTGGGCAGATGGTGGTCGTCGAGGTGGTATCCGGGCCTGGTCACGCCGATGAAATGCGCGAGCTCGAACAGTTCGGCGGCGTTGCGCCAGCTCAGGATCTGCTCCAGCGCGTCGGCACCGGTGATGAAGAACAACTCGTCGTCCGGGTACTGCAGGTGCAGGTCCCGCAAGGTGTCGACGGTGTAGGTGTGACCGTCGCGGTCGATGTCCACCCTGCTGACGGAGAAGACCGGGTTGGAGGCCGTCGCGATGACGGTCATCAGGTAGCGGTCCTCGGCGCGGGTGACCACGCGATCGCTCTTCTGCCAGGGCTGGCCGGTGGGCACGAAGATCACTTCGTCCAGCCCGAACCGGGACTGGACCTCGCTGGCCGCGACGAGGTGACCGTGGTGCACCGGGTCGAAGGTGCCGCCCATGACCCCGATACGGCGTGGTGACATGCGGCCGAGCGTAACCGGGCCCGCCGTCCGGCGTGGGCGGGCACGTCCGGCACCGGCACGTGCCTCATCCGGGTGATGGTCGCCGCGAACGGATCCGTTCGCGGCGATCCGATCCCCCTCGGCGGCGCCGTCGTCGGACGGATGGGGTAGACGTGGAGCCGTGGACACCAGCACCCTGCGCACCCGGGCCGAGGAACTCCTCCGCGCACTCGCCGGCGAGGACGCCATCCTGCGCGACGACCAGTGGACGGCGATCGAGGCGCTCGTCGCGCACCAGCGGCGAGCGCTGGTCGTGCAGCGCACCGGCTGGGGCAAGTCGGCGGTGTACTTCCTCGCCACCGCGCTGCTGCGGGAGCAGGGTGCCGGGCCGACGGTCATCATCTCCCCGCTGCTCGCCCTGATGCGCAACCAGATCTCGGCCGCGGCCAGGGCCGGGATCCACGCGGCGACGATGAACTCGGCGAACGCGCAGAACTGGGACGAGGTGCAGGCCGCCGTCACCGCCGGAGAGGTCGACGTGCTGCTGGTGAGCCCGGAACGGCTCAACAATCCGGACTTCCGCGACACGGTGCTGCCCAAGCTCACCGCCTCCGCCGGGCTGCTCGTGGTGGACGAGGCGCACTGCATCTCCGACTGGGGCCACGACTTCCGGCCGGACTACCGGCGGCTGCGCACGCTCCTGGGCGATCTACCGGACGGGGTGCCGGTACTCGCGACCACGGCCACCGCGAACGACCGGGTCGCCACCGACGTCGCCGAGCAGCTCGGCATCGGGCACGAGAACGGCACACTGGTGCTGCGCGGCCCGCTCGACCGGGAGAGCCTGCGCCTCGCGGTCGCGACCCTGCCGACCCCGCAGGCGCGGCTGTCCTGGCTCGCGGAGCACCTGGGCGAGCTGCCCGGGTCCGGGATCATCTACACGCTCACGGTCGCCGCCGCGCACGACGTCGCCGGGCTGCTCACCGAGCACGGATTCCCGGTGAGCGCCTACACCGGCAAGACCGATCCGGCGGAACGGCAGGCCGCCGAGGACGATCTGCTGGCCAACCGGGTCAAGGCGCTGGTCGCGACCTCCGCGCTCGGCATGGGTTTCGACAAGCCGGACCTGGGGTTCGTGGTGCACCTGGGCGCACCCTCGTCCCCGATCGCCTACTACCAGCAGGTCGGCCGCGCCGGCCGCGGGGTGCGGCACGCCGAGGTGGTGCTCCTGCCGGGCCGCGAGGACGTCGACATCTGGCGGTATTTCGGCTCGCTGGCGTTCCCGGAGGAACGGCGCGTCACCCAGGTGCTCAACGCACTGTCCTATGCGGACCGTCCACTGTCGACGGCCGCGCTGGAACCGAGCGTCGAGTTGTCGCGCTCGCGGCTGGAGATGGTGCTGAAAGTGCTCGACGTCGACGGCGCGGTCCGCCGTGTACGCGGCGGATGGGTCTCCACCGGCGAGCCGTGGGCGTACGACGAGCAACGTTACGAGCGTGTACGCACCGCCCGCGATGCCGAGCAACAGGCGATGCTCGACTACATCGGCACCACGGGCTGCCGCATGGAGTTCCTCCTGCGGCAGCTCGACGACCCGCATGCCGCGCCCTGCGGCCGGTGCGACAACTGCACCGGAGCGCACTGGGACACCGCGGTCTCCGAGAGCACCGCCACCTCGACCCGGGAACGGCTGAGCAGGCCGGGCGTGGAACTGGCGCCACGCAAGCAGTGGCCCACCGGGATGGCCTCACTCGACGTGCCGCTCTCCGGGAAGATCCCGGCGGACGAACTGGCCGAGTCCGGCCGCACGCTCGGCAGGCTCACCGACGTCGGCTGGGGCAACCGATTACGGGAGATCGTCGGCGACCGGGCCACGGACGGCCCGGTGCCCGATCCGGTGTTCGCCGCCTGCCTGACCGTGCTGGCCGCCTGGGACTGGGCGGAGCGGCCGGTCGCGGTGGCCGGGATCGCCTCGCACACCAGGCCGGGGCTGACCGGCGACCTGACCGCCAGGCTCGCGTCCGTCGGCAAGCTCACCCATCTCGGCCGGCTGGACGCCCTCGGCCCGCCACCGCGCCGGGCGAACAGCGCGCAGCGGCTCGCCGACCTGTGGGGACGGCTGGCGCTACCGGAGGAGCTGCGCGACCGGATCGCCGAGCTGGACGGGCCGATCCTGCTCGTCGACGATCTCGTGGACACCGGCTGGACGATGACGCTCGCCGTCCGGCTGCTCCGCACCGCCGGGGCGCGGGCGGTGCTGCCGTTCGCACTGGCGAGTTCCGCCTGATCCGGCGGCGCGACGTTCCGTTTCACCCGTCTGTGTGGCAGGGTGCCAACTCATTCTGCCCGGAGCGTGGAGGTGGACGTGGCCGATCCGCTGGCCGAGAAACCGGTCGCACACCGGTTGCCGGTACGGAAACTGTTCGCCGCCAGTGTCGGCAACGCCCTGGAATGGTTCGACTGGACCATTTACGCGACCTTCAGCATCTACTTCGGTGCCGCCTTCTTTCCCGGTGAGCTGTCCGACGTCAACACCTTCGCCACCTACGCGCTGGCGTTCTTCTTCCGTCCGCTGGGCGGCGTGCTGCTGGGCCGGTTCGCCGACCTCAGGGGCCGCAAGCCGGCGATGATCTTCACGATCGTGCTGATGGCCGGTGGTTCGGTGATGATCGGCATCCTGCCGACCTACGAGCAGGTCGGCTGGCTCGCACCGGCGCTGCTGCTGCTGGCGCGGATCGGGCAGGGGATCTCGCTCGGCGGCGAGGTCTCCAACGCCTCCGCCTACCTCGGTGAGGTGGCGCCGTCGAGATGGCGGGGGCGCTACTCCTCGTTCTTCTACATCTCCACCGGGACGGCGGTGCTGTTCGCCTCGGTGCTCGGTTTCGTGCTGTCCCGCAGCCTGGACCAGGCGGCCCTGGAGAGCTGGGGCTGGCGGCTCCCGTTCATCCTCGGCGGCGTCCTGGGCGTGATCGGATTGTGGTTGCGCCGCAGCCTGTCCGAGACCGAGCAGTTCGAGGACAACAAGGCCGAGGCCCGCCGTGTCCGGCGGCCACTGCTGACGACGCTGCGCGAGCATCCCCGCGCGGTCGGCATGCTCGTCGGCTTCACCATGCTGTCCACGCTCTGCTACTACACGTTCTTCTCGGCACTGACCCCGTTCGCGGTGAAGACCCGGCAGGCCGACGATGTGGACGTGTTCCTCGCGCTGTCGGTGGGCACCGCACTGTTCGTCGCCCTGCAGTACCCCATGGGCGCGCTGTCCGACCGGTTCGGGCGAAAACCGCAACTGCTCGTGTGGTCGGCGGCGACCGCCGTGCTCATCGTGCCGCTGTCGACGCTGGTGCGGCCGGGCATCGGCGGACTGATCGTGGTGTTCTGTGTCGGGCTCGGCCTGTACAGCGCGATGACCTCACTGGCGCCGGCGATCATGAGCGAACTGTTCCCGACGACTCTGCGCGGACTCGGTATCGGTGCTTGGTACAACCTGACGGTCGCCGTGTTCGGCGGTACCGCTCCCCTGCTGATCGCCGCACTGGCGAAGGCGGACGCCTCGGAGGTGTTCTTCTGGTACGTGGCCGTCGCGGCGGCGGTGACGTTCCTGGTGGTGCTGACCATGCCGGAGACGAAGGGGACGGAGCTGCGCTGAGCCCGAGGCCGGGCCGGTGGCCGGGTCAGTGCAGCGGGACCAGATCGTCAGCGTGCACGACCTCGCGGCGCTGCTCGGCCGGAACCTCGTGGCTGGACAGCCCGATCAGTGCGGGAAGTTCCGCCGAGTCGAAGGCGACCACCCCGCGAGCCACGACCGTGCCCGCCGGATCGGCGAGATCGACCACGTCACCGGCGTGGAACTCCCCGTCCACCCCGGTGATCCCGGCCGCCAGCAGCGAACGCCTGCGTCCCATGACGGCGGTGACGGCACCCTCGTCCAGCCGCAGCCTGCCTGCGGTGCCCGCGGCGTGGCCGAGCCAGAAACGCCGTGCGGACAGGCGTGCCGGGGCGGCGGCGAAAGCCGTGCCGACGTCGGCGGGGCCGAGCGCGCGTGCGGCGTCGGCCGCGGCGGCGAGCAGTACCGGGATGCCCGATCCGGCGGCGGTACGCGCCGCCGCCAGCTTCGACACCATGCCGCCGGTACCGAGACCGGAACTCGACATGCCCACGGAGATTCCGTCCACATCGGACTGACCGGTGACCTCGGCGATCCGCCGAGTCGCCCCGTCGCGGGGATCCCCGTCGTAGAGAGCGTCCACATCGGACAGTAGGACAAGCGCGTCGGCCCCGACGAGGTGCGCGGCGAGTGCCGCCAGCCGATCGTTGTCGCCGAACCGGATCTCCTCAGTGGCGACGGTGTCGTTCTCGTTCACCACCGGCACCGCGCCGAGGGCCAGCAACCGGGAGAAGGTGCGCTGCGCGTTGCGGTAATGCGCGCGGCGAACCATGTCGTCGGAGGTGAGCAGCACCTGGCCGACGGTGAGCGCGTGGCGGCCGAAGGACTCGGCGTAGGCGTGGGCGAGGGCGAGCTGACCGACGCTGGCGGCGGCCTGCTGGGTCGCCAGGTCGCGCGGCCTGGCACCGAGCGCGAGTGGAGCGAGTCCCGCGCCGATCGCGCCGGAGGAGACCAGCACGATCTGGCTACCCGTCGCCACCCGGGACGCGATCGCGTCGACCAGCCTGTCGAGACGAGCCACGTCGAGCCCGTCGCCCGCGGTGGTCAGCGCCGAGGAGCCGACCTTGACGACGATTCTTCCCGCGGCGGCGATCGCCGTTCTGGCGTCACTCACCATGGCGGACCGTCACGTCGTCCGCGGCGCCGTCGAGCTCACCATCCTCGTCGGGCTCACCTTCGCGGCGGCGCTTGCGCGCCTCCTTGCGTTCGGCCGCGCCGACGCGGCTCTGGTCTTCGAGCCGGGCGTCGGTGCCGCGGCCGGACATGTGGGCGGCCACCCCGGCCGGGGTGGAGGGCTCCCAGTCGAACGAGACGTCGCCGATGGTGACCTGGCTGCCCGGCTCGGCACCCGCGCGGGCCAGCGCCTCCTCGACGCCCAGCCGGTTGAGCCGGTCACCGAGGTAGCCGACGGCCTCGTCGTTGCTGAAGTCGGTCTGCCGCACCCAGCGTTCGGGGCGGTGCCCGTGGACGGTGAAGGAGTCGGCCTCGTCCTCGTCGCGGACGACGGTGAAGCCCGCCTCGTCCACGGCGTGCGGACGCAGCACGATCTGCTGTGCCTCGGCGGCGGGCTGCTCCGCGCGGTACCGCTCCACGACCGAGCCGAGCGCGTACGTCAGTTCGCGGAGTCCCTTGCGGGAGGCCGTGGAGACCTCGAAGACCGGCAGGCCGCGGGCTTCCAGGTCGGAGCGGACGAGTTCGGCGAGTTCGGCCGCCTCCGGAACGTCGATCTTGTTCAACACGGCAACCCTCGGCCGGTCGGCCAGGTCGCCGCCGAGACTGGGCGTGTAGCGCGCCAGTTCCTCTTCCAGAGCGTCCACATCGGACAGTGGATCGCGCCCGGACTCGTAGGTGGCGCAGTCGATCACGTGCACCAGGACGGCGCAGCGCTCGATGTGCCGGAGGAAGTCGAGGCCGAGCCCCTTGCCCTGACTCGCCCCCGGAATGAGGCCGGGGACGTCGGCCATGGTGAACACGGTCTCGCCCGCGGTGACGACACCGAGGTTGGGCACCAGCGTGGTGAAGGGGTAGTCGGCGATCTTCGGCTTGGCCGCGGAGAGCACCGAGATGAGCGAGGACTTGCCCGCCGACGGGAAACCGAGCAACCCGACGTCGGCCACCGATCGCAGTTCCAGCACCAGATCGCGCGCCTCACCGGGCTCGCCGAGCAGCGCGAAACCGGGCGCCTTGCGCGCCTTCGACGACAGCGCGGCGTTGCCGAGCCCGCCACGCCCGCCCTGCGCCGCGACGAAGGTGGTGCCCGGGCCGATCAGATCGGCGACGACCTCGCCGCTCTCCGTCAGCACCACGGTGCCGTCCGGAACGTGCATCTCCAGGGTCTGGCCCGCGGCACCGGCCCGGTGGCTGCCCTGTCCCTGCTTGCCGTTGCCCGCACGCGCGTGCGGGCGGAAGTGGAAGTCGAGCAGGGTATGCACGTTCGGGTCGACGATCAGCAGCACATCGCCGCCGTTGCCACCGTTGCCGCCGTCCGGGCCGCCGAGTGGTTTGAACTTCTCGCGGTGCACCGAGGCACAGCCGTTCCCGCCGTCACCGGCGGCCAGATGGATCACCGCGCGGTCAACGAACCGGGACGCCATGTCTTGCCTCTCTCATCACAGGAAACCACACACTCGGTGGAACAAGACCGACGCGATCGCCGGACCTCTCACACGAAAACGAGGGGCGGCACCGGAACATTCCGGCGCCGCCCCTCGAATGAACTTCTCGCGTGACCGCCCAGAACTCAGGCGTCCACGGGAACGATGTTCACGGTCTTGCGACCGCGCTTCGCGCCGAACTCGACGGCACCGGCCGCGAGCGCGAACAGCGTGTCGTCGCCGCCACGGCCGACGTTGACGCCCGGGTGGAACTTGGTGCCGCGCTGACGCACCAGGATCTCGCCCGCGAGGACTTCCTGGCCACCGAAGCGCTTGACCCCGAGCCGCTGGGCATTGGAGTCGCGGCCGTTACGGGAGCTGGACGCACCCTTCTTGTGTGCCATGGCTGCTCAGCCTCTTCTGCTAGGTGTGACGGTCTTACTTGCTGATACCGGTGACCTCAAGGCGGGTCAGCTTCTGCCGGTGACCCTGCCGCTTGTGGTAGCCGGTCTTGTTCTTGAACTTGTGGATGCGGATCTTGGGGCCCTTGGTCTGCTCGACGACCTTGCCGATGACCGAGACCTTCGCCAGCGCGTCAGCGTCCGTGGTGACCTCGCCGCCATCTACGTGCAGTACAGCGGGGAAGGTGTGCTCGGTACCCGGCTCGCCCTCAAGCTTCTCGACCTCGACGACGTCGCCGACGGCCACCTTGTACTGCTTGCCGCCGGTCTTGACGATCGCGTACGCCGACACGGAAGTCTCCTGCTTGCTCGACAATGGGTGGGGGCTTGCGCGAACCGTCCCACACCCGGCGGTCCGGTGTTCGCGCAATAGGACCGCACCGAGTGCGGACCGTCTTACAGGTTACGGTGCGCCCGAAATGGGGGGCGCACCGGGGTCGGGAACAGTGATCAGCCGTTGTCCCCGGCATCCACCGGCGGGCC
Organism: Amycolatopsis antarctica; assembly: GCF_002262875.1. Lineage (GTDB taxonomy): Bacteria > Actinomycetota > Actinomycetes > Mycobacteriales > Pseudonocardiaceae > Amycolatopsis > Amycolatopsis antarctica. Next base: position 36,784 of record NZ_NKYE01000002.1, on the reverse strand, counting down.
CGCCGGACGGGAGGCGACCCTGCGTGCCCGCCTGCGCACCGGACGAGCCGGAGCGGCGGACTCGCCGCCCGGGGCCCCGGTCCCGGCGGGTCCGGCGTCGGCCGGTGCGGGAGTGGCGACGGAACCCTCGGCTCCGCTGTCGCCGGTCCGCTCGGCGGGTGTGCCCGCGTGGTGACCGTTGGTGGGTCGCCGCGCCGCTTCGGCGTCTGCCGTGCCCGCGACCGTGGTGGAGGCTGCGGCGTCCCCGGTACCGGCACCCGCGTCCCTGCTCGCCGAACCGGCGCTGCGGGTGGCCCTGCCACGGCGGGTACGGCCCTTGGGCGCGTTCTCCTTGGCCGTGGCGTCCTTCGGCCCGTTCTCCCCGGTACCGCCGTTCGTGGCGGCAGTGGTGTCCTCGGTGGAGGAACCGTCCCCGGCGGTGGCGCGTTCACCGGACACCGTGTCCGGCTCGTCCTTGTGCGCGACCTTCGAGGCGTTCGCCATCGCCTGGACGGCGCTGACCACGGACTCGCGCTGCTCGGGCGTCGGTGCGGGCGGGGTGCCGCCGGGCGTGCCGCCCTTGACGGGCTCCGACTGGCCGGAGTCCTCACCCTTGCCACGACCACGCGAGCGACGGGCACCCTGCTGCTGGCCACCGCCGCCGTTGCCACCACCGCCGCCGTTGCCCTTCTGCGGCTCGGTGGACACCAGGACGCCTCGACCCTTGCAGTGCTCGCACGTCGTGGAGAACGCTTCGATCAGGCCGGTACCGACACGCTTGCGTGTCATCTGGACCAGACCCAGCGAGGTGACCTCGGCGACCTGGTGGCGGGTGCGGTCCCGGCCGAGGCACTCGGTGAGCCTGCGCAGCACGAGGTCGCGGTTGGACTCCAGCACCATGTCGATGAAGTCGATGACGATGATCCCGCCGATGTCGCGCAGCCGGAGCTGGCGGACGATCTCCTCGGCGGATTCCAGGTTGTTCCTGGTCACCGTCTCCTCGAGGTTGCCGCCGGAGCCGGTGTACTTGCCGGTGTTGACGTCGATCACGGTCATCGCCTCGGTGCGGTCGATGACCAGGTAGCCACCGGAGGGCAGCCAGACCTTGCGGTCGAGTGCCTTGGTGATCTGCTCGTCGATGCGGTAGTCGGCGAACACGTCGCCGGTGCCGGTGTAGCGCTTGAGGCGGTCGGCCAGGTCGGGGGCGACGTGCTCCACGTAGGAGTGGATGGTCTCCCACGCGGTGCCGCCCTGGACCTCGAGCTTGACGAAGTCCTCGGTGAACAGGTCGCGGACGACCTTCACCAGTAGGTCCGGCTCCTCGTAGAGCATCGTCGGCGCGCCGGACTTCTTGCCGGACTTGCCGGTGTTGCCCTCGGCCTTCTCCTTGATGACGTCCCACTGGGCCTTGAGCCTGCGGACGTCGCGGTCGAGTTCCTCCTCGCTGACGCCCTCCGAGGCGGTGCGGATGATGACGCCCGCGTCCTCGGGGACGATGCGCTTGAGGATGTCCTTGAGCCTGCGCCGCTCGTTCTCCGGCAGCTTGCGGGAGATGCCGGTGGCACCGCCGGCGGGGACGTAGACCAGGAAGCGGCCGGGCAGCGAGATCTGGGTGGTCAGCCGTGCGCCCTTGTGCCCGATCGGGTCCTTGGTGACCTGGACGAGCACGCTGTCGCCGGAGGAGAGGGCCTGCTCGATCTTGCGGGCCTTGCCTTCCAGGCCCGCGGCGTCCCAGTCGACCTCGCCGGCGTAGAGCACCGCGTTGCGGCCGCGGCCGATGTCGATGAACGCCGCTTCCATGGACGGCAGCACGTTCTGCACGCGGCCCAGGTAGACGTTGCCGACGATCGAGCCGCTGCCGGAGGAGGTGACGAAGTGCTCGCAGAGCACGCCGTCCTCCAGCACGCCGATCTGCGTGGAGTCGCCGTGCTCGGCGACGACCATGGTGCGCTCGACGGCCTCGCGGCGGGCGAGGAACTCGGCCTCGGACAGGATCGGCGCGCGACGGCGGCCCGCCTCGCGACCGTCCCGGCGGCGCTGGCGCTTGGCCTCCAGCCGGGTTGATCCGCGGACGCTGCGCACGCCGTCGCCGCGGGTACGCTCACCGGTGCCGCCGTCGGGCTTCGACTCGCGGACGTGCGTGACGGTGTTGGGCGGGTCGTCGGGGGTGTTGCCGCCGCCGTCTCCCTCGGCGCTGTCGCCGCCCTTGCGACGCCGGCGCCGCCTGCGGCGCTTGCCACCGGACTCGCCGTCGTCCTCGGAGTCGGCGTCGCCGCCGCTGTCCGCGCCCTTCTCGGACGGCTTGTCGCCGCCCTTGTCGGCGTTCTTGTCGCTTGCCTTGTCCGAGGTCTTGTCGTTCTTCTCGGCCTTGCGGTCGCCGGAGTCCTTCGCGTCCCTGCCGTCGTCGCCGGAGTCCCTGCGCCGGTCAGCGGTGTCGCCCTCGGACTGCTCCTCGTCCTGCTGACCGTCACGGGCGTCGTCGCCGCCCTTGCCCCGGCCGCGTCCGCGACGTCCACGGCGACGGCGGCGCCTGCCGCCCTCGTCGTCGTCCGCGTCGTCCTCGGCACGATCCGCGGGGCCGGTCCCGCTGTCGGAGTCGGAGCGGTCGGAGTCGGAACGGTCCTTCTCGGAACGGTCGGACTCGGAACGGCGCTCGGGGGGCTTGGACCGGACGGGCTCGTCCTCCTCGTCCTCCGGCGGCAGGAACACCGGCGAGGGCGCGGCGAATACGGGCAGGTGGGCGGGTCCGCGGCGGCCGCGGCTCGGCGTGCTCGCCTGCTGCTCCTCGTCGGTCGCCACTCGCGTGGCGAACGGCCGGGCACGCTCGGCGGCCGTTGCCGGGGCCGGGGACCGCTCGGGTTCGGTGGCCTGCGGTTCCGGTGCCCGCACGGCACCGGCCGGGGTGGCCTGCTCGGCTCCCTCGCCCGCACCGTCGGCATCCAGTTCGGCGGCGACCTTCAGGGCCACCTCGCGGGTCACGCTGGACTGGGCGCTGCGCGCCGTCTCACCGAGCTGGGTCAGTGTCGCCAGCAGTTCCCGGCTGCTCTTGCCGAGCAGTTTCGCCAGGGCGTGTACCCGGATCCTGGCCGGCAGGTCTGCCAGCGGGCCGTTCCCGGGTGCGGCGGTAGCCCCGCCACTGTTCTCGGCGGGTGTTTCCGCGTTCGACATGTATCTCCTCCGCCCCCGGGCGCGTCAGCCAGCTCGGACCGGCCGGGAGCATTTCCCGATGCCGGTACCGGCTGAAAGGACGCGGCCGCGCAGGGGCCCTTTCTGTTGTGTTCCGTCGTGGTGGTCACCGACGACGGCAATCCTTACCTCACACCGCCACGGCACCGGAGGATCCGGCGGCCGACGACGGCAGGTCCGCTCGGCGACACGCGGGCTGGGCTCATAGCGTTTCGCCGCCTCCCACGTCGTCGAGCCGCCCGGCACCCACGGTGCTCACGGCGGCGACGACCCGGAACCCGGCCAGCACGTCACCGGGCCGCTGCGCCTGGTGGCTCCCGCACCTGGCGGGCCCATCGACTCAGCAGCCACCCCGAGTATCCCACACGTCCGGCCGGGCGGGTCCCACTCGGGCACGCGGGCGCGTCCCGCGGGTACAGACGTGCAGGCCGGGCACACTGCGGGGCACCGGCCGGGGGAACTTCGCGGAATGGCTTGTCCCCTCACGGGCGGGTGGCTACCGTTCGGCTCGAGGCAGGCCGAGGACCCCATCGAGCCAGGCACGACGACCTCACGACCACGACATTCCCCATGGAGGCGCCCGGTGTCCGTGCTGGGGCGGGTCTCGGCGGCGATCGGCTGCGCCGCGCTGACCGTGCTGGCCCAGGCCGTCCCGGTGACGCCGGTGGCGGCCGAGGATGACGCCGCCGACTGCGCCGCCGAGCGGGCCACTCGCTACGTCGTCCTGTTCGACCGGGGCACCCCAGAGGACGACGCGGGAACGCGGGCCCGGGACGCGTGCGGCGACCTCACCGGCTACTACCCCGAGATCGCGGTCGGCGTGGTGACCTCCGCCGATCCGCGTTTCACCGATCGCATGGGCCCCGGGCGCGCGTTCAGCGCCCAGGCCGAGCGCCGGGCCGCCGGCGGGGCGGGCAACGCGACCTCCCCGCGCGGGGAGCGGTCCGTTCCCGTCTCCTCGACCCGCGCGACGCTGGATCCGACCGACCCCGGTGCGATCCCCGCCACCGACCGCACCGATGAGCAGTGGGACATGGCGATGATCGGCGCCGACCGGGCGCGGGCCGTCTCCGGCGGCAGCGCGGACGTGGTGGTGGGCGTGCTCGATTCGGGAATCGACGCACGGCACCCCGACCTGGCCGATGCCGTGGAGCCCGCGTTGTCGGCCGGGTGCCTGTCCGGCGTCCCGGACACCACCGAGGACGCCTGGGCGCCGACGACCTCCGTGCACGGCACGCACGTGGCGGGCACGATCGCGGCCGCGGACGACGGCGCCGGCGTCACCGGCGTCGCTCCGGGCGTGCGGCTGGCCTCGGTGAAGGTCATCGACGATCGCGGCCGGGTCGACCCCGAGGCTGTGGTGTGCGGGCTGATGTGGGCGGCGCGGAAGGGTTTCGCGATCACCAACAGCAGCTTCGCCGTGGAGCCGTGGGCGCTGTCCTGCGCGCAGACCGAGCAGCGCGAGGTGGTGCGCGAGGCGCTCGCCCGGGCCACTTCCTACGCCACTTCCGCCGGGGTGCTCAACGTCGCGGCCGCCACGAACGAGTCGGTGAACCTGTCCCCGTCACCCGAGGGGCGGGCGACGGCACGGAGTTCCGGCTGCGACTCCCTGCCCGCGGGACTGCGCGACGTGGTGGCCGTGTCCGCCGTGGACGATGGAGGAGTCAAGGCCGGCTACAGCTCCTACGGACTGGGCGTGGTGGGGCTGGCGGCCCCGGGTGGGGATTCCGGCAGGTGCGTGCTGTCCACGGTGCCCGGCGGGTACGACTCGCTGTGCGGGACGTCGATGGCAGCGCCGCACGTGAGCGGGGTAGCGGCTCTGCTCGCCTCGGCCCGGCCGGACCGTGGCGTGCGAGAGCTGCGGACGGCGCTCGAGCGGCAGGCGGATCCGATCTCCTGCCCGACCGACTACGACCTCACCGGCGACGGCACCCAGGACGCCTACTGCGCCGGATACACCGCCTACAACGGCTTCTACGGTCACGGCATGGTCGACGCACTCGCCGCCGTCCGCGGCGGCACGGTGACGAGCGCGGCCGGCTGAGGGGCCGCTCAGCGCAGCAGCAGCCTGCCGAGCCTGCGCGAGGTGGCCCACAGGCCGATCCCCGCCATCACCACGAGATAGGCCACGTGGCCGAACATCGACGGGTCGAGCACACCGGTGAAGAACCCGCGCATCAGTTCCACACCGTGGTAGAGCGGGGTGCACTGGACGACCACCCGCAGCGCCTCCGGATACACCTCCAGCGGATAGAACGTGGTGGAGAACAGGAACATCGGCATCACGGCGAGGTTGATGAAGTCGAACTGCGAGGGGGTGCGCAGGAAAGTCGCGCAGGCCATGCCGATCGCCGCGAACGCGAAGGCCAGCAGCAGCGCGGTGGGCACCAGCAACAGCGACCACGGCGTGACGATGAGGCCCATCCCGCCCATCACGCCGTAGAACGCGAGGGAGTAGGCCCCGCCGCGCAGCACCGCCCAGGTGATCTCGCCGATGGCGATGTCCAGTGGACCGATCGGCGTGGCCAGCATCGCGTCGTAGAGCTTCGCGTAACGGAACTTGAAGAACACGTTGAAGGTGCTGTCGAACACCGCGCCGTTCATCGCCGAGGACGCGAGCAGCGCCGGGGCGACGAACGCCACGTAGCTGAGGACCTGGCCGCCGGGGCCGGCGACCTCGCCGACCAGCTTGCCGAACCCGATCTGGAAGGCGAGCAGGTAGAACAGCGGCTCCGCCACACCGGAGGCGAAGACCAGCCAGGCACGCGAGGACACCAGCGCGGATCGCTCCAGCAGCGCGCTCGCCCGTCCCGCGTAGAGGCCGGCGGGCAGAACGCGCAGCAGCAGCCCGCGGCGATGTTCCTGCTGTACGGGGACCACCTCACACCACCAGTCGCTTGTAGAACCAGTGCCGGGCGACGAGGAGCCCGGCGGTCACGACCGCGCCGAGGAACACCAGGTGCCCCAACGCGGGGACCAGGTCCAGACCGCCGAGAGTCGCTCCCCTGGCCAGTTCGTTGCCGTGCCAGAGCGGGGAGATCCAGGCCAGCCAGCGCAGGTACGCCGGGATCTGCTCGACGGGGAAGAAGGTGCCGGAGAACAGGATCATCGGCATCACGACGAACCGGAACAGCGAGGCGAACCGGGTTCCCTCGTCGAAGGTGGACGCCGCCATCGCCATCACCGGTGCGGCGCAGGCGATTCCGGTGAGCACCGCGACCAGCACGACGGCGAGTACCCCGGCGTTGAGCCAGGCGCCGAAGAGCGCCGCGACGATCGCGTAGACGATCCCGGCGAGACTTCCGCGCAGACCGACCCAGATGAGCTGGCCGCCGAGAAGCTGCCCCGGAGTGATCGGGGTGGCGGTGACGGCGATGTAGTCCTTCTGCCACTTGAAGCCGGACAGCACCGGGTAGCTGGACTCCCCCACTGCCTGCTGCACCGCTCCGGCGACCAGCAGCGCCGGGGCCACGTAGTGCAGATAGGACAGTCCGCCGGTGGCCGCGCCGGGCTGGACCTGCGAGCCGAAGCCGAGCCCCATCGCGGCGAGGTAGAACAGGGGCTGCAGTCCGGTGGAGTACAGATTGGACGTCCAGTAGCGGCGATACCAGGTCCAGTGCCCCTCGACACGCAGCCAGGCGGCGCGCCAGGAGTTCACCACCTGTCCGGTGGCGGGTGCGGCGGGCATCAGTCGACCAGCGTGCGGCCGGTGAGCCGGAGGAAGACGTCCTCCAGCGTGCTGCGGCGGACCAGGCTGGACACCGGCCGCACACCGCGGGCGTGCGCCTGTTCCAGTGCGGTCTCACCGGCCGCGGTGTAGAGCAGGATCCGGTCGGGCAGGACCTCGACGCGGTCGGCCAGGTCCTCGACCCCGGCGACCGCCGCCTGCTGCTCCCCCGGCGGGAAACGCAGTTCCAGTACCTCCCGGGTGGAGTGGCGCGCGATGAGTTCGGCGGGCGAACCCTCGGCGACGATCCGGCCGCCGTCCATCACCACGAGCCGGTCGCACAACTGCTCGGCCTCGTCCATGTAGTGGGTGGTGATGATCAGCGTGACACCCCGGGACTTGAGCCGGAAAAGCCTGTCCCACAACAGATGTCGGGCCTGCGGGTCAAGTCCGGTGGTGGGCTCGTCGAGCAGTAGCAGCTCCGGGTCGTTGACCAGTGACCGGGCAATGGTGAGCCGGCGCTTCATACCGCCGGAGAGCGGCTCGACCTCCTGGTCTGCGCGTTCGGTGAGCTGGGCGAACTCCATCAGTTCCTCGGCCTTGGCCCGCACGTGTGCGCGCGAGAGACCGAAGTAGCGACCGTAGACCTGCAGGTTCTGCCGGACGGTCAGCTCGTTGTCCAGGTTGTCCTGCTGCGGGACGACACCGAGGCGGGCGCGGATCCGGGGGCCGGCGAGGTCCGGGTCCATGCCGAGCACGGAGAGGTCTCCGTCGGTGCGGGGCGACACGCAGGCGATCATCCGCATGGTCGACGATTTGCCCGCGCCGTTCGGGCCCAGGAAGCCGAACGCCTCGCCCTGCCGCACATGCACATCGACCCCGCGGACCGCCTCGAAGTCGCCGAATCTCTTCACCAGCGCCTTGGCGCTGACCATCACCCCATCGTCCACCACCTCGACACGATCCCACGAGGCACCGACATTTTCGAGGAGTTTTCCACCTACTGCCAGCGCGCAGGTGAGGGTGCGGGCGTCGGCGATCATCACGCCGGTTGGGCCGCGATGCGGGGCCGGGCACGCTTCTGCCCGGTGTCGCGGAATCGGGCGATGGCTTGTCGGCATGGACCCGCGACGCTTGGTCGAGTCGGGGCGGGCCCCGGCCCGTGTGGCGGGCCGGGGCCTGTGCACCTCAGTTCACGGTGAGGGTGGCCGCGCGGGTGACGCCGTTGACGGTCACCCGCAACTCGGCGGTACCGGCTTTGAGTGCCGTGATCGTCCCGGTGGCAGGGTCGAAGGAGACCACGTGCTCCGGTCCGGGCGGCCCGTCTGCCGGGAAGTGCAACGCCGGGTCGCCGGCCCAGTCCGCGCCGACCGGGTAGGCCACCGGGATCTCCCGGTCGCCCTGTGCGACGGTCGCCGTCGCCGCCGCGGTGTCGCCCACCGCCAGCGGCCCCGGGGCGGTGAGGGTCAACTCGTCGACGTGCGCCCTGGTCTCGATCCGCACCGGCTGTGCGGCATCGTCCGGATCGACGCGGACCAGGCTCCAGCCGGTGAACCCGCCGTCGCCGGGCGCGGCGGCGGGAGCCTTGCCCGAGTTGCCGTTCACGAGGTACGGCACACCATCCACTCTGGACAGTGAGAACACGCCGGCGTGCGAGGTGACCGCACCCGCTGACTTGCCCGACTCCCGCTCGAACCCGGACAGCCAGTCGGTCACCAGGTCGGCCTCCTTGGCGTCCTCCAGTTCGGAGTTGCCCGCGGGCGCGGGATCGTCGACGGGGTGGTGCATGGCGACCAGCACGCCACGCACCGCCGGGTCGGCGGCCGCGCCGTCGAGCGCCTCGCGCAGCATCCGCACCTGATCGAAACCGCCCGCGCGCAGGCTGCCCCGCGAGGAATCCAGTCGTACCAACCGGATTCCCTCGATGTCCTCGACACCGGACGGGGCACCGAACTCGGCCTGGAACTCGGCCAGCCCGTCGCCGCCCTCGGCCTCGTGGTTGCCCGGCACGTAGCGCCACGGCACCTTGCCCTCGAGTTCCTCGGCGATGATCGTGCGGGCGAGCGCGAAGTCCGGCGCGGTGCCCCGGTCGGTCAGGTCACCGTTGATCAGTACCAGGTCCGGTTTCGCCGCCACGGCCTCGCGCATCGACCGGCGGGCCTGCGCGACCAGCGGCGATTCCGGGTCGTCCGCGGTGAACTGCGCGTCGCTGACGACCGCGACCCGCAGCCCCTCCGGCGCCGTCACGCCGTCGGTGACCAGCGCCGGGTCCGGCACCCTCGGGTCGGCGGGCGGGCGCGCGTCCGGCGAGACCGACGCGGTCAGGTCGTCGAATTCGAGCCTGCCCGAGTACGCCTGGTCGGGCGCGTTCTCCACCGCGTAGAACTTGCTCAGTTTCTGCCCGGCGGGCAAGCCGTCCGGCAGGGCGGTATCGACATAGCGCCAGCCGGTCCAGTCCACCTCCAGGGACAGGTCGACCACGGTGGCGACCTCGGCCGCGTCGCGCAGCTCCGCGCGCACCCAGGCGCCCTTGCCGTCCCCGTTGATCCACATGCCGAAGCGCTGTGTGCCCGGTGGAAGCTCGACCGGCTGGTCGGCGTTGACGTAGGCGGCACGGGTCGCCGTGGTCCCGTCGAGCCGGTAGTCCAGTCCCAGTCCCTGGCCGCCCTCGTGGCCGGGTGCCTCGTCGATCGCGGCGCCGACGCCCTCCGGGAAGACGCTCGCCGTCCAGCCCGCCGGGCCGTCCAGCCCGGAGAGCGTCTCGGGGGAACTGCCCACGGACGCGGCGAGGTGGCTGGTCAGCCCGCCCGCGGTGACCTTGATGTTGCTCGCCCCGGAGGCGGTCAGCGCCGTCACGCGGAACTGGTCACCCGCCTCGGTCACCTCGACGACCTTCGGGTCGTAGTCGAGCGTGACGTCCCGGGGGGCCAGCCAGGTGCCGTAACCGTCGGCGTCGTAGCCGTAGACGGAGAAGGTGCCGGTGTCGCCCGACTTGGCGAGCCCGAGTTGTTCGGTGCTGGTGCCCAGCCGCACGGGTTCGCCGAGCACGGTCATGGTGGTGCTGCCGCTGATCCCGCCGTTCGACGCGCTCACCTCGACCTCCGCGCGGCGCCCCGGGTCGCCGGGGTCCGCCTTGCCGGTGAACACATCGCCGGCGACCTCGCCTCGTCCGGGATTCGCGCTACTCCAGGTGGTGTCGGTGGTGACGGGGGCGCCGGACTCGTCGTGCCCGCCGGGGACAAGCCTGCGGGACAGTCCGGACAGGACACGCTCGGCGTCGTCGCCGGGTGAGGCCGTGTGCGGCGCGAAGCCGGTGAGTTCCCCGCTGCCGGGCGGGGTCGCGAAGCCGAAACCGTTGGGCACCGGTCGCTGCGGCCCGTCGGCGGGCAGGTTGCGCACGCTGGGACCGGCGTCGCCGACCGGTCGGGCGAGCATGGTGGTGGATCCGCCGCCGTCGAAGTTGACCGCGTCGTCGGCGCCGAGGGACTTCATGTGCCGGGCGATGTCCAGCTCGGTCATGCCCCGGCTGATGCCGGTGCCGTCCACGGTGACCAGCCACATCCTGCTGCCGTCCGCGGAGAAGCCCGCCGCGGTGCGGGGGTGCTTGGTGCCGTCGTCGAGGGGTTCCTGGATCACGCCGTCCCGGACCAGCGTCTTGCTGCCACCGACCGCGACGGCGATCTCGCCCGCGTCACTGCGGGGCGCGTAGCTCACGCCCACCGCGTCACCGGGCTTCAGGCCGGCCAGCACGTCGGCGCCCGCGTCCCGGGCGAGCAGGACGGTGCTGCCGGCCGGGATCGGGCCGTCCACCGGCTGCGGGCGCACCTCGGCCACCACGCCGTCGCGGATCTCGACCTCGGTGACGCGCTGCGCGCCGAGCACCGCCGTCGAGCGGGATGCCTGGCCCCACAAGGGTGTGTAGACGCCGATGCCGTCGGCAGGCAGCACCGGGCCGTTCAGGTTGCTCGCGGGCGCGCGCACGTCGCCGGGCAGGGTGACGGTCGCGTCGAGGAAGACCTCGGCGAGCCTGGCCTGTCCTTCGGCGGTGACGCTGGCGGTCAGGTTGTGGCCCTCGGCGGGGGCGTTCTGCAGCTCGCCGTCGGCGATCCCGACACCGTCCGGTGCCCCGGTCGCGTTCATGTCGAAGAAGTCGCCGTTGACGCCGGCGACCGCACCGCTGCGTTCGACCTGTTCGGACAGCGGCGTGCGGTCGGCGACCACGCCGGGGTTCAGGTAGGTCGGCACGGGCCCGGCCGCCATGTCGACGGTGAGCGTGTCCCCGCGGATCCAGCCGTTCGGGTCGAAGCGGTCGAATTCGGTGAGTTCCAGACCGGGACCGACCGGGACGGTGGAGCTGCTGGTGACCAGCCCCTCGTCGGGCTCGGCGGCGGGTGCGTGCACGGAGGGCCGCTCCCCCGCCGAGGACGGGCTGGGCGCGGCCTCGATGGGCGGGGGGCCCAACGGCGCCGCGAGCGGGTCGGCGGCGACCGGGATGGCGAGCGCGGTGGCCGCGGCGGCGACCACGGCCAGTACGACCACGGAACGTGACTTCTTCACCCATTACCCCACAGATTGGTGAACATTTCGAGCGATAGCTCACCGTATCGGGGGACGGAAGGGAAGGGGTTCCGGGATGAACACGTCGAACAGCGGACGATGGAGTGAACGTGAACGGGCCGCGTCACCCGTGGGTGACGCGGCCCGTCGACGCCTGCTGCCGACCGTTCTACCCGGTCGGCACGACCTCGGTCAGTTGTTCGGGAACCAGAGCTTCAGCTCCCGCTCGGCGGACTCGGCCGAATCCGAGCCGTGCACCAGGTTGTACTGGACCTCGGTGGCGAAGTCGCCGCGCAGGGTGCCCGGGGTGGCCTTCTCCACGGGGTCGGTGCCCCCGGCGAGCTGGCGGAAGGCGGCGATGGCGCGCTCCCCCTCGACGGCGATCGCGACGACCGGGCCGGAGGTGATGAACTCGAGCAGGTCGCCGAAGAAGGGGCGCTCCTTGTGCTCGGCGTAGTGCTCCTCGGCAACGGAGCGCTCGACGGTGCGCAGCTCCAGCGCGGCGAGGGTGAGGCCCTTGCGCTCGATGCGCGAGACGACCTCGCCGACGAGGCCCCGCTTGACGCCATCGGGCTTGACCAGGACCAGCGTGCGTTCACTCACGACGGTATTTCTCCTTACTAGACCTTGTGTTATGCGGCCGAGCCTATCGAGTCGCTCCGGCGGCGCTGCGGTCACCGGTCGCGGAGGGACGGGTTGGGGGACGGAGACACCGAAACCGCCGCGCGCACGCCCGGGCCGCGACGGGGTTGCTTCCCAGCCGCGGTAGCCCCCGGTGCCCGTCGCCCCGGCTGGCGAAGGCCCACCGAAGTAGTCCCCTGGGGCGACCTCCAGGTACTCCTCGTTCTCCTCGATGAGGAGATGTTCCTGCTCGCCGTACCTGGTGCTGACGAATGCCAGGAGGTGGGTGCCGAACTGGCTGTAGTCCACGAATGCGCCGCGCTCGTCGACGAGCGCGAGCCGGACGCGCATGCTTTTCCGGCTCCCGTCGACATAGCGCACGACCACGGTGGCCGTCTCCCCGTCCATCGCCACGTCCGGGACGTAGAACTCCTGGGCCCGCCGCACGGCGTCGGCACGGTTCCTCGGCTCGGTGCGGTTCAGTTCCGACAGCAGCCAGTCGTACGATCTGGCCGCCTCACTGCCGATCCCCATCCACCGGACGGTACGCGGCGCCCGGGCCGCACCTCAGTCGTTCCCGCCGGATCAGCACCTCGCCGTCCGGCCGAGCTGCCCGGTGTCCGCCGCGCGGGTGTCAGCGGTAACCAGTGGTGTCGGCGGGCAGGCCCGCGTCCTGGACCTCGGTGACGTAGTACCAGGCGTCCGGCCTGCTGCCGTCGAGGTCGGTGAAGCCGTAGACCCTCGCCAGTTCACCGCTGGAGACGGACGCGCCGTTCCACCGGGACAGGTCTGGGTCACTCGCGAGTGCCGCCACCGCGCGGCCGACGAAGGCGGGGCTCTCCGAGATGGCGAAGTGCGGCGAGCGCGCGGTCGCGTCCCGCCAGTTCGCCTCGGTGACCCCGTACGCCTCCAGCATGGCCTCGGAGCGCAGCCAGCCCGGGGTGAGGGACACCGCGGTTCCCCCGTACGGCCCCAGTTCGTGCGCGAGTGCGAAGGCCATCCGGTTCACCGATGCCTTGGCCAGGTCGTAGAAGAAGGAGACCCGGTAGTTCCCCGCGTTGTACTCGTCGGTCCCGTCGGTCACTTCCACGGCCAGGCCACCGGGCGTCCTGATCAGCAGCGGCATCGCGAAGTGACTGGTGATGGCGTGGGTGTCGACGGCCAGGCGCAGGGTGCGCAGCCCGAGTTCCAGCGAGGACTCCCAGACGGACTTGTCCCACTCGATCTCGGTGGCACCCAGATGTCGTTCACCAGGATGTGCAGGGCGCCCTGCTCCGCGTCGATCCGGGCGACAAGTGCGCGGACCTCTTCCGGCACCAAATGGTCCACGCGGACCGGGATCACGTGCCCGCCCGCCGTGTCGACGAGTGCGGCCGTCTCCTCGATGGTCTCCGGCCGGTCCATCTCCGAGCGCACCGAACCACTGGTCCGGCCGGTGACGTAGACGGTGGCGCCCGCGGCGCCCAGTTCGACGGCGATTCCCCGCCCCGCCGCCCTGGTGCCCCCGGCGACCAGTGCGATCTTGCCCGACAATGCCGTCCGCGCTGAGCCCATGGCCGCGAAGGCCAGCAGCGAGCACCGACAGGAACGGCCTGCGCGCTATCCGCTCCCGGCGGGCGGGGGCTGCTGGCTGGGCAGGGTTCCCTCGGCCATGCGGCGGGCGACGTCGCGGCGCAGCCACAGCAGCCACAGCCAGATCGCCAGGAACAGGATGCCGATCACCGACACGGCGGGGACGACGAAGAAGAACGCGATGAGCGCGACCTGCAGGGCCAGCACGACGGGCAGCGCCCACGGACGGCGCAGCATGCCGCACAGCACGAGGTGCGCCACCGCGATCGCGATGACCACCCACGCCGTCCCGCTGCCGATCCCGGAGCCCAGGTTGGCGATCACCGGCAGCGCGAGCGCGACGACGATCCCCTCCATAATCAGCGTTCCGGCCAGCACGCCGCGGAACGACTTCATCGGGTCCTTGGCAGGCGGTCGCGGCGTCGCCGTCGTGTCCTCCTCCGACATCACGCCTCCAGCCTCGTGCGCGGTCATTCCGGCTCCCTGCCGAACAGTGTGCGGGCCTCTCCGGCGACGACCACCGAGCCGGTGATCAGCACACCGCCACCGGCCAGCGGTTCCTCCGGGTCGTCGGACTGCTCGACGAGCCCGATCGCCGTCTCGACGGCGGCGTCCAGGGTGGTCTCGACCGAGATGCGTTCCTCGCCGAAGATCGTTCTGGCCAGTGCCGCCAGTTCGTCGGCCGGCATCGCCCTGGGGTTGCGGGCCTGGGTCACCACGAGCTCCGACACGACCGGCTCCAGTGCGTCCAGGATGCCGTGGGCGTCCTTGTCGGCCATCACGCCGACCACGGCCACCAGCTTGCGGAACGCGAACTCCTCGCCGACCGCACCCGCCAGCGCCTTGGCGCCGTGCGGATTGTGGGCGGCGTCGAGCAGCACGGTCGGTGCCGCGCGGACCCGCTCCAGCCTGCCCGGCGTGGTGATCTCGGCGAACGCCTCCCGCACGGCCTCGCCGACCAGTTTGCGCTCCTTGCCCGCACCGAAGAACGCCTCGACGGAGGCGAGCGCCAGCGCGGCGTTGGCGGCCTGGTGGGCGCCGTGCAGCGGCAGGAAGATGTCCTCGTACACGCCGCCGAGCCCCTGCAGCCTCAGTAGCTGCCCGCCGACGGCGATCTCACGGGCCAGGACGCCGAACTCGCTGCCCTGCCGTGCCACGGAGGCGTCGACCTGGATGGCCCGTTCCAGCAGTACCCGTTCGACGGCGTCGTCCTGTTCGGCGAGCACCACCACCGAGCCGGGTTTGATGATCCCGGCTTTCTCGGCGGCGATCGCCTCCAGGTCGGCACCGAGGTACTCGACGTGGTCGATGCCGATCGGCGTGATGGTGGCGATCTGGCCGTCGGCGACGTTGGTGGCGTCCCAGCGGCCGCCCATCCCCACTTCGAGCACCGCCGCCTCCACGGGCGCGTCGGCGAAGGCGGCGAAGGCCATGCCGGTGAGCACCTCGAACTTGCTCATCAGCGGGCCCTTGTCGCCGGTGGCACGATCGACCATGCCGATGAACGGTGCGACGTCGGCGTAGGTCTCCACGTACTTGGCCGCCGAGACGGGTGCGCCGTCGATGCTGATGCGCTCGGTCACCGACTGCAGGTGCGGGCTGGTGTAGCGGCCGACGCGCAGGCCCATCCGGGTCAGCAGCGCTTCGATCATCCGGGTGACGGAGGTCTTGCCGTTGGTCCCGCCGACGTGCAGTACCGGGTAGCCCTTGTGCGGGTCGCCCAGCAGGCTCAGCAGCGCCGCGATCCGCTCGGTGGACGGCTCGATCGTCGTCTCCGGCCAGCGCTGGTTCAGTTCCGCCTCGACGGCGCCCAGTTCGTACCGGGCCTGCCTGCCGTTCGGATCGATCTCCGGCGGGGGCGCGCCCTGGTCGTCGAGTTCGTGCGGGGCATGCTCGTCCGGGCCGGCGGCGGCGAGGTCGGGCACCGGGCCGAGCGCGAGGTTGTCGCCGAGCTGGCCGATACCACCGATTCCGCCGCGGGAACCACCGCCGACGTCGAACGCCTCGTCGCTCGCGGTCAGTGTGCCGTCGGTGTCGTCGGCGGACTGGTCGTAGGGATCACGGTCGCGCTCGTGGGTGTCCGGCTCGTAGGGGTCCGGCTCGTAGGGGTCCGGCTCGTAGGGGTCACGGTCGTCGTGGTCGTCGCTGGACCCGCGGTCGAGTTCGTCGATCCCGCGGAAGCTGCCCGGATCGGCGAGTTCGGCGCTTCGGCGCGGTGGTGCCGGCTGGTCCGGTTCGGCTGATCCGCCGGAGTCGAATGATTCGTCCGGCAGGTCACGGCCGTCTTCTCGCGGCACACGTGCTCCCAACTCGTGCCTGGTGACAGTACCTGCCGAGTCTACGTGCGACCGCCCGGCGGGCGGCGGGCGACCGCACGGCGAGGCCACCCGTACGGGCGCAGCGGGATCGGCCGGATCCCAGTAGGAACAGAAGTGTTCGTCGTACACCGTTCCCGCACCCTCCAGAATCCGAGGCCGTTCATGCGCGTTCGCCGTCCCCTGCTCGCCGGAATCGTCACCGTGTCGGCGCTGCTCGCCGTGCTGCTGCCCGGATCGGCCTCGGCCGATGCCGTCCCGGAGTGGGGCAAGGCCGGTTCCGGGCCGGACGACGCCGTCGAGTACGTGGCCCTCGGCGACTCGTACACCGCCGGTCCGCTCATCCCGCTGCTGCGCCTGGACCCGGTCGGCTGCGCGAAATCCACCTCGAACTATCCCTCGCTGCTCGCCGGGCGGCTCGGGGTCTCCCGGTTCACCGACGTGAGTTGCAGCGCAGCGGACACCGGCGACATGACGGCCGCGCAGAGCGTGCCGCTGGGCTCGAACAAGCCACAACTCGACGCGCTGGACGCCGGCACCGATCTGGTGACCCTCGGCATCGGCGGTAACGATCACGGTGTCTTCGGCAGCATCATCAGCACCTGTCCGGGCCTGCGCGATGCCGACCCGGCGGGCGCGCCCTGCCGGGAGCACTTCACCGAGAACGGCGTGGACACGCTGATGACGGCGATCGCGGACACCGGGCGCAGCGTCGAGGGCGTGCTGCGGGAGATCCGCTCGCGGGCACCCGAGGCCACCGTGCTCGCCGTCGGCTACCCGCGGATCGCGCCGGAGTCCGGCTACTGCGCCGCGCTCCCCTTCGCCGAGGGCGACTACGCCTGGCTCAATTCCATCGAGGAAGCGCTCAACAAGGCGGTGTCCGACGCCGTCGGCGCCGAGGGCACGTCGTCCTATGTGGACACGTTCGGTCCCTCGCTCGGGCACGACGCGTGCGCGGGCGGACAGGCGTGGATCAACGGCAAGGACACGAACCTGCTCGCCGCGGCGAGTTACCACCCGTTCCGCCGCGGCATGGAGGGCATCGCCGGGGTGCTCGCCGAGCACCTGGGCTGACGCCGGAAACCCGCCCGGCGGAGGGGTAACGCCGCCCGGTCGGCCAGTGCGCGCACGGTACCGGGACGCATAGCGTCGGACGGACGGCCGGGATCCGACAACGAGGTCTCCGGTCTTCCGTACAGCCGACCACGAGGAGGCCGACCCCATGGGGCGCTATGTGATCGAACGATCTCTGCCCGGAGCGGGAGCCCTGCGACAGGAGGATCTAGCCGATCTCTCCCGTAAGTCGAACGACGTGCTGGCCGACCTCGGCGAGGAGATCGCGTGGGTGCAGAGCTATGTCACCGGGGACAAGCTGTACTGCGTCTACGACGCGAACGATCCGGAGCTGATCGCCGAGCACGCGCGGCGCGGCGGCTTCCCGTGCGACCGGGTGTCCGAGGTCCGCACGGTGATCTCCCCGGACACCGGCCGCTGACCGAGCCGACCAGGCCGAGCCGACCAGGCCCGGCCTGGTCGGCTGTCAGGACACCGGCAGCGCCGCGAGCCGCGAGTTGATCCGTTCGATGTCGGCGACCGCGGTCTCCCTGCGCACCTTGATCTTGTCGACGACGGCGGCCGGGGCCTTGTCGATGAAGGCCTGATTGCCGAGCTTGCCCTCGGTCTGCTTCAGCTCCTTCTCGGCCACCGCGAGGTCCTTGGCCAGCCGCTTGCGCTCGGCGACGGTGTCGATCGTGCCGGAGAGGTCGAGCTCCACGTTCGCCGTCCCGCCGCCGAGTGCGACCTCGAAGGCCGCGCTCGCGGTGAACCCGTCCTCCGGTTCGGTGAGCCGGACGAGCGAGCGCACCGCGGCCGCGTGCCCGGCCAGGTCCTCCCAGCCGGGGCCGGTCAGCCGGGCGGAGACCTTCTGCCCCGGCTTGAGCCCCTGGTCCGAGCGGAAGCGGCGAACCTCGGTGACCAGCTTGCGCACGTCGGCGATCCGCTTGTCGGCGACCGGGTCGGCATAGCGGGCGTCGGTACCGTGCAGCGCGGGCCACTCGGCGACGACCAGCGAATCGCCTCCGGTGAGGGTGGTCCACAGTCGTTCGGTGACGAACGGGATGAGCGGGTGCAGCAGCCGGAGCACCGTGTCGAGCACGTGGCCCAGCACCGCCCTGGTCGCCTCGACACGCTCCGGTTCGCCTTGGTAGAGCTGGACTTTCGCCAGTTCCAGGTACCAGTCGCAGAGCTCGTCCCAGGTGAAGTGGTAGAGCGTCTCGGTGGCCTTGGCGAACTGGAAGTCGGCGAGCTGATCGTCCACTTCGGACACGACGGTGGCGAGTCCGCCGAGGATCCACCGGTCGGCCTCCGTCAGCGCGTCCGGCTCGGGCACCGGGCGGGCGCAGGTGGCGCCGTTCATCATCGCGAACTTGGTGGCGTTCCACAGCTTCGTGCAGAAACTGCGCGAGCCGTTGACCCATTCCTCGCTGATCGGCACGTCGGTGCCGGGGTTGGCGCCACGGGTCAGGGTGAACCGCAGCGCGTCGGTGCCGTAGCGGTCCATCCACTCCAGCGGGTCGACGACGTTGCCCGCGGACTTCGACATCTTCTTGCCGTTCTCGTCCCGGACCATGCCGTGCAGCGCGATCGTCGCGAACGGCGGCCGCCCGGTGGCGTAGATGCCGAACATCATCATCCGGACGACCCAGAAGAACAGAATGTCGTAGCCGGTGACCAGCACCGAGGTCGGATAGAACTTGCGCAGGTCCGCGGTGTCGTCGGGCCAGCCGAGCGTGGAGAACGGCCACAGCCCGGAGGAGAACCAGGTGTCGAGCACGTCCTCGTCCTGCGTCCAGCCCTCGGGCGGCTGTTCGCCCGGCCCGAGGCACACCATCTCACCGTCCGGACCGTGCCAGACGGGAATGCGGTGACCCCACCAGAGCTGGCGGGAGATGCACCAGTCGTGCAGGTTGTCCACCCAGTCGAAGTAGCGCTTGGCCATCTCCGGCGGGTGCACGGCGACCTCGCCGGAGCGCACCGCGTCACCCGCCGCCTTCGCCAGCGGGCCGACCTTGACGAACCACTGCAGCGACAGCCGTGGCTCGATCGGCTCCTTCGACCGTTCGGAGTGCCCGACGCTGTGCAGGTACGGGCGCTTCTCCGCGACGATGCGTCCCTGCTCGCGCAGCTTTTCCCGGACGGCCGCGCGGGCGGCGAACCGGTCCATCCCGTCGAACTCGGTGCCGGTGCCGGTGATCCGGCCCTGCTCGTCCATCATCGTCAGCATCGGCAGGCCGTGCCGTTTGCCGATCTCGAAGTCGTTCGGGTCGTGCGCCGGGGTCACCTTGACCGCACCGGTGCCGAACTCCGGGTCCACGTGCTCGTCGGCGACCACGACGATGGAGCGGCCGGTCAGCGGCAGCTCCACGGAGCGGCCGACGAGGTGCCGGTACCGCTCGTCGCCGGGGTGGACGGCGACGGCCGTGTCGCCGAGCATCGTCTCGACCCGGGTGGTGGCCACGACGATCGAGTCGTCACCGTCGCCGTAGCGCATGGAGACGAGTTCGCCCTCGACCTCCTTGTGCTCGACCTCGGCGTCGGAGAGCACCGAACGCAGTTCCGGGGACCAGTTGACCAGGCGCTCGGCGCGGTAGATCAGCCCGTCGTCGTAGAGGCGCTTGAAGATCGTGGTGACGGCGGTGGACAGGCCCTCGTCCATGGTGAACCGCTCGCGGGTCCAGTCCACGCCCTCGCCGAGGCGCTTCATCTGCGACAGGATCCGGCCACCGTGCTCGTTCTTCCACTGCCAGACGCGGTCGACGAAGGCCTCCCGGCCGAGGTCGCGGCGGCTGGTGCCCTCGGCGCGGAGCTGCTTCTCCACCAGCGCGTGCACCGCGATGCTGGCGTGGTCCATGCCCGGCAGGTACAGCGCCTCGGCACCGCGCATCCGGTGGTAGCGGGTGACGGCATCGATCAGCGTGTGCTCGAAGGCGTGGCCGATGTGCAGGGAGCCGGTCACGTTCGGTGGCGGGATCACCACGCTGAACGGGGGCTTGGCCGAACTCGCGTCGGCGGTGAAGTACCCGGCGTCTACCCAGCGCTGGTAGAGCGCGGCCTCTTCGTCGGCCGGGCTCCAGGTCGCAGGAAGGTCGGTCTGCTGCTGGGGCGCGTTCTCGGTCACAGCAGGTAAGTCTACGAACCGGGTCCGGGCGGGTTAATCCGGATCGCCTCCGCCCGCCCCGTGGTCGCGCCGAAGCCCGGTAGCCCCCACTATGGAGGGGTGAACCGCGACGCACCGACGAACGATGTCGACGAGACCGAACTGGCCGTGGGCAAGCCGAAGGGCTGGGCCGCCGGGATCCCCGGAGTGGCGGTGTCGCTGCTGCGCGGGGTCGAGCAGATGGGTGCCGGCCGCACGGTGCACACCCTGCGACTGCTGAACCAGCGGGAGGGCTTCGACTGTCCCGGCTGCGCGTGGCCGGAGCCGAGGGAGGCCGACGGCGAGCAGCGCAAGCTGGCCGAGTTCTGCGAGAACGGCGCCAAGGCGGTCGCCGAGGAGGCGACGAAACGACGGGTCGGCGCCGACTTCTTCGCCCGCCACTCCGTCGCCGAACTGGCGGAGAAGACCGACTTCTGGCTGGGTCAGCAGGGCCGGATCACCGAGCCGGTCGTGCTCCGGGAGGGGGCGAGCCACTACGAGCCCATCTCCTGGGACGAGGCGTTCGCACTGACCGCGCGCACCATGAACGGCCTCGCCGAACCGGACGAGGCGATCTTCTACACCTCCGGGCGCACGAGCAACGAGGCCGCCTTCGTCTACCAGCTTCTGGTGCGCTCGTTCGGCACCAACAACCTGCCCGACTGCTCCAACATGTGCCACGAGTCCTCCGGCGCGGCGCTGGCGGAGACCACAGGCATCGGCAAGGGCTCGGTCAGCCTGGCCGACATCCACCGGTCGGACCTGATCGTGGTGGTCGGGCAGAACCCGGGTACGAACCACCCGCGGATGCTCTCGGCGCTGGAGGAGGCGAAGAAGAACGGCGCGAAGATCGTCGCCGTGAACCCGCTGCCCGAGGCCGGGCTGATGCGGTTCAAGAACCCGCAGAACGTGCGCGGTCTCGTCGGCAAGGGCACCCCGCTGGCCGACGAGTTCGCGCAGATCAAGCTGGGCGGCGACCTGGCGTTCTTCCAGGCGCTCGGGCACCTGCTGCTGTCCTGGGAGACGGCCGCGCCGGGCACCGTGCTCGACCGCGACTTCATCGACGGTTCCACGCACGACTTCGCGGCCTATGCCGAGCACCTGCGGGAACTGGACTGGGAACAGGTGGACGAGGCGACCGGCCTCGACCGGGAGCAGATCGTCCGCATCGCGCGGATGCTCGTCGACTCCGACCGCACCATCTACTGCTGGGCGATGGGCCTGACGCAGCACCGGCACTCGGTGCCGACGATCAAGGAGATCGCGAACGTCGCGCTGTTGCGCGGCATGATCGGCAAGCCGGGTGCCGGGCTCTGCCCGGTGCGCGGGCACTCCAACGTCCAGGGCGACCGCACGATGGGCATCTGGGAGAAGATGCCGGAGAAGTTCCTGGAGCGGCTGGAGGACGAGTTCGGCATCCCGGTGCCCCGCAAGCACGGCTGGGACACCGTCGACTCGATCCGCGCCATGCGGGACGGCAAGGGAAAGGTCTTCTTCGCCGTCGGCGGCAACTTCGCTTCCGCCACACCGGATTCGGAACTGACGGCCGCCGCGCTGCGGTCGTGCGAACTGACCGTGCAGGTATCGACGAAGCTCAACCGCTCGCACCTGGTACACGGCAGGACGGCGCTGATCCTGCCGACCCTGGGCCGCACCGAACGCGACCAGCAGGCGGGTGGCGAGCAGTTCGTCACGGTCGAGGACTCGATGTCGGTGGTGCACTCGTCCCGTGGCCGGCTGGAACCGGCAGGTGACCGGTTGCTCTCCGAGGTGGCGATCGTCTGCAGGCTGGCCACCGCCCTGTTCGGCGCGGACCACGCGGTGCCCTGGCGTGACTTCGAGGGCGACTACGACCTGATCCGGGACCGCATCTCCCGGGTGGTCGACGGCTGCGCGGACTACAACGCGCGGGTCCGGCTGCCGGACGGGTTCGTGCTGCCCAACGCACCGCGGGACTCCCGGGAGTTCAGCGGCACCAAGACCGGGAAGGCCACGTTCACCGCGAGCGAACTGGAGTACCCGCGGATCCCCGACGGCAGGCTGCTGCTGCAGACGCTGCGCAGTCACGACCAGTACAACACCACCATCTACGGCCTGTCCGACCGCTATCGCGGGATCGAGGACGGCAGGCGGGTGGTGTTCGTGAGCCCGGCCGACCTCGCCGCCCTCGGCTTCGCGGACGGTGAGTACGTCGACATCGTCTCCGAATGGGCTGACGGCGACCGTCGCGCGGAACGGTTCCGGGTCGTCGAGTACCCGACGGCCCCCGGCTGCGCCGCGGCGTACTTCCCCGAGGCCAACTCGCTGGTGCCGCTGGACTCGGTGGCGAAGACGTCGAACACGCCGGTGTCGAAGTCGATCCTGGTGCGGCTGGAGGCGGCGAACTAGCACGTACGGGCCTCGTGCGCCGGCGGATGCGCTCCTAGACTGACCGGGAGGCGGGCCGGACCACGGCCCGTGACCACCGGGGGCGGTATGAGCACGGTCCACGAGCGCATCGACGGCCGGCTGCGGGACTTCGTCTCCGCGCAGCCGGTCTTCTTCGTCGCGACCGCGCCGGACGGGCCGGACGGCCACGTCAACGTCTCACCGAAGGGCTACCCGGACACGTTCACCGTGCTGGACGAGCACACGGTCGCATATCTGGACCTGGAGGGCAGCGGGGTCGAGACGATCGCCCACCTGCGGCAGAACGAGCGGATCACGCTGATGTTCTGCGCCTTCTCCGGACCGCCGAACATCGTGCGGCTCTACGGCCACGGCCGCGTGGTCACCCCCCAGGACCCCGGTTTCGGCGACCTGCTGGCGCGGTTCGGCCCGCATCCCGGCGTGCGCACCGTCATCGTGGTGGACGTGGAGCGGATCGCCGACTCCTGCGGCTACTCGGTTCCGGAGATGACCCTCGAGCGCGACCGGGACGTTCTGGACCGGCTGGCCGGTACCGAGGGCTCGCGCAAGCGCCGCACCGCACGGATGAACGCCGAACGCCGCAGCATCGACGACATCCCGGCCCTGCGGCCCGGGGAGACCGACCCGGTGAGCCTGCATTCGGCGACCGGTCCGCCAACCGCCTGCCGGTGAATGCGAGGGAGCCCAGTGACCACGACGGCGATGTGGCAGGAGGGGCGGCGGCGCGCCGAGTGGCTCGACGGGTACGCGGCGGAGTACGCGAGGGTGGCGAACACCAACATCCACCGCGAGTTCCCGAACTCCATCACGAGCCTGATGCGGGAACCGGGGGACGCCCCGGACCGCCCCAGCCGGATCCACCCGGTGTTCTTCGGCAGCTTCGACTGGCATTCCTGCGTCGAGATGCACTGGGTACTGGTGCGACTGCTGCGGAGTACACCCGGAGGTCTGCCCTCGGACGCGATCCGCTCCTCGCTGGACGCTCTGCTGACCGAGCCGGCACTGGCGGGCGAGGCGGCGACGTTCCGGGTGCGCTCGGCGCACACCCGGCCCTACGGCTGGGGCTGGGCGCTCGCGCTGGCGCACGAACTCGGCACCTGGGCCGATCCGGACGGCCGCCGGTGGTCGGCGTACTTCGCGCCACTGGCCGAGGCGGTGGTCGAGGCGTTCGTGGAATGGCTGCCGAAGGCCACCTACCCGGTCCGCCACGGCCTGCACGGAAACAGCGCGTTCGGCATGGCCCGCGCGCTTCCGTACGCCCGGGCCAGGGCCGCCGACGGCGAGCCTGCGCTGCTGGAGGCCATCGCCGGGGCGGCCCAGCGCTGGTTCGGCACCGATGCCGGCTACCCGGCCGCGTGGGAACCCTCCGGCACCGACTTCCTGTCCCCCGCGCTCACCGAGGCCGAGCTGATGGCGGACCTGCTCGCCGAGGCCGACTTCCCGATGTGGCTGGACCGGTTCCTGCCCGGGCTCGCCGCGGGCGAGCCGGCCACGCTGTTCTCCCCGGCGGTGGTCAGTGACGACAGCGACGGCATGATCGCGCACCTGCACGGACTGAACCTGCACCGCGCGTGGGGCTGGCGGCGGATCGCCGAGTCACTGCCCGAGGCGGACCCGCGGCTCGACCTGCTGGCCGAGGCCGCGGCGCGGCACGCCGAGGCCGAACTCGGCAACGTCAGTGGCGGTGACTACGCGGTGGAGCACTGGCTGGTGGCGTACGCGGTGCTGTACCTGAGCTGAGCGTGCTCAGGTGTTCGTCGTCATGATCACCGTCGGCACCATGATGGCGACCATCACCGCGGCGGTGACCTCCTCGACGGCCTTGCGCATCGCCTCGGACGCCCAGTTGCCCTCGGCGATCTCCTTGGCCCGGGACTTGACCAGTTTCGGGTCGGGACCCTCGATGGTCTTCTCCGCCAGGTCGATCGCGGCGAGCAGGGAGATCAAAGCTCCCTCACGTTCGGTGGGCTTCCCACCGTCGACGAGTACCCGGTGGAGCCCGGCGCGCACCTGCTCCTCGTGCCGGGAGTCCTCGGCGGGCCAGCTCGTCGTGGGGAACAGGCCGAGGACCTTGCCCTTCTCCTTGCGCAGCACCCCTCGCTCGGCGAGAGCTTCGAGCAGCCTGCCGGAGAGGTTGTCCCCGGAGAGCGGGCTGATCGCGTCCTTCGGCTTCTTACCGTCCATTGTGGACAGCTTTGCGAGGGCGTCGTCCAGTACCGGGTGGCCGAGCGGCGAGGTGTCGCCGACGGTGAGCCTGCCGGGCTTCTTCGCGCTCTCGTCCGTCACGTCGACCCGGCCGTGGGTGGCCAGTTCGATCAGCAACGCTCCGGCGAGCGCGTATTCCAGATTGGACGCACCGGACACGGGCTTGCCCGTCTCGTCGTCGAACACCAGCAGTACGAGATCCTCCGCGATGAGCATGCCCGCAGCCTATTGGTTACCGGCGATTCCCGCAGACGCGGGCGAATGGCCCACTCGCCAGGGCCATTCGGGTCTCGGAAGCTCGCGTTGCGTGCGAACCCGGTGACGGTACGGGTTCTACTCGGATGCCGGAGTTTCGGATCGGGGCCGACCGGGCAACTCGACCACTGGATACATCCGCCGACCTGAGGAGAGCGCGATGTCGACCGGGCTGATCATCGCCATCATCGTGGGGGCCGTCGTCGTGATAGCGGTCGTCACCGCAATCGCACTGGCCATCCGCGCCAAGCAGCGCCGCGCGCGGCTGCGGGACAAATTCGGCGACGAATACGACCACGCGGTACACGGCCAATCCGGGCGCCGGGCGGGCGAGCGGGAACTGGAGCACCGCGAGAAGCGGCACGCTCAGCTCGATATCCGCCCGCTGTCGCCCGCCGCGCACGAGCGCTACACCCGAAGTTGGGGCGCCATTCAGCAGCAGTTCGTGGACCGCCCGGCCAGCGCCGTGGTCGAGGCGGACCGAGTACTGACCGAGCTGATGTCCGAGCGCGGCTACCCGACCCAGGGTTTCGAGCAGCAGCTCGCGGACCTGTCGGTGGAGCACTCCCGGACGCTGGAGCACTACCGGACGGCACACGACACGATGCTGCGCCAGCAGGAGAACAAGGGCACGACCGAGGACCTGCGGTCGGCGATGCTGCACTACCGGACCCTGTTCGAGGAGTTGCTCGACACCGGCGACCAGTCCCCACCCGCGCAGCAGCCGGGACACCGCGGCGATCCCACACCGCCGACCGGTCCGGTTCCGCAGCAGCAACCGCCGGGATACCAGGGGGCGGCGGGACAAGCGCCCGCCCAGCAGCAGTACCCCCAGCAGCAGTACCAACAGCGGAATCCGCAGCAGCCGGTGCAGGGCGGACCGCAGCACGACGACCCGCAACGCCGGCAGCCGGCCGGCCAGGAATGGCAGCCGGTGCAACCGGATCAGCCGATGCCGCGGGGCGGCCCGCAGCAGCCCGCCGGGCCGGGGCAACCGGCCCAGCCCGGACAGCAGTTTCCTCCCGGCGGCCAGTACCCGCCGCCACAACAGGAAATCCCGCCCAACGCCAGCCCGCCGCGCCACTCGCGCTGACGCCAGGGCCCGTCCGGCGGTTCGCGGTCGACGGGGTTCGTGATCGAGCGCGAATACCGTGACCGTGGAACCGCCGGACGTACCCCGGGCCCTAGGTCCGCAGGTGCGACGCCCCGTTCAGATCGAGGATCGCGCCCGCGGCCCACTGCGCCTCCGGCGAGGCCAGGTACACCACGGCCGCCGCCACCTCACCGGGTTCGCCGACCCTGCCGAACGGGCTCTGCCCCCGCAGCGCGTCGCCGGAATCCCCGGTGAGCCTGCTCGCGACGCGACCCGTCGCGGTGAAGCCCGGCGCCACGGCGGTCACCGCGATTCCGTGCGGCGCCAGCGACACCGCCAGCGACTGGGACAGCGAGTGCAGCCCGGCCTTGCCCGCCCCGTAGGCGGGATGGTCCGGTTCGCCCCGCTGCGCGCCCCGGGAGCCGACGTTCACCACCCGCCCGCCGCGTCCGCGCGCGATCATGTGCCGGGCGACGCAGTAGGTGAGGTTGGCGGCACCGAGCAGGTTGACCTCCACCATGTCCCGCCAGATCCGCTGCCAGTCCACATAGGACGTCTCGGCCACCGGATGTGCGCTGTCCGGCGAGGTGGCCAGCGCCGCGTTGTTCACCAGCACGTCGACTCCGCCGAGCAACTCCTCGGCGGAGTCCGCGATCCCCTGCACGGCAACGGGGTCGGCCAGATCACCGGACACCAGCACGTGCCCGTCACCGGGCAGGCCCGCGAGCACCGCCCGCGCCCGCGCATGGCCGTGCACGCAGTGCACGGCGACCCGGTCGCCGCGCTTCGCGAACGCCGACGCCACCGCCGCCCCGATGCCCCGGGAGGAACCGGTGACCAGGACGCCGCGTGAACTCACCGGGCGAAGATCTGCGACTCGTCCGCGAACGCCTTGAACTCGAGGGCGTTGCCCGCCGGATCATGCAGGAACATCGTCCACTGCTCCCCCGGCTCACCGCCGAAACGCTGGTACGGCTCGATGACGAACTCCGTGCCCGCCCCGCGCAGGCGATCGGCGAGTTCGTGGAACCGGTCGATCTCCAGGATCAGCCCGAAATGCGGCACCGGGACGTCGTGCCCGTCCACCGGATTGTGGATCGACTCCGGCCTGCTGCCCGGCACGACGTGGGTGACGAGCTGGTGACCGTGCAGGTTCCAGTCCACCCAGGTGGTGTCCGACCGGCCTTCGGGCAGACCGAGCACACCGCCGTAGAACGCGCGGGCGCGCTCCAGGTCGTCGACCGGAATGGCAAGGTGGAATGCTGGCCTGGCGTTCATCGCTGCGTTGCCTCCTGGTGTCCGTGAAAATGCCGTTCACCGCCGGACACTACGCACGCCCGGCGCCGGATTCAGCCGCCGAAGAGCTTCGTGACGGTCTGCGCGAGCTGGAAGACGCCGTAGGCGAAGGGCACGCCGACCCACGCCCACGCCACGATCAGCAGCGGCCGCCGGGAGTTCCCGGCCGGGGAGCGTTTCTCGTTCATCAGGCGTCCTTTCCGGCGGTGGCCCGGCCGGGTTCACCGGCGGGCTCGTGGAACCTCGGATGTACCGGCCGCACCAGCTCGTTGGCCAGGAAGCCGACCACCAGCAGCCCGATCATCACGTACAACGACGTGGAGTACAGGTCCGGTCCGGACTTTCCGGCCTCGCCCTGGCTGTCGGCGATGGCGTTGACGATCAGCGGGCCCAGTACACCCGCGGTGGACCAGGCGGTGAGCAGCCGCCCGTGGATGGCCCCGACCTGGTAGGTACCGAACAGGTCCTTCAGGTACGCCGGGATGGTGGCGAATCCGCCGCCGTAGAAGGACAGGATCACCAGAGCGCACAGCACGAAGACCAGTTTCGAGGAGTTCGTGGTGAGCGCGATGACGAGGTACATCAGCGCCCCGGCACCCAGGTAGAGGCGGTAGATGTTCTTACGCCCCACCAGATCCGAGGTGGAGGACCAGACGAACCTGCCGAGCATGTTCGTCAGCGACAGCAGGGCAACGAACCCGCTCGCCGCCGCCACGCTGACCGGTGCCGAGGTGTCCTCGAAGAACGCACGGATCATCGGATCGGCCTTCTCCAGGATACCGATCCCGGCGGTGACGTTGAAGCAGAGGATGACCCACAGCAGCCAGAACTGCGGCGTGCGGATCGCGTTGCGGGCGGACACGTTGGCACGGGTGATCATCGAGTTGCCGTCCGGCTTCGGCGGGGTCCAGCCCTTCGGCCGCCAGCCGTCCGCAGGCACCCGGATCAGCAGCACGCCCAGCGACATGAAGACCGCGTAGACGATTCCGTGCACCAGGAAAGCGGTGGCGATGCCGCCGGTGTCGGTACCGAACGAGTCCAGCATCTGCCGCGACCACGGCGAGGCGATGAGCGCGCCACCGCCGAACCCCATGATCGCGATACCGGTGGCCATACCCGGCCGGTCCGGGAACCACTTGATCAGCGTGGAGACCGGCGAGATGTAGCCGATTCCCAGCCCCACGCCGCCGACCAGGCCGTAGCCGAGGACGACCACCCAGAACTGGGAGAGCGCGACACCGAGCGCGGAGATGAGGAAGCCCGAGGAGAAGCAGGTGGCGGAGACGAACATCGCCCAGCGCGGGCCGTTGCGCTCCACCAGTGTCCCGCCGAACGCCGCGGACAGTCCCAGCATGACGATGCCGAGCTGGAACGGCAGGGCGCTCTGCGTGCCGGACAGGCCGAGCGCGTCCTGCAACGGGCTCTTGAACACGCTCCACGCGTACGCCTGGCCGATGGCCAGATGCACCGAGAGCGCGGCGGGCGGGATCAGCCAGCGGCTCCATCCGGCGGGCGCCACGGTGTGCGAACGATCGAGGAAGCTGAGTGCCATGCGGCGCTCCTCACCTACGCTGAAGATGTGAGTCTGCAATGTATTACCCGGTCGCCGCGAGCGCAGCGAAGCGCCCGTCACGGCATCCGGGATCTCCGCGAACGGTGGCCGCGGACACCCCGGCGGCCGGCCGGTGATCCACTCCCGAGGTTGCAGTACGCCGTCGAGCACCATCGCCCGAACCCGTGGTGGGAACAGCGTGGCGTACACCTCGCCCAGGTGCGTCCCGTAGAACGTGCCGTTGTAGTGCAGCTGCTGGTCACCGACGGCGCGGCGCAGCAGGTCCATGTTCCTGGCCACGTCGGCCGGGTCATCGGAACAGGTGACCGGAGTGGACTCGCCGACGCCACGAGGGCCGAAACCGACGATGTCGAAGCGGGCGCTCACGATCGGCTCCAGCCGTGGCGGGATCCGGCCACTGCTATCGGGGCCACCGGGGTTGGTGAACACGGTGCCGGACGCGTCCCCGCGGCGGGCTCGTCGACACACTCCGGGCGTAGGCTCGGGAGACGGCGAGGTGCGCGGCGCAGCGTCGATCGCAGTGTTCGGCACGAATGCGGGAATGAGGCCTGAATGGGACGGGTGACGGTCCGCAGGCCGGTCCGGATGATCTCCGCGAACGGTGAACGCAGCCGCCCCGACGCGCTGGCGGCCGAGGAGCCGATGGAGGTCCGGGTCGGCGGCAGGGCGCTGGCGGTGACCATGCGGACACCCGGCAACGACATCGAGCTGGCACACGGCTTCCTGCTCACCGAGGGCGTGGTCGGCGACCGCGAGGACGTGCGCGCCGCGCGCTACTGCGACGGGGTCGACGAGCAGGGCCGCAACACCTACAACGTGCTCGACCTGACCCTCGCCGAGGGGGTGCCACCGCCGGAGACCGGGGTGGAGCGCAACTTCTACACGACCTCGTCCTGCGGCGTCTGCGGCAAGGCCGCGCTCGACGCCGTCCGGCTGCGCACCCGCTACCACCCGTCTTCCGACCCGTTCACCGTGTCCCCGGAACTGCTGGCCGGGTTGCCCGACGCCCTGCGTGAGCGGCAGAAGGTGTTCGCGACGACCGGCGGGCTGCACGCGGCCGCCCTGTTCGACGCGGACGGCGGACTGCTGGTCGTGCGGGAGGACGTCGGCAGGCACAACGCCGTCGACAAGGTACTGGGCTGGGCACTGCTGGAGGGCCGCATCCCGCTCACGGGCCACGGCCTGCTGGTCTCCGGCCGCGTCTCGTTCGAGCTCGTCCAGAAGGCGGCGATGGCGGGGGTGCCGCTGCTGGCGGCGGTGTCCGCCCCGTCCTCGCTGGCGGTGGAACTGGCCGAGGAGCACGGCATGACCGTGATCGGCTTCCTGCGTGGCGCGAACATGAACGTCTACTCCGGACAACATCGGGTGACCTGAGCCGGGGTGCGAAACGCAGGAGCCCCGGCGAGCGATGAGCTGATGCGAGGTCGGCTCCATCCGAGAGACCGGCGGGTTCGTCCCGTCGTCCGGCCCATCGGGATCAGGCGCGACGGAGGCCGGGGTGCGGAGCAGGGTGGGGTCGGCCGGACGAGGGCCTGCCGACGGTCAGCCGGAGGACCTGCCCGCGCAGGGCGAAAGGCGGCACAGCCGTCGTTCGGTGTTGCTCGCGGGCGGCTCGGGTCTCGGGGTCCTCGGTGTCGCCGCGGCCACCGCCTCCGGGAAGCTGCCGTTCACCGAGCCGCTGCAGCGGGGACTCGGCGTCGCCTCGCCCTCCCCCGCCACCCAGGTCGGCGTCACCAGGATCGAGAAGGTGTACTCCGCGGCGCGTGGCCGCGAGGTGGAACTGGTGACGATGCTGCCGTCACGCTCTCCCGCCCGCGGGCTGCCGATGGTGCTGCTGCTGCACGGCCTGGGGGCGTCCGCCCGCAAGGCCGCACCGACCGGACTGGTCTCGCGGCTGAGCAGTGACGTGGCGCGCAGGGCGATGCCGTCGTTCGGCTTCGTGGCGGTCGACGGTGGCAACAGCTACTGGCACGAGAACACATCCGGCGACGACCCGATGGGCATGCTGCTCGAGGAGATCCCGGCGTGGCTGCGCGAACGAGGTCTCGGCGGCCGGGACGGCGCACCGTTCGCCTGCGCGGGCAACTCGATGGGTGGCTTCGGCTCCATGCTCTACGCCCGCCGGCGTTCGGAGCGCAGGCAACCCGTCTCGGCGGTCGCGGTGATGGCCCCGGCGCTGATCACCTCGTGGGCGGAGATGTCGAAACGCGGGGCGTTCCGCGACGCGGCCGACTGGGCGTCGATGGATCCGCTGCGCAACATCGACGCGCTGCGCGGCATCCCGACCGGGCTGTGGTGCGGAACCGAGGACCGGTTCATCGAGGGAGCCCGCCGCTACATCGCCGCAGCCAGGCCCACCGTCGGGTTCACCGGGCCCGGCACGCACTCCGACGCGTTCAACCGCTCCGTCGTGCCCAGCGTCATCGGCTTCCTCGGCAAGCACGTTCCCCGATCGGGCGCCGCCTCCGTCAGGTGAGTTCGGTTCGGAACACGGCGTGCGGACGCCGTGGTGATCGCCCGCGAACCGCTCAGTCGGCGTGGTAGTAGCGGCCGAGCACGGCCATCGTCCAGAACGCGACGAACAGCGCCCCGGTGAACATGATGGCCCAGCGCAGGAGCCTGCGCCTGCGATCGAGGTTGTGCCGCATCCGGGACAGGGCGAACGCGGCCAGGCCGAGCAGTGGCAACGGCAGCACGGGCAGCAGCGAGAACCGGGATACCGACGCCGCGGCGCACGACACGGCGAGCAGGCCCATCGTCAGAGCGAGCACCCGGTGCAGCCGCGTACACCGCTCGTAGGCGCCGACGATCATGCGCTGGGTCAGCTCGCTGAAGCCGTGCACCTCGCCGATCGGAGGACGCTCACCGTCCGGGCGAGGGCTCACCGTCAACTCCCGCCGCGCTCAACGCGCGGCCACGTACTGGTCAGGCCGACTTCTCCCCGCGCTCGTTGCGCTGACGGCGCGAGGGCTGCCGCGACACGATCGTCGGGTTCACGTTCTCCCGCACGGTCTGCTCGGTGATGACGACCTTCGCCACGTCGTCGCGACTGGGGATGTCGTACATGACCGGCTGGAGGACTTCCTCCATGATCGCGCGGAGACCGCGGGCACCGGTGCCGCGCAGCACCGCCTGGTCGGCGATCGCCTCGAGCGCCGTCTTGGTGAACTCGAGCTCGACGTTGTCCAGCTCGAAGAGCTTCTTGTACTGCTTCACCAGCGCGTTGCGCGGAGCGGTGAGGATTTGCACGAGCGAGAGCTTGTCCAGGTTCGACACGCTCGCCACCACGGGGAGGCGGCCGATGAACTCCGGGATGAGACCGAACTTGATCAGATCCTCCGGCATGGTGTCGGAGAAGACGTCGCTGTCCTCGATCTCGCGCTTGGTGCGGATCTCGGCACCGAAGCCAAGGCCCCGCTTGCCGACGCGCTCGTTGATGATCTTCTCAAGGCCCGCGAACGCACCTGCCACGATGAACAGGACGTTCGTGGTGTCGATCTGGATGAACTCCTGGTGCGGGTGCTTGCGACCGCCCTGCGGCGGCACCGAGGCGGTGGTGCCCTCCAGGATTTTCAGCAGCGCCTGCTGGACGCCCTCACCGGAGACGTCGCGGGTGATCGACGGGTTCTCCGACTTGCGGGCGATCTTGTCGACCTCGTCGATGTAGATGATGCCGGTCTCGGCCCGCTTGACGTCGTAGTCGGCGGCCTGGATGAGCTTGAGCAGGATGTTCTCGACGTCCTCGCCCACGTATCCGGCCTCGGTGAGCGCGGTCGCGTCAGCGATGGCGAACGGGACGTTCAGCAGCTTCGCCAGCGTCTGCGCGAGGTAGGTCTTGCCGCAGCCGGTGGGGCCGAGCATCAGGATGTTGGACTTGGCCAGTTCGACCGGCTCGTCCTTGGAGTCCTTCGGCCCGGACTTGTCGTCGGACTGGATGCGCTTGTAGTGGTTGTAGACCGCCACCGCGAGCGCGCGCTTCGCGTCGTCCTGGCCGATGATGTACTGCTCGAGGAAGTCGCGGATCTCGGCGGGCTTCGGCAGCTCGTCGAGCTTGACGTCGCCGGCCTCGGCCAGCTCCTCCTCGATGATCTCGTTGCACAGGTCGATGCACTCATCACAGATGTACACGCCTGGGCCGGCGATGAGCTTCTTCACCTGCTTCTGACTCTTCCCGCAGAAAGAGCATTTCAGCAGGTCCCCGCCGTCACCGATCCGAGCCATGGCCGTCGACCTCGTCCCCTCCGGCGCACCGGAATGCACCTGATGCGTCTGTATGCCCGCGTCACAACACAGGCCCTTGCGAGCTTGTAACGACGGTACCTGCCCGGAGGGCCGTACGGGAGAACCCGCGCCATCACAAGCACGAACCAAGAGACCTTAGCGTCACGGTGGGGTGCGTGTCGCTCGGCGACACGCACCCCACCGGCGACGAGATCAGCTCTCCATGGAGGCCTTGCGGTACGGCAGCACCTGGTCGATGATGCCGTACTCCTGCGCCTGGGCGGCGGTGAGGATCTTGTCGCGCTCGACGTCGCGGCGGACCTGCTCCTCGGTCTGGGTCGTGTGCTTGGCCAGCGTGGTCTCCATGAGCTTACGGACCCGCTGGATCTCGGCGGCCTGGATCTCCAGGTCCGAGACCTGCCCGTAGGTGCCCTCGGTGGCCGGCTGGTGGATCAGCACCCGCGCGTTCGGCAGCGCCATGCGCTTGCCCGGGGTTCCCGCCGCCAGCAGGACCGCCGCCGCGCTCGCGGCCTGGCCGATGCACATCGTGGCGATGTCCGGACGGACGTACTGCATCGTGTCGTAGATCGCCATCAGCGCGGTGAACGAACCACCGGGCGAGTTGATGTAGATCGTGATGTCGCGATCCGGGTCCTCGTGCTCAAGGTGCAGCAACTGGACCATGATGTCGTTCGCCGAGGCGTCGTCCACCTGGACGCCCAGCATGATCTGGCGCTCCTCGTACAACTTGTTGTACGGGTTGGATTCCTTGATCCCGTAGCTGGTGCGCTCGACGTACGAGGGCAGCACGTACCGGGACTGCGGGAGCTGGAAGTTGCTCATGTGGTTCTCCTCCTACCGGACCCGGTCAGCCGTTCGCGTTCGGGAGCTGGTTCTCCCGGGTGAGGACGTGGTCGACGAAGCCGTACTCCCTGGCCTCGTCCGCCGTGAACCACCGGTCGCGGTCACCGTCGGCGGTGATCTGCTCCACCGTCTGACCGGTCTGGTCAGCGGTGATCTTGGCCAGCTCGTGCTTCCACTTGCCGAACACCTCGGCCTGGATCGCGATGTCGGAGGCGGTGCCGCCGACGCCGGCCGAGGGCTGGTGCATGAGGATGCGTGCGTGCGGAAGCGAGTAGCGCTTGCCGGGGGCACCCGAGGAGAGCAGGAACTGCCCCATCGAGGCCGCGAGGCCCATCGCGTAGGTCGCCACGTCCGGCTTGATGAGCTGCATCGTGTCGTAGATGGCGAAGCCCGCGGTCACCGAGCCGCCGGGCGAGTTGATGTAGAAGCGGATGTCGGATTCCGAGTCCTCCGCCGACAGCAGCAGAAGCTGCGCGGTGATGCGGTTGGCGATGTCGTCGTTGACCTCGGATCCGAGCACGACGATCCGCTCCTGGAGCAGCCGCTCGTACACCGAATCGGTCAGGTTGAGTCCCGCGGTGCTGGTCCGCCCCTCGGGCATGTGCTGCGTCACGTGTGCCTACCTTTTCGCCGCCGTGGCCGTCGTGGGGACGACGACCACTCCCTTGCGTCCTAGTCGAATGCCTGGGATCTGGGAAGATCTTGCAACCGACCCTAACGAACTTGGGCGGTGCAGAATGCCTGACACCGCCCAAGTTCGCTCAGAGCATTACTTATCGTCGGTTGTTCCCGCGTTCTCCGTGACCTGCGCCTCCTCGGCCGCGGTCTCGGGCTGGCCGGTCTCGGCCTGGTCCTGCGGGCCGAACAGCTCGTCCAGGTCGATCGCCACACCGGCCGAGTCGGTCACCGTGGCACCGCGCACGACCGAGGCGAGCGCCTTGCCGCGGCGGACGTCGGCGTAGATCGCGCCGAGCTGGCCGGACTGCTGAGCCCGCTGCACGTACTCGTCCGGGCTGACGCCGAAGCGCTGCGCCTGGTAGACGATGCGCTCGGTCAGCTCGCCGTCGTTGACCTCGACGTTCTCGGCGTCAGCGATGGTGTCCAGCACAAGCTGGGTACGGACCGCCTTCTCCGACTCCTCGCGGACCTCGGCGTCGAACTGCTCGACGGTCTTGCCCTCGGCCTCGAGCGCCTTGGCGAACGCGTCCTCGTCGTGGTCGAACTGGTGCACCGCGTCGTGCTTGCGGTTCTCGATCTCGCCGTCGAGGACGGCCTCCGGCATCGGGACCTCGGTGGAGTCGAGCAGTGCCTCGAGCACCTTGTCGCGGGCCTGGACGCCCTGCTGCATCTTCTTCACCCGGCCGAGCCGCTCGCGAAGGTCGCCCTTGAGCTCGTCGATGGTGTCGAACTCGCTGGCCATCTGGGCGAACTCGTCGTCCGCCTCGGGCAGCTCGCGCACCTTGACCGACTGCACGGTGACGCTGACCTCGGCGTCCTTGCCGGCGTGGTCGCCGGCCACCAGCTTGGTGGTGAACTTCTTGGTCTCGCCCTCGTCGGCGCCGATGATCGCGTCGTCGATGCCGTCGACGAGCTGACCGGAACCGATCTCGTAGGACAGCCCGGAGGTGGTCGCGTCCGCGACCTCCTCGCCGTCCACCTGCGCGGAGAGGTCGATCGAGACGAAGTCGCCGTTCTCCGCGGGACGCTTGACGCCGGTCAGGGTGCCGAATCGGGCGCGCAGCTCGTCGAGCTGCTCGTCGACCTCGGACTCCTCCAGCTCGACATCGTCGACGCTGACGGAGATGCCGGCGAAGTCGGGCAGGTCGATCTGCGGCCGGATGTCGACCTCGGCGGTGAACTCCAGGACCTCGCGGTCCTCGAGCTTGGTCACCTCGAACTCGGGACGGCCCAGCGTGCGGACCTCGCCCGCCTGGACGGCTTCCAGGTACTTGGCGGGGATGACCTCGTTGACGACCTCATCGAGCACCGGGGCGCGGCCGATCCGGCTCTCCAGCACCCGGGCCGGCACCTTCCCGGGGCGGAACCCGGGGATGCGGACCTGCTGGGCGATCTTCTTGTACGCGCGGTCGAAGTTCGGTTTGAGTTCGTCGAACGGCACCTCGACATTGATCTTCACCCGCGTCGGGCTGAGCTGCTCGACGGTGCTCTTCAACGTGATTCTCCTCGAGCCGTAACGGTCTGGTTCGTGCTTCTTACCGGTGATTGGCGTTCACAGCTCCGCGGCCACGCATGGGCCACGGGCAGGGGCGAGTCTAGGCCCAGGGGCAGGTCTTGCCTGTTCGGGGTCCGGTTTGGCCGCCAACGGCCACGCATACGCCGACGGCGGCGACCCGCCGTACCGGAGGTCGCCGCCGTCGGCGGTCTGACGTGCGTCTTCTCGAGTGGAGCGGGTGACGGGAATCGAACCCGCGTAGCCAGTTTGGAAGACTGGGGCTCTACCATTGAGCTACACCCGCACGGGCCCGGCGGACCAGGCCTGCGAGTAGCTTACCGGTTACCGCTAAGCTGCCGTCGCACCGCCCGGGGTTTCCGGTTTCCGGTGCGGCGGAGCGGGATGTGGCGCAGCTTGGTAGCGCATTCGCTTTGGGAGCGAAGGGTCGCAGGTTCAAATCCTGTCATCCCGACCGATGTGATGTCTCAGGACATCGGCGACAGTCGGACCGACGAAGTGTCGGTTCGGCTGTTGTTATGTGTGGGGTCGGCGGGTGGGCCCTTTGGGGGCTCCGGTGGGTTGGTAGTCGCGTCTGGGGTTGAT
>NZ_NKYE01000029.1 GCF_002262875.1 Amycolatopsis antarctica | reverse complement strand
GTCGGTTGTACGCGCAGACGAAGAAGCATCGTGGGGAGTCGTTGCCGGAGCAGTTGCGGCATCTGGACAACCACGCCCCGGCCGCGCAGGAGGCCAGCAGCCTCCTCACCCGGCTCCAACGCTAGGGCGTCTCCGGTAATTCTCGGCCGGCGGGACTCGTGATCGAGGCGGGTACCCGGCCGGGCCGGGGAGGAAGTCCTCGTACCGGTGCCCTACCGGCTGAGAACCCCACCGTGACCACGGAATGGCCAGGCGTGCCCTGGTACCAGCAGGTCCCCCGGAAGTCGGGGACTTCCCTGACGAAAGTCCACCCCGAGGGCGATACGCTCCCCGATAGCGTGAGAGCGTACGGCCGAACCGGCCCCGCCGTTCGGGAACGACTATCAAGGGGACAGCACGTGGCGTTGGTTACCGACTTTCTCGAGTGGCTGCGCGAACTGCCACCAGCCGGCGTCACCTCCGCCGCCGGGCTGCTGGTGTTCGGCGAGTGCACGCTCGGACTCGGCTTCATCGCCCCCGGCGAGACCGGCCTGTTCATTCTCGGCACCACCGCGAACACGGTGCCCAAGTTCCTGATCATGTGGCTGGTCACCTCAGTCTGCGCGATCGCGGGCCAGTCCGTCGGCTACCTGCTTGGCAAGAAGTTCGGGCCGAAACTGCGCAGGACGAAGATCGTCGAGAAGCACGGAGCCGAGGGCTGGGACAAGGCCACCGACATCCTCCGCAGGCGCGGAGCGATCGCCGTGCTGATCGCCATCTTCCTGCCGGTGATGCGCACGCTGGTCCCGGCCGCCGCCGGTGCCTCGGGCCTGCCCTTCCGCAAGTTCCTGCCCGCGGCCGCCGTCGGCGCGACCGCCTGGTGCGCACTGCACATCGCGATCGGCACCGCCGCGGGCGAGGCCGCGGAACGGATCGAGGCGGCCGTGGGCAAGGGCAGTTGGATCCTGCTCGCCGTGCTCGCCCTTGCCATCGGCGCGGTGATGGTCCGCAAGCGCATGAAGGCCAAGGCCGCGCAGACCGCTGACACCGGCACTGCGGACGCGGGCAGCGCGGAGACCGGCACGACGACGGTCTGCACGGTGGCTGCCGGCACCGAGGCAGGGCCGGACGGCGCCCACTCGCCGGACGACCTCGCCGCGGCGGGCAGCGTCGAGGAACGCCCCGGCCCCGGCGCGGGCGGCTGAGGACTCAGCGAACCAGTACCGGCACGGTCACCCGGACCGGCTTGTTCCGGTGCCCGCGCAGGTTGGCCACGTCCACGTACTCGCCGTCGGCCTGCTCACGCTGGTAGGTCAGCGTGAGCAGGGCCGCGCCCCGCTCGCGTGCCGTCACGGTCACCTGCCCGCCGGCGACCTCGGCGGTACCCGTTGTGGACGGCCACAGCTCGGCACGTACCCGGTTCAGCGGATTCGTCAGGTCGAACTCCGCGCCCGGTGCGCTGCGCACGGACACCCCGGTGGTGGCGGGCTCGCCGGCCTCGG
The DNA here is from genome assembly GCF_002262875.1 of Amycolatopsis antarctica. Taxonomy (GTDB): domain Bacteria; phylum Actinomycetota; class Actinomycetes; order Mycobacteriales; family Pseudonocardiaceae; genus Amycolatopsis; species Amycolatopsis antarctica. Next base: position 27,026 of record NZ_NKYE01000029.1, on the reverse strand, counting down.
CCCGCAGCACCCGGTCGGCCGGGTGGATGTCCAACGGTCCGACGCCGGAGGGCACCGGCTCGTCCCCGGTGGACGCGTCGATCGCCAGGTCGCCGCCGTCCATGCGCAGCCGCGAGGTGTAGATCGCGCGATCGTCCTCTGTGGACGGACGTCCGTGGTGAACGTAGTACCGCCCGGTTCCGTCCGGCGAGTCGACGATGCTGCCGTGGCCAGTGGAGTACAGCCCCTTCGCCGGATCCTGGGCCAGCACCGGGTTCGCCTCGCTCTTGCGCCACGGCCCGAGCGGGCTGCGCGAGGTCGCGTACCCGACACCGTAGAACTCGTTCTCGTAGTTGTTCGCCGAGTAGGTCAGGTGATAGATCGGCTTCCCTTGCGCGTCAAGGGTTCTGATCGTGGTCGATCCCTCCGCCCAGCGGCGGTCCTTCTTCTCGCCGCCGGTCTTCGCGTAGTCGTCGACGTGCGCGTTCTCCCAGGACTGCTTGTCCGAGCCGTAGTTCAGGATCGGGGTGAAGCCGTCCTTGCGGGTGCCCGCCGGATCGCCGGGGCCGAGATTGGCGTCCCGGTAGTCCGGGGCGATCTCCGGCATCGTGGTCCCGGCCGGGTCGTCCCACCAGTCGCCGGTCAGCTCCACCACGTAGATGTTCGATTCCTCGACGTACTTTCCGAGGTCGGCGTCCCAGACCCAGTTCCGGTAGGCGTTGCGGGAGAAGTACAGGTAGATCCGGCCGTCCTCGTCGAAGGAGACGTTCGGGTCGATGAACGGGATGTAGGTACCCAGCGGAGCGGTCTCCCCCTCCTCGCGTGTCGCGGGCGGCTTCTTCTGCTCCGCGTCCATGATCAGGTTGACGTCGTGGTAGTCCGGGTCGTACGGGTGGTAGTCGAGCGGGCCCTCGGCGATGTCACGGAAGGGGCCCGCGGGCGACTCGGCCACCGCGACGCCGACCTTCGACGCCTCCTCGAAGTCCGGGTAGCGGAAGTGCTCGGCGACGCCTTCGTTCATCCGGCCCGAGTAGAAGAAGTAGTAGAGCCCGGTCTTCTCGTTGTGGTACATCTCCGGCGCCCAGAACCAGTCGTTCGCCCAGTCCCCCGCCTCGCCGTCCCGCAGCGCTCCGCCGGGAAGGTGCTCCCAGGTCGCCAGGTCCGGTGAACGGTAGATCCCGAAGTGGTAGCCGGGATCGGCACCCTCGGTCGAGTAGGCGTAGTAGTAGCCCGAATCCCGGTCGTAGTGGACGTACGGGTCGGCCCCCGGTGTCGAGGCGTCGTTGTGGTACGTGGCGTCGGTCTGCCCGCGGTCACCGGCGAGCGCCGGCACGGCGGGCAGCACGAGCAGTACGGCGAGAATCGCGGCAAGCCGCTGGACATGCCTTCGCATGGGCGCACACCCGTTTCGCTGACGGGGCCAGGACAGCGGCCCTGTTGGAGAATGTCGATTCGCGGTTACTTTTGTCCGCTTGCTGTCCGGCTGTCAAGGTCGGCAGGAGGATCGGCCCTGCCCCGGTTCACTCCTGCCAGGCCCCGATCAACGTCCGCGCGGCCGTCTCGGACTTGTGCACGACGAGTTCGGCGGTGTGCCCGTGCTGAGCGAACACCCCGTCCAGGTGGAAGGTCGCGTAGCCGTGCGCCTGCGCCAGCAGCCGCTCCATCAGATCCAGCCCGGTCTCGGGGCCGGGTGACACCGCGAACGCGAGCGCCAGGAACCGGTCCATCAGCGCCCTGCTGTGCTCGTGCAGACCGGCGTGCCGCGGATCGTCGAGGCCGGGCGCGAAGATCACGTGCAGGCCAGCCCTGCTCTCGATCACGAATCCGGTGTAGGCCCCGGTGGCCGCCGCGAGCCGTTCGGCCGCGTTCGCGTGCCCCGCCGCGGCGGCGTCCACCCGCTCGGCGAGCCGGCGGGCGACGGTGCCCGCCACCGCAGCGAGCAGACTCGCGCGATCGGCGAAGTGCCGGTACGGAGCGGCGGCGCTCACCCCGGCCCGCCTGGCGGCCTCGGCCACCGAGAACGCCTCGAAGCCCCGCTCGGCGATCAGGCCGAGGCAGGTGTCCACCAGCGTTTCGCGCAGCCCGCCGTGGTGGTAACCACGCGACATAAGAGGGATCACACTCTCTCGGTTTGCCGGAATGTAAGACCCCTCTTACCGTAGAGAAGGTATTCACAAGTAGCAATGTGCTAGCGCGTCCGGGAGACACCGGACGCCGATGGAGGTTTTGTCCCGATGTCACAGACACCCGCGATCGCCGTGCCCAGCCCGGGAGCGCGGCTGGAGCCGACCACCATCGAACGCCGCGACCTGCGACCCGACGACGTGCGCATCGACATCGCCTACGCCGGGATCTGCCACAGCGACCTGCACCAGGCGAAGGGCGACTGGGGCGGCGGCGGGATCTTCCCGATGGTGCCCGGCCACGAGATCGCCGGCGTCGTGTCCGAGGTCGGTGCGAACGTCACCGCGCACAAGGTCGGCGACCGCGTCGGCGTCGGCTGCATGGTCGACTCCTGCGGCGAGTGCGACTACTGCAAAGCGGGCACCGAGCAGTTCTGCGTCAAGGGCAACGTCCAGACGTACAACGCGGTCGGCTTCGACGGTGAGAACACCTACGGCGGCTACAGCACCCAGGTCGTCGTCCGCGACTGGTTCGTCTGCCGGATCCCGGAGGGCATCGAACTCGACGCCGCCGCTCCCCTGCTCTGCGCCGGGATCACCACGTACTCCCCGCTGAACCGCTGGGAGGCGGGCCCCGGCAAGAAGGTCGCCGTCGTCGGCCTCGGCGGGCTCGGCCACATGGCGGTGAAGATCGCCGTCGCGATGGGCGCCGAGGTCACCGTGCTGAGCCAGAGCCTGAAGAAGCAGGAGGACGGTCTCCGCCTCGGCGCGAAGGAGTACTACGCGACCAGTGACGAGTCCACCTTCGACACGCTCAAGGGACGGTTCGACCTGATCCTGAACACGGTGTCCGCCGAACTGCCGATCGACTCGTACCTGTCACTGCTGCGTGTCGGCGGCACCATGGCGAACGTCGGTGCCCCGGCGAACTCCTTGTGCTACAACGCTTTCTCCCTGATCGGCGGAAACAAGGTGCTGACCGGATCGATGATCGGCGGCTTGCCCGAGACCCAGGAGATGCTGGACTTCTGCGCCGAGCACGGCATCGGCGCCGAGATCGAGGTCATCTCCGCGGACCAGGTCAACACCGCCTACGAGCGGGTGGAGAACAGCGACGTCCGGTACCGGTTCGTCATCGACGCGTCCACCATCGGCGCGAGCTGATACCAACCCTGCCCGACCTGGTGCCCCTGGCGCTCCCGCGCCGGGGGCACCGCGCGTCCATACGCACTCCCGGGTGACAGAACGACGGGAAACAGGTTTGCATCTCTTCGGGCGACCACGGTCCGCCCGGCCGGGTGACGCACTGACCGTCGGTGCGCGTTCCCGCGGCGGCACGAGCCGCGGTGCCGGAACGCAAGACGAAGGTGTTCATCAATTGTGGTCCCGATGAACACGAGACAATTTCATTTGGTGAGCGCCGTTCGCGTCCGTCCACGCGGTGTCCTCTGGTCGCCTCGTCGTGCGGGGGGTAACGATTTATCCGGTTGCATCGTGCATTCGGCGAACGGAGACCCAGGAAATGAAACGTGGAATTGTGCGCTCGATGACCGCGCTCGCGGTCGGCAGCATGCTGGCCGTGCTCTCCGGCGGCGCCGCGGCTGCCGCGAGCGAACCGGCACCGCTCGGCCCGCGGGTGGCCGGGGAGCAGGTGCTGCAACTGCGCGACGAGCTGACCCGGGCCGCCTACGCGGGGGATGTCACGGCGACCGGGGACACCCTCGGCAGGCTGACACCGCTGCTGGCGGACATGTCCTCGGGGCGCCGGTACGCGATCGCCCCGGAGTCGCGCGACGGTGCCACCATGGCGAAAGGCCAGGCGGAGGAACTGACCGGCACCCTCGCGGCACCCGCCACCAGGGCGCAGGTCCCGCCGGTGCCCACGCTGCCGCCGCTGCCCGGCGCGCTCGCCCCGGTCACCGGACTGCTGCAGGGCCTGCTGAGCACCCTGTCCGGTCTGCTGGCGGGCCTGCTCGGAACCGTTCCGGCGCTGCCGGTGCCCGTTCCCGAAGTGCCCGTCCCGGACGTGCCGCTACCCGAGGCACCCCTTCCCGATGCTCCCCTGCCCCAGGCTCCGGTGCCCGCGCCGGTGTCCTGATCCGAGGTGACGCCAGCCGTCCCCGACCCTGTCCGGGACGGCTGGCGTCCCGCGAATACCGGTGGACGAGTTCGATCCGCGAGTCCGGTCGCACGGCCGCCCCTCGGCCGCGGGGCCCGGCGGCTCCCGGTGGGCCCGGATCCCCCTCGCCCGGGCCCACCGGAGCGGACGACCTCCGCCGCACAACCGGATTCTCGAGCCGGAACGGAAGTGCCGTGCCGCGATGACCCTGCCCCATCGCACACCCGGCCCACCTGTAGCTCCCTGTGACGACCGGAGCGGTTCCCATCCCCGGAACCACTGACCCGATTGCCACCCTGGGTAGCCATTTTTCTCCAGCGAAGGCAGGCCAAGGCTGTCACAGTCGCTCTCAGTAGCACCAGCATCCGGCTGTCAACCTCACTCGAATGGACCAGTCGCTGCTACTTTGTGCGACATTCGCTGCTCACTACGGTGATCGTGGCGTAGTTCCAACGCCGCCAGGATCAATGCGAGCAGGGTGAAGCCGACCGAGCAGAGCAGGGCCACGGAGACCGCTGCCTGATAGTCGCCCCCTGGCAGAGCGATCGCGTGGAAGACAGAGGCCAGTACCGCCGTTCCGATCGCGGTCCCGATGCGCTGCCCGGTCTGCAGCACCCCGCCCGCGACCCCGGCGGTCGCCCCGGGCACCCGTTCCAGCGTCAGCGTCGTGTTCGGGGAGATGACCATGCCACCGCCGATACCGGCGAGCAGCAGCGGGAGGGCCACGGCGAATCCCACCGAAGCGGCGGGGACGACCCGGACCAGCACGGCCACCACGCCCAGCCCGGCGGCGACCGTGGTCAGGCCCGCGACCGTCAACCGCCTGCCCCAGCGCTGCACGAGTCTTCCGGCGATCGCCGCCGCCACCGCCGAGCCCAGCGCGAACGGCGTCACCGCCAGTCCCGACTGCAGCGCCGTGTAACCGAGGCCCTGCTGGAAGAACAACGCGAAAACCAGCCATACGCCGGCGAACCCACTGAAGTACACCGCGCCGATCGCGGCCCCGCGGGCGAATCCGGGGGTGGCGGTGAACAGGCGGGTGTCCAGCAGCGGTGGCCGCTTCCCGCGGGCCAGCCTGCGTTCCCAGTAGACGAAGGCGACTCCGAGCAGCACCGACAGCGGGAACATCCACCAGAACCGCCGCGGGCCGCCCTGCTCGGACTGCACGAGCGGGAACATCACGCCGAGCACGGCCAGGCCGAGCAGGATCGCCCCGACGCCGTCGATCTCCGCCCGTAACCTGCCCGGTGCCCGTTCCGATCGCGGGACCAGCCTCATCGCGAGCACCAGGGCGAGGATGCCGATCGGGATGTTCACGAAGAACACCCACCGCCAGCCGGAGGACTCACCGGAGACCGCGAGGATGACCCCGCCCAGCACCGGGCCGACCGCGGTGGAGATGCCGACCGTGGCGCCGAACATGCCGAACGCGCGGCCGCGTTCCGCGCCGTGGAAGAGGTCCTGGATCAGCCCGGTGTTCTGCGGGGTCAGCATGCCCGCCGCGGCACCCTGCAGCAGGCGCGCGACGATCAGCATCGCCTCGTTCACCGACGCCCCGGCGAGCGCGCTGGTCAGGACGAACGCGGTGAGCGCGATCAGGAACATCCGGCGCCTGCCGAGCGTGTCCCCGAGCCGGCCGCCCGCGACGAGCACCAGCCCGAAGGTCAGCGCGTAACCGGACACCACCCACTGGATGCCGGCGGGAGTCGCGCCGAGGCCGCTCTGGATCGACGGCAGGGCGACGTTGACGATGCTCACGTCGAGCAGCCCCATGAACCCGGCCGCCAGGGTCACCGCGAGTGCCTTCCAGCGTCGCGGGTCCGGCGCTCCGTCCACCTCGGGGGCCTGCTGACCGGTCGTCACGTCGGCCATTCTCGCCGCTGGGCATCCGACCGGCAGGACGAGCGCACGACCCCGCGTCCGCGCCGCGACCGTCCACAATGGTCACCCGGCTACCGCGCCGGGAGGTGCCCTCGCCTCGGCGTCCTCACCCTCCGGTCACCGGAGCGAGCCAGAGGCCGGTGATCGCGTCGATCAGCCCGGTCGCGGCCCGCTGCCAGGAATCCCGCGGGGTCGGGCCGCCTTCGGCCAGCGCCCGTTCGCGTTCGGCCACCATGTGCACCATGAGCAGGCGGGCCATGTCGCGGCGCTCCCGCCGCACGGCGGGTGGCAGGTCCGGGAGGCACCGGTCGAGTTCCTCGGCGGTGCGGAGCAGGGCAGGCGAACCGAGGGATTCCACCACCATGATCTCCCGGTACGCCGGATCGGTCATCGCCTGTGCGCTGAACCGGCCGAACCAGGTCGGCGATTCGAGATCGGCGAGGTGCTGGGCGAGCGGACGCACCATGCAGGCCACCCAGTCCCGCACCTCGTCGGACTCGCCGGTACCCGCGACCATCCGGGCGCGCAGTAACTCGACCTGCTCGGTGTGCTTGCGCACGATCGCGCGAACCAGGTCGGCCTTGGTGCCGAAGTGATAGCCGACGGCGGTGTTGTTCCCCTGTCCGGCCGCCTCGCTGACCTGGCGGTTGGACACCGCGGCGACCCCGTGCTCGGCGAAGAGGCGTTCCGCGTTCGACAGGATCAGATCCCGTGTCGCGGCCACCCGCTCCGCCCTGACCGCCTTCCCCGGCACGGTCACCACCGCTCCGCCACGTCGCGACGCCCGCCGATCGAGGGCCCGCCGGGAAGGGGCGCACGAACGCCGGGGACGGGAACCGAGGAGTCCCCGCCCCGTACCTCCGCCTGTGTCATCGCAGGACCTCCTCGTCTCCGCCCAGCGCGTGGAGTCACGTTAGGCGCGGGTGATAACGTCAGTCAAGCGACTGACTTAAAGCTGCGCCGCCGCGCCAGGACGCATCGGCGACGACCACGGGAGCCGATCCGATGACCGATGTCCTCGCCACGCCGTCCGGCGCGGCCGCCCCGATCCGGACGCGCCCGCAGGCTGTGGTCACGGTACTGGCCTTCGCCGGGATCGTGGTCTCGCTCATGCAGACCCTGGTGATCCCGCTCGTGCCCACGCTGCCCGCGCTGCTGGGCGCCACTCCCTCCGACACGGCCTGGGCGATCACCGCGACCCTGCTGGCGGCCGCGGTCGCGACACCGACCGTCGGGCGGCTGGGCGACATGTACGGCAAACGGCGGATGTTGCTGTTCAGCCTGGTCATGCTGATCGCCGGTTCGGTGCTGTGCGCACTGTCGTACAGCCTGGCGCCGATGGTCGTCGGGCGCGCGCTCCAGGGACTGGCCGCGGGCGTGATCCCGCTGGGCATCAGCATCATGCGCGACGAACTGCCCGCCGAACGGCTGGGCGGGGCGACCGCGCTGATGAGTGCCTCACTGGGCGTCGGCGGCGCACTCGGCCTGCCCGCCGCCGCGTTCATCGCCGACCGCGCCGACTGGCACACGCTGTTCTGGGCCGCCTCGTTCCTGGCCGCGGCGGCCGCGTTCCTCGTGTTCGCCTTCGTCCCGGAGTCGAGAGTCCGCACCGGTGGCCGATTCGACCTGCCGGGCGCGGTGGGCCTCTCGGTCGCGCTGCTGTGCCTGCTGCTGGCGATCTCCAAGGGCGGCGACTGGGGCTGGGGCAGCGGCCTGACCGTGGGCCTGCTCGCCACGGCGGTCCTCGTGCTGCTCGGGTGGGGCTGGTGGGAGCTGCGCACCCGGCAGCCACTGGTCGACCTGCGCACCTCCGCACGCAGGCAGGTGCTGCTCACCAACACCGCGTCCATGGTGTTCGGCTTCGCGATGTTCGCGATGTCGCTGGTCATCCCGCAACTGCTGCAACTGCCCGCCGCCACCGGCTACGGCCTCGGGCAGACGATCCTGGTCGCCGGCCTGGTGATGGCACCCAACGGCCTGGTGATGATGGCGATGGCACCGATCTCGGCGCGGATCTCCCGGACCAGAGGGCCCAAGATCACGCTGATGACCGGCGCGCTGGTGGTGGCGATCGGTTACGGCCTCAGCCTGGTGATGATGTCGGCCATCTGGCAGCTCATGATCGCCTCCACCTTCATCGGCGCGGGCATCGGGCTGGCCTACGGCGCGATGCCCGCCCTGGTGATGGCCGCCGTGCCGGTCTCCGAGACCGCCGCTGCGAACAGCCTGAACACGCTCATGCGTTCCATCGGCACCTCGGTCGCCAGTGCGGTCGCCGGCGCCGTCCTGGCCCAGATGACCATCAGCCTCGGACCGGCCACGCTCCCGGCACAGGACGCCTTCCGGGTGGTACTGGGCATCGGTGCCGTCTCGGCGCTCGCCGCCCTCGCCATCGCGTCATTCCTGCCCGGCCGTGACAGCCCCGTGGACGGCGACCCCAGGCAGGAGTAGCGGCCATTCCCCCGTCAGCGGGTGCGCTGGTAGTGGCGGCGTGCTTTTGCGCGGTTGCCGCAGACGGCCATCGAGCACCAGCGGGCGCGGTTGGCGCGGCTGCGGTCGAGCAGGAACAGTTGGCACTCGTCGTTGGCGCACGGGCGTAGTCGGCCGGGTAGTTGCTTCGCGGTGGCGGCCCAGGCGAGGACCATCTCGACGGCCAACCGGGCGTGCGGGGGAGTTTTGACTGTCCACTGAAGACCATCCGAAGTGAACTCCGGGATCTGGTGGACCCCTTCGAGTAGCGGGCTCAATGCGGTGGGCGGGTTTTCTCCGCTCACTACGTCCCACAGGAGGCCCCGCGCCGCGCGCAGCAGGGCCAGTTCCGTGAGGCTGCCGTCGCCGCCGTGTTCCCGCGCCCAGCGTCTGCCTGCGGCCGGGTCGCCGAGCGCGTCGAGTTCCTCGCCGTTGACCCGTGGTCTGCTGTTGAGCAGGTCCAGCAGCGCGTCCATCGAGGGCCCCTCCCCTCTAACTAGATCGAACCCTTTGACAGGTTAACCCACCCGTGCTTGCATGACGAGGAACTAACCGTATTAAACATTCAAAGAGGTTAGATATGAGCTCGGTGCACCACCGGACCGCCACCGTCGACGGCCACGAGATCTTCTACCGCGAGGCCGGCCCCGCCGACGCTCCCGCAATCGTGCTGCTGCACGGCTACCCGACCAGCTCGTTCATGTTCCGCGAGCTCATCCCGCTACTGGCCGGGGACTACCACGTCATCGCGCCGGACCACCTCGGCTTCGGCCACTCCGCCGCCCCCCTCGCAGGCGAGTTCGCCTACACCTTCGACGCCCTCGCCGAACTCACCTCCGGACTGCTCGACCAGCTGGGCCTGGACCGCTACGCCCTCTACGTCCAGGACTACGGCGCCCCCATCGGCTGGCGGCTCGCGCTCCAACACCCCGAACGGATCTCCGCCCTCGTCACCCAGAACGGCAACGGCTACGAGGACGGCTTCGTCGACTCGTTCTGGACCGACGTCTGGGCCTACGGGGCGAACCCAGGCCCCGACACCGAACCCGCCGTCCGCGCCGCGCTGAGCCTCGACGCAGTCCGCTGGCAATACCTGCATGGCGTCCCTGACCCGAGCCTGGTCAGCCCGGACACCTGGGAACACGACTACGCCCTCGTCTCCCGCGAAGGCAACGACGAGATCCAACTGGCACTGTTCCGCGACTACCCGAACAACCGCCCGCTCTACCCACTGCTGCACGAATTCCTACGCACCAACGAGGTCCCGGTACTCGCGGTATGGGGCCAGGGCGACGAAATCTTCGGCCCAGCCGGAGCGCAAGCCTTCGCCCGCGACGCCAAGGACGCGGAGATCCACCTCATCAACGGCGGCCACTTCCTGCTGGAAAGCCACCTCAACGTCGTCGCGGGTTACCTACGCGGCTTCCTCGGGCGCGTGCTGGGCTAGCTACTCCAGCAGCACTTACCGGTAAAGGCGAAGTCATCCATTGCTACAGCACCATCGCACCGATACTTGTTCGGTCAGGAACGGCAGGATGATGTCGGTCATCTCGTCGGGTACTTCCTCGGCGAGGTCGTGTCCGGTGTTGAAGACGTGTCCGGTGGCGTCGTGGGCCACGAGCCGCATCTGGGACTCGTTACGGTCGCCGATGAACCCGGAGCCGCCGAGCGCCAGGACTGGAATGTCCAGCTTCTTCCGTGCGGCTTGCCGGTTTTGTTCGGCGTCGACGAGCATTGCCCGGTAGATCGAGAGCATCGCGCGGATGCCGCCAGGCATGGAGTAGCGGCGCACGTATTCGTCGACCGCCTCGGGGGTGGCGGTGTCGGGGTGGCTGCGCTCGTACTTGATCATGTAGGCAATCAGCTCGCGTTCGTGTCCGGCGATCAGCGTCTCGGGGATGTCCGGCTGGAAGTAGAAGCCCAGATGGCATAGGTGCATGCCACTGGAGACATTCTCGGGAGTGAGCGCGGTGTGGTCCTCGAAGCCGAATCCGGGGAACAACGCTTCGGCGAACACGAGAGCAGTGACGTGGTCGCGGCGGCGGGCGGCGAGCTGATAGCCGATCACCGCTCCCCCTGTCCTCGCCCGCCACGGCCCGGGAATGTACTGGCGAGAGCAACCCGCTACCGCCCCACTGTCGCGTGCCGACCACTGACGGGGCGGTTCACAATTGGTCTTCTTCATGGAGAACTTCCTCCCGTCCAATGGCCTACCTGTTCCCGCGCGGCATCGAAGGCGGCCTGGTCACCCTTCTGCGCCCGGAAACCCGGCTGTCCCTGACCGCGGTGGACGACATCGGCAGGGTGGCCGCTGCCGCCATCGCCGCGCCGCAGCGATTCGACGGGGTCGAACTGGAACTGGCGAGTGACTACCTGTCGGTGACGAAGATCGCCAAGGTTCTCTCTCGCATCCTGGGCGGGCAACTGTCGGCCCCGGACATGACCGAGCAGGAGGCACTCGCCGCCGGCATGCCGGCGATGGGCGCCTCGCACAAGTGGCTCAACGTCTCCGGTCAGCCGGGCCGCCCGCAGTTCGTGAGGCACTTCGGCATCCCATTGACCAGCCTCGCGGAATGGGCACAGGAGCACATGCAGGCCAACGGCGGGCACATCTGGGCTTCCGGCCAGGAATAGACCAATCCGCACACCGAGTGCTGTTCCGGTAGACGTTCGTCTACCGGAACACCAGGACACGCGATCAGGACTACAGGCCGAGGCGTTCCGTAACAGTGTTCCGGGTTTCGTTCCGGTGATGGGGGGTTATACGGAACAACGAGCGCGTGAACGGGACACGAGTCGGATACGCACGCTGCGCCACCGACGAGCAGGACGTGCTCGTGCGGACCGAGCAACTTCAAGCGCTCCGAGTCGAGCCCGAGCGGATCTACATCGACCGCGGGTTCTCCGGCACCACCCCGCACCAACCGTGCCGGACTGGACCAAGCCCTCGCAGCCGTGTGGGACGGCAGCGTCTTCACAGTCACCAAGTTCGACCGATTCGCCCGCAACATGGCCGAGGCCAACCAGATCCTCACCGACCTCCGCGGCCGCGGCGTGCTGTTCGGCCTAGCCGCCTCGGTCTACGACTGGGACGACCCGTTCGACCGGCTGTTCCCGCAGAACCCTCGCGATGGTCGCCGAGTTCGAGGCCGACCTCAACCACCTGCGCACCCGCGACGGCGTGGCCATCGCCAAACGCAAGGGCAAGTTCAAAGAGAAACAGCCCACACTGCCTGAGTCCGCGCAGCGCTCCATCCGACGCCCTCACGCCGCTGGCGAGGTCACGCTGGCCGACCTCGCCGAGGAATACCGCGTCGACCGCTCCACCATCCACCGCGTGATCCACCGTAGCCCTGCAGGGGAGGCGTGATGCCCGTCGAAGGCAGCCGTGGTGACCAGCTACAACGCTCTACTTTGCACCTGGTCGTAGCTTCGGGAGTCCTGGGCCGGGTCCAAGATCTACAGCTGCCAGAGGTTATGGACGGTCCGGGCTGCTGATCGGGAGCACCTGGGGCCACCTCCGGCCCCGGTCGCGGCGACCGGGTGTGACTCAGGCGCCCGCCGTGATCCCGGAGATGCCCTTGAGCTCGCCCATCAGCATGGAGCTGACCCGAACCGGGTAGTCGTACAGCGCGAACACGGTCTGCCGCTGGGTGCCGACGAGTTTGAGATGCACCGGGGTGTCGCCCTTGTGGACTTCGAGGGTGCGTTTGAGTTCGGCGACGACGCTCTGGTTGATCTTCTCCGCCGAGGCCAGCAGCACCAGTGGTGGTTCCTCGACACCGTTCTCGACGTCGGAGAGATCCAGCGGCACCAGACCGCCACCGAAGATCGACATCTTGTCCTCACGCCAGTTCACCCGGCCCTTGAACACCGCCGCCGCGTCCTCGATCAGATCCGCCGAGTACACCGCGTACGCCTTCGGGAAGAACAACACCTCCAGCGAGGCGTCCATGTCCTCCACCCGGCAGATCGCCCAGGGCTCGCCCTTCTTGTTCACCCGACGCTCCAGGGCGGTGATCAGCCCCGAGATGATGATCTCCCCCTCCTTCGGCGGGTCGGCCAGAATCGCCGCGATCGGCCTCGGCGCATGCTTGCGCAGAATCCGCTCCGCACCGTCCAGCGGATGCGCCGACACGTACAGGCCCAGCATCTCCCGCTCGTACGCAAGCAACTGCTTACGCGGATACTCCTGCTCGCCGAACCTCAGATGCGCCAGCGGCGACGAGGACGACATCGCCGCGCCATCGGAGTCGTCTCCCCCGCCGAAAAGGTCGAACTGCCCCATCGCCTGCTGCCGCTTCAGCGGCACCACGGCCTCGACCGCCTCCTCGTGCACCTGCACCATCGACAACCGCGTGTTCCCCAGCGAGTCGAAGCCACCCGCCTTGATCAACGACTCGATCACCCGCTTGTTGCACGCCACCAGTTCCGACTTGTCCAGGAAATCGGTGAACGAGGAGTACTTGCCCTTCTCCTCCCGGGTCTTGATCACCGACTCCACCACGTTCGCACCCACGTTGCGCACCGCGCCCATGCCGAACCGGATGTCGTCCCCGACCGCGGCGAACCGCAGCGCCGACTCGTTCACGTCCGGCGGCAGCACCTTGATACCCAGCCGGCGGCACTCCGACAGATAGATCGCCGACTTGTCCTTGTTGTCGCCCACCGACGTCAGCAACGCCGCCATGTACTCCGGCTGATAGTTCGCCTTCAGATACGCCGTCCAGTAGGAGATCAGGCCGTAGGCGGCGGCGTGGCTCTTGTTGAACGCGTATCCGGCGAACGGGAGAATGGTGTCCCACAACGCCTTCACGGCCTCGTCGGAGAATCCGCCGTCCAGCAGTTCGCTGGCCTTCATCCCGGCCTGGAAACCCTCGAACTCCTTGTCCAGGACTTCTTTTTTCTTCTTGCCCATCGCGCGGCGCAGCACGTCCGCGCGGCCCATCGAATACCCGGCCACCTTCTGGCCGATGTGCATGATCTGCTCCTGGTAGACGATCAGGCCGTGCGTGTCGGCCAGGATCTCCTTCAGGGGCTCGGCCAGCTCCGGGTGGATCGGGGTGACCTTCTGCCGCAGGTTCTTGCGGTCGGCGTAGTCGTTATGCGCGTTCATGCCCATCGGGCCGGGGCGGTACAGCGCACCCACCGCGACGATGTCGTCGAACCGGGTCGGCTGCATCCGGCGGAGCAGGTCGCGCATCGGCCCGCCGTCGAGCTGGAACACGCCGAGCGTGTCGCCACGGGCGAGCAGCTTGTAGGTCTCCGGATCGTCCATGCCGAGCCGGTCGAGGTCGATGTCCTCGCCGCGGTTGGTCTTGATGTTGTCGATCGCGTCACCGATGACGGTCAGGTTGCGCAGGCCGAGGAAGTCCATCTTCAACAGGCCGATGGCCTCGCACGACGGATAGTCCCAGCCGGTGATGACCGAGCCGTCGTCCCGCCGCCACAGCGGGATGGCCTCCATCAGCGGCTCGCTGGACATGATCACCGCGCAGGCGTGCACGCCCGCGTTACGGATCAGCCCCTCCAGCCCGCGAGCGGTGTTGAAGATCGTCGAAACCTCGTCGTCGGTCTCCACCAGCGCCCGCACCTCGGCCGCCTCACCGAAGCGCTCGTGCTCCGGATTGACGATCCCGGACAGCGGGATGTCCTTCGCCATGATCGGCGGCGGCAGCGCCTTGGAGATCTTGTCCGCGATCGCGTAACCGGGCTGCCCGTAGTGGACGCGGGCGGAGTCCTTGATCGCGGCCTTCGTCTTGATCGTGCCGAAGGTGATGACCTGGGCGACCCGGTCCGAGCCGTACTTCTCGGTGGCGTAGCGGACCATCTCGCCACGACGCCGGTCGTCGAAGTCGATGTCGATGTCGGGCATCGAGGCGCGCTCGGGGTTGAGGAACCGCTCGAACAGCAGCTTCTGCGGGATGGGATCCAGGTTGGTGATACCGAGGACGTACGCGACCAGCGATCCGGCGGCGGACCCACGACCGGGGCCGACCCGGATACCCACACCGCGCGCGTAGTTGATCAGGTCGGCGACGACCAGGAAGTACGCCGGGAACCCCTTCTGGACGATGACGCCGAGCTCCATCTCCAGTCGCTCGGCGTAGCCCTCCGGCGCCCCTTCGGGGAAGCGCCACTCGAGGCCCTTCATCACTTCCTGGTGCAACCAGCTCGCCTGGTCGTAACCGTCCGGGACGGTGAAGACCGGCATCCGGTCCTTGTGTGCGTAGACCTCCTCGTAGGACTGCACCCGCTCCGCGATCAGCAGGGTCGAATCCGCCGCCCCGGGAACCTCCGTGTCCCAGTACTCCCGCATCTCCGCGGCCGACTTCAGGTAATAGCCACTACCGTCGAACTTGAATCGATTCGGATCGTTCAGCGTCTTTCCCGACTGCACACACAACAACGCCGAGTGCGAATCCGCCTGATCCTGCGTCACATAATGCGAATCATTCGTCGCCAACGGCGAGAGATTCAACTCCCGGCTGATCTTGAGCAGACCCTCCCGCACCGACCGCTCGATCGGCAGGCCGTGGTCCATCAATTCCAGAAAGAAGTTGTCCGCGCCGAAAATGTCCTTGTAGTCCGACGCCGCCTGCAACGCCGCCTCGGTCTGCCCCAGCCGCAACCGCGTCTGCACCTCACCCGACGGGCACCCCGTCGTCGCGATGATGCCCTCCGCGTTCTCGGCGATCAGCTCCCGGTCCATTCGCGGCTTGCGGTAGTACCCCTGGATACTCGCCAACGACGACAGCTTGAACAGATTCCGCAAGCCGGTGGCGTTCTCCGCCACCATCGTCATGTGCGTGTACGAACCCGCACCCGAGACGTCCCCGCCCTCACCGAACTCGTCAGCGCCGCGCTGGTTGCTCTGCCCCCAGAACACCGGCTTCTTGTGGAACCGTGACTCCGGCGCCACATACGCCTCGATGCCGATGATCGGCTTGACACCCGCCTTCACCGACTGCTGGTAGAACTCGTCCGCCCCGTACATGTTCCCGTGATCGGTCATCCCCACCGCGGGCATCCCCAGCCGGACCGCCTCGTCGAACAGCGGAGCGATCTTCGCCGCACCATCGAGCATCGAGTACTCGGTGTGCACGTGCAGGTGGACGAAGGAGTCGTTCGACACCAGCAAGGACCTCCCCTGAATGGAACGATGACGGGCGCCGCGGCGGCCTCGTGGCGAGGGCGTACGGGGCACCCAGCCTAGCCCGCGGCTCCGACGGTTCGAGTGGCACGGTGTCGTCCAATCATGCCCCCGGCCGACCCGCCGGAGGGGGAGACCGAGGGGGCGTGTCGCGGCCTGTCGCGAAGCTCACCCTGCCCCTCCGGCAAGAGTGTCCATTGTGGACCGACTGTGTGTTCCGGCGCGGTCGCGGGGAGAAGATCGGCAGGCCCGGAGCCGGATCACAGCCTGCGAGCGAACGGGGACTCCTTGTGGACAACCGCCCCGGGGTCTGATTCCATGGCTGGCGTTGCCCGGTAGTCGTCCGCGTCCCGCGTCGGCGCCCCGCCGGCAGCACGGCAGGCGACGGCATCGGGTGAACGGCGCCGGCACACGACACGGGTACGCGAGCAGAAGGTGTAGACGACATGGCCACGCGCGCTCGGGAGTTACTGGACCGCTCGAGGGTGCTGATCGGCCGCTCCCGCGAGGCGGCCGCCCAGATCATCAGCACGTCGCGGCAGAACCTGGCGGCTGCTCAGGCCCCGCCGCGCCCCGCACCGCGCGCCCTCGAGCCGCGGGCTGCCGTACAGGATTCAGGCCCGCCGCCGCCGTCGTCGGAACAGGCGCTGAGCGGGATCTGCGGCAGCATCGCCCTGCGTGACCTGAACCTCGTCGACTCCCTGCTCGCACAGCTCGAGGAGATGGAGTCGCAGGAGGAGGACCAGGAACGGCTCGCCGAGCTGTACCGCCTCGACCACCTGGCGACCCGGCTCCGCCGTAACGCCGAGAACCTCCGGGTACTGGCCGGGCGGGACGCGGGCGACGGCGTGGCCCGGACGACCTCGTTGGTCGACGTGATCCGTGCGGCGATGTCCTCGATCGACCACTACTCCCGCATCACCATCGGCCGCGTCGCCTCGCTCGGCGTCGTCGGCTTCGCAGCCGACGACCTCGGCAGGCTCGTCGCGGAACTGCTGGACAACGCCGCCAACCAGTCGCCGCCGAACACGCCGGTCCGGGTCAGCGCGCACCTGACCGAGCAGGGCAGCGTCCTGTTGCGCATCGAGGACGAGGGCATCGGGATGCCCGCCGAGAAACTGGAGTCGCTGAACGAGCGCTTGGTCTCCGACCCGGTGCTCGACGACGACTCGGTCCGGCACATGGGCCTCGCCGTGGTGCGCAGGCTCTCGGCCAGGCACGACATGCGGACCCGGCTCGACCGGCGCAGCCCGCACGGCACCACCGCCACCGTCCTGCTGCCCTCCACGCTGGTCTCCGAGCTGCCGGAGGCGAGCTGGTCCGGCGCGCAGACCGTCGTCTTCCCGCAGACCCCGGCACCCGAGCACCCCGCCGCGGTCCCGGCGGCCCGCGCCGCCCGGCCCGCCTCGCCGAGCGGGAATCTGCCGCAGCGCCGGTCGCCTACGGGGCAGCCCGCCGTCCGGCGCAGGCCGGCCCCTGGCCCGCCGCCCGGCGAACCCCGCACCGGAACCACGCCCAACGGGTTGCCGCGCCGGGTCTCCCGCAGCATCAAGAACCTGGCCGAGCAGCCCGCGCCGCCACAGACCCCGCAGCCTCCTCAGGCCGACCAGCGTGCCGGGCACGACCGCCTGCTCGCCGACCTCGATGCCTTCTCCACCGGCGAACAGGCCGCCCGCGACGAGCGCAACGGCGCCGAGCAGCGCGACCGAGCAGAGGGAACCGAGCAGTGACAGCCGCCAATGACAACCGCACCGACTTCACCTGGTTGATCAACGACTTCGTGAACAAGGTGCACGGGGTGTCACACGCCCTGATCATGTCGTCCGACGGTTTCCCGCTGACCGCCTCGGACGCGGTCAGCGGAGACGAGGCCGAACATCTGGCCGCCATCTCCAGCGGGCTGCTGAGCCTGGCGAGCAACAGTGCCGCCCTGTTCGACAAGGGCTCCTGTGAGCAGATCATCATGCGGCTGACCAAGGGATATTTCCTCTTCATGGAGATAAGCTCGGGTGCCGGTCTCGCGGTACTGACCGGCCCGGAGTGCGACATGAAGGTCGTCGCCTACGAGATGACCCAGTTCGTGACCAACGCGGGCCACGTACTGACACCCGAACGGCGCGCCGACATGCGTCGCGTCCTGACTGCCCGCCGCTCCCAGGCCTGACCAGCCCGGCCCAAGGATGTGATCACCGTGTCCACCGAAGACGCCACGGGTGGTGCCGCGCCCGCGATGCGGAGCAGGCGGGTGCGCCCGTACGCCCTGACCGGCGGCCGTACCCGCACCCGGCACCAGCTCCTCGTCGAGACGCTCATCTCGGTCCCGCGGTACGACGCCTCGCTGGCCGATTCCCTCATGCCCGAGTCCCGCACGCTCTACGAGCGGGCCCGCGGCAGGACCTCCATCGCGGAGCTGTCGGTGGCGCTGACGCTGCCGCTGGGCGTCGTCCGCGTCCTCGTCAGCGACCTCGCCACGCAGGGCGCGGTCTACGTCCATCCCACGGCCCAGGCCTACCAACACGACACGAACGTGCTCGAGAGGATCCTCGATGGACTCAAGCGGCTCCCCGTCTGACGCGGATCTGCTGACGATCTCGGCGAAGATCGTCGTCGCGGGCGGGTTCGGGGTCGGCAAGACCACGCTCGTCGGATCCGTTTCCGAAGTTCCGCCTCTGAACACCGAGGCGTGGATGACCCAGGCAGGCACCGGCGTCGACGACCAGGCACCGGACGGCACGAAGACCACCACCACCGTGGCGATGGACTTCGGCCGGATCTCCCTGGACGCCGACATGCTGCTGTACCTGTTCGGCACGCCGGGCCAGCCCCGGTTCTGGTTCCTGTGGGACGACCTCTCCCGGGGCGCGCTCGGCGCGATCGTGCTGGTCGACACCCGCCGGATCGACGAGTCGTTCGCCGCGATCAACTACTTCGAGAACGACTCCGACCTGCCGTTCATCGTCGCGGTCAACCTGTTCGACGGGGAACTGGAGCACGATCTGGACGAGGTCAGGGACGCGCTCGCGCTGGGCCCCGACACGCCGCTGATCACCTGCGACGCCCGGCAGCCCGCGTCCGCGGTACAGGCCCTGCAGGCCGTCGTCACGCACACGCTCTCGCTGGCCCGCGTGACCGTGCCGGGTGAGCGGCCCGAGCAGGTCCCCGCGGACAGTCACGCCTAGCCGGGTGCCGGCCACACCGGCTTTCCCGCACGGTCACGCATCGGCAAGCCACGCCCCGGTCCGACCGGTGGCGCTCGAACGCCCTGGAGGTAGGCAGAATGCGTAAGGTCCTCGTCGTCGGTGCCGGTCAGTCCGGTTTGCAGCTCGCGCTGACGCTGCAGGAGAACGACTACGACGTCACCGTGATGTCGGCCCGTACCCCGGAGGAGATCCGGGAGGGCAAGGTGATGTCGACCCAGGCGATGTTCAACATGGCGCTGCAGCACGAACGGGACCACGCGCTGAACCTGTGGGAGGCGGACACGGTCCGCATCGAGGGGCTCGGCGTGTCCATCGCCGCCCCCGACGGCAACCGCGCCCTGGACTGGTTCGCCCGGCTCGACAACTACGCGCAGTCGGTCGACCAGCGGATCAAGATGCCCGGCTGGCTGGAGTTGTTCGAGGAGCGCGGCGGGAAGCTGGTGATCCACGGCGTCACGACCTCGGATCTGAACTCACTGGCCGCAATGTACGACCTGGTCGTGGTGGCCGCGGGCAAGGGCGAGCTGGTCGAGCTGTTCGACCGGGACCCGGCTCTGTCCCCGTACACCGCGCCGCAGCGCGCGCTGTCCCTCGCCTACGTGCACGGGCTCGCGCCGCGGCCGGAGCATCCCGAGCACAACGGCGTCCGGTTCAACATCATCCCGGGGGTCGGAGAGCTGTTCATGATCCCCTCGCTGACGCTGTCCGGGAACTGCGACATCCTGTTCTTCGAGGGGGTCCCCGGCGGCCCGCTGGACTGCTGGCAGGACCGGCCCGGCCCGGACGAGCACCTGCGGCGAATCCTCGGCTTCATGAAGCAGTACCTGCCGTGGGAATACGAACGGACCGCCGAGGTGGAGCTCACCGACTCACGGGCGACATTGGCCGGTGGGTACACGCCTGTGGTGCGCAACCCGGTCGGCGAGCTGCCCTCGGGCGCGATCGTGCTCGGCATGGCCGATGTGGTGGTGGCCAACGATCCGATCACCGGACAGGGCTCGAACAACGCGGCCAAGTGCGCGGCCTCGTACCTGGAGTCCATCCTGGAGCATGGGGACAAGCCGTTCGACCGCGAGTTCATGCGGGGCGCTTTCGACCGCTACTGGGGCTACGCGCAGCACGTGACGAACTGGACGAACGCGATGCTCCAGCCGCCGCCCCCACACGTGCTGGAGATCATCGGAGCCGCCGGTTCGGTACCCGCGGTGGCCTCCCGGTTCGTCAACGGCTTCGAGGACCCGTCCGACTTCCAGCACTGGTTCCTCGACCCGGACAAGGCCGCGCGCTACCTGGCCGAGGTGTCCTGACCGGGGTACAGCTAGCGTTTGCGGCCCGCCAGGCCGGACAGCGCGCACAGCAGGCCCCAGCCGCCGGCCGCCGCGGCAGCCTTCGGCCGCAACGAGCGGTCGGGCAGGGTGAGCCCGAGCAGCAGGGCGTCGGCCGCGTCCGAGGCGACGCGGACGGCCAGTGCGGTGCGCTGCGACCTCCCGTCCGGGGCGAAGGACATCGCCAGCCCGGAAGCGATGTCGCGGAGCCCGATCGCACCGATGAGGATGCCGGTCGACGCGGCGACGGCTCCCCTGGCGTCGGTGAGGCCGCAGGGCTTCGCCATCAGCGCCGGCCTGACGAGGATGGCGGCCCCGTACGCGGCGGTCCCGGCCCCGAGGATCTTGGTGAGCGTCGACGTGGGGATCGATCGCGATATCGGCATTGTCGGTGTCCTTTCGTGCGGCTGTGTTCTCAGAACCGGTTCCGGTCGTGTTCCTGCTCGACGACGGCCGCGCGGTCGCGCAGCCGTTCCAGCGAGCCGAGCGGCTTGGCCATCCTGTGGTTGCCGCGCAGCCGTCCGGCGCTGCGGTCCATCCAGGCCCAGTACCCCGCGGTGTACGGGCAGGCGTTCTCCCCCACCCGGACCTTCGGGTCGTAGACGCAGTCGCCGCAGTGGTCACTCATCCGGTTGATGTAGGCGCCACCCGCGGCGTACGGCTTGGTGGCGACGATCCCGCCGTCGGCGTACTGGCTCATCCCGATCACGTTCGCCGGCATCACCCACGGGAACCCGTCGACGAACGCCGTCGCGAACCACTCGGTGAGCCGGGCCGGGTGGTAGCCGCGCTGCAGGGCGTGGTTACCGAGCACCATCAGCCGCTGGATGTGGTGTGCGTAGCCGCGGTCGCGCACCCCCGCCATGGCGACGCTCAGGCAGCGCGCCGTGACCGCGTCCGCGTCCAGCTCGGTCCACCACGCGGGCAGCGGGGTCTCGGCCCGCAGGGCGTTGTGCCGCGAGTAGTCCGGCCCGAGGTGCCAGTAGAGCTGCCAGACCCATTCCCGCCAGCCGAGGATCTGCCGGGTGAAACCCTCTACGGAGGACAACGGCGCGTGCCCGTCGTGGTAGCGCCGTTCGGCCTGCCGCACGACGTCGAGCGGGTCGAGCAGGCCGAGGTTGATCGGCACGGACAGCAGCGCGTGCGACATCGCCCAGTCGCCACCGAGCATGGCGTCCTGGTGGGTGCCGAAGGTCGGCAGCCGCGCGTCGAGGAACCTCCGTAGCGCTCGTTTCGCCTCGGTACGGCTCACCGCGAAACGACGCGGCCCGTCCTCGCCGACGGTGTGCAGTCCGCTCATCGCGTCCAGGTCGGCCCTGACCCGCTCGTCGATCTCGTTCTCTCTGGGGTGCCAGGGCGCGGGAACGCCGAGGGTGTCCGCGCCCGAGGGCGGCGGCTCCCGGTTGTCGTGGTCGGTGTTCCAGCGTCCGCCCACCGGTTCCCCGTCCGGTTCGAGCAGGACGCCGTGGCGCCTGCGCTGGTCGCGGTAAAAGTCCTCCATCACGTAGCGGGGGCGGTCCCGCACCCACTCTGCGAAGTCCCGAGTGGACAGTGTGAACCCTGGAGTGGGAAGGATCTCGGTGACCACGCCGTCCTCACGCAGTCGCCGGACGAGGCGGTGCGCGGCGTGCGAGCCGGGTTCGTGCACCACGACCGGCCGCCCGTACTCGCGTAGTCCGGCCCGATAGCTCGCCGCCTCGACGACGGTCACCCGGTCGCCGAGGTCACGGCGCAGCGCGCGGATGGCGGCGAGCACCAGATGCAGTTTCTGCCGGTGGTAACCCTTGTGCCGCAGGGCGTGTGCCGACTCGATCAGGACGATGTCCCGATCGTGGGTGTCCGGGCCGTCGGTGAAGTGCGGGCCGAGCTGGTCGGCGAAGAGCCAGAGTGCGGCATCGGCGGTCACCGCCCCAGGATGCGCCCGGCGCTCCGGCAGCGCAGTGCGGCGTCCCCGGTCCGTGTCCGGTGGATGTCGTCAGATGGTGTCGTCGCCCGGCCAGGTCGGTTCGAGGGAGGGGATGTTGCCCGCCAGCACCCGCGCTGGCTCGACCCGGTCACCGAGGCCGAGGTCCCGCAGCGGCGCGGTGAGGCCGAGCGCGCCGAGGGCGCGTGCCGCCGCGATCCGCGGTCCCCGCTTGCGATCGCGCAGCAGACCGGCCAGCCCGTCGCACACGGGATGGGCGCGGACGGCGGTGCGGCCGGCGTGCCGCAGCCTGCGGACCGCGTCGGCCGCGGCCGAACGCACGGCCGGGTGCCGGTCGGCGAGCGCACCGGCCAGCGTGTCTAGCGCGGCGAGGTCACCGGTGTCGCCGAGGCCCACGGCGGCGTTCAGCCGTGCGTCGAGGCCTCCCCCGGCGAGGATCTCCGGGTAACGGCGCAGCGGTTCGAGTGCGTGCAGCCTGCTGTAGCCGTAGGCGTACTCCACGACGAGCGGGCGGGCCGTCCTGCGGAACAGCGAACCGTGTTCGTCACTCGGCCGGAGCGGGGTGTGCAGCAGCGGGGCCGGGTCCCGGTGCGGGTCGCGCTGCACCAGCAGCCTGCACGCGAGCTGACGGACCCTCGGCCGCAGGTACCCGGCGGCCTGAAAGCGCATCAGTGCGTCGTCCAGTCCCGGATCGTCCGCGCTGACGAGCTGGCGGCACATCGCGACGGCAGTTCCGTGACCGGAGTTCCAGATCGCGCGCAGGACTTCTTCCAGGCCGTCTGTCCCCCGCTGCACGTCCGTCACACGCTCGGTTCGCGTCATCGAACACCCCCAGTCCGCCGCACGGTCTGATCACGTCATCGGCGGCAGGCGGGCGGCGTTACCGTTGACCACGCTGCCGCTCGTCCGAGCGCGGGCAGGTGCACGGCGGAGGCCCAGCGGCCCCGAGACGCGACAAGCCCGGATCCGCTCAACACGGGTCCGGGCTGTGCCGGGTGTTGCAAGCGGTCTTGCAAGCGGCCGCACACCGGCGTATCGCTCAGAGTGATCGTCTGGTCACCCACGAGGCAGAAGGCCGCGAGGTGTCGCTGTCGCGGCCCACCGCGAGTAGAGGACAACGCGACATCAACTCGGCAGCGCACCCGTGATTCTCGACTTGACTGCTGCTCGGACGGCGTATTCGTAGCGATTTATACCGCACGCTGAACCGGACGCAGGAACCAACCCGGTTGGCGCTACCAGAGGTGTATCGACCCCTGCAATCGTTGATGATCGTGAAAGCCAAGACCAAGAAGAAAATAGGCCGTTTGTGGGGCTACGCATTACTGCTTGTCGTCGCTTACGGCTGGTTCGGAACCACACTCGGCCCCGGGGTGATCGCGGCGATCTCGGGTGCAGTTGTGCTGTACACCCTGTTCCAGGCGCCAATGTGGTGCTGCGCGGATACTCGGGAGAACGAACCGTGCCGGAACAATGCCTACGGAATACTCATGGGCTGCTCGATTCAACAGCACAAATGGCAGAAGCTCAAGATGTCGGTACGGGTCGACATGTGGGGAAGGCTGACCAAGCGAGTACTGACCAGCATCGGCGGTGTCGCGGCATCGATTTCCGCTCTCGCGGCCACCATGTCGGCATTCGTCGCACTCGGGGCATTGATCGCAAAATAGCGTCGACTCAAGCAATGTCGAGCCTTGTCGATTCCTTTCGGAAAATTCCTTCCGCCACACTCGCCATCAGCGTCTCGCGATTTTCAACACAGGTGATCGAATCGGTCGCGGTCGAGAAATCGACACCGCCGTAGACCGGGCTTGCCAGGACGGGAGTGCTCGACGTGATCCCATCCGGTACGGATTTCTACTGCCGTACACCCGCGATGAATTCGATCCGCTCGAAGATGTCCGCGTCCGTCTCACGCTGCCACTCCGGCAGATCTGGCCAGTCGGCGACGTACCCGGGCTTCGGTTCCGCGATGTGCTTGTAAATCTGAGCGACCCAGCAGGTGGCGACGAACCGCCCTTTCTGCTCGCGGCTGAGCTTGGCCGTCTGGCCGTCAGACACTTCCACGAACGCCCGTACCTGCTCGAATACTGCCCCTGCACTCTGGCGCTCCCAGTCCGGCATGTCCTCCCACGAGGCGACGTAGCCCGGCTTAGGGTTCCCGGGAAAGTGCCGCTTCACTCCGCTGATCCAAGCGTCGCGGAAGATACGGCTGGGTTCGGTCACGGGAAACTCCTCGCATCGATCGGGTCGGTGAAAGTGGCGATCTGGCGGTCGAGATTGCGGACATGCTTGTCGGCCAACAGCGGCTTCAACTGTGGTTTCAGCGTCGCGAGCTTGCGCCCGACGTACCCGGCCGAGCCGGTGTGCCGGGCGGCATCAACCGCCGCCCCGCCATAGAGCACGACCTGTTCGGCATCGCCGCGCCGCGCCCCGACCGTCGCCAGATCGGTCAACACGCTGCCGCGTCGGCGAACGGACAGGCTGCGGGCGAGCGCTTCGTTCAATGCCGGTTCGGCCAGGTCCGGACGACCAAGTTCGACGAAGCAGCTGCCCCGTTCCTCAGCAAGACGTGAGCCGGTGAAGCGCAGCCAACCGCTGGTCGCCGGAGTGTTCAACTCGGTGACGCGTCCGGCCATTTCCAACGCCCGCTGGCAACTGTCGAACTTGCCCAGACCGGCGTAGGTCTGCGCTTGCACAACTGCCACCCAGTACCGGGTGGGCAGGCTCGTATCGCCCCTGCGCGCCACGCTGGTGGCACCGTCGAGCAACGGCGCGGCCTGGCCGAAACGGCGCTCGTACACCCCAATGAATGCATGGCGGGTCAGGGCACACGCCCACAGGTCAGGCGCGCCGGCTTCCTTGCTGGCGCTGGCGGCCAGCGCATAGCACTGGGCAGCGTCGGTATAGCGGTTGCCGTCGAAGCAAATCTCGCCGCACAGCTGGAACAAGTCCCCGACCAGTCCGCAGAGTCGCCGGTGGTTGTGCGCCGACTGCGGCTGCTGTAAGTGGTCAGTCAGCACGCTCAGGTGACGGCGCACCAGCGGTAACGCCTGACGCTTGGCTGGCGAATGAGCGAAGACCTGCCAGAGGTGGACGTTCAGACTGGCGTATTCGTCCAGCGTGGCGGAGCCGGGTCGCCCAGTGGTACTCGCGGCCAGGCGCTCGACGTCCAGCACGTCGGCCACGGGCACGGCCAGCAAACTGCCCGTCAAGCTCATCAACCGCAGTAGCTCTCGGCGGTTCACGTCGTCATCATCTGCCGATGGCAGTACGGCTTTCGCCGTCGCAGCTGCTTCGGTCGTAGCGGCAACGGGCAGCTTGAACCACAACAGCCCGGCGGGGATGCGGAGGACACGCGCCCACTCTATGAGCTTTGCGAGGTCTTGCGGTGGCTGGCCGTT
Source organism: Amycolatopsis antarctica (assembly GCF_002262875.1). Classification (GTDB taxonomy): domain Bacteria; phylum Actinomycetota; class Actinomycetes; order Mycobacteriales; family Pseudonocardiaceae; genus Amycolatopsis; species Amycolatopsis antarctica. The sequence continues at coordinate 1,449 of NZ_NKYE01000029.1, read as the reverse complement.
CTCGACGCGGCTGAGCTGCGTCTGGGTCAACCCGACCCAGCCGGCCACGGTGCCCTGCGGCAACGGTCGGCCGTGCCAGGAGTGCGTGCGGTACGCCTGGATGACCCGCCCCATGTGCCAGCTGTTCAGGGCATCACGCACCCGGTCGGTCTGCCAGAACTCCGATGGCACCTGTGGCGGCGTGGCGAGCATCGCGCGACCCCGCGACCGACAGGGAGAGCACAGCCCGGCGGGGTTGTCGGCGGCAAGCCGGGTGCCGCAACGGCAGTATCGGCGTCCGCCGTGTCGGCCCATCAGTGGCGCACCCAACTCCCGGTAGCGATCGCGTCAATCCGCAACGTGACCACCGTATGCGTTTCTGGGAACGCCGGATATGCATCCGGCGCATATCCGGCAGGTGAACTTCGTCATCGCAGCTCAGGTGGTGGGGCTCCAATGTGAACGCAGGCATCCGGAGGCGACGAGACCGCTCCTGGTGCCACCGCCACAGCGCACCACCCGAGGTTTGCGTCCGACAGCGGTGTGCGCTTCCCAACGCCGTTGTCGCATCAGTGGTCGACAGGAGGGCACCTGTGACAATCCGAACGGAATGTGAGCGGTGGGCGATAGGCACATTGCCGCCACTGGCCTACGGTTATATGCGAGTGCCGGAGAACGCCGACGACGGCCCACTGCGTCAGACCGAGCAGGCCCTGCGCGGCTACGCCGAACAGCGCGGGTTCTGTTTCCCCGGCATCTTCTTCGAGTTTCAGCCGGGTGCCCGCGAGGGCTTCGGCGAACTGATGCGCGAACTCTTCCGTGCAGACGCCCACCACGTAATCGTGCCGAACCTCGGACACCTGGCGAGCCACGCGCTGTTGCGTCGGATGATGATCCTTCAACTGGCAGCTACCGCAGGTGCCGGTGTCCTCGCGCTTGACGCCTCATGACGGGCACCCGCACCGTCGATCCGACCGACGCGCTGTGTGCTGTCAACCGGCAGATACCGCAGGTGGTAAGCCACCTGTCTGCTGGGACGCTGTCATTGCCGAGAAGAACCAGGTCTTCCGGGCTGCCCGAACAGTCGGGCCGTCGCGACCTCCGGACATGAGCCTGTCGGGATGGCTCGTCCTGCTGGTCGCCGCACCGGTGTCGGCATACGGCGTGGCGTGGATGTGGCTCTGGCGACTGGAAAGACGACGAGCACAACTGCTGGCCGAATGGACGCAAGACGGGCGATCGGTGGCGGCGATTCTCGCGCGGATCGAGCACGAACGAACAGTCACCTGGCCGCTGCACGACGTAGACCACCAGCATCGGTAGCCATCTTCTGGTGGGCGCAGCAGTGTCCTGGCTCAGGAGATAGGCGACAGGTGTCTCAGGTCATAGGCGACACGAGTCGCGGGTCATCGGCGACTGGCTGGGTGGGCTGGATGCTCGGGCATGTCGAAGGCTCGTCTGGTTATCACC
>NZ_NKYE01000028.1 GCF_002262875.1 Amycolatopsis antarctica | reverse complement strand
CCTGCTGCCCGGCGGCTCCGCCACCGAACTGGTCACCAACGCCTGGAACGGCGGCGTCCCACTCGGCGACTCCCTGCTCCTGCTCGCCCCCACCGCGGCCTGGGTCATCGTCGCCGTCACCCTCGCCACCCGCCTCTTCCGCTGGGAACCCCGCCGCTGAGGACCCGCCGTACGAACATCGGCGGAGCGCCAACTCCACGGCAGCGACCGTCCACTGTGGCCCGATCGCGGCCATGCCCCAGAGGGAGTTCCGATGCGAAAGTCCGTCCTGACGGTGGTCGCCACCGCCGGGGTGGCCACCCTGGCGCCGGTGGGGGTGTCATCGGCGGCGACAGCGGACACGGTGAGCTGGGGGCCGTGCCCGGAGGACGCGGCCAGGCCCGGCCTGGAATGTGCGACGCTCGACGTTCCGCTGGACTACGGGGACCCGGACGGGCAGACGATCGAGATCGCGATCTCGCGGCCGGCGAGTACCAATCCGCAGAAGCGGCGTGGCGTGCTGCTGACCAACACCGGCGGGCCGGGCGGAGAGGGCCTTGTCTTCCCGGCCATTCCGCGGGGCGACCTCGCGATGCCGCGGGAGGTACTGGACAGCTACGACGTGATCGGGATCGACCCGCGCGGCGTCGACCACAGCACGCCGGTGACCCGCGATCCGACCCTGCTGGAACACCCGTCCAACACATCCCGGTGTACGCACGCGACTCCGCTGACGTCACGAACGAAGCGGACCGGGTGGCCGGTGTGGCCGGGAAGTGCGGATCCTCGGCCACCGCGCCGCTGCTGCCGCACATCACCACCGCGAACACGGCCCGCGACATGGACCGGGTCCGGGAGGCACTGGGCGAGTCACGGATCTCCTACTTCGGCATCTCCTACGGCACCTACCTCGGGTCGGTCTACACCACGATGTTCCCGCATCGCAGCGACCGGTTCCTGATCGACAGCGCCACCGGCTTCCTGGCCACCGGCCACCGTCCCGACCGTGATCAGGCGTGTGCGGCCGAGCCGAACTGACCCGAAACCGCCGGCACCTGCCCATGTCGCACCGATTCCAGGGGCACCAGCCGAGGTGGATCCGGGCGGGCGGCATCCGGAGACGAATCTGGCGCGAGGCGGAAAGTCCGCCCCGCGCCAGATTCGTGTGTGCGTCAGGAGATGCCACCCACGTAGGAGCCCGGGTTGGTCGCACCGTCCTGCCGCAGGACAGGCAGGTCCGCCGGCCACGCGGACAGGTGCGGGGTGTCCTCGCCCGGTGCGGTGACCTCCAGAGTCTTCGGCGTCCAGGGCACGCCGCCCTCGCCGGGCGTCAGCACGGTCATCGTGGCTACCTCAGCGGCCTCGCCGGGCACCAGGGCGATGAACCCGCCCTGCTCGACGTTCGGCAGCCGGTACCGCTCGCCGTACGGAGCCTGCGCCTCACCGACCAGGTCCACAGTGGGCAGACCATCCAGTCCACAGGTACCGCCGGAGATGTTCTTGAAGCCCAGCGTCACCTCGTACTGGCCGTTGGAGTCAGCGGGTTGCGGAGCGGTGTCGGTCAGCTTGAGCTGTTCGGCGGTGCACGGCGGCACCTCGCCCGGCCCCTCCGTCACCGGGCCCGCCGAAGCCGAGGCGATACCCGTCATACCCACGGCCAGTGCGCCGGCCGCCACAGTCGTACCGATCGCCATACGCTTCACGAAAGAGTTGTTCATCGTTTTGCCTCCTGCTTCTCGGACGATTTCCTGTCAAGGTCGAGCCATCAACAGCGCCATCCGATATCGAACTGTCAGCGTTCGCTCGTATTCGATATCCGTATCGGCCATTTCGGAACGATCTGAACAGTAGACGTCTGTTCTGATTTACTCGTTCATCGCGGATGACCTTCGTCACACGCAATGAACGCGGCCACGGCGGCGGTTCAGGACATGCGATCGTCTGCGTGGGAAGTATTGGTACTGCTAGGTTTTCTCTCCTGGAGCCAGCGGATCCGGCCGGCGTCAAGCCCGGCACGAAATGGTTCCCGTTCAGATTGAGGATTTGTGCGTACGGGCATCGAGATGGCGCGACGGGCGAAAGGCACCGGACACGCTCACTTCGCCGTGACCTCGTTCCGGCGCCGGTCGCACCTGCTACCGGTTCTCGCGCGCCTCGGGCCGCGAGTACGGAAGTGCCGCCGCCGTCAGGAAACGACCGTCGTCCTGCTCGACGGTCAGTGTTCCCCCATCGGCCGCGACGCGCTGCTCGAGCGCGGCCAGTCCACGGAGCTCGGGCGGCCTGCCGTGCTGGGCACCATCGTTGACGACGGTGATGCTCGACTCCGACAGGGTGATCCGCACCCGCGTTGCCTGAGCGTGCCGCAGGATGTTGGTCGTGGTCTCGCGCAGTACCTGACCGAGCAGCTCGCTCGCGTCCTGGTCGACATCCGCTTCGCGGTTGATGCGCACCCTGATGCCCGCGGCCTCGAACAGGTTCCTCGCGTTCTCCAGCTCGGCGGAGAGGTTCAACCTGCGCTGCGCGTAGGCGAGTTCCTTCGTCTGGGTAATGGTTTCGCTGACCAACGCGTGGATCTCCTGCAGCTCCTGTTTGGCGCGTTCGGCGTCACTGTCCACGAGTCGCTGTGCGAGCGCGGTTTTCAGCTTCACCACATGCAGCGTGTGGCCCTGGATGTCGTGCAGATCGCCCGCGAACCGCACCCGCTCGCGGATGACGGCCAGCTCCGCCTCCCGGTCCCGCGCCTCCTCCAGGTCGGTGACGACATCGTAGAAACGCTTGTTGGGGAACCGGAGTGCGACCGTGGCGGCGGTGATGCCGGTGGGGACCAGGACGTACTGCACCAGGACGTCGACGACGCCCTCGTGTGGCAGCAACAGTCTCGACGCACCCACCGCGGCGACGTAACCGGTCAGCGCGAAGGCCAGCACGACCCGGTGCCGGGGCAGCTCGGGAATCACGAAGGAACCCACACAGGCCAGGCAGACGAAGACCGCGCTGCCGTCGACCACCAGCACCGAGAACGGCCACACGAGCCCGGTGACGATCAGACAGGGCAGAGCCACGCGCAGCACCTCGCCTGCGGTCCATCGCACGAAGGCCACCAGGCCGGCGACCACGGACGCACCCAGTATCGCGAACGCCCACCACGATTCGGCGTCCTTGGCCAGCACCAGTGCCCCGGCGAGGACGAGCAGCGGGAGGAACAGGGTCAGGTTGAGTTTGCGTAGCTGCCCCTGTGCGGGCTCGGTCCCGCCCTCGGATGCCGCACGTGCCGAATTCACGCAATCACCCGGCCTTCGCACGGCCACGGTCGGAGCCGGGACCCGGGGCGTCCGCACGCACCATGATCGCGGTCACCGGTATCGCCGGATAGGAATGGCAGAGCATGCCGCCACTATCGTTGTGATCCGCCGTCCGCACCAGTGACGTCGCGTCATACGTTCGCGCGGACCGGCGTCCGGAATCGGTGCCGCGACGGCACACTTTCGCCCGCCATGACGATCCGCGCCCAGGCTCCTCGTGTCCGCTGTGGACACCCGATTCGGTGAACGTACGCCCAGCGGATGACGCGGCTGTCGTCCTCGGTGCGGATGTGGCGAGGGATCGGCCACTCCTAACGTCGAGACATCGTCACCCGGGCGGTCGTCCGGGATCGCCCGACCGAAGCAGGTTCGATGGCCGGCGGGCCCCGCGTTTCGCCGGCCATCGGCGATCCGTCCCGATCTTCGGTGTGGCGAGTTCGGTAGTTCGTTCGGATCCGGCGCCCGGTGCGCCGGGCCAGGGAGGAAACCAGATGCGAAGAAGCTGTATGGCCGCGCTCGCCGTCGCGGCGATGGCGACGGTCGTGGTGCCGGGAGTATCGGCCGCGAACACCCCGGATCCGTTGCGGTGGGGCGCGTGCCCGGAGGACACCGCCGCGCCGGGCCTGGAATGTTCCACGGTGCGGGTGCCGCTGAGCTACCAGGATCCGGACGGGAAACAAATCGACATCGCCATTTCCCGGATGGCGAGCAAGAATCCGGCGCAGCGGCACGGGGTGCTGCTGACCAACCCGGGCGGCCCCGGCGGCGCGGGACTGCAGTTTCCGACCCAGCTCCTGGATGCCGGTCTGCCACAGACCGTGCAGGACACCTACGACGTGATCGGGATCGACCCGCGAGGGGTCGGGCACAGCACCCCGGTCACCTGTGACATGACCCCGGAGCAGATGTCGCGGGGCAACATTCCGCCGTACGCCCGGAGTTCGGCGGATGTCGTGAAGCGGGGCGAGGAGGCGAAGCTGGTCGCCGAGCAGTGTGCCTCCTCCGAGTCGGCATGGATGCTGCCCCACCTCAGCACCGCGAACGCCGCGCGCGACATGGACCGGATCCGGGAGGCGCTGGGCGAGGAGAAGATCTCGTACCACGGGGCCTCCTACGGAACCCATCTCGGTGCGGTCTATTCCACTCTGTTCCCGGAGCGCACCGATCGGATCTCGCTGGACAGCAGCGTGCCCCCGGGCGGTCTGGACAGCGAGGGCGGGCGGCTGATCGGCAGAGGTGTGCAGGACCGGTTCCCGGACTTCGCGAAGTACGCCGCCGCCCATCCGGAGCACGGTCTCGGCAGTACGCCGGAAGAGATCACCGCGAAGTACTTCGAACTCGCCGAGCGCCTGGACGAGAAGCCGCAGCAGGGGCTCGACGGCGCACTGTTCCGCCTGGTCACCTTCGGGCACCTGTACCGCGATGCGCAACTGCCCATGCTGGCCGAACTCTGGAAGGCGATCGAGTCGAACCAGCCGCAGCCGGACCCGGAGGTACCACCGTTCCAGTCGGACAACTCGTTCGCCAGTCACCTCTACACGATCTGCAATGACGCCGACTGGTCCAGGTCGGTGCCCTCGTATCAGGCCGATGTGGAGGTCGACCGCATCCGGTACCCGATGTTCGGCGCTGCCACCGCCAACATCCGGCCGTGCGCGTTCTGGCCGAGCGCTCCGGTGGAACCGCCGGTACAGGTCGGCGACCGGGGCCCCTCGAACGTGCTCATGGTGCAGAATCTACGTGACCCGGCCACCCCGCTGGCCGGAGCGGAAAAGCTGCGCGACGCACTGGGCCGGCGTGCCCGGATCGTCACCGCCGACCAGGGCGGCCACGGCGCGTATCTGTACGGCGCGAACCAGTGCGCGAACGACACGGTGACCACCTTCCTGACCACCGGGCAGCGCCCGGCGCAGGACCGCGCCTGCGCGGCCGAGTCTGCCTGACCCTCGGCGGGAATCGAACAGAAACGACCGCTTTCCCCTGCTGCTGCGGGGGAAAGCGGTCGTTTCGGTATGCCCGGTCATGCGTGCGACCCGCTCCGCACGACCGTGCTTCACTGCCCTTGTTCTCAGCCGGAAGCCGGGGCCGCCTCGCAGGTGACGTCCCGCTCGGGCATGGTGCCGTCGACCAGGTAGTTGGTCGTGGTGTTCAACGCACAGGGATTCTTGCCGAGGACGTAGGCCCCATGCCCGCTCCCGTCGACGCTCACCAGCCGGGACCGCTCGCCGAGCTTCTCGTTGATCGACTCACCGCCGGAGAGCGGAGTGACCGGGTCGCGCTGGTTCTGCACGACCAGGATGTTGGCCGGCCCCTCGTCGTTGATCGCCACCGGCGGCTCGAGCGGTTCCTGCCAGTAGGCGCAGGGGATGATGTTCGCGGTGGCCGCGCCGAACAGCGGGTACTTCTCGCGATCCTCGGCCACAGCCCGCTGGTAGCTCTGGACGTCCTCGGGCCACTCGACATCGTTACAGGTCACCGCGAGGAAGACGGTCAGGGCGTTGTCGTTCGGCGAAGGCGTACTGGTAGCGGCCGGTTGGGCTCCCTTCGGCGCCGTGCCGGTGGAGTTGAGCAGCGACTGCCAGGTCTGCGCCGCCTGACCGTAGGACTTCTCGTTGTAGAGCGAGGCGAAGTTGATGAACCGGAAGGTGCCACCGTCGAGGCCCTCCGCCGGGGTCTCATCGAGTTTCTCGGCGATGGTGAAGTAGGTGTCGCGCACCTCCTCCGGGGTGCTGCCCAGGCCGTAGCTCTCGTTCCGCTCCGCCGCCCATTTCGCGAAGTCCGGGAACGTCTCCTCCATGCCCCGGGCGTACCTGCGGATCCCCTCCTCGTTCAGGTGGGTGTCACCGATGTTGCTGTCGAGGACGATCCGGTCGGACCTCTCCGGGAACATCGAGGCGTACGCGGCGCCCAGCCCGGATCCGTAGGAGTAGCCGAGGAAATTGGTCTTCTCCTCGCCGAGCGCGGCCCGGATCCGGTCCAGGTCGCGGGCCATGTTCGCGGTGGTCAGATGCCGTAGCTGTCCATTGTGGTCGTTGGCCGCGCACTGCTCGGCGACACCCTTGACGACACCGGCCCGCTCGGCCACCGCGGCTTCGTCGACCGCGTACGGCGGAACGTTGGCCTGGTACTCCTGCTCGGCGGTGAAGCCACAGTTCACCGGCGTCGAGTGGCCGACCCCGCGAGTGTCCATACCGATCAGGTCGTAGCTGTCCAGAACGCTGGCAGGTATCCCCTGGGCGGCCAGGAACGTGGGCTGGTCCAGCCCGGTCCCGCCCGGACCACCCGGGTTCAGCATCAGCACGCCGCGCCGCTTCTCCGGGTTCGTGCTGGCCAGCCGGGAGATCGTGATCTCGATCTGCGTGCCGTCGGGATCGCTGTAGTTCAGCGGCACCGGCACCGTGGCGCACTGCAACTGGGGCGGATCGTTCGGGACGTCTTCGGGGCAGGCGCCCCACTGCACCTGCGCCACGGGCTCGCCGCTCTGCTCGGCGGCCACGACCGACACTCCGGTCACGGCCCCGGCAAGGCCGAGCACGGCCACCAGGGTCACACTTCGGCCAACGCCGCGTTTTCGATTCACGTGTTCACTCCCCGACGTAATCTCGCAACTGTTCTTGTCAGTTGACACTCCACACTGTGCCCTTGGGACACAGTCAAGTCGACGTGCCACAGCGCTTCTCGCCGGTTCGGATGACGAGGGAAGTCTGGACGAAAGCGCACACGGCTTCCCGGAAAGTGCGCCAGAGGATCGGGCACGGCATGCTCCCCGAGAAATACACGCGCGCGCTCCGGTGAACTTTCCAGCTATGCGGGCGAATTCGGCACGGACGACCGGGCGGCGGGGCGACTCGTGGCGCGCCGGGCACGGGCTCGCGTGGTATGCCTCTTCTCGCATACTCCGGTCCCAGAGTCGAACGCACAGGCTCGGCGCGTGTCCGGCCAGGCGCGCGGATCACGGGCGACCACGAACACGAGGAGAAACGTCATGCGGCGCGACCTGCTGATCGTCGAGGATCTGATGCTGCTTCTACTCGACGACAAGAGCGGTGCCCTCAAGGGTGCGGGCACGATTCACTACTCGCTCGGTGGTGCGGTGCTGATGGAACTCGCGCTTCTCGGTCGCGTCGAGGTCGATCGGAAACAGTCCGTGCACGCCGTTCCGGGTGATCCCCTTGGCGACCCACTGCTGGACTCCGCCGCGGCGCAGGCGGCGAAACGGCCCCGCTACGTACAGACCAGCCTGATGGAGATCGGCGCCAACCTGCACGCGCAGGTACTCGATCGGCTGGTGGAGCGGGGTTTCATCCGACGTGAGCGTTCCAAGATGCTCGGCTTCATCCCGAGCACGAAGATGCCCGCGCAGAATCCGGCGTACGAGGCCGAGTTGCTGGAGCGCATGCGTGCGGTGTTCGAGGACGGAGTGAAGCCCGACGCGCGCACCGGCGTACTCGCCGCCATGCTGGCCGCCAGCGGCACACTTCCCGAGTTCCACCCCGCGATCCGCTGGTCGGGCAAGATCGCCGTCCGCGCGCGGGAGCTGCAGGAGAGTGACTGGGGTTCCGCGGCCGTGAACAACGCGATCGTCCAGGTAGCGAACGCCGGCGTAGCGGTCGGAGTCGCCACGGCCGTCGGCGTCATCGGCAACAACTAGGACCTCCTCGAAGGCGACCGTGCTTCGTGTTCGAGGTGGCCAGGCGACGGTGTCAGCCGGAGACCAGGCCGGCCTCGTAGGCGACGATCGCCGCCTGCACCCGGTTGCGGACGCCGAGGCGGGTGAAAATCGTACTGACATAGGCCTTCACCGTGCCCTCGACGACATGCAGTCGTGCGGCGATGTCCGCATTGGACAGTCCGCTGCCGACCAGGCCGAGTACCTCCCGTTCCCGGTCGGTCAGCGCGGCCACCTGTTCGCGAGCCCGCGCGCCGCGGGAGAGCTGCTGGCCGGACAACTGCTCGATGACCCGCCGGGCGACCTTCGGTGAGAGGAACGCCGCACCGTCGGCGACTGCCCGCACCCCGGCCAGCAGTTCCCTCGGGTCGCCCGCCTTGAGCAGGAATCCGCCCGCCCCGCAGGCGAGTGCCTTCGCGATGTAGTCGTCCTCGCCGAAGGTGGTCAGCATGATGATGGCGGTCTCCGGCACGAGGCGGCGGATCTCGGCGGCCGCCTCCAGCCCGTCCAGTTGCGGCATCCGGATGTCGAGCAGCGCCACGTCCGGCCGGGTCTCCCTGGCGCGCTCGATCGCCTCACGGCCGTCGCCCGCCTCGGCCACCACCTCGATCCCGCTGTCGGTGGCCAGAATCGCGGCGACGCCGGCACGCACCATCGCCTCGTCGTCGGCCAGCAGCACGCGGATCATTCGTCTCCTCGTCGTTCCGGGATGAGGTCCTTGGACACCAGCAGGTCGCGGTCGAAGCACAACCGGTACGACTCGCTCGACAGCTCGAACAGGCTCCGGTCCGTACGGTAGTACTCGCAGCGTGAACCGGGCGGGCGCTCCGGCTCCGCGTCCGGGCGTTCGACGGTCTGCCTGCGGGGCAGCACCTGGCCGATGTCCACCCTGGACTCGCCGAGTCGGAGTTCGTTGTACCGCAGGGGGTCGAGCGTCGAGGACGACCAGTTGTAGGCGTACTGCACGACGCCGACGACGGTGGCCACCACGATCACCACCGCGGGGGCGGCGACGGCGCCGGCCAGGGTGCGGCGAACCCTGCGCCGGGCGGATGCCAGCTCACGCGCCGACTCGGAGCGCTCCGCCTCTGTCTCCGGCGCATCGGCGGCAGGGGCGGCGTCGTGCGGCAGCCCGGCGCGCACCTCGAACCCGTCGCCGGACGGGCCTGCCGCGAGCGTGCCACCGACCAGCCGGACACGCTCGCGCAGGCCGACCAACCCGTGCTGGCCGGACGGCACGCCGGGAAGCGAGCCCGCGGGCGGGCGGGCGTTGCGCACCACGACCACCGTCTCGGCGGCCGAGCACTCCACCCACACGCTCGCCGCCGCACCCGGTGCGTGCTTGGTGACGTTGGTCAGTGCCTCCTGGACGACGCGGTACACCGCCCTGCGCACCATCGGCGGTGCGTCACTCACATCGTCCACACGGGACTCCAGGGCGACCCCGGACCCCCTGACCCGCTCGACGAGGCCGGCCACGTCGGTGTCGGCCGGTTCGACCGGGGGCGGCGCGTCCTCGCGCAGTACCCCGATGATCTGGCGCAGCCGTTCGGTGGCGGTGGCCGCGCTCTCCCGCAGCTCCCCGGCGGCGGCCCGATGCCGTTCGTCCACATCGGACGACAGTTCGAGGGTGGCGGCGCGCAGGGCGATCAGGCTCAGTTCGTGACCGAGCGAATCGTGCATGTCGCTGGCGATCCGGGCGCGTTCGCGCAGCCGGGCCTGCTCGGCGGTGATCCGCTGCCGCGCTTCCAGTTCCTCGGCACGTCGCCATCCGGTGCGCTCCAGGTCCGCGCGCAGGCGCAGATAGTGACCGAGGTGCCACGGTACGAATGCGGCGAACAGAAGGGTCACCAGCAGCGACAGCCAGCTACCGAGCCCGTCGGACACCTCGGTCAGTGAGACGGGCAGTGCCACCACCGTCACCGCGGCCAGAATCCCCAGCACCGGGCGTACGGTCTCCATCCGTCTGCCCGCGTAGTACCCGGCGGCGATCATCAGCAGCACCGGCCAGGCCGGGAACCTGCCCCCGAGGTCGACCATCGCGATCAGGCCGCCGAACGCGGCCACTGCCAGCGAGGCCGCGGGAAGACGGCGACCCAGCACCAGGGTGAGCGTGGTCAGGACGAGTCCCGCCACCAGCTCCCAGTCGCCGTTCTGCCTGGTCTCGTACCAGACATCGGCGCCGATGAGGACGAACACGCCCACTTCGAGCAGGACGCCGGCCCGTCCGCTCCAGTTCCGCTGCACCCGGCCGACGCTACAACCGGAACGTGGAGGCGCAGTACTGCCGAAAGTCAACGGACACCGACTGCACACGAGGACGTGAAGCCCGTTCACCTATACGGTCGGGGTCGCGGACCGTGGGCCCGAGGACGCATCATCATCGAACGACCCGCGCACGCGGCGACGAAAGGAGGCCGACGATGGCCGACCAGGCACGCAGTCTGTCCGATCAGCTCGACGGCCCCTTGCCACCCGGCATCGAGGCGCTGGGCGCCGACGAGCGGCAGGTCCTCGCCGAGGCGCTGCGCGACGCCCGCAGGCAGCAGTCCGCCGCGCTGGGCAGAGCGGGCGAGGAGTCGCTGAAGTACGTGCCCGCCCTGCTGCGGGGTGCCGTGCGCAAGGTGGTCGGCCTGTGAACGACCTTGAGTCGCGCGCCGAGATCCTGAAGCTGGCCCGCGTGCTGGACACCGCGCCCGACCGGCTGGGCTTCCTCGCCGAGGTACCCGCCGCGGATCTGCGTGCCTTCCGGGAGCAGGCGACCGACCTGCTCTTCGACGCCAACGAGGCCGTTCTGCAGCGGATGGCGCTGGCCAGCAAACTCGTCCCGGCCCCCGTGCTGGCGAAGATCGCCCAGCGGGTGTTCGGGCCACTGCTCTGCGCCCGGATCGCCGGGCTGGTCGACGTCGCGCGCGGGGTCGACGTCGCGAGCAGGCTTTCGCCCACGTTCCTCGCCGACGTGGCCGCGCAGCTCGATCCGCGCCGGGCCAGCCGGATCATCGCCCGGATCCCCGGCGACACCGTGGCCGCGGTGGCGAGCGAACTGACCCGCCGGGAGGACTGGATCACCATCGGCCGCTTCGTCGGCAGCCTGCCGGACTCGACGGTCTCCGCCAGTCTGGAGGCGCTCGACGACTCCGCCCTGCTCCAGTCCTCGTACGTGCTCGACGACAAATCACGCGCGGGCAACGTGGTCGAATTGCTGCCCGCGAAGCGATACCTGCCGATCCTGCGCGCCGCCGACGCCGGTGACCTGTGGCCGCACACCCTCGACCTGCTGACCCACCTCGACGAGCCACTGCGCGCCCGCTTCGCCGAGGCGGCCGCCGAACTCGAGTCCGGCAGCCGGTCCCGGGTCGTCGCCGCCGCGCGGGAGCTCGGCCTGGATCCGGATCTGCTGCTGGCCACCACGCCCGCCTCCGGCCCGCCACCGTCGCTGGACCGCTGACACCGGGCGGCCTGCCTGAAGGGCAGGCCCTGGCTAGCCCAGCGGCGGGCGTTCGGTTCGCATCCGCTCGCCGCGCCGCCACACCGCCGCCGTCAGCGGCACGCCCGGCCGGTAGGCGAGGTGGGTGACCGACGGGGCGTCGAGCACCTGGACGTCCGCACGGGCACCGACCCGGATCCGGCCGACGTCCTGGCGGCGCAGCGCCCGTGCTCCGCCCGCCGTGGCGGCGTACACGGCTTCGGCGACGGTCATCCGCATCTGCAGCACCGCAGTGCTCACGCAGAAGCCCATCGAGGTGGTGTACGAACTGCCAGGGTTGGCATTGCTGGCCAGCGCGACCGTCGCGCCCGCGTCGAGCAGTCTGCGCGCCGGGGCGAGTGCCTGGCGGGTGGACAGGTCGCACGCGGGCAGCAGCGTCGCCACGGTGTCCGAGGACGCCAGCGCCTCGACGTCGGCGCCGGAGAGGTACGTGCAGTGGTCGACGCTGGCGGCACCGTGCTCCACGGCCAGCCGCACGCCGGGGCCCTCGCCGAGCTGGTTGCCGTGCACCCGCAGGCCGAGCCCGCGTGCCGCCGCCGCGCTGAGCACCCGCCCGGTCTGCTCCTCGTCGAACGCTCCTGTTTCGCAGAACACGTCCGCCCAGCGCACGTACGGGGCCACCGCGTCCAGCATCTCCCCGCACACCAGGTCCACATAGGACTCCGCGTCGGCGCCCGGTGGCACCAGGTGCGCACCGAGGAAGGTGACCTCCTCGGCGGTGCCGGCAGCGATCCGCGCGGACCGCTGCTCGTCGGCGACGCTCAGCCCGTACCCGGTCTTGGTCTCCAGGCAGGTGGTGCCCTGGCGGAGGGCCTCCTCGGTGTGGCGGAGCAGGTTCGCGGCCAGCGCCTCGTCGGTGGCGGCCCGGGTGGCGTCCACCGTCACGGCGATTCCGCCCGCGCTGTACGCCTCTCCGGCCATCCGCGCCTCGAACTCCGCGGTCCGGTCACCGGCGAACACCAGGTGTGTGTGGCTGTCCACCCAGCCTGGCAGTACCGCACGGCCGGCGACGTCGACCCGCTCGTCGGCCACGGGCCCGTCCGCACTCGCGCCCACCCAGGCGATCCGGTCGCCGTCGAGAACCACGGCGGCGTCGCGCAGTGGACCGCCGGGCTCGTTCGTGGTGAGCTCCGCGATCCCGGTGATCAGTGTCGACATAGCTCCTCGATCTCCTTGGCCAGCACGGCTTCCGGTCGTTCGATCAGCCGATGCGTGCCCTCGTGCACGACATGCCGTCCGGCGACGACGACTTCCCGTACGTCCGCGCCGTTCGCCGCGAACAGTGCTCCCCCGGGTTCGGTGCCCGCCGTGCGGATCGAACCGAGGCTCACGGTGACCAGGTCGGCCCCCGCTCCGGCGGTGAGCGTGCCGACGCCGTCCCAGCCGATCGAGGCGTGGTCGGTGGCGGCGGCGAACAGCTCGTCCACCGCGAAGCGCCCGCGCGCCTCGCTGGCGAGGCGTTCGTTCAGTTCCAGCGCGCGCCATTCCTCGAAGGCGTCCACGACGGCATGGCTGTCGGTGCCGAGGCACAGTCCGACGCCGGCGTCCAGCAGCGCCCGGCCCGGTCCGATGCCGTCGCCCAGGTCCCGTTCGGTGGTCGGGCAGAAGCACGCCCGGGTGCCGGTGCGCGCGAGCGCACCGATGTCCTCACCGGTCAGGTGCGTGGCGTGCACGGCCACCGAGTGCGCACCCAGCACACCCGTCTCCGCGAGCAGCGCCGTGGGCGTGCGGCCACTGGCCGAGAGGCAGCCCTGGTTCTCGGCGCGCTGCTCGGAAACGTGGACGTGCAGGGGTTTGCCTTCGGCGTAGGCGGCGACCACGGGCAGTGCCTCCGCCGGTACCGCACGCACCGAGTGCGCCGCCGCGCCGAGGCGCACCAGCGCCGGGTCCGGGCGGAACGCCGCCGCCCGGATGGCCCAGCTCTCGGCGTCCCCGTCACCGAAGCGCAACTGGTGCTCGCCAAGCTCGACACCGAAACCCCCTGCCAGGTAACAGGTGTCGAGCAGGGTCAGGCGGATCCCGGCGTCGGCAGCGGCGGCGGCAAGGGCCGCGCTCATCGCGTTCGGATCGTCGTAGCGGGCGCCGCCCGGAGCGTGGTGCAGGTAGTGGAACTCGCCGACGCTGGTGTACCCGGCGAGCACCATCTCCGCGTACACGCCGCGCGCGAGCCGGTAGTACGAGTCCGGGTCCAGGCGTTCCGCGAGCGCGTACATCCGCTTCCGCCAGGTCCAGAACGTCCCGCGGTCGTGGTGGGTCCGTCCGCGCAGCGCACGGTGGAAGGCGTGCGAATGGGCGTTCGCGAAACCCGGCACGGTCAGTCCGTCGAGGACGGTCCCCTCGCGTGGCGCCCCCGCCGTCACGGCGGTGATCAGCGCACCGTCGACCTCGATCCGCACCGCCGCGGCGACCCCGTCCGGCAGCCAGGCGTACTCACACCAGTAGACGCTCATCCGGCCAGGTTCTCCAGTACCCGAGCCAGTTCGCCGGCGCCGGTGTCCACATCGGACGCCTCGGCGAACTCCTCAGGGGCGTGGCTGATACCGGTCGGGTTGCGCACGTAGAGCATCCCGGACGGCACGTGCCCGGCGAGGATCCCGGCGTCGTGACCCGCGCCGGTCGGCAGCGCGGGGACGCCGCCGAGCACCCCGTCCATCCGGTCGCGCAGACCCGCGTCGAAGGTGACGGTGTCCGAGTAGGACTCCTCGGTCACGGTCACCTCGCAGCCCTCCCGGAACGCCGCCTCGCGCGCCGCCGCGGTGATCTCCTCGACCAGAGCGTGCGTCCGGCCGTCACCGGGAACCCGGGCGTCCAGCCACAGGTCCACAGTGGAGGCGATGACGTTGGTGCCGCCCGGCGTCGGGACGAGCCTGCCGACGGTCGCACGGGCGTCGGCGGTCCTGCGGGCGGCGGCACGCGCGGCGGCGACCACCTCGGCCGCCGGGAGCATCGGGTCCCGGCGATCCGCCAGCAAGGTCGCCCCCGCGTGGTTTCCCTGTCCGGCGAAGGAGAACCGGTACCGGCCGTGCGCGATCACCGTGCTGCCGACCGCCACCGGGGCGTCCACGTCGACGAGACCGCGGCCCTGCTCGACATGCAGTTCGACGAAGCAACCGATCCGGGCCAGCGCCGCCGGATCCGCGCCGAAGCGTTCCGGGTCGTGTCCGGCACGCTTCGCCGCCTCGGCCAGCGTCATCCCGTCCGGGTCCCGCAGGCCCCTGGCGCGGTCGGCGTCGATCGCCCCGGTGAGCAGCCGCGAGCCCAGGCAGGGCACGCCGAAGCGGCCGCCCTCCTCCTCGGCGAACACCATCAGCGCGATCGGCCTGGCCGGGGTGAAACCCTTGGCGCGCAAGGTGTCCACCGCGTCCAGTGCGCTCACCACACCGAGTGGCCCGTCGAACGCGCCGCCACCGGGCACGGAGTCGAGGTGGCTGCCGGTCACCACGGCGTCCGGGCCCGGGGTGCCCCACCAGGCCCAGATGTTGCCGTTGCGGTCGGTCTCGACATCGAGGTCGCGCCGTTGCGCCTGCTCGGTGAACCAGGTGCGCAGGTCCAGCTCCGCCGCGTCGAAGGCGTGCCGGGAGTAGCCGCCGCGGGCGCTGTCCCTGCCGGTGCCCGCGATCTGGGCGAGCAGATCCGAGGCCGTCATACGACGCCGTCCCGCTGCGGGTTCGCCACTGCCATCGGAATGTGCACTCCGCGATCATTCGCGACGGCCGACGCCTCCTCGTATCCGGCGTCCACATGCCGGATCACGCCCATGCCCGGATCGTTGGTGAGCACCCGCTCCAGCTTGCGCGCCGCCAGTTCGGTGCCGTCCGCGACGCACACCTGACCGGCGTGGATCGACCGTCCCATGCCGACACCGCCGCCGTGGTGAATGGACACCCAGCTCGCGCCGGACGCGGTGTTGATCATCGCGTTGAGCAGCGGCCAGTCGGCGATCGCGTCGGACCCGTCGGCCATGCCCTCGGTCTCCCGGTACGGCGAGGCGACACTGCCCGAATCGAGGTGATCGCGGCCGATCACGATCGGCGCGGACAGCTCACCGCTGGCCACCATCTCGTTGAAGCGCAGACCCGCGAGGTGCCGCTCGCCGTAACCGAGCCAGCAGATCCGCGACGGAAGTCCTTGGAAGGCAACACGTTCCCCGGCGAGCTTGATCCAGCGGGCCAGGGACTCGTTCTCCGGGAACAGTTCCAGGATCGCCCGGTCGGTGGCCGCGATGTCCGCGGGGTCACCGGACAGCGCCGCCCAGCGGAACGGGCCCTTGCCCTCGCAGAACAGCGGCCGGATGTACGCGGGCACGAAACCGGGGAAGTCGAACGCCCGCTCGCAGCCGCCCAGCTTGGCCTCGCCGCGCAGCGAGTTGCCGTAGTCGAACACCTCGGCACCACGGTCCATGAAGCCCAGCATCGCCTCGACGTGCTCGGCCATCGACTCGCGCGAGCGATCGGTGAACTCGTCCGGCTTCTTCGCCGCGTAGTCGCCCCAGTCGTCCACCTCGATGCCGAGCGGCAGGTAGGCCAGCGGGTCGTGCGCGGACGTCTGGTCGGTGACGATGTCCACCTCCAGCCCGGCCTCCAACAGCTTCGGCAACACCTCGGCGGCGTTGCCGATCAGGCCCACCGACAACGCGCGGCGCTCGGCCTTCGCGGCGGTGACCCGCCGCATCGCGTCCTCGATGTCGGTCGCCAGCTCGTCCAGGTAGCGGGTCTCCAGCCTGCGCTGCGCCCGGGTCGGGTCGCACTCGACGACCAGCGCCACCCCGTCGTTCATGGTGACCGCGAGCGGCTGCGCGCCGCCCATCCCGCCGAGACCCGCGGTCAGGGTCAGTGTGCCGGCCAGCGTGCCGCCGAAGCGCTTGTGCGCCACGGCCGCGAAGGTCTCGTAGGTGCCCTGCAGGATTCCCTGGGTGCCGATGTAGATCCACGAACCGGCGGTCATCTGGCCGTACATCGTCAGGCCCAGCGACTCCAGCCTGCGGAACTCCGGCCAGGTGGCCCAGTCGCCGACCAGGTTCGAGTTGGCCAGGATCACCCGCGGCGCCCACTCGTGCGTGCGGAAGACGCCGACCGGCTTGCCGGACTGCACCAGCAAAGTCTCGTCGGCATCCAAAGTGGACAGTTCACGGGTGATCGCGTCGAAGCTGGCCCAGTCGCGGGCGGCCTTGCCGGTGCCGCCGTAGACGACCAGGTCCTCCGGGCGCTCGGCCACGTCCGGGTCGAGGTTGTTGTGGAACATCCGCAACGCGGCCTCGGACTGCCAGTTCTTGGCGGTCAGCGTGGTCCCCGTGGCGGCACGAACGGTGCGTGTCATGTGTTCCTCCAGGTCATCGCAGGTGGTCGGCGACCGCGTCGAGCAGCGCGCCGGAACGGATCAGGTCCTCGGCCGCGGCGATCTCCGGGGCAAGGTGCCGGTCGGGGCCGGGGCCGTCGACGCGGGTACGCAGCAGGTCGCGGGCTGCGGCCGTGGCGGGCCCCGGCCGCAGCGGGGCACGGAAGTCCAGCGCACGAGCCGCCGTCAGGTACTCGACGGCCAGCACGGTCGTCAGCCCGTCCACGGTCCTGCGCAGTTTGCGCGCCGACGACCAGCCCATCGAGACGTGGTCCTCCTGCATGGCGCTGCTCGGGATCGAGTCGACCGACGCGGGATTGGCCAGCCGCTTCAGTTCGCTGACGACGGCGGCCTGCGTGTACTGCGCGATCATGTGCCCGGAGTCCACGCCGGGGTCCGAGGCGAGGAACGCGGGCAGGCCGTGCGAGCGGGCCACGTCGAGCATCCGGTCGGTGCGCCGCTCGGCGATGCTGGCGACGTCGGCGGCCGGGATGGCGAGGAAGTCCAGCACGTACGCGACCGGCGCGCCGTGGAAGTTGCCGTTCGACTCCAGCCTGCCGTCGGCCAGCACCACCGGGTTGTCCACGGCCGCCGCGAGTTCCCGGTCGGCCACCAGTTCGCCGTGCGCCAGCGTATCCCTGGCGGCGCCGTGCACCTGCGGGGAACAGCGCAGCGAGTACGCGTCCTGCACCCGCGTGCAGTCCGGGCCGCGGTGGCTGGCGACGATCTCCGAACGGGCGAGGGCGTCCCGGATGCGCTGCGCGGACCGGGCCTGGCCGGGATGCGGGCGCAGCGCCTGCAGGTCGGCGGCGAACACACGGTCGGTGCCCAGCAGTGCCTCCACGCTCATCGCGGCCGTCAGATCGGCGACGTCGAGCAGGCGGTGCAGGTCGGCCAGCGCCAGCACGAGCATGCCGAGCATGCCGTCCGTGCCGTTGGTCAACGCCAGGCCCTCCTTCTCGGCCAGCTCCACCGGTTCGATCCCGGCCTCGCGCAGGGCGTCGGCGGCGGGACGGAGCGTGCCGTCGGCCGCGATCACCTCGCCCTCCCCCATCAGCGTGAGCGCGACGGCGGCCAGTGGGGCGAGGTCGCCGGAACAGCCCAGCGAACCGTACTCGTGCACCACGGGAGTGATCCCGGCGTTGAGCAGCGCTGCCAGCGTGGCGGCGGTGCCGGGACGCACACCGGTGTGCCCGGTGGACAGCGTGCGCAGGCGCAGCAGCATCAGTGCGCGCACCACCTCGGGCTCCACGGCCGCGCCCGCGCCCGCGGCGTGCGAACGGATCAGCGAACGCTGCAGGGCGGTACGACTGGAGGGCGGGATGTGCCGGACGGCCAGCGCGCCGAAGCCGGTGGAGACACCGTACGTCGGCTCGGTGGCCTCGGCCAGCGCCTCGACGTGTGCCCGCGTCCTGGTGAGCTCCTTGACCGCGGCGTCGCTCAGGTCGACGCGGGCGCCACCGCGGGCGACGGCGACGACGTCCTGTCTGGGCAGTGGCCCGCCGAGTTCCACCGTCCTGGCCGCGCTGTCTGGTCGGGCTGTCTGTGACATGCCCCCATTGCACCCGCGTGCCCCTCCGGCGAAAATCGCGCCACGCCGGATTGCGTCTGGTATTCCAGACAACAGCACGGGAGGGCCGATGGGACACAGCACGGACGTGCCCGCGTTACGGCGTGGCCTGGCGGTGCTGCGTGTGCTCGGCGGCCGTGCGGGCCCGGTGTCGGCGGCGACGGTGGCCAGGGAACTCGGCCTCCCCCGCTCGACCACGTACCACCTGCTCGCCGAGCTGGAGTCCGCCGGATTCGTGACACACCTGCCGCACGAACGCCGCTACGGCCTCGGTATCGCCGCGTTCGAGCTGGGGTCGGCGTACCTGCGCCACGATCCGCTGGAGCGCGTGGCGGGGCCGTTGCTGCGCAGGCTGGTGGACGAGGTGGGACACAACGCGCACCTGGGCGTACTACACGGCAACGAGTCGCTGTACCTGATCAAGGAACGTCCGGCGCGGCCGGAGACGCTGGTGACCGACGTCGGTGTCCGCCTGCCTGCCCACCTCACCGCCTCCGGACGGGCGATGCTGGCGTACCTGCCCGCCGCGCACGTGCGGGCGCTGTTCCCGTCGGCGGCGGCGTTCGTCCGGCGCACCGACCGCGGCCCGCGCGGCCTGGCCGGACTGCGCAGCACGCTGGGCGCCGAGCGCAGGCAGGGCTGGGCGACCGAGGACGGTCACGTCACCGAGGGGTTCGCCTCGGTCGCCTACCCGGTGTTCGACCACGGACACCGGCCGCTCGCGTCGATCAGCGTCACCCTGCGGCACCGGTGCGAGAGCACTCCCTGCGCGGCCGACTGGTCCGGGCTGGCCGCCCGGGTGCGGCGGGTCGCGGACGAGGTGACCGAGCGGATCGGTGGCAGGCGCGGCTGATCTTCGGGGAGTTTCACTCCGATCCGGCCGGGTAATCGCTGGTGGAGGAGGTGTCCATCCATGCCGCAGCAGAACTGGAACGACAAGCGTGAGCGTCAGTACGCCCACATCAAGCACTCCCAGAAGGAACAGGGGGCCAGCGAGGACCGGGCCGAGGAGATCGCCGCGCGCACCGTGAACAAGAACCGGGCGCGGTCCGGGGAGTCGGACCAGGCCAGCAAGACCTCGGTGAACGACGTGTCGCCGCAGCACCGCGGCGGCAAGCGCTCCGGCAACAACCAGGGTCCGAACGGGCCGACCCGCGACCAGCTCTACAACGAGGCCGCGCAACGCAACATCAAGGGCCGCTCCACGATGACCAAGGCGCAGTTGCGTGAGGCGCTGGGACACTGACGCACCCCCGATCAGTCGATTAGGCTACCCTAAGTTCGCGAGTGGACGAGTTCACGGACGAAGGGAGTCCCATGGGGGTGCAGAACGCGCTCGGCGACGGGGTGCGCACCGTGTCGACGGAGGCCGAACTGCGCGAGGTGGTGAAGGAACCGGTCCAGGCCATCGCGGACAAGGCGATAGACCACGTCGACGAGCAGTCGCGGCTGTTCATCGAAGCCTCACCGTTCTTCCTGCTGGCCACCACCGCCGACGACGGCAGCCTGGACGTGTCGCCGCGCGGCGACCCGCCGGGCAGCGTGCTCGTCGCCGAGGACGGCAAGTCCATCGTCATCGCCGACCGCAAGGGCAACCGCAGGCTGGACAGCCTGCGCAACATCCTCCGCCACCCGCAGGTCGGCCTGCTGTTCGTCGTGCCCGGGATAAGCGAGACCTTGCGCGTCAACGGCAGGGCGACCATCGTCCGCGAGGCCCCGTACTTCACCGGGCTCGAGGTGCAGCACAAGCGGCCGGACCTGGCGGTCGTCGTCGAGATCGACGAGCTGTTCCTGCACTGCGCCAAGGCGTTCCTGCGCTCCTCGCTGTGGGAGCAGGACACCTGGCCGGACCGGTCCACGGTGCCCAGCGCCGGCCGGATCGCCAAGAGCCAGGCGGGCATCAAGGGCCCGGAATCGCTGATCAACGCGGCGCTGAAACTGGACGCCCGGCTCAACAGGTACTGAGCGCCTCGCCGCGTGGAGGCCGGCCGCAAGGCTGAGCACCGGCACGCGTGGCTTCACGGGCCTGCCCCGGGCGGGGTCCGGGTGTCACAACCCCGGGAGGCACCGGGAACGAGAAACGGCGAGTGCTCTCCGTGAGCACTCGCCGTTCGTCGAGTGGAGGTGCCGGGAATCGAACCCGGGTCCTCTGTCGCCTTTTCAGGGCTTCTCCGTGCGCAGTCCGCTGTGTCTCTACTTGGCCCCATCGGTCACGCGAACAAGCCGATGTGACGGGCCCAGCCACTGTTGGTTTCCCAACCGGTCCCCGTGACCGGGAACGGCGGTAAGCCTCCTAGCTGATGCCGGCGACCGGGACGGAGGCACTCCCGGGCCGACAGACTCGCACTCGCTTAGGCAGCGAGGGCGAAGTCGCGCTGGCTATTGGCCTTGGCGCTTATTGGTTTGCGATGACGCTTACGGTGGTCTCTCGCCTGCACCGGCACGCTTCACCTGAATCAACGTCCAGAGTCGAAACCGTTCACCCCCTTGACGCCCTTACTGCGAAGGGCTCTGACAACAACCTGTCCAGGATAACGCGTCCGGCAAGCGGTTTCATTCCCCGCCCGAGGGTAGGGCTGCCCCCACCTGCGACCTGCCCGTGCGCACCATGTCGCCCGCACCGCGCAGTGGCCATGCTGAATCCGATCGACGAGGAGAGGATCAGACATGACGCCGGCATCCACCCAGCACGAGGACGTCCAGCACGGGGACACCCGGCCGGCCCCTGGGTTCTGGGGATCCCTCACCTACCTGCTGCTGAACTTTCCGCTCGGCATCCTCGCCTTCGTGCTGCTCACCACGTGGGCGGCGGTCGGGGTGGGCACCGCGATCATCTGGCTGGGCGTCCCGCTGCTCGCTCTGCTGGTACTGGGCTGGCGGGGAGCGGCCCGGCTGGAGCGCGCCCGGCTGTACGCCCTGCTGGACACCTGGGTGCCGATGCCGTACCGCTCGCTGCCGGAGGGGAGCCAGCGGGAACGGTGGAAGGCGCGGCTGGGCGATCCGGCGACCTGGCGCGACCTCGCGTACCTGGTGCTGTTGTTCCCGCTCGGCATCGCGCAGTTCACCCTGATGGTGGCGTTCTGGGCGACCAGCCTCTCCCTGGTCGCTCTGCCGGTCTATTTCCGCTACCTGCCAGGGGGCACCTTCCACCTTCCCTCAGACGGCTGGTCGTGGTTCGCCGTGGACTCGACGTTCGAGGCGCTCCCCTGGGCGGCACTTGGCGTGTTCTTCGCGGCCCTTTCGGTCGCGCTGACCAAGGCCATCGCCGGCGCGCACGCCCGGTTCGCCAGGGTGCTGCTCGGCCCGGCCGGTGGCACGCCCCGGCATGAGGACGCCGGGATCCCCGTGGACGCCCCGTACGGGGTGAACGCGGTGGCAGGATGGTGAGCGTCCCGGAGGACGGGCACATCCCAGCACGGCAGGAAGGCCGGTCGATGGCCGAGGAGCGGGTGGCTCTCGAGCAACCGCGGCCGAGGGCGTGGCGGACGATCGTGTTCATGTTCGCCGGGTTCCCGCTGCGGCTGGTGCAGTTCATCGTCCTGGTCGTCGGCATGGCCGTGGGCCTGGCGACGATGGTGATCTGGGTCGGCATCCCGGTCCTGCTGGCCACGACGTGGCTGGTGCGCTGGTTCGGCGATGTGGAGCGCCGCTGGGTGCGCTGGGCGCTGGACACCCCGGTGCCGGATCGTGTGCCCGCACCGCCGGGCGAACCGGTACTGCGCCGCTGGCGCGCGCAGCTCACCGATTCGACGACCTGGCGCGATCTCGGCTACCTGATGCTGATCTTCCCGTTCGGGGTCTTCGAGTTTGCCTTCAGCATCGCCGCGACGATCCTGCTCCCGCTGGGCGTGTGGGTCGCCCCGTGGCTGGGCTGGATGCACGGCCAGGTCGCGCTCACCATGCTCAGCCCCCCGCGCACGCAGAAGCTGGAGGCGAAGGCCCAGCACCTGCAGGCCTCGCGGGCCCGCGGGGTGGACGCCGCCGAGGCCGAACGCAGGCGCATCGAGCGCGATCTGCACGACGGCGCGCAGCAGCGGCTGGTCTCGGTGGCGATGAGCCTGGGCCGCGCGAAGTCGAAGCTGGACAACGATCCGGACGCGGTGCGCGGCCTCATCGACGAAGCGCACTCGGACGCGAAGCTCGCCGTCTCGGAACTGCGCGACCTGGCGCGCGGCATCTACCCGGCCGTACTGGCCGACCGCGGGCTGGACGCCGCGCTGTCCGCGCAGGCGGCCAAGGCCCCCATCCACGTCGACGTGTCGGTGCAGGTCGATCCCCGGCCGCCCGCGGCGGTGGAGACGACGGCGTACTTCATCGTCGGCGAGACGCTCACCAACGTCGCCAAGCACTCGGGTGCCACCGAGGCCGGGGTGCGGTTGTGGCGCACCGAGGACACCGTCGTGGTCGAGGTGACCGACAACGGTCACGGCGGTGCGCAGATGCGCCCGCACGGCGGGATCGCCGGACTCGCCGACCGGGCGGCGACCATCGACGGCGTCATCACCGTGGTCAGCCCGCCGGGCGGCCCGACGGTCATCCGCGCGGACCTGCCCTGCACCTGGTGATCGTCCGCGCCCGCGTCCATGAGTGAATAGGCTCCGCTGACGAGAGTGGTCGACGGACTGGGGAGCCGGACATGCGCGTGGTGATCGCCGAGGACGCCGTCCTGTTGCGGGCGGGGGTCCAGCGGCTGCTGGCCGACGACGGGATCGCCACGGCCGCCGCCGTGGACAACGGCGAGGATCTGCTGAGCGCCGTCACCGAGCACCGTCCCGATCTGGCGATCGTCGACGTACGGATGCCGCCGACCTTCACCGACGAGGGCCTGCGCGCCGCTCTGCGGGCCCGCGAACTGGTCCCGGGCCTGCCGGTCCTGGTGCTCTCGCAGTACGTCGAGGAGAGCTACGCGGTCGAGCTGCTCTCCGGTGGCGCGGGCGGCGTCGGCTACCTGCTCAAGGAGCGTGTCGCCGACGTCGCGGAGTTCACCGACGCCGTGCGCCGGGTGGCCGGTGGCGGCACGGCGATCGATCCGGACGTCATCGCGCAGCTCATGGCGCGCGGGCGGAAGAACCCGCTCGACGCGCTGACCGCACGCGAGTCGGAAGTGCTCGGCCTGATGGCGCAGGGGCTGTCGAACACCGCGATCGCGAGGACGCTCGTCGTCTCGCACGGCGCGGTGGAGAAGCACATCGGCAACATCTTCGCGAAGCTGGGCCTGGAGGCCAGCGCCGTGGAGCACCGCAGGGTCCGGGCCGTGCTCACCTATCTCGGACGCGGCTGAGCCGGCGTCAGCGCGCCCACGGCGGGTCGATGGTGGTCTCGCCGATCGTCCCGCGGATACCGCGGGAAGTGCAGACCGTGAGCCGCGCCGTGGTGCCGCCGTGATTGGCCAGCCTGCCGGGGGTGTCCGGCGGGAGGATCACCGCGTCGCCGGGGCCCGGGCGGTACTCCACGCCGCCGATCTCGGCGACGATCTCGCCGGCGTGCAGCAGGAACACCTCCTCCCGGCTGACCGTGTGCCGCTCGCTGACCGCGCCGGGCGCGACTTCCAGCGTCCACACCGCGAGTTCGGTGGTGCCCCGGCTGGGCACGGCCAGCGAGCGGAAGGTGAAGCCGTCGTTCTCGAAGGTCGCGGCGGCGGACGCGGCGAGCAGGGTCATGAAGTTCTCCGGTGGGTCGAGTCGGAACAGGAGGTTATAAAGTAAAGCAGCTTGTCCATATAGTCAACTTACTTGTCTACCTTGGAGGGTGCACGTGGCCGAAGGAGAGTTGCCTGCCCTGCTGGCACTGACGTTCCGGGCGCTGATGGACGAGGTGCACGAGCGGATCGCCGCCGAGGGCTTCGACGGCGTTCGTCCCGCGCATGGCTTCGCGTTCCAGTTCCTCTCGGTCCGCGGCGGAGCCGGGGTCGTCGAACTCGGCGAGCACCTCGGCGTCACGAAGCAGGCCGCCGTGCAGCTCGTCGACGAACTGGAGCGACGCGGGTACGTCGAGCGCCGTCCCCACCCGTCGGACCGCCGGGCCCGGACGGTCGTGCTCACCGAGCGGGGACGACACTGCATCGACCGGGTCGTGGCTGTGTCCGCCGAGATCGAGCAGCGCTGGGCGACCCTGATCGGGCCCGGCGAGCTGGACGCCGTGCGAACGGGACTGGGCGCGTTCGTCGCCGACGCGGGCACGCGACGCCCGGTGACACTGCGCCCGGTCTGGTGAGCCGCTCGTCACCCGATCCGCGGCAGGCGCTGCTGCCACTCGTCCGCTTACGATTCGGGCAGAAGGCGCACCGGCGAGGAGGCGTACGCATGAGCACACCGGCAGAGCCTGGCACCAGCGTCCGCTACTTCGGTGGGCCGCTGGACGGCCGGGTACAGCGGATCGGGGACACCGAACTCGTGCGTGGCGCCGTCATCCGGCACGTTCACCTGCACGACGGGCCGAAGATCGAGACGCGGTACGAACTGGCCTACTGCCCGGACAACGGCTGGCAGTACCGGTTGTGCGGCCTGGCGGATCCGGAGAACGCGTAGGCGGTCCTCCCTCAGCCGCCGAGTAACGCGGTGGGGGTGTCGCGCAGTACGCGGCGCAGGAACGGCGTGCCGAGCCGATCGTCGGCCACCGCCCAGGAGGCGATGGCCCGCAACTGCGTGGCGTACGAGTACGGGATGTTCGGGAAGTCGGTGCCGAACACGATGCGGTCGGCCAGCGGGACGAGCAGCGCGGGCCAGTCCGGCGGCAGGGCCATCATCCGCTCGGTGAACGGGACACCGACCATCGTGGTGTCCAGGTGAACGCGCGGGTACCGGGCGGCGAGGTCAAGGGCGAGCCGGTACTCGGGCATCCCGGCGTGGGCGAGCACCGCGGTCAGGCGTGGATGCCTGCGCAACACCTCATCGAAGACGTCCAGCCCGGTGTGCTCACCACGCAGCGGCCCATGTCCACAGTGGACGACGACGGGAACGCCGGATTCGGCGATGGCGCCCCACGCGCCGTCGAGCAGCGGGTCACGCGGGTCGTAGCCGCCGACCTGGACGTGTGCCTTGAAGCAGCGCACCCCCGTGCTCAGTGCGTCCTCCACATAGGACACGGCCTCGGCTTCCGGGTACAGCGTCGCGGTGGGCACGGCTTCCGGGGTGGCCTCGGCGAACTCGCGTACCCAGCCGTTGAGCCACGCGGCCATTCCCGGCTTGTGCGGGTACACCAGCGGCGCGTAGCGCGCGACCCCGAAGGAACGCAGCGCCCGTACCCGCTCGGGTTCCGGCGTCCGGTAGTGGATCGGCCAGTCCATCCCGTAGTGCTCGCCTGCACGGTCGAAGTAGGCCCACACCTTGCGCAGCATGCTCTCCGGCAGGAAGTGCACGTGGATGTCGACCAGGCCGTCGAGTCCGAGCGAACGGACCCAGTCGGCGATCTCCGCGTCGGAGGCCGGCCCCACTAGTTGTAGCGGCCCTTCAGCGCGCGCCCCATCGCCCGCGAGATGTCCCGGTCGGCGTCGCGCTTGGCGATGGTCTGCCGCTTGTCGTAGGCCTTCTTGCCCCTGGCGAGCGCGAGTTCCACCTTGACCTTGCCGTCGGAGAAGTACATGGACAGCGGGACGAGGCTGAGCCCGCTCTCCTTGGTCTTGCCGATCAGCTTCTCGATCTCGCCCCGGTGCAGCAGCAGTTTCCGGGTCCGGCGGGGTTCGTGGTTGGTCCAACTCCCCCAGCCGTACTCGGCGATGTGCAGGCCGCGCAGGAAGACCTCGCCGTCGTCGACCGTGGCGAAGGCGTCGGCCAGCGAGGCCTTGCCGTCGCGCAAGGACTTCACCTCGGTTCCCACGAGCACCACGCCGGCCTCATAGGTGTCGATGACCGCGTAGTCGTGCCGCGCACGGCGGTTCGACGCGATCACCTTCCGGCCCTGTTCCTTAGCCATGACAGCGACTCTACGTGAGGCGGGTGCCGAGGGCAGCCGGTTAATGGCGGACGTAGAGGCGGAGCGTGACGTATCCGGTGACAGCGGAGATGAGCACGGACACCCCGAGCAGAATCGGTGCCACCGGCCACGCCAGGTCCAGCAGAGTCGTCTGCGGGATGATGCCGCCGGTCACCCCTATCAGTGAGTCGAAGAACGCCACCTTGCCCACCACCAGCAGGCCTATCGACAGGATCGCGCCGATGAGACCGGCGACCACCGCCTCGATGAGGAACGGGAGCTGGGTGTACCAACGAGTGGCGCCGACGAGCCGCATGATGCCGACCTCGGTGCGCCGGGTGAACGCCGATATCTGGATGGTGTTCGAGATCAGCAGCAGCGCGGCGAACGCCTGTAGCAGGGCGACGACGAAGGTCAGGTTCCGGATGCCGTTGAGGACGTTGAAGAAGTTGTCCAGGAACTTGCTCTGGTCGTCGACCTTGTCGACGCCTGGCTGGCCGCCGAACTCCTGGGTGATGACGTCGGTGCGTTGCGGATCGAACAGCTTGACGTGCAGCGAGGCGGGCAGTGATTCGGGGCGGGCGAGCTCGACGAGTTCGGGCTGGCCTTCGAAGATGCGCTTGAAACGCTCGAACGCGGTGTCGCGGTCCTCGTAGACGACGGACTCGACGGCCGGGTTGCCCTCCAGCGAGTTGCGGATCGTGGAGCAGGGTTCAGCGGCGCACGGCTTGTCGTTGGCGCTGATGTCCTGCGTCAGGTAGACGGTCACCTCGACGTCGTCGAGGTAGTTGGTCTGCATCTTGTCGATCGTGCGGACGATCAGCAGACCACCACCGAGCATGGCGAGCGAGATCGCCGTGGTGAGGATCATCGCGATGGTCATCGTGACGTTCCGGCGGAGACCGGTGATGACCTCGCTGAACACGAAGCTGGCACGCATCGGGGTGGATGTCCCTTTGGTCGGGGTCGGGGCCTGAGCGGGGGGTGGGGAGGTGTCGGCTGGGTCAGCGCCCGACGCCGTAGACGCCGCGTGCGTCGTCGCGGACGACACGGCCGAGCTGGAGCTCGACCACGCGCCTGCGCATGGAGTCGACGATGGAGTGATCGTGGGTGGCCATCAGCACCGTGGTGCCGGTGCGGTTGATGCGCTCCAGCAGCAGCATGATGTCCTGGCTGGTGTCCGGGTCGAGGTTTCCGGTCGGCTCGTCGGCGAGCAGCACGAGCGGCCGGTTCACGAACGCGCGGGCGATGGCGACGCGCTGCTGCTCGCCACCGGAGAGCTCGTTCGGCATCCGGTCGGCCTTGCCGTCGAGGCCCACGAGTTCGAGCACCTCGGGCACCACCTTGGCGATGGTGTGCTTGGGCTTGCCGATCACCTCGAGCGCGAAGGCGACGTTCTCGGACACCGTCTTGTTGCTCAGCAGGCGGAAGTCCTGGAACACGCAGCCGATGGTCTGGCGCAGGCGGGGGACCCTGCGCCGGGCCATCTTGGCGACGTCGAAGTTGGAGACGAGGAGACGACCCTTGCTCGGTACTTCCTCGCGCAGCAGAAGCCGGAGGAACGTGGACTTCCCCGATCCCGAGGGACCGATGAGGAAGACGAACTCGCCCTTGTCTACCTCGACGGACACACTGTCCAGTGCGGGGCGGGTCGAGGTCTTGTAGACCTTGGATACACCTTCGAGCCGGATCACGAGGCCGAATCCTACTCGGCGCGTCCGTTAAGCCCGGGTTGCCTCCGTCAACGCGCGCGGCGGCCCTGGTGTACCGCCGTTCGAGGGGCCCGGCCGGGTCAGGCGTCGGTGGTCTTGCGCCAGCGGATTCCGGCTTCGAGGAAGCCGTCGATGTCGCCGTCGAGGACGGCGGTGGGGTTGCCGACCTCGAAGTCGGTGCGCAGGTCCTTGACCATCTGGTACGGGTGCAGCACGTAGGACCGCATCTGGTTGCCCCAGCTCGATCCGCCGTCCTTGAGCGCGTTCATCTCCGCGCGCTCTTCTTCTTTCTTGCGCTGCAGGAGTTTCGCCTGCAGCACCTTCATCGCGGCGGCCTTGTTCTGGAGCTGTGACTTCTCGTTCTGGCAGGAGACGACCACGCCGGTGGGGATGTGTGTGATGCGCACGGCGGAGTCGGTGGTGTTGACGCTCTGGCCGCCGGGGCCGGACGAGCGGTACACGTCGATCCGCATGTCCTTCTCGGGAATCTCGACGTGGTCGACCTCTTCGACCTCGGGCAGTACCTCGACGTGCGCGAAGGAGGTCTGGCGGCGGCTCTGGTTGTCGAAGGGCGAGATGCGGACGAGCCGGTGGGTGCCCTGCTCGACGGAGAGCGTGCCGTAGCCGTAGGAGGCGCTCACCTTGAAGGTGGCGGACTTGATGCCCGCTTCCTCGGCGTAGGAGATGTCGTAGACGTCGGTGGTGTAGGAGTGCCGTTCGGCCCAGCGCAGGTACATGCGCAGCAGCATCTCGGCCCAGTCGGCCGCGTCGACGCCGCCCGCTTCGGAGCGGATGGTGATCATGGCGTTGCGGCCGTCGTACTCGCCGGAGAGCAGCGTCCGTACTTCGAGGACGTC
Source organism: Amycolatopsis antarctica (assembly GCF_002262875.1). GTDB lineage: Bacteria > Actinomycetota > Actinomycetes > Mycobacteriales > Pseudonocardiaceae > Amycolatopsis > Amycolatopsis antarctica. Next base: position 1,902 of record NZ_NKYE01000028.1, on the reverse strand, counting down.
GATCTCCTTGGCGAGCTGGGTGAGTTCGGCGTGCGCCTCGTCGAGGCTGCCCTTGTCGTCCTCGGCCTGGGCGAGCTCGTGCAGTACTTCGAGGTCGTCGACGCGCTGGCGGAGTTCGGACACCCGGCGCAGTTCGGCCTGGCGGTGGGACAGCCTGCTGGTGACCTTCTGCGCGGCTTCGGGGTCGTCCCAGAGGTTGGGGTTGGACGCCTGCTGCTCCAGATCGGCGACCTCGGCGCGCAGGGCGTCCAGGCCCATCACCGACTCGACCTGGGTCAGTTTGCCGGCGAGGTCCTTGAGGTCTGTTTCAAACTCGGCGCTCACGTCGCGCAAGGTTACGGCAAAACCCGCGACCGGTTACGGGTAACCGGTCGCGGGTGTCGTCGAGGCTGGTGCGAGGGGCTAGTTGGAGGGGATGGTGTCGAGCAGTTTGAGTGCGGCTTTGGCGTGTGCCTGGCCGAACTCGGCGACGGCTTTCGCGTAGGGGCCGTCGGCGGCCTTGGTCGCGGCCTTGGCCTCGTCGAGGTCGCGGGTGTACGCGCCCCGGGCGGACTCGATGAGCGAGGCGCGCTGCTTGGCGGTGAGGGTGCCGGCGTTGACCAGGCGCAGGATGAGCGGGCTGCGCAGGTGGTCTGGGCCCGCTTCGGAGGTCAACCACGACTTGAAGGCTTTTTTGCCCGCGGCGGTGATGACGTACTGCTGGCTGGATCGCGGGCCCTGCTTGCCGAGGCGGACGAGGCCTTCTTTGGACAGCGCGGGCAGTTCGCGGTAGACCTGGCTCCTGGTGACGCTGAAGAAGGCGCCGAAGCGTTCATCGGCGCCTGCGACGAGCTGCCCGCCGGTGGCGGGACCGTCGTGGAGCAGACCGAGCAGAGCGGCGGCGGTTGCATTCAATTCGGACACATGTCCACGGTGCCACGAACGAGGCTATCTGTCCACAATGGTCACCGATTCCGTCCATTGTGGCTAGTCGCGGTAACGCAACGTTGCTGTCGTGTAAGTGATTACCCCGCGGCGCTTACGACGATCGGCGCGGGGTTCGTTCGCCCGCCCGGCCCAATCACGCCCCGGGCGCCGTCGCGACGGTCACGCACAGTGCCGATCCCCCCGCCGCCCTCCACAATGGACCACCCGACCCAACCCGATCTCAACGCCCCAGCAGGCCCCCCAGGGGCAAGGGGCGAAGCCCCAAACCCCCGAGACCAAGCCGAGCCCCACCGCCCGAGCCAACCAAGGAGGGGGATCCAAGGGGGCGAAGCCCCTCTTGGCCGGGGTCTGGGGGTTGGACCCCCAGGAGACACAACGAAAGAGGCCCGGCCTGCGAATTCCGCAGGCACGGGCCTCCAACCTCTGTAGCGGGGACAGGATTTGAACCTGCGACCTCTGGGTTATGAGCCCAGCGAGCTACCGAACTGCTCCACCCCGCGTCGGTGTGTAGGGATAACGTATCCGATCCCTTCCGGGCCCCCGACACCGCCCCCCTCTAACCGCCACCTCCGGCAGCCGCGCGACTCCACCCGCCCAGCCGCCCCTTGGGCCACCCAACGCCCGAACGCACTCGACGGCCCCCAGCGGCCCCGCGAAGGGGACAAGGGGCGAAGCCCCAAACCCCCGAGACCGAGCCGAGCCAACCGCCCGAGCCAACCAAGGAGGGGGATCCAAGGGGGCGAAGCCCCTCTTGGCCGGGGTCTGGGGGTTGGACCCCCAGGAGACACAACGAAAGAGGCCCGGCCTGCGTATTCCGCAGGCCGGGCCTCCAACCTCTGTAGCGGGGACAGTGTCCTGGCTCAGGAGATAGGCGACAGGTGTCTCAGGTCATAGGCGACACGAGTCGCGGGTCATCGGCGACTGGCTGGGTGGGCTGGATGCTCGGGCATGTCGAAGGCTCGTCTGGTTATCACC
>NZ_NKYE01000027.1 GCF_002262875.1 Amycolatopsis antarctica | reverse complement strand
CCCGGCGCACCAAACCCTTCAACTCGGTGAACTCAGGACCCATCCGCGCACGCGTCTTGATCCACGACGGCTTCTTCTCAATCGGCGTCTCACTGTTACGCACCTCGAGCCGCAACAACTTCCGCCCATCCGGTGAGGCATTCACGACGTCCAGCGTACGCCCCGGGTGCGGGCGTTTCGATCAGCTCGGATCGGGGGTGACGCCGGTCATCTCCGCGGTGACGTCCCAGAGGTTCGCGCCGATCCGCGCGTCCCGTGCCGGCGGGAGCGGAGCGGTCACATCGGGGTGGCCGCGGACGCCGCCAGGGCCACGAGGGCCGATGTAGTCGCCGCCGGAGACGCCGGGTTCGGTGGCGGCGTAGAGCTGCGGCAGGGTGCCCATCCGGGCGTCCTGGGCGATCACCCGGTCCGCCACGGCCGCGCCGATCCCGACGAGGCCGCGGACCAGTGTGTTGCCGTGCGACTTCGCCATCGCCGAGGCGAGGCCGGTGTGCGAGTAGCCGGGGTGGGCGGCGACGCTGATGACCTCCTCGTCCGCGGCACGCAGCCTGCGGTCGAGTTCGAGCGCGAACACCTGGTTGGCCAGTTTCGACTGGCCGTAGGCGGTCATCGGGTTGTAGCGGCGGTGCTCGAAGTTGGGGTCGCCGAAGACGATCGACGATCCCCGGGCGGCGATGCTGGACAGCGTGACCACCCGCGCGCCCGCCGCCCCGCGCAGCGCGGGCAGCAGCAGCCAGGTGAGTGCGGCGTGCCCGAGATGGTTGACGCCGAACTGGGTCTCGAACCCGTCGGCGGTCCGGCCGCGCGGAGGGGCCATCAGACCCGCGTTGTTGATCAGCAGGTCCAGCGTGTCCCCGGTCCTCTCCCGCACGACCGCCGCGGCCGCCCGGACGGAAGCGAGGTCGCCGAGGTCGAGGGTGACCAGTTCGGCGTCACCGGAGACCTGGCGCAACGCCGCCTCGGCGCGCTCCTTCGACCGGCAGGCCATCAGCACCCTGGCGCCCTTGCCCGCCAGTACCTGTGCGGTGCGCAGGCCTAGCCCGGAGTTGGCGCCGGTGATCAGCGCCACCCGCCCGGTCTGGTCGCCGATGTCGTCCTCGGTCCACTGTCCTGTCGCCATGTGTACAACCCTTACACGCTGGGTGTGAGCCTGCGCAGCAACTGCCCGACGGGGTTGCGCCGCGGCGCGGGCCCGGCGCGCAGCAGAGCGACGAAGGCACCGCCGATCCGTGCCGTCTCGGCGGCGGGTTCCCCTGGCTCGGCCAGGCCCGCGGCCAGCGCGAGCATCCGGTGCTCGGCTTCGTGCACGGGCAGGAGTTCGGCGGGGTACCGGCCGACCCCGGCGTCCAGCACGGCGCGCAGGGTGGAATGCTGCTCCGCTGTGGCGCGCCACGCCCTGCTCACCTCGTCCACGTGCGTCCCGTCCCCGCCGACGTCGGCCGCGTCGCCGATCGCGGCGCGCAGCCTGCCCGCGAGGAGCAGGCTCCAGCGGTGGTGCAGGGCGAGCAGGAGGTCGGTCTCGGTGCCGAACATTCCGGTGGCGCCGGGTACCTCGGCGAAGGGCAGCGGGCCTGCCGGATCGCGGCGGGCCCGGCGCAGTACGGCGTCCATCACGTCACGCCTGCGGTAGAAGTCGTCCCAGCTCATGTCCATGATCCCCTTCCGTGACCCGGAGATACCACGGGTTTGCGGCATACCCTCGGTACGGACCTGACGAACGTGAACATACCACGAGTATGTCGCCGCGTTCCGCCGTTTTCCGTGGCGTACGGTGTGAGGGTGGTGACAATGAAGTCCAGGCGTCTCGACTACTCGGAATCGACCCGTTCCGCTCTCGTCGACAGTGCGACGCACCTGTTCACGAAGCGTGGCTATTCCAGTACCTCGCTGGACGAGGTCGCCAAACGCGCACGGGTGACGAAAGGCGCGCTGTACCACCACTTCAGCGGAAAGCAGGCGTTGTTCGAAGCCGTTTTCGACGCGGTGGAGGGTCAGGTTCTCGACCGGCTCCGGTCCATCATGGACGGTCCGGAGCCGCCATGGGAACGGGCCCTGAGCGGACTCCGCGCGTTCATCAAAGCCTGCCAGGAACCGTCGTATCAGCGAATAGCGATTCACGAGGCGCCGGTGGTGATGGGCTGGGAACGCTGGCGTGAGGCCGAGGACCAGTTCAGTTTCGGTCTGATCCGCTCCACCCTGGAACAGCTCGTCGAGGCAGGTGAGGTCGACGAGGTCCCGCTGGAGGTCACCGCCCGGCTGCTGTTCGGCGCCCTGTCCGCAGCCGCCACCGTCATCGCGGGCTCCGCCGACCCGAAGAAGGAGGGCGCGCAGGTGGAGCTGGTCATCGTCGAGCTGCTCAATCGCATTCGCCGCGCGCCCGGTACGCCTGCCTGACACCGGGCACGTACCCGCCCGCGCGACTAGGCTCCGTTTTCGTGGACTTGAGGATTTTCACCGAACCCCAGCAGGGTGCCGGCTACGACGATCTGCTCCGTGTCGCCAAGGCGGCGGAGGATCTGGGCTACGGCGCCTTCTTCCGATCCGACCACTTCCTGAAGATGGGCTCGGGCTCCGGCCTGCCAGGGCCCACGGACGCCTGGGTCACCCTCGCCGGACTGGCCAGGGAGACCAGCACCATCCGGCTGGGCACGCTCGTCAGCTCGGCGACCTTCCGGCACCCGTCCGTGCTCGCCATCTCCGTCGCGCAGGTGGACCAGATGTCCGGCGGGCGGGTCGACTTCGGCCTCGGCTCCGGCTGGTTCGACGCCGAGCACGAGGCGTACGGCATCCCGCTCCAGCCACTGCGCGAGCGGTTCGACCGCTACGCCGAGCAGCTCGAGATCATCACCGGGCTATGGGACACCCCGGAGGGCGAGACCTACTCGTTCGCGGGGGAGCACTACACGCTCACCGACTCGCCCGGCCTGCCGAAGCCCGCCCAGCGTCCGCACCCGCCGATCGTGATCGGCGGCAGCGGCAAGAAGCGCACCCCGGCGCTGGCCGCGCGGTACGCGAACGAGTTCAACATCCCGGCCGCCAACCTGGACACCGCGGCCGAGCAGTTCGAGCGTGTCGCGGCGGCCTGCCGGGAGATCGGCCGCGACCCGGCCGAGCTCACCCGCTCGGTCTGGCTGACCGTGTGCGCGGGCCGCGACGACGCGGAGATCGGGCGACGGGCCGAGGCGATGGGCCGGGACGCGCGGCAGCTCAGGGACGGAGCGCTGGGCGGGACTCCGGCGCAGATCGTCGACACGATCGGCACCTGGGCCGAACGTACCGGCATCACCCGGATCTACCTGCAGGTGCTCGATCTGAGCGACATCGACCACCTGGAACTCATCGCGTCCGAGGTCGCGCCGCAACTGCGCTGACGCCGCCATCGCCGGTACGGGTCCGCCGAGGACCCGTACCGGTGCCGCTCAGCCGCGCAGGGCGAAGGTGACGCCGGGAGCCTCCGGCTGCGGGCGGGGCAGCCAGCGGTCGTCCCGCACCGGGAGTTCGCCCTCGATCGCCGCCAGCACCGCGTCCCGGGCCGGCGGCAGCGCCTCGGCCACGGTGACCGTCCTGCCGAGTTCGAACGACAGCGAGGTCACCCCGGCGTCCCGGATACCGCAGGGAACGATCTTGTCGAAGGCGGAGAGGTCGGCGTCGCAGTTCAGCTCGAAACCGTGCATCGTCACGCCGCGCTGCACCCGGATGCCGATCGCCGCGATCTTGCGTTCCGGGCCCCGCTCATCCGCCGGAACCCACACCCCGCTGCGGCCCTCCACCCGGCCGGTGTGCACGCCGAACCGCTCGCACACGGCGATCAACGCCTCCTCCAGCCGCCGTACGTAGTGCACGACGTCGATCGGGTCGGCGAGTTTCACCAGCGGATAGCCGACGAGCTGACCGGGGCCGTGCCAGGTGATCTTCCCGCCGCGGTCCACGTCGATCACCGGCGTCCCGTCGGCGGGCCGGTCGGCCGCCTCGGTGCGCTTGCCCGCCGTGTACACCGAGGGGTGCTCCAGCAGCAGCATCGTGTCCGGGTGCGTGTTCTCGGCCCGGCCGGTGGCCAGTTCTCGCTGCAGCTCCCAGGCCTGGAGGTAGTCGATCGTGCCGACAGGGCGGACGTCGACGGGGGTGGTCGCGGCACGGCAGGAGGCGGCGGAGTCACTCACGCCTCGAGGTTACGCCGCCGTGCGTTCGGTGACCGCCCGGTCCCTGTCCACGGGCAGCAGCCGCAGGGCCGCGCCGGTGACGAGCGCGACCCCGGCCACGCCCAGCACCGCGCCCACCGTGTCGGTCAGCCAGTGCACGCCCAGGATCAGCCTGCACAGCGCGGCCAGCACGGTCGCCAGTACGGCGGCCATCGCGACCCGGCGCAGCAGGCGGGGCGCCAGCCACGCCGTCAGCAGCAACACGCCGGCGGCGAAGCTGGCCACCGACACCACGTGACCGCTGGGGAAGCTCTCGTCCGGGTACACCCTCGGCCGGTCCCGGCCGAACAGCGGCTTCGCGAGGAAGCTCGTCAGCCGGCACAGCGCCAGCACGACGATGACGCGCAGCAGCACCGAGGCCCGCGTCCGGTCGCCCGCCCGCCGGGCCCGCAACGCCGCGACGAGCAGCACGAGGCCCAGCCCCACCGGCAGCGCCGGGCCGAGCAGCACGTCGCTGATCACGTCGGTGACCGTGCCCGCTGTGCCCCGGAAGTCACCGAGGAACGTGTCCCGCACGTCGAAGTCCCATGGCAGCGGACGTTCACCGACGAGGAGGCCGAGTACGGCGAACGCGGCGAGCAGCAGCACGCCGAGCGCCGCTGCCCGCGTCCTGCCGTGGATCACAGAGCCGCTGCCAGCGCGTCGTCGAGCGTGTCGTGGATGAAGGTGAAGCCGGTGGACTCCAGCACTCTGGGCACGGCGCGCTGGCTGACCAGTGCCATCTCGTCGGCGGCCTCGCCCAGTGCCAACCGCAGCGCCGGGGCGGGTACCCACCACGGTGCGGGCCTGTGCAGGGCGCGCCCCATCGCCTTGGTGAACTCCGCGTTCGTGGCCGGGTCCGGCCCGCAGACGTTCATCGGGCCGGTCACCGCGTCGTGCTCCAGCGCGTGCACGATCGCGGAGACCTCGTCGGTCAGGCTGATCCACGGCATGAACTGCCTGCCGTTGCCCAGTTTTCCGCCCAGTGCCAACCAGAACAGCGGCTTGAGTGGTCCGAGGAGGCCGCCCCTGCCGGAGAGCACCAGCCCGGTGCGCAGGTTGACCACTCGGGCCCCGGCCCGGTTCGCCGGCTCCGTCGCTCGTTCCCAGTCGACGCAGAGGCCGGCCAGGAAACCGCCCCCGGCCGGCCGGGACTCGTCGACCGGGGTGCTGCCGGTGTCGCCGTAGAAGCCGACACCGGAGGCGTTCACGAACACGCCGACGCCGTGCTCGGCGACCGCCTCGGCGAGCACGTCGGTCGGCTCCAGCCTGCTGTCGGCGATCGTCTGCTTGCGGGCCGCGCTCCAGCGGCCGGACAGCATCGGGGACCCGCACAGGTTCACCACCGCGTCCACGCTCTCGATGGCTCCGGCGTCGAGGGTGCCCGCGGGCGGATCCCAGGTGAACTCGCCGGGTGCGCCGGGCTGCCTGCGGACCAGCGTCCGGACGTCGTGGCCCGATTCCCGTAGCCGGGTGCCGAGCGCGGTGCCGATCAGGCCACTGGCGCCCGCGATGAGAACTCGCATGCCTCGATCGTGGCGTAGTCCGGGGGTGTGCGCACGGTCAGCCCGCGCACACGTGACGGCGCCCTCCCCGGAAGAACCGGGGAGGGCGCCGTCAGGTCGTGCGGGGTCAGACACCGAGTTCGTCGGCGAAGTTCCCCTCTTCGAGCCGCTGCTTGATCGTGGTGACGAAACGGCCCGCGTCGGCGCCGTCGATCAGGCGGTGGTCGTAGGTCAGCGGCAGGTACGCCATCGAGCGCACGGCGATGGTGTCGTTGCCGTCGGCGTCGGCGATCACCACGGGACGCTTCACGACCGCTCCGGTGCCGAGCATGCCGGACTGCGGCTGCACGATGATCGGGGTGTCGAAGAGCGCACCGTTGCTGCCGATGTTGGTCACCGTGAAGGTGCCGCCGCTGAGCTCGTCCGGCTTGATCTTGTTGCTGCGCGCCCGGGCCGCGAGGTCCGCGATCCGCTGCGCCAGCCCGGACAGGCTCAGTTCGCCCGCGTCGTGAATGACGACGGAGAGCAGGCCCTTCTCGGTGTCCACGGCGATGCCCAGGTTGATCGCACCGTGGTAGGTGATCTCCTTGGACTCCTCGTTGTACGAGGCGTTGACGTTCGGGTGCTGCTTGAGCGCCTCCACCGTGGCCTTCGCGAAGAACGGCAGGAACGTCAGCTTGACGCCCTCTCGCTCCAGGAAACCGGCCTTGGCCTTCTGCCGCAGCCGCGCGATCTTGGTGACGTCCACCTCGTGCACCTGGGTGAGCTGCGCGGACTCCTGCAGCGACTCCCGGGTCTTGATGGCCGTGATCTGCCGGATCCGGTTGGCCTTCTGCACGGTGCCGCGCAGTGCCGCCTTGTCCGGCGACGGACCGGCCGGGGCGGACGGAGCGGAGGGCCGGGACGCGGCGGGAGCGCTCTCCTGCGCGGCCGGTGCCGCCGCGGGTGCCTGTTGCTGCTTGGCCTCCACGGCCGCGAGCACGTCCTGCTTGCGGATCCGGCCACCGACGCCGCTGCCGGTGAGGGCGGTGAGGTCGATGTCGTTCTCCGAGGCGAGCTTGCGCACCAGCGGGGTCACGTACGGTGTGCCACCGCCGTTGCCCTCGGCGGAGGGCGCCTTGGCCGCCGGAGCGGCTTCCCGCTTCGGCTCGGGGGCGGGTGCCTGCTCCTGCTTGGGCGCGGGCTCCGGCTCCGGTGCGGGTTCCGGCTCGGGCTCGGGTTCCGGCTGCTGCTCCTGTTTCGGCGCGGACGCCTGCTCGGTCTGCGCCGGCGCGGCCGAACCGTCGCCGATCACCGCGAGCGTGCCGCCGACCTCGACGGTCTCGTCCTCGTTGGCGCTGATCTCCAGCAGGGTGCCGGACACCGGGGACGGCACCTCGGTGTCCACCTTGTCGGTGGAGATCTCCAGCAGCGGCTCGTCCACCTCGACGCTGTCGCCGACCTGCTTGAGCCAGCGGGTGACGGTGCCCTCGGTGACGCTCTCGCCGAGCTCCGGCAGGGTGACCGGGGTGCCGGAAGCCGAACCGCCACCGGAGGACTGCGCCTGCGGAGCGGACTCCTCGGCGGCCGGCTGCTGCTCCTGCGCGGGCTCGGGTGCGGACTCCTGCGCCGGTTCCTCGGCGGGAGCCTGCGCCTCCTCGGCCGAGTCGTCCGAACCGGATTCCTGGGCCGGGGCCGCCTCGCCGCCGCCGGAGCCGTCGTCGATGACGGCGAGCTCGCCGCCGACCTCGACGGTGTCGTCCTCCTTGGCGGTGATCTTCTGCACGGTTCCCGCGACGGGGGAGGGCACCTCGGTGTCCACCTTGTCGGTGGAGATCTCCAGAAGGGGCTCGTCGACCTCGACGCGGTCACCCTCCTGCTTCAGCCACCGGGTGACGGTGCCCTCGGTGACGCTCTCCCCGAGCTCCGGCAATGTGACGGAGTAGGCCATCGTTCGCTGACTCCCTTAGCTGTGGTGTGTGTGGTTTCTGGCGGGCGTCAGCCGTGCACGTGCAGCGGCTTGCCGGCGAGCGCGAGGTGCGCCTCGCCGAGGGCTTCGCCCTGGGTGGGGTGGGCGTGGATGAGCGGGGCGATGTCCTCCGGGAACGCTTCCCAGTTGTAGATGAGCTGGGCCTCGCCGATGAGTTCGCCGACCCGGTCGCCGACCATGTGCAGGCCGACCACGGGGCCGTCCGGCGCCTTGACCAGCTTGATGCCGCCGGAGGTCTTGAGGATCTGCGACTTGCCGTTGCCGCCGAAGTCGTAGTTGTAGGTGGTGACCTCGGAGCCGTACTTCTCCTTGGCCTGGGCCTCGGTGAGCCCGACCGAGGCGACCTCGGGGTGCGAGTAGGTGACCCGCGGGATGCCGGTCTCGTCGATCGCGCGCGGGTTCAGCCCGGCGATCTCCTCGGCGACGAAGATGCCCTGCTGGAAGCCGCGGTGGGCGAGCTGCAGGCCGGGCACGATGTCGCCGACGGCGTACACGCCGGGCAGGTTCGTCTGCAGCCGGTCGTTGGTGAGCACGAAGCCGCGGTCCATCTCGACCCCGGACTCCTCGTAACCGTGGCCCGCGGTGTTCGGGCCCCGGCCGACGGCGACGAGCAGCAGGTCGGCCTCGATCGTCTCGCCGGACTCCAGGGAGACGCTGACGCCGTTGTCGTCCTGCTTGGCACCGGTGAACCGGACACCGGTCTTGAAGGCGATCTTGCGCTTGCGGAACGCGCGCTCGAGCTGCTTGGAGGCGAACTCGTCCTCGTTCGGCACGAGACGGGGCAGCGCCTCGACGATCGTGACCTCGGCACCGAAGGAGGCCCACACACTGGCGAACTCGACGCCGATCACGCCGCCGCCGAGGACGATGACCCGATCCGGGACGTGGTCCAGCGTGAGTGCCTGCTCGCTGGCGATGACCCGGCCGCCGAGTTCGAGACCGGGCAGGGTCTTCGAGTACGAGCCGGTGCCCAGGATGACGTTCCTGCCGGTGTAGCGCGTGCCGTCGACATCGACCGAGTTCGGGCCGACGAAGGTGCCCGCCCCCTCCACGACGTTGATCTTGTGTGCCTTGAACAGGCCCTGGACGCCCTTGTAGAGGCGGCTGACGATGGTGTCCTTGTACTTGTTGACACCCGCCATGTCGATGCCCTCGAGGGTGGTCTTCACGCCGAACTGCTCGCCTTCGCGAGCGGTGTCGGCCACCTCCGCCGCGTGCAGCAGGGCTTTCGTGGGGATACAGCCCCGGTGCAGGCAGGTGCCTCCCAGCTTGTCCTTCTCGATCAGGGTGACGGAAAGGCCAAGCTCGGCCGCGCGGAACGCTGCGGCATAGCCGCCCGATCCGCCACCAAGGATCACAAGGTCGGCGGAGGTTTCGGTCACTTCTTCAGCTCCTTGCGAAGGCGGTGATTCCTCGGGCATCTCCGGAGTAGTGCCCGCAGGTGGCGCGCGCACCCGTGCCCGCGCCACACCTCATCTTGTCACTACGTGCGGCAAGCTTGCGACCTAGGACTGTGTGCGCACGGACACGGCTCCGCTGTACGGGACAATGAGGATGCACCGGCCACTTACCGACAGTGGGCGGACCATGTGATGCCGCCGGTTGTGCGGGAGAGAGTGAGGTGCTCGAGGTGGGTCTTTTCGATTCGCTGCGCAGGCGCGGCAAGGGCGGTAAGGGTGGCCAGAAGCCCGGGACGCTGCGCAAGGCGACGGCGACCGACACGCGTCACCTGGACGAGTGGGCCGACCAGCGACACGGGGTCGAGGCCTACGTGGAACCCAAGACCAACGTCACCGAGACGACCGTGGTGCTGATCGCGCACGACGGCGAGTGGACGCGCAGGCGTATCGACAGCCTGGAGGCCGCCCAGCAGTTCGGCAAGAAGCGCTCCATTCCGGTGTACGAGGTGGCCAGGGTCGGGTACCCGAAGCGGATGCGCGAGTACACCGAACGGCAGAAGCGCGAGAACGGGTAGCGGCGCCTGGACCCCCCGACCACGACCGGGGCGTGCGGCCCGGGCCTCGCGGGATGCGTCAGGCGAGACGGCGCAGCAGGCTCAGGTGGCTCGCCAGCAGGTCGCGGAAGCTCGGGTGGACGGTGATTCCGAGCGTCCAGTCGAACTCCCAGGCTGCCCAGCCGTCCGTGGAGGGCACCAGCAGCAGCACACCGAGGTCGGACATGGTGCTCACCTGGATCGCCCGCTCGGCGGCTCCGTCCGGAAGCGCCCGCCGGATCAGCTCGACGGAACCGGGATCGTCCGAAGTGGACCTCGCTGTGGACCTCGCGGCGGACCCCGCTGTGGACAACGGAGCGAGCCCGCCGGTGCCGAGCAGTTCCGGGAACGCGAAGTCGGCGGGCAGGCCGTTCGCGGTGCGCAGGAACGTCCGGTGGTCCTCCGGCAGGCGCACGCCGAGGCGGGATTCGCAGGCGTGCAGCTCGGCCGCCGTCGCGGGCGGTGGTGCGGTGACGGTGGGCAGGTCCGGGCCGCCGCGCGCGGTGAGTACCGCGTCCACCAGTCCCGGCCAGTCGAGTTCGCCGTGCTCCGGGACGTGGCCGACGGACAGACGCGCGTGCAGGGCGGCCCGCAGTTCGCCGGAGTAGCGGTCCGCCCACTGCCCGTTCATGCCGAGCGGACCGGCGATGGCGCCCTCGACGAACAGCGGGGCGAGGTGCCTGCACCCGGCCAGGGTGAGCAGGTCGGGCAGGCGGCCCGCGCCCGCGGCTTCGCCCACCAGGTCGCCGAGCAGGCCGAGCGCACGGTCGCGCTCGCCCGCCGCCGCGGCCAGTTCGGCGGCCAGCGCCGCGCTCTCGGCGACGGCGGTCCGGCCCGCCGCCTTCGCCGCGTCCGGACCGGAGAGGAAACGCTCCAGCGCCTCCAGCGCGGGCAGGGCGGAGCCACCGCGAGCGTCGTCGAGCCCGGAGCGCAGCAGGTCCAGCCCGGCCAGCTCGGTGACCGGACCGGCCGCCCGGGGCGTGGACCAGCGGTCACCGGCGAGCCGTTCGCGGTGCTTGCGTTCCTCGGCGTCGAGGTCGAGCGGCACCACGGATTCCGCCCAGCCGGGTGCCCCGCCCCTCGCCGCCCAGAGCATCGCCCACGCGCGGTGGGCGAGTGCGTGGGCCGCGGCCTCCGGCGGCGGGGCGCCGTCGTGCTCGGCCCAGGTCTCGGCCAGCGCGTCGGACTCGGCGGTGAAGCCGGTGCAGGCGAGCAGCAGGGCGGCACCGGCGACGGCGCCCGCCCGCTGCTCGCCGGATCCGGAGAGCACCTCGGAGACCAGTGTCTCCAGGTAACTCTCCGGGTTCCACGGCTCCGGCACGTCAGCCGTTGGCGGCGATGTCCGCGAGGACGGCGGCGATCGTGCGGACCGGGATACCGGTGCCGCCCTTGCCGGTGTATCCCCAGGCGCCGCCGGTGTTGTACGAGGGGCCGGCGATGTCGATGTGCGCCCAGGGCAGGCCCTCGGCGACGAACTCACGCAGGAAGACGCCCGCGGTGAGCATGCCGCCCCAGCGCTGCCCGGCGACGTTCGCCAGGTCCGCGAGCCGGGAGTCGAGTCCTTCGCGCAGCTCCTCCGGCAGCGGCATCGCCCAGCCGCCCTCGCCGGTGGCCTGCGCGATGCCGGCGACCCGGTCGCGGAACTCGTCCGAGCCCATGATCCCGGCGGTGCGGGTGCCGAGCGCGACGAGCTGGGCACCGGTCAGCGTGGCCGTCTCGATCAGGTAGTCCGGTTCGTCCTCGGCCGCGCGGACCATGGCGTCGGCCAGCACCAGCCTGCCTTCGGCGTCGGTGTTGAGCACCTCGACGGTCTTGCCGCCGTACATGGTGAGCACGTCACCGGGGCGGTACGCGGTCGCCGAGGGCATGTTCTCCGCGAGCGGGATGGTCGCGGTGACCTCCAGCGGGTAGTTCAGCTTCGCCGCCAGCACGACGCTCGCCAGCACCGCGGCCGCGCCGGACATGTCGGAAGTCATGTTGTCCATGTTCGCCGCGGGCTTGATCGAGATACCACCGGTGTCGAAGGTGATTCCCTTGCCCACCAACGCGATCTTCTTCTTCGCCTTCGGGCCCTTGTAGGAGACGCGGACCAGTCGCGGCTGCCGGACGGAGCCGCCGCCGACACCGAGGATGCCGCCGTAACCCTTGCGCTTGAGGGCCTTCTCGTCGAGCACCTCGACGGCCAGGCCCTCGGCCTCGGCCAGCGTGCGCGCGCGGTCGGCGAACGAGGCCGGGAAGAGGTCGTTCGGCGGGGTGTTGATCAGGTCGCGGGCGATGGTCACCGACTCGGCGATCGCGCCGGCCGCCTTCAGCGTGGCGCGGTGCTCGCGGGTGGTGCCCTCGGTGGGGGTGGCGAAGTCGAGCGCGGTGACCGGGCCGTCGCCGGGCTCGGACTTGTAGCCGCTGAAGGTGTAGGCGCCGAGCACGGCGCCCTCGACCGCAGCCTGGAGGTCCACTGTGGACAGCGTGACGAGCGCGCGCTTGCTGCCGCTCAGCGCCCGTCCGGCGGCACCGGCGGCGCGGCGGACCTGCTCGGCCGTGTGCGCGCCGTCGGAATCCGGCTTGCCGAGGCCGACGGCCAGCACCACGCTCGCGGAGACCCCGCCGAAGGTCGGCACCTTGACGACCTCCTCCGCCTTGCCGGTCGCGCCGAGGGCGTCGAGCGCGGCGCGCAGGGAACCGCCGAGGGCGGCGTCCAGCGGCCGGGCACCGGCGGCGAGCTCGACCCCGTCCGGACCCTGCACGGTGGCGGCCACGATGACGTCGGCACGGGACTTGCCCAGCGCCGCCTCGGTGTTGTCGGACAGGGCAAGCTTCGGCACGGTCACTTCTCGCTCCTCGCGCTTCTCGCGTCGGCGGTCCCGGGCGGTCGCCGGGACAGATCGTGAGCCATGCTAATGAGGAAGGCACCGGGGGAGGAAAGTAGGTACGGCGTGCTGGTCGGCGCGGGGCTCTTGGTGGCACCGGCGGCAGCGGCCGCGGCCGCAGGCTGGTGGTCGCTCGCCGGTGTCCCGCTCGCCGCGGTGCTCGGCCTGCTCTCCGCTCGTGCCGGGGCAGCGGATCCTCACGCGGCGGCCGTACCGGTGACCGGCTGGGCGGCGGCGGTGACCAGGGGCGCCCGGTTCGCCGCGTCGACCGCGACGGTGGCCCTGCTCGCCTCGGTGTTCGGCGCTTACGTCGTCCCGGACGCCCCCGCGACGGCGGCGGTCCTGCTCGTACTGGCGAGCGCGCTCGCGGACGTCGCCGGGGCGCGCCTGAACCCCGGTGCGTGCCGGTGGATCACGGCTGTGCTGCTGCTGGCAGCCGCGGCACTGGTCGCCGTCTGCCTGGCCGTGCCGCCGGTTCCCGGCCCCTCCGCCACGGCCGGACCGGACGGCATCGTCCTCGCCGCCGCGGTGTTCGTACCCTTCCTGGCCGCGCCGGGCCGGACGCGGACGTCCTGGCGGGACGCCCTCGCCGTGCTGGTGGTGCTCGCGGTGGGTGCTGTCGCGCTGTTCCAGCTCGGGCCGGCGCGCCTGGGCCTCGCACCGACCTCGGCACGGGATCTGCTCGCCGCGGCCGACGCCGGGGCGCTCGGCGTTCTGCTCGCACTGACCGTCGCGGTGGCCACCGTGCCCGCCGGACTGCTCGCCCTCGGCGCGGCCCGGCGCAGCGCCGCGGACAGCGAAGGCAGCCACGACAGCGACGGGGTCGACGAGACGGTGCGCGGCCGCGCGACCGCGGTGCTGCCCGTCGCCGTACTCGCCGCGGCGGGATCCGCGGTGTTCGGCCCGTTCGACCTCCTGTTGCTCGCGGCGGCCACCGCGCTGTTCGCCCTGCTGACGGTGAACCTGTTGCGGTACAAGCGATCCCGCGGCCCGTTCGCGCTCATGACGGCGGCCCTCGCGGTGGCGCTGGCGGTGGCTGTGCCGTTCGTGCACCTCGGGATCGCCCTGGGCTCCGTCGCGCTGGGTGCCGGTCTGGCCGCCACTCGCTACGGTGAGCGGCGTGACTGACGCGCAGCCCCGCTGGCGGCCGGGACAGACCGTGGTCGAGCGGTTCCTGCGGCCGGACGGCAGCGTCGGCCAGGAGCTTCCGCTGCGGGTGATCTCCGACGACGGGGCCGCGCTGCTCGGCTGGATACCCGATGGCACCGAGATGATCGGTTCCCGGCTGGTCGACGGCCGGTCGATGCGCGAGGTCGACCTGGAGGACCGGTTCCGGGTTCCGCGGGAACGGGTGCCCGCGGTGTGGGCGGGCTCGTCCACCCTGCGGCTGATCGACGAGCGGCACTGGTCCTCGGTGTGGTGGTTCTTCGATCCGGCCGGGGACTTCACCGGCTGGTACTGCAACCTGGAGATCCCGCTGGGCCGCACGGCCGCGGGCACGGACCGGATCGACGGGGTGCTCGACGTCGTCGTGTCCCCGGACGGCTCCTGGTCGTGGAAAGACGAGGACGAGACCGGTTCGGCGATCCGCGCGGGCAGGCTCACCGCCGCGCAGGCCGCGCGGCTGCGTACCGAGGGAGAGCGGTTGATCGGCCTGGCCGAGGCGGGCGTCTACCCGTTCGACGGGACGTTCACCGAATTCCGGCCCGGCCCGGCGTGGTCGCGCCCCCGCCTGCCCTGACTCGCTCCCCGCCGAGGGCTCAGATCAGGAACACGACGAGCAGGCCGAGCACTCCGGTCGCGACGGCGAGCGTGATCATCGAGGAGTTCGGCAGCGTGCGCGGGAACACCTTCTCGTTGACGCTGCGCCACCACACGACGCCCAGCACCGCGGCGACGATGCCGAGGAACGTGCCGAACCCGCCGATCAGCAGGGTGCCGATCAGCACGAGCATGCCCGCGGAGAACGTCAGCAGCGCGGCCGTGGCGAACGTCTTGACGTCCTCCCCGCCGCCCTTCGCGACGCTGTGGGAATCGGTGGACTGAGGCATGTTGTAGGTCACGGGTCCCATCGTAGAACGCCCGGCCGGGGGATGCGGAACGTTCGGGAGTCCTACCAACGGGTTTCCGGCTTTCACGGGTTACCGTTTCCCCATGACCAACGAGCTGCCCTTCACCCGTACCCCCAATCCCAGCCCGGCCGGCGAGGACCGTGTCGCGGAGGTACTGGCCAAGCCGGGTTTCGGCACCTACTTCACCGACCACATGGTCACGGTGCGCTGGGAGACCGGCCGCGGCTGGCACGACGCGAAGGTCGGCCCGTACGAGCCGATCTCGCTCGACCCGGCCACCTCGGTGCTGCACTACGGGCAGGCGATCTTCGAGGGGCTCAAGGCGTACCGGCAGCCGGACGGTTCGATCGCCTCGTTCCGCCCCGATCAGAACGCCGCCCGCTTCCAGCGTTCCGCCGCCCGGCTGGCGATGCCGGAGCTGCCGCAGGAAGTCTTCCTGGAGTCCCTGCGCGAACTGATCGCCGTCGACGGCCGCTGGGTGCCGGAGAAGGCGGGCGAGTCGCTGTACCTGCGCCCGTTCATGATCTCCACCGAGGCGGGGCTCGGCGTGAACCGTCCAGCGGGCGAATACCTGTACGCGCTCATCGCCTCGCCCGCCGGTTCCTACTTCGCGGGCGGGGTGCAGCCGGTCAGCGTGTGGCTGTCCACCGAGTACGTGCGAGCGGCCCCCGGCGGCACCGGGTTCGCCAAGTGCGCGGGCAATTACGCGGCTTCGTTCCTGGCGCAGGCGCAGGCCGTCGAGCAGGGCTGCGACCAGGTCGTCTGGCTGGACGCAGTGGAGCGCCGCTGGGTGGAGGAGATGGGCGGGATGAACCTGTTCTTCGTCTTCGGCTCCGGCGCCGATGCTCGCGTGGTCACCCCGGAGCTCACCGGTTCGCTGCTGCCGGGCGTCACCCGTGACTCGCTGCTCAAGCTCGCCGCCGACGCCGGGCACCAGGTCGAGCAGCGCCGCGTCTCCACCCAGGAATGGGAGGAGGCCGCCGCCTCCGGCGAGCTCACCGAGGTCTTCGCCTGCGGCACCGCGGCCGTCATCACGCCGGTCGGCAGGGTGAAGCACGCCGGGGGTGAGTTCACCATCGCCGGTGGCGCGCCCGGTGAGCTGACCATGCGGCTGCGTGAGCGGCTCACCGGCATTCAGGAAGGCGCCGTCGACGACACCGACGGCTGGATGCAGAAGCTGGGCTGACCCCCGCTCCCGGGTGGGCGTACCGGCTCGGTGCGCCCACCCGGGCGGGGTCTCAGCTCGCGGGCGGCGGGGGAGAGGTCGGCCCGGTCACGCCGGACTGTTCGTGGGTGGACATCTCGGCGAGCACCCGCACCGCCATCGTCAGCAACGGCAGCGCGGCCACCCCTTCGGCGCCCTCGCCGAGTCGCATCCCCAGGTCCAGCACGGGTTCCAGGTCGAGGTGCTCCAGCGCGAGCGTGTGCGCGGGCTCGGAGGACAGGTGCGAGGCGACCCACCAGGACCGGGCGCCCGGCGCGAGTTCCTCGGCCACCAGCGCGGCGGCGCCCACGGCGAGCCCGTCCAGCAGCACCGGGGTCCGCCGCTTCGCCGCCTGGGCGAGGAAACCGGTCAGCGCGGCCAGATCCGCACCACCGGACGCGCGCAGCAGCGCCACCGGGTCGGTGATCACCTGCCGGGCGCGGCGCAGCGCGTCGCGGATCGCGACCGCCTTGCGCATCCAGATCGCGTCGTCGATACCGGAGCCGCGGCCGACCACGGCAACCGGCTCGGCGCCGGTCAGCGCGGCCACCAGTACCGCGGCCGGGGTGGTGTGGCCGACGCCCAGCGCGCCCGCGACCAGCAGGTCCGCCCCGCCGTCCACCTCGGCGTCGGCGACGGCCATGCCCGCGCGTACCGCGGCGAGCACCTCCGCACCGCTGAGCGCGTCCTCCACGTCGATCGAACCGGAGCCGCGGCGGACCTTGAACTCGCTGATCGGCGAGTCGCCCTCGCTGTCCACGGCGACGTCCACCACGCGCAGCCCGGCGCCCGCCGAGGACGCGAGCACGCTGATCGCCGCGCCACCGGTGAGCGCCGTGGACACGAGCTGTGCGGTGACTTCAGGCGGGTAGGCCGAGACGCCGGTGCGCGCGATGCCGTGGTCGGCAGCGAACACGACCACCCGGGGCCGGGTGAACGGCCGGGGCGGCGACTGGCCCTGGCAGGCGGCGATCCAGGAACCCAGTTCCTCCAGCCGCCCGAGCGAGCCCACCGGCTTGATCAGGCTCTCGTGCAGGGTGATCGCGGACGCGCGAGCGACCTCGTCCGGCTGCGGGATGTCCTCGAACCGGATCGGCTCGTCGTCGGTACCGGTCTCGGTCACGCTGGCGTCTGCGGGGTCCACACGAGGCCTTTCGTCGGTCGCTTCGCTGGCGCGCCCACGCTACCGCCGTCCGTGCGGCCGGACGCGGGTGGATTCCGGTGCCGGTAGGGTTTCGCGGGTGAGCGAACCGCAGGTGCGCGCGGCGGCCGTCGTACTCGCCAGTGGCGCGGGCACCCGGGTCGGCTCGGCGACGAACAAGGTCTACCTGCCGCTGGCCGGCCGTCCGCTGCTGCACTGGTCACTCGACGCTTTCGCCGGGCTGCCCGGTATCGCCGCGGTGGTGCTGGTCGCGCGCCCGCAGGATCAGGACCTCGCCGAGACCGCTGCCTCGGCGGCGGGGGCCGAGCTCGTGCACGGCGGCTCCTCCCGGCAGGAGTCCGAGCTGCACGCCCTGCGCCACCTCGCCGGCCGGATACGCACCGGGGAAATCGACACCGTGCTGATCCACGACGGGGCGCGCCCCCTGGTCGGCCCGGAGCTGATCGCCGAGGTGCTGCGCACCGTGGCCGAGCACGGCGGAGCGGTGCCGGGACTGCTCGCCGACGATGTCGAGGCGGCCTCGGCCGACGGAACCGCACTCGCCCCGACTCCGCCCGGCCGGATGGTCAAAGCCCAGACGCCGCAAGGGTTCCGGGCCGCCGAACTGCTGGCGGTGTACGAGCGCGCCGCCGCCGAGGGGTTCACCGGCACCGACACCGCGTCCTGTGTGGAACGCTTCTCCGACCTGCCGGTGCACTGGGTTCCCGGGGACCAGCGCAACCTCAAGATCACCTACCCGCACGACCTCGTGGTGGCCGAGGGGCTGCTGGCCGCCGGCGGCTGAACCCGTTATGCGGCAAGGACTTCAGTCGCGCACGCTCGGGTGCTTGCCCTCGTCCGGGTTCGCGCGCCGCGCGGTCGGCCCGGTCGCCGCCCCGCCGCGAGAGGTCAGGGCGCTCGCGTCAGCGTCGGATCGCGCTCGACCACGCCGTCCAGCGCCTCGTCGATCGCCGCCAGCAGATCCGCGTCCAGCCGCACTCCCGCCGCCCGCACGTTCTCGCGCACCTGCTCCGGGCGGGACGCGCCGACGATCGCGGAGGCGACGTTCGGGTTCTGCAGCACCCAGGCCACCGCCATCCGCGCGAGCGACAGGCCCGCCTGCTCCGCCAGCGGCTCCAGCTTCGCCACGGCCGCCAGAACGTCCTCGCGCAGGAAGCGCCGAACGAGGTTCGCGCCCCCCTTCTCGTCGGTGGCGCGGGACCCCTCCGGCAGCGCCTGCCCCGGCCGGTACTTGCCGGTGAGCACGCCCTGCGCGATCGGCGACCAGACGATCTGGCCCAGTCCCTCCCGCTCGCAGGCAGGCACCACCTGCTTCTCGACGACCCGCCAGAGCGCGTTGTACTGCGGCTGGTTCGAGACGAACGGGATCCGCAGCTCGCGGGCGATCGCGGCACCGCGGGTGATCTGCTCGGCGTTCCACTCGGAGACGCCCATGTAGAGGACCTTGCCCTGGCGGACCAGATCGGCGAACGCCAGCATCGTCTCCTCCAGCGGGACGGAGCGGTCGAAGCGATGCGCCTGGTACAGGTCGAGGTAGTCGGTGCCCAGCCGCCGCAGCGAGGCGTTCGCCGACTCGATGACGTGCTTGCGGCCGAGGCCGCGATCGTTCGGGCCACCGGGACCGGTCGGCCAGTAGACCTTGGTGCAGATCTCCAGGCTCTCCCGGCGCTGCCCGGCAAGGCCGCGCCCCAGCACCGACTCGGCGGCGGTGTTCGCGTACGAGTCGGCGGTGTCGAAGGTGGTGATGCCGACGTCGAGCGCGGCGGCGATGCACGCCTGCGCGGCGTCTTCCTCGACCTGCGAACCGTGGGTCAGCCAGTTGCCGTACGAGATCTCGCTGACGGAAAGGCCACTGCGGCCGAGGCGACGAAACTCCATGCCCGAAGCCTAGGACAGGCCGTTCGTCTCGCTGACGACCTGAGACGTGAACCGTGACTCAGACGGTGTCGCCGACCTTCACCCGCGGCTTGGGCACCCGCAGCTTGCGGAGCTGACTGGCCCGGATGAACGAGTACCAGCCGATCGAGCGGCCCTTCACCAGTTCGTTCGGGAACCGCTCGCGCACCGCCTTGGTGACCTTCCGGCCGGTGAGGAAGCCCTCCACGATCATGAACAGCAGCATCACCGTGCACAGCAGCGTCGCGTACTGCTGCACCTGCGGGAACGGGACCAGCAGCGCGACGAACACGACGATCGCCAGCGGCATGAACAGGCCCAGCACGTGCCTGCGGGAATCCACCAGGTCGCGGACGAACGCCTTCACCGGGCCGCGGTCGCGGGGCAGCAGGTACTTGTCCTCGCCCGCGTTCATCCGCTCGCGCCGCTCCTTGGCGGCAGCCCGGCGGTCTTCCTTCGTCGTCGGGTTCGCCTTGCGCAGTTCCTTGTTGCGCTTCATCGCCTCGCGCGTGGTGCGCGGCGGCGGGGCCACCGGACCACGGCGCTTCGCCTCGGCCTCACGGCGCTTCGGCGTGGCGCGGCCCTTGGCCGGGGTGAAACCGCGGCCCGCCGAATCGGCGGCCTCGACCTCGACGGTGGAGACGTCGGCCTGTCCGGCCTCGTCGGTGCTGTTACGGCGCAGGAACCTCACCGGACCAGAGTATTGCAGGGCTCACCGCCGATGTTCAGCCGGTCGGCACCTGTGTAACCATGGGAGAGGAACAGATCGGACGGACGGTGTGTTGCACAGTAGGGTCCGGGCGAGAGTTGCCCGGACGGGACGGACACCGACCGCCGCCCCTGTACACAGAGCTAGACCCTAGGGAGAGCGATGACGACCGCAGAGCAGTCCGGCGAAACCCAGGCCGACACGCACGGTGTGACGCTGACCGACGCCGCGGCCATCAAGGCGAAGGCCCTGCTCGAGCAGGAGGGCCGCGACGACATGCACCTGCGCATCGCCGTGCAGCCGGGAGGCTGTGCGGGGCTGCGCTACCAGCTCTTCTTCGACGAGCGCAGCCTCGACGGCGACCTCTTCCGCGACTTCGGCGGCCTGCAGGTGGCGGTCGACCGGATGAGCGCCCCGTACGTCGAAGGTGCCTCCATCGACTTCGTCGACAGCATCGAGAAGCAGGGCTTCACCATCGACAACCCGAACGCCGGCGGCTCCTGCGCCTGCGGCGACTCGTTCCACTGACCTCTCGCGGTATCCGCTGTCCCGCCGCCTGACCTGGCGGAACAGCGCCCGGCCGGCGCCGTTCACGTACTCGTGAGCGGCGCCGTCGTCATATCCGGACCCGTCCGGCCCACACTCGCGAACCTCGCAACCAGGGTCCCGCGACGAGATCCCGCAACGGCGAAGGCCCGCGACCGGGGGCAGCGGTCGCGGGCCTTCGCCGTATGCGGATGGTCCGGTATGTCAGGTGCGGATCAGCGGTACTCGACTCAGACGTAGAGGTCGAGGTCGGCTACCTGGGCGTGGCAGGCGTCGTCCACCGACCACGGCAGCGCGACGAGGACCGGACGGGGCACGTCCGTCTCGACTCGCAGCGAGGAGGGAATGTCGGCGCAGTCGGCGATCAACTCGTCGATGGTCTCGGCTTCGATGGTGGTACTCACCCCGGCAACGCTAGGCCGACCCGGACCGCGCGGACACCCCTACCTGCGGGTAGTTCCCCCAACGGCTGAACCGTGACCTCGTCCGTCCGCGGGAAGCACCCGACCGGGCCATCGCGGAACCCTGGGCCGTCCGGCGGGACGTGATCGGCCGACGGGCTCCGAGCCGATCGGCCGACAGGCCCCGGGCCGAGCGTCTGCCGGTAGGTTGTCGGAGCACGACCGGAGCATGACATCGGCCGCGCCCCACAAGCCGCACCCCCACAAGGAGACCCGGTGGTATCCACGGCACGGATCGCAGTATCCGGCAGCATCGCAACCGATCATCTGATGCATTTCCCCGGACGGTTCGCCGAGCAGCTCGTCGCCGAGCAGCTTCACCGGGTGTCGCTGAGCTTCCTCGCCGACGACCTGGTGGTCCGGCGCGGCGGGATCGGCGCCAACATCGCGTTCGGGCTCGGCGTGCTCGGGGTCAACCCGGTGCTCGTGGGTGCGGTCGGCGCCGACTTCGCCGACTACCGGTCGTGGTTGCAGCGTCACGGCGTCGACACCGAGGGCGTGCACATCTCCGAGATCGCGCACACCGCACGGTTTGTCTGCACCACCGACGACGACCTGTGCCAGATCGCGACGTTCTACGCCGGGGCGATGGCCGAGTCCCGCAGCATCGAACTCGAACCCATCTCCGAGCGCGTCGGTGGGCTGTCGCTGATGCTGATCAGCCCGGACGACCCGGAAGGCATGCTCCGGCACGCCGCCGAGTGCCGCCAGCGTGGCTACACCTTCGCCGTCGACCCCTCGCAGCAGCTCGCCCGAATGGACGGGGCGCAGGCGCGCGACTTCGTCGACGGCGCCAAGTACCTGTTCAGCAACGCCTACGAGTACGAGCTGCTGCTGAAGAAGACCGGCTGGACCGAGCAGGACGTGCTGTCCAGGGTCGGCCTGCGGGTCACCACGCTGGGGGAGAAGGGCGTCGAGATCATCGGCGCCGACGGAACAGCCCTTCAGGTCGGTGCCGTTCCGGAGCTGAGCAAGGCCGACCCCACCGGCGTCGGCGACGGCTTCCGGGCCGGCTTCCTCGCCGGTCTGCACTACGGCCTCGGACTGGAACGTGCCGCGCAGCTCGGCTCGCTGATCGCCGTGCTGGTCCTGGAGACCGTCGGCACCCAGGAATGGGCGTTCCGCAGGGAGACGGCGATCGCGCGCATCGGTGAGGCCTACGGTCCCGAGGCCTCCGCCGAGATCGCCGCGGTACTGCCCGGCTGAGCCCACCCGTCACCTACGAAGGCCGTGTCCCCCTTGCCAGACAAGGGGAACACGGCCTTCGTGTTCGGTGTGGACGGTCAGAGCTTGACCGGGTAGTGCGGCTCCGGCACCTCCGGCTTGATCCGGTGCTCGACGAAGATGCCGTGCCAGAGCATGAACACCAGCAGCGCCCAGATACGGCGGCTGTGGTCCAGCGTGCCCGCCTTGTGCTCCTCAAGCAGGCGCAGCACGGCCTGCTTGTCGATCAGCTCGTCGGTCTTCGAGTCGTTGACGATCCCGCGCGCCCAGTCGTACATCTCGTCGCGCAGCCATACCCGCACCGGCACCGGGAAACCGAGCTTGCGCCGGTTCAGCACATGCGCCGGGACGATGCCGTCCAGCGCACGGCGCAGCGCGTACTTGGTGGTCTCCTTGGTGATCTTCTGGTCGAGCGGGATGTCCGAGGCGACCCGGAAGACCTCCGGGTCCAGGAACGGCACGCGCAGCTCCAGCGAGTTGGCCATGGTCACCCGGTCGGCCTTGACCAGGATGTCCCCGCGCAGCCAGGTGAACAGGTCGACGTGCTGCATCCGCGCGACCGGGTCCCAGTTCTTCGAGGTGCGGTACCACTCGCCGGTGACGTCCGCGTGCCCGACGCCCTCGGTGAACGTGCGCAGCACCCCGCGGAGCTGATCGTCGCGGAAGATGCGGGCGTTGCCGTAGTAGCGCTCCTCCAGCGACAACGCGCCCCGGCGCAGCAGGTCCTTGCCGCGGGTGCCCTCCGGGATCCGTCCCGACACCTTGCCGATCAGCTTCCGGACGCTGCCGGGGATCTTCTCGAACGGCGCCAGCGACAGCGGCTCGCGGTAGATCGTGTACCCGCCGAACAGTTCGTCCGAACCCTCGCCGGAGAGCACCACCTTCACGTGCTTGCGGGCCTCACGGGCGATGAACCAGAGCGGCACCAGCGAGGGGTCGGCCACCGGATCGTCCAGGTACCAGACGATCAGCGGCAGCACCTCCATCATCTCGTCGGCGCTGACCGAGCGGATCACGTGCTTCACGCCGATCGCCGCCGCGGACTCGGCGGCCACGTCGATCTCCGAGTAACCCTCGCGGTCGAAGCCGGTGGTGAACGTGATCAGGTCCGGGTTGTGCTCCTTGGCCAGCGCGGCGATCGCGGTCGAGTCGATGCCGCCGGACAGGAACGCGCCCACGGTGACGTCGGCGCGCATGTGCTTGGCGACCGAGTCCTTCATCACGTCGGCGATCCGGGTGTGCAGCGCGGACGCCTCCGCCGGGCCGTTGACGGCGCGCGTGTTGAACTCCGGCGAGAAGTAGCGCTCGGTCACCAGTTTTCCGCCGGGGGAGACCGTGAACGAGGTGCCGGACTCGATCCGGCGGATGCCCAGGTGCAGTGACTCGGGCTCCGGCACGTACTGCAGTACGAGGTAGTGCTGCAGCGCCGTGCGGTCCAGTTCCTGGGCCACGCCGAGGGTGTCGGACAGCTCCAGCAGGCTCTTCTTCTCGCTGGAGAACGCGATGCCGTTCGGGCCCTGCGAGTAGTACAGCGGCTTGATGCCGAACGGGTCCCGCGCGCCGAAGACGACCTTGCGTTCGGAATCCCAGATCAGGAACGCGAACATCCCGCGCAGTCTGCCGACCGCGGCCGGGCCGAGGTGGTGGTACGCCGCGACGATCGCTTCGGTGTCGCCCTCGGTGCCGAAGCTCGCACCGTGGTCCGCCGCCAGCTCCGCGCGCAGCTCCAGGTAGTTGTAGATCTCACCGTTGAAGTTGATGGTGTAGCGCTGCGGGTTCTCCGGCGGGCCCCAGGTCAGCGGCTGGTGCGAGTGCTCGACGTCGATGATCGAGAGCCGGTTGAAGCCGTAGACGACCTCGCCGGAGGCCCAGGTGTCCGTCTCGTCGGGACCGCGGTGCCGCTGGCAGTGCAGCGCCTTCCCCACGGCGGAGCGCGCCTTCGCAGCGTCGTTCTCGCCGGCACACACCAGTCCAAGCAGGCCGCACACGCGTCTTCACACACCTCAGGTCTCAAGGGAAAGTCCGGGTGACCAAGTATGGACGACCCGGGGACCCCGGCGCGGTGAGGGGCCGCGGAGTCACCGGGCGTGACCCGGACGATCTCCGGCGGTGCCGGGAAAGCACCCGGGTTGCGCGCACGCGCTGTCGGTCACCCCTTGGTCCGGCTGCGACCGGAGCTGGGCTAGGCTCGCCGCTGTCAACAGGATCGGGCTAGGAGGCTGGGTGAGAGGGCACCGCGGGATGGGCCGCTCGACGAGCACAGCAGAGCGCACCCAGGCGTCGAAGCCGGCACGTGCCGGCAAGATCGCCGCGCTCGCGGGACTCGTCGCCGTCACGGCGACCGGCTGCTCCGGCAGCGAGATCCTGCGTTTCGGGTGGCCAGAGGGCGTCACCCCGCAGGGCGAGCAGATGCGGCAGCTCTGGACGTGGTCGGTGATCGCCGCGCTCGTCGTCGGCGTGATCGTGTGGGGACTGATCTTCTGGTCGGTCGCGTTCCACCGGAAGAAGAAGGCCTCCGCCGCGACCGCCGGTGCCGAGGACCTGCCGCGCCAGTTCCAGTACAACGTGCCGCTGGAACTGTTCTGCGTGGTCGTGCCGATCGTCATGGTGTGCGTGCTGTTCTTCTTCACCGCCACCACCGAGGCCGACGTGCTGGACAAGAAGGACGACCCCGACGTCACCGTCGACGTGGTCGCCTTCCAGTGGAACTGGGAGTTCCGCTACCCGTCCGAGGGCAAGACGATGGAGGGACAGCCGGTCAGCACCGTCGGCAGCTCCGCCGAGATCCCGCTGCTCGTCCTGCCCACGAACAAGACGATCCAGTACAACCTGCGTTCCACGGACGTCATCCACTCCTTCTGGGTGCCGGAGTTCCACTTCAAGCGGGACGTCATGCCGTACCCGGAGAAGAACAACCAGGACAACGCTTTCCAGAACATCATCGACAGCGAGGGTTCCTTCGTCGGCCGCTGCGCCGAACTCTGCGGCACCTACCACGCGGTGATGAACTTCGAGGTGCGGGCGCTGTCCGAGGACAAGTTCGACCGGTACATGAAGCTCCGGGCCGAGATCAACCCGCAGACCGGCGTGCCGAACACCGCCTCCGAAGCCCTGCGCACGATGCAGACCGAGGGCTGTGGCGACCTGTGCTCGCCCACCGCGACGACGACGCAGCCGTTCAACACCGACCGGACGCTGAGGACCGCGACCGGCTGAGCCCGGTCTGCCATTGTTCCGGTACCGCGAGAATGAGGGACATTCCATGAAGGTCGAAGCCCGCATATTCGACATCGTCACGGTCTTTGCCTTTGCCGTAGCCGTCGTCTACGGGGTCATGACGGCCACGATGACCCGGGACGGCGTCGAGCCGGTGGGCCTGGTCGCACTGATCCTCACCGGTGGGCTGACCCTGCTGGCGGGTAGCTACCTGCGGTTCATCGCCCGTCGTATCGATCCGCGCCCGGAGGACCGGGAGGACGCCGAGATCAGTGACGGCGCCGGTGAACTCGGTTTCTTCAGCCCCGGCAGCTACTGGCCGGTCGGGCTCGCCGCCTCGGCCGCGACCGCCGGTGTGGCCCTCGCGTTCTTCCAGATCTGGCTGCTAATCATCGCGATCTTCATGCTGCTGATCACCATCGGCGGCCTGGTGTTCGAGTACCACACCGGTCCCGGACACGAGTGATCCTGCGCTGACACACGCGAACGGCGTCCCCGCTACGGCCGGGGCGCCGTTCGCGTGTGTGCGCAGGCCCGCTGGAGAAGGGCGACGGATGGGAAACCAGTATCCGGACGCGGCATATCCCGAGATCGAGCCATACGATCACGGCCTGCTCGACGTCGGCGACGGGCACCACGTCTACTGGGAAACCTCCGGAAACCCGGCCGGAAAGCCCGCGGTGGTGCTGCACGGCGGACCGGGATCCGGCCGTTCCGTTCACACCCGGCGCTACTTCGACCCGGACGCCTACCGGATCGTGCAGTTCGACCAGCGCGGCTGCGGCCGGAGCACCCCGCACGCCGGCGAGCCGGACCCCGACCTGAGCGCCAACACCACCGCACACCTGCTCGCCGACCTGGAACGGCTGCGCACCCACCTCGGTATCGAGCGGTGGCTGGTGTTCGCCGCCTCCTGGGGTGCCGTCCTGGGGCTCGTCTACGCGCAGCGGCACCCGGAACGTGTCTCGGAGATGGCGCTGGCCGGCGTGGCTACCGGGCGACGCGGCGAGACCGATCTGCTCACCCGCGGCCTGGGGCCGTTGTTCCCCGAGGCCTGGGCCCGGTTCCGCGACGGCGTGCCGGCGGCCGAGCGGGAGGGCGACCTGTCCGCCGCCTACCTGCGACTGCTGCTCGACCCGGACCCGGCCGTGCACGAACGGGCTGCCCGAGACTGGTGCGACTGGGAGGACGCGATGCTCCCACTCGCTGTGGGTCCCCATCCACGGTTCGGCGATCCGGTCTACCGGCTCGCCTTCGCCCGGCTGGTCACGCACTACTGGAGCAACGGCTGTTGGCTCGACGAGGGTGCCGTGCTCCGCGACGCGGACAGGCTCACCGGGATACCCGCCGTGATCGTGCAGGGCACGCTGGACCTGTCGAATCTCAGTGGCTCACCGTGGCAACTCGCCGCGGCGTGGCCGGACGCCGAGCTGGTGATGATCGACGACAGTGGCCACGACGGCGGCCCCGGCATGACCGCGGCCTGGATCGCCGCCACCGACCGGTTCGCCGCGCGGTCGGACGCACCCTAACTCTGCACCGGCTGCAGCACGGTGATCCGCGGCGGCTCGGCCACCAGGCCCGGCAGGTCCGCCGACAGTGCGCGCAGGTGCTCGGACTCGTTGTGCGCCGCGATCGATTCCAGATCCGCCCACTCCTCGACCATCACCAGCGCGGACGGATCGTCGGCGGCCACGTACAGGCGATAGGACAGGCAGCCCCGTTCCGCCCGGGTCGGCGCGATCAGCTCGGTCAGCCGTTCGCGCAGCCGGTCCTGCGCATCGGGAGCGGACTGGAACCTGGCGACGATGTTCAGCGGTCCGTCGGTCATCGGCGGAACTCCGTTCTGCTCGGTACGTCCGGCTCAGCCGCTCGTGGCCAGCCTGGTGGTCAGTTCCGCCCAGCGGGGCAGCAGCGCGTCCGCCGCGCCGGAGTCGATCGCGTCCGCGGCGGCGGTCATGCCGGTCCGCACGTCCTCGCTCAGATCCGCGGCGAAACCGGATCCCGTCGACGCGCGGTAGGCGGCGATCGCGCCGCCCGCGTTGAGCAGCACGGCGTCCCGGACCGGGCCTTGCTCGCCGGAGACCAGGGAGCGCACCACGCGCGCGTTGAACTCCGCGTCACCGCCGGCGAGGTCGGCGGGCACCGCGCGGGCCAGGCCCACGTGTGCCGGATCGAAGCTCGCGGTGCGCACCTCGCCATCGGAGACGACCCACACCGAACTCGTCGTCGTCGTGGTGAGCTCGTCGAGCCCGTCGTCGCCGCGGACGAGCAGCGCCGTCGTGCCGCGCCCGGCGAACACCCGGGCCAGGAGCTCCGTCTTGTCCTCGTAGGCACAGCCGATCAGCCCTGCACCCGGCTGCGCGGGATTGGTCAGCGGGCCGAGCAGGTTGAAGGTGGTGCGGACGCCGAGTTCGCGGCGCGGGCCACCGGCGTGCCGCAGCGCGGGGTGGAAGAACGGCGCGAAACAGAATCCGATGCCCAGTTCGGCCACACACCGTTCCACATCCCGCGCGGGCAGGCCGATGGTGACGCCCAGCGCCTCCAGCACGTCCGCGGCCCCGGACTTCGACGAGGCCGCGCGGTTGCCGTGCTTGACCACCGGAACCCCGGCGGCGGCCACCACCAGCGAGGCCATCGTGGAGATGTTCACCGACCCGGACCGGTCGCCGCCGGTGCCCACGATGTCCACGGCGGGCGTCTCCACGTGAATCCGCTCGGCATGGCCGAGCATTCCCTCCGCCATACCGGAGATCTCGGCCGAGGTCTCGCCCTTCGCCCGCAGCGCGACGGCGAACCCGCCGATCTGGGCGGCCGTGGCCTTGCCGGACATCACCTGGTCCATCGCCCAGGCGGTGTCCGTCTCGCTGAGGTCCTCGCGGTCGATCAGCCGGGTCAGCAGCGCGGGCCAGCTCTGGCCGCCCGCGGTCATCGCGCGGCGGACTCGACCGCGAGTCGGCGCGAACGGAGCACGTCGGCGACGGTCTCGGCGGCGGTCAGCGGGTCGAGCGGGTGCACGAGCACGGCATCGGCCTGCGACCAGGTAGCGAGCCAGCGATCGTCCCTGCGCCGCACGGCGACGACGATCGGCGGGCAGTCGGTGATCTCGTTCTTGAGCTGGCGGGTCAGCCCGATCCCACCGGTCGGCTGGGCCTCGCCGTCGAGGATGGCCACATCGACGGCCGCCTCGTCCATCTCGGTCAGCACGTCGGACACGGCACCGGTCTCCACGTACTCGACCCGGCCGATGTCCGCGGCGGGCCTGCGGCCGATCGCGTTGACGATCGACTCGCGCACCTCCGGGCGGTGGCTGAACACGAGGATCCTCATCGGGCGCTCGGTCATGGGTGCGAGTCCTCCGGCCGGTCTGGTGGTGCTGGCTGTTCTGGCTGGCTGCCCGTGATGCTAGCGGTCTTCCCGGCCACCACCCCACGGGTCCGGTGAACCGCGGCCGTCCGGGCCCTCGCCCTGGTCGTGCCGGGCATCGGAAAGGGTGCCGTTCGTCACGCCTGGGGCGGTACGGGCTGCAGGGCGTCCCAGCCGAGCGAGTCACCGCCGAGCCGCTGCGCCAGGCCCGCCATCCGGGAGCGCTCCTGCGCGCAGTGCAGCGCGTCCAGCACCTGGACCCGCAGAGCGTGTACGCGGACCTGGCCCGGCTCGGCGGAATCCGGGTCCGGCCAGGGAATCTCGCGCAACTCCCAGCCGTCCTGGGCGAGGATTGTGGCCGCCTCCCCGAACCGGTCCGGCGGCAGCGTCAGGTGGTGGCGCAGCACCGCGGGGCGCTCCTCGCACCACTCCCGGGCGCGGGCGAGCGCGGCGGAGTCCGCCTCCGCGGGGTCGAAGGACGCGGCGACGACCGCGAGGTCCGGGTCGTCGGCGGTCAGCGGGGGTTCGGAACGTGTCCCGAGCAGGTCACGCACACGGCTGAACAAACCCATCGGTAACACGCACCTTCCCTGGAATGCCGGTGTGACCAGTCCTACCGCGACCCGCCGCGGACCCGGCAGCGCACCCCGCAGTCTGGGAGGACATAATGCGAGGCGTGACAACGGCAGCTCCCACCATCAGCCAGCGCGTGCACTCGCTGAACCGCCCGAACATGGTCAGCGTCGGCACCATCGTCTGGTTGTCCAGTGAACTGATGTTCTTCGCTGGGCTGTTCGCGATGTTCTTCACGGTCAAGGCGCAGAATGACAGCGGCGTGTGGCCGCCCATTCTCGAAGCGACCGGCGAGCCGATCCACCTGAGCGTTCCGTTGGCGCTGCCGTTCACCATCATTCTGGTGGCGTCCTCGTTCACCTGCCAGTTCGGCGTGTTCGCCGCCGAGAAGGGTGACGTCTACGGTCTGCGCCGCTGGTACCTGATCACGCTGCTGATGGGTGCCGTCTTCGTCGGTGGGCAGGGCTACGAGTACATCAGCCTGGTCAGCGAAGGCGTGACCATTCCTTCCGGTGCGTTCGGCACGGTGTTCTTCCTGACCACCGGATTCCATGGTCTGCACGTGATCGGTGGGCTGCTCGCCTTCGTCTACCTGCTCATCCGGACCAGGTTGAGCAAGTTCACACCGGCGCAGGCGACCTCGGCGATCGTGGTCTCCTATTACTGGCACTTCGTGGACATCGTGTGGATCGGGCTGTTCGCGGTGATCTACATCGTTCCCTGATCGCTTGCCAGCCCCGAAGGCCGAACTGACAGCAAGGGTTGCCGTAGAGATGACCACCAGCAAGAACTCCTCCGGTGCCGAATCCGGTGAGCGCGCCACACCGACCGCGGCACGAAAGCCGCGCGGCCGTACGAAGGCCCGCCGTCGCGTGGCGGGGCTGCTCGCACTGTTCGTGGCGCTGCTGAGCGCGGGCGGCCTGTACGCCGTGTTCGCGCCCGAGCCGCAGACCGCGCAGGCCCAGACCGACCCGGCGCTGCTGCGCAAGGGTGCGGAGATCTACAACAACACCTGTATCTCCTGCCACGGCGCGAACCTCGAGGGCGTGCAGGACCGCGGTCCCGCACTGATCGGTGTCGGTGAGGCGTCGGTCTACTTCCAGACCTCCTCGGGTCGCATGCCCGCCGTCCGGCAGGAGGCCCAGGCCCAGCGCAAGCCGCCGAAGCTGACGCCGGAGGAGATCGACGCGCTCGGCGCGTACATCCAGGCCAACGGTGGCGGACCGGTCCGCCCGGCGGAGACCGGCGAGGCGCTGCGCGGCGACCAGAGCGCTCGCGGTGCGGAGCTGTTCCGGCTGAACTGTGCCTCCTGCCACAACTTCACCGGGCAGGGTGGCGCGCTGTCGGAGGGCAAGTTCGCACCCCCCCTCGGGCCGGCCACCGAGGAACAGATCTACACCGCCATGCTCGCGGGTCCGCAGAACATGCCGAAGTTCTCCGACCGCCAGTTGAGCCCGGAGGAGAAGAAGGACGTCGTCGCGTACGTGAAGTCCGTGTCGGACGGCAACAACAATCCCGGCGGTAACTCGCTCGGGGGCCTCGGTCCCGCATCCGAGGGCATGATCGTGTGGGTTGTGGGTATCGGCGCGCTGGTCGGCCTTACCCTGTGGATTGGATCGAGGGCATGAGCGGTAGCAACGAGGAGAAGCCGCCCACCGAGGCGGAACTGGCTCAGATGAGCCGGGACGAGCTGGTCCAGCTCGGCACGAAGCTCGACGGCGTCGAGCTCGTGCACTACCCGGAGCCATGGCCGGTCGAGGGAACCAAGGCGGAGAAGCGTGCCGAGCGCACGGTCGCCCTGTGGTTCACGATCTCCGCGATCGCCGGTCTCGCGTTCGTCGTCTCGCTCATCTGGTGGCCGTGGAAGTACGAGTCGCCGGAAAACTCAGGCGGCCACTTCTGGTACAGCCTGTACACCCCGATGCTGGGTATCACGCTCGGTGTGGCGGTGCTCGGACTCGGCGTGGGCGTGCTGATGTACGCGAAGAAGTTCGTGCCGCAGGAGATCGCCGTGCAGCAGCGCGGCGACGGTGGCTCCGGTGAGGTCGACAAGGCCACCATCATCGCGCAGCTCGCCGACTCCGGTAACCGCAGCACGATCGCCCGCCGCTCGCTGATCAAGCGCAGCGCCGGTCTCGGCGCCGGCGTCCTGGGTCTCGGCACCGTCGCCCTGCCGCTCGCGGGTTTCATCCGCGACCCCTGGGAGGACACCGAGGGCCGCGACTCGCTCTGGCACACCGGCTGGCAGCCGCAGTTCCCCGGTGAGGTCGTCTACCTGCGGCGGAACACCGGTCACCTGGGCGAGGAGCCGGAGGAGCCCTCGCTGCTGCGGCCGGAGGACCTGGACGCGGGCTCGATGGAGACGGTTTTCCCGTTCCGTGACTCCGAGCGCGGCAGCCACGAGGCGCTCGCCAAGGCGCTCAAGCGCTCGGACAACCCCGTCATGCTGATCCGCCTGCGCCCGGCCGACGCCGATCGCGTCGTCAAGCGCAAGGGTCAGGAAGACTTCAACTACGGGGACTACTACGCGTACACGAAGATCTGCAGCCATGTGGGATGCCCCACCTCGCTGTACGAGCAGCGGACCAACCGGATCCTCTGCCCGTGCCACCAGTCGCAGTTCGACGCGCTGAACTACGCGAAGCCCGTCTTCGGTCCGGCCACTCGCGCTCTCGCACAGCTTCCCATTACCGTGAACGAAGAGGGATACTTCGTAGCGAGAGGCGACTTCATCGAGGCCGTTGGTCCTGGCTTCTGGGAGCGTAAGTCATGAGTTCACTCACCACGCCCACCAAGGGCTCGAACCCGGCCGAGAAGGCAGCGGGTGCCACGGCGAAGTGGGCCGACGATCGGTACCACCTGGCCAAGGGGATGCGGCATCAGCTCAACAAGGTGTTCCCGACGCACTGGTCGTTCCTGCTGGGCGAGATCGCGCTGTACAGCTTCATCATCTTGTTGCTCTCGGGTGTGTATCTGACGTTGTTCTTCGACCCCTCGATGGAGGAGGTCATCTACAACGGTAGTTATGTGAACCTGCAGGGTGTGGAGATGACGCGGGCGTT
>NZ_NKYE01000026.1 GCF_002262875.1 Amycolatopsis antarctica | reverse complement strand
TATTCCCCACAACCTTCGTCGACATAAACCCATGCGCATAATCCGCCAACAACACATACAACAAATACCAAACCAAAAACAAACCCGTCATCGGGAACACGAACACCCGCAGGCGCCGCTTCAACTCGGTGAAATCGGGTTCGCTCTGCACCCGCTCCCACTCGTTCCAGCTCTCCGGTTCGGAAGCGCCCCGGTCCTCGGTGCTGCTCATTTGTAGACCTCCCCGCACATGCCAGCGCGATGTAGGTGCCGTCGTGCCCACTTGCCTTCGCTCCTCAGGTACTTCCTGCTCGAGGGTCGGCCGGTCACCGGCACGACACGGATCCGTACTTTGCGTACGGGCAGGTCACGCACCGTAGGAGTTCCTCTACTGCCACGTAAGCCCCCGATCAGGGAAACCTTCCAGTCCCCTGGGTGACTTACTGTTGACTAGTCGCGTCCTTGTCTGTTCGATCCGACATCACGGCTGATCATGCTCCTCAGCACCCCGGCTCCGAGAGCACCCAACTGAGTGATGCGTTTAACGCAAGGTGCCGGTATTCCCAGAGGTCGCCGACCGAACGGTGGAAAATTCAGACACCGGCCGGGAAGCTGGGGGCGCTCGATCGGGTCGCCCATCCGGCCGTGCCCGCCGCCCACCCGCATGTAACGTCGATCACTTCCGGTGGCGGCCTCGTGCCATCCGGACCCGCTCCTCGGCCTGGCCGAATCGCGCCACCGCCCGGTCCCGCATGAACCCGAGACGGTCCGGGGCGTGCAGCCGCAGCATCACCCGGTTCACATCGTCGGGAATGCGATGCCGGGTCGCCAGGCTGACCAGGACCGTGGTGGCGAACGCGGCGGTCACCGTGAACAGTGCGGGCTGCAGCGTCCACCAGGGCGCGATGCCACCACCGGCCGCGACCGTGACGTTGAAGACGAGCGCGATGAGCACCAGGCCACCGCCGACGCTCATGCCGGCCATCGCCCCCGCCCAGGTGAGCTTGCGCCACCAGATGCCGAGCACCAGCAACGGGGAGAACGTGGACGCGGCGAGCGCGAACGACATGCCGACGCTCAGCGAGAGGCCGCCCGACTTCACCGTCACCGCGAGCACCATCGGCACGATCGCGACGATCACCGCGGCGAGCCGGAAATCCCGCACCCGGCCGGGAAGCACGTCCGTCGACAACACCCCGGCGACACTCACCAGCAGGCCCGAGGACGTGGAGAGGAACGCCGCGAACGCACCGGCCGCGATGACGGCACCGAGGATCTGCCCCCAGACGCCGGGCACCATCGCCATCGGCAGCAACAGCACCGCGGCATCCGTCTCACCGGTCACCAGCAACTGCGGCACGAAGATCCGGGACAGGGCCCCGAGAATCACCGGGAACAGGTAGAACAGGCCGAGCAGCAGCAGGACGTGCACGGTCGTGCGGCGGGCCGCCTTGCCGTCCGGGTTGGTGTAAAAGCGGACCAGCACGTGCGGCAGGCCCATCGTGCCGAGGAAGGTCGCGAAGATCAGCGAGTACGTCTTCAGCAGGCCCTCGAGGCCGCTGGAGCCGGGACGCACCCAGCTCTCGTTGTCCGTCGCGCCACCGGTCACCACCGGCACCCGGGAACCCGCCTCGAAGGTGAGCGTGCTGCCCTCCGCGGCCCGGTGCTCGGTCTCCGGGCCCCAGACCTCGGTCTCGCTCGCTCCGGCCTTGTCGCGCACCTCGACCAGGGTGGGCGACTCCACCTGTAAGGCGACGCCGGTCCGCACCGAGACAGTGGTGCGCTCGTCGAACTGCGGCGGCGCGGGCGAGCCGAGCGCGCCCCCGCCGGAGCCGGAGGTGAGGAACACCGCGCACAGCACGAACGCGGGCGCGGCGATGGTGAACAGCTTGAGCCAGTACTGGAACGCCTGGAGGACGGTGATCGCCCGCATGCCACCGAGGATGACGTTGATCGTCACCACGACCATCACCAGCACGGCGCCCACCCACACCGGTGTTTTGGTGATCATGGACAGGGCGAGGCCGGCGCCCTGGAGCTGCGGTACCAGATAGATCATGCCGATGAACACGACGAACGCCGTCGCGAACCGGCGCAGCGGCACCGATCCCAGTCGCGCCTCGACGAAGTCCGGCAGCGTGTACGCGCCGGAGCGCCGCAGCGGCGCCGCGACGAACAGCATCAACGCCAGGTAGCCCGCGGTGAAGCCGATCGGGTACCAGAGCGCGTCCGCGCCCTCGGACAGCACGATGCCGGCGATTCCGAGGAAGGAGGCCGCGGAGAGGTACTCGCCGGAGATGGCCGCGGCATTGCGGCGGGAACGCACCGTGCGGCGGGCGACGAGGAAGTCGTGGGTACTGGTCGCGAACCGCGAGGAGCGGTAGCCCAGCGAGAAGGTGACCGCCGCGACAAGCACGACGGCGGCCAGCGCCCACGGATTGAACTGCACGTCGCCGATCCTCGCACCCTCAGTATCGGGGGTGCGCGCGGTAGCGGTGACGAGGTGGCACGCCTCAGCTCTCGATCATGTCGACGAAGTCGCGTTCGTTGCGTTCGGCACGGCGGTTGTACAGCAGCCCGGCGACGAACAGCAGCGGAAAGGGCAGCACGCCGAGCAGCAGCCACGCGAGCGGGACACCGACCACGGAGGTCATGGCGAACGTCGGCGAGAGGAAGAACGCGACCGGCAGCGCGCCGAGCACCAGCAGCACCACCGCGGCCACCGTGACGCCGGTGCGCAACTGCCTGCGGGCGAGGTCCTGGATCAACACCTCACCCCAGGTGGTCTGTTCCTCCAGTTCGACGCGCGCCCGCAGTGTGGTGACCGCCTGTTTGGGGTCGGCGAGCACGACGCGCTGCCTGCGTGGCTTGAGGTGCTGCTCGGGTTCGCGGAGGCTGGAGTCCAGTTCGTCCCGCAACTGTTCGAACGGGTCCCTGGGCACGGGTTCCACGGTCGCCGGGTCCCGTCGCCACACGACGTTCTTGCCCAGCGTCGGGTCGGGTTCGCGAGTGCCGTCGGCCTTGCGGTGGAACTCGTCGGCGCCCACCGTGGGCTATCCGTTCCTCGATGAGCCGACCAGCCGGTCCTTGAGTTCCCGGGTGTGCCGCCTGCTCACCGGGAGCACCTTCTCCTCGTCGCCGATGACGACCTGGTAGCCGCCCTGGCCCATGCGCAGCTCGGTGATCAGCCCGAGCGCGACCAGGAAGGAACGGTGGATACGCACGAAACCGGCCTTCTCCCAGCGTTCCTCGAGCTGAGCCAGCGGGATGCGGACGAGGTGGCTGCCCTCGGTGGTGAACAACCGCGCGTAGTCGCCCTGCGCCTCGACCCAGCGGACGCTGGACCGCGGGATCAGTTTCGTGGTGCCGGCGAGCTCGACGGGGATGACCTCCTCGTCCGGCCGCACCGGGTCGGCACCGCTGCCGGGAGCCTCCGGCGGCGGCGCGCTGTTCAGCTTGTCGAGCACGCGGGAGATGGCCCGGTCGAGCCGGTCCTGCCGCGCGGGCTTGAGCACGTAGTCGACGGCGCCGAGGTCGAAGGCGTTGACCGCCTCCTCCGCGTGACCGGTGACGAACACCAGCTCGGGCGCGGGGCTCAGCGCCGCGAAGACGCGCGACATCTCCATGCCGGACAGGCCGGGCATGTCGAGGTCGGCGAACACGGCGTCGACCGGGGGCAGGCCGCGCGCCTTGCGCTCGGCCAGCTCCTGATCGTCGGACCCGAGCAGGCGCAGCGCCTCGGACGCGTCGAGGGCTTGGAAAACCCGCCCTACGTGGGGGTTCGACCGCAGGCAGTGGGTCAGCTGATCCAGGCCGGGCAGCTCGTCGTCGACGGCGAGAACGACCAGCCTTCGGGTGTCGTCGTGTGCACTCACAGTGATACGCATACTGCCGACTGCCCGCGCCCGTGTCTAGACCGAATGCGGTAATCGATTCGGCGATTCCGTTGCCATGGACGGATTTCCGTTACCCCGCAACGAGAACCGCCCACACTTGGATATTCGTGCGCGGAGGGGTCACAGTCCGAAACGGGACCAGGTCGCGCGCCGTTCGGCGACGTCCAGCAGCGCGCTCGCCACCCCGGGGGCGCCGACGCCGAGACGGGCGAGCAGCGGCTTGCGGGACTCGGTCACGGTGATCTCGGCATCGGGGAAGCGTTCGCCGATGACCTCGCGCAGGTTGCCGACGCCGTCCACCAGCCCCAGCTCCGCCGCGCGGGCGCCGAGCCAGACGTCCCCGCTGAACAGGTTCTCCTCCTTGCTCAGCTTGCCGCCGCGTCGCTGCGTCACCCAGTCGACGAACAGGTCGTGGAGTTGCGTGTGCAGCTTTTTCAGCCACTCGACGTCCTCGGGGCGCTCCGGGCTGAACGGATCGAGCCGCGTCTTGTTCTCGCCGGCATGGTAGAGCCTGCGTTCCACCCCGAAGCGCTCCAGCAGGCCGGGGAAGCCGAAACCGCCGGTGACCACGCCGATCGAACCCACCATGGACGTGCGGTGCGCGTAGATCTCGTCGGCGGCGCAGGCGATCCAGTACCCGCCGGAGGCGGCGATGTCCTCGGTGAAGGCGAGCACCGGGACCTTCTTCTCGTCGGCGAGCTGGCGAATCCGCTCCGCGATCAGGCCGGACTGGGTCGGCGCGCCGCCCGGCGAGTTGACCTGGAGCGCGACGGCCTTGAGCCGGTCGTGGTCGAACGCCCTGCGCAGCGCCGATTCGACGTTCGCCGCGCTGATGGTGCCCCTGGCCAGCGGCGACCCCTGCGGAGTGATCACCCCGTGCAGCTTGACGACGGCGACCACGTCGCCGCGGTCGCGCGCTTCGCCCAGCTTCGGGATCCGGGAGGTCAGCTTGTTCGTCACGCTCATGCCAGCCACCCTACGTGCCCGGCGGGTCACCTCGCCGAGGTCGCCGGGCGCCTGCCGGGCCTCAGCCGGCCTGCGAGGTGCGGCCGTGCGCGGACCGGGACGCCGCGTGCCGGGACGGCCCGCGGTACGCGGGCATGCCACCCGGCGCAGGCCCCGCGACGGGGCCGCGTGGCGCGGGCGGACGAGCCGGCGACTGCTCGTCGGCGGCGGACTGTTCCGGGACGTCGTAGTCGGGCAGGTCCGGGCGCATCCCGCGGACGAACTTCGGCACCCGCATGGTCACCTTCATGCCCGCTCCGGGCGCGGTCTCCACGACGAGCGTGTGGTCGGTCCCGAACACCTGGCCCATCCGCCGGTTGATGCCGGTCAGGCCGATGTGCTCGCTGCTGCTGGAGTCCTTCATCCCGTCCAGCAAACCCGGGTCCATGCCGACGCCGTCGTCCTCGATGCTGATCAGCGCCTCGGTGCCGTAGTCCTGCGCGGTGACGGTGATCGTCCCGCCGCCGGGCTTTCCCGCCAGCCCGTGCTTGACGGCGTTCTCCACCAGCGGCTGGATCAGCAGGAACGGAACCACCACGGACAGCACCTCGGGGGCGATCTTCAGCCGCACCTGGAGCCTGCCGCCGAAGCGGGCGCTCTCGATCGTCAGGTACCGATCGATATTGCGCAGTTCCTCCGAGAGAGTGGTGAACAACCCGTCGGCCCGGAAGCAGTAGCGGGTGAAGTCGGCGAACTCCTGCAGCAGTTCGCGGGCTTCCTCTGGATCGGTCCGGATCAGCGAGGAAATGGTGTTCAGCGCGTTGTACACGAAGTGCGGGGAGATCTGCGCCCGCAGCGCCTTGATCTCCGCCTGCTGCAACTGGTGTTTGGAGTCCTCCAGCCGGGACAGCTCGAACTGCGTGCAGACGAACTGCGCGACCGCGTCCGCCATCTGCACCAGGCGCTTGCCCCTGGTCCGGCCGACGACGATCAGCACCGCCTGCGTCTTGCTCTCCACGATCAGCGGGACGAGCACGGCGGTGCGCATCCGGCAGGTGCCGCGGTGATTGCAGGGCAACTTCTCGTGCGCGACGACCTCACGGCGGTGCTGGCTCCGCGCGGCGGCGACCCCGTCCTCCAGGTCCGCGTAGTGCTCGTTCGCCTCGCCGTCCCAGGACAACAGGTGGCCCCGGCCGTCGGTGATCCCCACGGCGACGCACTTGAGCATTTCCAGCAACTGCGTGGTGATCCGGTCGGCGGAGTTCTGGTCCAGCCCTTCGCGCAGGTCGGAGGTCGCCTTGGACATCCGGTGCACGGCTTCGAGTACCGCGTCGTCGACGTCCTTGCCGGGGCGGCGGGCCCGGAACAGCACGGCGACCAGCACCACCACGCAGAGCACGGCGACGCCCCAGGGCAGCACGGCCGCGATCGGCAGGCCGGACACGACGTCAATGCTCTGCGCCAGAGGTGTTCGACGCGGTGACACCACGGCTGTCGTTACTCCCTTTCGTGCGAGGCCCATCCGGACGGGCCTCTCGGCGTGCAGGGCCACAACATACCGCCACCACGGCCGATACGGGACCGCCTCGCGGGTAGCCCCACTTCCGCCCGGTTACCCCGCACCCCCTCACCCGGACGGGGCGCAAATCGCAATACGTCGACATATTGCGGGGGCGCGGACCGCAATATGTCGACGTATTGCGGTTTGGGTGCTCCATGTGAGTGATGGTGCGGGGGTTACTTGAGCAGGCGGGACATCCGGCGGTCGGCGAGGGGTTTGCCGCCCGTCTGGCAGGTCGCGCAGTACTGGAACGCCTTGTCCGCGAAGGAGATCTCCCGGACGGTGTCGCCGCAGACCGGGCAGGGCAGTCCCGTCCGCGCGTGCACGCGCAGGCCGGAACGCTTCTCCCCCTTGAGCCGCGCCGCGGCCTGGCCGACGGAGCGGGAGACGGCGTCGGTGAGGATGTGCTGCAAGGCCTCCGCGAGACGTTCCAGCGCGCCCTCGTCCAGCTTGCCCGCCGTGGCATAGGGGGAAAGTTTCGCCATGTGCATGATCTCGTCGGAGTAGGCGTTGCCGACGCCTGCCATCACCGACTGGTCGGTGAGCGTGGTCTTGAGCCGGGAGGTGCGGCCCTTGAACAGCTCGCCGAGTCCGGCGGCGTCCAGCGAGAGCGCGTCCTGGCCGAGCCGGGCGATGCTCGCCACCTCGGCCGGCTCGCGGACGATCCACACGGCGAGCCCCTTCTTGGTACCCGCCTCGGTGAGGTCGAACCCGGGGCCGCCGAGGTGTAGGCGGAAGGCGATCGGCCCCTTGCCGGGCTTGGGCGGGGCGGGCGCGAGGGCGTCCGACCAGCGCAGCCAGCCGGCCCGGGCGAGGTGGACGATCAAGTGGAAGTCGTTGCCCACGCTGAGATCCAGGTGCTTGCCGTGCCTTCCGGCCGCAGTCACCTCCAGCCCGTGCAATTCAGTCCACTGTGGACTGAACGTCTTGAGTACCGAGAGCGAGGCGACGTCGACGCGGGTGACCGTGCGCCCGACGGCGTGCTCACGAAGGTGATGTGCGAGCGCTTCGACCTCGGGCAACTCGGGCATGGCTACTCCACTGGACGTAACGGGCCGTCGAAGTCCGGCAGCGCGTACTTCTTGATCGACTTCGCGACCTTCGCCATCTCGCCGCGCACGGTGAAGAAGCCGCGGATGGTGCCGACCCACCGTTCGCTCGGCTTCTCCCCGTTCTGGTCACCGTCGGTCTCGGCGACGACCGTCCACGGGCGGCGCAGGATCCAGCGCAGCGGGAAGAACAGCGCCAGCAGCAGCAGCGCGAGCGGAATCCAGGTGGGGACCACGACATCGGCAGGGCGCCAGATCACCAGCACGATCCCCAGCAGGATGCACACGCCCATCATCACGATGCCGGGCGTGTAACTGCCCGCGACGTCGTGGTCGAAGTCGTCGCCGATGGCGGGGCGGCGCCACTCCATCTGGCCGCGGACCACCCAGTCCCGGCCGTCAGAGCCCTGAACCACCCGGGTCATCTAGTCCTCCTGGTACGCCGTCGAGCGAACGTGCTCAACCGTACCGTGATCCTCCCGGAGGGCGGTATGCGCGATTCGGGGAATTCACGCCCCGGCCGGGGACGGACTACCGGGAGGTCTCGGTGTGCGTCGCCTCGCCGTCGCCGGTCGCGGTGTAGGTGGACTCGCCGCTGCTGGACTCGGTGTAGGTCTCCGTCCGGCCCGAGTCGGCGTACGTGGTGGTCTCTTCGTAGTAGTAGTAATACGTCCCGCCGTAGGACCGGCTCTCCGAGTACGAGGACTGCGAGTAACCGGAGGCCGACTCCTCCGCGGACGTCTCGGAGGGCTCCGGGGT
Source organism: Amycolatopsis antarctica (assembly GCF_002262875.1). Taxonomy (GTDB): domain Bacteria; phylum Actinomycetota; class Actinomycetes; order Mycobacteriales; family Pseudonocardiaceae; genus Amycolatopsis; species Amycolatopsis antarctica. The sequence goes on along the minus strand of NZ_NKYE01000026.1, from coordinate 24,922 downwards.
GTCGTTGCGCGAGGACGGACCGAGACTGGGCTCATTGTCGGACGGGACCGGAGTGGTCTCGTCCGGCAGCGGTTCCTCGGTGGGCTCCGGTGCGGGGATGTCGTTGCGGCCCGAGGTGTCCGGCGCCGGGTAGTTGCCTGCCATGTCCGGGTCGGGGCCCGGGACGTGGGTGTCCGACGGCGGCGCGATGTCCGGCGTCGGGATGGGCTCCCCTGTCGGGGTCGGGACGATGTCGTCCCTGGCCCCGCCGGAGTCCTCTCCGGCGTCCTCGCCGTCACCGGCCGGGTCGCCCGCCTCGGGCGTTCCCTGCTCGACGCGGTCCTGGCCCGAGGTGGTGTCTGCCTCGTCGTGCTCGACGTCCTCAAGCCCGGCCGGTGCCTGCGGCACGTCGCCCGCCGGTTCGTGGCCCTCGCCGCCGGTCACCGGGGCGACCGCCCCGCCGACGGTGTGCTCGGTGCCGATCACGGCGGGCGGGCCGGCTGCCGGGGCGGGCACCTCGGCGACGTGCAGTTCCGGTGCGCCCTGGCCGTGCAGGCCCATCGGCTGGGTCTGCACGTCGTCGACCATCACCGGTACGACGCTGATGCCGAGGGCGCCGACGGCGGCCGTGGAGGCGACCGCGAGGCCGACCTTCATCTTCGCGCCGAGGAAGAGACCCTTCGCGGCGGCGGCGACTCCGCCACCGGAGGTGCCCGCGGCCGCGCCACTCGCCGCCACCGCGCCGCCCTCCGACACGGCGGTGACGGCCGCGGAGGTCGACGAGGCCGTGCCGATGCCGGTCATTCCACCGAAGGAGAGTCCCGCGGCGGGGACGAGGAAGACGATTGCCCCGGCGTGCGCGCGCAGCGAGGAGCAGACGTCGCGGAGTTCGTCGTGGGTCGAGCGGCAGGACTGACAGCCGACCAGGTGCGACTGGATCCGCCGGGCCTCGGCGCCGGTGACACTGCCCGCGGTGTAGCCGCCCATTTTCTCCACCACGCCGCGGCAGGCGACGGAACTGCGACTGACCTTCAGGTGCGCCTGGAGGTACGCGGCGCGCAGACCGAGGCGCGCACGGCGGGCGAGCGCGGCGGTGGCGTTCGGGCTGAGGCCGAAGTGCGGAGCGACCACGGCGGGCTGTTCACCCTCGACCTCGGTCTGCCAGAGCACGGTGCGCCAGCGCTCGGGCAGGCTGGTGAACGCGCTCGTGATCAGGGTGTGCTCGGGGGTGCGGGCGCTGGAGTCGGCACCAGCACCGGCGCGGAAGGTCAGCTCGTCGTCGGTCACCGGGACGTCGCGGCGAGCGCCGTGCCATTCCCAGCAGACGCGGCGGGCGACGGTCAGCAGGTAGGCCCGGACGTGGTCGCGGGGGCCCGCGCCGCGGCGGAGCGCCTGCAATACGCGGAAGAAAGTCTCGGCCGTGATGTCCTCGGCCTCGGAGCTGTCCGAGGCGATGCCACGGGCAAGCCGCCGGACGGCCGCCGCGTGCTGCTCGAACAAATCCCCGAACGCGGCGTCCTCGCCCTCGCGCAGCCTGCGCAGCAGTGCCTGCTCCTCGGATACCGAGACCGTCTGACTGGTCGCTATCACCTGCTCGGTCATCCAGCCAGGCACCTCCTCCGGACGCTGTAAGTCGTTCGGGTTGATTTGGACACCATACGGAGCGACCCGCGTCTCGTCACCCCAAGTGGTACGTGAGGTCTATTCGCGTAACCCGGACGGGTGGGCTGCACGGCCCCATTCCGGAAGGTATATGCTGAGCCACGCACCGGTCAGCCGGAGTGTGCGGATGTAGCGCAGTTGGTAGCGCATCACCTTGCCAAGGTGAGGGTCGCGAGTTCGAGTCTCGTCATCCGCTCCACAAGAACAACGGAAACGCCCGCCGAGCCAGGCGGGCGTTTTTCTTTGCCCGCAGCCAGCTTCCCTGCCGTTACGCGCCCGTCCGCGGTCTCGCCCTGACCAGGCTGGACGCCGGGCGAGGGCCGGAAGCGAATGGTCCGGCCGTCCCTCGCCGGCACGTTCCCCCACGACGGCGGGCAATTTCGGAGCGTCGCGATTCCGGCCGATTTCCCGCATGCCGAAGATCGCCGCCCGCCGCAGCGGGAACCACGCCCGCGCGAACCGTTTCCAGGCTCCGGGCCCACCTCTGCGGAAAGGGCCGGGGAGAACGGATCGCAGGCCCACCCCCGGCATCGCCCGGAACGTTCCTGCCTCGTTCCGGAACACCGGCGGCCGGGAACGCACCGGCACCGGCCGGGCCGGTGCCGGCCGCCCCGAGAACGTCCCGTGGAAACGGCGTCCGTTACGTTTGCCCGGCGCGTCCTGCGAACGGTCAGGGCCGCCAGACAGGGCGCCGAACAGGGGCGACGCCGTTCAAACGGGGGGTCCGCACGGATGACGGAGACGACGGAGGCCGAGCGGGATGTGGCCCCGGCGCCGGGAAACGCCTCGACAGGCACTTCCGGGACCCGGGCGACCCTGCTGCGCAGGGCACCGCTGTGGGCGCTCATCGCGGTACCGGTGCTGCTCGGCCTCGCCGAGGCGATCCGCTCCCCCCGGCTCAACTTCGTCGACTACTGGCTCGTCCTCGGCAACACCACCAACGCCGACGGCTCGCTGAACTGGACCGAACTGTTCTCGCTTTACCACGAACACCCGATCCTGGTGGTCGGCATCGTGTTCTGGCTGGACGCGAACCTGTTCGACGGGGCCAACTACCCGCTCGGGATCATGAGCGTGGTGCTGGCGGGCGGCATTCTCGCCTCGCTGGCCTCGATGCTGTCCCCACGGCTGCGCGGCACGAAACGTCTCGCGGTGATCGCGGCGCTGTCCGGCATCGTCTTCTCCTCCGCCGCCACCGAATACTTCGGCCTCGGCATGATGGGCGTGCAGTGGCTGCTGGGCGTCGCGCCCGCGGTGGTGGCGATCGCGTTCGCGCACCGCGGCCGCACCGTGCCCGCCATCCTGTTCGCCGTACTGGGCAGCCTCGGCCACGGCGCCGCGTTCCCGGTGTGGATCGCGCTCCCCGTCGTCGCCTGGCTCCGCCGGGACCAGCGCTGGCGGGTACTCCTGCCGCTCGCGCTGGGCGTGTGCGTGTTCGTCGTCTGGCAGCTCGCACCGTGGCCGGAGAGCTACCCCAAGTCCGGCATCGTCGGACTGGACACGCACGTCGGCGCCATGTTCACCACGCTGGGCCAGGTCTGGTCGTTCTCCTCGGTGGACCTCGCGCTGTTCGCCGGCGCGGTGACCGTCGGGGTGCTGGCCATGCTGGCCGTCGGCGCGGTCCGGCAGCGCCTCGCCCCGGCCGACGGCCCCGCGGCTCAGCTCCGCGCCGAGGACGCGGGCTGGTTCGGTGTCGTCACGCAGGTGCTGTTCATGGCCGCGATGATCGGCGCCAGCCGGGGCGGCGTCGCCAACACCGAGGGCCTTGCCCCCCGGTACTGCGCCGTCGCGCTGCTCGGTGTCGCCGCGCTGACGGTGCTGCTGATCAACCGCGGGCCGAGGGTGCTGTTCGAGAAGGCGATCGCGTTCGCGCTCGTCGTGGCGCTCGCGACGTACGCGATCGGCTCCACCTCGGCCACCGCCACGCGCGAGAAGTATCCGGTGCAGCCGGTGCTGGGGGTCGCCATGCAGGTGGGCGCGAACTCGGTGGTGTCGAAGGAGTTCGGCTATCCGGAGTTCCTGGAGCGCTACCGGACCCTCGGCGTCTACCCCTTCACCGACGACTTCACCCTCGGCTGCGACGGCGGACCGGAGCTGGGCGGCCGCGTCGACCTGGCGGCGACGGAGGAACTGCCCGCGCCCGCACCGAACCGGCAGACCGCGGGCGTGGTGGAGAAGTCACCCGTCGTCGGCGACACGGAGATTCGCGGCTGGGCGCTGATCGAGGGGGCGCAGGCCGACTGCGTCCTGATCACCGACCAGGCGGGCACCGTGGTCGGCGGGGGTGCGGTCGGCCTGCCCCGGCTGGACGTGACGCTGGTGGTCAACGGCACCGGCCGTTCCGGCTGGGCCGCGGTGGCGGCACCGGGCACGACGGACGGTGTCGTTCTGGTGCAGGGCAAGGGAAAGCTGTACCGCGTGGCGTCGAAGCTGCCCGAGGGATAGGTCAGGCGGCCTCGACACGGAACGGGTCGTGCTCGGCGAGCAGCTTGTCCAGTCGCGCCTGGTCGACCCGGCTGACGATGTAGGAGTCCTCTTGGCGGTCGCGGATGCACTTGGCCAGGGTGAACGCCGAGGTCACCGTGTAGAGCAGGCCGAGCGCGAGGAAGCCGCGGATCCAGCCGTCGACGGGCAGGTAGGCGATGCCGACCGCGACCGCGACGAGCGCGATGCCGAAGGAGATCGCGGCCTGCGCGAAGAAGGCCTGCGTGTTGTTCGCCGAGGAACTGCTCTTGGAAGTCATACCGGAAATATGCGCCGGAGCGGTCCCCATGTCTTGAGTACGGCTACTCAAGTCCTGGTCACGAATAGGGATACCCTCGTCGTCGCGGAATCGGCCGACGCACGGATCGGGGGGCGGCGATGGTGACGGGACAGGCGCGGCGGGGCGCCGAGACGGTGGTACGCGATCCGGCGTCGGCGACGCTGCTGGCCTGGGCCGGTTTCCCGCTGCTGGGCGCGGGTGCGGGCTGGCTGGTGCGGCTGCTCGCGGAGTGGGTCGTTTCCTGGCCGTGGGCGCCGTTCCAAGGGCCCGCGGAGCTGATCGCCTCGCTGCCCGAGCCCGCGCTGACCGTCGGCGCGCTCGTGGTGGGTGCCCTCGCCGGGATCGTGGTGGCCGGGATCGGTCAGTGGGAGTCGCTGGTGGTGACCGTGGACACGGAGCGGATTCGCTTGGCGCGCAAGGGTTCCACCTCCGAGTTCACCGCCGGGACCGTGCACGCGGGCTGTCTGGACGGGAAGTACCTGGTACTTCTGGGGCACGACGGAGCGGAGCTGGCCCGCGAACCCGCCGGCCTCGACCGCGAACGTCTCACCGGTGCGCTGCGCGAACACGGTCACCAGTGGCTTGACGAGGACCCGTACCTGGCGGAGTTCCGGCTGTGGGTACCGGACACCCCCGGGCTGCCTGCGGGCGCGAACGCCCTGCTCGCCGCCCGGCAGAAGCACGTCGGCAAGATCGACGGCGACAGCTCCGGCCGTGAACTCCGCGACGAACTCGCCAAACTGGGCGTGGTGGTGCGGGACCGGAAGAAGCAGCAGTACTGGCGGTTGGTCCGGCAGGCGGATTCCTGACGCCATCGTGGCGCATAACCTGGGCCGCATCGCATCCACTCCATCGCATCCACTCCAGGGACAGGAACGCATCGTGAACGAAGACCGGTTCCTGCTCGAGGGCATCGATCTCGAACGGCCGAACGCCGCGCGGATCTACGACTGGGCGCTGGGCGGCACGGCGAACTGGGCGATCGACCGGGAGTTCGGCGAGCAGGCCCTGCGCAGGTTCCCGATGGTCCGCACGATCGCCCAGCTCAACCGGGCGTTCCTGGGCCGGGCCGTCCGCTACGCGACCTCGTGCGGCATCACCCAGTTCCTCGACATCGGCTCCGGCGTGCCGACCGTGGGCAACGTGCACGAGGTCGCCGATGCCGCCGACGGCGACAGCAGGTGCGTCTACGTCGACAGCGAGCCGGTCGCCGTCGCGCACTCCCGGATGCTGCTGGAGGAACACGGCGACCGGCACCGGCACGCCGTCCTGCACGGCGACATGCGCGATGTGGACGACGTGTGGGCGCGGGCGCTGGCCACCGGCGTGCTGGACCCCGGCAAGCCGATCGGCCTGCTGATGGTGGCGATGCTGCACTTCGTGCCGCCGAAGCTGGACGCGCACGCCGCCGTCGCGGAGTACCGGGAGCTGCTGCCGCCCGGTTCCTGCCTGATCCTGTCGCACGTCACCGAGTCCGGGGTGCCGGAGGCGGAACTGGAACACCTGCGCCCGCTCGTCCGGCAGTACGACCAGTCGAGCACACCGGCGTCGTTCCGTTCGCACGAGGAGATCGCCGGCTTCTTCGGCGACTTCGCGCTCGCCGAGCCCGGCCTGGTGCCGATACCGGACTGGGTGCATGAGGGCGACGAGCCGGAGCCGGTCACCGGCCTGGTACCCGGCTCGCAGATGTCCTGTGTGCTGGGCGGTCTCGGCCACAAGGCGCCGTAGTACGAGGTGGGGCCTACATTGCCGGGAACGCGACCGAAGCGTACAGTTTTCTGTACGTAGGAGGGTGTGCGATGAGAACTATGAGCTATTCGGAATCCAGGGCGCGATACGCCGAAACCCTCGACTCCGTCACGAACGACCGGGAAGAGGTCGTGATCACCCGAGCCGGGCACGAACCGGTGGTCATGGTGTCGCTCGACGACTACGAATCGTTGAAGGAAACGGCCTACCTGCTGCGCAGCCCGGCGAACGCCCGGCGACTGATCGGGGCCATCGAACGACTCGAGTCCGGTGGCGGCGCGCCGCACGATCTCGTCGAATGAAACTGGTCTGGGACGAGTCGGCGTGGGAAGACTACCTGTGGTGGCAGACCCAGGATCGCAAAGTGCTCAGACGGATCAACACGTTGATCAAGGACATCAGCCGTAACGGCAATGAAGGTATCGGCAAACCCGAAGCGCTGAAGCACGGCTTCCACGACTACTGGTCGCGCCGGATCACCGACGAACACCGGCTGATCTACAAGGTCGCCGAGGATCGGATCCTGATCGCCGCCTGCCGCTACCACCACGGGAACTGATCCCGTCCCGCGTACGACTGTTCGGTCGCCCGTCGAGAGGTCGGCTCAGCGAAGCCAGCTACGGTCGCCGAGGTCCTCGTCCTCGTCGCCATCATCGTCGGCGGTGTCCGAACGCTCGGGATTCTCGATCTCCTCGCGTAGTTGCTCGAACTGGTCCTCGCCCTGCCTGCCGAGCTTCTCCTTCTCCTCCTCGGAGAGGTCCCGGTAGGTTTCAGCGCCCCGCTCGACGAGCGGGTCGAGTGCGCGGGCGAACACAGCCGTGCCGACGACGTCCCGCAGGCTGCGGCGTCCCGAGGTGATCTCGTCGACCATGCGCTTGAACTCCGGGTCGTCGACCTTGTCCTTCAGTGTGCCCAGTGAGTTCTTGAGGTGCTTCGACAGCGCGGCGTCGCCGTGGGCGATATCGAGGGTGTGCTCCTGTTCGGGACGGCTCATCAGTTGACTCCAGGGTGGTCGTAATTGCCTTCCGGCAACGCTTTCAGATCGGCGTCGTCCAGCGCGCCCAGGTAGCCGGCGACGACCCCGACGAAGGCCTGTGCCGAGTTCCACGCCGTGGTGTGGGCGTTGAGGGCCTGACCCCACACTCCCATGGCCTTCGTGACCGTCGCGACCGCCGCGGCGCCGGAGAGGATCGGACCGATGACGGTCCAACTGCTCGCCGCGGCCGCCGCGAGTTCGATCCCGATCGCGATCAGGAGGTCCATCAACTGGTCGAGAAGACCTTTGACGCCCTTCGCGGTCTCGTACATACCGACGGCGACTTCCTTGATGTCGCGTCCCAGTGATTCCAGGGTGTCGACCTGCCCGTCGATCGTGGTCGCGACCTTGCTGAAGTACTCGTTCGCCGTGTCGTAGGCGTTGCCGCCCCAGCCGTCGGCGACCTCACTGAGGCCCTTGTTGATGGCAGCGGCGAAATCACCGTTGAACATGGCGAGATTCTCGACGGCGACCCCTGCCTTCTGGACGGCCTCGAAGTCACCCGCGAACTTCTCGGCCACCCATTCGCCCGGGTTCACCCCGCAGACCAACTCGATGGCCTCGCCGATCCAATAGGACACACTGATGTACTGGCTGGCGCCGAGCACGTTCTCGACCAGGTCGGGAACCGGATCAGAGGGGATCGGCTCTTGAAGCCGTGCCGCAGGTGATTCTCCCATGTCACTCGCCTGCGCCGGGGTAAGTGCCGTCAATGCGCTCGGCCGCGGCCTTGTCGGTGTCGTCGTACATCATCGCCGCCCTGTCCACTTCGGTCGCCGCGGCTTCCTGGAGCTTCCGCAGCCGTTCGTAGTTGTTGCCGAGCGTTTCCCTGGCATCGTCGAGTACTCCGACGATCGTCTGGAAGATCCCGGATTCTCCCCGGCTTGCCTGGAGGTAGTCCTCGGCGTACGTCTTCGCCTCTTTGGCGTCCGAACCGAGCCCGTCCAGCTTTTCTCCGAATTCGCCGATCACCTTGGCGTCGGCTTCAAAACCACTCATCGAGCCCCATTCCCGTCGCCTGTCGGTGGCAGGAGAGTAACAAGCTAGACTCGCCGCCGCCGTCAGTTTCGTACCTTTTCCCGGGAGGCTTCGTGTCGTACGAAACGGATCGGGTCATGCTGCCCTCCGATTCCGTCGCGCGGCCCGGAAACCTGCCGCGGTATTGCACCCGGCACGGCCGGCCGGCGACCAGGCGGAAAGACTTCGCGCTCCAGTCGAAGGTGCGGATCGAGGGCAGACGGATCTTCGCCAACGTGTTCTCACAGACCGAACGGCTCGCCCAGCACGCCAGCAAGGTCCGGGTGATCGACGTCAAAGGCTGGCCGCTGTGCGCGGTGTGCGTGCGTACGCGAACGAGCTGGCTGGCGGTCGCTTCCGCGCTGTTCTTCGGTGGCTTGGCGGCGCTCGTCGGCTCGCTGGCCGTCGGCGCTTTCACCGATGGGATGCAATGGCTCGCCGCCGTGGCCGTCGGCGGTTTCGTGCTGATGCCGCTGGCGGCTTTCCCATTCGTGCGGGGCAGCATGGGAAGACTGATCGGCGCGATGACCTCACCGGACGGCGAGTCGGTGATCGTCGAGAATCCCAGCGCCGCGTTTCTCGCGGAGTTACCTGATCACCGGTCGTGAGCGGCTGATTCGTGGTTTCCGCTTCCGGAGCCGAACCACCGCACTGATCGCCTCTGTCCGGCTACTCCGCCCCGAGACCCACCGGGCACGACACCCCGGTGCCACCGAGCCCGCAGTAGCCGCCGGGGTTCTTGTACAGGTACTGCTGGTGGTAGTCCTCGGCGTAGTAGAACTCCCGCAGCGGACCGATCTCCGTGGTGATCTCGCCGTGCCCGGACTGGCGCAGCGCCGACTGGAACGCCGCGCGGGAAGTCTCGATCTCGGCCTTCTGCTCGTCGTCGGTGTAGTAAATCGCGGAGCGGTACTGGGTGCCGACGTCGTTTCCCTGCCGCATGCCCTGGGTCGGATCGTGCCCTTCCCAGAACACCTTCAGCAGCGTCTCGTAGCTCACCCGCGCCGGGTCGTAGGCCACCAGCACGGCCTCGGTGTGCCCGGTCCGGCCGCTGCACACCTCTTCGTACGTGGGGTTCGGCGTGTGGCCGCCCGCGTATCCGACGGCGGTGGAGTAGACGCCGTCGGTCATCCAGAACAGTCGCTCGGCACCCCAGAAGCAGCCGAGACCGAACACGGCCGTTCGCGTACCGTCCGGGAACGGTGGCACGATGCGCCGGTCCGGGTTGACGACGTGGCGTTCGGGCACGACCAGCGGGGTGTCCCGTCCGGGAAGGGCCTCGTCCGCCGTCACTGTCTTCGTCTTGTCTCGTCCAAACCACGACATGCTTCCACTGTACGCAGGCATATCGGGTACCAGCCGGTTGTCGGCGCGCATATCCTGGTGGCCGGCCGCACCGGTGGCCACGACCACGACGGGGGTTCACCAGATGGCTTGGCAGGAGGACCTGCAGCAGCTCGACGCCGATCTGGCGGCCGGTCACATCGACCAGCGCGAACACCGCAGGAAGCGCGACGACCTGCTCGCCGAGGCCTCCGGCGGCACGGGCGCCTCCCCGGTGGCGTCGCCGCGCTGGCAGAGCACCAACCCCGGCCGGGACGACCCGCCGGGGCAGCCCCCGGAGGCGCAGGCGACCGAACCGCGCCCGACCGCCCCGCCGGAAGCGGCCCCTGGGGAGAAGGCGCCGAACACGACCGGCCAGGCGACGCCCACGCCATCCCAGCCCCGGCAGTCGCAGCAGCAACAGACGCCACCGTCCCGGCCGCACCAACCGCAGGCCCCCCAGGTCACCGAGCCGCACACCGCGCAGACAGTCCCGCCGGTACACGCGCAGCAGACGCGACCGCAGCCCACGGCGAACCAGCAGCCGACCACGCCCGCCCCGCTGCCCGGTCCGCAGCCGCAGGTGACCCAGCCGGTCCGCCGTCCCGAACAGCAGACCCAGCCGGTGTCGCAGCCGGTCAGGGAACCGGACCAGCAGCAGGCACCGTCCGGCCAGGTCACCCAGCAGCAGCCCCTGCCGTCGCAGGCCCCGTACCAGCCCGCCGCCTATCTGCCCGGCCCGCACGAGCAACTGACCACGCCGGTGCGAACGCCGCCGCCCACGCTCCGGCCGCCCGTCGCCGACCTGCTCGGGACGGCACGTCCGACGAGCGCGCCCAGCCCCGCCGACGCCAACCGCACCGAGGCACTGCCGTATCCGGCGGCGCGACCGGCCGGGTCGACGGCCCAGTACCCGTTCCCGCCGTCCGCCCAGCAACAGGCCAACCCGGCGCCCGCCCGGCAGGTGGCCCCGCCGCCCGCCCAGCAACAGGCCCCGCCCCATGCCCGGCAGCAGATGGAACGGCCCCCGGCGATACCTCCGGCCATGCCCCCGCAGGAGCCGCCGCAGGAACCCCCCGCGCCCGGCGGTGAGCCGGAGGTACCCGCACAGCAGACGAAGCGCCGCCCGTCGTGGATCTTCGTCAGCCTCGCGCTGTTCGTGGTGCTCACGTTGATCATCGGTGGTGCCTGGTGGCTGAGCCGCGGCGAGCAGCAGCCCGCCGCCCAGCCGCCGCCGAGCTCGCAGGCACCACCGCCGGAGGAACTGACGCTGGAGGAGCAGCTTCCCGCGCTGCCGGGCACCCCCGCGGCGGACAGTTCGACGATGTCGGTGGCGAAGGGCGCGGAACTGGGCCTCTACTCACCCGAGGCGGGCCAGATGTTCACCGCCAACGGGGCTACCGAGGTGATCTACCGGGGTTCCAGTGAAGGACCGGAGGGTTACCTGGTGCTGGTCCTGCCCACCACGGACGCACGGACGGCCGAAACCGTGGTCGGCTACCTCGCCGAGACGGCCGTGGCGTCCGGGCTCACCAGCGTGCCGGTGGCCGGCGGGAACGGGGTGACCGGCCGTAACGACGCCGGGCAGCTCAGCGGTTACTGGTACGCCTCCGCCGAGAAGGTGGTGACCGTGTGGGTGTCGCAACCGCTCGACGCGGACGCGGGAGCGCTGGCACCACGGTTGGAGCGCACGGTCGGGTCGCTGGGCCAGGTGCTTCCGGCGACCCGGTGAACCGGAGATTCCGAGCGGATCACGATTCGACCCGCTCCAGCGGTCACCGTGCGGGCCATGCACAATATGCGAGGTCACCGTACTAGGCGTATCGGGCGACTCGAATCATTCGGCCCGGATCAATGGATAGGGGGCTCCTGGTGTCGTGGCAGGAGGAGTTGCGCAAGCTTGACGAGGAGCTTGCTTCGGGCCGTCTGTCCGCGGACGACTACCGGGTTCGCCGCGATCAGGTGCTCTCCTCGGCCGTCGCGCACGGGGAGTCCGGCGCCCCGCAGGCCGCCCAGCACTATCCGCAGCAGCAGTACTCCGCCCAGCCGCAGCAGGCTCCGCAAGCCCCCCAGGCCCAGCAGCCGCAGCAGTACCAGGCGCAGCAGGGCCAGGCGGGCCGCAACACCGCGGACTCGACGCAGATCATCGCGCCGGTCAGCCCGCCGCACGGCACCCCGCAGCAGAATCCGCCGCAGCCGAGCGCCGAGGCCACCCAGGTCGTTCCGGCGCAGGACCTGAGCGCCGAGCGCACGCAGGCCGTGCCCGCCTGGCAGACGCAGCCGCCCGCCTACCAGTCGCCGCAGCAGCACCCTGCGTCCCCGGCGGGCGGGTTCGCGCAGCCCCAGTCGCCCCCTGGCGGTTTCGGGCAGCAGCACCCGCAGAACCACCAGCAGCCGTGGAACGCCCCGGCACAGGACCTGAGCCCACCCTGGGGCGGTTCGGACTTCCCGCCGATCGCGCCCTCCTCCGGCGCCGACTGGGCCAAGCAGGGCCCGGAGGTCTTCGAGGAGCGCCCGCCGAAGGGCAAGGGTGGCCGGATCGCCGTGCTGGCGATCGTCGGGGTGCTCGTGCTTGCCGGGCTCGGCGTCGGCGGGTACTTCCTGTTCAGCGGCTCCGGTGACGGGCCCTCCGGTCCCGAGCAGACGCAGGCGCAGAACCCGCCGCCCGCGCCGCCACCGAGCAGCACCACGCCGGCCAGCCCGAACCAGCAGCTTCTCGACAAGCTGCCGAAGCCGCCCGGCCAGGCGGACAAGAACACCGGTCTGCTCGACCTGTCGACGGTCACCGGCTCCGGCATCATGGCCGAGGCCGAGGGCGAACTCCTCAGCACCCGTTCGGTGGAGGAGGTCGCGTGGCGCGGCTCGAAGAAGGCGCCGGACGAGAGCGGCCCGAAGGCGGAGAAGTTCTCGCTGATGGTGGTGCCGCTGCCGAACGGTTCGACCGCGGGTGAACTGGCCGCGCAGCTCCGCCAGTTCCAGGAGGAGAACGGCTACACGCTGATCCCCGAGCTGGGCGATCTGCCGCAGGACGTCGTCTTCCACAAGAACTTCGTGCCAGGGCAGGCCGCGAGCTACCGCGGTACGTACGTCTCCGGCAGCAACCTCGTCCGCATCGACGTGGCGCAGGAGCCCGGTGACGACGAGGCCTCGCTGAGCGGTCAGTACCAGCGGGCCGTGAAGCTGATGCTCGAGAAGTTCCCCGTCGGCTGATCCGGTGCCAGGCGGGCGGGCGGCGGACGCCACGACGGCGTTCGTCGGGGCGCTGATCGCCGGTGCGACCGATCGGACGGCGCTGAGCGACGAGCTGCACTTCGCCGCCCGTGCCGCCGCGGAACGTCCGCATCTCGACCACGGTGCCGCGAACCTGTTGCGAGCGCTGGACATTCCCGCCGAGACGCGGGTGCTGCAACTCGGCGCGGGCACCGGCGCACTGACCCGCTATCTGGGTGAGACGGTCGACGCGGTGGACGCGGTGGAGCCCGACGCGGAGCTCGCCGCGATCGCCCGGCGACGCGTCGAGGGTCTGCCCGGCGTGCGGATCCTGCCCGCGCCGCCGGAGGGCGGGTACGACCTGGTGGTCGCCGCCGAGTCCGTACCGGACGTGCTCACCTCGGCCCGGCCGCACCTGCGTCCCGGCGGCACGCTCTGCCTGCCGATCGTCCCCGCGGAGTCCACTGTGGACGCCTTCCGGCTGGGCAGGCATTCGGTGCGCGCGGCGGTACGGGCGGCCGGTTTCTCCTCGGCGACGGTGCTCGGCTGCCTGCCCGATCCACGGCTCGCCCGGCTGGTGCTCACCGAGGAGATCGCCCGCGTGCACCCGAGGCTGACGGCGGCACTCGCCGGGGAGCCGGGCACCGACTACTGGCGGGGCTTCGTGGTGCTGGCCGTGCACGGCGAGACCGGCTCTCCGCTCTGGCCGTCCGACCGGCTCGCCACGTACTTCAACACGGCCGAACGGGCCGCGCCCTGGGCCACGATGGCGGAGGTGCTCCGCGAGGGCGAGGGTGCCCGGGTGCTGCGTCGTCCGCTGCTGCCCGGCCCGCCGACAGTGGAGGGCATCTCGGTGCGGGAGTGCTCCGATGCGGTGGTGGACGCGCCGACCATCCCGGACGTGCTGCTGGACGAGCCGTGGCGCTCCGGCGAACTGCTCGGCCGCTGGCGCGACCTGCTTGCCGAGCAGGCCCCCGAGGTCGGTCCCGCGCTGTGGGATCTGTTGCCGCACAACGTTCTCGTCGACGGGACGGTACTACGGCCGATCGATCTGGAGTGGGAGCACGCGGGCGCGGGGATCCCCGAAGTGACCCAGCGGGGGCTGCTGGTGCTGGCCCACTACCTGACCGAGGCGAACTGGACGGGTGCCGCCGAGGGCAGCACCATGCGGGAACTGGCGGCCTGGCTGGGCGTCGTCGCCGGAATCGGACCGTCCTTTGTGGACGACGCGCTGGAGCGTGAGGTGCACTTCGCCACCGTCGGCAGTTGCGGGCGGTCGGCGGGCACCGGGGAGTTGAGTGCCGCGATCCGCCAGGTGTGGCGGCAGCGGCTGGACGCTCGGGTGACCCACCGTCCGGCCGAAGCGGAGGACGCGAGCGATCCGGTCGGCCGGGCGATGTCGGTGCTGGACCGGACGATCGCACCGGACGACGACCGGTTCTACGGCAGCATCTCCGGCTACTTCGAGGCCACCGAAGCGGCCTTGCGGATGATCCTGCGCGCTGTGGGCGCTGCCGAGCTGGACACTCCCGCTCGCGTGCTCGACCTCGGCTGCGGACACGGCCCGGTCCTGCGCGCGCTGCGCGCGGCCTTCCCGGACGCCGAACTCCTTGCCATGGAAGAGGATCCGGCCGCGCTGCGGTTCAGCACCGAGACCTTCGGCGCGTCGGCGAGCAGCGATCCCGCGGACATCGGCCTCGCCTGGTGCGGCCGGGCGCTGTGTTACGCGGACGCGACCGGGTGGGACCGGGTGGCCGCCCGGCTGGCCGGCGCGCTGCGCGAGGACGGGCTCGCGGTGCTGGCCGTGCCCGGCAGGCGGGCGGCGGAACTGCTGGCGCAGGGCCGGATCGGTCACGATCTGCCCGTTCCGGCGGTGCGGCGGGCGCTGGCCGACTACCGTGCACGCGGGTTCGGACATGCAGCCCATCCGCGGCTGGCGAACCGGTCGCTGACGCTGACCTCGGCGGACGAGGCGGTGCGACGCCTGCTGCGGGGCGGGGTCCTCCGGCTGGCAGGCTACGAGGAGGCCGGGCTCGGCGAGCAGTACGACGTGCTGGTGCTGCGCCGGGACGCGGCGGGCAGGGTCCACGGCGACCTGGCCCATGACGACAGGGCACCCGGCAGCAGCAGCGGGGACGGCAGGGCCGGGGACGGCGGAGTTGACGGCGAGGCATGATGGCCGGGAACGAGGGCAGGGCATGACGACGATGCGCACGGCGGGCGTGCTGACGCCGTCCCGCGAGGTCGCCCACCATTTCGAATTGCTCGGCTGGACGACCGGTATCGGCTCCGTCGACGAGGTCGACGTGCGGATCGGCAACCGCGAGGCGCTGGTGTCGCCCGCCATCGTCGACGGTGCGCCGGAGGGCGCGTTCGGCTGGCGGGCCGAGCCGGAACGGCCGGTGCCCAGCGGTACGCACCCGATCGCCGTGTCCAGCCCGCCCGGCGCCGAGCTGACGACGGCCTCGGTGACGGTGGGCAGGCGGCCGGGCGAGGAGCCGCTGTGGATCGGCGAGCTGGAGGCGCCGACGCCGCTGAAGGACTCGCCGGGCAACGTGGTGATGGTCGTCGGCTGGGCGCTGCTGGACAGTCGCGCACCGAGCCTGGTCGAGGTGATGGTCGAGGGCGGTGGCACGGTCCGCGCCCGCACCCGGCTGCCGCGACCGGACGCCGCCGAGGTTTTCGGCGACTTCGGCGAGGCCGCGATCAGCGGTTTCGAGGCGCGCGTCCCGGTGGAACTGCCGCCGGGACAGGACCGGCAGGTGACGCTGCGGGTGCGGTACCGCACGGCGGGCGTCGGCGAGTGGATCTCTCCCGCGACGACGTTCACCCTCAGCAATCCGCCCGCCGACCCGGACGACGCGGCCCTTTCCGAGGAACTGGGCGCGCACACCCGCCGCACGCTGGCGCGGGTGAGCGTGCCGACCGACCCGCGGCACCTGCTGATCTTCACGCACAGCCTGGCCCTCGGCGGCGGCCAGCTCTGGTTGCAGGAACTGCTCGGCAGGCTGGTGCGCGACCACGACTGGCAGGCGACGCTGGTCACCGAGACGGACGGGCCGCTACGTGCCGACTGCGAGGAACTCGGCGTCGGAGTGCACCTGACGACGCACTACCGCAACTCCTCGGTGCCGCAGTACGAGGGACACGTGGGCGAGCTGGCCAGGCTGGCGAAATGCTCCGGCGCGGGCGTGGCGCTGATCAACACCCTCGGTGGGTTCCCCGCGGCCGACGCGGCGATCCGGGCGGGCATCCCGACGGCGTGGGTGATCCACGAGAGCTTCTCGCTGCCCGACTTCGCCTACCAGAACTGGGGGCCGCACACCCCGCCCGCCGCGGTGTGGTCGAGCTGGGAGAGTGCGCTCGCCGAGACCGACATGCTGTTGTTCGTCGCGGACGCCACCCGGGAGATGTTCCTGCCCTACAGCAAGCCGGAACGCTGCCGGACCGTCCGTTACGGCACGCCGATGGCGAAGTTCGGTGGCCGCACCCGGGCGGAAACCCGTTGGCAGGCAAGGCAGTTCCTCAAGCTGGAACCGGAGGATACGCTGCTGGTGAACATCGGCGTCGTCGAGTCGCGCAAGGGGCAGGGCCCGCTGATCGCGGCGATGGAACCGGTACGCAGGGCGTATCCGAACGCGCGGCTGAGCATCGTCGGCTACCACGCCTCGCCGTACGGCAAGGCGCTCGCCGAGACCATCGAGCGGGACGGGCTCGGCGACTGGGTGGACCTGGTGCCGATCCAGCGGGACCCGACACCGTGGCTGCACGCGGCGGACGTGTTCGTGAACTCCTCGGACATCGAGTCCCTGCCGAGGTCCATCCTGGAAGCCGTGTGCTGCGGGATTCCCGTCGCCGCCACCGACGTGTTCGGCGCCAGGGAGATGATCACCGACGGCGAGTCGGGCTGGCTGTTCGAGACCGGCGACGTCGACGCGATCACCGCCGCCCTGCTGCGCGTGCTGGACACTCCGGCGCAGCGCAGACAGGACATGGCCCAGGCCGCGTACCGGAAACTTGCGGACTGGCTGCCGCCCGCCGGCTACGCGCGAGAGTACTCCGACATCCTCTCCGAGCTCGCCGCGAAGGGCGAACACTGCGACCGAGGGAGCCACCAGTGACCGAGAACGAGGCGGAACTGCCCGGCCGGGTGCGCGCCGAGCTGACCAGACTGCGCGCGGAACGTGAGGTGTTCACCGCCGAGCAGGACCGGTTGAAGCGCAAGCTCGCCGACACCGAGTACGAGCTGCGCACGGTCACCGGCGGCGGCCGAGAGGACCTGGCCAGCAGCACGGAGCGGGTCGCCGAGCTGGGCGAGAAGCTGGAGCGCGGCGAGGCCGACCGCGCCGAACTCGCCGCTCGGGTGTCCACACTGGACGGTGACATCGCGACCGTGCGCGCGGAGCGGGACTCGTTGCGGGCCGAACTCGCGGGCTGCCGTACCGAACGCGACGAACTGCGACTGCGCGTGCTGGACGCCGAGCTGGCGCTCGCCGCCGGGCAGTTCGAGCCGGTGGCCTCGACGGAACCGGCCGAGCCGGTGGCCTCGGCCGCCGCGGAGCGCCGGGCCGCGGAGATCGCCGCCGAGCTGGACGCGCACAAGCAGACGGTGAGCTGGCGGGTCACCGCGCCGTTGCGCGCCGTGCGGACCCGGTTGAAGCGCTCGTGACCGCTCCCGACATCTGCCTGGTGTCCGCGTCCGGTGGCTCGGCGTTCATGGAGGAGCTGCTGGAGGTCGTGGCGGACGCGGTGCGCGGCGTCGGCGGGCGGGCACGGACCGCGGTGGGCGCCTACCCGGAGGCCGCCTCCGACACCGTCTACGTGGTGGTGCCGCACGAGTACTTCGTGCTGACGCCGGACGAGTCGCAGCCCGGCGTCGAGGACTGCCGCCGCACCATCGGTTTCTGTGTGGAGCATCCGGGGACCGCGACCTTCGAGCGCAACGCCACGCTGGTCCGTTCGCTGGCCGCCGCCGTGGACATCAACCACGACTCGACGGCCGAGCTGCGCCGCCGGGGTGTCGCGGTGGAACACTTCCAGCTCGGCTACAGCCCGCTGTGGGACGTCTGGGGTGGCGACCTGGACAGTCCGCGCGAGGTCGACGTCACCTATCTCGGCACGGCGGAACGCAGGCGTTCACAGTTGCTGTCCTCGTACTGGCGCGATCTGGACGCGCTGCGCGTCCGGCTGCTCACCCCGCCGCACGAGATGATGGTGGACCGTCGCGTCGATTTCTTGCCTGGCAAGGAGAAGTTCGAGCACCTGGCGCGTTCGCGGTTCATCCTGAACCTGCACCGCGAGCAGAAGCAGACCTTCGAGTGGGTGCGCGCGCTCGAGGCGATGTCGAACGGTTGCGTGCTGGTGTCGGAGCCGTCGGCGGACCTGGACCCACTGATGCCGGGCGAGCACCTGGTGATCGCCCGCCCGCAGACGCTGGGCACGGTGGCGGCGGCACTGGCCGGGCAACCGGAACGGGAACGGCAACTGCGGGCGGCGGCGTACGAGTTCGTCCGCAAGCTCGACCTGCCGGGTTCGGCGCGGATGCTGGTGGAGATGGCGCGATCGATCGTGTCCGGCGCTTCGGCAGGCCCGCCGGTCGAGTCTGCGCCGGGGGCCGTCGCGGCCGGAATGCGCTCCCCGGTCGGGGATCTGGCGATCGACACGCCGTCCTGGGACACCCGTTTCCACGGCTCCGCCGGCGTTCCGGCACCGGCCTCTTCGGTGGCGCGGGCGGTGCAGCTCGGGCAGCGGACCGTGGCCGCTCGTCGTGGATGCGCCGGCGAGTGGTCGGAACCGTTGTCCGGCAAGGTTTTCCCCGAGGTCGAGCGGTCCGATGTGGACGTTCTGGTGGTCCGGCGTCCCGGCGAGCCCGATCCGGACCCGCTGGTGCGCGATCTGCTGGCGGGCACGGTGCTGCCGGGGCAGGTGCTGGTCGCCGACGACGGCGTGGGTCCCGTACCGGCGGCACGGCCGTACCGCCTGCTGCGCAACACTTCCCCGATCGGCTGCGGCACCTCGCGTAACGCGCTGCTGGGCGAGTCGACGGCGTCCTGGTTGCTGGTGCTGGACGCGGGGATGCGCGCCTCGCGGTATCTGCTGGAGCGTCTGCTCGGCGCGTCCGGCGAGGTGGACGTGGTGCACACGCCGGTGGGCGACCCGGTGTCCGGTCTGGTCGGGGCCCTGCCGCCGGAGTCGCGGCGGCTGGCGACGCTGCCGTACCTTGGCACCGGTTACCTGGTGCGCCGGGAGGTCGTCGAGGGGTTCGGCGGCTGGACCGAGGACCCGCTGCTGGACGGTCTGACCGACCACGTCTTCTGGCGGCAGGTGTGTGCCGGTGACCATCCGAGCGCGCTGGTGCAGCAGGTGCTGCTGCGCCGGGTGCGGCCGGAGCCGCCGCAGCGTCCGCTGGACCTCGATCCGCATCGCGTGTGGACGCTCGCGAACACAGCGGTCCCACACGTCCGGGCGTAGAGTCGGTTGTTACCCGAATGGGTGGGATCGGCCGTGTCGGCTGGGTCCGTCCCGCATCGATGTGCCGAATCGGCAACCATCGTTTGACGTACCGCAGACCTGGCACCGCCAGAGGAGGCCACCGTGTGGGTTCAGATCTCCATCGTGGCGCTGCTGGCCGTGGTGTTCGTGGTCCGTGTCGTCTGGACGCTGCGCCACCGCTGATTCCGGCGGGCTGGGCGCACGATTCCCGAGCCGGTCGATCCGGCCACGCGATCGAATGCGGGATCAGCCGTCTCAAGCAGGAAACTACGGCCCCGCGGTCACTACGGAGGTAAGGCGCATTTCCCGACAGTGGCGCGGGGCGGTGGGTGCAGGGTTGTACCTTCCGTAGCGGCATGTGGTGCAGTGGACTTACGTCCCGATCCCTTGAGGAAAGGCCCCTGCTCATGCATTCGTCTTTCATCCCACCCCGCCAGGTCAAGATCGGTGACGCGGCAGCCTTCGCCGGCAGCACGCCACGGGCGATTCGCCATTACCACGAGATCGGTCTGCTCCCCGAGCCTGAGCGGGGCGGTGATGACCGCCGCCGCTACGGGTACGAGGACATGATCCGCCTGCTGTGGATTCGCAAGATGGCCGACGCCGGGATCGCCCTGGACGACATCCGTGACGCCTTCACCACCGGCATGGCTTCCGCCGGCGCGGACAGCGGAGACGGTATCGCGGGCATCCTGGAGCGGCTGGAGGAAACCCTCACCGAGCAGGAGGCGGAAGTGCGGCGGCAACGGATCGCCGTGCGGCGGATGCGCGCCGAGGGCAGTCGGCTGGGCCTGCTCTCCGACTTCGTCACCGAACGCCTCAGGAGCCTGCCCGAAGGGGCCCTGCGTCAGGCGGACCTGGACACTCTGCTGGTCACTGAGCGGATCTTCGGCCCGCTCGGCGCGGCCGTCCAGGCCACCCGCTTCATCGTCCTGGCAACGCATCCCGCTCTGCGCGAGGATTCCGACCGCATCGATGACGCCGAGGAGGCACTCGATGACAGTGTCGCCGTCGATGATCCACGGGTGGCTCAAGTGGCCGTCGAGCGGCACGCCTTCGAAAGCGCCCTGCACGCCGCCATCGAGGAGTCCGGCCTGGACAAGGACGACGAGGCCCTCTTCGACGCCTGGGACGCTGTGCACCCTGCTACCGCCGATGACGGCGAGGACGAGGCCGACCTCAGCTCTGGCAAGCGGGACGCCGACTCCATGAGCGCGTTCGAAGCCATCGGCAAGATGCCCTACGACTTCTCCCCGGCCCGCCTGCGCTGTATCGAACTGGCCGAAGAGTTGTCCACCCAGGACTCACCCGCTAACTGAAACACGGCCTACTCGCGATGGAGCACGAAGAACAGGAAACTCGGGAAGGTGTCCAGGAGGTCGAAGTCCTCGGGGTACGCCTCGCGGGCGGCGGGCACCGGGTGGGGTTCGTTGATGACGGAGATCCGGAAACCGGCCGCGGTGAAGGCGTCGGTCATCGCGTGCAGCGGCCGGTTCCAGAAGCTCATCCGGGCGGTGTGGCCGCCCTTGGTCCATTCCTCGGTCCAGTTGTACGTCTCGAAGTAGTCGGGCCTCGGCCCGGACTTGCGGTGGATGAGGTTGATCATGAAGGGATGGTCGACGGAGGCGATGAGCCTGCCACCCGGTCGCAGTACGCGCCGCAGCTCGGCCAGCGTCGGCCCCCAGTCCCGCAGGTAGTGCAGCACCAGTGAGGCGACCACGTCGTCGAAGGCGGCGTCCGGGAAGGGCAGCGGGTCGGCCAGGTCCGCGACGCGCAGGTCGGCATCGGCACCGAGGCGCAGGCGGGCCTGCTCCAGCATCCCGGCACTGCTGTCGATTCCGCTGACGACGGCGCCCCGCTCGCGCAGCGCCGCGGACAACGGCCCGGCCCCGCAGCCCGCGTCCAGGATCCGCCGCCCGGACACCTCCCCGGCGAGCGCCAGCGTCGCCGGACGCTCGTAGTAGGCGTTCATCAGGCTGGTCTCGTTCTCGGCCGAGTACCCGGCGGCGAGGCTGTCGTAATCGTTGACACCGGACGGGGCCGTTGCCGGGACATCGTTGCCAGAAGTGGAAGCCATGCGTCCCATCCTGGCAGCAGCACACCGTCCCCCGTGAGCGGTCAACGGACCGCGCCCCGGTTCCCCTGCACGACGGCGGCGCGCCGGAGCAGTGACAGGCCCACCAGCACCCCGCCGAGCAACTGGGCGGCGAGAATCAGCAGGCCCACCGGACCGTCGACGGCGTTGGCCACGCTGACCAGCAGGCCCCAGCCCGCCCAGCCGAACATCGCTCCCGCCCCGATCCACGCCGGCACCATCGGCACCCAGAACCGCCTGCCGGGACGGGCGAGCAGCGCCGTACCGCCGACGGCCGCGAACGCCAGCACCGCGTAGACGACTTCCAGCACCCGCATCGGTGTCGTCATGTCGGTGACCGAAGTGTTGCCCCAGTCCAGACCGCACGCCCAGGCGAGGTGCAACGCACCGACGGCGGCGACCAGCGCGGCGCCGACCCGGCCGGCCGCGTCGATCGGCGCGCCGTCCGTGCGGGCGGTGAACACCGCCGCCCAGCGGTCCCGGGCGTACAGCGCGAACGCCGTCAGCAGCGTGACGCCCTGCCAGGTGAAGCCGAGGTAGACGACCACCCACACCCACGGCTCCATCGGCAGATCCGGTGCGTCGAGCGGAGAGGGTGCCGCGCTGAACAACTCCACCAGCGAGCTCGCCGGGAACGCGAGCGCGATCGTCGACAGCAGACCGGTGCCCACCCAGATCGGGAACAGCATCAACCAGGCTGGAATCCGCCTGCCCCAGCGGTGCGTGAGCGCCAGCGCGAGCACGATCACCAGCAGGTCCAGGCCCGCGGTGAGCGCGTTCAGCGCGTAACCGGCCGGGGTGTTCATGAACCCGGCGTCGACCACGCCGATGCCATTGCCGAGCAGCCAGGAGAACTTCAACGTCAGGTACGGGAGCGTGCCGAGGATCGCCGCGTACCCGACGAGGATTCTGGCCGTGCGAAGCCGATCCCGGGGTTCGGGAGGCGCTGTGATGTCCGCTGTTGTCGTCATGGACCCAGCCTCGCCGGGCGCGGGACGATCCGGTTCCCGCCGCGAGGGGGCCGCCGTCCCCCGTGCGAGGGAACGGCGGCGCTACCCGCCGGGGATCAGTTCCAGCGGTCCTCGTTGAGGAAGCGGGCGATGGCCTTCCAGGTGTGGTCGCCGGACAGCACCGGGGAAATGGCCGGTGACCAGCGGTTCGGAGCGAACTGGAACGGTAGTTGATCCGCCCGGACGCGCTCGCCGGACCGTTCGGCTCAGCGTCGGGCCAGGTCCTGGGACACCAGGCGTTCGGCGGCGGCGCGGGTTCCCAGTTCGGCCCGCAGTTCCGGGGATTCCTCGTAGAACCGGATCGCGTGGTAGAGGAGAACGGGGTCGACGGCGAGGTTGAGCGCGCGGAGGACGACGTGCGGCTGGAGCCGCAGTTCGGCCGGCCGCCACCACGGGCTGGTCCGCCACACGGCGGACGAGTCGCCGTCCGGCACGGCGAGCACGATCATCGGACCGTGCTGTTCGGCAGCGCTCGGGACGAAGAGGTCCCAGGCCGCGAGTCCGACGTAGTTCCACATCCGGCAGTGCACGCCGTACGGCGACAGGGCGACGTATCCGGGCCGGATTCGTTTCCGCAGTACCTCGCCGAGAAAGACGAGCGATCCGGCGAGCAGGGCGAGGCCGAGGGCACCCTGGACGAGGCCGTCCGTGGCCCCACTCTGTCCGAACACGAGAGCAAGAATCGGGCCGCTGGCCAGAAAGGCACCGACCAGCAGGAGCGCCACGGCCAAGGCCAGCGCCGATGCCCATCCGGCTCGGGACTGCGGCAGCACGGTGACCGGCTCGTCGAGTTCGTCGATCGTCCCGGTCGTGACGGAAGCCGCCCGGCGTGGGGCGAAACGCTGGGCGAACACGGTGAACGCCACGGCCAGGTAGACCGGTGTGGTCGCACCGATGAACAGCAGCGTGCCGTCCGGATCGGCTGCGGCGAACTCCGGGAGACCACGGAACGCGCCCAGGACGGCGAGGCCGGCGCAGAGTGCGATCACCAGGATCGCGGCCACCGGGACGCCTGCCTTCCACTCCGCGGGCGGGGGCAGGTGGGTGTCGTTCGCTGACGAGGTCATGCTGCGGATGCTGCGGCAACCGGCTGCCACGGGTACCGGGTTCACCGGAGGTTCACCCGGTCAGATCACCCGCGTTCGGCTCAGCGGTGTGTGCCGGGGGTGCCGGGGTGCTGGGTCGCCAGGAAGGCGTGCCAGGCAGCGGGCGGGAAGGCCAGCGCCCCGGCGGCCGGGGCCTTCGAGTCGCGCACGGCCACCGCCGGGCCGGTGAAGGCGACCTCGACACAGTCGCCGTTGCTGCCCTCGCCGCCGCTGTAACTGCTCTTGCGCCAGGTGACCTCTACGCAGTTGCCGTTGCTGCCCTCGTTGCCGCTGTAACTGCTTTTCCGCCAGAGGGCCGCGGTCAGGTCAACGCTGGGCATCGGGAAGTCGCCTCTTCCGGCTAGGTTCCGGTCGCCAACTGCTCGACTAGAGCGAGGGAGTCGCGTTCGCTCAGCGCGAGGTCGGTCAGATGGTCGAACAACAGCCTAGCAGCGCGTACTTCCTGCTCCTGCTCGATTTCCACCGAGCCGAAGCCGTACTCGACGTAGGCCAGCCCGGGTTCGGCGGCGTCCGGGAAGTTGACCACGATGAAGTTGCTGTACAGCCCGCCGTGCGCCGTGGCGTCGTTCGGCAACACCCGGACGGTGACGTTGGGCAGCGCGGCCCGCTGTGCGATCGCCCGGAGCTGGCCGGGATCGCAGATCGGCCGCCGCAGCACCGACTCGTCGATCAGGGCGTGCACGGTCAGCCGGGGCTCCTCGGTGAGCCGGAGCTGCCTGCGCAACCGGACCGCGATCTGGTTCTCCAACCGTTCACCGCGCAGGGGCACCCTTGCCGTGGCGAAGCTGTTCCGAATGTACGTCTCGGTCTGCAACAGCCCGGGCACGAAACCGAGTTCGTAGTTTCGCACCACCGAGGCATCGGCCTCGATGCTGACGAAACCGCGATCGTCCAGGCCGTACGCACGCCACCAGCCCTTCTCGTTGGCCCGGTCGAAGATGGTCAGGTACTCGTTGTAGTCGGCGACGATGACGCCGTACAGATCAAGCAACGCGAGGAACTCGTGGTAGTTCGACAACCGGCCCTGTTCGACCCGGCTCATCTTCGAGTTCGAGAAACGCAGCCGGTCTCCCACCTCGTTCTGGTTCAACCCGGCCTGCTCACGCAGGCGGCGCAGCGTGCGGCCGAGTTGCCGCATGCGGAAGTTGGGCGTGCGCGGAGCCCCCACCGATCGAATCCCCTCGTCACTGACCGGACACGTGCGTGCACGGAATGGTATTGCGAGAGCGGTACGGGTGGGACTTTCATCCACGCCGCTCCCGCCCGCGTGTTCCCGCACGCATGGTCCGCCGATGCGGATCGAGGGGTATCCACACGTCATCGAATACAGCCACGAGCGAGCGAAAGGGGAAGGGGCTGCTGAATGATTCTGTGACAGCAGGTTAGGCCGCCGTTGTGGCGGTCTGGGTCATGATGGCTTCGTACTCGATGGGGGTCAATCTGCCGAGTCGTGCTTGGCGGCGTCGGCGGTGGTAGGTG
>NZ_NKYE01000025.1 GCF_002262875.1 Amycolatopsis antarctica | reverse complement strand
CGCGCCCGATGGACGATGCGTTGGAAACCCGTGATCAACGCATTCGCCATCACCTTCGGTGACCGCTGGCCGGCCGCCGAGACCTACTGATCAACAACGCCGGAAACACCGATCATGAGATAGACCCCCAGGTGGCGAGAAGGAGGGCACGTGGCGAGTACGCGGGGCGACAGGTGGTGCCGCGCATGCGGTCACAAGCTGGCTTCCGACAATCGGTCCGACATATGCGGGCCGTGCGCTCGCAGCCGCGTCGCCGACGACGGTCCGCCGGACTTGCCCGTGTCGTTCTGGAGCGACAATGCGATCGAGGAAGCCGTACGACAACGGCACTTCGGACACGTTCTACATGCGTACCGGCTGGCCAACGACCCACAGATCAAGCAGGCTGATCTTGCCGCTTGGTTAGGTTGTCCCAGGGTCACGTGAGCCGCCTGGAGCGTTCGCAGCGACCGGTCGCCGACCTTGACAAGATGGAGGAGTGGGCGCGGACGCTCAAGATTCCCGATCAACTCCTGTGGTTCACGATGTCTCCGCAAACGTCGGATACATATTTCGCCGAGCGAGCTCGGCTTACAGCCAGCGGCGAACCGGAAGGAGACGATGTGCAACGACGGAAATTCTTGAAGACCGCTACCGCCAGCGCCGTGACTGTCGGTGCCGGACTTCTGAATGCGCCGCCGAGCGCGGTCCGACTAGCAGCGGGGACAGATACCTCCGACGCGCCACCTGTAGAGATCGTGCGCCAGGTGACTCAAACGTTCCGCAGGCTCGATAATCGGTACGGCGGTGGCCACAGTCGCTCCCCGCTGGTGGCCTACTTGAAATCCAGCGTTGAGCCCACGCTGAAGGAACCTCATAGGTTGGGCAAAACCCGCGACGCCTACTACACGGCGGCAGCGGAGATGCACCAACTCGTGGGGTGGATGGCGTACGACACGGGACAGGCCGACGCAGGCCGACGTCATCTGCGACAAGCTCTCCGTCTGTGCCAAGAAGCCGGGGACGACGCGTTGGTGGGCGAAATGCTCGCAGGTATGAGTCACCACGCCGCGTTTCACGGTTCACCCGACGCGGCCGAAGACCTCGCGATAGCAGCAAAGCAGGCCGGGAGACGGTCCGGACTGTCCGCGCTAGAAGCCGAATCGTCAGCGATGGAGGCCCACGCGCTGGCCTTACAAGACGACAGCGGTGGTTGCCTGCGCGCGCTGGCTGAGGCCGAAAAGTCGTTCGGCGCGGCCAAATCCGACAACTCCCCAGAATGGCTAGGATACTTCGATCAGGCGTACCTATCCGCCAAATTCGCACATACATTCCGCGACCTTGGACGCGCACATGATGCCGAGCAATTTGCTCGCCGGTCGCTGGAAATGAGCGATGGATACGAGCGCGGGAGGTTGTTCAACACGGCTCTACTCGCATCGATCCTGGCAGACCAGCGCCGCATCGATGAATCCTGCGCACTAGGCGTGAGCGCGGTGAACATGACTGAAACCGTTCGCTCCATACGGAGTGCTTCGTACCTGGCCGACTTGGGCGACCGACTCGCGCCTTTCCGAGACGACCCGCAGGTACGCGGTCTGTACGAACACATGACGGACGCAGGCTTGCCTACCCCCACGCGAAGCACGCGGTGGCCGGTCAGCGCGGCGGGAACGCGAGCACGTGAAGTAGTCCCACCTGCGACGCCGCACCGATGATCTCGCCATGCTCTATACGTTCGCGGACGGTGGCGAGCGGCACCCAATCGACCCGCTCCGCTTCGTTGATGTCCTCGGGTTCTCCGATCCACTCCGCACTGGTGGCGACGAACATTAGGTTCTCTGCGTCCGCGTTCCCGATGTTGGGTTGCATCGACACCAGAGGCCGGACGTCCCGGGGTCGCCAGCCGGTTTCCTCTTCGACCTCACGGGCGGCCGTGACGGCAGGTTGCTCGTTCGGATCCACGTAGCCGCCGGGGAGCTCCCATACCCACCGATCAACGATGAACCGATGCCGCCAGATCATCAGCACGTCGTCACCGTTGAGGACAACCATCATCGCGGCCTTGCGCATTCGCATGACGTACTGCTCGAACCGCACACCGTCCGGTAGTTCGACGGACGCGATGCTCAGGCGCAGACGGCGGCTCTCGTCCACCACTCGCTCACCATGAATCGTCCACTGCGTCAGCTTGCTACCGCCCCGTTCAGCCGTCATGCCTCGGACGCTACCTGCTTAAACGGAGGGGGCACTACACGTGAGAAGTCACCGGTACCGTGCCCGCGCAGTGACCATACTTGGTAGCGAGGTAGTCGACGGTCCAGGTGTCGTCGGGATCAGTCAGGTCAGTGAGTCGAGGCCAGGCTGGAGTAGGGGTGCAGGAGTGAGGGCTCCAAGCTGGTCTGTACCGCTTCGCGCCGTACCGGTTTCAGCTCGCCGTTACCGGTAATGATCGGTAGCGCCCGACACGGGGTGCCGTAGCGCGTGACGCGGGGCGGTGGTCAGCGGGGGCGGCCGGGGACGCCGGGGCGAGTCTGCCACGGAAGGGGTCCGTCGAGTGGGCGGTACTCCACACCTAGGGCGTCCAGCCTGGGCAGGTGGTGCTCGCGCAGCCGGTGCACGAACTCCGCCACCTCACGTGGTTCCCGCTCGCTCCAGACGACCTCGGCGAACGCGGCGAGCCGGGGGAACGCGGCGTAGTCCACGCGCCGCACCGAGTCCAGGTGCTCGGTCCACAGCTGTGCCTGCGCGCCGAGCACCCGGGGGCGCGCCTCGGCAGGCAGGCCCTGCGGTACCGGTTCGTAGCGGTAGACGTCCTCCAGCGTGCGCAGGTAGCCGACCGGAATCGGCTCGCCCGGCCCTGCGGCCTGCCGGTGATCGAGGTAGACGTACTGCTCCGGGCACATCACCACCTCGTGGCCCGCCAGTGCCGCCTCGATGCCGGCGCTTTCCCCGCGCCAGGAACCGATGATCGTGCCCTCGCCGAGCGGCAGCGCCGAGTCGAGCAGCTCGTCCCAGCCGTACGCGCGCCGCCCGCGTTCGCACAGGAACTCCGCGATCCGGCGGGTCAGGCCGTGGTGCTCCTCGGTGACGCCGGGGACCTCGTCGCCGCCGATGCCGATCACCGGTGAGGGAAAGATGTCCAGCAGGTGACCGAACACCGTGCGGTAGAAGTCCACTGTGGACTCGGAGGGATCGAGGACACCCTCGCTGACCCCCCAGGAGGTCCACACCTCCGGCCGGGCGGCAGGGTCGCCGCCCAGCGCCGGGTACGCGGCGATCGCCGCCCGCGAGTGGCCGGGGATGTCGACCTCCGGCACGACCGTGACGAACCGTTCCGACGCGTAGGCGACGATCTCCGAGAGGTCGTCCCCGGTGTAGAAACCGCCGTGCGGGCGGCCATCCCGCTCCGGACCGTCGTGCCTGCCGACCATGGACCCCCGCCGCCAGGCACCCACCTCGGTGAGCCGCGGGAACTCCGGAACCTCCAGCCGCCAGCCCTGGTCGTCGGTCAGGTGCAGGTGCAGCACGTTGAGCTTGTGCGCCGCGAGCAGGTCGACGAAGCGCAGCACCTCGGCCTTGGTGCGGAAGTTGCGGGCCACGTCCAGCAGGCAGCCGCGCCAGCCGAAGCGCGGTGCGTCCTCGACGGTCCCGCACGGCAGTATCGAAGGTCCACTGTGGATCGCCGCGGCCCGGAAGGCATGTGGGCCGCGAAGCTGCCGGAGGGTCTGCTCGGCGTAGAAGGCGCCCGGCCGTCCGCCCGCGTGCACGGACACGCCACCCGGCGTGATCTCCAGCCGGTACGCCTCGGTGCCCAGTTCCGGGTCGGTGGCGAAGCGCACCGGCACCGGCCAGACGCAGTCGCCGTCGGCGGGGGTCACCCGTACCGGACGGGGGAGCAGCGCGTCGAAACCCGGCATGTACCTCAGCCCTTCACCGCGCCGGCCATGCCGGACACCAGTCGCCGCTGCACGATCAGGAAGAAGACCAGCACCGGGATCGTCATCAGCGTCGACCCGGCCATGATCGCGCCCCAGTCGTTCTCCTCCGGTTTGAAGAACACCAGGATCGCCTGCGGCAGCGTCTGGTTCTCCGTGTTCGTGATGATGAACGTCTTCGCGAACAGGAAGTCGTTCCAGGCGTGGATGAACGCCAGCACACTGGTCGCCACCAGCCCGGGGGCGACCAGCGGGAACAGGATCTGCCAGGTGAACCGGAAGCGGCTGGCCCCGTCCACGGTCGCCGCCTCTTCCAGTTCCGCGGGCACCGCCGCGACGAAACCGCGCAGCATCCAGATCGCGAACGGCAGGCTGAACGCCAGGTGCACGAGCACCAGCGAGCCGAGCTCGTCCAGGCCGAACGCGGGAACCACGTCACCGACCGAGCGCATCAGGAAGAACAGCGGGATCGTCAGCGCCTCGATCGGCACCATCTGGGCGACCAGCAGCATCACCAGCAGCACCGTCCGTCCCTTGAAGCGGAAGCGGGTCAGTGCCACCGCGGACAGGAAGGACAGCAGGATCGACAAAGCCACCACGACCACGGCGACCAGGACGCTGTTGAGGAAGTAGCGGCCGAAGCCCTCCGTGCCGAGCACCCGGGTGAAACTGTCCAGACTGGGCGAGAGCGTCCACGGCCGCGGGTCGGCGGACTGGATCTCACCCGCCGGCTTCAGTGCGGAGAGCACCATCCAGTACAGCGGGAACGCCACGAAGGCCGCGACCACCACGGTCACGATCTCGGCCAGCAACCTGCCCGGCCGCCGAGGCAGAAAACGCCGTGCGGCAAGGGAACCGCCCGATACCGCCCGGCTGGTCATGGTCGGTGCCTCTCCGTCAGACATCGGCGTGGCGCCGCTGGGATCGCACGTACAGCACGGTGATCGAGAGCAGGATCAAGGTCATCACCACGCCGATCGCCGCGCCCTGGCCGTACTCGGCCCCGGCGAACGCCTGCTGGTAGGCGTAGACGTTCAGGGTGAGGTTGCGCCCGGCGAGCCCGCCGCCCGCGGTCATCACGTAGATCTGGGTGAACACCTTGAAGTCCCAGATGATCGACTGGATCGTCGCGATCATCAGCAGCGGCCGCAGCATCGGCAGCATCACCGAGGTGGCGACCCGCGTCCAAGAGGCTCCGTCCAGTGTGGCCGCCTCCACCACGTCGTCCGGTATCGCCTTGATGCCCGCGTACATCGTGACCATGACGAACGGGAACGAGCACCAGATCACCTGCAGGGCAACCAGGCCGAACGCGCTGTAGGTGTCGAAGGTCCACGAGTGCCCTGCCATGCCGTCGAGGCCCAGACCGGTCAGCAGCTCGTTGACGAAGCCGAAGTCCGCGTCGAAGAGGAACAACCAGATGTAGGAGCCCGCCATCGCCGGGGTCGCCCACGCTCCCAGCGCGGCCAGGAACAGCAGCATCCGCGCCCATGCCCGGACCCGGCTCGCCAGCACCGCGAGCACCGTGCCCACCAGCAGGCTGCCGAGCACGCAGACGGCCGCGAAGCCGACGGTGTTCACCAGCACCGACCAGAACTGCGGGTTGCGCAGCAGGATCGAGTAGTTGTCGGTGCCGATGAACAGCAGCGGTGCCGTGCCCGCCGCCTCCGCCTGCCCGTAGTCGTAGAACGAGATCAGCACGAGCTGGTAGATCGGGTACGCCAGCACGCCGATCAGCAGCACGGCCGCGGGCGCGAGGTAACGGACGGCGGCGAGCCCGTCGCCTCGGGACCGTCCGCGTGCTCGCCGGGCCGGCCGGCCCGCGGGGGCCTGCTCGGGCGGCGCGGGCAGGAGCTGGGAGGTCATCGCCCTAGCCGCCGAAGGCGGTGTTCATCTTCTCGGCCGCACCGGCGAGGGCACCGGTGACGTCCTGCTCACCGGTGACGATCTGCTGGAGCGCGGTGGGCAGCACGGCCTGCGCGTCGATCTTCGCCCAGGCCGGGCTGGCCGGCACGAACTTCGGCCCGGCCTCGAGCGTCCGTACGAACGGCGTGACGAAGGCGTCGTCCGCGGCGAGCTGCTTCTGCACTCCGCTCAACGTCGGCAGGTTGCCCATCGCCGTGTACATCTTCGCCTGGTACTGCGGCCCGGCCAGCAACTGGGAGAACTCCACGGCCAGGCTCCGGCGCTGCGAGGCGCCGAAGACACCGAGCAGGTTGCCACCGGCGAACGCGGGTGCCACCGTGCCGGGATCCTTGCCCGGCAACGGAACCACCGCGTACTTGCCGGCGAGCCCGCCCTCCTCGACCGCCTTGCGGTTGAAGTCGCCGCCGATGGTCATCGCCGCCTTGCCGCCGGCGAAGGCCTGCACGCTCTGCGTCCCGGTGAGGTTCGCGCACTGCTCCGGCGGGCAGACGTCCGGGCTGATCAGGCCGGCGTAGGCGGACACGCCCTCGGCGGCCTGCGGGGTGGTGACGGCCGCCTGCCATGAGCCGTCGCCGCCCGTGGCCAGCTCGCCGCCGTAGGCCCACAGGTAGGGCAGCATCGCGTAGGTGTACTTGCCGCCGACCGAGATCCCATACAGCTCGGGCTTCGCCGCGCGGATTGCTCGGGCGGTCTCGGTGAGCTCGGGCAGTGAGGTGGGTGGTTGCAGGCCGAGTTCGGTGAAGATGTCGGTGCGGTAGTACAGCGCGCGCACCCCGGTGAACCACGGGAGCCCGTGCACCACGCCGTCGACCTTCGCGGTGTCGAGCACGCTGGGCACCAGGTCCTTGCCCTCCGGCCAGGACTCGACGTCCGCGGTGAGGTCGGCCAGCGCCCCGGTCTCGGCGTAGCTGGCGAGGTCGGTGTTGCCGACCTCGGCCACGTCCGGAGCACTGGAGGGATCGTTGAACGCGCCGGAGAACTTGTCGGCCCGGCCCTCGACCGGGATCCACTGCACGTCGACCTCGACGCCCGCGTGTGTTCCGCGGAACTCCGCGATCGCCTCCTGCACCACGGCTTCCTTGGGTGCCCGGTTGGCCTCGTCGAACAGCCACACCCGTAGCGTGCCTTCGCGTTCGTCACCGCCCTGGGCGGCGGGCCCGGACTGTGCGGGGGCACATCCGGCGGCGAGAGCCGTCAGCACCACGGCGGCGGCGAACACACGGTTGAGTCTCATCGGATCTCCATCTGTCACGCCATCAATTGCGCCATGTGCAATGAGCGTTTCGCTATCAGCAACGCAGATCGTAAGTCGGACACCCCGTCCGCACAAGGGTCTAGACCACCCGGTCCGCGGCGCGCGAACCCGCCGCGGACCGGGTGGTGACGCCGGGTCAGACGAAGAGCGTGATCGCGGCCGAGGGCACCGGCACCGAGCCCGCGACCTCGCCGAGCAGGCCCGTCTCCGGATCGCGGGGTAGCCAGCTCACGTTCCCCGCCCGCTGGTTCGACACGTAGACCCACCGCTCGCCGGGATCCAGCGTCAGGTGCCGGGGCCACTCGCCTCCGGAGGACACCTGGCCGACGCGCTCGAGCCCCGCGCCGCCGTCGCGTACCGCGAACGTGCTGATGGTGCTGTCGGCGACGTTGCGGTTGGCGACGTAGGCGAACCGGCCGTCCCCGCAGAGCGCTATCTCCGACGGGTACTGCGGCTGTGGCGAACCCTCCGGCACGGTGGGCACCACCGCGCCGGGCGTCAGCGTGCCGGACCCGGAATCCCAGGCGGCCACGGTGATCTCGGCGCGCAGCTCACCCAGCACGTAGGCGAACCGGCCGTCCGCGCCGAACGCGAGATGCCGCGGCCCGGCCCCTTCCGGCATCCGCACCCGCTGATGCTCGGTCAGCGTCCCCGCCGCCGGGTCGAAGGCGTAGACGAACACCGAGTCCGCGCCCAGGTCCACGGCCAGCACCCAGCCCCCGCTCGGATCGGTGAGCACCTGGTGCGCGTTCGGCTGCTTGCCAGGAGGGGCGGTGTGCGTGACGACGTCCACCACCTCGCCGAGTGCGCCGTCACCGTCGATCGGGTGCACGGCGACCGTGCCCGAGCCGTAGTTCGCGGTGAACAGGTACGCCCCGTCCGGATGCACCGACAGATGCGTCGGTGCGGCGCCGCCGGAGGGCACCGAGTTCAGTACCCGCGGCGCGGCGGGATCCGACACGTCCAGCGCCGCGACCACCCCGGGGTCCTGCTCGCAGGTGGCGTACATCCGTGTCCGGTCGGCGGAGAACGCCAGGAACGACGCGTCCGGCACACCCTCCACCGCCGCCCCGGCCGTCAGCGCCGGACCGTCCGCCGTCCTGGAGGCGAGCTGAAGGCCCGCGCCCGTCCCGTCGCCGGTGCTGTAGCTGCCGATGTAGGCCACGACGTCCTCCCGCGATCCGTTCCACGGCCGCTGCGCGGCGGCCGTCCCGCCGCCGAGCACCAGGCCCGTCCCCGCGGCGGCGGCCACGCCCACCACACCGAGGAACCTGCGACGATCGAGCGCTTCCATGAGTACTCCTTCTCCGACGACGGGGGACCTGGTGGAACTCGGACACTCAGACGAACGCCATCACCAGCGCGGCGGCGCCGAAACCGGACAGCGAGAGCACCGTCTCCAGCGCGGTCCACGTCTTCAGCGTCTGCGGCACGGTGAGGCCGAAATAGCGGGACACGATCCAGAAACCGCCGTCGTTGACGTGCGAGGCGATGATCGACCCCGCCGAGATGGCCACCACCAGCAACGCGAGCTGCACCTGTGAGTAGCCCAGCTCCGCCACGGTCGGCGCGACGATCCCGCTGGTCGTCACGATCGCCACCGTCGCCGAGCCCTGGGCGATACGCATCCCGCAACTGATCACGTACGCGGCGACGATCACCGGCAGGCCGGCCGAATCGAGCGAACCGGCAACCGCCTTGCCGATCCCGGTGGCCGAGAGGACCGCGCCGAAGAACGCGCCCGCGCCGACGACCAGCAGGATCATCGCCACCGGACGCAGCGCGGTCGCGGACAGTTCGGTGAGCTGGGACCGCGTCATCCCGCGCCGGGTGCCGAGCAGCCAGGTGGCCAGCAGGACGGCGATCGTCAGCGCCACCGCCGGGGTG
Source organism: Amycolatopsis antarctica (assembly GCF_002262875.1). Classification (GTDB taxonomy): domain Bacteria; phylum Actinomycetota; class Actinomycetes; order Mycobacteriales; family Pseudonocardiaceae; genus Amycolatopsis; species Amycolatopsis antarctica. The sequence goes on along the minus strand of NZ_NKYE01000025.1, from coordinate 26,324 downwards.
CCGACGAAGGTCGCGATCCCGGCCGGGACCGAGTTCTCCGGCAGCAGGATGCTGCCGAAGGTGCCCAGCAGGATCAGCACCAGTGGAACCGCGATGATCGCCGCGACGAGTGCCAGCGGTGGCCGGTCCTCGTCACCGTGACCGTCGTCGACCAGCATCTCCTCCGGCACCGGGATGTCGATGCGCTTGCCGATCCAGGAGGAGAACAGCACCCCGCCGATGAACCACGCCGGGATGCCGCAGACCGCGCCCATCAGGATGATCCAGCCCAGGTCCACCCCGAGCAGTCCCGCCGCGGCCACCGGCCCCGGATGTGGGGGCAGGAACGCGTGCGTCACCGAAAGGCCGGCCAGCAGCGGCAGGCAGTACAGCAGCATCGACCGGCCGCCCTGTTTCGCCGCGACGTACACCAGCGGTGCCAGCACGAAGATGCCGATGTCGAAGAACACCGGGATCCCGAAGATCAGCCCGGCGATGCCCATCGCCAGCGGCGCCCGCTTCTCGCCGAACGCGCGCAGTAGCGCACCGGTGAGTACCCGGGCGCCACCGGAGCGCTCCAGGATCGCGCCGAGCAGCGTGCCGAGCCCGATGATCGCCGCGATATGCCCGAGGATTCCGCCGAAACCCTTCTCCAGCAACGAATCCGAGGCCTTCTGTGCGGTGCCCACGATCGAGCCGACGGGCAGGCCCGCGGCGAGCGCGGTGAGCAGGCCGACCACGATGAGCGCGATGAACGGCTCCATCCGTACCCGGATGATGAGCAGCAGCAGGACCGCGATGGAGATCGCGGCGAGCGTCAGCAGCCCGCCGGTGGTCTGCTGCAGCCAGTCGACGGCGTTCACGGCCGCCCCCTTCCGGGATTGCGCAACGAATGCCCCGGCAGCGAGCCGGTGGGCCTGCCCTCGTCGATCGTCGCGACGCCGTTGACGAACACCTGCTCGATCCCCGCCGCCGCCTGCCTCGGCTCCTCGAAGCTCGCCCGGTCGGCGATCGTCGCCGGATCGAACAGCACCAGATCCGCGGCGTAGCCCTCCCGTACCAGGCCGCGATCGGCCAGCCGCAGCCGCCGGGCGGCCCGTCCGGTCAGGTGTGCGACACAGTCGGCCAGCTCCAGCACGCCGAGTTCACGGACGTAGTGGCCGAGGTAGCGGGGAAAGGTGCCCCAGGCCCTGGGATGCGGGCGGTCGCCGACCAGCAGTCCGTCACTGCCGCCGGTGTGCGTCCGGTGCCGCATGATCGCCCGCACGTTGTCCTCGTGCCCGACGTGCATCAGACAGGAGGTGCCAAGGCGTTCGGCGATCAGCACGTCGAAGTACAACTCGGCCGGGGTCGTGCCCGCCTCGCGGGCGGACTCGGCGACGCTGCGGCCGACGAGGTGGGCGCGTGACTGGTCGCGGACCCCGTTGATCTCGATGCCCGCCCAGTCGATCGGCACGCCGTGCGCCCCGTCGGAGCCGGTGTCCTCGATCTCCGCGCGAATCCGCTCCCGGGTGTCCACATCGGACAGACGGGTCAGGGTGTCGGTGAGCCCGCCCTCGGTCGCCCAGCTCGGCAGCAGCGCCGACAGATAGGTCGCCCCGGGCAGGTACGGGTAGGTGTCCAGGGAGATGTCGCAACCCTCGTCCAGGGCGTCGTCGAGCAGCCGCAGCAGATCCGGGGCGCGGCCCGCGTTCACCGAGAAGTTCATCGTCGCGTGCGCCAGGTGCAGCGGGCAGCCCGAGTCGCGCGAGACCCCGACCATCTCGGCGAAGGCCTCCAGCGCACCCGCGCCGTAACTGCGGTGGTGCGGGCTGAAGAAGCCGCCGTGGGAGGCGACCACCCGGCACAGCTCGACCAGCTCGGCCGTGTCGGCGTACATCCCCGGGGTGTAGGTCAGTCCGGCCGACATCCCGGCCGCGCCCTCGGCCAGTCCGGTCGCCAGCAGGGTGCGCATGGCGTCCAGTTCGGGCCCGGTGGCCGGCCGGTCCGCCCAGCCGACGGCGAGCATCCGCACACTGCCCTGCGGTACCAGGTATGCGGCGTTGACGGCGATCCCGCGATCGAGCCGGTCCAGGTACTCGCCGACCGAACGCCAGTTCCAGTCGAAGCCGGGCGGGTCGTCGTTCTCCACCCGGCGAGCTGTTGCCGCAGGGCGTCCAGGGTGGTGTCGTCGACGGGGGCGTAGGAGAGTCCGTCCTGTCCCAGCACCTCGGTGGTCACGCCCTGCGAGACCTTGGCGAGGTGATCCGGCCGGGCGAGGAGCTGCAGGTCCGAATGCGAGTGCATGTCGATGAAACCCGGCGCCAGCACCAGCCCGGTGGCGTCGATGGTGCGCGTTCCGCGCAGCGATCCGGGAGCGCCGATCTCGGCGATGCGGCCGTCGCGGACACCGGTGTCACCGAGGCGCACGGGCCGCCCCGTGCCGTCGGCGATGGACGCGCCCCGGATGACCAGATCCATGTCGTAACCCCTAGAAGTAGGTGCGGACGAGGTCGATGACGGTGCTGCCGTCCGGTCCGGTCACCGGGATCACCGGCCACTTGTCGAACACGGTGCACGGGTGGGACAGGCCGAGGCCCACCCAGTCGCCCACGGCGACCGGCGAGCCCGGGGGCAGCGACAGGAAGGCGTGCTGGTCGTTGAGCGCGGTGATCTCGTGCCCGGTGAGCGCGGTCGCCGGCCCGCCCCGCCCGCGCAGCACCTGGGGTTCCGGCAGGCCCTCGTCGAAGGAGGCGTCCCGTTTGCCGATCGTCAGCAGCGCCAGTCCGGCGGAGGGGAGGGAGGTGACCTGCGCCCAGGCGCGCAACGCCGGCCGCAGCACCGGGACGCCCTCGATTCGCGGCACGGCACCGAGCGGTGAGATCCCGCGGTAGAAGCCGTCGTCGTGGGTGAGGTAGGCGCCGCTGCGCAGTACCGGCAGCACCGGGGGAGCGCCCGGTACCGGATCCGCCAGCTCGGCGGCGACCTGGTCGAAGTAGGCGCTACCGCCCGCGGTGACGATCACCTGCTCGGTATCGGACAGCAGTCCCCGCGTGGCGAGGTTTCCGACCAGATCCCGCAAGGACCGCAGATACGTGGTGACGATGCCGCGAGCCCGTTCCGAGGAGTCGTGGGCCAGCGCGCCCTCGTAACCGCCGGCCCCGGTCAGTCGCAGCGCGGGCTCGGCGTGTGCCGCCTCGGCGACGGCGACCGCGGTGCCGGTGTCCCGCACGCCGGTGCGGCCGCCCGCGCCGCCGAGTTCGACCAGCACGTCCACCCTGCGCAGCGCCCCGCACTCGCGCAGTGCCTGGCCCATCAGCCGAACACCCTCGACCGAGTCCACCCAGCAGGTGAACTCGAAGGACGGGTCGGTGTCCAGTTCGGCGGAGAGCCAGCGCAGCGCGGCCGGATCGAGAAGCTGGTTGGCCAGCAGCACGCGGGAGACGCCGAAAGCGCGGTACACCCGCAACTGCGAGGCGTTGGCGGCGGTGATGCCCCAGGCGCCGTGCTCGATCTGCCGGGCGAAGAGCTGCGGGCTCATCGTGGTCTTGCCGTGCGGGGCGAGGGCGAGACCATGTCCGGCGGCCCATTCCGCCATCGTGCGCAGGTTGTGCTCCAGCGCCTGTTCGTCGAGCACCACGTACGGCCCCAGGAAACCGTCGGAGAACAGGTCGGACCGGGTCGCCGCCGCCTCGGCCAGCGTCAGCCCGTGCATCGCCGAGGGGAGTGCCTTGAACCGCCAGTCGACACGTTCGCGCCGCGCGGCGTCCAGCGCACCGGAATCGATGGTGCAGGCATTCACGGCCACGCCGCCCCCGTTCGATCGATTGCGCATGTTGCAACGTCCGTTGCGCATGCTGAACGAGATAGGTGTAGCATCGCCTCCCACGGGCGGTCAACGGCCGGACCGGGGACGCAGTAATCGGCCGGAGAACTCGGGAGGCGGGCGGTGACGATCGGTGCTCCGCGGGTGCTCTGCATCGGCGAGTCGATGGCGCTGTTCGTGCCCGCGGGCAGCGGGCAGGCGCACGAGGTGCGCGACTGGAAACGATCGGTCGGCGGAGCCGAGTCGAACGTCGCCTGTCATCTCGCCTCACTCGGCGTGCCCAGCGGCTGGGTCAGCGCGGTCGGCGCCGATCCCTTCGGCCGGGCGCTGCTGGAGGAGATCGCCGCCGCGGGCGTCGACGTGGGCGGCACCATCGTCGACCCGGCCCGGCCGACCGGGCTCTACATCAAGGAGAGCGACGCGGACGGCAGCCCGGTGCGGTACTACCGCACGGGCTCGGCGGCCTCCGCGATGGGCCCCGAACTGCTCGACCGGCTCGACCTGACCGGCGTCGAGGTGATCCACCTCAGCGGTATCACCCCCGCACTGTCGCCGAGCTGCCTGGAACTCGTCCGCGCCGTGCTCACCGCGCCGCGCGAGGGCCGGTGCGTCTCCTTCGACGTCAACTGGCGGCCCGCGCTCTGGGCGGGCCGGGACGCGCGGGTGCTCGGCGAACTGGCCGCGCTCGCCGACCTCGTCCTGGTCGGTGAGGACGAGGCCGAGGCCGTGCTCGGCACCAGGGACCCGGCCAGACTGCGGGCGCTGCTGCCCGGTCCGTCGGCGGTCGTGGTCAAGCACGGCGAGCGGGGCGCGACCCTGCTGGAGGACGGCGGACCCGCGGTGTTCGCGCCCGCGCTGCGCGTCGAGGTCGTCGAACCCGTCGGTGCGGGTGACGCCTTCGCGGCGGGTTTCCTCGCCGCCTCCCTGCGCGGCGCCGACCCGGCCACCCGCCTGCGCAGCGGGCATCTTCAGGCGGCGTCCACCCTGCTCACCCACGACGACGTCGGCGTACCGCTGCCCGGTGCCGTGGTGCGTGGCCTGCTCGACGCCGACGAGCACGACTGGGCGGCCGCGACGCTGACCGGCAGCGCACTCACCGGCGGCGCGATCGCCGGCGTCACCGGCGCGGGGGCATCGGAGCGCACGGGAATGAGTCGGACATGAGCCAGAGTCTCGATCGCGCACTGACCGTGCTCGGCGGTCTCGCCACCGGGGCGAAGACGCTCGACCAGCTCGCCGAGGAGATCGGCGTGCACAAGTCCACCGTGCTGCGCCTGTTGCGCACACTGGAATCGCACCACTTCGTCCGCCGCGACGGCACCCGCCATTACCGGCTCGGCAGTGCCCTGTTCGACCTGGCCAACCAGGCGCTGGAGGACCTCGACATCCGCCGCGCGGCGCACCCCGCTCTCGCCGGGCTCAACCTGCGCACCGGGCACACCGTGCACCTGGCTACCTTCGACGACGGCGAGGTCGTCTACATCGACAAGTTCGAGGGCAGGCACTCGGTGCGGATGTACTCGCGCATCGGCAAACGGGCGCCGCTGCACTGCACCGCCGTCGGCAAGGTGCTGGTGGCGGCGTTCCCCGAGCCGCGGCGTACCGAGGTCGCCGATGGCATCGCCTACGTGCCGATGACGGCGAACACCATCCTCGGTCCAGGGCCGTTCCTCGAGGAGTTGGACCGGGTGGCGGAACGCGGCTTCGCCGTGGACGACGCGGAACACGAGGACTTCATCCACTGTCTGGCGGCGCCGATCCGCGGCGCGCAGGGCGAAGTGCTGGCCGCGGTCTCAATGTCGGTGCCCAAGGTGCTGCTGGACATGCCTGGCCTGCTCGCGCTGGCCCCCGAGATCACGGCCGCGGCACACGACGTATCCGTCCACAATGGATGGACGGACCAGGATAAGCGATAGGAAGGACTGGCACACATGGGTTCTGCGGACAGTGGCTCGGCCGGCAAGGTCACCTTCAACACGGAGCGGGCGCCCGCTCCGCCTGCCGCCTTCGCGCAGGCGGCGCGCAAGGGCAACATCCTCCAGGTGGCGGGCCAGGTCGCGTTCGACCCGGACACCGGCGAGGTCGTCGGCAGCACCGTCACCGAGCAGACCCGGCAGACCTTCCGCAACCTGGAGGCGATCCTCGAGGCCGCCGGGTCCGGGTTCGAGGACGTGGTGATGGTGCGGGTCTACCTCACCGACACCGCGCACTTCGCCGAGTTCAACGAGGTCTACGGCACGCTCGTCCGGGAACCGCTGTCCGCGAGGACCACGGTCTACGTGGGCCTGCCCGCGCCGCTGCTGGTGGAGATCGACGTGCTCGCGGTCCTCGACTGAGCCTCACCCGCCCGCCGCGTTGACGGGCTGTGAGCGGCGTGTCACGGTCGATCCGTCCGGCGCGTCCCGCCGGCCACGACGCCGAGGAGGCCGCGCGGTGACCGAATACCTCAACGAGACCGTCTTCACCTGGGGCGGGGTTCCGCTGAAGTTCGGCGCCGGGGCCGTCGACGAGATCGGCCACGACCTCGGTCAGCAGGGTGCTCGGCGGGTGCTGATCGTCACCGATCCCGGACTCATGGCCACCGGCATCCCGCAGCGGGTCGCCGAGGCGGCCACCGCGGCCGGGCTCGACGTGGACACCTACGACGGCGTGCACGTCGAGCCGACCGACGAGAGCTTCGCCGCGGCCGTCGAGTTCGCATCCCGGACCGAGTGGGACGGCTTCATCGGCGTCGGCGGCGGCTCCTCGATCGACACGGCGAAGGCGATCAACCTGCTCACCACCTATCCGGGAGAGCTCAACGACTACCTGAACAAGCCGATCGGCGAGGGCAAGGCACCGCCCGGACCGCTGAAGCCGCTCGTCGCGGTGCCGACGACGGCGGGGACCGGTGCGGAGAGCACGCCCGTCTGCGTGCTCGACCTGCTGGGACTGAAAGTGAAGACGGGCATCAGCCACCCCCGGCTGCGGCCCACCCTGGCCGTGGTCGACCCGCTGCTCACGCTCAGCCTGCCAGCCGCGGTCACCGCGGCAGGCGGAATGGACGTGCTCTGCCACGCGCTGGAGTCGTACACGGCGAAGCCGTACCACGCCTTCTCCCGGCACACCCCGGAATCCAGGGTCGCCTACTGCGGTTCGAACCCCATCTCCGATCTGTGGGCGGAGAACGCGATGCGACTGCTGGGCAGGTCGTTCCGCTCGGCGGTACTGACCGGCGGGAATCTGGCGGCACGCACCGACGTGATGCTCGCGGCGACGTTCGCCGGGATGGGCTTCGGCAACGCGGGTGTGCACATCCCGCACGCCTGCGGCTACCCGATCGCCGGGATGGTCCGCGACTACGTGCCGGAGGGCTACCCGGACGCACCGCTGGTGCCGCACGGGCAGTCGGTGTCGCTGACGGCGCCCGCGGCGTTCCGCTTCACCTTCCCCACCGACCCCGGCAGGCACCTGCGGGCGGCGGAACTGCTGGACCCGGCCGCGCCACGGCAGGACGACCCTCGGGAGCAACTCCCGTCGGTGCTGTCCTCGCTGATGCGCGACATCGGCATCCCGAACGGCGTCGGCGCGGTCGGTTACGGCGAGGGCGATGTGGAGGGACTCGTCGACGGGGCGCTGAAGCAGCAGCGGCTGCTGAACACCGCGCCGCGGCCGGTCGGCGGCGAGGACCTGGCCGCGGTGTTCCGTGAATCCGTGACGAACTGGTAACCGGACGCCGGGACGGCCACCCCGGTCAGTGCACCGGGCCGGTGTATTTCTCCCCGGGGCCCGCCCCGGGAGCGTCGGGAACGGCGGAGGCCTCGCGGAACGCCTTCTGCAGTGACTGCAGACCGTCCCGCAGCGGGCCTGCGTGCATGCCCAGGTACTCGGCCGAGGAGGTGACCAGTCCGGCCAGTGCGGTGATCAGCCTGCGCGCCTCGTCCAGGTCGCGGTGCGGGCTCGACGCCGGGTCCGGATCGGCGAGACCCAGCCGCTCCGCGGCGGCCGAGAGCAGCATCACGGCGGCCCGGCTGATCACCTCGACGCTCGGGATGTCCTCCAGTCCGCGTACGTCCCCGGGGTCGGCCGCGTCCCCGGGCAGGTCCTCCGGCAGGGAATTTCCGGGCTGGTCAGATGCGTTGTCAACCACGTCTGGTAGCCTTCCACGTGCGACCAGCCTCCGAGCGATCGGGGGCCGCAAGTGGAGCCCCGCTCCCACCCGAGTGACCGTCACGGTGTCACAACCGCCAGGTCTCCGGGTCCGGTCCTGCGAACGACGACCACCGTTGAGGTGATCCGTTCGCGGAGTGCCCGTCGGTATCCGCCGGGCACGATCGGATCAGGGGCCCCGCACGCAGGTACCACGGTACCGCTGTCGGGGCCTTTGGCATGTGGGCACCAGGTCGAGAACGAGTAGGCAGTACCCCATTTAGCTCGGACCAAGGAGGCCACATCAGCTCCGAGACACGCATCAACGACCGCATCCGGGTGCCGGAAGTCCGTCTGGTCGGACCGAACGGCGAGCAGGTCGGCATCGTCCGGATCGAGGATGCGCTCCGGCTCGCGAACGAGTCGGATCTGGATCTCGTCGAGGTCGCGCCGCAGGCGCGCCCGCCGGTATGCAAGCTCATGGACTTCGGCAAGTTCAAGTACGAGAGCGCGCAGAAGGCCCGCGAGTCGCGTCGTAACCAGCAGCTCACCGTGATCAAAGAGCAGAAGCTGCGGCCGAAGATCGACCAGCACGACTACGAGACGAAAAAGGGCCACGTGTCCCGCTTCCTCGCAGCCGGGAACAAGGTCAAGGTGACCATCATGTTCCGTGGCCGGGAGCAGTCGCGACCGGAACTCGGTTTCCGTCTGCTGCAGAAGCTCGCGGACGAGGTCGCCGAACTCGGTTTCGTCGAGTCGTCCGCCAAGCAGGACGGCCGCAACATGATCATGGTGCTGGCTCCGCACAAGAACGTGAAGGCGAAGCCGAAGGCCAAGGAGACGGCCGAACCGGCCGAATCCTGATCCGAGGCGATCGCCGAACGATGTCAGCGGCACACCGGGCAACCGGTGTGCCGCCGTACGGAAGAGGACAGAACAATGCCGAAGATGAAGACGCACAGCGGGGCGGGCAAGCGTTTCCGCGTCACCGGTAGTGGCAAGATCCGCCGTCAGAAGGCCGGCCGTCGCCACCTCATGGAGAAGAAGGCGTCGAAGCTGACCCGTCGTCTCGAGGGCACCACCGAGGTCGCCAAGAACGACGTCGGCCGCGCCAAGCGGCTGCTCGGTCGCTGACCCCGAAAAACTTGCTCTGACCACTCCGGGGTGCAGGTGCGCCCCCAGATCGACAGGATGGACCCGTGGCACGCGTCAAGCGGGCGGTGAACGCCCAGAAGAAGCGTCGCGCAACTCTCGAACTGGCCAGTGGATACCGCGGCCAGCGTTCGCGGCTGTACCGCAAGGCCAAGGAGCAGACGCTTCACTCCCTCAACTACGCCTACCGGGACCGTCGTGCCCGCAAGGGTGACTTCCGCCAGCTCTGGATCACGCGGATCAACGCGGCAGCGCGGGCGAACGGCGTGACCTACAACCGGTTCATCCAGGGGCTCAAGGCCGCCGGTGTCGAGGTGGACCGCAAGATCCTCGCCGACCTCGCCGTCAACGACGCCGTCGCCTTCACCGCGCTGGCCGAGCTCGCCAAGGCCAACGTGAACACCGACGAGAAGAAGTCGGCCTGACACACGTGAACCGGGAACGACCCGGGGATGTCCTGTGCACGCACAAGACACCCCGGGTCGTTGCCGCGCGCAGGCTCACCACCCGCTCCGGCCGCACCGAGTCCGGCCGCTTCCTCGCCGAGGGCGCGCAGGCCGTGCGCGAGGCGCTGCGGCATGGCCGGGTGCACGAGCTGTTCGTCACCGAACCCGCCACGCGCCGGCACGGTGAACTGGTGCGGGAGGCGGACGCGATCGGGGCCCGGGTCTCGGCGATCGACGCACGGGCCGCCGAGTTGCTCTCGGAAACCGTGACGCCGCAAGGCATCGCGGCCGTCTGCGATACCGTCGAAGTGCCACTGGCCGAAGCGCTGGCAGGCGCTCCGCGACTGGTCGCGGTGCTCGTCGGCGTCGCCGACCCCGGCAACGCCGGGACCGTGCTGCGGGTGGCCGACGCCGCCGGTGCCGATGCCGTGCTGTTCGCGGGCGACTCCGTGGACGTGCACAACGGCAAGTGCGTGCGGGCCTCCACCGGCAGCCTGTTCCATCTTCCGGTGGCCCGCGGCCGCGAGGTCGAGGACGTGCTCACCGCCTGCTCCGCGGCCGGACTCCGGCTGCTCGCCGCCGACGGGCACGCCGAGCACGCGCTGGAGGACGGGCTCGCCGGGCACGGGGGCCTGGCGTCGCCGAGTGCCTGGCTGCTCGGCAACGAGGCACACGGCCTTCCCGCCGAGGTGCTGGCCCGCGCCGACCACACCGTCCGGGTACCGATCTACGGCCGGGCCGAGAGTCTCAATCTCGCCACCGCGGCCGCCGTCTGCCTCTACGCGAGCGCGATGGCCGGAGCGGGTGCCGCCCGCCGAGGGTGATCCGAGCGTCACCAGGGCGATCACTTAGAATCTGCTGCTGTCCGCCCACGCGCGCACCTGCGCGCGACGCGGATCGGGCCCAGCGGACGCCGAGGGAGTTGGCTCCACCACGATGTCGCCAGACAACGACAAGCAGGACACCACGGACACGGCGTCCGGCGCGCTCGCGCCGGAGACGCTCGAGGCCGCGACCGAGAAGGCCGCGACCGCGTTCGCCGCGGCGGCCGACCTCGAGGCGCTCGCCGCCGTGAAACCGGCCCACCTCGGGGACAGCTCCCCGCTGCTGCTCGCCCGCCGGGAGATCGGCGCGCTGCCCAAGCAGCGCAAGGCCGAGGCGGGCAAACTCGTCAACGAGGCGCGGCAGAAGATCCAGGCCGCCTACGACGCGCGGCTGGCGGGCCTGCGCGCCGAACGTGACGAACGGGTGCTGCGCGAGGAGGCGGTCGACGTCTCCCTGCCGTGGGACCGGATTCCCCGCGGCGCCCGGCATCCCGTCGCCACCACCGCCGACCGCGTCGCCGACATCTTCGTCGCCATGGGTTACGAGGTCGCCGACGGTCCGGAACTCGAGGCCGAGTGGTTCAACTTCGACGCGCTGAACTTCGGCAAGGACCACCCTGCCCGGCAGATGCAGGACACGTTCTACGTCACCCCCGAGGACTCCGGCCTGGTGCTGCGCACGCACACCTCGCCGGTGCAGGCGCGAACGCTGCTGCGCCGCGATCCGCCGGTGTACGTGGTCTGCCCCGGCCGCACGTACCGCACCGACGAACTCGACTCCACGCACACGCCCGTCTTCTCCCAGGTCGAGGGCCTCGCCGTGGACAAGGGCATCACGATGGCCGACCTCAAGGGCACGCTCGACCTGTTCGCGCGCGCCATGTTCGGCGATAAGACGAAGACCCGGCTGCGCCCGCACTTCTTCCCGTTCACCGAGCCGTCCGCGGAGGTGGACGTCTGGTTCGAGGAGAAGAAGGGCGGCGCGGGCTGGGTCGAGTGGGGCGGATGCGGCATGGTCAACCCGAACGTGCTGCGGGCTTGCGGGGTCGATCCCGAGGTGTACTCCGGGTTCGCCTTCGGCATGGGACTGGAGCGCACCCTCCAGTTCCGCAACGGCATCCCCGACATGCGGGACATGGTGGAGGGTGACATCAGGTTCACCCTTCCTTTCGGAACGGAGGCGTGAGTGCGAGTTCCCGTGAGCTGGCTGACCCAGCATCTCGACCTGGGTGAGACCACCGGAGCGCAGGAGCTGGCAGACGCCTTCGTCCGCATCGGCATCGAGGTCGACGAGGTCGCCCCGCTCGGACAGGTCACCGGCCCACTCGTGGTCGGCAGGGTCGCGGAGATCGAGGAGCTGACCGGTTTCAAGAAGCCGATCCGCTTCTGCCGCGTCGAGGTCGGCGACGGCGATCCGGCCGAACGCGACGAGGATTCCGAGGATCCCGGCCGCCCCAGGACCAACGGCATCGTCTGCGGTGCCACCAATTTCGCCGAGGGCGACCTCGTCGTCGTCGCGCTGCCCGGGGCGGTGCTGCCCGGCGGTTTCTCGATCGCCGCCCGGGAAACCTACGGACGCACCAGCGAGGGCATGATCTGCTCGGTCCGCGAGCTGGGCATCGGCGAGGACCACGCGGGCATCCTGGTGCTGCCGCCCGCCACCGCCGGTCCCGGTGACGACGCCACGGAGGTGCTGGGGCTCGACGACACGGTCATCGAACTCACGCCCACCCCAGACCGCGGATACGCGCTGTCGATCCGTGGTCTCGCCCGGGAACTCGCCTGCGCGCTGGACGCCCCCTTCGGCGACCCGGCCCAGGTCGACCTGCCGGAAGCGGAGGGCGACGCCTGGCCGGTCACCGTCGAGGACAGCGAGGGCTGCTCGCGGTTCGTGCTGCGCAGGGTCACCGGCCTCGACGCGGGCGCGCCCACCCCGTGGTGGATGCGTCGCAGGCTGCTGCTGGCCGGGATCCGGCCGATCTCGCTGGCCGTCGACGTGACGAACTACGTGATGCTCGAGCTGGGCCATCCGCTGCACGCCTTCGACACGGGCGCGGTCCAGGGTGAGCTGGTCGTGCGCAGGGCGAAGGCGGGTGAGAAGCTCACCACCCTCGACGAGACCGAACGCGAACTCGACGCGGACGACATCGTCATCGCCGACGACAGCGGTGTCATCTCGCTGGCGGGCACGATGGGCGGCGCGAGCACGGAGATCACCGCGGACAGCACCGACGTGCTGATCGAGGCCGCCCACTGGGACCCGGCCTCGATCAGCCGGACCGCCCGGCGGCACAAGCTGTTCTCCGAGGCCGCCAAGCGGCTCGAGCGGTTCACCGACCCGCAGCTCTGCGCCGCGGCGACGGAACTGGCGGCGCGGCTGCTGCGCCAGTACGGCGACGGCGGCATCCGTCCCGGCCGTACCGACGAGGGAGCGCCGCCCGCGCACCCCCCGGTGACCATGCCGATCAACCTGCCGGACCGGGTCGCGGGCGTGCGCTACGAGCGAGGGGTGACGGTGAAGCGGCTGGCCCAGGTGGGTTGCCGCGTGACGGTCGGTACCGGTGACGACGGCACCGCCCTGGTGACGGCCGTCCCGCCGAGCTGGCGCGGCGATCTCGTACAGGCAGCCGACCTCGTCGAGGAGGTACTGCGGCTGGAGGGCTACGACAGCATTCCCGCCACGGTGCCCGCAGCCCCCGCGGGAGCGGGCCTGACCGAGTCGCAGCGCCGCCGCCGCTCGGTGGCGCGTTCGCTCGCCGAGTCCGGTTACGTCGAGGTGCTGCCCTTCCCGTTCGTCGACCCGGCCGTGTGGGACGACTTCGGTCTCCCGGCCGACGATCCGCGCAGGCGGGGCGTCACGGTGGCCAACCCGCTGGAGGCCGACAAGGCCCAGCTCGCCACCTCCCTGCTGCCCGGCCTACTGGAAGCCTTGCAGCGCAACACTTCTCGTGGTTTCCGTGACGTCTCGCTGTTCCACGTCGGCCAGGTCGTGCTGCCGGGGGAGACCATCCCGGCCATGCCCGTGCTCGGCGTGGACCGGCGGCCCACGGCGGAGGAACTGGCCGCGCTGGAGGCTGCTGTTCCCGCGCAGCCGTCGCACGTCGCCGTGGTGCTCACCGGGGAGCGCTCGCGCTCCGGCTGGTGGGGTCCGGGCGAACAGGCCGGCTGGGCCGACGCGATCGAGGCCGCGCGCACGGTGGCCGCCGCCGGACGGATCGAACTGGAGGTCCGCGCCGCCGACCTGCTGCCGTGGCATCCCGGCCGTTGCGCCGAACTGCGGGCGGAAGGCCGGACGGTCGGCCACGCGGGGGAGCTGCACCCCAAGGTCGTCGAGGCGCTCGGGTTGCCGAAGCGCACCTGCGCGATGGAGCTCGACCTGGACGCGGTCCCGTTCCCCGAGGGCAGGCCCGCCCCGGCCGTGTCGGCGTATCCGCCGGTGCTGCAGGACGTCGCGCTCGTGGTCCCCGACGGCGTGCCGGCGGCGGAGCTGGCGGAGGTGCTGCGCTCCGGTGGCGGTGAGCTGCTGGAGAACGTCGCACTGTTCGACACCTACACCGGTGACCAGGTGGGCGAGGGCAAGCGTTCGCTGGCCTACAAGCTCCGGTTCCGGGCGCCGGATCGCACCCTCACCGTCGAGGAGGCCTCCGCGGCGCGTGACTCGGCCGTCGCCGGGGCGAAGGAGCGTTTCGGCGCGGCCTTGCGCGCCTGACTCGCCACCCTCCCTCGCGCGATGCCCCCGTTCGTCCAGGCGGATTGGCGGGGGCATCGACCAGGCACCAGGACGACGAGTCCGAGACGGAGTGTCGGGCCTGGCGTACGCCATCCGGCTCGCCGACCGATAGGGCGGAGGGATCCCAGTTGTCAGATGCCGCCGAAGGACTCGCCGCGTTCGGTTACGAACTGGGGGTGTTGAAACGTATCCGCCGATCCGGGTGGTGGCACGCCGGCGTCCGCGACCCCGAGTCCGTCGCCGAGCACACCATGCGGGTGAGCCAGCTCGCCGCACTGCTCGCCGCCGAGGAAGGCGGCTCACCGGAACGAGCGGCGTACCTGGCGCTGTGGCATGACACCCAGGAGACCCGCACCGGCGACCTGCCGCACATGGTGAAGCCATACCTGTCCAAGCCCGACCCCGAACAGATCACCGCCGACCAGACCACCAGACTGCCCGGCGCCAGCCGTGACACAGTGCGGTCCGCCGTCGCCGAATACGAGGCGGCCCACAGCCTGGAAGCACGGTGCGCACGAGACGCCGACAAGCTCGAAATGCTGCTGCAGGCCATTGAGTACCGCGACCTCGGCGTCCACCGCATCGACGGCTGGATCAACAGCGCGCTCGACGGCCTGACCACAGACACCGGTCGGAACATCGCGGAGGCCGCGGTCAGCGTATCGCCGCTGGCGTGGCGCGACCGGTGATCAACAGCCAGCCGTCATCGACGATCGAACGTGCAAGTCGACGACGCCCGCGAGGAGTCAGAGCCGCGTTGGCATGAGTAGCGTGGGACACGAAGGCCTCCCAGGTGCCGGAGCGGTTCCTAGACAGCTCCACTCCGCACAGGGGAGGCCTTCGCCCGACTGCACCTCAGACCGTGTCGTCGCAGAATCTCGGACGGGCCCGCCCCATGTTTGGTTGGTCTTGCGTCGTCATGCATAATCATTCGCATGACCTTCACGGTGGCTGTGGCCGGAGCGAGTGGGTACGCGGGCGGAGAACTGCTCCGCCTGCTGCTCGGCCATCCCGACCTGACGATCGGCACCCTCACCGCGGCCAGCAGTGCGGGCACCCCACTCGGGCAGCACCAGCCGCACCTCGTGCCGCTCGCCGACCGGGTGCTGGCCGAGACCTCCGACGAGACCCTGGCCGGCCACGACATCGTCTGCCTCGCACTGCCGCACGGCCACTCGGCGACGCTCGCGGCGAGTCTCGGGCCGGACGTGCTGGTGGTCGATCTCGGTGCCGACCACCGGCTGAGCTCCGCCGCGGACTGGCAGCGCTGGTATGGGGGAGACCACGCGGGCACCTGGCCCTACGGGCTGCCGGAACTGCCCGGGGCACGTGAGCGGCTGGCGGGTGCGAAGCGGATCGCGGTGCCCGGCTGCTTCCCGACCGGCGGGACGATCGCGCTCGCCCCGGCGCTGGCGGCGGGCCTGGTCCTTCCGGAGGTCACCGTCGTGTCGGTCACCGGCAGCTCCGGCGCGGGCAAGGCCTTGCGGCCCAACCTGCTCGGCTCCGAGGTGATGGGTTCGGCCAGCGCCTACGGGGTCGCCGGCGCGCACCGGCACACGCCGGAGTTCGTGCAGAACCTCAGCGCCGTCGCGGGTGAGCCGGTGGCCGTGTCGTTCACCCCCGTGCTGGCGCCGATGCCACGGGGGATCCTCACCACCGCCTCCGCCCCGTTGCGTCCCGGCGTGGACGCCGCAGGCGTGCGCGCCGCCTACGAGAAGGCGTTCGACGGCGAGCCGTTCGTGCGGGTGCTGCCCGAGGGCACCTGGCCCGCCACCGCGGCGACCGTCGGATCGAACAACGTCGCCGTGCAGGTGTCGGTGGACGCGGACGCGGGCAGGCTGGTCGTCGTCGCCGCTCTCGACAACCTGACCAAGGGCACCGCCGGTGGCGCGGTGCAGTCCATCAACCTCGCGCTGGGCCTGCCCGAGGGCGCCGGCCTGCCGACGACGGGAGTCGCACCATGACGGGAGTGGCCATGCCCGCCGGGTTCCGGGCCGCCGGGATCTCCGCCGGGATCAAGGACAGCGGAGGGCCGGACCTGGCGCTGGTGGTCAACGACGGCCCTGAGTTCACCGCCGCGGGCGTCTTCACCCGCAACGTGATCAAGGCCGCCCCGGTGCTGTGGTCGCAGGAAGTCCTGCGGCACAACAGTCTTCGTGCCGTCGTGCTCAACTCCGGTGGCGCCAACGCGGCCACCGGGCCCGGTGGTTTCCAGGACACGCACGCGACCGCCGAGAAGGTCGCCGCCGTGCTGGACGCCGGTGCGGCGGACGTCGCCGTCTGCTCGACCGGCCTGATCGGCGAGCGCCTGCCGATGGACGCGGTGCTGTCCGGAGTGGACACCGCGGCGGCGGCACTGGACACCGGCACGGAAGCGGGCCTCGCCGCGGCCACCGCGGTGATGACCACCGACAGCCACCCGAAGCAGACACACCACACCCATCCCGGCGGCTGGAGCGTCGGCGGGCTGGCCAAGGGCGCGGGCATGCTCGCCCCCGACCTGGCCACGATGCTCTCCGTGCTCACCACCGATGCGGTGGTCGACGCCGGCACGGCCGACCGCGCGCTGCGCGCGGCCACCCGGGTCACCTTCGACCGGCTGGACGTCGACGGGGGCACCTCCACCAACGACACGGTGCTGCTGCTGGCCTCCGGCGCTTCCGGGCACACGCCCTCGGAGGCCGATTTCACCGCGCTGCTCACCGAGGCCGCGGCCGAACTGGTGCGCCTGCTCAGATCCGACTCGGAGGGCGCGACCAAGGAGGTCGACATCGTCGTCCGGGGCGCGGCCAGCGAACGGGACGCGGTGGCGGTGGGCCGCACGGTCGCCGAGGACAACCTGGTGAAGACGGCGCTGTTCGGTTCGGACCCGAACTGGGGCCGGATCGCGATGGCGCTGGGCAGGGCGGACGCGACCATCGCTCCGGAGACGCTGGCGATCAGCATCAACGGCGTCATCCTGTACGCGGCGGGCACCACCGCCGCGAGCCGGGACGACGCCGACCTGTCCGGCAGGGAGATCGAGATCGTGATCGACCTCGGTGTCGGCGCCGAGTCGGCGACGATCCTCACCACGGATCTCTCACACGCCTACGTCGAAGAGAACAGCGCGTACTCGACATGACGGGCACCGGGAAGGGTGTCCCCGCCGACGCACGGATCGCCGCCGCGGGGGAGAAGGCGGGCGTACTGATCGAGGCGCTGCCGTGGCTGCAGCGGTTCCACGGCGCGACGGTCGTGGTGAAGTACGGCGGCAACGCGATGGTCGACGACGCGCTCAAGCAAGCCTTCGCACAGGACATGGTGTTCCTGCGGCTGGCCGGGTTGAAGCCGGTCGTGGTGCACGGTGGCGGCCCGCAGATCAGTTCCATGCTGAGCAGGCTCGGCATCGAGGGTGAGTTTCGCGGCGGTCTGCGCGTCACCACCCCGGAGACCATGGACGTGGTGCGAATGGTGCTCACCGGGCAGGTCAGCCGGGAGCTGGTCGGCCTGATCAACCGGAACGGTCCCTACGCCGTCGGCATCTCCGGCGAGGACGCGAACCTGTTCCGCGCCGAGCGCACGCACGCCACTGTCGACGGCGCGCAGGTCGACATCGGTCTCGTCGGGGAGGTCGCGGGCGTCGACCCGGACGCGGTGCTCGACATCGTCAACGCGGGCCGTATCCCGGTCGTCTCCACGGTGGCACCGGACGCGGACGGTGTGGTGCACAACGTCAACGCGGACACCGCGGCCGGGGCGCTGGCCGCCGCGCTCGGCGCGGAGAAACTGGTCGTGCTCACCGACGTCGAGGGGCTCTACGCCGACTGGCCGGACCGTTCCTCGCTGGTCGATCGCATCGACGTCGCCCGGCTGGAGACGCTGCTGCCGGGACTGGCGAGCGGCATGATCCCGAAGATGGCGGCGTGTGTCCGCGCGGTGCGCGGCGGAGTACGCCGCGCCCACGTGATCGACGGCCGGATCGCGCACTCGGTACTGCTCGAAGTCTTCACCTCGCAGGGCATCGGCACGATGGTCCTGCCGGAAGGGGAACTCCCGTGAACGCCATACAGTCCAATGAGGACGGTCAGCGGCGGTGGCGGTCGGCGCTGATGGACAACTACGGCACGCCGTCGCTGACCCTCGTCGGTGGTGAGGGCGCCACCGTGTGGGACGCGGACGGACGCGCCTACACCGACCTGCTCGGCGGCATCGCCGTCAACGCACTCGGGCACGCGCACCCCGCGGTGGTGCGCGCGGTCAGCGAGCAGATCGCCGTGCTCGGCCACACCTCGAACCTGTACGTGAACCCCGTCGCGGTCGAACTGGCCGAGACGCTGCTCGACGTCGCCGGCCTGTCCGGCGAGGCGAAGGTGCTGTTCGTCAACTCCGGGGCGGAGGCGAACGAGGCGGCGCTGAAGATCAGCAGGCTGACCGGCCGGACGAAGATCGTCGCCGCCGAGGGCGCGTTCCACGGGCGCACGATGGGCGCGCTGTCGCTGACCGGGCAAGCTGGCAAGCGGGAACCGTTCGCGCCCCTGGTACCGGGCGTCGTCCATGTCCCCTTCGGTGACCTGGAGGCCCTGCGCGGCGTCGTGGACACCGAGACGGCGGCGGTGGTGCTGGAACCGATCATGGGCGAGGGCGGTGTCGTGCCCGCTCCGGACGGTTACCTCCAGGCGGCAAGGCAGCTCACCCGGGACACGGGCACGCTGCTGGTACTCGACGAGGTGCAGACCGGCATCGGCCGGACCGGCGCCTGGTTCGCGTTCCAGCACGCGGGGGTCGTCCCGGACGTGGTGACGCTGGCGAAGGGCATCGGCGGCGGTCTGCCGCTCGGTGCCGTCATCGGCGTGGGAGCAGCCGGGGACCTGCTCGGGCCGGGCGGTCACGGGACGACCTTCGGCGGTAACCCGGTGTGCTGCGCGGCCGGACTGGCGGTACTGCGCACGATCGCCGCGGACGGTCTCACCGACCACGCCGCGGCTCTGGGCAAGGACATCGCGGCCGGGATCGAGAAGCTGGCACACCCCGAGGTCACCGGGGTGCGCGGCGCCGGCCTGCTGCTCGGCATCGGGTTGCGGTCGCCGATCGCGCCCGCGGTGGCCGCCGCGGCGCAGAACGCCGGTTACCTGGTGAACGCGGCCGGCCAGGACACCGTCCGGCTCGCCCCGCCGCTCACCCTCACCAGGGAACAGGTGCGGGGGTTCCTCGCGGCGCTCCCGGGGGCGCTCGACGCCGCCGCTCCTGGCCAGAAGGACGGTGCCTAGATGCCACGCCACTTTCTCCGCGACGATGACCTGACCGCCGACGAGCAGATCGAGATCCTCGATCTCGCCGACCGGCTGAAGAAGCAGCCGTACGGTGACGCGCTGGCGGGCCCGAAGGCCGTCGCGGTGATCTTCGAGAAGAACTCCACCCGTACCCGCTTCTCGTTCGAGGTGGGCATCGCCCAGCTCGGCGGGCACGCCGTGGTGGTGGACGGCCGCACCATGCAGATCGGCCGCGAGGAGACCATCGAGGACACGGCCAGGGTGCTCTCCCGGTACGTGGACGCGGTGGTCTGGCGGACCTTCGCCCAGGCGCGGATCGACGCGTTCGCCTCCGCGGCGAGCGTGCCGGTGGTGAACGCGCTGACCGACGAGTTCCATCCCTGCCAGATCCTCGCGGACCTGCAGACGATCCGGCAGTACAAGGGCCGGCTGGCGGGCCTGACGCTGACGTACTTCGGCGACGCGGCCAACAACATGGCGCATTCGCTGCTGCTCGGCGGCGTCACGGCCGGACTGCACGTGCGGGTGGCGGCGCCGGAGGGGTTCCATCCCGCGCCGTGGGTGCTCGACGCGGTGCGGGCGAGGGCCGCGGAAACGGGCGGTTCGGCGGAGGTGTTCACCGATCCGCACGCCGCGGCGGACGGTGCGGATGTGGTCACCACCGATGCGTGGACGTCGATGGGCCAGGAGAACGACGGACGGGACCGGGTGGCACCGTTCCGGCCGTACCAGGTGAACGAGGGGCTGCTGGCGCGTACCGGGACCGACACCATCGTCCTGCACGACCTGCCCGCGCACCGGGGCTGGGAGATCACCGACGAGGTGATCGACGGCCCGTCGAGTGCGGTGTGGGACGAGGCGGAGAACCGCCTGCACGCGCAGAAGGCGCTGCTGGCGTGGCTGCTGGAGACCGGGCGATGAGTGTCTCCAGGGTCGCCAGACAGGCCAGGATCATTCACCTGGTGTCCAACATGGCCATTCGCAGCCAGACAGAACTGGCGAAGCTGCTCTCCGCCGAGGGCGTCGAGGTCACCCAGGCCACGTTGTCGAGGGACCTCGACGAGCTGGGCGCCGTCAAACTGCGGGGCGCGGACTCCGGTGCGCCGGTGTACGTGATCCCGGAGGACGGCAGCCCGGTCAGGGGCGTGCAGGGTGGCACCTCGCGGTTGTCCCGGCTGCTCGGTGAACTGCTGGTGTCGGCGCAGGGCTCGGCCAACCTCACCGTGGTCCGCACCCCGCCGGGAGCGGCGCAGTTCCTGGCCAGCGCGATCGACCGGGCGGCGCTGCGTGAGGTGCTCGGCACCATCGCGGGCGATGACACCGTCATGGTGATCGCCAGCGAACCGGTCGGTGGCGTCGCGCTGGCCCGCCTGTTCAACGAACTGGCCGACGGCCAGACCCACGATCGACCGACCCAGAGCGAAGGACAAGGAAATTGAGCAAGGTTCTCATGTCCCTGCCGAAGGGAGAGCGCGTCGGTATCGCGTTCTCCGGCGGCCTCGACACATCCGTTGCCGCGGCCTGGATGCGTGAAAAGGGTGCGGTGCCGTGCACCTACACCGCCGACATCGGGCAGTACGACGAGTCCGACATCGCCGGCGTGCCCGACCGTGCCAAGGAGTACGGCGCGGAGATCGCCCGCATCGTGGACTGCAGGCAGCAGCTCGTCGAGGAGGGCCTCGCCGCGCTGGCGTGCGGTGCGTTCCATCTCCGCTCCGGCGGTCGCGCGTACTTCAACACCACCCCGCTCGGCCGGGCCGTCACCGGCACGATGCTGGTGCGCGCGATGCACTCCGACAGCGTGGACATCTGGGGCGACGGCTCGACGTT
Organism: Amycolatopsis antarctica; assembly: GCF_002262875.1. Lineage (GTDB taxonomy): Bacteria > Actinomycetota > Actinomycetes > Mycobacteriales > Pseudonocardiaceae > Amycolatopsis > Amycolatopsis antarctica. Next base: position 5,178 of record NZ_NKYE01000025.1, on the reverse strand, counting down.
CAAGGGCAACGACATCGAGCGGTTCTACCGGTACGGGTTGCTGGCCAACCCGGAGTTGCGGATCTACAAGCCGTGGCTGGATCCGGACTTCGTGCGTGAGCTCGGTGGGCGCCAGGAGATGAGCGAATGGCTCACCGAGCACGGTCTGCCGTACCGCGACTCGGCGGAGAAGGCGTACTCCACCGATGCCAACATCTGGGGGGCGACCCACGAGGCGAAGACGCTGGAGCACCTCGACGTCTCGCTGGAGACGGTCGAGCCGATCATGGGCGTCCGGTTCTGGGACCCGTCCGTGGAGATCCCGTCCGAGGACGTCACCGTCCGGTTCGAGGCGGGCCGGCCGGTGGCGATCAACGGCAGGAGCTTCGAGGACCCGGTGGCCCTGGTGATGGAGGCCAACGCCATCGGTGGACGGCATGGCTTGGGTATGTCCGACCAGATCGAGAACCGGATCATCGAGGCCAAGTCGCGCGGCATCTACGAGGCACCCGGGATGGCACTGCTCTGGATCGTCTACGAGCGGCTGCTCAACGCGATCCACAACGAGGACACCGTCGCCAACTACCACAACGAGGGCCGCAAGCTCGGGCGGCTGCTGTACGAGGGGCGCTGGCTCGACCCGCAGGCGCTGATGCAGCGGGAGGCGATCCAGCGCTGGATCGCCTCGCTGGTGACCGGTGAGGTGACGCTGCGGCTGCGCCGGGGCGAGGACTACACGATCCTGGTCACCGAGGGCGCCAACTTCTCCTACCACCCGGAGCGGCTGTCGATGGAGCGCGTGTCGAACGCCGCCTTCGGTCCCACCGACCGGATCGGTCAGCTCACCATGCGCAATCTGGACATCGCCGACTCGCGGCACAAGCTCGAGTTCTACGCCAAGCAGCCGCTCGACCAGGGCCAGGTGCTCGTCGAGAACGGCACGCTGTTCGGCGAACTGCCCTCGGGCGGCGCGGACCGGATCACCGCCAACCCGGAGGCGTCCTCGGACTCACCGACGCCGCTGGACGAGGCCGCGATGGAATACGGGTCCGACTGATGAGCGAGAACGTCAAGTTGTGGGGCGGGCGGTTCGCCAGCGGGCCCGCCGAGGCGATGGCGGCGCTGTCGGCGTCGACGCACTTCGACTGGCGGCTGGCGCCGTACGACATCGCCGGTTCCCGGGCGCACGCCCGGGTGCTGCACGGCGCGGGGCTGCTGACCGAGCCCGAGCTGGCCGGGATGCACGCCGCACTGGACACCCTCGCCGCCGACGTCGAATCGGGTGCCTTCACCCCGACGATCGCCGACGAGGACGTGCACACGGCCCTGGAACGCGGACTGCTCGAACGCGCGGGAACCGAGCTCGGCGGCAAGCTGCGCGCGGGCCGTTCGCGCAACGACCAGGTGGCCACGCTCTTCCGGATGTGGCTGCGCGACGCCGCCCGGCGGGTGGTGCACGGCACGCTCGACGTGGTGGATTCCCTTGTCGCGCAAGCGAAGGCGCACCCGGAGGCGATCCTGCCCGGGCGGACGCACCTGCAGCACGCACAGCCGGTGCTGCTGGCGCACCACCTGCTCGCCCACGCCCAGTCGCTGGTGCGCGACGTCTCGCGACTGCGCGACTGGGACGCCCGCACCGCGGAGTCGCCCTACGGTTCGGGCGCGCTCGCCGGGTCCTCGCTGGGCCTGGACCCGGGGGCCGTCGCGGCCGAGCTGGGGTTCGAGGCGAGCGTGGAGAACTCCATCGACGGCACCGCCTCCCGGGATTTCGCCGCGGAGTTCGCGTTCGCGGTGGCGATGCTCGGGGTGAACCTGTCCAGGATCGCCGAGGAGGTCATCGTCTGGAACACGGCCGAGTTCGGTTACGTGACCCTCGACGACGCCTGGGCCACCGGCAGTTCGATCATGCCGCAGAAGAAGAATCCCGACGTCGCGGAGCTGACCCGCGGCAAGTCCGGACGGCTGATCGGCAACCTGACGGGCCTGCTCGCCACGTTGAAGGCGCAGCCGCTGGCGTACAACCGGGATCTGCAGGAGGACAAGGAGCCGGTGTTCGACTCCGTGGAGCAGCTCGAACTCCTCTTCCCGGCCATCGCCGGGATGCTCGGCACCCTCACTTTCCACACCGAGCGGCTCGCCGAGCTGGCCCCGGCCGGGTTCACCCTGGCCACCGACATCGCGGAGTGGCTGGTCCGGCAGGGCATCCCGTTCCGGGTCGCGCACGAGGCCGCGGGCGAGAGCGTGCGGGTCGCCGAGGCCCGTGGTGCCGGCCTGGACGAGCTGACCGACGAGGAACTGGCCGCGATCAACCCGGTACTGACGCCGAAGGTGCGCGAGGTACTGACCGTCGAGGGTTCGGTCGCCTCCCGCGACGCGCACGGCGGTACCGCTCCGGCCCGGGTCGCCGAGCAGCTCGAGCGGCTCGCCGGGCGGGTCTCCGGCCACCGGTCCTGGGCGGGCGCTTGAGCGGCGGGTTCACCCGGGACGAGCTGGCGATCGATCCGCTCGATCTGGCCGTCATGCTGCTCGGCAGCGAGCTGGAGTCGGTGGCCGGCGAGGGGCCGGTTCGCGCGCGCATCGTGGAGGTGGAGGCCTACCGCGGGCTGGACGATCCCGCCTCGCACTCGTACCGGGGGCGGACCCCGCGCAACGACGTGATGTGGGGCCCGGCCGGTCACCTGTACGTCTATTTCGTCTACGGCATGCACTTCTGCGCGAACGTGGTGGGCACCCGGGACGGCGAGCCGGGCGCGGTGCTGCTGCGGGCGGCGGAAGTGGTCGAGGGTGCGCCGCTGGCGAAGGCGAGACGGCCGAAGGCGCGGGGGGACGGCTCGCTGGCCGGAGGACCCGCGATTCTCACCACGGTGCTGGGGCTCGGCCGGGAACACAACGGGCTGGACCTGACCGACCCCGCCTCGCCGGTCCGGTTGCTCGCGGGGGAGAGGGTGGACGCGGACCGGGTCCGAACCGGCCCCCGGGTGGGTGTGGCCGCGGCGATGGAGGTGCCGTGGCGGTTCTGGGTGGACGGTTCGCCCGCCGTCAGCGCGTACCGGCGCGGGGGCAAGCGCTCGCCGCGCTGAGCCGCGCCGGGTGGCTCATGCTGGTGGGATGCCGGATGGAACCGCGGAGCGCCCGGGCACCCAGCCGACGGAGCGCGAACTGCGAAACGCGATCCGTGCCCGGCTGGCGCGCTGCGCGCCCGGCGCGACGGCCTGCCCCTCGGAGGTGGCCCGCGCGCTGCGTACCGAGGGCTGGCGGGAGCTGATGGCTCCCGTCCGTGCCGTCGCCGCGCGGCTGGCCGAGGCCGGGGAACTGGAGTTCACCAGCTCCGGCGCGGTCGTCGATCCGGCGGCCGCGCGAGGCCCGGTGCGGTTGCGTCCCACACCCCGGCTGGGGCCGCCGGAGCACCGCTGACGCGGCCGTGCCCCGCGGGATAACGCGTTGACCTGGTGAGGGAGTATCGGGCACGTGAGCGGACACATTCTTGACGAGCTGGCCTGGCGCGGTCTGATCGCGCAATCCACCGACGCGGACGCGCTGCGCCGCGATCTCGACCAGGGCCCCCTGACGCTGTACGGGGGCTTCGACCCGACGGCACCGAGTCTGCACGCGGGCAACCTGGTGCCGCTGCTGATGCTGGCGCGGTTCCAGCGCGCCGGGCACCGGCCGATCGTGCTGGCGGGCGGCGCGACCGGCATGATCGGCGACCCCCGTGACACCAGTGAACGGTCGCTGAACACGCTGGACGTCGTCGCCGACTGGGCGGGACGGATCCGCGGGCAGCTCGAACGCTTCGTCGAGTTCGACGACTCGGACACCGGCGCGCTGATCGTGAACAACCTGGACTGGACCGGGCAGCAGTCGATGCTGACGTTCCTGCGTGACGTGGGCAAGCACTTCCCGGTGAACACGATGCTCAACCGGGAGACGGTGCGCAGGCGGCTGGAGTCCGACGGCATGTCGTACACCGAGTTCAGCTACCTGCTCCTGCAGTCCCAGGACTACCTGCACCTCTACCGGGAGCACGGCTGCCGGCTACAGGTCGGCGGCTCCGACCAGTGGGGCAACCTGGTCGGCGGCGTCGACCTGATCCGCAGGGTGGAGGGCGGTACCGCCCACGCGCTCACCGCGCCGCTGGTCACCGACGCGGAAGGGCGCAAGTTCGGCAAGTCCACCGGTGGCGGCGACATCTGGCTCGACCCCGAGATGACCTCGCCGTACGCCTGGTTCCAGTACTTCCTCAACACCGGGGACACGGACGTGATCCGTTACCTGCGGCTGTTCACCTTCCTGGACGCGGAGGAGATCGACGCGCTGGCCGAGGACACCGAGCAGCGCCCGCACCTGCGTGCCGCGCAGCGCAGGCTGGCCGAGGAGTTCACCACCCTGGTGCACGGGGCACATCAGACGCGGCAGGTGATCGCGGCGAGCCAGGCGCTGTTCGGCCGGGGCGAGCTGCGCGAGCTGGACGCACCCACGCTGGACGCCGCGATGGCGGAGGTGCCGACCGGGGAGGTACGCGTCCCGGACGCTCCGACCATCGTCGACCTCCTGCTCGCAGGCGGGCTGGTCGACAGCAAGGGGGCCGCACGCCGCACGGTGAAGGAGGGCGGCGCGTACGTGAACAACGTGAAGGTGGCCGAGGAAGGCTGGCAGCCCTCGGCGGAGGACGCCTTGCACGGCCGGTGGCTGGTGGTCCGCAAGGGCAAGCGCAACGTCGCGGGCGTGCGACTCGGCGGCTGACCGGCACCCCGGGCCGAAACAGGGGGCTTGAGCTGCGAAAACGCAGTTAAGGTACCCCCCTGTTTCGGCCTGTTTCCGGGCGTGTAATCTTCTCTTTGTCGCCAGGGAGACCGGGCCGGCGGGGAGAAAAACCAAGGCCCCAAAGACCGGGTTACCAGGCAGGGAACACGAACCAAGCTCCCGCAGTAGCGGTAGAGTGGGTGGTCCCGAACGAAGTGGGTAACAACCCCCCAAAAAATCGTAAGATTTCAGGGTGAGGTAGAGTCTGCTTCACAACAACGAGAGAATAACTGCTTCGGACGAGGTCGCTCGCGACCAGATTCCAAGCGTGTTGCTTGAGAACTCAACAGTGTGCTAGTGAACTAAGCCAGTAGAGCTTATTTTTGAACCTCGTTTGAGGTTCCTTTGAGGATGAGATTACTTTTGTAGTCTGGATTCCAAACTATTCATTGTTGG
>NZ_NKYE01000024.1 GCF_002262875.1 Amycolatopsis antarctica | reverse complement strand
CGACGAGGCATACACAGGCACACAGCTACACCGACACACCCACAAAGATGACCACAAACCACCCAACAAAGATCAACTACCACACCCGCGTCCACCAACAGAGCCGGGTTTCACCACACCCTCTCAGGTGAGGGCGTGCACCAGGATCTCGGTGATCACGGCCGCCTGCTCCCCGGACGGGTCCAGATCCGGGTCGAACACGGTGACCTCCAGCCCGGCGGCCCCCGGCAGGGCGAGCAGGCCGCGCAGCAGGGCGGTGAGCGTGTCCGCGTCCAGCCCGCCGTCGTCCGGACTGTCCACAGCGGACACGACGGACGGATCGAGGACGTCGACGTCGAGGTGGATCCAGAACCCGTCGAGGTCGTCGCGGACGAGCGCCTCGGCCGCGCGCCGGAGCGCGCCGCCGGTGCCGTCGGCCATGATCCGCTCACTGGCCACACCGGGCAGGCCCTCGCCGGCCGTCCGCGCCATCTCGCGTTCCCTGGCACCGAGCAGCAGCACGTCCTCGTCGCGGACGTAGGGGCCCGCGCCGTCGATCCCGGTGAGCGCCGGGTCGCCGCGACCGGTCACCAGCGCGAGATCCTCGCCCGCCGCGGCGTGCACGTGCGGTGCGTTGCCCGGATGGCGGAAATCGTCGTGACCGTCCAGGAAGGCCAGCCCGTACCGGCCCTCGCGGCGCAGCGACAGTGCCGAGCCGAGCAGGATCGAGCAGTCGCCGCCCAGCACGAGCGGGAAGCCGCCGTCGCGGCGCAGCGCGGTGATCCGCCGGGCGAGGGTGCGCGAGTAGCCGGCGATCGCCGTCGCGTTGCGCACCCCGGCACCGGGTCGCCAGGCCGGCAGGTACCGGGGCGGGGTGACCACGCCACCCTCCCGGGCACCCAGCCTGCGCAGCAGGCCGTGGTCGCGCAGGGCACCGGGCGCCTTGTAGCAACCGGGCACGACGCCCTCGGCGGGCGGGCGGAGCCCGAGGTTGGACGGTGCGTCGAGCAGTACGGTCTCCCTGGCCATACGGGCACGCTAGCGTCGTCGCGGCACTCTGGTACACACGTGCCATGACTGAGCAGAACCCGGCGATGACCTACGCCTCCTACCTCGCCCTCGACGAGGTGCTGGAAGCCCAGCGTCCCCGGTCGGAGGAACACGACGAGCTGCTGTTCATCGTGATCCACCAGGTGTACGAGCTGTGGTTCAAGCAGATCCTGCACGAACTGGACTACCTGCAGCGGCGGCTGGGAGAGGGCCACTCGGCCCACTCGCTGCGGGCCCTGCGGCGGATCCTGAAGATTTTCAAGGTCGCCGTCACCCAGATCGACGTGCTGGAGACGATGACGCCGAGCCAGTTCACCAGCTTCCGCACCCGGCTCGACGCCTCCTCGGGCTTCCAGTCCGGCCAGTTCCGCGAGCTGGAGGCGGTGCTCGGGCGGCGGGACCAGCGCGTCTTCCAGCACTACCCGCAGGGCAGCCGGGACCGCACCCGGATCGAGGCGGCGATGTCGCGCCCTTCGCTCTACGACTCGTTCCTCACCTACCTCGGCGTGCACGGCTATGCGGTGCCGGGCGGGCGGGACGTGAGCGCGCCCGCCCAGCCGTCCGCCGAGTTGCAGGAGATCCTGCTCCGGGTCTACGCCGACGACCACGGCCCGGCATCGGTGTGCGAGCACCTGGTCGATCTCGACGAGGGCGTGCAGGAATGGCGGTACCGGCACGTCAAGATGGTCGAACGCACCATCGGGGACAAGTCCGGCACGGGTGGTTCCTCGGGGGCGGCCTACCTGCGCTCCACGCTGTTCGCGCCGATGTTCCCCGACCTGTGGGCCGTGCGCAGCGGTCTCTGACCCCTCCGTCCCGCGCCGGTGGTCCCCCCGGGTGGAACTTCTTGGCGTTTACCGTCGGCGCCCCCTAAGTTCTGCTGTGCGCGGCGACGGAGCCGGGCGCGGAACGACCTTCCGGGCCGCTTCCCTCCGCGAGACCAGAAATCCGACATCGCCGGAACGCGCCACGAACGCGGACCGGAACGGCAAGGGAGTCACCACCGTGACCGAAGGTGTGTTCGGCCGCGAAAGCGGTCATGAGCAGGTCGTGTTCTGCCAGGACGCGAAGAGCGGCCTGAAGGCCGTCATCGGCATCTACTCGACGGCGCTGGGCCCCGCACTCGGCGGCACCCGGTTCTACCCGTACGAATCCGAGGACGCCGCCGTCGCGGACGTACTCAACCTCTCCCGCGGTATGGCCTACAAGAACTCGATCGCGGGCCTCGACCTCGGCGGCGGCAAGGCCGTCATCATCGGCGACCCGAAGGTGGACAAGTCCGAGTCGCTGCTGCGTGCCTTCGGCCGTTTCGTGCAGTCCCTCGCCGGCCGCTACATCACCGCCTGCGACGTCGGCACCTACGTGCGCGACATGGACATCGTCGCCAAGGAGTGCCGCTTCGTCACCGGCCGTTCGCCGGAGGACGGCGGCGCCGGCGACTCCTCCGTGCTCACCGCGTTCGGCGTCTTCCAGGGCCTGCGCGCCTCCGCCGAGCACCGCTGGGGCACCGCGGACCTGCGTGGCCGCCGGGTGGGCGTGACCGGCATCGGCAAGGTCGGCCACATCCTCGTCGGCCATCTCGTCGAGGCGGGCGCCGAGGTCGTGGTCAGCGACGTCTCCGAGGAGGCGGTCGAACGGACGACGGCGGTGTACCCCTCGGTGTCGGTGGTGGCCGACGCCGACGCGCTCGTCCGCTCGGACATCGACATCTTCGCGCCCTGTGCGCTCGGCGGAGCCCTCACCGACGAGGTGGTGGAGGTGTTGCGGGCCAAGGTGGTCTGCGGCGCGGCGAACAACCAGCTCGCCCACCCCGGCGTGGAGAAGCGGCTCCAGGACCGCGACATCCTCTTCGCCCCGGACTACCTGGTGAACTCCGGTGGCGTGGTGCAGGTCAGCGACGAGCTGCACGGCTTCGACTTCGCCAGGGCCAAGCGCAAGGTCACCACGCTCTACGACACCACCAAGCAGGTCTTCGAACTCGCCGACACCGAGGGCGTGCCGCCGGCCACCGCCGCCGACCGCATCGCCGAACGGCGGATGGCCGAGGTCGGCAGGCTGCGTTCCATCCTCACCACGGTGTAGCGCCCGTCGGGACGGTTCACGACGCGGCGGGCGGGTGCGAACACGCACCCGCCCGCCGCGTTCTCGTGATCGGAGGGTGGTCAGCCGCTCTTGCGGCGGAACTCCCGCTTGGTGGCTGCGGGCCCGTTGTGCGCGTTGTGGATCTTCGAACCACGATCCTCGTGGGAGGCGCCCGACTTGGCCTTCGCCTGCTTGCGTTCAAGGGCCTCGCGGAACTGACGCTTGACGTCGTCCTCGCCGGTGCCCGTGGTTGGGGTGGACTCGGTCATCTTCGAACCTCGCTCCGGTCGTCGGCTGCCCTGCGGGGAGCGCTCCTGGTCAGCCTCGCATGGCGGGCACGGTGCCGCTACCGGATTTCCGGGCCATGGGACCGGGGCGTGTCCGGCAGTTCATGGTCGCGGTACCGGCACCGGGACGGTCCCTGGCGGCCTCGGTGGAAGACCCTGGCACCGGCTTGCCGGGTGACCGCCGCGATCACCGATCCCGTCGAACCGGGAATCACCCGGCTCGCCCTGGTCAGCGCGTCACCCCGACCAGGCTCGCGGAGACCGCGTTCAGATCGAAGGTGAGTGCCGTGCGGTGCAGCGGGACACCGCAGTGCTCACACAGCAGCACCGGTTGCAGCCGCTGCCCGCAGGACTCGTGGCGCATCTCCACGCTCGCCGCGCCGTCGGCGAGGGGGCAGCGGTCGCGGGCCCAGTCGATCAGGATCGCCAGCGCGGGGAAGAACGCGGCCCCCTTGGGCAGCAGCCGGTAGGCGCGCGCGTCGGCGCGGGTGCGGGCGGTCTCGGTGCCCAGCACCCCGGCGGCGACGAGGCGGCCGAGCCGGTCGGAGAGCACACTCGGCCCGATGCCCAGCTCCCGCTCGAACTCGGAGAAGTGCTGCGAGCCGAGGAAGGCGTTCAGCATGATCCCGGTGGACCAGCGATCGCCGAGCAGCTCCATGGTGGCCGGGAAGAACATCAGCGGGTCGGCGGCCAGCGGCTCGGCGTCCTTGCGCCGGAAGCGCCTGCCGGACCCGCCCGAGTAGGCGGTGCCCGGCCTGCGGTGGAGCCGGGTACCCGCCAGGTCGGCGGGCCGCAGACAGGCCGCGCAGCCCAGTCCGGTGGCCGTTTCGTTGCCGCAGTCGAGATGGGTCAGCGTGGGCAGAACCTCGTCGCGGCCCTCGACCCAGCTCCGTTCCCAGGACCAGATCGTCACCAGCAGCGGCCACAGGGCGAGCCCGCGCTCGGTCAGCCGGTACTCGTGCCGGGTGCGGCCGCTGCCGCGATACGGCGAGCGGACCAGGATTCCGGCCTCGACGGCGGCCCGGAGCCTGCCGGAGAGCGCGGTGGGGGAGATGCCCAGCCTGGTGCGCAGTTCCTCGTAGCGCCGGACTCGCAGGAAGACGCTCTGCAGGATCAGCAGCGTCCACTGGTCACCGAGCAGTTCGAGTGCCCGGCGCAGCGGATCCTGTGCCGCCTCGCCCGTCTTCGGTCCCGGTGTCGTCACGCTTCCCCCTAGGAATGCCTGCGTCACTCTAGACCGACCGGGTGACGGCGGGCGTGGTCGGCGACGTGGCCGATGACGTGGTCGGTGACCTCGCGTTCCTGCTCGGGTGGTCTCCTGCCTGCGTATTGACGGCTGGATACTGAAATCATAGTGTATTGCCAGCCGCTCCGGCTCCCCGGCGCATCGCAGGACGGAGGATGTGGATGTCCGAGACCTCCGAGCGTCCGGTGCTGGTGGCCGAGCCGCAGTCCGGCGAGCCGGACGAGCCCAATCCCTATCTGCTGGGCCTGTACGCGCCGACCGACACCGAGATCGACGCGGACGCGCTCGAGGTGATCGGCGAGATCCCGCGCGACCTCAACGGCGTCTACCTGCGCAACGGTCCCAACCCGCGGTTCCAGCCACAGGGGCGCTACCACTGGTTCGACGGCGACGGCATGGTGCACGCGGTCCACCTGGAGAACGGCAAGGCCAGGTACCGCAACCGCTGGGTTCGCACGAAGGCGTTCCTGGCCGACTCCGAGGCGGGCCGGTCCCTGTGGACCGGGGTGATGGAGAGCCCGAAGGGAAATCCCTTCGGCAACCACCACGGGCTCGGCCTCAAGGACGCGGCGAACACCGATCTCGTGTTCCACCGCGGCCGCGTGCTGGCCACCTGGTACATGTGCGGCGATCCCTACGCCCTCGACCCGCTGTCGCTGGAAACCCTTGGTGCGGAAGACTTTCTCGGCACGCTGACCGGCGACATGATGGCCCACCCGAAGGTCGACGAGCGCACCGGCGAGATGTTCTGGTTCGACTACGGGCCACGTCCGCCGTACCTGCGCTTCGGCGTCGTGGGGGCGGACGGTGCCGTGGCGAGCGTGACCGACGTGCCGCTGCCCGGCCCCCGCTTGCCGCACGACATGGCGATCACCGAGAAGTACGCCGTGCTGATGGACCTGCCGCTGCTGCCGGATGCCGAGGCCGCCCGCCGGGGCAGGCACAAGATCGTCTTCGACCGGTCGATGCCCGCGCGCTTCGGGGTGCTGCCGCGATACGGCACCGGCGACCAGGTGCGCTGGTTCGAGGCCGATTCCTGCTACATCTACCACGTCGTCAACGCCTGGGACGAAGGCGACGAGGTGGTGATGGACGTCTGCCGGGTGAACCGACCGCAGCCGCGCGCCGACGCGCACACCCCGCTCGCCAAGATGCTGTCCTACCTGCGCCTGGACGCCCAGCTCCACCGGTATCGCTTCAACCTGCGCACCGGGGCCTGCACCGAGTCCGCGCTGGACGACGCCAACACCGAGTTCCCGAGCATCGACGCGCGGATGCTCGGCCGCAAGAGCCGCTACGCCTACAACGTGCACATCTCGCCGGAGTCCACGCTGCTCTTCGACGGCATCGTCCGCTACGACAACCTCACCCAAGCCAAGGCCGAGTGGTCCTTCGGGCCAGGACGCTGGGGCAGTGAGGCGCCGTTCGCGCCCCGCGATTCCGCCGTGGCCGAGGACGACGGGTACCTGGTGACCTTCGTGCAGGACGAGCGCGAGGGCCGTTCCGAACTCGACATCTTCGACGCCGCCGACATCGAGGCCGGCCCGGTGGCCAGGGTGCTGCTACCCGCCCGGGTGCCGCTCGGCTTCCACGCAGCCTGGGTGCGCGCCGACCAACTCGACGGGACACGCCGATGAGATGCCATCCGCCGGAGCGGGCACGCGACTACCTCGACCGCGGCTGGTGGTCAGGGGAGACCGTCGACGGGCTGCTGCGCGCCCGGGTCGCGGAGGCGCCCGGCAGGCAGGCCTTCGCCGACCCGCCGGACACCGCCTCGCTGATCGGCCGGGACCCGGTGCGCTGGACCTGGCGGGAACTCGACGAGCAGGTCGACGCGCTCGCGGCGGACCTGCTGGCCAGGGGAGTACGTGCGGGCGAGGTCGTCGCCGTGCAGCTTCCGAACAGCTCGGCACTGGTGCAGGCGTTCCTGGCGATCGTCAGGATCGGGGCGATCGTGATGCCCTTCCCGGTGGCCTATCGCGAGCACGAACTGATCCCGATGTGCCGGCGGGCGGGCGCGGTCTGCCTGCTCACCACCACCGGACACGGCGAGCACCGGCTCGCCGCGCAGGCGCTGCGAGTCGGCGCCGAAGTTCCGTCCGTCCGGTTCGTGCTGTCCCGGGGGCAGCACGAACCGGACGGCACGGTGCGGTGGCCGGACGAGCCGATCGGCCCGGCTGGCCGGGAGTTGCTCGACGCGCATCTCGCGGCGCACCCCGCCGACGTGAGCGACTGCGTGACGATCTGCTGGACCTCGGGCACCGAGACCGACCCGAAGGCCGTACCGCGCTGCCACGGCGACTGGCTGGTGATGGCGCTGGGCACCTGCCACGCGGCGGCGCTCGGGCCGGAGGACGTGCTCCTCTCACCGTTCCCGATGACCAACATGGCGGGTATCTCCGGCATGTTCCTGCCCTGGCTGATGGTCGGCGGGGTGTTCGTCCCGCATCAGCCCTTCGACCTCGGCATCTTCCTCGGCCAGATCGCCCAGGAGTCGGCCACCTACACCGTCGCCCCACCCGCACTGCTGAACATGCTGCTGCGCAACGAGGAGATACTGTCCACTGTGGACTTGTCCTCGCTGCGCACGATCGGCTGCGGGTCCTCGCCGCTGAACACGCCGATGGTTCGCGGCTGGCACGAGCGGTACGGCATCGACGTGATCAACTTCTTCGGCTCCAACGAGGGGATCGCCCTGCTGTCCGATCCTCGCGACATCCCCGATCCCGGTCAGCGGGCGACCTACTTCCCGAACTTCTCCGGCCCGGCCGTCTGGTCCACCCCGATCGCCGAGCGGGTATCGGTCCGGCTGCACGACCTCAGCACCGGCGAGCGGATCACCGCCCCCGGCATCCCGGGCGAGTTGCGCGTCGCCGGGCCCACGGTGTTCGGCGGCTACCTCGGCGAGGGCACCGGCGCCCCGCTGGACCGGGCCGTGTTCGACGACGACGGGCACTACCGCACCGGCGACGTGTTCGCGATCGACGGCGAGGACGGCCGGTTCCTGCGTTACCTCGACCGCGCGAAGGACCTGATCATCCGCGGCGGTGCGAACATCTCACCCGCCGAACTGGAGGACCTGCTCGCCGCGCACTCCGGGGTGGCCGAGGTCGCGGTGGTCGGAGTCGCCGACGCCGTGCTCGGTGAGCGGGTCTGCGCCGTGGTGGTGCCCGCGGACCCGGCGGACCCGCCCGGCCTGGACACCCTGCTCGGCGCCCTGCGCGAACGGGGGCTCGCCTCGTTCAAGCTGCCCGAACGCCTCGAGCTGGTGGATTCCCTGCCGCGCAACGCCGTCGGCAAGGTGCTCAAACGCGAACTGCGGGACCGCTTCGCGGCACCCGTCCCACTCGGGCGGTAGCACGTGTACGTCCTCGGTGGCGCGCAGACCGACTTCGCCCGCAACCTCGCCAAGGAGGGCGGCGGCCTGCTCGACCTGCTCGCCGAGGTCGTGCCGGACGCGCTGGAGGACGCCCGCGTTCCCGCCGAGCGGATCGAGGTCGCCCACGTCGGCAACCTCGCCGGGGAGCTGTTCGCCGGGCAGGCCCAGCTCGGCGGTCTGCTGGTGACGGCGGTGCCCGGACTGGACGGGGTGCCGAGCACCCGGCACGAAGCCGCCTGCGCCTCCGGCAGCACGGCCGTGCTCGCCGCCTGCGCCGACCTCGCCGCGGGCCGGTACGACCTCGCGCTCGTCGTCGGCGTCGAGGTGATGCGCAATGTCGACGCCCGGACCGCGGCCGAGCACCTCGGCACGGCCGCCTGGGCCGGGCACGAGGCACTGTCCGCGCGGTTCCCCTGGCCCGCGCTGTTCGCCGAGATCGCCGAGGCGTACGACGGCAGGTACGGCCTCGACCACGCGCACCTCGGTGCCTTCGCCGAACTCGCGTTCGCCTCGGCGTCCCGGAATCCACTGGCACAGGCCAGGGACTGGACCTTCCCGGCCGGATCGTTCGGCACCGAGGACGAGCACAACCCGCCGGTGGAGGGCAGCCTGCGCCGGACCGACTGCGGCCGGATCACCGACGGTGCCGCCGCGGTCGTGCTCGCCTCGCCGCGCTTCGCCGCCGAATGGGCCGCCCGTCACGGCAGGACACTCGACGACGTGCCCGCGGTGACCGGCTTCGGTCACCGCACCGCGACCCTGCCGCTGGCCGGCAAACTCGATCGGGCCGAACCGGACGGCTACCTGTTTCCCCAGCTCCGCGGCACCGTCACTGACGCCTACCGGCGTGCGGGCATTCCCGGCCCGGACGCTCTCGACCTGGTGGAGTTGCACGACTGCTTCACCATCACCGCGCTGGTCGCGCTGGAACACCTCGGGCTCGCCCCGCCGGGCGGTGGCGGCCGGGTGATCGAGAGCGGCGACATCGGCCCGGACGGCGTGCTGCCGGTGAACCCCGGCGGCGGGCTGCTCGGGCTCGGCCACCCGGTCGGCGCCACCGGCGTGCGGATGCTGCGCGACGCCGCCCGTCAGGTGTCCGGTACCGCCGGGCCCATCCAGGTCGACGGCGCGCGGACGGCGCTGACCCTCAACGTCGGTGGCTCGTTCACCACCACCGTCGCGCTGGTCGTCGGCACCGGAGGCGCATGACCTGGCTGGATCGGGCTATCTTCGTATACCCGAAGCGTCCTGGGCGCTAGTGTCCGTTCCATGACCCCCTCCGGCTCCGGCCCCGCCCCGCACTCGCGCGGCGCGGCCGGGCTGCCGGCGCTGACCAGGGACCGGATCATCGCCGCGGCCACCCTGCTCACCGCGGAACGCGGACTGGACAACTGGAGCGTCCGTCAGCTCGCCGCCGAGGTGCACGCCTACCCGGCGGTGATCTACCACCACGTCGGCGACCGGGACGCGGTGATCGCGGCGGTGACCGACCGGGTGCTGCGGATGGTCAGCGAGCCGCCTCCCGAACTGGGCTGGCGGGAATGGTTCGAACTGCTGCTGGCCAGGCTGCGGGAGGTACTGCTCGGCTACCCCGGCGTCGCCGGCAGGCTCGCGCTGTTCGGCCCGGCGGACGGTTCGGCCGTGCGGATGATCGACACCGGCGTACGGGTGCTGCGGGGTGCCGGCTTCGGACAGGAGAGCGTGCTCGTCTACAACATGCTGCTCAGCAGCGGCTGCCAGTACGTCGCCATGGAACGCGATCGGCTGCGCGGGCTGGAGCAGCGGGTGCGCGCCGCGGGCTGCGTGCGGCCCGCGGAGGGGCCGGACCCTGGCGCACACGAGCTCCTGCGCGACCCCGAACGGGCGTCCACCCACTACGCCCGGCTCTACGAGTACGCGATCGCCCGCTGCCTCGACGGCGCCGCCTGCAGACTGGCCGAACTCACCGCCTCGTGAGGGGACCGCGGACCGGCCCCCGCACGAGCGGCGTCACGGGGTGGCGGCCGGCTCCGGGCAGCGGATCTTGGGCTGCGGGTTGTACTTCACCGTCCGCGGCTCGCGGCGCACCTCGGCACCGGACTTCGCGTCCCGCAGTACCCGGGTGTCGCTGGTCGTGAAGCCGGGGGAGCCCTCGCTCGGCTTGCAGTTCTCCGCCGGGCCGTCCTTCTCCTGCGGCGGGGTCTGTGCGGTCTGCCCGCCCGGTACGGACTCCACCTCGTAGCGCTTGGTGCCCCACAGCTTGACCGTGATGCTCGACGGTGACCAGATCGTCTGGATGGCCACACCGGTCTCACTGTCGTTGGCGAACTTCAGGTCGATGACGCTGTTGCCGCCGCCGTCCTGGAAGACGGTCGCCTCACGGGCCGCCGGGTAACGGCTGATGTAGTAGCTGTGCTCCTTGTGCCCGGCGTCCTTCATGGCGGCGAAGTACGAGGCGTTGTAGAGCGTGGTGGCGAACTGCGAGATGCCGCCGCCGACCTCGCGGCCGGGTGCGCCGTCGGAGATGACGCCAGCCTCGACGTACCCCTGAGCGGTGCCGCGCGGGCCGGTGAAACCGTTCAGGCTGAACGTGTCGCCGGGTTTCACGATCGCCCCGTCGACCTTCTCCGCCACCACGCGGATGTTGGTGCCGGAGTCGGCGGCGAAGCCCTTGGTGGTGAACTCCCCGATGACTTCCTTGATGCCGAGCTGGTTCGCCGCGTCGGTGGTCACCTTCGCCGGCTTCATCTCGTACTGGGCCACGATCTCGCGTGCGTCGGGACGCTTGAGCACGTCCATCAGCGGGGCCAGGCTGGGGTCCCACTTGACGGCCTTGCCGTCCTCGGAGGGCTGCACGGTCGGGCTGCCGCCGGTGAAGACGATCTCGGCGTCTTTGCCCTCGATCTCGGTCTCCTTGAGCTTGGGGCCCAGCGCCTCGATCACCTTGGCGTTGTCCACCCGGGAGTTGAGGGCCCCGTTCTCGCCCGGCTCGAAGACCAGCGAGCGGCCGATCTCCGCGGGCTCGAACTGGACGTCCTTGCCCTCACCCTTGACCAGCACCGGGGCGGCGACGGCGGGCACGGCGACCTCGTCGAACGCGGCCCGCACGCCCTCGGGCGTGGTCTTCACCGGCGTGATGTTCACCGGCAGGTTCAGCGAGCCGGACGCCCAGTGGTCCAGCACGGTCTGGGTGGCGGCCTCGACGTCGAGCTTCTGGCCCTGCACCGGGTCGACGGGGATCGGGGTGGCCTCCTCGAACCGGATGCCACCCTCGACCGGGTCGCGTTCGAGCTGGCCGCGCAGTTCGCCCATGGCCGTCTTGAGCTGGTTCGGCTCCGCCTCGGTCACCACGCCCACCTCGCGGTGGGTGAAGAACGAGCTGATCCTGGTGAACGGGCTCAGCGGCTGGTCGCCCGCCTGGTCGAGGGTGCCGGACCAGTCGAGGCTCAGGCCAGCGCTGCGCGGGTCGAGGGTCTGCTCGACGGCACCCGCTCGCACCTGCACCGGCTGGGTGAGCCTCGGCTCGATCTCGTCGCGCAGCCGCTGCTCGGCGGCGTCGCGGTCCTCCCCGCCGAGGTCGATGCCGGCGACGGTGACCCCGCGCGGCACGCTGCCCTGGCTGACCAGCAGATCGATGCCGTAGAGCAGCGCGAGAACGCCGACCGCGGCACCGGCGATGATGCCTGCCTTGCGCGCACCGGATCGTTTTCCCTTGCCCTCTGCCTGCTCGCCCCCGCCCGGGGCGGGCGGCTGCTGGGCATCGGCCGGCATCTGGCGGCGTGCGTGGACGACGGGAAGCACGTCGGTCTGCTCCGCGTGCGACTCAGGCCACGGGTGTTCCTGCGTCAAGACGTAACCCTCCCCGTCCGGTGGCGATGGACCGAGTCCGGATCGGACTGAAACCATCTATCGCGCGTCAAGATACGTGCCCCTCGGAGAAGGCCGACGACTCGCCCCAGTGGGTGAACGCCGAGATCACCGGCCGGTCACGGTCCGACATCGACCCGGCTCCCGGCGCAACCCGGGAGGTCGCCGGTTACCGGTAGCTCTTTGCGGAAGAAGTGATCGGCGTAGATCTCCGCGGAGTACGGCTCGGTCTCCAGGTAACCGTGCCGGGCGTAGAACGCCCTGGCCTCCACCAGGTCCGTTCGGGTGTCCAGCCGGACGGCCCGCGCACCGAGATCGCCCGCGGCCCGCTCCGCGGCGGCCAGCAGGGCAGCGCCCATCCCGGTGCGCCTGGCCTCCGGGGCGACGAACATCCGCTTGACCTCCGCCTGCTCGCCGGGAACCAGGCGCACGCCGACGCAGCCCACCGGCCGCCCGTCCAGCCAGGCGACGAGGAACGTCCCGCGCGGGCCGGTCAGGTCGTCGCTCGGATCGGTGGTGAACTGCTCCGCGACCCCCTCCGCGACCTCCTCCGCGGTCGCCGGACGGCGGTGGTAGCGGCCGACGATCTCGGCGAGGTAGCGGCTCAGGATGGCGTGCGCGGTCGGCGAGCCGACGGGCACCGGGCTGATCTCGGTGTGCCCGGCGGCGGATCCGGTGTTCGTCACCGGTTCATCCTGCCGCCGTGGTCCAGCGAATTCTCCGGCGACGGGTCGCCGTGCGGCCCTAGCCGATCACCCGGAAGGTGATGCCCGCCCTGACGAGGCGTTCCACCAGTGGCTCGCCCATGGCGACGGCGGGCGTGAGCTGGCCCGAAGTGGCCGGCAGATCGTCGAAAGCCAGGCACAGCGCGGATTCCCCGAGCATCTTCGCCGTCTCGTCGTATCCCGGATCGCCGCCGGAGACCTCGGTGACGACGCGCTCGCCACCGGCCGTGCCGACCAGCCGCAGGGAGAACCACGACTTCGCGCGCTGCCGCGCGCTCGGTCCGTCGCCGTTCTTGCGCAGCGAGCCGAGCGCCTTGCGGGCGGGCGGGATCTGCGCGGCGGCGAACAGTACCGCCATGCCCGCCCCGGCCGCGACGATCGTCGGCAGGCGCTTGACGTCGGCGTAGTGGCGGTAGGTGAAGTCCGGGCCGTAGACGGGCAGCGCGGCGGCCGAACGGCCGACGATCTGCGGGTCCAGGGTCGGCAGCGGGACGAGCCAGCGGCCGGTGCCGGCGTCCCGGTGCGGGCGTCCGGTGGGTGTGCGCACGGTACGGCCCGCCGGGCGAGGATCCGCCTTCCTGCGCGCGGCGGCGGTCCGCTGCATGCTGCGCAGCCGGGAGAACGCGCCGAGCGCGGACTGGAAGGTACCGCCGGAGAAGGTCGCGCTCGCCCGGATGGCGCCGGTGATGTCGACGGGAACGTCGTCCGGCAGCCGCGCGACGGTGTAGAGGACGCCGAGGTCGTAGGGGATCGAGTCGAAGCCGCAGGCGTGCACGATGCGTGCCCCGGTCTCGACGGCGCGGGCGTGGTGGCGCAGGTACATGTCGTCGACGAACTCGGGCTCACCGCTGAGGTCTACGTAGTCGGTGCCGGTCTCGGCGCAGGCGGCCACCAGCGGCTCCCCGTGCAGCAGGTACGGCCCGACCGTGGTGATCACGACCTGCGTGGAGGCCGCGACGGCGCGCAGGGACGCGGCGTCGCCCACGTCGGCGTGCAGCAGTGGAAGGTCGGACCACCCGGGGTTGGTCTCGGCGAGGCCGGCCCGCAGGGTCTCCAGTTTCGCCCGGTTGCGGCCCGCCAGCGCGATCCGCGCTGTCGCCGGGGCGTGCCGGGCGAGGTAGCGGGCGGTCAGCTCGCCGGTGAAGCCGGTGGCACCGAACAGCACCACGTCGTACTCGCGCCCGCTCGCCTGCCGGTCGGCGGATCCGTCAGCCATGGTGGCCCCTTCCGGTTGTTACTCGTGAGTATCACAGGGTGGGCGGTTCCCGCGACTCCGGGTTTTTTGTCAATCCGCTGAATACCGGGGCAGACAGGTGTGGCAGCCGCCGAATGGGGGTATGCAGGCCGCAGGTGGCGATCGAACGCGGAGGTGATCAGCGTGGCGGATACTTCTCGTCTCCCCACTCCGGTGGCGGAGACCTGGGAATGGCAGCGGAACGGCAACTGCCGGAATCTCGACAGCGCGGTGTTCTTTCATCCGGACGGGGAGCGCGGATTCGCGCGGGCGGACCGCGTCGCGCGGGCGAAGCAGATCTGCCAGAGCTGTCCGGTGATCGTGCAGTGCAGGCACCACGCCCTGACCGCCGAGGAGCCGTTCGGGGTGTGGGGTGGTCTGGACGAGGTCGAGCGCCGAGGGGTGATCCAGCGTCGCGGGAAACTGCCCGCGGCCTGACCATGCCGGCGGGTCAGGTGGGTTCCGGCGTCCGCCGGGCCCTACCAGGCCTCGTCGCCGGCCAAGCCGCGCAGCCGGGCCAGCGCCCGGTGCTGGGTGGTCCGCACGTTGCCCGGCGTCATCCCCACCGCCTCCGCGGTCTCGTTCGCGGACAGCCCCACGATGACGCGCAGCACCAGGATCTCCTGTTGCACCTGGGGAAGATGCGCGAGCAGGCCTTCCAAGCGGGAACGGAGATCGCCGTCCAGCGCGCTGCGTTCCGGGGCGTTCTCGGTCCCCGGACGGACGGCCTCCGGTGGTTCGGGGACGGGATCCGAACGGTCCCGCGAGACTTTGCGGAAGGCGTCCGCGATCTTGTTCGAGGTGATCGCGTGTACCAGGTACAGGAACGATCCGCCCCGGTCCTGGTACGCGGGCAGCGCGGTGAGCACCGCCAGGCAGGCCTCCTGCGCGACGTCGTCCGCCGAGACGTACGAGAGGTCCCGTCCGCCCAGCCGGGCCCGGCAGTACCGGGTGACCGTGGGGCTGATCGCCGCGAGCAGGGTCGCCACCGCCGCCCGGTCGCCGGTGGAGGCCGCCCGCACCAGCGGATCGAGCTGTTCGGTGGTCAGCCGCGTCCCGGCCGGGACGCGGCTGGGCCCCCCGAGACGGGGGACCGCCTCGGGCGGCGACGGCCGGTCCGGCGACGGCAGCGGTGCCGGGCGGGTGGGTGCCGGCTTCACCTGTCGCCGCCGGCCCGTCGAGCCCGTGGCGACCCCGTCCGCGCTCGCCACGCCCGGCCGGTCACCGGGGGCGCCCGTCGGAGTGGACAAGGGGGTCATGGTCACGGCGAACTCCTGTCGACGTGGACGAGTCCGAGGCGGCATGGGCCGGGATCGCGCTGATGAGCATGGTGCCTCCCGGGTGACTCTGTGTGAGTTCCCATCCGAGGGAAAACGCTGCTGATGCGTACATCCGGGTTGCGAAGCACCCGATTGTCCGGAGGCTCTGCGACTCGCAGTAATCGTAACCGCGATATGCCTGGATGTTCCAGTTCTCAACAAGCCTATTCCCCCGTTTGCCGCAACCGAATCGACGAACGGTCGGCGGGATTCAGCCCCGCGGGTCTCCGGCGGCCGAACTTTCCGGCCGGGGGCCCGTCAGCGAGTCCATCGCCGCCCGGACCGTCGGGTGCACCGGCACCAGGTCGGGTAGACCGCTGACCGCCAACGGCCGCAGCACCGCCCGCGCCTGCGCCGCGACGGCCCAGTCCACGCCCCGGCGGCGCAGATCGTGTGCCAGATCGACGAGTGCCGACAGACCGGCCACGCCGAGGAAGGTGACGTCGGACAGGTCGAGCACCAGCGGCCCGGGGTCGGCCGCGCCCGCGCACCAGGCGCGGAAGTCGGCGGCCGAGCGGGCGTCGACGTCGCCCTGCACCCGGCCGAGCATGATCGTCGGCGTCCGGGGGGAACCGCCCGGGTGGAGTTCGGCGTCCAGCCGGAGGTCGCGGGAGACATAAGCGGCCGGACGGCCGGACGGGTCTGACACCGCGGTTCCCGCGGTGCTCGGTCTGGTGTCGGCGGTTCCGGTGGTCTGGGGTCTCACGGGGGAGTCGGACACGTTGGGCACTCCGGTGACTTCGGGGGAGAAATCAGGAGGGAGCGGGCCTCGGCCGACGGCCGGGCGCACCTGGCGCCCGGTCGAGCCGGTTCAGTCGCGGCCGGACGCGGGCGAGACCCGCTCCCGTACCGGCTGTTTGCTCAACCGAATCCCAACGGTACGCAGCGCGCCCGCAGGGGCGGACACCGCCCACCGCCGGACTGCCCTGCGCGCTCGCCGTTTGACCACAGGCCGTCGGTGGTAGGCCTGCTTCGAGCAGATGCGATCACGAGGAGGCACCGATGAGCGATCCGGTCGAGCAGCACGCCGAGCACAGCGCCAGCGAGGACACCGACGAGGACCGGTTGCAGGTCGATCCGCTGGAGGAGGGCGTGGAACCGCCCGAGCACTGGTCCGCGGCGAACCGGTTCGGCATGACCGCCCGCGAGCAGCAGGAGGGCGAGAGCCTCGACCAGAAGCTGCACGAGGAGCAGCCGGAACCCGAGGAACCGGAGATCCGTGACCGCCCGATCGCGGCCACCCCGGCCGAGGAACTGGACGACAGCGTGGATGACGTCGCCGCCGATGTGGAGCCGGTCGCCCCCGAGGAGCGGCTGGACGCGCCGGGTTCGTCGGCGCCCGACCGGCAGTTGTCCGACGAGGCGGGCGGGTCGGTGGCGGACTGGATCCGGACGCCGCCCGGTGAGGCGCGGATCTAGACGTCCGGTTGTGGCGTGGTCGCGGCCGTCGCGCCATGACCTGTCCCGCGGGTCCTAGTTCTCCCGCAGCGCGGCCCACATCCGCCGGGCGGCACCGCGGGCGGCCGCATCCGGCGACCGCGGTGGCGCCCCACCGATCGCGTCCTGCGGCGGCCCCTCGGCGGGAGCACCGCCGACCTCTTCCACGGTGGCCACCGCGAGGTCGCGCAGTTTGACGTTGAAGTGCTGGCTGGCCACCACGAGTGAACGGAAGGCCGTGGTGGCGTCGCATCCGCGCACCGCCATCACCATGCCCTTCGCCTGTTCGATGATCCGCCGGTGCTCGACCATGGTCACGAGCTGGTCCGCCCGCAGCATCTCCTCGGAGCAGTACTCGACGACGGCGGCCGCCATCGCCAGCACCGGTTCGATCTCTTCGACGGCCAGCAGGTCGGCGGGGCAGGGGGGATGGTCGAGGTAGACGGTGAGCACGATCGGGCCCTCGTCGTTCCAGCTCCCGGACACTGCCACCACGGCGATCGTCTCCGGCAGATCCGTTCGCTCGGCCACCGCGGCGGCCAGTGCGGGGAAACGATCGTCGGTGGCGAGGTCGGAGGAGAAGGTGGATTCGTTCTCCAGCGCGGCGCGCAGGGTCGGACCGGTGCCCAGTTTCCACTGGAGCGGATCGATCTCCTCGGCGATCCCGGCCGAGCACACCGGATGTGAGTCCTTCGCGGAGGTCGACAGTCCCGCGCCGAGGCAGCCGTCCACGGAGCCGTGCAGGTAGTGCAGTAGCCGGTCGAGCAGTTCCGGTCCGATGCCGAACCCCGCCGGCACCGCGCCGTTCGCGCCGCGGCCGTTATCCGCGACCTGGGCGCGCGAGCCGGAACCCGCAGGATCGGGCCCCGCTGGATGGGGCACCGCCGCCCGGGGTACCGCCGGATCGGACATCACTGAATCGGACACGCCCTACGCCCTTCCCTTCCGGACCGCACGGCGCGGAACGCCGGGGTGACCTCGGCCGGGCAGCGCCGCCTGCCGCGGGAATCTGCGGGGAGGGGGAGCGTCGTGCCAGGTCGACGGCCGGGGACGAGCATAACCCGAGACCGTGACCGTGGACCGCTTCGCGCCCCGGAGGCGATGGTGACGCCGATCATCCGGCACCCATCCGGCGTAACCGATCCGTGACCCCTACGGTGGGACGCGAGCGCACGACAGCAATGAAGGGATGGTCGAACATGCTCGCCATGACCGACGCCGCTGCCCAGGCGATCAGCGCACTCACGGAGCAGCAGGGCGAGGAGGCCGGCGGGCTGCGGTTCGCCGTGCAGTCCGAACAGGAGGAGGGCGCACAGCTCTCGCTCGCCGTCGCTCCGTCGCCGGAGGAGGGTGACCAGGTCCTCGGCACCGAGGAGGGGGCCCGCGTGTTCCTCGAACCGCAGGCCGCGGACTTCCTCGACGACAAGGTCCTCGACGTCCAGCAGGACGACGAGGGTCAGTTGAACTTCGCGGTGATGCAGCAGCCCGAGGACGGCGCACCACAGGCCGCCGCCGAGTAGGGCCCCTCCGCCCGTCGCGTCCCCCGCCCTTCCGGACGGGGGACGCGCTCGTCCCCGGCTCAGGCCCGTACCGGGCTCAGCGGCGGATCGCCGCCGAGTACGGCGAGCACGTTGCGTGCCGCGAGCACCGCCATCGCGGTCCGGGTCTCCACCGTCGCCGAGCCGAGATGGGGCGTCAGCACGACGTTGTCCATGCCGAGCAGTCGCGGCTCCACGTCCGGTTCGTTCTCGAACACGTCCAGCCCCGCGCCGGCGATCTCGCCGTCCGCCAGGGCCTGGGCGAGCGCCCGTTCGTCGACCACCGGCCCGCGGGTGGTGTTGATCAGGAACGCGCCCGGGCGCATCGCCCGCAGGGCGGCCGCGTCGATCAGGTGTCGGGTCGCCTCGGTGAGCGGGCAGTGCAGCGACACCACGTCGGCGGAACGCAGCAGGTCCGCGAGGGGCAGGTACCGCGCGCCGAGTTCGGCCTCCACCGCCGGGTCGGCGCGCCGACGTCCGGTGTAGGCGATCTCCATACCGAACGCGCGGGCCCGGCGGGCGACGGCCTGGCCGATCTGGCCGAGTCCGACGATGCCGAGAGTCCGATCCCGCAGGCCGCTGCCGAGCATGAAGCCGAGGTCGAACCGCCACGGTGTCCGTGCGCGCAGCAGCCGTTCCCCCTCGCCGATCCGCCGGGTCAGCGCAAGCAGCAGGCCGAACGCGAGGTCGGCGGTCGCGTCGGTGAGCACCCCCGGGGTGTTCGTCACCGTGACGCCGCGTTCGGCCAGGGCCGGGACGTCGACGTTGTCGTAGCCGACGGCGACGGTGGCGACGACGGCGAGGCCGGGGCCCGCCGCGTCGGCGAGCGGACCGTCGATCCGGTCCTGCAGGGTGCTGACGATCGCGTCGGCTCCGGCGACCGCGGCGCGCAACTCGGCCGGTTCCAGCACGGCCTCCCGCCCCGGCTCGGCCACCTCGCCCGCCTGCCGCAGCAGCCGGATGGCCTCGTGGGCGATGGGCCGGGTGACGACGATCCGGGTGCGCTCGCTCATCGCCTCATCCTCGCCTCCGCCGGGCGCGCCGTCGAGCGGTGCACCGAGGCGGGGCGAGCGTCCTGCCCGGCCGAACGGGGGCCGATAGGGTCGGCCCATGGACACCGACGCCGGAGCGGCCGGCGTGGACACCGAAGCCGACACCGGCGCCGAGCCCGGTGCCGGCGGGAACGAGGGCGCGGGAGAGGTACGCGGTGCCCACCACGTGCAGTCGCTCGAACGCGGCCTGGCGGTGATCAGGGCGTTCGACGCGGGACACCGGGAACTCACGCTGAGCGAGGTGGCCCGCGGCACCGGACTCACCCGCGCCGCCGCCCGCCGTTTCCTGCTCACCCTCGCCGATCTCGGCTACGTGCGCACCGACGGCAAGTACTTCGCCCTCACCGCCAGGGTCCTCGAACTCGGCTACTCCTACCTGTCCGGGATGACCCTGCCCGGTCTGGCCCAGCCCCATCTGGAGGCGTTGTCCGCCGAGGTGGGCGAATCCAGTTCGGTCGCCGTGCTCGACGGCAACGACATCGTCTACGTCTCCCGCGCCGGGGTCGCGCGGATCATGACCGTCGCGATCAACGTCGGCACCCGCCTGCCCGCCCACGCGACCTCGATGGGGCACGTCCTGCTCGCCGGGTTGCCGCACGCGGAGCTCACCGGCTACCTGGAGGTCGCGCGGCTCATCCGCCACACACCGCGCACGCTCACCGAACCGGAACGGCTGCGTGCCGAACTCGCGGTGGTACGCGGTCAGGGCTGGGCGCTGGTGGACCAGGAACTGGAGCAGGGCCTGCGTTCGGTGGCCGCGCCGGTGCGCGACCGTGCGGGCAGGGTGATCGCAGCCGTGAACCTGTCCACCCATGCCAGCCGTACCACTGTGGCCGAGGTGCGCCGCGACCTCGTTCCTCCGTTGCTCACCGCCGCAGGGCGGATCGAGGCGGATCTCGCGCTCGCTCCGCCGGGCCGGGTCCGGCGGCAGCGGTGACCGCGGCGGGACTGCTGCTCGCGGCGGGCGCCGGACGCCGGTTCGGGCACCCGAAAGCCCTGGTCGAACTCGCCGGGGAGCCGCTGGTGCGACGTGCCCTGCGCGCGCTGACCGAGGGCGGCTGCGCTCCGGTGCACGTCGTGCTCGGAGCGCGGGCGGAGCAGGTCCGGGCACTGGTGCCCGCCCCGGCGGCCACCGTGCTCGCCGAGGACTGGGCCGAGGGGATGGGCGCCTCGCTGCGCGCCGGGCTCGGTGCGCTGGCCGCGCTGCCGCGAGTGCCCGAGGCCGCGCTCGTCCACCTGGTGGATCTGCCCGGGGTGACCGCGTCCGTGGTCGCGCGGCTCGCCGGCCTGTCCGCGCCCGGCGTCGTCGCCAGGGCCGCCTACGACGGGGTGCCGGGTCATCCCGTTCTGCTGGGGGCGCACTGGTGGCCGGAGGTCGTCGCCGGCGCCTCGGGTGATCGTGGCGCCCGGGGCTGGCTGTCCGGCCGGCCGGATCTGCGGCTGGTGGAATGCGGCGATCTCGGCTCGGGCGGGGACGTGGACACACCCGCGGATCTGCCCGGCCACAGGCACTGCACGCCACCGCCGCCCGTGATGTAGTTGACCGGGAACAGGCCACCGTCGGCGAAGGAGTCACGCAGCGTGGAGACCAGCGCGCACACGACGTCGTCCGGCGGGAACGGCGTGGACGGGCCCGATTCGCCCGCCGCGTTGTCCGAGGTGCTCGAATCCACCGGCTACCTCGCCGGCGAGGGGGTGGCGACCGCGGCTTTCCTCGCTTTGCGCATGGGCCGCCCGCTGTTCTGCGAGGGCGAGCCCGGTACCGGCAAGACCTCGCTGGCGAACGCGCTCGCCGAGGGCCTCGGCCTGCCGATCATCCGCTTGCAGTGCCATGAGGGCATCGATGCCGCGCAGGCGCTCTACGAGTGGGACTTCCCCCGCCAGCTTCTGCACCTGCGGGCGCTGGAGGCCGCGGGCGGGGGTGGCCTGGACGTCGAGGCCGCCGAGCAGTCGTTGTACACCCGGCGGTTCCTGCTGGCCCGTCCGCTGCTGCGGGCGCTGGTCGAGGCGCCCTGCGTTCTGCTGGTGGACGAGATCGACCGCGCGGACGACGAGTTCGAGGCGTTCCTGCTCCAGTTGCTCGACGAGAACGCCGTGACGATCCCGGAGTTCGGTGAGGTGCGCGCCGAGCATCCGCCGCTGGTGGTGCTGACGTCGAACCGGACGCGGGAGGTGCACGACGCGCTCAAGCGCCGCTGCCTGTACCACTGGGTCGAGCATCCGGACCTGGCGCGTGAGGTGGCGATCCTGCGCAGGCGGCTGCCCGGCGTGGGTGAGCGCCTTGCCACCCAGATCGCCGGGGCGATCCGGAAGCTGCGCGAGATGGAACTGCTCAAGCCGCCGGGCGTGGCCGAGTCACTGGACTGGGCACAGGCGCTGCAGGCACTGGGCAAATCCGAGCTGGACGTCGAGTCGGCCGCGATCACACTGGGCGCGGTACTGAAGTACAGCGAGGACCTGGACCGGGTGCGGGCCAAGCTCGACGCGCTGCTCGGCTGACGTCCCGCCGGGCCGGGCATGGCCGGCCGGGTGTGCTCAGGCGGGGGTCTCCTGGGCATCCGCCTGCACGGCGGGCCGGTCGTGTGCGCGACGGCGGCGGCGGAACAGCTCGCGGCGCTCCACCTCGCCCATGCCGCCCCAGATCCCGTATGGCTCCTGCACCGAGAGGGCGTGCTCGCGGCACTGCTTGAGCACGGGGCACGACTCGCAGATCGCCTTCGCCCGCGACTCGCGCATCTCCCGCGCGAAGCCGCGCTCGTTGTCGGTGTGGAAGAACAGGCTGCTGTCGAAACCCCGGCAGGCACCTTCGAGCTGCCAGTCCCATTCGTCCGCCACTACCACCGGCAGCCGGCTCACGTCGCTCATCTGTCCGCCCTTCGGCTGATCGTTCACGTTCACCGGGGAGGTGCCCAGGTTGTCCAAAGCTCAAACACCGACCTGGATAATGGTTTGGAACCCGACCCGATCGGGCATCTGGGAGCCGACGCAGCAGTGACGAACGGAGGACCGACTGTGCCTGACAGCTCTGCCGTGAAGGACTCCGCAGCCGGGGGTGCGGCCCGGGGCGAGCCGAGGGTGATGGAGGTTCGCACCGACGCCACGCCGGAGGTGGTTCCCACCCTGCGCACGCTGGCCGCCGACCTGGCCATGCGGCTCGACTTCGACCTCGACGCCGTCGAGGACCTGCGGATGACGGTCGACGAGGCCTGTTCGCTGCTGCTGCCCGCCGCCGCGGACGGCACGCTCACCTGTGAGTTCCGCTGGGCGTCCGGACGGGTCGAGGTGAACGTGACCGTGCTGGCCGACCAGCCAGGGCTGGCGCAGGAGGACTCGCTGGGCTGGCAGTTGCTGACAGCTCTGGCCACC
Source organism: Amycolatopsis antarctica (assembly GCF_002262875.1). Classification (GTDB taxonomy): domain Bacteria; phylum Actinomycetota; class Actinomycetes; order Mycobacteriales; family Pseudonocardiaceae; genus Amycolatopsis; species Amycolatopsis antarctica. The sequence continues at coordinate 25,445 of NZ_NKYE01000024.1, read as the reverse complement.
TCCGCCCGCCGGATGGTCACCCCGCTCGACGACGGATACCTGACCCGAGTGGAACTCGTACGGGAATGCGTGACGGTAGCCCGGTGACGACGGCAGGGGGACCGGGTGAACCGGCCTCCCGGGACGATGCCGACCGGGACGTACGCCAGGAATTCCGCAGGCTGCGCGCACTGGAGCCGGGCGAACCGCGGCACGCCGAACTGCGTGAGCGGCTGGTGCACCGGCACGCCGACCTGGCGCGCAACCTGGCCCGCAGGTTCCGGTACCAGAGCGAGTCGATGGACGACCTGGTGCAGATCGCCACGCTGGGGCTGATCAACGCCGTCGATCGTTTCGATCCCGAGCACGGTGCCGAGTTCGTCGGTTTCGCCGTGCCCACCATCACCGGGGAACTGCGCAGGCACTACCGCGACGCGGGCTGGTCGGTCCGGGTTCCCCGCCGGTTGAAGGAGATGCACGCCCGGCTCGGCGCCGCGCGGGAGGACCTGACGGCGAAGCTGGAGCGGGCGCCCAGGCCCAGCGAGCTCGCCGAACATCTCGGCGTCGGCAAGGAAGAGGTCTACGAGTGCCTGGTCGCCGAACGCGGGCAGCACGGGACCTCGCTGGACGCGATGCTGGAGGACTCGGCGCACACCGGTTTCGGCCGTCCCGACGACAACCTCGAGCAGGCGGAACTGCGGGCCATGCTGATGCCACTGGTGCGCGACCTGCCGGAACGCGACCGCCGGATCATGCTGCTGCGATTCGGTTACGGCATGAGCCAGTCGGACATCGCCAGGCGGGTGGGCGTCTCGCAGATGCAGGTGTCCCGGTTGCTCACCTCGCTCCTGCGTCAGTTGCGTACACAGATCGGGGACGAGGGTGGCGCGCCGGGGTGAACGGCCGTGTCGCATGATCTCCCCAGCGACATCTCGCCCATGACGGTCTCGATCAGCCCCGGGCGAGCGAACACGATGGTACGGAAGAACCGAGAGGAATCCCCATGTTGCGGATCACCACCAGCGGCGCGGCCACAACGGTCCTGGAGGTCACCGGTGAGGTCGATCTGAGCACGGCCGACCAGCTCGCCGAGGCCATCGACGCCGCGGCGAGCGCGGACGAGGTCGAACTGGTCACCGTCGATCTGGCCGGGGTGTCCTTCATGGACTCGGCGGGCCTGCGCGTGCTGGTCTCCGGGATGAAGCAGGCCGACGCGCGGGGAGCGAAGCTGGTCGTGGCCGGTCCGCAGCCGCAGGTGCGGAAGGTTTTCGAGCTCACTGGGCTGGACGAGGTACTCGGCCTGGCGAATCCGGAGGCCAAGGGCACCACCGAGGGTGATTGAGAACCCCCGGCAGTGGGTAGCAGGGTCCCTGTAGGAGTCACGGAGCACGTCGCATGGAGGAGGTGATGGGGATGACCGCACCGGGAGTGAGCGATATCCGCGATGACGCCGACGGCACGCTGTCCCTGGAACTCGCCACGGAGCAACGGGCCCCGTCGGTGGCACGGCACGCGGTGGCAGAGGTACTGCGCGCCCTGGACGTCTCGGAGGATCTGAAGGCCGACATTCTGCTCGTCACCTCCGAACTGGTCACCAACGCCGTCGAGCACGGCGGCGCACCGACGCATCTGCGGGTGGAACGCAAGGGCCGCGAGCTGGCCGTGCGGGTGACCGACGGGGGCGGCGGGACACCTGCCGTGGCCTCACCCGATCCGCTGACCGAACGCAGCCGCGGTCTGTGGCTGGTGGACGCGCTCGCCCAGGAATGGCGCTGCGAGGAGCTCAGCGAGGGCAAGGAGATCGTCGCCCTCTTCCGCTGGTGAGCACGTTCGCGCCACCGGTTCCGTCCGGATTCGCGGGCTGTGCTCCGCGACGACGGCTGAGCCCGCGGTCGGCAGGATGAGTCAGGAGACCGTACGGATGGACACGGTGCGCGCAGCCGATGGCTCAGCGACGGACCCGGGATCGGCCGACCCCGCTTTCAGCACCAGCGCGGACACGGCGCTGGATCTCGCGCTGGACCGCGCCGCCTTCATGCAGGACGTCTCGCTGCAGCTCGCCGGATCGCTGAACGTCCGCCGCACCACGCTCCAGCTCCTGCACATGGCGCTGCCGCGGCTCGGTGACTGGGCGATGATCGCGCTCTTCGACGGACGGGGCGCGCAGCTCACCTCGGCCGATGCCGACGGCCGGATCACCGGCCCACTGGAGATCGGCCTCGTCGACGAGGAGCGGTCCGGCCTCGACCGCATCCGCCGGGTCGGCCAGACCGAGCTGCTGCACGTGGCCCTCGCTCCGGACTCCTCCAGCGCGCTGGGCACGATGATCCCGGACGACGCCATGCGCGAAACGGCGGCCGGACTGCGGCCCGCCGACGTGCTGGGCGTGGGACTGAACGCCCGCGGGGGCACCATCGGCGCACTGGTCGTCGTCCGCGGTGAGCGGCGTGGTTACGACGAGCAGCACATCGACCTGGTCGAGGAATTCGCCCGGCGTGCCGCGGTGACCCTCGACTCCGGCAGGCTCTACGAGGAGCGGGTACACGTCGCCTCGGTGTTGCAGGCGAGCCTGCGTCCGCCCCGGCTGCCCGCGATTCCCGGTGGCCGGGTCGCCGCCCGGTACCGCGCGGCGCAGGAGCACATGGACATCGGCGGCGACTTCTACGACGTGCACGGTTCCGGCGAGGAGTACTCGCTGATCGTGGGCGACGTGTGTGGCAAGGGCGTGGACGCCGCCGTCCTCACCGGGCGAGCCAGGCAGACGGTGCGCACGGCCGCCCATTTCGACAGGTCACCGTCGAGGATCCTCACCGCGCTCAACGAGGTGCTGCACGAGGAGGAGTCCGATCGTTTCGTCACGCTCGCCTGTGCCTCGGTCCGGCCGGATGCCACCACCGGGGGATTGGGCGTGCGGCTGGCCGTCGCGGGCCATCCCGCGCCGTTCGTGCTGCGGGCAGGCGGCACCGTCGAGCAGCCGGAGATCACCGGCACCCTCTCCGGTGTGCTGCCCGGGCTGCGGTACGACGAGATCGGTGTCGAACTGCTGCCCGGCGACCAGATGCTGTTCTTCACCGACGGCATCTACGAGGCCAAGGGGCCCGGCGGATTCTTCGGCATGGAGCGACTCGGGGAGATGCTGGCCCCGTACGCGGGCGCCGCACCGGAGATCCTGTGCGAGGCCGTGGAGCAGCGTGTCGTCGAGCACCTGGCCGGTGCCGCGCACGACGATATGGCGCTGCTGGCGCTGCGAGCGGGAAGCGACGGCTGATGGCCGGAGTCCGGATCGGCGAACGCTCGTTCGCCGGGGAACTGGCCGAGTTCGAGGTCGCACTGGCCGGCCCCGACACCGTCCGGGCGATCACCGTCGTCGAGCGGCTGCTGGCCGACGGGGTGGACCCGGTGCTGATCATGGAGGAGATCGTCTCGGCCGCGCAGCGCCGCATCGGCGAACGCTGGCAGCGCGGCGAGTGGTCGGTGGCACAGGAGCACGCGGCGACCGGGGTGTCCATGGCGGCGACCGAGGCCGTCGGCCGGTTCGCCGCCTCGGTGCCGGTCACCGAGGGCCGGATCGTGCTCGGCTGCGCGGAACGCGAGTGGCACGCACTGCCCGCGATGGTCGTCAGCCACGGCCTGCGCTCGCGGGGCTGGGACGTCACCTATCTGGGGGCCGCGACCCCGCCTGCCCGGTTGTCCACCTATCTGCAGGAGATCGGCCCGGACGCGGCGGCGGTGAGCTGCTCGGTACTGCGCGCCCTGCCCAGCAGCCGCAACTTCGTCGAGGCGAGCACGAGCGCGGGCATCCCCGTGGTCGCCGGCGGCTCGGCATTCGGTGTCGACGACACCAGGGCGATGGCGCTCGGCGCGACGGCGTGGGCGAGCACCGCGTTCGCGGCGATCGAGGTGATCCCGGCACTGCCCTCGGTGGTCCCGCCCGCCCGGCCGCTGCCCGCCGAACCGCTCGCGGAACAGCGGACCTTGGAGCTCAACCACGACTGGCTCGCCACCACGCTGCGCGAGCGCTGGCGGGTCGCGGACTGGCCGCGAAGCGACCTGCGACCGGACCCGGACGATCTGGACACGGTAGTCAGGGACGCCGTCGACCAGGTGCTCTACGCGCTGCAGGGCGCCCTCGTCACCGGGGACCACCGGATCGTCGGCGACACCGCCTGGTGGATCGCCGAGTTGCTGCGCGGACGTGGCCTGCCCGACGGCCCGCTGGCCGGACTCGGCGAGCTGCTGGCCGCCGAGTTGCACGAGTACCCCCTGGCCGCGGCACTGATCCGGGGCCACTGGCGGATTCCGGAGCCGATGGGGTCATGAGAGGTCTGCGCATCGACACCGAGTCCGCGAACGGGCGGACGGTGGTCCGGCTCGCCGGGGAGCTCGACTCGCATTCCGGCGATCGCCTGCGGGCCGAACTGGGCGGACTGCTCGGCGGGGCCAGCCAGGGCAGCCGGGTGGAACTGGATCTGCACCGGCTGGGCTTCATGGACTCCAGCGGGCTGAGCGTGCTCATCGGGGCCCACAAGCAGGCGCTGGCCCGCGGCGCTGAACTGGTGCTCGTCGGCGTTCCGCCCGGGGTGCACCGGATGCTGCGGATCACCGGGCTGCTGCCGGTCCTCCGGATCGAGGGTTCCGCCGGGTCCGCCGAGCAGGAGAAGGGCGAGCAGCACCAGCGCAACCGCTGAGCGCGGCCCGTCGTCTCCCTGTCAGCTCAGCGCCCGGTCCAGGTTGATCGCGGAACTGATCAGCGACAGGTGCGTGAACGCCTGCGGGAAGTTGCCGAGCTGCTCGCCGGTCAGCCCGATCTCCTCGGCGTAGAGGCCGACGTGATTGGCGTAGGTGAACATCTTCTCCAGCGCCAGTCTCGCCTCCTCGACCCGCCCGCAGCGGGCCAGCGCCTCGACGTACCAGAACGAGCAGATGGAGAACGTGCCCTCGGCCCCGTCCAGACCGTCCGGAGCCTGTTCCGGGTCGTACCGGAAGACCAGGCTGTCCACCACCAGGTCCGCCGTGATCGCGTCCACTGTGGACACGAAGCGGGGGTCGTTGGGGGAGATGAACTTGACCATCGGCATCAGCAGCAGTGAGGCGTCCAGCACCGGCGTGGCGTAGTTCTGCACGAACGCTCCGCGCTCGGCGTTCCAGCCACGATCCATGATCTGGTGGTAGATCTCGTCGCGGACGGTCGTCCAGTGCCCGAGATCGGCAGGCAGCCCGCGCTGGCGCGCCATCCGCACCATCCGCTCGATGGCGACCCAGCACATCAGCCGGGAGAAGGTGTGGTGCTGCCTGCCCTCCCGGGTCTCCCAGATGCCCTCGTCCTCGCGGTCCCAGTGCTCCAGCAGCCAGTCGAGCATCGAGCACAGGTTGGTCCAGGTGTCGTGCGAGATCGGCTCGCCGTACTTGTTGTAGAGGTAGACCGAGTCGATGATCTCGCCGTAGATGTCGAGCTGGAGCTGGTCGCTGGCGGCGTTGCCGACCCGCACCGGCCGCGAACCCCGGTACCCCTCCAGGTGGTCGAGTTCGATCTCGGTCAGCTCGGCGTCCCCGTCGATCGAGTACATCACCCGCAACGGCCCCAGATCGCCGTTCGTTCCACTGGCGAACCGGTCGGTGAGCCAGCCGATGAACGCCTCCGCCTCCTGGGTGAATCCCAGGCGCAGCAAGGCATACAGCGAGAACGCGGCGTCCCGGATCCACACGTACCGGTAGTCCCAGTTGCGTTCGCCGCCGACCTGCTCGGGCAGTCCCAGGGTCGGCGAGGCGATCACCGCGCCGGTCGGTTCGTGGGTGAGCAGTTTGAGCGTCAGCGCGGACCGGTGCACCATCTCCCGCCAGCGTCCGGTGTAGGTGGACTTCGCCAGCCAGCGCCGCCAGAACTCCACCGTCGCGTCGAAGAGCCGGTCGGCGTCGAGCAGTTCCTCCGACTCGCTGCCCGCCGCCTCCGGCTCCTCGCCCTCGCCGAGCACCTCCAGCGCGAACAGTTCGGTACGGCCGGCCTCGAGGTCGAAGCTGCTCCGTGCGTCACCATCGGACACCGACAGCTCGACGGTCGCGCTCAGCGCCAGCCGCACCGAGGGGGAGGTGAACCGGACGCCGCCGCCGACCTCCTCGGCGGTGCAGCGCTCGCGGCCGTAGTCCGGCCGGGGCGCGAACCGCACGCCCATCCGGACCGAACCGCGGACGTTGACCACCCGGCGCATCAGCCGCTGCTGGTGATCCGGATCGCGCTCACGCACGATGGGCATGAAGTCCTGCACCTCGACGATGCCGTCGGTGGTGAGGAAGCGGGTGATCAGGATGTTGGAGTCGGGGAAGTAGAACTGGTGCCGCGCGGCGATCTCGCACAGCGGGGCGATCTCCCAGAAGCCGCCCTTGTCCGCGTCCAGCAGCGAGCCGAACACACTGGGCGAGTCGAAGCGAGGACAGCAGAACCAGTCGATCCTCCCGTCCGTTCCGACGAGTGCGGCCGTCCGCAGATCGCCGATCAGGCCGTGCTCGCTGATCGGCAGATACCGTTGCGCCGTCACGACTCGGGGACCCGCCAGCCGCGCGGTCCGGGGAGACCGGCCGCGTCCTCGGGGCCCCAGGACCCCCGGGCGTACGGCTGCGCCCGCGGTGGTTCCCGCAGCACCGGGTCGCACAGCTCCCACAGCCGTTCGACCTCTTCGGCACTGGTGAACAGGGTGCGGTCGTCGCGCAGCACGTCGAGCAGCAGCCGCTCGTAGGCCTCAAGCGGCTCGGCGTCGGCGAAGGCCTCGGAGAAGCGGAGTTCGAGCTGTGCGTGATCGAGTTCCAGCGCGGGCCCCGGCCGTTTCGCCCGCAGATCGATGGTCAGCTTCGGGTCCTCGGTCAGTTCGAAGACGAGTTCGTTGGGTGCACCGTCGAAATGCTCGGCATGGTCGAACATGCGCAGCGGCGGCTCGCTGAAGCCGAGCGTGATGGTGCGCCGGGACTGGCCCATCGACTTGCCGGTGCGCAGCAGGAACGGGACGCCCTTCCAGCGCCAGTTGTCCACCCACACCTCGAGCGCCACGAAGGTCTCCACCTCCGAGTCGTCCGCGACGTCGGTCTCCTGCCGGTAGCCGGAGTACTGACCGAACACCACCCTGGACGGATCGAGCGGGCGGACTGCCTGGAACAGCTTCCGCTTCTCCGTCCGCAGAGACTCCGCGCTCAGCCGCACCGGCGGTTCGAGCGCGAGGAACCCCAGTAGCTGGAACAGGTGCGTGGAGATCATGTCGCGGAAGGTGCCGGTCGACTCCATGAACGCGGCCCGGCCCTCGATGCCGATCTCCTCCGGCACGTCGATCTGCACGTAGGCGATGTGGTGGCGGTTCCACACCGGCTCGAACAGGCCGTTGGCGAACCGCAGGGCCAGGATGTTCTGCACCGACTCCTTGCCGAGGAAGTGGTCGATCCGGAAGAGCTGCTCCTCGCCGAACACCTCGTGCAGCGCCGCGTTCAGGCTGCGGGAGGTGCTCAGATCGCTGCCGAAGGGCTTCTCCAGGATCAGCCGCGCGTTCTCGGCCAGACCGGTCTCGCCGAGCATGCCGACCATCGGTTCCATCGTGCTCGGGGGTACCGACAGGTACAGCAGCTTCTTCGTCCGGTCGCCGAGTTCCTTCTGGGCCGCGCGCACCGCCTCGGCGAGCTCGGTGCCGTCGTCCTTGGACGATGTGCGGAACGAGATCCGGGCGGCGAAACGTTCCCAGCTCTCGTCGTCGAAGTCGTCGACGAACTTGCGCACCGACTCGGCCAGCCGGTCGCGGAACTCCTCGTCGGTGCCGGGGGAGTGCCGCCCGGAACCGATGATGCGGAACTCGCCGGGCAGGATGCCGCTGCGGCTGAGCCGGTACAGGCCAGGGAAGAGCTTGCGCTTGGCCAGGTCACCGGTCGCGCCGAAGATCACGAACACGTGGGGGTCGAGGGCGTCACCGTCGGTGGTTCCGGTCGAGGTGCCCGCCGTCGCGTCGGAGTCATTCATCGTCGTTCATTGTGGTCGGCGTGTCCGCCGGGCGCGCGCTGGGCAGCGGATGCCGGTCCGGCCGGCGCACAATGGGGCCATGGGCGATGCCGGTGTGCACGAGGCCAGGGCCCGCGGCGACGGCCAGGCCGGTGACGATCCGCTGACCGGACTGGCCGGGTTCGCGGTGGTGCTGCGCGAGGCGGGGCTCGCCTGCGACGCGCACCGGGTGCAGGCCTACCTCGCCGCCGCCGAACAGCTCGACCTCGCCGACCCGGCCGCTCTCTACTGGGCGGGCAGGCTGACGCTGTGCGCCGATCCGGACGACCTGCCGCGCTACGACCAGGCGTTCGGGAGCTGGTTCACCGCAGAGCCCCCGCCGAGGTCCCGGTCCGGTGCACGGCAGCCGAAGCAGGCGCGCACGGCCGCGCTGACCACCGCCGAACGTTCCGGTTCCGGTTCCGGCGAGGACGAGCCGGACGAACTCCAGGTCGCCGCGAGTGACCAGGAGACGCTGCGCTCGCGGGATCTCGGTGAGCTGACCAGGGCCGAACGGGCACATCTGCGGGAGATGCTCGCGCGCCTGCGCGTGGACCTCCCGCTGCGCTCCTCGCCGCGGCGGCGCCCGGCCCGGCGCGGTGCCCTGGACCCGGCCCGGACGCTGCGCATGATGCTGGCCGCGGGCGGCGAACCCGTCCGGCTCGCGCGGCGGCACCGGGCGCGGCGGCCGCGGCGGATCGTGCTGCTCGTCGACGTGTCCGGGTCGATGAGCCCGTACGCCGACTCGCTGCTGCGGTTCGCGCACGTGGTGGTGCGCCGGGCACCGGGTGCCGTCGAGGTGTTCACGCTCGGCACCCGGTTGACGCGGGTGTCCCGGCAGCTGCGGCAACGCGATCCCGAGCACGCGATGCTCGCCGCGGCCCGCGCCGTGCCGGACTTCGCGGGCGGCACCCGGCTGGGCGAGACCTTGCGGGTGTTCCTGGACCGCTGGGGACAGCGCGGTGTCGCCCGGCGGGCGGTCGTCGTGGTGTTCTCCGACGGCTGGGAACGCGGCGACGTGAGCCTGCTCGGCGAGCAGCTCGCGCGCACCCGCCGCCTCGCGCACGCGGTACTCTGGGTCAATCCCCACGCCGGCCGCGACGGCTACGCCCCCGTCCAATCCGGAATCGCGGCGGCGCTTCCGCACATCGATCGCCTCCTGGCCGGGCACAGCCTGGCCACCCTCGAACGGCTCTTGCTGGAGATACGCGATGCATGACGTGCTCGACGAAGTTCACCGGCGCTGGGCCGCGGGCGAGACCATCGGTCTCGGCACCGTGGTGGCGACCTTCTCCTCCGCGCCGCGTGCGCCCGGTGCGGCCATGGTGGTCGCCGAGGACGGCACGGTCACCGGCAGCGTCTCCGGCGGCTGCGTGGAGGGCGCCGTCTACGAACTGGCCCAGCAGGTGATGGCCGACGGGGAGCCGGTGCTGCAGCGGTTCGGGGTCAGCGACGACGACGCCTTCGCCGTCGGCCTCACCTGCGGCGGCATCATCGACATCTACACCGAGCGGATCGACCGGGAGTCGATGCCCGAGCTGCCGCTGGTGGTGGCGTCGGTCCACAGTGGAGAGCCGGTCGCCGTCGCCACGGTGGTCGAGCATCCGGACCCGGACCGGGTGGGCAGGCGGCTGATCGTCTGGACCGACCGGCAGTCCGGCGGGCTCGGTTCGGACCGGGCGGACGACGCCGTCGCCGACGACGTGCGCGGCCTGCTCGCCACCGGGCGCACCGAGGTGCTGCACTACGGCCCGGAGGGCCAGCGTCGCGGCGAGGGCATGGCGGTGTTCGTGAACTCCTTCGAACCGCCGCCACGGCTGCTCGTGTTCGGGGCCATCGACTTCGCCTCCGCGATGGCCGGGCTCGGTTCCTATCTCGGTTACCAGGTGACGGTCTGCGACGCGCGTCCGGTTTTTGCCACCACCACACGGTTTCCGCAAGCGGACGAGGTCGTCGTCGACTGGCCGCACCGGTATCTGCGCGCCGAGGCGGACGCCGGCCGGATCGACCGGCGGACCGTGGTGACGGTGCTGACCCACGACCCCAAGTTCGACGTGCCCCTGCTGGAGGTCGCGCTGCGGCTCGATCTCGGTTACGTCGGCGCCATGGGTTCCCGCCGTACCCACGACGATCGGGTGAAACGCTTGCAGGAGGCGGGTCTGAGCGAGGCGGAGCTGTCCCGGCTCGCCTCGCCGATCGGGCTCGACCTCGGCGCGCGGACGCCGGAGGAGACGGCGGTGTCGATCGCCGCCGAGATCATCGCGCTCCGCTGGGGTGGCGGCGGCAGCAGGCTCGCCGAACTCGACGGACGTATCCACGGCTGAGGCGCCGGTTTTTCCGCTCCACTGAAAACGGGCGGCCGCCCGGCCCGCGTTCTCCGCAGAATCGGACCTTCCGTCGCGTTGTGTCCGCACGCGCGGATCGGGTCCCGGTGACGGCTCGGTCGCCGACTTGTCCGATCGTGGCAAAGGGAGCAGTCTTTTGTGTGTTGCCGATCACTGTGCCGTGCACGTGGTCGGTTGCGGTGATTTTTCGAGCACGTGTCGCCACAAGCGGTCCGCTCGCCCCGCGGATCGCGCCACCACTGGAGGCCCCATGCGCATCACCGTCACAGTCGACGGGACCAGTTACACCGATGATGTCGAGCCGCGCACGCTGCTCGTGCACTACCTGCGCGAGCGCCTGGGCAAGGTCGGCACCGTGGTCGGTTGCGACACCAGCAACTGCGGCGCCTGCACCGTGCACCTCGACGGTCAGAGCGTGAAGTCCTGCTCCGTGCTCGCCGTGCAGGCGGACGGAGCCGAGGTCGGCACGATCGAGGGCCTGGCCAGGGACGGCAAGCTGCACCCGGTGCAGCAGGCGTTCCACGACAACCACGCGCTGCAGTGCGGTTTCTGCACGCCGGGAATGATCATGCAGTCGCTCGACCTGCTCGCGGAGAATCCCGATCCGGACGAGCAGGCCGTCCGCGAGGGTATCGAGGGCAACCTCTGCCGCTGTACCGGATACCAGAACATCGTCCGGGCGGTGCGGGACGCGGCGCACCACATGCGCCCGGGAGCGGGCCCGGACGCCGAGCGCATGTCCGACCCCAACGTCGCCGACGCCTCGCGTACGGCCGACATCGCCGGAGGTGGTGAGTGATGACGTCCACGATCGAGCCCGAGGTAGGAAAAGCCCGTCTGCGCAAGGAGGACGCGCGGCTGATCACCGGCCGCACCCGGTGGACCGACAACATGACGCTGCCCGGTCTGCTGCACATGGCCGTGCTGCGCAGCCCGTCCGCGCACGCCAGGATCACCGCCATCGACACCGGGGAGGCCAAGCGCGCCTCCGGTGTCATCGCCGTGCTCACCGGTGCCGACATCGCCGACGAACAGGGCAGCCTGCCGTGCGCGTGGCCGATCACTCCGGACATGAAGAGCCCGGACGCCCCGTCGATCGCGGTCGATCACGTCGCCTTCGCCGGTGAGGCGGTCGCCGTGGTCATCGCGCGCAGCGCGGCCGAGGCGTACGACGCGCTCGAACTGATCGACCTCGACCTGGAGGACCTGCCGGTCGCGCTCGACCTGGAGGAGGCCACCCGGGACAGCGCCACGCTCGCGCATCCGGATCTCGGCACCAACAACAGCGCCACCTGGGTGTTCGACTCCGGCGAGGCGGGCAGCGGAGAGGACGTCGAGAAGGCGATCGCCGAGGCGGAGGTGGTGGTGGAACGCCGGTTCCGCCAGCAGCGCCTGATCCCCGCGTTCATGGAGCCGCGCTCGGTCGTCGTCGACCCGACCGGTGACCAGTTCACCATGTGGTCGTCCACCCAGGTGCCGCACATCCTGCGCCTGATGCTGGCGATGACGCTCGGCGTGCCCGAGCACAAGGTCCGGGTCATCGCACCGGACGTCGGCGGTGGTTTCGGCGGCAAGCTCCAGGTGACCCCGGAGGAGGTCATCACCTTCCTCGCCGCCCGCAGGCTCGGCAAGCCGGTGAAGTGGACGGAGTCGCGCTCGGAGTCGCTGCTGTCCGCCCACCACGGCCGCGACCAGGTGCAGCGGCTGACCATCGCGGCCCGCCGCGACGGCACCGTCACCGGGCTGAAGGTCGACCTGCTGGCCGACATGGGCGCCTACCTGCGCCTGGTCAGTCCGGGTGTGCCGGTGCTGGGCGCGTTCATGTTCAACGCGATCTACAAGATCCCCGCCTATCGGTTCTCCTGCACGAACGTGTTCACCAACAAGACGCCCACCGACGCGTATCGGGGGGCAGGACGTCCCGAGGCCACGTTCGGCATCGAGCGGATCATGGACGAGCTCGCCGTCGAGCTGGACATGGACCCGCTGGCGCTGCGCGAGAAGAACTGGATCTCCCACGAGGAGTTCCCGTACACCACCGTTTCCACGCTCACCTACGACTCCGGCAACTACGAGGCCGCCACCGAGAAGGCGAAGGAACTCTTCGACTACGACGGTCTGCGCCGGGAACAGGCGGAGCGGCGTGAGCGCAGGGACCCGGTGCAGCTCGGCATCGGCGTCTCGACGTTCACCGAGATGTGCGGGCTGGCCCCGTCGCGGGTCCTCGGCTCGCTCGACTACGGCGCGGGCGGCTGGGAACACGCCTCGATCCGGATGCTGCCGACCGGCAAGGTGGAGGTGGTCTCTGGGGCGACCCCGCACGGCCAGGGACACGAGACGGCGTGGAGCCAGATCGTCGCCGACCAGCTCGGTGTCGGCTTCGACGACGTCGAGGTCCTGCACGGCGACACCCAGTCCTCACCGAAGGGGCTGGACACCTACGGTTCGCGCTCGCTCGTCGTGGGCGGCATCGCCGTGGTGAAGGCGGCGGAGAAGGTGGTGGCGAAGGCCCGCACCATCGCCGCGCACATGATGGAGTGCTCACCGGACGATCTGGAGTTCGAGGCGGGCAAGTTCACCGTCAAGGGCACCGACAAGTCGACCGCCATCCAGGACATCGCGCTGGCGGTGTTCGCCGCGCACGACCTGCCGGACGGCATCGAGCCCTCACTGGACTCGCAGGCCTCCTACGACCCGGAGAACTTCTCCTTCCCGCACGGCACCCACCTGTGCGCGATGGAGGTGGACACCGAGACCGGGCAGGTCAGCGTCCGCAAGTACGTCTGCGTGGACGACGTCGGCACGGTGGTGAACCCGGTGATCGTCGAGGGGCAGATCCACGGCGGGCTCGCGCAGGGCATCGCGCAGGCCCTGTTCGAGGAGGCCGTGCACGACGAGTCGGGCACCCTCACCACCGGTACCTTCGCCGACTACCTGCTGCCATCGGCGGCCGACCTGCCTTCGTTCGTCACCGATCGGACGGAGACGCCGTCGACGACGAATCCCTTGGGAGTCAAGGGTGTCGGTGAGGCCGGCACCATCGCCTCGACCCCCGCGGTGGTCAACGCCGTGCTCGACGCGGTGCGCCAGTACGGCGTGTCCGACATCGAGATGCCGTGCACCCCGATGCGGGTGTGGGAGGCGATCAGGACCGGCGCCTCGGCCGCGGGTGGACTCGGTACGGAATCCGGCGGTGGCCTGGGTTCCATGGATTCGCAAGGTTCCGCGACGGCCGGAGGTGCCCAGTGATCCCCGCTGCGTTCGACTACACCGCTCCCTCCACAGTGGACGAGGCGATCCGCGCGCTGGCCGACGCCGGTGAGGACGCGAAGATCATCGCCGGCGGGCAGAGTCTGCTGCCGGTGCTCCGGATGCGGCTGGCCGCGCCGACCTCGCTGATCGACCTCGGCAAGATCGCCGAACTGCGCGGCGTCCGGGAGGACGGCGAGCACCTGGTGATCGGCGCGATGACCACGCACCACGAGGTGCAGCGCGATCCGCTGATCGCCGAGCACGCCGCGCTGCTGGCCAGGGCGACGGACACGGTGGCCGATCCGCAGGTCCGGCACCGGGGCACGCTCGGCGGCGCCGTCGCCCACGCCGACCCGGCGGGCGACCTGCTGGCACCGGTGCTCGCGCTCGACGGCGAGCTGGTCGTGGCGGGGGCGGACGGGCGGCGCACCGTCGCCGCCGCGGAGTTCTTCCAGGATCTGTTCACCACGGCCATGCGGCCGGAGGAGATCCTGGTCGAGATCCGCGTGCCAAAGCACACCGGCTGGCGTGCGCACTACGAGAAGTTCAACCGGGTCGCGCAGGCCTGGTCGATGATCGCGGTGGCCGTCACGGTGCGGACCGAGGGCGAGTCGATCGCCGAGGCCCGCGTGTGCCTGACCAACATGGGGTCCACCCCGCTGCGCTGCACCGCGGTGGAACAGGCACTGGTCGGGCAGCGGGCGTCGGCGGAGCAGATCCGCGCGGCGGCCGAGCACGCGGCCGAGGGCACCAGCCCGCCGGTCGACGGCAACGCCGACGCCGACTACCGCAGGCATCTCGCGCGGGTGCTCACCGGCCGTGCGGTGTCCGCCGCGGTCACCGCCTGACGCGACAGTTCGCCTACCGAAGGGAGATCGGCCCGTGCGGCTCGACCACCAGTTCACTGTCCCGGCCACCGTCGAGGAGGTGTGGAAAGCCGTCATCGATCCCGAGCGCGTCGCCCCGTGCATGCCGGGTGCCACGCTCACCGAGGTCGACGGCGACACCTTCCGGGGGACGGTGAAGGTCAAGCTCGGGCCGATCTCCTTGACGTACAAGGGAAACGGCGAGTTCGTCGAGAAGGACGAGGGGGCCCGCCGGGTGGTGATCAAGGCCTCCGGCAAGGACGCGCGCGGTGGTGGCAGTGCCGCGGCGACCGTCACGCTCACCCTGACCGGTGACGGCGGATCCACCAACGGCGCGGTGGAGACCGACCTGAACGTCACCGGCAAACCCGCGCAGTTCGGCCGCGGTCTCATCTCCGAGGTGAGCGGGAAGATCCTCGACTCCTTCGCCGACTGCCTGTCGACGAAGCTGGGTTCCGGTTCCGCGGAGGGGGAGCCGAGAGCACCCCAGGCCGCCGCCGGAGCCGCGGCGGCCGCCGGGCAACCGCTCGCGGACACCCCGCCACCGAGGCCCGCGCCGCGCCCGGCGCCGGCGCAGGCCTCGCCCGAGGAAGCACCCCGGAACGCCGCCCCTCAGGAGGACGCGCCCCGCAAGGACACGCCCCGGGAAGGCGGGGCCGAGCCGATCGACCTGTTCGACTACGCGGGCGGTTCGGTGACCAAGCGGGTCGCTCCCGTTCTCGGCGTCGTGGCCGCGGTGCTCGCGGTGGTGGCGATCGTCCGGGCGATACGGAAGTAGACACACCCTGTGCCGGTCACCGCCCGCCGTCCAGGCGGGCGGCCCGGCCGTGCAGGTACCGCTGCCGTGGCAGGCTGGTCGTCCGCGCCGCCGCGGCCCGGTACGAGGCGCGCGCCCCGGTAAGGTCACCGCTCATCTCCCGTAGATGGGCACGGACGGCGTGCAGCCGGTGGTCCTCGGCGACCCTGGCGTCCCCGTCCAGGTCGTCCAGCAGCGCCAGACCCGCCGCTGCGCCCTGGGACATGCCGACGGCGACCGCGTGGTTCAGGGCCACCACCGGGTTATCCGAGATCCGCAGCAGCAGGCCGTACAGCGCGGTGATCTGCGGCCAGTCCGTGGCCTCGGCGCGGGGCGCCTCGTCGTGCAGCGCGGCGATCGCCGCCTGGAGCTGGTACGGCCCCGTCCGGCCACGGGGCAGGGTCGCGGTGATCAGTGTGACGCCCTCGGCGATCCGCTCGGCGTCCCAGAGCCCGCGGTCCTGCTCGGCCATCGGGATCAGCGCCCCGTCCGGCCCGGTGCGTGCCGCCTTGCGCGCGTCGGTGAGCAGCATCAGCGCGAGCAGTCCGGCGACCTCACCGTCCCCGGGAAGCAGCCGGTGGACGGTGCGGGTGAGCCGGATCGCCTCGGTGGCCAGTTCGTCGCGGCGCAGGTGCGGGCCGGTGGTGCCGGCGTAGCCCTCGGTGAAGATCAGGTACAGCACGTGCAGCACCGAGGCGAGCCGCCGTGCGCGCTCGGCCGGTCCCGGCATGGCGAACGGGACGCCACTGTCCCGGATGCGCTGCTTCGCTCGGGTGATGCGCCGCGTCATCGTCGCCTCCGGCACCAGGAAGGCGCGGGCGATCTCCGTCGTGGTCAGTCCGCCGACGGCCCGCAGCGTCAGCGCGATCTGCCCCGCCGGGGTGAGGGAAGGGTGGCAGCACAGGAAAAGCAGCACCAGCGTGTCGTCCGCGTCGGCCACCGGCGACCGGCGGTCCTCCGGCAGCTCCCACCGGGCGACGGTGTCCTCCCGGCGGCGGCGTGCCTGCTCCGCGCGCAGCAGATCGGTGAGCCTGCGCGAGGCGACGGTGATCAGCCAGCCGTGCGGGTGCTCCGGTACACCCTCGGCCGGCCACTGCGCCGCCGCGGCCAGCAGTGCCTCCTGTATCGCGTCCTCGGCCGCGTCGAAGTGCCCGTACCGCCGGACCACCGCGCCGAGGACCCGCGGCGCCACCCGGCGCAGCAGGTCCTCGACCTCGGTGCCGGCCACGGCTCAGCCGTCCAGTTCGTCCCGGGACTCGACGAGCGGGCGCACGTCGGCGTACGCGGTGGCGGCGACGTGCGGGGGCGCCGGGCAGGCGCCGAGCCGGGCGGCGATCTCGGTGGCGCGGTCGATACTCACGCAGTCGACGATCCAGTAGCCGGCGAGCACTTCCTGCGTCTCGGCGTACGGGCCGTCGGTGACCACCGGCGTGCCCTCCGGGCCGTTGCCGACCCGCCGGGTGTGCACTGGGGCGTCCAGGCCCCGCGTCTCGACCAGTTCCCCGGATTCCGCCAGTTCGGCGGAGAACGCCTCCATGAACGCGCCCATGGCGGCGAAGTCCTCCGGCGCCCAGGCGGGACCGTCGCCGGGGGCGCCCGCCATGCCGTCGTAGTCGAGCTGCGAGGCGTAGGTCAGGATCATGTACTTCACGGTGTGCTCCTCTCGCCGGCACCCGGTGCGGCGCCGTTCACCCGGTACGTCGGTGCCGCCGGGCCGGACCGGACACGTGCTCGCCACCGGTTCCGACATTGTTACCCGGACCCGCGTTCCCCGCCGCTGTTCGCGCGACGGACCCGCGGGCGCCTAGGCTCGGCCGGATGCGCATTCTCGTA
This sequence comes from Amycolatopsis antarctica, assembly GCF_002262875.1. Lineage (GTDB taxonomy): Bacteria > Actinomycetota > Actinomycetes > Mycobacteriales > Pseudonocardiaceae > Amycolatopsis > Amycolatopsis antarctica. The sequence goes on along the minus strand of NZ_NKYE01000024.1, from coordinate 8,366 downwards.
CTGGGCGGCACCTCGTTCGTCGGCCGCGCCATCGTCGAGGACGCGCTGGCTTCCGGCGCGGAGGTCACCCTGTTCGGGCGGGGCCGCACCGGTATCGGTCTGTTCCCCGCTGTGCCGAGGCTCCTCGGTGACCGGGACACCGGCGACTACACGGCACTGGCGCACGGCGAATGGGACGCCGTCGTGGACGTCAGCGGGTACGTGCCGCGGCACCTCCGGCAGGCGATCGACGTGCTCGGCGAGCGGGCGGGCCGGTACCTGTTCATCTCCACCAACGCGGTGTACGCGGCTTCCGCCGGGCCGGGGGCGGACGAGGACGCGCCGCGCAGGCCCGCCGAACGGGACACCGAGGAACTGCGCGAGGAAACCTATGGCCCGCTCAAGGTCGCCTGCGAGGACGAGGTCCGCGCCCGGTACGGCGACCGCTGCGTCATCGTGCGGCCGGGAACGGTGGCCGGGCCGCACGATCCACGGGACACGTTCACCTACTGGGTTCGCCGCGCCGCCCGCGGCGGACGGGTCGCGATTCCCGGCGATCCGGACCAGCCGGTGCAGGTGCTCGACTCACGCGACCTCGCCCGGCTCGTCACCCGGCTGCTCGCCGACGGCCACCGAGGCGCCTTCAATGCCGTCGGGCCCGCCGAACCGGTCACCCTCGCCGGGCTGGTCACGATCTGCGCCGAGGTCGCGGGCAGCGAGGTCGAGCTGGTGCCGGTTCCGCCGGGCCCCGAGCCGTTCCCACTGGTCCGCACCGATCGGGACAGCCAGTGCCGCGACGCGGGCCGGGCACGTGCGGCGGGCCTTCCCGCGACGCCGCTGGCGGTGACCGCGGCCGGCGTCCTCGCCTGGGACCGTGCCCGCGGTGAACCACCCCTGCTGTCCGGGCCCACACCCGCGGAAGAGCTGCGCCTGCTCGTCCCGCACTGACCCCGGTGCGATCCTCGCCACCGGTGGTCCCGCGCCGGAAGGTCCCGCGCCCCCCGCGAGTTGTACCCGGCGTGCGAGAAGCAGCCCCTGCCGCCGAGGTCCACCGGGCCGACGTCGTGGTGATCGGCGCCGGGCAGGCCGGGCTGTCCGCGGCGTTCTTCCTCCGCCGTTCCGGCTACCCGAACTGGCGGCGAGGCGCGGAATCCGGTTTCCTCGTGCTCGACCACGCCGCCCGGCCGGGCGGCGCCTGGCAGTACCGCTGGCCGACGCTGAGCCTCGACCGGGTGCACGGGCTGTACGACCTGCCCGGCATGGCGTTCGGCGAACCGGACGGGCGGCGGCCCGCGGCGGAGGTGGTGCCGGAGTACTTCGGACGTTTCGAGCGCACCTTCGACCTGCCGGTGCTGCGGCCCGCCGAGGTGCGTGCCGTCCGGGACGCCGGCCGGGAGCCCGGCGGAGCGGTCACGGCGGGCAGGCTGATCGTCGAGAGCGACGCCGGGAGCTGGGCCGCCCGCGCGGTGGTCAACGCCACCGGCACCTGGGACCGCCCGTTCTGGCCGCGCTACCCGGGCCAGGAGTCCTTCACCGGCAGGCAGTTGCACACCGCCGGCTACCCGGGTCCCGGTGAGTTCCGCGGCCGCCGCGTGGTCGTCGTCGGCGGCGGGACCTCCGCCGTGCAACTTCTCATCGAGATCGCCTCCGTCGCCGCCGAGACCACCTGGGTGACGCGCAGGCCGCCGGTCTTCCGGGAGGGCCCGTTCACGGCGGAGCTGGGCAGGGCCGCGGTCGCCCGGGTGGACGAGGCGGTGCGCGCGGGCAGGCCGCCGGACAGCGTGGTGGGCGTGACCGGCCTGATGCTGACGCCGGAGGTTCGCGAGGCGAGGGACCGCGGAATCCTGGACCGGCTGCCGATGTTCGAGCGGATCACGCCCCGCGGTGTCGCCTGGGCGGACGGCACCGAGCGCCGAGCCGACGTCATCCTCTGGGCGACCGGGTTCCGTGCCGCGATCGACCATCTCGCCCCGCTGCACGTGCGCGAACCGGGTGGCGGGATCGTCATGGACGGCACCCGCGTCGTCGCCGATCCCCGGCTGCATCTGGTCGGTTACGGTCCGTCGGCGAGCACCGTCGGCGCCAACCGCGCGGGCCGCGGCGCGGTCAGGGAGATCCGGGAACTACTCGCCCGCGTCCCGTCCGGCCTGTGATCCCTTCGTGCGCCGCCCGGGTAGACGTGGCCAGGCGCGGCGCGTACTTTGGCGGTTCGACGACAACTGCAGATCGGGCTGAACGAGCCGAAGCGGGAGAGTCCCCGTAGCGACGTGAAGGTACGCCGCAGGCGGGGCACCGAAGGAGCAAACTCCCCACCAATCTCTCAGGTACAGCTACCGCTTCGAGCCAGGCCACTCTGGAAAGCAGGCGCACCCGCGCCTCACCAACGGTGCAAGTCGCGTCCACGCGGCGAAGCTCTCAGGTCCCATGACAGAGGGGGAGTTCCCGAGCACGGCGGCACCGATGCCGTGCGCGACAAGAGGAGCTCCCGCATGAGCAGCGGATCTTCGGCGTCCAGGCACACCTTCGTCTCCCGGCACATCGGCCCCGCGGCCGCCGAACAGGCCAAGATGCTCGCCGAGATCGGTTACGGCAGCGTCGACGCGCTGGCCGACGCCGCCGTCCCCGCCGCCATTCGGTTGAGCAGCGAGCTGGATCTTCCTCCCGCCGCGTCCGAGTCGGAGACCACCGCCGAACTTCGTGCGATCGCCGCGCGCAACCGGCCGATGGTGCAGATGATCGGCCTGGGCTACAGCGACACGGTCACCCCCGCGGTCATCCGGCGCAACGTGCTGGAGAGCCCCGCCTGGTACACCGCGTACACCCCGTACCAGCCGGAGATCTCCCAGGGCCGCCTGGAAGCACTGCTGAACTTCCAGACCATGGTCGCCGACCTCACCGGCCTGACCACGGCGAACGCCTCGATGCTGGACGAGTCGACCGCCGTCGCCGAGGCCGTGCTGCTGATGCGCCGCGCCTCGAAGTCCACGTCGGCCACGGTCGTGCTGGACGCCGAGTGCCTGCCGCAGACGATCGCCGTGGTGCGCACCCGCGCCGAGGCCGTCGGCATCGAGGTCGACGTCCGCGAGCTCGCCGACGGGCTGCCGGATGAGTTCTTCGGTGTCGTCGTGCAGTACCCGGGTGCCTCCGGCATGCTGCGCGACGCCGACTTCTACGCCGGGATCGGTGCGGCCGCGAAGACCGCCGGTGCCCTGTACTGCGCCGCCGCCGACCTGCTCGCACTGACCGTGGTGCAGGCGCCCGGCGAGTTCGGCGCCGATCTGGCCGCCGGCAACACGCAGCGCTTCGGTGTGCCGCTCGGCTACGGCGGCCCGCACGCCGGTTTCCTCGCCGTGCGCGGTGGCCTGGAGCGTTCGCTGCCGGGCAGACTGGTGGGCGTCTCGGTGGACGTCGCGGGTGCGCCCGCCTACCGCCTCGCCCTGCAGACCCGCGAGCAGCACATCCGCCGGGAGAAGGCCACCTCCAACATCTGTACCGCTCAGGTCCTGCTCGCCGTGGTGGCCGGGATGTACGCCGTCTACCACGGCCCGGACGGCCTGCGCGCCATCGCCGAGCGGGTCCACGGCCAGGCCGCCGGTCTCGCCGCGGCGCTGCGCTCCGGGGGCGTGGAGGTGGTGCACGGCCACTTCTTCGACACGGTTCTCGCCCACGTCCCCGGCCGCGCCGCCGAGGTGGTCGCCGCGGCCAGGGCGGACGGGATCAACCTCGGCCCGGACGGCGCCGACCACGTGCGGATCGCCTGCGACGAGAAGACCACCGGGGAGGTGCTGGACCGGGTACTGCGCGCGTTCGGCGTCCCCGGCGGGCAGGCCGCCGATTCGGCGGCGGGTGCGGCGCTGCCTGGCGGGCTGGCCCGCACCACCGGCTACCTCTCGCACGAGGTCTTCGGTACGCACCGCTCGGAGACGGCGATGCTGCGGTACCTGCGCGGACTGTCCGATCAGGACTACGCGCTGGATCGCGGGATGATCCCGCTCGGCTCCTGCACGATGAAGCTCAACGCCACCACCGAGATGGAGCCGATCAGCTGGCCCGAGTTCGCCGGCCTGCACCCGTTCGCCCCGGCCTCCGACGCCGAGGGTTACGGCGAGCTCGTGGACCAGCTCTGCGGCTGGCTGGCCGAGGTCACCGGCTACGACTCGGTGTCCCTGCAACCCAACGCGGGCAGCCAGGGTGAGCTGGCGGGCCTGCTGGCGATCCGCGCCTACCACCGCGGCCGCGGCGACACCGGCCGTGACGTCTGCCTGATCCCGTCGTCGGCGCACGGCACCAACGCCGCTTCCGCGGTACTGGCCGGGATGCGCGTCGTGGTGGTCGCCTGCAACACCGAGGGCAACATCGACACCGCCGACCTCAAGTCCAAAGTGGACGCGCACGCGGACTCCCTCGCGGCGATCATGGTCACCTACCCGTCCACGCACGGCGTCTACGAGCATGGCATCGACGAGCTGGCCGCGCTGGTGCACGACGCGGGCGGTCAGGTCTACGTCGACGGCGCCAACCTCAACGCGCTGCTGGGCCTGGCGAAGCCGGGGCGGTTCGGCGGCGACGTCTCGCACCTGAACCTGCACAAGACGTTCTGCATCCCGCACGGCGGCGGCGGGCCCGGCGTCGGGCCGGTCGCGGTGCGCGCGCATCTCGCGCCGTACCTGCCCGGCCACCCGCAGCGTCCGGACCTCGACGCCGGCATCGGCCCGATCGCGGGCGCGCCGTTCGGCTCCGCGTCGATCCTGCCGATCTCCTGGGCGTACGTGCGGATGATGGGCGCCGAGGGGCTCACCCAGGCCACGAAGGTCGCCGTGCTCGCGGCGAACTACGTCGCCTCCCGGCTCGGCCCGCACTACCCGGTGCTCTACGCGGGCCAGCACGGGCTGGTCGCCCACGAGTGCATCCTGGACCTGCGCGGGCTGACCAAGCGCACCGGCGTCACCGTCGACGATGTGGCGAAGCGGCTCATCGACTATGGCTTCCACGCCCCGACCATGTCGTTCCCGGTCGCGGGCACGCTGATGGTGGAGCCCACGGAGAGCGAGGACCTTGGCGAGATCGACCGGTTCTGCGACGCGATGATCGCCATCCGCCGGGAGATCGACGAGGTCGCGGCCGGGCGCTGGAGCGTCGAGGACAGTCCGCTGCGGGGCGCGCCGCACACCGCGGAGATGCTGGCCGGCGACTGGGACCGGCCCTACGACCGGACGCTGGCGGTCTATCCCTCGGGGGTGTCGCCGCGCGGGAAGTACTGGCCGCCGGTCCGCCGCATCGACGGGGTGCACGGCGACCGCAACCTCGTCTGTTCCTGCCCGCCGCTGTCCGCCTTCGAGAACTGAGGTCATCCGCCGTGAGCACCACCTCCGCACCCACCCTCTCGCCGCTGAACTCGGTGCACACCGAGCTCGGCGCGCTGTTCACCGACTTCGCGGGCTGGAACATGCCGGTGCGTTACTCCAGTGAACTGGCCGAGCACAAGGCCGTCCGGGAGACCGCGGGCCTGTTCGACCTGTCTCACATGGGTGAGATCTTCGTGTCCGGCCCGGAGGCCGGGCTGGCGCTCGACCACGCCTTCGTCGGCAACCTCTCCGCGGTGAAGGTCGGCCGCGCCCGCTACACCATGCTCTGCCACGACACCGGCGGTGTGCTCGACGACCTGGTGGTCTACCGGCTGGCGGAGAACGAGTTCCTGGTGGTCGCCAACGCCTCCAACGTCGCCGTCGTGGCGGCCGAGCTGCGCGACCGCTCGCACGGCTTCGGCGCCGAGGTCGTCGATCGTTCGGCCGAGTACGCGCTGATCGCCGTGCAGGGGCCCGCGTCCGCCGCGATCCTCGGTGCCGTCTGCGAGGCGGATCTCGACGCGCTGAAGTACTACGCCAGCGTCCCGGCGGTGCTGACAGGCCCCGGCGGGCAGCGTCACGAGCTGCTGCTCGCCCGCACCGGATACACCGGCGAGGACGGCTTCGAGCTGTACGTCGCCGCGAACGAGGCACCGGCGGTGTGGGCGATCCTCACCGGCGCGGGTGCCCCGCACGGCCTGCTGCCCGCGGGCCTCGCCTGCCGCGACACCCTGCGGCTGGAGGCGGGAATGCCGTTGTACGGCAACGAACTCAGCGTCGCCTCGACGCCGTTCGAGGCCAACCTCGGCCGGGTGGTCAAGTTCGAGAAGCCGGGCGGTTTCGTCGGCAGGGCGGCGTTGGAGAAGCGCCGCGACGCCATCGAGGCCGACGGTGCGGAGAAGGTGCTCGTCGGCCTGCGCGGAGAGGGCCGCCGTGCCCCGCGCGCCGGGTACCGGGTGCTCGACTCCGAGGGCGAGGCGATCGGCGAGGTCACCAGCGGTGCGTTGTCGCCGACACTGGGCCACCCGATCGCGCTGGCCTATGTGCCGCCCGCGTTCGCCGAACCGGGTACGACGCTGGCCGTGGACATCCGCGGCACTTCGGCCGGAGTCGAGGTCGTCACCACCCCGTTCTACAAGCGCACCTGAGTAGTCCCTCGCACGTGTGGGTGGCCGCGCCGTCCGGTCCCGACTTTGAAAGGCTTACCGGTATGACCGTTCCTGAGAACCTGAGCTACACCAAAGAACACGAGTGGCTGAGCATCGACGGCGATGTCGCCACCATCGGCATCACCAAGTTCGCCGCCGAGGCGCTGGGCGACATCGTCTTCGTCCAGCTTCCCGAGGTGGGTGCCGTGGTGACCGCCGGCGAGGAGTGCGGGGAGATCGAGTCGACCAAGTCCGTGAGCGAGCTCTTCGCCCCGGTCAGCGGCGAGGTCGTCGAGGTCAACGAGTCCACTTCGGATGCGCCGGAGATCGTCAACTCCGATCCCTACGAGCAGGGCTGGCTGTTCAAGGTCCGCACCACCGAGGTGCCGGAACTGCTGGACGCGGGCGCCTACACCGAACTCACCCAGGAGGCGTGACCATGTCCTCGTTCGACGCCAATCTGTCCACTGTGGACCCGGAGGTCGCCGAGGCGGTGGCCGCCGAGCTGCACCGCCAGCAGTCCACCCTGGAGATGATCGCCTCGGAGAACTTCGCCCCGGTGGCGGTGCTCGAGGCTCAGGGTTCGGTACTGACCAACAAGTACGCCGAGGGATACCCGGGCCGCCGCTACTACGGCGGCTGTGAGCACGTCGACGTCGTCGAGCAGCTCGCGATCGACCGGGCGAAGGAACTCTTCGGCGCCGAGCACGCCAACGTCCAGCCGCACTCCGGTGCGCAGGCCAACGCCGCCGCGATGTTCGCGCTGCTCAAGCCCGGCGACACGATCATGGGCCTGGATCTGGCGCACGGCGGGCACCTGACGCACGGCATGCGGATCAACTTCTCCGGCAAGCTGTACAACGTCGTGCCCTACCACGTCGACCCGGAGTCCGGGCAGGTCGACATGGCCGAGGTGGAGCGGCTGGCCGCCGAGCACCGGCCGAAGATGATCGTCGCGGGCTGGTCGGCGTACCCGCGTCAGCTCGACTTCGCCGAGTTCCGCAGGATCGCCGACACCGTGGACGCCACGCTGATGGTGGACATGGCGCATTTCGCCGGACTCGTGGCCGCCGGGCTGCACCCGAGCCCGGTGCCCTATGCCGACGTCGTCACCACCACCACGCACAAGACCCTCGGCGGTCCGCGTGGCGGCATCATTCTGTGCAAGCAGGAACTGGCGAAGAAGATCAACTCGGCCGTCTTCCCCGGCCAGCAGGGCGGCCCGCTGGAGCACGTCATCGCGGCGAAGGCGGTGGCGCTGAAGGTCGCGGCGAGCGAGGAGTTCCGGGAGCGGCAACAGCGGGTGCTCGACGGCGCGAGCACGCTCGCCGCCCGGCTGTCCGAACCGGACTGTGCCGAGGTGGGCGTCCGGGTACTCACCGGCGGCACCGCCGTCCACCTCGTCCTGGTCGACCTGGTCAAGTCCGAACTGGACGGCCAGCAGGCGGAGGACCGGTTGCACTCGGTGGGAATCACCGTGAACCGCAACGCCGTCCCGAACGACCCGCGCCCGCCGATGGTCACCTCCGGTCTGCGGATCGGCACCCCGGCGCTGGCCACCCGCGGTTTCGACGCGGCGGCGTTCACCGAGGTCGCCGACATCATCGCCACCGCACTGGGTTCCGGTTTCGACGAGGGTGTCCGTACCTCGTTGCGGGCCCGCGTCGCCGTGCTGGCCGAGAAGTACCCGCTGTACCCGGAACTCCCGTGACCTGCGGGACGTCCGGCGCTTCCCCCGGGCCGGCGGCGGACGCCGCCGGCCCCGGCGGGCGGAAGTTGTTGCGGCTCGAGGTGCGTAACAGTGAGACGCCGATTGAGAAGAAGCCGTCGTGGATCAAGACGCGTGCGCGGATGGGTCCTGAGTTCACCGAGTTGAAGGGTTTGGTGCGCCGGG
>NZ_NKYE01000023.1 GCF_002262875.1 Amycolatopsis antarctica | reverse complement strand
CGAGGGTGGTGGCGGCGACGTGGACGAATATTTCGGTGCGGGGTTCGCTCTGACGGTGGCCGAGGCAGAGTTCGGCGAACACGTCAGCACGGAGTTGTTCCAGGGTGCGGGTCTCCGTGTGGCCGCGGAGGGTTTTGGCGATGCGGTCCACGCGGGTGTAGATGGTGGTGGCGGTTTCGGTGGGCAGGTCGGCGATGAGGGTGCTCATGGCGTCGTCTTGGTGCACCAGTTGCAGGCTGCGTTCTTGGCGCCGTTTCCGGGCTCGTTCGGCGTGCCCGTCGGGGTCAACGTGTGCGACCTGTCGCACGACCGCGCGGCGAATGCTGGACGGATTCCGACCGTCCACTCGGCCAGCCATTGCGGTGTCCACCGCAATGGCGTGCTCGTCGGACAAGGGTGCGGTGGCGTCGACGATTTTGGAGGCTTTGTAGGCGTCGATGACGCCGGTTTCCATTGCTGTCAGTGTTGCTGGTAGCCGGGTGGTCAACGCTTGTGCCATCGCGACCATTCGCTGCGCGCGGTGTTCGGTGGTCGCCAAGGTCAGTGCGATCTCGGCTGCCACCCCACGCGGGCCTTCGGATAGGGCAGCGAAGCGGGCCATGGCCCGCACCTGCACGGCGTCGGCGCGGGAGCGTGCGGCCTCGGCATCCCGCATGACCCGTAGCAACCCCCGCCGCGACAACCGTCCGAGCCTGACACCGGTCGGCCCGCCGTGGTTCACACCGCTGTGGTCGACGCGCACTGTTTCTCGCGATTCCATGTCCAGAATCGTGGATAGCTGAACTTCTACAGATCCCCCATCGATCATATGTCCATTGTAGCGGGCATTCACGAGAGTGGAAATAACACCATCAGGTACCCCCAATATGTGAAAGTCCCATTCATGACCCGCCCTGTCACGCTAATGCCACACTAATCCACGAAAACATGACCCCGGGCATGAGAAACGGCCACAAGTGACGCCTTCGTAGGGCACTGTGCAGGGGATTGGGCCGTTCGACTGTGGCCGGAACCCCCGCCTGGGTGGTGACAGCGCGTAGGTGAGGCTGAGTGCGAGCGCACTACGGCACCGTATTGCGCTGCCCTTGTGCGGGGATGATTTCGCAATACGTCGACATATTGCGCTCCAGGGGCGTCAGGTATCGCCAACCGCCGTGAGCCGCGCACGGACGAGGACCGAACGACATCAGACTGCCCTGCCCGTGCGGTTCGGGAGCCGGACAGCACCAAGTCACCACCGTGCCCCCGCGCGATCAGGAACCCGACAGCACCAAACCGACCAACACCGAGCCCCCGCGCAGCCAGGAACCGACCAGCACCAAGCCGACCAGCGCCACCCATCCCGTCAAGCAGGCCCCCGAAGGACAACCGGACGCAACAACCGGGGTACGAACCCGAACGCGACACACCCAACCGGACGCGACACCCCACCCGCACCGAACCAGACAGCACCGAGAAACCCGTTCCGTGGGTAACTGTCGCTGGTGACCATCAACGGCGAACGCCCCGTGCAGCGACAGTTACCCACGGCGCGCCGAAGGCGTGCCCGAAACCCAAGACGCCACCCCGATACCCCCAACCCCGCAAAACCCAACCCCCCAGCCAAAACAAGCCCTCCCGCCAAAACAAACCCCCCAGCCAAAACAAGCCCCCCAGCAGAACTCACCCCCAAACCCCCCAGAGAATCAGAACGGAGCGTCCTCGGTGGGTGGTGGCCCCGCGACGGTCGCCCCGTACGCATCGCGGTCGGGACACCATTCCCGCACCGGGCACCAGGCGCACTGCGGACCGGGCCGCGTATCCCACGTCGTGTCGTGGGCCCATTCTTCCGCGTGGGCCTTCAACTGTTCACGGCTGACCTTCGCCATCAGCGGATCCTCGGTCGAGTAGGTGAAGACGGCGGCCTCGTTCGGCGTCAGGATCTCCAGCTCCACCTTCCCCTCCGCGCAGTCGTACCGTTCCGCCAGTCCGTAGGCGAGCAGCGCGAGGTCGAAGACGACGGCCAGGTACCGGTCCCGCGCTTCCCTTTCGTCGGCAGGAAGGTGGCCTCCGGACGTCTTCAGTTCCCGCACGACGAGCGCCCCGTCCCGCCGAATCAGCAAGTCCGGCTTTGCCACCACGACGACGTCCGCCTCCGGGTCCCGTGCGTGCACACTGCGCTCGGCGAGGACGACGTCCACCGGTCCTTCCCTGAACGGGCACACGTCCACATGCCGCAGCAGGAACGGATACGCGAGCCGGTACTCCTCCTCGCTCAGCCCACCAGAACCCAGCCCACCGGAACCCAAGCCGTCGGAGCCGGCCCCCTCGGCACCAGGTGCCGGAAGGTCGCCGAGCTCGCAGGCGGTGCCACGGCGGTGGGCCTGGTCGATCCAGGCGTGCGCGGCCGTTCCGCGTCGCAGGGTGTCCGAGTCCTCCGCCTCCCGGGGCAGGTTGAGCTGCCGCTGGAGGTACCACCGGGACGGGCAGCGCCGGTGCAGTGAGAGGTCGTGGGCGGAGACGGACCGCGACCAGGCGGCGGGCGCGTCGAGCTGCAGCATTCCCGGCACGGCTACCAGATCCGGGCAGCCGCCGGTGAACTTGCACGACTCGCAGTCGTGCCCGGGCGTCCGGACGGCACCCTCGACGACGGACCGCGCTTTCGGCCGGACGGAACGTTCGTACCCCTCGCGTGCCTGCTCGGGCGCGATCCCGTTGATGAGGTGCCGTTCGACGCCGTCCTGGAGCCCGACCTCGGTGACGTACACCTGCCGGACCGGACGGTCGGTGGCAAGCTCCGCCGCGACGTAGGCGGCGACATCGGCCCACACCGTGTGTTCGGAGTGCGCCCGGCCGAACCGGAGCCTGCGGATCTCCCGCATGCCGGATTCGTTCTCGTACAACGGCCCCCAGGTCATCACGGCAGAGCCCGGCCGCAGCGCGACCTTGTTGGTCAGCCCGAGGTAGCGCAGCGCGCCGAGTTCCTGTTCGCGCGCCTCGTGGTACTCGAAGTACTGCTCCAGGGCGAGTTCGAGGAACGTCCGCCAGCCCGGGTGCAGGGAACCGAACGCCATGCGCGCCCTGCCGACCGCCTCGCCGAGGTCGGTCCCCCGGGCGGTGACGCCGTGCACCTGGGCGATGGCGTCGACGAGCGGGCCGAGGGTGAAGGTGTCGTCGCTGTACCGCCGCCGCCAGCGCCCGTTGTCCGGCCTGGTCTCGGGGCGGGCCTTCAGCGCTGCGTGCAGATCGCAGCCCTGCCCGGCGTTCTCGGCCGCGGTCGCGGTGACCTGGAAGACCGGCTTGTCGTTCAGTAGCGGGATTTCCGGGGTCCACGGCCATGCCATCGGCGCCGCCTCGTGGTCGTCGTAGGTTCCGGAGCCACCGTAGCCGCAGCGCGCGGAGCTTGTCAGTTCGTGCCGTCTGCCCGCCGCCGCCAGGCCCTTGCCTTCTCCCGGTTGCCGCAGACCCGCATGGAGCACCAGGCGCGCGAGCGGTTGCGGGAGTGGTCGTAGAACGCCCACCGGCAGTCGTCGGCGGGGCAGATCTTGATGCGTGCCCACTCACCGAGCACGGCCAGCCGGGCGGCGGCGGCGAGTACCGCGCCGAGCGCGGTATCGGCGACCAGGCTGGGTGTGCCGCCGGCGAGTTCGACCCGGACGGAGGTTCCCGCGTCCCCGGCGCGGGCCCCTGGGTCCCCGGCGGCGGCACGCAACGCTTCGCGGGTGGCGCGGGCGTCGGTGAGCGATCCGGCGCGCAGGCCTCTCGCCGAGGCCCATCGTTGCCAGCTCTGCTTGCCACGCAACAGATCCGTGCCCTCTTCGACGTCCACGGTGTTGAGGAAGCCGAGCACGAGGCTCGCGTCCGGGCTGGTCGCTGGCTCTGCGCTCACGTCACCACTGTAGTCCCGATGCCGGTTGCGTCCGATCGACATAACTTGCATACTCACTTCACTGGTTACTCGACTTCAGGGAGGCAAAGCGATGCCGGCCCCCACCGTTCCCGGCCTCGTCCCAACACTGGGCGGGATCGTGCTCGACTGCCCGGACCCCGAGGCACTGGCGGGTTTCTACGCGCGGCTGCTCGAATGGCCGGTGCCCGCCACGTCCGATCCGGACTGGGTCTCACTGACCAATCCGCTCGGTGGCCCATTGCTGGAGTTCCAGCGCGTCGCGGACTACCGCCCACCCGGCTGGCCCGAGCCGGACCGTCCGCAGCAGTTCCATCTCGACCTGACGGTCACCGACCTGCCCGCCGCGCACGAACGCGCTCTCACGCTCGGCGCCCGGCTACTCGACGACCAGCCGGAGACGTTCCGGGTCTACGCCGATCCGGCCGGGCACCCGTTCTGCCTCTGCGCCTGCGCCGCGGACGGTGACTGACCCGGCACGCATGAGTAAGCTCCTGCTCCGTGACGTGCCCGAAATGCCAGAGCAAGATGCGGACGGTCGACAAGAACGGCGTCCACATAGACCAGTGCGAGGGGTGCCGGGGCATCTTCCTCGACCGCGGCGAACTGGAGCAGATCGCCAAGGCCGAGACGGCGTTCTACGCCGCGGCCCCGCCGCCGTACCGGCCGGACTCGCCTGCCCCGCACGGCGGTCACGGCCGCAGGCAGGGCCACCCGGATTCACCTCGCCCGCATCGCGGCGGGCATCCCGACTCGCCGCGCGGTTACCGCGCCGGCTACGCCGACTCACCCCGTCCCCACCGCGGCGGGCATCCCGACTCGCCGCGTGGCTACCGCGGCGGCTACGCCGACTCACCGCGTCCCCACCGCGGCGGGTATGCGGATTCGCCCCGCCCGTACGGACACGGTGGCCACAAGGGCCACCGCAAGCGCAGCTTCCTCGACGGACTCTTCGACTAGGGATTGGCGGGCGACTCCCGGTGCGAACACCGCGACCACGCCAATTGCCAGACCCGCCCTGGCGGCGCGGGTTCCAGGAGACGATCAGCGTGACGCGGTGTCCGGCCTCGACCTGAAGATCTGCCCGGCCTGCGGGGACCGGGACGATCATCGCCTCGCCTCCGGCGCGCCGGAGGACGCCCCGGCGCTGGCCTGCGCGCGCTGCGCGCACCGGTGGCCGTTTCGCAGGCTGCCGTTGTTCGCGCTGACCGGCCCGAGTGGTGCGGGCAAGTCGACCGTGGGGCCCGCGCTCGCGGCCCGTCTCGGTGACCGGGTCGTGGTGCTGGAGCAGGACGTGCTCTGGACGGCGGGGTTGCGCGAGCCGGAGGACGACGGTTACGGCCAGCCCCGGTTCCGGTCCACCTGGCTGCGGATGGCCGCGATGATCCAGCAGAGCGGCCGTCCTGTCGTCCTGTGCGGCACCGTCGTGCCGCCGGAGTTCGAGCCGCTGCCGGAACGGGAACTGTTCAGCGACATCCACTATCTCGCCTACCTCGCCCAGGACGAGGTGCTCGCCGCCCGGTTGCGTGCGCGGCCTGCCTGGCGGCAGTGGTCCGAGCCGCGGATCGCCGAGACGCTCGCGTTCGCCCGCTGGTTGCGGGCGGACGCGGCGAGCATGTGCCCGCCGGTCACCGTCTTCGACACCACCCGGGCCACGCTCGACGCCGCCGTGGACGCCGCCTGCGAGTGGATCACCGCCCGCCTGCCCGGCTGATTCGACACCGGCCGAGCCCGTTGGCGCTTCGTCAAATTTCGACGAACAAAACTGTTCGCAGATGTTAGGCTGAGAACGTGAGGAAAACTCAGCAGGCATCGAGCCTGGTAGGGACCCGGGTGCTGATCACCGGCGGGGCGCGTGGCATCGGCGCGCTACTCGCCCGGCGCCTGCACGAGCGCGGAGCCAGGGTCGGCCTGGTCGGCCTCGAACCCGAACTGCTCGCCGACACCGCAAAGGGCTGCGGCGACGCGCCATGGCGCGTCTGTGATGTCGCCGACCGGAGCCAGGTGGACGCCGCCGTCGCCGGGATCGTGGCCGAGCTCGGCGGACTGGACGTCGTGGTCGCCAACGCCGGCATCGCCAAGCAGCTCCCGCTGGTCGGCGGATCGCCCGAGGTGATGGAGCAGACCCTGCGGGTCAACGTCCTCGGCACCTACTACACGCTGCGCGCGGCCGGCCCGCACCTGAGCCATCCCGGTGGGTACGCGCTGCTGATCTCCTCACTGGCCGCCGCCGTGCACCTGCCGCTACTCGGCGCGTACAGCGCGTCGAAGGCGGCGGTCGAGGCACTGGGCAACACGCTGCGCGCGGAACTGCGGCCGTCCGGGGCGAAGGTCGGCGTGGCCTACTTCGCCGAGCTCGACACCGACATGACCTCCCGCGGCTTCGACACCGACGCCGCCAGGCGGTTGTTGCGCAAGCGCTCGCTGACCACGGTGACCCCCGTCGTCGCCGGGATCGACGCGCTGGAAAAGGCCATCACCCTGCGCTCCCGCACCGCCGTCGCCCCGCGCTGGGTCGGAGCGATGCTGCCCGTGCGATCCGTGCTCCAGCGGGTGATCGACCGCTCGCGCAGATCGCAGGTGGACGCCGCGCTGCGGATCGCCCGCGAGGAGGATGTTCCGTTCACCACGGACCAACCAGGGGCGCCGTCCACAGTGGCCGGTGAGTGCGGGTGACCGGGAGCAGCAGGCTCGAACCGGGGACCCGGGCGGAGCTGGGCCTGCCCATCTGGGCGTTCGTCCGGCTCGCCGGCCGCGTCACTCGCGGGGAACCGCCGCGCCTTTTCCTGATCCTCGGCAAGAATCGACGACTGTTCCGTTCCTGGCTCCGATTCGCCGCCCGGCTGATGCCACGAGGAAAGCTTCCTCGCCGGGAAACGGAACTGGTGATCCTGCGTGTGGCCGGGTTGTGTGGTTGCGACTACGAATACGAGCACCACGTCCGGATGGCTCGCCGCGCCGGGGTCAGCCGCGCGGAGATCGACGGGATCGCCGACCGCGCCGAAAGGGAATGGAGTCCACGCGAGTCGGCGATTCTGCTTGCGGTGGAACAGTTACATACCGACCGAACGGTCGATGACAAAACCTGGGAAACGCTGCGACCACATCTTTCGGACCCGGAGATCGTCGAACTCTTCATGCTCGTCGGGCATTACGAAATGCTCGCTCTGGTGATCGGCGGGCTGCGCATTCGCCCCGATGGTCACCTCGCCGCGTGACCTCGCGCTGATTCGCGAAGCGGCGGAGCGTAATCGATTTATTTGTCGCGCCCATTTTATGGAGAAAACACACGGAAACTGTGTGTGAACTTTTACCGATTAGTCCGAACGGCACTGTTCCGGACGGCTCCGGCCTGCGAATATCAAACGAAGAAAATCACGCATTCATTCGATTGATCGTTAATCTC
Organism: Amycolatopsis antarctica; assembly: GCF_002262875.1. Classification (GTDB taxonomy): domain Bacteria; phylum Actinomycetota; class Actinomycetes; order Mycobacteriales; family Pseudonocardiaceae; genus Amycolatopsis; species Amycolatopsis antarctica. The sequence continues at coordinate 44,319 of NZ_NKYE01000023.1, read as the reverse complement.
CGACTGGAGGAAGTATGCGTCGAGGAGCACTCACCGTCGCGATCGTGGCGGCGACGACAGGACTGCTGGCCCTCCCGGGAGCGGCCACCGCCACCACGGCAGGTGCGGGCGCGACGAGCGCGGCAACGGCCGCCCCGGCACCCCGGCAGGGACCGATCAGCCTGAACGTCGACTACCAGGTCCAGGAGACCGGATACTGGTGCGGGCCCGCCGCGACACGCATCGCGCTGTCGGCCCGCGGCATCTTCCTCAGCCAGGCCGACCTTGCCGCCCAGCTCGGTACCCACACCGGCGGCACCGACCACATCGGACAGGTGACGAACGTTCTCGGCGGCCACGTCGGCTGGTACGAGACCAAGGAGATGCCGAACGATCCGCCCACTCCTGCGCAGAAGGACCTGCTCTGGAACGACATCGTCACCGACATCAACGCCGGGTTCCCGCTGGTGGCGAACATCGTCGCGCCTCCCGGCAACCAGCCCCCCGGCTACCCGCCGGACCAGACGATCTACCACTACTTCACGGTCATCGGTTACAACCCGGACGACCGGATGGTGCAGATCGCCGACCCGGCCTCGTTCTCCGGCAACCAGATCTACTGGCTCAGCTTCGATCACCTGGCTTCGCTGATCCCGCCGAAGGGCTACAGCGCCTGAACCGGTTCCGGCGGGGCGTGCGCCCTCACGCCTCGCCGGACACCCGGCTGTCCCGGATTCCGCGCAACAGAGCCATGATCGGTTCGTGCAGGCCGGGAAGGTCCTTCGCCTCACCCACCGCGAGCTTGCCCACGACGAGCGAACTGATCGCCGCGACGAGGAGCTGGCAGGCGAACTCCGGATCCGGCACGGCCGCCCAGCCCGGGTCCTCGCGGAAGTTCAGGGCGACGGACTCGGTGAAGCGCCGCTGCACGTCGAATCGCCGCTCCCGCGCGCCGGGTCCCGCCGCGGGGGCCTCCAGGAAGAACACGTTCGCGATCTGCACCTGCTCGGACAGGGTCCTGAGGTACACCTCGAGCGCCGTTCCGAAGCGGGTCAGCGGGTCGTCGTCGCTTCTCGACGCGACCAGGTTGCCCTCGATCAGCGTCGAGAGGATGCCCGAGCAGGTGTCGAGCAGGGCCAGGAAGCACGCTTCCTTGCCGTCGAAGTGCTGGTAGAAGGTCTCGCGGGACACCTTCGCCCTGGAGAGCACCTCGGCCACGGACGTCTTCGCGAACCCCTTCTCCGACACGGCCGCCGCCATGCCGAACAGCAGTCGCTGACGCTGGACGTCGGCCACCTGCTCACGGCTGAGGTTGTGCCTGCCCCGCGGCAGTGCGGGGAACGCGTCTTCGGTGACCACCTGGAAATCCTAGGTGACGATCCCGCCGGCGCGCTGACGAACGAGCCCGGTGGCCGGAAACGGCCATCACGTGCCCGGGCCGCTCAGCGGCCAGCGCGGGCCGTCGGGGGAGCGCAGCCAGAACTCCTGCCGCTGCCCGTCGACGGAGATGCCGAACTCCTCGCGGCGCGGCCTGCCCAGTGCCTCCCAGTGCCGGTGCGCGTCCTCGGCGAGGTCCCACAGTCTGCGCGGCCCGCCCTGCTCGACCAGTTGCGAGGCGCGGTCGCCGTCGTGCCTGCTCCACGAACCGTCCGGATGCACCAGGTAGGTCACGTCCGGGTCCTCGGCGTCGAAGGCCGGGGTGACGCCGGGCAGCGCGATCCCGGCGAAGAACTCGAAGCCGCGTGCCGGATCGATGACCTCCCGGACGGGCAGCGCGGACGGCCTGCCCCCGCCGCTCGTGGGCGGCAGCGCCGCGAGCAGTCCGGCGGGGTCGGCCCGCCGGTGCGCGCGCAGCGGCATGAACCGGCCGTCACGGGCGAGCACCCGGCCGCTGCCGGTGGCCCCCTCGCCGGCGACGATCCGGACCAGACCGGCACCGATCGGCCGGTGCAGCGTGGTCACCACCATGCCGCCGGGCCGCGTCTGCTCCAGCCACGCGGGCGGGATCGACGTCACCGAGCAGGTGCACAGCACCCGGTCGAACGGAGCGGTGCCCTCGGCGCCGAGCGAACCGTCCCTGGCCGCGACGTACGGGTGATAGCCGACGGCATCCAGACAGGCACGGGCACCGTCCACGAGCGTGGCATCGATGTCCACAGTGGACACCAGTTGGTCGCCGAGGCGGCGGCAGAGGAGCGCGGCGTTGTATCCGGTGCCGGTACCGATCTCCAGCACCCGCATCCCCCCGGCGACCCGCAGCTCCTCCAGCATGATCGCCATGATCGCGGGCATGCTGGACGAGCAGGTGGGCATGCCGTGCGTGCCGCCCTCGCGGCGGGCACGCTCCCAGGCGCCGGGGTCGTCGTCGAGCTGGGTGACCAGCACGCGGTCGGCGTAGATGTCCGGCAGCCAGGCGTCGTCGCCGAACTCGACCGCGGTCCAGGCGCCCGCGGACCGGGCGAAGAAGCGGGGCAGGAAGGCATGCCTCGGCACGGCACGGAAGGCCTCGATCCACGGCCGCTCGGTGAGCGCACCGTCGCGGCGCAGGCCGGCGACGAGTTCACGCCGCCGGTTGTTCGCCTCGCGCACCAGGGCAGGTCGCATACGACCACGGTAAACGGCCGTGAGCGGAACCACACCTCGCGTGCAAGCAGAGTGCTTGCAGGTGCTAGCACTCGTGTGTACCGTCGAGTACGTCGACAGGAGGTGATCGCGATGCCAGGGCCAACGGAAACAGGGCCGCACGGCGAGCCGGTCACCGAGGAGGTCACCGCGCACGAGGACCTCCCCAACCCGATCGACAAGGTGGCCGATATCGGACGCGACATCGGCGCGTACATCCGGCACCAGCGCAGCTCCGCGAAAATCTCCCTGCGGCAGTTGTCCAAGCTGGCCGGCGTCTCCAATCCCTACTTGAGTCAGATCGAGCGGGGCGTGCGCAAGCCGAGTGCGGAGATCCTGCAGCAGATCGCCAAGGGGCTGCGCATCTCCGCCGAGGCGCTGTACGTGCAGGCGGGAATCCTGGACCTGGCCCCCGCGGGCGAGGTGAGCAACGCGATCCGCGCCGATACCGAGCTTTCCGAGCGGCAGAAGCGAGTTCTGCTCGACGTGTACGAGTCGTTCCGCCGGGAGAACGCTCCGGAGAGCAGCACCGAGAAGACTTCGCCGGGAACAGATTCCGGCGTCGCGACGGGCGGCGGAAAGAACGCCGGCGCCGCGAGCACGAACCAGAGCTGAGTGGCCGTTCGGCCACTACCGACAAGGAGTGATCGACGATGTCCAGCCCCAAGACGTCCGGCACCAAGACCCAGACCGCCGGCAAGAACCAGCAGCACACCCCCCTCGACCAGCTTCGTACCCCGCTGCTCGCCGCGCTCGGCGCGGGCAACCTGGCTGGGCAGGCCGTGGTCGACGCCGTGGGCAAGGCCAAGGAGCGCGTCGCCGAGGGCGGCGAGACCGCCCGCAAGAACATGGACGAGCTGCCCACCGACATCGAGAGCCTGCGCGGCAAGCTGGACCCGGCCGAGCTGCGCAAGGCCATCGACGAGTACACCGAGGCCGCGCTGAAGCTGTACAGCAAGCTGGCCGAGTCCGGTGAGCAGGCGCTGGACAAGATCCTGTCGCAGCCGCAGCTCAAGCGGACCATCGAGCAGCTCGAAGGTGCCGCACGCACCGCGCAGGACCGCTTCGACGACGTCGCGGGCGAGACCCGGGGCCGCGTGGACGACGTCCTCGGCAAGGTCACCAAGCGCACCCGCTCGACCGGTGAGAAGGCCGCGCGCACCGTGCAGCAGGTCGCGGGCGAGACCGCCGAGAAGGTCCAGGAGGTCGCGGGCGACGCGGCGGAGAAGGTCCAGGAGGCCGGCGACGACCTGGCCCACGAGACCCGCAGTGCCAGCCGCAAGGCCGCCAACCGCACGGCGCCGGCGACCCGTCGCAGCACCACCCCGGCGAACGCCAAGAAGCCCGCGGGCGGCACCACCGGCACCACCGGCAAGAGCACCAAGTAACCGGTCGCCGGCACCAGCGGCAACCGCGCGGCGCAGTACACGGCACAACACCGGCACGGCCCCCGGCACCCCACCTGAGGTGCCGGGGGCCGTGTCGCGGGTGAACCCGTACTCTGGGGGACGTGCCCGAAGCCGCGTATTGGATTGTGCTGATCATCAAGTGGACTGCGGTCCCGGTGGGAGCCTTCGCGTTGGTGCACGCTCTGTCGCAGCGTGCCGACGCCTATTCCGCCGCGGACCGCAAGTCGAAACCGGTCTGGATGGCCATCACCGGTGGAGGTACGGCCGCGCTGCTGCTGTTCGACTTCCACGGGCCGGGAATGATCTTCTGGCTGGCCGCGCTCGTCGCGGTGCTCGTCTACCTGGTGGACGTGCGGCCGAAGCTCATCGAGGTCCAGCGCGGTGGCCGTAGCTGGTAGACAGGGCGAATGAGCTCCTGGTCCATCGCGGGCACCCTCACGCCCGAACCCACCACCAGCCGCGCCGACCTGCTCGCCGAGCCGGTGGCCAAAGCCCTCGCCGCGCTGCCCGAGTCCGACCGGGTCGCGGTCGTCGAGATCGACGCGGAGCTGGCCGATACCGCCCAGTTCTGCGAGGCGTACTCCTCGCCGTTGTCCGCCTCGGCGAACTGTGTGGTCGTCGCGGGCAAGCGTGCCGGTGAGGTGCGTTATGCCGCCGCGCTCGTGCTCGCCACCACCCGCGCGGACGTCAACGGCGTCATCAAGCGCAGGCTCGACGTGCGCAAGGCCTCGTTCGCGCCGATGGACGACGCCGTCGCGCTGACCGGCATGGCCTACGGCGGGATCACCCCGATCGGCCTGCCCGCCGACTGGCCGATCCTGATCGACCGCGCCGTCGCCGAGGCCCCCGAACTCGTGATCGGCAGCGGACTGCGCGGCGGCAAGCTGCTCGTGCCCGGCCCGGTGCTGGCCGCGCTGCCCGGCGCCGAGGTGCTCGACGGGCTGGCCCGCGCGATCGAGTGACCGGAGCGTGACCCGGTGTGGGCACGGCATCCCGGCGGTGCAATCGTGGGACAGGTAGCGAATCCCGCCGGAAGGACACTCATGGGCAAGGTCACCGCCACCGCCGAACGCCGCGTCGAGGCACCGCTGGACAAGGTGCGCGCGATCGTCGCCGACTACTCGGGCAGCCGCCCGAAGATCCTCACCGAGCACTACCGCGACTTCGAGGTCACCGAGGGCGGCTCCGGTGCCGGGACCGTCGCGAAGTGGAAGTTGCAGGCCACCTCGAAGCGGGTGCGCGACGTCGCGGCGACCGTGTCCGAGCCCGCCCCCGGCACCATCGTCGAAACCGACGCCAACTCCTCCATGGTCACCACCTGGACCGTGCGCGAGGCCGGCGAGGCGACGCTGGTGCGCATCGAGACGAGCTGGGACGGCGCGGGCGGCATCGGCGGCTTCTTCGAGAAGACCTTCGCCCCGGCCGGACTGAAGCGCATCTACGACGGCGTGCTCGGCAACCTCGACGAGCTGGCGGCCACGAACTGAATAAATCCGCGCGTCCGTCCGTTGCACATGGGCAGGGCGCGCGGACACCGCCGCCCGAGAAGCGTCACAGAGGAGATTGATGACCTTGCAGGCCACGGAGATCCGGCTCGCTGCCCGGCCGAAGGGCTGGCCCACACTCGACAACTTCGAGATCGTGGACGTCGAGCTGCCCGCTCCCGGCGAGGGCCAGGTTGTCGTCCGCAACCTGATCAACAGCGTCGACCCGTACATGCGCGGCCGGATGAGCTCCGCCAAGTCCTACGCCGAGCCGTACGCGGTGGGCGAGGTGATGACCGGAACGGCCGTCGGCGAGGTCGTTGAGTCCACAGTGGACAAACTGGCGAAGGGCGACTTCGTCATGCACGAGGCCGGCTGGCGCTCGCACGCCGTGCTGGACGCCAAGCGTGCGGTGAAGGTCGACCCGGACGCGGCCCCGCTCGGCGCCTACCTGGGCGTGCTCGGCATGCCGGGGCTGACGGCGTACGCCGGGCTGCTCGACGTCGCCGAGTTCCGCGAGGGTGACACCGTCTTCGTCTCCGGCGCGGCGGGCGCGGTGGGCTCACTGGTCGGCCAGCTCGCGTCCCTGCGCGGCGCGGGCCGGGTCATCGGCAGCGCCGGGTCCGCGGAAAAGGTGGCGCATCTGACCGGTGAACTCGGGTTCGACGCGGCGTTCAACTACAAGGACGCCCCGGTCACCGAACAGCTCCGCGCGGCGGCCCCGGACGGCATCGACGTGTACTTCGACAACGTCGGCGGCGAGCACCTCGAGGCGGCGATCGACTCGATCACGCTGCACGGCCGGATCGCCGTCTGCGGCATGATCTCGCAGTACAACGCCACCGAGCCCACCCCGGCGCCGCGCAATCTCGCCCAGATCATCGCGAAGCGGTTCACCATCCGCGGCCTGCTCGTCCGGGACCACCTGCACCTGCGCGAGAAGTTCCTCGCCGAGGTCGCCCCGCTGGTCAAGGCTGGCAAGCTCCGCTACTCCGAAACCACCGTCGACGGTCTGCGCAACATGCCGCAGGCGTTCCTGGACATGCTCGGCGGGGCGAACACCGGCAAGATGCTCGTGCGGGTCGCCAACTGATGACTCCGCCCACGACGGGAGTACCGCTGTGAAGAACGGGATCGTCTACGTCCTCGGCGCGCTGCTGCTCGCCATCGGCGCCGTATGGGGCCTGCAGGGCGTGGGAGTGCTCACCGGCAGCCCGATGACCGGCCAGAAGCTGTGGTTCGGCATCGGTCTGCTGGCGGTGATCGCCGGTGCCGGACTGATCGCGTACGGCGTGCGGAGAACCCGCGCGGACAAGGCGAAGTAGCCACCGAACACCTTCCGGCTTCGACCGGCCGCCTCCGAGGAGGAATCGTGAACGCTCCCGTCACCGAGATCGAGTTCTACTGGCGTCCCGGCTGCGGCTTCTGCATGGCGCTGCAGCGTCCCCTCGAACGCAGCGGGCTGCCGGTGCGGGCGGTGAACATCTGGGAGGACCCGGACGCGGCCGCCAGGGTGCGCTCCGTGGCGGACGGCAACGAGATCGTACCGACGGTGTTCGTCGGTGACCGTGCGCTGATCAACCCGCAGTTCTCCGAAATCGAGGACGCGGTGCGGGAGCAGGCGCCCGATCTGCTGGCCACCGCCCAGGAGGCCACGGCGGCCAATGCGGCCGACGACACCGGCACGGGCAAGTCGCGCTGGCAGTTCTGGCGCTGACGGCGCGAGTCCGTGCCCGCCGTGCGACGGCATTGCCCCGGCCGGGTGAACGGGCCTACATTCTCCGTGTGATCGAGAGCCCGGGACCTGTCGCGGTGGTGCGAGCGCTGCTCGGCGTGGCGTTCCGGAGCCACTCGCGGGCGCTGGAGGCCGGATGAGCGAGGCTGACACCGCGCCCGGGTACCTGGAGGACTTCCGGGTCGGGCAGTGCCGGCGGTGGCAGGTGCCGGCCGCGGCCACCGCAGGGCGTCCGGCGGCGTCGGCCGCGTTCGACATGGCGTTCGACGTCATCGGCGACGGCGGCACCCCGGTCGACCTGCGCTGGACCTTCGGCGACGCCGGGAAACCGGGAGACACGACGTTGACCGGCACGGTCACCCGCTGCCGCTTCGGCGCCGAAGGCACCGGCCTCGTCCACCGTCATCTCCGGCTCACCGACCGCGCGGACACGGTGCTCGGCGAGGGCACCGCCGTGTTCTCCTTTCCCGCCAAGCATTCCGAACCTCTGACACAGCATGTGCGCACCGATTTCTGCTCCCTGCCATGGGCGCGGGAACTGGCGGACGCGCTGACCCGGAACGAGGAGTTCGTCTCGGCCACCCGGCCGATGGACGGATCGATCGCGTTCCGCTGCGGGGACGAGGCGGTGCAGTTCCGTATCTACAAAGGACTGGTCGTCGACGTGGCCAGGTCCACCCCGTCCGGCCCGACGTTCACCGTCGCGGGCTCGGAGCTGTCCTGGCTGGGATTGATGACCGCACCGCGCAACGACTTCATCGCCCGCACGATGGCGGGTGACTTCGCCGCGAGCGGTAACACCCACGAGTACCTGCGGTTCACCAAGGCCGTGGTGTCGGCCTGGGACTGCGTGCGCGAGCTTGCCCGCCGGGACACGCCCTGAGCCGCTGACCCGTGCGGCCGCCGTCCCGCGTCCGTCGGCGGCTGCGCCCGTTACGGTCGGGAGACGGCGGGAACCGCCGGATACGGTGGCCGGCGATCCCGGCCGACGAGGAGGCAAGCCATGCGCGAGGTAGTCGTCTGCGAACCGGTCCGTACCCCGGTGGGCCGGTTCGGCGGGGTCTACCGGGACGTGCCCGCGCACGTGCTCGCCGCCACGGTGCTGCGGGAGCTGCTGCGGCGCACGGGGGTACCGGGAGGCGAGATCGAGGACGTGATCCTCGGCCAGTGCTACGCGAACGGCGAGTCCCCGGCCATCGGCAGGGTCGCGGCCCTCGACGCCGGGCTGGGGGTGGAGGTGCCCGGCCTGCAGGTGGACCGCCGGTGTGGTTCCTCGCTGCAGGCCGTCCTCGACGCGGCGATGCGGGTGCAGACGGGTGTCGCGGACGTGGTGATCGCCGGTGGTGCGGAGAGCATGAGCCAGGTCGAGTTCTACTCGAACGCGATGCGCTGGGGCGTCAAGGGCAGCGGGGTGCAGTTGCACGACCGGCTCGCCCGTGCCCGGGTGACGGCAGGTGGCGCGGACTTCTCCGTCGAGGGCGGGATGCTGGAGACGGCCGAGAACCTGCGCCGGGAGTACTCGATCCCGAGGGCCGAGCAGGACGAGCTGGCGCTGCGTTCGCACCGGCGGGCCGTCGCCGCGATCGAGCAGGGCCGGTTCGCGGACGAACTGGTGCCCGTGACGCTGCCGGGCAGGCGGGGCGCACCGGACACGGTGGTCGAACGGGACGAGCACCCGCGTGCCGACGCCACGGCGGAGTCGCTCGGCGGCCTGCGCGCGGTGTTCGGCCGGGACGACCCGGAGGCCACCGTGACGGCGGGCAACGCGAGCGGGCAGAACGACGGTGCCGCGGCGTGCCTGGTGACGACGCCGGAGCGGGCGGCGGAACTCGGCCTCCGGCCGCTGGCCCGGCTGGTGGGCTGGGCGGTCGCCGGGGTGCCGCCGAAGACGATGGGGATCGGCCCGGTCCCGGCGACGGCCCGTGCACTCTCCCGGGCGGGGCTGACGCTGGCCGATATGGACCTGATCGAGCTGAACGAGGCCTTCGCCGCGCAGGTGCTGGCATGCACGCGGGAGTGGAACTTCGGCGGGGCCGACTGGGAACGCACGAACGTCAACGGCTCCGGCATCTCGCTGGGTCATCCGGTGGGAGCCACCGGGGCACGGATCCTGGCGACGCTGCTGCGGGAACTGGATCGTCGCTCGGGCCGCTACGCGCTGGAGACCATGTGCATCGGCGGTGGCCAGGGGCTCGCCGCGGTGTTCGAACGGTACAGCGGCTGAGGGTCCGAGCACTCCAAGGATCAGTACCGGGCCCAGAGCCCGCTCACCCGGCCGCAGGCGGCTGCCGAGGGGTGGCCCGAGCCACCCTTCCGATACATTGCGCACGATGTAATCGCACTATAGGCTTTTGTCATGTCTTTGCGGGCGGACGGCGACGCGGACGGTGCCGGCGGAAACGACCTGCTGCTGGACGAGCAGGTGTGCTTCGCGCTGTACGCCGCCTCGCGGGCGGTGACCGACGTGTACCGGCCGCTGCTCACCGAACTCGACCTCACCTACCCGCAGTACCTGGTGCTGATCGTGCTGTGGGAACGCGATTCCCGCACGGTGAAGGAGATCGGGGCCGCACTGCAACTCGACTACGGCACCCTGTCGCCCCTGCTGAAGCGTCTGGAGGCCCGCGGTCTCGTGGTGCGCAACCGGCAAGCCGCCGACGAGCGCAGCGTCGCCATCGCGCTCACCCCCAAGGGGGTCGCGTTGCGCGACCGTGCCGCGGAGATCCCGGGGAACATCGCCTGCGCGCTCGGCATGGAAGCGGGCACGCGGCGGGAGCTGATCGCCACCCTGCGGGAACTCACCGAAGCCGTGCGAACCCCCGAAGCCGGACGCCCCGCGCGTCCGGTGGAGGACCAGTGACCGCCGGATTCGCGGTCAACCAACCAGAAGGAGGCACCATGCCCAGTCGCGACGCCACCACCCGCTGGCAAGGCGGACTGCAGGACGGCAAGGGCGAGGTCACGCTGGACTCGTCGAACGCGGGGCAGTTCTCCGTGTCGTTCCCGACCCGGTCCGGCGATCCGGAAGGGCAGACCAGCCCCGAGGAACTCATCGCGGCCGCGCATTCCTCGTGCCTGGCGATGAACCTCTCCGGCGTGCTCGGCGGGGAGAACCTGACCGCGAAGTCGATCGACGTCAGCGCCGAGGTCACCCTCGGGCCGGACGGCGGCGGCTTCAAGATCAGCGGCATCGCCATCACGCTGCGCGCCGAGGTCGAGGGCGTCGACGCGGACAAGTTCAAGCAGCTCGCCGAGACCGCCGAGAAGACCTGCCCGGTCAGCAAGGCGCTCTCCGGCACCACCATCACGCTGGACGCCGCGCTCGCGAGCTGATCCGCCGTCCGGTGATGGGCCGTCCGGTATCCGGGCGGCCCATTCTCGTGCGCGGGCTCAGGTGCGGAGGCGGAGGTACCGGGCCCACTGCAGGACCACGGCGACACCGATCAGCACTCCGGCCGCGGCGCAGAGCACGATGGCCCACGACGTGCCCGCGCTGAGGAAACCCGCCAGCACGACCAGCAACAGCGCCGCGGTACTGGCGCACGCGGATTTGCGCTGGTCCCTTCGCCGGTCAACGGGCGATGGCTCTCGTGGTTCGTCCACCCGATCGACCCTGCCACAGATGACCTTCCCTGGCGTTCGCACGCTCGGGTGAGAAGCGGCGCGCAGGTAGCCTGGAGTGCACCGTGCCGAGACCGCCGGAGGGATGCCAGGTGACTGAGCTACGAGAGTCCTTGCGGCGCAACGGATTACTGGTGATCCTGCGCGCCAGGCAGGAGGCGCCGCTGGTCGAGGTCGTCCGCTCGCTGATCGAGGCCGGGGTACGGGCCGTCGAGATCACGCTGCCCACACCCGGCGCCCTCGACGCGGTGCGGATCCTGGCCGCGCAGGCCCCGCCGGACGTACTGATCGGTGCCGGAACGGTGCTGACCGCCGCGGACGTGGCGGTGGCGGCGGACGCGGGGGCACGATTCGTCGTCAGCCCGGTGTTCCGTCCGGAGATCGTCACCGTCGCACGAGAATCCGGAATCGGCTCGCTGCCGGGGGTCTTCACCCCGACGGAGATGGCCGCGGCCTGGGACCTCGGGCCGTCCGCGGTGAAGCTCTTTCCCGCCTCGGCGCTCGGCCCCGCGTTCGTCTCGGCGGTCGCGGCGCCGCTGCCGGACGTGCCGGTGGTCCCCACCGGTGGGGTGGCACTGTCAGATGTAGAGCCCTACCTCGATGCCGGGGCGCTCGGTGTCGCAGTCGGGTCACCGGTGCTCGGCGACGCGCTCTCCGGCGGTTCGCTGAGCGCTTTACGTTCGCGGGCAAGGGATTTCGTGGCCGCGGCGGTGCGACGATGAGCGTGGTGACGGTCGGCGAGACCATGGCCGCCCTCGCCCCGGACCACGTCGGGCCCCTGCGGTACACCCGCACCATGGGCCTTTCCGTCGCCGGATCGGAGTCCACCGTCGCCATCGGGGTACGCAGGCTCGGGCACCCGGCCGCCTGGATCGGCCGGATCGGTGATGACGAACTCGGTGCCCTGGTGGAGATGCGGCTGCGCGGCGAGGGCATCGAGGTGTACGCACGGCGCGACCCGGACGCGCCGACCGGGTTGATGCTCAAGGAGCGCAGGGCGGCAGGGGTCCGGCGTGTGCACTACTACCGCCGGGATTCCGCCGGGTCCCGGTTGTCCGCGGCGGACCTGCCGGACGGTGTCGTCGAGAGCGCCGAGGTGCTGCACGTCTCCGGGATCACCTTCGCGCTGGGCGACTCCGCCGCCGAGACGGCCAGGGTCGCGATCGCACGGGCGCGGGACTCCGGGGTCACCGTGTCACTGGACCTCAACCACCGGCGTGGACTGTGGACGGATGCCGACGCGGTCGCCGCCCTGGACCCGCTTCTGTCCGAAGTGGACGTTCTGTTCGCCAGTGCGGACGAGGCGCGGCTGTTCGCCTCGGGCACGGCGGCGGACCTGGCCACCGCACTGCGCTCCAAGGGCCCCGGCACCGTCGTCGTGACGCTCGGCGCGGAGGGCGCCGTATCGGCCTCGGCGGAAGGTGCGCTCCGGGTCCCGGCCGTACCGGTGACCGAGATCGATCCGGTGGGCGCGGGCGACTCCTTCGCCGCCGGCTACCTGTCCGGCCTGCTGCGCGGAGACCCGGAGGACGCACGGTTGCGCCGCGCCACCGCCGTCGCCGCCATCGCGGTGTCCACCCACGGCGACTGGGAAGGCCTGCCCACCGCCGCCGAACTGGACACTGTGGACGGACGCGACATCACCCGCTGAGGTGCTCCGCGGTGGAACCGGCCACCGGCATCGGTTCGAGGCCGAGTTTGCGGTGATCCCAGGAGCGCACCCGTTCCACGTCCACCCGGACCACGATGCGCTTGTTCATCATCATCTCGACCAACGGCCTGACCTCGTCGTTGTACGGGCCGGTGTAGCGCTCCCAGACGTTCACCCCGACCCGCCAGATCGCGTCCGCGTCGTCCTCGACGATCACCCCGCGCCCCTCGATCGACACGCCGCGCAGCGAGTCGTACGTGTGGCCGTCCTCGATCATGCAGGTGACGCGCTCGTCCCGGCGGAGGTTGCGCACCTTCTGCGACTTGGCTTTCGTCTCGAACCAGATCTGCCCGTCGATCACCGCGTACCACATGGCGACCAGGTGCGGGGTTCCCGACGGCCCGAGCGTCGCGACGGTGGCGGTGCGGCTCCGGTCGACGAAGGCGGCCACCTCCTCCTCGGTCATGACGATCCGCGCGCGCTGATTCGTGCCCATCGCTGCCTCCCGTTCGGCCGCCGCTCGCTTTCCACCGCTGCTGTGAGCGTAGGTGCCCTTCCGCCGCGGTGCAGGCGTCCGGCCTGCCGCAGCGCGCGGGTCAGCCCGCGTCGGCCAAGAGAGGTTGCGGGCGGATCGGGGGCATCGGTGCTGTCATGGCGTCACCGTAGGCCGGGCCACTTTCGCGGGGATCGGAGAATTGGGCACCGATGGCAGGGAGTGGTGCTCGCTGGTGCCGCAACCGGAAAGCTTGTACCATCTCGTTGACACAAGATTGGGGATGGTGTGAAATGCCGTTGGACAATCTGCTCGGGGTCGCCCTGGTCACCGGCCTGATCGGGATCGCGATCCTGGTGGTGCTGTGGCCGAACGAGCGGCACGGCGAACGGCTGCTGCGGCGCTGGGGGGTCGCGGACCCGTCCGGGGCGGACGTCACGACCGCGGTGACCTACCTGCGCCGCCGGCGGTTCTGGTATCCGTGGCTGTTCCTCGGCATTCCGGTGATCACCGGGGCGCTCGGCGGCCTCGACGACGAGCGGCGGTCCACCGGGTGGGCGGTGCTGGCGACGCTGTTGCTCGGTGCGCTGATCGCCGAGTTGCTCGCGCTGAGGCCGTCCCGGCAACCCCGGCGCGAGGCGATGCTCGCCGCCCGCGGGATCGGCGATCTGGTACCCGGATGGGGAATCGCGCTCGCCGCCGTGGCCAGCGCCGCGATACTGGGCAGGCTGGCGGTCGAGGCACAGTGGGCGGCGACGGCCTGGGCGGGCGGCATCGTGCTGGCCGCGCTGGCGGTGGCCGCGCTGGCCGTGCGCAGGCCGGCCAGCGGCCGTGTCGAAGTGGATCTCGCGCTGCGTGCCCGCAGCGCCAGGGTGGCCGTGGGCCTCGGGCCCACCGTCGCCGCACTGGTGCCGGGATCGATCACCGCGACCTGGACCTGGTGGGTGGGCCTGACAGCGGGGGTTCTCGCCCTCGTCGCACTGCTCACGCTCACCGGCGGCAGGCGCGCACCGGCCGCCGCGCGATGACCTCGCTGCGCGTCGTCGTCGACACCGAACGGGGGGTGGCGCCGTGGCGGCAGGTGCACGAGCAGATCACGCACGCGATCGCGAGCGGTGCGCTTCCACCCGGCAGCAGGCTGCCTGCCATCCGTCAGCTCGCCCGGGACCTCGCGCTGGCCACCGGAACGGTGGCGCGGGCCTACCGGGAACTGGAGACGACGGGCTGGGTGCACACCGGACGGGCGAGGGGAACGGTCGTCACCGAGCAACCCCGGCACCCGGCACCACAGGACCTGCTTGACCGTGCCGCGGCTGATTTCGCCCGCACGGCAAGGGAACTCGGTGCCGACGCGGACGCGGCCGTCATCGCCGTCCGCTCCGCCTACCGGACCTCGGACGTCACCGGCAGCACCGACGACTGAGCCCCGCCGCCCGCCACTGATCGCCCGAATCACCGGGACGGTGCCGGACTGTCCAAAGTGGACCCGATCGGCACCGCACACGGAACCGGTGGGCACGGATCCCGGCGTGGACGGCGGACCGCACGTCGGCGTCACGCCGCCCTGACGCGAGCGACGGCGACCGGAGCGGGCGGTAACCTGTGCCGGTGGCTGCCACGATCTCGAGAAGCGACGTCATCGCCTTCCGGCTCCATACCCACCATCTCACCGAACGCCTGCCGGAGAACGGACTTCTCGACGCGGCGGGTGCCTGCGGAATCCAGAACAGCCCGCCAGGCTCGGGCCTGCTGGCTCTGCACGCCAGGGTCCGCGACCTCACACCGGAACGGCTGGCGGAGGAGGTCGACGAGAAGAGGAGCCTGCTGCAGACCTGGTACATGCGCGGCTCACCGTTCTACTTTCCGACCGCCGACGCGCCGGTCTTCACCACCGGGGTACTGCCCCCGGCCGAGGAGGCGCAAAGCCATCTCGTCCTCGGCGTGACCCATTCCCTGAGCAGGCTCGGAATGAGCCTGACCGAGGCGGTCGACCTGACCGGTGCCGAGATCCGCGAGGTGCTGGCCGGACGCAGGCTCGCCATGAACGAGCTGGGCACCGAACTCGCCGAGCGGATCGCCCGCACTCTGCCGGAGCGGCAACGTGCCGTCTGGGCGGAGGAAGGCCCGCACAGCCCGGGTCAGCCGCTCGGCGAGGCCGTCGTCCATTTCTGCGTCCGCATCCTGACGCTGCGGCGGGTCGTCTGCCTGGCGCCGCGCGAGGGAAACAAGGCTCCGTTCGTCCTGGCCGGGGAATGGCTGGGCGAACCGATCCCGGACGTCGACCCGGATCTCGCGCGCGCCGACCTGCTTCGCCGCTACCTGCACTGCTACGGGCCGTCGAACCGAGCGGATTTCGCCGCCTGGCTGGGAATCAAGGCCGGCGACGCCGCGCCGTGGTGGGATCTGGTCGAGGACGAGCTGACGCGGGTCGAGTTCGGCCGCACGCTGTGGATCCGAACCGAGGACCTCGACGCACTGCGGTCGGCACCGGCACCGAAGGGAACGCGGTTGCTCCCACCACGCGACCCGTACACGCAGATGCGCGATCGCGGCACGATCGTCGACGAGAAGTACCACCGGCAGGTGTGGAAGACCGTCGGCGAACCGGGCGCGGTACTGACCGACGGTGAGATCGCCGGAATCTGGCGGCCACGCAAGAATGGCCGGAAGCTGACCATGACCGTCCGGACCTTCGGCTCACTGTCGCAGCGGGACAGGAAGTCGATCGAGGACGAGGCCGAGCGGATCGCCCCGCTGCGCGGCGCGTCACTCGTGGACCTCGACTTCGGCACCGCCTGACCGTTCCGTACTCCCGGTTCGCGCCTTGGCCGGTACGCCAAGGACTTCGGGCTCGCTAGGCCGAGTGGAGGGTCTGTTCCGTCGGTGCGGCCAGGGAGCGTCGTGATGGTGACTACGGGCGAGCGCTGCCGGAGCCGGCTCACAGCATCGCGATCGAGGCGACCCCCATACCGAGGCTCATCGCCGCGTGGCCGGCGTGGGTCAGCGCCGTCCTGCGCTGCGCGGCCGTGAGCGTCGCCGCCCGGCCGTGATCGAGCGCGGAGGACAGCCAGGGCAGGCTCGCCAGGATCAGCAACGCGCCGAGCACGGTGGTGACCGCGACCGTGGCAACGGATACCTGAGCGGACGGCTCGGCGAGGGACACGGCCGTCGCGGATGCCAGCGCGTGATGGTGTCCGCCTCCGTCGTCGGCCGGACGCGCGTGCATCAGGGCGGGCATCACCGCGACCATCCACGCCATCGCCCCCATCATCAGCACGTGGTGCAGCCGGGACAGGCGCGGCACCGAACGCGCTCGCCCACCGGTTTCGCGGATGCCGAGCACCATCGTGGCAAGGAACCACAGTGCGGCCACGGTGAACAGCAGGATCTGCGGAGCCGCCGGAATCCCCATTCCCCACGGCCAGAGCATCGCCACCATGAACGCGCTCATGAACAGGTGGCACAGGGCGTCGATCTGCTCACGCCCGCGCGCCTGGCGGGTGACGAGTTCGGCGACGCTCCAGCATCCCGTGGCGCTGAACAGGATGGTGAGAAGCCATTGCAGCAGGGTGGATTCGATCACGATGCCGCTCCTTCGACCTCTTCGTTCAGTGCGCGCCTGCGGGCCCGCGTCCCCAGAATCCCGTCCACGCAAAGGAAAGCCAGCAGCGAGGCGCCCAGCAGTGGCAGGAAGTAGGCGACGAAGACGGCACCGAGAATCAATGGCGCGAGCACCCTGCCGGGAACCCGGCGCCACGATCCCCGGCGAGGTGGTGCGCCACCCCGGCGCTCCCCGTCCTGTCGTGGACGGCGAGTCCACCACAGCCGGTATCCGCAGTAGACGACCCACAGGAAACCGAGCATCAGCGCCGTCAGCAGCAACTGGTTCGGCAAGCCGAACAGCACGCCCATGTGCGCGTCGATTCCCCAGCGCGCGAGCTTCGCGACGAACGGGTAGTCGGCGAACCGCTGGGCATCGACGACCTCGCCGGACCCGGGGTCCACGGCCAGCGCGTCCTGCCTGCTCGGCAACTGACGGCCGTTCTGCTTGACCGTATAGGCCTGATCCGCCGTCTCCGGCGGCGTGATCTCCACCGAGCCCGCCAGACCGTAGGACCGCGCGGAGGCCAGCGCACCGTCGAAACCGATGTCGGCCCCGGGGGCGCCGGCGCCCGAAGGCCCTTCGGCGCCGCCCAGTTCGGTGGACACCGCCGGGGTGTCCCAGGACAGCGCGGATCGCAGCGAGGTGATGTTCTCGCCGGCGAAGGTGGACCAGGTCAGTCCGGTCGCGGAGAGGAACAGCAGGCCGGCCGATATCCACAGACCTGCCGAACCGTGCCGGGACACCAGCCGCCGCCTGCCGGTGGCCCCGCGCTCCGGCAGCAGCAGCGAACGCAGCCGGTTCTTCTTGCGGCGCTGGGACAACCACAGCGCCACACCGCCGAGCGCGACGACCCACAGCCAGCTCGCGGCGAGTTCGCTGTAGAGGCGTCCGGCGTCGCCGAGATGCAGGCCGCGATGCAGGTTGTCCACCCACGCTCGTACCGGCAGCGCACCACCGCTGCCGTAGGTCTCCAGTACACCCCGGAGTTCGGCGGTGTGCGGATCGACGAAGGCGGTACGCGTGTAACTCGCGGACAGGTCCGGCGCCTCGAACACCACCTGGGTGGTATCGGTGCCGGTGGGGGCGGGGCGGACCAGCGTCACCGTGTCGCCGGGTCTGGCCGCTGTCGCGACCGCGACCTGGTCCGTCAGCGAGCGGCTCACCGGACTGTCCCGGACGTGCAGTTCGTGCTCGTAGAGCAGCGCGTCGATCTGCGGGGTGTACACGTACATCAGCCCGGTCACCGCGGCCACGACCAGAAACGGGGCGACGAACACGCCCGCGTAGAAGTGCAGCCGCAACACCAGCGGACGCAACACCCGCCATCCACTCATCCGGTTCGGCGACCGTTCCGATTCCTCGTCCCCGATGACTGCCGAACGAACAAGCTGATCGTCAACGCCCATTCCACGCCCACTTCTCACCGTGCCGCGCCTGCATTCCATGCAGATGTCGGGGGTGCCACCGGGAAAGTTCCCCGGCGGGCGGGACTTTCCCGGGGTGTACCCGTTCGCCGTATCGGCGCGACGATCCCGGGCCCGGCGGAGATCCGGCCGCTACCGGCTCACGGCCTGGGGAGGACACCCGCCAGCGCCTCGCCCAGCGGCGTCCTGGTGTGCAGGACTCGCGCGCCCGCACGACGGCTGTCCACCAGCCCGGCGTCGCGGAGCACGGTGAGGTGGTGGGACGCGGTGGACACCGCCAGATCGGTCAGCCGGGCACATTCGGAGGTGGACAGCGGCTGCTGGAGTTCGACGACGAGCCGGGCACGGGCCGCACCGAGCAGTGCGGTGAGCGCGTCGAGCGCGTCGGTGTGGTCCCGGTGCCAGTTCTCCGACACCCCGTGCGCGGGGTAGAAGATCGTCGGCTGCGCTGGCCGCTCGGTGAGCACGGCGCAACCGCGCGCGGCCATCATCACCGAGGGGACCAGCACCAGTCCGGTCCCGCCACAGTCGACGATCTCCTCGTGACGGCGCATCTGCACGCGGACGATCTCGTCGTCCCAGGTCACCGTCGAATGCAGGGTGGCGGCCATCTCCGCGAGGCCGGCATCGCTGCTGCGCCGCGAGCGCACCGCGATGTCCGCGCGGAGCAGGCGGAGCAGTTGCGGCCACACCGGCGCGAGCAGCGCCTCCCAGACCTCCTGCCAGGCATCGGCGATGACGGCCCGGGCGCGGCCGGGGGCGGCGATCATCTCCCGGATCCGCTGCTGCCTGGCCCCGGTCGAGCGCAGCACCATCTTCTCCAGATCGAATATCAGCCGTTCGTCCGGAACCTTCCGCAGGCGTTCGATCTCCTCCTCCGGGGTCATGTCCCCGGACGGTGTGGCGGTGAGGAAGTCGGGCATGTAGCCCTCCGCGCCGCAGACCATTGCCAGCAGCCGGAAGGATTCGTCGGCCGGCTTGTCACGCATGGTGCGGACCCAGCCCCACTGCAGGGGTGCCGTCTCCGGGCGGAGGACGACGCGCACCGCGTGCACCAGTTCATGCCCGGGCGAGATGCCGAACCGGACCGCCGAGATATCGCTCGACCGGAGCCGGAATTCCACGAACTTTCGATCCACATCGAAAGCGTAGTCAGCGCTGCCCCGGCCGGAGCAATCTATGAACAAGAACAGCGCGTTCCAGCCGAAAGGACCACAGATCATGGCCACCACGCCCGCGATTCCGGCAGACAGCATCCGCGTCGGCGACAGCCGCACCCTCCGGTTCGAGGGAGCGCCGCACGGTTCGAACGTGTCGTTCTTCCTCGTCACCTCCGGCCCCGGTCAGGGTCCCGGCCTGCACCGCCACCCGTACGACGAGACCTGGACGATCCTGGAGGGCGAGGCGACCATCGTCGTCGGCGAGGACAGTTTCGTCGCCCGTGCGGGCGACACCGCCGTCGCCCCCGCCGACGCCTGGCACCGATTCACCAACACCGGCACCGGGACGCTCCGGATTGTCTGCATCCACGCCTCTCCGGTGATGATCCAGGAATTCGCCGAGCAGTCCTGAATCGTCGACCCAACCGAACCGGAAACCCCGCAACACCGATCTGGCCGACCTGTCCGATCGAACAGAAATACCGAAACGAAACGGAGCAGTCCCATGACGCAGTACTTCCTGACCATCCCGCACGACACGGCCGAGGAGCCGACGATGGAGTCGATGCAGGAGATGGACCCGGCCGAACTGGAAGCGATGATGGCCGCGGTCGAGCGCTTCAACACCGAACTGAACGAGGCCGGGGCCTTCGTCCACGCCGGGGGCCTGCACCCGCCGTCGACCGCGATCACCGTCGACGCCACCGGCGGCGAACCGAAGCGCACGCCCGGTCCCTTCGTCGACGCGACCGAGTACGTCGGCGGTTTCTGGATCATCGAGGCGGCTGACGAAGCGGCCGCGCTGACCTGGGCCGAGCAGTGTTCGGCAGCCCTGCAGTCCCGGATCGAGGTCCGCGCCCTGCAGGAGAACCCGGAGTAGTTCCCGCCGGCGCACGGCATCGACACCGCAGCGGCTCCGACCTCCTGGTCGGGGCCGCTGCCGCGTGTGTGGCACCCGTTCGTGCGCCCCGGCGTGCCGCGGGATCGCTCACCGACGAATATGACTGGCATCACATCTTGCATGATTCTGGTGCATTGCGGGCACTTACCTTGTGCACAAGGTATTCGAGTAAACCGGAGGTCACCATGCCCACGCTGACGACAGGCAGTGAGAACAGCGGTCCGATCGAACTGCACTACGAGGACTACGGCAGCGGCACCCCGGTCGTGCTGATCCACGGCTGGCCGCTCAGCGGACGGTCCTGGGAACACCAGGTACCGGCACTCGTCGACGCCGGGCACCGCGTCATCACCTACGACCGCCGCGGCTTCGGCGACTCCTCGCAGCCGTGGAACGGCTACGACTACGACACCTTCGCCGGCGACCTGGACACCCTGCTCAACCACCTGAACCTGAACGAGGTCACCCTGGTCGGATTCTCGATGGGCGGCGGTGAGGTGGTGCGGTACCTGAGCACCTACGGTTCGAGCCGGATCGCCAGGGCGGTGCTGGCCGCCGCGGTGCCCCCGTACCTCTACAAGTCCGAGGACAACCCGGACGGCGGCCTCGACGACGAGACGATCGCCGGTTTCGAGAACGGCGTGACCGGGGACCGGCTCGCGTTCCTGAAGGAGTTCACCACCAACTTCTTCAGCGCGGGCGGCACACTGACCGTCAGCGAGGAACAACGCGCCTACGCACAGACCATCGCCGCGTTCGCCTCACCCAAGGGCACCCTCGACTGCATCGCGGCGTTCGGCCGCACCGACTTCCGCGCGGATCTGGCGAAGGTCACCGTGCCCACGCTGGTGATCCACGGCGACTCGGACGCGATCGTCCCCCTCGAGGTCAGCGGGAAGCGCTCAGCAGAGGCGATCGCCGACTCCGAACTGGTAGTGCTGGAGAACGGCCCGCACGCGATCAACGCCTCGCACGCACAGGAGTTCAACGAGGCCCTGATCGGGTTCATCGACCGCTGAGGAGCGATATGACACCGAAGACCTGGTTCATCACCGGCGCTTCCAAGGGTTTCGGCCGGGAATGGTCGATCGCGGCACTGGAACGCGGCGACTCCGTGGCCGCCACCGCCCGCGACACGGCCACCCTCGACGATCTGGTCGATCGCTTCGGCGACCGTGTGCTGCCGCTGCGGCTCGACGTCACCGACCGGGACGCCGCCTTCGCCGCCGTCCGCACGGCGCGGGAGCGGTTCGGCAGCCTGGACGTGGTGGTCAACAACGCGGGCTACGGGCAGTTCGGCATGGTCGAGGAGCTGAGCGAGTCCGACCTCCGCGACCAGCTCGAGACCAACCTCTTCGGCGCGCTCTGGGTCACCCAGGCCGCGTTGCCTTTCCTGCGGGATCAGGGATCCGGGCACATCCTGCAGGTGTCCTCGATCGGTGGCATCAGCGCCTTCCCCAATGTCGGTGCCTACCACGCCTCGAAGTGGGCGCTGGAGGGAATCAGCCAGTCGCTCGCCCAGGAGGTCGCGAGCTTCGGCATCAAGGTGACGCTGATCGAACCGGCGGGCTACTCGACCGACTGGGCCGGACCGTCCGCCCGGCGGGCCGAGGCACTGCCGGTCTACGACGATTTCCGCGAAGCGCAGAAGGCCGCTCCGAAACGGCAGGCCACCCCCGGCGATCCCGGGGCGACGCGGGCCGCGGTACTCCAGCTCGTCGACTCCGCGCGGCCGCCACTGCGGATCTTCTTCGGCGACGGCCCGCTGGCGGTCGCGACGAAGGACTACGAGTCGCGACTGGCGACCTGGCGCGAGTGGGAACCGGTCTCCGTAAAGGCACACGGATCGAAGTCCTGAGTAGACGGTCCGCCAAACCCTGCTGTTCTTGTCCAGCCGTGACTTCGGACGCATCGTCGGCGAAAAGGTTGCCTGGTTCGGACCAATCTCACTTCGGCTGAACATCGGGACGTTCCCACGCATCTCCTCTTGTGTCGCCGAAGTTCGACGACGAAGGAGTTGCCCGCGAACACCGGGGGAGCCGGATGCCGAACGCGACCCGCGAAGTCACGAACGCACCGGACCACGACAGCACCAGGGAAGGCCACACCATGCGCAGGACCACGAAGACCGTCGTCACCATGACCGCGCTGACCGCAGGACTCTTCGCGCTGCCGGTCGGAATCGCCTCGGCGCAGGAGATTCCGCAGGTGCAGCAGGCCGCCGCGGACCTCGACGGCGACGGCACGGCCGATCTGGTCACGCTGACCCCCTTGGGTGACGGCAGCGTGCAGTCGCTGCGGTTCACCGTGAACGGGGTGGAGAACTCGGTGGAGATGCCCGCCGACGCCTACCGCGGCGTACTGCCGCTGCGAGTGACCGACATCAACGGCGACGGCAGCCAGGAGGTCGTGGTCACCGAGTCGATGGGGGCGAACACCGCCACCTTCAGTGTCTGGGACAGGGCCGCCGACGGCGCCCCCCGCGGTCTGACCACCGAGGACGGGCAGCCGCTGAAACTGAACGAGGGCGGCGGCGCCGCCAGCCGGGTCGGCTACGAGTGCGCCGCGTCGGCCACCGGCCGCGACCTCATCACGCTCGCCGCCTCGAACGTCGGCACGGGAACCGACCTCGTCTACGACGGCAGCCGCGTCCGCTACCAGGTCCAGGACGGTGTCGCCACGCCGGTGGACGACTACACGATCACCGGTGCGCTCGCCGGGGACCCGGTGCTCGACGTCGACACCGCCGCCTGCGCCTGACCGTCTCGGCACACGTCCGGCGCCGGCCCACCGACGCGTGGGCCAGCGCCACCATCGACCGTCCACAACAGACAGTCAGGCACCGTCCCCGGCAGCGTCGTGGACCAGTAGTGCGATCTGCACCCGGTTGTTCAGGCCCAGCTTGGTGAAGATGGCCGACACGTGCGTCTTGACCGTCGGCACGCCCAGGTACAGCGAGGCGGCGATCTCCGCGTTCGACCTGCCCTCGCCGATCCCGGTGGCGACCTCGCGCTCCCGCTCGTTGAGCGCGGCCAGTCTGCGCGTCGCCTCGTCCCGGCGGCGGTCGCTGCCGGACGCGGAGACCTTCGCGATCAGCCTCCGGGTCACCTCCGGCGACAGCACCGGGCGTCCGGCGGCCACCTGGCGTACCGCCGCCACGATCTCGGCGGGCGGGGTGTCCTTCAGCAGGAAGCCGGCCGCTCCCGCCCGGAGGGCGCGCAGCACGTGCTCGTCCGCGTCGAAGGTGGTCAGCACCACGACCTCCGGTGCACCCGGTCGGGCCCGCAGCGCCTCGGTCGCGCTCAGCCCGTCCACCGAGGGCATCCGGATGTCCATCAGCACCACGTCCGGGGCGTGCCGCTCGACCAGGGCGGGCACCTCCGCGCCGTCAGCGGCCGCACCGACCACCCGGATCTCCGGCGTGCCGCCCAGCATCATCGTCAGGCCGGCCCGCACCAGCGGATCGTCGTCGACGATGAGCACGCCGACGGGGTTCGCCGCGGATCCGGTCATGCCGGCCACGGTAGCCAGGCCGTCAGCCGCCAGCCGCCGCCGGGGACACCTCCGTGCTCCAGCCGCCCGCCTGCCAGCGCTGCCCGCTCGCCCAATCCGGTCAGCCCCCGCCCCGGCCGCCCCGGTGCCGGGGTGGCGGCGGGCGGGCCGTTGACCACCAGCACGGTGAGCCCCTCGCCCGGCCGGCCGGTGACCGCGACGCTCGCCTCCGCCCCCGGCGCGTGCTTGCGGACGTTGGTCAGCCCCTCCTGCACCACCCGGTACGCGGTGCGGCCGGCGAGGTCCGGAACCGGCCCCGCGGGCACCTCGCGCAGGTGCACACGCATTCCGCCGGCCGCCGATTCGGCGACCAGAGCGTCCACGTCGGCGAGCGTCGGCTGTGGCAGCTCACCCACCGGGGCCCGCAGCACACCGATCACCTCGCGCAGGTCCTGCAGGGCCTCGTGGGCGCTCTGCCGGATCACCGCGGCCGTCCTCTCCACGTCCTCGGCGGGCGCGTCCGGCCGGTACTCCAGCGCGCCCGCGTGCACGCTCAGCAGGGACAGCCGGTGGCCGAGGACGTCGTGCATCTCCCTGGCGATCTCCTCCCGAACCTCGTGCTGGGCCTGTTCGGCGCGCAACGCCGCCTCCGTCTCCGCCTGCGCCACCAGCCTGCGCTGATGATGGATGGACAGCCCCCAGCCGACCACCGCTCCCTCCACGGCGACCCCGAACGCCAGCAGGAGCGCGGTCGGGACGTCCGGTTCGGGACGCAGCACCACGTAGACGACCGCGGCGAGCAGGCCGAGCCCGAACACCCACATCGTGGTCCGCACCGGCCGGTGCACGGCAACGGTGAACAGCGTGACCAGCAGCGCGCCGCCGACCAATTCGGAGAACGTCGACAGCACCACCAGCACCAGCACCAGCGGAACCGGCCAGCGCCTGCGCAACCAGACGGCCGCACAGCCGAGCGCACCGGTGAACTGGTCGACGGTGAACAGCCACGAGGGTTCCGGCGGCACCGAGTCCAGCCGGAGTCCGGCGGTCACCAAGCCGTAGAGGACGGCGACCAGGAACACGGCACTGTCCACCACCCACTCGCGGGTATCGCGCCGCCGCGCACCGTCCATGCCGGCCGAACCTACCCGCGCCCGGGGGTACGGGGCGCGCCGCGCGAGCGGAACGATACCGAAGTCGGCACGGTCGATACCGAGGTCGGAGCGCGCGGCGGCGGGTCCGATCCGGGCGTCAAGGCGGCGGATGCCGGCGGCCGATGCGGCTACCGGTCCGCGGTTCCTAGCGTCCTGGGTATGCGTAAAGCGATCCAGTTTCTCGGCCTGTACCTGGTCGTCGCCGGCATCAGCGGGACGATCGACCACCTCGCGTTCCAGCCGATCCTCAACCCGATCCTGAACGCCTTCAACAGGTTCGTCATCCCGCACATCGACGCGCTGACCGGTTTCGAGGTGTACGCGAACCTCACCGTCTCGGTGATCGGGGTGGTGGTGCTGGTGATCGCCGAGCGCGCCGGACGCCGGACCTCCGGTGCCCGGTGACCGTTCCGTACAAGCCGTGCGGCGCGGATGGCGGGATCATCGCGGGGTGACTCCACTCGACGCGACCACTACCTTCATGGCGACCCATGCCCGGCTGCTGGACCGGCGGCGGTTCGAACTGAGCTTCGGCGACGGCACCACCGGCGCGGTGACGGCCGCGCTCGCCGCATACCGCAATGCCGACGGTGGCTACGGTTCCGGCCTCGAACCGGACCTACGCTCGGCGAGCAGCCAGCCCGTGGCCGCCCTGCACGCCTTCGAGGTGTTCGAGGAGATCGGCCCGGAAACCACATCGGAGGCTGCCCGGCTGTGTGACTGGCTGACCTCGATCACCCTCCCGGACGGTGGCCTGCCGTTCGGCCTGCCGATCGCCGACCCGGCGGGCTGCGCCCCGTTCTTCGCCGCCGTCGACCCTTCCGTGTCCTCGCTGCACATGACCTGCATGCTCGCGGCGAGCGCGCACCTGACCGGCAGGCACGACACGGCGGTACGCGAGCATCCGTGGACGGCAACCGCGACGGAGTACTCGATGCGGCGGATCCGGGAACTGGACGCTCCCGGGCACGCGCTGGAGTTCCGGTTCGCACTGCGGTTCCTGGACACCGTGCACGATCTCGTGCCTGGGGCCGACGCCGAACTGCGCAGGCTGGCCGCGTTCCTGCCCGCGTCCGGTGTCATGCCGGTGGAGGGTGGCGCGGAGGGTGAGGCGATGCACCCGCTGGACTTCGCCCCGGAACCCGGCAGGCCGGTGCGCGCGTACCTGGCGGAGCCGCTGATCGAGGCCGGGCTCGACGCGCTGGCGGCGGCGCGGCGCGCGGACGGCGGCTGGACCGTCGACTGGAGTTCCCACTCCCCGGCGGGGGAGTTCGAGTGGCGCGGCTGGGCGACCCTGCGCGCGCTGGCTCTGCTGCGTGCGAACGGCCGGGTCTGAGCCTTTGCGTGACCGGCGCGGTACCGCCACCGTCCCGGCCGGTACGTATCGGCCGGGACGGTGGAACGGGCTCAGCTCACCGCGTTCTGCTCGATCCACTCCGCATGCACGGTGACGTCGGTCCAGATGCCGGTGCCGGTCGCGCACATCGGGTCCTCGTCGCCGTCCCGGCTGGTGGCGCCGACCAGTTCCCAGGAACCGGGGCGTCCCTTGATCTGCGGACCACCCGAGTCGCCGAAGCATCCCTGCGCGTCCGGGGTGTCGCTGTCGGTGCAGATCTCCTTGCCCGCCGTGAACTTCACGCACTGGTCGTCGGCGACGACCTTGGTGTCGAGTTCCTGCAGCACCAGCGGTGGCTCCTGGCAGTTCTGGTCGAAGCAGTGCTGGCCCCAGCCGAGGATGCGCGTCGGCGTGCCCGCCCCGCCCGTCTCGGCGGCGATGGAGATCGGCTGCTGCTCGACGGCGCGGTCCAGTTGCACGAGCGCGATGTCGGCGCCGCTGGGGCCGGGCTGGTAGTCGGGGTGCACGATGATCCTGCTCGCCCCGGCCTCGCTGCCACCGCCGGAGTACTCGCGGCTGCCGATCCGGGTGCTGATCTGGGCCGGGTCCTGACCGTCGACACAGTGTGCCGCGGTGACCACCCAGTCCGGCCTGATCAGCGAGCCGCCGCAGAAGGGATTGCCATCGCTCTGCAGGGACACCATGAAGGAGTAGTCCTCGGTGGCGTCGTGCCCGCCGATGACGTACGGCGTGACGTCCTCGGCCGCGGCGACGGCGGGCGACAGCGCACCGGCCACCACCATCGCGGCACCAGTGAGCGCGAACGCGCCCATCCACTTCCTGCTGTTTCCGGCAACGGGCATCGAAGAACTCCTCTGTCGCGAGCGGTCGCGTGGTCCCGGACGACACTAGAAGCCGGCTCGCATACCTAGGATCGGCCACTCGGCTGGTGCGCATCGGCCGTGTGGCCGAGGGACGGACGGCATCCGTCCACTGTGGACTTCGACTTGCCTGCGGTGCACCGTGGCCTGCCTGGGAGTACCCTGGGCGTATAGGTCCGGTCCTCGGCCACACCGAGTGAGAACCACAGATCTGCCCGGGGCACGGGACCCCTCCCCGAGCGTCAGATCCGGCGACCGTATTCCCGGTCGCATGGCGAATCGCACGCCCCGATGCCGCATGGCAGGCGTGATCACGGACGGGAACCACGAGTGACAATGCCGGCCACCGACACCACACAGCCGGTCACCGAGCCGACCAGTCTCGATGGCTGTACCGCGTGCTCCCACGTACGCGACGACCACGATCAGATCGGGCTCAGGTTCTGTTCGGCGACCCTCGCCGGCAATCTGGCCCGCGGCTGCGTCTGCCCCGCGTCCGCGAGGCTGCGGGCGGACATCGAAGAAGACGGGACCACCTCATGACCGCCGAAATCACCACCGACGTCACCCTCCCCTCCCGGTACGACCAGCGGGTGCTGCTCGTGCAGGGCATCGTCCGCGAGCACTCGCCCCTCGACGGCCAGGCGGCCCTCGACCTGGCCGTGCGCATGGTGCACGCCCTGGACACCGTCCCCGAAAAGCTGCGCTGACCGGCCCGGTGGCCGTGCGCTCGGCGCAGAGTTCTCAGCGCAGAGCGGTGCGGAAACCGCGTAGCCGCAGGCTGTTCGATACGACGAACACCGAACTGAACGCCATCGCCGCACCCGCCAGCATCGGGTTCAGCAGCCCGGCGGCGGCGAGCGGCAGCGCGGCGACGTTGTAGGCGAACGCCCAGAACAGGTTCACCTTGATCGTGCGCAGCGTGCGCCGCGACAGCCGGATCGCGTCGACGGCCGCACGCAGGTCGCCGCCGACCAGCGTCAGGTCACCGGCCTCGATCGCCACGTCGGTGCCGGTGCCCATCGCCAGGCCGAGATCCGCCTGCGCGAGAGCGGCCGCGTCGTTGACGCCGTCGCCGACCATCGCCACGACCCGGCCTTCCGCCTGCAACCGCCGCACCACCTCGACCTTCCCGGCGGGCAGCACCCCGGCGATCACCTCGTCGATGCCGACCTCCGCGGCTACCGTGCGCGCGACGGCCTCGTTGTCGCCGGTGAGCAGTACGGGGGCGAGCCCGAGGCCGCGCAGCCGGGCGATCGCCTCGGCGGAGGTGTCCTTGACGGTGTCGGCGACGGTCAGCACGGCCCGCGCCTCGCCGTCCCAGCCGACGACGATCGCCGTCCGCCCGAGCGCCTCGGCCTCGGCCTTCGCCGTGGCGAGCGTGGTGGGCAGGTCCCCGTCCAGCAGCGCGGTCCGCCCGGCCACCACCGTGTGCCCCTCGACCGTTCCCCGCACCCCGCCGTCCACCGCGGCGAAGCCCTCGACGCCGGGCAACGGCCCGTTCTCCCGTGCCGCACGGGCGATGGCGCGGGCAATCGGATGCTCGGAGGCGTCCTCCAGCGCGCCGGCCAGCCGCAGCACCTCGCCGGGGTCCGCGCGCTGGACGGTGTGCACCCCGGCCAGCGACATCCGGCCGGTGGTGACGGTGCCGGTCTTGTCCAGCACGACGGTGTCCACGGCGCGGGTGGATTCGAGCACCTCCGGTCCCTTGATCAGAATGCCGAGCTGCGCGCCCCTTCCGGTACCGACCAGCAGCGCGGTCGGCGTCGCGAGCCCGAGCGCGCAGGGGCAGGCGATGATCAGCACGGCGACGGCTGCGGTGAACGCCGCCGCGGGGGTGCCCCCGGCGCCCAGCCAGAACGCCAGCGTCGCCACGGACAGCGCGATGACGATCGGCACGAAGACCGCGGAGATCCGGTCGGCGAGACGCTGCACCTGGGCCTTCCCCGTCTGCGCGTCCTCGACGAGTTTAGCCATCCTGGCGAGCTGGGTGTCGGCGCCGACGCGGGTGGCGCGGACGACGAGCCTGCCGCCGACGTTCACGCACGCGCCTGCCACCGTGCCGCCGGGCGCCACCTCGACCGGTACGGACTCGCCGGTGAGCATGCTCGCGTCGATCGCCGAGCTGCCCTCGACGACGACGCCGTCGGTGGCGATCTTCTCGCCCGGCCGCACGAGGAACCGATCACCGACGAGCAGTTCGCCCGCCGGAATCCGCCGTTCCACGCCCTCGCGCAGGACGGCGACGTCCTTGGCGCCGAGTTCGAGCAGCGCCCGCAGCGCGGCCCCGGCCCGGCGCTTGGACCGGGCCTCGAAGTAGCGTCCGGCGAGGATGAAAGTGGTGACCCCGGCGGCGACCTCCAGGTAGATGTTCGCCTCGCCCGCCATCCGCTCGACGGTGAACTCGAACGGATGCGTCATCCCCGGCACGCCCGCGCTGCCCCACAGCAGGGCGTACAGCGACCAGCCGAACGCGGCCAGCGTGCCCATCGAGATCAGCGTGTCCATCGTCGCGGCGCCGTGCCGCAGGTTCGCCCAGGCGGCACGGTGGAACGGCCAGGCCGCCCAGACCAGCACGGGTGCGGCGAGAGTCAGCGAGATCCACTGCCAGTAGGTGAACTGCAGTGCCGGGATCATCGCCATGGCGATCACCGGGACCGACAGCAGCGCCGATCCGATCAGCCGCTGCCGCAGCGAGTCCGTGGCCGGATCGGTCTCGTCCCCGGCGGCCTCGCCCCCGGCCGCGGCGGCACCGTCCGGCTCGGGCGGGGCGGGCAGCGTGGCCGTGTAACCGGCGGCCTCGACCTGTGCGACCAGTGCCTGTTCCACGGGCCGTTCCGGCTCGGCCTCGCCGGAGTAGGTCACCTTCGCCTTCTCCGTGGCGTAGTTGACGGTGGCGCTGACACCGTCCAGCTTGTTCAGCTTCCGTTCGACGCGCATCGCGCAGGAGGCGCAGGTCATGCCGCCGATGATCAGTTCGATCTCGGTGGCGGGCGGGCGTACGCCGGTGCCGGTCGTGTCCGTCATCGCGGTGGCCTCCTCACTCGTCGGCCGGTCCGTGGCCATGTGCGGGTTCCGGCGCACCGGGCGGATGGGTCGCCGCCGCCGGTGCGGTGCCGACGGTGAACTCGGCGGTGCGCACGGTGCCCTCGTGCTGGAAGTCGAGGAACATCCGGTAGGTGCCCGCCGTGGGTACTTCGGCGAAGAAGGTGACCGTCGGCCCCGGGGCGGTCCGGCCGTCGCCCGGCTCGCCGTCCGGGTGGACGTGCAGGTAGGCGAGGTCCCCCGCGCGCAGGGCGACCAGGTGGCCGTACGCGCCGAGGTAGGGCTGGAGGTCGGTCACCGGCTCGCCGTCCCTGGCCACGGCCAGGGTGAGCCGCGAGGTACGGCCCGGGGTGAGGTCCCCGTCGAGCCACACGCGGTAACCGTCGACGGTGGTGTCCCTGGATTCGGCGTGGGTGACCGGGGTGAACTCGCCGGCCACCGACAGGTCCGTACCCAGCGTCAGCGCCGGACCGCCGGACGGGACGAAATCGGCGAAGACCCGGTAGCTGCCGGGTGCGGTGGTGTCGAGTGGAACGGTCCACGTTCCGTCCGGCCCCAGTTCCGGGTGGACGTGCTGGAACGCGGAGGTGTCCCGGCGCACCACGATCAGGTGCAGCGGCTTCTCGTGCTCGACCTCGTACGCGGTGACCGGCCGCCCGTCCGGGCCGGTGACCCGGAACGAGAACGGCTGTTCCGGTCCGGCGGCCACGGTCGTGGCGAGCGGGACGAGCGTGTACCCCGCAGCGGTGGAAACCAGTCCTCCCGGCGCTTCGGCCGCGGCCCCCGAGACGTCGCCGTGGGTATCGCCGTGGCCCGCGTCCGTACCGTGCACGGCCTGCTCGCCGTGCGCCCCGGTGCCGCCGTCGGCGGCAGCGCCGAGGGGACCGACGGCGGTGCCCACCGCCCAGGCGCCACCGGCGGCCAGGACGAGCACCGCACCGTAGGCGGCGAGTCTGGTGGGTACGTTCATGGCGTTCCTTCCGGGCTTTCGCGGACGCTTCCCGTATCAGGCGGCGAGCTGGTATCCGGCTTCCTCGACGGCGGCACGCACCTCGGCCAGGCCGAGATCCGCCTCGCTGCTGACGGTGACCGCCCCGGTGGGCACGTCCACCGCGACGGCGGTGACCCCGGTGAGTTCCTGGATCTCCTCGGTCACCGAGCGGGCGCAGTGCTCGCAGGTCATTCCGGTCACGGTGTAGGTCGTCTCGGCCATCGTCCGGTTCTCCTCGTGGTTCGGTTTCGGTGCGGGGTTTCGGGTTCGGGTGCCGTCAGGAACGGACCAGCCGGGCGATCGCCTCGCTGGCCTCGCGGACCTTCTCGGTGGCGGTGTCGCCGCCCTCGGCGATCGCCTCGGTCACGCAGTGCTTGAGGTGCTCGTCGATCAGTCCCAGTGAGACGGACTGCAACGCCTTGGTGGCGGCGGAGATCTGGGTGAGGACGTCGATGCAGTACACATCGTCCTCGACCATCCGCTGCAGGCCACGGATCTGACCCTCGATGCGGCGCAGCCGCTTGAGGTACGCGTCCTTGTCACCGGTGTATCCGCGCATCGTGTGCCCTTTCGTCGTCGGCACATCCAACATACCCCTTACCCGTATGCAGGATGAGGTCATTTATACCCTAGGGGGGTAGGGCATGCAAACAGGACCGTGACCGCCCGGAACACACCCGGATGCCCGGTTCTTCATCTGCGGGCCTACCGTGTCCGGATTCCCTCACCTCGGAGGTCGGTCATGGTCGCACCCGTGGACACGCTCGGCGACGTCGCGTCACATTCCGTGCGGCACGTTCGCTTCCGCGTGGCCGGCTGGGTGGTCCTTGCCGTCACGCTCGCGCTGAACGTGGCCAGCATGGCCGTGCCCGCGCTGATCGACCATCCACTCACCCGCGACCGCGGCGAGGTGCAGCTCTACCTCGACGTGTTCGTCGAGGGCAACCTCCCCACCTGGTGGAGCACCGCGCTGCTGGTCACCGGTGCCGTCGTGCACGCGGGGATCGGCGCGGTGGCCCGCGCCCGCCGCGTACCCGGCGGGTGGGCGTGGTTCGTCAGCGCCGCCATGCTGGGTGCCCTGTCCCTCGACGACCACACCCAGCTCCACGAACGGCTCGACCGTGTCGGACGGGAATTCCTCTCCTTCGACGGTTTCCCGTTCTACTGGCTGATCCCCGGCCTGGTCGCCGGCGCCTTCGTCGCGCTCGCCCTGCTGCTGCTCGCCGTGCGACTGCGGGGCGCCGCGCGCTGGTACATGGTCGGCGGCTGCGCCCTGCTGCTCGGCTCGGCCCTCGGCGGCGAGGCACTGCAGGGCCTGCTGATCGCGGGCGGCGAGAGCGGACCGTTGTACGTGCTCACCTACCACGCCGAGGAACTCGGCGAGAACCTCGGCGTGCTGCTGATGCTCGCCGCCACGGCCCGTTCACTGTCCGTCGTCCGCGAGGCGGGACGGATCGGCGTCGAGTACGTCCAGCACCCCGGCCCCCGGTAGCCGCGGGACTGAACCTGACTCCGCGAATCGGTGCGGCCCGGGACGCGATGCGGCACAGTGGCGCGGATGAAGGGCGCGACCGTGACCGAAGCCGACGTCCGTGGCCCGTCCCGGACGGAGGGCGGCGCGCTGCTCGCCGTGCTGGCGGTGGTGCTGGTGTGGTCCGGCATCGGGGCCACCAGTACGTCCACCTGGCTGATGGAGATCGTCTGGATTCTGGCCGGGGTACCGCTGGTGCTGTTCAACCGCAGGCGGTTCCCGTTGAGCCGGCTGGTGTGCTGGCTGCTGGTGTTCCACGCGATCGTGCTCTGCTACGGCGGGCACTACACCTACGCCGAGACACCGCTCGGTGAGTGGGTTCAGGGCGCACTGGGCACGGCGCGCAACAACTACGACCGCTTCGCCCACTTCGTGCAGGGTTTCGTGCCGGCGATCCTGGTGCGGGAGCTGCTGTTGCGGCTGAGCCCGCTGCGCCGCGGCGGCTGGACGTTCGTACTCACCACCGCCGTGTGCCTGTCGATCGCCGCTTGTTTCGAGTTCGTCGAATGGGCGGCGGCGATGGCTCTCGGTTCCGGGGCGGACGACTTCCTGGGCACCCAGGGCGACGTCTGGGACACCCAGTGGGACATGTTCCTCTGCCTGTGCGGGGCGATCCTCGCGCAACTGGCGCTGCGCCGAATGCACGACGCCCAGCTCGCCGGTGCGGGCGAGCCGGGCGTCGCACGGAGAGGTTAGGCGGCGCCCACCGGCGCGGGTGCGCGCAACGGCCTGCCGACCTCGTGCAAGTGTTCCAGCACGTAACCGTAGGACCGGAAGACACCGCACTGGGCGTACGGCACCTCGCGCTGCGCACAGAACTCACTGACCAGCACCTGCGCACGGCGCAGGTTCGGCCGCGGCATGTTCGGGAACAGGTGGTGCTCGATCTGGTAGTTCAGGCCGCCGAGAGCGAAGTCGACGACGGGGCCGCCCCGCACGTTGCGTGAGGTGAGCACCTGCTTGCGCAGGAAGTCCAGCTTCTCCCCGGCACGGATCGTCGGCATCCCCTTGTGGTTGGGCGCGAACGAGCAGCCCATGTAGAGGCCCCACAGGCCCTGGTGCACGGCGATGAACACGAGCGCGGTCAGCGGCGAGAGCACCACGAACACGGCCGTCAGGTACGCCGCGACGTGGCCGGCCATCAGCAGCCGTTCGACACGGCGTGACTTCAGGTCGTCCTTCCATACCGAGACGATGCTCGACCAGTGCAGGTTCAGGCCTTCCAGCAAAAGCAGCGGGAAGAACAGGAACGCCTGGTACTTCGCCATCCAGCGGAGGAATCCGCGTTTGGTGCTGCCCTGGCCCTTGGTGAAGGCGAGCGCGGGGATGTCCAGGTCCGGGTCGCTCTCCTCGTGGTTCGGGTTCGCGTGGTGCCGGTTGTGCTTGCCGATCCACCAGCCGTAACTGAGTCCGACGAGACCACCGTGCAACAGGCCGGCGGCGTCGTTGGCCTTGCGGCTGGAGAAGATCTGCTTGTGCCCCGCGTCGTGGCCGATGAACGAGAGCTGGGTGAACATCAGCGCGAAGAAGGCCGCGAGGAAGAGTTGCCACCAGGAGTCGCCCAGGTAGGCGAACGCCACCCAGCCACCCGCGAACGCGAGCAGGTTGAGCACGATCCTGGTCAGGTAATGGCCGCGACGGCGGTCCAGCAGGCCCTCACCCTTGATGGTGCGGGCCAGATCGGCGAAGTCGCTACCCGGCGTCTCGTTCGGCTGCGGTCGAGCCGGAGCGTCGGTTGAAGTCATGGAGTGCCTTTCATCGGTTGCGCACGGTCATCCGCCTGCGAACTCGCGAAGGTGCACTGGTGAGGTGCTCCGCACCGTGCCGGTTGCCACCTCGGGAATCGCGGCGACTCGAAAGCACCGACAGGTCTTTCGACGGGAGCCCCGCGCATCAACTCAGCGCCGGGGTCTCGGGCGAAGAACACCACTCTGGGCGGTGGTGTACCTCAAGGGTGCCATCCCGCGTGCACCCGGGCAACCAGACGAGGGCAGGGACACCACGTCACGACTTGCGCGCGACACCACCGAGCACTCGCGACTGCGAGGGTTCCGTGCGGAAGAGGGTCTCGTCGTCCGGGTGCCACGCCGGGGCGTAGACCAGGCCCGGTTCTTCGAGGACCCAGTCCCCGAAGAACCGGGCGAACTCCCCGGTGGTACGCAACTGCCCGGGGTTGGTGGTGCGTTCGTAGTAGTCCTGCAGATCGGCGAGCGCCTGCCGTTCGTCCTCGCTCTCCGGGTTCTCGTTGGTCATCTGCGAGAGCACGAGCAAAGAACCGGAGGGCAGCAGCTCGCGATAGAACTCGATGATCCCGTCCGGGTCGTCCTGGTCCTTGATGAAGTGCAGCACGGCGTTGACGATCAGCACCACCGGACGGCTCAGGTCGAGGATCTCGGTGTCGCGCACCTGCGCCCAGAGCTCACCCGGCTCCATCAGGTCGGCGGCGATGGCGTGGTGGCGCTCCGGATCGGCGGTGTCGGCGAGCAGCATCCGGGAGTGCGCCAGCGCGATCGGCTCGTTGTCCACGTAGACGACCCGGGTGTCGAGCTGCGGGCGGGCCGCGTCGGCCACCTCGTGCACGTTGCCGGCCGTGGGCAGGCCCGAACCGATGTCGACGAACTGCGTGACTCCCCCGGCGGAGCAGTGCCGGACGGCGCGGCCGAGGAACTGCCTGCTGGTGCGGCAGTACTCGCCGATCAGCGGTACCCGTTCCCGGACCTGCTCGGCGAAGGCGCGGTCGATGGCGTAGTTGGTCTCGCCGCCGATGAAGTAGTCGTAGACACGGGCCGCGGACGGCCGGTCGACGCTGTCCGCCAGGGCCAGCAGGGCCCTGTCCTCGTCCTCGTCATTGCTCACGCAGTGGTCTCTTCCGCCGTCGGTGCCGGATTCTCCCGGAGACTCTACGTTGCCCGCGCCGTGCGGGCCGCCGCCGATCGGACCGTCCACTTGGGACTGACGGGGGCAGACGCCCGCGGACGCGGTAGATTCGGCGTCGTGGCGACGTTCCGGCTCGAGGTCACCGTCCGCGACCTGCGCCGTGACGACCTGCCCGGATGCGGCTGGGCCGGCGGGCCCGGCCATCTCGGCTTCGTCACCGTGGCGCTGCGGCGCGCGGAACTCGGCGAGGTGGAGTATCTGGCGGTGTGCCCGCCGACGGACCTGCCGCTGGCGATCGGCGGCGTGGACTACACCCGGCGTCCGGGAGCGGGCACCCTGTGGCAGCTCGCGGTGCATCCGGCCGTGCGCTCGTGCGGCCTCGGCACGCTGCTGATCGGCGCGGCGGAACGGCGGATCGCCGAGCGCGGCCACGACCGTGCCGAACTGTCGGTGGCGGAGGACAACCCGAGGGCCCGCGCGCTCTACGAACGACTGGGTTACCTGGCCTACGGGCGGGAACCCGAGGAGTGGAACGTGGTGACGCCGGACGGGACGGTCACCCGGCACCGCGCCACCTGCGTACTGATGCGCAAACCCCTGCACTGACCGGCCCGCACCGACGCTCGCGCCGGGAAGGAGGCCGGGACGCGGTCGCGCCCCGGCCGTCGGTTCCCTTCGCTCAGGGTGCCGCCGTGGCGCCGACCGCGGCCACCGTCTTCGTCGCATCGGCGAGCCCCGCACCGCAACCCTCGGCGCAGACGCCGGGGATCGGGCGGGCGTTGGCCTTGAGCAGGTCCTCGACCGCGGCGGGGGCCAGTTCGGCGTCCTTGCCGAGCATCAGCGCGGCCAGTCCGGCCACGTGCGGCGCGGCCATGCTCGTGCCCATCATCGGCTTGTAGCCCTCGTCGCCCGGGGTGGTCTCGCCGAGGTTCACCGTGGACAGGATGCCGTTCTCCGGCGTGGTGATGGTGCCGGGCGTGTCGCTCTCCTCGCGGATCTGACCGCCGGGCGCCGTCACGTCGACGAGCTCGCCCCAGTTCGAGTAGAACGCCTTGTCCCCGGCCCGGTTGCTCGCGCCGACGGTGATGACGTTGTTGCAGTTGGCCGGGGTGAACAGCGAGGTGTCCTGGTCGCTGTTGCCGGCGGCGACGACCACCGAGGTGCCGCGGGCGACGGCACCGTCGATGGCGGCCTGCGTGGTGACCCCGCAGACGCCGGGGCCGCCGAGGCTCAGGTTGATCACCTTGGCCGGTGTCGGGTTGACCGGCAGGCCCTCGACCTCACCGCCGGAGGCCCAGACGATGCCGTCGGCGATGTCGGAGGTCATGCCGCCGCAGCGGCCGAGCACGCGGACCGGCTGCACCTTCGCCGTGTGCGCGACGCCCGCGACGCCGACGGCGTTGTTCGCGGTGGCGGCCACGGTGCCCGCGACGTGCGTGCCGTGCCAGGACGAGTTGGTGCGCTTGGAATCCGGTCCGCACGCGCCGTCGGCCTCGGCCCAGTCGCCCTCGTCGGCGGCGTTCGCGTCCCGGCCGTCGTTGTCCCGGGCGGTCACCGGGTCGGCGATCATGTCGTAACCGGGCAGGACGTTCCCCTCGACGTCGGAATGCGCGGCGTAACCGGTGTCCAGCACCGCGACGACGGCGCCCTCACCGGTCGCGCCCGCGTCCCAGGCACCGGGGACGTTCATTCCCGCGGCCGCCTCGCTGAAGTCCCACTGCTTCGGGTACTCGGGGTCGTCCGGCGCGGCGAGCGCGGTGAGCCGCTGGTCGACCTCCACGTAGGCGACGTCCGGGTCGGCCCGGAACCCGGCGAGCGCCGCGTCGACCGCGCCGGCGTCCGAGGTCCCCAGGTCCACCACCGCCGCGCCGGTGGCGGTGCGGCGCTGGAACGTGGCGGCCCCGGTGGCCGCCGAGGCGGTGCCGGCGGCGTCCCGCTCGACCTTGGCGGCGTCGCCCGACTTGTAGGCGACGATGAGCTGGGTGCTGCCGGTGCTCTGCGGAAGGTCCGGTCCGGCGGCCTGCTCGGCCGCGGCGGGCACGGCGGTCAGCGCGACCCCGGCGATCCCGAATGCACCGGCGAGAACGAGCGCGAGCCCCTTGCCGTTGGTCCGTTTCACGGATGGTCCTTCCTGCCCAGGGAATGCGACATGCCGATGGCTGACACAAAGGTGCCGTTCATCGAAAAAAATACCCGCAGGAAAGGCGCCTGTAAGCTACGAAAGTTCCAATGTTTCAGCAGGTGGAACAGGATTAACTCAAAGAATGGGAATCAGGCCGACGGTACCGCCATTCATACCAATGTCGCCCATTGCGGCAGTGGGCCGAACGGCTTTGCGACGAGGTTTCCGGCAGGCTTCAGAGCCAGCCGCGTTCGGCCGCGACGCGGGCGGCTTCGGCACGGTTGCGGGCGTCGAGCTTCGTCATCGCGTTCGACAGGTAGTTGCGCACCGTGCCCTCGGCGAGGTTGAGCCGGGCGGCGATGTCCACATTGGACGCACCGGTGGCCACCTCGCGCAGGAGTGCCCGTTCGCGTTCGGTCAGCGGGTCTGCCCGGTCCCAGGCGGCGACGGCCAGCTCCGGCGCGACGACCCGCTCGCCGGCATGCACCCGCCGCAGCGCCGCCACCAGTTCCCCGATCGGCGCGTCCTTGAGCACGTAACCGGAGACCCCGGAGTCCAGGGCCCGGCGCAGATACCCGGACCTGGCGAAGGTGGTGACGATCAGGATGCGCACCGGGTCGCCGATCCGGTGCAGTTCGGCGGCCACGTCGAGCCCGCTCCGCCCGGGCATCTCCACGTCGGTGAGCAGCACGTCCGGCCGGTGCTCGGCGACGGCACGCAGCGCCTGCTCCCCGTCGACGGCCGTGGCGACCACCTCGATGTCCGGCTGGAGACCGAGAAGCTGGGCGAACGCACCGAGCACCATCCCCTGGTCCTCGGCGAGTACCACCCGGATCGTCCCGCTCGCGGACCCGCTCACACCGCCACCTCCAGCGGCACGGCGATCGTCACCGTCGTACCTCGTTCCCCTTGCAGGCGAATGGTTCCACCCAGTACCGCGACCCGGTCGCGCATCCCGGCGATGCCGTTGCCCTCCCGTCCCCGTGCGCGCAGGCCGATCCCGTCGTCGGCGACGGTCAGCCGCAGCTCCCCGTCCCGCCGCGTCAGCGCCACCCGGCAGGTGCGGGCGTCGGCGTGCCGCGCGACGTTGGTCAGCGCCTCGCGCAGCGCGCCCGCCAGTTCGTGCTCGGTGGAGCCGACGAGGGTCAACCCGGGTTCCCTCTCCACGTCCAGCTCCACGCCCACGCTGCGCAGCGTTCCACGCCCGGCTTCCAGTTCGGCGTCCAGGCTCGCCCGCCGCCAACCGGTGACGGCACTACGAACCTCGCTCAGCGCCTCGCGGGCCGTCCGCTCGATCTCCGCGGCCTCCTCGGCCGCGCGTGCCGGGTCGCCCGCCACCAGCTCGCGCAGCAACTGCGCCCGCACCACCACGGCGGTCAGCGAATGCCCGAGCAGGTCGTGCAGGTCCCTGGCGATGCGTTCGCGTTCGGAGACCGTCGCCAGGTGCTCGATCCTGGCGTTGCGCAGCCGCAGTTCGGCCGACTCCCGGTCCTTGTCGGCCTCCGCGATCACCGAGAACCCGACGACCCAGATCAGCAGCAGCGGCGGCAGGACGCTCCACAGCCGGTACGGCATCGGCGTCTGCGACACGAACGCCAGCGCCACCGTCAGCAGCGACAGGGTTGCGAACCAGCGCAAAGCGAACCGTCGGGTCTCGCAGGAACCGGCGAAGGCGGCGGAGTAGATGAACAGCACGGTCGCCGAGGCGTTGAGCGGGGCGGCGAGTGTGGCCAGCGCGGCCATCGGCAGGGCGCCCACCCAGCGCACCCGCGCCGTGTCGGCGAGGGTGGCGGCCACGTACACGGCCACGGCCAGCGCCGCCACCACCGAGGCCAGCACCCAGTCCAGGGCTCCGCTCGCCGGGTCGAAACCCGGCTGGGCGAAAAGGAAAACCAGGTAGACCAGGTGAACCCAGTGCCAGATCCGGACCCGGTCCCGGCCTGCCCGGGGCTCCACCGTGCTCATCGCGTCAGATCCTCGCCCTGCGGTAGGACGCGGCGGCGAGTGCCCCGGCGACGACCGCCGTCCCGAGCAGGAAGAGCACGTGCACGAGCGTCTCACCCCCGTCGAGCTGGGCCTGCGCCAGCTGGGACAGATGGTACGTGGGCAGGAACACCGCGACGTCGCCGAAGAACGCGGGCAGGATCTCCAAGGGCATCCACAGCCCGGACACCACCGCGCACGGCATCAGCACGCCGTTGAGGATCGCCACGGCGGCATTGGTGCCAGCCTGGAAACCGACGGCGAGGCCCAGCAGCGCGAACGGCAGCGAGCCGACCAGCAGCACGGCCCCGACCCGCACGAGCTGCCCCGGCGACGCGTCCAGGGTGCCGGTCAGCGCCGAGGCCAGCACCATGGCGCCGAACACCCCGGCCGCGTAGGGCAGCGCGGCGGCGACCTTCGCCGACAGCGTCAGCCAGGGCGGCACCGCCGACACGCGCTTGGCGCGCAGCCAGCCGATCTGCCGGTCCGTCGCCACGCCGATACCCGGGTTCATCAGCGTCACGGCCAGCACCCCGTAGGCACCGAAGGTGGCGAGCATGATCGTGCCGCCGGGAAGCGGTCCGCTCTGCTGGGCACCGAAGATCGACGCGAAGACAGCGAAGAACGCGACCGGCAGCACGACCGAGAAGAACAGCGCGGCCGGTTCCCGGACGATTCCTTTGAGATCCTCGGACAGTTCGACCCGGAAGATCCGGGCGGCGAGAGCGGTCATCGGTCGGCACTCCTGTTCGCGGGTGCCGGGCAGGCACCGGTGTCGGGATTCGGGTGGGGTTCGCGCGGGTGGGACGTCATGCCACTTCCGCCCGCGCCGGGTGGGCCAGGCGGGTCAGGCTGACCACGGCCTCTTCCAGGCCCGCGCCGTCGACGCGGAGGTCGCTGAGGTCGCCGTCGGCCGCGAGGAGGGCGCCGACCAGCGCCTCGGGCGACCGGGTGGTGAGCCGCACGTGCTCACCGTCCCGGCCGACCGAGGCGACCCCCGGGAGCCGCGCGAGTTGCGCGTCGTCGAGTCGGGTGCGGGCGACGACCGTCCGGTCGGGCAACCGCGACATCAGGTCGGCCGGGGTGCCCTCGGCGACGATGGTGCCGCCGTCGATCACCACCACGCGGTCGGCGACGGAACCCGCCTCGTCGATGAGGTGGGTGGTCACCAGCACCCCCGTGCCACGGTCGCGGCGGGCGTCGATGATCCGCCAGAACCGTTGCCGCGTGGGCACGTCGAGTCCGGCGGTCGGTTCGTCCAGCACGAGCAGGGCCGGGTCGGCGACGAGCGCCATCGCGAGCTGCACCCGCTGCCGCTGGCCGCCGGAGAGCTTCGTCGCGCGACGGCCCGCCAGGTCCGTCAGGTCCAGCTCGGCCAGCACCGGCCCGGCGGCGCCGCGATGGCGGCCCGCCCGGATGGCGGCACCGGTGACGAGTTCGCCGACCTTCAGCGTCGTCGGGAAGCCCAGCGTCTGCTGCACGACGCCGAGCCTGCGCCGCGCGGCCGCGTCGCGGGGATTGCCGCCGTTGCAACGGAATTCGCCGCCCTGCGGGGTGAGCAGCCCGATCGCCAGGTTCACCAGCGTCGTCTTCCCCGCACCGTTGGGGCCGAGCAGGGCCACGCACTCGCCCGCGCCGACGTCGAGGTCCACGCCGTCGAGCGCGACCGTCCGTCCGTAGCTGTGCTGTGCTCCGCGCACCCGCAGTACCGTCTGCTGCTCTGTCACCGTGGCCTCCCGTTTCGCCGTGAGAGCAACGATGTCGCGGGCGGCGGGCGGCGGGTAGTGCGGCGGCGTCACCGGTCCTGGATGACGAATGTCAACCGGCCGGCTGCGAGGAATCTCGTCGACGAGTTTCCCGATGCCCAGGTGGAGACCTGTGGACAACTCGGGGGCCTGTGGGCTATTTCGCGGACAGCTCGGGCAGGTCGGTGCGCACCATCGGCGTGCGGCGCACCTTCTCGTGCCAGCTCAGTGCGGTCACCGCGGTGACGACGACCAGCAGGCCGATCCACTGGGTCACGCTCAGCGTCGCGTCGAGGAAGGTGACGCCGAGCAGTGCGGCGGTGACGGGGAACGCGAGTTCGGCGAGGGTCGCCCTGGCGGCAGGGGTGGACCGCAGGCCGAGGTAGTAGAGGCTCAGCGCGAGCAGTCCGGGCACGAAGGCCAGCAGCGCCAGCCCGGGCGCGTTGGCCCAGCCGACCGCGAACGCCCCGCCCTGGACCGTGACGATGCCGGCGGCGACCGGCAGGCCGATGCCGAACCGCAGCACGGTGACGTCGCGGGCGGGCAGCTTCGCCGACACCAGCCTGCCGAGTACCGTCCCGGCGGCCCAGAGCGCGGCGGCACCGACGGCGAGCAGCGCGGCGCGGGCCGCCGACAGTTCGATCTGCAACGGGTTTCGGAAGGCAAGCAGCCACGCTCCGGCGAGCGCGGGCAGGGCGAACAGGGCGTAGCCGGCGCGCAGGCGTTCGCCGAGCAGGAAGAAGGCAGCCAGGAGCGCGAACAGGGGTTGCAGCTGCTGCAGGACCAGCGGGGTCACCGGGTCGCCGGTGGCGAAGGCGGCGGTGAACAGGGCCGTGGCGAGTGCGGACGCCCCGCCACCGATCACCAGCACGGCCACCCATTCGCGTGGCCCGCAGCGGCGCAGAGCGCGGACGGCGGAGGGCAGCCACGGGAGGAGGACGACCACCACGAGCAGGTGCTCCCAGAACACCACTGTGGCGGCGGGCAGCGCGTCGGCGAGCGGGACGCGGAGCAGGCCGTCGGTGCCCCACATCGCGGCGGCCACCGCGATCAGCCAGGTCCGGTCGGCCGGTTCGGCGGCGTTGGATGTCACGCGGTCAGGTTACGAGTGGACGGGGCGGATTGCCGCCGCGAGGACGTCAAGACCACAGTGTGGAATACCACCGGTTCGAGTGACAGTGGGCCGGTTCGGCTGGCGTCGCCCGATCGGCTGGGTTACCGAGTAGGTATGCGACGTCTCCTTCCCACCGTCATGACCACTCTCCTCGCCACCTCGGCGGCGCTGATCGCGTCGACCGGCAGCGCCGCCGCGGCGTCCGAAGCTCCCCGGATCGGGGTCGGCCTGGTGCACGCCGGCGGTACCTTCGCCGAGTTCGCGCCGGGTGCGGCGGCGAGCACCTACGACCAGGCGCTGGTGCCGGTCGGCGCGCAGGCTCGGGTGGTCGTGTCCTCGCGGTCGTTCCTGGGGACCACGACGCTGCTGAGCGTGCGGGGCCTGGTGCCCGACCGGGAGTACGGGGCGCACGCGCACACGAAGCCGTGCGGGGCGACCGGCGACGCGGCCGGTCCGCACTTCCAGCACGAGCAGGATCCGGTCACGCCCTCGGTCGACCCAGCGTATGCCAACCCCGACAACGAGATCTGGCTCGACCTCACCACCGACGCCGTCGGCAACGCCGTCGCGGTGTCCACTGTAGACTGGGGATTCGACGAACGGCGGGCGATGTCCGTGGTGATCCACGAGACGCACACGCACACCGACCCCGGTCACGCCGGGATGGCGGGCAAGCGGCCCGCCTGCGTCAACGTCGCCTTCTGACGCCACTCCCGTCGCATCGCCACGCGTGGCGATGCGGCCGCAATCACCGGACGCGCCTACTCAGACGACCTGATCCACGCCGACCCAAGCGCAGGGCAAGGTTCGCCGGAGCAGATACGACAACGCGGTACGTCCTCGGTGCGGCAGGTGGGCGCGGTCTCTCGACGGGGAGACCTCGGCTGGCGGGCACCTCGGCTGGCGGGGCACCTCGGGGGGTACCTCGCGGTGCGCCGCGCTGGACGGCGCTGCGTTGCCGTGATGCGCCACCTCAAAGGTGCGCTGCCTCGTGGTGCGGTACCTCGAAATTGCGCTGCGTTGCACTGCGGCACCTCGTGGTGCGCTGCCACCTGGATGCGGCACGTCCTGGTACGCCGGTTCTTGGTGCGTGCCTCGTGATGCGCTGCGTGTGGGTGCGTTGTCGCGCGGTACGCCGCTCGCAGGTGCGGTACCCCGCGATGCGCCGTGTTCCAGGTGTACAGCGCTACCGTGATGCGCTACCTCGCAGATACGCCGTCTCTCGGCGCTGTACCTCGCGGTGGGCCGCCTCGTAATGCACTCCATTGTGGGCTCGGGGCTCGGGACCGGCGGAGTGGTTGCGGGCCTTGGAATGTTGGCGTTCTGGGTGGCTGGTTGGGTTTCAGGCACGCCTTCGGCGCGCCGTGGGAAACTGCCGCCGCACGGGTCAATTCTGGTGGTGGTCACCAGCGGCAGTTCCCCACGGAACGGTTTCTCTGGTGCGGTTTGGTGGTGGTCCTGTTTGCTACTGCGGACGGGTGCTATGTGCTCAGGGGGAGCCGTCCCCCTGCTGTCACGGCCTCGTGCCGGGTGTGCCGAAGGGTGTCGATGTGCGAACTTCTGGTCCTGTCGCCTTGTCGGTATCAGTCGTCGAGTTGGCGGTGCGGGTGACGCGGGCTCGTAGTGTCCTGGTCGTAGTCCGGGGCGACGTCCGTCGTCACGATCGCGCGATCGGCAGGCCGGGGCGTGGCGGTGCGCACTTTTCCACGACCTGGTGAGGGTGTGCGCGGTCTTCGCCAGTCGTTGATGCCTCGGCTGCTCGGGACTAGTACGCGGTTCTGGTGCGCGGGGTATGCGCTAAAAGGGTGCTGGCAGGTTGGTTGGTGGGTGGAGGGGTTGGGGCTGCTGAAGGGATCTGTGACATCTGAGATCGCTTGCTGATGTGCAGGCTGGAAGGATGTCGCTGTGCCCAAGCCCTATCCCCGTGAGTTCCGTGAGGACGTCGTGCGGGTCGCGCGGAGTCGT
>NZ_NKYE01000022.1 GCF_002262875.1 Amycolatopsis antarctica | reverse complement strand
ATCAACCCCAGACGCGACTACCAACCCACCGGAGCCCCCAAAGGGCCCACCCGCCGACCCCACACATAACAACAGCCGAACCGACACTTCGTCGGTCCGACTGTCGCCGATGTCCTGAGACATCACAATGGTGGGCGCAGCAGGATTCGAACCTGCGACCGCTCGGGTGTAAACCGAGTGCTCTCCCGCTGAGCTATGCGCCCGGTAATGACGCCCCGCGGGGCGTCACCGGTGGATCATGCGGCCAGTTCGGCCACGGCCTTCTTCCACGCCGCCTGGTCGCGCGCCTCGCCGGGCTGGTTCACCTCGGCGTAGCGGACGACCCCGGTGGTGTCGATCAGGAACGTGCCGCGGTTGGCCAGGCCGGCACCCTCGTTGAACACGCCGTAGGCCTTGGCGACCTCGCCGTGCGGCCAGAAGTCGGACAGCAGCGGGAACTGGTAGCCCTGCTGCTCGGCCCACGCCTTGAGCGAGAACGGGGTGTCCACCGAGACGCCGAGCACCTGCACGCCCTTGCCGTCGTAGTCCGCGAACTCGTCCCGGATCTGGCAGAGCTCACCCTGGCAGATGCCGCTGAACGCGAACGGGTAGAAGACCAGCAGCACAGGCTTGTCACCCTGGAACGAGGACAACCGCACTTCCTGCTTGTTGTAGTCGTTCAGCGCAAAGTC
Source organism: Amycolatopsis antarctica (assembly GCF_002262875.1). Classification (GTDB taxonomy): domain Bacteria; phylum Actinomycetota; class Actinomycetes; order Mycobacteriales; family Pseudonocardiaceae; genus Amycolatopsis; species Amycolatopsis antarctica. The sequence continues at coordinate 101,983 of NZ_NKYE01000022.1, read as the reverse complement.
CGGAGCCTGCGAACCGACCTCGACCGACATTGAAGCTTCCTCTCCCGCGGGTTCGCCCGCGGCGAACCGTGCGCGGGCGAACCAACCCTAACGTGGGGTGCCGGTGTCACTTGCGTGACGTCGACCTCGGTACCAGGCGGGTGCCCGCCCATCCCGGGCCGACGCTGACGTTGGACGTCTGCGACATGCCGATCGCGGGCACCGTCTCCGAGATCTCGCTCGGCTCGACGTGTCCCGGCTGGCCGGTCTTGGGTGTGAGGACCCAGATGACGCCGTTCTCGTCGAGCGGCCCCCTGGCGTCCATCAGCGCGTCGCCGAGGTCACCGTCGTCCTCGCGCCACCAGAGCAGCACGACGTCGATGACCTCCTGGGCGTCCTCGTCGAGGAGTTCGCCGCCGATATGTTCTTCGATCGCGGCCCGGGCGTCGTCATCGACGTCCGAATCCCAACCGATCTCCTGAACTACCATGTCCGGCTTGATACCAAGCCTTTCGGCGACGCTGTTCTGATCAGCGTCTCCCGCGGCGACCACGACTTCGCTCCTCCTGCTGACGACGGTATGACGGTGCGTCCGGCGGGTGCTCACGGTGCCGGCCGCCACACAAATGTATTCGATTGGGGTTAGCGAACACTGGTGAGGCGCACCGCGCAACCGTCCACACCGGATCTTCGCCAAACTCGTACCGCAGCGTAGGCGTACCGGGGACCTCCGCGCGACCGGTATCCGGTGCTCGTTCCGCCCGCGCGGGTGCGCCCGCGCGGAGACTCTCCCCTAGGCTGGAGGGCAGGTCCCCGAGGGGACAATCCGCAGCGCAGCGGTGCCGCAGCGGACCGAAGAAGGTTACCGCCGAGTAGTGGTGACGGGACTCGGATCCGCGACGAGCATGGCAACCGGACGACGCCGGAACACGGCGCCGGACGGCGGCCCTCGGCGGCTGCGTACAAGGCAACACTGCTACCACCATCTTGGCGAGGAGAACCCTTGGCCCCCCAGAGCAACGAGGCCGCGAGCACCGAGACGTCCGCGGGCAGGTCGCCCGCACGTGTGCGCGTCATCCGTGACGGCCTGGCCGCGCATCTGCCGGACATCGACCCGGACGAGACGTCCGAGTGGCTCGATTCCTTCGACGAGGCCCTAGCCCGCGGTGGCCAGCAGCGCGCCCGCTACCTGATGCTGCGCATGCTGGAACGCGCCCGCGAGCGCAACGTCGGCCTGCCGCCGCTGAGCACCACCGACTACGTGAACACGATCCCCACCGAGAACGAACCGTGGTTCCCCGGTGACGAGGAGATCGAGCGGCGCTACCGCGCCTACATCCGCTGGAACGCGGCGATCATGGTGCACCGCGCGCAGCGTCCCGGCGTCGGCGTCGGCGGGCACATCTCCACCTACGGGTCCTCCGCCGCGCTCTACGAAGTGGGCTTCAACCACTTCTTCCGTGGCAAGGACCACTCCGGCGGCGGCGATCAGATCTTCATCCAGGGTCACGCCTCCCCCGGCATCTACGCCCGCGCCTACCTGGAGGGCAGGCTCACCGAGAACCAGCTCGACGGCTTCCGGCAGGAGTACTCGCACGCCGGTCCCGGCGGCGGGCTGCCTTCCTATCCGCACCCGCGGCTGATGCCGGACTTCTGGGAGAACCCGACCGTCTCCATGGGCATCGGCCCGATGAACGCGATCTACCAGGCGCGGTTCAACCGCTACCTGCGCGACCGCGGCATCAAGAACACCGACGACCAGCACGTCTGGGCGTTCCTCGGCGACGGGGAGATGGACGAAGCCGAGTCCCGCGGTCTGGTGCACGTCGCGTCGGGCGAGGGCCTGGACAACCTGACCTTCGTGATCAACTGCAACCTGCAGCGGCTCGACGGGCCGGTACGCGGCAACGGCAAGATCATTCAGGAGCTGGAGTCGTTCTTCCGCGGCGCCGGCTGGAACGTCATCAAGGTCATCTGGGGCCGCGAGTGGGACTCGCTGCTGCACGCCGACCGCGACGGCGCGCTGGTGAACGTCATGAACACCACGCCCGACGGCGACTACCAGACGTACAAGGCCAACGACGGCGCCTACGTCCGCGAGCACTTCTTCGGCCGGGATCCCCGGACGAAGGAGCTGGTCAAGGACCTCACCGACGCCGAGATCTGGAACCTCAAGCGCGGCGGTCACGACTACCGCAAGGTGTACGCGGCGTACAACGCGGCGCTGGAGCACCACGGCCAGCCGACGGTGATCCTGGCGCACACGATCAAGGGCTACGGCCTCGGGCCGTCCTTCGAAGGCCGCAACGCGACCCACCAGATGAAGAAGCTGACGCTGGACGACCTGAAGCTCTTCCGCGACGCGCAGCGCATCCCGATCACCGACGCGCAGCTCGAGGAGAACCCGAAGCTGCCGCCGTACTTCCACCCCGGTGACAAGTCCGCGGAGATCGAGTACATGATCGGCCGGCGCAAGACCCTCGGCGGTTTCCTGCCGGAACGGCGCGGCAAGTCCAAGCCACTGGTGCTGCCCGGGGACAAGATCTACGACTCGATCCGCAAGGGCTCCGGCAAGCAGGAAGTGGCCACCACCATGGCCTTCGTCCGGCTCATCCGGGAACTGGCGAAGGACCCGGAGATCGGCAAGCGGGTCGTCCCGATCATCCCGGACGAGGCCCGCACCTTCGGCCTCGACTCGATGTTCCCGACGGCCAAGATCTACAACCCGAACGGGCAGAGTTACACCTCCGTCGACGCGAGCCTGATGCTGGCGTACAAGGAGTCCGAGCAGGGGCAGCTCCTGCACGAGGGCATCAACGAGGCCGGCTCCACGGCCTCGTTCACCGCGGCGGGCACCTCGTACGCCACCCACGGCGAGCCGATGATCCCGATCTACATCTTCTACTCGATGTTCGGGTTCCAGCGCACCGGCGACGGTCTCTACGCCGCCGCCGACCAGATGACCCGCGGGTTCGTCCTCGGCGCCACCGCGGGGCGCACCACCCTCACCGGTGAGGGCCTGCAGCACGCCGACGGGCACTCCCTGCTGCTCGCGGCCACCAACCCGGCCGTGGTCGCCTACGACGCGGCGTGGTCGTTCGAGATCGCGCACATCGTCAAGGACGGTCTGCGCCGGATGTACGGCGAGACCGGCCCGGACGGCAACGGCGAGAACGTCTTCTACTACATGACGATCTACAACGAGCCGTACCAGCAGCCCGCGGAGCCCGAGGGCCTCGACGTGGACGGGCTGCTCAAGGGCCTGTACAAGTACGCCGACGCACCGGCGGGCGAGGGCCCGGAGGCGCAGATCCTCGTCTCCGGCGTCACCATGCCGGACGCGCTGAAGGCGCAGGGGATGCTGGCCGAGGAGTGGGGTGTGCGGGCCGCCGTGTGGTCGGCGACCTCGTGGACGGAGCTGCGGCGCGAGGCCGTGGAGATCGACCACGACAACCTGCTCTACCCGGGCGACACCCCGCGCGTGCCGTACGTGACGCAGGCGCTGCAGGAGGTCGCCGGGCCGGTGGTCGCGGTGTCCGACTGGATGCGCGCGGTGCCGGACCTGATCCGTCCGTGGATGCCCACCGACATGGTCACCCTGGGCACCGACGGGTTCGGCTTCTCCGACACCCGCCCGGCAGCGCGCCGCCACTTCCTGGTGGACGCCGAGTCCATCGTGGTCGGCGTGCTCACCGCGCTCGCCAAGCGCGGCGAGGTCGACCAGGCGAAGGTGGTCGAGGCGGCGCAGCAGTACCGCATCGACGACGTGTCCGCGGCGGGCCCCTCGACCCAGGAGGCGGGCAACGCCTGAGGATCGCGCGAGCGCACGGGGCCGCGGACACGACATCGACCGTCGTGCCCGCGGCCCCTCGCGTAGCGGCCAAAGACGTGCGGAAGACGTCCGAAACCGGTGAGAAAGGTGTCCTGCCAGTGACCAAGCGCCGACTGCCGCGTCCCGCGGAGCTCGCCGAGATCCTGCGTCCCCGCCCCGTGGTGCTCAACCCCACCGACCGCAGGCTCGCGGCCGCGCAGACGATCGCCGACCTGCGCACGGTGGCGCGCAGGCGCACCCCGCGGGCGGTGTTCGACTACACCGACGGCGCGGCCGAGCTGGAGGACAGCCTGCTCCGCGCCCGGCAGGCGTTCCGGCGGGTGGAGTTCAGCCCCAACGTCCTGCGTGGAGTGTCCGATGTGGACACATCGGCGACGGTACTGGGCAGGCGTTCCGAGCTGCCGTTCTCGTTCGCACCGACCGGGTTCACCCGGATGATGCATCACGAGGGCGAGCGCGCGGTGGCCCGGGTGGCCCAGCGCGAAGGCATCCCGTACTCGCTGTCCACGATGGGCACGACCTCCATCGAGGACGTCGCCGAGGAAGCGCCGGACGCGCGGAGATGGTTCCAGCTCTACGTCTGGCGCGATCGCGGTGCCGGTGAGGACCTGATGCGCCGCGCCGCCGCGGCGGGCTACGACACGCTGATGCTCACCGTGGACACCCCGGTCGCCGGGGCGCGGCTGCGCGACGTCCGCAACGGGCTGACCATCCCGCCCGCGCTGACGCTACGCACCTTCGCCGACGGGGCGACGCACCCGGCGTGGTGGATGAACCTGCTCACCACCGAACCGCTCACCTTCGCCTCGCTGAGTTCCTTCGACGGGACCGTCGCCGAGCTGATCAACAAGATGTTCGATCCGACGCTGGGCTACGAGGACCTCGACTGGGTCCGGCGGACCTGGCCGGGCACGCTGGTGGTGAAGGGCATCCAGAACGTCGACGACGCCCGCCGCGTGGTGGCCGCGGGGGCCGACGCCGTGCTGCTGTCCAACCACGGCGGCAGGCAACTCGACCGCGCACCGACGCCGCTGGAGCTACTGCCGCGGGTGCTGGACGCCGTGGGCGGGGACGCGGAGGTATGGCTGGACACCGGCATCCTCTCCGGCGGCGACATCGTCGCGGCGACCGCGATGGGCGCGCACAACTGCCTGATCGGCCGGGCGTACCTGTACGGGCTCATGGCGGGCGGCGAACGGGGCGTGCAGCGCTGCGTCGACATCCTGCGCGCCGAGATCGTCCGCACGATGCAGCTCCTGGGCGTCCGCCGGATCGCCGACCTCCGGCCCACGCACGCCACCGTGCGCTGAGACGGACGGGACTTCAGCGCGCGCCGGCGTGCGCGAGTGCTCCGGCCTGCTGCCGCGCGGACCGATTCCAGCTCCACCAGCCGTGCACCACCAGCGCGGCGAAGACGAGGTAGATGGCGGCCGAGAAGTAGAGCCCGGACGCGATCTGCAGCGGCACGCCCACGGCGTCGACGACCAGCCAGACCAGCCAGAACTCGACCAGCCCCGCGCCCTGGGCGGCGAAGGCGACGAGGGTGCCGACGAAGATCGCCGCGTCCGGCCACGGTGCCCACGAGGCACCCAGCGCGTCGAGCGCCAGCGCCATCGCGACGGTGCCCGTGACGAAGGCGGCCGCCATGACCAGCCGTTCCCGGGTGCCGGCCTTGCGTACGGCTATGCCGTAGACCGGGTCCCGCTTGCGCGACCAGGCCCACCAGCCGTAGACGGAGATGGCGAAAATCGCGACCTGCCTGCCGGCGAACCCGCCGAGGTGGGCGGAGGCGTAGACGGCGAAGAGCATCACCGTGGCCCCGACCTGCACCGGCCAGGTCCACAGGGTCCGCCGCTGGGCGAGGAAGACCACCGCGAGCGCGCAGAGTTGCCCGAGCAGTTCGGCGTAGGAAATCCACTGCCCCAGGACGGTCACTCCGTGTTCCAGCAGGATTTCCACGGCAGGCTCCTTCCAATCCCCCACCGGACAACATGCACCCGGCCCTCGGGATTCCCCTAGCGATTGTGAGGCGCGGAACACACTCCCGGCCCGGAGTCCGTTCGGACCCCGGGCCGGGAGTATCGCGGATGCCGGTCGATCAACGCTCGAGCGGCGGGATGCCCGAGGGCGGCGTCGGCGGCTCGGCCCTCGGCCCGCCCTGCTGACCCGGCTGACCCGGCTGGCCCGGGTGCACCTGTCCTCCGGCACCGGGTTGTGCCGGACGGCCGGGAGCGGCCTGGCCCGGCTGCACCTGGGTGGCGGTCGCCTGGGCGGCGCCGTGGCCGAGCGTGCCGCTGTGGGCGCCCTGGCCCGCACCGCCGAACTGGCCGCGCAGGTTGTCCAGCCAGCCGCCCCAGCGTTCCTGCGCGGGTTTGACCAGCCCGCCGCCGAAGCCGACGACGATCACGCCGCCGATGGTGGCGAGCACGGTGATCAGGACCGGCGTCGTGACGGTGGTGGCGATGTTGACCTGGTTCAGCGCCGCGATGATGCCGAAGGCCATGATCAGCCAGTAGGCGACGGTACCGAGCAACGGCCCGGCAGGCCTGGCGGACAGGGCCCTCGCCACCAGATCGCGAACGGCTTTCGCAATGGCGGCGGCCACGATGACGAGCACGATACCGACCACGATGCGCGGCAGGAACGCGATCACGTCATTGAGCAGCTGACTGACCGGATTGCTTTCGCCGAAAACCCCGAAAGCAAGTTGCAGCGCGATCAGCAGAATGAAGTAATAAACGATTTTGCTGATGATCTCGGTCGCGTCCACGCGCGACTGCTTGAGGAATCCGGACAGTCCGGTCTTATCGATGAGCCTCGAGAAACCCAAGCGCCCCAAGACAAGTGACAGCCCCTTGGACACCCCTTTCGCGATCAGCCAGCCAATCAACAGGATTATCAGGAATCCGATGAGTTTCGGGACGAACGTGGCGATCAGGTTCCACGCTTGACCCAGCCCATCTTTGAGCTGTTCGCCCACCATTTCCTCCTCGGTTCGTAGCTCAGAATTGAGTTGTGTGCCCGGAATTGTCGGGCACCCCCAGCGGGCCGACAACTCGAACAGGGACCACGAACGGGTGAGAACGCTGGCGCCGGACGATCAACAGAGTCCATAGTGGACGTACCGGTGGGGACCGGGGAGACGAGGCCGTCCGGCGCAGCGCCACACGCAGCGCGCCGGGCGGCCTCGGGTTTTTTTCGCCCATCGCGCCCACCACATCCACGTGCACCGCCCGGCCGGGATGACCTCGAGCCGAAAAGTGATATCACTATGATACGTTGCTGCCATCGTCGCAGGAACGACTCACTGGAGGGCGCGATGACCACGACACGCACCGGCACCACCTCGGCGGTGGACATGCCGACACCGCACACCCGCGAACGGGTGGTGCACGCCGTACGCGGCTTCCCGATGCTCGGCACGCTGACGCTGGTGGTCGCCGCGGGCACCGCGCTGGCCATCGTCGGTGCGAACATCTGGGGCGCCGCCGGCGTCGCGCTGTTCGTCGCCGGCGTGCTCCTCTTCCTCGGCGGGCTCGTGCTGCTGGCGGGCCTGACCGCCGTCGCCCCCGGCGAGGCCCGCGTGGTGCAGATCCTCGGCCGCTACACCGGCACGCTGCGTGCCGACGGCCTGCAGTGGGTGAACCCGATCGCCTCCCGGATGCGGGTCTCCACCCGGATCCGGAACCACGAGACCGACGTGGCCAAGGTGAACGACGCCGACGGCAACCCGATCGAGATCGCGGCCGTCGTCGTCTGGCAGGTGCAGGACACCGCGCAGGCACTGTTCGAGGTGGACGACTTCGTGGAGTTCGTCGCGATCCAGACCGAGACCGCCGTCCGGCACATCGCCAACAGCTACCCGTACGACACCCACGGCGCGGACGCGCTCTCCCTGCGCGACAACGCCGAGGAGATCACCGAGAAGCTCTCGACCGAAGTGGGCGCCCGGGTCGCGTCCGCTGGAGTCACGGTCATCGAATCGCGGATCACCCATCTCGCCTACGCCCCGGAGATCGCCCAGGCCATGCTCCGCCGCCAGCAGGCGGGTGCCGTGGTCGCGGCCCGGCAGCGCATCGTCGAGGGTGCCGTCGGCATGGTGGAGATGGCGCTGGGCAGGCTCGCCGAGCACGACATCGTGGAACTCGACGAGGAACGCAAGGCGGCGATGGTCAGCAACCTGCTCGTCGTGCTCGTCGGTGATCGCGACACCCAGCCGGTCGTGAACGCCGGCAGCCTCTACTGACCGGCGGCCGATGTGCCGGGCGAACGCAAGAAACTCCTGCTGCGACTGGATCCGGCGGTGCACGACGCGCTGGCCCGGTGGGCGGCCGACGAACTGCGCAGCACCAACGCGCAGATCGAGTTTGTGCTCCGGCAGGCGCTGGCCGACTCGGGCAGACTGCCCCGTGACGTCGGCCGGATCCGGCCGCGCGGCAGACCACGCGCCGAGGAGCGCGAGGACCCCGGGGGCGAGGAAGCCTGATCGCCGGGAGTGGCCGGTCGGCCGCTCCCGGCGACCAGCGACCGGCGGCACGCCCGCGACTAGAATGGGCGCACGATGAGCGAGCCGAACGTCAGCGGGCCGGAGCCGAGACGGCACGGCCTGTCCGTGCGGACCCTGCGTGAACTGGAACGCGCCTCCGGACGGCTCGCCGCGGCCAGCGTGGCGGCGATGGAGGAGCGGCTGCCCTGGTTCGGCCGGATGCCCGCCGAGCAGCGGGCCAGCGTCCTGCTCATCACCCAGGCCGGGGCGGCCGGGTTCGTGAGCTGGCTGCGCGACTCGAAGGAGGCGCTGCAGCTCAGCACCGAGGCGTTCCGCGGCGCGCCGGAGGAACTGTCCCGGTCGATCAGCCTGCGCCAGACCGTCGGGCTGGTCCGGCTGGCGATCGAGGTCTTCGAGGACGAACTGCCCGGTTTGGCGGCCGACGAACGGGAACGCTCGGAGCTGATCGAGGGGATCCTGCGCTACGGCAGGGAGATCGCCTTCGCCGCGGCCAACTCCTACGCCGCCGCCGCCGAGGCACGCGGCGCCTGGGACGCCCGGCTGGAAGCTCTCGTGGTCGACGGCATCGTCCGCGGCGACGCCGAGGAGTCGGTGCTCTCGCGGGCCTCCGCGCTCGGCTGGGATCCCGCGGCCAGCGCGACGGTGCTGGTGGGCAACCCGCCCTCGGACGACCCGCCGACCGTGGTGTTCGAGGTGCGCAGCCGGGCCGCGCGGATCGGCAGGGCGGTGCTGCTCAGCGTCCAGGGCGCCCGGCTCGTCGTCGTGCTCTCCGGCCCGGACGGCGACGGCGAGGCCCTCGGCAAGATGACGGTGGCGTTCGGCGAGGGACCGGTCGTGGCCGGGCCGACCGTGGCCACGCTCGCCGAGGCGCACCGCAGCGCGGGCGACGCGATGTCCGGGCTGCGCGCCGTCGTCGGCTGGCCGGGAGCTCCGCGTCCCGCACGCTCGGGCGACCTGCTGCCGGAGCGGGTGCTGACCGGGGACGCCGAGGCCGAACGACTGCTCGTCGAGCAGATCGCCCGGCCGCTGGAGGACGCGGGCCCGGCACTGCTGCGGACGGTCGAGGCCTACCTGGAGAGCGGGGGCGTGCTCGAGGTGTGCGCGCGAGCGCTGTTCGTGCACCCCAACACCGTGCGCTACCGGCTTCGCCGGGCCGCGGAACTGACCGGACGGCACGCCGCCGACCCCCGCGACGCCCACGTGCTGCGCACCGGGCTGACCGTCGGCAGACTGGCCCGCGCTCGCGGTCTGTGGTGACCGGCGCCACATGTGACGGGTACCCGAACCCGACAAGTCGCTCTCGGCACATTCGTTCATCCGGGCGCCACCTTTGTAGGGTTCCTACAACTGACGCGCGAGTACTTCGTGAGCCACGGCATCACCGGACGGACCCTCGACCGTGTTCCCTGTAAAGGTGATTGCCCTCCTCGCCCCCGGACAGGGCTCCCAAGCTCCCGGCATGCTCACCCCCTGGCTCGAACTCGACGGCGCGCGCGAGCGCGTCCTGGAATGGTCGGACCGGGCCGGACTCGACCTGGTGCGCCTCGGAACCGAGGCAGAGGCCGACGAGATTCAGGACACCGCGATAGCGCAGCCGCTGATCGTGGCGCTCTCACTGCTGGCCCACGGCGAGCTCCGGCGGGAACGGGCCCTGCCCGCGGACGCACCGGTGGCGGGTCACTCGGTCGGCGAGCTCGCCGCGGCGGCGATCGCCGGGGTACTCACCGACGCCGAGGCCGTCGCACTGGCCGCCGTCCGCGGCGCCGCGATGGCGAAGGCGTGCGAGGCCGAGCCGAGCAGCATGGCGGCCGTGATGCTGGGTGAGCCGGACCGGGTCGTCGCCTGGCTCGCCGACCACGACCTGGCCGCGGCGAACCGCAACGGGGCCGGGCAGATCGTCGCCTCGGGCGCGGCCGACGCCATCGCCAGGATCGTCGCCGAGCCGCTGGAGGGCACCAAGGTCCGCGCCCTCAAGGTCGCCGGCGCCTTCCACACCGGCTTCATGGCCCCGGCCGAGGACGAGTTGCGCGGGCACGCGGCGGGCATCTCCCCCGCCGACCCCGTCCGCCCGCTGCTGTCGAACGCCGACGGCACCGTGGTGACCAGCGGCCGGGAGTACCTCGACCGGCTCGTCGGCCAGGTAACCAGGCCGGTGCGCTGGGATCTGACCATGGACGGACTGGTCGGGCTGGGCGTCACGGCCACCGTCGAACTGCCCCCAGCGGGCACGCTGACCGGTCTGGTGAAGCGTCAGCTCAAGGGCACCGTCACCACGACCGTCGCCCTCAAGACCCCGGCCGAGCTCGGCAGCGCCCTCGACGCCGGGCAGGAGACCGCCCGGTGACCGGGCGTGCATCCATCCGTCTCGGTCAGGGTCCCGCCGCCACCCGCCTGCTCGGCATCGGCAGCTACCAGCCCGAGCGCAGGGTGACCAACGACGACCTGGCCCAGACCCTCGACACCAACGACCAGTGGATCCGCGACCGCGTCGGCATCGTCGAGCGGCGCTTCGCCCGCGAGGACGAGCGACTGGTCGACATGGCCGTGGAAGCCGGGACGAGGGCGCTGGCCGACGCGGGCGTCGCACCGTCCGAAGTGGACACCGTGATCGTGCCGAACTGCACGATGCCCTCCCCGATCCCCAACGCCGCCGCACAGGTGGCCGACCGGATCGGCATCCAGGCCGCCGGGGCGTTCGACCTGAACGCCGCCTGCGCCGGATTCTGTTACGGCCTCGGCGTGGCGTCCGACCTGGTGCGCGCGGGCTCGGCCCGGACCGCGCTGGTGATCGGCGCCGAGAAGCTCACCGATGTCGTCGACCCGGCCGACCGGGCCAACGCGATCATCTTCGCCGACGGCGCGGGTGCCGCGGTGGTCGGCGGGGCGGAGCAGCCCGGCATCGGGCCGGTCGCCTGGGGCAGCGCGGGCGACCTCGTCGACACGATCTACATGCGCGAGCACCGGTTCATCTACCAGGAGGGCCAGGCGGTCTTCCGCTGGGCGACCACGCAGATCGCCCCGATCGCGCTGAAGGCACTGGCACTCGCCGGGCTCGAACCGTCCGATGTGGACGTACTCATCCCGCACCAGGCGAACCTGCGCATCGTCGAGGCGATCGCGAAGCGCCTGCGTTCCAAGGGCGCGCGCGAGGACATGGTGGTGGCCGACGACATCCGTTACAGCGGCAACACCTCCTCGGCGTCGATCCCGCTCGCGCTGGACCACATGCGCCGGGACGGCACCGTCTCCTCCGGTGACGTGCTGCTCATGGTCGGCTTCGGTGCCGGCCTCTCGTACGCGGGACAGGTCGCGATCTGCCCGTAGCTCGACCTCCGGGTGCGCACTGTGCTCATCCGGCGACAAGGAACAAGGAAAGGAACAGCACGTGGCTGACAAGCAGGAGATCCTGGCCGGACTCGCCGAGATCGTCGAAGAGGTCGCCGGTGTCGCTCAGGACGACGTGAGCGCCGAGAAGTCCTTCGTGGACGACCTGGACATCGACTCGCTGTCCATGGTGGAGATCGCCGTGCAGGCCGAGGACAAGTTCGGTGTGAAGATCCCGGACGACGAGCTGGCCAACCTCAAGACCGTCGGCGACGCCGTCGACTACGTCGCGGCCCACTCGAAGTAGGCATCATCCGGCACGGCAGAGCGGGAACCAGAGCGGGAACACGGAACGCGGGGAGTGACCAATGAGCAACATCGACGTCGTGATCACCGGGCTCGGCGCCACCACTCCGCTCGGCGGTGACGTCGCGTCCACCTGGGACGGCCTGCTCGCCGGCCGGAGCGGCGTCCGCACGATCGAAGCCGACTGGGTGGAGCGCTTCGACCTCCCGGTGAAGATCGGCGCGACGCTGGCGCAGGAACCGACCGAGGTCATCCCCCGGGTGCAGGCACGCAGGCTGGACCGCTGCGAGCAGATCGCGATCCTCGCCGCGCGCCAGGCGTGGGCGGACGCCGGCTTTTCCGAGCCGACGGACGAGTCGCAGGATGTCGAGCCCGAACGGCTCGGCGTCTCGATCGGGACGGGCATGGGTGGCCCGGTCACCCTGCTCAACATGGACGACCTGCTCGAAGAGCACGGCATCCGCAAGGTCTCCCCGCTCACCGTGCCGATGCTCATGCCCAACGGTCCCGCCGCGCACGTGGGGATCGAGCTCAAGGCGCGGGCGGGCGTCCACTCGCCCGCCTCCGCCTGCGCTTCGGGTGCCGAGGGCATCGCCTCCGGCTACCAGATGATCCAGAACGGCCGGGCGGACGTGGTGGTGGCCGGTGGCGCGGAGGCGTGCATCCACCCCATCACCATCGCCGGGTTCGCCCAGGCCCGGACGGTGTCCACCCGCAACGACTCCCCGGAACTGGCCTCGCGCCCGTTCGACGCCGACCGGGACGGCTTCGTACTGGGTGAGGGCGCGGGCGTGGTCGTACTGGAGCGTGCCGACCGGGCGAGGGCCCGCGGTGCGCGGATCTACGCCACGCTCAGCGGTTACGGCATCACCTCCGACGCTTACCACATCACGGGCAACCACCCGGAGGGCATCGGGCAGATCACCGCGATGCGGCACGCCATGGAGATGGGCGGGCTCGCCGCGGCCGACGTCGGGCACGTCAACGCGCACGCCACGTCCACCGTCGTCGGCGACATCGGTGAGGCCGCGGCGATCCGCAAGGCGGTCGGTGATCACGTGGCCGTCACCGCGCCGAAGGGCGCGATGGGCCACCTCGTCGGCGGAGCGGGTGCGGTCGAGGGGATCGCCACGATCCTGGCGGTCCATCACGGCCTGGTGCCGCCCACCCGGAACCTGGACACGCTCGACCCGAGGGTCGACCTCGACGTGGTGTCCGGCGAGGCCCGCAAGGTCGCGCTGACCGCGGCGGTCAGCAACTCGTTCGGTTTCGGCGGGCACAACACCGCGCTGCTGTTCACCGCCGCCTGAGCGGTCGGCACGAGCCGTGCCGCGGATCGGCGGGCAGCCGGTCCGCGGCATCGCTCAGTCGCAGGCCATCTGTTCCGGGACGCTGCGAGTGGGCACGGTGTCGACCTTCCACTGCCCGCCCTCGCGTACCACCGGCAGCGCGAGCCGCCAGCGGATGCACTCCTCCTGCAGGTCCGGTGGGGCGTCCACCAAGTCCTGGGTGCTGGTGAAGCCGACGAGTACCTGCAGGTTCTCGTCCGGTGCGGATTCGATGCGGTACACGATGATGCTTCCGTCGCGGGTGGAGCCGTACTCGTCCAGCCAGACCGACTCGGTCTTGGTGCGCGCCCGGTCCGCGGACACCGTCGTCTTCCAGCGCTCGTAACTGCGGTCGTTGATGGCATCGAAGTACGTCTGCAGCAACGCCCGCACGGCCTCGTCCTCCGGATGCGCGCTCGCGTCCGGCGTCATGTCCACGGTGCGGGCGCCGGGCTGCTGATCGAGCCGCAGCGGGGTGGCGGAGGGGGTCGCGATGACGTTGCTCCGGGTCTGCGCGTTCAGCGGCTGGCGATACAGCTCGCGGACCAGCAGGCCGCCGCCGACGGTGAGCGCGACGACCGCGACCAGCACGGGAACCAGCCAGCGTTGCCGGGCGGGTGTGGTGGACGAAGCGGGCACGCGCACGAGCCTAGTCGTCGTCCATCCGGCACCTCGACCTCAGCCCGTACCTCAGCCCACCTGGTGCAGCCAGGTGACCGGCGCGCCGTCGCCCGCGTGCCGGAACGGTTCGAGGGCCTCGTCCCAGTTCGCCCCGAGCAGTTCGTCGAGCCGGTGCGCCAGCACCTCCCCTGCACGGCTGTTCGCCACGATGGTGCGGAGCTGGTCCTCGCCCACGACGATGTCACCGTTGGCGCTGGTGCGGCCGTGCCACAGCCCCAGTCCGGGCGCGTAGCAGAAACGCTCGCCGTCGACCCCGGGACTGGGTTCCTCGGCGACCTCGAAGCGCACCATCGGCCATGCCTTGAGCGCGCCGGCGAGTTTGCCGGCCGTGCCCGCGGACGCGCTCCAGTCGCACTCCGCACGGAGCTGGCCGGGAGCGGCCGGTTGTGCCGTCCACTGTAGATCGACTCGACTGCCTAGCGTGCCTGAAATCGCCCACTCGACGTGCGGACAGACCGCAGACGGCGACGAGTGGACGTACAGCACGCCACGGGTGTTGCCACGGGTGGTGCTCACTGCTGACCTCCGGTACTCGACGAGGGGCGTCTTCCCCTACGACCTCGCGAGCTGCGGTTGTCTGCGATCACTCCACCGAAGCGGCCTGACGTGCGATATCACATTATCGCACCGCAAGTGTGCACCTCAACACTGCCTTTTGGCCACACGAACCTCGTGAATCACCTCTCGTAACACGACAAAAGTCACTCCACCTGCGATTTCCGGCCGTCCGGCTCCACTCTTCCCGTTGCGTGTCGCCTCACCTCGGCGTGTCGCGGCGCGGCGAACCGGGCCCTGGCGGACCACCCCGCTCGGAACGGATCGCCCGAACCCGGTGCGGTACCCACGCCGGGCGCGCTCCCGCGCGCTAAGTTGTGCAGCGTTCGCCGGGTACGACGTGGGGAGGTGCGGGGTGCGGCTGGTGCGCCTTTCCGCTCAGTCCGCTCGGGTCTCCGACGACATCCGCGCCGCGCTGACCTCTCTCGGACGCGGGAACACGGTGGTCGGCGGGGTGGCCCTGATCGGTGTCCGGGTACCGGGCACCGAGCGGTCCGTCGACGCCCTGGTGGTCCTGCCGCGTGGGGTGATCGTGGTCGTCGCCGTGGACCTGCCCGATCCCGCGATGCGCCTCGACGCCCCGCTGACCGGCCAGTGGAAGGCGGACGGCTGGCCGCTGGTGCGCACCGGTGAGGCGGTGAACCCCGCGGTGGAGGCGGTCGCCGGTGCCGACGGGCTGCTCGACGCACTGCGGCCGGTGCTGCCCGGCGGGCTGGCCACCGGCACCGTGATCGCGGTCGGGCCGTACGTGGAGACCGTCGACGCCCCGCCCGCCGAACTCAACGGCACCACACGAGTGCTGTACCCGACGCCGACGAGCATGCTGGCGGCCACCGTCTCGCTCGCCTCCTCGGATCGGCCGTGCACGGTCGACGAGGTGGGCGCGATCCTGCGCCTGTTCGCGCCGGACGCCCGCCCGCCGAGCGCTGCCGCACTGGCCGCGGAGGGATTCGCCGGGGCCACACCCCCGGAGCCCGCGCCGGAGCACCCGCTCGCCATCGCGACCGTGACCGTCCCCGCGGAACATCCCGGGGCACCCCCGGCCCCCGCGCAGCCCGCTCCCCCGCGGGAAGAGCCCCTGCCCGCTCCGGTACCGCAGGCGCCCACCGCGAGCCCGTCCGCCGGCTATCCGGCGGCCAGGGCGCACGTGTTCGGCTCACCCGCTCCGGCGGGTGCTCCCCGACCGGCCGCGGCGCCCGTGCGGGCCGTCCCGCGCCGCCCGGTGACCGTGCGCTGGGTGCCCATCGCGGCGGGCGTGCTGCTGCTCGGCGTGCTGGTGCTGGCGATCGTGCTGGCGACCGGCGCCGAGGACACGGACGAGGCGCCCGCGGCCACCGGCGCTCCGCCACCCGCGCCCGCCGCTCCCACCTCCGCGCCGATCGACGGGATCACGTTCACCGAACGCGCCATGGGCTCGGATCCGACCTGCGCCCCGCACGCCACCGGTGACCTCCAGGCGGACCTCGAAGCCACCGACTGCGGCACGCTGCGGCGCGGCAGCTTCGAGACCGAGGTGGCCGGGAAGCGCATCGCCGTGTCGGTGGCGGTCGCGACCTTCGAGGACGCGGCCGCCGCCGAGCGGTTCAAGGCCGCCGCGGACACCCCCGGTACCGGCAGCATCGCCGACCTGGCCACGGCCACCGGCCGCTGGCCCTCGGCCCCGCCCGCGTTCGAGACGACCGCGTACGCCAGTTCGACGGCCAACGGTTCGGTCCGTCTCGTGCAGGCCTGCCTGATCGGCGGACCGTCCACACCGGACGATCCGGACCTGGTCCGGGCCGCCGCGGCGGGCCTGCGCATACCCGTCGCGGACTGACGCCGGGGCTACAGCCCGTACTCCTCCAGCAGCCGCAGCCAGATCTCACTGATCGTCGGGTAGGCGGGCACGGCGTGCCAGAGCCTGCGCAGGGGCACCTCGGCGGTGATCGCGATCGTGGCGGCGTGCAGGAGCTCCGCGACGTCCTGACCGACGAAGGTCACGCCGAGCAGCACTTCGCGTTCGGCGTCCACCACCATGCGCACCCGTCCCGTGTACCCGTCGGCATGCAGGGCACCGCCCGCGACGGCGAGATCGATCTCCACGCTGCGGTGCACGCCGAACCGGGGTTCGGTGAGTCCGACCGAGGCGACCTCCGGATCGGTGAACACGACCTGCGGTACGGCGTGCTCGTCGGCCGTCGCGGCGTACCGGGTCCACGGACCGGCGTCCACCGTCTCGCCGCGGGCCTGCGCCGCGATCACGTCGCCGACCACCCGCGCCTCGTACTTTCCCTGGTGGGTCAGCGGGGCGCGGCCGGTCACGTCGCCGGCCGCGAACAGCCACCGACCCTCCACATCGGACACCAGGCCCGAGTCGCCGACGTCCAGCGGATCGCCGTCCCGCAGGCCGATCGAGGCGAGGCCGAGGTCGTCGGTGGCCGGCCTGCGCCCGGTGGCGAGCAGCAACTTGTCCACCTCCAGTTCTTCGCCACCCAGAAGGGACAACCGGACGAATCCGTCCACTTGCGACACGGAATCCAGCCCGGAGCCGGCATGCAGCCGGACCCCGGTCTCGGCGAGTCCCTTCGCGACAGCGTCACCGACGAAGCCGGGGAACATCGGCAGCGGCCGGGGACCGGTGATGATCAGGTCCACCGTGGAGCCGAGCGCCGCCCACGCCTGCGCCATCTCGACCCCGACCACGCCCCCGCCCAGCACGGCGAGCCGGTCCGGCACCTCACTCGCCGAGGTGGCCTCGCGCGAGGTCCACGCCTCGATCGCGTCCAGGCCGTCGATCGGCGGTGTCTTCGCCACGCTGCCGGCGCACACCACCACCGCGTGCCGGGCGCGCACGATCCGGTCGCCCACGGTGACCTCACGTTCACCGGTGATCCGCCCGTGCCCGCGCAGGGTCGTGATGCCCGCCCCCTCGGCCCAGTCCACCTGGCCGCTGTCGTCCCAGTGCGAGGTGAACGAGTCCCGGCGGGCGAACACCGCGGCGGGGTCGATCCGGTCACCGACCGGCACCCCGGGGACGCGCTTCGCGGCGGCGAGCAGATTTCCCGGTCGCAGCAAGGCTTTGCTCGGCATGCACGCCCAGTAGGAGCATTCCCCGCCGTATCGCTCGCTCTCGATCAGCACGGCGGTCAACCCGCCCTGAACGACCCTGCTCGCGGCGTTCTCCCCGACCGGTCCGCCACCGATGACCACCACGTCGTACGTCTCGTCAGCCATGAACTCAGCGCACACCACGACGGGAGCCACCGCAACCCGGCCTCATCCGGTTGCGGCCACGCGATCGTGAGATCGGTCGCACCGGCCGCCGCGAGCGGAGCGGAACCCTGGGTTCACGCAAGGAAAAGCGACTCGGACCGGTATCGTCTGCGGTGAGCTGGATGAGTCGACCGCAGTGGTGTCCACGAACGTCGCCGTGCCGGTCGTCATTCGTGGGAAACATCGAGCGCCTGGAGATTTTCGTGGCACAGAACAAAGCTATCCACCTGCTGGACGATCTCAACGGCGAGCAGGCCGGGGAAACCGTCCTGTTCGCGCTCGACGGCGTCTCCTACGACATCGACCTCAGCGCCGAGAACGCGGAACTCCTGCGCGGCATCCTGGACCGGCACGCGGAACACGGCCGCCGTACCGGTGGCCGCAAGCGGCCACGCAAGATCATCGCCCGGCCCCGTCGTTCCCGGAAGACCGCGCCGAAGGCGGACGCGCCGGGGACGAAGACGACCGCCGCCAAGGGAGCCGCGCGCAAGACCGCCGCGAAGACTCCGGCCGGGACGGCGGCGAAGGCCGCCCAGAAGGCGACCGCGAAGGCGAGAACGGCCGCGAAGTCCGTTCCCGCGGCGAAGGCCACCACGGCCAAGACCGGCGCGACGGCGGCACCGAAAGCCGCGTCGAAGGCCAAGGCGACCAAGGCCCCGGTGACCGCCGCCGGCTCCAAGGCTGCCAAGACGGGCACCAAGGTCGCCGCCAAGGCTCCGGCGAAAGCCGTGAAGACCGCGAAGACCACCGCTGCCAAGACCACCGCTGCCAAGACCAAGAGTGCCGCCGCCAGGACCACCGCCGCGCCGAGGACGGCGCGCGCCACGGTGTCACCGGCGAAGCGGAGGGCCGCCCCGCCGGTGACCTTCTCCGCGAAGTGACCGCCCCGGCAGGGCCGTTCAGAGGTTCTTGAGCTCTTCGACGATGTCGCCGACCGACGACTTCGCGTCGCCGAAGAGCATGCTGGTCTTCGCGTCGTAGAACAGATCGTTGTCGATACCCGCGAACCCGGAGCTCATGCCGCGCTTGAGCACGATCACCGAGCGGCTGTGGTTCACCTTCAGGATCGGCATGCCGTAGATGGGTGAGCCCGGATCGGTCTCGGCGGCCGGGTTGGTCACGTCATTGGCGCCGATCACCAGCGCCACGTCCGTCTGCGCGAACTCGGAGTTGATCTCGTCCATCTCCTTGAGCTGCGCATAGGGCACGTCGGCCTCGGCCAGCAGCACGTTCATGTGGCCGGGCATCCGGCCTGCCACCGGATGGATCGCGTAGGCGACGCCGATCCCCTTACCCTCCAGCAGCTCCGCCATCTCCCGCACGGCGTGCTGTGCCTGCGCGACCGCCATCCCGTAACCCGGTACGACCACCACCTTCGCCGCGTAGGCCATCTGGATCGCCGTGTCGGCGGCGCTGGTGCTGCGCACCGGGCGATCCTCCGCCGATCGCCCGGACGCCACCGCCGTCGTGCCGCCGAAACCCCCGGCCACGATCGCCGGGATGGAACGGTTCATCGCCTTGGCCATCAGGTTGGTCAGAATCGAACCGGACGCTCCGACGATCATTCCCGCGACGATCAGTGCCGTGTTGTCCAGTGCGAGGCCCATGGCGGCGGCGGAGAGCCCGGTGAGCGCGTTGAGCAGGGAAATGACCACGGGCATGTCGGCGCCACCGATCGGCAGCACCACCATCACGCCCAGTACCGCGGCCGCCAGCAGCAGCACGATCATCAGCGGTTCGGAGTGCACTCCGGCGGCGACGGCCGCGGCACATGCGATCGCGATCAGCAGCAGTAGTAGGTTCACCGGCTGCTGGATCCGGCCGAGGGTGATCGGCCGTCCGCTGATCAGTTCCTGGAGCTTGCCGAACGCGACGTTGGAACCCCAGAAGGAGATCGAGCCGACGATGGCGGCGAACAGCGACGCCAGCGCGACATAGCGAGGCTCCTCCGCGTAGCCCTCGGTGGTACGGAACTCCACCCAGGCGATCAGCGCCACCGCCCCGCCGCCGACGCCGTTGAACAACGCCACCATCTGTGGCATCGCGGTCATCTTGACCTTGCGGGCCGCGGGGACACCGACGAGCACCCCGATCCCCACACCCAGCGCGATCAGCGGCCAGTTGCCCATACCGGGGGTGAGCAGGGTGGCGAGTACGGCCAGGCCCATGCCGGCCGCGGCGATCCAGTTCCCGCGCACCGCGGTGCGTGGGCCGGTGAGCCCCATGAGCCCGTAGATGAACATGGCGAACGCGAGGATGTAAAGCACGCCGATGGTGCTCTCGTTCTGCAGCCAGTTCATGCCGGGCCGCCATCCGTGCCGCCGTCCTTGCCGCCGGGACGGTCGCCGGGTTTGCGCTCCTTGAACATCGCCAGCATCCGGTCGGTGACCAGGAATCCGCCGACGACGTTGATCGTGCCGAACGCGATGGCCACCACCAGCAGGATCTTGTTCAGCACGCCCTCGGCGCCGAGGCCGAGCACGATCAGACCACCCAGCAGCACGATGCCGTGGATGGCGTTGGTGCCCGACATCAGCGGGGTGTGCAGTGTGTTCGGCACCTTCGAGATGACCGCGAAACCCACGAAACCGGCGAGCACCAGGATCGCCAGACTCTGCACCAGCATCACGCCTCCTCCCTGTACTGGCCGGTCACGCGGGCGCCCGCCACGATCTCGTCGTTCGCGTCGATCGCGAGCCGTCCCTCGTCGTCGGTCAGCAGTTCGAGCAGTTCGGTCAGGTTCCGGGCGTAGAGCTCACTGGCGTGCGCGGGCATGTCGGCGGGCAGGTTGAGCGGTGAGCAGATCGTCACCTCGTGGACGACGACCTCCCGTCCCGGCTCGGTCAGCTCGCAGTTCCCGCCGGACTCGCCCGCCAGGTCCACCACGACGGCGCCGGTCGGCATCCCGCGCACGGCCTCGGCGGTGACCAGTACCGGTGCGGTGCGGCCGGGGACCAGCGCCGTGGTGATCACCACGTCGAAGCCGGTGATCGACTCGGTGAGCCTGCGCTTCTGCTCGGCGCGTTCCTCCGCACCGAGTTCCCGGGCGTACCCGCCCTCGCCGACGGCCTCGATGCCGAGGTCGAGCCATTGTGCGCCGACCGACCGCACCTGCTCGGCGACCTCCGGACGAACGTCGTAGCCGGTCGGCTGCGCACCGAGCCGTTTCGCCGTGGCGAGTGCCTGCAACCCGGCGACCCCCGCACCGAGCACCAGCACCTTCGCCGGCGGGACGGTGCCCGCGGCCGTGGTGAGCATCGGGAAGAACCGGGTGAGCCGCTGGGCGGCCAGCAGCGTCGCCCGGTACCCGGCGACGCTGCTCTGCGAGGACAGCGCGTCCATGGCCTGTGCACGGGAGATCCGGGGCACCGACTCCACTGCGAACGCGAGCACCCCGGCCGCCTCCAACGCCTTCACTCCATCCACATTGGACAGTGGGGCGAGAAAGCCGAGGAGCACGGTCCCGTGGCGCAGCCGGGCGGTCTCCGCCTCGGTGGGCGGCGCGACGGTGAGCACGACGTCGGCGGACCAGGCATCGCCGATGTGCGCGCCGGCCCGCTCGTACAGCTCGTCCGGCAGGTGGGCGTCCTCGCCCGCACCGGACTCGACGACGACTCGCAGGCCGCGCCGGGTCAGCCGGGGAATACTGCCGGGAACGAGCGCGACCCGGCGCTCGCCCGGTACCGACTCGCGGACCACCCCGACACTCAGTGGCCTGGGCTCGTCCTGCTGCCGGGGTTCGTCCTGCCGGGATTCCGTCACCACGCGACCTCCTCGCCCCACCGTGCGACCGGCGCGATCGACCCGAGTGTTACCTAGATCACCTTAAGGTCTACCACGGCCGTGTGACCCGGCGCGCCGTCGATCACGCGGATGGCAGCGGCCGTACGGCGGGAGCGGGGCAACCGGGCGAAACGGTCAGCGGCGGCTGCGCCAGTGCGGCACGCCCAGCATGAGCAGGCGCAACCGGTTCTCGGCCGTGCGCATGATGCGCCGGTCGGTCTCATCGTCGCGCGGCCGGGACTCGATCAACTCCAGCACCGTCGCCAGCATGGCCGTGACGATGAGGTCGGCCATCATGTGCAGATCCTCGGTGGACCACGCCCGGAAGCCCTCGAAGCGGGCCAGATCGACGGCCAGTTCGCTGCCGAAGAGCCGGAGTTCGGTGCCGATCGCCCGCTGGACGGCCCCGGAGCCGCCGTAGCGCTCGCGGGTGAGGAAGCGGAAGTGGTCCTCCTGGGCGCGCACGTGCTCGTGCAGGGTGGTCACCGAGGCACGGATCGCGTCGGATGAGGCCGCCGGTTCGCTGCGCGCGGCCCGCATCATCGCCCGCAGGGAGCGCATCGACTCGTCGACGAGCGTGATGCCGAGTTCCTCCATCGAGGTGAAGTGCCGGTAGAACGCCGTCGGCACGATGCCGGCCAGCTTGGTCACCTCGCGCAGGCTCAGGCTGCCGAAACCGCGGTCGGCGAGCAGTTCGAGCGCGGCGTCGAGCAGCGCGCGGCGGGTGCGCTGCTTGCGTTCCTGCCTGGTGGCCGGCTCCGGGACACCCGGACCGGCCGCAGCGGCTGTTGACTCGGCTGGCTTCGTCGGCACCCCCACAGAGTACGTGTGTCCACCGTCCGATGCGTGGGTACGCCGTCGTCCACGTCACAGAAGCAGGCAGTTGACAGGTGGATCGCGGTACCGTGCACTAGATAGTGCACATCTGTTCACTGTTTCCGGGATGTTTCCCCTGTGCGGCCGCCGGGATTCCCACCGACCTCGATCGCGGCTCGGAGGTGCCATGACCACGCTTCTGCCCCGCGCCCGCAAGGGTGCCAGGACGATCGCCTCGATCGCGGAGGCGCTGCTCACCCCGCACGGAGTCGACCGCTATCTCGAACTGGTCGACCCGATGCTGGTACGCAACGAGATCCGCGGCGTCGTCACCGACGTCCGGCGGCAGACGGAGGGCACCGTGACCCTCACTGTCCGGCCCAGCCGGGCATGGCGCGGATTCACCGCCGGCCAGTACGTCCGGGTCACGGTGGACATCGACGGCGTGCGGCGCACCCGCTGCTACTCGCCCGCCTGCTCGCAGTACGCGAACGGCTCGGTCGAACTCACGATCAAGGCCGCCCCGGACGGCCTGGTCTCCCGTCACCTGCACGAGCACGCCATGCCCGGGACCGTGCTCGGCCTGTCCCAGCCGGACGGCGACTTCACCGTGCCCGCCGCCCGGCCGGAACGGATCCTGCTGGTCAGCGGCGGCAGCGGGATCACCCCCGTGCTGTCGATGCTGCGCACGCTCACCGACGAGGGGTACAGCGGCGACATCGCCTTCCTGCACTACGCCAACGACCGGCGCGAAGTGCTCTACCGCGCGGAACTGGACGCGCTGGCCGCCGCCCGGCCGAACGTGCGCGTCGTCATCGGGCACACCGCCGAGGACACCGACACCGGGACCGGCGCGGACCTGCACGGCCTGTTCACCCCGGAGCACCTGGATCGGGCGGCACCCTGGTTCCGCACCGCGCAGACCTACCTGTGCGGGCCCACCCCGCTGATGAACGCCGTCCGCGAGGCCTTCGAGAACGAGGGCGTCGGTGAACGGCTGCACACCGAGGAGTTCAGTCCCCCGCCGCTCGACATCGACCCGGACAAGGCCACCGGCACCGTCCGCTTCTCCCGCAGCGGCAAGGAGATCGGCAACACCGGTCACCCGCTGCTGGAACAGGCCGAGGACGCCGGGCTGAGCCCGGAACACGGCTGCCGCATGGGGATCTGCTTCTCCTGCACCAAGATCAAGAAGAGCGGTCGCGTGCGTGACGCGCGCTCGGGCGAGCTGTCCGAGGACGAGGGCGTGGAGATCCAGCTCTGCATCTCCGTGCCGGTGGGCGACGTCGACATCGACGCCTGACCGCCACCACGCCGACCTTCCCAGCACGCTTTCGATCGACGAGGAGTACCGACGATGACCGGACTGCAGGACCGACTCACCCCGCGACAGGTCGAGGAGTTCGGCCGCGAGCTCGACGAACTGCGCCAGCGCGTGGTCACCGACCTCGGCGCCGAGGACGTCGACTACATCCAGGACGTGATCAAGGCCCAGCGGGCACTCGAGGTCGTCGGCCGCGGACTGCTGTTCGCCGGGTTCTTCCCGCCCGCCTGGATCGCCGGGGTCGGCGCGCTCTCCCTGTCGAAGATCCTGGACAACATGGAGATCGGCCACAACGTGATGCACGGCCAGTACGACTGGACCCGTGACCCCGCGCTGAGCTCCAACAAGTTCGAGTGGGACAACGTGACGCCGGGCGAGAACTGGCGGCACTCGCACAACTACATGCACCACACGTACACCAACATCCTGGACAAGGACCGCGACATCGGTTACGGGATCCTGCGCATCGACCCGGCGCAGAAGTGGCACCCGTACTACCTCGGCAATCCGGCCTACGCGCTCGCGCTGGCGTTCGTCTTCCAGTGGGGCGTCATGCTGCACGACCTGGAGTTCGACCGGATCGTCACCGGGGAGCGCAAGTGGTCGGACAACAAGGACGTCATCGCCAGGATGGTCCGCAAGGCCGGCAGGCAGGTCGGCAAGGACTACGTCCTGTTCCCGCTGCTCACCGGACCGCTCGCGCCGTTGACCTTCCTCGGCAACGCCACAGCCAACCTCACCCGGAACCTGTGGGCGTTCAGCATCATCTTCTGCGGGCACTTCCCCGCCGACGTGGAGAGCTTCACCGAGGAGGAGACGGAGAACGAATCACGCGGCCAGTGGTACCTGCGGCAGATCCTCGGCTCCGCCAACATCTCCGGCGGCACGCTGTTCCATGTGCTCTCCGGCAATCTCTCGCACCAGATCGAGCACCACCTGTTCCCGGACATCCCCGCTCGCCGCTACCCGCAGATCGCCGGTGAGGTGCGGGCGATCTGCGAGAAGTACGGCCTGCCCTACAACACCGGCCCGCTGCACCGCCAGCTCGGCCAGGTGGCGAAGAAGCTGATCAAGCTGGCCCTGCCGTGGAACGGCGCGCCCCGTGAGCCGAAGGCGCCCCGTACCGTGGACCGGGACAGGCAACTCTCCGCGGCATAGGAACGAGCAGTCATGGTCGGTCAGTTCGAGAGCGGCAAGGACACGGTGCAGGAACTCACCGAGTCGGCCGCCACGCACATCGGCAACATCGCCACCATCGTCACCGGCGCGGTCCGCGACATCGCCAGGGAGACCGGCGAGTGGCTCACCGACGTGATCGAGATGCGCGAAGCCGGCCAGCGGGCCCGCGAGGACGAGGCGATCCGCCGGGGCGAGCCGGACACGCTCTAACCGCGCTCGCGGTCCATCCAGGACACCACCCGCTGCCAGAGCGGGTGCGCCGGGTCGATCACGGCGAAGTGATCGGCGCCGGAGACCTCCAGGTACTCGGCGGGCGGTTCGGCGGCGGCCACGTAGTCCCGGCTGTGTACCACGGGCACGCTGCAGTCGGCGTCTCCGTGCACCACCAGCCGGTGCCCCGCGGGCTGCTTCGCCGGCGGGGTCGCCGCGCGGTAGGTCTCCGGTCGATCGTCGGGCTCGCCGCCGGTGAACAGCACCGGCGCGGTCCCGCCGATGCCTTCCCGGAAGCACCGGGCCGGGTCGGTGATCGGGGCGAGAGCCACCACGTCGTCCACCGCGCCGTGCGCGCCTGCCAGCAGCGCCAGGTGCCCGCCCGCGGAGTGGCCGATCGCCGTCGTCGGCGCACCCGCGGGTACCGGCATCGTGGACACGCAGGACAGCACGTCGTCGAGAGTGGTCGGCCAGCCACCGCCGTCGCCCTCGATCCGCCGGTACTCGATGTTCCACACCAGCAGCCCGCGCCCGGCGAGGTCGGCGCAGATGGCGTCCATCAGGTGCAGGTCGTACTCGGCCCGCCACCAGCCGCCGTGCAGCATCGCCACCGCCGCCCGGGGAGGGCCCGCGGGCAGCCACTCGTGGACGAACTGGCTGGCGTGCTCGCCGTAGGAGATCGTTCGCGAGGCGGACGGCTGCGCGGTGATGGCGGTACCCCTTCGATCGTCGGCGACGGCCGCGTGACGCGCGCCGTGCGCCCGCGACGGTACCGGGTTGACCGGATACCGCGGCCGGGACGGGCCCGGCAGACTGGCGCCGTGGACCCGAAGGCGACGATCACCCGGTACGCGCGCCGGGCGGTGCGCGAGCCGTTCCGGCGGCGCACGGCGTCCGAGTTCGCCTGGGTCCTGCTGGGCGTGCCGGTGGCGCTGCTGTGCCTGTGCGCCCTCGTCGCCGGGTTCGCGCTCGGTGTGCTGTTCAGCCCGGTACTGGCGGGCATCGCGCTGCTGGCGGGCACCCTGCGCGGCGCGCGGCTGGCCGGACGGCTCCACCGCACGCTCGCCGGCCCGTTGCTCGGCATCGCCGTACCGCCACCCGTGCTGCGGCCGCTCGAACCGGGAATCGGCAAGTGGACCGGGAACCGGCTGGGTGAGCCGGCGAGCTGGCGGGCGGTCGCGTACCTGCTGCTGCGGGTGCCGATGTCGCTGGCCGGGCTGGCGCTGACGGTCTACCCGCTGGTCTTCGGCGCCGCGGCGGCGACCTACCCGCTGTGGTGGTTCCTGCTCGACGGGGCGGTGCTGCCGGTGTTCGACCTGCGCACCGGCACCTGGCTCGCCTCGCTGCCGCTGGCCGGAGCGGGCCTGCTGACGTTGCTGGCGGTGCCGTGGGTGCTGCACGGCATCGCCTTCGTCGACCGGCTGCCGGTGCGCGGCCTGCTCGGCCCCGCGACGCTCTCGGCGCGCGTACGGGAACTGGAGCGCAGTCGTGCCGGGGCGGTGGACGACGCGGCGGAACGCCTGCGGCGCATCGAGCGCGACCTGCACGACGGGGCGCAGGCACATCTGGTGGCCGTCGCGATGAAGCTGGGGATCGCCAGGGACGCCCTCGGCGCCGGGAACGTGGACCTCGACCAGGTACGGGCACTGGTCACCGCCGCACACGGCGGCGCCACCCGCACGCTGACCGAACTTCGGGACCTGGCAAGGGGAATCCGCCCGGCCGGGCTCGACGCCGGGCTCGGCGTAGCACTGTCCACTGTGGCCTCCCAGTCGGCGGCCGGGGTCACGGTGGACGTCCGGCCCGCGCACCGACCGGCCGCCGCGGTGGAGACGATCCTGTACTTCGCAGCGGTGGAACTGCTTGCCAACGCGGCGAAACACGCGGGCGCGGTCGCCGTGCGCGTCCTCGTCCGGGAGGCCGGTGGTGACCTGGTGCTGACCGTGACCGACGAGGGCCATGGCGGGGCCCGCCTCGTCCCCGGTGGCGGGCTCGACGGGCTGGTGCGCAGAGTGGGCACGGTGGACGGCCGGCTGGACGTGCACAGCCCGGCCGGTGGCCCGACGGTGGTGACCATCGCGATCCCGGACGGACGGCAGGAGGCCGCCGCCGCGCCGCGAGGGTTCGCGCGATCGAAGGGGTGGGGCGGATGCGGGTGGTGATCGCCGAGGACTCGGCCGTGCTGCGGGAGGGCCTGGCGGAACTGCTGACCCTGCGCGGGCACGAGGTGGTGGCCGCCGTGCCGGACGCGGAACGGCTGACCTCGGCCGTCGCCGAGCTTCGGCCGGACGTGTCGGTGGTGGACATCCGGATGCCGCCGACGCACTCCGACGAGGGTCTGCGTGCCGCGCTGGCCCTGCGTACCCGCGAGCCACGGCCGGCGATCCTGCTGTTCTCCCAGTACATCGAGACCCGGTACGCGGCGGAGTTGCTGGCCGATCAGGCAGGCGGTGTCGGCTATCTGCTCAAGGACCGGGTCGCCGAGGTCTCGGACTTCGTGGCCGCGCTGCGCCGGGTGGCCGACGGTGAGACAGTGCTCGACCCCGAGGTGGTCAGTGGTCTGCTCGGCGCGTCCCGGCGTTCCGGCGAGCTGGCCACGTTGACCCCCCGGGAGCGTGAGGTGCTGGAGTTGATGGCGGAGGGCCGTTCCAACACCGCGATCGCCGCCACGCTGTTCCTGTCGCCCGGGTCGGTGGAGAAGTACGTCACCAGCATGTTCGGCAAGCTGGGTCTGCACCGGTCCGATGGCGACAACAGGCGGGTGCTGGCGGTCCTGCGCTACCTGCGGTCCTGAGCGGGGCGAAGGGGCCGCCGTTACCGTGGAAGCCATGTACTCCACGGAGATCGAGGTCCGGACCGGCACGACCGCGGTGGTGCACGATCTGACCAAGGACGCGGAGCGCTTCCTCGGCGAGGCCGACGCGGAGGACGGCCTGCTACACGTCTGGGTGCCGCACGCGACCGCCGGACTGGCCGTGCTGGAGGTCGGTGCCGGCAGCGACGACGACCTGCTCGCCGCGCTGGACGACCTGCTCCCCCGCGACGGACGCTGGCGGCACCAGCACGGCACCCCCGGTCACGGACGCGACCACGTGGTACCCGCCCTGGTCGCGCCGTACGCGAGTGTGCCGGTGCTCGGCGGGATACTGGCGCTGGGCACCTGGCAGTCGGTGTGCCTGGTGGACACCAATGTGGACAACCCCGTCCGGCGGGTGCGGTTCAGCTACCTGCGCGGCTGACCGGGGCGGCTACTCGCCCTGCTTCACAGCGGTCAGGGTGATCACGGTGTCCGCCGATACGGTCGCTCCGGGTTCTGGGTCCTGTCCCGTCTGCACCCAGTTGCGGTCGTTGATCAGCATGCGGCCTTGGCCGCCGCCGTCGACCTCGCGCAGGTTGTAGAGACCGGCGGCCTGCATGGTGTCCTGCGCGGCCTGGTGGTTCATGCCGGACACGTCGGGAACCGTGATCAGCGCGGCCGGTACGGCGGAGGCCACGGGCACGGGCACGGGTGACGCGACCGGTGCGGGGGCTACCGCGGCGGGGGCGGCGTCGACGGTTGCGGTCGCCGTGACCGGCACCGGTGGCGCTGCCGCCGGTGCCGGGGTCTTCGGTGCCCCGCCCACCGAGCCGATCACCGCGAGGATGACGAAGACGCCGATCGCGGGCCCCCAGCGGGAGGGTTTCGCGACGAGCCAGTGCAATGCCTTCTTCATGGGGTTCCTTCGGCGTCGCTCGTCGGTGGAGTTCCTTCGATGTGTGTCGACGCGAGTACCGTCGCGGCCACGGGGTGCGCGGTTACCCCTGCCGGGGTAACGGTTTGGCACAACTGCCTGAACCATCCTCCGGACTACGCGCGATCGGCGGCCGTGGCTCGGCGGTCGTGGCTCGGCGGCCGTGGCATCAACTCTCCGGCCACGGTCGACGCCCCCACTCTCCCGGGCCCGGGCGACCGACTACGGCGATCTCGCCGAGACGCTGCCGGCCGAGGAACAGAACCAGTCCGACGAGGGCCTCGTTCAGCCCTGCGACTCTGCCGTTCGCCGGGGACGCGGCCACAGCACGAGGGCGAGGCCCGCCGCGAGCATTCCACCGAGCACCCAGAGCGCGGTCACCACATCCGGCGCGCCGGGGGTTCCCTGCAGGAGGCTGCGCAGTCCTTCGGTGCCGAACCGGAACGGCGTCCACGACCACAGAATGTCGCGGTAAGCGGGGTTCAGCAGCTCGGGCACCTGCCCCGCGACGGCGGGTGCGACCAGATAGAGCGGCCCCAGAATCGCCATCGCCCGTATCCCCAGCAGCCGCAGCAGCCCGGCCTGCACACCGGCGAACGCCAGCGTCACCAGTGCGAGGAAGCCGAGGACCGGCCCGTCGAGCGGCAGGGACGCGTCCCACAGCCGCAGGAAACCGGCGAGCACGGCCGTCACCAGCACACTGGTGCCGAGGATCTGGAGCAGCCGGACGGCCGGGCCCGGCCGCCATTCGCGGCGCGCGGCGAGCAGGGTCAGCACGGCACCGCCGGCGAGGCAGCCGACCCAGGCCAGCGCGCTGAGCGCGAGCGGCGCGGTCCGGCCCGCCACGCTCGCCGGATGGACGGTCTCCATGCGGACGGGAGCCGCTTCGGTGCCGGGAACCGCCTGGGTCAGTGCCGCGGTGAGGGCCTGGCCCGCACCGGTGAGCGCCTGCTGGGCCGCCTGCGCTCCCGAGGGGTTGATCGCGCCGGAGAGCACCACGGTCGCCTGCGGCCCGCCGGGCCCGGTGGTCAGTTCGAGTACGCCGTAGACCTCCTTGTCCGCCAGCAGTTTCCGCGCCCGGTCCGAGGTGTCGAGCCGCCAGGCGAACTGCCCTCCCCCCTGGGCGGCGACGCGCTCGGCGGCCGCACGCAAGGGGCCCGTATCCGGGGCGGCGACGGCCACCGGGACCTGTTCGGGCGCCGCGGTCGCCTGTGCGCCGAAGGTGAGGAAGCCGAGCACGGCCGCGAGAACGGCACCGGCGACGGAGGCGATGACCGGGAACGTCCAGGTCCGACGATGAAGCCGTTCCAGCATGGTCACTCAATTCTTCGTACGTTGAATACGGCGCCCAAGATAGACCTGCCGAGCGAGTAAGTCAACGCGCGTTGAATAGCGGGGCTGCCACACGGCTCCGGGTACCGTCGGCGAGGTGAATGGCGGGAACCCGCACCGGCTGGTGCTCTGGGACATCGACCTGACCCTCATCGACCTGCCCGGGATCGGAGCCGAGTGGTACACGCACGCCCTCGCCACCGTGACCGGAGAGACGATGCGCGAGATCCCCTGGTTCCCCGGCCGTACCGAACGGGCCATCACCACGGAAGTGCTTGCCGCACACGGCATCGAAGCGGACGAGGAGCTCGTCCGCCGGATGTGGTCGGAACTGGTGGCGGTCTCCGCCGCCCAGCGCGACGCCCTGCCCGAACGCGGCCGCGCGCTACCCGGCGCCGCCGAGGCGCTGGCCGCGCTCGCCGCCACCGGCGGCGTGGTGCAGACCCTCGTCACCGGCAACCTGGCCGAGGTGGCACTGCACAAGCTTTCGGCGTTCGACCTGCACGGGCACCTCGACTTCGAGCTCGGCGGCTACGGTTCGCTGTCCGCGCACCGGCCCGACCTGGTCGACCACGCCGTGCGCAGGTCCGCGGCGAAGCACGGCGTCGAGTACCCGCCCGAGTCCGTCGTCGTCGTCGGCGACACCCCGCACGACATCGACGCGGCCCTCACCCACGGGGCGATCGGTATCGGCGTGGCCACCGGCCGTTTCGGCATGGACGAGCTGCGCGCCTCGGGGGCGCACACGGCGCTGCCGGACCTGCGCGACACCACGGCCGTGCTGGCCGCCGTACTGCGCTGAACGCCGCCGGCAGGCCGGCCTCAGCCGCGGACGAGCGCGACCAGCCGCTGCACGGCCTCGTCCACCGGGACCTCCTCGCGTTCGTTGCTCGCGCGGTCCTTGACCTCCACGAGCCCCTTCGCCAGGCCGCGGCCCACGACGAGAATCGTCGGGACGCCGACCAGTTCCGCGTCGGCGAACTTGACGCCGGGACTGGCCTTGCGGTCGTCCAGCAGTACCCGCAGGCCCCGCTCGGACAGTTCGGCCGCCAGCTTCTCGGCGCCTTCCGCGATGGACTCGTCCTTGCCCGCGAGCACCACGTGCACGTCCGCCGGGGCGACCGTGCGCGGCCAGCAGAGACCGAGCTCGTCGTGGTGCTGCTCGGCGATCACCGCGACCAGGCGGGAGACGCCGACACCGTACGAGCCCATGGTGATCCGGATGGGCTTCGAGTCGGCGCCGAGCGCGTCCAGCTCGAAGGCGTCCGCGTACTTGCGGCCGAGCTGGAAGATGTGCCCGATCTCGATGCCGCGGGCGGCGATCAGCGTCCCCTGACCGTCCGGGGAGGCGTCACCCTCCCACACCTCGGCCGCCTCGATCGTGCCGTCGGGGGTGAAGTCCCGGCCGCACAGCAGGTCGACCACGTGGTGGTCGGCCTTGTCCGCTCCGGTCACCCACGCCGTGCCGGGCACGATCCTCGGGTCGACGAGGTAACGCACCCCGTTGTCCCGCAGCGACTTCGGGCCGATGTAGCCCTTGACGAGGAACGGGTTGGTGGCGAAGTCCTTCTCGTCGAGCAGGGCGGCCTCGTCCGGTTCGAGCGCGGCCTCCAGGCGCTTCATGTCGACCTCGCGGTCGCCCGGCACGCCGATGCCGAGCAGCGTCCAGTCCTTCGTCCCCGGTGCCCGCGTCTTCACCAGCACGTTCTTCAGTGTGTCGGCGGCGGTGAACGTGCGGCCCAGCCCGGCGCCGTTCAGGAAGTCGACGAGGGACTCGATGGTCGGCGTGTCCGGGGTGTGGTGCGGCCGCGCCTCGGGCCTGCCCTCGATCGCCTGCGCGGGCGGGACGGGGGTGACCACGGCCTCGACGTTCGCGGCGAAACCGGACTCGGTGCTGCGGACGTAGGTGTCCTCCCCTGTCGGCGACACCGCGAGGAACTCCTCCGAGGCCGAGCCGCCCATCGCGCCCGAGGTCGCGGCGACCACGACGTAGTCGAGGCCGAGCCGGTCGAAGATCCGGATGTAGGCGGCCCGGTGCGCCTGGTAGGAGCGCTCCAGGCCCTCGTCGTCCAGGTCGAAGGAGTACGAGTCCTTCATGACGAACTCGCGGCCGCGCAGGATCCCCGCCCTCGGCCGCGCCTCGTCGCGGTACTTGGTCTGGATCTGGTACAGCGCGACGGGATAGTCCTTGTACGAGCTGTACTCACCCTTCACGGCGAGCGCGAAGAACTCCTCGTGCGTGGGCCCGAGCGCGTAGTCCACGCCCTTGCGGTCCTGGAGCCGGAACAGGCTGTCGCCGTAGTCGGTCCAGCGGCCGGTCGTCTCGTACGGCTCCTTGGGCAACAGCGCGGGGAACTGAATCTCCTGCGCGCCGATCGCGTCCATTTCCTCGCGCACCACGGTCTCGATGCGGCGCAACACCCGAAGGCCGAGCGGCAACCAGGAGTACCCGCCAGGGGCGACCCGGCGGACGTAGCCCGCGCGGACCAGCAGCTTGTGGCTGGGAACTTCGGCGTCGGCCGGGTCCTCGCGCAGCGTGCGAAGGAACAGCGACGACATCCTGGTGATCACTTCATGGCTCCTCGTCGTTCGGCGGACGGCACCGCGAACGGGCGGAACCGCCGGGGCGCGCAGTCGTGCCGCGGGCTGCGCAAAGGGTAGTCAACGGCAGGTACGCAGCGCATTCGGGTTCTTTCCCCGCGCCCTAGCGCCAGTGCGTGCGGTGCGCGATCCAGGCCCTGCCCGCGGCCGCGAGCGCGCGCTGGGCGGCCCGCACCCCGGAGGTCGCCGGGGGTTCGGGCAGGCGGCTCGACCGCTCCGCGTGCCCGGCGAGGGCGACGATGTAGGCCGTCACCGCCCACAGCGGCACGCCGTGCAGGGCGGGCCTGCGCCGGAGCAGCCGGTCGACGTCGGCGGGTTCGTGCCCGGCGGCGAGCACGTGCGGCACCAGCGAGACCAGGTCCAGCCATGCCGCCCCGCGCGCCGGGTACCGCCAGTTGACGACCAGCACCCGGCCCGGGCCGGACACCACCAGGTTGCCCGGGTGCAGATCGTTGTGCAGCAGCGTGTCGCCGGCCGCCCACGGATACCAGGAGGTCTCCATGGCCACCAGCGAGTCGAGGTTGCGCAGGGCCCACGGGTCGAGGTCCGCGGGCGGGTCGGCGCTCAGCTCGGTCCAGCCGCGCAGCAACGGACCCAGATCGTCGACGGCGGTCGGTACCCCGTCCAGCGGGCAGGGTGTCAGCGTGCGGGCCAGCGCGCCCAGCGTGGTGAAGACGGCGGACAGGTCGGGCGATCCGGGTCGCAGCTTCGGCCGGGTGCCGTCGACGTCGGAGAACACCAGCACCAGCCAGTCACCGTCCACTGTGGACAGCAATCCGGGTACGGGCGCCGCCGACGGAAGACGACGGGAGACGTCACGTTCGGCGTGGTAGTTGCCCAGCCGGGGGCTGTCCGAGGGCAGCGCCTTCGCGTAGACCCGCCTGCCGTCCTCGAGTTCCAGGCGGGCGCAGACGGCACCCTCGAACTCCGGCGACTGGCGCAGCGAGCGGACCACCGGCGAGCGCAGGCCGCCCTCCACCTCGGCACGGATCGCGGCGGGCAGATCGTCCCAGCCGAGCCGCGGATCGGCGCGCCGCACGCTGAGTGTCATCCGCCCCCATCACGCTGGTCACCAGGCCCGGTCGCCACGCTGCCCGTTCGCCCGGCTACCGACGATCACCTTACGCGAGGGACAGCACGTAGTCGTGGCTGGTGGAGTCCACCACGTAACCGCAACGCTCGTACACGCCCAGCGCCCGCGTGGCGTTGTCCACGTCCACCGACAGCGAGGACCGCCGGAAACCCGCGTCCCTGGCGGCGGCGAGCGTGTGCCCGAGCAGGGCCGAACCGACGCCCCTGCCACGCAGGCCCTCCCGGGTGCCGACGTGGCTCACGTACAGCTCGCGCACACCGGTCGCCGCGGTGTCGGCCGCGAAGTGGGCGGACAGCACGAACGCCTCGACCCGCTCCCGGCCCGGTGTCAGCAGCAGGAACGACAGGTCCGGCCGGAAGGCCTCGCTGCCGAGGACCCGGTGCTGCCAGCCCTCCGCCGTCACGTGGGTACTGCCCCAGTGCCCGGCGAAGACCTCGTTTCGCGCGGCCAGCGTCGCCTCGGCATGGGCGGGCTCATGGGTGACCAGTCGCAGGTCGTCCGGCAGCGGGGCCGGGGCGGGCAGGTTCGCGTCGAGCGCGGCGCGCATCTCGACGAAGGTGCGTCGCCGTTCGTACCCCGCCGCCGCGAGCGCCTCCGCCGTCCACGGGCGGTTCTCGTGCGCCATCACGTGGATCTCCAGCGGCGCACCGGGAAAGGTGCCCTCGTGTGCCGTCCTGGCGGCGCCGGCCAGCCAGGACAGCAGCCGCTCGCGCACCGCGTCGTCCCGGTGGCCGGGGTGGACCACCACCTCGGCCCGCAGCAGGTGCACGGGCTCGGCGGCGTCGCGCACCGCCACCATCGCGTAGGCGACCAGGTGTCCCTGCGCGCGGGCGGCGAGCGTCTGCGTGGGCAGGTCGGTTCCCGGCTGGGTGAGGTCCTCCCGCACGTCCTGCTCGCTCATGTGCTCCCCGGTGGGCTCCGACTTCTCGACGGCACCGAG
This sequence comes from Amycolatopsis antarctica, assembly GCF_002262875.1. GTDB lineage: Bacteria > Actinomycetota > Actinomycetes > Mycobacteriales > Pseudonocardiaceae > Amycolatopsis > Amycolatopsis antarctica. The sequence continues at coordinate 67,210 of NZ_NKYE01000022.1, read as the reverse complement.
CAGCTCGGTCAGCAGGCCCGCCTCGTCGATCCGGAGCGGTCCCCAGGTGAGTGTCATGGCCGGAGGGTAGGCCGCGCGAACGCCGTCCGCACCGGCGTTTCCCGCCGGATACCCTGCGGGTGTGCTGGTTCTGCTCCCCCCTTCCGAAACCAAGGCCGGTGGCGGCCGCGGCCGTCCGCTCGACCTGGACGCCCTGTCCTTCCCCGATCTGAACCCGGTACGGGCCAAGGTCGCCGACGCGCTCACGGAGCTGGCTCGGGACGTGACGGCCAGCCTCGCCGCGCTGGGCCTTTCGGAACGTCAGCACGAGGAGGTGGCCCGCAACGCCGAGCTGTGGACCGCGCCGACCGCTCCCGCGCTGCTCCGGTACACCGGCGTGCTCTACGAGGCGATGGACCTGACCGGGTTCCGTGCGCCGCAGCTCGCGAAGGCGGGCCGCCGGCTGGCCGTCGCCTCGGCGCTGTTCGGCCTGGTCCGCGCGAACGACCCGATTCCCGCGTACCGGCTCTCCGGCGACAGCGTCCTGCCGGGTACCGGCGGCCTGCGCCCGTTGTGGCGGCCCGCACTGGAACCGGTACTGGACGGGGTCGAAGGCCTGGTGGTCGATCTGCGCTCGGGTGCCTACGCCGCACTGGCGCGGGTCCCGGACGCGGTGACCGTCCGCGTCGTGACGGTGAACGCCGCGGGTGTACGCACGACCGTCAGTCACTTCAACAAGGCGTACAAGGGAAAACTGGCCGGGGTACTGGCTCGCGCCCCCCGCGAACCGTCCACTGTGGAGGGCCTGGTCCGGCTCGCGTCGCGCTCGGGCATCGCCCTCGAACGCACCGGCGACCGCGCCCTGGAGCTCGTCACCCCCACCTGATCCACCCGCCGTGTCACGCCCTCCAGCACCCCGTGTCGGGCCTTTGGGCACCCCGTGTCGGGTCTTTGGGCACCCCGTGTCGGGCCTTTGGGCACCCCGTGTCGGGTCTTTGGCGGACCTTATTTGGTGACTCAGCTTTGGGTATATGAGTCAGAACAGTCGCCACGCCTGACTCAACAGCGACGAGCCCGTTTGCGTGAGCAGACTCCATACACTCAGGAAACGGCCCTCCCGCAAGGCTTTAGTGGAACTGTTCGAACATCACTTCATATCCGTCGGGATCCAACCCGTAGAAGATGCGTGCCCACCCCGTGTCTTCAGGTTCCAGAGTGACGGGCAACTCCTCGCGTCGCCATAACTCGCGCATCGCGTCGATATCGGTGGTGGGTACGACCAGAACGAAGCCGTAGCCGAGGGGGCCTTGCCGGGTCAGGTTTCCACGCTCGTCGTGGTGGTAGCCGTGATCGAACCGGCCGGAGAGCATCAGCCACGTGTGACCGTAGGTCAGGTAACGCATGCCGGGCTGTTGTTCTTCAGGAATTTCCTTGAATCCGACCTTCCGGTACAGCGTGCACGAGCGGTCCATATCGCCGACCCGGAGTCCGACCTTCAGTTGTTTAGCGCCCATCGCCATCGTCTGATCGTGCCAGAGGGCCGGGGCGTTTTGTCCAGATGCCCCGGCGTCGGTGACGGCCGTCTACATCCGACTCCTGCCTTAGCCGGCGAATCGGCCAACGCGGATGACGATCTGGGAACAATTCATGGCACTCATCGAACGCCGCCACCAGCGGATGCAACCCAAGACCCGCCTTGTCGGCCAGCGCGGGACACCTTCGCCGGACGAACCGGTCGGGCACCGAGGACCCCGCCGGGCCGCTCCGTCTCTGCGGACAGGTCCTCCAGAACCGTGATGGCGTCGGCGGTCACCTGCTCGTCCATTCCCATGCGGTAGCCGGACAGGCGGGGTTGCAGGGGGCGAAGTCGGGGGACTCGCCCACGACGAACACCCACGACTCCACCGTGGGGTCCCGGGCCGCCCCCAGCCCACACCGGGGGCCGGTCGCGGCCTTACCACCCGGCGGCGAGCAGCCAGCCGAACGGGCCGGCGCCGAGCAGTCACGGCGCGCCGGCCGCGAGCACGTCCACCAACACGGCGGTGCCGAGCAGGCCCCGGGCGCGGCACGATCCCTGCATTCGCCCACGGGCGCGGACGTCGGCCCGGATCGCCTCCTGAGCTGGAGCGCACGACACGGGGTGCCCAGACGCCCGACACGGGGTGCCAGGGCGCGCGACACGACGGGGTGGGCGGGCGACGTTATTCGGTTGCGGGTGGTGGCGGGGTGCGGAAAGGTACCCGATACGCGACCCGGTGGAGGCCGGAGCGGACGAGACGAAGGAGGTGCCCCGTGACGAGGAATGTCGTGGGCTTTCCCTTCGCCCGCCCGCCCTTCCCGCCGGCGTAGCCGCAGCGCGCCGGTGGCCCTTCATTCGAGGAGAACCACCAGTGCGCAAGCACGATGTCGACGGCGACCGCATACCCGACGCCCCGGTACGCCGCACACCACGCAAGGCCCGCTTCGACGACGAACCCGAGCCGGAACGGTCCGGCAGGCTGACCGCGCAGGAGAAGGCCCGGCTCGCGAACCTGCGCGACGACGCCTACGCCGAACGCGAGATCCCCGGCGGAGGCGACCGCTGGTCCACCTGGGCGGACGGAGAACAGGGACCCCGCCCACTGCCGTACTGGGTGGTGACCGAACTCGCCGCCGTGGACACCGAACTCGGCGTGCTCAAGAGCGGCAAGGAAGCCGACGTGCACCTGTTGCGCCGCGGGCTGCCCGCCGGGCAGCCCGGAGAGCGGGACGGCGGGGAAACCGGCAGGGAGCCCGGTGACCACGCCCGGGTCACCGACTCCGGTACGGCAGGCGGTGGCGCGTCGGGTGACGGTTGTCTACTGGCCGCCAAGCGCTACCGCAGCGACGAGCACCGGATGTTCCACCGCGACGCCGGATATCTCGAGGGCAGGCGTATGCGCCGGTCACGCGAGATGCGGGCGATGCGGAACCGGACCTCGTTCGGCCGCAACCTGATCGCCGAGCAGTGGGCGGTCGCGGAGTTCGCGACGCTGAGCCGGCTGTGGTCGGCGGGGGCGCCGGTGCCGTACCCGGTGCAACGGGCGGGCACCGAGCTGCTGATGGAGTTCCTCGGCGACGCCGACGGCACGGCCGCGCCCAGGCTCGCCCAGCTCCGGCCGGACGCCGAGGAGCTGCGCGACCTGTGGCAGCAGACCGTCCGGGCAGTGGAATCCCTTGCCGCGCAAGGGCTCGCACATGGCGACCTCTCGGCGTACAACGTGCTCGTCCACAGTGGACGTGTGGTGCTGATCGACCTGCCGCAGGTGGTCGACGTGGTCGCGAATCCGCGCGGGACCGAGTTCCTCGCCCGGGACGTGCGCAACATCGCCGACTGGTTCCTCGCCCGCGGTCTCGACCCCGCGGACGCCGACGCCGGGGAACTGGTGGCCGAGCTGCGCGAGCTCGCGGGACTGCCGTGACCCCGCGCCTCAGCGGGGCAGGCGCCACCAGAGCCTGCGGTCGGGACGTTCCCCCTCGAAGGTCATCGAAAGACCGCCGAGCGGGGTGTCGGCACCGAGGGCGAGCACCTCGCAGATGATCCCGGTCTCGCCCGGCGAGAGGTCCACCCTCTCGTCCGGGCAGCCCTGGATCCGTGCCGTGTCACCGAAGAACCGCAGGGATGTCTCCAGCCAGGCACCCCGGTCGTCAACGAGCTGGAGCAGGTCCTCCTGTCTGCCGTGGACGAATTCCTCGGTGGCGGGGGTGACCGCGACACAGGCGGGCACGTAGCAGCCCCAGGCGGCGGGTTACCTCGCCGGAGAAGTACGCCGCGGGGCGCGTCGACGAGCTGCGCCCGCAGGCCGAGATAGGACAGGCTGTACACGGCCTCGGGACCTCGAACCTCCATTGTGGACGCGGTGTCGCAACGGGTGTGGCACGGGCACCGGAATCCACAGTGGACGTCTCCGGCGCCCGGCCGGGCCCCACGGGCTCCGCCAGTTCGTGTGCCCCCAGCGCCACCACGGCCTCCGGCTGGTCGTCCGGCCGGATCGGTGCCGGGGTCCAGCTCCGCAGCAGTGTGCCCAGCAGGGGCACCCGGCTGGGCACACCGACCAGGTGCACGGCGCGCGGATCGCGGACCGCAGTCGCGCACTGTCGTGTCCAGCAGGGCCACCGCGCGTTTCGGATCGCCCCGCACGAGCTGCTCGAACTCGGCGCGGGTGAGCTGGACCTCACCCAGATGGCCGGGCAGGGCCAGATCGGTCTGCGGATAACGGGACAGCACCTCCTTCGCCGCCCGTACGTCTCGCGCAACCGCGCGCGCTCGGCCAGCGCCGGGCGGCAGGGTCCGCCCGGCGTAAAGCTCGGCCGGCGCCGGACGGCCGCGCACCAGGTCGGCCACGATGCGCTCGTCGAGATCCTCGCCACCCAGGTCCGGCAATCCCGCGCAGCCCGCGACGGCGGCCGTGAGCAGTGCGCCGAGACGGGTGGCCCCCCAGTCCGCGAGATGGGTGATTACCAGGTGCAGCACCGGTGCGCCGGCCCCACGGCGGCCTCCCGCCAGCACCCGCTCCAGAACGGCGCGCACAATCGTGGTGACGGGCACCACGGCTCACCGTCCACGGAAACCAGACGTGCGGGTGTCCCCGCACCGGACACGACCGCGACCGTGTGCGAAGTACCGAATCGACCGCTGCGGTCACCTGCGCCACCCCGGTCGGGGCGAGTCGACCCTACCGGCGCGTCTCAGGTAGGGTGGTGACGCACCGCAACGGGCGTCGCGCCGCTGCTACGTCAAGCCGACCTCGGCTCGCGGTGGTCCATCAATCCGAGGCGTTCCGTGTCCGGCGATCCCGCCGACGCAGAATGCCGGGTTCGTCCCTGTGAACGCCCACCGCTTCGAAATGTGCCCTGCCTGCGCGCGGGCCAGCGGGCCTCCTTGCGACGTGCCACGTCCGAGAGGCATCTGTGACAGTCACGCTCGATTCCGAGAGCACCTCCGCCCGTTCCCGCAAGCCGCGGCACCGTCAGAACGGCCAGGAGAACACGGCGGCCGGCACCGCCCCCAGCAAGACCTTCGCCGAACTCAACCTTCCCGAACCGCTGCTGCGCACGCTGCGCGAGCAGGGTCTGCACGCGCCGTTCGCCATCCAGGCCGCCACGCTGCCGGACGCTCTCGCCGGCCGCGACGTGCTGGGCCGCGCGCAGACCGGTTCCGGCAAGACCCTCGCCTTCGGTCTCGCCCTGCTCGCCCGCCTCGACGGTGGACGCGCCCGCTCGAAGCGTCCCCGCGCGCTGGTCCTCGTCCCGACGCGCGAACTGGCCATGCAGGTGGCCGACGCGCTGACCCCGCTGGCCAAGTCGATGGGCCTGTGGTGCCGTACCGCCGTCGGCGGCATGGCCTTCGGCCGCCAGGCCGAGGCACTGCACCGCGGCGTCGACCTGCTGATCGCCACCCCCGGACGGCTGTCCGACCACGTCCGCCAGGGCACCTGCGTGCTCGGTGACGTGAACTTCGTGGCGCTGGACGAGGCCGACCAGATGGCCGACATGGGCTTCATGCCGCAGGTCAGGGAGATCCTCGACCTGACACCGCCGCGTGGCCAGCGCCTGCTGTTCTCGGCGACGCTCGACGGCGACGTCGACCGTCTCGTCCGCGCCTACCTGACCGACCCGGTGACCCACTCCGTCGACGCGGCCACCGCCAGCATCGACACCATGGACCACTACGTCCTGCAGGTTTCGCACCCGGACAAGCAGAACGTGATCACCGAGATCGGTGCCCGCGAGGGACGCACGATCATGTTCGTCCGCACCAAGCACCACGTCGACCGCCTGGCCGACAAGCTGCGCGCCAGCGGCGTGCACGCGGGCGCCTTGCACGGCGGCAAGACGCAGGGACAGCGCAACCGGGTCCTCGCCGACTTCAAGGACGGACACACCAGTGTCCTCGTGGCCACCGACGTCGCCGCCCGCGGCATCCACGTCGACGGGATCAGCCTCGTGCTGCACGTCGACCCGGCCGCGGACCACAAGGACTACCTGCACCGGGCCGGGCGCACCGCGCGGGCCGGGGCCTCGGGCACCGTCGTCACGCTGGTCACCCACGACCAGCGCCGCATGGTCCGCCGGATGACCGACCGCGCAGGCATCAAGCCGGAACAGGCCCAGGTCCGCCCGGGCGACGCGGAACTGACCCGTGTCACCGGCGCGCGTACGCCGAGCGGCGAGCCGGTCATCGAGCGGCAGAGCCGCCCGACCCGCGCCCCCGGCGGGCGTCGTGGCGGCCCGCCCGCGGGCGGCCGCGGCGGACGTCCGAGCTTCGGTGCCGGACGCAGGCAGGGCGGTTCCCGGCACGAGTCCTCGCGGCACGAGTCGTCCTCGCGCGGCGGCGGGCGACCGCACCGCACCGGCGGGCGCGCCCCGGCACGCCGCCAGTACAACGACTGAGCGATACCGCACCGGCGAGGGCCGGGTGCCGGGCCACGCGCCCGGTACCCGGCCCTCGCCGCGTCAACGGCCCGATTCCCTTTCGCTACAGCGAAATGAGCTCGAACGAGCAGGCATGCACGCCGCCGAAGCGCTCACCCTCGGCGCGGGCGGCCTGACGCAGGAACTCGTCCGGGTCACCCGGGTCGTCCAGTCCCGCCAGATACGCGGCGTGCGCGCGCAGCGAGTCGACGGCCCGATCCATCGTCGTGGTGATGTCGACGGCGTGGGTGGCCTCCGGTGAGGCCGCCACCGCCACCCAGCGCACACCGGGCCACGGTTCCAGTCCCTCGTCGTCGAGCAGCTCCGGGAAGACCCAGCGGTTGCCCGCGTCCCGCACGGCGTCGAGGGTGGCGAGCCCGGCGTGCCGGTGGTCGGCCATGTTCAGCCCGCCACCCGGCCAGTGCTCGCGATGGTTGGCCATCACCACCAGCTCCGGGCGGTACTTTCGCACGGCCCTGGCGATGTCGCGCCGCAGCGGAAGTCCGTACTCCAGCACGCCGTCACGGTGGCCGAGGAAGTCCACCCGGCGCACCCCGACCACGGCCGCGCCGGCGATCTGCTCGCGTTCCCGCAGCGGCCCCGCCCGCTCGGGGTCCATCCCGTCGATACCGGCCTCGCCGCTGGTGGCGAGCACGTACGTCACCTCGCGGCCCTCGTCGGTCCAGCGGGCCACGGCGCCGGACGCGCCGTACTCCAGATCGTCGGGATGCGCGACGACGGCGAGCGCCCGTTGCCAGTCCGACGGCATCTCGGCCAGTTCCGTGCTCTCCATCGCGCCCCGCCTCGCACCCGGCCGCGTTCGGGGTGAACACGGCGTCCGCACCGGAGAATAGGCCCCGCACGGGAATCCCGCGGGCGACCGGCGAGGGTGCACGATGCCAGCCTGTCCGGGCGGTGCGAGACTCCAGGGGTGAGCGCACCGGGACCGATCTCCACCGATGTCCAGCCCGAGCGGGTCTTCGACTGGCTCGACGAGGAAGCCGAGAAGCGTGCCGGCGCCGGACTGGTCCGCAGGCTCCGCGCACGGACCGCCGAGCCGGGCGATCTCGATCTCGCGGGCAACGACTATCTGGGGCTGGCCAAGGACAAGCGCGTCGCCGGAGCCGCCGCGGCCGCCTCGCTGCGCTGGGGTGCCGGTTCGACCGGTTCCCGGCTGGTGACCGGATCGACCGAACTGCACGCGGATCTGGAGCGTGAACTCGCCCGGTTCTGCGGCACCGAGGCCGCGCTGGTGTTCTCCTCCGGTTTCGCCGCGAATCTGGGTGCCGTGACGGCCCTGTCCGGCAGCGAGTGCGCCATCGTCACCGACAAGTACATCCACGCCTCCCTGATCGAGGGCTGCCGGCTCTCCCGCGCCGACGTCGCGGCCGTCGCGCACCGCGACCCGGCGGCCTTCACCCACGCACTGTCCACCAGGCGCAAACAGCGGGCACTGGTGGTGACCGACTCGGTGTTCTCGGTGGACGGTGACCTGGCTCCGCTGCCGGAACTGTGGCACGCCTGCCGCGCGCAGGGCGCCGCCCTCCTCGTCGACGACGCACACGGGTTCGGCGTGCTCGGCGACGGCGGCCGCGGCGCGGTGCACGAGGCCGGCCTGTCCGGCTCGCCGGACGTGGTCACGACCATCACCCTGTCGAAGGCGCTGGGAGCGCAGGGCGGTGCCGTTCTCGGGCCGCGCCGCGTCATCCGGCATCTCGTGGACACGGCCCGCAGCTTCATCTTCGACACCGCTCTGGCGCCGGGCAGTGTGGCCGCCGCGCTCGCGGCGCTGACCGCCCTGCGCGCCGAACCGGGTCTGCCGGCTCAGGTGCTGGCCGCGGCCACCGGCCTCGGTGCCCGGCTGCGCGAAGCCGGGTTCACCACGAGCACCCCGGAGGCCGCGGTGGTGTCGGTGCACGCGCCTTCCCCGGACGAGGCCATGTCCTGGGCCGCGCGCTGCGCCGAGCACGGGGTCCGTGTGGGCTGCTTCCGCCCCCCGTCTGTCCCGGACGGCATCTCCCGGCTGCGGCTCACCGCCCGCGCCGACCTCACCGAGTCCGATGTGGACACCGCGGTCCGGGTGATCACCGAGACGGCGCCGGACCGGGCTCGCTGACCGGCGAACCCGCCGGACGGCGCATGACAACGTGCGGGATGCCGTCCTCCAGGTACTCCTCGCCCTCGGTCCGGTAACCGAACCGCGCGTAGAAGCCGGTCGCGTACACCTGCGAGTCCAGCACCGACTCCCGGTCGCCGATGTGCGCCATCGCCGCCCGCATCAGGTGCGCACCGAGGCCACTCCCCCTGGCTCCGCCCGAGGTGCACACCCGGCCGACGCGGCGCACCCCTTCCTGGCCGGCGAGCACCCGCAGATAACCGTCGACGCCATCCCGTCCACGCACCCAGAAGTGCCGGGTGTCCGGGGACAGATCGCGGCCGTCGATCTCCGGGTACGGGCATTCCTGCTCGACGACGAACACGTCCACCCGCAACCGGAGGATCTCGTACAGCGGAGCGGCGGTCAGTTCGTCACCGGCGGCCTCGGCGACCTCGGGCGAATCGTTCCTCGTGTTCACCCCGACTGCTTATCACGGTGTTCCCGCCGACGGCAGGCGCACCGGTCCGCGCACGACCTGCGGTGCCGCTGTTCGCGGGTCCGGGCGTCGGAGAATTCACCCCGGCCCGGGCGATCGGCGGCGCTCGCTGCGGGAAGAACCCTTCGTGACGCGGCTCAGCGACGGCTCTCGCGGGCGATGTCCTCGGCGTAGGTGGCCACGCGGGTGTAGACACCGGGCTTACCGGGCTGGGCGCATCCCTCACCGAAGGACACGACACCGATCAGCGTTCCGTTGACCACCAGGGGGCCGCCCGAATCGCCCTGGCAGGCGTCGACACCGCCCTCCGGGTACCCGGCGCAGACCATGGTCCGGTTGTCGTAGTTGCCGAAGGCCTGCCCGCAGGTCGCGTCCCCGGCGATGGGCACCTGCGCCCCGCGCAGGATGGTGGAGCGGGCACCGCCCTCGCTCGTCCGGCCCCAGCCGAGCACGGTCGCGGACGTGCCCTCGGCGTACGCGCCCGCGTCTGCCGCGGTGGCCACGGCCGCGGGCCGGTATCGCAGGGAGTCGGTGAGCTTCAGCACGGCGATGTCGTTGCCGGAACCGTAATCGGTGTAGTCGGGCGAGACCCAGATGTCCCGCACTGCGCTCATCTCGCCCTCGCCGGTCCGGGTGTCCTCGCGGCCGGCGACGACGGTGATGTCCGCCGGGCTCATCGAGGCGGTGCAGTGGGCGGCGGTCACCACCGCGTTGCGGGAAACCAGTGTGCCGCCACAGAACTGTCCGCCGGCACTGTCGGCGAGGTACACGGCGTACGGGTGGTCACCGACGGAGGCGGGCTCGCCACCGACGATGCGTGGCTCCACGACCGGGGCGGGCACGGCCTCGGAGTCCGGGGATTCCGCCGCCACCGCGGAGGCGGCGGCCGGGACGAGTACGGCACCCGCGACGGCCGTGGCCGCGATGACCCAGCGCCGGCGGTTGCGGTTCCGGTTGGACTGAGGCATGCGTTGTCCCTTTCGTTCGGACGGCGCCACGTCTGCCGTCCTGGTCGTTCCGTACGTCGTTCGTGCTGCTCGGTGCGTGTGCTCTTCGGTCTGTGCGTCGCGTGTGTTCCGGCGCGGATCCGGGCCCGCCGCGGCCTCGTCGGGTGCGACATCGGGAGACCACTCGGGCGCGGAGCGTCACCGGTGGCAACGCGAACGACCCTAGCCGCAACGAGCGCTATCCGGTGTCACTGAAACGGGTGGCATCGACCGGCAGGCCGCGACTCTGCGAAGCTGACCGTGTGACAGTGCGGGTTTCGATGGCGGCTCTCGCCGTGTGCGCTGCGGCGACGATGGTCGCCGGTTGCGGCACCGAGCAGCCTTCCGTTCCCGAACCCGCGCCTGCGTCTGGCCCCGCTTCGGCCCCCGTAACGCCGCAGCCTGGGACGAGTACGTCCCCGGTGGCTCCGTCACCTCCACCCGCTCCCCGGTGGCGAGTGGGCGCCCAGCCGCTGCCGCTGCGATCCGACGGTTACGGCCAGATCCTGTCCACCCCGCCCGAACTGGTGGACAGGGCGTTGCCGACGGTGGATCTGCTGCCGCCGCCCGAGGACGGCCGGTACGCCTCGACCGTCCAGGCCGTGCCTTCGGAGGTGCTCGCCCGCAGCACCTGGCAGGCTGAATGTCCGGTCGCAGCAGGCGAACTGCGCTACCTGACGATGTCGTTCTGGGGTTTCGACGGACGTCCGCACACCGGCGAGATGCTCGTCGGGGCGTCCGCCGCCCAGGCGGTGACCGCGGCGTTCGGCACACTGTTCGAGTCGCGGTTCCCCATCGAGGAGATGCGGGTGACCAGGGCGGACGAGCTCGATGCCGCACCCACCGGCGACGGCAACAACACGTCCGCGTTCGTATGCCGGCCCACCCGTGGTGCCCGGACCTGGTCCGCGCACGCCTACGGCCAAGCGGTCGACGTCAACCCGTTCTGCAACCCGTACGTCAAGGACGACGTGGTACTTCCCGAACTCGCGTCGGCGTACACGGACCGTTCGGTGGAGCGGGCGGGCATGATCCGGCCCGGTGACGTGGCGACCTCGGCGTTCGGCGAAGCGGGCTGGACGTGGGGCGGGAACTGGGACGACCCGAAGGACATCATGCATTTCTCCGCCACGGGGCGTTGACGAGGGCTTCCTGGAACGGGAACTCGGGACGTACATCGAGGATGGTGTTCTCGGATCGGGAACCCTCGGCGTATGGGGGTGGTGTGCCGCAATGGAAACCCTGCACGTATCCCGGGGGTCGCGGATTTCGGGCACGCCCCGTGTATCGGAGTGACGTGGCGGAACGGGAATCCGGCACGCACCGGGGGTGCTCGCGGATTTCAGGCACGCCCGGCATATCGGGCTGTCGCGTACGGTGCGGTGGGGCGTATCGGGGTGGGTTTCTCGGGTTTACGGCACGCCTTCGGCGGGCCGTGTGAAACTGTCGCTCCTCGGGGCGTTTGCCGTTGTTGGTCGTCAGCGACAGTTCCCCACGGGACGGGTTTCTCGGTGTCGTTTTTTCTCGGTGCGGGTTGGTTGTCGCGTTTGTTTAGTGCGCGGCGTTCGGGCTTGTTCCCCTGCTGCTGCGTCCGGTTGTCCTTCGGTGAGTGCATTGGTGGCGTGGGTGGCTTGGGCGGCATCGGCCGTCCGGGTTTCTGACTGCACAGCGGCGCTGGTCGCGTTCGGGTGTTGTGAGGTCGGCGAAGGCCTGGCGCTGGGGGATTCGTCGACGTGTCGATATTGCGTCGCGCGCGTAGTGGCTCGATCCGTCGACTCCTCGTGGATACGACGTCAATACCGGAAGCGTTTCTCTGGTTCTCCTCGTTTCGGTCGACGGGTCTACGCATGAATGGACCGTTCGTTGTTAGGGGTGCTCGATGGTGTGATGGGAATTGTTCGGGGGTGTCGGTAGAATGGGTTCATGATCGATGGGGGATCTGTTGAGGTTCGGTTGGCTGCGATTCTTGATATGGATTCGCGGGAAACGGTGCGGGTTGATCACGGGGGTCTGGCTGGTGTTCGACTGTCTTCGTTGTCGGCGCGGGGGCTTCTTCGGGTGATGCGCGATGCCGAGGTCGCCCGATCGCGTGCCGAGGCTGTGCAGGTGCGGGCGGTGGCTCGGTTCGCCGCGTTGTCGGAGGAGTCGCGCGGTGTGGGCGCGGAGGTCGCGTTGACCCTGGCCACCACCGAGCACCGTGCACAGCGGATGGTGGCGATGGCGCAGGCGTCGACCACACGGCTACCGGAAACGTTGGCTGCGTTGGACACCGGCACCATCGACAGCTACAAGGCATCCAAGATCGTCGATGCGACGAATCCGTTGTCGGACGAGCACGCCGCTGCCGTGGACGCGGCGATGGTGGGTCGACTGGACGGGCGGAATCCGTCCAGCATTCGCCGCGCCGCCGTGCGGCAAGTCGTGGCCGTCGATCCGGACGGGCATGCTGAGCGGGCGCGGAAGCGGCGTCTGGAACGCAGCGTGCAGTTGGTGCACCAGGACGACGCCATGAGCACCCTGATCGCCGATCTGCCCACCGACACCGCCACGGCGATCTACGGGCGTGTGGACCGGATCGCGAAAACCCTGCGCGGTGGTGGCGAAACCCGCACCCTGGAACAGTTACGCACCGACGTGTTCGCCGAACTCTGCCTCGGCCACCGCACCGCCGAGACACGTACCGAAGTTTTCGTCCACGTCGCCGCGACCACCCTGGCCGGGGTCGACGACCATCCCGCCGAGCTACCTGGTCACGGGCCGGTACCGGCCTGGCTGGCCCGCCACCTCGCCACCAACTCGGGTTCGGTGCTGCGCAAGGTGGTCACCGATCCGGTCGTCGGGACGGTGCGTGACGTTGGGCGGGCCCGCTACCGGCCGCCGGCGGCGTTGGCCGAGTGGGTGAAGGTGCGTGACCGGGAATGCCGGATGCCGGGTTGCCACCGGCCGTCCCACGTATCCGACATCGACCACACCCAGGACTGGGCACGAGGGGGCAAAACCAGCGCCGACAACCTGACCGGACTCTGCCGACGACACCACCGCCTCAAAGACCTCCCCGGCTGGCACCTCGCCACCGACAACACCGGCGCCCTGCACATCACCACCCCCACCGGCAACGTCCACACCAGCCGACCCGCTCCGCTGACAGATCCACGTCCCGCCGCGCCACCCTTCTGACCACGAACAGCCGCACCGAACGCGCCACCGCCGGAACTGGCCGGGCAGCGTGCGGCGCTTCGGCGCACCCGCCCGTCGACACGACAGGACATGCCGAAACCGACGCCAGGTAGGCGAGCGGGCGGCAGACGGAAACCGCGACTCCCGCCCGTGCACCAGAAGCGCTCCGGCTCCGCCACCCTCGCCGCCGAACCCCGCCGCCGAACCCCGCCGCCGAACCCTCACCCGCGAATCGTGACCGGCGAAGACTCCCGCACGCCGGACGGGCCACGGCGTCCTAGACTTGCCGGACTAGGACAGCGCCGCCGCGAACCGCGCGGGAACAAAAGCATCGGCCGGACGGTTGCCGCCAATGCCGCCGGACGGGCCGCTTGCCGCGACAACGCAGGCGCACAACGGGAAACGAGGGATGACGTCGTGCCGCACTACGACCTGGTGATCGTGGGAACCGGATCGGGCAACTCGATCCTCGACCACCGGTTCGCCGACTGGAAAACGGCGATCGTCGAGAAGGGCGTCTTCGGCGGCACCTGCCTCAACGTCGGATGCATCCCCACGAAAATGTTCGTGCACACCGCCGACCTCGCGGCCACGCCCGGCCACTCCGCGCGCTTCGGCGTCGACGAGGAACTCACCGGAGTGCGCTGGCGCGACATCCGCGACCGCATCTTCGGCCGCATCGACCCCATCGCCGCGGGCGGCCGTGAGTACCGCCTCCACCACGAGGACAACGCCGGCACCACCGTCTACGAAGGCACCGGACGCTTCGTCGGCGACAAGGAACTCGCGGTGTCCTTCGACGACGGCCGCGCCACCGAGACCATCACCGCCGACCGCTTCGTACTCGCCGCAGGCGGCCGCGTCGCCGTACCGGACGTACCGGGCCTCGCCGACGTGCCGTACCACACCTCCGACACGGTGATGCGCCTCGACGAACTCCCCGAGCGCATGGTCATTCTCGGCGGGGGTTTCATCGCCGCCGAGTTCGCGCACGTGTTCTCCGCCCTCGGCGTCGAGGTCACCGTGGTCGTCCGCTCCGGCGCGATGCTGCGCCGCGAGGACACCGACATCAGCGAACGCTTCACCGCACTGGCCCGCGACCGCTTCGACGTGCGGCTGAACACCGCCACCACCGCCGTCCGCGCCACCGGTAGCGGCGTGACCGTCGACCTCGACGGCCCGGACGGACCGTCGAGCATCGAAGCCGGGGTGCTGCTCGTCGCCACCGGCCGCAGGCCCAACTCCGACCTGCTCGACGTCGCGAAGACAGGCATCGACACCACCGACGGCGGCTTCGTCCGGGTCGACAGCCACCAGCGCACCGGCGTCGACGGCATCTACGCGCTCGGCGATCTGTCCTCGACGTACGAACTCAAACACGTCGCCAACCAGGAAGCCCGCGTCGTGCAGCACAACCTGCTGCACCCCGGCGAGCCGATCGAATCCGACCACCGCTACGTACCGCACGCCGTGTTCGGCTCCCCGCAGATCGCCTCCGTCGGAATCACCGAACGCGAAGCCGAGGCACAGGGCCTGCGCTACGTCACCTCCACCCAGGACTACGCCGGAATCGCCTACGGCTGGGCGATGGAGGACCACAGCGGGTTCGCCAAACTGATCGCCGACCCGGCGACCGGGCTGCTCCTCGGCGCGCACATCATCGGCCCGCAGGCACCGACCCTGCTGCAACCGCTGATCCAGGCGATGAGCTTCGGACTCGACGCGCGCAGCATGGCCCACGGCCAGTACTGGATCCACCCGGCGATGCCGGAACTCGTCGAGAACGCCCTGCTCGGCCTCCCGCTGGACTGACCGGCGCGCCGCTCAGACGTACCGGGGACGGCCCGCGAGACCCCCGAAGACGAGCTGGGCGACCAGCGCCACCAGCAGCATCGCGATCGGCACCGTCCAGCTCCCGGTCAGCTCGTGCAACAGGCCGAACAGGAACGGGCCCGCCGCGGCCAGCAGGTAACCGAAGCCCTGCGCCATCCCGGACAAGCGGGCGGTGTCGGCGCCGGTCCGCGACCGCAACGCGATCGTCGTCAACGCCATCGAGAACACGCTCATACCGATACCCAGCAGCACACACCACAACAGCGGCGCGCCGCCGGGCGCGATCATCAGCCCGGTCAGCCCGGCGATCGCGAACAGGGTCAGCCCGACGATCCAGCCCGTCTGCCCGTTCTGCCTGGCCGCGACGGCCGGAACCACCAGGCTGATCGGCACCGCGAGCACCGAGACGAGCCCCAGCAGCAACCCCGCGTCACCCCGGCTCACCCCGGCGTCCATCAGCACCTGCGGGAGCCAGCCCATCACCACGTACGCCAGGAACGACTGGAGGCCGAAGAACAGGGTCACCGTCCAGGCCAGCGGGTTGCGCAACAGCGAACGCCCGCCCGCTTCGGCCTCCTCCGCGGAGTCCCGCCGCCTCGTCCCCCGGCGGGCCGCCACCGACCACACCACCAGCGCGAGCACGGCCAGCACCGCCCAGCTCGCCAGCGACGGCCGCCACCCGCCCAGCGCCGTGTCCAGCGGCGGGCTCAGCGCCGAACCGATCGCGCCGCCGCCCTGCAACGCCGCCGTGTAGACACCGGTCATCAGCCCGATGCGCAACGGGAAGGAATCCTTCACCACCACCGGGATGAGCACGTTCGCCAGCGCGATGCCCGCGGTCACCACCAGCGTGCCGCCCAGCACCACGAGCTGGCCGCCCACCACGCGCACCGCCAGCCCGGCCGCCAGCACCGCCATCGCGATACCCACCGCGGCACCGATCCCCACCCGGCGGGCCAGCCGGGGCGCGGCCAGCCCCGCCGCGGCGAAACACAGGCCGGGCAAGGTCGTCAGCACGCCCGCCCACACGGCGGAGGCACCCAGCGCCACCCGCGCCTCGTCGAGCAGCGGGCCCACACTGGTGATCGCGGGTCGCAGGTTGACCGCCACCAGAACCACCGCGACGGCCAGCAGCAGCCCGCCGGTGAGCACCCGGCGCGAGCCTCGCCCGGCGAGCTCG
This sequence comes from Amycolatopsis antarctica, assembly GCF_002262875.1. Taxonomy (GTDB): domain Bacteria; phylum Actinomycetota; class Actinomycetes; order Mycobacteriales; family Pseudonocardiaceae; genus Amycolatopsis; species Amycolatopsis antarctica. The sequence goes on along the minus strand of NZ_NKYE01000022.1, from coordinate 51,029 downwards.
ACGGCACCGTCGAGCTCGGGCTCCTGCCCCCACGCGGGCACGGTGGATCCGGCGACCATGCGGCTACTATGACAGACATAGGATGATTGGTTGAACCGATCTCAACGGGAGGGTTCGTCACAGTGCCGCTGGCGACCACACGCCGCACCGGTCTCGTCGACCAGGCGATCGAGCAGCTTCGCGAAGCCGTGCGCGGCGGCGAGTGGCCGGTGGGCAACCGCATCCCGGTGGAAGCCGAGCTGGCGGCGAGCCTGGGCGTGGGCCGCAACACCGTCCGCGAGGCGGTGCGCGCGCTGGCGCACGCCGGACTGCTGGAGGTCCGCCAGGGTGACGGCACCTACGTCCGCGCCACCAGCGAGGTCTCCGGTGCGGTGCGCAGACTGTGCGGATCGGAACTGCGCGAGGTACTGCAGGTACGGCGCACGCTGGAGGTCGAGGGCGCCCGGCTCGCCGCGACCGCCAGGACCGAAGAGGAACTGCGTGAGCTGACCGGGCTGCTCGGCGCACGTGACGAGGCGCAGCGGGCCGGCCGGGCGGACGAGTTCGCCCGCGTCGACTCCGAGTTCCACCTCGCGGTCGTCCGATGTGGACACAACACGTTGCTCGCCGAGCTGTACCAGGGCCTGGCCGAAGCCGTCACGGCGAGCGTGCGCTCCACCGCCGGCGAGCCGGTGAACCTGCACCAGATCCGGCACGACGGGCTGCTCGACGCCATCCGCGACCAGGACGCGGGCCGGGCCGCGGCCGAAGCGGGCGGCTTCCTCGACGAGTTGCTCGCCGGACTCGGCTGAACGAGACGGGTGGTCCCGCGCACCACGCGCGCACCCACCGCTGTATGACCGGCGCCCATACCGCGTTCACGAGCGGATCCCTACCGTGCGGGGACACCGAACCCCCAGGAGGCCCCGATGCGTGCCCGCCGCCTGCTCGCCGTCTGCGCCGCGGCACTCGCCGCCAGCACCGTGCTGTCCCCCTCCGCGGCCGCCGGGGCCTCGGAGCACGGACACTGCTCCGGCATCGAACGCGCCCGCGTTCCCCTTGCGCAGCAACAGAAGTCCGCCTGCCTGGACGAGCTGACCACGGCCGGTACGGTCGCCTCCGGGCACACCGTGCCCGCCGACTGGGCCGGGCTCACCGCGCAGGCACTCCCCCAGCCGCACGGGGTGCCGGGCGTGCAGATCGACGGCTACTTCCCGGACTCCTCGGCCACCAACACCCACCACGGCTGGAACCACGACGCACAGTTCACCCTGCGCCTGCCCGATCGGTGGAACGGCGGGCTCGTCGTCACCGGATCGCCCGGCAACCGTGCCCAGTACGCGAACGACCGGGCCATCGCCGACCAGGTGCTCGCGCAGGGCTACGCCTTCGCCGCCACCGACAAGGGCAACACCGGCGCCGGCTTCCACACCGACGGGCGGCGCCCCGGTGACGCGGTCGCCGAGTGGAACCACCGTGTCACCCAGCTCAACCTGGCCGCCCGCGCCTCCGCCCACCGCTACTACGGCCGCGCCCCGGACCGGGTACTCGCCGCCGGCCTGTCCAACGGCGGCTACCTGGTGCGCTGGCAACTGGAGAACAGGGCGGCACTGTGGGACGGCGGAGTGGACTGGGAGGGCACACTCTGGCGCGGCGAAGGCCCGAACCTGTTCGACTACCTGCCCGCCACCCTGCGCGATTTCCCGGTGTACGCGGCGGGCGGCCCGGACGCCGAAACGGCCAGGCAGCGCATCCTCGACGCCGGTTTCGCCCCCGGGTCGGAGTTCCTGTGGCAGTACCACCACGAGGTCTACTGGGACCTGACCCAGCGGGTGTACCGCGAGGAGTTCGACCCGGCCTTCGACGGCGAACTGGAAGCCGGGATCCCCTACTGCGCGACGGGAACCCCGGCCTGCGACGCCGACTACGACTACGTCTCCCGCCCACCCGAGGTGCACCGCGCCGTCGAACGGATCGGGCTCACCGGCCGGATCGGCGCGCCGCTGATCACCCTGCACGGCACGCTGGACACCCTGCTGCCGATCTCCCGGGACTCCGACGTCTACGCCGGGATGACCGCCGACCGCGGCCGCGGCCGCGGTGACCGGCACCGCTACTACCGGATCGAGAACGGCACCCACTCCGACGGACTCGTCGACGTCCACCCGGACCGGCTGCGCCCGATCGCCCCGTGTTTCCGGAGCGCGTTCGACGCTCTCGGCGGCTGGCTGGACGGACAGGCGCCACCGGCCTCGCGCACCGTGCCCGCCACCGAGGTGACCGGGGACGGCTGCGCGCTGGGCGACTGAACTCCCGCGGCGTCGGGGGAAGCCGTAGCCTCGCGCACCGCGACGAACCGGCCGGGCGGCACGTGACTAGCAGGTACGTGGCCTGCGAGTACCTGGCCCGCCGGCGTCAGAAGCCGAGGACCCGTTCGGCGAGCAGGTCCAGGATCCGTTGCTCCTGCGCGGGCGGGCGGAACTCCGCCGGGCTGCCCGGGTAGGTGTCGAAGAGGACGTGCGTGGCGCCGAGTCCGTCCAGCGCCTCGATGTCGGACCGGATCTGGTCCAGTGTGCCCTGTCCGAGCAGCCGGTCCTCGCCGAGCGCGGAGTCGGTGATCCGCAACGGGAGGCGCGGGGCGAAGTCCGGCACCGGGCGTCCCGCCGCCTCCGCGGCGGCCCGCAGCGCGGGCAGCCCCTTCTCACGCAGCCAGTCCAGCCGCAGGTTGAGCGGATGCCAGGCGTCACCGAACCGGGCGGCGCGGCGGATCGCGGCCGGGCTGGCCCCGCCGACCCAGACCGGCGGAGGGCGCACGGGAAGTGGGCCGGTGGCCACGTCGTCGAAGGAGACGTACCGGCCGTGCGCGGAGATCTTCTCCTCCCTCCACGCTCGGATCACGATGTCCAGGTACTCGTCGGTGATGGCGCCGCGTTCGGCGAACGGCACGCCCAGCGCGGCGAACTCCTGACGCGGCCAGCTCACGCCCACACCCATGATCAGCCGCCCGCCGCTGAACCTGTCGATGTTGGCGGCCATCCGGGCCGTCAGCAGCGGATGCCGGTACGGCAGCACCGTCACGGTGGTACCCAGCTCGATGCGGGAGGTCTGCCCGGCCAGCCACGCCAGGGTGGCGAACGGATCGTAGAACGGCGCCTCGTACTGCTCGGCGACGTCCGGGGTCACCGCGACGTGGTCGGAGGTCATCGCGAAGCCGAATCCGCGATCCTCCGCGTACCGCGCCCAGCCGAGCAGAGTGGACGGATCCGTCCCGTCACCGAAGTTCACGATCATCACGCCGTACCGCATACCGCCCCCAGGTCTCGCCTATGTCATCCGCCGGTTCACCAACCGGCCGGACGCACAGGTTATTCCGGCGCGGGCTCCGCCAGCCCGCCGAGGGTGTGCAGCCGCAGCGCGAGCTGGATCTCCAGCGCAGGATCGGGCTCCTGCCAGTCGGAGCCGAGCAGGGTCGAGATGCGTTCGAGCCGCTGCACGACGGTGTTCACGTGGACGTGCAGCACGTCCTTGGCCTTGCTGAGCTGACCGGAGCAGGCGAAGTACGCGCGCAGCGTCCGCAGCAGTTCGGTGCCGCGGCGGGCGTCGTAGTCCAGCACCGGGCCGATCGTGGACCGCACGAAACCGCCGAGGTCGGCGTGCCTGCCCAGCACCACGCCGACGAAACCCAGATCCTCCGGGGCCGCCCCGTCGCCGACGCGGCCGAGCGCGATCAGGGCCCGCAGGCACCGGACCGCCTCGGCATGCGATTCGGCGAGCGGGACCGGGCCGGACGCCGGGCCGGACGCACCCGCCGTCACCGGGCAGCCGAGGGTGACGCCCAGTTCCTTGGCCACCCGGGCGGCGACCTCTCCCGGGTGGCCGTTCCAGCTCAGCAGCACGACCTGTTCCGCGTAGACGCCGGCGAGCGCGCCGTGCCTGCCCGCCGCCGTGGCCAGCCGGGTCCGGGAGACCCCGTCCGCCCGCAGTACCAGGACGACCTGCGGGGCCGCCAGATCGACGCCGACCCGGTTGCCACGGCGCAACAGGGCCGCCGGGTCGCGGCCGGGGGCGTTCAGCAGGTCGACGAGCAGTTCCCCGCGCACCCGGTCCTCCGCCTCGGCGGCCGAACGGCGCAGCAGCAGCAACAGCGCCGTCACGATGCCCGAGCGCTCGAACAGCCTGCGGTCGGCGTCGGCGAGCACCGGACGGCCGGTGAGGGTGATGCTGCCGAGCAGTTCGGGGCCCGCCGACACCGCGCACGTCCAGGTGCCGCCCTCGGCGACCGCACGGCCACTCGCCCGTGAGACGTTCAGCAGCCGTTCGTTCTGCCGCACCGCACCGGTGCCGGCCGTGGCGAGCTCGCCGCCGTCCGCGTCGTGCACGGCGATGCCGCCGCCCAGTACCTCGGCGACGGCGGCCGCCACCTCCGGCACCCGGCCACCTGCCAGCACCAGGTTGGTCAGCCGGTCGTGCGCCTCCTGCGCGCGGGCGATGGCCTCGTTGTGCGCGCCGATGGTGGCGTTGGCCGCGCCCAGCTCGGCGAGGGCGGCCTCGGTGTCCTCGATCAGGCGGGCGTTGTCGATCGCGATGGCGGCGTGGTCGGCGAGCGAGGACAGCAGCGCGACCTCGTCCGGGGTGAAGGTCCGGCCCGCGCGGTCGCCCGCGTACAGCACGCCGATCACGGTGCCGCCCAGCGACAGGGGCACGCCGAGGATCGCGATCAGTCCCTCGTCGGTGACGGCCTCGTCGATCGGCCCGGTGTGGTCGAAGCGGTCGTCGGACGGGTAGTCGGCGGTGGCGTACGGCCGCGCGGTCTGCGCGACGAGACCGCCGAGGCCCTCCCCCATGCCGAGCCGCACCTGCTGGAACAGCGCCGAGGCCGAGCCGTCGGTGACCCGCATGTAGGTGGCCTCGGCGTCGTCGCTGTTCAGGCTCAGATACGACATGTCGACACGCAGCAGCATCCGCGCCCGGTGCACGATGGATCGCAGAACCGCGTCGAGATCGCGCAGCCGGGCCAGGTCACTGGCCGTGTCGAACAGCGCCGCAAGCTCCGCCTCGCGTCTGCTGTGGTCGGTCAGCGTGCGGCGCACCCGCAGTGCCAGATCGCCCGCCCGGTCGATCGCCACCCGCTCGCCGTCACCCGTCGCCAGGCCGCGGGCCGCGGCGACGACGGAGGCGAGCCGGTCGCTGCTCGCCCCCGCCGCCAGTAGTTCCAGCAGGTTTCCCGCGGCGTCGTCGATGCGGTCCATGCCGGCCATGCTTCTACGCCGCTACCGTGCCGCGCTAGACGCTGGCACGTTCCTGCGTCGCCGGGGAGACCTCGGTGTCCAGCGAAGCGCCCCGGGTCTCCTTCGCCAGATACACCGCGACGATGGTGACGACGCAGGTAGCAGCGATGTAGATGGAGATCGGCAGGCTGCCGCCCAGGTCCTTGAGCATCGCCGTGGCGATCAGCGGCGCTAGACCACCCGCCAGGATCGAGGCGAGCTGGTAGCCCACCGAGGCGCCGGAGTAGCGGACCCGGGTACCGAACAGCTCGGAGAAGAACGCCGCCTGCGGGCCGTACATGGCGCCGTGCAGCACCAGCCCGATCGTCACCGCGAGGATGGCTTGCCCGGACGACTTGGTGTCGAGCATCTCGAAGAAGACGAAACTCCAGACGATCATCGACGTCGCACCGAAGATGTAGACGATGCGCCTGCCGAGGTGGTCGGAGAGCAGCCCCCACAACGGAATCGACACGAAGTGCACGGCCGAGCCGATCAGCACGGCGTTGAGTCCGACCGACTTCGACAGTTCGAGTTCGTTGGTGACGTAGATCAGAATGAACGCCGTGAGGATGTAGTACGAGACGTTCTCCGCGAACCGGGCGCCCATCGCGATCAGCACCGCGCGCCAGCTGTCCTTGAAGACCGTGATGATCGGTGCCTTCTCCGGCTTCCCCTCGGCCTCGGCCTTCGCCTGCGCCGCCAGGAAGATCGGCGATTCCGACACGGAGAGCCGGATCCACAGGCCGATGGCCACCAGCAGGCCCGACAGCAGGAACGGGATGCGCCAGCCCCAGGCCTCGAAGGCCGCGTCCGTCTGCACCGCGGCCAGGATCGCCAGAACCGCCGTGGCGAGCAGGTTGCCGCCGGGAGCTCCGGCCTGTGGCCAGGATGCCCAGAAGCCGCGCCGCCGGGCGTCGCCGTGTTCGGAGACGATCAGCACCGCCCCACCCCACTCGCCGCCGAGGGCGAAGCCCTGCACCAGGCGCAGGAAGATCAGCAGCAATGGCGCCGCCACGCCGACCGACTGGTACGTCGGCAGCACGCCCATGAGGAACGTGGCCCCGCCCATCATCAGCAGGCTGATGACGAGGAGCTTCTTCCGGCCGATCTTGTCGCCGTAGTGACCGAACACGAGGCCGCCCACCGGACGGGCGAGGAAACCGACGGCGTACGTGCCGAGTGCCAGCAGGATGCCGTTGAACGGATCGGCGGTCGGGAAGAACAGCTTGTTGAACACCAGGCTCGCCGCGGAGGCGAAGAGGAAGAAGTCGTACCACTCGATGGTGGTGCCGACCAGGCTCGCTCCGACGATCTTCTTGATCGAATTCTTTGCTGGCGTGTTCTCGGGCGTGACTGCGTCCGTCACATCGATCACCACTTCGTTGTGGGGTGGGCGAAACCGGGCTGAATTGCGGTGCGGTGCGAGATCACGAGGCGGTCCATCCGCCGTCGACCGGCAGGGACGCGCCGGTCAGGCTGCCCGCGTGGTCCCCGCACAGCCAGGTGACCAGCGCCGCGACCTCGTCGGGCTCGACGAGCCGCTTGATCGCGGTGCGCCGCAGGAAGACCTCCTCGACGACGGCGTCCTCACCGATGCCGTGAGTACGGGCCTGCGCCTCGATCTGGCTCTCCAGCAGGGCGGTACGCACGTAGCCGGGGTCGACGCAGTTGCTGGTGACCCCGCGCGGGGCGCCCTCCAGCGCGGCGACCTTGCTCAGTCCCTCGAGGCCGTGCTTCGCCGCCACGTAGGCCGCCTTGTTCGGGCTCGCGCGCAGGCCGTGCACGCTGGAGATGTTGACCAACCTGCCCCAGCCGCGCTCGTACATCACCGGCAGGCAATGGCGCATCAACAGGAACGGCACGGTGAGCATGAGCCGCTGGATGGCCTCGAAGCGCTCCGGCGGGAACTCGGTGATCGGTGCGACGTGCTGGATGCCGGCGTTGTTCACCAGGATGTCGACGTCGGCGGGCAGTGCGCCGATGGCGGAGGGGTCGAGCAGGTCGGCCACGTGCCCGAGGGCCCCGGTGCACTCGGCCGCCTCGACGGTGGCCGCCGGGTCGCGGTCCACCAGGTGGACCTTGGCGCCGGCGCCGGTCAACGCCCGCACGCAGGCGAGGCCGATCCCAGCGGCGCCGCCGGTCACCAGTGCGGTCCGGCCCCGCAGGTCGGCCGGGGATGAGCTGCGATTCATGGGTGCCGACGGTAGGGACCCGCCGGCAGGTCAGCTATGTGGTCGCGGGCCACAACTTCCCGCACCGGTGTGGTGCTGCGCCACGGCCGGTCAGGGCAGGGTCAGGATCTCCGCGCCGGTCTCGGTGACCACGAGCGTGTGCTCGAACTGGGCGGTCCACTTCTTGTCCAGCGTGGTGACCGTCCAGTCGTCGTCCCATACGTCGTACTCGATGGTGCCGAGGGTGATCATCGGCTCGATGGTGAACGTCATGCCCTGCTCGATCACCGTGGTCACCGAGGGCTCCTCGTAGTGCAGCACGGTGGGCGGGGTGTGGAACGCGGGCCCGACACCGTGCCCGGTGAAGTCGCGGACGACGCCGTAGCCGAAACGGTTCGCGTACGCCTCGATGACCCGGCCGATCACGTTCAGCCTGCGCCCGGGGCGCACCGCCTTGATCGCGCGCATGGTGGCCTCGTGGGTGCGCTCCACCAGCAGGCGCACCCGCTCGTCCACGTCGCCGGCGAGGAAGGTGGCGTTCGTGTCGCCATGCACGCCGCCGATGTAGGCGGTGACGTCGATGTTGCAGATGTCGCCGTCCTCGATCACCGTCGAGTCCGGGATGCCGTGGCAGATCACCTCGTTCAGCGAGGTACAGCACGACTTGGGGAACGAACGGTAGCCGAGCGTCGAGGGGTAGGCGTGGTGGTCGACCAGGAACTCGTGCACCACCTTGTCCACGTCGTCGGTGGTGGCACCCGGTTTGACGGCCTTGCCGCCTTCCTGCAGCGCCTGCGCTGCGATCCGGCTCGCCACCCGCATCGCCTCGATGACCTCGGGGGTACGCACCCCGTTGCCGTTGTCCCGCTTGGGCGCGGGCCGGTCCACGTACTCGGGACGGGCGATGCTGGCGGGTACGGGGCGGCGCGGCGTCTGGACGCCGGGCAGCAACGGGGCGCGCGTGGACATGACCTCCACCTTACGACGCCCCGCGCGGACGCTCAGCCGAGCCCGGTCAGGAACCGATGCGCCGCGTCCACGGCCGGTGCGGACGTTCCCCCGCCCACCAGCAGAACGGCGAAGGCGAGGTCGTCGTCGTAGCCGACGAACCAGCCGTGCGAACCGGTGCCGTCGCCGAACTGGGCGGTTCCCGTCTTGCCGTGCACGCCGGGAAGCTGCGCGAGCGCGCCGGCGGTACCGCCGGTGACCACCTCGCGCATCATCGACCGCAGCGCCGTCAGTACCTCGGGCCGCAAGGGCGCGCCCAGCCCGCTCGCCTCCGCGGGCATCCCGCGGATCAGCGTCGGCACCGGGGTCCGGCCCGCCGACACGGTGGCCGCGGCGACCGCCATCCCGAACGGGCTGGCCAGCACGGTCCCCTGGCCGAAGCCGTTCTCCGCCTGCTGCACCACCGTGCCCGCGGGCGGCGCCGCGCCGGTGATGGTGGTGACGCCGGGCAGCACGAAGTCGGCGCCGATGCCGAGCGAGGCGGCGGCGTCGGTGAGCGCGGTGGCCGGCAGCTCGGCCGACAGCCGCGCGAAAGTGGTGTTGCAGGACCGGGCGAACGCGGTGCGCACCGGCACGGTGCCGAGGGCGAACCGGTCGTCGTTGGGGATCAGCCTGCCGCCGATGACCGTCGTGGACGGGCAGTCCACCTCCGTCTCGGGCCCCGCCTTCCCGGAACCGAGCGCGGCCGCCGCGGTCGCCATCTTGAACGTCGACCCCGGCGGATAGCGGCCGGTGAGCGCGATCGGGCCCTGCTCGTCCGCCGCCGGGTTCTGTGCCACGGCGAGGAGTTCACCCGTTTCCGGTTCCAGCGCAACGATCGCCGCGGGCACCGGAACCGGCCCGAGCGCGTCCTCCGCCGCGCCCTGGACCCGGCGGCTCAGCGTGCTCACCACCGCGTCGGCCGGGCGGGCGGGCTCGGCGCGCAGCTCGGCGAGTTCGGCACCGGTCGCGTCGACGGTCACCACCCGCCAGCCCGCACCGCCCGCGACCCGGTCCTCGACGATCGTGCGGATCGCGGGCAGGACCTGCTCGCCGAGGTCCCGGTCCGCCGGGAGCATGCGTTCCTGCTCGGTGAACCGCACACCCGGCAACTCGTAGATCGCGGGCTTCACCCGCCGGTAGTCCTCCGTACGCAGGACCGCCACCGGATAGGGGCGCTCCGGTGCTGCCGTGGCGGCGCCGTCCACAATGGACTTCTTGGTGATCGCCGGTTCCAGTGGTCCCAGCGCGTTCGCCAGTGCGGCGGCGACCGCGGAAACGTCGCCCGCCTCGGCCGGGTGCAGCGCCACCGCGACCACGGTCTCCGGCTGCAGCAGGGCCGCGCCGTCCCGGTCGAGTACCGGGGCCGGTTCCGGCGTCTCGGTGCGCACACCCAGGGTCTGCTGCGCGGCCAGGTCCGGGTGCACCAGCGACGGCAGCCAGTGCAGTCGCCACTCCTCCTGTGCGGAGTAGAGCTGGGCCCGTGCCTCGTAGGACCAGTCGCGTCCCTGGGGCAACCGCCAGTCCACCCGGTAGGTCGCGGTCGCGCTGGAGGCTCCCGCCGGTACGTCCACCGACAGCACTTCGGCCGTCAGGGACTCGGGTGCGAGCGCCGTCCTGGCCTGGCCGAGGACGGTCCGCGCGGAGTCCGGCGAGTCGGTGAGCCCCGCCGCGAGTTCGACGTCACCGGAGCCGAACGCCGCCAGGAACTCGGCGACCAGTTCCTCCGGCCCGTCGTCGCCGAAGACACCGCAGCCGGCGCCCGTGACGGCCGTCGCCGCCGCCAGCAACGCGACCGCGAACCGATGCCGAACTCCCACGAGCGGGAAGTATGCCCGTCACGGACCGAGCCGCCGGGCCGAAACGCCGTGTCGTGGCGGACCGCTCAGAACAGGACGGTCGCGTAGCAGCCGACCTGCCGGAAACCGATCTTCCGGTACGACGCCAGCGCGGCACCGTTGTACGAGTTGACGTACAGGCTCGCGGTGCGGTTCATGCCGCGCACCAAGCGGTTCACCACCGTGGCGGTGCCTGCCGAGCCGAGCCCGTGACCACGCCTGCTCGGATGCACCCAGACACCCTGGATCTGCCCGACCGTGCCGGACAGCGCACCGATCTCCGCCTTGAACACGACCTCGTCCCCGTCGAAGCGGGCGAACGCGCGACCACCCGCGATCAGCTCGGTGACCCGGGCGCGGTAGCTGGCACCGCCGTCGCCGGCCCTCGGGTCGACGCCGACCTCCTCGATGAACATCGCGACCGCGGCGGGGAGATAGCGGTCGAGTTCGTCCGGGCGGACGGCGCGGACCAGCGGATCGGCCAGGACCGAGGACGGCGCGTCCATGGCCATCAATGGCTGGTCGTGCCGCACCTCACGGGCCGGCCCCCACTCCGGTGCCAGTTCGTCCCACAAGCCCAGCACCTGCTGCGCTGGGCCGACCAGCGAGGAGCAGGTTCGTCCCCTGCGCAGCGCCCGGTCGGCGAACGAGCGCAGAGCCGGGGCGTCGCCACACAGGGGGACGAGGTTCGGGCCGGAGAAACACAGAGCTTCGATGCGGCCCTGCCGGGGGGAACGAGCGTCCGCAGACCACAGCTCGCCGCCGAGCCGCCGGGGGTTCACCCCGGCGATCTCGACCCGGGCGCCGACCATGCAGGTGCCCACCGGGTCCGCCGAGAGCGCGGCACGAACCGCCGGGTAGTCCCGTTCGTCGAGTAGCCGTGCACCGGCCAGCCGCAACACAGGACTAAGAGTGCCAGACGGACGCCGAATAGGGAAAACCCGCGTTCCGGTGCGCCCGCGGCCGGCCGCTTGCCCTGGCCGGCCGATGCCGGTTGGATCGGCGTCCATGCAGCGATTCGAGTACCGCGTCGTCGAACTCCGCGAGAAGATGATCGGCGGCAAGATGTCCGGCGACCGCCTCGAGCGAGTGCTCAACTCCGAGGCGGCCGAAGGCTGGGCGCTGAAGGCGATCACCTCGGCCGATGTGAAGGGCCGGATCGGCCCCGGCGGCGTCGACGGCCTGCTGCTGACCTTCGAGCGTCCCGCCGGCTGAGTCCGCGCTCACGCGCCCCGGTACGTCCCGAAGGTCCAGACATTGCCCTCCGGATCGGCGAGGCCGACGTTGCGGGAGCCGTAGTCGGTGTCGTAGGGCGCGTGCACCACCGTGGCCCCGGCCGCGACCGCGCGCTCGTGGACGGCGTCCGGATCGGCCGTCACCACGTAGAGCCACTGCCCGCCCGCAGGCGGCTCGGGCACGCCCCCGGACGGCGTTCCGGCCGAGCCGTACATGAGACCGCCACCCTCGGGCCAGGTCAGTTCCGCGTGCACGATCGCGGTGCCGTCCTCGCCCCGCACGGTCAGCGCCTCGGCGAAACCGAACACCTCGGTGAGGAAGCGCCGGGCCGCGTCGGCATCGGCGTAGGTGAGACAGGGCCATACTCCTGGGCTGTTCATGTCGTCGAGTGTTCGCCGGGAGAGCGCGGCTCGTATTGGAGATTTGGGAGTTCCTCGGCGATCCAGGTGCCGGGCGTGCATCCGGCCAGTGCGCGCCACTCGTTGCTCAGGTGCGGCTGGTCGTAGAAGCCGCACGCCACGGCCAGCTCGGCCAGATCGGTGTCCGGCCGGGCACGCAGCGCCTCGCAGGCGCGCTCGAAGCGCAGCACCCTGGCGGCCTGTTTCGGGGAGAGGCCGAGTTCCGCGCGAAAGCGTTCGGAGAAATGGCGCCTGCTCCAGCCGACCTCGCCGGCCAGCGTCGCCACGGCTCCGGTACCGCCGTCGGCGAGCATCCGGCGCCACGCCCAGCCGATCTCCGGTGCCGGGCCCGGAGCCTGCACCGACTCGGCACGGAAGGTCTGGTCCAGGATCGCGAACCGGCGCGGCCAGGATCCCGCCTCGTGCAGCCGCTCCGGCAGTTCGGCCAGCCGGGGCCGGTCCAGCTCGGCGAGTCCCACGACATGGCCGGACAGCTCGGCCGAGGGAAGGCCCAGCAGGTTCCGCACGCCCAGCGGATGAAGATCGATGTGCACGCCGCTCTGCTCGGCGTCCTGCGCGATCAGCGCACTGCTGGTGTGCATGCCGCCGACGAAACCGGACAGCTCGGCCGGGGCCTGGCCGCCGGGCATTCCCACGATGCGCACCGGGGCGGCGAGGCTGACGACCAGGGTGAGGTGCCGCGAGGGCAGGCCGCGGTGCAGGCTCAGCGTGCAGCCGTGCTGGGTGTAGCCGGTGTAGCGCGTGATCATCCGCCGCAGCGCGGGATGCGGTGCGGAGACGGCCCACTCGTCGGCCTGGCTCACCGCACCAGACTAGGCGCTGTCCCGCGATCCCGTGCTCGCGGTACTCGCGGTACTCGCGCCGGGAACGACGGAACGGGCTCCGGGCGCGATCAGCCGACCGTGACGGTGGGACCGCCGGCCTCGGCGGACTCGGCGGCCTCGCCGGACTCCTCGGCGATCCGCATGGCCTCCTCGATCAACGTCTCCACGATCTGCGCCTCGGGCACGGTCTTGATGACCTCGCCCTTGACGAAGATCTGCCCCTTGCCATTGCCGGAGGCGACACCGAGGTCGGCCTCGCGGGCCTCGCCGGGACCGTTGACGACGCAGCCCATGACAGCCACCCGCAGCGGAACCTCCATGCCCTCGAGCCCGGCGGTCACCTCGTCGGCCAGCTTGTAGACGTCCACCTGCGCACGACCGCAGGACGGGCAGGAGACGATCTCCAGCTTGCGGGGGCGCAGATTCAGCGACTGCAGGATCTGCGTGCCGACCTTGACCTCCTCCACCGGCGGGGCGGACAGCGAGACGCGGATCGTGTCGCCGATGCCCTGGCGCAACAGCGCACCGAAGGCGACGGCCGACTTGATGGTGCCCTGGAACGCCGGGCCCGCCTCGGTGACGCCGAGGTGCAGCGGGTAGTCGCACTGCTCGGCCAGCAGCTCGTAGGCGCGCACCATGACGACGGGGTCGTTGTGCTTGACCGAGATCTTGATGTCGTGGAAGCCGTGCTCGGCGAACAGCGAGGCCTCCCACATGGCCGACTCGGCCAGCGCCTCCGGCGTCGCCTTGCCGTACTTCTCCAGCAGCCGCTTGTCCAGCGAACCGGCGTTGACGCCGATGCGGATCGGCGTGCCGTGGTCCCGTGCGGTGCGGGCGATCTCGGCGACCTGGTCGTCGAACTTGCGGATGTTGCCGGGGTTCACGCGCACCGCGGCGCAGCCGGCCTCGATGGCGGCAAAGACGTACTTGGGCTGGAAGTGGATGTCGGCGATCACCGGGATCTGCGACTTGCGGGCGATCGCGGGCAGCGCCTCGGCGTCGTCCTGGGTCGGGCAGGCGACGCGCACGATATCGCAGCCCGCGGCGGTCAGCTCGGCGATCTGCTGCAGGGTGGCGTTGATGTCGGAGGTGACCGTGGTGGTCATCGACTGCACCGAGACCGGGTGGTCACTGCCGACGCCGACCGGTCCGACCTGGAGCTGACGGGTCTTGCGACGGTCCGAGAGCACGGGGGGCGGGGTGGCGGGCATACCGAGCGCGACGGTCATCGGATCCTCTGCTGCTGCGTTGCGAATGCGTCCGTCCGCCACGATACCGCCCGACCGGGTGTCACCCGCCGCGAGCCGGTCGCCCCCGGGCGGGAGACGACTCGGCGTGCGCGGGACGACCTGGGGAAACGCTAGGGCGAGATGCGGATCGGATTGACGATGTCCGCGGTGACCGTGAGTAGGACCACGGCACCGCCCACGAAGACGAGCACCATCGTCACCGCGGACAGTTTCGAGTAGTCGACGGGCCCGCCCGCCGCCTTCCCGCGCATCTTGCGGAACATGTCGCGAACACGTTCGTACCAGGTGATCGCGATGTGCCCGCCGTCCAGTGGCAGTAGCGGCAGCAGGTTGAACACACCGACGAAGAAGTTCAGGCTCGCCAGCAGCAGCAGGAACAGTTCCCACAGGCCCTGCTCGACGGCCTCGCCGCCGATCCGGCTGGCGCCGACGACGCTGACCGGGGTGTTCGGGTCGCGTTCGCCGCCGAAGATCGCCTCGACCACCGCCGGGATGCGCTCGGGGAACTCGATCAGCCGCTGGAAGGTCTGCACGAACATGTCGCCGGTGAAGGCCAGCGTGCCGCCGACCGCGGTGCCCGCGTTGTACTCGAACATCCGCGGGAAGGTGACGCCGATGGAACCCTTCTCCACCACCTGCGGGGCCGCGTCCGGGTTCTTCGGATCCACCACCGGGCGGTCGACCCGCTCCACGTTGATGGTCAGCGGGACGATCGTGCCGTCGCGGTCCACCTCGATCGGTGTCGGCCCGGACAGCGGCTCCACCTTCGCCGTCACGTCGGCGTAGGACGGGGTGGCCGCCCCGGCCACGGAGACGATCTCGTCGCCTGCCCGCATCCCGCCCTGCAGGGCGGGTGCGGTGGTGCCCGGCCCGCAGGCGGGGGTGCGCAGTTCCGCCTCGGTGCGGGCGTCGGCGACACACGGGGCGACCGCCGCCACCTGCGGCGTGCCCGCCAGGTTCGGCAGGCCCATCGTCGCGGCCATCGCGTAGAGGATGATGAAACCCACGATGAAGTGGGTGACCGAGCCGGCCGCCAGCACCACGGTGCGCTTCCACGTCTTGAAGCGCCACATCGCCCGGGAGGACTCCTCGGGGGTGACCTCGTCCATCGCCGTGAAGCCCGCGATGTCGCAGAATCCGCCGAGCGGGATCGCCTTCAGGCCGTACTCGGTGTCCTTGCGGCGGAAGGAGAAGACGGTGGGGCCGAAGCCGACGAAGTAGCGCCGCACCCGCATCCCGAACATCCGGGCGGTGACCATGTGGCCCGCCTCGTGCAGGGCGACGGAGATGCAGATCCCCAGCGCGAACAGCACGACTCCGAAAATGTAGGCGGCCACGCGCTAGTTCCCTCCGGCCATGATCGTGGCGGCCCGGGAACGTGCCCATTCCTCGGCCGCGAGTACGTCGGCGACATCGCGGGGGTCGCGATGCCATTGGTCGGCGGCCTCGACCACCTCCGCAACAGTGTCCACGATGGACGTGAAGCTGGCGTTCTGTGCCAGGAACGCGGCCACCATCTCCTCGTTCGCCGCGTTGTAGACGGCGGGCAGGCAGCCGCCGACGGTGCCCGCGTGCCGGGCCAGCCCGACGGCGGGGAAGGCCTCGTCGTCGAGCGGTTCGAAGGTCCACGAGCCCGCGGTGTCCCAGGTGCACGGCCGCGCCGCCCCCCGTACCCGGTCCGGCCAGTTCAGGGCCAGCGCGATCGGCAGGCGCATGTCCGGCGGGCTGGCCTGGGCGATCGTCGAGCCGTCGACGAAGGTGACCATCGAGTGCACGATCGACTGCGGGTGCACGACGACGTCGATGCGCTCGGCGGGCATGTCGAACAGCAACTGCGCCTCGATCAGTTCCAGGCCCTTGTTGACCAGGGTCGCCGAGTTGACGGTGATGACCGGGCCCATCGCCCAGGTCGGGTGCGCCATCGCCTGCTCGACGGTCACCTCGTCCATCTCCGCCCTGCTCCGGCCGCGGAACGGCCCGCCGGAGGCGGTCAGCACCAGCCGCTCCACCTCTTCGGCCCGGCCGCCGCGCATCGCCTGCGCCAGGGCCGAGTGCTCGGAGTCGACCGGTACGAGCTGATCGGGTCGTGCCGCGCCGAGCACCAGGGGGCCGCCCGCGATCAGCGATTCCTTGTTGGCCAGCGCGAGCGTGGCGCCGGTGCCGAGCGCGCGCAACGTCGGCTCGAGTCCCTGGGAGCCGGGCATTCCGTTCAGCACGACGTCCACCGGGACCGCGTCGATCAACTCCAGCACGGCGTTCTTCCCGGCGAAGATGCGCGGCAGCCGGAACTCGCCCCGGGAGTAGCCGCGCTTCTGCGCCTCCGCATAGAGCGCGAGCTGCAGGTCCTCCACCACGGTCGGCCGGATCACCGCGATCGCCCGCACCGAGTGCGCGATGGCCTGCGCGGCCAGGACCGCCGGATCGGAACCGCCCGCGGCGATCCCGGCGATGCGGAACAGCTCGGGGGCCGCCGCGGCCACGTCGAGCGCCTGCGTGCCGATCGAGCCCGTGGAGCCGAGTACGAGGACGGTCCGGCCGGGGGCGGGAGCCGAGCTGGGAGGAGTCATCGCGGCCATTGTCGCCCACGGTGTGAGCGGGTCCTCGGTGAGCCACCCCGTCCGATGTGAAATCATCGAGGGGTCAGCGTGACGTGGGCCGTGAGGAGAGATCGTGGCAGGCAAGGCCGTCGAGAAGCAGCAACGGGCGGACGTCGGCGCCGTGGATCCGCGCGACGAGCCCTCCGCCGAGTGGGGCTGGCACGGGACCTTCCCGAAGGCCACCCGGATCGCCGCGTGGTTCAGCGCGTTAGCGCTGTTCCTCATGCTCATCGGCAACCACGTCAACGCGATGGAGGACATCTGGCTGATCGGTCTCGGAGTGTCCCTGGTGGCGACGCTGCTCTGGGACATCCGCCGCGGTCGCACCTCCTGGCGGCGCTGAGCCGGTCTCCCGGCGGCCCGCCGCCGTGGCCGATGTCCCGAGTCGGCACGACTACCAGGTCCCGTCCGAACACATTCCAAGGATCGCCGAGGTTCGCGGTGACGTGCCTGCGGGGCAAGGGAAACGCGGCGCTCCGGCCGTGCGGTCAGCCCGCGCTGGGCAAGGTGAGGATCTCGGCTCCGTCCTCGGTGATGGCGATCGTGTGCTCGCTGTGCGCCGTCCGGCAGCCCGTCGCGCTCCGGAGGGTCCAGCCGTCGGCGTCGGTGACGAGCTCGGCGGTGTCCGCCATGACCCACGGCTCCAGCGCCAGCAGCAGTCCGGGGCGCAGCGGGCATCCACGACCGGGTCGTCCGGTGTTCGACACGTGCGGGTCCTGGTGCATCGTCGATCCGATGCCGTGGCCGCCGAACTCGGTGTTGATCGGGTAGCCCGCCTCGTCCAGGACGGAGCCGATGGCATGGGAGATGTCACCGACGTGGCCTCCGGGGCCTGCTGCTGCTATCCCCGCGTGCAGCGCGCGTTCGGTCGCCTCGATCATCGCCACGCTCTCCGCGGGTGCCGAGTCGCCCACGATGAAGCTGATGGCGGAGTCCGCGGCGATCCCGTTCCTGGAGACGGCCAGGTCGAGCGTCAGCAGGTCGCCGTCGGCGAGCTGGTAGTCGTGCGGCAGTCCGTGCAGCACGGCGTCGTTGACGGCGGTGCAGATGTAGTGGCCGAACGGTCCGCGCCCGAAGGACGGCGCGTAGTCGACGTAACAGGACTGCGCCTCGGCCTCGACGATCAGGTCCTTCGCCCACCGATCGATGTCCAGGAGGCTGGTGCCGACAGTGCTGCGACTTCTCACCGTCCGCAGGATGTCGGCGACCAGTGCGCCCGTGCCCCGTGCGTGGGCCAGCTCGGTGGGGGTCAGGATCTCGATCATGCGGCGCCCTTCTCACGCTACCAATAACTATCCCGTCCATACTATACCGGTGCGGTCCTCGGTTCCACGGGACGTCCGCGAAGGCCGGACCCGGGCGGTGCCCGAGTCCGGCCGGTATCCGTTGCCTGCGTGGCTAACGGACGAAGCGAATATCCGGATGATGCGGTGACGGGCCGTCGAGCAGGGGCTGAGGCCGGTGCCGGAGATGCTGTTCGAAGAACGCCTCCACGTAGGCACGCACGGACCCGGACACCCGGCCTGGATCAGCGGTGCTGCCGATCAGCCCGGCGACGGTCTCGCCGGGAACACCGATCTCCTCGAGCTGCAACAGAATCGCGAGGTGGTCGGTGAACACGTGGTGCCTGGCGCGCGGGATCGCCAGGTCCAGTTTCCCCGCGGTGGAACGGTTCCACAGTGAGGCCCACGCCGGATTGCTGTGGTGGGTGCGCAGTATCCAGTCCGGCTGCTGACCGGGCGGGGGCAGTTCCGACACCGAACTCTCCGAGCCCATCAGCAGGAACGGCCGGTCGAGACCATGCTCGGCGACCGGCATCGGCTGCTCCCCCATCGAGTCGTAGGCGAGGAACCCGTCCATGTCGACGGCCGAGTCGATCCGGCGATCCTCGGACATCGCCTGGGCGGCCGTGTCGCCACCGGCCGAGTGCCCGACCATGCCCACCGAGTCGAGGTCCAGGGCCGCGCCGAGGCCCGGCGGCAGGGCTCGCCCGTCGGCGTCGGGCTTACGACCCGCACCGAGTTCGGTGAGCTCGTCGAGCACGAAGTGGGTGTCCCGGACGCGGACGTCGAAGACCTTTCGCAGCAGCGCCGCCTGGTCGGGGTCACCCGCGTCGGCCACTCTGGGCCGCAGCCCGTCGGGGAACTCGACCTCGGTCTCGTAGGTGTGGTCCACGGTGACGACCACGTAGCCGTGACTGGCCAGATCCGCGGCGGCGCCACTGCCGTAGACGCGGGACTCGAACGCGCCCGGCGAGTACAGCACCACCGGATACCCGCCCGCCCGCCCGGTCACCGGCGGTGCGGCGGCGGCGTGCGTCTCGATGTTCGCCCAGTCCACCCGTCCCTGGTCCAGACCGAGTTCCGGCGTGACGGTCCGGTCGAGGTGGTTCGCCAGCTCCGGTCCGGTGTACGGGGCGGGCTCACCGCCGCCGCCCGCCGGATACCAGACCGTCGTCATGAGCTGCCGCTTCTCGGAGCCCACCCACGGGTCGGCCCGATCCGGGTCGAGCAGCCGCAGGTCCGTCTTCCCGACCGCGTGCGGGCCGGTCGGCCGCGCCACACTCGGGCGCATCGCCGCCCCCTCGGGTGCCGCCGCCGCGGGCAGCCCGGTGAACAGCAGCGCGGCCGCCATCACCGCGGCCGCGCCGCCCAGGATCTTCCGTCCGGTCATGTCGAGCTCCTGCCGATCGTTCGCGTCGACCACGGCCGCTGTCGCCGATGCCGGGTCCGGTCACGGTGATCGATTCGACCGGAAACGAGGAGGGTGCGCGATCATCGCCGCGCTACGAAACGGGTAGCACCCGCACTACCGATGCGGGTCCGGGACCCGCGCACACGCGGGGACCGCCGCACGGCGATGCGCACGACGGCCCCCGCGTCCCCCTTTTTGGCTAGCCGGTGAACTGGATGCGGCGCAGTGCCCGCGCGGCAAGAAAGAACAGTCCCACGGCGAGAACGAGGAAGAGCCCGGTCTCGATCAACTGGAAGGTGAGCAGCCGCTCCGCGGGCTGCACATCGGTGTACTCGGTGATGGCGCCTCGCCGCCGCAGGCAGTTCTCGGTCTCGCGCAACGGTGCGCTCACCTCGGGCTTGCACAGGGTGTGGTCGCCGACGACCGCGCCGGTGGCGTCCAGATAGCCGGAATCGACCTGAAGCGCGGTGTCAGGGATGTTCCTGACGTGGTCACGGTTCGGCAGGGGCGTCGCGATCCGCTCGGGTGGCAGGTAGTACGGACGGATCAGCGAGTTGACCGCCGACCGGACGGCGAGGAACACGGCAAGGGTGCCGCCCATGGCGAGCACCGTTCGGCGCAGGAGCACGCTCAGTGTCACGCCGAGCGCGATGGCGAAGACGGCGAAACCCACCTGCACGACCGGCGAGGCTTCGAAGGCCGGCATGAGGAAGCGGGGGTACGAATCCTGCCGGACGGCGACGATGCGGTCGACGACCGCGCTCGCGGTCAGGCCCGCGATCGCCGCGAGAACGGCAGCGGCGACCAGCAGGACGATCGTCTGGCCGAGGAACCAGCGGGTCCGTGAGACGTCCTGGCTCCACACCAGCAGATGGGTGCGCTGCTCGAACTCGCGACTCAGCAGCGGTGCCGCCCAGAACACCGCGAACAGGGCGGCCAGCCCCGGCAGCAGGTCGACCAGCAAGGAACTCGAACCGGTCGCCCCGACAGGAGGGGCGGGGGTGAGTTCCCGCGCCTGCTCCGATCCCGTGCTGATCGCGTACACGAGGTACCCGAGCACCAGCGCCGTGGTCCCGGCGATGACCCACCGGTGCTGACGCAGCGCGAGCGCGGCCAGGCTGCTCGTTCCGATCGACCGTTCGGTACTGGTCACGCCGGCACCTCCGCGGTCCGGCTCGCCGCGAGGTGGGCGAGCACGAGGTCGTCCAGCGGCACGGGTCTGGCCAGCCAGCCCGCGGGCGGCGATCCGGGAACGTCCTCGGCGGCGTGCACGAGAAAGCTGGACTGGTCGTCCTCGTGCCGCGCGTGCACCACCTCGCCGCCGACGGGGGGTGTGTCGCTGCGCGGGCCGACATAGCGGATGTGTTGCCGCAGCAGGGAATCGATCTCGCCGCGGGCGAGCAGTCTGCCACCGGCGAGCAGCAGGAGATGGTCGGCGACGCCGTCGAGTTCGGTCACCCCGTGCGTGGACATCACCACGGTGGTTCCGCTGTCCGCGACCTCGGTCAGCAGTTCGGCGGTCACCTCCCTGCGCACGAGCGGGTCGAGGCTCGCGAGCGGCTCGTCCAGCAGCAGCACCGAGGGCACCGCGGCGAGGGCGAGCGCCAGCGCCACCTGCGTCCGCTCCCCGTCCGACAACTTCGCGCACGCCCGGTCCGCGGGCACGCCGAATCTGCTCAGCCAGCGGTGTCCGCGCCGGACGTCCCACACCCGGTTCAGCCGGGCGAGAGCACGGAACATGTCCGAGGCCGTGAGCGAGCGGTACAACGGCTTTTCCTGCGCCACAAACGAAACCCGGCCCGAGCTGACGGCGCTGCCCTCGTCCGGCCGGTAGAGCCCCGCCAGCACTTTCAGCAAGGTGCTCTTGCCCGCCCCGTTGGCGCCGACCAGCGCGGAGACGGTGCCCGACCGCAGGTCGAAGGAACAGTCCCGCAGCGCCCGCGTGCGGCCCAGCCGTTTCGTCAGGCCGTCCACCCGCACGGCGACAGCGTCGTTTCTGGTCTCGTTCACCGGCCGACCTCCCCCTGGTCCTCGAACAGCACCGCGCCCAGCAGTGCCTCGATGTCGTCGTTCGCCAGCCCCTCGTCCCGTGCGCCGCGCACCCACTCGGCCAGACCCGCACGCAGGCCGGTCATCGTGTCGGCCTCGACGGTGTTCAGGGACCGCCGGACGTAGGTGCCCGACCCCTGCCGCGCCTCGACAAGGCCCGCGACCTCCAGTTCGCGGTAGGCCTTGAGAACGGTGTTCGGATTGACCCCGCTGGAGGCCACCACCGCCCGCACCGTCGGCAGCCGGTCTCCCGGCACCAGCCAGCCCATCCGCAACGCCTCCCGGACCTGCCGCACGAGCTGCAGGTAAGCCGGCAGCCCGGCGGATCGATCCACTCGGAACTCGACCATGCCAACCCTAATTGTGTCGCTTAACTAGAACAATAGTAGATCAATCAGCGCGCTGGACGTCAAGAAGCCAGGTCGAGCGCGGTATTCCGTCGCGGGCGCGGAGCGAACGAAGCCCGGCCGGGAAACCCGCGGTGCCACGGTGAAGCCGGTGACCTACGACACCGACCTGTGCCGTGCGGACGGTTGACCATGCCGCACCGGCACCCCTTTTACTGACGGTCGCCGGTACGCCCGTGCCGGTGGACCCGATCGACTCCCGAGGAGCGTCCGTCATGGCGTGGAACACTCGTCAGGTCGCCGAACTCGCGGGCACGAACCTGCGTACGGTGCGGCACTACCACGAGCTCGGCCTGCTCGCCGAACCCGAACGACGCCACAACGGCGACACGTACTACGGCATGACCGAGTTGATGGGCGTGCTGCGGATCAGGCGGCTGACCGAACTCGGGTACTCACTGCGCCAGATCGCCGCCCTGGACCGCGCCGACAAGCGACCGGGAGGGTCCCTCCGGTCCGTGGACGCCACACTCGCAGCGACCGTCGACCGGCTACGGCGGGCGCGCTTCGATCTCGCGATACGGCTGCGCGGGGACGGTTCGGCCCGCCTGCCGTCCGAAGCCGCCGCGGCGGGCCTGTCCGAGGCCGACCGCGCGTTCTCCGCCGTCATGGCCGAGGTACTCAGTCCCCCCGCGCTCGACGCCTACGCCGAGATCCTGCGGAACCACCGCGGCCTGCCCGACTCCGCCGAATTCGACGGCCTGCCGCCGGACGCGGACGAACAGACCCGGCGGGAACTCGCCGAACGCCTGGCACCGCAGGCACGCGGGTTGCTCGCCGAGCACCCCGGACTGCGTGACCCGAGTGTCCGTTCGGCCGCGAACACGATCGAGCACGCGATCGACGAGCTCTACAACCCCGCCCAGGTGGACGTTCTCGGCCGCGTCCGGCGCGCGCTCCGCGACACCGGCACCAGTGCCGCGCGGCGGTAGACGGCCTCCGCGAATCGCGTGCCTGAGCGGGCGGCGGGCACCGCGGCCCGCTCAGGCGCGGGCGATGGCGATGGACCCTTCGAGCCGGGCTCCGGCCTCGTAGATCATGTACTCCCGGCCGTTCTCGGTGCCGAAGCTCGGTGCCGCGCACCGGCCGCGGTCCGGTGCGCCTGCCAGCGGCCGGTGGAAGATCCCGAGGTGCTCGCGCCTGCTGAAGTCGTTGCCGACCTCGGTGATCAGCAGGTTGCCGCCGGCTTCGATGTTGGTGTTGTAGACGACGTAGGTGCTGCCGTTGCGCCACAACAGGTGCGGGCCCCCGACGTTGGCCGCGCCCACCTCGGCATGGTTGATCAGCGGCTCCTGGGCGAAGGTCCAGTTCCGGCCGTCGGCCGACCAGCCCCAGCCGATGTCGCGATGGTCGGTGCTGTTGTTGACCATGAACACCATCACGTACCGCGCGTTCTTCGACGGCAGGTCGTGCCGGAACACCCGCGCGTACGAGGTTTCCGTGGTGCCCTCCGGTTGCAGGCGGGTGGACAGCACTTCCTTGTCGTAGTCGAAGTGAATGCCGTCCTTGGAACGGGCGAGCCTGGTGACGGTGTTCTCCCCGTGGAAGTACAGCCAGAGTTCCTTCTCGTCCTCGTTCCACAGCACGTGCGGTGACGAGACATGGCTGACCGAGTACTCCCCCGGCCAGTTACGGGAAACGATCGGGTTGTGGGGGTACTCGGTGAACGGGCCCTCCAGAGAATCGCCGTAGGACAGGCAGATCCCGCCCGGCGGGTCGTGCGGCGCGTAGTAGAGGTAGTAGCGGCCGAGCGGGTTGGCGATCCGTCCGGAAACCCCGCGGATACAAGGAAAGATCAGTTCCTTGGTCGGATTGTAGATCAGTTTGTCCTTGTCGAACGCGGTCCGGACGAAGCGGTAGTCCGGGAAACCGGCGGGGCCGGCGAGGGCGGTCGCGGGGAACGCCGCCCCCAGGCCCGCCGCGGCTCCGAGGCTCGCGGTTCCGAGCAGCATCTGACGTCGGGACAGGCTCATGGCGGCTCCTTCGTCGCTGAAGTGGCTCAAACGACGGTAAGCACAGGCTTCGACACCGGTCAACGTGCTAATACGTATTAGTGCAGCCACTGATCGATTTCTGGCCGATTCGGACAGAAACGTTGACGCACACCTTCGAGCGATTCAGGCTGTCGCTAATTCGCATTAGCTCAACGCGGTAGCCGAAGGGAGTGTCGATGGCACGGGGACCACGCCAGGCCGACATCGCCCGGATGTCCGGGGTGTCCCAGGCGACCGTCTCGGTGGTGCTCGGGGGTAACCGCGCGGGTGTGCGGCTGGCCGAGGACACCCGCCGGAGGGTGCTCGCCGCGGCCGAGGAACTGGGCTACGTCCCGGATCCGGTGGCCACCAGGCTCGCCTCCTCGCGGAACAACCTGCTCGGGCTCTACACCTTCACCGCGACCTTCCCGACCGACGTCGCCGACTCGTACTACCCGATCCTGGTCGGCGTCGAGGAGGAAGCCGCCGAACTCGGCCAGGACCTCATCCTGTTCACCGGGTCCAGCGCGGGCACTCGGACGCACGACCACACCCGGATACACCGCACCAGGCTCGCCGACGGCTGCCTCTTCCTCGGCAGGCACGTGCCGGACGAACCGATTCGCGAACTGGTCGCCAGCGGCTTCCCGGTCGTCTACATAGGACGGCGCGAGGAGCTGGGCGGGACCATCCCGTACGTCGGCGCCGACTACGTCTCCGCGTCCGCCGAGCTGATCGGCAGGCTGGCCGACGCCGGGCACACCACGATCCGGTACCTGCGCGAGGACGACGACGCGCCCTCGTCCAGGGACCGCGAACAGGGTGTGCTCGCCGGTGCCGCCGCGCACCGGCTGGACGTCCGGGTGGACCGGTTCGACGGTGCGGGCCTGCCCGACCTCGGACGCTGGGCCGCCGAGGGCGTCACCGCGGTGGTCGTCGAGGAGACCGACACCGGCGCGGTCTTCCACGCCGTGACCGGCGCGCTCGCCGCCGCCGGGATGTCGGCGCCAGGGGATCTGTCGCTCGCCGTTCTCGGCCGCCCGCCGGCGGGCGTACCCGGGCCGGTGGTCAGCGGGTTCGAGGTACCACGGCGTGAGATGGGCCGCGGTGCGGTCCGCCTGCTCGACGCACTGGTCGGCCCGGACCGCCGGGCGGCACCCGAGCTGCACCGGCTCTTGCCCTGCGCACCCGTCGCGGGGGACACAATCCGACGGAATCAGGACGTATGACGACATTGGGCAAGACGGAACTGGACACGGAGATCCTGGTCGCGGGCGGCGGACTCGGCGGTGTCGCCGCGGCGCTCGCGGCGGCCCGCGCGGGACACCGCGTCGTGCTCACCGAGGAGACCGACTGGATCGGCGGTCAGCTCACCGCGCAGGCGGTGCCGCCGGACGAGAATCCGTGGATCGAGCGCTTCGGCGGCACCCGCACGTATCGCGAGCTGCGCGAGCGGATCCGCGACTACTACCGCCGCAACTACCCGCTGCGGGCGGGCGCACTGCGGTTGCCGGAACTGAACCCGGGCGCCGGACGCGTCAGCAAGCTGTGCCACGAACCCAGGGTCGCGCTCGCGGTGCTGCGGGAACTTCTCGCGCCGCAGATCAGCGCGGGCCGGATCACCCTGCTGCTGGAGCACCGGCCGGTCGGCGCGTCGGCGAAGGGAGACCGGGTCGAGTCGGTCACCCTCTCCGGCCCGGACGGCGAGAACGTCCTGGTGCGCGCCGAATACGTGCTCGACGCCACCGAGAACGGCGACCTGCTACCGATGGCCGGGGTCGAGTACGTCGTGGGCGCCGAGTCCCGCGCCGAGCACGCGGAGCCGCACGCCCCCGAGGAGGCCGATCCGGTCAATCTGCAGGGAATCACCTACTGCTTCGCACTGTCCCACCACGAGGGCGAGAACCACGTCATCGAGCGACCGGCGATGTACGAGTTCTGGCGGGAGTACACACCGGAGTTCTGGCCGGGGCCGCTGCTCGGTTTCCTGGCACCGGACCCGCGCACGCTGGAACCCGTCGAACGGACCTTCGTGCCCAACCCGGACACCGACCCGCTCGACGTCAGCGCCGACCAGAGCGCGGACGCGGGCGACAAGGAACTGTGGGGGTTCCGCCGCATCCTGGCCCGCGGCCTGCACGAGCCCGGCGCCTTCGACTCCGACATCACCCTGGTGAACTGGCCGCTCAACGACTACTGGTTGCGGCCCGCGCTGGAGATCGAGGGCAGGACCGGCCCCGCCGACGTGGAACGCGCGCACTACGAGGCGAAGCAGCTCTCCCTGTCGGTGCTCTACTGGCTGCAGACCGAGGCCCCGCGACCCGACGGCGGCACCGGTTTCCCCGGGCTCAGGCTCCGCCCCGACGTCACCGGCACCCGGGACGGGCTGGCGAAATCCGCCTACGTCAGGGAATCCCGGCGGATCCGGGCCGTCACCACCGTCACCGAACACGCTGTGTCGGCCGAGATTCTCGGCGTACGCGGCCGGGTGTCTCGGCCCGATTCGGTCGGTGTCGGCAGTTACCGGATCGACCTGCATCCGTCCACCTCGGGTGACCGCTACATCGACGTGGCGAGCGTTCCGTTCGAGATCCCGCTCGGCGCCCTGTTGCCGGTGCGGGTTACGAACCTGTTGCCCTCGGCCAAGAACGTCGGTACGACCCACCTGACGAACGGCTGCTTCCGGCTGCATCCGGTGGAGTGGAACATCGGCGAGGTGGCCGGCCTGCTGGCCGGGTTCGCGCTGCGGCGCGGGGTCACCCCGCAGGCGGTGCGTGCCGAGGAGAAGCTCTTCGACGAGTTCGCCGCCGAACTCGACCAAGCGGGGGTCGAACGGCACTGGCCCGAAGTGCAGGGCTACTGAGCAGTCCGAAAGGTTTTGCAATGGCGCAAAAACGAGTACGGATCGGCATCGACGTGGGCGGTACCTTCACCGACGCGGTGGCGGTGGACGCGCGGACGTTCGAGCTGCTCGCCAAGGCGAAGGTGCCGACCAGCCACGATCACGCCGACGGGGTGGCCAACGGAATCCTGCTGGCACTGGAGAAACTGCGCGCGGACGCCGGAATCGGCGCCGACGACGTCTCCTTCCTCGCGCACGGCACCACGCAGGCCACGAACGCACTGCTCGAAGGCGACGTGGCCGTGGTCGGGATCGCCGGAATCGGCAGTGGGTTCGACGCCTTCGCCACGCGCAGGCTGCGCGCGCTCGGCAAGCTGGAGCTCGCGCCGGGACGCACCCTGCCGATCAGGTACGCGGCGGTGCGCGATCCTGGGGACGCGGTCGCGGTCAAGGAGGCGGTCGACCGGCTGCAGGCCGAGGGCGCGGCCGTGGTCGCGGCGGTGGAGCCGTTCAGTGTGGACGATCCGCTCGGTGAACGCGCCGTCGTCGCGGAGGCCAGGGCACAGGGACTGCTCGCCACCGCGACGCACGAGATCACCGGGCTCTACGGCCTGGCCAAACGCGCGCGGACGGCGGCGCTCAACGCGGCGATCATGCCGCGCATGGTGGAGACCGCCGATCTGGTGGAGCGCAGCGTGACCGCCGCCGGAATCACCGCCCCACTGATGGTCATGCGTGGTGACGGCGGCGTGATGGCGCTGCCCGAGATGCGCGCACGGCCGCTGCTGACCGCGCTCTCCGGCCCGGCGGCCGGGGTCGCCGGAGCGCTGATGGGCGAGAAGCTCAGTGAGGGCGTCTTCCTGGAGACCGGCGGAACCTCGACCGACATCAGCGTGATCCGGCGCGGGCGGGTGCAAGTCCGGCACGCCCGGCTCGCCGGACGTGAAACCTACCTGCCGTCGCTGGATATCCGCACGGTCGGTATCGGTGGTGGTTCGCTGATCCGGCTCGGCGGTGCCTCGGTCACCGGGGTCGGCCCGCGCAGCGCCCATATCGCCGGGCTGTCCTACGCGTGTTTCGCCGATCCGTCCGCTTTGGATGGTGCGGAACTGGTCAGTGTCGCCCCGAGGCCGGACGACCCGGCCGACTACGTCGCGCTGCGTGCCCGCGACGGCAACCGGTACGCGATCACGGTGACCTGCGCGGCCAACGCCGCCGGGGTCGTTCCCCGTGACAGTTACGCGCACAGCGACCCCGAGGCGGCGAAAGCGGCACTGGCCCCACTGGCGCGCACCCTAGGTCTGTCCATAGTGGACGCCGCACGGCTGGTGCTCGACCACGCCGTCCGCCCGGTACGGGCCGTGGTGGACCAGTTGACCGATGCCTACCGTCTGGAGCGGGACACCCTGACACTGGTCGGTGGCGGCGGTGGAGCGGCGGCCGTCACGCCGTACCTGGGCGAATCGTCCACTCTGGACTGGAGGATCGCCGCGCACAGCGAGGTGATCAGTCCGCTCGGGGCGGCGCTCGCGCTGGTCCGCGAGTCGGTGGAACGCATCGTGCCCAGCCCCTCGCACACGGACGTACTGGCGATCCGCGCCGAGGCGGAGAACGCGGTCGTCGCGCAGGGAGCCGATCCGGCCGGGGTCGAGGTCGACGTCACGGTCGATCCGCAGCGCAACCTGATCCGGGCGATCGCGACGGGCTCCACCGAACTGCGCACCAGGGACCGGTCGGCGAGGGCGGAACGCGCCGAGCTGGACGCCGAGGTGGCCCGCTCGCTGGGAGTCGATGCCGGTGAGGTGACCGAACTCGCCAGGACGGCACACCACCGCGTGCTGGGTGCCCACGTGCGAGGGCGCGGACTCGGCAGGCTGAAACCACCGAGACTGCGGCTGCGGGTGATCGACGACGACGGGGTGATCCGGGTGCACAGCCCGGACGCGGTGGTCCGCGGCGTCACCGCGGGCACGGCCGCCACGGAACTGGCCGCGGCGGTCGACGAACGCACGAGCTTCGGTGACGGCGGCTCGCGCGCCCCGGCCGTCCGCCTGCTGGTCGGCACGAAGATCGCCGACCTGTCCGGGGTTCTCGATCCCGGGCAGTTGCTCGCGCTGATCCGGACCGAGACGGGCAGCCGTCCCGCGGACGAGCCCGTCGTGGCGATCCTGGAGGCCCGATGAGCACCGCCACCGACGAGGACCTCGCGGTCGAACTGCTGCGGGCCACCCCGACGCACGAGAACCGGCCAGAGGAGCGGCTGCGCGACTGGGCGCGGATCGCGCTGGCGTTCGGCGACGAACTGGCGGCCACGCCCGACCCCGGCCCGGCACCGGAGACCGTCGACCGGCCGGACGGTGTGCGTGCGGACGTGCTGATCCTCGCCGAGTACGACACCCGCCGGCGGATGATTCTCGTTCACCCGGCCGGAATCTCCCGGGCGACCGAGGTACTGGCCCGCGCGGGCTGCACGGTCACCCGGGCGGAACTACGCGCCACCGCCGTCGCACACGAGATCGCCCATCACCGGATGCACGGCGGCACCGGGCGCGAACTCGCCCGGCGGCTCGGCCACACCACGGCACGGATCGGCCGGTGGCGGATCCGCGGGCACGTCACCGGCGCCGAGGAGATCGCGGCGCACCGTTTCGCCCACCTGCGCACCGGGCTCGAGCGCAGTCCACTGCTGCTCACCACGGTGCTTGCCCAGCACACGTTCGGAGGTTGACCCATGGGCGTGCTCATTCTCGCCGTCATGGCCATCGGGGTGATCCTGATGCTGACCAGGATCCTGCCCACCGCGTTCGCACTGGGCTTCATGGCGATCGCGATCGCGTTGTGCGCGGGCGCTCCCCCGTTCGGTGGTGAGGACAGCGTCGCCGAGGCGGTGCTGCAGACCGGGGCGCCGATGCTCGCCGCCACCATGATCGCGGTGCTGCTCGGTTCCTGGCTCGGGACGCTGATGGAGGACACCGGGATCGCCGCGACGATCGTGCGCAAGATCGTCGAGTTCGGCGGGGAACGGCCGACCGTGGTCGCGCTCGGCGTGTTCGCCGTGTCGATCCTCTGTGGCAGCATCACCGGCTCGGCGGCCGCGGCCATGCTGGCCGGTGTCGTCGGGATCCCGGCGATGATCGCGGTCGGGATACCGGCGGTGGTCGCGGGTGGGACCGTCCTGATGGGACTCGCGGCGGGCCTGCCGCTGGAGCTGATCGGCTGGCAGTTCCTCTCCGACGCGGTGGGACTGCCGCTGGAGGAGGTGCGCTCGTTCCAGCTCAAGATCTTCCCGATCGCGCTGCTGATCGGGATCGTCTACATCGTCGTGGAACTGCGCCGCAAGGGTGTCCGGCACGCCTGGTCCGTGCGGGCGCCGCGGAAGGCGCGGGTACGCCGGGGGGACGCGCCGTGGTACGCGCTGGTGGCACCGTTGCTGCCGATCGTGCTGGCACTCGGGTTCGAGGTGCCGATCGTGCCCTCGCTGCTGGCGGGGGTGGTCTACGCGCTGCTCACCACCACCCGGCCCGGTGCTTTCGGGGCGACCGCGCTGAAATCGCTGTACCGGGCGTTCGACGTGGCCGCGCCGCCGATCGTGCTGTTCATCGCCATCGGCATGCTGCTCTCGGCGGTGAAGCTGCCGGGTGCGGTCGAGGCCCTGTCGCCGATCGTGTCCGCGATCAGCCCGTCCGCTCCCTGGCTGTTCGTCCTGGTCTTCGCCGCACTGGTACCGCTGTGCCTCTATCGGGGTCCGCTCAACGTCTACGGGCTCGGCGTCGGGGTCGCCGGGGTACTGATCTCCGGCGGGATCTACCCGGCGCCCGCGGTACTCGGCCTGATGTCGTCCTACGGTCAGGTGCTGTGCGTGTCCGATCCGACGAGCACGCAGACGGTGTGGAGCGCGCAGTACGCCGGGGTGCGCCCGGAGAAGGTGATGCTCTCCACGCTGCCGTACACCTGGGTGATGGCGATCGGCGGGCTGGTGCTGACCTCGGTGCTGTTCCTGGCATGACACCGGAACTGCTCGCCGCCGACGGGATCCGGCTCGACGCCCGCCTGCACCAGGGGGCGGAGGGCCGGGCGGCGGTCGTGCTCGCCCACGGCATCACCGGCGACCTGGACGAGCTCGGGCACTTCCCCCGGCTCGCGGCCCGGCTCGGCGAGCGGGGCGTCACCGTGCTGCGGTTCTCCTATCGGGGGCACGGCGCGAGCGGTGGCACCCCGCGCGGCGTGACGATCGAAGGGGAGCGGCTCGATCTGCTGGCCGCCGCACGGTACGCACTCGCCGTGACCAGCGGGCCGCTGTTCCTCGTGGCTTCCAGTTTCGGTGCGGTGTCGACGCTGCTGTCGCTGCCGCTGCTCGGCCCCCGGCTCCGGGGTCTCGTGCTGTGGAACCCGGTGCTCGATCTGCGCCGGACGTTCCTGGAACCGTCCCTGCCACGCGGCAGGGAACTGTATGGCGGGGCGGCGGAAAGCTTCGCCCGCCGGGGTTTCCTGCGTATCCGTGACGGTTTCGACGTGGACCCGGCGTTGTTCGAGGAGTTCACCCGGCACGACCCGCTGCGAGCCCTCTCCGGCTGGCGCGGTCCGGCACTGATCGTGCACGGCGACCAGGACCGGCACGTGCCCTGTGCCGTGGCCCGTGCGACCGCCGACAACCGGCCGGACACCGTCTTCCACGTCGTTCCCGGCGCCGACCACGGTTTCCGCCCGCCGGGGCACGCCCGCGAACTGATTGAGGTGACCGCGGACTGGCTCCGGTCACGGGAGCAGTCCGTGGCAGGCGTCCGCTGACGCCGCGCGAACCGCAGTACCTCGATGTGCCGGAGTTCCGGCGCGACCGGGCGGGCCGTGTCTCGTTGCGGGGGCGCGCCGCTACCTGCGGTCGCTCCAGCGGGCCGGGTCGTCCTCGAGGCTCGCGCGATCCCAACCGCCGTGCTGCGCCGCGGCTTCGTAGGTGTCGTGCAGGAACCGGGTCAACGCCGCGTCGGGATCGGCCGCGGTGCGCACAGCTTCGTACGGCAGCAGGAACTGACCGTTCTCGACGCTGTAGTAGGCGCCGTCCGGACCGACGGGATGGTCGGCGAAGCCCTCGGGCTCGGGATAGGCGTAGGCGTAGAACGCGCCTTCCTCTCCGCCGCCCGGCCAGAATCCGCAGCTCGACAGTTCGCGGGAGTAGCCCTCCACCATGACCCAGTCGCCGCAGTTCGGTGCCCCGCCGGGATGCTCAGGCGCGGGGCGTCCGGAGAAGCGGGTGCAGGCCAGATCCATGGCGCCCCAGAAGAAGTGCACCGGGCTGACCTTGCCGACGAAGTGCGAGCGGAACTCGCCGATGACCCGATCGGCCTGCAGGAGCTGACGCCAGAACAGGTGCGCGGCCCGCGGATCGTAGGAGGCGTGCTGGTGATCCTCGGCGAACGGGATGGCAGGGTCGACCTCGTTCGGCCGGTCCTGGATGGTCGCCTCGATGCCGAGTTCGTCCAGTGCCCGCATGGTCTGCTCGTAGAATTCGGCCACCGTCTTGGGTTCCAGCGCGACCGTCCGGCCGGCACCGTCGCTGGTGCGGATACGCAACTGGTGCTCGACGAAGTCGAACTCGATGTCGAAGGCACCGTCGCTGTACGGCACGTTTCCGGTCGTCAGACCGCGGGGGCTGAGGTAGAGGGTGACCTGCCACCAGTGATTGAGCAGTGGAGCGTGGACGAGTCGGAGCTTGCCGACGATCTGCGTCCACATGTGCAGGGTGTCGCGGGTGTCCTCCCAGTCCGCGACCCGCAGGGCGGGCCAGGCGGTGCTGCGCTGGTTCGTCATGTGTCTGATCCTTCCGATTGTCGGTAGCCGGGATTCGCGTTGCCGGGTCCGGCCTTGCCGAGAACGCCGGAGTGACCGTGGCGCCGCCCGATCACCCGCTTCGTCACGGAACTGTTGCCGCCCAAGCAGATCAACCGATCCAACATGAAGGACCTCCGCCGAGTGCTCGCGAACCGCCGATCCGGTGTGCGGAAACTGCCGCGTTCCCGGGGCAGGCGTGGCTCTCTCACCTTCGTCGTGTCATGGCGGCGTCGTGCGCGTCAGGCAACTCGGCAACCACGATGGCGGCCGCGATATTCCACGCCCTGCGGGCGGACCCACGGCACGGCGGTGGGAAGGCTTCGTACCGGTGTCGTGCTCGGGGCTTTCCGCCAACGCCGATCGCAGGGCAGGGCCTAGGCTCGCGGCGATGAGTGGATCGACGGGCAGCGGGCGGCGGACGCTCAGGGAAGCGATCGGCGACCGGGTGGTCGACGGCGCCCTGATCGTGGTGGCCGCCGCGGTCGGGCTGCTCGCCGCCGCCCACCGGATGAACGTGCCGGAGGAAGTGCCGGTCTGGATCGTGTACGGGGACTGGGCGACAGGCGTGCTCGGCTGCGTCGCGTTGTGGTGGCGGCGCCGATTCCCGGTGGTGCTGGCCGCGGTCCTGGTCGCGTCGAGTTCGTTCTCCGAGTCGGTGTCCGGGCCCGCGGTCGTCGCGTTGTTCACGGTGGCCGTGCACTGCTCGACCCGGGCCACGGCGGCACTGTGTGCGGCCAGCCTCGCGGCGCTCAGCGTGTACCAGCTCCTGCGGCCCGAGCCGGTGGCCTCGCCGGTCCTGGTGTTCGCCGCCATCGTCCTGGGGCACATCGCGGTTGTGGCCTGGGGGCTGTCCGTGCGCAGCCGCCGCGACCTGGTCACGTCCCTGCGGGAGCGGGCCGAGGCGGCCGGCGTCGAGGCGCGACTACGGGCCGCCCACTCGCAGCACGAAGCGCGGGAGGCTCTCGCGCGGGAGATGCACGACGTCCTGGGTCACCGGCTGTCCCTGCTCAGCGTGCACGCGGGTGCCCTCACCTACTACCGCGAGGCGCCGGCCGAGGACGTCGCGCGGGCGGCCGAGGTGATCAGGGAGAACGCGCACCGCGCCCTGCAGGATCTCCGTGAGGTGATCGGGGTGCTCCGGGCACCGGTGGGAGAACTGCCACTGCCGGTCGTCGAGGACGTCCTGGAACTGGTCGACGAGGCCCGCCAGGCGGGCACCCCGGTCGAACTGCGGGACGAGACGGGGGTGACGGGCGAGGGCCGGGCCTTCCCGGCGACGCAGGGGCGCACGCTCTACCGCCTCGTACAGGAGTGCCTGACCAATGTGCGCAAGCACGCCGCGGGTGCCTCGGTCGTCATCCGGATCACCGGAGGGCCGGGTGACCACCTGGCCGCCGAGATCGTCAACACGCCACCGGCGGCGGAAACCTCGCGGCCCGGCGGGTCCGGGGAGGGGCTGCGCGGCCTGGCCGAGCGGTCGCGCCTGGTGGCCGGGCGACTCGAATACGGCCCGACGGTCTCGGGCGGCTGGCGGGTGCGGATGTGGCTACCGTGGCCGACGTGACCGACCCTGTACCGACCATCGACGTGCTGGTCGCCGACGACGACCCGGTCGTCCGTTTCGGGCTGAAGATGATGCTGCGCGGCGCCTCCGATCTGCGGGTGGTCGCCGAGGCGAGCGACGGTGCGGAAGCGGTGGAGCTGGCCCGGCTGCACAGCCCGGCCGTCGTGCTGATGGACATCCGGATGCCCGGTACGGACGGGCTCACCGCGACCGAGACACTGCGGAGCCGGCCATCCGCGCCCCAGGTCATCGTGCTCACCACCTTCGACGCCGACGCCCACGTGCTGCGCGCCCTCCGGGCGGGGGCCGCGGGGTTCCTGCTCAAGGACACCCCGCCGGACGAACTCGTCGTCGCGATCCGGCACGCGGCCAAGGGACGTCCCGTGCTCTCGCCGGAGGTGACCCGGCGGCTCATCGCCAGGGTCGCGGAGTCGGAGCGGGACACCCGCCGGGGCGCGGCCCGCCAGCGCCTCGACCTGCTCGCCGACCGGGAACGCGCGGTCGCGGTCGAGATCGGCACCGGGCGCTCCAACTCCGAGATCGCCGCCCGTCACCACCTCGGCCTGACCACGGTCAAGACCCACGTGTCGGCGATACTCACCAAGCTCGACCTCAACAACCGCGTACAGGTGGCCCTGCTCGTACACGACGCGGAGCTCGACCACCCGGACGGGCAGGACTGAGCGCACACCGGGACCACGCACCGTGCCGGACCCGCCCCGCGTCGCGGACGCTCCGACTTTGGTCGGCAGAGTCGGACCGCTTCGCCGATCCGGCGGACCGGGTGGCCCTCCTAGCCTCCGTCGCATGCCCGGATCAACTCGACAGACCGGTGTGGCGGCCGCGCTCTCGCCGCACGCCGCACCCAGCCAGGCCCGCCCGATCCCCCGCCGGAGAACCGGGCCGGGCAGAACCGCGCTCCGGGGTGCCACCGCTCTCGCCCTCACCGCGCTGGTGCTGACCGGGTGCACCAGCGGGTCGTCGGAGTCGGCAGAACCCGGCTCCTCGGCCCCGGCACCCACCCCGGTCGCCTGGAGCGAGTGCGGACCCAACCTGGACTGCGCCACCGTCGAGGTGCCCCTGGAGTACGGCAAGCCCGACGGAGAGCGGATCCCGCTCGCGGTGAAGCGCCACCGCGCCACCGATCCGGCACAGCGCATCGGCAGCCTGTTCATCAACCCGGGTGGGCCGGGAGTGCCTGCCACCGAGACGATCGATTCGATCGACCCCGGCAGCGACACCGGCCCGTACTCGCCCGCCGTGCTGGCCCGCTTCGACGTCGTCGGCATGGACCCGCGCGGCGTCGGCGACTCCGGTGCCGTCCGCTGCCTCACCGACGAGCAGCGCGCCGAGGCCACCGCCGCCGACTTCGACCCGGCCGTCCCGGGCGGGAAGCCACTGCCGGAGCTGCTCGACGACGCCCGCACCTTCACCGACGGCTGCCTGGCGCACCACAGCCCGGAGTTCCTGGCCAGCCTGTCCACCGACAACGTCGCACGTGACATGGACCAGGTCCGCGCGGCGATCGGCGAGGAACAGATCACCTTCTACGGCATGTCCTACGGCACGGTGGTCGGCCCCATGTACGCCACGCTGTTCCCGGACCGTGTCCGCCAGATGGTGATCGACGCACCCGTCGACACCAAGCTCTGGCACAACAACACGCTCGACTTCCTCGACGACGTCTCCCGGTCCAACGAGCAGACGCTCGACACGTGGTTCGAGACCTGCCGCACCGAGGGCCCGCAGGTGTGCCCGCTCGGCAACGGCGACCCGGAAGCCGCGTTCGACGCCCTGATCACTCGGCTGGAGGCACAGCCGCTGCAGGTCCCGCCCGTCGAGGGCCTGACGCCGGGCGGCACGCTCGACGGTGCCGTGACGCTCGAAGCCGCCAGGGCAGGCGCGGGCGCCCGGGAGTTGTGGCCAACGCTCACCGCGGGCCTGCTGGCCGCGCAGCAGGGCAACGGCACGCTCCTGCACTTTCTGATATCGAAGGTCACGGTCGCGCCCTTCGGCGGCCCGTACGCGATTCTCCAGGAACCGCACACCGCTGTGCGCTGCGCCGACTGGCCGAGGACGACCGACATCGCCGCGCACACGGCCGCCGCCACGAAGATCGCCGACCGGGACAAGCGGCTGGCGAGCAGGGCGGGATACAGCGCGCTCAACTGCGCCCTGTGGCCCGCGCCGAACACCGATCGCTTCACCGAACCGCTCACCGGCGCCGGTGCCCCGCCGGTACTGATAGTCGGTGGCCGGGTGGACAACGTGACCCCGTACCACTGGGCCGAGGCGATGACCGAGACGATGGACAACAGTGTCCTGCTGACCCGTGAGGGCGTCGGCCACACCTCCTACCGGCGCAGCGGCCCGTGCATCGACGACGCGGTGGACGCCACCCTGATCAACGGGGTCCTGCCCGCCGGGGGCACCGTCTGCGAGGTGCCCCCGGGCACCACCAGGCCTCCCGGACCGAACGGGCAGTAGCCCCGGGGATCGCGTGCGCCAGGGTGCCGGTGGTCGAAACTCGACCACCGGCACCACTTCGTGCCGGGCGCCACCGGACGGTCCGCGCTGAACCGTTGAACAGCCCCGGATCGGCCTGCGAGCATTCACCGTGGGTAGATCGCTGGGGGCGCAGCACCACGAGGCGGGAGGGGAGCAAGATCAAGATCACGGTGGACGACCTGTCCGGCTCGGAGATCGCCAGGTTTCTCGACGAGCACGTTCGGCAGATGCGGTCCATCACGCCGGTGGAGAGCAAGCACGCACTCGATCTCGACGAGCTTCGCAAGGCCGAGATCACGTTCTGGTCGATCGTGGACGGTGACACCGTGGTGGGCTGCGGTGCGATCAAGAAGCTGGAGGCGGGGCACGCGGAACTGAAGTCGATGCGCACCACACCGGGGCGCAAGCGAAGCGGGATCGCATCCCGGCTGCTGGAACACATCATCACCGAGGCCAGGGCCATGGGTTTCACACGCCTGAGCCTGGAGACCGGCACGGCCGAGTTCTTCCTGCCCGCCAGGAAGCTGTACGCGAAGTTCGGGTTCGTCCAGTGCGAGCCGTTCGCGGACTACCGGCCCGATCCGAACAGTACGTTCATGACGAAGACCCTCTGAGAATCCCCCAGGTCAGCGGGTGCTCGCTGCTGTGTCCTGCTCGGCGATGTCACACCCACCGTGTTCGACCTGGCTATGAGCAGCCGCGTCCGCCGCAACCGCACCGCCGACCTGCCGATGTGCCCGACCGAACTGCACCAGACCGATACCGCCGCACTGGTTGTGTTCGCAGACGGCCTGAACACGACCCTGGCGCGGCTTGATCCCACCGGACCCACAACCTTGTCGCAGCACCCCGGACGCCTCGACGACCTCACCACCACACCCACCGGGGAGACAGTCACGGCGCTGACCGGCACCCGTTACCAGCCCGCGAACGTTCACGTCGGGCCACCGACCGGGCCGCTGCGAAAGATCACCGACACTCGTCCGGAACTGAACGGCATCGCTCTCGGGACCCAACAACCGCTGTCCTACCGTGCCGCCGACGGCCTCGACCTGGACGGTCTGCTCGTACTGCCGGTCGGGAAGTCCGCCTCGGACGGCCCGTTCCCACTCGTCACGATCGCGCACGGAGGCCCCTACGACCGCTACGCCGATCGTTTCCAGCTGTTCTGGTTCCCCAGCGCGCAGTGGCTGGCCACCGCCGGGTACGCGGTGTTCCTGCCCAACCCGCGCGGCGGCCAAGGCCACGGCCACCAGTTCGCCCTCAGCGTGGCCGGCCAAGTCGGGCAGGAGGAGTGGACCGACATCCTGACCGGCATCGACCTGCTCATCGCCGAGGGCGTCGCCGATCCGGATCGGCTGGGTATCGCCGGCGGGAGCCACGGCGGGTTCATGTCCGCCTGGGCCGTCGGCCAGACAAACCGGTTTCGCGCCGCGCTGGTCAACGCCGGCATCACCGACTGGGGCATGCTCGCCGCGACCGGCGAGAACGGCCAGTTCGAGGCCGCGCTCAGTGGCAGCATCGGCTGGGATGGGATCGGCCCACACCCACATGACGCACTCAGCCCGATCTCCTTCGCCAGCCGCGTCCGCACTCCGGTGCTCATCCTGCACGGCGCCGAGGACACCAACGTTCCCCTCGGCCAAGCCGTGTACTTCCACCGGGCACTGCGCCATTTCGGCGCCGAACACGAGTTCGTGATCTATCCGAGAGAGGGCCACTCGATCCGGGAACGCAACCACCAACTCGACGTCCTGCACCGGACCCGTGCCTGGTTCGACCGCTGGCTCCGACCCTGACCAAGGACACAGGGCCCCGACCTCGTTGCGTCCCAGGACAATGACGATGGGACGGCAAGATCACCCCGCAGGTAGCTCGCGAAGCGTGTTCGCTCATCTCACTCGCTGGGCCTGGTTGCACGGCACCGGGTCAGGAACGCGCGAGGCGCCTCAACTGTCTCGACGGGGTAGACAGCCTCTGGCGAGGTCGGATATCGCAACTGTCCGAATACCTCTCGCCGGTGGGGTGTCAAGAGTCATCGTGCCGCGCCGGGGAGTGTCTGTAGATAAGGGAGGACCGCCAGAAATGGCCGTCGCTGAATGACGGCTCCAGGCAGCATGCGGTGCGCCGCGCGTTTGACCTCGGGGATCGTCATCTGCGACATCAACACCGGCGCGGTGTCGACCTGGGGGCCGCCCGCTGTAGCGAGCAGTCGCCCCCCGACGGCCGCATTCGCGGCGAGGTTGGCGGCGTAGGCGGCCCAGTCACCGCTGCTGGCGACGCCAAGCACTTGGCCAGGACGGCAGCAGCCGGCAGGTCTGTGGCGAGTCGGAACAGGGCGGTGATCGGGCCTGTCCTGGCTGCGGTCCGAGCTGGCGGAGTCGTTGGCCCAGTTGGGCGCTGATGGGACGACCAGTGCCTACGCGGCTCCGCCGTGGTCAGCCTTCGGCGGCGAGCTGACCGCAGGCCGCCGCGATCTCCTGACCACGGGTGTCACGGACCGTGCACGCCACTCCTCCGGCGTTCACCCGCCGCACGAACTCCCGCTCCACCGGCTTCGGCGAAGCGTCCCACTTGCTGCCCGGCGTCGGATTCAACGGAATCACGTTCACGTGCACCAAATGCCCGAGATGCTGCTTCAGCACCTTCGCCAGCAGATCCGCCCGCCACGGATGATCATTCATGTCCCGGATCAACGCGTACTCGATCGACACCCGCCGGCCCGACATATCCAGGTAGTACCGCGCCGCGGACAACACCTCGTCCACCGACCACCGGTTGTTCACCGGCACCAACTCGTTCCGCAACTCGTCGTCCGGCGCGTGCAGGGACAACGCCAGCCGCACCTGCATCTTCTCGTCCGCCAGCTTCCGGATCGCCGGCGCCAGACCCACCGTCGACACCGTCACCGAACGCTGCGAGATCCCCAGCCCCTCCGGCGCCGGATCGGTGATCCGGCGCACCGCGGCCACCACCCGCTTGTAGTTCGCGAGAGGTTCACCCATGCCCATGAAGACGATGTTGGACAGCCTGCCCGCGCTCGGCACGCCGTCCGGGCCCGCCATGACTCCGTCGCGCATGACGGCGGCGGCGGAGCGCACCTGGTCGACGATCTCGGCGGTGGAGAGGTTGCGGTCGAGCCCGCCCTGGCCGGTGGCGCAGAACGGGCAGGCCATGCCGCAGCCCGCCTGACTCGAAATACACAAGGTGGCACGGTCGGGGTAACGCATCAAGACGCTTTCAAGCATGATGCCGTCGTGCGCGCGCCATAACGTCTTCCGGGTGCTGCCGTC
This sequence comes from Amycolatopsis antarctica, assembly GCF_002262875.1. Taxonomy (GTDB): domain Bacteria; phylum Actinomycetota; class Actinomycetes; order Mycobacteriales; family Pseudonocardiaceae; genus Amycolatopsis; species Amycolatopsis antarctica. The sequence goes on along the minus strand of NZ_NKYE01000022.1, from coordinate 11,302 downwards.
GTCGCACGCGACTGCACGCACTTCGGTCAACATCGACGGCAGAAGGCTGTCCACCAATCGCTTGCGAGACGCCTCGGGTATGTCCGTCATCGCGTCGGCGTCGACAGTCAACCGGGAAAAATAATGATGCGAGAGCTGCTTTGCGCGGTACGACTTCTCGCCCAACTCGATCACCGCGTCGATCCGCTCACTCAGAGTCAGATCAGCCAGATGACGAGGCGGCTGGCCACGCTTGGGAGAGTCGAAGACGAGTGGGAGAGTCGACACAGCCGATGATTGTCGCACGACGCCCGGACGTCCGTCGTACTGGCCGTTCTCGCCGCTGGCCCTGTCCGGAACGGCCCGACACGCACGCCCGGGGTGCGGTGCCGGCGCCGGTTACGGGATTGGACCGAGGCCGGTGTCCTCGCCGCGATCCGGTTGCTGGAGCAGGAGTAGGGGTTCTGTGGCGTGCGGGAGCGCATCTGTCCCAGGCGGATCTGCCGGGACAGTTCCACCCGCTCACGAGTGAGGCTGGCCTCCGACGGACCTCCGGCCGGCCGGTCCGTCACGACGAGGGCACGTCGCGGACGTAGTCGGAGATCGCATCGATCACCTCGGCCTGATGGTTGCTCAGGTAGAAGTGGCCGCCGGGAAAGACCCGGATGTCGAACTCGCCAGTGGTGTGCCGAGCCCAGTCGCGTGCCTCGTCGAGGGTCGTCTTCGCGTCGTCGTCGCCGACCATGACATTGATCGGAGAGCGAATGGTGGCAGTGGCGTCGCAACGGTAGGTCTCGATCGCCTTGTAGTCGCTGCGGATCGCGGGAAGGATCATCCGCAGCAGTTCTTCGTCCCCGAGCAGCGCCGCGTCCGTGCCGGACAACTGCCGCAGTTCGGCAATGATTCCGTTGTCATCGCGGGTGTGCACGTACTCGTCGCGGTGCCGTGAGGGCGCCCGCCGGCCGGAAGCGAACAGACCGACCAGTTCGACCCCATCCCGGTCCTCCAGACGTCGGGCAACCTCAAAAGCCAGGACGGCGCCCATACTGTGACCGAAGAACGCCAGCGGTGAATCGGTCCACGGCCTCATCACCGTGTAGATCTCCTCGGCGAGCGCCTCGATGTTGTCGATGCACGGCGCGGTTCGCCGATCCTGCCGGCCGGGGTACTGCACGGCGAGCACTTCCATCGAACCGGACAACGCTTTCGACACCGGGAAGAAGAAGCTCGCCGAACCACCCGCGTGCGGAAAGCACACCAGGCGAACGGCAGGATCCGGCGACGGATGGAACCGCCGGATCCAGAGCGCGTTGTCAGCCGTCGGTACCGACATGCCTGGTACTCCTCTCAACTCTCACCGGAACCGGTTCCGCCGGTGCGACGGGCCGGTTCACGATGGTCTCTCACTCGGTGGGGTCAATCGGACGGGAGCCGTTCGACGTCGCGGTCGATGACACGTGCGGTCGATTCCGGGACACGAGGCCGAGGCGCTGATGGTCACAGGATCCTTGCGTGACCTACGCCCGATCCGGCCTTCACGCCCGGCGGATGGCAGTCGGACTCTCCGCGTCCGGGATGGTCAGGTCAGCTCGGAGTCCAGCATGGTGAACATCTCCTCGTCGGTGGCGGCGTCAAGGTCGAGGTTCTCCTCGGAGGGATCGGGCCGGGTAGCGGTGAGGGCGGCCAGCAGGACCTCAAGGCGGTCGGTCACCTGTTGACGCGTCCGGCTGTCCAGACCGTCCGCGGTGAACGCGGCCTGGACTCGGTCCAGCTCCGCGAGCAGCGCGGTCGGCGTGTCCTGCCCAGGGGCGAGACGCGGCAGCAGATACGCGGTCAGGTCCTCCAGAGTGGGGTGGTCGAACAACAGGGAGGCCGGCAACCGCAGCCCGGTCGCCGCGCCGAGGCGGTTGCGCAGCTCCACGGCGGTCAACGAGTCGAAGCCCAGATCCTGGAACCGGGTGTCCGGATCGACCGCGGCCGGGTCGGTGCGCAGCACGGCGGCGGCCTCGGCGCCGATCAGGCCGCGGACCACCGCCGCGCGGCGCGCACCGCCACTCGCCGTGGCCAGCTTCTCCTGGAACGACTCCACCGGCCGCACCGGCCCGGCCGGGTGGCGGGTGGTGGGGCGGACCAGGGACCGCAACGGCGGCGGCGTCTGGTCATGCGCTCGCAGCGCGGATAGGTCGAGGTGAATCGGCACGACCACCGCGGCACGAGCGCCCAGGGCCGCATCGAACAGGGCGGTCCCCTCCCGCTCGGAGATCGGCCGGGTGCCGGCCCGCCGCATTCGCTCGACATCGGCGGTGCTCAGCTCGCCCGTCATTCCGATCGTCGGGTCCCACGGACCCCAGGCCAGTGACACCGCGGGCAGACCGGCCGCGCGTCGGCGGGCGGCCAACGCGTCCATCGCGGCGTTCGCCGCCGCGTAGTTGGCCTGTCCGGCCGCGCCCAGGACTCCGGCCGCCGAGGAAAACAGCACGAAGGCGTCCAACTCGAGTCCGGCGGTCAGCTCGTGCAGATGCCAGGCGGCCTCCGCCTTCGCGCCCAGCACCGCGGTCAGCCGGTCGGGAGTCAGACCGGTGATCACCCCGTCGTCCAGAACTCCGGCGGTGTGCACCACGGCCCGCAGTGGATGCTCGGCCGGAATCGCGGCCAGCGTCGTCGCCAGCGCCTCGCGGTCGCTGACGTCGCAGGCCACGACCTCGGCGACGGCGCCGTGCTCAGCCAGGTCGGTCACCAGCCGCTCGACCCCGTCGGCGGCGGGTCCGCGCCGGCTGAGCAACAGCAGTCGACGCACGCCGTGCTCGGCGACGAGGTGCCGGGCGACCACTCCGCCGAGCCCGCCGGTGCCGCCGGTGACCAGGACGGTCCCCGAGGTCGGCCAGACCGGGTGGTCGCCCGACGGGTCCAGCCGGGCCAGCCGGGGGGCCAGGGTCTCGGTGCCGCGCACGGCCACCTCCGGCTCGCCGGAGGTCAACGCCGGGGCCAGATCGGCCGGCTCGCCGTCGAGGTCCAGCAGGGCGAACCGGCCTGGGTGCTCACGTTGGGCGGAGCGGATCAGGCCCCAGACAGCCGCGGCCGGCAGGTCACCGGTACTCGCGCCTCGGGTGACCAGGACCAGGGTCGCCTCCGCGAACCGCTCCTCGGCCAGCCAGTCCCGGATCAGCGCCAGCGCCGCCGCGGTCCGGTCCCGCACCGCAGCGGGAACGTCGGCGGCCGGACCCGCCGGCAGGACGGTCAGCACCAGCGGTGGCAGGTCGGCCAGCTCGGCCAGCTCAGCCAGCCCGGTGAACCGCCGGCCGGACACGCCGGGCAGATCCGGGGCCTCGGCGCCCAGCACCGCCAGGTCGGGAACGACGGCGGCCGGTCCGGGCGACACCGGAGTCCAGCCGAGGCCGAACAGGGAGTCATCGACCGCGGCGTCGGCTCCGGCCAGGTCGGCCGGAGTGAGCGCGCGGACACGCAGAGCCTCGACCGCGGCGACCGGCCGGCCATCGGCGTCGGAGAGTGCCACCGACAACGCGCCACCGGTGGCGCGTTGGTCCCGAACGTGGACCCGGGCGGCGACCGCTCCCGACCCGAACAACGACACACCCTCCCAGGAGAACGGGATCTCGACCGCGTCACGGTTCCCCTCGGCGACCATCAACGCGTGCAGCGCGGAGTCCAGCAGCACCGGGTGCAGGCCGTAGTCGCCGCCCTCGGCGCGAAGCTCGTCAGCCAACTCGACCTCGGCCACCACGCCGTCCTCGACCCGCCACACCGCGCGCAGCCCCTGGAAGGCCGGCCCGTAGGCGAAGCCGGCCTCGGCCAAGCCGGGATAACAGTCGGCTAGCGGGACCGGCTCGGCCCCGGGTGGCGGCCACTGCCCAGGCGGACCGACTGCCACGGCTCCGGTCGCTTCGGCCAGCAGACCGACCGCGTTCGCGATCCACTGCCCACCGCCGTCGTCGTCGGGCCGGGAGTGGACGGTGACCGGGCGTTGGCCCTCGGCGTCGGGAGCGCCGACCCGGACCTGAACGCGGGTCGCGGCGTGCCCGGCGAACAGCAGCGGCGCGGCCATGGTCAGCTCGGCCACCCGCGCGCAGCCGACCCGCTCGCCGGCGCGGACGGCCAACTCGACGAACGCGGAGCCGGGCAGCAGCACCCGGCCCAGGACGGCGTGATCGGCCAGCCACGAGTGGGTGTCCAGCGACAGCCGACTGGTGAACAGCACGCCGGCGTCGTCGGGGAGATCGACGACCGCGCCCAGCAGCGGGTGTGCGGCCGAGGCCAGGCCAACGGCGCCGACGTCGCCGGCCACCGCGAACGTGGGCCGGGGCCAGTAGCGCGCGCGTTCGAACGGGTAGGTCGGCAGCTCCGCTCCGCCGGAGCCGCCGAAGAACGCGGGCCAGTCCACCGGCCGCCCGGCGCAATGCAAGGTGGCGAGCGCACCCAGCAGCGTCTCCACCTCGTCACGATCGGCCCGCTGGGCCGGGACGACCAGCGCTTCGCTGTCCGCGCCCAGGGTGTCCCCCACCATCGGGGTGAGCGCGGCGTCGGGGCCGAGTTCGACAAACACACCGGTCCCGGCGGCGCGCAGGGTGTGCACAACCTCGGCGAAGCGCACAGTCTCCCTGGCGTGAACGGCCCAGTGGTTGGGCTCGCGCAGCTGGTCCCCCTCGATCGGCTCGCCGGTCACCGCGGACACCAGCGGAATCCGCGGGTCCGCGACGGTCAGACCGGCCGCGAACTCGGTCAACTCGTTCATCACCGGGTCCACCATCGGCGAGTGGAAGGCGTGACTGACCGCGAGTCGTCTGGTCTCGCAGCCGGCCTCGGCCAGCCGAGTGGTCACCTCACCCACCGCGGGCTCGGTACCCGCCAGCACCACCGAGCCGGGCGCGTTGATCGCGGCGATCGCCACCCACGGGCCCAGCAGCGGCCGCACCTGATCCTCCTCGGCGCGTACGGCAACCATCGCTCCGCCGGGCAGCGACTCCATCAGCCGGGCGCGGGCGCACACCAGCGCGCAGGCGTCCGGCAGCGTCAGCGCCCCGGCGACGTGCGCGGCGACCAGTTCGCCGACCGAGTGTCCGGCGACCTGGTCGGCGACCACCCCCCAGGACTCGACCAGCCGGTAAAGCGCGACCTCCATGGCGAACAGCGCCGGCTGTGTCCAGCCGGTGCGATTGAGCAGGTCGGCGTCCTCGCCCCAGATCACCTCGCGCAGCGGGCGGTCCAGATGCCGGTCCAGCTCGGCGAGTGCCTCGTCGAACGCGTCGGCGAACACCGGGAACCGGGCGTGCAGCTCGCGGCCCATGCCCAGGCGCTGCGAGCCCTGACCGGTGAACAGGACCGCGGTGCGGCCGGGGGTCGGCGCGGCAGGCCCGAGTATCAGCGTCGAGTCTTCCCGGCCGGTGGCCAGCGCGGCCAGGCCGCGCCGAGCGTCCTCGGCGACGATGACGGCCCGACGGCGGAACGCGGTCCGCGAGGTGGCCAGGGCGCGGGCGACCGCGGCCGGCGGCGCGTCGTCGAGGCCGGCCACCAACCGGGCGGCCTGGGCGCGCAGCGCGTCGGTCGTGCGAGCGGAGACCAGCCAGGGCAGTGTTTCCGGTTCCGAAGTCGGTGAGCCGACGACCGGGGCGGGCGCCTGTTCCAGGATGACGTGCGCGTTGGTGCCACTGACCCCGAACGAAGACACCCCCGCCCGACGCGACCGACCCGACTCCGGCCACCCACGCTCGACCCCCACCACCTCCACCGACCCCGCCGACCAATCCACATGCGACGACGGCACATCCACATGCAACGACCGCGGCACAACACCATGCCGCATCGCCAACACCATCTTGATCACACCAGCCACACCCGCAGCAGCCTGCGTATGACCCAAATTCGACTTCACCGACCCCAACAACAAAGGACTCGACCGGTCCTGCCCATACGCCGACAACAACGCCTGCGCCTCAATCGGATCACCCAACCTCGTACCCGTCCCATGACCCTCCACCACATCCACATCCCGCGCAGCCACACCCCCCGCCGCCAAAGCAGCACGAATCACCCGCTGCTGCGACGGACCACTCGGCGCCGTCAACCCATTCGACGCACCATCCGAATTCACCGCCGAACCCCGCACCACCGCCAACACCTCATGCCCATTGGCCACCGCATCCGACAACCGCTCCACCACCACCACACCCACACCCTCAGACCAGCCGGCACCGTCGGCGGCGTCGGAGTACGGCTTGCACCGGCCGTCGACCGAGAGCCCGCCCTGCCGGGAGAACTCGATGAACGGATGCGGGGTGGCCATCACGGTGACGCCACCGGCCAGCGCCAACGAACACTCCCCCGATCGCAACGCCTGCACGGCCAAATGCAACGACACCAACGACGACGAACACGCCGTGTCCACCGTCATCGTCGGACCCTCCAACCCCAACGCATACGCCACCCGACCGGAGACGATGCTGGGCGAGGTGCCGTTGCCGCGAAAGCCTTCGAACTCCGGGTCGGTGAGCAGGGCGGCGTAGTCGTTGTACATCACCCCGGCGTAGACGCCCGTGTCACCACCGCGCAGCGAGGTCGGGTCCACCCCGGCTCGCTCCAGCGCCTCCCACGAGACCTCCAGCAGCAGTCGCTGCTGGACGTCGGTGGCCATCGCCTCGCGCGGCGACATCCCGAAGAACGCCGCGTCGAACCCGGCGGCGTCGTGCAGGAATCCGCCGTGCCGGGTATAGGACGTGCCCGGATTCGCCGGATCGGGGTCGTAGACCCGACCAAGATCCCACCCCCGATCCGTCGGGAACTCGGTAATGGCGTCCACCCCATCGGACACCAGCCGCCACAAGTCCTCCGGCGAACGAACCCCACCCGGATAACGACAGGCCATCCCCACAATGGCGACCGGCTCATCCACCACCGACGCCCGGGCGACAGGGGTGGCCGGGGCTTCGTTCCCGACCAGCTCGGCCAGCAGGTGGGCGGTCAGCGCCGTCGCCGAAGGATGGTCGAACACCAGGGTGGCAGGCAACCGCAGCCCGGTCGCCGCGCCGAGCTTGTTGCGCAGCTCCACGGCGGTCAGCGAGTCGAAGCCGAGGTCCTTGAACGCCCGGTCCGGGTCGATCGCGACGGCCTCGTCGTGGCCCAGGACGACCGCGATCTGGGTGCGCACCAGCTCGCCGAGCAAGTCGAGACGCTGGTCGGCGGGAAGCGCGGCGAGTCGCCCGGCCAGGTCGGCCGCCGCGGCCGGGGACTGGCGCGCGGTTCGGCGGCGGGTCCGGACCAGGCCGCGGAACAAGGTCGGCGCCTCGCCACCGGCAGCGATGGCCGGCAGGTCGAGACGAGCGGTGAGCAGGTCCGGTCCACCCTGCGCGAGCGCGGCGTCGAACAGGTCGAGCCCCTCCTCGACGGTCAGCAACGGCATCCCGCGACGGGCCATCCGGTCTCGCTCGGCGTCGTCGTGTCCGGTGATCATGCCGGTGTTCGTGGCCCAGCCGCCCCAGGCCATCGCGGTCGCGGGCAGACCAGAGACGTGCCGCAGCCGGGCCAGTGCGTCCAGGAACGCGTTGCCGGCGGCGTAGTTTCCCTGCCCGGCCGCGCCGGTGAGCCCGGCCGAGGAGGAGAACAGCACGAAGGCGCGCAGGTCGTGGCCGAGGGTCGCCTCGTGCAGTCGCCAGGCGGCGTCGACCTTGGGGCGCAGCACCGCGTCGAGTCGCTCGGGGGTCAGCGCCGGGATCGTGGCGTCCTCGATCACTCCGGCCGCGTGCACCACCGCGGTCAGCGTGGGCAGGTCGGCCACCAGCTCGGCCACCGCGGCCGGGTCCGCGAGGTCGCAGGCCACGGCGGCGACCGTCGCGCCGTGCTCGGCCAGCTCGGCGACCAACTCGGCGGCGCCCGGAGTGTTCTGGCCACGCCGACCGACCAGCACCAGCCGACCGACGCCCTGGTCCGCCAGGTGGCGCGCGGTGATCGCGCCCAGCCCGGTGAGGCCACCGGTGACCAGCACGGTGTCCTCGGTCCGCCAGTCGAACGCCTCGGCCGGCGGGGGGGCCGGGACCAGCCGGGCGGCGAACAGGGCGCCGTCCCGGACCAGCAGCTGTGGTTCGTCGCCGACGAGCGTGCCCGGCGGCAGGACCGGATCGGCGGAGGGGTCGAGATCGATCAGGCCGAAGCAGTCGGGGTTCTCGGTCTGGGCCGTGCGGACCAGCCCCCACACCGCGGCGGCGGCCGGGTCGGCGCCCGTGGTGGCACCAGTGGTGACGAACACCAGCCGGGTGTCCGGCTCGGTGGCGAGCCAGTCCTGCAACAGACCGAGGACGCGCCGGGTGAGCTGGTGCGCGCCGGCAGCCGGGTCCTTCGCCGACATGGCGACCGGGACCAGCACGACGGGCGCGGCGTCCACCGTGTCCACGGCCGGTCCGGGCAGGCCCCACGGGTCCGGGCCGAGTACGCCGATCTCCGGCGGGTCTCCGGCCGGCGACTGGACCGGGATCCAGTCCAGCGCGTGCAGCGACGCGATCCGGTCGGTGGGCAGGTCGGCGGCCGACCAAGCCCGCAGGCGCAGCGCGTCCGCCGTGACGACCGGGTCGCCCGCAGGGTCGACCGCGACGACCGTCACCGCGTCGGTCCCGGCCGGAGCCACCCTGACCCGCAGGGCGCCCGCTCCGGCGGCGTGTAGCCGCACGCCCTCCCAGGAGAAGGGCAGCCGGCCCTCGGTGGCGGCCTCGCCGAGCAGGCAGGCGTGCAGGGCGGCGTCGAGCAGGGTCGGGCTCAGTCCGAACCCGTCGCCTTCTGTGGTGTCCCCGTCGACCTCGGCGAAGATCTCGTCGCCACGGCGCCAGGCCGCGCGCAGCCCCTGGAACGCTGGGCCGTAGTCGAAGCCCTGGGCGGCGAACTCGTCGTAGCAGCCGGCCACGGGCATCGGATCCGCGCCGGGTGGCGGCCAGGCGGTGACATCGAACCCGGTGGCCGGGGCGTTCGAGCCGGTGGCGAGAACACCGGCCGCGTGCCGGGTCCACGGCTGCTCGGAGCCGGCGGGGCGAGAGTGCACACCGATCCGCCGCCGGTCACCCTCCGCGGCGCCAACCAGGACCTGCAACCGCAGCGTGCCCTGTGCGGGGATGATCATCGGCGCGTCCAGGGTCAGCTCGACCAGTTCGGCACAGCCCACCTCGTCGCCCGCGCGCACAGCCAACTCGACGAACCCGGCTCCGGGGAACAGCACGGCACCGAACACGAGGTGGTCGGCCAGCCACGGATGGGTGGCGACGGACAGGCCGCCCGTGAGCACGAACTCGCCGTTCTCGGCCAGCTCCATCGTGCCGTCCAGCACCGGGTGCCCGGCCGGGGTGAGACCGGCCGAGGCGTCGGCCCTGGCCGGCGGCCAGTAACGGGCAAGGTCGAAGGCGTAGGTCGGGAGGTCCACGATGGACGCCCCCGGGTAGCACGGGGACCAGTCGACCTGGACACCGGCCAGGTGCGCTTCGCCCAGCGAGCGGAGCATGCGGTCGAGACCGCCGTCGTCGCGGCGCAAGGTGCCGATGGTGACCGCGCCGGAGGTGTCGGCGACGCTGGGGCTGAGCACCGGATGCGGAGTGGACTCGACGAACAGGGTGTGGCCGTGCTCGGTCAGCGCGCGCACGGCGGACTCGAGCCGCACGGTCTCGCGCATGTTGGCGAACCAGTAGTCGGCGTCCAGTGCGGCTGGGGCGATCCAGTCAGCGGTGACCGTGGAGAGCATGGGGATCTCGGCGTCGCCTCGCGGGCAGACGCCGGCCAGCGCGGCGACGACCTGGTCACGCACCCGGTCGAAGTAGGCGGAGTGGGCGGGGACGTCGCCGCCGACCTCCCGGCTGCGCACGCCGTCCGCAGCGCACGCCTTGGCGAGTTCGGCCAGCGCCACGTAGTCGCCGGACACCACCGATGCGGTCGGGCTGTTCTCGGCGGCGACCGAGAGCCGCTCCTCCCAGGGGCGCAGCCGCTCGCGCGCCTGTTCGGCGGAGACCGGCAGCCACAGCATGCCGCCGATGCCGCCCAGTTCCTCGGCGATGACCCGGCTGCGCACCGCGATGATCATGGCGGCATCGGCCAGTGACAGCGCTCCGGCCACGCATGCCGCGGCCACCTCGCCCTGGGAGTGGCCGACCACCGCGGCCGGGTGGACGCCGTGCGCGCGCCAGACCGCGGCCAGCGAGACCATGCACGCCCACAGCGTGGGCTGCACGACGTCGAAGCGGTCCGGGTCGGGAGCCTCGGGCGCCCCGCGCAACACGTCGATCAGGGACCAGTCGATGTGCGGGGCCAGCGCCTCGGCGCAGGCGCGCAGCGACTCGGCGAACACCGGCGACTCATCGAGCAGCTCGGCGCACATGCCCACCCAGTGGGCGCCGTGACCGGAGAAGACGAACACCGGGCCGCGGCCGGCCCCGGCCCCGACGCCGGTGACCGCGGGGGCGTCGGGAAGGTCGGTGGCGACGGCCCGCAGTTCGGCGGCCAGGGCAGCGGTGTCCGCGCCGACGACGACGCAGCCGTGGTCGAGAGCGGCGCGGGTGGCGAGCAGGGACCGGCCGACGTCGGCCGGTGCGAGGGCGGCGGTCTCCGCGGCCTCGGCCAGGGCGGCGGCCTGGGCGCGCAGTGCCGGCACCGTCTGCGCGGAGAGCACCCACGGCGTCGACGTGACGGGAGCGGGCTCGGCTGCGGACTCGGCTGCGGGCTCGGGGGCGGGCGCCTGCTCCAGGATGACGTGCGCGTTGGTGCCACTGACCCCGAACGAAGACACCCCCGCCCGACGCGACCGACCCGACTCCGGCCACCCACGCTCGACCCCCACCACCTCCACCGACCCCGCAGACCAATCCACATGCGGCGTCGGCTCATCCACATGCAACGACCGCGGCACAACACCATGCCGCATCGCCATCACCATCTTGATCACACCAGCCACACCCGCAGCAGCCTGCGTATGACCCAAATTCGACTTCACCGACCCCAACAACAACGGCACATCCCGACCCTGCCCATACGCCGACAACAACGCCTGCGCCTCAATCGGATCACCCAACCTCGTACCCGTCCCATGCCCCTCCACCACATCCACATCCCGCGCAGCCACACCCCCCGCCGCCAAAGCAGCACGAATCACCCGCTGCTGCGACGGACCACTCGGCGCCGTCAACCCATTCGACGCACCATCCGAATTCACCGCCGAACCCCGCACCACCGCCAACACCCGATGCCCATTCGCCCGCGCATCCGACAACCGCTCCAACACCACCACCCCAACACCCTCCGACCAACCAGTCCCATCCGCCGCACCCGAAAACGCCTTACACCGGCC
>NZ_NKYE01000021.1 GCF_002262875.1 Amycolatopsis antarctica | reverse complement strand
CACCTACCACCGCCGACGCCGCCAAGCACGACTCGGCAGATTGACCCCCATCGAGTACGAAGCCATCATGACCCAGACCGCCACAACGGCGGCCTAACCTGCTGTCACAGAATCATTCAGCAGCCCCGCAGTGCCGTGAGGCGCGTGGTGGCGAGCTCCTCGAGAGCCAGTGCCAACGTGCCGTACAAGCCAATGCGTTTGTCTATGCCGGTGATCCTCATCGGTGTGACGACGCAGCGATGTGCCGCAACGATCATCAATTCGCGTTGTGCCCGCTCGGCCCGTAAGCGAGCGCGCACCAGCGCTGTCAGTCCGACCGATCCGAGGAAATCGACTTGGCGTAGGTCCAGGACCATTGCGCGCGAGGTCGGCGGCAGCGACTCGGCGGTCAGGAGTTGGCGGCGAAACTGTGGCTCCGTCATGTCATCGACTCCGCCGCGGACCTCGACGATCACGGCGTTCTCGGTCTCGCTGGTGGCGATGTGCAGATCATGAGTACCCAACAATTTCCTCCAATGTCGTGCCTCGACCCCAGGACGTGTTCGGCAATCCGTGGTCGTAATCTTTACGCCGGGGCGACAACCCGGGTACGGCACCGGTCGACCGGAATTGCCATACCTGCCACTGCCGGGATCGGCGGGCCGTCCGTCCGGCCCGGACCACCGGCAATCTCGACATGATTCACGGACGCGGAGCGGAGACGTCGAACCGCCACGTGTATCGCGGTGACGAGCTCGTAGCCGAATGTGCGATCGAGTGGTTCGGGAAGGTGCGCTCGCCACGGATGCGGTAGTTGGGGCTTTGTGGACCTGCCGCGAGGTGCAGCCAGGCATGTCCAGCCCTGTGGACCGTGGTGCGACCGGTGTCGGGCGATGAACGCCGCGTGATTGCGGCCTGCTACTGCGGGTTTCCGGCCGCGTGCAGCCGTTGCTCGATCCCCTGCTGGGGTACGGGAGGAGGCATCGGGCCGATGTGACCACGGAGTAGCTGGACCGCGTGCGCGTACACGGGGAAGACGATGAGCGTGTGTGCCCTGCTCGTCAGCGTGAGGTACTCGAGGACGGCATGGGCATCCGCGACGATCCTTACCGCGACGTGTTTTTCGCGCGCACGCTCTTGGGCGGTGATCAGGACCTGCAGACCTGCGGGTTCCAGTACACCCACGCCCCGCAGGTCCACGACGACCACCCGGCGGTCTGATCGACGCAACTCCTGGGCCAGACGCTCGGCCAGGACGGGTGCGGTACGCGCGTCGACGTCGCCGTGCATCCGCACCACCGCGACCTCGTTGACCAAGCGGACCGGGGCGTGGATGCGGGAAGGTGCGCTGTGTCCGGTATCGGCCAGGTTGGGCCCGGATACTGTTGCTGTCACGATCGGCTCGCTCCTGCCGGCCAGGTTTGGGCACCGTCTCAAGCGAGCACGGGGATGCTGGCCGGCTATTGGAGATGGATCGCCGGAAGCGTGCGGAGTCTGGGCACCGAGCGGCGAGCTGCATCGCTAGCGTAGCGATTCGCCGACTCGTGCGCCAGCGGTGCGCACCCGGCGGTGCGGCGGCCGCGGTCGCCGATGCCGATCTCCGTCCCCGTGAAACCGGCGGCCGTGGCGTCTTCCATCCGGGTCTCGCGGCAGGGCTCGTAGGTCAGCGGCCACCGGTCAGGGTTTGCCCGTGACGCGCTTCGGGGAACCCGGTCCGTACCGGAGTGCGACCGCCGCGGGTGGTGTGCGGCCGGAAAATCGTGCGAGGACAACAGATGTGAGGCACCGGTATGACAACGGAGAACGCCCAGCCGAGTCGCAGGGTCCGTGTGGTCCCCGGCGGCCCGGTGTTGATCGAGGGCCCGGTGGAGATAGCGGTGGATGACGGTGTCGTCGTGCGGTCCGACCGGTTTCTCGTGGCACTGTGTACGTGTCGCCGCAGCAAACGGTACCCGTTCTGCGACACCAGTCACCGGAGGAAGCTGCCCCGGTCGAGCGCAGGAGGCGACCCGACGGGATAGAAATCGTTGGGACGCAAGGAACTGAGCCCGTCCCGCCACGCGTCAAGCAACCGCTGCGCGGCCCTGCCCTCGACGTATTCGGAGGCCTGGACACCGAAGACCACGTCCGCGGCGAAAATCAGGCATGCGACCTCGCTGGCCGGAGAGTTGATGTCGTTCAGATCGCCGCACGGGGCGCGATACGCAGGCCACACAACATCGTCGAGGGACTGTCAGCGACGATCTTCTTATCCCACGCTTCCACCATGCGTCGCTCGTCGAAGGCGTCGACGTGGTCGCCGACTCCAGAAGCGTGCGGCGGTTGCTCGCGGTCGTCCCTCAGCGCAACAACCTCGACCGCTCGCTCAGCGTCCGGCGGAACCTGCTGTTCCATGCGGCCTACCACGGTGTTTCGTCGGCCGAGCGCAAACGTCGCGTCGACCAGATCCTTGACCGGATGGGACTGGCCGACCACCTGAAAGCGTCGGTTGACACGTTGTCGGGTGGTCAGGCGCAACGGCTGATGATCGCCCGCGCGCTCATGCACCGGCCAAAGGTGCTGTTCCTGGACGAACCCAGCAATGCTCTTGATCCCCAGGCGCGACTCTTCGTACACGACCGCGTCGCCGCGCTGCGCGACGAAGGCGTCACAGTCGTGCTGACAACGCACGACATGGATGAGGCCACGAAGCTGTGCGACCGCGTCGGTATCGTCGACCGCGGCAAACTGCTCGCCCTCGACACACCCGATGCGCTCACTCGCGCCCTGTCCGACGGCAACACCGTCACCATCACCGTGGGAGCGGACGACCACGCCGTTGCCGAGATCAGCGCACGGTTGTGCGAAGTACCGGATGTGCGAAAGCTGGAGGCGACCACCTGTGGTGCTTTTCGCCTTCACACCGATGCTGACCCGGCAATCACGCTTTCGCTCGCGCTGAACACAGTGCGAGACCTCGATATCGCGGTAAGCGACGTCGCAATCGGCAGGTCCAGCCTCGATGTCAGCGACGATGACATCGGGCTTTCGCCGTGGACGCCCTCGCCGGCCACGAATCGCGGGAACGGCGTCCACCAGCGCGATGAGCTGGGTGATGTCACCTGCGGTGTCCGCCGGTGAGCGTCATCACGAGAGGCGCACCACCGCCATCGCAGATCAGGTGGTGCTTCGAGCCGGTTTTGCCGCGCGCGCGACGAGCAACTGGTCGATCACGGCCCAGAGCCGGTCGGTGTCGATCGCGGCGGGCATCATCGCCGCCGGTCGCGGACCGGTGCGGCGAGAGTACAACCACGCCCAGTGCGGCTCGTCCCGAATCTCGATCGCGGTGGATGCAGCGGATCCCCGACACCGAGTTACAAGCCGACGACCATGTCGTTCTCGGCGACGAGCCGGACCCGCCGGGCCTGCCACGTGTACAGGTCGAGGCGACCGGTGGGTTCCCGTGTGGTCGTGTCCGGACCGTCCGGGCTACGTTCCCTCTCTGCTCGGCGCCGAGAAAGTAGTTACCTATGTTCTTAATGTAGTAAGGTACTGATATGCGTACCGCGATCGTAGACAAGCTCATGGCCGTCACGAGCATGTTCCAGCGGGACATGACCCGAGCCTTCGCCGGCACTCCGCTTACGGAGTCGCGGGCCGCTGTCCTGTGGACGCTGACGCTGAGCGGTCCGTCCACCCAGCAGATCCTCGCCGAGGCGTTGTCGGTGACAGCTCGCAACATCTCCGGCCTCGTGGACGCGCTGGAGCAGCACGGGTACGTGCAGCGCGTTCCCCACTCGTCCGACCGCCGCGCCGTGCTGGTGAAGCTCACCCCGAACGGCGAGACGGCGATGGCCCGAATGCAGGAGGAACACGCTCGCCTGGAGGCCGAACTGCGCGGCGTGGTCGCACCGGAGCACCTCGATGCACTCGAACAGGGCATCGACGCGATCATCGCCCACCTCGCCACATCAACGAGCTCCGAGCAGACGGAAGCCGAGGGCGACAGATGAGCACCGCCACCCGAATCCCGCAGACCGAACCGAGCCGCGCCAAAGCCCTCATTGCCCGAGGTACGGGGATCGAGAAGATCATCTACGTCGCCATCGGCCGCGCGATTGCTCGCAAGCCCTGGCAGGCCCACGACGCCAAGGGTTTCCATTACCACTCCCAGAGCCTCGCGGTGCTCATCACCCTCATCGCGGTCTCGGCATTCGAAATCGTCGCCATCGACCTGATCGTGCACCAGTGGCTCTGGCTGAGAATCCCGCTGCTCATCGTCGGCATCTGGGGGCTCGTATGGATGACCGGGTTCCTGTGCGCCCACCTCATGCGACCCCACACGGTCGGGAGCGAGGGCATCCGTGTGCGAGACGGCCTCGATATGGATGCCCACGTCATCTGGAGCGACGTCTACTCGGTGGGGCTGAAGAACCGCAACTACGAGCCCAAGACCCCGAGCGTGATCGACGACCGGGAAGGCCGATCACTGGTGGTGGACATCACCGGCCAAACCAACATCGAGGTCGTCCTGGAACGGCCGACGACCATCACCCTTCCCGGTCTGCCGCCGAAGGGCGGCGAGCAGGTCGTCGACCGCATCTACCTCTGGACCGATGAACCCAAAGCGTTTCTCGACGCGGTGCGGGAACACAGCGACTCTGAGGCGGACAGCGCCGCAGGCAAGCAGCCGCGAGCCCAGGCCGCGCAGGACGAAGAACGTAGGAAGCGCATGGCTCAGTACAGCAACGGCCCGGCAATCGAGGTGAGCGGCCTCGTCAAAAGATTCGGTGGCACCACCGCGCTCGACGGCGTCGACTTCGCCGTGGAGCCCGGCTCCGTGCTCGGGCTGCTAGGCCCGAACGGGTCGGGCAAGACCACGACGGTGCGCATCCTCGCGACTCTGATGAAGGCCGATAAGGGCACTGCCCGCGTCTGCGGATACGACGTCGTTCGAGACGCCCACCAGGTACGGCAGCTCATCGGCCTCACCGGGCAGTACGCTTCGGTGGACAAGGACCTCAGTGGCTACCAGAACCTCACGATGATCGGCCGGTTGCTGGGCATGTCCCGCAAACAGGCGAAAAGCCGCGCCTGCGAGCTCATCGAAGAAGCTGGACTTGCCGATGCTGCGACCAAGCCCGCTACGAGCTACTCCGGCGGGATGCGTCGCCGTCTCGACCTCGCGGCGAGCATCATGGGCGAAGCTGCGGTCGTGTTCCTCGATGAGCCCACCACCGGCCTCGACCCCGCCCGCAGAGGTGAGACGTGGGCCATGATCCGCAGACTCGCCGCGCAGGGTTCCACGGTGCTGCTTACGACCCAGTACCTCGAAGAAGCCGATCACCTAGCGAACGAGATCGTCGTCATCGACGCCGGCAAGGTCATCGCACGGGGGACACCGGACAGCCTCAAACGGCGCATGGGAAGCCAGACACTCGACGTACGTCTCATCGACCCCAGTCAGCTCGAAGAAGCTACGAACCGGGTCCGGAGAATCATCGACGCCGCCCCGGTAGTCGATGCGCAAACCGGACAGCTGAGCGCGGCCGTGACCGATGGCGAGGCGATGCCCGCGATCGTACGGAGCCTCGATGAGGCCGCCATCGGAGTCAGCGAACTCTCGCTGCGCCTCCCCAGCCTCGATGACGTCTTCCTGACGCTCACCGGACACCGTACGACCGCTGCCGACGAGAAGAACGAGGAAGGGGAAGCAGCATGACCGCAGCAACGCTTCCCGCGACCCACACACTTCTGCCGAAGCACGTCGGCCTCGGACAAGTGCTGATCCAGTCCGCGACTCTCTCCTGGCGCGGCATCGTCAAGCTCCGCCGCCGCCCGGCAGGACTCGCAGACGTCATCATCGGTCCCGCGATCTTCCTCGTGCTCTTCGGTTACGTCTTCGGCGGCGCCATCTCGGGCAACACCGGCGAGTACCTGCAGTACGTGTTTCCTGGCATCCTCGGCATGATGACGCTCTTCGCCACAATGGGCGTCGGTGTCTCCCTCAGCACCGACCTCTCCGATGGCATCTTCGACCGATTCCGCGGCCTCCCCATCGCTCGCATCTCTCCGCTCATCGGAGCCATCGGCAGCGACATCGTCAGGCAGCTCGTCTCACTCACCGCGCTCATCGGATTCGGACTGCTGCTCGGCGTCCGATTCGAGACCAGCGTGTGGTCGGTGCTCGCCGGATGTGCTCTCGCCCTCGCGTTCGCCCTTGCGGTGTCGTGGGCACTGATACTTCTCGCCCTGGCGATCAAAGACCCGATGGCAGTGCAAGGTCTCGGCGCGGTCATCATTCTTCCCCTCGCGTTCGCCAGCAACATCTTCGTTCCGGTCGAGACGATGCCGGGTTGGATGCAGACCTTCGCCTCATGGAACCCGATCGGGCACCTGGTCGACGCCGTGCGCGGTCTGATGATGGGAGGCCCCGTCGGTGAGCCTCTGATGTTCACGCTGATGTGGATGGCCGCGTTCGTCGCCGTGTTCGCTCCGTTGTCACTGATCGCCTACAACCGCCGCGCGTAGAATCCGCCGAGGCCCGCCTCACCCCTAGCGACCTCGTGCATGGTTGTGGATCAAGGTGCCCGGGGCGGGGACACAGTACCGGCTGGTGTTCGTTGACCGGTTGCTGGCAACGCGGGTGCATCTGCGACATGCCACCAGCCACGATGTCCTGGCGGCCGGGTTCGGGTGGACCGTTCCACGATCACGCGCGCGATCGGTGAGATCCGGCCGTTGCTGGCCGAGCGCGGGTGCAGGGCCGAGACCGGTGAGAGACTGCGCGGCGGACCAGGTGGTGTCCTATCTGGACACGAACTTGCGGGGAGCGATCCTGGATGCCACCGAAATCCGGGTGCGCCGTCCGGCTGCCGGAGTAAAGGTGTGCCGCTGGCGATCACGTTGACCGGCGGCAACCGCAACGAGACGCCACCCAGCTCATCCCGCCGGTCGACGGCGTTCCCGCGATCCGAGGTCGGCAGGGGTGCCCACGACGGAAGCCCGACGTCCTCGTCGCCGACCAAGGCTACGACCACGATAAATACCGGAACCTGTTGCGACAGCGCGGAATCCGCCCCTTGATCAACCACCGCGGCACCCGCGACAACAACCAACGCTTTCGGTGGGTCGTAGAACAGACCCTCGCTCTACTACACCAATTCCGGCGTCTCACCGAACGCTGGGAACGCCGCACCGACATCCACCACGGCTTCCTCACCCTCGCCCGCGGGCTCATCGCCTGGCGCCGACTCCGCAACCACCACAACGGCACCACAACCTGTTAGGGGCTCTTAGCGACGCGGGGCCTCCCGCTCCGACGTCGCGGCATTGGCCGACGGGAGGCCCGGCGGAACCCCGGGCCAGTTCGGGTCGTCGTCCGGACCCTCCTGCGCTGTCCGGTCCATGATCGCCCGCAACGCATCGACGTGTGCCTGGAAGGCGATCCTGCCCTCCGGGGTCAGTCGCAGGTGCATCCGCTTCCCGCGACCGATCCCGTCGCGTTGCACCGCCACGAACCCTGCCTGTTCCAGGGTCGTGATCTGCTTGGACAGCGCCGAGTCGCTCAGCTGCAGACTCGTCCGCAGCCGCCCGAACTCGATCCAGCGGGTGGCCGAGAGCAGCGACATCAGCGACAGCCGGGTTGGCGCGTGGATCAACTCGCTGAAACCGGGCGGCTGCGCGGGAGCGGTCACCGCTGCCCGTCCGCGCGCCGAATGCCGACCGTCCGCCAGACCGCGCCCACCGCCAGGACGATCGCCATCGCCGGCACCCCGGACAGCGTCTGGTCCCACGAGACGTCGTTAGCCCGCAGCGGGATCCCGATCGCGATGGCGAGCACGAAGTAGGCGGCCGGAAGCCAGCTCAGCGCGAGGTACGCGCGACCGGCCGGGCCATGTGGCCGCAACCCGAGTCTGCGGTGCATCACCACCAGCACCAACGTCAACATTGTCAGCACCCCCAGCACGGGAACGCCCCACTTCAGGAAGGGCCCGTTCCACGACGGGATCTGGCTTCGGACATCGGACGCCACGGCCAAGAGCAGCAGGATCGCGGCCAGCACCCCCACCAACCACGCAGGCACTCCTCGCCGCCACACCATTGCCGACACCTGGTTCTGCCGCCCGCTCACCTCCGCGAGCGCCTCGCTGGCCTGCTGTCGATCGATCACCGAAACCCCCTCGTATAGTTGCCCACGAGGAAAGTATCAGAAAGGTTTCCACGTCAGCAAGTTTCAATCCGGGTCGAGCGGTCCCCGGGTCGCCGCGCTACCGGCGCACCTGGCCCAAGACTTGAGGAGATATGGCGGAATCCGCTCATCGGGTCACTACGAAGAGAAAGATGGCGGTGGCAACGAGGCCGATACCGGCCAGGCCACAGCCAAGTACACCGAAGAGGCAGCCGGTAGTCTTCACGGTCGCGTCCGCACTCGCGAGCCGCGCATTGCCCGGTGCGCGGGGGTCGACAAGAATGCCGACCTGCTTACCGGTGCGGTAGATGCCCGTATCGATGGTGACGTCACTGATGAATTCGTAGTGCCGACCGTCGGGGCCCGCGTACTGCACTACTGGAAAGGCCAACTGATCACGGTTACCTGTTCGAGCTACATTCTTCCAGTGATATCGCACAACGACGCCCTGAGTGGGTAGCCAGTTGCCAGGGGTCTTGACACTTTGGCGGCCGATGCGCCAGCCCTGTACGGCGAGGCAGACACCACCAACAGCAAAGCCGCCGAACACAAGCCACATGACTACAGGTATTTCCATGGAATCACCGTAACCTAGGAAATCGCGTCGAACATTCATCAACAAACGCAGGTCGCCTATGCTTCGGTCGACCTGCGTTGCTGCAGTGTCATCCAAGTGGTGAGGACTTCAAGTACACCTTCGGCTGGGCGTAGGGATCGGGCTCCTCGCCGGGCAGGATCACGTCAAGCCCCAGTTCGGCAGAAATCCCGCCGAGAACGCTCCCTCCGACCCCGCCGAGGACCGCTCCCACCGGCCCACCGACAAAGACACCGACTTGGGACCCCGCAACCCCGCCGGCGAACGATCCGGCAAGAACACCACCGGTCCTGGCGACGGCTTCCGGCCAGCTCTGCTCGCCTTTGACGGCACCAAGTGCCTGGTTGACCGATTCGAGCAGACTTCCAGCATAAGGCAACTTCTTCGCGATCAGCTCCACCGACTTCGGCGCCTTGTCAAGCAACTGCAGGTATTCGTCGGCGCGTTTGTAGTATTCCTGCTGGACGCCGTCGGCCGCCGTGATTCCACGCATCGCCCGCAATGCCTGTTCCAGTTGATCCCGGTCGCCCGGCTTCAGATCGGTCAGCGCTCCCATCGAGACCTGGTAGAACGCCATGCCCATCTGAGTGAAGCGATCCGCGTTACGCATGGCCTCCAGCTGGCCCTGCTTGGCGAACTCGACATAGTCGACGGCTCCGGAAAGGACGGTCTGACCCACTGACCAGGCATCGACACCGCCGCTCGGAAGTGCTGGCTCCGACCCGTCGTCGAGCGGTGTCAGCGCGTCGAGCAGGTTCGCATGCGCCTCTCCCTCCCGGCGGCGTGCGTCGGCGACCAGGTCACTGCACTCGTTGAACGCTTCAGCCTTGGTGTTGTAGCCGACGGTCTTCTCGCTGATGTCCGCATAGGTCTGGGCCGGATCGGTGAAGTCTTCGACAGTTGTGGTGGGCGGAGGCTCAGGGGGAAGAACAAATGGGCCGTGCACCTCGAGCCCGTTGTCGCCGGCGTGGGCAAGCGCGTCGTTCATGGCGCCGACGACACGTTCCAACGCTTCGCCGAAGTCCCGCAACGCCTGCTCGTACAGCCGGCAGGTGAACGCGAGATCGTTGCAAGTAAGGCGCGGATCCATAATGGCCGTACGGAATGCCGCGCTCGCCGGGCCGTTCCAGCCGGAGTCGGCGATCGCACTCGCGTCGTGGCAGCGGTCCACGGCGGACTCGGCGTTACGATCGAACGCGCTGAGCCAGTCCGCCGCTTCGATGCAGCTGCCCGGGTGGCCGTTTACTGTGGTGTTGAGCTGCCCGGTCACGGTAGGCGCTCCGTTCCATGCTCAGATTGGCAATCCGACTCTGTGGCCGCGGTGTAGGGATCGGTGCAATCCGGTCCGGACGGCTGGACGAGATCGACGATGTCCTGTTTCGTCTCCAGCAAGTCGTTTCCCCGGACGAGGTCCGTCAGCGGTGTCTGGTGCGGGATCTTCTCCCACCGCAACGCGCCCGCCGCGGTGTTGTCGATGGCGTCGTAGCGACCGCGCGCGGTATCCACCTTGCCCGCGACTTGAGCCAGTACTTCGACGAGCACCGTCCCAGCGGTCTGCACGCGCGCCAGTGCGGTGCCGACGATGGCCGACGAGGCGCCGGCGTCCGGAGCGTTGGGGACCTGGCGGGTCGACGCCGACAGCGTCTCCGAGGCCTCGAACACCTGTCGTGCTAGCTGCGTGAGCGTTTCCGGTTCGGCCCAGAAGCCGCTGCCGAGCCCACCGTCAGTCGTGTCCATAGTCCCTCGCTCCTCCCGACCGGTTGTTCCCCGTCCACGTGACGACCGGCGCCTGGTGCCGTGCCCGTTCAGCCAGGACCGCGTCGGCCGCCACACCGCGTGCTCCGACCGCCCGCACGATCCCGGCGATGTCTTCCGGCCGGACAGCCACAGCAGCCTGGTGCGGACCGCAACCGGCGCGCAACGACGCCACCGTCGAGTACACCGGCAACATCGGCTCGCCGCGCCTGGCGGCGTGCAACTCGACCTGCACCTGCCGCACGCCGTCCCGCGGGGGCCGCGTGGGTATCCACACGCGCGGCGGCGCGGCGGCTGGTCTCAGCTGTGGGAGGGGCTCACGGTGGCACGCATCGGGCTCGGGGTAACGGGCTCCGTCGGGATGCCCGACATCCAGCGCGACCAGGATCGGCACGCCGACCGCCCGCGCGGTCGTCGCCAGCTCGACCGCGCTCGCGCGCATCCACGGCTGGCCGCCGCCACACGAAGTCACGAGGTCCCGTATATCGCGATACGCCCACACCGCCAGCTCTCCACCGGGTGTTTCGTACAGTTCGAGGTCACCACTCGGCGCCGTCAAGACGAACAGTCGGTCCGGCTCGCGATCGACCAGTTGCTCCGCGCGCATGAGGGCGCTCTCGGTCAACTGCCGCATAATTGCGTCCCCCTACATCGTTCGATGCCCTGTCCATTTTCAAACGAGGCCGAGACGGATCTTG
Organism: Amycolatopsis antarctica; assembly: GCF_002262875.1. Lineage (GTDB taxonomy): Bacteria > Actinomycetota > Actinomycetes > Mycobacteriales > Pseudonocardiaceae > Amycolatopsis > Amycolatopsis antarctica. The sequence goes on along the minus strand of NZ_NKYE01000021.1, from coordinate 108,719 downwards.
CCGTCCTACGGGCCAAAGAGATTCACTGTCAGGAAGTGGTCAGCGTCTTCTGAACGGTCTCGTTCACGCTGTCCACCAGGTAAGTCGAACTGGTTTCCGCGTCATAGCACATGTCGTCGGCGAGGCTGCCATACACTCGGAAGTGGTGGTCTCCGATGGGGACGGTGTCGTCGTCAGGCCGGTCCGACCGGTAGATGCTGACGAACTCGCCGCGCTTGAGAGCGGTGCCCCCACAAAGATCGGTAATGAGTTTGCCGGCCAATATCGCACTGCTGACCGCGACGTTCTCAGGCTCACCCGGCTCAGTCGGATGATGCGCGATGGTCACATCGTCGGCGCTGATCGTATCGGGCAGCGCGAATTCTACGCCCCATTCCTCGATCACAATGATGTTCTTGCCACTGTTGCCCTGTTCATCACCCACGCCAGGGACAACCCAGCCTTCACCGTCACCGGATGAGCACCCGAGAAGTGCGATCACCGCGACCAGTGCGCCGATCGCGTAGCGCACCACCCGCCAAGGAATGCCTCGCCGTCCAGCCGGTGACAGTTGCGTGTCATCGTTTGGCGTCATGTCAGTCCCTCCCGTGACGGTCAGTTCTCGATCAATCCCTAGGATGCCGTCCGAGCCGCAGGGGTTCCCAATTCGCGAAACAGATGAGTAATGAGCCATTCCGGGTAACCCTCCCCTCGGGAGAAAACAAGCCTGCTCAGGATGAACCGGCCGCCGGCTCTACTCTTGGTGTGCCTCACCGGAAGGCAACACCTGATTGTCGCCGTCCATTCTCATCGAGGTAGGTATTTCAAGCGCGGAGAGTGACAGTTGTCCGTCGCGCACAGGGCACGTCTTTACGAGCACGGACCGTCGCTCTTGATCGTGTCATCGCCGGTTTGCCGCCTCGCTACCTGACTGCTCGCCTGAAGGTCCCTGCCGAACCAAAGGAGGGCAGCATCTGTTCACCACCCCAGAGGGAATGCCTTGCCGCCTCGACCTGTTCAGTCACGAGTTCAAGGAGTTGCACGAGCCTTGCACCGGTCCGACTGCGCGACCTCCGGCATGGGGCGGCCTCGCAGTCGTGGAACGTCGCACCCAGTTAGGGCGCAACCGGTCCGCGAGCTCGTGGGGCCTCCGCACCCCGTGCAACGCCGGCCGCCTCGCCTTGCTATGCGCCGATCACCAGCACGGCGTAACCCTTGAAATGCCGTGCTGCATCCTCGGGGTAACCGGTTCGCGCAGGCCAGGAGAAACTTTGCCACCTTCACCAGCACCGCTTCGACGCGATGCCCACGGCACGCTTGGCCTCGAGATAGCACCCCACCAACCTCCACACGCCTGCCTTCGTCCCGTTCGGTCAGACGGCAATGCCAGCCCCCGCGGACGAGGCAGACCCCAGGTCAACCCATGTCGCGGACATGATCTTGGAATCGCCAAACCCGCATGTAGGAGCCCTGCAATCGGCGACCGTTTCAAGATCACCGCGATCGAACCCGCTGGCTTTCGATCCTCGCGTCCAGAGTTCGAGCCCCTGGCGGCCACCGCGATCGAACCCGCTGCGGCAGCTTCGTGCAGCGGCCCCTCAGATCGTGACGACGAGCTTTTTCGCGGAGACACCTTTCCGGAGCTGGTCGAGCGCGTCCGGGATCTTGTCGAGTCCCGCACCGACGATCACGTGGTTGGGGACGGCCTGATACGTGCCCTTGGCGAGCGCCGCGGGCAGGAAGTCGACGTAGATTCCGGGACCGACTTCGTTGTCTTTGAGGCTTCCGCCCCAGATGGAACTCACCTGGATCCCCTTGTGACGCCGCAACAACGAGCTGACTCGAGTGAGCAGCGCCGGCTGGGCGGATGCGATCCGGCGGCTGCCTGGCACTGCCGACGCGATCGTCAGGGTCGGCTTGAGGGAGCCGTTGCCGATGGCCAGAGTGCCGGCCAGCGGGCTGTCGCCGATCGCGTCGATGAGCTCGTCTGCGGCCGTGCGATTGTGGTAGTCGACCGTTGCCGTGGCACCGAGTGAGCGGAGATAGTCGAAGTTCCGTGGCGAGGCGGTGGCGACGACCCGGTATCCGGCATGACGCGCGAGCTGGATCGCGTTGCTGCCCACGCTGGTCGACCCGCCCCACACCAGAACTGTCTCCCGTCGGTCCTCCGCGTCGATCGTGGGCAACGGCAGTGCGAGATGGTCATGCTGGAACATCCCGGAAGCGGCGGTCGACACGGCCAGCGGCAGCACTGCGGCCTGCTCGAAGGACAGGTCGTCGGGAAGGGTGGCGGTCATGCTCTGCTTGAGCACCACGTAGCGCTGGAAGGCGCCCTCGGCAGCCCGGTTGCGGTTCTGTTCGATGCCGCCCGCGGCGCCCACCACGCGGTCGCCTGGGCGCAGGCGGGTCACGCCGGGTCCGACCTCGACGATCACGCCGGCGACATCCGAACCCACGACAGCCGGGAAGTTCAGCCACGGCAGGATGAGCCGGTAGGCGAAACCGGGCATGCCGTCGATCGGATTCACCGCGATCGCCCGCACCCGCACGACGACTTCTCCCGCCGCCGGCGCGGTGTACGGGGCCGGTCCCAGTTCGAACCGCGCCCCCCGCTTCGGAAGCCACAGAGCCGCATTCTCGGGAGTCGTTTCCGTCATCCTCGTCCACCTCCGGTAGGGAAAGACCGCACCCTCGACTCTCCTGCCGTGACCGGCTACCGGTCCAATGAAAAGAGTGCACAGCGCAATACGAACTGTGTATCTACGCAGCTCAATACGTTTATCTTAACCGAAAGTGCGACACCATCGAGGTACACTCGCCGTATGCCCGAGTCGCTGCCGGATCCTGTCGATCTCGATCTGCGGCTGGTGCGGTGCTTCACCGCCGTCGCCGAATACCGGCACTTCGGCCGCGCCGCCCAGGCGCAGCACACCACCCAGCCATCGCTGAGCCGCCAGATTCGCCGCCTCGAACACCAGCTCAGCGCGCGACTGATCGACCGCAGCCCGCAGGGCAGCCGACTGACTCAGGCAGGCGAGACCTTCCTGCCGCTGGCGAAAAAGCTCCTGCGCTCGGCGAACCAGGCCGTCACCGCGACGCAGGCGGCGGCACAACCGAGCCGTATCACCATCGGCTACCTCTCCGGCCTGATCGTCACACCGGCGGTACGCGAACTGCGCCACCGCCACCCCGACGCCGACGTCCACGTCCAGCACATCGGCTGGGACGACCCGCGCACCGTGCTCTTCGAGTACCGCGCGGACGCGGTCGTCACCAGGCTGCCGTTCCCGACCGACGGGCTCCGGGTGACCATCCTCTACGACGAACCCCGCTCCCTGCTGATCCCGACGGAACACCGACTGGCGGGCAAGAAATCCGTCACCCTGGGCGACATCACGGGAGAACCAATGCTCAGGGTCAAGGACTTCGCGGCCGAATGGCACACGTTCTGGCGTGCCGAACCACGGCCCGACGGGCGCCCCGTGCCCGACGGCGCCTACGTCGACAACATCGAGGACAAGTTCGAAGCCGTCGCATCAGGGCAGGCCGTCGTCATCGTCCCGTCGGGCATCGGGGGTCTACGGCCCGATCTGACCCTCGTGCCGCTCGAGGACATCGAGCCGAGCAGAGTCGTACTCGCCACCCGCGCCCGCGACCACAACCGCGTGCTCGCGGCATTCACCAAACACGCACAGACGCACATCACCGGGCCAGGATCAACCGGCCAGGCACGATGAACGGTCGCTCGGCGGGTGCACTGCATGGCCGTCCGATGGCCGATGTCAGGTTCAACCGACCTCGAAGTTGGCCATCATGCCCATGTCCTCGTGCTCGGCGTTGTGGCAGTGGAACATGTACCGCCCGCGGTAGCCGTCGAAGCGGGCGATCAACTCGACGGACTCGCCGGGACGCAGGTCGACGGTGTCCTTCGGACCGGCGTCATGGGGACCGGGTGGGCCTCCGCCGCGGGAAAGGACGCGGAAGTTCACCAGATGGAGGTGGACCGGGTGGTGCAGGTCGGCGACGAATCGCCAGACCTCGACGTCGCCGAGTCGTGGTCGTGCGTCGATGCGGGCCGGGGAGAACGCTTCGCCGTTGATGAGCCACCCGTGCCGGTCGCCGATCAGGCCGCCGCGCAAGGAGAACTCGCGGGTAACGGCGGCGTCACCGCGTTCGAGCGGATCGGGTTCGGCGAGTCGCTCGGGAACCACGCTGTCGTCCGCGCCCGGACGCGCCACCCGGAAGCGCATGATCCGGGCGGTGGAGCCACTGCCGAGCCGGTTGACGAGGGTGACCTCGCTGCCGACCGGGTAGCGCCCGAAGTCGACGACGAGGTCGTAACGCTCCGCCGGTGCGATCGGCACATCGTCGTGCGCCACGGGCGTTTCGAGCAGTCCCTGGTCCGCGCCGACCTGCACCAGAACGCCGCCGCCGGGCGGGGGCGGGTCCAGCGCGAGGTCGTAGCGGCGCGCGTTGGAGGCGTTGAGGATCCGCAGCCGGTGCCGGGTGGCCGAGACCTCGTGTAACGGCCATGGCGCACCGTTCACCAGGATCACGTCACCGAGCACGCCTTCGACGTAGTCGTCCTCCACGCCGGGCCCGCTGCCGAGGGTGCGGTCCAGCGACGGGTAGCGGAAGGTGCCGTCCTCGTTGAACGCCCGGTCGGTGATCATCAGCGGGAGTTCCCGTTCGCCGCGCGGAAGGCCGAGCGCGTCCTCGGTCGCGTCACGCACGATGTGGAACCCGGCGAGGCCGCGATACACCGCGGGGCCGGTGAAATCCATCCGGTGATCGTGGTACCAGAGCATCGCCGCGCGCTGCCTCAGCGGGTAGGTGTAGTCGCGCACGCCGGTGGTGATCACCGCGGCGGGATCGTGCATTCCGTGCCCGGCGTGCGGGGCGGCGGTGTTTGCGTTGGGGCCCACGGGAAGTACGAGATCGGTGGCGTACCCGTCGGAGTCCGGCGGGGTGCGTCCGCCGTGCAGGTGCACGACCGTGGGCACCGGGAGTTCGTTGCGGTGCCGCACGATCGCGGTCCGGCCGCTGGTGGACTCGATGGTCGGCCCGGGGAAAGTGCCGTCGTAGCCCCAGATCGGTGTTCGCAGACCCGGCACGATTTCGGACGTTCCGAGTCGCTGGACGATCTCGTACCGGTCCTCGTACGGTCCGGAACCGATCGGATCCAGCGTCCGCGGGATCGGCAGCGGCACCCGGAACGGCTCCGGCAGCGGCACCTGGCTGACCAGCTGCTCCCCGGTCCGCGCCGGGCGGTCGAGCAGACGCGGCACCGCCACCCCGGCCGTAAGCAGCACGCCCGCACCACCGGCGAGGCCGAAGAACCGCCGCCGGGACAGGTCGCCGCCCGTCATCCCCGCACCATCCGGCCACGCGGGGACCGGCCTCGCCACAACCCCAGCAGCGTGACCGCCATCAGCACGGTCAGCGCCACCCCGAGCGGGACATGGAGATCCAGAACGCCGGCCAGACCGGCGAAGTACTGGCCGGTCTCACCCAGCGCGAGCAGCAGGCTCACAGCGGCGGGCCAGCGCGGTCCGGCGCGCCACCACAACAGCAGCGAGGCGACCAGTTGCACCAGCCCGAGGTAGAACACGAGGTCGGCTCCCAGCGCGTGCACGGCGAGCATGTCGTAGTCGCCGGTCAGGTACCGGCCCGCGAACACCGGCTGCGCGAGAATCACCACGCCGTGCAGCGTCGCGATCATGCGCACGGCCGTCAGCGTCCGCCGTCCTCGGGCTGGCCGCGGCCGCGGTGCGCCCGTTCGGTCGCCTGTCTCCATACCGCTGACGCTAAGCTCGGACGTCTTATGCTGTCCAAGACCGAATTCGACATGAAATCATGACAGCGGGGTTATGAAAGAGGTGACCACATGGACCTGTTGTCCCTGCGCTACTTCCAAGCGGTCGCCCGGCGCGAGCACCTCAGCCGGGCGGCTGAGGATCTGCGTGTCGCCCAGCCGTCCCTGAGCCGCTCGATCGCTCGCCTGGAGGCCGATCTGGGCGTACCACTGTTCGACCGGACCGGCCGCGCTCTCCGACTGAACCGTTTCGGCGCGGCGTTCCTGCGGCGGGTTGATCGCGCGCTCCGCGAACTCGACGACGCACGCACCGAACTGACCGACGCCGCCGGTCTCGAGCACGGGAGTGTGTCGGTCGCCGCTGAAACACTGCTCACCCTGACCGGGCTGCTCACCAGGTTCCGGACCGAACAACCAGGTGTCGACGTCAGGCTCTTCCAGTCGTCCGCGGCCACCATGACCGAACAACTACGCCGCGGCGAGGTCGATCTCTGCTTCGCCTCCCAGCCACTCGGTGACCCCGCGGTGGTCACCGAGGAATTGCTCCGCGAGGAGGTGCTCCTCGCCGTCCCACCAGGACACCCGCTCGCATCGCGAGAACGTACGGATCTGGCGAGCATCGCCGATGAACCGATCATCGCGACTCGCCCGGGATTCTGGCAGCGCACCCTGACCGACCGGTTGTTCGCCGAGGCCGGGCTCACGCCCGACATCACCTGCGAGAGCGACGAACCCGCCGCGACCCAGGACCTGATCAGTGCCGGAATCGGGATCGGGCTGGTACCGGCCATGTCCCGCCGGGCAGCCGGCCACGCGCCAGTCGCCTGGCTGCACCTCGACGCCGAGAACTGCGAACGCAGTCTGGATCTGGCCCGGCGAGGCGATGCCTACCTTTCTGTTGCCGCCCGCCATTTCCGTAGGACCGCAATCGATCATTTCCGCACCTGACGGTAGGAAACCTTGACGACGACTGCTGCCGGAACCCGGTTCGAAACGCACCCACGACGAGAGCGCATACCTGTTCGGTGACCGCGACCGCAGCGCGGTCGTGTATCCGTGCACGGATACGGCGTTCTGCTGCGTCTTGGTCCCTGCGCGGCGGCCACCATGGCGCGAAGCGGGACAGCCTGACCCACTTGACCGGAACCTGCTACGCCACCGTGACGGTTCGGAGATACCGCACCACGGCAGGCGGCCCGCTCGACCGGTCGGATCGAGCGGGCCGCCGGCGCCGGTCCGGACAGGTCAGGGCACCGGGTCGAACGGGCCCCGGTCCGGCTGGCAGACCGTGCCCTCGGCGGGCAGTGCGCCCTCGCTGAAGTACGCGTTCAACGCCCCGTCGATGCAGGCGCTCTCACCACGAGCGCCGTGTCCGGGCGCGTCGAGGGTGAGCAGCCGACCGTCGGAGAGCAGCTCGGAAGTCTTGCGCGCGTCGTCGTACGGTGTGGCCGGATCACCCTGCCGGTTGCCGATGACCAGCACCGGCGAGGCTGTTTCCCGGTCCCATGGACCGGTGTAGCGGTCCGGGTCGGGCCCGCCCGGCCAGTTCGCGCAGGCCAGCGAGATGTACGTCCAGAACGAGCCGAAACCGCGCCCGACCTCGTCGGCACGCCGCGCGTAGTCGGACCACGCCCGCGGGTCGGTGGGGTTGCTGCTGTCGTTGCACATCACGCTGAGCATCTGCTCCTCTCCCACGGTGCCTCCTTGCGAGGCAGACTGAGCCGCGACCTTCGGCGCCGGTCCGGCAGCGGCACCGGGCTGGGAGAGTTCGTGCAACTGCTGCAGGAAATCGGCGAGCGTTGCCGACGCCGAGGCGCTGTTGAGCGCGCGCCATGTTCTGATCACGGCCGTCTGGTAGGTGACCTCCATCGAAGTCCCGTCGGGCCGGGTGATCGTGACGGGCTGCGCCAGCAGCCGGTCCAGCAGCGCGTTGTACTTACCGAGCAGATCGGTACCCGGCTCCCGGAAAGCGCAGCGCTCGTCACCTGCGCATGCGTCGAGGAACGTCTGCAGTGCCTGCTGGGCACCGCCGAAGCTGCCCATCCGGAAGCCCTGCGGTTCGGCCGCCTCCTCCGGGCGGTATCCGGTGGTCCATTCGATCGGGTCGGCCACGGCGTCGATCGTCACCGCGCCCACCCGCTCAGGGAACAGGTTCGCGTACACGGTGCCGAGGTGGCTGCCGTAGGAGATGCCGTAGTAGTCGAGCCGGTCCTCCCCCACCGCCTCACGCAGCAGATCGAGGTCGCGAGCCACGTTCGCCGTCGAGGTGTGCCGCAGCAGCGGCCCCGCGTTCTGGGCGCACTGTTCGACTTTGCGCGTGGTGTCCTCGATCGCGACCCGTTCCTGCTCCGGGGTCACCGGGAAGGAGTCCATCTGACCGAAGCCATCGCCGGGCTCGGTGAAGCAGCTCAACCCGGCGCTCTCGCCGATGCCGCGCGGGTCGAAGCCGACGATGTCGAACCGCTGGTGCAGTTCCGGAGTCAGTTCCGGCGCGAACCTGCCGCTGGTACCCGGCCCGCCCGGGTTGTAGAAGATCGTGCCGAGCTTGTGCTCCTGATCGACGGCGGGCAGTTTGCCCACGGCGATCGGGGTCTGCTGGCCCGCGGGGTCCCGATAGGACAGTGGCACCTCGGCCGTCGCGCATTCGTAGCCGGGCGCGCTGTCGCCGCACGGCGTCCACTCCAGTGCCGGAACGGCCGCCCCGTTGGTACGCAGCGGAGCCGGCGCGGAGTCCGCCGTGGGCGGCCCGGCCATGGCGGCCGGTGTGAGCGAGCCCCCGACGAGGACGACGGCGAGAACCGCCGTGCCGCGCGCCAAGTACTTCTGTCGCATGTCTTCTCCTTCTCAGTTGAGCGGCTCGCCGGCCGATCCAACCGCTGATGCCGAAGTCGATCGTGAGCAACACTCGCAGCAGAGAGGAGAATGCACCCTCGTCTGATCGGCCCTCGGGTCCAGCCGATCGGCCAGGATCGAGGAGAAACCTCGTCGCCAGCTACTGCTCCGATTCACCAGCATTCTCCCGTTCAGGCGCATGTTCGACGAGGCGGCGGGTGGTGGCGTGGTCCAAGCGGCCGCGCTGACGTCGAGTTGCTCGCCAGGCGGCACGCACAGCGCCCCTGCCTCGCCGCGGGTGCTCACGGGACTGCTGGGCGGTAACCGAGCCGTCCGCGAGTACCGAGCAGAACCAGTACCGCGGCGACGACCGATCCTGCCGCCATCGCATGTATCGCCAGGTCGCCGTCGATGCTGGGGAACGTCTCCGCCCACATGACCGAGGCGAAGTTGTTGACACTGGCATGCAGCAGCATCGCCAGCGGCAGGCTCTCCCCGGTCCGGTTGAACACCCACGTCATGACCACGTTGAACGCGACGCAGAAGACCGTGAACGCGACCGGGCGGGTCCAGTCCGCGTCCGGCCAGCCGCCCCAGTCGGTCAGGAACAACGGCAGGTGCCAGACCGCCCACAACGGACCGAGGATCATCGTCCCGGCCAGCGGGCCGAACTTTCGCTGCATGCGCGGCAACGCGAAATCCCGCCAGCCCGGTTCCTCGGCGAGCCCGGTGGTGATCATCTGGAGCAGCAGGGCGGGCACATAGGCGACAACCGCCATCATCGAGGGTGCCGCGATCTGTCCGCCGGAGAATGCCCACCCGGTGATCAGCATCGCTGCCGGCACGCCCAGCAGGGTGACCGCGTACCAGTGCCATCGAACCCGCCAGCGCCACATCCGGCCCACCCACCGCCGCAACCCTGCCCTGCCGTCGGCGACCGCGGTGACCAGCACGGCTGCGCCGATGGGGCCGAGGTAGGCGCCGGGCAGCACGCCGGTGAACTGGCTGGACCCGAAGACCTCCGGGAACCGGTAGGCCCACCAGCCCAGCCCGTTCTCCGACAGGACGTACGGCGTCCAGGCCAGCCAGCTCAACAGGTTGGCGAGCAGGAAGAAGCTCAGCAGTGGGTGGCGGCGCACCGTCCCGAGCACGCCACCGTCACGGGGCGGAGCAGGGGGCCGGGGACCGTGTTCGATGATCGACGGGGTGTGCTTCGAAGTCGTCATGCCCGCAATCCTGCGGACCGGTGAAGCCGGCCACGAGCGGCAAACGATCGAAGCCCACGGCCGCCATCCAAAGATGCAGGAGCCGGCACCGGGCGGCTCGTTTTCTTCCGTTCGGCCGGTTCACGAACCGTCGTTCCGCGCAGACACTCGGGCGCCGGGGAGTCCCGGCGCCGGCACGCCTCAGCGCGCGCTGTCCGGCCCGGGCACGGCAACGACCCGGTTCTGGTAAGCCCAGACGACAGCCTGCAGGCGTGAGGTCACCCCGAGCTTGGGCAACATCCGGGCCAGATGCGACTTGACGGTCGAAACCTCCACGACCAGGTTCCGGGCGATGTCGTCATTGGACATCCCTTCGGCGAGCAGCAGCAGAATCTCGTGCTCGCGCGCGGTGAGCAGTTCCTCCACCCGCCGCCCCGCCACCGGCTGCAACCGGCGCCGATGCACGAACTCGCTCAGGATGCGACGTGTCAGCGTCTGGTCGATCGTGCCCCGGCCGACGGCCACCTGCCGTACAGCGTGCACGATGTCCTCCGGCTCGGAATCCTTGAGCAGGAATCCCGATGCCCCGGCCTCCAGCGCCCCGAACACGTAGTCGTCGAGGTCGAAAGTCGTGAGCACGAGTACCTGCACCTGCGGGTCGGCCTGCGGCGCGCACAACTCCCGGGCCACGTCGATGCCGCTGCGTCCGGGCATCCGAATGTCGAGACAGGCGACGTCGGGCGCCAACTCGCGCGCCAGAGCGAGTGCCTGCGTCCCATGCTGGGCGACGCCGACCACCTCGATGTCCGGCTCGGCGGCCAGCAGCGCCGCCAGCCCGGCGCGCACCAGTGGCTGGTCATCGGCGATGAGCACGCGGATCATGGGGGGCCTCCGGAAGCGTGGCTGGCGCGCACATCGTACTGACCGTCTCGCCCAGCGGGAGCCCCAGCCGCACCTCCCAGCCGCCCTCCGAAGTGGGGCCGTGGTCGAGATCCGCGCCGACCAACTGTGCTCGTTCGGCCATACCCACCAGACCGAACCCGCCACCGGGGCCCGGATCGGGGCCGGTGGGCACGCCGTTACGCACGCTGACCGTGAGCCGTCCTCCGCGCGGCACACCGACCTCGACCACGCAGGACGCACCCGGCGCGTGCGCCGCCGCGTTCGCCAGCGACTCCTGCACCATCCGGTACGCGACGAGCTGGGACAGCGGGCCCACCTCGACGTGCCCTGCGGGCGCCAGGAGGGTGATCTCGGTGCCCGCCGCGCGGCGGGCCTCGACGAGCGCGGACAACGCGTCCAGAGTCTCCACCGGGCGGGCCACGTCGGCTTCCTCGCGCAGCAGGCCGACCAACCTGCGCAGGTCGGCGAGCACGGCACGACTCTGCTCGCGAATCTGGGACACCGAGCGTTTCGCCGTCTCGGGGTCGGAGTCGATCTGCCGGGTGACCGCCGCGGCCATCATCGCGATACCGGACATGTGATGAGCGGCGATGTCGTGCAGCTCCCGCGACAACGCCGTGCGTTGCCGGGAGATCGCCGCCTGCAACAGCGCGTCCTGTTCCCCGCGCAAGGCCACCAGTTCCAGCCGGCGCGCCTCGTGCGCGTCCCGGCGCGCCGCGATCACCGAACCCAGCAGCAGCGGCAGCCCGATCACCAGCAACGCCTGCAGTGCCGCGGCGACGACGGCCACGCCGACCTCGGACGCATCATGGGCGCCCGCGGTGAGGAACCACCCGGTGGCCAGCAACACGCCCGCGACCAGCAGCGGCACCCCCAGCCGTCGCAGCGGATGGGCCACAGCCGCGAGGAACACCGCGACAAGCACGGCGACGACGGTGACCGTGAACGCCGGCCCCGGCACCACCGGGACCAGCACGAGCGCCACCGCGGTCGACCCGGGCAACACCACCGCGGGCGCGCATCTGGTCCAGGCGACCGCGACGGCCTGCGTCAGCAGCACCGCCACGACCATCCACCAAGCGGCCGAACCGGGGGCGGGCACCGGCCCCAGATCGTGGTCGCCCTCGGCCGCGCTCGGAAGCCACAGCAACAGACCGATCGCCACCAGACCGCAGCCGAACCCGGCGCCAGGATGAAGCGGCCACGACCGGTGCGGCACTTGCCTGGGCAGGGACACGGACGGCCTCCACGAATCTGACGTGCGGTGCCGAGAACGGTTCTCGGACCAGGAGCTCGACGAACGCTCTCCGGGGGTGGGCACAACCCGCGCCCACGACTGATCCGTCAATCATCGCCGCACGACGGCACTCGGGCCTCCGCGACCGACCGGTTTGCATCAAAAGTAGGGGCCTGCCGACTGCGTCCTTCCGTCGTCGCGCCCAGCGAACAGTCACGACAGAACCGATCCGCACGTTCGTTGTCGGCACCCTGAACCCGCGTCGGCACCATGGTCACTTGTGCTGTTCCGGCCGGCCGTCAGGTTCCTCGTCGCGGGCGGGCTCGGGCCGAGAAACCTCCGCGCCCGGCGCCCTCGGTCGCTCGCGGTGGCGGTCAGACGCCGACCAGGACGACCTGATTTCCGTCCGGGTCGGTGAGTTGCAGGATGCGGGCGCCGCCGCCGGGCTGGGGCCCGTCGTGGGCGATGCCGACCCGCGTCGCATGTGCGGCGGCCGCATCGAGATCGGTCTCCTCCAGCACTGCCGACGACCGGCCGGCTCGCCCGGGCTCGGACCAGACCTGCAGACCACCACCGGCGCCGAAGTCCCACTCGATCAGGCCGGCCATCGGGCGGGCATCGGGCTCCCGGTCGAACAACCGCGCATACCAGTCCTCGGCCCGGGCCGAATCGGTCACGGTGCAGTTGGCCATCACTCGACGGATCATCTCGTAAACCTCCCTGGGTGATTGCAATACGCAAGCGGCACTAGTTCATCACTAAGTGCTGGTAAACTGCAAGCAGTTGTTCGGTCGGTCGAGGAGGGTGTCGTGACGACAGGCGAGCCGCGTTCAGGATGCGCGATCAACGCCGCGGTCGAAGTATTCGGTGACCGCTGGAGCCTGATCGTGTTGCGCGACATCATGTTCGGCGACCGGAGGCACTTCCGGACACTGGAACGCGAGTCCGAGGAAGGCATCGCCTCGAACATCCTGGCTCGCAGGTTGCACGACCTGGTGGAGGCGAGGCTGCTCACCCGCGAGGACGCCGGAGCCGGCCGTCGCGCGGCGTACAGCCTCACCGAGCCCGCCATCCAACTGGTGCCGGTTCTTGCCGAACTCGGCTGGTGGGGCCTGCGCCACCGGCCGACCACGGAGCCCCTGCGCGTGCGGGCCCGGGTTCTGTACGAGGGCGGCCCGCAGCTATGGGAGGACTTCATGGCCGAGCTCCGCGAGCGACACCTCGCCGTTCCCGCCCCGGACACCGGCAGACCCACGGCCGGCGAGCAACTCCGGGCCGCCTACGACCGAGCCATCGCTCGCAGCGAGTGAGCCGCAAAAAAAATGCCAGCGCGCGCCGTCCTCGGAGAGCGGTGAGCTTTCTCGCCCGGCGACCGTACACAATGGACAGTGAATAACGGAAACGCCTGCGCGGCAAAAGGGTCGGTACAGCTCCCCAGTATCCGATGAGCGCGCACAACTGGTCGGCCCGCACCGCCGGCGATCCCCCCGGCAGAGGCGGCAGCGAATGGGCAGCGGCAAACCCACTGTTTGGGCTACGACTGTTCGGGGAATCTCGGGTGCAGGCCGCAAGCGCGGCGTATCCGCGCAACGAACGGCAGGGACACGCGATTCCGGTCGATGTTTCGGTCCCGCAGCTGTCGGGCAACCGAGGTGCCATCGCTGTCAGGCCAAGGCAGGAACCGGGAGCATCGGCGCCGAGACCCGATGAACAGCGCGCCGCCGACAACAGAACGCCCGAGACCAGCCATCGAACACCAATGCTCGGAGGTGAACGAATGACGAGCCACGACACAGGTGCCACCGCCACGTCGTCAGAACCATCGGTCGGGGAATTGATGACCCGACTGTCAGAGCAGACCTCGCGACTGGTGCGCGACGAACTGCAGCTTGCTCAGACCGAGATCAAGGCCTCGGCCAAGCACGCAGGCGTAGGAGCGGGCCTGTTCGGCGTCGCGGGCGTACTCGCCTGGTTCGGTGCGGGAGCCATCATCACCACCGCCATCGCCGCGCTGGCACTGACGCTGCCGGTGTGGGCATCCGCGCTGATCGTCGGAGCGGTACTGCTCATCGCCGCCGGAATCGCCGCGCTGGCGGGCAAGAAGCAGGTGCGGCAGACCTCACCGACCCCGGAGCGCACTCTCGGCAATGTCAAACGCGACGTCCAGGAAGTACAGGAGGCCCGTCATCGTGACCACGCCCAGCAGTCCTGACACCCCGCGGCCGGCCAAGGATGCCAGCGCCGACCAGATCGAGGCCGATATCGAGCGGACCCGTGCGGAACTCGGGCACACGGTCGACGCGCTGTCGGAGAAACTCGACGTCAAGTCCCAAGCACGGAACAAGGTGGACGACGTCAAGCAACGCGCCACCGAGCAGGCGCGCACCGCCCAGGTCCACGGCCGGCAGATCGTCGAGCGGGCCAAGGAGCTTTCGACCGACGAGCAGGGCACGCCCAAGCCGGCCGTGCCCCTCGCGGCCGTCCTCGCGGCGCTCACCGTGGTTCTCCTCGCGGTACGCAGGAGCAGGCGATGAACCGATCAGCCGAGAAGAAGCCGGCCAGTACCTCAGCGAAGATCCTGTACCGGCCGATCGGTCTCGTCAGTTCGACAATCGGCGGGCTCGTCGCGAGCGTCGTCTTCAAGAAAATCTGGCAGCGCGCGGATCCCGGTGACCATCCGGACCCGCCCGGCGCGCTGGAGACCGAGTACCCGCTGAAGAAGATCCTCATCGCCGCGGTCGTCCAGGGAGCCATCTACTCCGTGGTCAAAACGATCATCGATCGGGCCGGTGCCCGCGCGTTCGAGCGGTGGAGTGGCGAATGGCCGGGCGACTGATGACGCGGAACCCCGGTGTGCGCCCGGGTCGGGGCCGCGCCGCTGATCCGCGCGATCGGGCCGGCGCGGCGGCGACCGTGCCGTGGCGCCGAGGTCCCCGGCGCGCGTCGGCCGGATCGGCCGCGCGATGACCTTCGACACGAGCGACTTCGCCTTCGGACTGCTGTGGACCGGTGGTGCGCTGGCAACGGTGATGGCAGTGACCTTCGTGGCCGGTCTGCGTGCGGGCAAGCACAGCGTCGTCGACACCGTATGGGGCTTGCTGTTCGTCACCGCGGCCGCGACCTCGTTGATCGTCTCGCACGACCACGGCGACACCGCACGGCGGTGGATCCTCGCCGTCATGGTCGTGATCTGGGGGGTCCGCCTTGCCGTGCACAACGGTCGCCGTTCGGCTGGCAAGGGCGAGGATCCTCGCTACGAGAAGCTGCTGAGCACAGGCCGGGCAGGACCCCGGGTCAACGCGGCCGTCAAGATCTATCTGCCCCAGTTGCTGATCGCGTTCCTGGTTTCCGCCCCGGTACAAGTCGGCTCGTTCGTCCCGGCCGGGGTCGGTGTGCTCACGGTCGCCGGGATCCTGGTGTGGGGCGTGGGGATGTTCTTCGAAGCCGTCGGGGACGCTCAGCTCGAACGCTACAAGGCGTGGAAGAAGGCGCAGCCTCCCGACACCGTCGAGGCCAGCGTCCTGGACCGCGGACTGTGGCGCTACACCCGGCACCCCAACTACTTCGGCGACGCGTGCGTGTGGTGGGGCGTGTTCCTCGTCGCGGCCGAAGGCCTGCCAGGAGTGTTCAGCATCGTGGGCCCTGTCCTGATGACGTTCCTGCTGACCGCAGGATCCGGCAAGAAGACTCTCGAACGCAGCATGGCTACGCGACCGGGGTATCCCGAGTACATGGATCGCACCAGCGGATTCTTCCCGCTACCGCCGAAGGCCGAGCCCGCCGGGCCTCCGGCCGGCCGTCCGAGCAAGCGGGACATCGCCATCCTCACGCGATGAGGCGCGGCACCGGAACCACCTCATGGAACCGGATACACACCCCGGCAACGGTATTGGTGCCGAACGTGAGACCGCCGTACGCCAACGACAGTCGTGGCCCGATGGCCGTCAACGCATAAACAGGTCGGCGGCATCGGCGACGGTCCGGCCGCAAGAATCGACTCACCGTGGCGACTGTCACGGATATCCAGTCCCAGCCGCGATCGGCGGCCGGCCACACCATTCACCGCGGCACCCCCGCAGCGGCACTTCCCTCGTGGAGCGGAACGTCATGAACGCACGCAACAGAGCCGATTCGAATGAGTTCCCGACCCTGCCCAGAATGACGGCACTGGTCGTCGTCGTGGTGTACTCGGTCCTCGGTATCGCCGGGGTCATGTCAGCCGACGAGGCCACGGATTCGAACAGCGTGTTGTTCTTCAGCGCCGCGGCGATGACGAATACCGTGCATCTCGTGGTGAGCGTCATCGGACTGCTCGTCGTGTGGAAGCCGCACTTGGCCCGGCCTTACGGGTTGCTTCTGTTCTTCGTCTTCGCCGGTCTCACCGCCTATGGGACCGCGTCGGCCATCACCGCCAGTGCGACCGACACGGTGACCGTCACGTGGGCGGACAACATCGTGCACGCGACGACATCCGCCGTCGGCCTGTGGCTGGCGCTGCGACGCGACACATCCGCGGTGAAAGGCGGCACGACCGGAACCGAGAACATACCGACCGTGCGGCGCAACGAAAAGCGGACGGCGCGCGGACGATGACATTGGACGGAGACTCCGCGATGGCGACAACGACGGCCGAACATTCTTTGTGGCTACGGGAAACGTTTTCCGGTCACGGAAAACTGTACGGGCATCACCAGGCCGACGTCACCGTGATCGGTGCCGGTATCGCCGGGCTCACCACGGCCCTTCTGCTGCGGCGGCACGGCTTCGATGTCGCCGTCGTCGAGGCCGCCCGGGTCGGCACCGGGGTCAGCGGCAACAACACCGCCAAGGTCACCGCGTTGCAGGCGACCATGTACTCCACGCTGGAACGCACACACGGCGCGCGCCGTGCACGCGACTACGCCGCCGCCGCGATCGAGGGTGTGGAGCTCCTGGCCACGCTCGCCGAACCCATCGAATGCGATCTGCACCGCGCACCGGCAGCCACCTTCGCCTACACCGACGGCGAACGAGCCACGGTGCGTGCCGAAGCCGAGGCGGCCGGCCGCGCGGGCCTGCCGGTCGAATGGACCGAGGAACTCGACCTGCCGTTCCCGACCTACGGTGCGGTGCGGTTGCCAGAACAGCTCGTGCTGCATCCGGCGCGGTACGTGCGTGGCCTCGCCGCCGCGTTCGTCGCCGAGGGCGGCAGGATCTTCGAGCACAGCAGGGCTCTCGGCCTCGACCACACCGCTCCGCACCGAGTCCACACCGCCGAGGGGACCATCACAGCCAAACACGTGGTCGTGACAACCCACTACCCGGTATTCGACCGTGGACTCCATTTCGCCCGGCTGGACGCCGAACGGTCCTACTGCGTGGCGGCCAGAATGCGGTCGGGAGCGCCTCCGCGTGAACTGGCGATCAGCGCGGGCACGCCGTCGTGGTCGTTGAGCCACTACCGCGACCACGTCATCGTCGGCGGTCAGAGCCACCCGTCGGGTGAACACGGAATCGATGCCGGCCGCTACACCGCACTCATCGACTTCGCCCGCCGCCACTTCGACATCGAGCAGATCACCCATCGCTGGTCCGCGCAGGATCCCAAAGCGTACGACGCGCTCCCGATGATCGGCTCATACCTTCCCGGCAGCTCACGGCTGTGGGTCGCGACCGGTTTCGCCAAGTGGGGACTGGCCATGGGCACCGTCGCGGGAAGGATTCTCGCCGACCGGATCACCGGTGCCGACCATCCGCAGGCAGCCCTGTTCTCCCCGCACCGGCTCAGCGTGCGCAGCACACCGACCTTGCTTCAGCAGAACCTGCACGTCGCGAAAGACCTCATCGGAGACCGTCTGACGCCACCTGACCAGGCAGGTGACACCGGCGACGTTCCCGTCGGCACGGCGCGGGTGTTGCCCGACGGCCTCGGCAAGAAAGGCGTCTACCGGGACAGCGCCGGCACGGTGCACGCCGTGTCGCTGCGCTGCACCCACCTGGGATGCCTGCTGCGGTTCAACGGTGCCGAACGGAGCTGGGACTGTTCCTGCCACGGATCCCGTTTCGACGTGGACGGCGCGGTCCTGGAAGGTCCGGCGACCCGGCCCCTTCCGCAGCGCGACCCCGGTACCGCGGCCGGCTCGGGGTCGTGACGGGCCGGCCGGCCCCGACGCCGAGGCCGATCGCCCACGGCGTCGGCGTTCTATTGTGCTCGGCCACCGCTGTCGCCGGATCGCACCCATGGCCGGTTGTTCCGGCGAAGGTCACGCGCGAAGAGCTTCCGCCTCCGGGGCGTCGATCGCAACCATCGCTGCCGCACGATCAAGGTGCGTCGACAGCCCGGCCGCGCATTCCAGCCGGCCGAGGAGACGGCGCAGTGGGGCATCAACGACGAGTTCGAGCGGCACGGCGACAGCGTTCGAGCGATCGAACAGGTCGAGGATCATGTGCAGCCCGTTGATCGAGCAGAACGTCACCGCGGACAGGTCGGCCACGAGCGCGGTCGTCTCCACGGCGGGATACCGCGCCAGGACCGTCGTCAGTGTGTCCACGGCGCGGGCATCGACGTCTCCGGACACAACGATGCACGGGCAACTCGCGCGCTCGTGCTCGACGGTCACGGCGAACTGATCGGCTGCCGCTCCCTGCTGCTGCGGCACGGCAAGGGCGTGCGTGACTTGAGTGGCCATGGGTCCTCCAGACTCACGCGCTATTGGCGAGTGGTCGCGGGCGGAGTACCGACCGAGGTCTGGGACCGGCTGGCAAAGCGTCGCTGTCTGATCAGCGGCTCGCAAACCACCACGCTACGCGATTAGCCACCCTGGTCAACCCTCCTGGCGGAACCCGCCTGCCCGGCGACACGCGGGGGCCGAGCCGTCGGCACGCACCCGAGCTCGACCAGGTGCGGAGGTGCTCACCGGATCGCTTCCGACGCACGGTTTCGCGAGCAGTCTCCGGGGTTCCATACGCCCAGCCGCCAGCCGCCGTCGCGTGCGCGAACCGAGCACCCGCGATGTGGCTCAGGTCAGCCCGCCTCGTTTCCACTGTCGTAGAGCTACGTGAGAGCCATGAGGAGTTGAACGCGAACGCGTTCCCCGTCCACGGCGCGCACGATTGTCTCGACTGGACGGGCGCTGCCGGACGCGTGTCTGCTCTGCCCGTGGTGCGGTCCCGGTTCCAGCGTGATCCGGACTGGGCTGCTTCTGGTCGCGGTCACGATGGCCGGGTCGAGAAGGACAGCGGCGGCGACGGCATCGTGCAGGCGCAGCGCGCGCCGTGGCGCGGCCAGGACTAGCAGGGCAGCGGTGGTCTTCATCCGAATCGAGGGTGCCGTTCTGACGAGCTGGACAAGCCAACGTCGGGTGGCGGTCACGGTGCGAGTCAGGTCCAGTGGCACGACGGTGGTGGCGAAGTCCGCGGCGAGGACGGATGCGGCGGCCTCGGGGTCGTGCCCGATGTTTGCTTCCGCGTGGACGGTCAGATTGCCCGGGTGTTCGAATGCCCCGCCCATGACGACGAGACGGCGCACCAGCCGCGGCAGCTTCGGCTCGGCGCGCAGCGCGGTGGCGATGTTGGTGAGCGGGCCGATGGCGAGGATGTCGAGTTCCCCCGCGTGTGTACGGGCTTGTCGCAGGATCAGCTCGTCAGCGGCTTCGGCGCAAGGCGTGTTCGTCCGCGGCGCTCCGATGACGTGTCGGAGGGGGTCGCGCGGATGCGCCAGGTGCGGCGGTTTGGCCAGCGGAGCGTCAGCGCCGATCGCGATGGGGACGTGGCGGTGTTCGTAGAGTTCCAGCACGCGGGCGGCGTTCGCCGCGGCGGCCGGGGCGGTGACGTTGCCGTGCACACTGGTGACAGCGACCAGCCGCGCCGCGGGTGAGCTGACCAGCAGAGCCAGTGCAAGGGCGTCATCGAGACCACCGTCCTGGTCGACCAGTGTCGGTGCAGCAGTAGCGGTCATGTGTCGCGCGATCCGATCGCCGTGTCCGGTTGCGGCAGAACGATTCTACGACCGGCGAGCGAGCGAGGACTGTGGTGATGCGATCGAGTACCAAATCGACCGCCGTCCGAATGACACCCGGTTGACGAGACCGCACGAACTCTTTCACCACTGACGCGCGGCGAACGGGCGGATGTTCTCCGAAGTGCGCGGCCGGTGGGCACTGCGCGCGGTGTCCTCGCGGCAGGCCTTGTCCTGAACCACCGTGTGCCTGGCCGACTGTACGAGTTCGTACGAACTGGCTGCGCGACGTTGTGGTGCAGGGTACCGGCGGCAACGATCAAGGCGCCCGTACAGCGTGTTGGAGCGACCGGCTCCGACGAACCTCGCTCAGCGTGATCTCGCATCCGCCACCATCGGCGGAACTTACATCTGAAGCGGTCGACATCGAGCCACGTGCAGATGGTTCGAGCCGTGGGAGGACAGAATGACACCACCGGCCGATACCGGCGGAAGTGAACTCGAACGCCGGTTCCACGAGCTGCGCAACCGGATCGACGAGCGAGCCGCCAAGGCCGGCGAGCTGAGTGCGACCCTCTCGGCCGTCAGCGCGACGGCCGAGGCGGGAGGCGGCGCGGTCCGTGCGACCGTGACGGCCTCCGGCGGGCTCCGCGAGCTGATGCTGGGGGCCGCCGTGCGCGGCTGGGAGCCGGAGCGCATCGCGCGCGAGGTGGTCGACTGCGTGCAGCAGGCTCAGGCACGGCTCGCGGATGCGGCGTCGGCCGCCCTGGCCGACGACTCCCTCGCCGACCTCACTGCTGGCCGGCTGCGCAGCAGTTTCCCGCCCGTGTCGGCGGAGCGACCGCGCCGTGCCGAGGACGACGAACCCATGCCCGACCTGTTCGACAGGCCGACGACTCGGACCAGGTGGTGAAATGACCGGTTTTCACTGGAATGCGACGGCGTTCACGCTGGCAGCCGACCGGTTCTCCGCGCTGGCCGACGACTCGGACGGCTACCTGTACGACATGCTGAGCACGCCGTTCTTCGAGTGGCCGAATGGGGAGTTCGGCCTGCTCGACGCGCTGTTCGTGCCCCACCACAGCCTGGCGGACGAGCTGGCCATCTCGACCGGATGCACCCCGGCGATGCTTCGCCGGATTCAGGCGAATCTGAACGCCGTCCGGGACCAGTACTCGGCATCTGAGGACGCCGCCCGTGAGGACATCGGCCGTACGTGGGATGACATGGGCTTCGAGTACCCGAAGGAGGGCGACGCCGGACTCGAACAGTTCGGCTCCGCCGGTTTCTACTTCGGGTCGGATTTTCCCGAGCACGGGTACGCCGGCTCCGGGGATTTCTCGATCCAGGACATCGTGAACACCATCCTCGGATTACCGGATTCGGTCGTCACGACCGGCAAGTTCCGGAACCCGGTGCTGCAGAGCATCTGGGACGTCACCATCGGGCAGTGGGGCGAATTGGTCGAGATGACGACCAAGGCATTCACCGGCGACTGGAACGGCGTGTACCGCGCCGGGGACGCGCTGTGCAGGGCGGGCGACTACTGGACCGGGCTGGGTGAGCTGACCCGGAACGCGGCCGGCACTCTGTTCCGGTCCTGGGACGGTGCGGCCTCCGACTCCGCCGAGTGGTTCGTCGAGAAGGTCTGCGGCCTGTATACCGGTGCGGCGGCGGACATCGGCGTGTGCGGCGAGCTGTACAAGACGCACGCACACGGCTGTTATCTGCTGTTCGTGGAGATCGAGTCTCTGCTCACCGACGTCCCGGAGAGTCTGGGGGTGCTATTCGCCCTACTCGACGTCGCGGACAAGGACAATGTTCCGGCCGCGCCGCCGCTGCCGGACCTGTCGGCGATCTACCGGGTGGTCAGCGAGCTCAGCGACGCCCTGGGCAACATCATCGACAAGATCCTGGTGATCGTCCAGATCATCCAGGCGATCGTGGGCATCCTGATGTCCGCGGTCAGCCAGTTCGCGCTCTACAACAACGAGATGCGCGGCGCACTGGACTGACTTACCGATTAGCCGACACGGATCGCGCCGAACCGGTCACGGCGCCTCGACATCGAATTCGTCCCTCTCGGCCCTACCGAGGCAAATGGAGGAGACCGGGCGAGGCGCGCGCTGTCCCGCCACGCCCGGCGGAGAATCGCTAGGAATCCCCCGCCGTGTCCTCGACGGAAACAGGCCCGATGTGGTTCTCCAAGAAACCGCGCAACAGCCGCGCCGTCAGATCCGGCTGTTCTTCCGGCAGGAAGTGGCCGCAGGACAACGATTGCCCATCGACGTCGTCGGCCCAGCGCTTCCACATCTCGATCGGGTCGTACCACGCCTCGACAGCACCTTGCTGACTCCACAACACCTGCACCGGAGCCCGCACCTTACGTTGCCGGTCTCGATCGGCTTCATCGTCGGCGCGGTCGGCGGTGGCCGCGGCCCGGTACTGCTGACAGATCGTGGCCACACGCTCAGGGTCGTGGAACTGCTGCCGGTACGAGGAGCGAACCTCGGCCTCGACGGCGTGGTTCGGCGCGGCCCAGCCATCGAGCATGTGGTCGACGAAGACGTCCGGCGCACTGTTGATCATCGTCTCCGGAATCGGCGAGGGGGCAGCCAGGAACGACCACACCCAGAAGCCCAGTGCGAACTCGGCATCCGCGCGGGCGAACACCTCGCCAGTGGGCACAACGTCGAGGACACTCAACGCGGTGACCGTGTCGGGGTGGTCCAGCGCCATGCGGTAAGCGCACCGCGCCCCGCGATCGTGACCGACGACGGCGAACCGCTCGTGTCCCAACGCGGCCATCACCTCGCGCTGTTCCCGAGCAAGTTCTCGCATGCCGTGTCGACGAGGATCCTCACCGGGCAGACAGCCGCTGCTGCCGTAGCCGCGCAGATCGGTGGCGACCACCGTGAAGTCCCGAGCCAGCAACGGGGCGACGAAACGCCACATCAGATGCGTCTGGGGTATCCCGTGCAGCAACAGCACCGCCGGCCCGCTACCGGACCGAACACCATGGATCGTCGCGCCTGACGTCTCGCGGTCAAAGCTGCTGAATCCGGCGAACACAGAACCTCCCAGCGGGGGACGAAGCCGCAAGGGGACCTGGGCGCGGCGTCCAGCACGCCCGTGAGGTCCCTCGAATCGTACCCGCCACCGGCGCCGTTGCCCGTTGTCCCGCGTTCGCCGTTCGGTCTCGTGGGAGGGCCCGTAGGTCAGCGACCCCCGGGCGGCGCCGCCGACGCTGGGCGGGGGTTTGCCCGTGACGCGCTCCGGGGAACCCGGTCCGTACCGGAGTGCGAGCACCGCGCGTGGTGTGCGGCCGGAAAATCGTGCGAGGACAACAGATGTGAGGCGCCGGTATGACAACGGAGAACACCCAGCCGAGTCGCAGGGTCCGTGTGGTCCCCGGCGGCCCGGTGTTGATCGAGGGCCCGGTGGAGATAGCGGTGGATGACGGTGTCGTCGTGCGGTCCGACCGGTTTCTCGTGGCACTGTGCACGTGTCGCCGCAGCAAGCGGTACCCGTTCTGCGACACCAGTCACCGGAGGAAGCTGCCCCGGTCGAGCACAAGCGGCGACTCGACGGGGTAAAAATCGTTGGGGCGTAAGGAACTGAGACCGTCCCGCCACGCTTCGAGCAACCGCTGCGCGGCCCTGCCCTCGACGTATTCGGAGGCCTGGATACCGAAGACCACGTCCGCGGCGAGTGCGGGGTTCTCCTCGAGCACCGCGCCGATGACGTCCTCGCGCAGTACCTGTTCGTGCACGGCGTCCGCCTCGATGTGCTCGGTGTAGAAAAGCACGACGTCAGGACCCGCACCCATCCGGCGCAACGCGGTTTCCATGCGCTGGGCGTTCGGCCCCGTGGTGATCTCGGTGGCCGCGAAATGCCCGACCAGCGCACCCCGGTGACGGCGGTGCAGACCGAACAGGGACATCACGTTGACGGTCGCGAGGGTGGTACCCGGGATCGCGTCGAGATAGGCGAGATAACGGGTGTCCAGTCCCGACTCGGCCATCAGGTTCGCGAAGAGCGTGGAATGCATGCGCTCGGCCCGCCCGCCACCGAACTCGTCGTACTCCACCGCGACCACCGCCGCCTTGGCCCTGCCCCGCAGGCGCGGGATGACCCATGCGTGCGGATCGGCCTCCTTGAGGTGATAGGCGGAGCGGTGCACGAACAGTTCCTGCACCTGCCGCCATTGCCCGGAGTCGCGCAGGTGGTGGCTGACGCCGTACGCGTCCGCAGGTTCGACCAGCAGGGCGTCGAGCGCACTCTCGGTGTCCGCTCCGCCCGCGACACGGCAGCGGAGCTCCTCGACGAATCTGGCCTCCAGCTCCGCCCGCAGACCGAGCAGCGCGAGGTTCCACTCCCAGGCGTCGTCGACCCCGGCGAGGCCCTGGTAGTGCAGTTCGTAACAGAGGTAGAGCGCGAGCTGCAGATCGTCGCCGAACGGATCGCTGCCGGCGACGTCGGCCGTGTCGAATCTCGGTGTGCTGCCGGCGGGCTCCGGCAGGCTGCGCAGCAGCATGTCGGTGATGGGCCCTCGGGCGGCGGGCAGGGGCGCGGCGGTACTGGTCCGAATCACGTGATCGATGCTCACAGCGCCTCCTGACGGTCGGCGGAACGAATGGGGGCGGGCGCGGAGCTGATTAGGGACGCGGTCAGCGAGCCACCGGGTCCCCGCCGTTGCCGCTGCCGCTGCGCGCCGGTGCCGCGAGCTCGCATCGCGTCGACGAGCCCCGCCACTTCGACGTCGTCGTCCGCGGCACACAAGGCGCCGTGCACATGGCGAAGCAACCTGCCGAGCAGGTCCCATGCCGTCACCCGGGTACGGTCCCGCACGTCGACCCCGTCGCCGTCGAGGCCGTTCCGGGAGGCCGACCACAACGCGGATGCACACAGTTGCTGCGGCAGCGCCGGTGCTTCCCGGCCACGCGCGAGTTCGTCGAGGGCGGTGCGTACCAGTGCGCGGCCAAGCAGCGCGTAGAGCACCGCCTCGTCCGCGGTGGTGGCGGAATCGGCCACCCTGAACTCCACGGTGGGCAGGTGCGGCGACGGGCGCGCCAGCCAGAACGTCATCGTGGGGTCGACGAGACTTCCCCAGTCGACCAGCATCTCGACGGTCTTCCGGTAGTCGGCGTGGCCGGCGAACCACGGTGTGACGCCCGAGCCGGGGAACCTGGACTGCAGCACCGCCCGCCAACTGCCGTACCCGGTGTCCCTGCCGCGTTCGAAGGGGGAATTGACCGACAGCGCGAGCAGGGTCGGCAACCACGGTCTGAGGTGATTGACCACCGCGACGGCCGTGTCCCGGTCCGGAACCTCGACGTGAACGTGGGTTCCGCACGCCTCGTACCCGGTCGTGAGTGGCCCGAAGATGTCGTCGATGTCGGCGTACCTGCCCACCGCCGCCGGGGCGTCCTCGCTGGCGCGGAACGGTAATCCGGTGGCGATGGCGCGGACCCCGTGCATCGTGGCCAGGAACTCCACCGCCTGCCGGCCCGCACTGACATGCGCCCGCAGTTCGGCTGCGGAGCGGCAAACTCCCGTTGTCGCTTCGATCTGCGTCTCCCGGAGCTCACGCTGCAGTACCGCGCCGGGTGGGGTCTCCGGGCGGGTTCGGGTGTCGCCGAGAAGGGCACCGACACACGGCACGGGGACACCGGTGCTGGGGTCGACGAGAAGAAACTCCTCCTCCACCCCCATGGGCAGGGCCGCCGCGGTCACCGCCACGCCACCGTCACCGGTGGAGACATTCGCCCGTTACGCCGGCCGGCACCAGCGGGCTCGATCCCGTAAGGGCACCAATCAGTCATGGCTGTGGATACCCCCCGCCGGGTCGGCCAAACGGCGGCAGATACCCCAGCGGCACTGTGTGACGGAACTGACCGCCCCGGGCGCCCCCCGACGAGCGACACCCGGGGTGTCCCCGTACGCCCGCCTGTCGGCCGCCGGCGAGTACGCGCACCTGTCGGCGCCCGGCCGGAGGGGCTACGGTTCCCTGGTGACCTGGCTGACCGAGACCCGGGACTCGTACGACTCCATCGCGGCCGGTTACGCCGACGAGACGCGCGACCTGCTCGACAGGCTGCTCCACGTTCGCGCGGGAGTCGTGCTGTTCGCCGATCTGGTCCGCGCGCTCGGGGGTGGGCCCGTCGCCGACGTGGGCTGCGGGCCGGGGCACACCACCGCGCTGCTGCGGGAGCTGGGCGCGGACGCGTTCGGCATCGACCTGTCGCCGGCGATGATCGAGATCGCCCGCCGTGAGCACCCCGGTGCGCGGTTCGAGGTCGGCTCGATGACCGACCTGCCGCTCGCCGACCGCACCCTCGCCGGCGTACTCGCGTGGTGGTCGCTGATCCACATCCCGGACGAGGCGGTGCCGGGCGTGCTCGGGCAGTTCCACCGGGTCCTGCGGCCGGGCGGGGTGCTGGCCGTGGGATTCCACGTCGGCGACGAGTCGGCTACCAGGACGGACGAACACAGCGAACAGCCCACGGCACGCACGCACCGCCGCCAGCCGTCCCGCGTGGCCGACTGGCTTCGCGAGGCGGGTTTCACCGTGGAGGCCCAACACTTGCTGAATCCGGACGAGCCGAAGCCGGGTGCGATTCTCTTCACCCGCCGGCCCGCGACACCGCCTCGGTAAGCGGGCCCCGCCACTGTTTCCGCGCGGACCGGGCAGGGCCCCGAGGCGAACGCGCCGGTGACGCAGCGCGGAACCTGAACCCGCTCAACGGTTTCTGCCTCTGGCCATGCGAGCCGTCCCGGCAGCGTCACCCACCGGAGTGGGTCCGGTAGCGGGCGTAGATCAGTCCGCTGCCGAAAGCACGCTGCTCGACCAGTTCGAGATCGAGGCGCACGTTCTCCGGGAAGAACCGCTTGCCGCCGCCGACAACGCTCGTCGTGACGAACAGGTGGAACTCGTCCACCAGGCCGGCCGCGATCGCCTGGGCCGCAAGGTTCGGGCCGTCGACGGTGAGGTCCTGATCGGCCTCGGCCTTGAGGGTGCGCACCGCCTCCGGATCGAAGGTCCGCTCGATCCTGGTTTTCGCGCCGGCCACCGACTCCAGTGTCGTGGAGTACACGATCTTCTCCGCGGCCTGCCAGTCGCGGGCGTACTGCAGGATGTGCGGCGGCTGGTCGGGCTCGGTGTGCGCGGTCTCCCAGTAGACCATCGTCTCGTACATCCGCCGGCCGTAGAGATACGTGCCGACGGGCCGGAAGAGGTCGTTGATGAACGTGTGCACCTCCGGATCGTCAGCCCCGGTGCCGAGTCCGCCCTCCGACGCCTCGGCGTAACCGTCGAGCGAGGTCACCATCGAGTAGATGAGCTTTGCCATGCGTCTCCTTCGGGTACGGGTGCCGACCGGCACCGGACCATGGGCAATCAAGCTCCTCGTCGAAAACGGTTCCGGCGACGTTACCGGCGTGCTTCCTCCGTGAGGAGCCGCTGGGCAGATCGACCTGGACGGTACGGTCGTCGATCGGTCGTGCGGGCAACGGACGGCGTTGGCGTAGCGCGATCATGACAGTGCCGTGACACGGCCACGACAATGCGGCGGCACCGTTCAGACCATGGTTTTCCAAGGACTCAGAACCCCCTCGATACGGATCGGCGCCGTCCTCGCGCTCGGGTTGGCGCTCGCCGCGTCGGTCCTGTCGGCGCCTGTCGCCTCGGCCATCAGCGGAGGCGTGGAATCGCCTGCCGCCTACGCGTTCCACGGTTCGCTACAACGGCCCGACTCGCCGCGACCGGACGGACACGTATGCGGCACGACGCTGATCGCACCACAATGGACGCTCACCGCCGGCCACTGTGCGCGGACCGAGGACCAGAAGCTGGTTGGCTACCCACCCGACTGGAAGGTACGCATCGGCTCCACCAGCGTCACCTCCGGTGGCGAGGTGATCGAGGTCGAGAAGTTCATCAATCACCCGGCCGGCGTGGCAGGCGGCGGCGACATCGCACTGCTGAAACTGAAGACACCGGCGAAGAGCCAGCCGATCGCGATCGCCGAAAACAGCCCGGCGCCGGGTGATGCCACCCGCATCATGGGCTGGGGTATGACCTGTGACCAGATGGAACCGGCATGCTTCCCCGACCGGCAGCGCGAAGCCGACACGGTGGTGCAGGAGAAGGCCGCGTGCGGGGAGGAGAGAATCGACGACACGGAGATCTGCGTCGGTAGTCTCGACGGCACGGTGGGACCGACCAATATGGACTCCGGTGGCCCTGCCGTGGTCCGGGCCGGTGACGAATGGCGGTTGATCGGTGCCGTCAGTGGTGGCAGTGGCGGTCCCGACCCGTACATCTACTCCGATGCCAACGCTTTTCGAACCTGGCTGGCCGACAACATGACCGAACGTGAACCGACCCTGGAGGGCGCGGTCAGTCTCGGCAACTGTTCCGGTTCCGTCGTGCGGGCGAACCACTCGCGACCGGAAGACCCCGCGCTGCTGCTCACCAACGGCCACTGCGTCGACGGTGAACGTCCGGCGCCCGGCTCCGCCGTCGTCGACAGACCGGAACAGCGGGACGTCACCGTGCTCGGCGAGGACGGTGAACCCACGACGAACCTCAGCACCACCACCCTTACCTACGCCACCATGACCGGCACCGACGTCGCACTGTACGAACTGAACAAGACCTACGCGGAACTGGCGGCCGAGAAGGTCAAGGTATTCGCGCTGGCCGGCGACCCCGTCGGCCAGGCGGATCCCATCGACCTCGTCTCGGGTGGTCTCGGCGAGACCTGGAACTGCGAAATCGGCGGTGCGGCGCCGGAACTGCGGGAAGAGGGCTACGTACAGCACAACGCCGTCTGGTACACGGAGGACTGTTCGCCCAGTTCGGGAGCCTCGGGGTCACCGCTGATCGATCCGCACACGGAGGCCGTGGTCGGTGTCCACAACACCGGAAACATCTTCGGTGAGGTCTGTACCGCGAACAATCCGTGCGAGGTGGACGCGGCCGGAAACACGACCGTGCACAAGTTCCGGAAGTACGGGCAGCAGACCGCCGCGATCCCGGCGTGCCTGGCTGCCGGGTCGAAGCTGGACCTGTCCCGGCCGGACTGCGCTCTGACCAAGCCCTCGGCCTGACCGACGCCGAGCATCGGACGGCGCCGGGCCCGGCCACCGGAGGCCGGACCCGGCGCCGTCGGCACCTGCCGCGTCTCCGGTCAGCTTCGCGCGGACAGCTCCGGCCGGAACCTGAAGTATGGTGCGAGGACGGAATAGTCTCGTGTGCTCGCCGCCGGGAGGGGACGTCGAATGCCGACCGCCGAGCTGCGCGATCTGACTGTCCACATCGACACCGGCCGGTGGAGCGAAACCGTGCTCGAAGCGGTGAACCTCGCCGTACCCGCCGGCCGGATCACCGCACTTCTCGGTGAGTCCGGGTGCGGCAAATCCATGATCGCCGCGGCGATCACCGGCCTGTTGCCCGCGTCCGCGAACAGCACCGGGCAGGTGCATATCGACGGCGCGGCTGTGCGGGACGAGCGGACGTGGCGGCAGTTGCGCGCAGGCACCGTCGGCCTGGTACCCCAGTCCGATGTCACGGCCTTCGTCCCGGACGAAACCGTTGGCGCGCAGCTAATCGACCTGCACCGCCTCCACCGCGCCCGGAGCGTGGAGGACGCGTGCGCGGCGGCCCTGTATCCCATCGACGGCTTCGATCTGTTTCCGCACCAGCATTCCGCCGGGCAGATCCAGCGGGCCGCGCTGGCCGCCGCGCTCCTTCCCGCACCCAGGCTGCTCATCGTCGACGAGCCCACCGCCTCGCTCGACACGGGCACCGGATACGAGGTGTGGACCAACCTGCGCGAGTACGCCGACACCGGCGCAGCCGTCCTCGCCATCACGCACGACGCGGCCCTGCTGATCGACACCGGTGTCACCGACCGAATGGTGTTCATGCGCCACGGCCGAATCACCGTCGCGGGGCCCACGACCGAGATACGTACCCTCGAAGATCCTTATGTGCGGGGATTCTTCCAGCAGTCCGGGCAGTAACGAGATACCCGCGTGGCCACTCGGCCTTCTTGCCGGTCCGGCTGGTTCGCCGACGCTGCTGCCGCAAGGCCGGTGCCAGCCGGCGAGCACGAGCGGCGGACGGCGTCAGGGGTGGCCGGGCGGGTACGAGACCTGCAGCTCGTCGGCGACGTAGCGCTGGAGCTCGACGAGGACCCTGGACACGGTGGGCGGCGCGTCCTCGCGATGTACCGCGGTGAGCAGCCGCGAACCCGGCGCGATGATCGCCTTGCTGATCCGCACGTCCGGCGTGGCGTTCTGCCGCAGGGTCAGCGCCGGGATGATCGTCGCGCCGAGCCCGTTGGCGACCAGTGCGAGCAGGGTCGGCGCCGAACCGGTGCCGATGTCGTGTGCGGTGAGGGTCAGGCTGTACTCGTGGCACATCCGTTCCAGTTGCTTCCTGGTCGCGGGACCGAACGAGGTGGTGATCCACGGGCGCGCGAGCAGTGTCGCCGGGTCCGAGTCCGCGGGCCAGGTGCTGGGGACGATCACCTCGAACGGATCGCGCACCAGGTCGACCTCGACCAGCCCGCCGGAGCGGTCCGGTTCCGAGGCGGCGCTGCGATCGGTGAGCAGCAGATCCAGCTCGCCTTCGGTCAGCATGCGGATGCCTTCGGCGTCGGAGACCTCGAAGACGCACGGATCGATCGACGGGTCCGCGACGGCCATACGCATCGCCACCGGGACGGCGATCTCGCTCAGCGCCACCGAGAAACCACCGATGCGCAAGGGGCCAGCCGGACTCTCACGAAGCTCGGCGACACCCCGCTCGGCCGCCGTCAACGCCTCCGCGACCGCGTCCGCGTGGTCGGCGAGGGCGTGGCCCGCGGGGGTGAGCCGGATGGACCGTCCGCCACCGCGCTGCTCCCGGTCGATCAGCGACACCCCGGCCTCGGCCTCGAGTTTGCCGAGGTGCTGGGAGACCCCGGAGGGCGTCAGGTGCAGTGCCCGTGCCGCCGCCAGCACACTGCCGGTTCGCCGGACGGTGCGCAGCAGCAGCATTCTCCGCGGATCCAACGGCATGTAGCGAGACTAGCCCAGAGTTGTACGACAACTAACTTTTCCTGATTGCACTCGATGTCGCACAGTGGATTCATGAGGTTGACAGACCCTTCGGACAGCACGACACCACTGACCCTGTACCGCACCGCGACCGACGCGCTGACCGCGGCGAGCCGCCAACGGGGTCGCCAGCTACCGGGGTCCGACCCGTACCGGTCCCTCGGCTCGCTACGGCAGCTCCTTGTCGCACTCGACGCGAGCCTGGACGGGGTCGGCACGACCCTGCTCGAACAAGCCCGATCGGGCGAACTCATCGTGGTCGAGGGCCCGTTCGCCGAGGACGCTCTCGCCGCCGCGGCGACGGCACGGCAATGGCTCGACCGGGCCCGGACCGGGCTGCACCTCGGCGTTCGGCAGCCGCTCGAATCCGCCCACATCACCATCGCGGGTACCGCGAGAAACTAGCACCGCCTCGTCTGTCCACTATGGACTCGGTCGGCTCCGCGAGTCGGCCTGCCCGGCGTTGTCCCGTTGCGGGGGCCGGTCCGGCCGTGACACGTTCGGCCCAGCGTGGGGGTGCGCTGGGTGAACACGCTCCGCCCGTTCGGCGCTATCCGCCGTCGTGAGCACTTGCGAAGGTGGATGTTCTGGGGCTGGAGACGTCGATTCGACGTCGGTATCCGTGTTCGGCGGTGCGGGCGAAAGGAATGCCGGAATGGGGCCAGGTTCGCGCGTCCACACGGTGCAGACTCTCGTCGTCGGTGGCGGCGTGGTCGGCCTGTCCGCCGGCTGGCACCTGGCCAGGAAGGGCCACCGGGTCGGAGTACTGGCACCCCGGCATCCGGGAATGGCCAGTACCGCCGCGGCGGGAATGCTCACGCCCGGGTGCGAGTGGAACGGCTGGTTGCCGGAGGAGTTCCTGACGCTGTTGTTGCGCGGCCGCGACTACTACCCGGAGTTCCTCTCCGGCCTGACCGGAGGCGAACCCTCGGACGGATACGGGGTCGGGTACCGGCGCACCGACTACCTGTATCTCGACTCCTGCGAACGCAACGAGCAGATGGGCCGCCACTACGAATCGCTGAGCCGGGCCGGACTGAACGTGGAGCACCTCGGACTGCGCGACACCCTGCGCCGGGAACCGGGCCTCAACCTGGCTCCGGTTCGGGGTTCGCTGCGCATCGAGGGTGACGCCGTCGTCGATCCACGGGCGCTGCTGACCAGCTTGCGGGCGGACCTCGACCGGCGTGGCGCACTGTTCGAGGACAGCGGCGCGGTCACCGGCATCGTCGACCACGGCGACCGGTTCACCGTGACCACGGGCAGCGGCGAGCGGGTCGAGGCCGAACGTGTGGTGCTGGCCGCGGGTGCGTGGACCCAGGAACTCGCCGAAACACTGGGGATCGACGTTCCGGTGGCGCCCATCCGCGGCCAGATCATCGAACTGCACGGCGCTCCGGGCGCGGTCCGCAACATCCTCTACATCGCCACGGGCGCATGCGGCAGCATCGTCGAACGTTATCCCGGGGTCTACATCGTGGGCACCAGCGAGGAGGGCACCTCGGGCGAGGTGGCGAACACTCCGCTGGTCGTGTCCGCGGTGCTGGCCAGGGTGGCGTCCCTGATACCCGCGCTGGGCACCATGTCGATCGCGGACATGTGGTCGGGATTCCGGCCGACCACGCCGGACGAGATGCCGGTGATCGGCACCGCGCTGAGCGGCCGGGTCGTCCTCGCCACCGGCCACTACCGCAACGGTGTGCTGCTCGGCCCGTTCACCGGCAGGCTGGTGGGCGACCTCGCCCTCGGTACCACCACCGAGGTGGATCTCCAGTCGTACCAACCGGATCGATCCTTCGGCAGGCAGTACCGGCTCGCCGCGCGTTACTGAATCCTCGTCCGCCGAGTGAAGGGGCCACGCCCGTGACCACGTTGTTCGACGTCGCCGAGGACACCCGTTTCGGCGTGCTGCCCGCGCTGCGATGGCAGGCGGAGAACGTCGGCCACGGATGGCAGTGGGTGCGCGACCGGGAACTGACCCCGCCCGGCCACCTGGTCGAGGGGTATCAGCTCGTGCACCGCGGCCTGGCCGAACTCGGTGAGGTGTTCGACGAGACGGACGGATCGGGAATCGACAGCGGCTTCCCGAAATCGGTGGCGGAACGGCTTTCCGCGGATGTGCTGGACCATCCGCATGGCCGGTCGATGGTGCCGGACCGGGCACCCATCCGGTTGGTCGGCCTGCGATCGCTGCTGTGCCCGCTGTACGTCAACGACACCCGGGAGCTGTTCCTGCCCGGGTGGCTCACCCCGGAAATCGTGTCGAATCTGTTCTCCCCCAACGCATCGTTCACCTCGCGGCGGCCCACCTGCACGACCTGGCTGGTACTCGACGCACCCGTGTACCGGGAGCGGGGAAAGGACTTCGCGACCTTCGCGTACTTCTTCACCAGGGAGGGCACCGATCCCGGCGCGCGCTGGCACTGGCGGGCCAACGACGGCCGCGACTGACGGTCCGCTCCGGAGAACGCCGACGACCGGCCCGGAGCGGCTCCACCGTCCGACTCTGTGGGAGGAGGTGAATTGCATGCGCAAGGCACTGCTGGCCGTGGCGGTCTTCGCGGGCGTCGCCCGTAAGGACCGGCTCACCGCTCCGTACGTCTACTACTGATGAGCACGTGGCGGGGTCGTCCAGCGGGCGGCCCCGCCACCCGAGCACGGGAGAACCATGTCCGGCGACCCGCCAGGCCCCCAGGGTGACCGGCTCACCGGCAACCTGCACTCGTTCACCAGCGACCCGCTCGGCTTCCTCACCGACTGCGCCCGCGAGTACGGCGACGTAGTGAACATCAGCTCGCACAACGTACTTCTCGGCGACCCCGGTGACATCGAGCGAATGCTGGTGGACCGCGAGGGCGTGTTCGCCAAGACCACGGCCGAGACCAGGCAACGGACCCGTAAACGCGGATTTCCCCGGGCGATGATGAACAGTGAGGGCGCGGACTGGCGACACAAACGCACCCGGGTGTCCCCGGCGTTCACCCGCGCCCTGGTCGCCGGTGCGGCGGACCTCGCCCACCAGGAGGCGTCCGAACTCGCCGACCGGTGGCCCACCGGCGAGCCGCTGGACCCCGCGCCCGCCGTGGCGCGACTGGCCCTGCGCACGGTGACGAAGCTGATGTTCGGCAGCGCCATGTCCGACGAGGACGTCGCCGCGGTGAGCAGACTGGTCCGGGAGATCATGGACGTCTCACTCTCCCCCATCACCCTGCCCGACTGGGTGCCCGCGCCCCGCGCCGTCCGGATGCGGCGTGCCCTGCGCGACGTCGACCGGGTCATCGCCGGTGTGGCCGGCCGATCGCACGCCGCGGACCCGTCGGCCGCCCCGGTTCTGCGTGCCCTGCTCGACGGCGACCCGGCACCGTCGCAGGAGGAGTTGCGCGACGAGCTGGCGACGCTGGTCCTGTCCGGGTTCGAGACCACCAAGAACGCCGTGCTCTGGTGCTGCGAGCAACTCGCCCGCCACCCTGCCGTCGCGGACCGGGTCGCCGCCGAGGCCACCGCCGCCGAGACCACCGCCGCCGAAGGGGCCGGGGCCGGGCGTCTCGCGGCGCTGCCGTTCACCGACGCCGTCGTGCGGGAGACGATGCGCCTGTACCCGCCCGCCTGGCTCACCAGCCGGGAGACGATCGAGGAGGTCGAGTTCGGCGGCTACCGGATCGCGCCCGGGACCACGGTCACGGTGAGCCAGTGGGTCACCCACCGCGACCCACGCTGGCACGCCGACCCGGCCGGGTTCCGGCCGGAGAGGTGGCTCGGCGGGGCCGGGCAGCCGCCCCGCGGCGCGTACTTCCCGTTCGGGCTCGGGCCGAGAGCGTGTATCGGAGCCGCCGTCGCCGGCACCGAGGTGACGGTGGTGGTCGCGGAACTGTGCCGGCGTTTCCGGTTCGAGCTGGACGATCCCGCCGCCGTCCGGCCGAGGCCGGCGCTCTCCCTGCAGCCCTCCGGCCTCGGCCTGCGCCTGCGGGCCCGGCAGGTCGCCGACGCGGCAGGATGACCACCACCGGAGCGTCCCCGGCCCGCTGGCCGGACCTGCTGCGTATCGCCGAGTTCCGCGGCATCCTGACCGCGCACGTCATTTCTTTGCTGGGCACCGCGATCGCGCAGGTGGCGCTGGCCGTGCTCGTGTACCAGCGCACCGAATCCCCGTTCCTGACCGCGTTGACGTTCACCCTGTCCCTGTTGCCCAGCCTGGTCGCGGGCACGCTGCTGTCCGCGCTCGCGGACCGCTTCCCGGCCAGGCGGGTGCTGGTGACCTGCGAACTCCTCGGGGCCGCGGTGGTGGCGCTGATGGCGGTGCCCGGTCTCGGCCTGCCGATCCTGCTGGCACTGGTGTTCGTACTCGGCGCCACCGGAACCGTGTTCGTCGGCACCAGGGCGGCGCTGCTGCCCGAGGTGCTGTCCCCGTCCGCCTATCCGCTGGGCCGGGCGATGCTTCGAGTGCTGGCGAACGTTCTGCAGATCGCCGGCTACCTGGTCGGCGGCGCTCTACTGCTGTTCGTTCCGGTGATCGCGGCCCTGCTGCTCGACGCGGCGACCTTCCTCGTGTCGGCACTGCTGATCTGGCGGGCCACCGCCGCCCACGACCTGCCCGCACGTGGCGCGGGCGGTGTCGTGCGGGCGTCCCTCGACGGCCTGCGGACCGCGTTGCGTACCCCGCGTCTGCGCTCGATGCTGCTGCTGATGTGGCTGCCCCCGGCGTTCGCGGTGGTCCCCGAGGCGGTGGCCGTCGTCTACGCGGGACAGAACGGCCTGGACACCGTGGGACTGGGTGTGCTGCTCACCGGCAGTCTCGTCGGGGCGGTACTCGGCGAGCTGGCCGTCGGGCAGTATCTCGGCGACCGGGCGCGGCAGCGTGGCGTGCTGCCGCTCGCCGCGCTGCTGGCGTTGCCCCTGCTGGGGTTCCTGTTCCAGCCCTCGCTGCCGTTCGCCGCGTTGCTGCTGGTGCTGTCCGGGCTCGGTTTCGGCTACACCCTCGGTCTGGACCGGTTGCTGCTGAACGCCGTCGCCGGGGACGTCCGGCAGCGGGTGCTCAACCTGGCCGCCACCCTGCCGATGGCCGCTCAGGGCCTCGCGTTCGCGGTTGCCGGTGCCGTCGCGGAGGTCGTGCCCGCCCACCTGGTGATCGTGGCGGGTGGCGTTCTCGCCCTGGTCACCGCGGCCTTGTGCGCGGGTCCTGTTCTCCGCGCGGGACGGGCGGCGTGATGCGCGTCCTGGTCACCTCCTGCCCGGCCACCAGCCACTTCTACCCGCTCGTGCCGTTCGCCCTCGCCCTGCGCCGGGCCGGGCACCGGGTGCTGGTCGCCACCGGTGGGGGGTTCGCCGCGCGCGCCGCCGCCACCGGTCTGGACGTGTTCCCGGTGGGTGGGGACGTCGACCTGATGTCGGTGGCCCCGCCACGCCCCCGGCCGGGAGCAGCGCCGGACCAGGCGGGCTGGGGGCGGATGCTCGCGCTGGCCGAGCGGACCGCGCCCGACCTCGTCCGCCTCGCCCGCGACTGGCGTCCCGATCTGCTGGTCCGCACGCCCACCGAGTTCGCCGGCCCGATCGTCGCCGAACAGCTCGGTATCCCGGTGATCGAGCACTCCTTCGGCCTGCCGATGCCCCGCGAACGGCTCCGTGCCGCCGACGAGTTGCTGGAACCGCTCTACCGGCGCTTCGGCGTGCGACCGCGACTGTGCGACCCGGCGTGGGTACTGGACGTGTGCCCGCCGTCGTTCCGCCCGGCGGGGGTGATCGCCGGAACGGCCATGCGCTACGTCCCGTTCCACGGCCCGGAACCTTCCGGGCCGGGGCGTCTCGAGGACGTCGACCTCTGTCTCACCCTCGGCACGATCCTGCCCGCGCTCGGGCACACGGCGGTTGTCGCTCCGGTGGTCGAGGCGGCGGCCGACCTCGGCCTGCGCACGCTCGTACTCGGTGCCGCGACACCGGATTCGCCCGGTGTGACGTCCGCGCGCTGGCTGCCGCTCGGCGAGGTTCTGCCCCGCTGCCGGGTGCTGGCGCACCACGCGGGATCCGGCACCACCTTCGCCGCGCTCGCCGCCGGGGTTCCGCAACTGGCCATGCCGCACATGACCGACCAGCCGGACAACGCCGCACGGATCGAGGCGACCGGCGTGGGGCGGCAGTTGGCCCCGGAGCGGATCGACCGGGAACAGGCCCGCACAGCACTCGCCGCGCTCGTCGCCGAGGGGCCGGAACGTGCCGCGGCCCGGGCACTCAGCGCCGAGATCGGTGCCCAGCCCTCACCCGACGAGGTGGTGGCGAGCATCGGCTCGCTGACCGCCACACCGCCGCCCGGCCAGGCGCCCGCGTAGTACGCACCCCACAGGGGGCCGGTAGCCGAATTTTCCTTGCCACGCCGGGAGTTCCGCGGCGTGGCGGGATCCGCGGTGTTCGCGCTGCCGTCGACGGCGGGCAGGGTTCCAGCGTCGACGGCGGCGCGAACGCCGCGGCCCGTCCGGGCGGGTGGGATGCCAGGCACCCCGCCCGCGCCGGCGGTGTTGTTGCCAGGGGCTCGGGTCAGCCCCGGACCTCCGCGATCATCTGCTGGGCCTTGGCCTGAGCCTGGTCGTAGCGCTCCGGGTAGGCGGACCGCTGCACGCTCTGGGCGAGCTGGCCCGCCGAGAAGCCAGGGGTCTTCAGATCGTTCGGGATCGCCTGGTCGAGGTACGCGTTGGTGGCGTGGTCGACGTTCAGGCAGTCTGCGGGGTTGTCGCACCAGCCCTGGCTGGGCCGCTGCTGGAACACGCCGAGCGAATCCCGGTCACCGCAGTTCAGGTTGTGCATGTGCGACTCGACCCAGCCCGCCTCGAACGCCGAGAGCAGGACCTTCGGCGTGACCTGGCGCTGGGTGGCGATCTGGTAGATCCGCGTGGTGACGTTGAGGTCGCGGTCGGGCGGCACCGTGCAGGCGGCGTCGAACCATTCCGCGTTGGACACCTCGGGCGGCGGGGCCGCGGCGGCGGTGTCGGCCATCGCCACGTTGCCACCCAGCACCGTCAGTGCTGCGGCCGCGACCAGGCCGGAGACACCGACTCTTCGCTTGATCGTCCTCGACATGCTTCTCCCTCGCAGATGAATTGCTCACTCGATTGAGTGAGCGCCGGAGAGAAACTAACCAACGTTTATTGCAACGGTCAATCCTCCGGAAAGCCTAACGCTGCGGCCTCGCGTCGTGACTTTCCGTGGCTACGTTTTTTCAGCCCTCCCGGAGCTCTGGACGAGCGCCTGACAGGGCGGTGAGCTTGCCGCACGGCAAGTGTCGAGCACCCGCGCACGCCCTGGAAGAGCCCGGTTTTCCGCTACCCCTCCCGCTGGAGCGCCGGGCCGCTCGACGCAGCATCGGGCCCGGTGTCCCGCCGTCGCGCGGGAGGCGGAAGTGGCGTCGTTTTCCTTTCCTGTGAATCGTTTCCCGTCCCCCGGCGGATCGCCCGCACGGCGCCGACGGAACCGTCGAACTGTTTTCTGCTGCCAGGAAAAGAAATCGTCAGAAATGCCGGGTGCCCGAGTCCCCTCCCCGGCCCGGACGCGGAACCGTCCACATGAGATCGCCGGGACACCGATCCTTCACGCTGCCAACGAAGCCTCGGCGTGCGAAGATGCGTCGCCGCACCCGTCAGGACCCGCCCGCCGCCGGATCACCGCTCCGGTTCGGGGCCGGCTTCCGCGGTCGCCTTGATCTTCGCGACGGCGTCGCCCGCGATCAGCGTGAGCACCCGGCCGAGCAGATCGTCGGACACGGCATCCGGGTCGATGTCACCTTCCGCGGCCAGGCCGTTGCTCAGCGCGAGCAGTACGACGGCGAAGTCCTGGGGCGGCAACGGCAGTTCGAGTTCCAGCCCCTCGGCGAGCCTGCTCAACGCCCTCGCCACGGTGTCGCGGACCTCGCGGCGCCGGGTGCGCAGCGCCTCGCGCCGCTGCGGACTGTGGCTAGCCATCGCGATGTACTCGGCGAGCAACCGGTGCCAGACGATGTCCGCGCGCATCTCGCGCACCAGCACCTTGGCGACCCCGGCCAGTGCCTGATCGGCGTCCGCGCCCGCGGCGAACCCGGCGAGCGCGGCCTCGAGCCGGTGCGCGGCGTGCTCCTCCATCAGAGCCAGCACCAGTTCGTCCTTGGACCCGAAATTCGAGTACACGGCGCCCTTCGTCAGCCCGGCTACCGCGGCCACCTCGCTGAGGGAGGTCCGTGCGATCCCCTTCTCGCCGAAAGCGGCGAACGCGGCGTCGAGCACCCGCCGCCGCGTCTGCGAGCGATAGGGCCGGGTGCGTCCGGCGTCCGCGCCGGTCTTCTTCACTGGTGTCGCTTCGTCTCGCGCAGACGCCTCGGCCACGGCCGTCCTTTGCTGTCGTGCACTGGGATCCGGGTGAATTTTCGCATGTCTGTTGACTTCCTCGCAAGCAAGTCGATACTACTCGGTATTCAATACCCGGAGGTACTCGATGTCGAGTTCGGTGCGTTCGCAGACCGGCATGGCCGAACAGGCCACCCTGTCGGACCTAGCGTCCGAGTCCGCCGCGACCTTCGGAAACGCCGTCGCCCAGCGATATCCACACGACGGCCGCTGGGTGGAGCGGACCTTCGCCGAGCTGCACGACGCCGTCCTGCGGGTGGCCGGGATGCTGCACGAAGCCGGCGTGCGCCCGGGGGAACGGGTGGCCCTGCTGTGCGCCACCCGTGCCGAGTGGACGGTGTGCGACCTGGCGATCGCGCGACTGGGCGCGGTGTGCGTGCCGGTGTACCCCAGCGGCTCCGACGCGCAGATCGGCTGGGTGCTGCGCGATTCGGGCGCCGCGGCGGCGATCGCCGAGACCGCCGCGCACCTGAACCGGCTCGAACACCTGCGCGAGCGGACGCCGGCCATCCGGGTCGTTCTCGGCGTCGAGCGGGCGACCGCGCACGGGCCGGCCCTGGCCGAGGTGATCGACTCCGCCTCGGCGTCCGGGAGCGGCCTGCCGCCCGCCGGAACGGAACCGGACCTGCCGTTCACCATCGTCTACACCTCCGGCACCACCGGCCCGCCGAAGGGCTGCGTGCTCTCGCACCGCAACGTCCTGTCGGTCGTCGCGATGCTGCGCGGGATCAGCGACGCCGGGCCGGGCGACGTCGTGTTCGCCTACCTGCCGCTGGCGCACCTGTTCACCCGCATGCTGCAGATCTTCTGCCTGCGTGCGGGCGCGACGATCGCGTACTCCGGCGGAGACATCCGGACGGTCGTCGCCGAACTGGCCGAGGTCGCGCCCACCCACCTGCCCTCGGTGCCCGCCATGTTCGAGAAGATCCACTCCCTGGTCACCGCGCAGGCGACGGCCCGCGACCCGAGCGGCCGGGAACTCGGCGAAGCGGTGGAACTCGGGCTGCGCGTCCGGGCGGCACGGGAGCGGGGCGAGCCGGTCACCGACCGGGACCAGCAGCGCTTCGATGACGCCGAGCAGGCCCTGTTCGCGCCGGTGCGCGCGGTGTTCGGCGGCCGGGTGCGCCAGGCGCTGACCGGCTCCGCCCCGATCGCGGCGGACATCCTCCGGCTGTTCTTCGCCTGCGGTGTGCCGGTCTACGAGGCGTACGGGATGACCGAATCGACCGCCGTGATCAGCGCCTGCCGCCCCGGCGAGTGGCGTCCCGGCACGGTCGGCCGCCCGGTTCCCGGCGTGGCGGTACGCATCGCCGCGGACGGCGAGGTCTGCGCGCGGTCCGCCGGGGTGTTCGGCGGCTACTGGCGCGACGAACCCGCGACCACCGAGACGATCCGGGACGGCTGGCTGCACACCGGCGATCTCGGTGAGCTCGACGAGGACGGCTACCTGGTGATCACCGGCCGGAAGAAGGACCTGATCATCACCGCGGCCGGCAAGAACCTGAGCCCGGCGAACCTGGAGAACGATCTGCGCCGGACGCCGTGGATCGCGGACGCCGTCATGCTCGGCGACCGCAGGCCCCACCCGGTCGCGCTGATCGCACTGGACGAGGACACGGCGGACGGCCTGGCCGCGCTGGCCGGGATCGAACGGACCGGCGCCTGGCACACGGATCCGCGGCTGCGGGCCGTGCTCGCCGCGGACGTCGAGCGGGTCAACGCCCAGTACGCGCCCGCCGAACGGATCCGCGACTTCGCCGTCGTTCCCCGGCCGTTCACCGTCGATTCCGGTGAGCTGACGCCGACGTTGAAGGTGCGCCGCGACGTCGTCGCGGAGCACTTCGCCGAACTCGTCGAGGCCCTCTACTCCCGGCCCGCGACCGATCACGCCGTCGCGGTGCCCGAAAGCCCGCGACCGGAAGAACAGAAAGGAATCCGAACATGAGACGACGATTCGCGCGGGGGGCGATCGCCCTCGTGGTGGCGCTGGCCGCCCTTGCCGTGCCGGGTACCGCCTCCGCGCAGCCGGGGGGAGGTGGCAACAACGACGCCGACTGCCGTCCCAGCGCGCAGCACCCGAACCCGGTGGTGTTCCTGCACGGACTCGGCGCCACCTACTACGAGGACCTGAACTTCCTCCAGGCGCACGTGGCGAGGAAGGGTTACTGCACCTTCAGCGCGACCTACGGTGCCTATCCCGGATTCCCGTTCGTCGGCGGGCTGCGGCCGATCGCGGACTCGGCGGCCGAGATCGCGGCGTTCATCGAGCAGGTGCGCGAGCAGACCGGGGCCGCGAAGGTCGACATCGTCGGGCATTCCGAGGGTGGATTCCAGTCCCTCTACGTCACCAAGACGCAGGGCATCGCCGACCGGATCGACAAGGTGGTGGCCATCGCGCCGCCGACGCACGGCACCACCTTCGCCGGCCTGTACAACCTGGCGTACCTGTTCGGCGAGAAGTCCCGTGAACTCATCGACGAGGTACTGACCAGGTTCGGCTGCCCCGCCTGCTCGGAGATCGGCATCGGCGGCTCGGCGGTGCAGACCCTGGGCGACGGGCCGGTCGCCCAGCCCGGAGTCACCTACAACATCATCACCTCCCGCAACGACCAACTGGTCACCCCGCAGGAGACGTCCTTCGTGCGCGAACCCGGTGTCACCAACCAGTTCGTGCAGGACACCTGCCCACTCGACCCGGTGGGGCACATCGGCGAGGCCTACGACCTCAACGTCTGGCACCTGGTGACCAACGCACTCGATCCGGCGAACGCCGAGGACTTCCTCTGCACGGTGGGCTTCCCCGGCTGAGCGGACCGGTGGCGGGTGGCTCGCCCGCCCGTCACCGCCGCTCGACCGAAACCGCGGCGTCAGGGTTCCCGGTGCGCGTCCACCGCGTCCCGGAACGACCGGGAGTCGTTGAGGTGCGGGAAGGGTTCGCCGTCCGGGACGGCGACGCCGAGGAACTCGCAGAGCGGTTCCCAGCCCTGTGCGACGTCGAACACCAGCAGCCGCTCCGGCGCGATCGCCGCGCGCACGTCCTCGATGTGCCGGGTGAACACGCCGGTCATGTACTCGGCGTCGGCGAGGTCCCCTTCGCCGAACTGCCGCCCGGAGATCCGCGCGATCAACGGCAGGAACGGTGCCAGCTCGGGAATCCCGAGCCGCGGGTCCTCCGCCGTGGCCGCCTGCCACATCGGCAGCAGTGCGCTGGCGAAGCTCCGGTACCAGCTCCGCGGATCGCGGACGGTGAGCAGGACCTTGGCGTCCGGATGACGATCGGCCAGCTCCCGCCAGAGACTCGCCCCCGGCCAGTCCAATGTGGACTGGTATTCGGCCAGCGCGCGGTCGGCGGCGGCGGGTGCACCGTCCAGCGCGGCCGTCCAGTGCTCCAGGTGCGCGGGGTTCCCGATCAGCTCGCTGAAGTGGTAGCAGGGGCCGAAACCCAGCCGGGACAACGCTTCCCGGACCGATACCGTCCCGGTGCGGCCGAATCCGGCACCGATCACTCGCATCTGTTCATCCCTCGTTCGCCTCGGACGATCCTGTCGATCTCCGCCAGCACGTGGTCCGCGTCCCGGCGGTGGCAAACCACCAGGTCGGGCAGCCAGGCGCCGTCCCGGTTGTAGACGAGCGGGCTGCCGTCGATCCGGCTGGCGTGCAGGCCGGCGTCCAGTGCGACGGCCACCGGGGCCGCGGAGTCCCACTCGTACTGGCCGCCCGCGTGCACGTAGAGGTCGGTCTCGCCGAGTACCACGGAGGCGATCTTCACCCCGGCCGATCCCATCGGGCGCGTTTCCGCGTCCAGCGCACCGGCCAGTTCGCCGGTGAAGGCGGGCGGACGGCTCCGGCTGACGGCCATCCGGAGCTTCCCGCCGGACGGGGTCGGCCGGTGGGCGTCGCCGGTGGTCAGCACCTCACCGCGAGCGGGCAGCGCGACCGCGCCCGCCATCGGCCGTCCCCGCTCCCACCGGGCGACGTGCACGGCCCAGTCGGACCGGCCCTGCTCGGCGAACTCCCTGGTGCCGTCGAGCGGGTCGACGATCCACACCCGGCCGTCCCGGCGACGCCACTCGGTCCCGGACTCCTCGGACAACACCGCGTCAGCGGGCCGGTACCGGGCGAGCGCGTCGATCAGGTACTCGTGCGCGGCACGGTCGCCCCCGGCCCGCAGCGCAGCCGGATCGGCGTACCCCTTCTCATCGCGCAGGGCGAGCAGCAACTGCCCGGCCTGGACGGCAAGCAGCCGGGCGAGTTCGTCGTCGGCACCGGAAGCAGCCAGGTTGTCGCCCACTGCGGTCTCCTCTGAACGGGGCGCGGAGGAGACGGCCCGGTGTCGATACGGCAGCGGCGAGCCTACCCGCGGCCGAGGTCGGGCGGGGTCGTCCTACCAGTGGGTGATTCCCCGAGCGGAGCCGAGAGGGTGAAGGGAAAGCCGGTGCGGGTCGCGTCCGAGCGCGAAC
The DNA here is from genome assembly GCF_002262875.1 of Amycolatopsis antarctica. Classification (GTDB taxonomy): domain Bacteria; phylum Actinomycetota; class Actinomycetes; order Mycobacteriales; family Pseudonocardiaceae; genus Amycolatopsis; species Amycolatopsis antarctica. The sequence continues at coordinate 64,883 of NZ_NKYE01000021.1, read as the reverse complement.
CGGAGCCGGGATCGCTGCCGCACCAAGGATGTAGGACATTCGGCCGTATTTGACGCGCAAATGGGGCAGTCTGTCGTGAGGCTGTAACGAATGAGGTTGTGAGGACGAAATGATCACTCGATAGGGTGATCGACCTGAGGTGGCTGGTGGTGAATCCCTCATCGCAGGTCACGGTCGTATGCCATCGGGTTTCAGTGGGGGTTCTGGGTGTCGCAGAAGCCCGTCCTGTCCCGGCAGGCCCCGGTGGACGAGTTCCCCTCCGGCCTCGTCCCGGTCCGGCCGGGCCACACCCGCAGCCGCGGCCCGGTGCTCGCCTGGGAGCGCCGCTACCGGTTGCTGGTGATCGGCTGCGACGTCCTCACCGTCTCGCTCGTCTCCCTGCTCGCCACCGCCTCCGCAGGAGTCGGCCTGCCGCCGACGCGGCCGTGGCAGATCCTGGCCACCGCCGTGATCGTGCTGCTCGCCATCGCGGCCAGACGCGGATGGAGTCGCGGAGTCCTCGGCGAGGGGGCCGAGGAGTTCCGCAGGCTCGGCAACGGGATGGGCACGGCGGCCGTCGTGATCGCGCTGCTCGGTTCCGCGCTGGAGGACCTGCGCACCTGGCCGACGCTGTTCGTCTTCCTCCCGCTCGGCACCGGCGTCGCGCTCGGCGCCCGGTACCTGCTGCGCCGCCTGCTGCATCGCGCCCGGCATCGCGGCGCCTGCCTGCTGCCGGTCGTCGTCGCCGGGGCGCCGGATTCGGTTCGTGACCTCATCCGGCGTACCCGGGAGCAGCCCTACGTGGGCTGGCGGGTGGAAGCGGCCTGCCTGGTGCCCTCCGGCGACGAACCCTTCGACGCGGGCGAGATCGACGGCGTGCCGGTGGTGGCCGGGCTCGACGGACTCGGCGCGCACGTTCTCCGGGCCGGTTACCGGGTCGTGGCGGTGACCTCCGCGCCGTACTGGACCACCGACCGGCTGCAGCGCCTCGCCTGGGAACTGGAAGGCACCTCGGCGGAGCTGACCGTGGCGCCGGTGCTGATGGAGGTGGGCGGGCCGAGGCTGCGGGTCTCCGGAGTGCTCGGCATGCCGATGCTGCGCGTGCGGCCGCCGATGTTCACCGGCGGGCACCGCGTCGTCAAGGAGATCGTCGACCGCCTCGGCGCCCTGTTCGCGCTGACCCTCGCGCTCCCGCTGATGCTGACGATCGCCGCGGCGATCAAGCTCGGCGACCGGGGCCCGGTCTTCTACACCCAGCACCGCGTCTCCCGCGACGGGCAGCTCTTCCGGATGTGGAAGTTCCGCACCATGCGGGTCGGCGCCGACGCCGAACGTGCCGGGCTCGCCGAACTGGACGCGGGCAGCGGGCCGCTGTTCAAGGTCTACCGCGATCCGCGGATCACCCGGACCGGCGCGCTGCTGCGCCGGTTCTCGCTGGACGAGCTGCCGCAACTGCTCAACGTGCTCGGCGGCACCATGTCACTGGTCGGCCCCCGGCCGCCGCTGCCAGAGGAGACCGAGAGCTACGGCACCGTCGTCCGGCGGCGGCTGCTGGTCAAACCGGGCATGACCGGGCTGTGGCAGGTCAGCGGCCGCAGCGATCTGTCCTGGGAGGACAGCGTGCGGCTGGACCTGCGGTACGTGGAGGACTGGTCGCTGGCGCTGGACGCGGCGATCCTGTGGAAGACGGCCCGCGCCGTCGTGGGGGGCCGGGGTGCCTACTGACCGCCGGGCGACGATCATGCTGGTCGCGTCCACCGGCGGCCACCTCGCGCAACTGGTGAACCTGCGGGAGTGCTGGGCAGGCCATCGCAGGCACTGGGTCACCTTCCGCAAGCCCGACGCCGAGGCGGCCGTCGGCACGGACGAGGTCACCTGGGCGCACCACCCGGTCACCCGCAACATCCCCAACGCGCTGCGGAACCTGCTGCTCGCGGTGCGCACGATGCGCAGGCTGCGGCCGGACGTGATCGTGTCCACCGGGGCGGGCGTGGCCCTGCCGTTCTTCGTGGTGGCCCGGTTCCTCCGGGTGCGCACCGTCTACCTCGAGGCCTTCGAACGGATCGATCGTCCCGCGCTGACCGGGGTGCTGTGCTACGCGCTCACCGACCGGTTCTGCCTGCAGTGGGAGGAACAGCGCGACACCTACCCCGAGGGAATCCACGTGGGAGCCGCCTGGTGACCCCGCCGCGGCCGAGGGTGGTGGCCGCACTCGGCACCGACCACCACGACTTCCGGCGCTGTCTGTCCTGGTTGGACAGTTGGGCCGCGGAACACCCGGAAGTGAGCGTTTTCGCCCAGCACGGCCATTCCGCCGCGCCACGGCACGCCACCGGGGTCGCGATGACCAGTCGTGCCGAGTTGCTGGAGCACTTCGCCTCGGCCTCGGTCGTCCTCACCCACGGCGGCACCGGGTCGATCATGGACGCGCGGGCGTGCGGCCACCTGCCCGTGGTCGTGCCGCGCAGGGGAGAGCTCGGCGAGCACGTCGACGATCACCAGGTTTCCTTCTCCCGCAGGATCGCCGAGCGCGGCTGGATCCACCTCGCCGAGCACGAGGACACGCTGCACGGGCACCTGGACCGCGCGCTCGCCGAACCCGTGCACTACCGCCTCGACGTGACCACCGTCGCCGCACCCGTCCCTGCGGTGTCCACAATGGACGACGTGCTGGCCGGCGTGCTGCGCGAGCGGCCCGGACGCCTGGATTCCCGCAGGCTCGGGCAGATGGCGCGACTGATGTTGTTCGGCAGGCGCCCCGGAGCGCGGAACGGAGACCGGAACCCGTGAGCGAATCGAACCGAAGCACCCCTCGCAGGTACCTGGCCGTGGCGACCGGGGTGCTGCTGCTCGCCGGGGTGGTCACCGCGACCGTGCTGGTCAGCGGACCGGACGAGGAGCCGGCCGCGCAGCCCGCGCCCTCCGCGCCGCCGCCCGCACCGAGCACGACGGCTTCGTCCCCGGTGTCCTCCGCTCCACTCGACGCGGCCGACCCGGAGGCGTCCGGGGCCGCGCTGACCGGCTTCCTGGACGTCACCGATGCCGTGCTCGGTGGCGCGGGAACGAGCCCGCAGGACCTGGACGCCGCGGCCGAGGGCTTCGCCAAGGGCGAGGTCGAGGCGACGATGGCGGAGTTCACCGCGAACGGCTGGCGACAGGAGGGCACCGCGACGGTCACCGAGGTGCGCACCGTGGCCTCGGATCCCGGAGCCGATCCGCCGACGGCGACCGTGTGGGCGTGTGTCGACTCCTCCGGCGTCCGGATCGTCGACGAGACCGGCCAGGTCGTCTCGGAACGCGCCGCGGGCGACGGAACCCGGGTGCCGCACCTCTACACGATGGTGCTCAGCGGCGACCGGTGGAAGGCCATCGACCACACGTTCCCGCCAGAGCCGTCCTGCTGAGCACCGCCGGTCAGTCGAACCCGGGCGGCCGGTACCCCTGCACGGGCGGCGACTGGCCGGAGGGTCCACCGGAACGCGAAGCCTGTTCCCGCAACCGGTTCACGTCGATGTCGACGGTCGCCTGCCCCGGACCGAGCGGGTGCGCGCCGGGCGCGGCCTGCTGCTGGTGCGGAGCGGGCGGGGGCATCGGCGACTGGGACGGCGGCTGGGAAGGGTTGCGGGCCGGGCTGATCCAGTACGAGGGGACGATCACCACCAGGTCGACCTCGGCGCCCACCACCCGCAGCTCGCCGATCAGCCGGGTCACCGCGGCCACCTCGGCCTCGGGTGAGGTCGCGACGATCACCTTGCCCGCCTCCCGGCCGAGCATCGCCGTGCGGGCCACGCTGACGTCGGCACGAGGGCTGACCAGCACGGTGCTGGCCTTTCCCTCCCAGGTGCGCGGGTTCAGCAGCGCGCCGAGGTACTGCTCGCCGTCCTCGGGCCGGTTGCCGCCGGCCCAGATCACCGAACGGCTGCGTGGATCGAATCCGCGCAGGTGGGTGCTCAACGCCGCGCCGAGCGTCTGGATGCTGTTCTGGTCGGTGCCGAGCAGGGCGACGGTGACCACGGCGCCGCCCCTGCCGCCGATCCGCAGCGCGACGCGGTCCAGGAAGTCCAGGTCCGACTGCGCGTCGGCGGCCTCCAGCACCGGCACCGACAGTGCGTTCTGCAGCCGGGACCGATCGCGTACCCGGCCGTCCACCCGCTCGCGGACCAGCGCCACGGCCACGCCGACCAGCAGCCCGCCGACCGCGCCGCCCCCGGTGAACACCAGCGGCCCGAGCGAGGGCGCCTCACCGGGGGCCGCCGTGGTGATGATCCGGCCCGGTTCGACGGCCACCAGCCCGAGATCGCTCTGCTGGGTGCGCAGCGAGTCGATCTCGGCGCGCAGGCCGTCGGCTCCGGGGCCGGTGGGTGCCGTGGTCAGCTCGGCGGTCAGCTCGTCGATGCGGGCGGCCACGTTCTGCTTGATCCGGTCGGCCGCCGTCGCCGCCGTCTCCGTGCGCATGTCCAGGTACGCGCGGGCGACGGCGTTGGCCAGTGCCGCCGAGGCGTCCGGGTCGTCGCCGGTGGCACTGATCTCCAGCACCTGCGAGTCGGCCGGGGAGGTGACCGTGAGCCGGTCGATCAGGTCCTGCGTGTCCCCGCCGTCACCGGTGATCGACCGGGCCCGCTCGATCACCTCGGTGGACTGGATCACCGCACGCTCCGTGGTCATGTTGACCTCGTCCTTGGCGCCGGACGTGCGTTGCGGGTTGGCCGAGACCGGGTTGACGGTGACCACCGCCGTCGAGGAGTACACCGTCGGCCGCACCAGCGAGAAGACCAGCGCGATCAGGGCGAACCCGACCGCGGTCAGTGCGATGAGGCGCCAGCGCCTGCGGAGCTGGCCGCCGATGTCGGCCAGGCGCACCGAGGGGCTGGACACGGCGGGAACGCCCGGAGGATCTGGCTCCTGGTGGATGGTCACCAGGATATTGTCAACCATTCGGGGCACGCATGGGGCACTTGGTGCCACTGCGAACATGGCGGATGCCGGATTCACCCGGGACGGAGCCGGCCGGGGTGACCGGCCGGGAGGGAGAGCGCTTCGATGGGGTCATCCACACCGGACGCCGGTGGTCCGATGACGGCGGCCGGGACCGGGAGCCGCTTCGCCCGTGCGATGCGCGATCTCGGCGGGGCGCAGAAGGCGGGGGCGGGCGTGCCCGCGTACACCCGCTACGTGAACCGTCCGCTCGGCAGGCGGGCCGCCGCGGCGGCGTTCGTCCTCGGCGGCACGGCGAACCAGGTGACGGTGCTCAGCGGGCTGGTGTCGCTGGCGTCGATCCTCGCGCTGGTGCTGCTGCCGCCGGTGTGGTGGTGCGGGTTGCTCGCCGGTACCGGGCTCGTGCTCGGCTACGTCCTGGACTCCGCGGACGGCCAGCTCGCCCGGCTGCGCGGCGGCGGCAGCCTGAGCGGCGAGTGGCTGGACCACGTCGTCGACGCGGCCCGGATGCCTGCCGTCCACCTCGGCGTGCTGATCGGCCTCTACCGCTTCCACGAGGACGCCCCGGCGGCGTTGTTGCTGCTGCCGCTGGGTTTCCTGCTGGTGTCCACGGTGCGGTTCTTCGCGCTGATCCTGGCCGAGCAGATGCGCCGCTACGCCGCGCCCGGCGGGGCGGACGGCCCGGCGACCGGTGAATCGGCCGCGCGGTCCCTGATCGCGCTGCCCGGTGACTTCGGCGTGCTCTGCCTGATCTTCTTCGCCTGGGGCAGCCTGCCCGTCTTCCTGACCCTCTACGCGCTGCTGTTCGCCGGCAACACCCTGCTGCTGGTGCTGAGCCTGCTCCGGCGGTACGGCGAGCTGCGGACGATGGTGCGGGCATGACCGGCGAGGAACGCGCGCACCGCAGGCGGGCGGTGCTGCGCGGGGCGACGTTCACCGCGGCCGGAGCGACGGCGGGCCTGTTCGCGGGCCCGGCCGTGCACGCGGCGACCGGCGGGGACACCGAGACCGGGCCGTGGCGCCACGTCGCGCCCGGCGACTCCATCGCCGACGCCGTCGCCGGTGGTGCGCGGGCGATCGCGCTGGGCGAGGGCGACTATCCCGTCGACGAGACGCTGGTGCTGCCGCACGGCTGCCAGGTGCGCGGCATCGGCCAGCTCACCCGGCTGGTGCCCGCCGAGGGGGTGGGCACCGTGCTCGCCATCGGTGAGGGCGGCCCGGCGTACGGGGTGCAGGTGGCGGATCTGGCGATCGACTGCTCGCCGGGTGCGGCGACGGCCGTGGACGTGCACATCGTCGGCCGGGAGGGCAACTGGAAAGGCGACAACGACGCCGCCTGCCGGCTGGACAACCTGTGGATCTGGGGGCCCGCCGAGGACGGCGTCGTCTACCGCGGCACCGACAACCGCTCGGTGGTCACGTCCAGGGTGCGGGTGCGGCAGGCGGGGCGGTACGGGTTCCGGATCGGCGAGTCCTCCGAGTCCGCGCCCTCGGACTGCTGGTGGATCGCCTGCGAGGCGACCACCACGACCGCCACCGGGTCCAGCGCCGGTTTCCTGGTGCGCGGCGCGAACCACTTCCTGCAGGCGTGCAAGGCCTGGTACTGCCGCGACTACGGCTTCCACGTCCTTGGCACCCGGAACAAGTTCCTCGGCTGCGAGGCGCAGGACACCCGGAGCCACGGGTTCAACATCGAGTGGGACATGAACCTGTTCAACGGTTGCAGCGCCGACACGGCGGGCATGTGGGACGTCGGTGGCAGGCCCGACGAGGCGGACGGCTTCTACGTCGCCGACGGCGACCGTACGTCGATCACCGGGTGCCAGTCGTTCGACCGCGGGCCGAAGGGCAGGCCGCCGCAGCAGCGGTTCGGCTTCAACGTCCCCGCCACGATGCTCGACGAGGGGCGGCTTTCCGGCCACTCCGGCTGGGACAACGTCCGCGGACTGGTCAACCGCCGCTGACCGGTTCCCGCCGCTGCCCACCGGTCACGAAGCGTTCGGCCGGGCCGGTGCGCGACGGCGGAGCAGACCGGCGACGGAGCCAATGCCGAGCGCCTCGCGGTAACGCAGGCAGCAGCCCGTCAGCAGCAGCGCGGCCAGCAGCAGGTGCAGGACCAGCGCCGGGACGCCTGCGCCGAGCGTCCAGCGCAGCAGCAGACCCGGCAGCCCGACGGCGACGGCCACCAGCACGACGGGCAGCAGCAGTTCGCGCACCGGGATCCGCACGGTCAGCACCCGGTGTACCTGCCAGGTGGCGAGCCCGACGTCGACGGCGATCGTCAGCGCCCAGGCGAGCGCCGCGCCCGCGATCCCGAACAGCGGCACGAGAAGCAGGTTGCCCGCCACGTTGGTGACCAGCGCGGCGGCCTTGTTCTTCATCTGCCAGCTACTCTGGCCACCCATCAGCAGAATGGTCTGGACCATGCCGGCGCCGGTCCAGACGAACATCGCCACGCACAGCACCACCAGCGACCCGGTGCCCTCGCCGAAACCGCCACCGAACAGCGTCAGCACCAGCGGCGCGAACAGGGCCATCGTCAGGTAGAACGGCCAGGCGAGCAGGATCATCGCCCGCGTCGTCATCAGGTGCAGCGATCGCGCCTGGGCGAGATCGCCGGTGGCCATGGCGGCGCTGATCCGCGGCGACACCGCCATCCGCATCGCGTTCTCCACCAGCAGCCCGGACTGCGCGCAACGGGAGACGACGGCGTACACCCCGGCCGCTGTCGGCCCCAGGATCGCGCCGACGATCAGCACGTCGACCCACACCAGCGCGATCTCCAGCGCGGCGGCCACCCCGCGCGGTGCCGAGAACGACCAGAACTCGCGGGCCAGCGCCGGGGTCGGGGTCGGCGCGGCCTGCCCGGCACCCGGAACCGCCGTACGCCGGAGCTGGCGCAGCAGGATCACCCCGGCGACCACGGCCGCCACGGCGAACGGCCACGCCCAGGCGTGCACCGCCGCCACCAGACCGAAACCGGCGCCCAGCACGACCAGCACGCCCGCCACCCGCGCCACCGGCAGACCGATGTTGTGCACCCCGGTGAACGGCAGCACCCCGCCCAGCCCACGTGTCCCGCCGAGCAGCACGGCGACCAGCGAGGCGAGCAGCACCAGCGGCGCCGTCTGCCGGATCAGCCCGGTCAGCACCGGCTGCCCGGCCGGGTCGGTGAGCAGCCCGGCGAGCCAGGGCGCGGCCGGCCACACCACGGCGAGCACCACCGCCCCGAGCAGCACCACCGGCCCGAGCGCCACGAGCACCGTCCGCCGCAGATCGGCGTGCCTGCCGAGGGAGACCTGCCGGGACAGCTCCCGGACCAGCCCGGTGTCCGCGCCCAGCTCCAGCACGTTGGCGAGGATCATGAACAGCGCGACGAGCTGGAAGAAGTACCCGGTGCCGGTGTCGCCGAGCCCGCGCCCGACCACCACCGCCAGCACCAGCCCGAGAATCGCCCCGGTGCCACCGCCGAGCAGGCTCACCAGCCCGGCCTTCGCCAGCCTGCCGCCGCCGCTCACGCGGGCACCCGGCGCGGACGGGTCGCCGCCGGGTCGCGCAGCAGCACGGCGGCCAGCAGCGCCACCGTCAGCAACTGCATGGTGTCCAGGCCGTAGAAGAAGATCAACGTGCACGCGGTGAGCAATGAGGAGTGCAGCCACAGCCGCCAGGTGGCGGGTGCCCGCCAGGTACGCAGCACGGCTCCGGCGAGGAACCAGACGAACAGGCCGAGCCCGACGAAGCCGAAGGAGAACATCACCATCCAGAACTGGCCCTGGGTGCCGACGGAGATGTCGAGCAGTTCCGACGGACGCGGTGCCCCGTAGCCGAGCAGCGGGGAGTTCAGGGTGCGGTCGAAGGTCTCCTGGTAGAGCGTGCCGCGGTCGTCGGTGCTGCCGTAGTCGGCGCGTTCGCTCAGCCGCTCCAGCAGCCCACCGGACAGCGCCGCCGCTCCCGCCGCGCCCATCGCGGCAACCAGCGCCAGGAACGGGGCCACCCGGCCGCGCAGCGCCAGCCGCACGGCCACGTAGCCGACGCTCAGCGCGACACCGAGCAGCAGGCCGCGGTTGAGCGTCGCCACGGCCGGGGCCACCGCGGCGGCGAGGCAGAGCACCAGGAAGACGCGCAGCATCGTCGAGCGGGCGAGCAGGATCTGGGCCAGCGCCACCGGGGTCAGCAGGGCCATCGCGCTGCCCCAGCCGTTGGTGTAGGGGAACGGCGCGGACGGTCGGATGTAGGCCTCGGTCGCGCCCCACGGCTTCTGCACCTCGGCCAGCGGCGGGAAGACGAGATCGCGGACGTACTCGTTGCCGGTGATCGACTCCGGCAGCAGCAGGCCGACCGGAGTGGTCAGCCGCCCGGTGGGAAACAGCATCCCGGCGTAGCCGCCCGCGATGACGGTGACCCAGAGCAGGGTCAGCCCGCCGATGATCCGGCGAGTGGTCAGGTGCTCGCGGGCGTTCACCACGTAGAGCAGGATCACCGCGATGGCCAGGTAGTTCGACGTCCGCTGGGCGTAACCGACCAGCCGCAGACCAGAGTCCAGCATCAGCGCGCACGGCACCGCCCAGGTCACGAACGCCAGCCACGGCGCGATCCCCGGCACGATGGTCAGTCCCCGGCGGACGACCAGCAGCACACCCATCACCGCGGCCATCAGGATGACCATGAACGGGGTGAGCCCCAGCAGCCAGTAGACCGGAAAACCCCACAGCAGCACGTCGATCGGCCACGAGGGCAGCGGCCGCCGGGTGACGGGCGGTGGTGCCGGAACGGCCGGGGACTGCTGCAGCAGCGACATCTACAGACCTCGGCCGCGCGCCTGCACTCGCCGGACCAGGCCGTCCGCGCTGGTCAGCCGTGCGGCGACGGCCAGCGCACCGAACGCTCTGAGCTGTCGTGGATCGTGCCGCAGGGTGCGTACCGCCCAGCGCACCGCCTGCCCCCGCGCACCGCGCGCGGCGTGCGCGAACGCGATTTGCCCCTCCAGCCGGGCGCGTCCGGTGCGGGTGCCAGCGAACTCGGGGAACTTGCGCAGGATGTAGGTCAGCCCGTCGGCCATCGCCTTCCACTTGCTCATGTAGAAGGACGGCCTGCTCCAGTTCACCGCGATCAGCGGTTCCGGGACGCTGACGACGTCGCCGTGCCGGGCCGCGCGCAGCAGCCAGTCGTAGTCCTCGCCGAACGAGTTCGGCAGTTCCTCGTCGAGCAGGCCGATCCGGCCGAGCAGGTCCGCCTTGCGCACCAGCAGCGTCGAGGAGTGGATCTCCATGATCCGGGATTCGAGGAACTCGGCGAAGCTGGCCCGTTCCGGTGCGGGCCTGCGGTGCTCGCCGGTCTCGCTGTGGATCGTCACGCCGGTGGCGACGACCGGGGCGTCCGCCGAACGCCGCCACAGTTCGAGCTGGCGGGTCAGCTTGCCCGCCAGCCAGACGTCGTCGTCGTCGCAGTGCCCGACGACCTCGTGTGCGGCCAGCAGGATGCCGGTGTTGCGCGCGCCGGCCAGCCCGGGGGTCCGCTCGTTGCCGGTGACGCGCAGTGTCCGATGTGGACCGGTGACCGGCACCGGCACGTCCTGCGGCTCCGACCGGTCGAACACGACGATGCACTCGATGTCGCCCGGGTACTCCTGTTCCAGCACACCGCGGACCGCCCGCGCCAGCAGTTCGGGCCGGTCCCGGGTCGGGATGACGACGCTGACGCCGGGCCAGTCGGCGAGCGCCCAGGTGGCGGTCGCGCTGCCCGGCCCGCTCATCGGGCGGCCGCCGCGGGATTCATCGAGTGCACCGGGGTGCTGGCGGAACGGTTGCCCGCGGTGTCCACGGCGCGGACGAAGTAGCGCTGCGCCTGGGTCGGTGCGGGAACGACGAGCGAGGTCGCGGTGCCGGTGGAGACCACCCGGTCGCCCTGGAGCACCTCGTAGCGCAGGCCGCCCCGGTCGTCGGTGGACCCGCCCCAGCTCAGCCGCCGGGTGTTGTTGCCGGCGTCGGTGCTGCCGAGCGCGCCGGGCGTACTGGGGGCGACGGTGTCGCGCGGAGCGAACCGGGCGAACCCGCCGACCCACTGGAAGCTGCCGTTGGTGCGGCGGGCCTGCCGCATGTCACCCATGAACCACACCTTGCCGGTGCTGTCCTTGAACGAGCCCCACGGGCCCTGGTCGTAGTTCGCGTTGAACCACGGGGTGAACTCGGGCAGCATCTTCCCGGTCGCCACGTCCCAGGCGCCGACCAGGTCGATCTTGTCGGCCTGCGTCCACTTCGTGCCGACCTCCGGCCAGGTGTAGGACTCGGAGTACGCCCAGTGCCGGCAGTGGCAGGTCGCGTACACGACGCCGTCGTAGACCTCGGCGGACTGGATGTCCCCGCCCGCCTTGGTGATGTTGCCCGACAGCGAGGTGAAGTCGTCCTTGGCGTAGCTGAACATGCTGTGCTGCGAGCCGCCGACCCACACGCGGTCGCCGGCCTCGACGATCGCCTGCTGGTAGTGCGTCGCGTTGCTGAACTTCGGCGGCTTCATCCCGGGCACCAGCGGTGCGCCCGCCCCGGTGCCGAGTATCGCGACGTTGTCCGTGGTCTGGTTGTTCGACCAGGTCATGTGCCCGGCGGCGTAGAACCGTTCGCCCGCCGAGCCGAGATCGAGGTCGAACACGGAGCCGTTGAAGTTGGGGTTCCAGCTCGCGTCGGCGGTGGCGTCGGCCAGCGACACCCGGCCCGCGTTGCGGGCGAAGGCGGGCTGCGCCTGCTTGCCACCCTTGAGGTGGGTGAACGAGCCGCCGATGTAGAGCCAGTCGCCCTCGATGTCGAGCGTCCGGATCTTCACCGTGCAGCAGGTCAGCCTGCTTTCCACGGTGAGCTTCCAGTCGGGGTCGATGGCCCCGGTGACCGGGTCGAGCGCGACGACGCCCACCGCGGGCTGGCCGTTGACGGTGGTGAACTCGCCGCCGGCGATCAGTTTCCCGTTGGGCAGTGGTGCCAGGGTCTTCACCTGGCCGTTGAAGACCGGGCGGAAGGAGGGGACCCACTGCCCGGTGTTCACGTCGAAGCCGGCCAGGTAGCTCTGCTGGATCTGGTCACCCGGCGCCGGGTTCTGTCCTTTTTGGACGAACTTGAAGTTGCCGCCGACGAAGACCGTGTTGCCGACCTGGGTGGCGTCCTGCGATTCGGTGTACAGCTCACCGGTGTTGGCCGTGGCCCTGCCGGTGACGCCCCACTCCTGCGGTTCCGCTCCGCTCTGCAGCAGCGGGGAGAGCGGCTGCTTCGCGGTACCGCCGTCCGGCACGGCCGGGTAGCTGATGTCGGAGCTGAGCAGCTTGGGGCGTAAGAACATCTGGGTGAACGGACGAGCGAATCCCGCGCCGTTCGTGGCCGAGTAAAGATGGCTGTCGGCGCTGTTCGTTCCCTTCACCTGCGAGCCGTAGGACCAGCCGCGCACCCAGCCCTGCCCGGCCTGGTCGTCCCGGGTGTCGACGCGACGCAGCGCGTCGTCCAGGCCGAAGCTGACGGTCTGCCCGCCGCTGCCCGCCGCTCCGTCGAAGGTGAACGCGCCGACCCGATGCTCGGCACCGAAGGACCAGGCCCAGCGGTCCCGGTTGGCGAAGCGGAAGCGCGACTCCTGCCAGGCGGTACCGCCGGTGTTCGTGGCGCGACGCAGGCGGACCGGGTCGGCCAGCGCGTCCACCCGGCCACCGTCGAGCAGCGCGTCGACCGTCGGCGAGGGCAGGGTGCGCACTCCGAAAGCGGCCGGCCCGGTCACCGCGTCGCGGACCTGGGCCGGGGTGCCCTGCCCCTGATACTCCGGGCGCCAGTCCTGCCTGCCGCGGCCGATCAGCACCCAGCCGCCGCCGTCGGTGGTCATGTCGCAGTAGAACTGTTCCGGCGCGACGAGTTTCGGTGTCTGCAGCCAGTAGTTGCCGTTCGCGGCGGCAGGGGTCTTCTGCTTGACCTCCCAGCAGGAGGCGGCGGCGTCGGCGGCCGAGGTCCCGCCGCGCAGCGACTGCTGGGAGAACGCGGCCGGTGCCGCGACCATCAGCGAGGCGAGCAGTGCCGCGGTGAGGCAGGTGAGAATCAGGCCGCGCACGCGAGGCCGCGGTGCCCTTCCGGCCGTCGCGGAAACCGGGTCCGGTGCCGAACCGGGACGCTGCCGTCGAGCCACGCTGGTGCTCCCAAGGTCGTCGTGTCGTCCGCGCGACGGGTGCGCCGCGCGGGAAGTGATCGGGTGCGGTGAGCGTCGATGGCCGTTCACAAGAACGGGTGCTCACTCGTTCGAGTGATATTAACGTGAGGTCGCCGGTCCGCGGCCGGGAAGTGGCCCATCTCCGGGCGCGGGCTGTTCACGCGCTCTCGGTGATCATCTTGCGCAGCGCGGTACTGGAGGTGTGCATCGTGTACGGGAAGTAGACGACCGTCGCGCCGACCGCGCCGAGTCGCTGTTCCAGTGACTCGCCGCGCGGGGTGCCGCGCCAGTCGTCCCCCTTGAACAGCACGTCGTAGCCGAACTCCCGCCACGACTCGAACTTGTCCACGTGCCGGTCCACCACGACCTCGTCCACGTGGCGGATGCTGCCGACGATCTCCAGCCGCTCGGCCAGCGGCACGATCGGCAGGCGCGCCTTCGCCCGGACGATCACCTCGTCGTCCACCACGCCCGCGACCAGCCGGTCGCAGTGCGCGCGGGCATGGCGCAGGATGTTCAGGTGCCCGATGTGGAACAGGTCGTACGCGCCGGGGGCGTACCCGATCACGGCCACGGTGTTTCTCCAGCCTCAGTGCGTCGCTCGGTCATCCGGGGTGCGGGTGAACCGTCACCCCGCCGACACGGCCCATTCGGACGGGTGTCACCTGATATAGGTATAGGTCCGGGGCAAACGTTACGCATATGGCTATCTCAACGCGATAACGACCGGGAATACTGCGCGATCGTCGACGCGGAGCAGACGACTCGGCACCGAGATACGGCCATTCGGCCGTGCGGGCTGGACCGTTCGATGGCGGGCGTCGCGGTAGGTGGTCACGCGGGGCCCTGGCCCGCCGGGCCCTCCGGGACCTCACCACGCGGGCGAGTACCCCAGGAGGACCGGCGGCGCGGCGGAGACGCTACGGAAGCCGGCGCGCGGAGGGCAGCAGGTCGGTGCGCAGCGTGGTGCCACCGAGGAAGGACGGTGCGGGCTCGGCGGCCGGGGTGACGACCTGTGCGGGCTCACCGTACTGACGGACGGCATCGTGCAGGCCGAGCATGGCGAGCAGACTGCTGCAGTCCTCGGCGTCGATCGAATGACCCGCGACCGTACGGCTCGCCTTGTCCCGCTGGATGTTCTCGAAGCTCTTGGCCTGGGCGCGAGCGCGCTCGAACTCGCCGCCCGCGACGTCGCGAGTCCTTCGTGTTGCCGGATTCATCGGGCTCCTTGCCTCGTCGGAAAAACCTTCGCGAATGGCAAATCGTTACGTGGTAACCAGCGCCCGGCATGTGCTCGCCGTGCACTCCGTGGCCCCGCATGTGCGGTGCGTTCCGGACCGGCCGGCGTGCCGGTGCTCCCGTTCTCCGGCCGCGTCTCGGCGTCCGGTCGATCGTCGAGGCGAAACCGGCTTTCACCGGCGAGTGAGTCGCGCTCGACACACTGACAGTACCCCACGTCGTCCGGGTTACGTACGTTCCTTTGTGACAAAGGATACGTTGTCGACCGGTCACTCATCGTCACAAACGGAAGAATCCACGTCAGTCCTATTGGGACGGACACAGTGGACGATCGAAACGGCGAGCGCACACCGACTCGAACACGTTGAACAGCAACGATTTCGCTCGCCCTGTAGCTCCCGGTAACTGCGCCGTCAAAGAACAGTCCGATGTGGACGAACTTGCCGCGGCGACCACGAGCGCCCGGCCGGGAACGCGGTGTCACGGGGTAACCGAGGCCCGATGGATGCGGGACCGTGACCGCCGTCGTACAGTACGCACAGGCCCGCTCAGTTCTGCCTCGGGCCGAATCTCCATGTCGACCACCACGCGCCGCGGCCACCATGGTCTGCGCCGGGCAGGACGACCCTTCGATGTTCGGAGCCCTCTATGGCGGCACGCCGCCCCGAAGACATGCCCGCCCCCTCGTTCGCCGAGCTGGGCGTTCCCGCCGACCTGGTATCCGCACTCGCGGAGACCGGCGTCGACACCCCGTTCCCGATCCAGGCCGCGACCCTGCCGGACTCCCTGGCGGGCCGAGACGTACTCGGCCGCGGCCGCACCGGATCCGGTAAGACCTACGCCTTCCTGCTGCCACTGCTGGCCCGGCTCTCGCAGTCCGGCAGCGGCCGCAGGCCCGGCAGGCCTCGCGCACTGGTGCTCGCGCCCACCCGTGAACTCGTCAACCAGATCGAGGCGTCCATCGCCCCGCTGGCGAAGCGGCTCAGACTGCGCACCATGACGGTGTTCGGCGGGGTGCGGCCCAACCCGCAGATCAACGCGCTACGCGCCGGGGTCGACGTGCTGATCGCCTGCCCCGGTCGGCTGCTCGACCACTTGTCCACCGGGCACGCCCGGCTCGACGACGTCGAGATCACCGTGCTGGACGAGGCGGACCACATGGCCGACCTCGGATTCCTGCCCGCCGTCCGGAAGCTGCTCGACGCCACTCCCGCCGACGGGCAGCGGATGCTGTTCTCCGCCACCCTCGACTCCGGCGTGGACGTCCTGGTGCGGCGGTACCTGACCAACCCGGTCACGCACAGCGTCGACTCGGCCGAGTCGCCCGTGGCGACCATGACGCACCACGTGCTGCACGTGGGCGCGGACGCACGGCTGCCGGTACTCGTCGACCTCACCGCGGCCCCCGGCCGGACGCTGGTGTTCACCCGCACCAAGCACGGCGCGAAGAAGCTCACCAAGCAGCTCGTCGCCGCCGGGGTGCAGGCGGTCGAGCTGCACGGCAACCTCGGGCAGACCGCCCGGACCCGCAATCTGGACGCGTTCTCCGGCGGTGGTGCGACCGCACTGGTAGCCACCGACATCGCCGCCCGCGGTATTCACGTCGACGACGTCAGCCTGGTCATCCACGCCGACCCGCCCGCCGAGCACAAGGCGTACCTGCACCGTTCCGGTCGCACGGCCCGCGCGGGCGCCTCCGGCACGGTGGTCACGCTGATGACCGACGCGCAGGTGGCCGACGTGCGCGATCTGACGCGCAAGGCGGGCATCCGTCCCAGGACCACGCGGCTGGATCCGCAGCACCCGCTGCTGGCGGAGCTGGCCCCCGGCGAGCGCATCTTCGTCACCCCGCCGCCGAAGGAGGCCGCGCAGCCGCGCAGGCCCCGTCGTCCGGCGGCCGCGCGTGGCGAGAAGCAGGGCGGGCGCCGCGGCGGCGAGCAGGCCGCGTCCCGTGGCGGCTCCGGTGGCGGCAGGCAGAGTTCCGGCGGTTCCGGTGGTTCCGGCGGAAGCAGGCAGGGTTCCGGTGGCGGCAGGCGCCGCGCCGCTGCCCCGTCGCCCGGTGCCGGGGGCGCTGCCGCGTTCTCGGCGGGAGCGCGTTCCGGGCGGCGCCGGTCCCGCTGATCCGCGGCGAACGGTTGACCTCTACATAACTTCAGCTTCTACCGTGGTCTCCGCCGGTACGGGCGGGCGTCGTCCCGTACGGCATCGACGGAGTTCACGGAGAAGATGATGCGCGCTGTTCGGCAGTACGAGTTCGGGCCCGCGGAGAACCTGCTCTTCGAGGAGGTTCGCGATCCGCTGCCCGCTGCCGGGCAGGTGCGCATCTCCGTCGCCGCGTCCGGGGTGCACCTGATCGACACGGCCATCCGCAGCGGTACCGGGGGTGGCCCTTTCCCGCTGCCGGAACTGCCGATGACGCCGGGCCGGGAGGTCGCCGGAACCGTCGACGCGCTCGGCGACAGGGTCCCGCGATCCTGGCTGGGCGCGCGCGTGGTCGCGCACCTCGGCCAGGCCAGTGGCGGATACGCCGAACTCGCCGTGGCCGACCTGGCGTCGGTGCACACGCTGCCCGAGAACGTCTCGCCTGGCTCCGCGGTCGCCATGATCGGTACCGGCCGCACCGCCGTGGGCCTGCTCGACGTGGCGGAACTGACCGCCGACGACGTCGTACTGGTCACCGCCGCGGCCGGCGGTATCGGCTCGCTGCTGGTGCGCGAGGGCCGCAACCTCGGTGCGACCGTCGTCGGGCTCGCGGGCGGGAAGGCGAAGGCCGGCCTGGTGCGTGAACTCGGCGCGGACATCGCCGTCGACTACACCGACCCCGGCTGGCCAACGCTGGTTCGCTCGGAACTGGGCGAAAGGGCCGTCACCGTCCTGCTGGACGGTGTCGGTGGCGAACCCGCCGGGCACGCACTGCAACTGCTGGGGCCGGGCGGGCGCGTGCTGCTGTTCGGCTGGTCGGCCGGGTACGCCGCGCCGGTCACCGGCGAACTGCTCATGTCGCGCGGGCTCAGCGCCGTCTCGCCACTCGGACCCCGGCTGTGGCAACGGGCAGGCAGCCTGCGGGCGCTGGAGGAGAAGTCGCTGCGGGCGCTCACGACGGGCAGGCTCACGCCGCTCGTCGGCGAACCGTTCGCGCTCGCCGAGGCCGCCACCGCCCACCGTGCGCTGGAATCCCGCCGCACCACCGGAAAAGTCACCCTGAAGCCGTGACCGCCCACCCCCGCCGTAACAATGCGAGCCGGGCCCGATCCAGCCCTGGCAGCAGGTCGTGCTCGATGCCGCTGAGCGCACGGCGCACGTGTTCGCCGGCATCGTCCGGCACGTTGCAGCTCAGTCGTTCAAGCTGGTCAGCGATGGCGATGGTGGACGCGACAAGTCGCAGCAACCACTCAGCCGCGCATTCCTCGACCTCTGTGTCGCCGACGGCGGGGGTCATCGCCTCACCGCTTGGCACAGGTCGTTGGCCATCCGGAAGGCCGGAAGCATTCTGTCGAGCTGCTCGGCTTCGAGCTGTTCGTCGGTCGACCGACGAGCGCGTGTGGCCCACCTGGACAAGCTCGCCGCCAGCCAGATCGCCGGAGAGAAAACAGACAGCAGCAATGTCGCCCAAAGCATCGCGTTCCAATCAACTGGTCAACTTGTCCTGACCAGTTGCCCTGGCACGTGGAGCCGTAACTGGTCAAGACGACAGCTCGTGAGGAGAATGGTGCGATGGTGATCGACCGAACCAGCGGCCTTCCCCTCTTCCGGCAGGTCGCCGCGGACCTCCGCAGCGGATCACCGAGGGCGACTACGGCCCCGGCGCAAGACTTCCCAGTGAGCGCGAACTGGTCGGCTCCTACGGCGTGTCCCGCCCGACGATCCGTGATGCCGTCAACGTGCTTCGCACCGAGGGAATCGTGACGGCGGAGCACGGCCGTGGGGTCTTCGTGACGCCGCCGGCGCGGATCCGGCGGCTCGCCAGATCGAGGTTGTCCCGTGCCGCCCGGGAACGGAATCAGGGGGCGTTCCTGGCCGATGCGGCGGAGCAGGGGTTCACGCCCTCGTCCTCGGTGAAGGTCCGCTTCGAGAAGGCCGACGCGCGCGTCGCCGAACATCTGGCGGTCGAGGTCGGCTCGGACATCACCGTCCGGGACAGGGTTATGCGCGCCGACGGGCTCGTGGTCCAGCTCGCGGTATCCCGGCTGCCACGCGAATTCACCCGCGGTTCCGCGTTGGAGAAGGTCGACACCGGCCCGGGTGGCGCATACGCCCGTCTCGAGGAAGCGGGCCACGTGATCGCCGACTTCGCCGAGTACGTCGGGGCGCGCATGCCGACCCCGGACGAGGCGGTGCATCTCCAGCTCTCGGCCGGTACCCCGGTGGTGACCGTGACCCGCGTCGCCCGCCGCGCGGACGGCACACCGATGGAGTGCAACGACATGGTGCTGCCCGCCGACCGCTACGAACTCACCTACGAGTGGCGCGCCGACTGACCCTCTCCGGGCGCTTCCGCCCGCAATATGTCGACGTATTGCGATGCCTTGTGCACGATGCTTCGCAATATGTCGACGTATTGCGGTGGGAAGGCGGCCATGGTGGCGGGTGAGGGGAAGGTCACCGGTCGCGCAGCGTTCGCCAGGGCGTCACCGTGTGACAGGGTTTGCCTGACGATCCGCCTAGCCGAGGAGCGTGCATGACCCACCGCGTCACCGTCGAACGCGACGGACACGTGATGCTGATCGGCATCGACCGTGCCGCCAAGCGCAACGCCTGGGACCTGCAGACGATCGCCGAGGTGGGCGCCGCCTACGACCGGCTCGCCGAGGACGAGGAGGCCCGCGTCGCCGTCCTCTTCGGACACGGCGACCACTTCAGCGCCGGGCTCGACCTGGCCGACGTCTTCCCCGCCGTCGCCGAGCACGGCCCGGACGCGCTGTCCGGCGACGGCAGGCACGATCCGTTCGGCCTGTGGAAGGAACCCGTCGGCAAACCCGTCGTCCTTGCCGTGCAAGGGATCGCCTACACGCTGTCGATCGAACTGGCGCTCGCCTGCGACATCGTCGTCGCCGCAGACGACGTCCGGTTCCGGCAGCTCGAGATCGGCCGCGGGATCCTGCCCTTCGGCGGGGCGACGCTGCGCGCCCCTGCCCAGCTCGGCTGGGGCAACGCGATGCGCTTCCTGCTCACCGGCGAGGAGTTCGGTGCCGAGGAGGCGCACCGGATCGGGCTGGTGCAGGAGGTCGTCCCGGCGGGCGAGCAGTTCGACCGGGCGGTGGCACTGGCCAAGGTGATCGCCGCGCAGGCGCCGCTGGGCGTCGCGGGCACGCTGGCCAACGCCCGCGTCGCCCTGCGCTCCGGCTCCGAGCGCGCCGCCGCCGAACACCTCAAGGGCGTCCTGCCCGGCGTCGTCGCCAGCGAGGACGCCGCCGAGGGCGTGCAGAGCTTCGTCGAACGGCGGGAAGCCCGCTTCACCGGTCGCTGACCGCTCCAGGGGCGCCGGGCCGTGGCTCGGTGGACCGCTGTTCGATCGCCGCGGCCACCTCGGTGGTCGCCTGCCGGATCATCGCCCCGTACGCGTCGTCGGCCAGGGTGTCCTGGTGCCGCCGCACCGCGGCGATGTGCTCGGCCGTGGCGTCGAAGGAGCCGAGACGGCGGAAGTTGTCGGCGAGATTGAGATGCAGGGACGGGCGGAACCCGGCCACCCGCAGACTGTCGTGGTGCCGCCGCGCCCGTTCGTCGGTCAGCGCCTCCACGGCGTCCAGTGCGCGGACGTCCCAGACGAGCGCCTGCGCCGGATCCTCGAAGAGATCCGCGAGATAGTGGGCGAGTCCGCAGCGGTGCAACGGGTCGCCCGCCGCGCCGATCCGGTCCCAGATCCGGAGCAGGCTTTCCCCCGCGGCCGCGGTGTCCCCCGCGCCGGCGAGGGCCAGCGCCGCGCCGATCTCGGTCATCGTCGGATCGGGCGATTCGGTCGCCGCGCTCGTTTCCGTGGGGCTCATTCTCGGTTGCCTTCCGTGCTCGGAACGGTGGTGTCGGGGGCCAGCGGCATCACCAGCGTGGTGAGGTCGCCGTCGGCGGCGGAGCGCACCACCACCGGCAGGTCCGGTGCCGCCAGGTCGATCAGCACGTCCGGGCCGACCGCCGTGCTGATCGCCGGGTACAGGCTGGGCAGGTCGAAGTCGATATCGATCGCCGGCCCGGTCAGCACGGCCGGGATCGACCGCGTTTCCGCCCCGGCCGACCGGACCGTCACCGCCGCACCGCCCGCGGGCAGCCGGAACCGGACCCGCCGCTCCGGCTGCTCCTCCAGGACGCGACGGAGGGCGTCGCGGCCGATCAGCGCGCGGGTGCGGGTCTCGGGCAGGGAAGCCAGCAGCAGCCGCCAGTCCGGGAAGGTCGCTGCCAGCGTCCGGCAGTCCCTGGCCTCGGTGTCCGTGGCGATCCGGAGCCCGCCGCCGGACGGATGCACGGCGAGCGAGTGCTGCCGCCGCGTCCACGGCATCAGCAGCCGCAGGCCGTCGGCGTCCGCGGTCACCGACCAGCCCTCGCCGCCGGGCAGTTCCACCACCAGCGTGCGCGTCGAGAGCCGGTAGCGGTCGGTCGCCGTGAGCACGAGACCATCGGCCCGCGCCTCAAGGTGCACGCCGTTGAGCACCGGCAGACCGGGTTCGTGGATGGTGGCGGTCAGCACCTGTTCGACGGCGTGGGTGAACACCGCCCCGCCGAGCCGCACCGGCGGCGGGCCGGACGCCGGTGCCAGCGCCGCCCGAACGGCCGCCGCCGTGGCCCGCGCTCGCTCCACTCGGTCGGCCGGGTGCGCGAGGTGCTCGTCGATGATCGCCGACGCCGCCTGCGCGCCGGCCGCGAGCACCTCGGCGACCCGGTCCAGCGGCATCTCCATCTCGCGCAGCCGCCGGATCAGCACGGCGCGCTCGGCCTGCGCGGGCGTGTAGTAGCGGTACCCGGACGTTGGATCCACAGTGGACGGTTCGAGCACCCCGCTGTCCGCGTAGAACCGCAGGGCGCTCGCCGTCAGACCACTGGAACGGGCGAGAACGCCGATCGTGATCAGTTCGGGCTCCGGCACCGCCCCATCATCGACCTTCAGGTAACTCGAAGGTCAAGCCCCGTGTACGCCGAACGGGCCCCCTCTCGGCGAAGGGACCCGTTCGGTGTTCGTTTCCGGTCAGCGGTCGAGATACGCGGCGAGTTCCTCGTCGCTCGGCTCCACCAGGTGGCCGCCGTCCGGCCAGACGATGGTCGGGATGCGGCGGGCGCCGTCCTGCAAGACCCGCACGGCGGCGTCCGCCTGCTCCGAGGCCTCGACATCCACGTACTCGTAGGCGATCCCGCGGCCGTCGAGCAGTGCCCTGCTGCGCCGGACGTCCGGGCACCAGCTCGCGCCGTACACGATCGGCGTGCCCGTCACGACTGCGTCTCGCTGTCCGGGCTGTTGCCGGGGGCGAGCAGCGACTTACGGCGGCCGTAGACGAGGTAGATGATCAGGCCGACGCCGAACCAGGCGGCGAAACGGAGCCAGGTCTCGGGGTTGAGGAAGGTGATCAGCCACAGCGAGAAGATGACGCCGATGGCGGGCACGAAGGGCATGCCGGGGCACTTGAACCCGCGCGGTAGGTCGGGCTGCTTGTAGCGCAGGACGATCACGGCGATACAGACGACCACGAACGCCAGCAGGATGCCGATGTTGGTGAGCTCCGCCGCCTCACCGATGGGCAGCAGCCCGGCGATGACCGCGGACGCACCGCCGAGGATCCAGGTGATCCGGGACGGGACCTTCTTGGTGGCGTGGGTCTTGGAGAACCACTTCGGCAGCAGACCGTCGCGGCTCATCGAGTAGCCGACGCGGGTGGCGCCCATCATGAAGGTGAACAGAACGGTGAGGATGCCGAGGATCGCGCCGACGGCGATGATCAGACCGACCCATTCCAGGCCGATGTTCGCGAAGGCGCTGGAGAACGCCGCTTCGCCGTCCACGTCCTTGTAGTTGACCATCCCGGTGAGGACCAGGCAGGCCAGCACGTAGAGGACCATCGAGATGCCCAGCGAGTACAGGATCGCCTTGGGCATGTGCTTCTGCGAGTCGATGGATTCCTCGGCGGCGGTGGACATCGCGTCGTAACCGAAGACGGCGAAGAACACGGTCGCGGCGCCGGTGAACGCTCCGGTGAGGCCGAAGGGAGCGAACGGGTCGTAGTTGCCGGTGTTGATGTGGAACGCGCCGACGACGACGATCAGCAGGACCACGCCGACCTTGAGGTAGACGAGCAGCGTCTCGAAGCGGGCCGCGTTCTTCATGCCCTGGTTGAGAATGAAGGCGATCAGCAGGCACAGCAGCGCGGCGAAGAGGTTGATCTTGTAGCTGCCGGAGGCGACACCCTCCGGTTCGGTGCCGGGGGCACCGATCATCCAGGTGGGCAGCGAGATGTCCAGGAAGCCGAGCAGGTCGTTGAAGTAGCCGGAGATTCCGATGGCGACGACGGCGACGATGGCGGTGTATTCCAGTAACAGATCCCAGCCGATGAACCAGCCGACGATCTCGCCGAGAACGGCGTACCCGTAGGTGTAGGCGGATCCGGCGCGCGGGATGAGCCCGGCGAACTCAGCGTAGGAGAAAGCGGCCGCGGCGCTGGCGATACCGGCGATCAGGAAGGAGATGAGGACGGCGGGCCCGGCGGTCTCGTTGGCGACCTGTCCGGCGAGAGAGAAAATGCCGGCACCGATGATGCCGCCGACGCCGATCGCGGTGAGCTGTCGCAGGCCCAGGGTTTTCTGCAGGCCCCCGCCGCTGGTGTCGGCGATGGTGTCGATGGGTTTACGCCGGAAGACTCCGGTCGTGCCCCGTGCACTGGTGGACATGTCGTCTCTCACCTTTCGGACAGCCGTCGCGGCCACGCAGGGCCGCGGTCAGCCCTTGGACACGAACGAGCGGAAGAAGAACGCCAGGTTGGCAGGGCGTTCACCCAGCCTGCGCATGAAGTACGGATACCACTCGCCGCCGTACGGCACGTACACCCGCATCTTCCGTGCGCGCCTGGCCAGTTCTGTCTGCTCGTTCGGGCGGATTCCGTAGAGCATCTGAAACTCGAAGTCGTCACTCGAACGCCCGGTCCGGTCGACCAGGTCCTCGGTGATCTCGATCAGCCGGGGGTCGTGGGTGGCGACCATCGGATAACCTTCGCCCGCCATCAGGATCTTCAGACAGCGGACGTACGCGGCGTCCACATCGGACTTCTGCCGATACGCGACGGACGCGGGTTCGTCGTAGGCGCCCTTGCACAGCCGGATCCGGGATCCCGGGCCGGACAGTTCGGCGCAGTCGGCCTCGGTGCGGTGCAGGTACGCCTGGAGCACCGCGCCCGTCGAGGGGAAGTCCGCGCGCAGCGCACGCACGATCCCCAGCGTCGAATCGGTGGTCGTGTGGTCCTCCATGTCCACCGTGACGGTGGTGCCCGCGGCGGCCGCCGCCTCGCAGATGCGCCAGGCGTTGTCCAGGGCGACGCGGTCCCCGTCGACGGGCAGTGCCTGGCCGAGAGCGGACAGCTTCACCGACACCTCGGCCCGGGCGGACAGACCGGCCTCGTCGAGCTTGCCGAGCACGGCCCGGTAGGCGTCCACGGTGGCGTCGGCCTGGGCACGGTCGAGGGTGTCCTCGCCGAGATGGTCGAGCGAGACGTACCGGTCGGCGGCGAGCACCTTGGCCGCCCGCACCGCGCCGTCCACCCCCTCGCCCGCGATGAAGCGATCGACGATGGGACGCAGCACCGGGGTGCGCTCGACGACGGTGCGGCAGCCGTTGGACCGGGAGGCGGCGATCAGCGCGGAACGAAGCATGGGGTTCCTTCCTCGGACGGGCGGGAATCAGCCCTGGTGGGGGTAGCCGGACGAGGTCGGCGGCACGAAGGTCTCCTTGATCGTGCGCGGGCTGGCCCAGCGCAGGAGGTTGTAGATCGAGCCCGCCTTGTCGTTGGTGCCGGAGGCGCGGGCGCCGCCGAACGGCTGCTGGCCGACGACGGCGCCGGTCGGCTTGTCGTTGACGTAGAAGTTGCCCGCCGAGAAGCGCAGTGCCTGGCTCGCCCGGTTCACCGCCGCACGGTCGTCGGCGATGATCGCGCCGGTCAGCCCGTACGGCGAGCCTGTATCCACATCGGACAGAACGCGGTCGAAGTCGTCGTCTTCGTAGACGTGCACCGCGAGTACCGGACCGAAGTACTCGGTGGAGAAGATCTCGTGTGAAGGGTCGGAGCCCTCCAGCACGGTCGGCCGGACGAAGTAGCCCCGCGAGTCGTCCGCGGTGCCACCGGCGAGCACCCGCACCGTGTCGTCGGCGTGCGCCATCCGCTGCACGGCGTCGAGCTTGTCGTAGCTGCGCTTGTCGATGACCGCGCCCATGAAGTTGGCGAAGTCGGTGACGTCGCCCATCGACAGAGCGTCCACTTCGGACGCCAGGTCGTCGCGGAGCTTGCCCCACAGGGACTTCGGCACGAACGCCCGTGAGGCGGCGGAACACTTCTGTCCCTGGAACTCGAAGGCGCCGCGGACCAGCGCGGTACGCAGCACGTCGACGTTCGCGCTGGGGTGGGCGAGCACGAAGTCCTTGCCGCCGGTCTCGCCGACGATGCGCGGGTAACCGTGGTAGCCGGCGATGTTCGCACCGACGGTCGACCAGAGGTGCTGGAAGGTACGGGTGGAGCCGGTGAAGTGGATCCCGGCCAGCGCCGGGTCGGCGAGCGCGACCTCGGAGACCTCCAGCCCGTCACCGGTGAGCAGGTTGATGACGCCGGGGGGCATCCCGGCGGCTTCGAGCAGCCGCATGGTCAGGTGCGCGGACAGGCCCTGCGTCGGCGAGGGCTTCCACAGGACGGTGTTGCCCATCAACGCGGGCGCGGTCGGCAGGTTTCCGGCGATGGCGGTGAAGTTGAACGGGGTGATCGCGTAGACGAAGCCTTCCAGCGGCCGGTAGTCCAGCCGGTTCCACACGCCGGGCGAGCTCATCGGCTGCTCGGCGTGGATCTGCCGGGCGAAGTGCACGTTGAAGCGCCAGAAGTCGGCGAGCTCGCAGGCCGAGTCGATCTCCGCCTGGATCGCGGTCTTCGACTGGCCGAGCATCGTGGCGGCGTTGATCGTGTCGCGCCACGGGCCGGAGAGCAGGTCCGCGGCGCGCAGGATGATCGCCGCGCGCTCGTCGAACGGCAGCTCCCGCCACGTCTTCGCGGCACCGAGCGCGGCGGCGACGGCGTCCTTCGCGTCGGCGCGGGTGGCGCCGCGCATGGTGCCGAGCACGTGGCCGTGGTCGTGCGGCTGGACGACGTCGATCTCCGGTCCGCCGCCGAGGCGCTGCTCACCGTCGATGGTCGAGGTCAGCTCGAACCGCTCACCCGCCAGCTCGGCCAGCTTCGCCTGCAGGCTCGCCCGTTCGGCGCTGCCCGGGGCGTAGTCGCGTACCGGCTCGTTGCGGGGCGCGGGCGGCTGGGTGATCGACTCCATGTGCTGACCCTCTCGACGGCTGAGTTTTGACGGCTGGTTTCCACGCTGTGGACGTCGAAGGAACGTTAGGCGGCACACCCAGTGGCCGAGTTGTCTGATCGGATACTCTTTCGGGGTGAGGATTGTTCGATCGGCCAAGCCTGTGGACCGTCCGTGAGCGGAACCACCCTGCGTCAGCTCCTGCATGCCATCGGCGATCCGCTGCTCGATCTGCACCCCGCCGACGCCGGCCTGGACGCCACCGTCTCCGGCATCACGATCCTCGACCCGGACGACGAACTCGGCAGCTATCCCGAGGAACTCGTACTGGTCATCGGCGCGCGCGGACGCGAGGCGATCCGGTACGTCCGGGCCGCCGCCCGCCGGGGAGCCACCGCCGCGGCGGTGAAGGTGGACCCCGCCCAGCAGCAGGCCTCCGGCAACAGTTCCGAGCTGCGCACCGCCGCCGCCGAGGCCGGGATCGCGTTGCTGGCCGTCCGTCCCGACGTGCGCTGGGACCAGCTCGAAACGCTGATGCGCGAGGTGCTCGGCGCCGCCGCGATCGAGGGCGAGGAGGGCACGGACGATCTGTTCTCCCTCGCGCAGACCCTGGCGGTGCTCACCGCGGGCAGCGTCACCATCGAGGACGCCGGCAACCGCGTACTCGCCTACTCGCGATCCGACGACGAGGTGGACGAGCTGCGCAGGCTCTCCATCCTCGGCTGGGAGGGTCCCGAGCAGTACCTGGCGAAACTGCGGGAATGGGGCGTCTTCCAACGACTCCGGGTCGGCGAGGAGGTCGTCCGCATCGCCGAGCGGCCCGACTTCGGCATCCGCCGCAGGCTCGCCATCGGCATCCGGGCGGGCACCCAGCACCTCGGCACCATCTGGGTGCAGGAGGGCCGCGAGCCGATCGCCGAACGTGCGGAGAGCGCCCTGCTCGGTGCGGCCCGGGTCGCGGCCACCCACCTGCTGCGGCAGCGCAACGAGGCGGTGCCCGGCAGGCGGTCCCGGCAGGACCTGGCTTCCGGATTGCTGGACGGCCGGATCAGTCCCGACCTGGTGGCAGGCAACCTCGGCCTGGACCCGGCCCGCCCGGTCGCCGTGATCGCCTTCGACGCCCGGCCAGGTGGCGACGGTTCGGCCACCGAGCTGAACCGCGCCGAGCTGGTGAACGCCGTCTCGGTGCAGGTCACCTCCTTCCGCAGGGCCGCGCTCGTCACCACGGTGGGCTCGCGGGTGTACGCCCTGCTGCCGGACGTCCCGGCGCGGGCCGAACAGCAACTCCGGTCGCTCGCCGAGGAGATCGTCCGGGTGCTGTGGCGGCGGGTCCGCGTCCGCGTGCGGGCCGGGATCGGTTCGCCGTTACCCGGACTGGCGCAGGTCGGCCGGGTTCGCGGCGAGGCGGACCGGGTGGTGGATGCCATGGGGCGCAAGGGAAAGAGCCATCAGGGAGACGACCAGCAGGGAAGCGACCCAGACGTGGCGACCATCGCCGACCTGCGCGCCGAGGTACTGCTGAGCGAGACGCTGGCGATGCTGGAGGGCAACCCGGATCTGCGTGACCCGGCCGTCGCGGCGCTCGGCACCTACGACGGCAACCACGGCACCGAGCTTTCCGCTTCCCTGCTGGCGTTCCTCGACTCGATGGGCGACGTGCGCGGGGCCGCCACCGCGCTGCACGTCCACCCGAACACCCTGCGGCATCGCATCCGCCGCGCCACCGCCGTCAGCGGGATCGACCTCGACGATCCGCGCGCCCGCCTGCTCACCCACCTGCAACTGGTCCTCGCCACCCGCGCCCCGGAGTAAACGAGCGAACCGAGACCCAGGCCGGCGTGACCCGGTCCTCGCCACCCAAGCCCCGCGGTGACCGCCGGTGCTCAGCCCGCCAGGAACGGGCGCAGCGCGTCGAGCGTGGCCCCCGGCTGCTCCTCGGCGAGGAAGTGGCCGCAGCGGTCGATCGGCGTGCCGGTGACCTCGGCGGCGTACTCGCGCCAGATGTCGAGCACCGGATAGGCACCGACCAGCCCGTCGCCACCCCACACCACGAGCAGTGGGACGTCCACCCCGCGGCCGGCCGTGGCGTCCGCGTCGTCGTGCTCGGCGTCGGCCGGGAAGGAGGCGCGATAGTCGTCGAACCCGGCCCGCAGCGCGCCCGGTGCGGAGAAGGCGCGCACGTACTCGGCCACGGACGCCTCGTCCAGACCGCCCCGCTGGTACGTCCAGCGCTCGAAGAAATAGCCCAGGTACGCGGCGACGTCCTTGCCCGCCAGCAACTCGGGCAGGTCCGGCTGGAGGTGGAACAGCCAGTGCCAGTACCCCTTCGCCAGGTCGCCGTCCATCCGCCGCCACATCTCCCGGGTGGGCAGGATGTCGAGTACGGCCAGCCGGTCGATCTGCTCCGGACGATCGAGTGCCCAGCGATGCGCGACCCGGCCGCCGCGATCGTGCCCGACCACGCTCGCCGTGTGGAAACCCAGTGCGGGCACCAGTTCCGCGAGATCCGCCGCCATCGTCCGCTTGTCGTAACCGGTGACCGGCTTGTCCGTGCGGCCGTACCCGCGCAGGTCCGGGGCGACGACGGTGTGCGTCCGCGCGAGTTCGCCCGCGATCCGGTGCCAGCAGTGCGAGGTCTGCGGCCAGCCGTGCAGGAGCAGCAGCGGACCGTCCCCCTGCCGCCGGTAGTGCATCCGGATCCCGTTCACCGTCGCCGTACCGGTGCCGCCCATGCCCGTTCCGTCGTCAGTCCCGGCATTCATCGGGCCTCCTCGTTTTCGCCGGTGTCACCGCGCCACGCCCGATTCTCCGGCCTCAGGGGTCATCCCGCCGGGCGGCGGTCCTGCCAGCGTTCGACGGATTCCAGTTGCGCGGCAAGGGAGATCAGCAGTTCCTCGCTCGACTCCGGACCCAGCAACTGCGCCCCGAGCGGCAGCCCGTCACCGTCCGGTCCGGCCGGGACGTTCACACCCGGCCAGCCGAGCAGGTTCCACGGCCAGGCGTACGGGCAGGCCGCGATCATCGCCTGGTCGGTCTGCCAGCCGGTCAGCGAGTCGAAGGTGCCGACCCGGAACGGCGGCGTGGCGGTGGTGGGCACCAGCAGCACGTCGACGTCCTGGAACACCGCGCCGATCCGCTTGTGCAGCAACGGTTCCGCGGCGCGGGCCAGCCGCAGCGCCCGCCCGCCGAGCAGTCGCCCGGTACGCGCGTTGGCGCGGGTGCGCGGATCGAGCAGCGCGGCGTCCGGCGTCCGTCCGGCCCAGGCGTGCACCCCGGCAAGTGACCGGGGCAGGAAGTGCAGGCCGGCCAGCCGGTAGCGGGGCCGGACCGGGACGAGTTCGTGGCCCAGCGCGCGCAGCGATCCGGCCAGCCGCGCCACCGCCGCGCGCACCTCCGGGTGCAGGGACGTGTCGGTGCCGGTGAACGGGATCCGCGCGGAAAGGCCGACCCGCAACCGGCCTGGCTCGCGCCGCGCCGCGGTGCGGTAACGGGTTCCCGCGTCGGCCATCACGTCCAGCAGCAGAGCCGCGTCGCCGACCGTGCGCGCAAGGGGGCCGTGCACCGTCAGCCCGTGGAACAGTTCCGCCTCGGGGGCGGTGCTGACCAGTCCGCGCTGTGTCTTGATGCCGACCAGGTTGTTCCAGGCGGCCGGGATGCGGACCGACCCGGCGCCGTCGGAGCCGATCGCGGCGGGCACCAGCCCGGCCGCGACGGCCGCCGCCGAACCGCCGGAGGAACCGCCCGCGGAGAAGTCCGAGTTCCACGGATTGCGGGTGGCACCGAACGCGCTGCCCTCGGTGAACGGCCACTGACCGATCTCCGGGGTGTTCGTCTTGCCGACGATCACCGCACCCGCCGCCTTGAGCCTGGTGACCAGTTCGGCGTCGGTCTCGCTGACCGGGAACTCCCCTGGGCAGCCGAACGCGGTCGGGTATCCGGCCAGATCGGTGTCGTCCTTGATCGCCACCGGCACGCCGAGCAGTGGGGCGCGTTCGCCCGCGTCCAGCCCGCGGTCGGCAGCGGCGGCCTCCCGGATCGCGGCCTCGGTACGGACGTGCCGGAAGGCGTTGAGCGTGGGCTGCGCTTCGTCGATGCGGCGCAGGGTGTCCGCGACGAGGTCCGCCGAGGTCACTTCACGGCGGGCGAGCCGCTGCGCGAGCGTGGCGAGTCCGGCGTTGGCGAGCGTCGGGGTCATGGCGTCTCCGTCGGTGTCTGCTGTAGGAACGATGACACGGACTTCCCGTCCGGGCCAGGCGAACATGAAGCATTCTCACGTCGATTCGGAGGCGCGGATGACGCTCGACCTCGCGCGGTTCCCGCGCGCGACCCTCGGAGTGTGGCCGACGCCACTACAGGATGCGCCGCGGCTCGGTGAGGTGGCGGGGGCAGCCGTGCTGCTCAAGCGCGACGACGTCAATCCCCTCGGCGCCGCGGGCAACAAGCTGCGCAAGCTGGAGTTCCTGCTCGGTGCCGCCGTGGCCGAAGGCGCCGACACCGTCGTCACCTTCGGCGCGGTGCAGACCAACCACGGCAGGCAGACGGCGGCCGCCTGCGCCCGGCTGGGCCTGCGCTGCGAACTCGTCCTGACGGCGAAAGTGCCCCGCGCGGGCGCCGCCTACGACACCTCCGGCAACGTGCTGCTGGACCACCTCTTCAGTGCCCGCGTGCACGTCTGCCGCGACGCCGGGGAGACGGCGGCTGCCTACGAGCGCGTCCGCGCCGAGGCGGAGGCGGACGGCCGCCGTCTCGCCACGATCCCGGTCGGCGGTTCGGACTCCGTCGGCTCGCTGGGCTACGTCGCCGCCGCCGTGGAACTCGCCGGGCAACTCGCCGACCGCGGCGTGGACGCCGCCCGTGTGCTCGTGCCGATGGGCAGCGGCGGCACGGCTGCGGGTCTCGCGGTCGGCTTCGCCGCGCTCGGCGTGGCGCACCGGGTGGACGTCGGCTGCGTCGGCATGCCCGCGGACGAGACGGCCGCCGAGGTCACCCGCCTCGCCGGGGAGACGGCCAGGCTGCTCGGCGTCGACGCTCCGCCACCGGAGCACATCCGTTACGACGACACGGTTTTCGGCCCCGGCTACGGCGTGCCGACCGAGCGCGGCTGGGCGGCCCTGCGCACCTTCGGCCGGACCGAGGGTGTGGTCCTGGAACCCGTCTACACCGGGAAGGCCGCCGCCTCGCTGCTGGACGGCCGGTACGGCGGCGAGGACGTGGTCTTCGTGCACACCGGCGGCATGCCGGGCCTGTTCGCCTACGCGCCCGAGGCCGTGGACGCACTGGCCTGAGGCACCCGCTCAGCTCGTGCCGAGTTCGGCGGGTTCGGTGAGCCCGCCAGAGCGGGGCAGCTTCGCCGTCGAGACGGCCGCCCAGGTCATTCCGGTCAGCAGCGCCAGATCGGCGGCCAGCGCCAGCCGCTGCGCGAACCCGACCGGCAGCCAGGACGACACCTCGGCCAGCACCGGCACACTCGGGAACGCCGCGATGACGTAGCTGATCCCGAACAGGGCGAGCATGCCGACGCCGATCCACGTCAGCCGCAGCAGAACGGTGCGCATCCGCCGCAGCGCGGGCGATTCGCGCATCCGGTCGGCGAGGGAGAAGCCGACGCCCGGCAGGCTGAGGAAGGCGATCAGGCAGGCGTACTGGTGGATCCGGCCGCTCGCCGGGTCCACCCGCTCGCCGAACGAGGCGGGAAACAGCGCGGCCGTCACCAGTCCCACTGCCCAGGCGGAGAGCAGGGTGCGGGCGGTGCGGGTGACCGGGACGCCCGCCGCCTGCAGGGCGCCCAGCAGCGTGAAGGATCCGATCGCCAGCGAGAGCACGCTCGCCTCCAGCATGCCGCCGCCGTTGTTGGTGACCGCGTAGCTGCTGATGGTGTCGCGCACCGGATCGTGTGAGCTGACGAGGTGCAGAAGGATCATGGTGAACAACGCCCACCCGATCGCGGCGCCCGATGCCAGCACCCACGGACGTGTCCGGGCGACCGCCTGGCCGGCCGCCTCTGATCGCTCCGCCTCCATGTCCCGCATAACGTCAAGAATGGCGGAAATACTCCGCGGGCATATCGGGGGATTGCCCTGATATGGACCCTCTTATCGGGTGAAATCCACAAGAACCAGAGCCTGGTCGTCGTGCCGCTTCCGGCGGGGCCACCGGACGCGATCCGGGTCCTCGCCCTCGGCGGCGCGGACGATGTCGAGCACGGCCTGCGGGCCGTCGGAACGGGCGCGCTCACGCAAGCGGAACCAGTCGAAGAGGCCGTACTCGTCGACGCCGACGGATACCCCGTCGCTGGCGAGCAGTACCGAGCTGATCTCCGCTCTGGGCCAGCTCGCGGTGATCGCGTGCTCGGCCGCGGCGGGGTCGGCTTCGGCGACCCAGAAGCCCTCCTCGGTGTTGCGCAGGTTCGCCACCTCGGAACCGTCACCGAGACGTCCGGCCTCGCGCAGCCG
The DNA here is from genome assembly GCF_002262875.1 of Amycolatopsis antarctica. Lineage (GTDB taxonomy): Bacteria > Actinomycetota > Actinomycetes > Mycobacteriales > Pseudonocardiaceae > Amycolatopsis > Amycolatopsis antarctica. The sequence goes on along the minus strand of NZ_NKYE01000021.1, from coordinate 32,640 downwards.
GGCGAGCCGGTAGTCGCCCAGCACGGTGACCGTCTCCTCGGCCTCCGGCGCAGGGCGGGTGAAGACGACGATCGGGCTGTCCGCGAGTACGAGGGCGTCCAGAGTGCTCGCGTTCCAGCGGAGCATGGCCACCGTGCTCGACGGGGCGTGCCGCTTGCGCAGGCCGTGCTCGTTGGCGACACCGCCGATGGAGCGGGCGAGGGTGTTGTCCAGATCGGCGTCCGGGGTTTCGCGCAGCTCCCGGGTGATCCGGTCGGCCAGCACGCCCGCGTACCAGCCGGGGGCAGGCAGCCGGGGGTTCTCCGAGGTCGCGCCGTCCAGCAGCACGACGGCGTTGTCCAGCACGGCCACCCGGTCCTCGCTCGGCCGGGATTCCCCGTCCTCGCCGACACCGGCTCGCTCGGCCACCTCGATCGTTGGCACGCCCCGACAGTAGTAGCCGTCAACCGGGGTTGACGACGGGCGTCACGTCAACGTAAGTTGACGGACATGACGGATGCCACGAGCCTCGCCACCAGCGCCGGCGACCGCGACCCCGCCGTCGGGTTGCGCGCCGTCGCGGCACTGCGGCGACTGCTGGAACAACTCGAAGCCGTACAGGTCCGCAGTGCGCGGGTGCGGGGCTGGTCGTGGCAGGAGATCGCCACCGAGCTCGGCGTCAGCAAGCAGGCGGTGCACAAGAAGCACGGGAGGTAGCCATGTTCGAACGCTTCTCACGGAACGCGCGGCTCGCGGTGGTCGGCGCGCAGGAGTCCGCCAGGGCCGCGCACGCACCCGAGATCGGTGCCGAGCACCTGTTGCTCGCCCTGCTCGACGGGCAGGGTTACGCCGCCCGTTACCTGGCCGACCGGCTCGGTGGCGACCGGACGCTCGCCGCCGAGTTCGACCGGATCCGGCGGCAGGCGGGACTCGGCCCCGCCGACGCGCGGGCACTCGGCGAACTCGGCATCGACGTGCGGCAGGTCGTCGACGCGGTCGAGCGTGAGCACGGCCCCGGCGCACTCGCCCGGCCACGCGAACCCGGACGACGCCGAGGGCACCTCCCGTTCGACCGGGAGGCGAAGCTGACCCTGAAACGCACACTCGGCGAGGCGATCGCGCTCGGCGACCGCAGCATCGGCACCGAGCACGTCCTGCTCGCGCTGCTGAACGGGACGGGGGCGGTCGCCGACGTCCTCGCCGCCCACGAGATCGGCTACCTCGACCTGCGTTCGGCACTGGCCCGCAGGCAGGCGAGCTGACCCGCAGCACCAACCCCGGCCCGCCTACGACACCGCCCCGCAGGCAGACGAGCCGACCCGCAGCACTCTCCGGTCAGCCGCGCCGCCGGTCCCGCCAGGTGACCATCGGCAGGAAGGCCTGGATCATCGGGCCGATGGCGAGGGCGTAGAGCACGGTGCCGACGCCGAAGGTGCCGCCGAGCGCCCAGCCACCCGCCAGCGCGGTCAGCTCGATCAGGCTGCGCACCACCCGTACCGACCAGCCGGTACGCGCCGCCAGTCCGGTCATCAGGCCGTCGCGCGGGCCGGGGCCGAGGCGGGCGCCGACGTAGACGGCGGTCGCCACGCCGTTCAGCACGATGCCGCCGACCAGCAGCGTGATCTGCCAGCCCAGCTCGTGCTGCTCGGGAAGGACGAGCCGGACCAGGTCGACGGTCACGGCGATGATCGCGACGTTCGCGGCGGTGCCGATCCCGGGACGCTGGCGCAGCGGGATCCACAGCAGCAGCACGCCGATCGAGGCGATCGCCGTGATGGTGCCGAAGCTCAGTCCGGTCAGCTTCGTCAGGCCCTCGTGCAGCACGTCCCACGGGCTCAGGCCGAGCGCGGCGCGGGTCTGCATCGCCAGGCTGGCGCCATAGAGGGCGAGACCGAGGGTGAGCTGGGTCAGCCGCCGCGCGGGGTCGACGGTGACGCCGACCGGACGGAGGTCCACGGACCGGGTGTTTGAGCGAGCCACACCGTCACTATCCGCATCTTTGGCTGGTCTATCCATAGCCAATGGGGAACAATTGGACTTATGACGACGCAGATCCCGCCAGGTGGACGGGTATCGGGCACCCGGTTGGCCGGCCTGCTCGGGAATTGGCGGCAGAACGGTTCCCGGCGCGGGGCCGCGGATCTCGCCGCCGCCGTGGAGCTCCAGGTGCTCGACGGTCAACTGCCCACCGGGACCAGGCTGCCCGCCGAACGCGAACTGGCCGATGCGCTGGACGTGAGCCGAACGCTCGTGGTGACCGCACTGGACCGGTTGCGGGAGGACGGACTGGTCGCCAGCAGGCGCGGCGCCGGCTCCTGGGTGACCTCGCCCAGCGGCACCCGCGAACCGGGGCTGCCGGTCACCGAGGAGGCGATCGACCTCGCCCGCGCCTCGCCGAACGCCGTGCCCGGGCTGACCGCCGCGGTGGACCGGTCACGACGGCACCTCGGCGAGGAACTCGCCCGGCACGGCTACTGCGACCTCGGCCTGCGCGATCTGCGGGAACGTATCGCCGAGCGGTACACCGCGCGCGGCCTGCCGACCACCCGCAAGCAGGTGATGATCACCAACGGCGCGCACCAGGCATTCGTCGTGGCACTGCGGATGCTCGCCGGCCCCGGCGACCGGGTGCTGGTGGAGCAGCCCAGCTATCCCAACGCACTCGAAGCCATCCGCGCCTCGCACGCGATCACGGTGCCGGTCGGGATCGGGCCGTTCATCGGGGACGCCGAGGGACCCGGCGAAGTGGCCACGGCGATCCCGGCGGGCTGGGATTTCGCCGGGATCGAGGCCGCGCTCCGGCAGGCCGGGCCCCGGCTGGCCTACCTGAACGTCGACTTCCACAACCCGACGGGGCTGCGGCTCGACGCGGAGGGCAGGCAGCGGCTCGGCTCGGTGCTGGCCCGCTCGCGCACCCCTACCGTCGTCGACGAGACGCTGGTGGAACTCGATCTCACGGGTGATCCGCTGGACGGTCCGCCTCCGCTCGCGGCGTTCGCCCCGGACTGGACGATCACCGTCGGCTCGGCATCGAAGTCGTACTGGGGCGGGCTGCGCCTCGGCTGGATCCGTGCGTCGAACGAGCTGATCGGCAGGCTCAGCACCGCCCGCTTCTCCGTCGACCTCGGTTCGCCGGTACTGGATCAGCTCGTGCTCGCCGAGTTGTTCGCCGACCAGGAACCGGTGCTGCGACAACGCCGGGAGGAGATCCGGCTGCTGCGCGACACCCTTGTCGGCGCCGTCCGCACGCATCTGCCGGACTGGACGTTCCGGGTACCCGAGGGCGGACTTTCACTGTGGTGCCGGTTGCCGGAGGCGATGAGCACGCGGCTCGCGGTCGCGGCAGGTGGTCACGGCGTGCACCTCGCACCCGGCTCACGTTTCGCCGCGCACGGCGGCCTCGAACGCTGGATGCGGTTGCCCTTCGCCCAGCCCGCGGACCGGCTCGCCGAGGCGGTGCGGCGGCTCGGTATCGCCTGGACGTCCGTCCGTGGTTCGGGAGCCGGGCGCTGGGACGTGCCGGTGGCCTGAGCTGCCGCCGGACATTCGGGGCGGATGTGCGGGCGGCAGCTCGGGCGGGCATGGAGAAGCCGGTGCGCTGGGAGCGCGTACCCGCGACTCCAGGGACGGAGCGGGCCGCGCGTCCAGCGCACCGGCTTGTGTTCTCCCGGCTCCGGTTGGAGCGGGTTCGTCGCGGCGGCTTCCCGGCACCGCCCCTCGACGTGCCGGGAAGCGCCTGCGACTGGACGTATCCGGGGTGTGTGCCGCCGCTCGGCGCGGTGAGCGGCGGCGTCCGGATACGTGCTCGGGGTGGTCCCGGTGCCGCGGGGGCAACGCGGCACCGGGACCGAGGGCCCGACACGGCCGGACGCGGTCGGCCGAGCGGGAAGTTCGGTGATCGGTGTGGGAAACCCCGGGACACTTCAGGTCAACGACTTCGCGGTACCCGCGGCACGGAACACTGAAGTTGATCTTGAACTGGACGTGGATCGCCTGCGGCGACCGGGTTCGGCGTCAGTCGGGGGACGTCGTCGGCAGGCCGGAGTCCCTGCCCGCACCGTCAGCCGAGTGGTCGCGGCTGGTGCCCATCAGCCGAAGCTGGGTGAGGTCCGCGGCGGCGGCGAGCACGGCGTGCTGCGGCCTGCCCGATCCGGTGTCGTGGCCGGGTCCCGCGTGAGAGGTCGAGGTGGCCGGTGCGCACGGCGACACCGGACTGGGACGTTCGCCCGAACCACCGGACGAGCCGCCGCCCGCGCGGGTGCCGTCGTCACCGCGCTCGGCGGGGGCCTGCGCGGTCAGCGACTTCGCGCCGTGCTGTTCGGCCGCCGACACGGTGCGCAGGTACGCGGAGCCCTGCGGCGTCGTGGTGCCCGCGGTCGAAGGGGGTGCGGCCGGGGCGGGTGCGGGGAGTGCCTCATCCGGGGTCGCCGGTGGCGGTCCGGCGACGGGGGGCGTCCCACCGGGAACGCCTGGCCCGGGCACGTCCGGTGCGCCGGGGCCGTCCGGCAGCAGGCCGGGCAACTCGGGGAAACCGGGCAGCTTCGGCAGATTCGGCAGGCGGGGGAACTCCGGCAGCGTCGGGAGCTGGATGTTCGGCAGGCGGGGCGGCGTGATGTGAACGGGCAGCACGTCGGCGATCCCGCCGAGCGCCCCGTTTATGGTGTCGCTGACCCCGCTGAGCGTGCCGTTGACCGTGTTCGTGACCCCGCCGAGCGTGCTGTTGATGGTGTCGCTGACCCCGCCGAGCGTGCCCGCGAGGCCGCCGAGGAGGCCGGGCTTGGCGGCGGGCCGGTCCGGCACGGCCGCGACGTTTGTGGCCGGGGTGCTTGCGGTGGCCGGCGTACTTGTGGTCACCGGGGCGGTCACGGCGTCCGCGGTTGCCGGGGCGCTGGTCGTGCTCGCGGAGACCTGGCCGGCTTCGTCGCCCGCCGCCGGGGTTTCCGCTGCTGGGGTGCCCGCTGGAGCCTCCGGCTTCGGGTTCCCCGCGGCTGCGCCGGTGGCCGGGAGCGTGCTGGGGGCGGACTCGGCACCGTCCTGGCCGGCACCGTCCTGGCTCGCGCCGTCCGCAGCGGGCTGGTCTCCCGCCGGCTCGTCGCCGGGTAGCTCGTCGCCGTGCGGTTCGTCGCCGTGCGGCTCGGGAACCGCCGCCTCGGGCGGGCGGGGTTCAGCGACGGCGGGCGCGGTGACCTCCGGGGCCGCCGGACCGTCGAGCGGACCGGTCGACTCGGCGGAGGCGGTCGCCGCGAAGACGGCACCGAGCAGCCAGGCACCGGCGGCGGCGAGCACGAATGCGAACATCCTGGCCAGCGGCCGCGACAGCGTGTGGACGGCGGGGCACGCCGGTTCGGTACTGCTCACCGCCCACCACCACCGTCCGCGCGTCGGCAAGGATTCCGCTGATCTTGCCGGGGCTGTATGACCTGGTCACATCCCCCGGGACTGCGATATTTCTAGCATTCTTCGCGAGTGTTCCACCTCGCTGCCGTGCGATCCACCCCGTACGGCGCAACAGAGCTACCGGCCCCGGGCATCCGCCAGGCGCAAGGTTACTCAGGGTGTGCCGACTCGATTCGGTGACACCCGCGCACCGGCTATGCGGGTTACTACTCAAATTCGTTCTGACCTCGCTGTTCGCGGAGCGTATCCCGCTTGTCGCCCGTCTGTAGCGGTAGCCGGATGCGACGGGCCGTGACGAGCGGTCGGAGAACGAGAGGTGGTGGCCGGAATGGATCTGGCCGAGGTGGTGCGCAGGGCCGGGCGCGGCGACGAGCTGGCCTGGGCGTCGCTGGTACGCGAGACGACGTCGTTGCTGTTGCGCGTCGCGCGGGGGTACCGGCTGGGTGAGGCGGACGCGCTCGACGTCTGCCAGACGACCTGGGCGACGCTCGCGGACGCGCTGCCGACGCTGCGCGAACCGGCTTCCCTGCCGGGCTGGCTGGTGACCACGGCGCGCAGGCAGTCGCTGCGGCTGCTGGCGCAGCGACGGCGTGAGATTCCCGCACCGCCGGAGCCCGCCACGGACGCCTCGGCCTCGCCGGAGGTCAGGGCGCTGGCGGCCGAGCGGGCGGCGGCGTTCTGGCGGGCGGCTGAAGCGGAGCCCGAGAACGAACGCCGGCTGCTGACGTTGCTGGTGAACCGCCCGGAGCTGACGTACGCGCAGCTCGCGGCGGAGATCGGCGTCGCACCGGGCAGCGTGGGGCCGTTGCGGCGACGGTGTTTCGACCGGATGCGCAGGCGCCTGGTCGCCGCGGGCTTCGAGGCGTCCGACCTCTGCTGATCCGGTCAGGTCAGTGTGTGCAGGCGGGCGACGGCTTCGTCCAGCACCTCGTCGCGCTTGCAGAAGGCGAAGCGCAGCATGTGCCGCCAGTCGTCGGGATGGTCGGTGAAGACGTGCACCGGGACGGCCGCGACGCCGACCTGTTCGGGTAACCGGAACGCGAGGTCGGCGGCGTCGGTGAACCCGAGCGGGCGGACGTCGGCGCAGACGAAGTAGGTCCCGGCGGACGGGCGGACGGCGAATCCGGCTTCGGTGAGGCCCGCGGCGAGCCGGTCCCGTTTCCCGGCGAGTGACTTCCGCAGGTCCTCCACCCAGCCGAGTTCGTGGTCGAGGGCGTACGCGACGGCGGGTTGCAGCGGTCCGCCGGAGACGAACGTGAGGAACTGCTTGGCGGCCTTCACCGCGCCGACGAGTTCGGGTGTGGAGCAGACCCAGCCGATCTTCCAGCCGGTGCAGTTGAACGTCTTGCCCGCACTGGAGATGCTCACGGTCCGCTCCCGCATCCCGGGCAGGGTGGCGAGCGGGATGTGCTCGGCGTCGTCGAAGACCAGGTGCTCGTACACCTCGTCGGTGACGGCGATCAGGTCGTGCTCGACGCAGACGAGGGCGAGCGCTTCCAGTTCGGCGCGGGTGAACACGGTGCCGGTGGGGTTGTGCGGCGAGTTCACCAGGATCGCGCGGGTTCGCGGCGTGACGGCGGCGCGGACGGCGCCGACGTCGAGGGCGAACCGGCCGCCGTCACTGGTTTCGGTGAGGGAGACGACGCGGCGGGTGGCGCCTGCCATGGCGACGGCGGCGGCGTACGAGTCGTAGTAGGGCTCGATGACGATCACCTCGTCGCCCTGCTCGGTGAGTGCCAGCAGGGAGGCGGCGATCGCCTCGGTGGCGCCGGCGGTGACCAGGATCTCGGTGTCCGGGTCGTAGTGCGTGCCGTAGCGCGAACGGTGCGTTGCGATGGCCTGCCGCAGCTCGGGGCGTCCGGGTCCGGGCGGGTACTGGTTGGCGCCGCCGTACAGGGCGTCACGTGCGGCGTCGAGCATTCCGGCGGGACCGTCGGTGTCCGGGAATCCCTGGCCGAGGTTGACCGCTCCGGTGCGGACGGCGAGTGCCGTCATCTCCGCGAAGATGGTCGAGGTGAACGGCCGGAGCCGGGGAACGAGAGCGGGTTCGCGCATGTTGGCTGATCCTCACGGACAATGGGGTGGTGGAGCAACTGACGGCGAGTAACACGAGTAGCCCGGCACGGCCCCCCGGCGGGCTCGCGGGCGGCCTCGCGGACGACGAGGCGAAGCAGCGCGGTCTGCGGAAGATGAAGCTGGTGGCACTGTCGTTCCTGGTCGGGGCGGGTGTCGTCTTTCTGTTGGCGAGCTGGGCGCAGTCCGCGGGCTGGCCCGGCTGGGTCGGTTACGTGCGGGCGGCCGCGGAGGCGGGCATGGTCGGTGCGCTCGCCGACTGGTTCGCGGTGACGGCGTTGTTCCGGCATCCGCTGGGGCTGCGGATCCCGCACACGGCCATCATCCCGCGCAAGAAGGACACGCTGGGGCGCAGCCTCGGCGATTTCGTCGGTTCGAACTTCCTGGCCGAGGACGTGGTGCGCGACAAGCTGCACCGCCTCGACATGTCGAGGCGGCTCGGCGGCTGGCTGTCGCAGCCGGAGAACTCGGAGCGGGTGACGGCGGAGCTGTCGACGGTCGTGCGCGGCGCTGTGACGGTGCTGCGGGACGAGGACGTGCAGGCCGTGATGGAGCAGGCGGTGGTGCGCCGGGTGGTGGACCAGCCGTGGGGGCCGCCACTGGGCAAGTTGCTGGGCGGGGTGTTCTCCGACGGGGCGCATCACAAGCTCGTGGACCTCATGTGCGATCGCGCCTACGAGTGGGTGCGAGACAACCACCAGACGATGTTGCGGGTGGTGTCGGACCGGGCGCCGACGTGGTCGCCGAAGTTCGTGGACGAGATGCTGGCCGACAAGGTGTACGGCGAGGTGCTGGCGTTCGCGTGGGCGGTGAAGACCGACGTGAACCATCCGATGCGGCTGGCGGTGGACAAGTTCCTGGTGGAGTTCGCGCAGGATCTGCAGACCGACCCGGACACGATGGCGCGGGCCGAGCAGGTCAAGCAGCAGGTGATCGAGCACGACGAGGTGCAGAAGCTGATCGGTTCGGCGTGGGCTACGGCGAAGGAGATGCTGCTGACGGCTGCCGAGGACCCGTCGAGCGAGCTGCGCAAGCGGGTACGCGCGGGACTGGAGAGCCTGGGCGGCAAGCTGATGTCCGACGACGCCATGCGGTCCAAAGTGGACGGATGGGTCGAGGGTGCGGCGGCGTACGTCGTGCGCAACTACTCCGGTGAGATCACGACGATCATCACCGACACGGTGGAACGGTGGGACGCGGAGGAGACCTCGCGCAAGATCGAACTGCAGGTCGGCCGGGATCTGCAGTTCATCCGGATCAACGGCACGGTGGTCGGCGCGCTCGCCGGGGTGGTCATCTACGCGATCGCGCAACTTCTGTTCTGACCGGTGCGGCGCGAGGGTGCGGCTTTGCCCGCGGGAGAGTTGAGTAGTTCTACGCTGCCCGGTTTTCGGGGCCGTCCGTAATGTTTCTTCGTGAGGGGAGCAGGGGGGCTCGAGGGGGGCACCTCGACGGGGACGTGCGGCACCGGTGGCCTGGGGAGGAGCACCAGCCGCACGTCCCTTTCCTGCTGTCCGGCGACCTGTCTGCCACGACGTCCGATATCCCTGTTTGCGGCCCGCCACCCCTCTTCGGCCTGACCCGTCCGGCAGTTGTCCACAGGTTTCGTGGTTGTCCACAGCTCTGTGGACAACCAGGTGTGGATGGGGACTGGTTGAGTTTGTGGTTGAAAATCGCTGACCAGGCACGATGGTATGTGTGGGCGTGATGGTGTCGTTGTTGTCTGGGTTTACGCAGGTCGGGTGTGGTCCTGCTGGCCGCGCGGGTCCGCATTTGTTAACCGGGGTGGGTGCTGGGGTGCCATGCTGGTGACGACGATGTGATCGACGCTGCCCTGGGGGTGCTGGAATGGTGACTGCTGCGTTGACGCCGCAGATGCAGACGTGTGTGGACAGGTTTGCGCGGGCGTTGTTCACGCCGTCGAAGTTGATGGCGCTGCACCCGAGGAAGCAGGGGCATCCGGGTAACGCGGCGGCGTTGGCTCCGGCGATCACGCTGGGGGTGATCTCGGCGTTCGAAGGGTTTGTGGAGGACTTCTTGGCGACCGTGTTCTACCTTCAGGGGCAGAGCTTTGGGCAGATCGCGAAGAAGCTGAGCATCAACAATCCTGACGTCGGCGTGGTGGATGAGTTGGTGCGGCGCGAGTTTCCTGAGCTGAGAGGCAAGATCGGCGTTGATTTCAGCGTTGATGTGTGGAGCCCGCCTGGGGTTGGGAAGTCCTTTTGGTTGCCCAGGTCGTTGAACTGGGAGGCGACGAAGGCTGAGGCGGCGGGGTGGATGCAGGTGCGGCACTGTCTCACTCATGGCTTAGCGAGTGGGTGGGGGCCGGAGGTGTGGCCAGGGCCGACGAAGAACAAGACCCCGCCCGCGTCGTCGGTGTTGAGGCGGAACAGTGACGGCAAACATTCGCTCGGGCTGCACGGGGCTATCACCTGCGCACGTGTCTATGTAGCAGGTGCCAGGCATGTTGCGACGGTGCTGGCGTTGGAGTTCGAGCAGAAGCTGTTTTGGAAAACCGTCCCAGATTTCCCGTTGAAGGCCGCGCCTGTGCCGTAGCGTCGTGGCGTGGTTCAGGCGGCGATTTGGATGGCGGGTGCGCGGGTCCGGGCCTGTTGGCGGCGTAGATGAATCTGTCTAGCCATCGCGTTCTCCGCCATCATGAACGACAGCATGACGAGGCGTTGGCTGGTGGGGCTGTAGGCGGGGATGCGGCCGTTCCAGAAACGGCGATCCAGCACCGAGTGCAGGTTTTCGGCGGAGGGCCGCCACCCGTAGATCGTGTCGAACAGCGGGTTCGGCTGGTCCTGGGTGGAGGGTGGGATTTGGCGGACGTGTTCGGCCCGGTTGAAACCGCGTTCACGGTCGTTGGGTGTGGTGTCGATGCGGACGCGGATGGGGCGGCCGCCGTCGACGTGGATGGCTCGGTACCAGCGCCAGGTGCCGTCTTTGTTGCGGCGGCGCTCCAGTTTGTGTTGCTTCACGGGGACGAGGGTGCGGGGTTGGTCGGTGCGGGTGAGGACTGTCGCGGGGGTGCATAGGTCCCCACCTGCCGCCCACAGTTCCCTTGGCCGGGCGCGGGGCGTGTCGGGATAGACGGTTTCCAGTTTGGTGGGTGGGGTGTCGCCGTGTTGTTTGTTGACGACGACCAGCCCCGCCTTCATCAGCCGGTCGCGGTGGGCACCTCGTAGCGCCCCGTCGTACACGACACCCTGTACACCCCCGACTGCGCGGCGTGCGAGGTCTTCGACCATCCTCGTGGCGAGTCCGGCTTCCCCTCCGTAGCCTTTCCCGGGTTGTTGATAGCGACATCCGACGATGACGCGGGAGTTGGTGTCGTCGCTGCGGACCGACAACAACACAAATTTCGGCCCGTACTTGGGGTCGCCGTCTTCACCACCTTCGACATACCAGTCTGCACCCGTGTCCTGACGTCGGAGGTTTCGTTTGTCCGCTGTGTTGCCACGGATTGGTGAGGCCGTGACGGTGCCATCCCCGGCGAGGTAGGTGGAGCGCTGCGGGTTCGCGAAATCGGTCTTGGCATCCGGGCTGAGATGGCCGAGTTCGCGGGCACGGGCCAGCGCCAGCCAGGTGCGTTTAGCGTGGTTGTACTCGTGGCGACCCATCCCTTGACCACCGAGACGACGCGCGGCGTCGATGCCGAGGACCCCAGCGACACCGGATTTGATTGCGCCCCAGTAGAACTCGTTGAGCATCGCGCCTTCGGCTTTCCGGGCGGAGCCGTACACCATGATCAGCGCATGAAAGATCATGTACATGTACGTGGGGTGTTTGCGGGGCCGTCCCGGCCGACCAGGCTGCTGGTCAGGCAACACCGTGGCGAGTTCGTACACATGTGGGTCGGTGACCACAGCCATCACCCGGTCGATGTCCATAATGGACAGCCGGTTCAGCGCGCGCACATCCTTGTCGGTGAGGGTGGTGCCCTCGCCGAGTGGGAGTGTCTGGACGCGCTGGCGGGCCATGGGTTACGCGCTCACCCGCCACTCGTAGCGGATGGTGCGGGCGGCGGCGTCGAGGCTGCGGACACCGAGAACCCTTGCGGCGTCCTCGATCTGCCAGTGGCGCAGAAACGCAGCGCGTGCGGCGTGAGCCGGGAGCGAGGCCGGGCGGAGGGTGGGGTCGCCGCCAAGTCCCGCCTTGGTCAAAACCCGCCGGAGCGCGGTCGATACGAGGTTTTTCCGTTGCACCCAGTCCCCGACCAGCCCGGCGACAGGGAGGTTGCGGTCGTCGATGTCGGCGAGCCGGTCATGCAGGGCCAGCGCCGACCACGAGTCGAGGACGAGAGTGCGGGCGTCGATACGTTGGCCGCAGCCGGGGAGGCGGACCACACCACGGTCCAGGTCCACGTTGTCCGGGTAAACACCGCCGACCTCGGCGACGTGCGCGCCGGTGAGGGCGAGCGCGGCCATCGCGCCGTGGCGGCGGCCCAGCTTGTCCCACCGGTACACCGCCCAGGACTTCACCCGCTCCGCTTCGGTATCGGTGAGCGGTCGGATGGTGGTTTCGACGGGTTTCGCGGGGAGGTCGGTGTCGCGGGCAGGGTCCGCGTCCGTGAGCCCGAGGGCGCGGGCCGTGCGGTAGGCGTTTCGCAGGGCCACCCTTCTGCCGTGCTGTGTGGGCAGTGCGGGTTCACGGAGCCGCCCTTTGCTGTCCTGAAGGGGACTGCGGACGATGTCGTCGACCAAATCGGGGTCGATGTCGTCGAGGCTGACGATGCCGAGCTGGGCGGCGAGGGTTTCGAGCTGCCCGGCGAAAACGCTCCACTGGGCGACAGTGGATGCGCTCAACTCACCTGCCGCGATCTGTGCAGCCCAAGCTGCGCGAATCTGTGTGAGGGCCTGGGAAAGCGCGCTCATGATGAGCTGAATGAGCTGGTGGACAGGGGGACCGTCATCAGGTGCAAGGGCAACCTCCCGGCGTACGTAGCGATGAATTGATTCATCACTATGCCGGTGCACTCCGACAGAAAGCAAGCAACCCTTCGGCCCATCGATCCGGACAGCTACCCTGACCGCGTGCCCCGCAGACGCTCCGTAAAGCCGCCAAACGAGTCCCTGGCCAGTGGGGAATGGCCCGACGGCCCCCTGAAGTCCAACGCTCCCGACGAAGCCCGCGCAGCCCAGCAACTCGCCCGGAATGTGCGCGCCGCCATGACCACGCAGGGCCTGAGTCAGCACAAGGTCGCCGAGAAAATGGATATGGACCAAGGGACGATCAGCCGCCTGCTGGCCGGGACGATCTACATCGACACCGCCACCCTCGCCAAACTGGAAGCCGTCCTGAAGGAGGAGTTGTGGCCCCACCGGGCACCGAAGCCGCCAGCGCAGGGCAAGACTGAATGATCGAGTGTGGGCTGTGTCAGGGCGTGCGGCACCAGCCGAGCGACCCTTGCGGGCCTCGGTGGCTTGCGGGCAAGAATGTGCCTCGCTACCCTGAACGCAGATTCTTTGGTTGCAGGGCGCTCCGGTGTGATGACCGGGGCGCTTTTCTTTCCCGCTATGCGGTTGTCGCATCCCCGACAGCCCCAGAAGGGCCGTCGACACGAACTACTCCTCTCGTCTGGCCTTCGGGATCGCGGCGCGCAGCGCACCAGCGGGAGTGCGGGCATAGCGCCCCCGGTCGACGTGGACCAGTAGGCCGATCTGCGCCAGGTTCGACAGCAACGTCGACGCCCGCTTCGTCGACACATCCACGCCGTGCGCGGCGAGCCGGGCCCGCAGCGCGCTTGGTGTGATCACCTCGGTGGTCGGCACGAGGTCGTAGATGAGGCGGCGCTGGGTACCAGGACGCGGCAGGCGGTGGGCGCGCTGCACGGCGGCACCGTCGAGTACGGCGGCCAACCCGTGCCAGATGTGGGCCGTGGCGGTCGTGTCGGCGCCGGGGGTACGGGTGGCGTGCTCGATCTCCAGGCCCTCGGCGACGAGCGTCGCGACGCGGGCACGCAGCACGGCGAGGCGGTCGCGTTCGGGCGGGATAGAAGATCGCATGAGTCCACAGTTACCCACGCTGACCTGCGGCTCAAGGGGCAATTTGCGCCGTGACGGTCCCCCTAAAGCCGTCATCCCTGTACCCCGCCACGATCACCCAGATACAACTGGGCCCCGTGTTCACGGGTACGTCTGCTGAACCTCGGATGGCATATTGCGCCGGACCGCAGGCTCATGCAGCGCCATCGCCTCCCGCAGTGTCGGCCACCGACGGCCCGCGATCGTGTCGAAGATCGAACTCGGCCCAATGTCGACGACCGCTCCCACCCACTTCGCCGCCAAATCCCGAGGGTGCTCCCGCTCCAGCCCAAGCAGATTCAGGTCGCCGCCATAGCGGCCGCTCTGGTGGGTTCGGCGACGATGAACAACCAAACGCTGCTCCTCGTTGAGCCAGCCCAGGTACACCTGAGCTACCCACCCGGCTGTCCTGATTCCTTCCGGGAAGTTGCGCCGCATGACATGGCTGTCCCGGAACGCGGCCCAGTCCTCGGGAAGGACTGATGGTTCGAGGGGTAGGACCTCGCGGCGCGGCGCGAGGTCTATTTCAAGCTGCTCCCGGTGCTTCAGGAAGACATATTCCGGAGTTACTGCCTTGCCATCCCACGCTGGTTGCCACCGGGCGAACTCGCCTTCACGCCATTTCCCCGTAGTGATACCCACAGCCCTACCCCAGCCGGTGTGGATTGTTGAATGCGGCGGCGTGGACCACGGTCGCTCGTCGGCGCACTGCCCATGAATTCTGGTGCCCAAGACTCGGAATTCCACGGCTGACGAACACCACTCAGGACGTTCCTTCCGTGCCGTGGTCCGCGCAAAGCTGCCGCATCAGGTCGGCCAGTGGGACATCTAAGGCATGGGCCAAACGGTGCCAACTTTCCAGGCTGCCACGCGTCCGTCCCTGGGCGATGTCGATGATGGAGGAGCGGGCGATGCCCGTCATGCGCACGAGCGCATCGAACGATAATTGCTGGTCCTTGCGGTGTTTTTCGAACGCTGCCCGGAGCGCGTCGTAGTCAGCATCCGGGATGGGGCGGTAGGGGCTCGGCTCAGGCACGGCCCATGTGATCCGCTGGCGATCTCCACGGGCAGTATGGAAAACCGGACTACGTGCTAGTAACCTCGCCGGGGCCACGAACCCGAACCCAAAGAGGTGAAGATGCTAAGGACACAAGGGGCTTTCAGTGGGACCGTCACAACCCTCGCCGCACTCACAACCGCACTCGCCATCGCCGGATGCGGCAACGACCAACCAGAGGAGCTTCCCCAACAGGGGGTTTCCCCGGCCGCTGACGAGGGCCCGCCGAAAATCGGTCGAGTCGCTGACGGCATCGACCTCAACTGGGGCGAGCTAAGCACCAGACACAACAAAGTGGGGAACGGGCGCAACACCACCATCGGCGGCGAGGTGACCTGCACCAACACCCAGGTGGTCATCAAGAGCCCGTCCAGCGACACGAGTGTCACCGTCACCAGGGACGGCCAAGTCACTGTCGCGGCCGAGGGACAAACCATGCAGCCCGTGCAGAACAGCGGGCAGTGGACGCCTCAAGCCGTCCAGATCGACGCCAAGGGGTTGTCGGTGTGGACCGACGATGAAGGTGACATCCACCCCGCCGTGTCGGTCGAAGGCACCGTCCTGTGTGGTGTGCCGCCCGCACCACCGACCACGACCACCGGGTACTGAGGGGGCCTGGGGATGGACGTACCGAGAACAAGCACCGTGGAGGTGCTGGCTGTGGCGATGGCCGTGGTGCGCCGCGACGGGCAGTACATGCCCGCAGCCCGAAGGGCGATCTCGACCGGACTGAAGACGAAGAACTGCCTGGACGATCCGGGGTCACCCCGTGCCTCCTACTACCAGCCCACACCCGTCGACGAGGCGGAAGCGCACGTGATCGCGGGATGGATTCAGGCTGGGATGCCCGGGGCGGATGACCCCAGCTATCGGGAGCGGATGCAGGTAGCCGCCCCTGCGGGAGGCGTAGGAGACGATGACATCGAGTTCGTGGCATCGGCAGTTGGGGCATACCGCCGTGCTTGTGCCCGCGCCCAAGGCAACACCGTGTCTCCGCAACCCGCGACGGCCCCACCACAGACACCGGCAGATCCGGGGCCTGCTCAAGCGGTGTGGGGCCCACCGACGCCACCGCAACCGCCCGAGGTACCGGACCGGCGCAGTCTGGTCACCGGGGCGCAGGCGTGGACCGTCCCCGCCTGCGTCCTCCCCACGATCGCCATCTGGTGGCCATCCCTGTACGGAGCCACCGGTAGCGCCGGGGCCACCGCGTTCGGGGTCGCAATTCTGGCGGTGCTCGCCGCAGGCGTCGGGCTCGGCCTGGGCGCGATCATCGGACGCCTCCGGCATTACGGCAAAGTGCGCGCCAGGCATTGGCATCCGGCTGCCGTCGCTGCCCGGGAACGCGAACACGTCGGCCGAGCACAGGCCAACGCGATGCGCACCCCCACCCAGGTCGTGGCCGACGAACTCCATGATCTGCGGGAAGAGTTGCGCATGCGCTGGTGACGAAGCGGACGGAGGCGAGTCAACGATCGGATCGCTGGGAAACCAGCAGGGTCGTTCAAGGTGCCGCTGGGCAGCGAGGAGCCGTTTTCTACCGGGAGGTGGTGCGCGATCGGCAGCGCTACTCCACTCGGGTGGCGCTGAGGGAGGGTTTGCCCCGATTGGGGACACGCTGCGCAAACCCCGTTCCAAGCAACGGGGTTTCGTCGGAGCGATGCTCGCAGAAACGGCTTGCCTGTCCGGCGTGGTCGCTACACTGAGCACTCGGGGGATGACCGAGCAGCACCACAGGGAGGGACAGCCTTGGGGGACCCAAGCAGCGGACCGGCAGCCCGCCGGACCGGCGAGCTGCGTGCGTTTAACCGGGCCGCGATGCTCTCGCTCGACGAACTCACCGAACACCCGAACGAGGGACTCTACGTACTGACCGTCCCGGAAGGTCCGCTGGAGCTGTACCAGACCGCCCGCAACGAGATCGTGCTGTGGGCCTATTCCCACATGGCAGGGCTGGTCGCGTCGTGCGGCGAAGGGCAACCGTATGTGCGTGCCACGGCCGACGACATCATCGAGTTCGGTGAAACCCTCGACAGCGCTGTCCTCGTCGCGCTGGATGCGTGGCATCCGGACGGCGTCCGCTACCCAGCGCCGGATCCGAGTGAGATCGAGCCGATGGAGCACCTGGAGCTGACTGGCGACGACATGGCCACCACTGGTCTGCTGTGGATCGCGACCCGCCCCGTCCAGGAAGGTGACCGTCAGGTCGACGCCGAGCTGTACTGCCGCAAACCCGGGCAGCCGCTGCTGCTGGCGTACTCGTCGTTGCCTGCGCTGGTGGCGGCGTGTGGCCCGCATCAGGCTGCGGCGGCGATCGAAGCTCACCGCCTTGACGAAGTCGCCGTCCAGTCCGGCGCGTCCGGGATCGTCCTCGACGTCCCGTTCACGGAGGACGCGCAGCACAGCGCTCCGGTGCGCGACTGGAGCCGAAGGAACATCTGATGGCCAACGATCGCAGACGGGGAGCACGATGAGTGGCGGTTTCCACCACGACGAAGGCGCGCTGACGAAGGCCGCACAAGATTTACGGGTCGGTGTCGGCTACCTCGACTTGCTGGCCGATAACCTTCCGGACGCTGTGGATGCAGGGTTCTCCTCCGAAGTCGTCGGGGCCGCCCTGGTGCGGATCTCTCAGGGCAGTGCCGCGCTGGCGCAGATCGGTGAGGAGATCGCGGCCAAGGTCGATGCCGCCGATGGGTCCTACGCCGACATCGAGAACTCGAATGAGGGTCGCCTCCGGCTCGATAGTGCGAACTCGGAAGCTGCGGTGAAAACGATCGACCAGGTCAACCGTGAGCAGCAGCAACAGGCGCAGGCTAACCCGTTCGAGGACGCGCCAGCTCCGGCCCCGTCGGAGCAGCCACCGGAGCCGAAGGCGGCAACTCCGGGGCGTACACCTGAACCGCCCGCGCCGGGCTGACCGTCGTCCATCCAGGGGAGAGAGTGATGACCGCGCAGGACCTCAACACCACCGTCAACGGCTCCATCGACATGTGCCGGGAAGCCGCTGGCCGCCTCACAACCAACGCCGGGTACGCCGAAAGCGCTCAAGATTTCTACCGGCAGAGCCGGGACGGCACCGAAGCCACCTGGGGCGGTCCGTCGCGGGATGCGTTCGCCGGGTCGGTGACGGACACGTTGGACCCGCTGCACGACCTCTGCTACACGCTGCCCCTGTATTCCAGGGCCCTCGACGAGTTCGCGAACGGACTCGAAGGCGTCTACCGGCAAATGGACGACGTGCTAGGGAAAGCGGCGGCCGGTGGACTCGAAATTGAGGGGCCGATCGTGCGGCGGCCGGACAGCCCGGGAGTGCCGCCGGAGTTGACGATGGGCCCGATGATGCCCGGCGACTCCGGCGGCGAGATCACCGCGAAGCAGGCAGCTATCGACGGCTACAAAGCTTTGGTCGGGGAGTTCAACCGCAAGGTCGACGTCTACAACACGTGCCTGTCGATCTTCACCGACGCCCGCAACAAGGAAAAAGAGGCCCACCAGCGTTTGTGGGATGCGTTGAACCCCGAAAAGAGCGCCAACATCGACAGTTGGACGATCGGGAGGACCAGCGCGTCGGCGGTCATCGGGCGGATCGGGTCCGCCGAAAACGCGCGCCACGATTCGCTGCTGAAAGCCACCCGCGCCGGGGAGAACGCGCTCGCGTTCCAGCAACTCGCCGCCGGGAAACTCCCCTCCCCCGAGCGATCCCGCGCGCTGGTCGACGCGGCCAAATCGGGGCTGGAGGAGAAGCGGTACCGGGAGAAGATCGACTCGCTTGACAAGCTGCTGAAGCACATCCCGGAGAACGTCCGGACGGCATCCGCCGCATACCCGGGGAAGGGCAACCCCAACATTGCCGCGCCGGTCGACGATGCCGCGCTCGGCACTAAAGCGGTCAGCAGCACCCTGAAGAAGCTGCCCTACATCGGGACCGGCCTGGTGGTCGGCAACGAAATCTGGGGTGCGGCGACCGGGGAGCAGACGTGGGGCAAGGCTGTCGCCAGCTCGGCCGGAATTGTGGGCGGGGGCGCGGCGGGCAGCGTCGTCGGCGGCGCTATCGGCACACCGCTGGGGCCCTGGGGTACGGTCCTGGGCGGTGGAATCGGGAGTCTGATCGGCGGATTCGCCGGTGGCGAGGTGGTGGACTACTACATGCCTGACGAGAAGCCGATGCCCGAGCAGATCGACAAGATCGAGTACGAGGGCATGGGCAGGTGACCCACACTCCCGGTCCACCGGGATCCGGTGGGCTACCGCCACGTCCGGACCGGGACACGGGTGAGCCGTTCCCCCCGCACGGGCGCGGATACGCAGGCCCGGACCGTCACCCAGAGCGCGATCCGGACCGGGAAATCCGGGGATCGCACAAGCCGGATCAGCCCCCGGGCTTGGGGTCGATTTTGGCGTGGCACAAGGAAAGTAAACGCGGAAAGGTCGCGCTCTTCGTTGTCAGCCTCGCACTCCTTGCCGGTGGGTTCACACTGATCCGGGTCCTCGACGGGGACCCGCCATTCGAATGGGCCACCGCCTGGCCGGTGTGGCTGGTGTTCGTCGTCGTGGCCTGGCTGATCACCGGGCCGTTCACGTACAAAGTGCTCTCCGCTGGGGCGGACTGGTTCCAGTACGACTACTACTGGTACGGCATCCACAAACGCAACCACGTCATCAAGCTCTACCGGCTTCGCCAGATCAACTTCGGGAGCGGCCCCACCGTCATGACCCTCGGGTTGGCCGACGACGAGGACAACATCGGCCTGGCCCTTCGGGAGTGGCAGTCCGACCGGCGGATGTGGGACCTCGTCTACAACGGCATCCTGCACTCCGTAGCGGCCGGTGCCAGGGTCGACCCGAATGCGCGGGACCTGCTGGAATTGGACCAGGTGCCGCAGCTCCGTTTCCCGGACGGTCCCCGCGACATCGACGTGACCAGACTCAGCGACATCCAGGTGTGGGAGCTGATGGCCGACCCGCTGCTTCAGGAGACGATGGCGAAGTCCGGGATGGCGGACATGTCCGCCGCCCAATTCCGCGAGGCGTACCCCACCTGGCCAGAGAACGTGCTGCGCAACCCCGCCAACCCTGCCTGGTTCGCCGACCACCCCGATCCCCTCGACGGAAACACTGCACCCCGCGAGCAGCCGGAAGGTGATCCCGAGGACGAGCGTTGGGGACGGTTCTACCGTCGTGAACACTGACCGCATGCGCCACCCAACCGTCGCCCTGGCTCTGGCGACGATCGCCGGGGTCGTCGCAGGCTGCGCCAGCACCACCGAGGGCAGCGCCGACTACACCGCATGGGGACACAACACCTGGCCAGACGGCATCAGCATCGAGGTGCTCGGAGCGCAACCATGCACACCCAGCTCAAATGCTTACCCGACCGGCACCAGCCACGGAGCGATCGTCTCCATCAAAATCCTCAACCGCAGCACCACCGACTACCGGGTCCGCGACCTGGCCGTCAGCAGTCCCGAACGGGCACCAGGCGCAGCGAAACTGTTGGAAGACCCGGCGGGCCCCTGCGATTCCCCACTCGTCCCTGACGAAAAGGTCCCACCAGGTCAGGACTTCACCTTCACCGACGCTTACGTACTTGCACCGTCCGGCGACTTGAAGCTGGTACTGGCCCCGGCTCACAGCGCTGAACCGGTGACGTTCGCTGGCACAGTGCCCACCTCACGCCCCGCGTAACCGGCATACGCGACAAGGCCGTGCGACTCCAGCGAATGTTCAACCGGCAGAAGATCGCCGGACATCCCGTCACGAAGGAGGCCACCATCACCTGATGTCTGAACCAGACGAGACGACGAACGCGGCGTCCGCGCTTCCCCCGATCCCGAACGGGAGAACCGGTAAACCGGCACCGCCCCGCGCACCCGTGATGCCCGAATGGGCCGCCGACGCGGAACCTCACCACGCACGCGATCCCGCGAAGGCCCCCGTGTCGCCCGTGACCGGCCAACCGACACTCGTCTGGGACTACACCAGTACCACGACGTTCCTGAAGCTGGTCGTCATCGCTGTCGTCCTCGGTGCCCTCGCGGGATCTGTGTTGCAAGCACTCAACATTCCGTCCTCCGGTCCGACATACGGTTGGCTCGCGGCGGGTACCGGCACGGTCATGGGCTTGATCCAGGTTCGCCCCAGGAAACTTGCAGCCGGAGCCCGCTGGCTAACCCTAGGAAAACGCAACGTCCGGGTCTACGAGCTGACCAAGGTCGACATCAAACCCAGCATCCTTGGCCCCACCCTCCACCTGACCGACAAGTCCGGCGCGGCCATCGCAGTGCAACTCCGCGATGCGCAAACCACCCCTGGTGTCTGGGATTACGTGTACCTCGGCGTGTTCCACTCGGTCGCCAACGGGGCCGACGTCACCGATCGTGCCAACAACACGTTGTCGTTGCGTGGGCCGGGCGGAACCGTGCGCCCCGGATACGATCGCGAACCATCCTGATTGCCACTAGCGGGCTGCTGATCCAGCTTCGTGTCACGTGTCTTGCGGCGGGAATGCTCGGTTGAGTGCCTCCACTGTGCGAGCGTCTTGCTCGTCTTTGGGCAGTCGAACGAAGGCGATCTCGGATTCGCATCGCTCGCGAAGGTCGTCACGGTCGAACCAGCGGAACGGATGGCGGCGGTCGGTGGGGTCGTACACGCCTTGCCCGTAGTGCTCCATGATCGTCAAGTCGTGGCGGCGGAAGTCGTGATCCTTCTCCGGTGGCAGCAGTGCGCCCGCCATGCGGTTCATCCACTCGTGCTGCCCTTCGGATTCGTCGTCGGGATCGTCGAAGTCGGGGTCGTAACCGAACACGTCTTCGGCACTGAGAACCCCTGGGAAGAGGTCGTGGACACCACCGAGCTGGGGTGCGTCGGTGTTCGTGATGACAATCCATATCGCGTATTCGTCGGCCAAACACACCGGTCGCGGGATGCGCCCTTCGCCCAGTTCGGCTCCAACCCGCATGATGCGTTCCCCCATGCGCGTCAGCCAGTGGTTGTTGACGTGGGTCAGGGCCAACTCGGGCAGATCGCACAGCAGGGGAACGTCGCGGATGCTGATTTCGCCTTTGAGGCATGAGACGAACTCGTCGCCCAGTGGGGTGTCTGCGTGAAAGAGTCCGTCACGGGTGGGGCAGAAGTCGGAGAAGTCGACGGTGTTGGACAAGGCCATTGCGTCGGCTGGGGTGAGTGGGTTCCCGGTGAACGACGTGTTGAACAAGGTGACTATTTTGGCCGCGCCAGGGCTCAGTTCCTCGTCTGTCGGGTCGTCGTCGAGGGTGCCGGTGATGAGTTGACGGAGTGAGGTGTCGCTGAGTTTGAGTGCGCGGGCGAAACCTTTGCGTTTGTCAGCTCGGAATCCGTCGAAGTCGTCGCGGTCGTGGGTGTCGTTTTCGAAGCGTCGCCAGGTCGCGAGGGACACGTCTGCGCGTCGCGCGGCTTCCTGCTGGGTCAGTTTCAGTTCGGTGCGGCGTTGCTTGACGGCGGTGGCCGGGATCGCCATGGAACTCCAATGTGAGCGCTCAATAAGTACTCAATCAAGTTAGCGCTTATTGAGTGCTCACGCAAGCTGCGGCGTTCGTCCGGGAAGCTCGGGGCCTCGGCGCATCACGCTTGCCAGCTACGGGGTCCCCTTGTTCTGGTAAAAGAGCACCGCGAAGACGATGGCGGCCACGACTCCTGCGCCAATTCCCAAGCCCCACTTGAAAAACAGCCAGTGACTACTGTCGTCGGCATGCGGAACGCCGCCGCTGCCGGGATCGATGGCGCTGGCTTGTCGGGTGGCCTCGTTGATGGCCGCCACCACCCGGGACAGCTCGCCCGACGCCGCATCTAGTGCTGAACTTGCTTGCTTGATCTCGTATGCGGTGCCGCTGCTCTCGTTCGCTGACATGGCCGCCGCATTGAGGTCGGTCGCGGCCGACCGCAGCATCCCCGCGTAGTCCACCACGTTGGCCAACTTCATGGCCGCGCTATGCAATGTCGCGGCGTTGTCGAGGTCAGGCAGCCGCCGGGACGCTTCATAGAGCAGTCCGGCCGAGTCCGGAAGGTGCCGCAGCGACTTGGCGGAATCTGACAGGAGCGCGATGGCATCCAAGTCGAGATAAGGCCGATCGAAGTTCTCCGCAACCAGCTTCTTCAACATCGCTGCGGTGCCCTTGCTGATGGTGGTGCCTTCCCTGATCGCGTCCAGTAGCTCGTCTTTCGCCTCTGTGACGGTGGAGGTCAGCATCTGCTGCAGGTCGTTCTCACTGATGCCGTCGAGTTCGGCGAGTTGGTCGTAGAAGTCCCCTTCACGGTCCTTTTTCCACTGCCGTAACAGCTTCACCGGGTACTTCGCCGCCTTAGACTTGTCGTCGACTGGGCCGTGGTGTGCCTGACAGAGCAAGAGAAGATTCGTGAACCTGTTCAGCGCATCGACCGAAATGGTCTCGTCGAACCGGGCACTGCCGCGCTTCAGTCCGTGGATGTGCGCGATCTGAATGTTGATTCTCGGGTCGTCGTCGACCATGCGTAGCACCTGCTGCGGGCAGTTGGGTGCGTAGCAGCGGCCCCTGCTGAGCATGAACAGAGCTTCCCGCACCCCGCGCCCGTAGCTGCGTTTGCGCTCACTCACCGACCCACCGCCATGATCGAGACAGTCAGGGCACGGAGATCAACGCTAATGTTCAGGACGTCAGGTGTAATCACGTTCGGCGTTCCTCCGGTCTCGTGGCGTGCGGAGGGCACCGTAGCGACCATCACCGACAGAACCTGCGGCATCGCTGCCGTTGCTTCGCCGACACGGCGCAGAAGGCAGGAGCCCGCTGTGGCCGCCGATCTAGTCGGCGGAGTCGTGGTGTTGCTGTTCGATCTCGTCGTCGTCTTCGCCGTGTGGGTCGTCGATTCCGGGGATGAAGGGCTCATTGGGGTAGTCGAAGTTGATGACCTTGATCTGTTTGGCGATGTCTTCAGGGAGGTCGTTGTCGGCGAGGATGACTTGGAAGGGGCGAACCAAACCTTCGCGTGCGCCGATCTGGGTGAGGAAGTTGCGATAGATGCGGTGGGCGAGGGCTCGGTCTTCGGCGTTGTTGCCGACGTTCTTGCGGGGCGAGTCGATGACCAGCAGCATCGGGAGGTCGCAGGGGCCGAAGTTGATGGCGTAGGAAATGAGGGCAACGCTGTAGGCGACGGCCACGGCGCATTTCACGCCTCCGCCCAGATCACCGAAGGACTGGCCATCGACCAGGGGCAGGTAGGTCGTGGGGTCAAGGCGCGCACGTCCGGCGTACCACGGCAGCTCCTGCTCACCAATGGCTTTGCGGAACTCGCCGTCCAGGTACTCGAAGAGGTCGTCGGGGTTCGCCACGACCGCCTCTCCGAAGTCGGCTTCGCGCGCGTTCAGTTCCTCTAGTTGGGCCTCTAGAGTCAGGATGTTGTGTTGCATGGCCCGGATTCGGTCGTGTGGTTCGCGGAGGCGGCCGAGCATGGCCAGCCGGGCACGGATTGCTTCCACGTCAGCAGTGGCTTGCGCTATGGCTTCGGTAAACGGGGCCAAGATCGACGCTGACCGTTGATCGAGTGCGTTACGTACCCGTCGCACCTCACTGTGGGCTGCCTTGGCTTCCTGGCGGGCGTGCTCGACACGAGACTGTGCCGCCGCGAGCGCTTCGGTCGCCCGCTGGCGTGACGCTCGTAATGTCTGGTCGTCGACGGTGTCCGTGTCGGCGATCGGCTCGGTGCAGAGATGGCAATGAGCTGGGGACGTGGGCCGGGCGGTGAGATCGGTTGAGCACGCAGGGCACGACGTGACGGTGATAGAGGAGGTGCGTTTCCCCACTTGGCGGTCGAGGGTGGCCAGCGCCCGGCGTGCCTCGCGTGCCTGGTCGCGGAGATCGTCCACTCGTTTCTCGGTGGCGTCGGCACGGTGCCGGGCGGCTTCCAGTTGGCCGCGCAGGCTGTCCCCAGCGCTATCCGTCGTGCGGGCGTCAGTTCGTAGCCGTGCGAGGCGGGCTGCGGCGGCGACTTCTTGGCGTTTGAGACCAGCCAGTTCGGATGCGAGCGCGTCAGCATTGGTGGTTTCGGATTCGGCGAGAAAGTCGGTGTGGCGGCGCACAGTCGTCCGCAGGGTCCGTATCTGTCCTTGTAGCTGCCGCTTCTCACCTTGGAGTCTTTCCCACTCTGGGTTGGTCAGCCCGAACAGCAACTCGAACAACGCCTTGCGCCGATCCTCCTGCGCCTCGGGGAACAGGATGTGCTGATCCAGCGAGTCCTGCGGCAGATATAGGTAGCCCAAGAGGTCGTCGAAGGTGAGTTGTGTTGCCGCACCGCGTCCGAGTCGAACGGAAGCGAGACCGCCACGTAGCCCGAGCAAACTCAGCAACCAATCCGACAGGGTCTCCGAACTGCCCTTGGTTGCACGCACCGGTAGCCGACGCACCAGGGTCCCGCCTTGATCACGTACCTCGACCAGGTTCGCCCGGTGACCGCGTCCACGCCGCAGCCGCACGACCTCGTCGCCGATGCGGGCGGTCAGCTCGACCGCACGGACGTGTCGGCGCATCGCCTTACGAAATGGCACCTTGCGCCCCAGGCAGTACATGCAGGAGTCCAGCAGCGAACTCTTGCCGGTGTTGACCGGCCCGACCACGCCCAACACTTGCGCATTGAGGTCCCGTTCGTGCCATCCAGTGTCGGTTTGGATCGCCAACGAGTGGAAGCGCAATGTCACAGGCACACTTCGATCAACGGCACCTCCATGCCGAGGCTGAAGCGTCCATCCGGGCGATGTCGATCAACGATGTTCGCGAATCGGCAAAAGTTGTCGGCCCCAGTTGCTACTTTTCGCGCATGACTCAACTCGCTACGTCATGGAGAGATGGTCAGATCGCCGCGTTGGACCTAGAGACCACCAATGTCGACCCACTCCGGGACCGCGTGGTCACCGCGTCCGTCGTGCGCATCCGCACGTGGCTTGCCGACCCCGGAGTCGAGATACCGGCGGACGCGACTGCCATCCACGGCATCACCACGGAGCAAGCACGACAGGAAGGCTGTCCAGCCGCCGACGTCGTTACGGAAATAGCGGCCTATCTGGGTGAAGTGTGGACACCGACGACACCACTGTGCGCGTTCAACGCAGCCTTCGACCTGACCATGCTCGACGCCGAGCTACGCCGCCACCACGATCGAACCCTTCCGTTGAGCGGACCGGTAATCGACCCGCTGTGCATCCACCGACACCTCGCACCTCGCCGTCAAGGCAAGGCCAACCTCGGTGCCTTATGCGCGCACTACGACGTCCGCCATGACAAGGCCCACGACGGCGCTGAGGACGCTCTCGCAGCAGCACGCCTGGCCTGGAAACTCGCGAAGAACCACCCGGACCAGATCGGTCTGATCGCGCCGCAAGACCTTCACGGACAACAAGCCCACTGGTTCCGAAACCACGAAAACAGTTTCGCGGACAAACTTGATTGGCGGGCCCGCAACCTCGAAGGCGAACGCCGCAACCCCACGCAGGTAACTCAGTTGCGGGCACGCGCTACCGATGTTCGCGCCGCCGCGAAGACTTGGCCCCTCGTCCCCGAGACCACCGCTGGGACACATCCGCCTCGCCGTCGTCTACCTCCTCGTCCCGGAGGGCCACGGCAATCGCACGCCACCTGGACCCCGCAGGAGGAAGCTGCGCTTCGAGACGAATGGCTTTCCGCCGCCCCCACGGCAGAGGCTGCGGCACTGCGCACCGAGTTGGCGGAGCATCACGGACGTTCCCCTGACGCGATCCGATCCCGGCTGCTCAAGCTCCGATCCGACCCCGAACAACCCAGCCACACCTGCGACGAACACCGCGCCGCCGAACTGAAGCAGCGCTACGACGCCGAATACGGACGGTGAAACACGTGCCCGATGAGTTTGAGATCCACATGACCAGCGGATGGCCAGCACTCACTGAGGCGCTGAAGCTGAAGGGTTGCCCGCTGAAACCGTGGCTGGTCGAACGCTTCCCGGCCCAGCACACCAAGACCATCTTCCAGCGATACAAAGAAGCGGTTGGCCCCATTCGGGTCCCGGCGAGTACCGAACCCACGGGCGCGGGGACTGGTGCGATCGGTGGCAGCTTCGATCACCTGGTTCGCTTCCTCGTCGATCCCCACCCGGACGTGGACTTGCCCGCTGTCGGTGCCCAACGTTTCGGTGGGCGAATGCCGACCGCGCTGGCTGAACTCGCCGCCCGCCTCGGCATACCGACTCCCGCTCTTGATGAGTTGGATCACGACCGTCCAGTCCCCGTGTTCGACGGCGCCCACCAGCCCACATCCCGTGACCCCGAACTGGTCGCTCGCGGATGTTGGGCCCTGTCACTGTTGACTGAACTCGGTCGAGGCGTGTCACCCGAGCGTTCCGTGCTCGCCATGCTCGACCCGGCCACGGTGTCCGGTGATGACCTGCTCAGCCTCGCCTCACCCGCCGCGCTCGACCAGCTTGCCGCCCTACGCGAGCAAGCCGAGGCTGTGCTTGTGCCCGCATTAGCCACCCGCACGGGGACGTGGTCGGTTGGCCCGACGTTCACCGGCTCTGTCTTGATGAACGCCGACGCTGATCTGATCGCAGCCGGAACCCTGGTGGAAATCAAGACAGTCTTAGGCAGTAAGCGGGCGGACGGCAGCAGGTACGCGACCTTGGACGCTAAGGTGCTGTTCCAGATCCTCGGCTACGCCCTCCTGGACTTCCACGACGAGTTCACGATCCGCGAAGTCGCGCTGTTCAACGCACGCTTCGGACACCTCGCCATCTGGAACCTCCAGGATCTCCTCGACGGTGCCGCAGGCCGCCCCGTGGAGCTCTCCTCTTTACGCGCCGAATTCGAGGAGTTCCTTCGCAACGAGGGAGAACCTGTGGTGGAGGTTCGCCGGGCGCACGTGTAATCCAGCTCGGCGATGTAAGTGTCAACAAGCCAAGGCTGGTGGTATCTAAGTGTGCGGGTAGCGCAACAGGACGACTGTTGCGCTACCCATCAGGTCCCTACCTCAGGTGCCGGACTGGCGGTCACCCCACGCCCGAAGGAGCGTGAAGGGGACGTTCAGCGGCGCGGGCAGGGCCTGCTCCAGCACGATCAGCAGCAGCCGGACCACCACCCAGATCAGCAGCTTTTTGCCGTACGGCAAAAAGCTGCTATAGTGCAGTTGAAGCCAGCCTTTAGCTGACTTACTCTGCATGACCCCGCATGGTTTGGACGACTTGGCGGGGTTTTTGCTTGTCTGGGAACGATTCCTAGGTGCTTTAGGTGCGGAGTTGTTCTTCCGGGGCGGGCTCATAAGCCGCTCCTTCATGTGTCGACGACCCCCACTGGTCATCTGTGCCCGTGGGGTTGTATCTGCCCTCGGACACGACGTCCGAGGTACCCCCGCTGATGCGGGGAGGCTTATGGACGACGTAGCGGTAGCGGCCACGGCTGACCTTTTCGACCGGATTGCTCTCATCGTTTGCGATACGGTCCAGCGCGTTGCCGACTTGATTCTCTGGCCTGGTCCCAGGCACCCATCCACGTTCCTTCATGGGGGCTACCAGTTCGACGGCACGCATGTCTTCGTCTGGATGCTCACTCAAAATCTCTAGGAGCATTCCGGTCACCGCGCCACGTCGGGCGCGGCCGTTCGGCCGTGTCGTGTTTTCGGCAACCGGAGGCGAAGGCGCTGCTGTGGCATGGGCGGTGTGGTCGTCGGCTTCGTGGTGGTACGTGGGTTCATGTTGGGGGGCTAGCGCAAGAAGGTCGCGGCACGTGGAAATGAGTGCGTCGGATGGACGCCACGTCACACCGAGCCGTGACGCGACCCGCGCTAGGTCGACTAGTCCGCCGAGTGTTTCAACAGCGCGCTGTTCATGTTCGTGGACCGTGCGGTCCAGCGACGTGTCGGACACGTGGATCACCTCCACGACCAGTAAACCATATTCCACGTGTAAACACGTGTGCGTGGAACAGCGTGTATGTCAATAGATTGGACCAATCTGTTGGACCAATCTATTAGACGAAATGAACCCCAAGGACCTCTAGATTGCGCTCGAACCCCGTAAGTACCCAGAACTCGAAGACTGTCGATAGGGCGACCAACGACGCGGTGTCCGGCGTGGTGGTCCCAGCAAGGATGTTCTTCACGGTGGTGCGAGACAGGCTGGGGCTGCGTCGCGCTGCCTTGTCGTAGGCTGGTGCGCCGCCTCGCCCGTCGAGCCAGCCGCGCTGTTCCATCCCGCAACGAACATTCCATGCGACAGTCCAGCGAAGAATGAATGCCACAAGACTGTGATGTGCTGGTGTTCCCGGCGTCCGTTCCTGGTCGCTGAGTGCGCCAAGATCCGGGAGACGTGTCATACCGAAGGTGGCCCCGGGGATACGCACACGTGCCCTCCACATACGACGACGAGAGTGTCAGGTGAACATACCTGTCAAAGCAAGGGTCTACACAAACGGGTACTGGAATGTGCCCAAACCTGAGAGGCGAAAGGACGTGCGGACTATGTGCACTACGCGCGCTGACGGTAGAACGTACGCCCCGACCCGCCTGCTAGTGATGGAGGTGCCATGCGTCTCGTAGATTATCTGGAGAACGGTACTCGCGAGATCATTCAGCGGATGAACGAGCTTCGGGTCAACGGGTATGACGCGGATGATATAGGCGCTGCGGCGCGGGATGCGGCAGCGCTTTGGGAACGAACCCTGAAGGCGAGTGAGAGTGAGTGGTCTGTTGCAAAGGCCAGTCTATACGAGATGACACAGAAACTGGGACAGCGAGGGTGGGCGCATACTAATTCCCTTAACGTAATCAGGAAGGCCGCGAACGCCGATAAGCACGATGCATCACCTGGTCACGAGTTCGGTTGCATCTTCGACGCGATTGTGCAGTTAGCTGACGCCGTAGATGAGCTTCCCGACTGTGTTCCGCACGTGATTGACCCTGCCCCGGAGAGACTTCGCCGCAGACGTATCGTTTGTGCAATTTATGATTGGTTCGCTCAAGGCGAAACCGAGTTCTCCTTTCTTTCTGCCCAGCCAGATGATACGTGGCAGACAGTCCACGAAATCGATTCTTTTCAAGTGAGTGCCGAACACTCTCGCGCGATCGAGGAGGCGCTAGCGGACTTCGAAGGATGGGCCTTCAACCCTCCAGCGTTCGAAATCCTTCGTGCATCGCTCAGGGAGTCTGATGACGAATTCTGGCGTCTGGCTACCTTCACCGCTTCCTACCAGGATGTGCTTGAACTGATGGCGCCGTATCAGCACACGCTCCCACTTCTCAAGGGGCTGCACCGCGAAGACCACCGGCATAACGTCGTCGCCACTATTGTCGGAGAACACATAGCCGACCGCACCAGTTCTGTACTTACCGGGCGCTCGTCTGTGCATGACCAGCTACGGATACAGGTAGCGGACCTGTTAGGGAGTCTTCCTGACAGTGTAAATCACCTGCAACTCGATCGCTGTAACGCAGCCGTATTTGCGCAGGCTGTTCCTGGGGCGCTCGTCGCCGATCACTGGTTGGGGCTGCTAGTGAAGCAGAATGGAGTGGTGCTCGTCGTCGGGTGAAGCTCTGTGACGAACTGCTGTCGGTCTGGACGTGATTCTTGCACATATGGGTATCGGAAAAACCACATGTATCGGTTGTAGATAAGTGTTCGAGTGGTTCGTTTGACGGGACCCATAACCTTTTGTGGCAGCGACTCAGTTGCTCACCAGGTGGGCTGACTCGTGAACCGTTCCAGGTTGATGCGGTAGAGGTTTCGCATCCGCTGGTAGTCGAAGTCGCCGCCTTGTGGGACACGGGTGGTTTCCAGGAGGGCGTGGCCGACGAGTTCTTGGCTGGCTCTGGTCCAGGTGTCCCACGAGAGTTGGTAGGAATCGTGGAGCTGTCGGTTCGCGTAGCGGGGGGCGTCTTTTGTTTGCTGTACGTCGCGGATCACCATCAGAAGCGCGAGGGCGGTCGGGGACAGTTTCAAGATCCATCCCTGATTCCACAGGTCGAGCGGCAGGGTGACGTAGGTGTCACCGCTCAGCAGTGGGCGAACGTAGGCGTCGCCGGTCCCGGTTGGGTCCAGCAAAGTGATCTTTGGGATGGCTCCCGCCCGTGGGGTGAGGGCGATGAATTTGTTGTTGTGTAGCCATTTCAGGTTGCTGGTGATCCGTCGTGGCGCAGAAGGATCTGCCATGGCGAGGGTGCGTGCCCAGAGGCGAGAACTCGGGGGCTGATGAATGTCGTGGGGGCTGCGGGTCACCATCATCGTGATCGTCAAGTAGAGCTTGAGGCGGGTTCCGCCTCCTCGCCCGCCTCGGATGAGCCGTGCCAGCGGCGGCGTGGTGTCGTCGGTGGAGCTGAGGAAGTTCCTGGCGAAGGGCACTTGCTGCTGACGTTTTGAACGTTCAACGGCGGTGCGGAGGTGGAGGAGGGCAGTGTCCCGATCGGGGGCGTCCATGAAGTTCCTAGGCCTTTGTGCAGGAGAGACCGGAGGTAGTGGAGTAGTGGCGTCACGGGGTATGGGGGTCAGCGGTCTTTTCCATGCCGCCGGGTCGGACTTCCCATTGATGCCCAAGCGTTCCCATGTTGCTGTGCAGTGGTTCTGATACTACTGCACCACAGTCTCTTAGTACCGCTGAGTTCGCATTTACGTTGCTGCGCTAACGTCGAGCACCAACTTTGACCAGGTACTTTGCTGTCTGTCAACCTCGGATCATGAGTGAAAATCGTGTGCACGGACCGGCCGGTGAACCCTCGTTCGACACGATCTCCTGTGCGACAGCGATGGGAATCAGTAGGCTGGCTCTACGGAGCATATGGCTGGCGATGATCGTGCTCCTGGCGCTGATCGTGAGCGCCGCGACATGCCTCTTGGCAGCCAGTGCTGCGAGCCCCGTCGCCGTGGTGCTAGGTGCCTCGGGGGCGGCTTTCATCGCGGTACTTGGTCTCGGAGTGAACATCCTGAAGCTCCTCCTTGACTGACACCCCAACGTCCACACGGTTTACCTCCCCACGCGCAAGACGTCTGCACCACTGGGCTTCATCGCCTTCGTACGCTCACCTCGACCCGTAACGGTCGATGCGGCGAGGTGGTGCTTCGGCGATGAACATGGCTTCATTCCTGTTCTTCGGGTCAGCAAGGAACGCAAGAATCCGTTGAAGATCTGCGAGGTCACAGGCGTCCCGCCACGGGAATCCGTGATCCAACACCAGCCACAAGGAAATGGTGCGCCCGTGGTGCCGGGTTTCCTCAGCGAGGGCGTCGACTGCTCGGCTGACTTCGGTGCGATGCGCGTAGTACTGCCGGTGTTCCCCGTGCCCACCGGCAAGCGCGTACTGGTGATCAGCTCGCTCGTACTCCTCCTGAGCAGCCTCGTAGTCGCGTTCACGGGCGGCATCGCCACCGGGGTACGGGCGAGTCAGGTCGAAACGTGGATCGTCAAATGGGTCGACTGGTGGCTTCATCATGATCTTCAGCCCTGTCGGTTTCCTCAATGGCGGTGGCGTACTCGGCTGACCAGTCATAGGGGCGGCGATGGAGTTCGATGCGCCCATCCGCGTGTCGATGCCACACCAGGTTGGCGGCGTCGCGGAACAGCAAGTCCACCTTGGGGCCTTGCTGCATCGTCGCAAGATCCGCCGCGCAGGCCCACACCTCCGGACCGCCGTCTGGTAGTTCGACTGTGCGTCCTCCCGGTGGAACAGAATCGGGCGACGTCACCGCGATCGTCGCGCCGTTGTAGACCACCCGCACGATCACGTCGAACACCGGTGTCGGTGCGCCGTTTCCGATCACGACGTGGTTGACGAACCCTGCGTTGACTTCAACCCAGGCGCTGACCGCCTCCGCCTTAGCCTGACGCTTGTCTCTCTGTTGCACAAGAAGGACGTATGCGGCAATCAAGGTGGCGCCTGCTGTTCCCAGTCCACCGACCCACTGGCCCGCCGCGCCCCACCAGTTCGCGCTCTGCATCGTCAACCAGTCCCAGCCGAGTAGGAGGGTCTATCTCATGATCGGTGTTTCCGGCGTTGTTGATCAGTAGGTCTCGGCGGCCGGCCAGCGGTCACCGAAGGTGATGGCGAATGCGTTGATCACGGGTTTCCAACGCATCGTCCATCGGGCGCG
>NZ_NKYE01000020.1 GCF_002262875.1 Amycolatopsis antarctica | reverse complement strand
CCAATGTCGTCGGTGTGCGGATCATGCCGGTGTTCGCGCTCAAGGGTGGTGCGTTCTTCGCGTTGGTGACGGGGCTGACGGCGTTGATGTCGGGTGTGTTCCAGATCAACGCGATCTGGAATCTGGGCCCGTACAACCCGTCGCAGGTCTCCGCCGGTTCCCAGCCCGACTACTACATGGCCTGGGCCGACGGCATGCTCCGGATCTGGCCGGCATGGGAGCTGTATCTCGGCAACTATCTGATTCCACCGGTGTTCTTCGTCGGTGCTCTGGGTATGCCGATCCTGTTCGGCCTGCTGATCGCGTACCCGTGGATCGAGCGACGATTGTCGAAGGACACGGCGCATCACAACCTGCTGCAACGGCCGCGCGACGTACCGGTGCGCACCAGCCTCGGCATCATGGCGCTGACCTTCTTCATGGTCATCTTCCTGTCCGGGTTCAACGACATCATCGCGTTCGCGTTCGACATCTCGCTGAACGTGACGACCTGGGCCGGACGGATCGGCATTCTGCTGCTGCCGCCGCTGGCGTACTACCTCACCTACCGGATCTGCATCGGTCTGCAACGCGGTGACCGGGAAGTGCTCGAACACGGTGTGGAAACCGGCATCATCAAACGCCTCCCGCACGGTGAGTTCATCGAGATCCACCAGCCGCTCGGCCCGGTGGACGACCACGGTCACCCGCTCGAACTGGCCTACCAGGGCGCCGCGGTACCGAAGAAGATGAACCAACTCGGCTCCGCCGGACACGCCGTCCCCGGAAGCTGGATCTCGGCCGACCCGGTCGAGGAGACAGCCGCGCTGGAAGGCGCGAACGGACACGGCTCGGCCAACGGCAACGGCCACGCCTCCGCACAGGGCAACGGTCACGCCGGCAGTAACGGCTCGGCCAACGGTTCGGCCAACGGCCACGCCGAGGGCTCGGAGACCAAGGAGCTCACCTCGGGCAGCGGCGGTACGTCCGAACGCTGACGAGCAGGCAGACCGAAAGGGCCGCATTCCTCCTCGGGAGGGATGCGGCCCTTTCGTATGGTCGGGTGCCGCCCGGTCGCCCGGCGGTCAGGTCAGCCGGTGGCGGGCGTAATCAGTCGGCGACACCGATGTCGAACGCCGACTCGGTGTCGGTCCTGGAGTACGAGCGGAACGCGATGTGGGTGTCGGTGTCGAGGACGCCCGCCACCTTGCCGATGCGAGCCGGGATGAGGTCGGCGAGGTCCTCGTGCGCGGCCACCCGGATCACCGCGATCAGATCGACCTCGCCCGCACAGGAGTACACCTCCTCGACCCCGTCCAGCTCCGCGATCGACTGCGCGGCATCGGGAATGCTCTCCGCCACGGCGTGAATCAGTACGATCGCAGTGATCACCGGAATGTCCTCCTCAAGGGCACGGGCTTGACGCCGCCGATGGTAGCCGCCCGGCCGTTCAGCCGACGCGCTCCAGGTCGGTCGCCGCCGCCACCTGATCCACCCAGTTCCGCCAGCGGGCACCGCTGTGCGCCGGTTCCGACCACGGCACCGCGCTGCGAACCAGCCGCACCCCCGGCCGTCCGAGCCAGCGCAGCAGAATGCCGATCTCCTCACTGCCGCCGCCGTGCAGCGGCCCCGGCCCCGGCAGGACCGTCTCGGCGCCGGCCACCAGCGACTCGACCACCGGCATCGGCGGCACGCCCCGGCGCGCGACACCCGCCGACGCGAGCCTGCCGTACCGGATCACCGCGAACTCCCAGCCGCCCCCGCCGTCCGGGCAGGCCGCGATCAGCTCGGGAACACCGGCCAGCGCCGCGTAGCGATGTGCGCGGTCCAGGGACCGCATCAGCGAGGCCAGTTCGTCCCGCCTGCGGGCGGCCTGCTCGAAGTGGTTCGCCGCGGCCAGCTCGTCGAGCTGCCGCAACGCGCTGCGCACCGGCTCGCTGCCGTGCCCGGAGAACAGCTCCGCCACCGAATCGACCGCGGGGGAGTACTCGCCGACCGCCTGCCTGCCGATACACGGCCCGCCGCAGCGTCCCAGTTCGAGCAGCACACACGCGCTGCCGTCCGAGCCGGTGGCGGGGATGCGCTGCGTACACGTGCGCAGCCCGGCCGCTCCGGCGAGCGTGTCCACCGCCAGCCGGGCGGTGGCCTGCGTACGGAACGGGCCCAGCACCCCGTCCCGGGGCAGCCGTATCACCGACAGCCGGGGGAACGCCTCCTCGGTGAGCGCGATCCACCAGGCCGACCGGGGATTCTTCGACCGGCGGTTGTAGGCGGGGCGATGGGCGGCGATCAACCGCAGTTCCCGCACCTGTGCCTCGAGCGAATGCGCGCACTCCACGGTGTCCACCCGGATCGCCAGCGCGACCATCTCGCGGATCCGGCCGCGGCTCTCCGAACCGGTGAAGTACTGCCGGACCCGGCGCCGCAGGTCGGAGGCGGTGCCGACGTAGAGCACCTCCTCGTTCGGGCCGCGGAACAGGTACACCCCGGGCGCCGACGGCAGGTCGGCCGCCAGCTGCCGTTTGCGACGCTGTGCTGCCGTGACCTCCGGCAGGTAGTCGAGCAGTTCCTCCAGCGAGTGCACGCCCAGCCCGCCTACCCGTTCCAGCAGGCCGTGCAGCACGTCGACGGTCGCGCGGGCGTCGTCGAGTGCCCGGTGGTTCGGCACCGTGCCCGCCCCGAACAGCGCGGCCAGCGCCGAGAGCCGATAGCTGGGGGTGTCCTCGCGGGGCACCACCCGCCGCGCCAGCCGGACGGTGCAGACAACGGCGGCACGGGGCCACGGGTAACCGTGCGCCTGGCACGCCGCCCGCATGAACCCGGTGTCGAACGGCGCGTTGTGGGCGACCAGCACGGCGCCGCCGATGAACTCCAGGAACGACGGCAGCACCCGGTCGATCGACGGCGCGTCGTGCACCATCGCCGTGGTGATGCCCGTCAGCGACACGATCTGCGGCGGGATCGGCATGCCCGGGTTCACGAAGGTCCCGAACTCGCCGAGCACCCGGCCGCCGCGCACCTTGACCGCCCCGATCTCGGTGATGCCGTGCGGCCCGGGCCTGGTCCCGGTGGTCTCCAGGTCGAACACGACGAAGGTGGTGTCCCGCAACGGGGTGCCGAGTTCGTCGAAGGCGAGTTGACTGCCGGTGCTGTCCATCGGCGGGAAAACTAGATCACCCCACCGACAACTTCCGGGCACCCGCCGTCCTGCCAGGTGGGATGGCCCCCGGCCAGGCGAATCCCGCCCCGGGAAGGGGGTTGCGCACGGATTGGGGCTGCGCCGTTGCCGGTCGGCGTTAGCCTGGTGCGATGTTCCCGTCGCCCCAGCCCGACGGGCCGGAGCGTCCCGGTCCGCATAGTGGCCCGTCCGAGCCCGGCGTGCCGGAGAACCCGGCGAGCACTCCCGCGGGGCAGTCCACTGTGGACTGGGATGGGCTGCCCGAGGCCGTGCGCGACCGGGTCGCCGAACTGGCCGCCGCGGCGCTGGGCAAACTGCCGCCGGTGGACGTGCCGCGGCAGCTCCGGCCGGTGGCCCGCTTCGCCCCGGCGAAACGGGCCAGGCTCGGCCGGACGGCCCTGCTCGGCACCCTGCGCGACTCGGGTGCCTTCCGGGTGGCCGTCCTGGAGTGGCTGCGCGAGCACCGGCAGGACGCCCTCGACCCGAACGCCGCCGATTCCGTCGCCGCCGCTGCCGCCGCCGTGCTGCTCGGCGAGTCGGACGCGAGCTCGCGCGTCCGACTGGTCGCCAAGAACGCCGAGGAGACGACCCTGCGCGCCGAACGCGACGCGGCGGCCGCGCGCGCTCTGCGGCTGGAGACCGAGCTGGAGGCGGTGCGCGCCGAACTCGCCGACGCCCTCGGCGCGGCCGATCGCGCCCGCGGCGAACGGGAGGCGGAACTGGACCGGTTGCGCGGCAGACTGCGCGAGCAGGGCGTCCAGTTACGCAGGGCCCGCGACGCCGCCGAGGCCGCGCGCTCGGAGACCGAGGCGACCGGGCAGCGGGACGGCGAGGAGGTGGCCGCACTGCGGGCCCAGCTCGACCGTGAGCGCTCCCGGGTGGACACCGAGCGGACGCGCGCCGAACGGGCCACCGCGGAGGCCCGTACCGCCCGCCAGGCCGCCCGGGAGGCCCGCCAGGCCGACGAGGTGCGGCTCGCGCTGCTGGTGGACACCCTGGACGGTATCGCGGGCGGCCTGCGCCACGAGCTGTCCCTGCCCGCCGCCGCCACCGGACGTCGTCCGGCCGACACGGTGGCGGGCGTCCGTTCGGGCAGCGGCCTCGGCGGCCGGGTGCAGGACGTGGGCGCCCTCGAACAACTCCTCGCCCTGCCCGGCATGCACCTCGTCGTCGACGGTTACAACGTCACCAAGACCGGCTACCCGGATCTCCCGCTGGCGGACCAGCGCGATCGCCTCGTCCAGCAGCTCGGCGCGCTCACCGCACGCCTCGGAGCGGAGGTCACCGTCGTCTGGGACGGCGCTGGGGTGCTGTCGGTGCCGGCGGCGGCGGCCCGGGGCGTACGCGTGTTGTTCTCCGACAGGGGCGTCCTCGCCGACGACGTGATTCGCTCGCTGGTCGCCGCCGAGCCGGACGGCAGACCGGTGGTGGTGGCCACCTCGGACCGTGCCGTCGCCGAATCGGTGCGGCAGGCGGGTGCGCACGCCGTGCCCTCGGTCGTGCTGCTGCGCAGGCTCGGCCGCACCTGACCGGCTCCCGGCCGGGCCGCCGATGCGCAACCGCAATCTCCGTCACCCGCCCGGGGCGTGACCCGGGCGGTGCCGGCCGCGTTGAACCTGGTTGGGGGCCACGGATCCGCCCGGCACCCGTTCCACCTGACGTAGTGGAGGTGCGATGCGGGCTCGTGCCCTCCGGTTGTCCGCCGTGTTGCCCGTCGTGTCGGCGCTCGCGTTGACCCTCGCCGCCGCGCCCGCCGGGGCGCAACCGCCCGCGCAACCGCCCGAACCGCGACTGGAAGCCGGCGTCGCGCCCGGTGCCGCCACCCCGGACCCGCGGCCCGGTGAGGCGTTCGCGGGGCCGGAGCTGGCCCGGCTGCAGCGGACGGCCGCCGAGGTCCAGCGTGAGCTCGACGACCTCGCCGGGCTCGCCCGTTCCGCACAGGACTCCGCTACCGAGGCGGCCGCCGAACTGGCCAGGGCAGCCGCGGAACGCCGCGCCGCAGACCAGGCCGTCCTCGCACAGCAGCAGGAGGTCGACGACTACTCCCGGCGGGTGTTCACCGCGATGGGCAGGCCGGATCAGCTCCGGCTGGCGATGACCGTGGACAACCCCAGAGATCTGCTCGACGGCACCTCGCTGGTCCGCTCGCTCACCGAGGCGCAGGACCGTCGGCTGCTCGGGGCGATGGACCGCCAGCGGGCCGCGCGGGACGCCGAGTCGGCCGCCGCGGGTGTCGAACGGACGGCCGCGGAGCGGAAGGCGGACGTGCAGCGAAGGGAGGGCGACGCGACGAACCGCGCCGACGCCGTCTCCGCCGAACTGACCGCCCCGATCGACGAGGCGAACGCCGCCGTCGTCGCACAGCAGCGGGCCCAGGCCGATCGCAACGCCGCGACGGCCGCGAACTGGAAGGCATACACCGACCGGCTCGCCGCGGCCGGAATCAGCCCGCCCCCGGCGTCCCGGCTGCGCGATCCGGCCGCTCTGCCGCCGGGCCTGTCCCCGTCGACCGGCTCCGCCGGGGCGGCCCAGGCGGGCGTCGCCGAGGCCACCGACGCGGGGGAGCGGCTGCTGGTGCTGCCCGAGGAGACCGTCGCCGCCGTCACCGCCGGGATCGCCGCGCTGGGCCTGCCGTACGTGCCGGGCGAGTCCGGCGCGGGGCCAAGGGCGTACTCCTGCGACGGGCTCGTGCACGCGGTGTACGGCGGTCTGGGCGTTCCCGCGGCGGCCGCCGAGCAGTTCGCCACCGGTGTCCCGGTGCCACCCGCCGACGTACGGCCCGGTGACCTCGTGTTCCTCGGGCCCGCCCGGTACGGGGTGCAGTCCGTCGGGATCGTGCTCGACGAGCGCACCATGCTCGCCGCGGACGCCAGGCTCGCCGGTGTCGTGGTGACGGACCTGCCGACCGCTGCGGACGTCCTGGGTGCGTCCCGTCCGGCGCTGGGTGCCCGGCAGGCGGAACCGGTGCCCGCCAGGGCCGATGGCGAACTCACCTGGCGGTGCGGCGGCGTGGAACTGCCGGCCGGGACACGGGGTGCCGGCGGGGGAGCGGCCGTGGGCCCGTGGGGCGGATTCCCGAACGGCCTGATCCCGGCGACGGCGCTGTGCCCCATCGGCGCCGGCTCGCACTCGCTGCGCTGCGACGCCGCGCAGTCCTTCCAGGCGCTCTCGCAGGCCTACGCGGGCGTCTTCGGTGCCCCGGTGTGCGTCACCGACTCGTATCGCACGTTCGACGGGCAGGTGGATCTCTACCGGCGCAAGCCGTCGCTGGCGGCCGTGCCAGGAACCAGCAATCACGGCTGGGGACTGGCCGTGGACCTCTGCGGTGGCGCGGAGTCGTTCGGCACGGCCCAGCACGGCTGGCTGCTGGCGAACGCGCGGGCGTTCGGCTGGGTGCATCCCGGCTGGGCCCGGCAGGGCGGCGGGCGTGAGGAACCGTGGCACTGGGAGTTCGCCGGCGCCACGGGCTGAGCCCCCGGGACGCGCTTTCTGTCGGTGCCCGTGCCTAACGTGCTGGTGAGCGGGACGAGAGGTTCCGGGACAGGCCGCCGACAGATCGAGGGAGCGACCGTGGACGACACGATGATCATTGACTGCGACCGGTGCGAGGTTCGGGGCGATGCCTGTTCGGAGTGCGTGATCAGCGTGCTGCTCGGCGCCCCGCCCGCGGTCGAGTGGGACGTCGAGGAGCGACGCGCGGTGGACGCCCTGGCCGAGGCCGGCATGGTGCCCCGGCTGCGACTGGTCACCCCGGAGCAGACCGGCCCGCCCGCGCGGGGCGGGCGTCGTCGCGCCGGGTGACACGCCCGGCCGCACCAGAACGTCGGCTATGCGTTGAACGGTCCATCCGAACGGATGAACGGTCGAACCTCGTGATGTGCTGGGGTGTTGCGTCTGTCACACAATGCGATTCGGCGCTGGTCCAACCGTGTCTCGGCGCAGGGTTCCCAGGTTTTCGGTCGCAGCCTGTAGACGTGGTGGCCGGTCTTTCGTAACCTGGCCGAGACCTCGTGGAAGGCAGCCGGCACAACAGGGTCGGCTACGCGGGGTCGCTGCCGAAGCGGTTTCGTCGGGGAACCGTGCCGGAGCCACTGCGCTCTTCCAGATGCAGTACCGCCTAGCCGGGGTACCGCCGTGTCTGGAGCGGTGGAACACACCGTTTGCCGAAGTGAGTGCCCGCGTTCGCACGCGGTCCGCTCGTCGGCAGGTCACGACGAGGGCCCCCGACCTCGACGCGGCGCGGTGTCCGGTAGGTGGCCGACAGCAAAGGAGACACGCGCGACGTGCAGTCGCATCCCGTGAAGCGTGTTGTGTCAGGTGCTCTGGCAGCCACCGCCGTCATCGCGGCCGTGAGTTTCAGCCAGTCATCGGCAACCGCCGCTCCCAACCCCGCCCCCCAGAATCCCCCGACGTCCTCCGAGGAACTCACCAAGTACCGCGAGCTCGCCGGTCAGGCCGAGAAGATCAACGAGGACCTGCTCAAGGCGAAGGACGACCTGGCCGCCCGTCAGGGCGAACTCGATGTCGCGAACGGCGACCTGGAGAAGTCCAAACAGGCCCAGGGTCAGGCGACCGAGAACGAGGAGCGTTTCCGCCTCGACGTCGACCGCTTCGCCGACGCCTCGTTCACCAGCGGTGCGCAGCTCAACAAGATGTCCGCGCTCCTCACCGGTACCTCGGCGCAGGACTTCCTGGACCGCTCCTCGGCCCTCGGTGTACTGGCCAACGACCAGAACAAGGCGTTGAGCAACCTCACCGACGCCACCGCGCAGACGACGGCCGCGCAGCAGCAGGCCGCCGACGCGCAGGGTCGTGCCCAGACGGCGAAGGACGACGCGGCGAAGCTGACCTCGGACATCGAGTCGCGCAAGTCGGCCCTGGACAGCCAGATGAAGGAGCTCGAGGAGGCCAGCGGTTCGCTCAGCGACGAGGACCGGGCCGAGCAGGGCGACGAGGGCGAGGAACCGCCCACCGACATCAAGGCTCCGGGCGACGCCGCGCAGACCGCCGTCAACGCGGCGCTCGGCAAGCGCGGCAGCCCGTACGTCTGGGGTGCCACCGGCCCGGGCCAGTTCGACTGCTCCGGCCTCACCTCCTGGGCGTACAAGCAGGCGGGCATCAGCCTGCCGCGGTCCAGCCGGGCCCAGGCCACCTTCGGCCAGTCGGTCCCGCGTGACCAGCTCCAGCCGGGTGACCTGGTGTTCTTCTACTCGCCGGTGTCCCATGTCGGCATCTACATCGGC
Organism: Amycolatopsis antarctica; assembly: GCF_002262875.1. Lineage (GTDB taxonomy): Bacteria > Actinomycetota > Actinomycetes > Mycobacteriales > Pseudonocardiaceae > Amycolatopsis > Amycolatopsis antarctica. Next base: position 114,365 of record NZ_NKYE01000020.1, on the reverse strand, counting down.
AACGGCCAGATGGTGCACGCTCCGACCTCGGGCGACGTCGTCAAGGTCTCGGCGCTGCAGAAGGAGTTCAGCGGCGCTCGCCGTCCGGGCTGATCGGACGCATCGAACACAGAAGCATCGCACGGTCGTATCGGCGCCGGGGTGGTATCGCGAAAGCGGTGCCACCCCGGCGCCGTTTCCGTGTTCGGTGATCTGGATCAGTCTGGTTCGCCCATGGGCGGCCGAGGGATTCGCCGCGCCCGTTCGGCGGGTGCGGGCCGGGCGGTAGCCTCGGGCGGTGCGCAAGACCCTGCTGGTGACCAACGACTTCCCTCCGCGCCCCGGCGGCATCCAGTCGTATCTGCACGCGCTGGCGATGCGGTTACGGCCCGAGGACCTCGTCGTCTACGCGCCGTCCTGGGAATCAGGTTCGGGTTCGCACACCGAGTTCGACGCGGGCGTGCCGTTCGAAGTGGTCCGGCATCCCACCTCGCTGATGCTGCCGACGCCCGACGTGCTCCGGCGAGCCCGTGAGATCGTCCGCTCGGCCGGTTGCGAGGCCGTCTGGTTCGGTGCCGCCGCCCCGCTGGCCCTGCTGGGCAGGCCACTGCGTGACGCGGGTGTACGGCGGATCGTGGCCTGCACGCACGGGCACGAGGTCGGCTGGTCGATGCTGCCCGCGGCCCGGCAGGCCCTGCGCCGGATCGGCGACACGGCGGACGTCGTCACCTACGTCAGCGAGTACACCCGTGGCCGCTTCGCCGCCGCCTTCGGGCCGATGGCCGGCCTGGAGCACCTGCCCTCCGGGGTCGACCCGGCGGTGTTCCGGCCGGACCCCGGCGCGCGGGAGGAGATCCGGCGCAGGCACGGGCTCGGCGACCGGCCGACGGTGGTGTGCGTGTCCCGCCTGGTGCCGCGCAAGGGCCAGGACATGCTCGTGCGCGCACTGCCGGAGATCCGCAGGCAGGTGCCCGAGGCCGCGCTGCTGATCGTGGGCGGCGGACCGTACCGGAAGACGCTGACCACGCTGGCGCGCGAGCACGGCGTGACCGACGACGTGGTGCTGACCGGTTCGGTGCCCTGGGAGGAACTGCCCGCGCACTACGCCGCTGGGGACGTCTTCGCCATGCCCGCACGCACCCGCGGCCGCGGCCTGGACGTCGAGGGCCTGGGCATCGTCTATCTGGAGGCGTCCGCGACCGGGCTGCCCGTGGTGGCGGGCCGCTCCGGCGGAGCGCCGGAGACCGTGCTGGACGAGGTCACCGGGCACGTGGTGGACGGCCGAGAACTGGGCCAGCTCGCGGACACGGTCGCCGCCCTGCTCGCCGACCCGGTCCGGGCGAGCCGAATGGGGCAGGCGGGCCGCGAGTGGGTGAGTGAGCACTGGCGCTGGGACGTGCTCGCCGGACGCCTCGCCGGGATGCTCGACGGCGCGCCGGTGGCGGTCCGCCGCTGAGCATCCGGCGCGCGGGTCAGCGCACCCGGACGGCGGGGTTGCGCGGATGGTCCACCCGCACGACCACGTCCGCCACCGATGCCGGAGCGACCTCGCGTTCGTACCGGGCGTAGGCGGGCAGCGCCCATCGGGCGTCCGGCGGGATCCGGCGCTCCAGCGCCGGGGGTGAGAGCCACAGGTGCACGGTCAGGTCCACGTCAAGGCCGCGCCCGAGCAGGAGTTCCCCGTCCAGCAGCAGGACCCCCGGTACGCCGAGGCGGATGCGCGGCAGCCGCCGGGCCCGGTCGGTGACGGGGTTCCGGAGAGCGGGCAGCGCTTCACCGCTGCCTCCCGGCGCGAGCGGCCCGAGCACCTCGCGGGACAGCGCGCCGGTGTCCAGCCAGTCCTCGAACCGGCTGTCCGGATCGGTGCGGCCACGTTCGAAGCGCAGCGAGGCGGGACGCAGGAAGTCGCCGGCCGACACCCGCAGCACCTCGCGACCGCCGACGCGCAGGGGCCCGGTGAGCGCGTCGGCGAGCTCGCCGGTGGCGGTGGCCTCAGCCGCCCCGTCGATCGCCACCCGCAGGTGCGGGACCTCGGCGCCGAGGATGCGTTCGGCGAGCTCGGTCGTCAGCAGGTCCGGGGTGATCGGCCGGAAACGCATCGCTCAGGGCCGCGGGATCGGCGGGCGGGAGCCGGCGGCGGCGTACGGGAGAGCGTCCTGGTCCGGCCGCCCGGCGCGACTCGCGGCCCGGTGCGTGTCGCGGCGGATGGCGACACCTTCACCGGTGTGCCCGCGGTGGCCGGGACCGGTGAGCGGCGCCGGCGACTCGGACATCCGGTCACGGTAGCAACGCGACCGTGCACCGCGTTCCCCGGCCGAGGTGCGCAGGCGCACCTCGGCCGGTGATCGAACCGCTGCCGGTGGCGTCGTTGCGGGGTGTGCCGTCCGCCGGTCGCGTACCGCACGGGCACCGCCCGGTCCGGGGAACTACCCCGTTCGGGCGGCCGGGGGCACCCCCGAGGCCGCCCGTCCGTTGACCGTAGGAACGTGGCCACCCGAGAAACGCGGAGGAACCCGAATGCGCACGCGCGAACCGGCGGTACTCGACCTCGACTTCAGCCAGGATCCGCACAGGCTGGTGGCCTCGCTGCGCGCGGAGGCACCGGTACGCAGGGTGGTGCTGCCGCGCGGTCTGCGGGCCTGGCTCGTCACCGGATACGACGACGCGCGGGCGATGCTGGCGGATCCGCGGCTGAGCAAGGACAGCGGGCGCATCGGTGAACTGTTCGAGCAGCACGGCGGCAGGCCGGCCGGGTACACCGACTCGCTCGCCGAGCACATGCTCAACATGGACCCACCGGATCACACCCGTCTGCGCAAGCTGGTCAACAAGGCGTTCACCCCGAGGGCGGTCGCCAGGTTGCGCCCCCGAGTCGAGGAGATCACCGGCAGGTTGCTCGACAGGATCGCCGAGGCGGGTTCGGTGGACCTGCTCGGCACCTTCGCTTTCCCGCTGCCGATCACCGTCATCTCCGAGTTGCTCGGTGTGCCCGAGGGGGACCAGGACGCCTTCCAGAAGTGGTCGAACGTCATGGTCTCGGTGGCGCCACCGGAGCAGGCCCGGCAGGCGTCCGCGGCGATGGCCGACTTCCTGACGCGGCTGGTCGCCGTCAAACGGGCGGAACCGGGTGAGGACCTGCTGTCCGACCTGGTGCACGCCACCGACGACGGCGAGTCCCTTTCCGAGGTCGAGCTGGTGTCCATGGCCTTCCTGCTGCTGGTCGCCGGGCACGAGACCACGGTCAACCTGATCGGCAACGGGGTACTGGCGTTGCTGCGCGACCCCGCGCAGCTCGCGGCGCTGCGCGGCGATCCGGGGCTGATTTCCGGTGCCGTCGAGGAGTTCCTGCGCTACGACGGCCCGGTGAACCTGGCGACGCTGCGTTTCACCACCGAGCCGGTGGAGGTCGGTGGCACGACGGTCCCGGCCGGCGAGTTCGTCATGGTCTCGCTGCTCGCGGCGAACAGGGACGCGGCGCGGTTCGACGAGCCCGAGGTCCTCGACATCACCCGGCCCGCGGGCGGGCACGTCGCGTTCGGGCACGGCATCCACTACTGCGTGGGTGCTCCGCTGGCGCGACTGGAGGCGGAGGTCGCCATCGGGACGCTGATCCGGCGCTTCCCGGACCTGCGGCTGGACGGCGAGCCCGCCGGGCTGCGCTGGCGGGCGAGCACCCTCATGCACGGACTGGAGACGCTGCCGGTCCGGGTGGACTGAACGGAAGGGTCACCGGCAGGCCTAGCCTGGCGCGGTGACGCCGGATGAACTGCTCGCCCTCGACGCCGAGCACGTGTGGCACCCCTATGCCCCGATGCCGGGTACGGTCCCGCCGCTACTGGTGACCGGCGCCGAGGGGGTGCGCCTGCGCCTGGCCGACGGCCGTGAACTGGTGGACGGGATGTCCTCCTGGTGGGCGGCGATCCACGGGTACGGGCACCCGGTGCTGGACGAGGCCCTGCGCGAGCAGGCGGGACGGATGAGTCACGTCATGTTCGGCGGGCTCACCCACGAGCCCGCGATCACGCTCGCCCACTCGCTCGCCGAGCTCACCCCGGACCCGCTGCGGCATGTCTTCCTCTGCGACTCGGGCTCGGTCTCGGTCGAGGTGGCCGTCAAGATGTGCCTTCAGTACCAGCGATCGCGCGGACGTACCGGGCGGCGCAAGCTGCTGACCTGGCGCGGCGGGTACCACGGGGACACCTTCCAGCCGATGAGCGTGTGCGATCCGGAGGGCGGCATGCACTCGCTCTGGCGCGGTGTCCTGCCGGAGCAGGTGTTCGTGCCCGCCCCGCCCTCGGACTTCGGCGCGGAACCGGACCAGTCCTATATGGACACTCTGGCCGAGGCGGTGGCCGCGCACGCGGACGAGCTGGCCGCGGTGATCGTCGAGCCGGTGGTGCAGGGAGCGGGGGGCATGCGCTTCCACCATCCCGCGTACCTGCGCGCGTTGCGCGAGGTCACCGAGGCGCACGGGGTGCTGCTGATCTTCGACGAGATCGCCACCGGATTCGGCCGTACCGGCAAGCTGTTCGCCGCGGAGCACGCGGGGGTGACCCCGGACGTGCTGTGTGTCGGCAAGGCGCTCACCGGTGGCTACCTGACCATGGCGGCGACCTTGTGCACCCCGGAGGTCGCCCACGGGATCTCCCGCGGCACCCTGCCGGTGCTCGCGCACGGCCCGACCTTCATGGGCAATCCGCTGGCCTCGGCCGTCGCCAACGCGTCGATTTCCCTGCTGCGCAAGGGCGACTGGGCCGCCGACGTGGCCAGGATCGAGTCCGGGCTACGGGCGGGACTGGCACCGGCCGCCGCGCTGCCCGGGGTGCTGGACGTGCGGGTGCTCGGCGCGATCGGAGTGGTGCAGCTCGACCGGCCGGTGGACATGGCCGCGGCGACCCGGGAGCTGACCGGGCGCGGTGTGTGGCTGCGTCCGTTCCGCGACTTGATTTACACAATGCCGCCGTATGTCACAGAAAACGCGGATCTCACACGGATTTGCTCGGCGATCGTGTCGACGGTCACTTTGGCGTGACTGTCCACGTTGGACTGTCGAATTTCACCCGATCCGGGGGTGATCATGAATTTCATTCTCACGATCCGGGAATATGATCACCTGGCGCCATAAGTCGCGGCGGATTGGCGTCCGATTGAGTGAGTCGTATTACACGCGCCGCTGCTTTTTGGCTCTGTGTAATGCCATTCGGGTGATGAGCGGCGATGAAGAGAACATGAGGATTTCTTTACATAGCGGACATTTCGACCATGATCCGGTTGTCTGTTGGCAGGTCGTCGGCGTCGCCGGCCTTCGAACGCGGCACCTCGCCGCAACTCACCGGGCTGGAGGGATGCATGACGGACACGTCCATCGAATCGGAGCGTCACCGGGACAAAGACCGCCCGGACAAGAATCCCGGCGACAAGGGTCACCGGGACGGCACGCGCACCGAGCGAACGACATTCAAGACCATCCTGCGCTACGACGTGCCAGCCTCGCTGGTGGTCTTCCTGGTCGCCGTTCCACTGTCACTGGGAATCGCACTGGCATCCGGCGCACCGATCGTCGCCGGGCTGATCGCCGCCGTGCTGGGTGGCGTCATCGCCGGCGCGGTCGGCGGCTCACCGAAACAGGTCAGCGGACCGGCCGCCGGGCTCACGGTGGTCATGGCCGAGACGATCCAGCAGTTCGGCTGGGCGGTCACCTGCGCCATCGTCGCCTGCGCCGGAGTGCTGCAGGTACTGCTCGGGCTGAGCCGGATCGCCCGTGCCGCGCTGGCCATCTCGCCCGCGATCGTGCACGGCATGCTCGCCGGCATCGGCGTGACGATCGTGCTCGGCCAGCTCCACGTGATACTCGGCGGAGCCGCCCAGAGTTCCGCCGTCGACAACCTGATCGAACTGCCGGGCCAGATCGCGGGCCAGCACGACGCCGCGACCGTACTCGGCGTGCTCACCATCGGAATCCTGTTGCTGTGGGGGAAACTTCCCTCCGTCGTGCGGCGGATCCCCGGGCCGCTCGCCGCGGTCGGGCTGGTCACCGTGCTGGCCGTGCTGATCGGCAGTTCCGCCGAGCGGGTCCAGCTTCCGGGCGACCTGCTCTCGATCGGCCTGGTGCCCGAACTGCCGGACGGCGACTGGATGGCGTTCGCGCTGGCCGTCGTCACCATCGCGCTGATCGCCAGCGTCGAGACCCTGCTTTCGGCCGTCGCCGTGGACAAACTGCACACCGGCCCGCGCGCCAACCTCGACCGGGAACTGGTTGGGCAGGGCGTGACGAACATGGTCTCCGGCGCGATCGGCGGCCTGCCGGTGACGGGCGTGATCGTCCGCAGTTCGGCCAACGTCGCCGCGGGCGCCCGCACCCGGGCCTCGGCGATCCTGCACGGGCTCTGGGTGCTGCTGTTCGTGGTGCTGCTGGCAGGGCTGATCCAGCACATCCCGCTGGCCGTGCTCGCCGGGTTGCTGGTGCACGTCGGGGCGAAGCTGGTGAACCCCGCGCACATCCGCGAGGTGCACGAGCACGGCGACCTGCCCGTCTACCTGGTGACCATCGTGGGCGTGGTCGCGGTCGACCTGCTCAGCGGTGTGCTGATCGGCATCGGTGTCTCGCTGCTGTTCATGCTGCGCCGGATGATCTGGTCCGGCATCCACGCCGAACGGCACGAGGACGGCTGGCGTGTGGTCATCGAGGGTGCGCTGACCGCGCTCTCGGTACCCCGGTTGAGCAAGGTGCTCGGCGCCATCCCAGAGGGTGGTGCGGTGAAGCTGGAACTCGTCGTCGACTACCTCGACCACGCCGCCTTCGAGAGCCTGGCCGGTTGGCAGCAGGCGTACGAGCGGGCTGGCGGCACCGTCGTCGTCGACGAGATCGGCCACCCGTGGTTCGAGCGAGGCAAGTCCGGTGAGCCCACCGTCCGCAAGGGCCAGGAATCGCAGGGAATGCCGCGCTGGCTGGCGCCCTGGTCCGAGTGGCAGGTCAGGGAGATCGGTGAGACCGGGTTGCCGGAACAGCGCACGGCCAGCCCGCGCGTGCACGCGCCGATGCACCAGGGCACCGAGGAGTTCCAGCGGCGGACCGCGCACCTGGTGGAGCCCACGATGCGCAGGCTCGCCGACGAGCAGCGTCCGCACACGCTGTTCATCGCCTGCGGCGACGCCCGCATCGTGCCCAACCTGATCACCACCAGCGGCCCCGGCGACCTGTTCACCGTGCGCAACGTCGGCAACCTGGTGCCCGCCGAGGGTGGCTCGGACGCTTCCGTCGGAGCGTCGATCGAGTTCGCCGTCGGCGTTCTGGGCGTACGGGAAGTCGTGGTGTGCGGGCATTCCTCGTGCGGTGCGATGAAGGCGCTGATCCACGGGGCCGCCGAGGATCTGCCCGCCGTCGGCGACTGGCTGCGCAACGCCGAGCCCACCGTGAGCCGGGCGGAGTCGGCCACCGAACCGGTGACCCTGGACGGCGCCGTTCCGGACGCGCCCGCGGACCGGCTGGCGCTGTACAACGTGCTGCAGCAGCTCGACCATCTGCGGGCCTATCCGGCCGTGGCGGCCGCCGAGGCCCGGGGTGAGCTGCGCCTTGGCGGGATGTACTTCGACGTCGGCGCGGCACAGGTCTACAACCTCGGTGCCGGTGGAGCCTTCCTCGCCGCGGGAGAGGGGCGCACCGGTGCGGCCACGGCGGTGAAACGAGGGTGACGGGGTGAGCCGGGCCCGCCCGGCCAGGACTACTGTCCCCTGTCGTGAGTGTCCTGGTGATCTCCGGAACGGGAACGGGTGTCGGCAAGACCGTGGTCACCGCGGGAATCGCCGCGCTCGCCCGAGGCCAAGGGCAGAGCGTGGCCGTGCTCAAGCCCGCGCAGACCGGTGTCGGGCCGGACGAGCCCGGTGACCTGGCCGATGTCGTCCGGCTGGCGGGTCCGGTGACGGTGCGCGAGCTGCGCCGGTACCCGGACCCGCTCTCGCCGGAGGCGGCGGCCCGGCGCGCCGGGACCGCGGGGCTTGCCCCCGCCGAGGCGGCACGCGCCGTCACCGAGCTGGCCGCCGCGCACGACCTGGTCCTGGTGGAGGGTGCGGGTGGCCTGCTGGTGCGCTTCGACCCGGCGGGCAGCACCCTGGCCGACATCGCCTGGTCGGTCGGCGCGCCGCTGCTCGTCGTGGCCGAGGCGGGCCTGGGCACGCTCAACGCGACCGCGCTCACCGCCGAGGTCGCCACTGCGCGAGGACTGGACGTGGTGGGCGTGGTGATCGGTGCCTGGCCGGACGCCCCGGATCTCGCCGCGCTGTCCAACGTCGCCGATCTGCCGGTGGCCGCCGGCGCGCCGCTGCTCGGCGCCATGGCGGACGGTGCGGGCGCGCTGCCGCCGGACGACTTCCTCGCCGCCGCGGCCCACGGGCTGTCGCCCTGGTTCGGTGGCCGGTTCGATCCGGAGTGTTTCGCCGGGAGTGCCGCGGGGCTGACGTGACCAGGGTCGCTGTGCGGTCGTGTTCCGGTGAGGCAGCATGTGACGCGCCCGTGCAACGCCAGTCGAAGGAGACGACGTGACCGCAGCACCCGGACAGTCCGCCACGCGAGACACCGCGCAGGACGACGTGCTGGCGGTGGCACGGGAGCAGGTCCTCGAACGCGGCACCGGGCTGACCGAGCAGCAGGTGCTGGCCGTGCTGACGCTCGGCGACGACCGGCTCACCGAGCTGCTGGCGCTGGCCCACGAGGTCCGGATGCGCTGGTGCGGACCGGAAGTCGAGGTCGAGGGCATCATCAGCCTGAAGACCGGCGGATGCCCGGAGGACTGTCACTTCTGCTCGCAGTCCGGGCGGTTCCCGACCCCGGTGCGCTCGGCGTGGCTGGACATTCCCGGCCTGGTGAAGGCCGCCCGGCAGACCAAGGAGACGGGGGCGACCGAGTTCTGCATCGTCGCGGCCGTACGCGGACCGGACCGGCGGCTGCTGGACCAGGTGCGTGCGGGCGTCAAGGCGATCCGCGCGGACGGAAACGACATCCAGATCGCCTGCTCGCTGGGCATGCTGTCGCGGGAACAGGTCGGCGAACTGGTCGAGATGGGCGTGCACCGGTACAACCACAACCTGGAGACGGCCCGCTCGCACTTCCCCCAGGTGGTCACCACCCATTCCTGGGAGGAGCGCTGGGAGACGCTGCGGATGGTCGCAGAGGCGGGTATGGAGGTCTGCTGCGGCGGCATCGTCGGCATGGGGGAGACGGTGGCGCAGCGCGCGGAGTTCGCCGTGCAGCTCGCGGAACTGAACCCGCACGAGGTCCCGATGAACTTCCTCATCCCGCAGCCGGGAACCCCGTACGAGGACTACGAGACCATCGAGGGCAAGGACGCGCTGCGCGTGGTCGCCGCGTTCCGCCTCGCCATGCCCCGGACCATGCTGCGGTTCGCCGGCGGCCGCGAGCTGACCCTCGGCGACCTCGGTGCCGAGCAGGGCATGCTGGGCGGGGTCAACGCGATCATCGTCGGCAACTACCTGACGAATCTGGGCCGCCCGGCGACGAAGGATCTGGAGATGCTCTCCGGTCTGAAGATGCCGATCAAGGCGCTCAGCGACACTCTCTAGACGGGCGCGCAGGTGAACGACGAGTCCGGCAGTCCAGGCGAGCCCGCCGCCGAATTTTGTGTCCATTGTGGACAGAAGACGACGGTGGCGCATCCACGCTGCGCCGGGAAGCGCACCGAACTGGAGCCGCCGCGATTCTGCCCGGTCTGCGCCCGGCGGATGGTCGTCCAGGTGACGCCGGACGGATGGACCGCGCGGTGCAGCAGGCACGGCGAATCGGCCTCGGACACCGCCGATCCGCCCGCGCCCGAGCGGGTTCGGGCGGCAGACCCTAGGGTCGACAGTGCACACGGCACGGCGGAAGGCAGGTAGATGGCGGACTCCTCGGTGGAAGCGCGCGGTCCCGGCGCGCCGGCGGGCGCATCCGCCGACGGCCCGGACCCCGCCTCGCTCGCCTGGGCCGCCCGCCGCGTCCCCGCCGGAGTGGTGGTGAAAGCCGACCTGCTGCCCGCGGTCAGCGTGCTCTCGACGGTGGCACTGCTGGGAATCCCGCTCGGCTGGCTGTGGTCCCGCCTCGCCCCGCCGCAGCGGGTGCGGATCCTGGCCGAGCCGCCGCCGGTACCCTTGCAGCTCGAGAGCTGGCATCGGTTCGACGATCTGGTGATCTTCCTGCTCCTCGGTCTCGCCGCCGGGGTGCTGACCGGTGTCGCCGTCTGGCTGCTCCGGGAGCGCCGCGGCCCGGTCATCCTGATCGCCGCGGTCGCCGGCTCGCTGATCGCCTCGTGGCTGGGTGCCCGGATGGGGCTCACCTTCGCCGACAGCCTGTACGCCGTCGCCGCCCAGCCGCAGCTCGGTGACGTCGTCGAGCAGGCCCCTCGGCTGGAGTCCGGCTGGACCCTGCTCGCGCAACCGCTGGCCGCGGCTCTGGTCTACGGAGTGCTCGCGGCCTGGAACGGCAACGACGATCTGGGCAGGCGCCTGGGCTGAGGGCGGCGACGCCGGGATCGGCCGGAACCCGTTCCCGGCGGCGGACGTCGGAGAAGGGTCGCCCGCGCCCCCGTGGTGCCCTGCTGGGACACAATGGTGCCGGCGGCCCCGGCCGGTGGCGGCCAGGCGACGAGGCGTGGGGGAACAGCATGACCGACGACATCACCACCCGGCGGCCCGCGGCCCGGTTCCCGGGTATCAGCCCGCGTGCCTACGAGCATCCGGCCGACCGCGGAGCACTGGCCACCCTCCGGGCGGTGCCGGGTTTCCCGCAGGTGCTCAAGGCGACCGCGGGCTTCTTCAGCGAGCGGGGCGAGCGGCTGATGGCGCTGGCGTCCGCGATCCGCGTCGGACCCACGCAGTACCCGGACATCGACCGGCTGCGTCACGAGTGCGCCGAAGCCCTGGACATCACGCCGGTGCCGAACGTGTTCGTCGCCCGCGAGCCGGTGGCCAACGCGTACACCATCGGCATGGACGAGCCGTTCATCGTGCTGTCCACCGGACTGGTCGAACTGCTCGACCAGGACGGCCTGCGATTCGCCATCGGCCACGAGATGGGTCACGTGCTCTCCGGGCACGCCGTCTACCGCACGATGTTGCTGCGGCTGATCTCGATGCAGCTCTCGATGTCCTGGACACCGGTGAGCGCACTGGGCCTGCGGGCGATCGTCGCGGCGCTGAAGGAGTGGTACCGCAAGGCGGAACTGTCCTGTGACCGGGCGGGGCTGCTGTGCGGTCAGGATCCGGCGGCGGCGCTGCGCGCGCACATCCTGATCGCGGGTGGTATCGACCCCGCCCAGGTCGACATCGCCTCGTTCCTGCGTCAGGCGGAGGAGTACGACTCCGTCGACGACATCCGGGACAGCCTGAACAAGCTGCGCCACGTCGAGGGGATGACCCACCCGCTCGCCGTCGTCCGCGCGGCCCAGCTCCAGAAGTGGGCGGCCACGGCGGAGTACCGCGACATCCTCGGCGGCATGTACCCGCGCCGCGAGGACGACCGGGCGGCGAGCAACTGGCGCGACGACGTCCGTACGGCGGCGAAGTCGTACAAGGATTCGGTGGGCACCTCGGCCGATCCGCTGGCGAAGGTGTTCGCCGACGTCGGCGAGGCCGTCTCCGGTACGGCGGGCAAGGTATGGAACAAGTTCGGCAACCGGACCGAGGACGGTTCCTGACCGGCCGTCAGTTCAGGTTGCAGGGCTTCGAAGGCCCGGAGAGCTGCGACAGCGGGGCCGGTACCGCCCGCAGCGCGGACAGGAAACCCGCCTCCCTGGCGAGCACCCGGCAGGCGATGCGCAGCCGGCGCAGCGGCTGGGTCTCCTCCAGCAGCCGTTGCCGGTCGTGCAGGGTCAGCAGGCAGTCCGCCGCCAGTTCGTAGGCCAGTTCCGCGGGGCGGACGTCCGCGCGCGGCACCGTCCACTCCTCGTCCTTCCAGGCCGAGTCGCAGTACCGCTGGTGCGCCGCCCTGGCGACATCGGCGAGGCGGTCGGTGATCTCGCCCGCCTCCGCGGGGATGGGATCGTCGGCCAGCCACTCGACGTTCCCCGTCAGGTAGGGAGCGGAGGTGCAGTCCAGGTCCAGCAGGCGGAACCGCCTGCTGCCGGTGACCACTATGTCGAACCGGCCGTCGTCGAGGCGCTCGGCCTCCCGCAGCACCGCGGAACAGCCGATGCCGTACAGGTGACCCAGGTTCTCCACCTCGCGGACCAGTGAGGTCTTGATGGCCACTATCCCGAATTCGCGTTCCGGCACCACCTCGGTGACCAGATCGACGGTGAGCTGCCGGTAGCGGGGTTCGAAGATGTGCAGCGGCAGGTGCGCCCCGGGCAGGAGCACGGTCTGCAGCGGGAAGATGGGCAGGGTCGCGCCCGTCTGCTCGCCACTTTCGCCCGGTTCGTCAGCCACGGGTCCACGTTACGACGCCGGGGTCCGCCTCGCTGGGCGGCGGCGTGCGGGTGCGGGTGGCGGAGGACGTAGTACGGCGAACGGATCCGTCACCTCCATGTCCTGCCGGGCGAAGGTGAACAGCGCCGCCGGCCTGCCTCCGGCCCTGCCCGGCGGGGCGGTGCGCCCGGTCGGCGTGAGCAGCCCGCGCCGGGACAGCACGCGCTGCAGGTTCGTCGCGGAGATCCGGTAACCCAGTGCCGCGGAGTACAGGTCACGCAGCGCGGAGATGGTGAACTCGCCGGGTGCCAGCGCGAAGCCCGCGTTGGTGTAGCTCAGTTTGGCGCGCAGCCGGTCGCGGGCGCCGAGGATGATCGCCTGGTGGTCGAACGCCGTGCGCGGCAGGTCCGCCACCTCGTGCCACGCGGTGTCCTCCGGAACGGCCGGGTCGGCGTCCGAGCGCACCAGGGCAAGGAACGCCGTGGCCACCACTCTCGGACCGGGCACCCGGTCGGGCGCGCTGAACACCGCGAGCTGCTCGACGTGGGTCAGCCGGGTGACGTCGACCTTCTCCGCGAGCTGGCGCCGGACGGAGGTCTGCACGTCCTCGTCCGGCCGGAGCCTGCCGCCGGGCAGGGACCACCGCCCGAGGTGCGGGTCGAGGGCGCGCCGCCAGAGCAGCACCTGCAGCGTCGGCGGGCCGCCCGCGGGGACCGCTGTGGCGCAACGCACTTGAAGTACCGCACCGAGAACCTCGTGTGCCAGGGGGGCGCTGCTGTTAATATGGCTTCGCACGGTTTTAGATTACCAGGCGAAAACCTGGCTCACAGCAGACCGTGCAGCACAGGCCCGGCGGCAACGGCCGGGGCAGGCCCAGGAGGACCAGATGACCTTGCAGGCGGCGGAACTCATCCCGTACGGCGGCGTCGAGGCGGACGCGGAGTGGGCACGGGAGGTGCGCGCGCTCGCCGAGCAGCGCGACGCGGTGCTGCTGGCGCACAACTACCAGATCCCGGAGATCCAGGAGATCGCCGACCACACCGGCGACTCGCTCGCGCTGAGCCGGATCGCCGCGTCCTCGGAGGCGTCCACCATCGTCTTCTGCGGCGTGCACTTCATGGCCGAGACGGCGAAGATCCTGGCGCCGCACAAGACCGTGCTGATCCCGGACGCCAGGGCGGGATGCTCGTTGGCCGACTCGATCACCGGCGCCCAGTTGCGGGAGTGGAAGGCCGAGCACCCCGGCGCCGTCGTCGTGTCGTACGTCAACACGACGGCCGAGGTGAAGGCGGAGACCGACATCTGCTGCACCTCGTCCAACGCGGTCGACGTCGTCGCCTCGATCCCGGCGGACCGGGAGGTGCTGTTCTGCCCCGACCAGTTCCTCGGCGCGCACGTCAGGCGCGAGACCGGCCGGGACAACGTGCACGTCTGGGCGGGTGAGTGTCACGTCCACGCCGGGATCAACGGCCCGGAGCTGGCCGACCGCGCCGCCGAGAACCCGGACGCCGACCTGTTCATCCACCCGGAGTGCGGCTGCGCCACCTCGGCGCTCTACCTGGCGGGGGAGGGCATCGTGGAGCCGAGCCGGGTGAAGATCCTCTCCACCGGCGACATGGTGCACGCCGCCCGGGACACCGCGGCCACCTCGGTGTTGGTCGCCACCGAGATCGGCATGCTGCACCAGCTCCGCAAGGCCGCGCCGGAGATCGACTTCCGCGCGGTGAACGACCGGGCCTCCTGCGGTTACATGAAGATGATCACCCCGGCCGCGCTCCTGCGCTCGCTGCGGGAAGGTGCCGACGAGGTGCACGTCGACCTCGACACGGCGGCCAGGGCGCGGGCCTCGGTCCAGCGGATGATCGAGATCGGGAACCCCGGCGGCGACGAATGACCACGCCGCCGGTTAACACCTCACAGGCGAAAACCGGTGCGGGCGAACTGGCCGGCCCGGTCGCCTGGGAGGCCAGGGCGGACCTCGTCGTACTGGGCAGCGGGGTGGCCGGGCTGACCGCAGCCCTGCGGGCACGCGCACTGGGGCTGCGTGTGCTCGTGGTGACCAAGGCGGCGCTCGGCGAGGGCAGCACCCGCTGGGCGCAGGGTGGCGTCGCGGTGGTGCTGCCGGGCGAGCACGACGAGGGGGACAGCACCGCCGCGCACGCCGCCGACACCCGTACGGCGGGCGCGGGACTCTGCGAGGACGACGCCGTGCGTGCCGTCGTCGACGGAGGTCCCGCCGCGGTGACCCGGCTGCGCGCGAGCGGGGCCACCTTCGACGGGTCCGGCAGGGGCGGACTGGCCAGGACCCGGGAGGGCGGTCACACCGCGTTCCGGGTCGTCCACGCGGGCGGGGACGCGACCGGGGCCGAGGTGCAGCGCGCGCTGCTCGCCCGCGCTTCGGACATCCCCGTGCTGGAGCACCACATCGCCGTCGACGCGCTGCGCACGCCTGCCGGGGGCGTCGCAGGGGTGTCGGTGCTCGACCCCGGCGGCGTGCTCGGCACGGTGCGGGCGTCCGCCGTGCTGGTGGCGACCGGCGGGGCCGGACAGCTCTACCAGGCCACCTCCAACCCGGAGATCGCGACCGGTGACGGTATGGCACTGGCACTGCGGGCGGGGGCGATGCTGGCCGACGTCGAGTTCGTCCAGTTCCACCCCACCGTGCTGTACACGCCGGGTGCGCGGGGTCGCTGCCCGCTGGTCACCGAGGCCGTCCGGGGTGAGGGAGCGGTACTGATCGACGCCACCGGCGCGCGGGTCATGGAGGGTGTGCACCCGCTCGCCGACCTCGCCCCGCGCGATGTCGTCTCGGCGGCGATCAACCGCCGGCTCGCCGCCGCCCCCGGCGGGGTGGACGACCACGTCTATCTCGACGCCCGGACGCTCCCCGGTTTCGCCGCCCGGTTCCCGACCGTGCACGCGGCCTGCCGGGCCGTCGGTGTGGACCCGGCACGCGAGCCGATCCCGGTCACCCCCGCGGCGCACTTCGCCTGCGGCGGCGTGGTGGCCGGTACGGACGGCCGCACCGCGGTGCCCGGGCTGTACGCCGCGGGTGAGGTGGCCAGGACAGGTCTGCACGGGGCCAACCGGCTCGCGTCGAACAGCCTGCTCGAAGGCCTGGTCGTCGGCGAGCGGGCGGCCGAGGCCGTTTCGGCGGACCTCGTGGCCGGGCTGCTGCCCGACCCGAGGCACGGCTGCCTGCCGGAGCGGACCAGCGCCCCGGTCGCCGACCGGGATTCGCTGCAGCGCGTGATGAGCCGGTACGCGGCGATCGGCCGGGACGCGGAAGGCCTTTCCGTCGCCGGATCCGTGCTCGACCTGTCAATTGTGGACAGTCCGCTGTGGACGGTTCAGGCGGTGGAGGACGCGTCCCTGACACTGATCGCGCAGGCACTGCTCGCCGCCGCGGCACGACGCACCGAGTCGCGAGGCTGCCATGTTCGCGCCGACTTCCCGGGACGGGACGAGGCGGGGTGGCGACGCAGCCAGCTCGTCCGGCTCGGCCCCTCCGGCAGGCCGGTACCTGCCGACCCCGTCGAAACCCTGGGAGTGGCATGAGCACGCGAGAACTTCCGCCCGGACTGGATGCCGAGGACCTGAGCAGGGTGGTCGCCACCGCGCTGGCCGAGGATCTGCGCTACGGCCCGGACGCCACCACCGCGGCGACGGTGCCGGCGGACGCCGTTGCCACCGCCGAACTCACGCCACGTTCGGCGGGTGTCCTCGCCGGACTTCCCGCCGCGCTGGCCGTGTTCGAGTCGGTGCTGGGGCCCGGCGTGGACGTCGGATCCGCCGCCGTCGACGGTGCCCGGCTCGTCGCGGGGGAGCCCGCGCTGGTCGTCCGCGGGACCGTCCGGGGGCTGCTGACCGCGGAGCGCACGGCGTTGAATCTGCTCTGCCACCTCTCCGGCATCGCCACGGCGACTGCGGCCTGGGTGTCCGAAGTGGACGGTACGGGCTGTGCGATCCGCGACTCCCGCAAGACCCTGCCGGGGCTGCGGCTGCTGGAGAAGTACGCGGTCCGGTGCGGCGGCGGCGTCAACCACCGGATGGGTCTCGGCGACGCTGTGCTGATCAAGGACAATCACGTGGTCGCCGCCGGCTCGGTCACCGAGGCACTCCGGCTGGCACGTGAGCACGCGGCGGGCCTGGCCTGCGAGGTGGAGGTCGACGATCTCGGCCAGCTCGAGGAGGCACTCGCGGCGGGGGCCGACGAGGTGCTGCTGGACAACTTCACCGCCCAGGACTGCGCACTGGCCGTCGCGCGCCGGGACGAGGTCTCGCCGAGAACCCGGCTGGAGGCGTCCGGCGGGCTGCGGCTGGAGAACGCCCGAGCCTACGCGAACACGGGGGTCGACTACCTCGCCGTGGGCGCCCTCACCCACTCCGCCCCCGCCCTCGACCTCGGCATGGACCTCCGCCCCTGACCCACCGCCTCGCGCCCCCCGTGTCGTGCGCGTGGACACGCCGTGTCGGGCGTTCTGGCATGCCGTGTCGTGCGCGTGGGCATGCCGTGTCGTGCGCTCCGGCCCCCCGTGTCGCGCGTTCAGGCATGCCGAGCGGCGGGGAGGGGCCGGTTCGGTGGTTCCCGGATGGCGGACGGCTTTGACCACCGGACGGCGGCCGGTGACCATACGGTGCATGCCGACCCTTCGTGCCGGCCGGATGACGCCGTGACGGCCGTGCTGCCGGAGCGCAGCGCCGTACCCGGTGGTTCCCGCGAGGCGAACGCGGTGGCGGTGCTCGGGACGATCCGCCGGCACGGGCCCCTGTCACGGGCCGCGATCGCCGCCGGCGCCGGGCTGAGCCTGCCGACGGTGAGCCGGGTGGTGACCGCGCTGACCGAACTGCGCCTGGTACGCGAACAACCGGACCACGTGCACGACCGCGGGGTGGGCAGGCCACGGGTGCCGATCGACGTGGACACCTCCGCCGTCGCGGCCTGCGGCATCCACCTCGGCCTGAGCACGACGACCGTGGGCCTCGCGGACCTGCGCGGCAGGCTCCTCGAATCGGAGCGGATGCCCACGCCGGCCGGATCCGCCGAGGACGCGCTGACGAGCATCGCCGAACGGGTGCGTGCCCTGCTCCGGCGGCATCCGGCACGGCTGGTCGCCGGGGTCGGACTGGCGGCGGGCGGGCTGGTCGACCCGGATTCCGGCGTCCTGCGGCACGACGGGCTCGGCTGGCCGGAGGTCGAGGCTGGCACGACGCTGGAACGTGCCCTCGGACTGCCGGTGGTGGTGGACGGGCACGTCCCCGCGATGGCCGCCGCGGAGTTGCTCTTCGGCTCCGGCGGGCGGGCCGGGACCATGCTGTACGTCTACGCCCGCCAGGTCACCGGGGCGGTGCTGGCCGTGGACGGCCGGGTGCTGCGCGGCCGTGGCCGAGCGGGCGGGATCGCGCACCTGCCGGTTGGCGGTGACGTCCGCTGCGGTTGCGGCGCGAGGGGCTGCCTCGAGGTCACCGTCGCCGAACGGACGGTGCTGGCGGAGGCACTACGGGCCGGGGTGGTGGACCGGCCGGACATCCGGTCGCTGCACGTGGCGGCCGCCGACGGGCACCCGGACGCCGACCGGCTGCTGACCGGCCGGGCACGGGCGCTGGGACGGGCCGTCGCGGTACTGCGGGACCTGCACGATCCCGATGTGGTGGTGCTCGGCGGTCAGGCCGTCACGGACGCGCCGGGCCACTTCCCTGAGTTGCGCGACAGCTTCGCCGCCGCCAGCGCGCTGCCGGGCACAGAACTGTTGCGCCAGAACAGTTTCGGTCCGGACGTGCAGGCAGTGGCCGCGTGCACGGGAGTACTGGAACGGGTGTACGCGCACCCGTTCGGCTCGCGCTGACCGGCTGCCGTCAGAGCACCCGGTTCGCGAGCACGGCGGTCGCGGTACGCGCTCGCGTCGCGGCCCCGGGGTCGATGTCGGCGACCAGCAGCCCGGGCTCCTGGCCGAGCCGCTCGCGCACACGGCCCAGCGGTTCGACGACGGCGGAGTGGCCGATCCCGGTGGGGGCCTTGGGGTTCACCTCGGCACCGGTGGCCGCGGGGTCGGCCTGGCCACAGGCGAGCACCCAGCAGCCGGAGTCCAGCGCCCGCGCCCGGACCAGCAGGTCCCACTGGTCGAGTTTGCCTTCGCCCGCCCCCCAGGAAGCCGGGAGCAGCACGGCCGAGGCGCCCGCGTCGGCGTGCGCGCGGAAGAGCTCCGGAAACCGGACGTCGTAGCAGGTCGCCAGGCCGAGGGTGACCTCGTCGACGGTCACCGTCCCGAGCTCGGTGCCGGCCTCGACGGTGTCCGACTCGCGGAAGCCGAACGCATCGTAGAGGTGGATCTTGTGGTAGCCGAAGTGGATGTCCTCGCCGGTGACCAGGAGGGTGTTGCGGACGCGGACGCCGTCCTCGGCGGGGGTGAACATGCCGGCCACCAGCACCACGCCGTGCTGCCGGGCGATCTCGGCGGCCCCGCTCGCCCAGTGCCCGTCGAGCGGTTGCGCGACCGGCCCGAGCGGTTCGCCGAAACGGGCCATGGCCGCCTCCGGGAACACCACCACCCTGGCATCCGCCGCCGCGGCCTTCGCCGTCCACTCCCGGACGGTCCGCAGGTTGGCTTCCGGGTCGGTACCGGAGGTGAGCTGGCACAGGCCGATGCGGAGCACGGTCGTTCCTCCACGCTGCTCGGTTCGGTCCGGCGGGGCTGCCGGCCCGCCGTCGAGTATGCCCGCCCGGCCCCGCGCGAGCGGGAGAGAGAGCCCTCACCCGCAGGTGCGGCGCCGGACCTGCTCGCTACCCTTGACCGCATGCTCAACCGCACCGACCTGCGCGGTCGTGTCCCCTCGCCCGCCGAGCTGCGCGACGCCCTGCCGCGGCCCGAGGTCGATGTGGACGCCGCGCTGCATCAGGTGCGTCCCGTCGTGGAGGCGGTGCGCGACCGCGGCGTCGAGGCGGTCCTGGAGTACACGGAGCGGTTCGACCGGGTCCGTCCCGCCGCTGTGCGGGTGCCCGGCGCGGAATGCGCCAGGGCGCTGGAGGAGCTGGACCCCGCGGTGCGCGGGGCGCTGGAGGAGTCGATCGCCCGGGCCCGGAAGGTGCACGCCGATCAGCGCCGCGCCGAGGTCACCACCGAGCTCGCCGAGGGCGGCACGGTCACCGAGCGGTGGGTGCCGGTGGAGCGGGTCGGGTTGTACGCGCCCGGCGGGCTGGCCGTGTACCCGTCGACCGTGGTGATGAACGTCGTGCCCGCACAAGCCGCCGGGGTGGAGTCGCTGGTCGTCTGCTCCCCGCCTCAGGCCGAGTTCGGCGGGCTGCCGCACCCGACGATCCTGGCCGCGGCCGCACTGCTCGGGGTGGACGAGGTGTGGGGCGCGGGCGGGGCGCAGGCCGTGGCGCTGATGGCATACGGCGCCACCGACACCGACGGGACCGCGCTGCCGCCGGTCGACATGGTGACCGGGCCGGGCAACATCTTCCTGACGGCGGCGAAGCGAATGCTGCGCGGCGTCATCGGGATCGACTCCGAGGCCGGGCCCACCGAGGTGATGATCCTCGCCGACGAGACCGCCGACCCGGCCCATGTGGCGGCCGATCTGGTCAGCCAGGCCGAGCACGATCCGATGGCGGCGAGCGTGCTGGTGACCACCTCCCCGGAGCTGGCCGACGCCGTGGACGCAGCCCTGCCTGCCAGGGTGGGGGCGACCAAACACACCGGACGGGTCGCGGAGGCGCTGGCGGGCAAGCAGTCAGGCGTCATCTTGGTGTCCACTGTGGACGATGGGTTGCGCGTGGTGGACGCCTACGCCGCCGAGCACCTGGAGATCCAGACGGCGGACGCCCGCGCGGTCGCCGCCCGGGTCCGCAACGCGGGCGCCATTTTCGTCGGTGCGTACGCCCCGGTCTCGCTCGGCGACTACTGCGCGGGCTCCAATCACGTACTGCCCACCGGTGGCCAGGCCCGGCACTCGTCCGGGCTGTCGGTGCAGAGTTTCCTGCGCGGCATCCACGTCGTCGACTACGACGAGGCGGCGTTGCGCCAGGTCGCCGCCCAGGTGGTCGCGCTGGCCGAGGCGGAGGACCTGCCCGCCCACGGTGAGGCCGTACAGGCGCGCTTCGGGGGGACCCGGTGATCGACCTCGACGCCGTCCGCGCCGACACCCCGGGTTGCGCAGGCAGGGTGTTCCTGGACAGCGCCGGTTCCTCGTTGCCACCGCGGCAGGTGCTCGACGAGGTGATCGGCCATCTGCGGCGCGAGGCCGAGATCGGCGGCTACCGCGCAGCGGGTGAACGGGCCGCCGACCTCGAGGCGGGCTACGGCACGTTCGCCGAGCTGCTGGGCTGTGCCGCCTCCGAGGTCGCCTTCACCGACAGCGCCACCCGTTCCTGGCTCTCGCTGGTCGACGCCGTGCCGCTCGCCGAGGGCGACCGTGTGCTGATCAGCGAGGTCGAGTACGCCGCGAACGCCGTCGCCCTGCTGCGGCTCGCCGAGCAGGCGGGGGCCAGGGTCGAGGTGATCCCCTCCGATGCCGCCGGGCAGCTCGACGTGGCCGCGCTGCGTGAGCTGCTGGACGAGCGCGTCCGCCTGGTCTCGCTGGTGCACGTGCCCACCAACGGCGGGCTGGTGAACCCGGTCCGCGAGGTGGTGGACGCCGCGCACGAGGCGGGGGCGCTGGTCCTGCTCGACGCCTGCCAGTCGATCGGCCAGGTGCCGGTGGACATGCGCGAGCTGGGGGTGGACATGCTCTCCGGCACCGGCCGCAAGTGGCTGCGGGCGCCGAGGGGCACCGGGTTCCTCGCCGTCCGGGACGAGGTCCGGCGACGGCTGCGGCCGCGCCTGGTGGACCATGCCGGGGCCGCCTGGGTCTCGGCCCGGGAGTACGAACTACGCGACGACGCCAGGGTGTTCGAGCTGTGGGAGTCCGGGGTCGCCGAGCGCCTCGGGTTGCTGCGGGCCGCCCGGTACGCCCTCGACCTCGGGATCGGCGCGCTCTCCTCGGCGGTCGCCGAGGGCGCGGCGACCCTGCGGGCGGGGCTGGACGCACTGCCCGGGGTGCGCACGCACGACCTCGGTGAGCGGCGGTGCGGCATCGTCACCTTCACCGTCGGCGGAACGGACCCCGAGGACGTGCGAAACGCCTTGTGGGACAACGACATCGCGGTGACCGTCAGCTCGGTCACGTCGAGCCGGATCGACATGGCACGGCGCGGGCTGGACACCATCGTCCGGGCCTCGCCGCACTACTTCGTCGCGCCGGAGCAGCTCGAACGCGCGATCGCGGCCGTGGCCGGGCTGCGATGAGCGCGGGGCCACGGCCTAGGCTGAGCCGCGTGGACACCGGTGAGGAAGAGGCCGAGCTGGCTGCCGTCGACGTCGCGGCCCCCGGCGAGAGATCCGGTGCCGTGACGACGGCCGAGCTGCCGCTGCGCGAGGACCTGCGGGGCCGGACCCCGTACGGTGCGCCGCAGCTCGACGTCGCGGTACGGCTGAACACCAACGAGAACCCGTATCCACCGCCGGACGCGCTCGTCGACGACGTCGCCGCCGCGACGCGAGAGGCGGCCGCCGAGCTGCACCGCTACCCCGACCGGGATGCCCTCGCTTTGCGCCGGGACCTCGCCGACTACCTCTCGGTGGCCACGCGGGTGCTGGTGAGCGAGCGGAACGTGTGGGCAGCCAACGGATCCAACGAGATCCTCCAGCAGCTTCTGCAGGCCTTCGGCGGGCCGGGGCGTACCGCGCTGGGCTTCGAGCCCTCGTACTCGATGCACCCGATCATCGCGGCGGGCACCCGGACCGAGTGGGCTCCCGCGCCGCGTGCCGCCGACTTCTCCCTGGACACCGCCCGCGCGGCGGAGATCGTCGCCGAACGCGCCCCGGACGTCGTCTTCCTGACCAGCCCGAACAACCCGACCGGCGGGACCATCCCGCTCCATGGGCTCGCCGCCGTGCTGCGTGCCGCACCGGGCATGGTGGTGGTGGACGAGGCGTACGCCGAGTTCTCCGGCGAACCGAGCGCGCTGGAACTGCTGGAGGAGTTCCCCGCGCAGCTCGTGGTGTCCCGCACGATGAGCAAGGCGTTCGCGTTCGCCGGAGGCAGGCTGGGGTACCTTGCCGCGGCCCCCGCCGTCGTGGACGCGCTCCAGCTCGTCCGGCTTCCCTACCACCTCTCGGCGCTGACGCAGGCCGCGGCCAAGGCCGCGCTGCGGCACGCGGACGCCACCCTGGCATCGGTGGCGAAGCTCGCCGCGGAGCGCGACCGGGTGGCGGAATCGTTGCTGGCAATGGGTTTCACCCCGGTACCGAGCGACGCCAACTTCATCCTCTTCGGACGGTTCACCGACGCCCGGCACGCCTGGCAGTCCTATGTGGACCAAGGGGTGCTGATCCGCGATGTCGGTATCGAGGGGCACCTGCGGGTGACCATCGGCACCCCCGAGGAAAACGACGCCTTTCTCGAGGCCGGCAAGGAGATTCCGCGATGAGCAGGACGGGCGCGGTCGAGCGCACCACGAAGGAGTCGTCGATCCGGGTCGAGATCGACCTGGACGGCACCGGGCAGGTGGAGGTGTCCACCGGCGTCCCGTTCTACGACCACATGCTGCATTCCTTCGGCACGCACGGTTCCTTCGACCTGAGCGTCGCGGCGACCGGGGACGTGCACATCGACGCCCACCACACCGTCGAGGACACGGCGATCGTGCTGGGACAGGCGATCCGTGCGGCGCTGGGCGACAAGGCGGGCATCCGCCGGTTCGGTGACTGCTGGATCCCGATGGACGAGACGCTGGCGCACGCCGCGGTCGACGTGTCCGGCCGCCCGTACTGCGTGCACACCGGCGAGCCGGACCGGTTCGACACGTTCACCATCGGCGGCAACTACCCCTTCGTGCTGACCCGGCACGTGTTCGAGTCCTTGTCGTTCCACGCACAGCTCGCGTTGCACGTGCGCGTGGTGCACGGCCGGGATCCGCACCACATCGCCGAAGCGCAGTACAAGGCGGTGGCGCGCGCGCTGCGTGCGGCCACCGAACCGGATCCGCGTACCAGCGGGGTCCCGTCGACGAAGGGTGTGCTCTGATGCCGAAGGAACTCGTCGGTGTCGGGCTGCTCGCGCTCGCCGGTTTCCTGCTCGGCGGTGCCTACAGCCTGTGGAAGACGGTCAAGGTGATGGCCGTGCTGCTCGGTGTCGCCGCGGTGATCGCCGTCGGTGGCGCCGTCGTCTGGCTCGCCGGGTAGTATTCCGGCCCTGCCTTTCGGCAGACCGACCCCCCGCCCCAGGTAATGGTCAGCGCCTGCCGTTCGGGTGCGGTGGCCCGGCCGCCGCCGCGCTTAGGCTCGTGCCTGCCCAGTCTCGCGCTGCCCGGCTCGGCCGGGACGGCCACTGCGGACGCCGACGCGGAGTCCCCGCCGTCCCGGGAACACGTGCGCACGGCGCGTGCTCGGATCGCCGGTACAGGGACGGGTTGGGCGAGGACACGGCGAGCCCGGCGGGCCCGTCGCGGGCGCGAGCAGGAAGGTTGACCCGGAACCCATGGGGGACGAGAACGTCGAGGACGTGCCGGACATCAGTGCGCGGTGGTACCGCGAGGTCGTGGACTTCGCGGCGGCCGGACCGGACTGGCTGCGGGACTTCGCGGCACTGTTCACCGATGCCGCCCCGGCGCTGCTCGCCTTCCTGCTGCTGCTGTGCTGGTGGCGGGCGCGGGGCCTACCCGCCCGGGTCATGGCCGTGACACTGCTGGGTGCCTGCGGGGTCGCCGCCGCCTACCTGATCAGTGAGGCGGTGAAACTGGTGCTGCAGGTGGAACGGCCGTGCCGGACGCTGACCCAGGTGGTCACCGCGGCGGACTGCCCGCCACCGGGCGACTGGTCCTTCCCGAGTAACCACTCCGTCGTCGCCGGAGCGGCGATGGCGGCGATATTGTTCGCGTCCGGTCCGCTCGGTATGTGGGCGTTGCCGATCGCGTTCGCCGGCGCGGCGTCCCGGGTCTTCGTCGGTGCCCACTACCCGCACGATGTCATCGCGGGCCTGAGCCTCGGTGCCGTGGTGGTGTCGCTTCTGGTGGCCTGCTTGGGGAATCCGGCCGCTCGGCTGGTGGAGCGCCTGCGCCACAACGATCGGGCCGGGACTTTCGTGCTGGGTCCGCCGAACCGCGAACGGCCGGCCGGTCAGGCTCCGCCGGACGACCTGCCGACCGAGCGGTTGCCCGTTCCGCACGGGCCGCGCCCGCCGCGCCGCTGATCGCGGCGCGGCGGGCGCGCGTGCCCGGTCAGCGGGCGTGTGCGTGCTTGCGGTCGGCGTCCACATCGGACTCTTCGAGTATCGCGGTGAGCTTCTCGCCTTCCACGTCCACATCCGGCATCACCCGGTCGAGACCGCGCGGCAGCCACCACGCCGCCTTGCCGAGCAGGGCCATCACCGCCGGAACCAGCGCCATCCGCACGACGAACGCGTCGATCGCGACACCGAACGCCAGCGCGAAACCGATGGACTGGATGAGTGTGTCGGCGGCGAGCACGAACCCGGCGAACACGCTCACCATGATCAGCGCGGCGGCCACCACGACGCGGGCGCCGTGCCGGAACCCGGTGATCATCGCGTCGACCGGGGCAGCGCCGTGCACGTGCTCCTCGCGCATCCGGGTCACCAGGAAGACCTGGTAGTCCATCGCCAGGCCGAACAGCACACCGATCAGCAGGATCGGCAGCATGCTCATGATCGGGCCGGTGCTCTCGACACCGAGCACGTCCTTGAGCCAGCCCCACTGGAACACGGCCACGACGGCGCCGAAGGTGGCGGCGACCGAACCGAGGAACCCAACGGTCGCCTTGATGGGCACGACCAGTGAGCGGAACACCAGCATCAGCAGGATGAACGCGAGTCCGACGATGAGTGCCAGGTAGGGGAGCATGGCGTCGGCGAGCTTCTCGGAGACGTCGATGTTCGCCGCCGTCTGGCCGGTCACCGCGAGACTCGCCCCGTCACCGAGCTGCCCGGACAGTTCCCGGATGTCGGCGACGAGCTGCTCGGTCTGCTCACTGCTCGGCCCGCTCTTCGGGATGACGTTGAGGATCGCGGTGTCGCCCTGCTGGTTCGGCTGCGGCGGTGTCACGGCGAGCACGTCGGGCAGAGTGGAGATCCGGCCCGCGGCCCCGATGATCACGGCCTGGCGGTCGCCGCTGCCCTGTGCGTCCACGACCACGGTGAGCGGTCCGTTGGCGCCTTCGCCGAAACTGCCCGAGACGAGCCCGTATGCCTTGCTCTGCGTCGAGTCCGGGGCGGCGGTGCTGTCGTCGGGCAGGCCGAGCTGCATCGAGGCGGCCGGAATGGCGAGCACCGCCAGGCCGGCGATCGAGGCCAGCAGCACCGGTACCCGGCGACGGGCGACGAACCGGGCCCAGCGTTCACCGAAGGGGACGGCCCCCGGCTTGCCGCGACGGACCCGGATCTTGCTGCCGTTCACCCGGTCGCCCGCGAAACCGAGCAGCGCCGGCAGCAGCGTCAGTGCGATGAGGACCGCGATCGCGACGGTCAGCGCGGCCGCGATGCCCATCTCGCCGAGGAACGGGATGCCGACGACGGTGAGCCCGGCCAGGGCGATGATGACGGTGAGCCCGGCGAACACGACCGCCGAGCCCGCGGTACCGACGGCTCTGGCGGCCGCCTGTTCCGGACTGCGGCCGATCCCTATCTCGTGCCGGTGCCGGGACACGATGAACAGGGCGTAGTCGATGCCCACGGCGAGTCCCAGCATCAGCGCCAGCACCGGGGTGTTGGAGTTCAGGTCGAGGAAGCCCGAGGCCGTGGTGATGCCTGCCATGCCGACACCGATGCCGATCAGGGCGGTGAGCAGTGGCAGGCCCGCGGCGATCAGCGAGCCGAAGGTGATCACCAGTACGACCGCGGCGATGGCCACGCCGAGGCCCTCCGTGGCGGCCACCTCGGGGATGCCCTGCGCCGCGTCGCCACCGAACTCCACCTGCAGCCCGGCCGCGCGGCCTGGTTCCGCCGTCGCCAGCAGAGCCTCGCGATCCTCGGGGAGCAATTCGAAGCCGGGTACCGAGTAGGTCACCTGCGCCATCGCCACCCGGCCGTCCGGGGAGACGGCTCCGGTCTGGAACGGGTCCGCGACCACGGCGACCTTCGGAGCGGACCGCAACGCACCGACGACCTGGTCGGCGGCGGCGCGGCCGGCAGGGTCGGCGAGGGTCTGGCCCTCGGGCGCGGCGAGTACGACGCGCGCGGTCCCGCCGCCCGCGGGGAGCTGGGGGAAGCGCTCCTCGAGCTGGTCGATCGCGCGCTGCGACTCCGTGCCCGGGATGGTCACCGAGTTGGTGAGCTGTCCGGACAGGGTGAGCGCGCCGATCCCCAGCAGCACCAGGATCGCCGCCCACGCGGCCGCGACCAGTTTGCGTTTGCGGAAGGAGAACCGGCCAAGCCGGTACAGGAGCTTCGCCACGACGAGGCCACCCCGTTCGCTCGATGGTGTGCGATTACCCTCGCCGAGGCTAGCCGTTCGGTAAGTGCGCAGCTAGCCAATCGACAAGGATGTGACTAGCCGCACGGCAAGTGTTGCGGCTTGCCGTCCGGCAAGGCCGTGTCGTAGCGTTCGGGGTTCGCTAGGAGGGGGATCGGATGGCCGCCCGTACCGCGCCGCGCGCACCCGGCACCGAGGACACGCGTACCAGACTGCTCGCCACCGCACTGCGGCTGTTCAGCGAGCACGGCGTGGAGGGCACCTCCCTGCAGATGATCGCGGACGAACTCGGCGTCACCAAGGCTGCCGTCTACTATCACTTCCGCGCCAAGGACGAGATCACCGAAGCGGTCGCCGAGCCCCTGCTGGACACGCTCGCGCGGATCACCGAGGAGGCCGCCGCCCATCGGCGCCGCGGGGCGCAGATCGAGCATCTGCTCAACGGGTTCGTCGACCTCGTGGTGGGGCACCGGGTGCTCGTCGCGGTGTTCAGCTCCGACCCCGGAGTGGCCCGCGCGGTGGAGAAGACCCTGCACCACGCGGGAAACTTCAAGGAACGGATGCTCGCCGTGCTCACCGGGCCGGATCCGGACGTCGCCACGCTGGTCACCGCGAACGTCACGCTGGCCGGGATCGCGCTGGCGGGCGGATCGCCCGAACTGGCGGGCGTCGACGACGACGCCCTGCGCGAGCACCTGCTGATCACCGCGCGCCGTATGCTCGGCAGGCCGCGACCCCGGCACTGAGCCGGTCGGCGGCCCGCCCTGAGCCGGTCAGCGTCCGCCTTCGCCCACCGGGGACAGCAGTGGGGCGCCGGGGCCGAATCCGGCCATCTCGTCCTCGGAGTTGTTCAGCGTGCAGGTGCGTAAGGACAGGCACCCGCAGCCGATGCAGCCGGTGAGCCGGTCGCGAAGTCGTTGCAGCGCGTCGATCCGCAGGTCGAGTTCGTCGCGCCAGTTACGGGAGAGCCGGGTCCAGTCGGCCTTCGTCGGCGCGTGGTCGCGCGGCAGGGTGGCGAGCGCGTCGCTGATCTGTTCGAGGGTGAGCCCCACCCGCTGTGCCGAGCGGATGAACGCGATTCTGCGCAGTACCGCACGCGGATACCGCCGCTGGTTGCCCGCGGAGCGCTCGGCGTGGATCAGGCCCCGTTCCTCGTAGAACCGAAGAGCCGTGTGCGGAACGCCGCTGCGTTCCGACACCTGTCCGATGCTGAGGTGGTCGGCAAGCTTGGTCACGTCGTCAGGTTAGCCTTGACTTCAACCTAAGTCGAGGTTGCACGGTCGGAGCATGACTACCGCAACGACGATGGGCTTCGCGGAGTTGCCCACGCTGATGTCCCGGATGATCGGGGACGAGAAACACTCCGCCGCCGCCACGTCCACATTGGACGTACTGTGGGTGCTCTACGACCGGGTGCTGGACACCTCGCCCGAGCGGGCGGAGGACCCGCGCCGCGACCGCTTCCTGCTGTCCAAGGGGCACGGCCCGATGGCCTACTACGCCGTCCTCGCGGCGAAGGGCTTCATCGACCCGGACGAGCTCGGTACCTGGGCGAGCGCGGGCTCTCGGCTCGGCATGCACCCGGACCGGATGCTGGTCCCGGGGGTGGAGATCGCCAGTGGGTCGCTCGGCCACGGGCTGCCGATCGCCGTCGGTACCGCGCTCGGCCTGCGGGTGCTGGAACCGTCACCGCCCCGGGTGGTGGTGCTGACCGGTGACGCCGAACTCGACGAGGGCTCCAACCACGAGGCGATCGCGTTCGCCGCGCGTTCCGGCCTCCACGGGCTGACGGCCGTGGTGATCGACAACGGCTCGTCCACGCACGGATGGCCGGGCGGTATCGCGCGGCGCTTCGAGGTGGAGGGCTGGGCCGCCCGCACCGTGGACGGCCGCGATCACGACGCCCTCGCCGCGGCCTTCACCGAGCCCCATCCCCGGCGGCCGCTCGCGGTCGTCGCCACCATCGATCCGAAGGACTGACCATGACCACTATGCGTGACACATTTCTGTCCACAATGGAGGGTGAGTTGGCAGCGGATCCTTTGCTGGCACTCGTTCTCGCCGACATCTCCGCTGGGACGCCGCAAGTCGCCCGCGCGGCCGAACGGTTCGGTGACCGGGTGATCAACGTCGGTATCCGCGAGCAACTGCTGGTCAGTACCGCGGGCGGACTCGCCATGGCAGGGCTGCGGCCGGTGGTGCACACCTTCGCCTCGTTCCTGGTGGAACGCCCGTACGAGCAGGTGAAGCTCGATCTGACCCATCAGGGCACCGGCGCGGTGCTGGTGTCCGCGGGCGCCTCGTACGACATGGCAGGCGCGGGACGCACGCACCAGTCGCCCGCCGACGTCGCGCTCATCGACACCATCCCCGGCTGGACCGTCCACGTTCCCGGGCATCCTGATGAGGTGCCTGCGGTGCTACGGGAATCCTTGCCCGGCAAGGGGAACGTCTACATCCGGTTGTCCGAGGCGGCGAACGCCGAACCGCACCACGGCGCCGGGTTCCGTACGTTGCGCAGCGGTCGCGGGCCGGTCGTGCTGGCCGTCGGGCCGATGCTGGACCGGGTGCTGGCCGCGACCGCCGGCCTCGACGTGACGGTGCTCTACGCCGCCACGATCCGGCCCTTCGACGCGGCCGGCCTGCGGGCCGCGCTGCGTTCCGCCGGTACGGACGCGATCGTGCTGGTGGAGCCCTACCTGGCGGGTACCTCGGCGCCGGCGGTGGCCGAGGCGCTGCCGGACATCGCGCACCGCCTGCGTTCGCTCGGGGTCCGCCGGGACGAGGAGGTACGGCTCTACGGCGACATGGCCGACCACGATCTGGCGCACGGGCTGGACGAGTCCACGATCGCCGCGGCGGTCAAGGCGTTCGGGTAGCCGCCACTAGGCGTTGAGGGGAGGCTGCCAGGCGGTGAAGGAGGGGCAGTCGTTCGTCCGGTCGCCAGGGGTCTCGCCGCCGCGGCGCTGGACGGGCAGCTCCGATCCGGCGGGCCCGGGGGCCGCGCGAAGCTCCTCGGGGACGCGCATTACAGGGAACGGAACGCTGTCGATGTCCTGGCGCCACGCGTCGAGCAGGCGATCCAGATCCGGGTGGCCGAACATCGTTTCTCCTCCACGACGAGCCGCTAGGACCGGTTACTACCCACGTGGGCAGCGATCGAAACGCGGTACGGGCATACGCTCGCGGCGGCATCCCGGGCCCACGCACGTCGTCGTGACTCCGGGCATCTCGCCGCACACGCAGCGCGCACATCCGGTCCGCGGCGAGGGAGTGATGGGCATCGCCGGGCGGCGGGTGGACAAAACAGGTACGCTCGTACTAGAAATGGCAGGATGTCCGCGCCCCTGACGGCCCCCGGTCGCCGTCCGTTCCGCTCGCCCCTGCGCGAGCGCGACTTCCGGCTCATGCTGCTCGGCACCTGCGCGGCGTTCACCGGATACGCACTGCTGCTGTCCGTCGTGCCGTCCTGGGCCGTGCGCCAGGGGGCGGGCGCGTTCGCGGCGGGGGCGGCGACCGGCGTGTTCATGGGCAGCACGGTGCTCGCCCAGCTCGTGGTGCCCGCCCTCGTGCGGGCATACGGCTACCGGACCGTGCTGCTGCTGGGGGCCTCGCTGCTCGGACTGCCCGCGCCCCTGCTCATCCTCGCCGTGGACGCGCCCTGGATCCTCGCGATCTCCCTCCTGCGCGGGCTCGGCTTCGGACTGCTCACCGTCTGCGGGAGCGCACTGATCGCCGAGCTGCTGCCCGCGGACGCACTGGCCCGCGGCTCCGGTCTCTACGGACTGGCGACCGGGGTGCCCCAGCTCGCCGGACTGCCTCTGGGCACCCTGGTCGCCTCCCACTGGGGTTTCCCGCCCGTGTTCCTCCTCGCCGCGGTGCTGCCGCTGGCCGCGATCGTGCCGTTCCTGCTGCTGCCCGGACTGGTGCCGGGACGGGAGGAACGCACCCGCATCGTGTCCACTGTGGACGTCACCTGGCGGCCGTGGCTGGTGATGATCGGCGGCTCGATCGGTTTCGGCGCGTTCGTCACGTTCCTGCCGATCGTGCTTCCCGCGCACGCGGCGCTCGCGCTGCTCGCGGTCACCGCGACCGTCCTGCTGGCACGGTGGGCGGCGGGCCACGCCGGTGACCGGTTCGCCGCACCGGGACGGATGCTGCCCTTCGCGCTGGCACTGATCGCGCTCGGGCTGGTGGTCTTCGCGCTCGGCACGCGACAGCCGGTGGCCGCCATCCTGGCCGTCGCCGTGTTCGGTATCGGTTTCGGTGTGGTGCAGAACGACTCACTGGTGGCGATGTTCGTGCGCGCCCCGGCGGGGCAGGCGAGCGTGGTCTGGAACGTCGCCTACGACGCGGGGCAGGGCCTCGGGGCCGTTGCCGTCGGTGCGGCCGTGGCGGGCATCGGATACCCGGGCGCCTTCGGGCTGCTGGCAGGCGTGGCGGTGGTCCTGCTGCCCGTCGCGTGGCGGGCGGGCCGTTCCCGCTAGCCTGGACGGCGTGCCTCGCGTCGTCGTCCTGGACTACGGGTCCGGCAACCTCCGTTCCGTCGAACGCGCCGTCGAACGCGCGGGAGCCGACGTCGAGGTCACCGCCGACCCGCGTACCGCGCTGGAGGCCGACGGGCTCGTCGTGCCCGGCGTCGGTGCGTTCGCCGCCTGCATGCGCGGACTGCTCGCCGTCGGCGGGGAGAAGATCATCGGCACCCGGCTCGCGGGCGGCCGCCCGGTGCTGGGCATCTGCGTCGGCATGCAGATCCTGTTCGAACGCGGGGTGGAGCACGGCGAGGCCACCGAAGGCGCGGGGGAGTGGCCGGGCACCGTGGAACGGCTGCACGCCGGGATCCTGCCGCACATGGGCTGGAATACCGTCCGTCCGCCGGCCGACTCGGTGCTGTTCGCCGGCATCGAACCGGACGAGCGCTTCTACTTCGTCCACTCCTACGCGGCCCGCGACTGGGAACTCGTCTCCGGTCTCGCCGGGCAGCAGCCGAAGGTCACCTGGGCCGAGCACGGTGAGGACTTCGTCGCGGCCGTGGAGAACGGGCCGCTGTGGGCGACCCAGTTCCACCCGGAGAAATCCGGTGACGCGGGCGCCCGGCTGCTGCGCAACTGGCTGGGCACGCTCTGACCGCCACTTCCCGGCCTTGGCGACGATATTCGCGTGTCGTCGAGCTGAACCGCTCACTATGGTGGACCTGTGACATCGATCAAACAGTTCCAGGTGACCTTCGACTGTGCGGAGCCCGAGCGCGTCGCTCGCTTCTGGTGTGAGGTGCTGGGGTACGTCGTGCCACCGCCGCCGGAGGGGTTCGCCACGTGGGGCGATTTCGATCGCTCGCTGCCGCCCGAGCACCAGGGCTCGGCGTTCGCCTGCGTCGATCCCTCGGGTGTGGGCCCGCGGCTGTTCTTCCAGCGCGTTCCGGAGAGCAAGGCGGGCAAGAACCGGCTGCACCTCGACGTGCGGGCCGGCACCGGCCTCGTGGGCGAGGAGCGCCTCGCCACCCTGGAGGCCGAGTGCGCGCGGCTGGTCGCACTCGGCGCGGTCCAGGTGCGGCTGATGCCTGCCGATGGCTACGACGAGTCGTGCATCGTGATGCAGGACGTCGAGGGCAACGAGTTCTGCCTGGACTGACGGGCCGCGAACGCGTCCCCGGCCTCGCGCCGCGAACGAGCGCGCTCGCCGAGCACCGCACCGTGGCGGCCGGTACCTCCCGGACGGGCGGCGGCCACGGTGCTCCTATAGTTGGCCCGTGACTTTCGAGCTGCTTCCCGCTGTTGACGTTGCCGACGGCCAGGCCGTCCGCCTGGTGCAGGGGGAGGCCGGGACCGAGACCTCCTACGGCGACCCGCTCGACGCCGCGCTCGCCTGGCAGGCCGACGGCGCGGAATGGATCCACCTCGTCGACCTGGACGCCGCGTTCGGCAAGGGCTCGAACCGTGAGCTGCTGGCCGGTGTCGTCGGCAAGCTGGACGTCCGGGTGGAGCTCTCCGGCGGCATCCGCGACGACGCCTCGCTGGCGGCGGCGCTGGAGACCGGGGCCCGCCGGGTGAATCTCGGCACCGCGGCCCTCGAGGACCCGGCCTGGTGCGCCAAGGTGATCGCCGAGCACGGCGACCGCGTCGCGATCGGACTGGACGTGCGCATCACCGAGCGGGGTCACCGGCTGGCCGCCCGCGGCTGGACGCAGGACGGTGGCGACCTGTGGGAGGTGCTCGCCCGGCTCGACGCCGACGGCGCCACCCGCTACGTGGTGACCGACGTGAGCAAGGACGGAACGCTGCGCGGGCCGAACGTGGACCTGCTGCGCGAGGTCACCGCCCGGACCGACGCGCCGATCGTCGCCTCCGGCGGTGTGTCCAGTGTGGACGATCTGCGGACGCTCGCCGCGCTGCGTTCCGCCGGGGTGGAGGGCGCGATCGTCGGAAAGGCGCTCTACGCGGGCGCTTTCACCCTCCCCGAGGCACTGGCCGCCGTCGCAGGGACCTGAGCGGCGGAGGCCTCAGCCGTCGACCGAGATCGCCAGGCCCACGGTGCGCTCGGAGCCGCCGCGCAGGCGGCTGAAGAACATGGTGACCTTGCCGACGAGGCCGTACTTCCGCTCGATCGACTCGCGTACGCGCCGGGTCCCGGCGTCGTCGAGGACGCGGGCCGTGCCGGTGATCGTGGCCCCGTGCGTCTTCTTGCCCCGGACGTCGCAGGCGGTCAGTTCCACCGTGCCGTTGTTGCGGATGCGCTTGACCTTGCCCGAGTCGCGTTCCGTCCAGACGGTCAGCTCCCCGGCGTCCCGGCCCGCCCACACGGCCGTGCCGACCCGGTCCCCGTTCTTCCGGAACGTGGTGAGCATCAGGTACTTCTCGGCGGCCAGTCGCTCGAATTCGGATCCCATACGCCGAGCGTAGCCACTGCCGCCCGCGCGCGCCGAGTCCCCGCACGCCGGGCGGGCCGCCGTCACGGGCTGCCGATCCAGGACTGGTCCACGCCCCGGTCGACGCTGATGCCCGCCGCGATCGCCAGCAACTGCTCCTCGGTCTCGGAGCTCAACGAGGACACCGTCAGCATGCTGCCGTCCCCCAGCGGAATCTGGACCTGACGCTCCCAGACGTAGGCTGTCGTCGCGCCGCTCGCCGCGCTGTCCAGCGGCACGGGCCGGGCCGCCGCCATCGGCGGCCTCGCCGGGTCCAGACTCGCCCGGATCAGTTCCAGCCGGGGCTCGACCGCCTGCGTGGCCGTCAGTTCCGTCCTGCCGTCCAGCGGGGAGAAGCCCCACACCTTCGCCGAGGCATCCACGGTTCCGGCGGGCAGCGGTCCGAACGCGATCCGCGCCGTGGTCCGGGCCTGCTCGTCCGGCCGGACCGAGGCGGCGATGCGCAACCCGGTCTCGCGTGCGTCGGTGACGTTGTCGAGCTTGAGCCGCGCCACCCGTCCGGACTCGGTGATCCAGGTGAACTGGGCGGTGGTGTCGCTCGCCGTGTCGACGCT
Source organism: Amycolatopsis antarctica (assembly GCF_002262875.1). GTDB lineage: Bacteria > Actinomycetota > Actinomycetes > Mycobacteriales > Pseudonocardiaceae > Amycolatopsis > Amycolatopsis antarctica. The sequence continues at coordinate 80,047 of NZ_NKYE01000020.1, read as the reverse complement.
GCCGATACGGCCGTCCATCTCGAAGGTGTCCGGGGAGCGGGCGATCTTGGCCGACATCTCCGACCACGGCGCCTTGTCCGGGGAGTAGGTCTCCAGCAGGACCTCCGGCATGACGAGGTTCTCGTCCTCTTCCCAGTTGGTGACGGCCCACCGGCGCGTCTGCACGGCACCGTCGGGCCCGGCGGCGCGTTCGCGTTCGACGAGGCCCTCCGGCAGCCAGGTGACGTCGTACTCCAGGGCCCGGCAGCAGGCCGCGGACGAGGCGGGCGGTGCCGCGACATCCGAGGTGGACGGTCCGGCGGCGTTCAGCACGACCGGCACCGCGAGCGCCACCAGCACCACCGCGGCCGCGACCGCGGCCAGCATCAGGTTCGGCGGACGGCGGCGCCGCTGCTGTGCTCGCGCCAGCGCCACGCGCACCTCCCCGGCGTGCGGGGCGCGGGCGGCGATCGCCCGCAGTTCGGCACGCAGGAGGTCCTCGGTGCCGGTGTCCTCGGTGTCGGTGGAGTTGCTCATCGGACGGCTCCCGAGTTGTCGGCGGAGGCGTCGGCGTCCGCCGGGTCGGCGTCGCGCAGCGCCCGCAGGGCACGCGCGATCTGGCTTCGTACGGTCGACTCGCGGCAGCCGAGTTCGGTGGCGATCTCCGCATCGGAGTAGTCCTCGTAGTAGCGCAGCACCACGGCGGCGCGCTGTTTGCGCGGCAGGGCGGCCAGCCGCCCGCGCATCGCGTCCCGCTCGTCGTAACGGGCGGACGGGTCGGCCACCGGAGTGCCGAGCGCGTCGAGGACCTCGGGCGCGGACGGCACCGTCGAGCGCACCGACCGGCGTCGCCGCCAGGAGAGGTACTCGTTGGTGACCATCCTCCGCACGTAGGTCGGCGGAGACTCGATCCGGTGCCAGTTCTGCTGCGCGCGCAGCAGCACCTCCTGGACGATGTCCTGCGCCAGATAGGGGTCCCCGGTCAGAGCCGTCGCATAGCGCAGCAGGCCGTCGAGGCGGTCGTCGAGGAAATCGTCGAAGCCCGGCGTCATCGCCGCCTCCCCCTCCGCCCGCGTTCCGCTCCGGTCATCGGCCCTCCCCAGTATCGGACTGCTCCCGGTCCTGTGGACGCCGTTCGCCCGCTCCCCGCTGCACGCGGGCGCGAATTCGTACCGGGCCGTGGTGGGTAACCTGTTCCGCATGTCCGTAGCGGTCAGGGTGATCCCGTGTCTCGACGTCGACGCCGGCCGGGTGGTGAAGGGGGTCAACTTCACCGACCTGCGGGACGCGGGCGACCCGGTGGAACTCGCCCGCGCCTACGACGCGGAGGGTGCGGACGAGCTGACCTTCCTCGACGTCACGGCTTCCTCCGGCAACCGGGAGACCACCTTCGACGTGGTCCGGCGTACCGCCGAGCAGGTCTTCATCCCGCTGACCGTGGGCGGCGGCGTCCGCTCCACCGAGGACGTGAACCGGCTGCTGCGGGCCGGCGCCGACAAGGTCGGCATCAACACCGCCGCCATCGCCCGGCCGGAACTCCTGCGCGAGGCGTCCCGGCGGTTCGGCGCCCAGTGCGTCGTGCTCTCGGTGGACGCCCGGCGCGTGCTCGAAGGCGGCGAACCCACCCCGTCCGGGTTCGAGGTCACCACGCACGGCGGCCGTACCGGCACCGGTATCGACGCGATCGAGTGGGCGGCGAGGGGCGAGGAGCTGGGCGTCGGGGAGATCCTGCTCAACTCGATGGACGCCGACGGCACCAAGGCCGGGTTCGACCTGGAGCTGCTGCGCCTGGTGCGCGCGGCCGTGCGGGTTCCGGTGATCGCCAGCGGCGGCGCGGGCACCACGGAGCACTTCCTGCCCGCGGTGCGGGCGGGGGCGGACGCGGTGCTGGCCGCGAGCGTCTTCCATTTCGGTGAGTTGAAGATCGGCGAGGTCAAACAGGCGCTGCGCGCCGGGGGAGTGGAGGTCCGATGACATCGAAACCCGGAACAAGGACGATGCCTGCCGAGGTGAAGATCGTCTGCGCGCTGCTGCCCGGTGTCGGGCTGGCCTACGTGCTGCTGGCCACGATCATCCTGCTGACCTCCGAGGCCTCGCCGCGCACCCTGATGGTGCCGCTGACCACCCTGCTGCTCGGCGCGATCGTCGCCGCGGGCGTCGCCCGCGGCATGCCGTTCGCCCGGCTGGCCGGATTCGCGATCGTCGTGATCTTCGGCATCCTGCACGCGTTCTTCCTCGCCGCCGCGGCCACGGTCGTCATCAAGATCTTCTCGATCCTCGCCGCGGCCGGGTACATCTACTCGGGCGTGCTGCTCAACTCCATGCCACTGCGCCGCTTCGTGCTCGGGGCGAAGGCGTGACCGCCGGCGCGGGCCTGCCGCCCGAGATCGCCGGGCGGCTCAAGCGCACCGTCGACGGCCTGGTCTGCGTGGTCGTGGTCGAGCACGTGTCCGCCGAGGTGCTGATGGTCGCGTGGATGAACGACGAGGCGCTGGTGGCCACCCTGCGCACCCGGCGCGCCACCTACTTCTCCCGGAGCAGGCAGCAACTGTGGGTCAAGGGCGAGACGTCCGGGCACACCCAGCGGGTACGCGACATCCGGATCGACTGCGACGGCGACACCCTGCTGATGCGCGTCGACCAGGTCGGCCCGGCCTGCCACACGGGACGCCATTCCTGTTTCGACGGGGACGACCGGCTGCTGCTGGCCGACGGCGGTCCCGCGGACTGACCACGGGCTCAGCCGTCGCCGAGGTCGCCGAGGTCGCCGGTCAGGTAGCGCTGCAGGTTCGGTGCGATAGCGGTGACCAGGAGTTCCACCTCGGCCGAGGCCAGTGGCTCGAAGGCGAGCACGTAGCGCGAGATGCCCAGGCCCACCATCTGGGTGGCGCAGAGCGTGGCCCGCAGGTCGGCGTGGTCGGGGGCGACCTTGCTGACCAGCTCGCCGAAGATGTGCCGGACGAACACGTCCCTGAGCACCCCGGTGGCCTCGGAGTGCCCGGCGACGCTGCGGACCAGCGCGGTGAAGATCTCGCCGCCCGCCCCGTCCCAGCGGGTGAGGAAGGTTCGGACGATGCGCTCCGCGAGTTCGTCCTCCGGGCCGTCCAGGATCAGCCGGACCAGTTCGGCCGGGCTGAACGGAAGCTTCAGCACCGCCTGGCCGAACAGGCCCTCCTTACCGCCGAACCAGTGGTTCACCATCGCGGCGTCCACCCCGGCCCTGGCGGCGATGTCCCGCACGGTCGCGCCCTCGTACCCGGATCTGGCGAAGGCCTCGCGAGCGGCGTCGAGCAACGCCGTCCGGGTGTCCTGCCCGGCCGGGCGGCGGCCGCGCCGTTTGGCCGGGGTAGCGTTGCCGGAAGCGATCTCGGTCATCGAACCACCATCTCGCTAAGCCACAGCTTGTTCCACAGGAAATGAATCGTACAAACCACGTCGTGGATTTCCCCCGACGGCACAATGATCGCATGGTGACTACCCGCCCCATGGACACGCGCAGCACCGGTCTCGGCGCCGTGAGCCCCGGCCGTGACGAGTTCCAGGCCCTCGCCGAAGGACGCCGGGTGATCCCGGTGGTACGCAAGCTGCTCGCCGACGGCGAGACGCCCATCGCCGTCTACCGCAAGCTCGCGGGCGACCGTCCCGGCACCTTCATGCTGGAGTCCGCCGAGAACGGCCAGTCCTGGTCCCGCTGGTCCTTCATCGGCGTGCACAGCCCGGCCGCGCTCACCGTGCGCGACGGCGAGGCCGTGTGGACCGGAACCCAGCCCACCGGCCTGCCCACCGGCGGCAACCCGCTGGAGGTGCTCCGGCAGACCGTCGCCGCGCTGCACACCGAGCCGCTGCCCGGCCTGCCGCCGCTGACCGGCGGGATGGTCGGCTACATCGGCTACGACGCCGTCCGCTGGCTGGAGACGCTGCCCGAGCTGGCGGAGAAGGACATCGACATCCCCGAGCTGACGATGTTGCTGGCCACCGACCTGGCCGCCTTCGACCACCACGAGGGCACCGTCACGCTCATCGCCAACGCCGTGAACTGGGACGACTCGCCGGAACGGGTCGGCGCCGCCTACCAGGACGCCGTGGCCAGGCTGGACCGGATGACCGACCAGCTCCGCGTCGCCGCGCCGTCCACCACGGCCGTGTTCGACCGTCCCGAGCCGGAGTTCACCCGGCGCCGCGACAAGGCCGAGTTCCACGCCGCGATCGACAAGGCCGTCGAGGCGATCCACGCCGGCGAGGCGTTCCAGATCGTGCCCTCGCAGCGCTTCGAGATGACCACCGGCGCCGATGCCCTCGACATCTACCGGGTCCTGCGCACCTCCAACCCCAGCCCGTACATGTACCTGCTGCGGCTCGACGGCTTCGACATCGTCGGTTCCAGCCCGGAATCCCTGGTCACCGTCCGGGACGGCCGCGCCACCACGCATCCCATCGCGGGCACCCGCTGGCGCGGGTCCGATCCGGAGGAGGACGCGCTGCTGGCCAAGGACCTGCTCGCCGACGCGAAGGAACGGGCCGAGCACCTGATGCTCGTCGACCTCGGGCGTAACGACCTGGGCAAGGTCTGCAAGCCGGGCACCGTGCGCGTCGTCGACTTCTTCGAGGTCGAGCGGTACAGCCACGTCATGCACATCGTCTCGACCGTGACCGGTGAGCTGGCCGAGGGGCGCACCGCCTACGACGCCATCGCCGCCTGCTTCCCGGCGGGCACTCTGTCCGGAGCGCCGAAGGTGCGGGCGATGGAGCTGATCGAGGAACTGGAGCCGACCCGGCGCGGTCTCTACGGCGGCGTCGTCGGCTACCTCGACTTCGCGGGCGACTCCGACACCGCGATCGCCATCCGCACGGCGCTGATGCGCGGTGGCGTCGCCTACGTCCAGGCGGGCGGCGGCGTCGTGGCCGACTCGGTGGCCGACTACGAGGACAACGAGTCGCTGAACAAGGCGCGCACCGTGCTCTCCGCGGTCGCCGCAGCGCAGACCATGCTCCCGGCGGGGGAGCGCGATGACTGAGACCGGCCCCGCCCCCGACGGCCGCCCGGATTCTCCGCCGGTCAAGGAGAAGCGGCCGGGAGCGCGGGCGCTGCGGACGGTCCTGCTCGCGCTGCTGCTCGGTGCCGCGGCGCTCTGGGGATCGTCGCGGCTCGCCTGGACCGCGCAACTGCGCGACGAGGGTGTGCGCGGGCAGATCCTGACCGCGGTGCCCGGCGCGGACCACGTGCCCGCGCTCGTGCCCTACGCGCTCGTGGCACTGGCCGCGATCGCCGGGGTGCTGGCGAGCAGGGGAGCGCCAAGACGGCTGCTCGGCGCGGTCGTCGTGGTGGCCGGGCTCCTCCCGGGGTTCGAGGCCGTGCGGACGTCGGTCCGGGACGGGCTGGCGGACGGGGCACCGGTGGCCGAGATCCTCGCCGGCCGCGGCCTCGGCCTGGCCGGGGGGCTGCTGATCGTGCTGGGCGGCATCGTCACCGTCGTGGCGGGCGCGCGGATGCCCGGGATGGGTGGCAAGTACGCGGCGCCCGGCACGAAGAAGGCGGCGCCGGATCCGGAGAAGGGCATGTGGGACGCGTTGTCGGAAGGGCGGGACCCCACGCGGGGCAGGTGACCCAGCCGCACCCGGCCCCGGCAGGGGAAGCGGTGCGGGTTAGCATCGTCATGGCGGGGAAGGGGAAGGTTTTTGTGAGCGAGCTTGCGAGGGACCGAGTGACAACGGCAGCCCCTGAGGTGGCGCGGTGAGCGTTCTCGAGGACATCGTCGCCGGCGTCAGGGAAGACCTGGCCGAGCGGGAGGCAGCGCTTCCGTTCGACGAGCTCAAGCGCAAGGCGGCCGAGGCCCCGGCGCCCCGCGACGTGATGGCTTCCCTGAAGGAATCCGGCATCGGCGTGATCGCGGAGGTCAAGCGGCGGAGCCCGTCGAAGGGCGAGCTGGCCGACATCGCCGATCCCGCGTCGCTGGCCAAGGACTACGAGGAGGCCGGTGCGCGCGTCATCAGCGTGCTCACCGAACAGCGCCGCTTCGGCGGCTCGCTGGCCGACTTCGACGCGGTCCGGGCCGCGGTGGACGTTCCCCTGCTGCGCAAGGACTTCATCGTCAGCCCGTACCAGGTGCACGAGGCGCGGCTGCACGGCGCGGACATGGTGTTGCTGATCGTGGCCGCCCTGGAGCAGAACGCGCTCGCCGCGTTGCTCGACCGGGTCGAGTCGCTCGGCATGACGGCGCTGGTGGAGATCCACAACGCCGAGGAGGCCGACCGGGCGCTGGAGGTCGGCGCCCAGGTGCTCGGCGTCAACGCACGCAATCTGCACACCCTCGAGGTGGACCGGGACGTGTTCGGCCGGCTGGCTCCCGGGCTGCCGATGGAGACGTTCAAGATCGCCGAGTCCGGCGTTCGCGGTCCCGGCGACCTGATGGCCTACGCCGGGCACGGTGCTGACGCGGTACTGGTGGGCGAGGGCCTGGTGGCCTCGGGTGACCCGAAGGGCGCGCTGGTCAAGCTGGTCACCGCGGGTTCGCACCCGGCCTGCCCCAGGCCGAGCCGGTGACCGAGGAGACGATCTCGGCCGCCGCCTCGGCACCGAGTCCGCACGATCCGGACGAGCGTGGTCACTTCGGCCCGTACGGCGGCCGGTTCATGCCGGAGGCGCTGATCGGTGCGCTGGACGAGCTGGCCGCCGAGTACGACAAGGCGCGGGTCGACCCGGAGTTCACCGGTGAGTTCGCCCGTCTGCTCTCCGGTTACGCGGGCCGTCCCTCGCTGCTCACCGAAGCGCCCCGGTTCGCCAGGCACTGCGGTGGGGCGCGGATCTTCCTCAAGCGGGAGGACCTGAACCACACCGGCTCGCACAAGATCAACAACGTGCTGGGTCAGGCTCTGCTCACCAAGCGGATGGGCAAGAAGCGGGTGATCGCCGAGACCGGTGCCGGTCAGCACGGCGTCGCCACGGCCACCGCCTGCGCGCTGCTCGATCTCGACTGCGTCGTGTACATGGGTGAGGTCGACACCGAGCGGCAGGCCCTGAACGTCGCCCGGATGCAGCTTCTCGGCGCGAAGGTCGTCCCGGTCAAGACCGGTTCGCGCACGCTCAAGGACGCGATCAACGAGGCACTGCGCGACTGGGTGACCAACGTCGAGGACACGCACTACCTGCTGGGCACCGCTGCGGGCGCGCACCCGTTCCCGGTGCTGGTCCGCAACTTCCACAAGGTGATCGGTGAAGAGGCCCGCGGGCAGATCCTCGAGCTCACCGGCCGTCTGCCCGACGCCGTGGCCGCCTGTGTCGGCGGCGGTTCGAACGCGATCGGCATCTTCCACGGTTTCATCGACGACCCCGGCGTCCGGCTGGTCGGCTTCGAGCCCGGCGGGCACGGCATCGGCTCGGGCGAGCACGGCGCCACTCTCGGCGAGGGCACTCCGGGAATGCTGCACGGTGCCTACTCCTATCTGCTGCAGGACGAGGACGGCCAGACCATCGAGGCGTACTCGATCTCGGCGGGCCTGGACTACCCCGGTGTCGGGCCGGAGCACTCCTGGCTCAAGGACACCAAGCGAGCCGAGTACCGCTCCGTCACCGACGACGAGGCGATGGAGGCGTTCAAGCTCCTGTCCCGGACCGAGGGCATCATCCCGGCGATCGAGTCCGCGCACGCCTTGGCCGGGGCCATGGTGCTGGGCCGCGAACTCGGCGAGGACGCGCACATCCTGATCAATCTCTCCGGCCGCGGGGACAAGGACGTGCACACGGCGGCGCACTACTTCGGCCTGATCGACGACGCCGGTACGCCCCAGGACATCCACGAGGAGCAGACGTGACGGCCGTGCGGGACCTCTTCGGGCGCACCCGGGCCGAGGGCCGCGCGGCACTGGTCGGCTACCTGCCCGCCGGGTACCCCACGGTCGGCGAGTCGGCCGACCTGATCTCCGCGATGGTCGACGGCGGGGCCGACCTGGTCGAGATCGGTGTGCCCTACTCCGACCCGGTGATGGACGGGCCGACGATCCAGGCCGCCGCCGACGCCGCACTCTCCGCCGGTTTCCGGCTCCGGGATCTGTTCGAGGTCGTCGAGTCGGTGTCCTCCCGCGGCGGCAGGCCCGTCGTGATGACCTACTGGAACCCGGTGCACCGTTACGGTGCCGACGCCTTCGCCAGGGATCTCGCCGCGGCGGGCGGTCTCGGGATCATCACCCCGGACCTCACTCCGGACGAGGCAGGCGAGTGGATGACGGCCTCGGACGAGCACGGGCTGGACCGGATCTTCCTGGTCGCCCCCTCCTCCTCGGAGGAACGCATCGACCTCACCGTGCGCGCCTCCACCGGTTTCGTCTACGCCACCGCGGTCATGGGCGTCACCGGGGCCCGCGACGCCGTCGGTTCCGGTGCGGCCGAACTGGTCCGGCGTACCCGAGCCCACACCGACCTGCCGATCGGGGTGGGCCTGGGCGTGCGCTCCGGGGCGCAGGCAGCGGAGGTCGCCGGCTTCGCCGACGCCGTCATCGTCGGCTCCGCTCTGGTGACGGCCGCCGCCGACGGGGCCACCGCCGTGCGCGCGCTGACGGAGCAGCTCGCCGAGGGTGCGCGCAACCCCAGTCGTGCCACCGCCACGGCCTGACCTGCCCCACGACACGGATCGCCGACCGGTTACGGTTGGCGGGTGAATTCCGCCCTGGCCGCCTTCGCCGGCAACGGACCCATGCTCGCGACGATCCCGAGCCCCGACCGCGGCGTCTACGAGCTGGATCTGGGCTTCGTGACGGTCCCGCTGCGGATGTACGCGCTGTGCATCATCGCCGGGATCGTGGTGGCGATCTGGTGGGGCGAGCGGCGCTGGCAGCAGCGCGGCGGAACCAAGGGCACCATCGTCGACATCGCCGTGTTCGCGGTGCCGTTCGGCCTGATCGGCGGGCGGCTCTACCACGTCATCACCGACTGGTACCGCTACTTCGGTGAGGGCAAGAACCCGGTCAACGCGCTGAAGATCTGGGAAGGCGGCCTCGGCATCTGGGGCGCGATCGCGCTCGGTGGTGTCGGTGCGCTCATCGCTTGCCGCCGCAAGGGCATCCCGCTGCCCGCCGTCGCGGACGCCATCGCCCCCGGCATCGTGACCGCGCAGGCGATCGGCAGGCTCGGCAACTACTTCAACCAGGAACTCTACGGCGCGAAGACGGACCTGCCGTGGGCGCTCGAGGTGTACCAGCGCTTCGACCCGGACAACCCGGCGCTGCGTGACGACCTGGGGGGCGTCGCCACCGGCCACATCCCGCTCGACGTGAGCCCGGTACATCCGACCTTCCTCTACGAGTTGCTGTGGAACCTCGGCATCGCACTGCTGATCGTGTGGGCCGATCGCCGGTTCCGCCTCGGCCACGGCCGGGTGTTCGCGCTGTACGTCGCGGGCTACACGGCAGGCCGCTGCTGGATCGAGCTGATGCGCACCGACGACGCCACGATGGTGCTGGGCCTGCGGGTGAACGTGTGGGTGTCGATTCTGGTCTTCGTCGGCGCCATGGCCTATGTGGTGATCGCGAAGGGCCGCGGACCGCGCGAGGACCCGGACACCCTGCGGGGCAACGACATCGACGACCCCGGTGACCGCGATCCAGACGACGATCCACAGGACGGCGATCCGGACCGGGACGAGGACGCCGAGGGCAGGCAACGACCTGGTCACCCGGAATCCGCGGACACGACCGCGTCGACCGGCACGGGTGCGGCCTCAGCGGCCAAGCCGGGTGACTCCGCCGCCGACCCGGGCACCGGCGACCACCGCACCGTCTGAGACCGGCCCGCAATCCCGGCCGGCGGGCCTCAGCCGGGGGGAGCGGGACGCACCGGTACGACCACCGGGTGGCCGTCCGCCGAGGTGAGGATTTCGGCCTCCGCCGCGTAGTGCCTGCGGATCCGTTCCGCGGTGAGCACCTCTGCGGGCGGGCCCTCCGCGGCCACATCGCCCCCGTCGAGCAACAGCAGGCGGTCGGCGTACTGGGCGGCGAAGGACAGGTCGTGCAGGGTGGTGACCACGGTCGTTCCGTCGGCCCGGCGAAGCCGGTCCACCAGTTCCAGCAGTGCCTGCGCGTGGCCGATGTCCAGCCCGGTGGTCGGTTCGTCGAGCAGCAGTACTCCGGTCTGCTGCGCCAGCACGCGGGCCAGCACCGTGCGCTGACGTTCGCCACCGGAGAGCGTGTGCAGTCGCCGTCCGGCCAGGTCCGCCAGGTCCAGTCTGGCCAGCACCTCGTCCACAATGGACAGATCTTGCGCGCCTTCCCGGGCCAGCGCGCCGAGATGCGGGGTTCGGCCCAGCAGGACGTAGTCGGTCACGGTGAGCCCGTCCGGCATGGCGGGGCTCTGCGGGGAGAAGCCGAGTGTCCGGGCCAGTTCCCTGCGCCCGGTGGAGGTCACCGGCCGGTCGTGCAGCAGGATCTCGCCCTGGTGGTGGACCAGGCCCGCGATGGCCTTCAGCAGGGTCGACTTGCCGGCACCGTTCGGGCCGACGATCGCCAGCCAGCCGCCATCGGGGACCTCGGCCGTCACCCCGCGCACCACCGGCCTGCCCGCGTACCCGGCGTCGACCGCGCGCAGCCGTAGCGCGCTCACCGCAGCCGTCCCCGCGCCGAGCGCAGCACCAGGACGAAGAACGGTGCCCCGGCGAACGCCGTCACCACACCGAGCGGCAGTTCCCCGGGCAGTACGGTGCGCGCGATGTGGTCGGCGACGATCAGGAACGCGGCACCGGCGATCAGCGACATGGGCACGATGACCCGGTAGCTGGATCCGGCGAGGAGTCGCACGATGTGCGGGACGACGATGCCGACGAAACCGATCAGCCCGCTCACGGCGACCGCGGCCGCCGTCGCCAGTGACGCCGCGACCAGCACCAGCAGCCGCACCCGCCCCGGGCGCACGCCCAGCGAGGCCGCCTCGGCGTCACCCAGCGAGAGCACGTCGAGCAGCCGGGCACACAGGCAGAGGACCACCGCGGCCGCGCCCACGTACGGACACGCCAGCCACACCTCCCGCCAGCCGCTGACGTTCAGCCCGCCCAGCATCCAGGTGTAGACCTGCTTGATCGTGTCGGTGTTGAGCTGCTGGACGAAAGTCTGCACCGCGGTGAGGAACGCGGCCACGGCCACACCCGCCAGCAGCAGCGTCGCCGTGCCGGAGCCACCGGAGGAACGGCCCAGCGCCCAGCTCAGCCCCACCCCGCCGAGCGCACCGGCGAAGGCGGCCAGTGGCAGCGGGCCGACGATCCAGGTGGCCGCCGCCGGTGCGAACACGACGACGATCGTCGCCGCCATCCCGGCTCCCGCCGCGGCGCCGAGCAGATACGGGTCGGCGAGCGGGTTGCGGAACACGCCCTGGAACGCGGCCCCGGAACTCGCCAGCGCCGCGCCGACGATCCCGGCGAGCAGCACCCGTGGCGCCCGCAGTTCCCAGACGATCGCGGCCTCCCGCTCGGACAGCGGGGAGTGCCCACCACTCACCTGCGCGACGACCTCCGCGAGAACTCGTTGCCAGCCCAGCTCACCCGCGCCGACCAGCAGGGCCAGCACGGCCACCACCAGCAGCACCAGCAGGCCCGTCAGCACGGTCCGCGGCCGCAGCCCGTTCCGCCTGGCGACCGTCCGCCCGCCGGGCCCGTCCACCGCCGTACGCGCCATCCGCCCGCCTACGCCCCGGCCACCGCGTCCGAGACGGCGCGGGCGAAGTCGGTCACCCTGGGGCTCCACCGGGACGCGATGTCGTCGTTCACGGTGACGACGCCACCGTCGCGGACGGCGTCGATCGCCGCCCAGCCCGGACGGGCGGCGACGGTCTCCGCCGTCTGCCCGCAACAGACGCCGTCGGCGAGGAAGATCAGCGAGGGGTTCGCCTGCACGATGGTCTCGGCGGAGAGCTGCGGGTATCCGCCCGCCGCGTTCGGGTCGCCGCCGTCGGCGATGTTGACCAGGCCGAACCGGCCGTAGACCTCGCCGATGAAGGTCGCCGAGGTCACGCTGTAGTAGGACGGGTCGAGTTCGTGGTAGTACCGCAGCGGCGCGGGCGGTTTCGGGGTGTCGGCGACGATCTTGTCGATGTCTTCCCGCGTCCGGCGGGCGAGGTCCTCACCCTCGGCGCGGTGCCCGGTGGCCGTTCCGACGAGCGCGAACTGGGCGTACGCGGCCTCCAGCGTGGGCGCGTCGGGCAGCACGAGCGTCGCGATACCGGTCGTGCCGAGCGCGGCGGCGAGCTTGCCGTCCAGGTCGGCGCTGACCACCACCAGGTCCGGTGACTTCGCGGCGATGGCCTCCGGGTCGAGGGTCAGTCCGGACAGCTCCGACTTCGGCGCGTCCGCGGGGAAAGTGGAGGCGGAGTCCACGGCCACCACCTGCTCGCCCGCGCCGACGGCGTACAGCGTCTCGGTGGCGGCGGGTGAGAGCGACACGATCCGCTGCGGCCTGCGCTCGACGGTGATCGCCGGGGCACCCTCGGCCTGCACCTGGACCGGGAACGCGCTGTCCGCCTGAGGAGCGGGCGCCTGCTCGTCGCGGGTGGCGCAACCGGCGAGGGCCAGCACCCCCAGCAGGGCGGCGAGTAAGGCGAGCGGGGCGGGGCGCCGGGAGCCGGACATGGTGACCTCGACTGATCGGCCGGTGCGGGACGCGCCGCACCGTCGACGGTGCCGGGCACGCACACCGCGCCGGAAGCGGGTGGCGTCGGCGCGAAAGCGGAAGGCGACCTGGCTCGGCCCGCCCCGGGCGAATCCGGGCGGGCCACACAGTTGCTCCGGCAGCGCCGGGCTCACACCGGCTTCGCTTCCGTCTCGCGTCACCGGCGATGCCGGCGCACAGGACGCTACCAGCGCGGACGCCGATGCCCGGTCACCGGTGAGCCCACCGGCCCGCCGGTGCGCCGGAATTCGTTGGACGACCGGGGGACCATCGGAGCATGAGTCGATGGGGGCCAGAAGGACCGCCGGAGGAGGCCTACAGCAGGGTCAGCGACCCGGCCAAGTTCGCCGCGGTGCACGTGCCGGGTCGTCGCGTGCTCGCCGAGCTCACCCGTCGCTACCAGGTGCGGGCGGAGGAGTACCAGGCGCAGGCGCGTCCTGCGCGGGAGGGGCGCCATGCGGCCCAGGCCGGCCCTGCGGTCCGTCTCGTTCCTGCCGACCCGGCGGCGTGGCCGCTGACCATCGTGTTCACCGCGGCTACCGGGATCGAGGTGTGGGCGGGCGAAGAGCACCGGCTGCACCTGCCCGTGTGCGCTTGCGATGCCTGTGACGAGACGACCGAGGAGAGCGAAGTGCACCTGCGTGACTGGGTCGGACTGATCGTCGCCGGCACGCTCGGCGAGCAGATGGCTCCGGGCGCGCCCGCCCGCGCCGCATGGCAGGTGCGCCCGGCCTGACCCCAGGTCGCCACATCGTTATCGGGCCGTGGCCGTGGCCGGGGAAACGGCCGTTCCGAGCGGGTACCGGGATGTTGCCGGGATGTTAAAGTCGCGCTAACAGGCGGGCCATCGTCGTCCCGTGCGGGGTCACCGGAATGTGACCCATCGAGCACGACACGACGACGAAGGAGGTCTCGCGTGATCTTCTCCGCGAATCCCGGCCGTCAGGGCCTGTACGACCCCGCGCAGGAGCAGGACTCCTGCGGGGTGGCCATGGTGGCCGACATCCTGGGCAGGCGATCGCACGGCATCGTCGCCGACGGCCTCGCCGCTCTGACCAATCTCGACCATCGGGGCGCGGCCGGGGCCGAGCCGACCAGTGGTGATGGTGCGGGCATCCTGCTGCAGCTCCCGCACGAGTTGCTGCGCGAGGTGGCCGGTGTCCCGCTGCCGGAGCCGGACGCTCACGGCGCACACCGCTACGCGGCGGGAATCGCCTTCCTGCCCGCCGAGGCCGGAGCCAGGGCGAAGGCGGTCGAACTGGTCGCCGCCATCGCCGAGGAGGAGAGCCTGGAAGTGCTCGGCTGGCGGGACGTCCCCACCGACGCCGACGCCGCCGACATCGGGCCGACCGCCCGTTCGGTGATGCCGCGCTTCGTGATGCTGTTCGTGACCGGCAGGGCCGGGGCCGACGGGGAACGTCCCGCGGGCATCGAACTCGACCGGCTCACGTTCTGCCTCCGCAAACGTGCCGAGAGGGACACCGAGGTCGCGGGCTGCGGCACGTACTTCCCCTCGCTGTCAGCGCGGACCTTGGTGTACAAGGGAATGCTGACACCCACGCAGCTCCCGAAGTTCTTCGGCGACCTGCTCGACGAGCGGCTGACCAGTGCGATCGCGCTGGTGCACAGCAGGTTCTCCACGAACACCTTCCCCTCCTGGCCACTGGCGCACCCGTTCCGCTTCGTGGCGCACAACGGCGAGATCAACACCATCCGCGGCAACCGCAACCGCGTCCGGGCCCGCGAGGCGCTGCTCGGGTCGGACCTGCTGCCCGGCGACCTGACCCGGCTGTACCCGATCTGCTCGCCCGAGGCCTCGGACTCGGCGTCCTTCGACGAGATGCTGGAGCTGCTGCACCTCGGCGGCCGGTCGCTGCCGCACGCGGTGCTGATGATGATCCCGGAGGCGTGGGAGAACCACGCCACGATGGACGAGGCCCGCCGCGCCTTCTACCGTTTCCACGCCAGTCTGATGGAGCCCTGGGACGGGCCCGCCTGCGTCACCTTCACCGACGGAACGCTCGTCGGCGCCGTTCTCGACCGCAACGGCCTGCGCCCCGCGCGGTGGTGGCAGACCGCCGACGACCGGGTGGTGCTGGCCAGCGAGGCCGGGGTGCTCGACGTGGACCCGCGGGACGTGGTGGCCAAGGGCAGGCTGAAGCCGGGACGCATGTTCCTGGTCGACACCGACGCCGGACGGATCGTCAACGACGACGAGATCAAGGACGGCCTTGCGCGCGAGCTGCCGTACGAGGAGTGGGTGCACGCCGGTCTGCTGCGGCTGGCCGACCTGCCCGAACGCGACCACGTCGTGCAGACCCACGCCTCGGTGCTGCGCCGCCAGCTCTCCTTCGGCTACACCGAGGAGGAGCTGAAGATCCTGCTCACGCCGATGGCCGTGCAGGGCGCGGAGCCGATCGGCTCGATGGGCACGGACACGCCGCCCGCGGTGCTGTCCCGGCGTTCGCGTCAGCTCTACGACTATTTCAAGCAGAACTTCGCGCAGGTGACCAATCCGCCGCTGGACGCGATCCGCGAGGAACTGGTCACCTCGATGAGCCGGATCATGGGCCCGGAGCACAATCTGCTCGAACCCGGCCCAGCCTCGTGCCGGCACGTTCAGCTCCCGTACCCGGTCATCGACAACGACGAGCTGGCCAAACTCATCCACATCAACGACGACGGTGACCTGCCCGGCTTCGCCTGCACCGTCCTCTCCGGACTGTACGAAGTGGACGGTGGCGCGGACGCCCTTGCCGACGCGCTGGCACGGGTCCGCCGGGACGCCTCCGAGGCGATCGGCAACGGTGCTCGCACGCTCGTACTGTCCGATCGGGACACCGACCACCGGATGGCGCCGATCCCGTCCCTGCTGCTCGTCTCCGCCGTGCACCATCACCTGGTGCGCACCAAGGAGCGGTTGCGGGTGGCGCTGGTGGTCGAGTCCGGGGACGCCCGCGAGGTCCACCACATCGCGCTGCTGCTCGGTTACGGTGCCGCCGCCGTCAACCCGTACCTGGCGTTCGAGTCCATCGAGGACCTGATCGGGCAGGGTGCGATCAGCGGCCTCGACCCCGCCGTCGCGGTACGCAACTACGTTGGCGCGCTGGTCAAGGGCGTACTGAAGATCATGTCGAAGATGGGCATCTCCACCGTCGGCGCCTACACCGCCGCGCAGGTCTTCGAATCCCTCGGCCTGCACCAGGATCTGCTCGACGAGTACTTCACCGGCACCACGTCCAAGCTCGGCGGGGTCGGGCTGGACGTGCTCGCCGAGGAGGTCGCGCTCCGGCATCGCCGCGCCTACCCGGACAACCCGGCCGACCGTGTCCACAGAGGACTGGAAACCGGTGGGGAGTACGCCTACCGCCGCGAGGGCGAGTTGCACCTGTTCACGCCGGAGACGGTGTTCCTGCTGCAGCACGCGAGCAAGACCCGCCGTGAGGAGGCGTACCGCGCCTACGTCGACGAGGTGCACCGGCTCAACCGCGCGGGCGGTGCGCTGCGCGGGATGTTCGGTTTCCGCGCGCAGGGCCGCGCGCCCGTGCCGATCGACGAGGTCGAGTCGGTGGAGGCCATCTGCCGCAGATTCAACACCGGTGCCATGTCCTACGGTTCGATCTCGATGGAGGCGCACGAGACGCTGGCGATCGCGATGAACCGTATCGGTGGCCGCTCGAACACCGGGGAGGGCGGCGAGGATCCGGAACGGCTGCACGACCCGGAACGCCGCAGCGCGATCAAGCAGGTGGCCAGCGGCCGGTTCGGGGTGACCAGTGAGTACCTGGTCAACGCGGACGACATCCAGATCAAGATGGCGCAGGGCGCGAAACCCGGCGAGGGCGGCCAGCTCCCGCCGAACAAGGTGTACCCGTGGATCGCGCGCACCCGGCACTCCACCCCGGGCGTCGGGCTGATCTCTCCGCCGCCGCACCACGACATCTACTCGATCGAGGACCTGGCGCAGCTCATCCACGACCTGAAGAACGCCAACGAACGGGCCCGCGTGCACGTGAAGCTGGTCAGCTCGCTGGGCGTCGGCACCGTCGCCGCCGGGGTGTCGAAGGCGCACGCCGACGTGGTGCTGATCTCCGGGCACGACGGCGGCACCGGCGCCTCGCCGATGAACTCGCTCAAACACGCGGGCACGCCGTGGGAGATCGGGCTCGCAGAGACCCAGCAGACGCTGATGCTCAACGGGCTGCGCGACCGGATCACCGTCCAGGTCGACGGGGCGCTGAAGACCGGCCGCGACGTCGTGGTCGCCGCGCTGCTGGGGGCCGAGGAGTACGGCTTCGCCACCGCCCCGCTGGTGGTGGCCGGGTGCGTGATGATGCGGGTCTGCCACCTCGACACCTGCCCGGTGGGTGTGGCGACGCAGAATCCGCAACTGCGCGAGCGCTACACCGGGCAGGCCGACCACGTGGTGAACTACTTCCGCTTCGTCGCCCAGGAGGTACGGGAAACCCTTGCCGCCCTTGGCTTCCGTACTCTCGACGAGGCGATCGGCCGGGCGGACGCGCTGGAGACCGACGAGGCCGTCGAACACTGGAAGGCCCAGGGGCTCGACCTGACGCCGATCTTCGCGACGCCGGAGCGGCCGGCGACCCCGGTGAACGCCTCGCTTCCCGCGTACGGGGGTGCGCGCCGCCGGATCCGGGAGCAGGACCACGGACTCGAGCACGCCCTGGACCGCACCCTCATCCAGCTCGCCGAGGCGGCGCTGGAGGACGCGCACTCGGTGAACATCGAACTGCCGGTGCGCAACGTCAACCGGACCGTCGGCACCCTGCTCGGATCGGAGATCACCCGCAGGTTCGGCGGCGACGGGCTGCCTCCCGGCACGGTGAACGTGACGCTCACCGGGTCGGCCGGCCAGTCGCTCGGTGCGTTCCTGCCGTCCGGGATCACCCTCGACCTCGTCGGCGACGCCAACGACTACGTCGGCAAGGGCCTGTCCGGCGGTCGCATCATCGTCCGGCCCTCGACGGAGGCCGTTTTCGCCGCCGAGCGCCAGGTGATCGCGGGCAACACCATCGCCTACGGCGCCACTGGTGGCGAACTGTTCATCCGGGGCCAGGTGGGGGAACGGTTCTGTGTCCGTAACTCGGGCGCGACCGTGGTGGCCGAGGGGGTGGGCGACCATGCCTTCGAGTACATGACCGGTGGCCGCGCCGTGGTGCTCGGGCCGTCCGGCCGCAACCTGGCCGCGGGCATGTCCGGCGGGACGGCGTACGTACTCGATCTGGATCCCGCGCGGGTCAACCGGGACATGGTCGATCTGGAGACGCCGACACACGAGGATCTGGCGTGGCTCAAGGAAACCGTGGCGCGGCACCGCGATCTCACCGGCTCGGCGGTGGCCGCCTCGCTGCTCGGCGACTGGACCCGCCGCTCGGCGTCGTTCACGAAGGTGATGCCGCGGGACTACCGGCGGGTGCTGGACGCGGCGAAGGCCGCCCGCGCGGCAGGGCGCGACGTCGACGAGGCGATCATGGAGGCAGCTCGTGGCTGACCCGCAGGGTTTCATGAAGTACCAGCGCACCGAACCGCCCAAGCGTCCGCACGACGAGCGGCTGGGCGACTGGGACGAGGTGTACGCGGCGATCGAGCCGTCGGTGCGCAACGAGGCCGTCCGGACGCAGGCGAGCCGCTGCATGGACTGCGGCATTCCGTTCTGCCATTCCGGCGGTTCCGGTTGCCCGCTCGGCAATCTCATCCCCGAGTGGAACGACCTGGTGCGCCGAGGCGACTGGGCCGCGGCTTCGGATCGCCTGCACGCCACCAACAACTTCCCGGAGTTCACCGGGACCCTCTGCCCCGCCCCGTGCGAGGCGGGCTGCGTCCTGTCGGTCACGCCCGAGGCCGGCGGGCCGGTGGCGATCAAGCGTGTCGAGCAGACGATCGCCGACATGTCCTGGGAACAGGGCCTCGTCCGGGCGCACGGCCCGGCGGTGTCCTCGGGCAGGCGGGTGGCGGTCGTCGGTTCCGGGCCCGCAGGGCTGGCCGCGGCTCAGCAGCTCACCCGTGCGGGCCACGAGGTCACCGTCTTCGAGCGGGACGACCGGCTCGGCGGGCTGCTGCGCTACGGGATTCCCGAGTTCAAGATGGAGAAGAAGGCACTCGACCGCAGGCTCGGTCAGCTCCGCGACGAGGGCACCCGTTTCGTCACCGGCTGCGAGGTCGGCGGTACCGGCCCGGGTGCGCTGAGCGTCGAGGATCTGCGGGAGCGGTACGACGCCGTCGTGCTCGCGGTCGGTGCGCTGCGCGGCCGGGACGACACCACGACACCCGGACGCGAACTCGAGGGCATCCACCTCGCCATGGAGCACTTGGTGCCGGCGAACCGGCAGTGCGAGGGCGACGGCCCGGCGGCGATCAACGCCGAGGGCAGGCACGTGCTCGTCATCGGCGGCGGGGACACCGGGGCCGACTGCTACGGCACCGCGACCCGGCAGGGTGCCGCATCGGTGACGCAGCTCGACCAGTACCCGGCGCCGCCCGGTGAACGCGACGACGCACGGTCCCCCTGGCCGACCTGGCCCTACATCCTGCGCACCTACCCGGTGCACGAGGAGGCGGGACAGCGGCGGTTCGCCGTCGCCGTGCGCCGGTTCGTCGACGACGGCACGGGCCGGGTGCGTGCGGTCGAGTTGCACCGGGTCCGGGTGTCCAGGGACCCGGAGACGGGACGGCGTCAGGTGGTGCCCGCGAGCGAGGAGGTCGAGGAGATCCCGGCCGACCTCGTGCTGCTGGCCATCGGGTTCGAGGGAGTGGAACACCTTCCGCTGCTCGACGGTCTCGGCATCTCGCGCAACGGGCGCGGCACGATCGGCTGCGGCGCGGACTGGCAGACCACCGCGCCCGGCGTGTTCGTCTGCGGCGACGCGCACCGGGGCGCCTCGCTGGTGGTCTGGGCGATCGCGGAGGGCCGCTCGGTGGCCAACGCCGTCGACGCCTACCTCACCGGTGCCTCCGACCTGCCCGCCCCGGTGCACCCGACCGCCCTGCCGCTCGCCGTCGTCTGACCGGCAGTCGGTTGCCGTCAGGTCAGTCCACTGTGGACGGTGCGCGGAAGTCGGCTGCGTGGTCGGTCACCCAGCGAGCGAAGGTTCGCGCGGGTTGACCGGTGATCTCGGCGACCGTGCCGGTCACCGGGTCCGGCGCGGCCTCCATGTCGCGGTACGCGGCGAGCATGCCGTCCGCCACGTGTTCTGGCCAGCCCTGGGCGAGCATCTCGGCGCGTGCCCGGTCCCGGGGGACCTCCTCGAAGCGGACCTCGGTCCCGAGTGTCTCGCCGAGTACCCGTACCCGTTCGGCGGTGGTCTGCGACTCGGGTCCGGTGAGCACGTAGGTGGCCCCGGTGTGCCCGTCGCCGGTGAGTGCCCGCACGGCCACCTCGGCGATGTCGCGTTCGTGGATGAGCGCCCGGTGCGCGCGGCCGAACGGTTCGCGAACCCGGCCCTGCTCCCGGACCGACTCCGCCCAGCCCAGAGTGTTGGCGGCGAAACCGCCCGCTCGCAGGAAAGTGGCGTCGAAGCCGCGCTCGCGGATGTGCCGTTCGAGATCGGCGTGGAACTGGTTGATCGGGTCCTGCTGACGTTCGAGGTCGTCCCGGACACCGCTGGAGGACAGGTACACCAGCCGCCTCGTGTGCGACCCGATCGCGTCCAGTACGGCGGGTGCTCCCTTGTCGGTGATCAGCGGCCACAGCAGGAACGCGGCGTCCACGCCGTGCGCCGCCTCGGCGACGGTCGCCGGATCGGTCAGGTCGCCGCACACGGCCGTCACCCCGTCCGGCAGGGCGGCGGCAGCGGGATCACGCACCAGCGCCCGCACCCGTACACCGCGCTCGGCCAGCCCGGTGACCAGTGAGCGGCCGACATTTCCGGTCGCTCCGGTCACCAGGATCGTTCGCGCCTCGGTCATCGTGTTCCTTCCGCGGTGTGCCGATGCCGAACCTCGTGGAACGACAGGGAAAACCACGATATGACCTGAACATTACTTGAGGTCAAGGAGGTTGCCGGTCCTCGTGTTCACCGCCGCCGGGGGTGGTCCCGCCCGGGGAGCGGGGCCACCCCTGTGGTCTCAGCCCACCGGCGCGCCGATGTTGCCGACCTCCACCGGGCCGTTGACCGGGCTCGGCCAGGCCACCCGGAAACCGAGACCGGTTCCGCTGTTCGGCATGGTGAACGAGACCGAGGCCGCCGGTGCGCCGGGCAGGTCCGCGTCCGGTGCGCGCAGCACGACCTCGGCCGGGTGCTCCGCGTCGACGTGCTCCTGCGGCGCGCTCTGCGGTGCGCTCGCGAACGAGTCCACTCCGAGCGGTGCGCCGGCCGCGTCGTGGAACGTGACCTCGCCGGGAGTGCCGGTGAGCACGCAGTCCTCTCCGGGTACCGCGGTGAAGGTCAGCCGGAACAGCTTCTCGCCCTGCACCGGGGCCACGCCTTCGGTCACCTGGGCGGTCACCTCGCCGGGCAGGCAGGTATTGGTGTCGGTGGGCATCGCCTGGGCACTGCCCGCCGCCACCGTGAGCCCGCCGGCCGCGATCGCCCCCGTGACGACTGCCGCGGCGCCGAACCTGATCGTGCGTGTGCTTGCCATGATCGTCCCCTTTCGGTCTCTCGTTCGCCCTCGTACAACCAAGGACGCGCGGTACGGTGCCGGGATGCCCGCCGGGGCGCCGAACGTGAGATACGCCCCGGCCACGCAACCTCCCGGCCGCCGAAACGTCCTTGCCTGCGAAGGAAAAGCCGATCTCGGTGGATCGCGGGCGCCGACGGCGAAGGTCGATCGGCGTTACCATCGCCGGATGGCGGTAAGCGAGGGAAGCCGGCTGGGGGCCGAGGCAGCACGCCTGCTGGCGCGGACGGGATGTTGTGAGATCGCGCCGGGATTGACCGACTCGGAGTTCGAGCGCGTCGAACGAGAACACGGGTTCACCTTCGCCGACGATCATCGCGCTTTCCTGGCTGCGGGACTGCCGCTGAACGGCAGTGTTCCCGAGAAGGACGAACGGATCCGGACCTATGACCGGCCCTGGCCCGAATGGCGCGGCGGCGACCCCGAGGAACTCCGCGAGCGCCTGCGGCGGCCCGTCGATGGCGTTCTGTTCGACGTCGAGCACAACGGGACGTGGCACGACACCTGGGGCGAACGCCCGCCCGGCCTCCAGGAGGCACTGGCGACCGCGCGGCGGGCACTCGTCCGGGTACCGGCGATGATCCCGGTGTACGGGCACCGGTTTCTCCCCGCTCTGCGCGGAACTTCGGGCCACCCGGTGCTGTCCATCTGGCAGACCGACATCGTCTACTACGGAACAGACCTGGCGGACTACGTCCATCAGGAGTTCGTCGGCCGCTCCGGTGCGGATCGGGCGGACGTGGCGTGGGATCCGCGACGGGTGGTGCCGTTCTGGCGCGACTTCCTCTGAGTCGCCACGGCTACCGGGTACGGGTGGGTCCCGCCGTGCCGAGGCGGTCGCGGTGCCCGTGCCCCTGCCGCGCGGCAGATCATCCCGATTTTTGTGTTAACAAATCCGTGATCCCCTGGTAAGAAAACACTTGGCCCCGCCAGGCCGGCACCGACCCGATGGAGGAGCCATGCGCCCGACGCCGCGACCGGCAGGGGACCTTCCCTCCACGATGCGCGTGTCCGTGCTTCGTGGCGTGCACGACCTCGTCCTGGAGGAACGCCCGGTCCCGGTGCCCGGCCCGCGCGAGGCACTGATCCGGGTGACCGCCGTGGGTACCTGCGGGTCGGACGTGCACTACTACGAGCACGGCCGGATCGGCGACTTCGTCGTCGAGCAGCCGCTCGTGCTGGGCCACGAGCCCGCCGGGGTGGTGGTCGCGACCGGCGCCGGTGCGACCCTGCACGAACCCGGCACCCGGGTCGCCCTCGAACCGGGGGTGCCCTGCTCCACCTGCTCGCAGTGCCGTCTCGGCCGCTACAACCTGTGCCCCCGGATGCGGTTCTTCGGCACCCCGCCCGTCGACGGGGCGTTCTGCGAGTACGTGGTGCTGCGCGAGGACTTCGCCCACCCGATTCCGGACGCGCTCGGGGACGAGGAGGGCGCGCTGCTGGAACCCCTCTCGGTGGGCGTGTGGGCCTGTGGCAAGGCGCGGGTGCGTCCCGGCTCCCGGGTGCTGGTCACCGGTGCCGGGCCGATCGGCCTGGTGGCCGCGCAGTGCGCCAGGGCCTTCGGGGCGAGCGAGGTCGTGGTGACCGACGTGAACGCCGACCGGCTCGCCGTCGCCACCGAGATCGGCGCCACCGACGTCGTGGACGTGAGCGCGCGCGACCTGGCGGGCACCGGCTACGAGCCGGACGTCCTGCTCGAATGCTCGGGCGTGGCCGCGGCCACCGGCGACGCCATCCGGCAGGTCGCCAGAGCGGGCCGGGTCGTGCTCGTCGGCATGGGCGGGGACGAGCTGACCCTCCCGCTCTCCCACGTGCAGGGCCGGGAACTGGAGGTCACCGGCACGTTCCGGTACGCGAGCACCTGGCCCGCGGCCATCGATCTCGCCGCGAGCGGAGCAGTCGACCTCGGGCGCCTGGTGACCCACCGGTTCGCGCTCGACGAGGTCGAGCAGGCGCTGACCGTGGCCGCCCGCGACAGCACGGTGATCAAACCCGTCGTATTGCCCCAGGAGTCGCGCCGTGGTTAGGCCCCGGCTGTCCGACGCCGAGGTCGAACGCCGCCGCCAGGAGATCCTGCGGCACGTGATCGACGCGGGGGAGGTGCGGATCGGCGCGCTCGGCGAACGTTTCGGCGTGAGCCTGATGACCATCCACCGGGATCTGGACGATCTCGCGGCGCGCAGGCTGCTGCGCAAGCTGCGCGGCAAGGTGGCCGCCTATCCGGCGCTGACCCTGGAGACGGCGACCCGGTTCCGGGAGGGCCTGCGCCGCGACTGCAAACGGGCGCTGGCCGCCGCGGCCGTCGCGCACGTCCGCGAGGGCCAGACCCTGCTGCTCGACGACTCGACCACCTTGTTCCCGCTCGCCGCGGCGCTGACCGGGTTCGAACGGCTCACCGTGGTGACCAACTCGCTGCGCATCGCCCGGTTGCTGGCCGAGGCGCCGGGCGTCGGCGTGCGGTTGCTCGGCGGCTCCTACAAGGGCGACTTCGACTCCTGCTTCGGCCCCGAGGTGGTGTCCGCGCTGGCGGAGGTCTGGGCGGACACCGCGTTCGTCTCGGCCACGGCGATCGCGCACGGCCGGATGTACCACCCGGTCGAGCAGTACGCCGAGCTGAAGGCCGCGCTGCTGTGCGCGGCCGGGCGGCGGATCGTGCTGGCCGATCACTCCAAGTTCGGCCGGACGGCCACTTACGACCACGGCGGCACGGCCGACGTCGACCTGGTCGTCACCGACCGGGCGGCCCCCGCCGCCGAGCTGGCCGCCATCCGCAGGCTCGGTACCGGCATCGAGATCGTGGACGGCTGTGCCGGCACAGCGGTAAGTACGGTGACCGGGGCTCCGCACGCTGGTGCGGTGTCCGTAGTGGACGAATCAGGATCGGGAGCGTGACCGTGGAATCAGCCGCACTGGTGGCCGGGGTCGACTCGTCGACGCAGTCGACGAAGGTCGTCGTCTGCGACGCCGCCACCGGGGAGGTGCGCCGTGTGGCGAGCGCCGAACACCCGGACACCACCGAGGTCGACCCGGCCCGCTGGTGGGAAGCGCTGACCGAGGCGGGCAGCGGCCTGCTCGACGACGTGAGCGCAGTCGGCGTGGCGGGACAGCAGCACGGCATGGTGACCCTCGACGCCGAGGGGGAGACGGTGCGCCCCGCGTTGCTGTGGAACGACACCCGCTCGGCGTCCGCCGCCTTCGACCTGATCGACGAACTCGGCGGCCCGAGGGCGTGGGCCGAGGCGGTCGGTTCGGTGCCGGTCGCCAGCTTCACCGTCACGAAGCTGCGCTGGTTCGCCGAGCACGAACCGGAACTCGCCGACCGGGTGGCCCGCGTCGTCCTGCCGCACGACTGGCTCACCTGGTCGCTGCTCGGCCGGTCCGGCGATCCCACCACCGATCGCGGCGACGCCTCCGGCACCGGGTACTACTCGCCCGCGGACGGTGCCTACCGGGAGGACCTGCTGGCGACCGCGTTCGGCGGCCGCAAGCCGGAACTGCCGCGGGTGCTCGGTCCTGCCGAGCCCGCGGGGCACACGGCCGACGGTGTGCTGGTCTCGGCCGGTACCGGAGACAACATGGCCGGTGCCCTCGCTCTCGGTCTCGGCCCCGGTGATGTCGTCGTCTCGCTGGGGACCAGTGGTGCGGTGTTCGGCGTGCACGACGCTCCCGCCGCGGACCCGGCCGGGGTGGTCGCCGGTTTCGCCGACGCCACCGGCCGGTTCCTGCCGCTGGCCTGCACGCTCAACGCCGCGCGAGTGCTCACCGCGATGGCCACGGCGCTCGGCGTGGACCTCGCCGAACTGGACCGGCTGGCCATGGCGGCCGCACCCGGCGCGGCGGGCCTGACCCTGTTGCCCTACCTGGACGGGGAACGCACGCCCAACCTGCCGGAGGCCAGTGGTTCGCTGTTCGGTCTGCGCCGGGCCAACATGACCCCGGAGAACCTGGCCAGGGCCGCGGTGGAGGGCATGCTGTGCGGCATCGCGGCCGGGCTGGACGCCTTGCGGGAGCACGGCACGACGGTCCGGCGGGTGCTGCTGATCGGTGGCGCGGCGCAGTCGGACAGCGTGCGCGCGGTGGCGCCCGGCATCTTCGGTGCGAAGGTCGTGGTGCCCGAGCCCGCCCAGCACGTCGCCATCGGCGCCGC
This sequence comes from Amycolatopsis antarctica, assembly GCF_002262875.1. GTDB lineage: Bacteria > Actinomycetota > Actinomycetes > Mycobacteriales > Pseudonocardiaceae > Amycolatopsis > Amycolatopsis antarctica. The sequence continues at coordinate 54,636 of NZ_NKYE01000020.1, read as the reverse complement.
CAGGCAGGCGGCCTGGGCACTGACCGGCGGGGCGGAGCCGCCCCGGTGGCGCCAGGAGGCCGTGCTCACGCTCGACGAGCCGGGGACCGAGGAAGCCAGGGAGGGTGAACGGGTACGCGAGCGGCATGCCCAGGCCCGGGACACCGTTCACGGCGGCTGAACGACGGACCGACCGTCCACAGGGGACACCGCCGGCCCGGGGCGCCCACCGGAAGGGTGGGCCATCTCCCACCAACGGTGCCCCGGGGAACGCGGGGGCACCCGTGTGCGTTCGACTCGGCAGGAACGGAAGGGGATGCGAATGCCGGGGACAGGGACTTCGAACATCGGCCGCTCGGTGCTGGGAGCGGCGGGCCGGATCGCCGGCGGGATCCTGGGGGCCGCCGCGCACGTGGTGCTGCCCGCGGTGGGCGGCAAACCGGACCCGCGGCTGCTGGAGCGCTCGCCGCGCTTCCACGACGGCCGCTTCCGCAACGCCCCGCAGCCGCCCCGGCCACCGTTGCCGAACGACGAGCCGTTCACGGTGCGCGACTTCCTCAGCGGCGGTGCCGCCCGCAGGCCGCCGGGCCGGATCCCGCTCGTGCCGCAGGCCGCGGACCGTCCGGTCGACGGCCTGCACATCACCTGGTACGGGCATGCGTCCACGCTGGTCGAGATCGAGGGCAGGCGCCTGCTGCTGGACCCCGTGTGGGGCGAGCGGCCGTCCCCGGTCCAGTTCGTCGGCCCCCGCCGGATGCACCCGGCACCGCACCGGCTGGAGGAACTGCCCCGCCTCGACGCGATCGTCATCTCGCACGACCACTACGACCACCTCGACCGGGACGCCGTGCGGCTGCTCCTGCGCGACCAGCAGGCGCCCTTCGTCACCGCGCTCGGTGTCGGTGCGCACCTGCGACGCTGGGGTGTCCCGGAGTCGCGGATCGTCGAACTCGACTGGTCGGAGAGCACCGAGATCGCGGGTGTGCGAATCACCGCGGCCCCCGGCCAGCACTTCTCCGGACGGCTGTTCACCCGCAACAACACGCTGTGGGCCTCGTGGGTGCTGGCCGGGCCGAGCCGGTCGGTGTTCTACACCGGCGACTCCGGCTACTTCGACGGCTACGCGGCGATCGGAGAGCAGTACGGACCCTTCGACGCGACCCTGGTCCAGATCGGTGCCTACAACGCGAGCTGGCCGGACATCCACATGACGCCGGAGGAGGGCGTGGCCACCCACCGGGACGTGCGAGGTGGTGTGCTGATCCCGGTGCACTGGGGCACGTTCAACCTCGCCCTGCACCCGTGGGGCGAGCCCGCGGACCGGGTGTGGCGCGAGGCCAAGGCGCACGAGGTCGTGCTCGCGGTGCCCAGGCCCGGCGAGCGGATCGACGTCGACCAGCCGCCGGCGGTGGACGGCTGGTGGCAGTACCTCGCGTGAGGGGCGGACACCGGTTTCCGTCCGTCCGCCTGAGCCCGGCCCAGTGCGTGCCGGGTCTCAGGTGACCGGTCGGGCCGCGGCGAGTTGCAGCAGCGGTTCGGCGGCCTTCGTGTCGGTGATGAGTGTCGAGACGGTGCCGGACCGCAGTACGGCGTCTATCCCCTCGGCTTTCGGTGCGGTGTAACCGAGGGCGATCACCTCCGGCACCTTGGCGAGCTCCTCGGTGGACACCGCGAGCACGTGGTGGGCCAGCCCGGTGGAGAGCGCGGTGCCGTTGGCGTCGAACAGCCTGGCGGCGATCTCCCCCTTCGCGCCGCGCTTGCGGATCGCGTCGCGTTCGGCGGGCTGCAGCGAGTCGTACACGGTGGACTCGCCGTCCCGCCAGGCGCCGATGCTGACGACGGCCTTCGTGAGGTTGCGGAACTGGCCGAAGGTCTCGGCGATCCCGGGCTGCCTGCGCAGGGTCTCGGTGGTGCGGCGGTCGGGAAGCACGAGCGGGCCGAAGATCGGGTAGGCGTCCCCACCGGACACGGCGGCCACCCGGCGCACCGTCTCGACCGAACGGTCGTGCATGTCCATGCCCGCCTGTACCCCGCACAGCTGCACGATCGGGCAGCCCGGAAGCTTCCGGATGGCCTCGGCCATCACGTTCACCGAACGTGCCCATGCGACCCCGAGTACGTCGTCCTTGGTGACGATCTCGGACAGCAGTTGCGCCGCGATGGAGCCGATACGCCTGCGTACCTCGGGCCGGTCACCCTGGCTGGCTGCTCTATCGAGCACGATCGCGCGATCCAGCCGGTACGCCGAGCGCACCTCATCCGACAGGCGCAGATCGATCGGGGCAGGCAGGTCGAACTCGACCCGGACCAGTCCGCTTTCCCTTGCGGCATCCAGGATTCGGGCGACCTTGAACCTGCTCATGGCGAAGGCGTCGGCGATCTCCAGCTTCGACTGACCCCGGACGTAGAACCGGTGCGCGATCGAGGCGGCCTGCACGGCCTCAGCCAATCCCTGATGCTTCCTACCGTTGCTCACTTGAGCACCATATCAGTAAAACTACCAGGAAATGTTGACTTAACATGGTGCGGACCTCTTCAATGCCGAGACAAACCTCGAAAAGCACAAAGTTCAAGACGCTCAACTGAGCACGGGAGAGGTGGCGATAATGCGAGCCGCGATCGTTGACCAGCCAGGCTCCATCAGGGTCGGAGAAGTACCCGATCCGAAGCCGGGAGAACGGCAGGTTGTGATCAAAGTCGGAGCCTGCGGAATCTGCGGGACCGACCTTCACATCGCCGACGGTCACTTCCCGCCGACCCCGTACCCGATCGTCCCCGGACATGAGTTCGCCGGCGAGATCGTGGAACTCGGGACGGACGTGCCGGGCGGCTGGGAGGTCGGCGACCGCGTCGCCGTGGACCCGTCGCTGTTCTGCGGTTACTGCAGGCCCTGCCGGGCGGGACACGGCAACCTGTGTGAGAACTGGGGCGCCACCGGCGACACCGTCAACGGTGCCTTCGCCGAGTACGTCGCCGTTCCCTCGGCCAACTGCTTCCGGATGCCCGATGGCATGACCTGGCAGCAGGGTGCGCTCGTAGAGCCCGTCTCCTGTGCGGTGCACGGGGTGCGCCGGATCGGCGCCGAGCCCGGCGAGCGGTTCCTCATCGTCGGTGCGGGCACGATGGGCCTGGTCATGCAGCAGCTCCTGCAGCGCTCCGGTGCCGAGGTCACCGTCGTCGACCGCAACCTCTCCCGGCTCGGGCGGGCCAGGGAACTGGGTGCCGTCGCCGTCGCCGGTGACGTGAGCGAACTGCACGACGAGAAGTTCGACGCCGCCGCCGACTGCACCGGTGCGGTGCCCGCCATCGAAGCCGCCTTCGACTCCCTCCGCCGAGGCGGCAGGCTGCTCGTTTTCGGTGTGGCGCCGGAGGAAGCGCGCGTCGCGCTCTCGCCGTTCCGCATCTACAACGACGAGATCACCATCGTCGGCTCGATGGCCGTGCTGCACAGCTACGAGGTCGCCCTCGACCTGGTCGCCTCCGGGAAGATCGATTCCGCTTCGCTGCTGACCGACGAGTTGCCGCTGGAGAAGTTCGCCGAGGCACTCGACCTGATGCGCAGCGGTGGTGGCCTGAAGGTGCAGGTACTACCGGGAGGCGACCATGGCTAGGCGCGCACGACTCATCCCGCTGTTCGCCGCCGCGTTGCTTGCGATGACCGGCTGCGCGGGCGCGGGTGCCCTCGGCGCGGGGGAGCAGACCCTCGTCGTCGCCATCGTGTCCAATCCGCAGATGAACGACGCGGTCGACCTGTCCAAGGACTTCGAGGCCGCGAACCCCGGGGTGAACCTGAAATTCGTGTCGCTGCCGGAGAACCAGGCACGCGCGAAGATCACCGCCTCCACCGCCACCGAGGGCGGCGAGTTCGACGTGGTGATGATCAGCAACTACGAAGCCCCGCAGTGGGCCGCCAACGGATGGCTGGAGAACCTGCAGCCCTACGTCGAGGGCACTCCCGGCTACGATCCGGACGACTTCATTCCCAGCATCCGCGACTCGCTGTCCTACGAGGGCAACATGTACGCGGTGCCGTTCTACGGCGAATCGTCGTTCCTGACCTATCGCAAGGACCTGTTCGAGCAGGCCGGCCTGACCATGCCGCCGAATCCGACCTGGGAGCAGATCGCCGGATTCGCGGCGAAGCTCGACGACAAGGAAGGTGGCGTCGCGGGAATCTGCCTGCGTGGCAAGCCCGGCTGGGGCGAGAGCCTCGCCCCGTTCAGCACGGTGGTCAACACCTTCGGCGGCCGCTGGTTCGACCAGGACTGGAACGCGCAGCTCACCTCGCCGGAGTTCCGCGAGGCGGCGAACTTCTACGTCGACCTGCTGCGCCAGCACGGCCAGGTCGGCGCCTCCAGCGCGGGCTTCTCCGAATGCGGAAACCGTTACGGACAGGGCCAGGCCGCCATGTGGTACGACGCCACGGTCATGGCGGGCACCAACGAGGACCCGGAGAGCAGCACCGTCGTCGGCAAGTCCGGCTACACGCAGGCGCCGGTGTCGAAGACGGAGAGTTCCGGCTGGCTCTACACCTGGTCGCTCGCCATCCCGAAGGTCACCGAGAACAAGCAGGCGGCCTGGAACTTCATGCAGTGGATGACGAACAAGGACTACATCAAGAAGGTCGGCTCCGAGCTGAGCTGGAACAAGGTGCCGCCCGGCTGCAGGCTCTCGACCTATGAGATCCCGGAGTACCGCGAGGCCGCCAAGGCCTACGCACAGCCCACGCTGGACGCGATCAGCAAGGCGAACCAGCAGCAGACGATGACCGAACCGGTGCCTTACCCGGGCATCCAGTTCGTCGGCATTCCCGAGTTCCAGGACCTCGGCACCCGGGTCAGTCAGCAGTTGTCGGCGGCCGTCGCCGGTCAGATCTCGGTCGACGAGGCGCTCGAACAGGCGCAGGAGTACGCGCAGACCGTCGGAGAGTCCTACCGGGAGAAGTCATGACCTCCACTGTCAAGACCCCTACCGCGACCACGCCGCCGGAACGCGGCTCGCGGCACGGCACCGGCACCGCCCCGGGAAGCGGGAACTCCGGTGCGTGGAAGCGGCGGGCGCCGCTGCTTCCCGCACTGATCTTCGTCATCGCGGTGACGCAGATTCCGTTCCTGCTGACGGTGTTCTACTCGTTCCAGTCCTTCAACCTGGTTCGTCCCGGGTCGCAGGAGTTCGTCGGGCTGCAAAACTACATCGACGTGTTCGCGGACAGCCAGTTCCGCGGGGCGCTGTTCAACACCGTCCTGCTGACGGTCGTCTGCGTGTTCGCCGCGATGTTCCTCGGCCTCGGTCTCGCCCTGTTGCTGGATCGCAAGTTCCTCGGCCGGGGCATCGTCCGGACCCTGATCATCACGCCGTTCCTCATTCTGCCCGCCGCGGGCGCGCTGATGTGGAAGACGACGATGTTCGACCCGGTCGCCGGGTTGCTCAACTTCGTTCTGGGCACCGACATCGACTGGCTTTCGGAGTACCCGCTCGGCTCGGTGATGGTGCAGATCGTCTGGCAGTGGACGCCGTTCATGATGCTGCTGATCCTCGCCGGACTGCAGGCCCAGTCCAAGGAGGTGCTGGAGGCTGCCCAGGTCGACGGCGCCGGACGGTGGCGCACGTTCGTCTCGATCACCCTGCCGCAGTTGAGCAAGTACCTGCAGCTCGCGATCCTGCTGGGGGCGATCTACATCGTCAACAGCTTCGACGCGATCTTCCTGATGACACAGGGCGGTCCGGGTACGTCGAGTACCAACCTGCCGTACTACATCTACCAGCGTGCGTTCGAGGGCTTCGACGTCGGGCAGTCGTCCGCGATGGGCGTCATCGTCGTGATCATGACGCTGATCGTCGCCACCTTCGCGCTGCGCTTGATGTTCCGGACGTTCTCGGTCAACGAAGGGGTGAAGTGACATGAGCACGCAGACCCTCGACGCCCCGGCCGAAACCGTCCCGCGGCGCAAGGTGACCAACAGGTTCGGCAAGTCGGCGCTGACCGTGGCGACCTGGATCGCCGCGATCCTGTTCGTCTTCCCGGTGCTGTGGATGGTGCTGACGACGTTCAAGCAGGAGGCGGACGCGGCAACCAACCCGCCGAAGCTGTTCTTCACGCCGACGCTCGACCAGATCATCGGCATCCTCGACCGAGGTTTCCTGCCCTACCTGGGAAACTCGGCCTTCGTCACCGTCATCTCCACGCTCGCCGTGCTCGTGCTCGGTGTGCCCGCGGCGTACGCGCTGTCCCTGGCACCGGTGAAGGGCACCAGCAACGCGCTGGGTTTCTTCCTCTCCACCAAGATGTTGCCGATCGTCGCCGCGATCATCCCGCTCTACGTGATCTCGCAGAACTTCAAGCTGCTGGACAACGTGTGGGCGCTGGTGATCCTGTACACGGCGATGAACCTGCCGCTGGCTATCTGGATGATGCGATCGTTCTTCCTCGAGGTACCGAAGGAGATGATCGAGGCCGGGCGCATCGACGGGGCGAACCTGCCCACCTTGCTGCGCAAGGTGATCCTGCCGGTGGTCGCCCCCGGTATCGCGGCCACCGCGCTCATCTGCGTCATCTTCTCGTGGACGGAGTTCTTCTACGCCGTCAACCTGACCGCGGCCCGCGCCGGTACCGTGCCGGTGTTCCTGGTCGGATTCATCACCAGTGAGGGCCTGTACTGGGCCCAGCTCTCCGCGGCGGCACTGCTCGCCTCGCTGCCGGTGATGATCGTCGGCTGGTTCGCGCAGAACCACCTCGTCCGGGGTCTGTCGATGGGAGCGGTCAAGTGAGCCCGTTCTCCCGCGGATCCACCACAATCGAAAGCAGCACTGCCGTACCTATCCCGGAGGACAACAATGGCTGACGTCGCCTACGCAGATGCGTCGAGGGTCTACGCGGGATCACCGCCGGTCCGCGCGGTCGACCGTCTGGACCTGACCGTGTCCGACGGAGAGTTCCTGGTGCTGGTCGGCCCGTCCGGCTCCGGCAAGTCCACCGCCCTGCGGATGGTCGCCGGGCTGGAGGATGTGGACGAGGGCGCCATCCGCATCGGTGACCGCGAGGTGACCGATCTGCCGCCCAAGGACCGTGACATCGCCATGGTGTTCCAGTCCTACGCCCTGTACCCGCACATGACCGTCGCGGAGAACATGGGTTTCGCCCTGCGGTTGCGCGGAATGTCGAAGGACACGATCCAGAGCAAGGTCAAGGAGGCGGCCGAGCTGCTCGACCTGAGCAAGTACCTGGACCGCAAGCCGAAGGCGCTCTCCGGTGGTCAGCGGCAGCGGGTCGCCATGGGCCGGGCCATTGTGCGCGAGCCCTCGGTGTTCCTGATGGACGAGCCACTGTCCAATCTGGACGCCAAGCTGCGGGTGGAGACGCGGGCGAACATCGCCGCCCTGCAGAACCGGCTGGGCACCACCACCATCTACGTCACCCACGACCAGGTCGAGGCCATGACGATGGGTGATCGGGTGGCCGTGCTCAAGGACGGGATGTTGCAGCAGTGCGCCTCGCCGCGCGAGCTGTACGACCGTCCAGCGAACGCGTTCGTCGCCGGTTTCATCGGCTCGCCCGCGATGAACCTCGCGACCTTCCCGATCGCCGGTGACGGCGTCAGTCTCGGGGACCTGACCGTGCGGCTGCCCCGCGCGATCCTCGACAGGGCCTCCGCCGACGACCTCGGCGAGGTCACCGTCGGAGTGCGTCCCGAAACGCTGCGCCTGGTCGGCGACGGTGAGGACTCGTTCGAGCTGACCGTGGAACTGGTCGAGGAACTCGGTGCCGACGCCTACCTGCACGGGGTCGTCGCCGCCGGTTCCGGAAAGCAGCGGATCGTCGTCCGGGTCGACGGCCGGACCCCGCCCCGCCTCGGCGAGCGGGTCCGCGTCGGCATCCGCGACGAGGACGAACTGCACGCCTTCCACCCGTCCAGCGGGGTCACCCTGCTGGACTGATCCGCACGGCCTGCGCGCCCCCTCGAACCGGGAGACCATGGACCCCGTCCAGACATCCCGGCACGAGGGGGCGCCGCGCGTATGGCAGCACAGAACGTCACGGTCCGGCGTGCGGACCGGATCACCACGATCGGCATCGCCCGTCCCGCCGTGCGCAATGCCGTGGACCGTGCCACCGCATGGGAACTCGCCGAGGCGTTCCGCGTCTTCGACGCCGACCAGGACGCCGACGTCGCCGTGCTGTACGGCGAGGGCGGGACGTTCTGCGCGGGCGCCGACCTCAAGGCGATCGGTGCGGGCGAGGGCAACCGGATCGCCGACAGCGGTGACGGACCGATGGGGCCCACCCGGATGCGGCTCGGCAAACCGGTGATCGCGGCGATCGAGGGCCATGCCGTCGCCGGCGGTCTGGAACTCGCCCTGTGGGCCGATCTGCGCGTCGCCGCCGAGGACGCCGTGCTGGGCGTGTTCTGCAGGCGGTGGGGCGTCCCGCTGATCGACGGCGGCACGGTCCGCCTGCCCCGCCTCATCGGCGCGAGCCGGGCGATGGACCTGGTGCTCACCGGCAGGCCCGTCGACGCCGCCGAAGCGCTCGCGATGGGGCTGGTGAACCGGCGTGTACCCGCCGGTACCGCGCTCGCCGCCGCCCGCGAACTCGCCCGAACGCTCGCCGCTTTCCCGCAGACCTGCCTGCGCCAGGATCGGATGTCCCTGCTGGAACAGGACGGACTCGACGAGGCGGAGGCACTGGCCAACGAGTTCGCGCACGGCCGCGTCTCCCTCACCGACGAGGCGGTGGCCGGGGCGACCCGGTTCGCGGACGGAGCGGGCCGCCACGGCGACTTCGGCTGACCACCGCCCTGGCGTTCGCTTCGCGCGCACACGGCTCTCGCCGGGGGTGCACGCGTGCACAATCGGTGGAATGGCGGAGAAATTTGTACGGTCGGTGTCCCTACCGGACGGTCGGCGGCTCGCGTTCCACGAATTCGGCGCCCCGAGGGGGACGCCGTGCGTCTACACGCCAGCCGGCCCGCCTCGGGTCTGCTCGGCCACGGGTACGACGACGCTGCCCGTGCCGCCGGGATGCGGTGGATCTCGGTGGACAAGCCGGGAACGGGCGACTCCGACCCGGATCGGCAGGCCTCACTGCCGGGTTACGCGGCCGACATCGGGCAGCTCGCCGATCAGTGGCATCTCCGCACCGGTCCAGGTGTGGCATGGGGTGGAGGACCGTAACGTATCTCCGGCCTTGGCGTGGTAGGTGCTCTCGGAGATTCCGTTCGCCCACGGCAACCTCGTCGAGGGGGAGTAGCACGGGATCGGTGCCGCACTCCGTCGCGAGCTCATGGCTGCGATCGCGCGGGAGGGAACGGGGTAGTTTCGGGGCAGGGATTGGTTTCCGGTGCTGGTTCTTGTGTCTTGCGTTCCGGTCGGGGCGTATTGGGGCGATGTTCTCGGGTTTCAGGCACGACTTCGGCGACGTTGGCCCGGGCGATCAGCACCTGTGGGCACTGGGACGACATCGGAGACTGTCCCGGACCGCCCGCGTGCGCGATGTGACCTCGTGGGCGTGCCTGGGCTGACGGCGCCGGCACGCCGGAACCTCCCTCGCGACTGAACTGTACGCGACATTGACATTTGCAGGACTGGATTGGATGCTGAATCCCATGGATTCTGGAGTTGACCCAACTATTGTAGATTGGCTTCAAAAAACCTTGAAACCTGAGGCGTTGAGGCTGGTAGAAAGTGATTCACTGGTCGCCCTTCAGATTGCTGTCGGGGCAACCAAAAGCGAACCACTTCCTGACTCTTTGATTGCGTCTTGGGTTCGACTGATGAGGAACACGAGGAGAATCGCAGACCAGTCGGAGGTCGCTTTGATTGAAAAATTAAGGGCGCAGGGCGAATCTTGGGATAAAATTGAGGACCTTCTGGCAATCGACCGGGCTCGCGGCCATTATGATCGCTTGATCGAGGATCTTGAAGCCACGCTTCCGATAAACCTGGACGACAGCGGGAAGCGCATTCGTTAGAGGTATGACTGCTTTCGTGTTGGCCCAATTTGGCCAGCACGAAAGCAGCAAGCGATCCCACTTCGGACGTGCACGTCCCGTCGCCACGCACACTTTACCCTGGGCGGAAATCATCTATTCAACTGGTACGCAGATTCCGTAACTACACAGATTCCGTAACGCCTGGGCGTGAGGCGGCCGCGCCAATGCTGTCAACCTGAACGGGCTTTTCCGGCGAGGCCACCGCCACGCCATTCCGGTCCAAACCCCGGCACGTTCCTGGCCGGGACGCAACGGCGGACTGCGGACGTGATCCGCGCCGAGTAGCAGCGCATCGGCGGACAGGTGGCCGCCTCGGTCAACGCCGACAGCCTGATGTTCAGCGGCACGGCCCTGTCCTCCGATTCCGAACCCTGCTCGACGCTCGCCGACGCGTTGTCCTGTGCCACGTCCGAATCGGCTATGACGCAGGCCGCCCGCAGACGGTCCGGACAGTGATCCGCCCGCGGGAGCACGCCGCTGCCCGGCATGCGGTTCACCACGGCGGGCAGAACGGCGAACGTCCTCAGTGGACGCGAGTGGGGCGGCCCGTGTCAGAGCAGGAAACGGAACAGCGCGCTGTCCGGATCGACGGGCTCGATCCGCAGCGGACTGTCCATCATCCGCTTCAGCAGACCAGGCAGATCACCGCGATCCCCGATCTCCACACCGACCAGAGCGGGGCCTGTCTCCCGGTTGTTGCGCTTCACGTACTCGAACAACGTGATGTCGTCGTCCGGCCCCAGCACCTTATCGAGAAAGCGACGCAGCATTCCCGGCTCCTGCGGGAAATCCACCAGGAAATAGTGCTTCAGCCCCTCGAACACCAGCGCCCGCTCGAGAATCTCGCTGTACCGGCTGACATCGTTGTTCCCGCCCGAGAGCACGCACACCGTCACCGAACCCGGCTCCGGTGTCAGCACGTCACCCAGCGAGCCCGTGGCCAGCGCCCCAGCGGGCTCCGCGATGATCCCGTCCGTCTGGTAGAGATCCAGCATCTCCACGCACACCGCGCCAGCGTCCAGTGTGAGCACCTCCGTCCCGCTGTCCCGCACGATCGGGAACGGCGTCCGCCCCACCCTCCGCACAGCCGCGCCGTCCACGAACGGGTCCACTTCGGGCAGTGCGACCGGCCGCCCCGCCGCCAGCGCCGCCGTCATGCTCGCCGCCCCCGACGGCTCGACCCCGATCAGCCGCACCCCCGGATGCCGCTCGCGCAGCCAGGCCGCCATGCCCGCCAGGAGACCCCCGCCACCGACCGGTACCACGATCCGGTCCGGCGCCACCCCGAGCTGCTCGACGATCTCGCAGGCCACCGTGCCCTGACCAGCGACCGTGCGCGGATCGTCGAACGCCGACACGACCAGCGCGCCCGTGCTCTCCGCGAACGCCGCGGCGGCAGCCTGCGCGTCGTCGTAGGCGTCCCCCGAGACCACCAGCCGCACCCGCTCCCCGCCGATCGCCGCGATCCGCTCGCGCTTCTGACGGGGAGTGGTTCGCGGCAGATAGACCCGGCCCTCGATCCCCAGCGCCGCGCACGCGTACGCGACGCCCTGCGCGTGGTTGCCCGCGCTCGCGCACACCACTCCCGCCGACGCCGCCCCGCTCGGGAGCTGCGCCATCAGGTTGTACGCGCCGCGGAGCTTGTACGAACGCACCGGCTGCAGATCCTCGCGCTTGACCCACACCTCGCCCGCCGCGCGGTCCGAAAGGCGCTCGTTCCGTGTCAGCGGCGTGCTGGCGGTGACCCCGCGCAGCCGTTCCCGCGCCCGGTCCACATCGGCGGCGGTGACGGTCGCGGTGTCCAGTACGTCGACGGTGCGGGATGTCGCTGCTGCACCGGAATTCTCTGCTGAAGCCATGCGGATTCATCTCATGCGCGGGCGGAACGGTCCCGCCGGTCGGGTTCACGCGTCCGCCCCCCACCTCCGGGCAGGGCGCGCGCCCGCGTGCTGCTGCGCCGGATTCTAGCCCCGCCGCCGTCACAGCCTGCGCGAACGGGTCGCCTCAGACCCGATCCATGGCCAGGTAGGTCTCCCGCAGCCGGTGCAGATGCTCCTGCATCAGCGAACCCGCCGCGTCCGCGTCCCGGCGCTCGATGGCCTCCACCATGTTCGCGTGGTCGCCACACACCTGATCCCAGAACGTCGCCGGCGCGTTGCCACGGAGGAACCGGTTCTTCAGCACCGAGAAGATTGGTTGCGTGACCACTTCGAGCAGGCTGTTGTGGGAACAGGTGAGCAGCAGGATGTGGAAGTGCTGCGGATGCTCGTGCTGAGGCCCCGCCTCCGTGTTCTCCTGCTCCACCGCCGTGCGCAGCGCCAGCAGATCGCTCTCGCTGCGTTCCGTCGCGGCCAGCCGGGCGGCCGGGACCTCCAGCATCTCGCGCACCGCGAGCAGCTCGTCCACCGTCAGCCCCCCGGCACTGAGCAGGCCGAGACTGGTTTCCAGGTACGCGCTGATGCTCCGCGGGTCGGCGTCGGCGACGAAACTGCCACCATTCACCCCCCGGCTGGTGTACACCAGGTTCTGCGAGGTCAGCGACCGCAGCGCCTCCCGCACCGTGCTCCGGCTGACGCCGAAGGCCTGGCCGAGTTCGGCCTCCGAGGGCAGACGGTCCCCAGGGGTCAGCTTTCCGGTGATGATCAACTGCCGGAGCTGGTCCGCCACCTGCTGATACGCCGACCGCACCCGGGCGACGCCGAGCCCCCGTGTCAGGTCCTGGCTGCTCCCCACGATGTCCACGCCGGGAGTGTAGCGCTTTGTGCCTGATGAATCACCGAGGTCGTCCGACATGACGATGTCTGGCCACGTCAGAAGTTTCGTTCCCGTTGCCAGGTAACTGAAAAATCTTGAAACACGGCATTGACAGAGAAATGTCAGACGTTTAACTTTCAGGGCATGAGTTCAACGTCACCGCAGGTCAGAGACGGATGGCAGGGGCGCTTCTACGAGGACTTCGAGGTGGCGGACATCTACCGTCACCCGCTCGGGCGCACGGTCAGCGAGACCGACAACACCTGGTTCACCCTGCTCAGCATGAACACCAACCAGGCCCACTTCAACGCACAGGTCGGCGCCGGTTCCGAGTTCGGACGGCCGATCGTCGTCTCCACCCTCACCCTCGCCATCGCGATCGGGCAGAGCGTCATCGACGTCACCCAGAATGCCTTCGCCAACCTCGGGCTCGACGACGTGAAGTTCTCCAACCCGGTGTTCGCCGGCGACACACTGTGGTCGGAGTCGATCGTGCTGGAGAAACGCGAGTCGGGCAGCAGGCCCGCCGCGGGCATCGTCACCATCCGCACCCGCACGCTCAACCAGGACGGTGCCGTGGTCTGCAGCTTCGTTCGCACCTTCTACGTGCACAAGCAGGGTGCGGCCCGTGCCGCGGACCTGTTCCCCGAAGCGGCCGAGCCGCTGACCGTCGAGGCGAGGTGACCAATGCTTCCCTTGCAGGACATCAGGATCGTCTCGCTCGAACAGTACGGCGCCGGGCCGTTCGGCTCGCTGCACCTTGCCGAACTGGGCGCCGAGATCATCAAGATCGAGGATCCGTCGGTCGGCGGTGACATCGGCAGACAGGTGCCGCCGTACGTCGAGGGGGAGGACTCGCTGTTCTTCGAGTCCTTCAACCGCAACAAGTCCAGCATCTCCCTCGACATCGGCACGCCGGAGGGCCGTGCCGTCTTCGAGGACCTGGTACGCAACGCCGATGCCGTGTACTCCAACCTGCGCGGTGACGTGCCGGAGAAACTCGGCATCCGTTACGAGGATCTCAAGCACCTCAACCCGGCCATCGTCTGCTGCTCGCTGTCCGGCTTCGGCATGACCGGCCCCCGGGTCAAGGAACCAGGCTACGACTACATCCTGCAGGGTCTCGCCGGCTGGATGTCGGTCACCGGCGACCCCGGCGGCGCACCGGAGAAGACCGGACTGTCCCTTGTGGACTACAGCGGTGGGCTGGTCGCCGCGACCGCACTGATCTCCGGGATCCACGCCGCCCGCCGTGACGGTATCGGCCTCGACTGCGACGTCAGCCTGTACGACACCGCGATCAGCATGCTGACCTACCTGGCGACCTGGCATCTCACCGCGGGCCACGAACCTCGCCGCACCGCCCGGTCCGCGCACCCCTCGCTCGTGCCGTTCCAGACCTTTCCGGCCAAGGATGGCTGGCTCGTCGTCGGCTGTGCCAAGGAGAAGTTCTGGCATCGCCTGGCCGGAATCATCGGCCGCCCGGAACTGACCGAGGACCCCCGGTTCCGCACGTTCGCCGACCGCGCCCGCCACCACGACGAACTCGAGGCGATCCTCGATGCCGAACTCGGGCTCAGGACCGTCGAGGAGTGGCTGGGCGAGATGCGCGCCGCCTCGATCCCGTGTTCACCGATCAACTCCATTCCGCAGGCGCTCGCCGACGAGCAGACCGTCGCGCGGGAGATGGTCGTCAGCACCGAGCACCCGGTGTTCGGCACCGTCCGCCAGGTCGCCTCCCCGGTCCGGGTCGGCCCCGTGCGAGCCGAGCCGCGCCGCGCACCCGAACGCGGCCAGCACACCGACGAGGTGCTGCGGGACCTGCTGGGTTACTCCGGCGAACGGATCGCCGACATCCGTGCCGCGGGCGCCTTCGGCACTCCCTGACCACCCCGGCAATCCCCGGCGCAGAACAGACGAGCAAGCAGGAGCGATCAATGGATTTCTCGTTCAACGACGAACAGCGGATGTTCCGCCAGACCCTGCGGGACTTCGTGGAGAAGGACATCATCCCGGTCGCCCGCGACTGGGAGCACTCCGGCCGCTACCCGACCGAGATCGTCGAGACGATGGGGGAGCTGGGCCTGTTCGGCCTGGCGATTCCCGAGGAGTACGGCGGACTCGGCGCGGACACCGTGTCGTTCGTGCTCACCTTCGAGGAGATCTCCCGCGGCTGGATGGGCGTCGCCGGGATCCTCGGCAGTCATTCGGTGTCCTGCTTCATGATCGCCCGGCACGGCACCGAGGAACAGAAGCGCGCGTACCTGCCGCGGCTGGCCACCGGGGAGTTGCGGACCGGCCTGGCGCTCACCGAACCCGGCGCGGGCACCGATCTGCAGGGCATCCGGACCACGGCCCGGCTCGACGGCGACCACTACGTCGTCAACGGTGCGAAGACGTGGATCACCAACGCCCGGTACGCGAACCCGCTGCCGGTACTGGTGAAGACCGACCCCTCGGCCAGCCCCGCGCACCACGGAATGAGTGTCCTGCTCGTCGACACCACCTCCGAGGGGTTCGTGGTGGAGAAGGACATTCCCAAGCTCGGCTACAAGGGCACCGAGTCCTGCGAACTGCGGCTCGACAACGTCCGGGTACCGAAGGAGAATCTGCTCGGCGGCGTCGAGGGCAAAGGCCTCGGCCAAGCACTGTCCTCATTGGAGACCGGCCGGGTCAACATCGCCGCCCGTTCGGTGGGAATCGCGCAGCGCGCCTACGAGGAGGCTCTGCGCTACGCCAGGGAACGTGAGGCGTTCGGGCAGGCGATCGGTGAGTTCCAGGCGGTACAGATCAAACTCGCCGAGATCGCCATCCAGCTGCAGGCAGCACGGTTGATGACGTACTGGGCGGCGTCCCAGCTCGACGCGGGTGTCCGGATGGACACCGAGTCCGGCATGGCGAAGGTGTTCAGCTCGGAGACCGCGCTGCAGTGCGCACTCGACTCGATGCGCATCCACGGCGGCTACGGGTACTCCGCCGAGTTCGAGGTGGAACGGCTCTACCGGGACGCTCCGCTGATGGCGATCGGCGAAGGCACCAACGACGTCCTGCGCACCGTGATCGCCAAGTCTCTGTTGCGGGGCAAGGCTCATGTCGGCTAGGACGCGGGCGAGGCGGGCCGCCGTACTGCTCGTCACCCTCGCACTGGTGCTCTCCGGCTGCGCCCAGCCCCCCGCGGCGGACGACCCGAACGGCCCGATCCGCATCGGCGCCGCCGTCTCGGACACCGGTAAGTACTCGATCGAGGGCGCCGCCGTGAAACACGGCTACGAACTGTGGCGCGACATGGTCAACAACGAACTCGGCGGCATCAAGGTCGGTGACCGCAAACGTCCGGTGGAGATCGTCTTCTACGACGACCAGTCCGACCCGGAACAGGCGGTGCGGCTCATCCAGCGGCTCATCAGCGAGGACGGGATCGACTTCATCTTCGGTTCCTACTCCTCGGGCCTGACGCTCGCCGCGTCGGCGGTGACCGAGCCGAACAAGAAGATCCTCTTCGCCGGTGGCGCGGCCGCCGACACGGTGTTCAGCCAGGGATCGGACTACGTGTTCAGCCCGTTGACGAACACCAGTCGTTACACCGAGTCCGCGCTGCGGGAACTCGCCCGGCGCGGGGTGAAGACGATCGGAATCCTGCACACCGACGAGGCGCCGATGGTCGACGTGCAGCGGGCCACCGAGAAACTTGCAGGCGAACTCGGCATCCGTGTCGTCGGCACCCAGCGGGTTCCCAGTGATGCCAACGATATCCGCGGTGCGATCGGTCAGCTCCAGCGGGCGAATCCGGACGTGCTGCTGGAGGCGGGGCACACGCTGATGGGAGTACTGACCACGCAGACCATGCGCAGTCTCGACTGGATGCCGCCGTACGTGCTGATGGTGCAGGCGCCGACCGAGCAGAATTTCGTGGAGCAGCTCGGCGCGCAGACGACCCGGGGCATCATGGCGCCCACGCAGTGGCACAGCTCGGCGAAGTTCGCCGACGAGTATTTCGGTACCGCCGCCGACTACGAGGCGCGCTACGTCGCCCGTTACGGCGAGAAGCCCTCGTACATGCCGCCCAGCGGCAGCGCGGTCGCGCTGTCCCTGCAGCTCGCGATCGAGAAGGCGGGCAGCGTCGAGGTCGAAGCGGTCCGCGAAGCGCTGCTGGAACTGGACGTGGACACCTTCTACGGCCCGATCGACTACGCGGGCCCTGACGACCCGAGTGGACTCAAGGGCGCCAACGTGAGCCGGCCGATGCTGACCGTGCAGCTCGACGAGAAGGGTGAACAGGTCGTCGTCGCGCCGGCTGAGAACGCGTCCGCCGAGATCCGGCCGAGCACACCCTGGTCGCAGCGCTGACCGGACCGAGGAACAACCGCCCAGCGGCGAACCGGGCCCAAGATCGGCACGGCGTCGCAGTGACAAAGGAGTTGCGGGTATGGGCCAGCTGAGTCAGGTCTTGCTCGACGGAATCGTGCTGGGCGGGTTCTACGCCCTCGTCGCCCAGGGACTGTCCCTGGTGTTCGGCGTGATGGGTGTACTCAACCTCGCCCACGGTGAATGCGTCCTGATCGGCGCCTACCTGGCGTGGGCGGCGCAGCAGTACCTCGGGATCGATCCGCTGGTCGCACTGCCGGTGATCATCGCGCTGGGCTTCGGTTTCGGCTGGGTGCTCTGCCGGACACTGGTGATCCGGGTCGTGGAACGTCCCCCGCTGATGGCCCTGCTGCTGACCTTCGGGATCGGCGCCATCGCACAGGGGGTGCTGCTGAAGTTGTTCAGCAGCACACCGCGGGTGACGACGACGAGCTACTCAGCCGAGGTGGTGAGTTTCTTCGGGCTGACCATTCCGACCCCGCGGGCGCTGATGCTGCTCGGGGCGATCGTCATCCTGGTACTGACGTGGGCACTGCTCAACCACACCCGCGTCGGACGCTCGATCCAGGCGGCCTCCCAGAACAAGGCCGCCGCCAGGGTCGTCGGCATCGACATCACCGCGGTCTACGCGATCGCCTTCGGCATCGGCATCGCCCTGGTGTTCGCCGGAGGCACCCTGCTCGGCTCGGCACAGGGGTTCTACCCCTTCCTCGGGCCGCTGCTGACGATGAAGGCGTTCGCCATCGTCGTACTCGGTGGTGTCGGCAGGATGTCCGGCACCCTCGTCGCGGCGATGTTCATCGGGCTGATCGAGGCGATCCTCGCCTCGTACGTGCCCTCGGTCGGCACCGGGCTCGGTGTCGCCGCGGCCTTCGTGCTCGTGGTCATCGCACTCGTGGTGCGCCCCAACGGAATCAGTGGAGGTAAGCGGGTGATGGCCGGTGTCTAGCGGATCCCCCACCATCAGTACCCGGGTGGACGGCCGGGCGGCGGAACGGCTGTCCGCCGCCTCCGGCCCCGGCACACTGCCCACCCGGTTCGCCGATCCGCGGCTGCGCGCCGGACTGTTCGCCGCCGGACTGGCGGCACTGCTCGCCGCACCGTTGTTCGGACTGAACAACTCGGCGCTGCTGCTGCTGAGCACCGTGTTCATGTGGGTCGGACTGACCTCGAGCTGGAACATCATCTCCGGCTTCACCGGCTACGTGGACTTCGGGCACGGTGCCTTCTTCGGCATCGGCGGTTACACCGCGGGCCTGCTGGTCACCAAATCCGGCATGTCCTTCTGGACCACCGTGCCGATCGCGATGCTGTTCGGCTTCCTCTTCGCGCTCGTTGTCGGCTACCCGCTGCTGCGGCTGCGCGGGGTCTACTTCTCGATCGCGATGCTCGGCGCTTTCATGGCGATGCGGGAACTGGCACTGGTGTTCCGCGACTTCACCGGAGGTTCCGGCGGTGTCATCTTCAAGTCGGTGATCGACCGCGGCCTGTTCTACTACGTGTTCCTCGGCATCGCCGTCGCCGTCGTGCTGCTGACCGTGTGGTTGCGGCGTTCGCAGCTCGGCGCGAGCATGCTGGCGGTGCGGGAGAACGAGGTCGGCGCGGAGGCACGCGGTATCAACACGACCCTGGTGAAGATGACGGCGTTCTGCATGTCCGGTGCGATCACCGCCCTGATCGGCAGTCTGTGGGCGTACCAGACGGCGTTCATCGACCCGTCGATCATGTTCCGGGACATCCTGCTGATCAACCTGGCGCTCATGGTCACCCTCGGCGGCCTCGGCACCGTGTGGGGGCCCGCGCTCGGTGCGACCGTGTTCATCCTGCTGCGGGAGACCCTGTGGGGCACCGACGGAGAGGACTTCCTGGTGTTCTTCGGCATCGCCCTCGTCATCGTGGTCCTGTTGCTGCCGAAGGGAATCGTCGGCACGCTCGCCGACAGGGCGACCGCGGGCAGGCGCAAGCGTGAGCGCGAAGCAGGGGAGGGACGATGACCGTCACCCAGGAACGCACCACCGGCGATCTGCTGGTCGCCACCGGGATCACCTGCCGGTTCGGCGGGCTGGTCGCGCTCGACGACGTCGGCTTCCGGATCGCGCCCGGCGAGATCGTCGGGCTGATCGGCCCGAACGGTTCCGGCAAGTCGACGCTGCTGAGCTGCCTGTCCCTCGGCAGGCGCCCGGACGCCGGGAAGATCATGTTGTCCGGAAAGGACATCAGTCGCAGGCGGCCGTCCACGGTGGCCAGAATGGGACTGACCCGCACCTTCCAGGACGCCCGGGTCTTTCCGGAACTGACGGTGCTGGAGAACGTGCTGTTGTCGCGGAACTGGACCACTTTGCCGCGCTTCGGCGCGCTGCGCGGGCCGGAGGAATCGGTTCGCGAACGTGCCGACCGCCTGCTCGACCTCGTCGGCATCCGCAGTATGAGTGCCACTCACGCGGGCGAACTCTCCGGCGGGCAGCAGCGACTGCTCGAACTCGTCATGGCGATCATGCCCAGCCCCAAAGTGGTGATGCTGGACGAGGCGACGTCCGGGGTGAACCCGGCGCTCATCCTCGAACTGGCGGACCACCTGCGGCTGCTGCACCGCGAGGAGAACGTGTCGTTCGTGATCGTCGAGCACAACGTGGGCTTCGTGTTCGGCATGGCGGACCGGGTGGTGGTGCTCGAACAGGGCCGGGTGCTGGCCGACGGAACCCCCGACGAGGTCAAGGCGAACCAGGAGGTCATCGATGCCTATCTCGGAGCCTGAACCGCTGCTGGAGGTGCGCGGTGTGCGCGCCGGGTACAAGGGAGTGGACATCCTGCACGGCGTCGACCTCGTCGTGCACGAGGGCGAGATCGTCTGCGTCGTGGGTCCGAACGGGTCCGGCAAGTCGACCGTGTTCAAGGCGGTCTACGGTCTCATCGACGTACGTGAGGGCTCGGTTCTCATGGCGGGCAAGGACATCACGTCCTACGGCCCGCAGCAGCTCCTCACGTCCGGGATCGCGCTCGTCCCGCAGCTGCCGGCGATCTTCCCCGGGATGACCGTGTACGAGAACATCGAACTCGGCATGTACCTGGAGCGGGACAAGAAGAAGATCCGGCACCGCGTCGACGAGGTGTTCGACCTGTTCCCGAAACTCGCCGCCCGGCGCAAGCAGCAGGCGGGCACACTCTCCGGTGGCGAGCGCAGGGCGCTGGAGATCGGCCGCTCGCTGATGCTGAAGCCGCGCCTGGTGCTGATGGACGAACCATCGGTGGGACTCTCCCCGATCCTCGTCCGCGAGGTGTTCGAGCAGTTGCGCTCCCTGCGCGACGAGACCGGCCTGACGTTCCTGATCATCGAACAGAACGCCCGTTCCGGCCTCGAACTCAGCGACCGCGGTTACGTCATCGAACGCGGCCGCGTCACCTACTCCGGAGCGGGCGGCGAACTGCTCGCCGACGCCGAGGTCCGTAAGACGTTCCTGGGCGTGTGACGCCCGTTCCGGCCGGAGTCGCGCCCGGCCCAGCGGCGAGCGCGTCACCGAAGCACGATCCATACCTGAAAGGCAGGACCAGCGATATGACCACAACGGCACCGGCCACCCCCGCGGCGGACACCGGCACAGGCACCGCGGCGCAACGCCTCGGCGCGTTCACCGCCGGCCTGCGTCACACCGACCTGCCCGCCGAGGTCGTCACCGCGGCCCGGTTGCATGTGCTGGACACCCTCGGCTGCGGTATCGCCGCTCTCGCACTCGGCGAAGCGGCCTACGCCGTCGCCGGAGCGGACGAGGCGGGCACGGCGGGCCCGGCCGCCGCGCTCGGGGTGCCGCACGGGCTGCCCGCCGCGGAGGCGGCCTTCGTCAACGGCGTGCTGTGCCACGCCCTCGACTTCGACGACACCCACCCCGACTCGGTGATCCACGTCAGTGCCGCCGTCACCCCGGCCGCCTTCGCCGCGGGCCAGGCCGCCGGCGCCGACGGGGCCACCGTCCTCGCCGCGATCGTGGCGGGCAACGAGGTGTCCACCCGCGTCGGTGCAGCCGCGGGCGGGCAGTTCCACGCCCGCGGCCTGCACCCCAGCGGCGTGTGCGGCGTCTTCGGCGCCACCGCGGCCGCCGCCCGCGCCCGCGGCCTGGACGCGGACCGGACGGCACAGGCACTCGGCATCGCCGGCAGCATGGCCTCGGGTCTGCTGGAGTTCCTCGCCGACGGCGCCGACACCAAACGCCTGCACCCCGGCTGGGCGGCACAGGCCGGCATCACCGCCACCCGGCTCGCCGCCCATGGAGCCAGGGGACCGGCCACCGTGTTCGAGGGCGTACGCGGCTTCTACGCCACGTACCTGCACGGCATCGAGGTCGACCTCGCACCCCAGCTCGACACGCTCGGGCAGTCCTGGAACACCCCGTCGATCGCCTACAAGCCATACCCCGCCTGCCATTACACGCACGCGCCCGTCGACGCGCTCGCCGGGATCCTGCGGGACAACCCGTCGCTGCGGGCGGCGGACGTGGCGAGCATGGTGGCCTACACCGACGCGACCGGCGTGGGCCTCGTCCTCGAACCCGCGGCGGACAAGGCCCGCCCGCGCACCCCGTACGACGCGAAGTTCAGCCTTCCGTTCTGTCTGGCGAGCCTGCTCGTGCACGGCACCGTGGACGTCGCCAGCTTCACCCCCGACCGCATCGCCGACGAGGCCGTGCTCGCGCTGAGCCGGTCGGTGTCCTACGAGCAGCGGACGTACTCGCCGCGGCCCGACGCGTTCGGTGGCGGAGTCCGGGTGCTCACCACCGACGGCCGGACGTTCGAGGCCGAACTGCGATACCAGCGCGGCGGCGCGGAGAACCCGATGACCGAGGCCGACGTGCTGGACAAGTACCGTGCCAACGCCGGACTGGTCCTCGGCGAGGACGGCGTCCGCGCCCTTGAGCGGGACGTGACCGCACTGCAGGACCACACCGACCTTGGTTTCCTGGCGGTGGTGCGCGGATGAGTGCCCTGTTCGCGTCACTGCGGTCGCTGCTTTTCGCGCCCGGCAAGGACGAGGCGAAGCTGCGCAAGGCGCTCGCCTCCGGTGCCGACGCGGTCATCGCCGACCTCGAGGACGCTGTGCCCCCGCCGGAGAAGGGCGCCGCCCGCGCGACGACGACCCGGGTCTTCGCCGAGGAACCGGTGCGGTGCCTGCGTTTCGTCCGGGTCAACGGCGCGGGGACCGAGTGGCTCGGCGACGATCTCGCCGCGCTGCGCGAGGTCGGCGTCGACGGGCTGATGGTGCCCAAGGCGACCCCGGCCGCGATCGAGGCGCTGGGCCCCGAAGGACCGCCGGTGATCGCGTTGATCGAAACGGCGGCGGGAGTGCGGCTCGCGCACGAGACGGCCGCGCATCCACGGGTCGCGGCGCTGATGCTGGGTGGCGCCGATCTCGCCGCCGAGGCCAACCTCGAGGTCCGGCCGGACGGGCAGGAGTTGCTCTTCGCCCGTTCCACGCTGGTGTTCGCGTCCGTGGAGGCCGGTATCCGGGCACCGTTCGACGTGGTGCACCTCGACGTGCGCGACGACGAGGCGCAACGGGCCGAGGCGACGCTGGCCCGCTCGGTCGGTTTCGGCGGCAAGGCCTGCGTGCACCCCGCCCAACTCGACGGGGTGCACAGCGTCTTCACCCCGACCGCCGACGAGACCGGGCACGCCCGCACGGTGCTCGCGGTGTACGAGGAGGCGATGGCGCGCGGCGATTCGGTGGCCCTGCTGAACGGGAAGCTGATCGACCCGCCGATCGTGCTGCGGGCCCAGGCGACCTTGGCCAGGGCACGCGACTGAGGTCACGCCGGAATCCTTGACCTGCACCGTGGTCGAGGTTGCAAGCTGGGGGTATGATTACTCCGGCTCTGCGTGAGCCCGGCACGACCGGGTGGAACACCGGTTCGCTCGACGTCGACGCCTACCTGCGTCGCGTCGGGCACCCCCGGGCGAGCCCCTCGGCGGAGTCCTTGCGCACCCTGCACGAAGCGCACGTGCGCACGATTCCGTTCGAGAACATCGACGTCCTGCTCGGTGCGCATCCCGGTCTGGAACTCGACGTCATCGCCGGCAAACTGGTCGGCAGGCAGCGGGGCGGCTACTGCTACGAGCACTCCCTGCTGTTCGCCGCCGTTCTGGTGGAGCTCGGTTTCACCGTCGAGCGCAGGATGGGGCGCGTGCATCCGCAGGGCTCGGGACCGCGCACGCACATGCTCTCCACCGTGTACGTCGACGGTGCCGCGTATCAGGCCGATGTCGGTTTCGGTGCCGGAGTGCTCCGGCCGATGCCGCTGCGCGACGGGGCCGTGGTGGACCAGGCGGGCTGGGCGCACCGCATCGATCGCGATGGTCCACTATGGACGTTGTCGCGGCGTGAGCCCGGGGACGGCGGTTGGACCGTGCTGCACGCGTCCGACGAGGCGCCACAACGGCCCGTCGACTACGAGGTCGCGCACCACTACGTCAGCACGCATCCACACTCGCCGTTCGTCGGCAAGCTCGTGGTGATGCGGTTGGCGGACGGGGTCAGCCGCCAGCTTGTTGGCGACGAGCTGACGGTCACCAGACCGGACGGCGACCTCCACCGGCAACGGGTGCCCGCCGACCGGCTGGACTCCGCGCTGCGCGACCTGGGCGTCGTCCTCCAGCCGGCCGAGCTCGAAGGGGTGCTGGCGGCGTATCCGTCCGGGGCGCCGGGCTAGGGATCCCGTCGCGCCCCCGAATCCGCAGTTCGCCAGCCGGATTCGTCGGCCGCGTCGGTGTGCGGGGCGGTCCACGCGTTGCCCCGGTCAGCCCGCGAAGAACTGTTTCAGGACGGCGGCGAACGCCGTCGGTTCCGCGACGTGGGACTGGCCTTCGATGACGCGTCGTTCCGCGCTGGGGAGTGCTGAGGCGATGGCGTCCGCGGCGGCGTCGAAGAAGCCGGGTTGCAGGCCGCCCATGTGCTGGTCGGGGATGCCGCCGGTCGCCACCAGCGTCGGTTGGGTGACGCGGGCCAGCCGGCCGGCCGGGGGGAGGCCGTCGCCGAGGCAGGCGGCGTCGTGGGCGAGAGTGGGGGCGAGGGCGGTGAGGCCGCGCCAGAACGGTGACTCGCGCGCGGCGCTCACGTCCTCGCCGGACGAGCCGGCCAGTCGCATGAACAGCTCGACCGCGTCCGAGCGCCGGTCGTCGGCGAGTAGTGCCGTCAGTTCGCCGACGTAGGCCGACCAGTGCTTGGCCATCGCGTCGTCGCTCATGTACGGGACCTCGTACGTCGCGATCCGGTCCACGGTGAGACCCGCGGCGGCGGCTTCGAGTACGAGCGCCCCGCCGGACGACGCGCCGAACACGTGCGCTCTGCCGCCGGCCCGGTCGACCAGTGCCGCGAGGTCCTCGATCTCCCGTGCCACGGCGTAGGGGGCGGTGTCGCCGCTGTCGCCCCGGCCGCGGCGCGCGTAGTTGTACACGGTGAAGTGCCGCGCCAGTTCGGGGACGAGCGCGGCGTTCTCCGAGCCGTCGTCGAGCCCGCCGCCCACCAGGACGACCGCCGGTCCACCGCCTCGGTGTTCGTACGCGATCGACGTGCCATCTTTCGACGTCACGAACTGCATGGTGGTTCTCCCGTCCGAGGTCGGTGAAGTCGCTCCTACTTTAGGAGTGGTCGCTGCGGATTGGCAAGTGGATGGCTAGGATCGGGGGATGCGTGGCTATGACGACCCGTGTGCCATCGCGAGGACGCTGGGTCTCGTGGGGGAACGGTGGGCGTTGCTGGTGGTGCGGGAGCTGGTCTTCGGTCCGAAGCGGTTCAGCGACCTGCGTCGCGGGCTGGCCGGGATCAGCGAGAACGTACTGTCCCAACGCTTGCGTGAGCTGGAACGGGCGGAGTTGGTGTGGCGGCGCAGATTCGCACCGAGCAGCACATCGGCCTACGAGCTGACCGAGCGCGGCCGAGGGCTCGAGCCCGTGCTGGTGGCGATGAGCCGGTGGGGTGCCGACCTTCCCCTGCCCGAGGGCACGGACCCCGCCCTCGGTGTCGACGCGCTGGTCTTCACACTGCGCGCCACCTTCGATGCCGGACTCGCCGGCGGGCTGGACGTGGTGGCACACCTGCGACTCGGCGACGACCACTTCCGCGTCGAGGTCAGGGACGGCCGGTTCCGCGCGCGCCGCACCGAACCCGACGACGCCGGCATCACCATCGCCACGACCGCACCGATCCTGCGGTCCCTCGTCTCCGCCGGCGGCACACTCGCGAAGGCCGAGCGTGCCGGCGAGATCACGATCACTGGTGAGCGTGCCGCCGCGGAACACCTGCTGCGCTGCTTCCCGCCACCGCGCTGAGGGCCACGGCCGAACAGGCAGGCGAAGCCTCGCTCGGTAGCTGGTCGGCCCGGACAGGACTGGAGGCCGGCCGGCTCGCGTGGCCGGTCTCCGGACCTCCGTCGCTCGCAGCGCCCACACGACGGGCGCCGGCCGACTCCGCCGCCCAGCCGTTCCGGACGCCGCGACGGGCGCGTCCGCGTGCACCGCGTCGACTGCCGCCACGGTCACGTCGAAGCACTGCACGCACCGGTCGTCGACTCGCCGCCCGGATCGGCCTTATCGTGCCGCGGTGGATCATTTCTCGGTCTCCTGGACGGCGTTGCGGAAAACCATCGCCGGCCTCCCGGACGAGGACTTCGAACGGCCGTCCGGCTGTACCGGCTGGCTCGTCCGCGACCTGGCGTGCCACCTGGTGATCGGCGCCCAGGACGTCCTGATCACCCTGGTCACCCCAGCCGACACCGAACCGACCGTGGACGCGATCACCTACTGGAGCCTCGTCGAACCACCCACCGGCGAAGACCCGTTCGACGCGCTGATCCCCCGGCTCGCCGCCGCGTACGGCGAGCCGCGGTGGCTCAAGTCCCACCTCGACGACGTCGGGGCCGCCGCCGGGCGCGCAGCCGAACTGGCCGACCCCGCCGTCCGCGTCAGCACCAACGGTGAGGTGCTGACCATCGGCGACTACCTGTCCGCGTACGTGCTCGAACGGACGCTGTACCACCTCGACCTGATCGCGCACCTGCCCTCGGCCCCCGGACCACCCGCCGAAACCCTCGCCGCCACCCGCGCAGTGCTGGAAACCCTCGCCGGAGCCCCGTTCCCAGCCTCGCTCTGGCGACAAGGACGCGCTCCTCGTCGGCACCGGACGTCGCACTCCCACCGACGCCGAAGGCGCGGCGCTCGGCGAACTCGCGGCGAAACTCCCGCTCAGCATCGGCTGAGCAAGGGAAACCAGTCGACGGTCCCTTCGAAAAGCCCGCCGGGCAAGGAAAACATCGACGCCCGGCCGGTCAGCCGCCGAGGGTGTCCAGGATCTGCTGACCGTACTTCGCCAGCTTGTTCTCCCCGACGCCGCTCACCGCACCGAGCTCGGCGAGCGTCGACGGCGCGCCGGACGCGATCTCCCGCAGGGTCGCGTCGTGGAAGATGACGTACGCGGGCACGCCCTGCTCCTTCGCTGTCTCCGCCCGCCACGCGCGAAGCCGCTCGAACAACGGCTTCGCCTCCTCCGGCAAGTCCACCGGAGCCTTCCGCCCCTTACCCGAACGAGCCGCGGCCCGCGCCGTCCGTTCCGGTTCCCGTCGCAGCAACACCTCACGCCGCCTGCCGAGCACCTCGCCACTGCCCTCGGTGAGCACCAGCGTCCCGTAATCACCCTCCACGGCCAGCAGACCCTGCGCGAGCAACTGCCGCACCACTCCGCGCCACTCCGGCTCGGCCAGCTCGCTGCCGATCCCGAACACGGTGAGGGCGTCGTGCTGATGCTGCTGCACCTTCGGGGTGCTCTTGCCGAGCAGGATGTCGATGACCTGACCCGCACCGAACTTCTGCCCACGCTCGTTCGCCAGCCGGTACACCGCCGACAACAGCTTCTGCGCCGGAACCGTGCCGTCCCAGGTCTGCGGCGGCGTCAGGCAGGTGTCACAGTTGCCGCACGCCGAGCCCTGCTGGCCGAAGTAGTTGAGCAACTGGACCCGCCGGCAGGTCACCGTCTCGCACAGCGCGAGCATGGCATCCAGATGCGAGGCCAGCCGCCTGCGATGTGCGGCGTCGCCCTCCGAGGTGTCGATCATCTTCCGCTGCTGCACCACGTCCTGCAGGCCGTATGCCAGCCATGCCGTCGACGGCAGCCCGTCCCGGCCCGCACGGCCGGTCTCCTGGTAGTACCCCTCCACCGACTTCGGCAGGTCGAGATGCGCCACGAAACGCACGTCCGGCTTGTCGATCCCCATGCCGAACGCGATCGTGGCCACCACGATCAGCCCGTCCTCGCGGAGGAACCGCGACTGGTTCCGGGCGCGGGTACGGGAATCCAGCTTCGCGTGATACGGAACCGCCGGGATCCCGTTGTCCACCAGGAACTCGGCCGTCTTCTCCACCGAGGCGCGGGACAGGCAGTAGACGATCCCGGCGTCCCCTGCGTGCTCGGTACGCAGCAACTCCAGCAACTGGCGCTTCGGATCGTTCTTGCCGACGATCCGGTACTGGATGTTCGGCCGGTCGAAACTGGCGACGAAATGCCGCGCCTCACGCAGATTCAGCCGGTTCGCGATCTCGGTGTGCGTCGCCTCGGTGGCGGTCGCCGTCAGCGCGATGCGCGGCACGTCCGGCCACCGCTCGTGCAGCTCCGACAGTCCCAGGTAGTCTGGCCGGAAGTCGTGCCCCCACTGGGAAACGCAGTGCGCCTCGTCGATCGCGAACAGGGCCACCGTGCCGCGATCAAGCAGCCTGCGGGTGGACTCCGCGCTCAACCGTTCCGGCGCCAGGTACAGCAGGTCCATCTCCTCGGCGAGGAAGTCGGCCTCGACCTGCCTGCGCTCCTCGAAATCCTGGCTGGAGTTGAGGAATCCCGCCCGTACCCCCAGCGCGCGCAGTGCGTCCACCTGGTCCTGCATCAACGCGATGAGTGGCGAGATCACGACACCGACGCCCTCCCGGACGAGGGCCGGGATCTGATAGCACAACGACTTTCCACCACCGGTGGGCATCAGCACCAGCGCATCGCCACCACCCACCACCTGGCCGATGATCTCGTCCTGCTGGCCACGGAACGAGTCGTAGCCGAAGACCCGACGCAGCACCTCCAGCGCCTCGCTCGCGCCGGCACCCGTCTCCTCGCGCACCTCGTTGCCGATCCCGGTGGAAGCCATCCCGCGATCCTAGGCCGCCACGTCACCCACCCGTTTCCCGCCCGGCGGCGCGTACGGCCTCGTACCCGCGCGCCGGAACGCAGCCACGCCAGCAGAGGAGGCCACACGATGGAGAGGTTCGTCGTCGTCACCGGCGGCCCCGGATCGGGCAAGACCACGCTCGTCGACCGGTTGCGCGCCGACGGTGCCGCCACGTCCGCCGAGGCGGGCAGGCAGATCATTCGCGACCAGCTCGCGATCGGCGGCCGGGCGCTGCCCTGGGCTGATCCCGGCCTGTTCGCCGAGACGATGCTCGCCTGGGAACTGCGGTCGTACCGCCTCGCCACCGAGCTGACCGGCCAGGTCGTGTTCGACCGGGGCGTCCCCGACGTCGCCGGGTACCTGCGGCTGCTGGGCCGCCCCGTGCCCGCGCACATGCACCGGGCGGCGGAGCGGTTCCGCTATCGTGCCACCGTGTTCATCGCCCCGCCGTGGCCGGAGATCTTCGTCGGCGACGCCGAGCGCAGGCAGGACCTCGAGGAGGCCGAGCGCACCCACGACGCGATGCTGCACGTCTACGCCCACCACGGCTACCAGCTCGTACCGCTGCCGAAGGACACCGTCGAGGCACGGGCGCGGTTCGTGCGCGACCGCCTCGGCGGGCCTACAACATCGCGTTGACGCCGGTGAGGTCCCTGCCGATGATCAGCTTCTGCACCTGGCTGGTGCCCTCGTACAGGGTCAGCACCCGGGCGTCCCGCAGGTACTTGCCCATCGGGTACTCGTCGATGTAGCCGTAACCGCCGAACACCTGCAGGCAGTTGTTGCTGACCCGGACCGCCGTCTCGCTCGCGTGGTACTTCGCCATCGACGCGTCGGTCGCGTACTCCTTCGGGCCCGCGCCCAGGTCCGCCATGCGGGCCACGTTGCGGGTCAGCAACCTGGCCGCCTGCACGTCCACGGCCGAATCGGCGAGCAGTTCCTGCACGAGCTGGAACGAGGCGATCGGACGGCCGAACTGCTCCCGCTCGCCCGCGTACCGCACCGCGGCGTCCAGTGCCGCCTGGGCGAGACCGACCGCGCCCGCCGCCACCGAGATCCGCCCCCGCGACAGCGTGCCCAGCGCGATGCCCATTCCCCGGCCCGGCTCGCCGAGCCGCGCGGAGTCGGGCACCCGGACGCCCTCGAAGGCCAGCTCGGCGGTGGCCTGCCCGCGCAGGCCGAGCTTCCCGTGGATCTCGGTCGCGGTGAAACCGGGGGAGCCGGTGGGCACCAGGAACGCCGTGACGCCCTCCTCCGTTCTCGCGAAGGTCAGTGCCACATCGGCCCAGGTGCCGTTGGTGATGAAGATCTTGCTGCCGTCGAGCACCCAGTCGCCGCCGTCCCGGACCGCGCGGGTGGTGAGGGAACCGGCGTCCGAGCCGGTGCCCGGTTCGGTCAGGGCGAAACACCCCAGTGCCTCGCCCGCGACCAGCCGGGGTAACCACTCGCGCCGCTGCTCCTCGGTCCCGTGTGCGGCGATCGTCTTGGTGACCAGCCCCAGCGAGACGGACACGATGCCGCGCACCGCCGAATCGCCACGGCCCAGCTCCTCGGTCACCAGCACGTAGGACAGCATGTCCGCGTCCACCCCGCCGTACTCCTCGCCGACCATCAGGCCGAGGAAGCCCAGCTCGCCGAGCCTGCGGACGATCGACGGATCCACCTTCTCCCGGCGATCCCATTCCCGGGCGTGCGGCACCACCTCCGCGTCGACGAACTCCGCGGCCATCGCCCGGAAGTCGCGCTGCGTCTCGGTCAGGCCCAGATCCGTTGACAGCATGGGGTTTCCTCCTCGATGAGACGACTCAGAGCGG
Organism: Amycolatopsis antarctica; assembly: GCF_002262875.1. GTDB lineage: Bacteria > Actinomycetota > Actinomycetes > Mycobacteriales > Pseudonocardiaceae > Amycolatopsis > Amycolatopsis antarctica. The sequence goes on along the minus strand of NZ_NKYE01000020.1, from coordinate 24,546 downwards.
GTATGCCGGAGCGGTCAGCGGCAGGCCGAGCCGGGCGCGCTCGGTCACCCAGCGGGTCGGCCGGTAGCGCGGGTCACCGGTGCTCGCGAACAGCGCGGACTGCAGGACGAGGAGACGGGCAGCGCCCACCCGGTCACCCCAGGTCAGCGGGCCGTGCGGGTAGCCGAGGGCGGTGGTGACGGCGGCGTCGACGTCCTCCGGCGCGGCGAGCCCGCGTTCGGCGATGGAGGCGGCCACGCCCACGATCGAGGCCAGCAGCCGCTGCGCCACGCTGCCGTGCGCGTCCCGGACCACGGTGACCGCCGCCGCGGTGCCGGGGTCCGCGCCGCGGGCCAGCACCGCGCGGGCGTCACGCACGGCCTCCGGCGAACTGGCCGGGGTCGCCGCCAGCACCCGCCTGCCGGTGGGCACGGACAGTGGATCCACGCCGACCGTGCGCTCCGGGGGCAGGCCGTGCGCCGCGACGGCCTCGGCGACCGTGCCGCCCCACACCGGCACCAGGACCAGCGTGGCGTCCGCGGCCGGGTCGGCGGCGCGGGGCACCCCCGCGGAGTCGAGGGCCGCGCGCAGCTCGTCGGCCTCCGGCCCTGTGCCGTGCACCAGGCACGGCCGGTCCCCGTCGCCGGACACCGGCTCCTCCTCGGCGGAGGCGGCCGTGCGGACCCCGTCCGCGTGGTCGTAGAAACCCGCCCCGGTCTTGCGGCCGTGCAGGCCGGCGGCGACCCGGTTCGGGGTGAGGAAGGAGGGCCGGAGCCGATCGGAGTGGCGGAAACCGTCCCACACCGAGTCGATGACGGCCGCCGTGACGTCGAGTCCGGTGAGGTCCATCAGCTCGAACGGCCCCATCCGCAGCCCGAGGACCTCGCGGGCGATCCGGTCGATCCCGGCGACATCGGCGACGGACTCCTCCAGCACCGCGAGCGCCTCGGTGACCAGCCCCCGTCCGGCGTGGTTGACCAGGAAACCGGGGGTGTCCGACACGAGGACGGCCCGGTGCCCGCAGCCCTCGACGAGTTCGGCGAGGACCGCGGGGATCCCGTCCCGGGTACGGGCGCCGGGGACGATCTCGACGATCCGCATCAGCGGTACCGGGTTGAAGAAGTGCAGGCCCGCCAGCCGGGTCGGATCGTCCAGCCGGGCGGCGATCCGGGTGACCGGGATGGAGGAGGTGTTGGTGGCGAAGATGGTGCTCTCCGGCAGCGCCTCGGCGAGCCGGGTGAACACCTCGGCCTTCGTGTCCAGGTCCTCCCGTACCGCTTCGATCACCAGTTCCACCTCGGCACCGGGGGCCCAGGGGGAGTCGAGCGGACGCAGGCGCGCGACGGCGGCCGCCGCCTCGTCCGCGCTCATCCGGCCCTTGTCCACCGCCCGCGACAGCATGCCCCGGACGAACTCACACGCCTCGCCGACGGCGTCGGCCCGCGCGTCGCCGAGCTCGACGGTGTGCCCGCCGGTGACCGCCCACTGTGCGATCCCGCGGCCCATCACCCCGGCGCCGATGACCCTGATGTGCACGAAAACTCCTCGGTTCCTCGTCTGCGCTGTCCATCCGCGCTGGCCCTGTGACGGTATACGCGCTCGGGGACGGGGGACCGTTCCGCGACGTGGAAGACCCTCCGCCGGATCGATCAGCCCCGTCGCGAATCCGATGCATGAGATCGGGACCGAGTGGGTAGTTGGTCCGGTGGCCGTGCGCGGCCGACTCGCGCCGGACCACCGGGGGACGGCGCCGTGACCAACGCGGAGAGGGTACGTGGCCCAGCAACAGCGCTTCGTCGACGACAACGGTATCCGCTGGCACAGTGGGATGTTCGACTCCTTCGCGGACAGCCCCGCCAGCCTGCGCGGATGGGTGGCCACGACGCTGGCCGACCAGCCCGCGGTACTGGTACCCGACACCCAGCTCCTGGCGTCCGAGCTGTGTGCCTTCCTCGACCTGCACGCCATGCGCACCGGACGGGTCGCGGTGGGATTCCGCGCCGCCGACACGCCCCGGGTCGAGGTCTCACTCGCCGGGGACGTGCCCGAGCAGGACGTGCTGTCCTGCGATCACCGGTACTGCGCGCCGGCCAGGGGGCTCATCGCCGGGCTCAGCGCCGAACGGGGTGTCGCCACCGGATGCACCGGCGACCTCGTCGCCTGGGCTCGCCTGCGCGAACCCGCCTGAGCACTGGTCACCAGCCGTAGGTGACGCGGTGGATCCGCACCGGCTTCGCCGGCGCGCCGTCGTCGGCACCGTCCGCGATGCCCGCCTCGACGATCCGGTCGAGTACCTCGATGCCGCGGGTCACCCGGCCCAGCACCGTGTACTTCGGATCGATGTTGGCGAAGGAGTGCACGACGAAGAACTGGCTGCCGTTGGTTCCGGGGCCCTGGTTGCCGATGGCGACCGTGCCGCGGGGGTACGTCTCGGCGCCGGTCACCTCGTCGTCGAACCGGTACCCCGGGCCGCCTTTCTCCACCTCGTAGATGTCGCCGCACTGCAGCACCCCGAGGCGTGCCGAATCGCTCAGCCGGAAGCACTGCGTGTGGTGGTAGAAACGTTGTACGGCAAGGGAGACGAAATTGTTCACCCCGCACGGCGCGTTCTTCCGGTCCAGCTCCATCTCGACCGTGCCGTAGTTCGTCGACATCCGCAGCGTCGCGCTGCCGCGTGCCGGGGCGATCGGCAGTGGGCGCAGTACCGGCTTCGCCGCGGGCAGGTCCGGGGTGGGGGTGTACTCGCAGCGGGCGAGCCCCGGCAGACCGGTCGCGGGCGAGACGGCGGACGGTCCGGCCGGTGACGCACCGGCGGGCAGGGCCCCGGTGAGCAGCATTCCGGTGATGGCGGCGAGAACGACGGCGGCGCGTGTCTTCATGACCGTCAACCTAGCCTGCCGTCGCCGGATTGCCGAGCCTTCCGGTGAACGATCCACCGCGGCTCGCGGGATGCCGTGGTCCCTGCCCCGTCGCCAGGACAACCGGCCCCGAACCCTCGTGGCCCTCTGGCACTCTGTCCTTCTACGGGCTGAGGTCGTGAATCCAGGCCCAGGTCACCGTGCGCCGAGGAAGCCGAGTACCCGCTCGGTCAGCAGCGCGCTCGCGTCCGCGTCGTAGGACGGCAGTGACCTGTCCGCGAACAGGTGCCGCTCGCCCGGATACAGGAACAGTTCCGCGTCCGCGACCTCCTCGACGAGTGTCCGCGCGGCGTCGATGTCGCCCTCGCCGGCGAAGATCGGATCGGCGTCCATGCCGTGGATCTGCACCGGCACCCCGGAAGGCCAGGCCGGGCTGAACTCCGCGGTGGGTACGCAGGACTCGAAGAGCAGGGCCCCGGCCGCGCCCGCGCGGGTCTGCGCAAGATTCTGGGCCGAGAGCACTCCCATCGAGAAGCCGGCGTAGACCAGTTCCGCGGGCAGCCCCTCGACCGCCCGGGCCCCGCGGGCGATCATTTCGCCGAAACCGATCTCCCCGGCGTGGACCACACCTTCCCGCACGGTGCCGAAAGTGCGGCCCTCGAACAGATCCGGTGTGTGCACGGCGTGCCCGGCCCTGCGCAGGTCCTCGGCGAAGGCGAGCACCCCGGAGGTCAGCCCCTGTGCGTGGTGGAAAAGCACCACCTCGGTCATTCCGGTCTCCGTCCAGCTCGTCGGCAAGGCGGACAGAATGCCGTGCTGGACTCCCGATGTCGAGCCTGGGGAGGACGGGCGCACGAGACACGGCAGCGCGGGTGACGCCGGGGCGTCACCCGCGCTGCCGCGGTCGATCAGGCGATCCGGATGTCAGCCGGTGACCAGGGAGAGGCCGTAGGCGGACAGGATCTCGTTCACCGGCTGGAAGTACGTGGTGCCGCCGGAGGAGCAGTTGCCGGAACCGCCCGAGGTGACGCCCTGGGCCTGGTTCCCGCTGACCCACGAACCACCCGAGTCGCCGGGCTCGGCGCAGGCGTTGGTCTGGGTCAGGCCGGTCACCGTGCCCTCGGCGTAGTTCACGGTCTGGTTGGTGGCCTCGACCTCGCCGCACTGCCAGCCCGTCGTGGAACCGGAACGGCAGATGCTGGAACCGACACCGGCTTCCTCGCTGCCCGCGACGGTGACGTCACCGCCGCCGTAGCCGTTGACGGTCGAGGTCGGGGTGAAGGACGAGTTGGTCTCGACGTACGAGTAGTCGTCGCCCGGGAAGGAGGATCCGGCGAAGGAGCCCATTTCCGTGCCGCTCTCGTCCTGCACAGCGTCACCGCTGGAGCCACAGTGGCCGGCCGAGACGAAACCACCGTCGACGCCGAAGCCGATCGAGCAGCGGCCGCCGCCGATGTAGTAGGCGTCGCCACCGATGATGTCGGCCAGCGGCCGCGGAGCCTGCGTCGTCTCGACGACGCTGACCGGGCCCGCGGCACGCGCGGTGTCGAGGAATGCCAGGGCCTCGGCGCTGGTGTCACCCCGCAGCACGTTCACCACGACGGTGCTCGCCGTCGGGTCGACGTGCCAGCCGGTGATCCCGGCCGGGGCGGCGGTGCCCGCGGCCGCGTCGATCGCGGCCTTCGTCGCGTCGAGTGCCGCGATCGAGTTGGGCACGATGGCCGCCTCTGCGCCCGTCGCCCGTACCTCGTCGGCGCGGTCGGCGCTGGTGACACCGATCGTCAGCTTGCCCGACTGCGCGTTGAACCAGGACCCGCCGAAGGCTTCCGCCGCCGCGGACTCGGCGGCGCCGCTGATCTGACGGGCCTGCGCTTCCTGCGACAGGCGCGTCTCGGCCTGCTCGGCGGTGATGCCGAGCGAGCGCTGCATGGCGCCGACGACCGTGGCGGTCGCCTCGCCCGGCGCGGGTGCAGCCGAGGCGGGCATGGTCGCCGCGAGGGTCGAGCCGACGGCCAGCGCCGCGATTCCGATCAGGGACGCGATGTTCTTACGTTGCATCAGGGCATCCTCTTTCGATTCACCGGGGAATGGGCGCAGCAGGGGGAGCGCCCATTCAAGGGATTGCCAGGCACAAGCAGGAAAACGGGAAAACAGAATCACAGGGAACCGGGCACGGCACATATTTCGTGCTGCGACCGCACGTTTTCCGGCGGCGTTCCCGTACATTGCGGGAAAGGGGGATCCGCTGGAACCGTTGCGATCAAAAGTAGAACAAACTGGACATAGGTCAGTACCCTACGAAAGTAGGACCGGTTTACCAGCACCAGAATCGTCCTGAAGTTGGTGACTCACCGCCACCGGGCGGGACGGATCCCGGTGTGCGACAGGCCGTCCAGAAGTACTCGTCGCGACCGGGCGGAAAACCCAGGTCATCCGCTCCTGTCGCGTACCGCTCGGCTCCGCGGCGGACGGGAATCCCCGGATCGCCGTGCTGACACCGTGCGACGACCCCGGCCGGAGCGTCACCACCGAGAATCCATGACGTTCACAGGTTTCTCTCCGCCACTGTCACCCGGCAGGACTAGAACCGGGCCCCACCGGGTAGGTATGCGAGATGGACAAAAGAGTCATGGTCTTCGCGCCCTCGCCCCAGCTCACGGTCACCATCGAAAACCTGGGCGGCGACGCCGACCTGCACATCCACGCCGGAGGTCAGGGGCTCTGGCAGGCCCGCATGGTCGCTTCGCTCGGCGTGCCCGTCGTACTCTGTGCCGCGCTCGGCGGCGAAACCGGAACGGTGTTGCGTCACCTCATCGAGGCCGACGGGATCGAGCTGGTCGAGGAGACAGTGCTCTCCCGCAACGGCGGTTACGTCCACGACCGGCGAGACGACCAGCGCACCTCCATCGCCGAAGCCCCCGGCGACGCCATCTCCCGGCACGAGCTCGACGCGCTGTACGAGCGCACCCTGCTGGAGGGGCTGCGTTCGGAGACCGTACTGCTCAGCGGGCCCGCCGACGGCCGGACCGTTCCGGTCGAGGCCTACGGCCGGCTCGCCGCCGACCTGCGCGCCAACGGCTGCCGGGTACTCGCCGACCTGGCGGGCGAACGACTCGACGTGGTGCTGGCGGGCGGACTCGACTTCGTCAAGGTCAGCCACGAGGAGCTGCTCGACGACGGCAGGGCGGAGGCCGACGAACCGGAACAACTCGTCGCGGCGATGCACGCACTGCGCGAACGTGGCGCCTCCTCGGTGCTCGTCTCCCGTGCCGACAAGCCGGCGCTGGCGCTGCTCCACGGTGACGGTGACCGGGTGTTCGAGGTCGAGATGCCGTCCCTGCACCCGGTCGACCCGCGTGGCGCGGGCGACTCCATGACGGCGGCGGTCGCCGCCTCGCTCACTCTCGGCGAATCGCTCACCGATGCGATCCGGCTCGGCGCCGCGGCGGGCGCGTTGAACGTGACGAGGCGAGGATTGGGTACCAGCGGAGGCGACGGCGCGCGGGAACTCGCCGAGCGGGTCGAACTCCGGCCGTACCGGACGAAGGGACGCTGACGCCGATGGCACGAACGTTGCGTGCGCTGATCACCAACGATGACGGGATCGGTTCGGAGGGACTCGTCGTGCTCGCCCTCGCCGCCGTCGAGGCTGGCCTGGAGGTGACCGTCGCCGCCCCGCACACGGAAGCCAGCGGCACCGGTGCCGGCCTGACCGTGGTGCCGGAGGACGGCCGGTCCGTGGTCGAGAAGACCACGCTGGACGGACTGGACGGGATCCCCTGCTTCACCGTCACCGCCCATCCCGCGTTCATCACGCTGGCGGCGATCGGCGGCACCTTCGGGCCGGCCCCCGACGTGGTGCTGTCCGGGGTGAACCGGGGGGCGAACACCGGGCGGGCGGTGCTGCACTCGGGCACGGTCGGTGCCGCGCTCACCGCGGGAGCGAACGGCCTGCTGGGGCTTGCCGCCTCCCTCGTCGTCCGCGACGGCCCGCCGCGCTGGGACACCGCCGCGGCCTTGCTGCCCGCGGCGCTGCCTCCGCTGCTGGGCGCCGAACCGGGCACGGTCCTGAACGTCAACGTCCCGGACGTGCCGCCGGCCGAACTGGGCGCCCTCACCGATGCCGGGCTGTCCTCGGCGGGCGTGGTGCAGGCCCGGACGAGCGGTGAGGACGGCCCCGCCACCGACGTCGCGACCACCGTCGTCCCTGGCCGTGCCGAACCCGGAACCGACGAGGACCTGCTCGACCGGGGCCTGCCGACGGTGACCTCGTTGCGTCCGGTCTCGGCGGCGGGCGGACGGTTCGGCCAGCGCCCCCCGGACTGACCCGGAGCCGCGGCCACCCGCACCCGCCACTCCTCCCGGCCGCGGTACGTCGACACTGCGCTCCGCTGCCCCCGTATGGACGAGCGATCGGGGGAGGGCTGGCCACCGCATGTGAGATTGCCTGACACGGGGTGCCCTGTAGCGGACCATCATTTGTCGACCTATTTGGGTCGTATGAACAGGTCAGGCAGGGGTAAGGCAGGTCGGCGGGGTCGTCCGGTGCGTGAGGTGCCGGTCCTGGACTCGTACGTCCGGTTGTCGTGGAACCCGAACACCGAAGAGTTGGAAAAGATCGAGGACCAGCTTGCGGACAATGCGAAGGTCATCGAACGAACGAACGAACGAACGAACGGGCGAGGCGTTGTCCGATGGACTCTCGGCGTGGAAACGCTCGGTCCGCCGGAGGGGTGGGAACGGCTACTCGAACGCGTGGAGTCCGGCGAATCGGACGGAATCGTGGTCTGGCATGTCGATCGTTTGTTCCGGCAGCCGTGTGACTTGGAACGTCTGATCGAGTTGGGGGAACAGGGTTTCGTGATCGCGTCGGCGCACGGAACTCGGAACCTGGCCAGTGCCGATAATCGGTTCATTTTGCGGATCGAGGTGGCGCAGGCCGCTAAGTCCAGCGGTGACAAGTCGCGGCGGGTGAAGCGCCGGTTTCAGACGTTGCGGGAGACCGGCCGCAAGACCGGGGGCCGCGTGCGTTCGGGTTCGACGGCAATGTGCCGTTGACCCGCGAAGACAGTGACCGGCTCGCGGAGTCGGGCGAGGAACGCCCGGTGGTGTCGGCGGAATTGGTGGCATCCGAGCGGCAGGCGTTGCGGGATGGGTCGTCGGCGTTGGTGTTGGGGGTGTCCTATGCGCAGATCGGGCGGGAGTGGAACGCGGCGGGGTTGCGCACGGTGTGGGGCCGGACGTGGGTGGCGATCGGGGTGCGCGATGTGCTGATACGCGGGATCAACGCGGGGTTGATCGAGCACGAGGAGTGGAGGTCGGGCGGCTGCCCGGCGACACGATCGTTGATCCGGCGGTGTTGGACCGGGTACGGGCGTTGGTGACCGGCCGACGTCGTGGCCGCGCCTACGGGGAACGCTATCTGACGTCGGGGATTCTGCATTGCGGAAGGTGCGGCCGGGCCTTGTCCGCGCATCCGGTGTCGGTGGACAGCAAGGGCAGGCCGCGCAGTGTGTACCTGTGCAACAAGCAGCGGCGCGGGTGCGGGCAGATCAGCGCCAACGTGCGCCGGGTAGACGCGGTGCTGGAAGAGTTCGTAGCCGAGCGGTTGTCGGACCCGGAACACGCGTCGGCGGTGTCGGCGACCCGCGCCCGCACCAATGAACGGCTCGCCGGGGTGCGCGGCGAGATCGAGGACTGCGAGAGCATCCAACAGGCGTTGGCGGACCGGCTCGCCCGGCGAGAAATCACGTTGGCGGCGTTCGACGGGTCGAACGCCCGGTTGGTGGAAGACCTCGCGCGGCTGACGGCCGAGCGGGACGCGCTGCCCGGCGGGGTAGACGGGCCGGTCGAGGCGATCGACCCCGACGAAGTACGCGCCGAATGGGACGACGCCGATCTCGCGGGGCAACGCGGGATGCTCGCCCGCGCTATCGGCACGGGACAACGGCTCTACATCGAACCCGTCACGCCGGGCCGGAAGTTCGATCCGACCCCGGGTCCGGCTCGACAAAATCCGGCCGGTCACCGCACGGTCGTAGACTTGGCGCACCCTCGAACCCCGTGTTTCGGGGGTTTTCGGGTGTTCTGCGGTTGCCGTTCTCCTGCCTCCCTGGACGGTGTTTGTGCTGGTCAGTCCAGGGAGTTTTGGTCAGGGAGGAGTAAGGGAAACTTCCCTGACTCCCTGGCGTCCTCCCTGTCCCGTCGGGCGAGGCGTCGAATGTCCGGTTGGTGGAAGACCTCGCGCGGCTGACGGTCGAGCGGGGACTCGCTGCCCGGCGGGGGCGCGGACCGGTCGAGGCGATCGACCCCGAAGAGGTCCGCGCCGGAATGGCTCGACGCCGATCTTGCCAGGCAACGCGGGGATGCTGACCCGCGCTATCGGCACGGGACAGCGGCTCTAAACGACGGCTCACCGCTCATCGGCGCCCCCGTCCCCCTCCCCGACCTCGCGGTCGGGGAGGGGGTCACCGTGTGCACCCTCCGGCCCCGGATTTCGGGGGTTTTCGCCGTCTCCGGCGGTGTCCGCGCCTTGCCTCCCCGAACCGTGTTTGCGCTGGTCAGTCCAGGGAGTTTTACTCGGGGAGGCGGGGAAAACTCCCCGCCTCCCCACTGCCTCCCCGGCGTCCTCCCCGGCCCCGTCGGGCGAGGGCGTCGGCGAGGTCGTCGGGCCAGACGACCATCACGCCACCATGGGACTTGCAGTCCGGGGACACCGTGGTCCCGCGCAGGGCGTGCAGGTCGCGTGCTGTCCACGGTTCGTGCTCGCCCGGGTTATGTCCGGCGAGGCGAGCAAGCGCGGGTTCGCTCGAACGCCATCGGTCACGATGGGAGTCAGGCTGTAGGTGACGATGACGGGGTTCGGCGTTCACGCGGGTGCTACTCCAGGCGAGTGACGGCAGCGACGATCTGGAAGAAGTTCTTCCGCCCGGATTCGCCGTGGCTACACTCGGCGGCCGAGGGAACACGACGTGATGTCAACCAGGGGATGGGTTTGAGGGGGAGTGGGTGAGTAGGTACAGCGCGCGCAAGAAGCGGGTGCCTGCCGTCATCGACGCCGACGAGCTGCACTACATGCCGCCCGAGGTGTGGGTGCCGATCCAGCCCCCAGCCCAGCGTGCGACCGAGGTGATGTTGGAGCTGCGGGACACCAGGACCAATGGGCTCGGGCTGATGGCGTATTCGTCGGCCGAAGCTCTCGCCGCAGCCCGCGGCCTGGACCAGCCCTGTGTGCAGATCCCCGCCCCCGAGCTGTCGCGCACGCGGAGGATCGTCGGATTCGACTGCGTCCTCATGGACGTCGGCGTCCCCGAATCGACCGAGGGCGAACTACCGGAGCTGGTGCCGCCGTCGAACACGGGTCTGCTGTATGTGCCGTCGCGGTCGCATCGCATCGGGTCCAGCAATCACGCCGAGATCAACTTGTTCGAAACTGAGCACGGTGAAGTGGTGCTGCTGGCGTACAGCTCGGTGCAGCAGTTGCGGGAGTGTTGCGGGGAGCGGCAGCCGTGGATCGCGATCCACGGCGAATCCATCGAATCTGTCAGCTACCAGGCGGGGGCGGACCTGGTGCTGTTCAACGAACCACCACAAGGGTAGGGGGACCCAAATATGAGTGGCGACGATGTAGTGCACGGATATGAAGTGGACCCGGCCGGTTTGGAAGCCGTCGCCGGGACCTTGCGGGATGGGGCGGATTCGTTCGAGGGGTTGACGAACTCGGCCCCGATCGCGCCCGACTGCGGCAGCAGCACCAACGAAGTCGCACAGGCGATGGGGAAACTCGTCGCCGCCGGAGCCACGTTGAGTGGGCTGCTGGACGACACCGCCGGAAAGGTGCATTCGGCGAACGGGTCGTACGACACCATCGAGAATGTCGTGACCAAGTCGATGACCGGGCCGCAACCCAAGTGAACACCGACAACTCTGGAGGGAGGTTGTTATGGGCGACAGCATGATCCTGAACACCCACGTCCCCGGCGACGAAGCCGCTGCACGCGAGTCCGCAACATGGCTGGGCACCTACGCGGAACGAGTCCATCAAGCCGCCTCAGCCGCCACCCGAGCACGAGTGGACTCCAACAATGCTTGGGCCGGTCCGGCCGGGAAAGCGTTCCGGGAAGCCGTCACGCCCCTCGGGAGTGATGGCGACCGGATCGGGGAGAACACCACCAAGCTCAAACAGGGCCTGGAGGCGTTCGCTGATGCGTTGGCGACGGTGAACGGGAAGATGCACGACGCGCGCGGCAAAGCCACTGCTGGCGGGTTGAAGGTGACGCCGAAGGAGATTTGGCCGCCGGAGCCTGCGCCACCGGCGCCGCCGATGACCAGCGGTCGCAGCCCGCAGTCCCCGGCTGATGCGCAGCAAATGTCAGCGGAACACAACGCCGCCATGGATGCCTACAACGGCGCAGTGGATCGGGTGAACGCGCAAGCGAAAGTGTTCAACGAATGCCGCGCCCTCGTCGATGACGCGCGCAACATCGAGAAGAACGCGCACACCGCGCTGGTTCAGGTCGCGACCGGTGTCGCCGACTGGGTCCGAACCGCGAAGACGTTGACGTCGCAGGCCGCCGGGACGGTCGCCAGCATGATCAAAGGCGGGCAAGGATCGATCAACGACCTGAACAAGTTGGCCGTTGAGCTGACCGACGCGGGCAATATCTTCGAAAAGGTCTCCACCAATCAACTCCTCAATGCCACCGACCGCACCACGCTGGCGGCGTGGTCGGCCGACTCGCACACGAAGGCCGAAAGTCACGCGGCCCGTGCCGGGCAGATCGACCGGATGATGTCGAAGATCCCGGAGTCCGCGCGGACCGCGATCGAGTGGAACGCCGGGAACCTCATCAAAGATCCCACGAGCATCCTGGGGAAGGGTGGAAAGACCATCCTCAAGGGCCTCCCCGTTGTCGGAACCACCCTGAGCGTCGCCTCGTCGGTCGGAGACGTGATCATGGGGGAGGACCCAGGGAAGGCGGCGGCCAAGCTCGGTGGCGGCTTAGCCGGAGGGGTTGTCGGCGGCTGGGCCGGTGGAGCCCTCGGCGGAGCGATCGCCGGATCGAGCGTTCCAGGTGTCGGCACCATCGTCGGTGGCCTCATCGGCGGGCTCGTCGGTACGGTCGGCACCACCGAGATCATCGATTCGAGCATGGGCGATGGCTGAACCGGAGTACCACGACGCGGTCGCAGGCGAGCAAGTGGGTTCGGTCTGGCTACCAGCGAAACCCGACCCCGACACAGGGCAACCACGTCCCCCGCACGCGCCGGCGTTCTCGGGGAAAGACACAGCCCCGGAACTCGACACTTTGCGAGACAGCACGCTGTCCCGCAAACACGAACCACCACCCGGGCAAGGGCCTACTCTCGTCTGGTACCGCTCCAGCCGTCGCGGCTCGTTCCTCGGAGCGCTGTGGGTGGTCGGGCTGGTCTGCTTCGGTCTGTGGGTGAGCCGGGGCTTCGACTTCTACCTGTTCGGGTTCTGGCAGATCTGGCTGGTCATCCTCGCCGGGGCCACGTTGGGGTTCTTCATCGGCAAGGCCGAGAACTGCGCGGCCGGGGCGGAATGGGTAATGGAGAACAAAGTGTGGGTGCGTACCTACGAACTCGTCAAGATCAACGCCTACCCGTACAGCAACACGCTCAACCTGCACCTGACCGATTCCGGGGACCGGAAGCTGGAGATCAGCCTCAGCCGCCTGCAAGACGATCGACGGATCTGGGACTACGTGTACAACGGGCTGCTCCACTCCGTGGTGAACAACCGCGCGGACACCAACGCCCTTGCCCGTCGCACCCTCGGGCTCCCGAAAGCCGATCACAACATCGGATAGACGGCTGCTACAGGGTTCCGGTGAATGTGACGGGCACATCGGCGACGCCGTCCACAGATACGACCAGCGGTCCCGGTTGGGCCCCGCTGAAACCGTACGAGATCGTCTCCCGTCCGCCGGGCGGAACATCGTTCGCTGTGATTCCCCCGCTGAAGCCGTTCTCGTCGTCATAAACCTCGACGGCGGGGGCACCGGCCACCTCTGCCTTGACGAACAGTCCAACGACGGGGAACGCCTCGGGGCCGGTGTTGGTCAGCGTCACGTCCACCGCGAAGGCGGGCGCGTTCGGCTGCGGTTTCGCCCGAGCAGACGTGGTGACGGGGCGTGGAGGCGGCACTGTCACCTGCATCCGCCCAGTATCATGCACCTTCCCCAGCGGGAGCGTTGTCGCCGTGGACGGTGCCTCCGAGACGGCCTGCCCACCCTCGTCGCTACTACACCCTGTCAACACGGCCCCGGCGACTACGAGTAAAGCTAAGGCGGTACGGGGCCGCAACGACATTCGGTTGCCTTCCTGTGGGGGCTCAAGGGACAGGGGAACTGTACTGGGATCATGGCCAACCGCTGCCGACCCTGGACCGAGCACAACAGAGGCAGGTCACAAATAGGTCTCCAAATATGGCTTCGGGGTCGCGCGACACGGGTGCACGGTCGGCCGGGGCGCGCTTCGATGTCCCGGACCGGCCACCGAACCCGAAGGTTGATCATGCGGCCACAGCCGAAACGTCCGCGCGGCCGATCCCGCGGCGACGTGGGCAGGACGGTCCGATCGTGAACCCGGGCATCATCGGTCAGGCGGCGGTCCTGTTCGCCGTCACCAACATCGACGACGTCGTCGTCCTGGCGCTGTTCTTCGCCCGGGGCGCCGGGCACCGCGGTGCGACACGCGCCATCGCCCTGGGTCAGTACCTCGGCTTCGGGGCCATTCTCGGAATCGCCGTCGCCGCCGCGTTCGGTGCCACCCTCCTGCCGGACGGGGCCGTTCCCTATCTGGGCCTACTGCCACTCGGCCTCGGCGTCAACGCCGCGATCCGGGCCTGGAGACACCGCCACGACGCCGACGAGGAGAGGTCCACCGAGGGCGGCGGGCCGAGCGCTCTCGCGATAGCCATGGTCACCCTCGCCAACGGCGGGGACAACATCGGCGTCTACGTGCCGGTCTTCGCCACCGAGGGCGTCGGCGGCATGAGCGTGTACGTTCTGGTGTTCCTCCTTCTGCTCGCCGTCTGGATCGCGGCGGGCAGGTACTTCGCCACGCGCGCCGTGGTGGCGAGGGCACTGGCCCGGTGGGGGCACGTCCTGCTGCCGGTGGTCCTGATCGGTATCGGCTTGCTCATCCTCGTCGAGGGCGGCGCTTTCGGCGTGTAGCCGGGGCGCGTGGCAACGACGGAGGTCCGCGGGCCGGCCCTGTCGCGGGGTTGTGTGAGACTCGGGGTGGCCTTCCGGACGGCCGGACAACCGAGGAGCGTGCCGGTGAAGTACATGATCCTGATCTACAGCAATCCCGAGACCCCGTGGACGGGATCGGAGAGCGACAAGCAGACGTTGCGGGACCTGTTCGTGCTGCGGGACGAGCTCGTCGAGTCGGGGGAACTGCTCGGATCGGAGGGCCTGCTGGAGCCGGACAGCGCGAAGACGGTGCGGATCCGCGAGGGGCTGCCGGTGGTGACCGACGGGCCGTTCGTCGAATCCAAGGAACACCTGGCGGGCTACTTTCTCGTGGACTGCGTGTCGGAGGAGCGGGCGGTGGAGATCGCGGCGCGCAACCCGATCGCCGCGACCTGGGCGGTGGAACTTCGCCCGGTCGCCGAGGAGCGGGTGATGCGCTTCTGACCTGGCCGGATACGTCCGGGCAACAAACTTCAACTGAGCGTTGACGTCTTCAACAGCAAGTTGTAGCGTCCACGGCCTGTGGTTTCCCCAGGTCGTGGAGGTATCCCCATGCGTTCTCCTGTCTCGCGCCGGTATCGGCGGACCGGATCGCGGAGTCTCGTGGCGCTGGCCGGCGTGGTCGCCGTGCTGGTCGCCGGCTGCGGTGGCGGCCCGGATGGAGCCGGGGGTGGTGACGAGCAGGCGGCGGGATCGACCTCGGTACCGGACACCGCGGCGATTCTCGGGAAGGTGACCGAGGACCAGCAGCTCGCCGCCGCTCTGCCCGCGCAGACCGCCGAGTCCGGCACCTTGCGCATGGGTTCCTACCTGCAGTCCGCGCCGAACAACTTCTACGCCGGAGACGGCAAGACCCCCGTCGGTTACGAGGTCGACCTGGCCAAGGCGATCGCCGGGAAACTCGGCCTGACGGTCGCGCACGAGGACATGGCGTTCGGCTCGCTCATCACCAGCCTCCAGTCCGGCCGCATCGACGCCACCATGGCGGCGATGAACGACACCCCGGAGCGGCAGCAGCAGATCGACTTCGTCGACTACTTCACCTCCGGCATCACGATGATGGTCAAGAAGGGCAACCCGGACGCGATCGCCACGCCGGATGCCTTGTGCGGCAAGGCGGTCGCTGTTGTCCAGGGCACCAGTCACCAGGAGTTCGCCGCCGAGCAGAGCGAGAAGTGCGCCGCCGCGGGGCAGGGCGCGCTGACCGTCACGGCCACCGACAGCGACACCCAGAACCAGAACCAGCTCCGCACCGGCCGGGTGGCCGCCGTGCTGAACGACCTGCCCAGCGCCGTCTACGTGTCCAGGACCGCGGGGGACGGCGGCTTCTTCGAAGTGGTTCCCGGGGAGCCGATCAACGGCGGTCCGTACGGAATCGGCGTGAACAAGAACAACCGGCCGCTGGCCGATGCCATGCAGAAGGCCCTGCAGGCGCTCGTCGCCGACGGGACCTACGGGCAGATCCTGCAGGCCTGGGGTGTCGAGCAGGGCGCGATCGAGCAGGTGAGCGTCAATGGCGGGACCTGAGGTGTCCACCGGCACCGCGGTGTCCGCCCCGCCGGAGGGTGAGCTGCCGATCGTCCGGCTGCGGCACTGGGGACGCTGGGTCAGCGCCGCCGTGATCATCGCCCTGCTGGCCGCGCTGGGAGTGGCTCTCGCCGACGCGCAGATCGAGTACGGCTCCGTCCCGGAGTTCCTCTGGTACCGGGTGATGGCGGTGGGCCTGCTGAACACCGTGCTGCTGGCGGTGATCTCCCAGGGGCTGGCGATCGTCATCGGGATCGTCGTCGCACTGATGCGACGCTCGGCGAACCCGGTCGCCAGGGCGTTCGCGGTGGTCTACATCTGGCTCTTCCGCGGGCTTCCGGTGCTGTTGCAGATCCTGATCTGGTACAACCTCGCGCTGGTCTTCGAGTACATCTCGATCCCGCTCCCGTTCGCCGACGGCTACCTGCTGCACGAACCGACCAACGTGCTCGTCAGCGCGTTCGTCGCCGCACTGCTCGGGCTCACCCTCAACGAGAGTGCCTACATGGCGGAGATCGTCCGGGCCGGACTGTCCAGTGTAGACAAAGGGCAGACCGAGGCGGCGAAGTCGATCGGCATGAGCCCGGCCGCGACCCTGCGCCGGGTGGTGCTGCCGCAGGCGATGCGCGTCATCATCCCGCCCACCGGCAACGACTTCATCAACATGCTCAAGGCGACGTCGATGGCCTCGGTCATCGGTGTCACCGAGCTGATCCACGCGTCCAACAACATCTCCTCGAACAACCTGCTGGTGATGGAGACGCTGCTGGCGGCCGCGATCTGGTACATGGTCGTGGTGACCGTCGCGGGGTTCGGCCAGTACCACCTGGAGCGGCGGTTCGGGGCGGCCGATCGCGCGGGCGCGGCTCCCGGCCCGTGGGCACGGGTGGCCAGGGCGCTGCGCACCGCGCCACTGACGAGGGGGAGGGAACGTGTCTGAGCAACCGCTGCTGCGCGCGGTCGGTGTCCGCAAGCGCTACGGGGCGACCGAGGTGCTCCGCGGTATCGACCTGTCCGTCCACAAAGGACAAGTCGTGTGCCTGCTCGGTCCCTCCGGTGCGGGCAAGAGCACGTTCCTGCGCTGCGTCAACCACCTGGAGACCATCGACGGCGGGCAGGTGTGGGTCGACGGCGAACCGATCGGCTTCCGGCTGCGCAACGGGAAACTGCACGAACTGCGTGAGCGCGAGGTCGCCCGCCAGCGCCGCGACATCGGCATGGTGTTCCAGCGCTTCAACCTGTTCGCCCATCGCAGTGTGCTGGAGAACGTGGTGGAGGGCCCGGTGACGGTGCTCGGTACCAATACGGCACAGGCCAGGAAGACCGGCCTGGAACTGCTCGACCGGGTCGGGCTCGCCGACCGTGCGGGCGACTATCCGGCCCAGCTCTCCGGCGGGCAGCAGCAGCGGGTCGCGATCGCGCGTGCGCTGGCGATGCGTCCCAAGCTGATGCTGTTCGACGAACCCACCTCGGCACTGGACCCGGAACTGGTGGGTGACGTGCTGGAGGTCATGCGCGATCTCGCCGCGGAGGGTATGACGATGATCGTCGTGACGCACGAGATGAGCTTCGCCAAGGAGGCCGCCGACGAGGTCGTGTTCATGGCCGACGGCGCCGTGGTGGAGAGCGGCCCGCCGGACCGGATCCTGGCCGATCCGAGCCACCAGCGGACCCGCCAGTTCCTGGCGCGGGTGCTGTAGTGGACCGGATCTCCGCCCGTTACCTGGTCCAGTTCGACGAGCCCGCGGGCTACCTGGACTTCGCGCGCTTCGGCCCGCCCTCGCACGCCGTGGTCGACACGACGGCGACGCTGCTGGAACGTTCGACCAGAGCCGACCCGTCCACAGTGGACGATCTGATGCTGCAGGAGGTCCGGGCCAAGGCCGCGGTCGCGCGACTCTGCGGTACCGACACCGATCACACGGTGTTGCTGCCCCACACCAGCCTCGGGTTGTTCCAGGCGGCGTTCAACGCCACCGGTGAGGTGCTGGTGTCGGCGGGGGAGTTCCCGGCGAACACCTACCCGTGGGCGCGGGCCGAGCAGGCCGGCCGGGTGCGCGTCCGATGGCTGCGGCCCCCGGAGGGCATGGTCACCCCGGCCGCGGTCGCCGCGGCGCTGACACCGGACACCACCGCCGTCTCGGTCAGTGCGGTGGACTTCCGCACCGGTCACCGGGCGGATCTGGCCGCCCTGCGCGACATCGTCGGGGACCGGCTGCTGGTGGTCGACGGTATCCAGGCCTTCGGTGCGGTCGACGCCGACTGGCGGGCCGCCGACGTGCTGGTGGCAGGCGGGCAGAAATGGCTGCGGGCGGGCTGGGGAACGGGTTTCGCGGTGCTGTCCGACCGTGCGCTGGAACGGCTCGACCCGCTGCTGTCCGGCTGGACGGGGGCACGGGATCCCGGTCTGTTCGACGACGAGATCCATCCCGCCGCGAGCACCGCCGCCGGCTGGTCGATCAGCAACCTGAGCCCGATCACCTCCGGTGCGTTCGCCGCGGCGCTCGAACTGGTCGAGGAGGTCGGTGTGCCCGCCATCGAGGCCAGGATCGCCGGGCGTCTCGGCGAACTGGACGAGGTGCTGCGCTCGCACGGTGCGCGGATCGTGTCGGCGACCGGGCCGCGGGGCGGGATTCTCGCGTTCGCCCTGCCGGGACTGCCCGGCGAGCAGGTGGGCGCGGCGCTGGCCGCGGACGGCATCACCGCGACCGTCCGGCCGGGGCACGTGCGGCTGTCCCCGCATGCCTCGACCGGCGCGGACACGGTGGGAATGCTGCGCGAATCGCTGACCAGGCTCACCCGGCCCGCACCTGTCACCGGGGCGTCCGGAACGCGAGGGGCGGCCACCCCGGGCGGGCGTGACGTACTGAGCGCCCTGGTGCCCGCCGTCGACGGGCTGGCCGCGATGCTGGGACCGGGCAACGAGGTCGTCCTGCACGACCTGTCCCGGCTGCCGGACTCGATCGTCGCCATCGCGGGCGGGCTCACCGGTCGCGACGCGGGCGGTCCGATGACCGACCTGCTGCTCGGCCTCGTGCGCCGCGGCACCACCCAGGACCTGATCAACTACGAGACCCACGGACCGGACGGCAGGCCGATCCGTTCGTCCACGATGTTCCTGCGCGACGCGGACGGCACCGCCGTGGGCTGCCTGTGTGTCAACAGCGAACTGGCCTCGCGACCGGACCGGCAGGGTGCGGCCGCGGACGGTGCGGAGACCTTCCCGCCCGATGTGGACAGTTTGCAGCGCTTTCTCGTCGACCGGGCGGTGCGCAAGGTCGGCATCCCGGTCGAGCTGATGAAGAAGCGGCACAAGGCGGCCGTGGTCGGCGAACTCGACGAGGCCGGGTACTTCCTGATCAAGGACGCCGTGGATCAGCTCGCCGGGCAACTCGACGTCACCCGCTACACGATCTACAACTACCTGAACGAGATCCGGGCCTGAGCACGGCCCGGATCTCGTCCGGGGATCACGGCCGGCCCGCGGCGGGGAAGGTCAGCGGCGCGAGGTGCAGTCCGCCCTCGCCCCAGCCCGCGCCGGTGACCCAGGTGGTGCCGTCCGTCTCGGTGACCACTTCGGACGCGTGGGCGGGAATGTGGCCCGCGGGCGCGTCCACCGAGAAGTTCAGCGGATCCTGGCTGAGGTAGACCCTGGTGTCCTTGTAACCGGGGTCGCAGCAGACGAACAGGTACCAGCCGTCCGGCCGCTGCACGACGAACGGTGACTCGGTGGGGCCGCCGACCGTGCCGGACGCGGGATGCTCGAACGCGACCCGCTTCTCGCTCCAGGTGAGCAGATCGGGGCTGGTGCGGTAGGCGACCTGGTGGTTGCCGCCGGTCGGGGTGCTGTTCGCCGTGTAGTACATGACCCACTGCTCACCGATCCGCGTGACCATCGGATCGCGGGCGTCGAAGCCGTCGGTGAACAACGGGTTGGCCGGGCTGCGGGTCCAGGTGACCAGGTCGGTCGATGTCGCCAGATGCATCCGGTACGCGGCGTGGTCGGGCGTGCCGCCCGCGTAGAACATGTAGTAGACGCCGTCGGAGTGGATCACGTGCGGCGCCCAGATGTGGCTCTCCCCGGCCGCGGGGTCGGCGGTCAGCGCGAACGGCTGTTTCGTCCACGGGCCCTTCGGCGACGGGGCCGTGGCGTGGCCGAAGTTCTTCTCGTCCAAGGGATTCGCGGGCTCCGCGTGGGTGATCGCGTAGACGTGCCATTCGCCGGTGACGACGTCCTGGATCATCGTGTGGTCGTTGTAGTACCAGGGTTCACTCTCGCCGACCGAGGGGTCGTACACCCGGACGAACTCGCCGGCGGAGACGCCCTGGGGCACGGCAGCGGGGCCTTGCGCGGTGGTGCCCTGTGCGGTGCCGGTCAGTGTGCCGGTCAGCGCCGCGGCGGCCAGCGCGGAGACCAGCAGGGCGGCGACGCGCCCGGTCCGGTGTGCGGTACGGATCGTCATTGATCGCGCCTCCCGATCGGAGAGCCGGGTAATCGATTACCGGCAGTCTTGCCGCCGGTCCTGGGGACGTCAATAGACCGTTCGGCCTCCGCCGCGGCCGGATCGACGCCGACCGTGCCGACCATCGGCGCCGGTGGCGATCTACGATCAGAGCCCACCTGTCGACGCCGATAGGAGCCCCCTGTGCCACCGCTCGCCAGCAGGATGCCCGGCCGTGCGCCCTCGCGTACCCGGCGCTTCCGCCGAGGGCCCGACCCGGTCGCGGTGCTCGCCGCCGCCGAGGGCATCGCGGGCGACCTGCGCGACGGGCTCGCCGGCACCGGGGCGCACCGGGCCGCGCGGCGGCTGGGCAGGCTGCTCGGCGGGACCCCGATCGGCCTCGGTGACCTCAGCGGGTCCGTCGCCTGGGCGGGCGCACCGCCGTCCGGCCTCGACGATCTGGTCGAGCACGTGGTCCGGGAAGCACTGCACGGCGAATCCCCGCTGCGTTCCGGCAGGCTCACCGGTGTGCCGCTGCACGTCCGCGACGAACTCGCCGGGGTGCTCCTGCTGCACGGCCCCGTCACGAAGCGGGCGATCCGGGTCAGTTCCCGGCTGATCATGAACGCGCTGGAGCACGGGCGGCTGGAGGCCTCGGCCGATCAGGCGGCGGAGGCGGAGATGCGGGCGCTGCGTGCGGAGATCTCGCCGCACTTCGTCTACAACGCGCTCACCGTGATCGCCTCGCTGGTGCGCTCCGATCCCGAACGTGCCTGTGATCTGATGCTCGACTTCGCCGACTACACGAGGTACAGCCTCGCCGGGCACGGCGAGTACACCACGCTCGCCGAGGAGTTCCGGGCGGTGGAGACGTATCTGGCGCTGCAGCGCGCGGTGCTCGGCGAGCGGCTGCGAGTGCAGGTGCGTGTCGCGCCCGAGGTGCTGGCCGTGGCCGTGCCCTATCTGGTGCTGGAACCCTTGGTGGAGAACGCGATCCGGCACGGGATCGAACCCAGGGCCGAGATCGGCACGGTGCAGGTGCGCGGTGAGGCGGTGGGCAACGAGTGCGTGATCAGCGTGGAGGACGACGGCATGGGCATGGAGCCCGCGGCGCTGGAGGCGATACTCGCCGGGCGCGGTGAGGAGGGCAGTGTCGGCCTCGCCAACGTCGATCGGCGGCTGCGGCACGTCTACGGTTCCTGGTTCGGCCTGGTCGTGGAGACCGAGGTCGGGGCCGGAACCCGGGTGGTGGTAAGGGTTCCGCGGTTCCAGCCCGGGGTGGTCGCACAGTGACGGCGGTGGGGCTGCGGGTACTGGCGGTCGACGATGTCGCACCCGCGCTCGACGAGCTGTGCCGCCTGCTCCGGGAGGCTCCCGAGGTGGCCGAGGTCGCGGCGGCGGGGGACACCGTGAGCGCGTTGAAGCTGATTCAGGCGGAGGCGTTCGACGCGGTGTTCCTGGACATCTCCATGCCGGGTATGGACGGGCTTGAACTGGCTTCCCTGCTCGCGAAACTGGCTCAGCCGCCGGAGATCATCTTCGTCACGGCACACGAGCGGCACGCCCTCGCCGCCTACGGCATCGGCGCGGTGGACTACCTGCTCAAGCCGTTGCGGGCCGAACGGCTCGCGGCCGCACTGGCCAAGGTCTCCCGGCTCGCCTCGGCCGACGAAGCCGGACGGGCACCGTCCTCACCGGACTCGATGGCCGCACTGCCGGTGGAGTCGGCAGGCCGGACCCGGTTCGTGCGCCGGGCCGACGTGCGGTTCGCCGAGGCTCACGGCGACTACGTCCGGCTGCACACGCCCGCGGGCGTACATCTGGTGCGCATGCCCATCTCCAGGCTGGAGGAGTACTGGTCGGGTTCCGGATTCGCCCGCGTGCACCGGAGTTTCCTCATCTCGCTCGGATTCGTGGTGGAGCTGCGCAGCGACTCGGCGGGCGGTCTGCTGGCGCACACCGACGCGGGCGACGTGCCGGTGAGCCGCAGGCACGGGCGCGAACTGCGGGAGCGGCTGCTGCAGGCCGCGCAACGCGGGGAACTCGGCGACCCGGGCGCGACGGCGCCGTGACCTCCCCGCGCCGCGGCGCCGCCCTCTGGCCGCACGGTCGCGCCAAGCGGGCGACGGTGATGAGTCCGCAGACCAGGCTCGCCCACTCCCGTCGGCGTGAACGTGGCAGGTGGAGGCTGCCGCAACTCGACCGCCGCGACGGCGAGCGCGCACTGCTGCTGTACCGGCGGCAGCGCCGGATCGCCGTCGGCGCGCTCGCCGCCATGTTCGGCCTGCTGTTCCTGATGCCGCTCGCTTTCGCGCTGTGGCCCGGAATCGACGAGGCGGTCCTGTTCGGCATCCCGTTGCCGTGGCTGCTGCTGGCCGTGCTGCCGTACCTGGTGATGGTGGGCCTGGCCAGGTGGGCGCTGCGCCGCGCGGAAAGGGCCGAGTCGCCGGACGCGGCCGTTTCCGCCACGGCACCTGATCGGGAGGGCTGATGGTCGCCGTTCTGGCGGTCACGCCCGTCGTGCTGTTCACCCTGCTGATCGGCCTGCGCGGGGTGGCCGCCATGCGGACGACCTCGGATTTCCTCGTCGCCTCCCGCCGGGTCTCGCCGCTGCTGAACTCGGCCGCGGTGTCGGGGGAGTACCTCTCGGCCGCGTCCTTCCTCGGAGTGGCCGGCCTGGTCGTCAAGGACGGGGTCGGTTCCCTGTGGTATCCGGTCGGGTTCACCGCCGGATACATTGCGATGCTCGTGCTCGTGGCCGCGCCGATGCGCCGCTCGGGGGCGCTCACCGTGCCGGACTTCGCCGAGGCGCGGCTCGCCTCGCCCGCGCTGCGCAGGCTGGCCGCGCTGGTCGTGCTGGTGATCGGCGGGTTGTACCTGGTGCCGCAGTTCCGCACGGCAGGGCTGGTGCTCAGCGCGGTGAGCCAGACGCCGTACTGGGTCGGCGTCGTCATCGCGGGCACGGTGGTGAGCGCGACGCTCGCGCTGGGCGGGATGCGCGCCGCGACCTACGTGCAGGCGTTCCAGTTCTTCCTCAAGCTGCTGCTGTTCATCGTGCCCGCGGTGTGGCTGCTGGTGCAGGTCGGCGTCTCCGACCGGGAGGAGGCGCTGAACCCGGTCGGTTTCACCACGTTCACCCGCGACACCGAGTTGACCGTCGACGTCGACGTGACGCTGGAACTGCCGGGGGAGACCGCCGTGCGCGAACCGGGCGGTGCCGAGCGGGTGTTGCCGCCGGGTGAACTGGAGGTCCGTTCCGGGGAGACGATCGTCTTCGCCGAGGGCGGTGCGGTGCCGGACGTGCGGGGTGGGGTGACCCTCGGCGGCGAGGACTGGCGCAGGCCGCTGCTGGGGTCGGCCGACGAGGGGCATCCGCTGCTCGGCACCTGGGCCGTGCTGGTGGCGACGATGCTCGGCACGATGGGCCTGCCGCACGTGCTGATGCGCTTCCACACGAGTCCGGACGGCCGCGCCGCCCGTCGGACCGCGGCGATCACCGTCGGCCTGCTCAGCGTGTTCTACCTGTTTCCGGGGATCTACGGTGTGCTGGGCCGGGTGCTGGTCCCCGAGCTGTACCTCTCGGGTGCCACCGACACCGTCGTCGTCGCCCTGCCCGCGCAGGTGGACGACGGCTGGCCGGGCGTCCTGTTCACCACCTTGCTGACGGCGGGAGCGTTCGCGGCGTTCCTGGCGACCTCGCTCGGCCTGCTGCTGGTGGTGTCCGGGGCTATCGCGCACGACCTCATGCCGGGCAGCCTGCGCAGGCTCCGGGTGACGGTGCTGCTCGCGGCGGCGGCGATGGTGCTGCTGGCTCTGCCGTCCGTAAGGCTCGACGCGGGTGTGCTGGTGACCTGGGGGTTCACCGTGGCCGCCTCCACCTTCTGCCCGCTGCTGGTACTGGGGATCTGGTGGTCGAGGCTCACCGCGGCGGGAGCGATCGCCGGAGTGCTCGCCGGGCTGGTCGCCTCGGCCGGATCGATCGGGATGACCCTGTTCGGCCCGCCGCTGAGCGGGGTTCCGTCCATTCTGGTCGCCCAGCCCGCACCGTGGTCGGTGCCGCTCGCGTTCGCGGTGATGGTGCTGGTGTCGCTGGCCGGTACGCCTCCCGCGTGGTCGACGGCCGCGATGCTGCGCCTGCACCTGGACGAGGACCGGCACCCGGCCGGGCCGTCCCACTCGACCGTGGCCGTGACCCGCTCGTCGACCGTTCGTCGCAGAATCCGGCGGTTCGTCCGCTGACCGGGCTCCGCGCTGTGTGGTCTACCTAACATGTCGCGGAACATCCGCCGGACTTTTCTGGAGGCGTAGTGAGCATGACCGAACGGGATGTCGGCGACGGCGGACCGGCTGACGACCTGTGGCAGGAAGTGCACGAAAGCCAGGACTTCCGGGAGTTGAAGCGGCGCCTGCGGGTGTTCGTGTTCCCGATGACGGGTTTGTTTTTGGTTTGGTATTTGTTGTATGTGTTGTTGGCGGATTATGCGCATGGGTTTATGTCGACGAAGGTTGTGGGGAATA
>NZ_NKYE01000001.1 GCF_002262875.1 Amycolatopsis antarctica | reverse complement strand
CCAACAATGAATAGTTTGGAATCCAGACTACAAAAGTAATCTCATCCTCAAAGGAACCTCAAACGAGGTTCAAAAATAAGCTCTACTGGCTTAGTTCACTAGCACACTGTTGAGTTCTCAAGCAACAAATTAATTGTTGTTCTAAGTTTTGTTTAGCAATTCCTCTGAGCGAAGCGTCAAACTCTGAAGATTTAATCTTCGGAGTTGGCTACCCACTCGGAGGGCCGTCGCAGTACATTACCTGGTCCGTTTCGCGGTGTCAAACCCCGCTCGACCCTGGCCTGTAAGGAACTTCGGAGAGCTTAGCTCACCTGGTTCTCAGCAGTTCACCCGGGTCGTTGGGGCTTTGGTCTTTCTCCCCGCCGGCCCGGTCTCCCTGGCGACAAAGAGAAGATTACACGCCTGGAAACATGCCGAAACAGGGGGGTACCTTAACTGCGTTTTCGCAGCTCAAACCCCCTGTTTGCGCTACGGGCCGCCGATCGAGGGCAGGTAGCCCGGCACGCGACGCGCACCAGCGGCCTGTTCGAACCCGGCCGCGAGCGCCAGGACGTCGGCGTCCGCCCATCGCGTGCCGATGAACGACAGACCGATGGGCAGCGGACCGGACGCGCCGGCGGGCACCACGACGTTCGGATACCCGGCGACAGCGGCCGAGGAGGAGGAACCGACCTCGAAGGCGTCGCCCTCCCCGTACGTCGTCCGCCAGGCCGGGCCGTTCGCCGGACTGACGATCGCGTCGAGGTCCGACCCGGCCAGCACCTCGTCGATCGAACGCTTCGCGAGGTCCGTCGCGGTGGAGCGCTGACGCTGGTACTCCGGGTCCTCGGGCCCGGGCGCGACGACGGCCTGCTCGAAGAGTTCCTGGCCGAACCGGCTCAGCTCGATCGGGTCCTTCCGGTTGAACTCGATGAGCTCGTCCAGCGAACCCGGCGCCCCCGGCCGCTCGGCAAGGTAGGTGTCCAGGTCCCGGCGGAACTCGGTGATCAGCGCGGGCAGCGAGTTCTCACCGATCTCGTCCTGGTACGGCAGTTCGACGTCGACGACGGTGGCCCCCGCCTCCCGGAGTGTCCGTACCGACTCCTCCACCACCCGGTCGACCTCGGCGTTCGTTCCCGCCTGCCGCCAGACACCGATCCTGGCGCCCTTCAGCGCGTCCGCGTCGAGCAGCGCGGCGTAGTCGGCCGGCTGGTCCTGCGGGTAGGTGCCGGTGGCCGGGTCGGCGGGGTCGCGACCCTGCAGCGCGGACAGCGTGATGGCCGAATCGACGACGTGCCGGGACAACGGGCCCGCGGTGTCCTGCTCGGCCGAGATCGGGACGACCCCGGTCCTGCTCACCAGCCCGAGACTCGGCTTGAGGCCGACGACCCCGTTCGCGCCCGCCGGGCAGACGATCGACCCGTTCGTCTCGGTGCCGATCGCCACCTGGGCCAGCGAAGCCGCCACCGCGGCGCCCGAACCGGCCGAGGATCCGCAGGGGTTGCGGTCCAGTACGTGCGGATTGTTCGTCTGCAGGCCGGCGCCCGACCAGCCGGAGGTCGCCGAATCGGACCGGAAGTTCGCCCACTCACTCAGGTTCGCCTTGCCGAGGACCACCGCACCCGCGTCCCGCAGCCTGCGCACCAGCTCGGCGTCCGCCTCCGGCCTGCCGGTCAGCGCCCGGGAGCCCGCCGTCGTCGGCATGCGCTTCGTGTCGATGTTGTCCTTGAGCAGGACCGGGATCCCGTCCAGATCGCCGCGGGTGCGCCCGGTCAGCCGGCGCAGATCGCTACCGGCCGCCTCCGCCAGCGCCACCGGGTTCAGCGCGAGCACGCTGTGCAGCTTCGGATCGATCCGGCGGATGCGGTCCAGGTACGCGCTGGTGAGGCGGACCGAGGACAGCGCACGGTCGTCCATCCGCTCCTGCAACTGCGGGATCGTCGCCGCGTCCAGGTCCAGGCCGAGACCACGCTCGGCCGGGGACTCCGGCACCGCCGCGGTCGCGGGCGTGACCAGGGTGACCGTGGCCAGCATCGCGGCGACGGCGGCGGTCAGCCGCCTCGGACGTCGGATCCGAACCGGCATGACTTTCCGCCTCTCTGACTTCCTCCGCCGCGCCTAGAGCACCGGCAACAGCGTGCGCAGCTCGTACGGGGTCACCGCGCTGCGGTAGTTGTCCCACTCGACGCGCTTGTTGCGCAAGAAGAAGTCGTAGACGTGTTCGCCGAGCGCCTCGGGCAGGAGTTCGGACCTCTCCATCTCGGACAGCGCCTCGCCCAGGTTCTGCGGCAGGTTGGCGTAACCGGCGGCCCGCCGTTCGGAGTCCGACAGCGACCAGATGTTGTCCTCGGCGGGCGGCGGCAGTTCGTAGCCCTGCTCGATCCCCTTCAGCCCGGCGGCGAGAATCACCGAGTACGCCAGGTACGGATTGCAGGCGGAGTCCAGCGTCCGGATCTCCACTCGCCGCGAGGACGCCTTGCCCGGCGAGTACATCGGCACGCGGACCAGCGCGGACCGGTTCGAACGGCCCCAGGACACCGTTGTCGGCGCCTCGCCGCCGCTGATCAGGCGCTTGTACGAGTTCACCCACTGGTTCGTCACGGCGGAGATCTCCCGGGCGTGGTGCAGCAGGCCGGCGACGAACGCCTTGCCCGTCTCCGACAGCTCGTACGGGTCCTCGGGGTCGTAGAAGGCGTTCTGGTCGCCCTCGAACAGCGAGACGTGGGTGTGCATGCCCGAGCCCGGCTGCGCGGTGAACGGCTTGGGCATGAACGTCGCCCGGACGCCGTCGGTGAGCGCGACCTCCTTGACCACGTAGCGGAAGGTCATCACGTTGTCGGCCATCGTCAGCGCGTCGGCGTAGCGCAGGTCGATCTCCTGCTGCCCCGGCGCGCCCTCGTGGTGGCTGAACTCCACCGAGATGCCCATCGCCTCGAGCGTCTCGATGGCGTGCCTGCGGAAGTGCGTGGCGGTGGCGTGGCTAGCCTGGTCGAAGTAGCCGCCGTTATCGGCGGGTTCCGGCTCGGTGCCGTCGTGGGTCATGTTCGCGAGCAGGAAGAACTCGATCTCCGGGTGGACGTAGCAGGTGAACCCCGCCTCGCCGGCCTTCGAGAGCTGACGGCGCAGCACGTGCCGGGGGTCCGCCCAGGACGGGGAGCCGTCGGGCATCGCGATGTCGCAGAACATCCGCGCCGAGTAGTGCCCGCCCTCCGGCGTCTCCCAGGGCAGTACCTGGAAGGTCGCCGGGTCGGGCTTGGCGACCATGTCCGACTCGTAGACGCGGGCGAACCCCTCGATGGCGGACCCGTCGAACCCGATTCCCTCGCTGAACGCGCCCTCCAGTTCGGCCGGGGCGACGGCGACGGACTTCAGGAAACCGAGCACGTCGGTGAACCAGAGCCGCACGAACCGGATGTCACGTTCTTCCAGCGTGCGCAGCACGAACTCCTGCTGGCGATCCATGGGCGCACCCTACGCAGAACTTGTTAACGGCATGTTTCACGAGCGACCGGGTACCCGGAAGTGCGACCCGCCGGACGTACGGAAGTGCCGTTCGTTCTGCCCCGGCGGAAACTCGACGGGTCCGCCACACGTTCTCGTGTGCAGAAGACCGACGTGAGGAGACCGAGATGGCCATGCTGCGGAAACTGGCCGCGCTGGCGGGGGCCGCCGAGGCCGCCCGCCGCTACGCGCGCAAGAACCCGGAGAAGACGGCGCAGTACGCCGACAAGGCGGCCCGCTTCGTGGACAAGCAGACGAAGGGCAAGTACCACCAGCAGATCGACTCGGTGGCCCGCAAGGTGCGCGACGCGGGCGGGCCGCCGGGACGTTCCGACGGCAGGCCCGGCGGCTACTGACCGAGGTTCGCCGGCGACTACCGGACGGAGACGTCCGCTCTGCCGTCGGTGAGCCGGACGGACCCGGTGGTACGCACGGCGTCGCGCATCCGGCGGTCGTGCGTCACCAGCAGCAGGGTGCCCGGGTACGAGGCGAGCGCCGATTCGAGCTGCTCGATGGCGGGCAGGTCGAGGTGGTTGGTCGGTTCGTCGAGCACGAGCAGGTTCACCTC
Source organism: Amycolatopsis antarctica (assembly GCF_002262875.1). Classification (GTDB taxonomy): domain Bacteria; phylum Actinomycetota; class Actinomycetes; order Mycobacteriales; family Pseudonocardiaceae; genus Amycolatopsis; species Amycolatopsis antarctica. The sequence continues at coordinate 719,655 of NZ_NKYE01000001.1, read as the reverse complement.
GCGGGCCTGCAGCAGCGCGAGTGCCGCGCGGGTGCGCTCTCCCGGTGACAGCGTCGCCGCGGGGCGGGTGACGTGCTCGGCGCGCAGGCCGAACTTGGCCAGCAGGGTGCGAACCTCGGCGTCCGCCCAGTCCGGTATCTCCCGGCCGAACGCCTCCAGCAGCGGTTCCCCGCCGAAGAAGGCGGCGCGGGCCTGGTCCACCTCGCCCACCCGGACACCGGGGCCGAGGTAGGCCTCGCCCGCGTCCGGCGTGATCCGTCCGAGCAGAACGGCCAGCAGCGTCGACTTGCCCGCCCCGTTGGCGCCGGTGATCGCGATCCGGTCGGCCCAGCCGACCTCCAAGTCCACCGGGCCGAGCGCGAAGCCACCACGGCGCACCACCACGCCGCGCAGCGCGGCGACCACCGCACCCGCCCGCGGGGCCGTGGCGATCTCCATCCGCAGGTCCCATTCCTTGCGCGGTTCCTCGACGGTGTCCAGCCGCTCGATCATCCGTTCCGTCTGCCGAGCCTTCGACGCCTGCTTCTCGCTGGCCTCGGACCGGAACTTGCGGCCGAGCTTGTCGTTGTCGCCCGCCTTGCGCCGGGCGTTGCGCACGCCCTTGTCCATCCAGCCGCGCTGCATCCGCGCCCTGGCCTCCAGCGAAGCCCTCGTCGAGGCGTACTCCTCGTAGTTCTCCCACGCGCGGCGCCTACCCACCTCGCGTTCGTCCAGGTACGCCTCATAGCCGCCGCCGTAGTACCGCACCCGCTGCTGTGGGAGGTCGAGTTCGAGCACCCCGGTGACGGTCCGGGTGAGGAACTCCCGGTCGTGGCTGACCACCACGACACCGGCCCGGAGTTCGCCGACGAAACGCTCCAGCCGATCCAGGCCATCCAGGTCGAGATCGTTGGTGGGCTCGTCGAGCAGGAAGACGTCGTACCGGCTGAGCAACAGGGAGGCCAGCCCGGCCCGCGCGGCCTGCCCACCGGAGAGCGAGGTCATCTCCTGCGCGAGGTCGACGTCCAGGCCGAGGTCCGCGACGGCGGCCGAGGCGCGCTCGTCGAGGTCGGCGCCGCCGAGTGCCAGCCAGCGGTCCAGCGCACCGGCGTAGGCGTCGTCGGCACCGGCACCGCCCGCCGCGAGTTCCGTCGCGGCCGCGTCCATCTCCTGCTGGGCGGCGGCGACCCCGGTGCGACGGGCCAGGAAACCACCGACCGATTCGCCCGGCCTGCGTTCCGGTTCCTGCGGCAGGTAGCCGACGACGGCACCGGGCGGGTTCAGCCGGACGGCACCATCCTCGGCCGGGATCAGCCCGCCGAGGGTGCGCAGGAGCGTGGACTTTCCCGCGCCGTTGACGCCGACGAGACCGACCACGTCGCCGGGGGCGACCACAAGGTCCAGGTCGGAGAACAGGACTCGGTCACCATGGCCCGCGGCCAGGCCCTTGGCCACCAGGCTCGTACTCATCCGGCTCGCATTCATCAGGACTGCAGATCGTAGGCGCGCCCGTCAGCCGGCCCGCGACTCGGCGCCTCCGGCTCGCCGAACCGGGGTGGGGCGCCGGATCCGCACCGACATCAGGGCCGCCACGAAGCACAGTCCGCCCGCCGCGAACCAGGCGAGGGTGTACGTGCCGAGCTCGTCCCGGACCAGGCCCGCCGCGAACGCCGCGAAGGCGGCGCCCACCTGGTGCGCGGCGAACACCCAGCCGAACACGATGGGACCGCTGAGGCCGAATCGGTCCCGGCACAGCGCCACCGTCGGCGGGACGGTCGCCACCCAGTCCAGTCCGTAGAAGACGATGAACGCCCACATCGGCGGTTCGGTGGTGGGCGCGAACAGTTGCGGCAGCAGCAGCAACGAGGCCCCGCGCAGCAGGTAGTAGCCGCCGAGCAGCCAGCGCGGGTCGACGCGGTCGGTGAGCCAGCCGGAGGCGATGGTGCCCGCGACGTCGAAGAGGCCGACCAGCGCGAGCAGTCCGGCCGCCGTGGTGCTCGGCATGCCGTGGTCGTGGGCGGCGGGCACGAAGTGGGTGCCGATGAGCCCGTTCGTCGACGCGCCGCAGATCGCGAAACCGCCCGCCAGCAACCAGAACGTGCGGGTCCGGGCCGCCTCGCGCAACGCCCCGACGGCCCGCCGGGCGGCACCGGTGTTGCCCGTGGCGGGTACCGGTTCGGTACCGGGCGGGGCGCCGTAGGCGGTGGTGCCGACGTCGGCGGGATCGTCGCGCAGGAACGCCAGCACGATCGGCACGACGACGACCGCCGCGCCGGCGACGACGAGCGAGGCCGTCCGCCAGCCCTGGTGCTCGGCGAGCATCGCGACCACCGGCAGGAACACGAGCTGACCCGCCGCGCCCGCCGCCGTGAGCACCCCGCTGACCAGGCCACGGTGCCGGACGAACCACCGGCTGGTGACGGTCGCGACGAAGGCCAGCGCCATCGAGCCGGTGCCGGTCCCCACCAGCACGCCCCACAGCAGCAGCAACTGCCAGCTCGCGTTCATGAACACCGTCAGCCCGCTGCCCGCCGCGACGAGCAGCAGTGCGCCGCAGACCACGCGGCGCATGCCGAGCCGTTCCATCAGCGCGGCGGCGAACGGCGAGATCAGGCCGTAGAGCACGAGGTTGACGGACACGGCGGCCGAGATGGTGCCGCGGGACCAGCCGAACTCCTGGTGCAGCGGATCGATGAGCACGCCGGGGGCCGCGCGGAATCCGGCCGCTCCGACCAGCGCGACGAAGGCGGCGAAGGCGACCGGCCAGGCCCAGTGCGGCCGCCACCGGCCTGCCCGGGCCGGGTGCGGGGTGTCGAGTCGGGTCACGGCCGTCAGCTTTCCGGGCGCTCCACTCGGGAACCAGTGGCAAGAATGCCAATATGTGCAAGAATCCGGCCATGCCTGTCGCGCGCTCACCCGGTTCCCGGCCGCACCGTGTCGCCGTGCTGGCCATCGACGAGACCGTCGGCTACGACCTGAACATCGCCTCGCAGATCCTCGGCACGGCGACGGACCGGGACGGCAGGAAGCTCTACGACGTGCGGGTGTGCGGCGTCGACGATCGGCCGGTGCGCTTCTCCGCCGGCTACACGGCAACGCTGGACCACGGGCCCGAGGCGCTCGCCGAGGCGGACACGGTGATCATCCCGGGAACCCGCGTCGAGGGGCCCCGGCTACGCGGCGAACTGCCGGACGACATCGCCTCGGCGCTCGCCCTGGTCCCCCGGCAGGCCAGGATGATGTCGATCTGCACCGGTGCCTTCGTGCTCGCCGCGACCGGCCTGCTCGACGGCCGCCGGGCCACCACGCACTGGGCCTACGCCGCGGAGTTCCGCGCGCTGTACCCGCGGGTCCTGCTCGACGAGAACGTGCTCTACGTCGACGAGGGCGATGTGCTCACCTCCGCCGGACTCGCCGCCGGGGTCGACCTGTGCCTGCACGTCATCCGGTCCGACCACGGCAGCGAGGCGGCCAACCGCGCCGCCCGGTACTGCGTCGTCCCACCGTGGCGCGACGGCGGCCAGTCGCAGTTCATCGACGTGCCACTGCCCGCGGACGGGGACGGCAGCACCGCCACCACCCGCGCCTGGGCGCTGGAACGGCTGGGCGAACCGCTCGACCTGGCCACGCTCGCCGCCCACGCGCGGATGAGCGTGCGCACGTTCTCCAGGCGTTTCCGCGCGGAGACGGGCCTGCCGCCGCGCACCTGGCTCACCCAGCAGCGCGTCCAGCACGCTCGCGGGCTGCTGGAGACCACCGACCTGCCGGTGGAACGGATCGCCGCGGACTCGGGCCTGGGTACCGCCGCATCACTGCGCCAGCACCTCAACTCGGCGATCGGCGTGGCTCCGCTCGCCTACCGCCGGACCTTCTCCACCCGGGCCGTGGCGGGCACCGCCGGAGTCGGGACGCGCCACCGTCCCGCTACCGTGGGCGCATGCCCGCCCGCCGCCGACTGACGCCGGTCCTGCTGCTCGTGATCAGCCTGCTCGGCGCGTGCGGGATGCCCGACACGAGCGGCCCGCTGCCGGATTCGCGGACGTTGCTCGACGCCTCCGCCGAAGGCCTGCGGGACCTGCGCGACGTCCGGTTCGACTACGGACTGACCGGGGAGATCCCGGGCGTGCTGCTGCGTTCCGCGCACGGCAGGGCCAGTGCGAACGGCGCGGCCGAGGGCGAGGCGGAGATCGAGACACCGGACGGGCGGGTGGCGCGCGGTTTCGTCGTCGAGTCCGGGACGCTGACGCTGCGCGATCCCGCCGGGCCGAGCACCCGCGAACCCGTTCCCGCACCGGCCCCGGCGACCCTGCTCGACGCCGATCGCGGCCTGCGCTCCCTGTTGACGGCCGCGCGATCGACCCGGACGGAGAACCGCGAGGAGGTCGACGGGGTGTCCGCCTACCGCGTCGGCGGGACGGTCGGCCGCGAGGTGCTCGCCCGGCTGCTGCCCGGTGTGTGGGCGGACGCCGACCTCAAGTTCTGGATCGCCGAGGACGACGGCCGGGAACTGCGCAGGCTCTGGCTGCAGTTGCCCGCCCGGCAGGACAACCGGGGCGTCGTCGCGATCGAACTGGCGCTGGCCGACCACAACGCACAGGACGCCCCGGCGGCCCGGTACTGATCCGCACGCGGACGAACGCGCGGCGCAGACGGCACGCACGGATAGGCGCCGGCGAACGAGACGGACGCGCCTAGCCGGAGCAGCGGGTTCCCTCGGCGGGCAGCGTGCCGTCGAGCAGGTAGGCGATGCCCGCGTCGTCCACGCAGGGGTTGCCCTGCAGGAAGATCGTGTGCTGGGTGCCCTCGTAGGTGAGCAGCGAGCCCTTCATCGCCTTCGCCAGGTTGACGCCCGCCTGATACGGCGTCGCCGGGTCGTTCGTGGTGGACACGACCAGCGCGGGCGGTACGCCCTGCACGCTCGGCAGGTGCGGCTCGGAGGTGTTCGGCACCGGCCAGAACGCGCAGGAGTCGAGCGCGTCACCGTCCGGGCGGCCGTCGTCGAGGAACGGGGCGACCTCGGCGTAGCGGCGCTGCGCCTCGCGGATCTTGGCCTTGTCGGTGACCCGGGGATCGTCGACGCAGCGGATCGCGGCGAAGGCGTCCTGCGTGGTCGCGTAGCCGCCGTCCGCGCCGCGCTCGTTGTAGGTGTCGGCGAGCAGCATCAGCGTGTCGCCCTTGCCGGTCTTGAGTTCGTTCAAACCGGTGTTCAGCGGTTCCCACAGTTGCTGGGAGTACAACGCCTGCACGGCGGCGATGGTGGCGTCCTCGAAGGAGAGCGACCGCCCGTCGCCCACCCGGGCGGGGTTGTCGATCAACGGCTGGGCGAGCCGCTGGAACGCCTGAGTGGCCCCGGCCGCGTCGCCGCCGAGCGCGCAGTCCTGCTGTTCCGCGCACCAGGACGCGAATTCTCCGAAGGCGACGCCGAAGCCCTCGCCCTGCCCGACCAGCGACTCCACCGAGTCCTGCTCGGGGTCGAGCGCGCCGTCGAGCACCAGGGAGCGGACGTTGCCGGGAAACGCCTCGGCGTAGGCGTAGCCGATCCGGGTTCCGTAGGAGTAGCCGAGGTAGGACAGCTTCTCGTCGCCGAGCGCGGAGCGGAGCACGTCCATGTCCTTGACGACGTCGCGGGTGCCGAGGTTGGCGAGCATCTTCGCGCCGTACTCGGTGCGCTCGGCGCACTTCTCGCCGAACTCACGTTCGCTGGCCTCCTGCCTGGCCACGCCCTCGGGGGTGCCGTCGACCTCGGAGTCGTCGGCCCGGTCGGCGTCGCGTTCGGCCGGGGTCAGGCAGGTGACGGCGGGCTGGCTGGCCCCGACCCCGCGCGGGTCGAAGCCGACGACGTCGAAACGCTGCCCGATCGGGTTGTTCCGTACCTGGATGCCGGTGCTGGCGGCGGAGACCATGCCGGACGCGCCCGGTCCGCCGGGGTTGGTCACCAGCGAACCGATCCTTTCGTCGGGATCTCGCGCCTTGTGCCGCAGCACCCCGAGGTTGATCGTCTCGGCGTCCGGCCGGGCGTAGTCCAGCGGAACCCGCAACCGTGCGCACTCGGCGCCCTGGACGTCGAACGACTGGCGCATCTCGTCGCTGGTGCCGAACGGACCGCAGTCGCCCCAGGTCAGGCTCTGCCCGTAGAAGGTGTCCAAACCCCCGGGCACCTGGCCGACCGGGCCCTTCGACTCGGTCACCGGCCCGGCGGGCGAGGCGGTGTCCTCGGTGGTGGTGCAGGCCGTCAGTCCGGCGGCGAGCAGGCTCACGGCGAGGAGACAGGCGGCACGGTAGCTGTAGCGTTCCAGGACAGGCACCCCGCGATCGTGCCATCCGGGTACGGAACTCGGACGGGCCGCCTTCGCGTTGGGTGGCAGTAGGGCCTGCGCCGGGCGAGCAGCCGGCGCCGAACGTGAGACGAAGGAGTTCGCGGGTGGCAGCGTTGATGAACCGGGTCGGCAAGCGGTTGCGCAGGATCATCCAGCGCCCCGGGACCGTGGATCTCAGCAGGTACGAAGCGCTGTTGCCGGCGATCGAGAAGCGCGAGCCCGAGCTGAAGGAGCTCTCCGACGCCGAGCTGACCGAGGCCGCCGGGAAGCTGCGCCTCGGCAGGCCCGCGCCGTGGCCCGCGTCCGAGACCACGCCGGACACGGAGGAGGAGACGCAGGCTCCCGCTCCGGCGGCGATCAGCAACGAGCAGCTCGTCGAACTCTGCGCGCTCGGCCGGGAGGCCGCCCGCCGCGCACTCGACGAGCGCGCCTTCGACGTGCAGCTCGTCGGCACCATGGGGCTGCTCACCGGCCACGTCGTGCAGATGGCCACCGGTGAGGGCAAGACGCTGGCCGGGGCGCTGGCCGCCGCCGGGTACGCGTTGCAGGGCAGGCGTGTGCACGTCATCTCCGTCAACGACTACCTGGCCCGCCGCGACGCCGAATGGATGCGGCCGGTGTACGAGCTGCTGGGCGTGCGGGTCGGCTGGGTCGAGCCCGCGCTGGATCCCGGCGAGCGGCAGCGGGCCTACGGGGCCGAGGTCTGTTACGGCGCGGTCAGCGAGATCGGTTTCGACGTGCTGCGCGACCGGCTGATCACCTCCCCGGACGCGCTGGCGCAGCCGGAACCCGAGGTGGCGATCGTCGACGAGGCCGACTCCGTGCTCGTCGACGAGGCGCGGGTACCGCTGGTGATGGCCGGTTCGGTGGACGCGGGCGTGGCCGACGAGGAGGCCGCCGACATCGTCCGCAGGCTGCGGCTGGGTCTGCACTACGAGACCGACTCCGACGGCCGCAACGCCTGGCTGACCCCGGCCGGGGCGTCGGTGGTGGAGAAGTCGCTCGGCGGGGTCGATCTGTACGACTCGGAGTCCAACCGGCTCGCCTCGGTCAACATCGCCCTGCACGCTCACGCCCTGCTCACCCGCGACGTCGACTACCTGGTGCGGGACGGGAAGGTGCAGCTCATCAACGCCTCCCGTGGCCGGGTGGCGGAACTCCAGCGCTGGCCGGACGGGCTGCAGGCGGCCGTCGAGGCGAAGGAGAAGCTGCCGCCGTCGGACCGCGGCGAGATCCTGGACTCGATCACCGTGCAGGCGCTGATCGCCCGCTACCCGAGGGTGGCGGGGATGACCGGCACGGCCTCGGCGGTGGCCGAGCAGCTCCGCGAGTTCTACGAGCTCGAGGTGGCCGTCATCCCGCCGAACACGGAGAACATCCGGACCGACGCGAAGGACCGCATCTTCGCCTCCCCCTCGCACAAGCTGCGCGCGATCGTCGAGGACATCCGCACGGTGCACGGCACCGGGCGGCCGATCCTGGTCGGCACCCAGGACGTCGCCGAGTCGGAGGAGCTGGCCGACAAGCTGGCGAAGGCGAACCTGCCGTGCGTCGTGCTCAACGCGCGCAACGACGCCGAGGAAGCGGAGATCATCGCCGATGCGGGCAAGTTCGAGGCGGTCACCGTGTCCACCCAGATGGCGGGCCGGGGTACCGACATCCGGCTGGGCGGTTCGGACGGCGCGGACCGGGAGCGGGTGGCCGAGCTGGGCGGCCTGCACGTCATCGGCACCGCGCGCTACCCGAGCAGCAGGCTGGACGACCAGCTCCGTGGCCGGGCCGGGCGGCAGGGCGACCCCGGTGGCTCGGTGTACTTCGCCAGCCTGAACGACGAGCTGGTGCTCGGGTGCGCACCGGACGTCCCGGAGGGCATCTCCGCCGAGGACGAGACCGGCGAGATCATCGACGAGGCCGCGCACCGCCACATCCGGCACGCCCAGCGCGTTGCCGAGGGCGTGGACCTGGAGATCCACCGCAACACCTGGCGCTACACCCGGCTGATCGAGCACCAGCGGACCAGCCTGCTCGCCCACCGGGACGAGTTGTTGCGCACCGATCTGGCGGCCGAGATCCTGAAGAAGGCCGAGTCGGAGCGGTACGAGGAGCTGAGCGAGAAGCTCGGTGCGCAGCGGCTGGCCGAGGTGTGCCGGGAGGTCATGCTCTTCCACCTCGACCAGCTCTGGTCGGACCACCTGGCGTTCCTGAACGAGGTGCGGGAGACGATCCACCTCCGCGCGCTGGCGCGGGAGACTCCGCTGGACGAGTTCCACCGGACGGCGATCCCGGAGTTCCGCAAGATCTCCGGCGAGGTCGAGGCGCGGTCGGCGAAGACGCTGGTGGACGCCGAGACCGGCGAGGACGGGATCGACCTGCACGGCTCGGGTGTGCGGCGGCCGACGTCGACGTGGACGTACCTGGTGCACGACAACCCGTTCGACTCCGACGCCGAGCAGGCGCTGAAGAAGGTGCGCGGGATGCTGCGCAAGAAGAAGGACTGACCCCACCCCGAGCGCAATACGTCGACATATTGCGATCCATCGTGCGCAAGGCATCGCAATACGTCGACATATTGCGGTGGCCGCGGGCGCAATACGTCGACATATTGCGGTGGCCGTGACCGTCACCACACGGTGTTGCGCGCTCGGCGCGGCAGCGAAAGCCCGGGGTGCGCAACAATGGCGTCATGCCGCAACTGCGCATCGCCCTGGCCCAGATCAACCCCACGGTCGGGGATCTGGCCGGCAACGCCGAACTGGCCGTGACCTGGACGCGAAAGGCCGCCGAGGCCGGCGCCCACGTGCTCGTCTTCCCGGAGATGTCGCTGACCGGATACCCGGTGGAGGACCTCGCGCTGCGCGGCACCTTCGCGGCGGCGTCCCGCGACTCCGTCGACGAGCTGGCGGCCGCGCTGGCCGAGGCGGGCTGTGGGGAAGTGCTGACCTACGTCGGTTACCTCGACACCGACGACGCCGGGCCGCGCAACGCCGCCGCCGCGCTGTACCGCGGTGAGGTGGTGGCCCGCCAGTACAAGCACCACCTGCCCAACTACGGCGTCTTCGACGAGCGCCGCAACTTCGTCCCGGGCACCACGCTGGACGTGCTGCGCCTGCACGGCCTGGACATCGGCATGGTGATCTGCGAGGACCTGTGGCAGGACGGCGGGCCGGTGGCCGCGCTCGGCGCGGCGGGGGTCGACCTGGTCGTCTCGCCGAACGCCTCGCCGTTCGAGCGGTCGAAGGACGATGTCCGGCTGCCGCTGGTGGCGCGCCGGGCGGCCGAGGCGGGCGCGCCGATCGCCTACACGAACCAGGTGGGCGGCCAGGACGATCTGGTCTTCGACGGCGACTCGATCGTCGTCGACGCCTCCGGCGAACTGCTCGCCAGGGCGCCGCAGTTCGTCGAGCACCTGTTGCTGACCGATCTGGACCTGAACGCGGGCGGGCACGTCGGGCAGGGCGAGCTGGCCGGGCTGCGGGTGCGCCGCCGGGTGCTGTCGGCGGAGCCGCTGCCCGCGTACCGGCCCACGGCGCGGCCGACGATCGGTGAACCGCTCTCGGACGAGGCGGAGGTGTGGTCGGCACTGGTCACCGGGCTGCGCGACTACGTGCGCAAGAACGGGTTCACCTCGGTCACCTTCGGCTTCTCCGGCGGGATCGACTCGGCGGTGGTCGCCGCGCTCGCGGCGGACGCGCTGGGTGGCGGCGCGGTGCACGGTGTCGCGATGCCGTCGAAGTACTCCTCGGACCACTCGCGCACCGACGCCGCCGATCTCGCCGACCGCATCGGAGCGCACTTCCGCGAGGAGCCGGTGGCCGACATGGTCGCCGCCTACGTCGGCCAGCTCGGCCTCACCGGCCTGGCGGAGGAGAACATCCAGGCACGGACGCGCGGCATGCTGCTGATGGCACTGTCCAACGCGGAGGGTCACCTGGTGCTGGCGACGGGCAACAAGACCGAGCTGGCCGTCGGCTACTCGACGATCTACGGCGACGCGGTCGGCGGGTTCGCCCCGATCAAGGACGTCTTCAAGACGCACGTCTGGGAGCTGGCGCGCTGGCGCAACGCCGAGGCCGAGAAGAACGGGCAGACGCCGCCGATCCCGGAGAACTCCATCTCCAAGCCCCCGTCGGCCGAGTTGCGCCCCGACCAGCTCGACTCGGACTCGCTGCCCGACTACGCGCTCCTGGACGACATCCTGGACGACTACGTCGAGGGCGATCGCGGTTTCTCCGACCTGCTCGCCGCGGGCTTCGAGGCGGAGACCGTCGACCGGGTGGTCCGGATGGTGGACAGGGCGGAGTACAAGCGCCGTCAGTACCCGCCGGGCACGAAGATCACCTTCAAGGCGTTCGGCCGGGACCGCCGGCTGCCGATGACCAACGCCTGGCGCGAGGGCCGCTGAGCCGCCGGCCGCCGCGCATCCGAAGTTCTTTCGCGTGGTAACCCACGATCACGCAGCGAAGTTACGCCTACAGGCTGATGTCCAGATCGTCCCGCACGCGGGAAAATGATCACGGTGAGCGGCGGACGAGGGGTGCGCCGCTCACCGCCGGGCTGACTGGGGCCCGTCCCCCTCTCCACCGAACAGAGAGGGCCCGCCCGCGGCGGAACTGTCGGCGGCACGGCGGAGAATGCGGGCGTGACCGAGGATTCCGCGAACAACTCCCGCCCGGACGAGCACGCTCCGGCAGACCTCCTGCCGGAAGGACTCGTCCTGTTCGGCACCGCCTTCGGACGGTGCGGTCTCGCGTGGAGCGCCGCGGGTGTCACGGCGCTGGCGTGGCCGGAACGCGAGGAGCGGGTGGTCGCGGCGCGATTGCGCGCACTGCGCCCCGGCGCCGTCGCCGCCTCGCCACCGCCGCGGATCCGCGCCGTCACCGAAGCGGTGGCGGCCCTGCTGGGTGAGGGCACGGCCGAGCTGGCAGGGGCTCCGCTCGACCTGGACGGTGTTCCGGCGTTCCACCGGCGGGTGTACGAGGTCGCGCTCACCATTCCGCCGGGCCGCACGCTGGCGTACGGCGAGATCGCCACCCGGCTGGGCTCGCCGGGCGCCGCCCGCGCGGTCGGGCAGGCACTCGGCCGCAATCCGTTCCCGATCATCGTTCCGTGCCACCGGATCCTGACCGCGGACGGCAGGATCGGCGGATTCTCGGCACCGGGCGGGACACTGAGCAAGCACCGGCTGCTCGACATCGAACGGTCTCGCTCCGGCGCGGCCCCGGCGCTGTTCGAGCTGTGACGCCGCGCGGTGCCGGCGCGTCCGGCCGCTCCGGCACCGTGGTGTGAAGCTGGTCGCACGGCCTTGGGTGCCGCCACTCGCGGTGTCAGGCTTCTTCCACCCAGTTCCACGACCCGGGGACCCGCCAGGCGGGCCTCGAGGGAAGGACGGTCGACAACGGTGTCTGCCCCCAGCGAACCCACTCCAGGCGAGTCCGGTACCCACCCGTCCGGCCCGGAACTCGCGGCCCCCTACGGCAACGGCCCCGCGCCGGACGCGAAACCGGGCCGCAGGGTCCGCATCCACCATCTGCGCGAACTGAAGGAGCGCGGCGAGGCATGGCCGATGCTCACCGCGTACGACATGTACACCGCCGCCATCTTCGACGAGGCCGGTATCCCGGTGCTGCTGGTCGGCGATTCGGCCGCCAACAACGTCTTCGGCTACGACACCTCGATCCCGGTGACGGTGGACGAACTGCTGCCCCTCGTCCGCGGGGTGACCCGCTCGGTCACCAGGGCGCTGGTGGTGGCGGATCTGCCGTTCGGCTCGTACCAGCTCTCGGTGGAGCAGGCACTGGGTACCGCCGTCCGGTTCATGAAGGAGGGCCGCGCGCACGCGGTGAAGCTGGAGGGCGGACGGCGGTTCGCCCCGCACATCGAGGCGATCACCGCGGCGGGCATCCCGGTGATGGCGCACATCGGGTTCACCCCGCAGAGCGAGCACAATCTCGGCGGGTACCGGGTGCAGGGCCGGGGCGCGGGCGGTGACGAGCTGGTGGCCGACGCGCACGCGGTGCAGCAGGCCGGTGCGTTCGCCGTGGTGATGGAGATGGTGCCCGGCGAGGTCGCCAAGCGGGTCACGCACGAGCTGCACATCCCGACGGTCGGGATCGGAGCCGGGCCGGACTGCGACGCCCAGGTCCTCGTCTGGCAGGACATGGCGGGCCTGCGAACCGGCAAAGCCCCCCGATTCGTCAAGCGATACGCCAATGTCGCCGACGTTCTTACGGGAGCGGCCCACGCATTCGCCGATGATGTCCGGAACGGCGAGTTTCCCGCCGCACAACACACTTTTCAGTGAACGACCGTCCGCGCGGGACGATCTACGGAAACGGGTAACCGACTAACGTTCCATTTTCGTTGCCAGTTTTCGGGTTTCATACTTTCGGTCCTTCCTGCCCCGTTGTGACAACTGGTGTGCTCCACGTACCTGACCTACAGGTCTCGAAGGGAGACTTCAATGAAGGCAACCAGGCGCACTGTGGGCCGCAAGGCCGCTCTGGCGATCACCGCCGTCGCCGCGGCGGGATCGATCGCGGCCGTGATGGCCCCCGGCGCTTCCGCCGACGTCAACCCGCTCATCGTCGGCGGTACCCCGACCACGATCGAGGAGCACCCGGCGACGGTGATCTTCAACGTGGGCGGCAGCCAGCACTGTGCGGGCACCCTGGTGGCAGCCAACAAGGTGGTCACCGCGGCGCACTGTACGGACGGCGTGACTGCAGGCGAGATGGAGATCATCTCCGGTCAGACCAACTTCAGCGACACCACCGGCGAGAAGGCCGGCGTCAGCGACTTCTGGCAGCACCCCGAGTTCGACATGAACAGCATGGTGCACGACGTTTCCGTGCTGACGCTGGACAAGGAGCTCGCCGCGACGCCGGCGGCGCTGGTCGAGGCGGCTGACGACCCGGCCTACGCCGACGGCACCGACGTCACCATCGTCGGCTGGGGCTCGACCTCCTCCGGCGGTCCCGTCTCCGACGAGCTGCTGAAGGTCAACGTCCCGGTCGCCAACGTCGACGAGTGCGCCTCCGCGTACGACGGCGCGGGCATGCCGTTCGACAAGGCGTCGATGTTCTGCGCCGGCATCCCCGAGGGTGGCAAGGACGCCTGCCAGGGCGACTCCGGTGGCCCGGCCTACGTCGACGGCCGCCTGGCGGGCGTCGTCTCCTGGGGCAAGGGCTGCGCCGAGGCCGGCTTCCCCGGCGTCTACACCAACGTGGGCAACGACTTCGCCGCGATCAGCGAGCAGGTCGGCAAGTAACACCGCACCACAGCGAAGGGCGGGGTAGGACTGGGGCAGTCCTACCCCGCCCTTCGTCGTGCGCGGCCCTCCCGGCAGAGTGCTGTGCATGGACGAGCTGTACCCGCCGATCCAGGCCACCGCCTCCGGCAGGCTGGACGTCGGCGACGGGAACTCCGTGTTCTGGGAGGAATCCGGGAATCCCGGAGGAAAACCCGTGGTCGTCGTACACGGCGGGCCCGGCAGCGGGCTGGCCCCGATGTCACGCAGGCACTTCGATCCGGCGCGGTACCGGATCGTCCAGTTCGACCAGCGCGGTTGCGGCCGCAGCACCCCGCGGATCGGCACGCCGGAGTCGGACCTTTCGGTGAACACCACCTGGCACCTGGTCGCCGACATGGAACGGCTGCGCGAGCATCTGGGGATCGACCGCTGGCAACTGCTCGGTGGTTCCTGGGGCGCGACGCTCGCACTGGCCTACGCGCAGGCCCATCCCGGGCGGGTCACCGAGATCGTGCTGCGCGGTGTGTTCACCGCCCGGCGCGCGGAACTGCACTGGATCTACGAGGGCGGTGCCGCGCACCTGTACCCCGAGGAATGGCAGGACTACCTGGCGCCGGTGCCGGCGGACGAACGCGGCGACCTGCTCGGGGCGTACCAGAAGCTGTTGCGGCACAACGATCCCGCCGTCCGGGAACGCGCGGCGATCGCGTGGAGTGCCTGGGAGGGCGCGATCGTGTCGGTGGTACCGCAGGACGCCTTCCGCGCCGGATACGCCAGCGCCGCGTACGCGATCCCGTTCGCGGGCATCGCCCTGCACTACTTCGCGCACGACTGCTGGCTCGACGAGGGGCAGCTCATCCGCGACGCGGGCAGGCTCGGCGGAATCCCGGGCGTGATCGTGCAGGGCCGTTTCGACGCCGTCTGCCCACCGGTCACCGCCTACGAGCTGCACCTCGCCTGGCCGGGCTCACGGCTGGAACTACTCGACGGCGCGGGCCACGCCGTCGATGATCCCGGTGTGCTGCACGAGATCCGGACGGCGACCGACACGTTCGCCCGTTGAGCGGGTCACCCGAGCACGGCGTCCAGCGCCGCCGTCAGCTCCCGGTGCGCCTCGACCAGTGAGGGGCCGTACCAGGTCAGGTACCGGCCGGAGACCAGGACGTACCGCGCGCCGGGAAAGTGGCCGGGGCCGTCGTCGGCGGTGAACTCGTACGGCTCGTCCGGCAGCACCAGCAGGTCCGCCTCGCCACTGTCGAAGGCCGCGCGCAGTTCGTCCAGACTCGGGCGCGGATAGCGGTCGGCGTGCTCGGAGTACACAGTGGACACTCCCAGCCGGTGCAGCACGTCGCCGCCGAAGGTCTCCCGGCCGAGCACCACCCACGGCTTGCGCCAGACCGGGACCACGGCGCGTGCCCGCGGCGCCGCGGTCTCCCGCCAGACATCCTCCGCCTCCACCAGCCAGCCGGGTTCCGGTACCTCGAACGCCTGCGTGAACAGTCTGCGCAGCGAACCCAGCGCGGCCGGGACCGTCGCCGGAGCCGCCATCACCCACACCGGGAAACCGCTGGCGCGCAGGCGTTCCACGTCCTCCGGCCGGTTCTCCTCCGAGTTCGCGAGCACCAGGTCGGGGCGCAGGTCGAGCACCTCGTCGACCCTGGGGTACTTCGACCCGCCGACCCGCGGCCGGTCCAGTCCCGGCGGATGCGTGCAGTAGTCGGTGATCCCGGCGAGCCTGCCGGGCACGGTCACCTCGACGGCCTCGGTCAGCGAGGGGACCAGCGACACCACCCGCGCCGGGGACCCGTGCAGTGGCACGTCCTCGCCGAGGTCGTCGGTCATTCGCATCGTGCACAGCCTCCAGCCGGTGTCATGCTCGTTCGAACGTGACCTTGCGGGCCGCTACGTCCACAGCCGTCAGGCGCACGGTCACCCGCTCCCCCTCGGGCAGGTTGCCACCCGCGGTCCGCGCGATCACAGCAGGCTCGTCCAGCAGCACCTCGGCGCGGTTCTCCTCGGAGCGCAGCACCACCGCCCCGAACTCCTCGCCGATCCGTTCGGCCAGCATCCACGCCTCCACCTGGTCCACGTACGCCCGCTCGACCTTGGCCGCCAGCGCGTCCGAGGCACTCATCAGCTCGGGCAGGGTCGGCAGGGCCTTGCGGACCCAGTCCGGCACCGGGCGTCCCGCCGTCACCGCCAGGCAGACCTCGGTGCCGAAACGGTCCACCAGCCTGCGGATCGGCGCGGTGACGTGCGCGTACGGGCCGCCGATGCCCGCGTGCGAACGGAGTTCGGGCGGGCCTCCGTCGAAGGCGGTGTACCCGGCGCCGCGCAGCAACCGGGTCGTGTCCGAGTAGAGCGCGAGCGCCTCGGGGCGGGACGGGTCGAGACCGGCCAGCAGCCGGGACAGCGTCGTGCCCGGCGGCCAGTCGATGCCCAGCGCCCGCGCCGACCTGCGCAGCCATTCCACCGCATCGGCATCGGCCTCGGGCAGCGTGCGCAGTACGCCGACACCGGCTTCGAGCATGATCGCGGCCGCGGACATCCCGGTGAGCAGCGAGATCTCGGCGTTCCAGGCGTCGATGTCGTTGCGTGGCCGCCGGGTCAGTGCCCAGCCGCCGTCCGGGGTCGCGCTGACCTCCTGTTCCGGCAGCGCGAGTTCGACGGCGCCGCGGGCGATGGCCAGTTCCCGGCGTGCGCGGCCCAGTTCCGGCAGCGCGGCCACCGAGGGATGCGGGGTACCCGCGTCGAACGCCGCCTGCACCGTGTCGTAGTCGAACTGCTCGCGGGAACGCACCAGCGCCCGCCGGACCCGGACCGCGGCGGGCTCGCCGCCGGCGGCGGTGTCGATCGTCCACAGCACCGCGGGACGGACCTGCCCGGGCAGCAGACTGGCCGCGCCCTCGGACAATTCGGGCGGATGCAGGGCGACGTTCCCGTCCGGCAGGTACAGCGTCTGCCCCCGTCCGCGGGCCACCCGGTCGAGCACGCCGCCAGGGGCGACAAAGGCCGCGACGTCGGCGATGGCGTAGTGCACCCGGAACCCGTGGCCGGTGCGCTCCACCAGCAGCGCCTGGTCGAGGTCCTTCGCGCCCGGCGGATCGATGGTGACCAGCGGCAGTCCGGTGGCGTCCTCCCGTCCGCCGAACTCGGCCGGGTCACCTGCCACGGCCCCGGCCTCGGCGAGCGCGTCCGGGCCGAAGCCGCCGGGCAGGTCGAACTCCGCTCGCAGCGGGCCGAAGTCACCGCTCGGCCCCTTCGCCCGGATCACGACAGCAGACACCTGCCAACCCTAACCCGGTTCCACAGCCGGGATCGCTCGTTCGGGCGCGGGCCGGCCGGGTGTAGCTTGTCCCGTCTCGACATTGATGAAAATCGATCCCGTTTTCATCCAGTGCGCGCACCAGTGGAACGACGATCTTGGAGACCCCGTGAAGGTAGCGTTCGTCGGCAAGGGCGGTAGCGGAAAGACCACCCTCGCCTCGCTGTTCACCGGATACCTCGCCGCCGCCGAGCACCCGGTGCTCGCCATCGACGCCGACATCAACCAGCATCTGGCGGTGGCACTCGGCGCGTCCGAGGAACAGGCCGCCGCACTGCCGACGCTGGGCGAGCACCTCACCCTGATCAAGGACCACCTGCGCGGCGACAATCCGCGTATCGCCGGCGCCGAGGCGATGATCAAGACCACGCCGCCCGGTGGCGGTTCCCGCCTGCTGACACCGTTCGAGGACAACCCGATCGCCCGTGCCTGCGTGCGAGAGGTGGGCGGGGTACGGCTGGCCGTCACCGGGCGGTTCGCCGAGGACGATCTCGGTGTCGCCTGCTACCACTCGAAGGTCGGCGCCGCCGAGCTGCTGCTCAACCATCTCGTCGACGACGCGGGCGAGTACGTGGTGATGGACATGACCGCCGGTGCGGACGCCTTCGCCTCCGGGCTGTTCACCCGCTTCGACGTGACCTTCCTGGTGTGCGAGCCGACCGTGCGCAGCGTCGGGGTCTACCGTCAGTACACCGGCTACGCCCGCGACTTCGGCATCCGGCTCGCGGTCGTCGGCAACAAGGTGACCGACGCCGAGGACCTCGCCTTCCTGCGCGAGGAGGTCGGCGAGGACCTGCACGGCTGGATCGAGACCTCCGCGCACGTCCGGGCCGCCGAACGCGGGCGGGCGCGGCCGATCACCGACCTCGAACCGCACAACCTGGAGACCCTGCGCACCATGCAGTCCACTGTGGACGCGAGCGTGCGCGACTGGGATCGCTACCAGCGTCAGGCGGTCGAATTCCACCTTCGCAACGCCGCCGCCTGGGGCAGCGCGCGAGCGGGCACGGACCTGGCGGCGCAGGTGGACCCGGACTTCGTACTCGGGCCGCCGCTGCTGGCGGGCCAGGACTGACCCGCACGGTTGGCCGCCTGCCCGGCCGTCGCGTTCACAGCGCGTTCCGCATGGCGCGGGTGGCCGAGGTGAGCGCCGTGGTGGCGGTCGGCCAGTCGACGTCCTCGGCCCAGGTGCTCATGATGGCGACCGCGTAGGTATGCGTGGTGGTGACCAGCCCGGTGGTGTTGAGGACCCGGCGGCCGTCGGCGCTGCCCCATCCCTGCTTCACCGCCCAGGTCGAGTCCGGCAGGCCGCTCGGGATGCCGAAGTACTGGTCGAAACCGTCCGCCGCCCTGTTGCCCGCGTCCGCGAGCGCCTCGGTCACGAACTCGCGCTCCTCGGCGGGCAGCGCGCCGGTGATGTGGCGGTAGACGGCGGTGATGTCGCCGGGGGACATCCGGGTGGCGCCCCATTCGCCGTCGTCACCGGGCGGGTGGGTGTGCTCGAGGCCGAGCGCGGCCGCCTGCCGATCGATGATCGCGCTGCCACCGTTGCGCTGCCACAGTCGACTGGCGATCGTGTCGTCGCTCGCGGACAGCATCCGGCGAACGGAATCCTCGTCGGAACCGGACGGCACACCGGAACGGTCCAGCAGATCCAGCACGATCAGCAACTTCACCACCGATGCCGCGGGCTGTTCCTTTTCGTCCTTCCAGGAAACCGTCCGGGTGCAGTCATCCAGATCGACGATCTGGATACCGAGCACCGGTTCGTGCCCACTGCGCAGCAGCGACTGCCGCGCCTCGTCGATGGCGGCGGACCGGTCCGCCGAGGCCGGAACGGGAGCGGATACGCATTCGGCGGCCCAGTCGTCCTCGCCAACGGAATCGATCGCGAAGAACACGGTGGTGACGAGCAGAATGGATGCGGTCACCAGAACTGCCACGAACCCGACCGGGGACAACCGATTCTTCGCCGACGTCAGCATGTCTCACTCCAGGTCGCACGGAAATGCCGACCGGCGAGCGCGCTGTTCGATTTCTTTTTGTTCCTGCCCGGCACCGGTTTCGGACCACGTTATCGCCGGCGACGACGTGCGCCATCACCCGGAAAGTCCGCGAAAACGGCCGTAAGAACGACAACCGATCCGATTCGTCGGACGGCGATCAGCCGTTCGGCCGATGTGCGGGCGCCGGACCACCCCGGCCCCGCCACACCGACCTCCCCCGGACGAGCCCGGCCCCCTTGCACCCCAGCCCCGCGACCACGCCACGGCAGGTCCCGCGACCGCAATACGTCGACGTATTGCGGTCGCACGGGCCGCAATACGTCGACATATTGCGGACATGGACGGTGAAGGCGGCGTTCGCACGGCGGGCCGGCGGTGACGGCGGTGGGAACGCCTCGGCTCTGGTCACCGTTGCGCGCCAGTCCCCGCCCGGACGCCCGGGCGGCCTGGCCGGGGTGTCAGTCCTGGTCCCGGTTCCACTTCGCGTCGGCGGCATCGGCCTGGCGGGTGCGTTCCCTGGCTATGTCCAGCGCACGGCGCGCGGTGGCCTCGTCCGGGTAGGGGCCGAGCAGATCGACCGAACGGGCCCGCTCGTGGTGTTCCACCTCGTTCGTACGGGTGTTGTAGTACCAGCCCTCGTCCGGGTGGGGATCGTTCTGCTGAGCTGCCATCCCCCGAGCCTCGCACCTCGCCGCGCTCCTGTCACGACGAGCGTGCCGCTACTGCCGGTACCGGTACGGGACGTCCGTCGGCTCGCCGGTCGGACCGAACACGCCGTTGTCGGACAGTTCCAGCTCGTCCTCGGTGACCGGGACCCGGATGCCGCGCGGTGGGGTGTCCTCGTCCGCGGACGCGGCCCGCTCCGCGAGCGGCGAGCCGGGTGGCGTGGCGGGCGGACGCACCCCGGCGCGGCCGTCGGCGGGACCGGTGGCCGCACGCTCGGCGGGAGGTTCCGCGGGTCGCCCGGCCGGCCGCCCGGCGGAACGATGGGCAGGCGGCTCGGCGGGACGTCCGGCCGGACGCTCGACGGGCGGGAACACGGTGCGCTCCACCGGCGGAAAAGACGGCGGTGGCGAGACCTTCTCCGGCATCCCGGCCGGAGCGGACGGAGCGGACGGAGCGGACGGAGCCGACTGGGCGGCCGGTGCGGACGGAGCCGCCGGCTCCGCGGCGCGGCGCGGTGCCTCCCTCGCCGTGTCCGCGGCGGGTGGCCGCGCACCGGGGGTGGTGTTCCAGACCGGTTGCGGGCCGATGTTCATCGGGGCGGCCGGGCGGGTGCGCTGCGGTCCTGCCGGAGCGGACCGTGCCGGCTGCGCTCCCCCGGGCTGTACGGGCGGAACGGCCTCCGGCTCGGCGGCCGGGTCGATCCGCCGTGGCCGCGCGGTGTCCTCGGCGGACGGCCTGCGCACGATCGGATCCAGGCAGGGCACCAGAACGCGCGTCTCGTCCGGGCTCTCGACCTTGCGGCCACTGCGCTCGCGATAGACCATCTCGCCGTCGCTGTCGATCTCCACCAGGTACCCGGCCTCGGCGAGCTGTTCCTCGTCCAGATCGACCAGGAACTCGTACCGGGACGGCACGACCCGGTAGATCGGCCAGTTCAGCCGGCTGTGCGACTCGTGGAACTGACCGAGCAGGCTGACGAGCTGCTGCTGCCATGGCAGCGACATCGCCTCCGCGATCGACCGGGGAACCACCACGTAGCCCGGATCGACGCCAGGGTGGCCGCGGTCGAGGTACTCGGCCAGCGGGGTGCTGGACGCGGGACGGTAGGCCTGTCGCGGCACCGAGGGCGCACCGAACATGGTGCGCGGGTCGGCGTCGAGTCCGGGCACCTCCTGGTTGCCGTTCTTGGCCCGCCTGCCGAATTTCTTGGCCACTGCACACACTCCTAAACGCCGGGTCGAACGGCCTGCGCGACGAGTTCGCCCTCGTCCCACGAGACTTTCCTGGTATGCACGGGGACGCCGGACTGCTGCGCCTCCACCATCTGGCCGTCACCCAGGTACATGGCGACGTGGTGGATGGTCGTCGGGTTGGCCGGGTCGGTCGCCCAGAACAACAGGTCCCCCGGCTGCGCTTCCTCGACGGGCAGCATGGCGCCCGCCTTGTACTGGTCCCGCGACACCCGCGGGAGGTTGATGCCCGCCGACTCGTACGCCCGCAACATCAGCCCCGAGCAGTCGTAGGAGTTCGGGCCGGTCGCTCCCCAGATGTAGGGCTTCCCCTGTTCCCGCAGGGCGAACTGGATCGAGGCGGCGGCCGCCTCGTTCGGCGGGAGTGCCGGGCCGACGCCCTCGCCGCAGCCGGAGGCGTTCTGCACCTGGCCGAGGTTCTCCACCAGGTGCACCGCCATCGGCTCCCACTTGTGGTACCGATCGGGGAAGCCGGACCGCTCGACGGCCTGCGCGGCCTCACCTGGCCTGCGCTCCTCCCACTTGGGCACGGCCTCCAGCACGTCGTAGAACTTGTTCACCTGATACGGCGGGTCGGTCACCTGTGCCACCGTGCCCCACCCCATCGACGGGCGCATCTGGAAGATCCCGAGCGAGTCCCGGTCGCCGTAGGTCAGGTTGCGCAGCTTGGACTCCGTCATCCCCGCCTGGATCGCCACCTGCCACGCTCGCGGCGACATGTTGCGCTGCTTGCCGATCGCGATGATCAGGGCGACGATCCCCTGCTGCTCCTCGTCGAGTTCCTGCGCGTCGGCGACCCCTGCGCCCGGGCTGCCCGGCTGGGTCGGCCCGACCGCGGCCTCGCAGCTCAGGTTCTGCACCCCGCCCTGGGCCAGCCGTTCCTGCTCGTTGCCGACGACCGCGACGACGGTCCCGGTGGCGAGCACGACCGCGAACACCGCGGCGAGGATGAGGCCGACCACCATCCCGGTGCGCACGGCGTCAGTCCGCCTGCTCGTACTGCGCGACCCGCCAGCCTGCGTTCGTGGTGATGACGGTGATGCTCAGCCGGGGTCCGTCGGTGGGAATCAGGACCTCCACCGAACTCGTGTACGAGGTCGCCGCCGTGGGCTCGCCGGTCAGCTTGGTCGCGGGCACGTTCGCCGGATCCACCGAGGACATCACCGGCAGGTACTCCTCGGTGGTGAACGGCTTCATCCCGGCCAGCCATTGCTCCACGGTGACCCCGGCCGGATGGTTGACCCAGGCGGTGGCCCACTTCTTGGCCACGTCGAGCGCCTGGGGGTTCGGCGCGGCGGGCGTCGGCGACTCACGGGGGCTGGTGAGCCGGGTCGGCATCGGCGTGGACGGCGGCGCCTGGCTGCTCTGCCGCTGGCTCTCCTCGCGGTCCTGCCCGACGGCGGCGATGCCCTGCGGCTCCCGGTCCGGGAACAGCTTCGGCACCGCGATGCCGAGTCCGGTGACGAGCACCGCGACCACGATCACCGTGCCGACGAGGTGCTTGGGCGAGCGGACCGGCCAGCCCCACAGTCTGCGATACACCGCGGCACGGCCGCGATTCGTCCGGATCGGCACGGTCTCAGCCCCTCATCACGGTGTCGGTGTCGCGATCGCGCAGATCCTCGCGGACCTCAAGACCGCGGGACGGGCGGTAGACGACGTGCACGGGCTTGCCCGCGACGACCTCGGAATCGGCCCTGCGCGGCGCGCGAACCTGCTGCGGCACCGCGGGGGGCGCCTGGTAGCCGTTCGCGGGCAGGGGCTGCGCCGAGATCCCGGAGTGCATCCGCGAGGGCACCACCACCGGCTCCGGTTCGTCACTCCAGCGGCGATCGGCCACCGGCGCCGTGTCCACCGGCCTGCTGCGCGGCACGGCGGGCAGCCCGTCGGCGCGCACCACGGTCGCCCCACCGGGCAACGCCTGGTCACCGGGCGAGCCGCCGGCCGGGTTGCGGGCGCCGAACGCCATCGCGCCCGCCGCCGCGCCGCCGCCTGCGGGCAGGCCGGGACGTTCGATGGGCCAGGCGTTCGCCGGGCGGACCGTCCTGGCCGTGCCGTCCATCCGCTGTGCGTTGGCGAAGATCGTGTGACTCGCCTCGGGGCGGATCCGCCGTCCACCGGTCGCCGCGCCGACCGCGCCGCGGGTGGCGGGTCCGCCCTCGGCGTCGTCCCCGTCGCGCACGCCCTTCCAGAACTCGTCCTGTGGACTGGGTTCGTCGGAACGCTTGCGCAGCTTGGACAGCAGTCCGCCGCGGGGCGTGGGCACGGCCGAGCCGACCATGCTCACCGACATCTCGACCATCTGCCAGAGCCTGCGCATCGGCTTGCCGACCAGGAACAGCAGGATCGTGACCAGGCCCGCCATCACCATCTGCGTCAGCATCGACAGGGCGCCGCTCGCGTCGAAGATGGCCTGCAGCAGCAGCGCGTGCACCCCGGCCAGCACCGACAGGATGATCAGGTTGAAACCGACCGCGCCGGCCACCTTCGCCACCCTGCGCAGGATGTCGTGGTGCAGCAGGGCGACCAGGCCGATCAGCGGGGCGGTGAGGGTGAACAGCCGGACCAGCACCTGTGCCAGCAGCACCGAGGCCTTCGCGAAGAGCTGGAACAGCGAGTAGACCAGGCTCTGCGCGAACGAGAGGAAGCCGGCGCCGACCCGGCTGCCGTCCTCCCCGGTGAAGTAGCCGGTGGCCGGGCCGAGCTGGGTGGAGATGTTCTTGAACTCGGCCTTCTTCGCGTCCACCACGGCGGCGTTGGCATCGTCGCCGTTGCGGAGCTGGCCCCAGGTGAACGCCTGCGCGTCGAGCAGCGGCCTGCCGAACTGCTGCGCCTGCGGGGCGTCCGGGGAGCCGAACTCGCCGCGCAGCCAGTTGTTGTAGACCACCTGGTTGTGCAGGTTCGTCGGCAGCACGTGCCGGACGACCCGGTCCTCCGTCTCGTCGACGAAACCGGCCTGGATGTTCGTCGTGGTCTGCACGATGACGCGGTCGATGTCGTCGTAGTAGCGCAGCATCGCGAAGGACGAGGCCGCCAGCCACACCCCACCGAGCGCGTACAGCGCCCGTTTGCTCACCGCGGACAGGTCGCCCCGCCAGATGTTGCGGAACAGCAGCAACGCCAGCAGCAACGCGGCCAGCCCGAAGAGCTGCCCGTAGATGTTGTTGTAGACCTTCTCCGCGCCGTCCTTGACCGCGTCGTACAGCGGGCTGAGCAGCCCGCCCTCCAGCACGGTGTAGTGCAGCGAGTTGGTGGCGCCGACGATCGTCTTGCCGACGTTGAAGAGCTGGTTGCCGCCCCAGGTGTCGATGGTGGAGTTCGGATCGGTGATACCCGACATCGGACCGCAGTCGGTCTCGAAGACGTTCCACACCATGCCCGCGTAGCTGTAGTCGACGTAGGCGCTGCCCGCCTCGCCGTGACCGTCGGCCGGGTCGAGCGCGCCGACCATGCCGGAACCGGGACGCTCGGGGTTCGGCGCCTCGCCGCAGGCCGCCGCCGACGCCGGGGGTGCCAGGATCACCGCCTGCATGCCGAGCACCGCGATCGCCATCAGCATCGCGCCGAAACGCTTGCGCCGCAACGTCTTCGGGCCGCCCCGCCAGCGGCGGCGCACGGCACGGCAGACGAGGACGGCGACGAGCACCACGAGCAGGGCGGCGACGGTCATGCCGCGTCCCGCCCCGGTCCACCCTTGCCGCCGGTGCCCGCCGAGGCGTGCCGGTCCTCGTCCCGCGGGTCGCCGGTACCGCTGCCCGCGCCGTTCTCCCGGCCCGCGGCCGACTCGTCCGCGAGTTCGGCCGCCGGGTCCTCGCGCAGGCCGACCTCCAGTTCGGCTTCGAGTTCGTAGTCCTCGAGCTGCTCCTCCGGCGGGGCGGCCACGTAGGGCAGGGCCTCTTCCTCGACCGGCGCACGGCTCGCCGACCCGGTGCGCGCGTCGGGCGAGCCCGGTGTGGTGTCCATGGCGTTGCGCAGGTGTTCGAGGTGCGGCCCGGAGAAGTCGACGCGGATGCGCTCCACGCCACCCGCGCCGTCACCGAAGATGAACTGGCGCGGCTCGCGGTCGCGCTCCAGCCCGCCGCGAGCGGCACCCGGCCTGCGGCCCAGCGCCGCGACGACCTGCTCGTAGCCGACGCCGACGGGCACCTTCAGCAGGCGCAGCGCGTCCGCCTGGGCCTCCTCGTCGTCGAGGCGGCCGATGAAGACCGAGTCGAGCAGTGAGACGAAACCCTGGATCTTCAGGAAGTCCGCCGGGATCTGCGAGGACAGCAGCACGCGCACGTTCCACTTACGGGAGTCACGCGCGAACCGGTTCATCAGCACGCGCCCGGTCGGCACCTCGGAGAGGAAGAACGCCTCGTCGATCCAGACGCCCTTGCGCAGTTCCTTCGGCCGCTCGTACACCGAACGCTGGGTCAGCCAGGCGGCGAGGTT
Organism: Amycolatopsis antarctica; assembly: GCF_002262875.1. GTDB lineage: Bacteria > Actinomycetota > Actinomycetes > Mycobacteriales > Pseudonocardiaceae > Amycolatopsis > Amycolatopsis antarctica. The sequence continues at coordinate 694,429 of NZ_NKYE01000001.1, read as the reverse complement.
GAGCATCTCCACGCCGAGCGCCTCGGCGTCGGTCCAGTGCTCGCGGCCGACGCCGTCCTTCGGCAGGGTCAGGCCGGCCATGGTCAGCACGGTCATCCGGTCGTCGCGGGTCTCCGCGTACGGGTCCTCGTTCGCCTCCGGGATGAGCAGCGACATCCGTTCGCGCATCTCGTCCAGGAAGTCGGCGACGACGACGGCATGCTCGTGGTGCTCGCTGGAGTCGCGGCGCAGGGCGTCGATGACCTGGCCGGGATCGGCGTCGAACCGCCCGCCGACAGCGCGGACCGCCCGCAGCAGCACGATCCGCGTCTGCGCCATGCGGGCCACCTCGTAGGGCAGCACGCCGGTCAGCACGTCCAGCACCAGACGGCGGCGGGTGGCTCCGGCCAGCGCGCGTTCCCGCCGCCAGGAGCGTTCCGGATCGTCCTCGTCCATGAAGTGCTCGAGCAGCGGCTCGGCGACCACGCGGTACGGGTTGAGGATGCCCGGTTCGGCGTTGAGCAGGTTGATCGGCCGCGCGTACGGCCGCACCTCGGGCAGGTCGCAGAGGCGGGACAGCGGGCCGGAGGGGTCGAGGATCGTCCAGTGCGCCCCGGCGCGCAGCGTCTTGTAGACGATGCCGCCACCGAGGAAGGACTTGCCGCCGCCCAGCCCGGCGACCATCGCCGTCAGGCCGGAGCCGTCGCGGATCTCCTGCGCCATCCACGGGTCCCAGGCGACCGGGCGGCGGGTGGCCGTGCACGTCTCGCCGAGCAGGATCCCGCGCCGGTCGCCGACCTCGGCGGTGGCGGTGGGCACGGACGCGGCCGCCCAGACCACCGATCCGCGGCGCATGTAGGCGCCAGAGGCCAGCGGCTCACCGGGGATGAACTCCCTGGCCATCGCGTACTGCGCTTCGGGATGCTCGATGGCGATCTTCGGCTTGTACAGCTCCAGCAACTGCTGCGCCAGGCGCAGCGCGTCCCGCTCGGTGGGGCCGGAGACGGCGAGGCGCCACCAGGACCGGACACGGGTGGCCAGCGCGGTGAAGCCCGAGGTCATCTCGTCGTCGATCTCCAGCACGCGGGACGCCTGCCGGGCCAGCGACTGGGGAGGTTCGAGTTCGTGCTCGTCGGTGTAGTGCTTGACCTGCGAGCGGACCTTGTTCATCTGCCGCTGCAGCTCCCCGGCGACCTCCTCGGGGCGCCGGACGTAGATGCGGGCGGACCATTCCACCGAGGCGGGCAGCCGGTCGGCGTGCTGCACCCACGGATCGTCGATCTCCGGGATCTGCAGGCCGTGCATCTGGCCAACGGTGAGCACGGCCAGGTGCCGGGACACACCGGCGTTGGAGCCGGTACGGCCGCGCACGGTGACCGTCGGCGCGTAGGGGTCGGCGTGGAAGTCGGCGGCGTCGGTGAAGCTGGCCAGGTCCTCCGGTTCCCAGGCGGCGCCGGGCACGGCGGGCATGCTGCGCGGCGCGGGCAGGCCCAGCGAGCACGAGCGATGCATCAGCCAGGACATCTCCTCCGCCTCGGCGGGGCGTCCCTCCAGCCCGGCGGACCCGAGCACCTGGTCCAGGTGCTCGACCTCGGAGTCAAGCGCGCTCAGTTCGGCGTCGACGGCCTCCGGCAGGATCTTGCGCAGCAGTGGGGCGGCACGTTCGACGGCCCGGTCCATCATTCGCCGCGTCTGCACCTGGACGCCGATGTAGACCTCCTTCTCCGCCATCGACCGGCCCATGAGCTGCTGCTGCTCGCCGATCAGGTAGTCGTCGAAGGAAAGGGCGCCCGGAGTGTCGGCGGGGCGGCCCACGGCGTTGTAGACGTGCGCCTCGGCCCACATCCGGATCGGGTAGGGGCGGGTGGTGACACGCAGGTGCATCCAGCGGCCCTGCAGTTCGGCGTACTGACCGGCGATGGCGGCGATCAGGTCCCGGCGCTGCGAGTCCGAACGGAACGACCAGCGCTGCGGGGCGAGCCGGTACCAGGCGTAGACCTCCTGCCCGGTACGCAGCAGGTGACCGTCGATGCTCCGTGCCGCGATCGACGGCGTGTACACGGGCACCGACTGCTCGCCCGGCAGCCTGCGGCTGCCGGACTGGCCCTGTTCGCGCTTCTGTCGGCTTTCACCGCGACCCAACAACGACTACCTCCCGGCCGGGGCCGCAGTACGGCCACGGCGCTTTCGTGCGGTGTACTGCTCTGTCCGGAGGGACTGCTCTGTCCGGGGCGGCCGGGTCCGCTGTTGCCGCGCCTGGCCCTCCCGGGCCGGGCGGGTCTTGGGGCGGGGCCGGTCGCGGCGCACCCGCACCTTGCCGGCGCCCGCGGCGCCACCGGTCCCGGTGGCGCGTTCACGAGGCGTTCTCAGCTCCTGCACCCACATTCCGAAGACCGCGCCGAGCGGCCGCTCGTGGCTGATCTTCGCGGTGATCAGCCTGGTGACCAGGATCGTGATGATGAACGCCCACGCGGTCGAGAAGAACCCGAAACTCAGCCCGAGCTGCCGCTCGACGCCGAGCACCACCAGGAAGACGGGAATGCCCACGGCCCACGCCACGTAACGGGCGCGCCAGGGGAACGTGGCCTTCGGTGGGCCGAGCCATACGGCGTCGACCCGGTAGACCTCGTCATCGGTTCTGATTCGCAAGCCGAGTCACCCAGCTCAGCCGGTGAACAGGCCGGCGATCCATTCGCCGACGTTCACACCCAGACCGCTGACGGCCAGGCCGATGATCGCCAGCGCGATCACCACACCCGCGAGGCGCCGCATGACACCGGCGTTGTCGCCCTTTCCGCCACCCAGCCAGAGCAGCAGCAGGGCTACGGCGAGCAGTACCAGCGGGACGATGTTGTCCAGCAGCCAGGTACGGACCCCGCCCGTGCCGAGCTGTCCGTCCTGCGCCAGTACCGCCAGGGTCATCGTGGTCATCGCTACTCCAGGGTGCGCGGAGCGTTGGGATGCGGGGCCGTCTGCAGCCCGCCCCGCGGTGGTTCCAGGGACATCATGGCTTACTTCATGTAATCGTCAAAGTGCACTCTGCTAATGAGACCTGCCTGTTCGAGGCCATACTGCGGCCATCTTCACCGATTCAACGCGTCATCCATCATGAAGGCACAAGGCTCCAGTAATAACCCCGGACACCCGGATTTCGTAGCGTGGGAAGCACCTCACCCGCTGGCGACCGTGGTTCTCACTCTCGGTGCAGGCTCCTCGGCCCAATCCGGGCGCGAACAGTGAATCATGCCCCGAACGGCCGCAGGAAAGAAGGCCACCGGTCACCGCTTTCCACACCTGCGGTCCACCTCGGCGAGAGCGTGAATTCCGCTCGCGGTCACTCGCCGCCACCTGAAGCGGTGTCGCACTCGCACTCAGTGTGACGATTTACCCGATCCGGCGATTTTGCCTCCGGTACGGGGCCCGGGCGGTCAGCGGTCGGCGAAGACGCCCGCCGGGAAGGCCCCGGCGGCGACCGCGGTCCGGCTCAGCTCGCGGCCGAGCTCGTGCAGGCGTGCGCAGCGCTGTTCGCCGAGCAGCAGCCACGGCGCCAGCGCCGAGCGTCCGGTGTCCAACTCGATCTCCTCGCGCTGCGCGGTGCCGTGCGCGGTGAGGCCGCCGTCGGCGTCCAGCACGTCCTCGTCCCGGAGCTTCGCGACCGCCGCGTCCCACTCCTCGTCCGACCAGCCGCGCGTCTTCTTGGCCGCCTCCGGCAGGAAACCTCGTCCGGTGGCGGTGTGTGTCACCAGCGCTTCCAGGCCGGAGAGGCCACTGCGGACGAGGGCGGCGATGTGCCCGTCGCCGCGGTACTCGCGCAGCAGCGAGATCGCGTGCCACAGCACCAGGATCGGTTCGGCGGGCCAGTCGAGTTCGGCGTGGCCCGCGTAGAGCGGCCTGCCGTCGCCGGTGCAGGCCGCGGTGGCGGCCCTGGCGAGTTCGGCCGCCTCGGCGACCGTGGCGGAGTCGGCGAGCTCGTCACCGAGCAGCCTGCGCAGCGCGGCCTCGGCGGCCTCGAAGCGGGCGGCGACCAGCGTCGCCGGATCGGCCAGCGTCCAGGCTCTGGGGATGTGCCGGGCGACGAGCTCGGGGTTGAAGTTGTAGAAGGTGGCTGCCACGACGCCCGGCCCGACCGGGCCCATCGGCGCGGAGCGTCCGGCGAAGTAGGACATCCGGCCCGGCCGCAGGCCCGCCGCGGTGAGCCGTTCCTCCGTCTCGGGGGCGAAGTAGATCAGCGAGTGCAGCGGGTCGAGCACGCGATGGCAGCGGTGGGCGACCTTGACCGCGTCGTCATGATCCATGACACCGGACCCTACCCGAGGGTAGGAACCGGTGCGGGCGGACGAGCCGGCATGTAAGCCGGATCCTGTCCCCACGCCGCCTCGACGACGCGATGGGCGGCCATCCATCTCGGCCTGCCGTCGCCGGCAGGCTCCAGCGGCCTACCCGCAGGCTCGGACGGGCCGTCCTCGAACGCCTGCGCAGGAGCGTGCGCTCCCTCTTGGCCTTGCTCCGGGTGGGGTTTACCAAGCCATCCCGGTCACCCGGGATGCTGGTGGTCTCTTACACCACCGTTTCACCCTTACCTGGCGCGAACGCCAGGCGGTCTGTTCTCTGTGGCACTGTCCCGCGGGTCGCCCCGGGTTGCCGTTAGCAACCACCCTGCCCTGTGGAGTCCGGACTTTCCTCGACGCCACCAGGTGACGCCGCGACCGCCCTGCCGACTCGTCCGCCCCGCCAGCCTAACCGCGCCCCACCCGTGCGCCCACGCCGGACGCACACAGCCGGCCCGACCCGGTCCTGGCGTACCGGCCCCGGTCTCGCCGGTGGGGTCCGCGAAGGCGGCTACGGTGGGCGCCGTGTTCTCCGGGGCGGTGGCCGCCTGCCTGAGCGCCGGGCTGCTGCTGGTCGTGCTCGGCTTCGCCGTCGTACGCCCACGCGGGTTGCCGGAGGCGCTGGTCGCGGTGCCCGCGGCGGCGGTGACGCTGGCGCTGGGCCTGGTCGCTCCCGCCGCGGCCTGGGCGCAGGTGCTGGACCTGTTGCCCACGCTGGGCTTCCTCGCCGCCATCCTGTTGCTGGCGTACCTGTCCGGTGTCGAGGGCGTCTTCGACTGGCTGGGCGCCCGTCTCGCCACGGCCTGCCGCGGACGTCCGCGCAGGCTGCTGACGCTCACCTTCGCCGCGGCGGCCGGGACCACGGCCGTGCTCAGCCTCGACGCCACGGTGGTGCTGCTGACGCCGGTGGTGTTCGCGACGACGGCGGGCTTGCGCCTGCGGGCCCGTCCGCACGTGTACGCCTGCACGCACCTGGCCAACTCCGCGTCGACGCTGCTGCCCGTGTCGAACCTGACGAACCTGCTGGCGTTCTCGGCCTCGGGGCTGACCTTCGCCGGATTCACCGCGCTGATGGTGCTGCCGTGGCTGGTGACCGTGGCGATCGAACTGGCCGTGTTCCTCCGTTTCTTCGCCGCAGATCTGGCCGGGGTGTCCGACACGGGACCCGCGGCCGCGCCGGCCGCGCCGATGTTCGCGCTGACCGTGCTGGCGCTGACGCTGGCGGGGTTCGCCGTCTCCCCGCTGACCGGGCTCGCGCCGGGCTGGGTGGCGGCCGCCGCTGCCACACTGCTGGCGGTCCGCGCCCTGCTGCGCCGCACGGTGCGGCCGGTGCGGCTGGTCCTGGAGACGGGCTCGCTGCTGTGCCTGTTCGTGCTGGCGCTCGCGGTGGTGGTGGAGGCGGTGTCCGAACATCTGCTGGGCGGGGTGCTGCGCGCCGTGCTGCCCTCCGCATCGGGTCTGCCGCACCTGCTGCTCGCGGCCGCGGTGGCCGCGGTGCTGGCGAACCTGATCAACAATCTGCCCGCGACGCTGGTGCTGCTGGCGGTACTGGGTCCGGCGCCGCCGGTCGGCGTGCTGCTGGCCGTGCTGCTGGGGGTGAACATCGGCCCGAACCTGACCTACGTCGGTTCGCTGGCCACCCTGCTGTGGCGGCGGGTGCTCGTCGGGGCTGGGGTGACGCCGGCGTTGCGCGAGTTCCTCCGGCTGGGGTTGTGCACGGTGCCGCTGTGCCTGGCCGGCTCGGTCACCGCGCTGTGGCTCGGCCTGTCGGTGGCCGGGCTGGCCTGACTCCGCCGCTGCCGCCACAATCGGCTGCCATGAGCCGGGTGCTGGTGTGGCTGGTGGAGGGTACGTGGACGGCGTGCGTGGACGCGGCCCGCGGGCTGACGCCAGACGCGGAGTTCGTTCTGCTGCATGCCGTCGACCCCGAGGTGACGGAGGCCGTGCACGGCGCCTACGAGGGCCTGCTCTCGCGGCACGGGCACGATCCGGCGGAACTCGTCGAGGCGGCCTCCGGGCCCGCGGAACGCGAGCTGCTCGAGGCGGCGGTGGCCCGGCTGGGCCGTCCGGCCCGCACGGCGGCTCTGCGCGGACGGGTGGAGCACGCCGTGGTGGCCGCGTGCGCTCCCGGCGACGTTCTGGTGTGCGCCCGCGACGGCGAGCCCGGCCACTGCGGACCGGCGAGCCTCGGGCACCACACGCGCTACGTGGTGGATCACGCGCCGTGCGCGGTGTTCCTCGTCAGGTGAGCGAGTGGCCCGCTCGTTCACTCCAGGTGGGAGATGTCGTTGACCAGGCGGACGGAGGCGTTGCCGTCCGGGTAGAACTCCACAATGGACAGTGAGGCGAGGTCGAGGTGGAGCCGGTACAGCAGGGCGGGGCCCGCGTCGAGTCCCATGCGCAGCAAGGACTTGATCGGCGTGACATGGCTGACCACGATGACCGTGCCGCCGCCGTGCTCGGCGATGATCTCGTCGCGTGCCTGCCGTACCCGGTCGTGCACCTGGTCGAAGCTCTCGCCGCCGGGCGCGGGCACCGAGGCGTCGCGCAGCCAGGTGCCGTGGGGCGAGGGGTCGCGTTCGGCGGCCTCGGCGAAGGTCAGCCCCTCCCACTCGCCGAAGTCGGTCTCGATCAGCCCTTGGCGGGTCTCGACCCTGCCGCCGATCGCGTCGGCGACGGCCTGCGCGGTCTGCCGGGTACGGCGTAGCGGCGAGGCGATCACCGGCACCGGCTCGCCCTCGGTGACGACGCCCGGCATCGCGGCCAGTCGCTTCGCCGCGGCGGCCGCCTGCGCGGTGCCGCGCTCGGTGAGCGTGACGTCGCCGCGGCCGGAGTAGCGTCGGTCGATCGACATCTCGGTCTGCCCGTGCCGGAGCAGCAGCAGTTTCGTCGGCGTGCCGGTGGCGCCGGTCCAGCCCGAGGGCGAACTCCGGTCGGTCGCCCGCGCCGGCACGACCGTGTCCCGCTCCTTCGGCGGCAGTCCGGCAGCCTCGTCCATCGCCTCGTTGGCGAGCCCGTCGGCGTGCGAGTTCCGGGCTCTGGGGATCCACTCGTAGCGCACCCGGGAGAAGCGGGAGGCCACTTCTCTCGCCTCGGCCGCCAACACCTGGAGCCCGGCGTGCTTGATCTTCCAGCGTCCGGACATCTGCTCCACCACGAGCTTCGAGTCCAGCCGTGCGTCCACTGTGGACGCTCCGAGTTCGGCGGCGGCGGTCAGCCCGGCGATCAGGCCCCGGTACTCGGCGACGTTGTTGGTGGCGACGCCCAGCCCATCCTTGCGTTCGGCGAGGACGACCCCGTCCGGGCTCTTGACGACCGCGCCGTACCCGGCGGGGCCGGGGTTGCCGCGGGAACCACCGTCGGCCTCGACGACGACGTGCGAGGTCACAGACCGGACTCCGCCGTGCGGACCAGGATCGCCCCGCAGTTGTCGCAGGTGAGCACCTCGTTGACGGGCGCGGCCTTGATCTCGGCGACGGTGTTGCGGTCCATCTCCAGCCGGCACGCGCCGCAGCGCCGGGACTGCAGCAGCGCGGCGCCGATGTTCTTCTGCGCCCGCACCCGCTCGTACAGCTTCACCAGGTCCTCGGGGAACTGCGGCAGCAGCGCGGCCCGGTCGCCCTCGCGACGCGCCTGGGTGGTGTCGAGATCGGCAAGCGCCTCGTCCCGGCGGCTCGCGGCCTCGGCGAGGACCTGCTCGGCTTTGTCCACCTCGGCGCCGGTGCGCTGGGCGTCGAGCTCCAGTGCCTCACGCTGCTCCATCAGTTCCAGCAGGTCGTCCTCGAGCGCGCTCTGCCTGCGGCCGATGGTGGCCAGTTCGTGTTCGAGTTCGGTGAGTTGCTTGGCGGCGACCGAACCCGACTCCATCAGCTTGCGGTCCTTGTCCGCGCGGGCCCGCACCGACTCGATCTCGCGCTCCTGCCTGGCCACCTCGCGGTCCAGGTCCGAGTGCTGCATCTGGACGCTGACCAGTGCGTCCTTGCGCTCGCGCAGCGTCTTCTCCGCGGCGTCGATCTCGGCCAGCTCCGGCAGGGTCCGGCGCTTGTGGTCGACCCTGCTCAGCTCCGCGTCGACCTCGGCGAGTTCGAGAAGCCGGCGCTGTACGACCGATTCTGCCTTCACTGTGCGCTCTCCTTCTGTGCCCGGATGTTCCACGGATCGGTACACCGCGTGGAGACCAGCACGTCGACCGTACCGGGAAACGCGGACCGGACGACGTCCGCCGCCTGCGCGCACCACGGCCACTCGCTGGCCCAGTGCGTGAGCCCGACGAGCGCGGGCACGGTCCCCGGCGATTCCAGGTGCTCCCCCGCCGGGTGGTGCCGCAGGTCGGCGGTGACGTAGGCGTCGACACCGGCAGCGGTGGCGGTGTCGAGCAGGCTGTCGCCCGCGCCGCCGGAGACCGCGACCGTCCTGATCGGACGGTCCGGGTCGCCCGCGCCGAGGACGCCGGGCTCGGTGCGCGGCAGCGCCTCGGCGACCCGGCGGACGAAGTCGCGCAGCGGCTCGGCCGAGGGCAGCTCACCGATCCGGCCGAGGCCGGTGGCGGCGCTCCCGGTGTCCCCGGCGTGCGGGGCCAGCGGCCGCAGGACGCGCAGCCCGATCGCGCCGGCGAGTGCGTCGGAGACGCCGGGGTCGGCGGAGTCGGCGTTGGTGTGCGCGCAGTAGAGGGCGACGCCCGCGCGGATCAGGCGGTGCACGAGGGCGCCCTTCGCGGTGTCGGCTGGCACGCCGTGCACGCCGCGCAGCAGCAGCGGATGGTGGGCGACGATCAGCCCGGCACCGCCCTCGATCGCCTCGGTGATCGTCTCCTCGACCGGATCGACGCAGAACAGGACCCGGTCGACGGGCTCGGTGCGGTCGCCGCAGACAAGTCCCACCGCGTCCCAGGATTCGGCGAGCCGTGGCGGGTAGGCGGTCTCCAGCGCGTCGACGACGGCGGACAGTGGCGCGGGCATGCCGGGGATCCTCCCATGCGGCCACCGCCGGTCCGCCGTACGTCCCGCGGTCCGCCCCCGGCGGCCGGGACGCGGCGCTGCGGCCCCCTGCCAGGCGAAGAGTCCGGCCGGGGTAGCGAGTCGCCGCGCCGGAAGTCCTTGCCGCAGAAGCGATTGGGCGATGTCGCGCGGTGATGTACCCGTCTCCTCCGGCGTATCCGAGCACTCCCGGTGCCGCCACGGCCGTCCGCCCGGGCACACTGGCCGGGTGACCGCTTCCGTACCGCCGCACGTCTGTTTCGTCTGCACCGGCAACATCTGCCGGTCACCGATGGCGGCGCGTGTGTTCGCCGAGCACGTCCGCCGGGCCGGGCTCGCCGGCTCCGTCCGGATCACCAGCGCGGGCATGGGGCACTGGCACGTCGGCGATCCGGCCGACCCGAGGGCGGTGGCATCGCTGACCGCGCACGGGTATCCGGTCGAGCACGTGGCCGCACAGGTGGGCGACGATCACCTCGGTGCCGATCTGCTCCTCGCCGCCGACCGCGGGCACCTGCGCGACCTGCGGCGGATGGCCGCCGATCCCGCCCGGGTGCGGCTGCTGCGCGACTTCGACCCCTCGGCCCCCGACGGCGCCGAGATTCCGGACCCCTACTACGGCGACGGCGACGGGTTCGCCGAGGTGCTCGGCATGATCGAACGGTCCGTGCCCGGCCTGCTCGACTGGGTCCGCGAACCGCGCTGACCCCGGGCCCACCGCGATCGCGCACCGTCCTCGAACCGATCCGAAGGGAGGCGTCTCACGTGTGGTTCATCCGTACCCGGCCGGACCGGGGGCCGCGTCCGGAGCGAGTCCGGTGAACGGGCAGGCGGCCGTCGAACGGCACACCGGCGAACGGGTCACCGCCGTGTCCCCGCTGGGCGGCACGGCCGTGGCGTTCACCCTCGGCGACGGCAGGGAGGTGGTGGCCAAGCGGGGAGCCGGTCCCGGTGCCGCCCCGGCGGAGGCGACCGGACTGCGCTGGCTGGGCGCCCCCGGTGACGTGGCCGTTCCCCTGGTGCACGGGTATGACGAGGACTGGCTGGTCACCGATCTGGTGCGCCCAGGGTCGCCCGGAATCCCCGCCGCGGAGGCGTTCGGCCGCGGACTCGCTGCCCTGCACCTGCGGGGCGCACCGGCGTTCGGCTGCCCGCCGCCGGGCGGGCCCGCCGGGGCGTGGATCGGCCTGGCCCCGATGCGCAACGAGCCGCACGGCGACTGGCCCTCGTTCTACGCCGCCCGGCGGGTGCGCCCGTACGTGCGCACGGCCGTCGGCATGGGCCTGTTCGACGGTGGGCAGGCCGCCGAGTTCGACCGGCTGTGCGAACGGCTGCCGGACGCGGCCGGCGCGGACGAGCCGCCCGCCCGGCTGCACGGCGACGCCTGGAACGGCAACGTGCTGTGGGGTGCGGGCGAGCGCGTCTGGCTGATCGACCCGGCCGCGCACGGCGGGCACCGGGAGGCGGACCTGGCGATGCTGCGGCTGTTCGGCCTGCCGCTGCTGGACGTGGTGCTCGACGCCTACGCGGGCGCGGCCGCCGACGCCGGTTCACCGCTGGCGGACGGCTGGCGGGAGCGCGCCGGCCTGCATCAGCTCTACCCGCTGCTGGTGCACACCGTGCTATTCGGCGGGAGCTACCCGGAGCGGGCGCTGGCCGCCGCACGCGGGGCCGTGCGCTGAGCACACCCGGGCACCGCTTACCGTTGAGGGGTGCGGTGGAGGTTCCTGCTGAGGCCAGGCTGGCTGGCGTTGACGCTGGTGGTGTTCACGTTCGCCATCGCGTGCTTCACGCTGCTCGCCCCCTGGCAGTTCAGCCGGGACGAGGAGCGGCAGACGCAGAACGCCGCGCTGCAGGCCTCGTTCACCGGTGAGCCGCGGCCGCTGGCCGAGGTGCTCGCGCCCGCGGTGGCCCCGGACGAGCGCACCCAGTGGCAGCGGGTCGCCATCACCGGGACGTATCTGCCGGAGGCCGAGGTGATCGCCCGGCTGCGGACCGTGCAGGGCGAGGCGGCGTTCGAGATCCTCACCCCGATGCGCACCACCGACGGCCAGACCGTGCTGATCGATCGCGGTTTCGTGCAGCCGGACGACCGGTCCCGGGTCCCCGCGTACGCCCCGGCGCCGTCCGGTCCGACGCAGGTCGTGGCCCGCGTGCGGGTGGACGAGAAGGACTCGAGGGGCCGGGATGCCTTCGCCGACGGGTCGACCGACGGCAGGCTGCACTCGTACTCGGTGGATTCCCAGGTGGTGGCCCGCTCGACCGGCAACGACCTGCGTCCCGGCTACTTCCAGCTCGACGAGGGTCAGCCCGGCGTTCTGGCGGCGCTGCCGCTGCCGAAGCTGGAGGCGGGACCGTTCTTCTCCTACGCCCTGCAGTGGATGGCGTTCGGCGCGATGAGCGTCCTGGCGTGGCTGTACTTCACCGTGCGGGAGCTCAAGCCCGGCGGAACGCTGGCCACCGAGACGCCGAAGCCGGGCCGTCGCAAGTCCGTGGCGGAGATGGTGGCCGAGGACGAGCGCGCCGACGCGCGGGCGGCCGAACCCACCCACCCGGTCGCCTGACCGTTTCCGGGGACCTCAGCGGCCGCGGCGGCCCGCGAGCACGGCCAGCACCGCCGCGGTGACGCCGGCCAGCCAGCCGACCACGCGGGAGAGTTCCACGGCACGGGTGACGTGACCGGCGTCGGGGTTGCGGCCGTCGCCGAGCACCGGGATCTCCTCGACGCCGTGCGGGTAGACGGTCCGCCCGCCGAGCCGGATCTCCAGCGCACCCGCGAACGCCGCCTCGACGCGACCGGCGTTGGGGCTGGGGTGCACGGCGGTGTCCCGGCGCCAGGTACGCCAGGCCGCGCCCGCGTCCCCGCCGACGACGGGCGCGCCGGCCACGGTCAGCGCCGCCGCGACGCGGGTGGGCAGCAGGTGCACGGCTTCGTCCAGGCGCAGCGCGACCCAGCCGAACCGGCGGTGCCCGGCGGACTGCTTGGCGAGCATGCCGCGCAGCAGCGACAGCGCCCGCGAGCCGAACAGCCCCGGCACGCCCGCTACCGCGCCCCAGACGAGTGGGGAGACGACGACGTCGGAGGTGTTCTCGGCGAGCGTCTCGACCGAGGCGCGGGAGATGGCGATCGCGGTGAGGTCGCCGGTGCAGCGCGGGTCCAGCGTGCCGAGTGCCCGCCGGGCCGAGTCGAGGTCGCCGGTCTCCAGGTTCCTGGCCAGGCCGGTGCCCTCGACGGCGAGGCCCGCCCCGCCGAGTACGGCCCAGGTGGCGAACGCGGTGGTGGCGGCCTGTAGCACGGGACCGCGCCTGCCGAACCGTTCGGCCGCGACGCCGAGCAGCACGACCCCGCCCGCGAGCGCCGCGGTGTGCACGGCCCCGGCCAGTGGATGCGGGGAGTAGACGCGGTTCTCTAGCACCCGTGCGGCCTGGACGAACCGGTACACCGGCCGTCCCCGCTTCGGGTGACCGAGGGCGCCGTCCGCGGCAACCCCCAACAACAGTCCGATCGCGCGCCCCGCGCCCACCCCTGGCTCCCCTGCGCCTGTGCGGCCGGCCCGCGCCCGCCTGGTAGGGCGACGGTATCGAACGCCGTCAGTTCCCGCCGGGCGCCCCCGGGGCGGAGTCGAGCAGGACGTTCATCTCGGTGCCTGCCTGCACGACGATGTCGCGCATGGCCCGTTCGGCGCGTGGCGCGTCCCCGGCGTGCACGGCCTCGGCCACCTCCAGGTGCAGCGCGACGGCCTCGGGTTCCGGTTCGGGGGGCATCAGGCCGTGACCGGTGCGTCCGGCGAGCACCTCGCGGACGACCTCGGAGAGCTGGCCGAACATCGGGTTCCCGGACGCGGTGAGCAGCAGGTGGTGGAAGGCGACGTCGTGGCGGAGAAAGGTGTCCAGGTCGCGGGCCTTCGCGGTGGTGGCCAGCAGGGTACCGAGTTCGCGCAGCCGGGTGCGCTGGGCGGCGGTGGCGCGGTGGGCGGCGAGCCCGGCGGCGGTGGGCTCGACCGCGCGGCGCAGTTCGGTGAGCACGCGCAGCGCCTCGGTGCGGGTGCGGCCGTCGAGCTGCCAGCGGATCAGCCGGGGGTCGTAGTGGTTCCAGTGGCCGGGGGCGCGCACGGTGACGCCGACCCGGCGCCTGCTCTCGGTCAGGCCCATCGTCTCCAGCGCCCGGACCACCTCACGGGCAACGGTGCGGGACGCGCCGAAGCGTTCCTGCAGTTCCTCGAGGCGCAGCACCGAGCCCGGCGGCAGCGTGCCCTCGACGATGGACGTGCCCAGGCGGGCGAGCATCCGCGCGTGTACGCCCTCGGCCACGGCGACCCCCTTCGTACCGTCGGCGCCGGGAGCGCCACGGACCACTACCGTCGAATAAATACTACGTATCCCTTGTTTACGTAGTATCTTTTAGGTTAACTCTCGGGCCAGACGTTCACACCGGCGTCGCGGTCAGCGCGGAGGTAGGCATGCCAGTCATCGTCGTCATGGGGGTGTCGGGGTCGGGCAAGACCACGGTCGGCACCGCGCTGGCGGAGGCGCTCGGCGTCGAGTACGCCGAGTCGGATTCCTTTCACCCCAAGGAGAACATCGACAAGATGACGGCGGGCACGCCGTTGACCGACGAGGACCGGCTGCCCTGGCTGCGGTCGATCGCCGAATGGATCGGCGAGCGGCCGGGCGGCGTCGTCTCCTCCTCGGCGCTGAAACGCGGGTACCGCGACATCCTGCGCTCCGGCGGTGACGTCCTGTTCCTGCACCTGCACGGCGACCGGTCACTACTGGCGAGCCGGATGGGCTCCCGTTCCGGGCACTTCATGCCCGTCTCCCTGCTCGACTCGCAGCTCGCCGACCTCGAACCGCTGGACGACGACGAGCAGGGACTCACCGTCGACATCGCGGACCCGCCGGACGTGCTCGTCGGCCAGGCACTGGCGGCACTCGGCGTCCCGGCGCGGGCCCCGGAGGACCGGTCATGACGACGACGCTCGCCGCCACCTGGAGCGGCACCGACACCCGGCTGATCGGCGCGACCCTGCTGGCGATCGCGTTGATCGTCGTGCTGATCACCAAGTTCAAGCTGCACCCGTTCCTGGCCCTGATCCTCAGCTCCGGCGTGCTCGGCCTGGTCGCGGGCATGCCGGTGGACACGCTGATCGAGACCTTCACCAAGGGGGTCGGCTCGACGGTCGCCTCGGTCGGCGTGCTCATCGCGCTCGGCGCGATGCTGGGCAAGCTGCTCGCCGATTCCGGTGGCGCGGAACAGATCGTGGACACCATCCTGTCCCGCTCGGGACGCCGCACGCTGCCCTGGGCGATGGCGCTGGTGGCCGCGCTGATCGGTCTGCCGATGTTCTTCGAGATCGGCCTGGTCATGCTGATCCCGGTGGTGCTGCTGGTCTCCCGGCGCAGCGGTCAGCCGCTGATGATGCTGGGGATTCCGGCGCTGGCAGGCCTTTCCGTGCTGCACGGCCTCGTCCCGCCGCATCCCGGCCCGCTCGCCGCGGCCGGGGCGCTGAACGCCAACGTCGGCATCACGCTGGCGCTCGGGGTACTGGTGGCGATCCCGACGGTGATCATCGCCGGGCCGCTGTTCGCCAGGGTGGCGACCCGGCTGGTCCCGGACGCCGTCCCGCCCGCGCACCTGGTCCCCGAGTCCGCCGGGACCGGCGACGCCGAGGACTCCGGCGCGGCGGACGCGCGCAGGCCCAGTTTCCTCGCGACGATCTCCACCGTGCTGCTGCCCGTGGTGCTGATGATGGGCAAGGCGCTGGCCGACATCCTGCTGGCGGAGGACGACGCCACCCGGCGCGTGCTCGACTTCCTCGGTGCTCCGCTGGTCGCCCTGCTCGCCGCGGTACTGCTCGGCATGTTCACCCTCGGCCGGGCCGCCGGGTTCACCCGCGACAAGCTCTCCGGCACCCTCTCGGAGTCGCTGCCGCCGATCGCCGGGATCCTGCTGATCGTCGGCGCGGGTGGCGGCTTCAAGGAGACGCTGGTGGAGGCCGGGGTCGGTGACGTGATCACCCGCCTGGCGACGGGGGCGAACTTCTCGCCACTGCTGCTGGGCTGGCTGGTCGCGGTGGCGATCCGGCTGGCCACCGGCTCGGCGACGGTCGCCACCGTCTCCGCGGCCGGGATCGTGGCCCCGCTCGCCGCCACGCTCGACCCGACGCAGGGTGCGCTGCTGGTGCTGGCCATCGGTGCGGGGTCGCTGTTCTTCTCGCACGTCAACGATGCCGGTTTCTGGCTGGTGAAGGAGTACTTCGGGCTGACCGTCGGGCAGACGATCAAGAGCTGGTCGCTGATGGAGACGGTGATCTCGGTGGTGGCGATCGCGTTGATCCTGCCGCTCGGCGCGCTGCTGTCCTGACCGTGCCCCATCGGGCAGCCGGAGCCTGTCGCTCGCGCGGCTGCGGCGTCGTGTCGTCCCGCCCGGTCCGGTCGTTTCGGGTCCGCGGAGTCACCGGTTCGGGCGCTTCAGCTCCGGGATTCGTTGACATCCGGCCGATCCGGCAGGAGGTTTCCGTCAGTGGGAGATCGCGGTCCCCTGCCGCGGCCGTCAGCGGTCGCGCCGCGATCCCCGTCAGAGGGAGAACCGTCGATGCCTCCTGCCCGCGTTTCCCCGACCATGCCGAGATTCCGCGGATCCGCCCGTCGGACGGCCGCCGTGCTCGCGAGCGCCGCGCTCGGCCTCGGCGTGTGCACGGCATCCGGTTCCGCCGCCGCGCCCGCCGGCCGATCCGGTCCCGCTCCGCTGGTGTGGTCGGCCACCGCCGCGGGCGCGCCGCCGGGAGGCAACACCGTCACCGATGCCGGGGGCACCCGGTTGGCCGGCGGGCCACCCTCGGCGAGCGCCCGCACCGGTGAGCGGACCGGAATCCAGGACCTGCCCGCCGAGACGCTGGCCGCCCCGGTCGGCAGTGTCGGCGCCGAACTCGACGCCGACATCCCGGCCGGTGCACGGGCGGCCGCCGACGTACGGACCCTCCGGGCGGACGGAACCTGGTCGGAGTGGACGGAGATCCCGCCGGACGCCCCGGCGACGCTGCCCGAGCCCTCGGCCACCGTGCAGGCACGGCTGGTGCTGATCGCCCCCGAAGGAGCCGAGAGCCCACGGGTGCGCGGGGCGCGGTTCGCCGCGGGCCCGGCCGTGGCCGCCACCGCGGCACGGGAGAGCAGGGCCGCCACCTACCGGCTGTTCGCCACCAGGGAGGGTCTGGTCGGCGGTACCACCGCGAACGGCCACGTGATCGTGCCGCGCGACCACTTCGTCGCGCTTCCGTCCCGGAAAGGCTTGGCGGGCAAGGGAACCGGCAACTACACGGTGCGGGTGTGCACCGAGAACCTCGCCCGCTGCGAGTGGGCACCGGTGTGGGACGTCGGCCCGTGGAACACCAAGGACGACCACTGGAACCAACCCCGGCAGACCTGGCAGGACCTGCCGCTGGGCCTGCCACAGGCACAGGCCGCCTACTCCGACGGTCACAACGGCGGCAAGGACGGTTTCGGCCGCAGGGTCGCGAATCCGGCCGGGATCGACCTCGCCGACGGCACCTTCTGGGACGGCCTGAAGCTCACCGGCAACGCCTGGGTCCAGGTGACCTACGAGTGGACCGGTGGCGGCCCGGTCGGCACGGTGACCACCTCCGGTATTCCGCTGAAGGTCCGCACCGGTCCGTCCACCGCCACCGCCGAGGCGGGGTTCGCCGCGAGCACCGCGCAGGTGCGGCTCGGCTGCCGGGCCACCGGGCAGTCGGTGTCCGGCACCGAGGGCACCACCGACGCCTGGTACCTGCTGGAGTCCGGCAAGTACGTGTCCGGCGCCTATCTGCGCGTCGCCGCGGCCCCGCCCGCCTGCTGAGCGTGGCACCGGATCACGGCTCGGCGCGGGCCCAGGCGTCGAGCATGACGCGCGCGATCGAGGAGTTGCCGGGCAGCACCAGTCCGGCCGCACCACCGGCGATGGGGGTCGGCACGGCGCCGGGCTCACGGAGCCTGCTGTTCGCGAAGGCTGCGCGGACCTCCGCGCGGGACACCCAGAACGCCTCCTCGATCTCGTCGTCGGCGGGCGTGAGCGGGGCGCAGCGGTCGGCGCGGGCGGTGAAGCCGAGCATGATCGAGCGCGGGAACGGCCACGGCTGGCTGCCCAGGTAGCGGATGTCGCGCACCTCGGCGCCGACCTCCTCGCGGATCTCCCGCTCGACGCAGCCCTCCAGCGATTCGCCGGCCTCGACGAAACCGGCCAGCACCGAGTACCGGCCGACGGGCCAGATCGGTTGCCGCGCAAGGAGAACGTGCTCGCCGTTCACCCCGGCCTCGTCGTGCACCAGGCAGATCACGGCCGGGTCGGTGCGCGGGTACTCCTCGCGTCCGCACTGCTCGCAGTGCGAGGCCCAGCCGAACTGGCGGCGCGCCGTGTGCCCGCCGCAGACCGCGCAGAACCTCGCGCGGCGGTGCCAGTTCGCCAGTGCCTGCGCGGTGGTGAACAGTCCGGCGGAGGTGTCGTCGAGCAGGTCGCCGAAGCCGCGCAGGTCGACCCACAGCTCACCGCCGACCTCCGGTACCTCCTCCAGCACGCCCCAGCTACCGGCGATCCGGGCGGCGCCGCGTTCGACGTCCTCGGCGGGATCGCCCGGCATCGTCCAGTAGTCGGTGTCGCTCCACTGCCCGAGGAACATCGCCTCGTCCGGGATCGTGTCGCCGTAGTCGAGCGCCTTGCGGGTGGCCAGCGCCGACCCGCCGGGCCGGAGACCGGAGGTGCCCGCTGCACGCACGGGCGTCCGCCCGGAGCGGTCCAGTTCGACCACGCGGGCGTCCGGCCAGCGGCGTGCCAGCCGGTCCGGTTCGGTTCGCAGCGTCTCCTCACGGTCCACAGTGGACCGTGAAAGGGTCGGCAGCGCGTCGAGCTGGAACGGTGCGGTCACGACGCCGTGTCGTAGCCGGGCACGGTGACGCCGCCGAGCGCGGTGAGGTGCTTGCCGAGCAGCGCGGCGTCTCCCACCACGACGCCGGTGAAGGCGGCCGGAGCGAAGAACTCCAGTGCCACCTCGGCGACCTGCTCGGTGGTCACCGCGGCGAGCCGCGCCGGATGACCGAGCAGCCAGTCCATGCCCAGTCCGACCGAGGTCAGCGCGGAGAGCTGCCCGGCGAGTCCGCTCTGCGAGGACATCGCGATCTGCAGGGTCCCGATCGCGTACTGGCGGACGCTCTCCACATCGGCGTCCGAGGGCGGGACCACGCCGAACTTCGCCAGCTCGTAGCGGATCTCCAGCAGTGCCGCGGCGGTGACGTCGCTGGCGGTGTCGGCCTCGACCTGCACGGTCGCGGAGTCGCCGGTGAACTCGAACCCGGAGTGCGCGCCGTAGGTGTATCCCTTGTCCTCCCGGATGTTCTCCACCAGCCGCGAGGAGAAGTAGCCGCCGAAGGCCAGGTTGGCGAGCTGCAGCGCGGCGTACCGGGGGTCGGTGCGCGGCAGCGAGCGGGCCGACAGCCGGATCTGCGACTGCACCGCACCGGCCCTGGGCACCAGCAGCACGTCCCCGCCCGCCAGTTCCGGCAGCGCGGGCAGCACCGAGGCGGCCCCGTCGGCGGACCAGCCGCCGAGCGCGGATTCCAGCGTGGCCGGGATGGTCTCCGGGTCGAGGTCGCCGACGATGACCAGCGTCGCCCCGCGCGGCAGTACCGCGGCGGCGTGCAGCGCGCGCACCTGCTCCGCGGTCACCTGCGCGACGTCCTCGGCTTTCGGTACCTCGCGGGTGTACTGGTGGGTGCCGTAACGCCTGGTCTGCAGGGCTTCCCTGGCGATGATCCGGGGCTGCGTGCGGGCCACGGCCAGCCGCTCCACCAGACGCTCGGACTCACGGGCGACCTCGGCGTCGGCGTAGGCCGCGGAGGTGAGCACGTCGGCGAGCACGTCGAGCAGGGTGGGCAGGCCGGAGGCGAGCGCACCGCCGACGATCGTCAGCCGCTCGGGGTCGACCCCGGAACCCAGCTCGGCGCCGATCAGCGCCAGCTCGGTGTCGATCGCGACCCGGTCGCGGCGGGCGGTTCCGGTGAGCACGGTCTCGGCGAGCACCTCGGCGATCGCCGGGTGCGCGGGATCGGCCCCCGCGAACGGGATCGCCAGCCGGAACTCCACCAGCGGCACGTTGTCCTTGCGCACGGCCACGACGCGCAGCCCGTTGCCGAGCATGGTGTCGGAGTGCGCCAGATTGGCCGCGCCCCGCTGGTCACCCAGCGGCGGCAGCGGGCGCGGGCCCGCGGGGGTGCGGCCGATCTCCTCGGCGGTGCGGTGGGCGGCGGGGGTCGACGTCACTGGGAACCTTCCTGGCTGGGCTGGATCACCAGCACGGCGCGTGAATCCGGACGGAGCGCCTTCGCGGCGGCGGCGACATCGGTGGCTGCGACCCCGGCGATGCGGTCGGCCAGGCCGTAGACGAGGGAGGCGTCGCCGTAGAGCAGTTCGAAGGAGCCGAGGGCGAGGGTGCGCGAGACCAGGCGGTCGTGCTCGGAGTGCAGCCCGGAGGTCCACCGTGCGGTGACCTTGGCCAGTTCCTGTTCCCCCGGCGGGTTGGCGGCCAGCTCGTCGAGTTCGGCGTCGACGGCGGCGAGGATCCGCTCCGGCGTGACCTCCGGCGAGTGGATCGCGGTGATCACGAAGGTGTCCGGGTCGCGGGCCTCGAAGGGACCGAAAAGCCCGGCGCCGGCGTTGATGTCGTTGACGATCGGCTCCCGGTGCACGAGGCGCTGCTGCAGGCGCGCCCCGTCGCCGTCGGTGAGCAGCGCGGCCAGCACCAGGTGGGCCAGGTAGCCGTCCAGCTCGTTGATCGGGTCCGGCATCCGGTAGCCGATGGCCAGTGCGGGCAGCGGCGCGTGCGGGTCGGTCTCGGTGCCGCGCACCTCCCCGGACGGCGGCGGCTCGGCGAACGAGGGACGCTGCGGTTTCGGCCGCGCGGGCACGTCGCCGAAGTGCTTCTCGATCAGCTCGCGGGCCTGCTCGACGGTGAAGTCACCGGCGATGGTGAGCACCGCGTTGGCCGGGGCGTAGTAGGTGTCGAAGAAGGCCGCGCAGTCCTCGAGGGACGCCTGTTCCAGGTCGGTGAAGTCACCGTAACCGTTGTGCGCGTTGGGGAACGTGGAGTACAGCACCGGCGGGAGGAGGATCCACGGGAACCCGCCGTACGGCCGGTTCAGCACGTTGAGGCGAATCTCCTCCTTCACCACGTCGATCTGGTTGGCCAGGTTCTCCTCGGTGAGCTTCGGCGCCCGCATCCGGTCGGCCTCGAGGAACAGCGCCCGCTCCAGCGCGGCGGAGGGCAGCACCTCGAAGTAGTCGGTGTAGTCCGGGTGGGTGGAGCCGTTGAAGGTGCCGCCCGCTCCCTGCACATGGCGGAAGTGCGCGAGCTTCTCCAGACTCTCGCTGCCCTGGAACATCAGATGCTCGAACAGGTGCGCGAATCCGGTGCGCCCTTCCGGCTCGGAGCGGAACCCGACGTCGTAGTGCACGCTGACGCCCACGACCGGTGCGCTCGCGTCGGGTGCCAGCACCACGCGCAAACCGTTGTCGAGGGTGTAACGGTGCAATTCCGGAACGGCCATGCGCCCACCCTACGGGTTCCGGCGACTTCGCCGCGCCCAGGCGGGGACCCTCCCCGGCGAACCTCTGCCCGGCCTACCCGCGGATGCCACCCGGCCGGGCGCCGTGGCCCAGCCACCACCGCAATACGTCGCCATATTGCGCGCACCGGGACCGCAATTCGTCGACATATTGCGGGCCGCGACTGTCGTCCGGCGCGCCCTCCGACGCGCGCGAACGTCCGTGGTTCTCCGCTTTGGAAAGGTGCGCTGCGAGACTGGACGCCGCTGAGGGTGGGTCGACGAGGGAGGGATGTCATGCGTCAACTGGCCAGTTTTCTGCAGGAGCTGACGAACCTCGCCGCTGTCGGGTTTCCGATAGCGGCACTGGTGGTGTGGGGGCTTGCCGTTCGCCGGCGGAAGCGGATGCCGGAACGGCTGGCGTGGCGTCGTTCGCTGCTCGACATCGGAGTCGTGCTGGCGGTGTTGCCGGTGCTGATGGTGACGATGTGGCCGAGTTCCCGCTCGGGCGGCGCTTCGATCGACCTGATACCCGGCGCCGACCTCGGCCCGGTCCTCGCCGGAGAAACGAGCATGTGGCCGCTGCTGGGCAACTTCCTGATCCTGATACCGCTGGGCGCGCTGATACCGCTGCGTTCGGCACCGCTACGCCGACCACGGCTGCTGTTCGGTGCCGCCGCCGCGATCGCCCTGCTCACGGAGGCCACGCAGGCGGTGTTCGCACTGACCGTGACCCTGGACTCGGCGGCGGCCAAAACGGCAGGCATGTTGCTGGGGGCGGGCATGACCTACTACTGGTGGGGCACCCGGAATCGGGACACGACCGCCACCAGCCGCGCAGCGGCGACGGAGCCGACCACCGCCTGACGCCCATGAACGGCAGCGGCTGAACGGTCGCAAGCAGGGGCCACCAGGCGTGCCGCTCCGATGCGGGCCCGCGGGGCCGGAGCGTTCGTCCGGCCGGTCCCACACCACCGTTCCCGAAGCCAGGATTCGCCGCGTCCGCCCGCGGGCCACATCAGACAGCTCGGCCCGCAGCACCGAACTTCTCACCATCGTCGACAGGGGCCGCGAGGTACCAGGTGTGCTCACTGTCAGGTTGGTCGAACCAGACGGTGTGCGTGCCGGGTGTGACGGTGAGTCCGAAGGAGTCCCAGCCGGGCCGGCCGAGGTCGGTCCAGGTGTCGTAGGCGTTCTCGATGAGCCGCCAGAGGCGGCGGGGCCCGCCTTCAGCGACCTCGTGCTGTCCGTTCTGGGCGGCGAGGGTGATCTCGGCCCAAGAGCCGTCCGGGGTGGCGATCCACGACGCGGTCGGCACGGTGTCGCTGTGGGCGGGGATCTTGCCGCCTTCGGGGAGTGTGTAGCCGTAGGCGATCTCGGGGCCGAGGTCGAAGGAGGCGAGGAACCAGACCAGCAGCGATGCCCAGGGGGTGTTCGGGTCCAGGCTGGTGGTGCGGTACTCGGCCCGGTCGTGGTCGCGCTCGACGCGGAACCCGGCAGGGTTGTTGCCCGCGGTGTGGCGCAGGTCCATGAACGCGGCGTAGGTCGCGTCGAAGCGGCCTTCCGCGCGATCGTCGTCGCGGCGGGTGAGGCGGACGAGGCTGCCGGCGCCGGGCGCGGGTTTGAGGTCGCTCAGGATCACGCCGCCGGGCCGGACCTGCTCGACCCAGGCCCATGGGATAGCGGGGACGGCGCAGGTAGCGATGATCGCGTGGAACGGCGCGTGCTCGGGCAGGCCGGCCGCGCCGTCGCCGGCGACGAGCGTCGGGTGGTAGCCGAGTCCGGCCAGCCGTTGGCGGGCCAGCTCGACGAGGTCGGCTTCGACGTCGACCGAGTAGACCTGCCCGTCGCCGAGCCGGTGCGCCAGGAGGCCGGCGTTGTAGCCGGTGCCGGTGCCGACTTCCAGCACCCGCGCCCCGTCGATGAGGTGCAGAGCTTCGATCATGCGGGTCATCAACCCTGGCTGGGTCGACGAGGACAGCACCGTCGTCCCGCCGGTCGCGGCCGGAGCCAGCGCGGTGATCAGCGCGGTGTTCGCGTAGACGGAGGCGAGGTCGTCGACGCTGACGCACCGCGCCCAGCTGCCATCCGCGGTCTGCTGGTGGTAGGTGGGGACGAAGGCGTGTCGGGGAACCGCTCGGACCGCCTCGGCCAGGCGCGGTTCGGTGAGCTTGCCCGCCGCGGCCAACTCGTCGGCGAGCCGCCCGGCGTGCGGCTCCCAGTCGCCCCTGATGGTGTTGGGCTTGGTCACGAGCGTCCCCTTGAGTGGGTGAGCAGGTCGGCCAGGGCCGCGGTGATCGGTGCCCCGGTCTGAGCTTCCAACCAGCCGTACTGGCCGGACGAGTTGCTTTCGAGGAACCAGTAACGGTCCTGCTCGATCGCGAAATCCACCGCGGCATAGGCCAAACCCAGGGTATCCATGTAGCGGCGCAGTCCCTTCTCAACATCCGACGGCGTGTCGACAAGCTGGTAGCGCAGCGCGGTGAAATCGGCCCGCCAGTCCACATGTGCTGCCGGGGAGTCCGCGGTGATCGTGATGGTGAACATGCGCTCGCCGAGCACGATCACCCGTGCTTCGTGGGTTTTGTCCACCCAGCGTTGCAGCTGGGTGGCGGTCGAGGCGACCCCGTCCAACTCGCCGAGGTCGGTCTCGGCGAGGCGGCGGGTGTAGGCGATCTTGAGCCGGCCGCCTTCGGTGATGGTGTTCGGCCCGAACGACTTGCAGATCGTGTCGCCGACGCCGTGTTCGCGGGCAAACCGGGACGCGGTCGCCGGCGAGTTGGTGACCAGAGTCGGTGCGACGTTCAATCCGCAGGCCGCGGCGGTGGCGAGCTGGAGGGGTTTGAACATCGCATCCGCGGCCCGGTTGGGATGGTTGACCCAGCCCACCGGCAGCGCGGCGAGAACACCGCCGAAGCCGAGCCGAGCCTCGCGGTGGGCGTAGGCGCGCTCGACCTCAGTCAGCGTCGCCGGGAACGCGAAGGCCGACGGGTCGCGATACCAAATCGAGGCGATGTCGGTCAGCTCGACGGCGCGGCGCTCGGTGAACAACACGCCGTGCCACTGGCCGTCGCCCTGGATGCGGGCGTCCAGCGACAGGTGCTGGGGAAACCAGGCGGTGTCGGCCCTGAACACCTCCACTCCGTGCCGGTCGAGTTCACGGACGACGGCGTCGACCGGAGCGTCGGCCTCCTGGGCGAAGATCACCACCGTTCCCGGCGTGCTGGTCATGATTCTTCCCAGCCCCAGTTCTCCTCCGGGCCCTCGTCACCGTCGGTGGAGGACTTGGTCTTCCAGTCCTTGCCCATCGTCTCGATCAGCGGCCGGCCGTGCTCATCGACGGCGACCTGCTTCTCGGGGCAATACTGGAACTCCCGCCGCACCGGCGTGTCGACCGGCGTGGCACCGCGCAACCCGAACGGACGGTTCGTGTCCGGCCCAGGCCGGTCAGCCGTGGTCGGCTGATGCACCAGGTAACGCAGGCTCGCCGAGGACAGCGGACTCGCGCCCGGCAGTGGCTCGGCGGCGTCGAGGATGGTGGTCATCTTCGGGCTCCTTCCCGCCGGACGGTGGCCGGCGTTTCGCGGGGTGGTTCCGGCCGGCAGGACCGCCGTGTTCGGGAAGGCCGCGATGCGGCGTTCCTGCCGGCCGGCCGAGCGGCGGGAGGTCGAGGCCTGCTCCCGCCGAACCGGATGCCTTCGACGCTAGGAACAAGCCGACCAACCGAGAAGCCTCGCGTGCCGGGTGTGCACGAGGTGTGCCAATCATGCAAATCTTCTTGCATCCGTGATGGAGCGACTACGGTAGGTGCGACAACACGTGCACGAGGTTCGGAGGTGCGCTGTGCCGGACTGGTGGTCACCCGCACTGTGGGACGCCGCCCGCCGAGGCGATCACGCCACCGTGCTGCGCCTGGCCCGTGAGGAACAGGGCTGGTCCCAGGGCCAACTCGGAGACCGGTTCGGCTGCTCAGCCTCCACGATCTCCCGGTTCGAGAACAGCCGCCGTGGGCTGCGCGACGTCGCGGTGCTGCGCCGCTTCGCGGCCATCCTTGAGCTGCCCGCCGAAGCGTTCGGCCTCACCGGTGCCCAGCAACAACGGCCTGCCTCCCCCGCCTGGACCGCACCGGCTTCTAAGGTGAGCATCGACCTGAGTCAGGAAGGGGATGATCCGGTGCGACGACGCGCGTTCCTGCTCGCCGCGGGCGGCATTGTCGCTGCCGGCACCGCGGTCGCCTCCCCGAACGCACTCGCCGCCGACCGCTTGGAAGTCGATCCGGCCGCGTTCCTCGCCCAGCGTCTTGACGGCGTCCTGCTAGGCACCACCGCCGGATCGGCGCGCCCCGCGCCAATCAGCACGCTCCAGTCGGTGCTGACCACCGCGCGGGCCGACTTCCGCGCGTGCCGGTATGTCGATCTGGCCGCGCGGCTGCCGGAACTGATCACCACCGCCGAAGCTACCCACCAACAGACCGGTGATCCCGCCGCGGCGGGCATGGTGGCGCAGGCATACAACCTCGCCACCCGCGCTCTGGTCAAGCTGGAGGCCAGTGGCCTGGAATGGGTCTCCGCCGACCGGGCTCTGCGCGCCGTTACCGGCGCCGACGATCCCCTCGCTCTCGCGGAGGCGCAGCGGCTGCTCGGCTCCGCCTGCCGCCGGGCGGGACAGCACGATCGCGCCCAAACCCTGACCCTGACCGCGGCCGACCAGCTTGACCTCGGCGGGAATACCCCCGATCCCCGGCACCTGGCCCTGCATGGGGTGCTGATGTGTTCGGCCGGATATGCCGCCGCCCGCGCCGGCGACCACGACCGCGCCACCGACCTCCTCGACGACGCCAACGCCACCGCAGGCCGGCTCGCCGATCATCCGGCCCAGCAGCAGGCGCTCACCGCGAACGTGGTCAGCCACCGGGTGTCCTCCGACTACGTGCTCGGCAACGCCGGCGCCGGCCTGTATCACGCCCAAGCCGCGCAACTCGGCCAGTTCCCCGACACCGAACGCCGCGCCCGGTTCCTCGTCGACGTCGCCCTGTGCTTCTCCCAATGGAACAAACCCGGCCGGGCGTACCGGACGCTGCTGACCGCCGAACGCACCGCGCCCGGCGAAGTCCGCACCCGCGCCACCGTCCGCCGCCTCGTCACCGACCTGCTCCACCACCCCCAGCAGGCCAGCCTCCCCGGCCTGCGCCAGCTCGCCGCCCGGACCCACGCCCTGGTGTGAACCAAACCCGTCCAGCTCTGCCGCCGTTCGGTGATGATCATCCGGCAGGATCGGGCCCATGGACGACAACTACCGCCTGATCAAGCTGATCTCCCTGCTCGGATGGAAACACCTGAGCGAGCGCAAGCACGGCCCGCGGTATTCCGCCGACGCCGACGGGGCTGTGTTCGCGCGACCGGTGTGATGTTTCCGGCGGGACAGCTGTACCCGCCACTCGACCGAACGAGGGCCCCGTCAAGTCGTTGCCGGTCGGGTTCGGGGGTTGACACGGCAGCACGATGACTTCCGCCGTGCCGGGTGAAGGCGACCCCCACCCGGCACAGCGGGTGACCTAATCGAACTCGCCTGCCTTCACGCCGCGCACGAAGGCGCGCCACTCGGCATCGGTGAAGAAATGCGCGGCACGGGACCGGTCCTTGGTGTCCCGCAGATACCGGCCACCCTCCGGGGCGTCCGCCACCTCCACACACTGACCGTTGCCGCCACTGAAACTGGACTTGCGCCATACCAAATCGGACAGCTCGGGCTGCATCGCCAGAACTCCTTCCGTCGCTCTCGCAGGGGCTAGTCCAGGCTAGCCAGCAGAGCGACGGACTTCCGCTGCGACAGCGCGAGATTCTGCAGGCGCTCGTGTACGTCGGTGTAGTGCGCGATGTCGGCCGGGCGTTCCTGCCAGACACTGCCGTTCGCGTTCTCCAGGTAGACACAGTCCAGATCGGCGAAGCCCTCCGGGAAGCCCAGCAGGGTGAACGGCGTCTTCATCCCAGGATGAGCGCCCGCCTCGAACGGCAGCACGCGCACCGTGATGTTCGGCCGCTTCGCGAGCTGGACCAGACGTTCGCACTGGGCGCGCATCACCTCGGGACCACCGACCGGACGACGGAGTACCGCCTCGTTGAGCACAACGGAGAGCTGCGGAGGATTCGACCGGTCGAGCTGCGCCTGCCGGGCCTGCCGCAACTCGACCGCGCTGCGCAGTTCCTCGGCACTGACGCCGGGAAAGGTCGCCCGGGTAATCGCCTCGGCGTACTCGGGTGTCTGCAACAGACCGTCGACGAGTTCCGAGGTGTAGGTCCAGATGGTGCGCGCGTCGGATTCCAGGTCGACGTAGGTGCCGAACCAGTCCGGCATGGTGTCGGAGAAGGTCAGCCACCAGCCGCTGTCGTCGCTCTCGGCGGCGAAACGCAGCAGGGTGTCCATGTCGGGAGCGCCGACGTCGCAGGCTTGCAGGATCAGCTTCGCCGTGCGAGGCAGGATGGTCTGCCTGCCGTTCTCGATCTTGCTGATCGTGCCCTGCTGGAAACCGGCGAGCCGCGCCACCTCGCGCACGGTGAGCCCGGCCGCGTCGCGGTGACGTTTCAGTTCCTTGCCCAGCTTGCGGCGGCGGAGCGTCTGCCCGACCGGTTCGAAGACGGGTTCGTTCGCGGGGGTGTTCTCGGTTCGCACCCGGCCAGCATCCCGCATCCGATCGTGGTCTCGCATGAATGTCACTCTAACGGAACTGGCGTCAGGAATGTTTCCTCGATACGTTTCGTTAGTCGGCGGCGCGCCCGTCGATGCTCGTCCCGCGTCGCTCTCGCAGGGGCAACGCGGGACGAGCCCAACTCTCACGGGGAGGGAAACCCATGCGGAACAAGCGAATCCTCCGCGGCATCCACGCGGGGATCGGCGTGCCGTGCCGGGATGGCGATGGTCATCGCACCGAACTGGTGGTGACGCTGGACCGGGAACGCGTCGTACTCGGCAGGCCGTCCGGCGAGGTCGTGGTGCTGACCCCGTTGCAGGCGGGCAGGCTGCGCGCCGCGATCCGCGACCTCGTCGTCGGCCCCGGCGTCGTCGGCCCCGGCGTCGTCGGCCCCGAGCGGGCGGAGGGACACCGGTGATCACCAACCACGGCATCGCCACCGACGCATGGGCGGCGATCGACGGCGACTGCCCGATCAGCGGCGAACTGGTGGGCGAGGAGGGACAACTCGAACTCGGCGTGCGCACGGCGTCGCTGCACCTGGTGTGCAGCGAGTCCGGCCTGCGCAACCTGGTCGCCGTCGCCACCGAGGTGCTGGACGAGATGGACCACGCCCGGACGTGACCATCGCGCACCGTGACCGCAATACGTCGACATATTGCGGTCGCCGTCGCCGCAATACGTCGACATATTGCGGTGGTGGGCGAGTGGTGGGAGGGGTCAGCTCTCGGCGATGCGGGTGAGCTGGTGGTGCATGTTCTCCTTGCGCATCCGCTGGTCCAGGTAGACGAGCGCGGTGACAAGAGCGGCGAACGGCTGGGTGATCGCACCGGCCACGGTTCCGCCGACGGTGGACAGCACGGCACCGCCGAACCCGTTGCCCGCCAGCAGGTCGAACGGCCACTGGATCACCATGCCCGCGACGGTGGCCAGCACCAGTGCCACGGCGAGAACGGCGAACACCCGCCACCACATGCCGGCGACCAGCAGCCGGGAGCGGGTGACGGCCGCGCCGATCGTGCCGCGCTCCAGCACCAGCGCCGGGGTCGCCAGCGCGAGCAGCACCCCGATCCAGATACCGGGCACCAGGAACAGGATCACGCCGACGCCGACCAGCACGGTGTAGACGACCGTCAGCCCGAACAGCGGCAGCAGCCGGGCCCGCGTCTCCGACCAGACCTCGTCGAGCTTCACCGGCTTGCCGAGGACGGCCTTGCCGACGACCACGGTCAGGAAGCCGGACAGCAGCGTCTGCGAGGGAATGGTGACGATCATGGTCAGCGACAGCAGCCGCACCGAGGCCCCGAGCTGCGCCAGCGCCTCGTCCGGCGTGGGCTGCGCGCTCAGCGGCGGCAGGGTGCGCGCGTCCTCGAAGACGGTGCCGAGCAGCAACAGTCCGAGGAGCTGAGTCAGCGCGACGATCACGAAGGACACGCCGAACACCAGGCCGGGATGCCTGCGCATGGTGCCGATCGCGCCTTCGAGGATCTCGCCGATGGCGAGGGGACGCAGCGGGATCACACCGGGTCCGCCGGAGCCGGTCATGTCGTAAGCCCTGCCTCTCGTCGTCACCGGACGCATCGCCGGTGCTGGATCCACCCGGACGTCGAATCCGTCAGCGACCACTCTATGCAGGCACTCTAGGCACCGGCCCCGGTGCCCGGGTGCGCACCTGTCGCCGGGATCACCACGGGACGATCCGCGCACAGTTCACCATCGCCGCACCGGCCGCTGGTTATGCTGGACGTGCCCGTGACGCCGGGAGGCCTGCCCGCAGCGTCCCCGGCCAGCAGTGACGACCCCGGGACAGGACTGATGACGCAACCGCCGCAGGATCCGTGGCAGCACGGCCACCGGCAGGCGCCCGGCCCCGGCGGCCCGTACCAGCGGCAGCACCCGCCCCAGCCCCACCCGCACCAGCCCCACCCGCACCAGTTCCCGCCGCCCCAGGCGTACCCCCCACAGGCCCAGTGGGCTCCGCCGAAGAAGAGCAACGGTCCGCTGATCGCGGCCTGCGTGAGCGCGGTCGCCCTGCTGGTCGTCGGGGTGATCGTGGTGGTGTCGCTGACCGGCGGCGAATCCGAGGTCGCCGACGCCGGGTACCGGGCAGGACCGGGGGCCACCGCCGCACCCGGTACCTCGGAGACCACCTCCGAGCGTCCGCCGCCGGGTTCGCGCACCCCCAGCAGCACCCCGTCCCGGGAGCGCTCCAGCACCGCGAACGCACCCCGATCGCAACAGAAGGTACTCAAGCTCGCCGACCACCCGATCCTCGCCGACGCCGAGGCCGGGCTGCAGAACCTCGCCTGCTCGCTGCCCGCGTGGCGCAGCGACCAGGGCTCCGCCGAGGCGTTCTTCACCGCGGCGGGCACCTGCCTGGACGCCGCCTGGGGCCCGTTCCTGGAGGCCTACGACCTGCCGTTCAGCCCGCCCGCACTGCACTTCCCGACCGGGTCGAACTTCCAGACCGACTGCGGCACCATCGAGGTCGGCATCGCCACCGCCGCCTACTACTGCGAGAACAACCTGTACGTGCCGTTCGCCGGCCTGCAGACCGAGCAGTACGGCAACAATCCCGGCGTCTATCTCTCGCTGTTCGCCCACGAGTACGGCCACCACGTGCAGGAGGTCGCCGGGCTGATGGACGCCGCCTGGGAGGCGATCTACCAGGTCGGCCAGGACACCGAGGCCGGGATGGAAATGGCCCGCCGCAAGGAACTGCAGGCCCAGTGCTTCTCCGGCATGTTCCTCGGCGCGCACGTGGACCGGGGCGGAACGATCGACCGGGACATGTACAACAAGGCGTGGGACGACCAGGAGACCAGGGGAGACAACACCTCCGGCAGCCGCGACCACGGTACGAACGCGCACTACGCGCAGTGGTGGCGAGCGGGCGCCAAGGACAACCGGATCGTCGACTGCAACACCTTCGCCGCACCGGCCGCCGAAGTCGCCTGACCCGGTCCTCGACCCTCAGGCACGCAGGCGGCGCCCGCGCACCATCAGGAAGGCGTACGCCCCGCCCGCCGCGCAGCTCACGGCCACCAGGAACATGCCGACGGGCCTGCGCGCGTCCTGATTCCCCCGTTCGGTGTCGGACAGCCGCACGTCCAGCTCACCCTCGCCGGGGGCGGAAGGCACGACCACGTCCACCTGCTCGCCCTGCGTGTGCCCGCAGGCGCTGAGCTCGGCCATCCGTTCGGAACCGTCGACCGTCACCCGGACGGTCTCCCTGACCCCGGCGTCGGTGCAGGACACGGGTGCGTCCACGGTCGCCCTGGCGACCTGCTCGTCCTGCGCCGCGCTCGCCGTGAACAGGCCCGGCCCGACCAGCCAGACCAGCAGCACCACCAGGACGCCGGTGGCGGCCGGAATCCCGAGCGCACCCCAGCCGAGCGTCAGTGGACGCCCGCGTCCTTCCGAATTCCGCCGCACAGAAGCGATCGTCGCAGATCGGAGCGCCGATGCCCACCGAGGACCGGCAGCCGTGACCGGTTACTTGCCGACCTTGTCCACCGGCGTGACCTTCTTGACGTAGAGCAGCCGGTCGCCGGGCTCGATCGCGTCGGCCTGCGGAGCGTCGATGCGGTACAGCGTTCCGTCGCGGACCAGGCCGAGCACGGTGTCGGCGAGGTGCCGGGGCGAGCCGCCCTCCTCGGACGGTTCGACCGGACGCTCGGCGATCGCCAGGCCGGACTCGGGGGTGAGCAGGTCCTCCACCATGTCCACGACCGCGGGTGCGGAGGTCGCCATGCCGAGCAGCCTGCCCGCCGTCTCGCTGGAGATGACCACCTGGTTCGCCCCGGACTGCTTGAGCAGGTGCACGTTCTCCGCCTCCCGCACGGACGCCACGAGGTGTGCCTTCGGGGCCAGCTCGCGCGCGGTGAGGGTGACCAGGACGGCCGAGTCGTCGCGGTTCGGCGCGACCACCACCGCCCGCGCCCGCTGCACCCCGGCCACCCGCAGCACCTCGGCGCGGGTCGCCGAGCCGTGCACGGTGACCAGCCCCAGCGCGCCCGCCGCGTCCAGCGCCGCCTGGTCGGTGTCGACCACGACGATGTGATTGGGCTGCACGGCGTCGTCGCCGAGCAGGGTCTTCACCGCCGCCCTGCCCTTCGTGCCGAAACCGACGACCACCACGTGGTCACGCACCTTGTGCCTCCATTTCTGGATCCGGAACGCCTGCCGGGAGCGCTCGGTGAGCACTTCCAGCGTGGTACCGACCAGCACGATCAGGAACAGCACCCGCAGCGGGGTGATGACGACGACGTTGACGAAGCGGGCCGAGTCCGTCATCGGGGCGATGTCGCCGTAGCCGGTGGTCGAGAGCGAGACCGTGGCGTAGTAGACGGCGTCGAGGAAACTGAGGCCGTCACCGTTGACGTCGCGGTAGCCGTCCCGGTCGAAGTAGACGATCAGCACGGTCGCGAACAGGGCCAGCAGCGCACCGATGACCCGTCGCCCGATGGCCTGCATCGGGCTGAGCGAGGTCTCCGGCATCTTGATGACGCCGGCGAGCGTGTAGTCGGGCTGATCGGCCATGCGATCGTTCAGCACCGCCCGCTTGAGACCCCTCACCATCGCCGGGTGCCGGTCTCCGCCGGGGCCGTCCGGCACCGGCCGTGCTCCACTTCGCTCACGGTCGCGGATGGTAGCCGACCCGGGCCGCCACCGTGCGTTCGTGCGCCCTCCGGCGGCGATCCGCCCGCGCGGCAGTGCGACCAAGACCACCGCCGCCGGGGGCGTCCGGTGTGCGAAGGTGCGGTGATGGCCCAGACATCCGACGTACGTTCCCGTCGCCGCGCGCACCTGCTGGCCGGGCTGCTCGCCGGGGCGGGCATCCTGCACTTCGCCAGCCCCCGCTCGTTCGACCACATGGTGCCCAAGCAGCTCCCCGGCAGCAGGCGGCAGTGGACGCAGGCCTCCGGCGCCGCCGAGGCGGGGATCGCCGCCGCCATCGCGATCCCGCGCACGCGGCGACTGGGCGGGCTGGCCGCCGCGCTGCTGTTCGTGGCCGTCGTCCCCGGCAACGTGAAGATGGCCCTCGACTACGACCGCAAGGGCAAGCCCGTGCCGCACCGGGTGATCGCCTGGGCGCGGGTGCCCTTGCAGTGGCCGCTGATCGCCTGGGCGCTGCGGGTGCGCGACTCGGCCTGAGCCGGAACCGCCGGGGACAACGGCCGGAACACCGCCAGGCGCTCAGCCCTCGGGCACCGAGCGGAGCAGATCACGCAGGCCGTCGGCGTCGAGCAGGTCCACCGGCCGTTCGGTGTGATCGGCGCGGACGTAGTGGAACGCCGCCCGCACCTTCTCCAGCGGCGTCCCGGACAGCGCCGCCCAGGCCAGCCGGTAGGCGGCGAGCTGCACGGCCAGCGCCGGGGCGCGATCGGCGTCCGGAATGGCACCGGTCTTCCAGTCGACGACGGTCCAGCCGCCGTCGGAGTCGGCGAACACCGCGTCCATCCGGCCGCGCACGGTGACACCGTCGACGTCGGTGGAGAACGGCACCTCCACCTCGCGCGGGGTGCGCCGCGCCCAGTCGCTGCGCTCGAACGCGCGCTGGAGCGCTTCCAGCTCGACGTCCGGGGCGGCGCCGGGATCGGCGGCGCCGGGCAGGTCGTCGAGGTCGAAGAGCCGTTCGCCACCGAACCGCCGTTCCAGCCAGCCGTGGAAGGCGGTGCCGCGGCGGGCGAAGGTGTTCGGCGGCGCGGGCAGCGGGCGCCGCAGCCTGCGGGCGAGGCTCGCCGGGTCGGCGGCGAGCTCGACGAGCTGGCTCACCGAGAGATGCCCGGGCAGCGTGACCTCCTGCACCTGGGCGGCGGCGCGGGCCCGCTCCGCGAGCAGCACGTCGGTGTCGGCGATCCAGCCGTCCGGATCGGCCTCGCCGTCCTCCTCGCTCGACTCCCCCTGTTCGTCCACTGTGGACGGTGACGCGATCTCGGCGCGGACCAGTTCGGCTCCTTCCAGCACGCCGGAACGCCTGCGCCCCAGCGGATCCACCGGCCACCGGGCGGTACGGGAGTCGGCGACGAGCGGATTCTCGGCGTCCTCCTCGGGTTCCGGTTCCCAGTGCGCGACCACGCCCCCGTTGCCGGACTCGGCGATCGCCTCGCTGACCTCGACGAGGAACGGTGACGGCCCCTTCGGCTTGGCGCTGCTCTCGTTCCACCAGTGTCCTGAGGTCAGCAGGGTGCGCTCGGCGCGGGTCAGCGCGACGTAGCAGAGCCTGCGTTCCTCGTCGGCCTGCCGTTCGGCGAACGCCTTCTCGTGGGCGGACAGCGCGTCGGTGACCTCTTTGCGGTCCTCGCCGCCGGTCAGTTCGAGCGGGGGCAGGTCCTCCGCGTCCCCGCGCAGTTCCGCGGGCAGCGCGGTGACCGTCTTGAGCCACGAGGACGAACGGCGCTTGCCCGGGAAGACGTCGTTGACCAGGTGCGGCACGGCGACGACCTGCCACTCCAGGCCCTTCGCCGAGTGCACGGTCAGCACCTGCACCCGGTCCGGCACCACCTCGACCTCGCCGGGCGGCAGGCCGTCCTCGGCGTGGGTGGCGGTGGTCAGGTAGTCCAGGAAGGAGGCGAGCGTGGCCGTCGGGGCACTCTCGGCGTACTCGGTGACCACGTCGGCGAAGGCGTCCAGATGCGCCCGGCCCGCGGGCTGGGGCCGGGCCAGCGTCTCCACGTCGAGCAGCAGGGTGCGCTCCACGTCGGCGACGAGTTCCGGCAGCGACTGGTCGAGCCGCCTGCGCAGCGCCAGCAGTTCGGTGCCGAGCGTGCGGACGCGCTGGTACCCGGCGGCGGAGTAGTGGGCCGGATCGCCCGGGTCGTCGAGCGCGTCGACCAGGCCGGTCTGCTCGGCACGTTCGGCAAACAGCACCGATTCGTCCATTGTGGACTCCGTACCGGGCGGCGGTCCGGCGAGCACGGCCGCGCGGCGCCACAACGCGGCCAGGTCGGCCGCGGTGATGCGCCACCGTGCGCCGGTGAGCAGCCGGGCGGCCGCGGTGCCCGCGAGCGGATCGGCCAGCACGCGCAGGGTGCTCACCAGATCGGCGACCTCGGGCTCGTCGAGCAGCCCACCGAGGCCCACCACCTCGACGGGCAGGCCGCGCTCCCGCAGCTCCGCCGCGATCGGCGCCATGTCGGCGCGCCTGCGCACCAGCACCGCCGCCGTCGGCGGGACGCCGGTCGCGTCCACCTCGGCCAGCCACACCCCGGCGAGGGCGTCGGCGACCCAGTCCCGTTCGGCGCGGATGTCGGCCAGCAGCGCACAGCGGATGTCGCCCTCACCCGCGCCCTCGCGGGCGCGCAGGCGTTCGACGCCGAGTCCTGCCTCGCGCAGCGGTTCGGACATCGCGTTGGCCAGTGACAGCACCTCGGGCGGGTTGCGGAAACTGGTGAGCAGCCCGAAACGCCGGGCCGGGTCGCGGCGTTCGCCGGCCACGCGCGGGAAGTCGGTGGTGAACCGCGGCAGGTTGGCCGCGCTCGCCCCGCGCCAGCCGTAGATCGC
This sequence comes from Amycolatopsis antarctica, assembly GCF_002262875.1. GTDB lineage: Bacteria > Actinomycetota > Actinomycetes > Mycobacteriales > Pseudonocardiaceae > Amycolatopsis > Amycolatopsis antarctica. The sequence continues at coordinate 659,363 of NZ_NKYE01000001.1, read as the reverse complement.
CTGTGCCGGGTCGCCCACCGCGGTGACCGGCATCGACCGCCGCTCGACACCACCGAACAGGCCGCGCAGCAGGACGCGCTGCGCGTGCCCGGTGTCCTGGTACTCGTCGAGCAGTACCGCGCCGAAACGTTCCCGTTCGCCGTCGACGACCTCGGGGTGCCCCTCGGCGAGCCGGGCTGCCAGCGACATCTGGTCGGCGAAGTCGAGCGCACCCTCGCCGCGTTTACGGTCGGCGTAGGCGGCCACCAGTGGCAGCATCGCGAGCCGGAACCGTTGTGCGGCAACGACATCGGTGATAGCGGCCGGCACGGCGGTCCGCTGCCCCTTGGCCCGGGGCGCCGATTCGAGCACCCCGCACAGCCACTCCGTGTAGGAGTGCAGCCGGGCCGGGTCCAGCAGATGCTCGCCGAGTTCGCCGGCCAGTGCGAGCAGGTGGGCGGTGATCGTCGCCGGGACGAGATTGGTGTCCAGGTCGTCGTCCCATGTGGACACCACCCGGTGACCGAGCTGCCAGGCGGCGGTCTCCGACAGCAGCCGCGCGCCGGGCTGTACCGGCAGCCGCAGGCCGTGTTCGGCGAGCAACCTGCCCGCATAGGCGTGGTAGGTGAGCACCGTGGGCTCCCCGGCCAGCACGGCGGCGCGCCGGGTGCCGCCCGGGTCGATCCGGTCGAGCAGACCGGACCCGGCGAGCCTGCGCAGCCGCGCCCGCACCCGCTCGCCGAGCTGGCGGGACGCCTTGCGGGTGAAGGTCAGGCCCAATACCCGTTCGGGGGTGACGATGCCGTTGGCCACCAGCCAGACGACGCGCGCGGCCATCGTCTCGGTCTTGCCCGCCCCGGCACCGGCGACGACCAGCGTCGGCTCCACCGGCGCGGCGATCACCTCGGCCTGTTCCGGCGTCGGCGAGTGCAGGCCGAGGGCGTGCGCGATCTCGGCCGGGCCGACCATCGCCCGCCCGCAGTCCGCCGGGTCGCCCGCGCTCACGGTCCGGTCACCTGCCTGCCCTCCGGGCGCAGCGGGCACGATCCGCGTGCCGGGCAGCGGTCGCAGTCGGGTGTCTCGCTGGCCTGGTAGCCCGGCCCGGCGGTGGCGCCCGCCGCCTCGCGCACCAGTTCCAGCCAGCGGGGCCCGCTCTCCTCGTCGAGCGCGGGCTGGGTGCGCTGGGTGGCGCCGTCCTTGTTGTGCGACTTGGCGACGTAGACCAGTTTCGCCCCGCCGGGCGTGGCGCCCTCCGCGCCGAAGGCACCGAACGCGAGCGCGAGCTGGTAGGCGGCGAGCTGCGGGTGGACCTCGGCGTCCCCGGCACTGACCGGGGTCTTGCTGGTCTTGATGTCGATGATCACCAGGCGGCCCTGGCCGTCCTTCTCCAGCCGGTCGACCCGGCCGCGCAGACGGACGGTCGGCCTGCCCTCCTCGGCGGGCAACTCGATCTCCAGCCCCTCCTCGACGCCGAGCTGGGTCAGCTCCGCCCGACTGGCCCGCAGCCAGTCCAGGAAGTTCTGCAGCATCTGCTCGACCCGGGTGCGTTCCCTGCGGGAGAACCAGGGCGCCCCGGCGTCCACCTTCGTCCACGCGCTGTCCAGTGCCTCGCGCAGTTCAGCGGCGTCGGCCCCGGTCGCGGCGGCCTGCGCGAGCGCGTGCACCAGCGTCCCGGTGACCGCGGCGAGCTGGGCCGGATCGCTGCCCCCGTGGCGTTCGATCAGCCAGCGCAGCGGGCAACGGGTCAGAGTATCCACAGTGGACGGTGAAACGCTGACGGTGTCGCCCTCGCCGAACAGCGGCTCGGTACTGCTCGCCTCGGCCAGGCCGTACCAGGTGTCGGGGTGCGCGCCCGGCACGCCGGCCGTGGCGAGCCGGGCGAGCTGCCGGGCGGCGAGCCGCCGCCTGCCGGGTTCCGCCGCCGGGTCGCACACCACCGTCCGCATCTCGCCGACCAGTTCGGCCAGGACCAGCGACCGGCCCTCGCCGCGTACCCGCACCTCGGTGAGCGCGGCGTCCTCCCCGTCGTCGACCTCCTCGACGAAACGGGAGGGCTGCTCGTCCTCGCCGCGCACGGTGCTCACCAGCAGCAGCCGCCGGGCCCGGCCCGCGGCAAGGTAGAACAGCCGCCGCTCCTCGGCCAGCACCGGCGCCGTGGCTGAGATCCCAGCACCGTCCACACCGGACAGCAGGTCGACCAGCTTCTCCACGCCCAGCAGTGATCCGCGCAGCCGCAGGTCCGGCCAGCTCCCCTCCTGCGCGCCGGCGACGGCCACCACCGTCCACTCCCGGCCGACCGAGCCGTGCGCGGTGGCCAGCGTGACGCCCTCGCCGCGCATGGCCACCGGGGCGAGGGTGCTGCCGGCGAAATGCTGGGAAGCCAGGTAACCGGCGAACCCGCCGACACTGGCGCCGGGCAACATGTCGACGTACTGGCCGGCCGCGTGGAACAGGCCGACCACGGCGTCCAGGTCGCGATCGGCCTGCGCGGCAAGGGAACCGCCCCGCGAGGCGCGCCGCAGCAGCAGCCGCTCCAGCCCGCTCGCCTGCCACAACTCCCACAGCACCTGCTCCACGCCCGCGCCGCGACCCACGGCGGCGCGAGCTGCCGCCAGCAGACCGCCGACCCGGCGTACCGGCTGTGCCTCGGCGTCGGCCAGCCCGGCCAGCACGTCGTTGCCGTTCAGCGCCTCCACCAGCAGGTGATCGCTGGAGCGTTCCCCGCCCGCGGCGAGTTCCAGCCTGCGCAACCCGCGGCGGAGCCTGCGCAGGGCCAGCGGATCCGCCCCGCCCAGCGGGGAGGCGAGCAGCGCCTCGGCGACGTCGGCGTCGAGCAGGTGCGGCTCGGCCGCCACCCGCAGGGCCGTGAGCAGCGGCCGCACCCCGGGCTGGCGGGCCAGCGGCAGCTCGTCGGTGGCGGCGGCGATCGGCACCCCGGCGGCCCGGAGCGCGCGCTGCAGCACCGGGAACGACCGGGTCGGCGAGCGGACCAGCACCGCCATCTCCGACCACGGCACCTCGTCGACCAGGTGCGCGCGGCGGAGCTGGTCGGCCAGCCAGCTCGCCTCGGCGGCGGGCGTCGGCCAGGAGCGCACCCGGACCGCTCCCTGGTCACCGTCCGGCCCCGGATCGGCCGGCCGGAGAACGCGATGGCGTACCGAGCCGGACAGGTGCGCGGCCACCCGCGTCACCGCCTCGTGCACCGCGGGGGCGAGCCGGTGGCCACGGGTCAGCATCACCGTCCGGTCGCCGTCCGGGTCGCAGTCGGCGAGCAGCGAGGGATCGGCGCCACGGAAGGAGAACACCGCCTGGTCCGGGTCTCCGGCGAGGACGAACTCCTCGGCCGCCGTGCCCAGTCGCCGCAGCAGCGCGAACTGCAGTGGGTCGAGGTGTTGCGCGTCGTCGACGAACAGGTGCCGGACGCGGGTGTGCTCCCGGGCGAGCAGGTCCGGGTCGGAGTCGAGCGCGAGCAGCGCCGCGGCGACGAGTTCGGCCGCGTCGAGCGCCGGGGCGCCAGGCATCGCCATCGCGTTGCCGCCCGCGCCCTGCAGCACGGTCACCTCCTCGTACTGCTTCCAGAAGGTGCCCGCCGCGACCCACTCCACGCGTGAGCGCCGCCGGCCCAGCTCGATCAGGTCCTCCGGCCCCAGCCCGCGTTCGGCGGCGCGCAGCAGCAGGTCGCGCAACTCCTCGGCGAACCCGGACACCGACAGCGCCGGGCGCAGCCGTTCCGGCCAGTCCGCCGCCCCGTCCGCCAGGTCACCCGCCAGCAGTTCGCGCACCAGCACGTCCTGCTCGGCCCCGGCCAGCAGCCGCGGTGGCGGCGCGCCGTTGGCTGCGGCCTGCAACCGGAGCACGGCGAAGGCGTACGAGTGGACGGTGCGCACCACCGGCTCGCGGATGGTGTGCCCGCGGTGACCTGGTTCGGCGGTGAGCCTGCGGGTGACGTCGGCGCGCAGCGCGTCGGCCGCGCGGCGGGAACCGGTGAGCACCAGCAGCCGTTCCGGGTCGGCCCGGTCGTGCCCGATCCGGCGAGCCGCCGCCTCGGCAAGCAGGGTGGTCTTGCCGGTGCCCGGCCCGCCGAGCACGCGGAGGAAACCGCCGTGCCCGTCCAGCACCCGGCGCGCGTCCTCGCCCCACTCGCCGGGTACGACCGGCCCGGCGGTGTGGCGCACGAGACGCGCGGCAAGCTGCCCCGTCGTCCTGCGCCCGCTCATGACAGCGATGGAATCATGCGTCACCGACACGGTGCCGGGCAGGCACGCGCGCCCGTCCGGGGGAGCGGATCATCCCGGCAGGTCGTTGGCCGTGGGATGCAGCGGCTGGTACAGCCCGATGGTGCCCGCGCCCGGTACCCGCAGAGCCGTCATCCGGCCGAAACCCTGGTCGGTCACCGGCTCGACGAACTCGACGCCCTTGGCCGAGAGTTCGTCGACGGTCGCGGCGAGGTCGTCGCACATCAGGTACAGCTCGTGCCCGCCGCTGATCGGCACGTCCGGGAGCTGCGGGTTGCGGCTCGGATGCACACCGAGTTCGGCGGGCGGCAGCTTGAAGATCAGCCAGCCGTCGTGAGCGTCCACATGAGACAGACCGAGGACGTCGCGGAAGAACGCGCGGGTCCGCTCCGGCTGCTCCGCGTAGAGGATCGCGTGCGTTCCGGTGATCATGCGGCACCTCCCTTTCCTTGCGCTCACAGTAACCCGGCCGGTACGGCACACTGAGACGGTGGACGAGGAACTGCACGAGCGGGTACGCGAAGTGGTGGCCGCGGTCCCCCCGGGGAAGGTCGCCACCTACGGCGACATCGCCGCGCTGGCGGGCGCGCCCTCGCCGCGGATGATCGGCCGGATCCTCAACGAGGACGGTGCCGACATCCCGTGGCACCGGGTCCTGCGGGCGAACGGCACCCCGGCCCCGCACATCGCCCGCGAGCAGCTCGCCCGGCTACGCGCCGAGGGGGTGCTCGCCGAGGGCGAGCGCGTCCGGCTGCGCGAGCACCGCTGGCGGCCGTGACTGACCGGGGCTCGCTCAGGACGTGCCCAGTTCGGTGACCAGCAGTTTCACCAGTGCACCGAGTCGTTGCCGGTCGGGCAGCAGCGTCGGCACGCCCAGTTCGGCCAGCGGCGCCGCGGTGACCGGGCCGACGCAGGCGCAGGCGACGTCCGAGCACAGCGCCCGCAGCAGCGCGTCCAGCCGCCCGCCCTCGCGAGCGAGGCTGAGCAGGTTGGCGCAGGCGGGCGCGCTGGTGAACGCCAGCGCCCGCACCCGGCCGTCCAGCGTGGCCTCGATCAGCCGGTGGGCGGGCGCGAGGTCGTCCGGCCACTGCCAGCGGTAGGGCAGCACCTCGATCAGCTCCGCCCCGGCGGCACGCAGCGGCGTGGTGTGTTCGGGCAGCGGGCCGCCGTGGAGCTGCACCGCCACCCGCCGTCCGGCGAGTTCGTACTCGGCGAGCTGGGCGAAGAGTTCCGCGTTCGACTCCCCCGGCGCCGACCACCGCTCGGTCAGGCCACGACCGCGCACGGCACCGACCGCCTTGGGGCCGCGGGTCAGGATCCGGGCGCGGCCGAGCGTGTCCAGCAGGTCGCCCTCCAAACCCCACCCCTGCGCCGCGTCCAGCCAGCCGCGGAACCCGGCGCCGGTGGTGACCGCCAGGTCGTCGACGCCATCGGCCAGCACCCGTTCGGTGGCGGCGCGGAGTTCGGCGTCGCCGGGCAGCGGGACGATCCGGATGGTCGGGGCGTGGTGGACGGTCGCACCGTGCCGTTCCAGCGCCGCGATGAACTCCTCCGCACGCCGCTGGGCGGTGACGCCGATGCCGACACCGTCGAGTGCGCCCATGCCGCCCTCCCCTCCCGTGATCGCCTCGGGTGAACCCCCGCGTCGGTGAACATACGTCGTGCCGGGCGTCAGCCGTAGCGCGCGGCCAGCCGCCTGCCCTCGTCGGCGACCTGCTCGCGCAGCTCGGCCGGGGCGAGCACCTCCAGTTCCGCGCCGAAGCGCAGCAGGTCGCCGATCGCGCCGGAGTGCGCCTCCACCGGCAGCTCGACGCGCAGCCACCCGTCGGAGTCCGGCACGCTACCGGCGGCCGCGTCGAGCGCCCGCTCCCCGGCAACACCGAGCCGCAGCGGCAGCACCGCCCTGGCGTGCGGTGACATCCGGACGATCGCGGTGCGGGTGTACATGCGCTCGGCGAACCGTTCGGCCCACGCGTTCCAGAAGGCGGCCAGGTCGAAGCCGGACGGACGCTCGAACCGCTCGCCGGTGCGTTCGTGCCGGACGATCCGCGACACCCGGTAGGTGCGCACGGCGTCCTCGCAACGGGCGGCGAGATACCAGGTGCCCGCCTTCAGCACCAGGCCCAGCGGATCGAGCTCCCGGTGTACCTCGTCCCCGCCCCAGCGGACGTAGTCCACCGCCACCACCCGGTTCGCCCAGACGGCCTCGGCCAGCTCGGCCAGGTGCGGCAGGCTCTCCACGTCGCGATGCCAGCCGGGTACGTCGAGCAGGAACCGTTCGGCGACCTGGCCTGCCCGGTCCCGCAGCTCCCCCGGCAGCGCCGCGTACAGCTTGAGCTGCGCGGCCGCCAGCACCGTGCCCAACCCCAGTTCCGCGGCCGCCACCGGCAGCCCGGCCAGCGGCAGCGAGCGCGCCTCCTGCTCGGTCAGCCCGGTCAGCCTGGTGCGGTAGCCGTCGACGAGCCGGTAGCCCCCGGTGCGCCCGCGCTCGGCGTAGACCGGCACGCCCGCGGCGGAGAGGGCGTCGATGTCGCGGTAGACCGTGCGGACCGAGATCTCCAGCTCCGCCGCCAGCTCGTCCGCCGTCATCCGGCCGCGGTTCTGCAGCAGCAACAGCACCGTCAGCAGCCTGCTCGCACGCATTCGCCGAGTATCGCCGAAAAACCTGACACTCGCTGTCAGGTAGCCGCGAGAGGCTGACCGGGCGACCGAGCGAACGCGGACGGCGGCACGGAGACGAGGAGTGAGCGGATGAGCGGGAACACCTTCACGATGCGGAGCTGGGAAGAAGAGGTCGTCGACGGCCCCGATGGCGGACCACGGATCGCCCACGTGCACGCCACGCTTGCCTACTCCGGCGTGATCGAGGGAACCTCGCGGTGCGACTACCTGCTCTATTACGGCGGTGACGGGCACGACGGCGGCGGCACCACCTCACCCGGGCTGGAGCGGATCGAGGGCACGGTCGACGGCAGGCGGGGCTCCTTCGTGATCCGGCACGAGGTCGGGTTCGACCTGGCCGGCGTCGCCGGTACCTGGACCGTGGTCGCCGGTTCCGGTACCGGCCGGCTGGCCGGGCTCTCCGGCAGCGGGACGCTGGGCGGTGCGTTCGGCGAGGAGTCCGTCGGCTACACCTTCGACCACCGGTTCGGCTCGTGAGGGCACGACGAGCGACGGCGGAGAGGGAGGCACCGTGCTGACGGTCGATCGCGCGCAGGTACTCGCCCACCGGATCGCCGCGCAGGGACTGCACCGGACCGAGACCGATCCGCACCGGCTGGCCGTGCTCGACCTCGGCGTCCAGGACAACCAGCGGGACTCGGCCGCGCTGGCGCTCGCGGCCCGGTGCTCGGGCGAGGTGACCGGGGCCGCGCTCGACGCCGATCCACGGTTCACCCTGTCCTGGACCCATCGCGGCGCGCCGCACGTCCACCGCACCGCGGACATGCCCGGACTGCCCGCCGCCCTGCTGCCGCTGTCCGAGGCCGACGCGCAGGCCCGGATGGGCTGGCAGCGCGGACGGGTCGCCGAGGCGGGGATGCCCGCGGCGCGGGCCCTGCTGGAGGCGGCGCGGGCGTTGCGCACGGTGGTCACCGCACCGATGACGAAGGGCGCCGTCAGCACCGAGATGACCCGGTCGGTACCGGCCGGACTCGCGGCCTGGTGCCGCCCCTGCGGGGCGATCCACGTGCACGAGCAGCTCATGCGGCTGGCGGGGATCCACGCCGGGGTCCGGCTCGAACCCGGCGTCACCCCGGCGGTCCTGGCACCGCTGGCCGGCCGGGGCCGGGTGCGCTCCACCCCGGCCCCGGCGGCGGCCACCGCCGTGGTGCGGGCCTACCTGGCGCTGCACGGCCCGGCGGCACGCGGCGACGCGGCCGGCTTCGTCGGAACAGCGGCGGGTGCGGCGGCACCGATGTGGCCGGAGGGGCTGGTCGAGGTGCGGGCCGCCGGGCGGCGGACGTTCATCGCGCCGGAACACCTCGCGGCGCTGGAGAACCCGCCGGAACCCGGCCTGGTGCGGCTGCTCCCGCCGCTCGACCCGTTCCTGCAGGCCCGCGACCGGGAGACGCTGCTCCCGGAGAAGGCGCACCGGGCGGAGGTGTGGCGCATCCTCGGCAATCCCGGTGCCCTGCTCGTCGACGGGGAGATCGCCGGAACCTGGCGGGCCAAGGCGTCGGGTACCCGGCTGGACATCACGATCAGTCCACTGTGGACGCTGGCGCGCACCGTCCGGTCCCGCGTCGAGGAGGAGGCCGGGCGGGTGTCCGCAGCCCGGGGCTACGCCCGGCACACGGTCACCGGCTGACCCCGGCGGACGGCGACGCGGTCGCGAACGGAACAGCGGCGTCATCACCAGGGGTGGCGGCCCTGCCGGTCCGGCCCGGTCGCGACGCTCAGGCGAGGCCGCGCGGGCCCTCCAGGCTGTCGTCCAGGTCGGTGGGGGCGCGCCGTTCCCTGGCCCGCACGGCGGCGATCACCTCGTCGTCCCAGCGATGGGTCCGGATCAGCCGGTACCGCTCGCCCGCGACCCACAGGTACGCCTCGCCCTCGGTGCGCGCACCGATCAGCTCCGCCTGCCGCAGCATCCGCACCACCGGCTCGTACTCGTCGGAGTACCAGCGCGCCGCGATGGTCGCCCGGTCGGAGAACACGCCCTCGTCCTGCATCAGCCGGAAACCCCAGGCCTCGACGTGCTCGCCCAGCGCCGCGTACGACTCGGCGTCGCTCAGCACGATCGACGCCCGCGCCTGTCCGGTCAGCGGCACGCGGTCGAGGAACAGCCTGCGGTAGTCCTTGACGATCAGGTCGCCGCGGTAGCGGATCCCGCCCGGGTCGAGCTTGGTCCGCACCTCGGTGACGTAGGCGTCTATTGTGGACAGTCCCTGGGCGTGTGCCACGGAGACGCGGTGGTGGCCGTCGGCGATGAAGTGCAGGCCACCGATCCGGTAGACCTCGATCGGCGGGATGTTCTCGCCCCGGCGCGAGGCCAGCGCCAGTCGTTCCCAGCGCTCGCGCACCCGGCCCGAGGTCGGACGGAACCGGCGGTCGAAATCCCGGCCCCGGTCCACACTGCCCACAATGGAATCGAGCTTGATCACTCGCAGCCCGATTCGCCGTTCCCCCTGCCTCCCAAGGGCTTCCACGACCTCGTCGTAGGGCAGCATGATGTTGACGTCGTCGGGTTCGCCGCGCAGCCAGTTCGCCAGCCTGGACAGCACCTGACGCCGGCGGGCACGCAGGAAGTCGTGCTCGGCGTCCGCTCGGGGGAAACCGGTCTCACGTGCCATCGTGCGCCTCCGCCGGGGTGTGCTCGCCCAGTTCCATGATCTGCCGCCCGACCACGTTGCGCACCCGGGTCCGCCCCAGCCGGAGTTCGGGCAACTGCTCGCCGTAGGGGTGGATGTGCCCGTGCAGCAACCATTCCGGACGCAGCCGCCGCACCGTCGCGTGCAGGCAGTCGAAACCCTGGTGCGGTGGATCGTCCCGGTCGCCGACACCGCGCGGCGGCGAGTGCGTGAGCAGAACGTCCACTCCCCTGCCGTCCCGCCGGTGCCTGCGCAGCACCGAACGGGCCAGCCTGCGTGCCCGGCGCGCCTGCTGCGCCTGCGTCCACTGGTTCGGCCCCTCGTTGTAGCGGATCGACCCGCCGAGTCCCGCGATCCGCAGACCGGCGACGTCCACCACCCGGCCGTCGGCGTTGATCCCGCCGTCCGGTCCCGGCCAGCGGGCCGGGAAACCACCGCGCATGAACAGCCCGCCGTGCCGGGTGAAACCGGTCAGGTCGGCGTCGTGGTTGCCCGGCACGAACACCAGCGGCCGGTCCAGCGTCCCGGCGATGAACGCCAGGTAGTCGAAGGGCAGGTCACCGGCGGCGAGCACGAGGTCGACCTCGTGGCAGCGGACGGCGTCGGTCCACAGCCGCTCGTCCACCTCGTCGGCGACCACCAGAGCCCGGGGCATCGGCCCAGGGTACGTCGAAGGTCCCGCCCCCGGCCGGTCAACGGAGGGCGGGACGCGGGGTCAGTTCCCGGCGGCGAAGCCGGGGTTCCCGGCGATCAGCGCGGTGACGGTGACGATCCAGACCAGTGCGATCGCGAGGCCCCAGAACTTGAGGTTGGTCAGCAGACGCGGCATGGCGGGTACTCCTGTCGGTATCGAACGCGGAAGACGTGGTCAGAGCCAGTGGTTCTTCCGGAATATTCGGTACAGCAGCAGGCAGATGCCGAGGATCACCGTGACCACGGCCGGGTAGCCGAACCGCCAGTGCAGCTCCGGCATGTAGTCGAAGTTCATGCCGTAGATCCCGGCCAGCGCGGTCGGCACGGCGATGATCGCCGCCCAGGCGGTGATCTTGCGCATGTCGGTGTTCTGCTGCAGCGTGATCTTCGCCAGCGTCGCGTCCACCAGGGTGGTCAGCAGTTCGTCGAAGTTCACCACCCGCTCGGACACCGTGGTGAGGTGGTCGTCGACGTCGCGGAAGTAGGAGCGCACCTCGTCCGGGACCAGCCGGGTGTAGCCCTCGGCCAGCCGCTTCAACGGCGTCGCCAGCGGCATCACCGCACGGCGCAGCTCCAGCACCTCGCGCTTCATGAAGTAGATCTGCTCGGCGCTGACCCGCGAGTGCGGGGCGAACACCTCGGTCTCCATCTCGTCGATGTCGCCCTCGATGGAGTCGGTGACGTCGAGGTAGTGGTCGACCACGTGGTCGGTGATCGCGTGCAGCACGGCCGCGGGCCCGTTCCTCAGCCGTTCCGGATCCTCGTCCAGCTCGCGGCGCAGCCGGGCCAGACCGGAGTGGTTGCCGTGCCGGACGGTGACGATGAAGTCGGTGCCCAGGAAGGACATCAGCTCACCGGTCTCGACGATCTCGTTCGCCGTGGTCGGTGATTCGTGCTCCACGTACCGCACGGTCTTGAGCACCATGAACAGCGTGTCGTCGTAGCGCTCCAGCTTCGGCCGCTGGTGCGCGTGCACCGCGTCCTCCACGGCCAGCTCGTGCAGGCCGAAGGTGTCCGAGACGCCCTGGATCTGCTCGGAGTCCGGCTCGTGCAGGCCGATCCAGACGAAGCCCTCGCCACGGCGGCGCACCTCGTCGATCGCCTCCGCGTGCGTCCACCGGCCGGACAGGCGTTCACCCTGGACGTACACGGCGCAGTCGACGACGTAGGCGGGAGGGGACACGGGAGCGCGCACCGCGAGGGTCTGCCTGGCGGCACGGTTGCCGCCTGCGCGGCCGCGGAAGCCGCCGAGCGAGGGGATTGCGGGCATCGGGTTCTCCTGGCGTACGTCACGGACGATGACGACGGGCCGGGCGGTGCGGGCACCGCGCGGCGCTGCACCAGCGTTCCCGGTACGGGACGCGCGGGGCTACCAGGAAGAGGCGGTGCCTGCCGACGCGGTGGGAACGCTGGCCCACGTACTGAGCGGACTGTCTCCGTTACTCATGGACGTTCCTCACCTCCTTCGGCCGTTCGATCCGCCTGGCCGGCCGGGCGGATCCGCCTGGCCGGGGGGAGTGTCGATGCTCGCGTTGACGCGCCGACGCCCGGCCGCGATGGTACTCCTCGACACCACAGACGTCCGTCGCAGGTTCGCCCTGCGTCACGCGAGGAGGGCCGATCGTGCAGTTCGGGCGGTACTACGAGGAGTTCGAGGTCGGCGCGGTCTACAAGCACTGGCCGGGCAAGACGGTCACCGAGTACGACGACCACCTGTTCTGCCTGCTGACGATGAACCACCACCCGCTGCACCTGGACGCGCACTACGCGGGCGAGACCACGGACTTCGGCAAGAACGTCGTCGTCGGCAACTACGTCTACTCGCTGCTGCTGGGCATGTCCGTCCCGGACGTCTCCGGCAAGGCGATCGCGAACCTGGAGGTCGAGTCCCTGCGGCACGTCAAGCCGACGTTCCACGGCGACACGATCTACGGCGAGACCGAGGTGCTGGACAAGACGCCGTCGAAGTCGAAGGACGACCGGGGCGTGGTGTACGTCGAGACGCGCGGCTACAAACAGGACGGGCTGATCGTGTGCACCTTCCGCAGGAAGGTGATGGTGCCGAAGCGTTCGTACGGCGACGTCCGCGGCGGGGAGCAGCCCGGCCGTCCGGAACCGCACGAGTGAACAGTGGCGGAGGCCTCCCCGCCGGGCCGCCCACCCGGTGGCACGCTGGGGCACGGTGCCGCCGGCGGGGAACTCCCCGACGAGTTCCCCTTGCCGGACCGAACGGGTGATCGGAGTACAGGTGACGCTTTCGCTGGACGAGGTCAAGAGCCGACTGGCGGTGTTCGCCGAGCGGGAGGCCCACGGTGTATCGCCGCTGTACGAGCACCTGGCCACCGAGGCGGCCCAGGACGACGAGGTCGCCGGACTGCTCGTGGCGGCCGCTCCGGACGATGCCCGCCCCACGCTGCTGCTCGCCGCGGCGCACCGGCTCATCGCCGCCGACCCGATCCACCCGCTGTCGCGCTACTACCCCTCGCTCGGCGGCTTCGACGGCGCCGACGGTGACACCTGGCCGCTGTTCCGCGAGTTCCTGCTCGACCGCGCCGACCGCGCCAGGGAACTGATCGCGAGCCGGTACACGCAGACGAACGAGGTGCGCCGCGCCGCGCTGCTCTACCCCGGCGTCTCACTGGCCGCCAAGGAGGCGAAGGGCAAGATCGCGCTGCTCGAAGTCGGCTGCAGCGCAGGCCTGCTGCTCGGCATCGACCGCTTCTCCTACCGCTACCAGTGCGACGGCGGGGAGCAGCTCAGCGCCGGACCGGCGAAGGCGGCCGTCGGCCTGCACTGCCCGATGGGCCTCGAACCCGGTGCGGTGGCACCGAAACTGCCGAAGAAGCTGAACGTCGGCGCCAAGATCGGCCTCGACCGCAACCCGATCGACGCCGGCGACGAGGAAGAGCTGGCCTGGCTGGAGGCGTGCGTGTGGGCGGACCAGCCGGACCGGATCCGGCTGCTCCGCGCGGCGGCGGCCGACCAGCGCAAGGCCCCGCCCGAACTGGTCACCGGCGACGCCGTGGACGATCTCGCCTCGACCGCCGCCCGCCTGCCCGGCGACCTGCCGCTGGTGGTGATGACCAGCCACACGCTCGCCTACCTCTCCGACGACCGGCGGGCCGAGTTCGTCGACCGGCTGACGGCGCTCTCCGCCGACCGTCCACTGTGGTGGGTGACCATCGGCTCCTACGCCGCCGGGCTGCGCTACGTGCTGCCCGACCGCACGGACCTGGCCACCCCGGACGGCGAGCAGATCGGGCTGCTCGGCGTGATCCGCTTCGACGGCGGCACCCACCGGGCGACCCCGCTCGCCCGTACCGCCCCGCACGGACAGCGGATGACCTGGCTGGCCTGACCGGCCAGGTCGACAGGCCACGGCGACCACGGCGGGTGTCAGCCTCGCGGGAGCACGTCCCACCCGGCCAGGGTCTCGGTCAGCAGCGGCACCAGTTCGCCCGCCTCGTCGAGTGCGGCGAAACCGGCGGCGTCCACCCAGCGGGCGTCCGCCGCGTCGTCGCCGGGCGTGAGCGTGCCTCCGGTGAGTGCACAGGCGTAGTCGAATATCTCGTACTTCCCGCGCAGCACCGTGCCGACGAACGCACCGGCGCGCACGGTCAGCCCGGTCTCCTCGGCCACCTCCCGGACGACGGCCGCGGCGTCGCTCTCACCGTCCTCCACCCGTCCGCCGGGCACCGACCACAGACCGGCGGACGGGGCGTGCCCGCGCCGGATCAGCAGCAGCCTGCCCCCGGTGTCGTGCACGAGGCCGCCGACACAGCGGACGGTGCTCACACCGAGACGGGCAGCGTCGACGGGCCGCGCAGGTTCATCCGCCCGTTCCACACCACTTCACCGTCGAGCGCCATGCCCGGGAACCGGTGCACCAGCCTGCCGAACGCGACCCTGCCCTCCAGCCGGGCGAGCGCGGCCCCGAGGCAGTGGTGCGGCCCGCCGCCGAAGGACAGGTGCTGACGTGCGTTCGGCCGTTCCAGCCGCAACTCGCCCGCGTCCTCGCCCCAGAACTCCGGATCGCGGTTGGCACTGGCCAGACCCGCCATCACGTAGGCGCCGCGCGGGATCGTGGTGCCCGCGACCTCGTACGGCTCCAGCGTGACGCGCCGGGTGTGCTGTACCGGGCTGTCGAAGCGCAGCAGTTCCTCGACGGCGTTGCCGGTCAGATCCGGCTGCTCCCGCAGCAGCGCGTGCTGCTCCGGGTTGCGCATCAGGGCGAGCGAGCCGTTGGCGATCAGGTTCACCGTCGTCTCGTGCCCGGCGACGTAGAGCAGGACGACCTGGGAGACCAGTTCGGTGTCGGTGAGCGTGTCGCCGTCCTCCTCGGCGGCGATCAGGCCGGTGAGCAAATCGTCGCCGGGATTGCCGCGTTTCCAGGCGACGATGTCCTCGATGAACCCGGCCAGCTCCACGTCCGCCTCGACGACCTGCTTGAGCAGCACCGGGTCGTCGATCGGTTCGAGGGCCTTGACCACCAGGCCGGCCAGCTCGCGGACGTAGGCGTGGTCGTGCGGCGGCATGCCGAGCATCCGGGAGATCACCGTGAACGGCAGCGGCAGCGCCAGCGCCTCCACCAGGTCCACGCTGCCCGCCTCGGCCATCGCGTCCAGTGCCTCGTCGACCAGCTCGTCGACCTGTGGCTCCAGCGCCTCGATCGAGCGGGGGGTGAAGGCCTTCGACACCAGCTTGCGCAGCCGGGTGTGGTCCGGCGGGTCCTTGTCCAGCATCGACTGGCCGCCGTTGCGCCGATCGTCCATGCCCGCCTCGGTGGCCATCCGCCGCATGTCGCCGCCGTCGATGTTGCGCGCCTCCACGGACTGCTGCGACCGCAGGAAGGCGAACACGTCCTCGCGCCGGCTCAGCATCCAGAAGCCAAGTGGATGCTCGTAGACAGGGGCTCTGACCTGCAGTTCCCGGTAGACCGGGTAGGGGTTCTCGGCGAACTCGGGGGCGAAGGGATCGAACACGAACGTCTCGTCCGCTGCCGTGCCGGTCATGGCCACCTCCTGCTGCGTCGGGCACCTCGCGCGTCCGGTGCCACCCACGTCTGGCACCCAACTGTGCACCAAAAACACCGAACTCGCAGTCACCGACAGTGACCACTGTCTGCTGTTCGTGCTGATTACTGCCCCAAGCGCGGGACTTTCCTCCCGTAACGCTGCGCGATGCGGTACAACTTTATTGGCTATCCTTGCCGTAGCGACCGACTGCGGCCGACCAGAGGACGGGATTGATCGTTGTGAACGCCAAGAAGCTCCTCACGTTTGCGGGGATCGCGTTGGTGCTTTTCTTCGTGATCTCGCAGCCGCAGAATTCCGCGGGCATGGTCGGGACCATCGTGGACTTCCTGCGCGACGCCGCCGAGTCCGTGATCACGTTCGTCAGCGGCGTGTTCAACTAGCCGGGGCTACGCTTCGTTCATGTTCGCGCCTCGGGATCCCGACGAATACCTGCTGGATACCGAGCGGCGGGTCATCCGCGTCCGGCGGCACTGGGCCTCACTGCTGTGGGACAGCTTCGAGGCCGTCGCGCTGATCGTCGTCTGCGTACTGGTGTCCTACCTGCTGCCGCCGTCGATGTACGTGGTGCAGAACATCCTCTGGTACGTCGCCCTGCTGGTGGTGCTGCGCTTCTCCTACCACGTCATGGAGTGGTGGGTGGAACGCCTGGTGGTCACCGACAAGCGGTTCATCATGACCACCGGCGTGTGGACGACCAAGGTGCTGATGATGCCGATCAGCAAGGTCACCGACCTCACCTACCAGCGCACCTTCTGGGGCCGGATGCTCGGCTACGGCACGATGGTCGTCGAGTCCGCGGGCCAGATCCAGGCGCTGAACAACATCGACTACCTGCCTCGGCCGGAGGACTTCTACGACACGATCTCCGAACTGGTGTTCGGCGACAAGCAGAAGCAGGCCGAGCGTTTCTCGATGATCAAGGCGCAACGCGCCGCCCGCGGCAAGCGGATGGTCGGCTGAGCTCACACTCGCCACCCCGCGAGCACACCCCGGCATCCGGCCCGATGGACAATGACCGGCGTGCGCATCGACCTGCATACCCATTCGGCCGTCTCGGACGGCACGGACAGCCCAGCCGAGCTGGTCGCGACGGCCGCGCGGGCGGGTCTGGACGTCGTCGCCCTCACCGACCACGACACCACCGCGGGCTGGGACGAGGCCGCCGCCGCTCTGCCGCCGGGACTGACGCTGGTCTCCGGCGCGGAACTGTCCTGCGTGTCCTCCACGGGAACCGGTTTCGGCATCAGCGTGCACCTGCTGGCGTACCTGTTCGACCCGGAGTCACCCGCGATCGTCGCCGAGCAGACCCGCCTGCGGGCCGAGCGGCGCGCCAGACTGCACGCCATGGCCGGGCGGATGGCCGCCGACGGGCTCCCGGTCGACGCCGACGAACTGCTCGCCTCGCTGCCCGCCGACTCTCCCGCGGGACGGCCGCACCTGGCCCAGGCGCTGATGCGGGCCGGGCTGGTGAACAGCGTCGACGAGGCGTTCGCGCGCTTCCTCGGCAACGGCAGCGGCTACTACGTCGGCCGCGCCGACACGCCCGTGGAGACCGCGATCGAGATGATCGCCGAGGCCGGTGGCGTCACCGTGCTGGCGCATCCGTTCGCCAGGTCGCGGGGGCGCACCGTCACCCCGGAGGTGATCGGCTCGCTCGCCGGGCACGGCCTCGGCGGGCTGGAGGTGGACCATCCCGACCACGACGCGACGACCAGGGAGACGGTGGCCGGGCTGGCGCGGGAACTCGGCCTGCTGCGTACCGGGTCCAGCGACTACCACGGCACCAACAAGACGATCGGCATCGGAGCGGAGACCACGGACCCGGAACAGTTCGAGGCGCTCGTGGCCCGCGCCCGCGGCACCGCGCTCGTGCGGGGCTGAGCGATGGCCCAGTACTTCGACGTCACGCTGTTCATGGAGGCCACGATCACGCTCATCGTGATCATGGATCCGCCCGGCACCGTGCCGGTGTTCCTGAGTCTCACCGGTCGCAAGGCACCCGCCGCGAGGGCACGGGCCGCGCGGCAGGCGGTGCTGGTGTCGCTGCTGGTGATCTCGCTGTTCGCGATCGCGGGCCAGGCGATCCTGTCGTATCTGGGCATCGGCATCCCGGCGTTGCAGGGTGCGGGCGGGCTGCTGCTCCTGCTGATCGCGCTCGACCTGCTGACCGGGAAGGGCACGTCCAGCCCGGAGGCCGCCGAGGACGTCAACGTCGCGCTGGTACCGCTCGGCACCCCGCTGCTCGCCGGTCCCGGTGCCATCGCGGCGACCATCGTGTTCGTCCGGGGCGCGGAGGGGCACGTCGGCGCGTACGTGGCGCTGGGCGCGTCGATCGTCACCGTGCACCTGGTGCTGTGGGCCTGCATGCGGTTCTCCGGGCTGCTGATCAAGGTGATCCGGGAAAGCGGGATCACCCTGCTTGCGAAGGTCGCGGGTCTGCTGCTGGCGGCGATCGCGGTGCAGCTCGTCGCCGACTCGGTGAAGGGTTTCATCGGTGGGGCGTGACGCTGTGTGTCCGACTGGCACCCGTCGGGTGAGCGGGGGCGGCTGCGTAGTCTCCGTGGTGTGGGTGTGAACGCATGTCGCAGCTAGGTTTCGATTTCGGCGTCGAGCCGCGGAGGCTGACGAAGGTGACGCCGGCGCGGCTGGCCACCTTCGCGGACTGTCCGCGCCGCTACCGGATGGCCTATGTGGACCGGCCGACTCCGCAGCGCACCGGTGCCTGGGCGCACAGCACGCTCGGTGCCGTCGTGCACAACGCGCTGCGTGCACTGTTCGAACTGCCCGCCGAGCGCCGTACCTCGGAACGGGGCGCCGCGCTGGTCACCGAGCAGTGGAACGACGCCGGTTTCCTGGACGGGCTGCAGGCGATCCGGTACCGCGCGCTGGCCCGCGAATGGGTGGCGAACTACGTCGACCGTGCCGATGTGTCCGCGCGGGCGGTGGGCCTGGAACGCTGGGTGTCCGCCAGCGTCAGCGGCAGTACCGGTGGGCGGGAGAACCCGACGATGATCGTCGAGGGGCGAGCCGACCGGATCGACGAGCGCGACGGCGAACTGGTGATCGTCGACTACAAGACCGGGCGCAGGACGCCGGACGCGGACGAGGCCCGGGATGCGCGCGCGCTCGCCATGTACGCCGTCGCGGCGGAACGCACCTTGCGCGCGCCGTGCCGCCGGGTCGAGTTGCACCATGTGCCCAGCGGGACGGTGGCCGTCGCCGAGCACACGACGGAGAGCCTGCGCGACCATCTGTCCAGGGCGGAGACGATCGCCGAGTGTGCCCGCGAGGCGACCGAGACGGTCGAGTCCGGCGGTGACGCGGACGAGGCGTTCCCCGCGCGGCCCGCGGCGCGGTGCGCGTCCTGCGACTTCCGGCCTAGCTGTGTGGACGGCCAGGCGGCGTCGGCCTCGTTGCGTTCGTGGGATCTGCTCACCCCGCTCGGCGAAGACGGTGCGGGGTGAGGGCAGGCGACGACGGGCCACTAGGGTCTGGGCCGCGAATCCGGGCCGGCGCGGCCGAGGGCGAGCGCAGGCCCCGACACCATGGAGAGCGAGTGCACGGACCGAGGATGATGGAGCGCGAACCGGTACGAGGGCAGGACCGCCCGGCCGAGGAGTACGCCACGGTCGCGTCCCGCCCGCCTGCCCGCTGGTGGCGAGGGCTGACCGGCACTCTCGCCGCCGGCCTGGCGGTGCTCGCGCTGATCGTCGTCGGGGTGCAGATTTTCGCGTTCGCCAACGATGCTCCCGGCGCGGAGGTGCTGTTCATCGGTGGCCACGTGGTCGCCGGTGTGGCGGCGCTCGTCGCGCAGCGTCTGGCGGACCGCAGGCGCGGCCTGGTGGCCGGTCTGGCGGGAACGTTCGTCGGACTGCTCACCGCCGCCGTGCTCTGGTTCTTCTGGTTCGCCTGACGCGGTGGACCCGGCCGGGTCAGCCGCGGGATTCCGCCGCCACCACCACTTCGATGTCGCCCGGCAGGTCGTTGTCACCGAGGCCGCGTGCCACCTGCAGGAGCAGTTGCAGCAGCGCTTCTTGCCGCATGTCGGCCGGCATCTCCCGCAGCGGCCCGTCGAGGATCAGCATCACCAGGCCGTGGATCGCCGACCAGACGGTCACGTCGGCGAAAGCGCGGTTGCGCGCGGGGATGTAGCCCGCCTCGGCGAGCTCGTCGAGCTGTGCGGTCAGCCTGGTGAACGGGTCCGGCTGGTCTTTCGGCCGGTCGCCGGGCGTGAAACCGCCGCGGGCGCACGCGGTTCGGAAGAGGCCGGGCTTGGCGAGCGCGAAGTCGACGTAGCCGCAGCCGAGCGCGGCCAGGTTGCCGAGTGCGCGTTCCACCCGGTCGCCGCTCTCCCCGCGCGCTCGCAGCCGGTCGGTCATGCTCGCGCCGAGCTGCACCATCGCCCGGTCCTTGACGGCCTCCAGTAGCTGATCGAGTCCGGCGAAATGCCGGTACGCCGCGGTCGGGGTGACGCCGACGTCGCGGGCCGCCGCACGCACGCTGACGGCCTGGGGGCCGCCCGTGACGGCCTGCTCCTCGGCGGCGTCCAGCAGCGCGTTGCGCAGGTCGCCGTGGTGATAGGAGCCGCGTGGCGACGCTGAGGAAGTCATGGGGCAGATGTTGACACCCGCAAACATCGGTGACAAGTTAACGCCCGACAAGTTAACGCCTGCCCACATTTCCTTGGAGGGGAGCATGTTCGGTCGCATCGGTCTCTTCGCCGTACGGCACGCCCGGGTGGTTCTGGCCGGGACCCTGCTCGCGCTGATCGTCGCGGGGGTGCTCGGTGTCAGCGTGTTCGGGCAGCTCCGGCCGGAGGGGTTCACCGATCCCGCAGCGGAATCCAGCCGTGCCACGGAACTCCTCGACGCGGAGTTCGGCGGGCAGAGCGACCTGGTCGTGCTGGTCGACGCGGGTGGCGGAACGGTCGACGATCTCGCCGTCAGTGCCGCGGGCGCCCGGCTCGGCGAGGAGCTGGCCACCGACCCGGCGTTGTCCAGGGTCACGTCGTACTTCGCGACCGCGGCTCCACCGCTGCGCTCGGACGACGGGCGGTACGCGCTCATCGTCGCGCACGTGAAGGGTGACGAGTCGGCGCAGGGGCAGGCGGTGGAGGCACTCGCCGAACGGCATACGGGCGACCGCGGGCCGATCCGGGTGACGCTCGGCGGGACGGCGGCGGTCGTCCCCGACGTGGGTTCGCAGATCGCGGAGGACCTGGTCGTCGCCGAGGCGATCGCCGTACCGATCACGGCGATCCTGCTGGTGGTCGCGTTCGGCAGCCTCGTCGCCGCACTGATGCCGCTGGCGATCGGTGCGATCGCGATCCTCGGCACGTTTGCGGAACTGTCCGTTCTCGGGTCGGTCACCGACGTGTCGGTGTACGCGATAAACCTGACGACCGCGCTCGGGCTGGCGCTGGCGATCGACTACGCGCTGCTGATGGTGAGCCGGTTCCGGGAGGAACTGTCGCGGGACCCGGACACCGGCGCGGCCGTGGTGCGCACGGTGGAGACGGCGGGGCGGACCATCGTGTTCAGCGCGGCGACGGTCGCGGTTGCGCTCGCCGTGCTGTTGTTGTTCCCGCTGTACTTCCTGCGTTCGTTCGCCTACGCCGGAATCGGCGTGATCGCGATCGCCATGGTCAGCGCGTTACTGGTGCTGCCCGCGCTGCTGACGGTGCTGGGGCCGCGTATCAACGCGGGCCGGATGCCGTGGGCGACGAGCGATCCGGCGACGGTCTCGGCGTTCTGGGGCAGGCTCGCGCGGGTCACCATGCGGAGGCCGCTGCGCATGGCGGCACCGGTGATCGCGTTGCTGGTACTGGCCGCGACGCCGCTGCTGAACGTGGAGTTCGGCAGTCCGGACGATCGCGTGCTGCCCGGCACAGCCGGCACCCGTGTGGTCGGTGAAGCGCTGCGCGGTCACTTTCCCGCGAACACCACGAATGCGATCCAGGTGGTGAACACGGGCGATGCCGCACCGGACGAGGTGGCGGACTACGCCAGGAGGCTGTCGGCGCTGCCCGGGGTGGCCGGTGTCAGTTCGAGCGCGGGCGGATTCGCGGCCGGCCGGTCGGCCGGTACCACCCCGGCGGACGCCGCGCTCGCCCGTCCGGGCGCCCAGCAGTTCACCGTGGTCACCGCCGCGGAGGCGCGATCCGGCGAGGCGCAGGACGTGGTGCCGGCGGTCCGTGACACCGCCGCGCCGGCGGGCACGACGTCGATGGTCGGTGGCCCGGCCGCGGAACTGGTGGACAGCAAGGAAACCGTCGGCAGCAGGCTGCCGCTGGCGATCGCGTTGATCATGCTGACGACATTCGCGCTCCTGTTCCTGTTCACCGGAAGCGTGCTGCAACCCCTGCGAGCCTTGGTGTTCAACGTTCTCGGCCTGTCGGCCACACTCGGCATGATGGTGCCGATGTTCCAGCAGGGATGGCTTTCCGAGATTCTCGGTTTCACACCGCTGCCACTCGACATGAACATGCTGGTGCTGCTGTTCTGTATCGCGTTCGGGTTATCGATGGACTACGAGGTCTTCGTCATCAGCCGGATCAAGGAATACCACGAACTCGGGGCGCCGCTGGACAGTTCGGTTACGGACGGTCTTTCGCACACCGGTCGCATCGTGAGCACGGCGGCCGCACTGCTGGCCGTCAGCTTCTTCGCGTTCGCTACAAGTGGGGTCAGCATGGTCCAGCTCTTCGGTATCGGCACCGGGTTGGCGATCCTCATCGACGCGACGTTGATCCGCGGGATCCTCGTACCCGCCGGCATGCGGCTGATGGGGAGGTTCGCCTGGTGGGCTCCCGGTCCGCTGCGCAGGCTGCACGATCGGATCGGTGTGCGCGAAGCGTCGCCGCCACGGACGCGGGACGACCGCGTTTCGGTGTGATCGCGTCACCGCACCGGCCATCGCGGCCGGCGTTCGTGGGCTTGTTCCGTGCGGGCGGCGGCGAAATGTACGCGTGGCTGGCGATGCGCCTCGAGGTCACGCCTCGCCTTGACGCGACTCCGCACCATTGACCGAGAACCACATCGAGGCTGGGCCCTTTCCTGCCACACAAAGAAACATGGCTTGAGCGAGGCCCCGCGAACACCCTCGGGCCGACCGCCTCGATTGCTTGAGCAGCCGCTCCTCTGGCGGCGGGACTCGGTCGCGGTCGGCGACGATCATCTGTCCGTGTACGCCCCTGGTCCCGTTGCGGCGTACCGGGCGGTGGTGGTGCGGACGGCCTCGTCGACCACCTGAGCGACACGTTCGGTGCTCACCTCCCAGCCCGGCACGAGGAGGGTCGGCCAGAAGACGTAGTTGGAGATCATGCCCAGGAACTGGGTGGCGGCGAGGTCCACGTCTTCGACCCGCACTGTTCCCGCCTCGTGCTCCGCCAGGAGGTAGCCGCGTACGGACTCGAAGTACGGCATCTTCCCGTGCGAGAACTGCGCATGGGCCAACTCTGGGAACCTCGGCAGTTCGGCGATGACGATCCGGAACAGGTCGGTCATCTGGGGCCGGCTCAACAGCTCGCCGTAACGGCGACCGATCGCGCTGAGCCCGTCGACGACGTTGCCTGCCGGCGGAGGATCCTCCTCGTCACCGGTTGACCAGGACTCGGTGACGATCGCGTCGAACAGGGCAGCCTTGCTCGGGAACTGCTTGAACAAGGTGGCCCGCGAGACGCCCGAGTTCTCCGCGATCCGCGCCAGCGACGTCCCGTCGTAACCCAACTCGAGGAAAAGTGCGGTCGCGGCCGTCACGATCATCGCGCGCTTCTCCTGGGCGACGCGCTGGTGGTACGTCGGTACGACCTTGCTCATGGACCCAGCATACGAGGTGAGTGGCTTGACTCACCACTGTCGTCGACCTAGCATGCGAGGTGAGCCACTCGGCTCACCACTGGCCGGCCGCTCACTGCCGACGAATCCGGTCGGTCACCCCTCGTACCGAAGGACCATCCGATGAACCGCTTCGACAACCAGACCGTGCTCGTGACCGGTGGGACCGGCGGCCAGGGCTCGAGCCACGTGCGCGCCTTTCACGCGGAGGGAGCGAACGTGGTGATCGGCGGAATCGACGCCGAACGCGGCGCCGCTCTCGCCGACGAGCTCGGGCCCCGTGCTCACTTCACCCGCCTCGACGTCACCGACGAGAGCTCATGGTCCGCCGCTGTGCTGGCCGCCGAGAGCGCCTTCGGCGCCCTGCACGTGCTCGTCAACAACGCGGGCGTCCAGAACCCGCCGGCAACAATCGAAAACACGGACCAGGCCACGTGGTCACGCATCCTCGACGTCAACCTCACGGGGACCTTCCTCGGCATCAAGGTCGCCGCCCCGGCTCTGCGCCGCGCGGCAGGGGGAGCCATCGTCAACATCGCCTCGACAATGGCCCTGGGCGGCACGGCTCACTACGCGCCTTACGTCGCCGGCAAGTGGGCCGTGCGAGGCCTTACCCGAACGGCAGCGCTCGAACTCGGCCGCGACCACATCCGGGTGAACACCATCCACCCCGGCGTGATCGCGACCCCCTTCATCCACGAACCAGCGGCCGGCGCCACCGCGGCAATCGCCGACTTCTACTCACCCGAGCCGTTCGCCATCCCCCGGCTCGGGGAGCCTGCCGACGTCACCCGGCTACTTCTGTTTCTCACCTCATCAGACGCGTCGTTCATCACGGGTTCGGAGTACGTCATCGACGGTGGACTCCTCCTCGGCCCCGCCCTTCAGGCCGAGACCGCATGAGCACTCCGGACACGACCGGATCAAACGACTCCGCACGGGACGCGTCTTTGTCCCACCTGCCCGATCACAACCGCCGAGCCATCGAGATCACACCCGCCGCGGGCACCGGAGAACGAATCATCGACATCACGACACTGGGGCGCCGCACCGGCCGACGACGCCGCATCGAAATCTTCTTCTACCGAGCCGCGGGCGCAACGTACCTGTGTAGCGGCGCCGGCGGGTCCGCGACCGACTGGCATGCGAACCTTCTCGCCAATCCCGACTTCACCTTCCACCTCAAGAACGGGATTCGTGCCGATCTGCCCGCACGGGCCACACCGGTCACCGACCCTGCCGAACGTCAGGCCGTGCTGGCGGAGATCGTCGCGGATCTCAATCAGCCCCACGACCCCGGCACCATCCGGCCGACACGGCTCGAAGACTGGGCCGGCAGCCGGCTGATGCGCATCAACTTCCGTCGCCGGCCGTAATCGCGGGACCCTCGACAGGCCCGGCGCGACGGAGCAGAGGTGGTCGCGATGGACGGCTCGAGCACCTCCGAGGCTCGGCGCTGGGGTTCCGCAACTTCACCGACTACGTCGCCGGATCGGGATGAGGCGGTAACTGCCGCTGGTGACCATCAAGGGCGAAGGCCCCGTGCAGCGACGGTTACCCACGGCGCGCCGAAGGCGTGATCGAAATCCGAGACGCCACCCCGAGACGCCCCGGACCCGATACGCCCAACCCCACGAAACCCAGCCCCCAGCCAGACCCCGCCGGAACGCGACTACGACGTCAGCCAGGAACCCCACGCCGGCAGCAACTCGCCGAGCAGCACATCCGGCGTCTCGATGTTGGGCGAGTGCCCGGCCCCGGGAATGAGCACGAACGGAGCGCCGAGCCGATCCGCCATGTCGCGCTGTTCGGCAACACTCCACGCATCGTCGTTCTCCCCGGTGACGACCAGCGAGGGCGTTCCCTCCCGTTCGAGCAGGGTGCGCAGTTCCGCCACGCGATCGGGCTCGGTCTGCAACCCGCGCGCCATGCCGAGCAGCGCGGACGGATGGGAACCGACGAACCGCGCGCGCAGGAACGCTTTCAGCTCGTCGGGCGCGGCCGTCCACGCGGGATTGCCGACGTTGAGCTGTTCCCGCAGTGTGTAGGTCTGTTCGAGGCCGTGCGCCCGCAACACCGGCTCGGCGAAGTCCAGCACCAGCAACCGGTTCCGGTCGGTCAGCCGGTGCGGCCCGCTGTCGAGCAGCGTCAACCCCGCCACCGGGGCACCCGCCAGCACGGCCGCCCGCGAGACCAGCCCACCGTAGGAGTGGCCGAGCAGCAGCACCGGACGTTCCTCGGCCGCGAGTGTGCGGACGAGGTCCGCGACGACCTTGCCGAGCGCCTCGGGCAGGTACTGCGCCTCGTCCTTCGGGCCGGGCGACTCGTACTGCCCTGGCTGATCGATGGCGACGACGGCGAGACCGGCGTCCGCGATGCCGTCGAGCAGCGGCGCGAAATCCTCTTTCGAACCCGTGTAGCCGGGGACGAGCAGCACCGTGCCGGCCGTCGGAGCACCCACCGGCGGGTCGGCACGCAGCGCGGCGATCCGCCCGTACGGTCCCTCCAGGTCGACGCGACGGGCACCGTGCGCGCTCACCTGCGAGGACCGCCCGGTCACCGGAGCGCCGCCACGGTCTCGCCGCGCTGTTCCAGCAGCACCGAACCGAGTGTGCCGAGCCGGACCTCGCCGGGGTAACCGCGGCGGTCGACGCCGATGGTGCGGACGGTGCGGCCGTCGGCTTCCTCCACGACGGCGAGCCCGCCGTCGATCGGCAGCACGAACTGGTTGCCGAAAAGGGTTCCCGTGCCGGTGGCTCCGTCCAGCGTCCAGCGCGGCGCGAGGTTCTCCTTCGCCAGGGCGACGGTGCGCGAGCCGGTGAACCAGTAGATGCCCGCCGCGCCCTTCGCGGTGGGCACGACGCCCCCGGGCGGGTCCTGTGCCAGCTCGCCGGGCGCCAGGTCCAAGGGGTACGCCGCGGTCTGGTTGCCGTCCTTGCCGTAGACGACGAGCAGCTTCTGCTCGGGCAGCGCGACGGCGGTGACCTCGCCGGACATGGCGATCACCTTCGCCGACCGCCCGGCGAGCACGGAACTGTAGAGCGGTTTCGGCTCGTCGCTCTCGCCGCCGCTGGACTTGTAGACGGTCAGCCGGTCCGCCTGGTCTCCCGGGCAGCGTTCGATCACGCCGACCTTGCCGCCCGTGGCGGCGACCGATCCGTAGGTGCAGCCCGTCCTCGGTTGCTTGTCCGGGTTGACCAGCGCCGAGACCCGGCCGTACTCCATGCTTTTCACCAGGTCGTCACGCCAGGTGTTGAGCAGCGTGGTGCCGGTCGCGGTGAGATGCGAGCCGTCGTTCACCAGCCGGGTGCCGAGCTCCGCGTCCCCGTTGCGCTGCGCGGTCCTTGCCCCGGTGCGCGGGTCGAGCGCGGTCACCTCGCTGCATCCGCTGTCCTTGCGGTACACGGCGACGGCCCTGTTCCACGCCCCGCCGATCGTGCACAGGTCGAGGTCCCTGCCATAACGCCAGCGGACCTCTCCGGTCATCGGATCGCGCCCGGCCACCTCGCCGTCCGCTCCGGTGACGACGGCGTCGGCCTCGCCGACCGGGGTCGGCGTGGCCGGGCTCGGCGCCTGCCACATCTCCGTGAGCGTGCCGGGAACCTGCGGCTGCGCCGGTGGCACGGCGGCGGGCGGGGCGGCTCGCTGTGAGGTGGTGGCCCGGACGTCGCTGAACGTCCACACCAGCAAGCCCGCCACCAGGCAGGCCACGGCGATGACCGCCGCGGCCACCCGGTCGCGGCGGCGGTTCCACGGCGAAGGGCGGGAACGCGCGGGACGCCGGGCTCCGTCGCCGGTGCCCGGCGGCCCGGGGTCCACAGCATCGGGCTCCGCGGCACCGGGCTCGGCGGCGTCCGACGGTTCGGCACCGGGCGATGCCGAGCCGGACGGCGCCAGTACGTCCTCGGTGCCCAGTCCGGCACCCTCCCGCGCGTCGACCACGCGGTCAGTCTGCCGAAGCCGGCGTTTCACTGTTGTTGGGTGTCGCCGTGGCGGCACCCGCACCGGCACCGGAGCGACGACGGCGGCGGCGACGCGCGGGACGCTCACCGTTCTCGCCGGTGCCGTTCTCGCGCTCCTTGGCGGCGGGGGCCTCGCCGTTGGGCTTGGTTCCGCCACCGCCGCGGGAACGGCGCCTGCCGCGGGAACGGCCGCCCTCACCCTCGGCGGCGCTCTCACCCTCACCGGACGTACCGACGGCGGACGTACCGGCCGCGGCGTCGTCCGCTTCGATCCGGGCGGCGTTGTCGGCTCCGCCCCTGGTGCGCTTGCGCGGGGTGCGAGCGCGCCTGCGCTGCGGCTCCTCCGCCTCGACGGGACGGCCACGGCCCCGGCGCTGCTTGCCGCCCAGATCTTCCTCGTTCTCCGCGGACAGCCCGGCGCGGGTGCGCTTGGACAGCGGGAGCCTGCCGGACGCGCCCTCCGGGATACCGAGGTCGCTGAACAGGTGCTTCGACGTCGAGTAGGTCTCGACCGGGTCGGGCCGGTCGAGACCGAGCGTGTCGGAGATCAGCTTCCACCGGGGCATGTCGTCCCAGTCGACGAGGGTGATCGCCACGCCCGTCTTGCCCGCACGACCGGTGCGGCCGATGCGGTGGACGTAGGTCTTCTCGTCGTCCGGGGTCTGGTAGTTGAACACGTGCGTGACGTCGTCGACGTCGATGCCGCGGGCGGCGACGTCGGTGGCCACCAGCACGTCCACCTTGCCGGAGCGGAACGCGCGCAGCGCCTGCTCACGCGCGCCCTGGCCCAGGTCGCCGTGCACGGCGGCGGCGGCGAAACCGCGCTCGGCGAGCTCGTCGGCGACCTTCTGGGCGGTGCGCTTCGTGCGGGTGAAGATCATCGTCAGGCCGCGGTCGGTGGCCTGCAGCGCCTTCGCGATCAGTTCGGGCTTGTCCATCGAGTGCGCCCGGTAGACGAACTGGGTGGTGCGCTCGTGGATCGCTCCGGCGTCGTTCTCCTCGGCCCGGATGTGCGTGGGCTGGGTGAGGAAGGTCCGGGCCAGGGTGATGATCGGGCCGGGCATCGTCGCGGAGAAAAGCATCGTCTGGCGCTTGTCCGGGACCATGCGCAGGACGCGCTCGATGTCCGGGAGGAAGCCGAGGTCGAGCATCTCGTCGGCCTCGTCCAGCACCAGGCTCTGTACCTTGCCCAGCACCAGGTGCTGCTGCTCGGCCAGATCCAGCAGCCGCCCCGGCGTGCCGATGACCAGGTCGACGCCCTTGCGCAGCGCGTCGATCTGCGGCTCGTACGGCCGTCCGCCGTAGATGGCGAGCGTGCGCACGCCGAGGTGCTTGCCCGCGTCGGTGAGGTCGTGGGCGACCTGCAGGCACAGCTCGCGGGTGGGCACGACGACGAGCGCCTGCGGGGTGCCGTCGCCGGGAATGGTCAGCCGCTGCAGCATCGGCACGCCGAAGCCGAGCGTCTTGCCCATGCCGGTACGGGCCTGGCCGATCAGGTCGTCGCCCGCCATGGCCAGCGGCAGCGTCAGCGACTGGATGGCGAAGGTGCGCTCGATGCCCGCCTCGTTGAGCGCGCGGACGATCTCCGGCCGGACGCCGAACTCGGCGAAGGTCGGGGCCTCCGGCGGCACGGGCGCGTCGGCCAGCAGCGGGTGGGAGGTGTCCGTCGCGGGCACGCCGGATTCGACGTGCTCGAGGACTACCGGGTCGAGGGTGGCCGGGTTGTCCGGGTCGGTGCCGGCGGCCGGGTCGGGAACGATGTCGGACTGGTTCGCGGTCAGGGTGATCGCCTCTCTCATACCAGCGCGCACGGCCTGGTACTTCTCGACACTCGACCACGTGGGAATTCGATCGCATTTCGCGACAAGCGCGGCGATCGTTCGCGGGAATGCCGCTCGAGGCGTGCACGCACACTGTCTCCGCGCCGCCGGGCGGCATCCCTGCGCCGTGCCGGAACGGTTCTCCGGCGGGTCCGGCACCGGGTGCTAATCCGGTGCTCATGAACGGCGGGCACGCAGCCGCGACGCGGCAGATCCTGTCAATACCAGTAGCAGTGTAGCGCGACCTCACCGTTACGGGTGGTTCCGGGCGCGCGAGCCGGGTGTGAATCCTCGCACCGCGAATGCGGCTACGGTGGCCTGGTGACTGAGCGCGGTGTGGATGAGCCCGGCAGCGGGCACGGTTCCGGGTCCGCTGCGACCCGGATGAACGACGGCGTGGTGGACCTGCTGGGGGTTCTCGCGTACGGCGAGCTCTCGGCGTTCGACCGGCTGGCCGAGGATTCCCGGACCGCCCCGACGCTGGGCGGGCGTGCCGCGCTGGCGTCGATGGCGGCGGCGGAGATCGGCCACTACGACCTGATCGAGCGGCATCTCGCGGCGGGCGGCGTTGCGGTGTCCGAGGCGATGGCACCGTTCGTCGCCTCGATCGACGCCTTCCACGCGGGCACCCGGCCGAAATCCTGGCTGGAGTCGCTGGTCAAGGCGCACGTGGGCGACGGCCTCGCTGCCGACCTCTATCGCGAGCTCGCCGAATGGCTCGAACCCGAACCGCGGGAACTGGTGCTGGCCGTACTCGCCGACACCGGGCATTCGGCCTTCGCCGAGCGCGAGGTCGCCGCGGCCATCGAGGCGGACGGCAAGCAGCGCGACCGGCTGGCGCTGTGGGGCCGCAGGCTGCTCGGCGAGGCGTTGACGCAGGGGCAGTACGTGGTGGCCGAGCGGGATGGGCTGGCCGAGCTGATCGTGGCGGGATCGGGCGATCTGTCCGGCATCGCGGGCCTGTTCCGGCGGCTGCAGCAGGGTCACGCCAAGCGGATGCAGGCCCTCGGTCTCGGCTAGCCTTGAGCGGTGACCCATCCGGTGCCCGCGGGCGCCGGGCGGGCGAGTCGGAACGAGTCGAGTACGAGCACCAGCGGAGGTCGCACGTGGAGGTCAAGATCGGCATCGAGGACACCCCTCGAGAGCTCGTGGTGACGAGCGACCAGTCGGCCGAGGAGGTCGAGAAGCTCGTCTCCGAGGCGCTGAACTCCGACGACGGCCTGCTTCGCCTGTCCGACGACAAGGGCCGCAAGTTCCTGGTCCCGTCGGACCGCATCGCCTACGTGGAGATCGCGCCCGCGGACGTGCGGAAGGTCGGCTTCGGCGTCGGCAACTGACGCGGACGGCGACTGACGCGCGAGAGACGACGACCGGCGGGGCCCGCGCGAGCGGCCCCGCCGGTGCCGCGTTCCCGGCACGGGCGGGGACGCGGGTGGGCTGGGGGGACGGCAGCCTGGCAGCGAGATGAGGTGAGCGGCGTCGCGGTCGGTCAGGAACGCCCCGTGCTGACGGGGGACGTGACGACGAAGCCGACACGGCTCTCCGGCGTGGATGTCGCCAGGGGCGTCGCCGTGCTCGGCATGTACGCCTCGCATCTCGGCCCCAACCCGCTCGAAGGCTGGCTGGGCACCGCGTTCCTCCCGTTCGAGGGTCGCTCGGCGGCCCTGTTCGCGGTGCTGGCGGGGGTGTCGATCGCGCTGATGTCCGGTGGGCGGGAACCGCGCTCCGGTATCGACCGGACCCGGGTCTCGATGCGACTGGCGTTGCGCGCGCCGTTCCTGCTGGCGTTCGGCCTGGCGTTGACCTGGCTCGACACCAGTTATCTGGTGATCCTCGCCTACTACGGCGC
The DNA here is from genome assembly GCF_002262875.1 of Amycolatopsis antarctica. GTDB lineage: Bacteria > Actinomycetota > Actinomycetes > Mycobacteriales > Pseudonocardiaceae > Amycolatopsis > Amycolatopsis antarctica. Next base: position 628,645 of record NZ_NKYE01000001.1, on the reverse strand, counting down.
GTGTTTCGTGTTGGTGATCCCGTTCCTGCGGCTGGGTGTGCGCGGGCTGGCCGGGCTGGCCGTGGGCACCGCGATCGCGTTCCCGCTGACGTCGTTCTGGATCCGGGCCGAGATCGCGCCGCGGGACCTGCTGCTGCTCTGGCCGGACATCCGGCCGGAGATGTTCGCCGACGGCACCGGCCTCGACGGGTTCCTGCTCGCCCTGCTGGTCACCGGGACCTTCCCGGCCCTGAACCTGATGACCTACATCTTCGCCGGCATGGCGATCGGCAGGCTTGACCTCACGTCCTCGCCGGTCTGCAGGCGGTTGCTCGCCGGGGGCGCGGCACTCGCGGCGCTGGCGTACACGGCGTCCTGGGCGGCCACCGACCTGCTCGGCGGACGGGAGGCGATCGAGGCGACCCTTGCCGGGCAGGCCGCGGCGGCGGGCATGTCACCGGCCGAGTACTTCACCACGCACGCGATGAGCATCCACGGCACACCGCCGACCACGACCCTGGCTTACGAACTGGTGGCGACGCCGCACTCGTACACGCCGTTCGACTTCCTCGGCTGCATCGGGGTGGCGGCGGCCGTGATCGGCGGCTGTCAGTTGCTCGCCGCCAGGCTGCCGAGGGCGACCCGGCCCCTGGCCGACCTCGGTTCGGTCATCCTCAGCGCCTACGTGCTGCACTTCGTCGCGATCTGGATCATCTGGCGCGACGATCCGTCGTTCGGCGTCGGCAACTTCCTCTGGTTCGCCGTGGCCGCGCTGGTCGCCGCGGTGCTGTGGAAGCGCTGGGCGAGCCGTGGTCCGTTCGAGGGGTTCCTGCACGTCGTCTCGACGTGGCCGACGCGGGCGCTGCTCGGATCGCGCCGCTGACGCCGGTCAGCGACGGTCAGTGCCGGTTCAGGCCTCGGCTTCGGCCAGCGTGGTCGGCACGTGGAACGGCGGCGTGCTGGTACCCATGATCCGGTAGCGGTCCCACGGGTCCGGGTCGGAGATCTCGCCGGTGGCCGAGCCCTCGGGCAGGCGGATCTCGGCCGGCTTCTTGCGGCCCTGGGCGATCTCGGCGAGCCGCTCGTTGACGGCGATGCGGCCGTACCAGTGGTAGTAACCGTCGATCGGCTGGAAGTGCCCGCGCAGGGTCACCTCGACCGGGATCTCGGTGTCCTCGACGATCAGCGTCGCCGGGCCGGTGTAGCCGTCCTCGTCGTGGTCGTGCTCGCTCATGCGTCCGTCCTTCGATGTTCGGCGGTCGTGCCCGGTCACGAGCCGGTGTTCGGCGTGCCGGCCCGCTCCTGCGGGATGCGGATGACCTTGTTGGCTTCGAGCGGGATGTTCGGGTCGATGGTGACGCCCTGCTGGCGGGTGAGTCCGTCGATCGCGGCCCAGATGATCTGCGTCAGGTATTCGACGACGCTGTCGCGACCCATCGACTGGCGCTCCAACCACCATTCGCCGGTGTTGTGCACCATGCCGACGATGCCGTGCGCCCACGGTTCGGCGGCACCGGAGTCCATGCCGAACATCCGCATGTAGTCGCCGAGCAGCGCGGTGAGCGTGGTGGCGATGAGTTCCTTGTCCTCGGCGACGACGTCGGAGTCGACGGGCTTGCCGGAGAAGGAGCGGCGGGCGAGCAACCGGTACAGGTTCGGGTGGTCCTCGATCACGCTGAAGAAGGCGTCGAGCGCCATCCGGATGCGCGGGACCGGTGCGAGTTCGGCGTTGATGGCCGGGATCAGCCGTTCCAGCAGGATGTCCGTGCCGCGCTGGCCCAGCGCGAGAAACAGGTCGGCCTTGTCCTCGAAGTGGCGGTACAGCACCGGCTTGGTCACCCCGGCCTCGGCGGCCACGTCGTCCATGCCGAGGTCGGGCCCGTGCGCGTCCAGCGCACGCAGCGCGGCCTCGACGAACTCGGCTCTGCGCGCGATCCGATGCTTGCGCCAGCGGTCGCGCCGGGCGTCGCCGGAGCTCTGTTCCACCGTCGCCCCCTGCTGCTCGGAGTGCTTGCCGGACTGCTTGCTGTTGCGCTTGACACGGTCGATCACGGGCCTCATGCTACCAGAAGTAACTGTTACCAGAAGTTACATGATGGGTATCACGGGGATCAGGAAGGCGGTTCCGGCAATGACGCGGACCCTCGGCACGCCCGCCGATCGTGAGAAGACCGCCCAGCGGCTGCTCAAGTCGTCGGCGAACAAGTTCTACGATCCCGACGTCGACATCGACTGGGACGCGCCACTGGTCGACGGGAAGCGCTTCATCCCGGAGATCCGCTCCTCCCTCTACGGCACCGAGCTGTGGGACGGACTCAGCCCCGAACAGCGCATCGAACTCGGCAAGCACGAGATCGCCAGCGTCGCCAGCAATGGGCTCTGGTTCGAGGTGCTGCTGATGCAGATGCTGCTCAAGGAGGTCTACCGGATCGATCCGACGACCGCCCACGCGCAGTACGCGCTCACCGAGGTCGCCGACGAGTGCAGGCACTCCACGATGTTCGCCCGCATGTGCTCGCGTCTCGAGGTTCCCGCCTACGGTCCGGTCAAGTCCCGCAGGCAGCTCGGCAAGATCCTGCCGACGATCGGCTACGGCCCCGCGCTCTACGGTTCGATCCTCGTCGCCGAGGAGGTACTCGACCGGCTGCAGCGCGAGCAGATGAACGACCCGGAGATCCAGCCGCTGGTGCGCATGGTCAACCGGATCCACGTGCTGGAGGAGGCCCGCCACGTCACCTTCGCGCGGGAGAGCGTCACCGAGGGCATGAAGCGGCTGAGCAGGCCGGAGCTGGCGTACCAGCAGTTCCTGATCGCGCTCGTGTCGTTCCACGTGGTCCGCAGCCTGATCAACCCGGCCGTCTACAAGGCGGTCGGCATCCGGCCACGGGACGGCTACCGGGCCGCGCTCGCCAACCCGCACTGGCAGGAGACGGTGCGGTACGCGGGCGAGCGCATCATGGCGTTCCTGGACGAGGCCGGCCTGATCGGCGCTCCGGGAATGTACTGGTGGCGCAAGTCCGGCCTGCTTCCGGCGAAGTGAGGCCGCGCGCATGACGGCCACCAGTCGCCCGGCGGTGGCGCGCGCGAGGGGGGTGCGCCACCGTCCGGTGGCCCCGTGGGATCCCTCGGCCGCACACCGCTTCCACACCACCGACGGAACCCCGCTGCACGTCCGGATCAACGGACCGGCCGACGCGGACACCACGCTGGTCCTCACGCACGGCTGGACCCAGGACCACACCGAATGGGACCCGGTCGTCGATGCGCTGCCCAGTTCGCTGCGGGTGATCAGCTACGACCACCGGGGGCACGGCGGCAGCGGGCCCGCCACCGAGGGCACGGCGACCGTCGCCCAGCTCGCCGACGACCTCGCCGAGCTGATCGGCGCCCGCGCCCCGCACGGCGACCTGGTGCTGGCAGGCCATTCGATGGGCGGCATGACGCTGATGGCCCTCGCCGAACGGCATCCCGAACTGGTCGCCGACCGGGTGGCGGGAGTGGCGTTCGTGGCCACCTCCTGCGACAACATGGACAAACTGAGCCTCGGCCTGCCACCGTCGACCGCCCGCTTCGTGTCCACAGTGGACAGGGCGCTCGGCCGGGGGCTGGCCGGGCTCGGCCGGGACACGATCCCGCTGCGGCCGGGAATCGCGCGTCCGTTCGTGAAGTGGCTGGCCTTCGGGCGCAGGCCTGCCCGCGCCGACGTGCGGGCGATGACCGGACAGTTCCTGCGCGCGCACCCGACCAGCGTCGCCGGATTCCGCGACTCGATGAGCGCCCACGACCGCCGCGTCGCGCTGGCCCGGTTGCGCCGGATCCCGGTGGTGGTGCTGGTCGGCGAGCGGGACCGGATCACCCCGGTCCAGCACGCCCGCGTCATCGCCACGGAGCTGCCGGACGCCGAGTTCGTGCTACTGCCCGACGCCGGACACGAACTCACCTACGAGCGGACCTCCACCGTCGTCACGCGGCTGTGCAGGCTCGCCGGGGAGCCCGTCCCGCCGCGCTGAGCGGGCAGGCCGGATTTTCGGCGAAACCACCGGTCCCGCCGTCCGGTAAGCGATACCGTGCAGACCCGTCGCCGGGTGAACGGCGCCGCTTCCCAGGAGAGAGCCATGTTCCAGCTCAGTGCGACAACGGTGCTCGCGGACGCGGCGAGGGCGTCCGGAGTCCTCGTCGGCCGTCTGGCCGTCCTCGCCGCCATCGTCGCGGGGATCGTCTTCCTCGTCCGCCGGATGTCCCGGCGCAAACGGGCGAGGCTGGCCGAGCAGTCCGGACCCCAGCAGGCCTACCAGCAGGGCCAGTACCCGCCCGGTCAGTACTCCCCCGGCCAATACCAGCAGGGCCAATACCGGCAGGGCCAGCACCAGCAGGGCCAGCACCAGCGGGACCAGCACCAGCAGGGCCAGCACCAGCAGGGCCAGCACCAGCGGGACCAGCACCAGCAGGGCCAGCACCAGCAGGGCCAGCACCAGCAGGGCCAGCACCAGCGGGACCAGCACCAGCAGGGCCAGTACCAGCAGGGTCAGTACCCGCCGCCGCCCGGGTACTGAGCCCTGCGCTCCTGCCGTCCCGTCGCGCTGAGCGGGCCGGCACCTGATCAGTGCTGCTGGAGCGGGAACCCGGCGCCGATGCCGCGCCAGGCCAGCGTCGAGGTCAGCGCCACGGCCTCCTCGCGGCTCATCGAACTGTGGTGTGCCAGCCAGAACCGGGCACTGACCTGACTCAGCCCGACCAGGCCGACGGCGAGCAGGCGCGCCTTGTCCTCGGCCAGCCCGGCGTCCGCGGTGATCGTCTCGGTGATCGCGTCGACACTGGCGGAAGTGGCCCGGTCGACGGCGTCCTGGACGGCGGGCTCGCCGCGAAGATCCGACTCGAACACCATCCGGAACGCCCCGGCGTCGCTGCTGACGAAGTCGAAGAACGCGCCGACGGCGGCCTGCACGCGCAGTTTGTTGTCGGTGGTCGAGGCGAGCGCCTCCTGGACCCGGCCGACCAGATGGTCGACGTGGCTTTCCAGCAGGGCGATGTAGAGATCCAGTTTGCCGGGGAAGTGCTGGTACAGAACGGGTTTGCTGACCCCGGCCTGCTCGGCGATCTCGTCCATGGCGGCCGCGTGGTAGCCGTTCGCCGCGAACACCTTCTGCGCCGCCGCCAGCAACTGGGCGCGGCGTTCGTTACGTGGCAAGCGCACCCCCCGGCCGACCTGCGCGGGCTGCCCACCGCCGTCGCCGCGGGAGTCGAGTCGCGCCGCTTCTGTCATGCTGCCTCCACTGTCGATCTACGCCCGATCAGGTAACGAACTCCGGGCGCCCGCACGGTGGGGTTACCACCGGACGAGACTGCCGAGACATTACTCGCCGGTAGACGGGTTACGCCAAAAGCGCGTGTCATCAGGCATGCTGAGCTGGTGACTGATTCACGTTCGGCCGTACCGGAAGCGTCCGGCCACCGGTCCCCGCTGACCCACGTCCCGATGAGCGCGACCCCGTTGCCCGCGCTGGACATGACCATCCCCCCGTTCGATGGGGAACGGGCGGAAGTGGAGGGACTGTCGCTGCACATCCGCCGGACCCCGGGCGCGGACGGCGCGCAGGCCGTCTACGTGCACGGTCTCGGCGGCTCCTCGACGAACTGGACCGACCTCGCCGCGCAGCTCGCCCCCTTCGCCTCCGGCGTCGCGCCCGACCTGCCCGGTTTCGGCTTCTCCGAGCCTGCCAGCGACTTCGCGTTCAGCCTCGACGCGCATGCGGAGGTATTGGCCACCTTCGTCGAGGGCCTCGGCGCCGGCCCGGTCCATCTGCTCGGGAACTCGATGGGTGGCGCGATCTCCCTGCTGCTCGCCGCCCGCAGGCCCGAGCTGGTGCGCACGCTGACACTGATCTCGCCCGCCATGCCGGACCTGCGGCCGGACCCGCGCAGGCTGTCCGACCCGCTGATGGCGCTGGCCTACCTGCCGGTGGTCGGCAGGGGCGTCCGGCGCAGGCTCGCCGCGCAGGGCCCGCGCGAGCGCGCCCGGCAGGTGATCGACCTGTGTTATGCCGACCCCGAGGCGTTCCCGGAGCACCGGCTCGACGAACTCGCCGCCGAACACGCCGAACGCGCGGCGTTCCGCTGGGCGGCGCCGGCGCTGTCCCGCAGCACGTTCGGCATCCTGCGGACGTGGCTGGTGCGCGGCGAGCGTTCGCTGTGGGCAGCCGCGCCGAAGGTGCGCGCGCCCACGCTGGTCGTCTGGGGAACGCAGGACCGGATCATCACCGTCCGGCGCGCGATGCGGACCGCGCGGTTGCTGCCGAGGGGCAGGCTGCTGGTGTTGCCACGGACCGGGCACACCGCCCAGATGGAACGTCCGGTCACCGTGGCGAAGGCGGTCCTGGGCATGTGGGAGGCCGTCGAGCGGGACCGCTGGTGACCCGTCAGGGTGGTCTTCGGCAACTCCACCTGGGCGAGTGAACCCGGTCAGGTGGCGCCGGTCGACCAGGGACGCCGGGCCCGGATGTGGCACCCTGGTCCTGTGGACCGCGTGACGCACGGAGCACGTGGCAACACGACGCGAGACTCTGACTCGCCGTTGCCACGCAGGTCGGCGCAATCGCAGCCGGCCGAGTCCGGCGTACCCGGATCCCCTGGCCGAACATCCCGCGTACCGCGTGGTTCCGTCCGCCGCGCGGGTGAACCGAGACCGTCCGACGAGCGTTACTCCCCCGGACGCAGGCGCACCGGCGGCGAGCCGTTGCGAGCGTCCTGGCGTCCCGAGGCCGCCGGGTCCCCGCCGCCGCCGCTCCCCCCGGACGACGAGGACGAGGACGAGACGCCGGCGAACCCGTCGAAGGCCTCCCGGCTGATCAGCAAGTACGGCTGGCGGGTGTACGCCCTTCCGGTGCTGATGGTGCTGACCGTGCTGGTCGTCGTCGACAACGGCATGGGTTCCGGCGCGCAGCCCGAGGAGAAGACCACCGGGACCTCCGAGGAGGCTCCCGCCGCGATCGCCACCGAGAACCCGGCCGCTCCGGTCGCGGTGAACATCCCCACCGCCGAGCTGCCCGAGGGCGGCGAATACACCCAGGCGGGCGCCGGGAGCTGGCACGTCGTCGACGGGGGCGGCGAGCAGGCGGGCACGGTGGGCGAGGTGCTGACGTACACCGTCGAGGTCGAGGACGGCCTGGACGCCGCGAGCTACACCGGCGACGACTCGTTCGCCACCGCCGTCGAGGGCACCCTGTCCGACCCGCGGAGCTGGACCGGCTCCGGCGAGGTGTCGCTGCGGCGCGTCGGCGCGGGCGAGGAACCCGACTTCAAGGTCAGCCTCACCTCCCCGGACACCACGCACCGGCCGGACATGTGCGGGTTCTCGATCCCCTACGAGTCGTCCTGCTACAAGCGCAATCCGGACAAGCGGGTCGTCATCAACCTGGCCCGCTGGGTGCGCGGGGCGAAGGCGTTCTCCTCGGACATGACGAGCTACCGGCAGTACGCGATCAACCACGAGGTGGGCCACGCCCTCGGCAACCAGCACAAGGGTTGCGACGCGCCGGACGGACTGGCGCCGGTGATGATGCAGCAGACGTTCGGGGTGTCCAACGACTACGTCGCGCAACTCAACCAGGTCGACGAGTACAACAAGGACGCGGTCCCGACCGACGGCGTCATCTGCAAACCGAACGCCTGGCCCAACCCGTCGAGCTAGAACGGCCGGCGCCGGAGTTCGGGTTCCACCATGTGGGCACGGGCGCGCGAGCCGCCCGCTCGGAAGAGACTGGGGCCCGGCCGCGTTGTACCCGGACGAGACGATGTCACGGTCGTGAGATGCATGGTCGCGAGATGGAGGACCTCTGATGTCAGACACGCGGGAGACGGCTCTGCCGCCGCTGGTGGAACCGGCCGCCGAACTCACCAAGGACGAGGTCGCCCGCTACAGCAGGCACCTGATCATCCCGGATGTCGGGATGATCGGGCAGAAGCGACTGAAGAACGCCAAGGTCCTGGTCATCGGCGCGGGCGGGCTGGGCAGCCCGGCGCTGCTCTACCTGGCCGCCGCCGGCGTGGGCACGCTCGGCATCGTGGACTTCGACGAGGTCGACGAGTCGAACCTGCACCGCCAGGTCATTCACGGCCAATCGGACGTCGGCAAGCTCAAGGCGGCCTCCGCGCAGGAGTCGATCGCCGAGGTGAACCCCTTCGTCAAGGTGCACCTGCACACCGAGCGGCTGGAGAGCTCGAACGCGCTGGGCATCTTCGAGGGCTACGACCTGATCCTGGACGGTACGGACAACTTCGCCACCCGCTACCTCGTCAACGACGCGGCGGTGCTGCTGGGCAAGCCGTACGTGTGGGGTTCGATCTTCCGCTTCGAGGGGCAGGCCAGCGTCTTCTGGGAGGACGCGCCGAACGGCAAGGGCCTGAACTACCGCGACCTCTACCCCGAGCCGCCACCGCCCGGGATGGTGCCCTCGTGCGCCGAGGGTGGCGTGCTGGGCGTGTTGTGCGCGTCCATCGGCTCGATCATGGTGAACGAGGCGATCAAGCTGATCACCGGTATCGGTGAGCCGCTGCTCGGCAGGCTGATCAGCTACGACGCGCTGGAGATGCGCTACCGCGAGGTGAAGGTCCGCAAGGACCCGGAGACGCCGAAGATCACCGAGCTGATCGACTACGAGGCGTTCTGCGGCGTGGTGTCCGACGAGGCGCAGCAGGCGGCCTCGGGGCACACGATCACCGCCGCCGAGTTGAAGGCCAAGTTCGACAACGGCGACAACTTCGAGCTGATCGACGTCCGCGAGCCGCACGAGTACGAGATCGTCAACATCAAGGGCGCCAAGCTGATCCCGAAGGACCGCATCCTCTCCGGTGAGGCGCTGGCCGAGCTGCCGCAGGACAAGCCGATCGTGCTGCACTGCAAGTCCGGTGCCCGTTCCGCGGACGCGCTCGCCGCCCTGCACAAGGCCGGCTTCGCCGACGCGACCCATCTCGGCGGTGGCGTGCTCGCCTGGGCGAACCAGGTCGACACGAGCCTGCCGACGTACTGAGCCAGACGTTCCACCGCCGGTGCGGCGTCCGTCCGGGTGACGGGCGCCGCACTGCTTGCCCGCCAAAAGCAGCAATGACACTGCCGTGACCGGCCGGGCGGACCCCGGACACGGACCGTGGCGCGATACGGTCACGCGCGTGACCGCAGACCGGCAGCCGCCCCCAGCGCACGTGTGCGCCGCGTTCGGTGCCCGGGCCGCCGACGCCGAGCCCCTGCCCGACGGATCGGGCTGGCTCGCCGGCGGCACCGTGCTCCGCCCGGTCACCGACCGCACGTACACCATGTGGCTCTCCCGCACCCTCCAGCACATCGACGTCCCGGATCTGCGCATCGGCAAGCCGCTGCGCTCCACCGACGGCCGGTACGTGCTGGCGGGCTGGTCGGCGTACCGGCACGTCAGCGGCCGGCCGGAGTACCGGGTGGACTCCGTGATGCTGGCCGCGATCAAGCTGCATCAGGCCACCGTGGACCTCCCGCGCCCGGACTTCCTGGGCGCCCGCACCGACATCTACGCCCGCGCCGACCGGATGGCCTGGGAGGAACAGGACGCCGATCTGACCGAGGCCGGTGGTGGCCGGCTGTTCGAGGTGCTGGCAGGCGCCCGCCGGGAGCTGACGCTGCCCGACCAGCTCGTGCACGGCGACCTGCTCGGCCGGGTGCTCTTCGACGGCGATGCCGCACCGGGGATCGTCGACTTCAGCCCGTACTTCCGGCCCGCCGAATGGGGCGCGGCGATCGTCGCCGTGGACGCTGTCGCCTGGGGCGATGCCGATCCGGAACTGCTGCGGCGCTGGGCGCACCTGCCGGAGTGGCCGCAGTTGCTCTTGCGCGCGCTGTTGTTCCGGATCGCCGTGCACGCACAGCACCCGCAGTCGACGGACGCCGCGTTCGAGGGCCTTCGCCTGGCCGCCCGCGAGGTCTCCGAACTCCTCTGAGCTGGCCGTCGACCATGGCGTCCGGCCGGAAGCCGGTCAACGAGGCTCCTGTGCTCGGCCGCCTGCGCCGGGCCGGTCATCGGCGCGCGCCACGACGGGTGCTCGAATTCGACATCCGGCCCGAGCGCGCCCCGAAGTTGGCCGGGCCGGGTCCAGCGCGAAGCTGACCGAACAGAATGGGCCGGGGACGACCAGATATGCGCCTGGGCATGCCGAGGTAGTCAACAGGAACTCCGCGAGCCGGCAGCGACAGCGGGTGCCGCGGGCATCGGCACACCCTGCGGGCCGTACCTCTCCCGACGCGAGCTGCCGGGCGTGCTCCTGGCCGCGTGGGGAAGGCACCGTGGAGCCCACCCTCGACGGTCCGCGGACGACGCCGGGCGGGCCCGCGTCCGTTCAGGCGATCATCGACACAGACTCTAGAAATGGTGGCGTGACCGTGCCGGCCTCGCCCGCATCGGCGGTCGTCCTGTTGGCCATTCGCGCCCGGGCTACCACGTGTGCACCGAGGTGCGTCGAGTTTCCGGGCCAATGAGCGCACCCAGGAGGTCGAGCTTTGTCGGTAACGTGGACAATGTCCGATTCAAGAGAACACGCCGGCGCGCCCGAGGACGTACGCGATCACGTGGGACCCCTGGGTCCGGAATTGATCTTCGTGAAAGCACACAGCCAACTATTTCACGCCCAGTTGAGCAGAGCCCATCGCGTGAGCAAATGATCAACGCGGAAAGATTTCCCTGTACCAGTCCCCGGAAACGCCTACTCTACGATGCCAGATCTGGCAAATCGCGCAAATCGGACCGTCCGGCCCGAGGGCTTCCAGCGCGGTGAAATTCAGACGACTTAACGATGAATGGCCAGGACCTGAGCAATTGCCAGAGGGCGACAATGCGGACTACAGTCAGGTAATCATCACACCGACATCACGACACAGTCGTTGATCATTAACGATCCGGGATGCCGATGACACGGTTTTTTCGAGTGATGAGCTGGGGTGAGAGGCATTCCCAATCGACAGAAGTGTCGATCCATCGAGCGCGCGCCTACTGTCACTCGGCTGACAAACTCAACGGCACGATACGTTCAACTATCCTCTTGAGCGGCGGTACTTCCTGTGAGTGATAACGGAAACCCGTTTCAATCGGGACTCCATGCGGACCATGACCACGACCACGAGAATCAACTGCGCAATACCGTGAACATGGCATTGGACAAACATGCCGAGCACGAGGTCTGGTCGGTCACACCGGAGGATTTCTGGTGCTTTCTTCATCCACCTGGGTACCTCAATCGCAACCAGGGATGGAAGCTGCACGTCTCAGCGACCCCGGTATCGGCACCTGACGTGCTTGAACGAGCGGCCAGGGTGCTGATTCGCCACCGATGCGCGTTCAAGTACGCCAAGGGAATCAAACAGATCGAAGATCTGGTCTCCTCACGGGCTGATCGCGGCTCCGGCGGCAAGTTCATCACCGCGTACCCGAACCACGATGATCATTTCCGGGAAGTAATCGACGACCTGCATGAGGCAACGTGCGGATTGGCTGGCCCCGGCATCCTTTCGGACAAGCCATACCGTGCCGGCAGTTTGGTACATTACCGTTACGGCGGTTTTTCATCCATCGAGGTACTCAACACCGAAGGCAGCTACCAGCGAATGTTGGTCGCACCCGACGGCACGTTCATCACGGACGAACGAAACGCGTGGTTCAGCCCTCCGACATGGGCGCCGTCACCGCTAAAGGATACACCGAAAAGGAAAGACGAATCCACACAGAGTAAGCAAGTCAAACTTGCCGATCGCTTCGTGGTACGAGAGGCAATTCGTCACTCCTACCGGGGTGGCGTCTATCGTGCGCTGGACACCGAGACCGGCGAGAATGTAATCATCAAGCAAGCTCGCCCGCATACGGGTGCCGACATCACCGGAAACGACTCGCGAGAGTGGATGCGGCACGAGGCAAAAATGCTCGATGAGCTGTACCCCCTCGGCTTCACGCCGCGCAAGGTCATGCTGTTCGACTACCAGGGCGACCAATTCCTGGCCGAAGAGGAGTTCACCGGGAACACGCTGCGACACTGGTGTGAGGCGAGGCTCAAGGAGACCGGAGGCGAGATCTCCGCGGCGGCGGCAGAACCCATGGCACGATCTCTGATCGATCTTCTCGCCGCCACCCACGAGCAGGGGTTCGTGCTTCGCGATTTCAATCCCGGCAACATCGTCGTCCCAGAGGACGACCAACCGCGACTGATCGATCTCGAGTTTCTGGCGCGAGCCGGCGATCAGGTACGCAACGTCGCCACGATCGGCTACGTGGCACCGGAACAGATGACAAAGGAACGGCACAGCCCGGCACCCGATCAGGCCGTGGATCTGTACAGCCTGGGCGCGACCCTGCTGTACCTGACCACGCGAATCGATCCGGTTCTGGCTGAAGAAGACTCACCGGGGCGCACTTATAGCGAGCGGCTGGCCCACATCGTTCGCGCCACGTCGAGCACGAACGAAGCGGTCCGCCATTTCGCACCCATGATCATCGGACTCACCGCACACGAACCCGATGAGCGATGGACGCTGCGACAGGCTAGGGAATACCTGGACGCTCCCCGGGGCCGGTGGACCACTGAGGAGCCTCAACCTGTGGCTGCCGGGCTGGGAGTCGCAGAGCAGGACCGCATGCTGCACGACGGCCTGGCCCATGTGGTCGAGATGATGAAGCCGGACGAGCCGCATCTTTGGCCTCCGATCGTCGCCGAGGGCATGGTCTCCGACCCGTGCAATGTGCAGGGTGGCGCGGGAGGTGTACTCGCGGTACTCAATCAGGCGACCCAGGTGTTGGACGATGCGCCACTACGGCGTGCGCTGGGTACGGCAACCACGTGGCTCGATCGCACGCTGCCCCGCGAGCCGCGCGTCCTGCCCGGGCTCTACTTTGGACGTTCCGGTGCGGCCTGGGCTCTGTACGACGCGGCGAAAGCCATTGACGACGAGGAGATCGCCGAACGCGCACTGGCGTTCGCCAAGAGAATTCCGAACCGTTGGTTCAACCCGGACATCACGCATGGGATGTCCGGTGCGGGTACCACCATGTTGCACCTCTGGAAAGCAACCGGCGATCCCGAGTTCGCCGAACGCGTACACGCGTGTGCCCGCGCGGTGATCAAGGCCGCGGATCAGCAGCAGAACGAGTTGTCCTGGCCTGTTCCTGCCGAGTTCAACTCCATGATGGCCGGTGTCAGTCACCACGGCTTCGCACACGGTGTAGCCGGCATCAGCAATTTTCTCCTCACCGCAGGGCAGGCGCTCGACTGTCCCGAATACATCGACCTCGCAATAGCCGGAGGGAGATCGCTGAGTAAGTCGGTGATGTGGCAGAAGGAGGCTGCGCTCTGGCCGACCGGAGAGAAGGGCGAGGACGACGAAGTCGGGTTGACCTGGTGGTGCAGCGGATCGGCCGGAGTCGGCACCTTCCTGATCCGGCTCTGGCAAGCCACCGGTGACCACACGTACCGTGAACTGGCCGAAGCGAGCGCCGTCGCGGTTCACAACGAACGTTGGCTGCTGTCGCCGACCGCGTGCCACGGTGTCACGGGCGGCGCGGAATTTCTTCTCGATCTCGCCGCAATCCTCGATGAACCGGGGTACCGCGACTGGGCCGAACAGCTTGCCGCCAGCATCTACGCCAGGAGCATGATTCGAGACGGTCGGTTACTTGCTCCCAACGACACCTTGAACGACGTCAGCCTCGGTTACAACACCGGCCTCGCCGGAGTGCTCAGTTTCCTGCTCCGGCTACGCCATGGCGGAACCCGCCTCTGGATGGCTGAGGACTTGACCTTGCCCGCGTCGGACAGCAGCGGCGACAGGTAGATCGTGGACCTCCATCGCGGTCACGTGCCCGAGCGAATCAACTTCTCGTTCGCGCCGGACGGCTCGGCGGCGGCGTGCCTGTGCATGCCTGGTCCTCACCGAGTCGAGGTCGAATCGTTCTCGTTCGCCGGGCCGGACCGGACGTGCATCCGGATCCCGGTCGACACGACCGATGGTTCGCCCAGTTTCGTCGTTCCGACAGCCACGGGAGGAGTGCTGCTGGCCAAGGCGACCCCGGACGAGAGCATCGAAATGGTGCTGTTGGGACCGGGCGGCAGCGGTGAACGGCCGTTGGGCAGGATCGGCTGTCGCAGCCTGCGGGTGTGGCCTTCGCCGGATCCGGACACGCTGGCGGTGATCACGTCCCGTCATCAGGATGACGATGGCGCGCTCTGGCACGTGACCACCTCAGGCGTGCGCCACGTGGCAGATCTGCCGGGCCTGGTCTTGGTCGGGGGCGGCTGGCTCGACGGTGTGGGCGGTCGGTTCGGCGTGAATCTGCGCGACAAGCACGGGTACGTCACCCCTGCTGTCGCCGACCTGTCCGGACAGGTCGTGCCCCTTCTCGCTCCCTTCCCGCGAGCGAACCGACTGCTACAACTGGGGCATCCACGGACGATCCTCGTCGCGAGCGACGAAACGGGCGAGTTCCGCCTGGGACTGGGCACGACGGGGACAGGCGAGCTGACCTTCCCTCCAGGCCTCAACAGGATCGACGGGACTGTCCTACCACTGGCGGCGGATTCCAGGAGCGATCACATCGCCGTGCACGTGTCGCATGGAGTGCGCTCGAAGGTCCTGCTCTACAACGCGACCGATGACTGTTGCACCGAACTGGAACTACCTCTCGGCACGCTCGCCGGGCCGGCGCAATTCGGCCTGAACGGTGGGTCCGCGGTACTACGACTCGCGCTCTGCACGCCGGCGCGACCGGCACACCTGATGACGCTGACACTCGACAGTTCCCGACCGGCCGCCAGCCCCTCGCGTGCATCCAGTGCGGGACCACGGGTGCGTGCCGAGACTTTCCGTGGTCCCTCCGGAAACATCGAGGCGCTCGTGTACGGCGGTGCCAGCTTGAATGACGCCACTCGGGTCCTGATCGCGTTGCACGGCGGTCCGGAGGATGCGTGGCGCCCACAGTTCGACCCGCTCCTTTCACGCTTGGCCGACGCGGGGCTGACGGTTGTTGCGCCGAACCAGCGCGGCAGCACCGGCTACGGCGCCAAACACCGTGACGCGATCCACGGCGCCTGGGGTGGTCCCGATCTAGCTGACGTGCAACACCTTGGCCGGACGATCGCCACAACCGCACCGGCCGCGGAGATGCTGCTCTACGGAATCAGCTATGGGGCGTATCTGGCTCTACTTGCCGTCGGCACTGACCCCGATCAATGGAAGCGCTGCGTGGCGGTCGCTCCGTTCCTTTCCGGCAGACATCTGTATCTGGACGCGTCACCATCGGTGCGCCAGTTACTCGACCGTCTGGGTGGTTGCACCGAGTTGGACGACGAGATCGGGCCACGCGACGTGCTCCGGTTCGCGCCGCGAATCGCTGCCAACCTGCTGCTGATCCACGGTGACCAGGACGAGACGGTCCCGGTCGAGCAGTCGCGGGCACTGCGTGACGAGTTGATCCGCACAGGACGGCGGACAGGGTCAGGCTTCACTTACCTGGAGATACCCGGCGCGGGCCACAACCCGAAGCACGATGAGCATGGCGGATCCGTAAACCAACTGATCACCGACTTTCTCGCGTGTGGCGTGTCGCCCGCTCGCCCACTCGTACCACTCGCGACCAAAGCCTGAAGACTCGAATCGTACGAGAGGAGGTGAATACTCGATGGAGATCGATATCAGCGCGTTGCAGGAGCTTCCCCCGCAGGAGGAGCCGAAGCTGGGTGGGATACGTCCCGCGGATTGCTGCCCCGTAGCACCCGTTCCGACAACACTGATGACTTGCTTCGGTTGCACCTTCAGCCACAACTGATGGAAAGCAAAGACAGCTACCAGCGCGGAGGAGGTGAAGATCTATGGAGTTCGACATTTCCGCCTTGCAGGAATTACCGGCAACAGAGTTTCTTGGCGCGGCAAGCCCCGCGGGGTGTTGCGCCGCGATGTCGGTAGTCACATGCCCGAAATGCACATTTCTGTGCTCCGCCGGGTGTCCTCCGTAAACCGACAACCTGACAATGTGCTCACCGAAGAATTCAACGAGGTACCCACCGATTGAGAGAAGGTGTTCGATATGAGTGTCGACGTGGAGGCCTTGCAATTACTACCCGCGTCTGAGTCGGCCACACCAAGAGCGGCCGGGTGTTGCCTGGTCGGCACTTGCGACATTCTCACGACTTACCAGGTCTTCACCTGCAAGACCTGCACCAATACCGGTGCGTGAGTAAGACGGCGCACAGGTCGGTCATTTGTCGGATCGATACGTATCACCACCTTTCGCGAATCATCCCCTATTTGCGCCGACCTGTGCGCCTTCGCGTCCGATTCAACGAAACCGAATCGCAGTATTTCAGTTATTGACAATCAATAGCCGGACCGGCCGGACACCTTGAGTGACCATGTCCGATGAAGGCAACTTTTCCGGTAGCAATACGACCGACCGTGATTTTCTCATTTCGAGAAAGACCTCGCGACCAGTGATCCGCGACGCGACTGTGGGGCCATTCGCATGACAATTCCGAGTGACGACATCACGCCACCCAAATTCGACCGTGGGGCACTGCGCACACTGCTCGGTTACGCCCGGCCGCATCGGACGGTGCTGCTGGTGAGCCTCGTACTGACCCTGCTCGCCAGCGGCGCCGGCCTCGCGCAGCCGCTGGTCGCGGAGTCCGTGCTGGGCACGCTCGGCACGGACCAGAACCTGACCGGCCCGTTGCTGCTGCTGTCCGCACTACTGCTCGGTGCCGCCCTGCTGACCGGTATCAACTCCTGGCTTCAGCAAAGAACTTCCGAGCGTGTCGTGCGGCAGGTACGCAGGCGGTTGTCGTTCGCGCTCATCCGGCTACGGGTATCGGAGTTCGACCACCGCTCGCCCGGTGACCTCATCGCACGGGTCACCTCGGACAGCACCGTCCTGCAGAGCGCCGCCACCGAGGGCGTGATCATGCTCGTCAACGGCTCGCTGACCCTGGCGGGATCGTTCGTGCTGATGTCGACGCTCCACTTCGGACTGTTCGCGGCGACCGCCGTGGTGATGATCGCGGTGGCCGTCGTGATGCGCGTCGTGCTGCCGCGGATCCGGCTGGCGTCGACCCGCGCCCAGGTCGCGGTCGGTGAGATCGGCTCGGTGCTGGAACGCACCCTCGGAGCGATCCGCACGGTGAAGGCGAACGGTGCCGAAGCACGGGAGACCGAAGCCGCCGACACCGCCGTGGAGAACGCCTACCAGGCCGGCCTGACGGGAGCCCGTTACGGTGCCGCGGTCAGTGTCGTGTCCGGGCTCAGCGTCCAGCTCACCTTCCTCGTCGTGCTCGGATTCGGCGGCTTCCTGGTCGCCAGCGGCGCGCTGTCCATCGCCTCGTTGATCGCGTTCCTGCTCTACGTCTTCTACCTGTCCAGCCCGATCTCCTCACTCACCACGGGACTGACGCTGCTACAGCAGGGACTCGGCGCCTCCGTGCGCGTCAACGAGGTGGACGAGATGCCGCGTGAGGAGGACGTGGACCTCCCGGTCGCCGCGCCCCCGGTCGCCGCACCGCGCATCGAACTGCGCGAGGTCCGATTCACCTACCCCGGCCGTGCTCCCGCCCTGGGCGGGGTGTCCTTCGAGGTGCCCGCGGGCAGGCAGACCGCGGTGGTGGGTCTGTCCGGGGCGGGGAAGAGCACACTGTTCGCGCTGCTGCAACGGTTCTACGAACCGGAGTCCGGGACGATCCTCGTCGACGGCACCGACATCGCCACCTACAGCAGGGCGGAGGTCCGGCGGCGCATCGCCTACGTCGAGCAGGACGCTCCCGCGCTGGACGGCACCATCGGCGACAATCTCCGTTACGCCGAACCGGCCGCGGCGCCCGACGACATCGAGCAGGTTCTGCGCACGACAAGGCTGGACGGGCTGGTCGGCAGGTTGGAACTCGGGCTGGACACCCAGGTCGGCCCACGCGGGGTCACCCTCTCCGGCGGGGAGCGGCAACGGCTCGCCATCGCCCGGGCCCTGCTGCGCAAGCCCACAGTGCTGTTGCTCGACGAGGCGACCGCGCAACTCGACGCACGCAACGAGCAGGCCCTGCGCGAGGCGATCGACCGGGCGTCCGAGCACTGCACGGTCCTGGTGATCGCGCACCGGTTGTCCACCGTCACCGAGGCCGAGCAGATCGTGCTGCTGGAGAACGGCCGCGTTCGCGCGGCGGGTACGCACGCCACGCTGGTGGAGACCGACGACCTGTACCGCGAACTGGCCATCACCCAGCTCTTGGCGCAGGAGGAACCGGCCGGGGACGTGCCGGCCGCTGTTTCCTGATGCTCCGTCGCCGGGACGCTGGCCCGGCGAAAAACCTTGGCCCGACGCGGGATTCGCCATAGTCTTGCCGGATGGCCGCTTCCGGCAGACCCGACCGTCCCGCCCAGTCACCCGGCTTCGGGATCACCTTCCGTGGTTACGACCAGTCCCAGGTCGACGCGCAGCACCGCCGGCTCACCGCCGAGATCGCCGCTCTCACCCGGAACCGCGACGAGTCCGCCTCCTCGGTCGCGGAACTGTCTAAGGCACTGGGTTACACGCAGCGGGAACTGTCCGACGCCAAGGCCGCGCTCACCCGGATGGCGGCCGGGCCGGCGAGCAGTGCCGGGATGACCGAACGCGTCCGCACCATGATGCAGCTCGCCGAGGAGGAGATCGCGGAGCTGCGGGAGAAGACGGTCGCGGACGCGGAAGCCACCAGGGCGGCCGCGGAACAGTACGCCGTGGACGTCCGTGCGGACGCGGACGAGCACGCCGCCGAACGCGCCGCCGAACACGAGCGGCTCGGCGCGGAACTCCGCGCGGAGTACGACGAACTGCGCGCGACGCTGTCCGGTGAGCACGCCGAGCTGATGGCGACGGCGCGAGCCGAGATCGAACGGCTCGACCGCGAGGCGAGCGAACGCAGGGCCGCGCTCGACGCCGACGCCGAGCGCGTCATCACCGAGCGGGAGGCCGCGGCACAGGAACTGGCCGCCGGCCTGGTCGCCGACGCACGTCGCGGGCTCGCCGATGCAGAACAGGCGCGCACGCTCGCGGCCCGGCACCGGGGCATCGTCGCCGAGCAACTGGAGGCGGCCGGCGCCGCCGTGCAGGAGGCGGTCGCACGACTCGGGGCGTCCGCGGACGACGTGCGGATCCCGGGCCAGAGCGAGGCGGCCACGGCGGACGGCGACCGCGAGGCCGCGGCGCCACCCGGCCCCGGCGGGAGCGCCCGAGCACACCCTGCACCGCAGGCGGGCACGGCAGCGCGACCGAACTGACCAAACTGACCACGGTCCCCGGATCCGGCAACTCGTCGACGGATCGAACCGGCACAGCCCCACACGGCGCCGCCCCACGGCCCGACACGAGGTGCCAGAGCGCACGACACGAGGTGCCAGAGCGCACGACACGAGGTGCCAGAGCGCGCGACACGGGGTGCCCAGCCGCACGACACGAGGTGCCAGAGCGCGCGACACGGGGTGCCGGAGCGCGCGACACGGGAGTCGGGGTGGGGGTGGACACGGTGAAGGCCACCTCCCCCGCCCCGGGGAGGTGGCCTTCACACGCCTGTGACTACCTCAGCCGTTGTAGGTGAGGTTCCGGCCGGAGGCCGGGTCGAACAACGAGATCTTGTCCGCGTCGAACCAGATGTCGACCTGTCCTCCCTCGCGCGCCTGCGAGGCGGCGGAGAGCCGGGTGACGATCTGCGAACCCGCGGCGGGCATGTCCGCCGAACCGCTGTCCGCGGCGAGCTCGTCGAGTTCCGAGGAGGTTACCTGCTCGCCTTCGATGGAGAAGTGGGCGTACTTCTCCGACCCCATCGACTCGAGGACGTCGACGTGCGCGGCGAAGGTGGTGCCACCACGCTTCTGGCCCTCGTCGAGCAGCGCGGCGTCCTCGAAGTGCTCCGGCCGCACCCCCGCGATGACCTCGCGGGAGGCGCCCAAGGCCTCGACCAGCCTGCGGACCCGGTCGGACAGCGTGACCGCGCCGAACGGACTCTTGAGCTGCCCCTCTTCCAGCGTGGCGGGCACGAAGTTCATCGACGGCGAGCCGATGAACCCCGCCACGAACAGGTTCGCCGGGTTCTCGTAGAGGAACTGCGGCGAACCGATCTGCTGGACGTACCCCGCCCGCAGCACGACGACCCGGTCGCCGAGCGTCATCGCCTCGGTCTGGTCGTGCGTGACGTACAGGGTGGTGGTGCCGAGCTGCTTCTGCAGTTTCGACACCGAGGTACGCATCTGCCCACGCAGCTTGGCGTCCAGATTGGACAGTGGCTCGTCCATCAGGAACGCCTTGGGGCTGCGCACGATCGCCCGGCCCATCGCCACCCGCTGCCGCTGGCCACCGGAGAGGTTGGCCGGCTTGCGGTCGAGATGCTGGGTCAGGTCGAGGATCTTCGCCGCTTCATCCACTTTGGACTTCACGGTCGCGTCGGCGACCTTGGCCAGCCGCAACGGGAACGCCATGTTCTCGCGGACGCTCATGTGCGGGTACAGCGCGTAGGACTGGAACACCATTGCGATGTCCCGGTCCTTCGGTGCCTTCTCGTTGACCCGCTTGCCGTCGATGCGCAGCTCGCCGGAGGAGATGTCCTCCAGGCCCGCCACCATGTTCAGCGTCGTGGACTTTCCGCACCCCGAAGGGCCCACCAGGATGATGAACTCGCCGTCGGCGATCTCGATGTTCACTTCGGACACCGCGAGCGCACCATCGGGGTACTGCTTGCTCACCTTGTCGAGAACGATCTCAGCCATTGCCTTACCCCTTAACCGCACCGGACGTCAGCCCGGCGACGATGCGACGCTGGAAGAACAACACGAACAGAATGATCGGGATGGTGATCACCACGGCCGCCGCGGAGATCGTCCCGGTCGGGTCCTCGAACTGCGAGGCGCCGGTGAAGAACGACAGCGCCGCCGGCACCGTGCGCGAGGCATCGGTGGACGTCAGCGAGATCGCGAACAGGAAGTCGTTCCAGCAGAAGATGAACACCAGGATCGCGGTGGTGAACACACCGGGGGCGGCCAGCGGGGCGATGACCCGCCGGAACGCCTGTGCCGGGGTGGCACCGTCCATCTTCGCCGCCTTCTCCAGTTCCCACGGGATCTCCCGGAAGAACGCGGACAGCGTGTAGATCGCCAGCGGCAGTGCGAACGTGATGTACGGCAGGATCAGACCCGGCCACGTATCGAACAGTCCGAGCTCACGCTCGATGTTGAACAGCGGCGAGATCAGCGACACCTGCGGGAACATCGCGATCAGCAACGACACCCCGACCAGCAACTGCTTGCCGGGGAAGTCGAGCCTGGCGATCGCGTAGGCCGCCATCGTCCCGAGCACCACGGCGATCACCGTCGCGATGACCGCGATGCCGATCGAGTTGACCAGTGCCCGGATGAACTCCGTGGTCGCGAAGATGTCGACGTAGTTCTGCAGGGTCCACTCGGACGGGATGAAATTGCCGTCCGAGAGGGTGTCCTTCGTCTTGAACGACAGCGACACCGTCCACAGCACCGGGACCAGGGCATAGATCACCACGACGACGTCGATGAACGCCCACTTGGCTTTGCGGCCGGTCGTGACCGCACCTCCCATGGCCATCAGCGTTTCCCTCCCGGATCGCTACCGGGCGCGGCGGTACCGAAGATCTTGATGAAGATGAACGCGATGATCGCCACCGTGATGAAGATCAGCACGGACATCGTCGATCCGATACCGAGGTTGAGGCCCTTGATCAGGTTGTTGTATGTCTGCATCGACACCGACGACGTGTCCTGCGCGCCACTGGTGAGCACGAAGATGTTGTCGAAGACGCGGAAGGCGTCGAGCGTGCGGAACAGCAGCGCCACCAGGATGGCCGGCTTCATCACCGGGATCATCACCTTGGTGAACCGCTGCCAGCCGTTCGCCCCGTCCATCGACGCCGCCTTGAGCAGGTCGTCGGGAACGAGCGCGAGACCGGCCATCAGCAGCAGCGCCATGAACGGGGTCGTCTTCCACACCTCGGCGAGGATGATGATCGCCATGGAAGAGGCGTACTCCGTCAGCGGCGCTCCGCCGGGGGCGACCAGGTTGGCCAGATAACCCGTGTCCGGCGTCCAGGCGTAGTACCAGGAGAACGCCGCCACCACCGTGACGATGCCGTACGGGATCAGCGACACCGTGCGGACGAGACCACGTCCGACGAGGGTGCGGTGCATGATCAGCGCCAGCCCCATACCGAGCACCAGCTCGATCGCGACCGACACCACCGTCAGCAGCACCGTGGTACCGAACGCCGTCCACCAGTAGGAATCCGAGAGCACGGCCACGTAGTTGGCCAGCCCGACGAACTCCTGCTCCGCGGGGAACCGGAGGTCGTAGCGCTGCAACGACAGCCACACCGAGTAGATGATCGGCCAGCCGGTGACCGCGATCATCACCAGCGCGGCGGGCGCGCACAGCAGCAATCCCAGGCGCCGTTCCGCCCTCTTGCCCTCGCTGAGCACCGGCTTGTGCTTGGCTGGGCCGGCTTTGCGCGTCGCGGACGCGACTTGCTCGGTCGTCTCGGTCACGGGATCACCCCCTTCGAGTCAAGCGCATCGGTGAGCTTCTGCCGCAGTTCCTCGGCCGTGGTCTGCGGATCGATCTGCCCCGGCGGGGAGAGCACCTTCGACATGACGGTCGACAGGTTCTGGTACGCCGGGGTCAGCGGCCGCACGGCCGCGTCCTTCAGCGCCTCCAGGATCGTCTCCTTCATCGGATACTCGGTCGCCATGCTCGGGTTGTTCTCCGGATCCGCGGGCTTGGCCGGATCCAGCGGCACCTCGTCGGTGTAGACCGACTCGATCGTCGGCGGGACACCGTCGTTGAGCGCGGAGAACTTCTGGCTGTCCGGGCTGCGCAGGCACAGCGCGGCCTCGAAAGCCTGCGGCTTCTTCGTCGAGGCCGAGCTGACCGACAGGTCGTAGCCACCGATCGTGCTCTTGCTCGGCACGCCGGGCTCCACCGAGGGGTAGCGCGCCCACTTGAAGTGCGGCAGTCGCTCGGGGTCCTCCTCGGCCATCGACGGGTACACGAACGGCCAGATCAGTTCGTACGCGGCCTCACCGCGCTGGAACGACTGCCGGACGTCGTCCTCCTTCTGGTTCGTCAGCGACGGGTTGGTGATGCCGCTGGCCGAGACCTCCTTGAGGATCTCCAGCGCCTTGACCGCGCCCTCGTCCATGACGACGGACTTGCCGTCCTCGGAGAGGATCCGGCCACCCGCCGATTCGACGATCGAGTTGTAGACCGCCACCAGGCCCTCGAACTGCGCACCGGTGTAGAGCACCTGGTACGGCTTGCCCTCGGCCTTGAGGCGCTTGGCCTCCTCGATCATCTCGGTCCAGGTCGCGGCCGGCTTCGGCGTGACCCGGTCGTCGTACCAGAGCAACTGGATGTTGGTGTTCTTGGTGGCGCCGTACAACTTTCCGTTCCACTGCGCGGTTTCCAGCGGCCCCGGGAGCACGCCCTGTTCGGCCTGCGCCTTGTTCTCGCCGGTCCATTCCTCGATCCACCCGGCTTCGGCGAACTCGGGAACCCACGTGACGTCCAGCCCCAGAATGTCCAGCCCGGCGTCGCCCGCGGCCAGGCGCCGCACCATCTGCTCCCGCTGGCCGTCCGCATCACGCGGCAGCTTGTTGTAGACGATCTCGTACCGTCCACCAGCCTTGGCGTTGCAGTTGTCGACGACCTTCTGGAAATTGTCCTCCGGCGCGTAGTAAATATTGATCTTGTCGCCGGAGTCCGTTCCACACGCGGTGATCAGGGTGGCGGCGAGCATCGATACGCCGACCGCGGCGGTGGCTCGACCGGGCGAGCGACCTCGCCGGATCGCACCGTTCGCCTTACCCATCGGTCCTCCTTCCAAGCGCGCACGCGAAGGCGCACGTGCCCGGACGGACACGGGACACGGCGGAAGAACCGTGTCAGCACCCCGACGTGCAAAGCGGTGTTCGGCGTGACATGTCGCACGCCGATGGATCAGGTGCCGAGCAACCTATTCCCGGCGATCACTCCGCGCAAGCACGAGCGGTAACGATTCAGCCCAGCGCCGCAAGCGGGTCGCGCAAATGGCGCAGTCCCGCGGGCGATCAGATGTCGGAGCGTGTCGATCCCATGGCCAGCCTTGCCAGCAGGTCGCGTCCGCGCTCGGCGTTGCGGGGTTGGCAGAGCACGTCGTACCGGCCGGCGACGAGCTGACTGGCGGAGGAGAAGTCGCGGCGGCCCTTGGTGGAGGCGTAACTGATGGCGGCGAAGATGACACCGAAGGCGATACCGGCGATCAGGCCGACGAGGATCGGGGCGTAGTTCATTCCCTGCCCGCCGAACATCCCCAGCAGCAGGCCGACGAACAGGCCGAACCAGGCGCCGGAGACCGCGCCGGTGCCGAGCACCCGCCCCCAGGACAACCTGCCGATGACCCGCTCGACGAGCATCAGGTCCACGCCGACGATGGTCACGTCGGCGACGGCGAACTCGTTGTCGGCCAGATGGTCGACCGCGCGCTGGGCGCCCTCGTAGGTGTCGTACGAGCCGATCGGCCAGCCGGAGGGCGGCGTCGGCAGGCGCGGCTGCCCCGGCGCCGGACGTCCTCCGGAGGAAAAAGCACTCGTCACGATCATCACCCATGCCTTGCTGGTGCGGACAATCCCATCCTGCCAACATCGATGTAATCATGCGAGGCCGTGCGCACGCCGGACGGCCGTTCCAGCCCGGACGGACCGCGGCCGGTGCGCGGCCGCGGTCCGCTCGGTGCCGTCCTGCTCGGCCGTCCTACTTTGGCCGTCCTACTTGGCGGTGATGTCCACCGTGACGGCGGCGGTGTCGTCCATGACGCCCTCGTTGCCCGCGGCGACCGCCTCGACGCGGTCCTCGGCCACTCCGCCCGAGGTCAGTTCCTTGGACACCGCGTCGGCACGCTGCTGGGAGAGTGCCTTCGCCTGCTCGGCGTCCTGGTAGCCGGCGGTCGCACGGACCTCGAGCTTGGCGTCGGGCACTTCGGCCGCCGCCTCGGCCACGCTCTTCAACGTGGAACGGCTCTCCTCGGTGAGCTCGGGGCTCTCCGCCGCGAAGGTGATCGGCGCGGCCGAGAGCACCTCGTCGAGCTTGGCCTGCAGGCCGGAGACGCTGCCCGCATCGGCGTTCGCCGCGGACTCGCCCGCGCCCGCGGAGGCCGAACTGCTGGGCGCCGAGGACGAGGCGGGTGCGCCGGACGGGTCGCCCCCGGAGTCACCGGTGCCGCCGCTGTCCCCCTCGGAACCGCAGGCGGTGAGCGCGAGGGCCATCGCGGCGATGGCGGCGGTGGCGAAGCCGTGCAGGGTCGTACGTCGAAGCATTGAATTCTCCTGTACCGAAATAGTGCTCGTGAAGGGCACTCCGAATCCCGCCGGACGGAACTCGGACCCTCTTCTTCCGCGGAATGGCCTCGACGGCGGAGTCCGATGTGGACACCGACGGCGGCCTTCACATTCGAGGTGCTGTCACGCCCGTTGTCGCACCTCGTGGCGCTGCCCGACTTCGTCGCGCAGCGGTCGGAAACTAACCCGCATTCGCGTACACGGAAACTCGACGCATTCGCCCTGGCCGCGAAGAATGCGGAAAAGATCACCACAGGTCACCACTGGCGGAGAAACCCGCGCGGCCGATCTCGGCGAGGCCGCACGGTGGTGTGAGCGGGCGATACCCACGGCAGCGTCCACCGCGCCCGGGTGACCCGGATCGGGTGGGATCGAGATATTCCGGAGGCGTGCCGGAACCGCCCGGCTCCGCCGCCACCCGGCTCGGCTGCCGCACCGGCCACGGCCCGCGTCACGCGCGCGAGCGGTACGCCCGGAGCGAGGCCCCACCGATCGGCCGGCAACGGCGGCTCCCGCGTCAGCCGCGCGAGCGGTACTCCCGGAGCAGACCACGGCTGATGATCGTCTTCTGGATCTCGCTCGTACCCTCACCGATCAACAGGAACGGCGCCTCGCGCATCAGCCGCTCGATCTCGTACTCCTTGGAGTAGCCGTAGCCACCGTGGATGCGGAAGGCGTCCTGGGTGACCTCGGCGCAGTACTCGCTGGCGATCAGCTTCGCCATGCCCGCCTCGACGTCGTTGCGCGCGCCCTGGTCCTTCAACCGGGCGGCGTTGACCATCATCAGGTGCGCGGCCTCGACCTTGGTCGCCATCTCGGCGAGCTTGAACGCGATCGCCTGGTGCTCGGCGATCGCCTTGCCGAAGCTGGTGCGCTGCTGGGCGTACTCGACGGCCAGCTCGAACGCGCGGATCGCGATGCCGCAGGCGCGGGCGGCGACGTTGACCCGGCCGACCTCGATGCCGTCCATCATGTGCGAGAAGCCCTTGCCCGCCTCGCCACCGAGCACCTTGTCCGCACCGATCGGGAATCCGTCGAACACGGCCTCGGTGGTGTCGACGCCCTTGTAGCCCATCTTGTCGATCTTGCCGGGAATGGTGAGCCCCGGGGTCACCTCGCCGAAACCCTCCGGCTTCTCCACCAGGAACGCGGTCAGGTTCCGGTGGGCCTTCTCCTCGCCCTCGTCGGTCTTGACGAGCAGTGCGATCAGGTTCGAACTGCCGCCGTTGGTCAGCCACATCTTGGCGCCGTCGACAACGTAGCCGTCGCCGTCCCCGGTCCGCACGGCCTTGGTCTTGATCGCCGCCACATCGGAGCCCAGGTCCGGTTCGGACATGGAGAAGGAACCGCGTACCTCTCCGGTCGCCATCTTCGGCAGGAAGTGCTTCTTCTGCTCCTCGGTCCCGTGCCGGGCGATCATGTGCGCGACGATGAAGTGGGTGTTGATCACGCCGGAGACGCTCATCCAGCCGCGGGCGATCTCCTCGACCACGAGCGCGTACGTCAGCAGCGATTCGCCGAGCCCGCCGTACTCCTCGGGGATGGTGATGCCGAACAGCCCCATCTCCTTCATCCCCTCGACGATGTCGGTGGGATAGGTGTCCGAGTGCTCCAGCTCCTGGGCCTTCGGGATGACCTCTTTGTCCACGAACGAACGCACCGTGGCGAGGATCTCCGACTGGACGTCGGTGAGTCCGGCGGTCTGGGCGAGGCGAGCCATGCGTGCTCCGTTTCGTGGCGCTGGAGTTGCCTGACGTGCGCCGGTCCACTGCACCGGCGCAGGACTATCCGGGAGTATGACCCGGATTCCGCCCTCGTGCCTGTGACACCGTTCACTCCCGGTTCTGCCCGCGGAGCGGGCACGGACAGCGTTCGGCGCCTGATCCGGCCCACTGGGATGCTGCCGTCATGACCGAACCGTCCGTCCCCGCGTCCTTCGCCCGCCCGTTCGCGCTGCGCGAGGGCGCCGCCGGACGGGCCTGGCTGGACTCGGTGCCCGGACTCGCTCGCCACTACCTGACGCGGTGGGAGCTCGAACTCGACGGCGAGCCGATGCACGGCTTCGCAGGCCTCGTCTTCCCCGTCACCGGCCAGGACGGCACGCCCGCCGTGCTCAAGCTCTCCTGGCCCGACGAGGAGACCCACGACGAGCCGGTCGCGCTCGCGGCGTGGGACGGCGACGGGGCGGTGGCGCTGCTGCGCTGCGCGCCCGAGGACGGGGTGCTGCTGCTGGAGCGGCTGGACTCCGGCCGGATGCTGGAGCACGAACCGATCGGCCCGGCGGTGGACGTCATCGCCGGGCTGTTGCGCAGGCACGCGATCCCGGCGCCGCCGTTGCGGCGGACGCTGGCCGGCGAGGCCACGCGCTGGGCGGCGACGCTGGTGGGCGAGTGGGAGCGGCTCGGCAGGCCGTTGGACCGCGCACTGGTCGACGCCGCGGTGGAGATCTGCTTGCGGCGCGGGCCGGAATCGGCGTCCCTGCTGGTGAACGAGGACCTGCACTTCTCCAACGTGCTGGCGGGCGAGCGGGAACCGTGGCTGGTGATCGACCCGAAACCGCTCGCCGGGGACCTGGAGTTCGCGGTGATCCCGTTGCTCTGGAACCGGATGCCGGAGTCCACACTGGACGAACGCTTCGCCGCGGTGACCGCGGGCGCGGGACTCGACCCGGCGCTGGCCCTGGAATGGACGCTGGTGCGGGCCGTCGTCAACCTGCTGTGGGCCGTCGAGGACGAGCAGGCGGGCGCGGTGGACACCGGATCGGCCGCCGACCCCGCCCTGGCCGGCTGTCCGCGGATCGCCGAATGGGCACACCGGCGGATCCTGCCCGCGGCCGCCAACCGGCGACGGGACACCGCTCGGGGATAACCTTGCCCCCATGGCCGCCGTCAACAGGGTTTTCGCCGCTCAACTGGCAGGCCTGCCGGTGTTCGGGCCGGATGGGGAGTCCATCGGCAAGGCCCGTGACCTGGTGGCCGGGCTCCGGCTGGACCACCTGCCGCCCCGGGTGCTCGGGCTGGTCGTCGAGCTGGCGACGCGCAGGCGGGTGTTCGTGCCGATGCTGCGGGTGACCTCGATCGATCCCAACGCCGTCACGCTCGCCACCGGGTCGGTGAACATGCGGCAGTTCCACCAGCGCCCCAACGAGGTGCTGGTGCTCGGCCAGCTCGCCGACGCCCACGCCACCCTGTCCGGCACCGACACCCGGATCGCCGTCTCGGACGCGGCGATGGAGCCGACCCGCACCCGCGACTGGGTGCTGGCGAAGCTGGCGATCCGCGAGCGCACCGGCAGGCTCGGCATCGGCAGGCGCCGCTCCACCCTGCGGGTGGTGCCCTGGTCGGACGTCTCCGGACTGGGCCTTGCCGACCTCAGCGCCCAGCCGCAGGGGGCAGGGCAACTGCTGATCCTGTTCGACACGATGCGCGCCGTGGACGTCGCCGCAACCCTGCGTGACCTGCCGTTGAAGCGCAGGCACGAGGTGGCCGACGCGATGGACGACGAACGTCTCGCCGACGTGATCGAGGAACTGCCCGAGGACGACCAGAAGGACCTGCTCGCGTACCTGCCGGACGAGCGCGCCGCCGACATCCTGGAGGCGATGAACCCGGACGACGCCGCCGACCTGCTCGGTGAGCTGAACCCCGCGGAGCAGAGCCGGCTGCTGGAGCTGATGGAACCGGAGGAGTCGGAGCCGGTGCGGCGGCTGCTGGCGTACTCCTCGGACACCGCAGGCGGGCTGATGACGCCGGAGCCGGTGGTGCTGCCGCCGGACGCGACCGTCGCGGAGGCGCTGGCCCGGATCCGCAACGCCGAACTGCCCGCGGCACTGGCCACCATGGTGTTCGTCTGCCGCCCGCCCACCGAGACGCCCACCGGCCGCTACGTCGGCTGCGTGCACTTCCAGCGGCTGCTGCGCGAACCGCCCGCCGAACTGGTGGCCAGCGCCGTGGACTCCGACCTGGCGGCGTTGCGCCCGACCGCGCAACTCGCCGAGGTCACCCGTTACTTCGCCGCGTACAACCTGGCCTGCGGGCCGGTCGTGGACGCCGAGGACCACCTGCTCGGCGCCGTGACCGTCGACGACGTCCTCGACCACCTGCTGCCCGAGGACTGGCGGGAGACCGGACTGCACGACCTGCCCGGCGACACCGCCGAGGGCCCCGTGGAGGTGGACCGTGCCTGAACCCAGCTCACGGCGCAGGCTGGACCAGCCGCGCACCCAGCGCAGACTGACGCTCAACATCGAACCGGACACCTTCGGCAAGCTCACCGAGCGGGTCGCCCGGTTCCTGGGCACCGGTACCTACCTGTTCTGGCAGACGCTCATCGTCATCATCTGGATCGTGCTGAACCTCACGGCGGTGACGCTGCGCTGGGACCCGTACCCGTTCATCCTGCTCAACCTGGCGTTCTCCACCCAGGCGGCGTACGCGGCACCGCTGATCCTGCTTGCCCAGAACCGGCAGGACGACCGCGACCGGGTGTCGCTGGACGAGGATCGCGCGCGGGCCACCCAGACGAAGGCCGACACCGAGTACCTGGCCAGGGAGCTGGCGGCCCTGCGGCTGGCCATCGGCGAGGTGGCGACGCGGGACTACCTGCGCAGTGAGCTCGACAAGCTGCGTGAGGACCTGAACACCAAGCCGCGCAAGGGAAAGGGCAAACGCGGTGAACCACGTCGGCCCGAGCAGGAGGCGGTGGAGGAACCGGACGACACCCGCGTGCACCGGACGCCCTCCCACGGCGGGCATCCCGGCTGACGGCGGCGGAACGCACGCGCCCCGAGTGCCCGGCGCCGGGTTCGAGCCGCTCGGACCCACGGCGAGGGGCGCACTGCTACCGATACGTAACATGGACGGTGAGGATCGCCCGCCGGCAGCCGAGCCCGGCAGGCTTCCCCGACAGCGCACACCGAACAGCGCTTACCGACAGCGCTACCGACGGCCCCCACAGAAAGCCGGAGCAGTGACGAGCACGCAGCAGCTTCCCAGCGTCGACGACGTCCGTACCGCGCTCGCCGACGTACACGACCCGGAGATCAAGAAGCCGATCACCGATCTCGGGATGGTCAAGGACGTCACCGTCGCCGAGGACGGCGTGGTGACCGTCGAGATCTACCTCACGGTGGCCGGTTGCCCGCTCAAGGCGACCATCACCAAGGAGACCACCGAGGCGGTCGAGAAGGTGGCCGGTGTCCGCGGGGTCAAGGTCGAACTCGACGTGATGAGCGACGAGCAGCGCACCGAACTGCGCAAGTCGCTGCGCGGCGACGCGAGCGAACCGGTGATCCCCTTCGCCCAGCCGGGCTCCATGACCAGGGTGTACTGCGTCGCGTCCGGCAAGGGCGGTGTCGGCAAGTCCAGCGTGACGGTGAACCTGGCCGCCGCGATGGCCGAGCGCGGCCTGTCCGTCGGCGTCGTCGACGCCGACATCTACGGCCACTCGATCCCGCGCATGCTGGGTGCCAGGGAGAAGCCGACCAAGGTCGAGACCATGATCATGCCGCCGCAGGCGCACGGCGTGAAGGTCATCTCGATCGGCATGTTCACCCCGGGCAACGCCCCGGTGATGTGGCGCGGGCCGATGCTGCACCGTGCCCTGCAGCAGTTCCTCGCCGACGTGTTCTGGGGCGATCTCGACATCCTGCTGCTGGACCTGCCGCCGGGCACCGGTGACATCGCGATCTCGGTGGCGCAGCTCATCCCGAACGCGGAGATCCTGGTCGTCACCACACCACAACAGGCCGCCGCCGAGGTGGCCGAGCGGGCGGGCGCGATCGCCCTGCAGACCCGGCAGCGGGTCGCCGGCGTCATCGAGAACATGTCGTACCTCGAGACCCCGGACGGTGCGCGAATGGAGGTCTTCGGCTCCGGCGGCGGGCAGCAGGTCGCCGACTCGCTGACCAAGTCCGTCGGCGCGCCCGTGCCGCTGATCGGTCAGGTCCCGCTGGATCCGAAGCTGCGCGAGCAGGGCGACGAGGGGACACCGATCGTGCTGTCCGATCCGGACGCGCCCGCGTCGAAGGTGCTGCGCGAGGCGGCCTCGACGCTGTCGGTCCGCGCCCGCGGACTGGCGGGCAAGATGCTGAACATGACCCCCGCCGGACGCTGACGAACCGCCGTCCTCACCGGCGTCCGGTGAGGACGGCGCTACCCGCGCCGAGTGGTGCCGCGGTGCTCTTCGTGCCCGTACCGCTTCGCGTTGGTGTACTGGAGCAGCGCTCCTCGCAGGATCGCCAGCGTGCTCCGCTCGCGAGCCGGATCGATGCCGGCCAGCCGGTTGTGGTGCATGTGCAGCAGGGACAACAGGGCGGTGCGAGGTGGGACACCGGGCCGGCCGCCGAGGTCCCGCAGACGGGCGCCGTAGCCCGCGACGGCCGTGGAGCGGCGTTTCCAGACGTCGAGCAGCTCCGCGCCCGCGGGCACGGCCAAACGCCACGCCGAGCCGCCGTCGCGCGGATCGAGAAGCGCGAGCACCGTCGAGCGGGATTCCGGCAGGTCCTGATGCCACCGCCCGCGGGGCAGGACATCCAGCAGCGAAGACGCCCAGCCGGGCTCGCCCGCCCCGGACGCGAAGAAGGCAGCGCAGAGGTCGAGACAGTTCGCCGCCGTCAGCAGTCGAAGGTCCACGTCCAGGCGCCCCTCCCGGCGAAGGGCGAGTTGCGCGATCACCGCCTCGCTGTCGGCGGCGAACGCCACTTCGGCGGCACCGATCGCCTCGGGCCCGCCGTACCGTTCCAGTTCCGGCTCGTAGGTGTCCAGCAGGAGCCTGCCGAGCAGGCCATCGGCGCGCAGCCGCACGGCCATCTCGTGCAGGGCTCGCAGCGTCGTGACCGCCGCGGCGGGCGAGGACGGGCGCAACCTCAGCCGCAGGTGTGGCTCGGGGTCTCGGTAGCGGAGGAAGAACCAGCGGTCGACGGTGCCGGTCAGGGTTTCCGCGAAGTTCGCGAGATGGACGCCCAGCAGCTCGTCGTGCTCGGGTTCGGCGGCATACAGCTTCGCGGAGATCCAGTCGCCACCGGGAAGATGCAGGCTCGGTTCGGGACGGATCCGGCCGGTCACCGAAGCCCTGTCGCGAACCCCGGTTCCGGCCGCCCCGTCCTCCGCGAGGGCTCCGTTTCGCAGCAGCGGCATCACGAGTTCGCTGTGGTGGTCGCCCGCCGGGCCGGGCAACCAGCCGATCCCGGCGTCCGGATGGGCGAAGGACTCGAGCAGCGTCGCGGGCGCCTGCTTCGGGCAGTCCGTGTGCAACAGCCTGAGGTGGAGCACGCGATCGAGGTCGAGCGGCAGGGGCTGCCGTCCGGCCAGCAGTACGTGCCGCGGCACGGCCCAGCGGGTGCGCCACTGATCGAAAAGCTCGCGCCAGCGGGAGAAGTCCGGTTCGGCATCGGGCAGCCACCCGGGCATTCGCCAGCGGGCCGGGCACAACACCGTGCGCCGGTACCGCACCCCTGGCAGGTACGGCAGCCGGTCCAGCGCACCCCACCTCCACCGGGACCACCCTCGGTGGCAGCCGTGCGCACCGACGTCGTGCAGGAACCGGACCTCGGCGGGCGCCCATTTCGGGTTGAGCATGTGGAAACCGAAGGGAACGATCTCCCGGTCGAGTGAGACGGACATCAGGTAGAGCCGACGACGGTCCGCACCGACCACGACATCGCCCATCGTGACCACGTCCGGGCCTTCCCCGAGAACATCGACGGCGAGCCGTCGCGGTAGCCAGTGCGGCACCCTGGTCAGGTTCGCGGTCTCCGGATGGAACGGTGCGACGGCCAGTTGCAGGGGCAACGCGGTGCCCGTGGTCGCCGCGTGTGTGCGGGCCGTCTCGGCGAGCACGGCCTGCTCGTCCGGGCCGAACATGTGGGCCAGTCGGGCGGAGGCCGCCCCGGCCACCGGCGAGTCAAGCCCACTGAGCACCAGGTCGAACTCGCCGCGATCCACCGCGGCCGCGGAATCGGCCAGCAGGTGCGCGCCCAGTTCCAGACTGGGCGGGAGTGGCAGGTCGTTACCCGCGAGCCGGGCCACATCCCGCTCGCCGAGCCGGATCTCCCGGTCACCGCGCAGTGCCGCCTCCTGGACCAGCTCGCCCAGAACGTGTTCACGGTCCACATCGCCCACCGGCTCCGGTTCGTCCGGCCTGGTGCTGAGCGGATAACCGGCGGGCGGTCCGAGGCCGATCGTCGGATCGAGCAGTTCACCGAGCGGTACCAGCCGGTCGACGCCGTACCGTTCGAGGAAGTCCTGGTGGTAGTCGTGCAGCCGGGCCGGGTGCCGGTGGCCCGGTGCCAGGCGCCACAGGACCTCGGCGGCGCGGGCGGCCTCGTCGGTCACCTCCCGAGGAAGCCGTATCTCGGCGTCCAGGCGCAGGTCCAGGTGCACCGGCCGGTCGCATGGGTACAGTCCGCGCATCCGCGAGGCCAGGTCGATCACGTCCGCCTGGTCCGCCGAGGCTCCTTCGGCACGTCGCAGCGACGCGTCGACGCCGCTCAGCTCGGTCCGCACCCGGTCCGGCCCCGTCCCGAGCCGGGCCAGCACGTGCTCCAGTGGACGTTCGGCATCCGGTGGGGGCGACAGGTCGGTCAGCAGGAAGCGATGCTCGACCAGGTGGGCGAGCATCCCCTCGACGGCCTCGGCGGGCGCCGCCGGGAAGGTCGAGCGCAAGTGCTTCTCGAGGTCGGCTCCCCGCACCGGCCGCCGCGCGAAACGCACCAGCTCCCGGACCGGGGCGGTCAGCCGAACCGACACCTGCGGGGTGGAGAAGCCGCTGTGGCTCAGCACCAGGCGTCCGCCGCCGTACCGGCATCGATCGTTCAGCACGACCCGCAGAACCCGCAGCAACTCGATCTGCCGGGCGTGTTCCGCAACGATCCGGGAGAGCCAGCGCATGTCCGGCCGGGGATACCGATGGTGCTCGCCGCCGAGACGTGCAGTCGCCCGTCGGCCGGGGGCGTCGTCGATCGGTACGAAGGCCGCGCCCGCGAGCGTCCCGGCCGGGGTCGCCCTCGCCGACAGCCGCAGCCGGTAGCGCGTCAGGGCCAGTGCCAGGCGGCGCAGCCTGGGGAGACCGAGCGAGTCGCCGGAGAGGATCCGCTCCCACTGCCGGGAAAGGGCCGGGCTGGACAGCGTCACGGCGTCCCACAGGGTCCGGTCCTTGGCGAGCACCTCCAGGTACGACACGGTTCGGCCGGTTTCGTCCGGCCGGCCGGGGAGCACCGTCAGCGACGGCTCCGGTGGACGATCCGGTGCCGGGCGGAGCGGGAGAACGGGGGCGCGCAACACGACGAATCCGGCACCGCGCAGTTCACCCATCACCCCCACCACTTCCCGGCTCGGGACGTTCCCCTCCGGCACGGAGATCCGTGCCGGAGGGGAACGGCAAGGCGTTGCCGCAAACGACCTCAGCCGCAGATGGGGTCATCGGGGTTGCCGGAGCTGTCGCGCGAGTCCATCGCGGACCTGGCCGCGGTCACCGGCCGGGTCCGCAGGTCGAGATCGAACTCGTTCATCGCGTTCACATCGACGTTGTCCATGGCCTGCCACTTCCTCTACCTATCGGATTTCCTGAAAGCGCGTTCTTCACTCGATCCCGTTTCAGTCGGCCGGACCGCCCACCTCCTTTCCTGCTCGGTTGCCGGAGCCGGCAGGGCGCACGAGTTCGTCGGCCCGCCAGCCCGCGATTCGCGTTCGCGCGAACGTGTCGGCCTCGTCGTGCGTCAATCCCCGATCCCGTTCCAGCGACCGGACGAGCTCGGAGAACGGTCTGCCGTCCAGCAGGGCCCACAGTTCCGCTTCCGATTCCGATATCACTTTCCCGCGTGTCGTCCCGGACAGCGCGATGGTGTCGTGCCAGCGTCCGAGCATGGCTTCCGGCCTGCGCGCCGGCCCACGATTGTCCGGGGCGGGCAACACCGGCAGCGTGTCGACCGCTTGGTACCAGCCCCGCAACACGGCGTGCATGCTGATGTGCGTCGCGGCCCGCAGCCGCAGTTCCACCAGTCGGCGTACCTCGTCCTCGTTCAGTTCGGCGGAGGCCAAGCCGAACAACTGGGAGCCGTGCTCGTCGAGCAGTTCGGCGAAACAGTCGTGTCGCGCCAGGCGGCGGAAGAGGAACTTGGTACTGACGTACAGATCGTCGACACCACAGAGCGCTATCTCGCCCGCGCAGCGCATCGCGTCCCCGGAAGCGCCGAGCGCGGTGGCGAGGTCACCACTGTCGAGGGTGCCCGAGACATCGTCCAGATAGGACTGCAGGCGGGCCGCCCAGACCACCATGAGCACGCGACGCAGTGCGTTCCGGTCCAGTGAAGCGAGCGCTCGCGCGCCGCGCTCGTCGCTGTGCAGCACCGAGCCGATCACCAGCCTGACCGGGAGCGCCCAGCGGTTGAGTTCGTCGATACCGAACCGCTGGCGATCGATCGGGCTGGTGTCCAGGTCGGCGACCTCGGCGGCCACCGCCTCGACACCGAAGGTCGTCAGCGGCGTCGCGTCGATCTTGAACTTCCCCCACGGCCGGGAACCACCGGCGAACGCATCGGCGTCCCGCTGGTCGTGGAAGAGAAGGTAGAGGTCGAGGTCGGAGGTGGCGTGACCGAGCCCGGCTCCCCGGCTGCCGGACAGCACCGCGGCACCGATCTTGTCCGGTTCGGTCCGCTCGGCGAGGAAACGCCGTACCTCCGCCAGGTGCGCGGGGCCGAACCCCTGGTCGGGAAAGCGCCACCGGCTGCCCGTGCGCATCGTGGTCATGCCGGTTCGCTCCGGCCGGCCCCACTCGGCACCGGTGTGGCCATCATGGCGAGCACGACGTCGACAGTGGCCGACACCGACTCGTCCTTCGTCCCTCCGCGAACCGTCACCTCGGTCCACCCAGCTCCGCCGGCCAGAACTCGCAACTCGTCCTGGAGACGTTCCTGGAACGACACGAAGCTCGACTCGCCACCTGCCCCGGTCAGTCCGAAATGCTCGGTGAAGGTGAGATCCCGTGCGGCCGTCTTGCGCTGGAGAGCGGTCCGCGGGTCACCGGTGAGCAACACCCCCATCGACGGCGCGGCCCAGGTTCGGAGGCAGCTCCACAGGAACGATCGGAACTCCCGGACCGGCTCGGCGTCGGAGTTCCGGGGTAGCGATCGATCGGCGAGCACGATCGACTTCACTACGGCTTTGATTCCATGGCTGTCCTGGATGACGGTGCACCCCTCGGCCAACGCGGGACGGACAACCAGTTCGTGCATCAGCAACTGTGCCGCGAGCATGGACAGGCCCGCCGCCAGCAGGCTTTCCGGGCGATTCGACGCGATGTCGAGGCGGCCCAGATCTCGTTCGGTGACGAGAGGTTCACCCGCGTCCGAGACCAGGTTCTTGCCGCGCGAGGCCAATGTGTCCAGCACGGCAATGCCCTCGCTGTCCCGCGCTCCTGCGTAGAGAGCTCCCACCGTTGAGGTCAGCAAGGGCCGCAACAGGCTCGCCCGCAGGTCGGATCCGGGACGTAGGTATTCGTTCCAGGACGGCGTGACCACGGTGTGGCCGGTGGCCCGCAGTTCCGCGGCCACCGCGGCGGCCACAGTCGTCTTGCCTATTCCGTCAATTCCCGTAAAAGCCAAATAGTTCGCCGAAGAGTCTTTTTGCAAGTAATAGACACCTCATCCGCAAATCAGCGAGGCCGCCCCAGACCATCCGTTGCCGACGGACGCTACATGACCACTTCGTTGACAGCAAGGATTCGCGAACTCGCATCATCCGTTGATCGGGTCGCCTTCTCGGCCGACAAAAACGATCAAAATCCGCGGCCAACGTACTAGGCCGTTTAGGCCATAACTCCTACGGAAGTAGGATAACCAGAACTAATCCGTGGATAATTCCATATCACGGCGTCCCACTGCCGCTCTTCCCGCCGATTACGGCCGAACATGGGCGGCGAACCACGGAACAGCATCGTGCGCGACCACCATTCAGACGCCACCGAATGTATTCGCCGTCAAAAATACGAAAAAAATCTCGTCGACGACGAGCACCCCCTTGCTGGGTGAACCCATCGCACAATTACACAAAGCGAGAGTGTCGATCACATGGCGTGAAGTACGCCGTCTGTTTCGACACTCGGCCCGAACGGCCCCGCGGAAGAGACAGACGCGAACCGGTTCGGCCAGCTCATGGTGCTGTACACCGCCCCCGTCGTCCCGGACGTGATCCTAGGTGGCGTCCGGGTCCACGGGGGCCTTCTCCCCGGGCTTGAGCGATTCGGCCTCGGGCTTCGTCTGCGGTGCCGAGGCGTTCGGGTAGCCGTTCTGCTTGGCGCCCCCGTTACCGCCGTTACCGCCGTTGCCCTGGAACGACTTGAGGCCGGTGGGATCCTCGTCGCCGTCGAAGATGTGCTGGGTGACCGCGCGCTTCGGGTCGAAGTTGCGCAGCCCGCGCAGGTCCTCCAGCGGCTTGCGGAACTCCTCGAAGTCGGAGCCCACCTCGTCCTTGAGCTGCTGGCGCGCGCCGGTGGCGAACTCCCGCACCTTGCGCATGCTCTTGCCCATCCAGGCGGCCGCCTCGGGCAGCCGCTCGGGGCCGAGGATGAACAGGCCCGCGACGATCAGGACGAGGATCTCTCCCCATCCAACGCTCTCGAACACCTGGGAACCTCCGCCTTCCTTCTCGTTCCGCATCGACCTCGGTCCGGCGGCCGACGACGAACGAGCCCGGCCGTCGGCCGGGTACCTGCCGCCCCAGCCTACCGCCCGGGCGGGTCCCGGCGTCAGTCCGAACCGAGGGTGACGTCCACGGTGAGCTGTCGTCCCTGGCGGACGAGCTGTACCGGCACGACCTCACCGATCTCGTGCTCACGCACGGCGACGGTCAGCTCGGCGGCGTTACGGACGGTGCGGTCGCCGAGCTTGGTGATCACGTCGCCCTCCGCCACGCCCGCGCCGGCCGCGGGACCGCCGGGGTTGACGTTCTGCACCTGCGCGCCCTCGGAGGTGTTGGCGGCCACGGAGTTCGCGTTGACGCCGAGGTCCGCGTGCTTGACCTGGCCGTCACGGATGAGCGACTCGCTGATCCGTACCGCCTGGTCGATGGGGATGGAGAAGCCGAGACCGATACTGCCGCCCTCGCCCTCCCCCGCGCTGACGGTGCGGATCAGCGCGTTGATCCCGACCAGCGCGCCCCGCGAGTCGACCAGCGCGCCACCGGAGTTGCCGGGGTTGATCGCGGCGTCGGTCTGGATGGCGTCGAAGGTGACCGGTGGCTCGCCGTTCTCGCCGGGTGCGGTGACCGGGCGGTTCAGTGCGCTGACGATGCCCTCGGTGACGGTGTTCTCCAGGCCGAACGGCGAACCGACGGCGACCACCGTGTCTCCGGGGGAGAGCTCCGCGGACTTGCCCACCTCGATGACGACCGGGTTGGCGATCGGCACCTTGATGACGGCGAGGTCGGTCTTGGGGTCGACCCCGACGATCTGCGCCTCGGCGCGGGTGCCGTCGGTGAAGACGGTGGTGATCTTCGCCTGCTTGTCCTTCACCGCCGTCGCGACCACGTGGTTGTTGGTGAGCACGTACCCCGCCGGGTCGATGACGACGCCGGAGCCGACCCCACCGGACTGGCCGGACTTGACCTCGATGGAGACGACCGAGGGCGACACCCGGTTGGCGATGTCCGAGATCGAGCCCGCGGGACGTTCCTTGCCGGCCGTGGCCTCGGCGATGTTCAGCTCCCCGGTCAGCTCCTCACCGCGGTCGGCGAGCCACCAGCCGGCGACGCCGCCGCCCGCGCCGACGACGAGCGCGATCACCGCGAGCAGACCCAGCGCGAGTGGTTTGACCCGCCTGCCGAACAGCAGCTCCGGCAGGCTCAGCAACGCCCCGGCCGGCCGTTCCTTCTCGTCCTCGGGGGTCTCCTCGGTGGCGACGGCCGGTCCGGCCAGTACCGCTCCCGCCGCCGGGTCGCGCCAGGGGTCGGCCCGCTCGGACCACAGCGGGGCGTCGGCACCGTCCCGGCCGCGGGCCCTGCCGTCATCGTCGTGCGGGCGTTGGAGCACCACGTCCTCCGCGCCGGGCGGGCGGCTGAACGCCTCGGTGAGTGATTCGGGGGGCGGTGGGGCGAGCGGCAGCGCACCGGTTCCGTTCCCCCGGCCGTTCGCCGCGCCGTTCGCGTTGCCGCGCCTGCCACCGGTCGAGTCGGGGGCGTGCAGCACGTCGAACGCACCGTGGACGCCCTGCGGCCTGCCGAAGGTGGCGGCCTGTCCAGGATCCACCGGGGGGCGGCGCACCGGGCGGGGCGCGAGACGTTCCGGGTCGGGACGTTCCGGGTCGGGTTCGGGCGGCCTGGTCATCGGCACGGTCCTGCCGCACGAGCCGCGGCACGCCGCCGGGAGCGATTCATCGCCACGCTCGTCAACGCTCCTTGCTCTCCGGGTCCGGTGTCCGGCCCACTCGCCCTCGTCGCCACTGCGGCGCCGCCGGTGACCATACGCCAAGCCGTTACTGCGGAAAGTGTGCCGTGGAGCCGGTGAAGTCGGCGTCGGGTCGCGGCCGGGACGCCGTGCGGCGACGCGGATGCGAGCGGATCAGCGGGCCTGCCATGGCGCGGCCGTGGCTGTGCTGAGCGGGGAGCTGCCCGTGGCCGGAACCTGCTTCGACGGCGGAGCCGTCGACGAGGGTGGAGCGGGCGGGGCGGTGGTACCGAACTGCGCGCGCAGCACCCCTGCCGTGGGGGCGCCGGGCACCGGGGCCCGCTCGCCCTCCTCGTCGGGGGCGACGACGACGAGCGCGAGTGCACTCAGCACCAGGCCGGACACGACGACACCCGCACCCTGTGCGGCGCGGCGCCTGCCGCCGAGCACCTTCTCGGAGTTGCCCAGCGGCGCGGACGTACCCAGGGGTGCACCCGACCCCAGTGGGGCGCCGCCGAGGCCGCCGAGTGCGGCGAACCGGTCCGGGCGCTGGATGGCGACGAGCTGACCGTCCTCGGTGATCGCCAGGTTGTCCGGCGCGGTGGGAAGTTCGGTGTCCTGTGGGATGGAGCGCAGGCTGGCGAGGAAACCATCGGACATCGATGGCGCTCCCGCGTCCTGTACCGCGGACCGGACCTGGCGCTGGGCGGCGATGTCGGCGGCGCAGCCCGGGCAGCGCGCGGCGTGCGCGGCGGCCCGCTCACGTGCTCCGAGCGTCAGCTCGCCGTCCACGAACGCCACCACCGCGTCGGGCAGCAGGTGGGATTCGGGCAGGCTCCAGCCCCGGGCTTCGGTCATACCGCCATCTCCGCGATCTCGGTGCGCTGCGCGCGCCGGCGCTCCATCGAGGCGCGCAGCGCCTGACGGCCGCGGTGGATCCGGCTGCGGACGGTGCCCAGCTTCACGTCGAGCGTCGCGCCGATCTCCTCGTAGGAGAGGCCTTCGACGTCGCAGAGCACGACGGCGGCGCGGAACTCGGGCGGCAACTCGTCGAGCGCGGCCTGCAGATCGGGGTCGAGGTGCGTGTCGGACCACACCTGTTCGGGGCTCGGGTCGTCACCGACGATGCGGTCGGTGTCCTCCGGCAGCCCCTCCATGCGCACCCGGGAACGGCGGCGCGCCATGTCCAGGAACAGGTTGGTGGTGATGCGGTGCAGCCAGCCCTCGAAGGTGCCGGGCTTGTAGGACGCCAGCGAGCGGAACACCCTGATGAAGGTCTCCTGCGTCAGGTCCTCCGCGTCGTGGGTGTTGCCGGACAGGCGGTACGCGAGCCGGTAGACGCGGTCGGCATGCTCGCGCACGACCTCGTCCCACGACGGGGGCGTCCAGGCGGCGTCGCCCTGGTCGCCTGCCGTGCTCACCACGGCGGGCTGGGCGGCCGTCGGCCGCTGCGCGATCATCTGGCTGTTCTGCATCGGCAGTGAAGGCACCTCCATCAGGCTGATCTCCCTACTTTCCCCCCAACGCGCGAAGCGCACCGGGTGTTCCCGCGTCGCCTGGTTCTCCAGGACGCTTCCCAGTCTCGCGTCCTTGCTTATGGTTCTGGTGAGACCGGGCTGAGAGGAGCCTGAGACTTCGGCTCGAACGGCTGAGCACTTCGCCGCGTCGGGAGAGCCTGCACGGATATATCGACACTGAGCGCTAACCTCCTCCGGTGACCCCCGAGATCCGCCTGCCCGCGTCGGCCGACGCGAACGCCTATGTCGAGGGCTATCTGGCCGACGACGAGACAGTGGCCGGTGCGCGCGGACGTGCGGACGACCTCGGCTGTGTGCCGGTGAGCGCCGCGACGGGCGCCGCGCTCAGCTTTCTGACGGCGACGCTGCGGGCGCGTGCCGTGGTCGAGATCGGCACGGGCGTCGGAGTCAGCGGGCTGTACCTGCTGCGCGGCATGGTCCCGGACGGCGTGCTGACCTCGATCGACATCGAGCCGGAGTACCACCGGGCCGCGCGTCAGACGTTCGCCCAGACCG
Source organism: Amycolatopsis antarctica (assembly GCF_002262875.1). Taxonomy (GTDB): domain Bacteria; phylum Actinomycetota; class Actinomycetes; order Mycobacteriales; family Pseudonocardiaceae; genus Amycolatopsis; species Amycolatopsis antarctica. The sequence continues at coordinate 586,855 of NZ_NKYE01000001.1, read as the reverse complement.
GGATCCCCTCCGGCCGGGCGCGGCTGATCATGGGGCGCGCGCTCGACGTGCTGCCCCGGCTCACCTCGGGCAACTACGACCTGGTCTTCATCGACGCCGCGCACGTGGAGTATCCGCACTACTACGAGCACGGCGTGCAGTTGCTGCGACCGGGCGGCGTCATCGTCTTTCACAACGTGCTGGCGGGCGGCCGGGTGGGCGATCCGGCGAGGCGGGACCCGGAGACGCTGGCGTTGCGGGAGGTCACCAGGGCCGTCCGGGACGACGAGCGGCTCGCCCCGGCGCTGCTGCCGGTCGGTTCGGGTCTGCTGGTGGCGGCCTGCTCCGGGGACGCCACGGCCTGACTGCGCGCCACGAGCACGGCCAGCGCGGCCAGCGCGAGCCAGCCGGAGGTGGCGCCGACCAGCGCCGTCCAGCCGCCGTGGGTGTAGACGATGCCGCCCGTCGTCCCGCCGATACTGCTGCCCAGGTAGTAGGCGAGGGTGTACAGCCCCGAGGCCTGCCCCCTGGCGTGCGCGGGTGCCTCGGCGGCCACCCAGCCGTTGGCCACGGCGTGCGCGGCGAAGAACCCGCCGGTGAGCACGACGAATCCGGTGGCGACGAGGGGCAGCGAGTCGGGCAGGGTCAGCAGCGCGCCCGCCGCGGTGAGGCCGAGCGCGCCGAGGCTGGTCCGCACCCGGCCGAAGCGTCCGACGAGACGTCCGGCGGCCAGCGAGGACACCGAACCCATCGCATAGGCGAGGAACACCAGTGAGGCGATCGCGGGTGACAGGTCGAGCGGTTCGCCGGTGAGCCGGAACCCGGCGACGTTGTATAGGCCGACGAACGCGCCCATCGCCAGCAGCGCCACGGCGTACTGGGCGAGCAGCACCCGGCTGCGCAAGGCGACGCCGAGTCCATTGAGGACGGTACGGGTGGGCACCGGGCGGCGGGAGCGTCGCGGCGGTCCGGCGGGAAGCGCGCGCACGGCGACGGCCGCGCACACCAGCGACACCCCGCCGACGACGGCGAGTGCGCCGTGCCAGCCGATGGCGTCCGCGGCGAAACCGGCGGCCAGCCTGCCCGTCATGCCGCCGACGGTGTTGCCCGCGATCATCGCGCCGACGGCCGCCGCGACCCCGGTGGCGCCGAGCCGTTCGACCAGGTAGGCGGAGGCGACCCCGGGGAAGCCGGCGATGGCGACGCCCTGCAGCGCCCGGAGCACCAGCAGCACCTCGTAGGAGGGCGCGAACGGCAGCAGCAGGCCGAGCAGCACGGACGCGAGCAGCGAGGTGATGATCACCGCGCGCCTGCCGACGATCTCGGACAGTGCGGCGATCGGCACCACCGCGATCGCCAGCGCCGCCGTCGCGACGCTGACCGCCAGCGAGGCACCGCCGGGGTCGAGGCCGAAGTCGGCGGCGAGTTGCGGCAGCACCGGCTGTGGCGCGTAGAGCAACGCGAAGGAGGAGATGCCCGCCGCGGCGACGGCGATGGTCACCCGCCTGGTGTCCGGAGATCGTCTCTGCACACGGGCGACGCTAGGCCGGGAGGAATTGATACGTCTAATACGTAGATCGGCAATAATCCATACGATGACGGATGAGACAGACGCTCTGTCCTCGGATCACCAGCTTGCCGCCGACATCGCCCCCGACCTGGCACTCCTGGTCGCCCTCGGGCGGATGGGCAACGTCACACGCGCGGCCGAACTGCTCGGCGTCCCGCAACCGACGGTGAGCAGGCGCCTGGCCGCGCTGGCCGAGCGGGTCGGCGCGCCGCTGACACTGCCCGCCGGTCGCGGAATCCAGCTCACCAGCGTGGCGAAGCTGCTGGTGGCCGGGGCCGAGCGGGCGCTCGCCGAACTCGCCGCCGGGGCGCGCCAGGCCAGGGAGGAGCTGGAACCGGGTCGCGGCCACGTCGTCCTCGGCTTCCTGCACCTGCTCGGCCGTTCGCTGGTGCCCGAGCTGCTGCGCGAGTTCCGCAGGAACCACCCGCACGTACGGTTCCGGCTCGTCCAGGGGTCCCGGGACGACGTGCTCGCGCACCTGCGCGCGGGCGAGGTGGATCTCGCGTTCGTCGCGCCGCTGCCCACCGGCGACGACACACTCGCCGGGCACGTTATGTCCGAGCAGGAGCTGTTGCTGTCGGTGCCGGAGTCGCACCGGCTCGCCGGACGCAGGCAGGTGCGCGTCGCCGAACTCGCCGAGGAGGACTTCGTGATGCTGGAACGGGGCTACGGCGTCCGGCAGATCACCGACGAACTCTGCGCGGCGGCGGGTTTCCGGCCGCGGATCACGTTCGAGGGCCAGGAGTCGGACACCGTGCGCGGGCTCGTCGCGGCGGGCCTGGGCGTCGCGCTGCTGCCGCAGTTTGAACCCGCGCTGCCGGCGGGCGTGGTCGAACTGCCGCTGCGGCCCAGGGCGACCCGGTCGATCGGCCTGGTCTGGCGGGACGGCCTCTACCTCACCCCGGCCGTACGCACCTTCCGCGAGTTCGTCCTGACCCGCTGACCCGCCTGCCGACCCCCGAACCCCCCAAGAAACGCAATACGTCGACGTATTGCGATCCATCGTGCACAAGGTATCGCAATATGTCGACGTATTGCGAGGGCCGGTCAGGCGTAGGAGGCCGCGAACTCGACAAGGGTGCGCGCGGCGAACCCGGTGCCGCCGGGCACCACCTCGGCGTAGTTGCGCTCCGACCGGCCGGGGCCCGCGATGTCCAGGTGTGCCCACGGCAGGCCCCCGGTGAACTCCCGCAGGAACAGCGCCGCGACGATGCCGCCCGGCCCCTGCGGCGCCTGGCGCAGGTCGGCGATCTCACCGCGGACGTCCCCGGCGAGGTCCTCCAGCAACGGCATCCGCCACCAGGCCTCGCCCGCCCGCTCGCCGGCCGCCGCGACACGCTCGGCGAGCGCGTCCTCGGTGGCGAACAGACCGCCGGTGCGCACGCCAAGGCTGAGCTTCATCGCACCGGTCAGCGTGGCGACGTCCACCACGACGTCCGGGGAGAACTTACGGATGCCGTAGGCGAGCGCGTCGGCGAGCACCATGCGCCCCTCGGCGTCGGTGTTGCCGACCTCGGTCGTGGTGCCGCCGTAGTGCCGGACGACGTCACCGGGACGGTACGAGGAGCCGGACACGTGGTTCTCCGCTGAGGGCACGAGCGCCGTCACCCGTACCGGCAGCCGCAGGTTGGCGATCGCCCTGGCCGCCGCGATCACCGCGCCGCCGCCCGCCATGTCGGTGCGCATCAGGTGCATCCCGTCGGCGGGCTTGATGGAAATACCGCCGGTGTCGAAGGTGATGCCCTTGCCGACCAGGAGAATGTGCGTGGTGGCCCCTCGGGGCCGGTAGCTCAGCTCGATCAGCCGGGGCGGCGAGGCTGAGCCACCGCCGACGGCGAGGACTCCGCCGAAGCCCTGCTCGGCGAGCCAGCGCTCGTCCCGCACGGTGACGCTCAACCCGGACGCGGCGGCCGCGACGCGCTCCGCGGTACCGGCGAGCCAGACGGGATCCTTGACGTTCGACGGGGTGTTGGCGAGGTCGCGGGCCAGTGCGGAGGCGGCGGCCAGTTCCAGCGCGCGGCCGACAGCCGCGGTCACCGGCGCCACCGCTGTCTCCTGGCCGACGACGAGGCGCAGGGTACGGACGCGCGGCTTCGGATCGTCGGCGGTGAGGGTGAAGGTGTAGCCGCCCAGGGCCGCGCCGAGGGCGAACTCGGCCGCCTCGGCCGGACCCGCGCCGTCCGGCAGTTCGGCCTGCGCGGTGCGCGAAGGCCGGGCGTCCGCCTCGGTCTCGGTCACGACGTGGGCGTCGGCTGCGCGGATCAGTGCGGCACCCGCGGTGCGGTAGTCCTTCGCGGTGCCGCCGCCCACGCCTACCAGCCACAGCGCCCTGGACGCCGGATCGCCGACCGTCCGCACCTCACCCGGTTTGCCGGTCGCCCGCTGCCCGGTGAACAGTGCTGCGTCGGCGGTCTCCCAGCCGGTGTCCCCGTCGGGTGCGGGCACCAGCACGGCGAGCGGGGAACGGCGTCGCGCTGCGGCCACCACCTCGACGTCGATCAGCGGGGTGGGTACGGGCGGCAGCACCTTGCGCGCCATGGACGGCCTCCAGGCAGGTCCGGGAGTGAGCCGCCGCGAGGAGGCTCACATGGGTAGGACGAACATGTGTGTACGACGAAGAGGCCCCGGTCCGTCGACGCGGGACCGGGGCGCGAGAAGAAGAGCCGGATACGGCTACGACGCCGGGGAGAGCCCGGATCAGCCGGTGACCTCCTGCAGGGCGACACCGAGATCTTTTGCTTCCTCGGCCGACAGCTCGACGACGAGTCGCCCACCACCCTCGAGCGGTACGCGCATCACGAGGCCCCGTCCCTCCTTCGTCACTTCGAGGGGACCATCTCCGGTCCGGGGCTTCATGGCCGCCATAGCGTGCTCCCTCCGTATCACCGACGCGCCCGGGTCGCGCTCACCAAAGCCAACCGGGTATGGACCATTGTCCCTCATCAGCGCGCGGGCGTGTCGCCGGACCGATCTTAACGCCTGGGCATCGGTGCTGGTATGCCGCTTCCCGGACTGTCAGACTGCTGCCGACGAGGACCGACTCGGAGGAGATTCGTGACCACGGAAGAAGTTCTGCAGATCGCCGACGCCGACGGCGTGCGCACCCTGACGCTCAACCGCCCGGCCGCCTACAACTCGTTCACGCGACTGCTCAAGGAGCGGCTCCTCGACGCGCTCACCGACGCGGCCACCGACACCGCCGTGCGTGCGGTGGTGCTCACCGGGGCGGGCAAGGCGTTCTGCGCCGGACAGGACCTCAAGGAGCACATCGGGCTCCTGCAGGCCAAGGACCCGTCCCCGCTGCGGACGGTCACCGAGCACTACAACCCGATCGTGCGGGCCGTGGTGGAGCTGCCGAAGCCGGTGATCGCGGCGGTCAACGGCTCGGCCGCGGGCGCCGGAGCGGCCCTGGCCTACGCCAGTGACCTGCGGATCGCCGCCGACTCGGCGAGTTTCCTGATGGCGTTCGCGAACGTCGGGCTCGGCCCGGACACCGGCGCCTCGTGGACCCTGCAGCGACTGATCGGCTACGGCAGGGCGGCCGAGCTGATGCTGCTGGCCCGCTCGGTCGACGCCGAGGAGGCGCTGCGCATCGGACTGGTCGGCGAGGTCGTGCCCGCCGCCGAGCTGGCGGCGAGGGCCCAGGCCGTGGCGGCGAAGCTGGCCGCCGGGCCGACCGCGGCGTACGCCCGGATCAAGGACGCGCTCACCACGGCCTCGGAGAGCACGCTCGGTCAGGCGCTCGACAAGGAGAACGAGGTGCAGACCACGCTGGGCGTGACGGCCGACCACCGGGAGGCCGTCGAGGCGTTCGTCGCCAAGCGCAAGCCGGAGTTCACCGGCAAGTGACCCTTCCGGCGGGAACCCGATCGCCGGGTTCCCGCCGGAACACGCGCGGTCGGCCTCGCCGGGCCACCGGTGGCGTCCACTGTGGACCGCTCGGGTCGCCAGGTGTCCCGCTCGCCCGCCGGACGGGTCCGGCGCGCCGGTCGGCATGCCTTCCGCCACAAGGTTTCCGCTGACACCGGCGCTTCTGGGATGCCCCTGCGGCGCGTGTGGGAACCGGGCGGCTCAGACGGCGGCACGGAAACAGCCGGCCAGGTGGTCGTCGACCATGCCGGTGGCCTGCATGAGTGCGTAGCAGGTGGTGGGGCCGACGAAGGCGAAGCCACGCTTCTTCAGGTCCTTGGCCATCGCCGTCGACTCCGGGGTCACCGCGGGGACGTCGGACAGCTCCACCGGTCGCTTCCGGCCGGTGTGGTCCGGGGCGAAGGACCAGAGCAGTTCGTCCAGCGGACGGTCGAGCCGGGCGATCGCACGGGCGTTGCCGATCGTGGCCACGATCTTCGCCCGGTTGCGGACGATGCCGGCGTCGGCGAGCAGCCGGGCGACGTCCTCGTCGCCGAAGGCGGCGACCTGCTCCGGGTCGAAACCCTCGAACGCCGTCCGGAAGCCCTCCCGTTTGCGCAGGATGATGATCCAGGACAGGCCGGACTGGAACGACTCCAGGCTGATCCGCTCGAACAGCGCGGTCTGGCCGTGCAGCGGGAAACCCCATTCGGTGTCGTGGTACTCGGCGTAGTCCGGCGCGGTGTTGCCCCAGGGGCAGCGGGGGACGGCGTCGGTGCCGAGCAGTCCGGTCACTCGGCACCCACGACGTAGGACTCGGCGTAGCGAGCGAACCTGTCCAGCGAGTGGCGCAGGCCGAGGGTGAACACCGGGCGGACGAGAGGCCAGCCGAGCCTGCCGACGATGCCCAGCGGAAGCTGGAGCTGCTCCGACCAGACGAACACCGACCGCTGCGGCCCCTTCTCCTGAACGTGGAACGCCCCCGTCCCACGGACGATCTTGCCCAGGTGCCGCACGGTGCAGCGCAGCGGCGGTTCCCAGCTGACGATCTCCATGGTGTCGGTGAATCCGATGCCGCCGATGCCGGTGAACGCGGAGAGGGTGGAGCCGACGCTGCGGCCGTTGCCCTCGGCCACGCGCACCTCCGTGCCCAGCATCCACTCGCCCTGCCGTTCCCAGTCGGTGAGCGCGAGCCAGGTGGTGCCCGCGGGGGCGGCGACCGCGACCGAGAGGGTCACGTCGGCGGTCACTGCGCGGACTCCCGCTCATCGCGCCGATGCTGGCCGTGGCCCTGCCTGCGGCTGTGCTGGCCGGGCTGGGTGTCCTGGCTGTCCTGGTCGGGCTGGCTGTGCTGGCCGGGGGCCTGGGTTTCCTGGCTCTGGGTGTCCTGGTCGGGCTGGTTGTGCTGGCTGGGGGCCTGGCTCTGGCCGGGCGGGCTGTGCTGGCCGGGGGCCTGGATCTGTGCCGGCCGGCGGTCTGCGGATTCGAGTTCGGCGACGCGGGCGCGCAGGGTGTCCACCTCGGTACCGAGTTTGCGCAGCACCCAGTCGACCTCGGTCATCTTGTATCCACGCAGCACCGTCTGGAAACGGACGCCGGTGACATCCTCGCCGGTGACATCGTCCGCGGGCAGCCGCGTCGGGGAGCTGCCGGGTGCCAGTGGGGCGAGTTCCTCGCCGCGGCCGAACACCAGGGCCGCGAGCAGGAACACCACGGCCGCCACGAGGAGCATGACGACGAGATAGATCAGCGCGGTGGTCACGCGACGATCGTGACACAGGGGACCGTCTGACGTCGCGCCAGTACAGGTACTCGGACGGCAGGCTGGGGCCCGGTGAGGCAGGTACGGATCGGGGCCGACGCAGGCGTCGTCGTGGTGTCCCCGGGTTTCAGGCACGCCTTCGGCGCGCCGTGAGAAACCGCCGCTCCCCGGGTCGTTCGCCGTCGACGGTCACCAGCGGCAGTTCCCCACGGACCGGTCAGCACGGTCCAGTTGCGTGTCGGGTCACCTGGCCACTGCGGTGGGGCGCTGCGTGTCGCGGGCCTCCCGTACCCCCGTCGGTCCGGCTCGGCACCGGCCGCCCCGGTGATCGGCGAGCGTGGGGCGTCCGGTCCCTTGCCGCAGGATGGCGCCTTCGTGTGCGCTGGCGGTTCGGTAGGCACCGGTTCGGTAGGCACTGGTTCGGTAGGCACTGGTTCGGTAGGCACCTCTGACAACCAGCTCCGGTCACCACCTCCGGCAACCGTTACTCCGGTATCCAATGCCCCGGCAGGCACGGCTCTGGTACCACTAGTCCGGTGCCCAGCTCCGGCAACCGTTACCTCGGTAGCCACCTCTGGCGTCCAGCTCAGGCGACAACACAGAACGGCACAGCCGGTCAGCGCACGGTCAGCCGTGTAAGCAATCGAGACGAGTCTTCACCTGGGCCATCGGGCCGAATGCAGCGCTTTCCCACTGGTCCGGCCTGTCGGTGGGAACTCGTCGGCGTGCGCCGGGCGTGGGCCGCGGTTGTCGGCTGGGCAGGTCAGAAAGGGGCCGGCGGGGATGTTCGTGGGTGGAGGGGTTCGGGTCGGCTGGTGTGGACGTTGCCGGTGGGGGTGGTGATGTGCAGGGCGCCGGTGTTGTCGGTGGCGAAGTGCCAGCCGGGGAGGTCTTTGAGGCGGTGGTGTCGTCGGCACAGCCCGGTCAGATTGTCGGCGCTGGTTTTGCCCCCTCGTGCCCAGTCCTGGGTGTGGTCGATGTCGGATACGTGTGAGGGTCGGTGGCAGCCGGGCATCCGGCATTCCCGGTCACGCACCTTCGTCAACTCGGCCAACGCCGCGGGTGGCCGGTAGCGGGCCCGCCCAACGTCACGCACCGTCCCGGTGACCGGGTCGGTGACGACCTTGCGTAGCACCGAGTCCGGGCGGGTGGCGAGGTGGCGGGCCAGCCAGGCCGGTACCGGCCCGTGACCGGACAGCTCGGCGGGATGGTCGTCGGCCCCGGCCAGGGTGGTCGCGGCGACGTGCACGAAAACTTCTGTACGTGTCTCGGCGGTGCGGTGGCCGAGGCAGAGTTCGGCGAACACGTCGGCACGGAGTTGTTCCAGGGTGCGGGTTTCGCCACCACCGCGCAGGGTCTTCGCGATCCGATCCACGCGTGCGTAGATCGCCGTGGCGGTCTCGGTGGGCAGATCGGCGATCAGGGTGCTCATGGCGTCGTCCTGGTGCACCAACTGCACGCTGCGTTCCAGACGTCGTTTCCGGGCCCGCTCAGCATGCCCGTCCGGATCGACGGCCACGACTTGCCGCACGGCGGCGCGGCGAATGCTGGACGGATTCCGCCCGTCGAGCCGACCCACCATCGCCGCGTCCACGGCAGTGGCGTGCTCGTCCGATAGCGGGTTGGTGGCATCGACGATCTTGGATGCCTTGTAGCTGTCGACGACGCCGGTGTCCAGAGCGGCCAACGTTTCCGGTAGTCGAGAAGTCAACGCCTGGGCGTGCGCCACCATCCGCTGTGCACGGTGCTCGGTGGTGGCCAGGGTCAACGCGACCTCCGCCGCCACCCCACGCGGCTCCTCCGACAACGCCGCGAACCGAGCCACCGCCCGCACCTGCACAGCTTCCGCACGCGATCGGGCGACCTCGGCATCGCGCATCACCCGAAGAAGCCCCCGCGCCGACAACGAAGACAGTCGAACACCAGCCAGACCCCCGTGATCAACCCGCACCGTTTCCCGCGAATCCAAATCAAGAATCGCAGCCAACCGAACCTCAACAGATCCCCCATCGATCATGAACCCATTCTACCGACACCCCCGAACAATTCCAATCACACCATCGAGCACCCCTAACAACGAACGGTCCATTCATGCGTAGACCCGTCGACCGAAACGAGGAGAACCAGAGAAACGCTTCCGGTATTGACGTCGTATCCACGAGGAGTCGACGGATCGAGCCACTACGCGCGCGACGCAATATCGACACGTCGACGAATCCCCCAGCGCCAGGCCTTCGCCGACCTCACAACACCCGAACGCGACCAGCGCCGCTGTGCAGTCAGAAACCCGGACGGCCAATGCCGCCCAAGCCGCCCACGCCACCAATGCACTCACCGAAGGACAACCGAACGCAACAGCAGGGGAACAAGCCCGAACGCCGCGCACTAAACAAACGCGACAACCAACCCGCACCGAGAAAAAACCGACACCGAGAAACCCGTCCCGTGGGGAACTGTCGCTGGCGACCAACAACGGCAAACGCCCCGAGAAGCGACAGTTTCACACGGCCCGCCGAAGGCGTGCCGCAAACCCGAGAAACCCACCCGGAACCGTACAGCCCCAAGAACCGAACCCGCCACCCCAAAAGCGACCAGAGCAGCCAAAAGCAAGCCCCAGACCAAACCAATCCCCCAGCCCCCAGCCAAACGCCAGCGAATCAGAACCGCCCCGGGAAACGGAACGAAGACGAGTTCACCCCCGCGCCGCGGACACTTCCCGCATCGGCGGCCGGTCCGCGACGAGCACCTCCGTGGCATCGGGCACCCATTCACCACCCACCTGAACGAACTGCGTCAACGCCTCGACGTTCTGGTCGATCCCGCACCGACCCAGCGTCGTACCGAGGATCTGCCGCGACATGACACCGAGTTGCAGCAGCGAGCGGTTCCGGTGCTTGCGCACGCCGAGGTTGACCTGTGCCAGCGTATCGACGCCGTGGCGCGCTTCGACGTCGAGCAGCAAACCGATCTCGACGCCATACCCGGCAGCGAACGGCAGCGCTTCGAGCGTCTCCCGGGTGGCGGCGTACTCGCCCCCCAACGGCTGCACCAAACCCGACAGCGCGGGACGTAAGGCGGCGAGCAGTGGACGCGCCAGCAGCTCGGTGACCCGCCCGCCCCCGGTGCCGTTCTCGGCGGACTCCAGCCGCAGCGGCCGCCGGTAGAAACCCTTGACCAGCCGCACCCCCTCCTCGGCAAGCAACGGCCCGAGCAGCGCGGGAACGAAGTCCGGATCGGGGTCGACGAGGTCGGAGTCCAGGAACACCACCAGGTCGCCGGAAGTCGCGGCCAGCGAACGCCACAACACCTCACCCTTGCCCGGCCTCGGCTCCCAGTCCGGCAGCACCTCCGCACGGCCGACGACCCGCGCCCCCGCGGCGGCGGCGACCGCGGCCGTGCGATCGGACGAACCGGAGTCCATCACCACGATCTCGTCCACAATGGACCCGAGCAGTGGCCGGACCGAGGCGACCACCCGGGCGACGGTGGCCTCCTCGTCCAGCGCGGGCAGCACGACCGACACGGTGCGTGACCCCTTGAGCCGCAGCAGTTCCCCGGCGGTCCACGGCGCGGCCTGCCAGGTCCGCCGCGCGAACCAGGCACTCGTCTCGGCAAGCATGCGCCCGATCGTGCCATGCTTGAGGTTCACACCCCGTTGGAGGAGACGTGTTACACCTGCTGATCCGCTGGTTGCTGGCGCCCCTGGTGCGGCTGATCTGGCGGCCGGAGGTGCGGGACGCGGACAAGGTCCCCCTCACCGGGCCGGTGATTCTCGCCGCCAACCACAACGCCGCGCTCGACACGGCGATCATCCCGATCGTCACTCCGCGTCCGGTCAAGTTCCTCGGCAAGGCCGAGTACTTCACCGGCAAGGGCGTCCGGGGCCGCGTCATGGCGAACTTCCTGACCGCACTCGGCTACGTCCCGGTGGAGCGCGGCAACGCGATGGCCGGGCTCGCCGCCCTGGAGTCCGCCCGGCGCGTGCTCGACGACGGTGGCGCCTTCGGCATCTACCCCGAGGGCACCCGTTCACTCGACGGCAACCTGCACCGCGGCCACACCGGCGTCGCCGCGCTGGCCCTGGCCACCGGGGCCACGGTGGTTCCGGTGGCACTGAGCGGAACGGAGAAGCTCCAGCCGAAAGGCAGGCGCGTCCCGAGGGTCACGCCGATCAGCGTCCGGTTCGGCGACCCGCTGGAGTTCTCCCGCTACGACGGCATGGACAACTCGCCCGCGATCCGGCGTTCGGTCACCGACGAGATCATGTACGCGATCCTCGAACTGTCCGAGCAGCAGTACGTCGACCGGTACCACAAGCGCCCCGACGACTCCGCCTGACGCGAGCGGCTGCCGGGTCAGGGCCGGATCAGGGCGTCAGGTCCACTTGTCGACGGACGACGGTTTCCAGGTGGCGAAGGCGTCGACCAGGGCAGCCGGTTCGGTGTCGACGAACAGCAGGTCGCGATGCTCCGCCCGGAGGAAGCCCTCGGACACCATGTGCTCGACGAACGAGCGCAGCGGGGCGTAGTAGCCGCCGACGTCCACCAGCCCGATCGGCTTCGCGTGGATGCCGAGCTGCGCCCAGGTCCACACCTCGAACAGTTCCTCCAGCGTGCCGGCGCCACCGGGCAGGGCGATGAACCCGTCGCACAGCTCGGCCATCTTCGCCTTGCGCTCGTGCATGTCGGCGACGACGTGCAGCTCGGTCAGCGCGTCGTGGCCGACCTCCACCGTCATCAGCTTTTCCGGGATCACGCCGATCACCTCGCCGCCCGCGGCGAGCGCGGCGTCGGCGAGGATGCCCATGGTGCCGACCTTGGCGCCGCCGTAGACGAGGCCGATGCCGCGACCGGCCAGCAGCTCGCCGAGGGCCGCGGCGGCCTCGGCGTACCGCGTGCCGTTGCCGGTCGCGGAACCACAGAAGACGCAGATCCGCATGACTAGTGGGTCTCCTCCCACGCCTGGTACGCCTTGAGGACGACATTGACGGCATCGTCGATGTCGTCGGTGAGGTGCAGCAGCTGCAGGTCCTGCTCGCCGATCTTGCCCTCGGCGTAGAGCGAGTCCTTGATCCACTCGTACAGCCCGCCCCAGTACTTCGTGCCGAACAGCACCACCGGGAACTTGGTCACCTTCTTGGTCTGAACCAGCGTGAGCGCCTCGAACAGCTCGTCGAGCGTGCCGAACCCGCCGGGCAGGCAGATGAACGCCTGCGAGTACTTGACGAACATCGTCTTGCGGGCGAAGAAGTAGCGGAAGTTCACGCCGAGGTCGACCCACGGGTTGAAGCCCTGCTCGAACGGCAGCTCGATACCCAGGCCGATGGACATGCCGCCGGCGTCGCGGGCGCCGCGGTTGACCGCCTCCATCGCGCCGGGGCCGCCGCCGGTGATCGTCGCGAACCCGGCACCGGCCAGCGCCGCACCGATGTCCCGGCCGAGCTGGTATTCGGGGTGGTCGCGTTTGGTGCGGGCCGAGCCGAACACGGTGACCGCGCGGGGTACCTCGGCGAGCGCGCCGAAGCCCTCGACGAACTCGGCCTGGATCCGCAGGACACGCCAGGGGTCGGTGTGCACCCAGTCGCTCGGCCCCCGCGAGTCGAGCAGCCGCTGGTCGGTGGTGGAGGCGTCCGCGTCACCGCTGCCCCGGAGCACCACGGGGCCGCGGTGTCGTTCCGGTGGGTGCTCGGAGAAGCCGTTCGTCTGTTCCGTCACCCCCGCGATCCTAGTGACCGCACCCGCCGCCCGCGTGGACCGCGTCGTTCTTCTCGGTGACGAACCGGTTGCCAGGCGCCACCGGCCGGGCGAACACGGTGTCAGCGCAGGAAAGTCCGCAGCGTCTCGGCGACCGCCCGGATCTCGTCGGCGCGGACGTGTTCCTGCCGGGTGTGCGCCAGTGTCGGGTCGCCGGGGCCGAGGTTGACGGCGGGCATGCCCAGGGCGGCGAACCGGGACACATCGGTCCAGCCGAGTTTCGCGGCGGCCTTACCGCCCGCCGCGGCCACCAGTTCCGCCGCCGCCGGGGCGCCCAGGCCGGGCAGCGCACCGGGTGAGGAGTCCACAACGGACAGTTCGTAGCCGTCGAACACCTCGCGCAGGTGCGCCTCCGCATCGGCGGCCGAGCGGTCCGGGGCGAAACGGTGGTTCACCGACAGCACCGCCTCGTCCGGTACGACGTTGCCCGCGACCCCGCCGCCGATGCCCACCGCCTGAAGCCCTTCGCGGTAGGTCAGCCCGTCGATGTCCACCACCCGCGCCTGGTAGGAAGCCAGGCGTGCCAAGGGTTCGCCGAGAGCGTGGATCGCGTTGACACCCATCCACCCGCGGGCCGTGTGCGCGCGGGTGCCGGTGCAGCGCAGCTCGACGCGCATCGTGCCCTGACAGCCGGCCTCGATGGCGGCGTTGGACGGTTCGCCGACGATCGCCAGCTCCCCGCGCAGCCACTCGGGCAGGGTGCGCTCGATCCGGCCCAGCCCGTTGCGTGCCGCCTCCACCTCCTCGCAGTCGTAGAAGACGAAGGTGACGTCGTGCCGCGGTCGCGGCAGTGTCGCCGCCAGGTGCAGGAAGACGGCGACGCCGCCCTTCATGTCCACCGTGCCGAGCCCGTGCAGCACCTCGCCGTCGGCGGAGTCCGCGGAACCGGTGCGGCGCAGCGGAAGGTTCTCGTTCACCGGCACGGTGTCCAGATGCCCGGCGAGCACGGCGCGGGAGTCCCGGCCGAGGTTCGTCCGCGCCAGCACGGCGTCCCCGTCGCGGATCACCTCCAGGTGCGGGGCCTGCGCCCACAGCGCGGCCTGCACCGCGTCCGCGATGGCCGCCTCGTCGCCGGAGACGCTCTCGATGTCGACGAGCGCGGCGGTCAGTTCGGCGGGGTCGGCGGTCAGGTCGAGCGGGGCGGGAGACGAGGTCATGGCACGTCACGGTACCGACGACGGTGCCCGCGCCGGTCGCGGCGGCACCATCTCCCCGACCGCCCCGGCGCGGGTAGCGTGGTGACCGTGCGACGGAACCCGGCAGCCATCGGCGGCACCCTCCTTCTCCTCTCCCTCACGTTCCTCTCGCTGACCGGGTGCGGCTCGGAGGCCGGCCCGAAGACGGCACAGCCGATGCAGGACCCGGGGCCGGCGTCGATGGCCGAACGGATCGACCTGCAGATGAACGATCCGTGTTTCCTGCGTCCCGAGGAGCAGCACGCGCCGGGATGCGCGAAGTACGTCACCCAGCTCGGCAGCGTCCCCGGTGGCGCGCAGAAGTACGCCGGGACCACGCAACCGGAACTGGTCGAGGCCGGACGGCGCCTCGACGCCGCGATCGCCGCCTACCGGAACCGGGGCTGCGCCGAAACGGACGCGCCGGACTGCGGCAGCGCACTGACCGACGTCGCCGCGACGCTGACCGAGGTGGACGCGAAGCTGGTGAGCGTCCTGCCCGCGGGCGGCTGACCTGCGGGGCACGCGCTACCGTGTGGTCGTGAGCGAGCAGAACCGGAACACCGCGAGTCCCGCACCCGAGACCACCGGCGCCCAGGGCGTCGGGCTGGCGACCATCACCGGCAACGGCACCGTGCTGGACACCTGGTACCCCCAGCCGAAACTGACCGAGGGCGGAACGCCCGGCAGCGGCGGGGTGGAACGGCTGTCCGAGGCGCAGGCCGTGGAGGCGCTGGGCGAGTCGGTGGCCGCCCTGCTCGGCCCGGACACCGACCGCGGCGTCGAGGTGGCCGCGGTACGCACCACGATCGGTGCGCTCTCCGACGCACCCGTCGACGCGCACGACATCTACCTCCGCCTGCACCTGCTCTCGCACCGCCTCGTCCAGCCGCACGGGCAGAGCCTGGACGGCATGTTCGGCCTGCTGGCGAACGTCGTCTGGACCAATCACGGCCCGTGCCCCGTCGAGGGATTCGAGGCCACCCGGATGCGCCTGCGCTCCCGCGGCAACGTGACCGTCTACGGCATCGACAAGTTCCCGCGCATGGTCGACTACGTGTCCCCCTCGGGTGTCCGGATCGCCGACGCCGACCGGGCCCGGCTCGGCGCGCACCTGGCCTCGGGCACGACGGTGATGCACGAGGGCTTCGTCAACTTCAACGCGGGCACGCTCGGCGCGTCGATGATCGAGGGCCGGATCTCGGCCGGTGTCGTCGTCGGTGACGGCAGCGACGTGGGCGGTGGCGCGTCGATCATGGGCACGCTTTCCGGCGGTGGCAAGCAGGTCATCTCCATCGGCGAGCGCTGCCTGGTCGGCGCCAACGGCGGCGTCGGCATCTCCCTCGGCGACGATTCGGTGGTGGAGGCCGGTCTGTACCTCACCGCGGGCACCAAGGTCTCGGTGGACGGGCGCACCGTCAAGGCCGCCGAACTGTCCGGCATCTCGGGAGTGGTGTTCCGGCGCAACTCGGCCTCCGGTGCGGTCGAGGCGGTGGCCCGCGACGGTGCCGGTGTGGAACTGAACGCCGCGCTGCACGCCAACGACTGAGCCGTACGACTCCGCCGGTCACACTCCGGCGTCGCGATTCCCGCCGGTTCGACGAATCGCCGGGTGGCGGATCTCACCTATCATTGATCGATGAGCACCGCTTCGTCGCCGCCCGTGCCCCCGGTGCGTCCCGCCCCCGCGGCACGGCGGGTCACCCCCGTGCCCGAGGACCTCGGCCTGCCCGCCACACCGCCGGTGGCGGCGCCCGAGGATCCGCCCACCACGCACGTCCGGGCCAGGATCGACGCGCTGCTGCGCACGATCCTGGCGCACGAACCGGGTACCAGAGCGGGCACCGATCCGGAGGAACTGCACCAGTTCCGGGTGGCGACCCGGCGGCTGCGCAGCGTGCTCAAGCAGAGCGGCGCGCAGCTCGGTCCCACCGCCGTGACCGTCCGTTCCGAACTCTCCTGGCTGGGGGGTGCCCTCGGCGAGGTCCGCGATCACGACGTGCTGATCGAAGCGCTCCGGGCGACGGTGGCGGACTTCGAGGACGAGGACCAGCAGGCGGCCAGGGCGCTGGTGGCCGTGTTCATCGCCGAGCGGGGCAAGGCGAAACGGCGGCTGAACCGTTCGCTGACCGGGCGGCGCTACGACTCGCTGCTCCAGTCGATCGCGCAACTCGCCCGCACCCCCGACATCGAACCGGACGCGGGCACGGTGGCGGGTCGCGAGGAGCGGGCACCGCTCGTCGACTCGGTACGAAAGCCGTACCGCAAGCTCGGCAAGGCCGTCGCGAAGCTCGGGCCGAACCCGTCCGACGAGCAGTTGCACAAGGTGCGCATCCGCGGCAAGCGGCTTCGCTACGCCGCCGAACTCGCCCGCTCGGCGGCCCGGAAGAAGGACGCGAAGCGGCTGAAGGCGGTCGTCCGCTCGGCGAAGAGCCTGCAGAGCGTGCTCGGTGATCACCAGGACGCGGTGGTGGCCGCCGACCGGATGCGGGAGCTGTCCCGGACACAGGGCGACGCCGCGATCGGCTTCATCGCGGGACGGATCGCCGAACGGGAGCAGGTCCGCAGGAACCGCGCGCGTGCGGCCTGGCCCTCGGCGGCGAAGCGCGTCGACGGTGCGGTGAAGAAGCTGCTCTGAGAAGACCGGGCGCCTCAGACCGCGAGGCGTTCGGCCGCGGCGGCGACGCGCTCGTCGGTGGCGGTGAGCGCCACCCGCACGTGCCGGGATCCGGACGGGCCGTAGAAGGTGCCGGGCGCGACCAGGATGCCGCGGTCGGCGAACCAGCGCACCGTGGCGAGCGCGTCGGAGTCCCCGGTGACCCAGAGGTACAGCCCGGCCTCGGAGTGGTCGATTCGGAAGCCGTTGTCCTGCAACGCTTTCCGCAGTATCGCGCGGCGGGCGGCGTAACGCTCCCGCTGTGCGTCGAGCGCCTCGTCGTCGGTGAGCGCGGCGACCATCGCCTCCTGCACCGGCCGGGGGACGATCATCCCGGCGTGCTTGCGCACGGCCAGCAGTCCGGCGACCAGCGCCGGGTCACCCGCGACGAACCCGGCCCGGTAGCTGGCCAGGTTCGCCGACTTCGACAGGGAATGCACGGCGAGGACACCGTCGAGCCGTCCACCGTGGACGGACGGGTGCAGCACCGACACCGGCGGCTCGCCCTCCCAGCCGAGCGCCAGGTAGCACTCGTCGGAGACGACGACCGTGCCGCGTTCGCGGGCCCACTCGACGACCTTGCGCAGGTGTTCCACGCCCAGCACCTGCCCCGTCGGATTCGACGGCGAGTTCAGCCAGATCATCGACGGCCGGGCCGGGCCGAGCGCCGTCAGCCCGTCCACCCGGACGGCGGTGGCCCCGGCGAGCAGCGCACCCACCTCGTAGGTCGGGTAGGACACCTCTGGGATCGCGACCACGTCGCCCGGACCGGCGCCGAGCAGCCGGGGCAGCCAGGCGACCAGTTCCTTGGAGCCGATGGTGGGCAGCACGGCGTCCGGGTCGAGCCCGTCGACGCCGTGCCTGCGCCCGAGCGCCTCGACGACGGCGGCCCGCAGTGCGGGCGTGCCGTGCGTGGTCGGGTACCCGGGGATCTCGGCCACCGAGGCCAGTGCGTCCCGGATACTCGCCGGAACCGGGTCGACGGGCGTGCCGACGGAGAGGTCGACGATCCCGCCCGCGTGTTCACGAGCCCGGGCGGCGTGCTCGGCGAGCGAGTCCCAGGGAAAGTCGGGAAGGACGGCCGGGTTCATTCGGCCTGCGGCGGCAGGTCCTTGATCCACTGCGGGTCGTGCGCCGTGGTGCCGACCTTCGAGGCGCCGCCGGGCGAGCCGAGCTCGTCGAAGAAGTCCACATTGGCCTTCGTGTAGGCGTTCCACTGGTCGGGAACGTCGTCCTCGTAGTAGATGGCCTCGACCGGGCAGACCGGCTCGCAGGCGCCGCAGTCGACGCACTCGTCGGGATGGATGTAGAGCATCCGCTCGCCGACGTAGATGCAGTCGACGGGACACTCGTCGATGCAGGCCTTGTCGAGCACGTCGACACAAGGCTCGGCGATCACATAGGTCACTGCGCACTCCAGCTGTTCATCTGTCGAGCTAGTTCATGCCTGGCGCGGACGCCTCGCCGACGATCGCGCTGAGGGCGACATTACGCGCCGACAACGGGCTCCGGGAGGTGAGGCCCCCCTTATCAGGGGGCGCTTAATACCTCGACCGGCGCTGGAGGTATACGGCGTTTATCGGCCTTGTGCGCGGCCGGATCCGATCATCGTCCGCGCCGGTTCCTGGCCGGCGCGGTCCGGCTGTCGCCGGTCACCACGAACTTCGGCTGCTCCTTCTTCTCCCCGTCCTGATCTGCGTCTTTCGCTGTCAGGGCACGGTTGAAGCCGTCCGAGATCTCGCTGACCAGGTCGTCGTTGTGCCGGTCGTCCTTGCGCGCGACGCTCACTGTTCCTCCTGGCGGTATCGGATTGCACCTGGCACGCACAATGTAACCGTGAATGCCACCGAACGGCTCGAGCACGCCTGCGCGGACGTCTGGCCCGCCGTGACCGAGAACACTATCGGGGAATGGCGGTTGCGCGCGGCGGGCGGATTCACCGGGCGCGCCAACAGCGCCCTCGCCGCCGGCGATCCGGGCAGGCCGATCGGGCAGGCGCTGACCGAGGTGCGCCGGTTCGCCGCGGAGCACGGCATCCCGCCGAAGCTGCAGGTCGTGCTGGACTCCCCCGTCGAGGCCGGGCTGCGCGCGTGGGGCTGGGTGCCCGACACCGGCCACCCGCACGGTCACGACGTCGCCGTGCTGACCGGTCCGGTCGGCGGACGGGCCGGCGGGCAGGACGTCGGGGCGGACGTACGGGTGCCGGACGAGCCCACTGCCGGCTGGTGGACGCTCAGCGTGGGCAGTGCCACGCCGGACGCGGCGCAGCGGCACGTACTCACCCACGGCGGCCGGATCGGCTACGGCGTCGCGGAACGCGCGGGAAACGCGGCGGGTGCGGTTCGCGGCGCGCTGGCCGGCGACCTGCTGCACGTGTCCCGGCTGGCCGTGGCGCCCGCCCACCGCCGGCAAGGGCTCGCCGCCGCGCTGATGGCCGGTCTCGGCACCTGGGCGGCCCGGCACGGCGCCACCCGCTGCGTCCTCCAGGTCGCCAGGGGAAACCACCCGGCGCTCGCCCTCTACCAGCGGCTCGGCTTCGCCGAGCATCACGGCTACCGCTACTGGGTTCCCGGGCCCGCAGCGTGCTCCGGTTCCCGGCAGCCTGCGGGTTCCCGCGCGCCGGGTGCGCTTCGCGGCGCCGCGGGTACGTGCAAGGATCCGTTCCCGTGAAGGTTGTCGTACTGGTCGGCGGTGTGGGCGGAGCCCGCTTCCTGCTCGGCGTGAAGGCCGCACTCGGACTGCCCGCGATCGGCGCCGCGCCGCCCGGCGCCGCGCACGAGGTGACCGCGCTGGTCAACACCGGGGACGACGTCTGGATGCACGGGTTGCGCATCTGCCCGGACCTGGACACCTGCATGTACACCCTCGGCGGCGGTATCGACACCGATCGCGGCTGGGGCCATGCCGGTGAGACGTGGACGGTGAAGGACGAGCTGGCGGCCTACGGTGCCGAGCCGAGCTGGTTCGGACTCGGCGACAAGGACATCGCCACGCATCTGATCCGGACCAGGATGCTGCGCGCCGGTTACCCGCTCTCCGACGTCACGGCCGCCCTGTGCGACCGCTGGCAACCGGGCGTGCGGCTGCTGCCGATGTCCGACGACCGGGTCGAATCGCACGTCGTCGTCGACGATCCGGAGACCTCCGGGGAGGACACCGAGCCCGGCAGCCGCGACCGCAAGGCGTTGCACTTCCAGGAATGGTGGGTGCGGTACCGGGCGGAACCGCGTGCGCACGCGATCGTGCCGGTGGGCGCGGAAGAGGCGACGCCCGGCCCCGGCGTGGTCGAGGCCATCGCCGAAGCGGACGCCGTGCTGATCGCCCCGTCCAACCCGGTGGTGTCGGTGGGCACGATCCTGTCTGTGCCGGGAGTGCGCGAAGCCTTGCGCAAGACCGATGCCGGGGTGGTCGGCGTCTCCCCGATCATCGGCGGGAAACCGGTGCGCGGCATGGCCGACGCCTGCCTGCGGGCGATCGGGGTGCAGACCACGGCGGAGGGTGTCGGCAGGCACTACGGCTCCCGGCAGACCTCCGAGGACGGCCTGCTCGACGGCTGGCTGGTGCAGACCGGCGAGTCCGCCGAGGTGCCGGGCGTCGCCGTACGGGCGGTGCCGCTACTGATGTCCGATGTGGACGCCACGGCGAAGATGGCACACGCGGCCCTCGAACTGTCCGGAGTGGACTTTGACTGACCACGCCGCTCCCTCACTGGAGATCCTGCCCGTCGAGGGCCTGCCCGAGTTCCGCCCCGGCGACGACCTGACCGGCGCCATCGCCGGCGCCGCCCGCTGGCTGCGCTCCGGCGACGTGCTGGTGGTGACCAGCAAGATCGTGTCCAAGTCGGAGGGAAGACTGATCCGCGTCCCCCGCGACCCGCTGGAGCGGGACGCGATCCGGCGGCGACACGTCGACGAGGAGGCCGTCCGGGTGATCGCCCGTATCGGGCGGACCGTCATCACGCAGAACCGGATCGGTGTCGTACAGGCGGCTTCTGGCGTGGACGCGTCCAATGTGGCCGGTGACGAGATCGCCCTGCTGCCCGCAGACCCGGACGCCTCCGCACTCGCACTGCGCAACGGCCTTCGCGAGCGGCTCGGCGTCGAGGTGGCGGTGATCGTCACCGACACGATGGGCAGGGCGTGGCGCATCGGGCAGACCGACACGGCAATCGGCTCGTCCGGCATTCGCGTGCTGCACGCCTACGAGGGCACCGTCGACGGCCAGGGCAACGAGCTGGTGGTCACCGAGATCGCGGTGGCCGACGAGCTGGCCGCCGCCGCGGATCTGGTAAAGGGCAAGCTCGGCGCGACTCCGGTCGCGGTCGTCCGTGGAATGTCCATAGTGGACGACGGTTCCACGGCGGCGGACCTGGTGCGTCCCGTCGAGGAGGACCTGTTCCGGCTCGGTACCAACGAGTCCCTGGCGCAGGGCCGCCGTGAGGCGGTGCCCGCGCGTCGTTCGGTACGCCGGTTCTCCGACGAGACCGTCGATCCCGAGGTACTGCGGACGGCGATCGGTGCCGCGCTGACCGCACCCGCTCCGCACCACACCCGGCCGGTGCGCTTCGTCCGGCTGCGCTCGGCGGGGTCGCGGCAGCAGTTGCTGCGGGCGATGCGCGAGGCGTGGCGGGCGGACCTGGCAGGCGACGGGTTCACCGAGGAGCAGATCGCGCGCCGTCTCGGCCGGGGCGACATCCTGTTCGACGCCCCGGAGGTCGTGCTGCCGTTCCTGGTACCGGACGGAGCGCACACCTATCCCGACGAGCGACGTAACGCCTGCGAGCGCACGATGTTCACCGTCGCGGGGGGCGCGGCGGTGCAGGGACTGCTCGTGGCGCTGGCCGCCGAGGGTCTCGGTTCCTGCTGGATCGGCTCGACGATCTTCGCCGCGGACGTCGTCCGGGACGTACTCGGCCTCGACGCGCACTGGGAACCCCTCGGCGCCGTGGCGATCGGCCACCCCGCCGAGGGCCCCGCACCCCGGCCACCGCGCGCCTCGGACGAAGGGCTGCTGGAACTGTGACGACGGCCGGATCGGACCTGTACGCCGACACCGTGTCCACTGTGGATCGCTGGCGACCGCGGGACGCCGCGCAGGAATCCTTGCGACAGGGCTTTCTGGGCTTCCTGGCCGCCCGTACGGACGCCTGCGCCCGCGCCTGCGAACCCGGCCACATCACCGCGTCCGCGGTCCTGCTCGACGCGAGCGCGGAGAACGTGCTGCTGACCCTGCACCCCCGCGTCGGGCGCTGGCTGCAACTCGGTGGCCACTGCGAGCCCGAGGACACGACTCTGGCCGGCGCCGCCCTGCGCGAGGCACGGGAAGAGTCCGGAATGGACGGTCTGACGATCGCCCCGGAGCCGGTGCACCTGGACGTCCACCCGATCACCTGCTCGCTCGGCCTGCCCACCCGTCACTTCGACGTCCGGTTCGCCGTGCGCGCGCCCGAGGGCGCGACCCCCTCCCGCAGCGAGGAGTCCGAGGATCTGCGCTGGTGGCCGGTGCACGCCCTGCCACCCGGCAGTGAGGACCTTGCCGGACCGCTCGCCGCCGCACTGGAGCGGGCCTGACCGGCGGACGATTGACTTTGTATTGACCTTCGTGTCAGCGTTGAGGTACAAACGTTGACACGAAGGGGGCCGGGCATGCCGAAGCGGGGAGATCCGACGCACGTCGACGGGAGCGACCGTGCCCGAGCCCGGAGATGGCTGACACGGCACCGGGCGGGCACCGTCGAGCCGTCCGACCTGCTCGCCGCCCGGCTCGCCATCCGCGCCCGCGGTAGCGAGACGGAGATGTTCTGCATCCTCGCGTTCGGCGGCCTGGTCTTCGTCTGGGCGATCCTGCGCGAGGTCTTCGACCTCGGCCTGCTCGTCGGACCGGAGCGGGCACCGGTCGACGGCCCGCTGGTGGTCGGTGCCCTCTACCTCGGCATGGCCGTCACCGCCTGGATCGCCGGCAGGCGGATGCGGGCCGAGGAACGCCGGCTCGCCACCGCACTGCCCCGGCGCAGCGCGCACAGTTCGCCGCCGTCCTGGCGCCACGTGGTCGGCACCCCGTTCCTGTACGCGACGGCCCTGACCTACGGCGGTGGCACCGCGATCGGCGCGGTCGTCGCGAGCACGGGAAGCGACCCGGCGGTCAGCGTCGTCGGCGGCCTCTTCGCCGCGGGCACGTTCGCCCTCGGCATCGTCGTGACCGTGGCCGCGGTGGACTCGGTGCGCAGGCCAGGCCTCGCCGAGGACGACTCCTCCCTGGTCGTCGACGATCAGCTCCGCACCGAGGACGCACACCGGGTCGCACCGATGCCGCTGGCGCTCGCGGCGATCATGCTCGTACAGGAGGGCCTGCCCGCCGCGGCCGGATGGACGTTCACCGTCTACCTGGTGCTCGGCGCCGCGCTGTGGACGTCGGTCCACCTGCGCGACCGCCGTCGTCCGCTGGCCGTCGGCCGTGCGATGGTGACGCCGTGATCGTGAGCGTCGACGGCGAATCCCGCGTGCCCCCGTACGAGCAGGTGCGCTCCCAGCTCGCCCGGCAGATCAACGAGCGCACGCTTCCCGTCGGGGCGAAGCTGCCGACCGTGCGGAAACTGGCCGCCGATCTGGGCATCGCACCGAACACGATCGCCCGCGCCTACCGTGAGCTGGAGGAGGCCGGGCTGATCGAGACCCGCGGCAGGGCGGGCAGCTTCGTCGGAGCCTCGGGGGACGCGAGCAGGCAGCGGGCCCAGCAGGCGGCGGCCGACTACGCGAGCGCGGTCCGCGGGCTGGGGCTCAGCGCGTCGGAGGCGCTGGACATCGTCACGGCCGCCGTCCAGCGCGGGTAGCCGGCAGCCGACGGACAGGTCACGATCCGGGTCCGGACCTCGTGCCCGCTCCGTGCACTCCCGGCAGGCCGTACTCTGGCGGTAGGACGACAGGGAGGGGATGACAATGTTCGGCTTCCTCGAGATCGTGCTCCTGGTACTCGGAATCCTGGCACTGGTGACCATCGTGGTGATGGTGGCGCGGTACAGCGGACACAAGCCGATGGACTACCCGGCGAACCAGGACCTGCCGAAACCGCCCCCCGCGCGCGGCGGCTGGTAACCGGAACAGCACGACACGGCATGCCGTACCGCCCGACACGGCATACCCCACCGCACGACACGGGGTGCGGGTCAGAGGGTTCGGTAGTCGCGGATGGGGTGCCGGGGGCCGAAACGGGGGCGGGAGAAACCGGACGCCTCGAGGTAACGGACGGCGCGCTGCCGGTGCGGGGCGTAGGGAGCCAGCACCTCGGCGAGCCCGGCGTCGTCGAGCGGGTGACCGAGCAGCGCGTGACCGACGACGGCCGGGATGTGGAAGTCACCGAAGCTCACCGCGTCCGGGTCGCCCCACGCCCGCTGCGCGATCTCCGCGGCCGTCCACACACCGATGCCGGGAACGTGCCGTAGCAGCCGCCGCCCTTCCGCACCCCGCAGTTCCACCGCCCGTTCGAGCCGGGGCGCCACCCGGGCGGCGGCGATCAGCGTGCGCCTGCGTGTCAGGTCGACGCCGGCCGCGTGCCAATCCCAGTCCACAATGGACCGAATGGCGAGCGGGGTGGGCGGCACCCGCATCCCCTCCGGTGCCGGTCCGGGCGCGGGCTCACCGAACCGCCGGCACAGCTCCCGCCAGGAGCGGTGCGCCTCGTAGCCGGTGACCTTCTGTTCCAGCACCGAGGGCACCAGCACGTCCCACACCCGCCCGGTCGCGCCGATCCGCAGACCGGGCCTGCCGTGCCGCGCCCGCGCCACGGCCTCGTGGTGGGCGACGAAGCCCGTGTCGTCGTCGTGCGCGCCGAGCAGCGCGGGCACCCCGCTGCGCAGGAGGTCCGCGCCGGGGCCCCAGGCGCGGGCGTCGACATCGCCGTCGGCGAGCGCGCACAGCATCAGCGTCGCGTTGCCGGCGGGAGTGTTGGCCGTCAGCCAGGTACGGCCCGCCTCGTCACGACGCAGGCACGGATCGCCCCTGCCGCGCCGCAGCGGCGCGAGCACCGCCGCGAGATCCAGGGTGAACCCGGGGGTCCAGCGCAGGGACTCAGGCATCACTCGAGAATCGCACGGCGCCGTCCGCCAGCGCGACGCCTGGCCAGACCCGCGCACCGTCCAGCAGCTCGCAGCCGGCGCCGATGGCCGCGCCGTCACCGACCACGACGCCCCGCAGCACCGTGCCCGCGCCCACCCTGGCACCGGCGCCCAGCACGCAACGCTCCACGACGGCGCCCGCCCCGACCACGGCCCCCTCGAACAGTACCGACTCGGACACCGTGGCCCTGGCACCGACCTCCGCGCCCGCGGCGACCGTGGCCCCGCCGTCGACCCGGGCGTCCGGGGCGAGCACGGCACCGTCGAGCACGAGCGCGTCACCGACCGGGCCCGGCAGCGCGGACGTCGGCGCGACACCGCGTACCAGATCGGCCGAACCGCGGACGAACGCCTCCGGGGTGCCCACGTCGAGCCAGTACGAGGCGTCGACGAACCCGTGCAGGTGCGCCCCGGACGCCAGCAGCCCGGGGAAGGTCTCCCGCTCCACCGACACCGGCCGTCCCGCCGGGATCGACTCCAGCACCTCCCGGCGGAAGACGTAGCAACCGGCGTTGATCTGGTCGGTGGGCGGATCGGGGGTCTTCTCCAGGAAGGCGGTGACCCGCCCGCCGGAGTCGGTGGGCACCGAACCGAACCGGCTGGGATCGGCGACGCGCTGCAGGTGCAGCGTGACGTCCGCGGCGGCGGCGCGGTGGGCGCCGACGAGCGAACCCAGATCGGCGCCGGAGAGGATGTCGCCGTTGAACACCACGGCGTCCCGCGCGCGCAGCCGGTGCGCGACGTTGCGGATCGCGCCGCCGGTGTCCAGCGGCTCCGACTCCACGACGTACTCCAGTTCCAGCCCGAGCGCGGACCCGTCGCCGAAGTGCTCCTCGAACACCTCCGCCCGGTACGAGGTACCCAGCACGACGTGGGTGATCCCGGCGGCGCGAATGCGGGAGAGCAGATGCGACAGGAACGGCACGCCCGCGGTGGGGAGCATCGGCTTGGGCGCGGACAGGGTCAGCGGGCGCAGCCGGGTCCCCCTGCCGCCGACGAGCACCACCGCGTCCACACCGAGCTCGGACGTCATCTCCGTACAACCTCCCCATTAGCACGCACCGCCGGGCGACAAACCGCGGGAAACAATGACGGTTGCCACCCGGAGGGCCTACCCTAGACACGACTGAAGTGGTCGCTCCTCGAGAGGGCCCCGGCTGACATTACGGGAGGGCGAGGGCATGGACCCCCGCGATCGGGCGGACGCTCTGCTGTCACGGGCTCGTGCCCGCGGCGGATTCGTTGTCACGCCGGACAACATGACCTCACCGTTCGACGCGTCGAACACCCAGCAGATCCCGCGGTCGGTGATGAACGACCTCGACGACGGCGAGACCACCGCGGTCGTCTCCTCCGCCGTCGTCGCCTCCGCGGTGCTGGAGTCCGACGGGCACCACCTCGCCGAGGCGGAATCGACATCGCGGCTGGACACGCCCGCGCAGGGCATCCGGCGCCCGGCCCCCGGCCCCCGCATGCCGGATCCGCGCGACACGCCCGCCGAGGTGAACGAGATCGAGGAGCTGGACGGGCTCATCCCGACGACCACCCAGCGCAGCCGCTCCACGCTCTCCCAGCGCCTCGACGGCATCTGAAGGTCCCGGCCGGACCCACCGAGACCCGAACCGGGCGGCTCAGCCGCTCGCCGGGCCGGGCGGCTCAGCCGCCGCGGGTCTCCAGCTTCAGCCGTACGGCCAGGCCGAGCCTGATCGCGGCCAGAACCGGCTTCCAGGCGAGACCGCGGTGCCGGTCGGCCAGGTAGCGGTAGGCGCTCTCGTGGTGCGCGGCCAGCATCTTCGCCGGGGCCCGCGAGGTGGCGTGCCCGCCGAGATGCATCACCGACGCCGACGGGGCGTAGACGTTCTGCCAGCCCGCCCTGGTGATCCGGTCGCCGAGATCGACGTCCTCGAAGTACATGAAGTAGCGGGGATCGAAACCGCCGGTCGAGTCCCAGGCCTGGCGGCGGAAGAGCTGCACCGAACCGGACAGCCAGCCGGACACCCGTTCGGCCGGTTCGCCCTTCTCCTGCCGGTACGCCCGCGTCCACGGATTCCCGGGCCACACCTTGCCGAACACGGCGTGCCCGATGCCGCGCCCCAGCGAGGGCAGCAGCCGTGCCGAGGGGTAGACAGTCCCGTCGAGTTCGCGGATCAGCGGGCCGAACGCCCCGCCGCGCGGATACCGGGCGGCCACCGCCAGCAGCTCGTCAAGGCAGCCCGCGTCCCACTCCAGGTCGGCGTTGGCGACCACCACCCAGCCGACGTCCTCGCCGAGTTCGGCGACCCCGCGGTTGGCGGCCGCGCCGTAACCGACGTTCTCCCCCATCGGCACCAGCGTCACCCCGGGCCGTTCGGCGGCGCGCTCCGGGGCGCCGTCGCCGGAGACGTTGTCGGCGAGCACCACCCGGACCTCGCGCGTGGTGGCCTTCTCCAGGGTGTCGAGACAGCGTTCCAGCGTCTCACCGGGGAAGTAGGTCACGATCACGACGGCGATCCCGTCGCCGTAGGTCTTCGGCTCCGTCACGCGGACATTGTGCCCCGGCTACCCGCCGCACACACCGACAGGTACCGGCGGGGGAGAATCTCAGCCGCTCGTGCCGGAGCGCCGGTCGCGGTGCGCGATCCAGGCCCGCTCGTACGCCTCGCGGTGGCGTTCGGCGCTGGTGGCCCAGGAGAACTCCTTCGCCCGCCGCTGGGCCGCCTCGGCCAGCGAGGCGCGCCGGGACGGATCGTCGAGCAGGTCGCCGAGCGCGGCCGCCACGTCCCCCGCTCCGACGCCGCAGTAGGCAACCGCGTCGCCACCGACCTCGGGCAGCGCCAGCCTGCGGGTGGTGAGCACGGCGGCACCGCAGGCCATCGCCTCCAGCACCGGCAGCCCGAAGCCCTCGCCGAGACTCGGGTAGGCGACCAGTTCGGCCCCGCCGAGGAAACCGGCGAGGCTGTCGAAGGGCACGTAGCCGGCGCGGATGACGCGCAGCCGGTGCGGAACGGCGTCGAGCGCCTTCTCCACCTGGTGGTCCCAGCCGGGCTGCCCGGCGAGCACCAGCGCGGGCGGATCGGGCCGGTGCGCGACGGCGCGGGCGAAGCCACGGATCAATGCGGGCACGTTCTTGCGCGGCTCCAGCGCGCCGAGGAACGCGACGTACCCGGTGCTGCCGAGCCCGACGTCGGCGCGCGCGGTGGCGACCTCGGCGGGCGTCGGCGGATGGAAGCGGTCGACGTCCACGCCGTGCTGGATGACCGCGAGGTCCTCGACGCGGGCGCTGGTGACGGTGGCCAGTTCCTCGGCGGTGGCCACACTGGGCACCACGCAGAGCGAGGCGCGGCGCAGCGCGGCGAGCGTCCACGCGCGGAAGAAACGCGCCTTGACCGAGGAATGCAGCATCGCGTCGGTGAAGAAGGTCGCGTCGTGCAAGGTCACCACGGACGCGGTCTGGTTCGCCAGCGGAAGCGTGTAGTGCGGCGAGTGCACCACGTCGATGCCGAGCCTGCGCACCAGCATCGGCAGCGTGGTCTGCTCCCAGGTCAGCCGCGCGGTCCTGGTCGCGGTGGAGGCCGCGGTGGGGACGACGCGGGCACGCGGGGCGAGGCGGCCGTAGAGGGTGCCGTCGCGCGGCTGGCAGACCACGGTGAGCCGGGCCCCGTCGGTGTCCAGCGCGGCGGCCAGCGAGTCGACGTACCGGCCGACGCCGCCGCGATCGGCGGGCACGGCTGTCGCATCGATCAGCACGCGGAGTTCGGCGGGCACCCGTGCAGCGTACGACCCGGGCCGCCGGGACCGGTCGGAAACCAACAAACTCACACCCGCCGAAGGCCCAGGTGCACCGACCACACCCGTTCGGCGGCGGCCCGCCAGGTGAACGCCTCCGCCCGCTGCCTGCCCAGCGTGCTCATCCGAGCGGCCAGTCCCGGATCGGTGAGCACCGCGCGCAGGGCGGCGGCCAGTGCGGGGGCCTGCCCTCTCGGCACCACCCGGCCCGCGCCACCCGCCACCTCGACCAGCGCGGGCGCGTCCGAGTGGACCACCGGCACGCCGAGGGCCATGCCCTCCAGCAGCGGCAGGCCGAAGCCCTCGGCGAGGCTGGGCACCGCGAGCACGCTCGCCCCGCGCAGCACGGCGGCGAGCCCGGCGTCGGGCACCCGGCCGAGCACGCGCACCCGGCCGGGGTCGACGCCGTGCTCGCGGGCCAGCGCCGCCGGGTCGAGCCCGCCCCAGCCCGGTTGCCCGGCCAGCAGCAGCGGCACGTCCGGCACCTCCCGCATCGCCGCGATCAGCACGTCCAGCCCCTTGCGGGGTTCCAGCGTGCCGAGCGCGAGCACGTACCGGGAGGGCAGGTCCGGTGGCCGCGCGGCCGGATCGTCCGGCAGGTCCGTGACGCCGTGCCCGGCGACGTGCATCGGGGCCACCGTCCGCACCCTGGCCGCCAGGTCCGCGGCGACCGCCTCGGTGGGCACGAGCAGCGCGCCCGCACGCTCGGCGGCGCGGGCGATCATCGCCCGGTGCCACCGCACCCCGCGGGGGGTGAGGGTGCCGGGATGGGTCCACGGGACGGTGTCGTGCACGGTCACGGCGAGGCCGCGCCCCCTCGGCGCCCGGGGCGGGGCGAGCGGGGTGGGCGCGTGCACGGCGTCGCCGCCCGGCCACAGCGGCACGCCCGCCTGCCAGGCCGCGACCAGCGCCCTGGGCGGCAGCGGCAGCGCGCGGGGCCCGGTCACCCCCTCGACGCGGGCGGCCTCGACATCGGCACGGCGGGCCACGGCGCTGGCCACCCGCCAGCCCTCCGGCACGGTCGCCGCGAGGGCGCGCAGCAGTTCGGCCGTGTAGCGCCCGGTGCCACCGGGCACCGGCGCGAGGAGCTGCTCGGCGATCACCACGAGTTCGGGCACGGGCACTATTCTGCTCGGCGTGCCGCCGTCCCCCGTCAACGCCACCGTGAGTACCACCGTCGTGGTCGTCACCTGGCGTGGCGCGGCGCACGTCGGACGCTGCCTGGACGCGCTGGCCGCACAGGACCGTCCACATCGGACGCTGGTGGTGGACAACGCCTCCGACGACGGCACCGCGGCGATCCTGGCGGCCCACCCCTGCGCGCCCGAGGTGCTGCGGTTACCCCGCAACACCGGCTACGCGGGCGGAACGGCCGCCGCACTGTCCTTTGTGGACACACCGCTGCTGGCCTGGCTGAACGACGATGCCGCCCCCGATCCGGGCTGGCTGGCCGCGCTGGAGGACGCGCTCGCCGCCGCCCCCCGCGCCGCGGCGGCGGGCTCCCGGCTGGAGCGTCCGGACGGCGGCGTCCAGTCGCTCGGCGTGCGGCTGACCGCGGACGGCCACGGCGCCGACGTCATCGAGGAGGGCACCGAGCCGTTCGGCTTCTGCGGGGGTGCCGCCCTGCTGCGCACCGGGGTGCTGCGCCGCGTCGGCGGCGTACCCGCCACCTTCTTCTGCTATTACGAGGACACCGACACGGCCTGGCGGCTGCGGCTGGCCGGCTGGGACATCGTGCGGGTACCGGAGGCCAGGGTCACCCACCTGCACGGCGCAAGCACCCGCCCCGGCTCGGCACCGTTTCACCTGTGGAACGAGCGCAACCGGCTGCTCACGCTGCTGCGCTGCGCCCCGGCGGCAGTGGCCTGCCGCGAACTGGCCGGGTTCGCGGCGCTGACGGTGCTGCTGCCGCTGCGGCGGGACCGGCCGGACGCGCCGAACTTCCGCCCCGGACTGCGCACGCGGGCGCTGGCGGGCGTGCTCGTCCGGCTGCCCGCCGCGCTGGCCGCACGCCGCGCGGTGGGAACCAGGGCGAGCGCGGGCCGAGGCGCGGTCTGGCGGCGCTGGGCAGGCGGATAGGCTCGTCGGCACTACCGGAAGGAGACCGGCGTTGGCCGAGGGGGCAGAGGTCCGAGCGCAGGCGGCGCACACCGGACCGGAGCGGGCGCGGGTACAGCAGGGCGAGCTGACGCCGTCCGGACTGCTGCCACTGGTCTCGGTGATCGTGGTGAACTTCCGCGGCGCGGAGGACACCATCCGGTGCCTGAACGCGGTGGCGGCCGGGGTGGACTACCCGCGTCTCGAGGTCATCTGCGTGGACAACACCGCGGGCGGTGACGACGCGGCCCGGATCCGGGCGGCCGTTCCCGGCGCGACGGTGCTGGAGCCGGGCCGGAACCTGGGTTTCGCGGGCGGCTGCAACCTCGGTGCCGAGCGGGCGACCGGGACCGTGCTGGCCTTCCTGAACAACGACGCCACTCCGGACGCGGACTGGGTGCGCGCGGCGGTGTCGGTGCTGCGCGAGGAGCCGGGCATCGCGGCGGTCGCCAGCAAGGTCGTCGACGCCGAGGGCACCGGGGTCGACTTCGTCGACGGCGGGCTGACCTGGTTCGGCATGGGCTACAAGCGGCACGCGGGCGGGAAGCTGGCCGAGGTGCCCGCCGCCGAGCACGCGATCGCGAAGGACGTGCTGTTCGCGACCGGCTCGGCGATGTTCGTCCGGGCGGGCGTGTTCGCCGAGCTCGGCGGCTTCGACGAGCGCTTCTTCATGTTCTACGAGGACGTGGACCTGGGCTGGCGGCTGAACCTGCGCGGCTGGCGGGTGCGGTACGTGCCGGAGTCGCTGGCCTACCACCGCCACCACGGCACCATGTCGGCCATCGACGCGCCGGAGACCGGCCGGGAGACGTTCCTGCTGGAACGCAACGCACTGGCCGCGCTCTACAAGAACCTCTCCGACGAGACGCTGGCGAAGGCGCTGCCCGCGGCGCTGGCGCTCACCGTGCGCAGGGCCACCGCCCGAGGTGAACTCGATCCGACCCAGCTCGACCTGGCCCACGGCGTCGGACCGGTGGTCACCTCCGCGGTTCCGGTGCCGCGCACGACACTGGCCGGGATGCTGGCGGTGGACCAGTTCGTCGAACTGCTGCCCTCGCTGGCGGAGTCGCGCGCCGTCGAGCAGGCCGCCCGGGTACGCACCGACGCGGACCTGATCCCCCTGCTGCGCAAGGCGCTCGAACCCGCCTACCCGCTGCCCCGGTACCTGGACGCGCACGAGATCCTGGTCGAGGCGTTCGGCATCGAGAACGCGTTCGGGCACCGCCGCAAGGTGCTGGTCATCACCGGCGACGCGATCACCGAGCGGATGGCGGGCCCGGCGATCCGGGCGTGGAACATCGCCTCGGTGCTGTCGGTGGAACACGACGTCCGGCTGGTCACGGTGAACCCGCTCGCGGCGCCGCCGCCCGCGCCGTTCCAGATCTCCGCCGCCCGCAAGCGCGACCTGCGCGAGCCGGTGGAGTGGGCCGACCTGATCATCCTGCAGGGTCACGTGCTGGAGATGGCGCCGGCGCTGAAAGACCAGCACAGCAACAAGATCGTCGTCTGCGATCTGTACGACCCGATGCACCTGGAGCTGCTGGAGCAGGGCAAGGAGGCGGCCGACGACCGGCGGGCGGCCGACCTGCTCGGCGTCACCCACGTGCTCGACGAGCAACTGCTGCGCGGCGACTTCTTCCTCTGCGCGTCCGAGCGGCAGCGGCTGTTCTGGCTCGGCCACCTCGCCGCGCTGGGCAGGCTCTCGCCCCGGCTCTACGACGCCGACCCGACCACGCAGTCGCTGCTGTCGGTGGTGCCGTTCGGACTCCCGCCCGAGCCGCCGGTCCGCTCCGGTCCCGGCCTGCGGTCCACAGTGGACGGCATCGAGGACGGTGACCGCGTCGTGCTGTGGGCGGGCGGCATCTACAGCTGGTTCGATCCGCTGACGCTGGTGCGCGCGATCGACGGCCTGCGGGAGCGCCGCTCCGACGTACGGCTGGTGTTCCTCGGGATGCGGCACCCGAACCCCGAGGTCGCCGAGATGGACATCGGCACCAGGACCGTGCAGCTCGCCGACCGGCTCGGCCTCACCGGCAAGCACGTGTTCTTCAACGAGCACTGGGTTCCCTACGGCGAGCGGCAGAACTGGCTGCTCGACGCCGACTGCGGGGTCACCACGCACTTCGAGCACGTGGAGACGACGTTCGCCTTCCGCACCCGGGTGCTGGACTACCTGTGGTCGGGACTGCCGATCGTCACCACCGACGGGGACGCCTTCGCCGACCTGGTGCGCGCCGAACGACTCGGTGTCGTGGTGCCCGCCGAGGACCCGGTCGCTCTCGCCGAGGCGCTGGAGCGCTGCCTGTACGACGCCGAGTTCGTGGCGGGCTGCCGGGACCGCATCGCGGTGGTCGCCGAGCGGTTCGCCTGGCCGACCGCGCTGCGGCCGCTGGTGGAGTTCTGCCGCAACCCGCGTCCGGCCGCCGACCGGCTGGCCGGGGGCACCGAGCTGGCACCGGCGGAACCCCTGCGCGGCAAGGAACTTGTCCGGCGGGATCTGGCGCTGGTCCGCGAGTACCTGAGCGACGGCGGCCCGGTGGAGCTGGCCCGCAGGGTCGGCGGACGGCTGCGCAAGGTGGCGCGGTCCCGGGGCTCCGATGGCTGAGCGGCCGTTGCGGGTGCTGCTGGACGGCACTCCCTTGCTGGGTGATCGGACCGGGATCGGCCGCTACACCGCCCTGCTGTGCGAGGAACTCGCCGCAAGGTCCGATGTGGACACACGCGCGGTGGCGTTCACGCTGCGCGGCTGGCGCAAGCTGCGCGGCGTCCTGCCGCACGGCGCGCGGGCGCGGGGGATGCCCGTCCCGGCGCGGCTACTGCGCAGGGCGTGGCTGCACGGCAACTTCCCGCCCGTCGAGCTGTTCGCCGGAACCACCGATGTCGTACACGCCACCAACTTCGTGCTTCCCGGCATCAGCAGGGCCGCCGGGGTGCTCACCATTCACGACCTGGCGTTCCTCGACGCACCCGGCGAACTCCCGCCCAGCGACGCCGAGCTGCCGGAATTGGTGCGCAGGGGGGCCCGCCGAGCCGACGTCATCTGCACGCCCACCGACGCGGTCGCCGACGCGGTCGCCGAGCGGCTGGACGTGGACCGCGGCAAGATCGTCACCACCCCGCTCGGCGTGGACCCGACCTGGTTCGCCGCCCGTCCGCCCGGCGACGCGCTGCGCGCCCGGCTGGGGTTGCCGAAGGAGTACCTGCTGTTCGTCGGCGCGCCGGGGCCACGCAAGGGGCTGGACTGGCTGGCCCGTGCGCACGCGGCCGCGCCGGAACTGCCGCCACTGGTCTACAGCGGGCCGGGCCGGTTCGCGCTGACCGAACGTTCGCAGCACACCGGCTACCTCACCGACGTTGACCTCTGCAACGTCGTCGCCGGGGCGGCCGCGCTGGTGCTGCCCTCCCGCGACGAGGGTTTCGGTTTGCCGGTGCTGGAGGCGATGGCCTGCGACGTGCCGGTGGTCTGCACCGACATCCCGGCCCTGCGCGAGGTGGCGGGCGGGCTGGCCTCGCTGGTCGGCTACGAGGACACCGAGGCACTGGTGGAGGCGCTGCGCCGGGCGGTCGCCGATCCGCACGTCGCCTCGACCTCGGCCAGCCGCCGGGCCCACGCGGCCACCTACACCTGGCACCGGTGCGCCGACGCGACCGTCGAGGCGTACCTGCGGGCCGCGGGCCGCTGAGCCCCGGCTCGCACGCACCCGCACGGTCCGGCCCAGTCTGGTCGAACGGTCCTGGCCAGGCGCTCTTGGTCAGCCGGTCCTGGTCAAGCCGTCCTGGCGAAGTACTCGCCGAGCGCCTTCTGCCACGGCGGCAGCGGGGTGAGACCCGCGGCGCGCCAGGAAGCGTCGGAGAGCACCGAGTACGCCGGGCGCGGGGCCGGGCGGGGGAACTCCCCGGTGGTGCACGGCCGCACCCGTTCCGGGTCGGCGCCGAGCCCGGCGAAGACCGCCCGCGCGAAACCGAACCAGGTGGTGTCCCCGGCCCCGGCGCAGTGCAGTACCCGTTCGGCGGGCGGATCGTCCCCGGTGACCCGGCGGGCGAGTTCGAGCAGCCCGGCGGCCAGATCACCCGTCCACGTGGGACAGCCGCGCTGATCGTCCACAACGGACACCGTGTCGCGCTCGGATTCCAGTCGTGCCATGGTCTTCACGAAGTTGCCGCCGTGTTCGCCGTACACCCAGGAGGTGCGCACGATCCACGCGCGGGCACCCGATCCGAGCACGGCGTCCTCACCGGCGGCCTTGGTGCGCCCGTAGGCGGTCCGCGGGGCGAGCGGGTCGCCGGGCTCGTAGGGCCGGTCCGCGTCGCCGGCGAACACGTAGTCGGTGGAGACGTGCACGAGCGGCACCCGGCGCGAGGAGCAGGCGGCGGCGAGCACCCGGGGCCCGTCCGCGTTGATCGCGAAGGCGCGTTCCTCGTCGGTCTCGGCGGCGTCCACGGCCGTGTAGGCGGCGGCGTTGACCACGACCGGCCGGGCACCGGCGGCCTCCGCCCGTGCCCGCAGCTCGGTGACGGCCTCGATCACCGCGCCCGGCCGGGTGATGTCCAGGTCCGCGGAGCCGGGGGCGTGCACCTGGACCCCGGGTCCGGCGAGTGCCGCCAGGTCGCCGCCGAGCTGACCGGTCCCGCCGGGGACGAGCAGTGCGATCGCGGGTTCGGCCACGGCGATCACTTCCCCGCCAGCGCGGCGCGGGACTTCAGCGGCTCCCACCACGCGCGGTTGCCCGCGTACCACTCGACGGTCTCCGCCAGCCCCTCGTCGAACGGCTTCTCCGGCCGGTAGCCGAGTTCGGAGGCGATCTTGGTGATGTCGACGGAGTAGCGCCGGTCGTGCCCCTTGCGATCGGTGACCCGCTCGACCCGGTCCCAGTCCGCGCCGAGCGCGTCCAGCAGCCGTCCGGTCAGGTCCAGGTTGGTCAGCTCGGTGCCGCCGCCGATGTTGTAGATCTCGCCGGGGCGGCCACCGTCCGCGACGAGCTGGATCCCCCGGCAGTGGTCGTCGACGTGCAGCCAGTCGCGCACGTTGCGCCCGTCGCCGTAGAGCGGCACCGTCCCGCTGTCGAGCAGGTTGGTGACGAACAGCGGGATGACCTTCTCCGGGAACTGGTACGGGCCGTAGTTGTTCGAGCACCGCGTGACGCACACCGGCAGCCCGTGCGTACGGAAGTAGGAACGCGCCAGCAGATCCGAGGACGCCTTGGAGGCCGAGTACGGCGAATTCGGCTCCAATACGTGCTCCTCGGACCACGAACCGCTCTCGATCGAGCCGTAGACCTCGTCGGTGGACACGTGCACGAACCGTCCGACGCCCGCGTCGTGCGCGGCCTGCAGCAGGGTCTGGGTACCGACGACGTTGGTCAGCACGAAGTCGGCGCCGCCGCTGATCGAACGGTCCACATGGGTCTCGGCGGCGAAGTGCACGACCAGGTCGGTGCCGACCATGAGCTGCCGCACCAGGTCGGTGTCGCAGATGTCGCCGCGGACGAACCTCAGCCGCGGGTCCCCTTCCACCCGCGCCAGGTTCGCCTCGCTGGCCGCGTAGGTGAGCTTGTCGAGAACCACCAGTTCCGCGTCGGCTACCGATGGGTAGGCCCCGGCCAGTGCCTGCCGCACGTAATGCGATCCGATGAACCCGGCACCACCGGTGACCAATACCCGCATCGTTTCCCCTATCGGTGTTCCTCGCGTGGACCTGCGCAGTCTGCCACGCGCGAGCGTCCCGGCAAGAACACAACGGCCCGGCAACGTTTCCGGAACCAACCGGCAGCTGACATGGAGCCCAGTAATGTGAACAGCACACACTCAGTGTTTTTTTCGGATCGGGGATTCCGGCCAGTGCCAGCGGGGGCGTCGCTGGAGTGCACGGCCGGTCGGGAGGAGTTCGCGTGACCGACTGGTCACCGGTACCGGTCGACGGAAAGGCGCCGCGCCGCTTCCGGCCGCCACGGCTCGCCCGCCCCGTCGTCCTGCTGCGCCGAGCAGGCAAGGTGGTGTTGTCACTCGTCTCGGTCATCGTGGTCACGCTGACGTGGTACGGGTGGCAGTTCATCGGGGGGATCAACGAGGGCGTCGCCACCACCGATGTCTTCGCCCAGGGACTGCCCGCCAAACCACTCGACGGGGCGATCGACATCCTGCTCGTCGGACAGGACAGCCGCACCGACGCGCAGGGCAACCCGCTGCCGCGCGAGGTCCTCGACATGCTCTCGGCCGGCGAGGCGGACGGGGAGCGCCAGACCGACACGATGATCCTCGTGCACATCCCGCAGAACGGTAAGCAGGCCGTCGCCATCTCCTTCCCGCGTGACTCCTGGGTGGAGTTCGCCGGCGACTACGGCGGCAAGCACAAACTCAACGGCGCCTTCGTCTACGCCTACAACGACATGTCAAAAACCTTGCAGGAGCAGGGAAACACCGACATGGCCGATGTGGACGAGCAGTCGAAGATCGCCGGCCGCAAGGAACTGATCGCCACCGTCGAGAAGTTCATCGGCAAGCCGGGAATGATCGACCGCTACGCCGAGGTGAACCTGTCGAGCTTCTACGAGGTCACCAAGTCCATCGGCGGCATCGAGATCTGCCTGAACAACGCGGTGCGGGAGAAGCGGTCCGGGGTCGACCTGCCCGCCGGGAACCAGACCGTGGAAGGCGTGCAGGCACTGGGTTTCGTCCGGCAGCGCTACGACCTGCCGAACGGTGACCTCGACCGGATCGCGCGGCAGCAGGCGTTCCTCTCCGGTCTCGCCCGCAAGGTCCTCTCGCCGGACGTGCTGACGAGCCCGTCGAACATCAGCGACCTGATCGGCGCCGTGAAGAAGTCCGTGGTGCTGTCGAAGGACTGGGACCTGATCGAGTTCGTCGACCAGATGCGCGGGCTCACCGGCGGCAACATCCAGTTCCGCACCATCCCGACGCTGGGCAACGCCTCCATCGGCGGGGCCGACGTGATGGAGGTGGACCCCGAGGCGGTGCAGGGTTTCGTCGACGAACTCACCGCCGACGCCGACGCGCAGAAACCGCCGCCCGCGCCGGCGACCACCACCTCCGGCCCGCCCGCCATCCCCGGTGCCGACCAGGTGACCGTCGACGTCTTCGACGGTTCGGGCACGGACTCGACCGGTACCAGTACGCAGAACACGTTGACGGACAAGGGTTTCCGGCCGGGCGAACAGGTCACATTGGACGCCAGGGACAGCACCGTCGTGCGCTACGCCCCCGGCGGGGAAGCCGCTCTGGAACTGCTCCAGCAGGCGCTCGGCCGCACGTTCACGGCGGAACCGGACAGCGACGTCGAACCCGGCAGGCTCCGGGTGCTGCTCGGCCAGGACCTCGCGGACCCCGCGGCCGGCTCCTCCCCCGGTGGCGGCCCCGCCGAACCGGGGTCGGCCGAGCCGGAGGCAGGCGAGCAGGATTCGTCGGAGCCGGGTGGCGGTGCCGCGGCCGAACCGGAGGAACCTCCCATCACCGCGGCGGGCGTGCCCTGCGTCAACTGAGCACCGGCGTAGGCGCACCGGCCACCACCACCGGAGGTTCCGGCCGTGACATAGCCTTGTCCGCGGGAG
Organism: Amycolatopsis antarctica; assembly: GCF_002262875.1. Lineage (GTDB taxonomy): Bacteria > Actinomycetota > Actinomycetes > Mycobacteriales > Pseudonocardiaceae > Amycolatopsis > Amycolatopsis antarctica. Next base: position 548,574 of record NZ_NKYE01000001.1, on the reverse strand, counting down.
TTTCGCCGTGCCGGGTACGGGTGCGGCGGGGGAGGTGACGGGGGATGAGCGAGCACGACGAGCAGGAATCGCAGGCCGGCGAGGAAGCGGACGCCGCCGGGGCCGGGAACGTCCCCGAGCGAGTGTCCGGCACGCTCGACGATGCGAGCGGCGAACCGGGTGCGGACACCGGCCCCGAGGCGCCCGGCAGCGACGAACCCGGCCCCGATGTGCCCGGTGGCGATGTGCCCGGTGGCGATGTGCCCGGTGGCGATGTGCCCGGTGGCGACGAGGGTGCCGACGACGGTCCGGACGAGGTCACCGAGCGCGATCGCGACGCCGGGAGCGGTCCCGTCGCCGAGGACCACCTCCCGCTGTTCACCCACGGCGGTGCCACCCTGGTCCCCAGCCCCTTCCCCCGCACCCCGGAACCCGAGCCCGCCCCGGCGATCGCGGTCCCCCGCCGAGGGGGAGCCAGGCGTGCGGGCCGGGTCGCCGGTCGTACCGTGCTGGCGTTGCTGTCGGTCATCGCACTGGCCGGCACCGGCTACGCCTACGCGACGCTGGACGACATCCAGGACAACGTGAACACCACCGATGCCCTGATCCAGGAGGGCCCGGCCCCGGCGAAGGACGACGGCGCCACCGACATCCTGCTGGTCGGCACCGACGCCCGCACCGACATGCAGGGCAACCCGCTGCCGCTGGAAGTGCTCAAGGCGCTGCGCACCGAGGAGACCGCGGGAATCCACACCGACACGCTGATCATCCTGCGTATCCCGAAGGACGGCGGTAAGCCCTCCGGGGTGTCGATCCCCCGCGACGCCTGGGTGGACGTTCCCTCCGGCGGCAAGAACAAGGTCAACTCCGCGTTCGGCACGGCGAAGGCGGCCGCGGCGAGGGAACTGCGGGCGCAGGGCAACACCGACGAGGCCGAGGTGGAACGCGAGTCCGACCAGGCGGGCCGTGGCGCGCTGGTGAAGACCGTCCAGGATTTCACCCAGATCCGCGTCGACCACTACGCCGAGGTGAATCTGCTCGGCTTCTACCTGCTCACCGAGGCACTCGGCGGCGTCGAGGTGTGCCTGAACAACGCCACCGAGGACAAGGACTCCGGTGCCGACTTCCGGGCCGGTCCACAGGTGGTGTCCGGGGGTGAGGCGCTGTCGTTCGTGCGCCAGCGCAAGAACCTGCCGCGCGGCGACCTCGACCGGATCGTCCGTCAGCAGTCCTTCCTCGCCTCGGCCCTGCACCAGGTGCTCTCGGCGGGCACGCTGACCAGCCCAGCGATGCTCGGTCAGCTCACCGACGCCGTCCAGCGCTCCATCGTGCTCGACCCGGACCTGCACCTGCTGGAGTTCGCCGAGCAGGTCAAGGGCGTGGCCTCCGGTGACATCGGTTTCGTCACCGTCCCGGTGCTCTCGGTCGGCGGGCGTTCGCCGGACGGGCAGAGCATCGTCGAGGTGGACCCGGCAGCGGTGCAGCAGTACGTCGCGAGCCTGGCCGGCCGTGGCGAGGCTCCCGTCCAGCCCGCCCCGCCCGCGGGCGGGGGTGGCGCGCCCGGCTCCGGACCGGTGGCCCCACGGCAGATCACCGCGGAGAACGTCTCCTGCGTGAACTGAGTCCACGCGGTGGTGCGCCGCGGATGTGCGGTCGGCGATCATCGGGTTAGCCTGGGCCGGTGAGCATCACCGAACAGCTTCTGCGCCCGCTACTGAAGACGGCCGCCGCGCGCCCGTTGATCACCCACTACGACGATTCCGCCGGTACCCGGGTGGAGCTTTCCGTTGCCACGCTGGCGAACTGGGCGGCCAAGACGGCGAACTGGCTGGTCGAGGAGGTCGACGTCGAGCCGGGCGACGAGGTGGCGGTGGAGCTGCCGGCGCACTGGCAGACGGCGGGGGTGCTGCTCGGCGCGTGGTGGTGCGGGGCGCACGTGGTGACCGACGCGGCGCAGGCCCGGGTGGCGTTCACCGGGCCCGGTGTCACCACGAGCGCGGCGCAGGCCACGGCCGTCCTCGCACTGGACCCGCTCGGCCGGGGTTTCGGCGATCCACTGCCGGACGGGGCCCTGGACTACCTTTCCGAGGCCCGTCTCGCGGGCGACGACTTCACGTCGCTGTTCCCGATCGAGGGCGACACACCGGCGCTCGCCGGGTCCACTGTAGACGAAGTACTTGCCGAGGCGCGTTCCCTGGCCGGGGAATCTGGGATCACCGACGGTGCGCGCGTACTGTCCACTATGGAATGGAACGTGCCGGGGGGCGTTCTCGCCGGCCTGCTCGCTCCACTGTCCGCCGGGGCCTCCCTGGTACAGGTGACCGGACCCGATCCGGCGAAACTCGACTACCGGCGCGGCACCGAGCGCACGACGGTCGACCTGCTGGGCTGAGGCGGAGCGCGGGAGATGTACGTCGGACTGGTGCCGGTGCCGGCCGGGCAGAAATCGGTACTGGGCAACCTGCTGCAGTTGTACCTGCACGACAGCACCGAGTTCCGCGACCTGGACCTGTCCGATGACGGCACGTACCACTACGAGTGGCTGGACGCCTATTTCACCGAAACCGACCGCGAGGCGTACTTCATCACCATCGACGATGTGCTCGCCGGATTCGCCATGGCCCGGGACAACACCGGGACGGGCGGCGCGTGGAACATCAGCGAGTTCTTCGTGCTGCGTTCGCATCGGCGTCAGGGCGTCGGCGGGATCGCCGCGCGGGCGCTGGTGGTGCGTCATCCGGGAATCTGGACCCTGTCGTTCGACCATGCGAACGGAGCGGCCGTCCGCTTCTGGCCCGCAGTGGCGGAGTCCGTGGCGAACGGCCGCGTCGAACGGTGGGAGCGCATGCCGCCCGAGGTCGAATACCCCGGCACGCGGCTGCGATTCCGCGTCGGCTGAGGATCAGGCGGGCTGCTTGGTCCGGTCCTGCCTGTGGCCGGAGAACCGGCCCCCGAACAGCACCCGGTCGAGGGAGAACGCTCCGCCGTTGAAGCCGAGGGCGAGACCGGCGGCGGCGAGCACCAGGACGAACTCGTAGCCGCCCTGCCCGGTCAGTCCCGCGTCGAGGTGCACGGCGAACACCGCGCCGAGACCGACCACCGCGTAGCCGATGCCGACCAGCGGCAACGCGAATCCGACGATGAACGCGACCGAGCCGATGATCTCCACGGCGATGGTGAACACCGCCGCGACCTCCGGCAGCGGCAGCCCGCTGCCGGCCATCATCGCGGCGGTGCCGTCGATGCCCTTGTCCCATTTCTGCAGGCCGTGTGCCAGGAACACGATCCCGATCACGATCCTGCCCAGTAACGCCGTGAGGTCCCCTACCCGAGCGAACATGTCGCGGCAACTCCCTTACCCGTCGGCATCTAGGTGAAGTTTCAACTAGGCGTCGACCGTACCGAGTCCGTTCTGAAGACGATGTGAAGTCCGGGTCGCGTCACCCGCACGGCGGCTCGCCGCGGACGGGCCGGTTCCTCAGTGCTTGTGCGCGCGGGCGGCCCCGAAGCAGTAGACGCCGAAAGCGGCGAATCCGGCCGCGACCGCGACCAGCGCGAACACGCCGAACGGCTGGGCGGCCAGCGTTCGCAGCGCGGCGTCCAGCCCGCCCGCCTGGCCCGCGTCGGCGGTGAAGGCCGCGAAGCCGATCAGCACGGCGATGATGCCGAACACGACACCCTTGGCGACGTAACCGGCGACCCCGAGGCGGGTCACCCACCGCTGCGTCCCCTTCGGCAGGTCGTGCATGTCCAGGTCCTCGGTGAAGGTCCGGCGCACGCCCTTCACGATCGACGCGATCGCCACCCCGGCCACCACCAGCGCCACGAGGCCAACGACGATCTTGCCCGCGGGCAGCGCCAGCAGCTTCGCGGTGAGCTCCTGCTGCTGTGCGTCCCCCGAACCACCGCCGCCTCCGCCCGCGGCGAGACTCGCCGCGTACCCGGCCAGCCCGAGCACCACGACGGCGCGCGCGGCCGAGCCGACCCGCTTGAGCGTGCGGTCACGGTCCTTGCCGATCCAGTGGTATCCCTTGGCGGCCATCAGGATCTGCCACAGGCCGTAGGCGAACAGGCCGACCACCAGTACCCACAGCACGACCTTGCCCGGCGCGGTCGAGCCGATCTCGGCGACCGCTCCCCGCTGGTCGGCCTCCTGCCCGCCGCTGCCCACCGCGATGCGCACCGCGAGGTATCCGACGATCAGGTGCACCAGCCCGAAGCAGGCCATGCCCGCCCGGCCCAGCCCCTGCGCCACCTTGCTGTTCTTCACCTGCCGCGTCCTGCCCGCCATCCACGTGCCTCCTCATCCACTACGCGGACGGAAGCATTACCCAGAAGAGTGAAGATCGCCGAGCGTGAGGGGCTGACCTGCCGGAACCATCGGTCACCGGGTTCCGCCGATCACTCTGGCGGCAGGCGTCTCGCGCCGTACCCACCCGAGCGCAGGCGTTCGGCGGCGGCGAGCACGGCCATCGGCACGTCGTCCGGCGTCGCGTCGACCAGGGCGTCGATCACCGCATCCGCTTCCCCGACGGCCGCCGTATGAGCGGCGAGCCCGGCCGGGCCGGCGCCCGGGCGGTGGAAGTCCCACAACACGCCGGTGTCCGCACGCAGCGCCACCGGGATCGTCGCCGTGTCCAGCGTCATCGGCCACCTCCGAAATCCCGTGACAGCAAGGAAAACAGCGTAAGCGCGACACGGACAGGGCGCTGCGGACAACGTTACCCGCGAGGAAGCGAGCACCTGCGGGGACGGGACGGCCGCACCCTTCGCGCTGCCCCCGCTCGCCCGCACTCTTTGACAAGAACTATCCACTCCGCATATGCTTTCCATATAGAAAGTTGATGCAGATCGGAGAAGAACATGTCTGACACGCCCGAACTGGACCAGGTCGTCGACGCACGACGCAAGCTGTCCACCTACGCCGAGCTCTCCCGCACCTACTGGGCGGTCCACGGGGTCGCGCTGGTGCTGATCGCCGGGATCCCGATCTGGCTGTCGTTCCTGCCCGGGCAGTCCACCAACCTCCAGTGGGTACTGCTCGCGGTCTGCTTGGTTTCGGCGGCCTACTCGGTGATCCAGCGTCAGCGGTCCGGGGTCGCGCTGCCGCGCCGGATCGGCGCGTATCCCAGCGCCCGGAAGGTGCGGTTCGCCGTGCTCGCGGTCACCCTCGCCAGCGTCGGCGGCATCTACGCGCTGGTCGAGAACGGTCATCGCGTCGCCGCCTCGGTGATCCTCGTCCCGGTGGCCGCGTTCATCCTGGTGGGCCAGATCTGGACCCGCGCGAGGATGCGCGACGACATCGCGGCCGGCCGGATCGCGCTGTGACGGAGTCCGACCGTTCCGGCACCGGAACCACTCCCGTGGACACGGTGGCCGAGCGTCACCCGATCTTCGAGACCGGGCCCCGATTGGCGCTGTGCGCACTACTGCAGGGCGCCGACTGGGTCGAGTTCGCCACCGTCCGAGACCTGATCGGCGCCAGCGACTCCGCCGTCTCCAAGCACAGCCGGACCCTCGAAGAGGCCGGCTACCTGGAGATCCGCAAGGGTTCGGTCGGTCGGCGACCCCGGACCTGGCTGCGTCTGTCCCCGTCCGGGCGCACCGCGCTACGCGGCCACCTGAGTTGGCTGACCGGCCTGCGCCACGCCATCGACAGCCCCGGCGACGCGGCAAGTCCGGTCACCGGCACGGCCGACCCGGGTTGAGGCGCACGCTCGGACATCCGTCAGGCATTGGGCCGGTGCCTTCACCGAAGCTGGCGAAGAAATACCGACGCCGAGGAGGAAATCTGTTGATCGGCGCTTTGTGGTCGATGGAATTCAAGGTTGGCGCTCGGCCGTGCCGACTCGGCAACCACCGTTGAAACATCTCGTTGAGGAGTGCTTCAGCCCCAGACCGGGAAACTGCTTCCGAACCAGCGAGAATGTCAGGACAAATGTTGACGTGGCTTGCAGTGAAGGCCTCGGCATTCCAGACGGGACCGGCAATGGTCTTCCATGTTTGAGAACCAACGTCATCCACAAGGATCACGACGCTGACCCAGGTGCACGACGGGCCGCTGAACATGTGCCAGGCGCCTACCGCGCCACTGGCGACCTGGCAGACGTTCCCCGGGACGCGGAAGATGATCTGTGATAACTTCGGTGCCGCTGTGCAACACCGCGAATTCGAGGAGGTGAGACCGATCAACTCTGTGACAGGTCGGGGCTCCCTTCTTTGCATGGCTTAGGGAGCGCCCGCACAAGGCATCCCGAAAGGCTTGAAACGCTGATGCGCTTCACCTCCCGGACGTCGTCGGACGGCGTCACCGAACAGTTCTTCACCCTCGATGAGATTCCCGGCGTGCTGTGGACGCCGCACGACGCCCGCGGTATTCGTCCGCTGATTCTGCTGGGCCATGGTGGCGGGCAGCACAAGATGGCCCCAGGCACCGTGTCCCACGCGCGCCGTTACGCTGCCGAGGGTTTCGCTGTCGTCGCGATCGACGCGCCCAATCACGGCGACCGGCCCAAGAGCGAGGAGTTCGGCCGGATCGCGGCCGAGATGCGGACCGGCATCGCCGCCGGTGAGAATCCGGGCGCACAGGTCGCCGGCATGCACCGCTATCTGGCCGGTCGGGCCGTCGCGGACTGGCAGGCGGTCCTGACCGCGGTCCAGTGCCTCGATCAGGTCGGTGCCGGCCCGGTGGGCTACGCGGGTACGTCGTTGGGTTGCGGGCTCGGCGTCCCGCTCATCGCCACGGAGCCCCGGATCCGCGCTGCGGTGCTGGGCCTTCTCGGCGCGCACGGACTGACCGAGGATGCCGCGCGGATCACCGTGCCAGTGCGGTTTCTGGTCCAGTGGGACGACCAGATGGTGTCGCGGGACCAGAGCCTGGCACTGTTCGACGCCCTGGCCTCGGCTGAGAAGACCTTGCATGCCAACCCCGGCAGGCACGGCGATGTGCCGTCGTTCGAAGTGGACAGCTCGCTGAGGTTCTTCACCAGGCATTTGAGCTGACACGACATCACCGTGCCCGCTGCGCCGGCCGGAACCCGCTTCCGGTCGGCGCGGCAGTATGATCCGTCGCTACGTCATTGGCGGAACAAGCACGCTGCCCGATGAACAGCTACGCAAGATGGTCGACGGGGCGAACGTTGCCACCCGGCACCGGTACGAGATCACCCCCGCCGACTGGCTCAGCCCTTCAACAGCGCCCGCGCCATCACCATGCGCTGGATCTGGTTGGTGCCCTCGTAGATCTGGGTGGTCTACGGCCAATGATTCCGGCACCAGCGGAAACACCTCGATACGACCCATCTACCAGCCAAAACAGCGTTGGCTATCGTTGGCCGCGATTGGCGGTAGGCGACCGTCAAACGGAACAGCACTGTCCTACCCGGACCGCAGTGATGGCTGTCGTCCTGATCGTCGTCGCTGTGGTGTCCGCGCCCGGTGATGACGGGGCGGTCGCCATGCTCGTGGCGGCGTCGGTCGTGGCCGGATACTTCTCGGCTCTCGCGGTTGTCGCGGGCTTCCGCAGCGTCTACCGCTGTCTCACTCGCCCGGCTGCGGAACCGGCGTTGCACGAAGCTGTCGCCGAGGAGCTGGCGACGGTATCCCGCACCGGCTGGCGCATCGGTGACGCTTTCGCCGAGGCGACGCGATGAGCGCGCTGGTGAAGCAGGTTCGGGCGGCCGTCGAGGAGATGTCCGCCGCGCTGAGCCTGTGGGAGATGCGCGACAACACGAGAGCGCAACCGGAAGTCCGCGGAGCTGCGAACTCCGCCATCCACTCGATCGACGCCGCTCTCCGACACCTCCACGAACTGCGTCACACGCTCGTCGGGCAGATCCGGGAGAGCGACGACGCGACCGCCGGGCGGGTGGATGCGCTGCTGGCCCGACACGCGGCCGAGCAAGCTGAAGAGGCCGTACGGTGACGGTCCACGTGGTGGACGGGGTCCGCTATCGGGTCCAGGTCGACGGATCGACCGTGCACGTGTGGCGCGAGGTGTCTACGGGCGGCATCGATCGGTTCGTGCGGCAGGACAGCGTCCCGGCCGCCGATTTCGATGTGTCGGTTCTCCCTGTTCTGCGGTAGCCCTGACCGACAACGTTCCCGCCGGTACTCTGGTGGGACCTCTTCGCGGAGGAACGCCCCCGGGTAGCTCCCGGGGGCACGCGGGGAGGTCAACCCGCGAAAAGGTGACGGCAATGAGCGATGAGCTGGCCGGCAGGCCGATCGGTGAACGCATCCAGGCCATCCGCGAACGCACCGGTAAGAGTCGCCCTGTGGTGGCTGGTCTGGTGGGCCGCTCGGCCGAATGGTTGAAAGCCGTGGAACGAGGCCGGCGACAGCCACCCCGAATCGACATGCTGATCCGCCTTGGCGAAGCTCTCGGCGTCGTCGATCTGTCCGAGCTGACCGGCGCCGAGTCGCTGAACATCAGCCTCCAGCGCCGCGCCGGGCACGAGATCGTGGCTCCGATCCGAGAAGCCATCGAGTCCGCCGACCTGACCGTCTCCCCCGACCCTCGGCCGAACGCGGAACACCTGGCGGTCCAGGCCGAGCGTGCGTGGCAGACCTGGCACGCCTCGGCCATCCCCCGGGCCGCTGCCGGCGCGCTGCTGCCCCGCTTGATCCGAGAGGGACGCCGCGCGACCCGCCTCCTGGACGGAAACGACCGGCGCAAGGCATTCGCCGCGCTGGCTTCGGCCTACGCGCTGTCCGAGCAGGTGTTGGCCTGGGTGGCCGATTCCGCCCTCCTGTGGCTGGCTGCGGACAGATGCATGGAGTGCGCCCAGCAGGCCGACGACCCGGAAACCCTCGCCGCTGCCGCCTGGGTGCTCGGCAACGTCTGGCGTTCCACTGGCCGGGAAGAGGACGCTTGGCGGCTCGTCAGCGACGCCTCGGCCGTGTTGGAACCGCATCTCGACAACGGCTCCGACGACACCCGCGCCCTCTGGGGATCGAACCAGCTCCACGCCTCAATCACCCTCGCCCGGCTCGGTCGTGAGGGCGACGCTATGCACGCCCTCGATCAGGCCGACGCCATGACGGCCCGGCTGCCCAAGGGCTACGCGCACCCCTGGACCCTCTTCGGCAGCCCGAACGCCACGATGACCGGCATCTCGGTGAGCGTGGACCTCCGCAAGTCCGGCCACGCCATCGACTACGCCAACGCCGGAGACCTGGACGCCATACCGTCCCTCGACCGCCGTGCACGCCTGTGGCTGGAACTCGCCCGTGGATACAACCAACGAGGCGACACCATCTCGACCTTGCACACCATGCAGCGTGCGACCTCGATCAGTGCCGAGTCGATGCGCGCGCACCCGATCGCGCGCAGTCTCGCGGGTGAGCTGGTGACCTCCGGCGGCAGGCTGGTGGAGACCGAAGCACGCGCCCTGGCCCGGCAGGTCGGCTTAGTCGGGGTGTGAACGGAGGGGTACAGAACGTACCCATTCGCGGGGTGAGTCCGCGCGTACCCCATGTCTTCGCTTGCCTGTTCGATGCTTCGCAGCATGACGGCTCAAGCACTGATTGTGATGGCGGTGATCGGCGCCGCTGGCCTGTTCGCTGTGGGCTGGTGTGTGTGGGATGCCGTGCGTGACTGGTCGCAGGACGGCGAGCGGTGACCCGGCTACGGGTGGCGCCACCGCCGCACATGGCCGCGCGCCGGGTATCGAAGGCCACGGCGCAGGCGTGGGACTGGCATGTGCGGGAGTTCCGGCGCTGCTACCACTGCCGGGCCGTGTATCGCACCCCGGCTGACGCGACGGTCTGCGAGGACCTGCACAACGGCGATCGTGGCCGTTCGTGCCCGGTGCCGATGGGAGGGGGCGCGACATGACGCCCACCAACAGGCTCGGCCCGCTGCCGGTTGATCCGGCGCTCACGGTCGTGTGGCGGCTGTACACCAGGTCGCAGTCCTACACCCCCATGATCCGCGGCGCCGTCACCGCCGCCGAGTACCGGAAGGTGGTCGGCGAGATCGCCGACGAGATCACCGCCGCCGGCGCCGAACTGGAAGAGATCGCCGAGAAGCGGCGCCGATGACTGCCCGGCCGGTGTGCTGGCCCCGAGACGGTGCACCGGCCGGGCCACCAAACGAGAGTGAGTGACTGCGGTGAGTGAGTGCCTGCCGGAGCTTCCCAAGGACGAGCAGCCAGAGCCGATCCCTGCAGCGAGGCGTCCACCTGCGATGCACACCTACCCGAGAGCCACCGACGACGACCGGCGATCATGGCCGGGCATCTTGGTCAAACTGCGCACCTGCGCGCACTGCCGTACTACCTACCGGAACATGGCCACCGCAACGAGGTGCGGAGAGTTCCACGACGCGAATCATGACATGTCCGAGGTCAACCGGCCTTGATCGTCTCCAGGTACGCCTCAGCGGTGTTCAGGGCGGCCTTGCACCCATCTGTACCCGGACGGCCGATCACGCCTGCGACGAATACCAGTTGATCCGTTATCGCCACTGCCAGGTCACAGTCGCCGGTTGGACGGGCGTCATCGATCGAGACGAACGCCGCAGGATACCCGCCAAGTTCCATGGGCTCGAAGTAGCCGTCCTTCCACTGGCCGGACGCGTCCAGGTCGTAGAGGCGTTGGAGACCGTCGCCGGTCGACTGGTCGAAGTTGATACCGATCGTCGCGTCTTCGTAGTCCCGCCCGGCTGTCCACTGACAACCCGGGTTGCCGGAACCACTCACACCCTTCGGCCGAGGTGGTTTCGTAATCACGAAGCGCTGCAACTGCTCCGGGGTGAGCACCGCGCACGGATCCGCCAGAAACTTGGCCGGGTCCAGTGGTGTCGCCACCTTTGGTGCCGGATCTCCGGTGATCTGACCTGGGGCAGGGCTGCTGCTCTCCGCGCCCGACGAAGAGGCCTCCTGTGGTGGCAACACGGCCTGCCCAGGGGTAGATCCGCACCCGGCGAGCACGAGCCCGCCGAGGATCGAACCCACCAACACGATCGCTGCTCTGCTCACCTTCACCCGCCGTAGATTCCTGTGCTGCCGCCGTCTTCCTCGACACCGGTCTTACCCATTGCGTCCGTATTCGTTTCCTCGCGCGCAACGTAGCCATCCCTGGCCATTCGTAGCGAATCGATGAACGCTTGCGCGTAATCGGCCATCGACTGGGCATGGTCTACCCCCACGAGCATCGATCTCCGCGTCGCCTCGGCCTGGCCGACAGCCGGTGGATCATGCGATGGCGGTTCACACAACCGTGCGGCCTCCCGCAATCGCGCCACATTCGTGTCGATGTCGCCCTTGATCTTCTCCCACTCGGCGAGCTTGGCCGTGATCTGCTCGGCATCGAAGACGAACTGGCCGCCCTTTGTGTCACCTGTGGTCAAGACCTTGTTGATTCCGGAACCCAGCCCGGAGTCAGTCGCACTTGTCGACCAAGGGCCGTGCTGGCCTTGCACCTCTTCCCGGGTCCGCTTGACCTCGGCCTCAACATCATGAGCAGCACCCGGAACAGCGCCTGGCCCCACCCCGCCACCGGTCACCTGCTGCGTATCCGATGGTGCAGGCAGATCGCCAAGCACGGATCGCAGGTACTCGTCCCCCTGGCCCGCCATAAGCCCCCTTCCCGACAATCTCGGATAGGCCATACCGTATCGCGACCGGTCGAGCACTCGCAGCCACATCGCGAAGGTGCTCGGACACGAGAGAAGCCCCCGCACTCAACCAATCCGGAGACAGGGAGCGCGGGGGCCAGGGTGACCGGCGGGAGTAGTCACCGGTCGATCAGTGGGCCAGCGGCGGAGCCTCGCCGTCACCGTCGGGGTGGAACTCGCTGTCGAGGACTTCCGTCTTCGGCTGAAGGTTCGCGGGTGCGCCCGCGAGTACCGTCGGCTCGCCGCGGCCGACTGCCGAATCGACTCGCCCGGGGTGACCGGTGACTGGCTCACCGAGGCGGCACCAGCCGCTCTAACCCATGTTGGGGAGGTCACGGCGAGTGTGTGCTTCGGGCAACCGGACACGCCAGCATATTGGGGCATGTGCGAACGTCGACCCCAAGATGTAGTCTCTGGACACCGGCGAGGGACTCTCCCGGCACCCATAAGTGAGCCCCCACGACGCGGGAACGTCTGGGGGCTTGATCGAGAACACTAGGAGAATCTCGATATGACCAACCCTAGCAAGCGGCCCCAAGTACGCCAAGGTGGGGACCAAAGATCACCCTTTGACACCATTCGCCACGTCGATAGCAACGGCGAATTCTGGTTGGCGCGAGAACTGATGCCGCTGCTCGGGTACGACAGTTGGAGGCGCTTCACCGACGCGATCGAGCGAGCAAAGGCCGCTGCGTTTCTCGCCGACGCAGACCTGAGCAGGCTTTTTGCCGACGCCGGCAAAAAGCCCGGCGGGGGTCGCCCTGCGTGCGACCTTCGACTGGAGCGCCACGCGTGTTACCTCATCGCCCTGAACGGGGATCCACGCAAGACGGAGATCGCAGCGGCACAGACATACTTCGCCGTCCGCACACGAGAGGCCGAGGTATCTGAGCACGAGCACAGCGAGCTGCCGGCGTGGGCTCAGCAGCAGATCGAGACGATCAAGCGCGTTGGCCAGATCGAAGTGGAGGTCGAGAGGCAGCGGGATCGCCTTGACGTTACGGAAGCACGCTTGGACAGCATCGAGGGCCAACACGACTGGTTCGCTGCGCTCGCATACGCGAAGTACGTCGGCCTCAACACCTCGCTGGAGTTCGTCAAGCGCCTGGGTCGTGAGGCCACGCGTGTATGTCGAGAGAACGGCGTCACCCCGAGTCAATCGCAGCATCAGTTGTATGGGCAGGTGGGGTGTTACCCGCGGTGGGCGTTGGATGAGGCCAGTGCGGCGATGGCAAGAGTGAAGTAGGTACTGACGTAGATGTCGGGCCCGCCCTCCAATTGGAGGGCGGGCCCGACATCTACATCGACGAGCTCTACCGATCAGTGGCCGTTTCGTGCGGGCCGAGGTTGGCGGGCGCACCCGCTACAGCGACCGGGGCGATGATGGCGGCGCCGATGCCGATCAGCCATGCCGCGAGCTCGGGGGTGATGTCGACGCCGACGAGGGCCAGGACGCCGACGAGGCCGGCCGGGGTGGCGGCGCCGATCAGGGCGGCGAACGCCTTGCGGTAGCGCTGCCAGACGCTCACCGGTGCGGGGTGCTGGGTGTGTGCTGCCATGGGAGAAACCCGACGGCGAGCTGCGCACGCACCGACTCCTGTTCCGATGGCGCGACGGCGGGCATCTCAAGGCGCGAGCGTACTCCGAGACCGTGTGGAAGCCGTCGCTCGTCGCAGCGAAGGTCATCCCGGAACCGGTCGCGGACTCCCGCGGCCGGCGCCGCTACGTGACGACGCGCAAGGAGGGCACACACCAGCTCCGGCACTTCTACGCGTCGGTGATGCTCGCCGATGGTGTGTCGGTCAAGGATCTGTCGGTCTTCCTCGGACACCAGGACGCCGCCTTCACGCTGAAGGTGTACTCGCACCTCATGCCCGACTCGTACGACCGTGCCCGTCACGCGATGGACGCCCGCTTGTTCCGGCCTCGCGCCGTCGGTTGACGGAACATGGACGGAACAGCGGCCGTAACGATCAACGCCAGCAAACCGAAGGAGTAAGCGTGAAGCGAACCTCAGAACGCGGTAACCTGCGGAAAGCTACCCCTTGAGCAGAGCGCGGGCCATCACCATGCGCTGGATCTGGTTGGTGCCCTCGTAGATCTGGGTGATCTTGGCGTCGCGCATCATCCGCTCGACCGGGAAGTCGCGGGTGTAGCCTGCGCCGCCGAAGAGCTGCACGGCGTCGGTGGTGACCTCCATGGCGATGTCGGAGGCGTACGACTTCGCCGCCGAGGCGATGAAGCCCGCGCGCTTGTCGCCGCGCTCCGAGGCCGCCGCCGAGGCGTACACCAGGTGCCGGGCCGCCTCGATCTTCGTGCCCATGTCGGCGAGCATGAACTGCACGCCCTGGAACTCGCCGATGGTCTTGCCGAACTGCTTGCGCTCCTTGACGTACCCGATCGACGCGTCCAGCGCGCCCTGCGCGATGCCGAGCGCCTGCGCGCCGATGGTGGGGCGGGTGTGGTCGAGCGTCTTCAGCGCCGTCTTCAGGCCGGTGCCGGGCTCACCGATGATGCGGTCGGCGGGAATGGTGCAGTTCTCGAAGTAGATCTCGCGCGTCGGCGAACCCTTGATGCCGAGCTTGCGTTCCTTGGGCCCGACGGAGAATCCGTCGTCGTCGGCGTGTACGGCGAACGCCGAGATGCCGTTGGCCTTCTTCTCCGCGTTCGGATCGCTGACGGCCATGACCGTGTACCAGGAGGACTCACCGGCGTTGGTGATCCAGCACTTGGTGCCGTTGAGCACCCAGTGGTCCCCGTCGAGCTTCGCCCGGGTGCGCATCGACGCGGTGTCGCTGCCCGCCTCGCGCTCGGACAGCGCGTAGGAGGCGGAGGCGTCCCCGGACGCGATCGAGGGCAGCACCAGCTTCTTCACCGCGTCGCCACCGGACAGGATGATCGGCTGGGTACCGAGCTTGTTCACGGCCGGGATGAGTGAGGCGGAGGCGTCGACCCTGGCGACCTCCTCGATCACCACGCACGCCGCGATGGCGTCGGCGCCCTGGCCTTCGTACTCCTCCGGGATGTGCACCGCGTGAAAACCGGCCTTGACCAGAGCCTTCAACGCCTCGGCCGGGTACCGCTCCTGCTCGTCGACCTCGGCGGCGAACGGTGCGATCTCCTTCTCCGCGAGCGCGCGCACGGCTGCCCGCAGCCCCTCGTGCTCCTCGGCAAGCTGGTACAGCCCGGCGTCACTCACGTGCATCACCTTTCTCGCGCCACGTCACGGTCGAACCGCCATGTTAGCGCCCGTTCACTCCGGTGTCGGTGTGTCCTTGCCCGCACCGGGTGCCCGCATCGGTGCCACGCCCGCCTCAGTGGCCGGTCCGCTCCCGCAGTGCGGCGTCCTTACCCAGCACGAGCTGCTCCAGTTCGGCCTGGAACCGCGACATCCGGTCCGCCAGCTCCGGATCCGAGGCGGCCAGCACGCGCACCGCGAGCAGGCCCGCGTTGCGCGCACCGCCGACGGACACCGTGGCCACCGGAACCCCGGCCGGCATCTGCACGATCGACAGCAGCGAGTCGAGCCCGTCCAGGTACTTCAACGGCACCGGCACGCCGATCACCGGCAGCACCGTCGCCGAGGCGACCATGCCCGGCAGGTGCGCGGCGCCACCCGCCCCGGCGATGATGACGCGGATGCCCCGGCCCGCCGCGGACGTCGCGTAGTCGAGCATCCGCTGCGGTGTGCGGTGCGCCGAGTAGACGCCCACCTCGTACGGCACCGCGAACTCGTCCAGCGCCGTGCCCGCGGCCTCCAGCACCGGCCAGTCCGAGTCGCTGCCCATGATCACGCCGACCCGCGGCCGATCCGTCATCGCGTTCCTTCCTCAGATTCCCGTTGACCAGTGGATCCGTCAGTGGATCGAGTAGCCGTCGAGCCAGACGGCGTGCGAGAGCCAGTGCGCCGCGAGCCGCCCCTGCTCGCGCAGCGTCGCCATGTCCTCGCCGAGCAGGTTGACGTGGCCGAGCTTGCGCCCCGGCCGTTCCCCCTTGCCGTAGAGGTGGACGCGCGCCGCGGGGTACCGGGCGAACAGGTGGTGCAGCCGCTCGTCCGGGCGCATGGCGGGCGGTTCGGGCGCGCCAAGCACGTTCGTCATCACGCAGGCGGGGGCCAGCGGGTCGATCGCGCCGAGCGGATAGTCGAGCACGGCCCGCAGGTGCTGCTCGAACTGCGAGGTGCGCGCGCCGTCCATGGTCCAGTGCCCGGAGTTGTGCGGGCGCATGGCCAGCTCGTTGACCAGCAGCCCGTCGCCGGTCTCGAACAGCTCCACGGCGAGCACCCCGACCACGCCCAGCTCCGCCGCGACCCGCAGCGCGATGTCCTGGGCCTGCCTGCGCAGGTCCTCGTCCAGGCCAGGCGCGGGGGCGAGCACCTCGGTGTTGATGCCGCCGGACTGCACCGTCTCCACCACCGGCCAGGCCGCGCCCTGCCCGAACGGGGAGCGCGCCACCAGTGCCGACAGCTCCCGCGACATCGCGACGCGCTGCTCGACGAGCAGCGGTGTGCCCGCGTCGAGAAGTGCCGGCACCTGGGCACGGGCGGCGTCCGCGTCGTCGAGCATCCAGACGCCCTTGCCGTCGTAACCGCCGCGAGCCGCCTTCAGCACCACCGGCCAGCCGTGCTCGGCGCCGAAGGTCACGACCTCGTCCACCGTGCCGGCGGCGGCGAACGGTGGCCCGGGAATCCCCATTCCGGCCAGTTTCTCCCGCATCACCAGCTTGTCCTGGGCGTGCAGCAGGGCGTGCGCGCCGGGCCGGACGTGGACACCGTCGGCCTCCAGCGCGCGCAGGTGCTCGCCCGGTACGTGCTCGTGGTCGAAGGTCAGTACGTCGACGCCGGTGGCGAAGGAGCGCAACGCGGCCAGGTCGGTGTGCCTGCCGTACACCACCTCGCCCGCGACCAGGCCCGCCGACTCGTTCTCACCCGCGGCCAGCACGCGCAACGACTGACCGAGGGAAATGGCCGCCTGGTGCGTCATCCTGGCGAGCTGGCCGCCACCGACCATGCCGACGACGGGGAGCCCGGTACGAGTATCCATAGTGGTCAGAGCGTAATCGGGGCCGGCGGCGACGCCGTCGAGGGTCGGCCCGGCGAGACCTGCACCACTCGCCCTCCTAGCGGGGAGCGCCGGCAGACAGGCGGAGGCGTTCCCGGACGGCGGCGGCGAGCAGCACGCCGGCCGCGGCGAGCACGTAGGCATTGCCGAGGGTGAACGCGATCGGCCCCCAGTCGAACTCGGCCTCCGCGCCGTTGGGCACGAACATGATCACCGCGATCAGGAAGAACGCCGTCACGGCCACGGCGAGCCGATAGCGGCCGAGCCCCAGCAGCCACACCGCCAGCGGCACCGCCCACACCCAGTGGTGCGACCAGGAGACCGGCGAGAGCAGCAGCCCGTACGCGGCGGTGACCAGCAGTGCGGGGAGCGCCTCGCCCCGCCGGTACAGCCGCACCACCAGCCACACCGCGGGCACGGCCAACGCGGCACCGATCCCGATCGCGGCCGGTCCCGCCCAGGAAGCGCCGCCGGAGAGCCTGGCGAGCAGGCCGTTGAGCGACTGGTTGAAGATCCAGTGCACCGAACCGACCCGCTCCGGGTCGGACACCGCCTGGGTCCAGTACTTCGCCACGTCGCCGGGGATGAGCGCGAACATCAGGCCCTGCAAGGCAACGAACGTCCCCAACCCCCGCAACGCATCCCGCCACCGGCCCGTGAACAACAGATGCGCCACGAAAATCAACGGCGTCAACTTCACCGCCGCCGCCACACCCACCAACACCCCACCCCACCGCGACGACCGCCCCGGCGCACACACCACCAGCACATCCACCACGACCAACGCCATCAGAATCAGATTGATCTGACCGAGGAACAGCGTTTTCCACACCGGTTCCAGGGCGAGCGCCGCGACCGTCAGCGCGGCCACCACGCCCCAGCGCGACCAGCGGCACGAGTCACGCGCGCAGACGCGGATCGTCACCGCGAGCGCCAGCACCGACACCGCACCGAGCACTCCCCAGGCCAGCCCCTCGGGCACCGCCGCCAGCGGCACGAACAGCAGAGCCGCGGCCGGCGGGTAGGTGAACGGCAGCCGCACCCAGTCGGGCAGCGTGGCCAGTGGCTCCAGGTCGTAGAGGGGTTCGCCGCGCAGCAGGGTCAGCGCGCCCGCGCGGTAGACGGCACTGTCCGCGCCGATCCGCCAGGCCGCGGCCCAGGCGATCGTGCCGAGCACCAGCAGCGCCACCACCGGTACGGCGACCGGCAGCGCGCGGTACCTAACGGGCAGCGGTGGCGTCGGCACGCGGCCCGGCCTCGGTGTCCGTCCGGCGACGGCGCAGCAGTGAACGCACGGCCAGCACGGCGATCAGCGTCACCGGGACCAGGATGTACGCGCTGCCGATCACGAACTCCCAGAACCGCCAGTGCAGTTCGATGTCGCGCCCGTTCGGCATGATCAGCAGGACGCCGCTGGCGAACACGGCCACCACGGCGACCGCGGCCGTCCAGCGACGCCAGGCCGCCCTCGGCGAGGTCCTCGGCAACCGCGACACCAGCAGCACGATCAGCGGTACCGCCCACACCCAGTGGTGCGACCAGGAGATCGGCGAGAGCAGCAGCATGTAGAACGCGCTCACCAGCAGCGCCGCCAGCTCCTGTCCCTTGCGGTGGAAGCGGATCACCGCCCACAGCGCGGGCAACCCGAGCAGCAGCCCGAGGCCGATGGCGGCGTTCGACGCCCACGGCGCCAGATCGGTGAGACGGTTCAGCAGGCCGGTGAGCGACTGGTTGCCCGCCCAGTGCACCGGCCCGATCCGGCCGGTGTCGGGCAGCGTGTGCGTCCAGTACCGCGCGGCGTCGCCGGGCACGATGACGAACATCAGGCCCTGCAAGGCAACGAACGTCCCCAACGCCCGCAACGCATCCCGCCACCGGCCCGTGAACAACAGATGCGCCACGAAAATCAACGGCGTCAACTTCACCGCCGCCGCCACACCCACCAACACCCCACCCCACCGCGACGACCGCCCCGGCGCACACACCACCAGCACATCCACCACGACCAACGCCATCAGAATCAGATTGATCTGACCGAGGAAGATCGTCCGCCAGACGGGTTCCAGCAGCAGGAACAGCAGGGTGAAGATCAGCGTGGCGCGGGCGGGCGAGGACCACCAGCGGGTGCCCCCGGCCGAGACGGCGGGCAGGGCGGCGGCGGGAAGGGCGCCGATCGTCACACGGACGACCAGCGCGAGCGAGAGGATCGACACGGCGACCAGCACGCCCCAGGCGACCTGGATGGGCAGCACGGCCAGCGGGGTGAACAGCAGCGCCGCCGTCGGCGGGTAGGTGAACGGCAGCAGTGCCCACCACGGTTCGGCGGCCAGCGTGTTCGCCGCGTACAGCGGCTCGCCCTGCAGCAGGGTCACCGCCCCGGCCCGGTAGACGGCGCTGTCGACGCCGAACCGCAGGTCGAGCAGCCAGCCGACGATGCCCGCCAGCACCGCCAGCACCGGCACGGCCAGCAGCAACGCCAGCGACCTCGGGCGCACGGCGAGCCTGCGCAGGGAAGTCCGCAACGCGAGGGACTGACCGCGTGGCGCGGCCGGGACGGGCGTGGTCACCCGACCAGGAAATCACGGGTCCCCGGTCGGCCCCGCGCACGCCCCCGCGTCACCCTCTCGGCGCACCCGGCTGCCTCGCCGGTGGTCGCCGGTTTCGGCACGGGCCTCAGCGGCGGCCCAGATCCGCGACGAGCGCGCAGGCACCCGCGTACGTTCCGGGAAGCCGGGCCAGCGAGATCGCCGGGATACCCAGCTCGTGGAGTTGCTCGTCCCGGGTGAGCCGTTCGGCGAGTTCCCGCCGCAGCGCCAGCGCCCGGCCCGCCAGCGACGAGTCCCGCGGCACCAGCACCGCCCCGGTGGACGGGCCGAGCGCCACCAGCGTCTCCCCGCCGTCGAAGATCCGCTGGAGCGTGTCGGCGACCAGGATCATTCCGGTCAGTCGCGCCCAGCCCGCGGCGTCGGCGAAGTCGACGGCCACCACGAGCAGGGTGTGGTTCTCCGCGGCCGTCCGCCCCTCCCGTTCGGCCGCGCGGTACAGCTCGGCCAGCCGGGTCCGCAGGTACGCGGGCGTCGGCAGGCCGGTCAGCGGCTCGGTGACCCCGGCGTGCCCGAGCTGCTCCAGCGCGACCTCCGCCCAGCCGATCGCGCTGATCCGCAGCAGCCGGGACGGGGTCGCGTCGACGTCCGGCGCGACGAACCCGTCGGACGCCCCCTCGTCGTCGAGCACGGCGTGCAGGGCGGCGAGGTCGCCGAGGGTCTCCGCCAGCCCGGCGCCCGCCGCGGCGCGGGCACCGGCGAGGGCGCCGATGGCGGCCTCGGCGCACCGTCCGGCGGCCACCGCCCCGCAGACCGCGTCCACCTCGGGCAGCGACCAGTCGCTCGGGAACCGCCAGCCGGAAGCCAGGCTGGCCGTGCGCCACCGGGCCCGCAGCGCCCGCGACACCCGATCGAGCCCGGCCTTCTCCGCCGCTCGCCCCAGTGCCCGGACGTCACCCGGCCCGGCCGGCGCACCGATAGCAGGTACCTCCACACCAACCGCCTCTCCGCCCGGATCACTTCTCATCGTGAAGACGCGGCGACCCGGTGTTCGTGACGCGATGGTGCACCGGCACCCGCCGTCAACACCTGCCCGCGGGCTCACCCGCCACGGGTGAACTAGTTGGGCTCTCCGGGTCATCCGGGACGCCGCGAGATGACGATGGTCACCCCGTCCGTCACACTGAGCGCTGCGCGAAGTCAGGGCAGATGACGGCGGGAGGGCCGTCGCTTCCCGATCCAGGAGGAAACCCGTGTCGACCGTTCCCGCGGAACAGGACGCCGTGAGCGATGCCGAGCTGATCGAGTCGGTGCGCAGCGGCCGTATCGCCTCCTACGGCACCCTGTACGAACGGCACGTCGGTTCGGCGTACAACCTGGCCCGCCAGCTCGCCCGCTCGGCGACCGAGGCGGACGACCTGGTGTCCGAGGCCTTCGCGAAGGTCCTCGACACGCTCCGCGCGGGCAAGGGACCGGACAGTGCCTTCCGCGCGTACCTGCTCACCGCCCTGCGGCACACCGCATACGACAAGACGCGCAAGGACCGCAGGGTCGACCTCAACGAGGACATGACCGAGGTGAACGGCCCTGCGCGGGACGCGCTGACCGTCCCGTTCTCGGACACGGCGGTGGCGGGCCTGGAACGGACGATGGCCGCGAAGGCGTTCGCCCGGCTGCCGGAACGCTGGCAGGCCGTGCTCTGGCACACCGAGATCGAGCAGCAGACGCCCGCGCAGGTCGCGCCGATCCTCGGGCTGACGGCCAACGGTGTCTCCGCCCTCGCCTACCGGGCGCGGGAGGGCCTGCGCCAGGCGTACCTGCAGGTGCACCTCGCGGAGACGTCGGCGGAACGGTGCCGTGCCACCGCCGAGAAGCTGGGCGCCTGGACCCGCGACGGACTGTCCAAACGGGAACGCGCCCAGGTGGAGACCCACCTCGACGAGTGCGGACACTGCCGGGCACTGGCACTGGAGCTGGCCGATGTGAACGGTGGCCTGCGTGCCGTCGTCGCCCCGATCGTGCTGGGCGGGGCGGTCTTCGCCTACCTCGCCGCCGCCGGTGCGACGAAGGCGTCCGCGGCGGGCGCGGGTGCCGCGGCCGTCGGCGCCGGAGCCGCCGCGACCGCCGGCGCCTCCTCGGGCGGCGGGGGTGCCGCCGCCGGCGCCGCGGCCGCCGGTCCACGCCAGTTCCTCGGTGTCGCCGCGTCCGGTGCCGCCATGGCGGCGGCCGTGGCCGTCGGTCTCGCCGCCGGTGGTGGTGGGCAGCAGATCCCGGCCGCGGTGCAGCCCGCCGCCGAGGCCCCCGCGCAGCCGGCCCCGGAGGCACCGGCTCCCGCGCCGCCGCCCGCGCAGCAACCGCCCGCGCCGCAGACCCCGGTGGTGCCGCCCGCGCCGCCGTCCCCGCCCCCACCCGCTCCGGAAGCTCCACCGGTGGTGCCTCCGGCGCCCGCTCCCGCGCCGCCTCCTGCGCCGCAGCCGCCACCGCCGCCCGCACCCCAGCCCGCACCGGCGAAGCTGTTCGCGCAGGGCCCGCAGTCCGGCGTCACGCTGACCCCCGGCGACACCGTCGACCTGCCTATCACCGTCCGCAACGACGGCGGCGCACCCTCCGAATCGGTCGCCGCGACGCTGAACCTGCCCCCCGGGGTGTCGGTGGCGGGCCCGGCCGGTGGCGGCGGCACGAGCGGCGGGTTCGCCAGGGCGGGCGTCCCGGTGCGCGCGCAGGCCGGGACCGCCGCGACGGTCCCCTGCCCGGCGAGTGAGGGCCCCACGGCCACCTGTTCCAGTCCGGCCGGGCTGGAACCCGGGCAGAGCGTCGTGCTGCTGTTCCGCTTGACGGCCGGCGAGGACGCGCAACCGGGAACGGTCACCGGCTCGATCTCGGCGGGAACCTCGGTCCAGGTCAATGTGAACGTCGACGTGCAGGTGTCCCCGCCCGAGCCGCAGGACGGGGTCGAGGTGGACGCCGACGTCCGCCCCGGCTGGCCGATCCCCTGGTACGGCTCGCGGTTGAAGGTCGACGTGACGAACACCGGCGGTTCGACGCTGCCGGTGACCGTGATCGTGAACGGGGTCGCGCGGCCTTCGGCGACCGGCGGGTTCTCCTGTGAGGTCGGCACGGACCGCACCACCTGCACCAGCGAGGAGGCGATGGAGCCCGAGGAGACCGACCAGCTCCAGTTCCGCCGGGGCGGTCTGCCGCAGGACGACTTCCCGGATGTCGCGGACCTGCCTGAGTTCCCGGGGTTCGGGGACGACCGGCCGCGGCAGGTCACCGTCACCGCGACCCTCGGGCAGGCGCGGGCCTCGGCGACGGCGTTCTGGCCGTTCTGGCCGTTCCCGGACTGGCCGGAGCTTCCCGAGGTGCCGGACCTGCCGGAGATACCCGATCTGCCGGGCGTCACCTCGATCCCCTCGCTGCCGAGCACGCCCGACACCCCCTCGGGGACGTCGGAGACTCCGTCCGAACCGGCCTCGGAACCGGCCGGGGAGCCCGGCGAGGAGCAGTCCACGGGGCTGGACCCGGAAGAATCGGATCCCGGGGAATCGAGCCCCGGAGAGTCGGGCCCGGAGCTTCCGGACGGCGTCCCGCCGAGCCCGGCGAGCCCCGCCGTCACCGGCGGACCGAAACGCTTCTAGCAACGGCGAGTGACCGGGTTCGCCGGGCGCTACGTAGACTGCGGCCGTGGCGATGGTCGACAACGTTCTCTCGCGCGTGCCCGAACCGATGCGCGGCGCGCTGATCAAGCACCGCGAGCTGCTGAAGTTCGCGATCGTCGGCGCGACCACCTTCGTCATCGACAACGGCGTCTGGTATCTGCTCAAGCTGACCGTCCTGGAGGACAAGCCGACAACGGCGAAGGCGATGGGCATCATCGTCGCGATGATCTGCAACTACGTGCTGAACCGCGAGTGGTCCTTCCGCACCCGGGGCGGCCGCGAGCGCTCGCACGAGGCGGCGCTGTTCTTCATCTTCAGCGGCCTGGCGCTGCTGATCAACCTGGCCACGTTCGCCTTCTCCCGCTACGTACTCGACCTGCGGGTACCCGACGTCAGCCGGCTCACCCAGGAGCTCGCCGACTTCGGCTTCGGTTCGGTGATCGGCATGTTGCTGGCGACCGCGTTCCGCTACTGGGCGTTCAAGAAGTGGGTCTTCCCGGACGAGCTCGACGGTCACCGCGCCGAGGAAGTCCGCGGCTGACTCGCCGGCGGCCTCAGCGCGGTCTGCGGTCGGACGGCCAGCTCACGCCCGCGACGTCCACCGGCCGGGGGACCCGCAGGAAGATGCTGAAGGTCGCCGGGCGCTTGCTCGACAGCTCCAGCCGCCCACCGTCCGCCTCCACCAGCGCACGGGCGAGTGCCAGGCCGACACCGGTCGATCCGCCGCCGGAGAAGCCGCGTTCGAACACGTGCGGGGCGAGTTCGTCGAGCACGCCGGTGCCGCCGTCGGTCACGTCCACGACCACCGTGCCGTCGGTGTCGCCGCGCCGGGCGGTCAGGTAGACGGTTCCCGCGCCGTGCCGGACGGCGTTGTCCAGCAGCACGCCGATCACCTCGCGGAACCGGCCGGGCGTCGCCCGCGCCATCATCCCCTCCGGTGCGCGCAGCCGGAGGTGGCGGTTCTGCGACCGCAGCAGTTGCCGCCACTCCTCGGTCGCCTGCGGCAACGTCTCCGCCAGATCCAGCGGTTCCGCCGAGACCTCGCTCGCGGCGCGGGCGGCGGCGAGTAGTTCGTCGAGCGCCTCGGCCAGCCGGTCGGCCTGCTCCTGCGCGGCCTTGGCCTCGTCGGCGACCTCGGTGTCCTGGTACGCGGTCAGCGACTCCAGTCGGAGTTGCAGCGCCGTCAGCCTGCTGCGGAGCTGGTGGGAGACGTCGCCGACGAGCTGGCGTTCCCGTTGCACGAGCTGGGCGAGCGCCATCCCGGAGGCGTCCAGGGCCTCGGCGACCATGTCGAGTTCGCCGACCCCGTAACGCTTGTCGTCCGGCCGGAAATCGCCGCCGCCGAGTTTCGCCGCCCGTTCGGCGACATGCCGCAGCGGTTTCGCCAGCCGCCGGGCGGTCACCGTCGCCACCACCGTGCCGATACCGACGGAGATCACCACGAGCAGCACCACGGCCAGCGTCGCCTGCGTCTGCCGGGTCCGCAGCGGGCCCGCCGGAATGGCCAGCTCCACCGTCCCCTGCCGGGCGATCGGCACGGTCTCGAAGACGATCTCGCCCGGTCCGACGGCGCCGTAACCCAGATCGGGCTGTTCCGGCTGGCGCACGGTCAGCCTGCCGTCCGCGGGCACCGCCACGCTGACCTCTCGCAGGTCGAGCGGGCGGGCGTTGGCGAGTTCGTTGTCCAGCGTCGCGGCGATCTGCTGGGCCCGGGAGGCCAGGTCCTCCCGGGTCAGGTTGTCGACGAGCTGCCAGGCGGTGATGCCCAGCGGGATGCCCAGTGCGGCACCGGTGACGGCGACGGCGAGCAGGATCGCGAGCAGGATGCGACGGCGCACGGCGCTACTCGGCGTTGAAGCGGAAGCCGACGCCGCGGACGGTCGCGATGCGGCGCTCGGCGTCCACGGCACGGCCCGGCTTCTCGCCGGACGCGATCGCCAGCTTCCGGCGCAGCCAGGACATGTGCATGTCGAGCGTCTTGGAGGTCTTCGACTCCAGGTCGTTCCACACCTCGGCGAGGATCTCGTCCCGGCTGACGACCTGGCCGGCCCGGCTCATCAGCACCCGCAGCAGCTCGAACTCCTTGTTCGCCAGGCCGACCTCGCCACCGTCGATCGTCACCAGGCGCGCGCCGAGATCCATCCGGACGCCACCGCAGTCGAGCACCTCGGGCGAGCGCCTGCGCAGCAGCGCGCGGATCCGGGCCAGGAGTTCGGCCAGCCGGAACGGTTTCGCCACGTAGTCGTCGGCACCGGCGTCCAGCCCGACGACGAAGTCGACCTCGTCGGTACGCGCGGTCAGCATCAGCACCGGCAGCTCGGTCCCGCTGGTGCGCAGCCTGCGGCACACCTCCAGCCCGTCCATGCCGGGCAGCCCCAGGTCGAGCACGAGGAGATCGACGCGACGGTCCCGGGTCACCTCCAGCACCGCGGGCCCGTCGGCCACGACGTCGACCTCGTACCCCTCCCGCTTCAGCGCGCGGGACAGCGGATCGGCGATCGCCGGGTCGTCCTCGGCCAGTAGAACCATGCTCACCTCGACAACTCTACGGCGAGGCCGCGTGAAACGATCGGGTTCGTGTCCCGGTACACCGATGACCTGACCCTGGCCGTCCGGCTGGCCGACGCCGCCGACGCCATCACCACCGCACGCGCGGGCGCCCGCGACCTCGTCGTCACGAGCAAACCCGACCGGACCCCGGTCACCGACGCCGACACCGCCGTCGAGGACGCCGTGCGCGCGATCCTCGCGCGGGAGCGTCCCGGTGACGCCGTCGCGGGCGAGGAACGTGGCGGGACGGCCGGTTCCTCGGGCCGGGCGTGGGTGCTCGATCCCATTGACGGCACCAAGAACTTCCTGCGCGGGCTGCCGGTATGGGCCACGTTGATCGCGCTGGTCGAAGACGGGGTGCCGGTGGCCGGGATGGTCAGCGCACCGGCACTCGGACGTCGCTGGTGGGCGAGCGCGGGGGCCGGCGCGTGGCTGCGGGACGCTTCCGGCGAACGTCGCATCGGCGTCTCCCGGGTGTCCGCGCTGGGCGATGCCTACCTGTCCACCACTCATCTCGGTACCTGGGTGGAGTACCACTCCCGCGAGGCGTACCTGCGCCTGGTCGACGCCTGCTGGGAGAACCGGGCGTTCGGCGACTTCTGGTCGCACTGCCTGGTGGCGGAGGGCGCGATCGACCTCGCCGCCGAGGCGATCGTCAACCCGTGGGATGTCGCCGCCGTGCAGATCCTGGTCACCGAGGCGGGCGGGCGGTTCACCGACCTCGGCGGGGTGGCCCGCTTCGACGGCGGGTCCGCCCTCTCGACGAACGGCCTGCTCCACGACGCCACCCTCGCCGCCCTCACCACCCCCTGACCCCAACCCCACCCGTGTCGCGCCCCTCGGCACCCCGTGTCGCGCCCCTCGGCACCCCGTGTCGCGCCCCTCGGCACCCCGTGTCGCGCCCCTCGGCACCCCGTGTCGCGCCCCTGGGCATGCCGTGTCGGGCGCCTGGGCATCTTTGACCGTGAACAGCGCGCCCTGTTGCCTGACACGGCATGTCGAAGCGCCTGACACGGCATGCGCAAAAGCCCGACACGGCATGCCGGAGCGCCCGACACGGCGGGCTCCGGGGTGGGTCAGGGCAGGACGCCCACGGCGCCGCGGGCGACCTGGGACCAGGCGAGCCTGCCGAACAGGTAGTGGCAGGCCACCTGCTCGTTGGTGAAGCGCGCCCAGTCGTAGCGGCTGCCCTGTTCCCGCCAGAAGACCTCCCACGTCGGCCCGCCGTCCTCGACGGGATCGTCGACGCGCAGCAGGCACCAGGTGTTGTCCGCCTCGACGCCCACGGACACCACTTCGCGCGGCACCCCCAGCGCCTCCAGCCAGCGCACGATCGACTCGGTGTTCATCCTGCGTCGGCCTCCTGCCGGTCGAGTTGCCGGAACGTCGTGTCGGCCAGGTAGCCGAGATTCACCAGCTCCGCCGCCGAATAGATCGCGCGATAACGGAGGCCACCGCCGGGCTGCGCGAACCAGCCCGCCGAGACGGATCGCCACATCGGCAGCTCCCGCAGCACGCGGTACCGGCGGTAGCCGGAGTCCAGGTGCGTGGACGGCAGGGCGCGCAGCGCGAACGGGGTGCCCGCGGCGGCGAACACCCGCCCGCCCGCGTCGCCGAACCGGTCCAGCGGAGTCCCTTCGGTGAGCAGCACCGGCTCACCCGCCTCCTGGCCGCCCTCCGGATACAGCTCGCCGGGCGGCCACGCGTACTCCTGCCGCCCGGCCGCCGACCGGACGAGGTAGCGGCGTTCCCAGTCGCGTTCGTGCATGCCGCCCAGCGGATCGTGTCCCTGCGCGAGTTCGGCGGGCGGCCGGGGCAGCACCGCCGCGGGCGGAGGCGGCGGCTGCCGTACCCCGGCGACGATGGCGGCGAGGGCGGCGCCAGGATCGATCGATGCCGAGGCGGGATGGTCGTGCGGCGGGAAGCGCAGTCCGGCGGCGAAGTCGATCTCCTCGGCCGGTGGCGGGAGCTGGCGCACCGGGCGGTCCGCGGCGACCGGCATGTGGCCGATCGGGAACATGTGCACCAGGAACAGCGCCACGGCCCCGGCCCGTTCCTGCCGTGCGGGCTGCGGCGGCGGCGCGGGGACGTTCGGTCCGGCGTCCAGGTAGGGCGACCAGCGCGGCGCGGCCCCGTGCTGCCGCGGCGGGGGTGGCCCACCGGGCCCGCCCCCGGCGCCTCCGCCGTGCCCGCCGCCGGGGGCGGGAACGGCCGGGCTGCCGGGAGGAGCGGGCGGGGCCGAGCCGAACGGTGCCTGACCGAACGGCGCCTGCGCCACCGGGGCCTGCGCGAAGGGCGCCTGCGCCACCGGGGAACCCGGCAACCCTTGCCCCGCAACAGGGTTCGCCGCGGGCGGGACGGCCGGTGCCGCGCCGGGCGCCGGAGCGTCGGAGAAACCGGCCGCCGTGGTCTGGCCGGGGTACGGACTGAGCGGGACGCCCGCGGCGGGGGTGGGCGCGTCGTCGAAACCGTTGCCCGCCAGCAGTCCCCGGTAACTCGTCGGCGCACCGGCCGGCCCGAGCGCGATCGGCCCGGTGCCCTGATCCGCGGCCGCGGGAACGGGGAACCCGAGCGGCGGCGTGCCGTCCGCCGGAAGCACCCGGTCCACAACGGAGGGCACCCCAGCAGACGGTGCCCCGCCCGGTGGGACGGCGGTTTCCGCTTCGTCCCCGAGGTCGCCGATCGGATGCTCGGGTGCCTGCCCCGGCAGCGACGGGACACCGGGCGCCTCGACGATCCCGGCGTCACCCTCCACAGTGGAACCAAGACCGGTGGAACCGAGAACAGTGGACGGCGCCCCGGCGGCCCCCTCGGCGATGGACAACCCGGCTTCGACGGTCGCCGCGGGCAGGCCGGTAACCGCGCCGATCAGCCCGGACTGGCCCGTGCTGCCGTGCGTGCCGGGATTGGCCTCGACGACGGGCAGCGCGGGCGGGCCGGACGCGCCACCGGGCCCGACCGCGGCGGCCAGCCCCTCGCTGACGGCACCCAGGTTCGCCGCGGTACCGGAGAGCGCGGTGTCCAGCCCCAGCAGCGCCGCCGGGTGCCCGGCATCGGCGACGGCCCGCGCGGCGTCCTGGTTCCTCGCGGCGTCGACGAGCCCGCGGACCAGTTCCACCTTCGCCGCGCCGATCTCCCCGGCCGCGTGTTCGAGCCGGTCGGCCGCCGTGCCCGCGTCGTGCGCGGCGACACTCAGGTCCCCCGAGGACGGGTCAACCAGGGCGGCCGCGCGGGTGCGCGCCGCCTCGGCGGCGGGGCCGTCCATCGCCGCGATAGCTTGCCCCGCAACAGCATCCGCCTCGCCGGCGAGCGCACTGAGCCCGCCGGACGCCTCGCGCCACGCGGTCGCCTGCGCGCGCATCGCGTCCTCGTCCGCCCGTGGCCAGGACACGCCGGTGCGCTCGGCGACCTCCGCCAGCTCGGCGGGCAGCTCGATGCCCATGTCAGCTCCCGGCGTCCGGACCGAGCCGCCGGGCGGCCGCGGAATCGCCGTCGGCATAGCGCGCCGCGGCGGCGGTGAGCGCGTCGCCGAGGCCGTCCAGACCTGCCCCGAGACCGGCGCACCGGCCGGCCGTCTCCGCTGCGGGACCCTCGTGGACGGCGGCGAAACTACGGCCGACGGTGTCGTCACCCCACGGCGCGCCCGAACCCGCCAGCGCGGTCCGCAGCGCGGCGGTGATCCGCTCGGCCCGCTCGGCGAGTCCGCCGAACTCCGACGCCTTGTCCCCCAGACGTTCCGCGTCGACCTCGAAGCCGCCGCTCACCGCGGGTCCGGTCCCTGCGTCCGGGTCACCCAGTTCTGGTCCTCGAAACTGTCCTCCTCCGCCCGGGCGGCGAAGTCGTCCGCGGAGACGTCCTCGTCACGCGGCCGAGGACCGGCGGCGGGGACATCGGCGGAGACCTCGGCGGCGGTGAGGTCCGCGGTCCCGAGCAGCAGGGCCTGCGGGTCGGTGCCCGCGGGCAACGCGGGAGCGAGCACCTCGCCCGCCCCGGCGAGCGCCTTCACCGTGGCCGCTCCGGCGATCCGGACGATCTCGGCCGCCAGTTCGGCAGGACGGAACCGCTGGTAGGCCTCGTCGGTGATGGTCAGTCCGGTGAGGGTGCCGCGCGCGCCGACCGTCGCGGTGACCGTGCCGTCCGCGTTGGCGACGGACGCGCTGATGGCGCCGAGTTCCCGGTGGACCTCGGCGAGCTGGTCACGGCTGCGCCGGTAGTCGGCGAGCAGCTCGTCCACCTGCGCTCGGTGGTCAGCCACGTGGTCGGCCACCACGGCCACCTCCGCTGCTAGTCGGCACGGGCATGATGCCAGGTCTCATGTTGGACGGTCCGGAAGCCGATCCGGTTCCATTCTCCCGGGTGACGACCCACCTTTCGTCGGAACCCGGACAGTGCGGGAACCGAACGGGCCCGGACCTCAGCCGGAGAGCGCCTGTACGACCCGCGACTGACTGGGCCTGCCCAGCTTGCCCGCCATCCAGACGCTGGTGGCCACCAGCGCGTCCAGATCGGCGCCGTGGGCGATGCCGAGCCCGTCGAGCATCCAGACCAGGTCCTCGGTGGCGAGGTTGCCGGTGGCCGACCCGGCGTACGGGCAGCCGCCGAGTCCACCGGCCGAGGAGTCCACAGTGGACACGCCACGGCGGAGTGCGGCGAGCGTGTTGGACAGGGCCTGCCCGTAGGTGTCGTGGAAGTGCACGGCCAGCGCGTCCACCCCGATGCCGGCGGCGGCGTAGGCGTCGATCAGCTCCTCCACCTGGCCGGGCGTGGCCACGCCGATGGTGTCGCCGAGGGAGAGCTGCTCACAGCCGAGCTCGAACAGCCGCCTGCCCACGGCGGCGACCTGCTCGACCGGGACCGGCCCCTCCCAGGTGTCGCCGAAACACATCGACAGGTAGCCGCGCACCCGCATCCCGGCGGCACGCGCCCGCGTCACCACCGGTTCGAACATGGCGAACTGCTCGTCGACGGTCGAGTTGAGATTGCGCCGGGCGAAGGATTCCGTGGCGCTGGCGAAGACGGCGATGTCCCCGACACCGGACTCCAGCGCCCGGTCGAGACCGCGCGCGTTCGGCACCAGGACCGGATAGCGGACGCCGTCGCGCGGTACGAGCCCGGCGAGGAGATCCGCGGCGTCGGCGAGCTGTGGCACCCATTTCGGGTGCACGAAGCTGGTCGCCTCCAGCGTGGTCAGTCCGGCCCCGGCCAGCCGGTCCAGGAACTCCAGCTTGACCTCGAGCGGCACGACGGCCTTCTCGTTCTGCAGGCCGTCGCGCGGGCCGACCTCCCAGATCGTCACCCGCTCCGGCAGCCCGGCCGAGGCCGCCCGCGCGGGCAGGCCGAGTTCTCGCACGCCCACCGGGTTCAGCGCCGCCGCCCGCGCGGCTGGCGGGCCGGCGGCGGGCCCTGCGGCGGGTACAGCTGGCCCTGCGGCGGCTGTCCGTACTGCTGTCCGTACTGCTGCCCGTGCGCCTGGTGCTGCTGGGCGGCGTAGTCGTCGTACGGGTTGTCGTTGACCTCGCGGTAGATGTGCGTGTGCACCTGCTCCACCTTGGGGATGTCGTCGAACTTGAGCGGTTCGTCGGAAGCCGACTCGATCAGCAGCGTGCCGCAGCCGAAGACCCGGTCGAGCAGCCCGTGCTCGAACTGGACGCTGTTGATGCGCGACATCGGGATGTCGATACCGGTGCGCTTGATGACGCCCTCACGGGCGATCACCCGGTCACTGGTGACGATGAAGTGCGTGGTGCGCCAGCGCATGAACGGCACGATGAACAGCCAGATGATCAGCACCAGGCCGACCACGCCGATCGCGATCAGCGACACCAGGTCCCACGGCGGCGCGACGTCCTGCGCCAGGATGCCCAGCCAGATGCCGAGTCCGAGGGTCACCAGGAGGATCACGATCGGTACGACCAGCATCTTGAAGTGCGGATGCTTGTGAACGACGACGTACTCACCCTCGCTGAGCAGGTCCTCCGGATACGCCACTGCTACCGCTCCCTCACTCGACCCCGCTGGTCCGCTCACCGTACCGGCGAACGGGGCCGGCGGGGACGCTGACACGGCAATCGGTACCGAGCCCGGCGTGCCGTCCGGTACGGCTGTCTCAGGTCGCCGGGCGCAGGTGCACGACGTCGCCCGCGAAGATCGTCCGCCTGCCGCCGTGTCCCTGGTCGAGCAGCAGGTGACCGCCCTCGTCGATGTCGGCGGCGACACCGCCCGCGGTCCGGCCGTCCGGCAGCAGCACCTTGACCGTCTGCCCGATCGTCGCGCAGTGCGCGCGGAAGTCGGCGAGTTGCCCCGACTCGGTGAGGTCACCGCCCGCGTCGCGCCAGTGGCTCTCCCGGTCGGCGAACGCGGCCAGCAGCAGCATCGCGATCTCGGTCCGGTCGGTGGTGCGGGCGCCGAGTTCGGCCAGCGAGGTCGCGGGCAGGCCGCCCGCGCCGGCGGGCACCGGTACGCGCGGGCGCGCCACGTTCAGCCCGATACCCAGCACCACGGCCGCCTCGTCCGAGGAGGCCGCCTCCGCCAGGATCCCCGCGCATTTCGCCCGATCGGGTCCCGCGAGCACGTCGTTGGGCCACTTGAGCGCGGCGTCCACGCCGATGGCCCCGGTGACGTCCATCAGGGCCAGCCCGGCGACGATGGCCAGCGAACCGAGCGCGGAGAAGGGCACGCCGTGCGGACGGAGCAGCACGCTGACGTAGATGCCCGCCCCCTTCGGCGAGTGCCAGTCGCGGGAACGCCTGCCCACCCCGGCCGTCTGCTCCTCGGCCAGCAGCACCGTCCGGTCGGCCGCGCCCTCGGCGACGGCGGCGCGCAGGTCGGCGTTGGTGGAACCGGTGCTGGCGACGACGTCGAGCGCGGCGTACGGCCCGACCGGGGCCAGCAGCTCACCGCGCAACGAGCCCGCGTCCAGCGGTTTCGGGGAAGTCACCCGGCCAGCTTAGGACGCCCCGCCGGACCCTCCGGCGGGTGGCGGTGACGTTGCCGACGCCACACGCGCACCGGGCCCGCGGTGGTTAAGCTGCCCAGCCAGGAGCGGTGGCGAACGGAGCCAGGCGCCGCCGGAACGAAACGAGCCGGAACGAAGCGAGGACGTGCATGAGTTCTGCGACGGAGCCGATCGGCGCGACGTCGGACGAGACGCCCGACATCCACACGACCGCCGGGAAGCTCGCCGATCTGTACCGGCGCAACGAGGAGGCCGTGCACGCCGGTTCCGAGCGGGCCGTGGAACGTCAGCACGCCAAGGGCAAGCAGACGGCGCGGGAACGCATCGACATGCTGCTCGACCCCGGCTCCTTCGTCGAGCTCGACGAGCTGGCCAGGCACCGTTCGACGAACTTCGGCCAGGAGAAGAACCGGCCCTACGGCGACGGCGTGGTCACCGGCTACGGCACGATCGACGGCCGCCCGGTGTGCGTGTTCAGCCAGGACGTCACCGTCTTCGGCGGATCACTCGGCGAGGTGTACGGCGAGAAGATCGTCAAGGTGATGGACCTGGCGATCAGGACCGGCCGCCCGATCGTCGGCATCAACGAGGGCGGCGGCGCGCGCATCCAGGAGGGCGTGGTCTCGCTCGGCCTGTACGGCGAGATCTTCACCCGCAACGTCCGCGCCTCGGGCGTCGTCCCGCAGATTTCGCTGATCATGGGCGCGAACGCGGGCGGGCACGTCTACTCGCCCGCGCTGACCGACTTCGTGGTGATGGTCGATCAGACCTCGCACATGTTCATCACCGGCCCGGACGTGATCAAGACCGTCACCGGTGAGGAGGTCACCTTCGAGGACCTCGGTGGCGGCCGCACGCACAACACCAAGTCCGGCAACGCGCACTACCTCGGCTCGGACGAGGAGGACGCGATCTCCTACGTCAAGGAACTGCTGTCCTACCTGCCCGCCAACAACCTGTCGGAGACGCCGGTGTTCGACGCGCCGGCCGGTGAGGGCGAGTCCGTCGCCGACGACCTCACCGAGGACGACCGCGAGCTGGACACGCTCATCCCGGACTCGCCGAACACGCCGTACGACATCCACGAGGTGATCACCCGGGTACTCGACGAGGGCGAGTTCCTCGAAGTGCACGAACTGTTCGCGCCGAACATCGTGGTCGGCTTCGGCCGGATCGAGGGCCACAGCGTCGGCATCGTGGCGAACCAGCCGACGCAGTTCGCCGGCTGCCTGGACATCGACGCCTCGGAGAAGGCCGCCCGCTTCGTCCGTACCTGCGACGCGTTCAACGTGCCGGTGCTGACCTTCGTCGACGTCCCGGGTTTCCTGCCGGGCACCGACCAGGAGTGGAACGGCATCATCCGGCGCGGCGCGAAACTGATCTACGCCTACGCCGAGGCGACCGTCCCGCTGGTCACGGTGATCACCCGCAAGGCCTACGGCGGGGCGTACGACGTGATGGGGTCCAAGCACCTCGGCGCGGACGTCAACCTGGCCTGGCCGACCGCGCAGATCGCCGTGATGGGCGCACAGGGCGCGGCGAACATCGTGCACCGCAAGACGTTGAAGGACGAGGCCGACAAGGACGGCGGCGACGTCGACGGCCTGCGCGGACAGCTCATCCAGGAGTACGAGGACACGCTGTGCAACCCGTACGTAGCCGCCGAACGCGGTTACGTCGACTCGGTCATCCCGCCCTCGTTCACCCGCGGGTACGTGGCACGGTCGTTGCGGCTGCTGCGGGACAAGCGCGAGACGCTGCCGCCGAAGAAGCACGGCAACATTCCGCTGTGACCCCTGACCCTGTGACACCCCTGAGGCCGCCGGGAGGACCGAGATGAGCGAGCACGAGGGCACCGCCGAGGAAGCCGCGCGGCCGCTGCTGCGCGTCGTGCGCGGCGACCCGGACGATGCGGAACTGGCCGCGCTGACCGCCGTGCTGGCCGCGGCGTCGCCGGTTCCGGGCGGCGGCGGACCGGTGCGGCGATCGGCGTGGGCGGACCGGGCGGCGGCGTTGCGGCACCTTCCCCGCCCCGGCCCCGGCGCCTGGCGCGCCTCGGGACTGCCGCACTGACACCGCGGTCCATCCGGCGACCGGCTCGCGTCCACGCCGGCGGTCCACAGTGGAGGCGACGGGGTGCTCGGGGTGGCGGCCGCGTCCCGGTTACGCTCGCCGCCGTGCGCCTCGTCCTCGCTTCCGCCTCACCCGCCCGTCTCGCCGTGCTCCGGGCGGCGGGTATCGATCCGAGCGTCCTCGTCTCCGGCGTCGACGAGGACGCCGTGGCCGCCGCGCTGACCGATCCCACCCCCGCCGAGTACGTGCTCGCGCTGGCAAGGGCGAAGGCCGAGGCCGTCGCGGCCACGCTCACCGCCACGCACGGCGACGCCGTCGTGGTGGGCTGCGACTCGATGCTGTCGATCGGCGGCGAGCTGGTCGGCAAGCCGGAGTCCGCCGAGGTCGCCGCCGAGCGCTGGGCGGGCATGGCGGGCGGGACGGGCGAGCTGCTGACCGGGCACGCCGTGCTGCGGGTCGACGGTGCCACCCGCGTCGCGGCCGCCGAGGGCAGCCGGTCCACCACGGTGCGCTTCGCCGAGCCCGATCCCGAGGAGCTGGCGGCCTACGTCGGCACCGGCGAGCCGCTGGCCGTCGCCGGGGCGTTCACCCTGGACGGGCTGGGCGGCTGGTTCGTCGAGGGGGTCGACGGGGATCCGTCCAGCGTGGTCGGCATCAGCCTGCCGCTGACCCGGCGACTACTCGCCGAGGTCGGCGTCCGGGTGACCGACCTCTGGCGCTGACCCGCCCCGGAGCGGAACCGACCGCAATTCGTCGACATATTGCGGCGGTGGCAGGCGCAATTCGTCGACATATTGCGGCGGTGACACCCACATGGCGGCCCACTCGCGCGCAATATGTCGGCGAATCGCGAAATACGTTCCACATCGTGAGAGCCCACCCACACCGCGGGGTGACTTCGGAAGAGTGACGCCGTGCCAGGTGTTGACCTGGGACGGAACACCACCGCATCTTTCACGCACCCGGAGCGCTGACGTGTCATTCGTACGGACCTACACCAAACCCGCGGTCTTCGCGGGCGCCGTCATCGGCTCGCTGTTCGTCGGCGCGGCGGTGGGCGCGATCGCCCGCACCACCGAGGCGGGCTGGCTCACCGACACCCTCGACCAGATCGGTTCGGTGTTCACGACGCTGCTGCAGATCGCGGTGATCCCGCTGGTCTTCACCGCGATCGTCGTGGGCATCAACAGCCTCCGCGACCTCGGCGGCGGACGGAAGGCGGCCCGCCTCGGCGGCAAGACCGTGCTCTGGTTCGCGACCACCTCGCTGATCGCGGCGATCATCGGCATCGTCGTCGGGAAGCTGTTCAATCCGGGCAGCGGCGGCCTCTCCCAGGGCGTGGAGGCGACCGCGGCCAACGCCGACAAGGCCGCCGCGAGCGTCGACAAATGGGGCTCCTGGTCGGCCTTCATCGACGGCATCATCCCGTCGAACTTCGTCGCAGCCTTCGCCGAGGGGCAGATCCTGCAGGTGCTGTTCCTGGCCGTGGTGATCGGCGCCGCCGCCTACAGCCTCGGTGACAAGGCCAAGCCGTTCATCTCCTTCACCACCAGCCTCTTCGAGATCATCCAGCGCTACCTCGGCTGGATCGTCCGGCTGGCCCCGATCGGCATCATCGGCCTCATCGGCGCGGCCGTCGCCAACTACGGCGACGCGCTGTTCCGCCCGCTGCTGTCGGCCACGGTGGCCGTCTACGTCGGCTGCCTGGTGGTGCTGCTGGTGGTCTACCCGGTGCTGCTGCGCTTCGTCGCCCAGGTCAGCCCGGTCAAGTTCTTCAGCAAGTCGTGGACGGCGATCCAGTTCGCGTTCGCCTCGCAGTCCTCCGGCGCGACGCTGCCGCTGACCCGCCAGTCCACGGTGAACCTCGGCGTCGACCCCGGTTACGCCGCCTTCGCCACACCGCTGGCCAGCGCGACCAAGATGGACGGCTGCGCGGCCGTGTTCCCGGCGATCGGCGCCATCTTCATCGCCAACATCTCCGGTGTCTCGCTCAGCTTCGGCCAGTACCTCGGCATCGTCGCGGTGGCCGTCTTCGGCGCGCTCGCCACGGCGGGCACCACCGGCTGGCTCACCGCGCTGACGCTGACCACCTCGGTCATCGGCCTCGACGCCGGCCAGGTGGCGCTGGGAATCGCGCTGATCTACTCGGTCAACCCGATCATGGACATGGTGCGCACCGCCACCAACGTCGCGGGCCAGATCGCCGTGCCGGTGATCGTCGCGCGCGGCGAGGGCATCCTGGACGACGAGGTGCTCAACGCGCCGAGCGCAGCGCCGCTGCTGGACGGCACGGGCACCGCGCCCGCCCGCGAGGAGGCCAAGGCGAACGCCTGACGCTTCACCGGACGCCCCCGTCCGCACCGGCCGTGCGGGCGGGGGCGCCCGCGTGTCCGGGAGCCGAACACGGTGACACCCCGTCGAGAATCACTCACCGATCGCTTGAACAGAGCGTTTCCCCTTCGCTAGCCTCGAATACGAGGGGTTACCCGCGCCGTCCGGCGCTACTCGGGGCGATCCGGCCGATGGGGAGAACAGTGGTCAAGCGAGTACTCGCCGTGCTGCTCGGGACGTTCGCCACCACGTCCGCCGTCCTGCTCGCCGCCACGGCACCCGCGCACGCTGCGCAGAACTGCCAGGACATCGGCAACGGCAGCGTGTGCATCGACGTCACCCCGGCGGGCAGCCCGGGTCACGTCCAGGTCAGCTACGTGAAGAAGGCGGGCGACCCGCTGAACGCCTACCTGGTCTGGCGCAACCCGGGCGGGGTGATCTCGGCCGGGCCGGAGGAGCACATGGTCAGCGGCCGCGCGTACATCCACCGCTGGGACACCTTCGTCGGCGCGGGCTGCAACACCCCCGGGATCCGCATCCCGTTCCAGCCGACGATCTGGGGCCCCACCGTCTGCGTCTGAACTTGTCCGCGGATGCCCCGGGCCGCCCTGGTCACGCTCCGGGGCAGTCGCGCAGGTCGCGTTCGGTCAGGCTGACGTCCGGCCAGCCGCGCAGCTCCCCCGGCGTGCGGTACGTCTTGGTGCAGCCCTGCTCGGCGCCGTCGATGTCGAGCACCCTGGCGAGCACCCGGGCCTGGCCGCAGTCCGCGGTGCTGTCCCCCGGCGCGCAGTTGCGCTGGACGTTGATCACCTCGGCGGTACCGTCGCCCAGCACGTCGTCGAGCACGATCGCCCCGGCGTCGGAGAAGTAGGGCTGCCCCGCCGATTCCCAGCCGTTGCCGCGTTTCACCAGTACCTCGCCGATGGTTCCCTGGTCGAACGGGCCACGCACCAGGCAGGTCGGCACGACCCCGTCCGCGCAGCGCAGCGAGTCCGCGGTGAGCTGGACCTCGGAGCCGGTGAGAGCGGTCTCGATGACGGTGGCGGCGGCCCCGGTACCGAACCGGACCTGCCCGCCGGAGCCGCTGCCGTCGGCCAGCAGTTCGACCGTGTCACCGCCTGCCGTCGCGGACGCGATCGCCGTGCACGGTCCCGCGCCGCAGGCCGGCTCGATCGAGGGCGCCCCGCCCGGTACCGGAGCGACCCCCGCGGCCGAGTTCTGCCGCAGCAGGACCGCGGTGATCACCGCACCGACCGTGACCAGCACCGCGCACAATGCCGTGACCAGCACCGACCGCGGCGTCCCGGTTCCCGCCCCCGTGTCCACCGCGGACTCCTCTCGCTCCCCCGCAGAGTAGGTCAGGACGACCCGATCCGGCTCGCCGGAGGTGAGCCGCCTCTCACCCCAGCGCGCGCCCCCGGCCGTAAACTGCTGCGAGTCCCAGCGGTGTGACCAGGTGTCGCGTCGAAGGCGCCGCGTCGAAGGTGCCGGGGGCGTGAGGACGCCGACGAGGTGAGGAGGCAGGCGCGTGCCCGAAGCAGCCAGCGCGAGCCAAAGCGGACCCGTGACTAAGGTTCTGGTCGCGAACCGCGGCGAGATCGCCGTCCGGGTGATCAGAGCCGCCAAGGACGCGGGCATCGCCAGTGTCGCCGTCTACGCCGATCCCGATCGCGACGCCCCGCACGTCCGGATCGCCGACGAGGCGTTCGCCCTCGGCGGCGCGACCGCGGCCGAGAGCTACCTGGTTTTCGACAAGTTGCTCGACGCCGCGAAGCGCTCCGGGGCCGACTCGGTGCACCCGGGCTACGGCTTCCTCTCCGAGAACGCCGACTTCGCACAGGCCGTGATCGACGCCGGGCTGACCTGGATCGGCCCGAGTCCGCAGTCGATCCGCGACCTCGGCGACAAGGTGACCGCCCGGCACATCGCGCTAAAAGCGGGCGCCCCGCTGGTACCCGGCACCAAGGACCCGGTGGAGACGGCGGAGGAGATCGTCGCGTTCGCCGAGGAGCACGGGCTGCCGGTCGCGATCAAGGCAGCGTTCGGCGGTGGCGGCCGCGGGCTGAAGGTGGCCCGCACCGTCGAGGAGATCCCGGAGCTGTTCGAATCGGCGACCCGCGAGGCCGTGTCGGCGTTCGGGCGCGGCGAGTGCTTCGTCGAGCGGTACCTGGACAAGCCGCGCCACGTCGAGGCACAGGTACTGGCCGACCAGCACGGCAAGGTCATCGTCGTCGGCACCCGGGACTGCTCCTTGCAGCGCAGGCACCAGAAGCTCGTCGAGGAGGCCCCGGCTCCGTTCCTGACCGACCAGCAGCGCGAGCAGATCCACAGCAGCGCCAAGGCGATCTGCACCGAGGCGGGCTACTTCGGCGCGGGCACCGTCGAGTACCTGGTCGGTGTCGACGGCACCATCTCCTTCCTCGAGGTGAACACCCGCCTGCAGGTGGAGCACCCGGTTTCCGAGGAGACCACCGGACTCGATCTGGTGCGCGAACAGTTCCGCATCGCCGAGGGCGCCGAACTGCCCTACACCGCGGATCCGGTGCCACGCGGGCATTCCATCGAGTTCCGCATCAACGGCGAGGACGCCGGGCGCAACTTCCTGCCCGCACCCGGCACGGTGACCCGGCTCGTCTTCCCGGAGGGGCCGGGCGTGCGCGTCGACTCGGGTGTGGTCGGCGGCAGCGTCATCGGCGGGCAGTTCGACTCGATGCTGGCGAAGCTGATCGTCACCGGGGCGGACCGGCAGCAGGCGCTGGAACGCAGCCGCCGCGCCCTCGACGAACTGGTCGCCGAGGGCCTGGCCACCGTCGTCCCGTTCCACCGGGCGATCGTCCGCGATCCGGCGTTCGTCGGCGACGGCGAGTCCTTCGA
This sequence comes from Amycolatopsis antarctica, assembly GCF_002262875.1. Taxonomy (GTDB): domain Bacteria; phylum Actinomycetota; class Actinomycetes; order Mycobacteriales; family Pseudonocardiaceae; genus Amycolatopsis; species Amycolatopsis antarctica. Next base: position 508,930 of record NZ_NKYE01000001.1, on the reverse strand, counting down.
CGTGCACACCCGCTGGATCGAGACGGAGTTCGACAACCGGATCGAGCCGTTCACCGGGGGTGCCGGGGACGAGGGCGACGGCGGGGACGCCGAGGAGCCGCGGCAGAACGTCGTCGTCGAGGTCGGCGGACGCAGGCTCGAGGTGTCGCTGCCCGGCGGCTTCGCCCTCGGCGGCGGTGGCGCGGGCGGCCCGGCGAAGGCGAAGCCGCGCAAGCGCGGTGGCGGCGGCAAGGCGGCGGCCAGCGGCGACGCGGTCACCGCCCCGATGCAGGGCACCATCGTCAAGGTCGCCGTCGAGGACGGTCAGCAGGTCTCCGCGGGCGAACTGATCGTGGTGCTGGAGGCGATGAAGATGGAGAACCCGGTCACCGCGCACAAGGACGGCACGGTCACCGGGCTCACCGCCGAGGTGGGTGCCGCCGTCAGCCAGGGCTCCGTGCTGCTCGAACTCAAGGACTGACCGGGCGGGCTGTAGGATCGATGGGTGGACGCCGACGGCCCCGATGTGCGGCTCAGTGATGCCGAGCGACAGGACGCCCTGGACGCGCTCGCCGAGCACATGAGCACCGGGCGGCTGGACGTCGAGGAGTTCAGCAACCGCGCCGACCGGGTGGGCACGGCCGGGATGCGCAGCGATCTGGTGCCGATCTTCGCCGACCTGCCACACCCTCATCCGGCCGCGCTGGGAGCACTCGCCCGGCCCGCCGGCGACGCGCCGGAAAAGCGGACGATCAGTGACCGGATCGTGCCGAGGACCGTGCCGATCGCCACGGTGGCGGCCGTCGCGTTCGTCTCCGTCGTGCTCCTGCCCATCGCGCCCAGTCTGAAGCTGGTGTTCCTGCTTCCGTTGGTGGTTGCGCTGCTGCTGGGATTGGCGCGCCGACCTCGTCGTTGAGCCTCCGGGGCGAGGGGTCTGTTCGCTAGTCTGCGCGGATGGAACCGGTCGAGATCAACGCTGGCGGCTACTACCTGCGCCAACTGCGTGCCGACGGACTGATGGACGACCGGGCGGCGCTGGTGACCGCGTTCGCGGATCCGGAACAACGCCGGTACGTACCGGATCTGCGCATCACCAGCCTCGACGAGGCGGGCGTCTACGTCGAGCGCCGCGCCGCGCAGTGGGCCGGCAACCTGCGCTGCTCATGGGCGATCGCGGAACCGACGACGGGTGAACTGCTCGGCGAGGTCGGTCTGAAAGGGCTCGACCTCGACGCGGCGACGGCCGAGGCGGCGATCTGGGTGCGGCCGGAGAGCCGCGGTGGCGGCGTCGCGACGACCGCGGTCAATGCCGTGCTGGGCTTCGGTTTCGGCGCACTGGGCCTGCGTGAGGTCGGCTACCGGCACGCCAGGTCCAACTTCGGCTCCGCCACCGTCGCCGAACGCTGCGGCTTCCGGTTCACCGAGCTGCTCGACGTGCAGGAGACCGGTGAGCCCGATCTGTACTGGACGCGCGTGCCGGACCCGGCCCGGTGAGACGCGCACCGGCCGTGGCCGGGGTGATGCTCGCGCTGCTGTGTGCCGCGGCCGGGCCGGCGAGTGCGGCGGAGCCGCCGCTGCCACCGAAGCTGGACGTGCAGGCCGCGATGAAGGCCTTGGAGTCGCAGCAGATCTACCGTGCCCCGGGGGCGGTGGCCGAACTGGACGAGGATCTCGTGCGGGCGGGCGTCTCGGCGCGGACACGGGTGCTGGTGGCCCCGTTCACCGGCCGGTACCGGGAAGGCGGGAACTACGCCGACGGCGGCCTGCACACCGAGCAGGTGTACTCGCCGCTGAAGGACTGGGCCGCCGAACGCGATCTCGTCCTGGTCACCGTGGAAGGCCTCGACGTCGGCTCCTCCGGCATCAGCGCCACACCGTCCACAGTGGACGAACTGCGCACGCGGCTGGCCTACCGGGAGGTGACCGAACCGGTGCTGGCCGCCGCGCACTACGGCGAGACCCGGCAGAAGGAAGGGGCACCGCCGGGCAGGCCGGTGCCACCGGTCCTCGCCCCCGATCCCGGCAGCCTCGACGCGTTGGTGGCCAGGCTGCGGGAGAACCCCGTCTACAACGACCCCGCCCGCGGTGTCCCGATCGACTTCCCGGTGGACCTGCTGCGGGACAAGCGTGGCATCGGCATCCGGATCGCCGCACTGCCCGCACTCACCCCCGGGGCGCCCTACGTCGACTACGCCCCGGCGCTGGCCGCGGCGTTCCCCGAGGACGTGGTCGTGGTCAGCCACGGCGACTGGATCGACGCGGCGGGTGGCGGCCAGCCGCACCTGGTCTCGGCGCGCGACTACGCCTACGGCCGCTTCGAGAACGCGACTTTCCAGCAGGGGGCCGACATTTCCGACCGGATCGGCACCATCGTGCTGCGTGCCGACGACCTGCTCGGCAACAAGGCGTTCTCCCGTCCGCAGCCCGCACCCTTCGATCCGGCACGGACGATGAGCACGCTGGCGCCGTGGGTGCTGCTCGGCTCGGCCCTGGTACTCGGCGGTGGTTCGCTGGCGCGGTGGCGGCGCGGGCAGGCGAACCGCGCGGAGGCGGAACGGCAGGCGCTGCGCTCGGCCTCCGGGGCGGCGTTCGCGGAGATCGCCGCGCTGGGCGGGCTGGTCGCCGCCGCGCGGAAGGGCACCGACATCCTCGCCGCGGCCGCCGAGCGGCACGCCACGGCGAGCACGATGTACGAGCAGGCGACGACGGCGGACGGGATGCGCGCCGTCACCGAGATCGCCGCCGAGGGACGGGCGATGCTGGCGGGGCGGTCGTGAGCGGGCCGGGGCGGCCGTCGGCACCGGTGCTGGTGCCGAGGCGAAGGCGGGTGCTGGGCGTACCACTGTGGATTCTCGCCGCCGTGCTGGTCGGCGCCGGTGCGGCCGTCTGGCTGTACGGCGGCGTCGGCGGTCCGGACGCCAGAACACGCGCGATCGTCGAGGGCCTGCGCAGCGGCGCGGTGTACGAGGCGCCGGGAGCCCCCGGGATCGTCGACGCCGGGCGGGCCCGCGCGGTCATCGGCGACCGGGCGATCGTGGCGGTCGTGCTCGACCGGACACCGCTGCCGCCCTCGGACCGCGTGAACGGCGCGGACTACGAGCTGTGCAAGGACATCGCCGAGCAGCTCCCGACGAACCACGTGGCGCTCTTCGCCGTCGACGAGGACGGCGACTACGGCAGTTCCTACTGCCTCGGTCCGGACTTTCCCGAACCGGAGAAGGGCGAGGACGATGCAGATCTGCTGCACACCCGGCTACTGGTGGCCGCCGAGACCTCCTGGAAGTACCGCGCCTCGCCGGAGAACCTGACCCCGGAGATCGAGGAGTTCGTCCTCAGCTACGACCTGGTGGCCGAGGACGCCTACGAGGCGATCCCGACCCGTGGCGAGATCCCCGACGAACTGGCCAAGCCGCAGATCGCGCTCGCCAGCGCCGGCATCGTCGCCGGAACGGTGGCCGTGTTCTTCCTGCTGCGTCTCGCCGCGCACGGGATCGGGCGGCGCGGCGAGACGGCACGCCTGCTGCGGCAGCGGCGGATCCGCATCGACGACGGGCTCAGCCGCGCCGCCGACACCCTGCTGCACCCGCACGCCCCGGCCGACGAGGCGGACGCGCGGCGGCAGGAGAAGGTCGCGCACGTGTACGCCACCGCCGTCGACCGGATGCGCGACGCGCGAACCGAACAGGACCTGCGCGAGGTCGAGGAACTGGTGCGGTGGCTGCGCGAGGCGTCCGGGTGAACGGGCGCGAAATCCGATGTGGACGGTGAGTCTCCGTTGCCGCACAGCAGTTTCTTCCTCACCCGCATCCGGAACGCACTGAGCGGACGGGGCGCCGCGACCACCTTCGGGCACCGGGGCTCGACGATCACCGGCGCGGAGGCCGCCGCCCTGCTGGACCGGCTCGACGGTGGCCTTGGCGCGGCCGGGGTAGGCCCGGACGACGTGCTGGCCATCGCCGGCGGGAACCGTCCGGAGACCGTGCTGACGCAGATCGCCGCGCAGCTCCGGGGCGCGGCGGTGTTGCTGCTCGCGGCCTCGGCACCGGTACCCGACCGGATCGCCGCCCTGGACGCGGCGGCAGCGACCGTGCTGGTGGTGGACCCGTGCCGGGAGCCGGAACGGGTCGGCCCGCTGGTCGCCGCGGCGGGCGAGCGGACGGTGCTGAGCCTCGGCGACCCACCCGCCGGAACGCGCGATCTGCTCGGGCTGCGCGGCACCCCCACCGCGACCCCACCGCCGGGCGTGCGGACGATCTTCCCGTCCGGCGGCACCACCGGGCGGCCCAAACTGATCCGGCACAGCTCGATCTACGAGACCATGGCGCACATCTTCGCCCCGGAACCGGACGGCCCGCGACTGCTGCTGGTCTCCCCGATGTCGCACATGACCGGCAACGCGGCGGTGCTCGGCACGCTGCTGCGCGGCGGAACCAGTGTCCTGCACGAGGACTTCGACGCCGGCGCCGTGCTGGACGCCATCGAGGCCGAGCGGATCGGCACCCTGTCGCTGACCCCCGCCCGGCTCGTCCGGCTGCTCGACCATCCGCGCCGCCCGCGCACCGACACCTCCAGCCTGAGCGAACTGTCGGTCGGCGCCGCTCCGCTGCCCGCGCACCGGCTGGCGCAGGCGCTCGACGCCTTCGGCCCGGTGCTGCGCCAGGGTTACGGCCTGACCGAAGCGCCGATGGTGGCGGGGATCGCGGCGGCGGAGTTCGACGGCCACCCGGAACGCCTGCTCTCGGTCGGCCGGATCGTCCCCGGGATGCGGGCCCGCGTGGTCGGCGCGGACGGCACGCCGCTGCCCGCGGGCGTCGCCGGGGAGATCGAGGTGAGCGGGCTGGCGGTGATGGACGGCTACCAGGACGAGGCGCTGACGGCCGCCGCGCTACGGGACGGCTGGCTGCGCACCGGCGACCTCGGCCACTTCGACGCCGAGGGCTACCTGTACCTGCTGGGCCGGTCCGGCGAGGTGATCGTCACCGGCGAGCACGGGTCCAAGGTCCACCCGGCGCGGCTGGAAGCAGTACTGACCGCGCATCCGGCGATCCGGCAGGCGGCGGTGTTCGGGGTGCCCGGCCCGGACGGCGAACTGGTGCACGCCGTCGTCGTACCGGCGAGCCCGGGCACGCCGCGCGCCGAGGACGTGCGCGCCTGGGTGCGCGCGGAACTCGGCCAGGATCACCTGGTCCCGGCGAGTGTCGAGTTCGCCGGGACGCTGCCGCTCACCGCGATCGGCAAGGTGGACAAGCGGGCCCTGCGAGCGTCGGTCTCCGGCCCGGCGGCAGGTCACACCTGACCGGGTGGACTCCCGCTACCCCGGGGACCGAGCTCAGCCGACCGCCTCGGTGAGCCGGGCGCGAGCCTCGGGTGCCGCCGAGCGGCGGGCGTCGGCGGCCTCGTCGTTCGGCTGGGTCTGCGAGTCGCGCTCGGCCTCGACCCGCGCCTGGTACACGGCGATCTCCTCCTCGACGACCTCGGCCGACCAGCCGAGCACCCCGGCCATCAGCTCCGCGACCTGACGCGCGCAGTCCACGCCGCGGTGCGGGTACTCGATCGAGATCCGGGTCCGCCGGGACAGCACGTCCTCCAGGTGCAGCGCACCCTCGTGGCTGACCGCGTAGACGACCTCGACCCCGAGGTAGTCCGGTGCCGACTCCAGCGGACGCAACAGCTCCGGCCGCCCGCCCTCCGGGCTCGCCAGCGCCAGCACCTCGTGCACCAGGGAGCCGTACCGGTCGAGCAGGTGCCGGACGCGGTACGGGTGCAGGCCGTGCTCGGCGGCCAGGTGGTCGGCCTGGTTGACCAGCGCGTGGTAGCCGTCGGCGCCGATCAGCGGCACCTTGTCGGTGATCGACGGCTGGGCGCGGCCGGACAGGTCCACCGCAGCCGCGTCCACCGCGTCGGCCGCCATCACCCGGTACGTCGTGTACTTGCCACCCGCGATCGCCACCAGGCCCGGGGCCACCCTGGCCACGGCGTGCTCACGGGAGAGCTTCGAGCTCTCCTCGCTCTCACCCGCCAGCAGCGGCCGCAGCCCGGCGTAGACGCCCTCGATGTCCTCGTGCGTCAGCGGCGTCGCGAGCACCGTGTTCACGTGCTCGAGGATGTAGTCGATGTCGTGCTTCGTCGCGGCCGGATGCGCGAGGTCCAGGTTCCAGTCGGTGTCGGTGGTGCCGACGATCCAGTGGTTGCGCCACGGGATGACGAACAGCACCGACTTCTCCGTGCGCAGGATCAGTCCGGACTCACCGACGATGCGATCGCGCGGGACGACGATGTGCACGCCCTTGCTGGAACGCACCCGGAACTGGCCGCGGCTGCCGGAAAGGCGCTGCAGCTCGTCGGTCCAGACGCCGGTGCAGTTGACCACCGCGCTCGCCTGCACCTCGGTCTCCCGGCCGTCCTCGACGTCGCGCACGCGCACCCCGGACACCCGGTCCGCCTCCCGCAGGAAGTCGACCACCTGGGTGGAGGTGCGCACGACCGCGCCGTAGTGCGCCGCCGTCCTGGCCACGGTCATCGTGTGCCTGGCGTCGTCGGCCTGCGCGTCGTAGTACCGGATCCCGCCGATCAGGGCGTTGCGCTTGAGCGCGGGCATCATCCGCAGCGCGCCCGCACGGGTCAGGTGCTTCTGCCCCGGGACGGAGCGGGCACCACCCATCGTGTCGTACATCAGCAGGCCGGCCGCGGTGTACGGCCGCTCCCACACCCGGCGCGTCAGCGGGTACAGGAAGCTCACCGGCTTCACCAGATGTGGCGCGATCGTGGTCAGCATCAGCTCACGCTCGGCCAGCGCCTCACGCACCAGGCCGAACTCCAGTTGCTCCAGATAGCGCAGCCCGCCGTGGAAAAGCTTGCTCGAACGGCTGGACGTACCGGAGGCCAGATCTCGGGCCTCGACCAGGGCGACGCGCAGCCCGCGCGTCGCGGCGTCGAGCGCCACCCCCGCCCCGACCACTCCGCCGCCGATCACCAGCAGGTCGAAGGTCTGTCCGCCGAGCCGCTGCCAGGCGTCCTCCCGCCTGGCCGGCCCCATCTGCGCAGGGTTGGCCGGTACGGGTTCGGGTCCTCGCTGCTGCGTCACGTGTTTCCTCCTGCTCGCCAGTCGTCGGTCCGGCCCCACCATTCAACGCTCTCCGCCCGGCCGACGCCTCCCACGGCGGTGTGTTCTTCGACGCCGAGGCCATCCGCGGGCCTGGTCCGCCGCGCCGTCGTGCCCGCACGGGGGCAGGCGGGAGCGATCCACCGGAGGCGAAGTCGCAAGCATCGCACGTTTGGGGTCCCCTTGCGGGGTAGTGAATTGGGCCGCGAAGCACCTGGTTCGATCGACCCGGAAGCAGTAGCGTGCGTAGATCACTTGGGGTCGGCAACGTTGCCGTAGCACACCGGAGCCGACTCTGTGCAGGAAGTGTCCAGTGTGGAGGCCGAGATGAGTGCTGGGACCATTTTCGTCTACGAGCTGATCGGCACCGCAGTGCTGATCCTGCTCGGTACGGGCGTCGTGGCGAACAATTTACTGCGGAAAACCAATGGCAACAGCACGGGATTCCTCTTCATCAACGTCGGTTGGGCATTCGCCGTCTTCACCGGCGCGAGCCTGGCGGCTCCCAGTGGTGCGCATCTGAATCCCGCCGTCACCCTCGGTCTCGCCATCGCCGGGAAGAGCGAATGGGCGGACGTGCCCATCTACTTCGCCGCGCAGATGCTCGGCGCGATCATCGGTGCGGTCCTCTGCTGGCTGACCTACAAGCTGCAGTTCGACGACCACCCGGAGCCGGAGAACACGCTCGGCATCTTCTCCACGGCACCGACCGTGCCGAACAAGCTGTGGAACACCGTCACCGAGATCATCGGCACCTTCGTGCTCGTCGCCTGGATCCTGCTCAGCCCCACCATCTCGGTGGGTGATGGCGGCACGCCGGAGTTCGGCAACTCGGCGCTGGGTTACGCGGGCGTCGCGTTCGTCGTCCTGGTGATCGGCACCTCGCTCGGTGGTCCCACCGGGTACGCCATCAACCCGGCCCGCGACCTCGGTCCGCGTATCGCGTACGCCTTGCTGCCCATCAAGGGCAAGGGCAACCTGAACTGGAACTACTCGTGGGTTCCCGTCGTCGGCCCGCTGATCGGTGGCGCGCTCGCCGCGCTGCTGTTCCTGATCGTCCCGACGGCGTAGCGACCCGCCCCGCCACCGCAATCCAGAGGAAAGCCAGGAGCACCAATGACTTCCTACGTTGCCGCGATCGACCAGGGCACCACCTCGACCCGGACGATGATCTTCGACCATTCCGGCAGGGTGGTCGCCGTCGACCAGCGCGAGCACGAGCAGATCTTCCCGCAGGCGGGCTGGGTCGAACACGATCCGGAAGAGGTCTGGTCCAATACCCGCACGGTCACCGGCGGAGCGCTGGCGAAGGCCGACCTGACCTCGGCCGACATCGTCGCGGTGGGCATCACCAACCAGCGCGAGACCACCGTCGTCTGGGACCGCAAGACCGGCAAACCCGTCTACAACGCGATCGTCTGGCAGGACACGCGCACGGACAAGATCGTCAACGAGCTCGGCGCCCTCGGCGGCGGGCAGGAGCGCTACCGGGAGAAGACCGGGTTGCCACTGGCGACCTACTTCTCCGGCCCGAAGATCAAGTGGATTCTGGACAATGTGGACGGTGCGCGCCAGCGTGCCGAGGCCGGTGACCTGATCTTCGGCAACATGGACACCTGGGTGCTGTGGAACATGACCGGCGGAACGGACGGCGGGCTGCACGTCACCGACCCGACCAACGCCTCCCGCACCCTGCTGATGGACCTGGACACCTTGTCCTGGGACTCCGGGATCGCCGAGGACATGGGCATCCCGCTGTCGATGCTGCCGGAGATCCGCTCGTCCTCGGAGGTCTACGGCAAGGTCAGGGAGAAGGGCGCGCTCGGCGGCGTCCCGATCGCCGGCATCCTCGGCGACCAGCAGGCCGCCACCTTCGGCCAGGCCTGCCTTTCCCCCGGCGAGGCGAAGAACACCTACGGCACCGGCAACTTCGTGCTGCTCAACACCGGCACGGAGAAGGTCCTCTCGGACAACGGGCTGCTCACCACCGTCTGCTACAAGATCGGCGAGAACGCAACGGTGTACGCGCTGGAGGGCTCCATCGCGGTCACCGGTTCGCTGGTGCAGTGGCTGCGCGACAACCTGGGCATGATCGGTACCGCGGCCGAGATCGAGGCGAACGCCAAGACCGTGGACGACAACGGCGGCGCCTACTTCGTGCCGGCGTTCTCCGGGCTCTTCGCGCCGTACTGGCGTTCCGACGCGCGCGGAGCGATCGTCGGCCTCACCCGCTTCGTCAACAAGGGGCACCTGGCGCGCGCGGTGCTGGAGGCCACCGCGTTCCAGACCCGCGAGGTGATCGACGCGATGGACGCCGACTCCGGCGTTCCGCTGAAGGCGCTGAAGGTCGACGGCGGGATGGTCGTCAACGAGCTGCTCATGCAGTTCCAGGCCGACATCCTCGGTGTGCCGGTGATCCGTCCGGTGGTCAACGAGACCACCGCGCTCGGTGCCGCCTACGCGGCCGGGCTGGCCGTCGGCTTCTGGGCGAGCGAGGACGACATCCGCAGCAACTGGGCGAAGGACAAGCAGTGGGACCCGTCGATGGACGACTCCCGCCGCGAGAGCGAGTACAAGAACTGGAAGAAGGCCGTCACCAAGACCTTCGACTGGGTCGACGAGGACTGAGTCCCCCTCGGCCGCGAGGGGCCCGGAACCCGAGACCCGCGAGGCGGGCGTCACGGCACAGGCCGGGCGCCCGCCTCGCGGTTTTCCGCACGGGTACTCAGGTCGCCGCGACGGCCGTCCGCTCGTCCGCGGTCCGCGCGTCCTGCCTGGCGGTGATCATCCGGAATATCGCGCGCCGTGCGGCGAGTCGAACCTGGTGCGTCGCGAAACGTCATCGTGGACCTCGAGACCGCCGACGCCGGATTCCGCTGCGGGAACAGTGCTGAGAATGGTGCCCCGCGCATCACCGAACACAACCCGCTGCCGCTGTTCTCGTCACGGAAATTCGTCACGATCCGATCGGCGGACGAGGAATTGTCCCACCGGATGCGCCATTTCCGACGGCCCGCAGGTGCGCGTTCCGTGGTTGCCTCGCGCGGCACCGGAAACGATTCTTCACGGCGAACGGTACTCACCGCCGAATTCGCGTTCCCGCGGGCGAACGACTGCCGCGATCGGTCAGTTCAGATCGTCGTGCCGCATGAGCTGGCGGCCGGCCTCGGTGATCGATCCGGTCAGCGAGGGGTACACCGAGAACGTCAGAGCCAGGTTCTCCACCGTGAGCTGGTTCTGCACCGCGAGCGCGATCGGCAGGATCAGCTCGCTCGCCGCCGGGGCGACCACGACCCCGCCGACCACCACACCCGTCTGCGGGCGGCAGAACAGCTTGACGAAACCCCGGCGCAGGCCCTCCATCTTGGCGCGCGCGTTGGTGGCGAGCGGCAGCATGATCGTCCGGGCGGGAACCTCCCCGGAGTCGATGGCCTGCTGACTGATGCCGACCGTCGCGATCTCCGGGTGGGTGAACACGTTCGCCGCGACCGTCTTCAGCTTGATCGGCGCGACCCCCTCGCCCAGCGCGTGCCACATCGCGATCCGGCCCTGCATGCTGGCCACCGACGCGAGCATCAGCACCCCGGTGCAGTCGCCCGCCGCGTACACACCGGACACGCTGGTGCGGGACACGCGGTCGACGCCGATGAAGCCGCCGCGGCCGGGCTCGATGCCGACCGTCTCCAGGCCGATGTCCTCGGTGTTGGGCACCGAGCCGACCGTCATCAGGGCGTGACTGGCCTCGATCTTCCTGCCGTCGGCGAGGTGCACCATGACGCCGGAGGCGGTGCGTTCGACCCGGTCGGCCCTGGCGTGCTTGGCGACGGTGGTGCCCCGCTGGGAGTAGACCTCCTCCAGCACGGCGGCCGCGTCGGCGTCCTCGTGCGGCAGCACCCGGTCGCGACTGGACACGACGGTGACCTTCACGCCCATCTCGGTGTACGCCGAGGCGAACTCGGCGCCGGTGACGCCGGAACCGACCACCACCAGGTGCTCGGGCAGTTCCGGCAGGTCGTAGAGCTGACGCCAGTCGAGGATGCGCTCCCCGTCCGGCACGGCGCCCGGGAGCACGCGGGGGGTGGCACCGGTGGCGATCAGCACCACGTCGGCCTCCAGCACCTGGTCGGCGCCGGCTCCGTCGGTGACCGCGACCTTGTGCGTGGCGAGACCGGGCTCCGCGTCGCAGAAGCGTGCCTGCCCGTGGATGACGGCGACGCCTTCGCGCTGCACGCGGGCGCGGATGTCCGCGGACTGCGCCAGCGCGAGGCCCCTCACCCGTCCGTGCACGGTGCGCAGGTCCACCTCGGAGTCGGCGAGGTCGACCATCACGCCCAGCTCGCCGAGACCGTGCATGTTGGCGCGCGCGCCGGAGGAGGCGATGAACGTCTTGGAGGGCACACAGTCGTAGAGCACGCAGGCCCCGCCGAGGCCGTCCCGTTCGACGACGGTGACGTCGGCACCGTGCTGCGCGGCGACCAGAGCTGCCTCGTAACCTGCCGGGCCGCCGCCCATGATCACGATTCTGGTCACCTGTTCCTCCTCTTCGCGCCGGTCGGCGCCAACGGTACGCGGACCGATCATCGTCTGATCGGGTGGCCGGACACGCGACCGGCATGGTGTCGGACCGGCGGGTAATCGCTAGGCTGTCGCCGTGCCTCTCTATGCCGCCTACGGGTCCAACATGGAACCCGCCCAGATGATGGAGCGAGCGCCGCACTCGCCGACGGCGGGCAGTGGCTGGCTCGAGGGCTGGCGACTGACCTTCGGTGGTGAGGACATCGGCTGGGAGGGTGCCCTCGCCACCATCGTCGAGGACCCGTCGGCGCGTGTCTTCGTCGTGCTCTACGACGTCACCAACCAGGACGAGGGTCAGCTCGACCGCTGGGAGGGTGGCGAGCTGGGTATGCACAACAAGATCCGGCTCCGTGTGCAGACCATGGAGGGCTCCACGCTGGCCTGGCTGTACGTGCTCGACGGCTACGAGGGCGGGCTGCCCAGCGCCCGGTACCTCGGTGTCCTCGCTGACGCCGCCGAGGCGGCGGGCGCCCCCGCCGACTACGTCGAGGCGCTCCGCACCCGCCCCTGCCAGGGCATCGGTCCCTGACCCACACCACCCCTCACCGTGTCGCGCGCTTGGGCACCCCGTGTCGGGCGGTACGGCATGCCGTGTCGGGCGGTACGGCACCCGTGTCGGGCGGTACGGCATGCCGTGTCGGGCGGTACGGCACCCCGTGTCGCGCGGAACGGCACCCCGTGTCGCGCGTTCGGGGACGTCGTGTCGGGTCGTGGCGCGGTGTGGTTCGGGCACAGCTTGCTGAGGCGCCCACACTCGCGCGAAATGACTTTTCGTAGTTGCCGTCCGGCGTGTGCGTCAAGCGTTCGGGCAGATCGTGGTGACGATCTTCGAACGCTCTCCGAAAGCCGGACACACAGCGTTGCCATGCGTGGCTCAGGAACGCGATACGTGGCCACAGCACGCAAGTTGTCCACAGGCGACCAAGTTATCCACAGGTTGCCGGCAAGGTCCCCGTGACACGGGTTTCATGCCGCATGCTGCCTGTCGTGACCGAGATCAGAACCATCCCGAACGGTGTCTGCCTGCGGACTTCGGCTGCCGCGCGGCTGGGCCGCCATCGACTGCGCAGCGCCCTGCGGCACGGCGAACTGGTACCACTGTGGCCGCGTGTCGTCGTGGCCCGGGATCGCATCGCCGATCCGAAAACCCTTGCCACATCGGCGATCCTGTCGATCGGACGAGGAGCGATCATCGTCCGCGAGACGGCTGCGTTCCTGCATGGATGCACCAGCGCCGAGCCGACCCCGGTGCACGTTCAGGTCCCGTACGACAGGTCGCCGAAGCGGCGGAACGGCATCGTCGTCCATCAGGGCAGCGTCGAGCCGGAGGACGTGGTCGTCCACGAAGGGGTCCCGCTGGCGGCGCTGGACCTCGTGCTGGCGGACCTGTTGTGCACAGGCCGACCGCGGCGCGCCCTCGGTTACCTCGATCATGCTCTGCGTAATCGGCCGGTCGATGAACGGGATGAGTTGACGGCCGCCGTGGCCGCCCGGCTGGCAGCGAGAGCCGACCGGAGGGGCACCGTGAACGCGTCGATCCTGCTGGGGATCGCCGACGGACGACGCGAGTCCCCCGCCGAGAGTTCGCTCTGCGTGATCGTTCACGACGCCGGATTTCCGCCTCCCGAGTCGCAGTACACGATCCATAACCTCGACGGCCGCGAGCTGTACCGACTGGACTTCGCCTGGCCCGAACTGCGTATCGCACTGGAGTACGACGGTTACGAGGCGCATGAGGGGCGGGCGACTCAGGACGCCGCGCGCGAGCAGGACCTGACCCGCAGGGGATGGCTGGTCGTCCGCGCCACCGCGACAGACCTGGCGGACCCGATGCGGCTGGTCGCGGAGCTGCGCCGCAGCTTCGACCAACGCCTGACCGGTCGCGCCTGACACCGCCCCGCGTGCCGGTACGCACGACACAGCATGCCGGAGCGCGCGACACAGCATGCCAGGACGCACGACACGACGTGCCAGAACGCACGACACGGCATGCCAGAACGCGCGACACGGTGGGCTTGCGGGCCCGGTGGGTCAGGCTTCGCAGGCCAGGGCGGCGAGGGCGGAGTGGACCATCAGCCGGGTGCCGGTGAGGAGAGCGCGCTCGTCGAGTTCGAAGGTGGGCTGGTGCAGGTCGCGCATCGGGCCGTCGCCGGGCCAAACGCCCAGCCGGGCGAACGCCCCGGGCACGTGCTCCAGGTACCAGCCGAAGTCCTCGCCACCGGAGGACTGCTCGGTGCCGGCCAGCGCGTCGTCGCCGAGTGCCGCCTCGGCTCCGGCGCGCAGGATGGCGGTGCTGTCCTGGTCGCTGACGACGGGGGGAACGCCCCGCCGGTAGTCGAGTTCGAAACCGACGCCGGTGGGAGCCAGCAGGGACTCCACCGAGGACGCGACCAGCGGCTCCAGGGTCCGCCACGTCTCGCGGTCGGCGGTGCGCAGCGTGCCGCGCAGCATGCCGTTCATCGGCACGGCGTTCGCCGCCTCGCCCGCGTGCACCGCGCCCCAGACCAGCACCGTGCCGGAGCGCGGGTCGACCCGGCGGGACAGCAGTGCGGGCAGGCCCGTGATGACGCTGCCGAGCGCGTGCACCAGGTCGGCCGTCAGATGCGGACGCGAGGTGTGCCCGCCGGGGGAGGTCAGCCGCAGCTCGATCAGATCGGCGGCGGAGGTCAGCGCGCCGACGCGGGTGCCGACGCGGCCGACCGGCAGCCTCGGGTCGCAGTGCAGCCCGAAGATGCGGTCCACGTCCTTGAGCGCGCCGCCCGCGATCGCGTCCAGCGCACCCCCCGGCATGACCTCCTCGGCGGGCTGGAAGATCAGCCGGACCCGGCCGGGCAACTCGGGGGCCGCGGCGAGAGCCAGCCCCGCGGCCAGCAGGATCGATGTGTGCGCGTCATGCCCGCAGGCGTGCATCGCTCCCGGGACGGTGGATGCGAACGGCACATCGGTGACCTCGGTGAGCGGCAGCGCGTCCATGTCGGCGCGGAGCGCGACGCAGGACGGGCCCGAACCGAGGTCGCACAGCACGCCGGTGCCGCCGGGCATCAGGGCGGGCTTGAGGCCGACCGAGCGCAGCACGCTCATCACGAACTCGGTGGTGGCGTACTCCTGCCGGGACAGCTCGGGGTGGGCGTGGATGTGCCTGCGCCAGGCCACGACGTCCGTCGCGTTGGCCTCGATCCACTCGTCCAGCCAGGACGGCCCGCGACCGGCTCCGACGTCCTGCACAGGTGCCATGCCGACCCCGGTCTCCGTGATGAGCGCGTCGGAGCCGGCGCGGTGCCTGCCGCCTTCACTGTCGCCGGGCAGGTCGTGCCGTGAATCGAGAATGGTCATGCCACACCCCCGTTCGCAGCACCGGTCGCCTCGAAGATCGTCCGCTGAGTGATGATTGTCCTACGCATTTGCTGACAGTGTTGCACCATCCAGGTGACGAATGGGCAGAAGCGTCCACGCTGCGAGACAGCCGGTAGCCGATGTGCGTTGAGCGGCTGGGAGTAGTTCGGCCTGACTGTAGAAGCGCAGGGCGACGATCGGTGACGCTGTGTCAGCTGCCGGCGTTGCGCCGCTTGCTGCGGATCCGGCGACCACCGATCACCAGCAGCAGCAGTACCAGCGCGATTCCGCCGACGATGAACTTGGTCTGCGTCTTCTCCGAGTCGGCCTGCTCGCTCTCCGCCGGGTCGATCGTCGGACCGGTCTCGGCGGGCGTCTCGGCGGGCGGTTCGGTCGGGTCCTGGACGAGCACGGGTGCGCTCGCCGCGACGCCCGCGACCCGCGGCGCCTGCCCCTCGGCCGCGGCGGTGAACGGCCCGGCCATCATCGTCAGCACTCCGAGCGTCAGTACCACGGCAACTCGACGCAACCTCGTCAGCACGCACTGTCTCCTTTCGGCGGCACCCAGTGTGCCTGCCCGCGACGTCCGCGTCACCAGTCCACCCCTTCGCCCGCGCGGCGGGACCCCGCCCGTCACTCGCGCCCGAACGCGCCGAGGATCCGCTCGGCGGCCAGCGTCGCCGGGATCTCACCCTCCCGAACGGCCCGTTCCACCTCCGGCACGACCTCGCGCACGCCCGGGTGCGCGGACAGGCTGCCGAGCAACTGCTCGCGCACCATCGCCCAGGTCCAGTCGACCTGCTGGGTACGACGTTTCCCTTCCAGGTCACCGGATCTCTCCAGGGTGGCCCGGTGCTCGCCGATCTTCGACCAGACGGTGTCCAGGCCGAGATCGTGCAGCGCGCTGCACGTCAGCACCGGCGGGGTCCAGTCGGCGTCCGGCCCGTAGATCATCCGCAGTGCCCCGGCCAGCTCCCGCCCGGCACGCTTGGCCTCCCGCTCGTGCTCGCCGTCGGCCTTGTTCACCGCGATCACGTCGGCGAGTTCCAGCACGCCCTTCTTGATGCCCTGCAACTGGTCGCCGGTGCGGGCCAGGGTCAGGAACACGAAGCAGTCGACCATGTTCGCCACGGTCACCTCGGACTGCCCGACACCGACGGTCTCCACCAGGACGACGTCGTATCCGGCCGCCTCCATCAGCACGATCGTCTCGCGGGTGGCGCGGGCGACGCCGCCGAGCGTGCCGGAGGTCGGCGAGGGCCGGATGAACGCCGAGGGATCGACGGCCAGGCGTGCCATCCGGGTCTTGTCACCGAGGATGCTGCCGCCGGTGCGGGTCGACGAGGGGTCCACGGCCAGCACGGCGACCCGGTGCCCGGCGCCGGTGAGGTCGGTGCCGAGCTGGTCGATGAACGTGGACTTGCCCACCCCCGGCACGCCGGTGATGCCGACGCGCTGGGCCCCGCCGGCGTGCGGCAGCAGTTCGACGAGCAGTTCCTGCGCCTGTTCCCGATGCTCGGGGCGTGCCGATTCGACGAGGGTGATGGAGCGCGACAGCGTGCCCCGGTCGCCGGCGAGGACACCCGCCGCCAGCGCGGGCACGTCGAATGTGCGGACCACGCGCGCCTCAGCCGTGCTGGGCGTTGAGCTGGCCGAGCAGGTCGATCGCCGCGTCGGCGATCACCGTGCCGGGGCCGAAGATGGCGGCGGCACCGGCCTTGCGCAGCTCCTCGTAGTCCTGCGGCGGGATCACTCCCCCGGCGACCACCATGATGTCCGAACGGTCCAGTTCGGCGAGTTCGTCGCGCAGGGCGGGGATGAGCGAGAGGTGCCCGGCGGCGAGCGAGGAGACGCCGATGATGTGCACGTCCGCCTCGACGGCCTGGCGGGCGACCTCGGCCGGGGTGGAGAACAGCGGGCCGACGTCGACGTCGAAACCGATGTCGGCGAACGCCGTCGCGATCACCTTCTGGCCGCGGTCGTGGCCGTCCTGGCCCATCTTGGCCACCAGGATGCGCGGCCGGCGGCCCTCCGCCTCGGCGAAGGTCTCCACCTCCGAGCGTGCCTGTTCCACGTTCGCCGACTTGCCGACCTCTTCGCGGTACACACCGGAGATGGTACGAATCTGCCCGGAGTGACGGCCCCAGATGCGCTCCAGCGCGTCGGAGATCTCGCCGACGGTGGCCTTGGCGCGCGCGGCGTCCACGGCCAGCTCCAGCAGGTTGCCGTCCGCCTCGGCCCCGGCGGTGAGCCTGCGCAGGGCGTCCTGGGTGCCCTCCTCGTCCCGTTCCTCGCGCAGCCGCCGCAGCTTCTCGAGCTGCTGGTTGCGCACGTCGGCGTTGTCGACCTTGAGCACGTCGATCTGCTCGTCCGAGGTGAGCTGGTACTTGTTGATGCCGATGACGGGCTGCCTGCCCGAGTCGATCCGCGCCTGGGTACGGGCGGCGGCCTCCTCGATGCGCAGCTTGGGGATGCCCGCGTCGATGGCCTTCGCCATGCCGCCCGCGGACTCGACCTCACGGATGTGCGCCCACGCCTTGCGCGCCAGGTCGTAGGTGAGCTTCTCGACGAACGCGCTGCCGCCCCACGGGTCGATGACCCGCGTGGTGCCGGATTCCTGCTGCAGCAACAACTGCGTGTTGCGGGCGATGCGGGCGGAGAAGTCGGTCGGCAACGCGAGCGCCTCGTCGAGTGCGTTGGTGTGCAGCGACTGGGTGTGTCCCTGGGTCGCCGCCATCGCCTCGACGCAGGTGCGGGCCACGTTGTTGTAGACGTCCTGCGCGGTCAGCGACCAGCCGGAGGTCTGGCAGTGCGTACGCAGCGACAGCGACTTCGCCGACGTCGGCTCGAACCGCCGCACCAGCTTCGCCCACAGCAGCCGGGCCGCACGCATCTTCGCGACCTCCATGAAGAAGTTCATCCCGATCGCCCAGAAGAACGACAGCCGGGGCGCGAACGTGTCGATGTCCAGGCCGCCGTCCATGCCCGCCCGGATGTACTCGACGCCGTCGGCGAGCGTGTAGGCCAGCTCCAGGTCGGCGGTCGCCCCGGCCTCCTGCATGTGGTAGCCGGAAATGGAGATGGAGTTGAACCGCGGCATCTCCCGTGAGGTGAAGGAGAAGATGTCGGAGATGATCCGCATCGACGGCTGCGGCGGATAGATGTAGGTGTTGCGGACCATGAACTCCTTGAGGATGTCGTTCTGGATGGTCCCGGCCAGTTTCTCGTGCGCGACGCCCTGTTCCTCGGCGGCGACGATGTAGAGCGCCATCACCGGCAGCACGGCGCCGTTCATCGTCATCGACACGCTCATCCTGTCCAGCGGGATGCCGTCGAAGAGCTGGCGCATGTCGTAGATGGAGTCGATGGCCACACCCGCCATGCCGACGTCTCCGGCCACGCGCGGGTGGTCGGAGTCGTAACCGCGGTGGGTGGCCAGATCGAACGCCACCGACAGACCCTTCTGCCCGGCGGCGAGGTTCCGGCGGTAGAAGGCGTTCGAGGCCTCTGCGGTGGAGAATCCCGCGTACTGGCGGACGGTCCACGGCTGGTTCACGTACATCGTCGGATACGGGCCGCGCAGATAGGGCGCGATGCCCGGGTAGGTATCGAGAAAGTCCACTTCGGACAGGTCGGCCGCGGTGTACACCGGCTTGATGTCGATGCCCTCCGGCGTCTCCCAGGTGAGCGCGTCCGGTCCTTTGCCGGTGCTCTCCTGCAGCGCCTGGGCCCAGTCGGCCTGGCCGGTGCCGGTCGTCCCGCCGAGTTCGACGTCGGCGAAGTTCGGGATGGCCATCACTGCACTCCCAGCGTTTCCAATGTGGACTCCAGCACGGCGACCGCGTCGCAACCGGTGTGCAGGTACCCGGCGACGCCGGGGTGCTCGCCCGGTTTCCCGGCCAGCAGCACCGCTTTCGCCCCGGCGCCGGTGAGCGCCTTCGCCACCTCGGCGGCCTGCTCGGCGTAGGCGGAGTCGTTGCCGCACAGGCAGGCGACGCTCGCCCCACTGTCGGTGAAGGCGGCGACGAGGTCGTCGGTGGCGCCCGGGTTGACCGCCTCGATGCCGCCCGCCGCGAACAGGTTCGCGGCGAACATCGCCGTGGCGGTGTGCGCGGCGACGGGGCCGAGGGTGGCCAGGAAGACCCGGGGCCGCTGCCCGTGCGCCTCGGCCCGGTCGCGCAGCCGTTCGTACGCCTGTGCGTAGTGCACTCTCGGCAGACCGCCCTCACCCTCGGATTCGGACGGTGTGCCGCGACGGGTCAGCGGTTTCTCCTCCAGGTTGGGAAATTCGCTGACGCCGGTGAGCGGATCGGCACGGGTGGCGAGGTTGCGCGAACGCGCGGCCCAGGTCTCGGCGAGCCTGCCGGCGAACGAACCGGACTCCAGCGCGGCCTCGATCCCGCCTTCGCGTTCGAGTTCGGTGAACTCCCGCCAGGCGGCCCTGGCCAGTTCGTCGGTCAGGTTCTCGACGTACCAGGAGCCGCCCGCCGGGTCGATCACTCCGGCCAGCTTGGTCTCCTCCAGCAGGATCGAGGAGGTGTTGCGGGCGATCCGCCGGGAGAAGTCGTCCGGCAGCCCGGCACGGTGGTCGAACGGCAGCACGGTGATCGCGTTCGCCCCACCGGTGGCGGCGCCGAAACAGGCGAGGGTGCAGCGCAGCATGTTCACCCACGGATCGCGCACCGTCAGCATGGCGGGCGAGGTGACGGCGTGCTGGCGCATCCCGTGCGGGCGTGCTCCGGCGACCTCGGCGACCCGGGCCCACAACCGCCGTGCGGCACGGAACTTGGCCAGGGTGAGGAACTGGTCGGCGGTGGCGGCGAGCCGGAACTCGATCCGCGCGGCGGCGGTGTCCACGTCGAGGCCCGCGTCGGTGAGCGCGCGCAGGTACGCCACGCCGGTGGCGATGGCGGCACCGAGTTCCTGGGCGTCCGAACCGCCCGCGCCGTGGTAGGGCAGGCCGTCGGCGACGAAGGTGTGCAGGGCTGGGTGTTTCCCGGCGAGCCTGGCGGCGAATCCGGCGGCGGCGGCCACGTCGCGCGCCCGGCCGGTGCGCGCGTGCTGGCCGATCGGGTCGGCGCCGGCGTTGCCGACCACGAAGGCGTCGCCGATGTCGCGTTCGGCGAAGACTTCCAGCAGGGCGGCGGTGGCGGCCTCGTAGCCCTCACCCGCGTCGAGCACGACAGGGGCGAGTTCGGGGTAGACCCCGGCCAGCGCGTCGGCGATCCGGTCCACCGGAACACCGCCGTCCCCGGCCCGCAGCCAGAGCGAACCCGCGCCGCATTCCAGATCGGCGAGCACGGCCTTGTTGGTGACGGCCGGGTCCGGGTCGGCGTGGAACTGCCGGAGCTGCCAACCCGCGGCGACCCCGCCCTCGGGGTCGCTGCCGCGGACGAACGGCGGCCTGCCGGGGAAACCGATCTCCGGGGCGCTGTCCTCGGCGGTGTAGAGGGGACGCACGTCGATGCCGTCGTAGGTACGGGTGCCGAGCAGGCTCGCCGGGTCGCCCTCGAAGTCCTCCGGCAGAGCACCGCTCTTGCGCAGTACGCCCGCCACGAGCTCCTGCCAGTCCGCGTGCGCCGGGGTGCCGAAATCGGCGGCGAGATCGAGTTCGTCCGGTTCCAGTCCGGCGACCGACTCCGCCGGCACGGACGACTCTGTCTGCGCACCCTTGGTCATAACCGGTCATGGTAGGGCCACGAATGCCCGGATCGCCCGAGCGCTGTGAGGCTAATCGCGGTTAACAAGGCGCGTGGCCGTGTGACTCCGGAGGGCGTCCGACACAATGGTGTGGTGTCCAGCGCCAGTCAGGAGCCCCGCGTCGTCGCCGGCCGTTACCGCCTGCGATCGGTGATCGGCTCGGGCTCGATGGGCACCGTCTGGTCCGCCTACGACGAGTTCCTGCACCGCCCGGTCGCGGTGAAGGAGGTCCGGCTGCCGTCCGGGGTCCCGGCGGCGCAGGCCGACGAGGTCCGCGAGCGGACGCTGCGCGAGGCGCGCGCGATCGCCGTACTGTCTCACCCGAACGTGATCACCCTGCACGATGTCGCCAGGGAGCACGGCGAGCCCTTCGTGGTGATGGAACTGCTGCCCTCACGCAGTCTCGGGGCGCTGCTCGGCCAGATGGGCAACCTGGACGACGCGCAGGCCGCCGCCGTCGCGGACGCGGTCGCCGCCGCGCTGGAGGCCGCGCACGCCGCCGGCATCACGCACCGCGACGTCAAGCCGGGCAACGTGCTCGTGGCGAGCGACGGCCGGATCAAGCTGACCGACTTCGGCATCGCGCGGAACGTGTCCGAGGTCACCATGACCGGGACCGGGATGATGCTCGGCTCCCCGGCGTACATCGCGCCCGAGGTGGCCACCGGCGGCGCGGTCACCCCGGCCGCGGACCTGTGGGGACTCGGCGCGACGCTGTTCGCCGCGATCGAGGGCCACCCGCCCTACGACGCCGACGGAGATCCGCTGGAGACGGTCGGCCACGTGGTCAACGGTGCGGTGCCGAGGGCCGCGCCGGGCCCGCTGGGCGACCTGATCGCGGACCTGATGCGCAAGGACCCCGCCGAACGGGCCTCGCTGAGCCAGGTGCGGGCGACCCTGCACCCGCTGCTGACCGTGCCGAGGGAGAGGCTGTTCGACGCCGCGCTGTTCGCCTCGGGCACCCCGGACGCCGCAGGCAGGCTGGACGTCACCGACACGCAGACGATCGAGCCGGTGGTCCCGGCGGAGGCGAGATCGGAGCGCAGCGCCGAACTGGCGGGTGACCCGGGACCGTTGCCCTTCGCCACCGGCCCGGCGCGGGCACCGTCGGCGCGGGACACCGCGGCCGCCCCGGTTCCCGCCGGGCGTGGTGCCGCGGCGGCCACGGCACTGGTGCTCGCGGCGGTGCTGCTGTTCGCGGGCGCGGGCGTCGGCGGGTTCGCGCTGACCCGGGCGATCGGCGGCGCGGACGTCTCCCCACCGGCCGCCGTGCCGGAGACGCCGTTCACCCCGGTGCGCTCGCCGCAGGAACAACCCTTCGTGACGCGGACGGGCGATGCGACGAACCTCAACGGCGCCAAGGGTGGCGCGTTCTCGGCGGAGGTGCCGGAGGACTGGGCCCGTTTCGTCACGCAGCGGCCGAAGGACGGGCTGCCGTCGAGCACGCTGGTCCAGTTCGTCTCGCCGGACGGCACGCAGGTGCTGGGCGTGGAGCGGTTCGCGGACTACTACAGCGCCTTCGAGACGGGGGACTACGCCGCGGAACTGGAGAAGCGCTGGCGGCCCGACGATTTCGTCCCGGTGGAGTCGGATCCGCCGGCCGACGGCACCGATGCGGTGGAACTGACGTACAACACGGTGGAGCGGATCAGCGAGGACCGGCAGGAGTCACGGCCGGACACCCGCTCGCTGAACCGGACGACGTTCGCCCGCGCCTTCCGCGCCGAGGACTCGCTCTGGGTCGCCAGCATCACCGTGCCGACCGAGCAGCAGGTCAAGGCCAGGGTGGACCTCTACGAGCGGATCATCCCGACGTTCCGGCAGACCGGCTGACCGGCAGACCGGCAGACCGGCTGACGAGCCGAAGGGGCCGACCGGCTCCGGCCGGTTCGCGGCCCCGGGGGTCAGGTCTCGAACCGCCGGGCGGAGGCCTGCTGGTGGGCGATCCGGCGCAGGGCGGCCAGCATCGCGTCGCCGAGCATGGTGCCCACCACGGCGGCCTCGACGATCGACTCGGTCGCGGTCAGCCCGTCGAGGATGCCCAGATCGGCCTCGGCGAGGCGTTCGGCGGCGTCGGCGTAGTCGGGCAGGCGGTCGGCGAGCACGGTGTTGCCGAGATCGCGGAGCACGCAGAGCACGCCGACCAGCGCGGCCACCACGGGGTCGTCCTCCTTGAGTTCCCAGCCGTGCTCGGCGGCGACCTCCTCGACGCGGGCGATCGCCCAGTCGCGTCCGGCCGGGTCGGGATCCGCGGCCAGGACCGGAAGTCCGTGCTGGGCGACGCCGAGCACGTGGTGCAGTGAGGGCTCCGGTTCGTCGATGGCATCGAGCACCTCGCGCACCCCCGCGATCGTCATGCCGCCGATGTCGACGAGGGCGCGGACGAGCTTGAGCCTGCGGACGTGGGCCTCGTCGTAACGCGCCTGGTTGCGGCCTGTCCGCTCCCCCGCGGGAAGTAGTCCCTCCCGCAGGTAGTACTTGATCGTCGGCACCGGCACGCCGGATTCGCGGCTCAGTTCGGCCATCCGCATGAGTGCTCGGCCCTTCCTGTGAACTTCTCAGTGTGGATAGTATAACTTCCCAAAGTAGATACTGACGCTATCCGCTATCTGCCTGGGGGAAACGTGAGCACGTCACCCGTACCCGCCGCCCGCACCGCGGGCTGGCACCGGCCCATGCTGGTCTTCGCCTGGGTCATGGCGGCGGCCACCGTCGCCACGGCCGTCGGTCTCGCGGTCGACGACCGCACGCTGGCCGGCTCGCCGATGTGGCTCAAACCGTTCAAGTTCGCCGTCTCGATGGCCCTGTACTCCGTGACCTGGTCGTGGATGTTCTCCTTGCTGTACAAGGGAAAACGGTTCGCCTCCTGGGTCTCGTCCGGTCTCGTCGCCGCACTGGCGATCGAGTTCGCCCTGATGGCCGTACAGGCGTTCCGCGGCCGGGCCAGCCACTTCAACGCCGAGACCGCGTTCGACGCACGGCTCTTCACGATCATGGGCTACGCGATCGCCGCGCTGTGGATCGGCACGCTGATCCTCACCGTGATGGTGTGCCGGGCACCGATCGCGGACCTCGCCGAACGCTGGGCGATCCGGCTCGGCGCGCTCATCGCGCTGGCCGGCCTCGCCCTCGGTGTGCTGATGGTGACGCCCACCGCCGACCAGACCAGGCAGCGCGAGCGGACCGGCACGAGCGACGCGATCGGCGCGCACACCGTCGGCGCGCCCGACGGCGGTGCCGGGATGCCGATCACCGGCTGGAGCCTCACCGGTGGCGACCTGCGCATCCCGCACTTCGTCGGCATCCACGCCCTCCAGTTGCTGCCGTTGTTCGCGCTCGCGCTCGGCGCCCTGGCCCGCCGGACGCCCGCGTTGCGTTCCGGAACGGTCCGCGCCCGCCTGGTGCTCACGGCGGCCCTCGGTTACGCCGGCCTGGTCGCACTCGTCACCTGGCAGGCCCTGCGCGGCCAGCCGCTGACCAGCCCGGACGCCGCCACCCTGCTCGCACTCGCCGCGCTGGTCGCCGCCGTCGCCGGTGGCGCCGTCCTGGCGTTGCGCGCCCCCGTTCCCGACCGGCCCGCGCCGCACACCGAACCGGAGGTACTCCAGCGATGACCACCCAGACCCTGTTCGACCTGACGTTCCCCGTGGCCGTGCCGTTCTGGGCACTGATGATCCTGGCTCCGGGGTGGACCTGGACCCGGCGGGTGCTCGCGTCGCCGTGGGTCGCGACGCTGCCGTTGGCGGTGTACCTGCTCGTCGCGCTGCCGGAGTTCGGCACGCTCTGGGAGGTCGTCAGCGCGCCCGACCTGGAGACACTGCGGACGTTCCTCGGCACCCCGGCGGGCGCCGCCGCGATCTGGGCACACCTGATCTCGTTCGACCTGTTCGTCGGCCGCTGGATGTACCTCGACGCCCGGCGCACCGGGACGCACCCGCTGCTGATGGCGCCGATCCTGGTGCTGACGATCCTGCTCTCCCCGCTCGGCCTGCTCACCTACCTACTACTGCGCACCATCCGCCGGACGGTGACCCCGGGGGACGAGGAACGCCGAATCGAGCACGCCGCGTGACTCCGGTTCACCGTTCGGCACACACTCGCCGGACGGTGAACGAAGAAGATGCGGGGGCGCTTGTCGCCCGGTGACGACCCGTGGGCCGCCGAGCGGTTCCACCCACGGCGCGGGAGCGCACATCCCTGGTACCACGCTCCGTGGTCGGGGTCGCGGTGGTCACCCCTGCCGGCTGACTCGTGGTGGTGGTCCCGGACCGCACCAACTGCCCACTCGCACCCCCGGCGACCGCAATTCGTCGACGTATTGCGGTCCGGGTCGCCGCAATACGTCGACGAATTGCGGTGGGTATCGATCGGGTGAGTCGGTGGGCGCTCGGTGGGGTGGGGGCCGTGGACGCCGGTGACGGGTCGGGGCGGGCTGGGCCGGGAGGGCCCGTCGTAGGCTGTGCGACCGTGAGCGAGAAGAACGAGGCAACCGAGGAATTCCGGCTGGCCGCGCAGGCCGCCGAGGTGATCGCCGAGCGTACCGGCGTGCAGAAGCACGACCTCGCCGTCGTGCTGGGCTCCGGCTGGCGGCCCGCCGCGGACGTGATCGGCGAGGCGAGCGCGGAGATCCCGCTGGGGGAACTGCCCGGGTTCGAGGCGCCGAGCGCGGTGGGGCACGGCGGTACCGCGCGTTCGGTTCGCGTCGGCGACCGCAACGCACTGGTGCTGCTCGGCCGCACCCACCTCTACGAGGGCAAGGGCATCGCCAGGGTGGTGCACAACGTGCGCACCGCGGCTGCCGCGGGCGCGCGCACGGTCCTGCTGACCAACGCCGCCGGAGGCCTGCGCGAGGGCTTCTCGGTGGGCCAGCCGGTGCTGATCGCCGATCACCTGAACATGACGGCCACCTCACCGATCACCGGGGCTAACTTCGTCGACCTCGTCGACCTCTACTCCGGCAGGCTGCGGGCGCTGGCCAGGGAGATCGACCCCTCGCTGGCCGAGGGTGTCTACGCCGGGCTGCCGGGCCCGCACTTCGAGACCCCCGCCGAGATCCGGATGCTGCGCACGATCGGCGCCGACCTGGTCGGCATGTCGACGGTGCTGGAGGCCATCGCCGCGCGGGCGGCCGGGGTCGAGGTGTTCGGCCTGTCGCTGGTCACCAACCTGGCGGCCGGGATGACCGGCGAGCCGCTGAACCACGAAGAGGTGCTGGAGGCGGGTCGCGCCGCGGCCGAGCGGATGGGCACCCTGCTGCGCGAACTGGTGGCGCGGGCCTAGAGCACCGGGCGGCGAGAACGCCACCGCACGCCCGGCGCGCATCGTAGGCTGTGCCGATGACTGAGCCTCGACGTCTGACGCCTGCTTTGCGGGACAACGCTTTCCGCTGGATCGCCGACGACTGCGACGACGCCTCGCGGACCGAACTGCAGGACGTGCTGGCCCGCGCGATGGGCGGCGACGCGGACGCGCTCGCCGATCTCGCCGACCGGATGTCCGGCACGCTCGCGTTCGGCACGGCGGGCCTGCGCGGCCCGGTCCGCGCGGGACCGAACGGGATGAACGTCGCCGTGGTGGTCCGGACCACCGCGGGGGTCGCGTCCTGGCTGACGGCGCAGGGCCTTGCCGGTGGCACGGTGGTGCTCGGGCGGGACGCGCGGCACGGTTCGGCGGAGTTCGCCGCGGCGGCGGCGGAGGTGCTCGCGGCGGCCGGGTTCGCCGTTCGGGTACTGCCGGGGGCGCTGCCGACGCCGGTGCTCGCGTTCGCCGTCCGTCACCTCGGCGCGGTGGCCGGGATCCAGGTCACCGCCTCGCACAATCCCCCGGCGGACAACGGCTACAAGCTGTACGACAGCAGCGGCGCGCAGATCGTGCCGCCCGCGGACCAGCGGATCGAGGCGGCCATCGCGGCGGCCCCGACGGCCCGCGACGTTCCCCGCACGCCCGGCCCGCACCCCGTCGCCGAGGGCGTGACCGAGGCGTACCTGGCGCGGGTCGCCACGGTGCCGCGCGGTCCCGGCCGGAAGGTACGGGTGGCGGCGACGGCGCTGCACGGCGTCGGCGCGGAAACCCTGCGCGCCGCGCTCGCCGGAGCGGGCTTCACCGACGTGCACCTGGTGGCGGAACAGGCGGAACCGGATCCGGACTTCCCGACGGTCTCCTTCCCGAACCCGGAGGAGGACGGCGCGACCGATCTGCTGCTGGCGCTGGCCGAGCGCGCCGGTGCCGATGTGGCGGTCGCGCTCGACCCGGACGCCGATCGCTGCGCCCTCGGCGTTCCCGGCCGGGACGGGGTGTGGCGGATGCTGCGCGGTGACGAGACGGGGGTACTGCTCGGCGAGCATGTTCTGTCCACTGTGGACTCGACGCGGCAGCCCGATCCGCTGGTGGCGACCACGATCGTCTCCTCCTCGATGCTCGCGGCCGTCGCGAAGGCCCACGAGGCGCGTTATACCGAGACGCTGACCGGGTTCAAGTGGCTGGCCCGCGCGGGCACCGGCCTGGTGTTCGCCTACGAGGAGGCGCTCGGCGTGTGCGTCGATCCGGAGGCGGTGAACGACAAGGACGGCATCTCGGCCGCCGCGCTCGCCTGCGGTCTGGTGGCGGCACTGGGCGAGGACGGGCGCACGCTGCTGGACGCGCTCGACGAATTGGCCGTGCGGCACGGCGTGCATCTGACGGACCAGGTGTCGCTGCGCTTCGAGGACCTGTCGCGGATCGGCGCGCTGATGTCGGCCCTGCGGGCGAGCCCACCGGATTCGCTGGACGGCACCGCGCTGAGCACCGAGGACCTGCTTCCGGACGCGGACGTGCTGCGGTTGCGCGGCGAGGGGGTTCGGGTGATCGTCCGCCCGTCCGGCACCGAGCCGAAGCTGAAGGCGTACCTGGAGATCGTCGAGCCGGTGGACGGGCCGGACGCGCTGGAGCGTGCTCGCGCCCGCGCGGGCGAGCGACTGGCCGGCCTCCGCCGCGGGGTCGAGGGCCTGCTCACCGGTTGAGCGATCCCAGTCGTGCCAGGCCTTCCGGGGTCGGCGCGAGCGGGGCGCGGGCGCGCAGGGCGGCGTACTCCTCCGCCCGTGCGGCGTCCTTGCGCCGGGCGGACCCGTCGAGCCTGCCCAGCACCTCGGCCGGATCGCAGATCCACACGCCGGTGCCGGCGACCGGATGCCGGGTGGCGCCGCGGCGCAGGCCGGCGTGCGTACCGGTGAGCCGCGGCGGTAGGTCGAGCAGGCCGAGGTCGGTGACCAGCAGGTGGTCGAGCCGCCGCGGGGTGAGCGGGTCCGGCCTCCAGCGAAGGCACCAGGACAGCGAGGGGCCGTCCGCCCAGTCCGGGAAGTACGCGGGTACGGCGTGGATCTCGCGCAACAGGGCGGCGAGCCTGCGCAGGTTGCCGGGTTCCGGGTCGGCGACGTCGAGGGCGTGTCCGACAGTTCTCGGTCGATGGGATTCGTGATCGAGGCGGTGGCCGGCAAGGCGGCGGGAAGTCCTCGTACCGGTGTCGTACTCGGGCTTTCCGCCAACGCCGCCGGCCACAGTCTCGGCGCGAATACCGCGACCATGGAACTGTCGGACGCGCCCTGGATCGTTCGGGTGGAATGTCGCGCCACAGGCGACGAGCACGGCGGAACCGGAGAGCACCCAGGCGACCTCGTGCCGGGCGAGCGCGGCGACGAGGCCGGGGATGTCGGGCGCGGGGCGGTCGGCCGGATGCGGCACGGCGCACCTCCCCGCTTGCCCGGCCCGCGCGTCGCGGGCACGCTCGTGGACGTGCCGAGCCTACTGATCGTCCATCACACGCCCTCGCCGAATCTGCAGGCACTGCTCGAAGCCGTCCTCGCCGGGGCAGGCGATCCGGAGATCGAGGGGGTGGACGTGGTGCGCAGGCCCGCGCTGACGGCGACCGCCTCCGACGTGCTCGCCGCCGACGGCTACCTGCTCGGCACCACGGCCAACCTCGGGTACATGTCCGGGGCGCTGAAGCACTTCTTCGACCAGGTGTACTACCCGTGCCTGGACGCGACGCGTGGCAGGCCGTTCGGCTGTTACGTACACGGCGGCGACGACGTGACCGGCGCGGTCCGCTCGATCGGCACGATCACCACCGGGCTGGGCTGGACCCGGGTGGCCGAGCCGGTCGAGGTGACCGGCACACCCGGCCGGGAAGCGCTCGCCGCCTGCCGGGAACTCGGCGGCACCCTCGCCGCGCACCTGATGCCCTGAGATCCTCCGATTCCGATTCGGGCAACAGCCGGATTCCCGGCCACCGCTACCCATACGATGCCGCCATGGCACCACGCCGAACTCTCCTCGCCACCCTGCTGCTGACCGTGGCGGCCGTCGCGGGCTGCTCCGACGAGTCCGCCGTCGATCCGAACCTGCCGGACGGCGCGACGCTGATCCGGGAGGCCGCGGCGACGACGGCAGGCATCCGCAGCGCGCACTTCACGCTGGACGTGACCGGCACGGTCCCCGGTGTCGGCCTGCAGAATCTCGACGGTGATCTGACCAAGGACGGCGGGCCGTCCGGCGCGGCCAAGGGCAGCGGCAGGCTGGAGCTGTCCGGCCAGCTCGTCGAGGTCGAGTTCGTACTGGTGGACGAGAAGATCTACGTGAAGGGCCCGACCGGTGGGTTCCAGCAGCTTCCGGTGGCGCTGGGTGCGAGCGTGTACGACCCCTCCGCAGTGCTCGACCCGGATCGCGGGATCGCGAAGATCCTGACCGGCGTCACCGAGCCGCGCACCACCGCGCGGGAGGACGTCGACGGTACGGCGACGCTCAAGGTCGAGGGCAAGGTGGCGGGTGCCGCGCTCGCCGGGGTGCTGCCGGGCAGTCCGCCGGACGCGGAGGTGTCGTTCTGGGTGCGCGAGGAAACCGGCAACCTGCCGGTCAAGGCATCGCTGTCCTTTCCCGGCTCCGGCGACGAACCTTCCACTGTGGACGTGACGCTGTCCGATGTGGACAAGCCGGTGACCGTCACGCCGCCCGCCTGACATGGCGGCGGAGACGAGGACGGAAGCTGTTCCGCGGGGACGGGGCCGCTCGGTGGCGATCGGCGCGGGCGGGCTCGCGGTGCTGCTCGGTGCGCTCGACACCTACGTGGTGATCGGCCTGCTGCACCAGATCATCGACGACCTGCGCATCCCGGTGAACCGGCTGGAGCAGGTCACCCCGATCGTCACCGGGTACCTGCTCGGCTACGTCGCGGCGATGCCGCTGCTCGGGCAGGCGTCCGACCGTTTCGGCCGCAAGCCGCTGCTGCAGGCCTGCCTGGCCGGTTTCCTTGCCGGCTCGGTGCTGACCGCGCTGTCGCCGGACCTGCCGCTGCTGGTGGCCGGGCGGGTGGTGCAGGGCGTGGCCAGTGGTGCGCTGCTGCCGGTGACGATGGCGCTGGCGGCGGACCTGTGGACGGAGCGCAGGCGCGCGACGGTGCTCGGCGCGGTCGGCGCGGCGCAGGAACTCGGCAGCGTGCTCGGCCCGGTGTACGGGATCGCGCTGGCGGCGGTGGCGGGCTGGCGGGGCGTGTTCTGGGTGAACGTGCCGCTCGCGGTGCTGGCGATGGTGGCCGTGCACCTCACCCTGCCGCACGCGGCCCGGCCGGAGGGCGAGCGGGCGAAGGTGGACGTCGCCGGCGGCGGGCTGCTGGCGCTGACGCTGGGCCTGCTGGTCGTCGGCCTCTACAACCCCGATCCGCGGAGCCAGGTGCTGCCGCCGTGGGGACTCGGTTTCCTGCTCGCTTCGGCGGTGGCGTTCGCGGCGTTCCTGGTGTGGGAGTCGCGGGCGCGGACCCGGCTGATCGATCGCGCCGGACTGCTGCTGCGGCCGTTCCTCGCGGCGCTGGCGGCGAGTGTCGCGGCGGGCGCGGCGCTGATGGTGACGCTGGTGGACGTGGACCTGTTCGCGCAGACGCTGCTGGGCCTGGACGACCGGGGCGCGGTCGGGCTGTTGCTGCGGTTCCTGGTGGCGCTGCCCGCCGGTGCGCTGCTGGGCGGCGCGGTCGCCGCGCGGACCGGCGAACGGTGGGTCGCGGCGGCCGGGATGCTCGTCGCCTGTGCGGGTTTCCTGCTGATGTCCGGCTGGCCGATGGACGTGCTGGCCGCACGACACGATCTGGGCCTGGTCGAGCTGCCCCGGCTGGACACCGATCTGGTGATCGTCGGGCTGGGACTGGGGCTGGTGATCGCGCCGCTGTCCTCGGCCGTGCTGCGTGCGGTCCCGGCCACCCGGCACGGGATCGCGTCGGCCGCGCTGGTGGTGGCCAGGATGACCGGGATGCTGGTCGGGGTGGCGGCCCTGTCGGCGTGGGGACTGCACCGTTTCCACAGCCTGACCGCGAACCTGGACGTGCCGATCGTGGTGCTCTTCCCCTCGCGGGCCGAGTACGAGGCGGCGCTCGCGGCGTACACCGGCGGGGTCAGGGAGGCGCTGCTGGCGCAGTACGGCGAGATCTTCGCGATCACGGCTGTGGTGTGCGCGCTGGGCGCGCTGGCCGCGACGCTGATCGGCTCCCGGCGGCACCCGGCGGCGTTGCCGGAAGCCCGGGTACGGCACCGGTAGGAAACGTCCCGCCGCTTTGCCTGCCACGGCCTCGATCACGAATCCCATCGACCGGGAGTTACCGGGCAGGGCCTAGGCTGGCCCACGAAAAGCCGCAGAGCAGCGCAGACCAGCGCGTACCAGTGAGGATCGCCGTGCCCGAGTTCCTGCCGACAGCGCCGTACCGAGGGACCAGGGATTTCCTGCCGCCCGAGATGTCCGTCCGCACGCAGGTCTTCGGCCATCTCTACGAGGTGCTGGAGCGGCGCGGTTTCCTGCGCTACGACGGGCCGGTGCTGGAGTCCGCGGAGATCTACGAGGCCAAGTCCGGCCAGGAAATCGCCGATCAGCAGCTCTACACCCTCACCGACCGGGGCGGGCGGCGGCTGGCGTTGCGCCCGGAGATGACCCCTTCGGTGGCCAGGATGATCGCGGGCAGCGCGGGCTCGCTGCAGTTCCCGGTGCGCTGGTACAGCCACCCGAACTGTCACCGCTACGAGCGTCCGCAGCGTGGCCGGGTGCGCGAGCACTGGCAGATCAACGCCGACATCTTCGGTTCGGAGAGCGCGAACTGCGAGATCGAGATGTTCGAACTGATCCACGATCTGCTGGGTGGGATCGGGGCGACCGAGGACATGTTCGTCGTGCGGGCGAACGACCGGACGCTGTTGTCCTCGGTGCTGACCGATCTGGTCGGCGTCACCGAGGAGCAGTTGCCGCGGGTGTTCTCCCTGGTGGACCGCTGGGAGAAGCACGACCGCGCCGCGCTCGCCGAGACCGCCGCGGAGATCGGGCTGAGCGACGCGCGATTCGAACGGCTCACCGAGACGCTGGGCGCGGGCAGTGCGCTGCTCGACGAGATCCCCGCCGAGGTCCGGGAACAGTCAAATCTCGTCTCCGTGCTCGGTGGCGGTGCTGCCGGTCTGGTCACCTTCGACCCGCTGATCGTGCGCGGGCTGGCGTACTACACCAGCACCGTGTTCGAGGTGTTCGACACCTCGCCGGAGAACAACCGGGCGCTGTTCGGCGGCGGCCGTTACGCGGACCTGGCCGGCCTGTTCACCTCGCAGCGGATCCCCGGCATCGGCTTCGGCATGGGTGACGTGACGCTGTTCGACTTCATGGGCACACACGGCCTGCTGCCGGAACCGCGCAGTGAGGTCGACGTCGTGGTGATCCCGGTGTCGGCGGAACTGTCCGACGCCGCCCGCACGGTCGCCGCGACGATGCGCCGCGCCGGACTGCGCACCTCGACGCCGATCGAGCTGCGCAAGCTGGGCAAGGAGCTGAGCCGGGCGGACAAGGCCGGGGCGCGTGCCGTGGTCATCGTCGGCCAGGAGGACTGGGACGCCGGGAACGTCACCGTCCGCGGGCTGGCCGATCGTGAGCAGCGCCAGGTGAGTGTGGACGAGGCGGCGGGCACCGTCACCGAGTTGCTGGCCCGCTGATCGCCGCGGGCGTCGCGCGGATTCCGCGTTCGGCGCCCGCGGTACCGCCGCCCGGGTACCGCGCGCACCATTTCCATACCTTGTTCTCTTGACACCGTCCGCGCTGCGGTCGTTGATCTTCCTTTCGCCCTGAGGGTTGCATCCCTTGCAACACAAGCGAATGCGGGTTCTGTCGCGATGGATGACAGAATCGGACAAGGCCTGAAATTGGTCTGGACATTTCACACGGAGCGCCGTTAATCTGGCGTACGGCCAAGCGCGATCGCGAATTGCTCTGATGAACCGACCCCCGTTTTCAGGAGCCCAGCATGCGCAAGAAGACCACCGCGGCCGTCATCGGCCTCAGTATCGCCGGATTCTCCGTCCTCGCCGCGCCCGCGGCGTCCAGCCACGGCTACTCCGACCAGCCACCGAGCCGCCAGGCCATGTGCGCCAACGGAACCGCTACCGACTGCGGCAACATCCAGTGGGAACCGCAGAGCGTCGAGGGCCCGAAGGGCTTCCCCTCGGCAGGCCCCGAGGACGGCTCGCTCTGTTCCGCGGGCAACGGGCAGTTCGCCCAGCTCGACGACCCGCGTGGCGGAGAGTGGCCGTCCACCAAGCTCGCCGCGGGCGAGGACTTCACCTTCAGCTGGACCCTGACCGCGCAGCACTCCACCACCGACTTCCAGTACTACGTCACCAAGGACGGCTTCGACCCGAGCCAGCCGCTCACCAGGGCCTCGCTGGAGTCCGAGCCCTTCCTCACGGTGCCCTACGACGGAGCGAAGCCGGACGCCAAGGAGAGCCACCAGGGCGCCGTGCCCGCGGGCAAGTCGGGCAAGCACGTGATCCTGTCCGTGTGGACGGTGGCCGACACCGCCAACGCGTTCTACGCCTGCTCCGACGTCGAGTTCTGATCGGGCCCAGCCGCCAGGACTCCGGCCGTCGCCTGAGTGCCGGGGCGGGTGAGCACACCCGCCCCGGCACTCAGCGCACCGGAATGGCCGCCGCATACTGCGGAACCAGTTGTGCCCCAAGGGTTCGCTTCAACTCGGCCATTTTCTTGCCGAGGATGAGACCGTCCTTGCCCGACCTGATCCCCCAGCTCACGAACTCCCGGTAGACGTCGAAGTACAGGTCTCGCCTGCCACCGAGATGCCCCGGCAGCGCCGACCACGAACGCAGCACCGGCCACTGTGGATGGTCGAAGATCAGGCCGAGAGCCAGCAACCGCCCCGTGGAGCCGTCGAGGTAACGCACGCCGAGGACGTCCGGCTGACCGAACAACCGCTCCAGGTACCCGCCGAACTGCGGCAGCGGGACGATCGGCACGTCCCGGTGCTTGTCCGAGTTGTACCGCATCAACGCGGCGGCCTCCACCGGGTCGGCGCCGGCGAGAGCACCGACCCGCACCTCCACCGCCGGGTCGGCCGCGATCGTGGCGGCGATCTTGTGCAGGCTCTGCCGCCGCTTCTTGCGCAACGTCGAGGTCCAGTCGTCCTCGCTGGAGAACCCGTCGAGATCGATCCGCCCGACATCCTCGGTGCGGCGAACCAGCCGGAACCGTCCGTCCACTTCGGACACACCGGCCTCGCCGAGCTGACGGGCGAGCAGCACCCGCAGCCCCGGCCCCAGCCTGGACCGCATCAGCGGCAGATAGCGATCCAGCAGCTCCCGGCAACCACCGTCCGGCCCCGCCCCGGCGAACCACCAGCCCGGCACCGCGCTGGAGTTCGGCGAGCGCACGTCCAGCCCGCCGATCCGGCCGCCCCGGGCCGAGCCGGCGAACCGATGCCGCCGCGTCGGCGTGCCCACCCACGCGCAGGCGACCACCCCGGTCTGCTCGCCACCCTCGTGCAGCACGGTCACGTACTGCGGAGTCCGGGCACACCACGCCTGCACGGCCAGCACGTCCCAGCTCCAGTCCGCGCGCAGCCCGGCCCGCTTGCGCAGCGCCGTCCAGTAGACCGGCTCCGGATCGAACCGGGGATCGAGAACCTCGTGCCCGTCACCCCTCCGCGCGCTCATCCGCGCGCTCATCCGCACACCGGCCGGGGAGCGATCACCGCGCGCAGCGGACGGGCTGTGAACCCGAGCGAGGACTTCAGCTCGGAAAGGCCACGGCCCGAGGACATGCCCTTACGGCCCGCGTCGATCATGTGCCCGGCGACTCTGGCGAAGGCGTCGAAGTAGAGGTGCTGCCGTCCACCGTCCTCCACCGGCACGGCGGCCCAGTGCTGGTGCAGCGGGAGCACCGGGTGATCCAGCACGTTGGTGAAGGCCAGCAGCCTGCCGGAGTCGTCGTGGTAGGTCACCGTGAACACATCCTGCCTGCGTACCAGCGCGTGCAGGTACGCAGGCGTGATCGCCCCGCGGAAGTCGAACGCGACCCGGCCGAACTTCGCCCGGTGCGCGTCCAGCATCGGCGCGAGCTCGGCACCGTCGAGATCGTCGCGGCCGGTGCCACCGCGGATCGTCAGCGAGGGATCGCCACTGATCTTGCGGATCTGCCCGCGGATGCTGTGCCTGCGACTGCGCGACAGGGACGAGATCCACTGCTCCCGGCTCTCGAAAGTGTTGTCCAGCACCGAGGTCGGCGCCGCGTCGCGGACGATCCGGCCACGCCCGGAGACGGCGTACTCCTCGGCGGGCGAGACGGAGCGGTACAGCACGCCCACACAGCCGGGGCCGACGTAGCGGCAGATCGCGCGCTCGAAGAGACGGACGATCTCCGGCCGCGCGTCGATGCCCACGGTCTCGGCGAAGGCCCAGCCGGGATAGCCGGACAACCACTGCTGGTGCACCTCGGCCCAGCGGGGCGCGAACCTCGCAGTGCCACCGACCGCGCGGAACCGGTGCTCGGTGCCGCGACGGCAGATCGTCACCCCGAAGGCCGCGGTCACCCGGCTGTTCTCCCGCACCAGGACGAGAATGTTCGGGCTGCGCGAACCGGTGGTCTCGATGGTAAGCAGGCCGTAGTCCCATGGCACCGGAAGGCGTTGCGCCTCGGCGAACGCCGCCCAGTCCGGCGGTTCCGGGTCGCGGCGCGGGTCGAGAACGTCGACGGTGACGGTCATCGGCCCAGCACCGGCCTCGGTGCCGCGACGGTGAACAGGTCCCGGGTGCCGAAACCGAGCGCCGCCTTCTCCCCGAGCATGGCCCGTCCGGCGGTGAGTTCCCCGCTGCGGCGTTCGAGCATCTGCCGCACACAGTGCGCATAGGCGTCCACGTACAGATCCGGCCTTCCGCCCTCGGCCCTCGGCACGGCCGCCCAGTGGTGCACGGCCGCGCTGCGGGGGTGATCGATCATCGTGTTGAAGCCGAGCAGCCTGCCGCCGGGCGTGGTGTACGTACGGGTGACGATGTCCTTGCGGTGCACCAGTTCGTCCAGGTACGCGGCGGAGACCGGGCTGCGGGTGTCCATGTGCAGGCCGCCGATCCGGGAACGCTGGCCGCCCGCCCAGGCCCGTTCGTCCTGGCGGGCCCGGTGCGCGTTGAGCAGTGCCGCCAGCTCGGAGGCATCCAGGTCGTCCCGGGCGGCCCCGGCCGTGCTGCGAACACCGGGGTCCGCCGCGAACTCGTCGAGCATCTGCCGCACCCGCGGGGCCACCGCCGCCCGCCAGTCCTGTTCGGACTCGACGCCGGCGAGCACCGCCGTCGGGTCGATCTGCCTGCGCATCCGGGCGGGACCGGACATGGCGTCGGCCAGCTCGAGGGTCATCGCCCGGTACATGACGCCGAGCAGCCCGGTTCCCAGGAAGCGCACCAGTTCCCGTTCGAAACAGCGGATCGCCTCGCGGCGCACGCCCGCGTCACCGTCCAGCACGCAGGCCGGGTAGCCACTGAGCAGCGGCAGGTACACCTCCGCCCAGCGGGGACGCAGCCGGGTGCGGCGGGCGTACCGGGCGGGCGCGTAGGACTGGTCGTTCCAGCTCCGGCACACCATCACCGAGAGCCCGCCGATCACCCGGCCGTCGTCCGCACGGACGACGGCGAGCACCGGTGGATTACGCGCGGTCCACGCCTCCAGCCGGAGCAGCCGGTAGTCCCAGACGGGGTGCAGCCGCATCCGGCTGCGGAACACCGGCCAGCCCTCGGGTTCCGGGTCGGTGCGCGGGTCCGCGATCTCGACCTTCACCGGCCCAGCACCGGCCTCGGCACGAGCACCCCGTGCACCGGGCTGGGAGCGAATCCCAGCGACGCCTTGACGTCGAGCTTGCCGCGTCCGGCGGAGACCCGGGGCCTGCCGTGCGCGGTGGCCCAGCGGACCGCGCGGACGTAGGCGTCGAAGTACAGGTTCGGCCTGCCCCCGTCGGCCCGGGACAGCGCCGCCCAGTGCTGCTTCACCGGGGTGACGGGGTGATCGAGCATCGTGTTCAACGCCAGCAGCCTTCCGCCGTCGTCGTGATAGGTGAGGGTATGCACGGCGGGATGCCGTACCAGTGCGTCCACATAGGACGCGGCTACCGGAGAACGGGTGTCCAGCGGCGGGGCGGGGAACCTGGCGCGGTGGGCGTTGATCAGCCGGGCCACCACGGCCGCGTCCAGATCGGTCCGGCCAGCCCCGCCGCGCACCACCAGCGAGGAGTCCCCGGCGAGCGCGCGCTGCTGCCTGCGCAGCCCGCCCCTGCGGCTCTTGCTCAGCGCGGCCAGCCAGTCCTCGGTGCCCTCGAAGTGGTTCTCCAGCACGGCCGCCGAGTCGGTCTGCCTGCTGATCCGGCCACCGCCCTCGACCGCGGGCAGCAGACCGGGACCGACTCCCCGGTAGAACACGCCGAGCAGACCACGGCCGAGCGCGCGCACCAGTTCGCGTTCCACCGCCCGGACCGCCTCGCGCAACGGCCCGCCTGCCACCTCCGGCCGGTGCAGGATTCCGGGGAACCCGCTCAGCCACGGCTGGTACACCTCCGCCCAGACCGGGCCGCGCGCGGAGCGGGAGTCCGGCGCGTACCGGGGCACCCGGCGTGGCCTGCAGACGAGCACGGTGAACGCGGCCACGATCCGGCCGCCCTGGTGGACGGTCGCCAGCAACGGCGGGTTGCGCGACATCCACGCCTCGATACCGAGCAGCGCGTGGTTCCAGACCGCGTGCGGACGCACGGCACGGG
Organism: Amycolatopsis antarctica; assembly: GCF_002262875.1. Classification (GTDB taxonomy): domain Bacteria; phylum Actinomycetota; class Actinomycetes; order Mycobacteriales; family Pseudonocardiaceae; genus Amycolatopsis; species Amycolatopsis antarctica. The sequence continues at coordinate 471,170 of NZ_NKYE01000001.1, read as the reverse complement.
CGAAGTCCACCCAGTCGTCAGGCTCCGGGTCGGTGCGCGGATCGCAGATCCGCACGTCGGCGGCCACCGGGGCGCTCGCGGGCTGCCGCGCCGGGGCGGCGGGCCCGCCGGTCACGTCAGCACGACCGGAGTGCCGTGCCGGGGGCAGGGGGCGACCTCGCCGTGCACACCGCCGCAGGCCAGAACGTCCACCAGGCGCGGCGAGGTCCGGCCGAGGACGGTGAACGCCAGGCCGCCGGTGGTGGACCGGACGTGGACGCGCCGCCAGTCCACATGCCACCGGCCGCAGTCGCGCAGCACGCCCAGGTAGCCGAGCAGCGGATCGTGCAGCAGGCCGTAGGGGCCGCCGTCGAGCTGGTCCAGCCTGCGGTGCGGCACCCGGCTCCACCGTGGTTCCGGTTCCGCACGCAGCGCGGTGGCGAGCGTGTCGAGGGCCTTGTCGTCCCCGACCGCCAACACGGACTCGTTGCGGCGCAGGGTATCGGTGATCTCACGCAGCGCGGGGTGCTGTTCGGAGCCGATGATCGAATCCGGGTGCAGCAGGCACCCCCGGGTACCGGAGGACAGGTCGGCGGGTGGCCGGGCGATGTCCGCGTCGACGACGACCACCAGGTCGGCGGAGCCGCCGCGAGCGTGCGGCAGCAGGCCGCCGAGCCCGCGCGCGGCGTCCGGCACGGCGCTGCCTCCGGCCAGCGGGACGGTGTCCACCAGCGTGCGAGCGACCAGGTCGGCGCTGAGCGCGCCGCCGTCCACGCCCGTCTTCCCGGGCACCAGCACAGGTTCCGTACGACCGCTCAGCGCCCAGGTCTCCCGGTAGAGAGGAACCGTGGCGAACGCCGACCGGACCGCGCGCAGATAGGCCGATCGCCAGAGGCGCGCGCCTCCGAATCTCCACATGGCGGGAGAGTCTGCCACCGGTTCACCCGTTCCGTGCGAAATTGCCCGCCAGTACTCCGAAAGGACTCACCCCGCTGGCACCCCCTTCGGCTGTACGGCGCAACTTTCGCCGATTCCGTGCCGTTTTCGGGATCGGGCGGCATATAACTCTCCCACCTTCACTGCAGGCGGATGACACCTGCGCAAAACGTGAGAACGAGGACGTCACATGTCTGGATCAACACTGCCCCGCAACGGTTTGAACACGGTTGCACACGCAGGCTCGTCAACAGTGGTATGAACAATTCCACCTCTGTTGGTGAAACAATCACCGACATCACCGTCGTTGTGCCATGCTTCAACGAAGTCGACAACGTCGGCCCTTCCCACCAGGAGATAGTCAGCGAACTGGGCCAGTACGACCTGGAGATACTCTACGTCGACGACGGCAGCACGGACGGCACTCTCGACGTCATCCGGCAGCTCGCGGAGAGCGATCCGAGGGTCCATTACATATCGTTTACCCGAAACTTCGGGTTCGAAGCCGCCTTCTCCGCGGGGTATCGCTACGCGAGCAATTCCTGGGTCCTGCACGTGGACGCAGATCAACAATTCCCGGCCGCCGAGGCGCGAAAGTTGATCGCCGAGGCGGAAAAAGGGTACGACGCCGTTTTCGGTGTACGAACGAACCGGCAAGATCCGTTGGCCCGGCGCTGGGGAACCGCGGCCTTCCATTTCATCGGACGACGAGTACTTCGCATCGAGCTGCCCGAGGGCGCTACGGCGTTCCGGTTGGTGCGCACCGAACTCGCCCGCCGCATCGTCGACCTGGACGTCGGCACGCCGTACTTCCTCGCCACCGTGCCCCGGCTGACCAGCCGCTACACGACGATCCCGGTGGCGCACCGCGCCCGGGAGCGCGGGGAGTCCAAGGTCGGCTTCGGCTTCCTCGCCTCGCACGCGGTGGAACTGTTCGTCGGGTTCACCCGCAGGCTGACCACCGCCGCCTCGGCGACGGCACTGATCACCGCCGTGCTCGCGGTACTGCTGGGGGCAGGGGCCGCGACCGGCCTGATCGGCGGCACGGCGCTGAGCACCGCGGTGTTCGTCCTGCTCGCGACCGTGCTGCTGGTGCTCTCCCTGCTCGTGCGCTATCTCGTCGTGGTCGGTGCGGGGCAGCCCCGGCCACGGCAGTTCTACATCCGCGAGACCACTCTCGCGCGGCCCGTCGACGCGGCGGACCTGCTACTCGCCTCGACGCCGGACACCGGCGTCCCCGTCACCGACGCCCGTCAGGGCACGGAGGTCACAACATGAGAACCCTCGTCGTCCTCGGCGGCGCCGACGGCTCGGTCAGCGTCTACCAGCGCGCCCGCGAGCTGGGCTACCGGACCATCTGCGTGGACGTCCGCCCCGGCGCGCCGGGGGTACTGCACGCCGACGAGTTCGTCCAGCTCAGCGTCCGCGCACCGGAACGGATCGCCGCCGCACTCGACGGCCGCACCGACATCGTCGGCGTGCTGTGCCCGGCCAGTGACGTCGGACTGCCCACGCAGGCGTGGCTGAGCAGGCACTGGGGCCTGCCCTCGCCGCTGCCGGAGGCCGCCGTCCGCGCGTCGGTGGACAAGCCCGTCTTCCGCGCCCTGTGCGACCAGCTCGGCCTGCCCAGTTACCGCTGTGTTTCCGGTGCGCCCGACGCCGACCTGATCAGCGCCGCGACCGGACTGCGCTTCCCGACGCTGGTGAAGCCGGTGGACTCCTCGGGCAGTCGCGGCGTGGTCGCCTGCCCGGGGCCGGGTGCGCTGCGTTCGTCGTTCGCCGAGTCGGTCGAGTTCTCCCCGTCCGGCCGCATCGTCGTCGAGGAACACCTCGACGGTTCGCACTACACGGTGGAAGTGCTGGTGCGGCACGGAAAGGTCGCCTTCCACGCGGTGACCGAACGGACCATCACGCCCCCGCCGTACTTCGTCACCACCTCGCACCTGCTGCCGGCCGAGCTGCCCGCGGCGGTGGACGCCGAGCTGGTCGAGACGCTGGAAGCGATCTGCGCCGAACTCGGCTACACCGACGGCCCGCTGACGCTGGACGCGGTGCTCGGCAGGGACGGCAGGCTGTACCTGATCGAGATGGGCGCCCGGATGGGCGGCAACGGTCTCGCCGAGGTGATCGAGAGCTGTTACGGCGTCGACCTGATGGCGGCGACGATCGCGGTCGCGGTCGGCGACGACCCGGTACTCACCCCGCACCCGCCGGTACCGACGCTGGTGCACGTGCTGGGTTCGGACCGGCCCGGCTGCCTCGGCCGGATCGAGGGCATCGACGACGTGCTCGGCATCCCCGGCGTGGTGGACCTGCGGCTGTTCGCCGAGGAGGGCGACTTCGTCCGCGCGTACGAGCAGGCGGGGTACAAACTCGGCTACGTGGTGCTGACCGCGTCCTCGGTACCGGAGTTGCTCAGCGCCGAGAACGCGGTCCGCGGCACGCTGAAGTTCCGGCTGGAGGCACAGGACATGGCGGTGCCGCAACCGTGACGACCGTGTCGGCGACCGCCGCCCCGCGGCCGCTGATGATCCTGCGCCTGCTGCTGGGACGCGGTGCGTTCCGCGGCAGCGCGCAGGTGATGCAGTTCGCGCTCGTCGCCGTCTGGGGAACCCTCAACTACGGGCCGTTCGCCAACGCCCTCGGCGCCTGTGCCTGGCTGGTGTTCGTGCCCACGGCGGCGGAGAAGAGCGCGCTGAAGGTGATTCCCAGGGCGAACGCCACCAGGGACGCGATCGCCGGGCTGTCGCTGCGGTTCGCGGCGGCGCCGGTGCTGCTGGTCGTGCTCGCACTGCTCGGCGGGCTGGTGATCGCACCCGACTCACCGGCGACGCTCTACCTGGCGGCCGCCTGCTGGCACGCCTGCACCGGCCTGCTGATGACCGTGTCCGGTCTGAATCGCTTGCAGGGCAAGCCTTCCCTTGACGCACTGGCGTTCGGCGCCGGCGCGGTGCTGGTGGTCGGGGCGACACTGGCGACCTGGCTCGGCGGCTGGTCCCCGCGGACCCTGCTGCTGGTACTGGTCGCCGGGCTCGGCGTGCTGGTACTGGCGGCGGTGCTGCGCCTGCCCACCGCCTGGGTACGCCCGGAGCCGGTGCGGCGACGCGGCCTGCTGCCCGCGTTCGGCCGGACCACCTGGCTGCTGGGCGTCTCGGAACTGTTCGACGCCTTCTCCGTCTCGCTGGTGTTCCTGGTGCTCGCCGCGTCCGGCCGGGTGTCCGACAGCGGACCGTTCTACCTGGCGCTGATGTCGTCCAGCGTGTTCTGCTCGTTCCTGCTCTACCAACTCAAGCTGCACCAGCCGCGCACCTCCGCCCGGCTGCGCGGCGAAGGGGCCGCCCACGGCAGGGCAAGGGCGGCCTCGCTGATGCGCGCCGCCGAGCGGGCCGGTCTCGCCTTCGCCGTGCTGCTCGCGGCGGGGCTGGCGCTGCCCCCGGTGCGCGAGGTGCTGCTCGCCGACGCGGGCCTGACCGTGTGGCTGGTACTCGGCGTCCTCGTGCTGATCGAGATGGCCATGGCGATCACCCTGATCTACGCCACCTACCTGCTGGAGAACACCAACAGCCGTATCCTCACCTCGACCTCCGCGGCGGCGGTGGTCCGGCTGGCCGCGACCGCCGCGCTGGCGATCGCGCTGGTGCCCCCGCTGGGCGCGGTGGGCGGGTTCGCCGCGATCACCCTCGCACTGTCCGTCGAGGCGTGGTCGCTGCGCCGGATGCTGTTGCGCCACCACCCCGAACTCCACCCCCCCGCGACATCACGGACCGCGGATCCGACGCCCACCCCGTAGAACCACGGAGTATCACCATGTACGTACTCGGCATCAGCAGAGTCCACGACTCGGCCGCCGCTCTCGTCCACGACGGCAAGATCGTCGCCTTCTCCGAGGAGGAACGGTTCACCCGCGTCAAGCACGACGGGAGACTGCCCGCACGCGCGATCGAGTTCTGCCTCGAACAGGCCGGGATCACCCTCGCCGACGTCGACCACGTCGCCTACTACTGGCAGCGCTGGAAGGAACCGATCCACGCGGCGAAGGTCTTCGCCCGCTACTTCCCCGGCACGCTGGACGTGTTCCGCAACGGCAACGGCGACGAGGGCGGCAAGTCCGCCGGGATGCTGGACACGCTGCGCACCGGCGGCGGCAAGGGTGCCGACGACTACCACGTCGGCGGCGCCGTTCTGGCGCACTTCAAACGTTCCTACACGCTGGAGCGCGACATCAGGGAGGCCGTCGGGTTCACCGGCGCGACGAAGTTCGACGTGCACCTGATCGACCACCACCGGGCGCACGCGGGCAGCGCGTACTACATCTGCCCGTGGGACGAGTCGGCCGTGCTGACCCTCGACGGCATCGGCAGCGACGGCACCTCCACCCTGCTGGCGCACGGAAAGGGTGACCGGATCGTCGACCTGCGGCGGATCAAGTTCCCGCACTCGCTGGGCGCGATGTACGCCGGGGTGACCGGATACCTCGGTTTCTACCCGACCCGCGACGAGGGCAAGGTGATGGGCCTGGCACCACTGGGCAAGGACACCTACGTCGAGCAGTTCAAGCAGCTCGTGCACCTCGACCCGGACGGCGGCTTCGAACTGGACCTGAGCTGGTTCGGCCACCAGCGCACCGGCAAGCACGTGATGTCGAAGAAGTTCACCGACACCTTCGGTCCGGCACGGCCGAAAACCCGGGTCACCGCGGACAATCCGGTGCCACAGCACTACATGGACGTCGCCTACGCCCTGCAGGTCACCCTGGAGGAGGCCGGGCTGCACCTGGCGCGCTGGCTGCAGAAGGAGACCGGTTCGAAGCGGCTGAGCATCGCCGGGGGCGTGGCACTGAACAGCGTGATGAACGGGCGGATCCTGCTGGAGACACCGTTCGAGGAGTTCTTCGCCCAGCCCGCCGCCGCCGACGACGGCTGCGCGCTGGGTGCCGCGCTGGAGGTCAGCGTCGGCAAGTACCGCAAGCCGCGCCCGCGGGACGGGTTCACCTACACCGGGCCGGAGTACTCCGAGGAGGAGATGGAACTCGCGCTCTCCGACGCGGGCCTGGACTACCGGCGGCCCGACGACATCGCCGCGCACACCGCGCAGCGGATCTCCGACGGCCTGATCGTCGGCTGGGTGCAGGGCCGGATGGAATGCGGGCCGCGCGCGCTGGGCAACCGCTCGCTGGTCGCCGACCCGCGCGACCCGGAGTCGAAGACGCGGATGAACGAGAAGGTCAAGCACCGCGAGGCCTTCCGGCCGTTCGCGCCCTCGTGCCTCGCCGAGCGGGCGGGCGAGTACTTCGTCAGCGACTACCCGTCGCCGGTGATGCTGCTGGTTTTCGACGTGCTGGAGCACCAGCGGGCCGCCGTCCCGGCGATCACCCACGTGGACGGGACCGCCAGGGTGCAGACGGTATCCGAGGACGACAATGCCCTCTACTACCGGATGATCAAGAATTTCGAGCGCATCACCGGGGTCCCGATGGTCGTCAACACCTCGTTCAACGACAACGAGGAACCGATCGTGACCACCCCGGCCGACGCGGTCGCCTGCTACCTGAAGACCGATGTGGACGCGCTCGCCCTCGGCCCGTTCTGGGTCGAGAAGACGCGCCTGGAGGAAGAGACCGATGACAGCGACCTTGACTGAGCCCCCGGCCGCGCCCGCGCGGGACCGCGGCTGGATCCCCGCGCTGTATCGCGGGCGGCGCTGGCTGTGGCTGGTGCCGACGATCCCCGCCGCGGTGATCACCGGGCTGATCATGGTGGTGCTGCCGCCGGACCAGACGCTGGACAACGTCGCGGAGTGGGCGTTCAAGCTCAGCCCGTTCGCGTTCGCCGTGGTCGCGGTGGCGTTGTTCCCGAAGGTGCGGATGGCTCCCGCGATGATCGGGCTCGGCGTGATCGTCTACATGGGATACCTGGACACCGAGTTCGTCATGCGGATCCAGGAGTACGGCCGGACCTCGTCCGCGGACGACTCCTTCCAGCCGATCTACCAGTTCGAACTGTTCATCACCACGTTCATCGTGCTGTTCGCGCTGATGGCCTACCGGCTCGGCGGCGCTCGCACGGCGAACGTGCTCAAGGCGGGTGTGGCGTCGATCCTGGTCGTCGTCTCCGGCCTGAACGACCTGACGTTCTGGGCGCTGAACGAGGTGTGGGCGGCGGGTTCGCGGCCCACCGAGCTGAAGTGGGCCTCGCACATCATCGTCTTCGTCGGCGGCCCGCCGAGCGTGGCGACCGCGGTGGTGTTCATGCTCGTGCACCTGGTGCTGGCCGGGATCGTCATCGCCCTGCCGCTCGGCCGCTGGGTCGACCGGGCGCTGGGCATTCCGTCGACGTGACACCGGAGCGTGGTTCCCGCCGCGCGGGAACCACTCTCAGCCGCGGTGGCGCCAGAGGTCGCGCAGCAGCGCGACCTCCGCCATGTGGTGGGTGAACTCGTAGTTGGTCCACGCCACGATCACGGCGAACGGCACGTCCGGGTCGGAGCCGTGGGGGAACTGCCCGAAACCGGTGGTGTCGAGCTGTTCCTCGGTCAGCGCACCGATTCCGGCACGCCAGCTGTCCAGCACGGTGTTCAGTCGTTCCAGTGCCAGGCTCGCCGACACAGTGGCCCGGACCAGATCGGCGGGACGCCGCCGTCGCTGCCCGAAGGTCCACTCGCAGCGTCCGGCGAAACTCCAGTGCAGGTGCTGCAACCGCCAGGCGATCGTGGTCACCGGTGCCGGGTCGGGGTCCTCGGTGTCCTCGTCGAGTACCCAGTCGCCCGTGCCGATCGCGTGGGAGGTTCGCTCCTCACCACGGCGCCGCACCGACCACGCGCCGGGAACCGGCTCACAGGTACTCCTCGTCGGTGAGCCCGGCCAGCCGGGCACTGGACAGCTCCCTTGCGATGTCGAACTGGTCGAGCAGCAGGCCGAGCCGATCCGTTCGCGGCGTCCCCATCGCGTCCTCCCCTGGCGGGTACCGGTGCGGCGTCAGGGTAGTGACGCTGTTCCCGGCGGGCGAGGGGATTTTCGCCGGTGGCCGGTCACCTGCCGAGCAGCTTCATCGCCTCCGCCGGGTAGCGCTCGCCCGCGACGTCGGCCGCGACGTCCGCGAGTTCGGCGAGTTCCTCGGTGGACAGTCCGACACGGACGGACGCCACGTTCTCCTCCAGGTACTTCCGCCGCTTCGTACCGGGGATCGGCACCACGTCCGGTCCCTGGTGCAGCACCCAGGCCAGCGCGAGCTGTCCCGCGGTGACGCCCTTCGCGTCTGCCAGCGAGCGCAGTCGCTCGACGATCGCCAGGTTGTGCGCAAGGTTGCCCTCCGCCATGCGCGGCTGGGCGGACCGGCGCGAGTCGCCCCCGGCGAAGTCGGCGGAGGAGGTGAACCGGCCGGTGAGGAAACCGCGCCCCAGCGGCGAGTACGGCACGACGCCGACGCCGAGTTCCCGGCAGGCGGGCACGACCTCGGTCTCGATGTCGCGCGACCACAACGACCATTCGGTCTGCACGGCGGTGATCGGGTGCACGGCGTGCGCCCGGCGGATCGTCCCCGCACCCGCCTCGGACAGTCCGAGATGCCGCACCTTGCCCTCGGCGACCAGTTCGGCCATCGCCCCGACGGTCTCCTCGATCGGCGTGGAGCCGTCGACACGGTGCTGGTAGTAGAGGTCGATGTGGTCGACGCCGAGCCTGCGCAGCGATGCCTCGCAGGCCTGCCGGACGTACGCGGCGTCGCCGCGCACCACCCGGCCGCCCGGGTCGGCGGGATCGCGCACGATGCCGAACTTCGTCGCCAGCACCACCCGATCGCGCCGGTCCGCGATCGCCCGGCCGACGAGTTCCTCGTTGACGCCCATGCCGTACATGTCGGCGGTGTCCAGCAGGGTGACACCGAGTTCCAGTGCACGGTGGATGGTGGCGATCGACTCGGTGTCGTCCCCCTGGCCGTAGAACTCGCTCATCCCCATGCAGCCGAGCCCCTGGGCGGACACTTCCAGGCCGCCCAGTTTCCTTGCGGGCACAGTCGTTTCACTCATGGTCTCTCCTTCGGCGGCGTGCTTTCGCGGCGTGGAGCACGCGCGGTCAGCGTCCGGCGTTGCGGGCGAGGTGCTCCGGGTAGCGTTCGCCGGCGACCGTGGCCGCGGCACCCGCGATATCGTCGAGTTCCTCAGTGGACAGTTCGATGTGGACGGATTCGACGTTCTCCTCCAGGTATGTGCGCCGCTTCGTACCGGGGATCGGCACCACGTCCGCACCCTGGTGCAGCACCCAGGCCAGCGCGAGCTGTCCCGCAGTGACGCCCTTCGCGGCTGCCAGCGAGCGCAGTCGCTCGACGATCGCCAGGTTCGCGTCCAGATTGGACTCGGTGAACCGGGGCAGCTTGCGCCGCATGTCGTCCTCGGGCAGCGTCCGCGCCGAGGTGATCGCCCCGGTGAGGAAGCCGCGTCCCAGCGGGGAGAACGGCACTATCCCGATGCCCAGTTCGCGGCAGACGGGCAGCACCTCGTCCTCGATGCCGCGCGTCCACAGTGACCATTCGCTCTGCAGTGCCGTCACCGGGTGCACGGCGTGCGCCCGGCGGATGGTCCCGGCCCCGGCCTCGGAGATGCCGAGGTGACGCACCTTGCCCTCGGCGACCAGTTCGGCCATCGCCCCGAAGGACTCCTCCACGGCGACGTCCGGATCGGTGCGGTGCTGGTAGTACAGGTCGATGTGGTCGACGCCGAGCCTGCGCAGCGACTCCTCGCAGCACTGCTTGACATACGCCGCGTCGCCGCGCACCGACTGGCCGCGCTCGTCGTGGACGATGCCGAACTTCGTCGCCAGCACCACCTTCTCGCGACGGTCCGCGATCGCCCGGCCGACGAGTTCCTCGTTGACGCCCTCGCCGTAGACGTTCGCGGTGTCGAGCAAGCTCACGCCCAGTTCCAGCGCCCGGTGGATGGTGGCGATCGACTCGCCGTCGTCCTCGCGGACGCCGTAGCCGGAGCTCATTCCCATGCAGCCGAGGCCCTGGGCGCCCACGTCGAGCCCGCCGAGTGTCCTGGTCGGAATCACGCCGGTACCTCCTTCGCCGTCGTACCGGCGTCTCGTTCGAGTTGCTCGTAGTTGGTGATCTTGTAGTCCAGTACGTCCATGCAGCCCTGTAGTTCGGCGATACGCTCGGCGACGGCGCGGCGCTGCTCGATCAGGATCGAGCGGCGGCGGCCGAAGGTCGCGGTGCCCCGCCTGCGCAGGGCGGCGTACTCGCGCATGGTCCGGATCGGCATGCCGGTGGTGCGCAACTTGGTCAGGAACTCCAGCCAGCCGAGGTCCTGGTCGGAGTACGCCCGCCTGCCACCGGAGTCCCGGGCGGGTGGATCGACGAGGTCGATGCGTTCGTAGTAGCGCAGGGTGTCGATCGAGAGCCCGCTGCGCCGAGCCGCCTCCGCTATCGAATAGCTCATGCTTCGACACTAGGACCTGGAGCGCGCTCCAGGTCAACTCGAACGCCGCACCTGCCCGAGCGGCAACCTGCCGCGAAGCGCTCCGCCACCCGACCCCCACCGCAATACGTCGACATATTGCGGCCCACACGAGCGCAATATGGCGACATATTGCGATCCGTTGTGCACGAGGTATCGCAATACGTCGACATATTGCGGTGTTGGGTGCGCCGGGGGTGGGTCAGACGGTGCCGTACTGACGGTCGCCTGCGTCGCCGAGGCCGGGGACGATGAAGCCCGAGTCGTTGAGACGCTCGTCGATGCTGGCGGTGACCACCCGCAGCGGCAGTCCGGACGTCCGCAGGAACTCGATGCCCTCCGGGGCGGCGAGCGCGCAGATGGCGGTGACGTCGGTGGCACCGCGATCGGTGAGCAGGCGGATGGTGTGCGCCATCGACCCGCCGGTGGCCAGCATCGGGTCGAGCACCAGCACCGGACGGTCGGCGAGCGATTCCGGCAGCGACTCCATGTACGGCGTCGGCTGGAGGGTTTCCTCGTCCCGCGCCAGGCCGACGAAGCCCATCTGCGCGTCCGGGATCAGTTTGTGCGCCTGGTCGGCCATGCCCAGCCCGGCCCGCAGCACCGGCACCAGCAGCGGCGGGTTCGCCAGCCGGTAGCCGTCGGTGCGGGCGACCGGCGTGTGGATGCGCTCGGTGCGCACCGGGGCGTCCCTGGTCGCCTCGTAGGTGAGCATCACGGTCAGCTCGTGCAGCGCGGCGCGGAAGGCGGCGCTGTCGGTCCGAGCGTCCCGCATCGTGGAGAGGCGAGCCTTGGCCAGCGGGTGGTCGACGACGAGCACGTCCATGGGCGGTTACATTAGCCGCCACCCCTGCCCGGAGCCGAGCCGATCCATGTCCCGGCCGAGTTCGTACCGGTTGACGACCTCGGAGAAGTAGTCCGCGATCCCCTGAAAGTCGCAGTCCGGTGCGTGTTCCTCCTCCGGTTCCTCAGGCGGCGTCGCGGTCACGGTCAGCCTCCAGTTCGCGTAGCAGCCCTTGATCGCCCAGGTCTGTTCCATCGGCACTCCCTCGTCGCGGTTTCCGCGCCAACGGTCCGGCCGTGCCATGTGGTCGTGCAACTTTCCGTTACGCCGCAGCGCACTGTCATGCTCGCTCGTGCCCTGGTGGCGTGCCGTACGAGCGGGTTTCTGTCGGTGGACGCTGGCACGGTGCCTGCCATGAACACCGAGATCACCGGGTTCGAGACCGTGAACGTCGAGGTCGACGGCCTGACGACGCGTGCCGCCGTCGGCGGTTCCGGGCGGGCGGTCCTGCTGCTGCACGGTTTTCCGCAGACCCGTCTCGCGTGGCGCGCGGTCGCCCCCGAGCTGGCCCGGCGGTACCGGGTCGTCTGTCCGGACCTGCCCGGCTACGGTGCCAGCGCCGGGCCGGACTCGGTGGAGGGTTACTCGAAGCGCGCCCTCGCGTCGCGGATGGTCGCCCTGATGCGCGAACTCGGCCACGACCGGTTCAGCGTCGTCGGGCACGACCGGGGCGGGCTGGTGGCGTTCCGGGCGGCGCTGGACCATCCCGGCGTCGTCGCGCACCTCGGCGTACTGGACATCCTGCCGAACACCGACAACTGGGCCGCGCTGCACGGCGTCGGAGGCGTGTTCGCGTTCCACCTGTACCTGCTGGCGCAGCCGTCCGATCTGCCGGAACGCATGATCGCCGCCGATCCGGACACCTTCGTCGGCCACTTCCTCGACACCTGGGTGACCGAGAAGGGGGCGATTCCCGCCGATTCGCGGGCGGCGTATCTCGCGGCGGCGCGGCGGGGAGAGGTCGTGCACGCGATGTGCCAGGACTACCGGGCCGGCGCGTTCGTCGACCCCGGCCACGACGACGCCGACCGGGAAGCCGGACGCCTGCTGACGATGCCCGTGCTGGCGATGTGGCAGGACCCCGGCGAGCTCGTACTGCCGTTCGATCCGCAAGCGATCTGGTCGTCCTGGGCACCGGATCTGCGCACGGTTGTGTTGCCCTGCGGGCATTTCCTGCCCGAGGAACGTCCCGGGGACGTCGTCGCGGCGATCACCGCGCTCCTCGAAGGGTGACCGAGGCCCGACGCCTGCGCGCGTGCCTTTCGAGTGACGCCTCTGTCGTGCCCATGGGGCAAGCCGCGACAGTGTGCGGCACGAGGGAAGGGGCGTGCGCATGGCCAGGCGCAAAGGAATCTCGGTACGGCAACGGCGGGTGTCGGCCGAACTCCGTTCACTGCGCGAGGCGCGCAAGCTGAGCTGCAAGGACGTCGCGCGGGCGCTGGACTGCTCGGAGTCGAAGATCAGCCGGATGGAGACGGGCGAGCGTGGCCTCTACGTGGACGACGTCGCCGCCATCCTCGGCTTCCTCCGCGCCCCGGCCACGATCCGGCAGGAGCTGCTGGCCCTGGTCCGCGACGGCGAGGAACGCAACTGGCACGAACTCCACGGCAAACTGCCGACGACGTGGACCAACCTGATCCGCATCGAGCGAGACGCGGCAGCGATCCTGAACTACGAACCAATGTTCTTCCCCGGCCTCGCCCAGACACCCGACTATGCACGGCACCTGATCCACGGCACTGATCCGGCACTGTCCGAGCCGGAGGTGGATACCCTCGTTTCAGCAAGGCTCAGTCGCCAGGCCATCATCGGCCGCCGGGATGCGCCACAGGTGCACCTGATCGTCGACGAGACCGTGCTGCGCCGCCCGGTGGTGACCCCGGAGATCATGCGCGCCCAGTTGCATCACCTGCTGGCACTGAGCGAGCGGCGCACCATCACCGTGCAGGTGGTGCCGTTCACCAGTGCCGCCCACCCCGGGCTGAGAGGACCGTTCGTGCTGCTGGAGTTCGCCAGCGAGCCCACCCTCGCCCACGTGGAGAGCCGCAACTCCAGCAGCTTCCTGGAGGAGGACGAACACATCGACTCGGTTCGACTTGCCTGGCGCCGCCTCCGTACCATTGCCCTGTCACCCGAGGATTCCGCGCGGCTGATTGCCAGCGCGGCGGGCGAGCTGACCAGCGACAAGGAGCACGGACCATGACCGCCCCGGACTTCACCCACGCCGTCTGGCGCAAGAGCAGCCGCAGCGGCAGCGATTCGAACTGCGTCGAAGTCGCCTTCCTCAACTGGCGCAAGAGCACCCGCAGCACGAGCGAGTCGAACTGCGTCGAAGTCGCCTTCGCCGACTGGCACAAGAGCACCCGCAGCAGCCACGAGTCCAACTGCGTCGAGGTCGGACACGCCCCGGGCCTGGTCGGCGTCCGCGACACCAAGGACCGCGACGGCGGCACCCTCGCCTTCCCCGCCCCCGCCTGGCACGCTTTCCTCCGCACCCACCACTGACCCCCGCACGGACCGATCCCCACCCCCGACCGGCCCTTCCAACCCCGCCGTGTCACGCCCCTCGGCACCCCGTGTCACGCGTTCTGACACCCCGTGTCATGCCCCTCGGCACCCCATGTCGGGCGCTACGGCACGTCGAGTCCGGCGTTCGGGCACCTGAATGCCGGGCGTCCGTAGGCAGACCTCTCCACGGATCGGACAGACCGCGCATCGTCACCGCAACCGGCGTTCGGCGAGCTGCCGTACGACGTGACCGAGCAACTTCCGGAACGCCCGACACGGCACGCCGCAGCGCCCGACACGAGGTGCCGTGCCGCCCGACACGGCATGCCGGGAGACGTGCCTCGGCACCTTTGGCCGTGCGAGTACGCATGAAATCCCTGACCCGGTCGGCACCATCTGTGCCTGACCACCTGGCTGTGACGATGGCGAGCTGGGCGTTTCCCGTTTCCCATCGGGTAGTCAACTGGCAACCCCGACTTTCCTAACGACGTGTCGTCACTTGCTCGTCAGAATCCGTCGTCAAGGAGTCCGGCACGGCCCGGACCCGACACACCGACCACCGGACGACGAGGCAGGCAAGGATGACGACACACAGGCCGATCTCCGGCCTTTCCACGACTAGCCGTACCAGCGCTGACGACACCTCCCTAACGGCCTTCACCGTGAGGACCCCCGCTAGTAGCGCCCGGCGGGCTCGCGCTCCGCGCCGTCCGGCACCCGTGCCGTGGCCATGTGTTCCCGCAGCCATGTCCTGCCTCCATTCGTGGCGAATGAGTGACTTACGGTGCCCGTCCGGGCACCTTTCGTGTTCACTGTTCAGCGTGCTCGCCGCGCCGTCCGGGAACGAGGGGTTTCCCGTGCGCCGGAGCAACGGGCAACGGGAAACCTGGAGGGGAACGTGCGGGAGCGTCAGGCCGGATTCGGGGCGGAACTACGACGCGTGCGCGTCGCGGCCGGGATCTCGTTGTCCCAGCTCGCGGACGCCGTGCACTACAGCAAGGGTTATCTCAGCAAGATCGAGAACGGCCACAAGGCCCTGCAATCCGACCTCGCCCGGCGCTGCGACGCGGAACTCGGCACCGGCGGTGTGCTGTCCGCGCTGCTCACGTCACCGGCACCGGAACGGCCACTACCAGACACGCCGGACGACGGGCAGGTGTGGGCGATGAACCTGGCCCCCGATGGCAGAAGCTGGTTCCGTCCGATGGCCCGCCGTGAAGCACTCGCCCTCGGTGGTGGGGCCGCGCTCGGCTTCGGTCTGGGCACGGCACCGGCGGCACAGGCCGAGCGGAACGTGGCGATCAAGGTCTTTCGGGACCACTTCGACCAGCTTCGCGTGCTGGGCCAGTCCGCGAGCCCCGGAGTAGTTCTTCCGGGCCTGGTGGCGCAGACACACACCCTGCGTTCGCTCGGTGCCCAGGCGACGGCGACGGAACGCCGGGAGATCCTCCGGCTCAGCTCCCGGTTCGCCGAGTACGCGGGCTGGATGACCCAGGAGTCCGGGGACGAACGCGGCGCGGTCTGGTGGACCGACCGTGCCGTCGAGATGGCCGAGGCGGGTGGTGACTCCGATCTGGCCGGGTACGCGCTGGTACGCCGGGCTCTGGTCAGCTTCTACCGCGACGACGCGAAGCAGACGATCCGGCTGGCACGGCAGGCGCAGGAACGCGGTGCCGCGCCCCCGCGGATCAGCGGCCTGGCGGCGCAGCAGGAAGCGCAGGGGTATGCGCTGGCCGGGGACTACAACGCCTGCATGCGATCGCTGGACCGCGCCCGCAGGTTGCTGCAACGCGCGGCGGAGCGCAGCGACCCGGCAACGCCCATCCTGGGAACCAGCAATCTCGACGATCCGGCGGCGATGGCCAACGGCTGGTGCCTGCTCGACCTCGGTCGTCCACGCGAGGCCGCAGACGAGCTGGATCGTCAGGTGACGCGCATCCCGGATCACGCCCTGCGCACGCAGGCTCGGTACGGCGTGCGCAGGGCGCTGGCGCACGCGTCGATCAACGAGATCGAATCCGCCTGCGACATCGTGTCGTCCTTGTTCGGAGCGGTGTCCGTGGTCGGTTCGGCGACGGTGGAAACAGACCTGCGACGTCTGCTTCGGACACTTTCCCGGCACCAGACACATCCCGCGGTCCGCGAAATCTATCCGCGGATCGTGGCGGAATTGACCGTCGACAGCGAATAGTCGATTCGACGTCGAAGAACACCATCAGGAGGGGATATTTGACATGCCCAAAATATTTATCAACTACCGAACCGGTGACGCCCAGGACCTAGCGACCGTGCTCGAACGCGACCTGCGGGACAGGTTCGGCAAGGAACTTGTCTTCCTCGATCACCGCTCCATCCGGGTGGGTCACGACTTCGAGATGGAACTGCGGCGGGGAGTCATGCGCAGCGATGCCCTACTGGCCGTCATCGGTCCCACCTGGTTCACCATGCCCGGCGAGAATGGTAAACCCAAGATCGGCAACCCGAAGGACTGGGTACACCAGGAACTGCGGCTGGCCCTGGACAACGGAATACCGGTGATCCCGGTGATCCACGAGGACGCCAAGGGCATGCTTCGGGCCGACCGCCTCCCTCCGCCATTGAAAAAGCTGGCGAACCAGCAGTATCGGGAGTATCAGCACCGTCAGGCCGATTCCTGTCTCGACCGGATTGCGCGCGATCTGGTTTCGTTGATCCCGCAACTGATCGATCGACGAGCGGACAAGGCCGGACAGGCAACCGAACCCGTCCGGCCGCCCGCTGAGGACCTCGGCCCGCTGGCGGGTACTGGAACGATCATCACCGGCTCCGGCCAGTACGTAGTGGGGCCGCAGTACAACGGCCCGGCGAACACGGGTTCCGGCATCTTCAACAACCCGACGACGACGTTCGGCGGGTCGCAGTACAACGGCCCGGCCAATACCGGTTCCGGCACTTTCAACAACGCGCACAACATCAATACCGGCACGGACCGCCGGCACGAGGGCACCGATTCCACCGGCAGTGGGGACGATTCGCGATGACCACGGAACAGGAGGACATGGCCGGAGCACCGAGGGTCCAGCAGACGAACAACTACTACCTCGGCACTGACGACCGGACACCGCTGCGGAGCGCACGCCGGAGCCTGCACGACAACGACCTCGCCTGGCTGCATCGCCGCTTCGAACCACCGGAACACTTCGGTACCGCCCAGGCCATGCTGGCCGCGGACGACATCGTGATCGTGCACGGGAGACCAGGCACCGGAACCACCTCGGCAGCGCGGATGCTGCTACGTGCCCACGCTGACCGGACACACAGGTTCCACCTCTTGTCGGACAAACTCGTCGAGCAGGACGATCTCAACATCGACCCGGACAAAGTCTCTCCCGGTGACCTACTGCTACTCGATCTTTCCGCCGCTGACACCAAGACTCATCAGGCATACCAACGCTATCTGCCAACGTTCCGGGCCACGATCAACAACGAGACGGCGGCGGGCACCGGCGCCCGACTGGTCGTGGTGATCAGATCGGAACTGGAACCGGAGACCGCGCAGGATCTACGTCGGCACACCGTGGCCCTTGGGCGACCCGATCCGCAGTTGGTCCTGCGCAGGCACCTATCGGCCGAGGGCCGACGGGACGACGCGCTGCGGGACATGATCCGCGAAAGCCTCGGCCAGCGACTGGAGCCGGCGGTGGCGGAGTACCTCGCCACCGCGCCGATGCGATCGGTGGCGCACCTCGCCCGATTGACTTACGCGGAACTAGAAAAGACGGTCACCGATTCCGGCAGCATCCGGGACCGTCTCCCGGCAGCTCTGGCTCAGGCGCTGGAGTTGAACACCGACCGGACCGCCGAGGTCGACAAAGCGGTAACCAACCAACCGGACGGACGACAACGGGCCCTGCTGTTCACCGTGGCGATGCTCGAAGGCGCACATGCCGACGTCGTCTTCCACGCGGCAAAAGATCTGCTCACGATCACCAGCCATCCGGAACAGGACACGCCGAAGCTGGAACGGGACGCGTTCACCGGCCAGCTCACGGCGCTGGGCGCACGGCCGGACGAGTTCCGGAACGTCGGTTTCGACAAGCCTGGTTACGGCGACGCGGTGCGCGTGCACTTCTGGAACAACCACCCCGACCTACGGGACGGTTTCCGGGAATGGACCGACCGGGTCATCCACTACACGGATCTGCTTCCGGCCGACCGGGTCCGCCTGGTCACTTCCACCGCCACGGAATGCCTGCGGGTGGACCGCCCGAAAGATCTGCTGCAACTGGCGAAGAAGTGGATTAACGAACCGCAGGCGCCCCTTGTCGAGCACGCACGCCGACTGCTGGCCATCGGCCTGGACGACGAACGACACGGCCGATTCTTCCGTAAGGAGATCTACGACCGGTCGCTCGACCGGAGTATCTCCGAGACGTTCGCCGGGATGCTCATCGAGCTGTGCGCCCAGGTGATCGCGCCGACCTACCCGGAACAGGCCCTCGTCCGGCTGCACTATCTGAGCAAGAACCGCGAGAAGCACACGAATCCGCACGCGGTGGAGGCTTTGCTCGCCCTGGTCGACAGCGACGGCCGGTTGTTCCGCAGGATGCTCGACCGGCTTTTCCATTACCGGGTCGGAAATCGCTGGCCGGCCGACATCCACCTGTTCTTCGACCTGGCCACACCACGCCGCCTGCTGCGCCGAGCCGACGGGAGCAGGCCCTTCCTCGCCGAGTCGACCATTCGGCAACAGCTCGTCCGTGGCTGGTCCGACGCGATGCGCGCGCCCGTGCACATTCCCTGGCGCGCGCGACTGTGCGAGTGGCTCGGCGCGTTGCGGTCCGGCGACTACAACCTCGGCGAACAGAACCAACTCCTGCGCATCGTCGTGGACGGTGCCGAGACGGACTTCGCGCTGCTGGCCGAGATCTACGCGGCCGGGCGGGACTGGGCGCTCGGTGACCCCACCGACCATTCCGCGCGCATCCCGCTGGCCTCCCGACTGCACGCGTTCATCGACGAGGCGCAGGGCATCACCCCCGTGACTTCGCTTCACTGATCGAAAGGACCCACGATGACGAACCCGGACAAGACGATGCTCGCCGTGCTGGCAGCTTGCGCGGTCGCCGTTCCGCTGACACTCGGACTCACCCTGGACTGGCCGTTCTGGCTGTGGACGCTGCTGATACTCGTAGCCCTCGCGCTGGTCCTGCTCCAGCGCAGGCGGCTGGACGCACGCGCACGGTACGAACGCGATCTCGCGGGGCGCATGATGTGGCAGGTGCCGGTCCCGCAGCCAATGGCCGAACCCCAGCCCGAGCTGGAACCCGAACCGGTTCGCTTCGAGCAGGCCACCGTCCCCACCACCGAACTGAGCAGTGCGACCGCCGACTACCGGTTCGTCTTCTCGGCCACGGTCTGGTGGCGTCCCGGCCCGAACACTCGCCGGGTCACCCACGCCGATCTCGCCAGGCAGGCGGTCCACGCGATCGTCCACCGTGCCCAGGAGGTCGCCCGCGAGGAGACACCGCAGGACTACACCCGGGTCCGGCACCGGCTGAACAGTGTGCTCGGCGAGTTCCGCGTGGAACCGGCGGGGCTCGTCGAGGCGGCGGCCGCCGACGTCTCGCTCGAACTGACCCCCGAGGATCGCCAGCGAATCGAGTTGTTCACCAGCACCACCAAGGACGTGGCCGTCTGGGAATGCGAACGGGCGCACGAGATCGAGAAACGCAAGTACCTAGCCGAGGACGTGCTCAGCGACACCGGTAGTGCCGTCGTGTGGTGGTTGGCGCAGGATCGGCACGATGTGGAGAACACCGTCGCGCACATCGGTCCACTGGCAGAACTGACGGCAGCGGCGAACAACGCGGCTGTGCCCAACCTGTTCCAGCCCTACCTCGGCGGATCCGAAACACACTGGACGCAACAGCACGAATCCGTGGCGACCGTCGAGGAACCCGCCGGCCCGGCCGGACAGGCAGCCTTCACTTTCACCCAGCCGGTATCCACACGACCGGTTGCCGAGGTCGCGGCCGAGATGATGGATCTGGTCGGGTTGAAGGAAAGCAGCCCCGAGCGTGACCAGTTCGCCGAACGGATCGCGCAATGTCTCCGCGCGATCGGCCGCATGGAGGACGCGAACGGCTTCGCCGCCAGATTCCGCACCCTCGAACGTCCGGTGCTTCCGGCCGAGGACACGGTACCGCCCGAGAGCACCCACGCCACTGACGAGAACCCACCGGCCGTTCACCAGCACGGAGTCCCGGACGAGGATCCGTGGGCCGACGGTGAGCGGCGTCCGGGCGACGACGACCCCGGAGCGCCAGCGGCGGCTCCCGTCTGACACCGGTCCTTGACATCGGCCGACACCAGCCCGCACTATCAACCTTACAGTTGATAAACGGAACGGTTGATAAAGGGGACGCGGTAGTGCGGCAGACGGAGGACCAGCTCAACCACACGTTCGCGGCGCTCGCGGACCCGACCAGACGGGCGATCCTGACCCTGCTGGCCGGGAACGAGGCGACCGTGCACGAGATGGCCGAGCGCTTCGCCGTCAGCCCGCAGGCGATCTCCAAGCACCTGAAAGTGCTGGAACGGGCCGAACTGCTCACCCGCGAGAAGCAGGGCCAACGGCGACCATGCCGGTTGCGGACGCGGCCGTTGATCAGTTCGGCGATGTGGATGGAGCACCACCGGCAGACGGTCGAGGCCAGACTCGACCGGCTCGGTGACCTGCTCGACGAGATGCAACGAGAAGACCGCAACACGAAGAACCACGAGACCAAGGGGAAGACCGATGAGCACTGACACCACCGAGAAGAAGAACATCGTCACCGCCGAACCCGGCTCGTTCGAGATCCGCACCGAGCGGGCGTTCGACGCGCCGCGCGAGCTGGTCTACCGGGCCTTCACCGACCCGGAACTGGTCACCCGCTGGTGGGGCCCGGACGCGCTGAGCACCGTGGTCGAGACGCTGGAGGCGCGGGCGGGCGGCAACTGGCGCTTCGTGCACACCGACGGCGACGGCACCGAGTACGGCTTCCACGGCGTGTTCCACCAGGTCACGCCGGGCGAGCGGATCGTGCAGACGTTCGAGTTCGAGGGCATGCCCGGCCACATCGCACTGGAAACGCTGACCCTGACCGAGGAGAACGGCAAGACCACCGTCTCCGGCAGTTCCATCTACCAGTCCGTGCAGGACCGCGACGGCATGGTCGCCTCCGGCATGGAGGGCGGCTGGTCGCAGAGCATGGACAAGCTCGAAGCGCTGCTCGGCTCGCTGTGAGACGTCCGTCGTGGGCGCGCTGCCCCCTCGCGCGCGCCCACGACGGCCCCCAGCCCGAGAAAGTCCGAAAGAATCCACCCGGCCATGTCGAGACGGCGCGAGCGGCCACGACGTCCCGTTCAGAGCGCCCCGGTAACGGGCGCCGCGACACGATCGGAGACGACGATGACGACGACATTGATGGCCGGAATCCTGGTGAAGGACCACGACGCCGCCGTGGAGTGGTACGGACGCGCACTCGGCCGCCCCGCCGACACCGTGCCCATGCCGGGCTACTGCGCCGAGTGGATCATCGGCGAGGGCGCGATGATCCAGGTGGTGCACGATCCGGAACGCGGCGGCCGCTCCTCGGTGAGCCTGGTGGTGCCCAGCATCGACGAGCACATCGCCGCACTGCGCGAGGCCGGGATCGACACCCCCGAGCGCACCACCGTTCCCGGCTTCATCCACTACGTCACCGTCGCCGACCCGGAGGGCAACCAGTTCACCCTCGTGGAAAGCCTGACCGGGAGCTGAACGTGCCCGCCGCGCGAGGGCACGCTGCCGGTAGCGTGCCCTCGCGTGGCTAGCGGAACCGTGGCGAGCGGCAAGAGGACCTGGGCGGACATCCGCGAGGGCGCGGTGCTCTACGAGGACGACGCCGCCCTGCTGCTGAACAAGCCGACCGGCGTTTCGGTACTCGGCGAACGGCACGACACCGACCTCGTCCGGCTGGCCCGCGACGCGGGCGAGGAACTGTTCGCCGTGCACCGCATCGACAAGGTCACCTCCGGCGCCATCCTCTTCGCGAAGGAACTCCGTCACCACGGCGACCTGACCCGGCAGTTCAACAAGCGCACCGTGGGCAAGGCGTACCTGGTGCTCACCCGGTCCAGCGGACTGCCCGCGCGCGGCCGGATCGACCTGCCACTGAGTGCCGGACGCAAGGGACGCACCCGCATCGCCGCGCCGCGAGACAGCATCACCGAGCACGAGGGCACCTGGAGCGTCCCGGCGTCCGAGATCCTCAGCGAGGTGAAGACCTACCCGTCGACCACCGAGTTCGCGACGGTGTGGACCGACGGGGAACACAGTCTGCTGGTCGCGCGGCCGGTCACCGGGCGCAGGCACCAGATCCGGGTACACCTGGCGTGGATCGGCCACCCCATCGAAGGCGACCCGCTGTTCGACCGGCAGAGCACCACCCGTACCTGTCTGCACTCCTGGTACCTGGCCTTCGACGCCGCGTGGGCGGACGGGACCCGGATCGCCCGGCACGCCGCCCCGGACGCCGCGTTCTGGGCGCCCGCCGGTGCCGCCGACCCGTCCGCGCTGCTCACCGCCGCGGACGCGGGGCTGGCCACCCTGCTGGAGAACTGAGGGAACAAGTCCGACGAACGATGGACCCGGCGAAAAGTGCTCGGGTCTACGATCCGATGGTGACTGAACAATCTGGGAGTCCCGAAAGCGGCCGGCTGCGCGCGTCCGACATTGACCGGGAACGGGTCGCGAAGATACTGCACACGGCGATGAGCGAGGGCCGCATCGACATGGGCGAGCTCGAGGAGCGCCTCGACGTCGTCTACCGGGCGAAAACGCTCGACGAACTCGAACCCGTCATCGCCGACCTGCCGAGCAGCAACCGCACCGGCGGCATCATCACGCCCGCGACGTCCACGGCGGTCAGCGCCGCCGACCGCGGCGACCTGGTGGGTGGCGTGCCCGGGTCGGCGACCTCGATCGCGGTCATGTCCGGCGTCACCCGCAAGGGAAGCTGGGTCGTTCCGCAGCAGCACAACAGCGTGGCGTTCTGGGGCGGCGTCGACATCGACCTGCGCAACGCGCGGTTCGCGCAGCAGCACACCACCATCACCGCCGTCGCGATCATGGGCGGCATCGACATCGTCGTGCCGGACGACATCACCGTCGACGTGACCGGTTTCGGGTTCATGGGGGCGTTCGACCTGGACGACAAGAGCGGCGCGGCCCCCGCCGGGCCGGACGCCCCGGTGGTGAAGATCAACGGTCTCGGCTTCTGGGGAGCGGTGACCGTGATCCGCAAACCGCGCGAGGATCCGCGCAAGCAGGTGGAGAACTGACCACGGCACGATACGCGTACGGGGGCAACGCTTCCCCCGTACGGCCCACCAACTTCGCAATACGTCGACATATTGCGAAGCATCGTGCACAAGGCATCGCAATACGTCGACATATTGCGGTTCGGGGCGGGCGGGACGGGTTTCGCGGTCACGGGTTGCCCGGTGATCCTGGGGCCTAGACTCGCCCGCATGGCTACATTCACGCTGCCGGGCGAACTGGCGGATGCGACGCGCGACGACGCGAGCCTGCGCCGGTTCCTCTTCGGCCTGCCTGGTGTGGACCAGGTCGGCGTCGAGCAACGGGCCGCCGGGCTGGGGACGCGCAGCATCAAGAAGGCGTCGAAACTGTGGGCGATCGACACCGCGATCTCCATGGTCGACCTCACCACCCTCGAGGGCGCCGACACTCACGGAAAGGTACGCGCGCTGACCGCCAAGGCCAGACGCCCCGACCCCGACCGGCCGGACACCCCGCAGGTCGGCGCCGTGTGCGTCTACCCGGACCTGGTTGCCACCGCCGTCGACGGGTTGCGCGGCACCGGCATCGGCATCGCCAGCGTGGCGACGGCGTTCCCGTCCGGCCGGTCCAGCCGCGAGGTCAAGCTCGCCGACGTGAAGCTGGCCGTGGACGCCGGGGCCACCGAGGTCGACATGGTGATCGACCGAGGGGCCTTCCTGGAAGGCCGCTACGGCCAGGTGTTCGAGGAGATCCAGGCGATCAAGGCCGCCTGCGGCGACGCGCACCTGAAGGTCATCCTGGAGACCGGCGAACTCGCCACCTACGACAACGTGCGGCGCGCGTCGTGGATCGGCCTGCTCGCCGGCGGTGACTTCATCAAGACCTCCACCGGCAAGGTCTCCCCCGCGGCGACCCTGCCGGTGACGCACGTGATGCTGCAGGCGGTGCGTGACTGGCGCACCGCGACCGGCGAGCTGCGCGGCGTGAAACCGGCAGGCGGCATCCGCACCACGAAGGACGCGATCAAGTACCTGGTCGCGGTGAACGAGGTGGCCGGGCCGGAATGGCTGACGCCCGCGCTGTTCCGCTTCGGCGCGTCCAGCCTGCTCAACGACCTGCTGCTACAGCGGCGAACCCAACAGACGGGCCACTACAGCGGTCCCGACTACGTCACGGTGGACTGACCATGCCTGCATTCGACTACGCGCCCGCGCCCGAATCCCGGGACCTGGCGAACCTCAAACCCGCGTACCGGCCGTTCATCGGCGGCGAGTTCGTCGACGGCGGCGGCGAACCGCTGAAGACGATCAACCCGGCCACCGAGGAGGTGCTGGCCGAGGTCGGCACCGCGTCGGCGTCCGATGTGGACACCGCGGTCAAGGCCGCCCGCCGGGCGCACACCCGCGTCTGGGGCCCGATGCCCGGGAGCGAACGGGCCAAGTACCTGTTCCGGATCGCCCGGCTGATCCAGGAGCGCTCGCGTGAGCTTGCCGTGCTGGAGAGCCTGGACAACGGCAAGCCGATCAAGGAGTCGCGCGACTCCGACATCCCCACCGCGGCCGCGCATTTCTTCTATCACGCGGGCTGGGCGGACAAGCTCGGCTACGCCGGGCTCGGCCCGGACCCGAAATCGCTCGGCGTCGCCGGCCAGATCATCCCGTGGAACTTCCCGCTGCTGATGCTGGCCTGGAAGATCGCCCCGGCACTGGCCTGCGGGAACACCGTCGTACTCAAGCCCGCCGAGACGACGCCGCTGACCGCGCTGGTGTTCGCCGAGATCTGCCGGCAGGCGGAGCTGCCGCCGGGCGTGGTGAACATCCTGCCCGGCGCGGGGGACGTCGGCGCCGAGATCGTCGGTCACGGTGACATCGACAAGATCGCGTTCACCGGTTCCACCGACGTCGGCAAGGAGATCCAGCGCAGCGTCGCGGGCACCCGCAAGCGGCTCACGCTGGAACTCGGTGGCAAGGCGGCGAACGTGGTCTTCGACGACGCGCCGCTGGACCAGGCCGTCGAGGGCATCGTCAACGGCATCTTCTTCAACCAGGGCCACGTCTGCTGCGCCGGATCGCGGCTGCTGGTGCAGGAATCCATCGCCGGGGAGCTGCTGGAGAAGCTGCGCTACCGGGTGTCCACGCTGCGCCTTGGTGATCCGCTGGACAAGAACACCGACATCGGCGCGATCAACTCGGCCGAGCAGCTCGGCCGCATCCGCGAGCTCGTCGACTCCGGCGAGCACGAGGGCGCGCAGCGGTGGACCAGCCCGTGTTCCTTGCCGGACAAGGGTTTCTTCTTCGCCCCGACGGTGTTCTCCGACGTCCACCAGTCGATGCGGATCGCCAGGGACGAGATCTTCGGCCCGGTGCTCTCGGTGCTGACGTTCCGCACCCCGGACGAGGCCGTGACCAAGGCCAACAACACGCCGTACGGCCTCTCCGCCGGGATCTGGACCGAGAAGGGCTCCCGAATCCTGTGGATGGCCAACCAGCTCCGCGCCGGCGTGGTCTGGGCCAACACGTTCAACCGCTTCGACCCGACGGCCCCGTTCGGCGGCTACCGGGAATCGGGCTTCGGCCGTGAGGGCGGCCGCATCGGTCTGGAGGCCTACCTCGATGCCTGACAAGAACACACCCGCGAAGAAGACCGCCGCCAAGAAGACGCCGGAGGGCAACGCCTCCGGCGCGAAGTCCACCACCGGCAAGGCCACCGCACCCGCCCGGATCTCGGTGGCCAAGACGTACAAGCTCTACGTGGGCGGCAAGTTCCCTCGCTCCGAGTCCGGCCGCGTGTACCCGGTGACCGACGCGCGGGGCGAGTTCGTCGCCAACGCGGCGCACGCTTCCCGCAAGGACCTGCGCGACGCCGTGGTCGCCGCGCGCAAGGCGTTCGGCGGCTGGTCCTCGGCGACGGCGTACAACCGCGGTCAGGTGCTGTACCGGGTGGCCGAGGTGATGGAGGGCCGCCGCGAGCAGTTCGCCGCCGAGGTCGCCGCCTCGGAGGGGGTGCCGATCGCCGCCGCCCGGTCCATCGTGGACACCGCGATCGACCGCTGGGTCTGGTACGCGGGCTGGACGGACAAGATCGCGACCGTGCTCGGCGCGGCCAACCCGGTGGCGGGGCCGTACTTCTCGTTCACCGTGCCGGAGCCGACCGGCGTGGTGGGCGTGCTCGCGCCGCAGGCCTCCTCGCTGCTCGGACTGGTCAGCGTGGTGGCGCCGGTGCTGGCGACCGGGTCCACCGCCGTCGTGGTGAGCAGCGCCGAACGGCCACTGCCCGCGATCACGCTCTCCGAGGTGCTCGCCACCTCGGACGTACCCGGCGGCGTCGTCAACGTGCTCACCGGACGGGCGAGCGAACTGGGCTCGTGGCTGGCCGGGCACGCCGACGTCGACGCGCTCGATCCCACCGGCGCCGATGTCGAGGCGCGGGTGGAACTCGCCCGCTCGGCGGCGGGCACCGTGAAGCGGGTGCTGACCGTCCCGGACGCCGAACCCGACTGGACGACGGCACCGGACATCGCGCGGCTGCGCAGGTACCTGGAGGCCAAGACCGTGTGGCATCCGCTGGGCGTCTGACCCGGCCGGGGCTCGCGGCCCGGGGAATTCACGGTTTGAGGGGTGACCCGGCTACGGGTTTCCCCTCGGACCACCCCAGAAAAAGTGAACAGCGTTAACAATTGTTGTTTAGTTTTCCTCACGAACGAAACTCGTCGACGAGTTTTCCTTTTCGGTGGTGGTCGAGAGGAAAATCGGCGGCGAGTGTCCTTCGTTCTGCTTGCTAACGATATTCCGGGTGCTCGTCCGCCATCGCACGCGGTTCGCGCGGGGTCAGGTCGTCCCCGGTCAACGATCTGCCCGGCAGCGGAGAGACGGCGGAACGCGCACGCAGCCCGTCCAGCACGACGGTCACCGAGCGCGCCGCCGCCACCATGCCGACCTCCGGCGTCGGGTGATACACCGGCCGCAACAGCAGCGACAGCAGCACGACGACGTCCCCGGCCTCGACATCGTCACGCAATGCGCCCTCGTCCTTGGCCGCGTTCACGAGCCCCTGGACCATCTTCACCATCGCCAGGTGCGCGTCCCGAGCGTGCGGATCATCGCGAATAATCGCCGACGAGCGGCCCGACTGTGGCAGGAGCGCCACTCCCATCCGCGACTCGACGCACTCGCGCACGAACCTGCACAGCGCCAGCCAGGCGTTCGGCTCCTCGGCGGCCGCCGTCCGCCCATCGGAAACGACACCGTTGAAGTTGTCCACGGTGACCGCGCGGAGCAGCGCCTCGCGATCGGGAAATCGCCGGTAGAGCGTTCCGACGCCGACACCGGCGCGGCGGGCGATCTCCTCCATCGGCGCGTCCGGGCCGCGCTCGGCGAACATCTCCTTCGCTGCGGCCAGGATCCGATCACGGTTACGACGCGCGTCGGCACGTAGCGTAGGCCCGTTCGTGGACCACTCGGAGTTCCCCGTCACGCCCACCACCTCTCAATCTTGCTCAAGCCCGATTATTGCGCGTGCGATCATATTTCGGGGGATGTTAGCAATT
This sequence comes from Amycolatopsis antarctica, assembly GCF_002262875.1. GTDB lineage: Bacteria > Actinomycetota > Actinomycetes > Mycobacteriales > Pseudonocardiaceae > Amycolatopsis > Amycolatopsis antarctica. The sequence continues at coordinate 443,600 of NZ_NKYE01000001.1, read as the reverse complement.
TTCCTGAAGTCAAGAATATGCAGGTTGCAATCAGCAACAGGCAATCAGGTGCCGCACCGTAACGCAAAGTTGATCTTGATGCTGTTCAGGGCGGACGGGCACCCGGCCTGGTTCCGCCCCGGGAAAGCTCGCGGACCGACATGCGCCCCCGGCCGACCCGAGCCGGGAGCGGCGATCCACGGGCGATTCCCCGGGACACCGGACGAAATCATTCCAGATGACCGATTCGGTTCCGGGGAATCCGAATCGGGGCACCGCGGATTGATCGGCAACACTACGTCAAATGGCCCCCAGCGGCTCCGCACGTTCCAGCATCCGGGCCGGGAAAAGATCACCGGCGCGGTAAACCACCGCCTGGCAACGCGTTCCGCGCGCACAACAGAAGTGGGTCCACCCACTCTCCGCCATGAGCGGGTTACGCGAAACCCGCCAAGATCACTTTTTCGGCATCATTTCGGCGGTCACCGGTAACGACGAATCACCCGCTCCCGACAATGCCGACACCTCAGGTGCCGCACGATCTGGCAGGTGGTCATGATGCCGGTACGACCAGTGATCTCCACCCTCACCACCGCAGTCACGGCCGCCGCCGTACTGACCGTGGTCACCGCCCCGGAAGTCGCCGAGGCCGCGCCCTCGCTGCCCGCCGGGTTCGTGCTCACCGACCTCGGCACCGGCCAGGGCCAGTACAACCTCACCGACTTCGGCTTCCTGCCCGACGAGAGCGTGCTGACCACCGGTAAGAACGGCACCGTCACCTGGCTCGCCCCCGGCGGCGCCGGACCCCGGCCGATCGCCGCGCTCTCCGTGTTCACCGGAGGCGACTCGGGCCTGCTGGGTATCGCCATCGCCCCGGACTACGCCGTGAGCCGCCAGATCTACACCACCCGCGCGGTCCCCCGCAGCGGCGGCGGCGCCCTCTGGCGGCTGAGCCGCTGGACGGTGACCGGCGGGGCCGAGCCGACCGGCCTCGGCGCGGAGCGCACCCTGCTGGAGATCCCCGCCGACAGCGACGTGCACGGCATGTCCGACGTCGAGGCCGGGACCGACGGCACGCTGTGGGTGAGCATCGGCGACAGCGCGGCGTCCACCTACGCCAACCCGCAGGCCATCCGCGCCCAGGACCTCGACCAGCCCTACGGAAAGATGCTGCACCTCAACCCGGACGGCACCGGGGTGGCGGGCAACCCCTTCCACCAGAGCGCCACCCCGGGCAGTACCCGCGGCAAGGTCTACGCCTCCGGGCTGCGCAGCCCCTTCCGGTTCACCCTCGACCCCGCGACCGGCACCCCGATCGTCGGCGACGTCGGCTGGAACACCTTCGAGGAGATCAACCTCGTCCGGGCCGGCCAGAACTACAAGTGGCCGTGCTGGGAGGGCGACCTCCAGCCGCCCGGGTACCGCGAGATGGCCGGCTGCGCGGGCGTCGCGAACAACCCCCCGCTCTGGCAGTACCCGCGCTCGGCGGGGGTCAGCGTGACCGGCGGGGTCGTCTACCGCGGCGACAGCTACCCGCAGCGGTACCGCGGCGCGTACTTCTTCGGCGACTACGTCAGCCAGACACTGTGGACACTCACCTTCGACGGCACGGGCAGACTGACCCGCGCCCCGGAGAGCGGCGGGTTCGCCGGCGGCATCGGCGGACCGGTCAGCTTCGGTACCGCGCCGAACGGCGACATCGTCTACGCCGACCTGCTCACCGGGCAGCTCCGCAGGCTCAGCTACGCACCGGGAAACAACGCACCCGTCGCCGTGATCGGCACCCGCACCGACCCGGCCACCCGCACGGTCTCCTTCGACGGCGGCGCCTCCTACGACTTCGACGGCGACCCGCTCGTGCACACCTGGGAGTTCGGCGACGGCAGCACGGCCACCGGCGCCACCGTCACCCACACCTACGCCGCGGCACCGGAACGCTTCACCGCGACGCTGACCGTCACCGACCGCCTCGGCGCGGCGGGCTCCGCCACGGCCGCCGTCGTGCCCGCCAACCGCGGACCCGAACTGGAGCTGACCGCGGCCGACGCCGACGACGCGTACGGAGTCGCGGAACCCGTGGCGCTCACGGCGAGTGCCACCGACGCCGAGGACGGACCGCTCGGCGTCGAGTGGTCCGTGCGCGAGGTGCACTGCTCCACCGAGTCCACCTGCCACTCCCATCCCGGACGGGCGGCGTCCGGCCCCACCTACGAGACCCTGTTCACCGACCACCCCGACACACGGATGGACATCACCGCGACGGCGACCGACTCGGCAGGCGTGACGAGCACCCGGACCTACGTGGCGCAGCCACGGCGGCACCGGGTCACGCTGGACTCCTCGGTGTCCGCGCGGCTGACCCTCAGTCCGAGCGGGGCGGCCTCGGCACTGGTCACCGCCGGGGCGACGGTGACCGTCGAGGCCGCCGCGACCGCGCTGGACGGGGTGGCGAGCTTCGAGCGGTGGGACGACGGCGGGCCGCGCTCGCGCGCCATGACGATGCCGGACAGGGACCTGACGCTGCGCGCGACGTACCTGACGCCGATCGACCGGCGCTTCGCCACCGACCAGGCGGTGCGGGCGGAGCTGGGCGCGGCGGCGGGCCCCGAACTGAGCGACGGCGGGATCCGGTACCGCGACCACGTGGGCGGGCGGCTCTACTGGACGGCGGGCACCGGGGTGCGGGAGGTGCACGGGGCGATCCTGGAGCGGTACCGGGCCCTCGGCGGGCACGCGCGGTTCGGCGTGCCGACGACGGACGAGACCACCACCGAAGACCGCATCGGGCGCTTCAACCACTTCACCGGCACACCCGCGACCATGGCCGCCTCGTTGTACTGGACGCCGGGGACCGGGGCGCACGCGGTGTGGGGCCTGATCCGCGAGCGCTGGCAGGCCAGTGGCTGGGAGCGCGGGGTGCTCGGCTACCCGACCAGCGACGAGACCGTCACCCCGGACGGGTACGGCCGGTACAACCACTTCACCGGCCAGGGAATGCCCGCGTCGATCTACTGGACGCCGGGCACCGGGGCGCACCCGATCTGGGGAGCCATCCGCGCCCGCTGGGCGGCACTGGGCTGGGAACGCGGCCCCGCCGGCTATCCCACCTCCGGCGAGACGGTCACCCCGGACGGATACGGGCGGTACAACCACTTCACCGGTCTCGACGGCTTCCCCGCCTCGGTGTACTGGACCCCGGGCACCGGGGCGCACGAGGTGTACGGGCTGATCCGGGTCCGCTGGGCGGCGATCGGCTGGGAGCGCTCCTACCTCGGCTACCCGACCAGCGGTGAGTTCGGCGTTCCCGGTGGGCGGCGGAACGACTTCCAGCGCGGCTACGTGCACTGGAACGCCTACCAGGGCGGCACGATCGACCGCCGCTACTGACCCCTCCCCGGCCGCACCGTCCATCGTGGACGGTGCGGCCCGCGGGTCAGGCCGCGGCGAGCAGGCCATCGATCGCCGTCACCGAGCGGAGTGCGGCGGTGCCGTCGCCGAACGGGTTCACCCCGGCGGGCACCGTGAGCTGACCGTCCAGCACCAGCCCCGCCGTCTTGACGATCAGGTCGGCGTCGGTGCCGACGAGCCAGGCGCTCCCGGCGTCCACCGCCTCGCGCCGTTCGGTGACCTCGCGCAGCACCAGTACCGGCGTGCCGAAGGTCGGCGCCTCCTCCTGGATACCGCCGGAGTCGGTGAGCACCAGGTCCGCGAGGCGCAGCGCGCCGATCAGGTCGGCGTAGCCCAGCGGTTCGGTGAGCGTCACCCGTTCCACCCCGCCCAGTCCGGCCGAGATCCGGGACCGCACGGCGGGATTGGGGTGCAGCGGCAGCAGCACCTCGACGTCCGGGTGCCGGGCGACGATCCGGCGCACCGCGTCCAGCGTGCGGTCCATCGGCTCACCCCACGACTCCCGGCGGTGCGAGGTGACCAGAACCAGCCTGCGCCCGTCCCGGCGCAACCCTGCCTCCAGCCTGGCCAGTTCCGGATCACCCGCGGCGGGGCGGGTGGCGGCGACGCGCAGCACGGCGTCGACGACGGTGTTGCCGGTCAGCGCGATCCGGTCCGCGGGCACGCCCTCGGCCCGCAGCGCCGTCGCGGCGGCCGCGGTGGGCGCGAGGTGCAGCGCGGCGATCCTGGACACCATCTGCCGGTTGCCCTCCTCGGGGAAGGGCGAGTCGAGCTCGTAGGTGCGCAGTCCCGCTTCCAGGTGCACCACCGGGATGCCGAGCCAGAACGCGCTCAGCGCACCGGCAAGCACGGTCGAGGTGTCACCCTGCACGACGACGGCGGCGGGCCGTCGTTCGCGCAGCAGCCGTTCCATCTCGGGCAGCAGACCCGACACCAGCTCCGCCTGGGTGCCGGTGCTGCGCCCGGGCACGCGCAGGTAGTCGTCGGCGGTGAGACCGAAGCAGGCGAAGGCCTGATCCACCACGTCCTGATGTTGCCCGCTGTGCACGAGCCGCGCGGTCAGCCGCGGGTGATCGCGCAGGGCGTGGACGAGCGGGGCGACCTTGACCGCCTCCGGTCTCGTCCCCGCCAGCAACATGATCTCCATCGCCGACTCCGTTCTGGGATAAGAGGTTCACCAGGGGTGGGTGGCCGGCCCGGACAGGGCCGGCCACCCGTGGCGGGCCGCGTCAGACGCGGCTCTTCGACATCCGCCGGTTACGCCGGTAGGACGCGACGACGACCAGGACGCCGAGCAGCACCAGCAGGGTGCCCGCGGCGATCCACCAGCCGATGTCGGCACCGGTCGCGGCCAGCGCTCCGACGCTGCCGCCTGAAGCGGCGACACCGCCGCCGGGAATCCGGTACATCAGTTCGCCACCGATCCGCTCAGCCGGCCTGGGTGGCGCCGCGACGACCGCGGGTGAAGCGGATGCCCACCGGGACGGCGACCGCGCCGACGGCGGCGAGGCCGATCCACAGCCCGGCACCGGAGGCGAGCGGGACCGGCGGGGCGGCCGGACCGCAGGTGGCGGACGAGACGTAGACGTCGCCGGTACCGAGCGAACCGACGACACCGCCGAGCAGCTTCAGGTGGATCGCGTTGACCGTGAGGCTGCCGTCCGGGTTGGGGATCTGCTCGTTGAGCGTGAGCTCGGCGATCTCGATGATGCCGAGCTTGATGCTGATCACCGTGTTCGGCGCGGGGTTCGCCGAGCCGCCGCCGACCCGGCCGAGCTTGAGACCGAGCAGTTCGGACTTCCCGGTCACCCCGGCCTGGGTCGCCTCGCAGGTGGCGGTGACCGCGTCGGCACCGAACTCACCGAGGACCGACAGCAGCGGAAGCCGCACCCCCGCCGTACTCGCCGAGGAGGAGACCACGCCGGTCTCGTCGTCGCGGACGGCCTTGGCGGTGATCACCCCGGTGCTGATCACCCCGTTCAGCGCGGCGCTGACGGCGGTGCTCTCGGTGGGCCCTTCGGTACTCGCGGCGGCGACCGGCCCCAGGTTGATCGCGGGCGCCCCGAGCAACGACACCCCCGCCTTCACGCCGTAGGCGGAGCCGTCGCCGGGTGCGGCGCTCGCGGTGGTGGCACCCATGAGTGCCACCGTCGCGACCGCGCACGCGACGAAGCCGGCTCGACGCAGAGAACGCACTCTCATCGTTCCTCCTGAATTGTCGCAATGGACCGCGCCGGCGTTTTTCCAACGCGGGAATTTCCCACTCGGCGTCGCTCGGTCCGCTGCTGGTCAATCGACTTGGGGGGAACTTTGGTACAGAAACGGTCAACAGTTCACCCGCGAGGGTGGGCTTTGGATTGAGCCATTCGCTCCACCGCACTACACCGGACGGTCTGCCGCATACCACCCGTTCAGCCGTGTAACGCCGCCGTACGGCGCAACGCTATGTCCCATGCGACCGCGCCGCGCGGAACGCGTGGTTCGTCCACCAATACTTCTTCGAACGCGAGGTTCCGGTGTCGGAAATCGGTGCACCAGCAATCGGCCACAGAGGCTCTCCGGCCAAGTACCTCAGCATCGCGTCACTTATTTTCGCCGCCGCACTCGTTGCTTTCGAACGCGGTTACCGGGAACTGGAAGTGCAATTCTTCGGCCTGCTGATCCGTGCGGTGAGCACGCAGGGGGTGTACGTCGCCGGGCACCGCGAGACCGTCTACTTCGGACTCGGCGGCGACAGCGCACTGGGCCTGCGGATGACCCCGGAGTGCTCGTCGGTGTTCATGCTGCTGCCGCTGCTGCTCGTCTCCGCCGTCCTGCTCTGGCTCGGCCCGCGCAGTGTGCCCCGGCTGCTGACCTCGTTCGCCGTCGGCGGTCTGGCGATCATCCTGGTCAACCAGGCCCGGCTGTTCGGCATCGCCGGACTGGTCGACCGCTTCGGCACCGACGAGGGCTACTACTGGGGGCACACCCTGCTCGGCTCACTGGTCAGCGTCATCGGCGGCGCCATCGCGCTGGTGCTGTTCGTCCGGCTGGCCACCCGCCGTCCCCGCGCCGAGCGGGCACGGCCGTGAACGGCGGCACGGTCTCGGTCCTGCTCGGCGTCACCCAGGCGTTCGCGCTGACCATGAGCGTGGCGTTCATCGTCTACGTGGTGGTGATCGTGGTCCCGTTCCTGCGCCTGCGGCCGAGGGGCACCGGCGACCCGGCGACCTTCGAGTGGCACTTCTTCGTGCCCTGCCGCGACGAGGAACCGGTGATCGGCGGAACGGTGTGCTACCTGCGCCACCACTTCCCGGACGCGCACGTCTGGGTGATCGACGACGACTCCGAGGACCGCACCGCCGAGGTGGTGGCGGCGGCACGGCTGCGCGAGGGCACCACCGACCCGTACGTCCACCTGGTGCGCAGGCGCAGGCCGAACGCCCGGACCGGCAAGGGCGACGCCCTGAACCAGGCGTACCGCGAACTCACCGCGTGGAGCGGGCGGCACGCGCCGAAGGACCGGGTCATCGTGGCCGTCGTGGACGCGGACGGCAGACCCGCCCCGAACTGCCTCGAGGTCTGCGCGGCGGAGCACCTGTTCGGCGACGAGCGGATCGGGGCGGTCCAGCTCGACGTGTGGATGAGCAACCGCGACACCGAACCCGCCGAGGGGTCCCGCTGGAGTCGCTGGTTCGGGCTGAAGCTGGCCCAGTTGCAGGACCTGGAGTTCCGCACGGCGATCGGCGCCATTCAGACCTCACGCGGGTTCACCGGCACCATCTCGATGGGCGGCAACGGGCAGTTCACCCGGCTCTCGGCGCTGCACACCATCGCGGACGGCACCGCCTCGCCGTGGCGCGGCTCGCTACTGGAGGACTTCGAACTCGGCGTGCACCTGCTGACGGCGGGCTGGCGTACCGCGTTCACCCGCGACTCGCACGTCGCGCAGGAAGGGCTGTACAGCCTGCGCCGCTTCCTGACCCAGCGCACCCGGTGGGGCCAGGGCACGATGCAGTGCTCCCGATACGTCCGGCGGATCTGGGACTCGCCGCATCTGAGCACCCTCGGTGCCGCCGAAATGATGTACTACCTGGCGCAGCCGTGGTTGCAGCTCCTCGGTTCGCTGCTCTACCCGATCCCGTTCCTGGTATTGCTGTTCAGCGGCGTCGGCGATCCGGGCCAGGTGTGGGGCTGGTTGCGCGAGGGCGGCTGGATCCTGTTCGTCATCTACGGCTGCTTCGGGCTCGCGCCGTTCGTCGTCTGGGGACCGATCTACTACCGGAAATGCTTGAAACGCAAAGGTTTCCTTCGCGGCATCGGGATGGGTCTGGCGTACGCGCTATACATCTACACCTTCTACATCACGTCCTGGCGGGCGCTGTTCCGGCTGCTGCGCGGCCGCAACGGCTGGTCCAAGACCCGGCGCAACACCGAGCACGCCCCGGGCGCCGTCGCGCTCGACCACTGAGCACTCGGCCAGACCTCAGGGGCGGTCGACCGCGGTCACCGTGACGACGGCGGCTCCCGCCTCGTCCGAGGCGGCCAGGTCGATCTCCGCGCTGATGCCCCAGTCGTGGTGGCCCTGCGGGTCATCGAAGATCTGCCGGACCCGCCACAGCTCCGGTTCCTTCTCGATCAGCAGCAAGGCGGGGCCGCGGGCGTCCGGGCCGATGCCGAGCGTGTCGTGCTCCTCGAAGTAGTCGCCCATCGCCTCGGCCCAGGTCTCCGCGTCGAAGCCGGTGGCCGCGTCGAGTTCGCCGAGATCGGCGTACGCCCGGCGGGCGGCCAGCTCGACCCTGCGGAAGAGCTGGTTGCGCACCAGCACGCGGAACGCGCGCTCGTTGCGGGTGACCGGTGGCGGACCCTCGGGCAGCGCCGGCGGCGCGTGCGGGTCCTCGGAATCGGGGTGGCGCAGGGCCTCCCACTCGTCGAGCAGGCTGGAGTCGACCTGCCGGACCAGTTCGCCGAGCCACTCGATGAGGTCCTGCAGGGGTTCGGTCTTCGCCTCGTCCGGCACCGTGTGCCGGAGCGCGTCGTAGGTGTTGGCGAGATACCGCAGCACCAGACCCTCGGACCGGGCCAGCGAGTAGAAACCCACGTACTCCACGAAGTTCATCGCGCGTTCGTACATGTCGCGCACCACCGACTTCGGCGAGAGCGCGTAGTCGGCCACCCAGGGATGACCCCGCCGATACGTCTCGTACGCCGCGTCGAGCATCTCCTCCAGCGGCTTCGGATACGTGACGTTCTCCAGCAGCTCCATCCGCTCGTCGTACTCGATGCCCTGCATCTTCATCTCGGCCACGGCCTCACCGCGCGCCTTGAACTGCTGCTGCGACAGCACCGGACGCGGATCATCCACAGTGGATTCCACAATGGACACGACATCGAGCGCGTAGCTCGGGGACTCCCGGTCCAGCAGTTCGATCGCCGCCAGCGCGAACGGGGACAACGGCTGGTTCAACGCGAAGTCGAACTGCAGGTCCACGGTCAGCCGCACCCGCCTGCCCTGCTCATCCGGCTGGTCGAGCCGTTCGACGACACCGGCCGAGAGCAGCGCCCGGAAGTTCGCGATCGCCCGCAGGATCAGCTTCCGCTGGGTCGCCCGGTCGGAATGGTTGTCCTCCAGCAGGTGCCGCATCGAGGCGAACGCGTCGCCGGGGCGGGCGATCACGTTCAGCAGCATCGAGTGGCTGACCTGAAAGCTGGACGTCAACGGTTCGGGTTCGGCCGCGACGAGCCGTTCGAAGGTGCTGTCCGTCCAGTTGACGAACCCCTCCGGCGCCTTCTTCCTGGTGATCTTGCGCTTCTTCTTCGGGTCGTCACCCGCCTTCTCCAGCGCCTTCGCGTTCTCGATCACGTGCTCCGGCGCCTCGACGACCACGTAGCCATCGGTGTCGAAGCCCGCCCGTCCGGCGCGCCCGGCGATCTGGTGGAACTCGCGTGCCTTGAGGTGCCGCTGCCGCACCCCGTCGTACTTGGTCAGCGCCGAGAGCACCACCGTCCGGATCGGCACGTTGATGCCGACCCCGAGGGTGTCCGTTCCGCAGATCAGCTTCAGCAGCCCGGCCTGCGCGAGCTGCTCGACCAGCCTGCGGTACTTCGGCAACATCCCGGCGTGGTGCACGCCGATGCCGTGGCGCAACAGCCGCGAGAGCGTCTTGCCGAAGCCCGCGGAGAACCGGAACTCGCCGATCGCCTCGGCGATGGCGTCCTTCTCCGCGCGCGAGGCCACGTTGATACTGGACAGCGCCTGTGCCCGTTCGATGGCGGCGGCCTGGGAGAAGTGCACGACGTACACCGGCGCCTGCCCGCCGTGCAGCAGCTCGCTGATCGTCTCGTGCATCGGGGTGAGGGCGTAGCGGAAGGTCAGCGGGACGGGCCGCTGCGCCGAGGTGACCACGGCGGTGGTCCGGCCGGTCCGTCGGGTCAGGTCCTTCTCGAAGAACGAGACGTCGCCCAGCGTCGCCGACATCAGCACGAACTGCGCGCGCGGCAGCTCCAGGATCGGCACCTGCCAGGCCCAGCCGCGATCCGGTTCGGCGTAGAAGTGGAACTCGTCGGCCACCACCTGGCCCACGTCGGCGTCCGCGCCGTGGCGCAGGGCGATGTTCGCCAGGATCTCGGCGGTGCAGCAGATGATCGGGGCGTCGGCGTTGACGCTGGAGTCACCGGTCATCATCCCGACGTTCTCGGTACCGAAGATCTCCACCAGGGAGAAGAACTTCTCACTCACCAGCGCCTTGATCGGCGCCGTGTAGAAGCTGCGCCGCCCGTCGGCCAGTGCGGCGAAATGCGCGCCCACGGCCACGAGGCTCTTGCCGGATCCGGTCGGCGTCGAGAGGATGACGTTGGCGCCGGACACGACCTCGATCAGCGCCTCCTCCTGCGCCGGGTACAGCTCGATCCCGCGCTCGGTCGTCCAGGAGGAGAAGGCGTCGAACAGCGTATCGGCGTCTGGTTCGGCTGGTACCGCGTCTGCGAGGCTCATCGTGGACGTCATCGTGCCATCCGTTCCCGGCACCGGCGCGGACGCCAGGCGCAGGGGGATGCGCATGGCCGGTCGCAAACCCGTAGGCTTCGCCCCGGGCTGGGGAATCCTCATGCCCGCGCACAGGTGGTTTTACCGGAGGGTCGAATGGCACAGGACATCATCCCGATCGAACTCGGGCTGCCACAGGGTGACCTGGTGACCCTGTGGGCACCACGCTGGCGCGAGGACGGCGAGGAGTGGGAGGCATTCCTCGGCGACGAGGACGATCTCTACGCCTTCCCGGACGCGGCCCACCTGGCCGCCTTCGTCCGCAAGGCCGAGCAGCACGATCTGGTGGACCACCCGGCGTGGAACGTCGTGCCCGCGCTGAACGTCCCCGAGCTGATCCCGGACGACGACCATTCCTACGACCTGGTCGGTGTCCCCGAGCTGGTCGCCGAGAACCCCGACTCGTGGACGATCGGCGAACTGGCCGAGATCGTCGGCATCGTCCGTTCACTGGCCGACGTGTGCGAGCTCGAAGAGGTGCACGAGGTCCTGGACAGCCACGAGGGTTTCTCCCTGCTGGAGCAGGGCAGGCTCCCGTTCACCGGCCGCGACGGCGAGCGCCTGTGGGCCGACCTGTCCTCCGCCGTGTCCGAGAAGTGGGACACGGTGCTCGACGCGATCGATCAGCTCGTCGACGTCCCGGACGTGGACGCGGCGACGCTGGAGCAGACCGCGGAGGAACTCGCCGCCTTCCACGAGGAGTCCGCCGAGGCCGAGGCCGGCGTGGACACCGACGCGGAGGACCTGGAGAGCGTCGACTCGGCGTCCGCCGACGAGGACGACGAGGACGAGGGCCCGGTCGGCTTCTGGGCCGAGGTCGGCATCGACCCGATCAAGATCATCACCAGTGGGCACGAGTACTACACGCTGCGCTGCTACCTCGACGACGAGCCGCTGTTCCTCGGCTCCGACGGGGAGATCGACGCCTACGGCTCACCCAAGGCGCTGGCCCGCGCGCTCGCCGACAGTTCGCAGTTCACCGAGAGCGACATCGCCGAAGTGTCCACTTGGGACGAGGTGCTGGCCAAGGCGACGGCCGGTGAGCTGGAGATCGAGATCGACGACGAGAACACCTACGTGCTGGCGGAACTGGACGCCGACATCGCACAGGGTGTCGACGCGATCGATCCGACCCAGCTCGAACTGGCCGTGGAACTGCTCACCGACGTCGACGACTGGGCCGGTGAGGACGACGTCTCCGACGCGCTCGCCACCTCGGAGAGCCTCGGCTGGCTGGTGTCCTTCGTGCTTCGCCCCGACCCGACGCGGCTGGCTCCCAGCGCTCCGTTCGACGCGGAGGAGACGGCCTGGCGCAAGCTGGTCGAGTCCCTCGAGGACCGGCTGCACCTGCACTGAACGAGGAACGTCCGCACGGGCCCCGCACCCTTCGTGGTGGCGGGGCCCGTTCGCGTTCCGGGCCCGATGGCGTCCGGGGGCCGATCGCGTGCCGTCGTGTTCGGAACGGTCGGGTCGCGGGTTCAGCTCGTGCGCGCCGCCGTCGCCGCCTCCTCGGCACGCACCGGCGTCAGCCAGATCGCGGCGAGCGGGAACACGGCCACCAGCGCGAAAGCCAGCGCGTACCGCGAATCGCCGATGACCAGTCCCAGCAGCGGGGGTGTCAGCGCGGCGAAGAGGTTCTGGCCGGTGTTCTGCGCACCCATCGCCCGGCCCGCCCAGGAGATGCCGGCCAGCTCGGCCGTCGCGGTGAAGCCCAGACCGTTGTCGCTCACCGTGATCACCGCGGCCAGCGCCAGCGCCACCACGACCAGCCACGGCCAGCTCGCGTCCCCGACCGCCACCACCAGCATCACCGCCGAACTGGCCACGGCGAGCTGGCGCATGGGCCGCAACCTGCTGCCGACCCGGTCCGACCAGTAGCCCGAAGCGAGGCGTCCGCAGGCACCGAGCGCCTGCACGGCGGCGAAGAACCAGCCGGCGGCAAGCGCACTCCAGCCGTGCACGGTGACCAGGTAGACCGGCGCGAACGCCGCCACCGCGGCCTGCGGGATCACCAGTGCCGCGCTCGCGCCGTGCACCCGCCACAGCGTCGGCGCCCGGTACGGCGAGCGGGGTTTCCCGCCGTCGGGCCCGGCTGGTGGCCGCGGCGGGTCACGCACCAGCAGGGCCACCAGCAGCGCGGCCAGCAGCATGAACACGGCGGGGAAGGCCATCGCCGTGGCGAAGTCGCCCGCCTGGGCCAGCGGTGGCAGCGCCAGTGCCGCGATCCCGACGCCGAGTGGCTGCGCGGTCTGCCGGATCCCCATCGCCATCCCGCGTTCGGACGGACTGAACCAGCCCATGACCACCCGGCCGCTCGCCGCGTTGACCGAGGCGCTGGCGGCTCCCGCGAGCAGATAGCAGGCGAACAGCGGGCCGAGTTCGCGGAGGCCGAACGTCGTGCCGAGCAGCAGCAGCCCGGACAGACCTAGTCCGAGGGCCATGATGAGGCGTTCACCGAACCGGTCCGCGGCGGCACCCCAGGCGATCAGGGTCAGCAACAGGCCGACGCTCGGCGCGGCGACCACGGTGCCCGCCTGCGCGAGCGAGAGACCCTCCGTGGTGCGCATGGCGGGCACCAGGAACGGGACGCCGTAGAGGAAGGAGCAGCTCGCCGTCTGCGCGAGAAGGCCGATGACGAGGATCAGCCAGCGGCGGCCACTCGCCGCCGTCCGCTCGGGCTCGACCATGCGACGTCCAAAATGCGAGACAACATTCCTGCATTCTGAACTTTACTTCGCAATGCTAACCATAACAAGCCCGCCGGACGCGCGAGGGAAACCGTCGAGCGACGGTTCCCCCGCGCGGGCTCAGTTCACCTGCCGGGCGTATCCGGGCTTGATGATCGTGTTGATGATGTCCAGCCGCTGATCGAAGTCGATGAACGCCGACTTCATCGCGTTGATGGTGAACCACTGCAGATCCGCCCAGCCGAAGCCGAACGCCTCCACCAGCGCGCCGAACTCCGAGGACATCGAACAGCCGCTCATCAGCCGGTTGTCGGTGTTGACGGTGACCCGGAAACTCATCGACGCCAGCAACCCGATCGGGTGCTCGGCGATGGAACGGGCCGCACCCGTCTGGACGTTCGAGGACGGGCACACCTCCAGCGGGATCCGGCGATCACGCACGTACGCCGCGAGCCTGCCCAGCTCGGGCGTACCCCCCGCGGAGTTCTTGATGTCGTCCACGATCCGCACGCCGTGGCCGAGCCGTTCCGCGCCGCAGTGCTGAATCGCCTCCCAGATCGAGGCGAGACCGAACGCCTCGCCCGCGTGAATGGTGAAATGCGCGTTGCTCGTGCGCAGATACTCGAAAGCGTCCAGATTGCGGGTGGGCGGAAAACCGTCCTCCGGACCCGCGATGTCGAAACCGACCACGCCGCCGTCGCGATAGCGCACCGCCAGCTCGGCGATCTCCAGCGCCCGCGCGTGCTGGCGCATCGCGCACAGCAGGGTGCCCGTCCGGATGGTCCGCCCGCGCGCGGCCGCCCGTCGCTCCCCCTCGGCGAAACCCGCCTGCACGGCCTCGACGACCGCCTCCAGGCTGAGCCCGCGCTCGACGAAAAGCTCTGGCGCGTAACGGACTTCCGCGTACACGACACCGTCGTCGGCGAGATCCTCCGCGCACTCGGCGGCGACCCGCACCAGAGCCTGTTCGGTCTGCATGACGCCACAGGTGTGCGCGAAGGTCTCCAAGTACGACTCCAGCGAACCGGAGTCCGCGGCGGTGCGGAACCAGGTGCCGAGTTCCGCCGCATCGGTGGTGGGCAGCGCCCCGTACCCGGCCGCCTCAGCGAGTTCGACGACCGTGCCGGGCCGCAGCCCTCCGTCGAGATGATCATGGAGCAGGACTTTGGGAGCCCGCCGGATCTCGTCCGGGGTGGGGACGGGGCCGGCGGGGGAGGAATCGCGTGCCATGGAGCGACAGTACCCGCCCACACGGACCAGACAGCCGCCTCCGGCCTCACCATCAGCGCCATTCGGAGCAACCGGTTCACCCGGATGCAGGTGCAGTTCACGGGCATCTTGATGGGGGCGATACCCAGTGCAATCCTCTGCTCGATAGGCTGCGGAGAAGTCCCTTCCCCGCCCCTGAAGGACAATCCCCGTGACCACTGATAATCAGATCGCCGCCCCGTCCTTCGACCGGATGCGCAACATGCTGGTGCGCGCGGCCGAGGTGCGTGAGAGCGAGCAGCAGCAGATCTTCGATTCGCTCGACGACATCTACGCCCGCCTGGCCCCCGTCGACTCGCTCGGCGCCGTCCGCAAGCGCCTCTCCGAGCTGCCCGACCGCACCGAGGTCGGCGTGCTCGCCGAACGCCTCGACGAGGCGATGTCGCGGCTCGAGGCGCAGGACAACGCCATCGCCGCCGTCGCCCGCGCCGTCGACACCATCGTCGACAAGCTGGCCAAGCCCTTCGCCCAGCTCGACGGCCGCCTCGACGGCATGGCCGGGCGCTTCGAGGGCGTCGCGGGCCGGATGGACGGCCTCGAGGACAAGCTGCAGAACATCCACCGTCGCCTCGACGAGCTGGACGTGCACCTGGACAAGCAGGACAGCAAGGCCGACTCGCTGCCGCACGCCGTGCACGGTCCGGTGCGCGAGCGCATCGACGTGGCCGAGACCGCGCTGCGCGAGCGTGTCGAAGCGCTGGAGACCGATGTCCGCACCCGCATCGAGGAGCTGGACACCGCCACCCGCGAGCGCCTGGACAGCACCGACAGCGGCGTGCGCACCGCCGTGCGCGAGGCCAGCGAGGCGATCGACGCCACCGAGCGCCTGGACGGCGTCGCCGACCGGATCGAGCAGGCCACCACCCGCATCGAGGACCTCTCGACCCGGGTGGACAAGGTCGAGGGCGCCGTCACCGGCAAGCTCACCGACCTGGACAACGCGGTGAAGAAGGCGCTGACGAGCGTGCAGGGCACGATCGACAACCAGCCCGACACCGAATCGCTGACCTCCGTGGTGCGCAAGAGCAACGAGGAGTCCGAGCGCCGGATCGGCGGCCAGCTCGACGAGGCGATGGCGACCTTCGCGGAGCTCATGCTCGGCGGCGGGCCCCTGCAGCAGCCCCCGATGCCGACCCAGCAGCCCGTCCGCCAGCCGCGCCGGGCCCGCAACGGCCGCGCACCGAAGAGCGCCGACGGCAAGAGCAAGAACGCCGAGTCGAACGGCGACGGTTCCGAGGACTGACGCCGCGCGGGCTCAGCCGCGCACGACCTCGAGGACGATGCCCTCGCCGCCGGCGGGGGCATCGTTCGTGTGCGAGCCCTTCTCCTTGACAGGCAGCGAATCCTTGGCAGGCGAGGGATCCGCGGGCGTGTAGGTCAGCGCCCCGTCCAGTGCGGCCAGCGCGGCCGGGACGGCGTCCGGGGTGTCGGTGTGCAGTTCCAGTACCGGGTCGCCCGCCTCGACGTACTCGCCCGGCTTTGCCAGGCAACGGATTCCGGCGGCGTACTGGACCCGCTCTCCCCGGCGGGCACGTCCGGCACCGAGCCGCCAGGCCGCGACGCCGACCCCATAAGCGTCCATTGTGGACAGTGTGCCGGTCTCGGTGGCGGACACCGTGTGCACGTGCCGTGGCCGGGGCAGCTCGGCCTCCGGGTCGCCGCCCTGCGCGCGGATCATCCGGCACCAGGTGTCGTACGCCCGGCCGGAGGCCAGCGCCTCGGCGGGATCGGCGTCCGGCAGGCCCGCCAGGTCCAGCATCTCGCGGGCCAGTGCCAGCGTCAGCGCGACCACGTCCGCGGGCCCGCCGCCGCGCAGCACCTCCACCGACTCGGCGACCTCGACGGCGTTGCCGACGGCCCGGCCGAGCGGAGTGCTCATGTCGGTGAGCAGCGCACTGGTACGCACCCCGTGCGCCGCACCGATTTCCACCATCGCCGCGGCCAGTTCCCGCGCCTGCTCGGCGGTCTTCATGAACGCGCCGGAGCCGACCTTGACGTCCAGCACCAGACCGGCCGCGCCCTCGGCGATCTTCTTGCTCATGATCGAGCTGGCGATCAGCGGAACGGATTCCACCGTGGCGGTGACATCGCGCAGCGCGTACAGCTTGCGGTCGGCCGGAGCCAGTCCCTCGGTCGCCGCGCACACCACGGCCCCGACCTCGTCGAGCTGCTTGCCGATCTCGGCCGTGGACAGCTCCGCCCGCCAGCCGGGGATCGACTCCAGCTTGTCCAGCGTGCCCCCGGTGTGGCCCAGCCCCCGCCCGGAAAGCTGCGGAACGGCCGCACCGCAGGCCGCTACCAGCGGCGCGAGCGGCAGGGTGATCTTGTCGCCGACCCCGCCGGTCGAGTGCTTGTCGACGGTCGGACGGGCGGAGGTCAGCGACAGCCGCTCCCCCGAGTCGATCATCGCGCCGGTCCAGCGGGCCGTCTCGGCGGCGTCCATTCCGCGCAGGAAGATCGCCATGGCGAGCGCCGACATCTGCTCCTCGGCGACCACGCCGCGGGTGTAGGCGTCGATCACCCAGGCGATCCGCTCGTCGTCGAGCCGGGCACCGTCCCGCTTCGCCCGGATCACGTCGACGGCGGCAAAGGGCTCCGTGGTCATGCATCGCTCCAGATCAGCGTCTCGCGCGCGGGCCGGAACCCGGTCACGATGGCAGGTCGGCGGGCCCGAACGCCTCGGGCAGCACCTCGGTCATCGGCAGGATTCCGCGCGGCGTGTCGACCAGGCAGGCCCCGCCACCCAGCTCGAACAGGATCTGCCTGCACCGTCCGCAGGGCATCAGCAGCTCGCCGGTGCCACCGCGGCAGGCGACGGCCACCAGCCTGCCGCCGCCGGAGAGCCGGAGCTGGCCCGCCATCGTGCACTCCGCGCACAGGCCGAGGCCGTAGGAGGCGTTCTCGACGTTGCAGCCGAGCACCATGCGACCGTCGTCGACGATCCCCGCGACGCCCACTCGCAGGCCCGAGTACGGCGCGTACGCACTCTGCGCGGCCCGCACCGCGCTCGCCCGCAACGCCTCCCAGTCGACTCCGGGCGAGACCACTACTCGTCCTCCCCGCGCCGGTAGCGCTTGCCGATCGACTTCGGTGGCCGGAGCCGTTGCGCAGCGACGGCCAGCACGATGAGCGTGACGAAGTGCGGCGTGTACGGGATCAGGTCGTCCGGCAGCTCGTCGTTGGCCCAGTAGATGTAGTACAGGAGTCCGGCGCCCGCCGCGCTGAGCAGCGCGGGCAGCCAGTCCCGCTTGACCATCTTGACCACGAACAGCACACCGAGTGCGATCGCCGCACCGTAGAACAGCGCCAGCACCGCCTCGCCGCCGCCGGAGAGTTGCAGGCCGTCGGCGTAACCGAACAGGGCGGCACCACCGAGCAGGCCACCGGGCCGCCAGTTGCCGAAGATCATCGCGGCGAGGCCGATGTAGCCTCGGCCGTTCGTCTGGTTCTCCAGGTAGTCCGCGCCACCGGGCAGCAGCACCAGTGAGGCACCGCCCATACCGGCCAGCCCGCCCGAGATCGCCAGCGCGGCGTACTTGTGCAGATAGACGTTGACGCCGAGCGATTCCGCGGCGACCGGGTTCTCCCCGCAGGAACGCAGCCGCAGGCCGAAGCGGGTGCGCCAGAGGATCAGGTAACTCACCGGGATCAGCAGCAGCGCGATCACGGTCAGCGGCGAGACCTCGGTGATCAGGCCGCGCACGATGCCCGCCACGTCGGAGAGCCCGACCCGCTGCTGGTCCTCCAGGTCACCGAGCCAGTCGGAGAGGAAGGTCGCCGAGTACGTGTCGAACTTCGGCACCGGCGGCGACTGCCTCGGGTTGCCGGACAGCGGCTGGAACACCAGCGTCGCCAGGTACTTCGCGACGCCGAGTCCCAGCAGGTTGATCGCCACGCCGGAGACGATGTGGTTGACGTTGAAGGTGACCGTCGCCAGCGCGTGCAGCAGCCCGCCCAGTCCGCCGAACAGGATCGCCGCGCCGAGCCCGGCCCAGACCCCGCCGTAGAACGCGCCCCAGGCCGCGCCCCACGTACCGAGGATCATCATGCCCTCGAGGCCGATGTTGATCACGCCGGACCGTTCCGCCCACATGCCGCCGAGCGCGGCGAGCAGGATCGGCAGCGCGAGGCGCAGCGCCGTCTGCGTCGTGTTCGACGAGGTCAGCACGTTGAGACCGGTCAGGTACGAGGTCGCGGACAGGGCCGCGATCGCGACGACCGCCCACAGCGCCCCGCGCGCCCAGCCGGGCAGGCTCCGCTTCTCCGGTGCGGGCGGCATGGTCGAACCACTGCCGCCCGAGGGCACGTCCATCACCATGTTGCTCATACCGCGCCCCCTTCGTGCACGTCGGCGGGCTTGCCGCCGGGGCCGTTACCGCCCAGTGCCCGGCCCACCCTGCGCTGTTCCGCGGCGAGGTCGGCCCGTTTGACGATCTCGTAGGCGACCACCACCGACAGCACGATCGTGCCCTGGATGATCGTCGCGATCTCCTTGGGCACCTGGATCTGTTCCAGCGACACCGCCGACTTGTCCAGGAACGCCCACAACAGCGCACCGAGCGCGATGCCGGCCGGGTGGTTGCGGCCCAGCAGTGCCACCGCGATACCGGTGAAGCCGTACTGCTGGGTGGAGGTGATGCCGTAGACGTGGTCGCGGCCGAGCAGTTCCGGCAGCGCGACCATCCCGGCGACGGCCCCGGAGAGCAACATCGCCGTCAGCACCATCTTCTTCGCGTTGACGCCACCCGCCTCGGCCGCGGTGGACGACTCGCCACTGGCCTTGAGCTCGAAGCCGAACCGGGTGCGGCTGAGCATGAACCAGTACGCGAAGCCGATCGCCACCGCGACGAAGAAGAAGCCGAACAGCGCGCCGAGATCACCCAGCGGCAGGCCAGGAAGCTGGCCCGACTCGGGGATCTCCGCGGTGCTCACATTGTTGCCGCGCTGCACGCCGAACTGGTCCGGGTTGACCAGGAAGGCGATCAGGCCACCGGCGATCGCGTTCAGCATGATCGTGGAGATGACCTCGCTGACGCCGCGCGTCACCTTCAGGATGGCCGGGATCGCCGCGTACGCCGCGCCGGCGAGCGCGGCCACCAGGATGATGAACGCGGTGTGCAGCACCGGCGGCAGCTTCACGGCCGCGCCGACGATCGCCGCGATGATCGCGGCGAACCGGTACTGGCCCTCGACGCCGATGTTGAACAGGTTCATCTGGAAGCCGATGGCCACCGCGAGCCCGGCCAGGTAGTAGACCGTCGCCAGGTTCACCGTGTCCACCGCGATGGTGCCCTGCCCGAGCTGGCGCAGCATCGTGCCGAACGCCTGCAACGGATCCGCGCCGGAGATCAGCAGGGCCACACTGGACAGCAGTACGGCGAAGGCGATCGCCAGCAGTGGCGGAAGAAGCTTGGTACGCCAGGAAGTCACGACTGTTCACCGTCCGATTCAGACACAGCGGACACGTCCGGACCGTCGGCGGCGGCGTCGGTCTCGCCCGCGCCGGTCATCGCCGAACCGAGCTCGGTCGGGGTGACCGTGGCCGGGTCGGCCTCGGTCACCAGCCTGCCGCGCAACATCACCCGGATCGTGTCGGAAAGGCCGATCAGCTCGTCGAGGTCGGCCGAGATCAGCAGCACCGCGAGCCCCTCGGCCCTGGCGAGGCGGATCTGCTCCCAGATCAGCGCCTGCGCACCCACGTCGACGCCGCGAGTCGGGTGCGAGGCGATCAGCAGCACCGGTGTGCCGGACAGTTCCCGCCCGACGATCAGTTTCTGCTGGTTGCCACCGGACAGCGCGCCCGCGGGCACGTCGATGCCCGGGGTACGCACGTCGTAGTCGGTGACGATGCGCTCGGTGTCCTTGCGCGCACCGGAGATGTCCAGCAGCGGACCGGAGGCCACCGGCTTGCGCGTCTGGTAACCGAGGATCCTGTTGACCCACAACGGTTGCGTCAGCAGCAGGCCGTGCCGGGTGCGGTCCTCGGGGATGTAGCCGATACCGGCCTCGCGGCGCGCCAGCGTGCCGAGCCTGGTCAGGTCCCGCGCCTGTCCCCCGGCGTCGACGAGCTCGACCTTGCCGGAGCTCGCCTTGCGCATGCCCATGATGGTCTCGACCAGTTCGGTCTGCCCGTTGCCCTCGACCCCGGCCACGCCGAGCACCTCGCCCGCGCGTACGGCGAAGGAGATGTGGTCGAGCGCGGCACGGGCCGAGCCCTCGGTGTCCAGACGCAGGTCGTGCACGCGCAGCACCTCCCGCGTGGTCACGGTGGACTCGCGGGTCTCCGGGCTGGGCAGTTCGCTGCCGACCATCATCTCGGCCAGTTCGCGCGAGCTGATCGTCTTCGGGTCGGCGGTGCCGACGGTGGTGCCCCGCCGGATCACGGTGACCGTGTCGGCGATCGCGCGCACCTCGTCCAGCTTGTGCGAGATGAACAGGAAGGTGAAGCCCTGCGCCTGCATGCTGCGCACCGTGTCGAACAGCGCGTCGACCTCGTGGGGCACCAGCACGGCCGTCGGCTCGTCCAGGATGACGATCTTCGCGCCGCGATAGAGCACCTTGACGATCTCGACACGCTGCCGGTCGGCGACGCCGAGTCGTTCGACGAGCACGTCCGGCGAGGCGTGCAGACCGGTCTGCCCGGCGAGCTCGGCCATCCGCTTGCGCGCCCTGCCGCCGATGCCGTGCAGGCCCTCGGCGCCGAGCAGGACGTTCTCCCGCACGGTGAGGTTGTCGGCGAGCATGAAGTGCTGGTGGACCATGCCGATCCCGGCCTGGATCGCGTCCTGCGGGTTACGCAGGCGGACCGGCGAGGAGTTGACGGAGATGCTGCCCTCGTCCGGCTGCTGCATCCCGTACAGGATCTTCATCAGCGTCGACTTGCCCGCGCCGTTCTCACCGCAGATGGCGTGCACCTCGCCCGCGTGCACGGTGAGGTTGACGTCGGAATTGGCGACGACACCGGGAAAGCGCTTGGTGATCCCGGTGAGTTCGACGACCGGAGCGCCCCTGGCGGCACCGGGCTCAGGACTGTTCATGAGTTGCTGACTCCCCAACGAACGCACGAGGGGCCCGCCGGACGGGATCACCGTCGGGTGGGCCCCACGTGTTTACCAGGCTTGGTTATTCCGGCTTGTCCGAGACCGTGATCTTGCCGTCGACGATCTGCTGCTTGTACCCGTCGAGCACGGCCTTGATGTCGTCGACCATGCCACCGGAGGTGGAGTAGCCGACGCCGTCGACCTTGAGGTCGAAGCGCTTCGGCAGCGAGGTGAGGTCGTTCTTGGCGACGGCCTGGATGTAGTCGTAGACCGCCACGTCGACGCGCTTGATCATCGAGGTCATGATGACGTCCTTGACGCCCTCGACCGTCTTCTGGTTGTACTGGTCGGAGTCGACGCCGATGGCGAGCGCGTTGTTGGCCTTCGCGGCCTCGAACACGCCACGGCCGGAGGCCCCCGCCGCGTGGTAGAGGACGTCGGCGCCCTTGTCGACCTGGGCCTTGCCGACGACGTTGCCCTTGCCCGGGTCGTTGAACCCGGTGATGTCACCGGCCGGGGTGAGGTAGTCGTCCTCGATCTTGACCTTGTCCGAGGCCGCCTTGGCACCGGCCAGGAAGCCCGCCTCGAACTTCTGGATCAGCGGGGTGTCCACACCGCCGACGAAGCCGATGTGGCAGTTCTTGCTCTTGTGCACGGCGGCGACGCCGGCCAGGTACGAACCCTGCTCCTCGGCGAAGACCAGCGGGGTCACGTTCGGCGCCTGGACCGAGTCGTCGTCGATGATCGCGAACTTGGTGTCCGGGAACTTCGGCGCGACGGCCTTGACGGCCTCGGCGTAGGCGAAACCGACGGCGATGACCGGGTTGAAGCCCTCGGTCGCCATCTGGTTGAGGCGCTGCTGCTTGGCGTCCTCGGATTCGGTGCCCGCGGCGGTGCTCTCGGTGGAGTCCGTCACGCCCATGTCGGCCTTGGCCTTGTCCACGCCAGCGGCGGCGGCGTCGTTGAAGGAGGCGTCACCCCGGCCGCCGACGTCGTAGGCGAGACCGACCTTCAGCGCGCTGGCGTCGACCTTCTCGCCTGCCGCGCTGGAGCTGCTGGCCGCGGGGGACGCGGCGGGCGGGGCCTCGGCCGTGACACACGACTGGCCACCGGCCTGGTCGCCGGAATCGCCGCTGTCGCTGCCGCCACCGGAGTCCTTGGCGCATCCGGCGAGCACGAGAACGCTCACCATGCCGACAGCCGCGACACCGGCACGGCTCAATCGGAAACCAGGCTTTCGACGCACGGTCTCTCCTCCCCCGCCGGGTTACGGCGGACCACCGAAGAAAATGAACTGGCCCCAGTGCCAGGTTCGACTGGCGAACCGTACCCGTAAGCGACCAATTGGCCATACCCGTGGCACTCCACGTAACCGAAACGTTTGCTCGAAAATCGGGCCGCGATCAGCCGGGTACACACCGTGACGACCACGCGGACGAGTGACGGCGTCCATCCGGAGGGCACCGGAGCGCGGTCATTCGTTCGGGTAACGCATGAACGTGCGTCATCCGGTGCGCCGGCGGGCTCGTGGTGTCTGGTCGATCACAGACGACAACCCGAGGTGCGCCCGCCCGGAGTGGGCGGGTCTAGCATCGGCAACCATCCAGGCTCGATGGCCCTCGACCTCGCGGCACCGTCGCCGCCGGCGTCACATGTGGACACATGTGAACTCGACCGGCGACGACGTGAAGCGGAGATCCTCGGTCAGCCGGGCACAGTCATCTGTGACGTTGGAGGCCGTTCACCGATGTCCACCACGGCTAGCACCGCCGAAGCGACGGCGGGCAGCGATCGGGCGGGTGCCTCGCGCCGTAACGGGACCTTCTACCGGGGCGACCCCGGCATGTGGTCCTGGGTCATGCACCGCATCACCGGCGTGCTCACGTTCTTCTTCCTGTTCGTCCATGTCCTCGACACCGCTCTCGTACGCGTCTCCCCGGAGAGCTACGACGCGGTCATCGAGACCTACAAGACGCCGTTCGTCAACCTGCTCGAGGTCGCGCTCGTCGGCGCCGTGCTCTACCACGCGCTGAACGGGATCCGCGTCATGCTCGTCGACTTCTGGTCGAAGGGCCCCGCGCTGCAGCGTCCGATGCTGTGGACGATCCTCGGCGTCTGGGTGCTCGTGATGATCCCGGGTACCTACTTCATGCTCGAGCGCACGATCACCGAAATGTTCGGGGGCTGACATGACGACACCGGCACTGACCCTCGACAAGCCGCGCAGCCCGCGCAGGCCGTCCGCCCGCCGCAGCAACTTCGAGCTCTACAGCTGGCTGTTCATGCGGCTGTCCGGCATGGCGCTGATCGTGCTCGTGCTCGGCCACCTGTTCATCATGAACATCCTCGACGGCGGTGTGCACCGGCTGAACTTCGCGTTCGTCGCCGGCCGCTGGGCCTCCCCGTTCTGGCAGTTCTGGGACCTGTCGATGCTCTGGCTCGCGCAGCTCCACGGTGGCAACGGACTGCGCACGATCATCGACGACTACGCCCGCAAGGACAGCACCCGGTTCTGGCTGAAGATCGTCCTCTACGTCTCGATGGTGCTGATCCTCGCCGTCGGCACGATGGTGATCTTCACCTTCGACCCGAACATCGCGGCCTGACGGCCCACCACCACACGGCCGCCCGCCACCGGACCGTCCACAGCGGACGCCACGAGCGGCACGAACAGCGGAGTGATTCCCATGCAGTTCCACAAGTACGACGTGGTGATCGTCGGCGCGGGCGGCGCGGGCATGCGCGCGGCCATCGAGTCCGGCCAGCGCACCCGTACCGCCGTGCTCACCAAGCTCTACCCGACGCGGTCGCACACCGGCGCGGCCCAGGGCGGCATGTGCGCCGCCCTGGCCAACGTCGAGGAGGACAACTGGGAGTGGCACACCTTCGACACGGTCAAGGGCGGCGACTACCTGACCGACCAGGACGCGGCCGAGATCATGGCGAAGGAAGCCATCGACGCGGTGCTCGACCTGGAGAAGATGGGCCTGCCGTTCAACCGCACGCCGGAAGGCAAGATCGACCAGCGGCGCTTCGGCGGGCACACCCGTGACCACGGCAAGGCCGCCGTCCGCCGCGCCTGTTACGCCGCGGACCGCACCGGCCACATGATCCTGCAGACGCTGTACCAGAACTGCGTCAAGCACGAGGTCGAGTTCTTCAACGAGTTCTACGTCCTCGACATCACCATGAGCGACACCCCCGACGGCCCGGTCGCCTCCGGCGCGGTCGCCTACGAACTCGCCACCGGCGAGATCCACGTGTTCCAGGCGAAGTCGATCGTGTTCGCCACCGGCGGGTTCGGCAAGGTCTTCAAGACCACGTCCAACGCGCACACGCTCACCGGTGACGGCATGGGCATCTACTACCGCAAGGGCCTGCCGCTGGAGGACATCGAGTTCTACCAGTTCCACCCGACCGGCCTGGCCGGTCTCGGCATCCTGCTCACCGAGGGCGCCCGCGGTGAGGGCGCGATCCTGCGGAACAAGGACGGCGAGCGCTTCATGGAGCGCTACGCCCCCACCATCAAGGACCTCGCGCCGCGCGACATCGTCGCCAGGTCGATGGTGCTGGAGGTGCTGGAGGGCCGCGGTGACGGTCCGCACGCCGACTACGTGCTGCTGGACTGCACGCACCTCGGCGCCGAGGTGCTGGAGACGAAACTGCCGGACATCACCGAGTTCGCCCGGACGTACCTGGGCGTCGACCCGGTCACCGAGCCGGTGCCGGTGTACCCGACCGCGCACTACGCGATGGGCGGAATCCCGACCAACGTGCACGGGGAAGCGTTGCGGGACAACGACAACGTCATCCCGGGCCTGTACGCGGCCGGCGAGGTGGCGTGCGTGTCGGTGCACGGCGCGAACCGGCTGGGCACCAACTCGCTGCTGGACATCAACGTGTTCGGCCGCAGGGCGGGTATCGCGGCGGCCGAGTACGCGGCGGGCCACGACTACGTCGAGCTGCCCGAGGATCCGGCGACGATGGTGCAGGGCATGGTCGAACACCTGCGTACCGCGCACGGTGGCGAGCGGGTCGCGGACATCCGCACCGAACTGCAGCAGACGATGGACACCAACGCGGCGGTGTACCGCACCGAGGAGACGCTGAAGCAGGCGTTGTCCGACGTGCAGGCGCTCAAGGAGCGGTACGGCCGGATCGCCGTGCAGGACAAGGGGATGCGGTACAACACCGACCTCCTCGAAGCCGTCGAGCTCGGGTTCCTGCTGGACCTGGCCGAGGCACTGGTGAACGCGGCGCTGGCGCGCAAGGAGTCGCGCGGCGGGCACGCGCGCGAGGACTACCCGAACCGCGACGACACGAACTTCATGCGCCATTCGATGTCGTACAAGCAACTGCCGGAGAAGCAGGATCCGGACGCGCCGCTGGGCCTGACCGGTTTCATCTCCGACATCCGGCTCGACTACAAGCCGGTGACCTTCACCCGGTACGAGCCGATGGAGCGCAAGTACTGATGGGACAACTCTTCTCCGCCGAGGGAGCGAAATGACCGCCGTTGCCGAACCCACCACCGGCCACCACGACACCTCGCAGATCCCGGCACCCGAGGGCTCCGTCACCGTCACGGTGAAGATCCTCCGGTTCAACCCGGAGCTCGACTCCGAGCCGCACTGGGAGTCCTACGACGTCCCGGCGCTGCCGACGGACCGGGTGCTGAACCTGCTGTCGAACATCAAGAACTACGTCGACGGCACGCTGTCGTTCCGCCGGTCCTGCGCGCACGGCATCTGCGGCTCGGACGCGATGCAGATCAACGGCATCAACCGGCTGGCCTGCAAGGTGCTGGTGAAGGACCTGATGGCGAAGGAGGGCAAGCAGACCTCCATGACCATCGCCCCGATCAAGGGCCTCACCACCATGAAGGACCTCTACGTCGACATGGAGCCCTTCTTCGAGGCGTTCCGTGCGGTGAAGCCGTACCTGATCGCGTACGGCAACGAGCCGACGCGGGAGCGGATCCAGTCGGTCGCCGACCGGGAGCGTTTCGACGACACGACGAAGTGCATCCTGTGCGCCTGCTGCACCTCGTCCTGCCCGGTCTACTGGTCGGACGGTTCGTACTTCGGGCCCGCCGCGATCGTCAACGCGCACCGGTTCATCTTCGACTCGCGGGACGAGGGTGCGGAAGAACGTCTCGACATCCTCAACGACGCCGAGGGGGTGTGGCGCTGCCGTACGACGTTCAACTGCACGGACGCCTGCCCGCGCGGTATCCAGGTCACCAAGGCGATCCAGGAGGTCAAGCGCGCCCTGCTGTTCAAGCGCGTCTGACCGGTTACCTCCAGCCCAAAGCGAAGCGCCGCGAGCCCCCGGCTCGCGGCGCTTCGCCGTCCCGTATCGGGCGGAGGGGCACCCCGTGTCGGGCGCAAGGGCACCCCGTGTCGGGCGGTACGGCACCCCGTGTCGGGCGGTATGGCAGGCCGTGTCGGGCGCCCCGGCACACCGTGTCGGGCGGTAGGACACCTCGTGTCGGGCCAGGGCAGGCCGTCGCTGCCGAGGTTCCCAGAATCGCGGTGCCACGGCGCGAGTTCCGGAGTCGACGCCGCGACACCGCCTGAGGTTGGCGCGACCGTCGGATCAGACGGCAGGTACGCGATATCCGGCCACTCCAGCCAAGCCCGACGCCTGCCGAGACGCCCGACACGGTATGTCCCACCGCCCGACACGGCATGCCCAGGCGCGCGACACGGGGTGTCTGGGCGCGCGACACGGCGGGGAGTGGGTCGGGCGGGCGGGCAAAGGGAACGCCGCGGGGCCCGGGGGTTCCGCGGCGTTCCCTTTGCCTGTCAACCGATCCGGGCGACGGTCACCGGACGGCGCGCAGGGCGTTCACCATTCCCTTGCCGTAGAACGAGTTGTACCGGTCCGAGCCGGTGCAGCCCTCGGCGCCGCCACACGGCACCGGGTCGGCCTTCAGTCCCAGCAGCGTCGAGAGCAGCCGCGGCGGTGCGAACCGGTACTTGCTCGCCAGCAGCGCGGCCACACCGGCCGCGTGCGGGGACGCCATCGACGTACCGCACTTGGTGCCGTACGCCCCGTTCACCACCGTCGACAGCGGGCAGCCCGCACCCTCGCCCGCGGGCGGGAGCTGCGCGCGGTCGCCACCGGGGGCCGTCACGTCGATTTCGTTCTTGCCGTAGTTGCTGTACGACGACTTCGTGCCCGCATAGCCGACCGCCGAGGTGGTGACGACGCCGTCCAGCCCCTTCGGCAGGATGGCGCAACTAGCGTCGACCGCGTGCGGCCGGTTCGGATCCGTTGTCTGGGCCGGGATGTCGAAACCGCTGTTGCCCGCCGCGGCGACGTTCAGCACACCCTTGTGCTGGGAGTAGGCCACCGAGCGGCGCACCGCCTCGTACGCGGCCGCGTCACCGGGCTGCTTCGGGCAGTAGAACATTCCCGGGTCGACGTAGTAACTGTTGTTGGTCACCGGGAAACCACGTTCCGCCGACCACATGAACGCACAGACGGCGGCCTCCGGGTAGATCAGGCCCTCGTCGTTGACGACCTTCACCGAGGCCAGCTTGACACCCGGCACCACGCCGGTGAAACCGGTCGCCGGGTCCTTGCCCGCGATCGTGCCCGCGACGTGCGTGCCATGGTCGGAGGTCGTCGGCGCCCAGGCGGCCGCGGCCGTGTCCGCCTTGCCGGAGAGGCAACCCGCCGAGGACTTCGCGTCGATCGCGTGTGCCAGCGCCGGATGCGTGGCCTCCACACCGGAGTCGATCACGCCGACGGTCACCCTGCCGCTTCCCGGGTTGACCTTGTTCGCCTCGGGCGCCTTGATGGCACGCATGTCCCACTGCTGCGCGGCCAGATCGGCGGAAGCGGCGACGGCGGTGGTCTGCTCCAGTGTCGCGTCCGCCGCACCGTTGGCCCGTGCGTTGGCGCGCATCCCGGCCGCAGCCGTACCCGGAGCCTCCGCGACCTCCTTGCCACCCGAGTACGCGCGGAAGGGGCCGACCCGCTGCTGGAAGTCCGCGTTGCGTGAGACCGCCACCGCCACACCGATCTCCGGGAAGTAGGAGACCGTGCTGCCGCACTTCTCCGCCATCTCCCTGTCGACGGCCTTCTGCTTCGTCCGCGGCTGGAAGAGCACCACGTAGCTGTACGCCGGACTCGTCTCGTCGCAGGCCGCCGGAGCGGGCGCCGAGGGTGCGGCGGTCGCGGCCGGCGTCGCGAGCAGGCTGGTCGCGCCCAGCACGATTGCCGTGGCAGCGGGTAGCAGCCAGCGTCGTGTTCTGGTCATGTAAACCTCCGGATTGTGAGCCGTCCGCGCGGGAGGGTTCGCCGTCCCGCCGGCTCGATCGGTCGCGAGAACGTTATGCAGGAAAACCCCCGTGGCGTGCCCTCCATTCGGGGCAAATCAACGGGCGTGAACCAATTGGAATGTGGGAAAAGAACAGTCCGTCCGTGAGAGCGGAAGGGTTGGGGTTCACCGCTTTCCGGCGCCGTCCGCCCGCAGACCGCGCCAGCCGATCACGCCGATGACCGTCCCCAGTACGAACGACACGACCGCCAGCACCAGGTGCACCCAGAAGAATGGCGTCGGCGCCCCGTCCGGGGTGAACGCGTTGTCGCTGCCGGACAGGTTCTTCACGAAGGTGATCCAGATGATCCAGGACCACACCCCGAACGCCAGCAGGAACAACGACACACGGCGGGACATACGCATGGACCGCAGTATGCCGCGCCGCCCGCCCGCGGCACGGCAGCCCACCGTCGCCCCCGCCGGACGGGTACGGCCGCTAGTCTTTCCCGGTGCGCAGCGCAAACAGTCGATCGCTCCGTGTTCTGGCCACGGCCATGCTGACCGGGTTGCTCACCCTGGTCGCACTGCCCGCGGCGGCCCAGCCGGAACCGCCGCCGCCCCCGCCGCCGTGCACCAACGCCGAACTGCCGCCGCCGCCGGTGGACACCTCCGAGCAGCCCCCGCCGGGCCAGGCGTCACCGGAGCCGCTGCCCGTACCGCCGCGGGTGGTCGGTGGCGCGCGGATGGGCGACTGCGGCCTCGTGCTGCCGGAGGGGGCCATCGCGCCGCCCGCGGAGAACACCGCCGTGTCCTGGGTCCTGCAGGACCTCGACACCGGCGAGGTGCTCGCCGCCAAGGACCCGCACGGCAGGCAACGTCCCGCCTCGCTGATCAAGACGCTGCTCGCGCTCGTCGTCGTCAAGGAACTCGAACCGGACCGCATGGTCACCCCCACCGCCGAGGACGCCGCGCAGGAATGCACCTGCGTCGGAATCGTCGCGGGCGGGCAGTACACCGTCGAGCAACTGCTGCGCGGGCTGGTGATGCACTCCGGCAACGACGTCGCACACGCGCTGGCGACCGTGCTGGGTGGCGTACCGGCCACCGTGGAGAAGATGAACGCGCTCGCCCGCGACATCGGCGCCACCGACACGCGGGCCGCGACACCGTCCGGTTTGGACGGTCCGGGAATGACCAGTTCCGCCTACGACATCAGTCTGATCTTCAACCAGGCGATGAAGCAGGAACAGTTCGCCGAGGCCGTGCGTACCCGCGAGATCCTGTTTCCCGGGTGGGCGGACAAGCCCGCTTTCCCGCTGTACAACGACAACAAGCTGCTCTCCACCTACGCCGGGTTCCTCGGCGGCAAGACCGGCTTCACCGACGACGCGCGGCACACCTACGTCGGCGGCGCCGAACGTGACGGCAAACGGCTCGCGATCGTGCTGATGCGCGGCGAACAGCGTCCGGTCCGCGTCTCCGACCAGGCAGCCATGATGCTCGACTACGGTTTCGCGCTCGCCTCGGCGAACCCGGAGCCGGTCGGGCGCATCGATTCCGCCGACACGTCCGTCCCGGTCAAGGACCCCGACGCCCCGGCGAACGCGGCCGAGCAACCCACCGCCGAACCGCCGGCCGAACCGGACGAGAGCTCCGGCACCACGGCCATCGTCATCACGCTGGCGATCATCGTCGCCGGGCTGATCGCGTTCGTCCGCGTCCGCCGGGTCAAGCGCACCTGACCCCGGCCCGGCCCGACGGAACGCGCGCCACGGGGTCGCGGGCGCTCAGTCGGCCTTCCGGGCCGGGATGCCCAGGACCGGCAGGCACTCGGCGACGCCGCTGAGTTCGATGTCGTCGCTCCGACGCGCGGACCATTGTTCGCGAGTCAGCCTCCACCGCTGGATCTCGGCCGCTTCGCCGCGGCGGGTGTCCCAGTCGAAACCGTTGGGCCGGTAGCCCAACGCCTGTGAGACGCGATTCGAAGCGTGGTTGTCGACGAAGGCATCGCTGCCGGCCTGCCGCGCGCCGAGTCCCTCGAACGCCAGGTGCAACGCCGCCTGGCGCATCAGCTTGCCGAGCCCACGACCGCGCGTTTCGGGGCTGAGCCAGGAG
Source organism: Amycolatopsis antarctica (assembly GCF_002262875.1). Lineage (GTDB taxonomy): Bacteria > Actinomycetota > Actinomycetes > Mycobacteriales > Pseudonocardiaceae > Amycolatopsis > Amycolatopsis antarctica. The sequence goes on along the minus strand of NZ_NKYE01000001.1, from coordinate 412,805 downwards.
AACGTGTCCACGGTGCCGAACCTGGAGAAGTCGGTGCCGATCAGGTCCTGCATGCCGACCGGCTCGCCGTCGACGATCACGACGAAGTACAGCCGCCAGAAGCTGTCGCTGACCTTCCCGCGACCGGCCCACACCCCGCGGAGCCAGCCCCATTCCCGATCCGGACTGTCCTGGTACAGGGACATCGGATCGTCGAACGGCAACGGTGCCGCCGTGACCACTCCCTTGCGGACCACCGGTACGAGCCGCTCCAGCAGCTCGTCGGTCGCTCCCAGCAGCGTCAGCCGGGGCGTACACACCCGCACGTTCAGCGGTGGATACGCGGAGGCGGTCACGGAGTTCGTCGGCATCGGCGAAACCCTAGGTCGTCTCGACGGCACCTGCCTCCGAATTTTCACGCGCGCGGCGGTCTCGGGGTACCGAACGAGAAGCGACCAACGAGTCGAGCGCCGAGTTCCACGCTGGATGTGCCGCGGGCACGGGGTGTCGCAAGCATGGCCCGCCCGACACGGCATGCCAGAACGCCCGACACGGGGTGCGGGGGCGCGCGACACAGGGTGCCAGAACGCCCGACACGGGGTGCTGGGCCGCGCGACACGGCGGGTGGGCGGGCTCAGGGGCGGCCGCCGCAGTCGGGGGAGCAGTCCTCCACGGCGGCGTCCTGGGCGGAGTGCTCGGTATCGTGCCCGCCGGGGTCCTGGGCGGCGGGCAGCGTCTCCCGCGCCAGCGTCCAGGCCACCAGCGCCACGGCGGCCACCGCGCCGGTGACCCCGAACGCGACGCCGTAGGACACCTTCTCCGCGATGGCGCCGGCGACCAGCGGGCCGAGCACGGCGCCCACGTCCGCCGCCATCTGGAAGCCGGCCAGCACCCCGCCACCGCGCGCCTTCACGCCCAGCACGTCGGCGACGGCGGCGTTCTGCGAGGGGTTGAGCGCACCACCGCCGAGGCCGGCGATCAGCACCGCGACCAGGAACAGCCACGGTTCGCTCGCCTGCCCCAGCAGCACCATGCCCACGGCCAGCAGCGCCAAGCCGGCCAGCGCCGGGGGTTTGCGGCCGCGGGTGTCGGCGAACTTGCCCGCGACGAGCAGCACGGCCGCGTTCGCCGCGGCGAACACCGCCAGCGCGATCCCGGTGAACTCCTCGCCCTTCATCAGCACCGCGGTGACGAACAGCGGGAGCAGCGAAGCCCGGATACCGAGAACGACCCAGCCGTTGGTGAAGTTCGACATCAGCGCCGCGCGGTAGGTGGGGTGCCGCAGGGCCTGCCGGAAGGTCATCGCCGGCTCGGTCTCCTCGGCCGCGCGGGAGACCAGTTCGGACCCGCGGAGCTGCCACCACACCAGCGCGGTGGTGAGCAGCAGCGCGCCGCCGTAGAACAGGAACGGCGCCCGCAGCGACACGGTCACCAGCGCGGCACCGACGATCGGCCCCGCGATACCGCCCAGCAGGAAACTCGTGCCCCACAGTCCGGAAGCCCGGCCGCGCACCTGCGGCGGCGAGATCCGGATCAGCAGGCCGATCGCCGAGACGGTGAACATCGTCGAACCGACCCCGGACAGCGAACGGAAGATCAGTAGCTGCCAGTAGTCCTGCGCGAACGCGCACGCCAGGCTGCCCGCCGCGACGATCGACAGGCCCCAGAGGTAGGTGGGGCGCTCACCGAACCTGGTCACCAGCCTGCCGCTGACCGGCGCAAACGCCAGCCGCACGGCGGCGAACGCGCTGATCACCACGGACGCGGCAGTGACGCCGACGTCGAAACTGGCGGCGTAGCTCGGCAGGGCGGGCGCGATCAGGCCGTAGCCGATCGCGATCAGGAAACTGGCACCGACCAGCACCCAGATCTCGCGTGGAAACCGGACCTTATCCGCGGTCCCCCGCGTATCCGTGCTGCTCACCATCACCCCTTCGTGTCATGGGGAGCATAGGCCCCTCAGCCGCGGCGCCTGCCGAGCCAGCCGAGCACGGCACCGACGCCGAACACCCCGGCCGTCGCGCCCAGTCCCATCCCGCGCTGCACCTGCACCCGGGGCCGGATGATCGCCGGGGCGGGCGGCGGCACGACGGCGACCACGTTCTCCTTCGACGTCGCCGTCCACGCGGTCACGAACAGCAGGAAGCGGGACACCAGGTTCGAGAAGACGAGCAGACCGATGATCGGGCCGAACAGCGCCCCGCTCGGCGAACTGGCGACGCTGGCGAGGTAGACCGTCGCCACCTGCTTGAGCACCTCGAAGCCGATCGCCGCGATGACCGCGCCGTGGACGGCGCTGCGCAGCGAGACCTTCTGCCGCGGCAGCCGCGCGATCACCCACATGAAGACGAGCACGTTGGCGGCCAGCGACAGCAGGATCGTGGCGACGCGCAGCAGGAACACCGCCCAGCCCTGGTTCTCCAGGCCGACCAGTTCCAGCAGGAACTTGCCGACGCCGCCACCGATGGCGGTGAGGCCGAACGAGACGATCAGCGCCGCGCCGAGCCCGGCCAGCGCCAGCAGGTCCTTCAGCGTGGTCGAGACCAGCGGGAGCTGCTGCTTCTGCTGACCCCACTGTGCGGTGAGCGCGTCCCGCAGGTTCGTCATCCAGCCGATGCCGGAGTACAGCGCGAGGACAAGGCCGAAGACGCCGATGCCGGCCTTGGAGTCCAGCGCGGCCGTGACGATCTGGTTCAGGAAGTCGCCGAGGCCTTCGGGCGCGGAGGAGGTGATGCCGTCCTTGAGCTGGTTCAGCGCGTTCTCGTTGTCCATCAGGATGAACCCGGCGACGGAGAAGCCGACCATCAGCAGCGGGAAGAGCGCCAGCACGCTGAAGTAGGTGATCGCGGCGGCGTAGTGGTTGCCGTACCGCTCGGTGAAGGCGTCGTTCGCCCTGACCACGTGATCGAGCCAGGGGTACTTCCGCCGCATCCGCGGGAGCAGCCCCTCCTTCTTCGGCGGCTCACCGTCCGCGGTTCCCTCGGCGGTGTCCGCCCTTGTGGTGCCGTTCTTCGCTTCGACCATCAGTTCTCTTTCCCCGACGGGGACCGACTGGGCCTGGCGGGACGTATCGGCTACGACCTCCCGCTTCGCGTCAGATCCCTCGCGGAAACGCTAACCAGGGGCGGCACCCCCCGCAACGCGAGCGCGGGCACGCTCCCCCGCCGGATGACGCCGGATGACGCCGGGCCGCGTCCGTCCGGCGTCCGGCAACCTCGCCGGACCGAGTTCGCCAGCTCCGGACCGCCGGTTCCAGCGGCCACATCCGAGCCGCCAGATCCGATCCAGCGGCACGCGCGTGCCGATCTCGCGCCTGCGGGGGGAAGCGGTAACAACGAGCGTGGAGGCGTCGATGACCGGTACGTCACCGTTGGGCGTCGCGCTGCTGATCGGCAGCACCCGCGACGGCCGCGCGGGCGGCGCGATCGGCGACTGGTTCGCCGGGGTGGCGCGGCGGAGGGGGGACGTCGAGCTGGACGTGGTCGATCTCGCGGCGTTCGACTTCCCGGCCGGCTACCCGGCCGAGCCCACCGCGGCGATGTCGGCCTTCACCGGGCGAATCGAGCGGGCGGAGGCGTTCGTGGTGGTGACACCGGAGTACAACCGCAGCTTCCCCGCCTCGCTCAAGCAGGCGATCGACTACGCCTACGACGAGTGGCAGGCGAAACCGGTCGGCTTCGTCTCCTACGGCTGCCGGATGAGCGGCATGTACGCCGTCGAAGCGCTCCGGACGGTCTTCACCGAACTGCACATGGTCACGGTGCGCGACAGCCTCGGATTCGACCTGCTGGACGGCGAGTTCGGCGACGACGGCACACCGCACGACACCGACAGCAGGCTGCGCGCCGCGGCCTCGCTGCTCGACCAGCTCGTCTGGTGGGGCCTCGCGCTGCGGGACGCGCGGGCCGCACGCCCCTACGTGTCATGAACGACGACAGAGGAAAAGGAAAGAGCATGAACGCAACCGAGGCACCGGCCATCGAGACCTCCGGGCTGGTGAAGGTGTTCGGCAAGAACCGGGCGGTGGACGGCATCGACCTGACGGTGCCCGCGGGCTCCGTGTACGGGGTGCTCGGGCCGAACGGTGCCGGCAAGACGACGGCCGTGCGGATGCTGGCCACCCTGCTGCGCCCGGACGAGGGCGAGGCCAGGGTGTTCGGCCACGACGTCGTGCGGGAGGCGGACGCCGTGCGCACCCGGGTCAGCCTCACCGGCCAGTACGCCTCCGTGGACGAGGATTTGACCGGCACCGAGAACCTGGTGCTGCTGTCCCGGCTGCTGGGGCACCGCAAGCCCGCGGCGTACGCGCGGGCCGAGCAGCTCCTGGACGCCTTCGGCCTGACCGAGGCCGCGAAACGGCAGGTGAAGAACTACTCCGGCGGGATGCGCAGGCGGATCGACATCGCCGCCAGCATCCTGAACACCCCCGACCTGCTGTTCCTGGACGAGCCGACGACCGGGCTGGATCCGCGCAGCCGCAACCAGGTCTGGGACATCGTCCGGGCGGTGGTCGCGCAGGGCACCACCGTCCTACTCACCACGCAGTACCTCGACGAGGCCGACCAGCTCGCCAGCCGGATCGCCGTGATCGACCACGGGCGGGTCATCGCCGAGGGCACGAAGGGCGAGCTGAAGGCGTCGGTCGGGGCCGGGGCGGTACACCTCCGGCTCCGCGACGCGGAGCAGCGGCCGCGCGCCGAGGAACTGCTCAACCGCGTCCTGGACGCCCCGGTGCAGCTCGACGCCGACCCGCTCGCGCTGACCGCCCGGATCAACGACGGCACCGAGCAGGGCGCGGCGGTGCACGCCTCGCGCGCGCTGGCCGAACTCGCCGGCGAGGGCATCACCGTGGACAACTTCTCCCTCGGCCAGCCGAGCCTCGACGAGGTCTTCCTGGCCCTGACCAACAAGCCCGCCGGGCACCGTGACGCGAAGGAGGCAGTGGCATGACCACGGCCACGAAGGACGACGAACTCGAACTGGCCGCCCCCTCGGCCGAGAACCTGGCCAACGTGCTGATCGCGGTCGAGCAGCCGCCACGGCCGAGCGCGCTGTCGGCCTCGATCACCTTCGGGTGGCGGTCGATGCTGAAGATCAAGCACGTTCCCGAGCAGCTCTTCGACGTCACCGCGTTCCCGATCATGATGACGCTGATGTTCACGTACCTGTTCGGCGGAGCGCTGGGCAACGGCTCGGTCACCGACTACCTGCAGTACCTGCTGCCGGGAATCATGGTGATGAGCGTGGTCATGACGACGATGTACACCGGGGTGTCGGTGAACACCGACATCAGCAAGGGCGTGTTCGACCGGTTCCGCACCCTGCCGATCTGGCGGCCCGCGCCGCTGGTCGGCTACCTGCTCGGCGACGCGGTGCGCTACCTGCTGGCGTCCGCGGTGATCCTGACGCTGGGCCTGGTCCTCGGCTTCCGGCCGGCCGGCGGGCTCGCCGGTGTGCTGCTGGGCGTGGCGATGCTGGTGGCGTTCTCGTTCGCCTTCTCCTGGATCTGGACGATGTTCGGGCTGCTGATGCGCTCGGAGAAGTCGGTGATGGGGGTCAGCATGCTGGTGCTGTTCCCGCTGACGTTCCTCAGCAACATCCTGGTCGACCCGGGGACGATGCCGGGCTGGTTGCAGGCCTTCGTCGACGTCAACCCGATCACGCTGCTCGTCGCCTCGGTACGCGGACTGATGAACGGCACGCCGGACGCGGGCGCGACCCTGTGGGTGCTCGTCGCCGCCGGGGCGCTCATCCTCGTCTTCGGCACGCTCACCATGCGGCTGTACAACCGGAAGTGACCGCGGAAGCACGGCGGGCCCGGCCATCACGGCCGGGCCCGCCGTGTATGTGTCCCTTGCGGCACAAGGGTTTCCGGCCGTACGGGGCGCGTTCCGCGGTCAGAGCCGCCAGCGTGTCTCGACGCCGGGACGGTAGCCGCAGCTCGCGCCGGTGACCACGGAGGCGCGCAGATGCGCGGCGAGTTCGGGATGCACCGCGTCGAGCTTGCGCAGGGTGTCCCGGATGCGGGCGGTCACGGTCTTGCGGGCCCGTTCGGCCTCGTCGCCGAGCCTGCGGGTGCGGCCGGCGAGCCCGGCCGCGGAGCGCAGTTCGTCCAGCAACGCCTGACGTTCCCGGTCCAGCGCGGCGGCCCGGTCGTCGTCTCCGCGTTCCACGGCCCGGTCGATCTCGGTGTCCAGCCCGTCGAGCCTGCGGCGGTAGGCCGCCTTCGCCTCCTCGTCGAGCACCGCGTCGCCGCCCATTCCCCTCGCCGCCACCACGACATCGCCACCGGAGGGGTTGAGCAGGCGCACGGCGGGCACGTCGGTGCCCGGCCTGCCGAGCAGCAGGTGCAGGTCGCGCAGGCCCTTCGCGTCCGGGAGGTGCGCGGACCGCCCGCCGAACCGCACGGACCAGACCGCGCCGTCGCGGTGGAACTCGTTGGCGGGCAAGGGATCGCCGCCGGGAGCCGAACCGCCGGTGGCCGAGTCGGCTGGACCGATATCGACCGGACCGGCCTCGGCGAGTTGCCGCCCGGCGGCCTCCGCGACATGCCGTACGCCCAGCGTCGCGGCCTCACCTGCCACCGCCGCCAGCGTCTCGCGCGCGGCCGCCAGGTCGCCGGCGTGCCCGCGGCCGAGCAGCGCCCGGCCCAGCCCCTCCCTTGCGAGCAGCGACCACGGTCTGGCCTGCAGCCGGTCGGCGGAACCGTGCGCCTCGGTGAAGCCGTCCACCGCCGCGTCCCAGTCGCCCGCCGCGGCGTCGAGTTCGGCGACCCAGTAGGCGACCGGTCCGCCGATGTCGCAGCCGTAGATCGCCACCAGCCACTGCCCGGCGTACGGCAGCAGGTCCGCCCGTGCCCGCTCGCGCATCGCCGCGTCCCCGGTGATCACGGCCATCCGCGCCTGCAGGCGCAGCCAGATCGGTTCGAAGTCGATCGGATACGGCCCTTCCGCGGCGAGCGGCTCGGCCAGCGCCGCGAGCGCGGCGGCGTCCCCCTGCTCGGCGGCCGTCACGCCCTCCAGCAGCCGGGGGAACGGGTGGTCGGCGGCCGCGAGCTCCTGGTGCAGTTCGGCGAGTTCGCCGAACCGTCCCTGCAGCAGCCAGCAGTTCCAGCGCAGGTGGTGGGTCATGAAGGTGAAGTGGCTGTGCACGTTGTCGCCGAACGGTTCCAGCGCGCGGTCCAGGAACACCTCGGACTCGGCGAAGCGGCCCATCAGCCCGTAGATGATGCTCTGGTCCACGGAGGACGCGAAGTCCGATCGGGCCAGCCGGGCACGTTTCGCCGAGGCCACGAACTCGTGGAACTGGTCAAGGTAGCGCTCGTCGCCCAGCTCCAGCAGCGCCACCCAGCGGAACGAGGCGGCGAAGTACTCGACCTCGTGGTCGGCGGTGCGGCGGGCGAGGGCCATCAGCTCCTCGGTGATCCCCACCCGCTCCCTGGCACTGCCCGGCCCCCAGATCGCGTCGTGCCGGGCCCACAGCCCGAAGGTCAGCGAGTCGTCGTCCGCGCCGCCGCGCGCCAGCTCCGCCACCCGCACGGTCAGTTCCCGCGCCAGCCGGTCCAGCCGGGGCTCCGCCTCGGGCAGCGGCCCGGCGAGCGCACGGTAGGCGTCGAGCAGCAGGTCCACCTCCCAGCGATCCGCCGTGGGCGCCACGTCCACCCGGTAGACGGTCAGCGCGACCCTGGCCAGCAGCGCCGGATCCGCGCTCTCCCTGGCGGCGTCGGCGGCCACCCGGAACACGACGAGCGCACCGTCCCGGTCGCCGTCGTGGTCCAGCTCGCGGCCGTAGTCCAGGGACACGATCACCCGCCTGCGCCGGTCGTCGACGGCACCGACCCGCTCGTAGGCGCGCCGGTAGTGCTCGATCGCCTCGGCCGTGGCCAGCCTGCCCGAGGCGTCCCGCGCGGCGGTGACGAGCCGGTCCACGGCACGTGCCGGATCGAGTTCGGCACCGGCCAGGTACGCGTGCCCGGCCAGTTCCGCGGGCAGCATCCGTCCGGCCACCGCGGGTACCCGGTCGACGGAACGGACGATCTCGGCGTGCCTGCGGCAGCGGTCGGCCTCGTCGAGCGCCTCGTAGAGCGTTTCGCGCACCAGGTCGTGGGCGAAGGAGAAGGTGCCGGAGCCGCGGGCGAGGACGAGCCGGGAGGTGACCGCCTGGTCCAGCAGCCGGTCGATCCGCGGCACCGGCGTCGACGCGGCGGCGGCCAGTACCTGACGGTGGAACTCGCGGCCCAGCACGGCTGCGTCGGTGAGCATCCGGCGGACCGGGGCGGGCAGCAGGGACATGCGGCGCTGCAGCGCGTCCCGGACGCCGGGCGGAACGGCGGTGACCGAGCCGCCGCTGCTCCAGAGCCGGGCGGTCTGCTCGACGAAGAACGGGTTGCCGCCGGTGCGGCGGTGTACCTCGGCGGCCAGCGCGGCGCCGGGTTCCTCGCCGACCGTGCGGGCGATGAGGGCGGCGACGTCCTCGGGTTCGAGGCCGGTGAGCGTGACCGTGGTGGCCATCGCGACCAGTGGCGTGATCAGCGGCCACAGCGGATGTTCCGGGGCCTCCACCTCGACGTCGCGGTACGTTCCGACGATCAGCAGTCGCTCGAACCAGGTGTGCCGCGCGGCGAACTCCAGCAGGGAGAGCGAGGCGGCGTCCGCCCAGTGCAGGTCGTCGAGCACCACGAGCACCGGCCTGCGGGCGGACACCGTCACCAGCGCGGTGGTCACCGCGTCGTAGAGCGCGAAGTCGCCGATGGTTTCGGCGGTGCGCGACTCGCCCAGCAGTGCGGCCAGCGTGCTGCCCGCCGCCCGTTCGACCTCCGCCCACTCCTGCTCGCCCGCGGTCCGCCGGAGCGCACGGATCACCTGTACCCACGGCCAGTAGCCGGGCGCGCTGTCGGAGTCCCAGCACGCGCCGTGCAGCACCAGCGCGCCCTGTTCGGCGGCCTCCGCGGCCGCACCGGTGGTGAGCGTCGTCTTCCCGATACCCGCCTCGCCGGTGACCAGGACCAGCCCGCCGTGGCTGCCCGCGGCCCGGCGCACCACCCCGCGGAGAAGTTCCGCGGGGTGGTCTCGTCCGATCAGCACGGAAGTCATGTCGGTGTCATCCCAGCCTCGTCCCCCGGGGCGGCCTTCCGGTGCGCCCGGGACCGACGGTAGCGACTACCCCCGACGACAAGGAAACGGATTGGGGCATACCGCCCACACGACCGCTCGGGTTCCCCGACGACACGGACTGGAAGCTGCTCCAGTCCTCGGTCGCTGTTGGCGAGCGCTACCCCGCGGCCGGGTCCGCCGACCGGGACACCCGGCGGCGGGGTCCAGCGTTCGACCACCGTACATAGCAAGCCTCATGATGTGGCTCACATTCGAGTAGAGCTCGACGCGGCGTCATGGTGTGACGTGGTCGGCCTAATCCCATCAAGAGAAGGGCTCCGACATGAGCGACCCGGCTGGGCGCGTCCACCTCACCGACATCGACTATGCGCGCGCGGAGCAGATGCTCGCGCCGTACCGGGCCCGACTGGTCCCGCAGGCCGCGGTGGTACCGCAGTGGTCCGACGACGGTGCTCGGTTCCGGTACTGGTCCGGGACGCGGTACGTCCTGGTCGCCCCGGCGGCGGGCACCAGGCGCGGCGCGTTCGATCACGAGCGGCTCGCCGCGGCGCTGTCGCAGGCGTCCGGGCGTGCGGTGGAGGCCGACGACCTGCCGCTCACCTCCGTGGAGTTCGAGGTCCCCGGCCGGGATCCCGAAGTGATCCGTTTCTCGGCATTCGACGCGCGGTGGGAGTGGTCGGATCGCACCGGGACCTGCAAGCAGGTAGAGGACGGCCCCCCGGTGGGGCCGGGGGAGATCGTCTCGCCGGACCGGGCGTGGGTGGCGTTCCGGCGGAACGGCAACGTGTGGGTGCGCAGCCGGGACGGGCAGCGGGAGTTCGCACTCACCGACGACGCCGAGCCGCACTGGGACTACGGCGGGTTCCCCGACGCGGCCACGAAGGTCAAGCTGCCCCTGCTGGGACTGGACTCTGTGCTGGTGGCGGCCTGGTCGCCGGACTCCACCCGGCTGGTCACCCACCGGATCGACCAGCGCGAGCTGCCCGAGCAGGTTCTGGTGGAGGCCGCCCCGTCCGACGGCGGGCGGCCGGTGGCACACCGTATCCGCTACCCGATGCCCGGCGACGAAGCCCAGGCGACGATGACGTGGCACGTCCTCGACATCCGTACCGGGCAGAACCTGGTCGCGTCCGGCGAGCCGGAGGTACTGACCTCTCCCTACGCTCTGGACCGGCGGTGGTGGTCCGGGGAGAAGGAGGACGCCGTGCACGTCCTGCACCAGTCCCGGGACGGGCGCACCCTCGAGCTGCGCCGCCTCGACCCGGGCACCGGTGCGATGACGACGCTGGTCGCCGAGACCGGCCGGACTCGGGTCGATCCCGCGCCGTACCTGCACGCCCCGCCCGTGGTACGCATCCTGGAATCGGGGGAGATCCTGTGGTGGTCCCAGCGCGACGGCTGGGGTCACCTGTACCGCTACTCCTCCGACGGCGAGCTGCTCGGACGGGTCACCGGGGGGCAGTGGTTGGTCCGCCGGGTCCTGCGGGTCGACGAGGAGCGCGGCCAGGTGTGGTTCCTGGCCAACGGTCTGCACGAGGACCCCTACATCCGTCAGATCTGCCGGGTGGACCTCGACGGCGGGGGGTTCGTGCGGATCACCGACGACGACCTCGACCACGACGCGGTCGGCCCGCCCCGCGGCGACTACATCGTCGACCGCGCGTCGACCGTCGCCCGCCCGCCTCGTACGAGGGTGCTCGGCGACGAAGGCCAGGTGCTGGTCGAACTCGAGGCTCCGAACGCGACCTCGCTGGAGGCGGTCGGCTGGAGCCCGCCCGAGCGGTTCCGGACGACGGCGGCGGACGGGCACACCCCGATCTACGGGCTGCTGTGGCGCCCGCACGGCTTCGACCCGGCGCGGCGCTACCCCATCGTCGACCACACCTACCCCGGGCCCAACATCCACCGGGCCTCACCGGCGTTCGGCGACCTGTTCACCGGGGAGCCCGAGGCGCTGGCAGCGCTCGGGTTCGCGGTCGTCGCGCTCGACGGCCGGGGCACCCCGGTGCGCAGCAAGGCGTTCCTCGACCACTCCCAGGGCGATCTGGGCATGGCCGCGGCGCTGGACGACCACGTCGCCGCCATCCGCGAGCTCGGACGCCGCCACCCGTGGCTCGACACCGACCGAGTGGGGATCACCGGCCACTCCGGTGGCGGGTTCTTCACGGCCCGGGCCCTGCTGACTCGCCCCGGGTTCTACTCGGTGGGGGTCGCGCAGGCCGGCCCGCACGACTTCTCGATGTACCTGCCGTTCTGGGTCGAGCACAACCACGGAGAGATCACCGAGGAGGGCCGTCGAGCGCTGGTGAACACGCCGCACGCCGGCAACCTGCGCGGCAAGCTCCTGCTGATCGACGCCGAGCTCGACGACAACGTGCTGCCCCACCAGAGCATGCGCCTGGTGGACGCGCTCATCGACGCTGATGCCGACGTCGACATGCTCGTCGTCCCGGGCGTCGAGCACAACTTCCAGGGCAGGTACCACTACGTCACCCGGCGCACCTGGGACTACCTGGTGCGGCACCTGCACGGCACCGAACCCCCGGCCTACCGGCTCGCACCGTTCCCCCCGATGCCCGACTGGGCCGTCCAACCATCCGGCTGAGCCCTGAGCAGCGGACGCGGACGCCGCCCTCGACAAGCCCGACTTACTGGATGTGCGGTGGCGATGTAGGCCGAGGACAGGTCGAGCAGGTGCGTCAGCGCGACCGGTCAGCCGGGCGGCAGGAAACCCACCCGGCGGTACACCTTCGCCAGGGTGCGGGAGGCGACCTCGCGGGCGCGCTCGGCGCCCGCGGCGAGCACCTTGTCCAGTTCGGCGCGGTCGTCCAGATACGACCGGACACGCTCCTGGAACGGCGTCACCCAGTCGACCAGTACCTCGCCGAGGTCCTTCTTCAGGTCGCCGTACCCCTTGCCCTCGTACGCGGCCTCCAGTTCGGCGATGCCGCGCTCGGTCAGGGCCGAGTAGATGGTCAGCAGGTTCGCGACGCCCGGCTTGCCCTCCGGGTCGTAGATGACCTCGCGTCCGGCGTCGGTGACCGCGGACCGGATCTTCTTCGCCGAACGCTTCGGGTCCTCCAGCAGTTCGACGATGCCGCCGGCCGCCGAGGCCGACTTGCTCATCTTCGCGCTCGGGTCCTGCAGGTCGTAGATCTTCGCCGTGTCCTTGACGATGTGCGGCTCCGGCACGGTGAACGTCGCCCCGAACCTGTTGTTGAACCGCTGTGCCAGGTTGCGGGAGAGTTCGAGGTGCTGCCGCTGGTCCTCGCCGACCGGGACGGCGTTCGCCTGGTACAGCAGGATGTCCGCCGCCTGCAGCACCGGGTAGGTGAACAGGCCGACGCTGGCCCGGTCGGTGCCCTGCTTGCTGGCCTTGTCCTTGAACTGGGTCATCCGGCCCGCCTCGCCGAACCCGGTCTGGCATTCCAGCACCCAGCTCAACTGGGCGTGCTCGGGCACGTGGCTCTGCACGAACAGGGCGCTGTGCGCCGGGTCGACGCCGATGGCGAGCAACTGGGCGGCCGAGCGGCGGGTGCGCTCACGCAGCACCTTCGGGTCCTGCTCCACGGTGATCGCGTGCAGGTCGACGACGCAGTAGAACGTCTCGTGGGTTTCCTGCAGCCGCACCCACTGGCGGAGCGCGCCGAGGTAGTTGCCGAGATGGAAAGAGTCGGCGGTCGGCTGGATCCCGGACAGCACCCGCAGACGGGCGCCGGGGGCGGTTTCCGTACCGGCGGTTTCCTGGCTGGGCGCGGGGCTGGCTTCGGGGCTCTCGGACACGGGCGGATTGTTCCATGCCCGTGGCCGGGGCCCGCCGCAGGCGAGTCGGTAGCCGCTCAGTAACCGTTCTGCCGCATCCACTCCGGGTCCGGTTCGATCGTCTGCAGGATCTCGCAGACGATCCCGTCCGGGGCGCGGACGTGGAACCGCCGCTGCCCCCACGGCTCGTCCACCAGTGCCCCGACGATCTCCACCCCGGCCGCCCGCAGTTCCGCCTCGGCCGCCACCGCGTCGGCGACGAGCAGCCCGAGCATCAGCCCGGCGGGCGACTGCGTGCGCAGGCTCTCCGGCATCGCCTCATGGCCGCGCCGGACGAAGTCGACGATGTAGCCGGGGTGCTCGTCGTGGTGCAGGCTGACGTACCAGTCCAGGTCGATGGCGACCCGGAAGCCCAGGTGCTCGGTGAAGAACCGGGCGCTCGCGGCGGGATCCTCGCTCTGCAGGGCGATGCCCATCTTCTCGAATCGCATGTGACTCCGTTCCCGTTCCGGCCCGTTATTGCTACTGCCGGGCCGGGCGTCACGGCAAGCGGATTTCCGGGCACCCACCGGGCGAACGGAACGGGAGCCCGTTGCCGTGCGGGAGCGGGTCAGGCGCTGAGGGTGGTGAGGGTGGCCAGTAGCGCGGCGCGGCGGGCGGCGGCCTCCTCGCCCTCGGCCGGGTGCCAGGGGCAGGCGATGTCGAACGCGGCCACCCGGCCGGTGCCGAGCACCCGGCGCACGGCCGCCAGCACGGCCTCGCCGGAGGGGCCGCCGGTGACCGGGAACCGCAGCCCCGGCACCTCCGCCTCGTCGATGACGTCCACGTCGACGTGCAGCACCAGGGCGCCGTCCGGCACCGTGTCCGGGCCCAGCGCGGGCACTGAGCACCGCCGGATGCCGGCCGTGGCCAGGTAGGTCTCCTCAGCCGGGTCCAGATCGCGCGCGTCGACCAGCAGGACACGGTCCTCGGCGACGGGTGATGTGGCCAGTCGTGCGGCGACCGGGTCCGGCAGCGCGCCGAGCAGGAAACGCAGCGCCATTCCGCCCGGGTAGCCGGAGGTGGAGGAGTCGAGGGTGTGCACGTCGCCGTGCGCGTCGAGCCAGACGACGGCGGGGTCGGCGCCCGCGCGTCGCAGGCCGGTGACGGTGCCGAGCATGGTCAGGCAGTCGCCGGAGACGACGGTCGGCACGGCCCCGGTTCCGGCGATGCCGGCGACCGCGTCGGCGGTGGCGTCGTGCAGCTCCCCGAGACGTTCCCAGAGGTCTCCCTCCGGCAGTCCGGGATCCACGGTGACCCGCGGCGTGCCCGCGAGCGGGATGTCGCGCGGGGGCAGCCGCTCGTCCTGGTGATAGGGAACGTGAACGATCGGCACGCCGGCGATGGTACCCGGGGCCGGCGTGCCGGTCGGAGGTTTTCCCGGCGTCTCCCGATGGGTCAGCCCGCGGCGGCCAACGTCCGCCCGTAGGTGGTGCCGCGCTGCCGCGAGGGCCTGCCCGCGAGGGTGGCCAGGTGGTCGAGTTCGGCCGCGGTACGGGAGGAGCCGTGCTCGGAACCCGCCATCCGCGAGATCGTCTCCTCCATCAGCGTTCCGCCGATGTCGTTCGCGCCGCCGCGCAGCACTTGCGCGGTGCCCTCGTCGCCGAGCTTGACCCAGGAGCACTGGACGTTGTCGATCCGGCCGTTCAGCGCGAGCCGGGCGAACGCGTGCACGGCGCGGTTGTCCCGCATGGTCGGCCCCGGACGGGCCACCCCGGCCAGGTAGATCGGCGCGTTGTGGTGGACGAACGGCAGGCCGACGAACTCGGTGAACCCGCCGGTGTCGGCGGCGATCCTGGACAGCACCCGCAGATGGCCGACCCAGTGCGCGGGGTTGTCCACGTGGCCGTACATCATCGTGCTGCTCGACTGGATGCCGAGCTTGTGCGCGGTGGTGACCACGTCGATCCAGGTCTGTGCGGGCAGCTTGCCCTTGGTCAGTATCCAGCGGACGTCGTCGTCGAGGATCTCCGCGGCAGTGCCGGGGATCGAGCCGAGCCCGGCGTCGCGCAGTTCGGTCAGCCACTCGGCGACGCTCACGCCGGCCTTCGACGCCGCGGACACGATCTCCATCGGCGAGAACGCGTGGACGTGCATGCCCGGCACCGCGGCCTTGATCGCGCGGACGACGTCGGCGTAGTACGTCATCGGCAGCTTCGGGTCGATGCCGCCCTGCATGCAGACCTCGGTGGCACCGGCCTCGTGCGCCTCGACGGCACGGGCGGCGACCTCGTCCACCGACAGGCGGAAGGCGTCGGCGTCCCGCTCCCGCTGCGCGAACGCGCAGAACCGGCAGCCGACGTAGCAGACGTTGGAGAAGTTGATGTTGCGGTTGACGACGTAGGTGATGTCGTCGCCGACCACGTCGGCGCGCAGGTCGTCGGCCAGGCCGGCCATCGCCTCCAGCGCGGCGCCCTCCGAGGTGATCAGGGCCAGCGCGGCGGCGGCGTTCGCCTCGGCGAGCAGCGCGCCGGGATAGTTCTCGGCGAGGTGCAGGCCCTTGCGGACGTCACCGTCGAGACGTTCGGGCAGCGCGGCCGAGGGCACCTGCGTCTTCAGGATGTCCCAGTCGCCGTAGACGCTGTCGAAGTCGCCACGCCGGTCGGAGGTGCGGCCCTCGGTGTCGATGGAGGCGTTCAGGTCCGCGCGTCCGGTCGTCTCCAGCCCGCCGTCGGGTTCCTGCCACTGCCGTCCGGCGACCGTCGCGGACTCGTCCGCCAGTCCGTCCGATGTGGACAGAGCGTCGACGTGGGCGTGCAGGCGGATGTCGATCCACTTCTCCGCGGAGCGCACGTACTTCGGGTAGACGGTCAGCCGCTCGCGGAGTGCGAAACCGGCTTCGGCGGTCCAGCCGGCGAGCGCGTCGATCTCCGGCCACGGCAGCTCGGGATTGACATGGTCGGGGGTCACCGGGGAGACGCCGCCCCAGTCGTCGATCCCGGCCCGCAGCAGCAGCGCGTGCTCGGAGCCGACGAGGTTCGGCGGGGCCTGCACGCTGACGCCGGGCGGCATCAGCAGCCGGGCGACGGCGACGGTGGCGGCCAGGTCGGCCAGGTCGGCGTCCGGAGTGGAGCGCATCGCGGTGTCCGGCTTGGCCCGGAAGTTCTGGACGATGATCTCCTGGATGTTGCGGTACTGCCGGGCCCGGCGGCGGATCGCCAGCAGTGACTCGGCCCGTTCGGTCAGGTTCTCCCCGATGCCGACCAGGATTCCGGTGGTGAACGGGACGCCGACCCTGCCCGCGTCGTCGAGCACCCGCAGGCGCACGGCGGGTTCCTTGTCCGGGCTGCCGTAGTGCGGCCCGCCCTTCTCCGACCAGAGCCGCTCGGCGGTGGTCTCCAGCATCATGCCCATGCTCGGCGCGACCGGCTTGAGGCGCTGCAGTTCCTCCCAGCTCAGTACGCCCGGGTTGAGGTGCGGCAGCAGGCCGGTCTCCTCCAGCACGGCGATGGCGCAGGAACGTACGTAGTCGAGGGTGGAGTCGTAGCCGCGCTCGTCGAGCCAGCGTTTCGCTTCGGGCCAGCGGTCCTCCGGCCGGTCGCCGAGGGTGAAGAGGGCTTCCTTGCAGCCCGCGGCGGCACCTGCCCTGGCGATCTCCAGCACCTCCTCGCGTTCGAGGTAGAGGGAGTGCAGTTTGCCCGGCACCGTGACGAAGGTGCAGTAGTGGCAGCGGTCCCGGCAGAGACGGGTGAGCGGGATGAAGACCTTGCGGCTGTAGGTGACCACGCCGGTGCGGCCCTGGTCGGCGAGGTGGGCGTCGCGGACCCTGCCCGCGGCGGCGAGCAGCGTGTCGAGGTCGCTCTCGCGCGCCTGCAGCAGGATCGCGGCCTCGCCCGCGTCGAGGGCGACGCCGTCGGTCGCTCGGCGCAGGGCGCGGCGCATGGCGCTGTCGCTGGGTTTCGGGTCGGGCGGGGTGATCGACACGTCAACCATTCCGCCGAGCCTACGGGCGCCGGGAAGGCCGGGGGTAGCGCTGGGGATGTGAGGGATTACTCGGCGGTCTCGCGGGCCCCGTGGGAATAAACAGCGGGGTCCGCGGGAACAAGGCACCGGGTCCGCGGCCACGGATCAGGCGGCCGGGCTCCGGCGCACCGGGGTCAGTACCGGGCGGGTGGCGTCGTCCGGGTACTCGGCGCGGGGCTGCGCGGCGAGTCGCTCGGCGGCGGCCTGCGCGGCGAGGCGCTCGGCGGCGGCCTTCTTGCGGCTGCGGGCGACGCCGACGGCCATGCCGAGCACGCCGACGGCGACGGCGACCATGCCGACCGGTCCGAGGATGCCGAAGGGCACGCCGCTGGCGCGGACGTACTCGCCGTCCGCCGCGAGCGCGGGAGCGGATCCCGCGAGCATGCCGAGCAGCGCGACGCCGAACGTCGCGGCGGCTCGCGTCATGAGGACGCGAGCAGGTGATGCGGGGTTACGCACCGGGGTGCCTCCCATACGAATGTTCACCCTTTGGAGGGATGGATTTCGCACTGGCCGCTTGAAAGCTACCGAGTGTGTCAAGACCCGGCCTCTCAGCCCCAGTCGCCGGAAGACACTAGCGACCGGAGGGGTGCATGCTGCGACCGGGGCGTGACGCGCTGTCGCGTCACTGGTCAGCGGTGGTGCGGTCCGATGCCGAGCGCGCTGTCGACCAGGATGCCCACCAGGTCGTCGAGCTCGTGCTCGTCGAGCACGCCGGGAGCGGTGAGGTACTCGACGAGCAGCCCGGTGATCGAGAAGTACAGCCGCAGGACCGTGTCGCCGTCGTCCGGCAGGCCGGCCTCGCGATGGAAATCGACGTTCCGCTTCAGGTTCTCCCGCAGTGTTCGGGTGAGCGCCGCGCGCAGGGCGGGCCGCCGGGTGGCCTCCAGTCGCAGTTCCAGCAGCGCCAGATAGCCCGCACGGTCGCCGAGCATCCGGGCCACCAGATCCCGCATCAGCCGGTACACGAGTTCCCGCGAGCGGGGGGCGTCCATCAGCTCCGCGAGCGCCGACTCCTCGGGAGCCAGCCGTACGTGGATGTGCCTGCCCGCCTGGTTCAGCAGGTCGTCCCGGTCGGCGAAGTAGTTGGACGCGGTTCCGGCGGGCACCGCGGCTTGGGCATCGACGGCGCGGAAGGTGAGCCCCCGGGCGCCCTCGTGCGCCAGTACCTCGATGGCGGCGTCGACGAGCGCGGCGCGCCGCGCGGGGTTCCGGGCCACGAGTCGGCCACCTCCGGGAAGTACGTTGCCGGATATCGCTTGTAACCACTACGTTCATAGTACTACAAATGAAGTGGACGTCCGGACCCGTGCCGGTGACCCACCTTGCGAGCACCACACCGAGGAGACATCCGGATGCGAAAGCTCACCTACTTCGTCGCGTCGAGCATCGACGGCTTCATCGCGGGCCCCGACGGGACCGACCCGTCCGGGCCCGACGGACTGTTCGTGTTCGAGGGCGGCCACATCGCGAACATCATCGACGAATGGTCCGACATCCTCCCCGGGCCCGCCCGCGAGGCGCTCGGCATCGACCCGCCCAACCAGCGCTTCGACACCGTCCTGGAGGGCAGGGCCTCCTACGAGGTCGGCCTCGCCGCGGGGGTGGACGACGCGTATCCGCACCTGGAGCACTACGTCTTCTCCCGCACCCTCACCGAATGCCCCGGCCCGAAGGTCAGGCTGGTGTCCGGCGACCCCGTCGAGAAGGCACGCGAGCTGAAGCGGCAGGACGGCCTGGGCATCTGGCTCGTCGGCGGCGGCACCCTGGCGAACGCGCTGCGCCCGGAGATCGACGAACTCGTCGTCAAGCTCCACCCCGTAGTCCTGGGCGCCGGCATACCGCTGTTTCGGGGCGGCTTCGACCACCAGCGGTTCGACCTCACCGGCACCACGGTGTTCGACAGCGGCGTCACGCACCTGACGTACACGAAGCGCTGAGCCGGCCAGCGCACCCGGGAGGAACCCGTCGACGGGTCCCCGTCAGCGCATCTGGCCCGCGCCCGCGTAGGGGTTGCGGCTGACCAGCGGGGCCCCCTCGGCGAAGCGGGCCAGCCGGAAGTCCTCCGCCGGGATGGCCGGATCGCCGCTCACCCCGTCGACGATCAGATCGGTGACCAGCCTGCCCACCGCCGGGGCGAGCTTGAAACCGTGACCGCTGAAGCCCACCGCCAGGAACAGGCCCGGCACCTCGGCCGGGCCGATCACCGGGTTGTAGTCGGGGGTGACGTCGTAGCAACCGGCGTACGAGGTGATCATCCGCGGCTCCGCCCACGAGGGGAACCGGTGCGCGAGCTTCTCCCCCGCCATCTCGACGAAGGAGTCGTCGGCGCGGTTGCGGTAGGTGTCCGGATCGGCGTACTCGGGCGTGCTGTGGTCGCTGTTGCCGAACAGCAGCTCCCCCGAGGGCTCGGTCCGCACGTACTGCAGGCTGACCAGGTCGGAGAACACCGGCACCTCGCCCAGCGGCTCGCCCGGGTCCACCATGACGATCTGCGCCCGCTGCGCCCACACCGGCAGGTCGACGCCGAGCGGTTCGGCCAGCGCCACCGACCAGGGACCGTTCGCCAGCACGACGGTGCCCGCCGAGATCCGCTCACCGCCCGCCGTCTCGACGCCGCTGACCCTGCCGTCGTCGCCGGTGAGCAGCCGGGTCACCGGCGTCTGCTGCCGGACGCGGACGCCCAGTTCCCGCGCTCGGGAACCGAACGCCATGCCAAGCAGGTAGGCGTCCCCGCGCCCGCCGTCCGGCTCGTAGGCGAAGGTGGCGAAATCGTCGACGTACATTCCCTGCCACAGCTCCCGCATGTCCGCCGCGGACATCTCGCGCACGCCCACGCCGACGGACTGCTGGAGGGCGACGTTGGCGCGCAGGGCGTCCGCGTTCTCCGGGCCGACGCCGACGGCGTACCCGGTCCGGCGGTAACCGACATCGGACCCCAGGATCTCCTCGGCGTCGGCGAACAACTCGACCCCGCGCTGCGACATGGCCGCCAGCGAGGCGACCCCGTAGTGGCAGCGCACGATGCTGCTGGACTTGGCCGTACCGCCCGAGCACAGCCCCTCCCGCTCGAGTACCAGCACGTCGCGTACCCCGCGATCGGCCAGCGCCCACGCGATCGCCAGTCCCTCGAGTCCGCCACCCACGACGACGACTTCCGCATTGCTCACGATCGTTCCTTCCGTTCGTCACCGGAGTCCGGTACCGGGAGTCCGGCACCAGAGTCGCGCACCGGAGTGGTTCAGCTCCAGGGGAATGGCGAGTTGCTGACCGGATGGACCTCGCCGCGGGCGAACCGGGAGTGGCGGAACGGCTCCAGCAGTCGCTGCGGGCTGCCCGTCACCTCCTTGGCGACGAGGGCACCGACGCCGATCATCTTGTAGCCGTGGTTGGAGTCGGCGATCACGGTGACGTTCTCCCGGAACCGGTCGAACACCGGGAAACTGTCGGGCGTGAAGCAGCCGATCCCACCGGACGGCTCCCGCGACATCAGGTGCCGCAGACCGTCGAAGCGTTCCAGGCAGTGCGCCAGCGCCGAGGTCCACAGGCGCTCGAAATCCGCGCCCACGACGAAGTCCGGACTGTCCGGGCCGTAAGGATCGACGGCGACGTCCTCCGGCCGACGCCGCACGACCAGCGGCATCGCGCCACCCTGCACCCCGCCGAAGTTGGTGTCGGGCTTGAAGTAGATGCCCCAGACCTCGTCGGTCACCAGATCGCCGGCGGCGTCGTACAGCGGGGCGTCACTGTCCACATGCACCACCGGTGGCATCGCGCCCCCCGCGTCGGTGAGGAAGCCGGGGTCCACCGCGAGGGTGCCCTCCTGCAGCGCCCAGTACGTCCACATCGGACGGTCGACGGTGCCGCCGTCCGAACCGCGCACCGCCACGGTCTCCGGCAGGTCCAGCATCCGCCAGAAGTCCCGTACCCAGGGGCCCGCGGCCACCACGACCTGCTCGCACCGGATCGTCCCGTGGTCGGTCTCCACCGCGGTGACGGAACCGCCGTCCAGCACCAGATCCCGCACCGTCACCCCGCCGAGGATGCGCACGCCCTCGGCTCTGGCCTTGTCCGCCAGTCCACGCACCGAGGGCCCGTTGTGCGCGTACCCGCCGCGCTTCTCGTGCAGCACGCTGGTGATGCCGCGCGCCCGCCAGTCCGGGAAGATCGCCTCGAGGTAGCGGCGGGAGTCGCCCTCCCCCTCGACGAGGGTCGACTCGTAGCCGATCGCCTGCTGCTGGGCGTAGATGTCGCCGACGTCGGCGCGCATCCGCTCCGGTGAGATCTGCAGGTAGCCGACCGGGTGGTACGACAAGGCCTCCGCGTTCTCCTCCCACAGCCCGACCGAATGCGCCATGAGTTCCCGCATCGCGGGCTGGAAGTAGTTGTTGCGCACCACGCCGCAGGCGATTCCCGAGGCACCGGCGCCGACCCCGGTCTTGTCGAGCACGACGACGTCGGCACCGTCACCGTCGCCGCTTCTCCTGAGTTCGGCCGCGAGGTGCCAGGCCGTGGACAGGCCGTGCACCCCGGCGCCGATGATCACGAAACGGGCGGAGTCCGGTATGGCGGGCTCGGATACGGACACGGTTTCACTCCGATGCTCGGAACTGCGGGAAAACGGGAAGCGGGAACGGGAATCGTGGGCTGCGCGGGGCGATGTCGGAGGTTCGGCAAAGGGCCCGTCAGAGGTCCAGGGACAGGTTCGGGGTACGGGCCCGGCTCACGCAGATCATCATGCAGTCGCCGGCGGCGCGTTCGTCCTCGGAGAGCACGGCGTCCCGGTGGTCGGGCACGCCGTCGAGCACGGTCGCCTCGCAGGTGCCGCAGTAACCCTCGGCGCAGGACCAGGGTGCCGCGGGGAGCACCTCGCGCACGGCCCGCAGGATGCTGGTGCCCGGTGGCACCGTCACCGTCGTGCCGGAGCGCCGCAACTCGACCTCCACCGCCCGATCGGTGTCCTCGTCCGCTGCCGGGGCGGCGTCCGGCGCGGCGGCGAACCGTTCCACGTGCGGGGCCGGTGCGGCGGCGCGGGCGGCGCAGCACCGCTCGACGGCCTCGATGAGACCGGACGGACCGCAGCAGTAGACGGCGTCGGCCGGGGTCGCCGGGGCGAGAAACGCGTCCAGGTCGGGGAATCCCCGTTCGTCCTGGGGTACGAGCACCACCTCGCCCCCGGGGATTCCGGCCAGCTCGCCGAGGAACGCCATCGAGTGCCGGGAGCGGCCGCCGTAGAGCAGCGACCACTGCGCGCCGGTGCGCGCCACCTCCGTGATCATCGGCAGGATCGGGGTGATCCCGATACCGCCCGCGACGAACAGGTAGCGCCGGGCGGGCACCAGTTCGAAGTGGTTACGCGGTTCCTCCACGGTGACGGTGACGCCCTCGGCCACGGTGCGGTGCACTTCCGCCGAACCGCCCCGCCCGTTCGGTTCGTCGAGTACCGCGATCCGGTAGGTGGACCGGTCGTCCGGGTCACCGCACAGCGAGTACTGCCGGACCAGTCCGGAGGTGAGGTGCAGGCTCAGGTGCGCGCCGGGCCGCCACGCGGGCAGCGTGCCACCGCCGGCCGCGCCGAGCCGCAGGGAGACCACCCCCTCCGCCTCCGTCCGTACACTGTGGACGGTCAGCTCCCTGGTCACGGAACGTCGCGCGGGGATCGCCTGTCCGGTCTCCACCGGGGCCGTCTCCCCGGTCCGGGTGAGGTAGCTCGTCATCGCGGTTCTCCCGTCCCGTTCGCGGCGGCGGCGCCGGCCCGGGGCCCGGCCGGGGTGCCGAGGTGGCGCAGCCACCACTCGTGAAAGCTGACGATGGAGGTCTCGGTGACCGGGGAGAGCGGACCGGGTTCGTAGCCGCGCGAACGGATCCCGGCATAGTTGCGCTCGCAGAGTTCCCAGTCCTGCTCGGAGGTCTCCTTCCACACCGTCGTCAGCTCCGCCAGGTCGTAGTCGGTGCCCGCCACCGCCCCCTCGCGGACGAGGAAGGTGAGGTCGATGTCGGTCAGGCCGACGTCCACCGGGGTCAGCCGGGTGGTCACGACGTAGTCGGCGTTCACGTGCGTCCACGAGTTCGGCAGGGTGACCACCCGGACGCTGCCGGCGTGCGGCCGGGTCAGGTCACCGAGCAGCGGGGCGAGCAGCTTGCCGGACATGCTCTCGGTCTCGAAGTCGTCGCGCAGCGGAAGCCTTGCCACGCGGTGGAAACCACCGTCGGGGAAACTCACCTGCCGGTCGGACAGGCCCTGTTCCAGCCAGCGCGGGCGTTGCGCGGCGAGCGCGTTCTCGTACTCGGCGTTGGTGCGGCTGTCCCCGTTGACGCCGAGCT
This sequence comes from Amycolatopsis antarctica, assembly GCF_002262875.1. Taxonomy (GTDB): domain Bacteria; phylum Actinomycetota; class Actinomycetes; order Mycobacteriales; family Pseudonocardiaceae; genus Amycolatopsis; species Amycolatopsis antarctica. Next base: position 389,625 of record NZ_NKYE01000001.1, on the reverse strand, counting down.
CGAAGTTCGACAGGCAGAACTCGGGATGGTTGGGGCTGCAGTGGTAGCACTCCCGGTTGTTCTCCACCAGCGTCTTCCAGTTCGCCGCGACGCGGTAGTGGAAGCGGGCGGCGACGTCCGTGCGCTCGGGCTGGTGCGGGCGCAACTGGTCCTCGATCGCCTCGTGCGCGGCGTCGAACGGCGGCGCCTGCTCGGCGAAACAGACGAAGATCAGGCCGCCGGTCTCCCGCACGTGCACGGGGCGCAGGGACAGCTCGGTCCCGCAGCGCTGCGAGAAGGACTCGCCCATGTCACTCGCCGCGCGGAAGGACCCGTCGGTGCCGTAGGTCCAGGAGTGGTAGCCGCAGACGATCGTGCGACCGGTGCTCGCGCCGTCCGGCAGCAGGCGGGAACCACGGTGCCTGCACACGTTGTGGTGTGCGTGCAGCACGCCGTCCCTGGTGCGGGCCAGCACCACGGACTCGTCACCGATCGTCCAGGTGAGCCGTCCACCCGTCGGCACCTCACGGGACGCGGCGACGAACAACCAGTTGGCGTAGAACACTTTCTCCAGTTCGGCGCGGAACACCGAATCGGCGGTGTACGCGGCCTGCGGAAGGGAGTAACCAGACCGGTAGGTATAGTTCAGATGGTCGAGCGGATCCGCGGTCGAGATCGTCATGAGCCATTCCCTACGTCGTGGCGGCAGCGGGGCGGGACGCGCTCGGCATGCTCAGCAACGCCGGTGCGTGCGGCGCAGGCGCCGCCGGGCGCGGTCCCCGGCGGGGGATCCGGTCCGCCTCAGTTCGCGACGTGGCATGCGTTTCAGTGTGCCGGTTCCGGCGCCGTTCGTATCCATCGCGGGCTTGCGTAGATCTACACGTTCTAGAAGGTTGACCTTATGAGTGTGGAACTGCGGCAGTTGCGAGCGTTCCTGACCGTCGCCGCGGAACTGCACTTCAGCCGTGCGGCGCAACGACTGCACGTGAGCCAGTCCGCACTGAGCCAGCAGATCCGGTCACTGGAGAACAATCTGGGCGCCCCGCTGTTCTCCCGCACCAGCAGACTGGTCGAGCTGACCACGGCGGGCGAGGCACTGCTGGAGGCCGCGCCGCGGGTGCTGTTCGAGGCCGACCGCGCGGTACAGCGGGTGCGCCAGGCCGCCGAGGGCACGGCCGGGGTGCTGGTGATCGGCTCGGTCAGCACAGCACTGGCCAGCGTGGCCCCGCAGATCATGCGCTCGATGCGCGGCGAGTTCCCGGACCTGCGGCTGGAGCTGACCCAGATGGACACCTCGGCCCAGCTCGTCGCGCTGGCCGAGCACCGGCTCGACGTCGCACTGGTCCGGGAGGCCAGCCCCCGCGAGGCGCTGTGCGTGGAGCAGCTCGTCTCCGAGCCGCTGCTGACCGCGCTGCCCGCCGACCACCCGCTCGCCGAGCAGGAGAGCGTCCGCCCGGAGGACCTGGCCGAGGAGCCGTTCGTGCTGTGGCCGCGCGCGCTCGGCGCCGACTTCTTCGACGTCATCATCAGCTACTGCCGGGACCACGGTTTCAGCCCGCGGATCGTGGCCGAGGGCAACGATGTGGAGACCCAGCTCGGCCTGGTGGCCAGCGGCGTCGGCGTCTCGCTGCAGCCGCCGTTCTACTCGAACCTGCGCATGGTGGGCGTGGCGTTCCGCCCGCTCGTCGGTTCCGCGCCGCGGATCGCGTTGCAGGTCGCCTGGCGCCGCGACGACACCTCGGCCTCGGTACGGCATTTCGTCACGGCGGCCCGCACGGTCGCCGGCCCCCGCTCCTGACCTCCGGCCGGTTGCCCGGTGCCTGCCCGGCTCAGGCGGGGAAGTCCCAGTCGAAGGTCGCGGTGACCGGCGCGTGGTCCGACCAGCGCTCGTCGTGCGTGGCCGCCCGCTCCACCACCACCGAGGTCACCGTGGACGCCAGCCCGGGGGTGGCGTTGACGTAGTCGATCCGCCAGCCCGAGTCGTTGTCGAACGCCCTGCCCCGATAGGACCACCAGGTGTACGGGCCGGGTCCCTCCGGATCGAGGCGGCGCTGCGTGTCCACATAACCGGCCTCGTCGAACACCCGGCTCAGCCAGGCGCGCTCCTCCGGCAGGAAACCGGAGTTCTTCCGGTTGGTGCGCCAGTTCTTCAGGTCGATCTCGGCGTGCGCGATGTTCCAGTCGCCCACCACGACGACCTCGTCGCCGGAGGCGGCGGCCTTCTCCCGCAGTTCACCGAGATAGGGCAGGAACGCCGTCATGAAGCGTTCCTTCTCATCCTGCCTCGGCGTGCCGACATCACCGCTGGGCAGGTACAGGCTCGCCACCACCACGCCGGGCAGGTGCATCTCGGCGTACCGCCCGCTGTCCTCGAACTCCGCCTCGCCGAAGCCGATCCGCACCGACGCCGGCTCGTGCCTGCTGTACAGCGAGACGCCGCTGCGGCCCTTGGTCGCGCACGGCGCGTGCAGCACGTGCCAGCCCTCGGGACTGCGCACCTCGCCGGGAAGCTGGTCCGGTTCGGCCCGCACCTCCTGACAGGCCACGACGTCGGCCTCGGTGGCGGCCAGCCACTCGGTGAAGCCCTTCTTGGCGGCGGCACGCAGGCCGTTGACGTTCACGGTCGAGACGATCAGCACGTCCGGCAGGCTACCGGCGGCCTCCGACAACGGCGGTACGCACCGCCGGTCGGGTCAGCAGCGGGCCTGCGCCACCGGGACCAGGAACTCCTCGGCCGCCCACCGGTTCTCGGCGAGCTTGCGGAAGCCGTTCTCCACCAGCGGCTCGGCGTTGGTCTCGGCGTCCTGCTTCAGCTTGCCGACGATCTCCGCGCCGGCGTTCGAGGCACTGCGCACGTTGAGCACGTCGGCGTCGACGGTCATCCGGCAGGCGGACGGCGGGCCACCCTCGGCGGCACCGGACTCCTGCCTGCCACCCTGCAGATACATCCAGCCCGCGGCCACCACGATCGCCGCCACCACAAGCACCTTCTTGGGGACTCCGAGAATCACCGCTGCTCCTCGACGCCGGAAACGGGCACCCACCAGGGTATGCACACTCCACGCTCACAGGCCAGCACTCTGGGTCGCATCCATCCGGCTGTGCCAACGCCAGGGCCTTCCGTGCGATCCGGCGTCACCGACCGTGGCCGCCCGCGCCGCGCATCGCCCGCGTCCGGTCCCCGCGTGCGTGCGTGTCAGCCGCCGCGCTGACCGCGCAGGTGCGGTGCCTGCTCGGCGAGCACGGCCAGCTCGGCACGGATCCGGTCGAAGTCCGTCTCGGCGGAGAGGTCCACGGCGATCCGGCCCGCCCTGGCGACCGTCGCCTCGAAGGCCTGGTCGGCCTCGGCCAGCCGCTGCGCGATCTCCCGCGCGGTCGGCTCCGGGATCTCCGCACCCGAGGGGTCGGCGGGAGCGAGGACGTAACCGTAGCGGGCGAGGCGCAAAGCCTCCTCCAGTTCGGCGGACAGGTCGAGAGCGATGCCGTGCAACCAGTCCCGGCCCGCACCGGGGCCGGTGGCCTCGACGATCGCGTGGAACCGGCGTACCGAGGTACGGCAGCGCTGGTAGCAGCGGGCCCACTCGCCGTTGCCGAGGCCGGGCGGGTGGATCGGCGGCAACGGGGGCAGGCCGTCCCGCCGGGGCGCGGCGAACTGCGGCTGCGGCGCGGGTGCGTACGGCGGAAGCGGTTGCGGCCACGGCCCTGGATGGGGGTACGGCGGATACGGCGCGGGCAGTTCGGGGCCGCGGATACTGCGCGCGATCCCCTGCGCCGCCGCGCCCGCCACCAGGCCGATCACCAGGCCCACCGGCACCAGGACGATCGAGTAGGCGACGATGCCGACCAGCGGGCTGTTGTCGGTGGCGCCGAACACGAAGGCCAGGACCAGGAACAGCAGGATCCCGGACCCCATGCCGAGCATCAGGCCGGAACGGGCGATGACGCCGGAAGCCCGGCCGTTGTGCGCCACGGGGCGACCTCCTTCGCTGGTCCTGTTCCGACGCCGCGGAGTCCCGCTCAGTTCCGCCCGGCGATGGCGCTGCGCAGCACGGACGCCAGCCGTTCGGCGTCCGGGTCCCCCACCACGTATACACGTCCGCCGCGCATCCAGACCCGCACCGCGGGGCCGCGGTCGTAGAGGAAGCCGACCTCGCCGTTGCCGGCGAGCCGGTAGCCGAGACCGTGGTAGTCGCGCCACGGGTCGGCCGTCGCCACCGTCACCGAGTCGACGCCGTCGAGCGGGACCGTCTTGCGGAAGATCGGAAACGCGGTCAGGCGCATCGTCTCCGGCGTGACGGTGACGACGCCACGGCTGACGGCCAGCATCCCCGGCACCCCGATCAGCACCACGGTCGCCACCGCGCAGGCCACCGGCTGCTCCGGCCGGAACGTCCAGAGCAGCGCGCTGAGCACCACCCCGAGCGCCACGATCGACCGCGTCAGCAGCCGGAACCGGCGAGAGGTCACCAGTACCGCGCGATAGCCGCGCCCGTCCCCGTCCGACACCGCTTCCCCCTCCGTCAACGACAGCGCACCGCGGCCCGGAGACGGGTCCGCGGTGCGCCGGCGGCGATCACAGGTCAGTCCTGGTCAGTCCTGGTCAGCCCTGGGCGACCTTCTTGGCCAGGTTCTCGTCCAGCGTGGAGAGGAACTCCTCGGTGGTCTGGAACGCCTGCTCCTTGCTGATGAGCAGCGCCAGGTCCTTGGTCATCCGGCCGCTCTCGACCGTCTCGACGACGACCTGCTCCAGCTTGTTCGCGAAGCCGACCAGCTCCGGGTTCGAGTCCAGCTTGCCGCGGTGCTCGAGGCCCCGGGTCCAGGCGTAGATCGAGGCGATCGGGTTGGTCGAGGTCGGCTTGCCCTGCTGGTGCTGGCGGTAGTGCCGGGTGACGGTGCCGTGCGCGGCCTCGGCCTCGACGGTGCGGCCGTCCGGGGTGCGCAGCACCGAGGTCATCAGGCCGAGCGAGCCGAAGCCCTGGGCCACGGTGTCGGACTGCACGTCGCCGTCGTAGTTCTTGCAGGCCCAGACGTAGCCGCCCTCCCACTTCATCGCCGCGGCGACCATGTCGTCGATCAGGCGGTGCTCGTAGGTGATGCCCTTGGCGTCGAAGTCGGCCTTGAACTCGGCCTCGAACACGTCCTGGAACACGTCCTTGAACATGCCGTCGTAGGCCTTGAGGATCGTGTTCTTGGTGGACATGTAGACCGGCATCTCACGGTCGAGCCCGTACTGCAGCGAGGCGCGGGCGAAGTCCTCGATGGAGGCGCGGTAGTTGTACATACCCATGGCGACGCCGCCGCCCTCCGGGTACTGGGCGACGTCGAACTCCATCGGCGCGGAACCGTCGGCCGGGGTGTAGGTCATGGTGACCGTGCCGGGACCGGGGACCTTGAAGTCGGTGGCCTTGTACTGGTCGCCGTGGGCGTGGCGGCCGATGATGATCGGCTTCGTCCAGCCCGGGACCAGGCGCGGGATGTTCTCGATGATGATCGGCTCGCGGAAGACGACGCCGCCGAGGATGTTGCGGATGGTGCCGTTCGGGCTCCGCCACATCTTCTTCAAGCCGAACTCCTCGACGCGGGCCTCGTCGGGGGTGATGGTGGCGCACTTGACGCCGACACCGTGCTTCTTGATGGCGTTCGCGGAGTCCACGGTGATCTGGTCATCGGTGCGGTCACGCTCCTCGATGCCCAGGTCGTAGTACTCCAGGTTCAGGTCCAGGTACGGGTGGACCAGCTTGTCCTTGATGAACTGCCAGATGATGCGGGTCATCTCGTCGCCGTCGAGTTCAACGACGGTTCCCTGGACCTTGATCTTGCCCATGAGCAGCGGTGCTCCTCTCGCGGATCTCTCGCGTAATTTCTCACGTCACTGCTAGCGGTACAAGCGTACTGGTAACTCGGGACGAGCGGTCCACAGCCTGGTTACCCAGCAGTAATGTCGGGGGCGGGACGGGTGACGCGCCCCCGACGCCGGTCACCTCGCAGGGTACCGCCGCGCCCGGTCCGCTCCGTCCGCGAGTCCGCGCTCGTACGTCCGCGCGTCCCGCGGGAGCGCACGAGCGCGGAAGCCGGGACCAGCGCGTTTGTGGGATCCTGGGGGCATGACGACCACGCTGCGCATCGCGCAGGACCCGGAGGCGGACGCGCTGCTGGAGCGCGAACCGCTCGCGCTGCTGCTGGGAATGCTGCTGGACCAGCAGATTCAGATGGAGATCGCGTTCAAGGGCCCGAAGAAGCTCCACGACCGGCTCGGCCGTCTCGACGTGCGCGAGATCGCCGGCTACGACCCGGACGCCTTCGCCACGCTCGCCTGCACCCCGCCCGCGATCCACCGTTACGGCGGTTCGATGGCGCGCCGCGTCCAGGCACTGTGCCAGTACCTCGTCGAGGAGTACGACGGCGACGTCGAGGCGATCTGGACCCGGGACAAGCCCACCGGCGCCGAGGTACTCAAGCGGCTCAAGGCGCTGCCCGGCTACGGGGAGCAGAAAGCCAAGATCTTCCTCGCCCTGCTCGGCAAGCAACGCGGCGTCGCCCCGTACGGCTGGCGCAAGGCCGCGGGCGACTACGGCAAGGCGGGCGCGAAGCGCTCCGTCGCCGACGTCACCGGACCGGACACCCTGCAGCAGGTCCGCGACTTCAAGAAGGCCAGCAAGGCAGCGGCGAAGGCGGCGAAGACCTGACGTCCTAGCGGTTCCGAGCGGACGTGGCGCCCGCCGGGATCTTCGCCCGGGGTGCGGCGGGAGCGCGCAGCACGACCGCGGCCAGCACGGCCGCGACCACGATCAGCCCGGCACCCACGCCGAAGGCCAGCCGGAAGCCGCCGGTCAGCGCGGAAGCGGAGTCCGCCCCGGCCTCGGTCAGCGTGCCCGTCCGGCCGGTGGCCAGGGTGGAGAGCACGGCGACGCCCAGCGCGCCGCCGACATGGCGGGTGGTGTTGAACAGCCCGGAGGCCACGCCCGCGTCGTCCGGCCTGGCGTCGGACATACCGAGCCCGGACAGCGAGGGGATCGCCAGGCCGAACCCGCAGGCGAGCACCATCGACGGCAGCAGGTCGACGGCGTAGTCGGCGTCCGCGGGCAGACGGGTCAGCAGGCCGAGCGCGCCGACCAGCAGCACCAGGCCCGCCAGCAGCACCGCACGATCACCGAAGCGGGCGATCAGCCGCGCGGACACGCCGAGCGAAACCAGGCCGATCAACGTCGCCGCGGGCAGCATCGCCATCCCCGCCGCCGCGGCGCCGTAGCCCAGCACGTTCTGCAGGTACAGCACGATCAGCACCTGGAATCCGAACAGCGCCGACTCCAGCAGGATCTGCACGGCGTTCGCCCCGGACACGTTGCGCGAGCGGAACATCCGCAACGGCAACAGCGGATCGGCCGCGGTGTGCTGCCGGAGCAGGAAACCGGCCAGTAGTGCCAGCGAGAGCGCGCCGAACCCGAGCGTGTGCGGCGAACCCCAGCCGAACCGTTCCGTCTCGACGATCGTGTAGACGCCCAGCATCAGGCCGCTGGTCGCCAGGACCGCGCCGGCGAGGTCCACCCGCCCGGTCGCCCGGTCGCGGTCCGGGTCGAGCACCCGTACCGCGACGACGGCGGCGGCGAACCCGATCGGCAGGTTGACCACGAAGATCCAGTGCCAGCTCATCGCCTCGGTCAGCAGCCCACCCGCGACCTGGCCGATCGACGCCCCGGCGGCGCCGACGAAACCCACGGCCCCCATCGCCCGGCCACGCTCCCGGCGTCGCGGGTAGAGGGTGGCGACCATGCCGAGGCTGACCGCCGCCGTCATCGCGCCACCCGCCCCCTGCGCGAACCGGGCGGCGACCAGCATCGCCTGGCTGCCCGCGAGGGCACACGCCAGCGAGGCGACGGTGAACACGATCAGCCCGGCGACGAACATCCGTTTGCGGCCGATCAGGTCGCCGAGCCGTCCGGCCAGCAACAGCAGCCCGCCGAAGGCGATCAGGTAGGCGTTGACCGTCCAGGTCAGGCCCGCGTCGGAGAACCCCAGTTCGGCCTGGATCGAGGGCAGGGCGACCGAGACGATGCTGCCGTCGAGGACGACCATCAGCATTCCCGCGCAGATCGTCACCAGCGCCGGGGTACGGGAGCGGCCGGTCTCCGGGGCGGGGCTGCCCGGGGTGTCGGCCGTCATCGGCGTCCTCTCCGGTCGTCGGCGGGGACGGACCGGAGTGGACGGAAAAGGGGCATCCCCCGGCCCGGCTCCCGCCCGCGTGGGGCAGGCGGCAGCCGGTCCAGCCTACAAGCGGGGCACCGGGGTCAGGTGGTGGCGAACAGGCCCAGCGTGCGATCGGGGCGGATGCCGTCGAGCTCGTCGCGCCAGATCGCGTAGAACGCGGCCTCCTCGGCGTTGCGCAGCTCCACCCCCTCGGCGGCGGCGATCTCCGGCACCTCGCGGACGGCCTGCTCCAGCACGTCCTTGGCGCCCGACCCGTCGCCGAACTGCTCCTTGCCGCGACGCAGGATGCTCTCCGGTACCCAGCCGGCGAACGCGTCGCGCAGCAGCTTCTTCTCCTCGATGCCCGGCCCGGTCATCTTGTGCTCCGGCGGGATCGACAGGGCGACCTCGATGACGTCGCGGTCGAGGAAGGGCACCCGCGCCTCCATGCCGTACGCCATGGTGGTGCGGTCGCAGCGTTGCAGGTTGAGGTGGTGCAACTCGCCGACCGTGCGGACCAGCTCGGCCTGCAGCGCGTCCGGGTCGCCGAACTCGCCATCGTGGTAGTAGGAGTACCCGGCGAACAGTTCGTCGGCGCCCTCTCCGGTCAGCACGGCGTGCACCCGCTTCGAGGCGTACTCGGCCAGCAGCAGGTTCGGCACGGCACTGCGGACCAGCGACGGGTCGTAGTGCTCGATCGCCCGGACGGCCTTCGGCAGCGCGGCGGCCGCGTCCGCGGAGGTCATCACGATCTCGTGGTGCTCGGTGCCGAGGAACTCGGCGACGACGCGGGCGGCGGCCAGATCGGAGCTGCCCCGCGCACCGACGGCGAAGGTCGGCAACGGCTGGTCGTGCCGCTTGGCGTACTCGGCGGCGATCGCGGCGACGATGGCGGAGTCGAGCCCGCCGGAGAGGAAGACGCCGATCCCGACGTCGCTCATCATCCGGTTCTCCACCGCGGCGACGATGCTGTCGCGGACGGACTTGAGCAGCTTCTCGTCCCACACCCCGGGCTGTTCCGCGCGCCGGGCGGGGCGGATACGCGCCGGGATGGCGTCGGTGAACCGCACCAGTCCGCCGCTGCGGCTCCAGCAGTGCCCGGGCGGGAAGCTCTCCACCAGCGGACGGTCGGCCGGGTCGAAGGCGCGCAGTTCGCTGGCGAACAGCGTCACGTTCTCCCGCCGCGCCCAGTACAACGGCTTCACGCCGAGCGAGTCGCGGGCGACCAGGAAGTCACCGTTCGCGTCGACGAAGGCCAGGGCGAACATGCCGCGCAACCGGGCGAGGCCCACCGGGCCGTCGACGGTGAGGGCGTGTAGCGCCGCCTCGCTGTCCGAACCGGTCTCGAAGAGCCGGTGGCCGAGGTCCTCGCGGATGTGCCGGTGGTTGTAGATCTCGCCGTTCGCGACGAGGTAGGTGCTGCCGTCGGCTCCGGTCATCGGCTGGGAGCCCTTGTCGACGTCCATGATGGACAGTCGCTGGTGGCCGAGCCAGACGTCGCCCCGCCGGATCTCGCCGGTGTCGTCGGGGCCGCGGTGCTCGATCCGGCCCAGCATCTCGCGGCACAGTTCTTCGTTCACATCGCCAACGGCGGCAACGATTCCACACATTCTCGCGATGCACCTCCTCGCCTCGGCGTTCCCGATGATAGTTGCGAATTCAGCGAATCGGCGCGATGAGGACGACTGTCACACCCCGTCCGGCCGTGGTCGCGGGGCGGGCACGCGCCAGCAGCGGACGACGAACACCAGCGCCAGCGCGGTGAACGCGGACGCGACGAGCGGCAGCAGCGCCGGTCCGCCGTGCGGCAGGATCAGGCCGCCCGCGACACCCGCCAGCCCCACGCCGAGGTAGATCGCCGAGGCGTTGAGCGAGAGCAACAGGCCGGCCCCCTGGGGTGAGAGCTCGATCAGCCGGTGCTGCACCGGTGGGTTGAACGACCAGGTGGCCATGCCCCAGACGAACAGCGCCACCGCCGCCCCGGCCACGGTCGTCGCCGCCACCGGGAGGACGGCCAGCACGACGACGAGCAGCCCCACCACGGCGATCAACGGGCGCCGCGATCCCCAGCGGTCGACGATCCGGCCGCCGGCGATGTTGCCGAGCACGCCGCCGAGGCCGTAGACGAGCAGCAGGACGTTGAGGGTGGAGCCGCCGATGCCGGCGGTGGCGGCGAGCAGCGGGGCGACGAACGTGTACACCGAGAAGGCCGCGAGACAGCCCAGCACGGTCGCCGCGAGCAGCGAGCGCACCCGCGGATCGCGAGCCACGGCGAAACGTTCGGCGAACCGCACGGCGGGCGGCGGTGGCACCCGGGGCAGCAGCAGGCGCACGGCGATCGCGCCGAGCAGCGCGGCGGCCGCGACGACGGCGAACACCGCGCGATAGCCGAGCCGATCGGAGAGCGCGCCGCCGAAGGGCACGCCGAGTACCAGCGACACGGTGAGCCCGCCGAACACCAGCGCGACCGCCCGGCCCCGCCGTTGTGGTGTGGTCAGCTCGGCGGCGACGGCGCTGGCGGCGGGGGTGAAGACAGCGGCCCCGATCGCGGTGACCACCCTGGCCGCGAACAGCGAGGGGTAGCCGGGGGCGAGGGCGGCCAGCCCGTTGCCGAGCGCGGTGACCAGCAGGGCGGCGACCAGCAGGGTGCGGCGTTCCCAGCGTGCCGTCGCCGCGGCGCACAGCGGGGAACCGAGCGCGTAGGCGAGGGCGAAGGCGGTGACGAGCTGCGCGGCGGCGGACGGGGAGACGCCCAGTTCGGCGGTCAGCGCGGGCAGCAGCCCGGCGACGACGTAGCCGCTGGTGCCGACCGCGAACGCGCCGAACGCCAGCACGGCGCCCCGGGGGGATCGGGTGCCGGTGCGCTCGCCTCCCGTGCCGACGGGTGCCGTGGCGCGGGTAGTGGCCGACATGGTTCTCCCGGTGGACGGTGCTGCGGCGGACAACGTTCGTTCGATCCTCGTCGAACTACGACCGTCACCGTACTACGAGGGTCGCGTGCCGCGACACGGAAGTACGAGGAACGTCGTACGATGTGGGAATGGCGGACGAGCGGAGCGGCCCCGGCACCGACGGGGATGACGGCCCGGCCGTGTCCGGCGGGTACAGCTACCCGCGCCGCGCGGACATCGCCATCGAGGGCGTGCTGCAGGCCCTCGCCGACCCGGTACGGCTGGACATGGTCCGCCAGCTCGCCGATCGGATCGAGATCGCCTGCGGGGCGTTCGAGGTGCCGGTGAGCAAGTCCACACTGACCCACCACCTGCGCACGCTGCGCGAGGCCGGCCTCATCCACGGCCGCCAGCAGGGCACCGCGCGGTACAACTCCTTGCGGCGCAAGGATCTTGACGCTTTGTTCCCCGGCCTGCTGGACGGCGTGCTGGCCGCGCCGCGCCGCTGACCTGCCCTCCCCGCCGGGTGGGTGGGCAGGCTCACCCTGGATCACCGATGACATCGCGGCGCCGATCCGTTGGACTGTGTTCGGGACAGACACGCACGATGCCGTGCGGCTGTCCCTGTTTACCGATCTTCGCTTTATCGATACAGAACCGCCGTCACGCACACGGGCGGATCACCGTCCGCCGATCGCGCCCGTCCCAGCCACACCTCGTCCCCGCAGAGGAGAACCGTGCCCATCGCGCTGCTCGCGCTCGCCATCGGAGCGTTCGGCATCGGCACCACCGAATTCGTCATGATGGGAGTGCTGCCGGAGGCCGCGGCCGACTTCGGGGTGTCGATCCCCGACGCGGGCCAGCTCATCTCCGGCTACGCGCTCGGCGTCGTCGTCGGTGCGCCGCTGCTCACCGCCGTCGCCGTGCGGCTCCCGCGCAAGACCATGCTGCTGGCCATGATGGTCCTGTTCACGGCGGGCAACCTGCTGTTCGCCATGTCGCCCAACCACCAGGTCGGGGTCGCCTTCCGCTTCCTCGCCGGGCTGCCGCACGGCGCGTTCTTCGGCGCGGGCGCGGTGATCGCGTCCAGCCTGGTCGCCAGGGGCAACCGGGCCAAGGCCGTGTCGATGATGTTCATGGGGCTGACCCTGGCAAACGTCGTCGGCGTACCGCTCGGCACGCTGCTCGGCCAGCAGGTGGGCTGGCGCGCCACCTTCCTGCTGGTCGCCGCGATCGGCGTGGTCGCCTTCGCCGCCATCCACCGGCTCGTCCCGCACCAGGGCAGGCCCGCGCAAACCTCGCTGCGCGGCGAGCTGGGCGCGTTCCGCCGTCCGCAGGTGTGGCTGGCGCTGGCGATCGTCACCTTCGGCCTCGGTGGCGTCTTCGCCTGCCTGTCCTACATCACGCCGATGCTGACCGACGTGGCCGGCTACGAACCGTCCTCGGTGACGCTGCTGCTCTCCCTCGCCGGCCTCGGCATGACGCTGGGCAACTTCATCGGCGGCAGGCTCGCCGACCGCGCCCTGATGCCCAGCCTCTACGGCGCGCTGCTCGCCCTCGCCGCCGTGCTCGGCGTCTTCACCGTCACCGCACAGGGCAAGGTCGGCGCGGCGATCACCATCTTCCTGATCGGTGTCGCCGGCTTCATGATCGGACCGATGATCCAGGCGCGGATCATGGAGAAGGCGGGCGGCACGCCCTCGCTCGTCTCGGCGGCCGTGCAGTCCGCGTTCAACATCGCCAACTCGATCGGCGCCTACCTCGGCGGACTGGTGATCGCCGGCGGACTCGGCCTGGTCGCCCCCAACTGGGTCGGTGCGCTGCTCGCCGTCATCGGCCTCGGCCTGGCCCTCGTCTCCGGGCTGATGGACCGCGGCCGGGAGGACGGGGAAGCCGACGACCCCGCCGCCCCCGCGGCACGCCCCGCGCTGGCCACCGCCGACTGCTGAGACGGCCGCTGACCTCACCCGGAGTCCTCAGCCCTGGGGGCCCCGGGTGATCGTCAGGGCGACGAACAGGATCAGCAGGCCCAGTGCGGCGTAGATGAGCACGTCCACCGCCTTGCCGCGAATGGCGAGCAGCCCGGCCTGCTCGGATCCGAGCGCGCCCCGCAGCACCGAGGCGACCAGCAGCGCGCCGCCGATCAGCGCGGCACCCTGCCGCCAGTGGTACATGCCGATGCGAATGGCCGCGACGCCGACGAGCGCCATGACCACGAGGAACGGGAGCTGGGCCAGCAGCGGGTGACGAGCACGGCGGGACGCGGACACCGGCTCAGCTCGCCCGCTCGGCTGCCTGCACCACGTTCGACACGAGCATCGCCCGCGTCATCGGGCCGACGCCGCCGGGGTTGGGCGAGACGAAACCCGCCACCTCCTCGACGCCAGGGGCCACATCGCCGGCGATCGCGCCGTCGACGCGGGACACCCCGACGTCGAGCACCGCGGCACCGGGACGCACCATCTCCGGCGTGATCAGACCGGGCACACCGGCGGCGGCGATCACGATGTCGGCCCGGGCGACCTCGGCCGCCAGGTCCCTTGTGCCCGTGTGGCACAGGGTCACGGTGGCGTTCTCGCTGCGGCGGGTCAGCAGCAGGCCGAGCGTGCGGCCCACGGTCACCCCGCGGCCGACCACGGTCACCCGCGCACCCGCGATCGGCACCTCGTGGCGGCGCAGCAGCTCGACGATGCCCCACGGTGTGCAGGGCAGCGGGCCCGTCTCACCCAGCACCAACCGGCCGAGGCTGACCGGCGCGAGACCGTCGGCGTCCTTGTCCGGGTCGATGCGGTCGAGGATGCGGCCGGTGTTCAGATGCCCCGGCAGCGGGAGCTGGACGATGTAACCGTGGCAGGCCGGGTCGGCGTTCAGTTCCTCGACGACCGCCTCCAGCTTCTCCTGGCTGACATCGGCCGGGAGATCGCGGCGGATCGAGTTGATGCCGACCTTGGCGCTGTCGGAGTGCTTCGCCTTGACGTACCAGTGGGATCCGGGGTCGTCGCCGACGAGCACCGTGCCCAGCCCGGGCACGATCCCGCGCGCAGCCAGCGCCGCCACCCGGGGGGTGAGCTCGTCGAAGATCGCGTTCTTGGTGGCCTTGCCGTCCAGGACTGTCGCCGTCACGGCCGCCATTGTTCCAGGGTCGCCGCGCCTTGTCGCCGACCGCCCGCCGCCGCGATCGGAATGGCCATCAGCGCCACGGCCGTACCGATGAGCGTGGAGGTGCTCAGCCCCGTCCCGCCCGCCGGGAACAGCAGGTCCAGCAGTACCGAACCGATGAGCTGGCCCGCGATCGCGGACAGCCCGAGCAGCAGCACGCCCGTCCAGCTCACCACCACCGAGGCGAGCGCGATGAACACGATGCCGACCAGGCCGCCGACGTAGAGCAGCGGGTTGGCCGGCACCGCGGTCGGCCCGCCCCGGACGGCCAGCGAGACCAGCCAGGCCAGCACCAGCGCCGTGGTGCCGACGGCGAAGTTCACCAGGGTGGCCGTCAGCGCACTGCCCGCGGCGGCACCCACCCGGCCGTTGACCGCCTGCTGCAGGGCCATGCACACGCCGGCGGCCAGCGGCAACGACAGCAGCCACAGGTTGCCCGCGTGCCCCAGCTCGCCGGAGACGGCACCCGCCACCGCGAGCAGGGTCAGCACGGCACCCGCCACGCGCTGCCAGGTCAGGCCCTGCGGACCGGCCGGACCGAGGCCGACCCGGTCGACGAACAGCCCGCTCATCGTCTGGCCAGCCACCACGCCCACGGTGAACATCGCGATCCCCAGCACCGCCGCGGCCACCGACTGGCCCGCGACCAGCAGCGCACCGCCGAGCCCGCCCGCGCAGTGCCACGGCCGCAGCGTCCCGGTGCGCAGTTCGGCCCGCACCCGGCCGAGACCGGCGCGCATCCGCCTGCTCAGCGGTATCGCGAGCACGAGCAGCAGCAGTCCGCCGCCGAAGGAGATGACGGCGGCGAGCATCGAGTCGTGCAGCTCGGCGCCGAGCTGGCCGTTGATGCGTCCCTGCGCGGCGATCGCGACCCCGGACACCACGGCGAGCCCGACACCCAGCGCCTTGCGGGAACCGGACACGACGGCAGGTTCCGGACCGCGCTCCCGTTCCGCCGCCGAACCTCTACGGGCAGTAGTCATCGCGCTCCATTGTCGCCCATTCGACGGCATGCGCACGGTCCCTCGACGGTGATGTTCGACGCGCTGGTACCACCCAGGGATGCCCACCGTGCGGCCGGGCCGTACGGATTGACCACTGTTTCGTGCATAAGCGCTCCGGAAGAGTCAAGATGTTCACGTGGCTCAACCGACCCAGCTAAACGCGACCGAACAGGACACCCTGGTCAAGCAGATCGGGCTGTCCCTCCTGCGCGCCGCGCCACGTGATTGGCAGCGGGTGAGCGCGGAGTACCGGGCTGTGGGCAAGTACCACGAGCTCACCGGCGAGATCACCACCTCGGACGGTTCCACGGTGGACTGGGTAGCCACCCACGACATCGCCACGCTGTTCGGCAGGCTGCGGGCCGGGATGTACCGCGAGGGCAGGGGCACCTGGTTCAACGCGCGCTACACCCTCGACCACCCGTCCAGCTACAACCTGGAGTACGACCGGGACGAGCCGCCGTGGAATCTGACTCCCCCGCCGCAGGCCTACGCGGATGAATTGCGAATGTTCCCCCGTTCGGAGGACAACATCCCCGAGTGGCTGATGCGCCGTATGTCCGGTCTGGGCCCGGAGCGGCCCGGCCCCCGGTTCCGCATCGCCCGCGTCTTCGACGGCGTGGGCGCCGCGGGGCGGCCGGTGATCAACCGGCAGGAACTCGACCGAGCCGAACAGGACCGGTTGCTCGACTACCTCGACGGCGCCCCCGTCGTACTACCCGGACGCGGCCACGACATCGACCGGCTCGCGAGCGAGCCGGAAGGCACCGTGCCGGTCGCCTTCCACAGCGACGGGCAGTGGATCTGGCCCGCCGCCGTCAACTTCTATCTGCGTGAGTACGGCGTCTCCCCGGAGCCCGATCTCGTCGGCCACATCCGCTCCACCGGGTTCCGCATCCCCGAGGTGCCGGACCAGCTTCGGCAGGCCGCTGCGGGGTACGTCACCCGTGGCGGACCAGGCCCGGATGGCGACCCCGGCCGCGGTGGTGAGCGCGGCGGCGAACGCAACGGCTCCGCGCAGCCGTTCGCCGCGGACGGGCACCGTCCGAACGACCACCCCGCCGACGAGCCGGACGGCGACGACGAGCCCACCGGCAAGCACGAGCCGAGCCAGGTCGACCCGGCCACCACGTTCACCCCCGCCGCCTTCGCGGGCGGTGCGTTCGCGGGTGGCGCGGCAACAGCCGTCGCGTCCCGCCACGCGGCACCCGACCACCCCGGCATCGACGACGCCGCACCGGACCGTTCGTTCGCCGAACACGAGGCACCCGGCTACGCCGCTTTCGGCCACTCCGTGGCGTCGGAACATCCCGGCAACGAGCACGACGGCAACGGTCACGCCGCGGATCACGAACGGCCGGACGACGACGGGGGCCCGCCCACCCAGTTCGGGCAGACGCCCGTTCCGGCCCACGGCGAGCCCGTCCTGGCGGAGCTGCAGGACCGGCTGGAGGACCTCGACGTCCCGCCCGCGGCGTACAGCATCGGTGAGCCCACCGACCACGGCTGGAGCGTGGAGGAGGTGTCCGGGGGCTGGCGCGTCGGCTGGTACGACGGCGACCTCACCAACCCCGCGGTCTTCGGCGATGTCGAGGACGCGGCCGCGTTCATGCTCGGCAAACTGATGCTCGACCCGGACGGTGCGGCGGCCGGCGCCCGCGCACCGGCGCCCGCGACGGCACCGGCGCCCGCGCCTTCGCCCGCACCGTCGCCGGGCCGCGAGCAAGGTCGCGAGCCGGGGCAGGACGGCAGGCGTCCGGCACCGCAGCGGGTGGACGTCACCGCGATGCTCTCCCCCGAGATATCCACCGGCCGCCAGGTCCCGCTGGACGTCACCCAGGCGATGCCCGCGGCGAACGGGGCGTCCGCCCTGCGCGCCGAACCCCGGCCGGAGCCCAGGCCCGAACCCCGCCCCGAACCGCGGCGCCCGGAATCACAGCGCCCGGAATCACAGCGTTCCGCGCCGGAGAACCAGCGCGGCGGACAGAGCGGTGGACAAGGCGGCTCGCAGGGTGCCGGACAAGGCGGCGGGCAGGGTGGCGGCAGCGGCCAGCAGCAGTGGCCGATCCAGCCGCTCAACGGCGAACCGCCGCTGACCCTGTTCCGTGGCAAGGAACTCCGCGAGCTGCCCGCGGGCAGCGAGCTCGACCGGTTCGGCGGGCCGAACGGCAACCTGACGTACGCGGCGGGCACCCCGTTCGAGGAGCGGTCCCTGGTGCCGGAATGGGTGAGCAGGCCGTACCACGTGTACCGCGTGCAGCGGCCGCTCGAAGCGCTCGCCGGGGTCGCGATTCCATGGTTCAACCAGCCCGGTGGTGGTTCGGCGTACCTGCTGCCCGCGTCGATCGAGGAACTCGTCGCCGAGGGTGACCTGCTCGAGCTCGATCCGGGCGAGCCGCCCGTCGACTGACGCCTGACGGGGTGCCCGGTGCGCTTTCGCTCCGGTGCGCCTTCCCTCAGTGCACGATGAGCCCGCACGCCGCCGCGTAGGCCACGGCGGTGTCCACGTCCACGTGCGCACCGGCCAGGTCCGCCTGGCGCAGACCGTTGGCGTCCAGCACGGCCTCCCGGAGGTCCGCGTCGGCCAGGATCGTGCCGATCAGCCGGGCCCCGGTCAGGTCGGCACCGCGCAGGTTCGTCTTCGACAGGTTCGCGTCGGTGAGGTTGGCCTCGCGCAACCGCAGCCCGGACAGATCGCTGCCCTTGAGCATCGCGTTGCCGAACGAGACGAGGGACAGATCGCAGTCGCGCAGGGAGATCGGCCGCAGCCGGCAGTCCGAAAAGGACGATCCGAGCAGTGAACAGCCGTTCCATGTGGTGTCGGTGAGGACCGTCCGGTCGAAGCGGCAGGACCGGAACGCGGACGCGGTGTGCCGGGACTCGCCGAGGTCCGTGCGGGTGAAGTCGCAGTCGTCGAAGACGCAGCCCTGCGTGACCAGTCCGCGCAGATCGGCCTCGGCGAAGTCGCAACGGACGAACCGGCGACGTTCCCACCGGGCCCCGGGCAGCACCGCGTCCTGGTAGTCCTCGTCGATCTCGTCGGGGGTTCCGGTGTCCTCGCCCACCGGCAGCACCTCGCGCTCATCCATGCCGGGAGCCTGTCACATCCGTTTCGTGCCAAGAGATCCGGTCGAACACGGTACGCAATCGTCCGGCGCGCCCGGGATGCGTGGCACCGACCCAGGAGATACGGCCGAGCACGTGGGCGCGGAAATCGTGGTGCCCGTGGACGTTCTGCGCGGCGGGACCGGTACGCAGGCAGTTGTGCAGCAGGGCGCGGAGCGCGTCGTACTCCTCCCTGGGCACGGCGGGCGCCGAGTTCACCACCAGCCCGGCCACCCGCTGGCGCTGGTGGGCGAACGTGACCGAGGTCTTTCCCTTGCGCAGCAGGAAACCCTCGTCCATGACGATCCGGCGCACCCCGGGCAGCAGCCGGTGCAGCGGCAGAGTGGAGTCGCCGGAGAACGCGAGGTCGTCGGCGTAACGGGTGTACCGGGCATCCAGCGCGCGGGCGAGGGCTTCGAGCCGTACGTCGAGTCCCGCGGTGACGGCGTTCGCCACGGCCGGCGAGGAGGGCGCCCCCTGCGGCAGGTGCGCAGCGGCGAGTCCGCGTAACAAGCGGTGCCGGACCGCGTCGTCGCTCGCGCGCGGCGCGGCGGAGAGCACGTCCACCGGTGCGGCCGTGGTCAGCACTCCGGCGAGCGCACCGGCCACGGCACGCGGGTAACCGGCGCGGCCCAGCAGCGACCGGATCCGGCCGGGCGCGACGGCGGCGAAGAAGCCTTCCAGGTCGAACCGGACGAGGCGGGCCGAGCCGGCGTGCGGCGCGGCGCAGGTGAACGCGGACCGGCCGGGCCGGAACCCGTGTGCCGCCTCGTGCACGGGCAGCCGGGACAGCACGTGCCGGGTGATCCGGCGCTGCAGTTCGGCCAGTCGCGGTTTCGGCTGTTCCAGCAGCCGGACACCGCCACTCGAGGTGGGAATCCAGCGGTACCGGTAGTGGCGCAGCGGGCAGGCCGCACGCCGGTTCCAGGTGCCGCGGTCGGCGAACCAGTCCAGTTCACCGACGGTCAGGTCCAGTGCCTCGGCACACTCGCCGACCGTGTTCCAGCGCGGAACGTCCCAGCGCCACTCCCGCGCCGCGACGGACAGTCCCGCCTGGGGCTCGGCGGTGCCACCGGTGATCCGGAAGGGGGCGACCGGGGCCGGAGCCGGCAACGGCGGGAGGTCCGCGATCAACCGGGCGAGGTGGCGTTCCCCGCCGAAGGGTGGACTCGGGTTCAGCTCGACCAGCCGGTTCGCCAGTTCCGCGGCGGCATCGGCGGAATGGCCGGCTTCCTCGGTGAGCCGGTCGGCCAGCGCGTCCCGTTGCCACGGCCCGGCGAGCGCGGCCGCGACGGACCTGCCCGCGTTCGAACGCCACCGGGTACGGGCGCGGTCCCGGGACCGCTGGATGAGCGCGGGCCAGTCGCCGCGCTCGATCAGTTCGGCCGGCTCGACGGGTTCGGCCGGTTCCGGTGCACCGCCCGGGTGCTCGGCGTGGGCCGGGCCCGGGGCCAGCTCGTCCATGTCGTGGCCGGGCTCGTCGTCGGCAGCGACGTCGGCGTCGGCAGCAGCAGCGGTGGCGGCGTCGGCATCGGTGGCGGCAGCAGCGGTGGCGGCGGCGGCGGCATCGGTGGCGGCAGCAGCGGTGGCGGCGGCGGCATCGGTGGCGGCGTCGGCGTCGGCGTCGGCGTCGGCGTCGGCGGCGGCGGCGTCGGCAGCAGCGGTGGCGGCGTCGGGAGCAGCATCGGTGGCGGCGGGCAGAGTCCCGGACGCGGCACCGCCGGATGCCTCGCCACCGGACACCTCCCCACCGGATACCTCGTCGCGGGGCGCACAGTCGCGGGACACGAAGTCGCGAGGAACGTCGTCTCGGGCGCCGTCCGGACCGGAGCCGTTCATCCCGGTCCCATGGGCAGCGCAGCGGCGGTGAAGCCGCCCCGAAAGTGTGGCGACGCGGGGTGACCTTTTCTCCGTGTCTCCGCGCGCATCAGGTACGCGGAGCATGCTCGCGCGCGTGGGGCGCGATGCCTACCTCTGGTCGATCTCCCCGGGGTTGCCCCGGAGCGGGCGGGAACTCCCACCTGCTCACCTCCGCGTCGTCACCCTCCGACCATAGGGACTCCCTCCGACGATGTCAGGTATGGCGCGGTCAGGCGTGGCGCGGTGAGGTGTGGCGCGATTGGTCACCGGAAGTCGCGCGAGGTGGACCGGATCCGCATCGGCAGGTGCTGCAACCGATCGGCGAGCAGGCTGACCACACCGTCCGCCCGCTCCACGGTTCCCCGCACCAGCAGTGCCGGGCTGGCGCGTGCGATGCGGTGATAGCGCTGCCACAACCCTTTCGTGCAGATGACGTTGATCATCCCCGTCTCGTCCTCGATGTTGAGGAAGGTGATGCCGCCCGCCGTCGCGGGACGCTGGCGATGCGTCACGGCCCCGCCGATGAGCACGCGGCTGCCGTTCTCCGCGTTCGCCAGCCGCTCGGCGGTGACCACGCCCAGCGCGTCGAGCCGGTCCCGGATGAACTGGGTGGGAAACGAATCGGGGGACAACCCGGTCGCCCACACGTCGGCGACCGCCACGTCGATGTCGTCCATCCCCGGCAGCACCGGCGCGGCGGCACCGGTCGAGCCGCCGGGCAGTTTCTCCGGGCGTTCCGCCGCCACGGCTCCCGCCGTCCACAGCGCACGACGCCGGTCGACGTCGAAGCAGCCGAAGGCACCGGCCGTGGCGAGCGCCTCGACCTGCGGGGTGGTGAGCCGCACGCGCCGGGCGACATCCGCCATGTCCCGGAACTCGCCGGCCTGTTCCCGTTCCACCACCAGGGTTTCCGCGAGTTTCGGGCCGATCGTGCGAACGGTGGCGAGACCGGTGCGGACGGCGTGTGGATGCTCGCCACCGTCCGCCGGTTCGAGCGTGGCATGCGGCAGGCTGGCGTTGATGTCCGGTCCGAGGACGAGAACACCGTGTCTGCGCGCATCGGCGACGAGGGACTGCGGCGAGTAGAACCCCATCGGCTGGGCGCGCAGCAGCGCGGCGCAGAACGCCGCGGGGTGGTAGCGCTTGACGTACGCGCTGGCGAACACCAGATAGGCGAAGCTGAGCGCGTGGCTCTCCGGAAAACCGAAGTTGGAGAACGCCTGCAGCTTGCCGAAGATGTGCTCGGCCATCGTCTCGTCGATCTCGTTGACGGCGGCACCCTCGTAGAACCGTTGCCGCAGCCGCTCCATCTTCTTCGCGGATCGCTTGGACCCCATGGCGTGCCGCAGTTCGTCCGCCTCAGCGGCGCTGAATCCGGCGACATCGAGTGCGATCTGCATCAACTGTTCCTGGAACAACGGCACGCCCATGGTCTTCTTCAACGCCTTCTCCAGCAGCGGATGGTCGTAGTCCCATTCCTCCTTCCCGGTGTAGCGGCGGATGTAGGGGTGCACCGAACCTCCCTGGATGGGCCCGGGCCGGATGAGCGCGACCTCGATCGCCAGGTCGTAGAACTTCTTGGGTGCCAGTCTCGGCAGCGTGGCGAGCTGGGCCCGGCTCTCCACCTGGAACACGCCGATGGCGTCGGCCCGGCGGAGCATCGCGTAGACCTCGTCGTCGGCGAGGTCCAGGTTCCGCAGGTCGATCTCGATGCCCTCGTGCTCACGCACCAGATCGACCATGTAGTGCAGCGCGGAAAGCATGCCGAGGCCCAGCAGATCGAACTTGACCAGGCCGACCGTGGCGCAGTCGTCCTTCTCCCACTGCAGCACGCTCCGGTTCTCCATCCGCGCCCACTCGATCGGCACGACCTCGCTGACCGGACGGTCGCAGATCACCATGCCACCGGAGTGGATCCCGAGGTGCCGGGGGAAGTCCTCGATGGCGCGGGAGAGTTCGAGCACCCGGTCCGGGATGTCGTGATCGTGATCGTCGATGGTCTCGGAGAGCGGGCCCCAGCGATCGATCTGCTTGCTCCACGCGTCCTGCTGTCCCGGCGAGTAGCCGAGCGCCCGCGCACTGTCCCGTACCGCGGATCGGGAGCGATAGGTGATCACGTTCGCCACCTGCGCGGTACGGAGCCTGCCGTACTTGCCGTAGACGTACTGGATGACCTCTTCCCTGCGGTCGGACTCGATGTCCAGGTCGATGTCGGGGTAACCGTCCCGGTCCGGGGCGAGGAACCGTTCGAACAGCATTTCCCAGCGCACCGAGTCGACCCTGGTGATGCCGAGCGCGAAACAGACCGCCGAGTTCGCCGCCGAACCCCTGCCCTGGCAGAGGATGTCGCTGTCCTGGCAGAACCGGACGATGTCCCAGACGATCAGGAAGTAGCCCGGGAAGCCGAGCCGTTCGATGATCTCCAGTTCGTGCTCGATCTGCCGGTAGGCCTCCGGACAGGACTCCGGTGTGCCGTAATACTTCCTGGCGCCCGCGACGGTCTTCTCCCTGAGGAAACTCGTCTCGTCGTGCCCTTCCCCCACCTCGAACGGCGGCAGCTTCGGAACGACGAGTTCCAGGCCGAACTGGCATTCCATACCGAGCAGCGCGGCCCGCTGCACCGCACCCGGGTACCGGGCGAACCGCTCCGCCATCTCCGCGCCGGAACGCAGGTGCGCGGTGTCCACGGCGGGCAGCCAGCCCTCCATCTCGTCGAGTCCCCTGCGTGCCCGGATCGCGGCGAGCCCCGCCGCCACCCGGCCGCGTTCAGGAGTGGCGTAGTGCGCACCGGTGGTGGCCACGGTCGGCAGGCCGACATGTTCGGCCAGCTCGGCCAGCGCGTCGTTGTACAGGCTGTCACCCGGAAACCCGTTATCGGTGAGCTCGACGTGGACGTTGTCCGCACCGAACAACTCCACGAGCTGGCGCAGCCGCGCGGCGGCGGCCATCGGCCCGCGTTCCACCAATGCACGCCGGACGGATCCCTTGCGGCAGCCGGTGAGCACGGCACAGCCGCCACGCACCTCCGCGGCCACGGCCTCCAGGTCGTACACCGGACGGCCCTTCTCCGCCCGTTCGCCGGGCGGCAGGTCCCGGTCGTGCCCGGCGAGCTGACCGGCCGTGATGGCCCGGCAGAGCCTCCTGTACCCCTCGACACCGCGGGCGAGTAGCAGCAGGTGCTCCCCCTCCGGGTCGGCGAAGCCGTTCTGCGGCATCGACAGGCCCAGGCTCAGCTCGGTGCCGAACACGGTCCGCACGCCCAGATCCTTGGCCGCCTGGGCGAACCGCACCACGCCGTACATACCGTCGTGATCAGTGATCGCGATGGCGTCCAGTTCCAGCCGGGCCGCCTCCTCCACCAGTTCCTCCGGATGGCTGGCACCGTCGAGGAAGCTGAAGTTGGAGTGACAGTGCAGCTCGGCGTAGGGCACGCGCAGGCCCGCCCCGGCCCGGTCGTCCCCGCGGATGGAGCGCAGGTCGGCCGGGCAGACGTAGCCGTCACGTTTGCGGGTCCAGGCGGGACTGTCCCCACCGTCGCCCACCTGCTCCGGCCGCCCGGAGAGCGTGCGCTCGAGACGCCGCCAGGACACCGGCGGGTTGTTCCAGCCCATCGTCTACTCGGAGCCGTTCTCGGGGGAGCACCGGGGCCGTGGCACGGACACCGGCAGTTCCTGCTGTTCACCGTCGCCGCGCAACCGCCACCACTTGGTCCTCGGCACACGATGCGGCAACGGAACGGACAGCTCCGGACGGAGCCGCCACTGGATACCGCGAAGCTGGTCGTCGTCCATGATCAGTCGTACTTCCCTTCTACTGTCCACAATGGATTTTCCTGGCCGGTGCCGAGCAGCAGGACGGCCACCTCCGGACGGCCGGTCCCGTCACCGCCCAGCAACGCCTGCAGCCGAACCCGGGGACCCGGATCGTCCGGTGACCACCACCTGCCCGCCGCGACCCAGGGACCTGCCCAGTCGAGGACCGGGCGTGCGCCACCCCCGTCGAGCCGGACCTCGGACGGGCTCCCGGTGAGCCCGAACCTGCGGGTGACCCCGACCGGCCTGCCCGCGGAGTCGGCGATCCGGGCGGAGATCCCGCGGGTGAACACCGTCGCCGGGGCCGGGGCGGGCAGCCTGCCGGGCCAGGGGGCGTCGTGCCCGGGCAGTGGTGCCGGCCGCTCGCCCCACGGCACCAGCCGGACCCGCTCGGCGGGGCCCCTGCCACCGCCGAGTTCCGCGGTGAACACCGCGTCCGGCCCGAGCAGTCCCTGCACCCGTACCAGCGCCCGGCCGGCCTTCTCGGTGGCCAGGACCTGTTCCTCGCTCACGACGGCACCGAGCGCGGAACCGCCGCCCCGCCACAACCCGAGTTGCAGCGAGGTTCCGGCGACAGTCTCCTCCGGTTCGAGGCGCAGCGTGGTGACGCCAGAAGCGGGCCGGATGCCCTCCCCCGTGCGGAGCCAGCCCTCGAACTGCCAGCGGACCCGGTCGGCGATGCCCTGGGGGGTGAGAGGCTCGGCGCACCGCCAGACCCGGGTGAGCTCCTCGCCAGATTCGGTGGTGGCGTGGATACCGAGCCGGGTGCAGGCGTAGCCACGGCCTGCGAGTCCCGCGTGCAGGCGGGAGGCGAGTGTCCTCGCCATGAACGCCGCGGCGTCGATCCGTTCCAGCGGAGGGTCGAAGTTCTCGGTGACGCTCAGCTCCGGCGGTGGCCTCCTGCGGTGAGGCGGCCGTTCGGACCGGCCGCGTGCCAGCCGGTGGGCGAGCAGGCCCTCGGCGCCGAAGCGGGAGGTGACGTCCCGCTCGGCCAGTGCCGCGAACGCACCCAGCGTGCGCAACCCCAGCCTGCGCAGCAGATCGACCAGCTCGCCCCGCTCCGCTCCCGGCCGGTTCAGTTCCCCGATGTCCAGCCCGGCGAGGAAACCCGCCGCGGAACCGCGTTCGACCAGCACCGACCGGTGTGCGGCGAGGGTGCCCGCGAAGAGCCCGTCGGCGACACCGACCTGGCACTCCACCCCCGCGCTCGCGGACACGTGGTCCACCAGCAGTTCGACGAGCTCGGCCTCACCGCCGAAGTAACCGGCCGCGCCGTCGGCCGGGACGGCCACCAGCCCGGGACGCACCACCTCCACCCCGACGACCAGTTCCTCCACCGCGGCGGCGACCGGTTCGAACAGCCGCGCGTCCCGGGAGGCGTCCGCGCCGAGTACGGCGATCTCCGGGCATTTCGCCTGCGCCTCCCTGCGTCGCATTCCCCGGCGGACGCCCCGCGCGGCGGCCACCGCCGAACAGGCGATCACCCGGTTTCCGGTGAACACCGCAGCGGGGAGGTTCGCCGGGATCCCGGCCGCCGCCCCGGCGGCGACGACGGGCCAGTCCGGACACCACAACACCAGCATTCGCAACGGAACCGTGTTGTCCACAGTGGACTCTGCTTGCCGGTTCGTCATGTCAGAGCGCCCCCGCGACTGCCCACGGGCCGTCTGCCGCGGACGACGGCGCCCGCTCCAGTACGGCGGTTCTGCCGCCGATGGCAGGGAGCAGCAGCTCCGTGCGTGCGGGCCGGGCGGCGGAGCCCCTGCCGGACACGAGCACCCGGACCGCGCGTTCGCGCAGCCGGCCGGAGCCGCCTTCCAGCCCGGACCAGCGCCCCGGCTCGCCCCGCAGTTCGACGTCCGCACCCGGCCAGGCGCCGAGGGAGAGCAGTACGGCGCCCCGGTGCCGTGCCCTCGCCGAGAGCCGTCTGGCCGTCTGCGAACCGGCGAGCCCGGCGGGAGGACCGACCGCCACCAGGTCCATCCCGTCGAGCAACGCCGCCGTGACCGCGGCGAGCTCCGCGCCAGGCCGGGGGACGAGCGCGAGCCTGTCCACCTCGACCCCGAACTCACCCGCGGCCACGACACCGAGATCCGGCACGCCCACCACCGCCGCCCACGAACCGGCCGAGGTCGCCTCGGCCAGCAACGCGAACAGCAGGGATGTGACCCCGCGTACCGCGATCGTGCTGCCCCGGCGCAACCCGCCGCCCGGCAGCATTCCCGCCAACTCGGGGAGTACCGGCAGAACCCGCCCCGTGGTCTGCCCGTACTCGGCAGCGGCGGCCACCCCGGTGGCCGTGCTCACCCCTGGCAACGCGGCCAGTCGCGCCACCGCCTGCGTCGTTCCCGACGGCACCGGACCCGCATCCGGTGACGGCATCGACGACGCGGACGGCACAGACGCCACATCGGCCACCAGTCCGCCAGGCACCGAACACCACCTCCCCACTCGACACGGCAACTTGCCCGCCCGAAACGACCACGAGCGGTACCTGTCTCACCGTGGGGAAGTCGGTGATTGTTCGAACACCTGTTCGATAAGTCAAGCTAACACCACCCGCCGAGCACCTGTCAAGCGAGGCGGCAGTGTTCGCCCTCGCGGGTGACGAGCAGGCCGGGCCGCTCCCGGGAACCAGGCGCCCCGGTAGTGCCGGAGAGGACTTTTCCCTTGCACGGCAAGGGAAGTCAGACCGCTCCGGTGATACCGCCGTCCACCCGGAGCTCGGTGCCGTTGACGTAGCCCGCCCGCGGATCGACGAGGAAGGCCACGGCGTGCGCGATGTCCTCGGGCCTGCCGAGACGGCCCGAGGGATTCGGTGCGTAGTCCGCCGTCACCGCGCCCTCGATGGCTGGCCATTCCGCGTGCGGATCCCCGGTCCGGTCCAGGAACATCCGCCGCAGCGACGGGGTCAGGATCACGCCGGGGCTCACGCAGTTCGCGGTGACCCCCGACCCGGCGAGATGCCCGGCGAGCCCCACCGTCAGGTTCACCACCGCCGCCTTCGCCGCCGAGTACGTGACCATGTTCGCCAGTGGTGTCGTCACCGCACGGCTGGCGACGGTGACCACCCGCCCCCAGCCGCGTTCCCGCATCGACGGGGTCAGCGCCTGGATCAGCCGGACCGCCGAGAGCACGTTGCCGTCGTAGGACTCCCCCCAGTCCGCCGACTCGGCGGTGTCCCAGGTGTTCTCCCGGAACGGGCCGGCGTTGGCCACCAGCACGTCGACGCCGTGCCCGAGCGCGGCCGCGGCGACCTCCCCGGCCTGCTCCGCCACCGCGAGATCGCCCAGCACCACCGTCGCCCGCCCGCCTGCCCGGCGGATCCGCCCGGCCACCGGTTCGGCCGAGGCCGGATCCCGCCCGTGCACGAGCACCGCGCACCCCCCGGCCGCGAGACGTTCGGCGATCGCGCTGCCGATCCCGCCGCTGCTGCCCGTGACCAGAGCCGTGTGTCCCGCCAGAACCGCGTGCATGCCGGCGACCGTATCGACGAGTACCGACCGGAAACTGTCGGTGCGCCCCGGCACGATGTGCGCCATGGACGAATCGGTGAGCCGCAGGGAGATCTCCGCGACCGTCAGCGACCTGGGCTGGCGCTACGTACTGGGCAGCCTGAGTGCCTCGGTACGCGCGGAGTCCTCGGCCGGAGCGGTGCAGATCGCCGCACGACTGGCCGAGGAGGCAGGCGACGCCGCGGAGGAGAGCCTCCGGATGGACATCCGGCGCGACCGGCTGATCGTCAGCCTGCAGTCGTTCGCCCAGGGCAGGGTCACGCGCGGCGAGCTCGACCTGGCCCGACGGATCGCCGTCACGCTCGGCGAACTCGGCGCGCGCCTGGATCCCGGCCCGGAAGCCGGAATCCGATCGGTGCAGGTCATCGAGATCGCGGTGGACGCGCTCGACATCGCCGGCATCCGGCCGTTCTGGCGGGCGGTGCTCGGCTACCAGGACGAGCCGGTCACCACCGGCACCCCGGACGCACTGGTCGACCCGCTCGGGCAGGGGCCCTCGGTCTGGTTCCAGCAGATGACCGAGCCACGGCCGCAGCGCAACCGCATCCATCTCGACGTTTCCGTACCGCACGACGAGACCCGGCGGCGTATCGACGCGGCACTGGCCGCGGGTGGAACGCTCCTCGGCGAGGAGGCGGCACCGGCGTTCTGGGTGCTGGCCGACGCGGAGAGCAACGAGGTGTGCGTGACGACCTGGCAGGGACGGGACTGACCCGCCGGGCCCACCGAGACGGCGGCCCGGCGGGCGGGGATCAGTGGGCGAAGTGCCGGGTCCCGGTCAGGTAGACGGTGACGCCGGCGGACTCGGCCGCCGCGATCACCTCGGGGTCGCGGACCGAACCGCCGGGCTGCACGATCGCCCGCACCTCGGCACCCACCAGCACCTCGAGACCGTCCGGGAACGGGAAGAACGCGTCCGAGGCGGCAACCGCGCCCTTCGCCCGGTCACCGGCCCGCTGCACGGCCAGCCGTGCCGAGTCGACCCGGTTCACCTGGCCCATGCCCACGCCCACCGTGGCGCCGTCCTGGGCGAGCAGGATCGCGTTCGACTTCACACCGCGGATCGCCCGCCAGGCGAACGCCAGATCGGCCAGCGTCGCCTCGTCGGCCGGGGCACCGGTGGCGAGCGTCCAGTTGGCCGGGTCGTCGCCCTCGGCGTCGATCCGGTCGGCCGTCTGCGCCAGCATGCCCCCGGAGATGGGACGGAACTCGACCTCGTCCGCGGCCACCTCCGGCAGCCGCAGCAGACGGATGTTCTTCTTGCGCCGCAACACTTCCAGCGCGTCACCGTCGAACTCGGGCGCGATCACGACCTCGGTGAAGATCTCCGCGATCTGCTCGGCCGCGGCGAGATCCACCGGCCGGTTCGTGGCGATCACGCCACCGTAGGCCGAGGTCGGGTCGCAGGCGTGCGCCTTGCGGTGCGCCTCGGCGACATCCACACCGACCGCGATACCGCACGGATTGGCGTGCTTGATGATCGCGACGCAGGGGTCGGCGAAGTCGTACGCGGCCCGGCGGGCGGCGTCGGTGTCGACGTAGTTGTTGTACGACATCGCCTTGCCGTGCAACTGCTCGGCGTGTGCGAGCCCGCCACGCCCGTACCGGTACACGGCCGCGCTCTGATGCGGGTTCTCGCCGTAACGCAGCACCTCGCCGCGTTCCCAGCTCGCACCGGCGAAGCCGGGGAAACCGGAGTCGTCGGCGGGGGCGTAGGACTCGGCGAACCAGGACGCGACGGCCGTGTCGTAGGCAGCGGTGTGCGCGAACGCCCGCGCCGCGAGGAGTTTCCGGTCTGCCGGCGTGAAACCACCGGCACGCACCTGCTCCAGCACCCAGTCGTACCGGGCCGGATCGACCACGACGGCCACGCTTCCGTGGTTCTTCGCCGACGCCCGCACCATCGCCGGTCCGCCGATGTCGATGTTCTCGACGCAGTCCTCCGCACTCGCGCCCGAGGCGACCGTCCGCGCGAACGGGTACAGGTTCACCACCAGCAGATCGAAGGCCGCGATGCCGAGCGTCCGCAACTGCTCCACGTGCTCAGGACGGTTCGTGTCGGCGAGCAGGCCGGCGTGCACCCGCGGGTGCAGCGTCTTCACCCGCCCGTCGAGCGACTCGGGGAACCCGGTGACCTCCTCGACCGGTGTCACCGGCACGCCGGCGTCGGCGATCGTCCGTGCCGTCCCCCCGGTGGAGACGATCTCGACGCCCGCGGCGTGCAGCCCGGTCGCCAGCTCCAGCAGGCCGGCCTTGTCCGACACCCCGATCAGCGCGCGCGTGACGGGCCGCTGCCCGTCGATTCCAGACGCACCAGTGCTCACCTGAAACTCACCTTTCGTCCGTCCACCGTGCAGCCCGTGCGGGCCAGCTTCTCGATCACTTCGACGAGCAGCCTGCGCTCGACCGCTTTGATCCGTTCGTGCAGGGAGGACTCGTCGTCCTCGGCATTCACCTCGACCGCTTCCTGCGCGATCACCGGGCCGGTGTCCATCCCGGCGTCCACGAAGTGCACGGTGGAACCGGTGACCTTCACACCCGCCTCGATCGCGTCACGCACCGCGTGCATCCCGGGGAACGCGGGCAGCAGCGCGGGATGGGTGTTCACCACTCTGGCCGGGAAACGGGCGAGGAAGGCGGGGCCCAGCAACTTCATGAAGCCCGCGGAGATCACCACGTCCGGCCGGTAGGCGGCGACGGCCTCGGTGAGCGCGGCGTCCCACGCGGCACGGTCGGGATGATCACCGACGCGCGCCACGAAATGCGGCAATCCGGCACGTTCCGCGCGGGCCAGCGCCTCGACACCGGTACGGTCCGCGCCGACGGCGAGGATCCGCGCCGGGAACCCGCCGGCCTCGCTGGCCTCCAGTACCGCCTGCAGGAGCGTCCCGGAGCCGGAGGCCAGGACGACGACGCCGAGCGGAACGGCCGGTTCCAGCCGGTCAACCACGAAGAGCCCTCCTCGGTGCGGATGTCGCGGACACCCACGTGTGCTCCTTGGCGGGGCCGTTCGGGTGATTCACCTTGGTGACAACAGCCTAGACAGAGCGTTGTGGATCTCGGCAGGCGGCCGTCACCGCTCCGGCGGCTCGTCCGCGGGGTCCCGGGGATCCGGGCCGGTGCCCGCGTCCGGGTCGTCTCCGGTGTCCGGCTCGAGCTCGTCCGGTCCGCCGGCGGCACCGTCGACGCCACCGTCCGCGGAGTCCTGGTCGGGAAGCTCGCAGCCGGTCGCCTCGTCCTCGGCGTACTCCTCGTCCTCGGCGCGATCGGTGTGCTCATCGGCGGTCTCGGAGTCCTCGGTATCGGAGTCCTCGGTGTCGAAGTCTTCTGCGGTATCGAAGTCTTCTGCGGTATCGAAGTCGCCGGTGTCGGTGTCCGAGCCCTCGTCCGAGTCCTCGATGGTGCCGGTGCCGCTGTCGGTGTCCTCGGAGTCCGGGTGGTCCGCGGTCTCGTCCGCCGTCTCCCGCGTGGGGGTGGCGAGGTGCCGGGCGGGACGTTCCGGCCGGGCGTGCGGCCCGCCGAACCAGGCGACCAGGCCACCGGGCACGGCGATCCAGCCGAACGCGGCCAGCGACACCAGCCCGACGGGAATCGCCACCGGATCGGCCATTCCCCCGGCCAGCGCGCCGCCGGCCAAGGTACCCAGGACGACACAGCCGAACCCGATCAGCGCGCCCGCGATGACCACCGTGCGCAGCCGTGCCCGGGGATCGGCGTCGATGTGCCGCACCGACCAGCCGACCAGCACCCCCGCGGCCGCCGGCAGCAGCATCAGCACCGGCCACCACAGCGCGTGCTGCTCGGGCATTCCGGCCAGCAGTGGAAGGCCGGGAACCGGGCCGCCCTCGAAGTGCGTCGTCCCCACCGACACCTGGCCGATGGTGAAGCCGGGGCCGGTGGCGAACGCCAGTCCGCCGGTCACGGCGTTGGGCAGGTAGGCGAGGCAGAGCAGCAGCATCCCGAGTCCGCTGCCGGGGCCGGGAGCGTTGCCGGTGAACAGGTCCACCATCGTCGGCGCGGACAGCAGGGTGGCGAAGGCGAACACCGTCGCCCCCGCTACGAACAGTGCGAACAGGCCCAGCGCTCCCGCGCGCAGGCCGTGCAGGGCCAGCGGATCGAGGTGGGAACGGGCTGCCGCGGCGATTCCGCACGGGCCCGCGAGGCCGGCCGCGGCGGCCAGTCCGGACAGCAGGGCGGGCATCAGCACGGCGGTGGCCACCTCGGCGCCGAGACGCTGCCCATCGGTGAGCACCGAGACGGCCAGGCCGGACATGCCGTGCGCGACGGCGACCGCCGCGATCACCGGCACCGCGTCCCGCGGCGTCCGGCAGCCGATCCGGCCCGCCGCGGCGGTCGCGGTACGGGCGACGAGCACGCACACGCCCACGGTTGCCAGCATCGGCAGCACGCCGATCTGCTGCCCGGCGATGGTCAGCGGCACCTGATAGGCGGCGAGCCAGCCGGGACCGGCCGCGACCAGCACGCCGAGTGTGGAGAACTGCGACTGCCCCGCGGTCGCGGTGATCAGAGCGAACAACGCGGCGACGATGGCGTATCCGGTGACCAGCGGGGTGAGGGCCGCGCCAGCCAGCGCCCGGGCCCGTGCCCCGCCGGAGGGCGTCGCCGGGCGCCCCGGCTCGTCCGCCCGGAGCACGCGGGACGCGCGAGAAGGCGAGGTGAGCGACCGCATGATCAGCACCATCGCACCCGGATTGGGCCATCCGGGCGAGCCACGCCGGCCCGGACATGATGGCGCCGCGCACACCTACCCGGTCGGGTCACGGTGTGCGCGGCGCGTAATCGATCAGTGTGGCCGTTGCCCTACTTGGGCTGGCCGAACCCACTCGGCGGAGTTCCGGGCGGGTTCTGCTGGCCCGTTTCCGAGCCGGGCTGCTGGTAGAACTGCCCCTGCTGCGGGGCGTAGGTGGTCGGCTGCTGGCTCGGCTGCCCGGGCGGCGGCGCCTGCGGGTTCACCGGCTGGGCGAACTGCGTGGGCTGGGCGAATCCGCCGGACGCCGGGCCCTGCGGGTTCCGATTCGCGTCCTGGCCGTACTGGCCGGGCTGGCCGTAGGGCTGCTGCTGGCCGTAGGGCGCGGGGGCCTTGGGGGCGGGGGCCTTGATGATGCCGTGGTCGGCCAGCAACGCACCGATCGCGATCAGCATCTGCACGAACGCCAGGATCAGCAGCACCACGATGACGCCGGGAACGTCCGCGCCCTCCGGTGCCCGGACGACGAGCTGCAGGCCCCACAACGCGCTCAGCACACTGAACAGCGCTGCGAACGGCAGCACGCGCGGGCCCTTGGGCAGGGTTCGCAGTGCCGCGAGCAGTCCGCCGACGAGGGCGAACTGGATCGAGGCGTCGAAGTACGAGGCGTCCTCCGCGAAGCCGATGAAGTAGCTCACCAGGCCGAACAGGGTGGCCGCGAGGGCCAGCATCACCGGCACGCTCATCGTGATGCCGGCCGAGCCCTGCCGTGGCGCCTGCTGCGGCGCGTGCTGGCCGAACTGACCGCCTTCGGGTCCCGGCGTGTTCGGACCGTGGGGACCCTGCTGCGGGTATCCCGGTCCACTGCTCGGGAAGGTCATCCCTGCTCTCCTGTCGTCGCACCGGCGCCCGGAACGGACCGCGAACCGGGAAATCGTGAATGGTCTGGGGTATGGAAACGCTAGCGCACCTGGTGGGACTCGTGTGCCAGGTGAGCGATCCGGGTCGTAGGACGCGCGGCCGGGTGGACGGGTTGCCCGGCCCGGCCGGACGCGCCGGGCCGGTCAGCCGCGGTACGGGCCCTGCGGCGGGTACCCACCCGAGGGCGGGAACGCGCCGCCAGGCTGGCCGTACTGCTGCGGAGCCGGGGCCGACTGCTTCATGATCCCCGTCTCGAAGAGGAACGCGACCACGGCCACGGCCGCCTGCGCGAGCAGCGTGATGATCAGGATGATCCCGCCCGCGCCGAGGCTGCCCACGAAGAAGATCGTGAACAGGAACGGCAGGAACGCGGCCAGCGCGAACGCCGGGGGCCAGATTCCCGCCTTCTGCCCGCCGGGCAGCAGGGCCGGGACGACGCCGAAGCCGGCGAGCAGCGACAGCGCCGGGATCCAGCCGAAGCCTTCGAAGAAGTTCGTCTCGCCACCGATCGGAGCGAAACCGAGGAACAGGTTCGCCAGGCCGAGACCGGCGACCACGAACAGCAGGATCTTGGTGAACGAGGGCGAGGAACCCGACGGGGCCGGCGGCTGCGGCTGCCCGTACGGGGTGCCGTACTGCGCCGAGGGGCCCTGCTGCGGGAAACCCCCGGAGTGCGGTGCGAAGCCCTGGCCGGGCTGGCCCGGTCCATGCCCACCACCGGGCTGGCCCGGCCCCTGCCCACCGCCGGGCTGGCCACTGCCTGGGAACGTCATCGAGCTCTCCTGTCTACCTGCACCGCAACCTGGGGAAACGCTAGCCCAGCCGCCGGTGCGGCCGGACTCGCGGGTCCGACTCGCGAAAGGCGCGCACCGTTCCACCGAATGCGCGGGGCCGGGCACCGCACGCGGTACCCGGCCCCGGATGTCACGCCCGCACTCAGTGCAGGTTGTTGTACAGCTCCCGCGCGAGGTCGGCGGTCTCGGTCGGCGTCTTGCCGACCTTCACGCCCGCGGCCTCGAGAGCTTCCTTCTTCGCCTGCGCCGTACCGGAGGAGCCGGAGACGATCGCGCCGGCGTGGCCCATCGTCTTGCCCTCTGGCGCGGTGAAACCGGCGACGTAACCGACGACCGGCTTGGTGACGTTGGCCTTGACGTACTCGGCGGCACGCTCCTCGGCGTCGCCGCCGATCTCGCCGATCATCACGATGACCTCGGTCTCGGGGTCGTTCTGGAACGCCTCGAGCGCATCGATGTGCGTGGTGCCGATGACCGGGTCGCCACCGATGCCGACGGCGGTGGTGAAACCGATGTCGCGCAGCTCGAACATCATCTGGTAGGTCAGCGTGCCCGACTTCGACACCAGGCCGATCTTGCCGGCCTCGGTGATGTCGGCCGGGATGATGCCCGCGTTGGACTTGCCCGGGCTGATCACGCCGGGGCAGTTCGGTCCGATGATCCGGGTCTTGTTGCCGGTGGCCACGGCGTGCGCCCAGAAGTAGGCCGAGTCGTGCACCGGGATGCCCTCGGTGATGACGACGGCGAGGCCGATGCCCGCGTCGATCGCCTCGATGACGGCGTCCTTGGCGAACTTCGGCGGTACGAAGATGACCGAGGTGTCCGCGCCGGACTCCTTCATCGCCTCCTCGACCGTGCCGTAGACGGTGAGGTCCTTGCCCTCGATGGTGACCGTCTGGCCTGCCTTGCGGGCGTTGACGCCACCCACGATGTTGGTGCCGGACTTGATCATCTTCGTGGCGTGCTTCATGCCCTCGGAGCCGGTGAGCCCCTGCACGATGATCTTGCTGTTCTCGTTCAGGAAGATAGCCATTGTTACGCCCCCGCCGCTGCGAGCTCGGCGGCCTTGTCTGCCGCGTTGTCCATCGTGTCGACCAGCGTCACCAGCGGGTGGTTGGCGTCGGCCAGGATCTTGCGCCCTTCGACGACGTTGTTGCCGTCGAGGCGGACGACGAGCGGCTTGGTCGCGTCGTCGCCGAGGATCTTCAGCGCCTCGACGATGCCGGTGGCCACCGCGTCGCAGGCGGTGATGCCGCCGAAGACGTTGACGAAGACGCTCTTCACGTCGTCGTCGCCGAGGATGACGTCCAGCCCGGCCGCCATCACCTCCGCGGAGGCGCCACCGCCGATGTCGAGGAAGTTGGCGGGCTTCATGCCGCCGTGCTTCTCGCCCGCGTAGGCCACCACGTCGAGGGTGGACATGACCAGGCCCGCGCCGTTGCCGATGATGCCGACCTGGCCCTCGAGCTTGACGTAGTTGAGGTCCTTCGCCTTGGCCTTGGCCTCCAGCGGGTCCTCGGCCTGCTTGTCGACGAGCTCGGCGTGGCCGGGCTGCCGGAAGCCGGCGTTCTCGTCCAGGGTGACCTTGCCGTCGAGGGCGATGATCTTGTCCTGCGGGTCGCGGACCAGCGGGTTGACCTCAACCAGCGTCGCGTCCTCGGAGACGAAGGCCTCCCACAGCTTCACGACGACGTCGGCCGCCTCGTCGACGACCTCGGCGGGGAATTTGCCCTGCGTGAGGATCTCGGTGGCCTTCGCCTTGTCGACACCGGCGATCGGGTCGACGGCGACGCGGGCCAGCGCCTCGGGGCGCTCGACGGCGAGCTGCTCGATCTCCACGCCGCCCTCGGCCGAGGCCATGGCGAGGAACGTGCGGTTGGCGCGGTCCAGCAGGAAGGAGAAGTAGTACTCCTCCGCGATGTCGGAGGCCTCGGCCACCAGCACGCGGTGCACGATGTGGCCCTTGATGTCCAGGCCGAGGATGGCTTCGGCCTTCTCCTTGGCCTCGTCGGCGTTCTGCGCGAGCTTCACGCCACCGGCCTTGCCGCGTCCGCCGGTCTTCACCTGGGCCTTGACGACGACCTGGCCACCGATCTTCTCGGCCGTGGCACGGGCTTCATCCGGGTTGTTCGCCACGGCGCCGGGCAGAACCGGCACATCGTGGGCGGCGAAGAGATCCCTCGCCTGGTACTCGTAGAGGTCCACTACTCCAGTCTCCTGACGACACGCCACTGTGTAAGACCCACGCGCGGTTCCGGGCGGCGTTCACGCACTGCCCAGCCACACGTGCGTTGAGCGGTGACTTGATCGAATCGCGATGGGCTGCCCACCGCGGACTTGTCGGTCGCCGATGACCCTAGCGAGCAGCGTGGACGCCCGGCACTCGGCGTCCGGTGAAGTGAGTCACCGCACGCTCACGACCTGGGATTCCGCCATGTGAAACCGCCCACCCGTGGCCGTTCAGCCGTCCTGGCCCGCCGATTCGCCGTTCCGCCCGACGGCCACGACCACCGCGGCCACGGCGAACGCCGCCGCCCCGGCGAGCGCCAGCCAGGTGCCGGGTGCCGCCGTCGCTCCGGGGATCCCCCCGTCCGTCCCGGCGGCGCCAAGCGGGAGTTCCGCCGCCCGCAGGCCGAGTACGGCGGCCGCTCCGCCGAGCAACGCCACGGCCCTTGCCGGGCGCGAGCGCGGGGCCAGCACCGCGGCGCCGAGGACCGTCACCAGCACGATCGCCAGACCCCACGAGGGGGTGCCGAATCCGGACCAGAGGCCGGGCGCCAGGTAGTCCGGTGCGGCGATCGCGGGCAGCGTCAGCCCGGCCACGGCCAGGATCCCGGCGGCAACCAGCGGGGAGAGCAGGCTCCCGGCGCCGGCCGGGACGGCTTCGGCCTTCGAGTCGGAGTCGTCGCGTTCGACCATGCCGGCGACCACGGCGCAGGCAGCGGTGGCGATCGCGGCGATCATCGCGAGCACCGTCCACAGCACACCCTCGCCCGCTGTCGGACCCGCGGGCAGGGCCCCGGCCGTCAGCGCGGTGTCGATCACCGAGGTGCCCGCGAGGAAGACGCCGGACCAGGCGACCGCCAGCGCCGGACGTACCAGCGCCGCGCAGCGGGGGACCAGCACCGCGATCCCCAGCAGGCCGACGAGGACTCCGGCCACCAGCAGCCAGGGCCGGGAAGGGCTGTCCGAGACGGCCGTGCCGGAGGCCGACTCGACGGTGGCGCCGAGCGCTCCGCCGAGAGCGGCCAGTGCCGTCAGCACGGCGAGCACCCCGGTGGCCGTCAGCAGCCTGCCGCCGCCGGGCAGTCGCGCCTCCCCGGCGAGGTCGCCGTCGCGGGTCGCGTCCCGGGTGGCCTGCCGGTCGGCCGCCGCCCTTCCGCCGGGGGCGAGCGCGAGCAGGACCAGTCCGGCCGCGGCCGCCAGCGCGGCGACGGGGCCGCCCGCGACACCGGCGACCGGCACGGCGAGGCCGGACACCACGGGCGGCAACGCGATCGCCACGAGAGCGGCGGCGAGGCCGAGCAGTCCGCCGCGGGCCGCCTCGCGCAGGCCGGAGCCGGTCGCCAGCACCACCGCCAGCGGCAGCGCGCAGGCGAGGAGAAGGTGCCCGGCAAGCACCAGCATCGGCCCCTCGAAAGCGCTCTGCGCGAGCAGGTACGCATCGGACGAGGTGATCGGCGCCGTCAGCAAGCCGATCGCGGCGACCAGGCCCACCGTCACCGCCAGCACGGGACGGCGCCGTTCGTCGGCGTCCGCGGCGGCCTCGGCGTACCGGGACAGCGCCCGGAACGCGAGGACGCCCGCCACCATCGCCGCGATGTGCCCGGCGAGCAGCAGCCACAGGCCAGGGCCCGGTGCGGGAACGTCGAGCGTGGCTGGCAGGTACAGCTCGGGGCGGGAGGTGGTGGAGGGATCGATGGCGAACTGCAGGTCGGCCAGTGCCCGGCCGGGAGCCAGCGCGGCCGCGCCCGCGACGACCGCGGCGGCGGTGACGCGGGAGCCACGCAGGGCGAAGCCCGCCGCCAGCGCCGCCGGCAGCACGGCGAGCGCGATCAGCAGCGCGGCGCTGGAGAAGCCGGGGCCCGCCCCGCCGGTGACGGGCAGAACGACACCCACGGCCAGCAGGAGCGCGGACGCGACCGCGGCCCCGAGCCCTCCGGACAGCACTGACGGAGTCTCGTCGCCGGGCAACGTGCCGGGCCGGAACCCGGGCGCGGGGCTGTCGTGGGCTGTGGCCTCGTGCTCGCCGGCCCGGGGGCGCCGCCCCTCGGGGGCGGAACCTGCCGATCCCTGGCGAGCCGGGCGAGGGCTCGAAGTCATCGCGATCGACGCTAGCAAGGGTCCCGGCGTCCGGCTCGGCGCTGCCCGCCCGGTCGCGGCGGTGGCACGGGGTGACCACGAAGATCACGCCGGGACCACCGGATCACGGCGTAGCGACGCGTGAAACCCGCCAATAAGCAAGAGGTTCCGTTGATGTAACGCAAGTCACACCGAATGGCCTAACAGGCCGTCTACCTTGCGTCATGACCACCTGAGCGAGGCGGACCCGCCCACTCGATCGGCCGACATCGACCGTAGATCTTGCTCGGAGCGGCACCCCTTCGTTACTGTCCCCCAGTCCCCATTACGGTCAGGTCACGAAACGGACAGGTCTGCGAAGGCCAAGCGAACGGTTACCCCCGATAACCGTTCACCGGGATCCCCCGCCCGGCGTCCGGAGACCTGGCTCCCCGAGTATGGAAGGCCCCTGTCTTGGCTCGACACCGCTCCCCCGGCGGCCAAGCTCCTTCCCCGGCACTCGACGACGCACCGAACGGTGATGTCAAGCGTGTCCGGGGTTCCCATCGGCTCCCCGCTCCCTCCTCCGCCCTGCGCGGACGGGTTGTGGTGGCAGCCGTCGCGGCCGGCGCTTTCGCCGCTGCCGCCGCCGGTCAGACACTTCAGGCAACCTCCGGTGACTCGAACACCGATGTGACGCCGCTGGCGAGCGCTCGTGACGCCAGTGCCGCGTTCGGTGTCGGTGGCAACGCCCCGGTCGCCGCTCCCGAACTGCTTCCCGTCGCCCGCAACAGCGACGCTTCGGCCGAAGTCCAGAAGCTGACCGACAGCGCCGAGGTGACCCAGGCCCGCCAGCAGCGCGAGGCCGACGCCGCCGCCGCGGCCGCCGAAGCCGACCGCCTTGCCGCCGAGAAGGCCGCCGAAGAAGCCGCTCGCCCCGACGTCGTGGTGCCGGCCGAGGGCCGCTTCACCTCCGGATACGGCAGCCGCTGGGGCACCAACCACAACGGCATGGACATCGCCAACTCGATCGGCACCCCGATCGTCGCCGCGATGGAGGGCACAGTCATCGAGGCCGGTCCGGCCAGCGGCTTCGGCCTCTGGGTCCGGATCCAGCACGACGACGGCACCATCACCGTCTACGGCCACATGAACAGCTTCTCGGTGAGCGAGGGTGACCGCGTCAAGGCGGGCGACCAGATCGCCGAGATCGGCAACCGCGGCCAGTCCACCGGACCGCACCTGCACTTCGAGGTCTGGACCGGCGGCGGCAAGAAGATCGACCCGCGTCCGTGGCTCATCGAGCGCGGCGCGGACATCTGATCCGGCGAGGAAACTAGTCCTCCCCGGGTAGCCGGCGAAGGAAGTACGCCACCGCGACCTGCCAGACCGTGCAGAGTTCCGTGGTGTGCCCTTTTCGACCACGCTTACACAACGGACAACGGCCGCTCGGCCGGTGATCGTGCAGGCGCAACAGCGTGCGCCACGCGGCCACCAGCCGGGCGGCCTCCGCGTTCTCCGCGCCCCGAAGGGCGCCTGCCGTCCCCACGGCTCCCTGCAGGAACTGAAATACCCCGTCGGCGACGAGGCCAAACAACCGCTGCTCCACACCGCGACCCCCAGAGGCGTCCGACCGGACTCTCCGGCCGTCGAACATGTGTTCGAACGTGAGGTTAGCGGCGAGCTCCGACAGTTTCGGGAACGGGCCGGTCGAGCGGGGCGGACCGGCTCAGAGCTTCACCATCGGGACGCTGCCGATCAGCATCAGCCGGACGGTGCCCGCCGCGCCGAAATCGATCGTCGCCGTCGCCCGGGGGCCGGCGCCGTCGGCGGCGACGACCGTGCCGAGTCCGTACTTGTCGTGGCTGACGCGGTCGCCGACGTCGAGCTTCAGCGCCACGGTGTCCTTCCAGCCCTTGAACGAGGTCGTACGCGTGCCGCCCGCCGACGACCCTGCCTGAGCGGAGTCCGAGCCGAACGACGATCTGCGGCCCCAGGTGGTGGCCGCGCGCGGTGAGCCCCCCGAGCCGCGACCGAAGCCGCTGCTGGGCTCCTCCCGCCGCCAGTCGAGGAGCTCGGCGGGGATCTCGTCGAAGAAGCGGGATGCCGGATTGGTCATCGGCTGGCCCCACGCCGAACGGACGAGCGCCCGGGAGAGGTACAGCCGTTGCCGCGCCCGGGTGATGGCCACGTACGCCAGCCTGCGCTCCTCGGCCAGTTCCACCGGATCGCCGAGCGCACGCATGTGCGGGAAGATGCCGTCCTCCCAGCCGGTACCGAACACGACCGGGTACTCCAGGCCCTTCGCCGTGTGCACCGTCATGAGGGTGACGACGCCCGCGTCCTGTTCGCCGTCCTCACCGTCCGGGCTCGGGATGGAGTCCGCGTCGGCAACCAGTGAGACGCGTTCCAGGAACGCGGGCAGCGAACCCGGCGCGGGCGAACCCGCTTCCACGTCCTCGTCGCGGGCCTCCGGCGCGGCGGCGGCCATCTCCTCGGTGAACTCGGTGAACTCCCGGGCCACGGTGACCAGTTCGGTCAGGTTCTCCAGCCGGGTCGCGTCCTGCGGGTCCTCGGACTCCTCCAGCGCCGCGCGGTACCCGGTGCGGGCCAGGATGGCCTCGGTCAGTTCCGCGACCTCGTCCCCCCGCTCGACGAGTTCGTTCAGGCCGTCGAGGATCTCGACGAACCCGGTGATCGCGTTGCGCGAGCGGGGATTGAGCATCGGCACCTTGTCTGCCACCGCCGCGCGCAGCGCCTGGGCGAAGGAGATGCGTTCCCGTTCGGCGTACGTGGCGATCACGGCCTCGGCCCGGTCGCCGATCCCCCGCTTCGGCACGTTCAGGATGCGGCGGAGGCTGACCGTGTCCTCCGGATTGGCGAGCACGCGCAGGTAGGCGAGGGTGTCGCGGACCTCGCGCCGCTCGTAGAACCGCACCCCGCCGACGACCTTGTACGGCAGTCCGAGTCGGATGAAGATCTCCTCGAACACCCGGGACTGGTTGTTGGTGCGGTAGAAGACGGCCACGTCCGAGTACTGCGCCTCGCCGCGGTCGGCCAGCGCGTCGATCTCGCCCGCGACGAAGGCCGCCTCGTCGTGCTCGTTGTCCGCGACGTAGCCGACGATCCGCTCGCCCTCGCCGGAGTCGGTCCACAGCCGCTTGTCCCGGCGATTGGGGTTGCGCGCAATGACGGCGTTCGCCGCGGAGAGGATCGTCTGCGTGGAGCGGTAGTTCTGTTCGAGCAGGATCGTCCGGGTACGCGGGAAGTCCCGCTCGAACTCCTCGATGTTGCGGATCGTCGCGCCACGGAAGGCGTAGATGGACTGGTCGGCGTCGCCCACCACGCACAGTTCCGCCGGATGCACACCCGAATCGGTGACCTCGGTGCCCACCAGTTCCCGGACCAGCGTGTACTGCGCGTGGTTGGTGTCCTGGTACTCGTCGACGAGTACGTGGCGGAAGCGGCGGCGGTAGTGCTCGGCGACGTCCGGGAACGCCTGGAGCAGTTCGACCGACCGCATGATCAGGTCGTCGAAGTCCATGGCGTTGCCCTGACGGAGCCTGCGCTGGTACTCGGCGTAGACCTCGGCGACCATGCGCTCCAGGTCGTTGCCCGCCTTCGCCGCGGCGGCGTCCGGGTCGAGCAGCTCGTTCTTCAGATTGGAGATGTGGATCGCCAGCGTGCGGGCCGGGTAGCGCTTCGGGTCCACGTCCAGGT
Organism: Amycolatopsis antarctica; assembly: GCF_002262875.1. GTDB lineage: Bacteria > Actinomycetota > Actinomycetes > Mycobacteriales > Pseudonocardiaceae > Amycolatopsis > Amycolatopsis antarctica. The sequence goes on along the minus strand of NZ_NKYE01000001.1, from coordinate 347,692 downwards.
CCCTGGCGACCAGGGTGACCAGGCGCTTGGTGTCATCGGAGTCGTAGATGGAGAAACTGGACGTCATCTCCAGCGTCTTGGCCTCACGGCGCAGCAGGCGCACGCACATCGAGTGGAACGTCGAGACCCACATCGCGTTGGCCCGGCGGCCGACGAGTTCGCCGACCCGCTCCCGCATCTCGGCGGCGGCCTTGTTGGTGAAGGTGATCGCCATGACCTGACCGGGCTGCACCCTGCGCTCGGCGAGCAGGTAGGCGATCCGTCTGGTCAGCACCCGCGTCTTGCCGGAACCGGCACCCGCGATGACCAGCAGCGGACCGCCCGCGTGCTCGACGGCGGCGCGCTGCGCGGGGTTGAGATCGCCCAGCAACTCGGCGTGGCGACCCGAATGGGCGTTGTCCGGCGGCAGATCGAAAAGGGTGCTCATCTCGGGGGTCACGCTACCCGTCCGCACCGACGGTCCCGGCGCTGGAGGAGTCGCCGCGCGGCGTCCCGGGGACGTCGGCGTTCTGTGCAATACTTCGGACGTGCACGACAACGCGATTCGATTTTTCTACGGGAACCGGACTCCGGCTCCCGTGATCGCATAGTGCCAGCCGCCATCACACCAAGCCCCGGAGTCTGCGGACCCGGGGCTTTCGTCGGCTCGGGGAACCGCAGGAACCGGCCCCACCCGGAGGTCCCGACATGAACACCCAGCAGCACGGCGAGCCCGCGGCCGAGCCCGCGACGGACTCCCCGCCCGAGGACATCGACTCCCTGCGCCAGGAGATCGACTGGCTCGACGCCGAGATCCTGCGACTGGTCAAGCGGCGCGTCCACGTGTCACAGACGATCGGTGCGGCGAGAATGGCCGCGGGCGGAACGCGGATCGTCTACAACCGCGAGATGGACGTGCTCGCCCGCTACCGGGACCTCGGCCCCGAGGGCAGGCAGCTCGCCATGGCCCTGCTCAACCTCGGACGCGGCCGGCTCGGCCGCTGACGCGCGACCTCAGGGTTTTCCGGGGGTGTACCCCCGAGCCACCGACGACCAGGAACGGGCAGACTGGACACATGGACTTCATCGTCAACCTGATCGCCGTCGTGGTGGCGATCGCGAGCGTGCTGGCCGCGGTCGGGCACGCCGGTTACCTGGCCATGCTGAACAGTGCGGCCACCAAGCGCGCGGGCGGCAGCCCGATCGCCCAGTACGTGCGCGGCCGGTGGGCCGTGGCGGGTGGCACCACCGCCGTCTCGCTGCTCGCCTGGCTGATCACGTCGGCGGACTCGATCCCGATGGACATCGTGGCCGTCATGCTGGCCGCGGGCAGTGGTGCCGTGGCGGTGAAGTCGCTGCAGTCGACGCAGTCGAAGTACCGCAGCGGCGGCTGACCGCGCCGATCACGCGAGGACGTCCCGACCGGCGATGATTACCACGCGTCGTCACGCTCGCCACTCGTTCGGCTCCCGCCCGTAAGGGTGAGCTGGAAAAAAGCTGTGCCCCCAAGGGGCGTGGCCTTCTTCGGCGACCTACGCTGGAGACGGTGTTCCCACTCGCAAGCGTGCTGTGTCGCGGTGCAATCGCACGTGCAGCAGAACATGCGAATGCAGGGAAACCGACGAAAGTCTTGCCGGCCGCGATGTGGGGAGGAATCCACCGAGCATGAGCGGCGGCAACCTGTTCTCGGAGTTCCCGGACCGGAACGTCCCGGGCCCGCCCCGGCGCACTCCCCAGCCGGCCTCCCGGCCCGTGCCCGGCGGCCTGCCCGGCAACCTCGCCAGGACCGGTGCGCGCGTCCCGGCGCGGCGGCACCGGCACGCGCCGGGTACGGGAACGTGGACGCCGTCGGTCCCCGCCCAGCACACGCGCCCAAGCAGGCATCACGCCGAGCCTGCTCCCCGGCCACCGGCCGCGATGCCCCCTCCCCGTGCGCCCCGGTACGTCCCGCCGCAGCCGCCGCCAGGGCGCGCGCGTCCGAGCGTCGAGACGCCCCGGGTCGGCGCGCGGGACTCCGCCTTCGCCACCACCCACGGTGAGCTCCCGGTACAGCGGCAGGCGCCCCTCTGGCCCGCGGATCCGCCCCCCGCCGATCCGCCGAGGACCCCGCCCCAGCGGGTGGGCGCCCAGCCGTCCGACCTGGCGTACCGCAGGCGAAAGGTGACGCTGCGCCCCGCCGACGACGGGCCCGCTCCCGACGAGGACGAGGCCAGGGTCTACTTCCTGCCGCCCGCGGACGGCCTCGGCAAGTTCGACCTCGGTACCGTGCCCGCCTCGGTCACCCCGCCGCGGAGCTGGCGCAGGGCCGCCTGGTTCGCGGCGGCGTCGTCCGGCGGGGTCGTGGTGGCGATGCTGTTCGCCGGTTCCCTGTTCGTCGGCTCGCCGGACCAGAACTCCGCCATCAACGGCTGGACCGACCGGCGCGGCGGTCACCCGCTGCTCGATCAGGAACAGTTCTCCGGTGAGCCGCCGACGCAGGCTCCCGCGATCCCGGCTCCTGGCAGTTCGACGTCCGGACCGGGCACCGTCGAGGGCACCACCGACTCGGTGGCGGACGGCCTGACCTCGGACTCCGCCCTCGCCACGGCCGGCCCCGGTGGCACCGGTCCGGCTCCCGGCACGACCGGCGGCACCACGGGCGCCCCGGGCAGTACCGGCGGCACCACCGATCCGACCGGCACGGGCAGCACCGGCGCGCCGACGACCAGCAGGCCGCCGGAGAAGCCCGGCCCGAGCAGCCCGCAGATCGTGTACCGCGACGAGGACTCGATGAAGACGATGTTCGCGCCGAGGGCGAAGACGATGGCCGAACGCACCCAGACCTACCTCGACACCGTCACCGAGGACCCGGCCGCCGCCCGCGAGATCACCACCGGTGACCTGCAGGCACAGGGAACCGACGGGCTGGCCCGCAAGTACGAGGGCATCGCCTACTTCGAGGTGGAGCGGGTCGAGGTGGACCGCGAGCAGGCAGTCACGATCAACACCGTGAAGGTCGTCCGGGACGACGGCAGCGTCTCCCGGGAAACGCGCACTCTGGCGTTCACTCCGGACGAGAAGATCTCCAGCGAGGGCGGCTGATCGGCCGCACGTGCGGCTGATCCGTTCGGTTGCACGGCACTGATGCACATGCAGTGCGTTGAGCGGTGAAAAGTTGGGCCACGTGGGTTACCCGTGTTGCCGTTCGTCGTGCCACAAACGCAATCCGGCGACCAAGAGTGGTGAACCCGCGAGCAAGGCGGTTTGCTCGAAGGCAGAGTCCGCCGCTGTTCACCAAGCAGCAGGGGCACCAACGCCCTCGGCCCATCAGGCCGCGGCACAGTACTGGAAATCGAGGCGATCGAGCCGTGCGCGACCGGCGACACAGTCAGCGGGACACCGACTCCGCAGGCGACATCATGCAGCTCGAGAACACACGGCTCGAGGACGTGATCGACAGCGAGCTCGCCGAGGACGACATGGTGGACGACGAGTACCTCCGCGAGGTGTTCGCCGAGCCGCGCAAGTACCTCCCGCCACCACGGTCCCGCTCCGCGCGGGAGCCCGAGGGACCGCCCCGGGAACCGGAGAGCCCCCTGGCCCGCCGGTCGAAGCTGGTGGGACTGGTGCTCGCGGCGGCTCTGCTCTCCGGTTCCATCGTCGGCGCCGCGCTGATCGCCGACCAGCGCTCGGAGGGCTCCGTCCAGGCCGCCGACCCCGACGAGATCGTGGGTGCCGCCGCGCTCGGTGTCTTCGCCGCCCCGGACGGCCCGGACGCGCCGCCGCCCGTACCGCCCGCCGCCCCGGACCCCGCGCCGCCGACCACGACGGTGCCCGTCTCCGCCGACACCCCACAGGTCCCGCAACCCGCCGATCCCGGCCCCGGCGCGCCGGCCGAGGGCAACGGCCCGGCCGCGCCGGTTCCCTCCGGCCAGTCCGGTCGCGCGGACCTCGACCGTCCCTCCTCCGGCGATCACCTCTCCCTGGTCCGTGAGTTCTACCGGCTGGTGTCGGCGAATCCGCAGGAGGCACTGGCCCTGCTGGCACCGGACCTGCGCGCCGACCAGCCCGGTGAGCTGGTGCGCGCCTGGTCGTCGATGGCCTCGGTGACCCTGTCCGAGGCGCGGCTCCGCGGCGATGGATCGGTGCTGGCCGTGGTGATGATGGTGCAGCCGGACGGTGAGAAGCTCCGGGTGACTCAGCTACTGAGCTTCGACGACGGGCCGCAGCACCTCATCTCGCAGGCCCGGCTGCTCTCCGCCCAGAACGTGTAGCAGGCGGTCCGCAGGGGCAGCGATCCGTGCCGGGTGCGTGCGCACAGAGTGAGGGCCTAGCCTAGTAACGGGCCGGTCTCGGGGAATCCGGACCACTGACCACCAACATGTGCATACGCTCCTGGCACCTGGCGCACCGATCCGCGCCCGGCCACGTGGCCGAGACACTGCCCATTGACGGAGCCCAGAAGGAGGTCGCGTGAGCGACGAAGGTCGCTTGGTCGCCGGGCGATACCGCATCGTCGGACGGGTGGGCACAGGCGCGATGGGCGCCGTGTGGCAGGCCCAGGACGAGGTGCTGCATCGCACGGTCGCGATCAAGCAACTCCTCCTGCAGCCCGGTCTCGATCACACGGAGGCGGAGGAGGCCCGTCAGCGCACCATGCGCGAGGGCCGGATCGCCGCCCGCCTGCACCACCCGAACGCGATCTCCGTCTTCGACGTCGTCACCGACGACAACGGTCAGCCCTGCCTGATCATGGAATACCTGAAGTCGATGAGCCTCGCCGAGCTGCTGCGTGAGAACAAGACGCTGCCGCCGCTCGACGTCGCGCGCATCGGTGCCCAGGTGGCCGCCGCGCTGAAGGACGCGCACTCGGTCGGGATCGTGCACCGGGACATCAAGCCCGGCAACATCCTGCTGGCCGGCAACGGCCTGGTGAAGATCACCGACTTCGGCATCTCCCGGGCCAAGGACGACGTCACGGTCACCAAGACCGGAATGATCGCCGGCACCCCGGCCTACCTGGCGCCCGAAGTGGCCATCGGTGGCGACCCGGGGCCGGAGTCCGATGTGTTCTCCCTCGGTTCCACGCTCTACGCGGCGTGCGAGGGCCAGCCCCCGTTCGGCCTCAGCGAGAACACCCTCGGGCTGCTGCACGCCGTCGCCGCGGGCCAGATCAACCCGCCGCGCCAGTCCGGGCCGCTCGCCAGCGTGCTCGCCGTGCTGCTGCACCCGGACGTGCACCACCGGCCCACCGCCGAGGAGGCCGAGGACCTGCTCGCGGCCGTCGCCCGCGGCGAGACCCCGCTGGGCGGCCCCGCCGACAACACCCGGATCCACCCCGGAGCGCTGGGTGCCGCCGCGATGGGCGGCGGTCTGGCCGGAGCGGCGCTGGGCGCCGCGGGCCGTGACGACCAGCCGACCACGCACTCCGGAACGCTGGCCGACCAGGCTCACGGCACCAGCTACTACGACGAGGTCGACGACCCGTACGCCGAGCCGGGTGCCTACCCGCAGGACGACTACGACGACTATCCGCACGGCGGGGACCCGACGCGAGCGGTGCCGGCGGGCGGCTACCCCGACGACGGATACGACGACCGGTACGAGGACTACGACGACTACGAGGCCGCGCCGGCCGAGGTCGCCGAGGAGAAGAGCAACTGGAAGAAGCCCGCGCTGATCGGCGGGATCGTCCTGCTGGCGCTGGGCGGCTTCGGCTTCTGGCTGTTCGGGCCGTCCGCCAAGAAGGACACGCCGGACCCGATGCCCGCGCAGCCGCCGGTCACCAGCAGTGCACCCTCCACCACCGAACCGCCGCCGACCACGACGACCACCGAAGAGGTCACCGAGGAGCCGACGACGGAAGAGGAGACCACGGAGGAGACGACGACCCGGCGGCCGACGGCTACCCGGCCCCCGTCGACGACCGACGAGCCGGAGCCGGAGCCCACGGAGGAGCCGGAACCGACGACGACCTCGCCGGACGAGCCGGAACCGACGACGACCTCGCCGACCTCGCAGACCGAAGAGCCCTGACCAGTCGCGACAGAACACCCTCAGTCACCCGTTAGGGTATACCCGGAAGTTGACCACCGCCGGGACTCGAGGGGCTGTTGTGACCGCAGAGAACGCGCTGGTCGGCGGCCGCTATCGCCTCGACCAGCCGATCGGCCGTGGCCGGGCGGGAATCATCTGGCAGGCCTACGACACCCGGTTGCACCGGACGGTGGCGGCGAAGCGTCTCTACGTCCCGTCCAGCCCGGACCCGGTGCGCACGGAGAGTGCCATCACCGCGGCATTGCAGCAGGCCCATGATTCGAGCCGGTTGACGCACGCCTCGGCGATCACCCCGCGTGAGGTTCTGCGGGACGGCTCGCATGCCTGGGCGATCATGGAGTACGTCCCCTCCCGGCGGATGACGGAGTTCCTCGCCGAGCACGGCAGGCTGACGCCGGAGCAGGCCGCCTCGCTCGGCGCGCAGGTGGCGGCCGCTCTGGCCGCCGCGCATTCGGTGGGCCTTGTCCACCGCGCCGTGGAGCCGGGGAACGTGCTGCTCGCCGACGACGGCGGGGTGAAGGTCACCGATGTGGGCATCGTCGGCGCCGGCCCGGACCGGGCCTACGCGGCGCCGGAGACCAGGGGCGGCCCGGCCACCGCCGCGTCCGATGTGTTCTCTCTCGGCGCGACGCTCTACACCGCCGTCGAGGGCGAGCCGCCGTTCGGTACCGACGGCGGCGGCGAGGCGCGCGCGTCGACGCAACCCGGCGCGCTGTCCGACCTGTTCACTCAGTTGCTGGCGGTCGATCCCTCGGTACGTCCCGCGATGTCGGACGTCGCGACGGCGCTCACCGCGATCTCCGAGGGCCTGCCCGCACCGGTACTCTCGCCCGCCCCCCGGGCGGCGACCGCGATACCGCCGAAGCCGGTCCCGATGCCGATGCCGATGCCCGCCCAGCAGACGGCGGGCATGCCGACGCTGGCGCCGACGATGAGTTCGGTGCCCGTGCAGCAGCTTTCCCTCGACCAGCCGACGCAGCGGGTGCACCCGGTGCCTCCACCGCGGACGGCGCCGGCGGTGGACGGTCCGCCGCCGGATCAGGGCGCTCCGATCCGGACGGACCGGAGTTCGCTGATCCGCGCCTGGTCGTTCGTCGTGGTCGCGGTGCTGGTGGCCGCCGGGGTGGGCATCCTGTTCGCCGAGCTCTTCCTGCTCTGAGGCCTCAGTTGCGGCCGGGCTGGCCGAACCGGGCGCGGATCGCGTCGAGCAGGTACCGAACGGCGGGCTGTTCCCGGGAGCGAGTGGCGACGGCACCGTAGATCGAGCGGATCGGCGCCGGACGCCGGACGCGGCGTACGGCGACCTCGGGGTGCGGTGCCCCCAGACCCAGCTCGGGTACCAGCGAAACGCCCATGCCCGCGGCCACAAACCCTTGCGCGGTCTGGTAATCGTCCGACTCGACGGCGAAGTTCGGGGCGAAACCGGCCGCGCCGCAGGCGTTCATGACGATGTCCCGGCACGGTCCGGGCGGCCACTCGTTGCCCACCCACGATTCGTCCGCGAGTTCGCCCAGGTCGATGATCCGCTTACGTGCCAAGAAATGCCCGCGCGGCAGGACGATGCGATACCCGTCGTCGAGCAGGTGCACCATGTCCACGCCCGGGTACTCGGCCTGCCCGGGCACGACGACGGTGATGGCGACGTCGATCTCCCCGGATTCCACCATCGGCATGGAGACCAGCGGTTCGGCGAGCTTGAGGTCGAGTTGGATGCCGGGGAACTCCTCGCGCAGCCCGGCCACCGCGGGTGGTACGAGCGCGGCACCGGCCGTGGCGAAGTAGCGGACGGATAGGCGTCCGGTGCGCCCGTCCCGGACGTCGGCCAGTGCGGCCTCGGCCCTCGCGAGCTGGGTGCTGACCAGTTCGGCGTGCTCGGCGAGCACGGTGCCCGCCGGCGTCGGCCGGAGTCCCCTGCCGACCCGTTCCAGCAGCACCACTCCGGCTTCACGCTCCAAAGTGGACAGTTGCTGGCTGATCGCGGATGGCGTGTAGCCGAGATTGCGGGCGGCGGCGGTGACCGAGCCACTGGTGACCACGGCCCGCAGCACCTGCATGCGTCGCACATCGAGCATGCATCGACCTTACAGCGTTACTGAATGTTCCATCCAGTAAATTTCACTTGTCCTTACTCCGCGAGCTGGCCAAGCTGGTCCTGAGCGAAGGAGGACGGGGTGTCGAAGCCGGGAACCGAGGCGCGGGCGTTGCTGATCATGGGGGCGCTCGCGCTCCTGTGGGGGTCGAGTTTCTTCTGGATCAAGATCGGCCTCAACGCGTTCTCGCCACTGCAGCTCGTGCTGGCCAGGCTGGTGCTGGGCGCGGTGGTGCTACTGGCCCTGTGCCTGGTCTACCGGCACCGGCTGCCGTCGAGCAGGCGGCTCTGGCTGTACCTGATCGTCGCGGCCTTCTTCCACAACGCCGTGCCGTTCGTGCTCTACGCCGTCGGCGAGCAGACGATCGATTCCGGCACCACCGGCGTACTCAACGCGACCACTCCACTGTGGACACTCGCGGTGGCGTTGCTGTGGCGGACGGAACGGCGGCTGCGCGGAACGCGGCTGGCCGGCCTGCTGGTCGGGCTGGCGGGCACCGTGCTGATCTTCGCCCCGTGGCAGTCCTCGGAGCTGCTGAGCTGGGGTGCGCTGGCGTGTGTCGCGGCCGCGGCGAGCTACGGTTTCGCCTTCGTCTACGAGGCCCGATTCCTGACCGATGTGGGAGCGTCCCCGATCGCGCTGGCCGGGGCGCAGATGATCGCCGCGAGCGGTCTCGTACTGGTCGCGATGCCGGTGGGCGGGCTGACCCCGATCCACCTCGACGGCGGCGCGATCGCGGCGATCGCGGTGCTCGGCGTGTTCTCCACCGGTATCGGTTTCGCGCTGAACTACCGGTTGCTGGCGACCGAGGGCGCGGTCGCCACCGCGACGGTCGGTTACCTGATGCCCGTCGTCTCCGTGCTGCTCGGCACCGTGTTCCTGGACGAGGTCCTCGACCTGCGCGTGATCGCCGGCATGGCCGTGGTGCTGGCCGGGGTCGCCCTGACCCGGGTACGTGGACGCGCGGTCACGGCAGCGGAAACCGCCCCGCTGCCCGAACCGGCGTGCCCGGCCCGCTGACCCGTCGAGGGAATCGCCGGGCGGGTCAGACCAGACGACGGTCCGAGGCCCAGCGGGAGAGTTCGTAGCGGTTCGAGAGCTGAGTCTTGCGCAGCACACTGGACACGTGCGTCTCGACGGTCTTCACCGAAATGAACAGCTCGGACGCGATCTCCTTGTAGGCGTATCCGCGGGCCAGCAGCCGCAGCACGTCGCGCTCCCGGGGCGTCAGCAGGTCCAGCTCCGGGTCGTTGATCGGCGCCGAGCCAGGACGGTCGGCGAACGCGTCGAGCACGAAACCGGCCAGCCGCGGCGAGAAGACCGCGTCGCCGTCGGACACCCGGACGACGGCGCGCACCAGCTCCTTCGAGGAGATCGTCTTGGTGACGTACCCGCGGGCACCTGCACGGATCACGGCGATGACGTCCTCCGCCGCGTCGGAGACCGACAGCGCGAGGAACACCACGTCCGGCTGCTCCTTACGGACCCGGCGGAGCACCTCGGCGCCACCGCCGTCGGGCATGTGCACGTCGAGCAGCACCACCTGCGGGTCCACCCGCGCGATCCCGGCCGCGGCCTCGGCCACCGAACCGGCCTCACCGACCACCCGCACCTCGTCGGTGATGTTCTCCAGCTCCGTCCGGACCCCCGCCCGGAACAGGGCGTGATCGTCCACCAGAAACACCCGGACGGGTTCGGACTCCTGCTCGCTGCCAGTCACGCCGCTCCTCCCACCTTGCCGGTCCGCACCGGCATCTCGAGCTGCACCTCGGTACCCTCGCCGGGCGCCGTGCGCAGCCGGGCGCTTCCGCCGTTGCGCTCCATCCTGCCCCGGATCGAGTCGGCGAGGCCATGCCGGTCCTCCGGAACGACCTCGGGGTCGAAGCCCTTGCCGCGGTCGCGGACGAACACGGTCACCGAATCCGGCTCCACCTCGGCGTAGACGCTGACGTCCTCCACCCCGGCGTGCTTGGCCGCGTTCACGATCGCCTCCCGCGCGGCCTGGACCACGGCGGTCAGCGACTCGTCCATGTCGGCGTCGCCGACGACGACCTGCTGCACCGAGATCGCGAAGGCGTCCTCCACCTCGCCGCAGGCCGTCGCGAGCGCTTCGGAGAGCCTGCCACCGGCCGGGGAGTCCTCCCGTTCGGACGGCTTGCCGTAGCCGGACGGGCCGTACAGCCAGCCCCGCAGCTCCCGTTCCTGGCCGCGTGCCAGGCGGGCGACCTCACGCGGCTGCTCGGCCTGCTTCTGGATCAGCGCGAGCGTCTGCAGCACCGAGTCATGCAGGTGGGCGGCGATCTCGGCACGCTCCTCGGTCCGGATGCGCGCCCGGCGCTCCTCGCCGAGATCGCGGACCAGCCGCAACCAGAACGGGATCGTCAGCACGGCGACGCCGATGAGGGTGGCCAGCACGGCGAGCAGCGCGAACTGCACCTGACTGAGGCTGCCGCTGCTGAGCACCACGGCACCGATTCCGACGGCGACCAGCGCGACCCCGGCGAGGATCCGCACGGCCGCCGACCAGCCGCCACCACCGAGCACGGCACCGGCCACTCCGGTACGGGCGCCGACCTTCCAGCGCCTGCGCTGTGACTCGTCCGCCTCCCGCCAGACGACCGCCGCACCGACCAGCGCCGCGGCTACGGGCAGCCCCACCCAGCCGGTGAAGAATCCGGAGATGGCGCCACCCGCGACGGCGAGGCCGGCACCCAGCGCCAGCAGGCCGATCGCCTGCTGACGTTCCTTCGGCGACTCGCCGGCCCCGGTGTCGCCGGACCGTTGGGGTACGAATACCCAGAGCAGGCCGTAGGCCAGCAGGCCGATACCGCCGAGCGCGGCGAGCAGGGCGAAGGTGAGCCGCGCCCAGACGACCTTGACCCCGAGATGGTCGGCGAGCCCGCCCGCGACGCCGGCGAGCGCGCGCCCACCGCGGCGCCGGTACATCGTCGGCTGGCCGCCGGTCTCTTCCAGCGAACCCGACGCGGGTGTTCCCTCCGCACCGGGCTGCCTGACCGTCTGCCGTACGGCGGTCTCCGTCACCTCGTCCTGCACGTCACCCATCGTCACACGGGATACGCCGGTATTCATCAGGGAAGCCCCTGATCCGTACCCCCGGATCCGGCGCGGGCGGCGGGGCCGGGGAGGAAAACTCAGGGGACTTCCCCGATGTGCCCGGCGGGGCGCCGAGTCATTCTCGATGGCATGAGTGGCACGGAAACACCGACACCGAGACCGTCCGGCACGGCCGGTTTCGAGGAGACGATCAAGGACTTCTGGGTCAGCAGACCGCGACGCCCGGCATCGGGACGCAAGATCGCGGGCGTCGCGGCCGGTGTGGGCGAGCGGTACGGCATCGACCCGGTGCTGGTGCGGGTGGCGCTGGCCGCCACCGCCGTCTTCGGCGGCGCGGGCCTGGTGCTGTACCTGCTCGGCTGGCTGTTCTTCGCCGACGAACGCGACGAGGTCTCCGCGTTCGAGGGGATGATCGGCAAGGGCCGGACCTCGATGTCCGGCGGCTTCACCGCGGGCCTCTGCATCGCGGTGCTGCCAGCTTCCGGCTGGGCGTTCGGCGGCGGCTGGTTCGACGGTGGCGGCTTCATCGGCCTCGGTCTGCTGTGCGCCGGGCTCTACCTGCTGCACCGGGGCCGCGGCGGGGAGAACCGGCCGCTCGCTCCCGCGCCGACGACGTCCGGCGAGTACGGCTATCCGCTGAGCACGCCGTTCACCCGGGCCGCGGCGGGCGAGGGCACCCCCGGGTGGGATCCGCTGGCAGCGGCACCGCTGGCCTGGGACCTGCCGGGCGCACTCCAGGCCCCGGATCCGGCGCCCGCCCCGCGGACGACCTCGTCACCCGCCCAGGGATGCCGCCGGTCGAAGGTCACGCTGGTGACCACGGTGCTGGCGCTGGCTGTCGGTGCCGCGGGAGCGGGCCTCGCGGCGAATGGCGCGACGTGGTTCTCGCCGCAGCACATCGTCGGGCTGATGCTGGCCGTGGTGGCGCTGGGCCTGGTGGTCGGCTCCTTCGTCCGCGGCGGGCGTGGCCTGGTGGGCCTGTTCGTGCCGCTGGCCTTCGCCGGGGTCGCGCTGACCGTGCTGGCACCTGGGCCGCTGAACAGTGGTGTCGGCGAGCTGAACGCCACCCCGCGCAGTGCCGCCGAGATCCAGCCCGTCTACGCCCGCAGCATGGGCAGCGTCGTGCTCGATCTGCGCGAACTGCCCGCCGGGGCGCCGGTGACCACTGCCGTCGAGACGACGATGGGCAACAGTGAGGTGATCGTGCCCGCCACCGCGGACGTCACCTTCGTCTGCGAGAACAAAGCGGGCAATACCGAGTGCTTCGACCGGACCTCGACAGGGCTGGGCAAACCGGCTCTGTCCGGGCAGGACCTCGGGGCCGACGGCGCGGGCGGCCAGCAGATCACGCTGACGGTGTCCTCGTCGGCCGGGAACGTGGAGGTGCGCCGTGGCTGATCACGACCTCGGGTACGAGCCGGGCGACTACGGCCTTGGCGGCGCTTCGACGGACACGGCGGCTCCCGCGGGCCCGAAGAAGCGCCGGATCGACGCCGTCACCCTGCTGGTCGGCGTGCTTGCGCTGCTGGTCTCCGGCTACGTGCTCTCCGACGGTTCCACCTGGCTGCCGGTGCTGGACCTGCGCTGGGTGCTCGGCGGCGGGGCGGTGCTGGTGGGCCTGCTGATGCTGGTCGCCTCGGTGACCCGCGGAGGCAAGCGCCCGGACTGACACCGGCGCCACTCGTCGGCGACGGCCCCGGAGGGAATCCCTCCGGGGCCGTCGTCGTTTCCGGTCATCCCCAGCGTGTCCACTATGGACGTCTACTGTGGACTGAGTCTGGATCAGCCGCAGTGGGCGGCTTTCTCCTCCTCGGTCATCGGCGCGGTCTTCTTCGTCACCGTGCCCGCCGCGTCAGCCTTCGGGCCGATCGCCTCGAAGTCCTGGTACCAGATGTAGTGATCGTGGAACTTGTCCGGGAAGTTCATCTCGTACGTACCGTTCGCGCGGTACATCTCCGTACCGCGCTCCACCCAGCCCTTCTCACCCGGGCGGACATCGACGTTCTCGTCCTGACCGAAGGTGGACTGCGTGGTCCAGGTGTGCTCGTAGGACCTTTCCATCGAGACGGTGAACACCTCGGCGAATCCCGCTTCGATACCGACGGACACACCGAAGCTGTTCGTCTCGCCGGTGGTCTCAGACCACTTGATCGTGGAGCGCTGCAGATCCTGGGTGCAGTTGTAGCTGGTGTCGCCGACCTGATGCAGATCGCCGATGAACAGTTCCGGCGGCCCCTTCGGGTGGAACACGCACTTGTCCGTGCCGTTGTCACACTTGTCCAGCAACTCACGCCCGGTCGGCCCCTCGGCCGCCTGCGCCGCCGGCGCCGCCATTCCCAGTACCGCGAAGCTCAGCAGCACCGCACCGGCGATGCTCACCATTGTCTTGGACATCGTTCTTCTCCCTCGAATTCCTAGCGACGGGAACGAAACGCCCTGAAGACCGGTGCGGCCCCGGAGGACAAGGAACTCCGGGGCCGCATCGGGTGTCGTGTGTGGATCAGCCGCAGTGGGCGGCTTTCTCCTCCTCGGTCATCGGCGCGGTCTTCTTCGTCACCGTGCCCGCCGCGTCAGCCTTCGGGCCCACGGCCTCGAAGTCCTGGTACCAGATGTAGTGATCGTGGAACTTGTCCGGGAAGTTCATCTCATACGTACCGTTCGTACGGAACATCTCCGTACCGCGCTCCACCCAGCCCTTCTCACCCGGGCGGACGTCGACGTTCTCGTCCTGGCCGAAGGTGGACTGCGTGGTCCAGGTGTGCTCGTAGGAGGTCTCGATGGATACCTTGTACACCTTGGCGAAACCGACCTCGGCGCTCAGCGAGACGCCGAAGCTGTTCGTCTCGCCGGTGGTCTCGGACCATTTGATCGTGGAGCGCTGCAGATCCTGGGTGCAGTTGTAGCTGGTGTCGCCGACCTGATGCGAGTCACCGATGAACAACTCCGGCGGGCCCTTCGGGTGGAACACGCACTTGTCCGTGCCGTTGTCACACTTGTCCAGCAACTCACGCCCGGTCGGCCCCTCGGCCGCCTGCGCCGCTGGGGCGGCCACGCCCAGCATCGTCAGGCTCAGCAGCGCCGCACCCGCGACGCCCACCAGTCTCTTGGTCATGGTTCTTCTCCTCGAATCGTGTTGATGGGAAACAAAGTCCGAGTGCGTTCGAAGACCGCGGCGGCCCCGGAGGCAAGTACTCCGGGGCCGCCGGCGGTGTGGCGCCGCGGTCAGCCGCAGTGGGCGGCCTTCTCCTCCTCGGTCATCGGCGCGGTCTTCTTCGTCACCGTGCCCGCCGCGTCAGCCTTCGGGCCCACGGCCTCGAAGTCCTGGTACCAGATGTAGTGATCGTGGAACTTGTCCGGGAAGTTCATCTCATACGTACCGTTCGTACGGAACATCTCCGTACCGCGCTCCACCCAGCCCTTCTCACCCGGGCGGACATCGACGTTCTCGTCCTGACCGAACATCGACTCGGAGGTCCAGGTGTGCTCGTACGAGGTCTCGATGGACACCTTGAACACTTCCGCGAAACCGGCCTCGGCCTTGAGCGAGACACCGAAGGAGTTCGATTCACCGGTGGTCTCGGACCATTTGATGGTCGAGCGCTGCAGATCCTGAGTGCAGTTGTAACTCGTGTCGCCGACCTGATGCAGATCGCCGACGAACAACTCCGGCGGCCCCTTCGGGTGGAACACGCACTTGTCCGTGCCGTTGTCACACTTGTCCAGCAACTCACGCCCGGTCGGCCCCTCGGCCGCCTGCGCCGCCGGCGCCGCCATTCCCAGCATCGTCAGGCTCAGCAGCGCCGCACCCGCGACGCCCACCAGTCTCTTGACCATCGATCTTCTCCCTTGTCGGTAGGACGGCAACGTTGTCGTCGTCGGGTCAGCTGAATCCGATGGACTGCGTGCGGTCGTCGAGCATCTCGCCGACCCACGCGGTGTTCTCGTCGAACGGCCCGTCACGGTCGCCGCCGAGGTTCGCCTCGGGGTAGAGCCAGAGCCAGCAGTTGGCCCACGGCTGCACCGAGGAGATCTTGTTCTTCCAGCCGTCGTCGAGGTCGATCTGGTAGTTCACGACGCCGTCCTTCTTGCACGGCGCCTCGCCCCAGATCGTCAGCGAGTCGCCGCCGTAGTCACGGTTGTCGAAGACGGTGCCCTGGATGACCTCGCCTGCCCGCTGGGCGTCGGCGGCGAGCGTGTTCTTCAACTCGGGACTGGAGAGAGCCGAGCGCAGGTCCGCGGGGGCGCTCTGCACGCGACCCTGCGAGGCGTGCCGCACCGCCTCGGTGAAGCTGGCGAAGCAGGTCTCCTCGCCGGTCACCGCGTTGAGAGCGCAGTGCTCTCCGGCCGGTTCCGCACTCGCGGGCGCCGCCGTCGCCATCGCCCCGGCCAAGGTCAGTGCCGCGGCTCCCAGCGCAGTTACGAATCGCTTCTTCGTCATCTCACTCATCTCCAGCAGCAGGACTTCCGAGTAGCCAATGACGTCTGAAGTTAGTTAGTAACCATCTGGGCAATCAATTGCTACTAAAGTCTGGCCGCGCTCAGACGAGCGGTGAAGTGGCCGTTAGCCTGGGCGTCATCGTCCTGGACCAGGCCCGCGTTCACTCGAATAGAGTAGTAATGACCATGAAATTACGCTCTTTTGAGCTTGTCGATAAGTCGTCATGCGCCGTATGCCCGGAACAGTGCGCGAACGGAAACCGACGGTGAGAAAGCCGCGGCCCGTCACGCGGATGGCGCGACGGGCCGCTCAGGCCTGCGGGTACGTCAGCGGACGATGCCGATCACCGTGACGACCAGACCGAGCACGGTCGCCGCGATGACACCGATGGACAGGAGACGGTGTCGCTGCGAACGCGAGTGACGCAACTCGTCCTCGGTCTTGGTGGCGATGATGAAATGCCCGCCCTGCTCAGGGCGGCCGATCACCAGCGGGCCGATCTTGTCGTGCACCTCGCCGAGGATGTACATCCGGCTGCGGGGGCGAATGACCCATTCCTTGTACTCGAAACCGATCGTCGAGTTCTGCCCGCTGCTGAGGAAGTTCGGCAGCCGCACGCCGAACAGCTCCATGCTCTGGTTGTCGTTGCCGCTCGACGGTTCGAAACGGCTGACCGTCTGCTCGACGCCCTCCGGCTTCGTGCCGTTCGGGTCGACACCGATGGTGCGCCCCTGATCGTCGATCAGCGCGTAGCCCGCCGAGGAAGTGTGCTCGGCCACCCGCTCCATGTGCTTGGAGTAGTGCCTGCGCCCGTCGCGGTACTGGACCCGTTCGTACTGCCGCCGGATCTCGTAGCGGTACCAGACGCACTCGGTCTTGCTGATCTCCGAGACCAGCGCGCCCTCGGGCCGGGGATGTGCGGCGCCGACGACCTCGCTGACCTTGCGGAAACCGCCGCGCGCCCCGAGTTCGTCGGAGATCCGCCGGTTGTCCTCGAGCTGCGGGATCGACAGGGTCTCCGTGCCGATCATCGCGTGCAGCTCGCTCTTCGTGTGACGCATGTAGA
Source organism: Amycolatopsis antarctica (assembly GCF_002262875.1). GTDB lineage: Bacteria > Actinomycetota > Actinomycetes > Mycobacteriales > Pseudonocardiaceae > Amycolatopsis > Amycolatopsis antarctica. Next base: position 331,008 of record NZ_NKYE01000001.1, on the reverse strand, counting down.
AGAAGCCACCGACCCCGGCGAGGATCAGCAGCACCCCGATGATCACCACACCCATGTCCTACCCCCAGTTCGTCGGCCGCCCGGTCACTCCCACTCGATGGTGCCCGGGGGTTTGCTCGTCACGTCCAGCGTCACCCTGTTCACCTCGGCCACCTCGTTGGTGACCCGGGTGGAGATGCGCTCCAGCACCTCGTACGGCAGCCGGGTCCAGTCCGCGGTCATCGCGTCCTCACTGGACACCGGCCGCAGCACGATCGGATGGCCGTAGGTGCGACCGTCGCCCTGTACACCGACGCTGCGGACGTCGGCGAGCAGCACCACCGGACACTGCCAGATCTCTCGGTCCAGGCCGGCCGCGGTCAGCTCCTCGCGGGCGATCGCATCCGCGGCGCGCAGCGTGTCCAGCCGATCCGCGGTGACCTCGCCGATGATCCGGATGCCGAGGCCGGGGCCGGGAAACGGCTGCCGCGCCACGATCGTCTCCGGCAGGCCCAGTTCCAGGCCGACCCGGCGGACCTCGTCCTTGAACAGCAGCCGCAGCGGCTCGACCAGGGAGAACTGCAGGTCCTCCGGCAGGCCGCCGACGTTGTGGTGGCTCTTGATGTTCGACGTTCCGGTGCCACCACCGGACTCGACGACATCGGGATAGAGCGTGCCCTGCACGAGGAAGCGGTAGTCGCCCTCGGCCTTGAGGTCCCGCTCTGCCTGCTCGAACACGCGGATGAACTCGCGGCCGATGATCTTGCGCTTGCGCTCCGGATCGGTGACGCCGGCGAGCGCGCCGAGGAACCGCTCCCGCGCGTCGACGGTCACCAGGTTGACGCCGGTGGCCGAGACGTAGTCGCGCTCCACCTGGGTGCGCTCACCGGAACGCAGCAGACCGTGATCGACGAAGACGCAGGTCAGCCTGTCACCGATGGCGCGCTGCACCAGCGCCGCCGCGACGGCCGAGTCGACGCCGCCGGACAGTCCGCAGATCGCCCGCCCCTCGCCGATCTGTTCCCGGATCCGGCTCACCTGATCGTCCACGATGGACGCGGTTGTCCAATGTGGACGGATTCCGGCGATGTCGTGCAGGAAGCGGCGCAGCACCTCCTGTCCGTGCGGGGAGTGCATGACCTCCGGGTGGTACTGCACACCCGCGATACGCGCCGCCCGGTTCTCGAACCCGGCCACCGGGGCGCCCTCCGAGGTCGCCGTGACGGTGCAGCCCTCCGGCGCCTTGGTCACGCTGTCGCCGTGACTCATCCACGCCGGATGCGTCGCGGGCAGCTCACGGTGCAGCACGCCGCCGTCGCCGAGCAGCCGCACCTCGGTGCGGCCGTACTCGCGCGCACCGGTCGCCTCGACCGTGCCGCCGAGCGCCTGGGAGAGAAGCTGGAAGCCGTAGCAGATACCGAAGACGGGCACGCCGGCCTCGACGAGCCGGGCATCCATCGACGGCGCGCCCTCGGCGTACACGCTCGACGGCCCGCCGGAGAGCACGATGGCCGCCGGATCGCGCGCGAGCATCTCCTCGACGGTCGCCGTGTGCGGCACGACCTCGGAGTAGACCTGCGCCTCCCGGACGCGGCGGGCGATCAACTGCGCGTACTGCGCGCCGAAGTCGACCACCAGTACGGGACCGGCACCCTCTGCCACCGCGAACCTCCTGCGTCGCACCTGCACTACCGGTCACATCTTCCCAGGTCGGTCGGGCGGCCGGGCCGCTGGCCTCCCCCGGCCCGGCACGGGTCCGCCGCGAGGTGACACCCCGGTCACAACGGGCACCTGGCCGTGCGCCACTGGCTACGATCCGGCGGATGAACAAGGGACCGGGCAAGCGCCGCACCAAGCGGCAACGGGCGCGCAGGCGAGCCCGCCGGGCCCGGTCCGGCACCGGACGCCCCCGGACACGCCCGTCCGGCAGGCTCGAGTCGTTGCCGGGCGGCTGGCAGGCGCTGTTCGCCGTCACCGTCATCGCCGCCACGATCGGCATCCGCATCCACGTGACGCTCGACGACGCGGACTGGGCGTTCGTGCAGTACACGCCGTGGCCCTGGTTCCTCCCGCTCGGCCTCGTCCCGGCCGTGCTGCTCTTCGCCCGGCCGTGGACCCCGCGGGGATCCCGCGCCCGGTCGATCTGCGTCGCCGGCATCACCGTGGGCTGCGTGGCCACGTTCATCGCGCTGCCGACGGACGGATTCGACTATGGCGTGCCGGGCTCGTTCACCGGCGTCGGCGTGGGCATCGGCGCCGGAACACTGCTCGGCTCGGCGGCGCGGCGGGCCCGGCGGCGAGGACTGTTCGACCGGCCGGGGCTACCGGACTGGCTGGGGCGGCCCGCGGGCGGCGCCTGACCGGCTCCCACCGCCCCTTCCCGCCGGTGTCACCCGGTCGGGCGAGCGGGTGGGGGCGATGGGCGGGCCCGGATCCGAATACCGTGCCGGGTATGGACATGATCACTCCCGAGCCACGCCCGGCCTGGATCGCCGGACGGGCCGAGCAGGGCACCGGCACGCTCGTCGTCACGCACCCGTTCGACGGCAGCGAGGTCGCCACCGTCGCGGTACCGGGGCCGGAGCAGGTGGAACGCGCCGTCGCGGCGGCCGCCGGAGTGGCCGCCGAGTTCCGCCGCGCTCCCGCCCACCTGCGCGCCTCGGCCCTCGACCAGGTTTCCCTCGGGCTGGCCGCCCGTGCCGAGGAACTGGCCGAGGTGATCACCGCGGAGAACGGCAAACCGTTCCGCTGGGCCGAAACCGAGGTCAGCAGGGCCGTGTCCGTGTTCCGGATCGCCGCCGAGGAGGCCCGCCGGTTCAGCGGCGACCTGCAGCGACTGGACACCGACACCGGCGGTGAGGGCAGGCTGGCGCTGACCCGACGCGTCCCCCGTGGCCCGGTTCTCGGCATCGCACCGTTCAACTTCCCGCTGAACCTGGTGGCGCACAAGGTCGCGCCCGCACTGGCCGTGGGCGCGCCGATCATCGTCAAACCAGCGCCGCGCACGCCGTTATCCGCACTGATCCTCGGCGAGATCCTGGCCGGGACCGACCTGCCCGCCGGGGCGTTCTCCGTGCTGCCACTGGGAAACGAGGAGACATCCGCGCTCGCCGACGACCCCCGGCTGCCGGTGGTCTCGTTCACCGGATCCGGGCCGGTGGGCTGGTCACTGGCCGAACGCGCCGCGGGCCGCAAGCACGTGGTGCTGGAACTCGGCGGCAACGCGGCCGCCGTCGTGCTCGCCGACTGGCCGGACCTCGCCTGCGCCGCGGAGCGCATCGCGACCTTCGGCAACTACCAGGCCGGGCAGTCGTGCATCGCAGTGCAGCGGGTGATCGTCGAGCGCTCCGTGGCCGAGGAGTTCGTCCCGCTGCTCACCGAGGCGGTACGCGGCCAGGCCGCCGGCGATCCGTACGACACGGCCGTCAGCGTCGGGCCGGTGGTGGACGAGGCGGCGGCGGAGCGAGTCGTCGGCTGGGTGGACGAGGCCGTCGACCGGGGGGCGAAGGTACTCACCGGGGGCGGGCACGAGGGCGCGACCGTCGAGCCCACGCTGCTCACGGATGTGCCCGCCGACGCGAAGGTCTGGGCCGAGGAGGTTTTCGGCCCGGTGCTGGCGGTGTCCGTTGTGGACGGTCCGGACGAGGCGTTCGCGGCGGTGAACGACTCGGCGTACGGCCTGCAGGCCGGCGTGTTCACCCGGGACGTCGGGCTCGCCTTCCGGGCCTCGGCGGAGCTGGAGGTCGGCGGGGTGATCGTCGGCGACGTTCCGTCCTACCGCGCCGACCAGATGCCCTACGGCGGCGTGAAGGGCTCCGGCAGCGGACGGGAAGGGGTGCTCGCCGCCATGCGCGACCTGACCGTCGAGCGGGTCACCGTGCTGACCGGGATCGACCTCTGACGTCCCGCACGCGTTCTGCCGTGTCCACATCGGACGGATTCGTCCGATGTGGACACGTCAATCCGCGTCGGTGATTCGCTGCCGCAGTGCGCCCGGAGCGTGTGCGGGGACCACCGGATCGCGCGGCGCGATCGGATCCAGCCGCCGGTAGCCCGCGGACTGCTCCGGCCGCGCGTCCCGGTCACCCTTGTTGGGCCACAACGAGAACGCCCGCTCGGCCTGCGCGGTGATCGTCAGCGAGGGATTGACGCCCAGGTTCGCGGAGATCGCCGCGCCGTCCACAACGGATAGTCCTGGGTAACCGAAGACGCGGTGATAAGGGTCGATGACGCCGGATTCGGGATCCGACCCGATCGGCGTGCCACCGATGAAGTGCGCGGTGAGCGGCACGTTGAAGACATCGCCCCAGCTACCGCCCGCCGTACCGTCGATGTGCTCGGCCGTGCGCTCGTTGGCCTCCTGCCCGGCCGGGATGAAACTCGGGTTCGGCTGCCCATGGCCCTGTTTCGAGGTGTAGCGGCGACGCCCGAACGGCCCGCGCTTGGTGTAGGTGGTGATGGAGTTGTCCAGGCTCTGCATCACCAGCAGGATCACCGTGCGCTCGCTCCACTTGTAGCCGTTGAGCAGCTTCGCCGTCTGGATCGGGTGCCGGGCCATGAAGCGCAGCGCCTGCCGCCAGCGCGGCACGTCCGAGGCACCGTCCGTCGCGATCGTCTGCAGCAGGCTCATCGCGTTGCTGCCCTTGCCGTAGCGCACCGGTTCGATGTGGGTGATGTCGTCAGGGTGGATCGAGGAGGTGATCGCGACGCCGCGACTGAAATCGCGCTTCGGGTCGACCCTGTCCCGCGCGGCGCCGATGATCGACTCAGAGTTGGTGCGGGTCAGCTCACCCAGCTTCGGGGAAAGCCGGGGCAGGGCGCCGCTGTCGCGCATCCGGTGCAGCAGGTTCTGCGTTCCCCAGGTGCCCGCGGCCAGCACCACCCGGTCCGCGGTGAGCGTGGTGCGGAACTTCGCGGTGGCGGTGCCGGTCTTGTGCACGTCGACCTCGAACCCGCCGTCGCCGCGCGGACGCAGCGCGTCGACCGTGGTCAGCGGCACCACCCGGGCGCCACTGCGCTCGGCCAGGTACAGGTAGTTCTTCACCAGCGTGTTCTTCGCACCGACCCGGCAACCCGTCATGCACGAACCGCACTCGGTGCAGCCGGACCGGGCCGGACCCGCGCCACCGAAAAAAGGGTCCTCGTCGCGTTCGCCCGGCCTGCCGAAGTACACGCCGACCGGCGTCGGGTGGAAACTCTCGGCCACCCCCATGTCGGCGGCGACCTTCTGCATGACCTCGTCCGAGGGCGTGATCGTCGGATTGGTGACCACGCCCAGCATCCGGCTCGCCTGGTCGTAGTGCGGGGCGAGTTCGGCCTGCCAGTCGGTGATGTGCGCCCACTGCCGGTCGGCGTAGAACGGGGCGAGCGGACGGTAGAGCGTGTTCGCGTACACCAGCGAGCCACCGCCGACCCCGGAGCCGGCGAGCACCATGACGTCCTTGAGGAAGTGGATCCGCTGGATGCCGAAGCAACCGAGCGCGGGGGCCCAGAGGTAGCGGCGGAGGTCCCAGGATGTCGAGGCGAACTCGTCGTCGGCGAAGCGTCTGCCCGCCTCGATGACGGCGACCCGGTACCCCTTCTCGGTGAGCCGGAGTGCGGCGACGCTGCCGCCGAAGCCCGAGCCGACGACGATCACGTCGTAGTCCACGTCCGAAGCAGTGTTACGCGAAGTCACAGATAAAGCGTAACCGCGGCGTGAACTTCTGACCAGGGGTAAGTTACCGGCAAGTTCGCCCGCTTCGTACCGTTTGATCCCTTTCCGATGGGCACCCGGAGCGCGTTTAGCGGGCTAAACGCGCTCGCCGGGCCACGCCACCCACAAGCGCACCCGGGGCCTGGCGGGGCCGGGGGCGACGCCGGGACGGCGGGTGGGCAGGGTGGACGCGAGCGCGACGAAGGGGAAGCGGGGGCGGACGCGGACGTCGCCGCGGCCGGAGACGGCAAGCACGCTGCCACCCGAAGGGGTGACCGGTGAGGGGTCAGCCTCGGACGGTCAGGCCGACCTTCTGGAACTCCTTCAGATCCGAGTAGCCGGTCTTCGCCAGCGCCCGGCGCAGCGCCCCGAACAGGTTCACCGCACCCTCGGCGTCCGAGGACGGCCCGAACAGCAACGTCTTCAGGTCGACGGCGTAGTCGGGCCCCGCGGCGACGCGCGAGCGCGGCAACGAGGGATGCGCGGCCGCCGAGGTCCAGTACAGCCCCTGCCCGGGCGCCTCGGTGGCGGCGGCCAGCGGGGCGCCCAGCATCACGGCGTCGGCACCGCAGGCCACCGCCTTCGCGATGTCGCCGCTGCAGGAGATGCCACCGTCGGCGAGCACGTGCACGTACCGGCCGCCGGTCTCGTCGAGGTAGTCCCTGCGCGCGGCGGCGGCGTCGATGATCGCGGTCGCCATCGGTACGCCGATGCCCAGCACCCGGTCGGTGCTGGTGACGCCGGGGCTGTAGCCGTGACCGACGATGACGCCCGCGGCACCGGTGCGCATCAGGTGCATCGCCGTGCGGTAGTCGCCGACCCCGCCCGCGATCACCGGCACGTCCAGCCCGCCGATGAAGTCCTTCAGGTCCAGCGGGGCCTCGTCGCGCGCGACGTGCTCGGCGGAGACGATCGTGCCCTGCACGACCAGGATCTCCACTCCGGCGGCGAGCAGGTCCGGCGTCAGTTCCGCGGCGTGCTGCGGGCTGACCCGTGCCGCCACGGTCACCCCGGCCTCGCGCACCTGGCGGATGGCCTCGCTGATCAGGTCGATGCGGATCGGGGCGGCGTGCATCTCCTGCAGCACGCGCACGAGCGCGGTCGGGTCGTCGGTGTCCTCGGCGGCCTGCACGATCCGGAACATCGCATCCTCGACGTTCGGCTGACGCGCCCACAGGCCCTCGGCGTTGAGCACGCCCAGCCCACCGAGTTCGCCGACGGCCACTGCGGAACCGGGCGAGACGATCGCGTCGGTCGGGTGCGTGACCAGCGGGAGGTCGAACTGGTAGGCGTCGATCTTCCAGCCGGTCGACACCACCTTCGACGAGCGTGTGCGCCGGGAGGGCACGATCTCGATGTCGTCGAGGTTGTACGCCCGCCGTGCGGTACGCCCCATGCCGATCTCGACCAGATCCCGCACGTCAGGTCCCTTCCGTCACCCTGCTTGCCTGCCGCGATCATTGTCCGACAGGCAGGTCGGGCACCGTGCACACGGGTGCCCTTCGGCGCGGGCGGGCGGTCAGCGCGTGGTGTAGTTCGGCGCCTCGACGGTCATCGTGATGTCGTGCGGGTGGCTCTCCTTCAGGCCCGCCGCGGTGATTCGCACGAGCTGCGCGTCCTGCAGCTCGGCGATCGACCGCGCCCCCGCGAAACCCATGCCGGCCCGGAGTCCGCCGACGAGCTGGTGCACGACCGTCGACAGCGGCCCGCGGAACGGGATCCGGCCCTCGATGCCCTCCGGGACGAGCTTGTCGTCGGAGAGCACGTCGTCCTGGGCGTAGCGGTCCTTGGAGTACGACTTCGCCTCGCCGCGCGACTGCATGGCACCGAGCGAGCCCATGCCGCGGTAGACCTTGAACTGCTTGCCGTTGACCAGGATCAGGTCACCGGGCGCCTCCGCGGTGGCCGCCAGCAGGCTGCCCAGCATCACCGAGGACGCGCCGGCCGCGATCGCCTTGGCGATGTCGCCGGAGTACTGGATACCACCGTCGCCGATCACCGGGACACCGGCCGGACGGCACGCCAGGTTCGCCTCGTAGATCGCCGAGATCTGCGGGACGCCCACACCGGCAACGACCCGCGTGGTGCAGATCGAGCCCGGCCCGACGCCCACCTTGACGCCGTCGGCGCCCGCGTCCACCAGTGCCTGCGCGCCCGCCCGGGTGGCGACGTTGCCGCCGACCACGTCGACGGTGTCGCCGAGTTCCTTCTTCAGCAGCGCCACCGTGTCGGTGACGGCGCGGGAGTGGCCGTGCGCCGTGTCGACCATCAGCACGTCCACGCCCGCGTCGGCCAGTGCCAGCGCCCGCTGGTGACCGTCGCCGCCGACGCCGACGGCCGCACCGACCAGCAGCCGCCCGTCGGTGTCCTTGGTGGCGTTCGGGTACTGCTCGGTCTTGACGAAGTCCTTGACGGTGATCAGGCCGCGCAGCTTGCCCGCGCCGTCGACGATCGGCAGCTTCTCGATCTTGTGCCTGCGCAGCAGTCCGAGCGCGGCGTCCGCGGTGACGCCGACCTGCGCCGTGATCAGCGGGGTCTTGGTCATCACCTCGCTGACCGGACGGCTGTGGTCGACCTCGAAACGCATGTCCCGGTTGGTGATGATGCCGACCAGCGAGCCCGCGGCGTCGGTCACCGGGACGCCGGAGATGCGGAACCGGGCGCACAGCGCGTCCACCTCTGCGAGCGTGGCGTCGGCGGAGCAGGTGACCGGGTCGGTGACCATGCCCGCCTCGGAGCGCTTCACCACCTCCACGGCCTGCGCCTGTTCGTCCACCGGCAGGTTGCGCTGCAGCACGCCCATGCCGCCCTGGCGCGCCATGGCGATGGCCATCCGGGCCTCGGTGACGGTGTCCATCGCGGCCGAGACGAGCGGGATCCGCAGCGTCACGTTGCGGGAGAGGCGGGTGCCGGTGTCGACGGCGCTGGGCACGACGTCCGACTCCGCGGGCAGCAGCAGTACGTCGTCGAAGGTCAGGCCGAGCATCGCGAACTTGTCCTGGGTGGCGGTGAACTCGCTCGTCATGGCTGGCGCGGGACCTTCCTGAGGGGGCTGGCACGGGCGGGAGTCCCAGCCGGATCCTCGGCGGCGGGCACCGGTGGGAACGCGGCGGGGAAACGGTGGGCACTGCGTCGAACTTCTTGCCTGGAACTCTGCGGACCGGGATCTGGGACGATATCGATACCGCCAAATCATGGTATCTCCGTTGCCTTGTGCTGACCGCCCGGTACCGTGCAGGCCGTGCCACCCGACGTGCTGCCCCCAGACCCGTTCGCCGACGATCCGAACGATCCGGCCAGGGAGATCGATGCCCTGGACGATCAGGCCGGTGACCCGGTCGACGACGACGAGCGCGCGGAACTGCTCGCCGACCTCGCCGACCTCGCCGTCTACCAGGCACTTCTCGAGCCTCGCGGGGTACGCGGGATCGTCGTCGACTGTGGCGAGTGCGACCTTCCCCACTATCACGACTGGCACCTGCTGAGGGCGAGCCTGGAACAGTTGCTCGCCGACGGCCGGATGCGCCCGCACGAGCCCGCCTTCGACCCGAAGCCCGCCGACTACGTGAGCTGGGACTACTGCCGCGGCTTCGCCGACGGCGTCACGGCCACCGAGAGCGCGTACTGACCTGACCCATGCGAGAGGGGCGCGACCACAGTGTGGTCGCGCCCCTCTCGCATGACTGTGGTCCTCAGCCGCCCACTCCGGCGGGCGCCTGCATCGGCGCCACACCGTTGGACGACTCGCTGCGCTCGCTCGTGCCGGTTCCCGGCTCACTGCCCTCGTCCGAGGTCGGCGTGGAGCTGGAGGTCGGCGGCGGGGTGGTGGAGCTGCTGGTGTCCGGCGGGTTGCTGGACGTGTCCGGCAGCGTCTGCCCCGGGTCGGGGTTGCTGTTCGACGGCCGGGTGTCCACCGGCGGGCTGGTCGGCTGGGTCGGCTGCGGCTGGCCGCCACTCTGGCCGGGCTGCGAGGCCGAGGTCGGCTGCGGAGCGTTCGACGGCGGGTTCTGCGGGCTGCTGACCGGGGCGAGCTGCTGGTAGAGCGCGAGGTGCTGCGCCTGGAGCCCGGCCAGGTCGTCCTCCGAGCCGACGCGGGACATCGCGAGCTGCGCGTCGTCGAGGGCCTGGCGGGCCTCGTCGAACTTGCCCTGGGCGAGGGCGAGCTGCGCGGCCTCGAGGTCGGTGCGCACCGAGACGGCCGCCTCGGTGGAGCGCGCCTGATCGGCGTAGAGGACCTTCGTCAGGCCCCACAGGGTGTCGCCGGGCTGCGCGTCCCTGGCGGCGATTCCGGTGCCGGTGAACGCGATCGCCAGTACCGCGGCGGCCGCGGCGACCGGGACCAGCATGCGGCGCTTGCGTTCCTTGCCGCCGTGCCGCTTGGCCATCGTCGCGGTCTTGATGGTGACCAGGGCGGTGTCCGTGTCGACCAGCTCGGCGAGGGGCTCGCTGTCGATGTCGCGCCGCCAGGCGAGCAGCAGCGCGTTGAGTTCCTGGTCGCCGAGTCCGTCCGCGACCTTCGGGTCCGAACCGCCGAGGGCGTCGAGCAGCGCGTCGTCCGCCTGGATGACGGACAGGTCGGGTACCGGTTCGCCGGCTCCGTGGTCCTCGAAGTCCTGCCGAGCGTTCACAGTTACGTCCATATCCTCGGTCGCAGTTCGGTCGGACTCCTTGGCGGAGTCCTTCCGGCTATCGCGCTCGGTCACTCAGACCACCTCCTCAGCGGCCAGTACCTTACGAAGCCGGGCGAGCGCCCGGTGCTGGGCCACGCGAACCGCGCCCGGGGTGGAACCGACCGCATCCGCCGTCTCCTCGGCCGACAGGCCGACCACGACCCGCAACACCACGATCTCGCGCTGCTTGTCGGGAAGAACATGAAGAAGACGCGTCATCCGCTCATTGAGCTCACTCTGCAACGCACGCTGCTCCGGACCGACCCCGACCTCGACCTCATCGGGAACCTCGGCCACCGGCTCAGAACGATTACGCGCCGCCGCACGATGCGCGTCAGCGACCTTGTGCGCCGCGATGCCGTAGACGAACGCCAGGAATGGGCGGCCCTGATCGCGATACGAGGGCAATGCCGTGAGCACCGCTAGACACACCTCCTGGGCGACATCGTCGGCCGAAGCGAAACTCCGCTCCTGCCTGCCAACTCGAGCGCGGCAATACCGCACCACCAAAGGGCGGATGGAAGCCAATAGTCGCTCGACCGCCTGAGGTTCTCCCTCTACGGCGGCGGCGACTGGCTCGTCCAGTCCGTCCCCCACATTGGCCATCGCAGACAACAGTCCCGGTGTTACGTCTAGGCGTGCACAGTTTCGGCGTCAGACCGTCGAGGTCCACGCCGGATTCCGACTACCGTACCTGCCGACACCTCCGGTCCCGTCCCTCGGTCGTGACCGGGCGCGTCACCGCACCCGCCGGCCGGACGTGCCAGGCAGAATAGCTTTCACATTCAACGGTTGTCGAGGGTGAGCGTCCCGCTCACCTGCGGGTACCCCGCAACGACCGACGCGCGCGACGTGGTCACGTCGCGCGCGTCGGTCGACCGCAGGCAGTCAGGCGTCAGGAGACGAGGCCGCGCCGGAACCCGTGGGCCACGGCCTGGGCCCGGTCCCGCACGCCGAGCTTGCGAAAGAGCCTGCGGGCATGCGTCTTCACGGTGTCCTCGGACAGGTACAGCTCACGGCCGATCTGGCCGTTGCTCTTGCCCTGGCTCATGCCGCGCAGCACCTGCAGCTCGCGCTCGGTGAGCTGCACGCCGGGGTCCGAGGGCTGACGCGGCGAGGGCACGGAGGTGCTCGCGAGCGTGTGCGCGAGCGCGGCGACCAACTCGGGGCGCGAGGCGTCCCAGCGGAGGTAGCCGCGCGCACCGCCGGCGATGGCGGCGGCGATACTGCCCGCGTCGTCCGGGGCGCCGAACACGATCACGTTCGCCTGGTGATTCGCCGACACGAGCCTGCGGGTGGCCTCGACGCCGGTGGGCACGGCGCGCTGGGTACCGACCAGCACGACGTCCACGGGCTGGCGCGAATAGCGGGCCAGCAACTCGTCACCGTGCGCTACACAGTCGATGCGACTGACGCCGGGGACAGCAGACATCACGCGGGTGAGCCCTTCGCGGACACTGCGTCGGTCGTCGCAGATCAAGACCGTCGTCACGGGGTTTCCTTCCTGCAGCCGGGTGATACTTCACTTCCCCTATCGGACGCTTTAGGCCCAACCTTGACACGATCCGGTGGCTTTTTTTGAGATTGCCTCGCCCGGATGCCGGAACGCACTGTTTTGCCCGGTTGTGTGCCTCACAGCGGAACCCATGCCGATTCCCGCGCGAGACGCCGTCCCTGCGGGTCGGAGCGCAGTGACAGAGCGTGTAACTCGGCAGTAACTTCGGCTCGCAGGCGCACCGCCGCCGCGGGGTCGAGATCGGCGGCGAGAAGACCGGCGGGCCACGTGAGCGAGCGCAGTCCGGCCGTGCGGGCGTCCGCCAGCGCCGCCGGGACCAGAACGGCGGCGCGTTCTCCGGCCTCCGCCGCGCCCGTCCCGGCGAGGGCCGCGGCGAGGACCAGCCGGGACTTGACCGAGTGCCGCAGCGCCCCGCGGCGGGCGGCGAGGGCCGCGGCCTGCTCGGCGGGCCCGACCGCAGCGACGGCGTCTCCCGTCATCAGCGCCACCTCGGCCGTCACCCAGCCCGCGCGAACCTCCGCGCGCCAGCCTCCGCCCTCGGCGCGCGCCCTGGCGATCAGCCTGTGCGCGGCGGCCGTCCGGCCGAGCGCCAGATTGTCGGCGGCCAGGCCCAGGTAGGCGTCCGCAATCGCACCCGCCGGATCGATGCCGTCCGGGTCCCTGCCGTCCGGGTCCCTGCCGTCCGGGTCCCTGCCGTCCGGGTCCCTGCCGTCCGGGTCCCTGCCGTCCGGGTCCCTGCCGTCCGGGTCCCTGCCGTCCGGGGCGCCGGTGACGGAACCTCCGGCGCGGGATCGGCGCACGGCCTCGACGGCGTGGACGAGGGCCGCCGCGTCAAACGGACGGGCTGCCGTGTGCCCGCCGAGCTGCCTGCGGTGCGCGGCCAGCGCCGAACAGGCGAGCGCGGCGATGAGGGGGTCGGGATGGTGGCGCAGCGGTAGCAGGAGGGTCGCCGCCGCCGCGTACTCGCCGCGGGCGCCGTGCACGACGGCGGCCAGCCAGCGTCCGCGTGGCGTCGGCGGGTGGGTCAGCGGGCCGTCCGGGACACACCGGTCACCGAAGGCCGCCTGCCGCAGCCGGGTCTCGTCCACCCGGTCATTCTGACCGAAGCGAGCTGGCGACGCGGCGGCCGAACAGGACGAACTCCAGCCGGTCGACCGCGGCGGACAGGTCGTCGAGCAGTTCCACGGTCGACGGCAGTTCCGACCGGTCCCAGCCTGGCCCGCAGGCGAACCAGCGGCACCGCTGCCTGCCACGGGCGAGCCGGGTGAACAGATGCGGATCGGTGACGCCCGGACGTTGCGCCCACAGGATCACCGCGGCGGGCATGCTCTGCCCGACGGCCGCGGCGAGCACGTCCCGCGGCAGCGGGACGCCGAAGAGCTGGGTCAGGATGCGGCGTTCGGCGAGCGCGGCGCCGAGGGCGTACATCGGCAGGCTGTCCCGTTCCTGCGGGGCGCAGCCGAGCAACAGCGGGCGTTCGTTGCGCGCGTCGACCCGCACCGGCGTCGCCCGGGCGAGCGCGGCGAACACGTACTCCGCGAGCAGGTACTCCACCTCAGCTCCGGAACGCCTGCTGCGCCAGCGTGCCGCCAGCGCCGTGAGCACCGGCTCGATCACCTGGCTCCACGCGGTCAGCACGCCCTTGGTCTCGATCGCCTCCTCGAGCAGCCGCGTCACGGCACGCACGTCCATCGCCAGGGACGCCGCGCTCAGGCCGCGGGCGAGCCGGGACGTCCCCTGCGCCTCGGTGCGCGGCTGCGGGACCTGGTCGTCGCCGGTCGGCAGCACCACCTCGCCGTCGGCCACCTCGATCCGCAGCGAGGTCCGGGCGGTGAGCGTGTGCTCGGGGTGGACCTGCTCCTCCGGTGGCGGTTCGATCGGTTCGTCCGGTGGCGCGTCGGCGGAGCGCGGCACCTGGTCGAGGGCGTATCGGGCGGCCTCGGCCGTCGACGCCCCGCGCAGCAGCGCGCGCTGCATCAGTTCCAGGCGGGCGATGTCTGCGGGCCCGTACCGGCGATGCCTGCCGTCGGTGTGGCCGCTCGGGCCGAGACCGTAACGGCGGTCCCATGTCCGCAGGGTCGACGGGGCGACGCCGAGCCGGCGCGCGACCGACGCGACGGGCATCGTCGGCTCGTCTCCGGCCGTCCGGTTCGCGGCGGGCGCGTGCTCGGTCTCCGTCTCTCGCGACGAACCGGACGCTGCTTCCACGCGGCTCAATATCCAGTGCCCCCCGGAAGGCGGCAACTGGAGGTCATGGCACCGATCACACATCCGGGGGATGCCTAACGGCTGAATCGGCGCGAATCGCTTGAACAAGTATTGGCGCGCTTCTAGCGTTACCGACATTGCACCGAATGGAGTAATCACCGTTCGGAACGCATAGTCCCGCCGGACTAGTCACAACAGCGGAGGCGGTCAACGATGGCAGACACGCGCAGGCTCCCGGGCCCGAACGCGGACGTGTGGGACTGGCAGCTCGACGGGTCGTGCCGGGGAATGGACAGCGGTTCGTTCTTCCACCCGGACGGCGAACGGGGGCCCGCCCGGGCGCGGCGGGAGGCGAGAGCGAAAGCGATCTGCCATGCCTGCCCGGTGCTGGACCTGTGCCGCAGTCACGCCCTCGCCGTGCACGAGCCGTACGGCATCTGGGGTGGGCTCTCGGAGTCCGACCGGGAGAACATCATCCGGTCCCACAAGCGAATGCTCACACTTTCGGGTACCTGATCCCAGAGCCCACTCGCGGCACCGGCACACCCGGACAGCGAGCGAAGTAACCCCCGGGAACCGTCCGCCGGGTTGCCACCCGGCCCGGACCGCCCACCCACGCACGGGCCACGAAGCGCGTTTAGCGGGCTGAATGTCGTCCGGTGGCCGCCAAAATCGGGAGGAAAGGGACGAAGCGCAGGCGCTGCCGTCCGCGCCCTCTCCCCTGGCAGGCTCGAGCGACCATGCCGGTGAGCCTCACGCCGGCGCCGCGGGGCAGCCCTCTCAGGCGGCCCCCAATGCGCCCGCCCGAAGCTGCCACCGGGTGCCCGATCGCCCGCGCACGACATTCAGCCCGCTAAACGCGCTCGACGGCGCCCAGAAACCACCCACCGACAGGACGAAGCGCCCCCGGAAACGAGAACGGGGCGACACCCCCTTTCCGGGAGTGCCGCCCCGCCAGGGCGTGTGAGCCTAGTGCGCGTGGCCGTGTCCGTGGCCGCCCGCGGACTCGTCCTCGTCAGCAGGCTTCTCGACCACGGAGCTCTCCGTGGTGAGCACGAGCCGGGCGATCGACGCCGCGTTGGACACCGCGGAACGGGTGACCTTCACGGGGTCGACGATGCCGGCCGCCAGCAGATCGGTGAGCTCACCGGTGGCCGCGTTGAAACCGTGGCCCCAGGTCTGCTCCTTGACCTTCGACACGACGACCGCACCCTCGTGGCCCGC
This sequence comes from Amycolatopsis antarctica, assembly GCF_002262875.1. Classification (GTDB taxonomy): domain Bacteria; phylum Actinomycetota; class Actinomycetes; order Mycobacteriales; family Pseudonocardiaceae; genus Amycolatopsis; species Amycolatopsis antarctica. The sequence continues at coordinate 315,716 of NZ_NKYE01000001.1, read as the reverse complement.
GTTGGACGCGATCCAGAACAGCGGGGCGGTGAGCGCGTCCCGGACGATCTTGACGCCCAGCGCCTCGTCACCGGCGAGGCCGAGGTCGCCGAGTTCGGCGACGGCGTGCACCAGTGCCGAACCGCCGCCGGGCAGGATGCCCTCCTCGACGGCCGCCTTGGTGGACGCCACGGCGTCCTCGATGCGGTGCTTGCGCTCGTTGAGCTCGGTCTCGGTGGCCGCGCCGACCTTGATCACCGCGACACCGCCGCCGAGCTTCGCGAGCCGCTCCTGCAGCTTCTCGCGGTCCCAGTCGGAGTCCGAGGCCTCGATCTCACGGCGGATCTGCGCGATCCGGCCGTCGATGTCGGCCTTGGTGCCCGCACCGTCGACGATCGTGGTGACGTCCTTGGTGACCTCGATCCGGCGGGCCTTGCCCAGCGAGTCGATGGTGGCCTCGGACAGCTTGAGACCGATCTCGGCGGAGATGACCTCGGCGCCGGTGACGACGGCGAGGTCGTCCAGGAACGCCTTGCGGCGGTCGCCGAAGAACGGCGCCTTGACGGCGACCGCGTTGATCGTCTTGCGCAGCGAGTTCACCACGAGGGTGGACAGCGCCTCGCCGTCGACGTCCTCGGCGATGATCAGCAGCGGCTTCTTGGCCTCGACGACCTTCTCCAGCACCGGGAGCAGGTCCGCCAGTGCGGAGATCTTCTCGCGGCAGAGCAGGATGTAGGCGTCCTCGAGGATCGCGCGCTGCTCCTCGGGGTTGGTGGCGAAGTGCGCCGACAGGAAGCCCTTGTCGAACTGCACGCCCTCGGTGATCTCGAGCTCGGTCGCCAGCGAGGAGGACTCCTCGATGGTGATCACGCCGTCCTCGCCGACCTTCTCGACGGCCTCGCCGAGCAGCGCGCCGATGGTGGCGTCCCGGGAGGTGACGGTGCCGACCTGGGCGATGTCGTCGCGACCCTTGACCGGAGTGGACTTCGCCTTGAGGATCTCGACGACCTTGTCGGCGGCCGCCTCGATACCGCGGCCGAGCGCGGTCGGGTTGGCGCCGGCCGCGACGTTGCGCAGACCGACCTTCACCAGCGACTGCGCCAGCACGGTGGCCGTGGTGGTGCCGTCACCGGCGACGTCGTTGGTCTTGGTGGCGACGTTCTTGGCGAGCTGGGCACCCAGGTTCTCGAACGGGTCGTCCAGCTCGATCTCACGGGCGACCGTCACGCCGTCGAGCGTGATGGTGGGGCCGCCGAACTTCTTGTCCAGTACGACGTGGCGGCCGCGCGGGCCGAGGGTGACCTTGACCGCGTCGGCGAGCTGGTTCACCCCGCGCTCCAGTGCGCGACGAGCGTCCTCGTCGAAGTTGATCTGCTTAGGCATCAATTCCTCTTTCGCAAAGCGCAGGAAAAAGCGAAACGCCCCGGCCCCCGGCTAAGCGGGGCCCGGGGCGTTGCACGCTGTCTGCGGGACGTCAGTTGACGACGGCCAGCACGTCGCGGGCGGACAGGATCAAGTAGTCCTCACCGTTGTACTTGACCTCGGTGCCGCCGTACTTGGAGTAGATGACGACGTCGCCTTCCTGGATGTCCAGGGGGATACGCGAGCCCTTGTCGTCGATGCGGCCCGGGCCCACGGCCAGAACCTTGCCCTCCTGGGGCTTTTCCTTGGCGGTGTCGGGGATGACGAGACCGGAAGCCGTCGTCTCCTCGGCTTCGCTCGTCTGGACAACGATCTTGTCCTCGAGCGGCTTGATGTTCACGCTCACCGGGTTGACCTCCACGGGTCGAGAAAGCGTTGGCAGGTTGACTTTTGGCGCGGTTCCGGACGGGCTTACCCGGCGGTTCCGCGCGCGTTACCGGCTCCTACCACCCCCGCCGTCGCGGGTGCCGGGGCGTGTTCGGGCCGTACGATTAGCACTCTAGCCACGTGAGTGCCAGCCGTGCAACCAGGGTGCGGAAACCGTGTCCTGCCCGCGTTGACCGGGCACTACCCGGGTGAACCACGCCACTCCCCGCGCACGCCCCGCCTCCGTCCTCGCGCACGCGCCGGGGACGGAGCACGGCGCAGGCACAGCGATGGCCGTCAGGAATTCACCGCTCGGACACGCGATCCGGTTTTCCCGTTCCCCGTCCCGCGGACACCGTCGAACGGCATCCCTCCCCACCACTGCAGAGGAGCCATCCGTGCCCGCAGACTCCGGAAAATCCGTCTCCCGGCGTTCCGTCCTGCTCGGCGGTGCGAGTGCGACGGCCGCCGCCGTCGCACTCGGCGCCGAGTTCGCCGGCCCACGCGTCGCCCGTGCCGCGGCCACCCGGGGCGCGGGCGGGCCCGGACCGAAGGGGCCGCTGTTCAATCTCGGTGTGGCTTCCGGCGACCCGCTGCCCGACAGCGTCGTGCTGTGGACCCGGCTGGCCGCCGATCCGCTCGCCGCCGACGGGCTGGGCGGCATGCCGGACCGGCGGATCCCGGTGGACTGGGAGATCGCCACCGACGAGAGGTTCACCAGGATCGTGCGCCGCGGCACGGTGGACGCCGTGCGGGAGTCCGCGCACAGCGTGCACGTGGAACCGGCGGGGCTGCGGCCGGGCACCGAGTACTTCTACCGTTTTCGCGCCAGGGGCGCGGTTTCCGGTACCGGCCGCACCCGCACCTCCCCCGCCCCCGGCACGCTCGGCGAGCTGACGATGTGCTTCGCCTCCTGCTCGCACTACGGCGAGGGGCACTTCACCGCGTACCGGCATCTCGCCGCCGACGAGCCCGGCCTCGTGCTGCACCTCGGCGACTACCAGTACGAGTACGCGGCGAAGGCGGGCGAGGTGCGTACCGTGTTCGGCCCGGAGACGACGACGCTGGCCGGTTACCGGCAACGGCACGCCCAGTACAAGACCGACCTCGACCTGCAGGCCGCGCACGCGGTCGCACCGTGGCTGGTCGTCTGGGACGACCACGAGACGGAGAACAACTGGGCGGGCGACGTGCCCGAGGAGTCCTCGCAGACGCCGGGGGCGAAGTTCCCGCCGCGCCGGGCCGCGGCGTTCCAGGCGTACTACGAGAACATGCCGCTGCGGTCGACGGCGAAACCGTCCGGCCCCGACATGCGCCTCTACCGGCGGATCGGCTGGGGCGGTCTGGTCGGCTTCCACATGCTCGACACCCGTCAGTACCGCGACGACCAGGCGTGCGGCGACGGCAACCAGTCCGGATGCGCGCAGCGGCTGGATCCGGAGCGGACGATCACCGGCGCGGAACAGGAGAAGTGGCTGCTGGACGGGCTCGCCAGGAGCACGGCCCGCTGGGACGTGCTGGGCCAGCAGGTGTTCTTCGCCCGCCGGGACAACACGGTCGGCGAGGGCAGCAGTTACAGCATGGACGCCTGGGACGGGTACGTGGCGAGTCAGGACCGGATCGCCGCCGCGCTGGGCGGTCCCCGGGTGCGCAACGGCGTCGTGCTCACCGGGGACGTGCACCGGCACTGGGCGGCGGAGATCCCGCGCGACTACGCCGACCTCTCGGCAGGGAACGTGGCCACCGAGCTGGTCACGACGTCGATCACCAGCGGCGGTGACGGGGACGACGACCCGAACCGGGCCGCGCTCGACGAGAATCCGCACATCAAGTACCACAAGAACCGCCGGGGCTACGTCCGGACGAAGTTCACCAGGAACGAGCTGCGGGCGGACTTCCGGACCGTGGCGCGGGTGTCGAAGCCGGACGCCGGGGTCGGCACCGACACCGGTTTCGTGGTGCGGGACGGGGATCCGGTGCTGCGCAGGGCCTGACCGGGCCGCGGTGGTGGGCGGCACGAGGCGCCCACCACCGCGGCGTCAGACGGAAACGGTGCCCACGGGTAGCGCGGGGTTCGCCGACATGTCCAGAGTGGACGGTGCTGCTCCGGCGGCGACGAGGTGCGCGCCGAGGGCGGCGATCATGGCCCCGTTGTCCGTGCACAGCCGCGGTCGCGGCACGCGGAGTTCGATCCCGGCCTCGGCGCAGCGCTGGGCGGCCAATGTGGACAGCCGGGAGTTCGCGGCGACCCCACCGGAGATCACCAGGGTGCCGATGCCCGCGTCACCGGCGGCCCGGATCGCCTTGCGGGTCAGCACGTCCGCCACCGCTTCCTGGAACGATGCCGCGACGTCGGCGACCGGTACGGTCTCGCCGCGCCGCTGCGCACCCTCGACCCAGCGGGCGACGGCGGTTTTGAGCCCGGAGAAGGAGAAGTCGTACCGCGCGTCACGCGGGCCGGTCATGCCGCGCGGGAACGCGATCGCCGTGGGATCGCCGTCGGCGGCGGCCCTGTCGATCGGCGGGCCGCCGGGGTAGGGCAGGTCGAGCACCCTGGCGACCTTGTCGTAGGCCTCACCGGCGGCATCGTCCACAGTGGATCCCAGTTCGGTGATGGAGCTCGCGATGTCGTCGACACGTAGCAGTTGTGTGTGCCCACCGGAGACGAGCAGCGCGAGGCAGGGCGCGGGCAGTGGACCGTGCTGGAGGGTGTCGACGGCGATGTGCCCGGCGAGATGGTTGACACCGTAGAGGGGGACGTCCAGCGCCGTCGCGTACGCCTTCGCCGCCGCGACGCCGACCAGCAGCGCCCCGGCGAGTCCCGGACCCGCGGTGACCGCGATGGCGTCCACATCGGACAGTGTGAGTCCTGCGGTCTCGAACGCGCGGGTGGCCGTGGGCACCATGGCTTCCAGGTGCGCCCGGCTGGCGACCTCGGGCACCACCCCGCCGAACCGGGCGTGTTGCTCGACGCTGGAGGCCACCTCGTCGGCGAGCAGTTCGACGGCGCCGTCGCCGTGCAGGCGCACGATGCCGACACCGGTCTCGTCGCAGGAACTCTCGATGCCCATGACGATGCGTGCCGTCACCGCGCCTCCCCCGTGCCCGCGCCGGCCGAACGCGGGCGTCCCATCGTGTAGGCGTCCGCGCCGGACGGCCGGTAGTACCGCTTGCGCAGGCCGAGCCGGGCGAAGCCGTGCCGCTCGTAGAGCGTGATGGCCACCTCGTTGTCGGTGCGCACCTCGAGGAAGACCGGGGCGTTCAGCTCGTCGGCACGATCGAGAAGTGCCCGCAGCAGGGCCTTGCCGATCCCGCGTCCCTGATACTCGGGCGCGACCCCGATGGTGTGCACGCTGGTCTCCTCGTCGCCCCTGGGCCCGGCGACGGCCAGGCCGCCGTAGCCGGCGAGCTCACCGTCGTCGAGGTAGGCCCCGACGTAGTAGGCACCGGAGTCGAGTTCGGAGTTGAACGCCCACGCGTTCCACGGGTCGTCACCGGGGAAGAGGACCTTCTCGATCTGCACGCAGCGACGAACGTCCTTGCGCTGCAAGGGTTCCAGCCGGAACGTAGCCTCGGTGGTCACGGCGCGGTCACCCGCTTGCGCGCTCCGGGTTCGACCGCGTCCGGCCTGCGCAGGTACAGCGGGATCAGCGGGGCAGGCGGGGCGGCGGCCAGCACCTCGTCCCGTGCCACGGCGGTCAGGCCCGCGGGCGCCGGGTACGGCGGGTCGAGGACGTCGAGGCCGAGGGCGAGGGCGTGCAGCGCGGCACCGTGACCCGCGGCGGAGCGGACGTGGGTGCCGATGTCACCGGGACGGGCCACGTGCGGGCCGTCGGTACGGGCACCCGCCTCGTCGTAGGCGGCCCAGTACACCTCGCGGCGGCGGGCGTCGGTGACGACGAGGAACGGTTCACCGCCCGGGGCAGCGGCGGCGATGGCGTCGAGACCGCACACCGGATAGGCCGGGATGGCGAGACTGTGCGCGAAGGCAGCGGCGGTCGCCATGCCGGCCCGCAGGCCGGTGAACGGGCCGGGCCCGACTCCGCAGACGATGGCGTCCAGCTCCTGCAGGGACGTTCCCGCCTCGCGCAGCGCGTCCCGGACGTGCGGGGTGAGCAGTTCGCCGTGGGCGCGCGGGTCGATGGTGACGCGCTCGGCGAGCACGCGGACGTCCTCGCCGAGCGCGAGGACTCCCGCCGTCACCGCGGGGGTGGAGGTGTCGATGGCCAGTACGAGCACGCCGTCCAGGCTACGACCAGCCCCGGACCCGCCGGTCGCTCGGTCCGGACTCGGGCCACCTGACGCCGCCCGGGGCCCGGTGACGTTCGGGTGGCGGCTCGTGCGGGCACGGCGGGTGGGTGCGTGGCGCGAGAAGCTACCGGACGTCCTCGGGTTCGTCGTCGGGGTTCCAGGTGAGCAGCCGGACCTTGGCGACCGTGCGCAGATGCCTGCGCATCGCCGCGGCCGCCGCCTTGGGATCGCTCATCCGGATGGCGTCGAGGATCCGCTGGTGCTGGGCCAGCGAACGGCTGGGCCTGCCGGGCTGGCGCAACGACTCGGTACGGCTCTCGGTGACCTGCTCGTCGATCGAGCGCATGAAGTCGGCCAGCAGCGGGTTGCGCGCGGCGGCCGTGACGGCGGCGTGGAACCGCCGGTCGCCCTCGACGCCGTGCGCGTCGGCGCGGATCTCCTCGGCCATGTACTCGATGGCGGCCTCGATCGCGTCCAGGTCGGCCTTCGTCCGGCGCTCGGCGGCGAGTTCGGCGAGTTTGGTCTCCAGCGCCTCCCGGGCGTCGAGCACGTCCGGGAGGATTCGGCGACGTTCGACGAGGCGTTCCACCGGTTCGATGTCCAGCGTGTCGGTGACGAGGTAGGTGCCGCCGCCATGCCGGACCTCGACCAGGCCCTGCACGTCGAGCACCACGATGGCCTGTTTCACCGATGCCCTGCTGACGCCCAGCCGCTGGGCGAGTTCGCGTTCGGGTGGCAACCGGTCGCCGGCGCCGAGGCCGCGATCGGTGGCATACTCCCGGATCCGTTCCACCACCTGCTCGTACAGGCGGGCCCGGGCGACCGGGCGCAGTGCGTCGGACACGTCGGACCCCCTGCTCTCGGCGACTTCCCCTCGTTCGGAGGTTAACAGCCGGCCGGATGAGTGACCCGTTGGCTGATTGGTCGATTGGTCAGTCCACTCTGCCACGGAGCCAATTTGCCACCAGACCCTTGACACTCCGAGCAAACAGACCGCAAAGTGGTCTGGCCACTCACCCAATGTGCTCTGGGTCACCGTCGACACGCCTGGTCGGCGCGCGGTCCGGGCGAACCCGATCCGCGAGTTCGACGGCAGGGTTCCGCGCACCTCGGCGACCAACGGCGGGAGCCAGCCATGTCGGCACAACTGATCTCGATCCTCGTGCTCGTGGCGATCTTCGTGATCGCCACGACGAAGTCGATCAACATGGGCGTGCTCGCCTTCGCCGCGGCGTTCGGTGTCGGCACACTCGCCGGCGGGCTGGACGCCGACGGCATCTTCGCCGGCTTCCCCGGGGACCTGTTCGTCGTGCTGGTGGGTGTCACGTACCTGTTCGCCATCGCCAGAGCCAACGGCACCACCGACTGGCTGGTGAACGCGGCGATCCGGATGGTCGGCGGCAGGCTGGCGCTGATCCCGTGGGTGGTCTTCGGCATCACCGCGGTACTCACCGCGATCGGTGCCGTCAGCCCGGCGGCGGTCGCCATCGTCGCTCCGATCGCCCTCGGTCTCGCCGCCCGGCACGGCATCAGTCCGCTGCTGATGGGCGCGATGGTGGTACACGGCGCGCAGGCGGGCGGCTTCTCACCGATCAGCATCTACGGCTCGACGGTGAACAGCATCGTGTCGCGGGAGAACCTGGCGGGCAACGAGATCGTGTTGTTCCTGGCGAGTCTGGGGGTGAACCTGGTGATCGCCGCCGTCGTCTACGTGCTGTTCGGCGGACTCAAACTGGCCAGGACGCGTACCGCGAGCCGCGTGGGCGCGTCGACCAGTGGCAGCGGCGACAGCGAGACCGGTGGCAGCGACGAGCCGGAGACCGATACGAGCGGGGTCATCCGGCTGAACCCCGCCCGTATCGCGACACTGGTGAGCCTGGCCTGTCTCGTCGTCGGCACGCTGGTGTTCGATCTCGACGTCGGCCTGACGGCGATCTCGCTTGCCGTGCTGCTGAACATCGTCTGGGCGGACGCGGGCAAACGCGCGATCAACGAGATCACCTGGTCGACGGTGCTGCTGATCTGCGGTGTGCTGACCTACGTCGGCGTGCTGGAGGAACTGGGCACGATCGACTACGCGGGCAACGCGGTGAGCGGGGTCGGCGTCCCGCTGCTGGCGGCGCTGCTGCTCTGCTACATCGGTGCGATCGTGTCCGCGTTCGCGTCCTCGGTGGGGATCATGGGTGCGCTGATCCCGCTGGCCGTGCCGTTCCTGATGCAGGGCACCATCGGCCCGATCGGGATGATCGCGGCGCTGGCGGTGTCGGCGACGGTGGTCGACGTGAGTCCGTTCTCCACCAACGGCGCGCTCGTGCTCGCCAACGCGAAGGACGTCGACCGCGACCGGTTCTTCCGCCAACTGCTGATCTACGGCGGCGTGGTGGTGGCCGTCGTGCCCGCCATCGTATGGCTCATCCTGGTGGTACCCGGTTTCGGCTGACCGGCACGCCCGTGACGTGAAGGAGAACTCGTGAACGAGTCCGCACATCTCTTCCCGGCGTTGCACGACGCGGACACCGGCGTCGCTCGGCGGGACGCACTGCGCTTCGGCGACCGCGGTCTGACCTATGCCGAACTCGCCGCCGCGGCGGGCGGCCTGGCCCGGCGGCTGCGCGGGCACACGCGCGTCGCCGTGTGGGCGACACCGACCCTGGAGACGAGCGTGGCCGTGGTGGCAGCGCTGCTCGCCGGTGTTCCCGCGGTGCCCGTCAATCCGAAGATCGGCAGCCGGGAACTGGAACACATCGTCGGCGACAGCGCACCGTCGCTGGTACTCGCAGCGCCGGGCGCCGACCTGCCGGACGCGCTCAACACCTTGCCCCGCAACGACATCGAGGTGACCGCCAACGACCTCTCCGACGGGCAGGACGGGGTGGAGCCCGACCCGGAAGCCCCCGCGCTGATCGTCTACACCTCGGGGACCACCGGTGCGCCGAAAGGTGTCGTGCTGCCCCGGCGCGCGATCAGCAGCACCCTGGACGCCGTCGCGGACGCCTGGGAATGGACCTCGGCGGACGTTCTCGTGCACGCGCTGCCGCTGTTCCACGTGCACGGCCTGATCCTCGGCATCCTGGGGCCGTTGCGCCGGGGTGGTTCGGTACGGCACCTCGGCCGGTTCGACACGCACGCGCTGACCGCCGAACTGCACGCGGGCGCGACGATGATGTTCGGCGTTCCCACCATGTACCACCGAATCGCGGGCGAGGTCGATGCGGACCGGCGGCTCGCGGACGCGCTGAGTGGCGCACGACTGCTGGTGTCCGGCTCGGCGGCGCTGCCGGTGCACGACCACACCCGGATCACCGCGGCGACCGGGGCACGGGTGGTGGAGCGATACGGGATGACCGAGACGCTGATGAACACCAGTGTCCGCGCCGACGGCGAACGCAGGCCCGGCACGGTCGGCGTTGCCCTGCCGGGCGTGCGGGTGCGGCTGGTCGACGAGGCCGGTGTTCGGATCGAGGGCGGCGACGGCGAGACCGTCGGCGAGATCCAGGTGACCGGGCCGAACCTGTTCACCGAGTACCTCAACCGTCCGGACGCGACCGAGGAAGCGTTCGACGGCGACTGGTTCCGCACCGGCGACATGGCGGTCCTCGACGCCGACGGGTACGTGCGCATCGTCGGCCGCAAGGCGACGGATCTGATCAAGAGCGGCGGGTACAAGATCGGTGCCGGGGAGATCGAGAACGCGCTGCTGGAGCATCCCGGCGTCGCCGAGGCCGCGGTGACCGGCGAGCCGGACCCGGACCTGGGTGAGCGGGTGGTGGCCTGGGTGGTGCCTGCCGGCGAGCCGCCGACGCCGGCGGAACTGGCCGATCACGTCGCGGGCCTGCTCTCCCCGCACAAACGGCCCCGCGTGGTGCACTTCCTCGAATCCCTGCCACGCAACGACATGGGCAAGCTGCTGAAGCGGTCGCTCGGTGGCTGACAACCGGTCCGCACGCGCCGTCGTCGACAGTGTCTGCGACAGCTTCGCCGACCTCCCCGCACCGCCGGACGAGCCGTCCACTGTGGACGGGCCGATCGGCTGGCCCGGCTACGACGCCGCACACGCGGGCGCCGCGGAACGAACCGGCGAGCGGGAGTCCGTTCTGTGCGGCACGGCGACGTTCGGCGGTGTCCGGGCGGTCGTGATCGCGTTCGAGTTCGGCTTCCTCGGCGGTTCCATCGGTGGCCGGACGGGCGCACTACTGGAATCCGGCTTCGGATACGCGCGGCAGAACCGTCTGCCGGTGGTGTCCCTCGTCGCCACCGGAGGCAGCCGGATGCAGGAGGGCATGCGGGCGCTGACCCAACTCCAGCGCGTCGCCCGGCAACTCGCCCTGCACCGGTCGGCCGGGCTGGCACATGTTTCGGTGTTGCGCGATCCGTCGACCGGCGGCGGATGGGCCACGCTGGGTGCGGGCGCGGACGTCACATTGGCCCTGCCCGGGGCACAGGTCGGCTTCGCGGGTTCGCGGGTGCGTCCACCCGGTGACGATCTCGCCTACACCGCCGAGTCCCAGCGTGACACCGGGCAGGTGGACGAGGTGGTGGACGGTGCCGACCTGGCCGCCGCGCTGTTGCGGTGGCTGCGGGTGCTGGCCGGGCCACGGCTCGACGAGGCACCGTTGCCGGAGGCGCTGGGTGGCACCGAGCCTGCCCAGACGGGCTGGGAGGCGGTACTCGCGGCCCGCGCGCCGGCGCGCCCCCGCGCCGACTCCTATGTGGACGCCTATGTGTCGGGGCGGGTGGTGATCAGTGGTGACCGCTGTGGTGGCGTGGATCCCGGCGTGCTGTGCGGATTCGGGGTGCGCGACGGTGGTGCGGTGGCGTTCGCCGCGCAACGCGGCACCGCCACCGAGCCGGCCGGATTCCGCACGCTGGCGCGGCTGGTCCGGCTGGCCGACCGGCTCGGAATTCCAGTACTGACCATTGTGGACACTCCGGGTGCCGCCAATGACGGCGCGGCCGAACGGGCCGGTGCCGGGGCGGCGATAGCCGGACTGTTCGAGGTGATCGCGTCGGCGGCGGTGCCGGTCACCACGCTGGTGATCGGGGAGGGCGGATCCGGTGGGGCGCTGGCGCTGGCCACGCCGGGGCGAACCTGGGTGACCCCCGACGGCTACTTCACGGTCACCTCGCCGGAGGCGGCAGCGGCGATCCTGAAACGCGAGACGGACGAGGTGCCGGCGATCGCCGACCGGCTCCGGCTGCGACCCGCCGACCTGCTCGAACTCGGTGTCGTGAACGGAATCGTCGGTGGCCCGCGGTAACGTGTGAAGAAAGGGGGCCCCTGGCCGTACGAACGGTCCGTTCACGCGGCCGGGAACCGGACCGCCGGACGCGGGCACGAATCCGGTTTCGATCGAGGGTCAGGTCGGGACGACGTCCGCCACGCGGTCCCGCCAGGAACCGTGCGGCTCGAACGCCAGCGTCCGCACGTCGTCCGCACGCCGGTCCAGCCGCAGTACCAGGTAGTCCTGCGAGAGCCGGTCCGCCGTGCCCTCACCCCACTCGACGACCACCGCGGAACGCTCCAGGTCCGCGTCGAGGTCCAGATCGTCCAGCTGGGACAGATCGCCACCGAGCCGGTAGGCGTCGACGTGAACCAGCGGGACCCCGGACTCGCCCGCCGGATGGACGCGAGCGAGCACGAACGTCGGCGAGCTGACCCTGCCACCCACCCCGAGTCCGTCTGCGATACCACGGGTCAGTGTCGTCTTCCCGGCACCGAGCGGCCCGGCCAGCAGAACCAGGTCCCCGGTACGCAGCGAGGCGCCCAGCGTCCGCCCGAAACCGATGGTGTCGTCCGCGGTGCGCAGTTCCGTCAACGCCACGACCACAACCCCCAACGCCGCGCATGGTGACCGTCCAGTCCGGAACAGTACTGGAGCAGGTCGATGAGGTGACTGTTCACCAGTTCCGCCTGTTCGAGCTGCACCATGTGCCCGGCGCCGCGCACCCGCACGAGTTCCGCGTCCGGCAGCTCCGCGGCGATCCGTTCCGCGTGCGAGTACGGCGTCAGCCGGTCGGCGTCGGCACCGACCACCAGCACCCGCACGTGCTTGAGCCCGGCCAGCGCGGCGTACCGGTTGTGACTGCCGAGGGTGTCGACGAAATGCACGAGCTGCCGCACCGAGGTGTTCCCCAGCATCTCCAGCATGAAGTCGACCAGTCGTGGGCTCACGTCCCGGCTGCCGAACGCGAGCCTGCGCACGGCCTGCCGGGTGAGCTGCCCTCCCGCCGCCCGGACGAACTCCACCAGCCCCGGCTGCCAGCCGGCCAGCTCGCCCACCCCACGGGTCAGTGGGTTGTACTTCGACAACAACGATCTCGGCAGGCCACGCGCGCCGAGCTCGCCGGCCGCGGTGGCGATCAGCGCGACGCCGCGGACACGATCGCCGAACAGGTCAGGGAATCTGCTCGCCAGTTCCATGATGACCATGCCGCCCATCGAATGTCCCAAGAGGACGATGGGGCCCTCCGGGGCGACCGCGCGCAGTACCGCGTCCAGGTCGACGGCGAGCTGCTCGATGGTGCTGGTGTCGGCATCCGAAGCGCCGGAAAGGCCGTGGCCGCGGTGGTCGTAGTACACCTGCCGGACGCCCGGCAGGGCGAGCGAGGCGAGCGCACCCCGCTGGAAGTGCCAGCTTCGGCGGGACACCGCGAAGCCGTGCACGCCGACGACCGTCAGCAACGCCTCGCCGCCGTCGGCGGGGTCGATCTCCTCGACCGCCAGCGGAGTCCCATCATCGGCGGCCACAGTGGACGTCCGGCTCGGCTGCACCTGCCCGATCGGTTCCATCGTGAACGGATCCGCCACCTGTCTGCGATTGCGGCTGGCCACGGCGAGCGCCGCCGCCGCGCTGCCCGTCGCCACCGCGCCGACCCCGCCCGCGATACCCAGCAACCGTCGCGACACCATCACCGCACGCCCTCTCCGACATACCGGCGGCGAACCCGCGGCCGGAACATCCCGGTGACGATCTCGTAGTCGATGGTGCCGATCGTGTCAGCCCACTCGCGCGCCGTGGGTTCCCCGGCCGCACCGGTACCGAACAGCACGACCTCACTTCCCGGCTCCGGCTCGTCCCCACCGCAGTCGACGACGAGCTGGTCCATGCACACCCGTCCGGCTACCGGCCTGCGCCGACCGCCGAGCCACACATCCATCCGGCCGGACAGGGTGCGCGGCACCCCGTCGGCATAGCCGACCGGCACCAGCGCGAGCGTCGTCGCCACATCCGCCGTCCACGTGTGTCCATAGGAGACGGACTCGCCGGCAGCGATCCGTTTGCACAGCGCCACGGCGGACCGGAAGGTCATCACCGGCCGCAGGTCTTCCTTCTGTGGCACCGGATTCAGCCCGTACATGGCGATGCCGACCCTTACCAGGTCCAGGTGCAGGTCCGGGCGGGTCAACGTGGCCGCCGAGTTCGCCAGGTGCCGCAACGGGGACAGTCCGGCCGCCGTGGCCGTCGCGTACGCCTCGGCGAAACGGGCTGCCTGCGCGTCGATCGACGGATGTCCCGGCTCGTCCGCGCAGGCGAGATGTGACCAGACAGCGGCGATCCGCACGCGCGGCTCCGCCGCCGCCGCGGCGACCAGATCCGGCCAGAGAGCGGGCGGGCAGCCGTTGCGCGACAGTCCGGTGTCGATCTTCAGGTGCACCTCGGCGACGCCGCCCACCCGGCCCGCGGCCGCGGCGACGCGGGCGAGTTCGGCGGCGGAGCTCACCGAGACGTCGACTCCGGCGGCGATCGCCGGGGCCAGATCGGTGTCCGCAGTGTCCAGCCAGCTCAGGATCCTGGCGTCGATCCCGGCTTCGCGCAACGCGATCGCCTCGGCCGCGGAACAGGCGCCCAGCCAGGTGGCTCCCGCGTCGAGAGCGGCCCTGGCGACCGGCACGGCCCCGTGCCCGTAGCCGTCCGCCTTCACCACGGCCATCGTCGCGGCGCCCGAACCGGCCGCCCGGCCGGCGAGCAGCGCCACGTTGTGCCGGATCGATCCGAGATCGATCACGGCCTCGGCGCGGGGCGTGGCGGTATCGCTCATGACCGGTTCAGTTTCCCACAGCGTCCCGCTCGGTGAGGGAGACACTCACCACGAAAGGGTCAGCTCAACGAGCGCACCGCGCGGATCGCGGCGGGGATCGCGGCCTGCACACCGGAGGCGGACACCGGTGCGCCCTCGGCCGCCAGCCTCGCCGAGAGGGAATGCACGTACGCCGCCGCTCCGCACGCCAGCCACGGATCGAGGCCGGCGGCCAGCAGGGCACCCACCAGCCCGGCGAGCACGTCGCCGGTACCGGCCGTCGCCAGCCACGAACCCTCCGGCACGTTCACCAGCGCGCGTCCGTCCGGCGCGGCCACGATCGTCGAGTGCCCCTTCAGCAGCACGACGGCGTCCACACGGGACGCGAGCTCCCGCGCCGCCGTCACCCGATCCGCGCCAGGTTCGGCACCGGCGATCCGGGCGAACTCGCGGTCGTGCGGGGTGAGGACCAGTGGTGTGCCGGGATCGCGGGCATCGAGCACCTCGGGGTTCGACGCCAGGATGGTGATGGCGTCGGCGTCCGCACACACCGGGACGCCCAGCCCCAGCACATGCCGCAGCACCTGGCGTCCCTCGTGCCCGGTGCCGATCCCGGGGCCCGCCACCCACGCCTGCGCCCGGCCCGCGTCGGTGACCGCACCGGTGGCCACCACCTCCGGCCAACGGGAACGCACGACGTCCGCGGCGGGCCCGGCGTACCGCACCATGCCGGAGGTGGCCAGTACCGCGGCACCGGTCGCCAGCACCGCGGCACCCGGATAGGTCGCCGACCCGGCCGCGATCCCGGTGACCCCCTGTGTGTACTTGTCGTCGACCATGCCGGGCATCGGCCACGCCGCCGCCACATCCACACCGTCGAGCAGGTGCAGGTCCGGCTCACCGAGTTCCGTGCCCAGACCGAAATCGATCAGCGAGACCGCACCGCACCGGCCCGGATTCATTACGTGCACGGGTTTGCGCGCACCGAAGGTGACGGTGTGATCGGCGCGCACGGCGGGACCGTCCACCACGCCGGTGTCCGGGTCGACCCCGCTGGGCAGATCCACCGAGAGCACCGGTGCGGCGATGTGACGGACCAGTTCCGCGGCCTCCGGGCGCAGCGGCCCCCTGGCCGAGAGACCGACGATGCCGTCCACCACCAGATCCGCCGCCTCGATCCACTGTGGACCATCCACAACGGACACGACACGGCCACCGGCCCGGCGCAACGCGGCAAGCCCCTGCGCGTGGGTCCGGTCGGGCGCCAGCAGCACCGCGGCCACCGCCACCCCGCGCCTGCGCAGGAAAGCCCCGGCCCAGAGCGCGTCACCACCGTTGTTCCCCGCCCCGACGAGCAGGGCGACCCGGCGCCCGGCAACGGCACCGGCGTGCTCCGCGAGAATCCGCGCGGCACGCACCGACACCCCGAACGCGGCCGTCCGCATCAGGGCACCGTCCGCGACGCGGGCCAGCAGACGCTCCTCCGCCGAGCGGATCCGTTCCGTGGTCCAGATTCCCCGCATCCCGCACCTTCCTCGCGACGGCGTCCGATCAGCGCGAGCGAATCACTCCACCGTCACGGACTTGGCCAGGTTGCGCGGCTTGTCCACGTCGTACCCACGCGTCTTCGCGATCTCGGCGGCCAGCACCTGCAACGGCACCGTCGACACGAGCGGCTGCAGCAGAGTCGGCATCGCGGGAATCTCGACGAGCTCGTCAGCGAACGGGCGCACCGTCTCGTCCCCCTCCTCGGCGATCACGATGGTCCGCGCGCCACGCGCCTGGATCTCACTGATGTTCGACACCAGCTTCGAGTGCAGTACCGCACGCCCCTTCGGCGAGGGCATCACCACGACGACGGGCAGACCCTCCTCGATCAGCGCGATCGGCCCGTGCTTGAGCTCACCCGCCGCGAAACCCTCGGCATGCATGTAGGCGAGCTCCTTGAGCTTGAGCGCGCCCTCCAGCGCCACCGGGAACCCGACATGGCGGCCGAGGAACAGCACCGCCTTCGAATCGGCGATGCGCCGCCCGAGATCCCGCACCTGCTCCACAGTGGACAGTACTTTTTGGACAGCCGCCGGCGTGGCCTCCAGTTCGGCGAACTCGCGCGCCACCTCGTCCGGGTACTTCGTGCCACGCGCCTGCGCAAGGGCCAGGCCCACCAGGTAGTTGGCGGCGATCTGCGCCAGGAACGCCTTCGTCGACGCGACACCGATCTCCGGGCCCGCGTGGGTGTACAGCACGGCGTCCGACTCGCGGGGGATCTGCGCGCCGTTGGTGTTGCACACGGCCAGCACGCGCGCCTTCTGCTCCCGGGCATGGCGAACCGCTTCGAGCGTGTCCGCCGTCTCGCCGGACTGGGACACCGCGACCACCAGCGTCGCACGGTCCAGCACCGGATCGCGGTAACGGAACTCGCTGGCCAGCTCCACCTCGACCGGCAGACGGCACCAGTGCTCGATCGCGTACTTCGCCACCAGGCCCGAGTGGTAAGCCGAACCGCAGGCGACGACGAAGACCTTGTCCACATCGCGCAGGTCCTGATCGGAGATGCGCTGCTCGTCGAGAATGATGCGGCCACCGGCGAAGTGCCCGCGCAAGGTGTTGGCCAGCGCCTCCGGCTGCTCCTCGATCTCCTTGAGCATGAAGTACTCGTGGCCGCCCTTCTCGGCGGCCGACAGATCCCAGTCCACGGTGAACGGCTTCGCCTGGGCGGGCTCACCCGCGAAATCCGTCACCTCGTAGCCCTCGCGGGTGATCACCACGAGCTGGTCCTGGCCGAGCTCCACGGCTTCACGGGTGTGCTCGATGAACGCGGCCACGTCCGAGGCCACGAAGGTCTCCCCCTCGCCGACACCGACCACCAGCGGGGACGAACGGCGGGCCGCGACGATCGTGTCCGGCACGTCGGCGTGCGTCACCACGAGCGTGAACGCGCCCTCCAGCCTGCGGCACACCACACGGACACTCGCCGCGAGGTCCCCGGCCGTCTCACCCGCCGCGTAGGCACGGGCCACCAGATGCGCGGCGGCTTCGGTGTCGGTGTCGCTGGTCAGCTCGACGCCGTCGGCCTCCAGCTCGGAACGCAACGCGGTGAAGTTCTCGATGATGCCGTTGTGCACCACGGCCACCCGCTGGGTGGCGTCCCGGTGCGGGTGGGAGTTGCGGTCAACCGGCGGACCGTGGGTCGCCCAGCGGGTGTGCCCCATGCCGGCGGTGCCGTTGCGCACGCCCCCGTCGGAGGTCTCCAGTTCCGCCTCGAGGTTGGCCAGGCGACCCGCCTTGCGTTCGACGTGCAGGCCGCCCGTGCCGTCGAGCACCGCGACACCCGCCGAGTCGTAACCCCGGTATTCCATCCGACGCAGACCGCCCAGCACGACGTCGAGTGCCTGCCGGTGACCCACATATCCCACGATTCCGCACACGCCCACCAGCGTAACCAGACGGTGCCGGCGGGCTCGGCCGGTACGCCTCCGGGGTCGGCGTGCGCCTTTAGCGGGCTGAATGTCGTCCGGTCACCCCCGGGCCGTTTGATGCCGGCCGGGAGGGGCGCGAGCCCACCGTGCGCGTTTAGCGGGCTAAATGTCGCCGGAGAGGTACCGATAAGCACAGAGGGTCACCGATCAAGCGGTTAAGGTGACGTTGCGTGGATGGGGCTGGCTGTTATGGCCGGTCGGCCGGCATGGCCCGCCTCGGCTACGCTCGCGCCATGGCGGCGAAGCCCAAGCAGATACTCGACGAGCTGTCCCATCCCGGCCCGCACGAGGTGCTGCACGGCAACCTCGCGCTCGTCGGCCTCCCCGGCGTCGTGTTCACCCCCAGCGCCGGACTCAACCTGCCGGCGATCGCGTTCGGCCACGGCTGGCTCCAGCCGCCGACGCGCTACCGCGAGCTGCTGCGGCACCTGGCGAGCTGGGGCATCGTCGCGGCGGCCCCCGCCACCCAGAGCGGCCCGCTGCCTTCGCACCGGCTGTTCGCCTCCGACCTGCGCACCTCGCTCGACATCGTCACCGGCGTACGGCTGGGCGCCGACGGCATCAGCGTCGATCCGGGGAAGCTGGGCGTCGCCGGGCACTCCATCGGTGGCGGCGCCGCAGTGCTCGCCGCGGCGGACAAGGCGGACCGGCCCAAGATCCGTGCCGTGGCGACGATCGCCGCCGCGCAGACGATGCCGCCGGCCACCGAGGCCGCGCGCGACGTGCACGTTCCCGGGCTGCACCTGGCCGCCGAAGAGGACCTGGTGGCCCCGGCACTGGGCAACTCCGAGGCGATGACTCATGCCTGGGGTGACGAGGACGTTCAGTTCCGCACGATCGGCAAGTCGACACACCTCGGCGTCACCGAAGGCAAGCACTGGAGCCAGCTCGTCCTGCACGGCAAGCCACACCACCGGACGCAGCGCGTCACCCGGGCGCTGTTCACCGCGTTCTTCCTGACGCACCTGACCAGGACGGACGCATACCGCCCGCTGCTGGAGGCCGACCTCAAGGCCGCGACGCTGCCGCCCGCGGAGAAGCACGCCGACGTCTGATCGGCGCGCTCCCCTCGGCTACTTCATCCAGCTGTTGTTGGAGTAGTCGTCGTCATCGAACTCGTCCCGGCGCGCGTGCCTGCCGGACGGCCGCGGCGTGGCCTCAGGCTCGGTCGTCTCCGGCACGGCCCGCTCGGCAGCGGGCCGCTCCGGCTCGGCGGCCACCGGCTGTTCGCCCGCGGCCTCGGTCTGCTCCTCCGCCGGTCCGAACGAGAACGTCGTCGATCGCGACTTCACCGGTTTGCGCCACTCGTCGTTCGCGTGTGGGTCGGCGTTGCGCTCGGCGTTTCCGCGCGCCCGCTCGTCGAGCTGCTTGGTCAGTTTCTCGTTCGCCTCGCGCATTCGCTGCGACGCGTCGGCGTTCTCCCGCTGCTTCGCGGTGACGCGGTCGGTGATCTCGGCGGCCTTCGCCCTGGTGCCGGCGACAATCGTGGCGAAGGTGTCCTTCACCCGCGGATCAACGTTGCTCATCGTCTGCCCTCCCCGCCGCTGGTCAACGGTCGTAGCGGACGGAGCGGTCCGCGTCGTCGTCGAGTGAACCGCTGATCCGGCCGCCCGCGCCGGAGGTCTCGAAGATGCCGCCGTCGACGCGGTACCTGCTGGCGGTCCGTTCCTCGTCCTGGTTCTGGCCGCCACCCGCGCCACCCATCGCGCCCATGCCGCCCATCATCCCGCCGCCCATGCCGCCGGCGGCGCCGGAAGCGCCGGACGCTACGGCACCCGCGGTGTCCGAGCCGGGCGCGACGCCCAGCGAGGCGCCCGCCGCGGTCGGCTGCGGTGCCGCGGATCCGGACTGGGCTCCCATGCCGAGCGGTTCCGCGGTGGCGGCGGCACCAGCGCCGACCTCTCCACCGGCGGACGCTCCGACCCCGGCACCGACCTCACCGGAGACGGCCTGCGGTGACGTACTGGCGCCACCGGTTCCATCGCCCGCACCACCGGCTCCGCCACCACCGTCCACAGCGGCACCGTCCACAGCGACACCGGAGGCGGCAGCACCGTCCACGGCAGGCATCGCGGCCTCGCCGGTCGCCACGCCCGCGGCGTCACCTCCGCCACCGCCACCTGCCGGCGCCGATTCGCCGATCTCCACCCCGCCGGGCGCCTCGAATCCGGCACCCGCCGGTCCGGCGGACGTGCCGGCAGCCGGTGCGGCGGCGGGTTCGGGTTTCGTCTCGATCCGTTCCCCGGCCGGCCCGCCCAGGCTCTCCGGACGCTCGCCGCGTCCGATCAGGCTTTCCGCGCCACCGGCGGGCTTCTCCTCGCCGAGCGTGTACGTGGTCGGCTCGCCGGTGCCGTCGTCCACGGTCACCACGGTCGGGCCCTCCGGTCCCTGCGGCTGTTCGGCGGTGATCTTGAGGTTGCCGTCCTCGATGTGGATCTTGCCGTCCGGGCCGGGGCGGTAGACCTGGTCACCGGGCTTGTCGCCGGCCGCGAGGTCGGTGCCCTCCGCGCCCGGCTTGTCGTCCTCGCCGGTACCGAAGTCGAGCTGGTAGTCCTTCGCCGCGCCCGAGCCGTCGTCGACGGAGATCTCCATGTCGCCGCTCTCGTCCGGCTCGGTCATGGTGATCTTGTTGTCGCCCTTCTCGACCGTGACCGTGTCCCTGCCGTCCTTGACGGCCTCGCCGGTCTCCGGGTCGATCGGGTACGGCTCGCCGGTGGCGGGGTCGACCTCCAGCGGCTTGCCGGTCACCGGGTTCGTCCCCGCCTCCGCCGGCGGCTCCGCGCCGGAACCGCTGCCTCCGCCACCGCTGGGTGCTCCGCCGGAACCGGAACCCGCGCCCGCCCCCGAACCGGATCCGGAGCCCGAACCGCCGGAGTCCTGGCCGCCGCCACCGCTGTCCTGACCGCCACCGGAATCCTGACCCCCGCCGGAGTCCTGGCCGCCGCCGGAGTCCTGGCCACCGCCGTCCTTGCCACCGTCCTTGTCGCCACCCTGCAGGTCAGGCGAACCGACCTCGGCGAACGGATCCTGCTCCAGCTCCTTGCCGAGCTGGGCGATCATCGCGTCGTAGGTCTGCTGCACACCGTCCTTGGCGGTCTGCGCCTGTTCGTGAACGGACGAGGCCTTCGCCTCGTACTCGCCGACGAACTGCTCCAGCTTCGCCTCGCAGTCGGCGAGCGCCTGCTTGTACTTGGCGCACTCCTCCTCGATGTTGTCCTCGGTGATCTCTTTCGCGAAGTTGAGCCCCGCGACCGCGGCGATCGCGCCGATCGGGCCACCGATCAGGAATCCGAGCGCCCCGGCGGCCATGTTGCCGAGGAAGTCGAGCCCCTTCTCCAGCGCGTTCCGGTCGTTGAGTTCCTGGATCTTGTTCTCGAGCTCGGAGATCACGCCGGGCAGCTCGTTGCGGCCCTCGATCATGGCGTCGACGTCGGACGGGGTCATCTCCGCGATCCGGCCGTCGCCCCACTGGTTGTGCACCAGCTTCGCGAAGTCGACGACCTGCTGCTCCACCGCGGCGATGCCCTCGGTGATGACGCCCGGGGCCGCGTCCAGCGACTGCGCCAGCGTGGCTGACGCACCGTCGAGCTTGCCCTTGAACTGGCTCGCCGCCGTCGCGCCCGCACCCTCCCAGCCGGACATGTGCGTGCCCCAGGCCTGGTCGAGCTGCTGGGACGACTCGGTGACGGTCTTGCCGTTCTGCGTGAGCAGCTCGGCGTCGGCCCGGAACGCGGTGAAGTCGATACCGCGGAACTCGGCCGTCGCCGCCCGCAGGCTCTCCGGGTCGACGCCGCCGCCCCGCGCGTCGCCGCCGGTGACGCCGCCCTGGCCGCCCGCCTCGGTGTAGCGGGGATGGAATTCGTCGAAGATCTTCAGGCCGACGTCACCCTGGTCGATGATCTCGTCGGAGTTGGCGAAACCGCCTTCGTTGAGCCGGTTCCAGCTGTCGCCGAGGGCCTGCGAGGTCTCCGCGGCCCGCTGCTGCTCACGTCCCTCGAGCGCGGCGGCCTGCGCCATCTGCTGCGGGATCCCCAGCCCGAGCGGGTTGCTTTCGAGGTCCCCGAAAATCGCCTCGAACTGCATGCCGAGCTGGTTCGCGTAGTTCCACTGCTCCTCGTCGGTGAGCGCGCCGTCCGCGGCGAGACCGCGGAGGAGGAGCTTCTTCACCTCCGGCGAGACGTTCGGGTCGTCGAGGAGTTCGCGCTGTTCCTGGGTGCTCACTTCTTCGGCCATCGATCAGCCCTCCGCGTTCTTGATGGCCTGCTGCTGGTTCTCCTCGTTCGTCGAGTACGTGCTCGCCGCGTTGGAGAGCTGCCCGCCGAACTGGGTGGCGGCGGTGCCGTACTTCGCCGTGCCGTCCTTGAACCTGGTGAACGCCTGGGTGTACGGCTCTGCCACGCCCTGCCACGCCGTGCCGACCTGCCCGGCGGCGACGTTGGGGGTGAGCTTGCCAGAGGCCTGAGTCAACTCGGTGCCCTCCTGGTTGAACGCCTGGGCACCCGCGTTCAACTGCCCCGGGTCGGCCTTGTGGCCACCACCATTCGGCATGTGTTCTCCCCCTGTCGAGAAGGCTCGGATCGTCACGTTCACCTTCAGACGCAGGTGGACGCGATTCGGTGCCGTCGCATCTGCACACTGAATGTACTCAGCGGGGACCCTGCCCGCACCGGCTCCGGGATTTACCTACGCGAACGCGGTACGTCCTGCTCAGGCGGTCAGTCCGCCGTCCAGTCGGTGTGTGCGAAGTCCTCGTCGTCCACGGCTGCCCGGCGTGCGTGCCGCGCCTGTGGTCGCTCCGGGGCGGGCTCGGCGGGCGGGTCGTGCACGGGGTGTGGGGACGGCGGCGGGAACGGGGACGGTGGCCCGGCAGGTGGCGGCTCCTCGGCCGAACCGTCGTCCTCCTCGAAGCCGAACGAGTCCTCGGCGTCCTTCTTCGCGTACGTGCTGTCGGTGACCCAGCCGCCCGATGCCTCCGCGCGCCGCTGGACCTCTTTCTCCTCCTCGATCCGCTCGGCGGCCCGGAGGGCGTCCGCCTCGAGGCCGGTCGCGGTCGCCGCCCGCACCTCGGCGAGGCGGCGCTCGCGCAGGCCGCGTTGCTCGTGCTCCTCGCGGGAGACGGCCGCGAGCGCCTCGCGCGCCGCGGCCAGCCTGCCTTCGGCACTCATGCGCACCCCCTGGGCGTCGGGTAGGCGATCACCGGTCGAGCCAGGCGCCGGGACGGTCCGGTCCGTCGTCGAGCGAACCGCTGATCCGGCCACCGACACCGCTCGTGTCGAACAGGTCGCCGCCGGTACGCCACGGGCTGGAACCACGTTCCTGGTCACCGGAGTTGCCACCACCCGCGGCGCCCATGCCGCCCATCATGCCGCCCACTCCGGCGCCTGCCGTCGCGGCCTCCGCACCGCCGGGGGCGCTGCCGAGCTGGGCACCACCGGTGTCGGCAGGCGTCGTGGACCCGGCCGCAGCCGATTCGCGGGCATCGACGTCCTCGCCCGCGACACCGTCCACGCCGCTACCGATCGCGGCCGAGGGCGTCGTGCGCTGCCCGGGCTCGTCGGCGAAGTCCGCACCGGCGTCGTCGAGTGGGAGGGAACCGGAACTCGGCGCGTCTACGACATCGGCCGGTACCGCTCCGTTGGCGGACGGCACGCTCTCCGCGGGCGATGTCGCGGCGCTGTCCGGAGGCGAGGTCACGGCCTCGGCGGGCGGTTCCGGAGCCCCCGTCGCGGCGACAGGCGTCTCGGCGGATTCGGCGCCGGCGAGTGCGGCCGTCTCGGCGGCGGGCGTCACCGACTCCGGCTGCCCGGCTTCCCCGGCGAGCGGTACGCCGGTCTCGGCATCGTCGGTCTCGATCCCGGAAGACGCGTCGGTGGCGGGTTCACCCACGGTCTCGCCGGTGACCGGCGCGGCGGCCACCTCCGGGGAGTCGGCGAGCCCGCCGGCGTCACCCGGCGCGAGGGCCTCCGCGTCCGGCGCTTCGGTGTCCTGCTCTCCGAGGGTGTACGTCGTGGGTTCGCCGGAGCCGTCGTCGACGGTCACCACCGTCGGGCCGTCCGGGCCGTCCGGCCGCTCGGCGACGATCTCCAGGTCGCCGTCGGTGATCCGGATCGCGCCGTCCTCGCCGGGGGTGACCACCGTGCGGTTCGCGGCACCGGTTCCGTCGTCCTGGCCGTCCTGTCCCGCCTCGTCCGGCTCCGCCACGTCCTGCGAACCGGCCTGGGCCTGCTCGCCATCAGGGGCCTCGCCATCAGGGACGGGAGCGTCGGCGGAACCGAAGTCGAGCATGTACTCGCGGGCCTCGCCGTCGGCGCCCTGCACGGACAACGCGCCCCGGCCGTCCGGTCCCGGCGCGGTCAGGGACAGTTCGTTGTCCCCCCTGCGCACGGTCGTGACGTCCTGCTCCGCCGCCGCGTCCGGTACCGACTCGCCCGTCTCCGGGTCGATCGCGAACGCCTCGCCGGTCTCCGGGTCCCGCTCCAGTTCCGCGCCGGCCACCGGATTCGTCCCGGCAGCCGTTTCAGGTACGGGGGGTGCCGGGACGGCGGCCGATTCGGTCGTGGCCGCGGGTTCAGCGGCGGGTGGTTCCGGCGGTGCGGGCGGTGCCGGCATCGACGGAGCGCCAGCGGCGGTGGACGGCGCCGGCGGCGGACCGCCGGTGCCCGGGGACGGGGCGGAACCACCTGGTGGCGACGCCGTTCCGCCACTGGCGGGCATCGGCGCGGGTCCAGGCGCGGACGGGGCACCGGCGCTCTCGGTGAACTTGTTCGCGTACCCGCTCATGTACTCGCCGAGGGCGAACCACTTTTCGTCGACGGCTTTGACCGCCTGTTCGCACAGCGTGTCGAAGGCGTCGAGGATGCCCGCGAACTCGTTGGTGAACGCGGATACCCAGTTCTTGGCAAAATCGATGGCGATATCGAAATGGAGATTAGGCAGGATCGCGAGCGACGACGCTTCCGTCGGTGACACCTCGGAGCCGAAGACCGCGAAAACGGTGGCGATGTCCTCGGTCTCGGTCGACTCGCCCTTGGCGACGGCGACGACCCGGGTGGCCTGTGCCAGGGTCGCGTTCGCGATCGTCGGCGTGAACAGCGGCAGGACCTCGTCGACCTGGGCCCGGACCGTGTCGTAGACAGCCGTGACGGTCTCCGGGACCAGCTCGGACGCTCCCTTGAGATGGTCGAGCAGCGCCTGACCGTCCGGCAGGATCGCCTCGTTGAACTTGACGCTCGCCGCGGTCGCCGCCGGACCCGTCCACTCACCGAACAAGGTGTTCATGTGATTGCGGCAGTCGCCCAGCGTCGTCTCGACGATCCCGTGCGCCTTGCCGAACTCGTCGGCGTCAGCGAGGAAGTTGCGGAAATCGATGCCGGCGTTGCGGTAGAAGGAATCCCAGATGCGGGCCATGTAGTCGATCTGGCCCGGCGAGTCCGGCATCGGATTCCACACCTGGTTGATCCAGCTACACAGGAAGTCCAGCGTGGGCTTCGCCAGGTCCAGTACCTCGTCGGACGCCGTCACGCCCGCACCGCCCGGGGCGGGCGGGCGCATGGCGTCCAACTGCTGCTTGGACTGGCCGGCCGCGTCCTGCACCCGCCGATCGCTCGCCGAGCTGCGCTGGATGGTGCTGCGCGCGCTCTCGTACTTCGCGTCGAAATCCCCGCCACCGAACATCGGCGGCAACGCGGCCTTCATGACCTCGCGCTTCTGTTCAGGGGTGGCGTACGGGCTGTCGAAGATCTCGTTGACCCGATCGCGCTTGTCCGGCGGCACCATGGCCAGCATCGGCCCGAGCTCGGCCATCACACGGTCCCCGGGTCGTGCGCCGCGACGGCCGACGAGGTGGAGGCCTCCTGCTCGGCGTAGGCCTGACCGCCCGCGCCGATGCCGCCACCGAGAGCGTTCAGCTCCCCGGACAACCCCGTCAACGCGGCACCCACCTGCTCGACACCGGCCGAATACGCGGCGAAGTGCCCCCCGTGCACCCGGCCGAACTGCTCCTGCGTCACCTTCGGCGGTGCGACGAGCGAGGCCTGGGCGGCAGGATCCTCGGCGGCCTGGCGCAACCGCTCCTGCGCGGCCGCCATCGAGTCCGAACTGGCTGTGTAGCCGCCCTCTGGCACGGGTTCCCCCTTCAGGACCTGATGGTGCGGACGTGACCACTGTGCCGGTCCGTCCGTATACGGAATGTACCGATCGTGGCACGCCCGCGCAGGAACTCCACCGGGTTCACGACCGAGCACCGGATGCTACGAAGACGTCAGCGAGGATAACCGCCGCCATCGGGAGCACACCGAATCCCGGGCACCGCTCGGCGCCGCCACCGGGCGCGCCGAACCCACCGCAGGAAACCGCCTACGAGGCCGAGGACACGACGCCCGCGAGACGTTCGGCAGCGGCCTGCGCTATCTCCTCCGCGGGCGCCTCCACCATCACGCGCACGAGCTGCTCGGTGCCCGAAGGGCGCAGCAGCACCCGGCCCTCCGCGCCCAGCTCCGCCTCGACCGCGTCCACGGCGTCACGGACCGCCGCGGAGGTCGCCACCGCCGACTTGTCCGCGACCCGGACGTTCACCAGCACCTGCGGCAACCGGCGCATCACCCCGGCCAGATCGGCGAGCGAACGTCCGGTGGCCGCCATCCGGCTCATCAGGCGCAACCCGGTCAGCAGGCCGTCACCGGTCGTCGCGTGCGCAGGCAGCACGACGTGCCCCGACTGCTCGCCACCGAGGGAGAACCCGCCGGCGCGCAACTCCTCCAGCACGTACCGGTCACCGACCGCCGTGGTCCGGAGGTCGACGCCGTGCTCACGCATCGCCAGGTGCAGGCCCAGGTTGCTCATCACGGTCGCGACCAGCGTGTCGTTGGTGAGCTCACCGGCCTCCGCCATCGCCAGCGCCAGCACGGCCAGGATCTGGTCACCGTCGATCAGCTCACCCGCGGCATCCACGGCAAGACACCGGTCGGCATCGCCGTCGTGAGCGATCCCCAGGTCCGCGCCGTGCTCCAGGACCGCCGCACGCACCTGCTCCATGTGCGTGGAACCGCAGTCCGAGTTGATGTTCACCCCGTCCGGATCGGCGTGGATGGCGATCACCTCGGCGCCGGCCTTGCGGTAGACCTCCGGAGCGGCCGACGAGGCAGCGCCGTTCGCACAGTCGACGACCACGCGCACCCCCGCCAGCGAATGCGGGGTCACGGCCAGCAGGTGCGCGGTGTACCGGTCGAGAGCGTCGTCGACATCGGAAACCCGGCCGATCTCCGCACCGGTCGGACGGGTCGCCGGAGGCGTCAGGCCCGCCTCGATCTCGTCCTCGAGACCGTCCGGCAACTTGTGCCCACCGCCGGCGAAAAGCTTGATGCCGTTGTCCGGCATGGGATTGTGCGAAGCGGAGATCATCACGCCGAGATCCGCTTCCAGCGTGCTGACGAGATGGGCGACGCCGGGCGTGGGGATCACCCCGACGCGCAGCACGTCCGCCCCCGCCGACGCCAGGCCGGCCACCACGGCCGCCTCCAGCATCTCGCCGCTGGCCCGGGGATCACGCCCCACCACAGCGACGGGACGGTGGGAACGGTCGTGCGCCGCCAGCACGCGCGCGGCACTCGCCGACAGTGACATGGCGAGCTCCGGCGTGAGCTCGGCGTTGGCGAGGCCACGCACTCCGTCCGTACCGAACAGGCGAGCCATCTGTACACCTCCGTGTGCGAACAACCCCGACAACGTAGCGGCCCGCCGAGTCGACGGAACCGTGCCCCCGCGTTCGCGTTCAGCGGGCGAACTGTCACGCGCACGCCCCGGGGTGGCTCCCGTCGAGTGCATTTAGCCCGCTAAACGCACTCGGCGGGGTCGCAACGTGGGGCAAGGCGACGCGGGGACCCCGAACAGCACGGAAGCGCCCACCCGGAGACCGGATGAGCGCTTCCGTGGGATGCTCGGGCGCGGATCAGCGCTTGCTGTACTGCGGCGCCTTGCGGGCCTTCTTGAGGCCGTACTTCTTCCGCTCGACGGCACGCGCGTCCCGCTTGAGGAAGCCGGCCTTCTTCAGAACGGGGCGGTCGTCCGCGTCGACCTCGACGAGCGCACGAGCGATCGCCAGGCGCAGCGCACCGGCCTGGCCGGAGATCCCGCCACCGTGCAGGTTGCCGAAGATGTCGAACGAGTCCGGCTTCTCCACGGTCACCAGGGGCTCACGGATGAGCTGCTGGTGCACCTTGTTCGGGAAGTACTGCTCGAGGCTCTTGCCGTTGAGCTTGAACTCGCCGGTGCCCGGGACGAGCCGAACGCGGACGACGGCTTCCTTGCGGCGGCCGACGGTCTGGGCGTTGCCACCGGCGGCACGGGAAGGGCGCTCCTCGGCCGGGGACTCGCTGGTGGCGACGGCACCCTCGGTGGCTTCGGCGGCCGGGGCCTCCGTTGCCGGGGCTTCGGTCACAGGGGCCTCGACCTCGGGGGTCTCGGTCTCGGTGCTGGTCACAGACTGTTCCTCACTCACTTGGTCACCTGAGCGATCTTGGTGATCTCGCGCGTCGTGGGCTGCTGAGCGCTGTGGGGGTGCTCAGGGCCTGCGTAGACCTTGAGCTTCTTTCCCTGCGCGCGGCCGAGCTTGTTCTTCGGCAGCATGCCCTTGACGACCTTCTCGAGCAGGCGCTCGGGCTTGGTGTCGAGCAGCTCGCCGAACGAACGCTTGCGCAGACCACCGGGGTAACCGCTGTGGCGGTACGCGAACTTCTGCTCGCGCTTGTTACCGGTGAGCGCGACCTTCTCGGCGTTGACGATGATGACGAAGTCACCGGTGTCCACGTGGGGAGCAAAGGTCGGCTTGTGCTTGCCGCGCAGCAGCGTGGCGACCTCGGTCGCGAGCCGGCCGAGCACGACATCCTCGGCATCGATCACGTGCCAGGCACGAGTGACGTCGCCGGGCTTGGGGCTGTACGTGGGCAAGGGACTACCTCGTCGTCAACATTGCGTGTGGGTTCCGTGCGGGCCTAGCGCGTATACGCGCCGCAGCGCACAACAGCGATTGAAGATACCCGGACGCTCGACGGAGGGTCAAAGCGGGGGGTACCGCTGACCTCCATACTAGGGTGCGCGGCATCGGACCGCGACGACGACTCTCCGGGGGGACGAGGGTGACGAAGCGTGGCAGGGGCATCCGGCTGATGACGCTGGCGGCGTGCGCCGGACTGACACTGACAGCGTGCGCGGATACACGAGCGGGCACAGCCCTCCCGGACGGCGACGAGGCCTCCGAACACGTGTCAGCCAAGTTCAGCGGAGCGCTGGACAACATTGAGTCGGACTTCACCGCCAACACGCCACGCAAGACAGTTCTCGACCAACGTGTGCGCGTGAACGAGATCACACTGGATCAGCAGACGACAACCACACAGGTGGGGGATCCCATCGGCGTCGTCAGCCGCGAGCGGTCCAACGAGAACCCAGACGACAATCTCGAATACCTCAGACCACCCGGTTCTGATCTTCAATACATCCGCCTCGGCCCATTCTATTCCAGCCTGGCTCCGACGCCTTGGGTCTCTCGAGCTGACCCGGACCCGGGAATCGGCCCCTGCTCTCTTGCGGAGAACCTCATTCAGTGCCGAATGATCAAGTCGATTCGGGCTTCGACAGCCACGGGGGGCGACATGGAAGCCAAGAGCCTCTCCGACGGCGGGACAGTGCTCAACGTCGGAGTCACATTGGAAACATTTTTACGCAACCGACTACTCGGAGATGACGAGGTCTACTTCGAGAAACTCCCCGCCGCAGCGTTGGAGCAACACCTGGAAGCGACCATCGTCTTGACGCCTGAATCACAACTGCAGAACGCACGATTGGAGGGTGTCATTTCAGGTACCACAACGTCGAATAAGCCGTTTACCATGGAACTCTTGTTCCACTATCAGATTTTGGCCGCACCACGAGCAGACGAGATACCAGCAGCGCCACCCGCAGACCAAGTGACCCTACTTCCCGACCAGGCAGCGATCGACGATTTCAACAGTCGACGAGGGAAGCTCGTCGAGTAACAGAGGACTGGGCATGCACAAACGCCGATATACGCTGTTGGCATTGGGTTTGACAGCATTACTCCTCTCATCTTGCGCACAAGGGAAGACGGCGACCGCCATCCCCGACGGTGACGACGCTGCCAGTTACGTCACGGCGAAGTTCGCGGAGAAGCTGAAGGTCCTCGGCGAGGACTTCACCGGCAACGAGGCGCGGAAGAGTTCGCTCGAGAAGTTCGGGCGCATCGACGACAAGAAATCCGACCAGTTGATCGAGGCCGTACAGGTCGGTCGCCCACCGGCACGCCTCGCGAAAAACCATTCCAAACGCGATTCCAACGAGTACCTGGACTTCTTCCACCCGGCGGGCAGCCCAATCGAATACGGCCTGCTGGGACCCGTCTACTCCAGCCTCGCACCGACCCCCTGGGTATCGATGCCCTACGACGGCGGAACCCTCAACGCCTGTTTCTGGGAGGGTTACCAGGACGTCTGCAAGATGCTCGACGCCGTGTCCGCGGCCGTCGACAAGGGTGCGGCGGCGAAACAGGCGAAGAGCCTGCCGGACGGAAGCGTCGAACTACTCGCCGAGATCCCCCTCGGCGTATTCCTGGACAAGAGAGTGATCGTGTTCCCCGAACGGCTCCTCACCGACGTCAACGAGGAGATGAAGCAGGAACCGGTCGCCAGCAAGATCGTGCTCGACGGCCTTGGCAAGCTGCGGAGCATTGAGATGACAGGGTTGATCAAGGGTGACGGTCACGAGGTGGAAGTACGGATGAACTACCGGATCCTCGAACCGCCGACCGAGAACGACCTCCCCAAGATCCCGGACCCATCACAGGTGACGAACCTCCCCGACGAGGCAGCCGTCGCCGACTTCTACGACCGCATGGGCGAGATCCAAGACCGCTGACCGCACTGGCCACCACCCGACCGACGAGGTACCCGCACGATGAACCAACCGCCCAACCCGCCGCAGGGCTGGTGGCAGCCGCCCGCCGACGACCAGGCAGGCCAGCAGGGCTGGCAACAGCAGACGCCCCCGCCCCAGCAGGCCCAGGGATACCAGCAACGCCAAGCACCACCGCACCAGCAGATACCTCCGCACCAGCAGGTACCTCCGCATCAGCAGGGTCCGCAGTCACAACCGGTGCCCCAGCAGCAGTGGCCCGCGACCCCAGGCGCCGGACAGCCCTATCCACAGCAGTACGCGCAGCAACCGAACCAGCAAGCCGGTTACGGGGGTGGCTATCAGCCCTCGTCCTACGGTGGGCTCGGCGCCTACGGCGAGAGCGAGCAGCAGAAGCCGAAACGGTCGAAGAAGCCGCTGCTGGTCGGCGGAGCCGTGGGGCTCGTTCTGGTGGGCGGCGTCGTCGCGGCCTGGCTCCTGGGCGCGTTTCGCGGTCCGGTTCTCGACCAGAACTCGCTGCAGGACGGGGTCACCTCGGTGCTGCGCGACAACTACGGCGAGCAGGACGTGAAGAACGCCCAGTGCCCGGACGACCAGCCCGTGGCCAACGGCACGACGTTCGAGTGCACGGTCGACGTGGCCGGACAGCCGAAGAACGTGGCCATCCGGGTGCTGAACGACAAACCCGAGTTCGAGGTCGGCGCGCCGAAATAGAATCACACGTACGCGAGCGGGCCCCGGCACGAATGCCGGGGCCCGCTCGTCAGTTCGCGACAGCGATCAGAACATCTTCTGGATCGAGCTGTCGGTCTGCTGGTAGCCGTCCGCGATCTGCGGCAGGGCGGTGGCGATCTGCGCGAGAAGCTGCTTCATCTCGTCCAGGGCCTGGTTCCAGGCGATCTGCTTCTGCTCCC
This sequence comes from Amycolatopsis antarctica, assembly GCF_002262875.1. Taxonomy (GTDB): domain Bacteria; phylum Actinomycetota; class Actinomycetes; order Mycobacteriales; family Pseudonocardiaceae; genus Amycolatopsis; species Amycolatopsis antarctica. Next base: position 284,362 of record NZ_NKYE01000001.1, on the reverse strand, counting down.
ACGCCTCCATGGCGGGACCGGTCCAGCCATTGGTCAGCGGAGCCATCTGGGACTTGAGCTGCTCGAACAGCGCGTCGAGCTCGCCGCCAGTCCTGTTGCAGTCGTCGGCCGCCTGCTGGATCGTTGCGTAATCAACCTTGATGCCACCCGGCATGATTGTCCTCCTTGGGTGATGAAGTCTGCGATGTAGGGAAGTTCAGGACCGCTCAGTTGCCGTCGAGAGTCGCGCCGAGCTTGCTGATGGTGTCGTTGACGTTCGACTCCTGGGTGTCGTACTGGACACCGGAGGACTGCAGCAGATCGGCGATGTCCTGCAGGGCGTTGTTCAGCTTCGACGACTTCTCGTTGAAGCGCTCCATCACGCTCTGGAAGAGGCGGGCGGCGTCGCCGTCCCAGCCGGCCTGCGTGGCCTCGATGTTGCTGCGGAGCTGCTGCAGGTTCTGGTCCATCGACACCTTGGTGTCGGACACATCGCCGTGGGCCTTCGCAAAGTCTTCCGGTGTTCCCTGAAAGCCTGCCATTGGGTGTGACCCCCTTCGCTCGTGGTTGCCAGTGCTTTTCGTTTGTACTGGCCCTACGACGACGACCCTGCCATGTTCGGTTCCGCGATGTCGCCGATTGCGTACAAGTAGTTGCTAGCGGAAATGTCGTCCGTGGGAACCGCGCTGGAAGCCTGCGGCCACCGATCGCCGGAACACTGCGACAACCTGGCGAATCCCTTACGCACCAAGGGTTTTCTCGAGGTAGCGCAGGGCAGTCGCTCGCCTCCGGTCTCCGCTCGCCCAACATTTCCGCTCGCGCATTCTCACCCGTGTGAGGGTACGCACAGACGTGTGAGCGCGAATTTCCTAAAGGGAATCGGAACTTGCGGAACCCGGGGCGGCGGAGAAGGTCACTTGGTGATCTCGAGGGTGCGGACGATCTGCTGGCAGGCCCCGTCCACCCTGGCCTGGCCGTCGGCGACCTGACAGCCCACGGCCACCTCTACATCGCCCTTCGCCACCACATACCAGGAGATGACCAGGCTGCCCGCCTTCTCCCGGTAGGAGATGACGTCCTTGCCCGCGTAGCTCGTACCGGGGTTGAAGTCCGAGTGGGTGGTGCCCTTGTCGGCGACCTTCTGCCGAAGTTCGCCGACGAAGCGGTCGCGCTCGGTCACCCCGTCGTAGCCGAGTAGGTACTCCTGCACGACGACCAGATCGTCGGCGTCCAGCGCGTCCGCCGGCTTCACCACCACCTGCCGGGCGGCGACGTTGTCACCGGTCTGGGTCCAGTCCTCCGGGGCCACGAACTGGTAGTCGTACTGGGCGAAGGTCTTCCCCTTCTCCCCACCGAAAAACAGGAAACCTCCGGTCACCGCAGCGGCGAGGACGACCACCGCGCCCGCGACCAGCCAGGGAACCTTCTTGCCGCGTCCCGTGGGCGGGGAGTGCGCCGGGTGCGCGGGCGCCGCGATCGGAGGGGGCATCGGACGTGCGGGCGCGGGCGTCACCGGCTGCCGCGGAGGTGGCGGCATGCGACGAGGTGGCGCCTGCCGCGGCGGACGGTTCGCATCCGCCGGACCGACAACCTGGGTGCGCTGCTCGCCCACCGGACGCGGCAGACCGGGCCGGGCGGGCGACGAACCCGCGAGCGCACCGGTCCGGTCCGCCTCCACCAGAACCGCCCGTAGCGCTCCCCTGGCGACGACCGTTTCCGGTTGGTCCAGTGTCGTCGGGACGACACCGGTGCGTTCGTGCACGAGTCTGGACACCATGGGGATCCGGCTCGAACCGCCGACGAGGAAGATCCCGGTGAGCTGCTGCGGCCGTAGCCCCGCCTCCTCGATCGCGGCCGAGGTCAGTTCCACCGCGCGGCCGAGTTGCGGAGCGACCAGGCGTTCGAGGTCCTCACGGGTGACGTGCGCGTCGGCGAACGGCGGCGGCATCGGCACGTCGGTGTAGGCGTGCCGGGACAAGGTCTCCTTGGCGCCGCGGACGTCCTGCCGCAGCACGCGCCTGCGCCGGCGTTCGGCCATCGCCCGGCCGCCGACCAGCCCGAGCCACGCCTCCGGGTCCGCCTTGGACACCAGCGAACCGACGTGCTCGAGCAGCACCTGATCGATGTCCGCGCCACCGAAACTGGGATCGCCGCGCGTGGCCAGCACCTCGAAACCGCCGCGTCGCGCGACCGGGCCGGCCGCCGGGCTGCGCCGGACGACGCTGACGTCGACCGTGCCACCGCCGACATCCAGTACGGCGAGGGTGTCGCCGGGCCGTCCGCTGAACTCGACCGTCCGGTCCCTGGTCACCTCGGCAGGGGCATACGTGGCGGCGTGGAAGACCGCCGCCGCCACGGGCTCAGGGACAAGTGCGACCTCGTGGGCCAGCCGCCCCGCCGCCTGCCTCAGCAACCGGGTACGGACCGCGCCCCAGTCAGCCGGATGGGTGAGGACCAGAAGGTCCACCTCCGCACCGCCCGCCAGGCCACGTGCCTCGGTGACCGCCCGGCGCAGCACAGCGTGTACGGCGTCGAGCACGCCGATCACCGTGTCGCCCAGAAGCAGTTCACCCTCGTCGATGCGACGCTTCGGATTCGGTTCGTAGCGCGACGGGTCGACGGCGGCCTGGCGTTCGGCTTCCTGCCCGACGAACACGGTGCCGTCGGCGGCCGCGTATACGGCGGACGACATCAGCGGCTGACCGTCCACGACGACGATCTGCGGTTCCCTGCCGTTGATCGATGCGACGACACAGGTGCTCGATGTCCCGAAGTCCACCGCCACCCGGAGACTCACAAGCCGCTCCCACCCATCACCGTCGAATTCCGTACCGGGCACTCTCTCAGACGTCGCCGCACGCCTCGCACCCGCCGAGCGCATTTAGCCCGCTAAACGCGCTCGGCGTCCCACCACACCGTCACCCCGCCCCCGGAGGGCATGCCGGGCGTGGCGGCTTTACTCGGGCTGGATCCAGGAGATGTGCATGAGCTGCTTGCCTACCTTGCGGCTGACGAGCGTTCCACGCCCCGGGGGCATCGGGCCGGGCTTGACGTTGGCGAGCAACTGCCCCTCGTCCTTGGAACCGTTCATCACGATGCCGGGTGCCGCGATCTCCTTGAGCTTGCCGATGATCGGGTCCATCGAGGCACGCATCGCACCACCGGTACGCCGGGCGACGATCATGTGCAGCCCGACGTCCTTCGCCTGCGCGAGGTACTCCGACAACGGCCGCAGCGGATTGTTCGCCTGCGTGGCGACCAGGTCGTAGTCGTCGACGAGCACGAACAGCTCCGGGCCGTTCCACCACGAACGGTCGCGCAACTGCTGCGGGGTGACGTCCGGGCCGGGCAGCCGCTTCGCCATGGACCCGGCGATGTCCTTGATCATCCCGTCGAGCTGGTTGGACGACACGGCGTATCCGAGTAGCTGGTCTCCCTCGACGAAACCGAGCATCGTGCGCCGGTAGTCGACCAGCACGATCACGGCTTCCTTCTTGGTGTACCGCTCGGTGATGCCGCGGGCGATCTGCCGCAGCAGGTTCGTCTTGCCGGACTCGCCGTCGGCGAACGCCACGAAGTGCGGTTCCGCGTTGAAGTCGAGGTAGACGGGGCTGAGCGTCTCCTCGTTGACGCCGATCGGGACGAGCTTGGTGCCACGGTGCGCGTCCTGCGCGAGCAGGTCCTCGTACGACAGCATTTCCGGCAGCAGGCGGACCTGCGGCGCGGGACGTCCCTTCCACGAGGCCTTGATCCTGGCCACCGCGTCACCGACGCCGGCGCCGACGTCCTCGGGATTGCTGGAGCCGTCGATGCGCGGCAGACCGGTGAGCATGTGCAGCTTGTCCCGGGTGAGCCCTCGGCCGGGGCGCCCTGCGGGCACGTTCACGGCAACCCGGCGGTCGATGTCGGACTCGCTCGGGTCACCGAGCCGCAGTTCGAACCGGGTACCGAGCATGTCCTTGATCGCCGGGCGGATGTCGGCCCACCGGTTGGAGGCGATGACGACGTGCACGCCGTAGGTGAGGCCCTGCACCGCCAGCTTGGTGATCAGTGGTTCCAGTTCGTCGAAGTCGTCACGCAGTGCACGCCAGCCGTCGACGATCAGGAACGCGTCGCCGAACGGATCCTGTTCGGCGGTGATCTCGCCGCGACGCTTGCGGTTGCGGAATTCCGCCATCGAGTCGATGCCCATCGCCCCGAAGCGGCCTTCCCGGTCGTTCGCCAGCGCGCTGAGCTCGGCGACGATCCGGCGGGCCTTGTCGGGCTCACGGCGGGCGACGGCGACGCCACCGACGTGCGGCAGCTCGGCGAGGCCGGCGAGCGTTCCACCACCGAGGTCGACGCAGTAGAACTGCGCTTCCTCCGGGGTGTGCGTCAGTGCCATGGACATGACGAGCGTGCGCAGCATCGTCGACTTGCCCGACTGCGGACCGCCGACGATGACGCCGTGCCCCGCGGCTCCGGAGAAGTCGGCCCACAGCGGATCGCGGCGCTGCTCGTATGGCCGGTCCACCAGTCCCAGCGGTACTTGCAGGCGTCCGTTGGCGAAGAAGTTCACCGGCGAGAGGCCGCGGTCCTCGGTGGGGTTGAGGTTCGGCAGCAGAGTGTCGAGGGAGCTGGGTTCCTTCAGCGGCGGCAGCCAGACCTCGTGCGCGGGCGGGCCCTGGCCGATCAGCCGGTTCACGATCACGTCGAGTTCGCTCGGCTCGACCGCTTCCTCGGACTGCTGCGGTTGCTGCGGCGCTTCTTCGACGACCTGTTCCGGTTCTGGTTCCCGGGGCAGTTCGACGAAGTCCGGTACGAACAGTTGCGGGCGCTTGTCGGCCCGGACCACCGCGGATCCGGGAGCGGCCGCCTTGATGCCTGCCGGGCGGTACGGCCCGGACACGTAGGACGCCTTGAACCGCACCATCGTCGAGGTGTCGTACTTGAGGTAGCCACCACCGGGGACGGACGGCAGTTCGAACGCGTCCGGCACGCCGATCGCGGCGCGGGATTCGGCGGCGGAGAACGTCTTGAGGCCGATCCGGTAGGACAGGTGCGTGTCCAGGCCGCGCAGCTTGCCCTCCTCCAGACGCTGCGAGGCGAGGAGCATGTGCATCTGCAGCGAACGTCCCAGCCGGCCGATGGCGACGAACAGCTCGATGAAGTCGGGCTTCGCGGACAGGAGTTCGGAGAACTCGTCGACCACGATGAACAACGCGGGCAGCGGGTCGAGGTCGGCACCGTTCTCGCGGGCCTTCTCGTACTCCCAGACGTTCTTGAAGTTGCCGCCGTTCTTCAGCGCTTCCTGGCGGCGGTTCATCTCACCGGCCAGTGCGTCCTTCATGCGGTCGACCAGCGTGACCTCGTCGGCGAGGTTGGTGATCACCGCGGACACGTGCGGCGACTGGTCGAGACCGAGGAACGTCGCACCACCCTTGAAGTCGACGAGGATGAAGTTGAGCGTCGTGGAGGAGTGCGTCGCGAGCATGCCGAGCACCAGCGTGCGCAGGAACTCGGACTTACCGGAACCGGTGGCGCCGATGCACAGGCCGTGCGGCCCCATGCCCTCCATCGCCGCTTCCTTGATGTCCAGTTCGACGGGCTGACCGTACTCACCGACCCCGAACGGGACGCGGTACCGGTCGCGGATGGGCCGGGGACGCCAGGCCTGCTGCACGTCGAAGGTCATCGGGTCGCCGGGGATGCCGAGCAGTTCGAGCAGCGAGGGGTTGGACAGCAGCGGCTCGTCCTCGCTCGCCTCCTGCGCGGCGGAGCCCACCCGGTACGGGGAAAGCTTGCGCGACAACGCTTCCGCCTCGACGACGCTGAGCGTGTCCGGACGGCCGAACCACTCGACCCCGCCCGCGCTGCGCGCGCCGAGCCGGTCCTCCTCGACGACCAGCCGGAGTCCGCGGCGGGCGGCGAGGTTCCCGGTGGAGTCGCAGAGGTCGATCAGCGTGACACCGACCAGGCCCTCCTCCAGGATGATCTGCTCCTCCCTGGTGACCTCCGCGTCGTCGATGATGATGACGACGTGCGGCTGGTCGGGGGCGGGCGTCGCGTTGCGAGAGAACCGCTGGCGGTCGCGCAGTTCGTCGTCGAGCCAGGCCTCGACCTGGGCGAGCGAGCCGGCCATCATCCGGAGCTGCCCGATGCCGTCGGACAGGGTGGGGTGCTGAGCGTGCGGGAGCCACTTCGCCCACTCCCAGTCCTCCTTGGCCCGGCCCGCGGTCGCGACCGCGACCAGCACGTCGTCGGGGCTGTGGAAGGTGACCATCTGGGCGATCATCGCCCGGGTCAGGCCGCGGGTGAGTTCCCGGTCGCCCTGCATGCTGACGGCGGCGAAACCCCGCAGGGTGATCTGGGTGGGCAGGTCGGGCACGATCGAGTGCGCGCGCACGAACCGGCGCAGCGCGAGGGTCGCGATCGGTTCCAGTTCGTCGACCGGCCCGGTCTGCGGCGGCACCAGCCGAGTGGCCAGCCGGTGCGAACTACGGCCGACGCGAAGGTGCAGGAAGTCCTGGTCGTTCTGGCGGCGTTCCCACATCCGGCGGCTGGTGGCGAGTGACCACAGCGTCTGCGGGTCGGGGTGCACCCATTCGAGTGCCGCGCGCTGGTCGACCATCGCCTCGCGAGCGCGGTCACGCATCTGGCCGAGGTAACGCAGGTAATCCTTGCGGTCCTCGTTCATCTCGGCCTTCTTGGCGCCGCCGCCCTTGCCCCCGCCGCCGGCGAACATGCCGACCATCGACATGACCATCATCATCGGGAACATCAGCATCATCGGGCTCGGCGCGCCCTGGCCCGGCTCCCGGCTGGTGAACATGAAGACGACCATGCCGAGCATCGCCACCATCATCACGACCGGCAGCAGCTTCATCAGCACGTTGCCCGGGATGGTGCGCGGTACCTCGGGCGGTGGCTCCAGGTGCACCTCCCCGCCCGGCGGGCGGGGAGCAGCCAGTCGCGGCGATCGCTTGAACTGCAGCGTGCTCACCGAAAGACCCCTCTTCAACTCGGCAATGACAATTCAAGCCGCACGGACGACCCGGCCGGAGACCGGCCCACACCGTAGCGAACACCGGGCCCCGCCCGGCGCGGACGCACCCGGGCGCGACCGGTTGGCCGGAAGTGACCCCACGGTCGCGTCCGGTGCGTTAATACTAGGGCGGCCGGCGGAACGCGTGGGGCCGTTCGGTGAACCTGCCGGGCCGGGATGCGGACCGGGCGGGCGATGATGGACACGCGGCGTTCGGTATAAGTACCCGCAGCAATCTCTCCAGGTAGGGGGCAAGCAGGTGGCAACGGGCACGACGGTTTTCAGCAGGGTGACGGTGGTGGCACCGAGAACCCGGATCGACGTCGCGCTTCCGGCGGATGTGGCGGTCGCCGATCTGTTGCCGATGCTGCTGGAGATGGCGAAGGAGGCGACGCCGGACGGCGGCGCCCGGCACGGTGGCTGGGCGCTGGCGAAGCTCGGTGACGCCCCGCTCGACCCGAGCCGCACCCTGGCGTCCCTCGGTGTCATCGACGGTGAGCTCCTGCAGTTGCGCAAGCGCAACGAGAACCCGCCGCCTCCGCTCTACGACGACGTGGTCGACGCGATCGCCGAGTCCGATCCGGACAGTTTCCGGCCGTGGACGAAAGAGACCGCGCGCCGGATCGGGCACATCGGCGGCGGACTGGCGCTGTTCACCGCGGCTCTGGCGCTGTTCATGGGCGGCTCGTTGTTCGGCGGCAGCCAGATCGCGGCGGCGGTCGCGGGCGGCGTGGGCGCCATCGCGTGCATCGCGCTCGGCGCCACGCTGGCGAAGGTCTACGACGCGGCGGACACCGGCGTGCTCATCGCCGCGGCCGGTGGCCTGCCGTTGGCGTTCGTCAGCGGCTTCCACATCGTTCCCGGTGTCTCCGTCCGGGCGAACCTGCTTCTCGGCGCCGTGCTGGTGATCATCGTGGCGGCGGCGGCGATCATGCTGATCGGTGCCGGGATCACCACGTTCATCGCGGCTGCCACGGCGGCGACGCTCGGCACGATCGCGTTCCTGATCGCGACGCTCATCGCGCACCCGGCCGCCGGTATCGCCGCGGGCACCGCCGCGATCGCGCTGGCCGTCATCTCGATGCTGCCGAGGGCGACGATCTGGCTGGCGAAACTGCCACTGCCGAACGTTCCCGGCAGCGCGGAGGAACTCAAGGAGGACTCCGGGTTCCCGGACTACGCGGCGATCGAACGCCGCACCAGCGTCGCGCACAACTACATGACCGGCCTGCTTGTCGGCTGCGGGGCCACCGCGGCGGTCTGCGCGATCATCGCCGCGAGCGCTCCCGGCGTCTTCGGCGTCATCCTCGGTGTCGTCGTGACGCTGGTGCTGTTGCTGCGTGCCCGCGTCTACGCGAACGGCAGCCAGGCCGTCGCACTGCTCACCACCGGCATCGTCTCCGCGGCCGGGATCCTGCTGGGCTGGCTGTGGACGGAGGACACCTTCGGCAGGCTGCTGTGGGTGTTCGGCGGCTTGATCCTCATCGCGGCGGGCACGCTGGTCGTCGGCGTGATCTTCCCGGACCAGCGCTTCTCGCCGCCGATGCGCCGTACCGTGGAGATCATCGAGGCCATCTGCATCGCCACGGTGCTGCCGCTGGCGCTGGCCGTGATGGATCTCTACGCCACGCTCCGCGGCCTCGACCTGAGCTGACCGATGACGCCCCGGAATACGGAGGGACACGTGCGTCCGCAACCGACCTCACGGCGCGCAGCCGCCTTGTTGCTCGCGACCGCGGTGGGTGTTCTCGCTCCGGGGATCCACCCGCTGACCGCGTCGGCGCAGGATCCGGTCCCGCCCGAACAGGGCGGCTACTACGCCACGCCTCCGCCACCGTCGGCCGCCCCGCCGGAGGACGACGGGATGCCGGACGAGGCGTACGAGAAGACGATCGACTGCGTGCAGCGCGACGACAACCTCGACGTCAAGGACCAGACGTTGCTGCCGAACCGTCCGTGGGCGCAGGACTTCCTGCGCCTGGACGAGGTGCACGCGCTGATGAAGTCCAGTACCGGCGGACTCGGCGGCACCATCGACGGCCAGGAGACCAAGGTCGCCGTGATCGACACCGGCGTCACCCAGCACCCGTTCTTCCAGGGGCGCGTGCTCGGCGGCGGCGACTACGTCAAGAACACCGGGGGCGGGCTCGGCCTGGAGGACTGCGACGGCCACGGCACCGAGGTCGCCGGCATCATCGCCGGGCAGCCAGGTGACCCCAACATCGGTTTCGTCGGGATGGCGCCCGAAGCGAGGATCCTGTCGATCCGGCAGTCAAGCGAGAACTACACGGTCCCCGACGCGCCCCCGCCGCAGGCCGCGCCGCCGCCGGCCGCGCCGCCGGAGGGCGAGGCGCCTCCCGCGGAAGGGGCTCCCGCTCCGCCCGAGGGCGAGCAGCCCGCGCCCCCCGAAGGTGAGCAACCGCCCGCCGAACAGCCCGAAGCCCTGCGCGCACCCGGCTCCGGCGACGGGACGGCGCCGTCACAGGGAAGCCAGGAAGGCGACGGCAGGAAGCAGGGCCTCGAGGGTTCCGCAGGGGATCTCGGCACGCTGGCGAAGGCCGTCATGAACGCGGCCAACCAGGGCGTGCAGGTGATGAACATTTCGATCAATTCGTGCCGCCCCGCGGACGGCCGCAGTTCCCCCGAGGAGAACGACCTGCACGCCGCGGTGAAGTTCGCCGTCGAGGAACGGGACGTCGTCGTCGTGTCGGCCGCAGGCAACATCGGGGAGAGCTGTCCGCAGAACGTCGGCCCGGACCCGAAGAAACCGGTCAGCATCGTCACGCCGCCGTGGTTCTCGGACTACGTGCTGTCGGTCGCGGCGATCGGCCGGGACGGGGCCGTGGCCGAATTCAGCCTGCGCGGTCCCTGGGTCAGCGTGGCCGCACCCGGCACCGAGATCATCTCGCTCGACCCCGCCGCCGGTTCGGACAAGCTCGCCAACCTGACCAAGGAAGGCAACCAGGACCCTGCGGAGATCCAGGGCACCAGTTTCGCGGCCCCCTACGTCGCCGGCCTCGCGGCGCTGGTCCGGGCGAAGTACCCGGAGCTCGACGCCAAGCAGGTGATCAACCGGATCGAGAAGACGGCGCAGCATCCGGGTGCCGTCGGCGGCCGAGACAACCTTGTCGGCTACGGCCCGATCAACCCGATGGCCGCCCTGACGTCGATCGTCCCGGGGGAGAACGGCCTGGCGCCCGCCAAGAGCGAGGCGCTCCCGTCCGGGCTTCCGCCGCTCAACGAGGCGAGCTCGACGCCGATGATCGTGGCGCTCGCCGGTGCGGCCGGTGCCCTGGTCGCACTCGGAATCACACTGTTCGTGGTGCACACCATCCGCCGCAGCCGCGCCGAGGGGCCGGCTCCGAGCCGGAAGGTTGCCTGACCGAGGCCCTCCGGGTGGCGCGTTTAGCGGGCTAAACGCGCCACCCGGCCTTCCGCCCCCTCGACCGCCCCAGACCTTCTGGCCCCTCGTTGGGGGCCTCCCCTCGATCACGTCCAACCCGTTCGTCTTGGTGCGACGGCACCCACCGCGCGCGTTTAGCGGGCTAAACGCACTTCCCGGCTACCCCTCACACGGCAGCGCTCGACCGAACGTCCAGTCGGCGAGACCTGACCGATCAGTCCGAGGGTTTCCCCGAGTTCCCCGGGGCCAGATACGACGGTGGCCCTGGCAGTCGGATCGACTGCCAGGGCCACCGGAGGTCCATCGTGTGTCGCGTTTCAGCCGCCGCCGGGGTTCGCGGCCTGCGGCTGCTCGGTCGGGAACGTTCCCGCGTTGGGATCGATCGGCACTCGGTCGTAGGTGCGCAGAACCTCGCTGGTCGTCAATTCCGAACCGGTCGGCAACAATCGGACGATCGGATCGTGCGCGGGCTGCATGTCCGTCAGCCCGAGCCCCTGCGCCGTCGCCACGTCCGGGATGCCGTAACGGAGGCCACGATCGGAGATGACGTAGATGAGGCCGCTGTCGAACGTGTCCTTGCCCGTCGCCGAACGGACGACTGCACCGAGCCCGGGCTGCATATAGAACTTGTCGACCTTCGAGCCGTCCGGGTTCGCCTGACCGATGTCCAACGACCGCAGCTTGCCGTCCGGGCCGTTCTTCGGCCCCGGCATGGACGGACCGACGTGCAGCGTCGTCTCGCCGTCCCGGTTCTCCCCTTCGCCGACGACCTTCCAGCCCAGACACGTGACGGGCGCCTGCAACGGGCTGAGGATCTCGGGGATCATCGGCGGATACTCGTCGATGTCCGCGCCCTCGGGCGGCTCGATGGTCCTGATCTCGGCGAGCCTGTCGGGGCTGATCTTGGGCACCTCGGCACCGCGCTGCCGGTCGAAGCGAACCAGGTCCGCGACCGACGCGGACACCTTCTGGATACCGTCCTTGTGAATCAGCCAGAAGTCGGGGACGGTCTCACCCGCCCGCGAGACGGAGAAGACCTCGCCGACGTTGAGCTGGTTCAGTCCGAGGCTGTTCGGTTCGCCTTTGCCCGCCACATCCGGTGCCTCGAGGTCGGGCACCTCCCGAATCGTGTCGAGCAGGCCGGTCGAGACCGTGCGCTCCGGGTTCCCGGACAGCTCGAGCGCCGACCTGACAGCGTTGTTCCCCAGGTCGACCTTCGCCTTGACGGTCTCGCTACTGGAACGGTTCGGGTTGTCGGCCAAGCGGTACACGAGGTAGGACTCGTCGTTGTCCGCGGTGACGAGCAGGCCCTGCTCGCGCGGCAACTCCGGCCCGAGATCGGGAACACCGCCCAGAACGGTGGTCTCGCGTTGCGCCCGCTGGATCGCCGCGCCCTCGTTCAGGCTCGAGTCGAGCTGGATCTCGTCGCAGACCGCCCAGTTGGGTGAGATCTGCTTGTCCTTGCCGGGAAGCATCTCCGGCGCGTCCGGGATTCCCATCTTCTGCAACCGCGGGATGTCCTTGAGCTGTTCCTCCGGGATGACCCTGGTCTCCGGTGGAGCGGAGCCGGCAGCCGGGGCCTGGCCTCCCTGAGCGCCCTGCTGCGCCTGTGCCATGTGCAGAAGGCGGGCCGACGCGAGATTGAACACCGGCGTCAGCGCCTGCGGGTTGGCGCTCATCAGGTAAACGGCGCCGGACTCCTTGGCGACGATGATGCCGCCGTCCGTGGGCGGCTTCGGCTTGGGGCTGAAGAAACCGACGATGACAAAGGCGAGCATGCCGAGTGCGCCGAGCACGACACCCACGATCGTCGCGCGCGAGTGCGTGCGCATCGGATCGTGCAGCATCACTGCGTCCCGGCGGACCAGCGCGGACTGCATGCGACGCAGAACGAACTGGTACGCCTGGACTTGAGACTTAGTCGTCGGTGTTGAGGGCATTCTCGACCTACAGCTCTCCCAGTCGCGGTACGGTTCCGCACGATAGTCGTATGGGGACCGTCTGGTGTGGGTTTCTACCAAGCCGGACTAATGTCTGACTCTCCGGGACCGGCTTTCCCGGCCTGAACGAGTACGTAACGAGGGGAAGAGAACGAGCGGATGTCCGTCACCACTCCTCCACGTCCGGGTGGACCTCCGCCGGGCTCACCGCCCCCGCCGGGAGGTCGTCCTCCCGGCCCGCCGCAGCGTCCCGGTGGCGGACCCGGCGGTCCCGGCGGAGGCCCGCCGCGTGGAGGGCCGGGCGGACCCAGTGGGCCCGGCGGTCCTGGAGGCCCAGGTGGCCCCAGTGGGCCAGGTGGGCCTGGAGGCCCTGGCGGTCCTCCGGCGGGCCCGCCCCCGCGGCCGAGTGGTGGTGCGAGTCCCGCTCCCACCCCGCCACGCATGGCACCGCCGTCACGCCGCCGGACACTCGGCGCGAGCATCGGGCCGCTGCCCGTCAGCAACCTCATCGTTCTCGAGATCGGCCTCGCCATCGGGCTGATCCTCCTGGCGATCAACGACTCGCTGCTGTACGTCTCGGCCGCCGTTCTGCTTATCGCACTGGTGATCGCCTTCCTTCGCTTGCGCGGCCAATGGTTCACCCAATGGGTTGGACTTACCTCGCAGTACACCTTGCGATCGCATGATCGGGTAGCGGAACCCACGCCGCCCGCGAGTCTCGAGTCGATCGCCACCGACGACGAGGCCGTGACCGGTCCCGACGACGAGCGCGTCAGCCTGCTGCGCCTCGCCGTCCCGGACCTGGTCGTGGCGCACGGCGTCGATCACGAACGTCAGCAGGTCGGCCTCGCCTGGCACGACGGAACCTGGACGGCGGTGCTCCTCGTCGAGCCGGCTCCCGCGTTGATCAGCCAGGCGGGCAGTGCACCGAGCCTGCCTCTGTCGGCGCTCGCCCCGTGCCTGGAAGACCGCGGCGTGGTGCTGGACTCCATCCAGATGATCTGGCACTGCTACCCGGGCAGCGCGGCGCTGCCGTCCGACTCGCCGGCGCTGGCCTCGTACATGGAGGTTCTGGGGCCGCTGCCCGCGGCCGCCCGGCGCACGACCTGGGTCGCCATCCGACTCGACCCGCGTAGGTGTCCGTCCGCGATCCGTGAGCGCGGCGGCGGCGTCGTCGGCGCGCATCGCGCGTTGATCGGGGCCCTCTCCCGCGTCCGCAACGCACTGGAGTCACGCGGGGTCCCCACCCGGCCGTTGAACCCGGACGAGTTGCTTCGTGCGGGCGTCTCCGCCGCCGAACTGACGGGTGTCGCCGGTTCCGGGTCGAAGGTGACTCTGCAGGAACGCTGGACGGGTGTCACCGCCGCGGGAATCGGGCACGCGAGTTACGCCATCAGTGCCTGGCCGAAGGGCAAGATCACCAGCAGCCTCAACGCGCTGACGAGCGTGCGCGCGCTGTCCGCCACCGTGGCCATGGCGATCTCCCCCGCGTCCGACGAGGGCAAGATCGGCCTCCGCGGCGTCGTGCGGCTCAGCGCCCGCAACCCTCGCGAACTCGATGCCGCCGACGAACGTCTCACCAACATCGCCAACAACCTAGGGGTGACGCTGACGCAGTTGCGCGGTCGGCAGATCGCCGGGCTCGCCGCCACCCTCCCGATGGGAGGCACCGCATGACCTCGCGTGTGCGTGACGCCGGCCAGCAGACCGGCGTCGCACCGGAGTTCACCGTTGACCCGGCGATGCTCGACGCGGTCAGTCCGTCGGGTGACCGTGGCGGCATCGTGCTGGGTTCCGGTCTTCAGGGTGAGCCGCTAACGATCTCCGCGTTGCGGTCGACACCGACACGCATCGTCCTTGTCGGCGGGCTCTACCTCGCACGACAGGTCGCCCTGCGTGCGATGGCCGTCGGGGCGTGGATCGTCGTCGCGACAGGACGTCCGGCAGCCTGGCAACTGCTGTCGAAGGCCGCCGGGAGCGGCCCTAACGGCGGGCCGTCACCGTTGGTGCAGATCCGCAGGCTGTCGCCCGTGGAGCTACCGCGCCCGTCGGAAGACGCGCCACTGCTGGTGATCCACGACGGCGGGCCCACCCCGCAGGATCTGTTCCCGCCGCGTTCGCCGTGGCAGACGACGGTGTACGTGCTGCCGTACCTGCACCCGCAGGCGAGTGCGACGGCCAACGCCGCCGATCTCGTACTGATGCAGCGTCTGCCGGCCGGGCAGGCCGAGCTCGCCGCGCGTATCTGGCGGTTGCCGCCGCAGATGATGCGGCAACTGACAGGCTTGAAGGACGACCAGGTCGTCGCGCTCGGCCCCAATCTCTGGCGACCGCTCCGCCTGGTGACCACAGCCAAGGAGAAGCAGCTCATCGGTGCGATCACGCGGGGGGACTGAACCCCTCCAGCGCCGTTAGCGGGCTGGTTGCGCCTCCTCGTGGCCTCCCTGGTGCGTTTAGCGGGCTAAGAGCTTGTCTCATGTGGCGTGTTTTCGGAGATTTTTCCAGCAGGTCAGGGTGGCTCCGAGAGTGAGGAAGGCGAGGAAATGGTGGGCTTTGCGTTCGTAGCGCAGGGTCAGGCGTCGGTATCCGGTGAGCCAGGCCATGGTTCGCTCGATGACCCAGCGGTGTATGCCGAGCTTGTCGGTGGATTCGATACCCTTGCGGGCGATCCGCACCGCGATGCCCTGATCACGTACCCAGCGTCGCAGAGCAGTCTGGTCGTAGGCCTTGTCCGCGTGCAGCTTCGCCGGCCTGCCCCGTCGGGGACCACGGCGGGACTTCACCGCCGGGATCGCCATCACCAGGGGCTTCAATGCGGCAGAGTCGTGGGTATTGGCGGCAGAGATCGCGACCGTCAGCGGCAGCCCGCCTCGCTCGGACAGGACATGGATCTTCGAGCCGGGCTTGCCTCGGTCAACCGGGCTGGGCCCGGTCAGCGATCCCCTTTTTTCGCGCGAACACAGGCACCGTCCACGATCGCGCGACTCCAGTCGAGCAACCCCCGACTACCGAGTTCGTCGAGCAGCACACGGTGCAGGTCACGCCAGAGCCCGGCCCGGGTCCATTGGGTGAAGCGGCGATGCGCGGTCTGGAACGACACCCCAAACGAGGGCGGCAGGTCACGCCAAGCACACCCACTGGTCAGCACATACACGATCGCGGTGAACACCGACCGCGCGTCCACCACCGCCGTCCCACCACCCTGCGGACGCGACTCGAACCCCGGGAGTAACGGCTCCACCAACTCCCACAACTCATCCGGCACCAAACGGAGCGACAAACGATCAACCAAGACCGAGATCATGGCGCATCAACGGCCAAACACCACGTAAGACACGCTCTAAATGCACCAGATCGAGGGAAAGTCGTCCAGCTATTTCAATCAATACGTCCGGCAAGGGTCCCGTTCCTCGGCTGTGGACAACCAGGCGCCTGTGGACAACTCAGGCATTCGTGACGGCGAATCGCGCGAACCGTCGGTGGACAGTACGAATCTGGTTCGGTGACGCCGAAAGCCAACACGAGTGGTCTCACCAACGTGTTCCGTGGGTCCGAGGCCCGACGAGCCGGTCTCGTCACCGCGGGCCAGCTCCGAGGCCCATCGTTCCGCCGACTGTTCCAGGATGTCTACGTACCTGCCGACATCACGGTCACCCACGAACTCCGATGCCGCGGCGCGGCGTTGATCGTGCCGCCCCAAGCGGTAGTGACCGGGCGCTCCGCCGCCACCGTGCTCGGCGTCCACCTCGCCACACCCAATGATCCGATCGAGTTCGTCGTACCGGAGAAGTTCCGTTTCGGACCTGTCGATGGCATCCGAGTCCGCCGAACTGCGATACACCGCACGGAAACACGCACATGGAACGGCATTCGTATCGCGCGGCCCAGCCGAATCGCACTGGACCTCATGCTGCGGCTCTCGCCACGCAAACACGGCTGGATCAGGCGACTTCGTATCGCGGTTCCGGACGTCGACGCGTTCCTGCGCGCGGGACTTGTTCGGCGTGCGGCACTCGCGCGAAGTCTGCTGCGGCGCCGGAATCGAGGCATACGGTTGGCGAGGTGTGCCTTGGACCTCGCGGATCCACGGGCGGAATCTCCGCCCGAATCAGAGCTGCGCGTCGTACTTGCAACGGCGGGTTTCCGCGTGACCCCACAGTTCAACGTTCGATATCGGCGACGACTGCTCGGCAGGCTCGACCTCGCGATACCGGAGGTCAAGGTCGCGATCGAGTACGACGGACGGTGGCACCTTGCCCCGCACCAGGCCGCCCGGGATCGCGAACGCCGGGCCAGGATCGTGGCCGAGGGGTGGCGATTCGTCGTCATCACGGCGGAGCAGCTCGCTAGGGACTACGAGGCGATCGTGCGGGCCGTCTCGGATGCCGTGCGGCGCATTTAGCCCGCTAACTGCGTGGTTCGTGGAGTTCGCGGACATTTCTGGTCTGGTCTGCGCGGGCCGCCAACTCCTCGGGCGGAGGGTAGTCGACGCCGGCCAGGGTCAGACCATGAGCCGGCGCCACCGCGCTGTCACGCACACCGTCGTGAAGTAGTTTTGCCGGCCAGTCGACATGGCGACGACCGTCGCCCACCAGCAACATCGCACCGACAAGACTGCGCACCATCGAGTGACAGAAGGCGTCTGCTGACACCGATACGTGGACGTCATGCCGCCCGACTCGGCTCCAGTGGAAAACCTGCAGCTCCCGGATTGTCGTCGCGCCCTCACGTTGTTTGCAGAACGCAGCGAAGTCGCGCAATCCCAGCAGCATCGTTGATGCCGCGTTCATGGCGTCGACGGACAGCGCTCGCCGCCACGCCAACGTGTCGTGCCGTCGAAGTGGATCCACTCCCCACGGGGCATCGGCGACCTGGTAGCGATAGCGCCTGCGGATCGCGGAAAAGCGCGCGTCGAACCCATCCGGAGCCACGCTCGCGTCCAGGACCCGAACGTCCCCCGGCAAGTACCGGTTCCAACGGTGCCGCATCCGTTCCAGGTCCGGAATGCCTTGCCCATCGACTGGGAGCCGTCCCGACGACATTCCGCCCGCTAAAGGCGCCACGTCGACGTGCAGCACCTGTCCCGAGGCGTGCACCCCCGCATCGGTACGTCCGGCGACGACTACCGAGCGCGGCACGGCGGCGCCGGGGGGCTGCTTCGCGAGCGCCTCTTCGAGGGTGCCTTGAACGGTACGGCGGCCTGGTTGCCGCGCCCACCCGGAGAAGTCCGTGCCGTCGTAACTTACGTCCAGACGCAGACGAACGAGCCCGCCCTCCCCGTAGGGAGTGGCGGGCTCGTTCGGTGAATCGACAGCCGTCAGGACTCGTCCTCGGACTCACGCTGCGACGGCGGCAACTGGAAGCCCGCGGCCTCCGCGGCTTCGGCGCTGGCGAACCAGACCTCGGCGACCGTGCGGTCGTAGTGCGAGCTCCCCGGCACGTGGTACAGCTTCGAGCTGGCGTTACCCTTGATCGGGAAACCATCCGGCTGCGAACCGTCTTCCAGCGCCGCGTGGCTGCCCTCGCCGAACGAGATGCCGGCATCGGCCTCGGTGGCGTCAGCCGTGTCGGCCGGGGCCTCCTCAGCCTTGGGTGCCTCGGCCTTCGGGGCGTCCTTGGCGAACTTGGTCTTGCGCGCGGCCTCGGCCTCGGCGGTGGCGGTCTTCTCGGAAACCAGTTCGATGACCGCCATCGGAGCGTTGTCGCCCTTGCGGGGCATCGCCTTGGTGATGCGCAGGTAGCCACCGTTGCGGTCGGAGAAGAACGGTCCGATCTCTTCGACCAGCTTGTGCACGACGGCCTTGTCGCGGATGACCTTCTGGATCTCACGCCGGTTGTGCAGGTCACCGCGCTTCGCCTTGGTGATCAGCTTCTCGGCGAGCGGGCGCATCCGACGGGCCTTGGCCTCGGTCGTGGTGATGCGACCGTGCTCGAACAGCGACGTGGCGAGGTTCGCCAGCATCGACCGCTCGTGCGACGGCGACCCGCCGAGACGGGCGCCCTTCGTGGGGGTGGGCATCGATTCTCCTAGTTCAGCTCACAAGCCGTGAGACCAAGCGGTCCACAGTGGATGTCCACTGTGGACCACCAGCGCTGGCCTTACAGCTGCTCCGTCTCTGCGTAATCCTGGCCATCGTCGTGGCCGTTGTCCGAAATGCTGTCGGCGATCCCGTCGACACCCTCGGACCAACCCTCGCCGTCGTAGCTGGCCGCGGCGGCGGTCGGGTCGAACCCGGGAGGGCTGTCCTTCAGCGCGAGACCGAGGCCGACGAGCTTGAGCTTGACCTCGTCGATCGACTTCGCGCCAAAGTTGCGGATGTCGAGCAGGTCGGCCTCGCTGCGCGAGACCAGTTCGCCAACCGTGTGGATTCCTTCGCGCTTGAGGCAGTTGTACGACCGGACGGTGAGGTCCAGGTCCTCGATCGGCATCGCGTAGGCGGCGATGGTGTCCGCCTCCTGCGGCGACGGGCCGATCTCGATGCCCTCGGCGTCGATGTTCAGCTCGCGAGCCAGACCGAACAGCTCCGTCAGCGTCTTTCCGGCCGACGCGACGGCGTCCCGCGGCGTGATCGACGGCTTCGTCTCCACATCCAGAATCAGCTTGTCGAAGTCGGTGCGCTGCTCGACACGGGTGGCCTCGACCTTGTAGGTCACCTTCAGCACCGGCGAGTAGATCGAGTCGACGGGAATCCGGCCGATCTCGGCACCGGCCTGCTTGTTCTGCAGGGCGGGCACGTAACCGCGGCCGCGCTCGACGACCAGCTCGATCTCCAGCTTGCCCTTGCCGTTCAGCGAGGCGATGTGAAGGTCCGGGTTGTGCACGGTGACACCGGCGGGCGGGACGATGTCCGCCGCCGTGACCTCACCAGGGCCCTGCTTGCGCAGGTACATGGTGACCGGCTCGTCCTCCTCGGAGGACACGACCAGCTCCTTCAGGTTCAGAATGATGTCGGTGACATCCTCCTTCACCCCGGGGACGGTGGTGAACTCGTGCAGGACACCGTCGATGCGGATGCTGGTGACCGCCGCGCCCGGGATGGACGACAGCAGCGTGCGCCGCAACGAGTTGCCGAGCGTGTAACCGAAACCGGGCTCCAGCGGTTCGATGGTGAACCGGGAACGCGTCTCGTTGACCGTCTCCTCGCCGAGGGCCGGTCGCTGGGAAATCAGCACTTTCTATCTCCGTTTCCTGCCGGCATCCGCCATTTGACGCCGAAAGGGATGGCGAGGCGGCGGCGCACTCGGGGCGCCGCCGCCCGATCGCATCCGGGCCAGGAAGGCCCGGGTGTGATCACTTCGAGTAGAGCTCGACGATGAGCTGTTCCTGGACCGGAATCTCGATCTGTGCGCGCTCGGGCAACTGGTGCACGAGAACACGGAGTGTCGAGGGCACGACCTGCAGCCACGCCGGGACCGGACGCTCGCCGAGTGCTTCCTTGGCAGCCACGATGGGCAGCGTGCCGGCGGACTTCGGCTTGACGTCGATGATGTCGAACTTCGAGACCTGGAAGCTCGGCACGTTGACCTTCTTGCCATTGACCATGAAATGGCCGTGGCTGACGAGCTGACGCGCCTGCCGGCGAGTCCGGGCGATGCCGGCGCGGTAGATCACGTTGTCCAGACGCGACTCAAGGATCTGCAGCAGGTTGTCACCGGTCTTGCCGGTGCGACGTGCGGCTTCCTTGTAGTAGCGGACGAACTGGCGCTCGAGGATTCCGTAGCTGTAACGAGCCTTCTGCTTCTCCTGGAGCTGCAGAAGGTACTCGGACTCCTTGATCCGCCCACGGCCGTGCTGGCCGGGCGGATAGGGGCGACGCTCGAAAGCCTGGTCGCCGCCGATGAGGTCGACCTTGAGGCGACGCGAGATACGAGTCGCGGGTCCGGTGTAACGAGCCATTTCTTCTTACTCCTCCCCGTTCCTCAGACCCGGCGCCGCTTGGGCGGGCGGCAGCCGTTGTGCGGCTGCGGGGTCACGTCCTGAATGGTGCCGACCTCGAGGCCGGCCGCCTGCAGCGAGCGGATCGCGGTCTCGCGACCGGAACCCGGTCCCTTGACGAACACGTCGACCTTCTTCATGCCGTGTTCGGCGGCCTTGCGGGCAGCGTTCTCGGCGGCCATCTGCGCCGCGAACGGCGTCGACTTACGGGAGCCCTTGAAGCCCACGTGGCCGGACGACGCCCACGAGATCACCGCACCGGTCGGGTCGGTGATCGAAACGATCGTGTTGTTGAACGTGCTCTTGATGTGGGCATGCCCGTGAGCGACGTTCTTCTTTTCCTTGCGGCGGACCTTCTTGGCCCCCGCGCGAGTCTTCGGTGGCATTTCTGGGTGATTCTCCTCGTTAGCGCGAGTTCTCTTGGTGAGCGACTGCTGCTTCCCGCTGCCCGCGCCGGATCACGGAACCGGCGTCGGTGTAGAGCTGGCGCAGCGCCATCGGGCGGGCATAGAGCGCCTTGGGCGAAACACACGAAGCCGTACCGCGGCGCTGCGCGCCTGCGATGTGCACGACCTTCCTGCCCTGGATGCTCACTTCTTGCCGGCCTTCTTCTTTCCGGCGACCGTCTTCTTCGGGCCCTTACGGGTGCGAGCGTTGGTCTTCGTGCGCTGCCCGCGGACGGGAAGCCCACGACGCCAACGAAGGCCCTCGTAGCAGCCGATCTCGATCTTGCGCCGGATGTCGGCGTTCACCTCGCGGCGGAGGTCACCCTCGACCTTGTAGTGCTCTTCGAGGTAATCCTTCAGCTTCGCGATGTCCTCGTCGTTGACGTCCTTGACGCGGCGATTGCCGTCGACGGACGTGGCGGCGAGCATCTGCACGGACCGGGTCCGGCCGATACCGAAGATGTAAGTCAGCGCGATCTCCAACCGCTTCTCGCGGGGGAGATCCACGCCAGCGAGTCGTGCCATTGCTGGTGTGCTCCTTGTCTGGACTTCGCTTCAGGTCTGCTCCCCGACCATTCCGGGACCGACTCGCATGTCGTCCCGGCCGCTTTCACGACCGGTGTCCCGGCCCCGGCCTGAAGTCCGGGGGTGTACCGGGTCGCTCGCGCGACCCGGGAGGTGCGGGGAGGCTTCGTCTTAACCGTCAATCCGCTCTGTGACGAGAGCGGTGATCAGCCCTGCCGCTGCTTGTGCCGCAGGTTGTCGCAGATCACCATGATCCGGCCGTGACGCCGGACGATTTGACACTTGTCGCAGATCTTCTTGACGCTCGGCTGAACCTTCACGTCTCCTGCTCTCCTGCTTGGCCTCTGCTCGCCGTGATCACTTGTAGCGGTAGACGATGCGACCACGGGACAAGTCATAGGGCGACAGCTCTACGACGACCCTGTCCTCCGGCAGAATGCGGATGTAGTGCTGCCGCATCTTGCCGCTGATGTGTGCAAGGACCTTGTGGCCGTTCTCCAACTCGACTCGGAACATCGCGTTGGGGAGCGGCTCGATTACGCGGCCTTCGACCTCGATGGCCCCGTCTTTCTTGCCCATGTACTCCGCAATTCGTGATTGGTTGAGCGTTGAGTGCTTGCCTGGCGATACTCGACGCACACGTACGCCGATCCGATGCTCCAGAAACTTCGCAAGCGCGCTGGGATCGACGTCATGAGTACGCCGACTTGACAGTGTACGCAGGCCGTTTCGCACCGCGCGAACCGGGGCCGCACGTGGTAGTACACGCCACGCCTCGGCCCCGTCGACGTCCAGCGTACGCCACCGGCAGAGTGCGTTTAGCGGGCTGAATGTCGTCGCCGTCGCCTCGGGGGGTCCGATGTGTCCGGTATCGCGGGTCCCGACGGCCGCACCGAGCGCGTTTAGCCCGCTGAACGCGCTAGGCGGTCACCCAGGCCAGGCGGTACGGCGTCAGTATCAGTCGTGTTCGGGGGCGGTCAGAACCCACGGGCCGTCGTCGGTGATCGCGACGGTGTGTTCCCAGTGCGCGGCACGGGAGCCGTCGGCGGTCACGACCGTCCAGCCGTCCTCGAGTTCGACCGTCTCCCCTGTTCCGCCGGTGAGCATCGGCTCGATCGCGAGCGCCATGCCGACCTTCAGCCGAGGTCCCTTGCCGGGCTTACCGAGATTCGGCAAGAACGGATCCATGTGCATCTGGGTGCCGATGCCATGGCCGCCGTACTCGGCGATCATCCCGTAATCCACGCCGTCCGCAGCGGCGGCTCGCAGCGCCTCGGTCTCGATAGCGTGCGAGATGTCGGTGAGCCTTCCGCCCGCGGCCACAGCGCGAATCCCCGCCCACATGGCCGCCTCGGTGGCGGCGGACAGTGCCACATCGGCGGCCGAGACCTCGCCAACCAGGATGGTCACGGCGGCGTCCCCGTGCCAGCCATCGAGGATCGCACCGCAATCGACCGAGATCAGATCTCCATCGTCGAGCACCCGAGCCGAGGACGGGATCCCGTGCACGATCTCCTCGTTGACCGAAGCGCAGATCGATCCCGGGAAACCGTGGTAGCCCTTGAACGACGGCACGGCGTCAGCACTCCGGATCGTCTGCTCGGCGAGCTCGTCGAGATCCGCGGTGGTCGCACCGACCTTCGCCGCTTCGGTCACGGCGTCCAGCGTGCGCCGGACGACAAGGCCGGCGGCGCGCATGGCCTCGATCTCGCCACAGGTCTTGATCTCGATCATTCGCCCACGCTTCAAGAACCGGAGCCCTTTCAGACCGCTCAGATTCACGAGCGGTCGCGGAGGGCGTCCAGCACGCGGGTGGACACCTCGCCGACCTCGCCGACACCGTCAACGGCGATCAGGATGCCGCCGTAGTACTCGAGCAGCGGCGCCGTCTCCGAGCGGTAGACCTGCTGGCGGCGGCGGATGACGTCTTCCTTGTCGTCGGAGCGCCCACGGGAGAGCAGCCGTCCGACGACGACGTCCTCGGCGACCTCCAACTGAATGACCGCATCCAGCTTCGTTCCCGCGTTGACCAGCATCTGACCGAGCACGTCGGCCTGCTTGGTGTTGCGCGGGAAGCCATCCAGCAGGAAGCCCGCCTTGGCGTCCGGCTCGGCCAGACGCTCACGGACCATCTCATTGGTCACCGAGTCCGGCACCAGTTCACCGGAGTCGATGTAACGCTTGGCCTCCTGCCCGAGCGGCGTCTGCTCCCCAACATGGGCACGGAACAGATCGCCGGTGGAGATGTGCGGGATGCTGAGGCGCTCGGACAGCGCGACCGCCTGGGTGCCCTTGCCGGCACCAGGAGGGCCGACGAGAACCAGACGCGTCATCGGAGGAACCCTTCGTAGTTACGCTGCATCAGCTGGCTTTCGATCTGCTTCACGGTGTCCAGACCGACACCGACCATGATCAGCACAGCAGTGCCACCGAACGGGAAGTTCTGGTTGTTGCCCTGGCCGGTGATCGACAGGAAGAAGTTCGGCAGAATCGCGACGATGCCCAGGTACAGCGAGCCGGGCAGGGTAATCCGGCCGAGCACGAAGCTGAGGTACTCCGCGGTGGGGCGCCCCGGCCTGATGCCCGGGATGAACCCACCGAACTTCTTCATCTCCTCCGCACGCTCGTCCACGTTGAACGTGATCGAGATGTAGAAGTACGTGAAGCCGATGATCATCGCGAAGTACAGCAGGATGTGCAGCCAGCTGGACTGGTTGACGATGTAGTTCTGCAGGAAGACCTTCCAGCCGGATGCCTCGTTGGGGTCTCCGATGAGCTGGCTGAGCAACTGCGGCAGGTAGAGCAACGACGAACCGAAGATCACCGGGATGACACCGGCCTGGTTGACCTTGATCGGCAGATACGTCGACGTGCCGCCGTACATGCGACGGCCGATCATCCGCTTGGCGTACTGCACCGGGATCCGGCGCTGCCCCTGCTCGACGAAGATGACGCTGGCGATGATCGCCAGGCCGAGAAGGCAGACGAAGGCGAAGACCAGGCCTCCCTGCGACTCGAGGATGTTCGCACCCTCGGCCGGGATCCGGGCCGCGATGTTCAGGAAGATCAGGATCGACATGCCGTTGCCGATGCCACGCTCGGTGATGAGCTCACCGAGCCACATCATGACCGCCGTGCCGGCAGTCATCGTGATGACGACGATCGCCAGCGTCCAGACGCTGTTGTCCGGGAGCACCGGCTCGGTGCAGTCCTGGAACAGCTGGCCGCGGTCGGCGAGTGCGACGACACCCGTGGCCTGCAGGATCGCGAGCGCGATCGTGAGGTACCGGGTGTACTGCGTCAGCTTCGCCTGGCCGGACTGGCCCTCCTTCTTCAGCTCCTCGAACCGCGGGATGACGACGGTGAGGAGCTGAACGATGATGCTGGCAGTGATGTACGGCATGATGCCGGTCGAGAAGATCGACAACTGCAGGAGCGCCCCGCCACTGAACAGATTCAGCAGCGAGTAGATGCCCTGGTCGTCGACTTGCGCCTGGCACGCCTGCACGTTCGGGTAGGAAACCCCGGGAGCGGGAGTGACCGCACCCATTCGGTAGACGGCCACCACCATCAACGTGAAGAAGATCTTCTTGCGCAGATCAGGCGTAGCGAGAGCCGAGCGGAAGGCGCTGAGCACGCGGGGGACCTCCTCGGCGTCGCCGGTTCTCGCACCGACGATCGGCTTGGCCGGGGTGAACCGGCAGGAACACGATATTCACTGGCGGGCAAGCCAGGAGCGCTCCAGGACACACCGGCCCTGAAGCGTGTCGCCGACTCTAACAGCACCCTTGAGGGCAGCCACACGGCGTGCGGCATTTACCGACGGACGTCGGTCCAGGTGGTTCTGATTCCGCCGACAGCGATCAATTTCGGCCCCCTCGGAGGGTTGCGCGAAGACGTCCCCGCCCAGCGGGAACACTGCCGTGCAATGCCTCCTTGCCCGGTACGTCTAGGGGCGCGACACGGGCTCATGCGCGATCGGCGCACGGCAGGTGGGTTGACCGGGCGGGGCGTCACGGTGGGCAGGCGGCGAGGTGGTCCCGGCGTTTGCTCGTCGCCGCGACGGCAAGGCTGTACGTCGCGGTTGTGCGGCGTACTCGGCGACCCTTCGGGTGAACGGTCGGTCCGGACGGAGCGTGGACACGACGTCCGCGGCAAGCGCTCGCTCGTCGGAGCGGTGCGGGGCGACGAAGCCGGCCCGAGTCGCAGCCGTCCGCGAACCCGCTCGCGGCAACCCGGTGCCGTCTCGGCGAACAGAGAGCAGCGCCTCCAACGATGAGCCGACGCCGCACTGACGCCTCGCACCTGCCTACGGGGCTACCGGCGCACGACATTCAGCCCGCTAAACGCGCGGTCGACACCAGGGAACCCGGACGGCGGGGCGGACGAGTGACGGGTAGCGATCCGTGCCGGTTGCGTTGGCGGGACGGGCCCGGGCGACATTCAGCCCGCTAAAGGCGCTACCCGGGCCGGACGGAAACGCGAAACGGCCCGCCTGGATCCTTTGCGGGATGCGGGCGGGCCGTTTCGAGGTGATCTGCCGGCTTGGTGGCCGGTGTCGATCGTGGTGACGCTCAGTTGACGGTGGCGGAACCACCGGCAGCTTCGAGCTTCTCCCGCGCCGAGGCGGAGAAACCGTCAGCAGTGATGTTCAGCTTGACGCCGTTGAGGTCGCCGTTGCCGAGCACCTTGACGAGCTTGCCCTTGCGAACGAGTCCCTTCGCGACGAGCTCCTCGGCACCGATCGTGCCACCGTCGGCGAACACACGGGCGATGTCGCCCAGGTTCACCGGCTGGTATTCGGTGCGGAACCGGTTCTTGAAGCCGCGCAGCTTCGGCAGACGCATCTGCAGAGGCATCTGCCCACCCTCGAAGCGGGCGGGCACGTTCTTGCGAGCCTTCGTTCCCTTGGTACCGCGACCAGCGGTCTTGCCCTTGGAACCCTCACCACGGCCGACGCGAATCTTGTCGGTCTTGGATCCGGGAGCCGGACGCAGGTGGTGGATCTTGATGGCCGTCATGACTTGACCTCCTCGACCTCCACCAGGTGGCGAACCGTGTGGATCAGGCCGCGGTTCTGGGGAGTGTCCTCACGCACCACAGACTGCCGGATCTTGCGCAGCCCGAGGGTGCGCAGGCTGTCCCGGTGGTTCTGCTTGGTGCCGATCTTGCTCTTGATCTGAGTAACCTTGAGCTGAGCCACGTCAGACCCCCTGCCCCGCGCGCTGACGCAGCATCCGGGCCGGAGCGACGTCCTCGAGCGGCAGGCCACGACGCGCGGCCACCTCCTCGGGACGCTGCAGACCCTTCAGCGCGGCAACGGTCGCGTGCACGATGTTGATCGCGTTGTCGCTACCGAGCGACTTGGACAGCACGTCGTGCACGCCCGCGCACTCCAGCACCGCGCGAACCGGCCCACCGGCGATGACACCGGTACCGGCGCTGGCCGGACGGAGCAGCACGACACCGGCCGCGTCCTCACCCTGGATGGGGTGCGGGATGGTGCCGGCGATGCGGGGAACGCGGAAGAAGTTCTTCTTCGCTTCCTCGACACCCTTGGCGATGGCCGCGGGAACTTCCTTGGCCTTGCCGTAGCCGACGCCGACCTGACCGTCCCCGTCGCCGACGACGACCAGCGCGGTGAAGCTGAAGCGCCGACCACCCTTGACGACCTTGGCGACGCGGTTGATCGCGACGACACGCTCGATGTACGGGGTCTTGTCCTGGGCCGCCCCGCCACGGCCCCCATCGCGACGGTCGCGACCGCCACCGCGACGGTCGTTGCGGTCGTTGCCGCCCTGACCGCCCGGGCCGCCCTGCTGCTGACCGCCGCCGAATTGCCGTGTACGTCCCGGCATCAGGCGTTCCTTCCCTTGTAGTTCATGATCAGAACTCCAACCCCGCCTCGCGGGCGGCGTCGGCCAGCGCGGCGATCCGGCCGTGGTAGGCGTTGCCACCACGGTCGAACACCACGCTCGTGACGCCCGCGTCCTTGGCGCGGGCCGCCAGCAGTGAGCCGACCTTCTGGGCCTTGGCCTTCTTGTCGCCGTCCAAAGCCCGCACGTCCGCCTCGACAGAGGACGCGGCGGCCACCGTGTGGCCGGCCAGGTCGTCGACGAGCTGCACGGCGATGTGCCGCGAGGACCGCTTCACGACCAGGCGAGGCCGCTGCGGGGTCCCGCTGATCTTCTTGCGGAGACGGAAGTGCCGACGAGCCTTGGACACGCGACGCTTGGTCGAGACGTCCTTGCCGACCGGCTTCTTCTTCTGCGTCGGTGTAGAGCGCGTTTCAGCCATTGGTTACTTACCCGTCTTTCCGACCTTGCGGCGGATGCGCTCACCTTCGTAGCGCAAGCCCTTGCCCTTGTAAGGGTCGGGGCGGCGCAGCTTGCGGATGACCGCCGCCGTCTGGCCGACCTTCTGCTTGTCGATACCGGAGACCGAGAACCGGGTCGGGCTCTCCACCGTGAAGGTGATGCCCTCCGGTGCGGCGATCTTCACCGGGTGGCTGTAGCCGAGGGCGAACTCGAGGTCCGAACCCTTCGCCTGCACGCGGTAACCGACGCCGTGGATCTCGAGCTTCTTGGTGTAGCCGTCGGTCACGCCGACGACCAGGTTGCTCACCAGTGTGCGGGTGAGACCGTGCAGCGAGCGGCTCTCGCGCTCGTCGTCCGGGCGCTTCACCGCCAGCGTGCCGCTCTCGTCCCGCTCGACGGTGATCGGCTCGGCGATGGTGTGCTCGAGCGTGCCCTTCGGGCCCTTGACCGAGATGTGCTGACCGTTGATGGTCACCTCGACCCCGGAGGGGACGGGAACCGGCAGCTTTCCGATACGTGACATACCTGTTCCCTCCCTTACCAGACGTAGGCGAGGACTTCGCCGCCCACGCCGTTGCGCTTGGCCTGCCGGTCGGTCTGCAGGCCGGAGGACGTCGAGATGATCGCGACGCCGAGGCCACCCAGAACGTTGGGCAGGTCAGTGGACTTTGCGTACACCCGCAGGCCGGGCTTCGACACGCGCCGGAGACCGGCGATGCTGCGCTCACGGTTGGGGCCGTACTTCAGCTCTACGACGAGGTTCTTGTGCTTCTCGCCCGGCTCGTCACGAAAGCCGGAGATGTAGCCCTCACGCTGGAGGATCTCGGCGATGTGCGCCTTGAGCTTCGAGTGGGGCAGCACGACCTCGTCGTGGTACGCCGAGTTCGCGTTACGCAGACGAGTCAAGAAGTCTGCGATCGGGTCGGTCATCGTCATGGTGACCTGTCAACCTTTCTCGCCCTGGTTCCCTGCCCGGGGGCAGGGCCTGTGGCGAACTGGGATGGGCCCACGTCGTGGCGGGTCTACCGCCACTGTGGGGAGAGATTCGAGCCTTACCAGCTGGACTTGCTGACACCGGGCAGTTCGCCCGCGTGCGCCATCTGGCGCAGGCACACCCGGCACAGACCGAACTTGCGGTACACCGAGTGCGGACGTCCGCACTTCTGGCAGCGGGTGTAGCCGCGCACCTTGAACTTCGGCTTCTTCGCGGCCTTGTGGATCAGCGCTTTCTTGGCCATCGGCTCAGTTCTCCTTGAACGGGAAGCCGAGCTTGCGAAGCAGCGCGCGGCCCTCGTCGTCCGTGGTGGCGGTGGTGACAACGGTGACGTCCATGCCGCGGGGGCGGTCGATGGCGTCCGGGTTGATCTCGTGGAACATGGACTGCTCGTTGAGACCGAAGGTGTAGTTGCCGTTGCCGTCGAACTGCTTGGGCGAGAGCCCGCGGAAGTCGCGGATACGCGGCAGTGCGATGGTGAGCAGCCGGTCCAGGAACTCCCACATGCGGTCGTTGCGCAGCGTTACGCGCGCCCCGATCGGCATGCCCTCGCGCAGCTTGAACTGCGCGATCGACTTCCGGGCCTTGCGCACCTCGGGCTTCTGCCCGGTGATGATCGCCAGGTCGGTGATCGCACCCTGGATGAGCTTGCTGTCGCGGGCGGCGTCGCCGACACCCATGTTGACGACGACCTTCACCACGCCCGGGATCTGGTGGACGTTCTCGAAGGCGAACTCCTCCCGGAGCTCGCCCGCGATCTCCTCGCGGTAGCGGGTCTTCAGCCGCGGCGCGGCCTTCTCGGTGGTGGTCATCAGATGTCCTTACCGTTCCTGCGCGAGACGCGAACCTTCTTGCCGTCCTCGCCGAACCGGTAACCGATACGGGACGGCTTGCCGTCGGAGTCCACGACCTGCACATTCGAGATGTGGATCGGAGCCTCCTGCGTGACGATGCCGCCCGACTGCGCGCCGCGCTGGGTCTGGGAGATCCGGGTGTGCTTCTTGATCCGGTTCACGCCTTCGACGAGCACCCGCTCACGCTCCGGGTAGGCCTGGATGACCTTGCCCTTGGCGCCTTTGTCCTTGCCGGCGATGACGACGACCGTGTCGCCCTTCTTCACCTTCATCACAGCACCTCCGGCGCAAGCGAGATGATCTTCATGAACTTCCGGTCGCGAAGTTCGCGGCCGACCGGACCGAAGATGCGGGTACCCCGGGGCTCGTTGTCGGGCTTGATGAGCACGGCGGCGTTCTCATCGAAGCGGATGTATGAGCCGTCGGGACGCCGACGCTCTTTCACCGTGCGGACGATGACGGCCTTGACCACGTCGCCCCTCTTCACCCCGGCAGCCGGGATGGCGTCCTTCACGGTGGCGACGATGATGTCGCCGATACCCGCGTAGCGCCGCCCCGACCCGCCGAGCACGCGGATGCAGAGGATTTCCTTGGCACCCGTGTTGTCGGCGACTCGTAGTCGCGACTCCTGCTGGATCACGTCAACTCCTGTATGTCTCGCCGGTTCTCAGCCGGTGTTCCCGCGCTGAGCCTTGCGGAACGGATAGGGATTCGAAGAAATCCCCGGTTTACTTGGCCTTCTCGCGGATCTCGACCAGCCGCCAGCGCTTGGTGGCGGACAGCGGCCGGGTCTCCATCAACAGCACGCGGTCGCCCTTGCCGGCCGTGTTCTGCTCGTCGTGCGCCTTCACCTTGGTGGTGGAGCGCAGGACCTTGGCGTAACGACGGTGCTTCTTGCGGTCCTCGAGCTCGACGACGATGGTCTTGTCCATCTTGTCCGAGACGACCAGGCCCTCACGGACCTTCCGGTAGTTACGCCCGGAGTCCTTCTTCTGCACCGGCTCGGTGATCTGCTCACTCATGCCGCGCCCTCACTCTCGGCGTCGTCGGGGGAAACGGACAGGCCGAGTTCGCGCTCGCGCATCACGGTGTAGATCCGCGCGATGTCGGTGCGAACCGTGCGCAGCCGCCGGTTGTTGTCCAGCTGCCCGGTGGCCATCTGGAAGCGGAGGTTGAACAGCTCCTCCTTCGCCTCCTTGAGGCGCAGCACGAGCTCCTCTCCAGTGAGCTCACGCAGTTCTGAGGACACAGCGGCTTCAGCCTTCGCCATCAGAACTCACCACCTTCACGGGTCACGATTCGGCACTTCATCGGCAGCTTGTGGATCGCGCGGCGGAGCGCCTCGCGGGCCGTCTGCTCGTTCGGGAAGCTCATCTCGAACATCACCCGACCGGGCTTCACGTTGGCGACCCACCACTCCGGCGAACCCTTACCGGAACCCATGCGGGTCTCGGCGGGCTTCTTGGTCAGCGGGCGGTCGGGGAAGATGTTGATCCACACCTTGCCGCCACGCTTGATGTGCCGGGTGATGGCGATACGAGCGGACTCGATCTGCCGGTTGGTCACGTAGCTGTGCTCAAGCGCCTGGATTCCGTACTCACCGAAGGTGACCTTGGTGCCGCCCTTCGCGGCGCCGCCACGCTTCGGAGAGTGCTGCTTGCGGTGCTTGACCCTGCGTGGGATGAGCACGTCAGCCCTCCGTCTTCTCTGCCGCGTCCGGCGAAGCCACTGCGGGCGCCTCGCTGGCGGCGGCCTGGTTGTCGGTCTGCTTGCCGCCCTTCTCAGCGGCAGCGGCCCGACCGGCTTCGGTAGAGGTGGCCGTGGTGCCCGAGGCGCCGGAGCGACGCGGACGGGCGGGACGGTCACGACGCGGGGCGCGCTCGGCGGCCGCGGCGGCGTCACGCGCCTCCTTGGCCTTGAGCCCACCGACGATGTCGCCCTTGTAGATCCACACCTTCACGCCGATGCGACCGAACGACGTACGGGCTTCGAAGAAGCCGTAGTCGATGTCGGCGCGCAGCGTGTGCAGCGGAACCCGGCCATCGCGGTAGTGCTCCGAGCGGGACATCTCGGCGCCACCCAGACGGCCACCGCACTGCACGCGGATGCCCTTCACCTGGGGGGAACGCATCGACGTCTGGATCGCCTTGCGCATCGCGCGACGGAAGGCCACGCGGTTGGAAAGCTGCTCGGCGACACCCTGAGCGACGAGCTGGGCGTCGGACTCGGGGTTCTTCACCTCGAGGATGTTGAGCTGGACCTGCTTCTTGGTCAGCTTCTCCAGCGCGCCACGGATCCGGTCGGCCTCCGCGCCGCGACGGCCGATGACGATGCCCGGCCGGGCGGTGTGGATGTCGACGCGGACGCGGTCACGGGTCCGCTCGATCTCGACCTTGGAGATGCCGGCCCGCTCCATGCCCGTGGAGAGCAGCTTGCGGATCTTGACGTCCTCGGCCACGTACTCCGCGTACTGCTTGTCGGCGTACCAGCGGGACTTCCAGTCCGTGGTGATACCCAGCCGGAAGCCGTGCGGGTTGATCTTCTGGCCCACTACCGGCCACCTGCCTTCTTCTTGCCGCTGTTGGACTTCGCCGCGGTCTTCGGCCGTGATTCGACGACGACCGTGATGTGGCTGGTCCGCTTACGGATCCGGTACGCGCGACCCTGCGCACGCGGCCGGATGCGCTTGAGGGTCGGGCCCTCGTCGGCGGTCGCGTTCTTGACCCACAGCGTGTCTGGGTCCAGGTCGAGGTTGTTCTCGGCGTTGGCCATCGCACTGGCGAGCACCTTCGCGAGCTGCTCGCTGGCCGTCTGCGGCGCAAACCGGAGCACGGCCAGGGCCTCGGTGGCGCTGCGACCCTTGATCAGCTCGATCACCCGGCGCACCTTGGTCGGCGAGTCCCGGACGAAGCGAGCCCGCGCGACGGCCGTCGGCAGAGCGTCTGCCGTCGCCGTTGCGTCGTTCTGGGCGTTCATCGCTAGTTCCCTTGCTCTCTGTGGTGCCCGCTCAGCGGCGGCGCGACTTCCGGTCGTCCTTGATGTGGCCCTTGAAGGTCCTCGTCGGAGCGAACTCGCCCAACTTGTGACCCACCATCGACTCGGTGACGAACACCGGGACGTGCTTGCGGCCGTCGTGCACCGCGATCGTGTGTCCCAGGAAATCCGGGATGATCGTGGAGCGGCGTGACCAGGTCTTGATCACCGTCTTCTTGCCGGACTCGTTGAGTACGTCCACCTTTTTGAGCAGGTGGTCGTCCACGAACGGGCCCTTCTTGAGGCTGCGTGGCATGTTTTCTTACCTCCCTGCTCAGCGCTTCTTGCCGGTACGGCGGCGGCGGACGATCAACTTGTCGCTCGGCTTGTTGCGGCGGGTACGACCCTCCGGCTTACCGTTCGGGTTCACCGGGTGGCGACCACCGGAGGTCTTACCCTCACCACCACCGTGCGGGTGGTCGACCGGGTTCATGACGACACCACGGACGGTCGGGCGCTTGCCCCGCCAGCGGTTACGGCCGGCCTTGCCCCAGTTGATGTTGGCGTGCTCGGAGTTGCCGACCTCGCCGATGGTGGCGCGGTTGCGCACGTCCACGTTGCGGATCTCGCCCGAGGGGAGACGCAACTGGGCGTACGGACCGTCCTTGGCGACGAGCTGCACCTTCGCACCGGCGGAGCGCGCCATCTTCGCGCCGCCACCGGGGCGGAGCTCGATCGCGTGCACCACGGTGCCGACCGGGATGTTGCGCAGCGGCAGGTTGTTGCCCGGCTTGATGTCGGCCCGCGGGCCGTTCTCGATCCGGTCGCCCTGCTTCAGCTTCTCCGGCGCGATGATGTAGCGCTTCTCGCCGTCGGCGTAGTGCAGCAGCGCGATGCGTGCGGAACGGTTGGGGTCGTACTCGATGTGCGCGACCTTGGCCGGCACGCCGTCCTTGTCGTTCCGGCGGAAGTCGATCAGCCGGTACGCGCGCTTGTGACCGCCACCCTTGTGCCGGGTGGTGATCTTGCCGGACGAGTTACGACCGCCACTGCCGCTCAGCGGACGCAGCAGCGACTTCTCCGGCGTCGTCCGAGTGATCTCGGCGAAGTCGGAGACGCTCGAGCCACGCCGGCCAGGCGTTGTCGGCTTGTACTTGCGGATGCCCATGTCTGCTCAGTCCTTTACGCGGCGGGTCCGCCGAAGATCTCGATCGGCTTGCTCTCAGCCGACAGAGTCACGACGGCGCGCTTGGTGTCCTTGCGCTTACCGAAACCGGTCCGGGTGCGCTTGCGCTTGCCCTGACGGTTCAGCGTGTTCACGCTGACCACCTTGACGCCGAAGACCTTCTCGACCGCGATCTTGATCTGGGTCTTGTTGGCGTCCGGACGGACCAGGAACGTGTACTTGTGGTCCTCGAGCAGCCCGTAGGACTTCTCGGAGATCACCGGCGCGAGCAAGATGTCGCGGTAGTCGGGAATGGCCACGGAGCTCACTGCTCGTCACTCCCCTCAACCTCACTCGAACGCGCGCTGGCCTTCGCGGCCTTGCCCCGGGCGGGGCCGGCGACGAACACGTCGTACGCGGACTTGGTGAACACGATGTCGTCGTTGACCAGCACGTCGTACGTGTTGAGCTGGTCCGGCGTGATCAGGTGCACGTTGTCCAGGTTGCGAGCCGAGAGCCAGGTGAGCTCGTCGTCGCGGTGCAGCACCACGAGAACGCGCTTCGCGCTGGACACCGCGGCGATCGCGGCCTTGAAACCCTTGGTGGACGGCTTGTCGCCGGTCACCAGCTCGGTGACGACGTGCAGCTGGCCGGCGCGGGTCCGGTCGGAGAGGGCGCCACGCAGAGCGGCGGCCTTCATCTTCTTCGGGGTGCGCTGGCTGTAGTCACGCGGTGTGGGTCCGTGGACCGTGCCACCGCCGGTGAACTGCGGGGCGCGGATCGAGCCCTGGCGGGCGCGGCCGGTGCCCTTCTGGCGGTACGGCTTCTTGCCACCGCCGGCGACCTCGCCGCGGGTCTTCGTCGAGTGCGTGCCCTGGCGAGCGGCGGCCAGCTGGGCCGTCACGACCTGGTGCAGCAGCGGCACGTTGGCCTGCACGTCGAAGATGTCCGCCGGGAGGTCGACGGTGCCGTCGGCCTTGCCTGCCGGCGTCTTCAGCTCGAGGCTGGTCATTCGGAAGCACCACCCTTCACGGCGTTGCGGACGAACACGACGCCGCCCTTGGGGCCGGGGACCGCGCCCTTGATCAGCAGCAGGCCGTCGTCGGCACGCACGGCGTGCACGGTGAGGCCCTGCGTGGTGACGCGATCGTTGCCCATCCGGCCGGCCATCCGGACGCCCTTGAAGACGCGGCCCGGGGTGGCGCAGCCACCGATGGAACCCGGCTTGCGGTGCACGGCCTGCGCACCGTGGCTCGCGCCCTGGCCCTTGAAGCCGTGACGCTTCATGACACCGGCGTAGCCCTTGCCCTTGCTGGTTCCGGTCACGTCGACCACGGCGCCGGTCTCGAACACCTCGGCGGTGATCTCCTGGCCGACCTCGTAGGTCTCGGAGTCGGTCGTGCGCAGCTCGGCGAGGTGACGCCGCGGCGTCACGCCGGCCTTGTCGAAGTGACCGGTGCCCGGCTTGTTGACCTTGCGCGGGTCAATCGAACCGAAGGCCAGCTGCACGGCCGTGTAACCGTCGGTCTGCTGGTTGCGTACCTGGGTGACGACATTCGGCCCGGCCTGGACGACGGTCACCGGAACGATCCGGTTGTTCTCGTCGAACACCTGGGTCATGCCGAGCTTGGTGCCCAGGATGCCCTTAACTTGCCTGTCAGACATGAGTCTCTTATCTCCGCCTCGTACCCGCCGCGTCTACTGGATGTTTACGTCGACGCTCGCCGGCAGGTCGATGCGCATGAGCGCGTCGACCGTCTTCGGCGTCGGGTCGAGGATGTCGATCAGACGCTTGTGTGTGCGCATCTCGAAGTGCTCGCGCGAGTCCTTGTACTTGTGCGGCGAGCGGATGACGCAGTAAACGTTCTTCTCGGTGGGCAGCGGCACCGGCCCGACAACACGGGCGCCGGTACGCGTGACCGTCTCGACGATCTTGCGCGCCGAGGTGTCGATCGCCTCGTGGTCGTAGGCCTTGAGCCGGATGCGGATCTTCTGTCCCGCCATGGTGGCTGCTCGTTCCTTGTCGTCTCGTGCCGCTGTTCTCGATCGCCGGAGCTCTCGCTAACGGCTCTGTGAGCCGCGCGGCCCTGGTTTCCGCACGTCAGAACCTCGACTCCGGTCCACGCGGTCGGGCGTGTCGCGCCCGGTGCGCAGACGGATCCCGCAGGATCCTCGCTCTGCCAGAGGTCTTCAACGTGCCTGGGAAAGCCATCCGTCTCGGCTGTTCCCATCGACCACAACCT
The DNA here is from genome assembly GCF_002262875.1 of Amycolatopsis antarctica. Classification (GTDB taxonomy): domain Bacteria; phylum Actinomycetota; class Actinomycetes; order Mycobacteriales; family Pseudonocardiaceae; genus Amycolatopsis; species Amycolatopsis antarctica. The sequence goes on along the minus strand of NZ_NKYE01000001.1, from coordinate 248,563 downwards.
CCGCGCGATGCAGCGGCTGGTGGCCCCGGCTACTCGCGCCGGGGTGGCTGATTCTGCCGAAATACAACAGCGCTGCCGTTTCCGGCAGAATCAGCCACCCCGCGACGAGCAACCCTAATAGTCTCGCATACCCAAAAATTCAAGCCCGACCCGGGGGTGTTTCCACCTCCGGGTCCGGGCCCGAGTGCCGGGGAGGCCGACGAACGGCCGCCCCGGCTCAGGAACTACTTGTTGATCTTGGTGACCTGGCCGGCACCGACGGTCCGTCCACCCTCACGGATGGCGAAGCGAAGGCCCTCGTCCATGGCGATCGGCTGGATCAGCGTCACCGAGATGTCGGTGTTGTCGCCCGGCATGACCATTTCGGTGCCCTCGGGGAGGGTCACGACGCCGGTCACGTCCGTGGTACGGAAGTAGAACTGCGGGCGGTAGTTGTTGAAGAACGGCGTGTGCCGTCCGCCCTCGTCCTTGGACAGGATGTAGACCGAGCCCTCGAACTCCGTGTGCGGGGTGGTGGTGCCCGGCTTCACGACGACCTGGCCACGCTCGACGTCCTCGCGCTTGATACCGCGGAGCAGCAGCGCGGCGTTGTCGCCGGCCTTGCCCGAGTCAAGCAGCTTGTTGAACATCTCGATGCTGGTGACCGTGGTCTTGCGAGCGTCGGGGCGGATGCCCACGATCTCGACCTCTTCGTTGAGCTTGACCTCGCCACGCTCGATGCGGCCGGTGACGACCGTACCGCGACCGGTGATGGTGAAGACGTCCTCGACGGGCATGAGGAACGGCTTCTCGGTCTCCCGGATGGGCTCGGGGACGTTGGCGTCCACGGCCTCCATGAGCTCGAGAACCGACTTGCCCCACTCCTCGTCGCCCTCCAGGGCCTTGAGGCCGGAGACCTTGACGACCGGAGCGTCGTCGCCGGGGAACTCCTGCTCGGAGAGCAGTTCGCGAACCTCGAGCTCAACGAGCTCCAGGATCTCCTCGTCGTCGACCATGTCGGACTTGTTCAGCGCCACGACGATGTAGGGCACACCGACCTGACGGGCGAGCAGCACGTGCTCACGCGTCTGCGGCATCGGGCCGTCGGTCGCCGCGACCACGAGGATCGCACCGTCCATCTGGGCCGCACCGGTGATCATGTTCTTGATGTAGTCAGCGTGACCAGGAGCGTCAACGTGCGCGTAGTGACGCGCCTCGGTCTCGTACTCGACGTGCGAGATGTTGATCGTGATGCCGCGCTGCTTCTCTTCCGGCGCGTTGTCGATCTGGTCGAACGCCCGCGACTGGTTGAGCTCCGGGTACTTGTCGTGCAGAACCTTGGTGATCGCCGCGGTCAGGGTGGTCTTCCCGTGGTCGACGTGACCAATGGTTCCGATGTTGACGTGCGGCTTGCTCCGCTCGAACTTCGCCTTCGCCACTGGAATGTCCTCCTGGACTGTTTATGCTTTTTCTCACCGGCCGACGTGGCTGTCGGACAGCGACCTATCTGGTCGGTTGTGCGGACCTCAGGGGAGCCCCCTCGGCCACGGCCCCGGGGGTTCTACTCCCCCGTGGCCTTCGCGATGATCTCCTTGGCGACGTTCGCGGGAACCTCGGCGTAGGAGTCGAACTGCATGGAGTAGTTCGCGCGGCCCTGGGTCTTCGACCGCAGATCGCCCACGTAACCGAACATCTCCGACAGCGGGACGAGCGCCTTGACGACACGCGTACCACTGCGCTCTTCCATGGCCTGGATCTGGCCACGGCGAGAGTTCAGGTCGCCGATCACATCGCCCATGTAGTCCTCGGGCGTGGTGACCTCGACCGCCATCAACGGCTCGAGCAGAACCGGGCTGGCCTTCTTCGCGGCTTCCTTCATCGCCATCGAACCGGCGATCTTGAACGCCATCTCCGAGGAGTCCACCTCGTGGTAGGCACCGTCGAGAAGGGTGAACTTCAGGCCGACGAGCGGGTAACCCGCGAGCACGCCGTACTGCATGGCGTCCTGGGCACCGGCGTCCACCGACGGGATGTACTCACGCGGAACGCGACCACCGGTGACCTTGTTGTCGAACTCGTAGAGCGCGCCGTCCGTGGTGGCCAGCGGCTCGAGCTTGACGATCACCTTGGCGAACTGGCCGGAGCCACCGGTCTGCTTCTTGTGCACGAAATCGAGCTTCTCGACCGTCTTGCGCACCGTCTCGCGGTAGGCGACCTGCGGCTTGCCGATGTTCGCCTCGACCCGGTAGTCGGACTTCATCCGGTTGACCAGCACCTCGAGGTGCAGCTCGCCCATCCCCTGGATGATCGTCTGACCGGTCTCCTCGTCCAGGTTGACCCGGAAGGTCGGGTCCTCCTCGGCGAGCTTCTGGATCGCGGTCGACAGCTTCTCCTGGTCCGCCTTCGTCTTCGGCTCGATGGCCACCGAGATGACGGGCTCCGGGAAGGTCATCGACTCCAGGACGACCGGGTTCTGCGGGTCGGCGAGGGTGTCACCGGTGGTGGTGTCCTTCAGGCCCTGGACCGCGTAGATGTGGCCGGCCTGGCCCTCGTCGACGGGGTTCTCCTTGTTGGAGTGCATCTGGAACAGCTTGCCGATGCGCTCCTTCCGCTCCTTCGTCGCGTTGACGACGGCGGTGCCGGAGGCGACCTTGCCCGAGTAGACCCGGATGTAGGTCAGCTTGCCGAAGAAGGGGTGCGCCGCGATCTTGAAGGCCAGCGCGGCGAAGGGCTCTTCGGTGGACGGCTTGCGCACGACCGTGGTCTCGCCGTCGGGGAGGGTGCCCTCGACCGGCGGGACGTCGAACGGCGTCGGCAGGTAGTCGATGACCGCGTCGAGCATGGGCTGGACGCCCTTGTTCTTGAAGGCGGAACCGGTGAGCACCGGGTAGGCCTCGCGGGCGATCGTCAGCTTGCGGATGCCCGCCTTGATCTCGTCCTCGGAGAGCTGCTCGCCAGCGAAGAACTTCTCCATCAGCGCGTCGTCGGTCTCGGCGACGGCCTCGACCAGCTTCTCGCGGTACTCGGCGGCCTTGTCGGCCAGGTCCGCGGGGATGTCCTCCACCGCGTAGTCCTCGCCCTTGCTGACCTCGCCACGCCAGGTGAGTGCCTTCATACGGACCAGGTCGATGACGCCTTCGAAGTCGTTCTCGGCGCCGATCGGGAGCTGGATCACCAGCGGGCGGGCGCCGAGGCGCTCCTCGATGGTCTTCACGGTGAAGTAGAAGTCCGCACCGAGCTTGTCCATCTTGTTGACGAAGCAGACACGAGGAACCTCGTACTTGTCCGCCTGCCGCCAGACCTGCTCGGACTGCGGCTCGACACCTTCCTTGCCGTCGAAGACGGCGACGGCACCGTCGAGCACGCGCAGCGAACGCTCCACCTCGACGGTGAAGTCGACGTGGCCCGGCGTGTCGATGATGTTGATCTGGTGGTCGGCCCAGAAGGTGGTGGTGGCAGCCGAGGTGATGGTGATACCCCGCTTCTGCTCCTCCTCCATCCAGTCCATGGTGGCGGCGCCGTCGTGGACTTCGCCGATCTTGTAGTTGATCCCGGTGTAGAACAGGATCCGCTCGGTGGTGGTGGTCTTCCCGGCGTCGATGTGCGCCATGATGCCGATGTTGCGGACCTTGTTCAGGTCGGTCAGCACGTCACGTGCCACGAGATTGTTCCCCTGTCTAGAAGATTGGGGCCCGGCCTGGGTTTATCGACAGCCGGGCGGCGATCACCAGCGGTAGTGCGCGAAGGCCTTGTTCGACTCGGCCATCTTGTGCGTGTCCTCGCGACGCTTGACGCTGGCGCCGAGGCCGTTGCTGGCGTCGAGGAGTTCGTTCTGCAGGCGCTCGATCATGGTCTTCTCGCGGCGAGCCGCCGAGTAGGACACGAGCCAGCGCAGCGCAAGGGTCGTCGAGCGGTTCGGCTTGACCTCGATCGGCACCTGGTAGGTGGCACCACCGACGCGGCGGCTCTTCACCTCGATGCTCGGCTTCACGTTGTCGAGCGCACGCTTGAGGGTGACGACCGGGTCGGTGCCGGACTTCTCCCGGGCGCCTTCCAGCGCGCCGTAGACGATGCGCTCGGCGAGCGAACGCTTCCCGTCCTGCAGCACCTTGTTCACCAGCTGGGTGACCAGCGGCGAGGCATAGACCGGGTCAGAGATCAGCGGCCGCTTCGGGGCCGGACCCTTGCGGGGCATTAGCTCTTCTCCTTCTTCGCGCCGTACCGGCTGCGCGCCTGCTTACGGTTCTTCACACCCTGGGTGTCGAGCGAACCGCGGATGATCTTGTAACGAACACCCGGCAGGTCCTTCACACGACCACCGCGCACGAGCACCATCGAGTGCTCCTGCAGGTTGTGGCCTTCGCCGGGGATGTAGGCGGTGACCTCGATGCCGCTGGTCAGCTTCACGCGAGCAACCTTGCGCAGCGCCGAGTTCGGCTTCTTGGGGGTCGTGGTGTACACGCGAGTGCACACGCCACGCCGCTGCGGGCTCCCCTTGAGGGCCGCGGTCTTCTGCTTGGCAGCCTTGTCCTGGCGGCCCTTGCGGACCAGCTGCTGGATCGTGGGCAATGGACCAGCTTTCTGTCGCGTATTGCTTGTCGTATTTCCCCGGCCCCCGCGGTCGGGCGTGTCGCGCCGCGTCTAGATCTACGCGACCCGGTAACTTTCCCAGCGGGATATCCGTGGAACTCCGCTTCGCACCGGACGTCAGCTGGATACCGAAGTACCCCACCTTTACCGAATGGCACGCGGAGCGGCCCGACGCCTGCCGGGCACGGTCGTCAAAGATACCCGCCGCCCGGAAGGCGGCCAATTGGGGGGTCTGAAGACGACCGAACCGCCACCTTACCCCGTCCCGAAGCACAGGTGGCGGCAACGCGGAGGTGCGGGTGCCTTACACACCCGCGCCCCACGTTCCGCCTGGTCAGAGCCCGGTCGGGTCAGTCCTCGTCGGCCTTCGCGTGATTGGGACGACCGGGATTCGGATCCCGCGAGAGGTCGATCAGCGGGTGGACCGGCGCGCCCTCGGGTGCCGCGCGGCGCCCGGTGCTCACCTCCTCACCCGTCGGGCCGTCCGTGACGGTGGTCCTGTCGGTGTCCACAACGCCCTCCTCGTACCGCTTGGTGAACCGGGGAGGCACGGTACCGGCCTGATCGGGGGCATCTCGACCGAGGTGCGCACGGAACGGGTACCGATCGTCCATGATGTTCACTCGCACCGGGAAACCACCAGTTCAGGCGGCGACGCCGAGGAGGAAGCGTGTCAGCGGAGTTCGAGCGGCTCGTCGCACAGTTCGAGCGGTTCCAGTCGAAGATCCAGCGGGTGGACGATCAGTTCGCCAGCATCGGCCAGATGCAGGCCGAGATCGGTGCGCTCGAGGCCACGGCGACCTCACCGGACCGGACGGTGACCGTCGTCGCCGGGCCGGGCGGCTCCGTCACGGACATCCGTATCGCCGACGGCGCGATGCGGCAGGACGGCCGCGCGCTCGCGAACACCCTGATGGCCACCCTGCGGGAAGCGGTGGCCGAATCGGCACGGAAACAGGCGGTGGTCGTCGACCAGCACATGGGTGGCAGCCTCGGTCTCACCGAGCAGGTCCTCGAGACCCAGGCCGAAGTGCTGGGAACCAGCGTCGAGGAACTGCGGTCGAAGGTGGAGCAGGAGACGCCGCGGCGGGCGGTGAACGAGGGCGAACCCGAGGACTACTCGGCGCAATCGTTCATGGCACGGGCCGAGGACGCACCGGCGCCGCCACCCGCGACGGGTGGTTCGCAGGGCGATGAGTTCCTGAAGAACCTGTTCGACGACCGAGGGGATCACTGATGGGCGGCTACCAGGTCGACACCTCGAGGCTGTACGCCTACTCGGACCTGCTCGCCGAGAACAAGACCGCGGTGGCGGGCGTCAAGGACAAGGTCGGCCAGGCGGACGTCGGCGACGAGTCCTGGGGCATCGTCGGCATCTTCGTCAAGCACATGTACACCGACATGCTCGGCGACCTGAACGATCTGCTCAAGCAGATGGAGGACGGCCTGCAGTCCGCCTCGGACAAGGTCCGCACGGCCGGCGAGTTCTACGACAGCACCGAGAACGACAACTGCCGCAACTGGAACGAAGTGATGGGGCAGCTGGAGAACAGCGGCGACGCTCCCAGGTGAACGAGAACGAGCGAGGGGCACGGACATGAGCGATCCGCTGGGCGACATCGCGCTCAAGCAGGAGGACGGCACCGGGAAGAAGGTCGTCAACGCGATCCCGATCGTCGGCAGCGCCGTGAAGGTGTACGACGCGGGCACGAGCCAGGCCATCAAGGAGGGCTCGACGGCCACCGGGCTGAGCGGCGTGATGTCCGAGACGACGAACCTGATCCAGTCCTGCGCGGAGACGGCGATGAGCATCGCCACGGACCCGATCGGCTGGCTCGTCGGCCAGGGACTGAACTTCCTGCTCGCGGTGTGCGACCCGCTGCAGGACGCGATCCACTTCGTCAGCGGTGACGGGCCGGCTCTCGCCGCGGCGGCGGAGAGCTTCAACAACATCGGCCGCGGGATGGAGCAGTTCGCCGCGCAGTTCAACGAGCAGGCGCAGAATTCGCTCGCGCAGTGGGAGGGCGGTGCGGCCGAGGCCGCCGCGGGCAGGCTGGCCGAGTTCTCCGGCGGGATCACCGGGACCGCCGACCAGGCCGGTGACATCGCGACGCTGCTGCAGGCGTGCAGCATGCTGATGACCGTCATCGAGGAGTTCATCAAGGCCCTGCTGACCGAGCTGATCACCTGGCTGATCATGATCTGGGTGCCGGCTCTGGCGGCGGCGATTCCGACGGCCGGGGCCTCGACGGCGGCGGCGGGAGCGGCGACGCCGGCGAAGGCCGCGGGCACCGCGACGAAGGCCACCAAGCAGGTGAGCAAGCTGCAGAAGGTGCTCGACCAGATCAAGGAGCTGATCGACCAATTCAAGGTCATCTTCGGCAAGACCAAGGACATCATCGCGAAGATGGGCACGAACGGTCAGGCGCTGCCCGGTATGGCCGGCCGGATCAACGACGGTTTCGGCTCGCGGATGGCCGGCGTCGTCACGGATCAGGCGAAATCGCAGATCGGCATCGGCACCGACCCGGCAGTAGGCCCGCCGGTGATGCCCGGCAAGCCCATGGGGCACCTGGAAAACGCACGCAAGGCCGGCGAGTACGCGGCCACCGGCGACGGTCAGTCCGTGGACGAGACCAAGGACAAGCTCGACTTCTGACGCCGGCGTGCACGGCACCGGAAGGAATCAGTGGACAGCGACACGGTAGAGATCTTCATCCGCTTCGGCCTGCTGCTCTCGGTGGTGTTCGGGATTCCCGCGTTCTTCCTCGTCCGGGCGCGCAGGCGCAAGCGCGGGGGCGAGGCGGTCCGCCGGGAAAGGGTCCGGTTGCTGACCGAGCGGCTCGGCGGCGAATTCACCGCGGATCCGGCCCGGTCGTGGCCGGGCTCAGCCGGGCGCAGGCGTCCGTTTCTGCATCTCTACCACCACTCGGGCTTCCTCGGCTCGCTCCGGGTTCCCCATCGCGAGCCGGAGTTCCGCTTCGCCGCGGAGATTCCTCACGGCAGGTGGCGGCTGCGGGTGTGCGAGGGGTCGATTCTCAGGTCGGGCCCGCATAACTCCGCCTACGAGGACGTCGAGCACATCGTGGAGACGCGGACCGGCACGACCCCTGGGTTGAAGCTGGCACCGGTGCTGGATCCGGCCGTCATCCGTGCGCTCGGATTTCCGGGCCGAGTAAGGGATCCGCGGCAGAGCGCGTTCGATCTGGAGCTGCGCGAGCCGGTGCCCTCGGCCTCGTCCTGGCAGGAGGTCGAGCTGCCGGAGGAGATCGGGGCGCACGTGGTCGCGTACACCGAGGATCCGGCGTTCGCCGCCCGGGTACTGACCCCGTCGACCTTGCGCTGGCTGGTGGAGAACAAGACGGACCTGCAGTGCCTGCTGGCCTTCGACCACGGTTACTTCTACGCGGTGGACGGGAAACCGGTGGCGGCGGAAACCCTGCCGGGCAGGCTGGACGCTCTCGCGGCACTGCTCGACCGGATCGGCGTCGAGGCGACGGCGTCCGGCTGATTCGCCTGGGACGCAAGGCTTTCAGCGCACCACCTCGACCGGAGGCGACCGCGGTAGGGCAGTCAGCTCTACCCCGGGCCGGGGCCTCGCTGGATGGTCGGCGCCGATGGGCGTCCATACGCTGGGTGCAGGACGTCGGGGATTCCCAGCTCCTCGAGGTCGGCGCGCCACCCGAACCGGACCCCAGCCGCGGGTGACGCGCTCCACGCCCGGACCGCGTGAGCAGCGCCCAGCACTGATGCTCGCGCGGTCCGGGCCCCGGTTCGCGGCGGGTCAGCCCATCCGGCCGGCGAGGTCGGTGACCACCGTCCGTTCGTCCTGCAGGAGGAAGAAGTGCGCCCCCGGGAACATGCGCTGCTCGAACGGGCCGCTGGTGAGGCTTTCCCAGCCACGCAGGCCCTGTTCGTCGACGACCGGGTCCTCGGTGCCGCCGTAGGCGACGATCGGCACGGACAGCCGCGGCGGTTCGGCGCGGCGGTAGGTCTCCACCAGTTCGTAGTCGGCACGGATGGCGGGCAGCACGAAATCGAGAACGTCCGGGTCCGCCAGCACCTCCGTGGCCGCCGGATTGAGCCGCCGGACGTCGTCCAGGATCGCGGCGTCGCCACGGCGGTGCAGGTCGCCTGGGGCCTGCAGGTGCGGCGGGCCGTGACCGGAGACGTGGAGGGTGGCGAGGTCGGCGTTCTCCCGTTCCAGCCGCACGGCGACCTCGTACGCGACGGAGGCGCCCATGCTGTGTCCGAAGAGGGTCAACGGGCGGTCGGCGAGCGGGCGCAGGGCCTCCATGACCTGCTCGACGAGCTCGTCCATCTGGACGAGGCACGCGTCGTCGATGCGGTCCTGGCGCCCCGGGTACTGCACCGCGAGCAGGTGCACATCGGCGGGCAGGTACTTCGCCCACGGCCGGAAACCCTGCGCGGTTCCGCCCGCGTACGGGAAGCAGACGAGCCGGCGCGGTGACGTCGTGTCGCCCGCGTAGCCACGTAGCCAGCGCTGGGTCGTGTTCGTTGCGTCGATGGTGGTGTCTCTTTCGCTGCGGCGGCGATCGGTCACGATGCCGCGAGTCTGCGCTCCTGCTGGTAGCCGCGGAGCAGTGCGACGCCGAGCGGGGTGAGGGTGTGGAAGACGGTGTTGACGTTGCGCTGCGATCGGATCAGCCCGGCGTTGCGCAGGATAGACGTGTGCTGGCTGACGGCGGCGGACGATATCTCCAGAAGCCTGCTGAGCTCGATCGACGCGCGGCTGTCGGTGAGCGCTTCGAGCATGGCGGCGCGGGTGCGGCCGACGAGGGCGCCGAGCGAGCGGTCCTCGGCAGCGGCGACGTTCCACAGGGCGTCGGTCTGCGAACGGTCCGGCGGCGCGGGGTAGACCAGTGCCGGGGTACCGAAGTCGCCGCCGGGATTCGCGATGGTGCGGGGGCAGCCGCTGAGGAACAGCGAGGGGGCGAGCACCAGTCCCCTGCCGCCCAGTACGACGTCCTCCGAACGTTCGCTCGGTACCAACAGGTAGGGCGGCTCCCACTTCATCCGGGGATGCAGGGTGGCCAGCAGTCGTTCGATTCCGCCGGAGAGCACGATGCGGCCGCGGATCTCGCGTTCGGTCTCGAGGTGCTGGTGCATCCGCTTCCAGTACGGGGCCAGCGCGACGCGGTAGAAGTCGCGGACGGCGAGCGCGGACCGTTCGCTGGCGAAGTTGCCGTCCTGCAGCAGGGCGTCGATCTTGGCCGTCTGCTTGCCGAGCAACAGAAGTTCGGGGAACGGACGGACCTGCTGGTCGGCGGGGGCCAGCGACTGGACGCGCTTGCCGAGCCTGCTGTGCACCGCCTTGCGCCACTGCTGGAAAAGGGTGCCGCCCGCGCCGTTGGCGAGCAGTTCGAGGGCGAACAGTGTCTCGACGGTGCGGCCCAAGGTCGGAACGACCCGCGTCCGGGCCAGGTCGTCACTGGTGAAGTGGATCCTCTGCATGTTCTGCACCGGTTGGTCCCTTACTGCTCAGTGCCGGAAATGACGCAGCACGACGGAGGGCTCGCGTGATCACGACGCATGCCCCTTCGTTCGGCGGGACCCGGCGATCGGCCCGGTTCCCGCTTTCTCGCATCGGTGCTACGGGTGCGAGAACTGGCGCACGCGGAACGCCTCCGGCAGTCGTCGCCCATGAGAACGGAACCGAACGGGAATGCAGTACGGTTTCAAGCTGGCCCGCCTGAAACTGCGATCCGTTCGATTTCAATGGTTCAACGGCGTAGCTAGAATTTCCCCAGTGCTTCAGCCTGAATTGCCCCAAGCCCCTCAGTCAGGCTAAAACCAGCCTGATGGGCGTGCCACGACATTAACGGCTCACTTAAAGCCCCACCATGCGGTCGGTTAATGACTGAGCACGTCAAATGTAGCGGTGTGCGTTCACGCATGTACGCATTGCTCACGAATTCGCGCGGCCGAATGGCGTAATCCGTGGCGCTGAACGTACTGTTCCAGCCGGGGTTCGGGCGGTTCCGTTCGCGGGGAATTGACCGTCGCTTGAGGTTCCATTCACCTCGTATCGGCGACCTACCAGCGCTGCCTGCGGAGTCGGCGCGGTGGGCCCGTGGCGCCCGTACCGGTATCGGTGGCGGTTCGCCGGCCGGGACCGCGCGGGCAAGCCTGGGCGTATGGTGCCGCCGTCGCCAAGAATGCGTATCGAGAATCTGTACCGCCATTAGAAGGCAGGTTCGGCACGATTATTACTGGTTCCCGACTACGTCGAAAACACCCGATTGTCCGAAGTCGCGCAACAATTGCACGTTCGGCAGTGAACGAACTGATCATGATCGACCACGGGCACGCGGACATCTGCCGGATTCGTTTCCGGGCGTCGTTCCGAATGGAGTAGCGCCCGTCCGCGAACGTTTCGCACCGTTTCGGCCATTCCTACCGAATCCGCGCTACCTACTATCGAGAAGGTTACCCGCTGGTTCGATCCTCGCCACTCCCCGCCCTGACCACCACGGCTCCCTACCCGGACGCCCCCGCCCCCGGCACGACATTCAGCCCGCTAAAGGCGCTTCCGGGACGCCCGCGGGCACCGATCGAAGCCGGCCGGAACCGAGACGCTGCGCTCGCCGGAGCGCCTCGGTCGACCACCGAACGAGGCAGGGACGGGTGGAGAGTGCCTGCCGATCGAGCCCGGACGACATTTAGCCCGCTAAACGCACTCGCCGGGCTTCCCGGAGGCCCACCACGGCACGCGGGGCGACGTCGACGGCCTGGGCGCCGCACGGCAACGCTGGACGGCGCGGTACGACATTCAGCCCGCTAAACGCGCTCGGTGGTGAGGCCGGACGCACGAGGGCCCCGGACGCTGTGCGCCCGGGGCCCTCGTTGCCGACTGCTGTCGGTGTCTAGCGGAAGTCGCGACCGAAGTCGTAGTCGTCCAGCGGGACGGCCGCACCGGTTCCGGTACCGAACACGTCAGGCGTGTAGTAGCCGTCGTCGTAGGACGGGATCGCGTACGCCGCGACCCTGGCCTCCTCGGTCGGCTGCACCTGGATGTTGCGGTAGCGGTTGATGCCCGTACCGGCCGGGATCAGCTTACCGATGATCACGTTCTCCTTGAGACCGACGAGCTTGTCGCTACGGCCGTTGATGGCCGCATCGGTCAGCACCCGAGTGGTCTCCTGGAACGACGCCGCCGACAGCCACGAGTCCGTGGTGAGCGAGGCCTTCGTGATACCCATCAGCACCGGACGGCCCGAGGCCGGGTCACCGCCTTCCGCGACCGAGGCACGGTTGGTGGCCTCGAACTTGGTCCGCTCGGGCAGTTCGCCCGGCAGGAAGTCCGTGGCACCGGAGTCGATGATCGTCACGCGGCGCAGCATCTGCCGCACGATGACCTCGATGTGCTTGTCGTGGATGGACACACCCTGCGCCCGGTACACCTTCTGCACCTCGTCGACGAGGTGCATCTGCGCCTCGCGCGGGCCCATGACCCGCAGGACCTCGTGCGGGTCGGGCGTACCTTCGAGCAACTGCGCGCCGACGCCGACGTGATCGCCGTCCGCGAGCGGGCCGGTCGGGGTGACGGCGAGACGCTGACGCTTCGACAGCTTGTCGAAGACGATCTCCTCGCTGCCGTCGTCCGGGATCAGCGTGATCTTCCAGAACCGCTCGCTCTCCTCGATGCGCACCCGGCCATCGACGTCGGCGATCGGCGCCTTGCCCTTCGGCACCCGAGCCTCGAACAGCTCCTGCACCCGGGGCAGACCCGTGGTGATGTCGTCACCGGCGACACCACCCTGGTGGAAGGTACGCATCGTGAGCTGGGTTCCCGGCTCACCGATCGACTGGGCGGCGACGATGCCGACGGCCTCGCCGACGTCCACGAGCTGACCGGTGGCCATCGAGCGGCCATAGCAGGACGCACACACACCGACGGCGGACTCACAGGTCAGGACGCTGCGGACCTTGACCTCCGAGATGCCGCTGCCGAGCAGCTTCTCGATCGCCGGGTCACCGATGTCGTCCCCGGCGTTGAGGACGACGTTGCCCTGCTTGTCGGTGGCGTCGGTGGCCAGCGTCCGGGCGTAGACCGCGGTCTCGACGTGCTGGTCGCGCAGGACCTTGCCGTCGCCGATGTCCTCGCCGATCGGCATCTTGATGCCGCGGGTGGTGCCGCAGTCGGTCTCCCGGACGATGACGTCCTGCGAGACGTCCACCAGACGACGGGTCAGGTAACCCGAGTCGGCGGTACGCAGCGCGGTGTCGGCCAGGCCCTTGCGGGCACCGTGCGTGGCGATGAAGTACTCCGCCACCGACAGGCCCTCACGGAAGTTGGCCTTGATCGGACGCGGGATGTACTCACCCTTCGGGTTCGACACCAGACCACGCATACCGGCCAGCGAACGGACCTGGGTCATGTTGCCCGCCGCCCCGGACTTCACGATCACGGAGATCGGGTTGTCGTCGGGGAAGTGCGCCTCCATGACCTTGGCGACGTCCTCGGTGGCCTGGCCCCACACCTTGACGAGCTCGTTGTTGCGCTCGGTGTGCGAGAGCTGACCACGCTGGTAGCGCTTCTCGACCTGGTCGGCCTTGCCCTCGTACTCGTCGAGGATGGCGGCCTTCTCCGGCGGCACGACGACATCGGAGATGGCGACGGTGACGCCCGAGCGGGTGGCCCAGTAGAAGCCGGCGTCCTTGAGCCGGTCGAGCGTCTGCGCGACCTGCGTCATGGAGTACCGCTCGGCCAGATCGTTGACGATCAAGGCCTGGCGCTTCTTCGGCATCGGCTCGTTGACGAACGCGTAGTCCGGCGGGAGCAGTTCGTTGAACAGCACCCGGCCGAGGGTGGTCTCGGCCAGCCACGGCTGACCGGGTTCCCAGCCCTTCTCCGCGAGCGCCGCCTCATCGGCCTTCGCCGGCTGACGGTCCTTCACCCGGATCTTGATCGGCGCGTGCAGGCCGACCGACTTGCGGTCGAAGGCCATGATCGCCTCGGCGGCCGAGGAGAACGCCTGCCCGGCACCGACCGCGTTCTCGTCGAGACGGGTGAGGTGGAAGATGCCGGTGACCATGTCCAGTCGCGGCATGGCGAGCGGACGGCCCGACGCCGGCGAGAGGATGTTGTTCGCCGACAGCATCAGGATCCGGGCCTCGGCCTGCGCCTCCGCGGACAGCGGAAGGTGCACGGCCATCTGGTCACCGTCGAAGTCCGCGTTGAACGCCTCGCAGACCAGCGGGTGGAGCTGGATGGCCTTGCCCTCGACGAGCTGCGGCTCGAAGGCCTGGATACCGAGGCGGTGCAGGGTGGGCGCCCGGTTCAGCATCACCGGGTGGCCGCTGATGACCTCTTCCAGCACGTCCCACACCTGCGGACGTGAGCGCTCCACCATCCGCTTGGCGGACTTGATGTTCTGCGCGTGGTTGAGGTCGACCAACCGCTTCATCACGAACGGCTTGAACAGCTCCAGCGCCATGTCCTTCGGCAGACCGCACTGGTGCAGCTTGAGCTGCGGTCCGACGATGATGACCGAACGGCCCGAGTAGTCGACGCGCTTGCCGAGCAGGTTCTGACGGAACCGGCCCTGCTTGCCCTTCAACAGGTCGGACAGCGACTTCAGCGGACGGTTACCGGGACCGGTGACCGGGCGGCCGCGGCGGCCGTTGTCGAACAGCGCGTCGACGGCCTCCTGCAGCATCCGCTTCTCGTTGTTGACGATGATCTCGGGCGCGCCGAGGTCGATCAGCCGCTTCAACCGGTTGTTGCGGTTGATGACGCGGCGGTACAGGTCGTTCAGGTCCGAGGTGGCGAACCGGCCACCGTCGAGCTGGACCATCGGGCGCAGTTCCGGCGGGATCACCGGGACGGCGTCGAGGACCATGCCGCGCGGGTCGTTGCGGGTGGCCTGGAAGGCCGCCACGACCTTGAGCCGCTTGAGCGCACGGAGCTTCTTCTGCCCCTTGCCCGAGCGGATCGTCTCGCGCAGGTTCTCGGCCTCGGCGTCGACGTCGAACTCGGTGGCCAGCTTCTGGATGGCCTCCGCGCCCATACCGCCGGTGAAGTACTCGCCGTAGCGGTCGATCAGCTCGCGGTAGAGCAGCTCGTCGACGACGAGCTGGCGCACGTCCAGCTTGGTGAAGGTGGTCCAGACCTCTTCGAGGCGGTCCAGTTCACGCTGGGCGCGGTCGCGGAGCTGGCGCATCTCCCGCTCGCCGCCCTCCTTGACCTTGCGGCGGACGTCGGACTTGGCGCCCTCGGCCTCCAGCTCGGCCAGGTCGGCTTCGAGCTTCTGCGCCCGCGCCTCGATGTCGGCGTCGCGCTTCGTCTCGACGTTCTTGCGCTCGACGGTGATCTCGTTCTCGAGCGTCGGCTGGTCGTTGTGGCGCAGGTCCTTGTTCACGCCGGTGATGACGTAGGCGGCGAAGTAGATGATCTTCTCGAGATCCTTCGGCGCCAGGTCGAGCAGGTAGCCCAGCCGGGACGGAACGCCCTTGAAGTACCAGATGTGCGTGACCGGGGCGGCCAGCTCGATGTGGCCCATCCGCTCACGACGGACCTTGGCGCGGGTGACCTCGACACCACAGCGCTCACAGATGATGCCCTTGAAGCGGACTCGCTTGTACTTGCCGCAGTAGCATTCCCAGTCGCGGGTCGGGCCGAAGATCTTCTCGCAGAAGAGTCCGTCCTTCTCCGGCTTCAGCGTGCGGTAGTTGATGGTCTCCGGCTTCTTGACCTCGCCGAAGGACCAGTGACGGATGTCGTCGGCGGTGGCCAGGCCGATGCGGAGTTCATCGAAGTAATTGACGTCCAGCACGTCGTTGCATCCCCTTGGGGTTGATGAGGGCTAGAGGAGTCGGCGAGTGGGAGCGGGGCCCGCTACAGGCCCCGCTCCGTCGCGATCATTGAACGACGTCGTCCACCGAGGGCGACTCGTTGCGGGACAGGTTGATGCCGAGGTTCGCAGCGGCACGCTCGAGGTCCTCGTCATCGGAGTCGCGCATCTCGATGGCGGCCCCGTCGCTGGAGAGCACCTCGACGTTGAGGCACAGCGACTGCAGTTCCTTCAGCAGAACCTTGAAGGACTCCGGGATACCCGGCGACGGCATGTTCTCGCCCTTGACGATGGCCTCGTAGACCTTCACCCGGCCGAGCACGTCGTCGGACTTGATGGTGAGCAGCTCCTGCAGCGTGTACGCCGCGCCGTAGGCCTGCATCGCCCAGCACTCCATCTCACCGAAGCGCTGGCCACCGAACTGCGCCTTACCACCCAGCGGCTGCTGCGTGATCATCGAGTACGGGCCGGTGGAGCGGGCGTGGATCTTGTCGTCCACCAGGTGGTGCAGCTTCAGGATGTACATGTAGCCGACCGAGACCGGGTACGGGTACGGCTCGCCGGAGCGGCCGTCGAGCAGCGTGGCCTTGCCGTTCTCCTTGACCATGCGCTCGCCGTCGCGGTTGGGCTTGGTGGCTCCGAGCAGACCCGTCAGCTCCTCCTCCTTGGCGCCGTCGAACACCGGCGTCGAGGTGTTGGTGCCGGGCGCGATGTCGTGCAGCTCCTCGGACAGGTTCTTCGCCCAGTCCGGTTCGCCCTCCACGGTCCAGCCCTGCGAGGCCAGCCAGCCGAGGTGCAGTTCCAGCACCTGGCCGATGTTCATCCGGCGCGGCACACCGTGGGTGTTCAGGACGACGTCGACCGGGGTCCCGTCCTCCATGAACGGCATGTCCTCGGCGGGCAGGATCTTGCCGATGACACCCTTGTTGCCGTGCCGGCCGGCGAGCTTGTCGCCGTCCTGGATCTTGCGCTTCTGCGCCACGTAGACACGGACCAGCTCGTTGACACCGGGGGGCAGCTCGTCGTCGTCCTCGCGGGAGAACACCCGGATGCCGATGACCTTGCCGGTCTCGCCGTGCGGGACCTTCAGCGAGGTGTCGCGGACCTCGCGCGCCTTCTCACCGAAGATCGCGCGGAGCAGCCGCTCCTCCGGGGTCAGCTCGGTCTCGCCCTTGGGCGTGACCTTGCCGACCAGGATGTCGCCGTCGCGGACCTCGGCACCGATGCGGATGATGCCGCGCTCGTCGAGGTCCGCGAGGACCTCCTCGGAGACGTTCGGGATGTCCCGGGTGATCTCCTCGGCACCGAGCTTGGTGTCGCGGGCGTCGATCTCGTGCTCCTCGATGTGGATCGAGGTGAGCACGTCGTCCTGCACGAGGCGCTGCGACAGGATGATCGCGTCCTCGTAGTTGTGGCCCTCCCACGGCATGACGGCGACGAGCAGGTTCTTGCCGAGCGCCACCTCGCCGTTCTCGGTGGACGGCCCGTCGGCGATGACCTGGCCGACCTCGACCCGGTCGCCCTCGTCGACGATCGGACGGTGGTTGAAGCAGGTTCCGTGGTTCGAGCGGCGGAACTTGTAGAGGCTGTAGCTCTTCCGCGTTCCGTCGTCGTGCATGACGGTGACCAGGTCGGCGGAGAGTTCCTCCACCACACCGGCCTGCTCGGCGATCAGCACGTCACCGGAGTCGATAGCGGCCCGCAGCTCCATGCCGGTACCCACCAGCGGCGCCTGGCTGCGCAGCAGCGGCACCGCCTGACGCTGCATGTTCGCACCCATCAGGGCGCGGTTCGCGTCGTCGTGCTCGATGAACGGGATCATGGCCGTCGCGACCGACACCATCTGGCGCGGCGAGACGTCCATGTAGTCCACGTCGGTGGGGTCGATCAGCTCGACCTCGCCGCCCTTCTTACGGACGAGCACGCGGTCTTCCTGGAAGTGGCCCTCGTCGTCGATCGGCGCGTTGGCCTGCGCCTTCACGAAGCGGTCTTCCTCGTCGGCGGTCAGGTAGTCGACCTGGTCGGTGACCCGGCCGTCGACGACCTTGCGGTACGGCGTCTCGATGAAGCCGAACGGGTTGACCCGCGCGTAGGAGCAGAGCGAGCCGATCAGGCCGATGTTCGGGCCTTCCGGGGTCTCGATCGGGCACATGCGGCCGTAGTGCGACGGGTGGACGTCGCGGACCTCCATGCCGGCGCGCTCACGGGACAGACCACCGGGGCCCAGCGCCGACAGGCGGCGCTTGTGGGTGAGGCCGTCGATCGGGTTGGTCTGCTGCATGAACTGCGAGAGCTGCGAGGTACCGAAGAACTCCTTGATCGCCGCCACGACGGGACGGATGTTGATCAGGGTCTGCGGGGTGATCGCCTCGACGTCCTGGGTGGTCATGCGCTCGCGCACGACCCGCTCCATGCGGGAGAGGCCGACCCGGATCTGGTTCTGGATCAGCTCGCCGACGGTGCGCAGGCGACGGTTGCCGAAGTGGTCGATGTCGTCGGTCTCGACGGGGATCTCGTTGCCGTCGACGCTCATCTCGTCCTCGCCCGCGTGCAGGCGGACCAGGTAGTCGATGGTGTTGACGATGTCTTCCTCGGTGAGCGTGCCCGTGTCGTACGGGGAACCGAGGCCCAGCTTCTTGTTGACCTTGTACCGGCCGACCTTCGCCAGGTCGTAGCGCTTCGCCTTGAAGAACAGGTTCTCCAGCAGCGTCTGGGCGCTCTCCTTGGTGGGCGGTTCGCCCGGGCGCAGCTTGCGGTAGATGTCGAGCAGCGCCTCGTCGGTACCGGCGGTGTGGTCCTTCTCCAGCGTGGCGAGCAGCGTCTCGGAGAAGTTGAAGCGCTCACGGATCGCCTCGGTGGACCAGCCCAGTGCCTTCAGCAGCACGGTGACCGGCTGGCGGCGCTTGCGGTCGATACGGACACCGACGGTGTCGCGCTTGTCGACGTCGAACTCGAGCCACGCACCGCGGCTCGGGATGATCTTGACGCTGTAGACGTCCTTGTCGGTCGTCTTGTCGACGCTGGTGTCGAAGTAGACGCCGGGTGAACGGACGAGCTGGGACACGACGACACGCTCGGTGCCGTTGATGACGAAGGTGCCCTTGTCGGTCATCACCGGGAAGTCACCCATGAAGACCGTCTGGCTCTTGATCTCACCGGTGTTGTTGTTGACGAACTCGGCGGTCACGAACAGCGGGGCCGCGTACGTCATGTCCTTGTCCTTGCACTCCTCGACGGAGGCCTTGACCTCGTCGAAGCGCGGGTCGGAGAAGGACAGGGACATGGAGCCGGAGAAGTCTTCGATCGGGGAGATCTCGTTGAGAACCTCTTCGAGACCGCCGGTCGGGTTCTCTTCACCTTCCTCGACGCGGCGTTCGAACCACGCCTCGTCGCCGGTGAACCATTCGAATGACCGAATCTGCACGTCGAGCAGGTTGGGAGTGCTCAGGGGCTCGCGAATCTTCGCGAAAGAGACCCGCGTGGGTGCTCCTGGAATTCCCGTTGACTCCGAGCGAGAGACAGCCGATGTGGTCGCAGCAGTGGCCTGGTTCGCGGGAGAGACTGCCAAGATGCGTCCTTCCGGGGACAAATAAGCGGTTGAGCAGCCGCATCGGCAAGTACGACACGGGCTGTCAGGGGTGCGGTGGTGCCAACCATCCTAGCCACCGGGTCAGGGCAGCATGAAAGTGGGCAGCGCAAAGAAGCAGTCTAGCGTCAGAGACCGCGTCTGTCGAGGGGGCTCGCCGGACGGGGCCCAGCCTCACTCGCCTGTCTCTCGGCCCGCCTCCCGCAATGGGCGGTGCCGCTTGCCGACAAGCGTGACCCCACGGCGTCCGGGAGTCAAGACACCACGCACGCCACCCGCCCGGTTGGCCGATCGTTCCACCGTGATCGCCTCGCCCGGAAGAAGGGCACACCGTATCGGCACGCCCGGTTCGAGCGCCGCCCACCCCGCCGGCGGGCACGAGGCCCCGGGCTGTGGACGGCCTGGGTCCGAAGGGCTCGCGGCCTACGCTCGTCGCCGTTCGCGCAACTGGTCCTGGAGTTCGTAGAGCTTCCCGGTGGTGACCTGCCTGCCACCGGGAGCGGTGACGATGGTGCGGTGACCGTCGCGGCCGACCGTGACGTAGGTCAGCCAGCGGCCGTCCTCGACGTCGATGAAGGTCACCGGCTCGGTGCGTTTGGCGCCGCCGCCGAGGCCGGAGCGGATCCCGGCGTGGAGCTGCCCGGCGGCGTACCGGGGCTGTTCGTACAGCGACAGCAGCCTGCGGCACTCGATGTGCCGGGCGGGCCGCTCCCCGGGTGTGCGCGGGACGTCCTCCTCGGGAACGGACATCGACCGGCCGCGGGCCGGTACCCATTCCGGCAGTTCGCCGACCACTTCCTCGGCGAGTGCGTCGTGCGTGGCGGGGCGCAGCAGCACCTGGCCCGCGCCGGGCACCCAGCAGGCGAACACGGCGTCGCGCCCGTTCGCCGCGGCGAACAGCCGGTAGTCGCGTTCGGCGGTGTCGACGTAGGCGAAGAACTCGGTGCCACCGGTGCAGAGCACGCGCAGCGATTCGGCGAAGGCGTCGCTCGGCCGGTCACCGTCGAGCAGGCCTTCGGCGTCGAGTTCCGCGCGGACCCGGTCGTGCAGGGTCGCCCGCTCCGTGTCGTTGCGCCACAACGGTTCCGGCGTCAACGGTGTCGGCAACCGCAGGTTGAGCCACTCCGCGGTGACCGTCACGCAGTCGTGCGAGACGATCACCTCGCCGCGCAGCACTCCCATGTCGTCCCCTCGTGCCGCGTACGGTCAGCCGCCGATGACGGGTGGTGTGGTCTTCTGTCCGGGGTCCGGGCCGAAGATCGCGTCCGGGTCGGGCTCCTGCAGCACTTCGAGACGCTTGTGCTCGGCGTCTTCCTCGCGGTTGGCCCGCCCCGCTCCGGGGGCCATGCCGCCCATTCCGCCGGCGCCACGGCCTGCCGCGCCGGGACCCGCCGCCGAGCCCGGCGTCATGCCGCCCTGGCCCGGCATTCCGGCCCCGGTGCCCTTGCCCGCGCCGAGTCCGGAGTTGGCGCCGGAGCCACTGCCCGCTCCCGGACCGCCCTGCCCGCCGGATCCTGATCCTGATCCCGGTCCGCCCGGTACGGAGCCGGGTCCGCCCGCACCGACCCGGTATCCCGCGCTCGATCCGGCTCCGGCCCGTGGGCCCGAACCGTTGCCGGTGCCGTTGGCGGAGCCGTTGGCGAGTGAGCCGTCGCGGCCATGTGCGCCGTATCCGGCGACGGTGTCCGGCGTGTTCCCACCGCGCGGTCGGCCGCGTGGCGGGGTGTAGCCGCCGACGCCCGGCGGTACGCCGGGGCGTCCGGGATGCGCTTCGGACGGCTTCGTGGTGCCGGTGCCCGGACCGTTGACCCCGGGGAACGGGGTACCGCTCGGTGGCGGCGTCCCACCGGGTGAGGGGCTCTGGGGGTTACCGACCGCACCCGGGCCGTTGAAGGTCGGCGCCTGCGACACCGGGCCGCCGGTGCTGACCGAGGAGGCGCGGGTCGCGCCGGTGCCGTCCTCGCCGTTGACCGTCGGCCCGTCGCCCGGCGTGACCACCGGCCCGTCACCGACGGGCGGCTTCACCGCGAAGTCCACACCGCCGGGCGGGAGCCCGAGCTGGCCATAGTCGGTGGGCCAGTTCGACGCGTTGTGGGTGCTCTGGTCGGAATAGGTGTTGTACCGATCGACGACTTCCTGTGCCTGAGCGTTCCAGGCGTCGATCTCCTCGTTGCGACTAGTCAGAAAAGGGAGGTTATCGCTGGCGAAGGTCGACTCGGGCTTCGGACCGGGCCCCGTACCAATCGCATTTTTTGCTTCGTTGAACGAATTGCCCTGACCAGAGAGCAGGGTCTGGGCGTTCGACAGGTGCCCGGCACTCACATCAGAAGCCTGAACGAGCGGTCCCGCACCGGCGAAAGCCTGCTGAGACGCCACTCCTTGCCAGGAGCTTGTCATCGCATTTTGCAACGAAGCCATTGATCGGGCAACTTGTTCGTGCTGTAGCGATAGAGAGTTCGCTGCATCCTGCGACGTAAACAAACTTTCTGGCCCTGGTCCACCTTGCAGCAAGGCTGCAATCTCGTTCGCTCCAAGTGCCATCACGCACTCCCCCTCATTGTGCCCACAGCCATTTCAGCGACCTCCTGAGCTGCCGAACAAGGATTTGAATATCTGGGCGACGGCGAATCATATCCAGCCACAGCAGTAAGAAGCAGATCGTCGCGAACACCGACACTCAAAGAGCAGCTACCACGTTTTCTGCGGTCGACGGCTCCATCGTTGAACACCCCCGGGTAGCCAGCAACATCAGGAACCGGCTCGAAATATGCGAGGGGCTTGACTTCATGACTTCTGTACAGCCCGTCCAACCCGCCAGCGCCAGCCGTAAGAAAACTGAGCTTGAGATCGCCGCCATTCGGCTCACGCCACTCACATTCGGGCCCCTGAGCGTTGGCCACATCTGGCCGCGGGTCGCTTAGGTCGCCAGCCTCCCTCGCCTGATCTTCGGTCAGTAAACTACATGGTGCTTCCAAAAACTTCGTTGCGTCGAGAGGGTTCGCGACCACCGGCGCCCTTGCCGAACCAGAAGCGGGGGGAACCGCAGAGGTATCCTGCTCTGGTCCTGGTGAAGGCACGGGCGAAGGAATACCTGCCTGCGTCTCCGAGCAACCGGCAAGCAAGATTACGCTCCCGACAAAAATGCCCCATGTACGGTGTCGACGCATCAAGATCCCTGACCGTACTTTGCGACCGCGTCGGCAGAGGCGGAATCGCTGCCAGCTGTACCACTGATCGCCGTCTGCAGAGAAGACACATAACCTTCTGCGTACTGCAATTGCTGTTCAACTGATTGTTGATACAGGTCAGCATGTGCGTACACAGCCTCGATCTGTGCCCGGCTCGCCTCGTCATCAGCCGGTGGCACAGCCCGCCGGAACTGACTGGCGACCTCGACCATCTCCTCGAGCTCGTCCCGGAGGGATTCCCATTGGGGTAGGAGGGCCTTCATCTCGTCGAGGTCCATCTCGAAACCCGCACCGCCGGCGGCGACCCGGTTGGTGGTCTCAACGGCCTGCTGGACGGTCCCGAACACGGCGTTGAACGGCGCCGGCATGATGCCCGTCTGCGCGATGACCTCCTGCGGAGTCACCGGAGCGTCATAACCGGGCAACGGCGCTGCTTCCTCAGGCGGATCCGCTGGACCCTGCATTCCGTCCGGCATCACTCGTCGGCCTCCCCAAGACAACCAAAACACCTGTCAACAGCGTGTGCGCGGCACCCCACCCCGCGCAACCACGGTAGCCGACGCCCACGACACACCGCAGCCTATCCGGAAGAAAACCAACCACCCACCACCCCAGAGGCCCTGGTCAGCGAACCACCGCCAGCAAAGCGCTCCACGCCCGCGGACTGAACCGCTGCACACCGGCCAGCGGAGCCTTCGAATCACGAACGTGCACAACCCGCTCGGACACCACGACCTCGACGCAGTTGCCGTTGGCGTTACCGCTGTAGCTGCTCTTCCGCCAGCGCAGGGAACTCTTGCTGCTCATCGGCACCTCGCACGATCGGGTCACTCATATTTCGTGACCACCTTAGCGAGTAGCGCCTGGGAATCGTCCTGATCATCGGCCGCCGCGCGCAACCGCTCGAACGCGGCGGCGTACTCCTGGATGACCAGGATGTCCTCCGGGTAGGTACCACCTGCGAAGTCCTCGATGTAGACCAGTGATCCACGCTCAGACAGCTTGAGAATGTGGAAGTTTGAGCACGCCACGAAGTACTCGTCCTGGTTCGGCGTCGCCTTGGGCTCGAAGGGCAGCACCTGCAGGCGGACGTTCTCCCGTTCGGACATGTCGAGCAGGTGCCGCAACTGCCCGGCCATCACCTCGCGCCCGCCGATCATCCGGTGCAGGCAGGCCTCGTCGATGATCACGTCCAGCCGCAGCGGGTCAACTTCTCGGGTGAGGCCGCGCTGCCGGTTCAGCCGGATCTCCAGTTTCGCGTTGATCTCCTGACTACCCGCGTACGGTGCGCCGGAGCGCAGCAGCGCACGCGCGTAGCCCTCCGTCTGCAGCAGCCCGTTGATCACGGCGTTGTCGTAGGCGACGATCTCGCTCGCGTCGGCCTCCAGCGCCACGTAGCGACGGGTCGTGCGCGGGATCGCCTCCTGGTAGAGCGCTCGACGCCGTCTCCTGCGGCGCGGCCACGGCACGGCGGCCAGCCGCAGCGCCTCGGCGGAGGCGGTGTCGTCGGCACGGTAGAAGTCCAGCAGCGCGGCGACCTGTTCGATCGGCATCCCCTGCTTGCCGTTCTCGACCTGGCTCATCTTGCCCGCCGAGCAGCCGAGATGGCGGCACGCTTCCGCGGCGGTGTGGTCGGCGTCCTCGCGCAGTTCCCGCAACAGGATGCCGAGCTGGATGCGGGCGACCACCGGGTCGTCGGTTATCGCGGGTACTGGGGATTCTTCGACGGGCACCTGTTCACTCTGACCGTCCGGCCATGCTTCCGCCAAGACCAACCACACGATCGTGCAGTTTATAACAGTGAAGTTTTGTTCTAACTTCGCTTTTATGAACGACACCGAGTGGCTACCGAGCCGGATACGTCCCGATCACCTGCATACGCCCGGCCACGCCGGGACCGCCCTGTGCGGCGTCGAACTGAACCAATCCACCTCCCGCTGCGCGCTGTGCTCACTGGAATCGCACCGCCGGCGGCGGAACCACCCGCAACCCGAACTGCGGCAACGCATCGAGCGGCAGTGCGACCACCCGGAACAGCCGATTCCCGCGCGCCTGCGCTGCCTGTCAACGGACGTCGATGCGGACCACGCCACGGCCGCCGACGCGCTCGATCCGCTCTGCGGCCTCCTCGTCGACACGTACATCGAAACCGAGAGCGCCGCACACCTGCTGCGCGGCGACACATCCTCGGTGAAAGCGCGCCTGGCAGGCGAGCACCTCGTGGATACCTTGATGGCACTGGAAAACGCGCTCACCGGCCACTCCGGTGCCGACGCCGCGCTGAGGTTCGGATGAACACCACACGCCTGCGGTGGGCAGCCGGAATCGCCGTGGTGGTGGCCGGTGCCGGAACCGTCGCCGTCGTTACCCACCAGCCCGAGCACGGAGCAGGTCCGACGGCGACCCAGTCACGACCGGCCCGGCCACCCGAACCGCCACTCGCCGACCCGTCCATCGCACCCGTGCTCTGCTCCACGGACCACCCGGCCGAACAGTGTTTTCCGCACATCGAGCCCGGAGCCCTCACGGCCGCGGCGAAAAGAACGGGCGCGAGCTGCGCGGCGCCGGACGGCAGGTCCGTCACCTGCGAGACGGCGGCCGCCGAAACGGTCCGCGTCTCGATCGTCGTCGCGACCGCGGTGACCGCGCCGGCCAGGGTGACCGGGCTCGTCGTGCGCACGTTCTCCGGCGGACGGGAGGCCGCGCCCCAGGCGCCCGCCCGCGCAGTGGAGCGACTGCACGGCGTGCTGGAAACCCTGCTGCCACCGGCGTTCCCGAAGGGCCCGGTGCTCGCCGCGAAGATCGCGACCTGGTTCCGTTCGGCCATGGGACGGTGTTCGCCGTCGCTGGCCACCCATCAGGTGATCGGGACCTACGAACTGCACTGCCAGAACCCACGGCCGCTCACGGTGACCGGCGAGCACGGCAGGTACACGAACTACGACACCTCGGTGCGGATCGAGGCACCGTCGCGCGGGCGCACGGGGTGAACGGGCTCAGCCCGGGGGCACCGGGGCCGGGGCCCCACCTTCGGGTGGCGTGCCGGGCAACGGGGCGGGTGGCTGCCCCTCCGGCTGCTGCCCGTCGCTGTAGAAGTCGAGTCCGGCGATCTTCCATTTCCCGTCGCGCAACTCGGTGTCGACGGAGAACTGGGAACCGCCCGCGGAGGTCTGGTTCTGATCGGTGCGGGTGGCGGTCTGGTCGCCGAAGACGAGCACCTTCGCCCGGTCGTCGTCGAGCAGCACCACGGCCGTGCGGGTGACCTTGAACGTCACCACCATCTTCTGCTCCGGGGCGAGCCGCTTCACCTCGGCGAACAGGGAGTTGTACTGGTTGCGGGCCTCGTCGTTGACGAGCAGGTCGCCGGACGCCTGCTCGGTCTTGGCGATGTCGTTGAAGTCGTAGGAGAACAACGCCTCGACGCCCGCGGTGACCTCGCCCTTCACCTGCGAGGTGCGGGAGACGTCGATGAGCGCGGTGTTGTTGGACGCGGCTGCCTCGTCATCGCCCATGATCTTGAAGAACACGGCCAGCCCGGCGAACAGCAGCGCGACCACGACCAGCACAGCGGCCAGGGTGGTCCGCGAGCGGCGCGGGGCGGCGGCGCGGGAGGAGGCCCTGGCGCCCGGTCCCGGCTCGGGCGCGGACGACACGGTGTCCTCCTGGGACTCCGGCCTCGGTGCGCCGTGGTCACGGGTCTTGCGGCGCGGACTCGGCCGGGGGGTGACCACCGCCGCACCCCCGGCGCCCTCCGTGTCTTTTGTGTCCTTTTCGGACGGTGTGGTTTCCTTGCCGGGCAGGGTTTCCGTCTCGTCGACCGGAACGTCGGCCGGGATGTCGACCGCCTCGTCCAGCACACCGCTGACCGGTTCGTCGGCATCGCGCCACGCGGGCCGCGGCGGGAGCGACGGGCCCGGACGGGGCGACGGCTTGCGCAGGCCGGCCACCCGCGGGCGGCGCGCCGGCGGAGTGGCGCGGGGATTGCGACGGGGAGGAGTTGCCAACACTTGCTCCGATCTCGGGTGACGCGGGCGGGGCCTACTGACCCGGCGGCGGGGGTGCCGGGGCGGGCTGGCCGCCGCCGATCACCGGTACCGGACCGATCTGGGAGAGCTTCCAGGAGTCGTCGACCCTGGTCATCTCCACCTCGAGCCGGAGTGGTTTGACGCTGGACTGCTCGCCCTGCTTCACGGTGACCTGGATGGCGGCGAGGAACCGGGCCTTGCCCGCACGGTCGTCCAGCTCGTCCACGGCGAGGTCCAGGACCTTCGTGGTGGCTTGGGACTTCGCGTCGACCATGGTCTTCTTCCCGGTTTCCCGGGTGTCCTGCATCTGCTGCTGGGGGTCGCCGATGGAGGAATTGATCGCGTTGTCGAAGAACTGGTCGGGATTGTTGAAGTCGAGTTCGGTGAACGCCTTCACCGCCGTGGTGCCGTCCCGTACGACGTCCTCCCGGGTGCTCGCGAACGCGGCGTCGTCGCCGGAACCCGCGATCCACCAGGAGACGCCGAACCAGCCCGCGACCAGCACCGCGGCCACGGCAAGCGCGGCCGCACCGATGAACAGTTTCCGGCCGCGATCCGCACCCTTCGCCCCGGCACCGTCGGCGTCCGCCGTGGCCTCGGCCGCGTCACCGTTCACGGAGTCCGGGGAGCCGACCGTGTCGGTGGTGCCGGGCGCGGTCGCGTCCTCGGTGGCGGTCACATCGTCGGTCACGGGCACGTCGGTGCGCGACTCGTCCTGGCCGGCGGCGGGCGTGGCCCGCTGCTCGGCCCGCTGCTCATCGGAACTCATAGGACTCCAGAGTAGGTGGCAGGTGTCAGATCGGGGTCAGCCCGGCAGGCCGAGCAGCGAGCCCAGCCCGTTGAGGGTGAGCGCGGGGCCGCCAGCGACACCGGGAATGGGCTGCATGGCCTTCAGGTTCTCCTGCCCGCGGCCCTGGTTCGCGGCGATCTCCTCCGGCGTCGGCGACACCGGGACACCGTTGTACGGGGCGTTCTGCGAACCACGGACGTTCACCGGGCTGCCCGGCGGCTCAGCGCAGTAGGCGTCCCCGGATGCCGGACGCGGTGAGGTGTCGTTGCCGGGGCGGTAGCCCTCGCCGCCGTTGACCTCCTCGTCGGCCCGCGGGTAGCCCTTCACGCAGGACGGCGGGTCGAAGAGGTTGAGGGCGAGACCGAGGTGCGCGGTGCCGTCGCCGGGGGCGACAGTGCCCGCGCCCACGGAGAGCAGCGGGTAGGTGACGAGCCCCTGTTCCAGGCCGGGCTGGCGGGTCACCAGCAGGTTCGACGTGGTGAGCAGGTTGGCCAGCAGTGCGCCGGTGCCCGGCCCTGTCTCGGCGAGCACCCCGCTGATCTGGTCGGCGACCTGCGGGGTGATGCCGATCAGTTCGCGCAGGTCACCGTCGGAGTTGCGCAGCGTCTCGGACAGCTTGTTCAGGTCGGAGCTGAACGAGCGCATCGAGCCGGTCAGCTCGTTCTGCGTCTGCAGGACGGTCCCGCCCTGCTGGAGGAGCTGCACGGTCTGCGGAAGGTTCTCCCTGGCCGTGCCGATGAAGTCGCGGGTGGTGTCCATCAGCACCTGCAGGTCGCCGCCGGTGCCGTTGAAGGCGTTGTAGGACTCGTCGACGACGGTGCGCAGATCGTCGACGGGTACCGAGGAGGCGAGGCTGTCCAGGTCGGTGAGGACCTGGTCGGTGCTGACGGGGGTCTTCGCCCGGTCCGCCGCGATCACCGCGCCCTCGGCGAGGAACGGTCCGCCCGCGGCCTTCGGGCGCAGGTCGACGAACTGCTCGCCGACGGCGGAGCGGTTCGCGACGACGGCTTCGAGGTCGCTGGGCACGGCGGGGGTGTCCGGTTCGATCTCGAGTTCGGCCTGCAGTCCGGTGTCGGTGAGGCTGAGTTCGCCGACGCGGCCGATGTTGTAGCCGCGGTAGGAGACCTCGGCGCCGGTGAAGATGCCACCGGAGGAGTTGAGCTGAAGGTCGACCGTGTAGCCCTCCTGGCCGAAGATCCGGCCGACGTCGGTGAACCGGGCGAGCGCGTACACCACCGCCACCACCGAGATCACCACGAAAGCGATCAGCTGCAGTTTCGTCCTGCGTACCAGCATCAGCCCACACCTCCCGACAGCACGCCGAAGATTCCCGCCGCGCCGGTCTGTTGCGGCCGCGGCGCCTGCCCGCCCGAGGGGGCGGGGGTTCCGGCGGGCGCGCCGGGCGCCTCCGGGGTGACGCCAGGCAGCGGCAGCGGCGGGGCCGTCGGTTGTCCGGTCGACTCGCCGCCGGGCAGTTGCCCCTGTGCCAGGTCACCGACGATGGGCAGGCCGTCGAGCGGGTTCTGCCTGCTGCGGCCGAGGTTGGCGAGCACCTCGCCGAGGTTGAGGTCGATGTTGGCGTAGAGGTTGAAGTAGTCGCCCTTGACGCCGTCGACGGCGGCGTCGGAGAACGGGAAGGTCAGCAGGATTTCCAGCGCCTTCGGCAGATCCGAGCCGGCCTCGCCGAGTTTCTGCAGGGTGGGCAGCAGCGAGCGCAGGTTGGCGACGAGGTCCTCCTGGCTCTTGTTCACGGTGTCCACGGCGACGCCGGACAGGTCGCGCAGGGCCTGCAGCATCGTGACGAGCTGTCCGCGCTGCGATTCCAGCACCTGCAGGCCGGGGGCGAGGTTGTCCACGGCGTTGGCGAGCTGGTCCTTCTGCTCGTTGAGGGTGGAGGAGAGCCGGTTCAGCCCGTCCAGGGCGCGGGTGATGTCGCCCGACTGCTGGTCGAGGTTGGTGACCAGTGCGTTCGCGTTGTCGAGCAGTCCGCGGATGTCGGCGGTGCGTCCCTCGGTGGCGTTGTTCAGTTCCTTGGTGATGGTGTTGAGCTGTTCGACGCCGCCACCGTTGAGCAGCATCGACAGGGCGCCGAGTACCTCCTCGACCTCGACGTTGCGGTTGGTGCGCTCGACCGGGATGAGCGCGCCCTCGCCGAGCCTGCCCTGGACCGCACCGGAGCTCTGGTCGGGTGCGGGCGGGGTGAGTTCCACGTACTTCTCGCCGAGCAGGCTGGACTGGCGCAGGTTGGCAAGTGCGTTGGCGGGCAGTTGCACGTCGCTGTTGACGAGCACGGTGACCTCGGCGGTCCAGCCGTCCTGGGCGAGGCCGATGGTGTCGACCCGGCCGACCGGCACCTCGTTGACCTTGACGCCCGCCTGCGGCACGAGGTCGAGTACGTCGCGGAACTGGACCTTGATCGTGTACGGGCTGGCGCCGAGGTCGGCACCGCCGGGCAGCGGGATGTCGTAGATGCCGGTGAAGTCGCCGCACCCGGTCAGGGCGAGAGCGGCGACAGCGCTCACCGCGATCATTTTCCGACGCGCGCG
Source organism: Amycolatopsis antarctica (assembly GCF_002262875.1). Classification (GTDB taxonomy): domain Bacteria; phylum Actinomycetota; class Actinomycetes; order Mycobacteriales; family Pseudonocardiaceae; genus Amycolatopsis; species Amycolatopsis antarctica. The sequence goes on along the minus strand of NZ_NKYE01000001.1, from coordinate 219,042 downwards.
CATCACTGACCACCACCCCGGGAGCCGTAGACCTCTTGTCCGGCAAGGGGAAGCGGCAACGGCGGCAGTTCTCCGCGTTGCAGTGCCGCGATCACCTCGGCCGGTGAGGGCAGCGGCACGACTCCCTGGACGAGCGGGGCAATCGAGTTGCAGGTGTCGCCGATCAGGTCGAGTACCTCGGGTGTCTGCTGCAGGGTGCGGCAGAGCAGGACGATCGGCGGCTGCGCGAGTTCGTTGAGGTTCGGCCGCGCGTCCAGCGTTCCGGAGGCCGCGTTGTAGGTGTTGACCAGGTTGCCGAGGCCGACGGGCGCGACGTCGAGGATCTCGGCGAGCGCGCCGCGCTGGTCCACCAGCACCCGCGAGACGCTGGCCAGTTTGTCCACATTGGACTTCAGTCGGCCGCGGTTCTGTTCGACGAAGCCCTGTACCGAGCCGAGGGTGTCGCCGAGCTGGGTGACCGTCTCGGACAGGTCGCCGCGTTCCCCGGCGAGGAAGCCGCTGACGTCGGCGAGCTGCTGTTCGAACTGGCGGACCTGGCCGTCGCTCTGCGCGAGCGTGTCGGAGAAGCTGGCCAGGTTCTCGATGGTGGCGAACAGGTCGCCCTTGTTGCCGGAGAGGGTGCCCGCGGCCTGGCCGAGTTTGGTGATCGTGTCGTGCAGTTGCTGGCCGTTGCCCTGGAAGTTGTCCGAGAGGGTGCCGAGCAGGTTGGACAGCGAGCCGTCCTTGTTGGCGCCGTTGGGGCCGAGGGACTGGCTGACCTGGCTGAGGCTGGCGTAGAGGTCGTCGACCTCCAGCGGGACGGCGGTGCGCTCCAGCGGGATGGTCGAACCGTCCTCGATCTGCGGTCCGCCGGAGAACGCGGGCGCGAGCTGCACGTACCGGTCGCTGACCAGCGAGGGGGCGACGATCACGGCCTGCGCTTCGGCGGGAACCTCGACACCGCGTTCGTACTCGATGTCGACCTTCACCTTGTCGCCCTCGGGGACGATGCCGGTGACCTCGCCGACGTCCACGCCGAGTACCCGGACGCTGTTGCCCTCGTAGAGGCCGACGGCGGTCGGGAAGTACGCGGTGAGGCGCTTGATGTCGGCGTCCTTGAGCGTCCACCATAGACCGCCCGCGACGACGAGTCCCAGCACGCAGGCGATCGCGACGCCGCGGGCCAGCGACTGGCCAAATTTAGATTGCGCCATGGAATGGCTCCATTGCGGGCGGTGGTGGGAGGCGGGTGGGATCGGTCACGACGCGTTGCACCCCTCTTCGTTGATGGGGCCTACCGAGGGCAGCACCAGTCCGCAGATGAAGGTGTCGAACCAGCGGCCGTTACCGAGTGTGTTGGAGAAGACGCGGATGAACGGCGCGAACTCCTTGATGCCGTCGTTCAGCGAGTCCTGGTTGCGCTGCAGCATGGAGGTGAGCTGGTCGAGCTGGGTGAGTACGGGGTCGAGCTGGCCGGTGTTGTCGTCGACGAGGCCCTGCAGCTCGGTGGAGAGCAGGCGGGTGCCGTCGAGGAGGCTGGTGATGGCTTCCTTGCGGCGGGCGAGTTCGGCCAGCAGCAGGTTGCCGTCCTCGAGCAGCTTCGTCACCTCGGCGTCGCGGTCCACCAGCGTCTGGCTGACCTGCTTGGTGTTGGCGAGCAGGTCGGCGAGCTGCTGGTCGCGGCTGGCGATGGTGTCGGAGAGCTGGGAGAGACCGGTGAGCGCGCCCTGCACGTCGTCCGGGGTGTCGGAGAACGTCTCGGACAGCGTGTCGAAACTCTGCGCGAGCTGCTGGGTGTCGATGGCGTCGACGGTGCTGGACAGGCCACGGAAGGCCTCCAGCACGTCATAGGGGGCGGCGGTGCGCTCGCGCGGGATGACCTGGCCGGGGTCAAGGGCGTTCTGCCCGACGGGGTCGAGGGCGAGGTACTTCTGCCCGAGCAGCGTCTTGATCTTGATGGCGGCCGAGCTGCGGTCGCCCAGCCAGGCGTCCTTGACCTGGAAGGAGACGAGGACCTTGTCGCCGGAGAGTTCGACGTCGGAGACGGTGCCGACCTTGACGCCGGCGACCCGGACCTCGTCGTCGGCGATCAGCCCGGCGGCCTCGCTGAACTCCGCCGAGTACGTGGTGCCGTTGCCGATCAGCGGCAGGTCCTTGGAGTTCAGCGCGGCCACCATGCCGAGCACGATCACCGCGATGCCGGCGATCGCGATCGGGATGGGATTGCGTTTCTGGAAGGACTTCACGAGCCACACCGCTCTCGGTTGACCGGTGCGATGGTCAGCGGGATCGTCGGCAGGCCGGGAACCCCGACCGAGCCCTTGAGCTCGCAGGAGAAGAAGTTGAACCAGGAACCGTAGTCGGCGGTTCTGCTCATGGTCTCCACCTTCTCCGGCAGGAACTGGATGAAGCGCTCCACCAGTGCCTCGCTGTCGTTCAGGTTCTGCGTCAACGTTCCGAGTGCCCCGATGTCCTGCTTGAGCGGTTCGCGGGCCTCGGTGAGCAGGCCGGCGGTGGTGTTGGCGAGCCCGCCCAGCGCGTCGACGGCGTCGCCGATCGGCTCCCGGTCGGCGGCGAGGCCGGAGACGAACTGCTGGAGCCGGATGACGAGGTCGTTGAGCTGCGGGGTACGTGCGTTGAGGGTGTCCAGTACGCCGTTCAGGTTGCCGATCACCTCGCCAATCACCTGGTCCTTCTCGGCGATCGTGGTGGTGAGCGAGGCGGTGCTGGCGAGCAGGCTCTCGACGGTGCCGCCTTCACCCTGCAGCACCTGGATCACCTGGTACGACAGCTTGTTGATGTCCTCGGGCTGCAGGGCGCGGAACAGCGGCTTGAACCCGTTGAACAGTTCGGTCAGATCCAGCGCGGGTTTGGTGCGCTCCGCCGGGATGGTGCCGCCGGTGTCGAGGGGCTGCGACATGTCGCCGTCGCCCTGGCCGAGCGAGACGTAGCGCTGGCCGACGAGGTTGCGGAACTTGATCTGCGCGGTGACGCTCGCCGGCAGCTTGCGACCCGCGTCGACCTCGAACTCCACCTCGGCCTGCCTGCGGTCGACGACACGGACGTCGGTCACCTGCCCGACGCGGACACCGGCGATGCGGACGTCGTCGTTGGGCAGCAGCAGGGTCGCGTCGGTGAACCGGGCCTTGTAGGCGTTGGTACTGGCCAGGTTGACGTTGGCGATGCTGATGCCGAGCACGGCGGTGAACATGACCGTCACGACGATGAAGACGATCAGTTTGACCAGTGGTGCGGCGAGTCCCCTCATTTGACGTTCACCTCCGCGCCCCGGTACAGCGGGCCGACCAGCAGCGTCGAGAAGTCGGGCACGTCCTGCGGGGCCATGCCGACCTGCGGTCCGATGAGCTGGGCGAGGAAGCCCTGTTCGGCCGGGGTGTTGGCCGGGTTGCCCGCGGGGGTGCCGCCGCCGTTGTAGCCGCCAGCGTTGGCGACGTTGCCCGAGGGCAGCAGGCCGTCGTTGATGGAGCGTGCCGCGGGCGGCGGCACGCTGCCGTCGTCGATGGCGCCGTCCGGCGGGTGCTGCGGGAACGGCTGCGGGAAGTCCTTCATGTCATAGCACCGGGGGCCGCGGGTGTCGTTGAATTCCGGCTCGTCCTGGCCGGGCAGGTACGGGCCGCGGTTGGGCGTGATCTCGATGGTCGCCCGCAGGCCCGGTTTGCCGGTGCCCTTGCCGAAGGCCTCGTCGATCTTGGGCAGTGCCTCGGCCATCTGCCCGATGACGCAGGGGTACTCGGGCGCGTATTTGGCGAGCAGTTCCACGGTGGGCCGCGCCGATTCGCCGAGGTTGATCAGGTTGGCGGCGTTGGCTTCCAGGAAGGAGCGCAGGTCGACCGAGGCGGTGGTGAGCGAGCCGTAGAGCGTCTGCAGGTTCTGCTGCTGGTCGACGACGGTCTGCGAGGTGACCGTCAGGTTCGTCAGCGTCTGCACCAGGTCCGGCGTGACGTCGGAGAGGTTGTCGGAGAACGTGGCCAGCTCCTGCAGGTTGCGCTGGAGGTCGGGCAGGTACGGGTTCAGTTCGCCGACGTAGGCGCCGAGTTCGGACAGCGTCTCGCCGAGCGGTTCGCCGCGGCCCTCGAGTGCGGTGGAGATGGCGGTGAGCGTGCTGTTGAGCTTCTGCGGCTGCACCGCCTGCAGCACGGGGAGCAGCGACTCGAACGCCTTGGACAATTCGACGGCGCTGGAGCTGCGGTCCTGCGGGATGACGTCGCCGTCGGCGAGCTTGGTGCCCGATCCGCCCTCGGGGAGTTCGAGGGAGACGAAGCGTTCACCGAAGAGGGTCTTCGGGATGAAACGGGCCGAGACGTCGGCGGGTACGAGTTCAGCCGACTGCGGGTCGAGGCGCAGCGTCAGCTCGGATCCGGACGCGGTGGGGGTGATCTCCTCGACGCTGCCGATGATCAGGCCGCGCACCTTGACGTCGGACATCTCGGCGAGCTGGTTGCCGACCTTGTCGGCCTGGAGCTTGACCCGGACGAACTCGCTGAACGACTTGTTGAACATGGCGACGCTGAGCGCGACGCCGCCGACCATCGCGGCGATGAACAGCAGGCCGAGGAGGCGTGTGCGAAGGGTGCTCATCCCGCGATCCTCACCGTCGTCGTGGTGCCCCAGATGGCGAAACCGATGAAGAAGTTGGTGATCGCGACGGTCACGATCGTGGTCCGGACCGCGCGGCCGACGGCCACGCCGACACCAGCCGGGCCGCCGGTGGCACGGTAACCGTAGTAGCAGTGGGACAGGATGATGATCACCGCGAAGAACAGCACCTTGCCGAAGGAGATGAACACGTCCTCCGGAGGTAAGAACAGATTGAAGTAGTGGTCGTACGTTCCGGCCGATTGGCCGTACAGGTAGACGGTGATCAGCCTCGATCCGACGTAGGACGTCAGCAGGCCGATGATGTAGAGCGGGATGACGGCGATGAAGCCGGCGATGATCCGGGTGGTCACCAGGTAGGGCAGGCTGGGTACACCCATCACCTCGAGCGCGTCGATCTCCTCGGAGATCCGCATGGCGCCGAGCTGAGCGGTGAACCCGGATCCGACGGTCGCGGAGAGCGCGAGCCCGGCGACGAGCGGCGCGATCTCGCGGGTGTTGATGTAGGCGGAGGCGAACCCGGCGAACGCGGCGGTGCCGATCTGGTCGAGTGCGGCGTAGCCCTGGAGGCCGACGACGACACCGGTGAAGACGGTGAGGCCGACCATGACGCCGACCGTCCCGCCGATGACTGCGAGCGCGCCGGAGCCGAAGCTGACCTCGGCCAGCAGGCGCATCGTCTCCTTCATGTACTTCCGCAGCGCCTGCGGGATCCACGCCAGTGCGCGGATGTAGAAGGAGAGCTGGTCGCCGAGCTGGTCGAGGGCGCCCAGCGGGGCGTTGACGACGCGGCGGGCGCCCTGGCCGATGGAGGCGAGCTGGGAGCGTGCGGACATGGTCAGCTCCCCTTCGCCGGGACGATCTGCAGGTACAGCAGGGTGAGGATGCCGTTGACGAAGAACAGCAGCAGGAAGGTGATGACCACCGACTGGTTCACGGCGTCGCCGACACCCTTCGGTCCGGGGGGCGGGTTCAGGCCGCGGTAGGCGGCGACGATGCCGGCGATGAAGCCGAAGATCAGCGCCTTGAGCTCGCTGACCCAGAGGTCGGGAAGCTGGGCGAGGGCGGAGAAGCTGGCCAGGTAGGCGCCGGGGGTACCGCCCTGGAGCACGACGTTGAAGAAGTACCCGCCGAGCACGCCGATGACGCTGACGACCCCGTTGAGCAGTACCGCGACCAGCATCATGGCGAGTACCCGCGGCACGATCAGGCGCTGCACGGCGGAGACGCCCAGCACCTCCATCGCGTCGATCTCCTCGCGGATGGTGCGCGCGCCGATGTCGGCGCAGACGGCGCTGCCGCCGGCTCCGGCGACCAGCAGCGCGGTGACGATCGGCGAGGCCTGCTGGATGATCGCCAGGACGCTCGCGGCACCGATGAAGGACTGGGCGCCGAGCTGCGTGATCAGCGAACCGAGCTGGAGGGCGACGAGCGCGCCGAACGGGATGGCGACGAGCGCCGTCGGCAGGATCGTGACGCTGGCGATGAACCAGGCCTGCTGGATGAACTCGCGGATCTGGAACGGGCGCTGGAAGAAGCCGCGCGTGACGTCGAGTCCGAGGGCGAAGAGCCTGCCCGTCTCGCGGAGCATGCCGACGCCGGGGAACTTGGCCGCGGTGGCCTGCCCGCTCACCGGACTCCTCGCGGGCACTCGTCCGTCTGCCTTTGTGTCGCCTGCCGGGGTGTCGCCTGCCGGGGTGTCGCCTGCCGGGTCCGGGGCAGCGTCGTCCGGGTGATCATGGTCGGCCCTGCCCTGGGCCGGACTGGCCGCGCGGTGCGGGCTGTTCCCAGCCGGAGCCGGGGACCTGTGCGACACGGTCCGCCGGGAGCTGGCCCGCGTGCTGGTCGGGGACCGCGTCGCCCTGCCCGTATCGCGGCGTCTGGGTTCCCCGCTGCTGGTTCTGCTGCGGCTGCTGGTTCTGCTGGGGCTGCTGGTTCTGCTGCGGCGCGGCGGCCATGGCGTGCGGCTGCTGCATCCCGTAGCGCCGCCGGTCCTCGTCGGTGAGCGAGGCGATGATGCTCTCCTGCGCGGCCTGCGGCAGCGTGTGCAGGATCCGCATGACGCGGTCCTTGCGGCGGCGGATACCCATGCGCTCCGGCATTCCGGGCGTCGGCTCCATCTGCGGGACGACGCCGCGCAGGTCCTCGTCCGGGGAGCCGTCGTGGTGGCCGGCGTCGACGTTGGCCTGTTCGGCGGCCATCGTCGCGGAGTCCTTCTCCTCGGACATGCCGATCGGCCCGATCTTGCGGCCGTTGAGGAACTGCTCCACGACGGGCTCGTCGGAGGTGAGCAGCACCTCGCGCGGACCGAACATGACGAGTTCCTTGCGGAACAGCATGCCCAGGTTGTCCGGCACCGTGCGGGCCAGGTTGATGTTGTGCGAGACGATCAGGATCGTCGCGTCGATCTGCGCGTTCAGGTCGATGAGCAACTGCGAGATGTAGGTGGTGCGGACCGGGTCGAGACCGGAGTCCGGTTCGTCGCAGAGGATGATCTCGGGATCGAGCACGAGGGCGCGGGCGAGGCCGGCGCGCTTGCGCATCCCGCCGGAGATCTCCCCGGGGAGCTTGCGCTCCGCGCCGGCGAGACCGGTCAGTTCCAGCTTCTCCAGCACGATGCGCTTGATCTCGGACTCGGACTTCTTGGTGTGCTCGCGCAGCGGGAAGGCGACGTTGTCGTAGAGGTTCATCGAGCCGAACAGCGCGCCGTCCTGGAACAGGACACCGAAGAGCTTGCGCGTCTCGTACAGCTTCGCCTCGGAGCAGGTGACGATGTCGACGCCGTTGACAACGCAGCGTCCGCGTTCCGGCTTGAGCAGGCCGATCATCGACTTCAGCAGCACGGACTTGCCGGTGCCCGAAGGGCCCATCATCACCGAGACCTCGCCCGGGGGGAGGCTCAGCGAAACGTCACGCCAGATGGCCTGCTTGCCGAAGGACTTGGTCAGGCCGTCGATGACCACCTCGGCACCCATCGCACCTCCTCATCGAAGCTGTCTCTGGTCGGCTCGCGCGACCGGGGCCGCCGCGCAGGGCAGTATCCACCGGTACCGGCATCACCTGTGGTGCAACGAGCCGGACGCGAGCAGGTTACTCGTGGGTTATTGATCTTTCGCGGCGGCCGGTACGTCCGCGTGGGTGACCGCGCTTGCCTCTCCCCGCGCATTGCGTGACGGGCTCCGATTCCGGGCGGAATGTCGCTTTCCGTCCGGCGCCGAGCGCGTTTAGCGGGCTAAATGTCGCGCCGTGGCCCACGGAATCGGGCAATACGGGCGCACGGTTTCCGCTAATTGAGGTAACTGTTACCGGTGGTAACGTGCTGGCCGACGATGTCGACGACGCCGTCGCCCAGGCTCGCCGAGGAGGTTCGTACCCATGCCCGCCGACGCTGCCCCCGCCGGGGACCACTCCGCCGACGACCACTCCGCCGAGCCGGAGGAGATCGCGCTGCGCGCCCGCGACGTGCACTTCGACTGGTCCGCACTGCCGATGCACTGGATCCCCGGCGACCCGTTCGCCACCCACGTCATCAACGTGCTGCACCTGCTGCTGCCCGAGGGCGAGGAGTTCTTCGTCCGCGTGTTCGGCCAGGCACTGCCGCTGATCGAGGACGAGAAGCTGCGCGAGGACGTCCTCGGCTTCATCGGCCAGGAAGCCGTGCACGCCAAGTCCCACCAGGGCGTCCTCGACCACTTCGACGCGCACGGCCTGGACACCCGCCCCTACACCCGGCAGATCGCGCACCTGTTCGGCCGGATCCTCGGCGACCGCGGGTACACCGGACGCCGCCAGGAGGAATGGCTCGTCGAACGGGTAGCGCTGATCGCCGGGATCGAGCACATCACCGCGTTCCTCGGCCAGTGGATCCTCGACGCCCGGGCACTGGACGAGGCAGGCGCCGACCCGACGATGCTGGACCTGCTGCGCTGGCACGGTTCCGAGGAGGTCGAACACCGCGCCGTGGCCTACGACCTCTACCAGCATCTCGACGGCAGGTACTTCCGCCGGGTCCGGCTGTTCCTGCTCGCCGCACCGTTCTTCTTCTGGCTGTGGGTCCGCGGCACGCGCTACCTGCTCGCGCACGACCCGCGGCTCGGCGGCCGGGTCAGGCCGCGGTTGCGCGATCTGATGCGTACCCGCAAGCACGGCCTCACCCCCGGATTCGGCGAGACGCTGCGCCTGCTGACGCCGTACTTCCGCCGCTCGTACCACCCCTCGCAACACGGTTCGACCAGTCAGGCGATCGCCTACCTGGCCGACTCTCCCGCGGCGCAGGCAGGCGAGCGGTGAGCCGGACCGGGACCGGCGGAACCGACCGCCTCGTCCGCGGCATCGGCAGGGTCATCACCGTCTACGAACGACTGTCGCGTTTGGACCGTGGCAGACCGCCGGTCACCCCCGTCGACCGCGACCTGCGCCTCGTCGTCACGGCCGTCCGGGAGGAGGCGGACGGGGTGCGCGGGCTGACGTTGTCCGCACCGGACGGCCGGGTGCTGCCGCGCTGGCGGCCCGGGGCGCATCTCGACCTCGTGCTGCCCTCCGGCAGGGTGCGGCAGTACTCACTGTGCGGCGACCGGAATCGGGCCCGGGAGTACCGCATCGCCGTCCGCCGGATCGACCGCGGCGGCGCGTCCGGCGAGATCCACCAGAGCCTGCGCGCGGGCGACCCGCTCGTGGTGCGCGGGCCGCGCAACGCGTTCCCGTTCGTCGCGGCGCAGCGCTACCTGTTCGTGGCGGGCGGCATCGGCATCACACCGATCCTGCCGATGGTGCGGGCCGCCGCGGCCGCAGGCGCCGACTGGCGCCTCGTCTACTGTGGACGGTCCCGGTCGTCGCTGCCGTTCCTCGGCGAACTGGCCGGATCCGACACCGGCCGGGTATGGGTACGCACCGACGACGACTACGGGATCCCGGCCTCCGGTGCGGAACTGCTCGAACACGCCCCGGACGGCGCGACCGTGTACTGCTGCGGCCCGATCCCGATGATCACCGGCCTGCGACTGGACCTGCCGGCGAGCCGGGCACGCTCACTGCACTTCGAACGCTTCTCCGCGCCGCCGATCTCCGGCGGACGGACGTTCGAGGTGGAGCTGGCACGCACCGGCCGGGTGCTGACCGTGCCCGCCGACCGGTCCGCGCTGGACGTCGTCCGCACCGCGAAACCGGACGTGGCGTACTCCTGCCGTCAGGGTTTCTGCGGCACCTGCCGGACCCGGGTACTCGACGGCGAACCGGACCACCGTGACCACACACTCACACAGGAGCAGCGCGCGGACGGCATGCTGCTGTGCGTCTCCCGCGCCGACGGCGGACGGCTGGTGCTCGACCTCTGATCCGCCCCAGCGGACAGCCGACGACCGGCAGGGGCGACGACCGGCAGGCAAGGAACGCGCACCCGAGCCGGAACGCACGAAGGGCGGGCACCCCGTGGGGTACCCGCCCTTCGCGAACGGCGTGACGCTAGATCACTTGATGGCGATCTTGGCGCCGGCAGCCTCGAGCTTCTCCTTGGCCGCGTTGGCGGCGTCCTTGTCGACCTTCTCCAGGAGGGCCTTGGGCGCACCCTCGACCATCTCCTTGGCCTCCTTCAGGCCCAGGCCCGAGACGACCTCGCGGACGACCTTGATGACCTGGATCTTCTTGTCACCGGCGGACTCGAGGACGACGTCGAACTCGTCCTGCTCCTCGGCTGCCTCGGCGGCGACCGGGGCGGCGGCCACGACGGCGGCCGGGGCGGCGGCGGTGACGTCGAAGGTCTCCTCGAACTGCTTCACGAACTCGGAGAGCTCGAGCAGGGTGAGCTCCTTGAAAGCGTCGAGCAGTTCGTCGGTGCTCAGCTTCGCCATGATGGCGTCCTCTCTAGATGCGAACTAAGTGTTCGGGGGGTGGGTGTGTTCAGCTCTCGGCGGGTGCGTCGGCGGTCGTGCCGGCGGACTCGGCCTGGCGCTTCTCCTCCAGTGCGACGGCAAGGCGAGCCACCTGGGACGCGGGCGCCTGGAACAGCGCCGCGGCCTGGGAAAGCTTCGCCTTGAACGCACCGGCCGCCTTGGACAGCAGGACCTCGCGGCTGTCGAGGTCGGCGAGCTGCTTGATCTCGTCGACGCTCAGCGGGCGGCCATCCATGTAGCCGCCCTTGATCTTGAGGGCGTTGTTGTCCTTGGCGAAGTCACGCATTGCCTTCGCGGCGTCGACCGGTTCACCTTCGACGAAGGTGATGGCGGTCGGACCGACGAAGAGGTCGTCGAGACCCTCGATGCCCGCGTCCTGCGCGGCGCGCTTGACGAGGGTGTTCTTCGCGACCCGGTACTTGGCGCTGGTGCCGAGAGCAAGGCGCAACTGGCTGAGCTGAGACACCGAGAGACCGGTGTACTCGGTGACAACTGTTGCCGAGCTCGTACGGAACCGGTCCGCGATCTCGGCGACGGCCGCCACCTTGTCGGGCTTCGCCATGGTCGCCTCCTCTCTGTGCTAGGTGACCACTGGCGCACCCGGCCCGGAAAAGACGAAACGCCCCGGCGCAGCAGGCGCGGGGCGTCGATCTCGCACACGACGGTGCGAGTGGCCTCGTTCCTCCTGCGCGGGTCGCCCGGCTTTGCGGGACCTTCGTTCCCCTCGCCCGATTGACGTGGGGAAGACCAGCGGTCTTCGGTAGAACGTCGTGAATACTACGTCAACGCCGGTGAGCGCTTCGCGCCGGCCCCTGCCGCGCCTTCGTCCGACTCGATGGTTCGACCCGATGGGCGGACGGCGGCCGCCCGGCCGGGCAGGCATCATGGTCGCGTGGCGGAGCGAGGAGAGCAGCGGCCCGACGAGGACACGCCTCCGGACGGTATCCCGGTGCCCGGCGCCGGGGCGTCCGGCGAGCCTTCATCCGGCGCGGGCGGGTCGGCGGCGGGCCCGCCGCTGGATCCCGAGCAACTCCGTCAGTTCCAGCAATTCCAGCAGTTCCAGGAGTTCCTGCGGTTCACCGAGGCGCAGCAGGGCGGCACCGGGCAACAGGGCGGTGCCATGGTGCCCGCACCGCAGCAGAGTCCGGTGCCGCATCAGCCCGGTCCGCCACAGCAGCCGCCGATCGAGGCCAGGCAGTACCCGCTGGAGCACCCCGGTGCGCGAGCCCGGGCGGCCGGCGAACTGGTTCCGGCGGAGCGTCGGCCGCGGACGCCGCGCTGGCTGCGCAAGCTGGGCGGCAAGGTGCTCACCGCGGCGATCTTCCTGGCGCTGCTTGTCGGTGCGGGCGCGTGGGCGTACAACCACTACTTCGGCTCGCCGGACGAGGACAAAACCACGGAGGAGTTCGTCGCCGACGGCGGCGGCACCTACCGGACGAACGAACTGCTGTCGAAGAACCCGTACGAGGCCGTGCGCACCGTCTACGACGCCGTCGCGCAGAACCTCGTGCCGCAGGGGTGCGGCCGGTTCGCCGAGGCGCAGCAACAGGACTTCGCCAGGAACATGGGCTTCGCCGACTGCAAACTGGCCGTCGAGGCGCTGCACGGCCAGGTGTCGAACGTCAACGACTACGCCGAGTCGATCCCCTCGTACACCTCGGAACCCATCCAGGGCGACACGATCACCATCGACTCCTGCCGGTTCCCGATCAGCGGCGGGCCGGTGCTCGGCGAGTTCACCGCGACGAAGGTGGAGAACGAGCAGTGGCTGATCACCGGCCACCGCCCCGGCCCGCGCGAGTGCCCGGTGCCGCCGAGCACGGCACCGGGCAACTAGCTGCGCGTGGCCGCCGAAAGCCGCTCCACGGGCGAAGGATCCGTCGTCAGACGACTACGACACGGCGCCCGCGAGTATGTCCTGCCTGACTGTCGGCGTGCGCCTGCGCCGCCTCGGTCAGCGAGTACGACTTCTCGACCGGGATGTGCAGCTTCCGCCGGGAGATGAGATCGGCGGCCTCGGCGAGAGCGTCCGGGACGCTTCCGGCCACCCCGGAGAAGCGGACGCCGAACTCCGGCGCGCCCAGGTCGGCGATGGAGATGACCCTGCGCGGGTCCCCGGTCAGCTCGACGAGCTCGCCAACCACACCGGAGCCCGCCAGATCGAGCGCCGCGTCCACGTGGCCGAGCTGCCGTACCCGCTGGCCCCAGCCCTCGCCGTACGTCGTCGCGAGCGCACCCAGACCACGCAGGTAGTCCTGGTTCGCCGCCCCGGCGATACCGATCACCGCGATGCCACGGTCGCGGGCGATCTGCAGTACCGCGGATCCGACGCCTCCCGACGCGCCACTGACCAGCAACGTCTGCCCTGGCCGCACCTCGGCCTCGCGGAGGATGCGCAACGCGGTCTCCACCACGGAGGGGTACCCGGCCGCCTCCTCGAACGTCAGCCCCACCGGCATACGGGCCCAGGCGGACAGCACGGCGAACTCGGCATAGGTACTCGTACCCTCGCCGAACACGTGGTCGCCGACCTCGATCCCGTCGACTCCGTCGCCGATCTCGTCCACCACCCCGGCAGCGTCCTGTCCGACCCCGGCGGGCAGGTCGATTGGCGTGACCTCCTGGAACTGCCCCTCACGGATCCTCCAGTCGACGGGATTCACCCCCGCCGCCCGGACGGCGACACGTATCTGACCGGGACCGGTGTGCGGCTCCTCCGCGTCCACGAGTCGCAGCACGTCCGGGCCGCCGAACTCGGCAAAACTCACTCTCTTCATACCCACACAGTAAGACTAACGGTTAGTATTTCGCAACCGTTAGGTTTTTGTATTTGATAGCATCACGCGATGACCGCGCCGACGGGCCGTCGTGAGCGCAAAAAGGCCGCGACCCGCCAGAGAATCGCCGACACCGCGCTACGGCTCTTCCTCGAGCACGGATACGACGCGGTGGGCATCCGCGATGTGGCCGCCGCGGCCGACGTGGCCGTCACGACGCTGTTCTCCCACTTCGCCTCGAAAGAGGCCCTGGTGTTCGAGCAGGACGAAGACTTCGAGCAACGCCTCGCGCGGGCGGTCACCGAACGGGCGCGGCACGAGCCACTCGTCCCCGCGCTGCGCCGCGAAATCACGGCGCTGGTCCGACACTGCACCGGTGAGGACGCCGCCCCTGTCCGGGGCATGATCGAGCGGTCGCCTGCCCTGCGGAGACACCAGGAGTCGATGCGGCTGCGTCACGCCGAGTCGCTGGCAGCGGCCATCGCCGGGGATCCCGATCTCGGACGGACGACGACGGCCTGCCGAACGATCGCGAGGTTCGTGATCGACGCCTACTCGCTCGCCAGCGAGGCGGCTGATCCGGACGCCGCGTTGGCGGAGATCTTCCGGATGATCGAGGCGGCCTGGTCCGTCACCTGAACCCCGTCCACATCACGGTGTTCCGACGGGAAGGTGTGCCCGGCACGACAGGGAACCACCTCCACGCGGCCTACCTGTAGTCGCGGAAGAAATCCCGCACGTCGCCGAGCAGCAGATCCGGTGCCTCCAGCGCGGCGAAGTGCCCGCCTCGGTCGAACTCGGTCCAGCGGGCGATGTTGTTGGACTTCTCGTCGCAGCGCCGGATCGCGACGTCCTGGATGCCGAACTGCGCGACCGCGGACGGCACCGTCGAGGGTTCCGGCTCGGCCCAGCCCGCGCCCGAATCGGTGTCCTCGTAGTACAGCCGCGCCGAGGAGGCCACCGTCCCGGTGAGCCAGTAGATCGTCACGTTGGTGAGCATCCAGTCGCGGTCCACGGCGTCCTCCGGCAGTTCCCGGTCCGGGTCGGTCCACTCGCGGAACCGTTCGACGATCCACGCGAGCTGACCGGCAGGCGAGTCCGCCAGGCCGTAGGCCAGCGTCTGCGGGCGGGAGGACTGCTGCGCGAGATAACCGCCCTGTTCCCGCATGAACTCGTTCATCCGCGCGATCCTGGCCTTTTCGGTGACCGTCAGGTCCGCCAGCTCCTCCTCCGGCACGTCCGGGTAGCCGAACCCGCCGTTGACGTGGATCGCGGCCACGTGCTCGCCATCGACCAGGCCGAGGTCGCGGGAGATGCCCGCGCCGAAGTCGCCGCCCTGGGCGACGTAACGGTCGTAGCCGAGCCTGCGCATGAGCTCCGCCCACGCCACCGCGATCCGCCGCGAGGTCCAGCCCGGTTCGGTGGTCGGGCCGGAGAAACCGAACCCGGGCAGCGAGGGGACGACAACATGGAAGGCGTCGGCGGGATCGCCGCCGTGCGCGGCCGGGTCGGTGAGCGGGCCGACGAGCTCGGCGAACTCCACGACCGAGCCGGGCCAGCCGTGTGTCAGGACCATCGGCAACGCCCCGGGTTCCGGCGAACGAACGTGCAGAAAATGGACGTTCTGCCCGTCGATCTCGGTGGTGTACTGGGCAAACTCGTTCAGCCGTCGCTCGTGTGCACGCCAGTCGTAGCCGGTGCGCCAGTAGTCGGCCAGGCCTTTGAGGTAGCCGACCGGCACGCCGTACGCCCAGCCCGCGCCGGGCAGTTCCTGGGGCCAGCGGGTGTTCTCGATCCGGCGGCCGAGCTCGTCCAGCTCGGCCTGGGGCACGTCGATGCGGAAGGGGTGGATCTCGTCGCTGCTCGTCATGTCCACGACGCTAGAAGCCGGTTAGGACAACTTCGGTCCTAACTGGCTGGCAGACTTTCGGACATGCTGGAAACCTCCGCGCGGCTGCTCCGGTTGCTCTCGCTGTTGCAGAGCCATCACGACCGGGCGGGCAGCGAACTGGCCGAACGCCTCGGCGTCGACGTCCGTACCGTGCGCCGCGACGTCGACCGGCTGCGCGAGCTGGGCTACCCGGTCCACGCCGCGGCCGGCGTCGCCGGGTATCGCCTCGGCGCCGGGGCCTCCCTGCCGCCGCTGCTGCTCGACGACGAGGAGGCCGTCGCGGTCGCCGTCGGGCTGCGCGGTGCGGCATCCGGCAATGTCGCCGGAATCGAGGAGACCTCGGTCCGGGCACTGGCGAAGCTGGAACAGGTGCTCCCCTCCCACCTGCGGCACCGGATCGGCGCGCTGAGCTCGGTCACCGTCCCGATGCGCCCTGGCGGGCCGGAGGTACGCCCAGAGGTGCTCACCGCCATCGCCGCGGCCGCACGCGACCACCACCGGTTGCGCTTCGACTACCGCGGCAACGACGGCGCGACGAGCGTCCGCGAGGTCGAACCCCACCGGCTGGTGCACACCGGACGCCGCTGGTACCTCATCGGGTACGACATCGGACGCGCGGACTGGCGGACCTACCGCGCCGACCGCATCAGTCCGCGCACGCCGACGGGTCCGCGTTTCGTGCCCCGCACCCCGCCTGCGGACCTGCTCGGCCACACCTCTCGTGGCATCACCACCGGGGCGTACCGCTACCAGGCGCGGGTCACCATGCACACCTCCGCCGAACGGCTCGCCGAGCGCATCCCGCCGACGATCGGCGTGCTCGAACCGGACGGCCCCCAGCGCTGTGTCCTCGTCACCGGGTCCGCCTCGCTCGACGAACTGGCCCTCTACATCGGACTGTGCGGCGTGGATTTCGAGGTGCACGAGCCGGACGAACTCCGGGAACGGGTCCGCGAACTCGGTGCGCGGCTCACCCGCGCGGCTGGCTGAGCGGCTGGCCGGGCCCGTCCGGACATGAAAAACGGCCCCACACTCGAAGTGTGAGGCCGCTTCTCGGGCGCTGTACGCGGAGAGGATCAGACCTCGTCCGCGGCCAGCAGGTTACGCGTGCGCATCGGGTCCACCGGGATACCGGGGCCCATCGTCGTGGAGAAGGTCACCTTCTTCACGTAGCGCCCCTTGGCGGAGGACGGCTTGGCGCGCAGCACCTCGTCGAGGGCCGCGGCGTAGTTCTCCACCAGCTTCTCGGTGTCGAAGGACGCCTTGCCCACCACGAAGTGCAGGTTGGCCTGCTTGTCCACGCGGAAGTTGATCTTACCGCCCTTGATGTCCGCGACGGCCTTCGTGACGTTGGGGGTCACGGTGCCCGTCTTCGGGTTCGGCATCAGGCCACGCGGGCCGAGGATGCGGGCGATACGGCCGACCTTGGCCATCTGATCCGGCGTCGCGATCGCGGCGTCGAAATCGAGCCAGCCACCCTGGATGCGCTCGATCAGCTCGTCCGAACCAACCGTGTCCGCGCCTGCCGCCTCGGCCTCGGCGGCCTTGTCGCCGGTGGCGAACACGATGACGCGGGCGGTCTTTCCGGTGCCGTGCGGCAGGTTCACGGTGCCGCGGACCATCTGGTCGGCCTTACGCGGGTCGACACCGAGTCGCATGGCGACCTCGACGGTGGCGTCCAGCTTCACCTTGGAGGTTTCCTGGGCGAGCTTCGCCGCGTCGAGCGGTGCGTACAGCCGCTCGCGGTCGATCAGCTCGGCGGCCTCACGGTAGGCCTTGCTGCGCTTGGTCATGCTCTGTCCTCACTACTTGCTCTGTTCGATGTCGCCGCGGCGGTACTGCGTGCCGTGCGAAGGATCAGGTGTGGTGCGAGCCAGCGCCTGGCTCTCCCACGGTGAAACTGCCTCAGCGGCAGATCAGACGACGGTGATGCCCATGGAGCGGGCGGTGCCGGCGATGATCTTGGCGGCCTGGTCGGCGTCGTGCGCGTTGAGGTCCGACTTCTTGGTCTCGGCGATCTCGTGGACCTGGGCCCAGGTGACCTTGGCGACCTTGGTCTTGTGCGGCTCGCCGGAGCCCTTCTCCACGCCCGCGGCCTTGAGCAGCAGCCTCGCTGCCGGCGGCGTCTTGAGCTTGAAGTCGAACGAACGGTCCTCGAACACGGAGATCTCGACCGGCACCACGTCACCGCGCTGCGACTCGGTCGCGGCGTTGTAGGCCTTGCAGAACTCCATGATGTTGACGCCGTGCTGACCCAGCGCCGGGCCGACCGGCGGTGCCGGGTTGGCGGCACCCGCCTTGATCTGCAGCTTGATGATCGCTGCGAGCTTCTTCTTCTTGGGTGGCATTTCAGTTCCTATTCAGTCTTGCGTCCCCCGCGCACCTGCGGCGCAGGCACGGGGACTGCCGGCCGTACGCGGCCGTCAGATCTTGGAGACCTGGTTGAACGACAGCTCGACCGGGGTCTCCCGGCCGAAGATCGACACCAGGACCTTCAGCTTCTGCCCGTCCGCGTTGACCTCGCTGATCGTGGCGGGCAGCGTCGCGAACGGGCCGTCCATGACGGTGACCGACTCACCGACCTCGAAGTCGACCTCGACGGACGGGGCACCGCCGAGCGGCGCGTCCGAGCTGGCCGTCTCGCCCTTGCCCGATTTGGCCGGAGCGGCCTTCTCGGCCGCGGGGGCGAGGAACTTCAGCACGTCCTCGATGGTCAGCGGCGACGGGCGCGAGGTCGCGCCGACGAAGCCCGTGACACCGGGGGTGTTGCGGACCGCGCTCCACGAGGCGTCGTTCAGTTCCATCCGGACCAGGATGTAGCCGGGCAGAACCTTGCGGTTCACCAGTTTGCGCTGGCCGTTCTTGATCTCGGTGACCTCTTCGGTGGGCACCTCGATCTGGAAGATGAACTCCTCGACGTCCAGGGTCTGAGTACGGGTTTCGAGGTTGGTCTTGACCTTGTTCTCGTAACCGGCGTACGAGTGCACGACGTACCAGTCGCCGGGCGCGGCCTTCAGCTCGGCGCGCAGCGCCTCGACGGGATCGACGTCCTCGGCAGGTTCGGCGGGCGCGGCCTCTTCGGCGGATTCGCCGGCGGTGTCGCTGTCGGCGCTGTCGTCACTGCTGTCGCTGTCGCTGTCGTCCTCGGCGTCCTCGTCCCCGGCGTCGCCGGTCGCGGAGTCGCTGTCGTCACCGGAATCGGTGCCGGCCTCGGCCAGGGTCTCGGCGTCGGCGGAAACCTCGGCGGAGCCGGAAACGTCGGCGGGGTCCTCGGAGTTCTCGGAGTCGCTGGCCACCTCGACCGGCTCGGTGTGCTCGGAGCTCTCGTCGCCCACGGCCGCGAGCACCTGCTCGTCGGAAAGGCCGGTCAGTTCCTGACCGGCTCCTGCGCCGTTGTCGGAGGTCACTATCCGTCCTCTCAATTGATCATGTGCGTGTTCCTGGGCGGACCCCCGGCTGCGCCGGCCGCGTGCGGCGGCCTGGCGTCAGTTGCCGAAGACGAAGTCCATGCCCTTGAGGAACACGAGGTCCAGCACGGCCACCAGGCCGATCATGAAGGCCACGAAGACCAGCACGACGGAGGTGTAGGTGACCATCTGCTTGCGCGTCGGCCAGATGACCTTGCGCAGTTCGGCCCACACCTCGCGGACGAACCGGCCGATGCGGGCGAACAGGGACGCCTTCTTGTCCTTGCTGTCCCGCTTCGGGGTCGGCTTGTCCTTCCCGTCGGCCTTCGCCTTGGCGGCTGCGGCCTTGTCCTTCTTCGCGGGGCGCTTGCTGGCCTCGTCGGCATCCGAGCCGGCAGCCTTACCCGCGGCCGGCCGTGCGGAGGCCCGGCGCTCACGCCGGGCCGCGGCGGTGACCGGACGGGAAGGGCGCTTGGGCTCCTTCTCCTGGTCCTTCTCGCCGTCCTCGCTCACAGCCACTCCTCGCTGCTCCCATTAGCACAACTGCCGCTGATCGCGACCCGCTGCTCGCCTCGGATGACCCGCGGTTCGCGGGCCATTCGCCGTCTTCTCACGTCGACGCAGGGGTGACAGGACTTGAACCTGCAACCTGCGGTTTTGGAGACCGCTGCTCTGCCAGTTGAGCTACACCCCTTCGACCGGTTCACCCCGAAAGGATTACCGCTCACTGGACGCCTTCCACCGTCCCGACACCTGACACTGTCTGGCGCTGGGCCGAGGGTCCGACGTTCCAAGTTCGGAAGTCTACGGCAAGCCGTGACGACCCCCGCAACCGCGCCCGGGTGGACGCTCCGGGGCCACGCGCGCGGCCATTCGGTGCCCGTGAAAAAATGCTGGCCATGGCCACTCCGGAAGCTTCCGCCAGTACTCGTCCGACCTCGCGTGTCTCCGCTCGCATCGCCGGGATCAAGCCCTCCGCGACGCTCGCCGTGGACGCGAAGGCGAAGGCGCTCAAGGCCGGGGGCCGACCGGTGATCGGCTTCGGCGCCGGACAGCCGGACTTCCCCACCCCCGATTACGTCGTCGATGCCGCTGCGGCCGCCGTGCGGGACCGGGCCAACCACGGCTACACCGCGGCGGGCGGACTGCCGGAGCTGAAGGAGGCGCTGGCCCGCAAGACGCGGCGCGACTCCGGGCTCGAGGTCGATCCGAGTCAGGTGCTGGTGACCAACGGCGGCAAGCAGGCGGTGTACTCCGCGTTCGCGACGATCGTCGACCCGGGCGACGAGGTGCTGCTGCTCGCGCCGTACTGGACCACCTACCCGGAGTCGATCGCGCTGGCAGGCGGCGTCGCCGTACAGGTCACCGCGGACGAGTCCACCGGGTATCTGGTCACCGTCGAGCAGCTCGAGGCCGCGCGCACCGAGAAGACGAAGGTGCTGCTGTTCAACTCGCCGTCCAACCCGACCGGCGCGGTCTACCCGCGCGAGCAGGTCGAGGCGATCGGCCGGTGGGCGTACGAGCACGGCATCTGGGTGATCACCGACGAGATCTACGAGCATCTGGTCTACGACGGCGCGAAGGCCGAGTCGCTGCCGGTCGTGGTGCCGGAGATGGCCGACACCACGCTGATCCTCAACGGTGTGGCCAAGACGTACTCGATGACGGGCTGGCGGGTCGGCTGGATCATCGGACCGAAGGACGTGATCAAGGCGGCGTCGAGCTACCAGTCACACCTGTGCGGCAACGTCGCGAACGTCTCGCAGCGCGCCGCCCTGGCCGCCGTCGACGGCCCGCTGGACATCGTGGACGAGATGCGCGCCTCCTTCGACGCGCGCCGCAAGAAGATCGTGTCGCTGCTGTCGGCGATCCCCGGCGTCGAGTGCCCGACCCCGGAGGGCGCCTTCTACGCCTACCCCTCGGTGAAGGCTTTGCTGGGCAAGGAGATTCGTGGCGAACGTCCGGCCGACACGGTCGAGCTGGCCGACCTGATCCTGCGTGAGGCCGAGGTCGCGGTGGTGCCGGGCGAGGCGTTCGGCACGCCGGGTTACTTCCGCTTCTCCTACGCGCTCGCCGAGGACGAACTCGTCGAGGGCGTCACCCGCGTGGCGAAGCTGCTGGGCGAGGCCCGGTAACGCGATGCGGCTGGGTATCGCGTTGCCGCAGTACGGCGCGCTCGCCGATCCCGCGCGGATCGGCGAGTTCGCGGCGGTGGCGGAGGGGCTCGGTTACCGCTCGATGTGGGCGGGCGACCGCGTCCTGACACCCACCCGGCCGAGCGACCTGTACCCGGGCGGTACGCCGGACCGTCCTTACCCGCCGGAGTTCACCCGCTTCGTCGACCCCCTCGTCACGCTGACCGCGGCCGCCGGGACGACGACGGATGCCCGGCTGGGCACCAGCACGCTCACCGGCACCCTGCATCCGCCGGTGCTGCTTGCCCGCTCGCTGACCTCGATCGACCTGCTCAGCGGCGGCAGGCTGGAGGTCGGGCTGGGGCTGAGCTGGCTGCGCGACGAGTACACGGCGGCCGGTGTCCCCTGGGCCGAACGCGGTCGCAGGCTGGACGAGCTGCTGGACGTGCTGACGGCGATGTGGACGAGCAACCCGGTCTCCCACGACGGTCCGCACTGGCGGATTCCGGAGTCCACTGTGGACCTTCGGCCGGCGCAGAGCCCGCGCCCGCCGCTGCTGCTCGGCGGGTTCACCCGGCGCGCGCTTGAGCGCGTCGGCAGGCGCGCGGACGGCTGGCTGGGTGTCGAGCTGCCAGCGCCGCTGTTCCGCGAACGGTGGGATCTGGTGCGGGCCGCGGCGGAGTCGGCGGGCCGTGATCCGGACGCGGTCCGCAGGGTGGTGCGCGTCAACCCCGTGGCGGACACGTCCGTGCCCGAGCTGGCGCGGCGCCTGGACGCGGTGCGCGAACTCGGTGCCGAGGACGTCTTCGTCGACCTGCACTACGTCGCGGACGGCGTCGACGCAGCACTGGAGTACGCCGCCGCGCTGGCCGTACGTACCGGCTGAGCCGCCCGGCCCCGTTCACGTTCGACTCCCGCTCCGCCGAGACGTGCGGCGGTTCGCCCTGCCCGGATGCCGGTAGAACAATGCCATTAGTTCTAGTACAGTTAGAACTATGTTGATCCGCATCGACCCGGCGTCGACCGCACCGCTCTACGAGCAGGTGGCCGCCTCGGTCCGCCGCGCCGTGGCGGACGGAGAGGTCAGCCCGGGCAGCACGCTGCCCGCCGCGCGGGAACTCGCCGGATCGCTGGAGATCAACGTGCACACGGTGCTGCGGGCGTATGCGCTGCTGCGCGACGAGGGCCTCATCGACCTGCGGCGCCGCCGCGGCGCCGTGGTCCTCGGCGGCGCGAACGACCGGGCCAGGCTGGCCGAGCTCATCGGCGAGCTGATCGGCGAGGCGCGCCGCGAGGGCGTCGGCGTCGACGAGCTCACCACCACCATCAGGGAGAGGTACACATGACGACGAGATCCCAGCCATCCCGTCCCGGCGCGGCCAGAGCACTTCTCGCCGCGACCGTCGTGCCCGCGCTGGCCGTCGCCGGTGCGTTCGCCTGCTACCTGACCTGGTCCGGGCGGCTGCCCGAACGGCTTGCCACGCATTGGCGCAACGGCACGATCGACGGTTACTCCGGCACCACGGCGTTCGTCGCCGGGGCACTCGCCATCGCCGTGCTGATCGCGCTCGCGGGCACGGCCGTGGCCGTCGTGGCGCTACGCCGCGGCCGCAGGCCGGTGACGGGTGCGGCCGGGTACCTCGCCGGATTCGCCACCTTCCCGGCCGTCGTGCTGATCGCCGTGCTGCACGCGAACCTCGACGGAGCCGTCTCCGATAGCCCGCCGATGCTGTCGATCGGGCTGGCCATCGCGGGCAGCGTGGTCGCCGGGGTGCTCGCCGCACTGATCGCGGGTCCGGCGGGCCGCGCTCCGGTCCGCGGTGGCGGGCTGACGGCCGACAAGCCGACCGTCGGTCTCGGGACGGGCGAGCGTGCCGCGTGGACCGGCGGCACCACCAGTTCGATCGGATACCTGATCGCCGGGGCCGTCGCCGTGACGAGCGCCCTGATCTGGTTCCTCGCCCCGACTCCGCCCCCTGCGGCCGTGCTGCTGATCCCGGTCGCCGTCTGCCTGGTGGTGTGCGTGCTGCTCGGCAGGCTGACGCTGACGGCGGACGCGGCGGGGGTCACGGTGCGGCTCGGCGTGCCGGGGCTGGCGCGGCGGCACGTCCCGCTGGAGCGGATCAGCAGCGCGGAGGTGGACACCCTCAGTGCGTTCTCCTACGGCGGGCTCGGCATCCGGGTCAACCCGGTCACCGGCGACACCGCCTACAAACTGCGCGGCGGACCGGCGCTGGTGCTCAACCTGGACGACGGGAAACGGCTCCTGGTCAGCGTGGACAACCCGGCGGGCGCCGCGGGACTGATCAACGATCTGCTGCGCGCCGGCACGACGTCACCTGAATCGCCGCTTCGCTGACCAGGCGTATATCGCGTAGAAATGCCTGGTGGCGAAAAAGAGCGGAGGCGGCGGGTTTCTCATCGTCGTCCTCGTCCTCGGCATCCTGGGTTACGCCTACTACGACTCGCAGAAGGGTTCCTCCGCCGAACCCCCCGGCTCGTCCGGGCCGGTGACCGGTGACGGCACCGGGCGCTATGTCGCGCTCGGCGACTCGTACACCTCCTCGCCGAGGACCGGGAACAGGGCCGGGCAGCCGGAGGGCTGCGACCGTTCCGACAACAACTACCCGAGCCTGGTCGCCGCCGACATCTCGCCCGCCGAATTCGTGGACGTGAGCTGCAGCGGGGCCACCACGGCGGACCTGGAGTCCGCGCAGGAGACCGACGAGGGCACCAACCCGCCACAGCTCGATGCCGTCAACGAGGCGACGACGCTGGTGACCATCGGCATCGGTGGCAACGACGTCGGGCTGATCGGCCTGGCCGGGGAGTGCGGTTCGGTGCGGCCGGACGGGGCGAAGTGCCGCGACCGCTTCACCGCGGGCGGTGGTGACGAGCTGGTGGACCGGATCAACACGGCGGGCGATCGGCTGGACGGCACCATCGGCGACGTCAAGGCGAAGGCGCCGAACGCCCGTGTGGTGGTCGTCGGCTATCCGACGATCCTGCCGGACGGCGACGGCTGCTGGCCGACGCTGCCGATCGGTTCGGGGGACGTGAACTACTTCCGCGGGATCCTCGAACAGCTCAACGGCAAGCTCGCCGAAGTGGCCGCGTCCGCGCAGGCGGGCTACGTGGACACGGCCCGGCCCACCGAGGGCCACGACCTGTGCACCGACTCCGGCGACCGCTGGATCGAGGGCGTCATCCCGACGTCGAAGGCCATCGGCCTGCACCCCAACGCGAAGGGGTCCGAGGCGATGGCCGACGCTGTGCTGCGCGTCGTCGGCTGAACCGCGCTACGGCAGCCGGACGACGGCCTGCGCCTTGCCCAGCACCGTCTTGCCGTCGAACTTCGCGGTGATGTCGATCCGGGCGAGGCCCCCGTCGCGCAGCTCACCGATCTTGGCGGAGAAGTCGACCGTCGCGCCCTCGGCGTCGTTCGGCACGACGACGGGGCGGGTGAAGCGGGCGAAGTACTCGACGAGCCTGCCGGGGTCGCCGAGCCAGTCGGTGACCACGCGGCCGGCGAGCGCCATGGTGAGCATGCCGTGGGCGATCACGTCCGGCAGGCCGACCTGGGCGGCGAACCGCTCGTTCCAGTGAATGGGGTTGAAGTCCAGCGAGGCCCCGGCGTACCGGACGAGCTGGTCGCGGGTGACCTGGATGCGCAGCGGGGGCAGCTCGTCGCCGACGGCGGGGCTCATTCGGACTCTCCTCGGACGACGAGCTGGGCGCGGGCCACCGCGACGGGGGCACCGTCCGCGTCGGCGATGTCCGCGCGGACGGTCAGGAAGTCGTTACCGGCCCTGGTGAACGCGTCCTCGATCTGGGCGGTGAGCGTCAGCCGGTCACCGGCGTGCACCGGGCGGGTGTGCTCGAACCGCTGGTCGCCGTGCACCATCCGGGAGTAGTCCAGGCCCAGCGCCGGGTCCTCGACGATGGTGTTCACCGCGGCCAGGCTGATGATGGTGAGGAAGGTCGGCGGTGCGATGACGTCCGGGTGGCCGGCGGCGCGTGCCGCGTCCACGTCCCGGTAGATCGCGTTGCCGTCACCGATCGCGTCGGCGAACTCGGCGATCTTGCCGCGGCTGACGTCGAACACGGGCGAGGGCGGATAGCTCCGGCCTACGTATGCGGGATCCAAGGGCACCCGAACAGGTTACCGGGCCACTCACGGCAGCGGGCGCGTAACGGGGTGGCGGCCCCGTTACGCGCCCGTCGGTCGTTGCCAGGATCAGTTGAGCGACATCCCGTAGGCGTTCAGCGCCTCCACGACCGGCTGGAAGTAGGAGCTTCCGCCGCCCATGCCCGAGGTGATGCCGAGGCCGACGGAGCCGGAGAACAGGCAGCCACCGGAGTCACCGGGGCCGACGCCCGCACTGGTCTGGACCGCCTGGTAGACGGGGCCCTCGGCGTAGTTGACGGTGACGTTCGTGGCCTGCACGGAGCCGCAGGTCAGGTTCGTCGTGCTGCCGCTCTTGCAGACCTGCTGGCCGACGGTCGCGTCCGCGGCCGAGGTGATCGCCTGCGAGGTGCCGTCCCAGAGCGTGACGGCGCCGGGGCCGTCGCCGGTGTCGTTGCGGATCAGGCCGTAGTCGTTGTCCGGGAAGCTGGCCCCGACCGACGGTCCGATGTTCCAGCTCGCCACGGCGCCGGTGCAGTGCCCGGCGTCGAGGACGTGCAGCGCACCACCGCTGTTGACGTTGAAGCCCGCCGAGCAGCGGCTGCCGCCGCCGGTGATGGCCTCGCCGTTGAGGATCGACTTGTGCATGCCACCGGCGACGGTGGCCACGCGCACCGCGTCGCCGTGGCGGGCGGCCTCGGCGGTCAGGGCCGCGGCCTCCGCGTCGTCGGCTTCCTCGGCGATGGTGACGACGACCTGGTTGGTGCGGACGTCGGTGCCGATCGAGGTGTGCGCGACCGACGGCAGGGCCTCCACGGCACCGCGTGCGGCGTCGAGCTGGGCGACGGAACGGCTGACGAGCTTCGCGGTCGCCCCCGACCGCGTCACCTCGTCCGCCGTCGCCTGGTCCAGCACGTTCACCACGGGCAGGCCACGCTCGTCGAGGTAGCTGCCCGCGGCCCGGTCACCGAGTCCGGCGGTGACCGAACCGAGGGTGCCGATGCTGCTCTGCTGCACCCGCAGCGCTTCGACCGCCGCCGACTCGCTGAGTCCGCCCGCGGCCCGGGTGGCGTCGATGGAGGCCTGCTGCACCGGGGCCGAGTAGCCCTCGAGCGCGGTCGCGGACGCCGTCGGCGCGATGAAGCCGATGGTGCCCGCGGCGGCCACCAGGGCCACGGCGAACCGGGATGATCGGACGATGCCGTGCGGCACGGCATTCTTCTTGGTCATGGAGACAACTCACTTTCGCAGGGGGTCCGGCGCGGAGTAACGCCGTTCCGATACCGCGAGTGGCTGCTTCCCTCTATCGGGCGACCGCCACTCGTGGGTTCGGCCTTATTAGAGTGAGGTAAGTCACCATCCGGCGAAAGGGCCGTTGGAGCGGTTTTTTCCGACTTTCGGCACAGTGCGCTACCGCCGGGCCCACAGACGACAGCAGGCCGCCCCCGAGCAACGGGGACGGCCTGTCTGTGAAGTCGAGGGACTCGGTCAGCGAGTCTCTTTGTGCGCCCGGTGAGTGCCGCAGTTGGGGCAGAACTTCTTCATCTCCAGGCGATCCGGGTGGTTACGGCGGTTCTTCCTGGTGATGTAGTTGCGGTGCTTGCACTCCTCGCACGCCATCGTGATCTTCGGTCGCACGTCGGTGGAAGCCACGGCATAGCCTTTCTCTACAACAAGTCAGTTCCCCTAAGGGTAACCCTCAGGAAGAAGGCCACCCACCATCGGGGGTCGGGAGGGCGAAGCCCTCCCGGGCGGGGTCTGAGGGTTGCACCCCCAGGGGCAATGCGGAGCGGACCAGGCTTGCGCTCTCCGCAAGCACCGTCCACCCATTCCGCGTAGCGGGAGCGGGACTTGAACCCGCGACACCACGATTATGAGCCGTGTGCTCTAACCACCTGAGCTACCCCGCCCCGAACGATCAGCGCCGGATTGCGGCAAGCGCATCACGACAAAGATCACCGAGCCCCTTTACGGAATCGAACCGTAGACCTTCTCCTTACCATGGAGACGCTCTGCCGACTGAGCTAAAGGGGCCTGCTCTGTGGAGCCTCGAAGAGATTACATGGCGAGCCGTAGGGCGCCGCATCGGGGGTCAGGTCAGCAGCGTCAACACTGTTTCCGCATGTCGTCCGGGGGTGCGGACGGTGCGGGCGAGCAGCCACGCCTCGAGCCGGTCCTCGGACAGCGGACGCGAGATCAGGTACCCCTGGGCGACGTCGCAGCCCATCGCCTCGAGCTGGTCCCTGGCGACGTCCTCCTCGACGCCCTCGGCCACCACGGTGAGTCCCAGCGAGTGGCCGAGCTCGACGATGGAGCGCACCACGGCCAGGTCACCGAGGTCGGTGCCCATGCCGAGCACGAAGCTCTTGTCGATCTTCACCTGGTCCACCGGGAGCTGACGCAGGTAGGCCAGCGAGGAGTAACCGGTGCCGAAGTCGTCGACGGCCAGCACGATGCCGAGCGCGTGCAGCTCGCGCAGGATCGGCAGGGCGCGGGCCGGGTCGGACATCACGCCGGACTCGGTCAGCTCGAAGGTCAGCAGCTCCGGCGGGACGTCGATGCGTTCCAGCGCCTCGACCACCTTGGCCGGGAACTCGGCGTCGGCGAGGTTGCGTACCGAGAGGTTGACCGCGACCGACATCCGCAGGCCCTCGTCGAGCCAGGAACGCACCTTGCGCAGCGACTCCTCCAGCACGAAGAACGTCAGCGCCCCGATCAACCCGGCCGCCTCGACGGCGGGCACGAACTCGTCCGGATCGAGCCTGCCGAATTCCGGATGCCGCCAGCGCACCAGCGCCTCGACACCGAGCACGTGCCGGTTCGGCAGCGAGACCTTCGGCTGGTAGTGGACGCTGACCTGGCCGTCCTCCAGTGCCTGCCGGAACTGGGTGACGAGCTGGAAGCGGCGCATGAAGATCTGGCCCATGCTCGGCACGTAGCCGCGGACCTCCTCGCCGCCGCGGGTGGCGCGCACGGCCACGTCGGCGCGTTGCAGCATGCCGTCCACGTCGACGCTCTCCCCCGCCTCCTCGGCGGCGGGCGAGGCGTAACCGATGACGGCGTTCGCCTCGACGGTCAAACGGTCCACCGGATACGGCACGGACAGCTCGACGCGCAGCCGTTCGGCGATCTCGTGGGCGGGCGCCGTGCCGTAGTCGACGAGCAGGGCGGCGAACGAGGCGCCCTCCAGCCGGGCCAGCGCGACGTCCGGTCCGAGGGTCTCCCGGATGCGCCTGCCCGCGGCGATGACCATCCGGTCGGCCCACGCGTAGCCGAGGGCGTCGCTGACCGCCGAGAACACGTCCAGGTCGATACGCAGCACCACGGAGTTCGGGTGCTCGCGCAGCGGGTCGCGGGCGATCTGCCGGAAGCCGGGCCGGTTCAGCAGGCCGGTGAGCGGATCGTGGTAGGCGTCGTGCCTCAGCACGGCCAGCAGCCTGCGGTTGTCCAGGGCGGTGGCGAGGTGGCTGGCCATCATCGACAGGAGCTGGATGTCGGACTTGCCGAAGCCCCGCCAGCGGGACAGCCGGTCGTGCGCCTCGACGACGCCGAGGAGCTGGTTGGCGCTGCGCAGGGGTACGACCAGCACCTCCTTGGCGTCCCGGTCGGCGAGCGCGGTGCGCATGGCGCCGTGCACCTCGGTGGTGCGGAAGTGGCGGACGCCGGGTCCGGTGAGGCGCAGCAGCGGGTCGTCCGGCGGTGGTTCCCCGGCGGGCTGCTCGTCGCCGGTGACGACGGAGCGCATCTGGTCGGTCGGTTCGAGGCGCAGGCGGAGCACCAGTCTGCGTGCGGAGAGCTGGTCCTTGATGCGCTCGGCGATCGTCACCCACTCGCTGACGTCGACGCCGCGCATCAGCTCGTCGGACCGTGACGCCGGGCGGGCGGCGGCCTGCTGGCCCAGCCGGGCGACCATCAGGCTGACGTCGGACATCGCCTCGGTGTCGCGCTGTTCGCGCAGCAGGTCGGAGTAGGCCCAGTAGAGCACCGTGACGCCGATCAGCACGGCCAGCACGAGTGGCCAGGCCTCCGGCGTCGCGGAGATGATCAGGTAGCCGGACAGGGCGGCGGAGGCGTTGACGAAGCCGACGACCAGGATGCGCCCGGTGAGCCGCAGCGCGGTGCCGATGCGCATCCGGCGGCGCAGCACCCGGATGGTCGCCAGCGCGAGCAGGGTGCTGACCAGCGGGGCGGTCAGCGTGCCCGCGAGCGCGGCGAGCCAGGGCATGCCGGGGTCGCCGAGGAGGGTCTGCACCAGGCCGGCGACGGCGAAGGCGCTGGCGATCTCCAGCAGGAACGCGCCGAGGTTGTAGAACACCCGGCCGGTGACGCGGCGCAGTACGAGGGTGGCGACGCCGGCGAAGACGTGCGCGGCGAGTACCACCTCGAAGGGCGCCACGAAGAAGCCGATGACGAGCGGGATCTCGGTGAAGGAGATCGTGTACGAGACGTTGCTGCGGACGTCGACGTTGATGCCGAGCTGCTCGGCGACGAGGAAGGACACGGCCAGCGCCGGGCCGATCCACCAGAGGTCCGCCGAGGGCACGAACGGCTGCCAGGCCGACACCGCGACGACCGAGAGGATGCCGACGGCGACGACCAGGGACGCGAAGAGGCGGAAGCGTCGTTCGTCGCCCCCGTCGGTCGAGGTGGATACGCCTGCACCCGGTTCGGGACGGATCGCGCCGTCACGTGAGTCCGGCATGCAGGGTCCTTCCGTCCGGTCGCAGCCGCTCCGCCGTTCGCACGGCGACCGGCCCGCCGCGCAGTGTGTCGCGCTGAGCAGCGGCCGGGTACGAACGAGTGCATCACTGTACCCCGGTGGGGGGACCGGAGCCTCGTTTCGAGCGGAAGAAGGACACCGCAGCGTCAGCAACGGTGTCAACCATGGTGACCTGCACGGACCATCGGCTGACCGGGAAGCCGGCGCCGCACGGGAAACCTGCCCCTGATGTGTGTCTCGTCACGCCGGTGGGCTTGAATTGGGCGAATGGACGACGTCGTTATCGCCGGGGAACACGCGGCCCGCCTCGCCGCCGCCGACCGGCTGCTGCCCGAGGCCGCGCCGCTGAGCAGCGGGATCACCTTCCACACCGAGAGTGGGATCGGGCTCGCCACGACGACCGGCAGCACCGACGACGACCCCGACGCCGAAGGGCGGGTGCTGACCGAGCACAGGCTGGACGTACGGCTGGCGGGTCCGGATCTCGGCGTTCCGCTTGCGGGACTGCTGATTCGGTGGGAGGAACATCTCACCTCGGCCGCGACCCCTGGCGACTGGCAGAGCACCGCCGTGGTGCTGCGGCCGAGCCGGGACACCGCGGGCTCGGCCGCGCTGTTGCGGCACGGTTTCGCGCCGGGCGTGAACGTGGCGGTACGGCCCGCGGACCGGCTGGGCAGCGGCCCGGAACCGACGCCGGGGGTGTGCCTGCGGCCGGCCGAGCGGGCCGACCTGGGCACCGCCGTCGACCTGCATCTGGAGCTGCAGCGTTACGACGCGCAGTTCGGTGTGGTGACGCCGCGCTCGGGTGCGGCGGAGACGGTGGAGCGGCGGATGAGCGAGTTGCTCGCCGCGGACGAGCCCGCGTTGTGGATCGCCGAGTTGTACGGCCGCGCGCTGGGCATGGTGCAGGTGGAGCTGCCGCCGTCGACGGACTGGACGGCGCCGTACGTGCGGGCGGACCGGGTGGGTTACCTGACCTCGCTGAACGTCGCCGAGGCGGCCCGCGGCAGCGGTGTGGGTACCGCGCTGGCCGCCCACGCGCACCAGGTGTTCGACGAGGCGGGGGTGGACGTGGCGCTGTTGCATCACGCGCTGGCCAACCCGCGCTCGACGCCGTTCTGGGCGGCGCAGGGGTACCGGCCGCTGTGGACGTACTGGTACCGCCGCCCGGCGGTGCGGTGAGGCGCTCGCGGTGCTGGTGCAGCCTGCGGAATGGCCTGACCTTCTTGCCCGGCAAGGGTTCCGGCGCGGCGGATGGCCTGCGCCGCGGCCGGGCACCCCTTACCGGTGGCGGCGGGCGCGTTCGACGCCGTCGGCGAGCTGACGCAGCATCGTGCGGGCGGCGTCGAGATCGCTGCACGAGTCGGTGATGCTGCGGCCGTGGTCGAGCAGGTCCGGTCGGCCGGTGACCAGATCCTGCCGTCCGGAGCGCAGGAAGCTCTCCACCATGACCCCGGCGATGCCGGGCTCACCATCGCCGACGCGGACGGCGAGTTCGGCCACCACCTGCTCGGCCCGCAGGTGGTCCTTGCCGCTGTTGCCGTGGCTGGCGTCGACGACGAGGCGCGGGCGCAACCCGGAGGTGCGCAGCAGTCCGGTGGTGGCGGCGACGTCGGCGGTGGAGTAGTTCGGGCCGTCGTCGCCGCCGCGCAGGATGACGTGGCAGTCCGGGTTTCCCGCGGAGCTGAGCACCGACACGGCACCGTCGGCGTCGAGCCCGCTGAACGTCTGCGGATCCGCGGCGACCCGGACGGCGTCGACGGCCGGGCCGATGTTCCCGGCGGTGGTGTTCTTGATCCCGACGGGCAGGTCCAGAGCGCTGCAGAGTTGCCGGTGAGCGGGGCTCTGCGCGGTTCGGGCGCCGATCGCCGCCCAGGTGACGAGGTCGGCGAGGTAGCCGGTGAGCAGTGGGTCGACGAACTCGGTGGCGGTGGGCATGCCGCGGCGGGCGAGGTCGCGCAGCAGTCGCCGGGAGACGGTGAGCCCGCGGTCGATGTCCTGGCCGCCGTCCAGCCCGGGGTCGTTGACCAGCCCCTGCCAGCCGAGTGCGGTGCGCGGCTTCTCGACGTAGCAGCGCAGGACGACGTGCAGGCGGTCGGCGAGTTCGCGGGTGGTGGGCAGCAGCCGGTCCGCGTATTCGAGCGCGGCTGCCGGGTCGTGCACGGAGCACGGCCCGATGATCACGAGCAGCCGATCGTCGGTGCCGTGCAGGATCGCGGCCGTGGCGGAACGGGAGGCGTCGACGAAGGCCCGGACGTCCGGGTCGGCCGGGATCGCGGCCCGCAGTCCGGCCGGCGAGGGCAGGCGGGTGCTGCGCAGCAGGCGGCTGGGAGCGGTCGGTGCGAGGGTGGTCGCTTCGGCGGGCACCGGGCGTTCCTTTCCGCGAGCCGCACCGCGCTGCCGACCCACTGCGAGGCCGGCCGGGGCCGGCTCGCCTCTACCGGCCGGGCCGGTGAGTGGTGGGTGGCGAGTGACGGGTGGCGACCCGTCAGGGCCGAGCCTAGGCATATCCGGCTCGGCGTAGGGGTGAATGTTGTGGGCGACTCACCACCATCCGGCGGGCGTATTCCCGGCCGCGAGCGGAATCACGCTCGCCAGAAGCGAACAACCTGCGGAAACAAACGCGGCTCCGGCGAAGTTGAGCCAAGTGCACTCAACACTCGAAGGAGCGCAAACATGAGCGAGAGCCGCCTCCTACCCATCCTTCCCATCGACGACGATGTCGTCTTCCCCGGCATGGTCGTGCCGCTTGATCTTTCCGACGCCGAGACGCGCGCCGCGGTGGAGGCCGCCCAGACGAAGGCCGCGGCGGCGCCGTCAATGCCGGGCATCCGTTCGGCCGCGGCAGGCCGCGCCGAGGTGCTGATCGTGCCGCGGGTCGACGGCGAGAACGCCGAAGTCGGCACGGTCGCCGCCGTCGAGCGGATCGGCCGGATGCCGGACGGTTCCTCGGCCGTCGCCCTGCGCGGTCTGCGTCGCGCCTCGGTCGGCGAGCCCGGCGAGGGCACCGGCGAGGCGCGCTGGGTCCGGTCGACGGATCTGGTGGAGGGCGAGGTCGACGAGCGTGTCCGGACGCTGGCCGCCGAGTACCGGTCGGTGGTGATCTCGGTGTTGCGGGAACGCGGGGCCGGGCAGCTCGTGGACGCCGTACAGCAGCTCGACGATCCCTCGGCCATCGCGGACCTGGCAGGCAACGCCCCGTATCTGGGCGTGGAGCGCAAGCTGGACCTGCTGCGGACGCTGGATGTCGGGGCCCGGCTGGAGAAGGCACTGGAATCGACTCGGGAGTATCTGGCGGAGCTGGAGGTCAGCGACACGATCCGGAAGGACGTCGCGGACGGTATGGAGAAGCAGCAGAAGGAGTTCCTGCTGCGCCGCCAGCTCGACGCGATCCGTAAGGAACTCGGCGAGCTGGACGGCTCCGGCGGCGAGGACGACGACTACCGCGCCCGCGTCGAGGCCGCTGATCTGCCGGAGCGGGTGCGCACGGCCGCACTGTCCGAAGTGGACAAACTGGAGCGGACCTCGGAGCAGTCGCCGGAGGGCGGCTGGATACGTACCTGGCTGGACACGGTGCTGGAGATGCCGTGGCAGGAGCGCACCACCGACGTGCACGACATCGCCGGGGCGCGCACCGTGCTGGACGCCGACCACGCCGGACTGGACGACGTGAAGGAACGCATCATCGAGTACCTGGCGGTGCGTGAGCGCCGGGCCGAGCGGGACGCGCGCGCCGAGGCGGACGCGGGCGAGGAGGCCGCCCGGCCGGGGTCGCGGCGGCATGGGGCGGTGCTGGCGCTGGTCGGCCCGCCGGGCGTCGGCAAGACCTCGCTCGGCGAGTCCGTTGCCACGGCGATGGGCCGGGAGTTCGTCCGGGTCGCGCTGGGCGGTATCCGGGACGAGGCGGAGATCCGCGGGCACCGGCGTACCTACGTCGGTGCGATGCCGGGCCGGGTGGTCCGGGCGATCAAGGAGGCGGGGTCGATGAATCCCGTGGTGCTGCTGGACGAGGTGGACAAGGTGGGCGCGGACTACCGGGGTGACCCGACGGCCGCGTTGCTGGAAGTCCTCGACCCGGAGCAGAACCACACGTTCCGCGACCACTACCTCGAGGTGGAGCTGGACCTGTCGGATGTGGTGTTCCTGGCCACGGCGAACGCGCTGGAGACGATCCCGGGGCCGTTGCTGGACCGGATGGAACTGGTGACGCTCGACGGGTACACCGAGCACGAGAAGGTGACCATCGGCCGCGACCACCTGCTTCCCCGGGAGCTGGAACGGGCCGGGCTGGAGCAGGCGGATGTGACGCTGACCGATGCGGCGCTGAGCCGGATCGCCGCCGAGTACACCCGTGAGGCGGGCGTGCGCGACGCGAACCGGACGATCGCGAAGGTGCTGCGCAAGATCGCCACGAAGGTCGCTTTGGAGGAGACGGCACTGCCGGTGACGGTGGAGGCCGCCGACCTCGACCGCTACCTGGGCCACCCTCGGCACCTGCCGGAGTCCTCGCTGCCGGAGTCGACGCAGCGAACGGCGATCCCGGGCGTGGCGACGGGTCTGGCGGTGACCGGTGCGGGTGGCGACGTGCTGTTCGTGGAGGCCTCACTGGCGGACGCGGAGTCCGGGGGCACGGGCCTGACCCTGACCGGGCAACTCGGTGACGTGATGAAGGAGTCGGCGCAGATCGCGTTGTCGTACCTCCGTTCGCGCGGGGCGGAGCTGGAGTTGCCGGTCGGCGACTTGAAGGACCGCGGCGTGCACGTCCACGTGCCGGCCGGCGCGGTGCCGAAGGACGGCCCGTCCGCCGGGGTCACCATGACCACGGCGCTGGCCTCGCTGCTGTCGGGCCGGGCGGTTCGCGGGGATGTGGCGATGACCGGTGAGGTGTCGCTGACCGGACGGGTGCTGCCGATCGGCGGGGTGAAGCAGAAGCTGCTCGCCGCCCACCGCGCCGGGATGTCGACGGTGATCATCCCGAAGCGCAACGAGCCGGACCTGGACGACGTGCCCGCCGAAGTGCTCGCCCAGCTCGACGTGCACGCGGTGGCGAGTGTCCGGGAAGCACTGGACGTCGCGCTGGCACCTGCCTCGGCACCGGTGGCGCAGGCGGCCTGAGGGCCGTCCCGTGGTGGCCCCGGCCGGGGCCACCACGGTCAGCGGTGGCGCGGTGGCCGCCTGCCGGGAACGGCAGGCAGTATCGCGGTGTCGGCTTCGACACCGGCCCTGCCACCGGTAGCGGTCCTGCCTTGGGGAGCCCTGCTGTCGGGGGTCCTGCCGGTCTGGCCGATGGCGCTGAAGACGACGGTGTCCTGTGTGTGGTCGCCACCGTCGTCACCGTCGCCGCCCCCGCCATCGCTCCCGCCATTGCCTTTGCGGCGGTTGCGGACCCGGGTGTAGACGAAGTAACCGACCGCGAGCACGACGAGACCGATGACGACCTTCTGGAAGACACCGGCGTACCCCTCGACAACGTGCCAGTTCTCCCCCAGCAGGTAGCCGGCCAGAACGAACACGGTGTTCCAGAGCAGGCTGCCGAGGGTGGTGAGGGAGAGGAACTTCCACAGCGGCATCCGCTCGATCCCGGCGGGCAGCGAGATGACGCTGCGGAAGATGGGCACCATCCGGCCGAAGAAGACGGCCTTGGTGCCGTGTTTGGCGAACCACGCCTCGGTCTTGTCGAAGTCCTCGGTCTTGACCAGCGGGATCTTGGCGATCAGGGCGCGGGTGCGATCACGGCCGAGCGCCATGCCGAGGTAGTAGACGATGATCGCGCCGACGACCGAACCGAGAGTGGTCCAGAAGAGCGCGCCGGCCAGGCTGAAGGTGCCCCTGCTGGCGGTGAACCCGGCCAGCGGCAGAACCAGCTCGCTGGGGATCGGCGGAAACAGGTTGTCCAGCCCGACGATCAGGGCAGCTCCGACACCGCCCATGGAGTCCATCAGGTCGACGGCCCAGCCGGCCAGGCCGCCCATCGACTGATCGGCCTGCGCGGTCAGCTCTGTGCTCATGGAGCCCTCTCGTGGTCGTCGGCGTCGCATCTACAACGAGGCTATGGAGCCGCTGAGTTCCGCACCCTGAGGTAATTGTCCATATTGTCTGTTGTTATCCGCAGGGTGATGCTGCGGAAAACCGCAGGGACCGCCGGTGAGAGCGCCGCTAATCTCCTTACTGTGTTCTCCGTCGCCACCGGGCCGAAACCTGCCGACAGTGCCGCCGGCGCCGACAGTGCTGACCGCACTGATGGCGCAGTCGGCCCTCGCGGGCCCGTTTCGGTCACGGTGGGTCTGGCACTGGGGGCGGTGACCGCGTTCCCGGAGTTCGCGTACGTGCTGCTCGCATGTCTGCTGTCGCCGATCCCGGCGAGCAGGCGCCAGGTGTACCGCGGCGCCCGCCGACTGGCCGAACTCGAACGCCGCAGGCTGGCCCGTTATCTCGGCGAGCAGAGCAAGCCGGCGGGCGACCGGGCGCTGACCTACCTGGCGCTGCGCTGTGTGGTGGGCGGCCTGGGTGCAGGGATCTTCCTGCTCATCGTGATCGGCCTGGCCTCTGGTGCGGTGGTGACCTGGCAGATGCTGCACGGGACCGCTCCCGGCGGCGGCTCACCGCTGACCTGGTACGACCCGTTCGTCTACCTGCTCGGCGGCGCACTGCTGGCGTTCCTCGCGGTGCAGGGCCTGGTCGGTGTCGCCTCGCTGGATCGCGTGCTGGCGGGGCGCTTCCTCGGCCCGAGCCGGGCGGAGTTGCTGCTGCGCAGGGTCTCGCAACTGGCGACCACGCGGGCGCAGGTCGTGGAGGCAGTCGACGGTGAGCGGCGGCGGATCGAGCGCGACCTGCACGACGGCGTGCAGCAACGGCTCGTGGCGCTGGGGATGCTGCTGGGCCGTGCCCGCCGCACCGATGACGCCACACGCTCGGCGGAGCTGCTCCGGCAGGCGCACGAAGAGTCCCAGAACGTGCTGCGCGACCTGCGAGAGGTCACCTGGCGGATGTACCCGATCGCGCTGGACGACGGCGGGCTCGGCGCGGCGCTGGACTCGCTGGCAGAGCGTTCACAGGTACCGATCCGGGTGGACTGCGTACTGACGGGGCGACCGGATCCGGCGATCGAGACGGCCGCCTACTTTGTCGCCTCGGAGGCGGTGAACAACGCGATCAAGCACGCCGGGTCGAGCCTGATCGAGGTGAACGTGGCGCAGGGTGCCGAACGGCTCCGGGTCAGGGTGCGCGACGACGGCTGCGGTGGCGCGGACGTTTTCGGTGGTGGGCTGTCCGGGCTCGCCCGGCGAGTGGCGGCCGTGGACGGGCAGTTCAGGGTGCACAGTCCCTCCGGCGGGCCGACTCTGGTCATGGCGGAGCTGCCGTGTCGCTCGGACCGTGGGCGGAACGACACCCACGCAGAACCGCCCGCGCCGGAGCAGCCCGGCACACCAACGACCCAGCGCACGGCAGAGCGGCGCTTCGGAAAGGGCGGTACGGATGACGGGCGGTCTGCGGGTGATCCTCGCCGAGGACTCGACGCTGCTGCGGGAGGGGCTGATCCGGCTGCTGACCGAGGAGGAGCACGAGGTGGTGGCCGCGGTCGGTGATGCCGACGCACTGCAGGCGGCGACAGCCGCCTACCGGCCGGACGTCGTGGTGACCGACGTCCGGATGCCGCCCACCCATTCCGACGAGGGCCTGCGAGCGGCGTTGCGGATCCGGGCCGGTTTCCCCGAGGTGGCCGTGCTGGTGCTCTCGCAGTATGTCGAGACGCGGTACGCGGCGGAACTGATCGGCACCGAGACGGGCAAGGTGGGCTATCTGCTGAAGGACCGCGTCACCCAGGTCGGAGAGTTCCTGGAAGCGCTGGAGCGGGTCGCGTCCGGCGGCGCGGCCTTCGACCCGGAGGTGGTGCGCAGACTCCTCGCGCGAACCACCCGCGCGGATCCGCTGGGGCGGCTGACTCCGCGGGAGCACGGGGTGCTGGAACTGATGGCGCAGGGGCACACCAATGCCGGGATCGCCGCGACGCTGCACGTTTCACAGAGCGCGGTTGAAAAGCACGTGAACGCGATCTTCGACAAGCTCGATCTGGCGCACACCAACGGATTCAGTCGCCGGGTGTTGGCGGTGCTGCGCTTCCTGGGAACGTGACGCCCTCCGGTGGGAGGAGCGAAGCCCGGCGGAGCAGCGTCTCCAGGATCTCCGGGGCGCGGTTCCACAGGATCGAGCTGCCCTCGTCCTCGATGGTGTGCAGCCGGGCGTCCGGTAGCCGCAACGCGAGGGTGGCGCCGAAGTCGGGCGAGTGGACCGGGCTGGTGTCGAGCAAGCCGTACCAGAGGTCCACCGGTGCGGTGACGTCCTCGGGACACACCGTCCACGGCGTGCTCGCCGTGACGAGGTCACGTGCGTACCCGCCGGCCCCGCCGCGGAACCCCTCGGTGAGGCAGGCCCGGTAGGCGGCGGCGAACCCGGACTCACCGTGGAAATCCCGGTCAGGGATGCCGCTGAACCGGATCACCATTTGCCACAAGGATTCCGCGGTCGTCGTGGCGGCGAACCGGCGTTCCGCGGCGGACGGGTCAGCGGCGATCGCGTCGAGCATGGCGGCCACCTCGTCGGTCACCAGGTGCCGTACGGCGGTGAGTTCGTCGGTCCCGGCGACGACGGCCACGGCCCGTGCCGGACCGGCCCCGGCGAGGGCCAGCGCGAACGGTGCGCCCTGCGAGAAGCCGACCGCGGTGACCTCTCGCAGGTTCAGCCGTCCGGCCAGTTGACCGATGTCGGCGGCCCAGGTCCGCAGCGTTCCCGCGGGGTTGGACGTGGACCGCCCGAGGCCGGGCCGGTCCACGGCAAGCAACCGGATTCCCAGCCGTGCCAGTACGTCCAGCCCGAAACCGAGCGAACCGCTCATGCCAGCGCCGGTACAGAACAGCACCGGATGTCCGTCCGCCGGGCCCCATTCCGTCCACGCCAGCATGCGTCCGTCGGCGAGTTCGATCACTCCCGCACCTCTTCCCTGTCTCACCGACCACCTTGCCGTAGCCGATCATCGGAACGAATCGAATAAATGCGTCGTGGAGCACGGCCGGGGGACGGCGCGCCGAGACCGTGCGGCGAGGTACGCCTGGAAAGATCACCTCTTCCCCGCCGGTTCTCAGGAGGTCCCACCGTGAACGCGCCGCGCGCCATCGCTGTTTCCCTTGCCACGGCGGCGTTCGCGGTGTCGTTGACGGCGTGCGAGCTGCCCGCTGGGCTGGCCGAGTCGGCCCCCGCCGCCCCGGCGGATCTCGCCGCCCTGCCGATCGCGACCGAGGACACCGGCGCGCACTACGACCGGGACGACTGGCCGCACTGGTCCCAGGTCGCCGACGGCTGTGACACGCGGGAGACGGTGCTGCGCGCGGAGGGCCGGGAGGTCACGACCGGCGGGAGCTGCGCGATCACCGGCGGCGAGTGGACGAGCGTCTACGACGGGCAGACGATCACCAGCGCCCGCTCGCTGGACGTGGACCACATCGTGCCGCTCGCCGAGGTGCAGCGGTCCGGGCGGGTGGAGAACGGTCGCCGGGTGGGCCCCCGGCAGTGGAGCCGTGAGGACCGGCGGCGCTACGCGAACGACCCGGAGGTGCTGGTCGCCGTCTCGGCGAAGTCCAACCGCTCGAAGGGTGACCAGGACCCGGCGAAGTGGCTGCCGGATCTCGACCGGTGCGGATACGCCCGCGACTGGGTCCGAGTGAAGGCGAAGTACGCGCTGTCGGCCGACCAGGCCGAGCACGACGCGCTCGCTTCCGTCCTGGCCGTCTGCTGAGGCGACCGGACGGGATCGCTTACCCCGCAACGCTTTTCCCGCAACGCCTTCCCGCCGCGCTTTCCCGACACGCCGCGTGATCACATCGCGCGGATCTCCGCCTCGGTGGTCGCCTCGGCGGCACGCATGAACCTGAGCAGCACGGCCAGTTCCGCGTCCTCGAACCCGTCGAGGTCACGACGGTGCCGTTCGTTGAGCGACTCGTACAGCGCACCGACACGCTCGACGCCCTCCGGCACCGGTTCGATCACCACGCGCCGCCGGTCCGCGGGGTCCGGCACGCGGCGGACGTACCCGGCCCGGTCCAGCCGGTCGATCATGCGTGAGGCGGATCCGGTGGTGAGGTTGACGCGCTTGGCCAGTTCCCCCGGGGTGGCCGGCCCGTGGTTGGCGAGGACGTAGAGAGCCTGCAGATCGGTCCAGGTGACGCCGAGACGGTCGGCGATCATGCCGTTGAGCTGCAGGATCGGAATCTGCCAGCCCGCCAGAGCGGTGAGCACCCCGGAGGTCAGCTCCGCACGATCCGTCTCGCCCACATTGACTCCCACCCTCGACCGAATTACTGTGCCACACATTAACTGCGTGACACAGCTACTGCGTACCGCCGTACGTTCTCGAGATGGTGCCACGCCGTGACGCCCACCGAACCCGGAGGCCCGATGACCGACGCGCCGATCGCCACCTGCCCTTTCGCCGCAGGCACCCGCGGCCTCGACGAACCGGCCCCGGTCCGGGCGGAGATGCGGGCGGCCGGTCCGGTCGTCCGGGCCGAGGCTCCCGCGGGCGGCCCGGTCTGGATCGTCACCGACCCGGACCTGGCCCGGGCCGTCCTCGCCGACCCGAAGGTCAGCAAGGACACCGCACTCGCCCCGCGCACCTGGGGCCGGTGGACGGCCGGCTTGGAACCCTCCGCCGCGGAGCAGCCGGCGCTGACCACGCTCGAAGGCCAGGCGCACGCCCGGCTGCGGCGGGCCCACGCCCCGCTGCTCGGCGCGAAACGGATGACCGCGAGCTATCCGCGCATGGTGGCCATCGCCCGTGACCTCCTCGCCCCGATCGCCGGCGAACCCGTCGACCTGATGGCCGACTTCAGCACCCGTTACCCGTTGACCGTCCTGTGTGAACTGCTCGGCGTGCCGCTCGACGGTGTGGACACCGCGATGACGGCCTGCCGCGGAATGCACAGCCAGGACCAATCCGAGGTGGCCGCGGCGATGAGCGCCTTCACCGAACTCGCCACGGCGGCGCTGAACGGTGGTGCCGGGATCGCGACCGAGCTGGCCGCACGGATGCCCGGGGACACCAGCCGCGAGGACCTGCACTACCAGATCTTCGCGCTGCTGTTCGCGGGCCAGCTCACCACCGACCCCGCGCTGGGCTTCCTCGTCGCCCGCCTGCTGGGTGACCCCGGCTCACTCGCGGCACCCGGCTCGTCCACCGCGGTCGACGAGGCCGCCGTCGGTGAGGTGCTGCGCCTGCACCCGCCGGCGCCCTTCACGCTCTGGCGGTTCACCACGACCGAGATCGAACTCGCCGGGATCCGCCTGCCCGCCGGGGCGCCCCTGCTGATCGACATCGAGGGGGTCAACGCCGTCACCGCGCCGGGCGGGCAGGACCTGGCCTTCGGCGCGGGGCCGCACTACTGCATCGGCGCACAGCTCGCGCGGCACGAGTTGTGCGCACTGGCCGAGGTTCTCCGCACCCGCTACCCCGCGGCCCGGCTCACCGTGCCGTACGCGGACCTCCGGCGGATCGAACCGGGCGGGATCCTGGGCAGCAGGCTCGCCGCCCTGCCGGTCGTTCTCCGCTGAGCACCGCACGCCGTTCGTCGGTCGCCGAGGACGGTCGTGAACCCGCCGCCGACGGGTCTGCGAGCGCGCCGTGGATGAGCCAGGATGGCTCGGACACCGGAGGGCGGAGGGCCATGGCGCGGATCACGGCGGACAACGGGGACCCGATCGACTATCGGGAGTACGGCGACCCGGGTGGACGTCCGGTGGTACTGCTGGCCGGATTCACCGCCCCGGCGACCTCGTGGCGTTACCAGCTCCCGGCGCTCGCGAACGCGGGTCACCGGGTCCTCGCCGTCGACCTGCCGGGCCACGGGACGACCGGCGCGCTGCCGCCCGGTTTCACCATGCGGAGCAGGGCGGCCGCGGTGCGCGTCCTGCTCGAGGAACTGGATCTGCGGGACGCGGTGCTCGTCGGCGGATCCATGGGCGGCAACACGATCTGGGCGTACGCGACGACGTTCGGCACCGACCGGCTCGGCGCGGCCGTCGTCATCGACCAGACCCCGAAGATGCTCAACAGCCCGGACTGGGCACACGGCTTCTACGGCTACGACCGGAGCAACGCCGACACGTACTTCGCCGAGGGGGTGCCCTCCACCGGGCACGGCACCCCGTTCTGGCGACGGGGAATGCGGCTCGTGCGGCTGCTCCGGACCGTCCGTGGTGGACGGCGGGCGTTCACGCCGGAAGAGCTGGCGTTGCTGGACGACCACGCGAAACGCGACTGGCGGGACACGATCGCCGGCACGGCTGTTCCCGTCCAGTTCATCGCGGGCGCGGAGAGCGAGTTCTGGCCGGCCACGCACGCGCACGCCGCCGCCGCGCTCGCGCCGCGCGGCACCGCCGTGGTCGTCGCCAGGGCGGGCCACGGGACGAACGTGGAGCAGCCACGCGCGGTCAACCGCGAGCTGCTGCGGTTCCTGGCCGGCCCGGCCCACTCGTGACCGGCCGGCCCCGCCGCGGCTACTCGAGGTGGATGGCCAGTGCTGGGCACACGTCGGCCGCGTGCCGGACGTCGGCGGCCTGCCCCTCCGCCGGTTCGGCGTCGAGCAGTACGACGACCCCGT
The DNA here is from genome assembly GCF_002262875.1 of Amycolatopsis antarctica. Classification (GTDB taxonomy): domain Bacteria; phylum Actinomycetota; class Actinomycetes; order Mycobacteriales; family Pseudonocardiaceae; genus Amycolatopsis; species Amycolatopsis antarctica. The sequence continues at coordinate 176,852 of NZ_NKYE01000001.1, read as the reverse complement.
CCTCGTCCCGCTGGTCGAACACCTCGGCGGCGGCAACGACGCACTGCCCCGACGCGATGCAACTGTCCTGATCGACGCTGACCTTCATCCGCGTTCTCCTTGCTGTGTGGTGGGTTCTTCCCGTCACCAGGTGACGGGGAGTTCGTACACGCCGTACACGGATCCGTCGTGCTTGAACGGAATCCGGTCCAGCTCCGTGGCCAGCCGCAGGGTCGGCACGCGGCGGTACAGGGTGCCGTAGACGAGTCGCAGTTCGAGCCGGGCCAGTGGCTGGCCGAGGCACTGGTGCACGCCGAAGCCGAACGCGACGTGGTGCCGGGCGTCGCGCTGGATGTCCAGCCGGTCCGGGTCCTCGAAGGCGTCCGGGTCCCGGTTGCCGATGTCGTTCGGCACGATCAGCCCGTCGCCCGCGCGGATCACCTGCCCGTCGAACTCGATGTCCTCCAGGGCGACCCGGCGGCGTCCGTTGTGCGTGATGTGCAGGTATCGCAGCAGTTCCTCGACCGCGGAGGCGACCAGCGCGGGATCGTCGGTGTCACGGAGCAGGGCGAGCTGGTCGGGATTGCGCAGCAGTGCCAGGGTTCCGAGGGCGATCATGTTCGCCGTGGTCTCGTGCCCGGCGATCAGCAGCAGCACGCCCATTTGCGCCGCGTCCGCCCGGGCCAGCTCGCCCGCGGTGATCCGCTCGCCGAGCTGGGACAGCAGGTCCTCGCCCGGGTGGGCGATCTTCTCACCCAGCAGATCGTCCAGGTAGGCGATGAGCCTGCCGTGTGCGGCGGTGCGTTCCTCCGGCGGCACGCTCATCGTGATCAACTGCTTGCTGTTGTCCTGGAAGAAGTCGTGGTCGGCGTACGGCACGCCGAGCAGTTCGCAGATCATCAGTGAGGGCACCGGCAGTGCGATCGCCTGGACGAGGTCGGCGGGTTTCGGGCCGGCCAGCATGGCGTCGATCCGCTCGTCGATGATGCGCTGCAACGCCGGGCGCAGTGCCTCGACCCGCTTGACGGTGAACGGGGCGGTGACCATGCGCCGCAACCGGGCGTGCTCGGGATCGTCCATCAGGATGAAGCCGACGCCGGGGCCGCCGGGCCGGATCGGTGCCGGGCTGGGGTAGCCGGGGCGGTTGACGTCCGAGCTGATCCGCCGGTCGGCCAGCAGGGCCCGCTGGTCGGCGTAGCGAGTGACCAGCCAGGGCGTGCTGCCGTCCCACAGCCGGACCTTGATCAGCCTGCCCTCGTCCTGGGTGGCCCGCAGGGCGGGTGGCGGGTCGAACGGGCAGCCCGCCGCCCGGGTCATCGGGTACCCGGCAATTCCGTCCGGAGTGTTCGCGGTCGGGTCGAGAATGTCGGTCATCGTTGTCCTCCAAGGGAAACGTGTCGTACCGGACGGTGCTTCCTGGCCGCGCAGGTCACGGCGGCGCGGCCAGGGCCGCGGGCTCGTCGGGGGCCAGGCCGGATTCGGCCGCGGCGATTCGCTGTCCGCGTATCCGGGCCTGTTTCGGCATGTTCCAGCCGAGTACGCCGGTGACCTCACCCGCGCGGTGGTATTCGGCGACGAACCGGCCCGCCGTCGGATCACCGTCCACAATGGATACTTTTGCGTCGGCCGGAAGTGCCCCGTACACGTGGATCCTGGTGCCGAACTGCTCGGTCCAGAAGTACGACAGCGGGCGGCCGGGGCGTTCGATATCGAGGATGGCGTCCGCGGCGGCCCCGGCCTGTTCGGTGGCGTTGGTGCGGTTCTCCAGCCTGCGGGTGACGCCGGAGCGCTCGTCGCGCACGCGGGCGACGTCGCCGACCGCGTAAACGCCTTCGGCTGCCCGGCACCGCAGATCGCAGACGACCCCGTCGTCGAGGGTGAGCCCGCTGCCCGCCAGCCATTCCGTCACCGGGTCGGCGCCGATCGCCACCACCACGACGTCCGCGGGCAGCAGTTCGCCGCTGTCCGTCCGTACCCCGGTGACCCGGCCGTCCGCTCCGACGAGGCCCGCGACGCCGGTGCCGAGACGCAACCGGACACCGTTCTCGTTGTGCAGCAGGGCAAGCAGCTTGGCCGCGGCGGGACCGAGTTGGCCGAGCATCGGGGCGGACTGTGGCCCGGCGACCGTGACGTCCACACCCATTCCACGCGCGGTCGCGGCGATCTCGGCACCCAGCACGCCCTCGCCGACGACCACCAGCCTGGACGCCGTCAGCAGGTCCGTTCGCAGGGCCATCGCGTCGTCCAGGGTCCGCAGGCTGTGCACCCCGGCCAGCGCGGACTGCCCGGGCAGCATCCGGGGGCGCAGGCCGGTCGCGATGACGACCGCGTCGCCGCGCAGGACCCGGCCGGAGGAGGTGTGCACGGTGCGCGCCACGGCATCCAGTCGTGCGGCCGGATCGCCGAGCACGAACTCGGCGTCCGTTGTGGACAGAGCTTCCGGCGATCGCAGGTGGCACCGGATCGGTTCCCAGGCACCGGAGAGCACCTGCTTGGACAGCGGCGGACGATCATAGGGCGGGTGTGTCTCGGCGCCGATCACCGTCAGTTCGCCACGGTAGCCCTTGCGCCGCAAGGCTTCCGCCGTTCCGAGTCCGGCCGCACCCGCACCGGCCACCACGATGTGCGCGGGTGTGTTCACCTGCGGTCACCCAGCTCGATCGCGGTCCCGGCGCAGACCTCGGCGGGCTCCCGCCGGCCGCACACCTCCGGAGCGATCAGCACGCACTGGCCAGCGCGACAGCACCTGTCCTCGTCGACGGTGATCTTCATCGGCTCTCCTCCACTCGGACGGTCGGATCGTTGCGCGGCAACGGATTCGGACACGGTCCGTCAGGGGCCCGGGGTGACCGGGGCCAGCCACAGCCCGGTGATGCCGTCTATGACGCCGGTCGCGGCCTGCTGCCAGGTCTGCCGGGGCGTGCTGCCGCCGTCGGCGAGCGCGCGCTCCCGCGCAGCGAGGGGTCGGTCATCACCTGCGTGCCGAAGCGGGCGAACCAGGTGGGGCTGCCCAGTTCGGCGAGATGCTCGGCGCTGGGCCGCTCCAGGCGGGCCACCGGAGTCCCGGACGTTCTCGCTGTGCAGGATCTCGGCCAGCATCCGGCCGCGCACCTGCTCGATCCGCTCGGTGCGCCTGCGCACGATGGCGCGAACCAGGTCCGCCCTGGTCCCGAAGTGGTAGCCGACAGCGGCGTTGTTGCCCTGCCTGGCTTCCTCGCTGACCTGCCGGTTGGACACCGCGAACACGCCGTGCTCGACGTAGAGCCGTTCCACCGCGACGACGATCGCGTCCCGTGTGGAGCCTGCCCGCTCGGCCCGTGCCGTCCTGCCCGTCACGGTCACCACCGCACCGGGACTTCGCGCAGGCCGCCCACGGCGAGCCCGTCGACGCGGTTCAGCTCTTGCACACCGACCGCGAGTTCCAGGGTGGGCACGCGGCGCAACAACACCTCCAGCACGACCTGCAGCTCGGTGCGGGCAAGGGCCTGCCCGACGCACGAGTGGGCGCCGACGCCGAAGGCCAGGTGCGAGTTGGGACTGCGGCCGAGGTCGAGGCGGTCGGCGTCGCGGAAGGCCGTCTCGTCCCGGTTGGCGGCGGCCATGCTGCACACGGCGGTGGTACCGGAAGGCAGCACCGTTCCGGCGATCTCGACCTCCTCGCCGAGGAAGCGCGGCATCCCGAAGCCGGGATTGGCGTCGAAGCGCAGGACCTCTTCCACGGCCGAGCGGACCAGCGTCCGGTCGGCAAGCAGCCGCTCCCAGTGGCGGCGGTCCGACAGCAGCATCGCCATCATCTTGCCGATCATGTTGGCGGTGGTCTCGTGTCCGGCGACGAGCAGACCTTGCCCGGTGGCGATCAGCGTCGCGTCGGAGAGACTGTCACCGGCCGCATCGGTGCCGGTGATCAGGGCACTGAGCAGGTCCTCGCCGGGGTCGGCGCGCTTGGCCGCCACGTGGCCGGCCATGTACTCGACGAACCGCTGCTGTGCCGCGTCGATCTCCTGCTGCCCGTAGCGGGTCAGGTTGAGCAGGGTGTCGGACCAGTAGGCGAAGGAGTCCCGGTCGGCGGCGGGCACGCCGAGCAGGTCGCAGATGACCCACACCGGCAGCGGGAATCCCAGTGCCGCCTTCAGATCCGCGGGGGCGTCCCCGGCGAGCATGTCGTCCAGCAGCCGGTCGGCCATCGCCTCGATGTCCGGGCGCAGCGCGTTCATCCGCTTGACGGTGAACCACTTGCTGATCATCCGCCGCCACCGCAGGTGCGCCTCGCCGGTCTGCGGGATGGACAGCGCCATGTCGCTGTTGAAGACCCCGCCGGACTCGTTGTCCGCGATGCGGGCGGCTTCGGCGTTGTGCACGGGCCGGGTGAATCGCGGGTCGGCCAGGATGCGCCGGACGTCCTCGTAGCGGGTGAGCAGGGTGGCCCCGTCTCCGCTGGGCAGGGTCACCGGCGCGACCGGACAGCCCCGGCGCAGCCGGGCCCATTCCGGGGGCGGTTCCAGCGCGTCGGTGGTGGGAATCGGGTAGTTCAGCACCTGTCCGATGTCGCCGTCCCGCACCGCGCCTCCTCCACGACCGCCTGCCAGTTCGTCACCAGTTAACCGAACCCGAGAATTTAAGTCAATCAGTTGATTTAAATCGTCCGGTCTGCCCGTTCTCCCCGAAGACGGACCTACCCGGAGGGACCTAGGAGGGTCGGCGTTTCCACCCGGGGCGGGGCCGCCACGTTCCGTCCGCGGGTAACTCGGTTGTCCCGGCCGGTCGCGGACGAATACCGTCGGCGCATGCGTACGACCATGCGCCAGGACCTGACGACGGCGCTCAAGGCCCGCGACCGCGTCGCCGTCGCCGCGCTCCGCTCGGCACTCGCCGCGATCGAGAACGCCGAGGCTCCCCCGGCGGAGACCGCGGACCGGTCAGGCGAGGGCGGGCACGTCGCGGGAGCGTCGGCGGGCGTGGGTTCCACGGAGGTGGAACGCCTGCCACTCACCGAGAGCGAGCTGCGCGCCGTCGTCGAGGCGGAGGTGCGTGAACGATCGGCAGCCGCGGCGGAGTACACCCGGCTCGGCCAGGCCGACGCCGCCGAACGCCTGCGCGCCGAAGCCGAGGTGCTGAACCGGTATCTGCACCCGGTGCCGTAACGGCTCGGCGGTACCTCTTCGCCCCGCCAGCATCGCGCCATGGCCGTCGAACTGTTCGCGGGAATCTCCGTCAGCGACTGCGCGGCGGCGCTGTCCTGGTACGAGAAATTGTTCGGCTCACCGCCGTCGTTCTTCCCTAACGAAAGGGAAGCCGTGTGGGACGTCGGTGCGCATCGGTGGATCTACATCGAACTGCGAGCGGAGCACGCGGGCCACGCGCTGAACACCCTTCTCGTCGACGGTCTGGACACCCGCGTCGCGGCGATCGGCGAGCGGGGCCTGGAACCCGCCGGCAGACAGACGTACTCGAACGGCGTCCGCAAGATCACCTATGTCGATCCGGACGGCAACGAGATCGGCTTCGGTGGCGGCCCCACTCCGACATCGGACGGGCCGGACGGGCAGACACGAAACGGTGCCTGCCCGTCCGGCACCTTGGGACGTCAGGCAAGCAGGGCCGCGGAACGCGCCGACACCAGCTCACCGACGGACGCGTTGCCCGCCACCTCGATACTCGGCACGTGCACGGAACTGACCACGCCGCCGATCGCCGGGGCGCCCATTCCGGTCATGGCGGCCTGCGCCATCTGCGCGAACGCCGCGCCGACGTCACCCACTCCGCGATCGATCAGACCGGACCGCACATCCAACGTTTCCGCGTTCGCGTTGACCGTACTGCTGATTGACATCGATCTCTCCCTTGCTGGTCGATCCATGCCGCCCGGACACGGACGGATCACCAACACTGAGGCGAATTCGAACGTCGCACATCAGCAATTTGACTGGTCGAATTTCGCGAGCACCTACGTTTCAGCGGAATTTTATCGATGATTTATTTTTTCGCTTTTTTTGAGCAGAATCGTTCGCGATCCGCGTGATCAAAGGCATGGCTCGGCGACACCGATCCGGCCCAGACACCCGCGATCCAAGATCATTCCTGCTCACGCAAATGAAGCGCGAAGAGGAGCGCGGCTGCGACGCTCATGGTCACCGCGAGAAGCCGAGCACGCCGAACCTGGCGCAGCGTCACCCGCTCGTAGTCGGCCACCGGCCCAGCGTCCACCCCGCATGACGGGGCCAACAAGCCGTTACCCGCCAGCTCCTGATGGCCACCCCCCTTCGCGGAGCGCGGGACGGAGGGCGCGCCGGCACCACGGTCTACGGTCGCGTGCAGGCAGCAGCTCGGGCGAGGGTGTTCACAGCCGAGATCGCCGGGCCGCCCGCGAACGTCCGTACGAACTTGCGGCACGCCACGGTGTCCACGTGCTCGACAGCGGCGACATGAGTGGGCCACAGTCTCGCCGTCTTGCTACGTGTTTACGCGAAGCACCTGGCCGATGGGGAGCAAGCGATCCACGAACGAGTCGAACACGGACCACGACACCGGTAGCCGTGGGCACCCACTGGACACGCCTCGCCGTGATCGGCCCCGACGGGGACCAGAGACAACCACACAGAACAAGATCGGCCCGGTGGCCTGTTTGTGCAGGTCACCGGGCCGATCTGCCTGGTGTGGCGAGTGAGGGATTCGAACCCCCGAAGGCTGAGCCGTCTGATTTACAGTCAGATCCCTTTGGCCGCTCGGGCAACTCGCCGTGGCCGGACGAACCGGCCGCTGAGAAGAATACCGAACGCCGTCGCGCCACGGCCAACGGGTATGCACCGGGGTGCCGGAGCACGGCGGAGCCGGTCCGGGCAGGTGGCGGGGCTAGGGTTGCGAAGGAAACGAACGATGCGAGTGCGAGGTGTGAGGACACGTGGCTGACCCCTCTTTCGACGTGGTGAGCAAGGTCGACCGCCAGGAGGTCGACAACGCGCTGAACCAGGCGGGCAAGGAACTCTCCACCCGTTTCGACTTCCGCGGTACCGGAACCAAGATCGACTGGGCCGGCGAGGAAGGCATCACGATCGAGTCGGAGACCGAGGAACGTGCTCTGGCCGCCGTCGAGGTCTTCAAGGAGAAGCTGATCAAGCGCGGCATCTCGATGAAGGCGTTCGAGGCCGAGGAGCCCGCGATCTCCGGCAAGATCTACAAGGTCAACGGCAAGATCATCCAGGGCATCGCCGCCGACAAGGCGAAGCAGATCGCCAAGTACATCCGCGACGAGGGCCCGAAGGGCGTGCAGGCGCAGATCCAGGGCGACCAGTTGCGCGTGTCGGGCAAGAAGAAGGACCACCTGCAGGACGTCATCAGCCTACTCAAGGGCAAGGACTTCGAGGTCGCCCTGCAGTTCGACAACTACCGGTAGCGACGTTCGTCCGCGGGCACCCGGTTCATCGGTGCCCGTGGACGTTCCGCCGGCACGCCCCGGGTTCCCGCTCGACGGAATAACGGAAGTCCTTGGCACACAAGGACAGTGAGTCCCCGGCGAGCCCGACCCCCTCAGCGCGGTGACGACGCCGCCGCGAGGATGCGCTCCACCTGAGGTTCCGGCGCGCCGATGTTGTCGATGACCAGCCGGTCGCCCTCCCACGGTTCGTACTCCCGCTCGACCACCTGCTGCCAGCTCGGCACCGGCAGCACCGGTAGATCCGTCTCACGCGCCTCGACACGGCGGCGGTGCAACGCCGTGTCCGAACAGGTCACCTCGACGAACAGCAGCGGTACGCCCTTCGCGGCGGCGATCCGCCGCCAACCCTCCCGTGCCTCGGCGACCGGGTTGACGGCGTCGGCGACCACGGCGACGCCCGCGTCGAGGCAGCTTCCCGCGAGCCTGCCGGTGACCAGGTACCCGGCGGCGCCCACGCCTGCGGGGCCGGCCGCGAGACCGGCCTCGATCAGACCCGCCTCCGCGGCGTCGACGCGCAGATACGCGGCGGGCAGCCGGCGGGCGACCAACCGGGCGAGCGTCGACTTGCCGGTACCTGGCAGTCCGGCGAACGCGATCAGCATGCGAACAGCCCATCACATTCGGCCTTGTGGCCGTACCTACCCGGCAGTAGTGTCTCGGCTCACACCCCACCCCTCAATGGCGAGGAGCACAGATGCGCCGGTTCCCTGTCGTCCTGGCTTCCCTCGTCACCGGCCTGGTGACCTTCACCGCGCCCGCGACGGCGGCACCGGAACAGCCCGAGCTCCCCGTCGTCTACAACGCGCTCGCCGCCATCTCGCACGCGACGCTCAACCCGGGCGCCGCGCCGCCGGGAGCCAACGACTGGTCCTGCGAACCGTCCGAGGAACACCCGAATCCGGTGGTACTGGTGCACGGCACCCTCGCCAACATGACGGTCAACTGGCACACCCTCGCGCCGCTGCTGAAGAACAACGGGTACTGCGTGTTCGCCCTGAACTTCGGCCAGGAGCAGGGCGCGCTGCGGGTCGGTTTCCCCGGCGCCTACCCGCCCGGCGGCACCGGGCCGGTGGAGGGCTCGGCCGCCGAACTCGACGCCTTCGTCGACCGCGTCCTCGAGGAGACCGATGCCGAGGAGGTGGACATCGTCGGCCATTCGCAGGGCGGCATGATGCCGCGGCACTACCTGAAGAACCTCGGCGGCGCGGACGAGGTCGGCAAGCTGATCGGACTTTCGCCGTCCAACCACGGGACGACGGTGCTGGGCCTGGCCACCCTGCCCGGCGCGGCCGACCTGCTCGGCCTGACGCTCGGTGACGCACTCCGCCAGCAGATCCGGGGCTCCGAGTTCCTGACCGGCCTGAACGAGGGCGGGGACACGGTGCCGGGCGTCGAGTACACCGTCATCCAGGGCCGCTACGACGAGGTCGTCACCCCGTACACCTCGTCCTATTTGGACGGTCCGGACGTGGACAACATCGTGCTCCAGGACGACTGCGGTCTCGACCTGTCCGACCATCTGGCCGTGGCCTTCAGCAGCCGCGCCCTGCGGTACGTGCTCAACGCTCTCGATCCCGAGGACGCCGTCACCCCGCCGTGCCGCCCGGTGCTGCCGGGGGTCGGGGGCTGACACCGCCGAGGCCCAGCCGGTGCGTTCCCGCGCGCACGGACGCCCTGACCGCCTCCACGGTGGCGTCGACGTCCAGCCCGGACGTGTCGATCGCGTGCGGTTCGAGCTCGCCGAGCGCGGCGAACTGGGCGTGCATCAGCCGTACCGGTTCCGGATCGGTGAGCGTCCGCCCGCCACGCGGATCGCGGGCCACCGCCCTGGCGACGGCGGTCTCCTCGTCCGGCCGCAGCACCACGTAGTGCAGCGCGACGGTGCCGCCGGAGAACGCCTCCCGGAAGGCGTCGAGGAACCACGGCCCCACGATGCCGTCGCACACCACGAGGTAGCCGCCGCTCGCGTAGCGCAGGGCGGCACCCGCGAGTACGTCCAGCACGACGGCGTTCTGCGCGTGCGCCTCCGGCAGGTACGGCGGCACGGCACCGCCGCGGATGAAGTGCCAGAAGTCGTCGGCGTGCAGATGGACGCCGTGCTCGGCGGCTCCGGCGAGCACGCCCGCCACGGTCGTCTTGCCCGCGCCGGGAGATCCCGTCAGCACGATGACCTCGGCTGTCGTCACCGCTGCCCCCTCCGTTGCTCCGTCCGGCGCAACAACACCTCGCCCGGTGCCGGATTACCAACTATTCTCCGTCTCGGTCACAACCTGGCACACGGTCCGAACGCCGGATCGCCCGCCGTACGGAAGGTGCAGGATGCGTCGTCGTCTCGCAATCGGACTCGGACTGGTGGTCGCCATGATCGCCACGGTGACCGCGGTCGTCGTCCCGGCCTCGGCGGCCGAACGGCAGCTCCTGGACACCGGCATGGGTTCCTATCCGCGGCTGGTCCGCCTCGAACACTCCGGGAACGCCCGCGACGGACGCATCATCGCGTCCACCACGAGCCAGGACGAGCAGGGCATGTTCACCCCGATCTACGAGAGCACCGACGAGGGCGAGAGCTTCGACAAGATCGGCGAGATCCGCGATTCCGAGGGGCCCGCGGGCATGTGCTGCGGCACCCTCTACGAGGTACCGCAGCAGGTCGGTGACATGGAACCGGGCACGCTGCTGTGGGCGGCGAGCTACGGGCAGCACGCGGGCGACGCCAGGCGTATCGGCATCAAGATCTGGTCCAGCGACAACGGCGGGCGCACCTGGTCGTTCCTCTCCGAGGCGGCCCGCTCGCACAACAAGGACGGCATCTGGGAGCCGGAGTTCTCCGTCGACGCCAACGGCACGATGTGGATGGGCTACGCAGACGAGACCGAGGCGCCGCAGTACGGCCAGGTGCTGAACCGGATCTCCTCGACCGACGGCGTCAACTGGTCGCCGAAGGAACGCACCATGGCCATCGGACCGGACCGGGTGCGCCCTGGCATGCCGATCGTCCGCAAACTCCCGGACGGCCGCTACTACATGTCCTACGAGATCTGCAACTACGGTGACCGCTTCTGCGACGCCTACTACAAGATCTCGCCGGACGGCGCGTCCTGGGGCGATCCCGCAGATCCCGGCACCCGGGTGCAGACTGAGCAGGGCAACCACTTCCAGCACGCGCACACGATCACCCTGTTCCCCGGGGGCGCCAACGGCACCCGGATCCTGCAGGTCGGCCAGATCTACGTCGACGCCGCGGGCAACCCGCTGCCGGGCAACGGGCAGACCCTGCTGGCGAACGACAACTTCGGCGACGGCGCCTGGTACGAGGTCCCCGCCCCGGTGCAGGTGAACAACCCGTACGACGACTACTGCCCGAACTACAGCTCGACGCTGCTGCCGGTGGACGACGGCGAGAACGTGCTGCAGGTCGCCGCCGACTACGACGCCGACGGCGTCTGCAAGTCGTTCTTCGGCAAGGGCCCCGCCTCCTGAACGGCTCCGGCTACGCTGCCGGAATGACCGGGGCGAGGAGGAGCCGATGAAGGGGATCGTGCTGGCCGGGGGCAGTGGCACGCGCCTGCACCCGATCACCCAGGCGGTGTCGAAGCAACTGCTGCCGGTGTACGACAAGCCGATGATCTACTACCCGATCTCGGTGCTGATGCTGGCCGGGATCCGCGAGATCCTGATCATCTCCACGCCCGCCGACCTGCCGAACTTCCGCAGGCTGCTCGGCGACGGAAGCCAGTTCGGGCTCGACTTCAGCTACGCCGAGCAACCCAGTCCGAACGGTCTGGCCGAGGCGTTCGTCATCGGTGCCGACTTCATCGCCGACGAGGACGTGGCCCTCGTGCTCGGTGACAACATCTTCTACGGCCAGGGTTTCTCCAGCAGCCTGCAGGCCGAGGTGTCCACTTTGGACGGATGCGTGCTGTTCGGGTACCCGGTGAAGGACCCGCAGCGATACGGCGTCGGCGAAGTAGACGGCGAAGGGAAGCTGCTCTCGATCGAGGAGAAGCCCGCCGTTCCACGGTCCAACAAGGCGATCACCGGGCTCTACTTCTACGACAACTCCGTCGTCGGCATCGCCGGTTCCCTGCGCCCCTCGCCGCGCGGGGAACTCGAGATCACCGATGTGAACATGACCTACCTGCGGCAGGGCAGGGCCCGGCTGGTGAATCTGAGCCGGGGGTTCGCCTGGCTGGACACCGGAACCCACGACTCGCTACTGGAGGCCGGACAGTTCGTTCAGGTGCTCGAACACCGCACCGGCGTCCGGATCGCCTGTCTGGAGGAAGTGGCGCTGCGGATGGGTTTCATCTCCGCGGACGAGTGTTACGCGCTCGGCAGCAAGCTGGCGAAGTCCGGCTACGGCGACTACGTCATGGGCGTCGCCGAGGCCGCGGGCGCCTCGGCCTGAACCGGCGCGCCGTCAGCGGCGAGCCATCTCCTCGAGCCTGCGGATCCGGTCGGCCATCGGCGGATGGGTGGAGAACAGCCGGGACAGCTTCTCCCCCGGACGGAACGGGTTCGCGATCATCAAGTGCGACTGGGAGACGACCTTCGGCTCCGGCGCGAGCGGTGCCGCCGCGGTACCCGACTCCAGTTTCCGCAGCGCGGACGCCAGAGCCAGCGGGTCACCGGTCAGCTCCGCACCGGAGGCATCCGCCTGGTACTCCCGTGACCGGCTGACGCCCATCTTCACGATCCCCGCGGCGATCGGCCCGAGGAACACCAGCAGCAGCGAGACCAGCGGGTTGCCGCCACGGTTCCCGCCGAACACCAGCGCGATGTTCGCCACCACGCTGACCACACTGGCCAGCGCCCCCGCTACACAGGAGATCAGGATGTCCCGGTTGTACACATGGGACAGTTCGTGCCCGAGAACGGCGCGGAGTTCCCGATCGTCGAGCAGTTCCAGGATTCCGGTGGTGCAACAGACCGCCGCGTGCCGCGGGCTGCGGCCGGTGGCGAAGGCGTTCGGTGCGTGCGTGGGGCTGATGTAGAGCCGCGGCATCGGCTGCCGCGCCACCGTCGCGAGCTCGCGCACCGTCCGGTACATCGCGGGCTGCTCGGCCTCGGAGACGGCACGGGCGCGCATCGCCTTGAGCGCCAGCTTGTCGGAGTTGAAATAGGCGTAGGCGTTCACCGCCAGCGCGACCACCAAGCCGACGACGATGGCGCCCCGGCCGAAGATCGCACTGATACCGACGATGATGGCGCTGAGCAGGCCCAGCAGCAGCACGGTCCTGAGTCCGTTCTGGTGCTTGTGCACGTGCCCGTGTCCCCCGTTCCGTCGTCTGCCGCGCTTTGCTGACCCAATCGCAGCAACGACCGGGCTCGATCCGAAGTTCCTTCGCGATCCTCGTCCCGACGACCGGCCCGCACAACTCCCGGCGGTGCACAGCGGGCCGGTTCCACGTTAAAGTCCGACACGCAATCATGCGGACGAGTGAGCCGCACACGGAACCGGTGCACGGAAAGCCGGTGAGCGGACGACTGAGGCGGACCCAATGCGTCGACCAGCCAGGAAGACCCGGACGCTGCTCGTCGGTGCGGTCACGGCGGCCGCGCTCGCCTTCCCGGTGGCGGCGGCCGCCGGCTCGACCGACCGTGCCGATCCGGTCACCGTTGGCGTCGGCGACCGGCCGGTCGCGCTCGCGGTGAACTCCGCCACCGGCACGCTCTACGTCGGCAACTCCACCGGCACGGTGTCCGTTGTGGACGTCGCCACGAACACCGTCACCGGCACCATCCCGGTCAGCGACTCACTGGCGGGTCTCGCGGTGAACAGCACCACGAACAAGGTCTACGTGAGCGACGCCGCGGCGGGCACGGTGTTCGTCGTGGACGGTGCGAGCGGCACGGTCACCGGCACCGTCGAGGCGACGCCCGGGGTCGCCTCGCTGGACGTCGACGAGAAAGCCAACAAGGTCTACGGCGCCAGTAACACCGACGGCGCGGTCGCCGTGCTCGACGGGGCGAGCGACACACTGGCCACGACCGTCGCGGGCAAGGGTGCCCCGCTGACCGACGTGAGCGTCGACGACGAACGCGGAACGGCCTACCTGACCAGCGTCAGTACCGCGACGCTCGAGGTGCTCGACCCCGCGGCGGGTGAGTTCGTGGCGAGCGTGCCCGTCGGCAAGGGCCCGTCCGGGGTGAGCGTGCACGAGGCCAGCAACACCGTCTACGTCGCGAACGCCGGCATCCACCACCTCTCCGTCGTCGACGGCGCCACCCGCGCCGAGCGGGCCACGGTGGTGCTGCGCAGCGCCGGTTCCTCGGCGGCCGTGCACCAGGCGGGCAACACCGTGTACAGCAACGGCGGGCCCAGCGGCGTCGTCGAGGTGGACGGGGCCAGCGGCACCGTCAGCGGCGAACTGACGCTGGGGATAAACCCCGGCGAGGTGGCCGTCGACCAGCGCACGCAGGTCGTCTACGTGGCCGATCCCTTGCGCGACAACGTCACCGCCATCAGCGGCATGTGACGCCCGGCGAGCTGGCGCCGCTCCGGAGATACGTCCGCCACCTCCCGCCCCCACCGTGTCGGGCGGCACGGCACCCCGTGTCGCGCGCTACGGCACCCCGTGTCGGGCGGTACGGCACGTTGTGTCGGGCGGTACGGCACCCCGTGTCGCGCGCTACGGCACGTTGAGGGACCTCGCCGGGTTTCCCCTGCCGAGGCCCGGGGTCAGTGGCGGGCGCGGCGCTTGTCGACGCGCTGGTAGCTCCAGATCAGCAGGCCCCAGATGATGAAACCGGACAGGATCAGGCTGGATCCGGCGCTCCACCCGCCGAACGGCAGGTCGGGGTTCAGGCCCCAGACGATGCCGGCCGCGACGAGCGCGAGACCCGCGAGGACGGAACCCGCGATGCGCAGCTGGGACGCGACGCTGTCCTCGGCCGCCTTCATCGCGCGATCCCGCACCGGGTCGACATAGCGCTCCAACGCCGGAAACTCCGACGCGAGCACGACCAGCCCGGCGAGTACGAGCAGCAGCCCCGGGCCGGGAAGGACCAGCAGGGCGATGCCGATCGCCAGAAGCACGGCGCCGACCACCGCCACGGTGACGCGCTTGACCGGGTTGCCGGTGGCCATCGAGTCCTCCTCCGTCACGCTGACCGCGGACCGGGCCGATTCTGCCCGGTAACCGCCGCGACCGCCCGCCGGACACGCGCCGCGTAGCAACCGCGGGACGCGTCCGGCGTGGGCACCCGTGCAGTTCAGCGACGGAGGGGATCAGGGCCGGGGGCCGACCTCGGTGCCGCTCTCGTCGACGACGGTGATGGCCAGTGCCGGACACGAGTCGGCGACGTCGAGCAGCTCCTCGTCCGGCGCCATCTCCCGCTGCACGGGTTCGGCGACCTCACCGTCCAGCCGGAACGCGTCCGGCATCGTCCCCGCGCACATTCCCGAGCCGATACACGTTCCCGCGTCGACGTCGACCTTCCAGCTCACCGACAATCACCATCCAACCGGCATCTTCCGCAAACCTCGGACCAGCATCTCACTCTTCCACTCCGGTTCGCCCGCCAGATACAGACCGGGCAGGCGGGTGAACAGCGCCCGCAGGGCCTCCTGGAGTTCGAGCCGGGCTAGTGGGGCGCCGAGGCAGTGGTGGACGCCGTGGCCGAACCCCATGTGCGAGTTGGACGTGCGCCGGAAGTCGAGTTCGTCGGCGTCGGCGAAGCGGGCGTCGTCGCGGTTCGCCGAGCCGATGGCCACCACGACGGGTTCGCCCTCCCGCACGAGCACGTCGCCGACCAGCACGTCCTCGACGGCGTAGCGGGGGAAGCCGCCGCCGGTGCCGAGCGGGACGAAGCGCAGCAGTTCCTCGACGGCGCCGGGGATCAGTTCCGGATCGGCCCGCAGTTCGGCCACGCGGTCCGGATGTGCGAGCAGGACGTGCACGAAGTTGGGGATCTGGGTGGCGGTGGTCTCGTGACCGGCGACGAGCACGCCGATGCACAGGTCGACGAGTTCGGTTTCGGAGAGCTTGTCCTCGTCGTCGCGGGCCTGGATGAGGGCGGTCATCAGATCGTCGGCGGGGTCCTTCCGGCGCAGGGCGATCAGTCCGGACATGTACTCGCGGAGTTCGCGCCGGTTGCGTTCGAACTCGGCGGCGGTAAGCGAGCTGGTGGACAGCGCCGCGTCGCTCCAGGCGCGGAACAGCACCCGGTCCTCCGGCGGCACACCGAGCAGCTCGCAGATGACCTGGACGGGCAACGGCAGCGCGAACGCGTCCACCAGGTCGACGGGCGGACCGGCGGCGAGCATGTCGTCGATGAGCCCGGCGGTGATCTCCTGGACGCGGGGACGCAGGCGTTCGACCCTTCGGACGGTGAACGCCTTGGCCACCAGCACCCGCAGCCTGGTGTGGTCGGGCGGATCCATGGACAGGATGCCGGAGCCGGTCTGCCCCTCGCGGGCCCTCGGCTCGTCCCGGCCGACCGACATGGCGCGACTGAACCGCTTGTCCCCCAGCACGAAGCGCACGTCCTCGTAGCGGGTCGCCAGCCAGGCGGGCTCGCCGAACGGGAGCTGGACGCGGATCATCCCGGCCGTCTCGCGGGCCGCCCGGTAGGCGGGGTCGAGCGCGAGGCCGTCGGAACGGTTGAACGGGTAGGGCTGGGCGTCGAGATCCGTGGTGGTCATCGGGTTTCCCCTCGTGAGCGGCATCGTCGGGCGCGAGCAGGCGTTGTAAGCACCTGCTGACAACGCTACGGACGACGAAGCGCACCGTCAACGTTCGCGTGCTCTGCGTGACGAATGCGTCGAATCGGATCTTTGTCCGGCTCGTGGTGCCGAGCCCGGTGACCGGTCCTCGCTCAGTCCCCGGTACCGCTCAGCAGGGCACGCACGGCGTCGAGGACCAGCGTCGAGGCCGCACCGGTGCCCGCGCTCGCGAGTGCGCCGTCCGGCCGGATCTGCCGGGCCAGCGCCAGGCCGAGCATCCACGCCAGCACCAGTTCCGCGCGCAACGTGGCGTCCGGGGCGTCGGTGGAGGCGGCCAGCGCCTCGCGCAACGGCCGCGCCACCTCCCGCTCCAGCACCTCCGCCGCGACCCCGCGCTGCGGGCCGCTCAACGCCAGCAACAGCAGGTTCCCGCCCTGCCCCGGCCGTTCGCCCGCCCCGAACATCTGCCGCAGCAGGCCCGTCAGCAGCTCGTCCGGATCGGCCTCCGCCAGCAGCGCCCGCCCCGGCGCGGTCAGCACGGCTCCGAGCAGTTCCTCCTTGGAGCCGAAGTACCGGAACACCAGCGCCTGGTTGACCTCCGCGAGGGCCGCGATCTCCCGCACCGACGTGCGGTCGAACCCGCGAGTGGTGAACAGTTCCGTCGCCGCCGCGAGCAGGGCCTCCCTGGTCGCGGCCGAGTCCCGCTTCCGGCCTGCCGGACGGTCGGTCATCGGGCGCCTCCGCTCGCGGACGGGTCGTGGTCGCGACAGGACACCATGACCGCATCCTCGCCCGGACGCGGGGCCACGGCGACCCGGCGGGACGACCGCGTGCCGGAACCGGCGTCCGGCAGCGCAGGGGCGGCCGTGCCGGGAAACCTGGCAGGCAGCCCTTTCCCGTGGTCGTAACGGTTTCGCGGCGGCGGACGGACGCGGGACCTCCGCTACTTGCGCAGCTCCATCGTGCAGCACTTGGGGCCGCCGCCGGCCTTGCGCAACTCCGCGATGTCGACGTACACCGGCTCGTACCCGCGCGCGGCCAGCCGGTCGCCGAGTTCGGTCGCCTCGACGGGCAGGACGACGTTGCGGCCGTCGGAGACGCCGTTGACGCCCAGGCACGAGGCGTCGCCCTCGTCGGCGAGCACGGCGTCCGGGAACATCCGGCGCAGCACCCGCCGGGTACCCGGCGAGAACGCCTCCGGGTAGTAGCAGACCTGCGCGGGCGTGGAGTCGGTCTCCTCGGCGAGCACGAAGAGCGCGGTGTCCAGGTGGTAGTAGCGGGGATCGGTCAGCCGCAGCGAGACGACCGGGACCCCGAGCGACTCCTGCGCCTCGGCGTGCGCCTCGGGGTCGGTGCGGAAGCCGGTGCCCGCCAGCAGCACCCGGCCGGTCCAGGCGAAGTCGCCCTCCGCCTCGTTGATCTTGGTGGGCATCCGCAGATCACGGTAGCCCTGCTCGACGAACCAGCGGCGGAAGTGCTCGGCCTCGGCGGCGCGTTCCGGCGCCCGGAACTTCGAGCCGAGGACCCGCCCGTCGATGACGGTGCCGGAATTCGCGGCGAACACCATGTCCGGCAGACCGGGTTCGGGGGTGATCTCGTGCACGGTGTGGCCGAGCCTGCGGTAGGTGTCCCGCAGTTCCTCCCACTGGGTCATGGCGAGAGCGGTGTCGACGGGTTTCGTCGGGTCCATCCACGGATTGATCACGTAGCTGACCTCGAAGAACCGAGGCGGGCACATGAGGTATCGACGAGTGGTGGGCACACGGACCTGGCCCAGGGGCACGGCTGACGTCATGGATCGAATGTATGGCCCCCGCCGATGCACGATCAATTGATCTCCCTTGCGGATACACGTGTTAAACATTGCTTGTGAACACCATCGACCAGCGAATCGTTTCGTGCCTGGTGGCCAACGCCAGGTCCAGCTACGCGGAGATCGGCAACGTCGTCGGCCTGTCCGCGCCCGCGGTGAAGCGACGGGTCGACCGGCTGCTCGAGTCCGGTGTCCTGCGCGGGTTCACCGCGGTCGTCGATCCGGAGGCCCTCGGCTGGGGAACCGAGGCGTTCGTGGAGGTGCACTGCCACGGCAACGTCGCTCCGGCGCGGATACTCGCCCGGCTCGAACCCCTGCCCGAGGTGGTCGCCGCCTACACCGTCTCCGGTGCCGCCGACGCCATCGTGCATCTGCGCGCCGCCGACATCCACCACCTGGAAACGGCGCTGGAACGCTTGCGCGGCCTGGAGATCATCGACCGGACGGTATCGACGGTCGTGCTGTCCACGCTACTCGAACGGCCGCCGACGCCGGAGCACTGAGCCCGAACACCCGGCGGTCCCGCCGCCCTCGCGGCTCCGGTGGGAGACTGCCGCGCATGAGCACCCGCATCGACTCCCGGCGCACCGGCGGCGTGGCCGTGGTGACCATCGACGCCCCGGACCGGCGCAACTCGCTGACGCTGGACCTGTCCGCCCAGCTCGCCGCGGCCGTTGCCGAGGCCGAGCGGGACGAGTCCGTGCACGCGCTGGTGGTCACCGGCACCCCACCCGCGTTCTGCGCCGGCGCGGACCTGACCGCGCTCGGCGACGCGGGCAAGGACGAGGGCCTGCGCGCGATCTACGAGGGCTTCCTGTCCGTCGCCCGATGCTCGCTGCCGACGATCGCGGCCGTCGGCGGTGCCGCGGTCGGGGCGGGGCTGAACCTGGCGCTCGCCGCGGACGTGCGGCTGGCCGGGCCCGGCGCCCGCTTCGATGCCCGCTTCCTGCAACTCGGCATCCACCCCGGTGGTGGGATGACGTGGATGCTCCAGCGGGCCGTCGGACAACAGCGGGCCACCGCGATGACGCTGTTCGGCGAGATCCTGGACGCCCCCGCCGCCGTGTCGGCCGGACTGGCCCTGCGCCTGGTCGAGGGCGACCACGCGAGGCTGGTGGACGCGGCGGTGGAGCTCGCGGGTCCGGCCGTTGAGGCGCCGAGGGAGCTGGTGCGCACCGTCAAGCGGACGATGGCGACCACCCGGACGCTGACCGCGCACGAGGCGGCCGTCGAGGAGGAACTGGTGCCGCAGGTCGCCTCCATCTCCTCACCGGAGTTCGCCAGGCGGCTGGCCGCGATGCGGCAGCGGATCGGCGGTGACCGAGCAGCAGACGGTGAGTCGCGCGCGGTAGGGAATGATTCAGACTGACAGGGAGACACGGGTCACGTCCGACCTGGAAAATTTACCCGTTACCATGAGTTACAGATACATTCGCCACACTGCTTCGCAACCGGCATGAACCAGGGCTAGCCTCGTAGGTAGCACGGCGCACGCCCACCACCGTGCCGGTAGCGAGACAACCGGCCGGGAGAGAGGGAATCCCTGACCCATGAGTGACGCCACGACGTCCGCCACGGACGCCACCAACGGCAACGGTGCCTTGTCGGCGGCTCGCCCCACCGAGGTCAGCAAGCTCGACCGCGTGGTGATCCGGTTCGCCGGCGACTCCGGTGACGGCATGCAGTTGACGGGCGACAGGTTCACCTCGGAGGCGGCCGCCTTCGGCAACGACCTCTCCACGATGCCCAACTTCCCGGCCGAGATCCGCGCCCCCCAGGGCACCATCCCCGGCGTCTCGTCCTTCCAGGTGCACTTCGCCGACTACGACATCCTCACCCCCGGCGACCGGCCGGACGTCCTGGTCGCGATGAACCCGGCGGCGCTGAAGGCCAATCTGGGCGACGTACCGCAGGGCGGCACCGTCATTCTCAACGTCGACGACTTCTCCAAGCGCAACCTGACCAAGGTCGGTTACGCGGCCGACCCCAGGGAGTCGGGCGAGCTGGAGTCGTTCCAGGTGCACGAGGTGGCGATGTCGGCGCTCACCCAGGGCGCGCTCGCCGACACCGGCCTCGGCAAGAAGGACGCCGACCGGTGCAAGAACATGTTCGCGCTCGGCCTGCTGTCCTGGATGTACCACCGGCCGACCGAGGGCACCGAACGCTTCCTGCGGGAGAAGTTCGCCAAGAAGCCCGACATCGCCGAGGCGAACATCCTGGCCTTCCGCGCGGGCTGGTACTACGGCGAGACCACCGAGTCGTTCGCGACGACGTTCGAGGTGGCCCCGGCCAAGCTCGCCGAGGGCACCTACCGGCAGATCACCGGCAACGCCGCGCTGGCCTACGGGATCGTCGCCGCCGGGCAGCAGTCCGGCCTGCCGATCCTGCTCGGCACGTATCCGATCACCCCGGCCTCCGACGTGCTGCACGAGCTGTCCAAGCACAAGAACTTCGGCATCACCACGTTCCAGGCAGAGGACGAGATCGCCGGTATCGGCGCGGCACTGGGCGCCGCGTACGGCGGGGCGCTGGGCGTCACGTCCACGTCCGGGCCCGGTGTGGCGCTGAAGTCCGAGACGATCGGGCTCGCGGTGATGACGGAGCTGCCGCTGCTGGTGATCGACGTGCAGCGCGGCGGGCCGTCCACCGGCCTGCCCACCAAGACCGAGCAGGCCGACCTGCTCCAGGCGATGTTCGGCCGCAACGGCGAATCACCGGTGCCGATCGTCGCGCCGTGCACGCCCGCGGACTGCTTCGACGCCGCGCTGGAGGCCACCCGGATCGCGCTGACCTACCGCACGCCGGTGATGCTGCTGTCCGACGGCGCGATCGCCAACGGCTCGGAGCCGTGGCTCATCCCGGACGTCGAGACGCTGCCGGACCTGCGGGTGGAGTTCGCCACCGAACCCAACGCCGACGACGAATCCGGCGAATTCTGGCCCTATGTAAGGGATCCCGAGACGCTGGCCCGTCCGTGGGCGGTACCCGGCACCCCCGGGTTGCAGCACCGGATCGGCGGACTGGAGAAGGCCGACCGCACCGGCCACATCTCCTACGACCCCGAGAACCACGAGAAGATGACCCGGCTGCGGCAGGCGAAGATCGACGGCATCGACGTACCGGACCTGGTCGTCGACGATCCCAGCGGCGAGGCGAAGGTGCTCGCGCTCGGCTGGGGCAGTTCGTACGGCCCGATCGGCGCCGCCTGCCGCCGCGTACGCAAGCTGGGAATGCCGATCGCCCAGGCACACCTTCGTCACCTCAACCCGTTTCCGGCGAACCTCGGCGAGGTACTCGCGGCGTACGACACCGTGGTGGTGCCCGAGATGAACCTCGGCCAGCTCGCCCTGTTGCTGCGGGCGAAGTATCTGGTCGACGTGCACAGCCACACCAAGGTCGCGGGCATGGCGTTCAAGGCCGAGGAGCTGCAAGACCTGTTCCGCGACATCATCACCGGCACGATCTCCGGTAAGAAGGGCGGCGACAAATGACCGCGACCGAACTGGGCCTGCCCACGCTCGGCGGACTCGACGGCGTCCCCACCACCGACGAGCCGCAGAAGGCCAAGGACTACAAGTCCGACCAGGAAGTGCGCTGGTGTCCCGGCTGCGGCGACTACATCGTGCTCAACACCATGCAGTCGTTCCTGCCCCAGCTCGGGCTGAAGCGGGAGAACATCGTGTTCGTGTCCGGGATCGGCTGCTCCAGCCGGTTCCCGTACTACATGAACACCTACGGCATGCACTCGATCCACGGCCGCGCCCCGGCGATCGCCACCGGACTGGCCACCGCCCGCGAGGACCTGTCGGTCTGGGTGGTCACCGGTGACGGTGACGCGCTCTCCATCGGCGGCAACCACCTGATCCACGCGCTGCGCCGCAACGTCAACATCAAGATCCTGCTGTTCAACAACCGGATCTACGGGCTGACCAAGGGCCAGTACTCGCCGACCTCGGACCAGGGCATGGTCACCAAGTCGACCCCGATGGGCTCGGTGGACACACCGTTCAACCCGGTGTCGCTGGCGATCGGTGCCGAGGCCTCGTTCGTCGGCCGGGCGATGGACAGCGACAAGAAGGGCCTCACCGAGGTGCTCACCGCCGCCGCCGCGCACCGCGGCTCGGCGCTGGTGGAGATCTACCAGAACTGCCCGATCTTCAACGACGGCGCGTTCGACGTGTTGAAGGACTCCGACGAGGCCGCACGGCGGATCATCCCGCTCACCCCCGGCGCGCCGATCGTGTTCGGCCCGGAAGGCGAGTTCGCCGTCACCCGGAGCAGGTGGGGCGGCGTCGAGGTGGCGAAGACCAGCGACCTCGCCGAGGACGACATCCTCGTGCACGATCCGTCGATCGAGGACACCGCCTACGCCTTCGCGCTGTCCCGCCTCGGCGACCAGAGCCTTTCGCACACTCCGACCGGCATCCTGCGGCAGGTCAGCAGGCCCACCTACGACGACCAGGCCCGCGCACAGGTCGCCGAGGCGACCGCGGCGAAACCCGCCGATCTCAAGGCGCTGTTGCGCGGCAAGGACACCTGGACGGTCGCCTGACCCACGACGTGCACGGCCCCGGCGGAATCGTGTTCCCGCCGGGGCCGCGCGGCGCCGTCCGGGCCCGCGTTTGACGAAGCGGCCGGTGCTACGACGACCTAGACTGGGATTTCGCCTGCTCCGCCGCACGCGACGCGTCGGCGGTACGACCACGTGACCCGGGCTCCGGACGCGGGCGAGTCGGCACGACTCGCGCCACTTCGGAGGAGAACCCCATGTCTGGAAACCGTGTTGTCGTCTACCAGGGCCCCGGCGAGGTCAGCGTCGAGACCATCGACTACCCGAAACTGGAGTTGCCGGACGATGTCGCGACCGGCCTCGGCATCAAGAAGGCGGCGCCGCACGCCGCCATCCTGAAACTGGTCGCCACCAACATCTGCGGCAGCGACCAGCACATGGTGCGCGGCCGGACCACGGCTCCGGTCGGGCAGACGCTCGGGCACGAGATCACCGGCGAGGTCGTCGAACTCGGGGACGACGTGCTCTTCGCCAAAGAGGGCGACATCTGCTCGGTGCCGTTCAACATCGCCTGCGGCCGCTGCCGCATGTGCGACGAGGGCAAGACCGGGATCTGCCTGAACGTCAACCCGGCCCGCGCCGGCGCGGCGTACGGATACGTCGACATGGGTGGCTGGATCGGCGGGCAGGCCGAGTACGTGATGGTGCCCTACGCGGACTTCAACCTGCTCCGGTTCCCGGACCGCGACCAGGCGCTGGAGAAGATCCTGGATCTGACGATGCTGTCCGACATCTTCCCCACCGGCTACCACGGCGCGTACACGGCGGGGGTGACCACCGGCTCCACGGTCTACGTCGCGGGCGCGGGTCCGGTGGGCCTGGCCGCAGCACACGCCGCGCAGCTCCTCGGGGCGTCCGTGGTGGTCGTCGGCGACATGCTCCCCGACCGGCTCGCGCAGGCCCGCAGTTTCGGTTGCGAGACCGTCGACCTGTCCCAGAGCGGCGAGCTCGCCGACAAGCTGGCGGAGGTACTCGGCGAACCGGAGGTGGACGCGGCCGTTGACGCGGTCGGGTTCGAGGCGCGCGGGCACGGCCAGGGCGCCGACGAGGCCCCAGCCACGGTGCTGAACGACATCATGAGCGTGGCCCGTGCGGGGGCGTCGCTCGGCATCCCGGGGCTGTACGTCACCGGCGATCCCGGCGGTGTGGACGAGCACGCGAAGATCGGCCAGGTCGGCGTCCGGCTGGGGCTCGGCTGGGCGAAGTCGCACTCCTTCGCCACCGGCCAGTGCCCCGTCAAGCAGTACAACCGCAAGCTGATGAACCTGATCCTCAACGAAAAGGCGCAGATCGCGAAGGCCGTGAACGCCACCACGATCCCGCTGGACGGTGCCGCCGACGGGTACCGCGAGTTCGACCAGGGCGCCGCGAAGAAGTACGTCATCGACCCGCACGCCACGATCGGCGGCTGAACGACGGCGGGGCGCGACCGTTCACCGGTCACGCCCCGCCGCTGTTCGTCCCGTCCGCTCAGCCCAGTGCGCTGAAACCCACCCGCTCGGCGTCGGCGGGCGAGCGGAACCACACCTCGGCCACCATCTGCGGGTACTGCGGCGAGGCGGGCGTGCAGTAGCGCAACGCCGTCACGCTCGCCTTCACCACGAACTCCTCCGAGGGGCTGCCGCCACCGGGGCGCGGCATCGCCGATCCCGGCCCGAACGGCCCGTTCGGGGTGCCCTCGGGCTGCTGACGCGCCGGGGGCGGTTCGGGGGTGTCCGCCTCGTCCTCCCCGGCCGCGGGCACGACCGGCTCGAACAGCGAGCGGGTACGTTCCGGCTGGGCGGGCGGCGGCGGTGGCGTGCGGGGCTGGGTCGGCTGCATCGACGGCGGGCCATGGAACGGCTTCGGCATCTGGAAGCGGTCCATCTGCGACTGGCGCGGCTGCCGTTTCGGCAGTACCTGCGTCGACTCCGGCTCGCTGCCCAGCCCGCCCGAGGTCTCCTCCGGTTCGGGCTCCGGTTCGGGCTCGGGCCGGCGGATGGGGATCCCGGGCGGCGCGTCCTCGGCGTGCCGGGCATGCCGCTGGGGCAGCGGCGGCGGCGTGATCGCCTCGGTCATCGCGGGTTCGGCCTCGAGCGAGGACTGCTCGGACTCGTACTGCCGCTGCGGTTCCGGCTGCTCGAACGGCTGCGGTTCCGGCTGTCGCGGGTCGAAATGCTGCTCGTACTGCTGTGGTTCGTACTGCTGCGGTTCCGGCTGCTGGGGTTCGTACGGCTGGGGTTCGTACGGCTGGGGTTCGTACTGCTGCGGCTCGGGCTGCTCGCGAAGGTCCTCGCTCTGGAAAAGACCCGCTCCGCGGTCCATCGGCAGCGGTTCGTACTCGGCATCGGCCGGCTCGGCCTGCGCGTGCTGCGGCGACCCGCCCGGAGCGACGTCCGGCTCGCCGTCGAAGAAGCTGGGCTGCTCGTACCGCGCCGGGTCGAGGTACTCGGTTCGTTCGGCGGCGTACGGCTCCTGGGAACCCGACTCCTCGTCCGCCGGCACCCCGGCGTCCTGCTCCGGCAGGCGCTCGCGCGAATCCTCCACCTCGGCAGGCGACCCGGCGTCACCGTAGGTCGGCAGGGCGTCCGTGGGCGGCACCGCCGGGCGGATGTACTGCGTGCGCTCCGACTCCGACTCCTCGGGAACGGAGCGCTCCTGCCCGCCTGGTGCGTACGACTCGGGCGAACCGGTGGTGTCCTCGGGGGCGTAGGCACCCGGCACGTAGGAGTCCGGGGTCGAGTACGCGCCGGACGGCTCCTCCCGCGCTTGGTCGGGATCGAGGATTCCCATCCCGATCCCACCGGAGGAGTCCGAATCCAGGTAGTCGGTGCGCGAGATGTACTGGGTCGAACCCGCGCCCTCCGGCGCCTGCCCCCACGGGTCCGGCTGCGCCACGGACTCCTCGGGGCCTGCCGTGCCGATCGGCTCGTCGAACCGGGTGCCACCCGCGGTCACCGCACCGGCCGTCAGCGCACCCCCGGCCACGGCGCCGCCGGCGACCGCACCCGCCGTGCCGAGTCCCGGCGACCGCACGGCATTTCGGTGCTCGGCTTCACGGCGCTCGGCGTCGCGGCGCTCGGCATCCCTGCGCTCGGAGTCCAGCTCGCGTTCGAGCTCCTTGACCCGTGCCTGTGCGGGGCGCACGAGCACCAGCCAGGTGAGCAACGCACCTACCACGAACGCCAGCGCGCTCCACAGCCAAACCTGCCCGAAGATGGACATACCCGCCAGTGTCCTTCCTTGCTACCCGGCCGACCCCGTCGAACCGGTTCGTTCCCGGCCCCTGGGCGACGTGCGGTCAGTACGTCCGCGCGACCAGGTAGTCGGCCACCGATTCACAGGCGTCCCGCGCCGGTGAGGCCGGCAGTGCCGCCAGCTCGACTCTCGCGCGCCGAGCGTAGTCGGAAAGGGTGGACC
Organism: Amycolatopsis antarctica; assembly: GCF_002262875.1. Lineage (GTDB taxonomy): Bacteria > Actinomycetota > Actinomycetes > Mycobacteriales > Pseudonocardiaceae > Amycolatopsis > Amycolatopsis antarctica. Next base: position 150,991 of record NZ_NKYE01000001.1, on the reverse strand, counting down.
TCGCGCGCACCAGACCGGTCGAGTCGCGTAGCAGCCCGAGCGCCTCCTCGACCAGTGCGTCCTCGGTGATCGGTCCCGCCAGCAGCTCCCGCAGCCGCGGGTCGGTGCCCTCGTCGGCGAGCGCGTACAGCATCGGCAGCGTCCGGACACCCTCACGGAGATCGGTGCCCTGCGATTTGCCGAGTTCCACCGAAGGTGAGGCGATGTCGATGACGTCGTCGGAGATCTGGAAGGCCGTGCCGACGATCTCGCCGAACCGTCGCAGCGCACCGATCGCCTCCGGGGTGGCACCGGACATCATGCCGCCGAACCGGCCGGCGGTGGCGATCAGCGAACCGGTCTTCTGGGCGATGACCGTCAGGTAGTGATCGACCGGGTCCTCCCCGTCGACGGGGCCGACGGTTTCCCGCATCTGACCGGTGACCAGCTCGCCGAAGGTCTCCGCGATGATCCGGGCGGCGTCGGTGCCCAGGTCGGCGACCAGCCGGGAGGCGTGCGCGAAGAGGAAGTCGCCGGTGAGGATCGCGATGGAGTTGTCCCAGCGAGCGTTGACGCTCTCCGCGCCGCGGCGCATCGTCGCCTCGTCCATCACGTCGTCGTGGTAGAGCGTCGCGAGGTGCACCAGTTCGACGGACGCGGCCGCGGTGACCACCCCTTCGCGTTCGTCGGTGCCGAACTGCGAGGCCAGCAGCGTGAACAGCGGACGGAACCGCTTGCCGCCCGCCTCGACCAGGTGCAGCGCGGCATCGTGCACCGCCCGGACGTCGCTGTGCACGACCTCGCGCAGCAGCGTCTCGACCTCGGCGAGCCCGGCGGCGAGGAGGCGCAGCAGCGTCTCGTCCTCGATCTGCAGCCCGACGGTCGCCCGCAGGTTGCCGATCGTCTCGTCGCGCTCGGTCACGTCCACCTCGGCGGTGGGCGCGGCTGGGCTGGCCGTCCGCTGGCCATCGGACATCGGCACGTCGGCTCCGCCTCTCGGCACCGGGGTCACGGTCCCCTCAAGCCTAATGGCAAGCGCAGCGGCGTCGTCAGCCGCTGGTCGAAGCGCGCCGGTGATGCCCGACACGCGGCCCTGTGCGGCGTCCTCCGGGGCGTTCGGCGGCCGTCCGGCGTGCACCGTCGGTGATCGACGGTGCCCGTCATCGGACGCGGCGGCGGGCTTGGACGGCGGACATGTTCGTCGCGTCGGCGCGCAGATCGCGGAAGGGGTACCCGGCCGTCGTCAGCCGCTCCTCCGCGCCCAGCAGCGCCTCGTCACGGGCGTCGCGTTCGGCGTTCTCGCCGGAGGCGGCGACCGTGTAGCGGAAGGTGAAACCGACCAGCGAGCGCTCGTAGGTCAGCGAACCCTCGGCGGTGAACCGGGCGCTGATGACGTCGTGGTCGTCGGCGGCGGCCAGCAGTTCGGCACGGGCGGCGTCGTCCAGTTCACCGAACCGTCCGCGCACCAGCACCCGGTAGGTCTCTTCCATGGCGACGACCATAGGGACGCCCGCGTACGCGGTGCAACCGGATTGTCGCCGGGCGCGACGGCCTGCCGGGCGCGAACGCGCGAACGGCTCCCGCCGGCCGGAGCCGAGGGGAGCCGTTCGCGGCGGAAACCCTTACTGCAGCGCGAAACCGCCCGAGCCCGCCCAGTCCAGCGCGAACGCGGGCAGGATGCCGAGGACCAGCGTGACGACCACGCCGAGCGTGATCGCGGCGGTGGTGAACGCCCCCGGCACCGTCACCGTGGGGCCGTCCGGCGCGGGCTCGGAGAAGTACATCAGCACGATGACGCGCAGGTAGAAGAACGCGGCGATCGCGCTGGCGACCAGTGCGATCACGACCAGCGGGGCCATGCCGTCGGAGAGCGCGGCCTCGAACACCACGAACTTGCCGACGAAGCCACTGGTCAGTGGGATACCCGCCAGCGCGAGCAGCAGGAAGGTGAACACGGCCGCCAGCAGCGGCGACCGTTTCGCCAGCCCAGCCCATGCGGACAGGTGTGTCGCCTCGCCGTTCGCGTCCCGGACCAGGCTGACCACGCCGAAGGTGGCGAGCGTGGTGAAGCCGTAGGCGAGCAGGTAGAACAGCGTTCCGGTGAGCCCTTCCTCGGTCATCGCGATGGCACCGATGAGCAGGAAGCCCGCGTGCGCGATGGACGAGTAGGCGATCATCCGCTTCACGTCGGTCTGGGTCAGGCCCAGCACCGCGCCGATGATCATGGACACGATCGCGACGCCCCACAGCACCCCGCGCCATTCCCAGCTCGTCGACTCGAAGCCGACGGTGAGTACGCGCAGGATCCCGCCGAACGCGGCGACCTTCGTCGCCGCCGCCATGAACGCCGTCACCGGGGTCGGAGCGCCCTGGTAGACGTCCGGGGTCCAGGTGTGGAACGGGCCGACGGACCCCTTGAACAGCAGGCCGACGACGAGCAGGCCGAGCCCGGCGAACAGCAGGGTGTCGGAGCGGTCGGTGCCGCCGGCCGCGTTGGCGATGTCGGCCAGCTTGACCGAGTTCGCGTAGCCGTAGAGCAGCGCGACGCCGTAGAGGAAGAAGGCGCTGGAGAACGCGCCGAGCAGGAAGTACTTGACCGCCGACTCCTGCGAGAGCAGACGGCGACGGCGCGCAAGGCCACACATCAGGTACAGCGGCAGGCTCAGCACCTCGAGCGCGATGAACATGGTCAGCAGGTCGTTGGCCGCGCAGAACGCCATCATGCCGCCGAGCGCGAACAGCGTCAGCGGGAAGACCTCGGTCTGCATCCCGGTGCTGCCCGCCTGCGCGCGATCCTGCGCGGTGCCGGGCCGGATACCCGCCTGCGCCACGAACGCGCCGCCCGGCTCGACCGAGCGGTCGGCGATCAGCAGCACGGCGCCGAGGCCGAGGGCGAGCAGCGTGCCCCAGAGGAACAGCGCCGGACGGTCCACCGAGACCGTGCCGGAGAGCGTGGTGAGGCCCTGCTCGGGCGAGCCGCCGACGTAGGCGCCGAGCGCCACGCCCGCGCCCGCCAGCGCGACCAGGCACAGCGTGACCTGGCTGGGCCAGCGCTGGTGTTTCGGCAGGAACGCCTCCAGCAGCACGCTGATGCACGCCGCGCCGAGGATCACCAGCAGCGGGGCGATCGCCCCGTAGTTGATCTCCGGCACCTCGATGGGCTGAACAGGTTGCTGCGCAAGAAAAACGTCGAGCATCGCCTCAGTTACCTTCCTGCGCGCCCGCGTCGGAACCGACCGACTGGATCGTCGCCTGTACGGACGGGGTGATCGTGTCCAGCACCGGCTTCGGGTAGAAGCCGAGGCCGACGATCAGCACGACCATCGGGGCGAGGATCGCGATCTCCCGCCGGGTGAGGTCGGTGATCCCGGCCTTCGTGCCGCGGTCGGCGTCCAGCACGGCGGTGGCCCCGCCGCCCTCGTCCGAGGTGACCGGATGCGCGCCCCCCTCGCCGGAGGCGGACGCTCCCGGGGCGGACGCCGCGGAACCGCCGGACGCAGCCGAGCCGCCACCGGAGGGGGCGCCCTCCGGCAGGGTGCCGAGCAGCGCGTCGCCGCGCAGCGGTCCCTGCATGACCCGCTGGTAGAGCCACAGCACGTACATCGCCGCCAGCACCATGCCGACGGTCGCGATGATCGTGAAGACCGGCCGCGAGTCGAAGGAACCCAGCAGCACCAGGAACTCGCTGATGAACGAGTTGGTGCCGGGCAGGGACAGGGTGGACAGTCCGGCGACCAGCAGCACGCCGCCGAGCAGCGGCGTCATCTTGGCCATTCCGCCGTAGTCGGAGATCCGGCTGGACCTGCCGCGCGCCACGACCATGCCGACCACGACGATCAGCATGCCCGTCGCCAGGGAGTGGTTGAGCATGTACGACACCGAGCCGACCATCGCCTGCTCGGCGGAGGCGGGGTCCGCGGCCGGGGCCGAGGAGTCCGGCACCGCCGCGAAGATGCCCAGCGCGATGAAGCCGAAGTGGGCGATGGACACGTACGCGATGAAGCGCTTCATGTCCTGCTGCCCGGCCGCCAGGATCGAGCCGTAGAGCACCCCGGCCACCGCGAGCACCAGCACCATCGGTGCCAGCGCGGAACTGGCGTCCGGGAACATCGGCAGGCAGTAGCGCAGGAACCCGAAGGTGCCGACCTTGTCGAGCACGCCGACGAGCAGGACGGCGACGCCGATCGGCGCCTGCCCCGCCGCGTCCGGCAGCCAGGTGTGGAACGGCACCAGCGGCGCCTTGATCGCGAACGCGAGGAAGAAGCCGAGGAACAGCCAGATCTGCGTGCCGGTGGGGGCGTCGCTGACGACCCGGACCAGGGTCTCCCAGTCGAAGGTGCCCTGGCCGAGTTCCTCGGACGACAGTGAGTACGCGCCGATCGCCGAGGCCAGCATGATCAGGCCACCGAGGAACGAGTACAGGAAGAACTTGACCGCCGCGTACTGCCGGTTCGCGCCGCCGAAGCCGCCGATGAGGAAGTACATCGGGATCAGCATGACCTCGAACAGCACGTAGAACAGGAAGACGTCGGTGGCGGCGAAGACGCCGATGGTGAGCGCCTCCTGCACCAGGATCAGTGCCAGGAACCCGCCGACGTTCTTGCCCTCCGGCAGCTTGTCGGTCACTCCGAGCAGGCCGATCACGATCGGCACCAGCAGCGCGATGACGGCGATCATCACCAGCGCGATGCCGTCGATGCCGAAGGAGATGTGGATGCCGAAGGTGGGGATCCAGTCCATCGAGCTGGCCTGCTGGATGCGCTCGCCGCCGGGGTCGTAGCCGGCCCACAGCGGGATGATGAGCGCGAGCACGACCAGCGAGACGCCCAGCGCGACCGCCGAGGCCAGCTTGTCGTTCTTGCGCAGCCCGGCCACGGCCGCCGCACCGAGCAGCGGCAGCAGGATCGTTAAGAGCAACCAGGTCATGAGAACCTCACCAGCAGAAGTGCCGCCACGATCAGGACCGAACCGCCCAGCATCGACATCGCGTACGAACGGACGAAGCCGGTCTGGGTCCGGCGCAGTCGCCCGGATCCGCCGCCCAGCATCGCCGCCAGGCCGTTGACCGCCCCGTCGACGCCGCGGTTGTCGAGGTAGACGGAGAAGCGCGTCAGCCAGATGCCCGGCCGCGCGAACAGCGTCTCGTTGATCGCGTTGCCGTACAGGTCGTTGCGCGCCGCGCGCACCGGGAGCGAGACGTTCGCCGGACGCTCGACCGAGGTCTCCCGCCTGCCGAAGATCAGCCAGGCGATCAGCGCGCCGAGGACGGAGAGACCGACGGCGAGGAACGGGATCAGTGCGTGTGGCAGGACGCCGCCCTCGGACTCGGCAAGCTCACCCAGCGAGGGCGCGAGCCATTCGACCAGCAGGTCACCCGAGGTGAAGATGAGCCCGGCGAACACCGATCCGAAGGCCAGCACGATCATCGGCACCGTCATCGACGCGGGCGACTCGTGCGGATGGAAGTCGCGGCCGTCGGTGCTCTTGATCTCCTTCCAGCGTTGCTTGCCGAAGAAGGTCATGATCACCAGGCGGGTCATGTAGAAGGCGGTGATCCCGGCACCGAGCAGTGCCGCGCCGCCGAAGATCCAGCCGCGCCAGCCCTCCTGGCCGAAGGCAGCCTCGATGATCGCGTCCTTCGAGTAGAAGCCGGAGAAGAACGGGAAGCCGATCAGCGAGAGGTAGCCGAGGGCGAAGGTGGCGAAGGTGATCGGCATCTTCTTGTACAGCCCGCCGAACTTGCGCATGTCGACCTCGTCGTTCATGCCGTGCATGACCGACCCGGCACCGAGGAACAGCCCGGCCTTGAAGAAGCCGTGGGTCAGCAGGTGCATGATGCCCAGCGCGTAACCGAACGGGCCGAGGCCCACCGCGAGCATCATGTAGCCGATCTGGCTGACGGTGGAGTACGCGAGCACCTTCTTGATGTCGTCGTACGCGCAACCGATCACGCAGCCGATCAGCAACGTCAGCGCGCCGACGATGGTGACCACGAGCTGGCCGGTCGGCGTCAGGTTGAAGATCGGGTTGGAGCGGGCGACCAGGTAGACGCCCGCGGTGACCATCGTCGCGGCGTGGATCAGGGCGGAGACCGGGGTCGGACCCTCCATCGCGTCCGGCAGCCACGCCTGCAGCGGGAACTGGCCGGACTTACCGCAGGCACCGAGCAGGAGCAGCAGCGCGATGGCGGTGATGATCCCCGGCGACAGCTCGCCGATACCGGCGAAGACCTCGGCGTAACCGGTGCTGCCGATGTACTTCCACATCAGGAAGATCGCCAGCGCAAGGCCGATGTCGCCGACCCGGTTCATCAGGAACGCCTTCTTCGCGGCGGTCGCCGCGGCGGGGCGTTCCTGCCAGAAGCCGATCAGCAGGTACGAGGCGAGACCGACACCCTCCCAGCCGAGGTAGAGCGTCACGAAGCTGTCGCCGAGCACCAGCACCAGCATCGAGGCGACGAACAGGTTCAGGTACGCGAAGAACTTCCGCCGATCGTCGTCATGCGACATGTAGCCGATCGAGTAGAAGTGGATCAGCGCGCCGACGCCGGTGATCAGCAGGACGAAGGTCACCGACAGCGGGTCGATGCGCAGGCCGAAGTCCACCTGCAGCGCCTCGACCGGGATCCACGACCACAGGGTCGTGTCGGTGACGCGGGCGTCCGGTGCGGCACCGGTGGTGCTGAAGAACAGTGCGACGGCGTACACGAACGACGCGACCACGGTCGCGCACCCGAGCAGGTGCCCCCACGCGTTGGTGCGCTTCCCGCCGAGCAGCAGAACGAGCGCGCCGATGGCAGGGAAGGCCACCAGCAGCCATGATGTTGCGGTCACTAGCCGGGCCCCTTCAGTACTTCAGCAGGTTGGTGTCGTCGACCGAGGCCGAGCGCCGGGTGCGGAAGATCGACATGATGATCGCCAGGCCGACCACGACCTCCGCGGCGGCCACGACCATCACGAAGAACGCCATCACCTGGCCGTCGATCGAGCCGTTGATCCGGGCGAAGGTGACCAGCGACAGGTTCACCGCGTTGAGCATCAGCTCGATGCACATGAACACGACGATCGCGTTGCGCCGCACCAGCACGCCGACGGCGCCGATGGAGAACAGCAGCGCCGACAGCAGCAGGTAGTACGTGGGGGTCACTTCGACTCACCCTTCGCCTCGGCCGACGAGTCACCGGACTCGTCGTCTTCGTGCCCGCCGACCAGTGCCCTGGCGTCCGCCTTCGGCTCCTCGCCCGCGACCTTCTTGCGCTCCTTGGAGAACTTCTCCGCGGCCGTGGACTCGATGAGCGAGGACAGCGACTCGGGTGCCACCGAACCGTCCGGCAGCAGCGCCGGGGTGGCCACGGAGTTGGCCGTGGCGAACACACCCGGTCCCGGCAGCGGCGAGGGGCGCTCGTACTCCCCGCGGAACCGCGCCTCGACCAGTTCGCGCTGCGAACGCTTGCCGGACTTGGCGTTGCGGTCGGTGAACGCCAGCACCATCGCGCCGAGCGCCGCGGTGATCAGCAGCGCCGAGGTCAGCTCGAAGGGGAACAGGTAGTCGGTGAAGATCAGCCTGCCGAGACCGCCCGCGCCACCGCCCTCGGGGGTGTTCGGGTCGAGCGCGGCGGCCGGGGTGACGTCGGTCAGCGCCCTGGTGAGTGCGGCGGTGACCAGGCCGGCCATCCCGATGCCCAGCAGCGCCGCCGTCAGCCGCTGACCGCGCAGCACCTCGACGACCGAGTCGGAACTCTCCTTGCCGACGAGCATCAGCACGAACAGGAACAGCATCATGATCGCGCCGGTGTAGACGATGATCTGCGTGAACCCGAGGAACGGGGCGCTCTGCACCATGTAGAGCATGCCGAGCGAGAGCATGGTGAGTACCAGCCACAGCGCCGAGTGCACGGCGTTGCGAGCGAAGATCATGCCGAGCGCACCGGCGAGTGCCAGCGGGCCGAGCACCCAGAACGTGATGGCCTCACCGGTGGAGACGGTCGAGTCGGCGGCTCCCTGGGCGAGCTGCGCGGAGGCGAGCGCGATCACTGGATGACCTCCTCTTGCGATGTCTCCACCGTCTCGCCCTCTGGCACGCCGCGGCCCTTGGCGAGCTGCGGTCCGTTGACGTAGTAGTCCTGCTCGTTCTCGCCGAGCCGCATCGGGTGCGGCGGCTGCTCCATGCCGGGCAGCAGCGGGGCGAGCAGGTCCTCCTTGGTGTAGATGAGGCGCTGCCGGTCGTCGTCGGCCAGCTCGTAGAAGTTGATCATCGTCAGGGAGCGGGTCGGGCAGGCCTCGACGCACAGCCCGCAGCCGATGCAGCGCAGGTAGTTGATCTGGTAGTCGGCGCCGTACCGCTCGCCCGGGGAGTAGCGCTCCTCCTCGGTGTTGTCACCGCCCTCGACGAAGATCGCGTCCGCCGGGCAGGCCCACGCGCACAGCTCGCAGCCGACGCACTTCTCCAGCCCGTCCGGGTGCCGGTTGAGCTGGTGCCTGCCGTGGTACCTGGGTGCGGCTGGGGCGCCGGCCTCCGGGTACTCCTCGGTGGCCACCTTCTTGAACATCGTGGAGAAGGTGACTCCGAAACCCTTGATGGGGTCAAACAGTCCCATCGCCGTCCTCCTTGCTCGCGCCCGCGCTGTCCGGGTCGGCCTGGTCCAGGTCGGCCCGAGCCGGATCGACACTGTCCGAGCCGGAACGGCCCGAACCGGCGGCGATCGCCGCGGGTTGTTTCTTGTCGGCCTTCGTCCTGGCCTTCAACGCCTTCTGCTGGCGTGGCGTGGCCGTCGGCACCTTCAGGTCGGCCGGAGGCGTCGGGTACCCGCCGCCGGTGATCGGCACCAGATCCTCGTCCTCGGGCAGCTTCTTGTCCGGCAGCAGCAGCGTCAGCAGCACCAGTACGACGATGACGACGCCGCCGATGATCAGGATCTGCTGCGGGGAGACGTCCGCGTCGTTGCGGATCGCGCGGATGCCGGCGACCAGCACGAGCCAGACCAGGCTGGCCGGGACCAGCACCTTCCAGCCGAGCTTCATGAACTGGTCGTAGCGCATCCGGGGAAGCGTGCCGCGGAGCCAGATGAAGCCGAAGAGCAGGACGAACATCTTGCCGAAGAACCACAACATCGGCCACCAGCCGGTGTTGAGCACGCCATCGCCGATCGTCGACAACGGCCAGGGCGCCATGTAACCGCCGAGGAACAGGGTCGTCGCGAACGCGGAGACGATCACCATGTTGACGTACTCGGCGAGGAAGAACATCGCGAACTTCATCGAGCTGTACTCGGTGTGGAAACCGCCGACCAGCTCGGACTCCGCCTCGGGCAGGTCGAAGGGCGCACGGTTCGTCTCGCCGACCATGGAGATCAGGTAGATGACGAAGCTCGCCGGCAGCAGCCAGAAGAACCAGCCGGTCTGCTGCGCGTCGACGATCGTGCCGGTGGACAGCGAGCCCGCGTAGAGCGCGACACCGACGATCGACAGGCCCATCGCGATCTCGTACGAGATGACCTGGGCCGCCGAGCGGAGGCCACCCAGCAGCGGGTACGGCGAGCCGGAGGACCAGCCCGCCAGCACGATTCCGTAGACGCCGATGGACGCGCCGGCGAGGACCAGCAGCACACCGACCGGCAGGTCGACGAGCTGGAGCACGGTCCGCTCACCGAAGATCGAGACCTCGGGGCCGAAGGGGATGGCGGCGAGCCCGATCAGCGCCGGGACGACCGCGATCACCGGGGCCAGGAAGTAGATCTTGCGGTCGGCGGTGTCCGGGATGATCTGCTCCTTGAAGGGGAGCTTGATCGCGTCCGCGAGCGACTGCAGGTAACCGCCGGGGCCGACCCGGTTCGGGCCGGGGCGGTTCTGCATCCGGCCGACGGCCTTGCGCTCCCAGACGATCAGCAGGATCGTCAGGATCGGGCCGATCAGCAGGATGACGACGCACTTGATCAGGATCAGCCAGAGCGGATCGTCGGCGAGCAGCTCCGCTCGTGTCATCTGCTCCGGCGCCTGCGCCAGAAGGGGAGTCACTGCGCACCTCCGCTGATGGAGACCACGGAACCGTGGCCCGCGCCGAGAGTGCGGCGCACCTGCGAACCCACCGAGTTGCCGGGCAGCCACACGACGCCGTCGGGCAGGTCGGCGACCTCCACCGGCAGGGTGATCTCGCCGCGCTTGGTGGCGACGGTGACCCGGCCGCCGAGTCCTTGCGCCGTCGTCGCCGACAGCCGGGCGAGGACCGGACGTGCCGTGCCCGCCAGGTTCGGCTCGTCGGCCTGCAGCGAGGCCAGGTCGAGAAGCTGCCGCCAGGTGGCCAGCAGCGCCTCACCCTTGCCGGGCTTCGGTGACTGTCCACTCTGGACGGACGGTGCGGTACCCGAGGGCCGCACGCCCAGCCTGCCGAGATCGGCCGCTGCCGCCTGCGGAGTCTGGGTGAACAGGTCGGCGTCCATCTCGACGGCCAGTGTGTCCAGCACCCGGCAGTCGGACAGCGCGCCGGTACCTTCCAGCGTCACGCTGAACGGGCGGCTGCGGCCCTCCCAGTTGAGGTAGGTGCCGCTCTTCTCCGCGGCCGGGGCGATCGGCAGCACCACGTCGGCGTGTTCGGTGACCGTGCTCGCGCTCAGTTCCAGGCTGACGACGAAGTCGGCCCGTGCCAGTGCACCGCGGGCCAGGTCCGGGTCCGGCAGGTCGTCCGGATCGACCCCGCCGACCAGCAGGCCGCCCAGCTCACCCGCCGCGGCGGCGGTCAGGATGCCCGCCGTGTCGCGGCCGGGGCCGCCGGGCAGCACACCCTCGCCGAGGCCCCAGGACTTCTCCACCTCGGCCCGCGCCGCGGCGTCGCCCACCGGGCGGCCGCCCGGCAGCAGCGTCGGGACGGCGCCCGCGTCGAGCGCGCCGCGCTCACCGGCGCGACGCGGGATCCAGGCGATCTTCGCGCCGGTGCGCTCGGTCAGCCGGTGCAGGGCCGAGAACAGCCCCGGCACCTCCGCCGCCCGCTCGCCCACCAGCACGACCGCGCCCTCGGCGGCGAGCCGCTCGTCCAGGTCCTCGGCGTGCTGCGGCAGCGCGTCGATCGCCGCGGCCTCGCCACCGGGCACACAGGCCAGCAGCTCGCCGAAGGTCTTGCGCACCGACTGCGTCGTCCACTGTCCGATGTGGACGACCTTGGTGCCCTGCTTGCGAGCCGCCTTGCGCAGGCGGAGGAAGACGACGGGCGCCTCCTCCTCCGGCTCGAAGGCGACGCACAGCACGGTCGGCGCGGCCTCGATGGCGGCGAAGGACACCCCGTTTTCCGGGGTCGTCCCGATGACGCGTCCCGCGAGGAAGTCCAGCTCCTCCGCGGAGTGCGCCCTGGCGCGGAAGTCGATGTCGTTGGTGCGCAGGGCGATCCGGGCGAACTTCGAGTACGCGTAGGCGTCCTCCACGGTCAGCCTGCCGCCGGGCAGCACGCCCACCCCGCGTTCGTCCCGCGCCTGCGCCAGCCCCTCGGCGGCCACCTGCAGCGCCTCCGTCCAGGAGGCCTCCTCCAGCTCGCCGGTCTCGGCGTTGCGGATCTGCGGACGCCGCAGCCGTCCGGCGGCGGTGGCGTAACGGAAGGCGAAGCGACCCCGGTCGCAGATCCACTCCTCGTTCACGTCCGGGTCGTCGCCCGCGAGCTTGCGGGTGACCTTGCCGCGGCGGAAGTCGGTGCGCTCGGCACAGCCGGAGGAGCAGTGCTCGCAGACGCTCGGCGAGGACACCAGGTCGAACGGCCGGGAGCGGAACCGGTACGCGGCGCTGGTCAGCGCCCCGACCGGGCAGATCTGGATGGTGTTGCCGGAGAAGTAGCTCTGGAAGGGCTTGCCGGACGTCGTCTTCGACGCCATGTCCAGCACGTCGGCCGTCTCCGCCGTGCCGATCTGCTGGTGCGCGCCGCGTTCGAGCAGATCGATGAACGGGTCACCGGCGATCTCCGCGGAGAAACGGGTGCAGCGCTGGCAGAGCACACAGCGCTCCCGGTCCAGCAACACCTGCGTGGAGATCGGCAGCGGCTTCGGGAAGGTGCGTTTGGTGTCCACGAAACGGGACTCCGCGCGGCCGTGCGCCATCGCCTGGTTCTGCAACGGGCATTCGCCGCCCTTGTCGCAGATCGGGCAGTCCAGCGGGTGGTTGATCAGCAGCAGCTCCATCACGCCCTGCTGCGCCTTGTCGGCGACCGGGGAGGTGAGCTGTGTCTTCACCACCATGCCGTCGGCGACCGTCATCGTGCACGAGGCCTGCGGCTTCGGCATCGGGCGGCCGTTCATCTCCACCTCGACCAGGCACTGGCGGCAGGCGCCCGCCGGGTCGAGCAGCGGGTGGTCGCAGAACCGCGGGATGACGGTGCCGAGACGTTCCGCGGTGCGGATCAGCAGCTCACCCTTCGGCGCGACGACCTCTTCGCCGTCGATGACGAGCTTGACGTGGCCCTCCGGGACCGGGGTCTCGGAGGTCTCAGCCTTGTCCGGCGCGATTGTCATGCCTGTGCTCCAACGAGTGCCGGCTCCCGCGTCCTGTTCTTCTCGCACAGGGCGAGGAACTCGTCGCGGAAGTACTTGATACCACTGGTGATCGGCGAGACCGCGCCGTCACCGAGCGCGCAGAACGAGCGGCCGAGGATGTTGTCGCAGACGTCGAGCAGGGTGTCGATGTCGGACTCGGTGCCGTTGCCCTCGACCATCCGCTCCAGCACCTGCGCCAGCCAGTACGTGCCCTCGCGGCACGGGGTGCACTTGCCGCAGGACTCGTGCTCGTAGAACTGGGTCCACTTCATCACCGCCCACGGGACGGAGACGGTCTCGTTGAACACCATCACCGCGGTGGTGCCGAGCATCGAGCCCGCCTCTGCGGCGCCCTCGAAGTCCAGCGGCGTGTCCAGGTGCTCCGCGGTGAACATCGGCGTCGACGAGCCGCCCGGGGTCCAGAACTTGAGCGGGACGCCGTCCTTCATGCCGCCCGCCATGTCGAGGAGCTGGCGCAGGGTGGTGCCCAGCGGCGCCTCGTACTGGCCGGGTTTCTCCACGTGACCGGAGATCGAGTAGATCTTCGGTCCAGGCGACTTCTCGCTGCCCATCATGCGGAACCAGTCGGCGCCGCCGTTGACGATGTACGGGGCCGTGGCGATGGTCTCCACGTTGTTCACCGTCGTCGGCGCGGCGTAGAGGCCGGCTGCCGCGGGGAACGGGGGCTTGAGCCGCGGCTGGCCGCGACGGCCCTCCAGCGAGTCGAGCAGCGCCGTCTCCTCCCCGCAGATGTAGGCGCCCGCACCCGCGTGCACGGTGATGGTCAGGTCGAAGCCGGAGCCGAGGATGTCCTTGCCCAGGTAACCCTTCGCCTCGGCCTCGCGGACGGCGGCGTTCAGCCTGCGGATGCAGTGCAAGGCCTCGCCGCGGACGTAGATGAAGCAGTGGTTGGACCGCATCGCGTAGGCGGCGATCACGCAGCCCTCGATCAGCGAGTGCGGATCGGCCATCATCAGCGGGATGTCCTTGCAGGTTCCCGGTTCGCCCTCGTCGGCGTTGATGACCAGGTAGTGCGGCTTGGCCGTGCGGCCGTCCTCGCCTGCCGGGGGCATGAACGACCACTTGACGCCGGAGGGGAAGCCGGCGCCGCCGCGCCCGCGCAGGCCGGCGTTCTTGATCAGCGTGACGACCTGCTCGGGCGTCGCCTCGAGCGCCTTGCGCATCGCGGTGTAGCCCTCGAGGCGTTCGTAGGTCTCCAGCCGCCACGAGTTCGGTGAGAGCCAGCGCTTCGTGAGTACCGGGGTGACCGGATCGGGCTGCGTCATTTCTTCTCCACCTCCGGCATCGCCACGTTGTCGGCCATGGCGGGTGCCGCCCAGCCGCGGTCCTCGGCGAGCTTCGCGCCTGCCAGCGTCTCCGGCGCGTGCGAGGGTCCGTCGACGTCGGCACGGTAGGTCCGCTCGTCCTCCGGGAAGAACCCGGCGAGCTGGAGTTCGGCACTCTTGAAGTCGGACAGCGGCGCGCCGCGGGTCGGGGCCGGCTTCTCGCCGCGCCGCAGGGCGTCCACGAGTTCCACCGCCGAGTCGACGGTCTGGTTGTCGTAGTACTCGTAGTTGACCTGCAGCACCGGGCCGAGGTCGCAGGCGGCCAGGCACTCGGCGTGTTCGAGCATGATCGAGCCCTGCTCACCCGGCTCGCCGACGGTCTGCTGGTGCCCCAGCGGCTTGTCCTCGGAACCGAGGTGCGTCTGCAGCTTCTGGTAGATCGCGTCGCCGCCGAGTGCCGCGCACAGCGTGTTGGTGCAGACGCTGACCAGGTGCTCGCCGCACTTCTGCCGCTTGTACATCGTGTAGAACGTCGCCACGGCGCTGACCTCGGCGTCGGTCAGGTCGAGGTGGCGGCCGCAGAAGGCGATGCCCTCCTGGCTGACGTAACCCTGCACCGACTGCACCAGGTGCAGCATCGGCAACAGCGCCGACCGGGACTGCGGGTACCGCGCGATCAGGTTCTGTGCCTTCGCGACGATGTCGGCGTCGAACGGGTCGTCGAGCCGGGCGTCGTCGAGCATGCCCTCCTCGCGCACCGGCGAGATCGCCATGACGTCCACGTCGCCACCGGCGGCCGCGTGCGTCCGCTCGGCCTGGTTCGGGCCGGGCTCCGGAACTTCGGTGGTCATCGGTCCACTCCCCCCATCACCGGGTCGATCGAGGCGACGGCGGCGATGACGTCCGCCACCAGTCCGCCCTCGGACATCGCGGGCATCGACTGCAGGTTCACGAAACTCGGTTCCCGGACGTGCACCCGCATCGGGCGCGTCCCGCCGTCGGACACCAGGTGGTAGCCCAGCTCACCGCGGGGCGACTCGACCGGCACGTACACCTGGCCCGCCGGCACCTTGAAGCCCTCGGTCACCAGCTTGAAGTGATGGATCAGGGACTCCATCGACTGGCCCATGATCTTGCGGACGTGCTCGAGCGAGTTGCCCATGCCGTCCGAGGAGACCGAGAGCTGCGCGGGCCAGGCGACCTTCTTGTCCTCCACCATCACCGGGCCGGGCTCGAGCTTGTCGAGCACCTGGCGGACGATCTTGAGCGACTGGTGCATCTCCTCGACGCGCAGCAGGTACCGCGCCCAGCAGTCGGCGCCGGTGTCGATCGGCACCTCGAAGTCGAACTCCTCGTAGCAGGAGTACGGCTCCACCTTGCGCAGGTCCCATGGCAGCCCGGCCGAACGCAGCACCGGGCCGGTGATGCCCAGCGAGAGGCAGGCGTCCACCGGCAGGTAGCCGACGCCCTTGAGCCGGTTGCGCCAGATCGGCTGACCGGTGAAGAGCTTGTCGTACAAGGGAAGCCGGGAGTCCATCACCTTGATGAACTCGGTGACCTTCTCGTGGTAGTCGTCCGGGAGGTCCTGTGCCAGCCCGCCGGGGCGGATGAACGCGTGGTTCATCCGCAGGCCGGTCAGGTGCTCCAGTAGGTGCAGCACTTCCTCTCGCTCGCGGAAGCCGAGCGTCATCGCCGTGGTGGCACCGAGTTCCATGCCGCCGGTGGCGATGTAGACCATGTGCGAACCGATCCGGTTCAGCTCCAGCAGCAGCACCCGGATCAGCGCGGCGCGGCGCGGCGCCTCGATACCGAGCAGCTTCTCCACCGCGAGGCAGTACGCCATCTCGTTCGACAGCGGCGCCAGGTAGTCCATCCGCGTCACGAAGGTGACGCCCTGGGTCCAGGTGCGGTACTCGCAGTTCTTCTCGATCCCGGTGTGCAGGTAGCCGATGACCGAACGGAGCTGGGTGACGGTTTCGCCCTCCATCTCCAGCACCAGGCGCAGCACGCCGTGCGTGGAGGGGTGCTGCGGGCCCATGTTGATGACCATGCGCTCGTCGTGCTCGGAGGAGTCGAGCCCGCCGATGACGTCGTCCCAGTCACCACCCGAGACCGTGTAGACGCGGCCCTCGGTGGTGTCCCGGGAATCCGCGTACGCGGCGCCGGTGCTGTCCGCACCCGGCTGCGTGGTGTCCGTCCCGGTGCTCGCCTCGGCGATGTTCTCGCTGCTCGTCATTTCGTCTCCGCGGGAATCGGGATCGACGGCACCCCGGTGGACGAGTGCGCGCCTGCGGCAGGTACGTCGGAGCGGGTCACGAGTACGACCTCCGCTGGTCCGGGGGCGGGATCTCCGCGCCCTTGTACTCGACCGGGATCCCGCCGAGCGGGTAGTCCTTGCGCTGGGGGTGGCCGTCCCAGTCGTCCGGCATGAGGATCCGCGTCAGGGCCGGGTGGCCGTCGAAGACGATGCCGAACATGTCGTAGGCCTCCCGCTCCTGCCAGTCGGCCGTCGGATAGACGTCCACAATGGACGGAACGTGCTCGTCACCGACGTCCATGGTGACCTCGAGGCGGATCCGCTTGCGGTAGGTCATCGACGTCAGGTGGTAGACGGCGTGCAGGCGCTGCGGCACGTCGACGCCGTAGTCCACACCGGACACCGAGCTGCACAGTTCGAAGCGCAGCCCCTCGTCGTCGCGCAGGGTGCGGCAGATCGCCACCAGGTGCTCGCGCTGGACGTAGAAGGTGATCTCACCGCGGTCGACGGTGGTCTGCAGGATCGCCTCGACCGGGACGTCGTTGTCGGACAGCGCCGCGTAGAACTCGTCGGCGAAGTCGTCGAACCAGCCGCCGTAGGGACGTTCCGCGGGCGGAGCCGTGTAGGCGGGCAGGCGCAGGCCGCCGTAGCCGGAGGTGTCGCCGGAGCCGGAGACACCGAACATGCCGGAGCGTTGCGCTCCGACGACGACCGGTTCGGCGGGGCGGGCACCCTGCGGGGCGAGCGCGTCGCCGCCCTCGGAGTCGGCGGGCCGCTCCGCGCCGGAGTACGACTCGCCCGGTCCCCGCTGGTCGGGGTCGGAGGTGGTGGGATCGTCAGCTTCGGGCATCTGCCATCACTTCTTCGGTGCGTACTTGATGGAGGAGGCGATCAGCTCGGTGCGCTCACCGCTCGCGGCGCGGATCGCGGCCCGGCGGGCGTTGATCGGCTCGTCCTGGATCTTGGCGTGCAGCTTGAGGATCGCGTCGAGGAGCATCTCCGGGCGCGGCGGGCAGCCCGGCAGGTACATGTCGACCGGCACGATGTGGTCGACGCCCTGGACGACGGCGTAGTTGTTGAACATCCCGCCGGACGAGGCGCAGACGCCCATCGCCAGCACCCAGCGCGGCTCGGCCATCTGGTCGTAGATCTGCCGCAGCACCGGGGCCATCTTCTGGGTGACCCGGCCGGCGACGATCATCAGGTCCGCCTGGCGCGGCGTCGCGCTGAAGCGCTCCATGCCGAACCGGGCGATGTCGTAACGCGAACCGCCGACCGTCATCATCTCGATCGCGCAACAGGCCAGGCCGAAGGTGGCGGGCCAGAGCGAGTTCTTGCGTGCCCAGTTGACCAGGCCTTCGAGGCTGGCCAACAGGATGCCGTTGGGGAGTTTCTCTTCCAGGCCCATGGGGCGCCCCTTAGTTCCAGTCCAGTCCGCCGCGACGCCAGACGTAGGCGTACGCGAAGCCGACCGTCGCGATGAACAGCACGATTTCCGCCAGGCCGAAGAGGCCGAGCGCGTCCGCCGAGACCGCGAACGGGTAGAGGAACACCATCTCGATGTCGAACAGGATGAACAGCATCGCGGTGATGTAGTAGGCGATCGGCATCCGGCCGCCGCCGACGACGGGCTGCGGCGAGGGCTCGATGCCGCACTCGTACGCGGCCAGCTTCGCCTTGTTGTACCGGCTCGGGCCCAGCAGCGGGCCGAGCAGCACGGACAAGACCGCGAAGCCCGTGGCGAGCACGAAGAGGATCACCAGCGGCAGGTACATGCCGAGGCCCGGCGCGGAGATTCCCTGCGCCTGGATCACCTGCCCGGTGACGCCTCCTGGGGCTTCTGACATCAGCACGGTCCTCGCCATCCTTTCCGCGCCGCTGCTCGTGGGTGTGGGCTGAGCTACTACCTCGGCCGAACCCTAAGGGACCTCGGTCACACGTCCGAGGGTTAGGGCAGCCTTACAGCCGGTACCGGCCGGCCGTGACCGCGGCCAGGACCGGGCACGGAGCTTGTGAAAAGATTCACAAGCATCCCCGTCACGGTTGTGAAGCGGTTCACAAGACATGCGGGGAGTGTAGGACGTGCCTCACACCATTGTCTCCCGCGCCCCCGGCGCCGCTCGATCCCCCAGAGGGCCCGGCGGCCGCACGCGACCAGCCTGAACGGCCGCAGACCAGCGCGAACCGGTCGGCGTTCAGCAGCGAACGAACCGGTCAGAAGACCAGCTTGTGACGTATCCCACGAGGTCGAAGAGGTGCCCGGATCGGCTCAGGCGCTGGGCGTGACCCGCGAGGCGGCGGCGATCAACCGGTCCACCCCGTCACCGCCGCGAGCGTCGTAACAACCGGAAAGTCCCTTGTACACCAACGGAAGCAGGCTGTTGATACGCAAACCGTACTTGGTCGCGGCACGCATCACCTTCGGGTTGCCGATCGCCTTCGCGAAGAGGTTGCCGAGCCGGTAGTACCCGCCCATCTCCTCCTTGAGCGCGAGCGGGTAGGCCTCCAGCGCACGCTCGCGCGACGGTCCCTCCGGCCGGGCCAGCGCCTGGACGACGCACTCGGCCGCGAGCTGAGCGGACTCCATCGCCGACTGGATGCCCTCGCCGTTGAACGGGCTGACCATGCCGCCCGCGTCGCCGAGCAGCAGCAGGCCGTCGCGGTAGTGGGGAGTGCGGTTGAAGCCCATCGGCAGGCCGGCGCCACCGATCTTGCCGACCGCGTTCTCCTCGCGGTAGCCCCATTCCTCGGGCGTACCGTCCAGCCAGGAACGCAGCAGGGCGCGGTAGTCGGTACTGCGGAAGGCTTTCGACGTCGACAGGATGCCGAGGCCGACGTTGACCGTGCCGTCGCCGAGCGGGAACGCCCAGCCGTAACCGGGCAGCAGCTTGGGATCACGGGGATCGCTGCGGTCCCACAGTTCCAGGTGGCCCTCGATGAACGGGTCGTCGTGCCGGGGGCTCTTGTAGTACCGCCGCACGGCCACGCCCATCGGCCGCTTGTCGTGCTTGTCGATGCCGACGCTCAGCGCCAGTCGCGCCGACACGCCGTCGCAGGCGAGTACCAGCGGGGCGCGGTAGCTGACCGGGGTCTTCTCCGGGCCGGTCTTCGCCCGCACGCCGATGACGCGGCCGGTGCGCTCGTCGGTGATGGCACCGGTGACCGCGGTCTGTTCGTACAGCCGGGCGCCCGCCTTCTGCGCGGTCCTGGCGAGCAGGTCGTCGAAATCGTGCCGGGTGCGCGCGAGACCGTACGGCGGATAGCTGGACAGCTCCGGCCAGTCGAGCTCCAGCGTCAGGTCACCGGTGAGGATGCGCAGGCCGCGGCTGCGTGCCCAGCCCGCCTCCGGGCTGATGTCGATGCCGAGGTCGATGAGCTGCTTGACCCCGCGCGGGGTCAGCCCGTCACCGCAGACCTTGTCGCGCGGGAACGTCGTCTTCTCCAGCAGCAGCACGTCGATACCCGCCCTGGCCAGGTACGTCGCCGCGGTCGAACCCGCGGGGCCTGCTCCGACGACGATGACCTCGGCGTCCTGGTCCGGATCACGCCGGCTGGGGCTGCTCATGCGCCCCACTCTAGACAAGGCGCCACGACGGCGACGCGGTAAGAGACCGAGCTGAGGCGCGTCTGACAATTCCCGGTCGATGGGCCCCGGCGTGAACACCGCGCCCACCGCCGGTCGCCGGGCGCGCCCTAACCGCCGTGGTCCGGCTTGCGCGCCCGGTGCACGGCCACGACGCCGAAGGTCAGGTTCATCCACTCGACGTCCGCCCAGCCCGCCGCGGCGATGATCTCGCCGAAAGCGCGCTGATCCGGCCAGGCCAGCATGGATTCGGCCAGATAGCCGTATGCGTCCGGGTTGCTGGAGAAGCGCCGGCCCATCCAGGTCAGCGCGCGCAGCATGAACTTGCGGTAGACGAACCGGATCGGCGGGAAGGTCGGCGTGGAGACCTCGCAGATGACCAGCCTGCCCCCGGGCCGCACCACCCTGGCGATCTCGGTGAGCGCCGCCTTGGTGTCGACGAAGTTGCGGATGCCGAGGGAGACGGTGGCGGCGTCGAAGCTGCCGTCGGCGAAGGGCAGGTCGAGTGCGTCGGCAGCGACCATCGGCACGCCGCGGTGCCTGCCCGCAAGCAGCATTCCGACGGAGAAGTCCGCGGCGAGGCACCAGGCCCCGCCCCGGGTGTACTCCTTGGTCGAGACGCCGGTGCCGGCGGCGAGATCGAGCACCTTCTCACCGGCAGTCGCGTCGAGCGCCTTCGCGGTGTTGACCCGCCACCTGCGGTCGAAGCCGAAGGTCATGACGGAGTTCGCCCGGTCGTAGCCGGAGGCGACGTCGTCGAACATCGCGGCGACCTCGCGCGGATCCTTGTCCAGGCTGGCTCGGGACATGCGCCTCAGCGTAGCCGTCGTGTGGCCGGCCGGGATTCCGTCCCGGGAACGGGCCGCCGAGCAGGCGTTCCGCCCGGTTGCGCCGAAGCTCGAACCACTCGATCGTGTTCGAACATATGTTCGATTGTTCGGTATCGTCGTGACATGAACACCGACTCCCGCGCCTACCGTTCCGCCTGTTCCGCCGTGCGCCTCCGGCCGCGCCATCCGGGTCGCGTACCGGTCGCGCTCGCTCCGCCGTACCGGCACGAGCTCGCCTGGGCAGGCTCGGCCTGTCCACGCCCGATCCCCGCGCCCGGTCTGCCGCCGCCGGGTCGCATCGCCGGCCGTCGTGGTTCAGGCCGCGCGCGTGACCCTGCCCGTCACGGCCTCGTAGTGACCGAGCAGCTCGGCGCACACGGCTGCCCAGGTCCGTCCGAGCACCGTCGACCGCGCCTCGGCCCCGAGGCGTGCGCGCACGGCTCCGTCGCGTAGCCGCTCTACGTAACCGGGCAATTCCGCGGCGAATCCGGGTCGATCGGCCGGGAGCAGGTAGCCCGTATGCCCGTGCCGGACGAGATCACGCGGGCCACCGGCGTCGGGTGCCAGCACCGGCACGCCCGAGGCCATCGCCTCCTGCACCGTCTGGCAGAAGGTCTCGTACGGGCCGGTGTGCACGAACACGTCGAGGCAGGCGTAGACGGCGGCGAGTTCCCCGCCGTGCCGGGCACCGAGGAAAGTCGCGCCCGGCAGCCGCTGCCGCAGCGCGCCGAGGTCCGGCCCGTCCCCGGCCACGACGAGGCGCACGCCCTCGACGTTCGCGAGCGCGGCCAGCCGGTCGACCTGCTTCTCCGGGGCGAGCCTGCCCACGAAGCCGACCAGCAGTTCGCCCGCCGGGGCGAGCCGGGCACGCAGCCGGGGGTCGGCGTGTTCCGGGGAGAAGCACTCGGTATCCACGCCGCGGCCCCAGCGATGCACGCGCGGAACACCGTGTTCGCGGAGTTCGTCGACCGCAGCGGTCGACGGGGCGAGCGTCCGGTCCGCTCGCGAATGCAGTCCGCGCGTCCAGCGCCAGGCGGTACCGGCACCCAGCCGTAGCCCGTACGCGGCGGCGAAACCGGCGATGTCGGTCTGGTACACGGCGATCGTCGGCACTCCGAGCCGCCGCGCCGCGGCCAGACCGCGCGCACCCACTACGAACGGAGAGGCGAGATGCACGACGTCCGGGGCGAAGGCGGTGAGCGCGGTCCGCACCGTCCTCGTCGGCACGCCGATCCGCAAGGAGGTGACGACCGGGAGTTCTACCGAGGGAAGCCGCACCACCGCAACGCCCGCGTACTCGGTGGGTCCGGGACCCGGCGCGACCACCAGTACCCGGTGACCGCGCTCGCGCAGGTACTCCACGACCCGCAGCACGGAATTGGTCACGCCGTTCACCTGCGGCAGGAAGCTCTCGGTGACGATGGCGACGCGCACGCCCGCACTCTCACAGCTTCCGGTCACCACAGGGCGACGGCAGCGTGACGACCGGGGCAAGGTCCGGCGAACCGCGTACGCCGGCCGTGGTGGCGCGAGATGTCGCCAGATGGCGAAGACAACGTCACCTCCCTGTCGGCCGGCGGACACCGAACGAGCGCAACCTCGGGCGGCGTGACCCTCTTGTCCTCGCGCACCGCCCGGCCGGTCGAGCCCGGCATGCTGTCGCGGGCACTGGAGGTCGCCGGGCGGCTGGCCAACGACGCGACCGACGTGATCACCGCGACGGCCGGGCGCGGAGCCCACCCGGATGTCACCGAGTCACCGTTCGACTGGGTCACCGACACCGACCGCATCCTGGAGCGCCATACCCGGCGGGTACTGACGTCGGAGTTTCCCGGCGTTCCCGTCGTCGGCGAAGAGTCCGGCGCGGACCAGGGCGCCGACGAAGCCGAGTACCGCTGGGTCGTCGATCCGGTCGACGGGACCGCCAACTACGTCGCCGGCTTGCCGTGGTGCGCGTACAGCCTCGCGCTGCTGGACGATTCCGGACCGGTGGTCGGCGTTCTCGCCGATCCGTACCGGGCGCAGATCTACGCGGCCGCACGTGGACGCGGCGCCAGGGCGAACGGCCACCCGTTGCGCCTGGCCGGCCACGGTGCCCCGGCTGGCGCGATCGTCTGCACGGAACTGATCCCCACCGGCCCATGGCCCGGCATGGGCGGCTTCATCGAACGGGCCGCGGCGGCCCGTGCCGGTGTCCGGGTGCTCGGCTCGGCCGCGTTGTCGATCGCGCAGGTGGCCCTCGGGCACGCGGGCGCGGCCGTCCTGCTCAGCTACCGCGAGTGGGACGTCGCGGCGGCGGTGGCACTGGCACTCGAAGCGGGCGCCGTGGTGCTCGACCGGCGGGGCGAGGCGAGCCCGCTTCCCGCCGACGGGCTGCTCGTCGCCACCCCGGCAATGGCCGAGCGGGTACTGGACTGGTGGCAGGACACCCTGCCGGAGGGCCGCCGCGGACAGACCTGACTCGAGGAGCCGGCGCGAACCGGTCGGCACGGAAAACCGATCGGCGCTGGGCACCGATGGTCGCCGCGCGTCCGGCCGCCCTACGTCCGTCCGCCCTACGTCCGGCGCGTTGAGCGGGCCGGATGCGTCGTCCGGGTACGGATCGGGTACTCCTGACCGGACAGGCCGCGAATCGATCGGAGCGAACGTGATCATCTTCGGTACCCGCAGGAAGATCATCCAGTTGGCGATGCTCACCCTGGTCTGCGGCAACTGCGGCAACACCGCCGCCCAGCGACTGGATCGCGTGGTCACCAAGTTCGCGCTGTTCTTCGTTCCGCTGTTCCCGATCAGCACCAAGCACTTCATGCAGTGCAGCTTCTGCGGGGCGACCCAGCGGCTGACCAAGGAACAGGCCGAGCAGGCACAGCACGACGGCAACCAGGGCTGAACCCCGCGTCGGGCCGATCGGCCGCGGGGGCGGGTCAGCGGCGGGCCGGTCTGCGGCAAGCCGGTCGGACGCCGAATCGATCGGACCCCGCGTGCCGTCAGCCGTGACACGTCGGCCGTGACACGACAGCCGCGTCCGGTCAGCCGCGTGCCGTCAGCCGTCGACGGCCGGTGCGGGCTCGGCCGCGGCCACCGGTTCCGCCGGCGGAGGCGAGGCACGCCCGCGCCCGCGGATCCACCAGAGCAGGGGTGCGGCGGCCAGCCAGGTGAAGCCGATCGTCGAACCGAGCGGCAGCATCGCGAGAGCGGCGGACCGCCCGGCCACCCGCACCAGGTCCGGGTTGGTGGTGTCGTACTCGATCCGTACGAGGTCGCCCTCGTTCAGGCCGTCCGGGTAGAGCACACCGTTCGGCGGGATGTGCACCTCGCCGTCCGGCGTGACGAACCGGATGATCGTGCGGTCGAAGGTGACCGAGACGACGTCGGCGTTGGCGTTGCCGGTGCTGCCGCCGATGGCGCCGTCGTTGCGCAGCGTCGCGAAGACGAGGGTGAGACACAGCAGGGTCACCACGGAGGCCAGCCCGAGCACCACGCGGAACAGGATCCGCCACCGCCGTTCACTCCTCGCTGTCACGCCGCGAGCATAAACCGGGGTACTTCGGGGCAGGCACGCCAACCGCACACAGCGCCGCCCGGCCGCACGCGCCGGACACGCGTCCGGCCCGGGACCACGGGGATCCCGGGCCGGACGCGATCGGTCAGTGACCGTGGTGCGCGCCCAGCAGGGCGTGCGTGGAACGCATCCGCGGATACGACTTCGGTTCGGCCGGGGCGCCGTCCGCGGCGCGGGCGACGTTCGCGGCGGAGACCGCCGAGGGCTGGCCGTTCGGGCTCGCCGAAGGACGCCCCTTGGTGAACAGCCAGGTCTGGTAGAGGTCGAACAACGGCTTGCCGGAGATCTTCTCGGAGAGCGCGATGAACTCGTCGAGCGTCGCGTGGCCGCCCTTCTTCTGCTCCTGCCAGGTCTTCAGGATCTCGAAGAACGCCTCTTCGCCCACGGCCTTGCGCAGCGCGTGCACGGCGAGCGCGCCCCGGTCGTAGACGGCGCCGTCGAACTGGTTCTCCGCGCCGGGATCACCGGGCAGCACCTGCCAGAACGGATCGTCCGCCGGGTACGAGTTGTAGAGGTACTCGGCCAGCTCGTCCGCCGTGCCCTCACCGGCGTGCTCCGACCACAGGAACTCGGCGTAGGTCGCGAAGCCCTCGTTCAGCCAGATGTCCCGCCACTGCCCGAGGGACACCGAGTCGCCGAACCACTGGTGCGCGTTCTCGTGGATCACCACCGACATGTTGGTGCCGGACTTGAAGAACTCGCCGTCGTAGACGGACCGGGTCTGGTTCTCCAGCGCGAATCCGAGATGCGGGGTGGCGACGCCGCCCTGCGCCTCGAACGGGTAGGGCCCGAACGCGGTCTCCAGGAACTCGACGGCCTCCGGGGTCCGTTCGATGCTGCCCTTCGCGGCGGGCAGGTTCGGCCCCAGCGTCGGGTCGTAGGCGGTGATGAACGGCTGCCCGTCCGGCGTGGTCGACTCCAGCACCTCGAAGGCGCCGACGGCAAGGAACGTGAGGTAGGTGGCCTGCGGCTGGGTGCTCCGCCAGTTCCACCGCGTCCAGCCCTCGCGCTGCTTGGTCTTGCGCACGAGGTTGCCGTTCGAGATGGCGGCCGCGTCGTCCGGGACCTCGACCGAGACGTCGTAGGTCGCCTTGTCGGTCGGGTGGTCGTTGGCGGGGAACCACCATTCCGAGGAGGTCGGCTCGTCCACCGCGAGCGCGCCGTCCGGGGTCTTCTTCCAGGCGGTCAGGCCGTCGATCTCGACCTTCGAGGGGGTGTCCGCGTACTCGACGGCGATCGTCAGGAACTGGTCGGCGGCGAGCGCGTTCTTCGGCGTCACCACGAGTTCGCTCGGATCGGCGGCGTCATTCGCGAAGTCGGCGGGCACATTGTTGACGCGAACCGAGTTGACCTTCAAACCGAAATCGAGGTTGAAACTGGACAATTCCTGCGTCGTGTTCGCGAGGATCGTCGTGGTGCCCGCGAGTTCGTCGGTATCGGGCTGGTAGGTCAGCCGGACGTCGTAGTGCGAAACGTCGTAACCCCCGTTTCCCGCACCGGGATAGTAGACATCGCCCGCTCCGGGCGCTCCGGGCCCGGGAGCGGCGCTCGCGGACGTGGACAGCAGCACGACAGCCATTCCAGTGGCCAGCACACCGGATCCGGCGCGCGTCGTCGATCGCATGAGACCTCCCAGGGAAACTGAAAACGGTGCGAAAGCTACCCCGTCGAACGCGATCCGCGAAACGGCCGAAAGAAGCGTCTTGCAATCCGGAACCACTTGACGTCAACGATTCACGAACTGTCGCCGCAATTTCCACACAGCGAATCGCGCGGCGCGATCAACCCGGCACGGCGGCGGAGACGGCCGCACGCAGCCTGGCGTGCAGCCCCCGGTGCCGCGACCGGTCCACCCGGACCTCGACGACGCGCAGTCCAGGCTCGGGACGCAGCGCCTCGCGGAACTCGGACGGGGTCCGCGCCACCACGTGCGGCACCCGGTACCCGGCGCAGAGCGCGCCGAGGTCCGCCCCGTGCGGGGTGCCGAACACCCGCTCGAACCCGGCCGAGTGCGCGGGCGCGCCCTGCTCCAGCAGCGTGAAGATCCCGCCGCCGTCGTCGTTGACCACCACGATCGTCAGGTCCGGCCGCGACTCCGCCGGACCGGTGAGCAGGCCGTTCGCATCGTGCAGGAACGTCAGGTCGCCGATCAGCGCGTACGAGTGTCCTCTGTGGACGGTCGCGGCGCCGATCGCGGTGGAGACCATGCCGTCGATGCCCGCCACGCCCCGGTTGCGGTGGACCAGGATGTCCGGGCGCGGACCGCCGGCCAGCGCGATGTCCCGTGCCGGATTCGAGGAGCCCACGACCAGCAGCGCTTCCGGGGGCAGCGCGCGAACCAGTTCCCCGGCCAGCCCCAGCCCGGTCGGCCACGCCTCGTCCGCCATCGTCGCCCGTACCGCTGCCGCCGCCGCCGCGTCGGCCGCCTGCCAGCTCGCCAGCCAGTCCGGGTCGGCGGGCTTCGTCGGCTCGTCGAACCACTGCCCGACCTGACGGACGTTGTGCGCGGGCGAGGGCCAGTCGGAATCCGGGCGCACCAGCAGCACCTCGACGTCCGGATCGGCGAGCAGGCCCTGGACCTGACGGAACACCGTCGGCCGTCCGATGCAGAGCACCTGCTCCGGCTTGTGCGTCGCGATGAACTTCTCCACGGCCAGCAGCCAGGCGCCCGAACCGATCGCCGTCGCACCGCCGAGCCCCAGCCCGCCCGTCTCGGCCACCACCGGCCAGCCGTGCTGTTCGGCCCACTCGCTCGCCGCACGCACCCCGGTGTCGCAGGCGAGGACCAGCCCCTGCCGCGCCGAGGGCACCACGAACGCGGGCAGCGCGCCGAAGTCCGGCAGCTCCGTCCAGCGGGCACCGCCGGGCCTGCCCTCCAGCGACTCGAACCAGTCCTCGGAGCCGTCGGGCACCAGCGGCTCGCGGAACGGGACGTTCAGATGCACCGGCCCGCAGCGCCACTCGCCGTAGGCGGCGTTCCACGCCCGGCAGATCTGGCTGCGCCAGTAGGCGTTCTGCCCGGACCGCCGCTCGGCGACGGCCATCTCGTCGAAGTACCGCACCGCGCCGCCGTAGAGCCTCTGCTGCTCGATGACCTGGTTCGCCCCGGCGGCGCGCAGCTCGGGCGGGCGGTCCGCGGTCAGCACGATCAGCGGTACCCCGGCACGGTCGGCCTCCAGCACCGCGGGGTGGAAGTTGGCCGCGGCCGTCCCGGAGGTGCACACCACGGCGACCGGCCGCCCGGTCCTTGCGGCCATGCCGACCGCGAGGAAGGCGGCGCCCCGCTCGTCGATCCGGACGTGCAGCCGCAGCTTGCCCTCGGCCGCCGCGTCGTAGAGCGCGAGCGAGAGCGGGGCGTTCCGCGAGCCGGGGCAAAGCACCACGTGGGAGACGGTGTTGCGGACGAGTTCGTCGACGATGACCCGGGCCTGCGCGGTTGAGGGATTCACCACGCGGCTCCAGGTGTCGTGTACCTCGTCATCCGCACACGTCCTATTCTCCCAAACGTGCCCAACGCCCAGGTTTCCGAGCTGTTCGATCCGTCCGCGTGGACCGAGATCGACGGTTTCGACTTCACCGACATCACCTACCACCGTTCGGCTGAGGCCCGCTCAGGCAAGCGGGTGGTCCGGGTGGCCTTCGACCGTCCCGACGTCCGGAACGCCTTCCGGCCGCACACCGTCGACGAGCTGTACCGGGCGCTCGATCACGCGCGGCTGAGTTCCGACGTCGGCTGCGTCCTGCTGACCGGCAACGGCCCGTCCCCCAAGGACGGCGGCTGGGCGTTCTGCTC
This sequence comes from Amycolatopsis antarctica, assembly GCF_002262875.1. Taxonomy (GTDB): domain Bacteria; phylum Actinomycetota; class Actinomycetes; order Mycobacteriales; family Pseudonocardiaceae; genus Amycolatopsis; species Amycolatopsis antarctica. The sequence continues at coordinate 123,196 of NZ_NKYE01000001.1, read as the reverse complement.
CGGTGGTGACCAGCGTATTCGTGGTCGGTCCGGCTATCAGTACGCAAGCGGCGAGACCTCCGACACGGTCGATCCGGCCCGGGCCGGCCGTCTGCACATCCTCGAGGTCCAGCGGTTGATCCGGTTCATGCCCAAGGTAGTGATCTCGGTCGTCGGCGGCTGGGCGGCGGGTGGCGGGCACTCGCTGCACGTGGTGTGCGACCTCACGCTCGCCTCGGCGGAGCACGCGCGCTTCAAGCAGACCGACGCCGACGTCGGCTCCTTCGACGGCGGCTTCGGCTCGGCCTACCTGGCCAGGCAGGTCGGCCAGAAGTTCGCCAGGGAGATCTTCTTCCTCGGCCGCACGTACACGGCGCAGCAGATGTTCGAGATGGGCGCGGTCAACTCCGTCGTCCCGCACGAGCGGCTGGAGATCGAGGCGCTGCAGTGGGCGTGGGAGGTCAACGGCAAGTCGCCGACGGCGCAGCGGATGCTCAAGTACGCCTTCAACGCCGTCGACGACGGACTGATCGGCCAGCAGCTCTTCGCGGGCGAGACCACCCGGCTGGCGTACATGCAGGACGAGGCCGTCGAGGGAAGGGACGCCTTCCTGCAGAAGCGCGATCCCGACTGGTCGGCGTTCCCGTACTACTACTGATCCTCAGGCAGGCAGGCAGGCGATGCGGGAACGGCCGATGCGGGTGGTGTGGACCGACGGTGGACCGGACGCGGTCGGCACCTTGCGGGAGGCGCTGGCCGAGGCCCTCGACGGCGGGCCGGCCGTACTGCCGTTGAACACACGCGATCCGGCGGCGTCCACGCTGCACGAGGCGATGCGGCCCGAAGACCCGGTCGAACCGGGCACGGCGGTGGTCGTCGCGACCTCGGGATCGACCGGTGAGCCGAAGGGCGTGCTGCTCTCCCCCGGCGCGCTGCTGGCCTCGGCCGACGCCGCGCACTCGCGGATCGGCGGGCCGGGGCACTGGCTGCTCGCGACGCCCGCGCACTACGTCGGCGGCCTGCAGGTGCTGGTCCGCTCGTGGCGGGCCGGAACGGTGCCCGTCGTGCTGGACACCTCCGCCGGATTCCGCGCCGACGCCTTCGCCGAGGCCGCCGCCCTGCTCGACGAGGGTCCCCGCTACACCGCGCTGGTGCCCGCGCAGCTCGCCCGCCTGCTCGACGCGGGTGGCCGGGCCGTCGAGGCGCTGGCCGGCTTCGACGCGATCGTCCTCGGCGGCGCCGCGCTGGACGCGCGGCTGCGCGAGCGCGCCCGGTTCGCGGGCGCACGGGTGTGCTCCGCGTACGGCATGAGCGAGACGGCAGGCGGCTGCGTCTACGAGGGCGTACCGCTGGACGGGGTGACCGTGCGCCTCGGCGAGGGTGACCGGGTGGAGATCGGCGGGCCGACGCTCGCCCACGGCTACCGCTCGCGGCCCGGCCTCTCCCGCGAGGCGTTCGGCGGCGGGTGGTTCCGCACCAGCGACCTCGGCCGCCTCGACGACGGCCTGCTCGAGGTGCTGGGCCGGGCAGACGACGTGATCAACACCGGCGGGGTCAAGGTGCCCGCGGCGACGGTGGAACGGGCGCTGCTGGCCCACCCCGGCGTCGCGCAGGCGTGTGTGGTCGGGGTGCCGGACCCGCAGTGGGGCCAGGCCGTGGTCGCGGTCGTGGTGCCGGCGGGTGCGCCGCCGCACGCCGAGGAACTGCGTTCCGCCGTCCGGGCCGCCGCCGGTGCGCCCGCCGTGCCGAAACAGGTGGAGTTCGCGTCCGCGTTGCCGCTGCGCGGACCGGGCAAGGTCGACCGCGCTGCCGTACTGGACGGTCTCGGGCACGGCTGATCCCGGCCGTACCTCACATGCGCGTCAAAGTCCACGAAACGGGCAGGCAGGCAGGTTTGCGACCCTACGAACGTCGGGCTTTTCACCGGCCACCCACTGGATCAGGTTGACATCACGCGAGGCCAGGTATGGGGTCGAACACGAGGTGGGTTCGCGTCCCTGCAGCGGTCGGCGATGGCCGCACGCGGTTCCGCCGGAGGAGAGCACATCGATGACGCCTGGCACCACAGGGACGAAGAGCCGTCGGCGACTGATCCCCACCGCAACCGTGATCGCGGCGGCCGCGGTCGGTCTCGGCATGTCAGCCGACCCCGCCTGGGCCGCACCGCCCATCCCGGACAGCGGCACCCTGACCTGGTCCATCACCAACGGCGGCCCCACTCCGGCCGGTGTCACGCCGTCGGCCACCATCGAGTTCGCACCGGAAACCCTCGCCGCCCCGGTCGACACCGTCTACGCGACGCTGGACGCCACCGTCCCCGCGGGGACCTCCGCCGAGGTCGCCGTCCGGGGCCTGCTCCCGGACGGCACCTGGACCGCGTGGACGGCGATCACCGAGGACGCCTCCGCCACGCTCGGCACGGAGACCACCTCAGTGCAGACGCGGCTGGTACTGACCGCCGCGAACGGCACCGCGGGCCCGCAGGTGCGCGAGATCGACCTCGTCGGCTGGGCGGGCTGACCCGGACCGCACGCCGAACCCGCAGGCCACCTCGTCCCGTCCCGCGGGCGGGGTGGCCCGCGCCGTCCGGCGGTGACCGTCGGCCAGAATGACCGGCATGGCGACCGTCGCGGAGTGGATCGAAGGGGCGCGCCCGCGGACGCTGCCCAACGCCGTCGCACCGGTGCTGGCCGGCGCGGGCGCGGCGGCGGCGCTGGGCGCGTTCACCTGGTGGCAGTCGCTGCTGGCGCTACTGGTGGCGCTCTCGCTGATCGTCGGCGTCAACTTCGCCAACGACTACTCCGACGGCATCCGCGGCACCGACGCCGACCGGGTGGGCCCGCTGCGGCTGGTCGGCGCGGGCGTCGCGGCGCCGGGGACCGTACGCGCGGCCGCGTTCGCCTGTTTCGGGCTGGCCGCCGTGCTCGGGCTGCTCCTGGTCGGACTCTCCGGCCGGTGGTGGATGCTCGCCATCGGAGCCGGCTGCATCCTCGGCGCCTGGTTCTACACCGGCGGTTCGAAGCCGTACGGCTACTCGGGTTACGGCGAGGTCGCCGTCTTCCTCTTCTTCGGTCTGGTCGCCGTACTCGGCACGGTGTACGTCCAGGCGGGCACGATCAGCCTCCCGGCGGTGGCGTGCTCGGTGGCGATCGGGGCGTTCTCGGCGGCCGTGCTGGTCGCCAACAATCTGCGCGACATCCCCAGCGACACCGAGTCCGGCAAGCGCACACTGGCCGTCCGGCTCGGCGACCCGGCCACGCGGCGGCTGTACCTGGCGCTCGTGGCGGTGCCGTTCCTGCTGAGCGTCGCGGTCGGCATCGCGTATCCCACGGCGCTGCTCGGGCTGCTCGCGGCGGCGCTGCTCCTCGTCCCGGTGCGCACGATCGCCGGCGGGCACACCGGGCGCGGGCTGATCCCGGTACTGCGCGACACCGGCCTGGCGATGCTGCTCTGGGCGGCGTCGACCTCCGTCGGGCTCGCCCTGAGCTGACCCCCACACCGGCCCCGCACCCCCACAGACCGCAATTCGTCGACATATTGCGATCCATCGTGCACAAGGCATCGCAATTCGTCGACATATTGCGGTCCGGCGAAGCGCAATATGTCGACGAATTGCGGCGACGCGGGATCGCGGCGTCACGTGGTCAGGGCCAGGTGCCGGTGGCGAGGAAGTCCTCCATGGCGGCGCGGTACGGGGCGATGTCCAGGCCCTGCTCGGTGAGCCAGCCGTCGTCGTAGTACGTGTTCGCGTAGCGGTCGCCCCCGTCGCAGAGCAGGGTGACGACGCTGCCCCGCTGCCCTTCCTCGCGCATCCGGGCGATCAGCCGGAACGCGCCGTAGAGGTTCGTCCCGGTCGACCCGCCCGCCCAGTGACCGGTGCGCTCGCGCAGCAGCCGGATCGCGGCGAGCGAACCCGCGTCGGGCACCTGGATCATCTCGTCGATCACGCCGGGCAGGAACGACGGTTCGCAGCGCGGCCTGCCGATCCCCTCGATCCGGGACGGCATGCCGGTGGCGTAGTCCAGCGCTCCCGTCTGCCAGGCGCCGTAGAACGAGGAGTTCTCCGGATCCACCACGGCGACCCGGGTGTCGTGCCGCTGGTATCGGACGTACCGGCCGATGGTGGCGCTGGTTCCGCCGGTGCCCGCGCCGACGACGACCCAGGCCGGAATCGGGTGCCGCTCGGAGCGCAACTGGGCGAAGATCGACTCGGCGATGTTGTTGTTGCCGCGCCAGTCGGTCGCCCGCTCGGCGTAGGTGAACTGGTCGAGGTAGTGACCACCGCACTCGGCGGCGAGCCGCTCGGCCTCGGAGTAGATCTCCGGTGGCCGGTCCACGTAGTGGCACCGTCCGCCGTAGAACTCGATCAGCGCGATCTTCTCCTTGCTGGTGGTACGCGGCACGACGGTGACGAACGGCAGGCCGAGCATTCGCGCGAAGTAGGCCTCCGAGACGGCGGTCGACCCGCTGGACGCCTCGATCAGCGTCGTCTCCGGCCCGATCTGGCCGTTCACCAGGCCGTAGAGCAGCAGCGAGCGGGCCAGCCGGTGTTTGAGCGAACCGGTGGGGTGCACCGACTCGTCCTTGAGGTAGAGGTCGATGCCCCAGTCCAGCGGCAGCGGGAAGACGTGCAGGTGCGTGTCGGCGCTGCGGTTGGCGTCGGCGTCGATGATCCGCACCGCCTCGCTGACCCAGCTCCGGTGGGTTGGTCCGCTCATGGCGGCCAGACTATTCGCCGGGGACGTCCTTGCCGGTCGCCGGGACGTCCGCGACGCGCTCGCCGCGGAGCTGGGCCCGCAGCCGGGCGCGTTCGCTCGCGCGGTGGTGGTTGCGCTCGGCGAGCCCTGCGGTGACGCGGGCGTTCAGACCGCGGAAGGACAGCAGACCGACCGGCAGGCCGACGACCAGCCCCACGGCCAGCGCCACCAGCAGCGGAACGCCCGCCAGCAGCAGCACCGCGGCGATGAGGAGGAACAGGCCGAAGCGCAGCAGAATGTAGAGCGTCAGGTCGCGGGCCAGGTGCGCGGACGGCGCGGCGGCGCGCTCCGGGGCGGTCGCGCCGGCGTCCTCGGGCACGGTCACGTCCACGCGGTCGGCGTTCTCGGATTCGCTCACGGTCTCCGAGGCTACGCGCCGGGTCCGCTGTCCGAGTCGAGGCCCGCGTTGTTGGGCCGCCCCTCGAAGCGGGTGGAGAGCACGACCGTGGTCTGCGTCCTGGCGACGCCGTCGATCCGACGCAGCCTGCCGAGCGCCCGCTCCAGTTCGTCCACTGTGGACACGCGCACCTTCACCACGAACGCCTCGTTGCCGGCGACGGCGTAGCAGCTCTCCACCTCGTCGAGTTCGGCGAGGGAGGCGGCGACGTCGTCCTCGGCGGCGGTGTCGGTGGGCTGGATACCGACCAGCGCGGTGACGCCGAGGCCGACGGTGTTCGGGTCGACCATCGCGTGGTAGCCGGTGATGACCCCGGCCGCCTCGAGCTTGCCGACGCGCTCGTGCACCGAGGACGCCGACAGGCCGACCGTCCGCCCCAGTTCGGCGTAGGTCGCGCGCCCGTTCTGGCGGAGTTCGGCGATGATCTTGCGGTCAAGCTGATCCACGGGGGTTAGCTTAGAGGGAGGGGCCGCACGGTCGGCGTGAACGGGCGCGGACGCGATACCCGAGCCGCTGACCGAACCCGATGTCCGAACCGGCCGTTTCGTCCCTTACTACCTCTTTACTCTTCGACAACCGTTCGAGTACCTGGTGGGCGAGATGCCACGATTGCCGAGTTGGATGCCCGCGCGGCCGCCGGACGCCGGAACGCGAACCGGCCGGCCGTGGGCACGGCAGTCGAAAAAGGAGGCGGAAGTGACCGCGACCGTGGGAGGACGGCTGCTCACACCTGGTGAGGTCGCCGCGCTGTTCCGGGTGGACCCGAAGACCGTGACCCGCTGGGCGACGGCCGGACGCATCGGATCCATTCGCACCCCGGGTGGGCATCGCAGGTTCCGTGAGTCCGAGGTCAACGAGCTGCTCGCGGAGCTGACCACGGACGCGAACGAGCTGACCCAGTAGTTCCACACGTCCCGCAGGGGACGCACACCTCCGGAGCCGGGGGTGTCGGTGACGGCACCGTCCGTCACCGGCACCCCCGGCTTCGCTGCAATCCGGCATGCCCGCCGCACCGAATCCCGACAAAAGGGTTAGCCTCGAGGGCAGGCACGTACGCGCTGCATGAAGGAGAAGGGAGCGAGCATGATCTACCTGCTCGCAGCTATCGGAGGCCTCACCGTGGCCGTACTTCTGTGGCGGGCGTTCGGCGCCGAGCGCGTCGGAGTGACCTCGCCCCGGCCACAGGTCGCACCGGACGACGACCCCGACTTCCTGCGCAAACTCGGTGAGCAGCAGCGCAAGCCCAAGCCACGGGACGAGGACGAGGCCTGACCGGGAGCGGCCGGAAGCCCTCCGGGGAACAGGGAAAGACGAAGTAAAGGATCTCCTGCGGACGCGGCCCCCGAGGCCGCGTCCGTCAGGTTCGGGGCTCATGCGTCCAGGGACCCTGGCCGCGCCGCCGCAGCACCCTCGCACCACTTCCGGCACGCGGGCATCACCCCGTGCTGCCGACAAGCTCCCGGGCCGCGAAAGAGACCACCCGGGACTTGCCGGATCGACTAGCGAATGGACCGGTCGTGCGGGAAACCGTCCGCCACGGTCGCCGCCAGCTCCAGCAGCGCCAGCCGGGTGTCGGCGTTGAGCCGGTCCAGCTCGATCTCCGCGCCCTCCTCGAGGTGCGGATCGAACGGGATCTGGCAGACCCCCCTGGTGCGCGCACCGAAGTGCGCGGCCAGCTTGTCCAGGTCGACCGAGCCACCCTTCGGACGCACCGAGTTGATCACCGCGACGGAGCGCTTCACCAGCTCGCCGTAGCCGTGCGCGTCCAGCCAGTCCAGCGTCGCCGAGGCACTGCGGGCACCGTCGACCGAGCCGGAGGACACCAGCACCAGCGAGTCGGCGACATCGAGGACGCCCTTCATCGCGGAGTGCATCAGTCCGGTGCCGCAGTCGGTGAGCACGATGTTGTAGAAGTGCTCCAGCAGGTTCACCGTGCGCCGGTAGTCGGTCTCCGAGAACGCCTCCGAGACGGCCGGGTCCTGTTCGCTGGCAAGGACCTCCAGCCGGCTCGCGCCCTGCGAGGTGTACGAGCGAACGTCGCTGTAGCGGGTGATCTTGTCGGCGTCGCGCAGCAGGTGCCGCACCGTCGCCGTGGTCTCGATCGGCAGCTTCTGCGAGAGCGTTCCGCGGTCCGGGTTGGCGTCCACCGCCACCACGCGGTCGCCGCGCAGCGAGGCGAACGTCGAGCCCAGCGTCGTGGTGGTCGTGGTCTTGCCGACACCGCCCTTGAGGCTCAGCATCGCGATCTTGTAGCAGCCGCGCAACGGCTGGTTGACCCGCGAGATCAGTTCCCTGCGCTTGCGGTCGGCCGGGCTCTCGCCGGGGTTGAGCAGGTGCCCGGTGGCCACGTAGACGCCCCTGCGCCAGCCCGACTGCGGCCGCCGCTTGACCCGCTTGACCAGGTGCGCGGACGAGAGGTCCGCGCCGCCCGCCAACGCGTGCCTGCCGCCCTGCTGCTGTTGCTGCTGCCCGTACTGCTGCTGGGCATGTCCCGGGTCGCCATAGGGCTGCTGGGGCGGGTAGTCGCCGTACGGCTGGCCGGGGGCGAGCGGCGGCAGGTTCGGGTCCACGTACTGCGGCTGCTGCTGCGGACCGGAGGGCGTGGCCTCGGTGTACTGCGGCTGCTGGTGCGGACCGGACACCGAAGGATCGGTGTACTGCGGCTGCTGCTGGGGACCCGAGGGCGTGGCCTCGGTGTAGTGCCGGGGGCCGGAGGTGGACGGGTCGCTGTAGAGGTCCTGGCCATGGCTGCCGGGCACCGGGCCGGTCTGCTGGTACGGCGCCTGCTGCTCGGGCTGGTACGGGGCCTGCGGGTACTGCGGCTGGTACGGCGCCTGCGGATACTGCGCCTGCGGGTACTGCGGCTGCTCGTACCGCGGCTGCTCGGCGGAAGCCTGGTGCCTGCCCGCCTCGGGCTGCTGCTCGGCGGGCACCTGGTGCGGGCCGGACTGCTGCGCGCCGGGGTGCTGGGTGGAGTCGGTGCTGGACTCCACGTCCGGCTGCACGCCCTGCTGCTCGCCCTGGACGGCGTCCGGCGGCGGGGCCTGCCACTGCGTCGGTGTCTCGGCCGCGAGGCCTTCCTGGGAGCCCGCGTGTCCGGGAGCCGATTCGTCCTTGGGTCCGGTCACCGCTCAAGTCCTCCTACGCGCGTCGCGAGGCAAGCCACTGCCATCGGTTTCGACGGTAGTCGCCGGTTGCGCCCGTGGCACACCCAGGGGTCGCCCCGGACGCGGGCGCGACCGGCGTCACCGGTGCCCGGAAGGGTCAGCTCACGCCCGCGTACGAGTGCAGGCCGGAGGTGACCAGGTTGACGAAGAACAGGTTGAACACCGTCGCCGAGAACCCGATCACGTTGATCCACGCCGCCCGGCTGCCCCGCCAGCCCGCCGTGGCACGCGAGTGCAGGTAGGCCGCGTAGATGACCCAGGCGATGAACGCGACCGTCTCCTTCGGGTCCCAGCCCCAGAACCGGCCCCACGCGGCCTCCGCCCACACGGCCCCGCAGAGGACGCCGAAGGTGAACACCGGGAAGGCGAAAACCGTTGTGCGGTAAGCGATCCGGTCGAGCACGTCGGTCTCGGGCAGCCGCGGCGCGAACCGGGCGAACTTGGCCGGGTCGCGGTCGTGCCGGGCCCGGATCAGGTAGAAGATGCTCGCCACACCGGGCACCAGGAAGACGCCCGAGGCGATGATCGCCGCCGCGACGTGGATGATCAGCCAGTACGACTGCAGCGCGGGCTGGACCGGCGCGGCGACGGCGTAGAGCATCGTGCCGCCGATGAACATCAGGATCACCACGGGCAGCAGCACGAACGAGGTCAGGTGGCGCACCGGCGACCGGCGCATCACCACCAGCCAGGTCACCACGGCGATCAGGCAGACCGCCATGATGTATTCGTACATGTTTCCCCAGGGCACCCGGCTCGTCGCGACGCCGCGCAGCACCAGCGCCGCCAGGTGCAGCAGCGCGCCGAGCACCATCAGGGCGACGCCCATCCGGCCGAATCGCTCGGCCCTGCCGCGCGGAGCGGGCGGCTCGGCGACCGGCGGCGGCGTCAGTTCCGGGAGTTCCGAAGCGCCCTCGGCGGGCGCGCCGGAGCCGACGAGCTGACGTGCGCGCTCCCGGGTGCGCTGGGCGGCGATCCGGCCCTTGGCGCCGAAGGACTGCTCCACCAGCAGCAGGATCATCGACAGCACGTACACCGCGACGGCCGTCGTGTAGGACAAGTCGCTGTACTGGGACAACGTCTCGTTGACCGGCATCAGCTCTTCCCTTCGTGGGGGCTCCGGGGACCGGGGTCGGCGGTGTCCGAGGCTCGGGCTCCGGTGTCCCGGAGCCGGATCAGCTCGTCCGCCATGCGGGAGAATTCCTCGCCGTAGCCTGCCTGGTCCGTACGGGCCAGCCCGCCAGCTTCCACGACGGTACGTCGTGGACCGTCCCCGCTGCCCGCCGGGGTCACCCGAATCCAGAACCGTCGGCGCTTGACCAGCAACGACGCCGCGAGACCGAGCATCATCGCCACCGCGAAGCCGAGCACCCAGCCCTGCGTCGGGTCGTGCGAGACCTGCAGGGCCACCCAGCGGTCGACACCGTCGAACCGGACCTGCGTGCCGTCGTCGAGGGTCAGTGACTGGCCGACCTCCAGGTTCTCCCTGGCGATGCGCACCAGCCTGCCGTTGTCCACCATCGACTGGTCGATCTCGAAGATGGACTGGCCCCGCCCGGAGTCGATGCCGAGGTCGCCGCGCAGCACGTCCACCGCCACGCCCGGATCGTCGAGCTCCGGGCTGGACGAGCTGAGCACCTTGCCCTGTAGCGCCGCGGTCGGTGCGAACAGGCCGGTGATCGCGAGCTGTTGCTGTCTGCGCTTCTCCGAGTCGGTCACGCCCGGCGGGTCGAACTTCGTCGCCCCCTCGGAGAGGTAGGTCTGCGTGTCCACCGGCCGCCACTGGATGGACTTGCTGCGCTGCGTCCCGTCCGGATAGGTGACGGTGAACTGCGGCGCGAAACCGTGGTTGAGCAGGTAGACGCGGTCGCCGTCGGTGCGCAGCGGGGAGTTCACCTCGAGCTGGTACGGCCGCCACGCGCCGGTCTCCAGGTCGGCCTCGGACTGGTACTCGATCGACGCCTCGTAGTGCTCCGGCTGCCCGGACGGGGTGAAGCGGGCGTCGAAACCGTTGACGCGGATGCAGAACGGGTTCAGCTCCGTACCGTCCACCCGCAGGCCCGGGTTGAACGAGTCGTAGCCGTAGATGCCGGAGTTGCAGAACTCCGCGCCGTTCGCCTTGACGATCACCTGGCCCTCGTAGGAGAACATCTTGCCCAACGCGAAGGCGACGATCAGCCCGAGCATCGCGAAGTGGAACACCAGGTTGCCGGTCTCGCGCAGGTAGCCGCGTTCGGCGCTGATGGTGCGGACGCCGTCGTCCTCCTCGGCCTCGGTCACCCGCCAGCCGCGCAACCGCTTGCGCGCGGTGGTCAGCACCTCGTCGACGCCGGCGTCGGTGACGGAGCGCTGGTGGTGCGGCATCCGCGCCAGGTTGCGCGGCGTCAGCACCGGCCGTGCCCGCATCGACCGCAGGTAGTCGGCGCTGCGCGGGACCAGGCAGCCGACCAGCGAGACCATCAGCAGCAGGTAGATCGCGGAGAACCAGACGCTGCCGTAGACCTCGAAGAACTGGAATCGGTCCAGAAGCTCGCCCCACCAGCCGTGCTGGGCGATGTACTCCTCGGTCTTCGGCGGGTTCAGGATCCGCTGCGGCAGCAGCGCCCCGGGCAGCGCCGCGAGCGCGAGCAGGAACAGCAGGATCAACGCGGTGCGCATCGACGTCAGCCCGCGCCAGGTGTTGCGGGCGAACGCCAGCACACGGCGGAAGCCGCTGTCGCGGTACGGCCGTCCGGGCTCGGGCGGCGCCAGGGTGCCGGTCATCGCACCGACTCCGCCGGAAAGGTCACGGCTCTCACAGCGGCAGCTCCACATCCGTGATGACGGCGACCCGCAGCCAGGCCACCAGTTCGCCCCACAGCCCGGTGACCAGCAGGACGCCCACCACCAGCAACAGCCCGCCGCCGACGAGCTGGACCCGCCTTCCGTTGCGGCGCAACCAGTCCGTCGCGCCCACGGCCCAGCGGGCACCGAAGGCGATCAGCAGGAACGGCAGACCGAGGCCGAGGCAGTAGACGAGTACCAGTACGAAGCCGCGGGCGGCGTTGCTTCCGCTGGCGCTGGCCATGGACAGCACCCCGGCCAGGGTGGGGCCGATGCACGGGGTCCAGCCGAGTCCGAACACCGCGCCGAGCACCGGCGCCCCCCACAGGCCGCCGCGCGGCAGCCGGTGTGAGCGGACGTCCTTCTGCAGCCAGGGAACGAGGCCGAGGAACACCAGCGCCATGGCGATCGTCAGCACTCCGCCGATGCGCTGGAGCAGGTCCTGGTTGACCAGCAGGGCGTCGGCGAGCCAGACCAGGCTGCCGAGCCCGGCGGTGAACACCACCGTGAAACCGAGTACGAACAGGGCCGCCGCGCCGACGACGGCCAGCCTGCGCTTCTTCCGCTCCTCGCCCGGCGCGACCGCCGGGGCGTCCGCCCCGACCAGTGCCGCGAGGTAGGCGAGATAGCCGGGAACGAGCGGGACCACGCACGGCGAGGCGAAGGACACGGCCCCGGCGAGCAGTGCGACCCCGGCGGCGAGCAGCAGCGGACCGGAGGTCGCCAGCTCGGTCACGGAGTTCACCCTTTTCAGGGTAGGCAGTGAGCTTCCTGTGAGGCCTACCGGCCACCCACTGCCGTGACCGGGCCGACTTCGCCGGAACCGTCGATGGCCTCGTCCCGGGAATGTCTCGTCACGGGTGTCGGGGTGTCGACGGCGCGGCGGCAGCGCGCAGGGTGTTCCAGCACGTCACGCGGGCCCAGGGGCACACCACCGCACCGAGCCGTCGGCTCGGTCGGCATCCCTGGCCTACGGCTGGTCGCCACCGAGTTGCCGACCGAACCCTTCGAGCGCTGCCCCATCCAGACGCATCACCTCGATCTCGTCGAGTCCCCGCGCCCGTAGCCGCTGGTAGAACCGGATCGCGCTCGTGTTGGTGCGCAGGACCCACCATTCGAGCCGTCCACAGCCACGATCCGCGGCGAGTCGAGCAAGGTGCCCAAGCAGAGCCTGGCCGATCCCCGAGCCGCGATACTCGGACTCGACGTACAGGTCTTCGAGGTGGATACCCTCGCGACCCAGGATCGTGCTGTACGTCGGGTAGAAGATCGCGAACCCGGCCGGCCGCCCGCCGACGGTCGCGACGATGGCCTCAGCGATCGGTCGCGGTCCGAACAGTGCGTCGGAGAGGTCGACCGGCTTGGCCTCGACCTCTCCCGGAAACGACTCCGCCCCGGCAAGCTCGAGGACGAATCGGTGCAGCGTCTCGACATCCTCGGGTGTCACCGGCCGGAGGACGAGTCCTGGCAATTCCGAGCTTCCCGCCTGATCCACCATCGCGGTCACCATCCTCCCGTGGGACATGCCTGGCTGACGGTCGCTGCCGCCTCTGCTGCCGTTGCGATGAGTCGCTACTCGGCGGCCAGCCGGTCGACGACAGGCTGCAGGTCCTCGGCGAGCAGCTCGCGCAGGAACACCGCGGCCACCCGCTGCTGCTTGTCCAGCACGATCGTCGACGGGATCGCGTTGCGCGGATAACCCTTGAGGCGCAACAGACTCCGGCCCGCCGGGTCGTAGATCGACGGGTAGCTGATCCCCCGGTCGCGCACGAAGTCCTGCGGCGCGGACCGGTTCGGCTCGCGGACGTCGAGGCCGACCAGTTGCAGCCCCCTGTCCTTGTTGGCCTGGAACAGTTTCTCCATCTCCGGCAGCTCGGTACGGCACGGGCCGCACCAGGAACCCCAGAGGTTGATCACCACGACCTTGCCGGGGAAGTCGGTCGCGGCGAGCTGGGTGCCCTCCGCGAGCAGGTCCTCACCGGCCAGCGACGGGGCGGGCTGGCGCTGCTCGCCGTCGTAGAAGATGTCGAGCTGCCCCCCGGGGGAGACGAACTCGAACGAGGTGCCGCGTTCCACCGCGTCGTCGCCGCCCGTGCAGGCGGAAAGACCCAGCACGGCGGCGATCGCGACGGCCAGCGCGCGGGCAGCCCTCATGCGCCGGTCGCTCTCGGATCGGTCGTCCCCGCCGGTTCGCTGTAGACGACGCGCAGCAGCTCCTCGCCGTCGAACACCAGGCTGGTCAGCGAGGCCAGGGAGCACTGCCGCGACCGCGGATCGTGCCAGAGCGTGCGGCCTTCGAGGAAGCTGCGCAGCGTCCAGATGGGGAGCTGGTGCGAGACGCACAGGGCCTCGCCGCCGTCCGCGCGGGACCGGGCCCGGTAGACGGCGCCGAGCATCCGGTGCGCGATCTCCACGTACGGCTCGCCCCAGGACGGGCGGAACGGGTTGCGCAGCTTCGGCCAGTGCCGCGGCTCGCGCAGGGCGCCGTCGCCGACGGCCACCCGCATCCCCTCGAACAGATTCCCGGCCTCGATCAGGCCGTCGTCGGTGTCGATGTCCAGACCGTGCGCCGCGCCGATCGGTGCGGCCGTCTCCCGCGCCCGCTGCAACGGGGAGGCGACGACGTGGGTGAGCCGGTGATCGGCGAGGGTCTTCGCGACGGTCTCGGCCTGCGCCTGCCCCCGGTCGGACAGCCGGTATCCGGGCAGCCTGCCGTAGAGGATCTTGTCCGGGTTGTGCACCTCGCCGTGCCGCAGCAGGTGGACGATCGTGGTCATGACGCCTGCTTCGCGGACGCGGCGGCGCGGGCGGCGTGCGGCATGGCCTCGGCGATGACCCCGAAGGCCTCCTCGTCCAGCGCGGCGTTGACGAACCATGCCTCGAACGCGCTCGGCGGCGCGTACACGCCGCGTTCCAGCAGGGCGTGGAAGAACGGCGGGAAGCGCCAGGAGTCGGCGGCGGTGGCGTCGTGGAAGTCGCGCACCGGCCGCTCGGTGAAGAAGACGTTGACCAGGTTGCCCGCGTAGGAGACGTGGTGCGGCACGCCCTCGGCGTTCAGCGCCTCGCCGAACAGCGCGCCGAGCCGCTGAGAGTTCGCGTCCAGCGCGCGGTAGACGGAGGCGTCCGCGGCGCGCAGGGTGGCCAGCCCGGCGGCGACGGCGACGGGGTTTCCGGAGAGCGTGCCCGCCTGGTAGACGGGCCCGGTGGGCGCGAGGCGGGCCATCACCTCGGCGCGGCCGCCGAAGGCCGCCGCGGGCAGGCCGCCGGACATGACCTTGCCGAAGGTGTAGAGGTCGCCGGGGACGCGCTCGAGACCGAACCAGCCGGCGGCGGAGACGCGGAAGCCGGTCATCACCTCGTCCATCACCAGCAGCGCGCCGTGCGCGTGGGCGATCTCGCGCAGCGCGGCGTTGAAGCCCGGTTCCGGTGCGACGGCGCCCATGTTGCCCGCCGCGGCCTCGGTGATGATCGCCGCGATCGAGTCCGGGTTGTCGGCGAAGGCCCGCCGGACGGCCTCGACGTCGTTGTACGGCAGAACGATCGTGTCGGAAGCCTGCGCGCCGGTGACACCGGGCGAGGTGGGCAGGCCGAGCGTGGCGACGCCGGAGCCGGCCTGGGCGAGCAGCGCGTCGACGTGGCCGTGGTAGCAGCCGGCGAACTTGACGATCTTGGTGCGTTCGGTGAACCCGCGGGCCAGCCGGATCGCGCTCATCGTCGCCTCGGTGCCGGAGTTGACCAGCCGCACCTGCTCGACGGGCTCCACCCGGCCGATGATCTCCTCGGCCAGTTCCACCTCGCCGGTGGTCGGCGTGCCGAAGGACAGGCCGGACGAGGCCGCCTCCCGAACCGCCGCGACCACCTGCGGGTGGGCGTGCCCGAGGATCATCGGCCCCCAGGAGGAGACCAGGTCGACGTAGCGGTTGCCGTCGACGTCGGTCAGGTAGGCCCCCTCGCCGCGGACCATGAAGCGGGGGTCGCCGCCCACCGAGTTGAAGGCGCGCACCGGGGAGTTGACGCCCCCGGGGGTCGCCTTCGCCGCGCGGGCGAACCAGGCTTTCGACTGCTCGACTGGGTCTGTCACGACATCCAGTGTGGCAAAGACGCGCTCACCGGCCACGGTGCGCCCCGGTCGCCACACACGCGAAGGACCGCCGACCTCGCGGGGAGATCGGCGGTCCTGTGCGCGTTGGTGACGTCCGCGGAACCGGTCACTTGGTGCCGACGAGCCGCTTGGTGGAAACCCGGAAGGCCCAGATGACCACGAGCGCGACCAGCGCCGTCAG
Source organism: Amycolatopsis antarctica (assembly GCF_002262875.1). Lineage (GTDB taxonomy): Bacteria > Actinomycetota > Actinomycetes > Mycobacteriales > Pseudonocardiaceae > Amycolatopsis > Amycolatopsis antarctica. The sequence goes on along the minus strand of NZ_NKYE01000001.1, from coordinate 107,790 downwards.
CGGCGTACCCATCGCGATCTTGGCGGTGGCCAGCCAGCCGGTGGCGTCGATGTCGAAGAGCCACTGCTTGACGACGAAGCGGGCGGCCAGGACTGCCGTGGCGGCGAGGGTGGCGATGTCGTGCACCCGCAGCGTCTTGCGGTCCTGGCGCCAGGCGTGCTTGCCGCCGTGCATCAGGTTCCAGACGACTCCGGTGATCGGCCTGCGGGCGATCAGCGAGGCGAGCGTGACGACGGCCCCGGCGAAGGCCACCCAGATACCCAGCAGGAAGAAGCCGCTTGCCGAACCGGTCCAGAGCGCGATACCACCGGCGACCACCACACCGAACACGCCGCCGATCGCCACGCTGAACCGCTCGCCTCGGATCATCCGGACCACGGTGATGCCGACGGCGATCGCGAGGGCGATGCCGATCGCGACGGGGAGCGCGACCAGTGCGTTGGCCACGACGAACGCGATGACCGGAAGGCCGGACAACACCATGCCCCACGGTCCGCCGAGCTGGTCGAGCAGATTCGGCTTCGCCGCGCCGTTCTGCGCCGGGGCGCCGGGGCCGGTGGCGGGCTGCCGGGCTTCGGTCCCACGGGTCGGGTTGTAGCTGGTGTCGATCATGGCTGTGTCGTCCTCCAAGGTGCTGTGCGCGGAAGCGCTCAGCGTCGGCGAGCTTGGCGATCCGATCTCCGGCTTGGCCATCTCGTCCCTCTCGTTTCGTTTCATCGGTGAGCTGTGAATAGGTAAGGCCATGACGCAGCGGCACACTCAAGGGACGACCTGTGTGATCCAGGCCACTCGATACTCGGTGGCCGCTGGATGCGGCCGGGTCAGGCCTGCTCCCTGTGCTCGCCCATCGCGGCGACGATGCTGGTCAGGAAGCGTTCGATGGTGGCTAGTTCGGTCTCGTCGAAAGTGTCCAGCACAGTGCCTGCCCTGGCGGCCAGTCCGGCGAAGTACTGCCCGGCGACACCGGCGCCGCTGTCCGATCGGTACAGATGCACCCGTCGGCGGTCGGCGGTGTCCCGCTCCCGGCGCAGGTGCCCGGCCCGTTCGAGGCGATCGACGGCGGTGCTGACCGAACCGGAGCTGCGGCCGAGACGGGCGGCCAGCTCGGCGGGCGTGATGGCGGTTCCTGAGCGTCCGGCCTCGATGACCATCAGCAGCGCCTGCAGGTCGGTGGGGTGCAGGCGTTCCCGTGCGGCGAATGCCTCGGCGATGCCGTGACTCTCCTCGGCGTACCGGTTCAGCAGCCGGAGCAGCTTTTCCCGATCACTCATCGTGCGGCCTCCAGGAAATCGCTCTACGGTCGAATAACTCTACAGTCAAACTAATCGGGATCGGAGGGTCGCCATGTCGACCGCCACTCAGGCGCCGGGACTGCGCAGCCGTTCGTCCTGGCTCGTTCTCGCGGGATTCCTGCTCGCGGTGCTGGCCGTCGCCGTCGTCGGGTCACTGGCGGCCACCTCGTCCAGGGAGATCTACGACGGCTTCACCCAGCCGGCCTTCGCCCCGCCGGGCTGGCTGTTCGGTCCGGTGTGGACGGTGCTGTACCTGATGATCGCGGTGTCCGGCTGGACGTTCTGGCGAGCCGCCGGTTCCTGGCGCGCGGGCAGCCGGGCACTGACCGTCTACGCGGTGGGCCTGGTGCTCAACGCCCTGTGGACGCCGCTGTTCTTCGCCGCCGGACTACCCGAGGTGGCGCTGGCCGAGATCCTGCTGCTCGACATCGCCGTGGTGGCCACCATCGTGCTGTTCCGCAGGCGCAGCACGCTCGCCGCCGCGCTGCTGGTTCCGTACCTGGCCTGGGTTCTCTTCGCCACCGCGCTGACCATCGGCATCGTGGTGCTCAACTAGCGTGCCTCCGTACGTGCGGCGGTGTCGCTCCGGAGCCCGACCACCGCTCTCGAGGAGGTGCCTTCGAGATGACGCGCCCGGGCCTAGCGCACATGGCACGTCTTCAGGTAGCTCAGGAACGATGCCTGCAGACCGGTGACGTGCGTGTCGTGCAACAACGAGCTCGAAAGATCCTGCGATCGCCCCTTGCCGTGGAGCTTTTCCACGACTGAGAGCACGTTGCGTGCCAATCCTCGATAGATCGGGATGTCACCGAGGAGTTCGGCTTCGTTCAGCGTGATGTGCAGTCGTTGATCGGCTCGGTTCTGCTCATTGTCCGGGAGAGCGTTGATCAGCTCGAAGATCTGGCTGTCCGTGCTCGCTACACCGGGGGTGCCCGCACCGAAAGTCGCGAACGGGGCTGCCCGCAACCATGCATAGAGGGCGAAAAGACCTCCGTAGGAGTAGCCGAACAGGCCATGCCCGGACTCACTGACACGAAACCGCGACCGCAACCGCGGGTGGAGTTCGGCGGTCAGGAAGTCGAGGAAGACGTCCGCGTGAGTGTCCGCCAGTTTCGCGAGGTAGGAGTCCGCCTCCTCCTGAGTCATCGCACCCGTGTCGCGAGCCGAAGTGACCGTGGCCACCATCTCGTCGCTGACCGGCTCGCCCGGCGGCACCAGGTCGCGGTTGCGAAGCTGCGCCCAGTCCGCGGCCTCCTCACCGGCGTAGCCGACGCTGACTTGGATGTACGGGGCGATCGTGAGAAACGGGTCGGCCTGGGTGACGATGAGGGGCGCGGTGAGGCCGACGCTCCAATTTCCGTCCATCACGTAGATCAGCGGCAGCGGATCAGCGGAATTCGCGTAACCAGGTGGCGCGGTCACCCAGACGCCGTAACGGTGCCCCGACTGTGCGGTGGTCTCGAAGTATTCCGTGTCCGGCAAGCAGCCGTGCAGCATCTCGCTCATCCGGCGTCTCCTCTCATAGTGCAGCCGACCGTCACCGCGTGGGCGGCTGTCTCCGGATCGCCGGCCCGCATGGCACCTCTGCCAAGGGCCGCGACACGCTGCCCTAAACAGTGGTGAGTTCGACGTGCGATAACGTACTCAACAGTGGTGAGTTCCTCAACGGGAGGTGCCATGAGATCGCCGATCGGGGAAGGTCGGAAGCGCTTGCTGCAAGCGCTGTTCGCTGAGTTCGGCGAGAACGGCCCCGGTGCGAACATCTCGATGCGCCAGGTCGCCGAGCGGCTCGACGTGCATCACACGCTGCTGACCTATCACTTCGGATCACGAGCAGGTCTCATGGCTGCTGTCCTTTCGGAAGCACGCCGCCGCGACAACCTCGTCATCGCCGCGACCGGCCCCGAGATCGGGTTCGTCCCCCTGTGCAGGACGATCTGGAGCTTCTACTCGGACCCTGCGCACGAAGATCGAATCCGTGCCTTTCACCACCTGGTCGGACTCGCGGTCTACGAACCCGACGCGTTCGGAGAGTTCGTCGCCGATGTCGACGAGCTGGCGCGCCTCCTCGAAAAGGCAGCTCGTGGCGACGGATTCACGCCGGCGGACGCGAGGCAGCGGAGCCTGATCGCGGTCTCATGCCTGCGGGGCCTGTTGCTGCAGAGGTTGCTGAACCCTGATACCGAGATCGACGCCGCGGCAGAGCGCTTCATCAGCTCGCTGGCGTCCGGGTCTACCGAGTAGGAGGCGCTCCAGGCGGTGCTCGGTCAGGCGGTGCTCATCAGGTGGCGTCATCGCTTACGGCGCTTGCCCCTCCGGCGGGTACGCAGGGCCAGCACCACCTGCCGGATCGCGTCGAGCAGCAGCAGCGCGGCCAGCAGGCCGAGACCGATCGCGCCCGCAGCGTGGTCACCCGCCAGATGCCGGGAGACCAGCGTCGCCCCGTCGCTGAGCCGGACCACGACCTCGAAGATCCCACCGCCCCACAACGCGAAAGCGCCCCACACGGCGACTCCGGCGAGAACCAGCTCCACCAGCGCGAGGACCGCGCGCCACGGCTGGTGCAGCCGCGCGGAGGGGGCGGTGTCCGGTTCGGCTGGCCAGACGGGTCCGTCGGCGGCGACCTGGCTGCTCATGGGGCGAAGGCTATCCGGGATCGGAGGACGCGGCGCGTCAGGTGCCCGCGACTACACCGCGCAGGGCCTCGCGCAGCGCCACACCGTCGCGGGCCCAGGCGAGCACGACGCTGCCGTCGTCGAGGCGCAGCGGCAGCTCCTCGTACTTGCGCGGCGCGCTCCACCCGCCGCCCAGTACCGGGACGCCGATCGGGCTGCCGACGTCGTCGACCTCGGCGATCCGGGACACCGCAAGGGATTCCCGCCCCTGCCACAGGTGTGTGGGGGTGAGCCGGACGGAGAGGAAACGCCGTCGCGAGTACACCCACAGCGACAGCACGACCAGCAGGGTGAGGCCGACAAGCACCCAGGCGATGGTGTGCACCGGCCCGCCGGCCACCAGTTCGAGCAGTGCGCCCGTCAGCGCGAAGCCCGGGCCCCAGAACAGCGGGGCACCACCGGCCCCCGGCTCGCGGTAGAGCGTCACCTCCTCGCCCGGTGTGGTCACAGCGGACGCGGCGCCTTGGGGAAGTGCGAGGAGACGCTCGGCAGGTACAGCAGCACGAGTGCGACGGCCGCCAGCAGCATGGCGAACAGGGTCACCAGCGTGGAGAACAGCAGGAGCTGGAAGACGAAGGTGATCGCGAACAGGACCGTCAGGATCGTGCGCGCCTTGCGGGCACCGTCCCGGGCCTTGTAGGCGAACAGGGCGAACAGCACCGCGAACACCACGGCGCCGAACAGCAGCGTCCACAGCAGCGCGGACGTGCCGGAGGCGATCTGCTCGTTGGTGATGCGGTCGTCCTGGTTGACCCGGATCAGCTCGTCGATGACCTGCTGTTTACCGGCCAGCGTCACGACGAAGCCGACGACCAGCACGATCCCGGCGGCGATCCACAGGCCGAACGAGATGTTGACCAGCTTCGGCGGGGGGCCGCTCGGCCGGTCGGCGGAAGCGCTCAGCGGTGGCGGCGCGGGCATGCCGCCGAGGAAGCGGCGGTCGTCCGGTCCGCCGTTGCCCGGCTTGTCGCTACCCGGCTTGTTGCTGCCCGGCTTGTTGCTGCCCGGCTTGTCGTTGTCCGGCTTGTCGGTGTTGGCCACGATGTCGAACTCTACTTCCCGCCGAGCGTGTCCCGGCCCGTGGCGGCTCAGTCGAGCCAGGCGGCGGCCTCGGCGGCCCAGTACGTCAGCACCATGTCGGCGCCCGCGCGGCGGATCGAGGTGAGTACTTCCATGATGGTGCGCTCCCGCTCGATCCAGCCGTTCGCCGCGGCCGCCTCGACCATCGAGTACTCGCCGGAGATGTTGTACGCCGCCACCGGCACCGGCGAGACCTCGGCCGCCGCGCGCACGACGTCCAAATAGGACAGTGCGGGTTTGACCATGATCGCGTCCGCGCCCTCGGCCACGTCGAGTTCGATCTCCCGCAGCGCTTCCCGCGCGTTGCCGGGGTCCTGCTGGTACGTCTTGCGGTCACCGGTGAGCTGGGAACCGACGGCCTCGCGGAACGGTCCGTAGAACGCGCTCGCGTACTTCGCCGAGTACGCCAGGATGCCGGTGTCGGCCAGGCCCGCGTCGTCCAGCGCGGCGCGGATGACGCCGACCTGGCCGTCCATCATGCCACTCGGGCCGAGCAGGTGTGCCCCGGCGCGGGCCTGCGCGACGCCCATCTCGGCGTACCGCAGCAGCGTCGCGTCGTTGTCCACCCGGCCCTCGGCGTCGAGTACGCCGCAGTGGCCGTGGTCGGTGAACTCGTCGAGGCAGGTGTCGGCCATCAGGACGGTGTCGTCGCCCAGTTCGGCGCGCAGGTCGCGCAGCGCGAGGTTGAGGATGCCGTTCTCGTCGGTGGCGCCCGAGCCGATCGCGTCGTGCTTCTCCGGCACGCCGAAGAGCATCAGTCCGCCGACGCCTGCCCGCACCGCGTCGACGGCGGCCTTGCGCAGCGAGTCGCGGGTGTGCTGGACGACGCCGGGCATGCTGCTGATCGGCCGCGGCGCCTCGGCACCCTCGGCGACGAACATCGGCAGGATCAACTGACGGGGGCGAAGGGTGGTCTCGCCGACCAGGCGGCGCATCGCGGGGGTGGTGCGCAACCGGCGGGGACGCTGCTCAGGGAACACCCGCCCGACGGTACTCCCGCCGCTCCACCCCACCACCCCCGGCAGCCACCCCGTGTCGCGCGGTACGGCACGTCGTGTCGGGCGCCCCAGCACCCCGTGTCGCGCGCCCCAGCACCCCGTGTCGGGCGCCTGAACACCCCGTGTCGCGCGCCTGGGCACGTCGTGTCGGGCGTTCCGGCACGTCGTGTCTGGGACGTTCGTGCGTTGGCTTACCGCAATATGTCGACGTATTGCGGTCGCGGCCACCGCAATACGTCGACATATTGCGGTCCATCGCATCGTGTCGCGCGGTACGGCAGGCCGTGTCGCGCGTTGGGGTCAGCGAGGCAGGGTTGCCAGGAATGCCTGCCAGGACGCCGCGGGGACGGTGAGGGTGCCGCCGTCGCGGTCCTTGGTGTCGCGGACGCCGACCAGCCCACGGTCGGCCGCCACCTCCACGCACTCGCTCTGCGTGCCACTGTGGCTGGACTTACGCCAGGCCGCCGGGGCCGGGGCGAACGCCACCTCCACGCAGTCACTCTGCGAACCGCTGTAGCTCGACTTGCGCCAGGCCGCTCCGGAAAAAACGTTCACTCTGTCCCACTCTCACGTGAAATCGTCGGCCACCGAGGCCAGGAAATCGGTCGAATCCGCTGGTCCTAGCGCGGTGGCCACCAGGGTATCGGTCGCGGTCTGAAACGGGGACACGTCCTCCAGCTCGTCCATGAACAGTCCGGACCGCTTGTGTTCCAGGTGCACGATGGGCCGCTCGGCGGCGAACTCCAGCAGCACGTAGGTGCCGTCGAGGCCGGTGTGCCCGCCCCGGCTCAGCGGCAGCACCCGGACGTCGATGTGCGGGCGGCGAGCGGCCTCGACGATGTGCCGGAGCTGGGCAGCCATCACCTCCGCGCCGCCCATCGGCCTGCGCAGCACCGCCTCGTCGATGATCGCCAGATAGGCGGGCGGACGCGGTTTGCTCAGCACCGCCTGTCGTCCGAGCCGGGCCGAGACCATCGACTCCATCTCGGCACCGGTTACCCCGGTCGCCGTCATCACCGCGCGGGTGTACTCCGCCGTCTGCAACAGGCCCGGCACCAGCAGCATCGAAGCGTTCACGATCCGGGTGGCCTGCGCCTCGAAGGTGATCAGCGCGGTCGCCTGCCGAGGCAGCGAACCGCCGGTCTCCCACCAGCCCTGCACGTCGGATTCCCTTGCCAGGCCAAGGAGTTCGCCGCGTTTCACACCGGTGACGCCATAGGCGACCAGCAGCGCGGAGACGTCCTCGGCGGCGATCACCTTGCCGCCGTTCTCCAGCCGGTTCAGCGAGGACGGCGAGGTGCCGATCAGCTTCGCCGCCTCCCGCGTGGTCAGCCCGGCCTTCACCCGCAGCTCGGTCAGTTCGGTGGCCAGGCTGCGCATCCGCGCGGTGGCGTGTCGTGCGGTCACGTCGTTCCCCTCCGGTCGTTGCCGCCATCCCAACGGGTTCCGGCCCGAAACGCCATCACACGATCGGACGTACCGTTTCCTCTGCTGGGACAACAGCGAAACCTGACAACGTGCCGGTATGACCGCGACCGAAGACCGCACCATCGCCGATCGCCTCACCCTGATGCGACCGGGCCCACCGCCGATCCACACCCGGGCCGAGATTCGCGCGCTGCTGCGCACGTGGGCGCGGGAGAACCCACCGCGCCGGTTCGCGCTCTACGAAACGGGCAGCGACGAAAACGGTTGGGACGGAACGGTTTTCGCCTGGGGGCTGGGCTTCGACACGCATCTCGTCGTCCGTTCGATCGACGAACGGGTGCACGGACGGTTCAGCTCGGCGGAGACGATGCTTTCGGTGCTCGGCCGGCGTTTCGACCTCGGCATGGTCTGGATCGACGAGGAGCCGTAACGAGAAACCGCCCGACACAAGGTGCCGAGACGCCCGACACGAGGTGTCCAAACGCGCGACACGGCATGCCGGAACGCGCGACACGGCGTGCCATACCGCGCGACACGGGGTGCCGGGGCGCGCGACACGGGGGTGGACGGCACTGTGCCCCGCCGGGTAGGGGCCCGGCGGGGCACAGGACGGGGCAACAGCGAGCTGCTCGGTTACGAGCGGCGGGCGCGCTTCGCCTTGCGCGGCGGCGGCAGGGCACCCTCCGCGCGAAGCTGCGCGGCGTGCGCGGCCAGCGCGTCGACCAGCGACACCACGGTCGGCTTCTCCGGCTGGACGTCGACCCGCAGGCCGAACTCCGTCGCCGTCTCTGCCGTCTTCGGGCCGATGCAGGCGACCAGCGTCCGGGTGTGCGGCTTACCGGCGATACCCACGAGGTTGCGGACCGTGGACGAGGAGGTGAAGCACACCGCGTCGAACCCACCGGTCTTGATCATCTCGCGGGTGTCGGCGGGCGGCGGCGCGGCGCGCACCGTGCGGTACGCCGTCACGTCGTCGATCTCCCAGCCACGGTCGCGCAGCCCGGCCGACAGGGTCTCGGTGGCGATGTCCGCCCGCGGCAGCAGCACCCGGTCGACGGGGTCGAGCACGTCGTCGTACGGCGGGAACTCCTCCAGCAGACCCTCGCTGGACTGCTCGCCGGTCGGGACCAGCTCCGGGATGATGCCGAAGGAGCGCACCTTCTCCGCCGTCGACTCACCGACGCAGGCGATCTTCACGCCGGAGAACGCGCGGGCGTCCAGGCCGAACTCCTCGAACTTCTCCCACACTGCGCGCACGGCGTTGGTGGAGGTGAAGACAAGCCACTGGTACCGGCCGTCGACCAGACCCTTGACCGAACGCTCCATCTGCGCGGGGCTGCGCGGCGGCTCGACCGAGATCGTCGGCACCTCGTGCGAGGTGGCGCCGTGGCTGTGCAGCCGCTCCGCCATGTCGCCCGCCTGCTCCTTGGTGCGCGGCACCAGGACCTTCCAGCCGTACAGCGCGCGCGACTCCCACCAGGACAGCTTTGACCGGTTGCCGACGGTGCCGCCGACGGTCACCACGAGCGGGCCGACCAGCTCGCCCGCGTCGGCGGACAGCGTGGCCAGCGTCGAGTCGACGGTGCGCTGGGTGTTGATCGTGCCGTTCGAGGTCACCGCCACCGGGGTCTGCGCGGCGATGCCGTGCTCGACCAGCGCGGAGGCGGCCTCGGCGAGGTGGCTGGAGGTGGCGTGCAGGACGAGCGTGCCGGGGGTCGCGGCCAGGCCTGCCCAGTCGACGTCGCCGCGGACGTCGACCTCGGTGTGCGTGCCGCCGAGCGCCACGCCCGCGTAGGCGGGAACGGCCGCGCCGGGCGAGACGCCGGGAACGACGTCGTAGACGGCGCTCGACCGGGACAGCGCCTGCACCTCGGAGACGACGGCCGACTGGGTCAGCGGGTCGCCCGCGACGAGGCGGAGGACGAGCCTGCCGGCCTTCGCCTCGGCGGTGAGGTCCTTGGCGACGTCGCCGGGCTCGCCGACGGCGGGCCGGACCTCGGCCTCGGGGTTGGCGCAGGCGAGCACGCCTGCCGGGACGTCGGGATCGGTCACCACGAGTTCGGCGCGCGCCAGCAGTTCCTTGGCGCGGACGGTCAGCAGTCCGGCGTCGCCGGGGCCCGAACCCACGAAGGCGACACGCCCTGTGGTCTTTCGTGCGGGGGGCATCAGTGCATTTCTCCTTCTACACGGCCACTTCGTCGCGGGCGGCCATTCATCTTCGGGCGGGGTGGGGACTTGCTCAACGAGGGTCGCGGCCGGGACCGGACAGCGCCCCGGCGCCGAGGTCGAGCAGCTCGGCGGCGAGTTCCTTGCCGAGCCGTTCCGCATCGGTCATCGCGGCGATCGCCGACGCCCGCACCATCTCCGCCGAATCGGCGTCGAACTGGGCGGCGGCGTTGCCACGCAACGAGATCTTCTGTACGTACACGTCGTTGCCGTCGGCGTCGGTCTCGATGTCCTCGACGACCTCGGCCAGCGCGCCGACCGGCGCGCTGCACCCGGCTTCGAGCGCGGCGAGCATGGCGCGTTCGGCTGCCACGGCGAGACGGGTCGCCTCGTCGTCCACTGTGGACTGGAGCAGGTGCTCGATGTCCACGTCGTCGGCCCGGCACTCGATGGCCAGCGCGCCCTGGGCGGGCGCGGGCAGCATCTGGATCGGGTCGAGCGTCTCGGTGACCACCTCGGACCGGCCGACGCGGTCGAGTCCGGCCTGTGCCAGGACGACGGCGTCGAGTTCACCGTCGAACACCTTGCCCATCCGGGTGTCGATGTTGCCGCGGATCGGCACGACGACGAGGCCGAGACCGAGAGCGCGCAACTGCGCCATACGACGCGGGGAGCCGGTGCCGACTTTCGCTCCAGGCGGCAGTTCGCCGAGCGTCAGGCCGTCCCGGGCGACGAGAGCGTCCCGCGGGTCGGCGCGCGGCGGGACCGCCGCGATCACCAGGCCGGGCTCGGCCGCGGTCGGCAGGTCCTTGTAGGAGTGGACGGCGACGTCGATGTCGTCGGCGGCCAGTGCCTCGCGCAGCGCGGAGGTGAACACGCCCACGCCGATCTCGGCGATCGGGGCGTGCGACCGGTCGCCGGGCGTGGTGACCTTGACGATCTCCACCTGCTGCCCGGCGTCGGTGAGCTGCTGGGCGATGATGCCGGTCTGGGCGAGCGCGAGCTTGCTGCCGCGGGTGCCGATCCTGATCGTCCTGGTCACTTCGTCTCACCGTCCACACGCGACTGTCCAAGGTGGACGTCGCGGGTCTTGAACTGGTCGTTCTTGTTGGTCACCGAAGGGCTGGCGAGCACGGCGGGCGTCTGCGGATCGAGCTCGAACAGCTCGCGCAGCGCGTCGGCGTAGTCGGTGCCCGAGGTCGCGGCGGCGAGCTGCTTCACCCGCACCGTCGGCGAGTGCAGCAGCTTGTCCACCACCCGGCGGACCGTGCGGCCCACCTCGGCGCGGACGGCGTCCTCCAGCTCGGGGAGCCGGTTGTCCAGGCGCAGCAGTTCACCCTCGACGACCTCGGCGGCCCGCTTGCGCAGGGCGGTGACCGTCGGCGTCACCTCGGCACTGCGCTGATCGGCCAGGTACTCGCGCACCTCGTCCAGCACGATGCCGGCGGCCCGCGCGGTCTGCTTCGCGAGGCTCTCCCTCGGCCCACCGTCGGTGACGGTGTCCATCCGGCGGCGGACGGTCTCCAGGTCGATGACGGTCACACCGGCGAGTTCGTCGACGGCCTTGTCCACATCGCGCGGCAGGCCGAGATCGCAGACGACCAGCGGACGCTGCGCGCGCGGGCGCACATGCCCGGCGGTGACCACGGCCGCCTGCGCCCCGGTGCATGCCAGCACCAGGTCGGCCCGCTCCAGCGCTCCGGCCAGTTCCTCCATCGGCACCGAGTACCCGGGCACGCCCTGCGCGGTGATCGACTCGGCGAGCCGGGTGGCGGTGGCCGTGGTGCGGTTGACGACGGTGATCTCACCGATGCCACTCTTGCGCAGTTGCGAGGCGGCGAGCGCGCCCATCGAACCGGCGCCGACGATCACCGCGTGCCTGCCGGCAACCTCACCCGCGGCGGCCAGCGCCTCGGACACCACGGAGGCGCCCAGCGCGTCCAGCCCGGTCTCGGTGTGCACCCGCTTGCCGACCCGCAGCGTCGTCTGCACCAGCTCGTGCAGCGTGCGGCCGACGGTGCCGGCCTCGCGGGCCACGGCGTACGCGGCGCGCACCTGGCCGAGGATCTGCGTCTCGCCGACGACCATCGAGTCCAGGCCCGAGGCCACGGAGAAGATGTGCTCGACGGCAGCGCCCGCGTAGTGCACGTACAGGTCGTCGTAGAGGTCGGCTGGCTCCATCCCGGCCTGGCGCGCCAGCACCTCGGAGACACCGGCGAGCCCGCCGTGGAAGGTCTCCACCACCGCGTAGACCTCGATGCGGTTACAGGTGGAGAGCAGCATCACCTCGTGCGTGTCGGTCGCCTGCTGCAGGTCGTGCAGCACCTTCTCGAGCTGCGCGGCGGGCACGGCGGCGCGTTCGAGGGTGGACATGTCGGCGCTGCGGTGGGAGAGGCCGACGGCCAGGATGCTCATGAGCGGCCACCCCCGGCCCGCTGGCGCAGCGTTCGCCTGGCGGGGGCGGCGGGTGCCAGCCCGTTGCCGTTCGCGTGGCCGTTCCGCTCGGCGTCGAGGGCGGCGTCCGCCCGGCGCGCGACGTGGAAGGACAGGACCTGCAGCTCCACGGCGAGATCCACCTTTCGCACCTCGATGTGTTCGGGCACCTGCAACACGACCGGCGCGAAGTTCAGGATGCACTGCACCCCGCCCGCGACCAGGCGGTCGCACACCGACTGGGCAGCCGTCGGCGGTGTGGCGATGACCCCGATGGAGATCTGCCGTTCGGCGCACACCTCGGGAATCTCGTCCAGGTGCGACACCGGCAGGCCGCCGACCGGCACCCCGACCAGATCCGGGTCCAGGTCGAACAGCGCCTCGACCGGGAAGCCCCGGCCGGGGAAACCGCCGTAGTTGGCCAACGCATGTCCCAGGTTACCGATTCCCACGACCGCGACCTTGTGCTGCCTGGTCAGGCCCAGGGTGCGCTCGATCTGCCCGATCAGCACGGCGACGTCGTAGCCGACGCCACGGGTGCCGTAGGAGCCCAGGTAGGACAGGTCCTTGCGCAACTTCGCGGAGTTGACCCCCGCCGCCGCGGCGAGTTCCTCGCTGGAGACGGTGGTGGCGCCCTTCTCGGCCATGCCGGTGAGGGTGCGCAGGTAGATGGCCAGGCGCGCGACCGCGGCCTCCGGGATGGACTTCGCCCTGGTGGGCTCGCCGTCCTCGGCGGGGACGGCGGGCATCTCGGCGGTGGGCGCGTTGTCGGCGTCCGGAGCGGGGCGTCCGGCCCGTGGACCGCGCTTGTGGGCGGCCTCGGCTCCGTTCCGCCGGCCCCGAGCTGCCACCACGCCGTCTCTCCTCATCCACGTCGACCCGGAGCGAACCACGGCCGGCACGTCACGAAATACGATCGGACTCTTGACCCGGCGGGCGCGTAGGTGTTCGATGCGGCGCCGCTGCGGGTGATGTCAATACGGTAGCCACTTGTGAACGCATGCACAAAGTCACTGGTCGGGCGCGTAATCAGGCCCACAGTGCCGGCCGTCGCGCCGGTCGGCGAGAACACATGACGAAGCCCCCGCCCACCTCCGGAGAGGTGAACGAGGGCTTCGCGGTCAGGATCCCTTAGCTGTTGGCGCCGGGGGTCATGACGGTGTCGATGACGAAGACCGTGGCGTTGGCGGTGGGGACGTTGCCGCACAGCACCTTCGCGCCGTTGACGGTCATGTTCTCACCCTCGCCCTCGATCTTCAGCGGGCCACCGGCCGGGTTCAGCGACTCGACGGTCTTGGCCTCGACCAGGCCGTCGCGGTCGTAGCGCTTACCCACGACGTGGTACTGCAGGATCGGGGCAAGCTGGTCCGGAGCGGCGGCGAGCTCGTCGAACTTCGGGCCCAGCGCGTCGAAGGCCGGGTCGGCCGGCGCGAAGACCGTGATGCCTTCCTGGCTGTTCAGGGTGTCGGCCAGGTTGGTGGCGCCGACGGCCGCGGTGAGCTTGGTGAGCAGCGGGTTGTTGCTGGCGGCGGTCGCGACCGGGTCGGAGACCATGCCGCCGACCGAGCCGGGGCCCTCGGTCGGAACCTGGGCACAGCCCGGGCCGTAGGGGTCCTCGACGGTGGTCACACCGTCGCCACCGGCGGCGGCGTCGCTCGAGGGAGCGGAGCTGGCCGAGCTGGAGGGCATCGAGGAGCTGCCGGGCTGCGAGCCGGAGTCACCGGAGGGGGCGGCTTCCTCTTCGCCACCACAGGCGGCCAGGGACAGGACTGCCGCGGCCGCGATGCCCGCTCCAGCAATGCGTCGCATGTTCTTCACTGCAGATCACTCCATTCGTTCCCGGACCGCGCCCGGATTTCTGTTCTCTTGTTGCTTCTGATGGGTATTCGGAGCCGCCGTGGCGGCGGATTGCCACCCGATCGAGTTAATTCAGAAATTTCTCAGGTGGTGGTGAAGAAGATGTTGTGCAGACCGGTCGCACCGTCGGGAACGGTCCCGACGCGCTCTTCCGTCTGCACGTAACCGTTCTTGTCGGTCGCACGTGAGGTCACCTGGTGACTGCCGGCCGCCGGAACGTCCAGCTCGATGTTCCACATCCGCCAGGTGTTGATGTTGACCTCTGTGGACAGTTGCGTTTGCTGCCACTCCCCGTTGTCGAGGCGGATCTCCACCTTCTCGACCCCGGTGTTCTGCGCCCAGGCGATTCCGGAGACGACGACCTTGCCCTTCGGGAAAGCCTGGAAACCCTTCGGGGAATCGATCCGCGACATCGTCTTGATCGGCCCCTTCTCACCCCAGCCGCGATCGAGCCAGTACATCCGGCGCTTCGCGTACGTGGTGAGTTCGATGTCCTTGAGCCATTTCGTCGCGGACACGTAGCCGTACAGACCGGGAACCACCAGCCGGGCGGGGAAACCGTGTTCCACCGGGAGCGGCTCGCCGTTCATGCCGATGGCCAGCATCGCGCCACGGTTGCGGTCGAGCGAGGCCTCCACCGGGCTGCCCGCCGTCCAGCCGTCGACGCTGGTGGAGAAGATCTGTTCGGCGCCCTGCTGCACACCCGCCTCTTCGAGCAGGTCCCACATGTTCACGCCGAGGAAATTCGCGGTGGAGACGTACGGGCCACCGACTTCGTTGGAGACACAGGTCATCGTGATCGTCCGCTCGATGAGATCACGGCTCCGGATGTCCTCGAAATCCAGCGTCAGTTCGTTGTCCACCATGCCGTGGATGCGCAGCGTCCAGTCCTCGGCGCTGACCTGAGGGACGACCAGCGCGGTGTCCACCCGGTAGAAATCCTGGTTGGGCGTAAGGAAAGTAGGCGTACCGAGCTTGGCGAAGTCGGCGTCGGCGGGGATCGCCGGGGCGGTCCGCGCGGGCGTCAGCGAACCGATGTCCGCACGGGAGCTCTCGGCGCTCATCGAGTCGCCGATGAGCTGTCCGCCCAGTCCGGCCGCACCGGCACCGACGGCGACGCCGCCCGCACCGATCAGGAAGTTGCGGCGGTTCGCGGACAGGGTGGTACCGCTCGGCTCGTCGGCGGACTCGGCCGTTTCTTCTTCTGTGGCAACGTTCTCATCCGTGTCCGCGCCCGCGTCCTCGGCGGTTCCCCCGGCACTCCGCTTCTCGGCGGCGATGGTGCCCGCCCGGCGGAGCGCGACGTTGTGCAGGAAGCGGAAGACGAGCACGCCTGCCACCAGGCTGGCGGCCGGGGCGAGCAGCGAGAGCTGGCCGAGGTCGGGGCGACTGAAAACAGCCACGCCGCCGACGATGCCGAACAGCGCGATGACCACCACGCCGGGCAGGGCGTTGCGCCGGGACAGCACACCGGCGAGCGCCGCGACGAGCACCATCACCACGGCCATGCTGCCGAGCAGCACGATCTTGTCGTAGACGCCGAAGGTGCGGACCGCGTAGTCCTTGAGCGCCGTGGGCGTCAGGTCGATCGCCGAGTTACCGACCGCGAGATACGGCGAGGCGTTCACCCCGACAAACGCGGCCACCAGGTGACCTGCCGCGAGAGCAGCCGCGAGGGCCAGCACCCCGACCAGTGCGCCGACGAGGATCGACAGCCGAGGTCGAGTGCCGGCCGTCCTGGCGGGGGTATCGCTGGAAGTACTCACAACCGGTATTTCGGAGCCGTGTCCGGTTCCGATTGGCCGCGCGCGTCACGAGTCCGTCACGGCGGCGGCACCCGGTCCCCGAGGTCAGGTGAGTGCGCGGCGGAGACGGTCCTCCTCGACGGTCCAGTACCCGTGCTCGGCACCGTCGACGAGGATGACCGGCACCCGGTCGCCGTACTCGCCGCGCCACTCCGGATCGGTGTCGACGTCGGCTACCGACCACTCGACGCCCAGCTCGCCGCAGATCCGCGCGACCTCGGCCTCCGCCGTCACGCACGACGGACAGCCCTGCCTGCTCATCACGATCACCTGGTGAGTCATCGCCGCATCATCCCCGCAGCCGCATCCGGCGCAGCTTGCCCGTCGCCGAATGCGGCAGTTCCTTGGCGAACTCGACGGTCCTGGGCACCTTGTAACGGGCCAGCCGCGACTCACACGCCTCGACGATCTGCTGCTCGGACAACGAGGCTCCGGTGGCCGGGACGACCACCGCCTTCACCGCCTCGCCCGCCACCTCGTCCCGCACGCCGACCACCGCGGCCTCGGCGACCTCCGTCAGCTCGGTGATCACGTCCTCCACCTCGTGCGGGTA
The DNA here is from genome assembly GCF_002262875.1 of Amycolatopsis antarctica. Taxonomy (GTDB): domain Bacteria; phylum Actinomycetota; class Actinomycetes; order Mycobacteriales; family Pseudonocardiaceae; genus Amycolatopsis; species Amycolatopsis antarctica. The sequence goes on along the minus strand of NZ_NKYE01000001.1, from coordinate 91,503 downwards.
GACGTTGAAGCCGTTGACGATGATCAGGTCGTTGGCGCGGTCGACCAGGTGCAGGTCGCCGTCGGTGTCGAGGTAACCGACGTCGCCGGTACGGAACCAGCCCTGTTCGTCCGGCCCGTAGCGGCCGTCCGGCCAGTAGCCGGAGAACAGGTTCGCCCCGCGGACGGCGACCAGCCCGGTGCCGCCGCCGTCCTCCTCGAAGGTGTCGTCCAGGTCCGTCGGGTCCAGCGGCACCGGTTCGCCGGAGCCGTCCGGTTCGACCAGTCGCAGTTCCACGCCCGGCAACGGCCTGCCCACCGAACCCGGTTTCGGGTATCCGGTGACCAGGGTCGAGGTGACGATCGGCGCGGACTCGGTCAGCCCGTACCCCTCGAAGACGCCGAGGCCGGTCGCGGCCCGGATTCCTGCCAGCACCTTGGGATGCAGCGGGGCGGCGCCCGAGGTCAGCCTGCGGACGGTGGACAGCCCGCCGCCGAGCTCGTCCGGGGGCAGCGCGGCGAACTCGGCGTACATCGCCGGGACGCCGACGATGGCCGTGACCCGGTGCTCCGCGCAGTCGGCGAGCGCCCGCGCGACGTCGAAGCGCTCGGCCAGCACCACCGTTCCCGCGACCGCGGCCATCTGCAGCAGCCCCGCGCCCAGGCCGTAGACGTGGAACAGCGGGATCGCGATCAGCATCCGGTCGAACTGCTCCAGCGCGGGCGGCTCGATCCGCTGGAACTGCTCGATGTTGGCGAGCAGCGCGCGGTGGGTGAGCATCACGCCGCGCGGGGGGCCGGTGGTGCCTGAGGTGTACGAGATGACAGCGACGTCCTCACCGCCGCCGCGCTGCCCGTACGCCCGTGCCGTGCCCTCGGTGACCGGGGCGAGCGCGGTCACCGTCTCCGGGAGGCCGCCGTCCGGCCGCTGCTCCGGTGCGGAGCCGAGGATCAGCCTGGCGCCGCTGTGGTCGAGCAGGGTGCGCAGCTCCGCGGCGGGGGCCTGCGGCGGCAGCGGCACGGCCACACCGCCCGCGCGCAGAACGCCGAACAGGGCCGTCACGAAGTCGATCGAGGTGGGCAGGCGCAGGGCGACGCGGTCGCCGGCGGAAAGCCCGGCAGCGGCGAGCGCTTCGGCCTGGGCGCTCACTCTGGCGTCGAGTTCGGCCCAGGTCAGCGTGGCCCCGCCGGTCGTCTCGATCAGCGCCACGGCGTTCGGCCTGCGCTCCGCCGCCCCGGACACCAGGCCGGCGACGTTGCCGCCCGCGCCCCCGATCGATACCGATCCGGAGGTGTGCTCAGCGGCCACGTTCCGCCCCTTTCGCCGTCGACAAGGTCCTGGGCCCAGTCTCGCACCAGGATCCCCCGTCATGGGGAGTGATTTGTCCCGCCGCAGGTCCGAACCAGAACACCACTACCTACTTAGCGGTAACTACACGTATGCTCCTTCGAGCGACCTTGAGTGGCGACCGTCACGCAAGCCGTCACGAGGAGCCGTTGCGCAGGCCGCGTCCACCCACCCAGGGACGCTCCCGCGCAGCGCTGAGCCCCGGAGTCGACGCCGACAGCCGTGGGGGACCAGGGCCTTCGGAGGTGCCAGACGATGAGCCTGCAGGCCGCAGGAGTGAGCGTGGCGGCGTTCGTGCCGCGCCCCGTTCCGAGGGTGTGCGCGCCGCCCGTTCCCGCACGCCCCGCCGCGGGGACGCCGGTGGCGGCCGACCCGGCGGAGGCTGCCAGGGAGGCCGCCAAGATCGAGGCCTGGGACCTGGTCCGGGCGGCACAGAACGGTGACGCCGAGGCTTTCGGCAAGCTGTACGACCGCTACGTCGACGTCGTCTTCCGCTACGTGCTCTTCCGCCTCGGCGACCGCGACGTGGCCGAGGACGTCACCAGCGAGACCTTCCTGCGCGCGCTGCGCCGGATCACCTCGGTCAGCTACCAGGGTCGCGACGTCGGCGCCTGGTTCGTCACGATCGCCCGCAACCTGGTGCTCGACCACGTCAAGTCCAGCCGGTTCCGACTGGAGATCGTCACCGACGAGGTCTCCGAGAACGGCACCGCCCCGTTCGCCGGGACGCACCCGCAGTCGGCGGCGGGCCCCGAGCAGCAGGCGATCAGCAACGCGACCAACGACGTGCTGTTCGCCGGGATCGCCGAACTCGGCGAGGACCAGCGGGAATGCATCGTGCTGCGGTTCCTGCAGGGCCTGTCGGTGGCCGAGACCGCGCGGATCATGCACCGTAACGAGGGCGCCATCAAGGCCCTGCAGCACCGGGCCGTCCGCAGGCTCGCCCAGTTGCTTCCCGGCGGACTGCGCTGACCGAAGCCGTCACCGGCCCGCCCCGCTCGTCCGTCCCGCTCACCCGCCTGTCACCCACCCCGGTGCCTGGCCGTAACCGGGCCGTGTCCACCGTCGTTGCCTCTAGTACCGCTGCCGCGCGGAGAACGCCGACGGCCGCGGTACGGCCAGGGCGCCCCCTGACCGGACGGCGTACGGGAGGGCGGGACTGCGGTCGTGAACGTGCCTTCGCGGTTCGGACGGGACGCGGGTGAGCGGGAACGCTTCGCGCGCGCCGTCGACGCGGACGCCCCCGCCGACTCCGCCCTGGACGCCGAACTCGCCATCGTCGCGCGCCTGCGCCGGGCCGGGGAGGACACCCCCGGGCCGGACCGGGACGCGCGCGGCCGCATCGCCGCGGGCATCGCCAGGGGCATGCCCACCGGGGACGCCCCCGTGAGCAGCTCGCCCACCGGCAGGCGCGACCGCGTGCGCGGACGGCGCGGGCACACCTTCGCCCCGGTGCTGGCCGCCGCGGCCTGCGTGGTGATCGCGTTCGGCGGCGTCGCCGTGCTGCTCTCCGAGGACACGCTGCCCGGCGACACCTTGTACGAGGTGAAACGCGCGCGCGAATCGGCTTCGATCGAGCTGACCTTCGACGCGGAGGGCAAGGCGGCCAAGCGGCTCGAGTACGCGGCGCTGCGCGTCGACGAACTCACCGAACTCGCCGGGGCGGACGGGCAGCCGTCGGCGTTCGGCATCGCGCTGGACGGCTTCGACAGCGACACCCGCGCCGGCGTCGGCGGGCTCACCGCCGCCGCTGCCCGTACCGGCAGCGACCGGCTCGACCGGCTGCGCTCCTGGACGATCGCGCAGTCCGGCAGGCTCGCCGCGATCGGGCCGCGAATGCCCGCACCGGTGGCCGAACGGCATGCCGAGACCCTCGCGCTGCTCGCCCGCGTCGACGAAAGGGCGGCCGCGCTGACCGAGCGGATGCGCTGCCCGCAGATCACCTCCGGCGCGCAGGACGACCTCGGCCCGCTGCCCGCCGTCACCGAGTGCGCCGAACCGCCGGAGGCCGCGATCTCCGAGGTCGGCACCGTGCCGCCGGAGACGGGCGCCTCCCCGGACGTCGCGGTGCCGGACCCGTCCCCCGAGGTCCCCGCGCCCGAACCGCCCGGCGAGCCGGAACCGCCTGCCGAACAGCAGGCCGCGCCACCGGTCGTGCCCGCCCCGACACCTCCGCTACAGGGGACCCCTCCGCCGCAGGGACCGATCGTGCCCGCCCCGGTTCCCGACGTACTGCGCCCCGCCCCGGCCCCGAGCCGTCCGCCCACGTCCAGCAGGCCCCCGCTGATCGAGATCCCGCCGCTGCTGCCCGGCCTGCCCGGTATCCGCCTTCCCTGAGCGGTTACCCACCTCGACGCCAGGCGTCCGGCGGGTGACGATCCGACGGCGCATGGTGAGCACTCACACGTCGCCGGGCCGCTCTCGATACGCTGTGCCCGGGGCCCGGCCCGACCGGGTCCACGCGGTGGAGTCGAGCCTGGAGGCGGTGTGCGTGTCGCGGTGGGGTGGCAGGGCTAAGGGCCGGGAACTGGAACGTCGCGCCGCGCTGGCGGGCGAGGCCTCGGCCGACGCGGCCGTGGCCATGGAGGCGGCCACGGCGCAGGAACTCGCCGACGCCGGACTCGGCGCGATGGCCGAGGGTGAGGACGGCCCTCCCGGTACGCCGCCCACCGCTCCGCCGGATCTCACCGCTGCCGCCTTCTTCGACGTGGACAACACGATGATGATGGGCGCGTCGATCTTCCACTTCGCCCGAGGGCTCGCGGCGCGCAAGTTCTTCTCCACCTCCGATCTGGCCGGATTCGCCTGGCAGCAGTTCAAGTTCCGGGTCGGCGGCCGGGAGAACTCCGAGGACGTCAAGGCCAGCCGGGAACAGGGTCTGTCGTTCGTCGCCGGGCGCACCGTCGAGGAGATGGTTGCCATCGGCGAGGAGATCTACGACGAGCTGATGGCCGACAAGATCTGGTCCGGCACGCAGGCGCTCGCCCAGATGCACCTGGACGCCGGCCAGCGCGTCTGGCTGGTCACCGCCACACCGGTCGAACTGGCCGCCATCATCGCCCGGCGGCTCGGCCTCACCGGCGCACTCGGCACCGTGGTGGAGAGCGAGGACGGCGCCTACACCGGACGGCTGGTCGGCGATCTGTTGCACGGCAGGGCCAAGGCGCACGCCGTGCGGGCGCTGGCGGCGCGTGAGGGCCTGAACCTGCGGCGCTGCACGGCGTACTCCGACTCGCACAACGACGTGCCGATGCTGTCGGTGGTCGGCACCGCGGTGGCCGTCAACCCGGATACTGCCCTGCGCGACACGGCACGCGCACGGCAGTGGGAGATCCGCGACTTCCGCACGGGACGCAAGGCGGCGAAGATCGGCGTGCCCTCGGTGCTGGGCGCGGGCGCGGTGGCCGGAGCGGTGGCGGCGGGCATGGCCTACCGCAAGCGCACCGCCTGAACCGCCGCAACGCCGCCGGAGCCGAGCCCCGGCTCCGGGAAGCTCAGCTCCGGAAGATGCCGTTGCGGGCGGACAGCCTGCGGTACAGGCCCTGCTGCACGGCCTCGCGCACCTGGTCGGTCAGGTTGAACACCAGCATCGGGTCGTCCTCGGCGCCGGGCTCCAGGTCGTCGGTGCCGATCGGCTCGCCGAACTCGATGTGCCACTTCGTCGGCAGCGGGATCCCGCCCAGCGGGCCGAGCAGCGGGAAGAACGGCGTCACCGGGAAGTACGGCAGGCCGAGCAGCCGGGCGAGCGGCTTGATGTCGGCGATCTTCGGGTATATCTCCTCCGCGCCGACGATCGAGCAGGGAATGATCGGCACGCCCGCGCGCAGCGCCGCCGAGACGAACCCGCCCCGGCCGAAGCGCTGCAGCTTGTACCGCGAGGAGAACGGCTTGCCGATCCCCTTGAAGCCCTCCGGCCACACGCCGACGAGCTCGCCCGAGGACAGCAGGCGCTCCGCGTCCGGGTTGCAGGCCAGGGTCTGGCCGGACTTGCGGGCCAGCGAGCCGACCAGCGGAAGCTGGAAGACCAGGTCCGCGCCGAGCATCCGCAGGTGCCGGTTGCGCGGGTGCTCGTCGTGTACCGCGATCGCCGTCATGATCGAGTCGAGCGGCACGGTGCCGGAGTGGTTGCAGACCAGCAGCGCACCGCCGTCGAGGGGCAGGTTCTCCACGCCGTACGTGCTGACGCGGAACCACTTCTCGTAGAGCAACCGCAGCGGCGGCAGGATCAGCGTATCGGTGAGTTCCGCGTCGAAACCGAACTCGTCGACCTCGTAGTCGCCGGTGAGCCGGTTGCGCAGGAAGTTCAGCGCCGCGCCGACGCCCTCGGGCAGCGGATCGCGCTCGGCGGTCACCGGCGGCACGGGCTCCTCCCGCGGCAACTCGACGACCGAGGCCTCCGGGGCGACGTCCTCGGTCACCGTCTGCCCGGTCACGGCCTCCCCGGTCACCGGGGAACGCTCGGAACGATCCCGTCGCGGGCCGTGCAGCGGGATGACCTGGGCCGCGGAGGAACTCGTCACGGTGTCCGCCTCACTTTCCTGTCGTCGTGGTTCGTTCATCGGGACGCCGCCTGACCGGTCACCGCCGCGGTGGCCAGCCTGCGGGCGAAACCCGCGACGCTGTGGCCGTCGACGACCGGGCGGAGACCGCGTCCGCGCACGTAGTCGTCGAAGGCCTCGCGGGTACTCCAGCGCGGCGTGTAGCCGAAGTCCTGCTTGAGCCGCGTGTTGTCCACGACGCGACCGAAGTTGAGCATCCGTACCTGGTCGGCGGAGAAGTCGACGACGCGCGCGCCACGCAGCACCTTGCTCATCGAGGGCACCGCGGACCGCGGCACCGGCAGCTCCACCCGGCCCGCCCTGCGGATCGCCTGGGACAGCGTCAACACGCCGTCGGCGCCGATGTTGAACACCCCGGGCAGGTCGTGCAGTGCGGCGCGTTCCATGACGGCGAGCGCGTCCGTGGAGTGCAGGAGTTGCAGGCGGGCGTCGTAGCCGAGCACGGTCGGCACCACGGGCAGCGAGAAGTAGCGGGCCAGCACCGTGTCGACCTCGGGGCCGATCAGGTTGGAGAAGCGCGCCATGGTGACCGTGATGTCGGGGCGCCTGCGGGAGAATCCGCGGACGTAGCCCTCCATCTCGACGGCGTCCTTGGCGTAGCCGCTGGAGGATCCGGGGTTGATGTCGGAGTCCTCGGTGTAGACGGCGGGAGCCCGGGACCCGGCGCCGTAGACGGCCGTCGTGGACTTCACCACCAGTTTCCGCACGAGCGGGGAACGCTGGCAGGCGGCGAGCAGCCGCATGGTGCCGATGACGTTGACTTCCTTGATCGCCGTGCGCTTCGCGGGACCGGCCGGGTGGGCGGTGGTGGAGGCGTGGATGACCGTGTCGACGTTCGCCGAGCTGATCACCTTGGCGATCAACGGATTCCTGATGTCGACGCGGACGAACTCCGCCCGCCCCATGCGCTGGAGGATCTCCTTGCGCGGCGGCGTGGTGTCGACTCCCAGCACCCGCTCGAAGTCGGAGTTGTTGCCGAGCCTGGCCAGCAACCGGCCGCCGAGCTCACCGCCTACTCCAGTGACGAGCACGATGTTGGACGGCATACTGCCCCCTGCTCGAGGATGGGATTCACGTTCGATACCGCTGCCCGCGCCTCGGCGCCGAGCGCTCGAACGGGCTCAGGCAGGTATCGCTCTTCCGGTGATGCATCGCATCGCTGCCCGGAATGTTACCCCGGGACGGCGCTGGCCGACCGCCGCCTAACGAGCTGTTAACCCAGGTCATGCCGTTCTAACGGACTTGTCACCCGAACGGCGGCGGCCCGCCCAGAAACTGGACGGGCCGCGAGCCGAACCTGTACCGCTACCGGACTACTTGCCGGCCTTACGACGCTGCACCCGCGTGCGGCGCAGCAACTTGCGGTGCTTCTTCTTCGACATGCGCTTGCGGCGCTTCTTGATCACTGAGCCCACGGGTGCTCCTTAAGGTCAGACGTTGGTCGCGCGGCCAAGCGCACAACCAACGGAGTGGAGCGCAACTGCCACGATCGACGTGTCAGGTTACCCGCGCCGGTCTGGCGCTGGTCCGACGCCCCCGCCGCCGGAGCGGCACGGGAGCCGACGATCTTCGCGGCGTCGTGTCAACCGACGTCGAAGTAGGCGCCCTCCAGATACGCGTGAACGGCCTTTTCGGGCACCCGGAACGACTTGCCGACGCGTACGGCCGGCAGTTCACCCGAGTGCACCAGGCGATAGACGGTCATCTTGGAGACCCGCATCAACGCGGCCACCTCGGCGACCGTCAGGAACTGAACCTGCCCGACCGTGTTGCCACTGCCAGGCGAGGCATCTTTCTTCTTCGGCGGCATAGTTCACCGTGTCCTTCGACACGTGTCGCGCCGCGCGGCTTCCCCACCGGCGGTACCGACACGCACGTGCTTCTGGAGAGCGTAGCGGGACACATGGGGCCAATGCGACGCCTGGAGCCGAGATTAGGCCCTCCCAGCGACTTCATCACCATCGACGAACAGCATTCGGGTGACGTTTCGCGGCATTCGCCGAGGTTGCGGGTCCCTGCCCCTCGGTCGCACCGCCCGACACGACCTGCCGCACCGCCCGACACGGCCTGCTGCACCGCCCGACACGGGGTGCTGAGACGCCCGACACGGCGTGCCACACCGCCCGACACGGCATGTCAGGGCGCGCGACACGGCGTGCTGGGCCAGGGCGTCAGGAGGGCCTGTCCTCGTGCGCCCTGCCGAGTTCGACGGATCGGTCTCGTGCCGCCTCGATGGCAGCGAGCAACGCCGCCCGGACGCCGTGGTTCTCCAGCTCCCGGATCGCGTTGATCGTGGTACCGGCCGGGGAGGTCACCGCCTCGCGCAGGGTGACCGGGTGCTCCCCGGTCTCGGCGAGCATCTTCGCCGCCCCGACGGCGGACTGGACGATCAGCTTCTCCGAGACGTTCCGCGGCAGCCCCAGCAGAATGCCCGCGTCGATCATCGCCTCGACCAGGTAGAAGAAGTACGCGGGCCCGGAACCGGACAGCGCGGTGACGGCGTCCTGCTGCGACTCCGGCACCTTGACGACCGTGCCGACGCAGGCGAGCAGCTCCTCCACCAGTGCCAGATGCGCCGAGGTCGCGTTCCGGCCAGGGGAGATCGCGCTCATCGCCTCGCCGACGACCATCGGCGTGTTCGGCATGACCCTGACTACCGGAGTGCCCTCGGGCAGCCTGCTCTCGTACAGCGAGGTGGGCAGGCCCGCGCACAGCGAGACGATCAGCTTGCCCTCGTGCAGCAGCGGGGCCAGATCGTCCAGCACCGGCCCGATGTCCTGCGGTTTGACCGCCACCACGAGCACGTCCGCCCGCTCGGCCGCCTGCGCCACCGTGACGGCCGAGATGCCGTAGCGCTTCGTCAGCTCCGCCGAACGTTCCGGGGCACGCTCGGTGAACAGCAGCTCGTCCGGCCGCCTGCCACCGCTGAGCAGCCCCGACAGCAGAGCCTCGCCGATCTTTCCCGCTCCCAGTACCGCGATCGTGGTCATGGCCGCCAGCCTGCCATTCGCACTCAGGACGCCGGTGCCAGGGCGAGCTGACGCGCCTGGCAGACCACCCGCCCGGTGGCGTCCACGACCGTGGCGTCGGAGTCGAACCAGGGTTCCTGCAAGGACCGGCAGTCCACCTGCACGCGCAGCCAGCCCGGCGCGGGATGCGTCCGTAACAGCGCGGTGAGCTGCACGGTAGGCGCCCAGCCGGTACGGCCGGTGTTGAAGACGACCGGCGGGTTGACGTCCCCGGCGAACAGCGCGAAGAACGGGTCCGGCGCGCCCTCGCGCGGGCGGACCCACAGGTGCATCCGCGGCGGGTCGCCCACCCGCCCGGCCAGGTAGCCGGCCGTGCCCGGATCGATCCGCACGTCGCAGCCCCTGGCGATGTTGAACACGCCCTCGGCGGTGTCCCCGGTGAGCTGCACCGCGCCCGCCGGCGGCTCGACCGGCTGCGCGGCGACGTCGGTCCAGGTCGGCTTGCGGATCGGCAACCGGCCGACGGTGACCCTCGCCTCGACGCAACTGCGCCCCCGCTGCTCCAGCACCACGCCCAGCACGGTGGCGCGGCGGCCGAGCTTGCGCACGTCGACGCGCAGCAGCACCGGCCCGATCGCGGGCGGGCGGAGGAAGTCGGCACTGACGACCATCGGGTCGGCGGGCGGGTCACCACGTTCGGCGAGCAGGGTGGTCGCCGCCTTCGCCATCAGCGACATCAGGAATCCGCCGTGCGGATGGTTCCCGATCGACCATTCGGGTCGCAGGTCGGCGATGAAGGTGCCGTCCCCCAGCGATCGGGCCACACAGGCGGCGGCGAAGGGCACGGCGTCCGCTGCGGAGCTCACGAACGACTGACCAGTGCGTGCAGGAAGAACGCGGTGTTCGCGGGGCGTTCGGCGAGCCTGCGCATCAGATAGCCGTACCACTGTTCGCCGTAGGGCACGTAGACGCGGACCACGTGCCCGGCCTCGGCCAGCCTGCGCTGCTCGTCCGGGCGGATCCCGTACAGCATCTGGTACTCGAACTCGCCCGGCTGCCTGCCGTACCAGCGCGCCCGCTCGCCGACGAGTTCGACGAGCCGGGGGTCGTGGGTGGCGAACATCGGGTACGCACCGCCCTCCAGCAGGGCGTTCGCGCAGCGCACGTAGGAGAGGTCGACGTCGTGACCGTCTCCGAAGGCGACCTCGGCCGGCTCCGCGTACGCACCCTTGCAGAGCCGGACGCGCGAGCCGGCGGTGGCCAGCTTCCGCGCGTCCCGTTCGGTGCGGTGCAGGTAGGACTGCAGCACGGCACCCGCGGACGGCCAGGTGTGCCGCAGTTCCTCCAGCACGTCCAGGGTGCCGGTGGTGGTGCGGTGGTCCTCCATGTCCAGCGTCAGCGTGGTGCCGCACTGCTCGGCCGCGGCGCAGATACGCCAGGCGTTGTCCAGCGCGAGCCGGTCCGACAGGAGCTGCCCGACGGCGGACAGCTTGACGCTCACCTCTGCCCGATCGGACAAGCCGGCGCCGTGCAGCGCGTCGAGCAGTTCCAGATAGGCCAGCACGGTGACCTCGGCCTGGTCCTTGTCGTGGGTGTCCTCCCCGAGGTAGTCGAGGGTGGCGTGCAGCCCGTCGCCGGCGAGTTCCCGGACGGTGCGCACGGCGTCGGCGGTGGTCTCCCCGGCGACGAAGCGCGACACGAGCGTGCGTCCGCCGGGCAGTGTGGCCACGGCCTGGCGGATCGTGTCGTTGCCTGCGGCGGCGAGGATCAACGGGCGCAGCGGGTTCACCCGGGCAACTCTACGTGGCAGACAAGGGAAAAACCGCCGTGGGCACTCGTACCGCCCGAGAAGTCGATCTTGAAAGCCGGGAAGGGCTCACTGTCCGAGATGCAGCTTGGCGAACAGCAGCGCCTCTGCCAGGTCCTTCACCCGCTGTGCCTGCGAGACGACCCGGCGAGTGTTGATCTCCAGCACGATCTGGCCTTCGAAGCCCGTGTTCGCCAGCCACATCAGCAGCTCGGCACAGGGTTGCCCGCCCCGGCCGGGGACGAGGTGCTCGTCCTTCGGGATGCCGGTGCCGTCGGCGAGATGGACGTGGCCGAGCCCGTCACCCATCCGCTCGGCCAGCGCCAGCGCGTCCATCCGGGCGGCGGCGGTGTGTGAGAGATCCAGGGTGTAGTGCCGGTAGCCGACGTCGGTGGGATCGATGGAGGGGCCGAACGCGGAGACGCGGCGCTCCGGATCACCGACCGGTGGCCGGACCTTGAACATGTTCTCCACCGCCACCTCGACCCCGCTCTCCGCCTCCAGCTCGGCGACCAGCTCACGGAATCCGGCCCCGTAGCGGAGCTGCCAGCGGAACGGCGGGTGCACCACGACCGTCCGGGCCCCCAGGTCGTACGCGGCGTCCACGGTGCGCCGCAGCCGGGTCTCCGGGTCCGGTGACCAGATCCGCTGGGTGATCAGCAGCGAGGGCGAGTGGATGGAGAGCACCGGCATACCGGTGTCGCGGGAGAACCTGCGCAGCGCGCCGACGTCCTGGCTGAGCGAGTCCGCCCAGACCATCACCTCGACGCCGTCGTAGCCCACCTCGGCGGCGAGTTCGAATCCCGCGTCCGCACGCAGCGGCCAGACCGATGCCGTCGAAAGGCCGACGGGAATCGGCTCCCCGCTCACCCGCTACCTGGCGACCAGCAGCAGGGCGGCGGGCGAGACCGTCACCACCAGGCCGACCAGCAGCGCGAGCACCGTCGTCTGCAGGTCCTCGGCGCGGCGGATCTTGCGGACGATCCAGACCAACCCGGCGATCACGACGACGGCGGCGATCAGGGCGGCGGCGGGAAGTTGGCCCCACAGCCAGTTGAAGCCCAGCCACACCGCGGCACCACCGACCACACCGGCCGCGAGCTGGACGCCCATCGTGGCCCACTGCTTGCCCGGTGACTCGTCCTGCTCGTAGTCCTCGTCGAGGTCGGCCTCGTCGTAGTCGTAGTCGTCCTCGGTGTCCGCCTCGTCGGTGTCGACCGCGCTCGCCGAGTGGAAGTCGTCCGGGTGCGGCTCGTCCTCGTAGTCCTCGGCAGGTTCCTCGAACGCGGAACGGACGGGGGCGTTGACCGCCGTCTGCTCACCACGGGCGGGCGGCTGCTGCCCCGGCGGGCGCACCGCGGCCGGGTCGATCGGCTCGATGCCCACCTCGGTGTCCTCGGTGAGCGACTTCTCCCGGCGCTTGCGCCACCGGGCCAGGCCCGCGGGCGGTGCGCCCGGCGCGAGGCCCGCGGGCGTGTCGCCGGGGCCCTCGGTCTCGGGGGCGTCCAGCGGCTCGGCCGGCAGCCGGGACTCGACGGCCGGGAACTGCTCGGTGTTCGGCTCCGGCGGCGGCTGCCTGCGCGCGGGCCTGCGCAACGGGCGCGGCGGGACGCCGAAGCTGCCGCTCGGCTGCTGTCCCGGCTGCGGCGGCGGGAAGTAGCCGGTGCTCTCGCCCGCGCCGTTCGGGCTGCCGTTGACCGGGCCGGCGGGTGGCGCGTCCGGGCCGTCCAGCCGGGAGGACAGCGAACCGGAAGGACCGGCGAAGTACCCGCTGCCGCCATTGCCCGCGGGCCTGCGTCCGCGTGGCGGCCGCTGCGGGAGCTCGTTCTGCGGACGGTCGTTCTGTGCGCCGAAACCAGGGCGCGGCGGCAGCGGCATGCCCTGCGAGGGCTGCTGGGGCGGGTTGTCGGCGGGCTCGGGTTTCGCCCGGCGCCCACCGGACGGGCGGTTGGCCGGTGGCGGGGTGTGGCCTGCGACCCGGTCGATGATCGCCTGCGGACCTGTCTGGGTGAGGTCCTGGTCGGCGTCGTCATCGCCCTCGGCACGGCGACGCCGACGCCGAGGGGCGTCCGGCTTCGCGCCGTGCTGAGCCAGGAGCTCAGCGACCGTGCGCTGGGGCTCCTCTTCGCTACTTCGAGTCATCCCGTCCACCGTGCCTGTTGCCAGTGATCCAAGTCCAGTTCCGCGGTGCGTACTCACACTCCACGGTCCTGTCCGCTCACAACTGCAGTCTGGTCTGTGCCGTTCGAATGGTCCAGCCGCCGAAGGATCACACCCTCCCGCAGCGCCCAGGGGCAAATCTCCAGCTCCGACAGTGACAACGCTCGCATCGTGGCCTGCGCCACCAATGCTCCGCCGGCGAGCTGATGGGCCCTGGAACCGCTCACTCCTTCGAGTTCCGCCAGGTCGGCGGCGGGCATCCGGGAGATGAACGCGATGAGCTGACGCAGTGCCGTGTCGGTCAGCGTCCGCCGTGCTCTGGGGCCGGCGGCCGAGGGGGCGGCACCGGTCAGCCGGGCCAGCGAGCGGAACGTCTTCGACGTCGCCACCACTCGATCGGGCGCACCTATGCGTGTCACCTTCTTCGCCAGCCCGGCGAGTTGTTCCTCCAGCCAGGCCGAGGTGGCGACGAGTTCGGACCGGCTCGGCGGGTCGTTGCGGAAACGGGTCCTGGTGATCCGGCCCGCGCCGAGGGGCAGCGACTCGGCCAGTTCCGGCTCCTCGTCCATGCCCATCGCGATCTCCAGCGAACCGCCGCCGATGTCGAGCACCAGCAGCCTGCCCGCTGACCAGCCGAACCAGCGGCGGACGGCGAGGAAGGTCAGCCGGGCCTCGTCGACGCCGGAGAGCACCTGCAGGTCGACGCCGGTGCGCTCGGCCACCTTGCGCAGCACCTTCGCCGAGTTCGTCGCCTCCCGGACGGCCGAGGTGGCGAACGCCATGACGTCCTCACAGCCCAGCCGTTCGGCGGCGGCGCGGGCGGATTCGACGGCGAGCACCAGCTCCTCGGCACCGGACCGGCTCAGCTCGCCGTCGCCGGTGATCTGCTCGGCGAGCCGCAGCACGGTCTTCTCCGAGTGCATCGGCGTCGGGTGGGCACCACGATGCGCGTCCACTACCAGCAGGTGAACGGTGTTGGAACCGACGTCGAGTACCCCTAGGCGCACAACCGGCGAGCGTACTCGGCCGGGTCCGGGCCCCGGACGCTCAGGTCTCGAACTTGTAACCGAGGCCGCGCACGGTCACCAGATGACGGGGCGAACCCGGGTCCGGTTCGATCTTCGACCGCAGCCGTTTGACGTGCACGTCCAGGGTCTTGGTGTCACCGACGTAGTCCGCGCCCCACACCCGGTCGATGAGCTGTCCCCTGGTGAGCACCCGCCCGACGTTGCGCAGCAGGTACTCCAGCAGGTCGAACTCCTTCAGCGGCAGCGAGACGTCGCCGCCGTCCACGGTGACCACGTGCCGTTCGACGTCCATCCGCACCGGGCCCGCGGCCAGCACGGCCGGGGCGAGTTCCCCGTCGTTGCCCGGTTCGCCGCCACGCCGCAGCACCGCGCGGACGCGGGCGATCAGCTCCCGGGCCGAGTACGGCTTGGTGACGTAGTCGTCGGCACCGAGTTCCAGCCCGACCACCTTGTCGATCTCGCTGTCCCGCGCGGTCACCATGATCACCGGCACGGCGGAGCGCTGGCGGAGCTGCTTGCAGACGTCGGTGCCGCTCATCCCGGGCAGCATCAGGTCGAGCAGGACGATGTCGGCTCCGTTGCGGTCGAACTCCTCCAGCGCCTCCTGGCCGGTCACCGCGACGGCGGCGGTGAAGCCCTCCTTGCGCAGCAGGAACGCCAGCGGGTCGGCGAAGGACTCCTCGTCCTCGACGATGAGCACCCTGGTCACGCCGCCTCCGATCCGGAATCCACGCCGGGGGCCGTCCGCCCGGTCGGTACTGCCCGCACGAGCTCGGTCACGAATCGCCTCCATGGTCGGTGTTGTCCTGTCCGGTGGCCACGAGCCGGGGGGCACGGTCCGGGCTCCTGTCCGCCGCGGGTCCGCCGATGGTGACCCGGCCGTTTCCGTTGCCCTGCTTGGTTCTCGCGGCGTTCGCCTGGTCGGCGCCGATGTGCGCGGGGATGCTGAGAGTGAACGTCGACCCGGTGCCGGGCCTGCTCCACAGCCGCACCTCCCCGCCGTGGTTGGCGGCGACGTGCTTGACGATCGCGAGCCCGAGACCGGTGCCGCCGGTGGCCCGGGAGCGCGCCTTGTCCACGCGGTAGAAGCGCTCGAACACGCGCTGCTGCTCCTCCTCGGCGATACCGATGCCGCGGTCGGTCACGGCGATCTCCACCCCGTTGCCGGTGAGCCGCCTGCTGATCGAGACGGGGCTGCCCGGCGAGGAGTAGGCGATGGCGTTCTCCAGCAGGTTCGACAGCGCGGTGACCAGCAGCGTGCGGTCGCCCTCGACGAGCAGGTCGCTGGCGTCGTCGGTGGTCACGCTGATCTCGGCGGCCTCGGCGGAGAGCCGGGCGCGGCCGAGGGACTCGCGGACGACGGCGTCCACCTCGACGACGTTGAGGTCGGGCAGGCGTTCGGCGCCCTGCAGCCGGGAGAGCGCGATGAGTTCGGTGACCAGGGTGCCGAGGCGGGTCGACTCGCGGAGGATCTTCTCGCCGAAGCGGCGCACCTCGTCCGCGTCGTCGGAGGCGTCGAGTACGGCCTCGGTGAGCAGGGCGATCGCCCCGACGGGGGTTTTGAGCTCGTGGCTGACGTTGGCGACGAAGTCACGCCGGACGGCCTCCAGCCGCAGCGCCTCGGAGTGGTCGACGGCCTCGACGACGGTGAACCCGTCCCCGAGCGGGCGGACCACGCCCAGCACCGCCTCCGGCTGCCTGCCGCTGCCGCGCAGTTCCAGCAGGGAGAGGTCGACCTCGATCGCCTCGTCGGTCTCCATGACCTGCTCGGCGGCGACGCGGGCGCGGGCGTCCGGCTGGTTGGACCGCACCAGGCCCATCTCCTCGGCGCGTTCGTTGTGCAGCACGAGGTCACCGAAGCGGTTGAGCACCAACACGCCGTTGTTGGACGAGTGGACCAGTCGCCGGAGCAGTTCGGCGACGGTCGGCCCGGTCGGCCGCCGCGCGGCCCGCACCCGGCGGCTCCGGGTGATCAGGAGACCGGCGAGCACACCGACCACCAGCGTTCCGGTGGCCAGGGCGAGCGAGGCAGGCACGGACACGGGGGGATCGTAAGCCGGGAAGTAGCCCGAAAGGCTAGTCCTGGACGGCTTCTCGTGACGGCCGCGACACCTGCGGCGTGCTTGTTCGCCGCCGCTTCAGGCGCTGTTCACCTGATCGACCCTCGCTCGCGACCAGGAGCCGTCACCGGTGCGCCACCCGATCGGGTCAGCGGAGACCGGCGCGGCCCGGCGGTCAGCGGCCCTGGTTGGCCACCGCCGCGGCGGCAGCCTTCGCGGCGTCGGGGTCGAGGTAGGTGCCGCCCGCCGTGACCGGCTTCAGCTCAGCTGTGAGGTCGTAGCGCAGCGGGATGCCGGTCGGGATGTTCAGTCCGGCGATGTCCTCGTCGGAGATGCCGTCGAGGTGCTTGACCAGTGCGCGCAGCGAGTTGCCGTGCGCGGCGAGCAGCACGGTCCTGCCTGCCCTCAGATCGGGCACGATCGCGCTCTCCCAGTAGGGCAGCAGGCGGGCGACGACGTCGGCGAGGCATTCGGTGAGCGGCGCGTCGACGCCGGCGTAGCGCGGGTCCGCGTCCTGACTGAACTCGCTGCCGACCTCGATCGGCGGCGGCGGGGTGTCGTAGGAACGTCGCCAGAGCATGAACTGGTCCTCGCCGAACTCCTCGAGCGTCTGCTTCTTATCCTTGCCCTGGAGCGCGCCGTAGTGCCGCTCGTTGAGGCGCCAGTCGCGGCGGACGTCGATCCAGTGCCGGTCTGCGGCGTCGAGGGCGAGGTTGGCGGTGGAGATGGCTCGACGCAGCAGCGAGGTGTGCACGACGTCCGGGAGCAGGCCGGATTCGGCGAGCAGCCGCCCGCCGCGGCGGGCCTCGGTCTCGCCCTGCTCGGAGAGCGGGACGTCGACCCAGCCGGTGAACAGGTTCTCAGCGTTCCACGTGCTCTGCCCGTGCCGGAGCAGTACCAGCGTCCCTAGTTCAGCCATGCGGCCAGCCTGCCAGAGTGCGGCCGCGCAGGCGGGAACGGGCTCGGCGCGGTCGCAGGATGTCCGGTCGCGGTCCGGCGAGAACGGTCCGGGTGAACGGCGGGTTGAACGATGTTCTACCCACAGTGCGTTACCGTTGGGTAACACCTTCACTCGAACGCGCGCACAATCCCCGAATTGGACGACCTCCCCCCAGTTGAGATGCGTTCCGTTATCCAGAATACGGAAATTCACTCGAATGGAGTAGCCGGTAGTCTTGTGATTACTTAGCCGAATCTGGAAGGTTGAACCACGACCCGCCCCGGCTGGAACCACGCACTCCCCAGCCGGTCGTGGGTCGTAGACGCAGCTCGTCTCCCCCCTGCCGAGCTGCGCCCGCCGGCCCCGTTGGCCTCCCCCTCGCCACCGGGTCCATGCGGCGGGAACGTCAGCGGGACGGCTCGAGATCGCGACTCCCCCTCCCTCGAGCCGTCCCGCGACATCCGCCGCCGGGGCTCCTTCGGCCCCAGTTCGCCCCAACTCCGCTCACCCCGGGCCGGTTCGTCTCAGTCCCCGCTCGCCACCGCGGCGGGTACGGCCGTGCCACGACGGCGACGGCGCAACCACCAGCCGAACGCCGCCACCGGCCCGCCGAACAGCAGCAGGAACGGCGAGACCGCCGCCAGCGCGCGCAGCAGACCGCCACCGAAGTCCAGGAACGCTCCCCAGCCGTCCGCGAACCCGGCCGCGATCCCGTCGTCGTCCGGCTCCTGCGCCGGCGCACCCGGTGCACGCAGCGACAGCGAGATCGTCGACGTGCTCACCTGCCCGGCGAGCGCGTTCTTGCGCGCCTGCAGGGACTCCAGCTCGGACTCGCGTGAGGTCAGCTCCTGCTCGACCGAACCGAGTTCGGAGATCGACGTCGCCCGGTCCAGCATCCCGCGCACCCGCGCCACGCTCGCCTGTTGCGAGGCGATCCGGCTGTCGACGTCAACGACCTGCTCGGTGACGTCCTCCACGGTCTGCTCCCGCGACTTCACCTCGCCCAGTCCGGAGAGTTCGGTCAGCGTCGCGTCCAGCCGGTCGCCTGGCACGATCACCTCCAGCGCGGCCGAGTTGCCGCCGATCCGCTCGGAACCGGTGTAGCCGCCGGCCGCCGCGGCCAGCGACCGTGCCCGGTCCGCCGCCGCGAGCACGTCCGGCGCGGTCACCGTCAGATTCGCCTTCCGGGACAACTGCCGGTCCCGTACCGCCACCGGCACCGGCGGCGCCGCCTGCGCGGGCGGCGCGCCCTGCTCCGCGTCCGCGGGCCGCTGCGGCTTCGCACCGGACTCGCCGGGCGCCCCCGCTCGCGGCGCGGACTCGCCCGGCACCGCCTCCGGTGCGCGCTCCCGCCCCACGGCCGCCGAATCCCGCGACGCCGTACCGGATTCCCCGCTGCTGCAGCCCGCCGCGATTCCCGCCAGTGCCATCGCGGCAAGTGCCGCGACGGCGAGTCTTCTCGTTCTGGTCCCCATGTCGTCCCGCCTGTCGTCTCGTGTGACGGCGAAGAGACGTGGGCACCGGTCAGCGCGGTTGCACCTCGTGGGTCACGAATCGGTCAACGATCCGGGCTCGTACCCCTGTCCCGGTTCGACGAGATGTTTGAACGCCTGCAGGTTCGCCAGTGATTCACCCCGGGACACCCGCCAATCCCATTCACGCTTGATGGACGTCGCGAAACCGATTTCCAGGATCGCGTTGAAATCACCGTCCGCGGCTTCGAGAACCTGCCCGAGGACCTTGTCCAGTTCCTCGTCCGAGACGGCACCCAGACCGAGTCTGCCGACCAGGTAGATGTCGCCGACGCGGTCGATCGTGTAGTGCACGCCGTACAGCTTCGCGTTGCGCCGCAACAGGAATCGGTAGACGTCCTCGTGTGCCTCGTCCGGCCTGCGGCAGACGAACGCCTCCACCGCCAGCGAATGCTCCCGCACGATCAGCCAGCAGTTCGTCTGCAGCTTCTTCGTACCGGGAAGCGTGACGAAATAACGTCCTGCGGCGGGCGAGGTGTACTCGATCCCACTGGCGTCCAAACTGGACTCGATGATGTTGCTCGCGGTCATACCGCGACCTCCGAACGCAGGTGGTAATCGAATGCGGACGTCGCGGCCGAATACGTGGCCAGCAGCGCGTCCGTGGTCTTCTTCCAGGAGAACCGGCGCGCGTGCGGCACCGCGTTCACGCTCAGCTCGGCGAGCCTGCCCGGCCGCAGCACCAGGCTCGCCAGCGCCGACGCCCAGTCGGCGGCCCGGTGCGAGGGCACCAGCAGCCCGGACACCCCGTGCGCCACGGCCACCGGCAGCCCGCCGACCTCGGCGGCCACCACCGGCGTCCCGCAGGCCTGGGCCTCGAGTGCCACCAGACCGAAGGACTCGTTGTACGAGGGCACGGTGACCACGTCCGCCGCCCGGTAGACGTTCACCAGTGCCCGCCCCGGCTGCGGCGGCAGGAATCGCGTCTGCCGTTCGATGCCCAGCGACACGGCCAGCTCGCGCAACGCCCTCGGCTGCTCCATGCCCGAGCCGGACGGGCCGCCGACCACCAGCACCACCAGCCGCGCGGCCAGGTCCGGCCGGTCGGCGAGCAGGGTGGCGGCGGCGCGCAGCAGCACGTCGGGGGCCTTCAGCGGCTGGATCCGCCCGGCGAACGCCAGCACGATCGCGTCCTCGGGCAGGCCGAGCTCGGCACGGGCGGCCGAGCGGGAACCCGGGGTGAAGCGGTCGAGATCGACGCCCGGCGACACGGTGGAGACCGTCCGCGGATCCGCGTCGTAGAGACCGATCAGCTCGCGCGCCTCCACCGGGGTGTTGGCCACCAGCCGGTCGGCCTCGGCCACCACCTGCTCCTCGCCGATCACGCGGGTACGCGGCTCAGGGGTGTCCCCCTCGGCCAGCGCGCGGTTCTTCACCTTCGCCAGCGTGTGCGCGGTGTGCACCAGGGGCACGCCCCAGCGGTCTCTGGCCAGCCAGCCGACCTGGCCGGACAGCCAGTAGTGCGAGTGGATCAGGTCGTAGTGGCCCGGCTCGTGGAACGCCTCGGCCCGCAGGACACCGGAGGTGAACGCGCACAGTTGCGCGGGCAGCTCGTCCCGGCCCAGCGGCTCGTACGGTCCCGCGGGCACGTGCCGCACCTTCACCCCGGGCGCCAGTTCGGCCACCGGGGGCTGCTCAGAGGAGGTCGCGCGGGTGAACACCTCGACCTCGATGCCGCGCCGGGCCATCTCCACCGCGGTCTGCGAGACGTAGACGTTCATGCCTCCCGCGTCGCCGGTGCCGGGCTGTTCGAGCGGCGAGGTGTGCAGGGACATCACCGCCACCCGGCGGGGCATCCGCCCCATCGCCGAACCGTCACCGGCCGGAACCCGATGCAACGAGATCGCCACCGAACCACCTTCCCGCGTGCCGCTAGACCGACCGAACGCCCGCGAACCGCGCCAGGGCCGAGTCGAACTCGGGTGCGGCTTCGGCGAACGGCAGATGTCCTACCGACTCGAACCAACGCAACTCGGCCCCCGGAATCTTCCCGGCCGCGTACTCACCGGCGGACGGATCGACGATCGTGTCCAGGGTGCCGTGCACGACCAGCGCCGGGACGTCCACCGCGGCCAGTACGTCCCCACTGTCCACCTCACGTGCGAACAGCGCCGCACGCACCCTGGGCGGCACGGACAGAGCAGCCCCCAGCAGGGCCTGGGCCAGCGGTCCGGGCAGTGGACGGGCCGCAGCGCCCGCGTGGAACCCGGCCAGCGCGGGCAGCGCGACCTCGGGATCGGCGGAGAGCGCGCCCGGCAGGCAGTCACGCATCGTGCGGCCCACCCGGCCGCCCGCTCGCCCCCGGCCGATCTCGGTGATCGCCCCGGCCAGCACGATGCCCGCCAGCCCCGCGGTGCCGTGGACGCGCAGGTGGTCGGCGATGACCAGCCCGCCGTAGGACCAGCCGACGACGGTGGCGGGGGCACCGGAGAAGGCCAGCACGGCGGCCAGGTCCCCGGCCCAGTTCCGCGGATCGTCGTAGCCGTCCTCCGGTGCCCCCGACCCGCCGTGACCACGCAGGTCGACGGCGATCAGCCGGAAGCGCGCGGCCAGGTCCCCGGCGAACTGCGGATCCCAGGCGCGCGAGGACTGGGCCCAGCCGTGCAGGAGAACGATGGGTGGTGCCTCCGGCGGACCGGCGACGCGCAGCGCGAGCCGGACCCCGCCCGCCCCGATGACCTCGACCGGCATCACACCGCCGACTTCGACTTCCAGGTCTCCCAGTCGAGCAGCCAGTCCATCACGTCGGAGGTGGTCGGCATGTCGGCCGTGGCACCGGTGATCTCCACCGGGTCGCCGATCAGCGCCGAGTCGAAGTACGCCTTGGCGTCGGCCTCCAGCAGGTTCACGCAGCCGTGCGAGGTGTTGGCCTTGCCGATGTTGCCGCGGTTCTCCTCGTTCTCGTGGATGAACTCGCCGTGGTTGGAGATGCGGCAGGCCCACTTCTTCTTGACGTTCGTGTAGCCGTACCGGGCGTTGTCGAAGATCGCCGTCGGCTCCTTGCTCATCACGATCACGGTGCCGTTCGGCGTGTTCAGGTTCGGGTCGGCGTCCTTGCCGTTGCTGCACGGGTAGCTGGCCGACTCCGAGTCGCCCCGGTAGACCTTCATCACGTGGTCCGGGGTGTTGACCTTGACCACCTGGTTGCGGCCGATGGTGAACTTGGTGGTCACGTCAGCCTTGCCGTAGTTGCCGCCGCCGTAGTGCACGCCGTACAGATTCGCCGAGACGTTCACCTCGGTGTTCTCCGGCCAGTACTCCTTCGGCCGCCAGTTGCACTGCCGGTCGGACAACCAGGCCCAGGCGCCCTCGACCTCGGTGGAGGTCTCGATCTTGAGCGCCTCCTGCGCGGCCTTGCGGTCCTTCACCGCGGCGTCGAACTTGACGCTGACCGGCATGCCGACACCGACCTCGGCGTCGTCGGACGGATTGAGCGTCGCGCGGATCTCCTTGCCCGGCTTGACCGTGGCGAACTCGCCCGTGAGCTCGACGGGCTTGCCGTCGCTGCCGTCGGCCTTCGCGGCGTAGGTGTAGGACTTGCCGTAGCCCAGCGGCTCGCTGCTAGTCCAGACGGTCTTCTCCGGGTTCAGCCCGCCTGGCAGCTCCTCGCCGTCCGGGTTGGTGACCTTCACCTCGGCCAGCGTGCCCTCCGCGACGGTGACCGTGACCGGCGTGCGGACGGAGACGTCCGTGGCGTTGGCGGCGGGTTCGGCGGTGAGGACGGCTTTCGGCGGCGCTTCGGGTGCCGGCACGCCCCCGTCTGCGGGGCCGGCGTCGCCGTCCCCGGAGCAAGCGGCCACCAGCACCGCGGAACCAGCCGCGGCAACGCCCTTCATGAGCGTGCGCCGTTCGATCACCGTCCACCTCTTCCTGTGCCCGGAAAAACCGGGACGAACAGTCCGACGTTACCTGCAGCCGGATGGCTGGCAGCATCTACTCATGACCAAGCGAACCGCTGTGATCACCGGAGCAAGTGCCGGAATCGGTGAAGCCACCGCACGGGTGCTCGCCGAAGCCGGTTTCCACGTTGTGCTCGGGGCGCGCCGACTGGAACGCCTCGAGGCGCTGGCCCGGGAACTGTCCGGAACCGCGCTTCCATTGGACGTCGCGGACCCCGCTTCCGTTGCCGCGTTCGTCCGGGGAGTTCCAGAATGCCACGTGCTCGTCAACAACGCCGGGGGTGCCCGTGGCCTCGCGCGTGTCGAGGACGCCGACGAGGAGCACTGGCGCTGGATGTGGGAGACGAACGTGCTCGGAACTCTGCGGGTAACCAGGGCATTGCTACCCGTACTGCGCGAATCGGGCGACGGACACGTGCTGACGGTGACTTCCGTCGCAGGCCACGGGGTGTACGACGGCGGCGCCGGCTACACCGCGGCCAAGCACGCCCAGGCAGCCCTGCATCAGACGCTGCGCTCGGAGCATCTCGGCGAGCCGATCCGGTTCACCGAGATCGTCCCCGGAATGGTGCGGACCGACTTCTCGGTGAACCGCTTCGAGGGCGACGAGGAGCGCGCGGCGAAGGTGTACCGCGGCATCACCCCGCTGACCGCACACGACGTCGCCGAGGTGATTGGTTTCGCCGCGACCCGGCCCTCGCACGTCAATCTGGACCGGATCGTGCTGCAGCCCCGCGCGCAGTACAGCGGCAGCCGGTTCTTCCGTACCGAGGACTGACCGGGCCGCTCAGAAGCTGCAGTTGATCAGCAGCGGCTCGGCGTGCAGCGTCACCCCGAAGCGGTCCCGGACGCCGTCACGCACCTCCCGCGCGAGCGCGAGCAGGTCGGCCGTGGCGGCGCCACCGCGGTTGGTCAGGGCCAGGGTGTGCTTGCCGGACAGGGATACGCGGCCGCCGGGACCCGCGTGCCCCTTGCCGAAGCCCGCCCGCTCGATTAGCCAGGCCGCGGAGAACTTCACGTCCGCGCCCGCCGGGTAGCGCGGCACGCGCACGTCCGCGCCGACCGCCGCCGTGATGCGGGCCAGCACGGCGTCCGCCTCGGCGGCGGACACGATCGGATTGGTGAAGAAGGACCCCGCGCTCCAGGTGTCGTGGTCGTCCGGGTCGAGCACCATGCCCTTACCCGCCCGCAGCTCCAGCACGGCCGCGCGGGCCAGCTCGGCGGGCACCCGCGCGCCGACCTCGACGCCCAGCTTCCCGGCCAGCTCCGGGTACCGGATCGGGCTGGACAGGCCATCGGCGCGCAGCCCGAAACGGACACCGAGCACGACGCCGAGGTCGGTGCCCTTGAGGACGCTGGTGCGGTAACCGAAGCCCAGCTCGGTGGCGTCGAGCTCGCGGATCTCGCCGGTTCGGCGGTCGTAGAGCCGGATCGAACGCAGGGTCTCGCTGATCTCGCAGCCGTAGGCGCCGACGTTCTGGATGGGGGTCGCGCCGACGTGACCGGGGATGCCGGACAGACATTCGTGCCCGCCGACGCCGGCGCTGGTCATCGCCGCGACGAACTCGTCCCAGTCCTGGCCCGCGGCCACGTTCACCGTCCGCTCGCCGCCGGACTCCTCGCCGACCACCCAGCCGGTGGTGGCGATCCGCACCACGAGGCCGGGAAAGCCCTCGTCGCCGACGACGAGGTTGGAACCGCCGCCGAGCAGCAGCAGCGGCTCGCCCGCGGCGTCCGCGGCACGGACCAGGCGCACCACCTCGTCCTCGGTGGCCGCGACCGCGAAACGCCCGGCCGGGCCGCCGAGGCGCAGCGTCGTGTGCCCGGAAAGGGACTCGCCCACCGTCGCCTCACCTCCGGGCACCCGTCGCGGGGTCCCCACCGGTTCGCTCGCCTGCTCGCTCACGTCGGCCAACGGTACTGTCTGCCCTCATGGCCTCCCGTATCGAGCACCGCGCAGAGTTCACCGAGGGCGTCGACGAGGTGCTGACCGCACTGTCCGCGGAGGACGTGCTGCGCGCCCGCCTCGCCGAGCTCGGTGGCACCGGTGCCGCACTGCTCAAACACTCGGTCTCCGGCGACGACGTCACGTTCACCCTCCGCCAGGGCATTCCGGCCGAGGTACTGCCGCAGGCCGTGCGCTCGTTCCACTCCGGCGACCTCATCGTGCGCCGGCAGCAGACGTTCCGCCGCTCCGGCGAGGGCTATACGGGCACGGCCAAGGCCACCGTCGACAGCGTGCCCGGCGAGATCTCGGCGCGCACCGATCTCACTCCGTCCGGTAACGGCAGCACGCTGCGCAACTCCGGCGAGGTGAAGGTCCGGATCCCGCTGATCGGCGGGAAGCTGGAGGGGGTCATCGCCGAGCAGGTCACCAAGCTGCTCGAACGCGAGGCCGAGTTCACCGCGCGGTGGCTCGCCCGTCCGAACTGAGCCCGTCCGCACCTCGCCACCGCTGACCGAGCCGCCGACCGAACCACCGTCCGATCATGTCTCCTTCCACCCGGCACGCCCCTGCCCGCACGGTCCCGTCCCCCTCCGCGCGGCAGGCCGCCACGCGCCACCAGCCGCTGGGCAATCCGACCCGCGGCACCACCAACCCGAACCGCCTGCGCCGCGTCGACCGGTGGATCGCGGACGGTCCGGAGACCTCCCGTGCGCTGCGCGCCGCGGCCGACCCGCTGGTCGTCGACCTCGGTTACGGCGCCTCGCCGGTGACGACGGTCGAGCTGGCAAGGCGGCTGCGGCGGACGCATCCCCGGGTACGGGTGCTGGGGCTGGAGATCGACCAGGAACGGGTGGCCGCCGCGGCCACCTCGGCCGACCCGCCCCGGCTGGAGTTCCGGCGAGGCGGGTTCGAACTGGCCGGGACCAGGCCGACGGTGGTGCGGGCGTTCAACGTGCTGCGGCAGTACGGCGAGGACGACGTGGCCGCCGCCTGGCGGACCATGCTGGACCGGCTGGCGCCCGGCGGGATCCTCGTCGAGGGGACCTGCGACGAGATCGGCAGGCTGTGCTCCTGGGTCACCCTGTCCGCCGAGGGGCCCCTGTCGCTCACCTTGTCCTGCAAGGTTTCCGCTCTGGTCAGACCGTCCACTGTGGCCGAACGTCTGCCCAAGGCACTGATCCACCGCAACGTTCCCGGCGAGCGCATCCACACCTTTATGTCCACTGTGGATGAATGCTGGGCGGCGGCCGCGCCGCACCGGGCGTACGGCGCGCGGGCCCGCTGGCTGGCGACCGTGGAACTGCTCGCCGCGCGCGGCTGGCCGGTACGGTCCCGTCCCGCCCGGCTGCGACTCGGCGAGCTGACGGTGGACTGGTCCGCCGTCGCCCCGCGCTGACCTGGCGAAGATCGCTACGGCCCGTGGTCGGACATCGGCACGAATCCCGCGATCGGGTGCTTCGGCACGGCCGCGGACGGCACCGAACCCGCGAAATACCAGCTACCGGGCCGGAGCGGTTCGTACGTCGGGATCGGATCTCCGGCGGATGGTGGCCCCGGCGTGCGCGGAGGGCATACGGTGAGCCGGTGGAGTACGAGAAAGCGTTACAGGCGATCGAGATCCACTGCGACGGGCTGCGTGCCGCCGCCATCGAGGCGGGTCCGGCGGCACCCGTCCCGACGTGTCCTAAGTGGACGGTGCACAGGCTGGTGACCCATGTGGCCAGGGTGCACTCCTGGCTACTCGCCGCCATCGCCAACCCGAGCGGCGAAGGCATCCGGCCGGAAACCCCGCCGGACGACTGGGAAGCCGTGCTCGGCTGGTGGGACGCGCAGCGTGAGGACGTCCGGGACGCCTTCGCCGTCGGCCCGGACGCCCCGGCGTGGCTGCCGTTCCAGGGCTACGCCCGCACGACGGCCTCCTGGGCCAGGCGGCAGGCGCACGAGGCGGCGATCCACCGCCTGGACGCCGAACACGCCGCCGGTGACCCCTCGGTCGTCTTCGACCCGGAGTTCGCCGCCGACGGCATCGACGAACTGCTGCGCACGATGGTCCCCGGCCGCACCGGCTGGAACGAGATCCACGTGTCCGGGACCGTCCTGGTGCAGGCCTCGGACCTGGCGCGCTGCTGGACGATCACGCTCGCCGCGACCGAGGAACCGGTGGTCACCGTGGCCGAGGACATCCCGGCCGGATTCGAACCGGAGACGATGATCACCGGTACCGCCGACGACATCTACCGCGCTGTGTGGCGCAGGCCCAGCGCCGCCGAGACGCACGGCGAGCATGCCCTGCTGGAGCCGCTCGCCTCCCCGTGACACCACCGCATCACCGCAGGTCGGAGCCGATGCGGCAGGATGGCGGCCGTGTCAGCGCCTGAACATCGCTACGTGATCACCTTCGGCTGCCCGGACCGTACCGGGATCGTCGCGCGCATCGCCTCGTTCCTGGCCGACGCGGGTGGCTGGATCGTCGAGGCCGCGTATCACACCGATCCGGACTCCGGCTGGTTCTTCACCCGCCAGGAAGTCCGCGCCGACTCACTGCCGTTCGACGTGCACGAGCTGCGCGAGCGCTTCGGCCGGGTCGCCGAGGCGCTGAGCGCGTCGGCGGACTGGCGGGTGGAGGACACGGCGGAACGCCGAAGGGTGGTCCTGCTGGTGTCGCGGGAGGGCCACTGCCTTTACGACCTGCTCGGCCGCGTCGCGGCCGGCGAGCTGGACGTGGACGTCCGGGCCGTCATCGGTAACCACCCCACCCTCGGCGACATCACCAGGGCGCATGGCATCCCGTTCCACCACGTGCCGTTCCCGGCGGGCGATCCGGCAGGCAGGGCGGCGGCGTTCACCCGGCTCGCCGGGCTGGTGGACGAGCACGATCCGCACGCCGTGGTGCTGGCCAGGTTCATGCAGGTACTGCCGCCCTCGCTGTGCGAGGCGTGGTCCGGGCGCGCACTGAACATCCACCACAGCTTCCTGCCCTCGTTCATCGGCGCGCGGCCGTACCACCAGGCGCACGCGCGCGGGGTGAAGCTGGTCGGCGCCACCTGCCACTACGTCACCGCCGACCTGGACGCCGGGCCGATCATCGAGCAGGACGTCATCCGCGTCGACCACGGCGACGCCGTGCCGGACATGGTCCGCAAGGGCCGGGACATCGAGAAGGTGACCCTGGCGCGCGGGCT
This sequence comes from Amycolatopsis antarctica, assembly GCF_002262875.1. GTDB lineage: Bacteria > Actinomycetota > Actinomycetes > Mycobacteriales > Pseudonocardiaceae > Amycolatopsis > Amycolatopsis antarctica. The sequence continues at coordinate 64,093 of NZ_NKYE01000001.1, read as the reverse complement.
GCGCTGGCACCTGGAGAACCGCGTCCTGGTCCACGGCAACCGCACCGTCGTCCTCTGACCGTCCCAACCCCAACCCACCGCAATACGTCGACATATTGCGATGCGGTGTGCACGATGTTTCGCAATACGTCGACATATTGCGCTTTTCTTAGGCCGTTCGGGGGGCTGCGCGCCGGATTGGCCTGCGCGATCGGGCGGGTGGATCAGCCGGGGCGGGGGCGCGTGTGCCGGAGCCAGGCCAGCCCGATCGCGGGCAGCACCAGCGGGATGAACAGGTAGCCGCGACCGAAGGCCGACCAGACCGTGGCGTCCGGGAACGCGGCGGGATCGAAGACGCTCAGCAGGCCCACCGTCAGCACCCCGGCGAGCTCGACCGAGCAGGCCGCGAGCGCGATCAGCCACCAGGTGCGCCCCGACCTGGCCAGCGCCACCGTGGCCAGGACGTAGACCACGGCGGCGAAGGCCGAGAGCAGGTAGGCCAGCGGCGCCTCGTCGAACCGGGTCGCGATCTGCACCCCGGCGCGCGCGGTCGCACCGAGCGCGAAGATCGCGTAGACGGCGACCAGCACCCGGCCGGGCCCGCTCGCCGTCGCGCGCGGCTCCGGCCGGACCGGCCTCTCGGGCACCTGTCGCTCAGGCACTGGCACCTCCCCAGACCTCGTGCATCCGCAGGACCAGCACCGGCACGGTCACGCACGCCACGCCGAGTACCGCGGTACTGGACCGGCTGCGTTCGGCGAGCGCCCAGAGCGTGCCGACCGGCAGTACCACGAGCACCCCGATCAGGTAGCCGATGAACGTCGCCATGCTCGCCGGACGGTCGCCGCCGAGCAGCAGGACCACCGCGATCACGGTCTGCACCACGAGCAGCGCCTCGACCACGGCCAGCCCGATCAGCAACGCTCCCGAAGGCGGGCGGTTGCGCGCCACCTGAACGAAAGCCCACCCGGCGACCGCCAGCGAGCACAGCGCTACCGCCACCGCGAAGCCAGTGACCAACGATCCTCCCCGGGACGGCTACCACCGCTCGTGGTCCGAACACCGCGAGTCTAGAGGCGCGGCCGGCGCTCCGGCGGCGCTACCCGGCGAGGTGGATCCCGGCCAGCGCCTCGCGCAGGGTGCCGGTGATCTCGGCCGGTCTGCGGCTCTCCCTGGCGACGAAGACGTGCACGAAGTGGCCCTCCGCGATCAGCGTCTCGCCGTCCTCGCGGAACATGCCGATCTCGTACCGCACGCTCGTCCGGCCCAGCTTGCCTACGCGCAGTCCGGCCTTCAGCACGTCCGGGAAGGCGACCGCCCCGTGGTAGTTGCAGTGCGACTCCACGCAGAGGCCGATCGTCGCCCCGTGATGGATGTCCAGCCCGGCCCGCTCGATCAGCCAGCGGTTGATGATCGTGTCCATCACCGAGTAGTGGACGACGTTGTTCACGTGCCCGTAGACGTCGTTGTCCTTCCATCGCGTCGGAACGGTCTCCCAGTACGCATAGCTCGTCACCGCAGGGAATCTAGTGCCTGCCCGCCCGGGGGCACCGAGCTCGATGTGATGTCCGCCTCACCGGCCGGCTTTGCGAAGAACGTGCCGGAGCACGTTCTCCCGGCCGTTTCCGCCCTGCCGCGAGCATGATCGAAAATCATTACGTACTCCGCGGGCGCAGCAGAATATGCGGCACCGAGCAGCGGATCGAGGAAATTATCAGCCGATACCGCCGCGACCTCGACGAGCGCGGCCGAACGGTGCGAAGCTGCCGGGCCGAGCCCCCGCGGGGCGGCCCCGCCGGCACGGGCGAACGGACAAGCACCGAGGTACAGGCCCGAAACGGCCCATGGCATCAGGCCGTTCGATCGGGTACCTTCGGTAGCGTAGGTACGTACGCGGTAGGCCCGCTCAGTTGAGAACGGAGCAACCCCGACGGCGCGGTTTCACAGTCTGCGCCCTGGTCAAAACTTCATTTGGTCGGTGGGGTCGACCGCGTAGAACCGAGTAATTCTTGACTTACCGCTCCCGAGCTGTGCCCGGTGAATTCCCGGCACGCGGAGCCGGACCATTATTGCGACGCCGCCCTTCGCGGCGCGTCAGAAAAACACGAGGTGTACATGTCCACAACGGACATCCCGACCCGGCCCGAAGCGCCCCGCAAGCCGAAGCCCATCATCTCCGGCACGCGGTCGATGCCGGAGCACGTGACCGTCAAGGTCTTCGTGCTGATGCCGATCGTGGCGCTCGCGGCCACCATTCCCTTCGCCTGGGGCTGGGGCCTGAGCTGGCTCGACATCGGGATCGGGGCGCTCTTCTTCGCGTTCACCGGACTCGGCGTCACGGCCGGCTACCACCGCTACTTCACCCACGGCTCGTTCAAGGCGAAGCGCTGGCTGAAGATCCTGCTCGCGATCGCCGGGAACATGTCGGCACAGGGCCCGGTCACCACCTGGGTCGCCGACCACCGCAGGCATCACGCGTTCTCCGACCGCGCGGGCGATCCGCACTCCCCGTGGATGTTCGGCACCGGGGCCCGGGCACTGGCCAAGGGCTTCTGGCACTCGCACATGGGCTGGCTGTTCCAGCGGGACGTGACGAACGTCGAACGCTTCGCCCCGGATCTGCTCGCCGACAAGGACATCAGGCGGGTGGACGCGCTCTTCCCACTCTGGGTGGCGCTGACCTTCCTGCTGCCCGGGGTCGTCGGCGGCCTGATCACCTGGTCGGTGTGGGGCGGTGTCACGGCGGCCTTCTGGGCGGGCGTCGTCCGGGTCGGCCTGCTGCACCACGTCACCTGGTCGGTCAACTCGATCTGCCACATGATCGGCGAGCGTCCGTTCGCCAGCCGCGACAAGGCCGCGAATTTCTGGCCGCTTGCGATCTTGTCCTTCGGTGAGTCGTGGCACAATCTGCACCACGCGGACCCGACCTGCGCGCGGCACGGGGTGCTGCGGGGGCAGATCGACATCTCCGCGCGACTGATCTGGATCTTCGAGAAGCTCGGCTGGGCCTGGAACGTCCGCTGGCCGACACCTACCCGGCTCACCCGGATCACCATCAAGAATTGAGAGGGGCAACCATGATCAACGAGGCGAGGCCGCAGGACGCGGCACGCACCTCCGGGGTGGCGCCCGTGCAGTTCAGCGCGCCGGCCGAGGCCGGCGAGTTCGACGCGGGCCAGTCCGCCGTGGCGTTCGACGCGACGCAGCGCTCCCCGTTCAGCCAGGACGCCGTAGCGGCGTCCGGCGAGTAGCCGACTTGTCGCCAAGCACACGTTCGGTGGGATCGCTCGCTTTTCCCGCTCGTGTGTGCTTGACTTCTCTTGGCTCCGGGAGGCAGTCGCCTTCTGGCGCCATCCTTATTTTTGTCACACAGGAGATTTTTTTATGACGCAGGGCACTGTTAAGTGGTTCAACTCCGAGAAGGGGTTTGGCTTCATCACCCCCGACAACGGCGGCGGCGACGTCTTCGTGCACTACTCGGAGATCCAGGGCAACGGGTTCCGCACCCTGGACGAGAACGCCCGCGTTGAGTTCGAGATCGGCCAGGGCCAGAAGGGCCCGCAGGCTACCTCGGTCAGCGTTATCTGACCCAACGCTCTTCACTCGAAGCCGTCACCTGTTCGCAGGTGGCGGCTTCGTTTTTTGCGCCCTCCCCTCCCCGCGGACGTTCCGCCGCGCGAGTACCTCGCCGGAGCAGGGCCGACCGTGCGATCGGAGCCGAGCGGCGGCGGCCCGCCTCGCCCTCGGGATCGAGCGATGACCGGGACCGGTGCGGGTGCGAACCCCCTCGACCGGATCGGCGGCGAACGATTCCGGAAACCAGGAACTCCGAGACCGGCTCATTACGACCCAGTCGCGGGGCAACGGACAACGCGATGGCCGTGAATTCGTCGCGGCCCGCTCGGGGCCGAACGGAAACGTTCTCGTCGACCCGGTACCGAGAACCGGCAAGGAAACAGCAAGTCACATCCGCACACTTTCCGAGTTCCCGCTCCGGCCGCACAGAAATGTTCACCGGGTCGGCCCAACGTCGCGGCCGAGTCGGCCGGACCCGCTCCGCGGCCTCCACCCGACCGTTGACGCCCTCCGGGTTCCCGCTCGCCCGGGACCGGAACCGCCGGTACGACCTATGGCTTGCGCTGTTCGGCGGTACGGCATGCGGTACGAGCAGCAGCGACGGTCACAATGAGATAACGCAGGCAACGTATGTGTCCGACGCATATTGCCGAGCTGACCGCTTGGTTGGAAACTTCCGGACAGCTCAATTCCCTGCACCCTGCTCCCCATGAAGTCCGGTTTCCAGCACGCCTTTCTCCGCCGAATGCGCACTCGCGATATTCGGCGGGACGCTCATGCGCGAGACGTGTCCGCGGACGGAATGTGGCGCCTTATCGAAAACGGAGCTGCAATGCGAAAGAGTCTGGGGGCCGTTCTCGCGGCCGGAGCGATGTCGGTCGGAATCATGCTGACCGGCCCCGGTGTGGCCGCGGCCGACAGTTCCGGCGCGGGCATCGAGAACCCGCCCAACGCGGTCGGCAAGGAGAGCGCCTGGATCGCCGACTTCCCCGGTGCCGAACAGCACCCGGCGAGCCCGGAGAACTACTCGGCGGCCAGCCGCCCCGGCTCCACCCCGATCAACAAGGTCGTCATCCACGTGACCCAGGGGAGCTGGGCGGGCTCGCTGAGCTGGTTCGCCAACCCGGAGGCCCAGGTCTCGGCGCACTACACGGTCCGTTCGAGCGACGGCAAGGTCGCCCAGTCGGTGCCGGAGAAGGACATCGCCTGGCACGCGGGCAACTGGAGCTACAACGAGACCTCGATCGGCATCGAGCACGAGGGCTTCGTCGACGACCCGAAGTGGTTCACCGAAGCCATGTACCAGGCCTCGGCCAAGGTCACCGCGAACGCCGTCAAGACGCACGGCATCCCGCTGGACCGTCAGCACATCGTCGGCCACAACGAGGTTCCCGGCGCCACGCACACCGACCCGGGACCGCACTGGAACTGGGACCACTACATGCAGCTCGTCGCCCAGTACGCGGCCTGATCCCAGACTGATCCGAGGCTGATCCGCCCCTGATCCCGGCCCGACGCCGGGGTGGCATCCGCACTGCGCGGTCGCCACCCCGGCGTTCGTCGTCTCCGGGTGCGATCGCCCGTTCACTTTCGCCGCGCGTCCACGAGGTCCACACTGGCGGGACGGACGCAGTCAGGCGAGCCAGGGACGGCATTTCAGGGACCGTATTGAGCCAGGAACACCTCGAGGCAGCGTTGCCCGTCGGGGCCGACCCCCGGCGGTACGCGCGTGTCCTGGCCAGGGTGCACGAGGCGGCGCTGTCCGGCTCCGCGATGCCGGCCGCGCCCCGGCCGGTGATCGGCGCGTCCTGGCAGCGCATGCGCAGGCTCGGCCTCGACCCGGATCGCGGCGGCCAGGTGGATCCCCTCGGCCCGGCCGAACTGGAACAGCGGCGCAGGCGCAGCGGGCTGACCGAGGCCTGGGGCATCCTGCGCGTCAACCTCACCAGCGTCGCCGAGGAGGCCGCGCACATCGTCGTGCTGGTCGACGCGGACGGACGGGTGCTCTGGCGCGACGGCAGCACCGCGGTCCGCAGGCGCGCCGACGGCCTCGGTTTCACCGAGGGCGTCTCCTGGCACGAGGACGCCGTCGGCACCAACGCGATCGGTACGGCACTGGTCGCCCGCCGTCCGGTGCAGGTCTACTCCGCCGAGCACTACGTCCGCTCGCACCACGGCTGGACCTGTGCCGCCGCGCCGGTGCACGATCCGCGCGACGGACGGCTGCTCGGCGTCGTGGACCTGTCCGGGCCGGCGGCGACCGTGCACGCCAGCACCCTGGCGCTGGTCGACGCCGTCACCCGGCTGGCGGAGGCACAACTACGGCAGGCGCACCTGATCGACCTGGAACGCCTGCGGGCGATCGCCGTCCCGGCGCTGGCCAGGGTCACCGGAAGCGCGGTGATCACCGACCCGCACGGCTGGGTCGCCGCGGCGACCGGGCTCGCGCCCGCCGACCGGATCGCGCTGCCCGCCGACTGCGGTCCCGGCCCGGCCTGGCTGCCCGGTTACGGCGGTTGCGTGCTGGAACCGGTGCCGGGCGGCTGGCTGATCCGGCAGGCAGAGGGCGCCGATCCGGACGGGGCGCCCACCCGGGTGGTGCTCGATCTGCGTTCGCCGAGGAACTGCTCGTTCACCGTCACCGGCGCGGGCGGTACCTGGACCCGGACGCTGACGCCCCGGCACGCGGAGATGCTGTACGTGCTGGCGCGCGATCGCGGCGGGCGGTCGGCCGCGGAACTGGCGCTCGACCTGTTCGGCGATCCGGCCCGCACGGTGACCGTCCGCGCCGAGATGTCCCGGCTGCGCAGGCACTTCGGCGGGCTGCTCGAACCGAGGCCGTACCGGTTCGCCGAGAACATCGACGTCCGCCTGCTGTACCCCGCCGACCCGGCCGAGGTACTGCCGCACTCGACGGCACCCGCCATCCGGTCACCGCGCGAATAGGCCGGCGCCCGCCGGCGCGAACGGGACCCCCGAGGCGAGCGCGCGCCTGCCGATGGACAGGGCCTCGCCCAGCAGGCCGACCCCGATCGACAGGGTCATCGGCCGCGCGTCCTCGTGCATGCCGCCGGCGACGGCGAGAAACCCGAAGCCCGCCCCGAGCAGCGTGCTGCCGACCCAGACGCCGAGGGTGGACCAACGGTACCGCTGCCAGAGCACGCCGTCGCGGGCGAACACCCGCACGGTCCGGCCGCGAACCATCCCGAGCGTGAGCCCGAGCCCGGAATCACCCGCCAGCCAGCCGAGGTCGGCGGGTGTGACGACCGGCAGCGTGCAGACCCCGTACACCCCGATCGCGCCGAGGACCAGCGGTGCTCCCCAGAGTTCCCGCGCGACGAGCGGCTCCCCGCGCAGCCTGCGGACCACAGGACGACGACGGCCGCCACGATCAGCGCGGTCGGCAACCATTGGCGCATCGTTTTCCCGAGCTTTATTTGGCACGTTGACGCTAAATAAAATAGCAAGTGCGTGCTATAACAGTCAACGTGCCGAAGATCGTCGACCCCGCCGCCCGGCGCCTGGCCATCGCGGACGCCGTCTGCCGCGTGATCGCGCGCAGCGGCATCGAACACGCCACATTGCGGGTGATCGCCCGCGAGGCCGGGCTCGCCATCGGCTCGGTCCGGCACTACTTCGCCGACTACGAGGAACTGCTGGCGTTCGCGATGGAGACCTACAACGCACGGGTCGGCGCTCGGTTGCGGGCGCACCTGGCCAGGCTCACCGACGCCGATCCGCGCGCCGTCGTCGAGGACATGCTCGGTGAACTCCTCCCCCTCGACGAACAGCGGCGCGCGGAATCGCTGGTGTGGCTGGAACTCACGACCGCCGCGCGCAAACGACCCGAACTACGCAGGCACGCCGACCGGTTCGCCAAGGACACGCGCACTCTCGTCGCCCGGATCCTCACCGGCTCCGCCGAACGCGGAAAGCTGCGCCCCGGCATCGACATCGCCGTGGAGACAGTCCGGCTCACCGCACTGATCGACGGGCTGGTCACCAACGCCGTCGTCCACCCCGCACGTACGCCACCGGACCTCGCCCGCCAGGTCGTGCGCACCCATCTGGACTCACTGAGCAGCGAATCCGGGGATTCCCGGCCCGCCGGAGTCCACGATCGGGACACAATGCGCAGGTAACTGCTCACCCCGGCACCCACTCGGATACGTTCATCGGCGAAGTCACCACGGGGGCGGAGGAACTGAGGATGACGAGCACCGCGACGCGGCAGGCGGGCCCCGTGTCCCAGCCGGCGCCGCCCGGTCCGGACGCGGAGCGGGACCAGGGCAGGTCCGGGCTCGGCTGGCTGCTCGCCCTGCCGCGCAACGCCGTCCGCCGCCTCGTCCGGTCCGCGGGCAACACTCCCGGCAGGCTGTCCGTCATCGCGCTCGGCCTGGTGGTGCTCGCCCTGCTCACCGCCCTCGTCGGCACGTTCGCCGTCCAGGGCAAGCAGGACACCATCGACGGCCTGGTCGACCACCGGGAACCGCTCGCCGCCGCCGCGCAGCAGGTGTATCGCTCGCTGTCCGACGCCGACGCGACGTCCGCGAGCGCGTTCCTCTCCACCGGCTCCGAGCCTGCCGAACTGCGCGACCGCTACGAAGTGGACATCGCGCAGGCGGGCGCGGCGCTGGCGAAGGCGGCCTCCGACTCGGAGGGCGCCGAGTCCTCCGAGCGCGTCGACACGCTGAGCAGGCAGATTCCCGTCTACACAGGACTGATCGAGACGGCGAGGGCGAACAACCGCCAGGGTTTCCCCGCCGGCGCCTCGTATCTGCGCGAGGCGTCCGAACTGATGCGGTCCCAGATCCTGCCCGCCGCACAGGATCTGTACCGCATCGACACCGAACGGCTCAGCCAGGAGCAGGACGACGCGACCTCCTTCCCGTTCTTCACCACGCTGCTCGTACTCGGCCTGCTCGCCGCCCTCATCGCCACGCAGATCTACTTGCGCCGCAAGACCAATCGCGTGATCAACGTGGGGCTCATGGTCGCCAGCATCGCCACCGGCGTCGCGATCCTGTGGAGCGGGACCGCGCTCACCGTGCAGACGGTGCTCGTCGGCAACGGCGCGACCGAGGGCACCGAGCGCGCCGATGTCCTGGTGCGGGCCCGGATCGCCGCGCTGCAGGCCCGCGCGGACGAAACACTCACCCTGGTCGCCCGCGGCGACGGCGGCAGGTACGAAAAGGACTTCGTCGCGCTGGGACAGACGCTGGCCGGGCCGGACGGTAACGGCGGACTGCTACGCGAGGCGCGCGACGGGGCGCAGCCGGAGATGACACGGTTCTCCGACGCGGCCACCGCCGACGCGCGAGCCTGGTTCGCCGCGCACACCGAGGTCCGCGCACTCGACGACTCCGGCGACTACCAGGGAGCGGTCAGCCTGGCGATCGACGGCGCCCGCCAGGACGGCACGGCGACGGCTTTCTACCGGCTGGACGGAAATCTCGCGCAGGGCATCGGCGTCACCCGCCAGGCTTTCCTGGACGACACCGTCGGCAGTTCGCGGGCGCTGACCCTGCTGGCACCCGGGTTCGCGGTGCTGATGGTGGTGGCGGCGCTCGGCGTGACCCTGGGCATCCGGGAACGGTTGCGGGAGTACCGGTGAGGGGCGGGGACATGAGATCGAAGCGTGTGGCACTACTGCTGGCGGCGGTGTTGCTGGCCGGCGGTTGCGGTTCTCCCGGAGCGCCGGTGGACCCGGCGCCGGTGGGCGCGGTGGAGCGGCCGAAACCGGCGAACGTCGGCGGCGGCGAGGCGGACACCGGCGGGGCGGGCGGCGACGACTGCAACGCGACCGCCAGTCTCGCACCTTCCGGCGACGTCGCCGAAGGGTCCACAATGGACAAGATTCGCAAGCGCGGGAAACTCGTCGTCGGCGTGGACCAGAACACCTTCCTGTTCGGATTCCGGAACCCGACGAACGGCAACCTCGAAGGTTTCGACATCGACATGGCGCGCGAGGTCGCGAAGGCGCTGTTCGGCGACGCCAACGCCATCCAGTTCCGCGCGATCTCCTCGCAGCAGCGCGAGCAGGTGCTGAAGGCAGGCGAGGTGGACATGGTGGTGCGCACGTTCACCGTCAACTGCACCCGCCTGAAGTCGATCAACTTCTCCTCGGTGTACTACGTCGCCGGGCAGCGGGTGCTGGTGAACGAGGGCTCCCCCGCCGCCAGCCTTGCCGACCTCGGCGGCAAGCCGGTGTGTGCGGCGAAGGGGTCGACCTCGCTGAAGAACATCACCAAGAACTCGGCGAAACCGGTACCGGTGTCCGTGGAGAACTGGTCGGACTGCCTGGTGATGTTGCAGCAGGGCCAGGTGGAGGCGGTGTCGACCGACGACGTCATCCTGGCCGGGATGCTCGAACAGGACCCGACGACGAAGATCGTCGGCGGTAAGTTCACCGAGGAGCCGTACGGCATCGGGATCCCGAAACAGAACGAGGACATGGTCCGGTACGTGAACTCGGTGCTGGAGACCGTCCGCAACACCGGACCGTGGCAGGCGAGCTACGACCGCTGGCTCACCGCGCGCCTCGGGCCCGCTTCTCCGCCTCCGCCCAGCTACAAATAGGCCTCCTCCGCCCACCTTCCGGTCGAAGCTCGCTGGCAGGAAGCGGTCACGGTGGGCGCCCGCCCGTTGTCGGGCGGCAGGGTGAATCCGACCCGGTTCACCCTCGGCGAAGGCGCATGGTGATGCAGACCCGACACGACGAGCCGAGCCCCCGGCAACGGAACCGGCGAACGCCGCGGGTGGAGCGACCTCCGCACGCCCCCGCCCGGACCGTGGTCGCCGCGGTGCTCGGGGCCGGCCTGCTCACCGCGTGCGGCCAGACGTCTCCGACGACGACGCCGCCACCGGCGGAGGCGGCCCCCGCGGCTTCCTCCGCCCCGGCCCAGCAGGAACACCGGCTGGAGGTCGAGGTGACCGGCACGGCCACCCTCACCTCGCTCGCCTTCACCCTCGACGCGGAGGTCAGCGAGGAGACGGCGGTGACGCTGCCGTGGCGCAAGTCGGTCGTCGTGCCGTACGGCGCGGGCCGCCACGAGTGGACCCTGACCCTTCAGCACACCGGCGGCGACATGGCCGCGACGGCAACCGTGAACGGGAAGCTGGTGACCCGGACCGGCGGCGGCGGGTCGGCGGGAAGCAACAACACCGCCAAGCTGTCCGGGAGCTTCACGGACTGACCGCCCGGCCGGTACCACGACGGTGACCCGGCGTCGCCACCAACGAACGGCCTCGTCCGCCCGCACACGGCCGTGCCCAGCACCTTCCGGTCGAAGATCCCTGGCAGGAAGCGGTCAGGGCGGGAGCCCGCACGCACCCCGCGCGGCAGGGTTGATCCGACCCGGTTCACCCTCGGGAAGGCGGATGGTGATGGAAACCCGACACATCGAGCTGAGCTACCAGCCCGCACGGTTCGAGCAGTTGTCCGCGGAGATTCGTGCGGTGCAGCGCGAACTGGCCGAGATCGTCGAGGTGGCCGAGTCCGAAGACGGCTGGATCTCGGCGAAGGTGGACGCGCGCGGAGACCTGCTGGAGCTGACGCTGGACCCCCGGATCTATCGCGATCCCGACTCGAAGGCACTGTCCCGCGCGATCGAGCAGACCTACCGGGCGGCGCGAGCGGCGGCCGACGAGCGCGCGTTCACGCTGACCATGCGGCTACGGGAGTTGCCGAGCGTCACGCCCGGCAACTGATCCCGGTCCGAGCACACGGCCACCACGAAATCCGTTGAGGGCAAGTCCATCGAGGCAAGGAGAAACACGATGGCGGGCGAACAGAACGGCGTGCACATGAACATCGACGCCACCACGACGGCGATGACCGGCGTCGGCAGCGCGGGCGACAACTTCGGGCAGAAGTGGTCCTCCGCGGTCGCGAACGGCACCGGTGGCATCGGGCAGGGCCCGATGGGCCAGGGATTCCTGGCCGGGTTCTCGCCCGGCGAGCAGCGGCTGAACGAGGAGGCGACCCGGATCGCGGGCGCGGTCCGGAAGCTGGCCGAGGCGGGCGAGCTGTGCGTGCAGGACTACCAGGCGGCCGACACCAAGGGTGCCGAATCCCTGCGGCGGGAGTGAGTCATGGCCATCGCGGAACCGAGCAACGAACTCTGGGCGGCCGTCAAGGCCATCGACAACTCGTGGCCCCCTGACAACGAGGACAACGTCCGCACCCTCGCCGAGGACTGGCGCAAGGCCGGGGAAACCGCCCACCTCGCCGGCACCGAGCTCAGCGACGCGCGCGGGGCGGCGGAACAGGCGTGGGCCGACCAGGCGGGTCAGGCCATGGGCCAGCAGATCAACCAGGGCACCGTCACCCTGGACGGCCAGCGCCAGGGCGCCGAACAGCAGGCCGCCATGGCCGACCGTTACGCGCAGAGCCTTATCGACGTCAAGAACGCGATCGTCCAGGTCATCGAGGTCAACCTGCCCGCCTACCTGCAGATGGGCAACCCGATGTACGGCGCGGCGGGGGCCGCCCAGCAGCAGCAGTTCGCCGCCGAGATCGCCCAGCGCATCAAGGCACTGGTCGCGGAGAAGTCCCAGGGCCTGCAAGCCCCGCCACCCGCGCCGAACAGCAAGACAGACACGGCTCGTGCGGGCGACATAGCAGGCATGATCGCCACTGTCGCCGGAGTGGGCGCGCTGATCCCGGGTGTCAACGTGGTCGCGGCACCGGTCGCGCTACTGGCCGGCGCGGCCGCGTTGGGCCTGCACGGCGCCGACATGCTGGACACCGGAAGCTACGACGACCCGAAGGCCTGGCGCACCCTCGGCGGGGACGCCATCGGCCTGATCCCGGGCGTGCGGGGCGTGAACGCGGCCCTCGACGGTGTGCAGGCGGTCCGCGGGACCGACGTGGTCAACTCCGCGGCCAGCGTCGCGCTGGCGGTTCCGGGGGCCAAGGACCTGATGGGTTACGGCGATCCGATCAACGACCAGAACAAGGAACTCGCCGCCAACACCAGCGTCGGCAAGAGTGTCGCCCTGGAACTGATGCGCCTCAAGCGCTGAGACCGGTACCGGATCCGGCCGCCGCGACGCCCTGGTAGCGCGGTGCCGCGCCCCGTGCGCGAGCGGTGGCCGGATTCCGCGTGTCCGGGTGCCCGGTCGTGGACAAAACCCCGTGAACGGCCCCGGTGCCGGGTCCGGCCACTAGGATCGTCGCAGCGTTGACGACTCTTGCCGGGGAGGTAGCAGTGTCGGATGAGCCACGCCGTCCGCGGCACGCGACGACGGACGGGGATACCGGCACGACCGGGGAGACCGCCGGGACACCGCCCGAGGACGGGGGAACCGGCTGGCGGGGCTCGCCGGGAGTACTCGGCGGCACCGCCGAGCCGGAGCCGGAACAGCAGTGGACGCCACCCACCCGCAACCCGGCCCAGCGGCGGAACCCGGCCGGGCCGTCGAACTCGGCGCAGGAGACGCAGCAGTTCGCGGCCGTCGAGGCGCCCACGGGCGCCCCCGCCGCCAAGCAGGCCGCAGCCACCCAGCAGCCGGCCACCCAGCAGCCGGCCACCCAGCAGCCGGCCACCCAGCAGCCGGCCACCCAGCAGCCGGCCATCCAGCCGCCGTCCGGCCAGCGGCCCGCCGCCCCACCGTCGCAGCCCTCGCCACCGGCCGGCATCGAACAGCCGGTGCGGCAGCCCCCGATGCCTGCCGTGTCCTCCGAGGCGCATTCGGTGACCCCGCACTGGCAGGGCGGCAACGACCCGCAGCCCACCAGCGTGCTGTCCGCCCCCGCCCCGGAGACGCAGAGCATCACGCCGCCGCGACCGCGCGTCGAGCCGAGCCGGGACTTCGCGCTGCCCGATCCGGGTACCGAGAGCGTTCTGCCGCAGCGCACCAGTCAGGGCCTGCATCCGTTCACCGGCCCCGGCAGCGGACCGGGAAGCGGGCCGGGGTCCGGCCCCGGCACCGGTCCGGGCACCGGCTCCGGGGCGTTCCCGGGGACCTCCCGCCGCACCGGGTCCCGTACCTCGCGCCGTGGCAGGCTCGGTGCCGGTCTCGTCGACGTGCCACAGGTGCCGTACCGGGATCCGGCGTCCGCCGTGATGACCGACCCGGTGGTGTCCGAGGACAAGCGGTTCTGCGGCAACTGCGGCGCGAAGGTCGGTCGCGGCGAGAAGGGCGTGCCCGGCGAGGCCGAGGGAACCTGCGCCGGTTGCGGCAACGCCTTCTCGTTCCGGCCCCGGCTGCGCGCCGAGGAGATCGTCGGCGGGCAGTACGAGGTACTCGGCGCGCTGGCATACGGCGGCCTCGGCTGGATCTACCTCGCGCAGGACCACAACGTCAGCGATCGCTGGGTAGTCCTCAAAGGACTGATCGACACCGGTGACGCCACCGCGATGGCGGCCGCGGTCAACGAAACCCGCTTCCTCGCCGAGGTCGAGCACCCGAACATCGTCAAGATCTACAACTTCGTCCAGCACGTCGACCCGGTCACCGGCAGTTCCGTCGGCTACATCGTGATGGAGTACGTCGGCGGCCAGTCACTGCGCCAGCTCGCGCTCGCCCACCACCGCGAGACCGGCCGCGCGGAACCGCTGCCGATCGGCCAGGTGATCGCGTACGGGCTGGAGATCCTGCCCGCGCTCGGCTACCTGCACAGCCAGAACCTGCTGTACTGCGATCTCAAGCCGGACAACGTGATCCAGACGCACGAGCAGCTCAAGCTGATCGACCTCGGCGCCGTCCGCCGGATGGACGACTACGAGAGCCCGCTGTTCTTCACCACCGGATACAGCGCGCCCGAACTCGCCACGCAGGGGGCGAGCGTGGCCTCGGACCTGTTCACCGTCGGCCGGACGCTGGCGGTGCTGAGCTTCGAGTTCTCCGGCTACACCAGCAAGTTCAAGACCACGCTGCCCTCGGCCGACGCGGTGCCGCTGCTGGCGCTGTTCGGTTCGTACCACCGTTTCCTCAAGCGGGCGACGCACGCCTCGCCGGAGCGCAGGTTCACCTCGGCCGAGGACATGGCCGACCAGCTCACCGGCGTCCTGCGTGAGGTGATGGCGCTGGGCACCGGAGAGCAGCGGCCCGCGCCGTCCACGGTGTTCGGCCCGGAGACGAAGACCTTCGGCGTGGACATGGTCGTCCCGGAGTCCGGTGGGAGCGTTCCGGTGCCGGACCCGGTGGAGGTCGTCGGCGGGTTGCCTGTCCCGCAGGTGGATACCGGCGATCCCGGCGCGGGCGTGCTGGCCACCACGGCCTCGGCCGATCCGCGTGCGGCGATCGAGGCGCTGGCCGGCGCGCCGCGCGAGTCGATCGAGGTGCGGCTGCGGGTCGTCCGGGCGCGGATCGACCTCGGCGAGCTCGCCGAGGCGAACCGGCAACTCCAGGCGGCGCAATACCTGGCGGTGAAGGCGGGTTACCCGCACGACTGGCGGATCGACTGGTACCGCGGGCTGATCGAGCTCGCCGCGGGACGCCCCAAGGTGGCCAGGGTGGCCTTCGACGCGGTGTACGACGAGCTGCCCGGCGAGATCGCGCCGAAGCTCGCGCTGGCCGTCAGCGCCGAGGGGGTGGGCGACTACTTCGCCGCCTCCCGGATGTACGAGCTGGTGTGGCGTACCGACCACTCCTACGTCAGCGCGGCGTTCGGCCTGGCCAGGGTCTACCTGGCCCAGGGCGGCCGGGCGAGCGCGATCGAGGTGCTGGAGAAGGTGTCCGCCTCCTCGACGCACTTCGTCGCCGCCCAGGTGGCCGCGATCAAGATCAAGACCTCCCGCTCCGGCGGCACCGGGGCGATCGGCGGGCGTGATCTGGTGGAGGCGGCGGACAAGCTGGAGCGGCTCACCCTCGACGCGGAACGGCACGCGCAGCTCTCCGCCGAGGTGCTGCGGGCCGCGTACGACTGGATCCGCGAGGGTGAGTCCGCGCCCGGTGACGCCAGGGTGCTCGGCTGCGCACTGTCCGAACGCGACCTGCGGTTCGGGCTGGAACGCTGCTACCGGGCGCTGGCCAGGCTCGCCGGTACGACCGACCAGCGGATCGCGCTGGTCGACCGGGCGAACGCGATCCGTCCGCGCACCCTCACCTGAGACCGGCTACTCGGACCGCAGTTCGACGATCGAGATGTCCGGGTCTGCGCCGATCCGCACCGGCGGGCCCCAGAATCCGGCACCCCTGGTGACGTAGAGCTTGGTGTTCTCCACCTGCGACAGTCCCGCCACCGCGCCCTGCTGCAGCGAGACCGCCAGTTCGAACGGCGTGATCTGCCCGCCGTGCGTGTGCCCGGAGAGCTGCAGGTCGACGTCGTTGGCCACCGCCTCGTCCACGCTCACCGGCTGGTGCGCGAGCAGCACCACGGCTTCCGCCGGATTCCGTCCGAGCAGCGCCTTCCCGACGTCGGCGGCGTCGGCGAACTGGTCGGCGGTCGCGTCGTTGACCCCGGCGAGCTGGAAGGTCCCGCCGCCACGGGAGATGGTGACCCGCTCGTTGCGCAGCGGCCGGATGCCGAGGGTGCGCACGTACTCGACCCATTCCGTGTAGCCCGAGTAGTACTCGTGGTTGCCGGTGACGAAGAACGTGCCGGCCGGGCTGCGCAGCTCGCGTAGCGGTTCGGCGGCCTCGGCCAGGTGCTCGACGCTACCGTCCACCAGGTCGCCGACGATGGCGACGGCGTCGGGACGTTCGGCATTGACGATGTCCACGATGCGCTCGGTGAACGAGCGGCCCAGCAGCGGTCCCAGGTGGACGTCGCTGATCAGGGCGATCCGGAAACCGGCGACCCGGGGATCCAGGCGCCGCAGGGGAATCGCGACCCGGGTGACCTTCGGCGCGCTCATCGCGACGGTCGCGCCGTAACCGACCAGTGCGGTGGAGGCCACGCCCGCCAGCAGGGCCGAACCGCGCGCCAGCACCATCCGCCTGCTCACCCCGGTGTCCACTTCGGACGATTCGGCGGTGTCGGTGCTGGTGTCGTTGCCGGTGTCCGGTTCGGACTCCGCGGCGGCGGACCCGGTGGCGACGGCCGGTGCGGGGACGGGCCGGGCGGGGCCGCGTACCCAGCGTCGCAGCGCGAGCCTGGGCAGCTCCAGCACCAGCAGGATCAGCAGCAGGTAGAAGAACACCGCCAGCCATAGGTATCCGGGCCAGGCGTACCACCGGGCGATGTCCGGATCGGTGCGCGTGCCCAGCGTCAGCGCCGCGAACATGACCAGCACGAGCGCGATCAGCAGGACGGTGCCCAGCCTGCGAGCCCGGCCGGGCGAGGTCGTGTCGCGGACGAGCCGCTTCCACAGGTACAGGTGCAGCAACGCCACGAGCGCGCCGACGACGACGATGAACACCGGGGTGGTGCCTTTCGGGGACTAGTGGGCCATCAGGGGTTGATGTCCCAGTCGTTCTGCCGCGCACGCCCGGCCGCCTTGAGCTTGTCCAGCGACTCCTGCCCGGCGTGCGAACGGAAGTGCTCGAAGCCGACGGTGACGAACAGCCCTCGTGCGCGTACGGCCACCGGACCGTCCGCGGCGTCGAGGTGACCGTCCGCGCTGACATAGATCTTGCGCCCGGCCACCCCGTCGAGATGCGCGGCGATGAACAAGGTCGACCCTACCGGGACGGGACGGAGGAAGTCGGTCTCCAGCTTCCCGGTGACGGCGGGCCTGCGCAGCAGGTTGCCCACGCACGCCCCGAGCGCTTCGTCGAACGCGCAGGCCAGCAGACCGCCGTGGGCCAGGCCGGGGGCGCCCTGGTGCGCGGTGGTGACGAGGAAACGGGAGTGGACGCTGCTCTTCTCGCCGACGGTGGAGCGCAGGTGCAGGCCCGCCTCCTGCTCGTCGCCGCAACCGAAGCACTCCTTGTAGTGCATCGCCAGCTCGCTGCCGGGGGCCGGCGCGTCCGGATGGACGACCGCCGCCTCGGTGTCCACCGGGGGCCATGCCTGTTCGACTCTGCTGCTCACATCCACAAGCTAACCCGAAGCCCGCCGGGAACGAACACGGCCGTGGCGTACGGCACGGTGCCCGCGTACCGCCCGGCACACAGGACTGTGGCCGGGCCCCCTCGCGGGAGCCCGGCCACAGTGGTCGAACGTGAACTCAGCCGGTGACCGGTGCGGGTGCGTCACCCGTCCTGGTCGTGCACTCGCGCGAGTTCTTGATTCCGCGCATGGACACGCCCTTCGTCTCCGGCAGCAACATGATCGGCACCGCCGCGATGAGCGCGGCGCCCATCAGATAGAACGCGGGCCACAGCGTATTGCCGGTCGAGTCCACCAGGCTGCCGACGATGTACGGAGCGGTGCCCGCGAACGCGGCCGTCGAGAAGTTGTAGCCGATCGAGAACGCGCCGTAGCGAACCTGGGTGGGGAACATCGCGGGCAGCGTCGAGGCGACGACCGCGAGGAACAGCACCAGGCAACCGCCGATCATCAGCAGGCCACCACCGAGCATCATGACGTTGACGCCGTCAGCCTCCTTGCTGTTCTCCATCAGCGTGAACGCCGGGATGGAGAGCACCAGGAATCCCGCACAGCAGCCGAGCAGCAGTGGTTTTCGCCCGATCTTGTCGGACAGGCTGCCGAGCGGGACGATCACCAGCATCATCGCCGCGATCACGCCCATGACGATGAACAGTGGCACGTTGCCCTCGAGGCCGAGCACGTCCTTGAGGTACGTCTCGATGTAGCCGAGCATGATCCAGTCGCCGACGTTGAGCAGGATCACCAGCCCGACGAGGTGCAGGATCGAGCGCCAGTGCTGGGTGAGCAGTTCCTTCAGTGGCGACTTGGCCACCTTGTTCTGCTGCTCGATCTCCTGGAAGACCGGGGTGTCCTCGAGCTTGTTCCGCAGGTAGAGACCGACCAGACCGAGCGGCCCGGCGATCAGGAACGGAATCCGCCAGCCCCATTCCCGCATGGTCTCGTCGCCGAGGACCACGGTGGAGACGGTCACCACGGCAGCGCCGAGGAAGAAGCCGACGAGCGTGCCGAACTCCAGCCAGGCGCCGAGGAATCCGCGGCGCTTCTTCGGTGCGTACTCGGCGATGAACGTCGCCGCGCCGCCGTACTCACCACCCGCGGAGAAGCCCTGCAGGCCGCGAAGCAGGATGACCAGAACGGCCGCGGCCGGACCGATCGTGTCCCAGCTCGGCAGCAGGCCGATCGCGAAGGTGGAACCGGACATCAGGATGACGGTCAGCGCCAGCACCTTCTGGCGGCCGAGCCGGTCGCCGAGCGGCCCGAGGATCACGCTGCCGAACGGCCGGATCACGAAGGTCACGGCCAGCAGCGCGAAGGTCGCCAGCGCTCCCTCGGAAGTGCTGGACGCGTTGAAGAAAACCTGCCCCAGGATCGCCGGCATGAAGCCGAAAACGCCGAAGTCGTACCACTCGATGGTATTACCCATCGCTGATCCGGCTACGGCTCTGCGTACCGCACTCGGATCCGCGTCGGCCGGTTCCTCGGTCTCCGCGTGTGCCTGTTCGGCCATATGTGCGACCTCCCGCCGCTTGTTGAGCTGCCTCGACGACCTCTCGACCGTAGAGACTTATCCGCCGTTGTCCAATCGATCCGGTGACTTTCCGACTGGCTCTCTGACGGTCCCAGTGCCGTCGCCCCAGGTAAAGCGCGATGTCGGAAATTTTCCGGTGGATCCTCGATTCCCTACCCGGCGAGTCGGGTTTCATCGGAAATTCGTAATCTTTCCGTAATCGACCGGCGGACTCAGCGGACATTTCGGACCTTCGGGACCCTCGGATGCACCAATCGCAGCGACGCTGAGTTACCGCAGTGACGACTAAGTATCCACTGTGGACGGTCCTGATGGGCTTCAGGGCCGGACGGTCGCCGGTTCGTCCGGCCGCGTCTCCGAGGCGGTCTGCCCGGGGGCGGGCGGAGCCGGCTCGCGTTCCGCGGATCGTGAGCCGGACGGGAGCTGACCGGGGGCTTCCGGTGTCCGGGACGGTTCAGGGCGGGCGGAGGATTCCGGGGCCGGAGGTTCGGTCACCGAGGGCACCGCGGTGGATGGCGGCGGCGGGACCGGCGAGGGAACCGGCGATTCCACGGTCAGCCCCGGCCCGGCAGGCACCACCGGGGTGTCCGGAAGCGCGGGCGTCACGGCGAACGTGATCGCCGCCACCGTGCCCGCCGTCGCCACGAACGCCCCGGCGACGGTGAATCGCTTGCGGCGCCTGCGAATCCGTCCACCTTGCTCGATGATGTGCCGCGGATCGATACCCATCGGCGGGCCGGTCTCCTCGCCCGCGCGGGAGAGCACCCGGCGAATGTCGTCATCGGCCACGCCGCTCACCTCGTTTCCGCGCCGGAGTCGGCGAAGGTCAGACTGCCGTAGTGCGGGCCGAGCCTGGCCCGCAAGGTCGCCAGACCGCGGGCGCACTGGCTCTTCACCGTGCCCGTCGAGCAGCCCAGCACGCTCGCCGTCTCCTCGACGCTCAGGTCGTTCCAGAACCGCAGCACCAGCACGGCCCGCTGTTTCGGCGCCACCGCGGCGAGGGCCTGGCGCACCAGTGGATCCGGCTCTCCCCCGCGCTGCTCGGCGGCCACCTCGGGCGGCCCGTCCGTCAGCCGTTCCCTTCGCCGCCACGGCCTGCGCCGTTCGGCGAGGAAGGTCCGCAGCACCACCTTGCGCGCGTAGGCGTCCAGCGCGTCCCGGCGGGAGAGGCGCGGCCAGGCCAGGTACAGCTTCAGCAGCGCGGCCTGCGTGATGTCCTCGGCGTGGTGCCAGTCGCCGCAGAGCAGGAATGCCGTGGCACGCAAGGAATGCGCGCGCTCGCCGAAGTACCGGGCGAACTCGCCGTCCCACGGCGAACTCGGCCCGGCACCACGGGAACGCGGGGTGGTCACCAGGTCAGCCGCCGTGCACCGGAGCGGGGCAGGCGTCCGCGCAGTCGCCGGACGGTCCCGCGGGCACCGCGGACGGCACCCGCGGACGCTCGGCAGGCGCGGACTGGGCGGGCCGCTCCTGCGCTTCGGTGGGTGCCGGTTCCGCTGGCTCCGGCGTGACCGACTGGCTCGGCTCCGGCGTGACCGACGGGGCCTGACTCGGCGTGGCCGACGGGGCCTGACTCGGCGTGGCCGACGGGGCCTGGCTCGCCGTGCCCGACGGGGCCTGGGCAGGCTGCTGGATCCCGGCCGGCGCGGGGGGCGCGTCCTGGGCGTCGGCGCTCGCGAGCGCCGTGCCGGTCACGGCTCCGGCCGCGAGCACCAGGCCACCGACAGTCAGTGCGATTCGGGTGCGCAATTCGTCTCCTCGGTCTCGGGCGCCCGCCGTTGCGCGGCGCCTCTGCCGTTAGTCATGCGCGAGGTTCCACGCCGGGTTGCATCGGATTCCCGCCCGGCGCGGCCTCAGCCGTTGAGGGCGGACATGCCCGCCCACTCGTCCCAGGAGTACGTCCAGTCGTGATACGCGCCGTCCTTCGCCCCGAGCTGCTGCGAGCTGCCCTCGATCTCCACCGGGTCGCCGGGCAGGACACTGTCGTAGTACGCCTTGGCGTCGGCCATCGACATGTTCAGGCAGCCGTGCGAGACGTTGCTGCTGCCCTGCTGCGCGGCCGACCACGGGGCGGCGTGGGTGAACTCGCCGTTGTTGGAGATCCGGACGGCCCAGCTCACCTCGAAGTCCTCGTAGCCGTAACCGGGATTGTTCATGAAGTACTTGTCGTGCTTGGTCATCACGACGTGCGTGCCGCTGCGGGTGACCCGGCCGGGGTCGGAGTCGAGGCCGTAGCTGACCGGGTAGTCGGCGACCTGCTGTCCGTCCCGGATCACCTGCATCCGGTGTGTCTGGGTGTTGCCCTTGACGACCTGCGAACGGCCGATCTGGAAACTCGCGGCCACGTCGGACTTGCCGTAGACCCCCTCGCCGAGCTGCTTCCCGTACAGCTTCGCGTCCACCTTCACCTGGGTGTCCGGCTGCCAGTAGTCCTTGGGACGCCAGTGCACGGCGGTGTCGTTCTCCAGCCAAGCCCAGGAACCCTCGGTCTTCGGCGTGGTCTCGACGGTGAGCGCCTTCTCCACGGCCGCCTTGTCGGTGACCTTGCTGTCGAAGGTGATGCCGACCGGCATGGCGACCCCGTAGGTCTGCCCGTCGCCGACGTTGAGCGAACCGGAGATCTGCTTCTTCGGCTTGACGGTGGTGAACGCGCCCCCGATCGGCAGGCGCTTGCCGTCGGCACCCACCGCGGCGCCGGACCAGGTGTAGGTCTTGCCGTAGCCGAGGGGTTCGGTGACCGACCAGGCGCGCTTGTCCGGCGTGGTCTCGCCGGCGACCTGCTTGCCGTCCGGGTTCGTCAGCGCCACCGACTCGATCGTCCCGTCACTGACGCTGACCTGGACCGGTTCGCCGGGCGCCACGTTCTTCGCGCCGTCCGTGGGCTGCGCCTGGACCGCACCCGTCGCGGCCACCGGCTTGGCACCGCCGCCCTCGTCCGGTGACGCCACGTTTTCCGCGTCGCCCGAACACGCACTCGCACCGAGTACGACCGCGATCGCCAGCACCAGAGCGGATGCACGGCGCCGGACGGCTGCGTTCTTCTGCTGCACTGAGTAACCCCCGTCAAAGTTCCTGTCGCCACTGGAAGACGTACGGCGGGGCAGGCACGTTTACCGCATCTAAAGTGATGAACATCACATATCAAGATGAGTCGCGCCACCGACGCCGATCTGAGCGGATTCCGCGTCCCGGACGGCCGGAACGCGACCGCCCGGCGCCGCTTCACCGACGCGTTCCGTAGTCGGCGGATGGCGACGACATGCGGCGGAGAACGGCAAGATCAGCAGGCAACCGCGAACCGGGTGAAGATCGCGCCGGCCTCGCATACACCCTGCGTGTCACCGCATTACTACAGTCGGGGCCAACCGGAAATTCATGGGGTTCAGAATCGGCGGGATCCCGGTACTCTTCGTCCAGGCCGTCGTTTTGCGTGTTCGTGGCTTCACACTCGCGGAACTTCTGACGCGAGCCCTGGGCCGGACACGCTCTTCGCTCGACTCGTTGGAACCGCCCGGGACGGCCCGGGGGTAGCTTCGGCGACCCCCGATGCGGATCTGCAACGAGGAGTAAAGCGGTGGCGCAAGGCACTGTGAAGTGGTTCAACGCCGAAAAGGGCTTCGGCTTCATTGCCCAGGACGGCGGCGAAGGCGACGTGTTCGTTCACTACTCGGAGATCGAGGGCCGCGGTTTCCGCACCCTCGAGGAGAACCAGCGAGTCGAGTTCGAGGTCGGCCAGGGCCAGAAGGGCCCGCAGGCGCAGAAGGTTCGCGCTCTGTAAGGCACGCCGCTACGCGAGCCTTCGGAACGAACTGACAGTTTTCAACACGAATCGAGCCCCGGCGGATTCTTCCGCCGGGGCTCGATTCGTGTTGAAGGTCAGCGGCGGCCGTGTGCCGCGGGACGCCGATCCCAGCGCTGATCGAAGAAGTGCTGGTCGGTGCTCTCCTCGGCCGGCACCGCACGGGGGGAGGCGGGGGGCGCCTCGGTCGGCCACGCCGGGCGCTGGGCCGCCTGGCGACGCTGCTGCTCCTGCGCCGACGCGGCCTGCCCTTCCCAGGAGAGGCGTTCGAGGATCCATTCCTGCGCGATCGCGTGCGGCGAACTGTCCCGCTCGGCCGCGATCTCCTTGAGCTGTTCGCCGGCGATCTGGCTGAGGCGGAGCTGGTACACCTGCGCCTCGCCGAACCGCCGCCCGCTCCCGGTGCTCTCCGGGTCCGCGTCGGGGGCGAGCGCTGCCAGGTAGCTGGTGAGTTCGTGGTCCTCGACCGGCTCGTCCTCGACCTTGGCAGCGGCGACGTTCCGATGCTTGCCGGAGGCGACGGCCTTGAGGTTGGTCCGGGTACTCAGGCGTCCTAAGGATGGAAGAGGCACCCCGACACGATAACGGTTGGGTTTCGGCCGCGATACTACTGTGACACGTAACACACAATCCGTATTCGATGGCCCGCCGGACTGGGCCACCGGAGTGATCACCTCGCACCCACATGCCGCAGTGGCAACACGGAGTGCAAACCCGGGGTCGCGATCCGTGTCTCGCGTGGGAACCCGAGGATGGAGACCCGGACATGGAGAGGCCCCCGCGCCAGGGGGAGGAACGCGGGGGCCGGAGGGGATCTCCACAGGTGCTGACCGGGGGTGGGTCAGCACGACGATTGTTACACGACCGAACGGTGCGCGGGAGTGGCTGAACCGAAAAACAGCGCCGGAAACACCCTGTTCGTTTTCCGGAGGTTCGCCTTCCGGTCACCCGTTCCCCGAGGTCGGCGATTTTCCTCCCGTTGCGACTCTGCGTGCTTGCAGGTTCACCCTGCGGGGGGCTATGGAGGGCCCCGGCGACTAACTAGCGTCTCCGCAAAGCTGCCGAGGACGTTCGGAGGAGCCATGAGCAGGTCGGTTGAAGTACGCGAGTTCCTCCTTCGCTGCGAGGACACCGGATCCAACGGTGTGCCGTCCCAGCGGACGAGCAGCGGCGATGCCTCACGCATCTCCGACGATCAGGTCCGCCGCGCCAGGCTCGCGGTCGCCCACGGAGCGGCAGGCGCGCAGGACTGCGCCGACCTGCTCGACATGCTCGGCCTGACCCCGGACGACGACGGGCAGTCACCGGTCCAGCGCTGAAGCGGGCCCACGCCAGCCGCGCGGACGGGTCCGGTTCAGGCCGGCGACGCCGGCTCGCCGGACAGGAACGTACGCAGTCTCGCGGCGAGTTCGCCGGGAGCGTCCTCGGCGATGTGGTGGCCCGAGTCGATCGGACCGCCGCACAGATCGTCGGCCCAGGACCGCCAGACGCCCAGTACGTCGCCGTAGATCTCGCCGAGGTCGTCACCGGAGGCCCACAGGACCATCGTCGGGCAGGCGATCCTCCGGCCCGCCGCCCGGTCCGCGTCGTCGTGCTCGCGATCGATACCGAGCCCGGCGCGGTAGTCCTCCAGCATCGCCCGCACGGTCGCCGGATCGTGGATCGCCCGGCGGAAGTCGGCGAAGTTCTCCGCACCCAGCGCCGACTCCGTGTTCCGTTCGCCCACCCCGTACCAGGCGTCCGGGTCGGCGCCGATCGCTCGCTCCGGTTTGTCCGGCTGGGCGAAGAAGAACCAGTGGAACCATTCCCGGGCGAACTTCGCGTCGCACCGCGCCAGCGCCTCGCCGATCGGCACGTCGTCGAGCACGGCCAATCCGGTGACCAGTTCGGGCCGGTCGAGCGCGAGGCGGGTGGCCACGTAACCGCCGCGGTCGTGGCCGACCACGGCGAAACGTTCGTGACCCAGCCGCGCCATCAGCCGAACGCAGTCCTCGGCCATCACCCGTTTGCTGTAAGGCGAGTGATCCGGCGTCGTCGGCGGCTTGGCCGATTTCCCATATCCGCGCAGATCCGGGCAGACGACGGTGAAGTCGCTCGCCAGCAGCGGTGCTACGCGGTGCCAGGTGGTGTGCGTCCGGGGATGGCCGTGCAGAAGCAGTACGGGCGGACCGGAGCCCCCGTGGCGGACCCGGAGCTCGACCTCCCCGACCTCGGCACGCTCCAGCGTGAATCCCTCGAACATTCGGTCAGGCTAACGGTTTTGCCTGCTCACGCCGTCGTCGCGCATTGGGGACCCCCCGTTGCGCAGGGGGTTGATCCGGTACCCTATGCTTATCTTCGCTCCCAGGAGTTGACCTGAGAGCGCGGTTGGGTCGGTTCGCCGAACTGACCGGGCTCCCATCGTCCAGCGGCCTAGGACTCCGCCCTTTCAAGGCGGCAACGCGGGTTCGAATCCCGTTGGGAGTACGCAGTAAAGCAGTATGTAAGGCCCTGTGGCGCAGTTGGTTAGCGCGTCGCCCTGTCACGGCGAAGGTCGCGGGTTCGAGTCCCGTCAGGGTCGCAAGATCGTTCGGTTCGCCGGCGTCTTCGGCCAGGTAGCTCAGTTGGTACGAGCGTCCGCCTGAAAAGCGGAAGGTCGCCGGTTCGACCCCGGCCCTGGCCACCGCTCAGAGCAGCTAAAACAGCCCCCACCGATTTCGGCGGGGGCTGTTTCGCGTTCGGGGGAGGTACCCGGAGTCCGAGGAACTCGACGCCGCGTTGTCCGCGAAGCTGGTGGAGGGCTGCGCCCGCTGCCTGCACGCCCGGGAGCCGGTGAACCTGCACTGGTCTCCGCCCCGGCACGTCGAGGTTCGCCGATGTCTCGCGTCCCGCGACCGGCTCCGGTCAAGCGCGGCCGATCTGGAGCTACCCGGCCACGAAGCGGGAACCGGCCACGGGAGGGAAAGGACAGGGAAGGACAGGGACTACTACGCCGGCACGACACCCTCCGGCAGACGGTGACCGCCCCGGCCGAGGAGCACTCGGCCGGAGCGCGGCACCGGACGACGTAACCCCTATGTACGCATCGGGGTTCCATCGGTGTGCGTCGCGTTCTTTCGGCGGGACTTGCCCATGGCGACCACGCCGCCGATTCCGGTGCCGATGCCGACGACGACAAGGAAGACGCCGGCGATTCTGAACAGTTTCGGCGAGGAATAGTAGTCGCCGACCTCGTCCATGCTTTCCATCGTCACCGCGCACCCCTTTTCCTGGTCGAAGTACCCGGACGTCGGCCCACCAGGAGGCGCACACTCGGTATCGGGGCCACTTGGCTGCAGCAGTATCGAGACCACCCCCAGCACCACCAGAGCGAGGGCGGCGAAGTACAGCTTCTTATGGGTCGGCATGGACGCATCCTTTTCAATGATGAATGTACTGGTTGAAATTCCGCGGGCACCGGAAATGGGATCGGCGCGCTCGGTTCGCGGTTAGGTCGCCCGGGGACTCCGGTGCCGTCGCCGGGTGGTGAACCCTGCACACGGGGGCGACCCGGAACGGCGAGCCCGGGACGGCAGACCCGATGTCCTTCCCCCTGCCCGGCGGCTCGTTCACCAAGGCCCCCCTCCTCGATGACGCTCTCCTGCCGCGCCGGACCGGCCTGCCGGCCGCCGGACGCGCGCGCCGGGGAGCGGCGGTGACCGTCGCAGCGGCCACCGCGCACGCACCCCCCGATCGCGATCCCGGGCCACCCATCCCCCTCGGATCTGCTCGATGCCTCCGGTGCCGCGGAGCAGGCTGATCTTCGGCGTGGAGTCGTCCGCGGCACAAGCCCGAACGCCGGTTCCGCGGTGATTCGTACGAACTCGCACACCTGGTCAGGCGTGGGACGAGGACGTGCGGGTATCGGGCGCGGGGCGAGTCCGGGGCAGGCGATCCGGGCGTTCGGCCGCCTTCCGCGCGACCGGCCCCCTAAGGTGTGGTCACTGCGCGATCTCGTTCGGTTACCCGGGATCCGCCTGGTGATGCTGAGGGGAGTGTCCCTGGTGGGGGAACACGAGATCGACCCGGCCGAGATCGAGTCGATCTCGGCCTTCGGCGCGGCGTTGACGCGGTTGAAGGAACGATCCGGCCGGTCCCTGAGCCAGCTTGCGACCGCCACCGCCGACGGCGGGGGCCACGGTCTGAGCCGCAGCACGCTCAACGGCTACTTCAAGGGCAGGCACCTGCCGCAGCAGGGTGTCGGACGCGAGTTCCGGTCGCTGCTGGGCGAGCTCGGGGTACGCGAGGACGTCCGGTTGCGGGCCTGGACGGCGGCGGTCGAACGCCTCCGCGGACGTGCCCGTCGTGGCGGCAGGCGAACCCACAACCCGTACCCGGGGCTTCGTTCGTTCGGTGCCGCCGACGCCGCGCACTTCTTCGGCCGGTCCGCACTGACCGAACGCCTCGTCGACCAGGTCACCGCACGTGCGGGCGATGGGGAGCCGGTCGTGGTCGTGGGACCGTCCGGGGCGGGGAAGTCGTCGTTGCTACGCGCCGGACTGCTGCCCCGGCTGACCGAACCCGCCTGGTCGCCCGTGGTGGTGGTGCCGGGCAGATCGCCGTTGACGGAACTGGCCGCGCGCCTCGCCGACGCCGCCGGGGCCGAGCCCGCGGATGTGCTGGCGACCCTGCGCACCGAGCAGGACGGGCAGTGGGAAGCCGTCCAGTTGGAACCGGGCCGCCGGTGGCTGCTGGTGGTCGACCAGTTGGAGGAGATCTTCGCAGCGGAGGTGGACGACGCGGAGCGGCGCGCCTTCCTGGCGGCGGTGCGGTCGATGTCGCGGGCAGGCGGCGTCGTGCTCGGGCTGCGTGCCGACTTCTACGGGCACGCGCTGCGGTATCCGGACCTGTCTGCGGCCCTGCAGAACGCACAGGTCGTGGTGGGCCAGATGACCGGACCGGAGCTGCGGGCGGCGATCGCCGAGCCCGCGCGCACGCAGGAGATGGAGGTGGACGGCGGACTCGTCGAACTGCTGGTGCGCGAGGTGGCGCCGACCCCGTTCGACGAAGCCGACGCCGCACACGACCAGGGAACCCTGCCGCTGCTGTCGCACACGCTGCAGGTGGCCTTCGACGCGGCGATCGCCCGTGAGCAGCGGGTACTCGGGATCGACGATTACCGTGCGGTGGGCGGGATCCGGCACGCCATCGCCGACACCGCCGAGAACGCCTACGGAAGCCTCGGTCCGCATGCGCGGCGGGTGGCCCGGCAGGTCCTGCTGCGGCTGGTCCACGCGGGCGAGGCGACGGCCGACACCCGCCGCCGTGTCGACCGCGACGAACTGGTCGGCAACCGGCCCGACGTCGAGGCCGAGGAGATCGACGACATCCTGGACACCTTCATCGCGCACCGGCTGCTGACCGCCGACGACGGCGCGGTGCAGATCAGCCACGAGGCCCTGTTGCATGCCTGGCCACGGCTGTACGACTGGCTGGACGACGACCGCGCGGGCAGGCAGGTACACCGGCGGCTCACGCTGGCCGCCCACGCCTGGCGGGACAACGGGCACACCGCCGACGACCTGTACCAGGGCGGCACCCTGGCCGCGGCTCTCACCTGGGCCGAGCGGCACCGGGAAGAACTCAACCCGCTCGAACGGGAATTCCTCGACGCCGGCGTGGACAAGCGGAACGCGGCCGAGGCGGGTGCCCGCCGCCGCGTCCGCCGCCGATACCAACTGACCAGCGCCGCCATGGTGATGGTCGTCCTCGTGGCAGGCGCGATGTTCTACGCATGGCGCACGCAGGACGCGGCCGAACACGACCGGCGGCTCGCCCTTTCCCGCGACGTGGCCGTCAAGGCGGAGCGATTGCGCGACTCCGATCCGGCCCTGGCCGCGCAACTCGCGGCGATCGGTTACCGCAGCGCCCCCACGGCGGAGGCCCGGTCGGCGCTGCTCGACTCGGCGGCGCATCCGATCGCTGCGAGGCATCTCGGCGCGGGCGGCCCCGCACACGTGGTGGCGGCGAACGCCGAGGTGCTGGCCACCGGTGCGGACAACGGCACCGTCGCCCTGGCGCGGACGGGGCAGGAGGTGGCAGCGGGACCACTGCTGTCCGTCGACAGCCGTCCCGCGGCGATCACGCTCAGCCCGGACGGGACGCTGCTGGCCGTGGTCGGTGAAAGCGGCATGGTCCGGGTGTGGAACATCGGCGACCTGGCGGCTCCGGTGGAGCTGGCGACGCTGACCGGGCCGCGCGGAAGCGTTGCCTCGGTAGCGATCGCTCCGGACGGCCGTACCGTCGCCGCCGGTGGTGCCGACGCCAGGATCCATCTCTTCGATCTCGCCGATCCCTCCGGGAACACGGTGCTGTCCGGGCCCCAGGGTGCGGTCACCAGCGTCGCGTTCGCACCGGACGGGCTGTCGCTGGTGGCGGGCAGCCGGGACCGCTCGGTGCACCGGTTCACGCTCGCCGGTCCGTCCGGGCCGCGACCGCTGCCGAGCCTGACCGGACCGGAGGGCCAGGTCTTCTCCGTCGCGGTGTCGCCGGACGGCAGCCTGGTCGCCGCCGGGACCAGCAGCGACCATGCCGTGTATCTGTGGGACGTCGCCGATCCGGCGAATCCGCGTCCCCTCGGCACGCTCACCGGACCGGCGAGCTGGGTCACTTTCATCGACTTCAGCCCGTCGGGTGACCGGATCATCGGCGGGAGTTCGGACCGCAAGCTGTGGGAATGGGACGTGGCGACTCGCGAGGTCCGCCGCACTCTGCCGCACGCGGGCGTGCTCACCACGGTCGTCTACGTCGACGACCACACGATCCTCACCCTCGCCGAGGACGGGGTCACGCGGCGGTGGACGGTCCCGGGGCCGGTCATCGAGGGCTTCGGTGACTCGGTGTTCGCGGTGGATTTCGCGGGCGCACGGAACACGCTCGCCGTCGGACCGGGGGGCAAGGCTGACCAGGTCCACCTCGTCGATGCCTCGAACCCCGAGCGGCCCGCAGCTGTGGGCGCGCCGCTCGTCCCGGCCGGAGACCAGGGCAAGCTGAGCGGTCCGAACGCGATCAGCCCGGACGACAGGCTGCTCGCGGCCGGCACCGGCGACGGCGCTGTCTGCCTGTGGGACGTCAGCGACAGCGCCCGGCCCGTTCCGCTCGCGGAGACCGGCGTCGCCGATTCGACGGTGGCCTGGATGGAGTTCCACGGCGGCGGCACCGTCCTCGCGGTGGCCACGAAGGACGGCACCGTCACGCTCCTCGATGTCGCCGATCCCAAGCGCCCGGCCCCGCTGGCCGCGATGCGCGAATCCGACAGCGCACTGAACGACGTCCGCTTCAGCCCGGACGGCAGCCTGCTCGTGACGGGCAGCGACGACGGCAACGCCTACCTGTACGACGTCGCCGACCCGGCGCGTGCCCGTCTGCGCACGACACTGCCGACAGGGGAGGGGGCGACCTCGACCGCGTTCAGTTCCGACGGCACGGTGCTGGCCGTCGGGGCGGCCGCGGACGACAACGTGTACCTGTGGGACCTCGGCACCTCGGACGGGCCGCGACTCCTCGACGGATCGCTGAACGGGCCGGTCGCCGACCTGCACCAGCTCGCCTTCCACCCCGGACGCAGGGAGCTCGCGGCGGCCAGCGTCGACGGAACCATCTGGCTGTGGGACCTGACCGACCCACGCGAACCCGCGCACACGGCCACCATGACCGCGTCCGCCGACGCGGCGCTTTCGCTCACCTACAGCGGGGACGGCAGCCTGCTGGCAGGCGGCAGCCGGGACGGCAGCGTGCGGTTGTGGCGCACCGATCCCGAGGACACGATCCGCTGGCTGTGCACCGCGTCCGGCGCCGGGATCACCCCGGTGGAATGGGAGAACTTCCTGCCAGGCACGCCCTATGCCCCACCCTGCGCCTGACCGAACCGCGTGAATCAGGCCGAAGTGGCGATGAGCAGCGCGGAGACGGCGCCGAGGTCGCCGAAGAGGTGGATGAGGAAATTCCACGCCATGCCCCGGTTCTGCACCATGGCGGCTGCGCAGACCGCGCCGTAGACGGCCGTGGACAGGACGCCGAGCCAGCCACCCGGACTGCCGGTGATGTGCCCGATGCCGAAGACGAAGCAGGAGACCGTGACGGCGACGGCGGTGCCGAACAACGGCTGGGCCGTGGTGATGAGGGCGTGCCGGTACAGCAGTTCCTCGCATACCGCGTTCACCGCGGCCCCGGCCAGCATCACCGGTGCCCACGTGAGCAACAGGGTGACGGTGTCCGAGGTGAAGTTCGCGGTCACCGCCGGATCGGCGAGGAACAGGAAGAGGACCGCCACGATGACGACCGGGCCCAGAATTCCCCAGCGCAGAAAGGGAATGCCGCTCGGGACGTTGAGATCGCCGACGCGGACGAGCAGGCGCTGCCGGGACCACCGGCGACGGTAGGCCACCACCGCGAGCGCCGCGAGCGAGGAGAGCTTGATGGCGTTGACCGCCAGGAACGCCAGCGGCACGGGAGCGGTGCCGAGCCAGGACTCGACCGGCGGCAAGGCCGTCAGGGCCGCCGAGACCCAGCCGAACACCGACACTGCCGCCAGCGTCAGCAGCAGGTCGGTCGCCGAGCGGTGGAAACGGTGGCGGCACGCCCATGCCAGGCCGACCAGTGAAACGGTGGCGAGCGCACCCACCGTCACCTGGATCTGCCAGGCCGTGGCGAGTTGGACGGTGAGGCTGTTCAGCAGCAACAGGCCCACGACGCCGCCCAGGGCCACCGGCAGGCCGGGGGTTCGCCGGGTCTCGGTCGTGATCACATTGGGCACAACGGCGTCCCTTCGGGCTCGGAGTGGTCAGGCGGACCGAGAGAACGCGCGGTGGATCACGGTGATCAGTGCGAACAGGACCGCGGCCTGCCCCACCGTGATCGCGACGGTCACGACCAGCGGGAACTGGTCACCCGGCAGGAGCCCGGCCCGCAGCCAGTTCGCGCCGACCAGGACCACGACGTAGACCCACCACGGCGCCCATTTGCCGTGCGTCGTGCTTGTTCGGCGGTTCTCAGTCATCATCGGATTTCCCTTCGGGTGTTTCGCGGAACACGTGGGCTTCGAGCAGCCGTACGGCCTGCTCGCGGGTGATCAGGTGGGGCGAGGTCAGCAAGCCGAGGGTCACCCCGTTGACGAACGCGGTGAGCCCGGCCGTGGCGTCGTCGAGATCGACGTCCGGTGGCAGGTGCCCGAGTTCGCGAAGCCCCTCCACGACGTGCCGCAGGAACGTGTGCATCTCCTCGGCCTGCCTTCGCACGACGGCGGCGAGAGCGTCGTCGAACCTCGAATGGTGGACGAACTCCAGCCAGATACTCAGCTCCCGGGTCGTGTCCTCCCGCAAGGGCATGAACTCGCCCAGCATCGCGAGGACGCGGCGGCGCATGTCCGGTTCGCCGGCGGCCCGGCGCACGCGCGCGTCGACCCGTTCCAGCAGGGAGGTCAGCGCGAACTCGCGCAGCTCGGCCTGGGTGCGGAAGAAATGCCGGATCGACCCCGTCGACAACCCGGCCTCCGCCGCGACGCCGCGGACCGACGCGCCCGCCAGACCTCCGCGGTCGAGCAGCCGCCACACCGCGTCGGCGATCTCCCGCCTGCGCGCGTCCTGATCTATCGTCCGAACCACGAATTCAAAGTATCACATGTGTAATAATCTGACTGCCTCGAGCGACCGGCATCACCGCACGACGGCCCGTCCCGGCGGCGGTCCCCAGGACGCCCCGGGTTTGCCGTATACGGGCCGTGGGTAACGCCCGAACATGGGCGACTACAAGAAATCCATCACCGTGCAGGTCTCCGCGCCGACGTTGTTCAGCTACCTCGCCGACGTGACGAACCTGCCGGAGTACATGCCGCGACTCACCTCGGCGCGCCCCGCGGGCGGCGACAAGGTCGACGTCACGGCGCACATCAACCCGGAAGGGGCACCCGAACAGGACGTCGAAGGCAAGGCGTGGGTGCACGTGATCACGGATGGCAGGAAGCTCGAATGGGGTGCCGCGGGACCGCACGACTACCACGGTGAACTCGACATCGAAGCCGGGCCGTCCGAGGGCAACTCCGTGCTCACCGTCGGCCTGCACACCGAACGTACCGAGGGCGAACAGGTCGACCGCGGCCTCACCGAGACCCTGACCGGGATCAAGGACGCCGCGGAACGCGCCGCACGACCGTAGAACGGGAGCAACCGCCACACATGGGAACCAACGACCGGCCGATCATTCTCGGGCTGGTGACCGACCCGGATCTCCCCCGCCGGGTCGCCGACCGGCTGGCCGAGGAACTGCCACGCCGGTACACCGACGCCCAGATCACGGTGGAGGTGGTGTGCGACGAGGTGACCGCCGGCCTGCACAGCGCGGGCAAGATCCTGGACGCCACCCGGGAACGCCGGCGCGACGGCGGCTGGGACTACGCGATCTGCCTCACCGACCTCCCGGTCCGGCACCGGGACCGCCCGGTGCTCGCCCATGCCGACGTGCGGGGCAGGGTCGGCGTGGTATCGCTGCCCGCTCTCGGCGGCATGCAACCCTTCCGCCGAGCAGGCCAGATCGTCCGGCAGCTACTCGACGAACTCGCCGCGCCCGAGGGCGAGCCCGCCGGTGGCGAGGCGCGCGCCAGGCACATGCACGGCCTTGGCAGCCCGCTGACCCATCTACTCGTGCCGATCCGGCGCGAGGCCGCGGACAACGAGACC
Organism: Amycolatopsis antarctica; assembly: GCF_002262875.1. GTDB lineage: Bacteria > Actinomycetota > Actinomycetes > Mycobacteriales > Pseudonocardiaceae > Amycolatopsis > Amycolatopsis antarctica. The sequence continues at coordinate 30,575 of NZ_NKYE01000001.1, read as the reverse complement.
GATGTCGGCGTCCGGTACAGCACGACCCGCGTCCGTGGCCGCTTACGTCTGGTCAGCGGCATGGTCCGCACCAACCGGCCGTGGCGGCTGGTCTTCGGCCTTTCCAGTGCTTTCGCCGCGGCGGTCGCCACCAGCGTCTTCGGCCTCACGTCCAGCACCGTCTGGCAGATCGGCGACCAGCTCGGCACCGGGCGGCACATCGTCGCGGCGGTCGTCTCCGTGGGACTGCTCGTGTTCTGGCTCGTCGCGGCACACTCGCTCTGGGAACGTCCGGGGCCGGACGGCGTACCGGACCGCGAGCAGGCCTGGCTGTACAACGCGTCGACGATCCTGACTCTGCTGCTCGGGGTCGGGTTCCTGTACGCGATTCTGTTCGTCGTCAACCTCGGCGTGGCGGCGTTCCTGGTCCCGGAGGCCTTCCTGTCGAGCACCCTCGGGCATCCGGTCGGATGGACCGCGTATCTGACCCTCTCGTGGGGCTTCACCACAATGGGGATAGTCGCCGGAGCGCTGGGGTCCAGCCTGGAAAGCGACGAGGCCGTGCGGCAGGCCGCTTACGGCTACCGCGAGCAGCAAAGGCGGCGCGCGCACTCCGCCGAGAAGTCGTGAGTAGGTGACAGCGTTCGGCGCTCCGCTTCTGGTCGCCGACCCGCCGGAAGAAAGAGCACCCGAGCGCTGGGTCGGCCACGATCGCATCGACGAAATGTCCGTCAGTCTCGACATCGTGATCGCGACAACGACCAGAACCGGCTTCTGCTCGTCCGAAACGTCCGCGACCATGGCGACAAGGGACCACGAATGGAGTTCGCCGAAATCGCACGGACCGCGCTGTCGGAGCATCTACCGAACGCGAACTACTTCCACCGGGACGGGGACCGCGGGAGCGAAGCACAACGCGCACGCACCGACGACTTCCCCAACGAGTTGGCGCCACCAATGCGTCCGCGGTCCCGAAGCGGAATGGTCCGGACAGCACTGGGACGATCCCGCGACCGGCAGTCAGAACCCGAACAACGCGTGCGGTGCTTCGTGGGCGTCCGGCCAGGTCAGCCAGGCTACGTCGGTGGGGCCGGTGGCGTAGTCGGTCAGCCGCCAGGACCGCGCATCGTCTTCGACACCGCCGTGGCCGGCCTTCTTCAGCAGGGCGACGTAGACATCGGACACGGCGCCGTCGTTGCGGGCCGCTTCGTAACTGGTTCCGGCGAAGTCCGGCCGTCCGCCGTCGGCTCCGCGCATGGTGCTCTGCAGGAAAACCCAGTCGCCGTCGCGGTTGAGGCGTTCCACCGTCACTCGGACGCGGTCGCCGAACACCTGCGCGAGTGGCGCGGTCGCGGCTTCGAGCACCGCGTCGCGGACCGCGTCGTCGAGCCCCGGCGAACGCGCGCCGGAGTGTGCGGATGGGGTGTGCATCTGGCTACCTCCCAATAGCAGGGAAACGTGTGGTCCGACGACAGCGACCGCATCAGGCTGGCGGTGATGCTACTGCGTCCGGTACTTGCGATCAGAGCGTCGGGACCTGACCCCGGCCGGCTCAGCCCGGCGGGGTGAGCACCTTGACGAGACCGCCGCCGCCACCCATGCTGATCTGCTGCGAACCGTCGGAGTTGATGTTGTTCGAACCGATGAACTGACCATCGCCCGCATACAGCACGACGTGCCCGCCGCCGTTCGAGACCACCACATCGCCGGGTTTCGCCTCGGACAGCGGAACGGACTTCCAGCCGTCCGCCTCGAGGTTGGCCGACAGACCGGCGACCGAGGCGCTGGCCTGCCCCTTGTCGATCAGTCCCGCCGACTCCAGGCAGCCGGACACGAAGTTCGCACAGTTGACGTTGTTCGGCACCCAGGACTGCATCGCGGGCAACTCACCGCTGCCCTTGAGGTCGCCGGCATTCCGGCCGAGGAACTGCTCGGCGATCTTGGCCGGGTTGTCACCTCGGGCATCGATCGGCTTGGCGGGCTTCCCGTCCCCCTGGACGCCGGCGACGGCACCACCACCGCCGCCACCGCCGCTGTCACCGCCACCGCCGCCACTCCCGCCGCCGCCGTTGACGCTGGGGGCGTTGCCGCCGCTGGTGTCGATGGGGGCGGCGGCGGAACTCGCCGACGTGGACTGACCGGTGTCGGCGGGCACCAGTTCCAGGAAACCGTTCTCGATTTCCAGGCCCAGCGGTTTGAGGAGTTCGTCGATCTGGCGCTCGGCGTCGTCCAGCGCCTGCTCGATCTCTTCTTTCTTGCCGTTCGAGTCGGCCTCGTTGAGCTGGCGAAGCCGTTCGATGTCCGAGGCGGCGGACTGAATCTCGTTCTCGTCGTCGGAATTGTTCTTCCGGTCCCTGGCCGCACCGATCAACGCGCGATTGTCCGCGTCCTTGTCATTGGCTTCCTGGGCGAGCTGCGCGACCTTTTGTTTGACGCCGTCGAGAATCTCGGACACGCGCGTGAGTACGTCGCTGGCCGCCTCGGTCTTGTCGCTGACGTTGTAGCTGGCCTTGCCGAGCTGTTCGAGATGGTCGGCGACGGCGTCGGCGTCCTGGCCCTCCCATTCGCGCAGCACGTCGTCGCGCAGGACCTTGAGCGCGTCTCCGAGGTCGTTGGTGCTGGTGGCAGCTCCACCGACTTTCGCCGCCTGCTCGTTGACCGCGCCCGCGTCGAGCTTCTCGGCCTGCTGGGCGTGGGTGTCGATGGCGTCCAGCGACTTCGGACGGTCACGTGAGGGATCGTCGAGCGCGGCCTGATCCTGTTCTGCGGTGGTCATCGGCTAGATCCCCTGGTTCCCGTACTGGTCCGATCGATCCCGCTCGGGGTCGTTGCCACCGAGGGTGTGTATGGCCTGGTCGTCGTCGTTGCGCATGCGCTCGGCAGCCTGAGCCAGCGCCTGGGAGGCGGCGTCGACGAGACTCGCGGCGGCACCCAGGTGCGCGTTGACCCCGCCGTAGAACCCCTGCATCGCCTGGCCCGCGCTGGCCGCGTTCTTCAGATCGCCGTAAGCGCCCCCGGGATCGCCACTCCCCAAGGCCGTGCCCGTGTCGCTGAAGCTGTCCCTGAGCCCGCCGACCCTGGCGGCCAGCGCGGCGATCTGTTCCGGATCGAATCGGCGAGTCATTGGGTGTTCCCCTCCAGTGTCGGCGCCTGCGCCGGTGCTCACCCGGCTCACGCTGCTCTACCGCGCAGTCTATGAGCTCACACATGACTGTGTGTGCGTTCCCCGAAACGCGATGACGGCGTCGTGCCTACACCGACGCACCCGGCCGCCCATCGGTTCCCCGCCGCCGACCGGCGGATTCCGGTGCAGCCACCGCCGGCGCGGGCCGGCGATCGGTCGCCGGCCCGCACGCAGCGCCCGGAACAGATCCCCCGAACGGGTCCCCCGGGCGAGGCGTGCGGTGGCCACCGTCGATCAGGACGTGGTCGAGGACCACCCGCCCAGGTGCCGGGCGAGGAAACGCTCGAGCGTGCGGTACAGCTCGATGTTGCTGTCCGGGTTGATGAACCAGTGGCCCTCGGTCTCGTTGCACAGGTACTCGACCTCGGCGCCGCGGGCGCGAAGCGCATCGACGACGCGGTCGGAGTGGCGGCGGGCCACCCTGACGTCGTTGGCGCCCTGGATCAGCAGCATCGGTGCGGTGATGTCGTCGACCCGGCTGATCGGCGAACGGGCGAGCATGTCGGCCTCCTGGCGAGGGTCGTCCGGGTCGCCGATGTAGCGCAGGTAGCTGTTCTCGACGCTGCGACGGGCGAACGGGACCACCGACCTGACGAGGTCGGCGAGGTCGGACATTCCGGTGTAGCTGACCGCGGCGGCGAACCGGTCCGGAGTGAACGCGGCCCCGACGAGCGCGGCGTAACCGCCGTAGGAGCAGCCGTAGATCGCGACCCGGCCCGGGTCGGTGTAGCCCTGCTCGACCGCCCAGTCGACGGCGTCGATCAGGTCGTCGTGCATGCGCCCGGCGAACTGGCCGATCGCGGCCTGGGTGTGCGCCTTGCCGTAACCGGTGGAGCCGCGGAAATTGACCTGTAGCACCGCATAGCCGCGGTTGGCCAGAAGCTGGACCTCCGGGTCGTAGCACCAGCTGTCCCGGTACCACGGGCCGCCGTGCACCAGCAGCACGGTCGGCAGTTCGCGCGGCTCGACCCCGACCGGCAGGGTGAGATGGCAGGGCAGATCGAGCCCGTCGCGGGCGGTGACGGTGATCGGGGTGACCGGGGCCAGCCGGGCAGGGTCCAGGTGCGGGAACGGGCGGAACAGGCGGCGCGCCCGCCCCGTGGCGTGGTCGTAGAACCAGGTGACGCCGGGATCGCGGTCGTGGGTGAAGTCCACGATCCAGCGTTGCGCGGTGGCGTCGCAGGACACGTGGGCCAGGTCGCCGTCGGACAGCTCGGCCAGTCGCGGCAGCACCGCGGCGAAGTGGGGGTCGAGTGCGTGGATCTCCTGACGGTCGCCGAGGTACCGGGCGCCGAGCAGTTCCCCGGTACCCGGGTGCAGGATCAGCGAGGACGGGAAGCGTGGGTCGGCCTCGGGGCGCGGGGTGTCCAGGTCGAAGACCGGGTGGCTGTCCACCCCGAGCTGCTCGCCGGTGTCCAGGTCGAGCCGAACCAGTCGGGTGCGGTCCGAGCCGCGGGACGAACCGATCCACAGGCCGTTCCCGTCCGGGGTGGGCGCGACCGGGGCGAGGGCGAGGAGGACGTCGGTACCGGAGAACCGCGCGATCGTGCGCCGGTCACCGTCGAGGGACTCCGACAGCACGTGCTCGCCCCCCTCCTCCATGGTGAAGATCAGCAACCGGTCCGGGGTGCGCAGCCAGGACAGGACATCGCCGGGGTTCTCCGCCGTCAGGGTCAGCCGGCCGGTGGCCAGGTCGAGCTCGTACAGGTCGATCAGGTCGGGACGGCGCTTGTTGAGCTGGACGAAAGCCGTCCCCGGCCGGTCCGATGGGAGTTGCGCGCCGAGCAGCCGTACCCCCGCGAAGGGCGTCAGGTCGACCGCGGGATCGCCGGGGCGGGCCGGGTCGACGCGATGCAGGTGCCAGTTCTCGTCGCCGTCGGTGTCCTGCTGGAACAGGAGGTAGCGCCCGTCCGCGGTCCAGAAGAAGGTGTCGACGTTGCGCCGGGTGTCGGAGGTGATGCGCCGGACGCCGGGTACGTCGTCGGGAGTGGTCCAGTCCGAGTCCAGATCACGGATGAACACGTTGAGCCGGCCGCGCCACGGGGCGAGGAAGGCGACCTTCGTGCCGTCCGGGGACAGCAGGGCCCGGCTACGGGTGGGCAGGCCGAAGAACTCTTCGACGGCGATCAACTTCGACGGGACGGTCATCGTGGTTCCTCTGGTCGGTGGATGCGAACACCCCCGAGTCCAAACCCCGACGTCGCGTCGTACGCAAGACCACCCGCCATGTTCCGGGTCACACGGCGTTCACGGAGCGCTGTCCGGCGACGAGCTGCGAAGTCCGGTCAGGCTTCGTCTGTCCCGGCGGCCAGCCGCTGCTGGACCTGGCGCAGAACGCGGTGCTGCGCGGGCCTGAGGGCCTGCTCGTTCAGTTCCTCCATCAGCGCCGAGGCCCGCGAGTCGAGCAGGGACAGACCGGTCAGGCGCGCCATCACCGGTTCGAGGCGCGCGACCAGCTCGTCGGTCAGCGATGAGACCTCGTCCTCCGGGGTGTCCGGCCCGAGGGCGTAGAAGCGCGCCGTCAACGGTGCGGACGCGGCCATCACTCCGTCCGCTTCGCCGAACAGGGCGGCGAATCCCGCTGGACCGTCCCTGCCGAGCAGGTGTCCGACCAGGATGAGCTGCTCGTGCTCGTAGCGGGCCATGTCGGCAGGAATCTCGGACGCGGGGGCGGAACGCCACACCGACAGCTCCGGAGACAGGTCCGGTGGGGCTCCGCTGCGGCGTAGCGCGGCGATGCTGGCCCGGCGGGCGGTGAGCCGTTCGATGTCGGCGGCGGCCCGGTGATCGAGCTCGTCGAGCAGCTCCTCCGCGGCCGCCGGATCGTCCAGTACCGCGGGCAGAACGGACAGCGTGACGCCGAGCGCGGTCATCCTGGTGATGCGCAGGAGCCGGACCAGGTGGCCGACGTCGTAGTGCCGGTAACCCCCGGCCGAGCGCGGCGGCTCGGGCAACAGCCCGATGTGGTGGTAGTGGCGCAAGGTGCGGACGGTGACGTCCGCCAGTTCGGCGAGCTCACTGCTCAGCATCGTGCGGCTCCTTCGACTCCGGACCGCGCGCGACGTCCCGGCGACTCTCGTGCCGAGCACGCGCCCGTGAGTGACGGCGATCCGGTCCAGTTCGACGGCGTCATCGTCGCCTGACCCGGCCCACCACCGCAACACCAGTGCGCCGACCGTGTCAGCGGCGATCGCGGCCCCCTCTCCCGCGGCATGCGGCAGCGACTCGGATCTCCGTTCACGATCACGACAACACCGTGCCCGGGAACGCAGGCGAGATTTCCGACGCTCGTGGGGCGGAATCGAACACGAGCCACAAAAAACTGTTACGTGACAACCCTTCAGCACCATCGGTATGTGAACACTCCCGCCGGCTGAGGATCCAGACCACGAGTGACTATCGGGGAGTGAAGTCGATCCAGCAACGCCGCTGGCCGCGGACAAGCAGGCCGGACCGACGACGCGAACCGTTGTCCGGGGCGAGGTACAGCCAGTACGAGCCGATCATCGTCGGCCGGAGGCGGGTGGTGGGCGGCGAGCCATCGCCTGCACAGAGCACCGGGTTCACCGTGACGGCGCGTTCCTGCCCGGAAATCTGGGCTGGGACGGCGATCCGCATCCGGAGCTTCTTGCCCACCAGCAGTTCGACCGGAACGGGCTGTGCGAGTTGCCGACTTCCGGCGGCGAGCAAACGTCGGCGTCGGCGGCTGGGCGGAACGATGGTCCGGACCCCGAGCGACCAGACGAGCACGACGAGCACGAAAGCAAGGAAGGTCAGGCCGACCAGAGTCGTGGTCGGCGAGTCCGGGTGCACCTGGCCATCGGGCCCGACCCAGACCTCGACGGACGCGGCCTCCTTCGGCGCGTTGCGACACCGCAGGTAGTCGCCGCGGCCCGGGTTTCCGTCAAGGGTCCAGCGGACTTGGACCCGGTACTCGGTGTTGTCGTCTCGTCCGCAGGTGCCCGCGGCCCGGACCGAGTCCACAGTGGCGGAAACGGCCTCCGTACGTCCGAGCAAGTGACTCAACGAACCATCGGTCGACAGGGTCACCACAACGGGAACGACCGCGGCCACCAGTGACAGCAGCACCACGATCAGCCATCGGCGGGGGTTGCGAGCCTCGGCACGCCGCAACTCGGTGGCCTCGTCCGGCAACAGCAATTTTTCTCCCTGGCGGAATGCGCTAAGACGCTGGTCTGACAGATGCGGTCGACCGTCGGTTCCCCCGCAGTGAACAGGATCACAATGTCAGCAAAGGCAGAATAGGGCGCGGTGCCGCTGACTAATCTGCCGAAATGGTGCCGAATCCGCATGGCCATGCGCTTCCGCAATCCCCACCGCAGTCCTGGCATGCCGCACCGCCGCCGCAACACACGTTCGGACCGGACGGCAACGGGGTCCAGCGGGGCGAGGTGTTCCTGTTCCGCGCTTCGACCGCCCGCCGGTGGTGGGCGCGGATCCTCGACGGCGTGTTCGTGATCGTTCCGGCAGTGGCCGCCGTCCTCGGCACCGCGGTACTCAGCGACAAGGGACAGCTCAGCGACAGCATCGGCATGATCGTGCTGTTCGCCGCCTATCCGGTCATGCTGGTGGTTGGTGGTGCGCTCTACGGCTGCTCACGTTCACCGGGCCAGGCGATAACGGGAGTGGTCTCGCTACGCTCGTCCAGTGGACACCGGGTCGGCTTCTGGCGCGGGACCTTCCGCTACCTGGGTGTGGGCTTCTTCCCAGTCACTCTCGTGGTGATGATCCTGTCGATCCTCGACATGCCGGACGTGTACGACGAGCCGGTTCGCGTCTACCGACGCTGAACACGCCGTGGCTGCCCGAGGAATCGCTTGCCTGCTCGCCGACAGGGACACAGACCCGTTCCCACGGCCCGACACGGCTCGGATCCGGCACCCATGGCCGTGCCCGGGAGAGCCGACAGCCACCACGCCGTCCGGGCGCCAAGAGCCGGCCATTACGACGGTGCCGGTTTCGACAGCCCGGGTCGTACGACCGCCGATGGTCTCCCGCCAAGCTCTGCTCGCGGACCGCCAGCTCAGTTGGTAGAGCAGAGGACTCTTACCGCATAGTGCCATCGGCATCGGCGAGTTACCGGAGTTCTGGTTCACCAGGGCAGGAAACCCCGTGGGGCGACGTCGGCAGCTTGTTCGAGCGGTGGCGGGCGTCTAGCGGGGCGCGCTATGACAGGGCTGGCTGGTCCTCCGGTCAGCGGGTCGCATAGTCTTCCGGGCCCTCTTCTATCCACGGCTGGTTGTACTGGATATCGAAGTCGCGGGGCATGGCCTGCTCCACGATCCAGCCCCCCGCGAACGATCCGAGCTCGCCGGCCCCCAGCGCAGCTCCGAAGGCGCCGACCGGGCCGCCAACGCTGCCGACCGCGCCACCGACGAAGGCTCCGAAGAGGTCACCGCTGACCCTGCCGACGGCCTTGACCACGGCTCCTTGGCGGGTCTGCTGGCCCGCCGTCGCGAGTTGGTTTTCTTCTTCGAGGATCGAGATGATCTTCGTGGCGGTGATGGCACGCCCGAAGAACCTCACCGGTTGGCCGGGAGCCGTGTGCCCGGCGCGGATTCGCCCGCCGTGGACACGCCGTGCCGCGGAGTCGACGGCCACCCACTTTTCCTGCGGCCGTTGTTCCTCGGGCAGCACCTTGCTGTAGAGATCGATCAGCTCGCGGTAGCGGTCGGCCCCGAAGCCCGCAGTGTTGGACAGTTGTGTCAGCAGGCGCCGGTGGGCCGGGGACAGCGTTGTGTCCCATCGCGTGGCGGTGGCGAACTGCCGGAACATGTCGGCGGACTCGTCGAGTTTCTTGGCCTGGGCGATGGCTTCGTACCGGCTCGCCGATGTCCCGGCCGTCGCGGCCGCGTCGAACGCGCTGATCATGGTGATGCCACCGACCTTCCAGTCGGCCAGACCGCTGCCCCCGCCCTCGGCGGAGGCCGGTGCAGCGCTTCTGGGTAGCGCGCCCTCCAGTTCCGTATGCGCTTCGGTCTCGCTGATTCGCACCTCTTTGAGCATCGTGCTGCACTCGTTGAAGACTTCGCGCTTGGTGTTGTAGTCGGCGACCTGCGCGTTATAGGCACCCACGGCTTCGTTGTAGTCGCGCATCGCCGATGAGTCCGGTGCAGGCGGCAACTCCGGTTTGGCGCTGGTGATGATCTTGGCCTTGTCTGGGGGAAGGACGCTGATCCGGTTCGTCTTCAAGCCGGCGGCAATGGCCTTGTCCCGGATCGAGTCCATCCTTTCTTTCACCTTCGTCAGGGCTCCGCCGAAGTTCTCCAGCGCGGTCGCCGCGTTCCGGCAGGTCAGGGCCAGGTCGTCGCAGACGTTCCTGGTGTCTTTGGTGAGTTCCTGAAACCGTGCGCTCGCCGGCCCCCACCAGGTTCTGTTGGCCGCGCCGATGGCTGTCGAGGCATACACCGCTGCCTCGGCGGCTCCGACGTCGAATTTCTTCAGCCATTCGGCTGCCTCAGTGCAGGATTCTGGTGTGCCGTCGACGTGCAGACCCAGGGCGCCGCTCATCGTGGCGCCAGCGGATCGTAGTCGCGCGTGTCGGTCTGGTCGGTGGCGTCATGCAGGGGGCCGGTGTGCGGGTCGGGTTCGTTCGGAATCTCGTTGAACTTCAACAGGCCTTCAGCGGTGTTGTCGATCTCGGCGTAGGAACCGTCGGCCAAGTCGATGCTGGTGGAATGGACGCTCAAGACCTGCGCGAGAGCCGCCCCCGAATTCGTCAGCAACGTGAGGGCATCAGCGACGCTGGTGCTGCTGCGCCCGGCGTCCACCACGGGGACGCCGACGATCACGGCATCGATCTCCGCCGCGCCCTTGTCCAGCTGGCTCCGTACATCCCCCAGCGCCCCCTGCTCGTAACCGTAACCACTCATCCCGTCTCCTCCTCGATGGCGAACCCTGGTGGCCGTGGCGGATCGAACAGGTCGTGTCGAGTCCAATCCACCACGGTGTGCTCCCGCCGAACGCCTTCCCCAAGCCGCACGTCGAACAGCAGCCCGTCCGCCCCGGCCTCGGCGATCACCGCGTCCACGTCCTCAGGGCGCACCTGCACCGCCGCCTGGTGCGGCCCGCAGCACGCACGCATGTCCGCCAGAGAGCGGTACCCCAGCAGTACCGCCTCACCCGGCTCGACCGAGAAGAGCTCAACACCGGCTCCGCCCGCCACCGGCAGCAACGCCAGGATCCACACCTCGGTAATCGGCTCGGCCTCCGGCTCGGACGGCAGCGGCTCCTGATCTCGGATATCCGGGCGCGGGTAGCGCGCTCCGGCCGGGTGCCACATGTCCACCGCGAATACCATGGGCGGTGAGGACTGATCAGCAGTCCGGACCAACTCGGCGATGCCGACCACGTCCCACGGCTGACCGGGCCCGCACGCCGTCACCACGTTCTCGGCGTCGGTGTAGGCGAACACGATCAGTTCGCCGCGTCCGGACGGTAACGCTTCCATGCGGCCATCCGGCAGCGTCGTCACAGACAGACTCACCACGTCCCGCTCGGCGAGTTCGCCGGCGAGTTCGGTCGCACCCGCATCGAACGCACGAAGTGACGCCGTCGTGACCATGTCTCCGCCCCCCTCGCATATCGCCATGACCCTCGGCGGCCACAGACCACACGATTCCGCGAGTATTCACACGACGACCGTCCCGCGCCGAGCCCCGCACAACATCCGTACGAACTCGCACAGCCATCCGCACCCACGCCGCGATCGAGACAACCGCGACGCCGATGCGCCGGCCAGAGTGCGGCACCGGCGCAACGAATCGGGACTGTCACACGCATCGGCGACCACAGAACGGGCCACGTGACGGCCCCGATCAGTCACCACATCGACAAGCTGCTCACCCACCGTCTGGGCGACCAAACGCTGCTTCCCGGCATACGAACAGATCTTGCGCCGCGGCAGGGGATCAGCGGCGAAGGCGACGGCTCCGTGACGAGCGTTCGAGCAGTACGCACTGCCCATCCTCGCCGTCCCGATCGCGCGGCCATCGTGATGGTGCCGCGGTGGCCGGCCACCGACCCCGACCCGGACTACGACGGTGACGACCTGCCCACCCAACGACTCCGACCCACCCCCGTCCCGTGCACTGGCGCCCCCACACTCGCCGACCACCCATGGGGCACCCGAGACCGGCTCCACCGGCGACCCATCGCCACACACCAACACCCCTCGTCCCCGACACGGCAAGGACAGGAACGTGTCGAATCCCAGGCCGAGGGCGCCGGATAGTCACCAGGCAAATATGTTTAGAATATTCTTGGGCCGCTAGCTCAGTTGGTAGAGCAAAGGACTTTTAATCCTTGGGTCCAGGGTTCGAGCCCCTGGCGGCCCACAACGTTTTTCCTGGTCAGGCGCATATCTTGCTGATTTATTGAGTGTGACGTGCCTGGCCCAGTGACGTTTTCGAGCAACACCGAGCGTCGTGCCGGTCGTGATCGCTGTCACGGCGACGACTCGTCCAGGAGTTCGGGCAGGTGTTGACCGGACTGCTGCGCGATCGCACCGAGCGCTGGTGCTGCCAGCCGCTTCAGCGAATCCACCGTGGCGACCGGGACAGGGTGCCCGTGACGGAGGGTCTGCTGTACCAGAATGGGTTGCACCGTCTTCAATCACGCTCGTCCCGTCTTCCAGCAGTTCGCAGTATGGCCTGGGGACGAGTATGTCCAGCATCATCACCCCAGTCGCTACCAGTGCCGGCTGCGACGCGGGCGGTCACGGCGAAGCCGTCGCCCCCGTCGGATGTGCGAGATCGTGCGAACTTCCGCCGACCAGGCGTGATGTGGACGCGTGGCCTTGTGCGCCTGTCCGAACGCGCGCAGGATCACGACGACCACACGGCGACACTCCTCGGCCGGGCTTCGCCGGGGGCTTATCCCTTCTTTCGGGTAGGTACAGGAACCGTTAAGTAATACAGGCTGGCCTGATATGTCACATTCGGTTGCCCGGGGCAGCGGCCAGGCCGGCGGTCTGGCGTCGTCGTATGGGGACGTTGGGGACGGGCGGGGACCTGGAGACGGAGTCTTTCGGCTGCGGCTGCTGACTGATGCGGCGCTGCCGCATTCTGCTCGAACCTGTGGCCTGTTCGCCGATAACGACTGACCTCGACACAGGCGGTGCCTGCCTGGGGAGATTCCCTGAGCCGAGGAGGAAGGGGGCGCTGGTGGCGAGATGGGGTTCGCGACATCACTTAATCGTGATGACGGATGTGGACCCGATCATGGCCGACAAAGATCAACCTACGTGAGACACACTCTTAAGTGTGAAATTTCGCGTTTTGGCACCTTAACCGAAAGTTAAGTTACATCAGCACCCAGCGGAGGGTTGGTATGCGACGCGTCTTCGTTCTAACTATTTCAACGTTTTCTCTACTGGCTTTGGCAACGGCTCCGGCTAATTCGACTCCGCGGGCTCCTTCGTGTAATGGTTACAATAAAACAGTCACGGCAACGTGGAACGAACCATTTCTCGGTCACAACGTGACGGCAACGAGTACCCTAAAGGCCGCCAAGGGGCTTGGTACTTGCAAGTTGTCGTCGAGTACAACAGCTAAGATCACTCTTCCTTCGAAGCTTCCCGGGGGTGGAGGTGAAACCGTTGAGCTTGAGCAGGCCCCGTTCCGGTCCTACACTTCTTCGGCTAGGCACAACTACCGGTTCACGGTCAAGCAGGGGGTTCAGGGCGTTCCCCCAAAGCAGACCTTCAGCTTCGAGGCGGAGTTCCTCGGAGACGGCGCCCGGGGGAGGATCTGCTTTACCGGCCAAGCCTGCGGCCCCTATGGCGGCTAACGACGGATAAGGTGCAAATTCGACTTCCATCGCCTTGGCGTCCGGGGGCGCGCATTGCTTTACGGGATACCCCCTTCGCCCGTCACAGGCTGGTCCGGTGGCGGTGCGGCTTCGGACGCGGTCGGGAGCCCGGCACGGACGCCGGGGACGAGTGTGCCGCCGGGCTGGTGACCGCGCTGCCCGCCGATCTGGTGCGGGCGTTGCACCGCTACGGCAACTAGCGGTCGGTGCACGACACTGGGCGAAAAAACCAAAAGTGACAGGTGAATCGCCTCACGTGAAGGTTCAGCTCGCGCGTCATCCTTTCGAGGTGATCGAGTCTTGTGGGTGGAGTCGTCTCGGGGGAGACGCATCCGAGCGAGTCCGTCCGGTCGGCAACACGGGGCCCATCGGGGATGATTGCCGACCAAACGGACTCTGTCGGCGAACGTGACCACGTGGAAGCCCTGGCGGGACTCACCGACCACCCCGCCGAAAGCAATCTGGGCAGGCACGGCTGCCTGTCGAATCCAACGGCGGCGACGTGCCGCGCTTGCAGAGCGGTTCTGGGGAAGGTCCGCTCTGCCGGGCCCGCGCGGTGTGCCGTCGAGCGTCGGGAGCATGGGATGGCGCGTCAGGGGTTGCCGGTTCGTAGTTGTGTGGGGCGGGTGATCCATCGGACCTGGCGTCGGCGCTGGTGGAGGAGCTCGATCAGGGTGATGCGTTCGGCGAGCGTGGGTGCTGCGCTCATGGGCCGGGGTGTGCCGGTGAGGCGGGTGAGAGTGCGTGCGCAGAGGGCGCGAAGGGTGCTGGGGTCGAGGACGAGGATGTGGGTGGCGGCGTCGAGCTGTGCGGCGAGGCCGCTGGCCTGACTGGTGACTGCGGTGACGGTGGCATCGGGATCGTCGTCGTGGTGGCGCAGGGAGGCTGCGGCGGCGTGGGCGGCGATCTGGGCGCGGACGCCGGTGCCGGCGGCGATGACGAGAATCGTGGTTCGGGTCGTGCGATTGTGCTGGTCAGGTCCGCGCCCGCTGGTGCCGTAGGCGCATTGGTCGTTGGCGGTGTCGGCCATGGGTCAGCTCCGTAGGTTCAAGGCGTGGCGGATGGCGTGCAGAGTGGGCCCGGCCGCGTCTTCGGTGACGAGGTGTCCGGCTCCGGGGATGGCGACGAACGTCGAGCCGGGGATGGCGTGGTGCAGTCGTCGCCCGGTATCCGGCGGGAGCCAGTGGTCGCGTTCGCCCCAGATGACGGTGGTCGGGATGTCGATCTGGTGCAGGCGGTGGGCGATGTCGCGGGTGTCCTCGTCGTGGAAGCCGGCGACGTGGTCGAGCCAGCACTGCTGACCAGGCGGGCCCAGGTAGTGCTGGAGGTAGGCGTCGGCGATCGCCGGAGCGAGCGGTGTCTCGGTGGCGGTGTTCAGGTGTGCGGTGATGAGGTGGGTGAACGTGGCGTTGGGCATGCTGCGATAGGCGTCGATGTGTTGTTGCATGTGCGCGGCCAGCGGCGTGACCCACGGCGGGAGCACGGCCGCGTCCATCAGCACCAGCGCTCGTGCGTGCACCCCGTGGCGCAGCAGGGCGCGCAGGACGGTGCCGCCGCCGATGTCGCGACCGATCAGCGCCGGCGCCGGGTCGCCGGTCAGGCCCCAGTGTCCGAGCAGCTCGGCCAGGCACTCGGCGTGCAGGGCCACCGAGGGCAGCGTGTGGGCGCGGGGTCGTGAGTGGCCGTAGCCGAGCAGGTCCCACAAGTAGACGGTGTGGTCGCGCGCCAGGTGATTCCCGATCTCGCGCCACAGGTACGACCACGTCGGGGTGCCGTGGGTCAGCACGACCGGTGGCCCATCGCCGAGCACGTCGACGGCCGCGGCGCCTCCCTCGAGTTCGATTCGCCCGGACAGCGCCCACTCGTCGCGGGATGCGTTTGGGGATAGGCCCACTACACACTCTCCCTAAGGGTTAAACTGGCTGTTAGGGCATTACGATAGAAGAGGTGAGTAAGGGTTGCAAGTCTCTTTAAGTGATTACGTACGGGCGGCGGGAGTCACGACCGACCTGGTGAACACCGCGCCCGGCGTGTGGAGCGGTATGGACAAGCTGCCCGACACCACCGCGCTCGACGCGTTCCTGCGAGAGCACGACATCACCGCGGGCGCTCACGAGCTCGCCGGCGCCGACCTCGACGGCGTTCGCGAACTGCGTGCCAGCACGCGCACGGTGATAGACAACCCCGACCCCGCCCAGCTCGTCAGCGGAGCCACCTCACTGACCGCGGGCCTCGGCTCGCCCACCCTCGCGATCGACGAAACCGGCCTCAGCAGCTGGGCCGTGACCGCTGGCGAGAACACACCCGTCGCGCAACGACTCGCTCTCGTCTGCGCCGTAGGCATCCTCGGCGTCGTCCACACCCTCGGAGCCGGGCGCTTCCGGCCCTGCGTCGCCCCCACCTGCTCCGGAGCCTTCATCGACACCAGCCGCCCAGGCCGCCGCCGCTACTGCATGCCCGGCATTTGCGGCAACCGCGTCAACGTCGCAAACCACCGCGCCCGTACCCGCAGCACCTGATCGAACCTTCACGCACCCGAATTCCCGCTCATACGCGAGATCACCACCGACAGAGGGCTCCCGTCGGAGCGAACACCATCCGCGCCGCCAACCCCGCCTCCCCGTTCGCCCCCCCCCAGAACGGCTACAACAACGAACACGCACCGGACGGCCCGTCACACCGGCCAAGGTGACACTCGCCGCCACCGGAACCTGCACCCCACAGCGAATTATTCACCACCGGCGAGGCGCGTTTACCTGTGCGCAATCAAGGTCGCCTACTCCAACCGGGTTGTGGACTGCGCAATTACTCCAACCGAGTTGCAGGGCACTTGATGGTCGTGGTCCACGACGCTCTCCAGTCCTGTTTACCTGCGAGACTCGATCCCTGGTTGCTTCCTACGTATCCGCCGTTTGCCTGCCGCGTTTGAAAAATCGCTGCGCGCGAGGCGCCATGGGGTTGACGTTCCACCTGGGCGTCCGTTACCCAGATTACAGGTCGGTTGGCGGTGCCGGGTAGCGATTGATCCACAGCCGCCACCTAAGTACCGGCGACTGGAGGTGGGGGCATGGCGTCAACTCATTTCACGTGGGCAGAAGAACGAGTCTTCGTGGCAGCGAGAAATCGCGAAAGATGACTACCACACC
This sequence comes from Amycolatopsis antarctica, assembly GCF_002262875.1. Taxonomy (GTDB): domain Bacteria; phylum Actinomycetota; class Actinomycetes; order Mycobacteriales; family Pseudonocardiaceae; genus Amycolatopsis; species Amycolatopsis antarctica. The sequence goes on along the minus strand of NZ_NKYE01000001.1, from coordinate 14,435 downwards.
GGAATCTTCTGCATCCAGGCGAGAAACTGATTTTGTTCGCCAACTCGGTCTACCGGATTACCTCGGGCGACTTCTCCTGGGTGCCCGGCGGGCGTGGGTTCTAGGCATGGGAACAAGTATCAAGAAATTCGACCTCGACGCACTAGAGGATGAGCTCGTCTTCGGCGTGAACCACGCGGCAGGGATGCGCTTTCGACACGACCTACTGTTCATCGCCGATGACCGTCGACTGGTTCCTGGGCTGCGCGCTGGATCGGTCCCCATCATCACGATTGATGCCTGCGTAAACAGCAACCCCGAGTTTTTCTCTGGCACCATCTATTATGGGGCATCGAAGCCGTTCATTACGGACAAAAGATTCCTGCCATTCTCGATATCACCTCCTATCCTTCGGGGTTGCCGGTCGCATACTGGACAGGGCTGGGTCATCACGACCTGGTCGTTCCGTTCGCTGTCGAGTGTGGCATCAGCGAACTTATTTGCCTCGGGCTGGATGGTGTTGACGGGTCGTCCCCCGTTACGCACGCCTGGGCATGGATTCACTGACCCGGCACTTGCAGACGACCTCGGCATCTCAGGACGCCGAAGCACTTCCCACGCCGGGGGTCTGTCCGGCGAACTCACGGAACAGACCCACTACGCCTGCCGAAGTCTGGATGGCCTCGACTATCGGGACCCTTCAGAAAGGAGCGTTCATGGGGTGCCGTTGAACTCTTCGTGAAGGCTGGGGAGAAACGAGGCGAGGTGGTTCATCTCGGCGGCGCAGTGAAAGGTCATGTCGTATCCGATGGTGGGTCCCATTACCTTGGTGCCGGCATGGGGAAGCACAGTACCGCCGAGTTTGCGGGATGCTTTTCTGGTGAGGAGTGGGGCGCCCCGGCCGGGCACCGAGTGGGCGGGCAGATCGAGCAGCTCGAGGTCGTTGAGGAAGAAGCGGCTGCGCATCTCAGAGCCGTGTTCGGTGGGGCGGATCTGGTGGATGAGCCAGCCCAGGGCTACCGGGTACTGGCTGAGTCCGACGCGGGCGCAGATGATGGTGTTGCCTGGGGCGGGTTCGTTGAAGCCGAGCCGGGTGGGGTCGATGAAGCGGATGGCGAGTCGCTGCATGGTGCCGCCCACGTATTCGTCGGCGTAGGAGACGTTGTCGATGTAGCGCCGGCGGTCGGTGAGGGTGCGGTCGGCACTGCGGTCTTCGCCGACGGCCGTGAACTGATGCGCATCGGGGCACCAGAGCTTGTAGCGGGCGCTCTCGGTGGCGTGCCAGCCGAACCACCAGTCCCACATCTCCGCGGTCGCGTTCGGCATGTCGGTCAGGACGGCGATCATCCAGCCACCGGGAACGCGGGTCCAGCCGGTCTCCATCTTGTGATATCCAGGGCGCGACATGATGCTGGCGGCGTCCCTGAGGTCATAAGCGTGCTCGGTCGGGGCCATACCTGAGATCAACACCTCACGGACGTGGCCTTGGATCGGCAAGGTGTCGGTGCGGAAGTACTTGGCGTAGGGCTTGTTCAAGTCGTCCTGTCGGTAGCCCAGGTAGCGTGGCTCGGCCTGGTACTTCCTGGGCATGGGAGCACGGTCAGCGGCGGTGGGAGCGTATTCGATCATGGTGATTCCTCTCGGAGTGGGGCGTGGGGCGTGGGGCGGAATATGGAGCCTGAGCCGATTCAACATGGCAATGCGAGGATCACCCCCGCAGTCCGACCAGTCCGTAGGGTGGCAGGGGACCGAAGGGCGCATCCGCAGCGCGTACAGGCCTCGACCAGCGCTCACCATCAGGGCCTGTGTGTAGGACGTCATGGACTCAACTCCCGTCCTGCCCCGTCACGTTTCGGTAGCCGGTGCCGAGCAGATACGCATGACAGAGCGTGATCAGCTCATGGAGTTGCTGGTCCTCGGGAATCGAATGGCGCCCAGCGGCGACCGGGCCGAACAACACCTGCCACATGACGGTGCTGAACACCGCGCGGAAGGCCACGGCCACCGCCGTCCCCGGACGAGAGCAGGCGAGTTCGCCGGCACGGTCCAGTATCAGCGAAGTGAACAGCTCTTCCGCGAGCGCACTGGTGGCATTGCCGCGCTCACGCAGTGACGGATCGGCGGCGGCCCGCAGGATCAGCGGCCCCATCACCGCCCCGTGCCGGGCAACCTGCAGGACCAGTGCGTGCACCGCCTCCGTCACCAATTCGGCCGACGGCGTACGGGTGCGTTCCCGCAGCCGCGCGAAGGCCTCGCGCAGGTCCGCATCGACCTCGTCGAGCACGTCGTGCTGGACCGCGTGGACCAGGCCGACCTTGTCGGCGAACCGCTCATAGACCGAGCCGACCGACACCCTGGCGGCCGCCGCTACCCGCGCCACGGCCAGGCCCTCCCAGCCGTCCTCGGCCAGTGCCAGCCGCGCCGCCGTCAGGATCTTGCGTTCGGTGATGCGACTGCGCTTCTGCTGCGCAGGACGTCTTCCTGACCGCTCCATCGTCGTCCTCGCTCTCGGGGCCACACCCTTTACCATAACTGAATCTGAGTTCTGGTTCAGTTTAGACGGCAGCTCGATCGTCTGGTCCTTCGGACAGACACGGGGTACGCGATGAAGATCAACACGGTGGCGTCCCCCTCGGACGGCATCCGCCTGGGAGGAGACCTCTATCTGCCCGAAGGCGCCACCGGCCCCGTATCGACGGTGGCGACGGCACCCGGCTTCCGTGGCGTCAAGGAGCCGCTCATGCCCGCCTACGCGACCGCTTTGAACGAGACCGGCATCGCCGTCCTGTCCTTCGACTACGCGGGCGTCGGCGAGAGCGAAGGTGAACCGCGCCAGCGCATGGACCTTGACGCCCAGCAGCGCGGCTAACGCCACGCTCTCGACCGCCTCCCGCGCACAACACCGCGGACGACGGCCACGTTGGCACCGCGCCGCGGATGCTTTCCAGCACAACGGTTACAGCCTGTACAACGTCTGCGGCAACGTCTGGGAGTGGTACGCGGACCGGTTCGACGATCCGCACACCAACCGTGCCATGCGTGGCGGCTTTTACCTGTGCCACGACTTGTACTGCAATCGCTGCCGCGTCGCCGCCCGAACGGGCAACTCTCCCGACAGCTCCGTGGGCAACCTCGGTTTTCGCACCGCCGCCGATGTCTGAGCTTCAGCTGCCGCGACGGCTGACGTAGAGGCGGCTGTTCGTCGGACCGGTCCACTCCAGGCGCACGATGCCGGGAACGCAGGCGTCGGCGACGCGCTCAGGAGCCGACCAGTAGTCCGCGACGGGATTGCGGAAGAACGTGGCCCACAGGCCGCCGTCGGTCGTCGGTGAAGAAGTTGTTGTGCCCCGGGCCGACGCCCGCGGTCCATCGCCGCGAGTACGGGCCTTCGAAGGTGTCGGACACGGCGTCGATCACGTTGTACTGCTACTGCGAAGAATCTTTCCGCCGACGGAAGGCAGTCATGCCTGGTGCTGCGGTCGGGACGGCTGACAGTTCGGTCCCACGCAGCGCGGACCAGGTAGTACTTGCCTTGGTGGCGGAAGACGTGCGCGCCCTCCAGGTAGGGCTCCGGCGAGTACGGGGACTGCCGGAACCGGGGCAGCGTCGAGTTCCGGCGTAGAAGTCGTTGTGCAGAACCAGCCAGGCGCGATCGCTCTCGGGGTAGAAGCCGCCGTCGATGTGGTGATAGGAACCGGGCTCGACGAAGTCCGGGCCGCCGATGACGCAATCGCCAAAAGGCTTGTTACGGTTGCCCGCCACGAGCCGGTAAGGCCCCGCCACGCCGCCTTCACTGACAAGCATGAACGAGCCGACCTTGCGCGAGTGGTTCCCCGTACACGCGATGATGTACCACCACCCCCGGAAGTGGTGCACCTCCGCAGCCCAGACATTGTCGCGCTTGCCGAACCGATCGTCGTGCCAGTACTGCTGCCACAGCGCGACCACGGTGCGCCCGGCACTGTGCTCACCGGCGAACTCCGGTGAGCACACCTTGCCCTTCTCCGTGCCGTTCAGGGATCGGCGCACGGCTCATATCCATCGTGGTGCCCGCAGCGAGCCGCTGAACGATGAGGGTCACCAGGTTGTGTCGGGTTCTCGCGTAGTACGAGGTGGAGCCAGCAGACAGAGCAAGTTCCGCGTCGATCGCCCGGTGAGTGAGCGCACGCACCCCACGGTCCGCGATCAGGCGTATGCCTGCCTCGGCGATCTCCGCACGAGGCCGGCGAGACGTGGGGACGTGGACAGCTCTTCGGGATCGTGCCGTTCCCAGACGACCGCGTCTACTGGTTCGGAACACTGAACACATCGCCGGGTGCGGTCTTCTCTGACGAGCATGGGACAGTACGCGTTCGGTTCGCTGGCTGGCATTCCCCGATCCGAGAGTGCATCGAAGCAACCCGTGCCGACGCGGTGATACGGCACGACATCTATGACCTCGCCAGGCCCCTCGACTCATTCGTTCGAGGTCGGACTCTTCTGCTCGGTGATGCCGCTCATGCGATGACACCAAACCTCGGGCAAGGTGCGGGGCAAGGCATCGAGGACGCCGCCACGCTCGTCCTCCTGCTGCGTGATGTGAGCACCAGCGAGCTTGATTCGGTGCTGGCTCGTTACAACGACCTCCGCCGGAAACGAACGGCAACGATCCTGCAGCGCTCGCGTATGGCAGGGCGTGTGGCGCAAGTGGCGAATCCTCTGGCGGCGGGTCTGCGCAACGCTGCTTTGAGCCTCACGCCGGGGAGGCTCATGGGTGCGATGAGTCAGCGCATCCATGCATGGCCGAAACCAACCCCGCAACCCGCCGAGCGAGGAGATCCGGCTTCCGCGCAACTAGAAGCCGCAGAAACTAAAAGACCTGGACTTACAACTATTTTCGCGACCGCACGGCGTGCTTTTTGTGGGCTACAGGCTTCGTGCCGGCCCCTCGGCGTGGGCCATTGCTGCGGTGCGGGCCGCGCTCGAACGGGCCATGGAGTTGCCTTGCTCGTTCGGTTGTGTCCTGTCACGCCTGCTCTTGTGCGGCGTCGCTGACGGGGAGGGCACGGAGTTCCTCGGCCTTCTGATCGTAGGAGAACGACCCGATTCTTGGCGTCGTGCGCTTGACGGTGGGGGTTGGTGGTGCGCATGGGCAGGTCAGCAGCGAATGGGGCACCACACCGGCGAACCATGATCGTCTCGCCGAATGGGCAAACAAGGTCGCCACCAACGCGCCACGACTGGGTGCGCTTGGTCGCGCCTGGTGTTCGGTACGGGCCTTGCGCCTGCCGAACCTGCCCACAGTAGCGAGGCGACCGCTGGTGACGGCCGTGTCATGACACCGTGTAAGCCGCGGATGGACCATGATCGGGTCGTCGGACGCGACCCAGTAACTGATGGGATTCGAACGGGACGACTGAAAGTCTCCACGCGCTGCATGAGGGCGACCAGCGCGCCGCCTCCTATCCTATTACCGGAACCGCACCGTGCCGTTCGATCTCGTGTGAGCCCGAATCCGCGCCACGGTACGAAAGTCCGTCACATCAACACGTTCAGCCGACTGTTCGAGCAAGAAGATACCCGACGGCACTCGCGGTGCGGCGGCCCGACGAGGCAGAAGCGACCGCGACGTTTTCGGATCCGGTGGCCGGGTATGCCTGTCCGGTAAGGAAATTCGGAGTCCGGACCACGCTTCGTAACTCAGCACTCCGGCGTCGCCCGCGGGAGTACGTGGCGAGGCAGGTCCACCGGACACGGCGTACCCTTCTCCGCTCCTCCTCGGCAGCGCCGAGGTCCGTCCCGGCGCGCATCGATCACAAATGTCCGTTGTGCGCCAACGAAAGGACACCTATGACGACTTCTGACAAGACCAACGCCGGTATGAACGACCCGGCCAGCATGATCGGCGCCCAGGTACATGACGACGACGGCGGCAAGCTCGGCAAGGTCGACACCGTCTACTTCGACAACGCCACGGACAAGCCCGCCTGGGCCGGGGTGAAAAGCGGCCTGTTCGGCACCCACATCTCGCTGGTACCGCTGGACCGGGCCACCTGGAACGGCACGGACCTGTCCGTCCCGTTCGACAAGGCCGCCTTGCAGAACGCCCCGCACCACGACCCGGACGTCGCGATCAGCGCCACTGACGAGCAGGAGCTCTACCGCCATTACGGCATATCGGCCGACCAGCAGGCCACTCCGCAGGCACCCTCAGGCAAGGGGAACGACCAGCAACGGGAATCCGGTAAGCGGCAGGGGCGCTCCGCGCAGCCTGGTGGGCCCGGTCGCGACACCTCCGGCCCGAACACCGACGACGCGATGACCCGCTCCGAGGAGCGGCTGCACGTCGGTACCGAGCAGCACGAGTCCGGCCGGGCCCGGCTGCGCAAGTATGTCGTCACCGAGAACGTGACCCAGACCGTGCCGGTCCGGCACGAGGAAGTCGTCCTCGAGCGCGAGCCGATCACCGACGCCAACCGTGGCAAGGCCACGGCAGGCGGCGACCTCACCGAGGAGGAGCACGAGGTCACCCTGCACGAGGAGCGCGTGGTCACCAGCAAGGAGACCACACCGGTGGAACGTGTCCGCCTCGGCAAGGAAACCCGTACCGACGAGCAGACCGTCAACGAGACCGTCCGCAAGGAGCGCATCGACGCCGACGGCACCGATGGCGTCGACCTGACGCAGACCGGACACGGCAAGAACAGCCCGGGCACCGGTAAGAACAACGCCCGCTGACCAACCAGCCGTCGTGAGTGATCAGCGGTGTTGATGACCGCTGGTCACTTGCGAGGGCGGCGGCACGGCCGCGGTTCGACCAGTTCGGCGACGATGTCCGCGATCCGAGGATCGCCGCAAAGGCGGATGAGCCGGTTGCCGATGCTGGTTTGCGATCCGGGCGCGTTCGATCAGGACGGCCGCCGGATCCGGGCCCAACTCCAGTTCCCGCATGTCGAGCCAAGCCAGGAAGCTCGCCTGTGGACGTTGCCACCGCACCGTCGTGAACGTATCCCTGATGCCGCTCGGACATCAGTTGCCGCCCGGGTAGTGGCCGCGAACAAGAATGCGGTCGCCGACCCGGTGAGCGGGCCGCCATGCCGGGACGGCGGTCTCAGCGCCGTACGTGCACCTGGAAGTAGATCGGGCGACTGCCCGGAAACAGCTGCCGTCCGGACTCGTCGACCATCTTCCATTTCACCGTGCAGTCCGCTGGGGCCGACGACGGCGTCGTCACCGTGACCGCGATGTCCACCGGCTGTCCCGGTGGGGTGTCGGTGATCGGAATGCGGTCAGCGGTCTGGCACTCGGTGGACTCGACGGGCAGATCGTCTCGCTGCAGGAAGCGGTCGCGCCACGCGACCGAACCCTCGTTGCGAATCTTCCACACCTTGACGAACTCGCTACCCGGGCCGAGGACTGTGCCGTCCGGAACGGTCACGTCGCCGATGAACTCGCTGGCGTCGCCGGGATGAACCGGGCCGGTCGCCGGCGACTCCTGCGCGGCGCCGGTGGGCTCCTCACCGTCGAAGACCCACACCCCGGCCAGGGCGCACAGCACCGCCACCCCGACGCCCGCCGCCGCGATCAGCCACTTCGGCCGTCGGCGGGGCTGCGGGGTCGTATCTGCTGGGGTCGCTCCATCCGGGTCGGGCGACTCCTCATCGCTGAGTGCCTGTTCGGTGTTCTGCCACCGCACCTGCCATTCCCGCTCGTCACCGTCGCAGGCCCGGACGAACTCCCGGACGGTCTCCCAGGGTTGCAGTCGATGGCCCGTGACGGTGAGATGCAGGGTCGCGTGCGAGACCGCGCCGGACTTCTGTGCCATTCGACGGAAGGAGGGCGCGCCCGCGTCTTCGCGCAGTCGTTTCAGCGCGGCCACGAACGACTCCAGTGCCGCCGGGCGCTCACCCGCCTTCGGTTCAGCCACGTTCCGACCCCCCGTCGTTCGACCGTGGCAGGACCGGTAGGGCGTCAGATCGACCTGGCCCCGGTGTGGTCTGTCCGGACCTGGAAAGTGTAGCCGCGTACCCCGTCCGACAAGGGGATAAGACGGAAAAACGGCACCATCGGACGCTGTCAGACATTGTCAGACGAAGGCCGTCAGACGTCAAAGATGCCTCGTCACCGGTGTCGGACAGGCGCATGTTCCGGCCAGGCTTTCCCTCGAAATCGTCCATCGAAGTCGGAGGGAGTTTCCGATGAACCCGAAGCGGGCCGGCCTCGCGGCGCTGGCGGCGGTCGTCGTGACGGCGGGTGCGCCGGCCGTCGCGTCCGGATCGCCGGACAGCACGTTGCCGGACAGCGCCGAGACACTGCCGCAGGTCGACATGGAGATGGTGCTCAAGGCAGCGCAGATCGACCCACGCCGGGCCGATCAAGCGCCGACGCCGGGAGCGAAGGACAGCGTGATGGCGGTCGAACAAGCACTACGGGCGAATGGGCTGCTCGACCAGGAACGGGTGGATGGCCACTACGGCACCGAAACCGTGCTGGCGTACGCCGGATTCCAGCGCTCGCTGGGACACGAAGGTATGGCGGCCAGTGGATTCCCCGGGATCGACTCCCTGCGGCGACTCAGTGAGAATCGCTTCGAAATCACCCGGACGGTGGTACCGGGTGAACGCTCGAAAAGTGACGGCGAAACGGTGAACGCCCGGACCAAGGCGATGCTCGCCGAGGCAGAGCGTCTGACAGAGCAGGACTTCACCCTCGAACAGGGCTCGTACAACCCGGGCGGCGACCCGACATCCGCGGGCACTCACGACGGCGGGGGCGTCGTGGACATCGACGTCCACGGGATGGACGCGGTCGCCGTGACCGAATCCGTCGAAGCGCTGCGACGGGTCGGCTTCGCGGCCTGGCACCGGACCGAGGAGCAGGGCGACTGGCCCGCGCACATCCACGCCGCGGCGATCAGCGATCCGGATCTGTCCACTCCCGCCCAGCACCAGCCCGGCGACTACTACCTGGGCCGCAACGGCCTGGCCGATCAGGGCGCGGACGACGGGCCTCCGGTGAAACCGATCCGCACCTGGGAGGAGTACCGCCGCGCGAACTGAAGCTCGACGAAGTGAAGAAACCGCTCGAACAATGGAGGAAACGATGAAGCTCGGAAAGTCGAAGCTCGGAAGGTCCACGGTCGTACTCGGCATCGCCGCCGCGGCGTTCGGCGTCGTGCCGGGAGTCGGCGAGGCAGGGCAGGCCGCTGCCGCTCCCGATTTCCAGATGCCGTTCAAGTGCGACTACACCGCGACGGCGGCCACCTATTCCGGGCACAGCCCGGAGAACGGGGTCGATTTCCAGAAGGCGAACATCGACAACGAGGCGGTGCTGGCGTCGGCGGCGGGCACGGTGAGCGTCGTGGGCAACGAGGGGGACGACAGTTACGGCAAATGGGTCGAGCTCGACCACGGCGGCGGTTACACCACCCGATACGCCCACCTGAGCAGTCAGCAGGTCAAGGACGGCCAGAAGGTGGACCTGGGCACGCAACTCGGCACCGTGGGCAGCACCGGCGGTTCCAGCGGCCCCCATCTGCACTACGAACAGCGCCAGGGTGGCACGACGCTGAAGGCGAAGCTGGCCGGCAAGGCGGTGCCCTACTTCGACAAGACCGAGTTCACCAGTAAGAACCGTTGCGGCGGGGGCGGCAACCCGCACACCCCGGAGAAGGTGTGCGGGGACGGGTACTCGGTCATCAACAAGCACGCGCTGGGCAAGGAGGGCACGGTCTACCTGCTCTACAACGCCGGTGACAGCAAGAACTGCGTCACCACGCTGAAGAACACCTCGCTGGGCAAGGAGAGCCCGGTCTCGGCCTCGCTCGAGGTCCAGGGTGGTGAAGCGGCCACCGATGCCGGTGACTTCGGCTACTACGCGGGACCGGTCAGCAAGGACGCCGCCGGGAAGTGCGTGAAGTGGGGCGGTTCGGCCGGGAAGGAGAAGTTCACCAGTCCGTTCGAGCACTGCGGATGACCGGCCCGACCAGGGCGACACCGACATGGACACCGAACAACGAGGAGCGATGATGCGCAGACTGACAGCAGCCGTGATGTTCGCCGCGCTGGCGAGCGGAGCTATGACCGCCACGACCTCGACGGCGCAGGCCGCCCCGGCCGAAGTGAACATGGAGGCCGTCGTGAAGGCGGCGATGTGGGACCCCTACAAGGACGACCAGTCGGTCACCCCCGGCTCCGGCGACAGCGTCGAGGCCGTGGAGAAGGCCCTGGCTGCCAAGAACATGCTGGACAAGAAGTACGTGGACGGGCACTTCGGTACCACCACGGTGACCGCTTACCAGAAATACCAGCGTTCGCTCGGGCACAGTGGTCTCGCGGCGAGCGGACTGCCGGGCAAGGGGTCACTGACCGATCTCGGCAAGGACCAGTACAAGCTGACCGCGACCATCGATGTCGGCGGGAAGACCAGCATGGACGGGCAGGCCGTGAACACCAGGACGGCCGACATGCTCAAAGCCGCGGAGAAGAGGGCCGGGATCGACTTCTCCGTGACCCAAGGCTCCTACAACGCGGGCGGGGTGGGCGGCTCAGCCGGTACTCACGACGGCGGTGGCGCGGTCGACCTGTCCGTCAGCGGAATCTCCGACAAGACCGCGGCGGTGAAGGCGCTGCGGGAGGTTGGTTTCGCCGCCTGGCACCGGACCGCCGACCAGGGCGACTGGAGTCCGCACATCCACGCCATCGCCATCAGCGACACCGACATGTCGCCGGAGGCGCAGGCACAGGCCGGGGACTACTACAAGGGCCTCGACGGCTTGGCCGGGCACGGTAAGGACGACGGGCCGCAGGTCAAGAAGGTGACCTGGGAGGAGTTCGGCCGAAGCTGATCGGGCCGGCTGCCGGACGGGTGCGCGGTACGGCCGCGCACCCGTCCGTCCGCGCCTGGCCGCGAGGTCGCACGAGAGGCCCAGCGGTGGGTCTCCGGGGAGCGCGGACCACTGGTGGAGAACCTCGACACACCCGCCAGCGCCGACCTGACGAACTACGTCACCGAGGCCATACGCATCGGTGACGATGCACGGAGCGTCACCGGACAGGCCAGGAAGCCCGAGCCCTCGAACGGCTGCTCCCGCACAGGTGGGAGCAGCGACGCGACAGGCACCACAGGCCCACCAACCTTCGCGACCACCGCCAGCCATCGACCCGCACGAGGTGCTTCGATCACTGTTGGCCGGACCCGGCTGCGCGGGCACTCGCACCCTTGCCGATCAGCTTGCTTCATCCCAGCGCCTACCCCGCTAGACCGGCGTTTCGAGCAAGACGCCGTGTGGGGCACAGTCGCATTCTATTTGGCACGTAACCTTTGTCGCAGATCCTTGGTGTGTTCGGCGAGGTTGGCGCGGAGGTGGTTGAGCGTGTCGATCTTTGTGTCGAGTGTTCGGAGGCGTTGCTCGTAGACCTCCAGCGCCGAGGCGCAGGGGGTTGCGTCAAGGTCGAGGGCGCGGACGCAGGTGCCGAACTGATGGATGTCGTCGATCGAGAGGCCTGCGCCGAGCAGGCGGCGCAGGTTTTTCACCACGTGGATGACGTCATGGTCGTAGCGGCGGTAACCGTTGTGATCGCGGTGTGCGGTGATCAGACCGCGTTGTTCGTAGTAGCGCAGCGAGCGGGTGCTCGTGCCGGTCTGGCGGGACAGCTCGCCGATGCGCAGTCCGTCCTGACGGTCGGCACTGGGAATCATGTCATCATTATGATCGGTTTGCGGTGACCGCGTCATCGTCACGACGGCAGCTCATTGTCGGTGTCGGCCACGCGATCGAGTACGAGAACGGGGATCTGCCTGCCCGCAGCGGCTTCGAAGTCGGTGAACGCGGGCATCAGTCGCACCTGCTCGGTCCACATGCGCTCGCGTTCCGAGCCATGGGTGACCCGGGCCCTTGCCGGTGCGACCTCGGCACCTACCTCAACGGTCACGCGCGGATTCCTCACCATATTGCCGTACCAGGCCGGCGGTCGTGGGCTGCCACCGTAGGTAGCGAAAATCGCGAACGCGTCGCCCACGGGCAGATACACGAGCGGACTCGTGCGCCTGCGGCCCGTCGTCGCGCCGGTGTGGCTGACCAGTATGACCGGAACGCTCCGGTCCCGGTCGAAACCCGGAAGCAGGGGCGGGACAGGGCGCCCCTTGGCGAGGTCCTCCTCGGTGCTCCACCGGACGAACCCGGCGTTCGCGCGGAACTCTGCGATGACTCGACTGTTCCAGTCCTGCAGGTCAGAAGTCATGGCGACACGCTAGGACCTTGACACCAGTGACAACGTCAAGCTGGCTTCGCGCCGTCCGTCGTCGCGAACCTGGCTGTCCAAGACGGGTTGACCTGGGTGCTTGAGCAACCGGACCTGGGCAGTCCGTTCCTCGTCATCGTCTGGTACCGCTTCGTTCGCGAGCTTGCGGAGCTGGTTTGGACCCGAGCAAGACAATGTTCGAGAACGCCTCACACAAACTGATCTGAGGAATCGAGCAATCAGCACTGAAGCGTTGCGGGCTCGCCTCTGGGACTGATCGGGCAGACCGTCACCGTCTCCCGCCCGGCACCAACCACCGACCGGGCCGATCAAGTCGGCCACCCACGGATCACGTCCCACGCGGCCCGTCTCCGCGAATCTGGACCGACCGGTCCACGATGGGTAGCATCGCCCCGTGCCACGTCCACGTCAGTTCGATGAGCAGCGCGTGCTATCAGCTGTGCAAGCGGTGTTTTGGGACAAGGGCTACGTGGGCACCTCGCTCGAAGATCTCTTGGCGGCCAGCGGGCTGGGCAAGGGAAGTCTGTACGGGGCGTTCGGGGACAAGAAGAGCTTGTTTTTGCGTGTGCTGCGGAAGTACGACGAGGCCAACGACCACATGCTGCGTGCATGGCTCGAGCAAGCCGATCGCGGTATCGACGTGATCCGGAATTTCGTGACCGGGCCGGTGTGTGATCCCAGCGGCGAACAGGCCCGCCGGGGTTGTCTTCTCGCCAACACGGCAATGGAACTCTCGGCGAGCACAACCGAGGTGGCCGCGGAGGCGCGCCGCAGCTACGCCTCGACCACTGCCGCGCTGACCGACGCTGTACGACGAGCGCAGCGCGAGGGCGACGTCGCGCCTCACCTCGACCCGGACCTCACTGCTCGCGCGGTGCTGTCCGGTCAGCTCGGACTGATCATGCTCGGTCGAATCGGTCAGGACCCGGCCGCCTTGTCGCTCACGGCCACAGCTCTGCTCGACGGACTGGTGCCTGCGCCCTGACATCCCTGCCGTGGTGGCGTGCGGCACATCGTTTCCCAAGTTATTGACTGTCCGGTCCATAAATAAGCATTATGGACCGGACAGTCAATAACTTGGATGGGAGTTGTCATGACGGTGCTGGAGGGCAAGGTCGCGGTCGTGACCGGGGCGAACGCGGGTATCGGGCTGGCGATCGCGAGGGCCTACCGTGCCGAGGGCGCACGGCTGTTCGCCGTCGGTCGTCGCCAGGCGCAGCTCGACGAGGTCGAAACCGAACTCGGCCCTGGCGTCACTGGTGTTCGCTGCGACGTAGGCCGGCTCGAGGACCTCGACAGGCTCTACGCGACCGTCGCCGAGCAGGCGGGCCACATCGACGTTCTGGTGGCCAACGCCGGGATCGGGATCGCTGCCCCGCTGGGTGAGATCACCGAAGAGCAGTTCGACGCCATGTTCACCACCAACGTCAAGGGCTCGCTGTTCACCGTGCAGAAAGCGTTGCCGCTGCTCTCGCCAGGGGCATCGATCATCCTCACCGGGTCAACGGCGATTTCGCGACCCCAGTCCAATCTCCCGGTGTACGGGGCGACCAAGGCAGCGATCCGCAACCTCGCTCGCGGGTTCGCCCACGACGCCAAGACGCGTCAGTACCGGATCAACGTGCTCTCGCCCGGTGGAACCCGCACACAGGGTTTACAAGAGCTGGTCTCACCCGAAGAGCTCACCGCCGCCGGGGCGTCGGTTCCGCTCGGCCGATTGGCTGAACCCGAGGAGATCGCCGCGGCAGCCGTCTTCCTCGCCTCGGACGCGTCCAGCTACGTCAACGGTTCCGAACTCGCCGTGGACGGCGGCTTCGCCCAGATCTGAGGCACACCGGCACCACGTCTTAACCAGCACTACCGCCCGGCCATCGAGCTCGCCCAGTTGATTCCACGTCAACGCACTGCTCAGAGGTACGCCACACGCTTTTGGCGAATTCAAACTCGGCCGGGTTGCGCATCGTGTGCCGATACGTGAGGTGGAGGATCGAATTCGTTACGGTCGTCGCTCGGCCGGGCTTCTCGTCGTGGCCGTCAGGCTTCGGAGACCCTCGATTGTGCAGTGGGTCGCTGGCCGGACGTGAGCAGGGGCTGCTGAAGGGATCTGTGACATCTGAGATCGCTTGCTGATGTGCAGGCTGGAAGGATGTCGCTGTGCCCAAGCCCTATCCCCGTGAGTTCCGTGAGGACGTCGTGCGGGTCGCGCGGAGTCGT
>NZ_NKYE01000019.1 GCF_002262875.1 Amycolatopsis antarctica | reverse complement strand
GGTGATAACCAGACGAGCCTTCGACATGCCCGAGCATCCAGCCCACCCAGCCAGTCGCCGATGACCCGCGACTCGTGTCGCCTATGACCTGAGACACCTGTCGCCTATCTCCTGAGCCAGGACACTGCCGGGGCACCGATCCAGGCTCCATGCGAACGTTTTGGAGGCTTGGGCCTGTGACTTCCTCGCCGGACCTCGACAGCCACCCGATCAGACCGGGACGACCGCCAAGCCACATGGCACTCCGACGGCACAGCATCGCTGGAGGCACAGGTGATGCGCGACGGCCTCCTCGCCGGATTCGTGCCCGCGATCGACGGGTCCGAGGATGTCACCGAGGAGCAGATCGTGGCCACCAGCTACGGCAAACCCATCGCGCCCCGGCGGCCAACTTCACCGCCGCGCGAGCCTTCGCTGCCGCCAAAGGCGGTGTGTTCCGACGGTTCATGGACGGCTTTGGCTACCGCTGAGCCGGGTGGCCGCCCAAGACCAGTCGATGCGCTCTTGTTCGAGCCGGACCTTGATGCAGAGTGCGTCGCCGACGAGGTCGGTGTAAAGGCTCGACTCGTCGGCTGTGAGCCTCGTCAGCGCCGCGCTGGTCGGTTGTTTCTCGACGATCCAGCGGTCGCGGTGTTCGAGCAGGGTGGCACGGTCCATCAGCACGGATCGGGTCTGCGGCAGCCAAGCGCGCAGCCGATCGAGGATCGCGAATCCGTGGGTGTCGATGTCGCCCCAATAGCGCACGTCGACGCCGGCCAGCCACGGCAGACGTCCGACCCGATCGACGTCAAATCCCTTGCCCCAGATCACCACGCCGCCGGGTGGCACGTCGACGGTGAGGTAGGTGATCTCGTTCTCGAGGACGAGCGCGTTGGTGGGCGACAAGGTGAGTTCGCGCAGCTCGTTGGCTCGCGCGGCCAGCTCGGTGACCGCTGGCGACAGGCCGAGTTCGGGCGAGACACGCATCCGCACGAATTCCGGCTTCGCACGCAGACCGAGCCCGGTCAGGAATCCGGTTGCCGTCGTGGAGACATCCAGCATTCCGGCGAGCGCCGCGCGGTGCCGTTCGGCGAATTTGGTGTCGACGCCGGGTGCGCTGATCTCTCGCAGGTACCGTCCGGAGCCGCGGTGGGCGTCGAGCCAGCTGTACGCCGCCAGCAGCCGCTCCCACTCGCCGGCCAGCTCGATCGCCCGATGCGGATGCTGGAGTACCCAGCCCCGCACGGGCGCCACGGCGCCCGTCAGGCCATACACCCTGTCGAAACGGGCCACCTCGTTCGCGACGCCGAGCAGCGTCCACGCCTGCTCGAACGTGGAAACGACCGCCTTCGACGGCAGCCGATTGCGGCCGATGTACCGTCCGCCGACGGTCGTCCACTCCAGGCCGTATCGGCTACCGCCGCGGCTGCCAGCGTCGAGACGAGAGACCCACGCGCGCACCGCGTCCAGGTCGTCACCGATCTCGGACGCCTTCGGCCCCCGCAGGCCGAACCCGATCGCAGGGAACTGCTCGCCATCTGCGTACGCCTGCAACAGCGCCCCGTCCTCCCAGCGCCTGCGCACCTTCGCCACGACATCCGCGGGCGTCGACCACCCGGCGCTCACCTCTGGTGTCCGTCGCGGCGCCCGCGGTACTCCTCGATCGTCATTGTCTGCAGCCGCGATGCGGTCCCCGTTGGGTTGTCGACGAAGCCGATCGCAGACACATACGGCTCGATGACGTGCACCTTCTGCAGCGGCGTGACGATCAACAGCTGCAGGCCGAGCTTGGCGAACAACGACAGGGCATAGCGGGTCGAGACATCGGAACCACGGCCGAACGCCTCGTCGATCACCGCGAAGCGGAAATCACGTGAAGACTCCACGCCCCATTCAAGGCCAAACTGATATGCCAACGATGCCGCCAGGATCGTGTAAGCTAATTTCTCCTTCTGCCCGCCCGATTTGCCGTCCGAATCAGAGTAGTGCTCCCACTCCACGTCGGTCTCCACATCGCGCTCGGACGCGGAGAACATGAACCAGTTGCGCACGTCGGTGACCCGCCGGGTCCATGCCCGGTCGGAATCGGCGTAGCCCTCCCGGCCGCGAAAGCGTTCGATGATGCGTTTGACGTCGAGGAAGCGCTGCTCGGAGTAGTGATCGTCGCCTGAGATGGCGTCGTCGGTGGCGTTGCGCAGGTCGGCGCGGAAGGCCGCCACGTCCTGGTTGTTCGTTGGTTCTTTTTCCAGCCGGATGTAGCGGCCGGGGTTGTACGGGATCGCGCCGAGTGCTTCATTGATCCGGTCGACCCGGTCGTCGATTTCTTCGGCCTGGCGCCGCAGCCACGAGTTGAACTGCGCAAGCTCACGGATCGTCTCGGTGTTGAGCTGGCGCTTGAACTCGGCCTCGAACCGCGGCAGGTCGTCGTCGGCGACCCGGGCGTGCAGGACGACGAAATCCGCCCTGGCCTCGAGGCTGGCATCCATCTCGACCGCCAGCTCCGGCCAACGCTGCAACACCTTGCTCATGAACTGCGTGAGGTTGAGGGCGTGCCCGTTCATCTCACTGGCCAGCCGCTCGATCTGTTTGTGCAGCTTGTCGCTGAGTGCATCGCCTGCGGCGGCCCAGCCGCTGGCCGCCGTCGGCGCGGACCTGCCCAGACGCTCCATCAACGCACCGTAGGCTTCGCGGGCCCGCGCCAGGTCGGTCTCGGGCTGGCGGCGGACCAGCTCGTCATCTCGCGCCTGCTCCTGCTTCGCCTTGTTGACCTCGGACTGCAAAGTCGCCAGCAGGCCGATCAACTCCTCGGCGCGCGACCGGACTGACGTCTGCTCGTGCCCGTTGCGTTCCAGCGCCGCGGTGATCTCCGCCAGGCGCGACGAACCCGTCTGCAGCCGAATCCGCTCAGCGTCGTACTCGTCGGCGCGCTGCCTGGCTTCGGCGACGTCCAGCTCGCTCCAAGACGAGAACGACGCCAGCACGGACAGCGCATCCTGGGTACGGCGCACCGCATCTCGAGCAATGTCTACTTCGGACAGTTGATCCTCTGCGACCGTGTGGGCGTCGTCGAGGTCGGCCAGCTCGGCCCGCAGGGCCGCGATCTTGCGCTCGTTGGCCCAGCCCAGTACCCACGTCCGCGGGTCATCGACGCGCGTACGGTCATCCTTGATGTGCTGGCCGCCGGAGCGCACCTGCCCTTCGCGCGTCACCGCGCGCTTCTCGGCGCGGAACTGCGCCAGCGTATCGACGCAGCGGTAATCGGCGCGTTTGGTGAGCTCATCGAGCAGGTAGCCGGCGAATGGGCCGTCCTTGGCCTCCAGGCAGTCGGCGAGCAGCAGTTCGACGCTGCGTGGGCGTTGCAGTGGGACCCGGCGCGGCGACACCCGCTCGTAGACCAGCTTCGTACCCACCGGCCTGCCGTCGCGGCCGCGGAAGGTGAGCCGGCGGCCGTTGACCCAACCGGCGACGGATTCGTAATGCTCCTGCGGCACGAGCAGCGACAACGCGAAGCCGCGCAACACGCGTTCGGCGGCGCCACGCCACTGGGCATGGTCCTCGGTAACGTCCAGCAGCTCACCCGCGTAGGGCAACTCCTCGGCCGTCAGCCCGAGGTCGGCGCAGAGCCGTTCGCGCAGCTCGGTGTGGGAAGCAGGCAGATTACTGGTGCGCTGGGTCAGGCTCGTCAACTCGGCGCCGATCACGTCCCGCTCGTCTTTCAGCCGCTTGATCTCGCCCATGACCTCGACGAACGTCGCGTCGGTCTTGCGCAACCGCTCGTCGATCCGTGGCCGCTCGGCGGCGACCCGCTCGCTCAGCGCAGCAAACCCGGCGGCGTCGGTCACCGGCTCGAACCCCACCGCGGCTACCGCGGTGTCGAAACCCGTACGTCGCTGTCTGCGCTCGTCGGCCTGATCCCGCGCCGCCTGCGCCAGCCGCTCCAGCTCCCCGATGCGGTCACCGCCCGCCCGGGCGCGCTCCTCGATCAGGGCCTCCCGCTCACTGGCCAGCCGGTTGGCTATCCGCTCGGCCTCGTCCTGCTCGGACAGCAACCGCCGCCCGTCCGCCTCCTTCGCCGCGATCTCGGCGCCGAGCATCTGCGACCGCGATTCGGCCACGAACAGCCGCACGGCCTCTCGCTGCCGCTCTTGCCCAGCACGCTCGGCCAGCGCCGCCTCGTACTTCACCGCCGTCGTCACGATCGGCTCCAACGCTTCCAGCTGGTCACGGGCACGTTTGACGGCATCGTGCGCCTTGGTGAGGTCCTCGAAGTGCGCGATCATCTCGCGCACCCGATCGCTGGCGTCGGACGGCTCAAGCATGTGATCGCGGACGAACTCGTTGAGATTGCCGACGGCCTTCATCGACACCGTCTGCGCAAACAGCTCCAGCGCCTGCTGCGACCGGATGCCCAACAGCCGGCGCAGCGACGTCGAATACGGAGGGAACTCGTTGAAGATCTCCGCTCCGCCCGCACGCAGCCGTCGCCGCAGATCACGCAGGTCGGAGCCGAAATCGTTGAAATCGACGGCGACCGACAGCTCCTTGCTCGCGGTGACGAAGAACCGATACGGCTGTCCTGTCTGCTCGCGCTGTTGGAAGACCTGCGCCAGCGTGATCGTCTCGTCATAACCGTCGTTGACGAAGACCCCGAGAATCACCGAGTACGTCTTCACCCCGGTGCGCAGCCCGACCGCCCGCGAACGCCCCGACGCCTCCAGCCGCTCGGACTTGTAGTGCCCCTCGACGTACGAGCGCAGCGTCCGTTCCTTGGATTCGGCGCCCGCGGCTTTGTTGTACGCGATTCTGTTCGCCGGCATCAGCAACGTCGTCAGCGCGTCGACCAAGGTCGACTTGCCCGAACCGATGTCACCGGTGAGCAGCGAAGTCTCAGCCCCCGGAGTCAGCCGCCAGACGGACTTGTCGAACGTGCCCCAGTTAAAGACCTGCAGGTGATGCAGCCGGTAGCCCGCCCGCGACGGTGCCCCGAGCTCGATAGCGGAGAACAAACCGTCACTCATCGCCGGTCACCATCCCCGCGTACTGCCGAAGCCGGGCGGCGAAATCCGCCAATGTCTGCGCGTCCACGTACGCCTTGAGAATGCGCCGCACCTCCCAATGATCACGCTGGCCACGCAACTGCCGCAAGAACCCGAGCTCGGCAGCCTTGCTGATCGTCTTCTCCGCCTGATCGACGATCCGGGCATCGTTGGACGACTCCGCCTGGAAAACCCGCAGCGTCTCGACGATCTGCTCCGTCGTCAACACCAGCCTGCCCTCGCTGCCGGACGTCTCGAACTCCACGAGCCGCTTGCGCAGCAGAACCAGCAGCAACGACACGTTGTACGTCAGCGCCCGGCGACGCACCAGCCGCGGCAGGGCCTCATCGCCCTCGTTCACCGGCGTAGAACGCAGGTATGCGTACCCCTCGGCGTCGTCAACGACCACGTCGACGCCGATGGTCGCGAAATGATCCCGCACACCACCACCGTGGCGCTCCAACACCAGCCACGTGTCCTCGTCCGACTCCCGGTAGACCACACCCTGCATCAGCCGGATGATCGTCGCCCCGACCGCGTACTCGTCGGTGCTCATCGCCGACGCACCGTCACCTTCGGCAGGCACGCCCGGCGCGGGGTTCCCGTGGTGTCGACGAAGTCGAGCAGCGTCTGCTCCCCGTCGTCCATCTCGACCTCGATGTCATCCTCCGTCAACGCCAGGTAGCCGACGATTTCGGCGGCCCCTTGCTCGATCGGGAACAGCTCGACGATGTCAGCTAAGAGCGCCAACGCCCCCTCGGGCACGACCGCCCGGATGTTGCCGCTGAGACGGGCAGTGTCGACGAAGGTCTGGCTGAACAGCAGCTCGGCATCGAGCTCATCGATGGTCTGAGATTCGACGAACGAATCCACCTGACCGCTCGACGGCACCTCGTAGAGCGGCCGCTCGAACGGCAGCACAATCCCGATACCAGGATCGTCGACGTCGAGACCTAACGACGGCGGCGCCGCACGCACGTCGAGCGCCGTCGCCTCCACCTCCCGGACGAGATCGAGGACGCGGCGGTTCTCCAGCCAGACCTGGTCGTCCAGGAAACGACGCAGCTGCTCAGAAATCTGCCGAACCGTGCGCTGCGCCCGCTCCGCCGCCGCCGACCAGTCATGATGGATGGACCGCACCCGCGCGTCCGCCTCCACCGCGTCCAGTCTGCTGACGGCTCGCAGCAACTCCGTCAGTTCATCCTGACGCGAATTTGACAGTAAGAAATCGTAGAACGCCTGAAAGCTGCGTCCCTGGTCGGACACGGTGATGTCCGAGCGCGAATCCATCAAGTCTTCCAGCAGCTCCCCCTTGCCGCCCTCCCGAGCCGCAATCCGCTCCCGCGCCGCCCGATCAAGACTGCGGAAGTTGTCCTCGACCTCGCGAAAGTCGCTCAGCAACTCGCGGGCCGTTGCGGCGAACTGCTGATACCGGTCACGCACACCTGTCTCGTCCAACACCGCGACATCTCCAGCCTCAACTGCAGCGATCTCAGCGTCGATCTCATCACGCTGCCTCCGCAGCTCGACAAGGCGCGCGATCGGATCGGACTCCGAGCCATGCACGATCTGACGCAGCAGCTCGACGACCGTGTGCAACCGCGACTCGGTGCCGACAAACGCACGCGCACGTAGCGACTCCACCCAGGCATACGCCTTCTCGAACGCCGGCGTTACCTCGTAATGCACCTCGTCGATCCCGGCCGGATAGAAACGGCGCAGAAACGCCAACTCGGACGCCGCCCAATCCTCCAGATACTCCCGAGCCGCCTTCGGATAACGCGGCTGATCAGGGTCAACGTTGAGGACGAACAGGTCCTCATCGAGCGCGCCCGCCAGCTCCGCAGCACCCGTCGCCCCACGATTGCCCTCCACGAAAAACCAACCAAGAAAGGACAAGATCAGTGTGGCATTGCCTGCTCGCAACAACCGCCACGCCGGGTGATGCTCTCGCAGCCCCTCGATCGCGTCATGATCCATCGCCGCTCCTTCCCTCGACGACGCTAGTCGTTAGGACCGACACTTCGTTACGCCTTCCGACGGACTTCTGTCCGTCACGAGGACGGACACGGCTTCGTTGATGACATCCCGATGCTGTCGGGCCCTCCCCCCGGGGGGGAGTCCCTCAACGCGCCAAGCGGCAGGTAAGTGACCAGTGACGTTCACCGGAGCGCGACAGGTGTCACTGTCCGCGATCGATGTCTGCGGCCCCGTCGGTATCCGTCGCCTCTGATCTTGGTATGTGGGTGACACACGGAGACCTGGACTCCGCTGAGCAGCGGGTTTAGGGTCGTATATTGCCTTGTTGGGTGCGCACTGGTCAGAAGCTGAACGACCATCCTTGCCAGGGTAAAGTGACCCAGGAACAGGATCGTTCGGCAGCCCCAAACGCAGCGGGGGATAGCCGCGCGTACTGAAATGAGCCACCAGCCACTGTCCTCCGACCGCGCCCAAACCAGTCGCGGACCGTCTGTCCGGTCGCCGCGCACCGTGATCCGGAGGGGTTCGTTGCCGAAGGTGCCTGACGCTCGCAGACCCAGCCGGGCGGCGGTCAACGCGCTGCGGGCGCTTCTTGAGCGACACAATCATATCGTTCAGGAGGTGGACGGCCAGAACGACTTCGGCGAGGACCAACACGTCACGTTCACTGAGGACGGTAAGGTCACCGGCGACCTAGTCAAGATCCAGATCAAGGGCGGCCGTTCGTGGCGCAGGGCCGACGGGTACGCCGTGCCGATCGGCGACCACGGCGGCACATGGGCTGATGGCAACATTCCGGTGCTCTGCGTTGTGCATGACCCCGACACCGATGGTCTCTACTGGTCCAATGCCACCAAGCAACTGCTGTCGGCGAGGCGCGGCGGCGAGGTGCTCAAGACGATCACCATTCGCCCGGGTCAGAAGTTGGACGACAAATCCATTGTGGACTTCGTCGCCGAGATCAGAGGCTATTTGAGCCGCTATCGGGGCAACCGGATCATCCAGTCCCAGTTGGGCGAGATGGCGGGTGTCGAGTTCGGTCCATCAGACATCGTGCAGCACCATGTGAACGTCTTCGGCGAGGATCTGATCTTCTGGCAGCGCAGGGGTGAGGGATTCGCAACCCTGCTCCACAGCGACCTCGACTGGTATCCCGAGCATTTCGGCCCTGAGCATTTCCATCCCAACGGTCGTCCAGGTCTCCTTCCCGGCATGCCCGTATTGGCGGGCACGATACTGAGCACGGCCGAGGCGCAGTGGCTGGCGGCCTGCTTCGACGCGGCTCAGTGGGCTCGCAACCCCACCGTCGACGATCCGCCGCTTGATACCAATATCGACGCACATGACAACTACGTAGCCAGACGAATTGAACAGCACCTTTGGATCGAGCCCGACACATTGACCCGGTCGATTCAGGAGCTCCGCACCGAAACCGCGACGGATCACGATCTGGCTACCATCGCCGCAGAGTTGGAGGCAGATGCCCAGGCACATCCCGAAGCGCTCTCGAAACCGTGGCGCGAGATGTCGGACAAGGCGCGCCGGCTCGTCACGTTCTACCTGGTCAAAGAAGTGCAGGTGGGGTCGCCTGCGCTACCGATCGATGAGCAGTTCCGGATCGTCTGGCGAGGCCCCCGGCCAGCCGCGGAATACGGGTTCAGCGCGCGGGTCGGACAACCGAGTACTCACATGTCGTCGCACCGGGAGCGCGTATCGGCTTTCAAGCTCAGGCCGGGCGACAGAATCTACTGGCTGAGCCGGCACGGGAACGAACGCGGCCGGAACGTGTCGGCCGTCTGGGATTCTGAGGAAACACCTGGAACCGTCTGCGTGCTTTTCGATCAGCTAATGCTTGGAGACACCTTCTGGCCGGAGGAGTTGTTCGTCCGGCAGGTGTCCACCAACGGTGACGGCACAGCAAGCCCCCGATGATCAGTCAGATCCGTTCGAGATCGCCTCACCGATCATCTCCAATCGTCCCCCGTTCTACTGTGGGTCCAGCGCGTCGAACCCCGCTCGTTGAACGCGTGGATCGCCTAAGGGATGTCTCGTAACTGATCTTGTGGTTGGTGGGGTTGGGTTGTGGGTCAGTCTGTGAGGAGGATGTTGTGGAGGTGGGCGATTCCGGACACTGTGTCGTTCAGGGTGCTGGCGGCGCGGCGGTAGTCGCGCAGGATCTTCCAGCATTTTATCCGGGCCAGGGCGTGTTCGACTCGGGCGCGGATCGTGCGGTGGTCGGCGTTGAGGGATTCCTGCCATTTCAGCAAATCGCCACCATCGCGCGGTTGCCGGTAGGGCATGAGCACGTCGGGATTGCCCTGGTAGCCGCCGTCGGCCAGCACCGGCCGCCCCGCCAGTTGCTGCTGGATTCCTGAGTCGCGGTAGACGGTGCAGTCGTTGCGGTTGCCCGGATGCACGTCGCCAGTGGCGATGACCAGCCGGGTGTCGGCGTCGATAGCGACCTGCACGTTCGCCGAGTACCGGTAGTTCTTCGACGGCGCCGCCAACCGGTGATCCCGCGTGGGCACCAAGGTTCCGTCGACGATCGCCACCGCGTCGATCCGCCGCGTGCGGACCGCTGCCAGCGCCAGCAGTGGTCCGATGGTGTCGCTTCCCCCGGTGCGCCGCCGAGTGCGACACCCCGAACAGCGGCCCGATCTGGCGCATCGTCAGGTTCGTGCGCCAATAGGTCGCGACGAGCAGCACGCGATCGGCCAGGTCGAGGCGCCACTGACGACCAGGACGACCATCGGCAATGTCCTCACCACCACGTTTCGCCACGATCCGCACCAACTTGCGGAACTGACCCGGTTCCAACCCCGTGAACGGGGCAATCCACTCCGACCGCGACGCCGAGATCACCTGCACCACACCATGATCAACTACCGACCCGGCAAGACCCACATCGGGTTACGAGACATCCCTAGCGTACGTAGCCGGATTTGACCTCGAGCAACGAGGTGACGTCCTGGACCGCCTAGCCCTAGCCGTACACCAGCACCACGACCATCTCCCACAGTCGGCCCGCGGGGTCAGCCTCGCCTGCCCCTGTTAAAGATCAGCTACCGGGTCGACGTTCCGAGAAGAGCCACTCGCTTTACTAGGCCTGGTATTGACTTCGTTCCAATTCGAACACCGCAACTAGACAGAGGACTGAATTCAATACCACAAGAGGGAATGACTCCGGTTCCACTTGTCTGCGGCGATTTACTTGAACAGATCAGCCGAAGCGCTCGGCGAGGAAATAGTCGACCTCGGCAGCCGGGACCTGGCGCGTAGAGTTTTTTCGTCGAACGAATAGCACTGGGCACGACTCCAGGTCAACACTGTGACCAGGACTTTTGCGTACTCAACAGGATCCGAACCTACCTCAGGCGACGAGGGACTGCCCTGGCTTTCCCAGCAATCCGCAGCTCACGGCGCGCCTGGTTTCATGCGGATGCTGTTCGAACCGGGCGTCAGGGCCGGGCGACGCGGGGCGTGCCGGTTCCGCTGGACACGGGTTGTCGGGGATCGGTCTTACGGTGTGGTCATGAACGACGCGACTGCACGGATCGGCACGATGGCCACCGAAGCGATGGCCCTGTTCATCGAGGCGGTCGAGCGGACACCGCCGAAAAGCTGGGACCAGCCGTCGAACCTCGACGGCTGGAGCGTGCGTGACCTGGTGGGGCACGCCACCGGAAGCGCGACGAAAGTCGTGACGCTTGTCGAGAACGGAGTGGTCCGCCGAGGTCCCTCCGAACCTGCCGACTGGGTATGCGAGGACCCCGCCGCTCGGCTTCGCGAGCTGGCCGCGCGGTTGCGGGACGCCCTACCCGGCGCCGACCTCGAGGCACCGCGGGTGTCTCCAGAAGGTGAGGTCCCATTGCGGCGGGCACTGACCTACCCCGTCTCGGACCTGGCCCTGCACAGCTGGGACGTGAACCACTCCCAGGGCCGGCCAGTCGAACTACCCGAGCAACTGCTGGCGTTCTGCCGCGGACTGGTGGAGTCGGTGCCCGAGGACATGCTGCGGCGACCGGGTGGGTTCGGGCCTGCCCAATTCGTGCCCGAACACTCGACGCCCACTAACCGGCTCATGGCCCACCTCGGGCGCTCGGTCAGCAGTCCGGTCTGAGCGGACTGCCGCGGCCAGCCGAACTCCCAGCCAACACAGATGGCGATCGACCACTGCTGCCGTTCGCTGCTTACCTGACGCCAGCCGCCGCAATAGTCGCCGTTCTCGCCCAAACGGGCTGAAGCATCCGCATCTTGCGCAATAGCAGATGGTTGCCGAAGGGATCTGTGACATCCGAGATCGCCTGTTGTTGTATTGGTGTGGAGGGATGTTGCTGTGCCCGATCCCTACCCCGTGAGTTCCGCGAGAACGATGAGGTCATCAAAGACCTAGTCAGGATTCAGGTCAAGAGCGGCCGTTCGTGGCGCAGGGCCGACGGGTACGCCGTGCCGATCGGCGACCACGGCGGCACATGGGCCAATGGCGGCATTCCGGTGCTCTGCGATGTGCGTGCCCGGACACCGATCGTCTCTGCTGGGCCAGTGCCACCAAGCAACTGCTGTCGGCGCGGCGCAAAGGCGATGTGTTCAAGACGATCACCATCAGCCCGGACCAGAAGGTGGACGACGAATCCACGGCGGGCGTCGAGTTCGGTCCATCGGACATCGTGCAGCACCATGTGAACGTGTTCGGCCGGGATCTGGTCTTCTGGCAGCGTCGGGGTGAGGGATTCGCAACGCTGCTCCACAGCGACCTCGACTGGTATCCGGAGCACATCGGCCCTGAGCATTGGCTGAACGTCACCACCCACGTGGGCCCATGCGTCGTACGAGGATACGCGGGAGCGCGGGGCGTGGCCGGGCCGATCATCGATTCCCCTGCTACAGGTGCGTGCCGAAGAAGTCGGCGACCTTCCGCCAGAAGTAGCTGTCATGCACCGCGTCGAATCCGTGCATCTGCCCAGGAAGAACGACGAACTCGTGGTCCTTTCCGGCTCGGATCAGCGCCTCGGACATCTTGATGCTGTCGGTCCAGGTGGCATGGTCGATCGTTCCACAGGCAAGCAGGAATTCCGCCGACAACCGGGAGGCAAGCGGGTAGAGCTCGGCTTTCCGGTACGCGTCGACGTCGGTCTGCGGAAAGCCGAGATAGCACTCGTAGAGCACCGAAGAATAGGGGTCGAAGCCCGGCGCGGAGGACACCGCGGCGGTGTAGACGTCCGGGCGTTCGGCGGCGAGGCGGAACGCGGAGTATCCACCCCAACTGTGTCCGATCACGCCGACCTTCGCCTCGGAGAGGAAAGAGTGCCGCTCTTTCAACTGCCGGACGACGGCGGCGTGATCCGATACCAGTGCGCCGTTCCAGTCCTGGTACACCACGTCGTGGAATGCCTTCGAGCGTTCCGGCGTCCCCCGCCCGTCAACGATGAAGGTGACGTAGCCGAGCTGCGCCAGTGCCTGGGCGGATTTGGCGAAGGTACCGTTGAAGGCGTGCGGTGCCACCGCGATCTGCGGTCCGCCGTAGACGTACTCGATGAGCGGGTACCGTTTCGTTTCGTCGAAATCCGCCGGGAAGAACAACACCCCCCACAGCTCGGTTTCCCCGTCGGCCGCGGTGGCGGTGAACTGCTGCGGTGGCATCCACTCGAGTTTCGAGGTGTCGGCGGTGGACAGCTCACAGATCAGCGAACCGTCCGCGCGCCGCAGCACGCTGCGCGGCGCCTCGGCTGCCGTCGAGAAGGTGTCGATCAGTGCCTCGCCGTTCGGCGCGAACATCGCTGCGTGCACGCCCGGCTGCTCCGAGAGCTGCTCGACCGAGCCGCCGCCGAGCGGTGCTCGCGCCAGATGCACGTCGTAGGGCCGCTTCTGGTCAAGGTGCGCGGTGAAGTAGACGTGCTCGTCATCGACCCGCTGCACGTAGTCGACCGGCCATTCCCCATCGGTCAACTGCCGGACCAGGTTGCCTTCGAGGTCGTAGAGGTACAGGTGTTTCCAACCGGAACGCTCGGACAGCCAGAGCAGCCGGGTACCGTCCGGAGTAAGGGCAAGGCCGACCTTCTTGCCGAAGTACACGTCGTGGTGAATCCGCAGGAAGGTCTCGCTCTCCTCGGCGAACAACAGCCGGGTCGAACCGGTGGCCGCGTCTGCGAGCAACACCTCGCCCCGGCGACAGTCACGGCGCAGCACGAAGAGCACCAGGTGCGCACCATCGGGTAGCCAGGCCGCGTGCACCGGATACGTATCGGTCGTGTCGCCGAGGTCCAGCTCCACCGGTGCCCGGCCGTAAACGTCGAGCACGTGCAAGGTGGTGCGCTCGAGCGGGCCGCCTGCCTTGGCGTGATACCGGTGGACCACCTCATCCTCACGCTTGAGGTTATGGACCTGGGGAGCCTGGTGCACACCGCGGTTGTCGACGCGATAGACGGCCAGCCGCGTGCCGTCCGGCGACCAGTTGCATACCGGGAACGCCAAACCCAGCGCGGTCAGCTGTGGATCGACCTGGTCGAAGCGGTACTCGTGCTCGGGAGTGCCGTCACTGGTCAACGGTGCTGTGCGATTGTCCGCGACCGAACGCAGCACAACGTTTCCATCTACTGTGGACACGAACGCGTCACCCTGTGGTGAAACGACTTCCCGTGCCTTCATCGGGTCCACCAACGGCATGGTGCGCAGGAACTCCTTCGGCGTCCGGCGGACGCTGTCCGGGAGTCCGTGGTGGACATCGAGCGGACGTTCCGCGGCCGGCACGGTGACCTCGCCGCTGTCGAGATCGACCGTCACCCGGCTCGAACCAACCACCGCGGCCAACTGCCGCGGGCCGGTGAAACCGATGTGGTCGAACGGTATCCCCTTCCCCGCCGGGGTCTGCCCGGTCGCCGCGCGGACCGCTGCCCGCAGCGCGCCGACGTCGGCGACGAGCGGCTCACCGCGCCCGGATTCGAGATCGACGAGCCGTCCGGTGCGCTCCTCCGCCGTCCCTTCGAGAAAAGCCAGCGACTTGCCGTCCGGGGACCAGGCGGGCAGAACCGCGCCACCGGTGACGAAGTCGTCGAGACCCTCGATGAAACGGTCGAACCCGGCATGGCCAACGGTCATGGTCGTTCTCCTTCACAGATGGCTGCGGGAAACCGCGGCTCCAGAAGGGATCCGCGGAGGTCGGTATGTTCGATGGTGCCGCAGAGCACCGGCCGCCACGCTCGACAAACGTCGTCTTTTGGTCCCCCCGGCGTTCGACGTTCGTCGCCTGTCTTCGGCGTAGCAGAGGCTGTTCGCTGCTCATCCGCCGAACTGGTCGCGGTAAGCGTTGCTCAGGGCGCGGAGCTTGAGGCCGAGGTGCAGCATGAGCCGATCGTCGCCATTGTCGAAGCTGCAGCCGGTGATCTGTTCGACGCGCTTGAGACGCTGGTACAGCGTGGCACGGTGGATGTTCAGGGAGTCCGCGATGCGCTGGATATTGCCGCCGTAGTCGAAGAAGACCGTCAGGGTGTCGATCAGGACATGGTGACTGTCCTCCTTCTCCAACACCGCCAGCGCCGGCACCGGAGACGTGTTCAGCAGATCGTCCAGCGGCAGTTTCAACAGCAGCTCGTACGCGCCCAGTTCGCCCCAACGGGCGAGTTCGCCGACACTCGGAAGCAGCATCGCGGCGCGGGCGGCCAGCAGTGCCTGCTGGTAGGAGGTGGCGACGGCGTCGATCCTGTCCACCGTGCCGCCCAGCCCGAAGACCAGACGCACGCTGTCATCGGTGAGCCGGCGGAAGCGGCCGGCGATCCGGTCGGCGAGGGAATCCACCAGCGTCTTCGACGGTGAACGGCGCTGGATCAGCAGAATCCACGCCCGCGTCCGGTTGGCCACCATCAATGTGGGTTCGCCCATCGTCCGGGTGCCCTCTTCGATCGCTGCCTCGAAAGCCACCTGTTGCGGGGCCGACATCGTGTGCGTGCTCCGGCACTGCACGGCGAGCACGGTGAACCGCGTGCATTCGTCACCGAGCAGTTGCTCGGCGATCATGTCCTCGACCGCCTGGGCACGCACGGCGTCGTCGGTGGAGACGAGCTCCCGCAGGATACCTTCCTGCCTCGCTTTCCAGCGTTCGTGCAGCAGCAGCCGGCGGTAGAGCAGCGTGCCGACGGTGGCCGCCACTTCACTCGCGGCGCTCGTCTCCCGGCCGGTGAACTCGCCGTCCTTGTCGATCAGCCACAGGTAACCCAGCAGCATGTCGTTGCAGCGCACCGGCACGCACAGCCGGGGCAGCGCGCCTTCGACGGTCATGACGCCCGGAGCGTCCCAGCGGGCGATGCCCAGGGCGAGGACCCGGTCGGCCATCTCCGAATCGACCGACCGGTTGAGCACGGAACCGACACGGACCGGGTCCTCGTCACCGAAGTGCCGACTCGCGGCGAGCAGTCGGATCGTCGGATCGTCGATCGCGACCGAACGTCGCAGTCGTTCGGCGAGTTCATCCACAATGGACTGAAGGTCGTCGTTCGACATGACGTCCCTCCGCTCGGCCGCAGGCCTGCCGGTCACAGCACCGCCCGCCATCCAATGTAGACCGTGCGGAAAGGACGGGTGTCAGCCCATCACCGTACCGGAACTGCCGGTGTTGCGCCGTCGTTTGCGGGAGAAGGTGCCGAGATCGATTGCCAGGCCGGTGTGCGGTCCCTTGTACCGCACGGGTTCGTGGTCGTGGTCTGCGCCTGCCTCGACCTGATCGACCAGCGCCGCCATCATCCTGCCGACCACCGGGGCGTTCTTGAACTGGTTGCCGCTGGTGCCGATCGCGACGTAGAACCCTGCCAGTTCGGTGCGGTCGTAGATCGGGGTCCAGTCGTCGGCGACGTCGTAGACGCCGACGACCCCGCGGGCCCGGTTCGGCACCCGCAGCCCGGGCAACCGCCGCGCCGCCCGTGTCACCTGGGCTTCGAACACCGCCATCGTCGGGTTGAGGTCGACCTCGTCCGGATCGTCCAGCCACTGGAACGGATCGCAGTCCGGCTCGGTGCCGCCGACGAGCAGTCCGCCGCCGACCTCACCGCGGAGATAGATGCCCAGGTCGATGTCCGCGACCGCGGGCCCCACCCCGTCCGCCGGGTGGTAGCCCTCGGGCGCGGGCACGTGGGCGACCTCCTGCCGCATCGGCCGCACGCCGACGGTGAAGTCCGCGCCCACACCGGCCAGCTCGTTCAGCCTGCCCGACCACGGACCGGCGGCGTTGACGACGATCGGCGCGGAGACCTTGGTCCCGCCCGCGAGCTCGACCGCGGTGACCCGCCCACCAGCGGACTCGACCGCCACCACCGTGCCTCGGAAGCGGAACTCGGCGCCTTCCGCGACCGCCGCGTCGGCGAGGTTCCGCGCGGCCAACTGGGGATCGGTGACGTACCCGGCGTCCGGAGTGCAGACCCCACCGAGCGTGCTCTCCGTGCCCGCCCAGAACTCCTCCTCGTCGATCCGCTTGGGCGGCCAGTACCGACCCACGTCGATACCGGGCATCCGCTCGGCCAGCGTCGCGGCATCCCATTCCTCGTACGGCACGCCGACCTGGTCGAACAGCGGCAGCCAGCCCGAGCGCGGCGCCGCGTCCACGTCGAGCATCACCAGGCCACAACGCTCGAACCGGGCCAGGGCCCCGACGTCGTGGCCGAGATGTTCGGCCCACGCCGCCCAGCAGAAATGCGCCTCCCACGCGGCCGTCACCCCGGCGAGGGTCGAGAAGTTGTACCGGACCACGGCACTCGACGCGCTCGTCGATCCCTGCCCCGCTCCACTCGCGCGGTCCACGACGACGACCCGGCGGCCCGTCTTGGCCAGCTCCAGCGCGATCGCCGAACCGATCACTCCCGCGCCGATCACCACGGCGTCCGTGCCGATCCCGGGTTTCACGATTCCCGCCCGAGCAGGTACCGGTCGAACCACCGCAGGACCCGGGCGAGGAAGTCGATCTGCGCGGGAAACGCCCGTACGCCATGCCCTTCTTCCGGATAGATCACCAGCGCCGAGGGCACGCCCTGGGCACGCAGGGCGTGATGGAACTCCGTGGCCTGCCCGGGTGGTGTGCACCGGTCGAGCGCGCCCGCGACGTTCAGGCACGGCGTACGTACCTTGCTCGCGTGCAGCACCGGGCTGCGGGTGTGCGCCCGGGTACCCGGTGTCTCCGGATCGGCATCGAGGAACCGGTTGCCCCAGGCCGCGATGTTGCTCGTGAAGCTCTGGCTGTACCAATCGGTGACCGGGGAGATCGGGACGGCGGCCGCGAAACGGGGGTCCTGCGTGACCAGCCAGGACGACATGAACCCGCCGTAGCTGCCGCCGATCAGGCCGAGCAGGGCCGGGTCCGCGATGCCGCGCTCGACCAGGGCGTCGATACCGGACAGCTGATCATGGGTGTCCGCACCACCCATGTCGCCGACCACGCGGGCCGCGAACTCCTGGCCCCGGCCACTACTGCCTCGAGGGTTGGGGCTCAGCACCGCGTAGCCCTGGGCGACCAGGAGCGGCACCCAGGACGAGCGCATCGACCACGAGTTCTGGAACGACCAGATGGGTCCGCCGTGAACGTTGACCACCAACGGGAACGGTCCGTTCCCCGCCGGGCGGCACAGGATTCCGTCGATCTCCAGTCCGTCCGGTGCCGTCCAGGTGGTCGACTCGGCCGTGCCCGCGACCGAAGCGAGGTAGTCGGTACCCGAGTGGGCCACAGAGGCCAGCATTTCGCCGCCGCTCTGCCCGGTGAGCACGAGCCGGGGTGCCACGGTGTAGGAGTCCTGCACGGTCAGCACCCGGCCGTCCGCGGTGAACGCGCCGTTGGCGTAGAAGGTTCCACCGCTACAGGACGACTCGGTGGCGAACACCTCCCGGACGAGGTCGCCGGGTACGTCGGCGATCCCGGCGACGGAGTCGAGCCGGCGCTGCCCGAGGTAGCCGAGGCGGTGTGCGTCGAGCCATTCGACCTGGGTGACGTCGACGCCCTTGGTGTCGATTCGGCGCGCCGCGCCGGAGGCCGGATCGACCAGCAGCAGATCACCGGCCACCACCCAGCGGTCACTGCACACGGCTTCGACCACGGCCACCCGGTTCCCGTCCGGCGAACCGGCGGGCAGACCCAGCTGCACGGGACTGTCCAGCAGCGTGCGTACCTTGCCGGCGGAGTCGAGCAGGCTCAGCCGCGCGGTGTACCACGCGGCTTCCCCCGGCTCACCGGACGAGATCGCGACGACATGGCCAGGCCCGCACCACCCGGCTTCCCAGCAGTTGAGGCCTTCCGGGGACAACCGGGTCAGCGAGTCGGTAGCCACCGTGTAGATCCACAGGCTGCGCCACGTGTCGACGCCACCGGTGCCCTCGTCCTCGACTTCCGGGAACCACGACGGCTTGTCTTGCTTCCGCCGCGCGGTGGAACCCGAGCCCTGTCCCCCGGACAGGTCCGCGCCCAGCCCGGCGACACCGAGCAGGACCATACGTCCGTCCGGCGACCAGTGGGCGTACTCGACGGTGCCGGGCACCTCCGGCGCGGGTGAGGCCTCGGCCGGCCCGTCGTCGTCGAGCAGGTGCAACTGGAAGACGCCGGCCTCGCGACGGTCGGAGAGGAACGCGAGTGTGCCGCCGTCCGGGGAGAATCGTGCCCCCCGCGCTGATGCCCGGCCGGCGGTCACCGCGCGGAGTTCCCCGTCCTCCGTGGTGTACACCACGGTTCTGGGCAGACCGGTGAGTTCGTCCAGGACCGCGCCGGTCACCACCGTGCGCCCGCCGTCACGGGTCACGTGCGGCTCCCGCAGCGCATGCGGACGGCCGAACGACGGTTCGTGCAAGGCGCGAAGATGGTCGTACACCTTGCGGTAAGCGACTGTGTTCGACAGGTCTTCCATAATCTTGTCCCGCCCGTCGGCGCCGGTCAGACCGGGAAAGTGGTCTCGAGGGTCGCCACCTTGCGGGCGACGGCGAACTGTTCGCCCACCGCCGCCATCAAGGACTCCATGTCCCCGTCGGCGACCAGCCCGTCGTCGACCTGCTCCTCGCTCCGACGGTTGCGCGCCATCGCGGTCAATGCCACGCGCCAATCACCGCGAAGCAGCACATCCGCGTCCGGCACCGCGGTGAGCGCGAAGGTCGTGCCGCCGGTACCGAACCGTAGCTGCCAGTGAACGGTCGCGCCGTCGGCAGGACCGTCGGTGAGTTCGTAGCCGAGCACGTACTCGCGTGGCAATTTCCTTGCCGCGACCGACACTTCCTCCGAACCGGTCAGCAACTCGTTCATCGCCTCGACGTGCTCCTGCGACATGAACTCCATTACAACCTCCGACGTATCCGTGGAACACCGACGATTCTCACCGCGTCACCCACACCGCACATCCGACGATTGCCGACCGTCCAGGGAAGGCGGGGCGACATCCGTCGCACCTACCGAAGCAAATACAGTCGGAAAACACGACAAAGTCCGCGACCGGCCGCTCCGCTGGCCCGAAGTGGGCCGGTGCTCGTATTCGCGATGTCAGCATGCGGCACGGAGGGCAAGGACATCAACAACGACCCGAACGCTGGCTCCGCCCAGGAGCAGTACGACAAGCTTCTCGAGCGGCCGAGCTTCGAGGATGCCACGGAGCAGTACAAGGAACTTGTGGCCGAAGTACAGCGCATCACCGTGGAGGTCGGCGGGATACCCCCGAAGGGGACCGCTGTCGGCGGGGCCGCGTGCGAATTCGACTTCCCCGGCCTCGGACAGGACGCCGGCACCCGTCGGATCAACGGCGGCGTGCCGAAGGCTGCGATCCCGGACGACGCGTGGCCGAAGGTCGTCGCGCAGGTGGCCGAAGTCGGCAAACGATACGGGTTCGAACGACAGCAAGTCTTCAAGGATCAGCCCGGCAACCATCAGGTTCGCTTCTTCGATTCCTACGGTATCGACTTCAGCCTTTCGACCGAAGTCGATACCTCAATGTCGGTCAGTACTGCATGCCACTTCGGGGACGCCGCACGTCAGCGAGGAGCACCCGCGGACGCGGGCTGATTCTTCACGGACTGACGATCTACGACAATTCAGTCTGTGAATCCCGGCCGTGCGTTTCGGCGATGCCGTATTTCTCAGGTCGGCATCGCATGCTTCTCGGACTCGATCGCCGTCGCGCCGAGGCCCAGTTCGCCTTGACTCGTCGCGAGTTCGCGGTACGAGCGCGGCCAGCTCCGTCTGCGGATACCGCGTTCGCGCACCGGCCGTCGGCCGCGCAACTCCGCAACAGGAGGTTGTCGCGGCTTGTTGTATCTGATCGCGCCGAGCGCCGCTGTGCCGACCAGCCAGCGCGGCACGGCCAGGTCGCCGAGCGTGCTGTCGATACCCGTCACCGGAGGCTCCGGGCAATCCTCGACACCTGAGCCCCCGTTCGGCCGATTGCCGTGTGCGCAGCGGGAACGATGCGCCACATTGGCGAACAATATTGTTCGCCAATGTGCTAGCGTCAGCTTCCCACATACCCACGATGTATCGCGGCCGAAAGGAACAGAACATGCGGAAGGGGCGGCGTGCCGGCTTGATCGGCATGATGGTGACCGCGCTGGCGGCCGGAGCGATCGGTGCGACCGCATCGTTCGCCCAGGCGGAGACGACCCAGCAGGCCGGTCACCACTACATCCTCATCGGCGGCACCTGCGACGGTCCCGCGAACGTCTACAACAACGCCTGGCTCGGCGGCGGCAATCCGGTGCGCGTGAACTACCCGGCAGGCGGCCCCGGACTCCCCGGCTGCGACCAGACCCCGATGGACGTCAGCATCAACATCGGGCACGAGAACGCCAACCGCGCGGTCGTCGACACCTTCAACGCCCACCCCGGCGACCAGTTCACCATCGTCGGCTACTCGCAGGGTGCCATCGTCGCGAACCGGGTACTCAACGATCTCGCCAACGGCGCGCTCCCGGTGGACAAGGGCCGCTTCAGCGCGAAGCTCTACGCAGACCCGATGCAGCCGGTCGGCCCGCCCGGAACGGGAATCGGCGCGAACATCCCGCCCGGCATGGGTGTCCCGTTCGGCGGGTACATCTCCCCCGGCCCCGGTCGCACGGAGTTCAACGGCATCCCGTTCATCCGGTACTGCATCGACTCCGACGGCGTCTGCCACTTCAACACCCCCGAGGCTGCCGGTGGCTACTTCGCGCAGCACCAGTGCTATCAGTGGGCACGCCCGGACGGCCGCTCGATCATGAGCGACTCGCTCGCCGACGGCGTCTACACCAACGGATCGGTCGGCCTGGGACGACAGAACTGCCGTCCCCCCTTCCCTTCCTGAGCACAGAGTCACCGAACACCGGGCCGTCGCGGACATCGTCCGCGGCGGCCCGCCGTGCGCGTGCACCCCTTACGGCGCTGCCGGGCGTCTCCCGGCCTGTGCTAGACAGGTCTCAACCAAAGGGGCGCCAGTGAAACAGCTCAGTCTCGGAGTCATGTCGCGCTCACGCAAGGAGCACGAGCACCGCCTCCCCATCCATCCGCTGCACTTCGAACGGATCGATCCGGATCTGCGCGGACGCATCTTCCTCGAACACGGCTACGGCGAACGCTTCGGCATTCCCGACGAACGCCTCGCGGAATCCGTCGGCGGCCTGTGCTCCCGCGAACAGCTCATCGCCGAATGCGACGTCATCCTGCTCGCGAAACCGCTGGAACAGGATCTCACCGAACTGCGCCACGGACAGGTCCTCTGGGGCTGGCCGCACTGCGTGCAGGACGAGAAGCTCACCCAGACCGCGATCGACCGCCGTCTCACGCTGATCGCGTTCGAGGCGATGAACCACTGGACCGCGAACGGTGCGTTCAACCTGCACGTCTTCCACAAGAACAACGAGCTCGCCGGGTACTGCTCGGTGCTGCACGGCCTGGAGACGATCGGCTCCACCGGCGACTACGGCCGCCGCCTGCGGGCCGCGGTGATCGGCTTCGGCGCCACCGCCCGGGGTGCGGTCACAGCGCTGAAAGCGCACGGCGTGCACGACATCGACGTGCTCACCAACCGCGGGGTCACTGCCGTCGGCGCGCCGATCCACTCGGCCCGGATGGTCCACTTCGAACACGACGCCCACGCCCCCGACGATCCCCGGCGCAGCCACGCGCTCATCGAGGGCGGCCGGGTCCCGCTGGCCGAGTTCCTCACCCAGCACGACGTGATCGTCAACTGCGTCCTGCAGGACACCAACGCCCCGCTCACCTTCCTGATCGAGGACGACCTCGCCGCGCTGTCCCCTGGCAGCCTCATCGTGGACGTCTCCTGCGACGAGGGCATGGGCTTCAGCTGGGCCCGCCCGACCACCTTCACCGAGCCGACGTTCGTCGTCGGCGACAACGTCACCTAC
The DNA here is from genome assembly GCF_002262875.1 of Amycolatopsis antarctica. Lineage (GTDB taxonomy): Bacteria > Actinomycetota > Actinomycetes > Mycobacteriales > Pseudonocardiaceae > Amycolatopsis > Amycolatopsis antarctica. Next base: position 121,005 of record NZ_NKYE01000019.1, on the reverse strand, counting down.
TACGCCGTCGACCACAGCCCCTCGCACCTGTGGAACTCGGCGACCTGGGAGATCAGCGAGGCGCTGCTGCCGTACCTGCGCACCGTCCTCACTGGATCGTGGGACGGCGACGAGACGATCCGGCGGTCGATCGAGATCCGCGAAGGGCACATCCAGAATCGCAACATTCTGGCATTCCAGCACCGTTCCGAGGAATTTCCGTACCCCCTCCTCGGGACACCCGGCCACTAATATGAATCATATTTCTCACCACTGGGTGTGTCCGTTTTCCATGGTTTCAAACTGACACGAACAAGCGACGCCCACCTGGGGGGTCAGCGGTTGCAGGTCACTCCGCACCGGGGCGATGGTGAACGCGTTCGTCAGACACGAATCGCAATCACCAATCGCAGAGAACGCGAAAGGAAGCGGTAGCCATGGACCGCACGATCCGCCCGCAGGACTTGATCGACAGTACGGTCATGGACCCGGAAGGCAGCAAGATCGGCAAGGTGGGGACCGTCTACGTCGACGATGACACCCACCAGCCCGAGTGGGTTACCGTGAAGACCGGCCTTTTCGGTCACAAGGAGAGCTTCGTCCCGCTTTCCGGCGCCGACGTCGACAACGACGGCGTGCACGTGAAGGTGGCGAAGGACCAGGTTTCCGACGCACCGCAGTTCGACGCCGAAGGTCACCTCTCCAAGGAGGAGAGCGCCGAACTCTACCGCTACTACGGATTGCCTTCGCCGCGATCCGGCCAGCGTGAGGACGACGCGCATTCCGGAAACCGGCAGAAGCACAGCCAGGACCAGGCCGGCATGCGCCAGGGAATGGCCGCCGGAACAGCGGGTGCAGCGGCCGGAACCGCCGGCGCCGCGGGTGGCCGCATGGGCACGCCCGCCGAGATGCCGGCGGCCAAGGACCGCTCCGCCAAGCCGGGCGGCTCGCAGCACGCCAAGGCGGAAACCGGTTCCGAAGGCATGATCCGCTCCGAGGAGCAGATGAAGGTCGGCACCGAGGAGGTGGAGACCGGCCACGTCCGCCTGCGCAAGTACGTCGTGACCGAGGAGCAGCAGGTGACCGTGCCGGTCAGCCACGAGGAGGTCCGGCTCGAACGCGAGCCGATCACCGAGGGCACCCGCGGCGTCCGGAGCGAGATCGGTGAGGACTCCCAGGACGTCATCCTGCACGCCGAGAAGCCCGTGGTGCAGAAGGAATCCGTGCCCGTGGAACGGGTCCGGCTGGGCACCGAGAAGGTGACCGAGGAGCAGACGGTCTCCGGTCAGGTCCGCAAGGAACAGATCGAGATCGACGACGACACCAAGCGCGGCGGCAAGCAGAAGTAGCCCCGCCGCGCCCCGAACGGGCCCTCCCCGCCGCGCGGGGAGGGCTCGTTGTCACGTGCGGTCGACCAGCACGGTGCGGCCTGACCTGCCAGGTACGCCCGTCGGCGTGCACGCCGGTGCCGGGCAGCACCGACCGGTACGGCTTCCCGTGTGCGTCCAGCAAAGTGAAGGCCACGGCGTCAGGTCGCGTCGTGGAACACGAGACCAAGGGTGTGCCTGCGCCCCGAACGGACGGCCGATACGCCGTGCCGCACCGGCGAGGCCGACCAGCCCCGCGCCGAACGCACCGGCCGGTCACGGGTGGTGAACACCAGCCCCCTGCCCTGCGGGATGGACGTGGCGGTCCCCCGCGACTGCGCCCGTGGCCGCTGCTCGACAAGCAGGAACTCGCCACCGGTGTGGTCACGCCCCGGCTCGTCGAGATTCAGCACCACCTGCAACGGGAACACCCTGTCGCCGTACAGATCGCGGTGCAGGGCGTTCCAGTCACCCGGCCCGTACCGCAGCAGGATCGGCGTCGGCCGTCGCTGACCCGCCCGATGGCAGACGTCCAGCCACTCGGCGAGCGTGTCCGGCCACTCCGGTTGCCGGCCGAGCCGGACGTACCAGTCGCGGGCGATGGGCAGCAGACGTGGATACAGCTCCTCCCGCAACCGCCGCACCGGCTCCGGGAACGGCTCGGCGAAATAGCGGTACCGACCCCGGCCGAAACGGTAACGAGCCATGTCGATCGTGGAACGGAACCGGGACACGTCCTCGTACAGCGCGGCGAGATCCGCGCACTCCCGAGGCGTCAACAGCGGCGGCAGAAGCGCGCAGCCGTACTCGTCGAGCTCGCCGGTCACCGCGTCCCAGTCCGCGGCACCGACCCGCTCGGCGAACCCGTCCCCCAAGACCGGTCGGCCGGCGCGAGCGGCTTCGCCACGGTCACTCACGCCGCCTCCAGCATCCCGCGGGACACCCGCACCCGGTCGGCCGGCGCGAGCGGCTTCGCCACGGTCACTCACGCCGCCTCCAGCATCCCGCGGGACACCCGCACCCGGTCGGCCGGCGCGAGCGGCTTCGCCACGGTCGCTCACGCCGCCTCCAGCATCCCGCGGGACACCCGCACCCGGTCGGCCGGCGCGAGCGGCTTCGCCACGGTCGCTCACGCCGCCTCCAGCATCCCGCGGGACACCCGCACCCGGTCGGCCGGCGCGAGCGGCTTCGCCACGGTCGCTCACGCCGCCTCCAGCATCCCGCGGGACACCCGCACCCGGTCGGCCGGCGCGAGCGGCTTCGCCACGGTCGCTCACGCCGCCTCCAGGTCGAGCAGCGTGCGCTTGGCCTCCGAGCCGCCGACGTAACCGCCCGCCGAACCGTCCGAACGGACCACCCGGTGACACGGCACGACGACAGGCAGCGGATTGGTGGCACAGGCGGTACCGACCGCGCGCACGGCCCGAGGGCTGCCCGCCGCCGCGGCCACCTCGGCGTAGCTCTCCGTGCTCCCGTAGCCGATGTCCGGCAGGTGCTCCAGGACGCTGCGGCGGAACCCCTTGGCCAGCCGCAGATCCAGCGCCAGGTCGAACACCCGCCGCCGCCCGTCGAAGTACTCCTCGACCTGCCTGCTCGCGAAGTCCAGCCGCCGCGGTGCTTCCAGGACGCGCGGGCTGACCGCCTCGGCGAGCCTGTCCAGGACGGCGTCGAGCCCTTCCCGGTCGTAGGCCACCCGCACCAGCCCGTCCTCTGTGGCGGCGAGCAGCAAAGTACCGACCGGGGTGTCCAGGGTGCGGTAGGCGAGATCGAGCACGCCGTCCCGCTGCGCGGCGGCGGCCAACCGGGCGTGCAGACGGGCGGTCGTGTCCTCGTCGACGGGCGGCAACGCGCCGAGCAGGAGTCTGGCCTCGTGTTCCTCGTCGTGCGTCATCGATCGTCCCCTCCCGGGGTCGCGGGGTAGGTGGCGCGCAGCGTGCGGATGCCGTCGGCGGCGGCGCGGCGCGCCGCCTCGGCCGTACCGCCGAGAATGGCGGCGACCTCGGCGTAGGGCAGGCCGCCGAGGTAGTGGTAGGCCACCGTCCGGCGTTGCTTCCCTGGCAGGGCGGCCAGCGCGGCCCAGAGATCACCGTCCCGGTCCTCCGGGCGTACCGGCGGCGGGGCGGGCCGTTCCGGCAGGTGTTCCACGGTCACCGCGCGGCGGGCCCGCGCCCGGTGGACGTCGATCGCCTTGCGGTGCGCGATGGTCACCAGCCACGCCTCGACGTTCGCCCCGGCCGGCAGGTCGGGGTAGGCCTGCAACGCGGCCAGGAAGGTCTCCGACCAGGCGTCCTCCGCGTCGGCGGCACCGGCCACGGCCCGGCAGACGCGCAGCACCGCCGGCCCGTACTCGGCCACGATCCGCTCGAACGGTCTCACTGTCACACCCGGTAGACGTTCCGGAGCGGCGGAACGTGAGCTCGCCTGCTCAGAACAGCCTCGACGCCGCCAGCTCAGAAGGTTCCTCCAGGTCCAGCAGGAAACGCTTGCGTGCCAAGCCTCCCGCGTATCCGACCAGGTTGCCGTCCGCGCCGACCACCCGGTGGCAGGGTACGACCACGGACAGCGGGTTGCGGCCGTTCGCCGAGCCGACCGCTTGCGCAAGGGCGTGCCCTGGTGCAAGCGGGTCACCGAGCTCGGCGGCCAGGTCGCCGTAGGAGCGGGTATGTCCGTACGGGATCTCGGTCAGCAGCGTCCACACCCGGCGCTGGAACTCGTTGCCCTCCGGCGCGAGCGCCAGGTCGAAACGGGTGCGCTCACCGGCGAAGTACTCGCCGAATTGCCGTTCGGCCTCGGCGAAACCGTCCGCGCTACGCGGGCCGAATCCGTCCGGATCGGGCATCCGCCGATGCCCCTCGAAGTACACGCCGGTCAATCCGTCGTCATTCGCCACGACCGTGAGGTCGCCGAGCGGAGTGCCGAGCACCGTGTGCGTCACACTCATCTCGTCGGTCCCTTCCGTTGCGCGGCAGTGTGTTCCGCTGTCCGGTAGACGCCGGGGCGGCGCGGAACGTGAGCCGCTCGCGCACTGATTCCGGCGAGCTGGTTCGCCAGCGCCTCGCCCAGTTCGGCGGCGAACCTCTCCCGCTCGCCGCCCGGCACACCGGCGAGCGCGGCGACGGCGGCGGTGGGCGTGGCATACGGCCAGAGTCCCGCGACGAGCACGAACACCGCCGAGGCCGCGACGCGCGCCTGCTCGGCTCGCAGCTCGGGCAGGCACCCGCGGATGAGGACGGACAGCCGATCCGTGCCCGCTTCGGCGCGTTGCCGAAACGTCCTGGCGAAGCCCGCGGAGATGTTGCGTTCCAGCACGCCCCCGGTGACGCTGACCAGTTCGCACAGCAGCGGCTGCCGGGCCAGCGAACCGGCGATCGCCGCCGCCACGGCGGTCTCGGCGGCGAAGGGCTCGGCGAACGGCGCGCCGGTCTCGCGGGTGGCCGGGCGGGGCAGCTCGGCCGTCAGCCCGGCCAGCCATTCCGTCCGGGTCCGGTCGAGCACTTCCAGGAAGATCGCCTCCTTGCTGTCGAAGTAGCGCAGCATCCCGGACTTCGCCAGCCCGACGCGTTCGCTCAGATCGCGCAGGCTGATCTCGGCCACCGGACGCTCGCGCAACATCGCCATTGCGGTGTCGAGAATGGCGTGCCTGCGCAGCCGGACCTGTTCCGGACGACGGGCACGCTGGAAGTCCTGCGAGGTGATCGACACCGTCGGAAGTTAACAGACCGGCGGCCCGCTATCCGTGCACATCGCCTGTTCGTGACGGGCTCGGTGTCCCGCGCCTACGCTGCGGCCCGAACCGGTGAGAGGAAACGATGAACGCGGCACAGCGATCGTGGTGGGGCTGGGGCCGGACGGCCGAGGCCGTCGGCGACGAGGAGTGCGCCGGTCTCGGCGCGCTGCTCGGGTTGTCCGGCACACCGCTGCCGGTGCCGGACGTGGCCGATCTGGCACCCTCGGCGTCATCACCGAGGCGTGGATGCGGCTGCGGGATCGCCCACGGCACAAGGCTTCCGCCGCCGTCCGGTTCGACAGCACCGCCGCGGCGACCGAGGCCCTGCGAGCGGTCGCGCAGTCCGGCATGCTCCCGTCGAACTACGGGCTGCTCGATCCCGGCGAGGCGACGTTCAGTGGTTCCGGCGATGGCCTGGCCAGGATGAGCGCGATCGTGGAGACCTTCGAGACGGCGACCACCTGGGAACGGGTGCCCGAACTCGTCGACGCGGTGCGGACGGAGGTCGGCGCTGCCGTGCGGGCGGTCTGCGGCACGGACGGCATCGTCAACCACCGATTCACCCACGCCTATCCGGACGGGGCGGCGCCGTACCTCACCGTCATCGCGCCCGGCCGCCGCGGCTCGAAGGTCGCCATGTGGGACGAGATCAAGGCCGCCGCCGGCGAGACGCTGAGCAGGCACCGCGCGACGATCACCCACCACCACGCCGTCGGCAGGGACCACCGGCCCCGGTACGACCGGCAGCGGCCGGAGCTTTTCGCGGCGGCGCTGCCCGCGGTCAAGGGCACGCTCGACCCCCAGGGCGTGCTCAACCCCGGGGTGCTGCTCGACTGATTTATTTCGCTTGACAGTTATATAACTACGGTGTTCCATACAGGTATGGACGCCTTCCAGGCCGTGGCCGACCCGGTCCGCCGCAGCATCGTCGAACGACTGGCCGGCACCGGCGAGGCCACGGCGGGCGAACTGGCCGACCTCACCCGTACCGAGTTCGGCATCAGCCAGCCCGCCACCTCCCGGCACCTGAAGGTGCTGCGGCAGACCGGGCTGGTCAGCAGCACGGTCGCGGCCCAGCGCCGCGTCTACCGCCTCAACCGGCGCCCCCTGCTCGACATCGCCGAATGGGCCACCCGCCAGCAGCGCTTCTGGAGCGGCAGGCTCGACGCGCTCGAGGACCATCTCAACGATCACCCGGAGGAACGATGACCACGACGTCCCCGCTCGGCACCGTCGACCGCGCGACCGGTTCCGCACATCTGGAACGCACCCTGTCCGCCTCCAGGGAGACCGTCTGGCAGGCCCTCACCGACCCGGTGCGGCTCGGGGCCTGGCTCGCCCCCGTCGAACGGGGGACTCCGGCGGACGGTGAGTTCGTGCTCCGGATGAACGGGGCGGAGACGGCCACCTGCACGGTCACCACCTGGGATCCGCCGGACACGTTCGCGATGACCTGGGACTACACCGGCGAAGGCCCGTCCCGCCTGCGTTTCCGGCTCCAGGACACCGCCGGCGGCACCCTGCTCGTCCTCGACCACGACCGGCTTCCGGTCGACCCCGTGCAGTACGGCGCCGGCTGGCACGTCCACCTGGACAACCTCGGCGCCCATCTGTCCGGTGTGGACAGTACGGCCGGGGGCTGCGCGGACCCTGGCTTCCTCGTCGCGTACGCCGCGCTGGAGGACCGCTACGCCGCGATCGCCACCGGGGCGCCGGCCGATGCGCGCTGAGCCCGGCCCCGGGACGGTCGCCGTGGTCACCGGCGCGGCCCGCGGCATCGGCCGCGGGATCGCGCTGGTGCTCGGCGAAGCGGGCGCCACCGTCTACCTCACCGATCGCGAGTCCCGGAGACGGCGGTACTCCGAGCTGCCGGGAACCGTCGAGGACACCGCAGAACAGGTCACCGGCCGGGGTGGCAACGGCATCGCGGTGGTGGTCGACCACACCGACGACGAGGCGGTGGCGGCGCTGTTCCGGCGGATCGCGGACGAGCACGGCGGCCTGGACCTGCTCGTCGCCAACGCCTGCGACGGTAACGCGCTGCCCTTCACGGGCGGTCCGTTCTGGACATTGCCGCTGGAACACTGGCGGAACATGATCGACGTGGGCGTGCGCAGCCATCTGGTCGCCGCCTGGCACGCGGCACCGCTGCTGATCGAACGTCGCGGGCTTGCCGTCCTCACCGGCTACGCGGGCGATCCGGGCACCGTCATCGGCGGGCACGTCTTCTACGACCTGGCGATGACCTCGATCAGCAGGCTCGCCGAGACGATCGCGCACGATCTGCGCCCGCACGGCGTCACCGCACTGGCCCTTTCGCCGGGTTTCACCAGGACCGAGGCGATCCTGGCCGCCACCGGCGGGGCACTGCCGCCGGGCACGGACTCGGTCGAGTTCTGCGGCCGCGCGGTACTGGCGCTGCTGGCCGACGGCGACGCCTCCCGCCACGCCGGCCGGACGATACCGGTCGCCGATCTGTCCACTGTGTACGGTTTCGCCGACACCGGGGACGATCCGCCGATGTGACCTGTCCGCGCTCCCGGGAAATCCGTCGCGATACCGGACTCGGTCGCGGCACCGTGCCGCCCACGTCATACTCGGCCCGGACCAGCGAATTCACCCGCCGAGCCGCGCGCCGTCAGCGAGAAAAGAAAAGTCCTCCGTCCCGGTACCACCGGAGCGAAGGACTTTTCCGCGATTCAGGGTCAGCGTTCCTTGAGCTCCCAGATCGTCCACGAGTCGCCGTCCTGAACACACCTGAAGTCGAGGACACCGTTCTTGGGCTCGTCCATGATCGCCCGTCCATCCTCCTCGCATTCCGTCTTGGAGTCGTATCCACCACCACCGACAGCCCAGGTCGGAGCTTGGGCGGCGGCCACACCCGCGGTCAGCGGCGCGGCGACGATCGCAGCGCCGAGAGCGAGACCGAGAACGGCGCGAGAACGCAAAGACTTCATCAGGTACTCCAGTTTTTCCGCATTGTGCGCGTGAACGAACGACAGCGGACGCGGCCGGAACAATGCCACCGCGATTGTCCGTGGAACCGAAGTGAATTCGGGCTGCCGACTCGTTCCATTGCCCGCCCGACGTTAGGCCCCCGTCCCGCGACGGGCAACCGCGGAAAAAGCCGGAAAGGACGGTTGCGGCGCTCACTCGCACAGCCCGGAAATTGCCGCTACCTGCGAGGAGGAGATAGCCGAACGCCGATTCCGGAGCCGAACACCCCGCCGGTGACCGGCCGGTGGATCAAGGACGTACGGACAGGTTTCGCTGCCCGCGAGGGCAGCCTGCCCGTGCCGGGGCAACGTTCACGCGGGCCGTGGCCGGACGTACACGCTCCGGAGAACACCGGTTCAGAGCAGGGCCACCGACAACGCCTGGGCGATCTCCTTACCGAGAGCGTGCGTCGCACTGTCCGGCGGGGCACCGACCTTCACCACGATCGGCCCGCCGAAGGGCTGGCGTTCGACAACCTCGATCCGTTCACCGAGACCGATCGCTCGCTCGGTCAGGTAGCGCAACAGTTCCGGGTCGGTGTCCCAGACCCGGACGATCTCGCCGACCGAGCCGGGATCCAGCTCGTCGAGCAGCCGGGTGGAGACTTCCTCGATGCTGCCGTCCTCGGCCGGGATCGGGTCGCCGTGCGGATCGCGGACCGGATTGCCGAGCTTCTCCGCGATGCGTTCGACCAGCAGATCGGACACGACATGCTCCAGCGCGTCCGCCTCGGCGTGCACCTCGTCCCAGGTGTAGTCCAGCTCCGAGACCAGGTACGACTCGATCAGCCGGTGCCTGCGCAGCACCCCGCGGGCCAGCAGCCTGCCCTCGGTGGTCAGCCCGATGCCGCGGTACGGCACATGCGCGACGAGTCCCTGCTGCGACAGCTTGGTGACCATTCCGGACGCCGAGGAGGGGCTCACGTCCATCCTGGTGGCCAGCGTCGTGTTGGTGACCTCCTCGCCGCGCTCCGCCAGGCCATAGATGGCCCGGACGTAGTCCTCGATCGACGACGATCGTCGCTGCGGGCTGTCAACCATGCCGCCTACGATACGGTCCGCCCGCCTAGCCGGGCAGCCAGCGGTACTGGAGCCAGCCGTCCACGGTCTTCGCGCCGAGACCGGCGTAGAACGCGGCCGCCTTCTCGTTGTCCGCCTGCATCTCCCACTCCACCCGGCCGTCGGTACGGCCGCGCAGTTCCGCCAGCAGTTCCCGCCCGAGACCGTGCCTGCGGTGCTCGGGGCGGATGAAGATGTCGTCGAGCCAGATGCCGGGCCGGGCCTCCCAGGTGGAGAAGTTCCAGCAGCAGAAGGCGAAACCGGCCACGACGCCGGGAGCGTCCGGGGCCTCGGCGAGCAGCACCCACGCCTTCGGCTCGGCACCGAAGAGATGCCTGCCCATCTGCTCCCGGTCCAGCTTCAGATCGTTCTTTCCCTCGTAGACGGCGTGCTCCTCGATGAGGGAGCAGATCTCGTCGACATCACTCGCCACGGCGTCACGCACCGGCATCAGCGGGTTTCCCTTCGTCGCATGGATCGGTTCACGGGGCCTCGTACGCCAGTACGCCACCGACGACGGTGCCCAGCACACGGTTGCCGTCGAGGTTCGCCTCGTCGGCGGGATCGGCGGCGAGCGCGACGAAGTCGGCCAGCTTGCCGACCTCCAGCGTGCCGAGGTCGTGCTCGCGGAACGCGGCGTGGGCCGAGCCCTCGGTGTAGGCGCGCAGGGCCTGTTCCGCGGTCAGTGCCTCGCCGGGCGCCAGCGGCACCCCGGACGAGGTCCGCCTGCGCACCAGGTCGGCCATGCCGAGCAGCGGCGCGCCGTCCACCACCGGACGGTCGGAGCTGCCCGGCAGCACACAGCCGGCGTCGAGGAAACTACGCTGCCGGTAACAGGATTCCTCCCGCGCGGGGCCGAGCGCGGCCCGCATCCCGTCACCGATCTCGTTCACGAAACGGCCCTGCGGCACGGGAATCAGCCCGAGCCCGGCCATCCTGCGTACCTCGGCCTCGGACACGACGGCGGCGTGCTCGATCCGGTGCCGGTGATCGTCCCTCGGATGCGCCGCCAGTGCGGCGGCGTAGGCGTCGAGCACCACGCTGACCGCGCGGTCGCCGATGGCGTGGGTGGCGATCTGCCAGCCCGACCGGTGGGCGCGGGCGATGGTGGTGGCCAGTTCGTCCTCGGGCACCTGGAAGTAGCCGCGATTGCCGGGGTCGCCCGCGAAGTCCTCGTGCATGGCGCAGGTGCGGCCGATCAGCGAACCGTCGGCGAAGAGTTTCATCGGCCCGATCCGCAGCCAGTCGTCCCCGAAGCCGCTGCGCAGGCCCAGGTCCAGGCCGAAGCGGACGTCGTCGCTCTCGTCGTGGTCGAGGTCGTGCAGCACGCTCGCGGCCACCATCAGCGTGGTGCGGACGTGAAGCCGGCCGCGCTGCCTGGCGAGCTGGTAGGCGGCGGCCTCACCGGGGGTCTCACCGACCAGCCCGCCGCCGATCCCCGCCTCCTGGACGCTGGTGATCCCCTCGGACAGGTAGCGCCTGCCCGCGTTGGCGATGCCACGGGCCACCGACTCGATCGGCGTCGGGTAGATCAGCGGGCGCAGCAGCAGTTGTGCCTGCTCGCGCAGCAGACCGGTGGGTGAGCCCTCCGCGTCGCGCACCACGTCGCCGCCGACGGGCACTCCCGCGAGGTCGAGCTTGTCCAGTACCCGGGAGTTGACCACGGTCATGTGGCCGGAGGTGTGCTTGAGCCGGACGTGGTGCCCCGGCGCGGCACGGTCGAGGCCGTGACGGGTGGGATGCCCGCCGATGAGCCGGTTCTGGTCGTAGCCGCTGCCCACCACCCAGCTACCGGTGGGCTGCTGGGCCGCACGGCGGGCGACGGCCTCGTAGACGTCCTCGACGCTCGCGCAGGCGGCGGAACCGAGCGGCACCTCGTCCAGGCTCATGCCGAACCAGGCCATGTGGTTGTGCGCGTCGTGGAAACCGGGGACCACGCTCGCCCCGGCGAGATCCACCCGCCGCGCGGCGGACAGCCCGGCCGCCTCCTCGCCGAGTGCCACGATCCGGCCGTGCAGCACGGCCAGCGCCGTCACCACCCCGCCGGGCGTGCGCACCCGCGCGTTCTCGAACACCGCGTCCACCCGCATCGCCGACCTCCTCGAACTTAAGGCTATCGATCGATCGATAGCTCGTCTAGGCTCGGCGTCATGACAGGCATCCCAGCGGACCCCCCTGCCGATTCCGGCACGGTCTCCGGCACCGGTTCCGGCACCGTCGAGCTCGCCGTGGACGACGGCGTCGCGCTCGTCTGGCTGAACCGGCCGGAACGGCTCAACGCCGTCACCGCCGCCCTCGTGGACGACCTCCTCGACGCGCTCGACGCGGCGGGCCGATCAGGAGCGGGAGCGGTGATCCTGGCCGGGCGCGGCAGGGCGTTCTGCGCGGGCCACGACCTCAAGGAGCCGACGCCCGCAGGCGACTCGCGGGACCGTCTGGAGCGCCTGCAGGACGTCACCCGCAAGCTGCGCGCACTCCCCCAGCCGGTGATCGCCGCCGTGCACGGCTACGCGATCGGCGCGGGCGCGGAGTTCGCGCTCGGCTGCGACCTGGTGCTGGCCGCCGACGACGCCGTCTTCCGCTTTCCCGAGGTCGGTCTCGGCCTGAGCGTCACCGGTGCCGCGTCCCGGCTGCTGCCGCTGCTGGTCGGCCCGCACAAGGCGAAGGAACTGCTGCTGCTGGGCGAGAAGATCGACGCCCCGCTGGCCGACCGGCTCGGCCTGGTGAACCACGTCGTGCCCGCGCACGCGCTGATGGAGAGCGCGATGACCTGGGCGAGCACGCTCGCCGCCCGTCCGGCCGGGGCGGCCACGCTCGCCAAGCGCGCGGTGGACCAGGGCATCGACTCGGCCGTCGAACCGGCGCTGGAGCTGGAGGTGAGCCACGCGCTGGTCACCGAGCACAGTGCCGAGGTGGCCGCGTCCACGGCGGAGTTCCGCTCCCGCGACAAGGCAGGGCGATGACGGCGCCGAGCGACCTGGTCGCCCTGCTCGGACGTGCCGCCCGGACCTGGCCGGACCGGCTCGCCTGGGTGTTCGACGCGACCGGTGAGCGGCTGACCTTCGCCGAGGTGGACCGGCGCAGCGGGGAACTGGCTCTCGCGCTGGGCGAACTCGGCGTGGCCGGCGGCGACCGGGTCGCGGTGATGTTGCGCAACGTGCCGGAGTTTCCCTTGCTGTGGCTGGCACTCGGCAAGATCGGCGCGATACTGGTGCCGGTCAACACCGGCTACCGGGAGCTCGACGGCGCGCACGTGCTGACCCACTCCGGGGCCCGTTTCGCCGTCGCGGACGCGGAGTTCACCGAGCTGCTCACCACCATCGCCCCGGACACCGCCGTCGAACGGGTGCTCACCCCGGCCGAGCTGGCGGAGCTGGTGCCGGACCGCGAGCCGCCGGAGTTCCACACGGTCGCCGAACGCCCGGTCAACATCCAGTACACCTCCGGCACCACCGGCGCCCCGAAGGGCTGCGTGCTGCCGCACCGGTACTGGACGACACTGGCGAACGGCCTGGTCGACGGATTCCCCTCGCTCGCCTCGGACGACACGATGCTGACCGCGCAACCGTTCCACTACATCGATCCACAGTGGAACGTCGCTCTCGGACTGGCCTCCGGGGCGACGCTGGTGGTGCTGGACCGCTTCCACCCGTCGACGTTCTGGGCCAAGGTTCGCCAGCACCAGGTCACCTGGTTCTACTGCCTGGGCATGATGCCCACCCTGCTGCTGCGGCAGCCCCCGGCGGCCGAGGACACCCGGCACCGGGTACGGGCGATCAGCGCGTCGGCGATCCCGCGGGAGCTGCATGGCGAACTGGAGGCCCGCTGGGGTGTGCCGTGGTACGAGGCGTTCGGGATGACCGAGACGGGCAGCGATCTGCGGGTGTCCGAAGCGGACCACGACGCCGCGGTCGGCTCCGGCTGCATCGGCACGCCGCTGCGCGACCGTGAGGCGATGATCGTCGACGACGAGGGGAAACCCTTGCCACGCGGGGAAACCGGCGAGCTGGTGCTGCGCGGGATCGGCCTGATGCACGGCTACCACGACGATCCCGAGGCGACCGCGAGGGCGTTCCGCGGCGGCTGGTTCCACACCGGCGACCTGGCCACCATGGACGAGGACGGCCGGGTGTTCTTCGTCGGCCGGACGAAGGACATGATCCGGCGCAGCGGCGAGAACGTGTCCGCGGACGAGGTGGAGCGGGCCCTGCTGCTGCACCCCGCCGTCCGGCTGGCCGCCGTCGTCGCCGTGCCGGACGAGGTCCGCGGCGAGGAGATCAAGGCGTACGTCGTGCTGGACGGCCACACCGCCGAGGACACCCCGCCCGCCACCCTGGCCGAGTTCTGCGCGACGAAGCTCGCCTACTTCAAGGTCCCGCGCTTCTGGGCCTACGCGGACGCGCTGCCGCTGACCCCGTCGGAACGGGTGGCCAAGGGCGAACTGCGCGCCGCGGCGGACCCGCTCGCCGGAACCTACGACCGGGCGAACGGCAGGTGGCGGTGACCGACCGAGGGCCGAGCGGCGAGCGCGTCCGCAAGGCGGCGGTGAAGCTGTTCGCCGCCAAGGGTTTCCACGGCACCGGCATCCGCGACCTTGCCACCGAGGCGGAACTGTCCTCGGCCAGCCTCTACCACTACATGGGGACCAAGGAGCAGCTCCTCGCCGGGATCATGACGGAGTGCCTCGGCCACCTGCTCACCGGTGCGCGGCTGGCCGTGGCCGGGGTCGCCGACCCGCGGGAACGGCTGGGCAGGCTGGTCGTCGTGCACGTCATCGCGCACGCCGTGCGGCCGGAGGAGACCCAGGTGGTGGACAACGAGGTTCGCGCGCTGTCGCCGGAAACCCGGCGCGGGGTGGTGGAACTGCGCGATGCCTACGAACTGCTGTGGGCGGAGACGATCGACGAGGGCGTCCGGGCCGGCGCGTTCCACCCCGGCGAGCCCGCGGTGACCCGGCTGGCGTTGCTGGAGATGTGCAGCGGGGTGGCGCGCTGGTACTCGCCGCGCGGCGCGCTCTCGCTGGAACAGCTCGCCGGGCACTACGCCGAACTCGCCATGCGGGCGCTGGGCTGCGCGGATTCCGGCCCCGGCCCGGACCTGGCCCGCTGCCGCGCCGTCGTGACGCGGGTCTGGGGCGCGCCGGACGAAGTACCGTCCACCGGGCATTGAGGCCGGGCAGCGCTTGCTACCTGCGCGTACGTGGGGGACGCTCGAAGGCGTGACTGAGGAAACGATCCAACTCGAGCTCACCGAATCGGGCGTCGCGCCCGGCCTTCCCGCCCCGCCCGACCCCCGCGATCAGGTACAGGACGTGCCGTACCGCCCGGTCGGCTTCCGTGACGACAACCTTCCGGCAGCGCTGGAGCGTTGCGCGGGCTGGCTACGGCAGGCACAGCAGTGGCTCGGCGAACCGGTGGACGTGCTGGCGATCCATCTCGACTACGACGACCGCGAGGGTTCGCCGTACTACGACCTGAAACTGCTGTGCAACGAGGAGGACCTGGCCGGTGCGCCGATCGCGTTGCGCGCCCAGGCCGACGGGGCCCCCACCGGCTGATCGTCCGCCTCGTACCGGCACCGCCGGAGGGGAAACACGTCGACGACCTTCCCCTCCGGCGGCACAACCCATGTCCGGCTCCCCGGGGCAATTTCCCTTAGTTCGCAACACTAACGGCCCCGCGGTGAGGCACGCCGCCCGCTGTGGTTCCACGGCACCGGGCATCAGCCCAGTGAGCCGCTGACCTTCACGTGCCCCTTGAGCAGGTTCCGCGCGATGGTGCGACGCTGGATCTCGTCGGTACCCTCGTAGATGCGCAGCAGCCGCAGCTCCCGGTACCAGCGCTCGATCGGTAGTTCCCGCGTGTAGCCCATGCCGCCGTGGATCTGCATGACGCGGTCGACGATCTCGTTGGCCTTCGTGCCGCCGTAGAGCTTGGCGACCGACTGCGCGTGCCGCGAGTCCATCCCGGAATCGACCTGCCAGGCCGCGTGCAGCACCAGCCAGCGCAACGCCTCCAGTTCGACGCCCGAGTCGGCGATCATCCACTGGATCGCCTGGCGTTCGGCGATCAGCGCACCGAAGGTCTCCCGGGTGTTGGCGTGCTCGATGGCCATGGAGATGAGCCGCTCACAGGAACCGATCGCCCGCGCGGGCAGCAGGTACCGGCCCCGGCCGATCCACTGCATCGCCAGCGCGAAACCCTGGCCGACCTCGCCGAGGACCTGGCTCTCCGGAACGCGGACGTCCTCGAAGACGAGCGCCGCGGGCCCCCACTCGCCCATGGTGTCGATGTACTCCGAGCGCCAGCCCATGTCCCGGTCGACCAGGAAGCAGGTGACGCCGCCGTCCGCGCCCTTCTCCTGGTCGGTGATCGCGAAGACCATGGTGAAGTCGGCCTCGTTGCCGCCGGTGATGAACGTCTTCTCGCCGTTGATGATCCAGTCGGAACCGTCCTTGCGGGCCGAGGCGCGGATCGCCTTCGCGTCGGAGCCCGCTCCGGGTTCGGTGATGGCGAAGCAGGACTTGCGCTCACCCGCGATCGTCGGCAGCAGGTAGCGCTGCTTCTGCTCCTCGTTGGCGTGAAAAAGGATGTTGTCCGCGGAGCCGCCGAAGCTGAACTGCACGAAGGTACGGCCGAGTTCGGCCTCCAGCAGGGCCGTCATCACGGCGGAGAGGCCCATGCCGCCGTACTCCTCCGGCGTCTGCACACCCCAGAAGCCGGACTCCTTCGCCTTGAGCCGCAGTTCGGTCAGCTCCTCACCGGTCAGTCCGGGCTCGCCCGCGCGTTCCCGGCGCAGCACGTCCTGCTCACGGGGTACCAGTTCCCGCTGGACGAAGGTGCGGACCCAGTCCCGTACCTCGCGCTCCTCGGTGCTCAGGCTGAAATCCATGCGCGGAACCTCCGTCATTACTCGCCAGTAGACACCCCGACGTTAGCGAGCATGCGCCTTCCTCGCAGCACGTTCAACACCGGGTCCGCGCCGGGGCTGCACGAATGGCGGTCCGTGCCGTAAGTTCCGCACGTCCATTTCCGAGGAACCGCACGAAGTTGCCCGATACCGAATCGCCGAGGAGCACACCATGGCAAAAGAACCGGAGGGCGACGGCACCGTGACGGCCCCGCGCCGGGACCGGACGCACTATCTGTACATCGCGGTGATCGCCGCCGTGTTCCTCGGTGCGGCGCTCGGCCTGCTCGCGCCGGAGTTCGCGAAGGAACTCAAGCCCGTCGGCGAGGGCTTCGTCAACCTGATCAAGATGATGATCTCGCCGATCATCTTCTGCACGATCGTGCTCGGCGTCGGCTCGGTCGCCAAGGCGGCCTCGGTCGGCAAGGTCGGTGGCCTGGCGATCGGCTACTTCATGGTGATGTCCACGGTCGCGCTGGCGATCGGCCTGGTCGTCGGCAACATCCTGCACCCCGGCGACGGCCTCAACCTGACCGCCGACGTGGCGCAGTCGGGCCAGGAGCAGATCAAGGAGAGCGAAAGCACCGTCGAGTTCCTGATCGGCATCATCCCGACGACGCTGGTGTCGGCGTTCACCGAGGGCGAGGTGCTGCAGACGCTGCTGGTCGCCCTGCTGGCCGGGTTCGCGGTGCAGAAGCTGGGCGCCAGGGGCGAGCCGATCAAGCGCGGCATCGAGCACATCCAGCGGCTGGTCTTCCGCATTCTCGCCATGATCATGTGGGCGGCACCGGTCGGCGCGTTCGGCGCGATCGCCGCGGTGGTCGGCGCCACCGGCTGGGACGCGCTGGCCAGTCTGGCGATCATCATGATCGGCTTCTACCTGACGTGCGCGTTGTTCGTGTTCATCGTGCTCGGCCTGCTGATGCGGTTCATCGGCAAGATGAACCTGTTCTCGCTGCTGCGTTATCTCGGCCGTGAGTTCCTGCTGATCCTGTCCACCTCGTCCTCGGAATCGGCGCTGCCCCGGCTGATCGCGAAGATGGAACACCTGGGCGTGAGCAAGCCGGTCGTCGGCATCACCGTGCCCACCGGGTACTCGTTCAACCTCGACGGGACCGCGATCTACCTGACGATGGCCTCGTTGTTCATCGCCGAGGCGCTCAACGCACCGCTGTCGGTGGGCGAGCAGATCTCCCTGCTGGTCTTCATGATCATCGCGTCGAAGGGCGCGGCGGGCGTCACCGGTGCCGGACTGGCGACCCTGGCCGGTGGCCTCTCCTCGCACCGTCCGGAACTGGTCGACGGCGTCGGCTTCATCGTCGGCATCGACCGGTTCATGTCCGAGGCGCGTGCGCTGACCAACTTCGCCGGCAACGCCGTCGCCACCGTGCTGGTCGGCACCTGGACCAACGAGATCGACCGGGAGCAGACGAAGCGGGTGCTCTCCGGCGAGGATCCGTTCGACGAGGCGACCCTGCTCGACGACCACTCCGCGTCCGCACCGTCCGGCGGGAAACCCGCGGGCGAGGGTGGTTCGTGATCCCTTGCGAAATCCGGTGGGCCGTCCCGTTCGTGGACGGCCCACCGGAGGGACTGCTCGACGAGCGGGAACGGCAGCGGTACGCGGGCTACCGGCAGGAGGCGGACCGGCGCCGCTTCCTGACCGGCCGGATGCTCGCGAAACGGGTGGCGGGCGAACGTCTCGGCCTGGCGCCGGAGGCCGTCCGGTTCGACGCGACCTGCACCGACTGCGGTGCACCACACGGGCCGCCACGGATCCCCGGCGCCCCGCTGGCCCTGTCGATCTCGCACTCCGGCGAGCGGGTCGGCGTCGCCGTGACCGGCGGCGAGCCGGTGGGCCTCGACGTGGAGAGCACCGCCCGCCGGATCGACGCCTCGCTGATCGGCTACGCGCTCGGCGAGACCGAACGCGCCGAACTCGACGCCCTGCCGCCGAACGAGCGCGGCGACGGGTTCTTCGCCTACTGGACGGCCAAGGAGGCCGCGATGAAGGCCACCGGGCGCGGTCTGCGGATCCCCCTGCGCAGCCTGACGATGTCCGCGCCGGGCGAACCCCCTCGGTTGCTCGCCTCGACCGACCCGGCTCTGCCGTCGAACGCGATCCGGTTGGCCCGCCTCGGCCCGGGCGCGGAGTACCGCGGGACGGTCGCCGTGCTCACCTCGGACGTACTGGACGTGACCGAACGCTGGTGGGCGCCCTGACCGGACGCGGCCGCCCGGAGGTCAGAGTCCCAGCACCCGCAGCCAGTCGGCGAGCGTCGGCCGTTCGGCGAGGTCCACGAAGCCGACGTTCGCCCCGGCCGCGTTCCACCGCTCGACCAGCGACATGATGCGGATCGAGTCGAGACCCTCGTCCACCAGGTTGTCCTCCGGTTCGAGCTCGGCCCGGTCGATCTCCAGCAGCTCGGCGATGTCGTCGAGCACCCGATCGCGGGTCAGCGGCGCGTTCTCCGTTGTCTTGTCCACGCTCAGCGCCCCGCCTTCTCCAGCTCCGGGCCCCCGGCATGTTCGACTGCGCCGAGCGCGTCGAGCATCCGGGACGTGGAGGTCGCCACGGCACAGCGCAGGGCCGCGTACCGGACGGCCATCCGGTGATCGTCGAGGGAGAAGTCGGCGACCGCGTCGGCGAGGAAGAAGGCCTGCACGTCCTGCATGAAGGCTTCGCAGGCGGTCATCAGGCAGCCCATGTGCGCGTATATCCCGGTGACCAGGAGCTGGTCCCGGCCCCAGTCGCGCAGCCGCTGCCGCAGGTCCGTGCGCTGGAAGGCGGAGTAGCGCCACTTGGTCAGCAACACGTCGTCCTCGGCGGGGGCGAGCTCGGGAATGATCTTCTCCTGCTCCGGTACCGCGCGCAGTCCGGGACCCCAGAAGTCGGTGAGCAGCCTGCGGTCCTCCGGCGCCTGGTCGCCCGGCTGGGCGGAGAACACCACCGGGATTCCGAGCAAGTCCGCCCTTTCCCGCAGCGCCGCGATGTTTGCGACCACAGTGGACAGTGGCTCGGAGTCGGGCTGGTAGGCGTCGACGAAGTAGTGCTGCATGTCGTGCACCAGCAGGACGGCCCGGTTCGGCTCCGGCGTCCAGGAAACCTTGCTGGGCGGCAGTTCCGCCTCCGCAGGCACCGGATACGGGGCTATCGCTGGGAGTGCCACGGCCTCAGTTCTCCTTCCGCTGAGCGGATCGCTGGGCGAGTGTCCTGGTGATGACCACCCGCAGTTCCTTCTTGCTGACCTTGCCGACCCCGGTCTCCGGGAAACGGTCGATCACCTCGACCCGGTCGGGCAGCTTGTAGTCGGCCAGTCCTCGTTCCCGCAGGAATGCCTTCACCGTGCCGAGTTTCAACCGTCGTCCGGACGGCATCGACGCGCTGGGTACGACGAACGCGCAGGTGCGCTCACCGAGGTAGTCGTCCGGCATGGAGACCACCGCGACGTCGTGTACCCAGTCGTGCGCGAGCAGGTGGTTCTCCACCTCCTCGGCGGCGACCTTCTCGCCGCCACGGTTGATCTGGTCCTTCGCCCTGCCCTCGACCACCAGGTAACCCTCCGGGGTCCGCCGCACGACGTCGCCGGTCCGGTAGAAGCCGTCCTCGGTGAAGGCGATCGCGTTGTGCTCGGGGGCGCGGTAGTAGCCGCGGATGGTGTACGGGCCACGGGTCAGCAGGTCGCCGGTCTCGCCGGGGGCGACCTCGGCACCGTCCGGGCCGACAATCCGGATCTCGTCGTCCGGGGAGATGGGCCTGCCCTGGGTGTGCACGACGAGCTCGTCCGGATCGTTCAGGCGGGTGTAGTTGACCAGTCCCTCCGCCATGCCGAACACCTGCTGCAGGGTGGCGCCCAGTTCCGGTCGCACCCGGCGGGCGGCCTCGGCGCTGAACTTCGCGCCACCGACCTGCAGAACGTCCAAAGTAGACAGATCGTGCGCGGTGCGGGCGGCGGCGTCGAGCCACACCAGCGCCAGCGGCGGTACCAGCGCGGTGATCGTCACGCCCTCGCGTTCGATGAGCGGGAACGCGACCTCGGGTGACGGGCCGGGCGCCAGCACCACGGTGCCGCCCGCGTACAGGACACCGAGGGTTCCCGGTGAGCTGAGCGGGAAGTTGTGCGCGGCGGGCAGTGCGACGAGGTACACCGAGCGCTCGCCGAGTTCGCAGATCTCCGCGCTGGCCCGGACGCTGTAGAGGTAGTCGTCGTGGGTGCGCGGGATGAGTTTCGGGACGCCGGTGCTGCCGCCGGAGAGCTGCAGGAACGCGAGATCGTCCGGTGCCGGCCGGGGACCGACGTACGGCTCGGCCACGCGCAGCCCGTCGAAGGGCAGGTACGGCCCCGGATCCCCGGCGACGATCACGTGCCGCGCCCCGCCCACCCGTGCGGGCAAGCCCTCGGCGAGCCGCCGATGGTCGAAGCCCTCGTGCACGTCCGGGATCACATACGCGGCGGCGTCGGTGAACTCACAGAAGTAGCCGATTTCCGAGGCGCGGTGCGAGGGCAGCGCGAACACCGGCAGCGCGCCGATGCGGAACAGCGCGAACACCGTCTCCAGGAACTCGGCGACGTTCGGGAGCTGCACGACGACGTGGTCGCCCGCGCCGATGCCGAGCGCGGCGAACCCGCCCGCCACCCGGGACACCCGCTCGGCCAGCTCGCCGTAGCCGATCCGGCGGTCACCGTCCACCACCGCCGGGGCGTCCGGCCGGACGCGGGCCCGCTCGTCGAGGATCCCGCCGAGCGTCGCGCCGGTCCAGTACCCGGCCGCGCGGTACCGGGCGGCGAACTCGGCGGGCCAGCCGGGCGCGTCTGGCGCGTCTGGCGAACCGGGTGTGCTCGGCGCGGTCACAGGCCGAGGTCCAGACCCATGGCGCGCAACAGGACGCGGAACTTCGCCGAGGTCTCGGCCAGCTCGTCCGCGGCCTCGGAGCCGGGCATGATCCCGCCGCCCGCGTACAGCCGCATCCGGGTACCCGCGATCTCGGCACAGCGGATCGCGATCGCCCACTCCCCGTCACCGGCGGCGTCGACCCAGCCCACCGCGCCCGCGTAGTAGCCGCGGTCGAAGGGCTCCAGCTCGCCGATCGCGGCCCGCGCGGCGTCCGTCGGCGTGCCGCAGATGGCCGGGGTCGGGTGCAGTGCCTCGGCCAGGTGCAGTGCGGTGATCCCGGGATCGGCGAGTTCGCCGGTGATCGTGGTGGTCAGGTGCCAGACGGCCGGGTTGGCCTCCAGCGAGGGCGTCGCGGGCACGTCCAGCGTCCGGCAGAACGGGCGCAGGGTCTCGGCGATCATCTCGGTCAGCACCGCGTGCTCGGCCTGGTCCTTCACCGAGGCGGCCAGTTGCCTGCCGCGTTCGGCGTCGGTGGCCGGATCGGCGGAACGGGGAGCCGAACCGGCGTGCGGGTGCGAGCGAATCCGGTCACCGCTGCGGCTGACCAGCAGTTCCGGGGTGGAGCCGACCAGCGTGCGGCCACCGGGCAGCGGGGCGGCGAAGGTGTACCCGGCGGGGTTGTCGGCGGCCAGGTTGGCCAGGATCGAACGTCCGGTGACGGTCTCGGCGAAGTCCAGGTCGAGTGCCCTGGCCAGCACCACCTTGCGCAGGCGGTTCGCCCGCAGTGCGCGCACGGCCTCCTCGACGGCGCGCATGTGCCGCTCCGGCTCGGGCACGGCGGTGGTGGCGACCGGTTCGGGCAGGGCCCTGCGCTCGCGTCCGGCCAGCGCCGGGTGCAGCGGTCCCGAGGTCCGCACGGACTCGGGGACGACCAGGTGCGCGAGGTCGGCCCCGTCGGCGGACGGGGTGAACGGCAGCGCACCCACCGCCAGCGGGGCGCCGGATTCGCGCAGGGCCGCGGCGACCGTGTCCGCCTCGGCACCGTCGAGTACCCGCCTGGCGCCCGCGGCCGCGATGGTCCGCTCGGCCGTGGCGAGCAGGAAGTCGCCCGGACCGTGCCCGTCGAGCAGTTCGACCGGGGTCGCCGCTCGCCCGTGTGTCGCCGTCATCGCGTTCTGTACTCCCTCGTCCGGGGTGTCCGGCTGTGGTCGTCTGCTGGGGGTGCCGGGGCGGGTCACGCCCGTAACGTCGCTCCCCCGTCGACGTAGAGATCGTGCATGGTGATGTGCCTGGCCCGGTCGGAGGCGAGGAACAGCACGGCATCGGCGACGTCGCCGGCCTCGGCGAGCCTGCCGAGCGGGATCCCCACCTTGAACGCCTCCGGGGAGCCCGTCAGCACACCGTCCTTTGTAGACACTCCGCTGGCCCACATTCCTTGCTGCATCGGGGTGTCCGTCGATCCGGGCGCCACCACGTTGCAACGGATGCCGTACGGGGCGAGTTCCAGTCCCAGCGACTTGGTGAACATCGTCGCGGCCGCCTTGGACGCGGCGTAGGCGGCCATTCCCTGCCGCGGCACACCGGCGGCGTTGGAGCTGACGGTGACCACACAGCCACGCCCGCGCGGGATCATCCGCCTGGCGACCGCCCTGCTCATCGCGAACACCCCGCCCGCGTTCACCGCGAAGAGGGCGTCCCAGTCGGCGTCGGCGGTGTCCACCACGGCTCCGGTGCGCAGGATCCCGGCGACGTTGACGAGTACGTCGATCCGCCCCGCCCCGGCCTCCACCTCGGCGACCAGGCGGTCGGCGGCGGCCCGGTCGGCCACGTCGAGACCGTGCGCGGTGACCGTCCGGCCCGCGCCGGTCAGTTCGGCCGCGAGCGCGGCCACACCGTCGGCGTCCAGGTCCGCGGCGGCCACGGTCGCGCCCGCTACGGCGAAGCCGCGGGCGACGGCGGCACCGATACCCTGGGCCGCACCGGTGACCAGCACGGTACGCCCGGCGAACTCGTCCACGTCCGGCATCGTCGTCTTCCCGGGCCCGGACGTCACGCCGTGCGCGCCCGGCAGGCAGGCCCCGCCGCGGACGGGCGGCCCGCGTCCGGCGTGCGGACGGCCGGCGGGAACAGCGTGGGCGTCATCTTCGCTCCGAGGGTCCGGTCGGCCTCCGCCGACTCTCCTGCGCTCCCGGCCGTTTTCGACAGGATACGCGGAGAGTTAGGCTAGCCTTCCCTCATGGCGCTGTCACGTGCTGCCCGAAAAGGTGAGACGGCACACGCGGTGACCGGATCGGCCACGGGGCCGCGCGGCGAGCGCGCCACCGAGCGCATACCCCGAGGTTAATCACACGATCGTGGCGAACGGAAGAGCCATCGGACAGACACACACGGCGACAGCCGGCCCGGCGGACGACACGGGACGGAGTGCGAAATCACGGAATCGGCGTACCGGAGGACGCGACACGCGGGCGGCAGCACCACCGGCGGACATTCCGGCCACCGCGGGCGAGCGCCGTGTCACCGGCAGATGAACAGGCCGGCGATGGCCCGGAACGCGCCCGTGGGTGGAACACGCTGCCAGGCAGCGCCTTCCACCCACGAGACGTGAGCTGGGAAAACGTTACTTCAACGCGTCGAGCAGGGCTTCGCGCTGGCGCTCGCCGAGGCCGGCGGCGCGCCGGTCCGGATCGATGCCGGCCTGCTCGAGGAGGGCGGCAACCTTCACCGCACCCAGACCAGGTACAGCCTTGAGCAGCTGCGTCACCTTGGTCTTGCCGATGGTCTTGTCCTCCTTGGCTTTGCTGAGCACCTTGTCGATGCTCTGCTCACCGGACTTGATCGACGCAAGCAGCTCCGAGCGGGCCTTACGCGCCTCGGCCGCCTTGGCCAGGGCTTGCGCACGCTGCTCCGGAGTCAACGTAGGCAGAGCCAACGTATTAGTCCTTCCTTCTCAGGTGTCCGCTGGAAGCGGCGACGGTCCGGACTCGAAAGTGCTTGCAACGGCAAGCGCTGGCCAGACCGCCTCGTACCACGGCCCAGTAAACGCCACCTGGGACTTTGCCGTGGAACCGACACGCACTTACTACCCGGTAGGGCCACGGCTGGCAACCCGCCGTACCTGGTGAACGCGGTGAGAACCCGTGACCGAACGGTTGCCTCGATTGGTCGTGCCCGGTTCCTTCGCTCGGCCTAGAGTCGCGCGTAATCGCCAGTTAACGACACGAACAGCGTCGGAGGTCCCCATGTTGAGCACGATGCAGGACGGGCAACTCACGTTGGCGCGCCTGCTGCAGCACGGCAGCACGGTGCACGCCGCCAGCGAGGTCACCACCTGGACGGGTGAGGGCGCGCGGCGGTCGACCTACGGCGAGGTCGGACGCAACGCCGCCCGGCTGGCGAACGCCCTGCGCGGACTCGGGGTCACCGGCGACCAGCGCGTCGGCACCTTCATGTGGAACAACGCCGAGCACCTCGAGGCCTATCTCGCGATCCCGGCGATGGGCGCCGTGCTGCACACGCTGAACATCCGGTTGTTCCCGCAGCAGCTCGTGTTCGTGGCGAACCACGCCGAGGACCACGCGATCATCGTGGACGGGACGCTGGTTCCGCTGCTGGCCAAGCAGTTGCCGGAGATGAGCACCGTCCGGCACGTGATCGTGGCGAACGGCGACGCTGCCGCCCTGGACGCCCCCGAGGGCGTCCAGGTGCACTCGTACACCGAGCTGCTGGCCGCCCAGCCGGACACCTTCGACTGGCCGGAGATCGACGAACGTTCCGCCGCGGCGATGTGTTACACCTCGGGCACCACGGGTGACCCCAAGGGGGTCGCGTACTCACACCGCTCGATCTGGCTGCACTCGATGCAGGTCTGCATGAGCGACTCGATGAACCTGTCGCAGTCGGACAAGGCACTGGCGATCGTGCCGATGTTCCACGCGATGTCCTGGGGCCTGCCCTATGCGGCACTGATGGTCGGCGCGTCGCTGGTGATGCCGGACCGGTTCCTGCAGCCGGGCCCGATCGCCGAGATCCTGGCCGCCGAGAAGCCCAACTTCGCCGCCGCGGTGCCGACGATCTGGCAGGGCCTGCTCGCGCACCTCGACGCCAACCCGCAGGACATCTCACACATCCGCGAGGTGGTGGTCGGCGGTTCGGCGGCGCCGCCGTCGCTGATGCACGCCTTCGAGGAGAAGTACGACGTCCCGGTGCTGCACGCCTGGGGCATGACGGAGACCTCGCCGCTGGGCAGCGTGGCGCGCCCGCCGGCGAGCGCGACCGGCGACGAGCGCTGGCGGTACCGCTACACGCAGGGCCGGTTCCCGGCGAACGTCCGCGCGCGGCTGATCGACGACAACGGCGAGGAGAAGCCGTGGGACGACGTCGGCGTCGGCGAACTGGAGGTGCGGGGGCCGTGGATCGCGGCCTCCTACTTCGGCGGCGAGGACGTCGATCCAGAGAAGTTCCACGACGGCTGGCTGCGCACCGGCGACGTCGGCCGGATCACCCCGGACGGCTTCCTGACGCTGACCGACCGGGCCAAGGACGTGATCAAGTCCGGCGGCGAGTGGATTTCCTCGGTGGACCTGGAGAACCAGGTGATGGGTCACCCGGCCGTCGCCGAGGCGGCGGTGATCGGCGTGCCGGACGAGAAGTGGGACGAGCGGCCGCTGGTGGCCGTCGTACTGCGGGAGGGCGAGAGCGCGAGCGCGGCACAGTTGCGCGAGTACCTGACGGACAAGGTCGCGAAGTGGCAGCTCCCGGACAACTGGGCCTTCGTCGAGGAGGTCCCCAAGACCAGCGTCGGCAAGTTCGACAAGAAGCGCCTGCGCGCCTCGCACTCCGAGGGCAAGCTCGACATCGCCGAACTCTGACCACCACCCCGCCCACCCCACCTGCCCGCCCCCCGCCCGCGAAGCGCGGTGACCGCAATACGTCGACATATTGCGGTCACCCCCGCCGCAATTCGTCGACGTATTGCGATGCCTTGTGCACGAGGTATCGCAATACGTCGACATATTGCGGCGGCAGGGGGCGGAAGGGTGGACATGGAGCGGCGGGTGGCGTAGCGCGTACACCCAAACGTGATTAGTTTTCGCGTTTTGCTTCCGGTTCGTTCATCCGCTCGCTAACCTCGTCCGGCATCGTGCGATCGGCGAGCAGGCGGACGGACGGAACGGGGAACGAGATGGCCGGACTGACCAGGCGCGGTTTCGTCACCGCCACCGGAGCTGCCGGAGCCGGACTGCTCCTGTGCACGCCGACGGCGAGCGCGATCGACCGCGCGCTGAGGGAAACGGCGAAACGTGCGATCAGCGCGACGGGCACCACGCTCGAAGCTGCGGCCGCGCCGGTCACCGACGGGCCCGCGTACACGCGGCTCGCCGCCGGGCCCGGCTGGGGGCTGGCCGTACGGCAGGATCTGGTGCCCGGCAAGGACGGCCGGGACGACCGCCGGGTCCCGCTCGCCTCCTTCGTCCAGTTCACCGACCTGCACATCACCGACACGCAGAGTCCGGCCCGGTTCGAGTACCTGCACCCGTTCGCCAGTGGCGCACACCGTCCACAAGAGACACTCGGACCGGTCGCGACGACCTCGCTCGTGCGACGGGTCAACAGCCTGCCCGGCGGACCGTTCACCGGACGCCCCTTCGACTTCCTGATGACCACCGGCGACAACACCGACAACCACGAACTCGCCGAACTCGGCTGGTTCCTCGGCCTGCTCAACGGCGGCACCCTCACCCCCAACACCGGCGACCCGGCACGGTACGAGGGCGTGCAGGACTCCGGATCCCCGACGTACTGGAATCCCGGTACCCCGCTGGACGACGCCTACACCGCCAAGGGATTCCCGCAGATCCCCGGCCTGCTCGACGCGGCGATCACGCAGTTCACCTCGCCGGGCCTCGACATCCCGTGGTTCTGCACCTTCGGCAACCATGACAACACCCCGATCGGCACGCTTCCGGCGAACCTGCCCGGGATCGAGCACTGGTACACCGGCTCGAAGAAGGTCATCGGCAAGGACGAGAGCACGGCAAGGCGCATGGCGTCCACATTGGACACTCCAGGCGCGGCCATCCCGCTCGGCGAGCTGTTCGGCGAGTCCGGGCTGATCCGCGAGGTGACACCGGACGAGAACAGGGCCCCGTTCGACACCGGCGAGTTCGTCCGCGCGCACCTCGACCCGGCGAACACCGGGCCGGGCCCGGTCGGCCACGGCTTCACCGAGGACAACGCGGACGGCCGCGAGGTGTACTACACCTTCCGCGTCGCCCCCGGCATCACCGGCATCAGCCTGGACACGACGACCCTGGCCGGTTTCGCGGACGGTTCGATCGGACTCGCCCAGTTCGGCTGGGTGGAGCGCACACTGAAGGCGGGCAGCTCCGTCCACTACGACTTCTGGGGGAACCGGGTCACCCAGGACGTCACCGACGAACTGTTCGTCCTGTTCAGCCACCACACCAGCGGCACGATGACGAACATCCTCCCGGACTCCCGCCGTCCGCTGGAGCCGCGGCTGAACGGCGACACCTTCGTCGATCTGCTCACCCGCTTCCCCAACGTGCTGGCCTGGGTCAACGGGCACACGCACCGCAACGAGATCGTGCCGCACACCGGGCCCTCGCCGGAACGCGGATTCTGGGAGATCAACACGGCCTCGCACGTGGACTTCCCGCAGCACGCCCGCGTCATCGAGATCGCCGACAACGCGGACGGCACGCTCTCGCTGTTCACCACGCTGGTCGAGTCGGCCGCCCCGTACGCCGCCTCCTACGAGGACGCCACACCGGACGGACTCGCCTCGATCTACCGCGAACTGTCGTACAACGACATCCACGCGGACCTCGGACAGGTCGGGGTGGACGCCGACCGGAACACCGAGCTCGTACTGGCGAACCCGGTCGGCACCGCCATGCGCCGCTGAGTTTCCGCTGCTCAACGCCCGCCGGCGGGCACGGCCGCGCGAGGAATCGCGGCCACCGCCGAGCGGAGCGACGGGAAACTGTTTACAAGACCACCCGAAACGGCGAAAATCCTTGACGGCCGCGCGCTCCGACGACGGCCGGTTGAGCGAGGGTTGGAGCTTTCATGCGGGGACGTCTCAGCGCGATGACTCTGGCGGTGGTCGCCGCGACCGCCGCCATCACGGCACCGGCGACCGGCGCGGCAGCGGCCGAGGACGAGTCGATCGACTACCACCAGTGGACCTCGGCGGACTTCTCCGCCGGTGAACTCGCCGGGGTGACCGCCGGCCCGGAAGGCGTGCGTATCGGCACGCCCATCGGGACCGTCGACCGCACCGAGGCCGCACTGGGCACGACACGGACGTACGA
Source organism: Amycolatopsis antarctica (assembly GCF_002262875.1). Classification (GTDB taxonomy): domain Bacteria; phylum Actinomycetota; class Actinomycetes; order Mycobacteriales; family Pseudonocardiaceae; genus Amycolatopsis; species Amycolatopsis antarctica. Next base: position 92,792 of record NZ_NKYE01000019.1, on the reverse strand, counting down.
GTACGGCCAGTGGACCTCGCCCGGCTTCGAGCCGGGGTTCGACGCCTCCGAGCTGATCGCGTCCTGGAACGCCGCGACGCCGCCGCAGACCTGGATCCAGGTCGAGGCGAAGGCGAAGACGGCGGCCGGTGCGGACACCTCCTGGTACATCCTCGGCCAGTGGGCCGACGGTGACGGCGAGGTCCTGCGCACCAGCGTGGACGGCCAGGACGACGCGAACGCGGCCGTCAGCGTGGACACGCTCACCGCGAAACCCGGTGTCGCGCTGCGCTCGTACCAGCTCCGGGTCAGCCTCTACCGCGAGGTCGGCACCGAGGTCACGCCCACGCTGACCACCGCGGGTGCGATGACCTCCCAGGTCCCGGCCCGCTCGGAGGTCCAGGTGTCCCCGCCGGGACCGGCCACCGGCAAGGAGCTGCCCGTGCCGCGGCACTCGCAGAACATCCACGCGGGCAAGTACCCGGAGTACGGCGGCGGCGGTGAGGCGTGGTGCAGCCCCACCTCGACGCAGATGGTGGTGGAGTTCTGGGGCAAGGGCCCGAGCGAGGAGGAACTCTCCTGGATCCCCGGCGACTACGTGGACCGGACGATCCCGCACGCGGCCCGCTACACCTACGACCACGCCTACGACGGCACCGGCAACTGGCCGTTCAACACCGCCTACGCGGCGCGCTACGGACTCAAGGGCCACATCACCCGGCTGCACTCGCTGACCGAGCTGGAGTCCTACATCGACAGGGGCGTCCCGGTGATCACCTCCCAGTCGTTCCTGGAGAGCGAACTGGACGGGGCGGGTTACGGCACCGCGGGCCACATCATGGTGGTCGTCGGCTTCACCGAGAACGGCGACGTGATCGCGAACGACCCGGCCTCGTCGAGCAACGAGGCCGTGCGCAACGTCTATCCGCGGGCCCAGTTCGAGACGATCTGGCAGCGCACGAAGCGGATCGACGAGAACGGCGCGGAGGCGAGCGGTCCCGGCGGCATCGCCTACATCATCGAGCCGTAGCGCCCGTCCGGCGGTACAAGCGATGCCCGGCCACCGCGGTGGCCGGGCATCTTGTACCGCGCGTTTTTCCGGACGCGGTGAAAACGCGATACGGCACATCGCGGTGTCGCCATATGCGCATGTCCCTGGCAAGCTGGCCGCTGAGAGTCACACGTACGCAGAAACGAAGGTGTTCGCTGATGCCGCAAGAGGTACAGGGCGTCGTTGCCCGCGCGAAGGGTGAGCCGGTCTCGCTGGAGACTGTGGTGGTTCCCGATCCCGGCCCCGGCGAGGCCGTGGTGTCGATCAAGGCCTGCGGCGTCTGCCACACGGACCTGCACTACCGGGAGGGCGGGATCGAGGACAAGTTCCCGTTCCTGCTCGGTCACGAGGCCGCCGGGTACGTCGAGCAGGTCGGCGCCGGGGTCACCGACATCGCCCCCGGCGACTACGTGATCCTGAACTGGCGTGCGGTGTGCGGCGTCTGCCGGGCATGTAAGCGCGGAAAACCGTGGTACTGCTTCGACACCCACAACGCCGCCCAGCCGATGACGCTGGCCGACGGCACCCCGCTGAACCCGGCGCTGGGCATCGGTGCCTTCATCGAGAAGACACTCGTCCACAGTGGACAGTGCACGAAGGTCGACCCGGCAGCCGAGCCCGCCGTGGCCGGCCTGCTCGGCTGCGGCGTGATGGCCGGGATCGGCGCCTCGATCAACACCGGTGCCGTGTCCAGGGGCGACAGCGTCGCGGTGATCGGCTGCGGCGGCGTCGGCGACGCGGCGATCGCGGGTGCGCGGCTGGCAGGCGCGGGCACGATCATCGCCGTCGACATGGACGACCGGAAACTGGCGTGGGCGAAGGACTTCGGTGCCACGCACACGCTCAACACCAAGGGCAAGAGCCAGGACGAGGTGGTCGAAGCCATCCAGGAGCTGACGAACTCGTTCGGCGCCGACGTGGTGATCGACGCGGTCGGCCGTCCGGAGACCTGGAAGCAGGCCTTCTACAGCCGCGACCTGGCGGGCACCGTCGTGCTGGTGGGGGTGCCGACCCCGGACATGACCCTCGACGGCATGCCGTTGATCGACTTCTTCGGCCGTGGCGGTTCGCTGAAGTCGTCCTGGTACGGCGACTGCCTGCCGGAGCGCGACTTCCCGATGCTGGTCGACCTGTACCTGCAGGGCAGGCTGCCGCTGGAGAAATTCGTCACCGAGCGGATCCAGCTCAGCGGTGTGGAGCAGGCGTTCGAGCGCATGCACACCGGTGACGTCCTGCGCAGCGTGGTGGTGTTCGACTGAGCTGGACGGCCCCCGCGCAGGCACCGCCGGACCCGGATTCCTTTCCGGACACGGCGTTTCCCGCCGATCCGTACCCCGGCGCGCGGCCGGACGTCTCGTACGTCCACGCCTACGCGACGGGGCATCCGCTGCTGCCGTCGTGGCGGCTGTCCGGTACCGGGCAGCCGCTCGACGACTGGCTGACCGCGCTGGGCGCACCGCCGCTGGCCGGCCGCCACCCGGTGCTCGCGTACGGGTCGAACATGTGCCCGTCGAAGATCACCTGGCTGCGGTCCGCGCTGGGCCTGGCCGGCCCGGTGGTGGTGCTGCGTGCGCAGTGCCGGGACCTCGCGGCCGTGTGGGCCGCTGGATTCCGGGAACGTGACGGCCAGCGTCCGGCGACGATCGTCGCGGCCCCCGGTGTCGTCGAACGGCACGGCCTGTGGCTGGCGACCGCCGAGCAGTTGACCACGCTGGACGCCTGCGAGGGCCGTGGCGTGCGCTACGACCTCGCCCGGCTGCACTCCGGCACGGTGACGCTGGACGACGGCACGGTCGTGCCGGATCCGCTGGTCTACCGGGCTGCCCCGCCGGGGCCGTCCGGGTACCCGGAGGACAGCAGGCTGCCGTTGCTCGTCGACGGCGCGCCGGTGCGCTGCGCGGAGGTGCCCCAGGTCGCGGCCGCCGCGCTGGCCGGCAGCGCTGCCCCGTCCGACGGACTCGACGTCACGGTCGCGCCGTCCGGATCAGCTTGCCGGGGTTGAGGATCCCGGCCGGATCCACGGCCTGCTTGGCCGCGGCGAGCACCCCGACGCCGAGTTCCCCGATCTCCTCTGCCAGGTAGTCCGCGTGGTCCACGCCGACGGCGTGGTGGTGCGAGATGGTGCCGAGCGGGCCGTGACCGGTACCGGCCCCGGAGATCGCCGCGCAGGCCGCGCTCTTCGCCCGCTGCCACTGCCCGGCCGGGTCACCGTCCTCGCGGGCGGCGAGCACGGTGAAGTACAACGAGGCACCCGTCTCGTAGGCGTGCGAGATGTGGCACATGATCACCGGCTCGTGGCCGCCGGCGGTGAGTGCGCCGGTCAGCGCGGTACGCACCGCATCACGCAGCCGGTGCACGCCGGACCAGTGCGCCGCCGTCTCCAGTGTCTCCACGCAGACGCCGAGATCCAGCAGGGCGTCCCGCTGGCGCGGGCCGTGGAAGCGCCCCTTCCGCCAGGTCTCACCGAGCGGCTTGACCGCGATCGCCCCGTGCTCACCGAGGATGCGCACGGTCTCCTTGCGGCGGGCGGAGATCCGCCGTTCCGAGGATCCGTGCCAGCCGAGCACCAGCAGGCAGGGTTCGGCGATGCCGCGGACGGTGAGGTACCGGCGCAGTGCGGCCGTCTTCCAGCCCGCGTTGAGGGAGAGCGAGACCTCGGATTCGTCCACATCGGACAGCCGGGTGACGTCGGCGAGGTCGCCGGCCTGCGCGAGTGCGCGCATGGCGGCGGCCCCGCGCTCCCAGCCGTCGAGGACGAAACCCTCGAACCGCTCGGCCTCGGGCACCGGCCGGACCCGGAGAGTGACCTCGGTGATGACGCCGAGCGCGCCCTCGCTGCCGAGGACGAGCTGCCGCAGGTCCGGGCCCGCGGCCGAGGCGGGAGCCACGCCGAGCGTCCACTCGCCTGCCGGGGTGGCCAGCCGGACCCCCGCGACCATGTCGTCGAACCGGCCGTAACCCGAGGACGCCTGCCCGGCGGAACGGGTGGCGGCGTATCCGCCGATCGTCGCGCGCTCGAAGGACTGCGGCACGTGGCCGAGAGTGAGCCCGTGCTCGGCGAGCAGCCGTTCCGCCTCGGGCCCGCGCACGCCCGCCTGCAGCACGGCCAACCGGGAGACGGGGTCGACCGAGACGAGCCGGTCCAGCCGCGCGAGGTCGAGCGCGATCACCGAGGACTTGCCGCCGCGCAGCGCGTTCACACCGCCGACCACGGAGGTGCCGCCACCGAAGGGCACCACTCCGACGTCATGTGTCACGCACACGTCGAGCACCTGCCGGACCTGTTCGGGGTCCGCCGGGAGCACCACGGCATCGGGGACATCGAGTTCGCCGTGATGCCGGTGGCGCAACAGGTCCAGGTACGAGAGGCCGCCGCTGCGGCCGAGCCGGTCACCGCGGCCGGTGAGCACCTCGTCCGCGCCGACCACGGCCTCCAGCGCCGCTCGTGCCGGTTCGCCCAGCCGCGAGTCGGGGACGACGACGGCCGAGTCCGGGGAGATCGGAGCCTGCTCGCCGAGGCTGCCGATCCGGGCGGTGAGCCAGCGCAGGGCCTTGGGCGGGAGGTGCGCACCGGCCCCCGCTTCCGGGGTCCAGGAGTGCCGCAGCCGGTGGTCAAGGATGTCGTTCACGAGTACAGTGTGACACATGAACGGCAAACGTCACGTACTGGCGGAAGGCGACGCCGGGTCCTCCACCGGATCCCCGGCGGCCGCCCGCGCTCGCAGCGCCCTCGCCGACGCCCGGGAGCGGGTCGCCGCCGGCCGCGTCGCCGACGACACGTTGCTCGACGCCGCCCGCGACTGCGTGCTCGCCGCCGGCGTGCGGCGGACGACACTGGCCGAGATCGCGCGCACCGCGAAGGTCAGCAGAATGACGCTGTACCGCCGTTTCCCGGATGTGACCAGTGTGCTGGCGGCACTGATGACCCGCGAGTTCGGTGCACTGGTCCAACGAGTGAGCCTGGCCGGGGATGCGGCGTCGACCATGCGGGAGCGAATCGTGCACAGCGGGGTCGCGACCGTGCGGGCGCTCGCCGCCGACCCGCTGATGCGCACCGTGCTCGACGTGGACGCCGACCTGATCCTGCCCTACATCGTGCAGCGCCTCGGCAGCACGCAGCGCCTCGCCGAGCAGGTGATCACCGGGATGCTGCACCAGGGGCAGGCGGACGGGTCGGTCCGGCTCGGCGAGCCTCGCGCCCAGGCGCGCTCGCTGCTACTGGTGATCCAGTCGTTCGTGTTCTCCCTGCGCGCCGCGACCACCGGCACCGACCCGGTGCCCGAGGAGGACCTGCTGACCGAGCTGGCCCACGTGCTCGACGCCGCACTGAGCCCGGTGCCCGCCCGGGGCCGGGCATGATCCAGGGCTCACTCAACGCCCGCCGCCGTTCCGCCGAGCTGGACCGGCTGGCCGAGGGCGAGAAGGTCGACGTACTGGTGGTGGGCGGCGGGGTCACCGGCGCCGGGATCGCGCTCGACGCGGCCTCGCGCGGGCTGTCCGTCGCGCTGGTCGAGGCACACGACCTGGCGTTCGGCACTTCGCGCTGGTCGAGCAAGCTCGTCCACGGCGGGCTGCGCTACCTGGCGAAGGGTGACCTCGCACTGGCGCACGAGAGCGCGGTGGAGCGGGGGGTGCTGATGACCCGCACGGCACCGCATCTGACCCGGCCACTGGCGAATGTACTTCCCTTGTACGGCAGTACTTCCCGTGGTCAGCGCGCGCTCGTGGGGGCCGGGCTGCACGCCGGGGACGCGCTGCGGCGGGCGGCCGGAACGCCGTCCTCGGTACTGCCCCGGCCGCGCACGATCTCGGCCGCCGAGGCACTGGCACTCGCGCCGGGCATGGAGCCGGCGGGCCTGCGCGGTGCCCTGCTGTCCTTCGACGGCGCGCTCACCGACGACGCCAGGCTGGTCATCTCGCTGGCGCGCACGGCGGCCCGGTTCGGCGCCCGGATACTGACCCGGGTGCCCGCGATCGAGATTCGCGGCGACCGGGTGTGGGTACGCGACGGGATCACCGGCACCGAGTTCGAACTGCGGGCACGGCAGGTGGTGAACGCCGCCGGGGTGTGGGCGGGCACGCTGGTGCCCTCGGTGCGCCTGCGTCCGTCTCGGGGGTCGCACCTGGTGCTCGACGCCGGCACGACCGGGATCTCCGAGGCGGCCGTGCTGGTGCCGGTGCCGGGTGAACTGAACCGGTTCGTGTTCCTGCTCCCCCAGCCCGGCGACCGGGTCTACCTCGGCCTGACCGACGAGCCGCTGGACGGCGACATCCCGGACGTCCCGCGCGTGCCACAGTCCGATGTGGACTTCCTGCTGCGGGTGGGCTCCTCGGTGCTGCGCCGGACACTGTCCGAAGAGGACGTACTCGGCTCGTATGCCGGACTGCGCCCGCTGATCGAGCTGCCCGGAGGCTCCGCCCGTAGCGCGGACCTCTCCCGCAAGCACGCCGTGCTGACGTCGGACGACGGCACGATCACCGTCGTGGGGGGCAAACTCACCACGTACCGCAGGATGGCCGCCGACGCGGTGGACGCCGCGGTGGCGCGGTCCGGGTTGCACGCGGGCCGGTCCCGCACCGACCGGCTGCCACTGCTCGGCGCCGCCCCGAGAGAACGTCTATCCACAGTGGATGCCCCCGCTCGGCTGGTGGCGCATTACGGTACCGAGGCGCCCCGGGTGGCGGCGATCGGTGAACTGGACCCGGAACTGGCGCGGCCACTGTTCGCGGGGACCGAGATCACCGCCGCCGAGATCGTCTGGGCGGTGCGGCACGAGGGCGCCCTCGACGTCGACGACGTACTGCACCGGCGCACCCGCCTCGGCCTGGTCGCCGCTGACGCCGCGGCGGCCGAGCCGCTGGCCAGCGAGCTGGTGGACCGCGCGCTGAACGGCCTGCACACCGTCTGACTTCTGCCCGCACAAGCGGACAGGCACTCGGTAAAGCTTGACAGAATGTTAGGTTTTTACAACACTACGTTCGATGAGCCCAGTACGGCGCGGCAGAGAGCTGCCGATTCACAATCGGCTGCAGGTGCTGCGCGCGGAACGCGGGCTCAGCAGGGCGGCGCTCGCCGAGGCGGTCGAGGTCAACCCCCAGACGATCGGCGCACTGGAGCGGGGCGACCATTACCCCAGCCTGGACCTGGCCTTCCGGATCTGCACGGTGTTCGACCTCCCGGTCGAGGCCGTGTTCAACCGAGACCCGTTCACCCCACTGTCCACACAGGTCTACCGAGGAGAGGCACACACGTGAACACCATCCGTGCCCGGCTCGACAACCGCTGGCAGAGAGAACCGCGGCACCGCAGCGCGTTCAGGATGATGGCCGTGGTGATCCTGCTCAGCCTCTCGACACCGACGATGATCCCCGGCTGGACACTGCCGGACGACCATCCCGGCGACCTGGACGAGCTGAACCTACCGACCGACGAGAACACCCAGCGAGGAGAGGAATCCCGTGGCTGACACAGCGCTGGAGATCGACGACGTGTCCAAACGCTACGGCGAGGTGGTGGCACTGGACTCGGTGAGCTTCGACGTACGGCCGGGCGAGCTGTTCGGCTTCGTCGGCAGCAACGGAGCGGGAAAGACGACGACGATGCGGATCGCGCTCGGCGTCCTCTCCGCGGACGCGGGCCAGGTCCGGTTCGGCGGCGCCCCGGTGACGCACGAGACCCGTTCCCGGATCGGCTACATGCCGGAGGAACGCGGGCTCTACCCGAAGATGAAGGTGCTCGACCAGCTCGTGTACCTGGCCCAGTTGCACGGTATGACCGCGAACGCCGCGCACACCAGCGCGGAGAACTGGATCGCCCGGCTCGGCCTGAAGGAACGCCGCACGGAAGAGGTCCAGAAACTCAGCCTCGGCAACCAGCAGCGCGTGCAGCTCGCCGCCGCGCTCGTGCACGATCCGGTGGTACTGGTGCTGGACGAACCGTTCTCCGGACTCGATCCGCTGGCGGTGGACGTGATGAGCCAGGTGCTGCGGGAGAAGGCCGCCACCGGGGTGCCCGTGGTGTTCTCCAGCCACCAGCTCGACCTGGTGCAGCGACTGTGCGATCGGGTGGGGATCATCCGCGACGGGCGCATGGTCGCCGTGGGGACGGTGCCGGAACTGACCGCCTCGGGGGCGTCCCGGATCAACGTGTCGGTGCCCTCGGCCGCGCCGGGCTGGGCCTCCGGTCTGCCGGGAACGACGGTGGTGGCCGAGGACGGCGAACGCACCGTCATCGAACTGGCACCGGGAACCGACGACCAGACGGTGCTCGCCGCCGCGCTGGCCACCGGCCCGGTCCGGGAGTTCAGCCGCCAGACCGCGTCGCTGAGCGACCTGTTCCGCAACGTCGTCACCGAGGAGAAGCCGGCATGACCACGCCCATCCGTTCCACCGGCCCCGCGACGGCCGTGCGACTCGTCGCGCAGCGGGAACTGAACACGCGCCTGCGCACCCGGTCCTTCTTCGTCGGAACCGCCGTCATCATCGTGGTGATCGCCGGCTACCTCCTGTTGCAGTCCACCCTGTTCGCCGACTCCGACCGGAGCAGGGTCGGCCTCTCCGGGCAGTCCGCGGGCATCGCCGAGCAGCTCACCCAGACCGGCCGGGAACTGGGGCAGGAGATCGAGACCAGCACCATCGGCGACGTCGAGCAGGGCCGGGCGCAGGTGGAGAGCGGGGACCTGGACGCGCTGGTCTCCGGCAACAGCACCGATCTCGCCGTCCTGGTCAAGACGGAACTGCCGGAGGAGCTGAAGGCTGCCCTGAACGGTCTGTCCCAGTCCGAGGTACTCAACGCCGAACTGCTCAGGGCAGGCGAGGACCCGGCGCAGGTTCTGTCCGCTGTGGACAGCGCACAGGTGAAGGTGAGCACCATCGAGCCCGCCGACCCCGAACGCGGGCAACGGCTGGTGATCGGGCTGGTGATCGTTTTCCTGCTGTACTTCAGCATCACCACCTACGGCACACTCGTCGCGCAGGGCATCGTGGAGGAGAAGTCCAGCCGGGTCGTGGAGATCCTGCTGGCCACCGTGCGGCCGTGGCAGTTGCTGCTGGGCAAGGTGATCGGGCTCGGCCTGGTCGGCCTGGTGCAGTTGCTGATCATCGGCGGCGCGGGACTCGCGATGGCCTCGGCGACCGGTGTGCTGACACTGTCCGGGGTCGCCACCAGCACCCTGCTCTGGGGTCTGGTCTGGTATCTGCTCGGCTTCTTCCTCTACGCCACGGTGTTCGCCGCCGCCGGATCGCTGGTCTCGCGCCAGGAGGACGCGCAGTCGGTGCTCACCCCGGTGACGATGGTGCTGGTGGTCGGCTTCGTCATCGGGCTGAACGTACTGCTGCAGGACCCGGACGGCTCAGCGACGCAGATCCTGTCGCTGGTCCCGGTGCTCTCCCCGGTGCTGATGCCGGGCCGGATCGCCGCGGGCACCGTCGGGTCCTGGGAGATCCTCCTCGCACTGGTGCTCACCCTGGCGACGGTGGCGGTGTTCACCTGGCTGGGTGGCAAGATTTACCAGAACGCCGTGCTGCGCACCGGAAGCAGGATCAAGCTCACCGACGCGCTGAAGGGCTGACGCCGGCACCGGGAGCCTGGGGCCGCACGGTCCCGGGCTCCCGGCCGCCATTGGCGGACGGCCGCCGAGGACTGCCAGAGTGGCGGGATCACTGCGAACTCCGGAGGGCACATGACAATCCTGGTCACCGGCACCACCGCGAACATCGGCCGGAAGGTCGTCGACCACCTGCTGGCGATGGGTGCGGGCGAGGTGCGCGCCCTCACCACCAACCCGGCCAGGGCCGCGCTGCCCGAGGGCGTCGAGGTGGCCAAGGGCTACCTGCGCAGGTTGGAGACGCTGCCCGCCGCGCTCGACGGCGTGGACCGGATGTACCTGGCGCCCACCCCGGACACTGTCACCGAGGTGCTCGCGCTCGCCCGGGACGCGGGCGTCCGCCACGTCGTCGACCTCTCCGGTGAACCGGAAAGCTGGTGGGGACAGGTCAACGACGCCGTGGAGGCCAGCGGTCTCGAATGGACACACCTGTGGCCGGCCGACTTCATGGAGAACTCGACGATGTGGGCCCGGCAGATCCGGGAGACCGGCACCGTCCGGGAGCCCTACCCCGATTCCGCGAGCGCACCGATCGCGATGGACGACATCGCCGCCGTGGCCGCGACGGCACTGCTCGGCGAGGGCCACACCGGCAGGGCGTACCCACTCGGCGGCCCGGAGACGCTGACCCGCTTCGAACTGCTGCGCACCCTGGGCGAAGCGCTCGGCCGGGACCTGCGGTTCCGCACCGTCCCACCCGCCGAAGCGGCGGAAGCGCTGCGCCCGGACATGGGCGACACCGCGGACTGGTACGTCGAGAACGTGCTCACCGGTTTCACCGAGAACCCGGTTCTGCCCACGTCCTCGGTCCAGGACATCACCGGGCGGCCGGGCACGACCTTCGCGCGGTGGGCGGCGGCACACACCGCGGAATTCCGGGACTGAGCCCGGCAGCGCCACCTCAGGATCGCGGCTTGCCGGTCACCGCGCCGTAGCGTTCCAGCGAGACCTGCCGTTCCTGCGCGTGCTCGACGAGCGGACGCGGATAGTCCGCCGGGGCGTCGTTCCCCCGCTTCCATGGCTGGTGCACGGATTTTCCTTGCAGGGAACGCAGTTCCGGTACGTACCGGCGCACGTAGTCGCCGTTCGGATCGAACTTCTCCCCCTGCGTCGTCGGGTTGAAGATCCGGAAGTACGGCGCCGCGTCGGTTCCCGACCCGGCGACCCACTGCCAGTTGAGCTGGTTCGACGCCAGGTCCCCGTCCACGAGCTGGTTCATGAAGTGCCGGGCGCCCCACCACCACGGCAGGTGCAGGTCCTTCACCAGGAAACTCGCGACCACCATCCGCACCCGGTTGTGCATCCAGCCCTCGGCGAGGAGCTGGCGCATCCCGGCGTCGACGATCGGATACCCGGTCCGGCCGTCGCACCAGGCCTCGAACAGCCGTTGCGCCTCTTTCCCGGTGTCGTGCTTCATGGCGTCGAAGCGGGTGTCGAAGTTCTTCCTGGCGGCCTTCGGCCAGTGCCAGAGGACGTCGGCGTGGAACTCTCGCCAGGCGATCTCGCCGCGCAGGCTCTCCGCCCCGCTGCCCGTCCGCCCGGCCAGATCGGCGAGCAGGGTGCGCGGATGCACGCAGCCCCAGCGCAGGTACGGCGAGATCCGCGTCGTACCGGGCCGGTCCGGGCGGTCGCGGTCGCCGTCGTAGTCGGTGAGGTACTCGTCGAGGAAATCCCGCCACAGCTTCAGCGCGGCCTTCTCCCCCGGCTCTGGCAGCCTCATCTCGCCGAGGTCCGGATCGTCCGGGATCCGTTCGCCGCGCAGTTTCGCGGGCAACGTCGCCGGGTCGATCCAGTCCACTGTGGACTTCTTGGTGTCCGCGGGCGACGGGTAGCCGTGTTCCTTCCAGGCGCGGTAGAACGGCGTGAACACCCGGTACGGATCCCCGTCGCCCTTGGTGACCCGGCCGGGGGTGATCGCGTAGGGCGATCCCGTCTCCACCAGTTCGGCACCCCGCTCGCGCAGGGCGTCGGCGACGTCCCGGTCGCGCCGGTGACCGTAGGGGCCGGTGTCTGCGCTGATGTGCACGCTCGCCGCGCCGATCGCCTCGGCGACCCGGGGAACGATCGTCACCGGGTCGCCGGTCAGTACCAGCAGCCTGCCGCCGAGCTGCTCGTCCAGCGCGCGCAGGCAGCCGTACATGAACGCCAGTCGCGGTGCCCCGGACGGTGCCAGCAGCTTCTCGTCGAGTACGTACAGCGCCAGCACGGTATCGGTGCGCTCGGCCGCGTCGTGCAGCGCGGCGTGGTCGCCTAGCCGCAGGTCACGCCGGAACCACAACACCGCCGGGTCTTCACTCGTCATGACGCCAGAGGCTATGCCCAGCACGCCCCCGCCGCAGATCGTCAACCCTCCCGCCCCACCTCACCGTGTCACGCGCTACGGCACGCCGTGTCGGGCGTTCGGGCACGCCGTGTCGGGCGCGACGGCACGCCGTGTCGGGCGTTCGGGCACCCGGCGGAACGGCCGAGGGCGAACCCGAGAATGCCGGCGAGGCTGACAATGATTACGGCACAACAGAAAGCCCCACCGCCCGACACGGCATGCCCCACCGCCCGACACGGGGTGCCAGAACGCACGACACGGGGTGTCCTACCGCGCGACACGGTGGGGGTGGGGGTGGGGGTGGGGCGGACGCGGAAAGGCCCGTCGTCCCTGGTGGCGGGGCGACGGGCCTTTCCGGTACGGCGGTGGGTCAGCGGTCGGAGATCGGGGTGTAGTCCCGCTCCTTCTCGCCGGTGTAGATCTGCCGCGGGCGGCCGATCTTGGTGGCCGGGTCCTGGATCATCTCGCGCCAGTGCGCGATCCAGCCGGGCAGGCGGCCCAGGGCGAACAGCACCGTGAAGTACTTGGTGGGGAAGCCCAGCGCCCGGTAGATGAGGCCGGTGTAGAAGTCGACGTTCGGGTAGAGCTTGCGCTCGACGAAGTAGTCGTCGGAGAGCGCCTTCTCCTCGAGCTTCTTCGCGATGTCGAGCAGCTCGTCCTGGACGCCCAGCTTGGCCAGGATGTCGTCGGCCGTCTTCTTGATGATCTTCGCGCGCGGATCGTAGTTCTTGTAGACCCGGTGCCCGAAGCCCATCAGGCGGACACCCTTTTCCTTGTTCTTCACCCGCTCGACGAACTTGTCGACGTCGCCGCCGTCGAGCCGGATGCCCTCCAGCATGTCCAGCACCGCGCTGTTGGCGCCGCCGTGCAGCGGGCCGAACAGGGCGTTGATACCGGCCGAGATGCTGGCGAACAGGTTCGCCTCGGACGAACCGACCAGGCGCACCGTCGAGGTGGAGCAGTTCTGCTCGTGGTCGGCGTGCAGGATGAACAGCAGGTCGAGCGCCTTGGCGACCTCGGGGTCGACGTCATAGGGCTCGGCGGGCAGGCCGAAGGTCATCCGCAGGAAGTTCTCCACCAGGCCCTGCGAGTTGTCCGGGTAGAGGAACGGCTGGCCGATCGACTTCTTGTACGCGTACGCCGCGAGCGTCGGGACCTTCGCCAGCAGGCGGATGGTCGACAGCTCGACGTTCGGTTCGTCGAACGGGTTCAGCGAGTCCTGGTAGAAGGTCGACAGCGCGGAGACGGCGCTGGAGAGCACCGGCATCGGGTGGGCGTCCCTCGGGAAACCGTCGAAGAAGCGCTTCAGGTCCTCGTGCAACAGGGTGTGCCGGTTGATCTTCGAGGTGAAGCCCTCGAGCTGCTCCTTGGTCGGCAGCTCGCCGTAGATCAGCAGATACGAGACCTCGATGAAGGTCGAGTGCTGGGCGAGCTGCTCGATCGGGTAGCCGCGGTAGCGCAGAATGCCGGCGTCACCGTCGATGTACGCGATCGCCGAGGACGCGGCGCCGGTGTTGACGAAACCGGGGTCCAGCGTGATGTAACCGGTCTGGCTCAGCAGTTTCCCGAGCTCGATCCCGGGGGCGCCCTCGACAGCCTGAACCACTTTCAGCTCATGCTGCTCGCCGTTCGGCAAGCGGAGCGCGACGTTGCCGGATGATGTCTGCGCCGCACTCGTCGCGTCGGACATGCAAGTCCCTCTCACTCATCACACGGGCCGGCGCGATGCCTGCAGATCACACAAGCTTTCCCACACGGGCGAAGACCATATTGTCGTCCCGCCGCGTACCGCCCCGCTGGGGTACGAAGTCAGCCCTACGCTAGACGACCACAGGGTCTCAGCGCAGCCATTGTGTTACCGCAGGTTAAGCGTTTGGGAGAATATTCACACGACGGACACCGCCGTCCCGGACTATTTCCCGTTCTGCCGCGTAACCCTTTCAGTCTTGCAGCTCCGCCTCGGTCGGCGGCTCGGCACCGCTGCGCGAGACGGTCACCGCTGCCGCGCGGGCGGCATAGGTCAGTGCGTCCCGCCAGCCGTCGGCACCGAGTTCGCCCGGGTCACCGGCGTCGTTGCGGATCAGCCACGCCAGTAGCGCTCCCTGGACGGTGTCGCCCGCACCGATGGTGTCCACCACGGTCGCCGGGGCGGAGGGCACGCGCACCTGCTCGCCCGCGGCGGTCAGCACCGTGACGCCCTCGCCGCCATCGGTGACGACCACGGCCCGCACGCCCGCGTCGAGCCACGGGCGGGCCGCGGTGGCGAGGTCGGGGCGCGCCGAGCCGTCGGTCAGCCAGCCGACCTCGTCCACCGACAGCTTGAGCACCCGCAGGTCCGGCAGCCAGGAGGCGAAGCGGGCGCGGTAGGCCTCGGGGTCGGCGATGAGGTCGGCCCGGATGTTCGGGTCCATCATGGTCAGCACGCCGCGCCGGGACTCCCGCCGCAGCACGGTCTCGTACGCGCTCGCTCCCGGCTCCAGCACCATGCCGAGCGTGCCGAGCGACAGCGCGGTCACCTCCTCGGGCAGCGGCCCCGGGTCGGCGACCAGCCGGTCCGCGGTGCCCTCTGTGTAGAAGGAGTACGCGGCGCCACCGTGCTCGTCGAGTGCGACGACGGCCAGTGTCGTCGGCTCCGGCCCGCGCTGCAGCAGCGAGGTGTCGACATTGGACGCGCGCAGCCTGGCCACCATCGCGTCACCGAAGTTGTCGGTGGAGACGCGGGAGAGGAAGGCGGTCCGCATGCCGAGCCTGCCCGCGGCGAGAGCGACGTTGTACGGGCCCCCGCCGAGCCTGGGCAACAGCGGGGCGAGTCCGTCCCGCACGGCCGGACTATCCACTGTGGACACATCAGGCACCAGGTCGACCAGGGCCTCACCACCGACGACGATCACGGCCGCGATGGTAGCCCACGCCGTCCACGACCGGGCTCCGCAACCCTGCCCATTCCGGCCGCGGAACGCGGGTCGTCCGCCGGGGCGAGGCCACCGAGCAGCAGGTCGGCCAGCGCGGCGAAGGCCTGCGAGTCGGAGACGCCCGCTCGGCGGCCGATCACGCCGGACTGGATGTTCTCCACCAGCAGGCCGGCCATCTCCGCGAGCAGGCTGGCGTGTACGTCCCGGAAGACGCCGTCGGTGACGCCCTTGGCGATGAACTCGCGGATCCGTTCGGCGGCGGCCTTGGAGTTGAGCTCGTAGGCGGCGCGGGTGGGTTCGAAGTCGCCGACGTCGCGGATGAACTCCGAGGTGGCGGCGCCGAGGAGCTCCGAGGCTCCGGCGAGGTAGGTCGCCAGCAGGGTGCGCGCGTCCTCGACGCCGACCAGCCTGCGTTCGATCTCCTCGGTGGCACCTCTGAAGAAGCGGCCGACGACCTTGGTGGCGAGTTGCTCCTTGCTCGGCGCGACGGCGTAGAGCGTGGACTTGGAGCAGTGCAGGCGGGCGGCGAGGTCGTCGAGGGTGAACGCGATGAACCCCTCGGCGAGAAAGAGCCGTTCGAGCTCGGCGAGGAGGGCGAGCTGCCGCGCGGTCGGCCGGCGCCGGGAGGGCACGTCACGCCGGCGGGCATCGACTTCGACCATCGCCATACCGTACTCTAGTACGGCTCTCAGTACTATTTCGGTGTGTAGAACGAACGCTCTCGGAGGACACCATGCCGGCGGAACGCCTCTTGCCGACGACGGAAGCCGGCGACCTGGTCGCGCTCGCCCGCGAGATCGCCCGCGACGAGCTCGCCCCGCTGGCGGCCGAGCACGAGGAGGCCGAACGTTTCCCGCGCGAGCAGTTCCGGCTGCTGGGCAAATCCGGCCTGCTCGGCCTGCCCTACGCCGAGCGCTGGGGCGGCGGGGAGGTCGCCTACGAGGTCTACCTGCAGGTGCTGGAGGAGATCGCGGCCGCCTGGATGTCGGTCGGCGTCGGCCTCTCGGTGCACACCATGTCCTGCTACGCCCTCGCCCACTACGGCACCGACCCGCAGCGGGACCGCTGGCTGCCCGCGATGCTCGACGGGGAACTGCTGGGCGCGTACGCGCTGTCCGAGTCGCACGCCGGTTCCGACGCGGCGGCGCTGTCCACCCGCGCCCGCGTGGACGGCGAGGTGTACGTCGTCAACGGCACCAAGGCGTGGATCACCCACGCCGGGGAGGCCGACTTCTACACGACGATGGTCCGCACCAGCGACGACGGCGGGCGGGGCGTGAGCTGCCTGCTCGTCGACGGCGAGACGCCCGGCGTCTCCGCCGCGACCCCGGAACGCAAGATGGGCCTGACCGGATCGACCACGGCGCAACTGCTGTTCACCGACGCCCGCGTCGGCACCGACCGGCTCGTCGGCGCCGAGGGCGAAGGGCTGCGGATCGCGCTCTCCTCACTGAGTTCCGGCCGGCTCGGGATCGCCGCCTGCGCCGTCGGCCTGGCCCAGGCCGCGCTCGACGAGGCCGTCGCGTACGCCAAGGGCCGCAGCCAGTTCGGCAGGCCGATCATCGAGTTCCAGGGCGTCGAGTTCCTGCTCGCCGACATGGCGGCGGCCGTCGAGTCGTCCAGGGCGATGTACCTCGACGCCGCCCGCCGCCGGGACCGCGGTATGCCGTTCCAGCGTCAGGCCTCGATCGCCAAGCTCGTCGCGACGGACTCGGCGATGAAGGTCACCACCGACGCCGTGCAGGTGCTCGGCGGCGCCGGGTACACCCGCGACTTCCCGGTGGAGCGCTACATGCGTGAGGCGAAGGTGCCGCAGATCTTCGAGGGCACGAACCAGATCCAGCGCATGGTCATCGCCCGCGAACTCCGCCAGGCGGCCGGATAACGCCGCACCGGCCGCCCTTCGCGAGCCAGGTCAGCGCTCGGAGTAGCAGCGGTCGGCGACGACGCCGACACCCGCGTTCTCGTCGAAGTGGTAGACCTCGCGGCCGCCGACGAAGACGCGCAGGGCCCGGTTCATCACGTCCAGCGGGTCACCGGACCACAGCACGACATCGGCGTCCAGCCCGGGCTTCAACGCTCCGACCCGGTCACCGAGACCGAGGATCTCCGCCGGGTTGACGGTCAGCGCGCGCAGCGCCGTGTCACTGTCCAGCCCCTCCTTGACGGCCAGGGTCGCCTGGTGCACAAGGAAGTTGATCGGCACGACGGGGTGGTCGGTGGTGAGCGCGAGCTTGACGCCGGCGCGGGCCATGATCCCGGCCGAGCGCAGCGTGCGGTTGCGCACCTCGACCTTGCTCCGGCTGGTGAACAGCGGCCCCAGGATCACCGGCACGCCGCGCTCGGCGATCAGGTCGGCGATCAGGTGTCCCTCGGTGCCGTGGTTGATGACGAGCCGGTAGCCGAACTCCTCGGCAAGCCGGATGGCGGTGACGATGTCGTCGGCGCGGTGGGTGTGCTGGTCCCAGGCGAGCTCGCCGTCGAGGACGCGGCAGAGCGTCTCCTTGGTGAGGTCGACGGCGAACGGCTTGCCCTCGGACGCGGCGTGGTCGCGCTTGGCCGCGTAGTTGCGGGCGTCGGTGAAGGCCTCGCGGATGATCGCCGCGACGCCGAGCCGGGTGGACGGCGTGGTGCCCTTGTCGCCGTAGACGCGCTTCGGGTTCTCGCCGAGCGCGCTCTTCACGCTGACGCCCTCGGCGAAGACCGCGTCCAGCACGGTGCGCGCCCAGGTCTTGACGCCGATGGTCTGGCCGCCGATGGGGTTGCCGGAACCGGGCTTGATCACGACGCTGGTGACGCCGCCGGCGAGCGCGTCGTCGAAGCCGACCTCGTGCATGTCGATGCCGTCCACCGCGCGGAAGCGGGCGCCGTTCGGGTCGGTCATCTCGTTGGTGTCGTTGCCGGACCAGCCCTCGCCGTCCTCGTGCACGCCGAGGTGGGCGTGGGCGTCAACGAAGCCGGGCAGAACCCAGGAGCCGCCCGCGTCGACCAGTTCGGCGTCCTCGGGCACGTCGATGTCGGCCTCGGTGCCGACGGCGAGGATCTTGCCGTCCTCGATGAGCACCGTGCCGCCCTCGATCGGCTCCCCGTCGACCGGAACGACATACCCGCCAATGATCGCGCTAACCATGGTTCGACACGCTAACGAACGTCGGCGGACGGTGGCACGTCGAGGTGCTTTTGAAGATGCACGAGCAGATAATCGTGCTCCGGGGTTCTGCGCACCTCGCGGTAGCCGAGCCGCGCGTACAGCCGCAGCGCACCGAGGCTGTGCTCGCCGGTGAACAGCCGGACGACGCGCACCCCCGGCGGCAGGCGGGCCTCGGCCGCGGTGAGCAGCGCCCGGCCGAGGCCCGCGCCCTGCCGATCGGGGGCGACGACCAGCCTGGCGACGTCCGCGTGCACACCGTCCACCCGGATCCACACCCCGGCGGCCAGCCGGCCGCCCTCGCGTATTCCCCAGGCGATGGCGGCCGGGTCACGCAGGGCGGCGAGCAGCTCGCCGACCGTCTCCAGCAGCGGCGGCAGGTCCAGGTTCCGGTGCGCGCGGGCCTCGGTGACGTACGCGGCCCGTTGCAGGGTCAGCAGTTCGCCCGCGTCCTCGTCACCGAGCCGGATCACCTCTGCCATCCGCCCAGGGGGAGTCACCCGACGCGGATGCCCCAACTCCCGGTCCAGGAGCCGCCGGGGGCGAGGTCGATCAGGTCGGTTCCGGTGTTCAGCGCGTCGGCGGGGCAGGTCATCGGCTCGATGGCGACGGCCCGGCCGCGACCGGTGAGATCGTCCGGGGTGAACACCTGCACCCAGCGGAAGTCCGGTCCCGCCCACACGTCCAGCGTCGTGCCCTCGTGGCTGAGCAGGTGGTGGTAGCGGCCGTCGTCCCCGGCGGCGAGTTCACCGAAGGCGGTGTCCAGGTCGATCCCGGCCAGCGGCCTGCCCGTCCGGAAGTCGTACTCGGTGCCCTCGACCTCGCGTTCGGTGTCCGAGGGGATCTGCGCCTCCAGGAACGGCCGCACCCGGGACGCGGGCAGGGTGAGCGTGAGCTGGTCGGTCGCGGCGGCACCGATCCGGAAGTACGGGTGGGCACCGACCCCGACGCCGACGGCGCTCTCCCCGGCGTTGTGGATCTCGTGCGTGACGGTGAGTTCGCGCGGGGCCAGTTCGTAGGTGATCCGGGTACGCAGCGGCACCGGCCAGCCCGGATCACCGTCGAGGTCGAGTTCGAAGACGATCGAGGACTCGGCGTGCTCCAGCAGCCGCCATTCCTTGTCCCGCGCCAATCCGTGGATGGCGTTGCCGCGCTTCTCCTCGGTGATTGCGAGCTGCTGCGGCGCGCCCTGGTGGCTCCACCGGCCGCCCTTGGTGCGGTTCGGCCACGGCAGCAGGATCTGGCCAGCGCCCTTCGGCGGCGCGTCCTCCGGCTCGAAGGCCTCGACGTAGGGCACCCCGGCCACCTCGAAGGCACGCAACCCGGCGCCGATCTCGGTGACGACGGCGCGCGCGCCGCCCCGGATGAGTTCGAACTGTTCGCCGGTGGGATTCGTCATGGCCGCGAACTTACCGAGGAACCGGCCGCGCGGCACCGCCGAGGCCGGTCACTCGTGCCGGACGTGCTCGCGCCGCATCAGCAGCCGGTTGACGACCCACAGCGCCGCGCCGACGGCGAGCAGGATCCCGGCGACCTGGTAGTCCAGCGCGGGGCGACCGGAAAGCGGACTGGCCAGGTACACGCAGAAGATCGCGGCGAGCACCGGGATCACGGTGGGGGCGCGGAAATGCTTGTGCTCGGACTTCTCCTTGCGCAGCACCAGAACCGCGATGTTGACGATGGCGAAGACCGCCAGCAGCAACAGCGCCGTCGTACCGCCGAGCTGCGAGATGTCCACAGTGGACACGAGCGCGATGGCGATGAGGCTGGTGAACACGATGGCCACCCACGGGCTGCGGCGGGCCGGGTGCACGGTGCCCAGCGCCTTCGGGATGATCCGCTCGTTCGCCATGCCGTAGAGCAGCCTGCTGGCCATCAGCATGTTGATCAGTGCGGAGTTAATCACGGCGAAGATGCCGATCGCGGAGAAGATCTCCCTCGGGAAACCCGGCGCGCCCACGTCGAGCACCTTCAGCAGCGCACTGCTCTCCGCCGCCTCCAGTTCGCCCGCGGGCACCAGCAACGAGGAGGTCACCGACACGAGGATGTAGATGGTGGAGGCGACCACCATTCCCCACAGCATCGCCTTCGGGAAGATGCGCACCGGGTTCTTGCACTCCTCGGCCATGTTCACCGAGTCCTCGAAGCCGACCATCGCGAAGAACGCCAGCGAGGTCGCCGAGGTGATCGCCACCAGGTACGTCTGGTCGGCGGTGTCGATCTGCACCAGCCTGCTCGCGTCGCCCTGGCCGTTGAGCACGGCCCACACGCCCACACCGATGATGATCAGCAGACCGGCCAGCTCGATGAACGTCAGCACCACGTTCGTCTTCACCGACTCGCTGACGCCGCGGAAGTTGATCAGTCCCAGGCCGATGATGAACAGGATCGCCATCAACGGCATCGGCGAGGTGATGAACTCCGCGACGTAGGTGTCGCCGAACGCCACCGCCGCCGAGGAGGCCGAGGTGATCCCGGAGCACATCACCGCGAAGGCGACCATGAACGTCAGGAACGGGATCTTGAAGGCGCGGTTGGTGTAGAGCGCGGCGCCCGCGGCCCTCGGGTACTTGCCGACCAGCTCCAGGTAGCTGAAGGCCGTCATGAACGCGACGACGAAGGCCAGCAGGAACGGCAGCCACAGCGCACCGCCGACCCGGCCCGCCACCTGCCCGGTCAGCGCGTAGACGCCGGTGCCGATGATGTCGCCGACCACGAAGAACAACAGCAGCTTCGGGCCCATGACCCGCTTCAGCGAGGGTTGTCCCGCCGGGCCCGTTTCGTCCGTGACGCTCTGCGTGTCCGCCATGGCGGGAGAGTGTGCCGCACGAAACCGCGTACCGGTAGTGCCCTCGCACTTTCGCCGGGTGGCGATGGCCGGGAGCTCAGCGCGCCGCGGTCGGGGCTCGGTAACGCCAGAACGCCGGGATCGCGATCACGGCCACCACCAGCACGAGGATCACCAGCAGGCCGCCGCCGGACGCGGCCGCGGCGGTGCCGACGCCGGCCGCCGCCCACCCGTGCGTCACGTCGGCGATGCGCGGTCCGCCCGCGACGACGACGGTGAACACCCCCTGCGTCCGCCCGCGCATCTCGTCGGTGGCGGCGGCCTGCAGGATCGCGCTGCGGAACACCATGCTGACGAAGTCCGCGGCGCCGCCGAGCGCGAGGAAGAAGACCGCCAGCCACAGGGAGTTCGACAGCCCGAACCCGATGATCGCCAGCCCCCAGACGCCGATCGCGATCGTCACGCCGACGCCGTGCCTGCCGATCCGCGACAGCCACCCGGAGGCGAGTCCGCAGGCGAGCGCGCCGACCGGGATCGCGGCGTAGAGCCAGCCGAGCGCCGCCCCGCCACCCGGCGGGTCACCGAAGGTCCGTTCCGCCATCTCCGGGAACAGCGCTCTCGGCATCCCGGCGACCATGGCGATGATGTCGACCAGGAACGAGGCCAGCAGGATCTTCTGCGCGGCCAGGTAACGGAATCCGTCGAGGATGTCGCGCAGCCCCGCCCGCCGCGAGGGCCCGTTCAACGGCGGCAGCGCGGGCAGCCGGTAGACGGCGAGCAGCGCCAGCCCGAGCGCGACCGTGTCGATCAGGTAGAGAGTGGACAGTCCCAGCACGGGCAGCAGCGCACCGGCCAGCAGCGGACCGAGCACGGCACCGAACTGCGCCATCGTCGAGCCGAGCGCGACGGCGGAGGGCAGCAGTTCCACCGGCACCAGCCGGGCGATCGCGGCGCTGCGGGTGGGCATGTTCATCGCGAAGAACGCCTGCCCGAGGCCGAGCAGCACGAGGACCAGCCACACCGAGCCGACGTCCAGGAAGGCCTGCAGCCACAGCAGCGCGGAGACCACCGCGATACCGATGTTGGTGACCAGCAACAGCTTGCGCCGGTCGACGGTGTCGGCGATCGCACCGCCCCAGAGGCCGAACACGATCAACGGCACCAGTGCCACGGCGCCGGTCAGGCCGACGAAACCGGAGGAGCCGGTCAGGTCGAAGACCTGCTTGGGGACCGCGACGGCGGTGAGCTGGCTGCCGACGGTCGTCACGGCCGTCGACACCCACAGCCTGCGGTAGGCGGGGATCTTCAGCGGCCGGGTGTCGACGACGATGGAGCCGAGTACCTTGCGGGCTCCCCCGCGCCGGGTCTCCGGCCGCTCGTCCGTCACAGCGGATCACTTTAGCTGCGCTAACTAACTCCATACAGGGTGACGTTCACTGCTCCCCGTTCGACCACGGGGCGTGCGTCGACACCCCGTTCCCGGACCGCAATACGTCGACGAATTGCGGTCACCAGGAGCGCAATACGTCGACATATTGCGGTCACCGGGAGCGCAATATGTCGACGAATTGCGCTTCTCGGGAGGCGTGGATCAGGGGGCTACCCGCTCGATCCGCCAGCCGTCCTCGTGCCGGACGTAGCGGAGCCGATCGTGCAGCCGGTCGCGGCGGCCCTGCCAGAACTCGACGACGTCCGGTCGGATGCGCCAGCCACCCCAGTGCGGGGGCGAGGGCACCGAGTCCGTGTCGCTGAACCTGCGTTCGATCGAGTGCAGCGCGTTGTCGAGGGCACGCCTGCCGTCCACCACCCGGGACTGCGGCGAGGCCCAGGCGCCGAGCTGCGAACCGCGCGGCCGGGACGCCCAGTAGGCGGCGGTCTCGGCCGAGCCGACCTTCTCCACCTCGCCCCGTACGTGCACCTGCCGGTGCAACGGGTACCAGGGGAAGGTGGCGGAGGCGTACCGGGTCGCCGTCAGGTCGTGGCTCTTGGCGGAGGTGTAGTTGGTGTAGAAGACGACGCCGCGCTCGTCGAGTCCCTTGCACAGGACCGTGCGCGAGGAGGGCAGGCCGTTCGCGTCCGCGGTGGCCAGCACCATCGCGTTCGCCTCGGCGACGCCCGCGACCACGGCCTGGTCCAGCCAGCCGCGAAGCTGCTCGGTCCAGTTCGCCGCGAGCGAGTTCTCGTCGAAACCGTCGCCGTCGTAGGCGACGCGCATTCCGGGCAGCCGCACTGCCACGCCCGCACCGTCGTCACCGCTGAGGTCGTCGACCCTGTCGAGTTCCGGCATGTTTCGCCTTCCTCCGTGCCCACCCACGTCGGCGCTGACGTCGGCCTTCCCGGCCGACGGTAAGGCCTGTTCGGCGGTAGCAAAACCTCCACGGCGGTGACGCCTGCCACGCGGGCGCGCACCCCGTCGTAACCCTGTGGACACCCCCGTCACCCATGCAGGGGGCCGGCACGTCATTTCCGCAGCTCGGATCGCAGGATCGTGACCGAAACCACCGCCCGATCGGATTGCCGACGCGCCCCGGCAGGAGCATGGTTCTCGCCACAGCCGTGCGATGACGCACCGGCCGGATCACCGGTTCGCGTCAGTGGCGGCACGGTGAGCACGGCAGGGAAAGCGCGGGATCGCCTACGGCAGAGGAGTCGACGAGTGGCCACGTCAACGCTGAACAGCGACCAGCCGGCCGAGCAGCCGGACGAGCAGCCGGACGACGGCTTCCGGCCAGGGCTGGAGGGCGTCGTCGCCTTCCGGACCGAGATCGCCGAGCCGGATCGCGACGGGGGCGCGCTGCGCTACCGCGGCGTCGACATCGAGGACCTGGCCGGGAAGGTCGGCTTCGGGGACGTCTGGGGGTTGCTGGTCGACGGCCGCTTCGGCCGGGGCCTGCCACCCGCCGAGCCGTTCCCGCTGCCCGTGCACACCGGCGACGTCCGGGTGGACGTCCAGGCCGCGCTGGCGATGCTGGCGCCGATCTGGGGTTACCGCCCACTGCTGGACGTACCCGAGGACGAGGCGCGCGACCAGCTCGCCAGAGCGTCGGTGATGGCCCTGTCCTACGTCGCCCAGTCGGCACGCGGCATCGGGCAGCCGGCCGTACCGCAGGCCCGCGTCGACGAGGCCGCCAGCATCACCGAACGCTTCATGGTCC
Source organism: Amycolatopsis antarctica (assembly GCF_002262875.1). Lineage (GTDB taxonomy): Bacteria > Actinomycetota > Actinomycetes > Mycobacteriales > Pseudonocardiaceae > Amycolatopsis > Amycolatopsis antarctica. The sequence continues at coordinate 68,830 of NZ_NKYE01000019.1, read as the reverse complement.
GCTGGCGGGGCGAACCCGACCCGGCCCATGTCCGGGCCATCGACGCCTACTGGGTGTCCGCCGCCGAGCACGGCCTGAACGCCTCGACGTTCACCGCCAGGGTCATCGCGTCCACCGGCGCGGACGCCGCGGCCGCACTGTCCGGCGCGATCGGCGCGATGTCCGGGCCGCTGCACGGCGGCGCCCCGGCGCGGGTGCTGCCGATGATCGCCGAGGCGGAACGCACCGGCGACGCCCGCGGCGTCATCGCCGGCATCCTCGACCGGAAGGAACGGCTGATGGGCTTCGGGCATCGGGTGTACCGGGCCGAGGACCCGCGGGCCCGCGTGCTGCGCCGCACCTGCCGGGAGCTGGGGGCGGAGCGGTACGAGGTCGCCGCCGCGCTGGAGCAGGCGGCGCTGGCCGAGCTGCGCGACCGGCGGCCGGACCGCGCGATCGAGACGAACGTCGAGTTCTGGGCGGCGGTGATCCTGGACTTCGCGCAGGTACCACCGCACATGATGCCGGCGATGTTCTCCTCTGCCAGGACGGCGGGATGGGCCGCGCACGTGCTGGAGCAGAAGCGCACGGGGAGGCTGGTGCGCCCGTCCGCGACCTACGTCGGCCCGGGGCCGCGCAGGCCGGAGGACGTCGAAGGCTGGGACACCCTCGTCTGACCCCAACCCCGCAATATGTCGACGTATTGCGATCCATCGCGCACAAGGTATCGCAATACGTCGACATATTGCGGCCGTGGTGGCGGCGACCGGGGCTCAGCGGGTGTCGTGGGTGGCGGTCACGGCGAGCATCCCGGCGAGCTGGTCGACCAGCCAGCCGTCGAGCTCCGCACGCGGCATCGTGCCCTCCTGCAACCAGCTCAGCAGCGTGCCCTCGACGACGGCCGTCCAGCAGCGCAGCGTCAGCAGCACGCGGGGCGAGGGGGTGGTCTCCCCCAGCGCGTCGAGGATGACCTCCACCGCGCGGTTGCGTACCTCGTCCACGGCGGCGTCGGTCTCCGAGGTGGCGATCACCGAACCGCTGCGCAAAAGAGCCACGTAACCCGCGCGGTACCGGTCGGCGACGTCGACGATTCCCCGCACGGCCTGCCGCAACCGCTCGGCCGGCTCACCGGTGGCCTGCCCTGCCAGACCGTCGATCAGCCCCTCGGTGACGGTCCGCAGGGCGGCCACCTGCAGTTCGCGCACGCTGGAGAAGTAGCGGTAGAACAACGGTCGCGAGATTCCGGCGTGCGCGGTCACATCGTCCACCGACACCTGTTCCGGCGGGCGGGCACCGAAGAGCTCCAGTGCCGCGCCGATCAGGTCCTCGCGGCGCCGCTGCGGCGACATGCGCCGTGGACGAGCCGGTCCGGTCACAGGCCGATGTTCCGTTTCGCCGCCGCCCGCAGCAGGCCGGGTGTCAACCGGGAGAGGACCAGGGCGGTCTTCGCCTCGGGAGTCGACGGTTGCACGGCGACGTCCCGTTCCACGGCGCGCAGCAGATCGGCGGCCACCTTCTCCGGGCCGAAGCCGCGTCGCGCGTAGAGGCCGGATGCCCTGCGCCGCTTGCTCTTCTCCTCCTCCTCGCTGACGCCGACGAACCGGGTGGTGGCGGTGATGTTCGTGCGCACGATGCCGGGGCAGATCGCGCTGACGCCGATGCGCTCCTCCGCGAGTTCCGCCCGCAGGCACTCGCTGAGCGTCAGTACCGCGGACTTCGTCGTGGCGTACGCGGGCAGCATGCGCGAGGGCAGGAACGCGGCGGCCGAGGCGATGTTGACGATGTGGCCGCCCTCCCCGCGTTCGACGAGCATCGGCGCGAACGCCCGGCAGCCGTGGATGACGCCCCACAGGTTGACGTCGATGACGCGCTGCCAGTCGGCCTCGCCGGTGTCCAGGAACGAGCCGGAGATGCCGATGCCGGCGTTGTTCACCACGATGTCGGGGACGCCGAGGGTGTCGCGGACGTCTGCGGCGAAGGCGTGCACGGCCGCACCGTCGCTGGAGTCCACTGTGTACTGGGCGACCCGCGCGCCCAGTTCATCGGCCAGCCGCGCGGTCTCGGCACGGCCGTCCGGGTCGATGTCGGTGAGCACCAGGTCCGCCCCGTGCCCGGCGAAGGCGAGCGCGGTGGCCCGGCCGATCCCGCTGCCCGCGCCGGTGACGACGACGAGGTGTCCGGCGAAACGTCCGGTGGCACCGACCCGGGTACGGCGCAGCCCGCGCGTCTCCGCACCGCCCTCGGCGTGATCGATCAGCTCGGCGGCCGCGTTGGCCACGACGTGCGGCCGGGACCTGGCCACCCAGTGCGTCCCGGGGATGATCCGGACCCGCAGATCCCGGACCCAGCGGCCGATCTCGGTCTGCATCGGCGTGGAGACGAACGCGTCCCCCGCCGGGGCCAGTACCTGGACCGGAATCTCGGTGCCCGCCGTGGCCGGGGACCCGAGGCGGGAGCCGATGTTGGCCCGGTAGAGCTGGAGGCCGTGCACCCCGTCGGCGGTGGCCGCGCCCTTCTCGGCCGGGTCGAGGCGGCCGATGACGCGGCGCATGATTCCGCTGCGCCAGGCCAGTTCCGGGATCAGCGGCAGGTGGAAGAAGCCGATGTACCAGGAGTGCAGGGCCTGGTACAGCAGGGTGCCGAGGGCACGGGGGCTCGGCCGCAGCAGCGACCGGAACCAGGCGCCCGCGTGGTCCAGGCTCGGTCCGGAGATCGAGGTGTAGGAGGCGATCCGCCCGCGCAGTGCCCCGCCGGTGACGGCGTGCCAGGTCTGGATGGCGCCCCAGTCGTGCGCCAGCAGGTGCACCTTCGCGTCCGGGCTGACGGCGTCGACCACGGCCGCCAGATCCGCGGCGAGCTGGTCCAGCCGGTAGTCCTGCTTGCGTTTGGGTTTGTCCGACTCGCCCGCGCCGCGGACGTCGTAGACGACCACCCGGTACCGGTCCTCGAGTTCGGCGGCGACGCCGTCCCACAGGGATCCGTTGTCCGGGTAGCCGTGCACGCAGACCACGGTGGGCGCGTCCGCCGCCGAGCGTCCGCGGGTGCGGACAGCCAGCCGGACGCCGTCGGACGCGATCACCCGGAGCCGTTCACCACTCTTGTCAGACATTCCGTCATGTTAGACATTCTGTCAACTAACCGCGATCGCGTGTCCGGCCGCGCAGCGCGCTCCCCCAGGTCCACGGTCTCCTCCGACGTCCCCTCGCAGAGGGAATCCCGCCGACGACGGGTCCCGCTTCCTGCCGAGCGGACTCGGCGGGCGCGTGTCGGCCCGGGGTCTCCGGCCCGGCGGGCCCGGGCAGAATGTCGGCCATGCTTCCTACGACCGACTTCGCGCTGCTGCGCCGCCTCGCCGCCGAACAAGCCAGCAACCGGGTGCCGTCACTGGTCGCGGCCGTGGTCCGGGACGGCCAGATCGTCTGGTCCGGTGCGCGCGGCCGGGTGGACGGCATGGTCCCGGACAACGACACCCAGTACCGCCTCGGCTCGATCACCAAGTCGATGGTCGCCGCGCTGGTGATGCGCCTGCGCGACGAGGGCAGGCTGGAGCTCAACGATCCGCTGGACAAGCACGTTCCCGGAACGCGGGTGGGCGCGTCGACCGTCGCCCAGCTCCTCTCGCACACCGGCGGGCTGACGGCGGAGTCGCCGGGCTCCTGGTGGGAACGCAGCCCCGGCGGCGACTGGGCCGCGCTGGAGGCGAGCCTGAGCCCGGACGAGGTGAAGCACCGGCCGGGCCGCCGCTTCCACTACTCGAACGTCGGTTACGGCATGCTCGGCGAGCTGGTGTCCCGGCTGCGCGGACGGTCGTGGGTGGAGGTCGCGCATGCCGAACTGCTCGAACCGCTCGGTATGAAGCGCACGACGGCCGCCCCCTCGGGAAGGCACGCCACCGGATACGCGGTGCACCCGTTCGCCGACGTCCTGCTGCCGGAGCCGGCCCCGGACGCTGGTGCGATGGCCCCGGCGGGGCAGTTCTGGTCGACGGTGAACGACCTGGCGCGCTGGACGGCGTTCGCCGGCGGCCACTCCGGCGAGGTGCTGCACCCGGACACCGTCGAGGAGATGCGCGCGGTGGCGACGGTCGACGACGGTGACGTGTGGGCCGCCGGTTACGGCCTCGGGTTCCAGTTGTTCCGCTACGGCGGGCGCAGGCTGGCCGGGCACACCGGTTCGATGCCCGGGTTCCTGGCGTGCAATCTGATCGACCCGGTGTCGCAGACGGGCGCGCTGGCGCTGGCGAACACCACCTCCGGGGCGGCGATCCCCTCGCTGACCGTCGACCTGATCTCCCTGGTCGAGGAGCACGAGCCGCGGCTGCCCGGCGAGTGGCAGCCGAGCGAGGTCGATCCGGCCCTGCTGACGCTGACCGGCCTGTGGCACTGGGGACCGTCGGCGTACCACCTTCGCCTGCTGCCGGACGGGCTGTTCGAGTTGTCGCCCGCCACCGACAGCGGTCGCGCGTCGCGGTTCCGTCCGGACGGGACGGACCGCTGGCTGGGCCTGGACGGCTACTACGCGGGCGAGACGCTGACCGTCGGACGGGACGCAGCCGGCGACCCCCGGCATCTCGACCTGGCGACGTTCATCTTCACCCGCACGCCCTACGACCCCGCCGCGCCGATCCCGGGCGGGGTCGACCCGGCAGGCTGGCAGAGCGGGCTCGGCTAGCGCGCGGGCGGGGTGAGGCCGAGGGCACCCGCGACGGCGTCGCCGAACCGGGTGCACAGCTTCTTGCCCTCGCCCCAGTCGACGACGCCGAACTTGAGCGAGGTGCGCACGGTCAGCGTCGATCCGCCGGGGGCGGGAGAGACCTGCGCGACGATCTCCTGCCCCCAGCTCCGCCAGGTGGTGCCGGTCCGGGTGGACAGCAGCCCGCGCTGCGCGTCGTAGTGCGGTCCGTGTCCTCGGACGGCGTCGACGCCCGCGGGCAGCGCGTTCCACACCGCCTCCGGCGGCGCCGGGAAGGGGAACTGAAGGTCGGCCATGTCCGTTACGTCCTCTCTGCCGGACACCGGGTCCAGATGGTGGACGTCACGGTAGCCACTCGACGCCCTCACGAGCGTGTGTTCGGCGCATTTGACAGACTTCGCCACATGACCGACGCGCCCCAGCTCACCCTGCCCGCAGACCTCAAGCCCGCCGACGGCCGCTTCGGCTGCGGACCGTCGAAGGTGCGCCCCGAGCAGCTTTCCCGGCTCGCGACCGAGGGCGGCGCGCTGCTCGGCACCTCGCACCGGCAGAAGCCGGTCAAGTCGCTCGTCGGCCGTGTCCGGTCCGGACTGACCGAACTGTTCGGCCTCCCCGATGGCTACGAGGTGGTGCTCGGCAACGGCGGGACGACCGCATTCTGGGACGCCGCGGCCTTCGGTCTCGTGCGCGAGCGCTCGCAGCACTTCACCTACGGCGAGTTCTCCGCGAAGTTCGCGACCGTCACCAAGGGCGCGCCGTTCCTGGCCGATCCGATCGTGGTGAAGGCGGAGCCGGGCGGCGCCCCCGAGATCGCGTTCGAGCAGGGCGCGGACCTGGTCGGCTGGGCGCACAACGAGACCTCGACCGGTGTCGCGGTGCCGGTGCACCGTCCCGCGGGCAGCGAGGGCGCGCTCGTCGCGATCGACGCGACCTCCGGTGCGGGTGGCCTGCCGGTGAACGCCGAGGACTTCGACGTCTACTACTTCGCGCCGCAGAAATCCTTCGCCTCGGACGGCGGGCTGTGGCTGGCGCTGATGTCGCCCGCGGCGATCGAGCGGGTCGGCGAACTCGGCGCCTCGGACCGCTGGATCCCGGAGTTCCTCTCGCTCACCACGGCGCTGGACAACTCGCGCAAGGATCAGACGTACAACACGCCCTCGGTGGCGACACTTTTCCTGCTGGCCGACCAGATCGAGTGGATGCTCGGCAACGGCGGGCTGTCCTGGGCGGTCGGGCGCACCAAGGACTCCTCGGACCGGCTCTACGACTGGGCGGAGCGCACCTCGTACACGACGCCGTTCGTTGCGGACAAGGCGCTGCGCTCGCAGGTCGTCGGCACGATCGACTTCGCCGAGGAGATCGACGCGGCCGCGGTGGCGAAGACCTTGCGCGCCAACGGGATCGTCGACGTCGAGCCGTACCGCAAGCTGGGCCGCAACCAGTTGCGCGTCGGCCTGTTCCCGGCGATCGACCCGGCGGACGTCTCGGCGCTGACCGCCAGCATCGAGTGGGTCGTGGAGCGTCTCGGCAACTAGGGCGCTGTCCGGGTGGCACCGGCGCAAGATCGGAGTTGACTCGGCGCGCCTAGCGCGTCAAGCCGACGCGCCGACTTACCGTGGACGCACGAGGTCGATGAATGCGGGGAGGCGGGCATGCGAGCGTTACGGGTAGTCGGGCTGCACGAGGACGGCAAGTCCATCGTGTGCGAGGACCCGGCGAGCCGTACGCGTTTCCTGCTGCCCGCCGACGAGCGACTGCGGGCTGCCGCCCGGGGCGATATCACCCGGCTCGGCCAGATCGAAATCGAGCTGGAGAGTCAGATGCGTCCACGCGAGATCCAGGCCAGGATCCGGTCCGGCGAGTCCGTCGACCAGGTCGCCACCAGCGCGGGGGTCTCCGTGCAGCGCGTCGAGCGCTTCGCGTACCCGGTACTGCTGGAGCGGTCCCGTACCGCCGAGATCGCCCAGTCCGCGCACCCGGTTCGCGAGGACGGGCCGGACGTGCAGACGCTGGGCGAGGTGGTGGCCTACACCTTCGGCGCACGGGGGCAGGACTACTCGCAGGCGACCTGGGACGCATGGCGCGGCGACGACGGGAAGTGGGTCATCGGGCTGCGCTGGAAGGCCGGCCGCTCGGACAACCGGGCGCACTGGGCGTTCGCTCCCGGGGCGCACGGCGGCACCGTCACCGCGCTGGACGAGCACGGTGAGGACCTGCTCGACCCGGACGCCCAGCACACCCGGACGCTGCGCTCGGTGGCGCAGCGGACCGTGGGCACCCAGCAGACGCTGGACGCGATCGAGGACGAGCCCGTGCGCGGCACCCTCGACGGTGCGGGCGGGCGGGTGATCGAGGCGCGGATCCCCGGTCACGACGGCGAGGACGACACCCGCGAGCTGCCGCGGATCCAGGACGAGGAACCGGGCCGCCCCGCGCTCGGCCGCAACGGGCACCCGATCGTGCCGTCCTGGGAGGACGTGCTGCTCGGCGTGCGTTCCCAGCGCGCCAACGGGAGCTGACGCACCGGGTACGCCTGCCGGTCAGCCCTCGGGCGTCCACAGCTCACGTTCGAGGGCGACCGCCCGGCCGGCGGCGGCAGCGGCCTCCTCGGCCGGAGCGCCTGCCCGTTGGTACGCGAGCGACCACTGCTCGGCCACGTCCGAGACGAACCGCCGGCCCTCTTCCGAGTTCATCGCGCGCATGACCTCGTCGAGGGTGCTGCCGGGCTCGTCGATCAACATCCGCAGGCCCAGGAACGCGGCGTCCCAGCCGCCACCACCGGCCGCGGGGCCGTACTCCTGCCAGTGCTCGTCGTTGTCGCCGTAGTGGCTCACGGTGAGCGTCGCGGTTCCCGGCTCCGTCTCCTCGATGGTGGCGCTCACCCGGGAGGTGTCACCGCCGTGCTCCCAGGTGATGGTCAGGGCGTGTGGGGGGTCGCAGGTCTCGATGGTGCCGACGGTGCCGCTGTCGGCCATCCGATAACGCCCGCCGAGCCGGAGAGACCCCTCGACGGGTTCGAACCAGCGGGCGAGGCGTTCGGGCGTGGTGCACGCGTCCCAGAGGTCCTCGGCCGTGGTGGCGAAGGCCTGCGTCAGGGTGACCACGTTCGTCGTGTCGTCGAAGCCGACCCGGCGGAGTACCTCGTTGATCTGCGTGGCGATGTTCATGATCGGTCTCCTCACGATTCCTGACGGCGATCGCGCTTGCCGCGCGCGATCTCGGTGTCCAGCGCCGACAACGAGACGCCCCACAACGCCCGCAGCCGGTCGACCCACTCGCCGATCTCCTCGAGACCCTCGCGATCCAGGCTGTAGATGCGACGTGAGCCGTCGACGCGGGAGCGCACCAGTCCCGCCTCCCGCAGCACCCTGAGGTGGCGGGACGCGGCGGGCTGGCTCACGCCGAACTCGTCGTGCACGGCCGCGCTCAGCTCGCCGGCCGTGCGATCGCGTACCGCGAGCTGCTCCACCATCCGGAGACGGGCTCGGTCGCTCAGAGCACCGAACTGATTCACGTATTCTTTATATAACGAGAATCGGAAATCGACAAGCCGCCACCCGCCGTCGTGCTCAGTGCTCCGGGTCGCCGATCCGTTCGGCCAGTGCCTTCGGGGCGATCCGCAGGTACGCCTCGCGGACGATCTCGCGGATCTCCCGCCAGTCCACGCCGACGTCGAGGTAGACGCCGAGCCAACCGCGATGCCCCACGTACGGCGGGCGGAAGAAGCGCGAGGGCTCCTCGCCGACCAGCTCCTCCTGCACCCCGGGCGGCGCCGCGCACCAGAAACCGAACCGGTCGTCGTGGTGGTGGTCGGACAGCATCACTAAGGTCTTCCTGCCTCGGACGAACCAGGTCGGCTCACCGTGACTGAGCCGCTCGGTGACCTCCGGCAACTCCAGGCACAGCGCACGCAGCTTCGCCACGGCGCCGTCGTGGTCCTCGCTCATCCCCGCATCCTGCCTGCCGGCACCGACATGACGCGCGGCGTGCCGCGGCCGGGCGAGGTTCAGAACGCGAGCACCAGCACCGGAATCCAAGACAGCGCCAGGCCCGCGGCGGCGCCGAGCACCACCCAGCGCAGAATCGGCAGCCTGCGCCCCAGCCACAGCGAGGGGGCGAGTCCGGCGGTCACCACCAGCGCCGCGCCGATGGCGAGCCAGCCCGAGGTCTCGCCGGCCAGCGCACTGGTCAGCGCCACGATCGCGACGAGGACGACCACGCCGACGAACGCGGCGACCACCAGGCCGGTCGCCCACGGGGTGGGTTCCGGCGCGTACCGCTCGGCCTGGAACATGCGCCCGAACCGGCGTACGACACCAGGAACGGGGACGGCCTGCCCCGGGCCGTGCGGTGCCGCGGGGGCCGGCGGCGCGATCAGCGAGACGGCACCGGTCACCGGGTCGGCATAGCTGACCGCGACGCCCATCGTGGCGGCGAGCCGGGCCGCGAGTTGCCGCCCGCGCTGGGACACGACGGCACCCGCGGCGGCGTCCTCGTCCGCATCGCCGGCGGACCCCGGTCGCGTCCCGGCGGCGGGTTCGCCCGGGTCCGTTCCGGCTCGGCGCACGGCGGAGGCCACTCTCGCCCATTCGCGCAACGCCTCGGTCAGGCCGGGCTCCAACGGGAGCGTGCGCGGGTCGACCTGACGTTCCCGGGTGCCCGTCCGCCCGACCAGCACGGCCTGCTCGCCCTGGATCCGCAGCTCCACCGCGCTCCTCCGTTCCGCATCGCCGTTCGCGGTAAACCTACCCACGACGGCCGAGTTCGTAGAACGCCACGGCCGCAGCGGTGGCGACGTTGAGCGAGTCGACGCCGTCCGCCATGTCGATGCGCACCGCGTCGCCCGCCGCGGCCAGCGCCTCCGCGCTGAGCCCCGGCCCTTCCGAGCCGAGCAGCACCGCGACCTTGCCCGCACCCGCGGAACCGAACGCCCGCAGCGACACCGCTTCCGCCCGCGGCGTCAGCGCCGCTACCCGGAAACCCTTGTCGCGCAACCATTCCAACCCGGACGGCCAGGGTTGCAACAGGCCGAACGGCACTCGCAGCACGTTGCCCATGGACACCCGGACGCTGCGCCGGTAGAGCGGGTCGGCGCAGCCAGGGCCGAGCAGCACGCCGTCGATGCCGAGGGCGGCGGCGTTGCGGAAGATGGAGCCGAGGTTCTCGTGATCACCGACCCCCTCCAGCACAGCGAGCACCCTGGCCCGGTCGGCGAGTTCGGCGGCGTCCGGCTGCGGGGCCTTGTCGGCCACGGCGAGCACGCCGCGATTGAGGTGGAAGCCGACCACCTCGGCCATCGTCTCGGCGGAGGTGACGTACGCGGGGACCTCGGTGCCGGCGAGATCGGCGGCGAGGTCGGCGATCCTGCGCTCCACCCCGAGCAGCGCCCGCACCGGGTAGGCGGATTCGAGCAGTCTGCGAACGACGACGGTGCCCTCGGCGATGACAAATCCCCGCCCGCCGGGGCGATCGGGTCTGCGGTCGGCGGTGGACAGTTCGCGGAAGTCGTCCAGCCGGGGGTCGCCGACGTCGTCGGTGTAGATCAGCCGTGCCACGCGGCGAGTCTTCCACCCGCCGCGGAGTCCCTTACCTCATACCGAACGTGTGCACAGGGTGAGGCGGACGTGACACACAGCACCAGTTTGGCCGCTAGCACGGGCGGGAAGCCTGTGCCACGGTTGACCGTCGGGCCGGGGACACCGCCACGGCAACGGGGAGCCATGGTCGACGAGAAGCAGGGATGCGTCATGGGCAAGGACGTTTCGTCGGATCCGTTCTCCCCGGCCGATCGTGGCCGGTACCGCCGCAAGGTCCAGCGTTGCCTGGATACGCTGGCACGGATGTTGTCCGACGGCAGTTTTTCCTTTCCACGCAAGCACATCGGGCTCGAGGTGGAACTGAATCTCGTCGAGGAGGACCTGGGCCCCTCGATGTCGAACACCGCGGTGCTCGAGGCACTCGACGATCCGGCGTTCACCACCGAGCTCAGCCAGCACAACCTGGAACTGAATGTCCCGCCGCGCCCGCTGGCCGGCGACTCGGCCCTGGAACTCGAGGCCGACGTGCGCGACTATCTCGCCCGCGCCCACCGCTGTGCCACCGAGACCGGTGCGGGCCTGACCATGATCGGCATCCTGCCGACCCTGCGGCCGGAGCACTTCGACCAGAAGTGGCTCACCAACAACCCGCGCTACTCCTTGCTCAACGACCAGATCTTCGCCGCCCGCGGCGAGCAGACCGTGCTGGCACTCGAAGGTTCCGGCCTGCCGGGCGGACAAGGGGAACGGCTCCGGCAGCACGCCGAGTCGATCCTGCCGGAGGCGGCGTGCACCTCGGTCCAGCTACATCTTCAGGTGGCGCCGGAGGAGTTCGCCGCGCACTGGAACGCCGCGCAGTGCCTGGCCGGGGCCCAGGTGGCACTGGCCGCCAATTCCCCTTTCCTGCTGGGGAAGGCGCTCTGGCACGAGACCCGCATCCCGCTGTTCCTGCAAGCGACCGACACGCGTCCGGAGGAACTGCGCAATCAGGGCGTCCGGCCGAGGGTGTGGTTCGGCGAACGGTGGATCACCTCGATCTTCGACCTGTTCGAGGAGAACGTCCGATACTTCCCCGGGCTGCTGCCGGAGACCGATCCGGAGGATCCGCTGGAGGCACTGGAATCCGGCAACACACCGAAGCTGACCGAACTGCGCCTGCACAACGGCACCGTCTGGCGCTGGAACCGCCCGGTGTACGACGTGGTGGACGGGAAACCGCATCTGCGCGTGGAGAACCGCGTACTGCCCGCGGGTCCGACGGTGCTCGACGTGATGGCGAACGCCGCCTTCTTCTACGGCGCCCAGCGCGCCCTGGCCGAGGACGAACGTCCGGTGTGGACGCAGATGTCGTTCCAGGCGGCGGAGGACAACCTCTACGCCGGGGCGCGGGGCGGCATGGAGAGCAAGCTGTACTGGCCGGGCGCGGGCTGGGTTCCCGCGGACGAGCTGGTGCTGCGGACGCTGCTGCCGCTGGCGCACGAGGGCCTGCGCCGTTCGGAGGTGTCCGATGCGGCACGGGAACGCTTCCTCGGGGTGATCGAGCAACGCTGCCTGACCCGGCAGAACGGTGCCGTCTGGCAGCGCGAGACGGTGGCAGTGGCCGAGCGCCGCGGCGCGGACCGGGAGACGGCGATCGCCGGAATGCTGGCCAGGTACCTGGAGCTGGAGCAGGCGGGCGAGCCGGTGCACACCTGGCCGATCGAATCCTGAGCCGTTCGTAACCTTCCGCCGGACCGGAACCGTGCGCTCCGCGTGGCACCATGGCAGCGGCCGTGGAGGAGGTACGCGGATGCCCAAGATCATCGGCGGTTCGCTGACCGAGCATCGCGCCCAGGTGCGCGCCCGGGTCTTCGACGCGCTGCGCAGGCAGCTCTACGAACGCGGCTTCGAGGCGATCACCCTCGCCGGGGTGGCGGCGGAGGCGCAGGTCGGCCGGACGGCGATCTACAACCACTTCCCGGACAAGAAGGCGCTGCTGGTCGCGTTCGTCGAGGACGAGGCGGAGACGTACGTGCGCAGGCTCGCGGACGCGGTGGCGGCCGTGGACGATCCGGTGGAGCAGCTCGCGACCTACGTCCGGCTGCAGTTGCGGGTGCTCGCCGAGTACCACCTGCCGCCCGGAACCGCACTGGCCGCCGCACTGCCGACGTCGACGTACCGGCGGATCGCCGCGCACGCGGACCCGATCACCGCGCAGTTGCGGGACATCCTGGTCGCCGGAATGCGGTCGGGCAGGCTGCCCGAGGAGGACCCGGACGTGCTGCTGCCGATGATCACGGCGGCGCTGGCGAGCCGGGACATCATCGCGGTGCCCCCGGAGGAGCTCGAGGCGGCGATCGACACCGCGGTGCGCTTCGTGCTGCGTGCCGTCGGGGTGCGGTCGCTGCCCGCAAACAGAAAATAAGGGTAGCCTTACTCGCGGATTTGCCCTAGGCTCTTTTATGACAGGTTGTCAGATAGATTGCCGACGACAGGGGTGAGCGTCCGATGGCGTCCACGACCGCACCGTCCGAACTCGACGCACGACCGTTCTCCAAGGTGCTCCGCGAGTCCACCCGCGCCGTGCACGAGAAGGCCAACCACTCGACCTACATGGACGCGCTGCTCGGCGGGGAACTCCAGCTCGCCGACTACACCCGCCTCGCCGTGCAGTACTACTTCATCTACCGGACGATCGAGCAGGTCAGCGACCGGATGACCGGCGACGAGGTCGGCAGCCGGTTCGTGTTCGACGAGCTGCGCAGGCTGCCTTCGCTGCGCCGGGACCTGGCGTACCTGGTCGGCGCGGACTGGGAGTCGGCGATCGAACCCCTGCCGGCCACCATGGCGTACTGCCAGCGGATCCGCGAGGTCTCCGCGGAGTGGGCGGGCGGCTACGTGGCCCACCACTACACCCGCTACCTCGGCGACATCGCGGGCGGGCAGATCATCCGGCGCCTTCTGGAGAACACCTACGGCGTCCAGGGTCCGGGCACGCTCTTCTACCACTTCGACCGGCTCGACAGCGCCCCCGCGTTCCGCGACCGCTACCGCGCCCGGCTCGACGCCGCGCCGTGGAGCGAGGCGGAGCGCGAGCGGGTCGTCGCCGAGACCCTGATCGCGTTCGAGTGCAACGTCGCGGTCTTCGACGAACTCGACGCGGAGATCGGCGAGCGCACGCACCCCTGACGGCGCGACCCCCGTCACAGAAGCCTTGACCTCGATGTAAGTCGAGGTAGCAGGCTTGTTTGCGACGGCTCCCACCCGGGTACTGCGTATCGGGCGTAGTCCGTTCCACCGTCACCGAGGTCGGCCCCAGGTCGCCGGGAACGAGTGAGAGCTACTAGGTTCGGTAACGATAGAGGTTTGCGTCGAAACGACAAGGAGGGCTAATGGCCCTGTACGAGCTCCCCGATCTCGATTACGACTACAGCGCCCTCGCGCCGCACATCTCCGGCGAGATCAACGAGCTGCATCACAGCAAGCACCACGCGACCTACGTCAAGGGCGCGAACGACACGATGGACAAGCTCGCCGCCGCCCGCGACGCGGACGACTTCGGCTCGATCGTCGGGCTGGAGACCACGCTGGCCTTCAACCTCGCCGGCCACGCCAACCACGTCGTCTGGTGGAAGATCCTCTCCCCCAACGGCGGCGACAAGCCCACCGGCGAGCTGGCGGCGGCGATCGACGAGAGCTTCGGCTCCTTCGACAAGTTCAAGGCGCAGTTCACCGCCGTCTGCACCACGATCCAGGGCAACGGCTGGGGCGCGCTCTCCTGGGACCCGATCGGCAAGACGCTGATCACCCAGCAGCTTCGCGACCACCACAACAACCTGATCCTGCCGACGACGCCGATCCTGCTCGTCGACGTCTGGGAGCACGCGTTCTACCTGGACTACAAGAACGTCAAGCCGGACTACGTCAAGGCGCTGTGGAACATCTTCGACTGGGAAGAGATCGGCAAGCGCTTCGAGGCCGCGAAGGCGGGCGGCAACGGCCTGCTTCTCGGCTGAGCACCGGTACGACCCCGGCAAGCAGCGTCAGCACCGAAAGGGACCTCTCCACCCGGAGGGGTCCCTTTTCGCACTCCAGCGACCGCAATACGTCGACATATTGCGATGCCTCGTGCGCGATGTTTCGCAATACGTCGACGTATTGCGGTCAGGGTTGGACCTCGATCGCGGTCGAGGTGGCATCGTTGCGGTATGGACGTGAACGCCTACCTCGAGCGGATCGGCGCACATCGGCCCGATCGCCCCGACGCGGAGGCCCTGCGGGACCTGCACGAACGACACCTGCGCTCGGTGCCGTTCGAGAACCTGAGCATCCACCTCGGCGAGCCGATCGACCTCGCCGAGAGCGCGCTCGCCGAGAAGATCATCCAGCGGCGGCGCGGCGGATTCTGTTACGAACTCAACGGCCTGTTCGCCGTCCTGCTGCGCGAACTCGGCTTCGAGGTCTCCCTGCTCTCCGCGAAGGTGGCGCGCCCGGACGGAAGCCTCGGCCCGCCCTTCGACCACATGGCGCTGCGGGTCGAACTGGACGAGCCCTGGCTGGCCGACGTCGGCTTCGGCAAGCACTCGCTGCGCCCGCTCCGGCTGACGGCCGCCGAGCCGCAGCCGGACCCGTACGGCGAGTTCCTGGTCGTCGACACACCGGAGGGCGACCTCGAGGTACGCCGGGACGGTGTGGTGGCCTACGTCGCGGAGCGACGGCAGCGTGCGCTGAGCGACTTCGCACCGACCGCGTGGTGGCAGGCGACCTCGCCGGTGTCCCCGTTCCGCAAGGGGACGACCTGCTCGATGCCCTCCGGCGACGGGCGGGTGACGATCGCGGGCGGGCTGCTGATCGAGACCGGCGCGGACGGCGACCGGGCGGAGACGGCGCTGGAAACGGATGACGCGATCCTGGCCGCGTACCGGGAGCGTTTCGGTATGACGCTCGAACATGTGCCGGACCTGTTGACGCGGACGCGGGAACCGTCCACCGTGGGGACCGGACAGTGAATGAGGCCCCGGCACCGGGGTTGGCCGGTGCCGGGGCCTCATTCGTTCCCGAACTGACTGCCGCTCCCACCACGAAGCGGACATTGATGAGGTTAGCCTAACCTCACACGGAGCGCAAGGGCGCTACCGCCTGCTGAGAACGCGCAGCCTGTGCGCGGTCCGGCCGGCCGGGCGCAGGGGTCTCCTGCCGCTCCGCCGGAGCAGCACCACCGCGCAGAGCACGGCTGCCAGCGCGGACACCACACCGCCGATGAAGAACGGTGACCGTCCGCCGAAGGTGTCCGCCACCCAGCCCGTCAGCAGGCCGCCCGCCGGATTGCCGCCGACCAGCACCAGCACGTACAAGCCCATCACCCGGCCCCGCATCTCCGGGCTCACCGAGGTCTGGACGAGTGCGTTCGCGGTGTTCAGGAAGGTGATCGTGGCGAATCCGAGCGGCACGAGCGCCAGACCGAATGCCAGGTACGTGGGCATGAACCCGGCGACGAACTCCAGCGCCCCCAGCCCGAACGCCGAGACCAGCAGCAGCCGCAGCCGCGGTTCGGTACGTGATCCACGACGGGCAGCGGCCAGCGCCCCGACGAAGGTGCCCACGGCGAGCAGGGTGGACAGCAGGCCGTAACCGTCCGCGGCCGTGCCGAACACGTTGCCGGCCACGACGGCGAGCGAGGTGAAGAAGGTGATGCCGAACGTGCTGACGAAGAACACCAGCACCATCAGCGTCAGCAGGTCGCGGCGGTGCCGCACGTAGCGCAGCCCTTCGGTCAACTGCCCCTTCGCCCTGGCGACCCTCGGGCCGCGGAACAACTTGTCCGGATCCATCAGCGCCAGCCCGGCGATCACGGCGAGCGTGCTGACCGAGTTGGCGAGGAACAGCCAGCCGGTGCCCACCCAGGTGATCACGAAGCCGGCGATGGCGGGCCCGACGATACGAGCCAGGTTGAAGATCGACGAGTTCAGCGCGACGGCATTGGTGATGTGCCTGCGCCCCACCATCTCCGCGACGAACGACTGCCGGGTGGGGATCTCCAGCGCGGAGAGGGTCCCCAGCACGAAGCACAGCACGTACGCCTGCCACAGCGTGACGACCCCGGCTATGTCGAGCACACCCAGCAGGACTCCCTGCAGGCACACGCCGATCTGGATGCCGATCAGCAGCTTGCGCTTGTCCACCCGGTCGGCGAGCACGCCTGCCCACAGCGACAGCAGCAGCGTCGGCGTGAACTGCAGCGCCACGGCGATGCCGAGTGCCATCGGATCGTTGCCCGACAGCGTGAACACCAGCCAGTCCTGGGCGATGCGCTGCATCCAGGTCCCGATGTTCGACACCACCTGGCCGGAGAAGAAGAGCCGGTAGTTGCGGTTGCGCAGCGAGGCGAACGTTCCAGGACGGGGTCCGGCGGGCCGGGGTGGGTCGCCGGAGGGGTCCGAGGACGATTCCGGTGGGTTCGGCGGGCCGGGCGGATCCGGCGGCGGGTCCGGTTTCCGGGTAGCGGTGTCCGGCGGAAGTACGTGGGCCTCTTCTCGGGCGCTACCCGCAAATCCCGGCATTCGCTCTTACTGCTCCGCCATTCTCTCGATGATCTCGGCGGCGTGGGAGAGCGTCTCGCGCTCCTCCTCGCTCAGGGCTTCCAGTTGCTGTTCCAACCAGACCTCACGGGCGGAGATGACCGCCTGCACGTACTCCAGGCCCGTCGGCGACAGTTCGACGATCGACTGCCTGCCATCGGTCGGATGTGGGCTGCGATCGACGTACCCCAGGTCCTCCAGCGCCGCGATGACCCTGGTCATCGACGGGGGCTGCACGCCTTCCCGCACCGCGAGCTTCCCCGGACTCATCGGTCCACATTTGTGCAATGTGGACAGAGCCGAGACCTGCGTGAGCGAGACGTCCTGACTGGTCCGCTGTGCCCGTAACCGGCGGTTCAACCGCACCACGGAGACCCGCAGCCTGCTGGCCAGCGAGGTCTCACGTTCGACTACCGGCATATCGTTAGCATACCTCACGATCGTTGACCCTTTCTCGTGAACCTCGACACCGCACTCGCTCCCCCCGCACACGGCCACCGTCCGCCCAGCACGCGCGGGCTCAGCCGAACACCGCCCGGATCGGGCCGATCGCGAAGTAGACGACGAAGGCCGCCGAGGTGATCCACATCAGCGGATGCACCTCGCGGGCACGCCCGGTGACCGCACGAATCACCACGAAGCTGACGAAACCCGCGCCGATGCCATTGGCGATCGAGTACGTGAACGGCATGACCACGATCGTCAGGAACGCGGGCAGCGCGAGCGAGAAGTCGGCGAAGTCGATCTCGGTGATCTGCTTGATCATCAGCGCCCCGACGACCACCAGCGCGGGCGCGGCGGCCTCGACCGGGATGACCTCGTACAACGGCGTCAGGAACATCGCCGCCAGGAACAGCAGACCGGTCACCACGTTCGCCAGCCCGGTCCGCGCCCCCTCCGCGATCCCGGCGGCCGACTCGACGAACACGGTGTTGGAGCTCGTCGAGGCCGCACCGCCGGCGACCGCGCCCACCCCGTCGACGAACAGCGCCTTGCCCGCGTTCGGCAGCGTGCCGTCCTTGCCGATGGCGCCGGACTCCTTGCCCAGCCCGGTCATCGTGCCGATCGTGTCGAAGAAGTCGGTCAGTACCAGGGTGAAGACCAGCAGCGCGGCGGTGATCGCCGGGACCTGCGCCCAGGCGTCGAAGTTGAACTCCCCCAGCAGCGACAGATCCGGCAGCCCGACGACCTGTTCCGGCAGCCCGGGGTAGCCGAGGTTCCAGCCCTTCGGGTTCTCCCCCGCCGACGGGCCGACCTTGGCGATCGCCTCGACGACGATCGACAGCACCGTCGCGGACAGCACACCGATCAGGATCGCGCCCTTCACCCCGCGGGCCACCAGTACGCCGGTGAGGATCAGGCCGAAGACGAACACCGCCGTCGGCCAGGACGCGATCGAGCCGTCGATGCCGAGCGAGACCGGCACGGTCGTCTCGGCGGCGTCGGGGAGCCTGCGGACGAAACCGGCGTCCACGAAGCCGATCAGTGCGATGAACAGGCCGATCCCCACCGCGATCGCGGCCTTGAGCGGGGCGGGCACGGCGTTGAACACCATCGTCCGCACTCCGGTCACCACCAGCAGCAACACGATCAGCCCGTTCACCACCACCAGGCCCATCGCCGCCGGCCAGCTCATCTGCGGTGCGATGGTCACCGCCAGCAGCGAGTTGACGCCCAGTCCGGTGGCGATCGCGAAGGGATAGTTGGCGACGAGTCCGAACAGGATCGTCATCACGCCCGCGACCAGCGCGGTCGCCGCGGCCACCTGGTTCACCGGCAGCACGTTGCCGAAGAGGTCGGTCTTGGCCGCGGTGTCCTCGGCGGAGAAGCTGCCGATGATCAGCGGGTTGAGCACGATGATGTACGCCATCGTCACGAAGGTGACGACCCCGCCGCGAACCTCGCGCCCCGGCGTGGATCCGCGTTCGCTGATCTTGAAGAACCCGTCGAGCCGTGTTCCCGCCCTCATGCCTGCCTCCTCGAACCCGCCGCTGTCCCGGGTACCCTTCCGGACGTGGAGCGACCGAGCAACGACAGCGTGGCCACCGGCGGTCTCCGGCCCACCCCGGAGCTGACCGGAAAGCTCACCGATCTGTGGCCGATCGTCGTCGCCGGCAACGTGCTGTGGTTCCTCGCCTTCGCCGTCCTGCTCACCGTCCGGCTGGTTTCCGACGCCCGCCCGGACGTCTGGATGTGGTCCGCCGCGGCCGGTTTCCTGCTCGGCTTCCTCGGCATGGCGATCATGTACTGGCAACGCTCCGCATCCCGGCGCGGCGCCAAGGGCGCACAGCGCAACCTCTGACGCGCGCGGTCAGCCCAGCAGCGTCATCGGCTCCGGTTCCTCCAGCAGGGCCACCACCAGGTGCCGCTCGGCCCACCTGCCCGCGGTCCAGGCGAGCGCCCTGCCCAGCCCGGCCGGGGAGTCCTCTGCGTGCGGCTCACCGGCCACCCACCACGGCACCTCGTACGCAAGGCCGTGCGCGCGCACGGTCAGCACCTCGTGCACGATCACCCGGCCGTCCGGGACTCCGAAACCGAGCAGGTCGGCGACGAGGGCGACGGCGCCGAGTTCGGCCCACCGCACGGCTTCGCCGCCACCGTCCGGTTCCGCTTCGGTCTCCTCCCCGGCCAGCGGCAGGTCCAGCAGTTCGGCGAGTCGCTCCGGTGGCCCGCCCGCGACCAGCCGGTCCGCGGGCCACACCGCCGTCAGCCACGGCTCGTCCAGCACCACCGCCCGGTCCGCCGGGATCACCGAACCGTCCAGTGCGCGGACCGAGCCGGGGACGTCCACCGGCTCCACCTCCGCGAGGGCGAGCGCGGCGTGTACCCGGATCGCCAGCCCCGGCGGGATCGGCCGGTCCGGATCGGCCAGCCGGTCCAGCAGGTCGGCGGCGTCCTCGGCGTCCTCCACGGCCAGCGCCGTGCGCACCCCGGCCGCGCGCAGCACGTCCTCGCCGACCTCTCTCGCGGGCACCGCGTCGTAGAGGCCGGCGAGGTCGTTCGCCGTGGCCAGCCGCAGGTCCCGGGGCGCGTCGCCGTCGAGAAGGGCGTACCGGGAGATCCACCAGCCGGTGTGGCCGCCGGGCTCGGTCAGTGCCCGCCGGGTGGACGGGCTCGCGGCCAGCAGCCGCAGCGCGGAGGGCCAGGCGTCGTCGGCGACCAGGTCCAGGTCGCGCACGGCGAGCACCCTGGCGGGCGGGGTCGCACGCGCCTGCCACCACTCCCGCTCCTCGGGCAGGTCGTGGCCGGGCTCGGTGGGTTCCTCGTCGGTGACCACGGCGAAGCCGTCGAGCACCCCCACGGCGGTCAGCGCCTCGACGGGCAGACCTCGCGCCCCGGCCTCGTCCAGCACGTCCAGCGGACCGTCCTCGCCGAGCGCACCGGGATCCAGCACGTCGAGCAGCGCCGAGCCTGGCAGCACCAGTTCCCGCGCGGGCCGCCACCCGCCGTCCCGCGCGGGCAGGGCCAGCGCCCCGAGCCATTCCCGTCCGCCTGCCTGGGAAACCATGCGCAGCAAGGCATCCACCAGCGGGCGAACGTCCATTCCGGACAGTGCGTCGGAGACGCTGCGCTCCACCGCCTCGGCCAGCGCCGGTGTGTCGAGCAGGTCGCCGGTATCGGCCTGCCGGGCGCCGAGACGTTCCAGCAGCGGGTGGGCCGAGTCCGGATGGACCAGCCGCAGGCCGACCACCTCGGCCTCGGCCAGCACCTCGGCGAGCCCGGAGAGTTCACCGGCGAGCAGAGCGCCGCGCGGGCCGGGAAGGGTACGGCCGTCGCGCAGCGGTACCGGCAGAGCCGCGAGCTCGTCCACCGCGACCTCGCGCGCGTCGACGAGTGCGCCCAGCGCGGTGTACAGCTCGCGCCACCATGACGGCGGCCGGTCGATGCCGGTGACCGCCTCGACCACCGCCGCCCCCCCGAGACCGGATGCACCCGGGGGACCGAGCCGTCGAAGCGTTTCCGGCCCGCACAACGGGGCGGCGACCAGTCCCGGCACCACCTCGGCGAGCAGGTCGGCCAGCTCGCCGGAAGCGAGGCCGAGCACGCTGGCCTCGCTTCCGGTGAGGTCACCATCGCGTGGGGCGCGCGCCGACGGCAGCCACGGCTCGCGGGCCAGCGCGCCGAGGACCAGCCCGCGCATTGAAGCGTCCACTTCGGACAGTGGGAATCCACCGCCGGGCACCATTGACGGCCGCTGCGCGGGAGGCAGTGCCGCCGCCAGTGCCGGATATGCGGTCGCGGCACCGGCCAGCACCTCGGTCACCGCCGCCCCGGCGGCGATCCTCCTGCGGGAGGGGTCGACCGGCACCGTGGCGATGAGCCGGGCGGGCAGCGAAAGGCGCTCGTCGGTCGGCGTCGGCGCGTGCAGCACCTCGTCCGCGAGCGGGAGCAGCGCTCCACCGGCGTCGACGGGCAGCGCCCACACGCAGTTCCAGCACCTGCCCGCCGAGCCCTCGACCCCCAGCGTCGCGAGGGCCTCCGGGGTGAACTCCCCGGACACGGCCCGGGTCAGCCAGCGTTCGACGGCCCCGTCCGGGCCGGTGATCTCGACGGCGTCCCCGTCCGGGACGCGCGACCAGCCCGCCCCGCCGATCTCGACCGTCCGCAGCCAGGGCAGCGCGAGCAGCACGTCGCGGACGCCCGCCTCGATCTCCGCGAGCAGCGCGGGAACGTCCACATCGGACCGTACGGGTAGTCGGATCTCGGTGTCGAAACCTTGCGGCACCGGGGTTTCGTCCGGTTCCGGCTCCCAGAGCAGGCGGAGGACCGGTACGTCCCCTGCGCGGGCGGCGAGCTGCTCCCGAACCCCGGCGAGCTCGGCCACCGCGTCCTGGGTGCGCCGCGCGGAGAAGGCCACGCCTCGATCCCCGGACACCACCCGGGGGGCGTCGGTCACGGCGAGCACGGCGGCGAACCCGACGCCGAACCGTCCGACCGAGTCCGCTCCCGGCCGCTTGGCCGAGGCGCGCAGCGAGGCCAGCGCGGCGATCCCGGCGTCGTCGATGGGCGCGCCGGTGTTCGCGACCCGCAACTCGCCGTCCACAAAGGACACTCGAAGCGTGCCCGGTGTGCCTGCCTGCGCGGCCGCGTCCGCGGCGTTCTGCGCCAGCTCCACGAAGAGCCGATCGCGGTAGCCGCCGCGGCGCAGGTCCTCCTCGGCGTTGGCGTCCTCGGTGAACCGGGTCGGCGACTCGGCCCAGGCCCGCAGGACCGCGGCCCGCAGTGCCTCCGCCGAACCGGGTTCAGGACTCGGCGCGGTCACCCGGCGTCGTCTCGTCCGTCTCGCCATCGGCCGCCGTCGCCGGGGCCGCGCTGGCCGGGGTCACGGCGTCGTCGGCGCTGCCCGGGTTCACGCTGTCCGGGGTCGCAGCCTCGTCGGCGCTGTCCGGAGCGGCGGTCCCGGTGGTCCCGGCCGCCGGAGGGTCGGTGTCCGGCACGGCAGGCGGCACGGCCGGGGCCTCCGCCGTCACCGTGGTCTCCGGCGCCGTGGTCTCCGGCGCCGTGGCCTCGGGCGCCGTGGCCTCGGGCGCCGTGGCCTCGGGCGCCGTGGTGGTTTCCCGAACCGTGGTCTCCGACGGGGTGGCGACTTCGGCGGAGGCCTGCTCGACCGGTGCTTCCGGCGGCTCCGGCACCGTTCCGGCCTTGTCCGCGTCCGGAACGGGCTGCTCGGCCGGAAGCGCCTCCGGCCGTTCGGCGGGAGCGGCGGCGACGGCCTCAGCACCCTCGGCACCCGCACCCTCGACGTCAGCACCCTGGGTTCCGTCAGCCTCGGCGGACGTCCCCTCGGTGCCGGTGGTCGCGTTCTCGGCGGCGGCCTCCGCGCGCTCCGGGGCCTCCGGGGCGGGCTCGGTGTCCAGCAGCGAGTCGTCGTAGACCAGTTCCGCGACGGGCACCGAGGACGAGATGTCCACGGTGACCTCCGAGTGGGCGCCGCAGCCGTACTCGGCGTGCACCACATGCCCGTCGGCCGGAGCGATGTCGTTGCCACACACGCCGAACGCGGCACGCAGCGAACCGCCCAGCTCGACGTAGAAACCGCAGGTGCCACAGACGTCGGGGGCACCGCGAGCCATGTCCGACCGCGGGCCGAACTCGCCATCGCTCCAGCGGGCGGCCGCGTCCTGCCTGCCGTAGCGCGACATCACCCGCACCCGGCCGAAACCGAACTCGTACGCGACCTCCTCGACCTCGGGGTCGTCGGAGGCCAGGTACGCCGGAGCGAGCCGTTCGTCGTCGTCCGCTGCCGGGAAGATGTCGCCGACGCCGAGGTCACCGGCTCGCACGCGACGGTCCCACGGCACCCACTTCGGCGCGACGAGCGCCTCGGGCCCTGGCCGGAGGACGACCTCGCTGACCGTGACCGGGGCTCCCTCGCCGGCCGTGGCCACCGTGACCGACCAGTGCCAGCCCCGGTAACCGGGAACGTGGGCGTCGAACCGATGGGTCAGGCAGACGGCGTCCTCGTGCTCGACACCGGCGTGCTCACCGACCTGTTCGGCGCCGGCTTCCTCGACCGCCGCGGCACGCGCGATGCCGACCGCCTCGGTGAGTACCTGCCGGGTCGCGCCGTCGTCGAGAGTCAGCAGGAGCGTCATGGCGTCGATTGTGCCGTACGTCCTCGTGCCAAGCTGGGGTGGTGCGCCCTGTCACCACGTTCACCTCCGCGTTTCTCGCCGCCGCCACGCTCACCGGGTGCACCAGCGCGCCCGCACAGCCACCGCCCGGCTCGGCGCCGGAGGAACGGCTGCGGACGGAGGTCGTCGAGGTGCTCGCACACGACCCGGCGGCGTTCACCCAGGGCCTGGAACTGGTCGACGGCGTGCTGTACGAGGGCACCGGGCTGGTCGGCAGCTCCTCGATCCGCTCGGGTCCGCCCGGTCTGCCGCCGACGACGCGGGTGCCACTGGACGCCGGACTGTTCGGCGAGGGCATCACCGTCGCCGGGCCGACCCTCTGGCAGCTCACCTGGACCGACGGCTTCGCCATCCGCCGGGACGCCGCCACTCTCGCCGAGCGGGAACGGGTGCCCTTCGACGGGGAGGGCTGGGGACTGTGCCACCAGGACGGACGCGACCGGCTGGTGATGAGCGACGGCTCCGGCACGCTCACCTTCCGCGATCCCCGCACGTTCGCGCCGACCGGCACGCTGGAGGTCCGCTCGGCGGCAGGGCCGGTGGACGAGCTGAACGAGCTGGAATGCGTCGGCGAGGAGGTCTACGCGAACGTCTGGCAGACCGACACCGTGCTCCGCATCGACTCGGCGACCGGGGCCGTCACCGCCCGGATCGACGCGTCCGGCCTGCTCAGCGAGGCCGAACAGGCGCAGGCGGACGTGCTCAACGGCATCGCCGCGGTGGCCGGGACGGACCAGTTCCTGCTCACCGGCAAGCTGTGGCCGAAGATGTTCCGGACAAGACTCGTACCGTCGGGCTGACCGACCGGCGAAAACCACCCCCAGTACGGCAGGATTGACCCGTGATGCGTTCCCGTTCCCAGTCCGACCCGGACGGCCCCCGCTTCGGCCGTCGCGGGCAGGGTCGCGCGGGTCGCAAGTCGAAGCGCAAGTGGACGCCCGAGCCCGGCGCGGAGCGGTCCGCCGCGCCTCCCCCGCAGGCGCCACCGCCGCCGTCCGACCGTCCGCGCAGCCGCTTCTACGACGACGGCCAGGACACGCCGCCGCCACCCTCCCGGCCCGCCACCCGGCACATGCCGATGGAGCAGGGCCACGGGGCGCCGACCGCGGACGACGCGCCGACCGGGGCGATCCCGGCGGCCGAACGCCAGACCGTGCGGGGTGCCCGTCAGTACCGGCCACCGCGACCCGAGTTCGACCGCACCCAGCCCGTCCGGCGGGACCAGCCGCGCACCGGTGACTACGAGCGGTACGACACCGGGGGCAACTACCCGCAGCGTCCCCGCTACGACCAGTACCAGGACGAGCGGCACGACCGAGCCCCGTACGGCCACGACCGGTACGGCCGCGACCGGTACGACAACGGCCGGTACGAGAACGAGCGGCACGAACAGGATCGGTACGAGCAGGCGCCGCCGGGCGGATACCAGGACGGCCGCGAGGAGCAGGCGTCCCACCACGAAGCCGCCGCCGCGGCCGCCGCCGGGACCGTGCCCAAGCTGCCGAAGAAGATCACCGTCACCCGGGTGGCGGCACTGCGCAGCAGGCAGCTCACCGGCCAGGCCGTGGACGCCTTCCACCGGGCGCACCGCGCGGACGGGGCGGACAAGTCCGGCCTGACCTCGCTGAGCTTCTCGGTGATGCTGAACTACGCCAGCGACGCGGCGATGGCCATCGCGCTGGCGAACACCCTGTTCTTCGCCGCGAGCAGCGGTGAGAGCAAGGGCAAGGTGGCGTTGTACCTGCTGATCACCATCGCGCCCTTCGCACTCGTCGCGCCCGTCATCGGCCCCGCACTGGACAAGATCCAGCGGGGCAGGCGGCTGGCGATGTCGGTGTCCTCGGCCGGGCAGGCGCTGATGTGCGTCGTCATGGCGCTCAACTTCGACACCTGGCTCCTGTATCCGGCGGCGCTCGGCAAGATGGTGCTGTCGAAGTCGTTCATGGTGCTGAAATCCTCGGTCACCCCGAGGGTGGTGCCACCGGATATCACCCTGTCCAAGACCAACGCCCGGTTGACCGTGTTCGGCCTGGCCGCGGGCGGCATGTTCGGTGCGGTGGCGAGCGGGTTCAACGGCGTCCTCGGCTCATCCGGCGCGTTGTGGTTCACGGCCGCGATCTGCGTGGTCGGCACCTGGCAGGCGATGCGGATCCCGTCCTGGGTGGAGGTCACCGAGGGCGAGGTACCGGCGTCGCTGTCGTCGAAACCGGAGAAGAAGAAACGGCAGCCGATGGGCAGGCATGTCGTGGTTTCGTTGTGGGGCAACGGGACCGTGCGCGTGCTGACCGGGTTCCTGATGATGTTCGCGGCGTTCGCGATCAAGTCGCAGGCCGAGGCCGGCGGCCAGACGCCGTTCATGCAGTTGCTGCTGCTGGGCGTGATCGGTGCCGCCGCCGGGATCGGCGGCTTCGCCGGCAACGCGCTGGGTTCCCGGCTCCAGTTCGGCAAGCCGGACCAGGTGGTCCTCTACTGCGTCGCCGCGACGCTCGGCGCGACCGTGCTGGCTTCGGTGATCTCCGGCATCACCACCGCCGCGATCGTCGGCCTCCTCGGCTCGACGGCAAGCGCGCTCGCCAAGATCAGCCTCGACGCGGTGATCCAGCAGGATCTGCCGGAGGAGTCGCGGGCCTCGGCGTTCGGCCGGTCGGAGACCGTGCTGCAGATGGCGTGGTGCTTCGGCGGCGCCGTGGGCCTGCTGCTGCCGCCGACGTACTGGATCGGCTTCCTGGTCGTCTCCGTGCTGCTGGCGATCGGCCTGGCGCAGACCTTCCTGGTGCGCCGTGGCAGTTCGCTGATCCCCGGTCTCGGCGGCGACCGGCCGCTGCGGCCGGACCGGGCGCCCAGCACGGCGCCGCGGCGGCCCGCCGAGGGACCGGCTCCGTCCCGCGACCACTCGGGCTCGTAGTCTCTGCTGCATGCGACGACGTGCAGTGGCGGGCCTGCTGGCCGGTGCCGCCGTGACCGTGACCGGTTGTTCCGCCCCGGGTGCCCCGGAGGTCAGCTTCTACGCGGACGGCCGCACGGTCAACGCCGCGCCGTTGATCTACTGCGACGCGATCGTCAGCTCGTGCGAGCAGAACGAGGGCGCCGCCGCGAAAATCCCGGTGCGGGCGGGCATGCCGGTACAGATCTCGTTGCCGTCCGAGGTCGCGGAGACGCCGTGGGTGGTGAACGTTCAGTACACCGACGCCGAGGGCAACCTGAAGCCGATCAAGCAGGAGTTCTTCGGCCAGGACAGCAGGCTCGCCTACACCGCGACCGGGGACGCGCCGGGCGATCAGGTGCTCGTCGTGGAGATCCAGCAGCTCGGCGCCGCCTACGCCGCCGACGCCACGGGCATGCCGATCCCGGACGCCGACGGCAACCCGCAACTCGTCGTCCGCGGCGTCTGGTCGTTCCAGGTCGAACGCTGAGCCGCGGCTACCGGCGGTTCACGGATCCAGGTCCCTGGCGACGGCACGCATGATCTCGGCGATCTGCTTGGTGTTCTTGCGGTCCGGGTAGCGGCCGCGGCGCAGATCGGGCTGCACCCGGGTCTCCAGCAGCTTGATCATGTCCTCGAGCAGGACCTGGAGCTCGTCGGCGGGACGGCGGCGGGCCTCCGCGACCGACGGCGGCGGATCGAGCAGCCGGACGGACAGCGCCTGCGGGCCCCGGCGGCCGTCGGCGACGCCGAACTCGAGCCGCTGGCCGGTCTTGAGCGCCTCGACACCCTGCGGTAGCGCGGCTTTGCGGATGTAGACGTCGTCGCCACTGTCCTGGGTGACGAAGCCGAAGCCCTTGTCCGCGTCGTACCACTTGACCTTGCCGGTCGGCACTGCCCTCACCGTTCCTTCGCTCAAGTACTCCGGGTGCGTGCGCGGCCGGAGGCGGCCATGCACGACGAACGCGCGCCAGGGGCCTACCCCGAACGCGCGTCCGGCAAGCCTATCGCGACCGGCGGGCTTCGGAGAAGCCGATACCGTGCGCCGCGTCTCGTGGCTTCTCCGGCCAGGGTGCGCTGTCCTAGACTCGGGCGCATGGACGTTCCCGCCCCGCCGAAGCAGATCCGCCAGTCACCGCTGATGAAGGTCGGCGTCGTGCTGTTCGCGATCGGCATGGTGGCCGTCGTCGCCGTGTTCGTGATGTTCGCCGCCGGACTGGAGAATCTGCCGGTGTGGCTGAGCGTCGCGGCGGGTGTCATCACCCCGCTCGGACTCGGGCTCGGCCTGGTCGGACTGGTCAAGGAGGCCCGCAGGGCGCACGCCGCCGAGACGGCCGAGACCACGGCCTCGCCCGGGGCGAGCGCGAGCGGCGCGTAGTCCGGGAAACGGCCTCAGCCCGCGAGCAGTTGCCCGGCGCGCGCCAGCACCTCGCACTGCCGGAACCAGTCCGGCCCGTCCAGCGCGAAGCCGATCCGGTCCGCGCCCGCCTCGGCGTACTCGGCGATCCGGTCGGCGATCTCGGACGGTCCGCCGGTGACCGGAACGCGCTCGGCCACTGACCGGGGCATGCCGTGCGTCCGGACCAGGTCGTGGACGAACGCGTCCCGCCGTCCGCCGTCGCCCGCGGGGAGCAGGTGTGTTCCGTAGGCCACCACGGGGGTGCGGCGTCGCCGCTCGGCGGCGAGCTCCCGCAGGCTTCGCGTCCTGGCGGCCAGTTCCCCGGCGGGCAGCAGCGAGGGCATCCATCCGTCACCGAACCGGGCTGCCCGGCGCAGGGCGGCGTCCGAGGTCCCGCCGATCAGCACGGGCGGCACGGTGGCCGCGGGGGCGAGCGTGACGGTGCTGCCCCCGATCTCGGTCGGCTCGCCGGCGATCAGGCCCGGTAGCGCGGCGAGTGCGGTGTCGGTGCGCTCGCCACGGCCGCGCCGCGGCGCTCCGGCCGCCTGCCAGAACGGTGTGCCGGGGAACCCGCCGGTGCCGACGCCGAGCGCGAGGCGGTCGCCGGAGACGTGCTGCAGCGTCTGGATCTGCGCCGCGAGGTGGACCGTCGAGCGCACCGGCAGCACCAGCACGCCGAACTCGATCCCGATCCGTTCGGTGACGGCGGCGGCGGTCGCCGCGACGACGACGGCCTCCCGTGCGGGGGTGCTGTCCCCGACGATCACATCGGCGACCGACACGTCACCGAGACCGAGGTCCTCGACGTGCCGCGCGGCCGCGGCGAGGCCCCCTCCTGCGTCGAGGACGCCGAGGTCACCGATCGTCGGCAGGCTGACGGAGATTCGCGGTACGTTCATCACCCCAGCCTGTTACCTCAACTATGGTCGAGGTCAATCCGGCAGGGTCAGGACCGGTGCAGGGTGAACCTGCCGATGTTCGCCGACAGCCATGCGGGAAGTTCCCGCAGCGAGCCGAGAACGACCTCCGCGCCGGCGTCGAGCAGGTCGGCCCGCGAGCACGGACCGGTGGTCACGCCGATCCCGACCACCCCGGCCGCGAGCGCGCCCACCATGTCGCCGCGGTGGTCCCCGACGTAGACCGCGGCGCCCTGTTCGACGAGCGCCTGCGCCTTGCCCGCCGCCCACAGTTCGCCGACGAGGTGGTCCACCTCGAACCCGAGCGCGTTCACGTGCAGCTGCGCGTTGGGGCCGTACTTTCCGGTCACCACAAGGATTCTGTCCCCGTCCCGGCGGATCGCGGCGAGCGCTTCGGCGGCACCCGGCAGCGCCACCGTGGCCGGGATGACCACCTCGGGATAGAGCGCCCGGAACCTGGCGACGAACTCGTCCAGCCGGTCCTCCGGGACGCCACGTTCGCGCAGCACCATGTCGAGCGGGGGCCCGAGGTTCGCCGCGAAACGCTCACCCTGCAGGTCCATGCCGACCTCTGCGCCGAGCGTGTCCATCAGCGCGGCCATCCCTGGCCGCGGGTCGATCAGCGTCATGTCGAGGTCGAAACCGATGGTGATACCACCCGATCCACAGTAACGGCGCCCCGGCCGGGGGAAACGAGGTCCAGGATCCGGACGCTGGACGCGCACTCGTTCGACGTAGACCCTCTTGACATTGAGAGCGTTCGTGTCAAGCTGTTTGTGTGGCACAGATCACCAGCTATACCGAGCGGGTCAAGGCCTCACTGCGCGAGGAGCTGCTCGACACCGCCGCCGGGATCCTGCCCGACGTCGGCTACGCCGGGCTCCGCATGGCCGACGTCGCCGCCGGGGTCGGCGTCAGCAGGCAGACCGTCTACAACGAGTTCGGCAGCAAGTCGGCACTCGTGCGCGCGGTCGCGATGCGCACGGCGGCCGAGTTCCACGAGGGCGTGCAGGCGAGACTCGACGCGGCGGACGACCTCGTCGAGGGCACCAGGGCCGCGACCACGTACGTGATCGAGCACGCCCGCGCCGATCGGCTGGTCGCCGCGGCGCTCGGCACCGAGGCCGCCGAGGACCTGGTCCCGTTGATCACCACCCGCGGCGAGCCGATCCTGCGCCGGTCCATCGAGCAGGGCACCGCACACTTCGCCTCCCGGCTCCCTGAAGTCGACATAGCGACCTGCCGACGGCTCGCGGAGACGGTGACCCGGCTGACGATGAGTCACCTGGTCCTGCCCACCGGCACCGCGGCGGAGGCCGCCGAGGCGGTCTGCTCGGTACTGGCACCGCTGTTGGATCACTGCGTCCACGGGTCCGATTTGTCCACAGAGGACACAAAGTAACCGGCGAAATCGAGAGGTGCGAGATGACGGCGACCACCACAGCAGTGCGCACCGGGTTCGGCTCCCTCCGTCGAGGCGGGCTGAACTGGGACGCGTTTCCCCTGCGCCTCTTCGTGAAGGGAAATGCGAAGTTCTGGAATCCGGCCGACATCGACTTCTCCCGCGACCGGCACGACTGGGAGTCACTCAACGACGAGCAACGGCGGTCGGCCACCTATCTGTGCGCGCAGTTCATCGCCGGAGAGGAGGCCGTCACCGAGGACATCCAGCCGTTCATGCAGGCGATGGCGGCGGAGGGCAGGCTTGGCGACGAGATGTACCTGACCCAGTTCTGCTTCGAGGAGGCCAAGCACACCGAGGTGTTCCGGCGCTGGATGGACGCCGTCGGACTGACCGCGGACCTGCACCCCTACGTCGCCGAGAATCCCCACTACCGCAAGCTTTTCTACGAGGAACTTCCGGAATCACTGGGCGTGCTGCGGACGGATCCGAGTCCTGCCAACCAGATCCGCGCCTCCGTCACCTACAACCACGTCATCGAGGGAAGCCTCGCGCTCACCGGCTACTACGCCTGGCAGAAGGTGTGCACCGACCGCAACATTCTGCCGGGAATGCAGGAGCTGGTGCGCCGCATCGGCGACGACGAACGCAGGCACATGGCCTGGGGCACCTTCACCTGCCGCAGGCACATCGCCGCCGACGACTCGCTGTGGGAGGTGGTGCAGCAGCGCATGGGCGAGCTCCTGCCGCACGCGCTCAGCATGATCGAGTGGGTCAACGCGCAGTTCGACGAGCAGCCCTTCGGCATCGACCCGCAGGAGTTCCTGCGGTACGCGGCCGACCGGGCGCAGCGCAGGCTGGGTGCGATCGAGTCGGCGCGCGGCGCCCCCGTCGAGCAGATCGACCTCGACTACAGCCCCGAGGTACTGGAGGAGACCTTCGGCGAGGAGGACGCCCGAGCGCTGGCAGGCTGACCCGGGAGCAGGGCGCGTCCACCGGGTTCTCCCGGAAAGCCCGCCCGGTCGCCGTCGCGCCGTCTACGCTGCTGCGTACCCGGCGCGACGGAGGGAGACCCGTGCCCGTCTTTCTCGGCCGCCTGCTGGCCCGGTTCGCGATCCTGCGCTCCTGGGCGGCACCGTTCGCGGTGGTGCTGTTCGTCTTCGCGACGAGCTGGCCGGTGATGGCGCTCGTCGAGCCCGCGGGCAGCGAGGTCGTCAGCCCGGCGAACTACTGGTGGTGGTTCGTCGTCACGGCGTCCACCGTGGGATACGGCGACTTCTTCCCGGAGTCGCTGGGCGGCCACCTCGTCGGCGTGTACGTGATCATCGGCGGCATCGCCACGCTCACCGCGTTGTTCACCCAACTGGCGAGCCGGATCGAGAAGGCGAAAGGGCGGCGCATGCAGGGATCAGCACCGGTCTCGTTGTCCGGTCACATCGCCGTGCTCGGCTACCTGCCCGGCCGCAGCGAGCAGATCGTCGGCGAACTGCTCGCCGACGCGGGAAGGGCGGTGGTCCTCTGCGCGTGGGACGAGACCTCCGTGCACCCGATGGCCGACCAGGACGTCGACTTCGTTCGCGGCGATCTGACCGACTCGGTGGTACTGCGGCGTGCGGGTGTCGAGCGCGCGCACAGTGTGCTGATCGACGCGCGCGACGACAACGAGGCGCTCGCGATCGCCGTCACCGTCGACCACGTCCACGCCGGCGTCCACCTCGTCGTCGCCCTGCGGGACATGGCGCGGGCGCCGCATCTTCGCTACGTCAACGCGTCCGTCCACTGCGTCCAGTGGCACACCCCGCGGATGATCACCGAGGAACTGCAGGACCCCGGCATCTCGCAGGTGTACGAGGAGCTGGTCACCGCGGGCGGCAACAGCACGTTCTCCACGGAGATTCCGGAGTCGATGGCGGGGGTGACCTTCGGCGACTGCCAGACCGCGCTCGGCAGGCGGTACGGCGCCACCGTCCTCGCCGCCCGTACCGGTGCGAAGTTGCTCGTCAGTCCCGGCTGGGGCACCGAACTCGCGGCGGGCACCCGGCTGTACTACGTCGGGCACGAGCGCATCGCCCCGTCCGCCCTCGCCGCCGCCATCCACGCCCCGCACCCCTGACCCACCCGCGCCGTGACACGGGGTGCCGGAGCGCCCGACACGGGGTGCCGGAGCGCCTGACACGGGGTGCCGGAGCGCCTGACACGGGGTGCCGGAGGGCGTGACACGGGGTGCCGGAGCGCCTGACACGGGGTGCCGGAGGGCGTGACACGGGGTGCCGGAGCGCCTGACACGGGGTGCCGGAAAGCGCGACACGGCGGGTTTGTGTACCGGTATGGCGGGCGGGTGCGGTCCGGCCGGGTGGTCAGGCGTGCTCGGTGTTCGCGGCGGCGGAGAGGCCGAGCAGGTCGATCGACTTCTCACGCATCTCGACCTTGCGGACCTTGCCGGTGACCGTCATCGGGAACTCCTCGACGACGTGCACGTAGCGCGGGATCTTGTAGCGCGCCAGCCTGCCCTCGCAGAACGCGCGCACCGTCTCCTCGGTCAGCGGCTCGGCGCCCTCGCGCATCCGCACCCAGGCCATCAGCTCCTCGCCGTACTTGGTGTCCGGGACGCCGATGACCTGCGCGTCGAGGATGTCCGGGTGGGTGTAGAGGAACTCCTCGATCTCGCGGGGGTACAGATTCTCCCCGCCGCGGATCACCATGTCCTTGATCCGGCCGGTGATGTTGACGTACCCCTCGTCGTCCATCACCGCCAGGTCGCCGGTGTGCATCCAGCGGGCGCGGTCGATCGCCTCGTCCGTCTTGTCCGGCTGGTTCCAGTAGCCGAGCATCACCGAGTACCCACGGGTGCACAGCTCACCGGTCTGCCCGCGCGGCACGGTCAGCCCGGTCTCCGGGTCGACGACCTTGACCTCCAGATGCGGCCCGACCCGGCCGACGGTGGAGACGCGGCGCTGCACCGAGTCGTCGGCGCGGGTCTGGGTGGAGACCGGCGAGGTCTCGGTCATGCCGTAACAGATCGACACCTCGGCCATCCCCATCCGGTCGATGACCTGCTTCATCACCTCGACCGGGCACGGCGAACCGGCCATGATGCCGGTCCGCAGAGTCGACAGGTCGTAGTCGCCGAAAGTGGGCTCGGCGAGCTCGGCGATGAACATCGTCGGCACCCCGTAGAGCGAGGTGCACCGTTCGGCCGCGACGGCGGCGAGGCTGGCCTTCGGATCGAACGCGGGCGCCGGGATCACCATGGTGCTGCCGTGCGAGGTGCACGCCAGGTTTCCCATCACCATGCCGAAACAGTGGTAGAAGGGCACCGGGATGCAGACGCGGTCGGCCTCGGTGTAGTTGCACAGTTCGCCGACGAAGTAACCGTTGTTCAGGATGTTGTGGTGCGAGAGGGTGGCGCCCTTGGGGAAACCGGTGGTGCCGGAGGTGTACTGGATGTTGATCGGGTCGTCGGCACTGAGCCCGGCCCGCTTCTCCGCCAGCCTCTCGGCCGACGCCGCCGCGTCACCCTGCTTTCCCTTGTCCAGCAAGGAGTTCCAGGCATCGTGACCGAGTAGCACGACGTGCCGCAGCTCCGCGCACTTCGGCCGGACCTGCTCGATCATCGCCGCGTAGTCGGAGGTCTTGAAGCTCTCCGCGGCGACGAGCATCGTGACCCCGGCCTGGTTCAGCACGAACTCCAGCTCGTGCGAGCGGTACGCGGGGTTGATGTTGACCAGGATCGCGCCGATCTTCGCCGTGGCGTACTGCGTGAGTGTCCACTCGGCACAGTTCGGCGCCCAGATACCGACGCGGTCACCCTTGCCGATGCCGGCGTCGAGCAGGCCGAGCGCCAGCGCGTCGACGTCGGCGGCCAGTTCGCGGTACGTCCAGCGGCGCTCGGTGGCGCATTCGACGAGAGCGTCCCGGTCGCCGTGGGCGGCGACGGTGCGGTCGAGGTTGTCCCCGATGGTGTCCCCGAGCAGCGGGGCGGCGGAGATCCCGGACGCGTAACTCGGCACCGCTGGCGAGACCGGCATGGGGCCCTCCTTCTGATCGGTTCCTGGCGACACCGAGTCTAGGAACCGGAAGTGATCCGGGCCACCTCCAGGTGGAGAGGGTTACCGTGTGATCATGCGCTTCCACCTCGTCGACGCTTTCGCGGACCAGGCCTTCTCCGGCAACACGGCCGGCGTCGTACTGCTCGACGCCCCCGCCGGCGAACGGTGGATGCAGGACGTGGCGGCGGAGTTCAAGCATCCGGAGACGGCCTTCGTGGTGACCTCCGGCGAGGGCCCGGCACCGCTGCGCTGGTTCACCCCCACCGTCGAGGTCGCCCTCTGCGGGCACGCCACTCTGGCGACCGCACACGTGCTCGGCGGCGAACAGACATTCAGCACCCTCAGCGGCGAACTCCGTTGCCGGGCCGAGGACGGCTGGGTCACCCTGGACTTCCCCGCCGACCCGCCCGCCCCGGTGGCCGGAGCCGAACAGGACCGGGTGGCGCGAGCACTCGGCGGCCTGCCGGTGGAGTACCTCGGGCGCGGCGAGCACGACCTGCTGGCCGTGCTGCGCGGCGGCGCGGACGTGCGCGGCCTGCAACCCGATCTCGACGCGATCGCCGACCTCGGCCCCCGCGCCCTGATCGTCACGGCCCCCGGCGACCGGGACGGCATCGACATGGTGAGCAGGGTCTTCGGCCCCGCCGTCGGCATCGACGAGGACCCGGTGACCGGATCGGCGCACTGCACGCTCGCGCCGTACTGGGCCCGGCGGAGCGGGCGCGGCGAACTGGTCGGTGAGCAGGCGTCGGCTCGCGGCGGGATCGTCCGGATGGACCTGCGCGGGGACCGGGTGCTCCTGGCGGGCCGCGCGATCACCGTGGCCTCCGGCGAACTGCACGTCTGACGGCGGCGCGGCGCACAGCGGGACAAAGGGGACAATGGACAGATGAACCTGATCTTGAACGTGATCTGGCTGGTGCTCTCGGGTTTCTGGATGGCGATCGGATACGCGGTCGCCGGCGTCATCTGCTGCGTCCTCATCATCACGATCCCGTTCGGCATCGCGTCGTTCCGGATGGCGAACTACGCGCTGTGGCCCTTCGGCCGCACACTGATCGACCGCCGGGGGGCCGGAGCGGGCTCCCTGCTCGGCAACATCATCTGGGTGATCTTCGCGGGCTGGTGGCTGACCCTCGGCCACATCGTCACCGGCATCCTGCTGTGTATCACGATCATCGGCATCCCCCTGGGAATCGCCAACTTCAAGATGGTGCCGGTGTCGATCCTGCCGCTGGGCAAGGACATCGTCAGCGTGCCCTGAGTACCGGAACGAGAATCCCCGCCCCGGAAGGCTTTCCAGGGCGGGGATTCTCGTCTGTGATCCGGTCAGCCGACGGCGAGCGGCGTCTCGTCGAAGGTGCCGCGGAACGAGGCCGCGTCCCTCGTGCCGGCGAAGTTCTCCTCGACCTGGGCGATCTCGGCAGCGTTCGGCTGCGGGTTCTTGCACTCCGGGCCCGCGCTGGCGCCGGACATCAGGTCCTCGCACAGTCCGGTGCGATCGTCGGGAAGACCGAGGATGTGGCCGAGTTCGTGCGCGGCGATCCGGGTGGTGTCGTGGCCCTCGGTGACGGCCTGGCGGCCGAACCAGATGGTGCCGACGCCGAGTTCGATCGTCTGCGCCCGTGGCCAGCCGTCGTCGGCGACGATCTCGATGGTCGCCTCGCCGCCCTTCTCCAGCTTGATGCTCGGCACCGCCTCGTTCCACACGGCGGCACCCGCGTCCACGGCGTCCTGGAACTCCTCCGCACCGGTCGCGTCGTAGTAGATCGTCCGGACCTGCTCCGATACGGGATCCGCCGACGCCGTCGCGGGAACCGCACCGAGCGGGATCAGCAGTGCAGCCATGCCTGCGAGCAACAGGCGGACCTTCCGAGCGGCCATGACGAACTCCTCGCTGTGTCAGCGGACCCGGCAGCCGAGCCGGCGCGGGCCACGTGTTCTCGGGCCAGCCGACGGTATCCACGCCAATACCGTGCGGCCAACTGTCCGAAATACACCATCAGCACGGGTTTCCGGTGAACACGCAGGTCATACGTCCGGGGACGGAGCCGGTTCGGCAACACGTCACGACGAAAGTAGCTGCGGGCCCGCTCAGTCGACGGGTTCGAACGGCAGCTCGACGACGAGACACGGCCCGCCCACGAAGAGGCCGCCGTCGATGCCGAGCACCCGCCCGCCCGCGTAGAGGAACGGGCCCTCGATCTGCGCCGGGTGGATGCCGAGCTGATCGGCGATAACGCTGTGCCCGTGCACGATCCGCTCGCCGCCCAGGCGCTTCAGCAGCGCGTCGGCCACCTCGGGCCCGTTCGGGCCGCGGAACGCGTATCGGGTGGTCATCCGCCGCCAGACGTCCCACCAGGCAACGAGATCGTCGCTCTCCAACACTTCACGGACGGAGGCGTTGATCTCCTCGGCGCCCAGGCCCCAGTCCAGGTACTCCATCGTGTCGGAGTGCATCAGCAGGTGATCGGCGGCGTGCGCGATCAGCGGCCGGGCGGTGAGCCAGTCGACATGCTCGTCGGTGAGCGCGTCCTGGTCGGAGCGCATCCCGCCGTTGATCTCCCAGCTACGGGCGAAGCTGCGCGGGCCGAAGTCGGAGGGGACGTCGGTGTCGCCGAAGTGGTACATGCCCAGCAGCAGGATCTCGTGGTTGCCGAGCAGGCTTTCCACCTGCCCGCCCGCCGCCTCGGCCTGCTCCTGCAGGTTCATCACCAGGTCGATGGCACCCACACCGTCCGGGCCGCGGTCGACGAAGTCGCCGAGGAACCACAGGTGCGCCGTGCCGCCCGCCCAGTCGTCGGCCTCGTCGACGAGGCCCCGCGCGCGCAGCTCGTCGGCCAGCTCGTCGCGGTGGCCGTGCACATCGCCCACGACGTAGGTGGCGACCTCGTCCCCCTGTTGGTCCTCGCTCACAGGCACGACGATAAGCCTTGCTCACCGTCGTGTGGTGTCACCCCGCCCCGAACGGATCAGCGGTTCGCCCGATCAAGTCAGCGATCGAGTCGATCACCACGGTCGGCCGGTACGGATAGTGCTCGGCGGACTGACGGGTGGAGATCCCGGTGAGTACCAGCACCGTGCGCAGTCCCGCCTCGATACCGGCGTGCACGTCGGTGTCCATCCGGTCGCCGATCATCAGCGTCTCGTCCGAGTGCGCGCCGAGTGCCCGCAGCGCCGACCGCATCATCAGCGGGTTCGGCTTGCCCACGTAGTAGGGCTGGCGGCCGGTGGCCTTCTCGATCAGCGCGGCGATGGATCCGGTGGCGGGCAGCGAACCCTCCATACTCGGCCCGGTCGCGTCCGGGTTGGTGGCGATGAACTTCGCACCACCCTCGATCAGCCGGATCGCCCTGGTGATCGCGGTGAAGCTGTACGTCCGGGTCTCGCCGAGCACCACGTAGTCCGGGTCGCGGTCGGTCAGCACGTAACCCGCCTCGTGCAGCGCGGTGGTCAGGCCGGCCTCGCCGATGACGAACGCGGAGCCGCCGGGGCGCTGGTTGCGCAGGAACTCGGCGGTGGCCAGCGCCGAAGTCCAGATCGACGTCTCCGGCACGTCCAGCCCTGTACGTGCCAGCCGGGCCCGCAGGTCGCGCGGGGTGTAGATCGAGTTGTTGGTCAGCACCAGGAAGCCGATTCCGTTGCTGCGCAACTCCGCCAGGAACTCGTCCGCGCCCGGCACCAGGTGCTCCTCCCGCACCAGCACGCCGTCCATGTCCGTCAGGTAGTTCCACCGGTGCTCGGTCATGCTCTCCAGCCTAAGCCCTGGCCGGCACGATGTTCACGCACCGGAAGGGTGCACCGCGATCGTCGCGGCCTTCACCGACAGCTCGATCGCGCTGCCCGGCTGGAGTTCCAGCTCCGCGACGGCGGCGGCGGTGAGGTCGGCGGTCACCCCCTCGGCCCAGCCCGCCCCGCTCGCCCGCAGGCGCACCACCGCGCCGTGCGGCTCCAGCGAGCCGACCACGGCTGGGGCCAGGTTGCGCGGGCTGCCGGTGCCGGACGTCCCGGCCCGGTACACGGCCACCGCGGACGGCGGGAACACGGCGACCGCCGGCTCGCCCGGCACCACGTCCGCCGCGGCGATCCCGGCCAGCTCGGCACCGGAGGCGACGCGCACACCGTCCGCGTTCGCCGTGCCGGCGACCAGGTTCAACCCGGCGATGCTGGCGGTGAACGGTGTCCGGGGCGCGGCCAGCACGTCCCGGGTCGGGCCCTGCTCGACGATCCGGCCGCCGGCGAGCACCACCACCCGGTCGGCGATCGACAGCGCGTCGAGTGGATCGTGGGTGACCAGCACGCAGGCCCGCCCGGACCGTTCGGCGGCAGATCCTTCGGCAGCAGGTCCTTCGACAGCAGAGCGTTCGGCAGCAGAGCGCAGCACCCGGCGCAGCAGGGCCCGGATCGCCGGTGCCGCGTCCACGTCCAGCGCGGCGAGCGGCTCGTCCAGCAGCAGCAGGTCCGGCTCCCCGGCCAGTGCCCTGGCGAGCGCGACGCGCTGTGCCTGCCCGCCGGAGAGCTGCGCCGGCTTGCGGTCCCCGAAGCCGGCCGCGTCCACCTCCGCCAGCCAGCGCCGGGCCACCTCCCGCGCCCTCGCCTTCGGCACACCGCGCGACTGCGGCGCGAAAGCGACGTTGTCCACAATGGATAGATGCGGGAAGAGCAGGGCGTCCTGGGACAGCATGCCCACGCCCCGCGAATGCGGTGGCACGTGCGTGCGAGGGGACCGGGTCAGCACCCGTCCGCCGAGTGAGATCGTGCCGGTGTCCGGCACCAGCAGTCCCGCCAGGCATCCCAGCAGGGTGGATTTCCCGGACCCGTTCGGGCCCAGCACGGCCACCACACCGCCCGGCGGCACGTCCAGGTCGAGCTCCAGCGAGAACTCGGGCCTGCGGAAGCCGAAGCTCGCCCGCAGGCCGGTCACCTGGCCCCCTCCAGCGACCGGGGACGGGCCACGACGATCACCAGTACCGCCACCAGTACGAGCAGCAGTGCCAGCGCCACCGCACTGTCCACATCGGATTCCGACTGGGCGTACACCTCCAGCGGCAGCGTGCGGGTGACACCTTCCAGGCTGCCGGCGAAGGTAATCGTCGCACCGAACTCGCCGAGCGCCCTGGCGAAGCTCAGCACCATCCCGGAGCCGAGCGCCGGCAGCAGCAGCGGGAGGGTGACCCGCCGGAACACCGTCCACGGCCGTGCGCCGAGCGTCGCCGCGACGTTCTCGTACCGGGTACCGGCGCCCCGTAGCGCCCCTTCCAGGCTCACCACCAGGAACGGCATCGCGACGAAGGTCTGCGCGATCACCACCGCCGTCGTGGTGAACGGCACCCGCACGCCGGCCGTGACGTCCA
The DNA here is from genome assembly GCF_002262875.1 of Amycolatopsis antarctica. GTDB lineage: Bacteria > Actinomycetota > Actinomycetes > Mycobacteriales > Pseudonocardiaceae > Amycolatopsis > Amycolatopsis antarctica. The sequence goes on along the minus strand of NZ_NKYE01000019.1, from coordinate 29,386 downwards.
GCAGGTAGCCGAGAAAACCGTTGCGCCCCAACAGGTACAGCAGCGCAAGCCCACCCACGACCGGAGGCAGGACCAGCGGCAGCAGCACGATCGCACGCAGCAGCCGGATCCCGCGTACCCGCGAACGTGCCAGCACCACGGCCAGCGGCACCCCGAGCAGCACGCTGAACAGCGTGGACAGGGCCGCCGTGGTCAGCGAGAGCTGGAGCGCGTTGAGCGAGGCGGGTGTGGCGATCAGTTCTGGGAACCGGGTGAGGTCGGAGCGGACCAGCAGGCCCAGCACCGGCAGTACCACCAGCCCCAGCCCGAGCCCGGCCGGAATCCACAGCACCCAGGGCACCGCGGACGAGGGCGAACGGCCGCCCGCACGGCCGTTCGCCCTCATCGCCTCCGCGCCGCCCCCGGGTCTACGGCCTGCCAAACCCGACCTTGCCGAGTTCCTCGGTGCCCGCCGCGCCCCGCACGAACTCGGTGAACTCCCGCGCCAGATCGGCCTGCGGGGCGTCGGTCAGTACGGCGATCGGGTAGCGGTTGACCGCACCCGCCGCTTCCGGGAAGTCGATCTTCTCCACCTTGCCCGCGGCCGAGGTGGCGTCGGTGACGTAGACGAGACCGGCGTCGGCCTCGCCGGCCTGCACCTTCGCCAGCACACCCTTGACGTCCTGCTCCTCGCTGACGGGAGTGAGCGCGACCCCGGCGGACTTCTCCACCGTCTCGGCGGCGGATCCGCACGGCACCTGCGGGGCGCACACCACCAGCGTCAGGCCGGGCTGGGCGAGATCGGCGAATCCCCTGACGCCCTTGGGGTTCCCCGGCGGCACGGCGATCGTCAGCGTGTTGGTGGCGAAGACGGCGGGCTCACCGTCGGCGCGGCCGGCGGCGGTCACCTTCTCCATGTTCTTCTCGTCCGCCGAGGCGAAGACGTCCGCGGCCGCGCCCTCGTCGATCTGCTGGGCGAGCTTCGAGGAGGCGCCGAGGTTGAGCGTCACGTCGACGCCGGGATGCTCGGCCTCGAAGCGCTTCTCCAGCGCGCCGAACGACTCGGTGAGCGAGGCGGCGGCGAACACCGTCAGCGTGCGCGGGGCTCCGGCCCCGTCGTCGGCTGCCCCCTCGGCGTCTCCCCCGGCCGCACCGCAGGCCGTGCTGAATAGGGCGAGCGCGGACAGCGCCACGACGGTCTTTCTCATTGCGCTCCTCCTGGGGTTTCCACCACGACATGGGTCGCCTTGACCACGGCGACGGCCAGCACGCCCGGTTCGAGACCGAGTTCGTTCACGGCCTCGGCACTCATCAGCGAGACGATCGTGTGCGGCCCGCACTGGAGCTCCACCTTCGCCATCACGCGGTCGGCGACGACGTCGGTGACCAGGCCGACGAAGCGGTTGCGGGCGGATCGGCCCACTCCGGAGGGATCGTCCGGGGCCTCGGCCTGGGCGCGGGCGAACGCGGCGAGCTTCGCGCCGTCGACGACCTTTCGGCCCGCGTGGTCCTCCTCCGCGTCGAGCGCTCCGGCGCGGACCCAGCGCCGGACGGTGTCGTCACTGACTCCGAGCAATCTGGCGGCCTCGGAGAACCGGAACTGCGGCATGGGCGGAACATTATCGCCGCAGGTGCGGAAAATCCACCCGGACAGGCGACGAAACTCCGTGTACCCCAAGGAACAACGGGGCCGCGCCGAAATAATTGTCGCTCTGCCTACAAGTCACGTTCGACCGGTTTCGGCACTACCCTAAGAGAGATGACAGCGGTACACCTCGGGCTTCCCCGGGTACCCAATGCCCAGACGGCAGCACAGCCCCGTCCGGACGACCCCGCGCTGATCGACACCTTCGGCCGGGTCGCCACCGATCTGCGGGTCTCGCTGACCGACAAGTGCAACCTCCGCTGCACCTACTGCATGCCCGCGGAGGGCCTCGACTGGATGCCCGGCGACCAGCTCCTCTCCGACGACGAGTTGGTTCACCTGCTGACGATCGCCGTCGAACGGCTCGGCGTGACCGACATCCGGCTGACCGGCGGCGAACCTCTGCTGCGCCCGGGACTGGAAGGCCTGATCGCCCGCGTCGCCGCGCTCGAACCGCGTCCGCGCATGTCCATGACCACCAACGGCATCGGGCTCGCCAAGCGCGCGAAGGGACTGGCCGAGGCCGGCCTCGACCGGATCAACGTCTCGCTGGACACCGTCGACGCGGCCACCTTCCGGGAGATCACCCGGCGCGACCGGCTGCCGCACGTACTCGCCGGGCTGGCCGCCGCGCGCGAGGCCGGGATGAACCCGGTGAAGATCAACTCGGTGCTGATGCGCGGCACCAACGAGCACCAGGCCACCTCTCTTCTGCGCTACTGCGTGGAGAACGGCTACCACCTGCGATTCATCGAGCAGATGCCGCTGGACGCGCAGCACGGCTGGATCCGCGGCGAGATGATCACCGCCGCCGAGATCCTCGACCTGCTGGGCACCGAGTTCACCCTCAGCCCGAGCCCAAGCGTGCGCGGCGGGGCTCCCGCCGAACGATGGCTGGTCGACGGCGGGCCTGCCGAGGTCGGTGTGATCGCCTCGGTGACCCGGCCGTTCTGTTCGGACTGCGAGCGCACCCGGCTGACCGCCGACGGTGCCGTCCGCTCCTGCCTGTTCTCCACCGAGGAGACGGACCTGCGGCGGCTGTTGCGCGGCGGGGCAGGCGACGAGGCCGTGGCCGAGGCGTGGCGGGCGACGATGTGGGCCAAACTGGCCGGACACGAGATCAACGAAGCCGGATTCGCACAGCCGATCCGGCCGATGAGCGCCATCGGAGGCTGAACATGACAGTGCCGCCTTCCGGAGCCACGTCCCCGGGCCCGGTGCAGCACGACCTGGCCACCGGGCACGCGACGACGGTGCTGGTCCGGTACTTCGCGGCCGCCCGTGCGGCCACCTCCATCGACGAGGAACTGGTCCAGCTGCCGGCCGGGGCGAGCGTGGCCGACGCGGTCGCCGCGCTGCGTGAGCGCCACCCCGCGGCGCTGCCCAGGATTCTCGACGCGGCCAGCTTCCTGCTCGACGGCGTGGCCGTACGGGACACCTCGGCCCGTTTGCCCGACGGCACCCAGCTCGACGTGCTGCCGCCGTTCGCGGGCGGCTGAATTTCCGGCCTTGCGACCCCACTCCCGTCGCGGCTTTTCGCCGTCGCTCGCTCACCTGAGCGTTTCCGGCGGTTCACCAGCCGGACGCTCGGCTCCGGCACCGTGTCCGGCAGCGCGATCCACCGGCTCCTCCGGCGCCACTCGAAGAGCCTCGCCGGGGCGCTCCGGAGGCGTCGCGAAGGCCTGCGGAGAGGCCGCACGGATGGCCCATTCACTCCACAATCACGTGACCCAGGCCTCACGATCAGTGAAATATCTCGGCTAGGAAACGGCCAGATAACGAGCCTCTGACCAGCATAAACAGTACGATCGCACGAGGTTGCGCACTGTTACTGTGACGTAGGTCACGGCTTGTATGATTTCCGATCACGCTCACCGTTACGTACCGTCGCTTCTCGGTTGGCCCCGACCGACCAAAGCACCACCCGGGAATCCGATGCGCCGAGCCCTGTCCGGCGGAATCCCGGCCAATACCCCGAGCGAAAGAAAACTTCCGGACAGGGACGGAGGGGGACGGAAACCGCCGCCACAAGCGACGGCCAACGTCAGCCGGCTGAAACGCCGGCCAGATCCATGTGGTCTGCCCTGTGCGAGATTTCGTAGGCGCGGAGGATGAGACCGAGTCGAAATGGCTTATCGAGGCAAGCACCGCAAGGCTTCCGCTGCTTCGCGGCACATCGCCCGCGTCGCTGTCGCGGGTATGGCCGTCGGCGCCCCGTTGGCGATCGCTGCGACCCCCGCGCAGGCCGAAGGCACCAACTGGGACGCGATCGCACAGTGCGAGAGCGGTAACAACTGGAGCACCAACACCGGCAACGGCTACTCCGGTGGTCTGCAGTTCTCCCCGAGCACCTGGAAGGCCTACGGCGGCCAGGGCAGCGCGCACAACGCGTCCCGTGACGAGCAGATCGCCGTCGCCGAGCGCGTGAAGCAGGGCCAGGGCATCGGCGCCTGGCCGGTGTGCGGCAAGAAGGCCGGCGCGTCCGGCAGCTACTCGGCCAAGAACTCCGAGGGCAGCAAGTCGCAGCAGAAGAAGAGCACCCCCAAGAAGGCCGAGAAGTCGACCTCGAAGCAGCAGAGCAAGAAGGCCGCTCCGCAGCAGAAGTCCACCGCTCCGGCCACCGGTGTCGCCACTTCGAACCCGGCCGGTGACTACACCGTCCAGGCGGGCGACACGCTGGCGAAGATCGCCCAGCAGAACAACGTCGAGGGTGGGTTCGCGAAGCTCCAGCAGCTCAACGACCAGTTCATCCCGAACGCCGACTTCATCGTCGTCGGCCAGAAGATCGCCACCAAGTGATCCGTGCGGACCACTGAGGTCCGCGCTCGCTGATCACCTGGACGAAGGCCGATCAGGCACATCGAAAGGGCCCCACCGCGAGTTCCCCCGGCGGTGGGGCCCTTTCGCGTCCGCACGCCCGCTTGCCACGTGCGGCTGCAGAGCACGTCTGCACATGCACGAGAGGCCCTTAGGGTGCCCGAGGGTGAACCAGGCCGTGGACGGCCGTTTCAGGCACTCTCCGGCGATCTCAGCGGCTTTTCGGCGTTCGCGTAGCCGCTCACACGCCCTCGGTGACCGCCGGATCCGCCGTAGACGGGAACGGCGACGTCCTGAGGTGGCATTCCGGGGCGCTGGGCGGGCCGCGCACCGGCCCGGGAACCCATCCGGTACCCGGCCCAGGGATTCAGGGCGAGTTGACCCACTCGTCCGTGCCGTCGGTGAAGCGCTGGTGCTTCCAGACCGGCAGCCGCGACTTCACCTCGTCGACCAGTTCCGCACAGGCCTCGAATGCCTCCGCCCGGTGCTCTGCCGCCACCGCGACCGCGAGTGCCACATCGCCGATCCGCAGCGCGCCGATCCGGTGGCTCACGGCCACCGCCCGCAGGCCGTTGCGCCTGCCCGCGACCTCCGCGACCACCCTCGCCAGCACGTCGCCCGCGGTCGGATGCCCTTCGTAGTCGAGGGTGCTGACCGAACGGCCGCCGTCGTGATCCCGCACCACGCCACCGAAACTGACCACCGCGCCCGCCGCCCGGTCGTCCACCAGCGCGGCGTGCTCCTCCACCGTCACCGGCGTCTCGGTGACCTGCGCCAGCGCGACGCGAGCGGGCGCACCCGCACCGGCCGCGGGCCCGCCGCCACCGTGCGTGCCGTGGTCGCCGCCGTGCAACTGATCGACGGCGTGGTCGAGAACGCCCTCCAGCACCTCGAGACCGTCCCGCACACCGCCCCGCGAACCGGGAAGGTTGACCACCAGCGTCCGGCCGGCCACCCCGGCGACGCCCCGGGACAGGATCGCGGTCGGCACCTTGCCACTCCCCGCGGCGCGAACCGCGTCGGCGACCCCGGGCAACCGGTAGTCCAGCACCGGGACCGTGGCCTCCGGCGTACGGTCGGTCGGCGAGATACCGGTGCCCCCGGTCGTGACGACCACGTGCACCTCCTCGGCCAGGCAGGCCCGCAGCGCCCGCGTCACCGGCTCGCCGTCCTCGACGACGATCGGCTCCCCCGCGTCGAAACCGTGCTCGGTGAGCCACTCCGCGATGATCGGTCCGGTGCGGTCCGGGTAGACACCCGCGGCCGCCCGGTTCGACGCCACGACCACCCGTGCGGTGCGATTCATCGCTGCTCCCCTTCCGCCGGACGGCGCCAGTCTCCCGACTTGCCGCCCTCCTTGGTCTCCAGCCGGACGCCGTCGAGAGTGGCCGCCGGGTCGACCGCCTTGATCATGTCGTGGACCGTGAGCCCGGCGACCGCCACAGCGGTCAGCGCCTCCATCTCGACGCCGGTGCGCCCGGTGGTGCGTGTCGTCGCCCGGATACGCACCTCGGCATCACCGAGTTCGAACCCGACGTCCACTCCGGACAGTGCGATCGGATGGCACAGCGGCACGAGATCGGGGGTCCGCTTGGCACCCATGATCCCGGCGATCCTGGCGGTGGCGAGCGCGTCGCCCTTCGGCAGGCCGTTGGCGGAGAGCAGCCCGATCACCTCGGCCGTGGTGCGCACGGTGCCGGTGGCGGTGGCCGTCCGGGAGGTCACGGACTTGGCGGTGATGTCGACCATGCGAGCGGCGCCCGCGTCGTCGAGATGGCTCAGTTCGCTCACCACACCACGCTAACCCGCGCGCCGGTCACCCGCTTCGATGCCGGGCCGCCGCACCAGCACTTTCCGCAATATGTCGACGTATTGCGATACCTCGTGCACAAGGCATCGCAATACGTCGACATATTGCGGTCTTGTGGTCAGGCGTTCTCGCGGCGGGCGGCGGCCTTCACTGCGTCGGCCACCGCCGGGGCGACCGCCGAGTCGAACACGCTGGGCACGATGAACGAGGCGTTCAGCCTGCCGTCCACCACCACGTCGGCGATCGCGTCGGCGGCGGCCAGCAGCATCTCGTCGTCGATCTGGTGCGCCTGCGCGTCGAGCAGCCCGCGGAACACGCCGGGGAAGGCCAGCACGTTGTTGATCTGGTTCGGGTAGTCGCTGCGGCCGGTGGCGACGACGGCGGCGTGCCGCTGAGCCTCCATCGGATCGACCTCCGGGTCCGGGTTGGCCAGCGCGAAGACGATCGGGTCGGCGGCCATGGAGCGCACCTGCTCCGCACCGAACAGGTTGGGCGCGGAGACGCCGATGAACACGTCCGCCCCGGCGAGCGCCTCGTGCAGCGTGCCCGAGACGTTCTCCTTGTTCGTCCGCTCCGCGATGGAGCGCAGGTTGTCGTCCAGGTTCGGCCGGGCGGAGTGGACGATCCCGTCGATGTCCGCGGCGACGATGTCGGCCGGGCCCTTGCGCAGCAGCAGCCGGATGATCGCCGAGCCCGCCGCTCCGACGCCGCTGATCACGATCTTGCAGTCCGCCATGTTCTTGCCGACCACGCGCAGCGCGTTGCGCAGCGCCGCGACGACGACGATCGCGGTCCCGTGCTGGTCGTCGTGGAAGACGGGGATGTCCAGCTTCTCGCGCAGCCGCGCCTCGATCTCGAAGCAGCGCGGAGCGGCGATGTCCTCCAGGTTGATGCCCGCGTACACCGGCGCGAGCGCCTTGACGATCGAGATGATCTCCTCGGTGTCCTGGGTGTCCAGGCAGACCGGCCAGGCGTCGACGTCGGCGAACTTCTTGAACAGCGCCGCCTTGCCCTCCATCACCGGCAGCGCGGCAGCGGGGCCGATGTTGCCGAGACCGAGCACGGCCGAACCGTCGGTGACCACGGCGACGGTGTTGCGCTTGATGGTCAGCCTGCGCGCGTCCTCGGGGTTCGCCGCGATCGCCTGGCAGACGCGGGCGACGCCGGGCGTGTACGCGCGGGACAGGTCGTCACGGTTGCGGAGGGCGACCTTGGGGCTGACCTCGAGCTTGCCGCCGAGGTGGATGAGGAAGGTCCGGTCGGAGACCTTGCGGACCTTCACGCCCGGCAGGGCGTCGAGGGCCTGCCGGGTGTCCTCGGCGTGATCGGCCGAGAGCACGTTGACGCTGATGTCGACGACGATCGCGTCGGCGTGCGACTCCACGACGTCGAACGCCGTGAGCACCCCGCCCACCTGGCCGACGGCGGTGGTCAGATCCCCCGCGGCACTCGACGAGGGCGGCGCCTCGACACGGACGGTGATCGAATATCCCGGACCGGGAACCGGCATGGCACTAACCCCCGCGGCGAAGCTGGACAACCTGACGGGGCAACCCTAGTCCCGTGACCGGGGCCACCTCTGACCTGGCGGTTTACCCGCCGGTAGCCGGAGGTGGCTACTTGTTGATCTCGGTTTCCGGGTGCACGTAGGGCACGTTCTCGAGCGGGAACGTGACGTCGCCGAACGGGGAGAGAGCGCCCTGCCGGTCCGCCGCCAACTCGGAGACGGGATGCTCGCCCGGTGCCACCTTCGGCCACGTCGGGTCGATCCCGTTGTTCCTGGCCTTCTCGCCCTTCGCCACGACAGTCCTCCACGCACCTGGTCCACTACGGCTTCGTCCAGTGTGCCCGACCAGCGCCGGGGGGCGGCACCCCAGGTGCCGGTATCCTCGCTCACGATGCCCGCGATCTCGCTTGCGGACTGGCTGCGCTCGCTTCCCGACGACGCGCTCGCCGCGCTGCTGCGCACCAGGCGCGACCTGGCCACGCCGCCGCCGTCCGATTCCACCGTGCTCGCCACCAGGGCGGGCACGCCGGGTTCGGTGGCGCGCGCCTGCGAGGACCTGGACACCTTCACCCTCGCCGTGCTGGAGACCCTGCTGGTGGCCGGGGCGGACACCGAGGCGGTGCCGAGGTCGGAGCTCGCCGGGCTGCTCGGCACCAGCCCCGGCGAGACACTGGATCTCCTGCGCGCCAAGGCACTCGTCTGGGGTGAGGACGAGGCGCTGCGGATCGCTCCGGCCGCCCGCGAGGTGTTCGGCCCCTACCCCGCCGGCCTCGGCCGGGCGGTACCCGCGCTGACCCCGGAGACCGTGCGCGCCGCGCTGGCAGAGACCGGCGAGGCGGAGCGCGCGCTGCTGCGCACCCTCGCCGCGGGGCCGCCGGTCGGCCGGACCAGGGACGCCGCGACCTCGCCCGCACCGGAACGAGCGGAGACCCCGGTGCACCGGTTGCTGGCCCTCGGCCTGCTGCTGCGCCGGGACGAGCAGACCGTCGAGCTGCCGAGGGAGGCCGGGATCGCGCTGCGCGACGGGCGGGTCCTTCCCGCCGGGCGGCTCACCGAACCGGACCTGCCCACCCGCTCGCACGAACAGTCCACTGTGGACTCAGCGGCAGCCGGCGAGGCGATGGAGTTCTTGCGGCACATGGAAACCCTGGTGCTGCTGTGGTCGCAGCAACCGCCGCCGGTGCTGAAATCCGGCGGGCTGGGTGTCCGGGAGCTGCGCAGGCTCGCGAAGGAGACCGAGGTCGACGACGCCGGGGCCACCCTGCTCGCCGAGCTCGCCGTCGGCGCGGGACTGGTCGCGGACAGCCAGTCGACCACCCCCGAGTGGGTACCGACCACGCTCGCCGACTCCTGGCTGGCCTCCGCGCCTGCCCAGCGCTGGGTGCCGCTGGCGCAGGCCTGGCTGGACCTGCCGCGGTTGCCGGGAATGGCCGGCGGGCGCGACGCCAAGGACAAGCCCGTCGCCCCGCTCTCCGAGGAGCTGCGCCGTCCGCAGGCCCCGGCCGTGCGCAGGCGGGTCCTGGACGCGCTCGCCGAACTGCCGAACGGCACCGGCGTGACCGCCGTCGACGACCTGGTCGCGATGCTGGCCTGGCGGGCTCCCCGCCGGGGCGGCAGGCTGCGCGACGAGACGGTCCACTGGACGATGGCGGAGGCCTCGGCACTGGGTGTGGTCGCCCTCGGCGCGCTGGGCACGGCGGCGAGCGCGCTGCTAGACGACGACCGCGCGGGCGCGACCACGGCGATGATCGACGCGCTGCCCGACCCGGTCGACCAGGTACTGGTGCAGGCAGACCTGACGGTCGTCGCGCCAGGACCGCTGGAACCCGAGCTGGCCACCAGGATCACCGCGGTCGCCGACGTGGAGTCCTCCGGGCACGCGACCGTCTACCGGATCACCGAGACCTCCGTGCGCAGGGCGCTCGACGCCGGGCGCACGGCGGACGAGCTGCACGAACTGTTCCGCGTCCACTCGGCGACCGCGGTGCCGCAGTCGCTGACGTACCTGATCGACGACGTCGCCCGCAGGCACGGCAGGCTGCGCGGCGGCGTGGCCGGCTCGTTCCTGCGCTGCGACGACGACGTGCTGATCGCGGAGGTGCTGGGCACTCCGGCCGCGGCCGACCTGGACCTGCGGCGGATCGCACCGACGGTGCTGGTCAGTCCGCTGCCGCTGGCCGAGGTGCTGGACGGGTTGCGGTCGGCCGGTTTCGCCCCGGCCGCGGAGGGCCCGGACGGCCGGGTGATCGACCTGCGCCCGGCGGGCAGGCGGGTCCCGGCCGCACCGCGGCGGGCGCGTACGGCCGTCCCGGCACCGACCGTCAACGCCGACCAGCTCGCGATGATCGTCCGGCACGTCCGCGCGGGCGACCGGGCCGCCGGGACGCGCAGGGGCGCGACGGTGGGCGCGCACCGCGGCGGCGGCACGGACACCTCGGCCACGCTCGCGCTGCTGGCCGAGGCGACCCGTGAACGGCGTGAGGTCTGGATCGGCTTCGTCGACTCGCACGGCACCGCCAGCCAGCGGGTGGTCACCCCGGTGCGGGTCGGCGGCGGCATGCTGGAGGGCAGCGGCAACGAGCGCTTTCCCTTGCACCGCATCACGTCCGCGGCGCTGGTGGAGGACTGAGGCGGAGCGGCTACAGCGAGCGCAGGCCGTGCAGTACCCGTTCCATGAACTCGCGGGAGGAACGGTCACCGAACATCAGGCCGGGCTGGTGGATCAGTACGAGTCCCGCGTCGGCCATGTCGCCCACCATCACCTTGACGACGCCGAGCGGCAGCCGCAGGTGGGCGGCGACCTCGGCGACGGATCGGGTCTCGACGCACAGGTCGCAGATGGCGCGCTGCTCGACGGAGGCGACGCCCGCGTAACGGCGGCCGCGCTCACTGGTCGAGACGAGGGCCTCCAGCGCGAGATCGTTGTCCGGGCGGGTGCGGCCGCGGGTGCGCGCGTAGGGCCGGAACCGGGAACGCGAGACCGTCTTCTTGCTCTCCTGCACCGGAACCGCGGCGAACGTGCCGCTGCCGATCAACGCGGAGACCTCGCCGAGTTCGAACCTGCCGGGCGAGTCGAGTCCCTCGCGTTCGGTTGCCCGGTGGAGCTGTTCCCAGCCCGCGGACACGGTCTGCGTGTCCGGCTCGGTCCATCGCGGTCTGCGGACCATTCGGCTACCCCCGTACCCCGTCCCCGTGCCGCACCCGCGGCCCGGGATCCACCTGCTCGCCCACGCGGTCGGCGAGAACCGTCATCTCGTACGCGACCGTGCCGATGTCGCAGCTCCGCGCCGCGAGCACGGCGAGGCAGGACCCGTCGGCAACGGTGGTGAGGAACAGGTAGCCCTGCTCCATGTCGATCACCGTCTGGGTCACCGCGCCGGCCTCGAAGCACTGGGCCGCGCCGGTGGTGAGACTGATCAGCCCGGAGGCGACGGCGGAGAGCTGCTCGCCGCGGTCCGGCGGCAACCGGTCGGAACCGGCGACCAGGAGACCGTCTGCGGAGACGAACGCGCCGTGCGCGGCCCCGGGAACGCGCCGGACCAGGTCGGAGACGAGCGAGGTGAAGGTGTCCTCGGTGGCCGTGGCCGTCACCCGCCGCACCTCCTGCCCGTCGTCGAACCCGCACGCCTCGCCCGGCGAGTGGCGACGACGCGCCGACACCGGTAATGGCGAATTTGCCTGCGCTCAGAGTATTCATCCACGGGATCGTGTCGAGTACGAGTGCTGCAACGAAGTCAACACGCAGGGTGCACGATTCACCCGCGGGCACATGGTGAACAGCCATCGGGGTGATTGTGCATCTGACGCATTGACGCAGGTCAGCGCGATTAAATCGGATCGCGGGTTCTTCTCACGGTGTGCACGTGCAGACGCGCGAGCGCCGTGATGCCACCGATCGAGGCACGGTCACGTGGACGGGTGAACCTGCCGGAGTTCACTCCAACGGCCGCATGCGTCCCGGGTTCTGGGAGGTTTCCTCCCCCTCGGGGGGCAACTTCCACGAGGTTTCTTGACATACTGCCAACGATTCCCGCCGTTCCTGGACAGGCGGGTACGCCAAGCCGGAACGGCGGGAAATCACGAACCGTCGACAGGTCCGGTCGGAAGCACACTCACGCCGGACGTCGAGTACGCACAGTCACCGGCGAAGGAGCTCAGCCGACCGGCGTCGCGGTCTGGCTGGCGATCGAGTGCTGGACGACGGAGATCAGCACCTGCTTGGCCGACTCCCGCTCCCGGGCGTCGCAGACGATGATCGGCACCGAGGGCGAGATCGTCAGCGCGTGCCGGACATCCTCGATCTGATGGTGCAGCAACCGGTCGAAGCAGTTGATCGCGACGACGTAGGGCAGGTTGCGGTTCTCGAAGAAGTCGATCGAGGCGAACGCGTCCGCCAGCCTGCGGGTGTCGAGCAGCACCACGGCGCCGATCGCGCCCAGTGCCAGGTCGTCCCACATGAACCAGAACCGGTGCTGTCCCGGCGTGCCGAAGACGTAGAGCACCACGTCGGAGTCCAGCGTGATCCGGCCGAAGTCCATGGCGACCGTGGTGGTCGTCTTGTTCGGTGTCGCCGAGAGGTCGTCGACCGAGGCGCTGGCCTCGGTCATCGACGCCTCGGTGGTGAGCGGGTCGATCTCCGAGACCGCACCCACCAGAGTCGTCTTGCCGACACCGAAACCACCCGCGACGACGATCTTCGCCGACGAGGTGGGTCCGGAGGCGGACGACGTGTTCGCTTCGCCGCTAAATTCGCCGAAGGCCACTGAGCACCCTCTCCATGAACTCGACGCTCGGCCGGTCGCCCACCGCGTAGGTCGCGGAGTGAACCATGACGAGTCCGAGACCGGCAACGTCACCAACCAGAACCCGCACCACACCGAGTGGCAGGCGCAGGTGAGCGGCCACTTCGGCCACTGAACGCGTGTCCAGGCACAGATCGCAGATCGACCTGTGCTCCGGAACCCGGACCCGTTCCAGCACCCGGCCCTGCTCGCTCGTCGAGATCAACGCCTCGATCGCAAGGTCGTAACTGGGACGGGTCCGTCCCTTGGTCCGGAAGTAGGGCCGGACCAGACCGGAGGACGTGTTGTCCTCCGGTTCGTGCTGTGCCTGTACGGGGAAGGGCTGCTGCCCCCCGAAGGCCGGGTCCTGCTCCTGCCTGGCGTCGTACGAGCCGTACAGCTCGGAGCCCGGGCCGGCCAGCAGCCGGTCCGCCGCGAACTCCGCCACGTCGAACTCGCCCGGCCCACGGCCCTGATCGGAATCAGGTGGGCGCAGCCATGCCTCCGCATCGTCCTCGGGGTGGCGGGAACCACGCCCGCCACGGCCGCCGAAGCGGCCGTCGTCCTCGTACTGCCAGCGCGACGCCTGGAAGTCGTCGCCAAGCCGGCGCTCGCCTCGCGCGCGTCCGGAGTCCACGGCATCTCCTCAGTGCTATAGGGGCGCGCCGGTCAACGGCGAGCCGCACCCTGCAGCTGGGCCCGCAACTCGGGGGTCAGTTGCTGCCCCACCCGCTCCACGAGCAATGTCATCTCGTACACGACGAGCCCGATGTCGCTGTCCGGCGAGCCGAGGACGGCCAGGCAGGAACCGTCCGAGACCGCCATCAGGAACAGGAAGCCGTTGGCCATCTCGACGACGGTCTGGGCGACCGGACCTCCGTCGAAGACCTGCGCGGCACCCCGGGCCAGACTCGTCAGTCCGGATGCGACCGCGGCGAGCTGGTCGGCGCGGTCCCTCGGCAGCCCGCGTGAGGACGCGAGCAGCAGCCCGTCCGCGGAGACCACCACGGCGTGCGCCGCACCGGGCACCCGGTGCACGAAGTCGGTGATGAGCCAGGCGAAGTTGCCCGGTTGTTTCGGCCCGATGGGCTGTGCTGTACCCGCCCGTGTCACTGTCACTCCTTAACCCCGTTCTCGGCAGATTCTTCGCCCGAGCTGGACACCGAGACGGCATCGGGCTGTCCGGCTTCCGGCGAGTCGTCCTTCAGTGCGTGACGTCCACTCTTGTAGCCACGCTGGAAACTCGCCATCCGGCTCCGTGCTGCGGTCGCCGACCTGGCGATCGACGGCTGCGCAGATTTTTCGGGTTGTGCGGAGGCACCGGCATCGGTGAACGAGCCGCCAGCACCGGAGTTGGCGCTGACCGACCCTGGCACCAGATACGCGTTGGGAACCCGTTTGGGCAGACCGGCCGGGGTGATCTCCTCGTCCTTCGAGTCGAGCAGGGCCTGCGCGGCCTGCCAGCCGTTGTCGGAGGCGCTCTGCCAACTTCCTGCCACGCCCGCCCCTTCGGGTCGTTCCTGGACATCCGGCTCGGCGGCGGGCCGCTCCGCTTCGGCCGGCACTGCCGGGCGTGCGGTGGGCGACGGCGCTGGGGAGGGCGCCGGGGACGGCGAGGGCCTGCCCGCGTCGGCGGGCGCGGAGGCCTCGGCTCCCGCCTCGCTCTGTGCCTGCGCCTCGTCCTCCTCGCTGAACCACCGGGACAGCACCGACTGGTAGATCGGCAGCCTGCGGGTCGGCACGTCGTCAGGTGCCGAACCGGGCGGCTCGGCGGCATCGGCGTCGTCCTCGGCCTGCGCGGGCGCGATCGGCGGCGTGTAGGTGGGCCTGCGCTTCGGCAGCGCGAGCGGGGAGTACTGCGTCGTCTCCTCGGCCGTGCCGTCGGCGGGAGCCTGCGCCCCGTTGCCGTTCGCGGCCCCGTTGCCGTTTCCGTTGTAGGCCCCGTTGCCCTGGGCGGGCGAGGGCCGTGCGGGCGGCGGGGCCGGGATGGTGGCCGGGTCCGGAGCGCCCGCGAACATGCCGCCGGACGAGCCCGCGACCAGGTCGTCCAGGCTGATCGGCTGGTCGAGCGGACGCAGTCCGCCCTCCTGTCCGGCCGACGAGTCCTCGGCCGGGATCGGTTCCGGCTCGGGCTCCGGCTGCCGGGGCTGCCTGGTGGGCAGCTCGGAGCGTTCCTGGGACGGCTGCGCGTCGAAGGCCGATTCGAACGTCGACGTCATCGCGCTGCGCGGCGGCGGGGTGTGCTCCATCGAGTCCCGGTGGCCGTTGGCCGAGCCGGACAGCGCCGTGGTGATCGCGTTCTCCGTCATCCAGTTCTGCGGGACGGAGTCGGACATGGCGTTCCGCGGCGGGGTGATCGGCGGCAGCGAGCGCGCGGCGTTGCCCAGCAGCTCGGCGGGCACCACCACCCGTGCGACGACACCGCCCTCGATGTCCTCGTTCTCGCGCAGCCGCACCTCGATGCCGTGCCGCTTGGCCAGCCGGGCGACCACGTACAGGCCCATCCGGCGGGTCACCGAGACGTCCAGGTCGGGCGGGTCGGCCAGCCGCTGGTTGGCATCGGCGAGCTGCGACTCGGACATCCCGACACCGCGGTCGGTGATCTGGATGGCGAGTTCGTCCCTGCGGGTCGCCACCGCGCGCACCGTCACCTTGGTCTCCGGCTCGGAGAAGTAGGTGGCGTTGTCGAGCAGTTCGGCGAGCAGGTGGACGAGGTCGTGGATCGTGCGGCCCTGGACGAGCGTGTCCGGGATGACGCCGACCTCGACGCGGGCGTACTGCTCGATCTCCGAGACCGCCGCGCCGACGACGTCGGCGGCCGGGACCGGGCGCGGCACCGACTTGGACAGACCCGCACCGGAGAGCACCAGCAGGCTCTCACCGTTGCGGCGCAGCCGGGTGGCGAGGTGGTCCAGCTCGAACAGGCTGGCGAGATGGTCCGGGTCCTGCTCATCGGCCTCGAGCCGGTCGATGACGCCGAGCTGGCGCTCCACCAGCCGCTGCGAGCGGCGGGACAGGTTCACGAAGATGCCGTTGACGTTCTCCCGCAGCATGGCCTGCTCGGCGGCCATCCGCACGGCCTGTTCGTGCACGGCGTCGAACGAGCGCGCGACCTCGCCGATCTCCTCGCGGGTGGTGATCGGCACCGGCTCGACCACGTCCTTCGAGGCGCGCAGCGGGTCCGGGTCGTCCAGGATTCGCTGCACCGTCTGCGGCAGCCGGGTGTAGGCGATGTCGAGAGCGTTGGTCCGCAGCACGCGCAGCGGGCCGAGCAGCAGCCTGGTGACCGCGATCATCAGCGCCAGCGTGGCGATGATGAGCGCGATGACGATGCCCGCCTCGACGTAGGCGGCGGTGGTCGTGCTGCCGGCCAGGTCGTCGGCGCTGACGCGCAGCCCGTCCAGCAGCGAGCTCTCCACGGTCCGCAGCTTGGCGGCGGTGGCCGTGGAGAAATCGGTGAGCTGGGGGACGTCGATCGCGACCGGCTGGCCCGCCTCGGCGGCGATGAAGGCCCCGGCGCGGATGCGCTCGCGGCTGTCCACCTCGGGGCCGGAGACGGTGTCGGAGTAGAACTGCCTGCGTTCCGGGGTGGCGCTGCCGTTGAAGTTCGCGATGGCGGCGTCGCCACCGGCGTTCGCGTCGCGCGTCTGCTCCAGCAGGTCACCGGGGAACTGGTTGCGCAGCGCGGCGATCTGCAGCGCGGCGTCCTCCCTGGTGAAGAACTCCTTCGCCTCGCTGATCGACTGGGTCGCGGTGCCCGCGCGCAGCAGGTCCCGGTCGCTGACCGCGGCGGTGACCTCCTGGCCGAGCTGCACGAGCTGCTTGAGCAGTTCGGTGTAGGTGGAGAAGGTGGCGATGTCGGAGTACGGCGAGTTGTTCGCGGCGGCGCGCAGCGGGCGCAGCGAGTCCAGCCGCTGGAGGCCACGGTCGTACCGGGCCTGCGCCTCGGTGTCGTCGGTCGCCAGGCCGGCCGTCGCGGTGCGCAGCTCGTCGACGGCACGGTCGACCTTGCCGATCTGCGCGTCGAACGCGGGCGCCCCCTGCGCCCCGCCGGAGGCGATCTTGGTGACGGCCAGGGTCCGCTCGGTCTGCAGCTCGTGGACGACGTTGGTGACCCTGATCGCCAGGCCGACCTGATCCGCGGTCTGCTGGAACTCGTCGGCCACCGACAGCTTGTCCGCGGTACGGAGTCCGCCCAGTACGAGCGCGGTGAGCGTCGGAATGATCAACACGAGCAGGAGCTTGGAACGCAGGCGCCAGTTTCTCAGCCCGCCGGACTTGCCCGCGGACTTGCTGGAGGTCGCCTGGCCGGCGGCCTCCTCGGCGGAGCCGCCGCCTAACTCCGTGGCGTCTGATCTGGACACCGATGAACCACCATTGCTGTTCGGGCTGGACAGATACTCGGCGTTCTGGTCGGGCACAACCAGCACACTCCCAAGACTTGACTCAGTAGCCGGTCACATCGTGTCCAGCTGGATCGGACGGGCACCTGACGGGCGCCCCACCCCGCGCGGCTCCGTTGCCCGCGGCCACCCGGATGCGACACTCACGACACGCTTCCCGCGACCAGGCAGTACCCAACCTCACCGAAATGCTCCGTCCGTTCGGCCGTTTAGGCACAGGCGCTCACCACATCGGTGATTCGCTGTCTGGCTGCGACGCAGAGGGTAGCGAATGCCCAAGCGGGATGTAACCCTCCAGGACGACACGGGTAAATAAGCAACGTCATCCGCCCAGGGAGCACCCACTTGGCGGGACAAGAACACCCTGCGCAACGCACACTTCGCGGAGAGCGCCGGAACGGGTGAGATTACCCACGGATAACACGTGGGTTGCCACCCATTGTGATGTCTCGGGTGAGTTCTCTACAGTACCCGCGTGGCCCCGGTACATGGGGCACGACACGCCCCCACGGTCCGCGTCCATCGCAGGACCTCTTTCGCGAGGAGTTGCCTTGCTTCGACACGCCTTCAGTAACCAGCGTGGACAGAGGAGGCGAGGCAAGTTCGGCACCGTCCTGATCGCGCTGACCATGCTCGCCTCGACCAGCGGCTGCGGGCTGCTCAGTGGCGAGGAGGAGTCCTCGAACGCCTCGGGTGAGACCACCAAGGTCAAGGTCTCGATCATGCCGACGATCGACCTGGCGCCCTTCCACCTGGCCGCGAAGAACGGCTACTTCAAAGAGGAGGGCCTCGACGTCGAGATCGTCAACGCCCCCAGCGGCCAGGCGTCGGTCACCAAGATGATCGCCGGCGAGGTCGACATCTCGTACAGCTCGTACACCCCGTTCTTCATCGCCGAGGCCGGCAAGGTCGCGGAGAAGGACGGCAACATCAAGATCGTCGCCGACGCCTCCTCCGCCGCTCCCGGCAGCACGATGGTCGTCGCGATGCCGGACTCGCCGGTCAAGAAGGTCACCGACCTGCCGGGCAAGAAGATCGCCATCACCGGTCAGAACACGATCTGCGACACGCTGATCAAGTCGGTGATGAAGACGAACGGCCTGGACTTCAACGGCATCCAGTGGGTCGACATCCCCTTCCCGGAGATGTCGAAGGCGCTCGCCAACGGTGAGGTCGACGCGGCGTTCATGACCGAGCCGTTCATCACCCAGTCCGCGAAGACCGTCGGCTCGGTCCCGGTGGTCGACACCGCGAGCGGCCCGACGCAGGACTTCCCCACCGCCGGTTACGCCTCGCTGGGCAAGTTCGCCAACGAGAACCCGAAGGCCGTCGGCGCGTTCCAGCGCGCTCTGCAGAAGGCGACCGTCGAGTCCGAGGACCGCAGCAAGATCGAGCCGCTGATGGTCGAGTTCTCGAAGGTCGACGCCGACACCGCCGCCCTGACGAAGCTGCTGCAGTTCCAGTCAAAGCCCGATCCCTCGCGCCTGCAGCGCGTCCCGGACCTGCTGCTCGAGTTCGGCACCATCGGCCAGGCCCTCGATGTCGAACAGATGATCGCCAAGGCGACGGACGCCTGATCCGACGTATTCGTGCGACCCATCCTGCGAAACCTTGCCGGTCTGCTCGGCTTCTTCCTGCTCTGGGAAGTGGCCGTGCAGGCCGGTTTGGTGAACGAAGCGTTCCTGCCACCGCCGAGCCAGGTGCTCGGTCAGACGATCGGCCTGTTCGGCGACGTCTCGTTCCTGCGTGACCTGATCGCGACGCTGCTCGCGTGGGCCATCGCCATCACGATCTCGACGGCGGTCGCCGTCCCACTGGGCCTGTTGCTCGGCAGTATTCCGGTACTGCGCGACGCCACCCGCGCGATCGTCGAGTTCCTGCGCCCGATCCCGTCGGTCGCGCTCATCCCGTTGACGATCCTGGTGATCGGCAGTGGCTGGGAGGCCAAGGTCGCGCTCGCGGTGTACGCGGCGATCTGGCCCATCCTGTTCAACACCATCTACGCGCTCGCCGAGATCGATCTGGTACTGATCGACACGGCACGGGCCTGCGGTACCAGCAGGACCCGGATCCTCAGCTCGGTCGCACTGCCGCACGCGGCACCGTTCGTCTACACCGGGTTCAAGATGTCCGCGTGGATCTCGCTGATCCTGGTTATCAGTACGGAGTTCGTGTCGGGCGCCCAGGTGGGGCTCGGCAAGTTCATCGTCGAGGCCAGTTCCGCCGGCGGGCAGATGGACCTGGTGCTGGCGGGCACGGTCGTGGCCGGGATCATCGGGTACCTGATCAACGACGGCCTCGATCGGGCGGGCAAGCGCCTGTTCCGGTGGAACTCGGCACAGGAGGCGGCGGCGTGAGCGACACTGGCGAAGCCCCGCTCACGAAAGCCGGCCGGGTGCGGGTGCCCCGCAAAACACAGGAGGCGGCGGCGTGAGCGACACTCGCGAAACCCCGCTCACCGGAGCGGAGCGGAAGACGTCCACCCTGGGTTCCCGTGGCTCCGCGGTGCTGGGCCGGGGACTGCGTGGCTTCGCCCGCAACTGGCTGCTGTTCCTCGGGCTGATCGTGCTGTGGCAACTGGTGGCGGTGCTGGCGGACGACCCGTTCTTCCCGCCCCCGACGACGATCCTGGGTGCCGCGGGTGACCTGTGGTTCTCCGGTCCCGCCTCGCAGCTCCTGCTCTCGGACGTGGTGTTCGACCATGTCCTGCCCAGCCTCGGCCGGGTGATCGGTGGCTGGCTGATCGCGGTGGTGGTCGGTGTCGCGGTGGGTACGGCGCTGGGCCGGTCGCGGACGGGCCTCGACTATGTGGGTCCGCTGTTCGCGTTCGCCAGGGCGATTCCGCCGCCGGTGCTGGCGCCGGTGTTCCTGGTGCTGTTCGGCATCGGTTCCGGCATGCAGCTCGCGACGATCATCTTCGGTGCGCTGTGGCCGGTGCTGCTGAACACGGTCGACGGGGTGCGCTCCGTGGACAAGGTCAAGGTGGAGACGGCGCGTTCGTTCCGCACCCCGGCGCCGTACTGGATCGGGATGGTCGTGCTGCCCGCCGCCTTGCCGAAGATCTTCGCGGGCCTGCGGCTGAGCCTGTCGATCTCGGTGATCCTGATGGTGGTCTCGGAACTGGTCGGTGCGCTGAACGGCATCGGCAAGCAGCTCTTCCTCGAACAGAGCAAGTACAACTTTCCCACGATGTGGGCGTGGATCGTGCTGCTCGGCATCATCGGTTTCGGGTTCAACGCCGCGCTGCTCGCCGTGGAACGGCGGGTGCTGCGCTGGCAGCCGACCCGGAACGCGCAGGACGCGAACTGACCACGGCGACGTGCGGGATCCCCGCCGTCCGCCGATGACGACGCAATCGAGAAGGGGGCTGGCGTGCCCACAATGCTCGAGGTGAACGGCCTCGACCACCGGTACGGCACCGGGGAGACGGCGCACGTGGCCGTGCGCGACCTGAACTTCACCGTCGAGGCGGGCAGCCTTGCCTGCATCGTCGGCCCGTCGGGCTGCGGCAAGTCGACGCTGCTGCGCTGCATCGCCGGGCTGATCAAGCCGAGTGGCGGCACGGTGAGCCTGCACGGCGACCGGGTCGATGGTGTGCCGGACGACCTGGCCGTGGTCTTCCAGGACTACAGCCGTTCGCTGTTCCCGTGGCTGTCCGTGCAGCGCAACGTCGAGTTCCCGCTGCGCTGGGGTTCGCTCGGCAAGGCGGAGCGGCGGCAGCGGGCGGCGGACGCGCTGGAGGCCGTCGGGCTGGCGGGCGTCGGCGGGAAGTTCCCGTGGCAGCTCTCGGGTGGCATGCAGCAGCGGGTCTCCATTGCGCGGGCGCTGGCCAGCAGGCCCGCGCTGCTGCTGATGGACGAGCCGTTCGCCTCGGTGGACGCGCAGACCCGTTTCGAGCTGGAGGACCTGCTTCGCAGGGTGCAGCGCGAGCAGGGCAGCACGGTGCTGCTGGTGACCCACGACATCGACGAGAGCGTCTATCTCAGCGACCGGGTGCTGGTGCTGTCGAAGTCTCCGGCGACGATCGTGGCGGACCTGGAGGTGGGGCTGCCGGAGGAGCGCGACCAGATCGCCACCCGGGAGTCGGCGGAGTTCGTCGCGATGCGCGGCGAGGTCGCGCGGCTGCTGCAGGTCGGTCCGACGGGCGGCGCGGGCGAGGACGCCTCCGGGGCCTCCGCGACAGCCGGAGCCGGGACCGCGGAGAAGGACCCGGCGAAGGCGTCGTCCTGACCGCCCGATCCTGGTGAGCGGAGGGTGCCCGATCCCGGGCGCCCTTTCTCGGTCAGTACAGGACGCCGGGGTCCGGGTCGACGCGGACGTGCAGCAGGTTCGGCCGGTCGTCGGCCAGCGCCGCGGTCAGCGCCGTGCCGAGTTCGGCCGGGCTCCGCACGTGGTGCCCGGTGCAGCCGAGCGAGGCGGCGAGTGCGGCGAAGTCGATGCCGCCCAGTTCGACGCCGGGCAGTTTCGCCCCGCCCGCCGCCTCACCGAGGATGCGGACGGCGGCGTACTGCGAGTTGTCCATGATCACGAACGTCACCGGCACCTGCTCGCGGGCGGCCGTCCACAGAGCCTGGATGCCGTACATCGACGAGCCGTCCCCGATCACGGCCACGACCTTGCGTTCCGGGCGCGCGATCGCGGCGCCGACGGCGGCGGGCAGGCCGTAGCCGAGGGTGCCGCTGGCGACGGTGAGGAAGCCGGTGTCGGTGGCGCGGATCGGCAGGTGGTCGTGCAGGTCGTTGCGGTGGCTGGGCGTCTCCTCGACGACGATCGCGTTGTCCGGCAACGATTCCGCCAGCGCCGCGTAGACGTAGGCGGCGGAGACGGGGGTGCTCTCCGGCGGCCGGGACGGCCGCACCCGCACGAGCGGCGCGGGCCGGTCCGTGGCGGGTACGGCGGCGGTCAGCGCGCGCACGGCCAGCCCCGCCGTCGCCCGGATCCCGATGCCCTCCGAGGCGCGGGCGAGTACCTGTTCGTCGTCGCTGATCAGGTACATGGGTGGCAGCGCGACCTCGGACTCGCCGCGGTAGACGTGGTAGGTGAAGGCGGGCGCGCCGAGCACCACCACGAGGTCGTGACCGGCCAGCACGGTGGCGGTGGCACCGCGTTCCGGTTGCAGGAACCCGAGGAACAGGGGGTGGTCCTCGGGGAACGAGCAGCGCGCCGACATCGGGCTCGCCCAGACGCCTGCGTTGAGTTTCTCGGCGAGGGCGACGACCTCGGGCACCGCACCGTCGGCGTCCACCGCCGGGCCGACGACGATGGCGGGCCGCTCGCTGGCGGCGAGCGCGGTGGTGAGGCCGGCGAGGGCCTCTGGGTCCGGGGCGAAACCGGGGATCCGCTGCCGTGCCACGACGGGCCGGTCCGCCTCGGCGTCCCAGTCGTCCACCGGCACCGAGACGAACACCGGACCCTGCGGTGCCTGGGTCGCGAGGTGGTAGGCACGGGCGATCGCCGCGGGCACGTCCTGTGCGCGGGCCGGTTCGCAGCTCCACTTCACGTAGGGCCGGGGGAAGGCGGCGGCGTCGGTCGCCCCGAGGAAGGGGTCGTCCGGCATCAGCGACCGCATCTGCTGCCCGGCGAGCACGATCATCGGCGTGCGGTTCTTGTACGCCGTGAAGACGTGCCCGAGTCCGTGCCCGACCCCGCCCGCCGAGTGCAGGTTCACCAGCACCGGCCTGCCGCCCGCCTGGGCGTATCCGTCGGCCATCGCCACGACGGACGACTCCTGCAGGCCCAGCACGTACCGGAAGTCGCCGGGCCAGTCGCTCAGGAACGGGATCTCGGTGGTGCCGGGATTGCCGAACACGGTGGTCAGGCCGAGCTCGCGGAGCAGGTCTCTGGTGACGTCCCGGATGGTGCGCGTAGGCATGGGGCAACGCTAACCCCTTCGTCACCCGATCCGGTGCGCGGCGGCGGTTTCGGCGCCCGAGACCACGGTCGCCCAGCGGCGGACCGAGGCGAGGTCCACCGGTTCGTCCCAGCCGGCGGGCCGTACGGCGCCGCCGATGTGGAACGCCCGCACCCCGGCGGCTCGCAGTCGCGTCACGTGCCCGTCCCGTAGCCCGCCGCCCGCCATCAGCTCCGGCCCACCGCCACGCGCGGCCACCGCCCGCAGCACCGGCAGGCCCTCGGTCACCCCGCCCGGATGGCCTGCCGAGAGCACCGTGTCGCAGCCCAGCCCGGCCAGTGCCGCGTGCGCGGCGTACGGGTCGGCGGCGTGGTCGACCGCGCGGTGGAAGGTCCACGGGCAGCCCGCCAGCTCCTCTGCCAGCAGCGCGCACGCCTCGGTGTCCACCGCCCCGTCCGGGGTGAGGAAACCGAGGACGAACTCGCGCGCTCCGGCGTCCAGCAGCGCCGCCGCCCCGGCCCGCAGCGTGCCGGGGCCGGTGGCCGCGAAGGACGCTGTGTGCCGCAGCATCACCCGCACCGGCAGGCCGGTCGCGGCGAGTACCGCGCGCACGGTGCGCGGCGACGGGGACAGCCCGTCGGCCGCCATGTCGGCCACCAGTTCGATCCGGTCCGCCCCGCCCGCCTCGGCACGCTCCGCGTCCACCGGGCCGAGTGCGATCACCTCGAGCAGGCTCACTCGCCGATCCCGTCCCGTTCCCCGGCCCGTTCGGTGTCGGTGGCGGCCGTGCGCGCGTCACGGCCCTGCCGGACGCCGCGTTGCAGGCTGGTCATCCGGCCCCGTACGGCCTCCGGCGAGCGGGAAAGGGGCGGGCCGTCGTAGTCGCGGCTGGTGCTGATCGCGCCCGGCAGCAGGCGCGAGTTCGGTACCCGCTTGGGCAGTCCGGCGTCGGTCTCCTCCCCGGCGGGCTGGTCCAGTTTCGCCACGGCCAGCCAGCCCTCGTCGGCGGCCGTGCGCCAGCCTTCCGGTTCGGCGGGACCGTCACCGTTGCGGCCGGGGGGTTCGGCGGCCCGGTGCGCGCCGCCGGTGCCCGGCTCGTCGGGCTCCTCCGGTGTTGCCCGCGCGGCCTGGCCGTCCGCCTGCGGCGTGGTGTCGGGGGGTGCGACGAACCATTTCGACAGCACGTCCTGGTACACGGCCATCCGCTCGGTCGGGGCGTCGTGGTCGAGGAAGTTCTCGTCCTCCTCCGGCTCGTCCGGCCACTCCGGCTCGAACGCCATCACGGGCGCGCGGCGCGGCGGGCCGGGGCCGACGATCGCACGGGCGGGCGGCTCGGGTTCGGGTTCGGGCTCGTCGGCTTCGAACGCGGGCTCGAACGCCGGCACCGGTTGCGGCGCGACCACGGGCAGCGGCACGGACACCAGTTCGGCGGGCACCTCGACGGTGGCGGTGAGCCCGCCGGTGGAGGCCGACGCCAGCCGCACCTTGATCCCGTGCAGCCCGGCGAGACGGGCGACCACGTAGAGCCCCATCCGCCGGGACACCTCGACGTCCACCTCCGGCGGGGTGGCCAGGCGCTGGTTCACGCGGTGGATCTCGGTGGCGGGCATGCCGGCGCCCTGGTCGGTGATGTCGATGCGCCACGCGCCCGTCCAGGTGGCCGAGCTGACCACGGACACCGAGCGAGCGTCGGGCGAGTACTCGGTGGCGTTCTCGAACAGTTCCGAGATGACGTGCACGAGGTCGCTGACGGCGTCACCGCGGACGGCCACGGCCGGCGTCGCCTTCACCTCGATCCGCCGGTAGTGCTCGACCTCGGACAGCGCCGCGCCGATGATCTCCTCGGCCGCGACGGGCTCGTCGAGTTCGCGGTCGAGGTCGTGGCCGGAGAGCAGCACCAGGTTCTCGCTGTTGCGGCGCATCCGGGTGGCCAGGTGGTCGAGTTCGAACAGGCCGCCGAGCGTGTCCGCGTCCTGTTCGTCGGCCTCCATCCGGTCCAGCACGGAGAGTTGGCGTTCCACCAGTTCCTGGGTGCGCCGGGAGAGGTTGACGAACATCGCGTTGACGTTCTCCCGCAGCAACGCCTGGTCCACCGCGAGCCGGACGGCCTGACCGTGCACCGCGTCGAACGCCCTGGCCACCTGCCCGAGCTCCTCCCGGCTGAACACCGGGACCGGGGCGACGGCCGGCCGGGCGGGCGCGCCACCGGTGCCCGGTTCGGGATCGGCGAGGATGCCCTCGACGGCCTCCGGCAGCCGGTGCTCCGCGACGTCCAGCGCGGTCCGCCGGAGCACCCGCAGCGGACGCAGCAGCGAGCGGGTCACGATCAGCGCCGCGACCCCGGCCACCAGCAGCACCGCGACCACGATCGCCGAGTCGCGGATCGCCGAGGCCAGCGCCTCGTCGGCGAGGGTGTCGGTGCGCCGCTGCGTCTCCTGCAGCAGCGCGTCCTGCACGCGGTTGACCAGGTTGACGGTGTAGGTGGCGGAGATGTCCCACTGGACAGGGTCGATGCCGGTCAGCGGCTGCCCGTTGCTGGCGCGCACCTGCACGGCCTCGGCGGAGTCGTTGCCGATGTCGACGATCAGCCCGATCACGGTGTCGTCGTACATCTGCTGCTGGGCGGGGGTGGCGAACTTGCCGAAGTCGCTGCGGGCGGCGTCCTGCTGCGCCTGGGCACTGAGCAGTGCGCGTTCCAGGTCGCTGGTGAACGACCCCGTCTGCAGGGCCTCGGCGATGATCGCCCGCCGCACGGACATCTGGTCCTTCACCCGGGCCAGCGCGTTGGTCGCCAGCCGCAGCCTGGCGAGTTCGGGGTCGGAGATCGTGGAGACGGACTGGTCGGCGAGATCGAGCGGACCCGCGATCAGCTCGCTGTAGGAGCGCAGCACGGCGTCCGGCGGGTAGGACGAGAACTCGCCGGAGAACCGCAGCCCGGTGAGCACGGTGAGGCGCTCCTGGATGGTGCGGAAGTCGGCGGCCGCGGCCGGGGACAGGTCCTCGCCCGCCGCGGAGAAGGTGCGGTCGAACTCGCCGATGGCGGCGCTCACCCGGTCCCGCTGGGCGCGCAGTTCGGTGTCGCCGCCCTGCCGGTCGGCCGCGACGAAGCGCACCGTCAGATCGCGTTCGCGCTGGAGCTGGTGCACGACGTCGGCGACGGTGTTGTCCACCCGGACCCGTTCGGCGAGCTGGGCGAGCTGGTCGGCCTTGTCCAGGTCGGAGCGCGCCCGGAGGCCGACCAGTGCGACGGCGGCGAGGCCGGGGATCAGCAGGATGGCCAGCAGCCGAGTGCGGAGTTTCCAGTTGCGCAGCCGCCAGCGGCCTCCGGCGTCGGGACCGGTTTCCGTTCCCGTACGTCGGTGGGAACGGCTGTCGCGACGGGTCACCTGGCTTCCTCTTCCGCGTGCGGCGCCGCGCGCTCGATCGGGGCTCCATCGCCGAACCTACCGAAGAGTAACATCTGTGAGCGTGCGGTAGTCCGACTGAAATTCGTTCACGCTCGCCGGCGATGTTATTGCGTCGAACCGCCTAAGCTCCACCCTGTCGTACGTTTCCCCTCCCGGTGGAGTCCTCGTATGCGCAAGGTCCTGGCACTTCTCGCTGTTCTCGCGCTGAGTGGCTGCGGAATCCTCACCGAGGACCAGCCGGTCGGCCAGGCGCCACCCGAACGCGGCACGCTGCGCGTCGGGGTCGGCGACGCGATCGACACCGCCCCGCTGCGCATCGCCGTGGCGGCGGGCGAGTTCAGCCGTGCCGGACTACGGGTGGAACTGGTCGAGCAGCAGAGCCAGGAGGACGGCCTCGCCCGGCTCGGCGCCGGCGAACTGGACATCGTCTTCGCCACCGACGTCGCCCTGTTCCGTGCCGCGGCGGGCGGCACCGAACTGCAGCTCCAGGGCGAGGCGTACACGGCGGGCCGGGACACGATGGCCCTGGTGACCCTGCCCGAATCCGACTACCAGGACGTCACCGCGAAGAAGGCCCCGCGCATCGCCGTCGACCTGCCGGACGATCTCGGCGCGCTGGCCGGCCGCTCGGTGCTGGCCACGGCGGGCGTGGACCCCGCGGGCGTCGAGTTCGTCACCACACCCGCCGCCGACATGGTGGAGGCCGTGCGCTCCGGCGCGGCCGACGCGGCGTGGATGGTGGAGCCCGGCATCACCACGGCGCGCAAGGAGTTCGGCGCCCGGATCCTCAGCGACGGCGCCCGGGGCGCGACCCTGGACTTCCCGGTATCGAGCTACGCCAGCAGCACCGAGTTCGCCAAGGGCAACCCGCGCGCACTGGCGATCTTCCGGGACGCCCTGGGCAGGGCCCAGGCCCGCGCGGACGACCCCGCCGTCGTCCGGCAGGCGCTGCCCGCGCTGGCCGACATCGACGCCACCACCGCCGCGCTGATCGCACTGGGCACCTACCCGAGCTCGCTCAACGGCATCCGGCTGCAGCGGGTGGCCGACCTGATGCACGCCTCGGGGTCGATTCCCGGACGGCTCGACGTCCAGTCGTTGTTGCCGCAGGTCACGCCTGACTGAGCGGCCCGTCGGGGCGGGAACGTATAAAGGAGAGCGTGACCAATGGCCCGCTGATCGTCCAGTCCGACAAGACCGTCCTGCTCGAGGTCGACCACGACCGGGCCGAGGACGCCCGGATCGCGATCGCCCCGTTCGCCGAGCTGGAACGCGCCCCCGAGCACGTGCACACCTACCGGGTCACCCCGCTGGCACTGTGGAACGCACGGGCCGCGGGCCACGACGCCGAGCAGGTCGTCGACGCGCTCACCAACTACTCCCGCTTCCCCGTCCCGCAGCCGCTGCTGATCGACGTCGTCGACACCATGGGCCGCTTCGGCAGGCTGCAGATCGCGAACAACCCCGCACACGGGCTGGTGATGTCCACAACGGACCGTGCCGTGCTGGAAGAAGTGCTGCGCAGCAAGAAAATCAGCCCAATGCTCGGCGAGCGGCTGGACGACGACACGGTGGTGATCCACCCGTCCGAACGCGGCAGACTGAAGCAGGCGCTGTTGAAGATCGGCTGGCCGGCCGAGGACCTGGCGGGCTACGTCGACGGTGAGGCGCACCCGATCGCGCTCGACGAGAGCGACTGGGAACTGCGCGAGTACCAGCGCCAGGCGGCGCAGGCGTTCTGGGCGGGCGGTTCCGGCGTCGTCGTGCTGCCCTGCGGCGCGGGCAAGACACTGGTCGGCGCGGCCGCGATGGCCGAGGCGAAGGCGACCACGCTGATCCTGGTGACGAACACCGTCGCGGGCAGGCAGTGGAAACGCGAACTGGTCGCCCGCACCTCGCTGACCGAGGAGGAGATCGGCGAGTACTCAGGGGAGCGCAAGGAGATCCGGCCGGTCACCATCGCCACGTACCAGGTGGTCACCCGCAAGACGAAGGGCGAGTACCGGCACCTGGAGCTGTTCGACTCCCGCGACTGGGGCCTGATCGTCTACGACGAGGTGCACCTGCTGCCGGCGCCGGTGTTCCGGATGACCTCGGACCTGCAGTCACGCCGCAGGCTCGGCCTCACCGCGACGCTGGTGCGCGAGGACGGCCGGGAGGGCGACGTGTTCTCACTGATCGGGCCGAAGCGCTACGACGTGCCGTGGCGCGACATCGAGGCGCAGGGCTGGATCGCCCCGGCCGAGTGCGTCGAGGTCAGGGTGACGCTCACGGACAACGAGCGGCTGGTCTACGCGACCGCGGAGGCCGAGGAGAAGTACCGGCTGGCGTCCACCGCGCACACCAAGACGGCCGTCATCAAGTCGATCGTGGACAAGCACAAGGGTGAGCCGACGCTGGTGATCGGGGCGTACCTCGATCAGCTCGAGTTGCTCGGCGACGAGCTGAACGCGCCGGTGATCCAGGGTTCGACGCGGAACAAGGAGCGGGAGAAGCTCTTCGACGAGTTCCGCCGCGGCGAGATCAGCACGCTGGTCGTGTCCAAGGTGGCGAACTTCTCCATCGACCTGCCGGAGGCGTCCGTCGCGATCCAGATCTCCGGCACCTTCGGTTCCCGGCAGGAGGAGGCGCAGCGCCTCGGCAGGCTGCTGCGCCCCAAGGGCGACGGCCGCCAGGCGCACTTCTACTCCGTCGTCGCCAGGGACACCGTCGACACCGAGTACGCGGCGCACCGGCAGCGTTTCCTCGCCGAGCAGGGATACGCGTACCTGATCACCGACGCCGACGACCTCCTGGGCCCACCCCTCCCCTGACCGCCAGGCACACCGTGTCGGGCGCCCAGGCACACCGTGTCGGGCGCTCGGGCACACCGTGTCGGGCGCTCGGGCACACCGTGTCGGGCGCTCGGGCACACCGTGTCGGGCGCCCGGGCACACCGTGTCGGGCGCCCGGGCACACCGTGTCGGGCGCCCGGGCACACCGTGTCGGGCGCCCGGGCACACCGTGTCGGGCGCCCGGGCACACCGTGTCGGGCGCCCGGGCACACCGTGTCGGGCGCCCGGGCACACCGTGTCGGGCGCTCGGGCACACCGTGTCGGGCGCTCGGGCACACCGTGTCGGGCGCTCGGGCACACCGTGTCGGGCGCTCGGGCACACCGTGTCGGGCGCTCGGGCACACCGTGTCGG
>NZ_NKYE01000018.1 GCF_002262875.1 Amycolatopsis antarctica | reverse complement strand
GGACCGCCGACGCCGGCGCCCGGGGCATACGCTAGGCTTTCGACGTCGCACAGCGATGGCGCCCTCGTAGCTCAGGGGATAGAGCACTGCCCTCCGGAGGCAGGTGTCGCAGGTTCGAATCCTGCCGGGGGCACTCCAAGGATGGGAACGGGAGAGGTGCTAGCCATGGCACCCTCCTTGTTCTCGTTGTCGTGTTTGCGCTGATTGAGTCGCTGCTCTCGGTCGAACGGCAGGATGACGGCCTCGTGGGCGGCGTGCCGCGTCGCTGGCAGCGTCGTTCCGGCCAGGGTGACCGTGCACTTGACCTGATTAGTGTCCTTGTAGTAGCGGAGTTCGAGCCGGAGGGCTTCGAACAGCCGCCGCGCGGTGTCTTCGGGTAGTTCCTCGATCCGGACCTCGCCCATGGGCAGGGTGTCGAGCAGGTCGGGGTTAGGTGCCTGCTGGTTGGCCTCCTCGGCTTCGGCGAGCTGGGCTTCGAGTTGGGTCTTGCGCTGGTGAAGTTCGACGCGTTCCTCGTTGATGTCGCGGACGAAGTCCTCGGTCGGTTTGTCGATACGGGAGAAGTTGCGGACGAGGTTCTTGATCATTCGGGTGGTGTCGTCGATCTCGCGTCGCAGGGCGGCGAGGCGTTGGTCTCGTTCCCGTTGGGCGGCGGCGCCGAGGTCTCGGACTGTGCTGTCGAGCAGGTGGCGGCGGTAGGTGCCAAAGATGTGGGTGGAGAGGAACTCGTTGAGCTTGTCGACGATCGCGTCTTCCCGAATCCAGAAGCTCCCGGCGCCGGGGTGGCCGTCGGGGACGTATCCCTTCTTCGGTTCGCACACGTAGTAGGCGTGGCCACGGCGGGTCTTGCCGTTCATACGCCGGCCGCAGGCACCGTGGAACAGGTAGGTGCGCAGCAGGTACGAGCGTTTGGTCTGGGGATGCTTGACGTTGGTGTTGCTGATACTGCGGGAACCGAAGCGGTGTCCGCTGATGTCCTGGGCTTTGAGCCAGTCCTCCATAGTGACGAGCGGTTCATGAACCGGTTTCGCGGACCAGATCCATTCCTCGATGGGGTTGGCGCGGTTGCCGCGGGACTTGCGGCCCTTGCGGTTCCACACCATGTGCCCGGTGTATTTGGGGTTGGTGAGGATGTCGCGGACGTTCGAATAGGTCCAGCGGCCGACGGAGCGCTTCGGGTCGACGGGCACCGGCGGCGGATAAGTCGCGGGATCGAGGTTGAGCCGGTCCGCGATGGCCTGGTAGCCGAGGCGTTCGGTGATGCGCCAGTGGTATGCCATGCGGACTGCGGGTGCCTGCGCGGGGTCGAGGTCGAGAAAGGTCTTCTTGACGCCCTTGGCCCGCTTGGCGGGGACCGGGTGCGGGACGTGACGGGCGCGGTAGCCGTAGCAGGGTTTCCCGACGTTGTATCCCGCCTCGGTGTGGATCGCGAAGCCATCCCAAGATTTCTCCAGCATGTCTACGACGTAAAACTCGGAAATGCTCTGCTTGACCCGGCGGGTCAGCAACGAGGTAGCGACCTTCGGCTTGCGACCATCCACTGTGGCCAGTTGAAAGGGCTCATCGGCCGCGAGCAGGCGGACTCCGGCACGCTCCAGGCGGTGCTCGATGGTGGTGCCGTAGTACATGTGCCGGGCGGTCCGTTCGATGGACTCGCAGATGACGTAGTCGAATCGCCGATCGGGGCGTTCGGCCTCGGCAAGCAGGTCTTGGATGCCGCCGTCACGGGTGATCGGAATGTCGAACTGTTCATGCGCGTGCCCGCCGCCACGCGCATCGAGGTCCATACGCCCGGATTCGACGTCGTAGAAGTGCACGACGATCAGCCCGTCCTCGGACAGCGCGCGCTGCGACGAACCCAGCTGGCGCGGCAAAGACAGTGTGGGGTCTTGCATGTCGCGAGTGGACACTCGGCCCAGCCACGCGAACCGCAGCAGAGTCGGCTGGGCGGCGGCGATCGACTCGCCGCCAGATGCCGCTGCGCTGTAGGGGCTTCGCGCGCGTCCTACGCTGCGTTGTCCAGCCCACGCGCGGACCTGTTCCGGGCCTGCCATTGTGTCACCTCCCACAACACTCGTGCTTGTTCCGCGGCCAGTCGCTGAGCCTCGATTCCTTCCACAGTCCGGATTTCGGCGACCAGTTCCGGTGCTTCGTCAGGAGCCAGACGTCCGGTGGCGTCATCGCGGCGCTCGTATTCCCCGGCCAACGCTCACACCCCTTGTCCGCTCATGTACAGGTTTTCGATCGTGAAACAGCTGGAGCCCAGGACGCGGCGACGAATCAGCGCGGTGAGTGCACGCGCGTGCGGCAGCATCTCCAACACCGGATCCCACGGCTCGGTCGCGTAGGCGATCGGGACGCAGTGCTGTGCGGCGAGGCGTTCGCGATCCAGGACACCAAACGGATCGCGCGACAGCCGCTCCGCCTTCTCGCAGACGATCAGGTCGTAGCCCGGTTCCGGGGTGGACAAAGACGCGGCCAGCTCGCGCCACCCGCCGTCGCTTCGGGGCAACCCCGCATCATGCAGCATCACCGGGTCCACGTCGGTGGGCAAGTCGTAGAAACAATGGGTGATCACCACGCGAGGACGAAACCTCTGCTCGCACAGCCGGTACTGCTGGCGCAGGAGGTGCAGGGCGATCGTGTCGGTCCTGTTCTTGCGGCCGTAGAACGCCGCCCTGATCGGTTCAGACGCGGCGGTGATCCCGTCGGTGGCCGTCGTCGCTGTTGGGGCGGACATGGGAATCGTGCCTCCTGGTCTCGTCGTTCCGCGCGACGCGCAAGCATCTGCCGTTCAGCGCAAACCAGCTGGTCAGGACGGCGTGCTGGGTGGTGCGGGCCTGGGATCGTAGCGTCGATCGGCGAAAACCGGAGGCCCCGAACGAGTGGGCCCCGCCTGTCGTCCACGTCACACCGGCCCGGGTGTCATGCCGCGCGCGGAACCGGTTCCGGGGTCTGGTGGGTGCCGCGGGCTCGTGCTCGCTGGCGGGGGTCGTGGACGCGCCAAGTGGCGAGGCGGCAGTAGTCGCGGCTGGCGTCGATCGAGATGGCGTGCCGGCCGTGCACGGCGGCGGCCAGCGCGGTGGTTCCGGTGCCACCAAAGGGATCGAGCACCACACCGGGAACGCTGGTCGCACTCGTGTCGGCGCAGTCGCAGGCGTCGGCGAACTCCGTGGCCCGCGACAGCAGGAACTCGCGGGCGTAGCCGCCCAGCGCCGCGCGCGCCTCGGCGACAAGCTGCCGACCGGAATGCTCGTGCCCGCCCGTACGGCCCTGGGTGTCGAGCGCACGGGGCGTGTCGTTGAGTCCCGCGGCTCGCAGCGCGGACAGGTGTGCCTCGGTCAGGCCGTGCTCGCGCACCAGTTCCAGCGCCCGCCGCGTCTGCGTCCGGGAAGTGTCCAGGCCGAAGGCGACCGGGACCCGGCGGCGGCCCTGCCCACACGCAGTGCACACGCTCCGCGGCGACCACCCGAGGACGAGTCGCCGAGGCCATTCCACCGGAAACGACGCATGGTGCGCGATGCCCAAGTGCGGAGGCACCCGCAGTGGCTGGGGTGCGATCTCCCATACCGATCCGGGCAGGCGGCCGTGCGGGTGCAACATCTGCCGTCGTGTCAGGGTCTGCTGTTCTGCCCCTGGGTAGTACTGGCCGTCGCGTGCCGCACGGCCAGGATCGGATCGGTGCGGCGCCACCCGAGCGAGGCTCGCCGCGGAGTGCGGGAGCCTGATGGTGTCGATCGCGCTGTAGTAGCGCGGGTTGAGCGTGAAGTGAAACCACGTTTCGTGGCTGCGCCGGACCCGGTCGCGCACGGACTCTGGCAGCCCGTGGGGTTTGTTCCAGATGATCTCGGCGCGCAGGATCAGCCCGAGTTCGTCGACGCAGCGCAGGGCGTAGCGCCACGGCAGGCCGATCAAGGACTTTTCACGGACGAAGTGTCCGGTAGCGGCGTCGATGACGTTGTCGTAGGGCATCCGAGTCAGGCCAGCACGACGGTCCCGAATCCAGTCCTTGCGTGCGTCGGACCGGTCGGGAAACAACCCGTCCTGGTGCGAGGACTTGTTCATCACCGCGCGCTGCGAGTAGCGGTCGCCGAGGTTGATGAAGATCGACCCGGACGGCTTGAGGACACGGATCATCTCACGTGTGCAGGTCACGAGATTACTCAGATATTCCAGCGGAGTGCGCTCGGCGCCGAGCTGACCGTCGTAGTGCGCGCCGCCGTCCCGGTAGGATCGCAGCCCGAAGTAGGGCGGACTAGTGACCACCAGATCGACACTGGCGTCCGGTAGCGGAAGGTCACGGGCGTCGCCGTGGATGATCTCCGGTTCGACGAAGGTGGTGTCGTCGGTCATTGCGGCTCTCCTGCGTCCGGGCCGGCTGCGGTGATGCGCCGGAATGCGAGGTCGTGGTAGGCGGCGTTGGTGTCGATGCCGGTGAAGCGCCGGCCGAGTGCGCGGGCGGCGACGCCGGTGGTGCCGCTGCCGCTGAACGGGTCGAGGACGTGACCGCCGGGCGGGCATCCGGCCGCGATGCAGCGCCGCGGGATCTCCACCGGCGACGGTGCGGGGTGCCCGGCGCGGGTGCGGTCGGGCGGAATGGTCCACACGTTGCCGGGATTGCGGCCTCGTTGCCCGTCGGCGGGGGTGCGGGGCCAGGCTCCGCGGACGGTATTCGGTTTGGTGCCGCCGTGGTGGGCGCGGCGGGACAGGGCACGGTCGCCGGTGTAAGGCTGCCGGATCGCGTCGAGGTCGAAGTAGTAGTCCGGCTGTGCGACGAACAGGAAGAGCATCTCGTGCCGGGTCACGAGCCGATCGGAGATCGGGGTGGGCGTGGCGTGAGGCTTGTGCCAGACGATCGCCGACCTCAAAATCCACCCGTCGTCCTGCAGCGCGAAGGCCAACCGCCACGGCATGCCCAGCAGGTTCTTGTGCGGCACATCCGCACGTGGCCGGTAATGCGGTTGCCCGGCCTGACCGGGAGCGCTGCACCAGTAGCCGTCGGAGTTGGTGGAGTAGCTGTCACCCAGGTTGAGCCACACCGTGGCATGCGGGACAAGCACGCGCCGGGCCGCGGCGAACATCGCGCGCAGAGTCTCGATGTAGTCCTCCGCGGTCGGTTCCAGCCCGATCTGCGGATGCTCGCGCCGGGCCCCGCAATCTCGGCACCGCCACCGCCCGGCACCCGCGTCGCGGAGACTGGCCGGGCGGTGGCGGCAGCCGGGCCATCCGCCGGTCCAGGTGTCGGGGGCGTAGTCGCGCAGCCGCCAGTAGGGCGGGCTGGTGACCAGACAGTCCACCGAATCCTCGGGCAGGTTTCGGATTCCGGCTTCCGCGTCGGCGGTCACCAGCGTAACGGCGTCGTCCTCGCGGGAGTGTGCGGCGAAGGTGGTCACGCGGCCCTCCCGGTGTCCTGTACGGACAGGCCAAGACGGCGCAGGCCGATGTCGTGGAACTCGCGATTGAGATCGATCCCGAGGTAGGAGCGGCCGAGCTGGCGTGCGGCCAGTCCGGTGGTGGCGGCCCCGCTGAACGGATCGAGCACCACCCCGCCCTCGGGGCATCCGGCGGCGATGCAGCGCAGCGGGATGTCGACCGGGAACGCAGCGAAGTGCGCCTCCCGCAACGGGCGAGTGGTGATCGACCAGACGTCGCCAGGGTTCTTGCCCCGAGCGTGCCCGGCGGTGTGCCGAGCCCCGGTCGGGCGCATCGCGTCGCCGGGTGCTTTTCCGACGAACGGCTCGGCGTCACGGTATTTGCCGTACACGCTGTGTCCGCGGCGGCGCGCGGTCGCGTCGATCCCGCCGTAGCGGCCCTTGTTCGCGCCGCCGATCACGATGCCCTCCCCGACCGCCTCGGGCCGGGCGAGTGGTTCACGGATCGGGTCGAGGTCGAAGAAATACTTCTGCTGTTTGGTCAGCAGGAACAGCATCTCGTACCGGTTCGACAGGCGGTCGCGTACGGATTCGGGCATGGCGTTGGGTTTGTGCCACACGATCGCGTTGCGCAGAATCCACCCATCCGCCTGCAACGCGAACGCCACCCGCCACGGCATGCCCACCAGATTCTTCCGCGGCAACGCCCGCGTGCGCGCCACCCCGGCCTGGCGTACCGATTCCCGCAACGGCGCTGCCGCGCTATGGCCGGACAAGGTGCTCGCCCGCATCGGATCGCCGGTGCGGCCGGGTGGTTCGGCGGAGTAGGAGTCGCCCAGGTTCAGCCACACCGTGCCGGTATCGGTCAGGACACGGTGCAGCTGCGCGAAGACCGCCCGAAGCCGGTCGACGTAGTCCTGCGGGGTCGCCTCCAGACCGTGCTGGTCGTCCTCGCGGCGGGCGCCGCATCGGCGGCAGTGCTGCGGCGCGCCGCCGCGATGCGCTGCCGCCGCGGGATAGGCGAGACCGGGATGTTTGGACTGGGGAATGCTGCCGCCGCGTCCGGTCGCGGCCAGGTGCGCGCAGCCAGGATCGCCGCCGGCCCAGGTCCCTGTCCCGTAGTCGCGCAGCCCCCAGTAGGGCGGGCTGGTGACCACGCAGTCCACCGACTTCCCGGGCAGGCCGGCGAGGGTGGCGGTGGCGTCGCCGGTGTAGAGGGTGACCGTCTCGTCGCGGTAGTAGACGGGGCTGGCCGGATGCTGGGTCATGCCGCCTCCCGGCTCTGGTTGGTGAGTCCCGTGGTGTCGGTGTCGAGGGTCGGTGAGACCCAGCGGGCTCGGCGGTTGTAGAGCGTCCAGAACAGGGCGGGTTCGACCAGCGCCCGATGGCTGCGCTGCCGAGACCACGTCCAGTTTTCCGGCGGCTGCTCCACTGCGCGCAGCGTGCGACCGCGCACGACGTAGCCGAGATAGACGGGGTTGGCCAGGATGGTGCGCACCACCGCGCGGCTCCACGCGCGCGCCCGGCCGGACACCGGATCGACCGGGCGGGGATGCTGCTGTTCGGTCAGGCGCCGGGCGATGGCGCGGTCGCTGAGGTTCTCGTGCACCGACCAGACGAAGATCAGCGACACAACCGGCGCACGCAGCGCGTCAACGATCAACCGGTGCCGCCACCCCGCACGAGCGGACTCCTGCTCCACCCAGTGCTGTTCCAGGGCGTAACCGTACGGTGCGGGCCCCAGCCACCAGCCGTCGCGGGTGCGCTGCCACAGCGCCAGCTGCGACCGCCTGGCCAGCTCCACCTGATACAGGTAGACGCCCAGATCGGCAGACTCGCGCCGGTCATCGTCCGCGTACGCAGCCAACGGGTAACCAGTGAGGGCTTCGCGCAGCCGCCGCCAACCGGTGGGTGACTCAGGCCTACGCGTGCGATAGCTGACGAACGGGTAGAACAGCGGATTGATCCTGGGTGAGACCCGACGCGGGCGGCGATCCGGTTGTGGGGTGAGGTCCATGAGAATTCGCTCCTTCGACACGGTGGAGTGAGGTCGCGAGCCGCGGTCCGTCGGCTCACGTCGCCGCGCCGCGGGCGGGACACCGACGGCTGGCTAGGTGAAGTGGCGCGCACTCAGGCGGCGGCCGAATCGGGCCGTGTTCCGTGCCCCGGGCGGTGTGGTCGCAGCGGTGCGGACAGTGCCGGGAGGAACCGGTTCAGAGCCGGAGCGGCGGCGTCGGGATCGGCCCGGAACACCAGCGCGGTGTGGTGCGCGGGCAGCGCGACCGGATGCCCGAGCACGCGTTCGGCGCGGGCGGCGGTACGGCGTTGGGCCAGCGACGCGCGGGTATAAGTGCGGCCTCGTCGCACCGTGGAGGTCAGCGCCACACACCGCGCGACCGGTGCCAGCCCGACCGCGCTGGCGACCGTCGCGATCCGGCTGGGAACGTCGAGCAGGTCGTGCCGCACGGGGTGGCGTAGCGGGGCACTGGTGATGACCACGTGCCCGCCCGGACGCAGCAGCGGCCGGTACTGCGCGAGCAGCCCGTGCAACCTGTCCAGCGCACCATCGAGGTCGCCGGCCGGGCCGGGGCGCAGGGTCGTCAGGAGGAGATCGATCCGCCCGGTCAGCCCGGCCGTGGCCGCGGCGACCGCAGTTCCTGGGCGTCGGTCGAGGACGAGGACCATGCCGTCGACGAACACGCCGCGCGCCTTCGTGGCGGTCACGTTGGTGCGCGCCAAGCGCCACCACCGGCGCTGCCCGGTCAACCCGATCGCGTGCCGCCCAGTCCGCAACGCTTCGACGATCGTGGTGCCCGCTCCGCAGTCGGGATCGAGCACGACATCACCGGGCCGGGTCAGCGCCGCGATGGCGTAGCGCGCGATCGCCGGGGCCATCACGGCGGGGTCGGCGCCGGTGGCGTCGTGGTAGCCGCCCTCGGTCAGCTGGGCCGTCAAACTGTCGGTCCCGGTCGGCCACACCGACGCCACGACCGGGCCTTCGGACCGCTCCCCTACCGGGCGGGGGAGCTGCGTGCCGGCGTGCTTAGACATCCGAGGTCTCCTTCCCGTCGAAGCCGATGTCCGCCGCCGCGTCCGGCGTGAGCCGTCCGAGCAGAACGAGGTCGTGGTGCACCGTGCGCAGCGGTGGCGCTGCGGTGGCGACCGCGCGCGGCGAGACGTTCGGCGCAGGTACCGCAGTGGCCGTCTGGTCTGCGGCGACAAGGCCGTCCGGCGTGTCCGATACAGGCGTGGTGAGTACGGCGATGTGATCGAGACACCGCAACCCGAAACTACCGAGAGTGGTCAGCACAGTCGCGTGGGGATCGCGCAGCCGCCCGTCACGGGTATCACCGTGTGTGACGACAGCGGTGAGGCCGCGCGGGGTGAGCAGGGCGGCCCAGTCGGTGTGCGCGAGCCAGTCGGTGGCGTGCGGATCGAGCGCGGTGATGATCAGGTCGAACCCGCCGCGCGGTCGGTTTCCGTCACGGCACGGAGGGCGTGCGGAGTCGGGGTGCGGATCGGCCACCGGGTGCAGCCCGAGCCGACTGAGTCGGGGTCGCGACCCCGACTCGACTCCGGCGCCGCGGGGTGAGTCGGTGTGCTCGGCCGGGTAGTCGGGGGCGGGTGCCGCAGTCGCGGTATCGGCGCCGCGACCGAGCCGGGCGACAGTCCAGACCGCCTCGGCGAGACCGGCGTACGCCTCGGCGTCGCGGGTGCCGCCGACCGCGTGCCGAAGAGCGCGCGAGGAGGGCGGTGGGGTGAGCAGAAGGACGCGGTCGCCGGGGCGGGTGTAGGTCGTCACGAGGGTGACGATCGTGCGTCCGAGCCAGCCGGGCAGTAGAGCGGTGCCGGGCAGCATCTCCGCGTCGGCGAACGACCAGAAGGTCGCCGGACGAGGACGGCGGGCAGCTGCGGTAGCAGGTGTGGTCCGTGGCGCGCGGTGCCGGCCGCGGCGAGGGCTCGCCGTGTCGCGACGGGGCAAGCGGTGGTGACGGCGTCCGGGCTCGGGATGCGGTGTAGAAGTCATCGGTGGCCTTCCTCGCGGTGTGATCGGCGTGGTCTGCCAAGTCACCCCAAGAAGCCGGTTTTGAGGCCGTTTTTCGACACCGCTCACCCAACTTTTTTCCCAAACTCCGAAGCCCTGCACCGCACGCAGCGGGACGCGATACCGAATACATCGACACTTTCCCAGCGCGCGGAAGCATTCGAACCCAGCACTGCCGCGAGACGCCTGCCGTCGAATCACCTCAACTCGGGTCAAGAAGAATTTCCGACCCGCATCAAAGCGGCCCGGCCGAGCCGCCGCAGACTCGCCTCGGCGAACCTGCCGCTTGCTACTAAGGATCGCTTAAAAGACCATTTCAAGTGCTACTAAAGCGGTCGTGGACACCACCGTGGCATCACGACCCACCTGCAGGTGCTGAATCCTTCAAGATTTCCGCTTTAGTAGCCGTATTCGCCTACTAAGAAGATCATCCTTGTTCTTTTCTTGTCCTTTTCTTGTCGCCGCCCTGGCGTCCTGACGGAGCTGATTCACCAACTCCAGTCAGGAGCACATCAATGACAAACGACGACACTGTGTCCGCACCTATCCGGACCGATCACGACGGGCACGAATGGCTCCCGCTGGACACCGCGCGCGACGCCTTCGGGTGGCTGGTCACCGGGCCGAAGCCGATGGCCGTGAACGGGGCACAGTTCGCCGGATTGCCGCGGCGTCCGGTACCGCTGGACGAGCTGCGAGACCGGGTGATGAGCAAGCAGTGCCCGCATCGCACCCAGGACGACGTGTGGGCGCATTTAGTGCTGCGTTCCCGCGCTCACGGGGGCGCGTGGACAGTCGCGTGCGTCGGGATGGCACTGCCGTCGCTCGCCTCGAGTTCCCGGTGGCTGGCGGCGCGGTATCCGCTCGATCGCGCAGATGTCCACGCGGCTGTACTCGCCGGATTCGTCCACGCGTTGGCGACGGTGGATCTGACCGATCCCGGCATCATCGCCAGGCTGCACTTCGCCGCTCGTCGTGCCGGGCACGCGGCACTGGAAGCGTCTCTGGACGCTCCGCTGCCGGCGGGCTCGGGCTTTCACTCCGCGGCGCCGCGGCCGCCGTACGGGCACCCCGACTTGGTGCTCGCGCGGGCGGTCGGTGAGCAGATTCTTACCCCCGCCGAAGCGGAATTGATCTCGGCGACCCGGCTCGGCGAAACCTCGGTGACCGACTGGGCGCAACGCCACGGCACCGCGCTGAAGACCGCGTTCAAGGTTCGTGATCGAGCCGAAGACCGACTCGTCACGTGGCTGCGCGATCAGCTCGCCGACACCGACTCCGAAGACCCCGTCGCCAACGCAGCTGTGGCCGCTGTGGTCGTCGACTCACCGGACGCTCCCGCCGAGGAAAAGCCGCGCTTGTCACGCGCTGTGAGTGGCCGTCTGCGCAATGGCTGGCCGACCGATTTCAAAAAATCGTCACGGGCGGTGTCGAAAAACGACCCGAAATCCGGCTTCTTGGGGTGCGGGGAGACCACACCCGGCTCTCCGCGTACCGCCGAGCACGAGCCGACTTCGGAGGTGCGCCGATGCGCGTGACACCCCATCCCCAGACCCAGCACACCACCGCGCCGACACGCTCGCCCGTGTCGAGCGCATCCGATCAGAACCTGCCTGCCGTGTGTGTCGTCAGCCACTCACGGCCGACGACACACACGGACCCCACGCGTCCACATCATCGGACCTCTCAGTCGCGCCCAGTGCGCCGCGCGGTGACCCGCTCGGC
This sequence comes from Amycolatopsis antarctica, assembly GCF_002262875.1. Taxonomy (GTDB): domain Bacteria; phylum Actinomycetota; class Actinomycetes; order Mycobacteriales; family Pseudonocardiaceae; genus Amycolatopsis; species Amycolatopsis antarctica. The sequence continues at coordinate 138,119 of NZ_NKYE01000018.1, read as the reverse complement.
GGCCTTCGCCGTGCTCGGCGCTGTCCTGCTCAGCTCGCTCACCGCGGATTCGGCGCAGGCCTCGACACACGTTCTCGCGATCGCGAGCAGCGTCGGGCAGGTCTTCGACAACATCCGCAACTGGCTGGTCGGCATCCTCGCCGGGCTGGCGACGGTGTTCCTTACCGTAGGCGGCGTCCGGTACCTGATGGCCGCCGGTGACCCCGGGGAAGTGGAGAAGGCCAAGCAGTCGTTCAAGAGCGCCGGGTGGGGTTACGGGCTGGCGGCGCTGGCGCCGCTCGTGGTGGAAATCCTGCGCGGGATTGTCGGGGCCTGAGGCCATGACCGCGACCCGACACCCTCGCGTGCCCGAGCCCGATCGCGGCGAGCCCGGCACCGGCGCACGCCCGGCGGACCCGGTGCACCGGGAGCGGGTCCTGCTCGCCCCACCCGCCCCGCAGCGCGCCGGCCGTGGTTCCCGGCGGCGGCTGGTGTGGCTGCTGTCGCTGAGTCTGACCGTGGTGCTCGGCGGTGTGCTGGCTGTCGGTGCGTGGGCCTCGCCCGGCACGCCCCAGCAGTCCGATGCCCAGCAGGCGGCGATGGCGCAGCCCGCGGCTCAGCAACCGCCGCCACCGTTGCCGCTGCCGCCCAACCCCAGTAGCTCGTGTGCCCCGAACTCGCCGGACCCGACGTGTCACTTTCCGACCGGCTCGCCGCGCCCGTCGGTCCCGGCGACGCCGCTGCCTCCGATCACCGAGCTGCCGCCGCCGACGAGTTGCTTCCCCGGCCAGATCGGGTGCACACCCGGTGGCCCGACCACCGCGCCGAGCGCGAGCGCGAACCCACCGTGCACGGGTGAGGACTGCATCCCGCAGCCCACCCCGACACCGAGCACGAGTCCGCAGCCGGGCGGTCCCAGCACGGGAAACGGCGATCCAGACTGCGGGCTGACCAACATCACCGGCTGCATCGCCAAGGCGATCAACGGTGTGTTCAAGGATCTGGTCAATGCCGCGCTATCACCGATCCTGGAGCTGCTCGGCCACACCGCGCTGACCACGCCGACGCTGGACCAGCTGCCCGGCGTCGGTGAGCTGTGGGACAACTCGTGGCAGATCGTGCTGGCCTGCTACGGGATGCTGATCCTCATCGCCGGGATCGTGGTGATGTCCCACGAGACGGTGCAGAGCCGATACTCGATCAAGGAGATCGGCCCGCGGATACCGATCGGATTCCTCGCCTCCGCGCTGTCGTTGTTCTTCGCCGAGAAGTTCATCCGGCTGGCCAACGCGCTCTCCGCCGCGGTTCTCGGCGACGGGGTGAATCCGCCGTCGCTCGGGTCGACGCTCAAAGACGCGGTCGAGGGCGCGGTATCCGGCGGGTTCTTCATGATCCTGCTGGCGCTGGTGCTTGTGGTCGTCGGGATCGCCCTGCTGATCGTCTACGTCGTCCGCGTGGTCATCACGTTGATCTTGATCATCACGGGTCCGCTGTTTCTGATGTGTCATTGCCTGCCCCACACCGATGGCATCGCCCGGTGGTGGTGGAAGGCGCTCGGGGCGACGCTGGCGATCCAGGTCGCGCAGTCGCTGGTGCTGATCACCGCCGTGCGGACGTTCCTGGCCGGCGGGGTGCATTTGTTCGGTTCGACGTTGTCCGCGCTGGGCATGCTCATCGCCGCGATCGCCTTGTTTTACATCTTGTTCAAGATCCCGTTCTGGTTCCTCTCGGCCACCAAGATCGGCAGCGGCCGTTCCTTCCTCGGCGGGCTCGCGAAGGCCTACATCGCGGCGAAAACGTTCGGGATGGTCGCCGGGAAGTCCGGCGGGCTGGGCAAGGCCGGAGCGGTCGCCGGTGGCGGAAAAGGCGGTAAGGGCGGCGGGGGCCGCGGCGGTGCCGCTGCCGATCCGCCGTGGCCCGCTCAGCCGCGGATCGCGCCGACACCGGAGGCGGTCAACAAGCGGTTGCAGGCGGCCTACGACGCCGACCGCGCCCGTGCAGCCCAGCAGCCGCGCCCGCCCTCGCAGCGACCGGAGTTTCTGCAGCCCGGTCCACAGGAGACCACCCACGACCCGGCCGTCACCCCGGCCAACCAAGGACCCGTCATGCCCGAATTCAGTTCCGCATCCAAGCCCGCTACTGCGGTCCCGCCACCCGCCGCACGGCGCAGGCAGGCCGCGACAGCGCCCAGATTCCAAGCTCCCGGTGCGCAGGGCCGCGCGGGCACCGGAGGTTCACCTGTGCGGCCGGTCGCGGTGGCAGCGGTTCCGCCGCACTTGCGGTTCCAGCCGCCGACGCCGGAACCGTCCCACGTGTCCCGGCCGGTCACGCCCGCGACTGCGCCACCCGCCGCACCGGTGTTCCGGACCGCGCACCCGGAACCGCGCATCGGAGACGCCCGCCCGCGCACGCCGTCGGTGCCGCCGGTGACGTTCCGAGCGCCGACCCCGCCACCGGCGCCGCCGAAATCCGTGCCGAAGGCCCCGCCCCGTGGAGGTGACAAGCCATGACCCAGCCCGTGCGCATACCGTCTGATGTCGATCGCGAGGATCGCGTCCTGGCCAATCTCACCGCTCGCCAGCTGGCGATCCTCACGGTGACCGGGATCGTGCTCTACGGCGCCTGGACGCTGGCCCGCAACGTGGTGCCGCTGCCGGTCTTCCTGATCGTCGCTGTTCCGATCGGGGTCACGGCGGCGGTCTTGGCGCTGGGTCAGCGCGACGGCATGAGCCTGGACCGGCTCCTGCTCGCCGCCCTTCGCCAGCGCCTGCAACCCCGCCGCCGGGTCGCCGCTCCCGAAGGGGTGCAGCCCGCGCCGGAATGGCTGACCAGCAGCATCACCGCAACCGATGCCACCGGTGCCGCGAGCGCATCGGAGGTGTCTCCGGCGGCGCTGCGGCTGCCCGCGGAAGGAGTCACCGAAGCCGGTGTCGTCGACCTCGGCCCCGACGGGGTCGCGATGGTCGCAGTGGCCTCGACCGTCAACTTCGCGCTCCGCACCCCCGGCGAGCAGGAGGCGCTGGTCGCCAGCTTCGGCCGGTATCTGCACTCGATCTCCGCTCCGGTGCAGGTGCTCATCCGGGCCGAACGCCTCGACCTGAGCCGACAGATCAGCGACCTGCGCGAGGCAGCGCCCGGCTTGCCGCATCCGATGCTCGAAGCGGCGGCGCGGGAGCATGCAACCTACCTGGACCAGTTGCGCCGCTCCACCGATCTGCTGCGCCGCCAGGTGCTGCTGGTGCTACGCGAGCCAATCCGGGCGACGGGGCCGACCGACGGGCTCGGCGGCGCCTCCCCGCTCGCCGCACTGCGGGCGCGGCGCGCCCGCAGCCGGGACGGCGAGGTCACCGAGACCGCACGGCGCTCGGCAGAAACCCGGCTCGTGCGGCGGCTGGGCGAAGCCACCGAACTGCTCTCCCCGGCCGGGATCACGATCACACCTCTGGACGCCGGGCAGGCCACCGCCGTGCTGGCCACCGCGTGCAACCCGGACAGCCTGATCCCGCCCTCGGCGGGTCTGGCCGGCGCGGACGAGGTGATCACCACCGCCGCCGCAGACCTCGACAACGAGCCACCAGTCCATCACCGAAACACGGCCAGCCGGGACTGGCGCGGCCAGAACGCGTCGCCGGAATCGACGGCCCTGGATGAATGGGAGGGCGGGGACCTATGAGCAGGAAGTTCAGCCGTACCCGAGGTCGCGGGACGCAGCACGCGAACGCCCCGGTGGGCAGGGCCAGTGCGTTCACCCCGGATTCGCTGTCGGTCGCGCCCCGGCACCTGGAGATCGGCGGCGAATGGGTCTCCTCCTTCGCGATCACCGGCTATCCCCGTGAAGTCCACGCGGGGTGGCTGCAGCCGCTGCTGTCCTACCCCGGGCGTGTCGACGTGTCGCTGCACATCGAGCCGATCGACCCGGTCACCGCCGCCAACCGGCTCAAGCGCCAGCTGTCCAAGTTGGAATCCGGGCGACGGCACACCAGTGAGAAGGGGCGGTTGCTGGACCCGATGGTCGAGGCCGCCACCGAGGACGCCTACGACCTCTCGGCCCGCGTCGCCAGAGGCGAAGGGAAGCTCTACCGGCTCGGGCTGTATCTGACCGTGCACGCCACCAGCGAAGCCGAACTTGGCGAGCAGGTGGCCGCGGTGCGGGCGCTCGCGGCGTCGCTGTTGATGAACGCGCAGCCGACCACGTACCGGTCGTTGCAGGGCTGGGTGGCTACCTTGCCGCTGGCGCTGGATCTGATCGGCATGCGCCGGACCTTCGACACCAGTGCGCTGGCTGCCGCGTTTCCCTTCACCAGCCCCGATCTGCCGCCCGCTGACCCGACCAGTGTCGCCGCACCGGCCGGCGTGCTGTACGGATTCAACGTCGGCAGCCAGGGTTTGGTGCACTGGGATCGCTTCTCCGCGGACAACTACAACGCGGTGGTGCTCGGACGCTCCGGCGCGGGCAAGTCCTACCTGGTGAAGCTGGAAACCCTGCGCAGCCTCTACCGCGGAGTCGAGGTCGCGATCATCGACCCGGAAGACGAGTACCGACGACTCGGCGAGGCCATCGGCGGCACCTACATCCACCTCGGCGACGCCGACGTCCGCATCAACCCGTTCGACCTGCCGATCGCCATCAGGCCGGACGGGCGCCGCACCGCTCCCAAGGATGCTCTGACGCGCCGGGCGCTGTTTCTGCACACCGTCATCGGGGTGCTGCTCGGCACCGAACTGTCCGCACAGCAACGCGCCGTGCTCGACCGGGCGATCATGGCCACCTACCAGCAAGCGGGGATCACCAGCGACCCACGGACCTGGGGTAGGCAGGCGCCGCTACTGGCCGATCTCGCCGCGGTCCTCACCGGCACCGCGGACCCGGTCGCGGCGGACCTGGGCGCCCGGCTGCACCCGTTCGTCGAGGGCGCGTTCTCCACCATGTTCTCCGGGCCCACCACCACCAGACCCGAAGGGCACCTCACCGTGTTCAGCCTGCGTGACCTGCCCGACGAACTCCGGCCGATCGGCACACTGCTCACGCTGGACACGGTGTGGCGGCGGGTGTCCAACCCGGCCATCCGGCGCCCGAGGCTGATCACGGTCGACGAGGCATGGCTGCTCATGCAAGACCCCGCCGGGGCGCGATTTCTGCACCGCATGGCCAAAGCAGCCCGGAAACACTGGGCCGGTCTGACGATCGCGACCCAAGATGTCGGCGACGTCCTCGGGACAGACCTGGGCAAGGCGATCATCGCGAACGCCGCTACGCAGATCCTCCTACGCCAAGCCCCCCAAGCGATCGAGGAGATCGTGGCGACCTTCAACCTGTCCGAAGGCGAGAAACAGTTCCTGATCTCCGCGGACAAGGGACAGGGTCTGCTCTCGACCGGGACACAGAGAGTCGCGTTTCAATCGCTGGCGTCTCCACAGGAAAACGCGCTCATCACAACAGATCCGGCCGAGTTGGCGCAGTACGCGGACCACGAATCTAGCACGGACGACGGTGCCTTTGTGGACCTAGGCGTTCACGACGCCGAGCTGGCTCTCGACGCGGACGTCGACGGTCACGTCGACCTCGACAGCGCCGCATAACCCGCCCCACCGCTGCGGATCTCGTCAACCACAACCGTTTCCGCCTGTTTCTTGTATCCGCCTGACTTTCCTTTGCGAGGTGTCGTATGTCTTCTTCCGCCCAGGTGGCGACGGTTCCGGCGCGACCGGCCCGGTTGCTGACGCAGAACCGGGAGATGCGCGCGATCGGTGTCTGGAACTGGACTCTGCCTGCACTGGCCGCCCGTTTGCCCGACGGACGGACGCAGGTGACCTGCCCGGCGGCGAGCGCGTGCACGCAAATCTGCTACGCGCGCAACGGAACCTATCTCTTCCCCGCCGTCAAAGCCAAGCATACCGCCAATCTCGCATACGTGGTGGACGATCTTCCCGGCTGGACAGAGGCGATGATCCGCGAACTGTCGGCACCGCGCCTTAACGGGAAATTTGTCAGGGTGCACGACGCAGGCGATTTTTTCAGCGACGCCTACACATTGGCGTGGTGTCGAGTGATGCGTGCCTGCCCACAGGTGACGTTTTACGCCTATACCAAGGAAGTTCGGCGGTTCAAGCGGCTGATCGAACCCGACCCACCCGACAACTTCCTGTGGGTCTATAGCTATGGCGGTCGCGAGGATGCGTTGATCGACCCCGACCGTGACCGGGTCGCCGACGTTTTTCCCGACGACGACGCCATCACCAAGGCCCCCGGGTGGTCGTCGCAGGAAGCCTCGGATCTACTCGCCGTACTCGGCCCGCGATTGGTCGGGGTGCCCGCGAACCGCATCCCACAGTTCCTCAAGCGCATGGGCGGACGGCGACTATCGGAGTGGCAGGCCGAGATCGACGCCGAACGGGCACGCAAGCGGCGTCGTCATCTGCGTCTCGTGCCTAACAACTCATCCGCTTCTACCCCAATGTCGGAAGGCCAGCGGAGCGCGGACGAGGCCGAGCGATACGCGGCCTGAATCGGCGTCCTTTCGCCTTTTCCTTGTGAGAGGGGATTTCTGATGTCATCCATTCAGTCTGTTGCCACTTCGGCGAGGACGCTTGCGCCGCCATTGCAGGACTATCTGCGCGATCCCGGTGCCGCCGTGCGCGCTGTCGTCGCGGCGCTGCGGGAATTCGCGCTGTCCTGGGGGCCACTGGTCGGGCCGGCCGTGGCGCTTGTGGTGGCGGGCGTCGTGGTCGGGCGACGGTGGTGGGCGCGCCGGTGCCATGACCGGATGGCCGCCGACGCCCGGGTGGTCACGGTGCTGGCTCCGCCCACGGTCGATCCGGACGGCGCGGCGGCCTTGTACTCCAACTTGGTTGGGCTGTTGCGGTCCGGATGGAAACGGCGGGTGCACGGCCAGCCGCACATCGTATGGGAGTACGTGTTCTCCCACGCCGGGGTCGCGCTACGGCTGTGGCTGCCGGGCGTCGTGCCGCCCGGTATGGCCGAGCGCGCCATCGAGGCTGCCTGGCCCGGCGCGCACACCCGCACTGCCCCGGCCAAGCCGCCGATCCCCTTATCCAACCCGCCGGGGAAAGCGGTCGAGGCCGTGGGCGGCGAACTGCGCCTGGCCCGCAGCGAGGCGCTGCCCATCCGGTCGGACTTCCCCGCTGATCCCGTCCGCGCCTTGCTGGGCGCCCCGGTCGGCATGGCCACCCACGAACGTGCCGTGGTGCAGATCCTCGCGCGCCCGGTCACCGGCGCGCGTGTCCGTCAAGCCCGCCGAGCCGCCCGCCGGGTCCGCGCCGGCAGTTCGGTCCGACTGGCCGGGCGCCTGCTGGACCTGATCACGCCGCACACCGGATCGCGCAAGCCCCACGCGACCGCGAAGAAGCCGGTCGTCGATCACCAGACCTCGCTGGAAACCTCGGCGCAGGACCGGGTCATCGTGGCCAAGCAGCGCAGCTCCCAGTACGAGACCCGCATCCGGTACGCCGTGGCCACCCTGGTCGACGACCAGGCGACCAGCGCGGAGCGGGGCCCGGTGCGGGAGCACCTGCGCGGACGCGGCCATGCCATCGCCAGCGCGTTCGCGGCCTACAGCGAACACAACTACTACCGTCGCGTCCGGCTCATCAACCCGGTCCAGTCCGTGGCCGAACGGCGTCTGGCCGCCGGTGATCTGCTCTCGATCCCGGAACTGGCCGCGCTCGCACACGTACCGACTGACGAGGCCGTGCCCGGTCTGCAGCGCGCCGGGGCGAAGGCTGTGCCGCCGCCACCGGGGATCGCCACCGAGGGCGCCGGAGTGAAACCGATCGGGATCACCGACTCCGGCCACTCCCGGCCGGTCGGGCTGCGCGTGGCCGACGCGCGTCATCATCTGCACATCCTGGGTGCGACCGGGTCAGGCAAGAGTGAGCTGATGGCGCGGATGATCCTCGACGACGCCGCCGCCGGCCGCGGCCTGGTCGTGATCGACCCGAAGGGAGACTTGGTCGCCGACACCCTGATGCGGCTGCCCTCGCGGCTCGGGGACAAGGTCGTGCTCTTCGACGCCGACAGCCGCTCCCGCCCGCCGGTGCTCAACCCGCTCGAAGGCGACGACACCGCCCGCACCGTGGACAACCTGGTCTCGATCTTCTCCCACGTCTACGCCTCCAGCTGGGGACCGCGCACCGAGGACATTCTGCGTTCGGGGCTGCTGACCCTGCGCGAGCTGCCCGGCACGCCCACGCTGACCGATCTGCCGAAACTGTTGACGGTGCCCGCCTTCCGGCAGCGTGCGCTCGAACAGATCTCCGACGATGTCCTGACCGGCTTCTGGCACTGGTACGACGATCTGTCCGATGCCAGCCGGGCACAGGTCGTCGCGCCGCTGATGAACAAACTCCGCGGCCTCTTACTCAGGCCATTCGTGCGGGCATCCCTCGCCGGTGGCGAGTCCACAGTGGACATGGACGCGGTGCTCGACGGCGGAATCTGCCTGGTGCGCCTGGGCAAAGACGCCCTCGGGATGGACACCGCGCGGCTGATCGGCTCGATCGTCGTGGCCCGCACCTGGCAAGCCGCCACCCGGCGCGCCCGGATACCGCAACGCGACCGCCACGACGCGTCGCTCTACATCGACGAGTGCCACAACTTCCTCAACTTGGCGTACCCGATGGAGGACATGCTCGCCGAAGCCCGCGGCTACCGCATGTCGATGACGCTCGCCCACCAATACCTGCGCCAGCTCCCACGCGAACTGGAGGAAGGCATCAGCACCAACGCCCGCTCGAAGATCATTTTCTCGGCGTCGCCCGAAGACGCCCGGGACCTGTCCCGGCACACCGCGCCCCGGCTCTCCGAACACGACCTCGCCAACCTCGGCCGGTTCCACATCGCCGCGCGACTGGTGCTCGACAGCGAGGAAGCTCCCCCGTTCACCGCGGTCACCGAGAAACTCCCGCCCGCGATCCCCGGACGCGCCAAGGAAATACGTCGGCTCGCACTCGTGAACACCGAGCCTCCCAGCACGCCCGAGCCGGCCGAGAACGTCCAGCCGGTGGCGTTCGACCCGCGCCGCGCGGCCTGACCCCACCCAGCTTTCCGTTTGCCCGCAGGGCGTTCTCACGTCCTGCCGTACTGGAGGTGCACGATGGTGAGCAATCCCACCCCGCAGCGACAACTGCGGGCACATCGACCGGAACGACCTGTTGCGCGCGTGCTCAACTCGGCCGAGCACCACGCGTGGCTGGCCCGGCATCTCACCGACCGCGATCGGTGGCTGTGCCGGATGCTGTTCGAGCACCACGTGCTCACCAGCACCCAGATCATCGATATCGCCTTCACCGGTCGCCGCGGGGCGAACCTGCGCCTGCGAAACCTCTACCAGTGGGGCGTGCTGCACCGCTTCCAGCCGCACCGCGACCGCGGCTCGCACCCGATGTACTACGTCCTCGACACCGCCGGGGCCGTCGCGCTGGCCCGCGAGGACGGCATCGATCCCAAGGAACTGGGCTACAGCCGGGAACGCGAGATCGGACGCGCGTTCTCGCTACAGCTGGCGCACACCGTGGGCTGCAACGGACTGTTCACCACCCTGATCCGCCGAGCACGTCAACCCGGTGCCGCTGGTGTGCTCGCGGCGTGGTGGTCGGCCGCCCGGTGCGGCCGGCACTGGGGCGACATCGTCACCCCGGACGGCTACGGCCGCTGGCGTGAGGCCGGCCGGGAGGCCGAGTTCTTTGTGGAGTTCGACTTCGGCACCGAGCAGCTGTCCCGCCTGGCGGGCAAGCTCGCCCGCTACGAACGCCTCGCCGAGGTCACGGGCATCACCACACCCGTGCTGGTGTGGCTGCCCAGCGCCCGGCGCGAGGCCAACGCACGCAGGGCGATGGCCGAGGCGCTGCGCGGTCTCGACCGGCCCGCACGCGTCCCAGTCGCGACCAGCAGCGGCGAGGCCGCGGCGGACCCACTCGATATGGCCGCGCCGCGCTGGCGACGGCTCGAGGAGTCCGGGGCCGCCGGTCGCGTGGCGCTGGCTGACCTGCCCACCCTCTGGCCGGACCTGCGCGCCTCGGCCCCCGGGAGTGCGCAGCGCCCGGCATCCGCCACACCCGCCACCGCACGTCCGGAGGTGGCCCCGCCCAACCCGATGCCCCCGCCCGCCCCTGCGCGTCCGTGGAGGTGATGCGCCATGGGCAAGGTGGCCGCCGCCGGTGCCGGGTTCGTCGTCGTGCTCATTCTCTTCATCGGCGGCGGCGCCATCGCTGTGGTCCAAGCCGTGTTCGGCAGTTCCAGCAGCTCCGCCGGTGGCCTCAACTGTGCGCCCGCCGGGGCGAGCGCGACCTCGGCTGCGGGATACGGACCGCAGGAGATGGGCAACGCGGCGACGATCGTCGCTGTCGGCAAACGGATGAACGTGCCCGAACAGGGCTGGGTCGTCGCGATCGCCACGGCGCTGACCGAGTCGCAACTGAAGAACCTGAACTACGGCGATCGCGACAGTGTCGGCCTGTTCCAGCAGCGGCCCTCGCAAGGCTGGGGAACGGTCGCACAGATCATGGACCCCACCTACAGCAGCGAGCAGTTCTACCGGCATCTGCTGGCACTGCCGAACTGGCAGAACATGCCGGTCACCGTGGCCGCCCAGACCGTACAGCGATCGGGCTTTCCCGACCGCTACGCGAAATTCGAGCCAGCAGCGCGCCAGATCGTCGGGGCCGTCCAAGGCGCCACCTGCACGACCAGTGCGACGACCGGCGGCTGGACGACCCCCACGAGCGGCACCTGCACGTCCAAATTCGGGTACCGCGGCAGCGAATTCCACAAAGGACTCGACATCGGTGCACCCATCGGCACGCCGATCCTGGCAGCCAACTCCGGCACGGTGATCAGCTCAGGCCCGGCGTCCGGCTACGGGCTGTGGGTACGCATCCAGCACGGGGACGGGATCGTGACAATCTACGGCCACAACGACCACAATCTGGTCCGCGAAGGACAATCCGTTCAGGCCGGCCAGCCCATCGCCGCGGTCGGAAACCGAGGGGCTTCCACCGGAGCGCACCTGCACCTGCAGATCGAGGCCAACGGCCAAGCCGTCGACCCTGTCGAGTTCTACCGGCAGCGAGGAGGCCAGCTCTGCCGATAGGCGCGCACAGCCGCGTCGCCCGGGAAGAGCCTTCGTGGCGTTCCGACGTATGACCCTGGTCTCCGACAATCGTCCAGACGCGTGAGTCCGGCTACTCGTCGGCCGGAGTGCCTTTGAGGTGGTTGTAGAGGTTCGCACGGCTGAGGCCGACCTCCTTGGAGATTCTGGTCTTCGGCACACCGGCCTTGTCTGCTTCCCGGATGTCGGCGAGCCGTTCGGCGCGTTCGACTTTCAGCTGCTTGGACAGGATCTCTTTCATCTCCTGCAGCGAGCTTTCCACGTCCCGGATGCTCTCCAACGTGGTCTCGATCGCTTCCACGCGGTGTCGGCGGGCGCGCAGCTGCGCGATGTGCTCGTCCTTGTCCATCTGCGGCCCTCTCTCGCGTGGCCAGGGTTGGCCGATCTCTGGGCTTGGCTGACCATCTGTTTGCCGCCGTGTCGCCCTAGACACCTTACCGAGACAGCCCGGCGGTCAGCAGGGGTGTGTCGTGACCAGCGATTCCTGGTCACGACACCCTGCTGACCTGGTCCAACGGGTTCCGGCGAGTCATCGGAGTCCGCGGGTGGCGGTGACCTCGTCGGCGCAGGTGACGGCGGTGGCCATCCCGGTGCGCAGCAGCTCGTTGGTCCCGGCAGACTTCGCCGAAGTGACCGGTCCCGGGACTGCGTAGACGCGGCGGCCCAGCCTCGACGCCGCACGCGCTACCGCCAGGGCCGGGCTGCGTCGGCCGGCCTCGACGATCACGGTGGCTTCGCTCAGCGCGGCGACCAGGCGTTGCCGGGCGTAGGCACGGGTGCGGCGAGGTTTCGTGCCGAGGGGATGCTCGGTGACCAGGACGCCGCCGGAGTCGGTGATCTCCCGCAAGAGCGGGCCGTGGTCGGCGGGGTACTCGATATCGATACCGCACGCCAGCACGACGAGGCACCGGCCGTGTCCGGAGGTGCTCAGGGCACCGCGCAGCGCGTGCGCTTCGACCCCGAACCCGGCACCGTTGACGACGGCGATGTCCCGGTCGGCGACGCCTCGCCCGAGTTCGGCAGCGACGTGCTCCCCGTACGGGCTGGCCGCCAGCGAGCCGACCACAGCCACCGGGCCAGCAGTGAGAACTCCGAGCAGCGGGTTACCGCGCACCCACAGGCCCAGCGGTGCTCCCGTGCCGGACGTGGCCAGGCCGTGGGCCGCCGCGCTCGGCCAGTCGTCGTCCTCGGGGGTGAGCAGCCTGGCATGACCCGCCTCGAGTGCGGCGAGGTCGCCGCGGAGGTCGGGCTCGGGCTGGACGACTTCGGCGAGTACCGCAGGGGGTGCGCAACCGGCGCGGATGCGGTCGGCGGCGTCCACGGGTCCGTGAACCGCGGTGTAGGCGCCGACGGATTGCGTGGGTGGCTCAGTCGCGCGCATCAAGAACAGTCGCGCGCGGACGATGTCATCGGATGCTGGCATGGCAAAGACCTCATTCGTTCTCAGAGTTAATGACACAAATAGCGGGCTATCGGATCTCGGGAGGCCAAACAAAACAGGCACAGTCCACTAAGGATTTGCGGCTGCGATGATCTCCGCCATCGACAGGTCGTTGCGGAACCGGTGACCGATCTCGTCCTCGACCCGGGCGTACTCGGCCGCGAGGTCGGGCCGAAGGCGGGCGGCCCGCAGGAGATCGGCCCTGCTCCCGAAAATGCACAGAGAGCACGACAACCGGGTCATTCCAGCGTCATAAGCGGGGTGGTAGGGCACACCGCTAGCGCGAATGTGTTGCCATACTTCCGTTTCGGCCCACTCGTGGATGGGCAGCCACGTGCAGACTTCGCGCCGACCGCTGCTCGCGCCGTTGTCCCGGCTCAGCTTCGCCTGCTGCTACCGGGCACTATTTAGTCAGGACGAATGCCCTTCGGTGCAGTGACCAAGCGTGAAGGCGTGCCGGTCGGCGGCCGTTACAAAGCGGTGTGACTTAACGAGCAGGTCCTGGCGCGCAGTTGGCGAGGTCACCAGTTGGCAAGTCGCGCGGGCCGAAACCGCGACGACGAACGTTAACTGCCGGCTCCCGGCCAGGTCAGGCAAGCCGTCGTTGACCGTGCCTGCGGTGTCCGGCTGGTCGGATTCGGCTCCCACCACAGTGAAGGTGCGGTTGCTGCGATGGCCAGCCAAGGATGCGGCGCCAGCCCGATGCGACCGCGGTCGAACGCGCGACGTTCGGGCCGTTGCCCGCAACGCAAGGCGGACCCCTCAGCGGGAGCGCTAGGTGGTCTAAAGGTCGAGCTGTTCGAGGGCGGCGAGGTACGCCTCGGTGTAGGTCGGGAATTGGGCGACGCCGTCGAGCAGCGTGTCGATCGGGATCTGTGCGCGGATGGCGAGCGCGGCGGTGTGGATCCATTCCCCGGCTTGGGGTGCGATGGCCCAAGCTCCGATGAGCGTCCGCTGGGTGCGGTCGGCGATGAGACCGAGGGTGCCGGCGGGGTCGGTTTCGTAGGTCCAGGGCCGCGCGATCGATTGGGCGAGGTCGAGTTCGGTGGTGGCGATGTCGAGGCCACGCTGGCGGGCTTGGTCGGTGGTCAGGCCGACAGCGGCGATCTCGGGTTGGGCGAACACGACGCGCGGGATGCCGCTGTAGGTGGCATGGCGGGGTGTGCCGAGGATGTTGTCGGCCACGATCCGTCCTTGGTACATGGCGACATGGGTGAACAGCGCGACTCCGGTGACGTCGCCGAGCGCCCACAGGCCGGCGGTGACGCGGCAGTGCTCGTCGACCTTCAACGCGCCGCGCGGGTCTGGTGCGATCCCGACAGTCTCCAAGCCGAGCCCGTGAGTGCGGGGGCGGCGTCCGGCGCCGAGCACGACGACGTCGGTGCGCACGGTGGCGCCGTCGTCGAGGTCGATCACCGTATCGGCGCCGTCGCGGCGCGCGGCGGTGGCCTGCCGGCCGAGACGGACGTCGATGCCGTCGGCGCGCAAGTGGGTGGCGACGATGTCCCCGACGCGGGGGTCTTCCCGGTCCAGCAGCCGGTCGCCGCGCTGGATCAGGGTGACCTGGGCGCCCATACGAGCGAGGAACTGGCCGAGTTCGATCCCGACGGCGCTGCCGCCGATCATCACGACCCGCTCGGGGATCTCGCGCAGGGTGGTGGCTTCCCGGTTGGTCCATACACTGACCTCGTCCAGGCCCTCGATGGGTGGGCGGATCGCGTCGGAGCCGGTGGCGATCACCACGTGCTCGGCGGTGAGTTCGCGGCCACCGGCCCGCACCCGCCATGGGTCCCGGCCCACCAGGGCCGCGGTGGCCTTGACAACGGTGACGCCCTGCTTCTCGTATCCGGTGACCTGCTCGGTGTCGTCGAGGTGGCGGATCATGTAGTCGCGGTAGTCCCGCAGCGCCGCCCAGTCCTGCGTCGGAGTGGACAGGCCGGCCGCGTGCGCGGCTTCGGCGCGGGCCTCGGGCGGGCGCAGCAAGGTTTTGGATGGGATACACGCCCAGTAGGCGCACTCCCCGCCGACCAGTTCCTGCTCGATCAACGCGACCCGCCGTCCACCCGCGTGCAGGCGGGAGGCCGCGGTCTCGCCGCCCGGACCGGCGCCGATCACGATCACATCGAAGTCCGTACTCACAGTGGGTGTCCCTTCTCGGCATTGATGGTTCGGGCGGCGAAGGTGGGCGTCAGCAGCACCCTCCGGACTCGGGCTCCTCGGATTGAGCGGCGTCCAGTCGCCGGCCGAGTTGATAGGCGTCGGCGACCGGGAGAACCGATCCGCCGGGGTGCTCAGCGAGCCAGGTCGCCGCGGCGTCGGCGTCGGCGAAGAAGTGCACGTGGTTGCAGAACGAGGCCCGCACCGAGACCAAGTCGTCAGGCGTGACGATGGAGACCACCGCGGTCTCGGGCTCGACATCGCTGACTCGGTCGGGCTCGACGGTGAGCCGTATCGGCGCACCGGTGCTGTGGCAGGGGGATTCAACCTGGCCGGATCGGCCGAGGGTGGCGGGGAAGATGAGGGTGTCCAGGGCGCACCAGGTGTAGAGCTGGTGGCCGTCGACGGTGAAACGGTGCGGCGTCGGGCGCTGCGTGATGCCATAGCCGACGATCCGTCCGGCGTCGTCGTATTCGGTGTCGCGCAGCCGGCCCACCGCTTGCGCAACCTCGTCACCGGGGCGGCCGGTGGCAGCCGCGAGGTCGGCGATCGTGACGGGTTCGCCACGGGCCAGTAGCCGCAATAGCGGCTGCCACAGCCATCCAGCCGGGCTGTCCTGCCGCGAGAAGACATTGTCCATAGTGGACGCGATGGTGTTCAGGGCCTTTGGCATCGAGTCAGTCCTTCCAGGGCCGGGTTTCAGGAGGCGCAGCAGGAGAGCTTGGCCACGTCGCGGGTGAAGGTTTGGGCGGCGAGTTTGAGGCCCTCGGCCATCGTCAGATAGGGGCACCACAGGCCGGCCATCTCGTGCACGGTCATCCGGTTGGCCAGGGCGTAGACGGCGGTGGCGATCACGTCACCTGCGCCGGCGGCCAGCACGTGTGCGCCGAGCAACCGCCCGGAGCCTTGTTCGGCGACGAGTTTGATCGCGCCGCGGGTGTCGCGGTTGACCAGCGCCCGCGGCACGTATTCCAGCGGCAGCACCCGGCACTCGCAGGCATAGCCCTGCTCGACCGCCTGGACGTCGGTCAGCCCGGCCGAGGCGAGGCTGGGTGTGGTGAAGGTGACCGCGGGCAGGTGGTGATAGTCCAGTGTGCGCCCGGCGTCGTCGAAGGCGTTGTCGACCACGACGCTGCCGTGCGCCCCGGCGACGTAGACGTACTGCGGGTGCCCGGTGACGTCCCCGGCCGCCCAGACGCGCGGGTTGTCGGTGCGCAGATGCTCGTCGACCACCACCTCCCCGCGAGGCCCGGTCTTCACGCCCACCGCGTCGAGATTGAGACCGGTCGCGACCGGGTTCCGCCCGGTCGCGAGCAGCAGCCGCTGGCCAGTCACTCGCTGCCGACCGGCGGTGACGACGACGCCCGAACCATCGGCCTCAACCTGGGTGGCGCGCTCGGCGATCACGGCGATGCCGTCGTCAGCGAACACCCCGGCCAGCAGGCCAGCGAGTTCGGGCTCGGTGTGCGGGGCGAAGCGGCCCACGATGCTCACTCGGACACCGAGGTGCGCGAACAGTTGCGCCTGCTCCAGCCCGACGTAGCCGCCGCCGACGACGACCAGCGATTCCGGCAGTTCGGTCTGCTTCATCGCGGTGGTCGAGGTCAGGTAGTCCACCCGGTCGGCTCCGTCGAGGCCCTCGGTACGCGGGGTGGAGCCGGTGGCGATCAGGTAGTGCTCGGCCTCGACCCGGACGTGGCCGCCGTCGTGCAGGTCCACCTCCAGCGCCGGTCCCTCAACGAACCGGGCCACGCCGGGCAGGATCTCCCAGCCGTACTCGGCGGCCAGGTCGACGTACTTCTCCGCCCGCAACCCCGCCACCAGCGTGTCCTTGCCACCGATCAGCGCGGCGGCGTCCACCGGGCCCGCGCTGGTGGAAATCCCCGGAAAGTGCTGGCCCAGCGCCCCATGGCGGGCCTCGGCCGCGGCCAGTAGCGCCTTCGACGGGACACACCCGACATTGACGCACGTGCCGCCGACGGTGCCGCGCTCGATCATCACCACGCTCTTGCCCTTGCCACGGGCCGCGATCGCCGCCGCGAACGCACCCCCGCCCGAACCGATCACCGCCAGGTCGTAACGCACCATCGATCTCCTCCCACTCACACATTCGTCTTCCCGGATGCATAAATGCTAACCTCAGATTCGTACATCCGGATACGACAGACACTCGATGTGAGGACGGCGACCGTGGCCGACGCTTCCGAACGCAGCAGCACGCTGCTGCCCACCGAGCCGAACGGGGTGCAGATGATGGCGAAATTCTTCCGCGCCCTCGGCGACCCCGCACGGCTGCGACTGCTGGAGTTCCTGCTGCACGAGGAGCACTCCGTCGGCGAATGCGTCACGCACATCGGCCTGTCCCAGGGCCGGGTGTCCAGTCACTTGGCCTGCCTGTCCGACTGCGGCTACGTGCAGCTGCGCCGCCAAGGCCGCTTCGCCTACTACCGGGTCACCGACCCCCGCGTCGCGGAACTGGTGCTGCTGGCGCGCTCGCTGGCCGCGGACAACGCCGCCGCCCTCGCCGCGTGCATGCGCATCACCGCCCCGAACGCCTGACCAGCCGAGGAGACCGCCTCCATGTCGAGCAACCCCGGCTCCGAGGGCAAGCGCACCGCGCTCGCCACCGCTGGTTTCCTGCTGCTCCCCATCGTGTGTTGCGGCCTGCCGGTGCTGATCGCCGCCGGAGCTCTTGGCGCGTTGGGCTCGGTACTGGGCAACCCCTGGGTCATCGGCGCCGCCGTCATGGTGGTCCTCGCCGCGGCGGCGTGGTTCGCACGCCGTCGTATCACCCGACACGCCACCACCCGAGACGACTCGTGCTGCCCGCCCGTGCCACCCGCCCGCGACCAGTCCGATCGGCCCCACGAGCCCTCCCACCCCAACCAGGAGTTCTGACCCATGCCTGACGCACCCGCCCCGACCGGACCTGCCGCGCCGCGTTCTCGCCGGCGACCGGTCACGATCGCTCTGGCCGTTCTCGCCGTCGTCGGGATCGCCGCCGTGCTGTACTCGGCGTTGTCCCCGTCGAGCAAGCAGACCACCTCCCCACCCGCTGCCGACGGCAGTGCGAAGGCCGGGACCACCGCCGCGGCGGGAGCGTTCACCGCCCGAACCCTGCAGGGCGAGCAGGTCGCGGTGCCCGGCTCGCGGCCCAGCGTCCTGTTCTTCTTCTCCATCGGGTGCGGCAGTTGCGGCCCGGCCACCCACACCCTCGCCCAGGTCCAGCAGGCCGTCGGCACGAAGGCGAACTTCGTCGCCATCGACGTCGACCCCGGCGAAACCGAGCAGGACATCACAGACTTCCTCACCGCCAACCAGGCCACCAGCCTCGCCTACGCCAGCGACAGCAACGCCACCCTGATCAGCGCCTACCAGGTCACCCAGCTGTCCACCGCCGTCGTGCTGGACGCCTCCGGCAAACCGGTGTTCCGCGCTGTCGAGCCCACCGCCGACCAGATCCGTGCCGAACTGGCCAAGGTGAGCCAGTGACCGGCCCGCTGCTGGCGCTCGCCTTCGGCGCCGGGATGCTCGCCCCGGTCAACCCCTGCGGGTTCGCCGTGCTGCCCGCCTTCCTCACCTACGCCGTCGACACCGGCGACGGCCAGGCGGACGCGCGTCCCGGCGCTGTGTCCCGGCTGGCCGGTGGCCTGCGCGCCGGGCTCGCGCTGGCCGCCGGGTTCGCCAGCACCTTCACCGTCATCGGACTACTACTCGCCCTCGGCTTGCGTTCCCTGACCGGCGTCATCCCGTGGCTGGCCGCCGCGCTCGGCGCGATCCTGGCCGTAGGCGGCGTGGCCATGGTCGCCGGATGGCACCTGCCGCTGCGGCTACCCACCCGCCGCTCCAGCACCCCCCGTCAAGGCCCGAGGGGCATGGTGGCCTTGGGCGCGGGGTACGCGCTGGCCTCGGCCTCCTGCACGCTCGCGCTGCTGCTCGCGGTGGTCACGCAAGCCTTGGCCAGTACCAACATCTCCGGTGTCCTGGTCGTGTTCGGTGCCTACGCCGCTGGTTCGGCCACCCTGCTGCTGTCGCTGGCGCTGTTCGCCGCGTTCGCTAGCAGTCTGATCAACCGCTTCCTCCGACGGCTGCTGCCCCACATGAAACGCATCACCGGTGCCGTCCTCGCGCTCTCCGGCGGCTACCTGCTCCTGTACTGGCTGCCGCAACTACTCGGCGGACACCCCGGTACCGGGGCACTCACCGGCATCGTTGGCACCGTCTCGGCGTGGATCACCGGACACCAACTCGCCATCGTCATCACCGCGCTCGGCCTCATCCTCGCCACCACCATCGCCGCCCTCGCCGGACGCCGACGCAGCCACACCACCACCGCCACCGCCGAGGACTGCTGCACACCCAACGCACACCTCGAAGAAACCATGGACCAGACACCTGGACACCGCAGCAACTGACCAGCCGGAGGGGACCCGTCGTTCTCGCCGTGACTCCTGAACACAGCGTCAGCTGCAGATCGCCCGCTACAACCGGGAGGATTGGCGCCACTGTGACCGTCTAAACCAAGGTTACTCAGGGCCGTGCTGGCGTTGCGGCTGGCGGAGACGACTGGCGACATAGCTGGCGCGGTCACCGCCGTTCTCCTTGTGCCAGGCGCTGGCGGTGGAGTCGGCGACGCCAAGCAGGTCGGCGAGCATCTTCCAGTGCACGGCACCGACCAACGCGAGCCAGGCTCCGTTGCGCGCCGTGCGGGTGCTGGGAACACCCAGCTTGCGCAGACGCGCTTGCAGGGTGGCCGAGGCCATCGGCTTGTCGGTACGCAGCCCAGGAAACAAGAACGGGGTGGGTCGGTGTCGCAGCGCGGCGGCGAGCGGGCGACGGTCGTCAACCAGCCGTTGCAGCAGTGCGGACAGCCGTGGCCGCAGCCAGAGCGGATCACGGCCGAGTCGTAGACCGAGAACATCGGGTTCATCGGGGTGCACCAGCACGTGATCAGTGGTCAAGTTCACCAAACGCCCACTACTTTGTCCGTACTGCAACACCAGGCAGCCAGCGACCCGATCGGCAAGCGCCAGCGATTCCTCGCTCTCCATCCTGATCGCCAGCAAGACCCGCTCGGCGTCGCTCATGACCTCCCGATCGCCCGTACGGGCCGAGGTGCCGATCGCGACCTGCTCTGGTGCAAGGCCCGTGCTCGCGGCCCACAGCAGGAACGGGCGGGCGTAGGGCTGGCGCGGCCGATTGCGGATCAGCCACCGATCCACCAGAGGCTGGGTCAGCGTGGCTAGCTGGGCGCCGCGGTTACGGACGTGGCCCAGCAGCAGCCGCGCAGCCTCCATCTGACGGCGGAGGTGCTCGCGCTGGTAACGCGTAAAACCGGAATCCTGTTCGGCCCGCTGGTAAGCCAACGGCATCAGATGCCAGCGTATGTAGCGGGCCAGCACGATCTTGTCCTGCTGGTGGACCACCCGCGCCAGCACGAGCTGCACATCGCGGGCCAGTTGGGCAAGTTCTTCCTCACGGGGCGGAAGGATCTCGGCGAGCACGAGCAAGCCACGCAGATGCTGCACCTCCGTGGTCTGGCGCAGCTCGTCCAACGCCTCGTGCGAGCATGCCAGCTCACCGGTCACCATCCGACGGATGAGCTGCCCACCGGGCCGCCGCAGATACCAGCACAGCGAGTACGGGTTGTCGTAGTGAGCCAGCAGTTCGACCAACGGAGCCAACCACGACGCGGGTTGCCCATCAGATTGGGTGAACAGCTCCACCAGATCCCGCTGGGCCGTGCAGGACGGGCACCGCCCACGCAGCAGCCGCCCCATCGCCCCGCACGTCGGACAGTGGTAGGAGAAACTGACACCCGCGCAGTCGGGACACAGCGGACCAGCGGCCTCGCGGCGGAACACACCGGCCACCTGCCCGCATCGGTGGCAGGGCCCGTGTGTGAGTCGAACAGCGTCCACACAGGACAGACACGCTGGACCTTCCGGCCATCGACGTTCCGCGCGCGCCGTGGTACCGCAGCGAGCGCAGGGCACCCGCGCAGCGGAATAACACGGCACGCACCGGGATGCGCCGTCCACCTCGGCAGCCGGCATCGACGGCCGTTGACCGCAGTCGGTGCACGGCGGACCGGGACGCACCACCTCCCAGCACGCCTTGCACCACGGCCCGAGGTCATCACGAGCGCAGACGATCCGGCTGGCCCCGCAGCCCGAGCACGGCTCCGCCTGGTCACGACGCCGACACTGATCGCACCACGGCTCGCCGTCGGCATCGCGGTAGGCCACCGCCAGTAGCCGGCGGCAGCTGCGGCATGGTTGACGCGGGCTGGCCTGCTGGGCGCAGGCTCGGCAGACCCCGGTCGAGAGGACGCCGACCTTGCGGGTCTTGCCGCAGCGTGGACACAGCACCACTGGCGCCCGCCGGTGGTCGCACTTCTCGCACAGCGGCCCGTCCTCGGTGACCCGACTGACCGGTTTGTCCTCACCGCAATCCAGGCACCGGCGTAGCGGCCGGGCATGCTCACGCTGGTAGCACGCCTTGCACACCGGGTGCCCCTGGTCGCGGACAGCGATCGGCGCCGTTCGCCCGCACCGCGAGCACGGCTCGGCCAGATGCCTCTGGCGGCACCGCTCGCACCACGGCCCCTCATCAGTGTGGGCGGCGGGCAACGCGACCGTTCCGCAGACCCAGCACGGCTCACGGGGCAGCGTCTTGCGGTGGCAGGTGTAACACATCCGGCCCTGCGGGGTGTTCTTGGTGGACTTCAGTGTCCGCGCGCACACGCAGCAGGGTTGTGGCACGCGTCGTTCGCGCTGCCAGCACCGCGAGCACACCGGCAACCCGTTGCGGCGAGCGGCTATCCGTCCCGTACGACCGCACGCCGAACAGGGCTCGGCTCTGCGCTTGCCTGTGCAGGTCTGACACCAAGCGCCCTCGGGCGTGCGTCCAACCGGGACGGTCAGTCGACCACAACCGCAGCAGGTTTCCTTGTCCCGACTGCGGTGGTAGCACGTGTGACACAGCCCCCTGGTGACCAGAGCCCGGTCGCGGTGGCATTCAGCGCAGACTCCTCTGCCCTTCACCGTCAGCGCCCCTCGTCGGTCAGCTCTCGGCGTCGAAGAAGTTGGCCGACAGCAGCGGTCCGTCCGGCAGGACAGGTCGCGGACCGCTCGGAGTTGCCGACACGCCCTGGTCCGCCGGTTCGATCCTGACCACGAGGTCCTCGAAGCGGCACTCCAGGATCTCGCAGAGCGCCAGGATCAGCTCGACCGACATCTTCGGCGGTTTGTCGGTCTTGACCAGCCGGTAGATGGAGCTGCGATCGAACACGAAGCCGCGCTTGCGTAGCTCCGGGATGAGTTTGGTGGTCGTGGTCCAACTCTTGCGCACCGCCATCAGTTGCAGCAGCCGCCACTCGTAGCAGGGCTGCAGCGCCTCCAGCTCGACCCGCGGCTGATCGCCAGGGTCGGGAGTGGAGACAGCCTTCATCGCGCCTTCCTCCGGTTCGCGGACGACCGTGGCGGTTCCTGATCGTCGAAGGCGTCGTCCATATCGGCCTCCGCCTCGGCCTGCGCACACGCCCGACGCAAGGCGTCCTCCTCGGCAGCGTCCAGGGCGTGCCGCACCTGAAGATTCTTGAAATCGCTACTGACGGCAGTATAAATAGCAGTGGTCGCCGCATGGGAATGGCCAACCTGGTCAGTGACAAATTGGGCGTCGTACCCCGATTCGATAAGCCTGGTCACGTACGTGTGCCGCAAACAATGGGGAGACAGATAGTCCGCCAGGTGCGCCAACTCGCGCCAATGCTTGAATCGATCATTCACCGATCGTAGCGATATCATCTCACCGCGCTCGGTGGGGAACATGACTCCGTCGTCGTCCCGATCGACGTAGAACAACGGTCGAATGTCGTGCATGTAGAACTGGACGGTCTGCACGGCCCACGGCCAGACCGAGATCACCGTGCGCCGCCGCGGGGGTTGCCCGGCGCTGGCCTTGCCCCATCGCACAGCCAGCGCCGCGTGGTCGCCGAACTCGGGCAGCTTGGCCTGACGCCGCCAGTCGTGGGTTTCCAGTCGAGCAGCTTCTCGCCGGCGGAGGCCCCAGCCGTAGACGACGCTAAATAGTGCCAAATCGCGCGCCGCGGCGAGCGCACCCTTGTGTCCCTCGGCCTGCAAGCGTCGGATCTCCGGATCCATCTGCCCGAAAAATGCTTTGGTTTCGGTCCGAGTCAGCGGCCGGTTTCCGCTCGGACGTCCCATGTATTCCTGGGAATGGCGCACCGAGTTCAGATCGCGGATCGCGTTGGCCGGGAAGGTGCCGAACAGTTCCAGGCAGACTTGCGGCCATTCGTAGGCGGGGTCGGTGATGTAGGTCAGGAAATGCCGCAGATGCAGTTGATAGCTGGACATCGTGGACGCGGCCTTCGAGTCGGCCAGCATTGCCGACCACCGATCAAACAGCGCGCGGTTCCACGACGACTCCCAAGGGTAGGCGTCCGCGAACGTCTGCACCTGGCGGGCAACCCGTTCCCGCTCCTTGATGGTGTCCATCGACAGGCGACGGGCGCGTTGGTGCTGGGCGAAGCCGGTCAGCATCTTCTCGAACGCCGCCTCCGCTGGCCGCAGCATCGGCACACCCGGCACCACATGCAGCGTGGCCAGCCCCGCGACAGCGGCGTCGCCCCCGCCTGGCTTGCGTAGCCGACTCACCATCGACAATCACGCTCCGCATCGTCAGGTGCCGCCAACTCGTGCCCAATTGGTGCGCTCAGCGCATCAGTGATGGGTACAGTACACCAGTCTCAGGAACGTGCAGCGTGGCGCCACCACGGCGCGTCGTGCCGTGTGCTACAACTCGACATCGAACGGAACGGACACCGCCGAGATGGCGGTCCGCATCAATCGCGCGGCGATGCGTCCTGCGCATCATTGCCCACAGTTCCTCAACCGTGCGTGAGACTCCTGGGCACGCAGGCCCATGCAGTTGAGTACCCGTGCGGGCCGGTCGATCGCGCCTAGCTCGTTGACCAGCTGCGTGATGAGTTTCCTTGCTGGGCCACGCTTCTGGTCAGATGTGCAGTAGCGAGCTGTGGCCGACGGCCAGCGCCCGCGCTGGCGGACTTGGGTCAGCAGGTCTCCCTGCTCGCGGTGGCGCTCCTCGTATCGGACACCGTAGTGCAGGGCTTGCCGCCTGGCGAGGTCGGCGGTTCCTGGCCACTCGACGTGTCCCAGCGCGCAGTGCAGGACCGTGACGCGGTCCAGGACTCCCGCGTCAGATGCGCGGCGGCAGACGAGGTCCAGCATGGCCTGGGAATCCTTGCCGCCACTGGAATTTACCAGAATGATGTCGTAGCCAGTCAGGTTCGGATCGTCCGGCTTCTCGTGGTGCTTCTGGTGGCCCATGTGCGATCACCCGACGATCTCGATGCCGTCGAGGCGACGCACATGCTCGACCTCGTCGTCCTCCACGCAACACATCGCGTCGTCGAGAACCGTCGGGTTCTTCTGCAGCAGGTCCCGCAACTCGTCGAGCGTTGCGCTCGCGGCGAGCTGCTGGCGGGCTCGGTCCACGTCCTGGTTTACGGCTGACGGATCAGGCGTGAAGACGGCGCGGGCCTCGTCCACGGTGAGTGTCATCGTGAACTCCTGCATGAATGTCCACGAGATACGGAATTCTTGGGTGCTCATAGGGATTTCCAATCAGAACGGGGCCGCCCGGGGACGGCAGCGGATGCCGTCCCCACGGGCAGATTGGTTGTCATTGAGGTGGCCGAAAGCGAACGACGAGCCAGGATGCGCGTGCGATGCTGGCGGGTTTCGGTCGACCGCGAAGCCAGTCGGGCCTAGTACTCGGGTGTTGTCCAGCTGGAGCAGTTAGGCCAGAGCCTTCGGCGCCTTCTGCGTGGGCGGCGAGGAGGGCGCGGGAGCCGATGGTTCGGAAGCTTCGAGGGCTTCCAGCTTCCGTCGCACGGCCGTGAGCGACTTGTACGGGTGGCCTGTGGCTCCGTGGTCCTGGGCCGCCTGGCTTTGCAAGTAGGAGACCATGATCGCGGCTTCTTTCGCGCTCATATCGAAGACAGCAGTGGTCGCAGTCAGCCGGACTTTTTCCGCTTGCTCCCTGCTCATCGTTTCCCTGAGCGCCCGAACGTTGTCGTTGGTGAGTTTGGTCAGTTTCGTTTCGGTCATTGCTGTTTTCCTTTCTTTTCTTCCGTTCCCGTCGGGACTGTCGCCGCTCGTCGGCTATCGATCGGGGCCGATCTCGGCCAGGTAGTCGTCCTGGCCGTCGCTGATGGCGGCGGCGAGGTCGATGTCGAGAGCGTCGGCAAGGTGGTGCAGATCTGCGAGAAAGTCGCCCATGAGGGCGTGGAAGGTCTCGTAGCCGTGGCCGACCTGTGCGGCATAGGCGTTAATGGCCGTTGCCGCGAATCCGGCTTTACGAGTGTTGTCGTGAATGATGTCGTCGCGGTTGGCGGTGTCCCGCGGCTCGCCATCACCTGCGAACATCGCCGGGTCTAGGTCGTCGATAGCGATAGACCCAAGGCGGCGTACTCGATGTGACTTGTCATGCATGGCTTTCCTCCGTTTCCGTTGTTGTTCGACCAGTCCTCAGCGCAGGGGCTGAGCCGGTCAGGGTTGGTCTTGAAAGCGCGGAGGGGGCCGTCAGAGACGGCCCCCTCGTTCCGCGATGGCCGGACGTCCGGCGTCGTGGTCAGCTACCGGTCCGGTCAGTCGGCGCGCTCCCACTCGAAGCTGGCACCGATCGAGAAGCGACCGTCCTCGGCGGCGGTGATCCGGGCAGGCAGGTAGCCGTCTTCGCCGATGGCCTGGTGGTCGACCAGGACGATCGTGTCGCCCTCCCAGTAGGCGAGGTCAGATCCCCCCGGGTACTTTCGGGCGGTGTCGCGAATCCAGGCGACGACCACCTCGGCCACGGTGCGCCGGAAGCGCGGGCATCCAGCCCTGCTCCACCCATAGATCTCCGAGGCGAGCGAAGGAAAGACGGGGTCCGTTCCGTCGATGTTGATCGTGACCAGGATTTCGCCATCTTCGGGTACGAGCCGGACGGAGTCGGCCAGTAGACCGGCATCAGCCTGCGGATCCGATGGCGGAACGGTGAGTATCCAGCACCACCCGCGATAGCCGATCGCGTAGCGGTCGTTCTCGTCCGGCTCGATCCGATCCGGCCTGTGCTCTTCGGTTTCGAGGACTGTCAGCACGTCGCCGTCGAAAGTGGCGGTGTCGGTCCATTTTCCGGGATCGTGGTCGTGCATCGTGTTGAGCCACGTGGCGATGGACTCCGCGACAGTGCGCCGAAACCGGGGCACAGTGAATCCATTCCAACGATTCTCTTCGATGGTTGCCGGGAACACCTGTGTGGTGTCGAGTAGGGCGACGTACACCTCGCCGTCTGTCGCGGTGAGATTCGGTGTGTACATGGCAGATCCTTTCCTTGCACAAAAGGGGTTATCGGGTGGAGGTGATCGGCTGGGTGGTCCAGTCATAGAGATCGCGCGCCATACGGTCGTGTTGGCGGCAGTAGAGGGTGTGCGGTGCGCTGCTGGCCTGCCGGGTTGCGCGCCGGTGGCAGTAGCGCGGCGGGCGTCCGTTGCCGAATTCGGTTTGCCAGGCGCACACCCGGAGGCGGCGGAGGAAGACCACGAGGCCGGGTCCACCGTTGACGCCGAACCATCTGCCGCCGTCGCCGTCGGTGGCGTGCCAGGTGAAGCGGGTCCAGCGGTGCCCGGTGGGCGTGAAGGCGTGTTCGCCGGCCTGGTGGCGGTCCGCTGGGTCGATGGTGGCGAGATGCCCACCGGACCAGGTTGTGAGCGTGGTGCTGTCGTAGGCGATGTAGGCGGCGAAGCGGGTCGCGTGGTTGAGTGCGTCGCGCTGTCGTTCGTCGGTGCAGGCGTAGCAGGCGGTCGTGCCGGTGGCGGGGTCGGTCGCGAATCCGGTGCCGATTCCGTCGGGCACCGGAATGTGGCCGCAGTCGAGTCGAGTGGCCGAGGGTGCGATGGTCGTGGTGTTCATGGCGATTTCCCTTACTGTGGGGAATGAAATGAGTAGATGCGCGCCTGTGTGCACGGTGACCCGTATTTCGTCGACGGGGCG
The DNA here is from genome assembly GCF_002262875.1 of Amycolatopsis antarctica. Classification (GTDB taxonomy): domain Bacteria; phylum Actinomycetota; class Actinomycetes; order Mycobacteriales; family Pseudonocardiaceae; genus Amycolatopsis; species Amycolatopsis antarctica. Next base: position 111,339 of record NZ_NKYE01000018.1, on the reverse strand, counting down.
GGTTCTGGAGTTCGTGCATCAGTTGATCCGGTCAGTGCCGGGGCGCCTCGTATGCCTCGACGATCTCCGGTGGCATCTGGTCTGTGGTGCGGTGGCCGCGCAGCTTGTGCCAGGCGACGGTCCAGGTGGCCTCTTTCTCTCCCGGCCGTGGCGGGGGGAAGACCGGATTCGGCACGGTCACCGACTTCTTGTTGACTCGCCGTACTCGCATCCACATGTTGGTGTAGAGCACCCAGTCGCCTGTGCTCACGGTGTCCGGCCCCAGCGTGGACGCCTTGCCCTCGGCCTGGAGCTGGGCGTAGACGCCATTCCAGTAGTCGATCTGCTCGGTGAGGGTGGTGATTTCGCGCCGCAGGTAGACCGCGCGCGCTTCGCTGGGGTGCTGGATTCCCCAGCGGTGCCGCGGCTGGCCGTTCTCGCCGGGCTCGGTCACCCAGCCCGGTTCGCCGTCGAGTTCGCGCTGAAGACGCCGACGGTCGGCTTCCTGCTTCTCGATCCGGTTGGCGACGGTGACCGGGTTGTGGCGGGCACCCATGTGGTGCGACGCGGTCTCGGCGCGGCGGGCCAGCTCGTCGGCGTACTCGCCTTGCTTGATGGATTTGCCGAGCTGGTTCCAGGCACGCTCGCGACGGTTGCGGTCGGCCTTGTAGCTGTGGTGACCGACCAGCAGCGGCTGGCCCATCGGGATGTTGTGGAACACCTGGTCGGCTTTCGCCCGCGTGGCATCAGCCTGGGCCTGATGGTTCCCGGCGCGCTCGGTGAGCCGGTCGACCCGGTCGTCCATCCGGTCGGCGAGATCGGTTTCCTGCTGTTCGACGCTGGGCATCGTGTCGTTGATCTCGCGCTCGACGGTGTAGCCCGCCTCGGTGAGCACGCGCTCGATCTCGGCGATGGCGTACGGCTTGGACTGGCGATGCCGGGAGGATCGCAGCAGCCACGCCGTGGCGTAGCGAGACCAGGTCCACGACGGATGGGCCTTGAGCGCCGCGTGCGCGGGACTGTTACGAGTGGTTCCCTCGACGGTGGTGCCGGACTCGTAGTCGTGGTGGATTGTCAGAGTTCCCAAGGACATGGCGATGTGCCTCCTGCATTTTGTTTCGCATGTAGTGCGTGGCTGTGTTGTTCGGGCCGCTGATATCCGGGCGGGTCAGTGGTCCTGGTCCCATCCCATGCGGGCGGCCCACGCACGGAGTGCGCGTGCGGCCTCATGGGGTGTGCCGTAGGTGGGTTCTTCGGCGGCGGGCAGGTCGGGCCGGGTGCTGCCGCCGGTGAGGTCGCGGGCGGTGTAGCGCTCGTGGTGCCCTTCGGTGACGCGGCGAACGGTGCCGATGCCGAGTCCGTTGACCGTGATCGGCCATGCGTGGGTGAAGGCGAACCGCTCGTGCTCGGGGGCGGTGGCGCGGTGGTGTTCGGGCCAGCGGTACGCGGCCCACCAGTTGGTGACCGTGACGTCGATGACGCGGTCTCCGGCGTCGACGATGGAGATCACGAGGTCCCGCGCGGCGGTGGCACCGATCAGGTCGGCCAGCCGGGCGTAGGCGTCGCGCGCGGCGGCGAGTCGCGCGAGGATCTGTGCCGACTCGCTGCGGAGGCTGTCCGCGTCCATCTCGCCGATCGCGTCGGTACGAGCGTCGTAGGCGTCGCGGTCGGTCATTCCGGGTGTCCAGCATGGAACCAGCGCGTTGATGCAGTCCAGGCACGTGCTGCATCGGTAGACGCTGGGGCGTGACACGGCGATGGAGATTCCCATGCCGATGTTGTCGCACCCGGGGGTTCCGCATTCGCCGCTCATGGTGCCTTTACTCATGTTTCCTCTGTCCTTTCTGGATTGGAGTCGCGGGCTGGGTGGTCAGGACCAGTTACTCCACCAGCTGCGGACGTCGGAGGGCCCGGTGTCGTAGCACTCGGTGACGACCTGTTCCAGGTCAGCGGTGGGGTTGTTGAGGCGGGTGAGCGCGGCGTTCACGACGAGATTGATCAGGTCGTCGTCACGGTCGCTCGTCGTCACTTCGTCGATTACGAGGTCGGCACCATCGTTGACAGCGCGGGAAACCTGGTCTCGGGTGAATCGAGGCGTCTCCGAGTCCTGCGGTGCCGATGTCCTGTCCGGTTCGGGTTCGGTGGGCTGGTCGGTGTGCGGGAACGTCGCGAGGAAAGCGGCAACCTTGGCGGCGTCGTCCGAGGCGACCGAGAAGGCGAACGCCACGGGCCTGCTGTTGCGGGGCACCGTGGCGGTGCCGGCCAGTGGCCCCTGGTAGCGCACGATTGCTTCCTGCGGGTCGTGGCCGAGGGGGCTGGGGCCCGGCGTGTGGACGGTCGCGCCGAGCGGGTCCGCGATGGCGTGCGCCAGCTGGTCACGCGCGGCGGCCTGCTCATCGAGTCGTTGTTTCAGCTCGCGGGTTTCGGCGAGGGTGACCCGGTAGCCGGGCAGCAATCGCCGGACGGTCTCGGCGGCGACGGTTTCGGGCGTCTTGGCCGGGGACACCGTGATTTCATGTGGTGGCACCGGGTTTCCGTGGCGGTGCCGGATCGTCGCTAGTGTGGCCGGGAGGCTGGCGGAGAGCCGGAGCCGTGGTGTCTTCTCCCAGTCGGAGTAGAACACGTGAAGCTGTTCGCCGTCGGGGCCGATGAGGTATCGGTCGCGGTGCCCGTGGTGGCCGGGTTCGACCGTCCATGTTCCGTCGAGCGCGTCCGCCATCGCTGCCGCGAATGCCTGCATATCCATGGGTTGGTTTCCTTCCCGTGTCGGGTTTTGTGGTGCGCCGGAATTTGGTTCGGGCACCGGTGGTGGCCATTTCGCGGCCACGGCACCCGCGCGGCGCAGGGCCGCGCGGGCACCGAAGCGGCGACGGTCCTTGTCAGACCGAAGTCAGCACCTTGCCGAGCGTCGTCACGGTGTCCTGGTCGAGCGCGTCGGCCTTGCCGTCGACAGCGCGGGACATGTTGCGTTCGGCGCGGGAGGCGTTGCGCACGATCGCTTCGTGATGGGTGTAGGTGTTGATGGCCTGCACCACTCCCCACGCGGTACCGCGCCAGGGGCTGACGCGGTTGTCGCTGTTCCACAACCGGTTGAGCGCGGCCCGCTCGTTCGTCGCGGTGGTGCGGGCGCGTCCCTTGTCCTCGGGCACGGGGGTGTGCGCGTCCAAGAAGGCGCGCCATGCCTGGTCGGTCACGGTCGTTTCGCACAGGGCCTTGACTTCGGCGGCGAATTCCTCGGCGACGGTGTGGACCATCGCGAGCGCGTCGCGGGCCTCCACGATGCGGAACTTGCCGTTCTTGGAGTGCTTGACCTTGAACTGCTGGCCGTACTCGCGCAGACCGGCCGACATGGTGTTGTCGCACACCACGTTGGTGACGGTCCGCTTGTAGGTGGTGGCAAGGCTGCCGTCGTGGCTGGTGCAGGCGACCAGGTTCGGCCGGAACTCCACGCCTTCCGGCGTGGTGATGTTCTCGGGCACTTCTACGCTCACCCATGCCTGTCGGCGGTCGCGCAGCAGGCCCGCGGAACCGATCGATAGACCGTCGTCGAGGATCGTGCCGACCTTGTTGAGTAGCCATTCCTGGTACTGGTGCACGGTGTAGCCGTCGGCGAAGATCCCGAGGACGTCGCCGGTGTCGGATGCGGTGATGGCTTGCTTGTTCGGCACGTGGCGCAGACCGAACTTGCCTGAGACGAGCACCGGTTCCGGTTCGGCGGTCCAGTGGAACAGGCGGCGCTGCACGTCGGCGACCGGGATGGCGCCGGGGTAATGGTTGGACTCGCTGCCCTGCGCGGACGCCCGGTAGTGCCACGCGTGGCCGCGCTTGTCGGTGTATCCGATCAAAACATTGTTGTTGAGCCATTCGCTGGTTTCTTTGGACATGACGAACCCACTTTCGTTATCGGAGGTGATATCGGAAACCGTTGTGCGGTCACGGCGTCCGCACGCGAACGCGCGCGGCACCGAAACGGCACAACATGGTGTGCCTAGTTGCCGTAGTGCGATTGCATTGCTTTTTCTGCCCGACTCAGTGCGGCACGTTTCGAAAGCCACTGTTCGGCATCACTGAAGTGTCGGTGCCATTGCTCGGTTTCGTCGGGCTCAACCGAGCAGAACGCCAACCCGCGCCATAATCCGCGCCAGCGAAGGATCACGCGCACGTGTCCGTGCTCGGTGGCGTAGGCGAATACGGTTTCGTTGTCGGACCCTTCATGTCCTTGTGGTCCCGACTCGGTGAGGTAACGTACAGCCAGGCTCACCATAAGTTCATGGCAGACGCCCATGATGGACAGTGTTTGGTACGCGCGCCGGACTCCGTGTTGGTCGGCGTAGTCACGAAAGATCGCGTATTGCCGGTCCTGCTCACTTCCGGTGGCCGGATTGTTAGTATCCACGGTGCGCCTCCTTTTCCGGGCACTTCTCGACCGGTCGTGTTCGCTACGCCACGTTTTTGCCGTAGGGGTAGACAAGGGGGTAACAGTGCTCGCAGCCCCGCAGGGTTTCGCGAACGTCGGACATGGTCACGGCGTGATTACCGTGCCGGTATCCATCGATCATTACGGAAATGCATTCGCAGTCGTCTTCTGCGTAGCATTCGGCGCAGTCGTAATGCAGCGGCTCATCAAACGTTGTCGCGAGCCACTTGTCACACTCGGCGCATTCCCGATAGCCCAGATTGGACATAATGCGGTCGATATCCCAGCTGTGACAGTCGGTGCACAAAGTCTGTCCGTCATCGCTGAGCGCAGACACAACGTCGGCTGCGATGTCTTCCGGAACGTCGTAGGAATCGATCAGCACGCGCGCGGCATTCTCCGATTCCCGCTCGGACAGGTCTTCGTCGTCGAGCAGGGGGTATCCCGCGAGAGAGTCGCCGATACGGGTAGCAGCCTCACGCGCGGCGGAATCGCCGTAGTCATAGGCAAGAAGACCGTTCCACTCTGCCGCTTTCCCTGGTGCCGCTTCCTCCATGAGCCGCATTGCCGCTCGCCCGTTGGACACGTCCACCATATGGGAGCATTGGTGCCCGGTGAGGTAGTCGCCAGGAATTGGCAGTGGATCACCGCCCGATCCGAGCACGAATCCGAAACCGGACCATTCATTGTCTCGGGCACAGTCTTCACCGTCCCATGTCCCGTAACGGTAATTTTGGCTGAAGTACAAGAGTGCATTTTCAGAGAAAGAAATTTCAGAGTTGTTCACGATTGACACTCCCAGCAGGCGCGGATTAGTTACGGGTCACAGGCCGCATGCGGCAAAGAAGCGGTCCCGGTTAAAACGGGGGTTTACGGATTTGAAGTACGCGCACAAGGCGTCGGCAAGCGCTTTTCGTTCGTCGTCTGCGACTACTTCCCGACGTACGGAATCCGCAATTTCTTTGAAGTCCTTGCGTGTCATGACATATCCTCCAATGATGTTGTAGTTGCACGTGCTTGGCGGTTCAGGCCAGTTGCGAACTGGTACGGGCCGAAATATGGACACGTCGGGTGCGGTTCATGCAAAGGGGATCATCTTCTATGTCCGTGCAATGCGGAATCGCAAGCGATAGCGCCCGGTCGACCGGTAGCGCATTCCCTGAACCTCCCTAAAAGGGAAGCCGTTATGTCTAGTACACAACGCAGGGAACCATGCCCGTAAGACATAGCGTGCTATGAACGACGAAAACGCGACGCGCTTAAGAGAGTCGTTCAATGTCGGCAACCGCTTTACACAATCCGGACGCCCACACGTTGTGACGTTTGTCGGTGCTAGACCACCATGTAGTTATCTTGGGGACACGCCTCTGGCAGGCATGCCTTTTATGCGCGCTACTCCGCTCTATAGCAAGGGATTCACATAACGGGGCTGCAAGCGCAGTTACTACGCACCTCAGACTAGAAATGCGCGTTTGGCTACGCGTCGTTCCCCACTACTGCCCTGCACGGTTTCGCTGCTGTCCGCGCGGCCCAAGCCGCTGCCCGCGCTGTGCGGGTCTTATGGTTCGTAACGACCAAACCTTCAAGGGAAGAAAGGAAGGAGATCGCTCGCGGGACGCCGTGCCCCGGTCCTCACGCCCTTCTCTGCCTCATCCCCTTCGGTCTGTCTCGGTTACATGTCTAGGTTGACACACTGCCTAGACACTTTCAAGCTTCAGCCGGGTTCCGTTATCTCGCTGTTACCTTCGGCGTCGACCTTGCTACTCAGGGCCTGTCGGGCCCTTGAGCTGGGAAGACGCAGAGGAAGAGACGCCCCGCACAGCGGCAGCCAGCGCCCACGCCCGCGACCCGCACAGCGGCAGCCAGCGCCCACGCCCGCGACCCGCACAGCGGCAGCCAGCGCCCACGCCCGCGACCCGCACAGCGGCAGCCAGCGCCCACGCCCGCGACCCGCACGGAGCTTGGAATCTGTACGAATTCCTCTTTTAGATAGTTCGCGGTTTTCGACTCGTACCACTTGCAGTTACGCCGCTCATGTGGTTGTCAATATCTACAGCGCATGTTTCCTTGTCGTTAGAATTTATCTCGCGCGCAAGAAATAGGCAGAAAGCGCTATGCGGCCAACTGGAATCATGAGGAAAAAAGAAGAAAGAGTACAGGAAAAAAGAATAATAAAGAAGTTGCCTACAGCAGAACAGAACTTGCGAACGGAAGGCAATGCGAACCATCAGAGAGACAACACACCACCCAAGCCGACTGTTCACGTGCCTGCCGGCACCGAAGTCGAGGGGCGCGGAGGAAGTGGGTTGCCCGGCGTTGGCCTGCAACAAGGCTTTGACGCACCCCTTCCTCTCTAGTAGGACTCCGGAAAGGAAGACAGAGAGGAAGGCCGAAAAGAAGGTGGACGGGCGAGAGGTCTACCGGCTCTCGCCGCCGCGTCCGTTCCGATTGCACACGCGGCGGAGTGTCGGCCTTGAGTTCTGCTGCCGATCTCCTCCGCGGCTGCCACCACTGAGTCCCTGAATACACGAATAGGTTCGTGTCACTGCGGTCAAGCTCCCGCAAGGAATTAGTCCAGTATAACCAAGTTGTCCCGTGAAGGGCAGTCTCCCGAGCTAATCTCCGGAGATTATTCGGTTGCGATGAAGATCGACTATTCCCTGTGAGAGGCACTGGGTTCGTTTAGCTGGCTTGCCGATCGGATATGTTATTTCTTGGCTGTTGCAGGGCGTCAGCGAGGCTGAGGGTGCTTCGGGCGGGGCGTTGGTCGAGATCGGCCAGCGATGTGGTGAGCAGGTGCAGGGTGCGTGGGATGCTGTCGTTCTGGCCGAGTCGCGCTTGCAGGCGCATGAGGTCGCGGTAGATCGCCTCGTTGTAGGGGTCGAGGTGGCGGGCCTGTTCCAGCAGGGCGAGTGCTTGTTCGGGGCTGTCGGTTCTGATCTTGCGGATCAGGGTGCTGAGCGCGTCGAGGACGTCGCGCCGGAGTGCTTCGCGGGGTCCGTCGATCCAGTCGGCGGTGATGCCTTCGGCGAGGTCTCCGCGGTACAGCTCGGTGACGCGGTGTGCTGCCGCGACGGCATTCGTTGCCGAGGCCTGACGGCAGGCGGTGTTGGCGTCGTGGAGCTGCCAGAGGTCGGTGGTCAGGATCGTCTGGTCGAGCCGGTAGTGGCTGTCCTGGTTGACGATGATGTCGAGGGTGTTGTCCTCGTGTGCCCGGCGAAGGGCGCGGCGTAGCTGGGACAGGGTCGCGTGGAAACTGTTGTAGGGGCGTTCGCCGGGAGCGTCCGGCCAGAGCGCGGCGCTGAGGGTTTCGCGTCGGCACCCGTCACGGTGCAGCGCCAGGTAGACCAGGATTTCGCGTTGCCGCGGAGCGAGAACGTCGATGAGGTCGCGGGGTTCGGGGTTCGCTCTGGTCAGGTGCAGCCGGCCGAGCACCTGCAGGTGCAGCGGTGGGGCCGGGGATGGAGCTGTGGCCAGAGCTGGCGCGGTCGTCCGGTTGTCGTCGCGCCGGGCGGCCGAGGGGCACGGGTGGTTGCTGACCTCCGGCGAGGGTGGCTCCGTCGTCTCTGTTTTAGCCGGTCCGGACGGTCCGGTCGTCGGGTGCTCGCCGGGGTTGTCGCTGGCGGCCCCCGCTGCTGGTGGGGTCACGGCTGCGGCGTCGGGTGCTTCTGTGGCGAATTCGTATGCGGAGACGAGTGGTTGGGCGTTTGCCGCCGTGCTCTCAGGCCCGCTTTGCCGCTGTGTGCCCGATTCCGCGGCACTGCTGGCGGCGATACGGTCTCGGGTTGGGTCGCTGCCGGAGTCGGCCGCGTGGAGGAGTGCGAGCAGGTCACGGGCGTCGGTGTCCGGCAGTGTGAACAGTCGGGCGCCGGCCAAGTCTTCGCGCAGGGTGGGGCTGGTCGCTTCGACGGTGCCGTTGTCGCGCACGCGCGCGGTGCCGCCGGGGTGCCAGGGGCCGAGGAACACTCCGGCCAGGCCGAGGTGCGAGCCGTTGTCGAGGACGGCGTGCGCGCGCCGGTTCGTGTCTGTGGTGGGCGTGGCCACGACCACAGCGGGTCCGGTGTCGCCGCGCGGAAATGCCGTGTTCGCTGGTGAGTTGTCCCGCGCGAGGTCGCTGGTGTCGGTGCGGGCGACCAGCTCGGCCTCCAACGTCCCCAGGGCTGCGGGTAGGTCATCGACGATGCGCAGCCGGGCCGGGACGGGATCGGGCAGGTCGTGTCCGAAGAGTGCGCGGGCATCGTCGGCGGGCATCACGATCATGGCGTCGAGGCCGTCGCTGGTGGCCTGTGCGAGCAGGGTCATGATCAGGGCCCGTGCGGCGGCGTGAGCACCGGGGCCGGTCAATCCCAGTCCGCGCGTGCCGACGAGGTCGAGCGCGATGGCGTGCCCGTCGCGTACGCCGAACGAGGTGTCCGGAGGTGCCGGGAGCACAGCACGGACCGTGGCCTGGACTCGGTCGCGGGCGTGGATGTCGGCCGGTCGTGCGTGTCCAGGTGGTTCGGTCGGGTTGTCGTCGTCGGCCGACTGGGGCGCCGCGGTGTCGTGGGCGATGCGCAGTGCGCGGACGACCGGCAGACCGGCAGGGTCAGCGTCGTCGCGTGCGCCGGGGAGATACCAGCGGCGGCGCCGGAGTCGGACAGTGATCATCGCGAGGGTGATCAAGGCAGCCAGCCCGAGGCCGACAAACGCACCGGTAGGCAAGGCGATACCGGCTCCGGGCTGTGCCTCGGGCATGTCCGGTTGTTCTCCTCGAGATACGGACGGAGAGGAGGGCTGCTCGGCGGGGGTCGCCGGGGCCTCTGGAGCAGGCGGGGGTATCGGGCTGTTCGGCGGTGTCGCGGGCTGCTCTGGCGGTGCTTGGGCGGGAAGGACGAGGTGCCAGCCGGGCAGGAGTTGGTCGGGGTGGCGCAGCGCGCGGCCGTCGGGTTGGGTGCGGCCGGCGTTGAGGTCGAAGATCGCGGGCCAGGAGTCCGGATCGCCGAGTTCTCGTTCAGCGATGGCCGAGAGCGTGTCGGTGGGCTCGACGGTGACGGTGCGCCCGCTCGCTGTAGTGATGTCCGCGGGATGGGGCAGGGCGACGGCATCCGGTGGGAACAGCAGCGTCCACCCCGGTTCCAGGTCGCCGGGGTTGTCGGCGAGCAGGGCGGGGCTGAGCCGCACGATTTCGTGGTAGCGGGTGCCGCGGCCGAGGTGGCGTTCGGCCAGATCCCACAAGGTGTCGCCGTGTACCACCGTGTAGGGCACAGCGTCTTCGGTTCGCGCCGCTGCGGGAATCGGCGTGGTCGCGGTGCCGACGGTGTGGGCGGCCTGATCGGGTGCGGTGTCCGCCGCGGAGATCCGGGCTGCCGTGATGGGGTGTTCGTGTGGCCGTGGTGGCGCGGTGGCCGCAACTGGTGTTGCGGCGGCGGTCGATGCGGCTGCGGTACCGGTGGAGGTGGCCACGAGAACGGCGGCCACGAGCCCGGCGATCCATCGGCCACGGGGCACTCGGCGAAGCAGGCCGCGGGCGGTACGGACGCCGTGTCCGGTCTGGCGGATCACTTCGACCATGACGGAAAGGGTCAGCAGCAGCCAGCCGGCCCACGCTACGGCCACGACCAGCCAGATCACGAGGTCACCGGTGAGCCACGCCCACCGCAGCGTGTTCCAGATCCGTTCGGGCCACTGGTCGATCGGAGTGGGACCGGGCCAGTGGTCGGGAAGCAGGTGGGCGGGGTCGGCGCCGAGCGCGAGAAGCCCGCACGGTATCCCGGCAATGAACACGAGCAGGGCCAGCGCGGCGCAGGCCCCGCGAATCCGCTGTGCTGGTGCGGTCGTCATGGGAGGTCGCCGGTCCGTGTGCCGACGCCGAGTTCGGCCGACGCGGTGCCGGTGGCCTCGGCGGTACCGCCGAGCAGCCCGATGGGGGTGGGCTCGGCGACGGTGACGGTCACGCGGACCGCGCGCGGTCCGGCGACGCTGACCTGACCGGGATACCCGGCACGGGCGAGGTAGTCGGCGGCCGTGCGCGCTGCGGCTGTCGTGTCGATGCTGACCGCGGGGCTGCGGGTGTCCACGGCGGTGTTGGCCGCGCGGGCGGCTTCGGCGGCCAGCGCGTCGGCGCGGGCGATGACGCGCAACCGCGCAGAGCCATCCACCACCAAAGCGAAGACGAGCAGCAGCGCGGGCACCAGGACGGCCACGATCACGCTGACCGAACCCGTGTCCCGCGGCCTTGTCCGTGTCGTCATGGGATGCCTCGATATGGGTCGGTGGGGCTGGTAAACGTGCTCGTGATCGTGTCCGTGCCGCCGGGGACCGGAAGTGCGAGATCGCTCAGCGCGACCTGACACGTCAGGCTTGCCCGGACCTGTCCGGCACGGCCGACCGCGATCTGGCTGGCGTCGACCGACACGCTGGAGGTTTGACACGTCACGCCCTCGCGGTCGAGCCGTTCGCGGGCAACGCGAGTTCCAGCCTGTTGCGCCGCGTCGGGGCTGCGCGCGATCGAGGCAGCTCGCGCTGCTGCGGTGGCGGCGTTGTCGACCGCTTGCTGTGCCGAGCTGACCCGGGCACCGGCAATGATCAGCAGCCCGACGAAGAGCACGGCAGGCACGAGGACCGCGGCCTCGACGCTGACCGAACCCGTGTCACTCCAGCAGCGCGACCAGCCATGATGTGTCCGGTTTCGGGACCTCATGAGCCGTCTCCAGCCGCCAGCGCGGGCACGGTGAAGCGCTCTTTTACGGCGTGCGCGGATGCGGCGACGCGGATATCCAGGCCCGGGACAGGAATCAGGCGGATGGCGGTGCCCGACACCTCCACTTGGACGGTGTCCGCGGTGACGGTGGTGTGGACGTCGGGAGCGGTGAGGACGCCGCGGCCGGCGCGGGTGGCGAACGAGTGCGCGGCCTCGGCCGCCGTGACGCTCGTGCCATCGACCGGACGTCCAGCCTCCACCCCGGCCTGGGCGGCTTGCGCGGCGACGGCATGGGCGTGCCACCACAAGCCGCCCTGCACCGCCGAGAGGATCAACACCAGGGCAATGGGGAACAGAATGGCCAAGCCGACCGACTCTGCTCCGCCGTCGCGGACTTGAATTGTGCCGGTACTTCTTGCCACCTGCTCATGTTTCGGGTTGCCAGGCCGGATGGTGTGCATCACTGGGCCACCGAGACGCTTGCCGCCGGAGAGTCCGCGGTGGGTGTCGGAGCCGCAGCGAGGGGACGTGGCGTAGGCACCGTCTTCGCGGCGGTGGTTTTCGGCGGCGGTAGGGCTTTCTTCGCGCGGGAACCGCTATTGGCAGGCTTCTTTCGCTTCGTCGACGCCGGGTTGCCCGTATCGAGCCAGCGGGCGAGGTCGGTAGCAGGCACTTCGGTGAACTGCGCTAGCTCGTCAATATCGATGACGTCGCTGGATTCGGCGAGAACCTCGCCGAGTTCTCGTTCGACCTCGTTCAGCTGGGCAGCGATCTCGGCGTGACGCGCGGCGAGATCGCCGACTCGTTGTGCCGCAGCGGATCGTTTAGCGCTACGGGGTGCGTCAGCCTCTGCGACACGACGTTCGATCTCCTCGTCGGTAGGCATCTTGACTCCTTCGTCTCGTCACTTGATCTGGCCTTGGAACTGCTGCACCACGGCGCGGATCGCGACCCCGAGTCCGATGGCCACAGCGAGCCCGATGGCCACCAGGACGGCCTTCTCCACGCTTTCCGATCCGCGATCACTGGTGGCACGCACGCGTTCCCAGCGGGCCGTGACGGTGAAGAACAACAGCATCACTGCGCCGCCGAGACTCAGCGCGCGCTGCGCAACGCGACGCCGCGCCGTGGTGAGGTAGTGCTCCAGGATCTCGGTCATGGGATGTTCAACTCCTTGGTGTGCAGCGTGTTTAGGTGATTCGTCTCTGGCTGCGCGGCTAGCCACCGGCTGTCAGCAACCGGAGCAGGGCTGGATAGATGGCCAGCAGGAGAAACGCGACCAGCAACAGGGCAACCGGGAGTGCGAGCCGCTGGGAACGCCCGTTGGCGTCGGCCTTGTCTCCGGCGAGCGCGGCCGAGCGCAGCGCGCTCGCTTTCGCGATCAGCGTGCTGTAGATGGCAGCGCCGTCAGCGGCGGTGGACAGGATGTCGGCCAGGTCGGCGAGTTCGACGACACCCATCCGTTTGCCCAGCCGGGATAAGGCTTCCCACGGGGTGTGCCCGGCACGCATCGCCCGGCCGAGCGTGCGACTGATCCGCGCGAACACCCACGAGTCCGCCACCGCGGCAGCTTCGGCGAGTGCTTGGCTCGGGGCGCGACCCGTCGCCCGTTCCTGGGCCACCAGGTCGAGATACGCGGCGACCCCCCGCCGGAACTCCTCTCGTGCCCGAGTGGCGTCCTCGCGCACGGCCAGCACTGGCACCAGCGACCCGGCCACCGCAGCGACCAGCACGCCCAGGATCACGACCGTGCCGGGGAAACCGATGCCGCCGAACCACGCCAGCCCCGCTACCGCCCCAACGCCTGCTGCGGCGCCGCCAGCCCATGCCAGGCGTCGAACGAGGTAACGTTCGGCAGTCTGGTCGAGCACGTCGAGGTCGCCAGCCGGAATACCCCACCACCGGTTCGACGACCGCGCCGAGTACCCGGCCAGGCGGTGCAGTCGAACCGACCAGCGCCCCAGCGGCGCAGCTCCGTCCACGCGACGCGCGGCACGGTCGTCCAGCTCCGCGACCGCGGCGGCCAGGTTGACCGGTGCTGGCCGTACCAACGCCAGAATCACGCACACGAGCGCGATCCCGGCGAGGGCACCGAGAACAGCGGCAGCGATACCCGGGCTCATCGCAGGGCCTCCGCGTCGGGCTCGGTGACCACGGTCAGCGAGCGCTTCGGCTTCGGTGCGCCGACTGGGGTCCGGGAGGAGACGCCGAGCAGCCGGGCGGGACGGCGAGTTCGGATCAAGATGTGCATCCACCATCCGGCCGCGCCGAGCAGAGCCCCGATCCCGGCCATGACCACCTGGCCCAGCACTCCATCGAAGGGCGAGAGGAACTCCCGGGCGAACAACACCAACCCGACCAGCAAGACCACGGTGATGCCGAGGATCGCGCGCACATCGGTGCGCGGTTTCGCCCGGTCGGCTTCGATGTCCCGGCGGGCCACGACTTCCCGTTCGAGCGCGGTGGCTTTCGCGTCGAGAACATCGACCAGCCCGCGTCCACCGGCGCGGGCGCGCAGGACCAGGGCGAGGACGACCTCGTCGGCAGCTTCGTCGCCAACGTCGTCGGCGAACGCGCGCAACGCCTGCTCCAGGCCGCGGGTGCGCAGCCGCACTGCGAGGGTCTCGACCTCGGTGGCCAAGGCGTCGGGGGCGGTGCGGGCCGAGCTGGTGATCGCCTGCTCCAGCCCGCCCGCGCCGGAGGCCAGGACGTCGGCCAGCCGCCGTACCCAGCTTGCCAAGGCGTCCAAGCGGGCGATCAGTCGCTGCGCGTCGTGGCCGCGGGCCAGGATCGGCACGGTCACCGCCCCGGCGACGGCCACCATCGCCGCAACCGGCCAGCCAGTGGCCCACCACACCACCACGCCCCCGACCACCGCCACAGCAACCCGCCGCAGGGGAAGCCGTGCCAGGCGCTCCCGCCAGCCTGCCGCTCGCTGCGGCACGGAACCTCGGCCACTACCGGCTTTCCGCGAGGCAGGAGGCAGCATCGCCGCAACCGCGCAGGCGAGGGCCAGCACGGCCACGACGCCGAGCAGACCCGGCCACACGTTCGTCATCGCCGGCCTCCTTCGGGGAAACCGGTGATGTTTCCGGCACCTGCCCCCGTACCGGCGGTGTCGAGCTGGGCGCGGTCGAAGCCGTGCCGCTCCAGGCGCTCCAGCAGGTCACGGCTGGGTGCATAGGCTGGAACCGCGCGGCCGTCGGCCGGGCGCGGGGCGAAGACTCTGGTGGTGTCCGGGCGGCCGGAATCACCGACCGGGCCGACCTCCATGACCTCGGAGACGAATCGCTGTCGGTGGTGCGCTCCGAGGTGGATGTGGTCGGTGCGGGCGACGTGCACGACCAGGTCGATCGCCGAGGCGGTCCACTGGTGGGCGGCCTCGATCGCCAGCGGCGGGGTAGCCAGCTGCCCGAGCGCCCCGATCCGGTCGAAGACGGCGGATGCGTTGGTGGCGTGCAGGGTGCACATCCCGCCGGTCGCGCCGTTACCCAGGGCCCGAAGCATGGCGGTGACTTCTCCGGCGCGGACTTCCCCAACGATCACCCGGCTCGGCGAGTGCCGCAGCGTCTGCTTGAGCAGATCGTCCAGGCTGATTTCGCCGATCCCTTCGCTGTTGGCCGGCCGGGCTTCCAGCGGAGTGACCAAGGGACGCGCACCAATGTGCAGGCCGAGTTCGTACTCCTCCTCGACGGTCACGACGTGCTCGTAGTCCGGAATCTCGGTGCACAACGCGCGCAGCAGCGTGGTTTTCCCCGCCGCGGGGCCGCCGGAAACGATCACGTTGCAGCCCGCGCGCACCGCCGCACGCAGAAACGACGCGATCACCGGATCGAGAGTGCCGTTAGCCACGAGATCATCAAGGGTGACGTCGACCAGACGGTGGCGGCGGATCGCGACCCGCGGCCGATCACTGACTTCCATCACGGCCGCGACCCGCGCACCCAGCGGGCCGCCAGCACCGATGCGAAGGTTTCCCAGCGGGCGGCCAGCATTGAACTCCCGTGACGTTTGGCCCTGGCGGGCGAACATCGCGGCCAGCATTTCCACCAGCTCGGCGTCGGTATCGGCCACCGGCTGCGGCCACGGCTCGATCGATCCGTCGGCCAGTTCCAGCAGCACGCGGTCGCAGCCGTGCACGTGGATGTTCTCCACGTCCTCGCGCTCCAGCAACTCCTCCAGCGCGCCCAGCCCGGACAACGCGGCCACCACCGCGCGAGTCAACCGGCGTTCCGCCTCCACCGACAGCGGTGCCTGTCCGGCAGTGGCGCGACGCTGCACCCAGGAAGCGACTTCCTCGGCCACGTACGCGCGCATGCGTGTCTGCTGCTCCTCCGCAGACAGGGGCGTGTCCAGATGGGTCTCTCCGGCGGCGACGCGTTCCAGCCGGGCCGCGACCGACTCCCGGATTTCCCTTACAGCGTGCGAGTCCAGCTGTTCGTCCAGCGTGCGGCCCTGCGGTTGCCCGAACGCCTGTGGCGGCCTGCCGCTGACGCTGGTGACGCCGTCGTGTGGCGATGCCAGCGGCACCGGGTGTGGGTAGCTGGTGGGACCGTTCGGGAGGCGGTATCCGTTGTGTGGCAACGTCATCGTGTTCCTCCGGTAAGCGCGCCTGCGGACATCGGCGGTGCCGGCGCGCGCAATTCGGCGGGCGTGTAGTTGTGGTAGGTCCCGTGCAGGCGGCGCGCCGCACGGCGTCCTGCCCGCAGCAACGGCGACCGACGGGGCAGGGCACCTCCGTCGACCCCGTCCGAGAGCACCGCCGCAGTCCGCGCGTCCGCAGGGATCTCAACAACGGTGTCGCGGCCCAGCGCCGCGCGGACCTCACGGGTGCCGGCAGGCGTGGTCGCGCATACCGCCAGCCCGAGTCGCTCCGGGGCGATCCGTTCGGCGAGCGTGGCCAGCACCGGGCGCGCGGACAGCACATGCCGCTGGGTTGGGCGCACCGCGAGCAACACGACATCGGCCGCCAGCAGCAACGGCCACGGCGTAGCCGTGCCGTAGCGGCCGACATCGACCAAGGTGTCGGCTGGATGACCGGTCGCGGTCCGGAACGCGGCCAGCGACGCGGTCAGGCGCGTCCATCCCGCTGTACCGACCGCGGCGTGCTGTTCCGGCGACGTCAACCCGGCCAGCAGGCCCACGTGCCGTGCGGGCGGCACGGTCTGCACGTGGTCGATCAGCGTGGCAGGGTCGCCCGCCATCGCGTGGCGGGTCGCGGTGGCGTGCGACAGGACGCCGAGATCGGTGCGGACCGTGCCGTCCACAAGCCAGTGGCCCAGCCAGCCCGGCGCGAGGTCGCCGCCAGCCGGGTCGCAGTCGGCCAGCAGCACCGGCGCGGGCCACGCCGCCGCCAGCGCGGCCAGCGTCGTGGTCGCGCCCGGTGCGCCCTTGCCCGAGACGATCGTGATCATGGCCAACACCCTCACCGCCCTTCCCGACGAAGACTTGCTTCTATGCGCCCGGTCCGAGCTGGACCACGACGACCTGGCCCGCAGCGGCGCTGGTCGCGGTCTGCGCGGCATCCGCGCCGACGACGACATCGACCGTGACCGCGCCGGTCGAGTCCGGCGGGCCGGTGCCCACCACCCGCGCCCGAAACGGCCCGGCCGTACTCGCCGCTGAGGCTTGTCCCGAATCCGTCCCGGTCCCGCTCGCGACCGGGCTGACCTGGACCAGATCACCGGGCGACAAGCCGCGCGCGGGCAGGTGTCCTGGCTTCACCGCGAGCCCGACCAACCGCTCGCCCGGCCCAGGAATCGGCTGCGTGGACAGCTGGCCGGGCGCGAGCACAGTGCCCGCGGGCAGCGCCGAGCGCGTGACCTGCCCCACCACACCCGCGCGGTCACCGGCGGGAATCGAGGACACCCCCTGGTCCGGGACCGCCTTCGCTATTCCGAGATCGCCGTCGCTGATCCGCTGGCCCCAGCCCACGGCCCGCGTCAGCACCACGACATCGACCCGGTTGTCCTGGCCCGCGATCAGGGCGTAGTTGCCGAACGCGACCACAGCGGCCAGCACGACCGCGACGCCCAGCAGCCACCACCGCCGCCGACGCGGCACCCGCGGGCCATCACCGTCGTTGGGCAGCTCGACGTCAGCTGAGCCGCCACTTGCCTGGCGTGGCCCGGAAAAAGACACAGCAGTACCCACTGGGCAACTCCTTACCCATTCTCAGAAATACAGTTTTCTTATGTCCGACAGAATGCGGATATCGCATTCACGACCGCTAGTTCGCGCGCAGAGCCTGTACCTCGGCAACCGCGAAGCTAGCCCCGGCCCGGGACTGCATCTGCGGGAAGTCCCCACCGACGTCAGCGGTTCCGTCCGATCCGACCCAGCTCACCGACCACTGGATCGCCCACTCCGCGCTGGCCTGATCATTCGGTTGGCCCACCGACGAGCGGGTGTAGACGAACCCGCAATCCGGGCTTGCCGCGTGCAGACCAAAGGAGCGGTCGTACGGTGTGCCCGGTCCCGAACATGTCATCGAACCGCCCGTGCCTGAGTTGAACGTCATGCCGACCGGTGTTGCGGTCACCTCGGCCCACACCGGGCCGACCTCCACCCGCTGCACGGCCGGATGCCACACCCCACGATCGGTCCACACCCAGGTGTTCTCGCCGACGATCGTGGCGTCCCGCCCGTCCGGCAGCCGCACGTCCGGTGAATGCCGCGGCACCGGCAACGGCAGCTGCAACTGCTCGAACGCCTGCGCCGCCAGCTCCGCCGGAGTCGGCAACGGCGGCGCTGCAGGCGCACCTGGTGGCGCCGGGGCGTCCGCGGGAAGAGGCGGCAAACACCGCATCCCGAACGCGCTACCACCCGGCCGACCAGCACCGGGGGCACCCCCGACACCGAAACCACCGAGAAAACAACCCGGAGGAATCCCGCTCGGCGAATCTGCAGCATCACTCGAGCCGGCCGCGGCCTGCCGATCTTGACCGGTGCCGGCCGACTTCCTTCCCGGACTCCCCGGCCGTACGGGCGCCTGGCCTCGCTGCTCCAAGGCCCGCATGTCGATGTGTGGCGGGGCGACCAGACCAGAAAGGTCGCCCGGAACGACGATGACCTGACCATCGTCATTGCTGGGCGGCGGCGGATCTGCCTGGGCTGGTGCCGGCAGGCCCGCCACTGATATCCCGCCCAGGCACAGCACGCCTGTGAGGACTTGCGCGATACGTCGGCGAACCATCAGCAGGTCCCGCCGGGGAACGTGACTTGAGCAACCTTCCACTGGCTGTCGGTGCTGTCGCGTTTAAGATCCGCATTGACTGGATTCCGCGGCACGCCGACGGTCTTTCGATCACCAGTCTTGGCGTCCGCCTGGCCTGCTTTTGAACCGTCTTGGCAGTCGACTACTTTCGCAGAAGCGCCGGTGATCTGAACTGACACGATGCGCGCAGTGACATCGCCATAGACCTTGATCCCGGCCTGTTTCTGAGATTGCATCGCGTTCAAGGTGGTGGTGAGCTGAGGGTCGACTGCTACCGCAGCCACTACGTCATGCCAGGTGTTCTCCGGCTTGTCACTGGCATGGAACGTGCTGACCCAGAATTGGGCGTAGGCGGTTTCGACCGCGGTGCGTTCGTCTTGGCCGGAAGAGGTCGGTGCCTGTGACGGCGCGGTTAGGTTCGGCGAAGACGATGGCGGCTGTGCCGAGTTGTTCTCGCCACTGCACCCCGTCAGCAACATGGCAAAGGCGCCAGCCAGGACGACGTTCAGTCGCTGACGATGGGTACCGATGTTGCTCACAAGGTCCTCCCCAGTGTTCCCGATGCCGATGTCCATGCCGACCCACGCCTGCGCAGGCCGCCATGCGCCTATGTCAACAGAATGCTTACCAGCGCGCCGGCGAGCAGTGGTGGACCTGCAGGGAACCGCGAATTCACACTTCTGGACGACACTGCTACCGCAAGGGCGACCAGGGCCGTAAGCCCGCTCGCGACCAGCAGGCCGCGCAACAGGCCATCCCACCCGAACCAGCCGAGATACAGCGCGAGCGCGGCGTACAGCGCGGTATCGCCGCCCCCTGTATGTTCCGGCGCGCACACCTGGATCAGCAAAGCAAGACCGAGCACGGCCACCATCGACATGCAGGCGAAGCCAAACCGGAACCAGGTTCCATCGCTCACCGTGGCGCAGAGCAAGAACACAGCGCCTCCGCCCGCCAGCGCTGCCACCAGCGGAAACGGCAACCTTCGGCAACATAGGTCCGTGAGTGCCAGGCCGCATCCCAATGCGCACGCCCAGCACCACGCCAGCCAGATCGGTGTCGCGCCGAGTCGAGACAGTCCAGCCCAACACAGCACTGCCGTCATCAGCGACATCGCCGCGGGAAGTGTGAAGCGTGCCAGCCGGCCGGTGACAACCACCGTGCCGGTCGTTCGTTCCGTCGCCGCGAGCAACACTGGTCCCGCCGCGATACTCGCGGCTCCGACCGCAGGCACCAGGATCGACATCATCAACACCTCCAAGACGAGCACGAAGGCGCTGGCGTGGGCCGCAGCATTCGGCCTGGCTCGCGCCGCGGTTGTGCTGCTCCTCGTCGTGGTCGAGGGACAGATCGGCACTGATCGTGACGATCCGCGCGTAATAGGTACCTGGAGTCATCGCGCGTACTGCTCCGATCGGGAGGAACTGCGGTGTCGTCCGGCCGTAGGCGGTGTGGAAGGCACGGACACCCCTACGTCTTCCACACCAGGCCGGGGTTCGGCGCCAGCTGTTTCCGGGATCTCGTCGAGGCGTGGACCGGAAACGGTCAGGCTGGTCCTCGCGGCGGTGGCGGACGGGTCGGTCATGGGTTCCAGGTCGGTCGCTTGGACAAAAGCGTGGAGACTCGGGGGCAGGGCGGGCGTGGTGACGAGTTCGGCGACGGGCTGCCAGGTGACGCACCGGTCGCACCATGCGTAGCTGGGAATGACCTCGGGGTTCTCGGCGAGTTCGGTGAGTTCGGTGTCGCCGATTTCATCGAGTGCACGCGTATGGGAGCAAAGAAGGAGGAAGTGCGCCATCGGTGTGCTCCGTCCAGGACGGTGGGGCTCGGGATGGGGCGACGGTCCAGTGGACCCGGAGGCTGGAGTCCTGGCGAACCGCCGCACCGGTCGGTCCGAGCGCGACTCGGCGCCCGAAGTCAGGTGCTGTTGACCGCCGAACCGTGATGATTCACAGACGGAATCGGCGCACGTTGACGTGATTGAAACAATCTGCGAAATGGCCACAGGCATCGAGAAGAGCCGTTGGAATTCTGGAGGTGACATCGCGAAGCGACCGGTAACGAGAATAAGGAGACGACGCTGTGAGAAAAATGCGGATATGGACTCCAGGAAAATGTTGTGACTTCTCGGAATATCCGCGTTGAAGGGATACTCGGATTGAGTTCCGGACGCCGGGGTGACACCTAGGGGGAGGAGTGTCACCCCGGCCAGCGAGACCGGGCGGGGCGCCGTCGATCCCCCGACTGGATCGACGGTTCCGGGAGGTGGCTCGGTTCGCATGCCTCCACAATGGAGCAACGAGAACGCGTCCGAGCCCGATAGTCTCAGGACAGTTTTGTGCTCTTTTTGTGCTGGTTTTGTGCTCGTTTTGTCCAGGCGAAAACGATTTTCATCTATCCGAGGGTTTGACGACATCGCGTGCCCGCATCGGCACATGCTGTTACTTTTGATGCTCGCGCGGACGAGCGTATCGGCATAGAACTACACCGCACCAGTAGGGATTCGGGGTGCCCCGAATCCCTACTGCGTTTTGGGCGGAGTAACAGCGTTATGGCCTGGGTAACTCAAGTACCGGGCTCGTCGCGAGTACTCAGGCACACGTTGATCGTGGCGATCTGGGCCTGGATATCGAGCGCACGCGGGTCCTGCAGTGATTCGAGAATCTCCCCCGCGGCGCGGTAGGAAGCGCGCGCTCCTTCGGGGTCGCCGAGTTTGGTCAGCGTTTCGCCCCGGGCCACGAGGGTTTCAGCCTGACCCCAGCGTTCGTGTCCGATACGGCGGACGACCAAGGCCGCATCGAAGTGGGTCAGTGCAGCTCGTGGCTGGTGCTGTTGCAGCAGGACCAAGCCCAGTTGGTGATGAGCGAGGCTGGCGACCGGTTGCTTCGGAGCGAGCGCCAGAGCGCGGGCAAGCGCGTCCTCGGCGAGTGCGCGAGCGTCGTCGGTCTTGCCCAAATTCTGGTGCACTCCGGAGAGCATGGCGCGAGCGACGGCGACGCCGAGGTCGAGGCCGACGCGCGCGAAGATCGTCTCGGCCAGCTCGTAGCTGGCTTGCGCGTCGTCGTGGCGGTCGAGGGCGCTGTAGGCGGCGGCGAGGCCGAACTCGCTCCATGCGCGGCCCCGGTCGTCGTTCAGCTCGATTTGCAGGCCGACCGCACGCCGGAGGTGGTCGATGCCTTCCTCGGTGCGCCCGAGTTCGTGCAGGACCCAGCCGAGGCTCTGGGTGCAGCGGGCGATGCCCGGGGTGCTGTCGAGGGCTTGCGCGGCGGCGAGTCCTTCGGTGGCCGCGGTGAGCCAGGTGCTCCAGTTCTTGGTCAGGTAGAAGTAGGGCAGAAAGAAGGCAGGAAGCATCCAGGCAGCATCTCCAGCGCCGATGGCCCGGGCATGGCGAGCGACTTCGAGCGCGGTGATCACTTCGGTTTCGCACCAGGCCAGCGCGCCATGGTAGTCCCCCAGGGCGAACGGCGCGGCAACCTCCGGGATGGTCGTGGTGGTGTCGGGTTCGATGTCGAGCGTGAGCCCGGAACCGGCCCAGTTGGGGGTCAGGGCGTTGCCGGCCTTCCAGGCGGTCGTGACATACCAGCGCAGGAGCCGATAGCGGGCCCGCGCCACCTCGTCGAGGGAGTCTTCGACGACGGCGCGCTGGTAGGCGTAGGCGCGCAAAAGGTGGTTCATCCAGAGGCGTCCGGCGCCAACGTAGGCGTCGTCGAGCAGGTGGGCGTGGCGCAGGACGTCCAACACTTCGCGGACGGTGCCGACGTCAAGTCCGGTCTGGGCAGCGACGGCCTCGGCGCTCAGTAGCGGGACAGGGATGATGCCGGCAAGCCGGAACACCCGCTGCTGCAGCGGCGCTAGCGCGAGATAGGACAGGTCGATCACACCATGGATGTTCACCGTGGGATCCGACGAGGTGAACACGTCCAGGCGCCGTTTCTCGCTGCCGAGCCGGTCGGCCAGGCTCTGCAGCGAGTCGTGCGGATGCTGTTGGATACGTTCGGCAGCGATGAGCACCGCCATCGGCAGCCGGCCGCAGCGGCGCACGATCGCCTCGGCGGCCTCGCGCTCGACCTCGACACGCGCATCGCCAGCGCGCCTGCGCAGCAGGGTCAGGGCTTCCTCGGGCGACAACGGGGGCAAGTCGATGTGCAGGCCGCCGCTGTGCAGCAACAGCGAGGGCTGGTGCTCGCGGCTGGTCAGCACCACCACGCTGCCCGCGCCGGGCAGCAAGTGCCGCACCTGGTCATAGCTGGCGATGTTGTCCAGCACCACGATGGCCGGACGTGCGGCCAGCAGCGAGCGGTAGCGGGCGGCGCGTTCGTCGATCGTGCCGTGCAACGCGTCGGCACCGGCTCCGAGCGCATGCAGGAAGCCGTCCAGGACATCGCCGGGGTCGACGGCCCGCCCGGGGGCCAGCCCACGCAGGTCGGCGAACAAGCAGCCACCGTCGAAGCGGTTCTGCACCCGCGCGGCCCAGTGCAACGCCAGTGAGGTCTTGCCGACCCAGAGGCCGCCCTCGATGACCGCGGTGACCGCAGCTCCCGGACGGACATGCTCGATGAGAGCGGCGTCGAGCCGGTGCAGATAGTTCGCGCGGCCGACGAAGTCTGCGGCGGCAGGTGGCAGTTGCATCGGCCGAGCGGGGGCCCGGCGAATCTCGTCCTGCTCGTGGGCGAGCTGTTCCAGCTCGCCGTCGGCGCCGAGCGCGCGATCGACTTCGCGTACCAGCCCCGGTGCCAGAGGCCGCACACCGTGCAGGATCTTCGACAGGTAGCTCGCGCTGTAGGTGGTCTGGCCCGCGATGTCGTCGAGCGTCATGCCGCGCCGGCGACGCAGCCGGTGTACCGCCTCCGCGAAAGCGTTGATGGACCTCAATTCCACGTCTCCCCCTGGATAGATCGACGCGCTACAGCCGCTTGTTGCGGAGCAGAGCGTCGCGACGCCGTCCGAGAACGGGCCGCAGGCTGTGGGACCGGATCGGACGTCCGCATCATTAGGTGGGAGCGACGACCGCGACAGCCGAGATTCGTTATCCCGCGCCGACACGCGGAGTGACCAACACGTCGATGACAGGCAGTCACTACCCCAACGCCCTCGCCGGGGCGCCTCGCCACCATCACACCCTGAAGCCGTGCGACAGCCACCAGTCACAGCTCACGAGCGATTTCCCAGCTCATCCAGCCCTGCGGCGCAAGACCTTTCCCCACACGTGGAAGATCACCCGATCTTTCCTGGATACCCGTACCTTCCCAGTCAATGCAACTGCCGGGTAACCGATTACTTCTTTCGGGTTAATTGAGGCGAGCAACACTACTCAGTGCAACCAAGTAGAACTACCTGCTGTCACTAGGTGTTATGACGCTTGCGCGAAGGCGGTACGTCGGTGCGGCGTCGGAAGCGGGTACAGCAGCGCCATGGTCTCCACAGCGCACTCCGGGCAGATCCGCAGGTTCGCTGGACGGCGCGGACCCAGAGATTCGAGCACAAGCTGGCCCTCGTGCAAGTGCCGGGTGCACACGGAGACATCGGTATCGGGCAAAGCGGTATGCGCGCGCCCGGGGTGGTAGGGGCTGACGCCCCAGTGCAGGTTGGTCATCGTGAACCGCCTCGGGTCGCGGTGGTGATCTCGGCGAAGCTGGAGTACGCGGCCTTGATCGCGGAGTCCGGCAAGGGGTCGAGGCCGACATCGGCGCGCGCGAGGTTGACTTCGGCTGGGCGGTGCAGCGGATAGAGGCGGCCGGCGGCCTCGGTACCGAGCCGCAACCGCTGGGTGCCGTAGCGCTGCGGGCGGCCCTGATCGGTCGCGACCCGGTCGGACAGAAACGCCAGATCGCGCGGTGCGGCGTCGCGGTTCTTCACCGCGGCGCGCAACTTCGGCAGCCAGCAGGCCCGGTAGGGCGCGGGGGCGTGCTGGGCCAGCACCCACGCGGCGTGCGCGCCGTCGACACCGACGGTGCGGCGGCCGGGCCAGCCGTGCACAGCCACGATGGGCGCGAACCAGCGCACGTTGTGCTCGTCGACGCGGTGAACGGTTTCCCATTGCTCGGGTGTGGGAGCCACCGGGTCGAGTTCGGCGCGGGCGCGCTGATCGGCGGCGGCACGATCGATCAGCTCGCCGCGCAGCGCGGCCAGCTCCGGGTCGACGCTGGCCCGGCTCACGGTTGTCCTCCTGCCAGCGCCGCCGACCCGGACGCGGTCAGCGTGAGCGGCCGATCGGCATCGTCGGCGAGATGGCCGGACGCGAGCAGGTCGGCATATGCCTGCGCGATCCACTCCGGGACCGCGCGGCCCCCGTCGGTGAACAACTCGCCGACGTGATGACGCAGCCCTCCGCGCGCGGCCCGGCGCAGCGCCCACCAGGACGCCAGGTCGACCCCGGCGCCCTCCGCGCGGCTGCGTAGCCCGGTTGTGGGTTCGGCGGTATCGAACGAGGGTGCGCGCGTCATGGTTTCTCCGATCGAGCGGCGGGCACCGAGGCAGCCAGTGCGCGGGTGGTGGCCAGCAACGCGGCCTGCGCGGGCAGATCGGCCCGGGTGGGCCAGTCGACCCAGCGCCACAGATCCAGCGCTTCGGTCTCCGGCGACGGCAGCACCACCAGAGCGTTGTCGCCGACCACGCTGACGCCCATCGGGACCAGCGCGGCCATGTGCTCCAGCGTCGCGCTGCCCGGGCCGCTCAGGAACGTCCACCGTTCCCCGCCGGGATGCGCCAGCGCCGGGGCGGGCATGGCCCGCACCCGCAGGCTGGGCGCGACCTTCCGGCCCAGCGCGGCAGGCATCGTGACCGCGCCGAGTAGCCCGCCGAGGCGCAGGGCGATGCGGTTGCCGTCCACGAGTTGGGCGGGGAGCCCGCACGTGGCCCAGTAGTACTCGCACCACCGTGCTGCGGTGTCCCCGGCCGATGCCGGGGGTGCCGTGCAGGTAACGGACATGCCCATCAGTCCCTTCGTGTTCCGGCGTTGAGCGCGGCCCGCGCGCTGGCGTGGTCGGGCAAGGACCAGCCGGTGTCTTCCGGGCTGATCCGCCAGCGCGAGATCCACGACGGCACCCGGCTCGGCGGCAGCAGGAGACATCCCTCGCGCACCGATCGCGGAACTCGACTCGCTCGAGCCCGCCGGTCGGGGATGTGTTCGACGATCAGGTGCCAGCGCGAGCCCGGCCCGACCAAGATCGGTCCGAGGCACCCGGCGTTCCGCAGGACCGCTTCGGTCCGGCCATCGCCAGGACCGAGATCGAGCACTCCCACTGCGCCCGGGCGCAGGAGAATGGGCCACGGCCGATCCGTCCACGCCTCGAACGCCTCGTCTTTGGACAGCGGTCCGCCCCGGCACACCAAGTTGGCCTCCTCGGGCAGAGACCGGCCGTCGGAGGCACCAGACCCGGGCTGCGGAACCCGGGCACCCGGGCAGATGAGCCAGCCGTGCGCCGCGTAGTCGGTCGCGGCGCAGCGCATCTCCGTCAGTTCGCCCGCTGGATACGGATGCGTGCTCAACACCGTGCATCACCCGCCTCCGACGCTGACGCGGACGCCTCGTCCGCGGGCGAAGGTTCATCGCTGGCCACCGTGGGGGTGAACCAGTCATGGAACTCCGCCAGCGTGCGACGTGGCTCGTCGGTGTCCCACCGATGGAGACCTTCGAGTACCTGCTCGAACAGCACGGCGCGTTCGCACACCTCGGCGTCTGGCGGTGAGGGAGCGAGCTCGGCGGCGGACTCGGTCGACGAGCCCGGGCTGGGCAGTGGCTCGGGCACGCGAGCTTCGTCGAGGGCGTGCCGGCTCACGACGGCGCCTTTCCCCGCGCGACCCGTTCCAGCAACGCGACGACCGCGCTGCACGGCGGCAGAAGCTGGTTCCGGCCGGGTGGCACCACCCAGTCACCGTCTCCCGACCCGCTCCTCGCCCCTCCATGAAGCTGTGGCGGCAGCGGAAGCTGCGAACCTTCCGGCAGCAGCCTGACTTTGGCCCGCACCAACGAGTCCGGCAACGCGAAACCGGCCCGCCGATGCGGTGCGGTCAGCACCGCCCACCGCCCAGGCCCGCGCCACAGGACCGGGCCCCGAAGGCAACCCGCCGTCAGCTCGGCCACCACGGGCCGCGCCAGCTCCACCGGTACGTCGATGACATCGACAGCGTTCCCTACGGTCACCGCACGGCCCCCTGCGCCGTGCGTCGAACCCCGGTGAAGCCGCCTACCCACTGTTCCGGTCATCACGCAGCCTCCGAGATGGCCACAGGTGTCGACGTCAGCGCGTGGCGACCGCTGGGCTCGCCCTCATCGGCTTTACCGAGAACGACCCGAACCCGGCCCGCAGCCCTCGCCGAGTGCCGCCCAGCTGGAACCTCACGATGCGGCGTGGGCGCAGCACCAGGATGGCTCCGGGGCGCTGAAACTCCCTCCCGCGCGGACTCATCGAGCCGCGCATGCAGTTCGATGGCGCCTCGCAACGCGGCACGCAACCGGCCCGCCGCCAGCGGATCGAACACCACGACACCGAAGCCGCCGATCGTGAGCTGGGGTCCGTGCTCGGCGATCGAAACCTGCACATACGACCAACGGCCATCGCGATCACGGCACGGCACCGACCACGCACTCCGCAAGGGGTTCCAGCCAGCTCTGACCAGCAAGGCGAGGATCGTTGAGCGCCTACGACGCTTCATTTTGCGCCTCCTTCAACCGTCACGGAGCACGGTCGCGCGTTGCCCGCACGGTCGTGCGCCTTCGCCGATGAAGAGCGAAGTTTCGTGGTGGTTCTGTTCGCTCCTCGACACTTCGTCGACTGGATGGCCGACACCTGGGCCGCCTCGCGGAGCGACTCAGTAACACCCTCACCCCGGCAACGACGCACCCTGCGCCGCTCGGCGACGTGCCACCAGCCTGCGGCGACACCAACCAGGCACCCCACGAACAGAGCCGCGAATGCCACCAGGAGCACCGGGATGGCGGGATGGGCGGGGACCGAGGAGGCGATGTCTACAAGCGGTCGCCTGTTAATGTAGATATCGAACACTGAGGCACCTCGCTAAGCTGTACAACGCAACCGGGTCACCTACAGACCTTAATTTGGATATCTAGATTAGATAGTCCGCCATTCGGGTGAATGATCGGCCGCGCGGACGATGAGGGAACAGGAGAGACCAAGGTGACGCAGGAAGTGACGCAGCCTCAGCATCTGCCGGTTGCCGTGATGAAGATCGTTCTCGGCAGCCTCCTGGACCGTCGCCGCAACGAAGCTGGGGTAACTCAAGAGCAGGCGGCGCAGAGTCTCGGGTGCGGGCAGTCGAAGATCGCGTACATCGAGGGCGGTGGCGGGATCAAGCTGGCCGAGCTGAACGTGCTCCTGGATCTCTACCAGGCGGACGAGGCTGATGTGGCCTACGCGCGGTCGCTGCAAGCGGAGAGCAACAAGCGCGCCAAGCGCGGCGCGTTCAGCACGCGCTTCAAGCAGCAGCTACGGCTCTTGGTCGACGTCGAGCCGACATGCAACAGGCTGCTCAGCCATCGGTCGACGGTCATTCCCGGCTTGTTGCAGACCGAGGCATACATGCGTGCTCAGGCTCGTTCCTGGCGCCCGTCGCTCACGTCGGAGGAGATCGACCGCGACACCGCTAACCGGCTCGGTCGTCAGTACGTGCTCGATCACGAGCACCAGCACTTCTGGTTCATCCTCGACGAGGCGGTCCTGCGTCGCACACCGCTGCCAGCAAAGGAGATGAAGGCCCAGATCACGCACCTGGCCGAGGCGATCGACCGGCCCAACATCGAGATTCAGCTCGTCCCGTTCAGCGTCGGGTACTACATGGGTCAGGGCCACGACTACAGCGTGTTCCGGTACGAGACGGAACCGCCGGTGAGCGTGGTCTACCTGGAGCGATACAACAAGGGCGAATACGCCGAGTCCAAAGAGACCAAGGGCTACTTGGAACTCTTCGATCAGCAGAAGGCGGCTGCTGCGGGGCAGGAGCGCACGAGGACCCTGTTGCTCGAGTTCGCCGCTAGCCTGTAGATCGAGCGATCTTCACGAAGGGTGCCACTCGCGATGGACATTCAGAGCAGCCACAAGCCACACCTCAACACCGACTTCGCCAGCTGGGCGAAGTCGCCCCTAAGTCATCCCAACGGCAACGAGTGCGTCGAGGTCGCGTTCAGCGACAACGCCGTTGGCATGCGGGACAGCCGCAAGCCTGACGGCGCGGTGCTCGTCTTCGACCACGCCGAGTGGGATGCCTTCGTCGCCGCAGTTGAGTCTGGCTTCTTCCGACGTCAGTAGCACTTGGCCGCGGTTCTGACCAGTGTATGCGCCAGGCCATTGGGAACACACTGCCACCGGACAGCCACGACACAGCCATACTGCCGCGAGGTCTTCAGCGGACGTCACGGCGGGGCATACCGTCCAAACCAACGTTCGAACAGGGACAGGAGGGTTGCTGGCTGATGAGCGGTACTCGGCGCTACGCACCCAACACCAAACTGGCCTGGCAACGGCTTCAACACGGCTGGAGTCGTCAAGAACTGGTCAACCAGATCAAACGGAGTATGGACCTCGCGGGCGACGGTGGTTGCGGGCTCACCGCCGACACGGCACGCCGTTGGGAGGCTGGCGAACGGTGGCCGGAACCTCAGTTTCGTAAGCACTTAGTGCTCGTCTTGGGCAAGCCGGCCGCCGAGCTGGGGCTGCTCACCGATGACGAATTGGCACTAGCCCCGACCGAAGCTCCGAACGGAGAGCTGACGCCCGAGGACCGCCATTTGGACGACCTCGCCTGCCAGGTAATGACGAGGATGTGGGACATGGGGCAGGGCAATGGCCCTGGAATCAGCCGCCAGACCTTCCTACGGATGCTTGCTGTCGCAGGCACTGCACCGTTGCTGCCTCCCGACCTCGCCGAGGCTGCCGACGCAGTGACGAACCCGCATGCCACGGCCCGGGATGCCAAGGTCGTCGCCGGTTATTCGGACATCACCGCCCGACACCGGCAGCTCTACTGGACTTCACCTCCGGCGGCGTTGCGCGAAGCGGCCATCGCGCACACTCAGCTCGGCGCCGCGCTCCTTCGCGCCCAACCGACGTCGTCCTCGGCCCGCGAACTGGCTTCCTCCGTCGCCGAATCAGCCTTGCAAGCCGCCCGGCTGGCGTTCTTCGATCTCGGCCAGCCAGAACTCGCCGCCTGGCCCTTCCTGATCGCGCCACAGGCAGTAGACCTCGCCCGCGATTCCGCGCTGGCTGCCGCAGTAGCGGCACATCGATCTTTCGTCCCGGGCTTTCGAGCCGCGGAAGGGGACGCAGCTGCCGCACGAGCACTGCTTGACGTGGCCTCCGCGCATGCGCGATACGCGGGAGGTCCGCGCTTGCGCTCATGGCTACATTGCGTGGCAGCGGAAGTTCAGTCACGCATCGGCGACACGGACGCCACCCGCGACCGCATCCGTCAGGCTCAGGAAGCCCTCAGTACCGAGGGCACCGATCCAGAGTGGCTCGACTTCTTCGACGAAAGCCGTCTGGCGGGGTTCGCCGGGAACGCCGAACTACTCGCCGGCCGCCACAAATCAGCCAGTCGATGGATGCAACAAGCCTTGGAAAACCTGCCACAGAGCGAGAACAAGCAGCGTACCGTCCTGCTGTTCGATCTCGCACTAGCGGAGATCCCGAACGACCCTGACAAGGGCGCGAGCCTTATCCACGTCGCGTGCGACGAACTCGAACGAAACCCATACGCGGCAGCAGCGCTCCGCATCCCAGCAGTGACGGCGGCACTGACTGGCACGCCCCACGAACGCGAAATCGCAGATCGAACGCAAGCGTTATTACCATCTGGGTCTCCGCTCAGCTAAAGGGAATGTCTCGCCTGCCAAGGTATTCGCCGGTCGCGTTGTACTGCTCAACTAGGTTGGCCAGACTGCTCAGGTTCGGGATATCAAAAAGAAGTGCTCGCTCGACATCGGCGTCCGCGAGAATCCTCCCCCATGGACCTCGACGCACGAGGGCCGTCTTCAATCCGAGAGCCTGTGCGGGACGCACGTCCCAGTCGAGCCGGTCACCTACATACAGGACGTTCTCCGGTGGCGCGTCCGCTTCCGCCAGCAGTCGATGAAAGAATTTGTCGGACGGCTTGTCTGCGCCCCAACTGCTCGATGTCCCTAATACGTCCAACGGCAGCTTCAGGTCGCGAAGAATACCCTCAGCTCGAATTGTCTGGTTTCCGGCAACACCAACGAGAATCCGTTGCCTCTGAAGTTCGCTAAGGCAGGCTCGGACGTCGGGATAGAGGTCCTGCTCGTCGAAGGTCTCGGGTTTCCCGGCTTCGGCCCGACGCTGACGTTCTACCGTGAGGTCAAAGCTGGGGCGAAAAACCTGGAACACCTCGCGATAGTCTCGGCCCGTCGCGATGACTGAGCCGAAGACAGCAGAGAACTCGTGCCTAGAGACGCCTAACCAGTCCGCCCACGTGCCGTACTCCCTAGTCTCGTTGACCAGAACTTCGCCCACGTCGAAGAACACAGCCTTGATCACCATGTGTTCTCAGCACCCCTTCTCGTAGCAGCTCCACGCTACATTCTGCCCGACGACACAGCTCCGCTAAGCAGCAGGTCACACCGTGGCTGCCTGCTGGCAGTGACATGGCGGCTACCACCCGCGCAAGCGCACCTGTTGACTGCTTTGAACCGAAGCCATCGGGGAGTCGGCAGCACGCAAGGGGCATCGT
Source organism: Amycolatopsis antarctica (assembly GCF_002262875.1). GTDB lineage: Bacteria > Actinomycetota > Actinomycetes > Mycobacteriales > Pseudonocardiaceae > Amycolatopsis > Amycolatopsis antarctica. The sequence continues at coordinate 80,349 of NZ_NKYE01000018.1, read as the reverse complement.
CAGCGGGCAGGGAGACTGCGGTAGCAATTTCGTGATACTTCAGAACCGCAGCGTCACCTACGCCTCGCTCACTACGGCCAAGATCACGCGGGGTGGGAAATGACTGTTCGTCTGCAAAAACTCGAGTCGCCACATTTGCCAGTCTGCAAATTACCGTCTCGACACTCGCGCGATAAAATACAAAGTGCTCGATGCCATCTAAATTCCGTAGTCGAGGGGTTCTTCCACCTGCGGACACGGCGTCCCATGGTAACTCGTTCCGAGGCGCCTGAACCTGGAACTACAGCTCCGCGAGACCTCCGAATTATGCGCCCTGACCAGGATACTGAAGACCAATGACCAATTCGCTCAACAGCTCCACGATGTCCTCACCCGCGTCGTGTCAGACCCGTCCCCCGGGGTCGACTAGCGAGGTGGGGCGCGGGGCGGCACGACCATCTGGCAACTCGACGACTCCCCCTCCCGCCGATGGTCGCGCCGTCCCATCTAGTACGAGCGAAATTGAACCACCGCCGCTGGTAATTGTGCTGCCAGCCCGCGCGCACCCGGACTCCGTTGCGGTTGTGGCCGAATACGCCGAGCGCGCCACTCTGGGGAGCGGGTCGACCCGGTCAGTGTGCACCGTGCTGGTGGATACCAGTGCCGCGAAAGACGACAGGACACGCACTGCCTTCCGGAACGCCAGGTTACGGGGATCGCGCGTTGAGCTGACGCTGCCGGGCGCTGGGTGGGGTGCCGCCGTGGCGCGAGGATTGCGCCACGCCACGCAGGTCGGTGCCGAGGAGGTGGTGCTGGCAGATCCAGATGCGCCTGCGGATCTCGACGCGCCGGCCGAGGAGTCCCGGCTCGCGGCGGCGTTGCGCCGCCTGCGCGAGCAGGACCGGCCGGGAGCGGTGTGCAGCCCGTTGGCCGCGCCGTGGTGGCAGCGTTTGCTGGCCATCCACGTGCTGCGGCCCTTGTGCGCGCCAGCGCTGGGGTTGACGCTGGTGGACCCGCAGGCCCGCACGCTGGTGCTGTCCGGCGACGCCGTACCCGACGCGCTCGCACCGTCCTGGGGTTTGATGCGCATGGGCTGGGAGCACGGTCACGGCCTGGGTTTGCTGGCAGCCGTTCACGAGGCCGGTCTGGATGTCAGGCAGACCTTGCCCCGCATTCCGCACCCGGAGGCGTTCGCGCGGTCGATGAACCGGGATCCAGTGGATCGTGGCGAAGCGTCCGCCCTGCTACCGATCGCGCTGCGGCTGGCGTCGGTCGCCTCCCCTGCGCGCGGACCGGTACCGGTGGTGCCATGGGTGCCCGATCTCGGGTTGGCCAGGGGGCAGCTTCCGCCGCCGGAGGTGTTCACCGCGATGCTGACGCAGTGCTCGCGGGCAACCCAGGTGGTGGCCTCGCGGCCGGGTGTGGCCGCGGGCTGGCCTGAGCCACTGTTGAATTCCTGGCATGCCGCCCGTGCGCTGCGCGCCGATATTCCCGCGATCGCCGAACGGTTGTGGCTGACCTATTTGGCGCGGCTCGGGCCGTGGCTGCGCTTCGGCGCCAGCGCTGGTGGCTACACCGTGCCCGCCCGCCATTCGGTGGTCGCGGCGGCACGCCATTTTCTGTTGGCCACCGGAACACCGGTCGTGGCCGAGCAGACCGCCGAGGACGTCAGCGGTGAGTACATCGCCCCGTCTCTTCCCGGCACCGGCTGAGCACAACTGACGCTCGCCGGCCACGTTCACACCCGGAGTATCTCGATGAGAAAGGTTCGTATGCCACGCCGACAACCGACACGCGGCGCCGTGGACTGCACGACATTCAGGGGTCACGTCTGTGCCGAGGCGCTCGCCGCCGCAGCCGAGTGGCTGGCCGACCCTGCACAGGCCGAGGTCCAGGTCTGGGGAATCGACCTCGACCAGCCCCGCCACGTCGATCGCGAATCCGACGCGGACGTCTACCTCGAGCTGTTCTACAAGCGCTCCGACGACACCGGCCTCAGCACCGAGGAGCACGGCGCATGACCACGGTCAACGTCCCCGACCGCGCCGTGGAACGAATAGCGTTGTTCGGGGCACTCGCCGGCACGTTCCACGGCCTGCATCTGTGGGCGGATCATTGGCTACAGCGGCCGAAAGATGCTGTCCTCAAAGGCTTGCATGGCGACGAGCTGGTGTATCCCAGCGATGGCAAACCGGCTTCCGAGGTCGAAGTCGCGCGTGAGCATGAGACTCCGGTGCCGGCCTGCGTCGTCGGGCGCCGCGCGGCCACGGGCCATGTACTGACCTATGCCGCCGGGCAGCTGGTCGTCACCGAGGCCGTCGCACGCACCCTCGGCCTGCGCCTGCCGTGGCGTGCCCGGCTGGTCGGTGCGGCGATCAACTTCGGAACGCACTGGATCATCGATCGGCGCCGTTTCTTGCTGTGGCTGGCGAAGCGGGTCAACCACAAGGACACCTTCATCGCGTACGCCACCGTGATGCGCAAGCCCGACAGCGCACCCGACACCTCCGGGCCGGGCACGGCACTTTACGACCTCGACCAAGGACTCCACAAATTCCTGGGCGTCATCGCGGCGGCGGTGATGGCCCGCCTTGCCGTACCCGGGCGGCGTCGCCGACGGCGAGGTGCCTCGTGCTGATCACCACCGACGTGGGCGACACCCTGGGCTCGTTCGACCGCCCGGGCACAGCGGAGGTACTGCGGGAGATCGCGCTGGCGCCGGACAACGCGGCCGAGATCGACCGCAACATCCTCCACGTCGTTCCCGAACTCACCGACGAGGTCGCCGAGCTGGTACGCGAGCGGTTACTCATCAACCCCTCCGACTGGCCGCAGATATGGCCGACCGGCGGGTTCACCGCCTACCCCGGCACGCTGGCCGCCTTGGCACGCCTCGCGGCCCTGGCACCGGTGGTGGCGTTGTCGAACGTGTCCTGCATCGCCGGGCCCGCCAGGATAGGCGACCTTCTCGACCAATGCGGGCAGCACCTCGCCGGGATCTACACCAGCTACCAGCTGCGTGCCCGTAAGCCGCAGCGCCGGTGCTGGACCACGATCGCCGCCGACCACCAGGTGCCGGTCAGCGACATCGTGCACCTCGGCGACCGCGTGCCCGAAGACGTCCGGGGAGCGCTCGCCGTGGGGTGCCGGGCCGCCGTGCTCGTCAACACCCGCGACGTCGACGTCCCGGAGGACGTTCACCGCGACCCGCGTGTCGCCGTAGTGCCCGACCTCGCCGGCGCCGCTGAGCACCTCGCCGAACTCGCGGGAGCGCCTGCGTGAGTGTGACGATCGAGCCGATGCCCGAGGGGCGCGGGCGCTACTGGAACGGGAAGTGCTCCCATCCGCGGGGCGGATGCGGGGCGGAGTTGTTCGAGGCCCACTGCCGGATTCGCCAGCAGCGCCACTGGGGCGAACTGCCGCGCTTATGCCTGTGTTACCCGCATATCTCGCGGGTGGAGAACGCGATCGTCGCCAACGGCGACCGGGCATGGCTGCTCGATCGCAAGGTGGCCAAGGAACTGAAACGCATCGCCCCGTATGCGAAAACCGCTCTGCGGATGCGGCGCGCCTTTACTTCCCGGGTGATCCAGTGCGCGCTCGACGACGGGATCACCCAGTTTGTCGAACTGGGGTCAGGGCATCTGCACACCAGCGCGGCACACGCCACGGTGGTCGGCGCGGACGCTGAGCAGGATCCCACGATCGTGCTCGTCGACCACGAACCTCTCGTCCTTGCCCACGCTCACGGCGACTTCAAAGACGACCCCCGCGCTCGGCACCGATCGGCCATGGTGCGGGGAAACGTCTTCGCTGTCGGCAAGATGCTCACCCACCTGTCCAAGAAGGGACTGCTCGATCTCAACCAGCGCGCGTGCGTGCTGGCAGTCGACCTCTTGCACTTCGCCGAACCCGAGATCGACGGCCGCTCCGTGCTGTGGCGCCTGGCGCAACACCTGCACCCGGGCAGCCTGGTCCCGATCACGCACCTGGCGGACGAGCCATTGCTCGCGCCCGCCAACGCCGACGATCTCGTGGCCCTGCGCTCGGTCACTGCCCGCTGGTGCCGAGCACACCAACGCTGTGGGCCTCCGCACCCGCGGCCTTGCAGCGTCGACGAGTTCGCCCGGCTGATAGCCGATCTCGATCTGCTCGAGCCGGGTATCAGCACGGCCCGGAGCTGGCCCGAGCCGGAGCAGAGCCGCCACCCCCGCGCGCCCTACACCCTCGCCGCCGTCGGACGCGTCCCCGAACGCCGCGCCGACGCCAGCCGGGCGGGCGCACCATGATCCACAACGACCGGTCTGACGATGAGCCCGATCCTCCTCGTCGGCCTGTCGGCCGCGCTGCTGCTGGCCGGCACCGTGCTCGCTGTGCGAGCACGCGCTCGCCGTCGGCGACGGCGCTGGAACGAGCGCCCGGATTCCGTTGCGGCGATAGCCGCGCGCGTCGAGGCCGAGCAGAGACAGCCGCCACCCCCGGCCTGGCCGGTACTCGACCTCGACCTCCGGAGTACCAGTCCGGAGCGCGAGCAGCCGACGCTGCGACTTCCCCCGGTCCGCACACCACCGGCACGGCTACGAACCCGGCCCTACCTACGACGCGACGTCGACGGTACTGAGACCAGGACACGTCCGCCCGAACCGCACTAGCCGCGCTGCCACGACCTGCCGAGGCTCAAGGGCTCCATTTCCTGCGAGCCATGTCCGCTGCCGTACAGCAACAGCGCACACGCTTTCCGCCTGAAGTCGCGAAGGCCAGGGCGATCGCCCCTTTCCGGGGCACGCACAACACCGATCACTGACACCCCAAGGAAGGCCGCCATCGGATGCTCCACCTATTCGACACCATGCTGACCCGTGTCCGGGACTTTCTCGACCCGTTCGTCAGGACCGGCCGCTACAGGCGCCCGCCCGCCGACGACGGCACCGTCGACCCGTTGATCGCCTGGTTTACCTATCGCGACTGGACAATTCTCGATCGCGACTCAGACGTCGTCGCCAACTTCTACTACTCCGCGAGTTTCGGCGGAGTGCTCGTTGACGACGACCGCCGGTATCCCGCGGTGGATGTCGGCTTGAACGAACTCGAATGCGACCTCTACCGCGACGGTGAGCATTGGATCGCCCGCTTCACCTCATGCGGAGCCATCATCGGCTGCGCTGATCACCGCAGCACCCCGCTCATCATCGGCCTGCATACCGGCGTCTTCCCCGCCGTGCTCGTCCGGCTGGAGCACCATGCGCGCACGCTCCACCCCGACGAGATCTCCCGTTGCCTGATCTTCGGCCCGTGCGGCAGCATCGACAATCCCGACGAGCCGTGCCGAACCGGCTTACCGGGACACGACAAACCTGCCCTGCACGCCGTGGCCCAACGCGAAGACGCCGTCGAATAACGGGGTCGGCCGCCAATGCCGTTCAGCCATCCGGGGCGCGGACCACCGATACCAGTGCTCAGTAATTCCATTGTGGACAATTGTCGCTCTTTCTATGCAGATGGGAAAGACAACCTTCGTGAACAGAAAGATCATGTCGTTCGCAGTAGCCGTGACGGTGAGCATCGCCGCCGCGCTGACCGCCCCGGTGACCGCAGCGGTTGCCGACACCCCGCCTCCGGCCGAGCCGATGATCGTCGGCGGGCACCCGGCCGCGAGCGCGCCGGCCGGTATCACCTCGCTGCAGTACGACGCGCCCGCGCACGGCGCCAAGTACGTCAACTACCACACCTGCGGCGGGGCGCTGGTGTTCCGGGGCTGGGTGGTCACCGCCGCGCACTGCGTCGCCGACCCGCCAGCAGGTGCGGCCAGCGGGTCCACGACCCGGCGATTCGCCGCCGACAGCGCGCCGATCCCGACCGCGGACAAGACGTTCCACGTCCGGGTCGGCAGTCTCGATCGACTCTCCGGCGGGGAAACCGCGACGGTGACCAAGATCGTGGTCCACCCCGGCTGGAACTGGGCCCAGGGCGCGCCCAAGCGCCAGGTCTCGGATATCGCCATGCTCAAGCTCGACCACCTGCTCCAGCAGCCGACCGTGCAGCTGGCGCGCGACACCGCACGGCGGGGCAGCACGATCAGCCTCTACGGCTGGGGTGTGACCGAGCCCGACAGCACCAGCGCCGACCTGCCGCTGCACCTGCAACAGCTCGACACCCGCGTCACCGCGCCGTCTCGCTGCGCGGACGCGGCCATGTCCGTCGGCGAGGTGTGTACCGACAATCCCTCGGGCACGGACGGCAGCTGTTACGGAGACTCCGGCGGGCCCGCTCTGGCCAGGGTCAACGGAGTGCAGCAGCTCGTGGGCGGCGCCAGCCGTGCCGCGACCGAGTTCTGCGGCACCGTGCCGGACGTGTACACCAGTTCGCCGGACTTCCGGGACTGGATCTACCACGTCGCCCGCACCGGCAACGCCACCTGACACCGAACCCGGGGTGGCCGCGCCCGTGCCCAGCACGGCGCGGCCCCCGGGGCTCAGCTGGATCAGACCTGAACTGGGGACGACCAACGCCGATGAACCACTCGACCAACGCGACCGCGAACGACATCCCACGGTGGCCGACACCGGACTTCCTGCGGTTCGAACAGCCCAACACCGCCAGGATCGCGGACTGGGCAGCTGGAGACAGCCACAACACCGCCGTCGACCGGTTCTTCGGCGAGCAAGTCGCGATCCTGCTTCCCGTCCGCGACATCGTCCGCCATAACGTCGCCTTCGCTACCGACGTCCTGCACCACGCGCTCGATCACGGGGTCCGGCAGGTACTCGTGCTCGGCTGCGGCATGCCCACCGGGCCCATCTGGCGGCACCAGGCCACGCTCGCCCAGCCCGGGATCCGCGCGGTGTATGTCGACTACGACCCCGTCGTGACCGCCGCCTGCACGCTCGCCCGGCAGCAGCATCCCAACCCGGCCAGCGAGATCCTCACCGCCGACCTGCGCGACCCCGACACGGTCCTGGCCAGCACAGCGGTGCGAACCACCCTCGACCTGGCCCAGCCCGTGCTCCTGCTGGCCACCGCGGTCCTGCACCACGTGCCCGACCAGCACAAGCCCGCCGACATCCTCGCCCGCTACCGCGATGCCCTCGTCCCCGGCAGCTACCTCGCGGTCTCCCACCTCACCACCCCAGACAAGCCCGAGGACCACCTTCGCCTGTCGGCCGCACTGAACCTCTACTGCAGCATCGACCAGCCACTCACCGACCGATCCCGCCGCGCGCTCAACCACTGGCTGTCCGGCCTCGACCCGGTCCCGGTCGGCCACCACAACGACCCGTTCCTGCACTGCGTCGCCGCACGCGTCCCCGACGCCGACGCCCGAGACCGGTAATGAGCAGCCGTACCGGAAACGCTATTGCCGCTCCGAAGTCTCGTCGACCGGTACCGCCGGGCATGGCCAGCCGGTACGAGGCCGGCGCGTCCCTGTGGTGCCTCGCCCGCCTCTACCGCATGTCCGTCAAGACCGTCCGCGCCCATCTGGTCGCCGACGGCGTCCAGATCCGGCCGCCTGCGCGCCACCGTCCACCTTCTGCGACCACGACCCGGGGGCGGCCGGTACGAGAGCCCAGATCCCGAACCGCGGTGGCCACTGTTCGATCTCGACGTCCTCTTCACGCCGATCGTCCCCGAACCGCCCGCGACAGCAACGGCCGGCCAGCGGTGCATCGGCTTCACCACCCCGCAGACCGTGCACAGGATCAGCGACACCCCAACGGCGACGCGATACGGCGAGCACACCGCCGCCTTCACTCGATGCGCGCGGATCGGCCTCATCGACGCCCCGATCCCCCGACGACGCCGAACCCTGCGCCGAATGCCCGCCAGAGCGCACCCACCCAGAAATAGCCGCGCCGGCATGGCTCGGCTGGACCCGCGGGTGACAAGACTTCAACAACCGACAGGCGCGAAGCCAGCCAGGAACAAGCCCGCGAATACCACGGTCCCCGCGTCAACAGTGCACCCCAGGCCGCACAGCGCCCGACGACCTCCCGCCACAGGCCCCCGTAGCTCAGCTGGATAGAGCAAGAGCCTTTTAATCCTTGGGTCCAGGGTTCGAACCCCTGGCGGCACACAAGTTTCCGCAGTTCAAGCCGTCTTTCCTGTTCAGTTCCGCGAGGCGGTCTCGGCTGGCGAAGTTGTGTGAGGTTCCCCTGGGCGAGGTCGCTCAGGGGGTGATTCCGACGGCGGCGAGTCCGAGGCGCCGGGTGGGTGTCGGGGCGGTCATGCTGGGTCCGTCGGGCCACCAGTCGTCGAACTCGACGAGACCGGGCGGCACGAGTTCCAGTCCGTCGAGCAGCGCCTGGATCTCGGCGCGGGTGCGGTAACGGCCGGTCCTGGGGCAGCGGGCCTGCCAGGTGGCTTCCAGCGCGCGAGCGGCGTCGTGGTCCGGGCCGGTGCCGGGATCCCACCAGTGGCTCACGACAACGGCGGAACCGGGCGCCAGCGCGTCGCGGTAGGTGGCCATGAGCTTGTCAGGGTGGGCGTCGTCCTCGACGTGGTGCAGGGTGTCGGTGAGCAGCAGGCCGATCGGGCGACTGAAGTCCAGGAACGCACCGGCGGCGGGCAGGAGTTCTTCGGGGTAGGTGTAGTCGGCCTGAAGGACGAGGGTGCGTTCGTCGTCGTGCAGCAGGGCACGGCCGTGGGCGACGACGATGCAGTCGGCGTCGGCGTAGGCGACCCGGGCATCGGGGTTGTGACGCTGGGCGACTTTATGGGTGTTGTCGAACGCGGTCGGCAGCCCGACGCCGCAGTCGAGGAACTGGTCGATACCGGTGCTGGCGACGTACCGCACGGCGCGGATGTGCCACGCGCGTTCGGCGCGGACCAGGTCGCTGAAACCGGGTGCTGCGTGTTCGAGCTCGACCACCAGATCCCGGTCGATGGAGTAGTTGTCCTTGCCGCCCAGCGCGGCATCACGCACCCGGGCTAACCCAGGGCGGGTGGTGTCCAGCGAGGGACACACCGGGTGGGTGCTGTTGATGTGCGCCATGACTGGCCTTCCCCGCGAGTGGGCTCATTCACCCCGACTCGAACGAACCCGCTTGACACTGTAACGGCGTGCGCGGCTGTGGCACCCGGGCGCCGTCGTACCGGAGCGAACGTGGCGCGACGGCCCGGGTGTCCCGCTGTGGCTGGAGATGTGACCGGTATCCGCGACGCCCATGACGGCAGACCGGTGAACGTCATCGGCCGGATCTCCGCGGCGGCGAGCCGGTGTGACGCGGTCGCCGTAGGCTTGACCTGCGTGAACACGGCGACTCGACGCTGACGATTTCGCCATTCAGGGGCATCCAGCCTTCAGGCCGTTCATTAGCGGGCAGGGACACGGCGGGCGGTGCTCTCTGCAATGTCTGTGGCGGCTGCGACTTCGGCTTAGGCTGGGTCAGGTGATTGACCAGTTGACCGTGGAAGCGGCGGTCGCCGATGCTCGCCTTGCCGCGATGGAGTTCGATGACGCTCAGGCATGGCTGTGCGCCCATCAGACGCTGATGGAGCCGCTCGCGGCCGAGGTCTGGGTCACTGACCCGACCTGCAGCCACGTCCTGCTCGTACGGCACCGCGTGCGCGGATGGGTGCCGCCTGGTGGCAAGGTCGAGCCGGGCGAGACGCCGCGGGCGGCCGCGGCCCGTGAACTTGTGGAGGAGGCCGGTGTAGCTGGCGAGTTGTTGCCGGCGCCGGCCGCGGTGGCTGTCCGTTCCTTCCGTGCCGACTGGGCACCGACGCTGAGCTTGTCTTATGGCGCCGTCGTCGGCCGTGATGTTCCGCTCGGCGGAGAGACTGGGCAGCCGTCGAAGTGGTTCGACCTGGACGAGACGTGGGAGAGCGTGTTCCCCGAGGACCGCGAACGTATCCGCGCGTACGTGCGGCGATTGGCAGCGGGGAACGTAGTAGGGGCGCACTGAGACGTGTTGCCGGTGCACGGTCAGAGGACCTTGTCGGTCAGACTCAGGGTGTCGTCGGGCAGCGTCACCAGTTGGGACTCGTGCAGGAATGGAACCCACACCGGCTCTAAGCCGGGCGTCGCGGTGAACGGTTCCGCGCTTAGCGGCGGGGCGGTCAACGTTGTTCCTTGGGTCGCTGTGCGACCACCACGAGCCAGCTCGTGACGGTAGGCGTGTCGGGCGTGGTCAGCGAGTACGCTCTGTCGAGGATGTCCATCCGCTGAGCATGCGTGAACTCGCCGTCTGGTCGAGCGAAGACCGGAATCGACAGCCACGCCTTCTTTTCGGCCATGGTGCTGTGCTGGGCGACGACCTCGGTGTCGAGCACGGTCAGCCCGGCGACTGACAGGTGCTCGGCGACCGTGTCCAGCGACAGCTTGGGCGCTGCCTCAGGGGCTGGAGGCGGCGGGGTGTAGCCGTAGTCACGGGCCGCGACCTGATGGATCAAGGTGTTCAGCGAGGGTCCGGTGCGCACGCTGGTCTCGTCGGGGTGGCGGACGCCAGCGAAGCCGCCGCCGACGTTGAACACGAACCGGCCGCCGGGTCGTAGGACTTGGTGGACGGCGACGAACGCCTGTGGCACGTCGGTCTTCCAGATCGCGGAGTTGCACACCACGGCGTCCACCGCGCCCGGAACGTGGTCGGCCAGGTCTTCGGCTGGGGCGGTGACCCAGGTCAGGCGCGGGTCGTTCAGGGTGCGTCGGCCAACGCGCTGCATGGCGGCGGCGTTGTCCAGGGAGACGACCTGGGCGTCGGTCGGGGCGAGTTCGAGGATTGCCTCTGCGGTCGCGCCGGCTCCGCCGCAGAGGTCGACCACCAGGCCGCTGTCGGTGAGATCGGCGCGGCGGGCAAGGTCTCGGCTGGTGAGCGCGTACATGGGGAAGGCACGGGTGAAGGCGGCGTACGCCTCGGCTGTGGTGTCCTCGTCCCAGCCGAGAAGGGCGTCCAGGGGTGCCATCACGGATACCTCGCTTCAGGGGTGCAGGCCAGGCTCGTGGCGGACGGATGCGACGAACCCGGCCGGGGCGGTTAGAAGAGGGAGTTCTGGAAGGCGGCAGCTGGCGAAGTGAACGGGCCGAGCGTGATGCGGCGGCCCTTGAGGGTGCCGAGGTCAAGCACGTAGTCCATCTCGTCGTCACCGTCCAGGACGGCCAGTACCTGGGTTCCGACGCACGAGACGACGGTGAAGCCGTGCTCACCCTCGCGCAGGTCGTGTGGATACAGCATCCGTACACCGCCGGCCACGCGCATTCGGTCGCCTTCGGCAGGAGGAGTCCACTTCTCCAGAATTGCCGGAGTGTTCATCGCGGCGAGCGCGTCCGCGGCGCGGGAGACGTGCCGGTCGTGGGTCGCGCTTGCGGTGGACAGGTCGGTCAGGTTGGCCAGCGCCTTGAGCTTGGTTGAGGCCCGGATGGTCTGGGGCACCTGCAGGCTGCGGGTGATGGCGTCTTCGAGATGGCGTACGGCGCGGCCGTCGGGACTCTTGGTCAGGTAGGTGGCGATCAGGGCGCCTTGTTCGTCGAGGCGGGATTGCTTGCGTGGTTCGGCTGCGGTGCCGACCTTGGTGGCGCCGTCGGCGAAAGTGGCGAGGTAGAGCCAGTGCGCCTGGTCCATGTACTGGCGCAGGGCCTCGGGGACGTTGCTGTCCTGGTGGAACTGGTGGGCGAAGCGGAACTCGTCCTGGCGCAAGCACCGAGCGCACTGGTCACCTTGCTCGGTCGGCGCGCGGTCGGGGCATGCGAGGGCTTCGACGCGCACCGTGTCGGCGAACTGGTACCGGCCAGTGCACCACCGGCCGGTACCAACCGCAAAGCCGAGTCGCCGGTTCATGACCTCGGCGTACACCAGCGGCCCGTCGGGCAGCGAGGCCAGCAGCAGCCGGGGATCTCCTGTCGCCCAGGTGATGCCGTGGCACACGTACTCGCCGTCGGTCGGTCGGGTCACTGGCATGGTGCGTTCCTCGTGGTTGCTGCGGGCGGGTCAGATGGCGAGCTGGAGGCGGTCGGCGAGCGCGTCAGCGGCGGTCTTGAAGACCGCGTCGCGGTCCATGTCGGTCACGTCCATCGACAGCCATCCGCCGCGCTGCTCGTGCTCGCGCAGCTTCGCGAGAACGACGTCCTGGTAGCGAATGAAGTCCTCGTCCGCGCCGCCGGAGTGGCCGGTTTCCAGGGAGCTGAATTCGCCCTTGCGGGCGAGCGCGTCGCGGGCGCTGATGCGCAGGCAGAACACCAGGTCGGGTTCGGTGAGGTGGGCGAAGACCTGCTCGGCCAGGCTGGTGGAGACGTCGGGGTTCACCGCGTAGCGAGCGAGGATCTTGTGGTGGGCGTTGTCGAGGATCACGTGGGTTCCGGTGGCGAGAGCGGGCTGGATGACGAGTTTGTCCTGGAGGGTGTACCAGGCGGCCAACGCCAGCAGCCAGTAGTGGTCGCCGCACGCCTGGGCGACGCGTGCGTCGCGGCGATAGACCAATGCGTTGAGCCGATCGACGTAGGCGGACAACTCTGGGTCCATCGGGACTTCGGTGCTGTGCTTGCCGATCAGGATCGCTTCGTGACCAGCCTCGATGAGCGCTCGGTGCAGACGGGTGGCGAGGGTGGACTTGCCCGCGCCGTCGATGCCGACGACCGTGATTTCCCGTCCGCGCGTGGGGTTGAAGACAGGTGCCGCGTTCGTCATGTGGTGCTCCTCCAAGGGTTTCAGATCGGCCGGGCGGCCAGTCGGTTGGCGATGATGTCTTGGATCTGTCTGATGAGGACGGTGCGCCGTCGGACGACGTCGTTGTGCCGCTCGTTGGACAAGTCCGCGGGGTAATGGCGCGCGAGGTTGTTGGAAATGACATGTAGATAGCCGAAATCGATCCCGGCGTCGCGTGCTGCCACCCCCATGGGGCCGATCTCCGGATCGACGAAGGCATGCTCGGCGTGCTCGGTCAGCCAGTCCCGGTTCTCCAGCAGGATCGAGGGCGAGGTGACGTGAACGCCGGTGTGCACGCCCGGTTGGGCAGCGGCGAAGTCACCGAAGAAGTCGGGCCACGTCACGAGGCTTCCGCCTACGAGGCTTGTGTTTCCGGTGGCGAGTTGCGTGTTGGGTTCGATGTCGGGGTTCAGGGCGCCGACTTTGCCGACGTAGACGACGTGGCGGGCGCCGAGCCCCGCCAGGCGCGTGACCACGCGTCCGGCGACGTCGCCCCAGATGCTGTGCAGGAAACCGAGATAGACCACCCGGCGGCCGTGGATCTCTGTGCGTTGCCAGGCGTAGCCGTGCCCGTGGTTCCACACCCCGTCCGGCGGGGCGAGGTGCGCCAGGCCCCAACCGACGATCACGAGGTCGCCGTCAAGTTCGAGGTCGAGCTTTCCCATCGCGTCGTCAGACGACGTCGGGTCGGGCAACTCGTAGGTGACCGTGTCGGCCGTTTTTCCTGTCATGGAAAGGTATGTGGCGATGATCAGTGCGTAGTGGTGGACGTAGTCGGCACCGGGGAATGCCTTGACGATGAGGTCACAGCCGTGGACCTCGGCGGTGGGGCGCTCGAAGTTGAACAGCTTGCCGGTCTTCTCATGCGCGGAGATCACCGATTGGCGGTCGTAACTGCCGAGGACATGAATGCTGTCCCAGTCGTGGTCCTGGATCAGGTGGTGCACCTTGATCTGGAGGTAGCGCAGAAGGCGGTCCGGGGCCATGGTGTGCCCGTCCACCGCGATGGGAGAACTGCGCAACGCCGAGTCGGAACATGCGGGCAGGACCGCATTGGCGAGCAGGTTCATCTGGCGGCCTCCGGGATACGGACGCTGCTGCCGGCCGCCTCGCGGACGACGGCGATGTTGCGTCGGATCAGGTCGAACCGTTCCTCGGGGATGGGGCCCAGGTGCTCGATCCGAGGAGTTTTGGGCTTCTTGTAGGGGCCGCCGGGCAGCATCTCGATGCCCATCGCGCCGAGGATGACCGGGGCGGCCCCGTCGACCGAGGCGATCCATTCGTGCTCGCGCTGTTCGACGAGTTCGAGGTGCCCGGTCCGGCCGAGGCCGAGAAGCCGATAGACGATGCCGTCTTCGATCATGCCGTGGTCTTCCAGGTATCGGGTGGCCGCCCAGCGGGTGCGGCAGAGCTGGTCTTCGGGTGCGGGGCGCCGGGATGCGGGCAGCGCGATCGCTCCGACGTAGTCGCTGCAGGCGAAGTAGTCGTGGCAGCGCAGCCACTCGTGATCGTCTGCTGCGTGCAGCACGACGCACAGGCGGAACTCGTTGCTGAGGTCGAGGATCTCGCGGGCGGCTTCGTCGCTGGCCTTGATGGTGGCGAGCCCGTCGCGCATGACGTCGGGGAGGATGATCTCGCGGGCGTCGACGAGGCGGGCCGCCGCAATCAGGTCGGCGGCCGGCAGGGCGTGGCCGAGATCGAAGACCCCGTTGTCGACGATGATCTCCGCGCCCCGCTGCGCCTCGCGGTGGAAGAACGCGCGGTAGGCGGCGTCGGTTAGAACACGCTGGGCTGCCACGTGGTGGACGCTGGCGGGCTCCTGCGCGACGAAGGCGTCGAGGTAGTCGGGCGGGGCGATCGCGGAGAAGGCGATGCTCTTGGCCATCAGGCGACCCTCCACCTGTCGGTGGCGAGGGTGAGGAACTGTTGGGAGAGAACAGAATCGCTTTCGAACCGGCCGCCGGTCTGCAGTGTGGTGGTACGAGCTGCTTCCATCCGCACGCCCCGCGCGCTCATGCACAGGTGCGTGCCGCGGACCGCGACGGCCACATCGGTACTGCCGATCACGACGGCGATCTCGTCCGCTACCTGCCGGGTGAAGCGCTCCTGCACCTGAAGACGACCGGCGCACTGCTGTGCGATACGGCCGAACTTCGACAGGCCCATCACCTCGCCGTCCGGTACGTAACCGACGACGACGTCCAGGTTCATGGGCAGCAGATGGTGCTCACACAGCGACCAGACGCTCATACCGCCGATCACGACCAACTGGCCGCTCAGGTGCGGCTCGGTGAAGCAGGTCGGTGCCGCCGACGGATCCGGGGAAAAGAAACGGCGCCACCACGCGGCGACCCTGGCCGGCGTGTCCGACAGGCCCTCCCGTCCGGGGTCCTCGCCGATCGCGGCGAGGAGCTGGCCGACAAGATCGGCGACGCGCTCGGTGTCGACCGGACCCGGCGACGTCAGATCCTGGCTATCGCTGGGAGCCAGTCTGTCGAGGGTGTTGGTCACGGACTTCGCCTCGCTTCCGGGTTCGGTAAATCGGTCAAAGACGTCAGCAGCGGCGGCTCGTATTGCCTCGGCGCGCAGGCGCTGCGCGACATGCCAGCGCAGCGACGACCAGGAGCAACAAGGAGGTCTCGGTCAGCTCCTCGGAAGGCGTCCTTTGACAGGAAGCCACGGGCGTTTCGATGCTGGCGCGGGAAACCGCGCGATCCGGTGCTCAGTCTGGGAATCGGTGTCACCGCGCTCCCGTCAGGATGTGCAGACGGGTGGAGACATTCCACCCGCGATCGGTAGCCGGGCCGTAGAGCGCGTTCATGCCGGCCAGAACCTTTTCCTGGGTGGTGCCTTCCGGCATCACCCACACCGGAGCCAGCCGGTGCTCCTCGACGAGCCGGGCGATCTCGTCGAGGTCGCGTTCGGGTTCGGTCACAACGAACTTGAACACCGCACGGTCTGTCGCGACCAACGCCGAGAGCGCCTCGGGCTTGATGCGGGTGGAGTAGGTCATGCCGGAGTTCGCGAGTTTCGGACTCACCCCCCAGAGATCGACCAAGGCGGCAAGTTCCGGCGTGGGCGCAACCGTTCCATTGGTTTCGACCTGCACCCGCACCTTCGCCAGGCCGCGGGCGAGGGCGGTCATGGCGGGCTGCTGCAACATCGGCTCCCCGCCGGTGATCACCATCATGTCCACGCCGCGCTCACGCACCCACGACACCAGCTCGGAGATGGGCACCCTGTCGCTGACCTCGGCCGGGTTGTATCGGCTCCAGTCCCAGCTCTCCGGGGTGTCACAGAAGCCGCACCGAAGGTTGCACCGGGAGAACCGGACGAACACGCAGCGCTGCCCAGTCCATGGGCCTTCGCCCTGGAACGACTCGAACTTCTCCGTGAGAATCGCGGAGCCCTCTACACGTTCGGGAGCCAAGGCCAGCGTGTTCACGAGGCATCGCCTCGTTCCCACAGGCCGGTGGTCGCTCCTGAGCCGACCCGTACGGATACGAGTCGACCGCGGATCTTCGGCTCGATGTTGTCGACGAACCAGCCAGCCAGGTCGGCGACCAGCGCAGGACCGGCGGCACGTAGCCCCGCGTCGGCGTCAGGCGCCTGGAGGTACGCCCCGAACGGCTTTAGGTCTCCGAAATCGGTGATGAACCCAACCTCGTCGAGCCCGTCCGCGCCCAGCACCAGCGTGACGCCGCCGTGGCTGGTCGTGAAGGTCTTCGAGATCGTGATCTCGCCGGTGACGCCGTCATAGCGGGCTGACGTCGTCGCGGTCTCCGACACCACCATCTCGACCAGCGTGATCGGCATCGCCGATTCCATGTTGTCCCGGAACCACTCGGCAAGATGCACAACGAGAAGCTCGCTCGTCGGATGGAAGGTGACCTGCTCGTTGAGCAACCGGTGGTCGAACGTCGCGGCCAGATAGTCCCCGAGAGGCGACAGGTCTCCGCGAGCCTCATCGTGCACGAGCGCCGAGGCGGTCACCGTGTAGTTGTGGCCGTGATTGCGGCGACACTTGTGACCGGCCGGCAACTGCCTCAGCTCATGACTGGCACTGAAGCCAAACGACTGCGCGACGGTGACCTGACCGTCCGCCACGCACTTCTCCTTAGTGGCCTTCATGTAGCCCTCCTTCCTCGGTCATGCCAAACGGCACTCGGACGACGTGCGCTGGCAGCCGAACGGTCCTACCGGCCCGGACGGCGCAGCGGCCGGAAAGTTTGGGGGGCCGAGCGGAGTCGGTGACGATCTGTAGTACCTTCGTCACAAGTGACCTTACTGCGATATATGAAAGGTGGCAAGGCTGGCGGCTGAGCATCGAAGGTGGCCTTGCTGCCTTACGACTAAGGTCAATGGCTGGAGCACCTCCCACCGCGAGACACAAGGAGGGCGAGCGATGACGAGCCCCGGCCCGTGGACGAGCGTGTCGATGCCCTACGTGAGCGGCCAACCGGGCGACGCCTGGGGCGCCGAGGCAGCAGAGCAGGGCGGCACGGGAACTCAAAAGCTGCTGAGCGTGGACGAGATGGCCGCCTCCGCGACGGTCGCCGACATGCTGGGCCTGAATGTGGGCGAGGCGGTGGTCGTCCGGCGCCGCCTGATGCTGTTCAACGGCCACCCGGTCGAGCGCGTCGACTCGTATTACCCTGCGAACATCGCTCGGGGCACCAGGCTCGCCGAGCCCCGCAGGATCCCCGGCGGTGCTGTCGCCCTCCTGGCCGGCCTCGGACATCCGCCTCGCCGCGTCCGCGAGGACGTCAGCGCACGCTTGGCCACACCAGACGAACGGGCCGTGCTGGAGCTGGACGACCCGTCGTGCGTGTTGCTGCTCGCCCGCGCGCTTGTCACCGAGAACGACCTGCCCGTCGAAGTCAGCGTGATGACGATGGTGGCCGACGGGCGACGGCTGCGATACGAGCTGACGCCATGACCATCCCGACGGCGTGCCCAGGAGTTGGACTTGCCTCGCACCCGTGACGTCAGACCCCGGCATCAGCAGATCGCGGCGGAACTGCGCGATCTCATCATGCGCGGCGAGCTGAGCCCAGGTACGCAACTGCCGTCCACCGCGCAGCTTGTGGAGCGGTACGGCGCAGCGAACGCCACCATCCAGCACGCGCTGAAGGCGCTGAAGGACGAAGGCTTCCTCGACAGCCGTGTCGGCAAAGGCGTCTATGTCCGCGACCGGCAGCCGTTCATCATCGACGCCTCCGCCTACATCAAGCCCGAACCCGGCCAGTTCCGCTATCAGTTGCTCAACGTCGACAACGTCGTCCCACCGGCCGACATCGCCAACGGATTGCAGATGCCGCCGGGCGCGACCGCGATCGTCCGCACCCGAATCCTCTTCCACGACGAGCAGCCCGTGGAGTTGTCCGCGTCGTACTATCCCGCCGAGATTGCCGCCAACAGCAGGCTCGCGAACTCGGCGAGAATCCGCGGCGGCGCACCCCAGGCCCTCGCTGACCTCGGCTTTCCTCAGCAAGCCTTCGTCGACCGAATTTCGGCACGCCCACCGACGGTGGAAGAAGCCGAGACGCTGGACCTCCCTGATGGGACGCCGGTGATCCGGCAGTTGCGTGTCATTTACAGCGACAACGAACGCCCTGTCGAAGCCTCGGTCCTCATCAAGGGGGCACACCTGTACGAGCTGCTGTACCGCCAGGCCGTAGGGACCGAGTTGGGCTAGAGCCACGATGCCACGGGTTTCGATTTCAGACACAGCAACTGCCTTAGTGAAATGGCCGTAGCCGGTCGCGTCCTGCTCGATCGGCGCCAGCTGGTGCGTCGTCGCCGATGAGCTGTTGGAGGGCCGTCTCCCAGACGGTGCACTCGCTGTGGCGCCATCGGCGTGAGCAGCGGGCGCACTGGCCACGGGCGTCGAGTGCGTGCTGGTCGAGCACCTGCCGCCACGCGGTGGTCAATCGGATGATCTCCGTTTCCGCGAGAGCGGCCTTGGAGGGCGTGTCGCTTGTCGCGGCCAGGACGTCGAGGTAGTCGAGGCGGTCGGCGACAGCCTGCTGCAGCGTGGTGCCGTTCCGATGCGATTCCCCCTTCCAGGCACGCCGGCCGGGCCAAATGGTGTACTCAAACTGAAGGTTGGCCTGGATCCACCACGACCATCTGGCGCCACGCACCTGCGCAGCAGCCAAGCCACACCGCGCGTTCAGTCGAGGTAGGACATGGATAGCTTGTCGCCGATCGGTAACCGCGATCGCGCGGCCGACACCGCGTGTGCAAGGAGAGAACGCGCAGCCCACCGCTGAGGGTCAAGGTCGCCAAGACACAACTCCAACAGGCTCGCCGCATCGTCGTCGCCGAGGACCTCGTCAAGCCCGCGGCAACTGAATGAGGCCGGAACCGCAGCCGGCCACAGGCTGCCGTCCGGCAAGAAGCGCAGGGTCAGGTCCTTACACTCGCTGATCGCGGGTTCCACCAGCGCGGCACCGGGCTGGTCGCTGAGGTCCTCCCACGGCTCACGCAACAGCTTGCCGACTGTCGTCGTCGGCCCTGGCGGCGGGGCACTGGTCCAGAGCTTCGTTGCATTTCTCGTCGTTGCCTTTAACGGCTGTCCTGGAACTAGAACTCCGGTCGTCGCTAACAGCAATACGCTCGCGACGTTCACCGCCGTCGGGCTCCCAGCGAACGCAGCGCGCAATTCGTTCCGAATCAGCGTATTGAGCGACTTGTGTCGAGCAGCGTAAGAAAGTCCCTTAGCGACGGCGGTAAATTCTTCTGGCATCGGACCTGTCAGGCTACGAAGAGCGATCGTCACAAGTGAACGCAGAGCAGCCGGCTTTGTCTCGGCGAGTCCGTCGTCGAGAAGATGAGCGGCTAGTTCGGGTCCGATAGGACAGAGCCAACCTGGCCAGGCCCCATTGGACCGGTCAAACTGGTCAACGATGTCCAGCACCAGATGGCGCCGGTGATCGCTGTCGCCGAAGAGCTTTCCCGCTGCGAACAGCCACGTATTGCGCCAGTGAGGACTGGGAGCAGTGGCGACGAGATTCCCTCGGATAGTCTCGTCGTCGCCGTTGACCAGCGCTCGCGCTGCCATCAACTCTTGGAGGCTACGGACTTCGAAAGACACGCTTTCGTCTTCGTCGGCAGTCAAGAGCACTAAGCGAGTCGTCGCGATCTCGACGATCTGTTTAGCAAGCATGTCCGCTGCGGTTAACTCCTGGTACCCGACTTCGAGCATCCGGGCTCGGGCAAGTGATCGAAGGTCGTTCAAGGGCAAGCGGGCTCGGGATTCGCCTGTTCCCTCGCAGCGCGTTTGTAGCACCAGGCCTACGCGCTCATGGAGTTCTGTGATGTCATCGCGATGGCCACGTAGAAATTCTCGATGCGATGTGGGTTTTTCCTGTTCGCGTCGATAGACAGCATCGTAGTAGTACCAGAACAATTCATAGCGCGTTGCGGGCAGGTCTCCTAGGTTCTCCAGGATGAACGTAAGGATCAGAACCTGGAGCGGCGTCTTGATCAGCCGCTCGGTCGCCGGAGCCGCTACCGCGCGTCCAAATCGTTCGAGAAGCTGTTCCTTTAAATGCGCATCGTCATGCAATCGATGCTCAGTTACGTGTTGTCCGTACTTGACGGCTTCGTCAATGGTCAAGTAGTCAAGGTCGATTTGCGCAAACTCGGTCGGCATAATGCGTTCGGTATAGCCGGTGGGTCGTGTCGTAACGACGACGAGTAGGTCGGCGTCGACTTGATCGGCGCGTTCGACGAACTCGGTAATCTCATCGAGCACTCGCTGCCTCAGCGACGGAGCAGTGACTTCGTCTAGTCCGTCGAGAAGGAGCACGCACGGCCATGCTGCGAGCCACTTCTCCAGCGCGGCAGGCATGAATTCAACGGACGCCCGTTCCGACACGTATTGACTCAGCCAGCGCATCATTGAAGGGCCGCCAGATGGCCCCATATCATTCGCCATTGTCGGCAACGACACGTTCAATGGCCATCTGCGACTGGTGGGTGCGGGAATTCCGATCCGCCCCAGTGAGTCATTGGTTTCAGTGACAATGTCCTTGGCGCTAGCGAGGCCGGCGTCGCCGTCGAGAAAACGCCCGCGGTACACCTGTGTAAGGTACTTTGCCACGGTGCTCTTGCCATTGCCAGCAGCTCCGGTGATGACGAGGTGCCGCGGCTTGTCACTGCGCCATACCGACCGGCGCAATACAGAGTCCCCTTGATTCAGACACGCCTTTAGCACCTGCTCTCGCTGGCCGTCACCGTCGCGCACGGGGAGGTCGACGACGATGCGATCAACCGACTGACGGCCTTGCATGCCTGCAGCCTCCCCGAAACGGACCCACCTGTCGTGACCGAGGGCACTCTGGGCATGAGCGCGTAGCAACGGCGCCAAGCCCGCAGGATCCGAAATTCCCGATAATGAACTAAGCCGTTCGAGAAGGTCTCCGACCGTTAGCAGGGCGGGAAACGCAGCACGGGCATCCTGATTGTTCGAGATCAGTGCGTTCAATGTATCCCGGTGCCATATCCGAATATCTTGCAGTCCACGTGACCGCAGCGTATCCACCGTGTCGGCTGCATGGCTGCGTTCGAGCTCCGTCGTTGCGTACTCGCGAATCTTGTCGACTCCACCACCGGGTGCAGCCGACAGTCTTGCATTCGTGACAAATAGAACTTGCTGCGGGAACGGCGTGCGCTTGGCCCCCTGCCTCATCCAGGAGTTCAGTTCGTCACGGATCTGACGCTGGAGCCACAGCAAGTTGTTGGCGGGGTCGGCCACATGTTCACGTTGCTTGGCCTGCACGACCGTGTATCCGTCCCAGGTCGTCGCACCGCCGTCCCAGTCGATGCGCCCTCGGAACGTCGCCTCCCTACCTCCATCCTTGCCTGCCCCGTACACCTCCAGCCCCAGACCGAAAGAAGCGGCTGCCAACGCCGCAGCAAGCTGCTCGAATGCGCGAGGACCAAGCTCCTCCAGGTGATAGTCGTTCGCCACGAACATCCTCTCCATGTCGTGCGCTTGCCTAGGGCACGCCCCTGGCAGGTTCGCTCACCACGATTTCGTCAGCCTGGGAGCCTACCGCCAACCTCCCTGCGGATACCCGTTCTGCTGAGAGCCGCGGTGGCGCATCTTGGCCACTCTGGAGGTGGTTAGGCGACGACGCGTCCCAGATCGGTGGTGGCCAAGGTTGCCGTGCTGGAAGGCCTAGATGTTGCGGGGCAGAAGGTTGATGACGCTGCGACGTCGGCGGACGATCAGGGTCCGTGCCCGGGATCCCATAGCCCCGTCGCGGTACCGGCCCGAAGGTGCTTGCTGTACACGCCGACCTTCCATTCAATCAGCGCGCGGCATTCTTCGAGCGCGTGGATCTGGGCCTCGATGTGTTGGCGGTGTTCGTCGAGGAGCTTGAGTCGTTCGTCCTCGTTGCCCGACCCTTGCCTGACGAGGGCCGCGAACCTAGCCAGGTCCGCGAGAGGCATGCCGGACTCCCGGAGCTTGACGCAGATCTGGAGCCAGTCGATGTCGACGGCAGTGTAGATGCGGCGACCGCCAGACGTTCGTTGGACTGGGCCGACGAGCAGGTCCTGTCGCTCGTAGTAGCGCAACGCGTGAACGCTGAGCCCGGTTCGCTCGGCGACCTCGCCGATCGTGAAGGTCTCCTGCTGCTGCGCATCGATGGTCATGCCACACCCTTCCGCGCTTGATCTAGAGTCCGCTCTAGATTCTAGGTTCGCGGCATGACGATCAACCAACAGACACCGCTCCAGTCAGGATTCACGACCGCATCCTCGGCAGAGGAGGTGATAGCCAGCGTCGATCTCGGCGGCAAGACGGCGCTGGTCACTGGCGGATATTCCGGCCTGGGGCTAGAAACCACGCGAACCCTGGTGAAGGCGGGGGCACGTGTGCTCGTGCCGGCGCGGCGTCCGGACCTCGCCACTTCCCGACTGGATGGCCTCAAGGGCGTCTCGGTGATTCCGATGGACCTCGCCGATCTCGTGAGCGTACGCAGGGCTGGCGAGTGCCTCTGTGAGTCCGAACCGAAGCTGGACATCGCTATCGCTGCCGCTGGGGTCATGGCCTCACCGGAGCGGCGCGTCGGGCCCGGATGGGAGAGCCAGTTCGCGATCAACCACCTGGGTCACTTCGTCCTCATCAACCTGCTGCTCCCGCTGCTTGCGAACGCAGGCGGTGCTCGCGTGGTGTCGTACTCCTCGGCTGGACACCACCTGTCTGATATCCGATGGGACGACCTGAACTTCGACCACGGCTACGACCGATGGTTGGCGTATGGCCAGTCAAAGACGGCCAACGTCTTGTTCGCAGTGCACCTTGACGCAGTCGGGAAGAACAACGGAATCCGCGCCTTCTCCCTGCATCCCGGGGCCATCATCACCGACCTGCAGCGCGACATGACTACGGCCGAGCAGATCGAGCGGGGGTGGATTGACGCAGAAGGGAATGTCATTGGGCCCGGCTTCAAGACGTCGAGCGAAGGCTCAGCGACCGGGCTGTGGGCGGCGACGTCCCCCGTGCTGGACAGCCGTGGCGGGGTCTACTGCGAGGACTGCGACATCGCGCCGCTCGCCAGCCCGGGAGGATCGATGGACGATGGTGGTGTTCGTGGCTACGCCATCGACCCCGAAAGCGCCGAGCGTCTATGGCAGATGTCTGCCCAGATCACCGGTGTCAACATCAATGGCGGAGCGACCGCGTGAGTCACGCCAACGCACCACTGTCCATCGAGGGCCGTCGGCGGCTGATCGGCGGTGCCGAACCCGACCGATCGCTCACGTTGCAGCTGAGATGGGCATCTCGCGCGCCTGCGCGTCGAAGTGGGTCAACCGCTGGCGGCGTCACGGTGACGCCGGACTTCAGGACCGCTCGCCGACTCCGCATCGGAGTCCGCACGCGACACCCGCCTGGGTCGTCGAACACATCGGGACCTGGCGGCGTGAACACAAGTGGTCGGCCCAGCGCATCACCGACGAATTCGCCGACCTGGGCCACCAGACCATTCGCCGCACCGTGACTCGGCACCTGACTCGCCTCGGCCTCGGTCGACGACGGTTCATCGACCCTGACGGCGAGAACAACCGCAAACCGGGCAAGATCACTGCCCGTTGGCCCGGGCACATGGTGCACCTGGACGTGAAGAAGGTCGGCCGCATCCCCGACGGCGGCGGCTGGCGCATCCACGGCCGCGACAGCGACCAAGCCAAGGCCGCTGGCCGTGCCAAGTCAGCTGGCGCACGACGCGGGTACACCTACCTGCACTCCGCCATCGACGGCTTCTCCAGGCTCTCCTACACCGAGCTTCTACTCGACGAGAAGGGAGCCACCGCGGCGGCATTCCTTGCCCGTGCCAAGGTCTGGTTCGCCGCCCATGGCATCACCCACATCCATCGCGTCGTCACCGACAACGGTGCGTGCTATCGCTCCGGAGACTTCGCTCGAATCGTTGGAACCCGGTCCCGGCATCAGAAGACCAAGCCCTACACGCCTCGCCACAACGGGAAGGTGGAGCGTTATCAGCGGATCTTGGTCGAAGAACTGCTCTACGCCCGGGACTTCACCAGCGAGGACGCGCGCTCAGCCGCGATCGCGGTCTGGAACATTCACTACAACTACCACCGACCCCACTCCGGCGCAGGCGGTCAGCCACCGCCAGCTAAGGACACCCATGGCCGCCCCGCAGTACGCCTTCAACACCAAGCACCACCGCTACCCCTTACCGTGCACGTCTTCCTCGTCCAGCAAGGAAAATTTCTGCTGATGCGGCGGACCGGGAGTGGCTACGCGGATGGACAGCGGGGCGTGCCCGCCGTTCATCAGGCAAGTCGCCTGTCGGATGTGATGTTGTCAGTTTCCCGCGGCGGCTCGCCGCGTTCGACTCGTTCGCGTTGAGAGACAGGAGAAACGTGGTAGATCAGTTCATCCGGGACACCCAGCACGAGCGTTATCCCGTCGCCGTTCACCTGATCCTCACCGACCCCATGACCTGCCGCGTGCTGCTGATGCGGCGCGATGGCACTGACTACGGTCGGGATCGGCTCGCCTTCGTAGCCGGGCACGTGGACATGGGAGAGATGGTCACCGACTGCGTGGTTCGCGAGTCCGCCGAGGAGATCGGGATCGAGCTCGACCCGGCCGATCTGCTCCCGGCCGGGGTGATGTTCCGCCGCTCGGCCGAACCTCGGGTGGACTTCTTCTTTTCCACCGACGCCTGGAAGGGCGAGCCGCGCATCCGCGAGGCGCACAAGTGCAGCGAACTCGTCTGGGCCGATCCGGGCAGCTTGCCCGCCGACGTGCTCGACTTCGTCCCACGTGCGCTCGACAACGTCCGGAACGGCCGACATTTCGACGAGTTCGGCTGGGAGACCGCGTCAGTCCTACCGGGGTAGCCGTCACGACCGATAGCGGGACAGCCGAGGCACGTTCGCGGCAGCACAAACCAGGCGAAGTCTGCATATTTTGTCGCTGGTTGTCGATAGCGTGACGAGGTGACTACTGAGAGCTGGAGTGAGGGCGCCAGGTCCACACCGCGCCGCGCGGGTGCGGCCTGGTCCGCGGAGGACACCGAGACGCTGCTGGACGGGCTCCGGCGCGGTGTGGCGCTGGACGCGCTGGCCGGAACCTTGCAGCGCACGCCCCGTGCGCTGCAGGAACGGTGTCACGTGCTGCTGCCGCCTCAACTACGGCCGGCGTTGCGAGCTGATGGCGAGGCGGTGCTGCGGGAACACCTGGCGGCCAACTCGAACTTCGCTGTGGCCACGAGCCCGAGCCGGACATCGAACCAGCTAAAAAGTCATGGCCGCAGTGCCGCGGTGCCGTCTGCGCCGTTGAGTGGCGAACAGCGGCGAATGATCGATGCGGTGCGGGCGGGGCGGGATGTGATTGTCGATGCGACGGTGGGATCGGGCAAGACCACAGCGATTCAGGCGTTATGCACCGAAGTGGGCCGGGACCGGCGGGTGCTGTACCTGACCTACAGCAAGCTGTTGAAAGCCGACGCGCAACGCCGGGTGAAACACGCGAAAGTGCAGAACTACCACGGGATCGTGTACCCCTCACTGCGCAGGGCGGGCATCAAATGCGGTCTTGACGAATCCCTCCGCCGGTTCAACGCGGCGTTCACCAGTCTCTCGGCGTGGTTCCCCAGATTCGACCTGCTCGTGGTCGATGAGTACCAGGACATCAACGAGGAGTACGCGCAGCTGCTGCGCAACATCAAGTCGCTGAAACCGTCCATGCAGACCGTGCTGGTCGGTGACCTGGCTCAGAAAGTGCACTCGAACACGACCTTGGACGTGCAGCGCTTCGCCAGGGAGATCACCCAGCAGGCCGAGCAGATGCCGTTCACGCAGTCCTTCCGGGCCGGTCAGGAACTCGGCGCGCAACTCAGCGAGGCATGGAACAAGCCGGTGGTGGGCGTCAACCCCGACCAGACGATCCGATACGTCTCCTACCACGAGGCACTTGACTTCATGAGAGCGAAGAAGCCCGGCGACCTGCTGTGCCTGGGCAGACGCAACGGCAAGATGGCCGAGGCACTAAATCACCTGGAACGCGATCATGGCGAGATCTTCAACAAGGAAACCGTCTACGCCTCCATCCGCGACAGCGACACCTCAGTGACCTACAGCGACGACACCGCGGTGTTCACGACGTTCGACTCCAGCAAAGGCCTCGAACGCCCAGTGAGCGTGGTGTTCGACTACGACGAGGCCATGTGGAACCTGCGCTGCGGGTTCCCGAACGTCGACACGACCGTCCTGCGCAACGTGTTCCTGGTCGCAGCCTCCCGCGGAAAGCACGACGTCCTCTTCGTGCGGTCACAACATGCTCACCGGCAACCCAAAAGCATCGGATACATCCCCATACAGCGATTCACGCAGCTCCTGACCGAGGACCTGCCAACGTATGACAAGCCGTTGCTGGCCTCGGACTGCTTCGACTTCACCTACGCGGAGAACCTCCAAGCCTGCGTCGATCTACTCGACAGACGGCGCCTCGACGACGGCGCAGGTGAGGAGATCACCATCGACCGCGTCGACGGGCTGATCGACCTCTCCCCCGTGGTAGGGCACTACCAGGAGGCGGTGTTCTTCGACAGGTACAACCCCGCCATCGAGGTGATCCTCAACCCCAAACCGATCGCGAAGCAGCTCAGCGGCAAGCTGAGCGAGGACCCCTGGGACAACTCGCTGCTGCTGACCGCCGTCGACACGGACCAGATGCGCTACGCAGAACAAGTCACCCGAAAAGTCAACGGCGAGGTGCGCGACGCACTGACCAGACGACTGGCGACACAGCTCCCCCGCGACTGCGCGGCCCAGGTGCCGATGGACCTGTCCGGCACGGCTGTCGCAGCACCGGCGGCGACACCGATCACGTTCGTGGGTGTCGCCGACGCCGTGCACGACGGCCAGGTCTACGAGCTCAAGTTCGTCTCCGAACTCGACCGCGCCATGTTCCTACAGCTGGCGCTCTACCTCGTGATGAGCGGCCACCGAAGCGGCGTGCTGTGGAACACCCGCACCGACGAACGCTGGGCAGTGCAAGTGCCCGACCGCGAGAAGTTCATGCACGCCGTCATCGTGTGCGTCACCAAACAGCGGTACCGAGCCTTCCAATCGACACCGCGACAACCGGAATCAGGCGGCCGGCAAGATCGGGCTCATCGACGACAACTACCGCCTGATCAAGCTGATCTCCCTGGTCGGATGGACACACCCGAGCGAGAACAAGTCCAGCCTGCGGTACTGCACCGCCGCCGACGAGAGCCGTCTGACCGAGGCTGAGCGGACGGCGGGACACATGATGTGCGCTCACTACTCGAGTGCCGTGGAATACCACCAGGGAAACACTGATTATTCAAAGACGTTGGACCGGCGGCAGCTTCCCAACTTCACCCTCGAGTTCATCACCAACCTCACCGACGACGCGATCACCGCGCTCGGCGAGATGGTGAAACTCTCCCTCGGTGTCGGCGACAAGGCCGACCCCACCGTGCTGGGCAAGCACTGGATCGACGACGTCACCGCCACCTGCTGGCGACTCAAGCTCGCCGACTATGAGGACCGACTCGCCCAGACGGAGTGATCGGCGCTGGATGACCGCGCTGCGTTGGCGTGAGGGACTCGACACTCGACCACGTGAAAGCCCTGCGGGAGAGTCGGTGTCTTGTCGGGGCTTCGGGTTAAGTTCTGGTCCTCCAATCTCGCGTGGAAAGGCCAGGCCGTCCGGCTGGTCGGAATCAGTCCCACCGGGACGCCGCTGTCCACCGGCGAGCAGCCCTACTCGGTGGCGCTGCCCGCTCGCCGGGGCCTGCAGGAGTTTCCACGCGAGCCGGGCTGCCGGGCCGGCCCTCGTGTGAGTGGCAGCAGCGGCAGCCCTGGGCTATCGACGCCCACCGCGGCGCACGCCCCAGCGCGGGGGAACTCGCCGGCCGCGTGACCACGCGCTGACCATCATCACCTCCGGTCCGGGTACCGGCTCAACGCTCCTGAGTACTACCGGACCCCGCCCCTGCGCCGGCACCGTCAGTGAGCCCCGGCCATGTCGGCCGAGTCCTGACACCCACGTCGACTCCAGCCCACAGCGGCGTCACCGTCGAGGGTCGGTATCGCCTGTCTCCGGCACGGGTCGGCGCCAGGCTCGGTGACTTCGCTGTCTGCGACGGTGGGGGAACAGGGTCAGCGGGTGCGGGCCAGTGCTCCGATGATGAGCTGGTGTTCGGGACGTGTATCGGGGTGTGGGGATTCGGGTCGCCATTGGGTTACCGGCACGATCCCGGGTGCGAACACCTCGCAGCGTCGAAGCCAGTGCGCGAGGTCGGCGCTGTTGCGGCTGTACAAGGGTTTCCCCGCGTCGCGGTACACCCTGCTGCCGTGGTGGACCTTCTCGGCGAGCTCTGATCCGACGTGTTCGTGGCTGAGGTGCGACACCGCGAGGAAGCTGCCTGCCGGGAGCTCGCTGAGGTACTGGCCGATGATGTGATCGGGGTCGTGGTCACCGCCGACGAAGTGCAAGACCGCGACCATGAGCACCGCGGTGGGCTGGGTGAGGTCGAGGGTCTCCAGGAGGTCGTGATGATCGAGGATGTGAGCGGGGGTGCGCAGGTCGGCGTCGATCACCCTCGCATGGGGGTTGTCGCGCAGGATGATGCGCGATTGTTCGACCGCGACCGGGTCGTTGTCGACGTAGACCACCTTGACGTCCGGGGTGATCTCGTGGGCGATCTCGTGCACGTTACCGACGGTGGGAATGCCGGAGCCGATGTCGACGAATTGCCGGATTCCTTCGGTTTCGATGAGATAGGTGACGACCCGGCGCAGGAATTGTCGATTGTCGATCGCCATTGTTTTCGCTGGGAGTATGTGTGCGTATTGCTCAGCGAAGGCACGGTCGACAGCGGTGTTGTGGCTGCCGCCGAGGTACCAGTCATACGCGCGCGCGACCGAGGGCTCAGCGATGTTGACGAAGGTGTGCTGCTGGGTCTCAGACGATGTGGTCTCGACGTCGAGCGCGCGTGCGGATGTGGTGTCGTGTTCTGAGGTCATATATGCCGCTCCCCGTGTGTCGGTTCCACCGTACGGTCGGGTCGGGACGCTCGCCTACCGCCATGCGGGCTGCTCCCCTGCGGGGTTACCTCTTTCCGGTGTATCCCTGGGCGTCTCGGCGCGGCCCCGGCAGAACAAGAACCCCGCGCCGATGTCGCACTCGGTCGAGTGAACAAAATGCCGGATTCTGACCGCATGCGGTGATATGGGTGTCTGCCGGCGATCGCCCG
The DNA here is from genome assembly GCF_002262875.1 of Amycolatopsis antarctica. Lineage (GTDB taxonomy): Bacteria > Actinomycetota > Actinomycetes > Mycobacteriales > Pseudonocardiaceae > Amycolatopsis > Amycolatopsis antarctica. Next base: position 50,954 of record NZ_NKYE01000018.1, on the reverse strand, counting down.
ATCAGGATATCTAGCCCCTTTCGGGTGATGTGTGCGCAAGGAATGGGCGGGCTGCGGAGAGATATATGTGCGGTCGCCCCCGAGGCCGCGTTTCCGTCCCCCCGACAAGATGAGGAACATCGATGATCCCGACAGAGCTGGTGTTGACGCTGCTTGTGGTGATCTCGCCGCCGGCCTGGTTCCTGCGGTGCGTGGTAGCGGTGGCCCGCGGTGCCCGTGCATGGTGGAAGCGATGGCGGTACTCGGCGCCAGTGGTAATCGAGCTGCATGTGTGCTCGATGAACCTGCCGAGCACGGGACACAGAACACACCGCTGCGACACCACGGAGGGCGAGCCGGAGTGACCGACCCGGCATCCCCGCGCGAGCACCGCGTGCTGGCGCCGGCCGACCTGGCTCGCATCATGGGCTTGTACCACGAATTCGCGCCACGGTTGACGAAAATGCTGCGCAACCAGCATCCCGACGCCGACGCAGAACAGGCCGTGGCCGACGCCTTTCTGCAGCTGTGCATGAAATGGTACACGATCGAGGGCGACCCAGCAGGGTTACTCACGATGATCGCCCGGCGCCGCCTGCACGACCAACGCCGCCATGACGAGCGCACGCGGGCGCTGCAACACAGTGATCGAGTGATGCGCACGTGCCCGATCGCGAGTCAGAAAGACGCCGAGATCCGAATCGCCTCGCTTCAAGCAATGCAGGCGATCCCGCCCGCCATCGCGAAGACGTTGTTCCGCCACTACTACGAAGAACTCACGGTCGAAGAAATCGCACACGAGCGTGGTTGTCGTGAATCCACGGTCCATGAAGAGCTGTCCCGCGGCCGAAAGTGCCTCGCCGAGTTACTCGAGGGCAGACGCCGATCCCCCCGTCCACCAGCCGATGAAGACAGGAGTTCGTGATGTCCCTGCACCACCACGAATCCCCCGAGCAGCACCCTGCCCGGACCGAGGAGGCCGAATTCGACGAACGGGTCCGAACCGCGCTGCGCCGCTGCGTTGTCGATACCACGGAGTTCACCGCAGCAGAGATCGCGCAAAGCAAGGCCGACATCGCGGCGATGGCGGTGGTGACCGCACCGGGGCTCGAACTGACCTGGCAGGACGCCCGCGAGTTCGGGGCGCGCTGGTACGAGGCGCTGCTGGGCACCACCTACCTGGCCTTGGACCCTCACGAGGCCGAGACCGAATTCGGGCGGTGGACCGCGATCCTGCTCACGCATCTGGGAGCGGAGATCACTGGACTGGACCAGCTGTGCGATCCCTCGGCACTGGACTGCCCGGAAGCAGTCGGGCGCGATCTGTCGTACTCGTTGCGACTGGCAGCCGAAGCTCTAGGGCCGTGTGTGCGACTGCTGTCAGACCTGACCCTGGAATACACCCCGTACTGCCCGCGATCTGTGCGGGCACAGGTGGTGGGGGACTTCGCGGGCGGATTCGCCAGCGGGTTGCGCGATCGCGTGCGCGAGGAGCAGAACGTGATCGCCGAAGGACTGACCCGCGCGCGGATGGCCGCGGCCGAGCGCGGCCAGCAGCTGCACAACACCGCACTCGCCACCGTGTCAGCGACCCTCGGGATCAACAGACAGGGCCAGATCATCGAGGCCAATGCCGCGGCACAATCACTGCTAGGGCAACCGCTGCAATCCCTGCGACGGCATCACCTGACAGACATCGCCGTGGAAGACGACCGCGCCGGACTGGCCGACGCAGTCACCACCGTTCTGAAATCCGGGCACGACAACGCCACCGTCCGCACAGATTTCCGCACACCAGCACTGAAAACCCCCTCCAGGCTTCCACGGTGGTGTACCGCCACGATCGGCAAGATCACCGCCGACCCCCACGGCGCTGTCGTGCTCCTGGAAGACACCACCGTGCTGCGGGTACTAGAAGACGGCCTGGCCCATGACGGAAGCGGCGCGCTCACCGAGGACGCCTTCTTGCGACACGTCAACCTCTCGCTGGAACACACGCGCGCAGCCGCCATGCTCACCATCCGCGCCGGGAACTGGCCGGACCTGGACCGCACCTGCGCCGAACTGGGCACCCAACTACTCGCACGGATCGTCACCCTCATCCACCGGGCCCAGGACAGCACCCCCGCCCGCCTGCTCGTCGGACGCAGCAACCACGACATCGTCGTGTTCGTCGACGAACTCGACACCTGGAGCGTCGTCACCCGCCTGGCCAAAGAGCTCTACGCCTGGCTATGCGACCCCATCCGGATCGGCAGACACCGCATCCGCCTGCAGCCACACCTAGGACTGGTCCCCGTCGAACCAGGCCGCTCGGCACTCGACCTACTCCGAGCCACCCGCGTCGCCCTCCACCAATCCACCCACCACACAGAACCGTGGAACAACCCCAGCACCAGTACCAGCACTGGCGATCACGACCGTGCCCAACTCGAACTGCTCGGACAACTCACCCACGCCCTCGAACACCACGAACTGCAACTGGACTACCAACCCATCGACCGCATCGCCACACAACACTGCCGCACCCGGCCCTGGGCGGGAGTACGAGCACTACCGTTCTGGATCGCCTCTGACGGCGCCCGCCATAACCTCACCGACGTACTCGACCTCGCGGAAAACACCGGCCTGCTCGCCAGCGTCCTTCCCGCAACACTCACCCTGGCCTGCACGCACCTGGACACCTGGCGAACCCGCTACCGATTCACCCCCACCCTCGTACTCGACCTCCCCGGCCGAGCCGTGCACGACGACACATTACTCAGCGAGCTACACACCATCGCCGCGCAAACACCGGTCACCGCAGAACAGCTGCAATACGCCATCCCCGCAGGCGCCGTCGCCGGCCCCGACACGAAACCCGTGCTCGATCGCCTCGCAGCCGAAGCACAACACGGCATCAGCCTCGCCATCACCGACCTGGGACACCACTACTTCCCAGCCGAAACCCTCGCCTCGCTGCCCTGGTCCGCCGCGGTCCTGCCGCGCGTCACCATCGAGCACCTGACACACACAGACACCACCACGCCACAAGACACACATCCATCGCCCTTGCACGCCATGCTGGACCTGCTACACCGACTCGACATCGACACCATCGCCGAGAACCTGCGACCCCACGACCACCGCCGCCACCTGTTCACCTTCCACGCCGAATCCGACACCTACAACGTCACCGACATCGCCCACCACGCACAGGCATCGCGCTAACGCAGTGCCGACGCGATGCAACGGCACCACCGCACGCTCGGCGAGATCCGCCCGGCGAGATCAAGGACCAGCACAGCACCATCAGCAGCCTGTCCAAGGACCAGACCCGCGTTGTCGACGCCGACAACGCGGGATGAGGACATGGTCAACCCCTCGTAACGCCACCAGGTGATGCGCGGGCACTCACGGACACGACCGCATCGGTCGCCGCGAATGGACCTCCAGCTCACGCACAGCGGTGGGCATGACTGAGGCGGATTCTCGCTCGCGTGCTGACCGCGCGCGCTGCGGGCCATGGAGGCCGCTGCCGAAGCCGATGCCCGCGATGCCCGGCCCAAGGCATCGACCAGGCACAGGGTCCGGATCGCCGCCGTGTCCCGCGCGGGTGCCACGAGGTCGCGTCCCTGCCGCGACAAATTGGGGTTGTGGGTCCGGGTTACATATCGCTGTGTGCGGCGCCGAGCAACCGATCGCGATGTAGTGAGGCGAAGAGCAGCGCTGCCGCGGGTCCGGGTGAGAGCGAGTGGGTCCGGCGCAGGGCACCGATCGTGTCAACGACTCCACGGTCACACCAACGCAGCGAACAGGGTGACCTACAGCAGTTTCACGATCACGGCTCCGATGACACCGAGCACCGCCGAGGCAATACCCGCCTTCACCGCCGCACCGAGGACACCCTTCCACCATTCTGCGCGGGTTCGGGGCAGCGATCGCGCCTGCCGCGGGGGCGCCGCGATCTCCGGAACAGTCCACGGCCGGTCTCCCACGGTGTGCAGCAACGGGACATGATGGTCAGCAACCCCGAACGTGCCCAAGGCGCGGCGAAACTCCTCGAAGACCCGGTGGTCCCTGCGATTCGCCACTGGCCCCTGACGAACAGATGCCACCAGGCAAAGACTTCACCTTCACTGACGCCTACGTCCTCGCCCCGTCCGGCGAACTGAAACTCGTACTCGCCCCGCAGCACGACGCCGAGCCCGTATCGTTCACCGCACCGGCACCGTGCCCGTGTCCCGGCCCGCGTAGGCACGCGCGTCCGGCGTGTAGCCCGGCGAAATGTCGGGTCGAGCATAGCCCGGTAGGGTCTAGACCGCTCCGTTGGACGCAAGGATGATGACGGTGGCGAGGACGGCGGCCACTCCGAGGGCGAATCCGACGAGCCCGTATTTCCATCGCTGTTCGTCGTCGACGATCGTTGGTAGCTGGCCGACGTTTATGGTTCTCACGGTGTTTTCGATCTCCGCGACTACTATTCTGCCCGCCGTTTCGATGTCTCCGCTGATGTTCGTCGGCTGCGGAAACGAGTCCATCATCGCCGGACAGTCGTTTGTGAATTGCTCAAGGCGTTGCGACGCCGCAGCGAACTGACCGAAGTCAATGTCGGCGAGTTTGTTCGCTGCATTATCCAAGGTAAGCGCGTTTGACTCAAATTCCCCAAGATTCTCCGAGGCGCTGTACATCAGAGTTGCGCCCTCTTCGAGGAAGCCCAGACGCTCCGACGCAGCGTAGAGGAGGGAGATCGACTCAGCGTCGATGTAGCTATCTTCGATCCTGTCGATCAACCCGTACAGCAAGTCCGCAGCCCCGGCGCTGACTTCCTTCAGTTCATCGAGCGCGTCACGGATTTCATGTTTGCCGGATTGTATCGCGGTCGTCAGAAGTTCTTCGAGGCGGTCTTCGGTCAGTCGGTCGAGACCGTCTATTTTCGCCCTGAGTCCCTTCTCGTTCTCTTCCTTCCATTCAAGGAGGAGCGATTCGGGATACATGTGTTCGTTGTCGTGCCTGTCGACGCGCGGATGGTGCGCCTTGCACAACAAGATTAGATTCGTAAAACTGTCCCGCTCCTGCTTGTTCATCGGCCGGTAGCGCGGCCAGCGCGGGGACACCGGAACGATATGTGCGATGTCCACGTTTTTCTTCTCGTCGCCACGGCCCAAGATGCTGACACTCGGAACGTTGCAGTCCGGGAAATAGCATTTCGTGCTCAACGCGAACAGCACCGCCTCGGTCGCCTTGCTGTAGTTCCGGTCGCCCACGGCGCCGCCTCCAAGTTGTCTCGCTCGGGTGGATCGCCAACGTAGCGACAGGGACCGACAAACTTGGGGGTGTTGCCGTCGTAGCCGTAACCGTCCAATGGCCCGACTAGGTCGTAGACGGGTCGTCGGATTCCCAGGCGGTGATCGGTGCCGGTACAGGGAGGGTGTGGGTTCCAGCGTCGGCAAGGACCGTCAATGCCTGGAGACGGGTTGCGGTGCTGCCTCGGTGGACGAGGAACCAGCTTCCCACGGTCAGGATGGTGGTATCGGCGGTGTGGACGGCGACGCCGGTGACCGTGAAGCGGCCGTGCGGGGCCTGTTCGAAGGTGGCGGCGACCAGATCGCCATGCCCTACCCCGTTGACAGTGCCCCGGAGAGCGTCGGGGTCGTCGACCGTCGCGTCGGTGTTGGTCGTGTCGCTGTAGCGGATGGATTGTACGGCCTTGTCGGGCTTCAGACCGGATTCGATGAACAGAGAACCAACCATGAACGTCTTCACGGCAGGTGACTTCACGGCCGGGCCTTCGACGGTGAACAGGCCGTAGGTGTCGCGTTTGAACGTCACCGCGATCTGCGTCTTGTCTTTCAAATTGGCTAGCAACGCGGTCATGCCCTTGATGTCGCGGCGAGCGGGGGTCAATGGCAGGTCGGTGACGGTCACCTGAGCGGTCCCTTCAACGGTCCGAGGCGGAGTCGACAGGTTGCCGCACCGTCATAGTCGCCATCTGGTGCCGCACCGACGTGAACAGCCTTGTACCCGAGGGGATGACATGTGATCAGCGGACCGGGTGATGGTGCTGCCCCGGTGGTGTGGCGATACCTGCCGTGGTGATTGGGGCGCGGCTAGGGTGTCGCATCGCTGCAACGTTTCGCCAGCTAGTACCGACCGATCCCTGATTTCGTGCTGTCGAGGAGTAAATCGTGGCCGTCACTGAGGAGCGTGGTCTCCGACCGGATTCCGCGTCGATGCTAGGGGTGACGCTGCTCGGGCAGGTTGTGCGTCACCTCGCGGAAGCAACCCACATCCTCGACTTCGTCAGCGGCCAAGTCGACCTCAACCTCGGCGAAGCGTCGTCGTCGATGACACAGGCCGCTCACGAAGCAAACGAGGCGTTTGAAGCTGCGAGCCTGCTGATGAACGGCGCGGAGTTAGACACGAGTTGGAGCAACTATGCGTCGCGGCCGAAGGCGGTGTTCGCGCGGCACCGCGCGGCCGTCGCCGCCGGAGCGCAACGGCTGCACCCGGCGCCCGCCCCCATGATCGTCCAGAGCGAACCGTCACCCGTCAGCCATGGCGAGTTGCCGCCGAAACCGCCGAACGCGGCACGACCGAAGTGCGGACACCCCACCAAGACAACCGGGAAACTGTGCGGGAACCGGGTTGTCGTGCTCGAAGACGGCATCCTCGCCACAGGCTGCGCCACCCACCTGCCAGACGCGGAGCGGCCGTCATATGAGCAGCAAAAGGCCCAGACCGACGCCTGGATGGACGCTGCCGTACACCACCAGCAGTCCAACAAAGCACGCATGATGGCCGACGCGACAGCTCTGTGGCTACGCCGCCAAGCCCGCGAACTCGGCATTGACTGGGACGACTTCTGCGACACCATCGACGTCGCGGCCAACGCCATCACCGAGACGTCGCACGACGCGGCCGACTCGGGTGTCGCCGACATTGACCGTTGGGAAGCCTGCGGTTCGTGCGCCCCGCATGTCGCGGACATCGTGGCACTCGCATCGGTGGGGATGCAGTTCCTGCACACGTGGGCTACCCGGCAGCGACCACCACGGTGGGCCGATCGGTCCTGGCCTGCTGGGGCCTGGCTGCTGGAAGTGCCACCGAAGGGACATGCCCACCGAGACGAACTGGGATTGCACCTTGCCGCGTCCGTGCTCGCGGAGATCGCCACCCCGACCGGCGACATCGCCAATGCTGTCGATGCTCGCGAACGGGAGATCACCGACGCCATGCTGGGCCAGTTCGCTCACGCGGACACTCTGCGCGCCCCCAGTGAAGCCGACGAGGCCCCCGTGCCCAACGTGGCCCCGCCACGGCCAGGTGCCCGCCCGGTCAACGGGAAACGTTCGAAGAAGAAACGAAAGCAGCGATGAACTGGTCAGAACAGACTGGCGTTCCCCTCGTCTGGAGGTTGTTGGGCGAGTTCCACGATTTCGTCGCGTAGCGCGGTAGGCATCGGGTAGCCGCCGCTGTGCTCAGTGAGGAACTCGGCGGCCACCTGAAGCCGCAACTTCCTCGTCCGGGTTGCCCGGTACTCGGTGGTACGGCCGAGTTGTTGCGCCAGCTCGGGCAGACGAGTCCGCAGCTCCCGCGCGGCCTGCTCGCGCAACTCGTCGACGCGTTCCGTAGCTTCCTGCACGATCCGCCATACGGCATGCGACTTCGGCGGGCCCGCCTCCATGAGAGGCGCCAGCAGCGGATGCTCCTCACGGAGTCGGTGTCGGCGATGACGCGGTCCGGTGAGGAACTCGCGGTCGTCGAGTAGCCCTTGGACGAGGCGGTCATGTTCCTCCTGACTCAACTGCCACTCGGCCGTATGGTGCGGCCTCGGCCGGTTGGAATCGTTGTCGATATTGTCGATCAAGTCCTCTAGTGGATCGTGGAACGGGGCGTCGGTCTGCCAGCGGTGCCATATGCCGTCGAACCAAAACGCGACCTCGAACCGGACAATGTTCCCGTCGAACCGGGCGGCGGCCTTGCGGAGCGCAGCAGCGTCCGGGACATCCCCTTCTTCCTCGATCGCATCATCGACCTCGGCGGCGCGGAATCGTTCGTCGCGGACATACAGCAGGCGGCATCCCACGGTGGCGGCCAGGTTCACGAACTCCGCCACGTCCATGCGATCCGCGAAAACGTCCACCACGTTGCTGGCCTTGATCTCGGGGAGGTCCGGGAACACGGTCAACCCCGACGCTTCCGTCTGTTCACGTGCGGCAGCGAGCAGTGGGGACAAAACGTCCGTGGCATCCATCCCGGCAACAACGGCAGCCGGGGAAACATCATCATGGAGGTCAGTCATGGCAGATCAACTACCAGCAGTTCCCGACAGAACCCTGCCCCCAGGGAGGCGGCGGCGAGTAGACGCTCCGATCGTGTGACAGGCAGAAGACATCTTCGCCGGCGGCAGGCTGTCGGCGATCACCGTCAGATCCAGCGAACACTCGTCGGCCTCCTCGGCCAGGGAGGTCAGGACCAGGGTCATAATCGATCACTCGTTCTCGGTTACTTCTTGGTGTTCCTGACCTGCCGGGAAGGTCAGGACATCGTGATGCGCTGGTGCCGTTTGATCGACGGCCACGCCGTCCGGCAGCCGCTCGTCGGGGGGTGCTAGGCGGCCACCGGCCGAAGGTGGGGGCGCCGAGCCTGGGCGGGGTCGAGACGCTGATCACGCGCCCGGCTGTGACCTCGCGTGCGGCCACCGTTGTTGTTGGTGGGGCCACGGTAGCTGGAGCTCCAGCAGCTTTCACTGGCGGAGGCCTTCTTGCGGGCCAATCTATCTACAATGCGGCAACTGCGTGCAACTGATACTTGGGATCTCTGAAACCAGAGGGAATGTGATGTCGAAGACTGTCGCTCTCGTTGCCGCGGTCGTGTTTGCCTTGTTTGTGCTTTCCTTCTTTGTTGCGGCGATTCTATTGGACAACCAGGGTCTCGCGGCTACTGGCGCAGCTTCTGTGTTTCCTCTGGCGCTTACAATTGTGGAGTACCGCAGAAAACGCTGATCGATGGACGAGATTCGAACGGAGCGATAGACGTCGTGTCGATATCATGATGGCCCGTCTCTAGTCCACGCTAGGACAAGTTTGTCGCAAGCGGTGCTATAGTACGGCGGCGGTAGCATGTAGCTAATTCCTAAGCACTGAAAATACGAAAGCGTGGAGGAACTCAATCGACAAGAAATTTACAGGTCCACTTATTCTTGCGATCGTTGCAGTTGTTGCCATCACATACATGCCCGTGGCATTCCGCTCTCCGGCCACTTGGACCTTTTCAATTTTGATAGCATTGTCCACGGGATATATGCTTTGGCGTTATCGACGGAGTTCACGCAAACCGCGATAAGGTACATATAAAGGCGCCGATGGGCGAGGTTCATGTCAATTTCGAACCTCGCCCATCGTGAAGAGTCCCTGGTCAGTCCCGTTCCCATCCTTTGGTGGTCCTGCCGGGGACGCTCCGCACTTCGCGTGTTTCCGCAGGTCACACGCGTTCCCCTCGCACGAACCGTCCCACCTGAAATTACGACAAAACGGAAACGTGCAGGTCACGCCACGTCTGTCGTGTCGCAGGTTCACGCCCTACGGGGATCTCCCCTCGCCCACGCCGCTGAGACCAACAACCTTTGACCAAGGGCCCGTCGCGGAGTTAGGTGCCGAGGGGTGAACCTGCTCAACTGCTGTGGCGCCGATGAATGGCAGACGGTGTTCCTATTCCACCTGCACGTGACTCCGCGGTACATCGACGAGGCCAAGGACCGGCTGGTGCTGCCCCTGGTAGCCAGGGATTTGAGGGACGGTGCTGTCCTGGCCACGGCTACGATAGATTCGGGCGCCGGATCGTCCTGTGACGTAGGCACGGGATGGTGAACAGGTCAACGAACACTGCAGGGTCGACTATGGCTTGTTGCCGGCAACCCGTCGGGCACGGTAAACGCCAATCCTGACACGGCGAGGCGCCGACGCCTCAGGAGTCGGAAACAGACAATCGTGCGGGGAGCGGTGCAGCCCTGCCGACACACACGATGTGCGCGCTTTCCTTGCGGTACATCGGTTTTCGTCGACATGTAACGCGGTGGCCGCGCTGTGACGGCCCACCGAGGTCCGTCGAGCGCTCTCACGCAGCCATATCGGACGATGCGACCACGACATTGCGCTCGAGCGGCCCGAGGCGCGGCTCGATCCTGATCACGCCGAGATCTGCCAGCCGATCCAGTACGTCGGCCTCCTCCAGCGGCAGAGCACCGGCGTCGGCATCTTCTGGACCACGCCAGCGATTGCCCGCCGCGCAACCCCAAGCGCCCGTGTGGAAGTTGACCTCATTCGCTGCAACATGCTGCAGAGCCATCCGTTCATCGGCATTCATGTCGCGCCTCCTGCCTTACAACCGGTCCCAGCTTGCGCGGGAAGCAACGGCAGCACATCCGGCGGAATACCCATATTGGTACCTACGTCAGGCGACCTACCGCCCGAGCGGCAGTAAGGGCTTCGGCGATGCAACCCACATGGAGCTCGGTGCCAGGTTCGCTGGGTTCGCGACGCCTGCCAAGTATCGCAGGCGCAGTCGAAGTCGCGTCTGTCAACGCCCGTCGAACAGAATCCGCTGCGACCGGCGAGATTGTGGACCTGGCCGTTCGCGCAGATGTGCCTGACTCGGCTTCAGCTACGACCGAGCGGCGCCGTGTGATCACGGCTGTGGTCATGATCGTCAGGTTCGCCGTGATCTCATTGTCGCGAGGAGAGCGACTGTACGCCTGGTCGTCAATCTCGGCTTGTTGCGTGGTAGCCGAGGCTGGCGATGGTGTCGATCACGTCCTGCAGGGTGTTTGCGGTGGTGTCCAGTTCGATGGTGGTGCGGTGGTGTTTGCGGGAGGTCTGGGTGTTGAGGACGCCGGGGAGGTCGTCGAGGGTGTCGTCGATGAGCAGGGCGCAGCTGCCGCAGTGCATGCCTGTGACGTGCAGGGTGTGCTTGGTGGGCATCGAGGTGTCCTCCCTCAGGTAATGGTGATGGTGCCGGTGTACATGCCCATGCCGCAGGAGTAGTCGAGTCGCCCTGGTTGCAGCACGCCGAGTTCGATGCGTGTTTCTCCGTTGACCGGAAGGACTTCGTCGATGTCGTGGCCGGGAATGATGAACGAGCGAACGCAGCCTTGAGCGGCCTCCGAACGCACCACCAGCGTGGTGGGCGTTCCGGGTCGGGCGTGCACGTTGGCGGGGCTGTAGGAGCCGGTGCGGGCGGTGATCGACACGGTCTGCTGTCCGTCCACTGTAGACGTGGCGGCGGTGTCGGCCGGAGTGTCGTCGGGGGCGACGGCATTGGCGATTCGGCTGGCGGCCAACGGGGATCCGGCCAGTTCGAGTCCGCCGTTGAGGGTGTACAGGCCCATCGCGAGCACCGCGATTCCGGTGATCGCGGCGAGTCGGCCCCGCCACGCGGTCGCGGCCTTGCGGGCGGCGTAGCCGAGGATGGCAAAAAGGGGGCCGGTGCCAAGCACGAACACCGCCATCGTCGCGGCACCGCCGAACGCGGATCCCGATGTCATGGCCAGGGCTTCCACGGACAGTGTCACACCGCACGGGATGAGCACGGTGGCGAAGCCGAGCAGGGCCGGGGCGAGGGCGGCCTGGGAACGGGCCCGGGTGCGCACCAGCTTCATCCAGGAGATGGGTGGCTCGACGACGATACGGCGAAACCCTGGTGTGCCGAGCTGGGCCAGCCCGAACACGATGATCAGCAGTCCGGCTCCGATCTGCAGCCAGGTGCGCACGCCCGCGGAGAGTTGCACCGCACCGCCGAGGGCACCCAGCAGAGCCCCCAACACGGTGTGGGAGACGAGCTTGCCGGCCAGGAACCCTGCGACCGGGGCCATGTCGTCGCCCCATGCCGCCCACCCGCGCCGTGGTGTGCCGGCCGCGGCATCGGTCCGGGTCGCGGCCGGTCCCCCGCGTTGCCGGGTGATAAGTCCGGTGAGCAGGCCGCCTTGTACGGCGGCGCACGACACGCCACCGGCGAACAGTCCGGTGAGCAAAACAGCGCCAAGATTCACGAAAGCCTCCAGCGAAGAAAAGGAAAGTCGAAGGTGCCCACGCACAGGGCACGCCAGCAACCCGCGAACCCACCGGGTCCATGCGGGTCAGGGGCAGACTTCTCCTACGTTCGCAGCAAGCACAGTTGCGCCAGGCTCGGCGCGCGAGGCACCACGGCCGGGCGGGAAGGCCAACGGTCGGCGCGATTCATTGACAGGACGAGCCGCCCGATCCGACGCGGTCGCCACTTCACCACGGCCGCGACGATCCCGAGAAACACGACCAGGCAGGCCGCCAGCGCACCGCCCCACCCGTGGTCGGCCGGAATGTCGGACGCGGAAACAGTGGCGACGCCGACTCCAGATGCCCGCGGTGTCGGTGCGGCCGGCATAGCCGGACCGTCGCTTCCGGCTGTAGCCGACACCTGCGCGGAGGTGTGCAGTGTCATGTCGATCGGAGCCACTGCGCTTCCGCTTGGCATGGCGGACATTCCCGCCATACCGCCGGCACAGTGCAGGCCGACGGTGAGCACCAGACCGGCGAGCAACGCGACCACAAGTGCGAGCCCCGCGAGGGATCCTCGCCGGGTCGGGGCCGTGGGTGCGGTGCTCACGGCACGCATCGTAGAAGGTCCGGGAGTCAGCCGGGCGTGTGGTCGAGCGTGGACCCGTCGTCAGCGCGATCGGTCTCGGCGGCAACAGCTCCGGTCAGATGCTCTTTCACCGCCGCAACTCCACCGCAAGTGCTGGTGATTTGTTCAGCGGTGAAAGAGCATCCAGCCGACGGCCACGACGGGCCTGCGACGCTTCGGACGTCCCGCCTCACGCCGTTGCGCTGGACCGGCCGGGGGTGAGTACGGCCGCCACCGCGGCTGCCACGGCCGCAGCGATGGCCGCCACGGTGAAGGCGTCGGTGAACCCGCCGAGGGTGTCGCCGACGAGGCTGGCCGCGGCGATGCTGGAGACGACGGCGGCGCCGAGGGAGGCGCCGAATTCGTGGAATGTGCTCACGATTCCCGAGGCGATCCCGGTTTCGTGGGGGGCGACCTGTCCGAGTGCGGTGGCGGAGGCGACCACGAAGATCGCGCCGGTTCCGGCGGCGGCGATGGCCACACCGACGACCACGGTCGCGGGGTGCATCCACAGGGCGGGCACGGCCATCCCGATCGCCGCGGCGATCAGCCCGGTCACGGCGAGCCCGCGGGCCCCGACCCGGGCCAGTGCCCGTCCGGTGAGGTTGGCGCCGAGCATGGTCGCCAGCGCGACCGGCAGGAACAGCAACCCGGTGTGCAGGGCGCCGTAGCCGTTCGCGTTCTGGAAGTAGAACGTGCCCAGGAAGAACACCGCGATCATCAGCGCGGTCGCGGTCAGGATGAGGAACGTTCCGGTGGCCACCGGACGCCGAGCCAGGAGTGCGACGTCCATCAGCGGCGAGCGGGCGGTCCGCTGCCACCAGACGAACACCGCGTAGCCCACGAGGGCCAGGGCGAGCATCCAGGCGTTGGTGGCGGTGAGCCACCCGTGTTCACCGGCGTTGACGAGCGCGTAGATCACCGCCCCGGAGGAGCCGGTCACCAGCAGCGCACCGAGGACGTCCAGCCGCGCCCGTGGCGCCACCGGCGTCGACCGGGGCAGCATTCGGGCGAGCGCGGCCAGGATCACCAGTCCGATCGGCACATTGACGTAGAACACCCACGGCCAGCCCGGTCCGGCGGTGAGCAGTCCCCCGGCCAGGACGCCGAGTGCCGCGCCCCCGCCGCCGAGCGCGGACCAGACACCCAGTGCCTTGTTTCGCTCGTTCCCGTCGAACAGGGCGACGACCAGGGACAGCGCCGACGGTGACAGCAGCGCCGCGCCCACGGCCTGGGCGATCCGGCCGCCGACCAGCAGGCCCGCGGAGTCAGCCAGGCCGGTGACCAGCGATGCCGTCGTGAAAACCAGCAGCCCGGCGAAGACCACGCGCTTGGCGCCGAGTAGGTCGGCGATCCGGCCGCCCAGCAGCATCAGACCACCGAAGGTCAACGTGTACGCGCTCACGGTCCAGGTCAGCGCGGCCCGGCTCAGCCCCAAGTCAGTCTCCATTTGGGGCAGCGCGATCGCCACGACGGTGACGTCGAGGATCAACATCAACTGGGCCACGCCGAGAAATCCGAGGATGCGCCATCGCCGCGGGTGCGCCGTCGCGGGCCCCGCGGTCGTCGCGTCGGTTTCGTGGGTTGTCATCACAACCTCCATAACTCGTACGTCTAAGTACGACTTCTAACGCGGAGGCTACTCCGTACATTCCCGTACGAGTTAGGGTGGGCGGATGGCTTCTCCTCCTGTTCGGCCGCGGCGGCGGGCTGACGCCGAGCGCAGCATCGCCCGGATCGTCTCCGCGGCCCGCATGACTCTTGGCGTCCATCCGGATGCCACCATCGATGACATCGCCAAGGCCGCCGGTGTGGGCCGAATGACGCTCTACGGTCACTTCGCCAACCGTGCGGAACTGGTCGAAGCCGCTCTGGTCGAGGCGTTGCGCTGCGGCGAGGAGGTACTGGCTGCCGTAGACCTGACGGGGAATGCGCGACAGGCACTGACCCGACTGCTGCACTCGAGCTGGACCCTGGTGGCCGAATCGATGGCGTTGCTGGAGGCAGCGGAGGGGACCCTGCCGGCCGGCCGGATTCGCGAGCTGCACGCCGCGCCGTCGGCGCGCATGGAAGAACTCATCCGCCGCGGCCAAGCCGACGGCGACTTCCGGTCCGACCTGCCGACCAGCTGGCTGATCAGCGTCGTGCACTACGTGCTCCACGGTGCCGCCGCGGAAATCCGTGCCGGACGGATGCCCGCGAACCCCGCCGGCACCGTCACCGCGACGGTGCAATCGATCTTGACCGTTCCGGCACCGGACGAAAACGGCCCAGCCTGAACACACCAACTCGGCCACGAAACGCGGTGGACGGTCGGCGGCACAGGCTGGGCCAAGCCGGGTTTTCGGCAATCAGCCCCCTCGCTTCGTTGTGCGGCCCCGACATGGCGGCGTGCAGGTGCGCACCGAGGTTGGTCAGCTTTCGTCGGGTTCGAGTCCGGCGACGAGGTTGAACGATCCGGTGAGCTGGTTGAGTGCGACGAGGCCGACGGTGTCGGCGATGACGCGGTCGTTCCAGCCATGGGCGCGCAGGTCGGTGAGGTCGTCGTCGGTGATCGTGAACGGTTCGGCGAGCACCCTGGTGGCGAAGCTCAGCAGCGCGGTTTCGCGGTCGTCGACGGAGAGCCCTTGGCGGGCCATGGTGATGTCGGTGTCGGTGAGTCCAGCGGCGCGCCCGGCGGTGGTGTGGGCCTCGAGGCAGAGCGCGCAGCCGAGCCATTCCTGCACGGCGAGGGAGATCTTCTCGCTGAGCGTGCGGGGAAGTTTGAGGCGTTTCATCGCCCGGGACAGCTCCAGATAGCCCTGCAATAAGGCTGGAGAGTGGGCCATCGTCGCGATCATCGGGCCGACTGAGCCGTGGCGTTCGGCAATGTCGGCGAGCAGGGCGCGGGCCTTGTCGGGGGCGTCGGCGGGACTGAGGGTGCTCAGGCGGGACATCGTTCTCCAAGGACTGGTGCGGGTGGTGGAAGCGGGCGTCGGCGCCGCACGTGCGGCGCCGACGCCCGGTGCTGGGCCTCAGACGACTGAGGCCGGTTCGGCGGACATGTCCGCCTTCTCCGCGGTGTGGCGCTTGAGGGTCACGGCGGCGACGATCGTGCCGACGACGGCGATACCGGCCGCACCGAGGAACGCCGCGGACAGGCCGCCGGTGAGGGTGTCGACGTCACCGATCTGGTCGGCGCCGAACCCGGCGGCCACCGCCGTCATCGCGGCCAGGCCGAGGGCGGATCCGACCTGGTAGCTGGTGTTGACGATGCCGGATGCGAGGCCGCCTTCCTCCGGGCGGGCACTGGAGATCGCGGTGCCCAGCGACGGGATGAACGCCAGTGCCATCCCGGTCGCGGCGACGATCGACGCGGGCAGCACGTCGACCCAGAAGTTTCCGTTCGGTCGGGCCAGGGCGAGCCAGCCGAGCCCGGCGGCGAGCACGACCAGACCGGCCACGACCATCGGCTGAGGACCGAAACGCGCCGCCAGCCGCGGCGCGAACACGATCATGACGAGCATGATCACCGTGGTCATCGGCAGCAGGGCGGCGCCGCTGGCGAACGCCCCGAGACCGAGGACCTGCTGCAGGTAGAGGTTGAGGAAGAACCACATCGGGATCCACGCACCACCGAGCAACACCTGCGCCAGGTTCGCCGCACCCAGGTTCGAGGTGCGGAAGATCCCCAGCCGCATCAACGGATTCCGCCGCTTGGCCTGCAAAAACAGGAACACGGCGAGCAAGACCACGGCGGCGCCGAGCCCGATGATCGTCTCCGCCGAGCCCCAACCGGCCTCGGGAGCCCGCACGACCGCATACACGGCCACGGCGAGACCGAGGGTCACGGTGATCGCCCCGACCAGGTCGGTCGAGCCGCGCCTGCTGGTCCCGGCGGGCATCAGCGCCCGCGTCGCCGCCAGCGCGATCAACGCGATCGGCACGTTGAGGTAGAACACCCACGGCCAGCTCAAATATTCGGTGATCACCCCGCCGAGGAACACCCCCGCCGTGCCACCGGCGGGAGCCGCGGCACCGTAGAGCGCCAGCGCCTTGCCCAGCTCCTTCGGTTCACCGCCGAAGAGCATCATCAGCAACGTCAACGCCGAGGGTGCGATCAACGCCGCCCCGACACCCTGCACGGCGCGCCCGGTGAGCTCGACCCACACCTGACCGGCGGCACCGGCGAGCACCGACCCGGCCAGCAGCACGACCCAGCCCGCCGCGAACACCCTGCGGGCACCGAGCAGATCCGACAACCGGCCGCCGAGCAGCAGCAAACCGCCGAACGCGACGACGTAGGCGTTGAACACCCAGGACAGATTCTCCTGTGAGAAGCCAAGCTCTTCCTGAATCCGCGGCAGAGCCACGCCGATGATCGAGGTATCCATGATCACCATGAACTGTGCGGCCGCGATGAGCGCCAGCGCCCACCACCGCCTGCTGGATGGTTCTCTCACTGTGGACATCATCTTCTCCATACGGGAGGGGGGTATGCTTGAGGTGAAGCTAGCACCTTCGAACCACATACACCAGGGGGGTATTCCTGGAATGGGAGGAAATGCTGGAAACGTTGCCGCCCAAACGAACCCACGTCGCGAACCTGATGCTCGCGGAGTCGTGGAGATACGAGTCAGGGCTACAGTGGGCCTTGACATCAACCCGAGGAGAACGACATGCACGGCTACACCGGCGACAAGGACGCGTACCTCAAGCGGCTGCGCCGCATCGAGGGGCAGATCCGCGGGCTGCAGCGGATGGTGGACACCGATCAGTACTGCATCGACATCCTGACCCAGATCTCGGCGGCGACCAAAGCCCTGCAGTCGGTCTCACTGGCTCTGATGGACGAGCACCTCAAGCATTGCGTGACCGAAGCCATCGCCGAGGGCGGCGACACCGCCGAGGACAAGATCCGCGAAGCCAGCGACGCGATCGCCCGGCTCGTCCGTTCCTGACCCCGAACACCGGCCGCCGGATGACGGCGCCGACGACAACCGCCACCCGTGCTCGCGGGTAGGAACAGCGCCTGAGTCAGTCGAATGTCGGCGTCGACGCCACCGTCTCTCGATCGAAACCTACGAATTGGACGGTCGGTCGCCTGCTCCCGGCGACGTCGACACGGTGCCCGTCTGACGGCACACGAGTGCCTGAACCGCACAACCGAGCCCGCACCGGAGAATGACCCGGCTGGTCTCCGAGTACAGGGCGCCGCGCAGACGCCGACATTGGGCCGCTGAGCGAACTCGCCTCACCAGAGCACTCTCCCGTTCCGCGCCATAACCGGCGCCGTCACGCACACCACACCGAGATCACGACCGCCAGGTCTCGATCGTCGTGGTATACCCTACCCCCGTAACCGTATCTGGTTGCGGAAGTTCCACCAAGGAAAGGGAAGTCGATGAGCACCAGCGTGTACACGGTCGGGGGCATGACCTGCTCGGGTTGCATGACCAAGGTGACCGCCGCGGTCAGCGGGGTCGCCGGGGTAGCCGATGTCGATGTGGACATCGCGACCGGCGAGGTCACCGTCAGCACCGACGCCACGATGGACGGCCAGCAGGTCCGGGCGGCGATCTCGGAGGCCGGGTACGAGATCACGGCCGAACGGTGAGCGACAGCCCCGCCGACACCCCGGTCATGATCAAGACGGTGGACAACGGCCCATTGCAGGTCAAGGGCCCGATCCGACTCGTCGATCACGACGGCACCAGCTACGAACTGGGGCCTGAGCGTACGCGGTTGCTCTGCCGTTGCGGCATGTCGGCGACGAAGCCGTTCTGCGATGGAGCCCACGCCCGCAATGGATTCAGTGCTACCGAACGCTCGACCTGAACCCGGACTGGTGGCGCCGAGGCGATATCCGGCGCCACCACCCCGTCCATGGATACAGCCAGGGGGTATCCCCAACATCCAGAAAATTGCCGGTCCACCAGTTGACATGCATACCCCCCATGGGTATAAATCTCAGCAAGAACTCCGCTACAGCAAAGGAGAACCGCCATGTACGAGTCGTTCTATACCGTCGCCGGGATGACCTGCGGGCACTGCGTGAGTTCGGTGACCGAGGAGGTCGGCAAGATCGACGGAGTCACCTCGGTCCAGGTCGACCTGCCGACCGGCGGGGTCACCGTGGCCGGTACCCGTGAGCCGGACGCGGCCGAGGTTGCGGTCGCCGTGGAAGAAGCCGGATACACCGTTACCGCCTGAAACGGCGGCATATCCCCGAAATTTCGGGGTCTGACAAAGGACGTGACATGAACACTGCAACGAAGCTCTCCGCCTACGGTGTAGCGCTCGCTCTGGTCGCCGGTGGCGGCTGGGCGATCGGCACCGCTGTCGGTCCTTTCGACGGGGAAGCCGGTGCCGCCGGTGAGCCCGCCGGGCACGGGGACACTCACAGCGGCACCGTCGCGGAGACCGTGCCGGTCGACCAGCCCGGCGGTCTGGCGTCCTCGGCGGGCGGCTACACCCTCGCCCCGGCCACCACCACCCTCGCCGCGGGACCGAACACCTGGTCTTTCCGCGTCACCGGCCCCGATGGTGCTCCGGTGACCGGGTTCGATGTCGAGCACGAGAAGCGGATGCACCTGATCGTCGTCCGCCGCGACACCGCCGGATTCCAGCACGTCCATCCCGAGCTGGCTCCGGACGGGACGTGGTCGGTGCCGCTGACGCTGACCGATCCCGGCAGCTACCGGGCGTTCGCCGACTTCACCCCGACCGGCGGCGAGGGCACGACCCTCGGGGTGGACCTCGCTGTCCCTGGCGGTTTCGAGCCGGTGGACTACCCGCCGTCGCGGGAGGCGTCGGTGGACGGCTACCAGGTGCGCCTCGACGGCGACCTCACTCCGGGCCAGTCCTCCAAGGTCACCGTCACGGTCAGCAAGGACGGCCGCCCGGTGACCGACCTGCAGCCCTACCTCGGCGCCTACGGCCACCTGGTCGCGTTGCGTGGCGGCGACCTGGCCTACCTGCACGTCCACCCCGACGGCACACCGGGCGACGGCAAGACCGCCGCAGGACCCGGCGTGACGTTCTTCGCCGAAGTGCCCTCCGCCGGCACCTACCGGCTGTTCCTGGACTTCCAGCACCTCGGAACGGTCCGCACCGCCGAGTTCACCCTGGCCACCACCGGCAGTGCCGCACCCGCGCCCACCCCTGCCGCCCCGGCCGATCCGACGACGCCCGCGGCCGATGACGGCCACGGCGGCCACGGCTGACCGGCCAGGAAGGACGATTTCCGATGACATCGAACCTGACGACATCCGCACCGGTCACCGGCAGCGGCGAGGTCGAACTGGCGATCGGAGGCATGACCTGCGCCTCGTGCGCGAACCGGATCGAGCGCAAACTCAACAAGCTCGACGGGGTCACCGCGACGGTCAACTACGCGACCGAGAAAGCCAAGGTCACCTACACCGGCGAGGTTGCCACCGACACGCTCGTCGAGCAGGTCGAGGCCGCCGGCTACACCGCGACCCTGCCCGCGGCCCCTGCCGCGGAGTCCACAGCGGACAGTGACGGCGAACCGGAGGGCACCCGGTCGCTGCGGCACCGGCTGATCGGCTCGGCGTTGCTGTCGGTGCCGGTGATCGCGATGGCGATGATCCCGGCGCTGCAGTTCACCTTCTGGCAGTGGATCTCGCTGACCCTGGCAGCCCCGGTGATCGTCTGGGCGGCGTGGCCGTTCCACAAGGCGGCCTGGGCGAACCTGCGCCACGGCGCGGCGACGATGGACACGCTGATCTCCATCGGCACCATCGCCGCGTTCCTGTGGTCGCTCTACGCGCTGCTCTTGGGCACCGCGGGCACACCGGGCATGACCCACCCGTTCACGCTGACCATCGAGCGGATGGCAGGCGACGGCAACATCTACCTGGAAGTCGCGGCCGGAGTCACCACGTTCATCCTCGCCGGGCGCTACTTCGAAGCCCGCTCCAAGCGGCGCGCCGGAGCCGCGCTAAGGGCGCTGCTCGAACTCGGCGCGAAGGAGGTCGCCGTCCTGCGTGAGGGCACCGAACAGCGCATCCCCACCGACCAGCTCGCGGTCGGCGACCTGTTCGTCGTGCGGCCGGGAGAGAAGATCGCCACCGACGGCGTCATCGAGGACGGCAGCTCCGCGGTCGACGCCAGCATGCTGACCGGCGAATCGGTGCCGGTCGAGGTCACACCCGGCGACTCGGTGGTCGGCGCGACGGTGAACGCCGGCGGGCGGCTCGTCGTGCGGGCTACCCGGATCGGCGCGGACACCCAGCTCGCGCAGATGGCGAAGCTGGTCGAGGACGCCCAGACCGGAAAGGCCGCCGCGCAACGGCTCGCCGACCGGATCTCCGGGATCTTCGTGCCCATCGTCATCGCGTTGGCCTTCGGCACCCTGGCGTTCTGGCTCGGCGCGGGAGGGACCGCCTCGGCCGCGTTCACCGCCGCGGTCGCCGTGCTGATCATCGCCTGCCCGTGTGCGCTGGGCCTGGCCACACCGACCGCGCTACTGGTCGGCACCGGGCGGGGCGCGCAGCTCGGCATCCTGATCAAGGGCCCGGAAGTGCTCGAATCCACCCGCCGCGTCGACACCGTGGTGCTGGACAAGACCGGCACCGTCACCACCGGCGACATGTCCCTTGTGGACGTTCACCTCGCCGAAGGCGTTACCCGGCAGGAGGTTCTGCGGCTGGCCGGGGCGTTGGAGAACGCCTCCGAACACCCCATCGCGCAGGCCGTCGCTCGTGGTGCCCGAGACGAGGTCGGCGAACTCACGTCGGTGGAGGGCTTCGCCAACAGTGAAGGCCTTGGTGTGCAAGGGATCGTCGACGGCCACGCGGTGCTCGCCGGGCGCACGGCGCTACTCGAACAATGGAGCCAGCACCTGCCCGAGAACCTGGAGACGGCGAAGGCGACTGCCGAGGAACAGGGCCGGACCGCGATCGCCGTCGGCTGGGACGGCCAGGCACGGGCGGTGCTGACCATCGCCGACACGGTCAAGCCCACCTCAGCCGAGGCCATCACCCAGCTACGCGCGCTGGGCCTGACCCCGGTGCTGCTGACCGGCGACAACGAAGCGGTCGCCCGCACGGTGGCCGCCGAGGTCGGCATCGACCGGGTGATCGCCGAGGTCCTGCCCAAGGACAAGGTCGACGCCGTCGCCGGACTGCAGGCCGAAGGCAAGGTCGTCGCGATGGTCGGCGACGGTGTCAACGACGCCGCCGCACTGGCCACCGCAGACCTCGGCCTGGCAATGGGCACCGGAACCGACGCCGCGATCGAGGCCAGCGACATCACCTTGGTCCGGGGCGACCTGCGCGCCGCCGCCGACGCGATCCGGCTGTCGCGGCGGACCCTGGGCACCATCAAGGGCAACCTGTTCTGGGCCTTCGCCTACAACGTGTCCGCCCTGCCACTGGCCGCGGCCGGGCTGCTCAACCCGATGCTGGCCGGTGCGGCGATGGCGTTCAGCTCGGTGTTCGTGGTGTCCAACAGCCTGCGGCTACGCGGATTCCGCAGCACCGCGATCGACACGAAAACCACCGTGTAAGCCGGATCCGCATAGTCGGCTGGATTGTCGTGCATCGTCCCCGGAGACGGTGCACGACAATTCGCCGTGATCGGACCTAATCCGACGTGCGGGGCGGGCCGGTGCGATTCGCCGGCGATGGTGAGTGGGCGTGCGGCGTGGTGGCGTCCGCGGGAATGTCACGGTCGACGTGGTCGGCGTGGAACAGCGCTTGGGAGAGCAGACTCCGCACATGGTCGTTGGCGGCGGAGTAGTACACGAACGTGCCTTCGCGTCGCCCGGTCACCAGCCCGGCCAACCTCAATTTCGCCAGGTGCTGACTGACCGCGGTCGGCGCCGCCCCGGCGAGTTCGGCCAGGCACGCCACGGACGATTCACCCTGCAGCAGAGCCCACAGCACCTTGATGCGGGTGGGGTCGGCCAGCATCCGGAACGACTCGGCCGCGAGGTCGACCTGTTCGTCGGCGGGCATGTCGAACTCCGGTAGTCCGGTGTGCATGACGGCCACCCTACCCCGCTACCCAACTGCCTGCGTATCTGCATGAGTGCGCATCTATGCTGGTATGGTGTGCTCGCAAGCAGCCCTGACTGCACCGAGGTCACGCGAGCACAAGGTGGATTCCGTCATGACGGAGCAACACGACCATGCCGAGCACCACGGCCACGGACATGGCCACGGGCACGGGCACCAGGGACCCTTGGGCTCGCTATGGAGCCAGGTCAAGCATGCGGTGACGCCACACAGCCACGACAGCGCGGACATCGTCGACTCCACACTGGAGGCCAGCGCGCGCGGCATGCGAGCGCTGTGGATCTCCTTCGCGGGCCTGATGGTCACCGCGGTCGCCCAGCTCGCGGTCGTCGCGGTCAGCGGGTCGGTGGCGTTGCTGGGCGACACCCTGCACAACTTCGCCGACGCGCTGACCGCCGTCCCGTTGGCGATCGCGTTCCTGCTCGGGCGCCGGGCCGCGACCCGGCGCTTCACCTACGGGCTCGGCCGCAGTGAGGACCTCGCGGGACTGGTGATCATGCTGGTCATGCTCGCTTCCGCGGTGCTGGCGGCGTGGACGGCGATCGACCGGCTGATCACCCCGCAGGACATGACCGAGATCGGCTGGGTGGCCGCCGCCGGGCTCGTCGGGTTCATCGGCAACGAGGCCGTCGCCCGCTACCGCATCACCGTCGGCCGCCAGATCGGCTCGGCCGCGCTCGTTGCGGACGGGCTGCACGCTCGCACCGACGGGTTCACCAGTCTCGCGGTCCTGCTCGCCGCCGGCGGCTCCTGGATTGGCTGGCGCTGGGCGGACCCGGTCGTTGGACTGCTGATCACCGTGGCGATCCTGTCCGTGCTGTGGGGCGCGGCGAAAGAGGTGTTCTCCCGGATGCTCGACGCGGTCGACCCGGCACTGGTGGACACCGCCGAGCAGACACTGGCCGCCACCCCCGGCGTGCGCGGCGTCGATACGGTCCGGCTGCGCTGGGTCGGGCACACCCTCGTCGCCGACTCCGAACTCGACGTCGATCCCACCCTGACCCTGCTACAGGCACACAAGATCGCCCACGACGCCGAACGCCGGCTCATCCACGCGCTACCTCGCCTGAACCAGGCACTCATCCATGCCCATCCCGGCGGGGACACAGCCGCCGAACACCACGAACCCACACGGCAGCGCTGATAAGAGCCGCCGCGCCAGGGCGTTCAGAGAAACAATTGTGAGCGCCGCTATCCGCGGACACGCGCTCCTGGGGGGCGTAGCCCGTCCAGGGTGAGGCGCACGAGCCGGTGTACCGCCGCCTCGGACGGCAGCGCGCCGGCCGCGGACAGCGCGTGCAGGCAGTACCCGGCGAGTTCACCGGCCGCGATGTCATCGCGAATATCGCCGTGCGCCATGACTTCCCCGATCACGTCCCGGAACAGGTCGACGAGCTGTCGGCGGGCGGGGGCGATCTCGTCGTCCCGGTGCAGGAACGCCATGAGTTCCGCCCCGTGCTGCTCGCGATGGTAGGAGATGCGCGCATACGCCGTGAGGACCGCGTTCAGCCGCGCGGCGGGACCGCGGGCCTTGTCCCGCACCGCGGCCAGCTGCTCCAGGTGCGCGGTGACGTGGTGGCGGTGCCAGGCGAGCAGGATCGTGTCGACGTCCGGGAAATACTTGTAGAGCGTGGCCCGCCCGATCCCGGACTTCTGCGCGATCTGCGACATGGTCACCGCCGTCATCCCGTGTTCGCTGACCAAGGCCCAGGTGGCATCCAGGATCGCCTGGCGCACCGCGTTCCGGTGCGCGTCGACCGTCTCGTTCCACAGCTTCGGCACCACCTGATTCTATCCGCGATGCCACCGTGGCGACACATTGTCATGCATCGAGACAGTATGTATCGTAAAATCCGTGAAGGCAGACGACGATCCCATGCCCGATGAACCTGGTCGTGACCGTGCTGGGCGGATCCCTCGCTGGGTGGTGGTGACCGGGCTCGTGATCGGTGTGGTGGTCGCGCTGGCCGTGGTGGTGCTGGTGATCAGCGGCGGGGAGCACGGGCCGGGTCGCCACCTGTCCTCCGATGTCGGCGCCGATCCCGGCGGCATCATCCGGGTCACCGCGGAGCCCGACGGGGAAACCAGGTGATGGGCATGGCGCCGCGCGTGCGTAAGGCCATGCTGATGACGCACGTGGCGTCCTCGGTCGGTTGGCTGGGCGCGGTCGTGGCCTACCTCGTGCTTGCCATCATCGGTGTCGCGAGCTCCGACGTCGTGCAGGTGCGGGGCGCGTACTCGGTGATGGAACCGTTGGTGTGGTGTGTTCTCGTGCCGATGAGCCTGGTGTCGCTGGCCAGCGGGCTCGTCTCGGCCCTCGGGTCGCTGTGGGGGCTTCTCCGGCACTACTGGGTGGTGTTCAAGCTGGCGATCAATCTCATGGCCACCGTGGTTCTGCTGCTCTATGCCACCTCGATCGGCCACTACACCGACCTCGCGGCGGCACCGTCTGCCACGGTGCTCGTCGAGCTGCGGAATCCGACACATGTCGTGCATGCCGGGGGCGGGCTGGTGCTGCTGGTCCTGGCCCTGATGCTGTCGATCTACAAGCCTCGGGGGCGCACCGGAGCCGGGCGACGTGATGCCGC
This sequence comes from Amycolatopsis antarctica, assembly GCF_002262875.1. Lineage (GTDB taxonomy): Bacteria > Actinomycetota > Actinomycetes > Mycobacteriales > Pseudonocardiaceae > Amycolatopsis > Amycolatopsis antarctica. Next base: position 25,723 of record NZ_NKYE01000018.1, on the reverse strand, counting down.
GTTGGCGCGCCCGAGGCGGTGATCCCCGGCTAGCGGGACGCGAGCAGAGCCGCCCGCCCGGATTCGTGTCGGTACCCATGACCCGGACGTGTTCGGTCCGCAGTCCGGCCGATCGCACGAGACGATCGACGTCGTCGTCGGAGTCGAATAGGGTGTGGCCCGCTCGGGCGAAGTCGCGTCGCCCGGCGGCCGGCATGTGCTGGCGCAGCTGGTAGCCGAGCGCGAGATGTCCTTGTGGCGCAAGCAAAGTGGCGATGGTGGACAAGGCACGTTCGAGGTCGGGAAGGAAATACAGCAGATGCACGCCGACGACGAGATCGACCGCGGGAGACGCGGGCAGGTCCGCGAGTTCGCCGACCACCAGCCGCAGTCGTCCTCGCCTGATCGCGTGCCGGTTGCGCCGTGCGGCGTGCCGGGCGAGCGTGTCGGACGGGTCGACGCCGGAGATGTGCGCGTCAGGGAACGCGGTCAGCAGCGCCTGGAGCCCGACCCCGGGCCCGCTACCCAGTTCGACCACCTGCGTCGGCGCGGGTACGCCGTGCCGGAGCTAGTCGACCAGCCAGCGGTTGAATCCACCGTTCTTGCGGGCCATGAACCGGCCGACGACGTGACCGATCGGGCCGGTGGGGCGGCTGAACTGGCGGGCGATGACTCCCATGTGTCGGCTCCCGTGACAGGTTGGCTGTGGCACTGGATCAGGTCGACCGGTGACCGGCTGGTCCGGCCCTCGCTCGACCGCGGTATCAGTCGATGTCGTTGAGGAAGTCCCGGATCGCCGGTGCGACGGCGTCGGCAAGGTCCTCAGCAGTGCGCAGCCCGGGTGAGACCCGGGCCGTTGCCAGCTGTCCGCGCGGCAGGGTGCGGGCGAGGTCGTCGGCCAACGCGGTGGGGTGGCGCGGGTCGCTGCCGGGAATGACCAGGGTGGGCGCGGCGACTTCGGCGAGATCGTGCACGCTGCGGAACGCGCGGTCGTGGCCGATGGCCGCGAACGCGGCGATACTCGCGGGATCCGCGCGCGGGATCGCCTCGCGCACGAGCGTGCCGATCACCGGGGCCAGGCCGGGCAGGATCGGCGCCCACCCAGCCTCGATGCCCTCGGTGCGGACCCGGGCCGCGAACTCGTCGAACAGCGCCGTCTCCGCCGCTTTGGCCTCGTCGTCCTCGATGTCCTCCACGCTGATCAGCACCGCGGCGCAGACCCGATCGGGGTGTTCGAGGGCGGTGCGCAGGGCGATCGTCCCGCCCAGCCCGGTGCCGCCGACTACGGCCGAGGCCAGTCCCAAATGGTCGAGCAGCGCGGTGACGTCGGCGCTGTAGCGGGCCCAGGTGTACGCGGCGGGGTCACGGCACACCGATCGGCCGAACCCCCGCACGTCCGGCAGCACGACGGTGTAGCGGTCGGCGAGCCGTTCGGCCAGCGGCAGCAGGCTGTGGTGGTCGGGCCCGCCGCCGTGCATAAGCACGACGGCGGGCCCCGCGCCGCACCGAATCGCGTGCAACCGGCAGCCGTCGCCGCCGTGATAGCTGAACTCGGTCACCACATCGCCTCAGTGGTGGTACTGGTGGACGACGGCGTGGCCGAGACCGCGGCCGATCATCCACTTGTTGACCGGCACGGTGAGCACGAAGGCCACCGCCAGCGCGAACGCCAGGGCCGCCCAGAACACCCAGTTGGCCAAACCGGCCTCCATCGCGCCGGGCACGGCGACCATCACCGCGTTGTCCACGATCTCCATCACCAGGATCGACACCGTGTCCGCCGCGAGCGCCACCTTCACCGCCTGCTTGAAGTCCACGCCCGCCCGCAGCACGCCGCGCATCGTCAGCGCGTAGCCGAAGACGAACGCCAGTGCGACGGCCAGGATGATCGTCGCGACGTTGCCCCAGCCGAGCGCGGTGCCGATGACCATGCCGAGTACTTCGCCGATGGCACAACCGGTCAGGCAGTGCAGCGTCGCCGAGGAGGCCATCGACCAGCTCGCGCCGCCGCCGTGCTGATGTTCGGCGTGCTCGTCCTGGTGGGGATCGTGGTGCTGCGCTGACTCGGACACGGCTGCTCCTCTGCTGCGGATCGGGGCGAATAGTCCCCGCCCAGATTTATACCCCCTAGGGGTATCGCGTGCAAGTGGTGGACGAGTGCACGTTTCTGGGGGGGCAGTCACACACTCACGACGGTAACCACTAAGGGCCTAGTACTAGCGACCTTAGTATCAGATTTGGCGACGCGTGGTTGGTATCACGCGCACAACAGGACGCCGGCGGCGGCGAGCAGTCCCGTGGTGAGGGTGAGGGGAATCAGCAGCGCGCCGGCGCCGGCCCCCGCGACGGCGAATGCCGACCGGCGCGAGGCGCGGGGGCGGTCGAGTCGGCGCAGGCGCACGGCGGTGTCTGCGCCGGACATCGCCAGGGCTCGGGTCGGGGCGAGCGGGGAGGTGAGTGCCCGGACCGCTTCGCGGACCGGTGCGGCCCCGCATGCGGCGACGGCGGCCCGGTCCGCGGCGAGTTCGACCAGGACGCGGATCGCGCCGGCGGCGTGGCGCATCAGCGGCAGGATCCGTAGCGCTTTGGCGGCCAGGTCGACGATGCCGACGAGCTGGTGGTGGCGTCCGCGCAGGTGGGCTCGTTCGTGGGCGAGCACGGCCTGCACCTGCGGCTTGGTGAGCTGCTCGGTCAGTCCGCGGGTGGCGACCACCAGTCCGCCGTGGCCGTGCAGGCTGTACGCCAGCGGGGTGTCGTGGTCGAGCCACAGTGTCGGGGCGGCTCCGGTGGTGTCGGGCTGGGTCAGCAGCAGGGCCTGGTCGTGCTGGCGGCGCAGCGCAGCCTTCCGTCGCCCGCGCCGCACCCCCGCCCGGGCCATGCGGACGGCCACGGCGAGCGCGACGCCCGTGCTGGCGGTGGCCACCAGCGGGTCCAGGTGCGGGATTCCGTCGTGGCTCAGTGCCGTCCAGCATCGATGCACCCAGGCGGTGATGGCGTCCGCCGGGCCGTGCCCGGGCCACACCAGCAGCGTCAGGCTCGCGACGGCACCGAGCAGCACGCCGGTCATCGTGACCAGCCACAGCGCGATCGCGACCGCGGGATCGACCCGGGACGCGGTCAGCCGGCGCAGCAGGACCGGGGCGCCGCAGCCGGTCAGCAGGGCCCCGAGCAGCAGCGCGGCGGCCAGGATCATCGTTTCCGCGGTTTCCGGCGCAGCGCCTTGCGGAGGATGTCGGACTCGGCCTCCGACGCGGTCTGGGCGAAATGCAGCAGCACGCCCTCCGGGTCGCCGGTCGAGTCCAGCACGCGGCGCAACGCGTGGGCCGCGGCTTCCTGGCGGCCGACGAGGGGCCAATAGCGGTAGGCGCGCCCGTCGCGGTCGCGGGCCACCCACGCCTTGCGGTGCAGGTTGTCCAGCACCGTCATCACCGTGGTGTAGGCCAGATCCCGACGGGTGTTGAGATCGCCGAGCACGTCGCGCACGCGCATCGGCTCGTCGCCGCGCATCGACCGGACGTCGACGAGCTGGCCTTCGGTGGGGGCGTCGACCATCTTGCCCGCGCCGACGAACATGCCGACGTGATGGATCGCCCCGGGATCGCCGGTGCCGTCGTCGTAGAACAGCAGGTCACCCGGCTGCAGAGCGTCCAGCGACACAGCCTTGCCCGCGGTGTACTGCTGGCGGCTGGTGCGCGGGATGGCGATCCCGGCCTGCTTGTAGGCCCAGGACGTGAGGCCGGAGCAGTCGAACTCATTGGGCCCGGTGGCAGCCCATTCGTACTCGGCGCCGCGTTTGGACAGCGCGGCCTGCAAGGCGTCGTTGGCCGCGCCGGGCGGGCCCAGATAGGAGCCGTTGTCCTGCACCTGTCCGATCTCCGCCTTGTCCGCGGCCGGTAGGTCCGCCAGCGCACCGCGGACCTGCGCGATCTGCCCGGAGAGGTCCTGCTTGCGGGTCCTGACCTGGGCCACGAGAGCTTCGGCCTCGGCTGCCGCGGTCTGGGCGCGTTGCTGCGCCGCCGCGGCGTTAGTGCGTCCGGCGCTGGCTTGCGCGGCGGTGTCGCGGTAGGCGTCCATCGCCTCGGCGTTCGAACCGGCGATCACGTTGAGCGCCGACATCCGCTCCAGGAAGTTCTGCGGCGAACTACTCAGCAGCGCGGCACTCATCGGCTCCAGCCGGGCACCGCGAAACGAGGCCGAGGTGAACTGGTCCACCGCACCCTGAAACTGCTGCTGCTGCACGCCTGCCTCGTCGGCGGTCTGAGTCGCGGCGGCCAGGTCGGCGTCGGAGGACTCGCGTTCGCGCTGCTTGACCTCCAACAGTCCTTCGGCTTCGGAGAGGTCTTCCTCGGTCGTGGCGGCCTGCACGCCCAGTTCCTCGTAGCGCTCACGCGCGTCCGAGGTGTCCGGGTCGGCGGGCTGGGCCATCGTCGGCGGCGCGAGCGTCACCACGAGCGCCGACATGGCGGCGGCCACTGCTGTCCTGCGGAACCGGTGCGGTCTCACGTGTGCTGCATCTCCTTGTAGGTCAACAACTCTGCGGACCGCCCCGCAGGCCCGCTGCCACACTAGGCAGCTCGGCCCTCTCTGTCCACTATCGAGATAGTACTATCGTTGTTAGTCGCTCGGCGACCGGCGTGTGACCTTCACGATCGATCGAGAGCTTGGCTGCGGGGAACTCGCTCGCAGACACTGCTGGCCGTGGCCTCGTTTCTGATTACCCGACTCGGCAACGTCCCCATTCCCAGCGCCAGGAAGAAATCGTGGCGTAGGTGGGACAAACCCAGCTCACTGTCCACACAGGACAGGAGGGCGGGCGACACGGTGTGAGGTGCGGTGTGCAGTGCACCTCACACCGTGCCGACGGGCTACTTCTTGTTGAGCAGACCGTTCATCGTGGCGATCTCCGCCTGTTGTGCGGTGATGATCTGGCCGGCGAGCTGCTTGGCCTCGGCGCTGGCGCCCTGCTGCTGCTCGGTGGTGGCCATGTCGATCGCGCCCTGGTGGTGGTCGACCATCATCGTCAGCCACATCGTGTCGAACGCCGTGTCCTTGGACTGTTCGAGCTTGCCCATGTCCTCGGCGGACATCATCCCCGGCATCGAGCCGTGACCGCTGTGGTCCATCCCCGGCATCGGGGCAAGAACAGGGGCGCCCCACTGCTGAAGCCACGCCGTCATGGTCTGGATCTCCGGGTCCTGGGCCTGCTGGATCTGCGCGGCCAGGTCGATCACCTGCTGATTGCTAGTGCGCCCGGCGACCAGCTTCGCCATCTCGACCGCTTGCTGGTGGTGCGGGATCATCTGCTGGGCGAAGGTGATGTCCGCCTGATTCGACTGCCCTTGCGCCGGAGCCGGCGCGGCCGGAGCCGCACTGGACGGAGCGGGAGTTTCGGGGTGGTGCTGCGATTCCTCGCCGCCACACGCGGCCAGGGCCGCGCTCAGCGCCACCGCGGACACGGCGAAGCCGATCATTTTCATTGTCCTCATGGGAATTCCTCGAGTTCGTGGGTCGGTGTGATCACGTCATTGCCATGCGTGCCAACGGGTTGGCGACGCGGGTGGTGATCACTGCCGAAGTACGCACGAGGTGAGCAGAATGTGCCGTCCAGGTGTGGGCGGCGGGCCGCGCGCCGCGGCCCACGCCCCGATGCCGCGCCGCAGTTCCCGCGCCTGGCCGCGGTGGGCGTAGACGAGCAGCAGGGCCAGGGCCACCCCGGCCGCGGCGCCGAGGATGGCCAGGCACAGGTGCCCGAGGTCGTGCCCGCCGCCATGAGGCATCGGTTCGTCGGCGAGCGGCAGCATCGACGGATGCTCCGCCACCGAGACCGCGGCACTGTGGTGGCCCGTGGGCGGGTGGCCGGGTTCGGCGCCGACGTGGTGCATGGCCACCACGCCCAGCGCGACGGCGCACAACAGCAGCCATCGCGCGAATCCGCCCCGAGCCTTGCCGCTCATGCTTCCACCGTAGTGGCGTCCCGGCGGCCGCACTCGCTCACGTGGTCGCCAGGGCCGGGGCAGCCGCCGGTTCGAGCCGCCCTGAGCGGCCCAGCGCGTGGATCGCGCTCGCGCACAACGCGCCGACCCCGATCAGCACCACCCACGGCAACCACGGCACCCCGGCGTCCCGGGCCAGATCGAGCGCGGACCCGGTGGCCAGGTTGCCGACCGCGATCCCGATACCGCAGATCGTGTTGTAGAGCCCGTAATGCGTTGCCACCAGACGGTTTCCGGACAACGAAACGATGGTGTCCATCTCGAACGGAAACACCACCACCGTGCCCAGGGTCAGCAGGCTGATCGACACCAGCAGCGGCACGAACGTCCACGCCGCACTCCACGACCACGACTCGCCCGGCCCCGCCGCGGCGGTCAGCAACGGTGCGACGAACGCCGAGCCCATCAACGTCAACCCGACCACCAGGCAGCGCCCGTGCGACCACCGCCGACGGCACCACGCGGTGATCTTCAACTGCCCCGCGATCGCGATCAGCCCGGACACCGCGAACAACACCCCGACCTCGATGGTGCCGATCGTGTCAGACGGCGCCAGCCGCCGGGTTTCCAGCGGCAGCGCCAAATACACCTGGAACGACATCACATAGGAGCCGATCATCGCCGCGGAGAACGCGAGGAACCGCCGGTTGCGCAGCGCCGTCTTCCAGCCTCCGGTCGACGACCGGGCGGCCTCGGTGTGCTCGGCATCGCTACGGGCGGGCAGTGCGCGGATCTGCAGCACAGTCAGCCCGGCGAACACCACGGCCGCGACCAGACAGGTCACCTGGAACGCGATACCGGTCAGCGCGAGCCCGATCAGCGGACCAAGAAGAATCCCGGACTGGTAGAACACGTTGAACAGGGCGAACGCCTCGACCCGGCGCTCCCCGGCGTCCTTGGCCACATACGCCCGCACCGCCGGGTTGAACAACGCCCCGGCGAACCCCGTCGCGGCCGAGGCGATCACCAACGCGGGCACCGTGTCGACCAGCCCGAGCATGGCGAACCCGCCGGTCCGCAACGCGCATCCGGCCACGATCAGCGGCTTGTAGCCGAACCGGTCGGCCAGCGCCCCGCCGAGCAGGAACATGCCCTGCTGGGAGAAATTCCGGACCCCGAGGATCAACCCGACCAGCCACCCGGCCAGCCCGAGACCCAGCGAGAGGTGCGCGGCCAGATACGGCATCAGCATGTAGAAGCCGATGTTGATGGTGAACTGGTTAAGCGCTAACAACTGCACCGGGCGGTCGAACGATCGGAACTGCGTCAGCACCCCGCTCACCGCGCCACCCCCGCCGGGGCGGCCACGTCCGTGCACCGGGACCAGCGGGTCACTTCATGGTGCAGCGGATCGTCGATGACGTCGGGCTCGTCTGGCATCGCGGCGCCCAAAAGGCCGTGCTCGGCACAGAACTCGTCGTTGTACACGGTGTCGAAATAGCGTTGCGGGCCGTCCGGGAAGATCGCCGCGATCCGAGCACCCAACGGCTCGTGACGGGCGGCCCACCCGGCGACCAGAGCGACCGCGCCGACACTCCACCCACCGGAGGTGTACTGGGCGGCAGCCAGCCGCCGGCAGGTGGTCACCGACTCCGCCGCACTCACCCAGTGCACCTCGTCGAACGCGCCGTAATCGACATTTCCCGGATAGATACTGGATCCCAGCCCACGCATCAGCCGCTTGCGGGCAGGCTGCCCGAAAATCGTCGAGCCGACCGTGTCGACGCCGATCAGCCGCATCCGCGGAAACCGCTGCCGCAGCACGCGAGACACGCCGGCCGAATGGCCGCCAGTGCCCACCGAGCAGACCAGGGTGTCGATGTGCTCGAGCTGCTTTGCCAGCTCCGTGGCCAGCGGGCGGTAGGCCTCGACGTTGTCCGGGTTGTTGTACTGATCCGGGCAGAACGCACCCGAATTCTCCGCCACGATCTCCGCCACCCGCTGCCGCCGCGCCTCCTGCCAACCGCCCACCGGATCCGGCTCGGTGACGATATCGACGCGGGTCCCGTAGGCCCGCAGGAGCTGCAGGATGATCGGCTCCATCCCCGGATCGCCGACCAGCGCGACCGGATGGCCGTAGACGATCCCGGCCAACGCCAAGCCGAGCCCGAGGGTGCCGCTGGTCGACTCCACGACCAGCCCGCCAGGCTCCAGCTCCCCGCGCTCACGGGCCCGGGCGACCATGTGCAGCGCGGGACGGTCCTTCATGCCACCGGGATTGTGGCCTTCCAACTTCGCCCAGAACCCGCGGCCATCAACGGTGAACGGGCGGTCGATCCAGGTCACCGGCGTGTTGCCGACGAACGCCGCCAGTTGCGGCGCGACCGGATCGGGCGCGGGTACGGGCAGGGTCACATCATGCGAGGGCATCAAGAAATGTCCTGTTCTGTGGTGCGGCACCAAGCCGCAACGAGGCGTGACAGATCCGGGCCGCCACTACCCCAGGGCAGCAGCGGATGGACCTGTCAGCGCCTCAACACACAGAGCGCATACGGCGTGAGAGAGATCGATCCCCGACATCGCCGGCGCCGCCGCCCACGACCGGCGTAACGCGCGTCGCGCAGACCGAACGAGAGCATCGGCACCAGGGCGAACGCCGCCACCGGCGCCGCCGGACCGGCATCCGCCGTCCGCGGCAACGCGACGCATTCCTCATGGTCCGGATCCGTCGGCGTGTCCTGGTCGCTGTGGCAGCCGGGCGCGCTGGCCGGAACCGGTTCACCGACCGGATGCTCATCGGCGCCGTGCGCCGCATCGTGCTCATGGGCGCCGTGGGCCACATCGTGATCGTCGGTGGCCACGACCAGTGGCTCGACCGACGCCGCAGGCTGAACATGCTGATGTTCACCGATACACGGCAGCGCGTGCATCGCCAGGTAGGACAGGAAAACGCCCAGCACAAGCACAGCACGAGCGAACCCGCTCGCACGCCGAACCCGCGCCTGGCCTCTCACAGTTACAACAAAGTACCGACTCGGTAACGCCATCACCGACCAGGGTGGCCCGGCTCACCCGATCACACCGCTACAACGCACGAGTAGCCCTTCGGCGGAGGTGGCGAGCGACATCTCCGATAGTTGACTCAACATATCGACGGACGTTAGTTTGTTGGGTATGAGCGATGACCGCTGCGACTTGTTGTGTATCGACTTCGACCATGCCGAGGCGCTGCGTGCCGCGCTGCCCACGGCTGAGGAGGTCGCGTTGCGCGCGGAACGGATGCGGGCTCTCGGGGATCAGACCCGGTTGCGGATCGCGCATGCCCTGCATGTGGGCGAGGTGCTGTGCGTGTGTGACCTGGCGTGGATCGTCGGATCGTCCCAGGGGTTGGTGTCGCATCATTTGCGGCAGCTGCGGTCGGCGGGTCTGGTCGATTCCCGCCGCGATGGGAAGCTGGTGATGTACCGGCTCAACCCGACCGGGCACCATCTGCTCGACGCGGTGGCCGGCACGCTCGCGCAGGAGGAACCGGCGTGAGCGACCTGTGCTGCGACACCGGCGACAGCCACGCCGACGACCGCGAAGCCGAAGCGCCGCAACGACTCTGGCAGGTGCGCGAGCTTCAACTCGCCGCGCTGTCCGGTCTGCTGTTGACCGCGGGGTTCGTCGTGGGCTGGCTGGGCGCGGGCACTGCGGGGATTGTGCTGCATCTGGCTGGAGCGGCGGTTGGTGGCGCGACGTTCGTGCCGGGCACGGTGCGAGCGTTGTGGCGGCGCCGGATCGGTGTCGGCACGCTGATGACCATCGCCCTGGTCGGGGCGCTGATCCTCGGTCAGTTCGGTGAGGCCGCGATGCTGGCGTTCCTGTTTTCCATCAGCGAAGCGCTGGAGGACTATTCGCTGGCCCGCACCCGCCGCGGTTTGCGTGCGCTGCTGGCGCTGGTTCCCGAGACGGTGACCGTTGTGCGTGGTGGCGCCGAGGTGACGATCGCGCCTGCCGAACTCAGGGTGGGCGATCAGATGGTCGTGCGCGCCGGTGATCGTGTCGCCAGTGATGGCGTGGTGGTCTCCGGCCGGTCGAGTCTCGACACGTCCGCGATCACCGGCGAATCGGTTCCGGTGGAAACCGGGCCCGGTGCCGAGGTGTATGCCGGGTCCATCAACGGCACCGGGGTGTTGACCGTCGAGGCGACGGCGACCGTCGCGGACAACTCGCTGGCCAAGGTCGTGCGGGTGGTCGAGGACGCGCAGCAGCGCAAGGGCGCCCGTCAGCGCCTGGCCGACCGGATCTCCCGCCCGCTGGTGCCCGCCATCATGGTCCTCGCCGTGCTCATCGGCGGGCTCGGCGCGATCTTCGGTGATCCGGCGACGTGGATCGAGCGGGCCCTGGTCGTGCTGGTCGCCGCCGCGCCCTGCGCGCTGGCCATTTCGGTGCCGGTCACCGTGATCGCCGCGGTCGGCGCCGCCAGCCGACTCGGTGTGCTGGTCAAGGGTGGCGCCGCCCTGGAAACCCTCGGCGCCGTGCGCACCGTCGCGCTGGACAAGACCGGCACCTTGACCCGCAACTCCCCCGCCGTCACCGAGATCATCGCCGTCGACGGCCACAGCACCGACACGGTCCTCGCCGTCGCCGCCGCGCTGGAAGCCCGCAGCGAGCACCCTCTCGCCGCCGCGATCCTCGCCGCCGCACCCGATGCGGCCCCCGCGGACGAGGTGATCACGGTTCCTGGCGCTGGGCTCGAAGGCACCGTCGACGGCATCCAGGCCCGGCTCGGCAGACCGAGCTGGACCGACCCCGGAACCCTCACCGACGAGGTGCAGCGGCTCCAGGACGGCGGCACCACCGTCGCGGTCATCGAACGCGGCGGCACGGTGCTCGGCGTGGTCGGCATCCGCGACGAACTCCGCCCCGAAGCCCCCGAAACCGTCGCCGCCCTGCACGCTGCCGGTCTGCGGGTCGTGATGCTCACCGGCGACAACACCCGCACCGCGGCCGCCCTGGCCGAGCAAGCGGGTATCACTGATGTCTATGCCGAGCTCCGCCCGACCGACAAAGCCGACCACATCCAACGGCTCGGCGGCGGCGCCAGCGGGTCGGTGGCGATGGTCGGCGACGGCATCAACGACGCACCGGCCCTGGCCACCGCCGACGTCGGCATCGCCATGGGCGCCATGGGCAGCGATGTCGCCATCGACACCGCCGACGTCGCCCTGATGGGCACCGACCTGCGCCACCTGCCCCAAGCCTTGGCCCACGCCCGCCGCGCCCGGATCATCATGCTGCAGAACATCGCCCTGTCCGCCGCGATCGTGCTGGTGCTCGTCCCCCTGGCCGCACTGGGAACCCTCGGGCTGGCCACCGTCGTGTTCATCCACGAACTCGCCGAAGTCTTCGTCATCGGCAACGGCGTCCGCGCCGGACGACTGCGCCCCCTGCGCGGTGCCCCGGCACCGGACACCGTTGCAGCGCAACAGATTCCGGCCGACCCATCAGCGGAAACCACCGACGGCTGCGCGTGCTGTTCGCCCACACCGCCGGTCGCACAGAAGACCGCCACCACGATCCCGCTCACCGTGAAGAAGCCGTGACGCGCCGGGATAAGACTGCACGGGCCGCGGTCTACGGCGCCGCGACGGCCCGAGGCGGGACGCGTTCGTCGCAGGACTGGCCCGGGTCGACCGCCAGGACCACGACGAGCAGCTCGCGCAGGGCTCGGGCCAGGTGCGGGTCGGCGAGTTCGTAGCGGACCTGACGGCCCTGATACGTGGCCAGCGCGAGGCCACAGCCGCGTAGACAGGCCAGATGGTTGGACACGTTCGACCGGCTCAGCTCCAGCCGCTCAGCCAGCTGCGCCGGATAGCCCGGCCCTTCCAACAGGGCCAGCAGAATGCGGCAGCGTGTCGGGTCGGCGAGAGCGCGGCCGACCCTGGCGAGGGCCGCTTCATGCGTTTCAGACGTCACCACGCGTAGAACTGTACAGCGCCTGCTGTTGTACAGTGCGCCGTGAATAGTCCAGTTCGCCGGTTTTGCCCCTTGTGGAAGCGCCTCCGGCTCCCGTGGGATTGAGGATGATGACGCGCAATCTGAAGGTGACGATCGTGCTGGCCGCGGTGGCCACGCTGGTGGTGGCGATCCTGCTGGTCGCGACCCGTCCTGACAGTGCTCCGGCACCCGAAGCCGCCGCCGATGGCACTCCCACCGTGCCGGCGGAACTACTGGTGCGCGAGGACAGCCACCGCTTGTCCACCGCGCCCGACGGCAAGGTCACCCTGGTGGAGTTCCTCGATTTCGAGTGCGAATCCTGCGGCGCCGCCTATCCCGCGGTCGAGCAGCTGCGAAAGACTTACGCCGGGCGCATCACTTATGTGGTGCGGTATTTCCCGATCGCCAGCCACCCCAACGCGCAACTCGCCGCGCAGACCGCGCAAGCCGCCGCGGCACAGGGCAAGTTCGAGGCCATGTACACCACGCTGTTCGACAACCAGGCCGAATGGGGCCACCAGGAAACCCCTCAGCGGGACCGCTTCCTCGACTACGCCCGCCGGATCGGACTCGACGTCCCTCGATTCCAGGCCGACTGGGACGCCGCCGCGACGAACGACCGCATCAGCCGCGACCAGGCCGACGGCCAGCAAGCAGGGGTAGGGGTCCAGGGCACGCCGACCTTTTTCCTCAACGGCAAGAAACTGACGATCCGCTCCCTCGACGATCTCACCTCGGCCGTCGACGCGGCCCTGGCCCAGTAGCCGCGTCGATGTCTTCCACAGCGACCAGCACCGACGCCCCCGACACCGCGGTGCCGACGTTCGCGCGTACCGTCGCCTGGATCCTGACGATCGGCGGCGCGGTCGGTTCGCTGGCCGCGACACTCCTGCTGATCGAGAAGGTCGCGCTGCTTGCCGATCCCAGCTATATCCCCAGTTGCAGCCTCAACCCGATCCTGTCCTGCGGTTCGGTGATGAACACGCCCCAGGCTGCGGTGTTCGGGTTTCCCAACCCGATCCTGGGCGTACTCGGCTTTCCCATCGTCACCACGATCGGCGTGCTGCTGCTCGCCGGATCCCGGGTGCCGCGCTGGGTCTGGCTCGGACTGCAGCTCGGCGCGACGTTCGGCGTGGTGTTCGTGCACTGGCTGTTTGTGCAGAGCGTGTACCGCATCGGCGCGCTGTGCCCGTACTGCATGATCGTGTGGGCCGTAACCATCCCGATCTTCTGGTACACCACCCTGCACAATCTCACCGCCGGCCACCTCCCGGCCCCGGGACCGCTGCGCCCGGTCACCACGGTCCTTGGCCCGATACCACAGTGCCGTGTTGACCCTGTGGTTCATCGTGCTGATTGCCTTGATCGGCCAGGCGTTCTGGACGTTCTGGTCCAGCCTGCTCAGCTAGACGCGATCGCGGGCAGCCGTCCGAGCATCGGCAGGAATCGCCCCGCGCGGGCGGCATAGTCGCGATAAGCCTGACCGTGCACGACGAGGAGATACGGCTCCTCAACCCGGCGCACCTGGAGCTGCACCGCGAGCAGCAACGCGACCAGACCCGCCAGCGCGAGCACGTTCGGCGCAAGCAACCCCAGCCCGAGCGCGGCGGTGACCATCGTGGTGAAAATCGGGTTCCGCACCCACGCGAACGCCCCACCGGTCACCAACTCGGTGCGCTCGGCGGCTTCGACACCGATCCGCCACGACCGCCCCATGCTCTGCTGCGCCGCCACCGTCGCCCCAATCCCGCCCAGTGCGAGAACCAGCCCCACCACCTGGATCCACGCCGCATCCAGGACGCCGACCGGACTCAGCACGCCGGTCCATTGCAGCCCCGGCGCCGCCACACCGACTACCACCGCCACGACGAACAACACGCCACCCCACCAGTCCGCCGATCTCGGATTCCCGCTGATACCACGGAATCCGGCCGAACCCGTCGCCCGCCACTGCATGACACTGCGCACCCCGAACGCCAGCACCAGAAACGCTACGTACAGGACCAGCGCGAGTACCGCCATCGGACATCCCTTCCCCAGACAGTTCACCGTTTACTGTAGTACAGCAATCGATGAACTAACAGGTTTCCATTGAGCTCGGTCCGATAGCGACGACGGAGCAGTGCGCGGAGGCGGCGACCGGCCTCGTGAATCCGCCCGGCCACACGTCAGCAGCCGGGACCGCTGGCCGTCACCGGGCACAGGCGGTGGCACTCAGCTACGGCGAGGGCAGTCGGGCGGCGAGGGTGTCAAGGCCGGGTCCGTGGAGGTCGGCGAGGGCCGCTGGACGTCCCGCGATCGCCATCAGCAGTGCTTCACCTGAACCGGTCACCTCGGGGCCTTGCCCGAAGTCCCAGTCGATGTCGATCGCGACGAGCCGTAGCCCGCGAGTATTGCGGCGCGCGGGCAGCGTGGGCGCCCGCACCGCCATCTGCAATGCCGCGACGAGTCGTTCGGGCGGAATCGACCGTGGCTGCTTGAGCGAGCGCCGAATGTCCTGATGGTGGATCAGACCGTCGGTGAGGGCGATGGCTCCACCGAATCCCGCGGTCAACCCGCGCGGCAGGGCATACGCCCGGACCAGAGCGATCAACTCAGATGGAGAGCGAGTCACGTACTCGCGCACTCCGACTGAGTTGACGTTGCCCGGTCCGAGCCATCCCTTGACGAAACGTGCCACCAATTGTGGCCGGCTCAGTTCCTCGAAGCTGATCACATGGGCGACCACCTGGTGCGCCGTCCAGTCCGAGCACAGCGTCGGTGCTTGCCAGTCGTCGGTGGCAAGGGTGTCGAGGAAGTCGGCCAGGTCCTGTCGCTCGGCCTCGGCCAGGGACATGACGTCGGTGCGGCTCATGCGCTGGCGGCCAGGTCCTGTCGCTCGGCCTCGGCCAGGGACATGACGTCGGTGCGGCTCATGCGCTGGCGGCCAGGTCGGCGAAGCGGCGCAAGTACAGCGGCCAGCCGCGGTCGTCGGCGACGCCTTCGCGCGCGCCCTGCCACCCTGCACCGTGGCGGTCCAGGTGTCGGTGTTCCAGTTCCACCCGGGTCCGGTTCGGCCCGTCGGCCAGGAAGCGGACCTCGACCTCGCTGCACCGGTCGGGGTCGGTCTCGATCTGCCACTGCGGCGTCAGGTCCCAACTGATCACGAACCGCTGCGGCGGCTCGAACACGAGCACCCGCGCCCACCGGCACACCGATCCGTCCTCGCCGCGGTCATAGACCGATCCGCCCACACGCGTCTCGAACACCGTCTCCACAATCGGAACAGCCAGCAGGTTCTGCTCGCGAGGCTTGATCCGGTCGAACTGCTCGGTGAACACCGCGAACGCTCGCTCAACCGGCACGGCAACGGTGATCTCCTGCCGCACGGTGGTCTCGGTGGATGCCGTCATGACCTAGTCCCCTTCCTCGTCCGCAAGCTGTTTGAAGTTCTCCAACGTCTTGCCCCAGAAGCGATCCAGCTCCCCGCGCAGCGCCGCCAGACCCTGCGGGTCGACCTCGTAGATGCGCCGCGTGCCTACCGGCCGGTCCCGGACCAGGCACGCCTGTTTCAGCACTCGCAGGTGCTGCGAGACCGCCGGCCGACTGATCGGCATCCCGTCGGCGATCTCGGTGACTGACTGCGACCGTTCGGTGAGGCGCTCGAAGATCAGCCGGCGACTCGGATCCCCGAGCGCCGTCCACGGATCAACCGCGTAAGCCACCACTAACGTAAGCCAATACTTACGTTAGCGAGGCGTCAAGGGCGTGTTACCCGGCTTACGCAGGTCCGATACGCACGAGTTATGCCCACCGGGAACGCGCAGCACCGCTCCCCACAGTCTCTGGCGTGCCATGCGAGGCACCCGGCGATGCGTTCGCTGATTCCCGCCCGTACCTGTGGGCGACCGAGTCACAGCGGGCGATGCAATGTCATCTCGAACGGCGCAAACGAGTGCGCCTGATACAACGACATGGCGGTGTCATTCGCGGCGAACGCGGTGACAATCGCCTGGTTCGCCCCATGATCGTCGGACCACCGCAGGAATTCTGCGATCAGCGCGGATCCTGTTCCTTGCCGACGGTGATTCTCGGTGACGCGCATGCTTTCCAGAATCGCAGTGACCGCATGCGGGCGAAGCGGGTTGCCGCGCTTCAGACGATCGACAAGATGGCCGATGATCACCCCGGCGGCATCGTCGTGCTTCGCTAGCAACACCAAGGAATCCGTATCGTTGATGGCACCAGCGTAGAACGCGGCACCGTGACGGTCGGGCCAACTGGTGTCCATATAGGGATCGTGGGTTCCACCGTCCTCGGCGAACAACGCCGCCACCGAGGAAACAAGGGCATCAACATCGGATGTGACGGCGTGCGTGATACGTATCGTCATGAATCACACGCTAGCGGTTTCCATTAATCCTGAAAATATCGAATTTTCCCGGACAAATCTGCTAATTAATTCGGTCGGTTGATTACGCGAGCCGCGTCAGTCGTGGACGGGTAGCCGCGCAGTGGCGCTCGACTATGCCGCGCTAAGGAGCGCGGCGAGTACCCGGCGCGACGTCGCCGGAGCCGCCCGCCCGCCCCAACCAGAGTCGAGTTTACTGGCAGCATCTCCCGTGAACTGGCTGGTTCGCGTAAGACGGGAAGGGAAACCGGTGGCAACGAACGATCCAAGCCCTACCTTGGCCGGGCAGCAGCGGACACATTGGGACAGAACCTATCGGCAGCACCCGGAGATGTATGGCGAGGTGCCGTCGCAACCGGCGGTGGCGGCGGCCGAACGGTTCGGCACCGCCGGTGCGAGCCGCGTGCTGGAGCTCGGGGCCGGGCAGGGCAGGGACGCGTTGTTCTTCGCCCGGAACGGGTTCTCGGTGACCGCTGCGGACTTCAGCGCCATCGGACTCGACTCGCTCGCAGCGCGTGCTGCCGCCGACGGGCTGGACGGGCGGGTCCAGACGATCGTGCACGACGTGCGTACCCGGTTGCCGTTGTCGGAATCCAGTGTGGACGCAGTGTTCGCGCACATGCTGCTGTGCATGGCAATCTCCACCGAAGAGATTCAGGCGCTGGTCAATGAGATCGAGCGGGTCCTGGTTCCGGGCGGGGTACTCGTGTACACGGTGCGCCACACCGGCGACGCGCACTACGGCGCCGGCATCGAGCACGGCGACAACATCTTTGAGAATGGCGGATTCGCGGTGCACTTCTTCGACCGCGCCCTGGTCGACACCCTCGCGGACGGTTGGGCACTGGACGAGGTACACGCATTCGAGGAAGGCGAGTTGCCGCGCAGACTGTGGCAGGTCACCCAGACCCGCCCGGCGTAGTCGCGATGCCGCGCACGTGGAAGGAGAACGGGGTCTTCGCGGCGGGCATCAGGAACTGGTCGAGGTCGATGATGTGAACCCCGCACGGTGAATGGCGGCGAGGGTGTCGCGGCCCAGGCGGCATCCACCGGCGAGGTGTGGCCAGATCGTGGTGTCGAGGGCACGTTGCACTCGGGCCAGGCCAGCGGTGCCGGCTCGGACGTGTTCGAGGAATCGGAGCTGCCCTCCGGGGGTGAGCACCCGCCGCGCATCGGAGAGCACCTCGTCCTGACCGCGCACCGAGCACAGCACCAGGGACACGACCACGGCGTCCACCGACCGGTCCGGGATGGTCAGGTGTTCGGCGTCGCCGTCGGCGACCTCAACCGGCACCGGCGCACCCGCCGCCTGCGCGGCGGCCAGCACCCTCAAGTGGGGCTGTGGCTCGACCGCGAGAACGCGCGTGACTGTGGGCGGGTAGTGGGCGAAGTTGACGCCATGGCCGGCCCCGATCTCGACGACCTCGCCGGTGAGCCCGGTGAGGAGCGCGGTGCGACGCTCGGCCATGCCCGCCTGGTCGAGGGCGCGGCTCATCGCCGGGTACAGCCGTCCGAACAGCCGATGCTTCGTCATCGTGGTCACCACCTGACCGGCAGTGCGGTGAGCCCGCCGGTCAGAGTGTTCCGATGCGTCCGCAGATCGTGAACCGGTACCGCAAGCCGGATGTCGGGAAATCGCGGTATCAACTGGGAGAACACCGCGCGCAGTTCCATCCGCGCAAGCGGGGCGCCGATGCAGTAGCGCAGGCCGTGCCCGAATGTCAGGTGCGGGGCGTCCCGGCGCGTGACGTCGAACCGATCGGGATTGGGGAAGTCGGCGGGATCGTGGTTGCCCGCGCTGGTGTCGAGCAGCACCAACTCGCCCGCGTGGATGGTGACGCCGCCGATCTCGAAGTCGGCGCGGGCATAGCGCGGAATGCCACCACCAGTTTTGCCCGGAGCGCGCAGCATTTCCTCCACGGCCGACCCGACGAGGTGGTGGTCCTCCAGCACGGCATTGCGTTGGTCGGGATTGGTGAGCAGCAGCAGTGCGCCGAGTCCGATGTGGACGACGGTGGTCTCGTGCCCGGCGAACAACAACGACATCGACAGGGCGGCGATCTCGTCGTCGCTGACTCCGTCGGCCTCGCAGAGCCGGCTGATCACATCGTCACCAGGATCGGCACGTTTGCGGGCGACGAGGTCTTTGCCGTAGCCGAACAGATCGGCAAGTCCTCGTTCGGAGCGGGCACGCTCGCGAATGTCGGCGGCCGCCCGGGTCCAGGACCGAAAGCGGTCGCGATCGGCATACGGCACACCGAGTAGCTCGCAGATCACCAGGATCGGCAACGGCACCGCCACTGCCGCAACCAGGTCCGCGGGATGCGGCCGGTCGGCGAACTTGTCAAGCAACTCCGTCGTGAGTGTCTCGACGCGGGAGTCCAGAGCGCGCATGCGTTTCGGCGTGAACAGCGGTTGCAGCAGGGCCCGCATCCGGGCGTGGTCGGCGTGCTCGGTATCGAAGTCGCCCATCGGCCCGCCGAACAACGCCGACTCACCGGTACGGGCCGCGGTCTCCGGCACCGGATGCGAACGGCCCAGTCGCTCGTCTGCGAGAAGATCGCGCACGAGCGGGTAGCTGGTGATCAGCCACGCCTCGTCGCCGACCGCGGTATGCACCCGGTGCACGGCGCCTTCGGCCTGCAGCGCGCTCAGCACCGGTGCGACGTCGACCGGACCAGGCTGCTCGAACGGCAACCATATCGCAGCACTCATGACCATCCCCCTGATGTTCACTCACGTGTGTTTACCTTGAAGTAAACCACAGTACTTGTATACTCCCACGTAAACAAGATGGAGGTGCTGATGAGCCCGGAGCAAAAGTCGGCAACCGTGCGGCTACCACGGGCCGAACGCCGGGAGCAGATCCTCGCCGCGGCGACACGGGCATTCGCTCGCGCCGGATTCGCCGCAACCGGCCTCGACGACATCGCCACTGAGGCCGCCGTGACCCGGGTACTCCTCTACCGGCACTTCGACTCGAAGCCCGACCTGTACCGAGCAGTGCTTGATCGGGCATGCACCAGACTCGCAGCCACTGTCGGCGACGACGATTTCGACGAAGACACCATCCAGAAGATGCTCAACGCAGCGGCCGACGACCCGGACGGATTCCGCCTGCTGTTCCATTACGCGGCAAGAGAACCGGAGTTCCGCGACATTATGGACGCACTCGCCGCCAACTCCACCGAAGTCGCAGGACGCAACCTCACCGGACGAATCCCGGACGGCCCGTGGGCCAGATGGGCCGCACGGCTGCTGCCCACAGTCACCATCGAGGCCGTCATCGCCTGGCTCGACGCCGGCCAACCCGACCCCGACAACGCCGCCGAACGAATCGGCCACGTCGTGCACGCCGTCATGCAAGCCGCAAGCCCCAGCGACCGCGGATTTTCGCCTAGCCCGTAATCCGATCGGCGGATCGTCGTGGTCGCGGAGGAGCCGATCCGTCGCTCCCCCGTGCAGTCCCACCTCATCGAGGCCGAGGAATTCGACTTACAGGGCGGACGTCGCGCGAAAGCCGGAGATCGTCAGCAATGCGGCAGTCATAACTGGTTCCCGAAGGTTATTGGTGTTCCGGGCTTAGTGCCCTGGATGCCCAGGGCGTGTGGCTGATGATTGGTTGCCGCACGGTGGCTCCAAGGGAATGGCCTCCCTCTTCAGCCTGCGTGGCGACGGCCCCTCGCGCGCCTTCTACGACAAGAAACGCGGCGAACGACGCATTCAAACCCAAGCCCTGCTCGCCCAGACACGACGACTGGTCGACGTACTCTGGGCCGCGCCAACACCGATCACCTCGACAGCTTGACACGACCATTGAGATTCCTTTCTGCGAACGTGGTGCCGGGCATGGCTTGTAGCGCCGGACCGCGTCGAGATCGAGGCCTCCATTGACTTGAGGTCAAGAAGGGTTGAACTCGTCGTGTTCACCGCTGCCCGGAGTCTGACCTGCGCACGGTGGCGGATGGCACGCACATTGTCGACGGGGTACCGAGGGCTTCGGAGGTCTCCGCAGATGAGAGGCCGACGGCGATAGGTGGGGCGACGATCTGCTGCTGCACTCGAGGAAGGGTGCCGAGCATGCGGCATAGACGCTTGCCGAGATCGACGTTCAAGGTCGCTGTCACCCCGCTGCCGGAAATTTCAAGCCAACTCGATCGAGCGACCAGGACGCCATCCGCCGCCAACGGGGCTCAGCGTTGAGATTGCATGCCCGTCCCGGTCATAATCCAGAAGTAGGGTGCTGTTCTCGTCCTGCCGCGCCAGAATGACAGTTTGAGCATGTTTGGCCAGATCGTTATCGCCCTGGCGTAGCATAATCGCTCCCGTTCGCGAATTGGTCGTTACCACCACACGGGAGGGCAGCGATGACGCCAGACGACGAGCCGACAGATCAAGGTCTGACGAAGGCGGAACTCGAGGACTACGCCCTCAGTGGCGAGGCTGGCGGCGAAGAAGGCATGGGGTCTGACGATCCGTTCTTCGTCTCGAAGCAAGCATCCGCGGTCTTTAAACACAAACTTCTGAAGACCTACTTCCCTAAGTTTGTGGGGAAGGCAGGCTCAACGGAGGCCGATAGGCGGCTAGCCTATGTCGACACCCACGCAGGTCGCGGTGCATACGACGACGGCACCGCAGGGAGTCCGCTGCTGGTGGCACAAGACGTCTCGGAAATGCAGAAGCTTCGACGTATCGACTGTTTTTTCGTCGAGGCCCGCAAAAGTAATCACGACCACCTGCGGCAGCTTCTCACTGACAACATGCCAGCCGGAGCTCATTGGATTACACGCCGTGGACGGGCAAGTGACCACCTCCAGGAGGCCCTGGCCTTTGCTGGCAATTCACCCCTCTTCATGTTCGTTGACCCGTACGGTCTAGGCCCCACGTTCGAAGAAGTCGCGTCCGTTCTCAATCGCCCAAGACAAGGTTATGGGCGTAAGACCGAGGTTCTGCTGAACTTCATCGCGATGGCGTTCAGCCGCGCCGGCGGTTACCTGCGGCGGGCCGCCCGAAGCCCTCAGCAGGAGAACACACTCTTTCGGCTCGATGCCGTACTCGGTGGGGACTGGTGGCGAGAGATCTACCTGTCATCTGACTCGACCGCACCAGCCATCGCACAAATTGCGCGCGGCTACGCTCAGCGACTTCAGCTCAAGACCAACTGCTCAACAAGCCTAATCCCGGTCAGAGACCGGGCCCACAAGCAGCCTCTCTACTGGCTCGTGCACTTCACTCACCACCCAGATGGCGTCTGGTGGATACGAGAAGCCGCCGCCCGAGCAGCCGCCGAGTGGCGCCGCTACTGCAGTCCCCCGCCCAACACCGTCGAGGACAGCCTGTTCTCCATCACAGACCCGTTCCCAGCCGAAGAAGAGGCTCGCCAATCATCGTGGGTGGACATCATCGAACGCCGGACCCGGAACCTCCTTACCGAACGCGGACGCATCGACCTTCCCCAGGACGCCTATGTCCTGTTCGGCCCCGACACGTTCGGGCAGGCATGGGACAAGCACCTACGACAAGCGCTGTCCCGCCTCTATCGGGACGGCATTCTGGAACCCAGGCCGTACGCCAAGGACATCAACACGTACCGCGGCCACCGACTCCACGCGCAGCAACGAACCAGCGTTGAGGTGAAGGCCAGCGACCTGTAACGTAAAAATGAGCACTCTTTGCGTTGACAGTGTTACGGTGTGTCGTTGTAGGGGGTTGAGCGTGCCCGTTGACGGCCCAGTGCCTTGGAAACGAGCAGACCACACAGGGGCGAAGCACGACATCTATCGCCGATACCTTGAGCGATGGTTCCCGATCTTGCTGCGCGGTACCAACGCCTACAAGTCGGCCACATATGCCGAAGGCTTCGCCGGCCCGGGCGTCTACGAGGACGACCACCCAGGCTCGCCGATCATCGCCATACAAGCGCTTCTTGAAAAGGTACCCAACCCTGACCCCATCGTGAAAATGATCTTCATTGACGATGACGTCAGGTGTACAGAAATGCTCCGCGAGCAATTGACACGCAGGTTTCCCGAACGCCCGCGAAGCAGCGAAAAGCTGCCGATCAAGATCAAAAATGGCACGTGCGCGGAAAGCCCTCGAACCCCAACTCAATTCCATGAACGCCTGGGGACAGCCAATACTCGCTGTGCTCGATTCCTGGGGTAACGTCCCCGTCACCTATCGACTACTGCAGCGCATCGCTCACAACCCGTCATCAGAGGTCATCATCACTCTCGGCACACAACACTTCATTCGCTTCGTCTCCAAGATGGGCCCAGACGCCGACGAAGTCTTCGGCGGTGATCCGAACTGGCGGCAGATCGACTCGATGGCCACTGTCCAGGCGAAACGGCAACACATCCTCACGTGCTACCGGAAGACTCTCTCCAAAGCCGGTTTCAAGTTCCTGCTCGACTTCGAACTGATCGACGTGCGCGGCGAGTCCCTCTACCTGGTCTTCGGCACAAATCACCGTCGCGGCCTCGAGAAGATGAAAGATTCAGCCTGGGAGGTCGACCGGGTCTACGGCGTCGGCTTCCGTGACCCTCGCGACGAGCAAGCCGAAACTCTGTTCGAGTTGGCCGACCCCGTGCTGTCCCCCCTAGGCCGGCTACTAATCGCCAGGCTGAAGCACGCCGCCGCGGACGGGCTCAGGGTCGAGACCCTCCGCGATTTCGCGCTGTTCGAAACGGTCTACCGACCTCAACATGTCATCCAAACGCTGAAGAACCTCCGGCAAGAAGGGTTGATCGAGAGCGACCGACGAGGTTTGTACCGCGGCAGCATCGTCCGCCTCACAAGCTCGCTCACCTGACGTTCACGGCAAGAGAACGTCGCGTAGGCATCCCGTCGTGGGTACGACCGTCCAGCTCTCGCCCCAACGACTTGGGACGAATACCGCCCCACTGCTTGTGAAAGAACGGAACGTCGAGATCTGTGCACGCGTCGCGGATGCCACGAACCCAAGCGGTATCGCACGGCCGCGCCCGCGGACCGGACTCACCCCCCGTGATCACCCATCCAATTCCCGACAGCGACAACCCATTTAGCGGACCAAGCAGGGGCTCGGCTGATATGAACCTGACCGCTGCAGGGACCTCACGCAAATGGTCAACGCGATAAAGTTGCGACTCGTCTTCGACCGACACGCCCATCCACAGATTCGGTGGCCAGCTCAGACGGTCTGCGAACCGCCGCAGTCTCAGCGACCGCTTCGTCAGCATCTGATATGTGTGCTGAGGGGTATCGGCGATGACCGCAAACACGTCCCGGATGAACCCAATCGGCACCTTTGCGTGGAACAGATCCGACATCGAGTTGACGAAAACAAGCCGCGGCTGCCGCCACCGGTACGGCAACGCCAACGCATCCTGATGTACTGCAATGCCAAACCCAGGCCCCGACGTACTCGGGTTACCATCTGTTTGATATTTCGTGGCCCCCATCGCCTTCAACCGCTTGGCGAGCGCGAGGGCATAGCAGTTATCGCAGCCTGCCGACACTCGATCGCAACCTGTCGTCGGGTTCCAAGTCGCCTCCGTCCATTCGATCGAACTGCCGTCAGCCATGCCGCCACTCCTCATTCAGATCAGGACCGAACACTAGAGGCACAGGGCACCATGCCCACCGAGTACCCCTACTCATCCCCTCTTCGCTTCACCACCCGCCAACTGCGACAACCACCCTGAAATTAGAACGAACGTTCGAATAGTGCAAGAGCGACGGTCACCTCATCCCACCTAATGTGGCAGCGGCGCCCAGAGACTCGAGCGCGTCGTTCCCTACGGGGACAGACAGCTGCCAGTCATTGGACATGACACCCGCGCTAGTCATGCCGGTCGATCGGGCATCGCAAGGCGACCACCATCGCCATGGACAGCGTGCTCGCGGCCCGCACGGACGGTGCGCATCAGCAGGCGCGAGCGTTCCGCTCCCAAGCCGAAGAACCGCATCAGGGTCCGCCGCTATTCGGCGCGGACGGGCTCGGCGAAGGCGTTGCAACAGCAGTTTCCTCGGCCATGGAGCCGCGGACCAGAGCCTCGGCCAGGATCAGCAGCCCGCCAGGCAAAACCGGTGTGATAGCCGCAGGAGTCGCACCGGGGATTCGAACGCACACAATGCTCTGGAACTTCGTCGACGGCCGGTCACGTGAACACGCGTCCTGCGCAGAGATTCCCACTCGGACGCCAGTGTTGGCGATGCTCATCAGCGTCGCTCAGGAAATGACATCCGAGCTGCCGTACCAGTGGATCGGTCAGCGCTAAGCGAACTGAGGCCGTTTGCGTAGCGCGACTCGGTACTGAGCGTCGACCATGCGGAACACCACTGCTCGGCTGCGGCGCCCACCGTCCGGGCACCGGAACGGCGACCAAACTAGACAGCTAAATCGCCCCTAGCACCCTAACGCGAAAGCCCAGACCTCTGGCCTGCGCTTTGCTCCCTCGGTTGGACTCGAACCAACAACCCTTCGGTTAGTTAGTTCGTTGTAGCTGGGCTATTCCCGGAGAGTTCTCCGGGCGAACGACCCTCACCAGAGTGCGTGAGGTCCGGGCGGCGATCCGGAGCTGCTTCCTGAGATTCTCCGCCGAGATCGGGCGCCCATGGCGTCGCCAGTGGTCGGCGTCCGCTTGCCGAGCCCTCTCGACGAGTTCCTCATCGAAGTGACCGGTCCGGCTGGGTTGGACTCGCGCCTTTTGATCACCCTGCAACGCCGCAGCCCGCGCGATTGGTTCCACGCCCCTCTCCGCCGGCAGTGTCGACGGCGGGCCGGAAGTCTGTGCTGATCCGAGGTCGGCACTCGCAGCGCTCAAGGCACGAAGGAGGCCGGGACCTGCTTCTGCCCACCCAACCAACAGGAGCGGCCGACCGCGTCGAATGCCGCCTTACCCCACTGGCCAGAACACACCGGATCGGCAACGTTCAACAGCAGCGTCACCACGCTCGCCCCGAGCAGCAGACGACGTGCCGGCCGTAGCACCTCATCACTTGCCCCCGACAAGGCCAGGTGCCGTGTACCCACGAGCAACCCCAGCACCGTCAGATCAACAGCCGGCGCCACCAGCGGCGCTACGAACGCGGGTACCTGCAGCTTCAACGCCAGATTCAACACGTTCCCGAACCCGAAGAGAAAAGTGAGCCCGATGACCAGCCCCATCGTAACCGTGACAAACCGAGCAACCGCCTGCGAACTGGCAGTCACGACGAACTCCCAAAGCCCGGAAGCTCGAAACTCGCCTCGACCACCAACGTACCCGTGAAGAGTCCCTGGTCAGCCCCGTTCCCATCCTTTGGTAGTCCCGCCGAGGGCACAACTGTGATGTCTCAGGACATCGGCGACAGTCGGACCGACGAAGTGTCGGTTCGGCTGTTGTTATGTGTGGGGTCGGCGGGTGGGCCCTTTGGGGGCTCCGGTGGGTTGGTAGTCGCGTCTGGGGTTGAT
>NZ_NKYE01000017.1 GCF_002262875.1 Amycolatopsis antarctica | reverse complement strand
TTCACAGAGTTACGGCGGTCATAGCGGCGGGGAAACGCCCGGTCCCATTCCGAACCCGGAAGCTAAGCCTGCCAGCGCCGATGGTACTGCACCCGAAGGGGTGTGGGAGAGTAGGACGCCGCCGAACACCCTTTCCAAAGGGCCCGTTAGGGTTGCCAGTTGGCTCCCCTAGCGGGCCCTTTGTGCGTCTGCATGAAGTTTTCGGTGGTAGGAGGAGACGTGTCCGGGTTCGATCGGCGTAACTCAAGTGATGATCGGGAGTCGGATCGTCCGCGTCGCGACGACTCGCGCGAAGGTGGCTCCCGCCCGCAGGGTGGCCAGGCCGGCAGGCACAACACCGGCGACCGCCGGGATCGCGCGCCTCGGCGGGATGACCGTGGCGGCCAGTCCGGCGGCGGTTCCCGTGGCGGTGGCTGGGACAAGAAGCCCGCCGCCCGCGACGGTGGGTACCGATCCGGCGACCGGGATCGCGGCAAGCCATCGGGTGACCGTTCCCGCTCCGAGGATCGTCGCGGCGGCGGTTTCCGCGGCGACACCGGCGGTGGTGCTCCCCGGACCGGACGGCCCCAGGCTGGACGTCCGCAGGGAGGCCGCCCTCAGGGGGGCAACAGCCGCGACGATCGACCGGGCCACGGCCGGGACGATCGTCGGTCCGGTCCCCGCGACAGTGGCGGCCCGCGACGGGATGGGCGCCCCCCGTTCCGCAAGGACGGCGACGCCCCCCGTGGTCCCCGCCGCGATGACCGTGGCGCGCCTCCGGCACGTGGCGAGCATCGGCCAGACCAGCGCCCTGGACGACCGGACGACCGCCGCGGTGGTTTCCGGGACAACGCGCGGGACAACACGTCGTCAGGTCCGCGCCGCGACGACCGGCCTGCCTTCCGCAAGGACCGGAACACCGACGGCCCTCGCGGCCCGCGCCGCGACGACCGGGACGGAGACCGTCAGCGCGAGGATCGCCGCCCTGCCCGCGCCCAGGGTGACCGGTCCGCACGCGACGATGACCGTGGCCGCTCCGACGATCGCCGGGCAGGCCCCCCTCGCCGGGACTCCGCACCCCGGCGGGACAGTGCCCCCCGCAGGGACAGTGCCCCCCGCAGGGACAGTGCCCCCCGCAGGGACAGTGCGCCCCGCGCCGGCGACCGTCCGATCGACGACGACTCGATGGCACGGGAACTGCTCGAAGCGCCGGAACTGCCCGAGGGCATCGAATTCTCCGAACTCGACGAGGAGGCACGACGCGACCTGCGGACACTGCCGAAAGCGCTCGCGGAGACGGTCGGGAAGCATCTGATCGCGGCCGGTGGCCTGCTCGACTCCGACCCGGACAGGGCGCTGCTGCACGCGCAATACGCCAAGGCCAAGGCGTCCCGGGTACCGGTGGTCCGCGAGGCGCTCGGCCTCGTCGCCTATCACAGCGGACGCTGGCAGGAAGCGCTGTCCGAGCTTCGGGCGGTGCGCAGGATGACCCGCACCGACACTCACCTCGCGGTGATCGCCGACGCCGAGCGCGCCATCGGCAGGCCGGAACGCGCCCTGGACCTCACCAAGGAGGCGAACCTCGAGGCACTGCCGAAGGCGATCCAGATCGAGCTGAAGATCGTGGCGGCAGGTGCGCGGCGGGACATGGGTCAGCTCGACGCCGCCGTGGTGTCCTTGCAGGGCAAGGATCTGGACGACAAGCTCCGCGAACCGTGGAGCGCGCGCCTGTTCTACGCCTACGCCGACAACCTGGCGGCCGTCGGCCGGGCCGAGGAGGCTGTGCAGTGGTTCCTGCACGCCGCCGACGCGGACGTCGAGGACGAGACCGACGCACCCGAACGCGCCGCGGAGATCGCCGATGAGTGATGCCCTGCTGGATCGCTACGGTGCCGTGCTGCTCGACCTCGACGGCACGGTCTACCACGGCAGCAGGCCCATCCCGGGTGCGGTGGAAGCCGTCTCGGCCGCGCGCGAACGTGGTGTGGCCGTCCGGTACGTCACCAACAACGCCTCGAAATCACCGGACGACGTCGCCGGCACGCTGACCGGGATGGGACTGCCCGCCGAGGCGACCGAGGTGCGCACGAGTTCACAGGCGGCCGGACGGCTGCTCGCGCAACGGCTTCCCGCCGGCGCGACGGTGCTCGTCGTCGGCGCGCGGGCGCTGGAGGACGAGGTGCTCGCCGCGGGCCTGCGACCGGTACGCGAGGCGGGCGAGGACGTCACCGCCGTGGTCCAGGGGCATTCGCCGGACACCGGCTGGGTGGACCTGGCCGAGGCGTGCCTCGCCGTCCGGGCCGGGGCTCTGTGGGTCGCCGCGAACGTCGACGCGACCCTGCCCGCCGAGCGTGGCCTGCTGCCGGGCAACGGGTCAATGGTCGCCGCGCTGCGGACTGCCACCGACAGCGAGCCACTGGTCGCGGGCAAGCCCGCGCCACCCCTGTTCCACGCGGCGGCCGCCGACACCGGGGTCCCCCTGGTGGTCGGCGACCGGCTCGACACCGACATCGCCGGAGGCATCGCGGCCGGGTACGACACTCTCGTCGTGCTGACCGGTGTGGCGACTCCCGCGTCCGTGCTGGCCGCGGTCCCCGGCGAACGGGCTCACTACATCGCCGCGGATCTCGGCGCGCTGGGCGCGACCGTCGCGGAGCTGGCGGTCGGGCCCCAGCCGGGCTGGGACGTCGCCGCCTCCGGCGGGACACTGACCGTCAGCGGGGACGGCGGCCCCGATGACGACCCGCTGGCACTGCTGCGGGCGCTATGCTCCGTCGGCTGGCGGGACGGGACGACGACGGTCCGCCCGTCCGGCGACGCGGCCGCCGCGGCACTGGACCGGCTCGGCCTGGGCTGAGCCCGCAGCGCCCAGCACGGGCGATCAGCTAGCGTTGAGGGGTGCAGGAGCAGAACGACGCCGTCCCGGCCCCGCGTCCCGTGCCAGGGCCGCCCCCCGTGCGCCCGGCGGACCCGGAGGAGCAGGCCCGCCCCCAGGACACCGATCCCTGCGCCGGGGTCGACGAGGCGGTCGCCGGTCTCGGTGACCTCGACAACCTCCCGCTCGCCGAGCACGTGGAGCGTTTCGACGCCGTGCACACCGAGCTGACCGTCGCGCTCTCCAGCATCGACAGGGTGTAGCCGTGGCCCGCAGGGCGCGACTGGACGCGGAACTCGTCCGCCGTCGCCTGGCCAGGTCCAGGGAGCACGCCAGCGCTCTCATCGCGGACGGCAAGGTGAGCGTTGGCGGCATGGTCGCCGCGAAGCCCGCCACCGGGGTCACCCCGGACGTGGCGATCGTGGTGCGCGACGAGGACGATCCGGGCTGGGCCTCCCGGGGGGCGCACAAACTGCTCGGCGCGCTGGCCGCCTTCGGCCCGGAGGGCCTGACCGTGGCGGGCAGGCGCTGCCTCGACGCGGGCGCCTCCACCGGCGGGTTCACCGACGTCCTGCTGCGCCACGGCGCGGGCACCGTGATCGCCGCCGACGTCGGCCGTGGCCTGCTGGACTGGCGGTTGCGGACCGACGACCGGGTGGTGGTGCTGGATCGCACCAACGCGCGCGGCCTCACCCCGGAGCAGCTCGGGGGGCCGGTCGAGGTCGTCGTCACCGACCTGTCGTTCATCTCGCTGCGCCTGGTGCTGCCCGCACTGGCAGCCTGCGCGCTGCCGGAGGCCGACCTGGTGCCGATGATCAAGCCGCAGTTCGAGGTCGGCAAGGACCGGCTCGGCAGCGGCGGCGTCGTCCGCGATCCCGTACTGCGGGCCGAGGCGGTGCGATCCGTCCTCGCCGAGGCGGCGAAGTCGGGGCTGCGCACCCGGGGTGTCGCGGCCAGCCCGCTGCCGGGCCCGTCCGGCAACGTGGAGTACTTCGCGTGGCTGCGCAAGGAAGACGCCGATCAGTCCACTATGGACCGGGACGTGGACGAGCTGGTCTCGGACGCAGTCCGGGAGGGACCGCAGTGAGCACGAACGACGGCACACCCGGGCGGCGAGAGGTACTGCTCGTCGTGCATCCCGACCGGGACACCACCAGGGCGGCGGCCAGGGAGGTCGCGTCCCGGTTCGCCGGGGCAGGCATGCGGCTGCGGGTGCTCGACCCGGACGTGCGCGACCTGATCGGGCCGGACGACGCGCCGTGCACCGTCGTCGCGCCCGAGGACAACCCGGCGGCGGGCGTGGAACTCGTGTTCAGCCTCGGCGGCGACGGCACCCTGCTGCGTGCCGCCGAACTGGCCCGCCCGGCCGCGGTCCCGGTGCTGGGCGTCAACCTCGGCCGGGTCGGTTTCCTGACCGAGGCGGACTCCGACGCACTGACCGACACCGCGGAGCGCGTCGTCGACGGCCGCTACCACGTCGAGGAACGAATGACCGTCGACGTGACGGTCACCGTCGACGGCGGGACGGTGCAGCGCACCTGGGCGCTCAACGAGGCGAGCGTGGAGAAGAAGACCCGCGACCGTGTCCTGGACGCGCTGATCGAGGTCGACGGCAGGCCGGTGTCGTCCTTCGGCTGCGACGGCGTGCTCTGCGCGACCCCGACCGGCTCCACCGCCTACGCGTTCTCCGCGGGCGGCCCGGTGATCTGGCCGGACGTCGAGGCGCTGCTGGTGGTGCCGAGCAACGCGCACGCCATGTTCTCCCGGCCACTGGTGGTGTCGCGTACCTCGGTGATCACCGTGCAGATCGACCCGGACGGTTCCGCCGCCGTGCTGACCTGCGACGGTCTCCGGCACATCGAACTGCCGCGTGGTGCACGGGTCGAGGTGGTCTGCGGCACGGTCCCGGTCCGGCTTGTCCGGTTGTGGAACGGGCCGTTCACCGATCGGCTGGTGCACAAGTTCGCGCTTCCGGT
Source organism: Amycolatopsis antarctica (assembly GCF_002262875.1). Taxonomy (GTDB): domain Bacteria; phylum Actinomycetota; class Actinomycetes; order Mycobacteriales; family Pseudonocardiaceae; genus Amycolatopsis; species Amycolatopsis antarctica. The sequence continues at coordinate 160,541 of NZ_NKYE01000017.1, read as the reverse complement.
GAAGAGCTGGCGAGAGCGTCACGCCAGGTAGAACACGTGTGCGAACGATCATCCGCGGGAAAGAACCGTGCGAACGGTCCGGATACGGAGGGATCGGGCGTGCGGAGTCGGTGCGGGGCACTACGGTTGGACCCGTGCTGGCCGAGATGCGTATTCAGGGCCTCGGAGTGATCGAGGACGCCCTGCTCGAACTTGACCGGGGATTCACGGTGGTCACCGGGGAGACAGGCGCGGGCAAAACAATGGTCGTCACCGGATTGCATTTGCTGTCCGGCGGCAGAGCCGAGGCCTCGCGGGTCCGGGTCGGCGCGGGCAAGGCCCTCGTCGAGGGCCGGTTCGCGGGGCTGGAGGGCGAGCAGGTCGCCGGGATCATCACCGACGCGGGCGCCGAACCGGACGAGGACGGCAGCGTCATCGCGCTGCGGTCCGTCGGCTCCGACGGCCGGTCCCGCGCGCACCTGGGCGGCCGGTCCGTCCCGGTGGGGGTGCTCTCCGAACTGTCCGAGCAGCTGCTGGCCGTGCACGGCCAGAACGATCAGCTCCGCCTGCTCCGGCCCGCCGAGCAGCGGGCCGTCATCGACCGGTTCGCGGGCGAGACGGTCGGCGCGCCGCTGGCCGAGTACCGCCGCGTCCGTACCGAGTGGATCGAGATCGCCACCGAGCTCGCCGAGCGGTCCGGCCGGTCCCGCGAACTCGCCCAGCAGGCCGACATGCTGCGCCACGGGCTCACCGAGATCGACTCGGTGGAGCCGAAGCCGGGGGAGGACGCGGAACTCACCGAGCAGATCAAACGGCTCGCCGCGGTGGACGAGCTGCGGGCGGCGGCGGGGGAGGCCCAGTCGGCCGTCTCCGGTGCCGCCGACGGTGATCCGGACGTGCCGGGCGCGCTCGGCCTCATCGCGGAGGCGCGCAGGCGCCTGTCCTCGGTGGAGGACGCCGCGCTGCGCGATCTGGAGCCACGGCTGGCCGAGGCCGCGGTACTGCTCACCGACGTGGGCAGTGAGCTCGGCGCGTACCTGGACGGACTCGACGCCGATCCGGAGAAGCTGGAGCAGGTGCTCGCCCGGCAGTCCGATCTGAAGAAGCTGACCCGCAAGTACGCGGCCGACGTCGACGGCGTGCTTGCCTGGGCCGAGGACGCCAGGCAGAAACTGTCCACGATGGACACCTCGGACGAGGCGCTGGCCGAGCTGGCCCGCCGCCGCGACGAACTGGGTACCGAACTTGCCAACCACGCGGCCGCGCTCTCGGCGGCCAGGAAGACGGCCGCGGCCGAACTCGCCGAGGAGATCACCGCCGAGATGTCCGGTCTGGCCATGGGACAGGCCGGGATCGACGTGATCGTCAGTACGCGCGCTGCCGAGAAGGACGACCCGCAGACGCTGGAGATCGGCGGCGAGCAGGCACACGCCGGACCGGACGGGGTCGACGAGGTGGAACTCCTCCTGCGTGCGCACTCCGGTGCCCCCGCGCTGCCGGTGCACAAGGCGGCCTCCGGCGGCGAGCTCTCCCGGGTGATGCTCGCCATCGAGGTGGTCCTCGCACACGCCGACACCGTGCAGACCCTCGTCTTCGACGAGGTGGACGCCGGAGTCGGCGGCCGGGCCGCGGTGGAGATCGGCCGCAGGCTCGCCCGGCTCGCCCGCAGCCACCAGGTGCTGGTGGTGACCCATCTCCCGCAGGTGGCCGCGTTCGCCGACCGTCACCTGGTCGTGGACAAGGGGATCGACTCCGACCACATCACCCGCAGCGGGGTACGCGTGCTCGCGCAGTCCGAGCGAGTGCTCGAACTGTCCCGGATGCTGGCCGGGATGGACGACACCGCCACCGGGCGTGCGCACGCCGAGGAACTGCTCTCGGCCGCGGTCGCCGACAAGGAGGCGGCGGAGAACGGGAAACACCACCGGCGCGCGGCACAGCGGAAGAAGAAGGCCGGCGCGCCGAAGAAGGCACCGGAATCGGGCCGCGGAGACGGGAAATGATCGGCCCGGAGTAACCGTCCCGGCCGGATAAACCACTCTCCGCTTCGGCGTGGCGACCGCGCCCGGCCGTGTCCGTTTGTCACCATCGGTGCCATGAAGCTCACCGGGTTGCTCGCACGGAACACCGAAACCCTGCCCGGCGTGAACGGCGTCGCCAGGGTCGATCGGCGGACCAGGGAGCTCCTGCGGCGGATCAGTCCGGGCGACATCGTCGTTCTCGACCAGCTCGACCTGGATCGGGCCACGGCCGATGCGCTGGTGGAGGCCGAGGTCGCCGGGGTGGTCAACGCCTCGCCGTCGATCTCCGGCCGCTTCCCCAATCTCGGCCCGGAGATCCTGGTCGGTGCCGGGATCCCGCTGATCGACGGCGTCGGTGGCGAGGTGCTGCGCGCGGTCAAGGACGGCAGCAGGCTCCGGTTGCTCGACGGCGTCGTCTACTCCGGCGACAAGAAGCTCGCCGAGGGCACCCCGCAGTCACCGGAGAGCATCGCCGACCAGATGATCGAGGCGAAGGCCGGAATGTCGGCCCAGCTCGAGGCGTTCTCGGCCAACACCATCGAGTTCCTGCGCCGGGAGCGCACCCTGATCCTCGACGGTGTGGGCGTGCCGGACGTACGGATCCCGATCCAGGACCGGCACGTGCTCGTCGTCGCGGCGGGCAAGGGGCACATCGAGGACCTGCGGGCCCTGAAGAAGTACATCGCCGAGCACCGTCCCGTCCTGGTGGGTGTGGACGCGGGCGCCGACACGCTGCGCGCGCAGGGGTACGAGCCGGACATCATCGTCGGCGACCCGAACGGCATCCAGGCGGAGACCCTGAAGGGCGGCGGTGAGGTCGTCGTCCCGGCACAGCCGGACGGGCACGCCCCCGGCGTCGAGCGTATCCAGGACCTCGGCATCGGCGCGGTCACCTTCCCGGCGTCCGGCAACGCCGAGGACCTGGCGCTACTGCTGGCAGACACGCATCAGGCGAGCCTGGTCGTCACCGTCGGATTCCAGGCGACGCTGCAGGAATTCCTCGACCACGGTCGTTCCGGATCCAACCCGTCCACCTTCCTCACCCGGCTGAAGCTCGGCACCAAACTGGTCGACGGCAAGGCGGTCGCCACACTGCACCGCAGCCGGGTGTCGGTCGGCGCGATCATCTTCCTGGTCGTCGCCGCCATCGTCGTCGTGATCGCGGCCCTGCTCGTGTCCGACGTCGGCGACGTCTACCTGGACTGGGCCAAGAACACCTGGAACTCGTTCACAAGCTGGGTCAAGGGGCTCTTCACGTGATTTCTCTGCGCTACCACATCGTTTCCATCGCCGCGGCCTTCCTCGCGCTCGCCATCGGCGTCGTCCTCGGATCGACGGCGCTCAACGGATCCCTGCTGTCCGGGCTGTCCGACGAGAAGAGCGACCTCGGCAGGCAGGTCGCCGACCTCGAAGCCGAACGCAACGCGCTCAACGCGCGCCTGTCCGACGCGGACGCCTTCGCGGGCTCGGTCGGTCCCAAGGCCGTGGCCGGTCAGCTCGACCAGCGCACCGTCGTCCTGGTCACCACCGAGGACGCCAAGCCCGCGGACCGCGACGCGGTCAAGGAGCTCATCACGAAATCGGGTGCGACGGTGACCGGCGAGGTCCAGCTCACCGAGGCCTTCGCGGACCCGTCGAAGTCCGACCAGTTGCGCGAGATCGTCACCCGCCTGCAGCCCGCGGGCGCCCAGTTCCCCACCGCCGGCGATCCGGGCACCCTCGCCGGTGCGCTGATGGGCACGACCCTGCTGCTGAACAAGGATTCCGCGCAGCCACAGTCCACTCCGGACGAGCTGGCCGCGGCCCTTGGCGGGCTGACCGACGGCGGTTTCGTCAAGCCCAGCGCCGACGTCAAACCCGCTCAGCTCGCGCTGGTGCTCACCGGCGGCAAGGCGGCGGGTGACGGCGCGGGGGACCGGGCGGCGACCATCGGCCGTTACGCCGCGCAGCTCGACCGTTCCGGCGCGGGAACGGTACTCGCCGGGGGCCCCGGCTCGGCCGACGGCACCGGCTCGATCGGTGTCGTCCGCGCGGACACCTCCGCGACGTCGATCCTGTCCACTGTGGACAACACGGACACCAGTGCCGGCCGGGTGGTCGCCGTGATGGCACTGCGCGAGCAGCTCGAGGGCGGCGCCGGCCGTTACGGAACCGCGGGTAATGCCCAGGGGCCGGCCCCCGGCGTCAACCAGGCCGGAAGCTAGCCACCGCGAGACGTCGAGGTATTGCGGCTCGGGCGGTCTGCGGGCGGGTCAGTCGGACGTCCGGGTGACCAGGGTGTCCCAGGCGGAGACGAAGCCGGGGAAGGTCTTGCCGACGGTCGCCGGGTTCTCGACGAGGACGCCGGGTATCCGCAGCCCCAGCACGGCGCCCGCCATCACCAGGCGGTGGTCGTCGTAGGTGTGGAAGGTGCCGCCGCGCATCGGCGCGGGAATGATCCGCAGGCCGTCGGCGGTATCGGTGACGTTCGCGCCCAGGGCGGACAGTTCCGCGGCGAGCGCCGCGAGCCGGTCGGTCTCGTGGCCACGCAGGTGTGCCACCCCGGAGATCTCGGACGGCCCGTCCGCGAAGCACAGCAGCGCAGCCACGACCGGCGTCAGCTCGCCGACCTCGTGCAGATCGAGGCTGACGCCCGGAATCTCACCCGTACCGGTGACGGTGAGCCCGTCCGGTCCGAGTTCGGCGGAGCCGCCGAGCTCGGTCACCAGACTGCGCAGCCAGTCACCCGGCTGGGTGGTCTCCGCCGGCCAGCCCTCGACGTGGGTACTGCCGCCCGCCGCCAGTGCCGCCACCACGAACGGCGCCGCCGTGGACAGATCCGGCTCGACGACGTACTCGGCCAGCGCCAGATCCGCCGCCGGCACGTGGAACCGGGAGCCGTCCCGCTCCGGCGCCGCACCGAACCGGCGCAGCAGATCCAGCGTCATCGCGATGTGCGGCTCGCTCGGGGGAGCGCCACCGACCAGGCGCACGGTCACGCCCTCGCCGAACCCGGGACCGGCCAGCAGCAGGGCCGACAGGAACTGGCTGGAGGCCGAGGAGTCGAGTTCGACCGCACCCCCGCGCAGGCCGCCACGGCCGCGCACGGTGAACGGGGGCGCACCGCGTCCGCCGTCGTCGATGTCGGCACCCAGCCCGGTCAGCGCGCCCAGCAGCGGGGCCAGCGGTCGCCGCCGGATCGCCTCGTCGCCGTCGAACCGCACCTCCCGGGTGCCCAGCGCCGCCAGTGCGGGCGTGAAGCGGGCGACCGTGCCCGCGTTGCCCAGCGCGATCCCGGCGGTTCCCCGGCCCGCTGAGACGGGCGTGACGCGCACGTCGGCACCGGTCTCGGCGTGCCCGCCGCCCAGCGCGCCGATCGCGGCGAGCATCAGCCGCGTGTCGCGGGAGACCAGGGGATCGCGCACCAGCGTCGGCGAACCGGCGAGCGCGGCCAGGACGTACGCGCGATTGGTGATCGACTTCGAGCCGGGAACCCGGACCCGGCCGTTGACCGGTCCGTCCGCGACCGGCGCCGTCCAGGTGTCCTGCTGTGCGGTTGCCTCGGGCACGAGCCCCTCTTTCGTCTCTTTCGGCGGTCCGATGGTGTCGATCCAACCACGACGGCGAGGTTAGGCGAGCGCGTCCGGGAGCGTGCGATAAGGTGAAAGCCCGTGGGACTTCAGCCGCGGTCAACCAAGTATGTCTTTGTCACTGGAGGCGTCGCCTCCTCTCTGGGTAAGGGGCTCACGGCGTCAAGCCTGGGACAACTCCTCACCGCTCGTGGGCTCCGGGTCACGATGCAGAAGCTCGATCCCTACCTGAACGTGGATCCGGGCACCATGAACCCGTTCCAGCACGGCGAGGTGTTCGTCACCGAGGACGGCGCCGAGACCGATCTGGACATCGGCCACTACGAACGATTCCTCGACCGTGACCTGTCCGGCACGGCGAACGTGACCACCGGACAGGTGTATTCGGAGGTCATCGCCAAGGAGCGCCGGGGCGAGTACCTCGGCGACACCGTGCAGGTCATTCCGCACATCACCGACGAGATCAAGAACCGGATCATGGCGGTCGCCGACTCGGACGGCACCGGTCACCGTCCTGACGTGGTGATCACCGAGGTCGGTGGCACGGTCGGCGACATCGAGTCGCTGCCCTTCCTCGAGGCCTGCCGCCAGGTACGCCACGACGTGGGCCGGGACGCCTGCTTCTTCCTGCACGTCTCGCTGGTGCCGTTCCTGGCTCCCTCGGGCGAGCTCAAGACGAAGCCGACCCAGCACTCGGTCGCGGCGCTGCGCAACATCGGCATCCAGCCGGACGCGCTGGTGTGCCGGGCCGATCGGGACCTGCCGGACGACCTCAAGCGCAAGATCGGCCTGATGTGCGACGTCGACACCGAGGCGGTGATCGCCTGCCCGGACGCCCCGTCGATCTACGACATCCCGAAGGTGCTGCACACCGAGGGTGTCGACGCCTACGTCGTGCGCAGGCTCGGCCTGCCGTTCCGCGACGTCGACTGGACGGTGTGGGGCGACCTGCTCGACCGGGTGCACAACCCCGGCGAGACGGTCAGGGTGGCGCTCGTCGGCAAGTACATCGACCTGCCGGACGCCTACCTGTCGGTGACCGAAGCCCTGCGGGCGGGCGGTTTCGCGCACCGCGCCAAGGTGGAGATCAAGTGGGTCGCCTCCGACGAGGCCACCACCCCGGCCGGTGCCGCCGCAGCACTGTCCGATGTGGACGGTGTGCTCGTTCCCGGCGGCTTCGGCGTCCGCGGTATCGAGGGCAAGATCGGCGCCATCGCCCACGCTCGTACCCGTGGGCTTCCGGTGCTGGGCCTGTGCCTCGGCCTGCAGTGCATGGTGATCGACGCCGCCCGCAACCTGGCCGGTATCGAGGGCGCGGGTTCGTCCGAGTTCGACGAGGCCACCGAGCATCCCGTCATCTCCACGATGGCCGACCAGCGCGACGTCGTGGCGGGGGAGCGGGACATGGGCGGCACCATGCGGCTCGGCGCCTACCCGGCGAAGCTGCGGCCGAACTCGCAGGTGGCCCTCGCCTACGGCACCCGTGAGGTGTCCGAGCGGCACCGGCATCGCTACGAGGTGAACAACGCCTACCGCAAGCGCCTCACCGACGCGGGACTGGTCATCTCCGGCACCTCGCCGGACGACCGGCTGGTGGAGTTCGTCGAGCTGCCGAAGGACACCCACCCGTTCTTCGTGGGCACCCAGGCGCACCCTGAGCTGAAGAGCCGTCCGACGCGGCCGCACCCGCTGTTCGACGCGTTCGTTCGCGCCGTGGTCGCCTACCGCACGGCGGACCGTCTGCCGGTGGAGCTGCCCGAGGTCCAGGCCGCCGCCCGATGAGCGAACCCGGAACGCACGAGTTCACCGTGGTGTCCACACAGGACATCCACATCGGCCGGGTGGTCGGGCTGCGTGTCGACGAGGTGGCGATGCCGGGCGGCACGACGGCTCGGCGCGAGGTGACGGAGCACCTCGGTGCGGTGGGCGTCGCCGCGGTGGACGCCGAGGGCGCCATCACGCTCATCCACCAGTACCGGCACCCGCTCGGCCGGAGGCTGTGGGAGCTGCCGGCCGGGCTGGTGGACCATCCCGGCGAGGACCCGGTGGCGGCCGCGCAGCGTGAGCTCGTGGAGGAGGCCGGCCTGGCCGCCGCTCGCTGGGACACGCTCGTGGACGTCGCCACCTCGCCCGGCTTCACCGATGAGGTCGTGCGCGTCTACCTCGCCCGCGAGGTGTCCGAAGTGGACAGAGAGGTGCTCGGGGAGGAGGAGGCCGATCTGGTGATCCGGCGCTTCCCGCTGGCCGAGGCCGTCGAGATGGCACTGGCGGGGGAACTGGTCAACGGGGCCACCGTCAGCGGGGTGCTCGCCGCGCACGCGGTGCTCTCCGGAGCGGTACAGGCGCGTCCTGCCGACGCGCCGTGGCGGGACCGCCCGTCCGCTTTCGCCGCCCGCATCCGGGACTGACGCCGGCGTCCGCCGGTGCCGGGATGGTGCCGGCGGACGGCCCTCAGTCGCGGAGTTTACGACCCAGCGAGTCGACACCGCCGTTGGCCAGCAGGATGACACCGTCGATCACCGGCCAGATCGCACCGACCCCGAAGGTGAACAGCACGACCAGAAGCTGTGCGATGGCCATCCCGGCGTGCCCGGTGTAGAACCGCCCGGCGCCGAACGGCAGCAGGATCTGCAGGACGCCGGCGGCGACCTTGGACTTGTGCGACTGCGGCAGCGGCGGCATGGCCGCCAGTCCCATCGGCGGTGGGTACATCGGCTGGTTCGGATAGCCGTACGGCGCGGGCGGGAACGGGGGCTGCGCCGAGGGCGGCGGCCGCAGGAACGCGGGCGCCGGGTCGGGCAGGTCGTCGAACAGCGGCCGCATGTCCGCCCGCGTCGCCGCGGCGATGGCGGCGGCCACCCGCAGTTCGTACTCGTCCACGTCCAGCCTGCCCTCGGAGAAGTGCTCACCGAGGGCGCGCGCGGCCTCGTCGCGCTCGTTCGTGCCGATACGCAGGGAGTCGTCGGGATCCGCGGCCATGTACCAACGGTATCCCAGAACGACGACGGGCCGTGGACGTGCGATCGGCTCCCCGCCGCTCATCCGCCCGCGGAACCGAGGGCCGGCGCCCGGGCCCTGCCGGTGGTTCCCGGCGCGAACACCGCGACCATGGAATCGCAGGACAGGGCCTAGGGTGATCCGCGTGGCACAGGCCGGCGGTGCGGACGTGGAGCGGGTCGTCGGCGCGTACCTGGACCATCTCGCCGTCGAACGCGGCACGGCACGCAACACGCTGGACGGGTACGCCCGGGACCTCCGCCGCTACCGCGAGTACCTGGCGCGGCGCGGAATCGCCGCCATCACCGGGATCGCCCCGGCCGACGTCACCGGGTTCGGCGTGGCACTGCGCACCGGGGACGACGGGCACCGCGCCCTCGCCCCCTCGTCGGCCGCCCGCGCGCTGGTGGCGGTGCGCGGCCTGCACCGCTTCGCCCACGCGGACGGGATCACCGAGCACGATCCGGCCCGCGACATCCATCCGCCTTCCCAGGCGAAACGGCTGCCCAAGGCGCTGCCGGTGGACGAGGTGCTGCGGCTGCTGGCCATGCCAGGAACCGAGGGCGAACGGGCGATACGCGACAGCGCGCTGCTGGAGCTGCTGTACTCCACGGGGGCGCGGATCTCCGAGGTGGTCGGCCTGGACGTCGACGACATCGACGAGGAGGAGCGCACCGTCCTGCTGGACGGCAAGGGCGGCAAGCAGCGCATCGTCCCGGTGGGCAGGCCCGCGATCGAGGCCGTGCGCGCCTACACCGTGCGCGCCCGCCCGTCCCTGGCCCGCAACGGCCGGGGCACCCCGGCGCTGTTCCTCAACGCCCGGGGCGGGCGGCTGTCCCGGCAGAGCGCTTGGCAGGTGCTCAAGACCAACGCCGAGCGGGCGGGTCTGTCCGCGGCCGTCTCCCCGCACACCCTGCGGCACTCGTTCGCGACCCATCTCATCGAGGGGGGAGCGGACGTGCGCGTGGTCCAGGAGCTCCTCGGGCACGCCTCGGTGACCACCACGCAGGTGTACACACTGGTCACGGTGAACACGCTGCGCGAGGTCTACGCGACGGCACACCCCCGCGCGCTGGGCTGACCGGACCCCGTCGCAGGGCCCGGACGAGCCGAAACACTCGGGCGGGCCCCGGCGAGCCGCTTTGCCGGGGCCGCCACGGCCCGAATAGGCTGCGCTCGTCAGAGCCGAACAAGGAGCCTTCGCGCCATGTCGACATTCCAGCCGCCGGCGAGCTCGGCCGTGCCCACCGGTTCGGCCCCGGCCACCCCCGGCGACCCCGAGCCCGCAGACCCCGACGCGGCTGCCGGTGGCCGGGCCAGGGAACGCGGCGCACCAGGCAGGTCCGCACGCTCGTCCGCCCCGTCCGGGTCCGCCCGGGCCGAGGACAGGACGGTGCCCGGTAGGCCCATGGACAAGAACGGGCTCGGCCCCACCGGGCGTGAGTACCGCGAGGTGCCCGAACCTCCCGCACTGGACAGGCACGGCCCGGCGAAGATCATGGCGATGTGCAACCAGAAGGGCGGCGTCGGCAAGACGACGTCCACCATCAACCTGGGGGCCGCGCTCGCCGAGTGCGGGCGCAGAGTGCTGCTGGTGGACTTCGACCCGCAGGGCGCGCTGTCGGTCGGCCTCGGCATCCAGCCGCACGAGCTGGAGACCACCGTCTACAACGTGATCATGGAGCGTTCGGTCGAGGTCGCGAGCGCGCTGCGGCAGACCAAACTGGACAACGTCGACCTGCTGCCGAGCAACATCGACCTGTCCGCGGCGGAGGTGCAGCTCGTCGCCGAGGTCGGCCGCGAGCACACTTTGCTCAGGGTGCTTCGACCGGTGATGGATCACTACGACTATGTTCTTGTCGACTGCCAGCCGTCGCTGGGACTTCTCACCGTCAACGCGCTCACCGCCGCTGACGGTGTGATCATCCCCCTGGAGTGCGAGTTCTTCAGTTTGCGTGGTGTGGCGTTGCTGATCGACACCATCGAGAAGGTGCGCGAGCGGCTGAACCCCAAACTGGACATCACCGGGATCCTCGCGACCATGTTCGACCCGAGGACCCTGCACTCGAAGGAGGTCATGGCGCGCGTGGTCGAGGCATTCGGAGACACCGTGTTCGACACGGTGATCAACCGCACCGTGCGGTTCCCGGAGACCACGGTGGCCGGTGAGCCGATCACCAAGTGGGCACCGAAGTCCGCCGGAGCGGCGGCCTACCGTGCGCTCGCCCGTGAGGTGATCGCGCGGTGAGCAGGCGAGCCTCCCTGCCCGGAGCGTCGGAACTCTTCTTCCGCAGGACCAGCGGTTCCACGGATCCGCTGTCCAACCTCGACGAGGCCGCCGGCGCGAACGGCGGGTCCGGCGCCCGTGAGGCCGAGCCCGCACAGCGACGTCTCAGCTCGGGGGCGGCCGCCAGGCCGGGATCCGGCAGGCAGAAGCACGACGCCAAGATCACCGTCTACGTCTCCGGCGACGAACTGCTCGCCATGGAGCAGGCGCGCCTGAACCTGCGGGCCAAGCACGATCTCGTGGTCGACCGGGGGAGGCTGGTCCGGGAGGCCGTGGCCGTGCTGCTGGGCGATTTCGAGGCACACGGCGAGGACTCGGTCCTCGTCCAGCGTCTGCGCGCCGACGCGGCGGACGCCGAGGAAGCCGACGGCTGATGAACGGCGCCGAACCGGTCGAGGAGGCGCCGCCCCCGCCGGACCCGGCAGCCGAGACCGTGAACACCGCGGACACCGCGGAGGGAGCCGGTGCCACCGGTCCCGAGGAGGCGGACCACGCCTCGCCGAGATTCCAGGTCCGGCTGGCCAACTTCGAAGGCCCGTTCGACCTGCTCCTGCAGCTCATCTCCCAGCACCAGCTCGATGTCACCGAGGTGGCGCTGCACCAGGTCACCGACGACTTCATCGCCTACACCCGGACCCTCGGTGCCGAGTGGGACCTCGACGAGACCACCGAGTTCCTGGTCATCGCGGCGACCCTGCTCGACCTGAAGGCGGCCCGGCTGCTGCCCTCGGCGGATGTGGAGGACGAGGACGACCTCGCGCTGCTGGAAGCGCGGGACCTGCTGTTCGCGCGCGTCATGCAGTACCGGGCGTACAAGCAGGTCGCGGCGCTGTTCGCGGAGCTGGAGGCCGGTGCGCTGCGCCGGTACCCGCGTTCGGTCTCGCTCGAGGAGCGCTACACCGGCCTGCTGCCGGAGGTGATGCTGGGCGTGAGCCCGGAGATGTTCGCGGAGGTCGCGGTCTCGGTGTTCCGGCCGAAGCCGCCGCCGATGGTGTCACTGGACCACCTGCACGCGGGCAGGGTGTCGGTGCGCGAGCACGCCGCCGTCCTCCGGCTGAAGCTGGCGGAGAAGGGGAACGCGACCTTCGGTGAGCTGGTCGCCGACTGCGAGCACACCCTCGAGGTCGTCGCCCGCTTCCTCGCGCTGCTGGACCTGTACCGGGAGGCCACGGTGACCTTCGAACAGGCGGACGCGCTGGATGAGCTGCGCGTGCGGTGGACCGGGGGCTCGCACGCGGAGGCCCTCGCCGCCGCCGAGGCCGACCGGGCGAGTATCGACGACGAGGAGTACGGGTGAGCCCAGCAGATTCCGAGCACCCGGGACCGGAGGCGGACGCTCCCGTCTCCGCCCGCTTGCCGCGGGAGCCGGTGGCGGTGGAGCCGGAGGTCACCGAGGACGCCGTGGCCACCATGGACGTCGACGCCGAAGCGGAACCCCCCGCCGGCCCCGGCTTCGAGGACGGCGGCACCGGTGCGCCGGAGCCCGCGCTCCCCGGGCCCCCGCCGCCGGAGGAGGACATCGGTGCCTCGCTGCCGGGCGAGGACCCGGTTGCCATGGAACACAGCGGTACCGCGCCCGACCTGAGCGGGCACGCCGAACTGGAGGCGGCGCTGGAGGCACTGCTGCTGGTGGTGGACTCGCCCGCCAACGAGGAGTCGCTCGCCGGTGCACTGGACCAGCCCGTCGACCGGGTCACCGAGGCGCTGCGCACCATGGCGAGCGACCTGACCGACCGGAACAGCGGCATCGACCTGCGGCGGATCGGCGAGGGCTGGCGGTTCTACACCCGCGACACCTTCGCCCCGTACGTCGAGAAACTCCTGCTGGACGGTCAGCGCGCGAAGCTGACCCGTGCCGCCCTGGAGACGCTCGCGGTGATCGCGTACCGTCAGCCGGTCACCCGTGCGCGGGTAGCCGCGGTGCGTGGCGTGAACGTCGACGGTGTCATCCGGACTCTGCTCGCTCGCGGCCTCATCGAGGAGACCGGCACGGACTCCGAGACGGGTGGCACCCTGTACGTGACGACCGAGCTGTTCCTGGAACGGCTCGGGTTGTCGTCGCTGAGCGATCTGCCCCCGATCGCGCCGTTGCTTCCCGAAGTGGACTCGATTGATGACATCTGACTCGCCCGAAGGTATCCGCCTGCAGAAGGTCCTCGCCCAGGCCGGTGTGGCCTCCCGCCGCGCCTCCGAGGACCTCATCGCCCAGGGCCGGGTGAAGGTCGACGGCAGGACCGTCCGCGAGCAGGGCACCCGGGTGGACCCGGAACTCGCCGTGATCCACGTCGACGGGGGCCGGGTGATCCTTCGCGACGACCAGATCTACCTGGCACTGAACAAGCCCCGGGGCGTGCACAGCACGATGGACGACGACCAGGGCCGTCCCTGCGTCGGCGACTACGTCCGGGACAGGCAGGAGCGGATGTTCCACGTCGGCAGGCTGGACGCCGACACCGAGGGCCTGCTGCTGCTCACCAACGACGGCGATCTCGCCCACCGGTTGATGCACCCCTCGTACAACGTGCTCAAGACCTACCTCGCCGAGGTGGACGGCATCGTCGCGCGCGGTCTCGGCAAGGAGTTGCGCGCCGGGATCACGCTCGAGGACGGGCCGGTCAAGGCGGACGAGTTCCGCGTCAAGGACATGCAGGCCGGTAAGACGCTCGTCGAGATCGTCCTGCACGAGGGCCGCAAGCACATCGTCCGCAGGCTGCTGGCCGAGGTGGGCCACCCGGTGCGCAAGCTGGTCCGTACCGCGATCGGCGACGTGCAGCTCGGCAACGGCAAACCCGGCTCCATCCGGCGGCTGAACCGGCAGGAAGTGGCCTCGCTGTACCGCTGCGTCGGCCTGTAGGCCCGGTGACCGGCTGGGTGCGCCCGATCGAGGACGGCTGGGTGGTCCGCGGGGACGTGCCCGGCCCCGACGTCGACGAGTTCGCCGAGCCGGAACGGGTGACGGCCGCACTGGCCCGGCCCGGTGCCGCCGCACGCACCCTGCTCGCGGTGCAGCATCCGCACCGCACTCCCGCCGCCCGCGCCGCCGGTCTGGACCTGACGGCCGCGCTGCCCGGCGCTCGCGACGTGCTCGCCCTGCTCCGGCGGACCGCCTACCGCCCGGTGTCCCGAGTCCTCGCCCCGTACCAGGTGGACGGGCCGGACGGTGCCGCGATCGGCGTGCTGGCGATGGTGGACCCGGCGGCCGTCGACGCCGAGGGGGTCCGCCACGTACGCCACGGCGAGCAGGTGTATCCCGAGGTGGTGGCCGAGCGTGCTCAGGTCCTCTCCGGCCTTGGTTGCGCGACGAGCGCCGCGATGCTGGTGCCGGTATCGGACGCGGCCGCACTGACCACGAGGCTGCGCCGCGTCATCGCGGACGCGGGCTCAGCGGCTGTGTCCACTGTGGACTCCAGCGGCCGGAGGCATCGGGTCTGGCTGCTCGGCCCCGGACCGGAGCAGGACATCGTGCTCGCGGCGGCCTCGGCACATCCGCTGATGGTCGCCGACGGCAACCACCGGGTGGCCGCCGCGGCCGCCGCCGGACTCGACGGCCTGCTCGCGCTCGTCACCGCCGGGCCGGGCCTGCGGGTCGGGGCATTCCACCGGGAACTCACCGGCACCGGTCTCGGCGCGGACGAACTGCGCTCGGCATGGCGCCGTCTCGGCGTCGACGTGCGCGAGGCCGGGCCCGCCGGGGCGCGACCGCCCGGGGCACCGGGGTCGGTCGTCGTCCGCTGCGGCGACCGCACCCTGCTGCTGCGGCTTCCACCACCGGACGGCGGTGAATCCGTACCGCGTATCGATCACGCCGTCGTGGAAAACCTGTTGCTGGACAAGGCTTTGGGCATCGATCCGGAGGGCCCGCTGGTGCGGCCGCTTCCCGCAGGGCGAGAGCCGGGGGAAGCGGCCGACGCGGTGATCATGATCGCTCCGGTACCTCTCGGCGACGTCCGGGCGGTGCACGCCGCGGGCATGCGGATGCCGCGCAAGAGCACCTACTTCACGCCGAAGCCGCGCAGCGGCCTGGTGCTGGCCGAGCTGGGCTGAGCACTCAGGCCGTGAGCACGCCGCGTCGCACCGGACGCACCTCCGGGCGCACGTCGGTGAGCTCGGAGCGGGGCACGATCGTCCGCCATATCCGGTAGTCCACCTCGGTCAGGCCGAGTTGCTCGGCGACCTCGTAGTTCTGGCCGAGGAAGTGCACGACCGCTTCCTGGGGGCCGAGGTCGACGAGTTCGAAGGCGGCACCGCGCCAGGCGCAGAGCTGCCTGCGATAGGTCAGCTCGTCGGTCTGCGCGTCCAGGACGACCAGACTCCGGGTGCCCTCGCGCTCGGTGAAGTCGGGCGGTGCGGGCGTTCCCGGCATCGGGTGCAGGGTGACCTGGCCGGTGTCCGGGCCGAAGTCGGCGTCGAAGTCGAGACCCCGGTAACGGGCGGTGAGGCCACGGCGCACGGTCGGCCGCAGCGAGATGGGGCCGCGCCACCACGTCGCGGGTCCGAAGGAGGGACTTCCGGTACGTACCCAGCCGAGCTGCCGGTGCACGTACTTGCCGACCCGCAAGGACGTGCCGTCGGCGTCGATGCGCCACATCTCGGTGCCCGCGGCGATCTCGGTCAGTTCCATGAAGTACTCAGGGATCGTGTGCTCGGAACTCGGCGTGTACCCGGTGCCCACGAACGGGGCCGGGTAGATCACCGGACTGTTCATCCGCTGCGCGCCCTCGGCGTTCTGCCCGCCGAACGAGGTGGTGTACAGCATTTCGGTGCCCGCGCGGAAGCGCAGCACGTAGACCGGGCCGCCCACGGGCCAGCCGGGGATCTTGTCCAGCCCGTACGCCTCGGCCAGTTCCCCCGCCGTGCCGCTGGGAAGGTCCTTCATCCGGGAGACGAATCCCGCGACGCGGTGCGCCTCGAAGCGCCCGGGCACGATCACGTTGCCGAGATGCAGCTCCGCGAGCGCGGGGTGCACGAACTTCTGCAGGATCGTCGTCGGGGCGATGCCGGCCGGTCGCCGGTCGTGTGCCTCGGTCATGCGTCACGCCTCTCTGTGCGTCCGGTCAGCAAGTCCTTGCGCTCCACGTAGAACTCCTCGACCTCGTCGACCGGGAAGGTGCCGAAGTGGCCGTCGTACTGGTTGCCCCGCAGTCCGTGTTCCCGGGCCCACGCGATGTCGCCACCCTGCCAGTACCCGCTGACCCGCCCGTCGTCGCCGAAGCCGGTGACCAGGAAGGTCTGGCCCTTCCACACGAAGTACATCCGGTCCGAGTAGAGGGCGTCGAGTTCATCTCGGTGGACGATCCGTTCGTAACGTTCGCCCCCGGGCCGCGGGGTGAAGCCGGTCAGGCCGGAGACGTCCTCGCCCGGCTGGGTCCACAGTTTCCGGCGGTTCGGTTTGCTGCGGTCACTGGTGTCGCGCAGCGCCAGGAAACGGCGTCCCTGGAACACCCCCACTGTTTCGTTGTGCAGGAAGGGAAGCTCAGCCATTGTTCACCGGCCTCCAGCCGTGGTCCCGCGTGTAGACCCCGTGCAGCGATTCGTTGCCGTCCCGGTCCAGTCGCCAGATCTCGGCGCGCTCGCCGAACGAGTTGCCCTGCGACACCCACTCCGGGACGCCACCGCTGGTGGAACCCGTGCCGGTGAACGGGGCGTCGCCACGTCGCGGCTCGTCCATGCCCGCACGATCGGCGATGTGCTGTGCCGCCTGGTCCCTGGCGGCCGCGTCGGCAGGGGAGGCGTCCCCGTTCGATTCGCCACCGTAGGGCACGAACATCCGGTCGCCGTCGTCACCGAGCTGCCAGCGCAACTGGTATGCCTCGTTGGCGTCCGCCGGGATCGGCGACCAGGACCGCTCACCCGCCGCGACGCTCGCCGAGTCGTCCAGGCCGAGGCCGTGCCGGAGGTCGGCCGGGTTGTTGATGTCCACCACATCGGAACCGCGCGCCACCGAACCGCCGAGCGTGCCCGGGTCCACATGGTTCGCCGGGTCCACCCGGTTGTTCATGTAGTTGTCCAGGGCCTGCTCGTTGAGCACCTTGGTCATGATCCGGTCGTCGCCCGGCGTGATCTTCTCCCGGGCGTCCTGGACGAAGTCGGACTCGGCCTGGGTGAGTTCGTGCGTCGGACGGGAGGCGAGGTCGTTGTAGCGATCGACCTCCTCCTGCGAGCCGAGGTTGTCCAGCAGTTCCTGCTGGGCGTTCGGCCCGTCGTTGCGCATGGCCTCCTCGTCGAAGACGGGCTCGCGCTCCTCGTCGGTCAGGCGCTCGCTGTCGCCGTCGTCCGGCGGGCCGCCCGCGTCCTCGTCGGACCGCTCGCCCGTCTCGCCGCCGTCGTCGGACCGCTCGCCGTCGGCTCCGCCATCGGTCCGGTCGTCGGTCTGCTCGTCGGTCTGCTCGCCGCCGTGCTCGCTGGACTCACTGCCGTCCTGTTGGTCGTCGGCTCGCTCGCCGTCGTTCCGGTCGCTCTCGTTCCGGTCGCCCTCGTTCGCACGGTCGTCGTGGCCGTCACCGGTCTGGTCGTTCCGGCCGTCCTCGGTACCGCTGGGCCGTTCGGTGCCCGGTTCCCCCCGGCCGGAATCCTCGCGTGCGGTGTCGCCGCGGCCGGGCCCGTCCTCGCGGGAGGACGCCTCCGTGCCGGAACCGCCAGGGGTCCGTTCGCCGCCGCCGGATTCGCCGTCCGGTACTCCGCCACCGGGCTGGCGTTCCTGCCCGGCTCCGGAACCGTTGTCACCGCCCGATTCCGTGGTGCCGCCACCGCCCTCCGGTGCGGCGTGCCTGCCGGACTCGCCACCACCGGCTGGGGACGAGGACTCCGCGCCACCCGGAGTGGAGCCACCGGACTCTCGGGACGAGGTACCACTCTCGCCCGCGGTGCCGCCGGAGCCACTGTCGCTGACACCGCCGCCCGATGTCGGGCCACTGCCGTGCCCGCCTGCCGTGCCTCCGCCGGAACTGCCGCCACTGCCGGAGCCGCCGGTCTCGCCCGCGGAGGAGGGGCCGCCGGTCGAGCCGGAACCGCCTGCCGGGCCCGCCGAGGAGCCCTCGCCGCCGAAGCCGCCGCTGCCGCTCGTGCCGCTACCGGCCGAGCCGGAGCCGCTGCCACCCGCGGTGCCGCCGCCGTCACCAGGGCCGCCGCGGTCACCGGGGCTGCCGCCGTCACCGGGGCCGCCCGACGGCCCGGAGCCACCGGTCGATCCTGCCGCGGAGCCGCCACCCGAGCCATCGGTGCTGCTGCCGGGACCCGAGCCGCCGCCGGAACCGGAACCGGAGCCGGCATCGGGACCCGAGCCGCTACCGCTTCCCGATCCGTCGCCGGAGCCGCTGCCCGAGCCGTTGCCTGAGGTCGAACCGGCATCGGAACCGGAGCCGCCGCCGCCGGAGCCGGGGGTCGAGCCGGAACCGCTGCCAGTGCCGGAGCCGCTTCCCGAGCCGCTGCCTGAGCCGTCGCCCGAACCCGAGCCGCTGCCGGAGCCCGAGCCGGAACCGCTGCCAGTGCCGCTGCCGCTGCCAGTGCCGCTGCCGCTTCCCGAGCCGCTGCCGGAGCCCGAGCCGGAACCGCTGCCAGTGCCGGAGCCGCTTCCCGAACCACTGCCCGAGCCGCTGCCGGTACCGGAGCCGCTGCCGGTACCGGAGCCGCTGCCAGTGCCGGAGCCGCTGCCGTTACCCGAACCACTGCCCGAGCCGTCGCCCGAACCCGAGCCGCTGCCGGAGCCCGAGCCGGAACCGCCGCCGGAAGTGGCGTTGTGGTGGGCACTCGCCGCGCCGCTGGCCACGCCGGAGGCGCCGCTGCGAACGCCCGCGGCTCCCTCCCCGACGCTGTCGGCGCCGCTCTTGATGTTGGCGACACCCTCACCGGCTTCGTTGCCGACGTTGATGAGGTCGTTGACGCTGTCCACATCGCGCAGCTTCGACAGGGCGGAACCGACCTGCTGGACGCCGGTGATGATCTGCTGGGCACCGTCGATGATCGCCTTGATGCCCTCGATCAGTTCCATGATCGCGTTGTAGATCTGGATGCCGTCGTAGACGAGCTTGACCGCGCGCCCCCAGCCGACGACCGGGATGGGCAGCATCGCCGCCGCCTCGATCAGCTTGTTGACGAGCATCTCGATCAGCTGCAGAGCCTGATCGCAGGCGCGCTTGGAGCCTTCGGCGACCTTGTTCAGCGCCATGCCGATGAGCTTCGCCGCCTGTGCGTCGACCTCGATGGAGATCGTCCACTCGTTGGCGATGAGGTCGCTGAAGGCGTCGGCCCCGGGCCCGGTCCAGTGCGGGGCGAGCTGTTCGAGTCCCGCGTTGAGGTTGTTGCGGACGGCCTGCAGTGCGTCGCAGACGTTCTCCCACTGGGCGCCCTGTTCGGCGATCTTCTCGAAGTCACCGGTGATCGGTTCGATGACGGACTCGACGAGACTTTCGCCCACGACCTGTTGCCACACCCAGTTGACGGCCTGGACCTGGAAACCGGCCTCGCGGATAGCGTCCTCGACGGTCGGGCCACCGGCGGTGTCGGGAGCGGCGTTGAGGATCGCGATGGGGTCCTCGGCGTCGGCGTACGCGGTCATCAGGCCGCACCGCCCAGCGTCGGTGCGTCCTTGGCCGAGTCGACCTTGCCGGCGACGGTGTTCAAAGTGGAGGTGTGCCCGGCTTCGCGCTTCTCGTACGACTCCGCGGCCGAGTCCAGATTGGTCTGGACCTTTGCGAGCTTGTCGCCCGCGGACTGCAGCGCGTCGGTGTACAGGCCGATGATGCCGTCCACAATGGGCACCAGCAAGGACAGCAGGCCGGTGAAACCACTGGTGTCGCCGCCCTTGTCGGAGGCGTGCTGCTTGATGGTCTGGAAGTGCTGGTTACTGCGCTCCAGCAGGCCGCTGTATCCCCGCAGCTCTTCCGGCTCGACCTGAAAACCTCCGCCTGGCACCCCAGCCACCCCTTTGAACCGTCGACGATGTTGCTTGTTGCGCGCTCAGACGGAGACTAGCGCCGGATCGGTTCCCCCGGACCCCAATCGCGTCACCAATGCAAAGTGGACACTCGGCAGGGGGATCACCAGCCGCGACGCATGAACCCGGAGCCACCCTCGCCGTCGCCGTCACCTTCGTAGTGGTCGTCCGGACGGGACGGATCGGTGGTGCCGGACTCGACGATGTCGTCGAGGTGCTCGCCTTCCTGGATGAGGGTGTAGGCGCGCTGCATTCCCGGCGTGCTGGTGGAGAGCGCGGCCCGGACGGCCGGGTCGTCGAGATGCCTGCCGTCGGCGATGTCGGACCAGGAGAGCTCGTCGTTGTCGATCCGCCGCTGCAGTTCCCGCAGTTCCCGGGGCGCGTCCTTGCCGCGGGCGAACTCCTGGATCTGCCGGATCTCGTCGGCCGAGAGCTTCGTCGCGGGCACGCTCTGCCGGACCTGATCCGCCTTCGCGATGCGCCGGTCGAGGTCGGCCATCGCACCGTCGAGCTTCGCCTCCGCCTCGCGGATCTGCGGCGTCTTCCAGGAGTCGGGGCTGTTCCCGGGATTGGTCATCGTGTTCACCTCGGGTGGTCGTGCGGACATGGCTCTCGGCGCGTGCTGGCGCGAGGGTAACGGCAGCACGCCGGGCCGGATGCCGAGCCCGGCGGCCACCGTTGACGCAGACGGGGCGGGGCGGCCGCGCGTTCCCGCCGGAGACGAAACGCGCTCAGCCGCCGGTGGCGGCCGCTTCCGGGGCGGGACGGTCCTTCTTGCGCTGCAGGGACTGCGCGATCGGCTCGACGACGCGGGCGGCCACCGGGCCGAGGATCGCCATCAGCAGGACGTAAGCGGTGGCCAGCGCCGCGAGTTCCCCGGTGACCGCGCCCGCGGCCACCGCGAGCCCGGCGATGACGATGGAGAACTCGCCGCGGGCCACCAGCGCGGCACCCGCGCGTGCCCGGCCCATCCGGCCCACGCCCTGTTTGCGGGCGGCCCACCATCCGGTGCCGATCTTCGTCAGGGTGGTCGACACGGCCAGCACGATCGCCCAGCCGAGCACCGGCGGGATGGAGGCCGGGTTGGTGTTGAGGCCGAACACCACGAAGAACACCGCGGCGAACAGGTCGCGCAGCGGCTCCAGCATGTGCGTGGCGTTCTCCGCCGTGGAACCGGAGATCGCGATACCGAGCAGGAAGGCGCCCACCGCGGCCGACACCTGCATCGCCGAGGCGAGTCCCGCCACCAGCAGCGCGGCGCCGAGCACCTTCAGCAGGAAGACCTCACGGTCGGGACTGTCCACGACGGCGGAGACGTACCGGCCGAACTTCAGCGCGATGACCAGCACCACGGTGATCGCCAGCAGCGAGATGCCGACGGCCTTCATTCCGCCGAGCAGGCTGACGCCACCGAGAACGGCCGTCAGGATCGGCAGATACAGCGCCATCACCAGATCCTCGAACACCAGGATCGACAGGACGACCGGTGTCTCGCGGTTACCCAGCCTGCCCAGGTCGCCGAGCACCTTGGCGATGATCCCGGACGAGGAGATGTAGGTGACCCCGGCCATCACCAGCGCACCCACCGGTCCCCAGCCGAGGATCAGGGCCACGATGGCGCCCGGTGCGGCGTTCAGCACGATGTCGAGCAGGCCCGCCATCCAGGACCGTTTCAGCCCGGTGAACAGCTCGGCCGCGGAGTACTCCAGCCCCAGCAGCAGCAAGAGCAGCACGACACCGATCTCGCTGGCGAGCGCGGTGAACTCGTCGATGTCGCCGAGCGGGATCAGCCCGCCCTGGCCGAAGCAGAGTCCGCCGAGCAGGTACAGCGGGATCGGTGACAGCCCGATACGTCCGGCGAGCCTGCCCAGGACGCCGAGAACGAAGAAGACCCCACCGAGTTCGATGAGTTCGAGTGCGGTGTGATCCACGCGTCAGCCGTGCTTGAGGATCTTGGCCGCCGCTTCCAGGCCTTCCGAGGTGCCCACCGTCACCAGCAGGTCGCCTGCGGTGAAGGTGAAGTCCGGAGTGGGAGACGGGTGTACCTGACCGGCGCGCATCACCGCGACCACCGAGACGCTGGTGCGGGAGCGCAGGGCCGTGTCGCCGAGGGTGCGGCCGTCGAACGGGGAGCCCTGCCGCAGCGGAAGCTGTTTGGTGTTGATGCCCGGCAGTTCGGCGTGCTCCTCGTTGAGCTGGGCGACGAGCTGGGGGGCACCGAGCAGGTTCGCCAGCGCCGCGGCCTCGTCGGTCGTCAGCGGCAGTGAGGCGAGACAGGCGTCCGGGTCGTCCGACTTGGACACGATCAGCTCGATCTGGCCGTCCCGCTGGGTCACCACACCGACCCGCCGGCCACTGCGGATCGCGAAGTCCTTGCGGACGCCGATGCCCGGCAGCGGCGTTACTTCAACGTTCACGCGTACCACGGTAGACGATCGCAGGCTCGTTCGTGTGAAGGTGCCGGAATCGACGGAGAAACGTCCGGATGGCGGTGCGGCATACGGACCTCCGGGGGGTACTCCGTAAGATCGTGGGCGAGGACCGGGCTTCCGCCGATCCGTCGCGTTCACGGGCGTAGTGGCTGGCACGGCCGGTTCCGTGGACGAACGAAACGGTGGTGAGGCTGGGTGCTGATCGCGATCGCGGCGCACTTCGTCGTGGCGATGCTGCTTCCGCTCGCCGCGCGCGCGCTCGGCCGGTGGGTCTTCGCGGCCGGCGCGGTCGTCCCCGCGGTGACCCTCGTCCTCGCGCTGACCCGGCTGGGCGGTGCGCTCGACGGCACTCTCCCCGCGGAGACGCTCGCCTGGGCCCCCGGAGTCGGCCTGGAACTGACCCTGCGCATGGACGCGCTGGCGATGCTGATGATCATCCTGGTGTCCGGGGTCGGCGCGCTCGTGCTGGCCTACTACGCCGCGTACGCGAAACCCGGTGACGTCACCAGTGGCCGCAACGCGGTGCTGCTGGTGGTGTTCGCGGGCTCGATGCTGGGCCTGGTGCTCGCCGACGACATCTTCTCGCTCTACATCTTCTGGGAGCTCACCACCGTCTGCTCGTTCCTGCTCGTCGGTGGTGACGGCGCCTCGAAGAAGGCCCGCCGTTCGGCCCTGCAGGCGCTGCTGGTGACCAGCCTGGGTGGGCTGGCGATGCTGCTGGGCCTGATCCTGCTCGCCACGGCCGCGGGAACCTCGCGCATCTCCGAGATCCTCGCCGCCGCGCCTTCGGGAACGGTGGTGAACGTCGCCGTCGTGCTGGTACTGATCGGCGCGTTCACGAAGTCGGCCCAGGTGCCGTTCCACCCCTGGCTGCCCGCGGCCATGGTCGCCCCCACCCCGGTCAGTGCCTACCTGCACGCGGCCGCGATGGTGAAGGCGGGCGTGTATCTGGTCGCCCGGTTCGCGCCCGGCTTCAGCGAGCTGCCCGCGTGGTGGGTGCCGCTGGTGGTACTGGGGTTGTGGACGATGGTGCTCGGCGGATTCCGTGCCCTGCGCGAGCACGATCTGAAGACACTGCTCGCCTTCGGCACGGTGAGCCAGCTCGGTTTCCTGATGGTGCTGGTCGGGACCGGTGGTTACGTGGCGGCGATCGCGGGCGCGACGATGGTGCTCGCGCACGGGTTGTTCAAGTCCTCGCTCTTCCTCACCGTCGGCCTGATCGACAAGCGCGCGGGAACCCGCGACATCCGCGAGCTCTCCGGCCTCGGCAGGCGATGGCCGTGGCTGACCGCGACGGTGACCCTCGCCGTCGCCTCCATGGCCGGCGTGCCGCCGTTGCTCGGATTCGTCGGCAAGGAGGCCGCGCTGGAGGCGTTCGCCGACGGCAGCGTGCGCGGCGTGCTGGTGCTGGCCGGCATCGTCATCGGCTCGATGCTCACCGTGGCGTACAGCCTGCGTTTCCTGCTCGGGGCCTTCGGCAGCCGTCCCGGCGCGGAGCCCACCCCGCTGACCGCCCCCGGGGCAGGCCTCGTCGCGCCGCTGGCGCTGCCTGCCCTCGCGGGCCTGGTGCTGGCGTTCGCCACCGGCCTGGTCGAGCCGCTGGCCGCCGGATACGCGCGGGCCTACCCGGACACCGGCTACCACCTCGCCCTGTGGCACGGCGTCTCGTTGCCGTTACTGCTGTCCATTGTGGTCTTCGCGGGTGGTTACCTCATCCACCGCGGCGCGGCGTTCGTGCCGAGGATCTCCGGCTGGGTACCGGAACCGATGCACGCCCAGCGCGGGTACCGCGGCGTGGTCGCCACCCTCGACGGCTTCGCGCACGGCGTCACCGCCCGGCTGCAGGCGGGCTCGCTGCCGACCTACATCGGCGTCATCCTGGTGACGATGGTGCTGGTGCCGGGCGCGGGCCTGTTCGCCGGCCTGGCCTGGCCGGGCGAGCTGCGGCTGTGGGACTCCTGGCTGCAGCTTCCGCTGGCGGTGCTGGCACTGGTCGCCGCGGCCACCGTCGTGCTGGCCCGGCGGCGGCTGACGGCGGTGCTGCTGACCGGAGTCGTCGGCTACGGGATCGGCGCCTTGTTCCTCGTCGACGGCGGATCCGACCTCGCACTGGCGCAGTTCCTGGTCGAGTCGCTGACGCTGGTGGTGTTCGTGTTCGTGCTGCGCCGGTTCCCGCCGCACTTCGTGCACGGCAAGCCGCCGGTCGCACGCAGACGGTGGGTGAAGGCCGGGGTCGCCTCGGCGGGCGGGATCTTCGTCGCCGTGATGGCCGTCGTGTTCTCCGGCAGCCGTTCCGGGCTGCCCGAGGCCAGTACCGGCTACATCGCCGGGGCCGAGGAGAACGCCGGTGCCACCAACGTCGTGAACGCGATCATCGTCGACTTCCGCGCGTTCGACACGGTCGGCGAGATCTCCGTGCTGGCCGTCGCCGCGACCGGCGCGGCGAGCCTGATCCTCGCCGCGCACCGGGCCCGCCGCAGGCCCATCCCGGAGGCGAGCGCCGACGAGGCCGAGCATCGCGACGGCGCGACGGAGGTGGACCGATGACCACCACCGGCGATCCCGCGGACGGCACCGAGACGCCCGGCACCGAGGCGCCCTGCACGGGGGAGCCCGGCACCGAGGCGCTCGGCACCGATGCGCCCTGCGTCGAGGAGCCCGCCACCGAGACGCCCTGCACGGGGGAGCCCCTGGACGCGATGCCGCTGGACCCCAAACCCGCCGATCGGGTGCCCGGCGCGCCGTCGCCGTGGACGCGCTGGGACGCGCCCCGGGAACGCTGGCTGATGGCGGAGAACAACTGCAACGGCTGGCCGCGGTCGCTGCTGCTCGAGGTGTGCGCGCGCATCCTGTTCCCGACCGTGCTGGTGGTGTCGGTGTACCTGCTCTTCGCCGGGCACAACGACGCGGGCGGCGGCTTCAGTGGCGGTCTGGTCGCCGGGCTGGCCTTCGTGCTCCGGTACGTCGCGGGCGGCAGCGTGGAACTGGCCGCGGCCGTGCGGATCCGGCCGCCGGTGGTGATCGGCGCCGGGTTGAGCATCGCGGTGATCACGGCGGTGGTACCGGTCGTGTTCGGGCTCCCGGTCCTGTCCACGGACGTCTGGACGCTGCCGCTGCTCGGCGACCTGAAACTGGCCACCAGTGTCTTCCTCGACATCGGGGTGTACCTGCTGATCGTGGGCGTCGTCCTGGATCTGCTGCGCACGCTCGGCGCGGGCATCGAGGCGCGCGAACTCGAACAGGAGGAGGAGGTGGACCTGCCGTGACCATCAACATCACCATGGCCGTGCTGCTCGCCGGCCTCTACACGGTGGGCTTCTACCTGATCATGCAGCGTTCGCTGATGCGGGTGATCATCGGCATCGTCATCCTCGGCCACGGTGCCAACCTCTTCCTCCAGGTGGCCGGTGGCCCACCGGGGGAGGAGCCGTTCGTCGGCCAGGCCGAGCCCGATTCCATGGTGGACCCGTTGCCACAGGCGATGGCACTGACCGCCATCGTCATCACCTTCGCCCTGACGACGTTCCTGCTCGCGCTCGCGTACCGCTCGTGGGTGCTGATCGGGCATGACGAGGTCCAGGACGACCTGGAGGACCGCCGCATCGCCGCCACCGAGGCCGAACCCGCCGACGCCACCGCCGACGACACCTACACCGACACCGACGACCCGGAGGACTTCGCCGACCAGGGCGTCGTGCGGACGGGCAACCCCGAGGACCCGGGGGAGAGCGGCGAACCGGGTGAGCCCGCCTGGCGTGGCAGGGGGGCGGGCCGGTGAACGTGCTCGTCGCGCTTCCCGTGCTGCTGCCGCTGCTGGCCGCGGCGCTGTCGCTGATGACCGGTCGCGCACCCGGTCTGCAACGGGTGATCGGCGTCTTCGTCCTCTCCGCGGTCTCGGTGATCGCCGGCGTGCTGCTCGTGCACGCCGACACCGGAGGACCGGTGGTGCTGCAGCTGGGCGGCTACGCGCCTCCGTTCGGCATCACGCTCATCGCCGACCGGCTCGCCGCGCTGCTGCTGCTCGTCTCGGCGGTGGTGATGCTGGCCGTGCTGGTGTTCTCGATCGGCCAGCGGATCACCGACTACGGTCGCGGAACCGCCTCCACCGCCTTCCACCCGATGTACCTGGTGCTCTGCGCGGGGGTCTCGCTGGCCTACGTCACCGGCGACCTGTTCAACCTGTTCGTCGCGTTCGAGATCATGCTGTCCGCCTCGTACGTGCTGATCACCCGCCGCACCACGGCCCCCCGGGTGCGCAGCGGCATGACCTACGTGATCGTCAGCCTCACGTCCTCGCTGCTGTTCATCACGATGATCGCGCTGGTCTACACGGCCACCGGCACGGTGAACCTGGCGGATCTGTCGCAGAAGGTCGGCCAGCTCTCGCCGGGAGTGCAGACCAGTCTGGGACTGCTGGTGGTCGTGGTGTTCGGGATCAAGGCCGCGCTCGTGCCACTGCACTTCTGGTTGCCCGACAGCTATCCGACCGCCCCGGCACCGATCACCGCCGTGTTCGCGGGGCTGCTGACCAAGGTCGGCGTCTACGCTCTCATCCGCACCCAGACGCTGATCTTCAGCAACGACGTGATCTGGAAGGTACTGCTCGTCGTGGCGGTGCTGACGATGATCATCGGCGCGCTCGGGGCCATCGCCCAGAACGACCTCAACCGGATGTTGTCGTTCCTGCTCGTCAGCCACATCGGCTACATGATCTTCGGCCTCGGGCTGTTCACCGTCATCGGACTGACCGGCGTGATCTTCTACGTGGTCCACCACATCACCGTGCAGGCCGGTCTGTTCCTGGTCAGTGGTCTGGTCACCCGGCACACCGGGACGGTGTCGCTGCGCGCGATGTCGGGGGTGGCGAAGGCCTATCCACTGATCGCCGTGCTGTTCGCGCTCCCCGCACTGAGTTTGGCCGGTATTCCGCCGTTCTCCGGGTTTGTCGCGAAGATCGCCCTGCTGCAGGCCGGGGCCGGGGTGGCGACCCCGCTGGCGTACGTGGTCACGGCGGGTGCCGTGGTGACCAGTCTGCTGACGCTCTACGCCGTCGCCCGGATCTGGGTACAGGCGTTCTGGGGCAAGGAACAGGCGCCGTATCCCGACCCGGACCCGACCGACGAGGTCACCGTCGGCACCGGCTCCACCTCGCGCGGCATGCTGCTCGCCACTGGTGGCCTGGTGGTGGCCGGGGTGGCGATCGCCGTGCTCGCGGGACCACTCTCGGCGATGAGCGAGCGCGCGGCCAACGACCTGATCGACGGCGAGCCGTACCGGGTGGCCGTACTCGGTGTGGGGGGTGAGTGAGAGGTGCGAGTGCTCGCACGGCGCTATCCGCCGTCGCTGTTCGTCTGGCTGGTCGTGGTCTGGTTCCTGTTGTGGGGTTCGGTGGACGTGTCCACGGCGGTGTTCGGCGTGCTGGTGGCCGCCGCCGTACTGGTGCTGTTCCCGTTGCCGCCGATCACTTCCCGCTTCCACGTGCGACCGTTGCGGCTGCTCAGGCTCGCCGCTTTCCTGGTCACCGACATCGTCATGTCGGCCGTACAGGTCGCGTGGCAGGCCATGCGGTACGGCAAGGACACCAGGTCCGGGGTGATCGCCGTGCCCGTGTTGTCCGATGTGGACCACGTGATCGCGCTCGCGGCGAACGTTCTGTCGCTGGGCCCCGGTGCGTCCGTGATCCAGATCGACCGGGAGCACCGGATCTTCTACGTCTACGTGCTGGGTGTGCGCGACGACGAGCAGGTGCGGCGGGTGTACAACGCCGTGCTGGTCATTCAGGTCCTCGTGGTGCGCGCGTTCGGCAGCGCCGAGGAGGCGGCCGCGGTGTCCGGCCTCGCCGATTCCGCGGCCAGGGACGAACCCGCGGAGAAGGGAGTGGACGGACCGTGACGATCGTCTTCGTGATCACGTTCACGCTGCTGGTGCTGGCGGGTCTGCTGACGCTGGTACGCCTCGTTCTCGGCCCGCGCACCCTCGACCGGATCCTCGCGATCGACGTGCTGGTGGTGCTCATCATCGCCGGGACCGCCGTCGGGATGGCGGTGTCGGGCAAGGGGACCAACATCTCCCTGCTCGTGTCGGTGGCCCTGCTGGGCTTCGTCGGCACGATCAGCGCCGTCCGGCTGACCGAGGGCAGGGAGGAGCACCGGTGATCGTCCGCGACATCGTCTGCGCGGTGCTGCTGCTGTCCGGCGCGCTGTGCTGCCTGGTCGGCGCGTTCGGCATGCTGCGCTTCCCCGACGTGCCGAGCAGGCTCCAGGCCGCCACCAAACCGCAGACGCTGGGTCTGCTGCTGGTGCTGGCGGGCTCCGCGGTACGGCTGGAACCCCGATTCGCGGTCGGCCTGGTCCTGGTGGCCCTGTTCCAGGTGATCACCGCTCCGGTGCTGTCCCAGCTCTTCGGCCGGGCCGCCTACCGGACCGGTGCGATGGAGCGTTCCGGCGTGGTCACCGACGACCTGGCGCGCCGCCTGCGGGCGGAGCGGCAGGGACCGGCCGACCGGCGGGAACCGGAGCCCAGGCAGAATGACACGCCGCAGCGGTAGCGGCCGGATGCGGGCACGACCGTGCCCGCCAGTGATCCGCGGGGCAGGCGCGCCCCGCGGCGAGCAGCGAGGAGAAACCCGGTGGCGGGAGCCCTGACCGGCGTGGTCGCACTGGACGGACCGTCCGGAACCGGCAAGACCACGGTCGCCCGCAAGCTGGCCGCCCGGCTCGACGCCGGGTATCTCGACACCGGGGCCATGTACCGCCTCGTCGCGCTCGCCGTGCTCCGTTCGGGAACCGATCCGGCCGACGCGGCCGCGGTGGCCGGGGTCGCCCGTGCCGCCCGGCTGGACGTCGGCACCAGCCCGGGACGTCCGCACGCCCGCCTCGACGGGGAGGACGTGGGCGCCGAGATCCGCGGCGCGGCCGTGACCACCGCCGTGTCACCGGTGTCGGCGGTGCCCGAGGTGCGCGAGCTGCTGGTCGCCGAACAGCGCCGGATCATCGCCGAGGTGCTCGCCGGGACCGCGGGGATCGTGGTGGAGGGCCGCGACATCGGCACCGTCGTCGCCCCGGACGCCGCGCTGAAGGTGTTCCTCACCGCCTCCGCCGAGGTGCGCGCCTCACGCCGTGGCGCGCAGGACACCGCCGCCGGGCGCGGTACGGGCGCCGAGGCAGCGAGGGCCGCGGTGGACCGCCGCGATCACCTGGACTCCACCCGCGCCGCCTCGCCGATGCGCGCCGCCGAGGACGCCGTCGTGGTGGACACTTCGGATCTGTCCATCGACCAGGTGATCGTGGCGCTCGGGGAACTGGCGGGCAGGCGCGGCCTGCTGGCCCCGCCGGACGAACTCGCCGCGGAGCACGGCCGGTGACGACCGCACTGCCCGCGGGCTCCAGCCCGCGACTGCACGACGCGGGCAGGCTCTTCGCGCGGTACTACCTGCGCGGTGGGTTCCGGATCAGCGTCGACGGCGTGAACCGTGTTCCGCGTACCGGTCCGGTCGTGCTGATCGCCAACCACAGCTCACTGGCGGAGCCGCAGCTCATCTTCGGAATGTTGCCGCGCCGGTCGGTGTTCCTGGTCAAGGACGAACTCTTCCGCGGGGCGGCGGGAGGGTTCCTGCGCCGGATCGGCCAGATTCCGGTCCGGCGCGGCGAACCCGACCGGGCGCCGCTGCTGACCGCCGTGCGGGTACTGCGCGACGGTGGACTGGTGGGCGTCTTCCCCGAAGGAACCCGTGGCGCGGGCGACGTGGCGACCGCGGAGCGGGGGGCGGCGTGGCTGGTCCGCGCCTCGGGTGCGACCGTGCTCCCGGTGGCCACCCGTGGCACGCTGCGCCCGCCCGGCGGCTCGCGCCGGTTCCGGCCGGAGGTCGACGTGCTGGTGGGGGAGCCGTTCACGGTCGAGGTCGGCCGCGGCAGGACAGGCCTGGAAGAGGCGACCGAGCGGTTGCGCGGCGAGCTCGCCGCGCTGGTGCGCACGCTGGACAAACGGCGCGAGGAAGCCTTGCGCCGCAAGGGAAAGAGAAGCAATGACCGAGTCTGATGGCACGTGGTCCGACGAGGCCGAGTTCACCATGCTGGACACCCGTGTCGACGACGGTGAGGCCGCAGGTGAGGCGGAGTTGGCGCAGCCGGTGCTCGCCGTCGTCGGCAGGCCGAACGTGGGCAAGTCGACCCTGGTGAACCGCATCCTGGGCCGCCGCGAGGCCGTCGTGCAGGACACGCCGGGCGTGACCCGCGACCGGATCGCCTACGACGCGCTGTGGGCGGGCAGGCGGTTCACCGTCGTCGACACCGGCGGCTGGGAGCCGGACGCGACCGGCCTGCAGGGCTCCGTCGCCGCGCAGGCGGAGATCGCGATGAACACGGCCGACGCGGTACTCGTCGTCGTGGACGCCACGGTCGGCGCCACCACGACCGACGAGGCGGTGGCGCGGGTGCTGCGCCGCTCGAAGCGCCCGGTGCTGCTGGCCGCGAACAAGGTCGACGACGAGCGGCTGATCGCCGACGCGGCTTCCCTGTGGTCGCTGGGGATCGGCGAGCCGTACCCGGTGAGCGCGTTGCACGGGCGCAGCTCCGGCGATCTGCTCGACGTGATCGTGGCCGCCCTGCCCGAGGCGCCGCGTGACGGCGAGCGGGCGGCCGGGCCGCGCCGGGTGGCGCTGGTCGGCAAGCCGAACGTGGGCAAGTCCAGCCTGCTCAACAAGATCTCCGGCGAACAGCGGGCGGTCGTCGACTCCGTCGCGGGCACCACCGTCGACCCGGTCGACTCGCTCGTCGAACTGGACGACCAGACGTGGCGCTTCGTGGACACCGCCGGGCTGCGCAAGCGGGTGCAGACCGCCAGCGGCACCGAGTACTACGCCTCGCTGCGCACCAAGACCGCGATCGACGCCTCGGAGGTCTCCGTCGTCCTGCTGGACGCCAGTGAGCCACTGTCCGAACAGGACCTGCGGGTGCTGACGATGGTCGTCGACGCCGGCCGCGCCTGCGTGCTGGCCTTCAACAAGTGGGACCTCGTCGACGAGGAACGCCGTTACCAGCTCGAGCGGGAGCTGGACCGGGGCCTGGTGCGCGTGCCCTGGGCCGAGCGGGTCAACATCTCGGCGCTCACCGGCCGGTCGGTGCGCAAGCTCGCTCCCGCGCTGCGCACCGCGCTCACCTCCTGGGACCAGCGGGTGCCGACCGGGCAGCTCAACGGCTGGCTCTCCGAGCTGATCGCCGCCACGCCGCCGCCGGTGCGCGGCGGTAAGCAGCCGAAGGTCCTGTTCGCCACGCAGGCGGGCATCCGCCCGCCCACGCTGGTGCTGTTCACCACCGGTTTCCTGGAGGCCGGTTACCGTCGGTTCATCGAGCGCAAGTTCCGCGAGCGCTTCGGTTTCGCGGGCAGCCCGGTGCGGATCAACGTGCGCGTACGGGAGAAGAAACCCAGGAAGTCCAGGTGACGCGGCTCACTCGGGGGTAACGGCGGACCGTCGCCTGCCGACATCCGCCGGTGGGCCCTCGGCGTACCCGGCGATCACGCGGAGTATTCTGACGAGTCCGCGAACGGGCGCCTCATCCGCGAGAGCCGGCCCGACGACTCCTCAGTGAGGGTGAGTGATGGGCCGGATGCGTTCCCGCCGTCCGATGTCATGTGCCGGAACGGCCGTTGCCGCGAAACCCCTTCCGGCGGGCGGGTCCGTGCGGGTGGCGGTTCGATGACGGTCCTGCACGAGCGCCCTGACTTCGCCGCCGCGGACACCGGGCCCGCCGTCTACGGCACCGAGCCGCCCGCGGTGACCCGCACACTGCTGGACATCCTCGCCGACACCGCCGCGCGTCACCCCGGCGCGGCCGCGCTGGACGACGGGCGCACCGTCCTGACCTACCGCGGGCTGGCCGAGGAGATCGACACCGTCCGGCAGCGCCTCGACGCCGCGGGGGTCGGCCTCGGCGACCGGGTGGGCGTGCGCATCTCCTCGGGCACGGCGGAGTTGTACGTCGCGATCCTGTCGGTGCTGGCCGCGGGCGCGGCCTACGTGCCCGTCGACGCCGACGATCCGGAGGAGCGCGCCGAGCTGGTCTTCGGCGAGGCGGGCGTGTGCGCGGTGCTGGGCGACGGGGGAGTGCTGACCCCGCGCGCCGAACCGGGACGGCGCACCGGCCTGCCCGGCCCCGGCGACGACGCCTGGGTCATCTTCACCTCCGGCTCGACGGGCAGGCCGAAGGGCGTGGCCGTCTCGCACGGCTCGGCCGCCGCCTTCGTCGACGCCGAGGCCGCGCTGTTCCTCACCGAGGAGCCGGTCGGGCCTGGCGATCGGGTGCTGGCCGGGCTGTCCGTCGCCTTCGACGCCTCCTGCGAGGAGATGTGGCTGGCCTGGCGGTACGGCGCCTGCCTGGTGCCCGCGCCGCGCTCCCTCGTGCGTACCGGCGTCGACCTGGGGCCGTGGCTGCTCGCGCAG
This sequence comes from Amycolatopsis antarctica, assembly GCF_002262875.1. Lineage (GTDB taxonomy): Bacteria > Actinomycetota > Actinomycetes > Mycobacteriales > Pseudonocardiaceae > Amycolatopsis > Amycolatopsis antarctica. The sequence goes on along the minus strand of NZ_NKYE01000017.1, from coordinate 127,886 downwards.
CGCATCACCGTGGTCTCCACGGTGCCGACGCTCGCCGCGCTGTGGCCGGTCGAAGCGCTGGAGGACGTCCGCCTGCTCATCTTCGGCGGTGAGGCCTGCCCCGCAGACCTGGCGGAACGGGTCGCGGTGGAGGGCCGCGAGGTGTGGAACACCTATGGTCCCACCGAGGCGACCGTTGTCGCCTGCGCCGCCCAGCTCACCGGCGAGGGCCCGGTGCGGATCGGGCTGCCGCTCGCCGGCTGGCAGCTCGCCGTCGTCGACGGGCGTGGCGAGCCGGTCGGGATGGGACAGGCGGGGGAACTCGTCATCGGCGGTGCGGGCCTGGCCAGGTACCTGGACGCCGCGAGGGACGCCGAGAAGTTCGCGCCGCTGCCCTCGCTGGGCTGGGAGCGCGCGTACCGCAGTGGTGATGTCGTCCGCGCCGAACCGGAAGGCCTGCTGTTCATGGGCCGCGCCGACGAGCAGGTCAAGCTCGGCGGCAGGCGGATCGAACTCGGCGAGGTGGACGCGGCACTGCAGGCGCTGCCCGGGGTGGCGGCGGGGGCGGCAGCCGTGCGGCGGACGACGGCCGGCAACCAGGTGCTCGTCGGGTACGTGGTGCCGGCGGCCGCCTTCGACCACGAGGGCGCGTCCGCCCGGCTGCGTGAGCACCTCCCCGCCGCGCTGGTGCCCTTGCTGGCCGCCGTCGAGGACCTGCCCACCCGGACCTCCGGCAAGGTCGACCGGGACGCCCTGCCCTGGCCGCTGTCCACAGTGGACGCATCGACGGGCGGTCTGTCGCCGACGGAGGCCTGGCTCGCCGAAGGCTGGGCCGAGATCCTGGGTGTGTCCGTCTCCGGGCCGAAGGCCGACTTCTTCAGCCACGGCGGAGGCAGCCTCACCGCTGCGCAACTCATCGCCCGGATCCGCACCCGGCATCCACGGGTCTCGGTCAGCGACATCTATCAGCACCCCCGGCTCGGCGACCTGGCCGCCGTACTCGACACCCTCGACGGCACCCGGACGGTCCGCGGTGACGTGCTGCCGACCCGCCGCCGCACCGGTACCGCGCAGCTCCTGCTGCTGATCCCCTTGCTCTCGCTGGTCGGACTGCGCTGGACCACGGTGCTCGCCGGTCTGTCCAACCTGCTGGCCCAGCTCGGCGGGCATGCCTGGGCGCCGACCGTGTCCTGGTGGTGGATCGGTGCCGCCTGGCTGCTGCTGTTCAGCCCGGCGGGCCGGATCGCGATCTCGGCGGGCGGTGCCCGGCTGCTGCTGCGGGGCGTTCGTCCCGGCAGCTACCCGCGGGGCGGCCGGGTGCACGTGCGGCTCTGGGCGGCCGAGCAACTCGCGGACGTCAGCGGAGCCAACGGCATCGCCGGTGCCTCCTGGATGACGCACTACGCGAGGGCGCTGGGCGCCAAGGTCGGCAAGGACGTCGACCTGCACTCGCCACCACCGGTGACCGGAATGCTCAAGCTCGGCCGTGGCTGCGCCGTGGAGCCGGAGGCGGATCTCGCCGGAACCTGGGTGGACGGCGACGTCGTGCACATCGGCAAGATCCGTATCGGGGCAGGGGCGCGCGTCGGCTCCCGCAGCACGCTCTTCCCCGGCACCCGGATCGGCAAGGGTGCCGAGATCGCCGCCGGGGCCACGGTCGCCGGTAACGTGCCCGCTGGTGCCCGGTGGGCGGGATCGCCCGCCTCGGCCGCCACCGGCGAGGTGTCGAGCTGGCCGCAGGGCCGCCCGCCCCGCACCCGCCGCTGGGCGTGGACCTACGGCGTCACCTCGGTCCTGCTCGGGTTGCTGCCCGCGATCGCCGCGGTGCCCGGTGTGCTGGTACTCGGCGCCGCCCTCGGTTCCTCGCCCTCCCTGGGCGCCGCGCTCGGGGACGCGCTGCTCGCCGTACCAGTGGCCACCGTCGCCTACCTGCTCGGCTACGCGTTGCTGGTGCTGGCCGGGGTGCGCGCACTGAGCGTCGGCATGCATCAGGGGTACCACCCGGTGCACGGCCGGATCGCCTGGCAGGTGTGGGCCACCGAGCGGCTGATGGGCATGGCCAGGGTGGGACTTTTTCCCTTGTACGCCAGCCTGTTCACCCCGGTGTGGCTGCGGCTGCTGGGAGCGAGGGTGGGCCGTGACGTGGAGGCGTCCACGGTGCTGGCCGTGCCGTGCATGACGAAGGTGGACAACGGCGCCTTCCTCGCCGACGACACCATGGTCGCGACCTACGAGCTGGGCCACGGATGGCTGCACGTCGCCCCGGCCCGGATCGGCAAGCAGGCCTTCCTCGGCAACTCCGGGATGACCGCGCCGGGACGTTCGGTACCGAAGCGAGGCCTGGTCGGCGTGCTCTCGTCCACGCCGAGCAAGGCGAAGAAGGGCTCCTCGTACCTGGGGATGCCGCCGATGCCGCTGCGCCGTGCGATCAGCTCGGCGGACGCGGGCCGGACGTTCGCCCCGCCGACGCGGCTGCGGCTGGCCCGCGCGGCCGTCGAGCTGTGCCGGGTGCTGCCGGTCATGTGCAGCGTCGCGCTGCTGGTCCTGGCGCTGGGCGCCGTGCTGGCCGTGCACGCCGCCCTGGGCGTGGTGGTGGCCGCGCTGCTCGCCGGTTGCGTGCTGCTGCTCGCCGGCATCCTCGCGGCGGCGGCGGCGACGCTGGCGAAATGGCTGCTGGTCGGCAGATTCCGCCGGGTCGACCATCCACTGTGGAGCTCGTTCGTCTGGCGCAACGAACTCGCCGACACCTTCGTCGAGACGCTGGCGGTGCCGTGGCTGATCGGCTCCGTCGCCGGTACCCCGCTGCTGCCGTTGTGGCTGCGGACGATGGGCGCCCGGATCGGGCGTGGTGTGTGGCTGGAGACGTACTGGCTGCCCGAGTCCGATCTGGTCCGGCTCGGCGACGGCGCCACCATCAATCGCGGCTGTGTGGTGCAGACGCACCTGTTCCATGATCGAATCATGACGATGGACACGGTCACCCTGGACGAGGGCGCCACGCTCGGGCCGCACGGCATCGTGCTGCCGGGGGCGAGCATCGGCGCGCGCACCACGGTCGGCCCCGGTTCGCTGGTGACCAGGGGCGACGCCGTGCCTGCCGACTCCCGGTGGCTCGGCAACCCGATCGCGACCTGGCCTGCCACCGGTGGGCGCCGCGGGTGACACCCAAGCCCAGCCCCGCCTCGCCGGGCGCGGACACCTCCGGCGACTCGTACCTGCCCGCGCACGGCAACGGCGGCTACTCGGTCCGGCACTACGATCTGGAACTCGACTACCGGCTGGTGTCGAACCGGCTGTCCGGGCGGGCCCGGATCCACTGCGTCGCCACCCAGCCGCTGTCCGGTCTGACGCTGGATCTCGCCGGGCTCCGCGTCGGCCGGGTGTTCGTCAACGGGGTGCCCGCCCGCTTCTCCCGTGCGCTGCACAAGCTCCGGATCCGCCCCGCGCGCTCGCTGCCGGACGGAGCGGAGTTCCTCGTCGAGGTGCGCTATACCGGCAACCCGGCCCCGCTGGGCGGCGAGTGGGGTGACATCGGCTGGGACGAGCTCACCGACGGTGCTCTGGTCGCCAGTCAGCCGGTGGGCGCGCCGTCCTGGTTCCCGTGCAACGACCACCCCGCGGACAAGGCGACCTACCGGGTCTCCATCACCACGTCCTCGCCCTACACGGTGCTGGTGACCGGCGATCCGGTGTCCCGCAGCCGATCCGCGAGCACCACGACCTGGGTGTACGAACGGCGGGAACCGACTTCCACGTATCTGATGAGTGTCCAGATCGGACGGTACGAGGACCTGGAGCTCGGATCCGGCGGCGTTCCGCAGCGTGCCGCGGTACCGCCGCGGCTGCGCGCTCTCGCGGCCCTGGATCTCGGGCGGCATCCGCAGATCATGGACACCCTCCAGGGTTTCTTCGGTCCGTACCCGTTCGCCGAGTACGTCCTCGTGGTCACCGACGACGAACTCGACGATCCGATCGAGGCGCAGGGCATGTCGATCTTCGGCGCCAACCATCTGGACGGCAGGCGCACCCACGAACGGCTCGTCGTGCACGAGCTCGCCCACCAGTGGTTCGGCAACAGCGTCTCGGTCGCCGACTGGCGGCACATCTGGCTCAACGAGGGGTTCGCCACGTACGCCGAATGGCTGTGGTCGGAAGCGTCCGGCGGGCCGTCGGCGGAGGCTCACGCCGCCCAGTGGCATGCCGTCCTCGCGAGCCGCCCGGCGGACCTGCGGCTCGCGGATCCCGGGATGCCGCGGATGTTCGACGAGCGTGTCTACAAGCGGGGCGGGGTGTTGCTGCACGCGCTTCGCCGCGAGCTCGGTGACTTCACCTTCTTCTCGCTCCTGCAGACCTGGGCGGACCGGTACCGGCACGGCGTCGTCCGCACCGGTGACTTCACCGCACTCGCGTCCGTCCACTCAGGACGGTCGCTGGATACCTTTTTCCATTCCTGGCTGGAAGATTTCGCGTTGCCGTCGTTCTGACCTCTTTCCGCCGGATGCTTCGCCGGCGAGCGACGGTCTACTCCGGGCCGCGGAAAGTGCGTCGATAGGCGGTGGGGGAGACACCGAGCGCGGCGTGGAAGTGCTGGCGCAGCGAGGCCGCGGAGCCGAAGCCCGCATCGGCGGCGACCCGCTCGACCGGCAGGCCGGACTCCTCCAGCAACCGGCGGGCGTGCTCGATGCGCTGCCGTGCCAGCCACTGACCCGGAGAGGTACCCGTCTCCTCGCGGAACCGGCGGGTGAAGGTGCGCCTGCTCATCGACTCCAGCGCGGCCAGTTCGCCGAGGCTGACCGTCCGGTGCAGGTTCGCCAGTGCCCAGGCCCTGGCCGCACCGGTCGAGGAGGTCTGCGGTCGCGGGACCGGCCGGTCGATGAACTGGGCCTGGCCGCCGTCCCGGTGCGGCGGCACGACGGTCCGGCGGGCGACGGCGTTGGCGACGGCGGCGCCGTGGTCGCGGCGGATCAGATGCAGGCACAGGTCGATGCCGGAAGCCTCGCCCGCGGAGGTGAGGATGCGGCCGCCGTCGGTGTAGAGCACGTCCGCGTCCAGTTCGACCCGCGGATAGAGCTCCCGGAAACGCCGCGCCGACTTCCAGTGCGTCGTCGCCCGCGCCCCGGTGAGCAGTCCGGCCGCGGCGAGGACGAAAGCGCCGGTGCAGATCGAGGCGACCCGCGCGGCGGGCGGGATCCGGGCGAAGGCACTCGCCAGCGGTTCCTCCAGCCCGTTGTCCCGGCGGCGCTCATCGTCCTCGTGCGAGGCGGGGACCACCACGGTTCCCGCCCGGTCCAGCGCCTCCGGGCCGTGCTCCACGGTGACGGTGAAGTCGGCGTCGGTCCGTATCGCACCGGCTTCGGGGGCACAGGTCACGACCTCGTACAGGGGCGATCCCCCAGCCGATACGGCGCCCCCGAAGAGCTGGTGGACCAGTCCGAGCTCCATCGGCAGCACGCCGTGGCGGACCAGGACGGCGACCAGGTGCGGGGGACGACCTGGGCCGGACTGTGACATGGCCCGATTCTTACATGTGCCCAGTTCGGGCCGTCACCGGTTGCTCAGGGGTTGCGGTACGGCCGGCGCCAGGTCACGGTGGAGGTATGGGCGACAACGGGGGAGAGCAGGACATGACGTACGACGATCGGGATGTGCGAAGTGCTGACACGGACCCGCGTGCGAAGTGGCGGGAGCTGCCGCCCCGGATCAAGCCGGAATCGTGGACGGCGGAACAGGCCACGGAGCCCGTCCCCGGATCCGTCGAGGCCGCGGAGGGCAACCGGCAGGCGCGGGAGGCGCGGAACGTGATCGAACGTGGCGGTGCCTCGTTCTGAGCGCGGCCGTGATTCGGTGGCCACCGCTGCGGTGAGCGTTCGGGCGAAGCGGCCATGGCGGGTCAGCCCTTTCGTAGCGATCTAGGGCTTGGCGATGCCAGGGCGCAGTCACCGAACTAGTCACCAAGTCCAGCAAAAGGCCCCATCCGGCGGTGCCGGATGGGGCCTGAGCTGGTGCGCGATACTGGGATTGAACCAGTGACCTCTTCCGTGTCAGGGAAGCGCTCTCCCGCTGAGCTAATCGCGCGAGGCGGCGGCGGGAATCGAACCCGCGTACAGGGCTTTGCAGGCCCTTGCCTGAACCACTCGGCCACGCCGCCGCGTACGAAGCCGGTTCGCAAAGATTGAGGAATGAACCTGGCCTCACTGCGAGGTGACTCCGCAGTCGAGCGGACGACGGGATTCGAACCCGCGACCCTCACCTTGGCAAGGTGATGCGCTACCAGCTGCGCTACGTCCGCAATCACGTGGTCCCGGTGCGAACCGCGACCCTGTGGTGTGTCAGAAACACTAGCGGACACCCGGAATCGGTGTCGCACCGGGGGGTGGCCGCGGGTGATCGGCGGGCCGTCAGGCCAGGTCGTTGGGGATCAGGTGGGTCAAGGCGTCGTCCACATTGACCCACAGGTGCTCGTTGCCCGGCAGGACGACGTCGTAGGTGCGGTCCAGGAAGTCGGCCAGCTCCTGCGCCGAGGCCTCGAACACGGCGTGCCCGGATGGCGAGCTCAGCTCGATCAGCACGGACTCGGGATCCTCGACGGACGGGCGGATGCGGACATCGCCGTCGCCGGCGTCGGCGAGCAGGCCGTCGGCGAGCAGGTCGCGTGCGTACACCCACTCGACCCAGCCTGCACGGCCGGTGCGGAAGGCGGCGACGACCGCGTAGGGATCACGGGTGTCGTAGCGCAGTTCCACCTTCACCGGAACCGCGGGCGTCCGCGGCGCCAGCAGATCGAAGACCGCCGTCGAGCGGAGCGTCACGTGGTCGTTTCGCATGGTCTACCCTTCTGCTCCCTTCCCGGCCCCTGTCGGCCGAGTTCCGATGTGAGACGCAGCCGGGCGGTCGTTCGCACGCGGTTTCGTCCGACTTCACTCGTCTGGGGTCATCGGCACCCCACGCCCCATCATCGCTCTCCCGGCCGTTGATCTTCACAGCGGCCCTGTCGCGATCACTGGTTCCATTCTGCTCGTTCGGTGCGCCGGGGAAAAGAACCGTCCCGCGAATGCGCCTGCACTGTGACCCGACACTCGTGCCCGGCCGCCCGGTCGCTGGCCCACGCAGGGCGTGGAGCACCGGGTTGTGCACTGCGTGCCCGGCGGTGCGCGGACAGTGCACGAGGTTCAACCACCCGTTTGCCCGGCGACGAAGGGCGTCCGGTAGTGTTCCTCTCACACCGCGAGCGGGCGATTAGCTCAGCGGGAGAGCGCTTCGTTCACACCGAAGAGGTCACTGGTTCGATCCCAGTATCGCCCACCCAGTATTGCTCCAGGTCAGCGGCCCGTCGACGATCCCTGTCGATGGGCCGTTTGCCGTTGTGCGTCATCCGCCACCCGGCAGTCACGGATGACGGCGACAGCCGAGGTTTCCGAACGTATCGGCGGCCGCCGTCATCGCCTCGCCGGTCGGCGGATCAGCCGACGCGCCACAGTTCGTAGACGCCGACGCCGTTGCGCCTGCACTCGTGCGGCAGGTCCGCGCCACCGGGATTGTCGACGATGTCCTGGTATCCCCGTTCGCACGCGGCCGCGCTGGGATACCAATATCCGGTGTAGTACCAGTCGACGGCCGAGGCGGGCGTCGCGGTGGCCAGCAGGGTGCCGAAACCGAGAACGGCGCCGACTACGAGTTTCTTCATGATGGGCCCTTTCCGATGTTGTCAAGGAATGCGGTAGCTCGGTAACCAGTCGTATCGAATCGCCCGGCATCGCTGTGCGGCGCTGTCACCGGATCGCCACCTCGCGCCATCTTTCCGTGGAACAGAACGAGAACCAGGCGTGCGGTGGCGATTCGGCCCGACGGGCGAAATCGCTTGTTCGTTTGTCCTGGCGGCCCGGAGCAACCACTTTCGCGGTCCGGTCGTGCCGTAGGTTCGGACAGTGATGTGAGTTTCGGCGGCCGCACCCGGCGCGGCCACGTAGTCGTCTGTCGAGTCGAGAATTACTGTTCCGGCAGAACGGGAATGCTACGGGAGCGTTTGCGGGCGGGCCGCGACGACGACAGGATGTGCCCGGTTGCTTCGAGATCCCGCCGCCCATGGAGCGTGAGATGGTCAGTCAGCCCAATCGTCGTATGGTCCTCGGTGGCACCGTGGGCGCCGCGCTCGCCGAGGCGGTTCTCGGCCCCGCCACCGCGTCCGCGGCGACCGAGGATCGTGCCGTGGTGCGTTCGCCGAACGGCCGGCTCCGGGTGACCGTCCGGGTGCTCGACGGTCGTCTCCGGTACGAGGTGCGGCGTCGTGGCCGTGTACTGGTGGATTCCGCCGGGCTCGGACTCGACCTTGCCGATCGCCCTTCGCTCACCGGCGGCCTGGTGCTGGAGGACGTCGAGCACTCCAGGATCGACGAATCCTGGCGCCCGGTATGGGGATCCGACGCCGTCGTCCGCAACCGCGCGAACGAGTGCGTGGTGCGGACCGTGCAGCCGGAGAGCGGGATCCGGCTCGAACTGGTCGTCCGGGTTTTCGACGACGGGCTGGGATTCCGCTACCGGTTGCCCGCACAGGCCGGACTCGGCGACTACACGGTCACCGCCGAGCGCACCGAGTTCGTGCTGCCGCCGACGGCCACCAGTTGGTCCCTGGCGGCGGGTACCGACTGGAACGCGGACGAGCGGCACTATCGCAAGGCCGCGCTGGCCGAGGTGGAGACCGCCCAGACTCCGCTCACCTTCGTCACCCGGGACGGGCAGCATCTCGTGCTGCACGAGGCGGCGCTGATCGACTATCCGAGCATGACCCTGGCCGCCGACAGCGCCCGCCCGGGCACCTTCACCAGCGAGCTGATCAGTCTGCCCGACGGCACGAAAGCCAAGCTGTCCGGTGAGTTCTCCACGCCGTGGCGCACGCTGACCATCGGCGACCGGGCGGGTGATCTCGCCGAATCGCACCTGATCGAGAACCTCAACGAACCCTGCTCGTTCGCGGACACCTCGTGGATCGAACCGGGAACCTACGTCGGCGTGTGGTGGGAACTGCAGCGGCGGCACACCACCTGGACCGAGGGGCCGCGGCACGGGGCGACGACGGATCGGGTCAAGCAGTACATCGACCTCGCCAAGGAGACGGGCGCCCGCAACGTACTCGCCGAGGGGTGGAACACCAATGCCGGTGGCGAGTGGACCGGCCAGGACTTCCTCACCCCGCGGGCGGATTTCGACCTGCCGGAGGTACTGCGGTACGCGCGTGAGAACGGTGTCGGCTTCATCGCGCACAACGAGACCCGCGGCTTCGTCGACTACTACGAGGAGAAGCTGGACACGATCTTCGCGCGCTACGCCGAACTCGGCATCCACGCGATCAAGACCGGCTATGCCACCAAGTTCCAGCTCGGCGGGGTGAACCGCAGCCACTTCGACCAGGAGGCCGTGCGCCACTACCAGCGGGTGATCGATGCCGCCGCCCGGTACCGGATCATGATCAACGCACACGAGGCGATCAAGCCGACTGGTCTCGGGCGCACCTATCCGAACATGATGACCGGCGAGGGCGTCGCCGGGATGGAACAGCACAACTACATGGGGCCGGAGGGCAATCCGCCGGAGCAGGCCACCATCCTGCCGTTCACCAGATTCATCGGCGGGCCGGCCGACTACACGCCGGGCGTCCTCAACGTGACCTGGGATCCGGCGGGGCTCGGTACCCGGGTGCAGACGACCTCGGCCACCCAGCTCGCGTTGTACTCGGTGTTCTTCAGCCCGTTGCAGATGCTGGCCGACACCCCGGAGAACTATCGCGCACATCCGGGTTACGCCTACCTGAAGGACATCCCGGCGAGCTGGGACGAGACGCGGTTCCTGGACTGCGTGATCGGTGACCACACCGTTGTCGCCCGGCGGAAGGGCGATACCTGGTATCTCGGCGCGATCACCGACGAGCGGGACCGGACGCTGCGGGTGCCGCTGCGTTTCCTGCGCCCGGGCCGGTACGAGGCGGAGATCTACCGCGACGCCGCGGACACCGACTGGCACCAGAACCCGCTTCCGATCGAGATCGAGACCAGGACCGTGCGGGCCTCCACCACGCTGACACTTCGGCTGCCCGCCGGCGGTGGTACCGCGATCCGCCTGCGTCCCCGGCACTCCTGACCGCCCACCGGCACCACGCGGACCCACAGAGCGGCAAGGGTCGGAGTGGACGTCGGCGGCCGAGATGTCACATGAGCGCTCGCCGAGGCTGGGAAGCGTTGTCGCGGCAGGGGTCCGAACGACGCGCCACGGGCCGGGAAAATGGTCCTCACGCTGCGGAGAAGCTGACGCGTTCGGCTCCCGCCCCACGCGTTCCCGCTCGGCGTTCCGGGGGGTGCTCCAGTGTGTGTAGGCGTGTGAAGCCAGACATGGAGCGAAGGCTCACAATCGCTCATATGAGCGGTCCTGTCGGTTCGCGGTGGCCGTTCTCGCACGCCGATGCGGCGATGTTCTCCTGATTGAGCGCACGATGTAGTGGACGTTCGTGCAGGTCAGAGGTAGTTCCACGCGAATGTGGCTGATTGCGCCTAGTGCCATGAAGCGAATGTGGAGCGATCGTGGAGAGTGCATCGTCATGCTTGGTCCAGACGTTACGAGGACAGGAGCACAGATGCGCACTCCGGAGCGGGCCGCCACGGACCTGCATGAGATGTTGCTTCGATTTGCCACCTGGTTGCCCGGACACGTGGCTGCCGAGGCCCGTCAGCACCTCGTCGACGGTCAGCTCGGCGATGCCACCCGGACGATCGTCCTGGCCGGCACGTTCGACCCGTTGCCGCTGGCCGGCGACGATCGGGACCTCCTTGCCGAGCTGCTGGCGGCGCACGGTGCCGATCCGCAGGTGCTGGACCTGATCAGGACGGCCGATCCGGTGTCCCCTCCCGGGCGGCTCACGGACGTTCCGCCCGCCCGCGACGGCGCACCGACGCGGAGTGCTCCGCGGCGCACTCCGGTGGCGGCCTGACCGGACGCGCGAACCCGCACATGGCCGTACCGATCGACCTTTGACCCTCGGGCCCGTTTGTGGCCCGCCGCTCGCACAAGACGTGGTGGTGAGAACAGCCGATGGAGACATCGACGGTGAAGCCCGGCCCGTGGCCGACGACCGTGGGCAACGGCGCCGAGGTGGCGGTCGCGGTGCACTCCTCCGACCCGATGACCGGTGTGGGGGCCGCCAGCATCCTGCGCGGCGACGATCGGCTGAAGATCGTGACCGGCGCCGACGTGGCCACGGCGGATGTCGCCGTGGTCGTCGAGGAGTCGATCGGCGAGGGGGCGTTCGCGTTTCTCCGGGAGATCCGGGCGACGGCAGGCGATTCCCCGCCGCGGTGTGTCATCGTCACCGATCATTTCCGGGTCGACGTTCTGATGACGGCCATCGAGTGCGGGATGGCGGCGATGCTGCAGCGCTGCACGACCGGTGGCGACGAACTGGTGCGGACGATTCTGGCGGTGAGCGACGGAGCGGCGTTCCTGCCGCCGCGGCTGCAGGGCAGCCTGCTCACCCAGCTCGACCGGATGCGCCGGGAAGTGCTGGAGCCCAACGGGCTCACCCTGTCCGGCATGTCCGCGCGGGAGCGGGACGTACTCCGGTACCTGGCCGACGGCCACGGCACCGAGGAGATCGCCGGAATGCTTGCGTACTCGGAAAGCACGGTCAAGAACGTCCTCTATGGACTGATGAACCGTTATGGCCTCAACACCCGCGCGCACGCCGTCGCATTCGCGTTGCGTGCCGGGGTCATCTAGACAGGAGATCCAATGGAGCCGGTTGATGTCGCAATCGAAGCGACGGACATGTTCAGCAAGGAGGGGCTCGCGAGCCAGTTGAGCTCTCGCAGTGAGGTACGAGTGGTGGACCGCGCCGAGATGACCGGAAGCGGCGTGATCATCGTCGCGGTCGACCGTCTGTCCGCTCGAGAGGTCGCGTTCATCCGGCAGATCGAGGCGACACCGGCAGTACCCAAGCTGCTGGTGACCGACGCGTCCGCGGAGTCGGCTCCCCGGGCCGTCGCGGACTGCGGCGTCGCCGCACTTCTGGCCCGCGCCGACGCGACCCCGGACCGGCTCGTCGGCTCGATTCTCGCCACGGCAAAGGCGAAAGACACCGATTCGGGATCCGGCTCGACCGGAATCCTGGCCATGGAGACCGTCCGGGTACCGACCCAGCCCGACCGCGGCACCGACGGCCTGAGCTCGCGCGAGGTCGACGTTCTGACGTTGATGGCAGACGGGTTGGACACTCTCGGAATCGCCACTCGGCTCTGTTACTCCGAGCGCACCGTGAAGAACGTCATCTACGAGCTGACCAGTCGGTTCAAGCTGCGTAGCCGCCCGCACGCGGTGGCCTACGCGATGCGGGCGGGTTTGATCTGACCGAGCCGGAGCGCGGTCACCTGCCGGGTGAGCGTCCACGCCGGTACCGGCGGCGTGGCCCGGAGCATCTCCGTGACGGGACGTCCGGTCGTCTTCCCGTGCCGGAGTCGTTCATGTGATGTCGCGTCGTGGCTTCATCGTCAGCCGATGACGACGCGACCCCAATGGTGACCGAGACCAAGGATCGCCGGAGTAGTGCCATGTTCGTCATATCAGCGGTAGGTACCGGGCCACAGGGCTTCGACCGCCGCATGACCGGTGCCGTGCGGTTCACCATCCCGCGCGGCGAGAGGGGCGGGGTCGGTCCCGATGGTCGAGATCGGACTGCCCGCAGTGGCGACACCGGCGGAAGACGGCCGCACGGGGGAGGGCTGCCGCCACTCGCGGGCTTACGAAGCGCGACGGAGGCGGTTGCCGTGCCGGCTGCTCTCGCGCCCGGCCTTTTCCTGCGAACGGAACACGACTCGCCGGGCCGGGCCGACGCCGGATCCGGCCGCCCTGCCTCGGTGGACGGGCTTTCGAAATGGCGACAACCGCGTCCGGTATCAGCACGGTTCTCTCGCGGCCGCCGGTGCACGGCGATCACGGTGACCCAAATTACTGCCCACGGTATGTGGGTACATCCTGTAAACGATGCTCAAATGAGCGACATGTTCCTTGGTGTGCCGAGCAGGCAGAGCTCCCCGCGGCGCGGCCGGTACGGATGGCCGGATGTAGGTGGCACAGACCGGAAACGACGCGTCGCCGGGCCTGTGCACGGCGAAGTGGGGCCGGCGGGAACCGCGCCGCGCGGCACGGACCTCCTGTCTTCCGGTGAGGCTGAACTTCTTGGTATCGACCTTGTCGGTGGTGGCCCGGACGGTCGCCGTCGCCCGCCGTTCCTGGTGCGCGTGCGGGCCACCGCCGAGCCAGCGGCGGGAGACGGACGGGGCCCATGGTGATCGTCCACGAGGCCATTCGGTCACCGGTCACACCGGCTCGTGCCCGTGAAGAACAGGCTTGCTGCCTCGTGGGTGGGTTGCCGCTCTCGCCCCCGGGCCGGGTCCGCCGGACCGGCCTGCCCGGTTGTCCAGACCCTGCTGAACCGATGTACATGCCGGGTACGGGTGCGTTGCGCACTGGCGCGGTTCGGACGTGCACTTGGCACCGGTGTTTTCTCGCTTCAGTTAAAGGAGATCATGATGGCAGGAGTATCAACAACAACCCCGGGGATGCAGCAGGCCGCCGGGCACATGGCGAACACCCAGGCGACCGCCAAGCAGGGCATGTCGTCGGTTGCGGACTCGCTCGCGGCGCTGAAGAGCACCTGGACCGGTGACGCGTCGATCGCGTTCGACAACTCGATGAAGCTGTGGATGGACGACTGCAGCGTCATCGTCCAGAAGCTGGGCGAGATGATCGAGGTCATGCACGGCAACCGGCAGACCATCACCGCCGGTGAGCAGACGAACGCCGAGGCCGCGGGCAACATCCCGGTAGGACCTGGACTCGGGATCTGATCCGCTTTTCCCTCTAGTGAATCGAAAGGACGAAGTCGTTGCCTACTTATACATTTGACCGGGGCATGGCCGACACGGTGCGCGACCAGATGGCCACGATCACCAAGCAGCTCCAGACGGAGTTGCAGTCCATGCACGAGCAGGTCATCAGCAACCTGCAGGAATGGCAGGACGCGGCCAAGGACCAGTACCAGGTGGCCAAGCAGCAGTGGGACGCGGCAGCGGCCCGTATGCCGCACAGCCTGAACTCCGCCGAGATGACCCTGAACAACATCACCGGCGGTTATCTGAAGGTCGAGCACACCGGCCAGAACGCCTGGGGTGGCTACAGCGTCAAGTGAGTCGCGGGGTGTCGCCGAACTTGTTCGGCGACACCCCGGTTCCCGCGTTCCTTCTCAGACATCAAGGATGAAAAGTGGTCGATCAGAACTACGACAACAGTGACTATCAGAGCGATCGAGAAAAGTTGGAGGACGCCGACGAGGCGCAGGAGGACCGAGAGGACGAAGCCGACGTCGAGAATTGGGATCATGACGATAATGTCACGGATTACCAGATTGACGAGAATGGGATTACTGATGAGGTCAATGGGGTTGTTCCGGACACGGTGAATTTCGAGGAGGGTGGGCGCGGGGGTGGTGTGCAGGTTAGCACTGAGGCGCTGAAGTCCTTCGCGAACTATCTTGCTGATGTGAAGACCGAGCTTCAGAACAACGGTCTCAGTAAGATCAGGGAGATCGATATCAAGCCGGGGTCGTTCTTCGATGCGTTCAATCTTCGGACACGTCTGGGTGTCGAGGGTGACTCGGGGGGTGACTCGGGGGGCGGTTCGGGTGGTGTCAAGGTGGCGACGGAGAAGTTCATCGTTGACGCCATCAACGCGCTTGACGCGGTGTCGGACGATTTGCTCAAACTGGCCAGCCAGTACGACACGGCCGAGGAGCTGAACGCGGCGACTGGTAAGGATCTTGGCGAGCACATGAAGGATGCCACCCGTTACATCAATGACGCGACCGGTGGTAGTAGTGCGTCTCCCACTCCTGACGACGATGGTAGTGGCGACGAAGGCGACGAAGGCGACGAAGGCGACGACCAAGACAGTGAAGCAGCCTGATTTCTGCTAGCCGAAAGTGAGTTCCTGTCGTGAGTATCTACACCGAGCTCTCGTATGACCCGCAGGACGACGACTCCCACAACAAAGAAGACCACGACGTCGAGAATTGGGATCATGACGATAATGTCACGGATTACCAGATTGACGAGAATGGGATTACTGATGAGGTCAATGGGGTTGTTCCGGACACGGTGAATTTCGAGGAGGGTGGGCGCGGGGGTGGTGTGCAGGTCAGCACCGAGGCGCTGAAGTCCTTCGCGAACTATCTTGCCGATGTGAAGACGGAGCTTCAGAACAACGGTCTCAGCAAGATCAGGGAGATCGATATCAAGCCCGGGTCGTTCTACGACGCGTTCAATCTTCGGACACGTCTGGGTATCGAGGGTGACTCGGGGGGCGGTTCGGGGGGCGGTTCGGGGGGTGTCAAGGTGGCGACGGAGAAGTTCATCGTTGACGCCATCAACGCGCTTGACGCGGTGTCGGATGATTTGCTCAAGCTGGCCAGCCAGTATGACACGGCCGAGGAGTTGAACGCGGCGACTGGTAAGGATCTTGGCGAGCACATGAAGGATGCCACCCGTTACATCAATGATGCGACCGGTGGTAGTAGTGCGTCTCCCACTCCTGACGACGATGGTGGTGGCGACGAAGGCGACGAAGGCGACGACGCGACCTGAGGTCTGATCGATACCATCTGACCCTGTAGTCGGCAAAGACAACCCGCTGTACGGCTTGCCCTGAATGGAAGTGCTGGAAAATGAGTGGCGAAGACGAAGAGGACCCAGCCTTCACGACGGATGAAGGGCAAGTGATCCCCAAGGACGATGTCCAAGGTGCAAAAAGCGATTACGATACTTGGGGCTGGAAAGAAATAAAGGCGGCGATCTACGGGTATGCCGGTGGACATGGTGAAGGTGGCCCTCCGACGGTGACCTCCTCGGTTCCGTCAAGCTTGTGGGACGCAGGCAACAGCTTCATGTTCCTACAGGCCCTGCTGGACCAGATCGGGAACGACCTTCGCACGTCGGCCAAGTCGCTGGCCGGCGAAGATGGTGTGTGGAAAGGCGGTGCCGCCACCGCGTTCTTGGGAGTGATAGAGCCTTTCGCGCAGAAGTTCAACGACCACGCGACGCAGATCAGCGGCGGAAGGGCCCAGATCGATCCTATCCCGTCGGCCCTCTACAACGCGGGGAATTACCTTTCCTGGGCGCAGACGCAGGTCCACAACATCGATCTACACTACGCGGACCAGGCCAGGCAAAAAGCAAGCGCCGAGGGCAAAGACATCATCATGGACAACGGGAAAACCCACGTTGGTGCCTACGATGACATCGTCAAACTTCTCGACGAAGACATGCGGAAAGTTCTGAAGTCGCTGGCCACGGAATACGAGACCACGAAACTCGACGTTCCGCTGCCCTCTCCGGTCACCCCGGACGGCGGAGGCGGAGGTGGAGGCCCGGAGCCGGAGCCGCAGCCGGAGCCGGAGCCTTACCCGGAGCCGCCGCCCTACCCCGAGCCGCCGCCGATTGAGCCGCCTCCCGAGCCGCCCCCCGTGGAGCCGCCGCCGGAGCCGCCGCCGGTCGAGCCACCCCCGGTGGTGCCGCCGCCTGAGCAGTTCAATCCTGAAGGTGGTCCTGGCGACGGTCCGGGGCAGTTCAATCCTGAGCAGTTCAATCCTGAAGGTGGTCCTGGCGACGGTCCCGGGCAGTTCAATCCTGAGCAGTTCAATCCTGAAGGTGGTCCTGGCAACGGTCCGGGGCAGTTCAATCCTGAGCAGTTCAATCCTGAAGGTGGTCCTGGCAACGGTCCGGGGCAGTTCAATCCTGAGCAGTTCAATCCTGAAGGTGGTCCTGGCAACGGTCCGGGACAGTTCAACCCTGAGCAGTTCAACCCGGGGAACGGCCCGGGACAGTTCAACCCCGAGCAGTTCAATCCCGGAAATGGCCCGGGTGAGTTCAATCCCGAGCAGTTCAATCCCGGGGGCGGCCCTGGAGAGTTCAACCCGGGGCAGAATCAGGGTGGAGCATTCGTGCCGCCCCCGTTCAACCCCAGTGCCTTCGGGGGCGGGAGCCCGCCTCCGGACGGCGCGAACCGTGGTGGCAGCGGCGGCAGCGCCGGGAACGCGCCCAAGCCGTTCGAGGGCGGGAATCCGCTGCCCCCGGGAGTGCAGCCGCCTGACCTGAAGGGTGTCGAGCCACCTCCGGTACCGGACATCGACGAGTGGGCAGCCGGCGACGGCCCGCAGGGCGTCAACGGTCAGCAGGACCAGCGTGGCGCACCGCCCATGATGCCGCCGATGATGCCTCCGGGCGCTGGCGGTGGAGCCGGTAACAGCGCTGGTGGGGAACGATCCGACTCGTCCGGTCTGCTGGGCAACGAGGTTGCGCCGTGGGAAGGCGTGGATCCGCCTGGGATCGGCGATCCGCTGGGCGTCGACACTCCGGCTGCCGAGGGGCAGGAGTGGGGTGCTCCGCTGGGTGGGCAGCAGCAGGCGGGTGGTGCCATGCCGCCGATGATGCCGCCGATGATGCCTCCGGGTGCTGGTGCTGGTGGTGGTGCCGGTAGTAATGCTGGTGGGGATCGGTCGGATTCGTCTGGTTTGCTGGGTAGTGAGGTTGCGCCGTGGGAGGGTGTGGATCCGCCTGGTGTGGGTGATCCGAATGCTGTGGATACTCCGGCTGCGCAGGGGCAGGAGTGGGGTGCTCCGGTGGAGGGGCAGCAGCAGGCGGGTGGTGGTGTTCCGATGATGCCGCCGCCGATGATGCCTCCGATGGTGCTGGGTGCTGGTGGTGGTGCCGGTGGCAATGCTGGTGGGGAGCGCTCGGATTCGTCTGGTTTGCTGGGTAGTGAGGTTGCGCCGTGGGAGGGTGTGGATCCGCCTGGTGTGGGTGATCCGAATGCTGTGGATACTCCGGCTGCGCAGGGGCAGGAGTGGGGTGCTCCGGTCACCGCCGGTACGCCACTCGCGTCGGTCGTTCCCGTTGTCCCTTCCCTGCCGAACAACGGCGACAACGTACGGAAAGAACCACGATCGACGTTCCCCAGCGCAGCCGACCCCGAGGTCTGGGGCGCTTCGTCCGTCGATGATGACGTCCGGTCCGCAGGTGAATCCGGGATGGCAGGGGAAGAGGACGAGGAGTTCGTTCCTGTCGTGGCCCTCACCGACTTCGACGAGGACACCAGTGCATGGGACCTTCCCGCGGCCGGCGGCCTGCTCGCGCTCGGAGCGCTGGCGGGCAGGCGTGGCGAGTCGCGGGAACAGGAGCCCGAGACTCCGGACTACACCCAGCGGGAGATGACGCCCTGGGAATACGGCGGGGTGACGGCCTCGGCGTCGGCACCGTTGGCCGCGCCGGCCGCCCCTCGCAGTCCGGTCGACCTGACCCATCTCCGGCCCCGGCCGTTCCGCGCCGAGGACCGGGACACCTGTGGAAGCTGGGGCAGCGCCGAACAGGAGGAGGAGTTCCTCCGCAACCGCATGGGTGACCCGGAGGCCGAGCAGGATCAGGAAGAGGGCGAGGAAGAAGAGGAACGCACCTCTGCCGATCTGCTCAAGCAGGACGCCGACGTGTGGTCGGTGCGCAAGCCCAACTCACCGGGGGTGCTTGGATGAGTACTGTCACCGTCAAGCGGAATCCCCGCGTCGCCGGGCCCGAGATGCCGAAGGGGCAGGAGGAACTCGAAGAGCCACCGGTGATGCCGGAGCCGGCCACCCGGGACTTCAGTTCCATCCTGATGTTCCTGCCGATGGCGATCGGCCCGCTCGCGATGATCCTGGTCTTCTCCTCGATCAGCAGCGGGACGGGCGGTGCGTCGCCGTTCATGTTCATCATGGCCGGCGCGATGGGCATCGGCATGATCGCGATGGCGATCAACCAGCTCTTCCGTAACGCCGGTGAACGCAAGCGCAAGCTCAACTCCGAGCGCCGCGACTACCTGCGCTACATAGGGCAGTTGCGCCGCAAGGCCAGGGACACCAGCGACGCTCAGCGCAAAGCCGTGGTGTGGAACCATCCTGCGCCCTCGTGGTTGTGGTCGATGGCGAGCGGCCCCCGTCTGTGGGAGCGGCGGGGAAGTCACGACGACTTCGCCCGCGCACGCATCGGGCTGGGCGTCCAGCACGCGACGATGGAGTTCACCCCGCCGTCCACCAAGCCGATCGAGGATCTCGAACCGCTGTCGGCGATTTCCCTGCGCCGGTTCAGCGAGACGTACCGGACGGTGACCGGCATACCGATCTCGGTCGGGTTGCGTAGTTTCACCAGCGTCGAGTTCGAGGGCGACCAAGACGCGGCCGTCGGACTGATCCGGTCGATGATGGGTCAGCTCGTCACCTTCCACGCGCCGGACGAACTGCGGATCGCGGTGCTGACCGCACCACAGCACCAGACCGAGTGGGACTGGGTGAAGTGGTTACCGCACAACGCGCACCCGGTCGCTCGCGACGCGGCCGGGCCGATTCGCCTGCTTGCCTGCGACCACGACGAACTACTCGATCTGCTCGGGCCCGAGGTGACCGATCGCGGCGACCACGACAAGAGCGTGCTGGCCGGTGTGTCCGAGCCGTTCGTCGTGGTCGTGGCGCATCTCGCCGATATTCCCGAGTACTCCCCGTTGTTCGGCCCCGGCCTGCGCAACGTCGTGCTGTTCGACGCGACCGGCGAACTGCCCGGTGGTGCCAAGGTTCTTCGCCTCACCTGCCGCGACGGCCGGGTTTCCTACCCCGCCGACGACGACGTCGGCTCCGCCACCTGTGACGAGATGAGCCAGACCGAGGCGGCCACCCTGGCCAGGCTGCTCGCGCCGAAGCGCACCAGCGGCACGGTGGACGTGGTCGACAAGCCGTTCGAGAACGACTTCGAACTCACCACGCTGCTCGGCATCCGCGATGTGCACTCCTTCGACGTCAACGCGTTCTGGCGGCAGAAGACCCCGCAGCGCGCGCGGCTGCAGGTGCCGATCGGCGTCACCGAGGACGGTGAGGTCGTCGAGATCGACCTGAAGGAGTCCGCACAGGGTGGTACCGGCCCGCACGGCATGCTGATCGGCGCCACCGGGTCCGGCAAGAGCGAACTCCTGCGCACCCTGGTGTGCAGCCTCGCCGCGACCCACTCGTCCGAGATCCTCAACCTGGTCCTGGTCGACTTCAAGGGCGGCGCGACCTTCCTCGGTATGGACAAGTTGCCGCACACCTCCGCGGTGATCACCAACCTGGCCGACGAGCTGCCACTGGTCGACCGGATGCAGGACTCGATCAACGGTGAGATGACCCGGCGGCAGGAGATCCTGCGGGAGAGCGGCTACTCGTCCCTGTTCGAGTACGAGAAGGCGCGCGCCGCCGGTGGGCAGCTCACCCCGTTGCCCACCCTGCTGGTGATCGTCGACGAGTTCAGTGAACTGCTGGGCAGCAAGCCGGAGTTCATGGAACTGTTCGTCTCCATCGGCAGACTCGGCCGTAGCCTGGGCGTGCACCTGCTGCTCGCCTCGCAGCGGCTCGACGAGGGCCGGATCCACCGGGTCGAGGGCCACCTGTCCTACCGCGTGGCGCTGCGCACGTTCTCCTCGATGGAGTCGCGCAGTGTCATCGGTGTCGCCGACGCCTACGAGCTTCCGTCGGGACCGGGCAACGGCTACCTGAAGGTGGACACCTCGACGCTGATCAGGTTCAAGGGTGCCTATGTGTCCGGTCCCTGCCTGACGACGGCGCCCGAGGGAGGGCCGGTCTCCGAGGATGAGGCGGCGATCGCCAGCGATGTCGTCGCCTTCCACACCCAGGCGAGTCCACGACGGCACGAGATCCGGTCCGCCGAGATCACCGAGATCGAGGACCCGGAAGAGGAGAAGAAGCCGTCCGAAGCCGAGAAGACGGACGCGCCGAGCCTGGCGGAGGTCCTCATCAGCAGGCTCGTCGGCGCCGGTCCGGCCGCACGGCAGGTGTGGCTACCGCCGTTGTCCTCTTCGCCGAGCCTGGACGCGATGCTGCCCAGCGTGCTGCCGCACCCGGAACTGGGTATGAGCGTCGACGATCCGGCCGTGCGCGGCAGGTTCCGCGTCCCCGTCGGCCTGGTGGACCTGCCGTACGAGCAGGCGCGAGAGCTGCTGGTCGCGGACCTGTCCGGCGCGGACGGGCATGTAGGCGTCGTCGGTGCCCCGATGACCGGCAAGTCGACACTCGTGCGGACGCTGATCCTCGGCCTCGCACTCACGCACACCCCGGACGAGGTGCAGTTCTACGGTCTCGACTTCGGCGGTGGCGGCATCATGTCGATCAGCGGCCTGCCGCACGTCGGTTCGGTGGCCACCCGCATGGAGCGTGACCGGGTCGTGCGCACCCTGGAAGAAGTCATCCAGGTGATGGAGATGCGGGAGGCCGCGTTCGCCGAACACGGTTTCGAGTCGATGCCCGCGTACCGCGAGGCGCGCAGAACCGGCAAGATCAACGACGCACACGGCGAGGTGTTCCTGGTCATCGACGGCTGGTTCACGCTGCGACAGGACTTCGATCATCTTGAGACGAAGCTGACCGAGATCGCCGCGCGCGGCCTCTCCTTCGGCATCCATCTCGTCGTGTCCTCCACTCGCTGGTCGGAGATCCGGCCGTGGCTGCGGGACGTGCTCGGCACCCGGTTCGAACTGCGGCTCGGTGACTCGATGGAGTCGGAGGTGCAGGGCCGGAAGGCGGCCACCGTGCCGAACCAGCCGGGCCGCGGCCTGACCAGTTCCGGGTTCCATTTCCTGGCCGGCCTGCCCCGGCTGGACGGCAGCTCCGCCACCGAGGACCTCGCCAACGCGACGAAAGCCGTCGTGGAGGAGGCGCGCACGTTCTGGCCGGGACGCAATGCGCCGGGCGTGCGGTTGCTGCCGACGAAGCTGCCGATGGTGGACCTGCCCCGCGCCAAGAGCGGTCTGCGGATCTGCCTGGGCCAGGAGGAACAGCGACTCAACCCGGTGTGGCACGACTTCAACGCCGTACCGCACCTGTTCATGCTCGGTGACGCCGAGACCGGCAAGACGAACGCGCTGCGGCTGGTGATGCGCTCGATCGTCGAGGGGAACACGCCCGCCGAGGCGAAGATCCTGCTCGGCGACTCGCGCCGCGACCTCGACGACGTGGTGCCGGAGGAGTACCGGATCGGCTACGCGGTGAGCACGGACGCCCTGACCGACCTGGGGAACCGGGCGGCGGTGTCGCTGCACAAGCGGGTGCCGGGGGCGGAGATCACCTCGGACCGGCTGCGCAAACGCGACTGGTGGGAAGGCCCGCAGCTCTTCGTCGTCATCGACGATTACGAATTGCTCTCCTCCGGTACGAGCATGGGCTCGCCGCTGGACGCGCTGCTTCCCTTGCTGGCCCAGGGTGTCTACATCGGATTCCACCTGATCGTCGCGCGCAGCAGCGCGAACGCGATGCGCGGAATGATGGATCCGGTGATGCGGCGGCTGTGGGAGCTGGGCAGCCCGGCGATGTTGTTCTCCTATCCGAAGGAAGAGGGCAAGTTCCTCGGTGAGGCCAAGCCGCGGACACTGCCCGTCGGACGCGCCCAGCTCGTCACCCGTCGCGGCGTGACACTCATGCAGACCGGCCTCGTGCCGGCGACGACATCGCGCGACGATCAGGTCGTCGGCGCGCAACCGAGGAGGTCGGGCACGTGACCAGCACGATGAACGCGGAACTCTGCCGGATCACGGTGCACGGCCCCGGTGGGCAGGCCGACCTCGCGGTGCCGATCTCCACCACCGTCTCGGCACTGCTGCCGGTCCTGGTCCGCAACGTGGTGCGGGAGGAGGACGTGGCCGGCGGCAGCGAGGAGTACGGCTCCTGGGTGCTGCAGCGGCTCGGTGAGGCACCGTTCGACCCGGACGGCACGCCGGAGACGCTGGACTGGTTCGAAGGTGAGGAGTTCCACCTGGCACCGGCCGCGGATCCGTTGCCGGAACTGGACTTCGACGACATCGCCGACGGCATGGCGACCGCGGTCAACCGGCACAGCAACCGGTGGAACGAGACGATCAACCGCAGGCTGTTCCTCGGCCTGGCCTCGCTTGCGTTCGGCACGATCGGGCTGACCCTGCTCAGCGGAGTCGCCGACGCGGTCGCCGCGACCACCGCGGGGGTGCTCGCGCTGATCCTCGCGGTGGCGGCGGTACTGGTCGCGCGGACACTGGCCGATCGGGTCCTCGCCGCGGTGATCGGGCTGCCCGGCTGCCTGTTCGCCGCACTGGCCGGAATGGTGGGCACCGAAGGGGTGCAGGGCACGCTCGAACTGCGCCCGGACGGTGTGCTGATCGGCGGTGTCGCCATGACGGTGACCGCCGTGGCACTGCTGATCGTGCAACGCCTGTTCGCGCAGGACCTGCCGATCGTCCCGTTCGGCTGCGCCGCGGTGGCCGGTTTCGGTGCGATCCTGGCGGTGTGGATGCACACCATCTTCGAGTTCAGCCCCCAGCAGAACGCCGGGGTGCTGGTCGCCATGTTCTTCCTGGTGACCCTGTTCGCGCCGAAACTCGCCACCAGGGCCGCCAGGTTGCGCGGTCCGCAGTTGCCGCGCACCGGCGACGAACTGAAGATCGACGTGGAGCCCGCGCCCGCGGAAGAGGTGGTGACGCAGACCGGCCATGCCGACCGCTACCTCAGCGTGCTGGCGATCGGTGCCTCGGCCGTCATCGCGGCCGGACTCTGGTACCTCATCGAGGATCCGACCTGGGTCACCTACACGCTGACCGGACTGTTCACCGTGCTGGTGTTGCTGCGTTCGCGCGAGTTCCTCAACGTCGGCCAGCGACTCGCGTTCGCGGCGGCGGGATCGTGGGGCGTGATGCTGTTCGCCCTGTCGATGCTGTCCAGCTTCGAGGACGTGTGGCGCGTGGTCGGCGTACTGGTGCTGCTGGGCGCCGCGCTGCTGCTCGTACTCGCGGCGCTGCGTGAGCAGTACCGCAGGGTCCTGCCGATCTGGCCGCACCTCGGCAACATCGCGGAGAACCTGTTCGCACTCGCCTCCGTGCCACTGCTGCTGCAGCTCCTCGGCGTCTTCGCCTGGGCGCGCGGACTGGCCGGGTGATCAGCGGTGCAGACGCAGAAGGATCACGTCCACGCCTACCAGACGCTGGTGGGCCGGATGAGCGCGGCGCTGCTGCTCGGTGATCCCAACCAGAGCGAACCGCCCGCGCGACGGGCGTTCATAGGGATCGTGTTCGGAATGGTGCTCGCTCTGCTCATCGGCGTGGCCTTCTGGGTCTACGGGTTGATCAACCCGGGCGGTAACACGGCCTGGAGCAAGCCGAAGGCGATCGTGGTGGAGGAGGAGAGCGGCGCTCGCTACGTGTACCAGAACGGTGCACTGGTGCCGGTGCTCAACCACGCTTCGGCGATGCTGGTACAGGGGGCCGGGGCGAAGGTCGAGAACATCTCCCGTGCCTCGCTCGTCGACGTTCCCCGTGGGCGGCCGATGGGCATCGAGGGTGCCCCCCAGTCCGTCCCTGAACAGGGCTCGCTGGTCAGCGGCGGGTGGCTGCTGTGCCTGGGACAGGGCGACGGTGGCCCGGTTCCCGGCGGCGGTTCGCTGAGCATGAACCTCGACCCCGATGTCGCCTCCACGCCGGTGACCGGCAAGGAGTACCTGTGGGTCACCTCCACGGACGGAACCCAGTACGTGGTGTGGGGCAACCAGAAGATGCGGCTGGCCGAGCCCAGCGTTCCCATCGCGCTCGGACTCGGCGTGGGCGTTCCGCCCACCGCCGCGCCGGAGTGGCTGGGCGCGCTGCCGGACGGCCCGGAGATCGCCGCCGCTTCGCTGCCCGGCGGCGACGAGATCTCCATCGCCGGTGCGGTGCACCAGCCGGGAACGGTGTTCCGGCAGGACATCGGCAACGGTGTCGAGCACTACTTCGTGTTGCGTGAGGACGGGCTCGCCCCGTTGTCGGCCACCGAGGCGGCACTGCTCCAGTCGCGCAGCGGAGCTGCCGCCGTCCCCATCGACGCCGTGTCGATCGCCGGCGCCCCGCGTTCCGCAGACAGCTCGCTGACCACGCGGATCCCGGATCTGCTCACGATGCGGCCGGTGCCCGCGGGCGAGCGTGCCCTCTGCCTGAAGCAGCAGCCCCAGGGGGTGTTCCTGGCCAGTCAGCCGGTCACCGCGGATCCCGGCGTCGCGGGAATCGGCGCGGGCGGGCAGACCGGCCGGATGGGGATGCACCTCAAGCCGGGCACGGCGCTGCTCGCGGCGTCGGTGCCGGCACCGACGGGCAGGGGACAGAAGCCGGACCGCTATCTGATCGACGAGACGGGGATGAAGTACCGGCTCGCCGACGACGAGGCGATCAAGGCGCTCGGATTCGGTGGCGCACAGCCGAATCCGGTGCCCGCCGAGTTGCTCGCGGCGATACCGAGCGGTCCGATGCTCAGCCGCGAGGCCGTGGGCGTGTTCGAGAAGGGACAAGGTTGAGATGAACCTGTTGGCGAAGCGTCGCGGAACGCAGGACGGCGATCGGAACGTGGCCAGCCACACGATCGGCAACGCACTCGTGGTGCACATGCGCGACTCGCTGCGGCAGGAGGTTCGCGACCTGGCGCTGGGGCTCGCGGAGGATCCCGAGCACCAGCTCGTCGTCGTCGACATCCCGGCGGACAGTTCCTTCTCGGTATGGGAGTCGGCGGCGAAACTGTTGCCCCGCAAGCGCAACGGCGTGCGGCTGGTGATCGGAGGCCGGTCCAGGGAGACGACGACCCTGGCCGGGCAGTGGCTGTCCGAACGGCTCGGCCGCACCATCGTCGCTCCCGACGGCAGCGTCATGCCCGGCGTCGACGGCTCACTGTTCGTGGACGCGGGTTGGGGCACCGGCTGGGTGCGCTTCCAACCGGGAAAGCCGCCGCAGCGAGATGGCAAGCGGTTTCCCCGGCCCGTCTGGGAGAACGCCGCCTCGTTCGTCGACACCATGCCGACGAGCGCGGGCAGTGTGGCCGAACCCCTTCCGGGCGGGGTCTGGCTGCGTCCGCGCGGCCCGGAGCGAATCCTCGCCGCGCACCGAGCGCGACTGATCGAGACCCTTCCCGCACAGTCCGAGGTGTGCACCGTGGTGCTGGGCTGCCCGGGCGCGGCGGCCGTCTCGCTGGACGACATCACGAGGTTCTGGGGCTGGGTACCCGCCGAGGTGCGCACCCGCCTGCGCTTGCTGCGGTTCGGCCCGATCGCGGTCTCCGCCGACATGGCCTTCGGTCAGCACGTCGCCAACGCGGTCGGCGAATCGGTCGTCTGCTACGCGGGCATTCCGGTGGGCTCGCGGACTGAACCGGGCATCTACCTGGTGCGCCCGGACGGAAACCTCGGCTGGCGGGCGTTCGCCGAGGAACTCGGCTACTCCCCGCAGGAGTCGGGGCAGCAGGCGGCGCCCGAACTGCTGCGCCATCGCGAACCGGTCTTCGGCGCGGAGGAGATCCGTCCCGGCGCCTATCGCTACGCCCCCGACGCGGTACTGGAGGTCGTGCAGTCCGGACTGTGGCTGCGGCCGCCGCAGGAGACCGCGAACGCCGTGTCGATCCGTACCGCGGAAGCGGATGCCGGACGCCAGCTCGTGCTGTTCGACGAGAGTTCCCCGGAGAGCGCGTCGCGGATGCGCCAGCTCGCCGAGGACGTCTTCGGCCGTCTCGACCCGCACACTCGCAGGCTGAGCTGGGTGGCACCGGCATCTTCGGTGGTGCGCAGGCGGATCGAGGTGGTGGGCAAGGCCGCCGGCTTCATCGAGAGCGCGCGACCGTCCACACCGGAGCCGGTGACCCAGGTACTCCAGATCGCCGGGCCACCGTCCGTCGAGCCGAGTGAGGCTCCGGGCGGCGTGGGCAGTGCGCTGGAGGCGGACACGCCGACCGAGGTCCATCCGTTGCGACTGGAGAGTTCGCCGGTGCGGGGTGACAGCGGCGGCCCCGCCTCGGTCACCGATCCCGGACCGGCGCCGATCCGGGCGACCGGCGTTCCGGAGACCACAGCAGGCATGGGCACCGCAACGGTTCTCGACCCGCCTGCGGCACCGAGCGGGCCGGCAGGCCCGAGGGAGACGGCGACACCGAGGAACGCCACCCCGCCGAAGGGCACCGCGGCACCGAAGGGCACCGCGGCACCGAAGGAAACGTCGGCACCGAAGAGCGGTATTACCGAAGCGCCCGCGGGCCCCGGATCCGGCACGCCGACGGCGCCGGCGCAGCCGGACCGGGCGACGGCGGAAACGCCGCCACGACTGGAGAATTCGGCTACGACACCCCCCGGGTCCCCGACGCGGACGGAACCGGCCGGTGAGCTGATCACGATCACCCAGCCGACGCCCGCGCCGGAGGCAGCAGCGCTGATCCCGAAGCGAGGACTGGACGAGGAGCGCACCTGGCTGCGCCGGGCGCTGTCCCAGGAGTACTCGGCGGTCGCGAACTCGGTCGGCCGGGTGCTGTCCGAGCACCCCGGCTTCCAGGGGGCGTTGGGGCGGTCCTCCGGCAGGCTGCTGGCCGACGCCGTCGCTGTCCGGCTGTACCTGTCCGGCGCCGGTGACCAGGTCGACCCCGCGCTGCGGCTGGGCCAGGTCGGTCCGCACGTGCCGTTCGCGCGGTGCACCGTGTCGGGGTTGAGCAGGTTGCCGTCCCACCGTGGAGCCGCGGTCTTCTCGGTCACCCTCACCGCTCGGGAGTGGGAGCTCTACCGGAGCAGGAAGCTGTTCTCCGAGTGGGGTTTCATCAGCGCGCTGACCGCGCCGTGCGCGAAACAGCAGGCCGAGCACGACGTCGACGTGCTGGTGTGGTCGATGACCTCGCGCCGGACGAAGCTGCTCGAACCCGAGGGCGACGCCACACCGGACCGGGTGCTGTTCGTACCGGGGACGAGTTTCAAGCTGCTCGACCTGGTCGAGCCCGAGGAGGGCAAGCGCGGTCAGATCGTGCTGCGGGAACTGGGCGCGGGCGAGATCGACGCCTCCGGCCGGGTGGACCGCAACCGGGCCTCGCTGGACGACCTCGCGATGAGTTCGATGCGGCGGAAGATGGAAACCTGGGCGGAAAGCAAGGGCACCGCACGGACGGCCGATTCCGCGGCGCCGCGTTTTCAGACGTTGCCGGGCCTGGTCCGGACCGACCGGACTGGGGAGTGAGGCGACGATGAACCGACAGTTGCTTGTGGTGGCCACGGACCGGCCCGGTGCGTACTCGACCATCGGTGCCGCACTGCGGGAGGCCACCGACGGCGCGACCATCAGCGTCCAGGCAGGCCGATACGAGGAGAACCTCGTGCTGAGCCGCATGGTCACCGTCACCGCCGAGGAGGGCCCTGGCACGGTGGAGGTGGCGGCGAAGACCGGGAGCACGGTGATCGTCGACGCGGAAGCCGCTCAGTTCGTCGGCCTGACCTTCGGTGGTGCCGATCCTGGCCACGCGGCGCTGGACATCCGGCGCGGCGAGGTCGCTCTCGACGACTGCCGGGTGGCGGTGTCCGCGTGGGCGGCGCTGCTCGCGCGCGGTCACGGTTGCGTCGTACTGCGCAACTGCGTCGTCACCAGCTCCCAGGGCGCCGGGATCGTGGTCACCTCGCCGCTGCCTAGCGTCGTGGAGGACACCGAGATCACCGATGTCTCTTCCTCTGCCGTGGTGCTCACCGACGAGGGCTCCCTCGCTCTGCGCCGGGTGGTGGTGCGCAGGACAGGTGGTAACGGGATCTGCGTGAACGGGCGAGCATGGGCGGTGGTCGAGGAATGTGAGATCCACGAGGCCGGCAAGCCCGCACTGGTGGTGGAGCAGGACGCGAGCGCGGAGATCCGCGGCGTGACCGTGCGCGACAGTGCCAATGTCGACCTCTATGTGCGCAGCACCGGAGACGTGACCGTCGCGGACTCCGACTTCACCGGTGCGGGCATGCAGGCCGCGCACATCGCCGACGGCGCGTCGCCTCGGCTGACCGGCTGCCGGTTCGCCGAGGTCTCGCGGACCGCCGTCTACGTCACCAACGGCGCCTCCCCGCGGTTCGACGACTGCCAGGTGGCGGACAGTGTGGTCGGCGTCGTCGTCGACGGAACGTCCACCCCGCGGTTCGGAGCCCTGCGCGTCCAGGGCAGCACCCGCGGCGCGCTGATCGTCGACGGCGGTTCGAGGGCCGAGCTGGGCGGGCTGCGGCTGTCCGTCGAATCGGGACAGGCGGTGCTCGTCAAGGCGGGGTCGACGCTGGTGCTCGCGGACGCGGTCGTTGACGCGGGCGACGGCCCCGGACTGTCGGTGTCCGAGGAATCCACCGCCGAGATCACCGATCTGCGGCTGAGCGGCACTGTCGCCCGGCTACTGACGTTGTCCGGCCGGTCCCGCGGGGAGGTCACCTCCGCACTCGTCCAGGGCGGCGGGGTGTACGTCGACGATGCTGACCTGGACCTGCGGGACACCGAGATCGTCGACGCGACGGCCGACGGCGTCGGTGTCGCCGCGGGGGGCACGGCACGGATCGTCCGCTGCCGGGTGCGTTCTGCCCGCAGGCACGGCGTGCACCTGCTCAGTGGCGCACGTGGCGAGATCCGGGGTTGTGAGGTGACCGCGAGCGCGGGGGACGGCGTGCTGCTGGACACCGAGGAAGAGGCGGTGGTCGCGGACTGCGAGATCACCGGCAGCGGCGGCAGTGCCGTACGGCGTGCGGTCGAGCACGAACGGCTCACAGTGACGGGAATCGACACCGGCGGTTCCGCCGCCACGGAGAGACCCGGACCAGCGCCGGTGCCGCAGTCCGGGCCGGCCCCCGAGATCGCCGAGCACGGCGACGACGAGGAGCCCACGATGGGCGGCGCCGCCGGAACGATACTCGAGGGGCCGCTCGCCGACCTGGACACGCTGATCGGCCTGGACGACGTCAAGCGCGAAGTCGTGGGCCTGATCAACCTGATCAAGATGACCCAGCGCCGCCAGGAGATGGGCCTGCCGATGCCGCCGATGAGCAGACACCTGGTGTTCGCGGGCCCTCCGGGTACCGGTAAGACCACGGTCGCCCGGCTCTACGGTGCGGTGCTGGCCGAGCTCGGCATCCTCGAACGCGGCCACATGATCGAGGTCGCGCGGGCGGACCTGGTGGGCCAGTACATCGGTTCGACGGCCATCAAGACCACCGAGGTGATCAACAAGGCGATGGGCGGCGTGCTGTTCATCGACGAGGCGTACACCCTGGCCAGCCAGGCGGGCGGGAGCGGCCCCGACTTCGGTCAGGAGGCCATCGACGCGCTGATGAAGATGATGGAGGACCACCGCGACGAGATCGTCGTGATCGTCGCGGGCTACTCCGATCTGATGGTGAAGTTCCTCAACTCCAACCCCGGTCTGGCGTCGAGGTTCTCCAAGACCGTCGAGTTCCCCAACTACAGCGTGGACGAACTGGTCACCATCACCACCAACCTCTGCCGCAAGCACTACTACGAGCTCACCGACGACGCGGTCGACTCGCTGACCGACTACTTCGAGCGGGTGCCGAAGAACGACACCTTCGGTAACGGACGTGTCGCGCGCAAGCTGTTCGAGGCGATGGTCAGCAAGCAGGCCTCCCGGCTGGCCCAGCACCCGCCGGAGAAGGACACCGAGCTGAGCAGGCTCACCGCCCAGGACCTGGCAGGCGAACTGGTGATGCTGGACGAGGTGGCGCCCCGTTCCGCGCTGCCGGATTCGGACACCGATCCGGTCGCCGCGGTGCAGGCGACGATCGGCTGGCGGCGGGTGTCCCGGCTGCAGGGCCTGGACGGCATGGCGGACTGGGTCGGGCGCAACCTGGTGCGGCAGTGCGGTCAGAAGGCGCGCGGCAAGTCGCCCGGCAAGCTCGCGAACGTCGTGCTTTCCGGTACGTCCGGGGTGGGCAGGAGCGCTGTGGCGGCACTGTACGCGCAGGCGATGAGCGAGCTCAGGATCATCGGCACCGGCCAGGTCCACCGGACGGTGATCGGCACGGATCTCTGCCCGCACTGGCCGGGCCAGGCGGCGAGCCTGGTGGCCAAGGAGTTCGAGGAGGCCATCGGCGGCGTGCTGCTGCTCGACGCCGACGGTGAGTGGAGTACGGACTCCGCGGAACGGCGCGCCGAGGCCGTCGACGCACTGGTGGAGGGCATCAGGCGAAACCCGGCCGGTCCGGTGGTGCTGTTGCTGGGCGAGCCGGACTCGCTGGCCGCCCTGGCCGGGCTGTCCACCGACCTGGCCGACTGTTTCGCCGAGCAGTGGCAGTTCACCGACTACGAGGTGGAGCAGTTGACCGCGCTCGCGGTACGGCACCTTTCCCGTAGCGGCCACGACGTGCCCGAGGACGTGGCGTCGGCCCTGCACGATCTACTGGCCGAGGGGGACGACCGCACCGCACGGGGAGCGCACCGGCTCGCCCGGCGGCTCGCGGCGGCCGCCGCGTCACGCACGCTGGCGGCCGCGGACCTGTACGCCCTCACCGACGCGGGTCTGCGTTCCATCGCCCGTGACGAGGGGCTGGCCTCGGTCGGCTGAGGCACGGGTGTGAACGGAGAGACCGTGTTGACCCGACGGGCAGTCCCGGCGCCTTTTCCTTGAACACCGGCACCGTGGCTTTTGACACTGGAGGGGATCTCAGGCCGATAGCTCAGGAGGCGCATCGTGTCCGCTCCGAACACAGAGGAACTGGAGCAGTTGCTGGCGCAGTACCGTCGGCAGTACGAGGGGATTCAGGAGACCCAGCGCAGCCTCAAGGAGATCTCCTGCACGGTGACCTCGCCGCGGCGCACCGTCTCGGTCACCGCGAAGCACGGTGGGCTGATCAGCGACGTGAGCTTCCCCACCAGTGCCTACAAGCGGATGGCACCCAAGGAACTGGCCGCCGCGATCACGGAGACAATCGAGAAGGCGCAGAGTGAGGCGGCGGGGGAAGCGGCCGACCTGCTCGCACCGTCGATGCCGGAGGGGGTGGACGTGCACAAGTTGTTCCGCGGCGAGGGTGACCTGCAATCGCTGATGCCGCAGAGTCCCCGTGGCTCGTCGACGCTCGATGAACTCCTCAACCGAGGGAAGTGATCGCAGTGGTCAGCAAGACACCAGGGGGTGGAAATCCCGGTGGAGATCCCGGCAGTGACATCCCGGATGTCGACGTCAGCGGCAGTGGTGGCGGTGGCTCCGACTGGGGCGGGGGGGCGAGGCATCTCCGCGGCGACAGCGAGGGCTTGCGGCGCGGCGGCGCGCTGTTCGACGGTGCCGGTGGCAACTTTCACAATTATGCCCAGTACACCGACGAGGTGCGCCGAAACGCCCCGCTGATCAACAACGAGAGGGACGAGAGCTGGGACCAGTTCGAGCCGTCCTACACCGAGGGTGCGAACGCCATCACAGCCGGTCTGTACGCCTTCTCCGGTGCCCTCAGCGGAATCAAGAACAAGCTGGTCCAGCTCGGTCAGGGCGTTGACCTGACCGAGGACAACGCAACGCAGCAGGGACAGAACGCGCTGGTGCAGAAGGGGCCGCCGCCGGAGCCCGGCGACCCGGTCGCTCCTCCCACCGCGCTGTATCTGTCCCGTCCGGAAGATGGTGCCGGAGAGCCAGATCCGGACGAGGACGAGGCGGTTACGCCGGGGCCCGACGGAACGGTTCCGCTGCAGCCGGCCCTGATGATCAAGGCCGAGGCCGGGTTCGCCGTGCGGGACACTCCGGGGGAGCGGATCATTCCGGGCGAGCACGTGGTGAACGAGGATCCGGATGGCGACGGCCCGCTGCAGCCGACCTCGTACTTCACTCACGCGATGCGTGTCCCCGGCGAGCAGGACACTCCGGGGGAGCGGATCATTCCGGGCGAGCACGTGGTGAACGAGGATCCGGATGGCGACGGCCCGCTGCAGCCGACCTCGTACTTCACTCACGCGATGCGTGTCCCCGGCGAGGAACCGTTGCCGGGCAGGGAGTTCGTCAACGCCAACGGTGACTCCACCGAGGGCGAGGTCACGACCCCGACCCGCTTCGTGACCTCGGAACGGCCGGACGCGGTTCTCAGCAACGGCGAGTCCCACGAGGGTGTGGTGACCGAGCCGCAGCAGCCGGGGGAGCCGTTCGTCCCGGCCAACGGCGAGTCCACGGAGGGCGAGATCCTGACGCCGACCCGATCGTCGATACCGCTGGCGGTGAGGGACGAGGCGGATGGCGGCGGTGGCACTCCCGGCTGGAGTGCCTCGAGTTTCGGCACGCCGGTCGGTGGCAGGGACATGATTCCAATGGAACCGCTGATAGAGCCGGTGGAAGGCGTTGAACCGACCCCATCGCAGTTCACCCCGGCCCAGGAGCCGATTCCGGCTGTGCCCGTGGTGCCCAGGTCTGAGTTCGACGACTCGTCGCGGCCGGAGGCCTGATGCGATGACCGCCCACGTCCACGTCGTTCAACACACCGGCCAGATCGGTGCCGTCGCGTCCTCCGACGTGAGTGGGTGGCAGGTAGCCGCTGTCGAGCGCGCAGCGCGGGGGCCGCTTCCGGCCCTGCCGCGCTGATCCGGGGACCGGAGCGCGGTCGTGGACATCGAGTTCGATCCCTCGTTCGACTGGTTGTGGATTCTCGCCGCCGGTTCGAAGGCGCCGAGGGTCTCGGTCAAGGGCGCGCGCGCCGGCACCGAGACCTGGAACGAGATCAGTTCCACGCTGGACCAGATGTCCGCGGACATCATTCAGTTGATCCCGTCCGTCGAAAAGGCAATGGGTAGTTCGGGCGCCGACTTCCGCGCGTTCGTCACCGACCTGACCACGAAGGTGGCGCCGCTCTCCGGTCTTGCCCGGCAACTGGGCAAGGGCATGTGGGATCTCGCCCTCCAGGTCGAACAGTCCGTCTACTCGATGATGATCGAGATCGCGTTCTTCCTCTCCTCGATTCTCTGGGCGCTGTCGAATCCCTTCACCGCACCCCTGGTTCCGGGGTTCATCACCGCGGCGCGCTTCGCGATCCAGAAAATCGTCAATCGTCTGCACTGGGTCGCTCGAATCCTCGCGGAGGGACTCCAGGAGGGCATCCAGGAAGTTGCCCAGGGAGCGCTTGCCCAGCTATGGCAGATCGCTGAGGGCAATCGCGACGAATGGGACGGGATGAGCTCGCTCATCGAGTTCGTCGCGGGTATGGCGGCTGGGCAGATCATCGGCGGGATGCACGAATGGGCGAGAAAGTACGCCCCCAATTTCGGCGACACGATCGCTTTCCACGGGATCAGCGAGGCCACCGCCGAGGGAATCGTCGGAGTGGGCGCGGCCGGCATCCTGGGCGGCAGCATGGACGACGTATGGACGGGTGTCGCCGGCGGGGCATTCCAGGGCGGCGCGGAGAAGGGGGCCGACGACGCCGGCGAAGCGATGAACGAGGCGATCAACGGCGCCGAGGACATCGACATCCCGGAGATCGACGCCGGTGGCGAAGACGTCGGCGAACAGTCCGGCGGCGGCAAGGGTGATGCCTTCGGTGACGCTGATTCGGGTTACGGCAGCGATGACGGCAATTCATTGCTCGGTGACGGCGAATCGCTTCATGGAGACAACGAATCGCTCGCCGGCGAGGAGGAAGGCGGCGACGCCGGGTCCGGCGGTGGTGTACTCGGCGGGCCGTCCGGAGGTGGCGCGGGCGGTGGCCACGGTCTGGGGGGCGGCGTCGGCCTGGTGGGGGGCGGCGGTCATGCCGGAGCCGGTGGCCAGCGGTCTCCCGGAGGTTCAGGGGGCACCGGTGGGCAGTCGGGTTCTGGTGGGAGCCCGAATGGTGTTGGTGGGCAGTCGGGTTCTGGTGGGAGCCCGAATGGTGTTGGTGGGCAGTCGGGTTCTGGTGGGAGCCCGAATGGTGTTGGTGGGCAGTCGGGTTCTGGTGGGAATCCGAATGGTGTTGGTGGGCAGTCGGGTTCTGGTGGGAATCCGAATGGTGTTGGTGGGCAGTCGGGTTCTGGTGGGAATCCGAACGGTGTTGGTGGCCCGCAATGGCAGGGCGGCAACCCGGACAGCATCGGCGGCCAGCAGCCACCCCCGGTCAATCTCGGTGGCTCGCAGGGTTTCGCCGGTCAGCAGCCGCCGGGGGACATGCCCGGCCACGGCAACGGAGCGGTTGCTCCCGGTTCTCCGGGCAACGTTCCCGGGCAGAATCAGGCACCGGACGCCCAAGCCCAGCTCCCGGACGGAACCAGGACGGAAGTCCCGGCTCCCGCCGCTCCACCGCAGGCACCGGACGTCGCGGGCCGCCCGGAAGGCGTGCCCCCAGTTTCATCTCCTGGCGGGAATCAGGGCGGCGACCCGCTCGCGTCCCCGCCCCTGTCGCCCGGACAGCCCGAGCAGGGTTTCGCCGAACTGGACGGCCCCGTGGCGCCTCCGTCATCGTCGCCGAGCCCCGATTTCCTCGCCGACCCGCCGGCAACACAGCCCGTGGCGGGTGGGCCGGACCTCGGCGGCGAGCCGGGTACACAGAGCCCGCAACCACAGAGCCCGCAACCGCAGAGCCCGCAACCGCAGACCCCGCAACCGCAGGCCTTCCTGCCCGAGTCCGGTAGGCCCACCCCGCAGCCTGGCGACCAGACCCAAGAGCAGAACTTGGGGCAGCCGGAGGGCCAGCAGCGACCGCCCACCACGCCCGAACCCGGCTTCGCACAGACCACCGGCTCGCGCCCCAGCACAGAGGTCGAGGCGCCGCCGGGCGACGTTCTGCCCGCGACCACGTCCGAGCAGCAGATGGATCTGCAGACAGACCCGGCAACATCTGTTCCCGGCGGATCGATCGCGGACCGCGACTTCGACGACGACAGCGATCCTGGGTACGTCACCGACGAGGAACGGAACCAGGTCGGCGAGAACGCCGCACCCGGCGTCCACAGTGGACCAAGTGACCTCGGCGGTTCTCCCGCACCCGCTGTCGGCGGAGGTATCGCTGCCTCGCCAGGACAGGCGGGCAGCCCACGCGCGGACCAGGCCGGACAGACGGCTCCGCAGTCCTCGGGCGAGAGTGCACGCTCCACCGGTACGCAGGGCACTGGTCCCACCCCGATCTCCTCCGGCGGCTCGAACACCGACCTCTCCGTGACCCCGGATCTGGCCACCTCCGTGGACGGGCCGCCTGCCGGGGACCGCCCTGGTTCGGACACTCAATCGCAGGAGTTCTCGCTCGATTCGGACTCGCCGGTGTCCTCCGAACCTGCCGGCACGGTGCCCGGGGACGTGCGCCCGACCGCGGATCGCGACTCCGAGGAGACCGATTCCACGTACGGCACTGACGACGATTCCGACGTACCAGCGACGACGCGCCCGGCGATCGCGGACCCGTCCCAGGAGTGGACCGCCGCCGCTCCGCAGGCCGCTCCTGCGTTCGCATCACCACCAGCGAGCGGCAATCGGACGAATACCGAGCCGTCGGATACGACCGGCCCCGTTGACAGGAGAGACGTCGCCGCCGCTCTGGGACTGCCTTCCGTGGACTGGACGGCCTTCCGGCAGCAGGAGCAGGTGTCCGTCACGCGAGTGAACCGTCTGCTGCGGCGTGCCACGAGGCTGGTGAACCCCGTCCTGCACCAACCGCTGTTCATCGAGGTGAAGGCGCCGGACAACCACGCTTTCGAATTGGTGGTGGATCAGGTTGCTCTGTCGCTGCTTGAGTCCTCGCGAGCGGGCATGTCGGCCCGCGAGGCGGAGGGGCCTGCGGCGGAGTTGGCGCGGATACTGGCGGAGGACGTGCGAAACGCGGGCCTCGGCAAGCGACCCGAAGGTTTGCGGGGAGGCGCCCGCCCGTCGGACGGTTCACCGGAGACCGACCCGAACGCCTCCGCCGCCGGTCCCTCGACTGCTCCGTCTGCCGACGTCCGACTGGAGACCTCGTTCGGCCCCGCTGACGACGAGGTCGATACCGAACCTGACGAAGCCGAAGCCGAGTCCGATGCCGAAGTGCCGGCGACGGCTCAGGAATCGGCCGCGGAAACATACTCGGGCAAGGGCAAGCAACGGATGGGCGAGCCGTCGGCCGAGGACGGGGACCAGGATGACGGCGGCCGTTCTCAGTCCGACCAGAACGCATCGGTCGCAGGTGGCGGATCTCGGAGGGACGGGGAACCGCGAGCAGAGGGGTCCCGTTCACCGGCACCGCTCGTCGAGGGGCTGTCCGGCGACAGGCTCGCGGCCCGGGCCGCGTATGCGCGTGCGGCACGGGAGTTCGAGATTCGGTTGGCGCGTTTCGCGGTCCGGCATCCTGGGGCACAGTCTCAGCTCGCTGCACTGGCGCGGGTGGTGGGAATTGAGCTGGGGCCCGATG
This sequence comes from Amycolatopsis antarctica, assembly GCF_002262875.1. Lineage (GTDB taxonomy): Bacteria > Actinomycetota > Actinomycetes > Mycobacteriales > Pseudonocardiaceae > Amycolatopsis > Amycolatopsis antarctica. Next base: position 90,672 of record NZ_NKYE01000017.1, on the reverse strand, counting down.
TCCTTGCCCGGGCGGGAATCATCCGACCACCCAATGGCCCACTGCAGAACGTGACGTTCTTGAGCAGCCTCGTTTTGCGTAGGTTCTTGGACGACTCCTTTCCTGGGCTGTCGTTGCTTCCTATGCAAATAACGGCTGAGATGGGTCAGAGAGGGCCGGCTGACCCGGCGATGGCGCGGGGTGGTTTCGAGGCTGTTCTGGAGGATCTGGGCTGGCGGGCGTTGTCCAGCGATCTTCGGATTGACAGTCCGGCGCGTCAGGATGCCGAGCGTTCCGGCGCGTTGGTAGGTGCGGGTACGTCGGTGCAGACCTACATGGTGTTGCGTTTGGCGCAGGCGGTCAACGAGAACTGGGGTGCGGGGCTGGACCTGCCGCTGTTGCGTCTGGGGTTGCTGGGCGCCCTGGTCAGTTCTGGCGGTAATACCTTCGACGAGGTGATGCGGGCAGCGGAGCTGGTCGATCCGAACTTGGAGTACGTCAACAACCCGGGGCGCTATCGTCGTATCGATCCGCTGACCGAGGACGAGTTGCGCTCGAATGTTGCGGTGTTCGCGCAGTTCCCGGACGAGTTCGCGGACAACGAGGTTCATTGGGATGACGCTCAGCGTGCTTTGCCGGACGAGCTGACGTTCGACCGGCTGGTGGCGCGGTTCGACGGAGCCGAGGATGTGCTGAAGCGGCACTTGGAGCACCACAGCCGTACGGGAATGCCTGCCTTGTCCGGGCGACCGGACCTGTTGTCCCGTGGCGAAACCGGCCTGGCGTCCGTGATCGAGCAGGTTCGCCAGTCGCCAGGTTCCGATGCCGTGGTGTTCCCACTCACCGGCGACGGGCAGCGCACTCCCGCGTTGCACGTGGTCAACGACGACGGTGTGGTCCTGCTCAGCGAAGGCGCGAATCCGGCGGGCGAGACGGTGTTCGTTGAGGACGGACATGTGCTGGTAGTGCGAGATGGCGACCTGGTACCCGGGTATTCCAGCTTCGAGCAGCCGAACAGCACGTTCTTCGGACTGGTAACGGGAGACCCGGCCTCCTCGGACGACACCGATGCCGCCGCTGACGCACAGCACGGCAACAGTGCCACAGGCCCGGTGAATGGCCTTGGCAACGGGACGAATTTCCTCGGCAATCTCCAGGGCCCGGTGGACGGACTCGGCAACGCGACGAGATTCTTCGCTTTGGACCGACACATGGCCGAACCCGTACCGGAGAACTATTCGATGGAGCAGGTCGGTTCCGGTGAGGCGGCGCTCGGAACTGTGATCGACCGGGTGGATGACGCCGGCCACGGCGCGCATGCGGTGCTGATCGGCTACACCGACGGTGTGCCGACCGCGTACAACGTGGTGAACCACCGCGGGGTGCGGACACTTGTGCAGGCCGAGATCGACGAGATCACACCGGAGACCCAGGCCGTGTACCGCGATATGGACGCGGACATTCTCGGCTTCGTCGTCACCTCCGACGGTGACGGTTTCGTCGAGTCCAACGGCGACGTGCAGGCGAGAACCGCGGACCTGAGAAACCGGAACGACGGCGTTGCCGACGCGCTCCGTTTCCACGAGACCTTCCACGATCGGCACGGAAACTACGACGAGGATCTGATCGGCGAGGTGGACCCCGACCTGATCGGTCGTGGCGCAGAAGGCTGGGATGAGGTGATAGACCAGGTTGCCGCTGCTGGGCACAACGCGAGCGCCGTGATGGTCATCCAGCCCCGCGACGGCACGCGCGGATTCGCTTTGAACGTGATCAACCGCGATGCCGACGTGCTGGTCTTGGCGACGACGGTGATCCTGACCAGGCCGCTGGCGGCAGATGCGTTGCCGGACCTCGACACGGTGCTCGCCGTCACCTTCGACGCAAACGGCAACCTGCTTGGGGGAGAGAGGCAGCCGGCCGCGACGCCGGACCAGACGAACAACCGTGCTCCCGGATCGGTAGATGACGGTTCACCGTCGCGGCTTCCCGGCGTCATTTCGGGGACTGGGACGCAGCCTGGCGATAGCGGGTTGCCGGACTCGGACGATGCCGATCGCGTTGCCTCGGATGATGGTGGGGAGTTGTTGCAGCCGTCGGTGTTCGATCCGAATGCTGGTGTGCGGTCGCCGTCGGTGGATGTGCCGATTGTGTTCAGTCCGGAGGGTGTGCGGCATCCGGGTGTGGGTTCGGATTCCGGGGACGGGTCCGACGGTGATGTGTCGTTGGGTTCGGATAGTGGTTCTGCGTTTGATGATCGGCCGTTGTTGGATCCGTCGAGGTGGTCGTCGAGTTCGGTTGGTGGGCGGGTTGTCGGTCCGGATTCTGGGGATGAGTCCGACGAGGATGCGGGTGTCGATTCTGTGTCCGGGGACAGGTCTGGCGGCGATGAGTCGTTGAGCCCGGATGCTGGTGTGCGGTCGCCGTCGGTGGATGTGCCGATTGTGTTTAGTCCGCAGGATGAGCGGCATGTGGGTGTGGGTTCGGTTTCTGGGGGTTCGGACTCGGATGTGGGTTCGGATGATGGTGATGGGTTGTTGTTGCAGCCGTCGGTGTTTGATCCGGATGCTGGTGTGCGGTCGCCGTCGGTGGATGTGCCGATTGTGTTCAGTCCGCAGGAAGCGCGGCATCCAGGTATGTCTGATGACGGCCATGTGTCGGCTGAGGGAACTATGGCTGCGGATCAGTCGTCGAGCGGGCCACCTGGCGATGATTCCGGACGACTTGCTCCCGAGACCGAGGATGGAGGTCTGGCGGACGATCGGGTGAGGGCGCGGGTCGCGTACGCGCGTGCGGCAGGCGAATTCGAGATTCGATTGGCGCGATACGCCATCGGGCGTCCCGGTGTCTCGACGCAGGTCCAGTCGTTGACTGATCACGTGAGGGGCATGCTGACGCACGAGGAACAGCTCAGGGCAGGCTTTTCTGGTGACGTCAGCAGCCCCGCGGACGTAGTCGCGATACTTGACAGCGTCGTCGAACAGGGCTTTCTGGATGAACGTTTCCCGCAACTCTCGGTGATTCCTCCGCAGATCGCGGCTGAGTTGGATCAACAGGGGCCGGCGGATCTGACTGCGGTGGAGGACGCGGACGGAGTTGGTCTGCTGGATCTGGGGTGGCGGCATCTGGAGCAGGAGTTGCGGTCGGGCAGCGCGGCGCGCGAGGACGCCGAGCGTTCAGGGGCGTTGGTGGGGTCCGGTATGTCGAGGCGAGCCTATCGGGTGCTGCGTTTGGCGCAGTTGATCAATGAGGAATCGAGTGCGGGACTGGATCTGCCCGTGATGAGGCTGGGTTTGGTCGGCGCGCTGGTCGGTTCTGGTGAGAACACTTTCGACGAGGTGATGCGGGCCGCGGAGCTGGTCGATCCGAACTTGGAGTACGTCAATAATCCAGGGCGTTATCGTCGGATCGATCCGCTGACCGAGGAGGAGCTGCGCTCGAATGTAGCCGTGTTCGAGCAGTTCCCGGACGAGTTCGCGGACAACGAGATTCGCTGGGACAAGGCTCAGAAAGATCGCCCGGACGAGTCGGCTCCCGATTCTCCTGGTGACCTCGCCGGAGCGACGCAACGGACCGCGGATTCGGACTCGGATGTGGGTTCGGATGATGGTGATGGGTTGTTGTTGCAGCCGTCGGTGTTTGATCCGGATGCTGGTGTGCGGTCGCCGTCGGTGGATGTGCCGATTGTGTTCAGTCCGCAGGATGAGCGGTATCCGGGTGCTGATCGGGAATCTGGTGATGTGTCGGATGACGGTGTGTCGCCGGTGTCGGACAGTGGTTCTGGGTTTGATGATCGGCCGTTGTTGGATCGTTCGAGTTGGTCGTTGAGCGATGTGGGTGGTCGGGAGGTCGATTCGGAGTCTGAGGACGGGGCGTCATCGGATGCTGGTGTGCGGTCGCCGTCGGTGGATGTGCCGATTGTGTTCAGTCCGCAGGATGAGCGGCGTCCGGGTGCTGATCCGGAGCCTGGTGATGTGTCGGATGACGATGTGTCGTTGGTGTCGGATCAGTTCGATCTGGAGTTGAGTCCGCAGGATGAGCGGCGTCCGGGTGCTGATCCGGAGCCTGGTGATGTGTCGGATGACGATGTGTCGTTGGTGTCGGATCAGTTCGATCTGGAGTTGAGTCCGCAGGATGAGCGGCATCCGGGCGCTGTCGGAGTGGCGATGACATCCGAATCAGCCGGGGTGCTCTTCCACAAGAACACCGTGTCGCTGACGGACGAGGGGGCCGAGCAGGTCAGGGCCTTGGGACTGCGATTGTTCGACGACATGATCGCGAACGGTTCGGTGCAGCCCGAGGTGAGGGTCACGGGCCACGGCAACTCTCTGACGCATGGCCACCGGACGGGGACGGCCCGAGGTGTCGTAGTGGCCAACATGCTTCTTTCCACCGTGGCGGGCGAGTACGGTCGGCGCCTGCGCTCCGGGGCTCCGCCGCGGGACCTGTCGGCGGTGTTGTCGTTCCAGCCGCAGGTGATGCCAGGGGAACGCAGCCTGGAACGGTGGAACCCGTTCGCCGGGTCGGACGCATCGAACCGGGGCCGGACGGTGACAATCGACGTGACCTCCGGTGCGGACGTGCGCCGCGGCCGGGGGGAGCCGGTTCTGGACGAACCGATTGTGCCGGTTCCTCCGACGGTGCCGGGGCCGCCCATGGTGCGGCCGGTGCCCGACGCGGTGTCGCCTCCGCCGGAGCGAGCGCTGACGGAGTTGATTCAGGCTGTTCCGCGTGGAGTTTCGTTCGCGGACCCGAGCGATTTCGCCGGACTGATCAATGGCTGGCGCGGCGGTGCGAAACCGTTCGATCGCGGGGGCGTCGACGCGGCCCTGGCGTTCCTGTCGACCTTCCACGGTGAGCCCAGGGTCGCCGGCGGGCCGGTGGGTATCGCGCCGGCACCGGTGGTCGCGGTGCAGTCGGCCGAGCCCGAGTTCATGGGTGTCGGGGATGCGGCTGTCGAGCGTGTGGTTCGCCGGGCGGACCAGCACGGTTCGTCCGGGTTGGTGTTCGGCTACACCTCGGACAGGCGTGGTCAGGCGTGGGCAGTGGTCCGGCATGGCGGCGAGGTGTCGCTTGTGGACGTCGTGACGGGCGCCGTGACGCCGGCCGTGGGCGGAGCGCTGCCTGCCATGGAACAGGTGTACGCGACCGTCGTCGACCGCGAAGGCAATGTCCTGATCGACGAGCCCGGCTCGGCGTACGAATTCCGGCCGGAATACGGAGAGTCGATGTCTCCGGTGACAGCACTGGACGAACTGGCGGCTGATTTCGACGGCCTGACCGAGTCGATCGGACGCCGGGTGCTGCATCACGTTCCCGGGCAGGCCTCCGACCAGTCGCCACAACCGGAACTGCTGGGACTCGGTGCTGCCGGCCTCGCGGAAGCGGTCAGCAGGGTTGGTGAGAACCCCGACTCGGAAGCCGTGGTGTTCGCCTACCCGGCGGACGGCGAGCGTGGCCGCGCGCTGCACCTGGTCAATGATCAGGGTGGCGTCTTCGTCCTGCACGACGGCGACCTGGTCGGGCGGGTGTTTCTTCAGGACGGCATCGTGTTCACGGACTACGGCGATCCGGCCGCGACGGCGGTCCCTGCCCAGGCGTACGAACTCGCCGAAGTCCACGGTGTGGTGATCGATGCCGACGGAAGCCGGGTCGCGCACGCGGAACTCCAACCGAGCACGCCGACTCGACGGACCACACCTCGTTACCGATGGAACTCGGCCGACCTGCCCATCGTGTACAGCCCGGACATGCCCGTGTCGCCGACCGAGGTGTCCGACCCGCCTGCCACGGTCACCTTCGGCCAGTTGAGCGACCAGGTGGACGGCCTCGCCGAGGCCGTCGACCTGATCGCTCGACACGACACCCGGCAGGACGCGCGGGAACTGCTCCTGTCCAGCCCGGTGGAGAACGTCGGCACCGGAGACGCGGCGCTCGACGATGTGCGCGAGCGCGTCAGCAGAGGTGGCCCCGGCTCGCGCGCGTTGTTCGTCGGCGACCTGTACGGCCGGCTCGTCGCCTACAACATGATCAACAACGATGGCGCCGTCTCGATCGTGCGTGCCGGCGTCGACGTCGCTCCGCTGACGCCGGCCGCTCTGACTCCGCTCGGCACGGTCGGTTCGGTGGTGCTCGACCCGGCCGGGGAACGTATCGACCGTCCGGCCACAGCCGAAACCCGCGACGACCTCGACCGGTCCCAGGACGACGAATCGTCCTTGTGGACCGATGAGTCCGTCCCATCCAGCCCCGCAGTATCCGGGCCACTCGGATACGAGCCATTCGCACAACCGCTACCGGCCGCCAGGCCGGGAACACCGATGTTGCGGCCGATCCCGCAGGAACCGCCTGCCGCCCTGCCCATGGTGCGGCTGAACGAGGCGGTTCCGCCAGGTACCCGGTTCGCCGACCCGGCAACGTTTGGCGGCCTGGTCAACGACGATCGGTCGGGGGACAGTGCCGACATCAACGGGGTCAACCCGGCACTTGCCTTCCACAGCACTTGGCATGGTGAGCCGCGAGTTGCCGGAGCCGTGTTCGGCGCCCCGACCGACGCCATAACCCGGGCCATCTCGTACTCGCCGGAGCTGGCCGGCACCGGGGCGCAGGGCCTCGGCGACATCGCGGGGTCGCTGTCCGAAGATGGGGCCAGTGCGGTGCTGTACGTCTACCCGGCGGACGCGCAGTCGCGTGGCCAGGCGCTCAACATGGTCCGGTACGAGGGGCAGGTATTCCTCGTCGATGCCCGAGCCGGTACCTCGATGCCGCTGACCACGGAGCGACTGCACGCCATCGGACCTGACACTGGCCAGGTCTACGCGATCGCATTCGACGCCGGAGCCCGCCACATGCCCGTCAACGGGGACTCGCGTCAGGTCGAGCCTGGAGAGACAGTGCCCGACCAGGCTGTGCGTAACGAGGAGAGCCCACCCGCACCGCGACGTCGTGAGCGTGGGCGTGGTCTGGATGAAGTGGGTATTGCGGACAGGTTGGGGTTGCCGCTGGTTGATCGGAGGGTTTTCGAGCAGCGGGAGGGGGTGTCGACCGAGCAGGCGGATCAGTTGTGGCGGCAAGCGAGCGAGGTGGTCGCCGCTACCCTGTTCAATCCGCTCTTCATCGAGGTCAAGCCGCCGGAGAAGGTCGCGTTCGATCTGGTCGTGGACCAGGTTGCGGTGGGACTGCACAACTCCTTGCAGTTGGGTGTGTCCGACACGGACGCGGTGGCCGAGGCGCGGGTACTGGCGGAAGAGTTGGCCGGGCGGGTGCGTGAGGCCGGTCTAGAGGGTGAGCGCGATCTGTCCCGAACCGCGGGGGCGAGCAGGGGTTCCACCGGGGTCGACGACGCTTCGGAGCACGGTGCCCTGGGCGGTTCGACCCCGCACGGTACCGGCGAAGTGTTTCCGGGCGAGTCGCCGGCGGGTCCGTCGCGGGAGGCAGGCTCCGACCCGGCGCCGGAAGACAGTCGCGACCGGTCCGGAACCGATGGCCCACCCGCACGGCGAGAGTCTGCTCCGGCCCTTTCCTCTGTCGAGCAGTCGACTTCGGTTCAGCCGTCCACCGAGCCGGCCCCCGAGGTGCTTTCCGAACCAGAGCGGGAACCGGAGGAGACGTCCGACGGGCAGACCCCGCCCGAGGACGGGAACCCGCCCGCCGAGGACATTGTGGACGGTCTGCCCGCCTACCTGCGCGACAACCGCAACCTCGGTGAATCGGAGCAGATCAGCGAAACCAGCGGGCCGGGCAGTGACGTCGAGGCACACCTGCGCCACATCGCCCCGGACGTGCGGCATTGGGAGGACCTCGACGGGGCACAGAACGTGGTGCGCTCGAACTTCCGCGAACTCGGCGCCGACGGCGGTCGCCGGTTCAGGTTCAAGGGCGACGGCAAGCTCTACGAGCTGATCGTCTCGGATCCGCACCTGAACTGGAACGACATGGAGATCCATGGCGACAGCAAGGATCCGCTGTCCAAGGCGTCCAAGACCAAGGTCGCCACCGCCGATACCAACAGCGGCAAGCGGTCGAACGGTGCGTTCACCACCCTTCAGTACACCGGGCCCCCGGGCATCGTCGTGTCCTTCACCCCTTCGTTCCCGCTCAACCCGTCCGAGGAGACCGCTTCCGGTCTGAAGAAGGAACTCGCGAGCTCGGTCGAGGTCGAGGTCGGCAAGGCCGTCAACACAACGGTGCCGGGCCGGTTGACGTATGCGCTGCTGGATCGGAAGGGTGCCAGGGTTCTCCCGCCGGGCGCCCGGTCGTCGGAAGTCACCAGCGACGTCACCGCCGGGTTCAAGGTGCCGACGGGGCTGACCGGACGCGGCGACGCCGGGCAGCGGGTCTTCGACACCGACGCGGTGCGCCCGGACGGAACGATGCGCGAGGCCCGGGCCAGGAAGCTGACCAGGCAAGGCATCCGGCCGGTCGAGGCCCGCACCCGCGCGCTGCGCGGAAAGGCCGCGGTCGGCGCGACGACGGTCAACCGTGGCCGGCAGCCAGGGGCGGTGCCGAGCTTCGCCGACCAGGTCATCGACATGATGGGCGATCGCTGGAAGAAGGGGACCGCGGTCGGCGCCGACGGGCGTCGCGAGATCCAGCGGTTGTTCAGTGAGGAGAACCTCGAACTGCTCGCCCGTAACGCCGCGTACAACGAGAAGAGTCCGGTGGCGGGCTGGATGCGGTCGGCACCGATCCTCGCGGGCTGGAAGAGCACGCAGATCGCGGTGCGCGCGGTTCCGCGATGGGTCAGGGTGGAAACGCCGCAGAACGGCGTGCCGATCACCAGCCGCGCGCACGAGCACCACGAACGATCCGAGGGAACCGGGGCCAGGAGACGCTACGGGCTCTCCGGCTTCGTCGGGGGCGGGCCCGCTGCCGGACCGTTCACGCTCGCCGGTGGTGGCCTCTCCTACAACACGAGTACCGAGGCCAACGCCAGCGGCACCGTGTCCAACTCGGTCGCCACCAAGGACGGGCTGGAAGTCACCGGCGATGTCGTCCCCTACGAGATGGTCTACGACATCCAGTTCCGCCAGGTCGGTCCCGGCCCGATTCGGACGCTGAAGGGCAACCTCGGCACACACGAGTGGACGACGAGCAGGACCGCGGCCGAGGCCGGCCTGATCGAGGAGACCGAGCAGAACACCGTCCGGTACCGCTCCGGAGACGACCGGGTGAACTTCGGCCCGCGCGAATTCGAGAACGGCACCGGGATACCTGGTGGCAGGATCGACATGTTCGATCCCGCCGAGGTGCTCTACCAGGCGATCCTCCCGCACATGGACGGGCTCACCGCGGTGTTCACCGACCCGAAGGTCAAGAAGAACAAACTGACCGACAGGGTCAACGCGAAACTGCAGCAGGGCACCAGCCTGCGCAACGTGCTCTCCGGGGACAAGGAGGGTGCGAAGCACCTCGTCGAACAGATGATGGGCCCGCACGGGCTGCAGTTGACGGTCAAGCCCAGCGGCCGGAACGCCGCCTGGCTGCACGACGAGACCAAGACGATCCTGCTCACCGGTCGCATGCACGACATCGAGGACGGCGATCGACTCAGCGCGGACTCGATCAGGGACATCGATCACGTCAAGAACCGGACGAAGATCGAAGGCAGTCGCGGCAACAACTCCACGCTCGCGGGCGGCCCGCAGGGACGACTGCTCGGCCTGCTCGGCTCGTCGAACCTCTCGGGCCTGGTGATGGTCGGCTGGCGTGCCTCACGCACCTGGTTGAGCGACAGTCTGCAGGAGACCAGCGGGCGAAGCTCCGTCGAACGGCGGGGTGCGCAGTCGCTGACCGAGGACGGCGATCTCGGCAGCACCAGCGTCTACCCGTTCCGCGGCCGGCTGCGGGTGGAATCGCAGGTCGTTTCCCAGCGGCGGCCCAACGCGGCGCTGCGCAAGATCACGCCGGGCACCTGGGGCCGGCACATGCCGGAGCAGAAGACGGCCACTTCCGAGCCGGTCGAGCTCGACGTGCGGATGTTGCTTCCCGGCGCTCTCGTCAAGCAGACCCCGCCGCGGGACGACGTACGCGCTTCGCGGCCGGACGAGCCACTGACGGACGCGCCGCCGCCGTGGACCTTGACCGCCCCGGCCCCGGGGCAGTTCAAGAACCTCGCGGTCGTCTCCCTCGACGACGGTGGCCGGCTGCAGGACGTGGCCGAGGAGATGTTCGATCAGGCGTCGGGGCGTGACCCCGTAGCGCATTCACCGACCGACATCAGACCGCTGCTGAACAAGCGGTTGTCCCCGGCGGCGTTGAAGAAGGACCCGAACCTCTTCGACAAACCGACGGTGATCAACCGGGTCCGCTTCGGCCGGCGCCGGAAGGACCTCATGGGCGCAGTCGGCGTTTCCTTCCGGCCGACCTTGTCGGAGAACCCGGTGACCGCCGAGGAGTTCAAGGAGGCCGTCCGCGGGATCAAGGGCAGCAGCAAGACGACCGGAACGGGCGGAACCACCACCCAGCACGGACCGTACGTCTACCTGGCCGGCGTGGCGAACGTCTACGGCCCGGGAGCGGGCAGCAGCGAGGCAGGCGTGATCGGCACCGCCTCCGCGGTGCTGTCGCCCTTCCTGGTCAGTTCGGGCGATTCCGCGGCGACGTCGCTGCGATCCAGCGAGAGCCTGCGCGCCGAGGGACAGCCGGAACCGATGGTGCTGGCGCGCGTCGACATCTCGGCGACCGTGGTCGCCGAGGCGTCCCACCAGAGCAACCTCGACTGGGGCTTCGGCAAGAAGAAGAGCAGCACCGCGGGAACGACGATCGACCTGCCCGAGTCCGCGCTGGTGTGGCTGACCCCGAGCCAGCTCGCCGAGATGCGCGGGGACGATCCCGCGCAGGAACAGGCCGAGGATGCCGAGGAGCCGGCCCGGCAGCCGGTGCAGGCTCCGGCGTCGCTGCGACCGGATCAGGTCGTGAAGCCGTCGCTGGGCCTGGGCGGAACCTTCTCCGACATCGACCTCAGGGACAGCATCGCCGACCTTCGCGAGCAGCTCCGTACCGCGATGCCCGACGACCCCGGCCTCGCGGACCGGTTGCTGCCGACCAGCGGACTGGACCCCACCAAGGGCAGCCCCGCGGCGGCCACCGAGTTCGTCTACGAGGCGAACCGCATGCTCGGCAATCTGCTCAACGGCGGGCAGAGCACCCCGTTGCGCGTCGAGCGGACGATCAACGGCCAGACCTACCAGCTCGCGCTGGAGGGGGAGGTCGCCGGCACCCCCGGGCCGGGCAACCTCAGCACGTTGCAGTCGCTGCGAGCCAAGGTGGCCGCGACGTACGAGCAGACGCTGGTAGGAACCAAGAGCAGGACACTGCTCAACTTCCTCGCCTCCCTGCGCGCGACGGTCGGCATCCGGGACGGTTCGGCCCCGGCTGGTACCCAGCCCGCTCGCGGGGAGCCCGCCGCGACCGGCAACGGCCTGGACGTGAACTACGGCATTCGCGACCGGGAGCGGACCGTCCGGAAGACGACGAAACACAACCAGGTCGCGAAGCTGAACGGCCCGGTGGCCGAGCACCCGGCCAACGTCACGATGACGTTGAAGGTGCGCAGGCACGGCCGGACCCTCGCGTCGGTGCAGACGGACACACCGGTCGACCTGTTGCAGGACCCGACCGCGTCACTGCCCGCACCGAGCCACGGCCGGTACGGGGCCGCCGGAGGGGAAACCCGGCTGGAAGGCGAGGAACTCGACGGACAGCGTCAGGCAACCTGGCTCACCGAAGCCGAGCCCGACACGGCGGGGCGGCGGATGCCCGCTTCCGACGACTACTGGGCGGAGCACTTCTTCGGCGACGTCGAGTACCACCGCTCGGTGGCGAAGCAGCGGCTCGCGGACTCCGGGATGACCGTGACCTCGAAGGTCGCCGCCGCCGTCGACGCCGCCATCACACCGAATCTCCTCCGCGGCGCGCATCACCGCGGCGGCGCCACCGGAATCCCGATTCCGCTGCCCGGCAACCCGAGCAGCGACCTGATGCTCTACATCAAACCTCGCGAGATCCGGTTCGCCGGTGCGAGCGCGAACATCGACATCGAGTCCTCGACCCAGTTCCTGGAGAACGGCGAGGAAAAGATCGCGATGGGCATCGGGGCCACGGCGACCGGGACAGGCCCCTACGGTTTCGGTGGTCCGCAAACCAGCCCACAGCCACACAGAGCTCCCGGCCAGGACACCCGGGTGGCCGAGCCGATGAGCTCCGAGCCGGCCGCCGCCGAGGACACACTGACCCGCTCGGTGCTGGCGTCCGCCGACTTCCGTATCGTCGCCACACCGAAGGACACGTGGAAGAACAAGCTCCGGCAGAACAAGCCCGCCGGGACCGAGTTCCGCATGCACGACGTCTACGGTCTCCGCCTGCGTGAGCACGCGGCAGCCGGCATGACCGGGACGACGCTGCCGGAGAACCTGATCACCGAGACCAGGGCCGTGGCCGACAGGGGCACGGAACTGCAACAGACCCAGCGCAGGCACCAGGCGGCGCGGGCCGCCTTCAGGGCCGTCGTCCGTGACACCGAGGATGTTCAGCGCGGGCGGCAGGCCCGGGTGGCCGAACTGGATCAACTCATCGACCAGCACCGGCGCAGGTTGGCGGAACTCGACAACCAGGACGCGGTGGCCGCCGAAGCAGCCGCCGACACCGCCGACGGCGAGACGGAGCTGTCCGATCCCACGAGCGAGGACACGCGGGCCGCGCGCAGAGAGCTGTACGAGACCGTCGCCGCCGAGCGGAAGGCCGCACAGGACGAAAGGAAGAGGATCGATCCGCGGCCGGAGGCCGCCGACCTGGTCGCCCGCCGCGAGGCCGCCGCGACCCTGGTGACGGAGGCCGCCCGCCAGGAGCAGCGCGCGTACGAGGAGTGGTCGCGGGCCCGGGAGCGCTACCTGGACCAGGTCAACGCGATCTATGCCGAGGAGACTCCGCGGACCGAGCCGCGGGACGAGCTGCCCGAGGACGAGCACGACCCGGACGTCTCCGAGGACGAGGATCCGCAGGGACTGCCCCCCGACCAGGGCCAGACCGAGACGCACGAGCTGCGGCCATTGCCGCCGACGCGGCCCGCGCCCCCGCCGCCCGCGGAATCGAACGAGTCGCCGCCGCCACCCTCGCCGCCGACGCGGCCCGCACCCGCCCCGCCCGTCGAAACCGTGCCGACCGGCGAAGAGATCACGACGAGGCCGTTGGTGGACGCGGCGACCGGGGACCCGATCGGTGCGAGCTTCACGCCCGCAGGCGAACCTGCGGACCCTGCCGTACCCATCCTGCTCGTCTCGCCGGCCCCCACGGAGCCGTGGACCGAGCCGGGTACGGAGCCCAAGACCCGCACCGAGGGACAACCGGTTCCGGACATGCGCCTGAGCCTGCCGGAAATCGAACGCCAGTCCGACCGGTTCGTGGCCGAGCTCTTCGACGAACTCGACGAACGCGTCGCCACTGTCCCCCTTTCGCCGATGCGACGGCAGGACAGTTGGGCTTCGATCGAGTCAGCGCGGTCGGACACCGTCGACAGCGCCACGCTGGAGACCCAGCACGGAATCTCGTCGCAGGACCAGCGGCGGTTCCAGAAAATGGTCGACCGGTTCGGGGTGGTGGTGGATGTTCGGCCCACCAACCCGGCCTCGATGGCCTGGCGGGCGAAGGGCGCATTGCCCAAGCCGGTGGAGATCAAGGCGAAGACGCTCGACGAACTCGACGTGTATCTGGGTATGCCCGCGGAAAAGATCGGACTGGTCGGCTACTTCCAGCCGGAACCTCCGGCGTTGGAGAATGTGCCGGAGGCGCTGCGGGACGGGGTGTTGAAGCGGTTCCGGAATCGGTCGATGGAGTACACCGAGCTCGCCGAGACCATGCGCGCTCTCGAACAGAGCGGCCGATACCGGATCGTCGACGGTCTGGTCCAGGGGCGCAAGGACGGTGAGTATCGCAATCTCACCGGCGACAACGACATGTACGACATCCGGCTGCCCGACGACGGAGCCAGCCTGGAGCAGGCCGACTACGAACGAATGGTGTACCTGCTGGTCGGCCGTGAGGTCGGCGTCGAGCACGGCGCGATGAACTACTGGGAGCCCGCCACCGAGTTCGAGCGCAAGATCCGGAACGACATCGATGAGCTACATCGCACCGTCCCGCTCGTCCGCTTCGTGCCCGGGGAGCAGCACGCGTCCCTGGTTTACCTCGGCGACGACCTGGGCGAGCGGCGCCGGTCCGAGGTGCCGCCCGCGGAACCGGTGTCCGGTGACGTGGAGACCGTGACCGAGGTACCCATTTCCATCAACCGGGCCGTGGACCCGGCTCCGCCGGGGCCGCCCGCAGAGGTGACGATGGAGCGTCCGGCGGGCACGGTGGACAACCCGATGCCGCTGGCGGATCTGGTCGATCCGGAGCATCTGGATCTGTCGGAGCTGAAGTTCGTGCCTTTGAAGGATCGCTCGGGGACGGTTCGTGGTGTGTATTTCCCGAAGCCGGGCGAGGACGCGGCGATCGTGGAGTCGGCGTTCGAGCGTGGTGCGGTCGATTCGGATTCGTTCGCTCCGGTGATTCACCATGGCGAGGGTGGGTTCTCGGTGTGGCGGAAGTCGGATGGCAAGGAGATCCGGCTGGACGAGTCTGGCATGTTGCGGTTGCTGAACAGTGCCGCGATGCCGGGTGGCCAGGGGTGGCGGCAGCAGGCGAACCTGGTGTTCCTGAGTTGCCGGTTGACCGACCCGGCGATGGGAGGCCGGTTCGAGCGGTTGCGGGATCTGTTGTCGGATGACGGTTATCACGGCGACGTGCACGGTTTCGATTCCGCGGTGGATGTCGTGGAAGATGGGACGATTCGGCCGCATGGTGAGGGGGATGTGGGTGGTCCTCGTTTCACCACCATGAGCCCCGACTCCCCGCCCGTGGTGCCGATTCCGCTGGGCAGCGGGCCGCGGCCGCGGGTACCCGGACTGGGTGAGCCGATGATCGATTCCTGGTCCAGCAATTTGACCGGCTTGTACGAGGACGGGCAGCGGCGATCGCCGGAGGAGCGGTTGGCCGGTGGTGTACCGGCGTTGCGCGCGTTCGCCCAACAGATCGCGAGTCATACTTCCGTGCTCGCCGCGCAGGGGCGTGAACCACTGGACATCAGGCTGGAGATCATCGACCGGCCCAGCCGTTCGGGCTTGGACGTGGACGCGATGTTCGCCCTCTTGGAGGGAGAGGTTCGTGCCGCTGTCCTGGCCGCCGGGATCGATCCGGATTCCGATGCCACACAGCTTCGTTTCGAGCGGATCCGACGTACTCCCAAGGGGCAAACGTCACCGTCGATCGGCATTTCGGTGCACGAGTCCGCGCACCTGTCCCAGCAGGGTTACACGGCCGCACGGAATCTGGACGTGTTCTTTCTGCCGCACAAGACCGAGTTCTCCATCGCCGGGCGTCGCCGGTTCGGCTGGCTGCTCGATGGTCTCGCGCAGCGCGTGCGCGACGCTTCGGGCGACGCTGAACGGCCACACCTGCTGCTGAACCTGCAGATGAGGAATGCCGAGGACGAGACGCGGACGAATGCCGTGGCGGCATTGGTGAACGATTTCGCCGCGACGCCGGGAAATCTGCCGTCGGGAATGACGGCCGAGCAGTTCATCGAGAACCACGTCGAACTCCGGACAATCCAGAGCAGGAAGGGCCTTCACGTCCTGTCCGCCGACATCACGGGCCCCGAACACGAACTGGATCACCGCCCGCCGGAGGAGAAGCTGAACCCGACCCGGACCGACGTTCCTTCGACCCCGCAAAGCCAGGTCACGGCCCCGATGGTGCCGTTGCCGGCGCCCGAGGGACCGGTATCCCGCATGCCGCAGGTCGCCGAAGGCGTGTTGGACTCGTGGTCCGGGGGAATGTCCAGCGCGTTCGAGGGCAGGGAACGCCGGTCGGCGCGGGAACGGTTCCACGATGGGATGGGGCCGCTACGGGCCTTCGCCGGACAGATCGCCGACTACACGGCAGAACTGGCCGCCGAGAACCGGGAGCCGCTGGACGTCCGGCTGGAGGTCGCGGACCGCGCCGGGCAGCAAGACGCTGTCATGGACGAGGCGTTCGACCTGATGAAGAATGAGGTCCGAGCGGCGATCGTGGCCGCCGGGGTCGATCCGGATTCGGATGCCGCGCAGGTGCGGTTCGAACGCATCCGGCGTACCGCCAAGAGCGCGTCGACCGCGTCGGCCACCGTGTCGGTGTTCGAGTCCCCGCACTTCTCCCGGCAGAGTTACGCCGCGTCACGGGAGCTGAACCTGTACTTCGCGCCGAAAAGGGCCGAGTTCACGATCGCCGGGCGGCGCCGGTTCGACTGGCTACTCGAAGGTTTCGTACAGCGGGTACGAGATGCCAGTGGCGACGGGCAGCGTCCCCGCCTGCTGTTGAACCTCCGCACGAGCAGCCCCGACGATGTCGTGCGGAAGAACGCGGTGACGGCCGTGGTGAACGATTTCGCCGCGGTGCCGGGAAATCTGCCGCCGGGGATGACGGCCGAGCAGTTCATCCAGAACCATGTCGAGTTGCGTGTCATCGAGAGCAAGTACGGCTCGCAGGGAGTGGCCGTCGATGTGCTTGGCCCCGAACACGAGCTGGATCAGCGTTTGGCGGAAGAAGAAGTGGACCCCACGTCCTCCGAGATCCCGGAGGTGCCGTTGCCGGTGGGCGAGGACCCGGCGCGGCGGCTCCCGGCGATGAGCGAGACGATGCTGGAGGCGTGGTCGCACGGCTTGGCCAGCGCCTTCGAGAACCGGGAACGACGAGCGCCGGAGCAGCGGTTGCCGGACGGCCGGGAACCGCTACGGGACTTCGCCAGGAAGATCTCTGACTACACCGCGGAACTGGCCGCCGGGGACCGGGAACCACTGGACATCCGGCTGGAGGTCCGGGACAAGCCAGGTCAGCGCCCGGAAACCATCGACGCGATGTTCGACCTGCTGGAGAGCGAGGTGCGCACGGCGATCCAGGACGCGGGGATCGATCCGGACTCCGACGCCGCGCAGGTGCTCTTCCAGCGGATGCGCCGCCAGTCGAGTGCCAAACTTCCAGCCTCTGTAGGAATCTCACTCTACCGGTCCCCGTACCTGCCCAGGCGGGCGTATGCGGCGACACGCGGCCTGGACGTCTTCTTCATTCCGACGAAGACCGAGCTCTCCGATGCGGGACGCCGCCGGTTCGGCTGGCTGTTCGAAGGCTTCGTGCAACGGGTCCGGGACGCCGGACCCGAGGCGGAACCGCCGCGGCTGGTGCTGAACCTGCGCACGAACAAGCCGGACGACCTACGGACGAACGCGGTGACCGTCATGGTCAACGAACTGCTCGCCAAGCCCAGGCAACGGCCACCGGGGATGACGGCCGAGCAGTTCATCGACAACCACGTCGAACTGCGTCCCGCGACGAAGCACCACGGCCAGCCGGCACTGGCCGTCGACGTGCTGGGACCCGACCACGAACTGGACCGGCGTCCGGACGAGCCACCACTGGACCTGGTGCGGCAGGAGGAAACTCCCGAGTCGGCACGCCTGGTACCGCTGCCGGTCGGTACGGCTCCGCTGGCCCGGCGCCCCGCGCGCCGGGAACCGCACGACGACGTGTGGGCCGGACTGCTCGACCGGGACCGGACGTTGCCGCCGGAGCAGCGCCTGCCGGACTCGTTCCGGGAGTTCACCCGGCAGGTCGGCGAACGTACGGCTCAGCTTGTCGCGCAGCAGGGCGAGTCCCCGGACATCAGACTGGAGATCCAGGAATGGCTTGATCGTTCGCAGGCGTCCATCGACGCGATGTTCGACTACCTGGAGCGCGAGCTGAACGCGGCCGTGCTGGCAGCGGGCGCCGACCCGGACTCGGGCCCCGCTCGGTTGCGGTTCCAGCAGGTGCGCCGTCGCGCGTACCCCGGGTCCGACCTGTCGGTGAACATCTCGGTGCACGAGCCCGCGTATCTGTCCGGGCGGGACTACGAGGCTCTGCGGAACCTGGATGTGTTCTTCCTGCCGACGAAGGCGGAGTTGTCCGCTGCGGGGCGCCGTCGGTTCGGTTCGTTGTTCTCGGGTTTCGCGCAGCGGGTACGGGACGCGGCCGAAGGGGAGCCGCGGCCCCGGCTGGTGCTGAATCTCCGGCTGGTCAAGGTGACGGACGGGCCGAGGCGTACCGCGGTGACCTCGCTGGTGAACGAGCTGGCGGCGGAACCGGGGAATCTGCCGCCGAGGATGACGGTCCAGCAGTTCATCAACGACCACGTCGAACTGCGGATCGAGCAGACCAGCAGCTATCAGGCGGCGTTCGCCGTGGAGATCCAGGGTCCCCCGCACGAACTGGACCGGCACGTTCCGCACGCACCGGCTCCCGCCCACACGGACCTGCCGCTCCCCGTGGTGACGGCGCCGTTCTCACGGCTGGTCTCCGGGCACGACACGGTGTCGGATTCGTGGTCCGGATCGCTGGCCCAGCATCGCTGGCGGACCCCGGAGGAGGGGCTGAGCGGTGGACTGGACTCGCTCCGGGTGTTCACCGAGCGGGCGGCCGCCTACACCCGTCAGCTCGCCGAAGCCGGCCGGGAACCGCTGGACATCCGGCTGGAGATGACGCCGTGGGCCAATCGTTCCGACGATGCGGTCAACGCGATGTTCGACTTCCTGGAGCAGGAGCTGAACACGGCGGTGCTGGCCGCGGGAGTCGACCCGGACTCCGATGCGGCGCAGCCGCGGGTCCACCGAGTCCGGCGCAAGCTGGATCCCGGCCGGGGACCCGCTGTGAGCGCAGTGGTGCACGACTCGCCGCATCTGCCCAAGCGGGACTACGAGGCCTCGCGCAGCCTGGATGTGTTCTTCCTGCCGTTGAAGGCGGAGTTGTCCGCTGCGGGGCGTCGTCGGTTCGGCTGGTTGTTCTCGGGTTTCGCGCAGCGGGTGCGGGACGCGGCCGAGGACACGCCCCGCCTGGTGCTGAATCTGCGACTGAACAGTGCGGACGACGGGCCGAGGCGTACCGCGGTGACCTCGCTGGTGAACGAGCTGGCGGCGGAACCGGGGAATCTGCCGCCGGGGATGACGGTCGAGCAGTTCATCAACGACCACGTCGAACTGCGGATCGGATCGACCGGCAACCAGCAGACGGCGTTCGCCGCGGAAATCCAGGGACCTCCGCACGAACTGGACCAGCACACCTCGGCCCAGCCGCTGGCCCTCGACTGGCCTCGCCATTCCGGACCCGAGGCGGGAGCGGCCAGGGGCGGGCACGTGTCCAGGCTGCACCAGGAGGAGGTGGAGTTCCAGACGCTGAATCGCGTCGCCGCGCGGATGATCGACGAGGACGCCGCGATCATCCGGGAGTTCGGTCACGGGCTGGGTGAGCGCATCACGGAACTCGCCCCGGACGTGGAACTGCCGGACGTGTGGGTGGTGCTCAGCACGCGGTACGAGCCGGGGCATCCGGAGCGGCGTCCGGTCGAGCGCAGCGCTCGTCCCTACGCGCTTGGCCTGCTCTACGAGGGAATGCGGGACGCCGGTCTGGATCAGCGGACGCTGGATCGGGTGCCTGTCACCTGGCGTACCGCGCGGCGGCGACTGCCCGTCGATGGTGCCGACGGGACGCTCTCGCTTCGTGAGTACCCCACTCCGGGCTGGACGGCGGAACAGTACCGAGGCACCCGGGAACTCAACGCACCGTTCCCGGGTCCGCGTGGTTCGGACCTGACGGCAGCCGTGCAGAATCGGATCACTCTGTTCGTGGAGGGTTTCTACACCCGCCTGCTGGATGCCGACCCCGACGCCAGGCCTCTGCTGGAGATCCGGTACGCCGCCGCGGACGAGGATCGGGACAGCCGGGAACGAGCTGTGCTCGACGTCGTCGAGCGCGCGCTGAACGGGGCATGGGCGGACCGGAGACCGCCGTACGGTCTGCCGACGGTCGCGGACATCATCCGGGACAACGTGCGGACGGGAGTGAACCCGAAACAGGGGACCGGGCTGCGGTTCACCGAACGTCTGCCGGTCGAGCAGGACCCCGGTTCCACTCCTGGCGACGATGAGCGGATCGCCGGTGGCATGCCCGAACCAGCGGATGCCGACGCCCGATCAGAGGCGGGCGAGTCGGATGACAGCCAGCTACCGGACATTCCGGAGCTGACCTCCTCCGGTATGCCACCCCCGGTCCAGCAGGACGAGGACGGCGACGCAGTGATGACCGAGCCGGAGATGGCGAGCCCGGAGCACGACGGGATCATCGACGACTCCGGACAGGCTGACGCGGATACCGATCCGTGGCTGACGGAGGAGCCGCAGTTCGATCCGTTCTTCGATCCGTATCTCGACGTGGATCTGTTCGACATGATCGACTTCGACGCGACACCGGTGACCCCCACCGCGTTGCGGGGGCTGTCGCCTGCCACCGGGATGGACATTCATCAGCCACCGGCGGCCGAGGACCCGACCTCGGGCGATCAACAGCCGCCGGGTGACTCGGGCGATACCGATCGGCCGATGGCCGACATCTCGTTCCTGGACTCGATCGAGTTCAATCGGCTTCTCGAGGACGGCAGCTTCGTCGATTTCCTGGCCGCCGACGCCCTGGACGAGGACGCCGGCGGCGCAGGCGTGGGCACCGACGTGCCGATCGCGGGCAACGGCTCGGGGCCGGGGACGCCACGGCCACGGCAGCCCGGAGGGCCTGACCCGCTCACTGTGGACGACGACCTGTACGACGCCACCCCGCGGACGACACCGGGGGCTGCTCCCGGACCGGAGGCAGCTGGGCCGGGTGAGCGGTCCGTACCGGACTCCGCCTCGGACGCCGCGCCATCGCTCGCCGCGCCATCCACCCCGGTTGCCGACGACATGGACGTGGACGGCCCTGATCCTGCTCCGCTGATGGCTCCCCCGATCCCCGGATCATCCGATCGCGGGCTCCGGCAGGACGACTCGCCGGTGGATCCGGGGCCTGACTCCGCTACGGAGAGTTCCGGTCCTCGCGTGCGCGGCCGGTTCCCGGTCGTACGGGAACCACGACTTTCCGTTGCCGACCGCGCCGCGCTGGACAGGGCGGCGGACGACATGGTTCGAGAAGCGCTGGAGAACTCGTCCGATGGGCTGCCACATCTGCCCATCGAAGTGAATGTGTATCTGCGGCCGATGCAGCTCGCACAGAAGTGGTTCAACCGGATTAGTTCGGTTCTGACAACACAGATCCACCAGAGTGTGGAGAACGTTCAAGCGGCGAATCGACCCAGGCGACGGCCGGAGGACAGCGGTACCGGGGTCGTTCCACGAATCACCTTTGTCCCCCGCATCGAGGAATCCAGCGATCACGGTAGCTGGGACCTTGCCGTCGGGGACGAGCCGAAGCCGGACCTCGCTTCGAGTGTCATCGAGATGCTGGGCTCCGGGCCGATTGACGGTGTTCGGCTCGCGAAGTCACTGGAACAGCTGAAACGGGAGCACAGCGAGACTGATTGGAACGCGATCGCCGAGGCGCTGGCGGAGGTCGATACGGATCGGCTGAGTCTCTGGCACGCTGCAAGAGCCTGGGACATCGTCGAGGATGCTCTGTCCCGGACCGGTCGGACCGTCGCGCGGACGCCGGCTCCGGACACAGATCCCGATGGTGGTCCGGGACGTTCGGTGACGCTGGGGCAGGACGAGGGCACGGCGGAGAATCCGGTGCCCCTGACGGACCTGGTCGACGACCTGGACTCCGCCGATGTGGCGTTCGTGCCCTTGCTGGACGGGAACAACGTGGTACGCGGCGCGTTCTTCGGTCGCGGTTCGGAAGCCGATGTTCTGCGAGAGGCGTTCGCGGCCGGGGCGGGACCCGCGGACACGTTCACCATCGCGGTCCACCACAACGACAAGGGTTTCGCGATTCCGCGGAAGTCCGGCGGCGTGGTGCGGGTCGACGAGGCCGGATTGGCACGGGTGCTGGCATCGGTCGGTCTGCCCGCCGGGGCTGATGGCCGCGACTGGCGGCAGGCGCGGAATCTGCTGCTGCTGAGCTGCCGGGTGTCGGCCGCCGGCCGGGTGGGCCTGGGACCGGAAAGCAGCCTGGCGAAGCTGGAACCCTTGCTGCGCGACGAGGGTTTCGCCGGCGAGCTGATGGGTCCGGACTCGCCGGCGAAGGTGCACGAGTCGGGGGCGATCGAGCTCCCGGATGGCGGGCTGTTGCGTCGGCCGGACGGCACCGAGGTGCCCGCTCAGGGTGAGTGGCCCGCTCCGACGTCCGGTGACCGCAGTGTCGAACTGCAGCCGGATGCGCCCCAACCGTCTTTCGTGGTGTCGCCGTCCACGCCGGAGCCGCACACAGCACCGGCGGAGCCGGCCCCGTCGGTCCCGGGCGTTGTGCAGGACTGGCACGCCGACCCGGCCGCGGTGGCGGATGTGCGTGGGCGCCTCGAACGCTTGGCGGAGAAGGCGTTCGCCGGTGGGCAGCGGGCTTACCACAAGTTGCTCGGCCCGGACCTGTTCGGTCTCGGCAGGACTCCCGAAGCGCCGGACAACCTGCGTGGGGTGAACTACGACCGGCTGGCCGCCGCCCAGGGGATGAACCTGTTGCGGCGTATGGATCTCACCCGTTCGATGCCCGACGCGGAGGCGTTGACCCCGGAGGCGCTCGCCGAGGGCGAGCAGGAAGTGTTCGTCTCCGACTGGACCGAGGACCAGCTGCGGTACTGGGACGCGGTGGGTGTCGATCGCGCCGCCATTCCCGCCACGCGGGAGACGCCGAAGCTGCTGCACGGGATCTGGCTGGGCGGTCCCTTGGCTGACGGTGGGACGACGGGAACGTTCCAGCAGCGCTTCGCGGAGTCGGCGCGGACAACGGGTGGTCAGGCGGTGCTGTGGACGGACGTGCCGCGCGACCGGATAGCGGCCGTACTGGCCGGGGACTCCGATGACTCGCTCGCCGGTGTGCGGCAGATGGTGGACTGGGCACAGGGCAACGACATCCGCTTGGTCAACGTGGACGAAGTGTTCAACGCCGATGCGCCGATGCGGCTGGATCCCTTCTACCGTGCGGAGTTGACGAAGGGGAGCGGACGCGGTTTCGCGGCGGCCTCGGACATCCTGCGGCTGGCGTTGATCCAGCGGTTCGGTGGCGTGTACGTGGACGGCGACGATCGGCTGACCGATCCGGACGGGCTGCGCACGGTGCACGACTCGCCGCAAGGCCATGCCTTCGGCGGCCAGAGTGCCGAAACCTCCGCCGGTGGCGACCGGATCACCAACAACGACGTCATCGCCGGGGTGAAGGGCGACCCACTGACACAGGTCGACCTCGACGTGATCGAGGCGAACTACCAGCTCGGCCAGCTCGACCTGTTCCCGCCGAACCAGCTCGGGATGCAGGCGGGCCTGCTGAACACCAACCAGGGCCGGATCCGGCGCAACTCGGTCGTGTGGCGGACCGGGCCGTACAGGTTCCGCAAGCTCGTGAAGCGCCTTGGTGTCAAGCAACTGCCGTTGTTCCCCGGGCTCGAAATGGGCTCGAGTCTGAGCTGGGTCCCGGGCTCGGCTTCGGCCTCCTCGGTGTCGCGGCCCAAGGTCGCCGTCGAGGACGGCGCGGGTACGGCAATGCTGACCGCGAAGGTGGTGCAGACCCTCGTCCGCCAGTTGCGTAACCGGAACGGAAACCTGCACCTGAACGAGGTGGCCGATCTGGTGTCGCAGCACGCGGCACCCGAGGTCGTATGGACGGCTGCCGTCGAGTTCCTCGCCAGTGTGCCTGCCCTGCGCGACGAGGTGCGCAGCGTCACCAGCAACCGCTTCACCGGCCGTGGGTTCGACGCGGTCACCGCCCACGGGTTCGACGCGCTACCGCTTCCGGCGAGGTTGGCCGAGCTCGTGGACGCCCGAGCGAACGGGATGCTGACACTCCTCGGTGAACAGATCATCCCGGCTACCCTGCGCGACCCGTCGACCGACACCGACACCGCCGGAGACTGGCGCGAGGTGGTCTCCCGCGAGTACATGCCGGAGCTCGCAGGCGAGATCCGCCGTCGGAGGCGAATCCCCATCCGCGTCGGCCGCTCGGTCGAGCTGAGCTCCCCGGATGAGGAAACGCAGGATGAGACGCACCAGCGCGAGGGACTGCGCAACCTGCTCGCCCTGCTCCCGCCCGGACGCGACATGCCTGTCGACGCGGAGATCAGGCGGGAAGTGGACGCGGCGATCAGCCAGGGCCCCCGGGACCGGCACGCTCCGCTGCTCGATGCCGCCAACCTGCTCCGGCGGATCAACCCGAGCGGCACCCTGGTGAGTGCGGCGCTCCAGCAGTACCCCGCAGCTGACACCGAGCGAGCACGGGCCTGGGCCTCGGCCATGCTCGGCCGCAATTTCGAGCAGGAGGGTCTTCCCAGCCGGCTGTCGAGCCTGCTCTACGAACAGGTGCGGGACAGTGTCGCGTTGGCCAGGCTCACCAGTGGCACCGCCGACCCGATCGTGGTCTTCACCGGCACGGCACCCCTGCGCGCGCAACTGTCCGCTTTCGTCGAGCAACACGTGGATCTGGACGCACGGCAGGACGTGGCGGCCGACGACCAGCGCTGGCGTGTCCTTCGCGCGCGCACGACCCACCCTGGGCACTGGCTCGGTGAGGCCGGGGCGCTGCTGAACCGTGATGGCGACGGACTGGACGAGCGGACCCACCAGTCCCTCACCGACATCGCGCACCTCGTGGCGCTGCGAGCGGCCGACGAGTCGCTGGGACTGGTCAGTCAGGACTCCGTCGACACACTCGCCCGCACTTTGGGCACGGAGTTCGACCGGCTCAGGCAACGGAGCACGGCGGAAGAGGACATTCTCGGCTTCGAGTCGCGCAGGCCGGAAGCCGAGCAGGCATGGCGGGAACTCAACGCCAGGCACCAGCGGGCACTCGACCGGCGCGAGGATGCCGAGCGTTTGCTCCGCATTCCCGGCGAGGGGCTCGCCGACGGCGATGCCGAGCTGCGCGAGCAGATGGTGGACGTCCTCGCCGCGCACCTGCACCGCGAGGACGAGGTCTCGATGCTCGCCACGCACTTCGCCGGCGCCCTGACCGCGATCCGGGCGGCCGCCGACGTGACGAAGCAGCAGTGGCAGCGGGTCGGCCTCGAGAACCTGTATGCGGGTACGTGGCCGCAGGACGCGGCCCTCCAGCGCTCGGACGACCAGGCGGAGCCGAGCCCTCTGACCCAGGTATGGGACGTCCCACCCGAGGCGACCACCTCGGCGGGGGAGACCGCCCCGGTCGAGGACCTCGTCCAGCCCGATCAGGAGGGCCCGCTCACCGCACTCGACGATGCGGCCCCACCGGAGGACCAGAACTCGGTGCCGGTGATCCGGCGTGCGAACAAGATCGTGCGCGCGACAGGGCAGGATCTGGCGACAGCGGCCACCATGCTGGGTTACCTGCTCGATCACAGCGGTATGACGGAAGCCGAGTCTGCGGCGATCACGCGGGCGGTGTTGGTTCTGTCCAGGGCCAAGGCCGTTTCACCGGAGACACAGGACCAGGCCGGAACGCTGCTCGACCGGGCGCTGGAAAACCACGACCACGGTGCGCCGCCGGCGCGCGACGACGAGGCTGTCGCCGTGCTGAAGCGGATGCTGGGGGCACAGATAAACACCGACCCGGAGACCGGGCGGCCGAGCGATGTGGGTGAACTCGCCCATCGCCTCCGCGCCGGTTTCCGTGAGACCTTGCCACGGATCTTCAATCCCGGGAGGGAGGAAGCAGAGCAACGGCACACCGAGTTCGAACAGGAGTACCTGCCGGCCTCGGTGTTCTTCGAGTTCGATTCGGTCGTCGGCATGTCCGTCCAGGACCCGGCCGCGGACCCCGAGCAGGAAGCACCACTGGCAGTCTTCCGTGCCCGCACCGACGCCCGCGCCGAAGCCGCACGTGATGACGCGGTCCGGCTTCTGGGGGCCAGGCCCGCGCCGTTGCCGGAGCCCGGAAGCATCCCGCCCGCGGAACAGCGTCGCCGGTGGAAGTCGATGATCGAGACCGTGGCGCAGCGCATTGACGCCGGAGGACGGACCCGGGAGGTGGAACAGGAAGCGCGCGACCTGCGAGCCGAGTTCGATCGGCTGCGGCAGGCGGTTCCTCCGCGGGAGCGGACGTGGCAGGACGCCTGGGCGAAGGTCGAGCCGGCCGCCGAGTACAGCGCGATCGTGTTCGGGGGTGTCACGCCCGAGCAGCGGGAACAGGCACGACTCGTCGCCAGGGCGATGCTCGGACCGGAGCCCGTCGCGGCGCGGCATGTCGGCCCTGCACGGGCCCGTCAGCGGGACCTCTATTCGGGCCTGGTCGACATCCTGGCGAGCCGGCTACTCCGACGCGACAACGATCTTTCCGTGCTCACGGACCCGACGGACCCGGCCGTCGCGGAGCATGCCTGGAACGGCACCCGGGAGCTGCGCGAGGCCGCGGACGAAGCACTGAACCAGACCGAGTTCGGCGCCCTGCCCACCGCGCCGGACAGCGGGTTCGCGATGTCCGAGCACGTCGCGATGTCGCGGCACGCGGCCGCCACCGACCCGGACAAGCAGCAGGCCGCGGTCCGTGGGTACCAGCGGGCGTGGGGTGACCGGCTCGAACACTCCAGCGCGGTGAAGGCCCGCAGGTATCTCGACGATGCGAGGCGGAAGACCGCCGAGCGCCGAGAGTCGGCGATACAGGCGATCGGCACCCTGTCCTGGGGAGACCGCGACCGGGACCAACTCGCCGAGCGGATCGCCACCACATGGAACGTGCTCGCCGACGATGTAGAGGACGAGGGGCGCGAGGCCCCCTTCTTCGAGGCGGCGGCGCACCAGTGGCGCTCGCTGCGGATCGCCGAGCTGTCCGGGACTGCACTGAAGGCCGCGGTGGAGGCCGCGGACGCGGCACTGCGGGCGGATTGGGGCGAGGTGTTCGGCCCCGGTCGTCGGGACACATCGCCGGCGCCGGCGGAGCGGGTGCTGGGCACGCTTCCCGAACCGGGGCATCCCGGCCGGGACGCGCTTGTCGAGTGGATCGCTTCGGTTCAGGACCTGCACGAGAGACGACGGAGGCTGGGGTCGAACAAGCGCACCGTCGCGTACCGGGCATTCGTCAACGCCGCGGCGGACCAGTGGCGCTCGTTGCGCATCGCCGAGCTGTCCGGGGGTGAGCTGGACAGGGCGGTGGCGATCGCCGACGCGGAGTTGCGGGCCGACTGGAGTCGTCGCTTCGGCGCGGACGTGCGGACGACGGCGGAGCGGCTCCTCGGGGAACTCCCGGCACCGCATCACCCCGCCCGGGACGGCCTGATCGAGGTCATCGGCGCGATCCGGGTACAGGTTCGGCAGGACATCGAGGACTTCGATCTGGAGGTTCGACGCTTGTGGGCCGGGCACCGGCTCGCGACCCTGCCCGACGACCAAGTGGACGCCGCGGTCGAGCACGTGGTCGACGCGCTCTCGAACGGCCCCTGGCACACCGAGACGGGCAAGGGCTTGCGCGCCGTCGAGCATGTCCTCACCCACCGCAGGCACGCTCGGCAGGTGCTCGAGCAGCCCCCGAGCGACGAACTACCGGAGGGGAGCAAGCTTCCTCCCCCCGGGAACCTGGAGCTGGACGAGCTGGTCGCCGTCATCGGCGCGCTTCGCCAGACCATGCCGTTCGACCCGGACATCTTCAGCCGGGACGACTACGACAGCGCGATGTACGGGCTGTGGAACCAGCTCGAACTCTCGACGAGCGAGGACCCCGCTTGGCCCGCCGCCGAGATGCTCCGGTCCTTGCGCGACGCGGATCTGGTCTGGGGAGAGGAATTCGAGAGCAAGGAAACGACCGCCGAGGACAACGAGGCCAACCGGCAGAGCGCCGAGGAGGCAGTGGGAGTGCTGCCGGAATCGGCCGGGCCGATACTGACCGCGGTGTATCTGGCGATTGGTGCCACCCGTCTCGCGCAGCCGCCGGAGACGAGACCGACTTTCAATCTGGTGGCCAGGATGGCCTGGTTCAACTCCGGCGCGGCCACGACTCCGACCGAGGAGGCTGTCGCACGGCTCAGGCAGGGGCTGCTGACCAACGAGATCCTGTTCGACGAGGCCCAGCGGGACGTTCGCATCGCCGGCTTCGTGGGCGCCACCGAGCAGTTGCTCGCCCTTCCGCGCCCGTCGGGTATCTCGCCGCGCTGGGAGGACACCGATGCCGCCCGCCGCCTCTACGACCAGACCGAAGCCGTGGTCGCCGCCGAGTATCTGGGAAGACAGGACGCACGCGGGTTCGCCGATTCGGCGCGCGAGGGAGCGGTCTGGCGCGACGGTTCGGTGCTGGTCGGCCTGAACGAACTCCTGCACTGGCACCAGCCGAATCCGAACCTTGTCGGCGACCGGCGGCACGGACAAGACGTCATGATCCTGGCCGACCGGGGAGAGCGCGCCCCGGCGGCGGACACCGACGTGCCGCCACCGTCCTACGCCGAACCGGCGGACGGAACCATGGACCTCACGCACATCGCGCACGACCTGTTCGCGCACTTCCCGGCGAGGCGCGGCCCGGCGTCCGGCAATGCCAAGAAGCTGGCGGGCGAGCTGCTGGGGCCGCGTCCCGGCGATGAGCAACCCGTGTGGCAGGCCGTGTACGACCGACTGTCGTGGGCGCTGAACAGCGTGCCCGGAAAGGCGGGGTCGCGGGACCTGGCAATGGAACTGTGGACGAGTCTCGGGCCGTACACGCCGGTGGAATCCGAGGAAGTGATCGCCCGTCGACCGTGGGCGGACGTGCTGAGCTGGCAGGCCGAGCAGAGTCGCGATATGCGGACCGAAGTTCGCGAATACCACGCCACGGTCGAGAGCTGGATCACGGCACACACCGGGATCGCCTCAGCGGATTTGCGGCAGGCGCCGTTGTCCACCCTGGTGGACGCTTTCGCCTACCAGGCGTACATGGCGCAGGAGCTGGCCGATCCATACCAGGAGATGCGCCGGTTCGCCTCGACCGCGCTCGCCCACGGCGTCGTCGACAACGTGCACGACACCTTCTCGCCTTCGGAGAACGTGCACACGCGCATGCGGTCCCTATTCGCCGCGATGTCTCGCATCGAGGGTTCTTTGCCTACCCGGGCACGGCAGCGCACGCCGCTGGGCCGTGCCGCGGCGACATGGCTCACGCCACTGGACACCGTTCGCCCGGCACCCCCGGAGGAACACCGCGGACGGGCCGCGCG
This sequence comes from Amycolatopsis antarctica, assembly GCF_002262875.1. Classification (GTDB taxonomy): domain Bacteria; phylum Actinomycetota; class Actinomycetes; order Mycobacteriales; family Pseudonocardiaceae; genus Amycolatopsis; species Amycolatopsis antarctica. The sequence continues at coordinate 61,529 of NZ_NKYE01000017.1, read as the reverse complement.
GTTGCTCGGGCAGCGCCCGGCAGGCGGCGAGGCCGGACTGGACTCGATGTACGACCGGATGGTCGACGCCGTCGCGCACGCGAGCCACACCGCCGCACACGAGGCGGAGCGCCCGGTGCGGGAGCGGTTCGGGCGGGACGCGGCGCGCGTCAGGCGGGGAGCGCCGCAGAACGACTACCTGCACAGGGCTGAGCGGCTGCTGGAGCAGCGTCCCGCCGGCGCCGACACGGCGCTCTACGCCCGGCTCGCCAGGGCCGTCGAGCACGCCGACGACAACCTCGCCCGTAACGCCGTCCGTGAGGCGGAGGATCGCGTCGCGGTGGACTCGGTGGTCAGCACGCTGTGGTGGCACGCCACGAAGGCAGGTGAGGCCGCGCCGGGTGAACTCGACCGTTGGCGGAATTCGGTTCGCAAGCGGGTTCCCCGGCCGGAGGCGTTGTCCTCGCCCGCGATGCGCAGGGTCGTGGACGGGATCGCGCACCTGGCCTCCCAGGACCCGAAAGCCGTCCGTCGACTCGCCCTGTCCGCGGGCCACGGCGGTCTGGCCGACGCGTGGATGGAGGCAATGCGCTGGCACGGGGAGCCGAACGCCGAAGGGCGCGATGACATCAGCGACCTGTTCGCGGCGATCACCGCACCGACCCCGCAGGCCGGTGAGACGGCCGCCCGTGAACGCGCCACTGAGACCGCGGCCGAGCAGGCGGCCGCGGACCTCGCCGCAGACATGTGGACGACGATCGGCCCGGCCTGGCCAGCCGAGCCCGCGGAACTGATCGCCGACCGGCCCTGGGCGCTCGCCGTGACCCGGCACTCCGGGCAGCTTGCCCAGCAACTGTCCACTCAGCAACAGGAAGTCTGGCGGATGCGGGCGCTGCGCTGGGTGGTGCCGGATCCGGCGATGACCGAGGCCGAACTGGTGCGCGCGCGGAGCAGGAACCACGCCATGTTGGACGCCCTGGCGTTCCTGGCTTACCGCGACCGCAAGGATGCCGATCCGACGGCGAACGTCCGCGCGTTCGCGGAGGGCGCGGCACGGGCGGGCCTGATCTGGTCGCTGACCGGGCTGGAGTCCGCCCAGGCGCCGGATTCGAGTGCGGCGCACGCGGAACTGGACCGGTTGTTCGATGCGGCGCTGGCACCGGCGTGGTTCGAACCCGAGTACGACCTGTCCACTCAGGAGGGCGTTGCCGACCGACTGCGGGAGGCGGAGCGTGAATTCGGCACGCTGACAGAACGTGAGCGCGACAAGGGGACCGCACGCGCGGTTCGGGAGCTGGAGCGCTCCGACTGGTACCGGAGACTCGGCCAGGCGCCCGACAGCGGACCGGACGGCCAGCGGACTGCCCAGCGGATCGTCGCGCACGAGATACTGCGATCCGCACGCCGGGCGGGCCTGCCACCGGGCTCACCGACGCTCGACCTCGGCTCCGCACGCGCCGTCGTGGCTCAGCTCTCCTGGCTGGGCGGCGACCGGGCCGCGGGCCCGGCGTCCGTCACGCCTCCTGCTGATGCACGGACCGGGGAGGCCCCCGTCGAGGCCGGGCAGACGCGGCCGCGGGTGCCGAGCAGGTTCCCGTTCATGGGGCGTATCAACGCCGGGAACTACCGGCGGGCGCGCTCTGGTGAGAGCGGATACGAGGGGTACCAGACCAACTGCCTGGCTGCTGTCGTGCAGTTCTACAACATGATCGCGGCCGGGCAGGCTTCCGCCGCAAAGGACACGGTTCCCGAGCCCTCCCGGTTCGCGGCTCCGCCGACACCGCCACAGGATCCGTATCAGGTCTTCGACCTCGCTCGGGAGGACTACCGGCCGTTCGGTTCCCTTGCTGGGATCCGTGAACACATGCGTACCCGGCCGCCGGGCAGTTTCGGTGTCATCCACGCGATGGTCGCCGACAGTGCCGGGCGGCCGGAGATGCACTCGTTCGCGGTATACCGCCACCCGGAGGACGGCGCGGTCGAGTTCTACGACCCGCAGACCGGCAGCACTCTCGACCCACGCACCGACGGTTCGGAGTTCACCGAACTCTTCTTCGCCGAGACATCGGTACCACCGGGCGCGGCCACCGGACCGCAGTCACTGCCGGACCGGTCACCTGTGGCGGTGGCCACCGGGATGCCCGCCGATTCCGGCACGGATGCCGAGTCCGATTCCTCCGACGCCGATATGGCCGAGGCCCCTGTCGAGCAGCCGTCCGGGGCATCGTCGATCACCGAGTGGGCCGCCTCGTTCAGACCGCTCATGGCCGCGCTCGACGCGGCGATCGGCACCCCGCCCCACGGAGTCGAAGTGGGCGACATCAGGCAGCTCAGGCACCACGTCCGGGCCGCCGTCCGCAGCGGGCCGCGGCCCGGCCAGGAGGACCTGATCGCCGCGGCGAAACTGGTCACCGACTGGGGGCCCGCGCTGGAGGATGCGCTCTACGAAATCGCCGACACCGATCTGGACGACGTCGAAGCGTCAATGCTCGAGGCGGATGCACTGCTCGGCGCAGTCGACGAGGGAGCCAACCCGAACCGGGCCACCGTTCTGGCCGCGGTGCTGCAGGGGCAGCTCAGGGACCTCATGGCGAGTGAACTCACCTATGTCGACCGTGCCGTCGCCGACAACGCCCTCGATTTCGAGTTCCCCACGCAAACTCAGGCCAAGCGACAGGCGCTGACGGACTTTTACACGCGCTTCGTCACTGACGAGGTGTCCGACGAGACGCTCGGCATCTTCCTCGACCACCACCCGCAGTGGGGTGCGTTGTCCGAGACCGCGGACGTGGACGCGGGGCAGTTCGATCCGGACGCCAGACTGGACCGGGCGCGGGAGATGCTGGGCATGCCCGCGACCGCGGTGGAGCCCGACCAGGTCGATGTCGCGAATCTCGTCGCCGTCCAGATCGTGCTGGCCGAGCAGGGGCTCGCGGGTCCGGATTCCGCGGCGGAGCTGACGCGGTGGTTGAGGACCGAGGCCGCCCGGCTCGGTTCGGCGACCGACGTGGTGCGGGTGCACGCGGGCAGGGTCGTCGAGGCACGTCAGCGCGCGAGCATCCTGCGCGCCATGGTCGGCGCCGTCAGGACGATCACGGCGCGGGAACACGGACGGCAGCTTCCCGTGGGTACCGCCCAGGGGCTGGTACCCGGCCTCGACCTGGCCCTGTATTCCCCACCGGTGAACCCGGCCGCCGCACCGGTCGTCGTGGAAACCGACTTCGACGAGCAGGAACCCGATCCGCACGCACCCGGGGAGTCGAGGAACAAGCACACCTACCCGGCCGATCCGAGGTTCGTCGGCAGGCTGGACCTCGACGACTCGCTCAACCGGGCCGAGGCGCTGCTGGACCTTCCGCCGAACGTGCCCGCACAGGTACGCCAGGGCATCAGGAACATGGTCGCTGTCCAGGCCGTTGCGGAAGGCTGGGGCCTGGACAACGTGCCGCGCCAGGCGCTCGGGATGGCCACGTTCTTCAGCGGCGAGGCGGCGCTGCCCGGCTTCGCCCAGGGGCGCGTGGGCGATTTCGCCAGGGCAGGTGAACAACTGACGGTTCTGCGTGGCATGACCGAGCAGGTCGCGACACGAGAGGTGGACGAGCAGGAAGGCAGGAGCCCGGCGGGCTCGGCGCGGCAACTCGACTACGAGCTGCGCGAGCTGTTCCGGCGTCTCTACTTCGAGCCCGGGCCGAGTGGGTTCGAGAAGCGGCTGACCGAGCACACCCCGGACCCGGACGCCGCGCTCGACCGGGCCAGGACGTTGCTCGGGCTGCCGGACGAGGACGCTTTCCCGGCATTGACCGCGAGTAGCCCGGCCCCTGACTGGTCGAATCTGACCGACAACTCGGGCCTGAAGTCGGTCACCGAGGACGTGTCCATCGTGGTCGCCGCCCAGACCGTGCTCGAGGCATGGGGGCTCGCCGAGCCAGGAATCGCCGCCGAGGCGGCGAGGACGTGGCAGCGGGACGTTGAGCAGCGGGGTGCCATAGATGACCCTGTGAGCTTCGGGAACATCCGACGAGTCCGCGTCGCACGGGAGCAGATGGACGTACTGGCGGGCATGACGGAACTGGTCGCCGCCCGAGCCGCGGACGAAGCCCGGGGGCTTCGTCCCACGGGCGCGGCACAGCGTATGGCGGACGAACTCCGTGCCGAGTTCTCGCGCCTGTTCGTGGAGCAGGACCGGCTGGCGGAGCTTGAGGCCTTCAGGAACCGGTACCTCGACGAGTTCGCCAGGGCACGCGACCAGTTGGGCATGTGGCGAGCCGAGGCTGACTGGATGCTGGCCCATCCTGAACTGGGCCGGACCAGGACGGCGCAGCTGGTTCGCCGTAGGTTGGTGGACTTGATCGCGTTCCGGCTGCACCTGTGGCACCCGGCGCGTGTGCGTGGCGAGCAGCGGGCCACATGGCTCGGTGCGCACCTCGTCACGGCCTTCCGGACGGTCGATCAGAGCGTCGGCCCGGTACTGGAACACCTGGAACACGACCTTCGGGAACTGACCGCAGGCGGAAACGAGATTCCGCCGGACCTGGAACAGAAGCTGCGGAGCAAACTGACCGAGTATCGCAAGCATCCGGACAGCGACCAGCTCCCGCAGGGTTTCGACGCCGACAAGTACGCGAAGGCCCTGAACTGGTTCGCCGATGGTGCGAAGGAGTTGGGCGATGCTCTGCGGAGCGACCAGATCGGGTCGGTGGCTGGCCTGGCGATCGCCCTGGGGCAGGCGAAGGCGAGCGCTCTGCACGGTGGCGGCCGGCTCGAGACGATAGCCGGCGACGTGAAATCTGCTCTCGCCGCGAAGGCCGAGGCCAGCTACACCGCGGTCCGGGACTGGCAGCGACGCGGGCACTGGTACCTCGCCGTCCCGTTCCTCGAATCGACGGCGCTGTCGCCCCGGGCACGGCAACGGCTGGACCAGCTCGCGATTGTCGTGGGCCACGTGTCGATCGACCAGCTGCAGCAGCGGGCCATGCGGGAGTTCGCGGCGAAGATGCGTACCGAGTTCGAGGCGCTGCAGCGACGGTTCGATCAGCCGGAGTACGTCGTCGCGGCCCGATGGGCAGCCATGCGACAGCTCACGGGACCGGCCGGCGACCATGCCGCGGACCCTCCCGGCGATGACGGCGACCACGCGATGTCCATCGACGACGGTGACGGCGCCGTATCCTTCGACGAGGACAGCGACGACGCCATGTCCGTCGACGAGGGCAGTGACGAGGCGGACGGCGACAGCGACGACGCTGGTGCTCCACTCGTGAACCCGGAGCGCAGGCGCCGGGACGCGGAACTGATGCTGGGCGAGCTGCTGGAACTGACCGACACCGCACCGGAAACCGCGCAGGCCGCGGCCAACGAGCGCTTGCATGGCTACCAGAGGCTGGTCATGACACTGGCCGGCAAACTGGCGTCGCAGCCGGAACCCGAGTTCCTCGCCGACACCTACGGCGAGGAGGAGGCCTGGCGAGAGACCGCCGAGGCGCGCCGGGAATTCCAGCGCACGGCCAACTCCGACGGCATCGCGCGTGTGCACACCGACGTGCCGTTCCAGGACGCGCTCGACCGTTTGCTGTCCGGGCGATGGGGTGGCCTGAGCGGTGAGATCTCCAGCATCCGTGACGACATAGAGAACGAACTGAACGCTCTGCGGCCCAAGATGCCTCCGGAACACACGCCGGACGAACTGGCGCGGGCGGAACGTGAAGCGATCCGCAGGATGGGACCGCTTCCGGAGTCCACGCCGGGCGCAGGCCCGGCACCACTGGTGCAGCGGTCCTTGTGGCGGCGGATGCGCAGACTGTTCACCGACGCCTACCTGGTCCAGTTCGCCGCACAGGCGGATGGCCAGCGCGCGCGGCAGACAATCGACGCGCTTGGCCCCAACGCGTGGCCGAGCCTGAACGACGGCGCCCGGATCAACCGTGCCACCGAGGCCGTCGCAGACACCGAGCGACTGATCGCCGACATGCTCCCGCGGTTCGACCGGCTGCGCCAGTACCGAGAACTCGACACGAGGCTCGCCACCTTCTACCGCACTCACGGAGACTTGATCGCGCAAAGTCGGGCGAAGCTGGAAGCGCGCGACCCGCGCACAGCACGCGAGACGCGTGAACTCGCCGCGGTCATGCTCGGTCTGCCCGCGCCGCACCCTGGGCTCCCCGAAGGCCAGACGCTCTCCGCTGCCGACCGCGCCCGCATACACCGGGATCTGGTGTCGGTGCTGGCCGCCGGGATCATCGACGAAGCCGATCCGTCCGGTCTGGTTCCGGGGACGCTCCACCCGGGCGCCATGCTCAATCCCTGGGCGGACTCGACCCGGATCCGCACCGAGGCGGACCTGCTGTTCCACTGGACCCCGCACGGGCAGTTGCCGATCCTGCCGGAAACCGGCTTCGGCGCGGCCGAGGATGACGCATATGCCCGATACGTGAACGTCACCGACCCGGAGCGGGTCGTACCCGCGGTACGGCGCTTCCATGAGCACTGGGAGCCGCAGTTCCGTGTGGCCCGCCGAGGCCTTCCGGAAGCACTGGTGCACCAGCAGGGCAGGACCGCGGCACTCAGTAGGGCAAACGCAAACGCTCAGCGGGATCAGGCATGGGTGAACCGGGGGGCGCTCGATCAACTCCTCGGCGAAGAGAATCGTGACGCGGCCGCCGACGCTCTCGGTATAGCGCTTGGTCCACCCGGGCACTACAAGAACGTGGACGATCTTGTTCAGTTGATCGGTGCGGCATGGCGGCTCCGGCTGGCTCGCACGCCATGGACCGGCCAGCCGCGGAATCTGCCGTTGGGCCAGTACCTGCAGCGAATGTGGCAGGACTTGACGAGTTCGCCGGAGCCGATCGAGGTGCAGGCAGGCAAGGCGCACGCGGAACTGGAGGACCACCTGGCGCGAATGGGAGAGGACCCCGGCCTGCTTGACGCCGTCCGCGACGCTCTCGCCTGGCGGCAGCACTACTGGCGGCGCTCTGGAACGGCCAACCGTGCAGCCGCGGAAGAGATCCTGGGTGTGTCGTTCGGGCCGGACGAGCTGGGGCCGCGTTCGGCGGATCTCGTCGAACTGATCGGCATCACCTGGAGGCTCTGGTCAGCCCGTGCACCATGGACGGGGGAACCGCACGACCTCTTGCTGAGCCGGAACCTGCGTGGGCTGTGGCAGGCGGTGACGAACTCCCCACACGCGACGGAGGCGCAGGCGGGCCAGGCGCTGCGGGGTCTCCAGGGCCATATCGCATCGAACATGGGGGATCCCGATCTGGCGCGTGCTATCCAGGATGCGTGGCTCGAGGCGCGGCCCACCGTCGAGCCGACTCAGCGCGACGGTCTGGTGGATCTCGCGCAGCTGATCGGAGCGGCATGGCGTTACCAGATATCTCAGGGTGACCAGGAGGAGACGCGAGCGTGGGCGAGGCGGCTGCGTCAGGACTGGAACGATGCGGTGCGCCCACGCGAGCGAAGCGAATTGCGAGTCGCGCGGTCGTACGAGCGGGTGGAGACGCGGCTTTCCGCCGAAAACAGGCTCGACTCGGTCCGCGCCGACGTGCCCTGGCTTCCGCTGGAGTACCGGGCGAGCCGTTTCCTGGGTGTGCAGGAGCCTTCTTCGCAGCAGAGGGAGCCTGGGAGCGCGGACGCGGACACGAGCTGGCGCACGAGCGGGCTCGCGCGCAGGCTGTACGACGAGGCTCGTGCGTTGACCGCGTACAAGCTCAGATACGACCCGGTCGGTGCGGACCACGAGGGTGAGATGCTGAGAGAGGGCATCCAGCGGTCTTTCGGGGAGGACCAGACCGTGCCCGGCCTGCGGGACCTGCTCGACTGGCACAGTCAAGAGCGCAATGTGGACCGGATCGGCGACGGCGACCCTGCCCTCGACCGCGGAGAGATCCCGCCCGTGTATTCCGGGCGCGAGGCACCCGTCGACGGGACGGGCTCCGCGACCGAGCTGTGGCGGGGTGAGCCAGATGCGAGCAAGGTGCTCTCACACGCCGCGCTGCTGGCGGGGCTTCGACCGTCGGAGGCCGAGGAATTCCGGCTGCGGGTACTCCAGTGGCTGGTGCCGACGCTCGGGCTCTCTCCGCAAGCGTTGTCGGAACGGCTGTCCGGAGCGCAGGTGCTGCTTGACGCGCTCGCGTATCAAGCCTACGTGGATCGGGATCTTGCTGAGCCGTACGCGAACGTAGACCGATTCGCCCGGACGGCAAGGACCGCCGAGCTGGATCTCAGGTTGTCCGCCGTTGCCGGGGACCGGATCGGTGAGCGGCACGATCGGGCACAGGCAGCGCTGAAGCGCCAGTTCACGACCGCCGCCTACCGCGCCACTCCCCGCTCCGAGCTGACCAGTGCCGAGATGCTCGCCGCACGGGGTAGAGAGGCGACTCAGGAACTGGACGCGCTGGTGCGCCCAGACGTGGCCGCGCGACTGCGAGCCCTTGCCGACCAGCTACTGGCCGAAGGGCTCGGCAACACCTCGCGGCGTCGTCTGGGTACGAATGTTCCGCACGCGAGGGACGTGGTGGCGCATGCCCTGATGAATTCCGGAATGCGGCAGCGGGAGATCGATTCGAGTAGTCGGCAAATTCCCGAGAGAGCTGCTCGCGCGGTCGTCCAGCGGATCGCCGACCTGGTCCAGGGGCGGGCGGAATCGCCCGGGACCGGGGTCGGCACGGTAGAAACGGGCGAGCCGTCCGCCCGGTCCGGTCGCGGGGGAATGGCCCTCTCGTCCTACGCGGGGGGCGAGTGGCGGTCGTCGCGGTTCCACCAGGGACCGACGCCGTGGGTGGTGTCCGGCGCCGGGTTCCAGACCGAACAGGGTGCGCGCGACTTCCTGGGGGTGCACTTCCCGGACCTGGCGAACCATTCGATGGACTCCGCCGACCGCCACGCGTTCTGGATGAGTTGCCCGGAGGCGGTGCTGGCGACGTTCAACACCGTCGAGTTCGGTGTGCCGTTCGACCTGGGGCCGGACGATGTGGGCCGGGAGATGATTGATCTCGAGCGGGCGTTCGGCTCCCGGTTCCGTTCGATCGCCGGCTTCGACTCGGTCGCCGAGCTGATGCTGGATCCGTCGACCCTGTCGCACGGAGTTGTGGCGTTCCAGGCGCGCGAATCGGAGGGTTTCGGGCACCACTACGTCAACGTGAAGCGCCTTCCCAATGGCAGCGTCGTCTTCCTCGACATGCACCCGCAGGAGCGCAGTGTCGCGAGCCTGCCCGCGGATCCGCTGTGGGTCGAGCTGCTGCTGGTCCCGCCGGGCACGGAGCCGTTGTCCTTCCCGGACGGCGCGGAGGCCGAGGCGGAGGTGAACGCCGCGGCAGAGCGGGCGGAGAGCGTCTACTCGGTCGAGGACGAGGACTCGACCGAGGATGCGCCACGGTCGACCGTGCGGCCACCGCGCAGCGGCCACGTCGTGCCGCCGCCGGCGGGCATGAGTGACGGTTTCGGCGGTGCGGTGCCGGTAGGCAATGGGCACACGACGGCGGTGCAGGCGGAAACCGGCGGGACCGAAGCCATCGAACTCACGGAGTTGCCGGCCAGGGAAACCCCTGCGCCGCAAGAGACCGCGATCGACGGGCACGCCGACCTGCCGGACTCCCTGCTGCGCAACGCCGGCATGGGGCTGGCCCTGCAACAGGGTGTCGCGGCGAACGCCGACGTACTCGACACGGCGCTGACGGAGCTGCTGCCGAACGGCGAGCGCACCGGTGTGGACGAGTTCGCCGCCGCCATGCGGAACCGCACCGGAACCTTCCTCGGCAGCGGGAAGACCGCCGACATCGAGATCGACGGAAAGCGCTACGAACTGCACGGCCGGGCGTTCTACGACTGGGACGCGGCCGAGTTCGCCACCGGACCCGCCGCCAGGTACCCCACCGACCTCGCGGGGGCACAGGGCAGCGGCACGATCGCCACGGCGGTACAGGCGAACCAGGGAAACAAGGGCCAGGCGCTGATCCCGATCCCGGCCGCTCCCGGATTCACCATCATCACCAGCGGCCAGGCCTCGACCGACGCGAGCAACGCGGTCAGCGCCAGCACCAGCACCACGGCCGGCAGCAAGCAGTACGCGACCGTTCCGCTGCCGATGCGGGCCGCCTCGGTGCCCGTCCGTTTCGAACTGAGCCTGCGCGACGCGCGGCAGCGGCCGGTCGGCGAACCGGTGGTGGTGGGGCGTTCCACCGATCCGCGACGGCCGATCGTCGACCTGCTGATCCCCACCGGGCTCGGCGCCGAGCAGACCGGTGACCTCGCGCCGCGCACCGGCCGGCGCTTCCTCGAATCCGTCGAGGTCGGCGGACGATCTCCGGGCACCTACCGCGGCAAACCGCTCGCGCCGAGCCGGGACGGTGAGCATCGGCTGCTCGACAAGGTCGCCGCTGCCCTGCCGTCGTCACTGGTCAAGCTCGGCCGGGAGGGTCGCAAGGAGCTGCGGAAGTTCCTCGACGGCCCGACGTTCACCAAGCAGTACCTCACGATGGCCGTGACGGCCGAGGACGCCGCACGGGGCCGCGGGTGGGTCCGGTCGGAGAGCCTGATCGCGGGCAAGAACCCGTTCAGCTCCTGGATCAACACGCCGAGCGCGGTCGAGATGCGGCTGGTCGAGCGCACCGACCCGCGCCCGCTGCGCACCGTCGACGAGGTGACTTTCGGCGAGACCGACACGTTCACCACCGGCCGTTCCGATGCCGGTGACGCGAGCCGGGGGGCGAGCGCCAAGGTCGTCGGCGGCCCCGGGATCGACGTGGCCGGGATCGGCATCGTGGCCGGGCCGGTGGTCAGTGGCGGTGCGGAGCGCGGGCGGAAACAGGAGCTCAGCCAGAGCGGGGACGTCGAGCAGACGACGACGCGGCGGGGGACCGCGCAGCGGGTCGAGCGCCGGTTCGACCTGGAGGTACGGGTTCCGGGCAAACCGGCGATGGTCTTCGCCGACGAGGTGCGCGCCGTCGAGTGGCAGGAGGTGAAGCCACCCCGCGGGAACGAGACGCAACCGGCTACCGAGCCGGAGACCGCGCCGGTGCGACGGCTGTACGGCCCGGAGGCCCTGGAGTCCGGCCGGGCACTCGCCGGTGCCACGCTCGAGGTGTCGAAGGTCGCCGATCAGGTCCTCGACATGATCGAGAACTCGGTCAGCAAGGTGCCAGGGCACAAGCGCTGGTACCTCAGCAGCGACCGGTTCCTCGACCAGTTCGACGACAAGGCGGCGGGGCGCAGGATCGGCCGGAAGATCCGGGACGGGCTGCGGCGCCGGGACGCACTGCGCGAGCTGCTGACCGACCGGGAACTGGGTCTGCTCGCCGACCGGGCGCTGTCCGACGACGGGCTGCGTATCCCCTTGATGCCCAAGAACGGCTGGGGGCACGACTACCACGTCTCGTTCACCCTCAAGGCGACATTGTCCGAACTGCAGGACACCGGTGAGGTGACCGAGCTCGCCGCCGCGGAGACCGGCTCGGCATCGGACGCCGCGGGCACGCGGCACACCACGACCAAGGTCGCCTCCGCGGGCACCGGAGCCGGGGTGCGGATCACCGCGTCGCTGGCCGAGCGGGCCGCGATCTTCGTCGGCACCATCCACAGCGCGTTCACCTGGACCAAGACCGGTCTCTCCGGAACCACCGTGCGCCGCAAGGATGTACGCGAGACCGGCGGCGCCCTCGACGAGAACGGCGGGCTCGCGGCCGAACCCAGGCACGGCTTCACGGCCACCGTGGACTGGACACTCACCGGCCAGACCTACCGGCGGCACAACGCACTGGTGCGTGGCTTCAGTTTCGGCAAGCGCGGCCTGCACACGCCGGAGACGAAGCCGGTCGGCATCGTCGATCCGAACACCGGGGACACCGCGGACGAGGCGGTCATCCGAGTGGCCTCCGACATCCAGGTGCCGGCCGCGTACGTCACCCCGAACCGGCCCGAACCGATCGCCGTCGACCGCACGGAGGGACGCGAGGTGCCCGGCCTGACGCTGCGGCCGGACCCGGACGCCCCGGCCGCAGCCGACCCGTTGCGCCGTGGCCTGTCCCGGGAATTCGACGGCATGCGGATCGTGAGCTTCGACGGGCTCGGTCACGTCCGGGCCGCGTTGCGTTCCGTGCTGACCCGCGCGTCCGGAGATCCGGTCTTCTCCTTCCCGGAGTCCGACAACAGCACCCTCATCGACAACGTGCTCGCACCGGACGCGGTACGGACTGATCGCCGTTTGTTCAGCCGTACCACCGGTTTCCGCGGTCTCACCTGGCCGAGGCGGCGGCTCAAGCAGTACGCGGCCGCCGAGGTCTCGTTCCAGCCGCGTGATGTCGAGGTGCTGCCCGGCCGTCGTTGGCACCGGCCGAGGGCCACCGACACCACCGAGTCGACCACCGGTAGCGGGAAGGAGAACAAGTGGGAGACCGCCCCGGCCGCCGACATGACCAGCTTCGCGTTCTACAAGGATGTGACGCCGGACGGGGAGAGCAGCTCGGACAACACCGTCAAGCCCGGGGCGCTCGCCGTGTTCGAGGTCGACCCGATGATGCTGGAGGCCAGCACGTCGAAGGACACCTCGGCCGAGGTGACGACCGGAACGTCGATCGGCAAGCCGCCCGAGCCGTTGCACCTCGTACGGTTCGGCGTGCGGGCCACCGTCGCGGCCGAGGTGCGCTCTCGCAGGTGGCGTAACTTCTGGGGCTTCGTCCGGCCGGGTGAGCCCGGAGCCGCGAACGAGCAGTTCGACATCCCGGAGGCGGTCACCGCCTGGGTCACCACCGCACAGCTCGATGCCATTCGGGCCAAGCAGGCCGAGGAGGACGCCCGGGAGCGCCACCTGCCCGAGGCGGTGACCGAAAACCCGGCGCCCGAACAGCAGGCGCGCGAACAGCAGGCGCCCGAACAGCAGGCCGCCGAACAGCAGGACGAGAGCCGTATCGTCCCCGCTCCCGACTTCCTGCGCCCCGGCGAACCGCTGTCGCTCGGCATCGGCGCGGTCGACGGTGTGGTCGACCTCAGGGCCGTGCTGCCGGCACTGCGTCAGGACCTCGCCCGCGCGCTCGGCGCCAAGCGTGCCCGCCGGCTCATCCCGACCTCGCCGCTGCGCACCGGGCACGACAACTACGCGGCCATCTCGTCCTGGCTCGCCGATGCGCAGAGCTGGCTGGAGGATTCCGCACGCAGCGGCACGCCGCGTCCGTTGCGGCTGGAGGACCGGCGCAGCGGTGAGACCTACGAAGTGGTGATCGGCAACGAACTGCTCGCCACCCCGGAGTTCACCGGTCTCACCCACGCCGCGCTGCGCAAGACCGCGGCGATCACCTCACTCGGGACGAAGGCCCGTTCCTGGATGCGGACCGTGTTGCGCCTCGAACCGGTCGTGGTGCCCGCGATCCACGCGGGTGGGCCATCACCGGACGAGAACGCGTCCCGCGCCGAGCCGTACGGGCTGGTCGGTGGCGGTGTGGTCGGTGAGGTCGTCGTCGGGCGCAAGCGGCGGACGAAGAAGGAGACGCGGCGGTCGGTCCGCGAACGTGCCGCCGAGGTATCCGGTGCGCTGGCGCGGTACCGCGCCTCGGTCGGGTTCACCGTCGCGATCGAACGGCACGGCGAGCGGATCGCGGAGGCCGGGATGGAGCAGCCGGTCGACATCCTGCACCTGCCGGAGGATTCGGTCGCCGAAGGACTGGCCACTGTGCCCGCTACGGCGGCTCCGCCCCAGTCACGAAGCGAAGCCGAGACGTCCGAGGAGGCACTCGCCGGATGGCGGGAGGCCGCACCGTTGCCCGACGGCTGGGTCAGCCACCTGAAGTTCGACGTGGACGACATGGTCGACGCGGGGGCGCAGACATACCAGGAGAGCACCGGAGCCACGGTCGTACCGGCCGAGGTCAGGCGAGCCCTGCGGACCGCGCTCACCGGCCGGCGGTTCTCGACGATGCTCACCCGCTACGGCACCACCGGCGTGATCCTGGACCTTCCGGTCGGCTCCGGGATCACCCTCGAACTGCACGCACGCACGCCGGGAGTGCCCACCCTCACCGGCGTGTCGGCTCGGACCACGGTGTCCGGCGATGGCAACGACGGCGCGGTGGAGAAGTCGGTGGGGGAGGTGTCGATCAACGAGGTGGCTGCCATGGCGGCCCCGGCCGCCGGTCTCGGCGGCAGCCAGCCCGCGGGCAGCGAGCAGGTCGGTGACCGGCAGATGTTCGGCGGCGGCCTCGGCGCGGCGCTGCCGCTGATCCCCACCGGGGCGGTCGCGTCCGAGGCCGAGCACGAGGTGGAACACCACGAGAGCGGGCAGCCCGAGCAGTCCCTCGCGTCGGACGGCCTGACCGGGTTCTGGCTGACCGGCGTCGAGTTGCGATTCGTCGCCCGGCCGACCTCCAGGGTCACGCGCAAGCGCACCGCCGTGGTCGACCTGGCCATCGACAACGGACTCGTGCTGGCGAACGGCTCCCGCCAGGACGCGATCCCCGCGCCACTCGCCGAGGCCGCACGCTCGTTCGCCGCGGCGGACGACGCCTGGTCGGCCGTCGTGCCCCGGCTGGCCGGAGCGCGTGCGGCGGTCGAACGCGGGCAGGATCGGGCCGCCGAGGCGTTGACCGCGATCGAAGCCGAACACGAGAGCGCGGCCGCCGCGTGGTGGGACGCCTGGCACACCTACCGGGCCCGGCTGGAGGCGACCACCGGCAACTTCGACCTCAACGAACCGGCCACCAGCCATTCCCTGCCACCGCTGCTTGCCGAGCCAGAAGGCGAATGGGCGACTTCGCTGATGGACCGGCTCGGCGAGGCGGTGGAACTGGCCGTGCCTGCCGATTCGACGACGCTGCCGCCCGCCGATCGCCTGCGGCTGGACCGTTTCGTCAGGGGCCTGTCCGATACCGAGAGCGACAGCTCGGCCGAGGTGACCGTGCGGGCCACCGGCGACCTGACCGGCGACGGCCCCAGGCAGGCGGTCACCCTGGTGCAGGCCGAGCTCGCGCGGTCCGGCAGGCGGCACAGCCGGTCGGTGTCGCCGCGGTCCGGCGTCGAGATGCGGCACGTCGAGGGCGAGTCCGCCGTGCAGGTGGAGGTGTCGGCCTCGGCCGGCACGCGGCCATCCGAGTCCACAGAGGACGGTCTCCCGCTGGTGCGTCGGCACGGGCTCGTGCACATCTCCCGCGACCACGAGGACGCGGACGTGCTCGCGCGTCTCGGGTTGCTCGATGACGCGCTGGAAACGTACGTGAGCTTCTCGGAAGCGGAGCAGGTCTCCTCCGAGCCGCGCCCAGTGCCGCATCACTCGCCGGACGCGACTGTTCTCCTGGTGGACGACGCGGACACCGACCGCGTGCGCGACACGATCGGCTCCACACTGCTGCGCGGGCTGGTGGGCCGCGACCCACAGGCGCCGGTGGTCCTGGTCGGGCTGGCGGCCGACGAGTCCACCGCCGGGCTGGTGTCCGACCTGCTCCGGAACGCGGGCCACCCACGCACGATCGTCTACGCCGATGGCGAGTCCGGCGTGCTCGCCGACGAGGGAATGTACTGGCTGGGCGCCGGTACCTCGTTCGCGACCTTGCCCGCTCCCGCTTCCGCCCCGGCAGCGCTGCCCGACCAGGATGACGCCGGGGCCGGCCACACGATCGCCCTGGACGACCCTGGCGTGTGGTATCCGCCTGCCGGGAACGCAGCAGGCGGCCTGGCACTGGTTTCGGACAGCTCGCAGGCCGACGGCTGGGCCCGGCGGAACTACCTCGCGCACTCCCGGCAGGCGACGTCGTCCAACGAGGAACCGGTGTACCTGTACCTCGAAGCCGGCGAGGACGGATTCCTCACCGGTGACGGCCGGAACGTGGGGGCGCGTGAGGTGGCCGAGAGGATTTGGCGCGACGCACCCGAGCTGGCTGCTGACCCGTGGACCCCGATTCGTCTCGTCGTGCTGGTAGGCGAGGTGGCCGTGGACGAGGCGCGGCGCCGGTCCGGCGAGCTCGCCGAGGCGTTGCGCGAGGGCGGTCCGTACCGCGCGACGCACGCGGCCGTGCTCACCGCCGGAAACCAGAACCCGCCGAGCGAAGCCGATTTTCACCTCGTGTCCGAGCCCGGGAGCCAGAACCTGGAGGCGCGGCCGCTGACCACCACCGAGCACCCGCCCGCGGACTCGTCGATCGCCAGGTCCTCCGCCGATCCGGAAACAATCGAGTCGTCGGCGCCGGCAGGACAAGGCGCACGGTCCGGGGGTACCGGCAGGCCAGGCAACGGCAGCGCCGCACCGGCAGCGAACCCGGCACCCGCCGCGCCCGCACCCGCCGTGTTCGTGCCCGCGCACCAGGTCACCGCTCGGGACATCTCGTGGTTGCCCTTGACGGACGCACAGGGCCGGCAGAACGTGCTGAACCTGCGTGTCAGCGACCAGTACGCGACCCAGGTAGCCGAACAGATCGCCGACTACAGCGACCTCAGCGTGCGGTCGTACGCGCTTCGGTACACCGACGCCAACGGAGTACCCCGTCGCCGCGAGGTCCAGGGCGACTGGGCAACTGACAGCAGAATCGTGCGGTTCACCGGCACCGCCGCCAACGATGCGTTCACGGTCCCGGTGAACGGAAATCGCATCACCGCGATGACCCCGGAGGAGATGGCCGAGCGGTTCGCCGCGAGCGACGAACTCCGGCAGATGGCTGCCGGGCCGGTCCGCCCCACCCTGCTCATGGTCACCGATGACCCCACTGCCGACAAGGACGACCAGTCGCTCAACGAGCGGTTCCTGACGCGGCTGTTCGAGATCACCGGCTGGTGGAACTCCCACCACCACGCCGGGCCGATCGTCGACGGCAACTACGGCTACCTCCACGTGAAATGGGAATTCGCGCCCGGTCCCAAGCCGTCTCTCGCCACGGTCCGGCATGACATGTTGTCCGGGGCCATCCTGTTCACCAACAGGATTCCGGCCATTGTCGACGGGTGGAACCCCCTGGTCGTCGGCCTGCGCGGCACCGGTAGCGCCGCCCTGATCGAGCTGTCCAACGGCGTACCGGTCGAAATGGGCGGTGCCCTCGTCGGCGGACTGGTACTCAGTGATCCCGGCCTGCGCGCACTGCTCAGCGAGGACCCGAACCGGCCGGTCGTACTTGACACGGACGCAACCGAAGTATTGGTCAACTACGGCGGCCTGGGCTTCGACTTCGCCGGTGCGTTGCGGGCACAGCAGCTCTTCAACGACGTATACCTCCGCACCGCGGACGGCGCGCTGACACTCGTTTCGGTTCCACGAGCCGGGGACCTGGCCACGACGATGATCACCGGCCCCGCCGGCGAGCCGATCGGCCCGTTCGTGCGCTACCCCGGCGACCAGGCGACGCTGACCAAGATCCGAACCTGGGCCACCGGCGGCGCGATCGACCTGCCGAACGTCAACTCGACCGACGGCCGGTTGGTCCCGATCCCGTGGCGGCGCAGGCCGGGGATCGTCTTCGCCCGGCGCAGTGCCACCGGATACCAGGTCACGCGAGCCGACGGCAAGGAGCTCGACCTGTCGGCGAGCGAGCTCAGCCGGTATCTGCGCGACGACCCGGACCTCCGCACGATCCTGGGCGACAAGGGCTCGGACAGTGGTGTGGAGAACGACGAGCCGCCGGTGCTGTTGTGGACCATCGGGGGCCCGATCGTCGGCCTCGACACCTTCGCCGAGGGGTTCGCCGCGGCCGGCTATTCACGGACCTTCTACGGCCCGTTGGGCCTGCTGTCCGTCGTCCCGAACGGGCTCCCCCTGTTGAACGGGCACGGTTTCGGCCGGGTCGGTCCGATCGTGCCGGGACCGCAACGCCTGGTCAGCTATGTCAGAGCGAACGAGAAGCTCGGTATACGCGGTCAATTCTTCCCCGCGCACGCTTTCGACCGTGGCAACATGGCTTTGGCCGCGCTACGGGAGCATCCGCTGACCGATCGGATCTACTACTCCGGCGAGCGCTCGTCGAACGGCGATCCGGTGACGGGCTTCGGTCCCGTAACCGCGTACCTCGCCCCCACCAGGGCGAACCGTCACCGCAAGTGGATCGCGGACGGACACGGCACTGCGGACCAGGGCTTCCACCACCGGATGACCACCAACCGCCCGCATCACCTCGGGGACAAGATCTACCTGACCGGCTCTTCGAGTTCTGCCGCGATCTCCGGCAGTCAGGCCTTCAGGCGCGCCTCGCTCGGCGGCGATGTCGAGGTCTTCCTGGTGTCCTGCGAGGCCGATGGTTTCGCAAGGGCGGCGGGGGCCAGCTCGGCGTACCGGCTTCTGGAAGGCTGGGACCAGAGGCGTCCGTTGGGCAAGCTCGTCGCCGCCACCGACAACGTTTACGTCGTGCAGAGCAGATACCACTTCGTCGACCGGAACGGGCACTTCCGGGAAGTGCGCGCGCCGGGCGAGCCGACGCCCGAACCGATTCCGTTGACGGACCTCGCCACCAACCAAATCCGGCCGGTGTGGTTCGACGGTACCGACGAGGCGGATATCCGTAGAGCTGCCCGGCAGTCCGCGCGGGCGGCCGCGTGGCGCCTGCGTCGCGGGGCGGCCGCACCGACGGTGGAGATCACCGGTTACGACACCGGCCAGGCAGGCGCTGATAGCCGGGCGCTGCGCGCGAGTGCCGTCTTCGACGACGAGTACGCCAACGAACTTGTCCGGTTGGCCGACCTGGACCTGCCGGGGCCTGCGAGCGTGACGACCTGGGTGGCCGGCAGAGCCGACCCGCTGTCGCACGGGCATGCGACCGTGCGGATTCACCTGGCCGTGTACGAGCTGGGGATGACGGCGCTGCAAGCATCTGACCTAGACGCGATCGACCAGGCGTTCGCCGCGCTCGCGGTCACCCCCTGACCCGAGCGCGCGGAACCAGTGAGGGGCCATCATGGTGGCGATGACTGACGCGACCGGCAGTACGGACAGCTCGCAGGAGTGGTTCCTGCTGATGGACCCGGGGTGGCGCCCCGCGTCGGCGGACGAGGCTCCGCCGATCGAGGCGGTCGTCGGGCTCTGGCCGGTCGAGGAGGGCAGGCCGGGGAAGTTCCGGGCCAACCCGGAGTACGTTCCCGCTGACCAGAACTCGCCGACGGATCCGCTGGACGCCGTGCTGCACCTGGTGCTGCGCGGCAGCGCCGAGGCCGAGCACATTCAGTTGGTGCTACGGGACTCGATGTTCGACATCGCGGAGAACGGCGACGGCTACCCCCTGATGATGAGCTCGCCGGACGACATCTCCTGCGTCGTCGTGGCGACCGGAGAATCGCATCGGCGGCGAATCAGCTCGCCGCAGTGGCGGCGGATCGACCTGGACGAACTGGTCATGCTGCTGGCCGACGGCGTGGACGTGTTGTTCAACCCGGCCGGCTCCGCCTCGGTTCGGCTCACCGGCGACTTCATGCGCGAGACACTGCTGATGAGCGAGGATGAGGCGGCCGAGCTCTACGCGAACCACCAGGACACGAGTGGACTACGGGTGACCAGGTGGGAGGGCGAAAGAGGCGAGGGCTGACGGCCGTCACGGGCCGTTCGCCCCGGCGCGACACCCCATCGGGCGTGCGGACGGTCAGAACTGATGCACGGTCGGGCAGCATCCGCCCGCGGGCGTACTCCGCCGGCGGATACTCGCCGACATGAGGAGCGAGGGGTGAATGTGTTCGCCGAGCGGGCCCGTGCCTGGCTGACCGGGACGTACGGCGATCTCGTCGTGCTCGCCGATCGCAAGCCGATCCGGGTCTCCGCACACGCGGAGTACTTCGGCTGCCGGCACGCCGACGCTCGCGAGCCGATGCTGGCGTCCACGATCTG
This sequence comes from Amycolatopsis antarctica, assembly GCF_002262875.1. GTDB lineage: Bacteria > Actinomycetota > Actinomycetes > Mycobacteriales > Pseudonocardiaceae > Amycolatopsis > Amycolatopsis antarctica. Next base: position 41,779 of record NZ_NKYE01000017.1, on the reverse strand, counting down.
CGTGCCGAAGGACGGCCGCGATCCTTTCCCGGTGGCCAACGCCGAACCGCTGGACGAAGCCACCAACCTCGACTTCAGCCCCGGTGAGCCGGGGCCGTGGCGGTGGCGCACCAACGCTCGCAACTGTGTCGTCGCCATGGACGCGGTGGTCGATGGCCGCCCCGCCTCCGCTGCCCGGTGGCAGCCCGCGGACGAGGCGCCCGGTTGGTGGGACCGGTTGTTGTCCGGCCACTTCAGCACCGCCGAAGTCTCCTCGTGCTCGTCCTGGGCACAGGTCAGGCAGGCTGTCGCCGACGGTGGCCCGGGTACCCGCGGTGTGGTGTGGTTGCGCCGCGCACTCGATGGCCGGGAGCTGACCGGCCACCTGCTCTACGCCTGGCACGACGAGGAGACCGGGCAGGCCCTCGTCTTCGACCCACAGCTCGGTGCCGAGGCCACGACGAACGACCGTGAGGTGGACAGCCTGCTGCTCGCGCGGTTCCACCGGCCGACGGACACCTCGGGCGCGGAGCAGGGAAAGCCCTGGGAAGCGGCGGCGGAGGACTTTCCGGCCGCCGTGGCGAAAGCTCGTGGCTGGCTGGACCTCGTCCACGGTGGCCGGACGGTGCTGGTCGCACCGGAACCGGACGACGAGACCCGGCGCGGCTGGCTGTTCGCCTGCACCACGAAGCGGTACCTGGAGACCGGTGACTGGCGCGAGCAGATGCTCGACGCCGCGCTGCTGGTGCCCAAGGCCGTCGGCGAAATCCCGTTCGGGCTACCGAACCGCGACCCGTGGACGTGGCTCCAGGACTGGGACCACGGCGTTGTCGGCCTGCCCTCGCCGCCGGAGACAGAGCCCGGCCCACCTGCCTGGTTCGCCGCGCTGACCGACCGGATCGGCACACCGGAGGGTGCGCGCGCACATCCGCACTGGACCGGCGTGCTGGCCGAGCTCAACGACCTGGCCGTCGACTCCATGGCGCTGATCTGGTTGCGGCGCAGGGATCTTCGGGAACGGGAAACGGTCGGCCGCCTGTTGTGGGCGACCAAGACCGAAACGGGGGTACGGGTTTTCGACCCGACCGCGGCGGAGGGCGCGCCCCCGGTCGACGACGACCCGTTCGAACTGCGAGTGTTCCGGGTGAAGACACCCTCCGGTTCGGCCGCTCGCGTCAACCCGGTCATGACACCGAACCGGTAGGAGAGGAGGAGCTTCGATGGAACAAGGAGCCGGAGCTTTGGACACGACCGAGGGCCCGCTGGAGGACTGGTTCCTGCTGATGGACCCGGAATGGCGTCCCTCCTCGGCGGACGAGGAACCGCCCGCGGAGTCGGTCGTCGGACTGTGGCCGGTGACCGAGGGCGCGATCGGGAAGTTCCGGCCCAACCCGGACTACGTGCCCTTCGACGCCAACTCGCCGTCCGACCCGCTCGACGCCGTCCTGCGGCTGGCCCGGCTCGGCCGCGCCGAGACCTGGCACCTGCAGCTCATGTTGCGGGACACCCTCTGCGACGTCGCCATGCGCGACGAGGACAACGCGCTGGTGGCGAGTTCACCGGACGAGGTGCCCTGCGCCGTCGTCGCCACCGCGCACCAGCACCGGGCCCGTATCAAGGCCCCCGGGTGGCGGCGTGTCGACCTGATCGGCCTTGCCGAACTGCTCTCCGACGGTGTGGACGTGCTCTTCAACCCCGGGGCCGCCACATCCGTCCGGCTGACAGGGGATTTCGTCCGGGAGACCACCCTGCTCGAGGACGGTGACTTCGGCGCACCCGACGACATCGAGGGCATCGAGGAACTGCGGATCCTGCGCTGGGAGCCGGGTGTGCCGGCGACCCCGGACCTCGGTGGCCGGGCCGAATAGGCCGGCACAGCGATCAGGTAATCGGTGGAGGGACCAGAGACCATGGCTGACCGGGGCGACAACCGCCTGCTGTTCGTCGATCCGGCGGCGGCACCGCCGGCGAAGGGTGAGCAGCCGCCCACCGAATCCATTGTCGGCGAATGGCCGGTGGAAGACGGGAAGGCCGGGCGGTTCCGCGCGAATCCCGGCTACGTTCCCGCCGGGGCCGACTCGCCCTCGGACCCGATCGACGCGATACTGCGGTTGCTGGCCCGCGAAGAGGCGGAGCCGGACCAGGTCCGGCTGCTGATCCGGGACTGCACCTTTCAGATCGCGATGAACGGTGACGGCCGTCCGCTGATCGTGCGGTCGCAGGACGGCATTTTGTGCGCGGTGGTCGCCACCGCCGAGACGCAGCGTCGCCGGATCGCGTCTCCGGAATGGATACACGGCGACGTCGAGGAACTGGTCGACCTGCTTTCCGACGACGTGGACGTGCTGTTCAACCCGGGCGGCCCGGCCGCTGCCCGGCTCGCCGGGTCGTTCGTCCGTTCGGCTCGGACACTCGAGGACGGGGACGTGGACGCGGCCTACGCGGGTTTCCTCGAACGGGGGGTCGAGGTGCCACCGGGTGAGAACGACAGTACCGAGGCCGTGTTCGCGAGCGCCCTCGTGGTGGAAAGCCCGTCGCCGCGCGATATTTCCGGGTAGCCCGCCGAATGGTGCCGTCCGCATTCTCGGCCCATTCGGAACTCGTCATTCGGGCTCATTCCCGGCCGTTACGTCACGGTTCACCCGATTTGCCGGTGACATCCAGTCCGTTCTCACTCGGCAATCTGTCTCTTCGTCCCGATCTCGGCCGCCGGGCAGTTTCGGCTGGCATTCTACGCCGGACACGATTGTTGGCTTCTGGATTGGAGTCGTGGCGGGAATGCCCGAGAACCTGACGCAGTACTTCGCCGAGCTCGTCCGTGCCGAAGGCTGGAGCGACCGGGCGGCGTTCCTGACCGAGGATCGCGTCTGGACGTTCGCGGAGGTGTTCGACGGTGCCGCGCGGGTCGCGAACGGGTACCGGGCCGCGGGACTGTCCCGTGGTGATCGGGTACTGCTCGCCCTGCCCGACAGCATGGAGATGATCTGGTGCCTGCTGGGTGCGTGGCAGGCCGGAATCGTCGCCGTACCGGTCAATGTCCAGATGAGCCAGCAGGACCTGACCCGCGACGTGGAGACGGCAGAGCCGACGCTCATCGTCGTCGACCCGGAGACCGCGTGCTGGCTCGACACCGCCGGACTGGCCCCGACCGCCGGGGTGGAACCCCTGGCCGCTGCGGAACCGGACAGCAAGTTCGCCGACGGCGGGGACGCGCCGGCGCTGGCCGTGTTCACCTCCGGCACCACCGGTGTGCCGAAGCTGTGCTTCTTCCTTCACCGCAACTTCCTCGATCAGCGCGTCGGCACCGGCGCGGCCGGACCGGACACCGTCGGGCTCTCCGTGTCGCGGATGTACTTCTTCGGCGGCCTGAGCGCCTCGGTGCTCACCACGCTCTCGACCGGGCAGACCGCCGTGCTCTCGCGCCCGCGTGCCACGCCGGCCGCCGCGATCGAGCTGATGCGCCGCCACCAGGTCACCAACCTGTTCGCGCAGCCCAGTTTCCTGGCCCGGCTACTGCTCGAACCCGGCCACGCCGAGGTGCTCGGACGGCTCCGGCTGGTGACCTGTGCGGGCGAGGTGCTCTCGGCGCGGATGCGTGAGCACCTGGTACCGATCATCGGTGACCGGCTGATCAACGGCTACGGCGCGACCGAGATCGGCGGAATCGCCGTCGGGCAGCCCGCCGCCTACGAGGTCGCCTCGGCGGTCGGGCCGGCCTTCGACGGGCGACCAGTGCGGATCGTCGACGCCGAAGGGGATGCCCTGCCCACCGGCCAGCGGGGTGAACTGCGCATCCGGGTCCCCTTCGCGACTCGCGGAGTGGCCAGGGGCAGTCTCGGCCCCGACCAACTGACCGACACCTGGTGGCGAACCGGGGACCTCGCGTCGATCGACGAGAACGATGTGGTGCACGTCCACGGACGACTCGACGATGTCGAGGTGATCGGTGGGCAGAACGTGGTGCCCGGCGAAGTCGAACGGCTGCTGGAGAGTCACCCGCGCGTGCTCGAGGCCGCGGTCAGCGCGGTGCGGCGTCCGGCGGGGGACACCAGCCTGCGCGCGTACACGGTGGTCACACCCGGAAGCGGTGGCGACACGGACGACGGAAACGGTGCCCTGGGCGCGGAACTGGTCGATCTCGCCCGCGCACACCTGTCCTGGTACAAGGTCCCGCAGGATGTCGTGTGGCTGGATGCCCTGCCCCGCAACGGAAACGGCAAAATTCTGCGAAGGAAGCTGCGCTCGGACGGCGATCAGTTCGTGTAGGGCGAGGTTGTTCGCCTACTTCAGGTGCACCAGCACCATTCCCTCGTTGCCGGGGGCCACCTCCACACGCCGGTACAGCTTCTTGAGGTGGGGCTGGTTCAGCATGGCGAGGACGCGGCTCCTGAGTTTCCCGGAACCCTTGCCTGGAATGATCTCGACGAGTGGCACTTTCTCGCCCGCAGCACGAAAGATCGTGTTGCGTATGGCCTTGTCGATGTCCCTGTCGCTGCGGAAGAGCGGGTGAAGATCCACCGTCAGCTTATCCGGCATCGCATTCTCCCGGTGCGCGTCGATCCTGGTCTCGCCATGTTCGAGCACAGTGCGAGCTGTAGGACGAAGGCTATCGCGGATCTGAGGTGAACCCATCCGCTGCGGACCGGTCGGCCGATGTTTCTGAACCCGATGGTGCCGAGCGGCGCTTTCCCGGGACCGACAAGGTGGAAAAGAACATGCGGCCGGAGTCCCGCGAGTAGATCTCGCGGGACTCCGGCCGCATGGGACCGCGTGACTCAGACGGACGGGGTCAGGGCCCAGGCGTCCTGGGGTGTGCCGTAAGTGATCACGTTTCCGCCCTTGGAAGCCCGGAAGTTTCCGGTCGTCACCAGGAACTTGGCCGCACCGTCGTGACCGAAAACGTTGATCTGCTCCACGTTCCCGCTGCCACCGAAACTACCGGCGTTGAGGCACTTGCCACTCGGCACGATCACCGTCGACAGTCCTCCTCGCGCGGGGAACTCGACGGAAGAATCGTAGGAACCGTCAGAGCAGACCCGAAAATCGGCGCCGGCAGCGGAAGCGGGCACAGCCGTGGCGATCGCGGCCCCGGAGGCCACGGCCCCCACCGCGAGTACCGCACACGCCGAACGCTTGACACCATTCACAATACGCATAGTCTTCTCCCTTTGATTGCGACCGGTTGCCCGATCAACCTGTAGCGAGAGCGACGTTATGGCAGCCATCGCCGGAAGAAAAGTTTCAACGAAATGGCGGCACTGTCCGACAATGAATACTGCTCGAATGTACCGTGCATGACGATTTGGTCCGAATCGCGAGGTTCGTCGATGCCAGTCGATATGCAGGTGCGGCTCGGGTAACAGGCCAGATGCTCACCGGTGCCAGGTCCTCCCGGTGAGTCCGGCGCGTACGGGGAGCGTCGATAGCCGACCGGGCACGATCCGGCCGGCCGTCTGGCCAGACGCGCACCGGTACCGGACACTGTGCTCGCGGCGCGGCACCGGTCCTCAGCGGCGGGCGTTCGCCGATCCGCGGCCGGAGTCGATCCGTTGCGCGGGCAGGAGCATCCGGACGAGGAGGCACATTGTCGTTGGAGAGCAAGGCCATTCCGCTGCCGTTGCCGCGCGAACAGGTGTGCCCGTTCGGGCCACCGCCGGAGATCGAGGAGATCCGGCAGAGCTCCTCGCTGACGCGAGTGCTCTGCCCGACCGGCATCGAAGCGTGGCTGGTCACCCGCTACGCCGACGTCCACGAGGTACTCGGGGACTCGCGGCGATTCAGTTCGCGGGTGGGGATGGCCGGGCACCTGCTCGCCAATCAGCCGCCGGACGCTCCGGTGGAGGAAGGCGACTTCAACCGGATGGACGGCGAGGACTACCTGCGATTCCGCCGGGTGATGGCCCCGGCGATCAGCACCGTCAAACGCACCGAACTGTTCCGGCCGCTGGTGCGGAGCACCGTTGACGAGTTGCTGGACGGCCTTGCCGCCGAGCAGGGGCCGGTCGACCTGCACCAGAAGTTCTCGAATCCGCTCACCTCCTCGATCATCGCCGAACTGCTCGACGTACCGCACGGTGATCGCGAGCTGTTCCGCGATCTCGCCAAGGCTCTCTTCGACAGCACCATTGATGTCGAGGCCCTCGACGCTGCCCGGCTACCGCTGTTCGGATACCTGCACACTCTGGTGGTCGAGCGCATGCGGACGCCGGGCGAGGACGTGATCAGTGTGATGGCGGCGAAGGGCAAGGCCGCTGAACGTCCGTTCACCGAGCTCGAACTGACCAAGGTTGCCGCCGGCTTCCTCGCGGCCGGTTTCGACACGACGGCGGCGGCCATCAGCTACGGCATTCTGGCACTGCTGCGCCACCGCGAGCAGTTCTCCTTGTTGTGCGACGATCCCTCGCTGGCGCCGGACGCCGCCGAGGAGATTCTGCGGCTACTGGCTGCCGGGTCGGGAATGCTGCGGGTCGCGACAGTCGACACCGAGGTGCGCGGCACCCGGATCGCGGCCGGTGATTTCGTGGTGGTCTCGGCGCAGGCCGCCAACCACGATCCGGCCCGATTCACCGCCCCGGATCGGCTGGACATCACCAGAACGCGCCGTCAGCACCTCGCCTTCGGCCACGGCCCACACCAGTGCCCTGGCCAGCACGTCGCGCGAATGGAACTGGTTGCCGTACTGGCCGCGCTGCCACGCAGAGTTCCTTCACTGCGGCTTGCCGAGCCGTTCAGCGAGATCGAGTTCAAGAAGGACACCGCGGTGTTCGGTCCGGTTCGGCTGCCGGTCACCTGGGACCACGTTCTGCCCGGATCCTGACGGAATGGTTCCGGTGGCGGAGCCCGCGGCACCAAGACAGCCATCGCCACCAGGTGGAAAGCAGGTATGAACAGTCAGTGGTTTCGGTGTCGGCGGGCACTTCCGGCGAAATTACCTTGATCGTCCCTGCGCGGTGTCAGATCATTTGTTGACACCGATACCTCAAATTCTCGGTGGGTTTCACTTCTCTTGTTTGTTCACCGGTGCTGGACACCGATTGCTTCCCTTTGGAAGGACTATCATGCTGAAGAAGCTCATCGCAACCGCGGCATTCGCGGGTGCATCGTTCGCGATCATGGCACCGACCGCGTCCGCGGCACCGGCCGCGCCGGAGTCGAACGTGTCGGCTGCCGCGGCGCATTTCGCCGGGGTGTACCCCAACGCCAACGCGGCTCGTAAGGCGTGTAACGACGGCATCAACCAGGGTCGCTGGCGCGGCTGCAGCTACGAGTTCAAGCAGGGTCAGACGCTGCTCTGGGTCGTCTGACAAAAAGCGGTTCTTCGTTTTCGGTACTGATTACCGACCATTGTTTTTCGAAAGGATTGACATGCTGAAGAAGCTCGCCACAACCGCTGCGCTCGCGGGCGCATCCCTGGCGATCATGGCACCGGCCGCCTCGGCTACCACGGTGCATTTCGGTGGGGTGTACCCCAATTTCTCGGCTGCCAAGGCGGCGTGCCACGACGGCATCAACCAGGGTCGCTGGTGGGGTTGCAGCTACCGGACGCCGGCGCCCGGCCCCCAGACCGAGCTCTGGGTTCAGGTCGGCTGATCACGAGACCTTCTTCGTGGAGTGTGAAGGTGCGCGCACAGGCGCACCGGAGAGCGTTGATGTGTGCTGGTCGGTCTTGGTGACCGCTGCCATGTGAACGATGATCACGGAATTGGTGAACGCTTTCCGCGGTGTTCGGTACTGACGGCACGCCGAACACCGCGGAAAGTTCGCCCTGCGACGTACGCACGCACGGTGCCCGAATCTGACCGGGTCACCGGGTGGATCGAGTACGCATGCGTGAATCAGACCGCTGCGGCGTCGGCGCTGATACGGCCGAGTGCGCGATCGGCGATGTGATCGATCGCGGATTCATGGATGTGACCGCCGAACGTGTCGTCCAGAAGTGCGAACAGACCGTCCGTCACGAACGGTCGCATCTCCTCGGTCACGAGATCTTTCAGGATCTGCTCGGGAAACAGGGAAGCCGCCTCGTCGATCAGGTCCGCCAGGTCCCCGGGATCGCGGTTCAGCCTGCGGTGCTTGAGCATTTTCAGGCGCGCGTGGAGGTCGATGGAGTCCGGGTCGCCCACGGCGCGGTAGCCGGCCCCTACCGTCTCGATGTCGATGGTGGTGACGCCGGCCGCCGAGATTATCGACCTGAGCCGGTAGATGGCCGTCGCGACTCGGCGCGGGCCAGGCGACGCGGGCAGCGTGTGTGGCCATACCAGCCTGGCCAGGTCCGCCGAGGAAACGGTGCGGTTGACGTTCATCAGGAGCAGGCCTAGTAGACGGGCGCGCTTCGGGGACCGCCGCCAGATCGTGCCGTCGACACCGTTGACACGGAATTCTCCGAGAATGCACACGTCCGGCCCACCGAACGCGACCGACGTTGCGGACTCCTGGGGCAACCGTCCTCCTCTGCTTGCGCCCTCCTTGTTCGCCAGGACAGGGCATGGCGCCATCCTGAACCAGGCTCGGCGGGCGGCCCAAGTGAAAGCGGCAGGTCAGGGCCGAACGTACAGAAACCTTGGTAATCGGGTCAGGCCGCAGCGGTCAGGGAGCGGCTTCGGTCCGCGTCAGACCGCCTTGGATGCGTTCGTCCCGACCGGTCTGGACATGATGCGCCAGGTGCGCTCGTTCCGGCCGATCGAGCGGCCGTTCGGGTCTGGCACGGTGATGGAAGCGCCCGCTCCGGGCGAGGTCCCGCATGACGGTCACCATGCCGCGAAGCGTGACAGCCTGATCCACCTCACGCTCGGCCTCGACGGAGTCGCCCGCCCGCATGGTGCGCAGCCCGGTTGTGTGCGACGTGCGGGAGCCAGCTCAGCAGAATCACTGAGCAGAACGGGCAGACATCTGGTTCGGGCCGGATCCGCGAGTTGTCGGCCGGTAGTTTAGGTCCAGGTCGTCGTCGCCTGGTTGCGGGCTCTGGACGGTTCGGACGCAGGCAGCCATCGCACGTCGTCCTCGGCGGAAGCATCCGTTTCCGCCGATGAGGCCCGGGCCCCGTAGCCGATTTCCGAGGGAGCGCACGCTTGTCCGTTGGTATCCAGAGCGAACCCGCCGAGTACGGCCTCGTCCGCTCCGTCTTCGTGAGCCTCGACGATCTCGATCCGTCCGGAGCGGTGCACAGCGCGCGCTATCCACTGATGCTGGAACGCGTCATCATCGCCTACTGGCTAGGCCGCGGATGGAACTTCGACGCCCGTACGTCCCGAATCCCGGACGTGCTCCAGGTCGCGCGGGAGATCAAGGTCTCGTACCACGCGCCGATCGTCGGCATCGGCGAAGTGCGACTGCACCTGTGGATCGAAGCCGCGGGCCGAACCAGCTTCACCTACGGGTTCGCCTTCCGCTCAGCGGACGGCACCACCCTGCACGCGACCGGCCATCGTGTGCAGGTCCGCCTGGACCCGGCCACTTTCCAGCCCACTCCGCTAAGTGCCGAAGGCGTGGCGGAGCTGGCCCTTTTCGCCAAGCCGGGCGTACTGGCCGGGACGAACGACCGTGAGGCCGCACGATGACCGCGCAGCAGAGCACCGGACAGGAACGGACGGTCACCGGGGAGCGAACGGTCGCGGCGGCTTTCGCCGAGTTGCACGCCAGGGACCCGCAGCGTGAGTTGTTCGTCTTCGTCGACGACCACGGTCGCGACGCGGAACGCCTCACCGTCGACGCGCTCGCCGGGCAGGCAGACGAGGTCCGCGCGCTCCTGCACGATGCCGGGATCAACGCCGGTGACCGGGTTCTCCTGATCCACCTTCCCTCGCTGGATTTCATCGCGGCCTTCCTCGGTTGCCTGGCCGCCGGGGTCATCCCGGTGCCGCTGGCGCCACCCAACCCGTTCAAGCTCGCGCACGACGTGCGGGCGGTATCCGCGATCGCCGCCAGTTCCGGCGCCCGGGCGTTGCTCACCCACACCGCGTACCGGGACCTTGTGGCCGCGGCCGCGCCACTGCCCTTGGACGGACCGCAGTGGCCCGAGCTTCCGTGGCTGCACCCCGGTGCTGCCATCGGCGTGGACGCGCCCGTCTCCCAGCCGTCGCTCTGGCCCGCGCCCGCGGATCTGGACGATCCGGCTTTTCTGCAGTACACCTCGGGATCCACCGGCTTCCCCAAGGGGGTGGTGGTCAGTCACCGCAACATTCACCACGAACTCGACGCCCTCGCCGCCGATCTTGTCCTCGGCGACGACACGGTCGCCGTTTCGTGGGTGCCGCACTTCCACGATCTCGGACTGATCAGTTTTCTGCTCAACACGCTCGCCGGGAACGCAGGCCGCACGTACGTGATCTCACCGCTGAGTTTCCTGCAGCGTCCCGCCGTGTGGTTCGACGTACTCTCCCGGGTGCGCGGCACGCACACCTCCGCACCGAACTTCGCTTACGACCTCATGGTGCGCAAGACGACCGCCGAGCAGCGTGCCGCCTGGGATCTGAGTTCGCTTCGGGTGCTGGGGTCGTCGGGCGAGATCGTGCAGCCCTCGACCGTCGAGAAGTTCTTCTCGGTGTTCAAGAGCACCGGCATCACCCGGGAGATGTTCTGCCCGGGATACGGCCTCGCCGAGCACACGCTCAGTGTCAGCATGGGCACCGGCGGACCGCTGGCTCTCGACCGGGATCAGCTCGAACAGGGCCGCGCGGTGCCGGCTGCCGAAGGATCGAGCCGGGTTCCGGCGGTGTTCTACGGCAGTGGCTGGGTGACGAAGACCGGGGCCGGCGTGCGAATCGTCGCCCCAGAGACAGAAAGGCCGTGTGCGCCCGACGAGATCGGCGAGATCTGGATCGACTCGGCCACAAAGGCGCGCGGGTACTGGGGCCTCGTGGAGGAGAGCCGCGAGACGTTCCGGGCTGTGGTCGCCGACGGTGATCCGCGGGGTTATCTCCGAACCGGAGATCTCGGTTTCCTGCGGGACGGCGAACTCTATGTGACCGGTCGGTTGAAGGACCTGATCATCGTTCACGGCCACAACTACTCGCCGCAGGACGTCGAAGACAGCGTCCGAGGATGCCACGCGAGGATTCGCGGCGGCGGAGTGGCCGCGTTCTCGGTGCCCTCGCTCGACGGCAAGACTTCGGGGGAGCGCCTGATCATCCTTGCCGAGACCAGCGGTGCCGATCCCGGCGACGCGCTCGTCGCGGAGATCCGTGCCGCGATTCGGCGCAGCGTCCGCGATGACCACGGTCTCGCCTGTCACGAAGTGCTGGTCGGCACCGAGCTGGTGCTGAAGACGACCAGCGGCAAGGTTCGCCGTACCGCCTGCCGGGAAGAGTTCCTGCGCCAGGAGGTTGGCGGAGCCGTCGAGGCGAGGTCGTGAGCGACGACTTCGACTTCCCTGGCCTGCGCGTCTCGACCGGCCCGGGGGACCCGCGGTTGCACGATATCGACGCGGATTTCCGGGCGTTGCTCGACGAATTCGGCACGGCGGCCGCGACGGGAAGGCTCACCCGCAAGCGGGTCTTTCACACTCGGGCCGCGGTGCTGCGGGGAGTCATCCGGTTCTTCGACGTCCCCGGTGTCCCGGTGCATCCGTTCTACGCCGGTGGCCGGCGGTATCCCGTGCTCGCCCGATACAGCAGTGGTGTGTCCTCCGACGATCTGGCGCCAGGCATTCGTGGGCTGTCCTTGCGGTGGCTGGATCCGGGCAACCTGACGGACAACGGGGGATCGCCGTTCTCCCTGACCTTCAACACCGGTGCCCGGCTGTTCGCCCCGGACGCGTCCACCTTCGTCCGTTTCGTGCTGGGTGACGACGCCGAGCGCGCGGACATCGTGCGTTCGACGCCGGACGCCTCGGCACTGCTGTGGGACCAGATCCGCGATCCCGTTTCGCTGAGCCGGTACCACTACCACTCGCAGGTGCCCCGGATACAGATCGACGCGACCGGCCGGCCGTGGCTCGCGCGTTACCGGCTCGTGCCCGTCGAGGACCTGCCCGATCCGGGACGCCACGCCCCGCACGGACGACTGTTCCCGCCCACGACGCTCCTCCGCGATTCCGCGGAAACGCGCTCGTCGACGTTTTTGCGGGACGAAGTGCGGCGGCTGGCGGACGAGGACTCCGTGCGCGCCCTGTTCCAGATCCAGCTTTTCCCGGTCGGTGGCGACGCCGAGGCCAATCTGGTCGCACTGACGCCTTCTTCGTCGTGGTCGATGGAAACCTACCCCTTCCGATCCATCGGTGAAATCCGATTCGACGAGGCACTGGACGAACCCACCGCCGAGGGTGTCCTGTTCGACCCGGCGGTGGCTCCGGAGGGGCTCGGCATCGCGCTGGCCCGCTCGCCTCATGAACCGGCGTCGGTCAATCACGCCCGCACCCTCGTCTACCGCGCGGCACACGCCTCCCGGAGAGGGGCCCGGCCGCCGCGATCGCCGGCACCGGAAGTGCCCGCGCCCGGTGGTGATATGTCCGGCACGGAGCGGACGATCTGTGTGGTCGGTGCCGGTCCCGGCGGTCTCTCCGCGGCGTACGAACTGGAGCGCTTGGGCCATACCGTCGTCGTCCTCGAACAGGCCGAGGAGGTGGGTGGGAAGTCGGTGTCGGTGGACGTCGACGGCCGCGCCTACGATCTCGGCGCGCACCTCTGCACCACGCGCTACCAGGAACTCGCGAGGCTGGCCGGTGAGTTCGGGCTCGACACCGAAGACACCACGCTGACCCAGATCTACGACACGGCCACCTTCTCGACGCGGCTGCCCAGCGCGGCGTTCTTCACTCGGGACGGCTTCGGGCGCTACGCGCGGACGCGGACGAACTCCTTTGACGAGATCGCCCGGCCCGGCCTCGCGCACTCCGCGCGCGCATTGGCGCAGCCGGTGCGGGAATGGCTGCGGGACAACGACTTCGGCGCAATGGCCACCTCGTTCGAAGCCGGGTACACCTCCTCGGGTTACGGCTATCTCAGCGAGGATCTGCCCGCGCTGTACTTCGTCAAGCACGCCGAGATGACCGGTCTCCTTTCGCCGGACAGCGCGCGCACACGCCACGATGGCACTTTCACCGTGGCCGGCGGATTCGGCAAGCTGTGGCGCCGCGTCGCCGACGAGCTCGCCGATGTGCGCACCGGCGTGGAGATCACCGCCATCGATCGCGGTGGTGACGGCGTGCGGGTGCGTACGGCCTCCGGGGTCGTGCGGGCCGACGACCTGGTCCTCGCCGTGCCGCTCGACCGGCTGGCCGGGGTCCTGGACACGACCCCGGCCGAGGATGCCGTCGCGTCGAAGGTCCGGGTGATCGACTACTACACCGTGCTCTGCCGGATATCCGGGCTGCCGCGCGACGGGCTGTACCTCACCGACGACGGGGCCGGCGCCCCGCCACGCGGGCACTGCGTCGCCTACCACAACCGGTATTGCGACACCGACGTCTACACCTGCTACTCCTATGGTGCCGAGGGGACCGGGGCCGAGGAGATCACGGCGAACCTGCGCGAAGACGTGGCGCGGCTCGGTGGCGAGGTGACCGAGGTGCTGGTCGTCCGGCGCTGGCCGTTCTTTCCGCACTTCGCGAGCGAGGATGTCGCCGACGGTATCTACGACCGTCTCGAAGCACTGCAGGGACGCCGCCGGACCTACCACGTGGGGGGCTTGCCCGCCTACGAACTGATCGAGACGACGGTCGCCTACTCCCGCGAGCTGGTCGTGAAGTTCCTCGGTGGCAAGGAGAATGCCGCGGAAACCGACTCCGCGGACATCGCCGGGGACGCCGTCGAGACGTCAGGTCCGAGCCGGAGTGCGGCCGATATCCGCACCTGGCTGGTGCACCGTCTCGCCGGCGAACTGGAACTCGTCGAGGAGGAGATCGACGCGGGCGCCCCGCTCGAGAACTATCCGCTCGACTCCCTGGCCATCGCCGGGCTCCAGGCGGAACTTTCGGACTGGCTCGGTTTTCGCGTCCCGCCGACACTGCTACTGGAGTATCCGACCCTGGAGGTCACCGCGCGGCGTCTCGCGGAATCGTTGCCGGATAAGAAAGAACCGGAGGAGCGGAGCGAATCGGGCACCGCGACACCGTTCCTCGCAGTGCCTCTCACCCCACCCCGGCCGTTCTTCTGCGTGGGTGGCAGCTCCGGCGCCGCCTACCAACTGCTGCCGCTGGCCCGTGCTCTCGGTCCGTGGCAACCGTTCTCGGGCCTGCAGTCGCCCGGTTACGACGGCGCGGAACCCGTGCTGGACACCGTCGAAGCGATCGCCGAGCGCTATGTCGAGGACATCCGTGCGGTCCAGCCACGCGGTCCGTATCTGGTGGGCGGCTACTCCTTCGGTGGCCTCGTGGCCTACGAGATCGGCCGACGACTGCGGGAGGCGGGCGAAGAGGTCGCGGAGATCGTGCTGATCGACAGCTACCTGCCAACCTCGGGCCAGGATCTGCCGGTGTGGGACGAGAACGCGGCGCTGGGCGAGTTGGTCGCCGTGCACCGGGCGATGGCCGGGATCCAGGGCGAAGGACTTTTCCTCGATCCCGGACTGTCCCTCGACGAGCGGCGTGACGCGGTATACGAGGAACTGGAGATCAGCGGGGTGCTCGGCGCCCGCCGTCAGCTCGACCGGCTTTTGCCGGTGTACCAGGCGAATCTCGAAGCGAACGTGCGCTATCGCCCGCCGGACTCTGATCTGCCGGTAACCCTGTTGCGCGCGGGCGACCCGTTCCCGCCGGTCTTCGGCCGGGCCCGGCGCCCCGCGATGCCACTCGGCGATCCGGCCCACGGCTGGGCGGGCGTACGGACAGGCGGTTTCCGGGTGGTGGACGTGCCCGGCGGGCACTTCACCATCTTCACCAGGGACAGAGTGGATGGACTGGCCGCGGCGCTGCGCCAGGTGCTCTCCGGCGACCGGGTGCTCACCGAGGTGACCTCATGACAGTTTCCTCCGCTCCCGCTTCGCTCACGGACGTGGTGCGCCGGGTCCGCGAGCCGGTGCACGTCGTCGCGCGCGACGACGGCGGGATCGACACTGTACTCGGCGATCCGACCGGTTCGCGCGCACTCGCGACCCTGCCCCCGCTCTACCCGGAGTGGCTCGGCGACCGCTCGTTCACCGAACTCCACGGCACCCGGTTTCCCTACGTGACAGGCGAAATGGCCAACGGTATAGCCACGACGGACATGGTGGTGGCGATGGGCCGGGCCGACATGCTCGGCTTTTTCGGTGCGGCGGGGCTTTCGCTGCCGAGGGTGGAACGAGCCGTGACGACGATGCGGGAAGCGCTGCCGGGCCGGCGCAACTGGGGCGTCAATCTCATCCACGCGCCCCAGCACCCCGACTGGGAGCAGGGGATGGTGGACCTTCTGGTCCGCGAGGCGATCCCCGCGGTCTCGGTGTCGGCGTTCATGGATCTGACCCCGAACGTCGTCCAGCTCGCCACCTGCGGCCTCCGGCGGGACGGGAACGGGGGGATCTCCCGTCGCACCCAGGTGTTCGCGAAGATCTCCCGACCCGAAGTCGCCGAGAAATTCATCTCCCCGGCACCTCGTGCGATGCTGGAAGCCCTCCGGGCTCAGGGTCGTATCACCGCCGAGGAAGCCGAACTCGCCGCGTTGATCCCGGTGGCCGAGGACATCACCGTGGAGGCGGACAGTGGCGGGCACACCGACAACCGCCCGCTGGTATCCCTGCTGCCGCGCATGCTGACCCTCGCCGCGCGGGTCGCCGAGCGCGACGGCCATGGCCGCTCCGTGCGTGTCGGCGTGGCCGGCGGCCTCGGTACTCCGCACGGGATCGCCGCGGCCTTCGCCGCCGGGGCGGCCTACGTGGTCACCGGTTCGGTGAACCAGACCTGTGTCGAAGCGGGGATTTCTGCCGACGCCAAGGAAATGCTGGCCCAGGCCGATGTCGCGGACGTGATCATGGCACCGGCCTCGGACATGTTCGAACTCGGCGTGAAGGTCCAGGTACTGCGGCGCGGCACGATGTTCGGCCCCCGTGCCAACCAGCTCTATCAGATCTACCGTGACTACCCCTCACTCGAAACGATTCCGTTTCCGGAGCGGGAAAAGCTGGAGCGATCGGTTTTCCGCGCGGGTATCGAGGACATCTGGGCGGAGACCCGTGAATACTGGCTGCGCCGGGATCCGGCCGAGGTCGACCGCGCCGTCTCCGAGCCGAAACACCGTATGGCGCTGGTTTTTCGCTGGTACCTCGGCAAGGCGAGCTGGTGGGCGATCGAGGGCGAGAGCGCTCGCCGTGCCGATTACCAGCTCTGGTGCGGCCCGGCGACCGGCGCGTTCAACGACTGGGTGCGGGGGAGCTTCCTGGCCGAACCCGCGCACCGCGGCGTCGTCCAGGTGGCCCGCAACCTGCTCGAAGGTGCCGCGGTGATCACCAGGGCCCACCAACTGCGTACCTACGGCGTCCCTGTGCCTTCGACGGCCTTCGGGTTCGTTCCCCGCCGGCTCACCTGAGGAGTCCACCGTGACCGAGAACCAGCCGAGAACCGTACCGCCGATCGCCATCGTCGGGGTCAGCGCGCTGCTGCCGGGCGAGCCGGGTGCCGAGGGATTCTGGCGGACGGTCGCGTCCGGCGAGGATCAGGTCACCGACGTCCCCGCGACGCACTGGCTCGTCGAGGACCACTACGACCCCGACCCCACAGCCCCGGACAAGAGCTACGCGCGCCGCGGCGCCTTCCTCGCGCCGGTTCCGTTCGACCCACTGGCCTTCGGTATTCCTCCCAAGGCCCTCGAAGCCACCGACACCAGTCAGCTACTGGCCATGGTCGCCGCCGACCAGCTCCTGTCGTCACTGGGCCCGGACGGTCTATCTACAGTGGATCGTGAGCGCACGAGTGTCATCCTCGGCACCTCCTCGCTGGAGCTGCTCACCACGATGGGTGCCCGGATCCAGCGGCCGGTGTGGCACAAGGCCATGCGCGAGAGCGGGATCTCCGAAGACGATGCGCGGGCCGCGTGCGACCGTATCGCCGCGCACTACGTGCCCTGGCAGGAGGCCACGCTGCCGGGACTGCTGAGCAACGTGGTCGCCGGGCGGGTGGCGAACAGGTTCGATCTGCACGGCAGCAACTACACCACCGATGCCGCCTGCGCCAGCTCACTCGCTGCCGTGTCCAGCGCGATCAACGAACTGGCCCTCGGACAGGCCGATCTCGTCGTCACCGGTGGCGTGGACACGCTCAACGACCCGGTGATGTACACCTGCTTCAGCAAGACGCCCGCGCTCTCGCGGACGGGAGACTGCCGGCCGTTCGCCGAGGACGCCGACGGCATGATCCTCGGCGAAGGCATCGTGATGTTCGCTCTGCGGCGGCTCGCCGACGCGGAGCGCGACGGCGACCGGATCTTCTCGGTCATTCGCGGGGTCGGCACGGCGTCCGACGGCCAGGGCGGGGCGATCTACGCACCGCAGTCGGGCGGCCAGGCCCGGGCACTGCGGCGGGCGTACGAGACAGCGGGTTACGGTCCGGACACCGTCGGCCTCCTCGAAGCACACGGCACCGGCACCGCTGCCGGCGACGCCGCCGAGGTCGCCGCCCTGCGCACCGTGTTCGGCGAATCCGGCCGTACCGACACCGCGTGGTGTGCGCTGGGGTCGGTGAAATCCCAGATCGGGCACACGAAGAACGCCGCGGGCGCGGCCGGCCTGCTCAAGGCGACCCTGGCGCTGCACCACAAGGTGCTGCCGCCGACGATCAAGGTCGACCGGCCCAACCCGGCCCTCGGGCTGGACGGCGGTCCGTTCTACCTCAACACCCAGGCCCGGCCGTGGATCAGCGACGGTAGACACCCCCGGCGCGCAAGCGTGTCCAGCTTCGGCTTCGGTGGCACCGACTTCCACGTGACGCTCGAAGAACACTGCCCTCCGGACCAGGCCCCGCCGACGTACCGGATGCGCGCCGCGTCGAGTGAACTGGTGCCGCTGTCCGCGGAATCCCCGGCCGCACTCGCCACCGCTGCCCGCGAGCTCGCCGCCGATGGCCGTGAAATCACTGCTGTGGCAAGGAAAAGCCAGGATGCTTTCGATCCCGCCGCACCGGCCCGCCTGGCGGTGGTGGCGAGCTCCCTCGCCGACCTGGCGGCGAAGCTGCGCTCCGCCGCGGACCGGATCGATGCCGACCCCGTCATCTCGTTCGCCGGTCCCGGTGGCACGCACTACGGCGCCCAGGTAGCCGAACCCGGACGGATCGCGTTCCTGTTCTCCGGCCAGGGCAGCCAGTACGTCGGTATGGGCGCGGAGCTCGCGATGCTGGTACCCGGCGCCCGGGAGAGCTGGGACGCCGTCACCGCGTCCGGTACGGGTGGCACGAAGGACGAGCCGCTGCACCGGGTCGTCTTTCCGCCCCCCGTGTTCTCCGACGACGAACGCGCCGAGCAGCGCGACCGGCTGACCCGCACCGAGTGGGCACAGCCCGCGCTCGCGGCGCAGAGCCTGGCCGTACTGTCGGTGCTCGATCTGCTGGGAGTCCGCCCGGATGCTCTGGGAGGCCACAGCTTCGGCGAACTCGTCGCGCTGCACGCCGCGGGCTGCTTCGACAATGAGACCTTGATGGCGCTGTCCCGGCGGCGCGGTGAACTGATGCGTGACGCGGCGAGCGTACCGGGCGCGATGACCGCCGTGATCGGCGATTTCGGCGAGGTCGGCGAATTGGTCGAGGCCGCCACCACCGGCGAACTGTGGATCGCGAACCACAACGCACGCCGGCAAGTCGTCGTATCCGGCGCCGAATCGGCCGTGGCCGCCTTCGAACGCCGGACCGTTGACGCCGGATACACCGTCCGGCGGCTCGAAGCGTCCGCGGCGTTCCACAGTCCGCTTGTCGCGGATGCGGCCGCGCCGTTCCGTCGCGCGCTCGACAGCGAGACCATCGCCGCCCCCCGGATCCCGGTCTACGCCAACGCGGACGCGACGACCTACCCGGCGTCGCCGGACGCCGTGCGTGCTGGTCTCGCCCGTCAGTTGGAGGTCCCGGTCCGGTTCGTCGACCAGATCGAGGCCATGTACGCCGACGGCGTCCGGACCTTCGTGGAGGTCGGTGCCAACGCGACCCTTACCCGGTTCACCGGGGACATCCTGGCCGATCGCGAACACCGCGCTGTCAGCCTCGACCGGGCGAAGTTCCGGGGTGCCGACGTGCTGCACGAGGCATTGGGCCGGCTCGCGGTCGGTGGTCTCCGCCTCGACTTCGCGGCGCTGTGGAATTCGTACGGACCCGTCGAGGAGGAACCGGCAGTGGACACGAGGCCGTCGATGACCGTCGATCTGCTCGGCGCCAACTACGCCAAGCCGTACCCGCCCGCCGGTGGCGACGTGCGGTTGCCGCCGCCCGCGCCACCTCGTCCCGCACCGGCCGTCGCTGCGGTCCCCGGTGCCTCCGCGCCCGCCGAATCGCCGACTCCGGCGCCCGCCACCCCACCGCTGGCGAGCCCGGCACCGGCCGGTTTCGCCAACGCGATCGCGCCCGCGAACGAAACCGGTCCGGCGCCGGAGGCCGCTCCCGGCCGGTCCTCCTCCGCGACTGAGCACCCGGCGGCGCGAACGACCGGTGACACCGAGTGGCTGCACGCGCTGCGTGAAACCCAGCGGCAGGCCGGTGAGGCGCACGCCGCCTACCAGCGTGCGATGGCCGATTCACACCTGGCCTTCCTCCGGCTTTCCGAGGTCGCACTGACCGGGCTTTCCGGGGCAACGCCGGCGCCGCCGCCCGCTGCGGATCCACTGTGGACTCCCGCGCCCGAACCGATACCCGCCCCGGTATCGCAGGCCGAGCCCGTTGCCTTCGCGGCGGAGCCGCCCGTTGCCGAACGTGCTGTGAGCGAAGTGCCCGCTTCGCAAGCGATTCCGGAGCCGGCGACGCGCTCGCCCCAGCGGTCCGCCACCGAGCCCGTTCACCCGTCCGCCGGTGGTGTGTCGGTGGATGTTGCCGGGTTGCTGGGGGTGGTGGCGGAGAAGACGGGGTATCCGGTGGATGTGCTGGATGTGGGGATGGAGTTGGAGTCGGATCTGGGGATCGATTCGATCAAGCGGGTGGAGATTCTGTCGGCGGTGCGTGAGCGTTTCGGTGTGGTGGCGGAGGTGGACGGGTCGGTGCTGGGTGCCGCCCGGACGTTGGGTGAGGTCGCGGGTCTGCTGGGCGCGGATACCGCAGGCGCGGATACCGCATCGGAAGCTCCGGTGGCGACGGAAACCACCGTCGCCGGGAGCACCGCGACCCCCGTGGACGCCGTAACCCCGGCCGCTCCGTTGCGGCTGGCTTTTCGACCTGTCTCGGCTCCCGCGATCGGTCTCGCCCTCCCGGGTCTGCTCGGCAGCCGGGTCGCGATCACCGGCGGCACCACAGAGATCGCCGCCGGACTCGCGAAGGAGCTCGCCGGGCACGGCATCGAAGCGAGTGCCGAAGCCACGGTGCCGCCGGGAATCGGGGGCGTGATCCACCTCGGCGAATTGCCAATGGGGTCCACAGCGGACAGTGGGATCGATTCGGCCCGGTCGGCCTTCTCCCTGGCACGGGAATTTTCGGCCACCCGGGCGGACGGCCCCGGGGTGTTCGTCACCGTGCAGGACACCGGGGGCGACTTCGGCCTCGCCGGCGTCACCTCCGGCCAAGGCGTCGCCGGTGGTGCCGCCGCGCTGGCCCGCACGGCCGCACGGGAATGGCCCGGCATCAGCGTCAAGGCGCTCGACCTCGACACTCGAGGGCACAGTGAAGCCGACTTGGCCCGGCTCATCGCCGGGGAACTGCTCACCGGAGGCACCGCCACCGACGTAGGTCTCGGCACGACCGGCCGCACCGTGCTCGAAACCACGGAGCTCGGCACCGTCGAATCCGCGGCGGTTTCGCCGCGACGGGAAGGCCGGATCGGTCCACAGTCGGTGATCGTCGCCAGCGGTGGCGCGCGCGGGGTCACCGCGGCGGCGCTGTGCGCGCTGGCGGAGGCCTGCGCGCCCAGGATCGTCCTCATCGGACGGACACCGCTGACGACCGAACCCGCGTATCTCCGGGAGACACACGGAGAGCAGGCCGTCCGGAACGCCGTCATCGAGCACCTCCGTGCCGGCGGCGCCGCGCCGGAACCCCGGCGCATCAGGAACGAGACCGCGCGCGTGCTCGCCGCCCGGGAGATACGCGACACCCTCGGCGCCATGGAAGCCGCGGGCGCGGTCGTGCGTTACGTGACCGCCGACGTGACCGATACCGAAGCCGTCCGCGCGGCACTGGACGGTGTCCGCGCCGAGTGGGGGCCGATCACCGGGATCGTGCACGGCGCGGGAGTGCTGGCGGACAAGCACATCCGGGACAAGACCGACGAGCAGTTCGACCGGGTCCTCGACACCAAGGTCGGTGGGTTGCGTTCGCTGCTTGCCGCCACCGCCGCGGATCCGCTCGACCTGCTGTGCGTGTTCTCCTCGGTCGCCGCGTGCTACGGCAACGCGGGGCAGAGCGACTACGCGATGGCGAACGAGATCGCCACCCAGCTCGCCGCGGCAGAACAGGCCGCCCGACCGGACTGTCTCGTCCGATCGATCGCCTGGGGTCCTTGGGAAGGCGGCATGGTGGACACCTCGCTCGCCGCGCACTTCCGCGCCGCCGGCACGGCGCTCATCCCACTGGCTTCGGGGGCGCGCGCCTTCGTGGACGAAATCCTCGGGCACGCCGGGCCGCTGCGGGTGGTGCGCGCGGCCGGGCACCCGGAAAGCCCTCTCCCTGTCACCGGGGAGCTGGCACTGTCCGCGCACAGTCACCCGTACCTGACCGACCACACGATCGCCGGCACACCGGTGCTCCCGGTCGCGATGGTGCTGGAGTGGTTCACCGGTGCCGCGCGGGCCGCGTCGGACAGCGCCGTCACGAGCGTCGCCGAGGTGGAAGTGCTCAGCAAGATCGCTCTCGACGACTTCGCCGACCAGGCCCGGGTCCTGCGTCTGGCCGCCGAGCCCGCCGCCGGTGGCTCGATCGCGCTCACCCTGCACGGGCAGCGTCCGCATTTCCGCGGGAAGATCGGCGACGCCGTAGGCGAGATCCCCGAACCGTGGAGCGACCTCACCGGACTGAGCCCGCTGGCCCGGGAGATCTACGACGGGCACGTGCTGTTCCACGGCCCCGCGTTCCAGGCGCTCGTCGCCCTCGACGGGCTCTCCCCGGACGGGGCGAGCGGTACCCTCGCCGGTACCCGGCGGCTCGGGTGGCCCGGTACGGACCGGCACACCGACCCGGCCGCGGTCGACGGTGCGTTGCAACTCGCGACGCTGTGGGCCGAGCGGGTACTGGGTACGGCGGTGCTGCCCATGGGACTGGACGAGTTCCGGCTCCACGTTCCCGGACCACTCCAGGACACGGCGACGGTGCTGGTGCGCGCGGGTCGGTCCGGCGGCAGCGAAGCCCGGTGCGATGTGCGGGCGTCCGGTGTGGACGGCCAGCCGATCTTCGAGCTTCGCGGGGTCCGGCTCGTCGCCCGGCCCGACAGCGCACCGCGGACCTAGGAGGCGGGCGTGTTCGAACCCGTGGCGGTGGTCGGCCGGGGCTGTGTCCTGCCCGACGCGCTCACCCCGGATGCGTACTGGGGCAACGTTTCCCAGGGCAGGCTCAGTGTCTCCGGTGTACCGCCAGGACGGTGGCGGCTACCCGGTGCCGCGCTGGGGGACATCGTGGGCCCCGCACCCGCACCGGTGCGCAGCGCGACCGGCGGTTACGTGCACGGTTTCGACGATCTCTTCGATCCCGGCGGCTTCCTCCTCGGCGCGGACGCGATCGCCACGCTCGATCCGTCGTTCCGGTGGGTGCTGCACGGTGCGCGGGAGGCCCTGCGCGAAGCGGAGGCGGGCGAGCGTCGCGACCGGGCGGGCCTCGTCCTCGGGAACCTCTCGATGCCCACCGACGGGATGGTCCGTTACGCCGAGAACGTGTGGCTCTCCGAGCAGCCGTCGGAGATCCGGGCCGCGCTCGCCGGACTGCGCGGGACCGGCGAGAGCACCGGCAGGCCGGCCACAGGGGATCGTGCCTACGCTCGGGACCGGTTCTCCTCGGCCATGCCCGCGCACCTCGCCGCGTCGGCACTCGGGCTCGGCGGCGGCGCGTTCGCGCTCGATGCGGCCTGCGCCTCCTCGTTGTACGCCATCAAGCTTGCCTGCGACCGGCTGCACGATCGCACCGCCGACCTCATGGTCGCGGGCGCGGTCAACCGGGTCGACGACCTCGCGGTACATCTCGCCTTCAGCGCACTGGGCGCGTTGAGCCCGTCCGGCCGCAGCCGCCCGTTCCACCGGGAAGCGGACGGCCTCGTGCCGGCCGAGGGTGGCGCCTTCGTGGCGCTCATGCGCCTGTCCGACGCGCTGGCCGCGGACGTGCGGATTTTCGGGGTGATCCGCGGGATCGGCCTGTCCAACGACGGCCGGGCCTCGGGGCTACTGGTCCCCTCGGCGAACGGCCAACTCCGGGCGATCCGGCAGGCGTACGCCGAAGCCGGGGTCGCGCCGGAATCGGTGTCCCTGCTGGAATGCCACGCCACCGGTACCTTGCTCGGCGACGCCACCGAGGTACGCGGCGCGGCGGAGGTCTTCGCCGAGGCGCGGGATCTGCCGATCGCTTCGGCGAAGTCGAACACCGGGCACCTGGTGACCGCGGCCGGGGCGGCCGGGGTCCTCAAGATGCTCGGGGCGTTCGAGGCCGGAATCCGGCCACCGACGCTGTCCGCAGAAGACCCGATCGATGCGCTGGCCGGGACGCCGTTGCGGCTGTTGCGGGAAGCCGAGCCGTGGGACGGCGTACGGCGGGCGGGAATCAGCGCCTTCGGTTTCGGTGGCAACAACGCCCATCTCGTGCTCGACGAGGGGCCCGCAGACAGCACTGCGGCCCTCGTCCCGCCATCGCGAGCGGTTCCCGAGCCGGAAGCGATCGCGATCGTCGCGATCGGTGCGCGGGTGGGAACCTGTGCGAATTACGGTAAGTTCCGGGAAAGCCTGCTCGGCGGTGTGGCCCGCACGATGGCGGCGGGGGACTACGAGGTCAGGCTCGGTGGTCTGCGCACCCCGCCATCGGACCTGCGTCAGGCCCTCGGCCAGCAGGTCGCCATCCTCGAAGCCGCGCGGGAGGCCGCGAGCGGCGTGATTCTTCCGCGTGAACGCACCATGGTGCTGGTCGGTATGGGCTGCGACGTCGAAGTCGCCCGTCATCCGACGCGCGTCCGGATGGCGAGCCGGCTGACGGCGACCGGAGCGCAGGCCGTGTCCGCGGAAGTCCAGGACGCCTTCGCCGTTCCGCTCGACGCGGCCGCCGTGCTCGGCACCATGCCGAACATCGTGGCCAACCGGATCAACTCCCAGCTCGACCTGGCAGGCCCGAGCTTCACCGTCTCCGCTGAAGAGGCATCCGGCATCGTCGCGCTGAACCTCGCGGCGCGCTCCCTGCGGGACCGTTCCGCCGACGCGGTCCTCGTCGGCGCCGTGGACCTGTCACACGAGCCGGTCCACCGTCGCGCGGCGGCGGAGGCGGGGCTGGGCGTCGAACCGGGGGACGCCGCGGTGGTTCTCGTGCTCAAGCGCGCCGCCGACGCCCGTCACGATGGAGAGGAAGTGCTCGCCCTTCTCGGCGGGCAGGGAGAACCTGGCGAGGAGCTGGTCGTGGGCGATGCCGCGACTGGGCCGGCCGCGGCACGGTTCGATCCGGCGGCGGTCTTCGGCGTGCCGCACGCCGCCAAAGGGCTCCTCGCTGTGGCGTGCGCGACCGTCGCCCTGCGGCACGGTGCCGTTCCCCGTGCCGGGACCGCCGCGGACCCGTCGCTCGGCCTCCGCCGCGCGCGGATCGCCGTCGACACGCTGGGGGCGGCCCCCGCCGCCGCCGTACTCACCGCCGCGGCCGTCGAACCGTGGATCACCGAGCCCGCGGTCCGGCCGCACGTTTTCTCCGGAGCCGATGCCGAGGGCGTACTCGCCGCCGCGCGGGCGGGGCGGGAAGGGAATCAGGGCCCCGCCCGGCTCGTCGTCCTGGCCTCGGGTCCGGAACAGCTCGCCGGCCGGATCGATGCCGCCGGTCGCTGGCTCGGCGGGCACGGGGTCCGTCCGGAGGGTGTCGCGTTCCGTGCCCGCTCGATTGGCGGCGAGCTCGGTTTCGTCTACACCAATGGTTCGGCGTGTTACCCGCGAATGGGACGCGAGACCCTGCTTGCCTTCCCGGACACGCTGGCAGTGCTCGAACGCCGATGCGGGTCGCTGCGTGAGGTCGCGGGCTGGGCGTACACCGGGACCGGGGCGGACGCGCCGCACGTGCTCGATCAGATCTGGGGTGCCTCACTGCTCGGGCAGGTGCACACCGAGCTCACTCGCGGCGTGCTTGGCCTCGAGCCCACCGCCGTGCTGGGCTATTCCTCGGGCGAGACGAACTCATTGGTCGCGATGGGTGCCTGGGGCGAAGTCCCTCGGCTGGTCGCCGAAGCACGGCGGTCGCCGCTGTTCGTCCGCGAGGTGGCGGGCGAACTGTCCGTGGTGCGCCAGGCCTGGCGCGATCACGGCATCGAGGACGGGCAGTGGGCCGGCTACCTGGTCAACGCCACCGCGGACGCTGTCCGGGCGGCGATCACCGGCGAGCCGACCGTGCACCTGATGGCCGTCAGCGCCCCGGACATGTGCGTGCTGGGCGGGGAATCCGCCGGGTGTGCCCGCGTCCTCGACCGGCTCTCCGGCGCCCACGCCCTGCCGCTGGGCTACGACATCGCCGTGCACATCCCGGAAGTCGAGCGGGTACGGGATGCCTGGCGCGCGTTGCACGACCGGCCCACCACCGAGCTGCCCGGCATCCGTTTCTATTCCTGTGCCAGTAGGGATTCCTACACCGTCACGCGGGACACCGCCGCCGAGGCCATCACCGAACAGGCCGTCGGGACCATTGATTTCGTTGCCACGGTTGAGAAGGCGTGGCAGGACGGGGTGCGGGTCTTCATCGAACACGGCCCGCGCGCATTGTGCACCGGGTGGATCGGCAAGATACTCGGCGATCGGGAGCACGTGGCCGTCGCCCTCGACTCGGCCGACGGCCGTGGTGTGCGCAGCCTGACGCGGGCGGTGGCCGACCTCCTGGCCGCCGGAGTGGACTTGCGGCACACGGAACTGTTCGATCATCTCGACGTGGTGACCTCCCCGGTCGCTCCGCCGGAGATGACCATCCGCACCGCCGCGCATCCGGCGCCGATCGTCCTGCCGGATCTCACCTCGGCTGCCGAGACGATGGTGCCCGCGCCTGCTTTGCCGCCGGTTTCAGCATGGTGCGTATCCCGGCCGCTCGAACCGGTGACGGCCCGGACCGCCGCTCCGATCGCCGCCCCGCCGCTCCCGCACAGCGTTCCCGCGACGGTGCCGGCACGGCAGGATCCGGGATTGGGCGGAGTGGCGGAGATCCACCGGCGATTCCTCCACAGCCAGGCCGAAACCCACCAGCGCTATCTCGCCGTGGCGAGCCAGGCACAGGAACTGTTGTTACGACGTCGCCCCGGGTCTCCCGACACCCCGGATTCTGCCCCGCGAGTTTCGGCGGACCCCGTCCCGGTACTACCGTCGTTCGACCGCGCGCAGTTGGAAGTTCTCGCCGCCGGAAGGGTTTCGGACGTCTTCGGCCCGTTCTTCCGCGAGCAGGATGGTTTTCACCGTCAGGTGCGGATGCCGATGCCGCCGATGCTGCTCGCCGACCGCGTGACCGGGATCGACGCCGAGCAGGGCCGGTTCGGCACCGGGGTGATCCACACGCAGACCGATGTCACCGCCGATAGCTGGTACCTCGATCCGGCCGGGCGGATGCCCACCGGGCTGGTGATCGAAGCCGGCCAGGCCGACCTGTTGCTGATCAGCTGGATGGGTGTGGACCTGATCAACCGAGGTGAGCGCGTCTACCGGCTGCTCGGCTGCGAGGTCACCTTTCACGGCACGCCGCCGGTTCCCGGCGAGACGCTGACCTTCGACATCCACATCGATGGCCACGGCGAACAGGGCGGCATGCGCCTGTTCTTCTTCCACTACGACTGCCGCGTCGGTGGCGAACTCCGCCTGAGCGTGCGCGGCGGCCAGGCAGGCTTCTTCAGCGACGCCGAACTCGCCGCGAGCGGCGGCGTGCTGTGGGACCCCGCGGCCGACATCCCCGCCGGACAGGCCCCCCTCGACCCGCCGGTACTGGAAAGCATGCGCCACGCCTTCTCGCCCGCGCAGGTCGTCGCGTTCTCCGAGGGCAGGCCGGACGAGTGTTTCGGCCCGGCCTGGCGCGGCACGCGGGCGCACGTGCGCCCGCCTCGTATCGCCGCCGGCGAGATGCTGTTCCTCCACGAAGTCACCGACTTCAGCCCGAACGGTGGGCCGTGGGGACGTGGCCACCTCCGCGCGCGCACCCCGGTATCGCCCGGTGACTGGTACTTCGAAGGGCATTTCAAGAACGACCCCTGCATGCCGGGGACGCTCATGTTCGAAGGTTGCCTGCAGGCGATGGCGTTCTACCTCGCCGCGCTGGGACACACCGCCGACGCCGACGGCTGGCGGTTCGAACCCGTGACCGGGGCGGCGTTGCCGATGCGATGCCGGGGCCAGGTCACGCCCGCCAGCCGGGAGATCGTCTACGAGGTGTTCGTCGCCGAGGTTTCGGCCGGCCCGGTTCCCGTCCTGGTCGCCGACGTGTTGTGCACCGTGGACGGGGTGAAGGCGTTCCACGCCCGTCGCGCCGGGCTCCGGCTGGTCCCGGACTGGCCACTCGGGAGCCCCGCCGACTCGGCGGAGGGCCTTGGCACGAAGGAAAAGCAGGTCGCCGTCACCGGGGGTGTGCGCTTCGACCGCGCGGCGCTGCTGGCCTCCGCGCGGGGACGGCCCAGCGACGCGTTCGGCCCTGGGTACACGACCTTCGACGGCACTCGCCGGGCGGCGCGCCTGCCCGGGCCGCCGTTCCTGCTCGTCTCCCGGATCGTCTCCGTCGACTCGCCCGCCGGTGCGATGCGAGCGGGCACCCAGGCGGTCGCGGAGTACGACGTGGACCCGGAAGCCTGGTACTGGAGAGAAAACGGGTTCCCGGTGCTGCCCGCCTCCGTACTGATGGAGGTGGCTCTGCAGCCGTGCGGCTGGCTCGCCTCCCACAGTGGCTGTGCGCTCTCATCCGAAGTGGATCTCCTGTTCCGCAACCTCGACGGCGCGGCAACGATCCTGGGCGAGGTGACTCCGGCGACCCGTGTGGTCCGCACGACGGCTCTGCTCCGCGACATCTCCAGTCACGACGGCACGATCATCGTTTCCTTCGACGTGCGCTGCGAGGCCGACGGTGTACCACTGCTGACGGCGTCGAGTGTGTTCGGCTTCTTCCCCCGGGATGTGTTCGCGAACCAGACCGGCCTGCCGGCGAGCGAAGAGGAACGGGCGAACCTGGCCGGCACCCCGCCGCCGCAATCCTCGCGTCCGGTACCGCCGCCGGGCGAGCCGAGCCTGCGGATGTGGGATCGCGTGACCGGGTACCAGCCCGGCGGCGGGCCGGCCGGTCTCGGGCGTGCGATCGCGGAGAAGCGGATCACGGCCGGGGAGTGGTACTTCCGCGCGCACTTCTTCCAGGATCCGGTGCAACCGGGTTCGCTCGGGGTCGAGGCGATGATCGAGCTGTTGCGTTTCCTGGTGCTGCAAAAGGGGTACGGAGACCCGATGGGTTCGCCGCGCTTCGAGTCCCTCGCAGTCGACGAGCCCCTCGAGTGGAAGTACCGTGGCCAGGTCACCCCGGACAACGACCTCGTCACGGTCGAACTGAACCTCACCCGGGTCGAGCGGAACGAGCGTGGGGTCCTGGCTGTGGCCGAGGCCTGGCTCTGGGTCGACGGGGTCCGGATCTACGCCGTTCCCGGCCTGGCCGTGCGCCTGGTCGACGCCGCCCCCGGAGCCCGCGTCGACGACAGGGAAGCCGGCCACCGGGTCGAGGAGATCCTCGACCCGGCCACCGACGTCTGGCTGCGCGACCACTGTCCCACATGGACGCTCCCGGCCCTGCCGATGATGTCCACTGTGGACAGGATGTTCGCCGCGGCCCGCTCGGGCGGTGCGACCGGAGTGTGTGCGCTGCGGGATCTCCGGCTCAGGCGCTGGGTCCCGGTGGCGGGGCAGACCACCCTGCGTACCCAAGTGTGGCCCGCCGAGAGCGGCGACCTCGCCGTGACCACCTCGGTCTGGCGCGTCGCGGCCACGCCCGGCCTGTCCCGGTTCGAGGAGACCGCGAGTGCGGTCCTGTCCACGCACTACAACGAGAAACGCCCCGAACCCTGGCCCGAGCCCGCCGACGCGCTGACGATGCCGGACCCGTACACCTCGGGCGCGCTCAGCCACGGCCCGTCGTTCCGGTACCTGGTCTCGGTGAAGGTCGGGGCGGACACGGCCATCGGCGTCGTCGACGCCGGTCGGGGCGGGGTCCCCCGGGGCGAGCTGCACCAGGGGCTGCTCGATGCGTGCACGCACGTCATCCCGCACGCCGAACTGTGGCGCTGGTGCGGCGATATCGACCGTGGCCTGGTCGGCTACCCCCACCGCATCACCACTCTCGACCTGTACGAACCCCTGCCGGAACAAGGGAGACTCGTCGTCCAGGCCCGGTTCACCGGGTTCGAGGACGGGGAGCCCGCGCATCCGGCTTTCGACGTACAGGTCTGCGCGGACGGCCGGGTGCTCGCCGCCTTTCACCTCGTCAACGTGCTCATGGCGGCCGGGCCGCTGGCCGAACTCGGCCACTCGGAGCGGCGGGACTTCCTGCGTGACCGGCGACCGACGCGCGGAGCCGGCCTGTCCCGGACCGAGGACGCGGTGACCCGGCTGAGCCGGGCCGAGGCCGACCGGCTTGAATGGCTTCCCGGGACCGTCGCCGAGGTGTACGCCCTGCCCACCGGACTGTCCACAACGGACAGGTTGGCGCAGGTGGCAATGAAGGACCACCTCGGGCGCAGGCTCGGCCTGCACCCCGCGGAGGTCCACGTCGACGTCGCCACGTCGCTCGCGCGCGCCGGTGGCGTGGACTTTCCTCTCAACGTGCGTGTCGAGGCCGCCTCCGTCGAGGTTCGTGACGCGCTTCCGCCGAACCAGATCGAGGAGTGAGCCCGTGCCCGATGCAAGTGTGGTGATCGTGGGCGCCGGATTCTCCGGCCTCGCCCAGGCGGTGATGCTGGAGAAGGCCGGCATCACCGACTACGTGATTCTCGAGAAGGCCGACGAACTCGGCGGTACCTGGCGGGACAACACCTACCCCGGCTGCGCCTGCGATGTGCAGTCCCACCTGTACTCGTACTCGTTCGCCGACAATCCCGGGTGGACGAAAACCTACGCCGCGCAGGAGGAGATTCTCGCCTACCTTGAGGCGGTCGCCGGCGAGCGAGGACTGTCGCGCGCCTTCCGTTTCGGCGTCGAGGTCACCGGAGCCCGCTGGGACGCGGAATCGGCAACCTGGAACGTACGATCCTCCTCGGGCCAGGAGTTCACCGGCCGATTCCTGGTGTTCGGTGCGGGCGGCCTGCACGGCGCGCGCCTGCCCGTCATTCCCGGGCTGGAGGAGTTCACCGGACAGGTTTGGCACTCGTCGCGATGGAACCACGAGTACGACCTCGCGGGCAAGAAGGTCGCGCTGGTCGGCGTCGGTGCCTCGGGAGTCCAGATCGCACCCGAGGTGGCAGAGGTCGCCGCTGGGCTCGTCGTCTTCCAGCGGACCGCGCCGTGGGTGCTGCCCAAGGAGGACGTCACCGTCCCGCGGTGGAAGAAGCTGGCGTTCCGGTACCTTCCCGGCGTTCAGGCGCTCTACCGGACCGTGCTCTTCTGGAAGCGCGAACTGCGTGGTCTCGGTTTCCATCACAAGCCCGAGCTGATGGAGAAGGCCGAACCAGCCGTCCGCAAGTATCTGGAGGCGGAGATCGCCGATCCGGAGCTGCGCCGCGCGGTCACGCCGGACTACGCGTTCGGCTGCAAGCGGGTGCTGTTCTCCAACGACTACTACCGGGCGCTGACCCGCGAGCACGTCGGCGTCGTCCCCGGCGAACCCGTCGCGGCGCGGAGCCGGAGCCTGGTCGACTCGGAGGGGGTGGAACACGAGGTCGACGCGATCATCCTCGCGACCGGGTTCGACGTGACCTCCTCCCTCGATCGGATCGAGATCGAGGGGGTGGACGGGCGGCTGCTGTCGAAGTACTGGGCGGACGGCCCCACGACGTACCGCGGAGTGGCCGTGCCCGGGTTCCCGAACATGTTCCTTCTGCTGGGGCCCAACGGTTTCGTCGCTTACACCTCGGTGATCGCGATGATCGAGACCCAGGCCGAGTACATCGTGCGGGCGCTGCGGATGGTGCGCTCGAAGTCCGCCCGGTCGCTGCAGGTGCGGCCCGAAGCCGAGGCCGGTTTCCAGGATGAGGTCGGCCGGAAGCTGGCCCGCACGGTGTGGTCCGCCGATCGGTGCCGGAGCTGGTACCAGAGCGCCTCACCGTCGGGAACCGTGCTCTGGCCGGACTCGATCTGGCGCTACAGGCTGGATATGCGCCGCCCCGATATCCGCGACTATCACCTGTCGTCGTGAGATCGGTGGACCTGGGGTATCGGCTTGACCGGGTCGCATGTGGCGCGCGGGAACTACCGTTCGTGCTGGTTTTCTGAGTCAGCCGGGTTGCCGATACGACGGGGCAGGCTTGGTCGAGTTCGTTCCGGTTCGAAGGGGACGTCTCGCAACTGATCCTGTGACTGGTGGGGCTGTGTTGTGGACCGGCCCGAGCGAAGTATGTCGTGCGGACGCGCGATGTCGGCGATCATGTCGTTCAGCGTGTTGATCCCAGCCCCACTCGTTGCGGAAACCACCGTTGTGGACGTGGAGATCGAACGCCGGGATCGCCGGCGGCTGACCGGAAGCGTGCCCTTCGTGTCGCGAAGCTCGCCGAGAGCGCGTCGATTGAGGAACGATCGTTCTTGACTGAACGTTCCTCAACGGTCTACCGTTGTTTCATGGGGAGGCCAAGAGCGTTCGACGAGGACGAGGCGGTGCGTGCCGCCGTGGGACTGTTCGGTGGCCGTGCGTACGACGGGGTGTCCATCGACGACCTCGTCACCCGCCTCGGCGTGCACCGCAACAGCCTGTACAAGACGTTCGGCAGCAAGCGCGGCCTCTACCTGGTCGCCCTGCGCCGGCACCTCGCCGATGACGTCAGCCCCTTGGTCGACGCGCTCGCCGCGGCATCGGATGCCGGGACCGCATTGCGGCTCGTCACCTCGGCCGACCTCGGTCTGCTGTTGCTCGCGGCCGTCGAACGAGCGCCGGCCGACGAGGAGGTGGCCGCCGAGGTGGCCATCGCGTTGACCGCTATCGACCAGGCGATCGCCAATGCGCTCGGCATCTCCACCGCGCTGGCGACCGCACTCACGGCTGCCGCACTGGGCATGCTCCTGCGCGGCGATCCCGACGGCGCCGGCACCGCGCTGACCCAACGCCTCGATCCTCTCGACTGACAAGGAAAACGACATGGCACTGGTCCACATCGACGGCGACGACCTCGTTGTCGTGATCGAGGGTCTCGACAAGCTCTGGGCCTTCAAGAGCAGCCTGACCATCCCGCTGGCCAACGTTCGCGGGGCGACCGCGGATCCCGGTATCGCCGCCGATCCGAAGGGGATCCGCGCGCCCGGTGCCCACGTGCCCGGCGTGATCACGGCGGGCACGTTCCACCTCGATGGGGAGAAGGTCTTCTGGGCCGTCAAGGATCCGTCGAAGGCCGTCGTGATCGAACTCGCCGACCAGCGTTACGCCCGCGTGGTCGTCCAGGTCGTCGACCCCCGCGCGACTGTCGCGCTGGTCGAGAATGCCCTGCGCTGAAAGAGCTGAAAGAGAGGTAAGCCGATGCTCTCCCATCTCGCCGCGGTCGTGATGTCGTTGTCCGTCGTGACCACCACCCCGGCCGGGGTCACGCCCGGCCTCGTGCCGGCCGCCGACCGCGAGGTCGTCTTCACCGTCGACGGAACGACGACCTACGGCACCCTGCACGTGCCCGCCCACCGTGCCGGGCAACGGTTGCGCGCCGCACTGCTGCTGCCCGGCAGCGGACCCAGCGACCGCGACGGCAACCAACCGCCCGCGTCGCCGAACACCCTCTCCCAATCGGCAGACGCGCTCGACACCGAGCGAGTCGCCACGTTGCGGTTCGACAAGTACGGCACCGGTCGCACGGGGCTCGGCGCCTACCGCGACCGTCCGGAGGACCTCGACTACCCGGCGTTCGTCCGCCAGGCACAGGCCGCTTACGACTCGTTGCGCGATCAGCCGGAGACCAACCCGCATGCGCTCATGGTCGTCGGGCACAGCGAGGGCGCGATGACCGCGCTGCTGCTCGGCGGCACCGTCCACCCACGCCCTACTGGCCTGGCACTGCTGCAACCGCAAGCGATCCGCCTGCTGGACCTGGTCGCGCTGCAACTGCACGCCCAGATCGCCGAGGCGGCCCGGCAGGGTCAGTTCACCCCGGAACAGCAGCGCGAGGTCGACGCGGCGATCGACGCCGCCGTCACCGCCCTGCGCGAACACCGACCGGTCGACGCCGCCGGCCTGCCGTCCGCCATAGCCCAGCTCTTCGAGACCTTCCAGGGGACGAGCCGCCGGTTTGTGGAAAGCGACGACGCCGTCTACCCACCGCACACCGTCGCGGCCCTGCGTCCGGGAACCAAGGTGCTGCTGACCTGCGGCACGAACGATGTTCAAGTCCCTTGTGTCACAACGGATGCCCTGACCGCCGCCCTGTGTCGTGCGCATGTCGGCGGACCGGGCCGGGTGCCGCTGCCCGGAGTGGACCACCTGTTGCACGACGCCGACCATCCGACCACGCTCGCCCCGGTCGCGCTCGGTGCTCTGCGTCGGTTCGCCGGGGGCTGAGGCAGGCCGGGCCCTGTTCGCCGGCTCGGCCTTCGAGACCCTCGGATACCTTGCGGCATCTCGTACGGTTGGAGTTTCTGGCCGAGCCGCAGCACAGGTGCCGACCGTGTGCGCACGTTCTCTCCGGTGTGGTGCGGAGTCTCGGATCCGTGACCGCATGGACGATCGCAAGAACACAAGGTCACAGACCAGACGACTGACTCGATCAGGGACTTCGGCGGCGCGGGGCCGACGGGTTCGATGTCGTCCTGGCGACGGCCAGTGCCGGCATCGGGTGGCGGATCGCGGTGTCTCGGGTTGGACTGCGGGCGACTTCCTCGCGTACGTGCTCGATGTCCGGACACGTCACGATCTTGTCGCTGGAGCGGTGGCCGAGGTGCGGAACAGGTGGGTGGCAGGATTTCGCGTCTGGCGGGATGGGATGCCGTCTACCGTGGTCCGGGGGACAGCGGCCGACTCGTGGTCACCGCGTTCGGTGAGTTCAGCCTGCCGGACGAAATCGCGATCTGCGCTACCAATGTCCTCCTCCTTACATGCGCTCTCGGCCGGACGGTGGTGCCGGACGTCGACATCTCGAAGGCGAGCGGGCCATTCCTCGTGCCGATGGCCGACGCACGCCCCGAACTCGTGCAATCGGCTCCTTCTGGCGCTACCGGCGCCGACCCTGCCGGTCCGTTGGGCACCGCGGAGCGTCACCTGGATTCGATCGACCCCAGCGGGTCGGCGCTCTGCGCCAGTTCCTTCCGTGCTCTGGTCCAGCCGGAGCCGTCGATGCCGAGTGCGTGGCGGAGGTAGGCAGTGGTGAGTCGCTGGATCAGCGCGACCCGGCCCGGGTTCTCGTCGGTCGTCTCCCTGGCCTCGTAGCCAGCGATCCCGCCGAGCGAATGCTCCGCGCCGAACAGTGTGAGCAGGCTCTTGCCGCCGGGGCTCAGGTGATACGGATCGGCCATCCAGTCCGGGCCGCGCACGGTCAGCGGTGAGTCGTCCCGGTCGCCCGCGACCACCAGGGCCGGTGTGGTCATGTCGGCGAAGCTGGGATTGAGATACGGGAAGTTCTCGACCGCGAACGGGGTCAGCCCGGCTCCACCCCGTCCGGCGGTGGCAAGCAGCACGCCCGCGGTGATGCGCGAGTCCGACAGATCCTCTCCGCTTCCGGTATCCGGGTCGAGAACCCGGAGGCCGAGGAGATTGCCCGCCGTCTGACCGCCGAAGGAGTGTCCTGCCGCGGCGATACGGCTTCGGTCGAGACGTCCGGCGAGGTGGGGAACGCCGGTTTCCAGTAGTTCGAGCCGGTCGAGGATCCGCTTCATGTCCTCGACCCGGAAACGCCAGAATCGCGGTGTGCGCGGATCGGCAGTGGGAACGCTCAGTGCCCTGGAGTCGAGATGGGTGGGTTGCACCACCACGAAGCCATGTGCGGCCCAGAAGTCGGCCAGTGGGCCGTAACCGTCCATTGAGGAACCGAAGCCGTGCGAGAAGACGATGATCGGCAGGCCCTGTCCGATCGCCGGTGCGGTCACCTTCACGCGCAGGTCCTCGCCGCGCCCTGGTGCCTGTAGCGTCACCGGCTTTATCGAGACGACTGGAGTGGATGTGGCAGTGGCCGACTCGGTCATGGGGTCTCGCTTTCCGGGGTATGTCGTCGATGCGATGGGGGCAGTCGACTGCCCGCCGTGTTGGCTCGACGGTCGCCGTGACGTGAGCCGTCGTCCCGTCCGCGACGGCTAGCGAGACGACGGGCGTTCGCCGCCACGCGAAGTACTGGTCTCCAGGCTCAGGATCTGACATCGTGAACAAGCGGAACGGTGTCCCGTTTGACGATATGGGACGCTGTCCCGTTTAGCAAGCTCGGTGGTGAGGAGGCGCGATGAGTGACGGTGCGCAGGACGTGAGACCCGGGGCCCGGCCCAAGCGGGCGGACGCCAAACGCAACGAGGCGACTCTGCTCGACGCGGCCGCCTCGGTCTTCGTGACCTCGGGCGTGGAAGCGCCGATACGGGAGATCGCGGCCGAGGCCGGCGTCGGGACGGCCACGATCTACCGGCATTTCGCGACCCGGGCCGATCTGATCGTGGCCGTGTACCGGCACCAGGTCGACGTGCTGGCCGAGGCCGGTCCCGCGCTGCTGGCGAGCAGCGACACGCCGTACGCCGCCTTGGATAGGTGGTTCGACCTCTTCGTCGATTTCGTCGTCACGAAACAGGGACTCGCGGCCGTGTTGCAGTCCGAGGACCCCTGCTACGACCCCCTGCACGTCCATTTCCTCGATCGTCTCGTGCCGGTGTGTGCCGAGCTGCTCGACGCCGCGGCCGCGGCCGGCGAGATCCGCTCCGGTCAGGACCCCTACGAACTCATGCGCGGCGTAGGCGGACTCTGCGCCGGGGCCCGAGGTCAGGCCCGCTACGACGCACGCCGGCTCGTCGGACTCCTCGTCGCGGGCCTGCGCCGGTCACGGTGACCCGTCCGGTGCGCACCGCCCCCGCGCGGGCCGGACGGTCGCATCCCGGGCAGGCCCTAAGCGCCGGCTCGGCGGAGGCGTTCCGCCGCCTGGGCGCGGACCGCGTCACAGCACACCGGCGCGGTGCCGTGCAGCGCCTCCCAGCGGGCGTTGTGCGCCGCCGGCCACAGGCTGGCCGCCCAGGCGATCTCCAGTTCCTCCGCGGTGAAGCGGCGACCTCGCCGATCCTGGTAGGTCTCCAGGAACATGGCGGAACTCCCGATCGGGGCCAGGGTCGGTGGTGACACGCTCGCGAACGTCCCGGAGGCAGCGCCCGCCAGTGCCGCTTCCGGTTGCCACGCCAGGCTGTCCCAGTCGTGCACGGCCCACACCCGGCTGCCGTGCCAGCGGAGGTTCTGCGCCTCGAAATCCGCGTGACCCAGTACGCACGGGAGGCCGGTGGCCAGCAGTCTCCGGCGAGCCCGGGTGGCGGTGTCCACAATGTACTCAGGTGCCGTGCCCCGATCCCGCTCGTCGAGAAATCCGATCGCCGGCCACAGGCCGGAATCCCGATGGTCCCACCGTATCCAGCGTGGATTCGGCAGAGGCGGCGGGACGGTCACCTCGGCCAGTTCCGACATGAGCCGGGCGAACACCTCGGCGTGGAGCATGGCGACACGCGGGGAGCCGCCGCGCAAGGGCTCGCCCCCGGGCCGGGACACCTCGGCATGCACGGCGAGCGAACCGACGCGGACCGCCGGGGTGAGCGGCCGGGCGCACGGAAATCCCCAGTCGGCCAGCCGTGTCTGCGCCGCGACGCAGGACGCGGCCCGGCCGTCGTCCTCCCGCGCCTTCACCACCACGTCCCGCCCGTCCGCCAGTCGCAGCCCGAACACCGCCGACATCGAGTGCAGCTCGAACAGCAGGCAGGCCGGTTCGGCTCCCAGGTGGTCCGCGCACCAGGCGGGCAACCAGTCCGGTAGGGCATCCAACGACACGATGCGGACTGTGCCAGGTGGGCCGCACTCGGCGGAAGTCATCCCCGGGCGCGGGACGGAACATGAATCCCTTGTGGACACGCCGGGTGAAACCCCGTTCACGGAAGGAAATACCGGCCGTGCGCATATGCCCGCTCACGGTGCCGTACACACCCGCGTAGGAGAGGTGCGTCGAGCGGTCGCGCGATATGGGAGGGTGGCCGTCGATCGTGACCGGCGGGGCGGGATGGGGAATGACACGATGAATCGGCGATGTGGCGCGGTAGTGCTGGCCGGGGTCCTGATGGTCGCCGGCTGCGGTGCCGGAACCGAGCGAGTCCCCTCCACAACAACACCACCGCCACCGTCCCAGCCCGTCGCGCCGCCGAGCCCTGCCGGCTTCTCCGTGGTGGCTACCGGCGATGTGCTCGTGCACCCGCCGCTGACCGAGCAGGCGGAGTCCGACGGCGGCGGCCGGCTCGATTTCCGGCCGCAGTTCGAGGGCGTGCGCTCCGTGGTGTCCGAGGCGGATCTCGGCCTGTGTCACCTCGAGGTACCGCTGGCCGAGCCGGGAGGACCGTACAGCGGGTACCCGTCCTTCAACGCTCCGCCCGAGGTAGCCGGCGCACTGAAGGACACCGGCTACGACGCCTGCTCGACGGCCTCGAACCACACCCTGGACCAGGGCGAGGAGGGGGTGAAGCGCACCCTGGACGGCCTGGACGCGGGCGGCCTGCGGCACACCGGATCGGCAAGGTCCCCGGAAGAGGCGGCGACTCCGCTGCTGCTGGACGCCGCCGGCACGAAGGTCGGGCACATCTCGTTCACCTTCGGCTTCAACGGGATCGAACTGCCCGAAGGCAAACCGTGGATGGCGAACCAGCTCGATGCGGAAGCCGTGCTCGCCGGTGCGCGGGAAGCGCGGGACGCGGGGGCGGAAGTAGTGATCGCGAGCCTGCACTGGGGTGCCGAATACCGTGCGGAGCCGACCGAGGAGCAGACCGAGCTGGCGAATCGGCTGCTCGCCGACGACGCGGTCGATCTGATCATCGGGCACCACGCGCACGTCGTGCAGCCGTTCGAGAAGATCGGCGAGAAGTGGGTGGCCTACGGGCTCGGCAACCACATCGCGAAGCACTCGGAACCGCGCGGCACCACCGAGGAGGGGGTGGCCGCCCGGTTCCACTTCGCCAAGGAGGGTGACGGCTGGCGGGTCGACCGCGCCGAGTACGTGCCGACGCTGGTCGAACTCGGGCCGCCGATCCGCCTGGTGGACGCCACCTCCGCCGCCTCCGCCAGGCAGCAGGAGGCCCTCGCCGGTACCGACGAGGTCGTGCTGAGCCGGGACGCCGCCGCTGCCGGTCTCACCCGCCCCGGCTCGCGCTGACATCCGGGCTCGGCTGGGATCCGGGCCAAGGCGCCGAGACGCCGCCGGGTCACCACGACTGGGATCGTGGTGCGCTCGCGGGACCGGCCGCAGGTGTCGATCAGCCGCCGACCGCCGTACCGGAAAGACTCCGCGCACGGCGGAACGAAACAGGATGAGCGGTCGTCGTGGCGGGAAACTCTCCATCGACAGCATCACGGGCTTGAGTATGCCGTCGCGTCATGGTGTGTCATCGAGGTGTTCGTGCGACACGGAGCTCGATGTCTTGGGAGGAAGTTGTGACCAGCCCCAGCACACCGCCGGACGACGGTGCTCGGTGGCACGTCCGGCTGCGGGAACTCGCGACCGGGAATCGTGGTCCCGAGCAGGGGGAGTGGCTGATCCCGTTGCGGCGCAGGGAGGTGCTGTACCGCTCGCTGTACACCGCCGAACACACCGGCCCGGACGGCGGCACCTCGACATACACCGTCGAGTTCGACGGCACCAAGGACTGGGCCGCCAAGCTGTACCGCGACGGCCGCTTCCAGGCGAAAGCCGACCTGCCGGCGACCTTCCGGGTCTCCGGAGGCAGGATCGAGGCCAACTCCTCCCTGTACGGAGTCAACCGGATGCACCTCGTGTCCGACTCCGGCGAGGAGCGGCGCTTCGACCCCGCGCCCGGGACTCTCGAAGACCTGCGCGGCAGACTTGCCCGGCGTAAACCCTGGCTGAGCCGGACGATCGCGGCGACGGCGATCCTCGTCCTGGTGGTCAACCTGGTTCTCGCCGTGCCGCAGGTACTCGAGATCCTCATGCGCGTGCCACTGCTGGCCGAGAACTTCGGTACGTTCACCTCGCCGATCCAGTTGCCCGGCTGGCTGAACACCGTGCTGCTGCTGGCCGGCGTCTGCGCCGCGGTGGAAAGGGTGCTCACCCGGCGGCGCAACCGTCTGCTGGACGTGGAGACACTCTGGTCAGGTGTCTAGGCCGCCGCGTTCGGCGCCGCCGACCGGCACTGTCCTATCCGGACGGTTGGTCCGTGGGCGGACGGCGGACGCTCAGAGCCAGTCGTGTTCGCGGGCGTACCGGGCCGCTTCGTGGCGGGTCCGGGTCTGCGTCTTCTGCATGGCGTTGGAGAGGTAGTTGCGCACCGTGCCCTCGGCGAGGTGGAGCTGGGTGGCGATATCGGCGACCGAGTACCCGTGGGTGGTTGCGTTGAGAACGTCGATCTCACGGTCGGTCAACGGGCAGTCGTCCACGACCGCGAGCGCGGAGACGTCCGGGTCGATCCACCGTTTACCGCTGTGCAGCGTGGCGATGACGGAGGTGATGTGGGCGGGTTCGGCCGACTTGCTGACGAATCCCTGGACACCGAGTTTCAGGGCTTTGCGCAGTACTCCCGGTTTCGCGTGGCGGGTCAGCATGAGAATGGTCTGCTGAGGCAGGGTTCGGCGGATCTCGGCCACGGCGCCGAGGCCGTCCATGCCGGGCATCTCCAGGTCGATGACGAGGACGTCCGGCTGGTGCCGGAGGGTCGCGTCCACGGCCGTCCTGCCGTCGTCGGCTTCGGCGAGGATGGTGATGTCGCCTTCGAGCGGCAGGAGGGACGCGAGAGCCTTGCGGAGGAGTGCCTCGTCGTCGGCGAGTACGACGGTGGTCATGGGTGTCGCCCTCTCGTTGGTGTCGTGGCGGATGGGACGCGGGCAGTGTCGTCGCCGGGGGATGGCCCGCCGGCACCGGGCCGGATGCCGGCGCGGATGCCGGCCGCCTCCACGAGGTTCTGCGGGTACTCAGGTTCGTCGGTCCGGTTGCGACACCGCGGCGCGTGGCCGGGCTCCCTGGCCTGGGCGATGGTGCCGTTCACATCGGACACTCGTCGTTTCCGGACCAGTCCGTCGGCAGGAGCTGCGGTTCGGCGTCCATGCTCGGCGGCTCCCGGAATCTGACGACAAAGTCTTCCTCAGTATTTCCGCACACCTGCGACATCACCAGTGACACCGCGTCATACGTTCACCTGAAGGAACGTCATGGCGAAGTGATGACGTGGTTCCACTGGCACAAGGGCGCGCGGACCGATGAAATCTACGGTATGTCCTCTACACCAGTGATCGACGTCGAACGTCTCAATCTCAAGTACGGCGATTTCCACGCCGTGAAGGATCTGTCCTTTCAGGTGCACCCCGGCGAACTCTACGCGCTGCTCGGCACGAACGGGGCCGGCAAGACGTCGACCCTGGAGACCATCGAGGGCCACCGGGTCGCCACCTCGGGCACCGTTCGGGTCTTCGGGCAGAGTCCGCGTGACCGCCGTGCCGTGCGGCCCAGGATGGGCATCATGTTGCAGGAGAGCGGATTCTCGCCGGACCTGACGGTGAAGGAATCGGTCCGGCTGATCGGCACCCTCGCTCAGCGCACCGACACGGTCGAACGTGTGCTCGCGATCATCGATCTCACCCGCAAGGCAGGCACCAAGGTCTCCCAGCTCTCCGGCGGTGAGAAGCGGCGGCTCGACTTCGCCACCGCCGTGTACGGCACACCGGAACTGGTCTTCCTGGACGAGCCGACGACCGGTCTGGACATCCAGTCCCGGGACGCCCTGTGGGACGCCGTGGACAAGTTGCGTGAGGACGGCTCGACGATCGTGCTGACCACGCACTACCTGGAAGAGGCGCAGCAGCGCGCCGACCGGATCGGCCTGATGCACCAGGGCACCTTCCACAAGGAAGGGACCGTCGCCGAGCTGACCCAGACCCTGCCCGCGGTGATCAGTTTCGACCTCCCGGCATCTGCACCGGCGCTGCCGCTGCAGGCTATGCGGGAGACCGACGGGAAGTTCCTCGTCGAGACCCACCACCTGCAGAAGGATCTGTACACCCTGCTCGGCTGGGCGCAGAACAACGCGGTGGAGCTGCGGGGACTCAACGCCGGCCCGACCCGCCTCGACGACGTGTTCCGTTCCATCGGCAGCGAATAAGCCGGCCCCAGACCTTCCCCAGAATAGGACCGTTCCATGCTCCCCATCGCTCTCAGCGAGCTGATCCAGATTTTCCGGAACCGATCGGTACTGATCACGAGTTTCGTGATGCCGGTGGCGATCAGCGCCTTCTTCATCTACCAGCACGAACTGTTCGCCCAGGTCGGCAGCCTCGGCTACATCG
>NZ_NKYE01000016.1 GCF_002262875.1 Amycolatopsis antarctica | reverse complement strand
TGTCGGGCGCTCGGGCACACCGTGTCGGGCGCTCGGGCACACCGTGTCGGGCGCTCGGGCACACCGTGTCGGGCGCTCGGGCACACCGTGTCGGGCGCTCGGGCACACCGTGTCGGGCGCTCGGGCACACCGTGTCGGGCGCTCGGGCACACCGTGTCGGGCGCTCGGGCACACCGTGTCGGGCGCTCGGGCACACCGTGTCGGGCGCTCGGGCACACCGTGTCGGGCGCTCGGGCACACCGTGTCGGGCGCTCGGGCACACCGTGTCGGGCGCTCGGGCAGGAGCCCGAGCTGCCCTCTCTAGCCCATTCGTGTGACTTCCCGAATCTTCGCCGGCGACCCGTCGAAAACTGTCGGACGTTCGAACTAGTGTTCGAATCGACGCGGCGCAGAAGCAGAGGAGGACCGGATGACGGTGGTACGGGATTGGCCGGCACAGGGACTGTCCGAGTGCGCACCCGCGGGGTTGTCCCTGGCTCCGGGGAGCCGACGGGGCGGGATGTGGGTGACCGACCGGGCACTCGACCGGCCGGACCGATACGGGCACTGCGTCGCCGAGTACGAGCGTACGGGCCTGTGGCCGGTACTCGTCCCGTACGACGAGCGGTTCGCGGCCTCCGGTGAGGACTGGATCGACGACCGGGCCAGGCTCCGGCCCGCGCTCGACCGGGTGGACGGCCTCTCCGCCGTGCGGGTGCTGCGTGACTGGTGGCCGGGCGGCTGCTGCGAAGGCGCGTGCCTGCGGCCGTACGGGCCGGAGTTCCCCGGCCTCGCGACCCCGGTACGCAGCCGCACCGACCGCCTGGCGAACGCGGGCAACACCGGCGTTCTCCTTGCCACCAGAGGGAAGTACCGCCTCGGCCTGGTCCGGGTGGACCGGCCCGCGGACATCCCGGCGGCATTCGGGTGGGCCGGGGCGGCCGGTATGACCGGCGATGTCGCCGCGCTCTCCGCGGTCCTGCGGAGCTGGGAGGAACGCTTCTCCGCGGTGGTCACCGTTCTCGGGTTCGACGTTCTGGAGGTGGCCGTCGCCGCGCCACCACGAGCGGGCGCACATGCTCTCGCCCTCGCGGCCGAGCACCGAGCCTTCTGCCCGGACGTCCACGTCGGCGAACACACCGGGCTCCAGCACCTGGCGCAGGATCTGCTCCAGCGCCGCAGGTGGCGGTTCCGGTGGAACTGACGTCCGCGCGGGCGAGGTTTGCCCCGGCGAGGGCACGGTTACCCATCGCGCATCCGCCCGTGGAGGTGCGCGGTGAGCCAGGTTCGGATCGGTACGTCGGGGTGGGTGTATCCGCCGTGGCGCGGCGAGTTCTACCCGAAGGGCCTGCCGCATCGGCGGGAACTGGAATACCTGTCACACCGACTGTCCACCGCGGAGATCAACGGCACTTTCTACTCGCTTCAACGACCGGAACGTTTCCGGCAGTGGTTCGAGGACACACCGGACGACTTCGTGTTCGCCGTCAAGGGCGGGCGGTTCATCACGCACCTGAAGCAGTTGCGCGATGTCGGCACCCCGCTGGCCAACTTCTTCGCCTCGGGCGTGCTCGCCCTCGGCCACAAGCTGGGGCCCTTCCTGTGGCAACTGCCCCCGCGAATGGCCTTCGACGCTGACCGGTTGTCCGCCTTCTTCGACGAACTCCCCCGCACCAGCACAGCGGCGGGACGACTAGCGAGAGGGTACGACGGGAAGCTCAAGGCCGAGCCGTACACGAAGCCCGGTGCGCACCGGCCGCTGCGGCACGCCCTCGAGGTTCGGCATCCGAGTTTCGCGACAAGTGAGTGCGTGAAACTGTTGCGGTACAACGATATCGGCCTCGTGGTGGCGGACAGTGCGGGCACCTGGCCGTACCTGGAGGACGTCACGGCCGACTTCGTCTACCTGCGTCTGCACGGCGACAAGGAGCTGTACGCGAGCGGCTACTCCCGAACCGCACTCGACGACTGGGAGAGGCGGATCCGCGCCTGGCGAGACGGTCGCCGTCCGCGATCTGGTTGCCTCCTCGCCCCTGCCCCCGTGCGGGCCCGCCGGGACGTGTTCGCCTACTTCGACAACGACGTCAAGGTGCACGCCCCGGAGGATGCGATCGCACTCGCCGAACGGTTGGGAACGCGAAAAGCGCCGACGTCCTGATCGGACGTCGACGCCATC
This sequence comes from Amycolatopsis antarctica, assembly GCF_002262875.1. Taxonomy (GTDB): domain Bacteria; phylum Actinomycetota; class Actinomycetes; order Mycobacteriales; family Pseudonocardiaceae; genus Amycolatopsis; species Amycolatopsis antarctica. The sequence goes on along the minus strand of NZ_NKYE01000016.1, from coordinate 164,355 downwards.
GCTGCGCAGTGGATCAGGCGCTGCGCGCCTGCGCCCGGTGCTTGCCCTCGGCGATCTCCTCGACCAGCTTCGCGGTGAAAGCCGGAAGGTCGTCGGGGTTACGGGAGGTGACGAAACCGGAATCCACGACGACTTCCTCGTCCACCCACTCGGCCCCCGCGTTGCGCAGGTCGGTCTGCAGGCTCGGCCACGAGGTCATCCGGCGGCCGCGCAGCACGTCGGCCTCGATCAACGTCCACGGCGCGTGGCAGATCGCCGCGACCGGCTTCTGCTGGGAGAAGAACTCTCCGGCGAATCGCACGGCGTTCGGGATGGTGCGCAGGTAGTCGGGGTTCGCCACACCACCCGGCAGCACCAGGGCGTCGTAGTCGTCGGGCGAGACCTCGGTGACCACCTTGTCCACGGTGAACGTGTCAGCCTTGTCGAGGTGGTTGAAGGCCTGCACGCTGCCGGGCGCCGTCGAGACGAGTTCGGGCTGCCCGCCCGCTTCCTCGACCGCCTTCCACGGCTCCGTCAGTTCAACCTGTTCGATCCCTTCGGGAGCGACCAGGAATGCCACGCGTAGGCCCTTCAGTGTGTCCGCCACAGTTGTCACTCCTTCAAGTAGTCGTTGTTGTGCAACCCGGGACTACCACCGGCAGGGCACCGGCAAACGTGACCGCGGACCGGGACCGCGAGGATGACTTGCGATGATGACGCCATGGACACCGACGCGGCCCGGCATCCGGAGCGCTTCACCGGACTGATCGAGCATCTCGAAAGCCACGCCGGAACGTGCACGGGTGCGGAACCGCCCACGGTGCGCGGCGGCAACCGTGGTTACGCGCTCGCCTTCTACGCTCTGCCCGGAGACGGCCCGGTGACCGTGGTCAGCAACGGCCTGCGCTTCCAGGCCCTGCGCGTCTCTCTCGAACAGGAACTGGCCTGCACGCTGCGCGCCGGGCAGGCGGAGGCCGCCCGGCACCTGGTCGACACCGTTTGCGGGCTCGCCATGGAGCGGGAGACCGGCGTCGAGGACGACACGATTCTCGACAACGGGCGGCCACTGTTCACCGGAACGGCTGTGCACGGTGCGATCAGCGGACCGCACCCGTACTTCCCCGAGGAGTTCGACACTTTCCACGATGACACCGGGACGGCGACGCTCCAGGTGATGACGCTGGTGCCGGCGACCGCGCCCGAGCTGGCGCTGGCCACGGAGCAGGGCGTCACGCGGCTGCGCGAACTGTGGACCGAACACGGCACCGACGTGCTCGACATCGAACGCGACTCGGCCGTCTGATGCCTCAGGTCTACGCGATCGGCCTCCGTGACCGGTTTCGCGGGATCACCGTGCGCGAGGGCGTATTGCTGCGCGGGCGAGCCGGCTGGGGAGAGTTCTGCCCTTTCGACGAGTACTCCGACACCGAGGCCGTGCCGTGGCTGACCTCCGCCGTCGAAGCGAGCGAGCACGGCTGGCCCGCACCGGTCCGCGACCAGGTCCCGGTGAACACCACGGTGCCGGTGGTGACGCCGGAGCGGGCGCACGAGCTCGTGGCTGCCTCCGGTTGCCGCACGGCGAAAGTGAAGGTCGCCGATCCCAGATCGTCCACTGTGGAGGATTGCGAACGTCTGGCCGCGGTCCGCGAGGCGCTCGGACCGGACGGGGCGATCCGGGTGGACGCCAACGCCGCCTGGGAGGTAGACGACGCCGTCTCCGCGATCCGGGAACTGGACCGGGCCGCCGGCGGGCTGGAGTACGTCGAGCAGCCGTGCGCTTCGGTGGCGGAACTGGCCAGGGTACGGCGCCGGGTCGACGTCCGGATCGCCGCGGACGAGTCGATCCGGCGCGCGGAGGATCCGCTGCGGGTGGCCGTTGCCGGGGCAGCCGACGTCGCCGTACTGAAGGTCGCCCCGCTCGGCGGCGTCCGGCGGGCGCTGGAGGTTGCCGAGGCGTGCGGCCTGCCATGCGTCGTCTCGTCCGCGCTGGAGAGCAGCGTGGGCCTGGCCGCCGGGCTGGCGCTCGCAGGAGCGTTGCCGCGGCTCGATTTCGCCTGCGGACTCGGCACCATATCCCTGCTGCGCAACGATGTCACCTCGGCGACACTGTCCCCTGTGGATGGTCACCTTCCGGTGCCGCCGACCGCTCCCGTCCCGGATCTGGCCGAGGCGCACCTCGCCGGCGAAGCGACACGTGACCGCTGGCTGGCCCGGCTGGATCGCGTGCGCACCCTGGCCGGCTGAGGATTCGCGAGGGCGTCACCCCGACGGCATCAGGGTTTCCCGGGGGCGGCGGATCCGGGTCGAACCGGGGCCGTTCCCCGATGTGCGCGTCGGCCCGCCGGCCGAGGATGGAGACATGACACAGGAGATGCACACGAAATCGACCACCGCGAAACTCCGCCGAAGCGCGAACGACCGCATGGTCGCGGGTGTGTGCGGCGGCTGGGCCAAGCTGCTCGGCATCGACGCCGCCCTGATGCGGATCCTCTTCGTCGCCGCGACGATTCTCGGGATCGGCACACCGGTGCTGATCTACGCCGTCTGCTGGATCCTGATGCCGGAGGAACAGCAGGACTGACCGTCTGCCGCACCGCCCGACACAGGGTGCCGCACCGCACGACACGACCTGCCGCACCGCCCGACACAGGGTGCCGCACCGCACGACACGACCTGCCGTACCGCCCGACACGGCGGGGCGGGGAACCGGGGTGGGGGTGGGAACGCGAGGAGGCCCGGACACGCTGAGCGTGTCCGGGCCTCCTCGTTCGTACAGGCTGGGCCTCTAGATCAGAAGTCCATGCCGCCCATGCCGCCGGTGGGGTCACCGGCCGGGGCAGCGCCCGCCTTCTCGGGCTTGTCCGCGACCACGGCTTCGGTGGTCAGGAACAGAGCCGCGATGGAGGCGGCGTTCTGCAGCGCGGAGCGGGTCACCTTGGTGGGGTCCGGCACGCCGGCGGCGAGCAGGTCCTCGTACTCACCGGTGGCGGCGTTGAGGCCGTGACCGGCGGGGAGGTTGCGCACCTTCTCCACCACGACGCCGCCTTCGAGGCCGGCGTTGACAGCGATCTGCTTCAGCGGAGCCTCGACCGCGACGCGAACGATGTTCGCACCGGTGGCCTCGTCACCCGTCAGCTTCAGGCCCGCGAACGCGACCTCGGCAGCCTGCAGCAGAGCCACGCCACCACCGGCGACGATGCCCTCCTCGACGGCGGCCTTGGCGTTGCGCACCGCGTCCTCGATGCGGTGCTTGCGCTCCTTGAGCTCGACCTCGGTGGCGGCGCCGGCCTTGATGACGGCAACGCCGCCGGCCAGCTTCGCCAGACGTTCCTGGAGCTTCTCGCGGTCGTAGTCGGAGTCCGAGTTCTCGATCTCCGCGCGGATCTGGTTGACCCGGCCCTGGATCTGGTCCGCGTCGCCCGCACCCTCGACGATGGTCGTCTCGTCCTTGGTGATGACGGCCTTGCGGGCCTTGCCCAGCAGCGTGATGTCGGCGTTCTCGAGCTTGAGACCGACGTCCTCGCTGATGACCTGGCCACCGGTCAGGATCGCGATGTCCTGCAGGATGGCCTTGCGGCGGTCACCGAAGCCCGGGGCCTTGACGGCCACGGACTTGAAGGTGCCACGGATCTTGTTGACCACCAGGGTGGCAAGGGCTTCGCCCTCGATGTCCTCGGCGATGATCAGCAGCGGCTTGCCGGACTGGATGACCTTCTCCAGCAGCGGCAGGACGTCCTTGACGTTGGAGATCTTGGAACCGAACAGCAGGACGTAGGGGTCCTCCAGCTCGGCTTCCTGACGCTCCGGGTCGGTCACGAAGTAACCCGAGACGTAGCCCTTGTCGAAGCGCATACCCTCGGTGAGCTCGAGCTCGAGGCCGAAGGTGTTGCTCTCCTCGACGGTGACGACGCCTTCCTTGCCGACCTTGTCCAGCGCCTCGGCGATGAGCTCACCGATGGTGCGGTCTGCGGCGGAAATCGAGGCGGTAGCAGCGATCTGCTCCTTGGTCTCGACCTCCTTGGCGGCCTTGTGGAGCTGCTCGATGACGGCCTCGACGGCCTGCTCGATCCCACGCTTGAGGGCGATGGGGTCGGCGCCGGCGGCGACGTTGCGCAGGCCCTCGCGGACGAGAGCCTGGGCGAGCACGGTGGCGGTGGTGGTGCCGTCACCCGCGACGTCGTCCGTCTTCTTCGCAACTTCCTTGACGAGCTCGGCCCCGATCTTCTCCCACGGGTCCTCGAGCTCGATCTCCTTGGCGATGGAGACACCGTCATTGGTGATGGTCGGCGCGCCCCACTTCTTCTCGAGCACGACGTTGCGGCCACGAGGGCCAAGCGTCACCTTGACGGCTTCGGCGAGGGTATTGAGGCCGCGCTCAAGACCGCGGCGGGCGTCCTCGTCGAACGCGATCAGTTTGGCCATTACGGTGTGGTCCTCCGGTATTGGATGCCGCCGCCGTAGTGGATAGCGGCAGCAGGACACGTCCTCGGCCAGGCTCGGTGCCCGCGACGGACGACCAGCTCGGAAAACCGAACGGTCTCACCGTCCCGACCTTCAGATGAGCGATCGGCGACCGCCCACCTGGCACTCAACGGCGTTGAGTGCTAACTCCGGTTTTAGCACTCTCCGGGTGGGAGTGCAAGAAACGGCCCGCCCGGGCGGCGTGGGAAGGCTCTCAGCCCGCGGGCGGCTGGATCGGGATAGACGTGGGAATCGGCTTCCGGCTCGACGACTCGCCCGGTTCTCTGGTGGCCGAGCCACCCGGGTCGACCGGGATCTCGGGCGCGGGCGCGTTGGTTCCGGTCGGCGAGCTCGGCTCCTCGGAATCCTCGCCGGTCACCAGCACGATCGTCGTGACGATGGCCGCGATCAGCAGGATGCCGACGATCAGCGGAGCGATCCAGCGCTTCCCGTTCGACTTTCCCGGTCCGTTCTGCGCGAAGGCCGAGCTGCCCGCGGGAGCGGGCGGGCGCAACCGGACCGGCTCGGGCTGCCTGCCGTAACCCGGCGGCGGTCCCTGCATACCGCCCTGCATGCCGCCCTGCGGCGGTGCGCCGAGCCCCTGCGGAGGCGTGCCCGGTCCGGACGGCCTGCCGTAACCGGGACCGGGCTGCTGTCCGTAACCAGGTGGCGGGCCCTGGGGCGACTGACCGGGCGGTGGCCCCTGCTGCGGGCCACCGGTCCACGGTTGCTGACCACCCGGCCTGCCCTGTCCGTACCCCGGCGGCGGCCCCTGCGGCGGACCGCCCTGGTGCGGTCCCGGCGGTGGCTGCTGACCGTGCATCATGTCCCCCTGACCCTGATGCGGCGGGCCTTGCTGCCCGTTGTTCTGGTGCGGACCGCCCGGGTGCGCCTGGTGGCCGGTCCCCTGGGCACCCGCCGCCCCCACGACGGCACTCTCCCCCGTGGTGACCAGGGCGCGGCGCGCCGCGGCGATCAGTTCGACGCAGGAGGGATACCTGTCGTTCGGGTTCTTCGCCATGCCCTTGCGGATGACGTCGTCGATTCCGGCAGGCAGGTTCACCACCCTGGCCACCGACGGTGGATCCGCGCCGAGGTGCCCCTTGATCACGGTCGGCACATCGCCCTTGTACGGCGGGCTGCCGGTGAGGCAGGCGTAGACGACGCAGGCGAGCGCGTACTGGTCGGTGCGGCCGTCCAGCGGTTCGCCGCGCAGGTGCTCGGGCGCGGCGTAGGTGGGCGAGCCGAGGAAGTCCCCGCCGCGGGTGCGGTGTCCGGTGGCGCCCCTTCGGGTCAGGCCGAAGTCGGCGACGTAGACGTGTTCGCGCGAGGACTCCCGACTGGTCACCAGCACGTTGGCCGGCTTGACGTCGAGGTGGACCAGACCACGTTCGTGCAGCGAGTCGAGCGCGTCGGCGACCTGGTCGAGCAGCGCGAGGGCGCGCTCGCGTTCCATCGGCGAGCCGCCGATGAGGCTGGCCAGATCGGCGCCGTCGACGAGGCGCATGGCGATGTAGAGCATCCCGTCGAGCTCGCCGAAGTCGTACACGGGCACGACGTTGGCGTGGTCGATCGCCGAGGTGTTGCGGGCCTCGTCGACGAAGCGTTCACGGAACTCGGCGTCCGCGCCGAGGTGATCGCCGATCACCTTGAGCGCCACCTTGCGACCGAGCCGCACGTCGGTGGCCCGGTACATCACGCTCATGCCGCCCTTGCCGAGCACACCGTCGATGCGGTAGTTGCCCAGCCGACGACCGGTGAGGTCCCCCGACACATCGCCTGTCACGCGGGGAAGCCTAACGTCCTGGGATCGGAGCCTGTGGGGGGTTCGCCCGAACCCCGCGCGGGCACCGAGGGCATCAGACTTTTCGGACGTCCGCCGCCTGGTTCCGGCCGTCCTGGCCGGACTTGACCTCGAACTCGACGCGATCGCCCTCGTCCAAGGTGCGGAATCCCTCGGACTGGATGGCGGAGTAGTGGACGAAAACGTCCGCCCCGCCCGGACTCTCGATGAACCCGTAGCCCTTTTCGGAGTTGAACCACTTGACCGTGCCAACAGCCACGGCGTCCTCCTCGTGCCTGAGAACCGAGCCGGAGAGACGGGTGCCGGCTACGCCCCGGCACCACCCGGACCGGAAGCCACGCTACCGCAATCCCGGCCCCCGGCAATCGGCGATCAGTGCACTTCAGCCGACCGGAAGCCGTGGATTCCGCGCCTGCACGAGTACCGTTCCGGGACCGGCGAAGTCGAGCGCGAGCCCTTCGCCGGTCCGGACCGACTGCGGCCCGGACGGGTCCATCGCGCGCAGCCTGCACTGGACGGTGTCCGGATACGCGAGCAGGAAGCCCGGGCTGACGGTGATCACCTCGCCCCGGGAGAGGGTGAACGCGTCGACCGGGCCCGCGCAGGCGAGCACCAGCGGGCCGACGCCGCCGTGGTGGTCGAGGAATCCGGCGTCGCCACCGAAAAGCGCGTGCAGCGCCGGCCATTCGCGGTCGACCCGCACGGTGGACGGCCTGGCGAGGATGGCGTCCTTGGCCACGCACCAGCCGGTGTGCCCGTCGAACTCGAGCGGGTAGACGTCACCGATCCGGCGCGGTGCCAGGTCGATCCAGCCGCCCTCGGCCGGGGCGGTGAAGATCGACGGCCCGGTCCGCGCCTGCGCGCGGGAACCGCCCCGGACGGGCCGTGTCTCGGTGACGCCGTAACTGCTGGCCACCATCGCGTCCGAGGCGGCCTGCACGGCCTCCCCGGACGCGAGCGAGATCCGGGCGACGCCGCATGTCGGCGTGTGCCGTGTCGTGACCTCCACCGTCGCCCTTCCTGACGTCGCCGGGTTTTCGTCACCGCCGTGCCGCGGTGACCGCTCGCGCGGGTGGTGCTTCAGCGCGGCGGGATCCGCGCGATCACCCAGGCCGCCAGCCCCGAGGGGTTGCGGGTCTGGGTGAGCACCTGGCCGGGGCCCGCGAAGTCGAACACCAGGCCCTCGCCGCTCTTCACGGACTGGATGATGCCCGAGGCGACCTTCCGCGTCTGGGACTGGACCGTGTCCGCGTAGGCGACGACGTGGCCCGAGTCGATCGTGATCATCTCGCCCGGCTGCAGCGTCACCGCCTCCAGTGCGCCATAACAGGCGATGACGAGCTGGCCCTGCCCGGTGGCGTGGGTGAGGAAACCGCCCTCGCCGCCGAACAGCTTGCCGAAGCCGCCCCACCTGGTCTCGGTGTGCACGCCGTGCGAGGACGCCAGCCAGGAACCGCGGGTGACACACCAGCCCTGCCTGCCGTCGAGGTTGAGCACCTGGATGTCACCTGGCAGGTTCGGCGCCACGTCCACCCAGCCGCCGTTCTGCGGAGCGGTGTAGGTGGAGATGAAGAACGACTCGCCGGAGAGGAACGCCCGGCCCAGCCCCTTCATCACGCCACCCTGGGCGTTGGACTGGACGGCGACGCCGTAGCTCGTGGCGAGCATCGCGCCCGCCTCGACCTGCGCGGGCTCGCCCGGCGCCAGCGTCAGCCTGGCCACCGCGAACGACGGCTGCTGACGGATGTTGACCTGCATTCGACACGCCCCTCCGGACTCACCCCTGCCGCCCGCCGTGCCGCCGGGCGGGGAGAAGTGTTGCACGACGCGGAAAGCGGGAGAGGATGGTCCGGTGATCTCAGTCGAAGCGCATCGCGCCACCGTCACCGCCCTGCTCGGGACCGGCAAGCCGGTACGGCGTCCGCTGGCGGAATGCTCGGGCCTCGTCCTCGCCGAGGAGGTCCGCGCCGACGTCGCCCTGCCCCCGTTCGACAACTCGGCGATGGACGGATACGCGGTCCGTTCGGTGGACGTCGTCGGCGCCACCCCGGAGCGTCCGGTCGAACTGCCGGTGGAAGCCGACATCCCGGCCGGGCGCACGGACGTGCCCGCCCTGCAGCCGGGTACCGCGCACCGGATCATGACCGGGGCGCCGATGCCGCCGGGGGCCGACGCCGTCGTCATGGTGGAGAAGACCGACGGCGGCACGGTGACCGTGCGGATCGAAGCGCCGTCCTCGCCCGGCACCCATCTGCGGCGGACCGGTGAGGACGTCGCGAAGGGCTCGCTGGCGATGCCGGCGGGCATGGTGCTCGGGCACTCGCAGCTCGGTCTCGCCGCGGCCGTGGGACTGGACGCGCTCACCGTGCACGCGCCGCCGAGGGTGCTGGTCGTGTCCACCGGTTCGGAGCTGGTGCTGCCACCGGAACCCTTGCGGTACGGGCAGATCTACGAGTCGAACAGCATCATGCTGGCCGCTGCCATGCGGGAGATCGGCTGCCATGTGGAGACGGTCTCCAGCGTCGCGGACGACGTCGAGCGGTTCCGCGCGGCCGTCGAACCGAAGCTCGCCGATGCCGATCTGATGGTCACCTCGGGCGGGGTCAGCGCGGGGGCGTACGAGGTCGTCAAGGACGCGCTGACCGGGGCGGGCGTGGAGTTCGTGAAGGTCGCGATGCAGCCGGGCGGCCCGCAGGGAAGCGGACGCTGGAACGGCGTGCCGGTGGTGACGCTGCCGGGAAATCCGGTCAGCGTGCTCGTCTCCTTCGAGGCCTTCCTGCGCCCGGCACTGCTGACGGCGATGGGGCATCCGGTGGTGGACCGCAGGCAGCTGCGGGCCAGGCTCACCGAGCCGCTGCGCTCTCCCGCCGGCCGCAGGCAGTTCCGCCGCGGCTTCTACACCCCGCCGGGGGACGAGGCGCGCGGAGCGGTGACCGGCGAGGTCGGCCCCCGCGGCGGGCCCGGTTCGCACCTGCTCGCGTCGTTCACGCAGGCGAACTGCCTGATCGTGCTGGACGAGCCGGCGACCGAACTGGAGCAGGGCGCCGAGGTCGACGTACTGATGCTCGACTGACGCGCGGGCTCGCCGATCGTCTCGCGAACGGCGTGCGCGGATGCACGTGCACGTCACGTAACGATTGCCGCACGAACGGTCATATGCGCTGGTGAGCGCGCTATGGTTGCCCACCTTCGGCGCGCGGGAGCGCAGCCGGGTGCGTGCACCGTCGGGGGGCGCACGCACCCGGCCCGTCCGATTTACCCGGCTGGCGTAGCGTGTTCCCACCACGGCCGATCTGCTGGGCCGTTCCCCCGCCGGCCTACGAGACAACGGGACACTCCGACACGATGCGCGCCGCTCCGACGCCTGGGTCCTCGAACGACACGCCCACGAACAGCAACTCCGTCGGCCACGCGCTGCAGCTCGTGCGTGAGACGGTCCCGCCGATGCACCCCGGTGGCAGGCCCTTCGTCCTCGGCGGCGCCGTCGCGACGTTCCTGCTGCGCAAGGTGTCCAAGCGGCTCGGCCTGCTGGCCGGTCTCGGCACGGTCGCCACCGCCGCGTTCTTCCGCGAGCCGAAGCGGGTTGCCCCGCCGCGCACCGGCATCGCCGTCGCCTCGGCCGACGGCCTGGTCTCGCTGATCGAACGCGCCGTGCCGCCGCCCGAACTGGGCCTGCCCGCGACCCCGCGGATGCGCGTCAGCGTCTTCCTCTCCGTGTTCGACGTACACGTGCAGCGGGTGCCCGCGGACGGCCGGATCGCCAAGGTGGCCTACCGGCCGGGCAAGTTCCTCTCCGCCGACCTGGACAAGGCCAGCGAGGACAACGAGCGCAACTCCGTGCTGCTGCACACCGACGACGGGCACGAACTCGTCGTCGTGCAGATCGCCGGCCTGGTCGCCCGCCGGATCGTCTGCCAGGTCGCCGAGGGCGACACGGTCGCCACCGCCGACACCTACGGCCTGATCCGCTTCGGTTCCCGGGTCGACCTTTACCTGCCGGAGGGCAGCCGGGTGCTGGTCGCCAAGGGCCAGCGCACCATCGGCGGCGAGACCCCGATCGCGGAACTCCCGTCCACTTCGGACGGTCCCGCCCCGAGCCCGGAGGGCTGACCCGATGGCCCGGAGCACGCCCGGCGTCCGCCTGCTGCCGAACGCCATCACCGTCCTCGCCCTGTGCTCCGGCCTGTCCGCGGTGCAGTTCACGCTGACGGGCAACTACCTGCTCGCGATCGGCGCGATCGGCGTCGCGGCCATTCTGGACAGCCTGGACGGCCGGATCGCACGCCTGCTGGACGCGACGTCCAAGATGGGTGCCGAACTCGACTCGCTCTCGGACGCCATCTCCTTCGGCGTCGCCCCCGCCCTGGTCATCTACATCTGGCAGGACAACGGCGACCGGTTCGGCTGGATCGTGGCGCTGGTGTTCGCCGTCTGCATGATCCTGCGGCTGGCCAGGTTCAACACGCTGCTCGACGACACCGAGCAGCCGCCGTACGAGAGCGAGTTCTTCGTCGGCGTCCCGGCTCCGGCGGGTGGCCTGCTCGCGCTGCTCCCGCTGACCCTGACGCTGGAGTTCGGCGAGGGCTGGTGGTCCTCCCGCGTGGTCGTCGCCGTCTGGACGGTCGCGATCGCGGCGCTGCTGATCAGCCGTCTGCCGACGTTGTCGCTGAAGTCGGCGCGGGTACCGGCGAAGTTCGCCGCCCCGCTGCTGCTGGGCGTCGCGCTGCTGGCGGCGGCGATCATCCAGTACCCGCTGATCGCGCTCGCGCTGGTGCTGGTGCTCTACCTGCTGCACCTGCCGTACGCGGTGCACCGCCACCGCTGGCTGGCCAGGCATCCGGAGGCCTGGGACGCGCAGCCCAAGGAGCGCAGGGCGATCCGGCGGGCACGCAGTCACCGCAGGCTGGGCCTGCGCCGTCCCCGGCTCCGCCGGGTGGCGGGCGCGGCACGGCGTGCGGTGGGCCGCCCGTTCGGCAACCACGACGAGCCGCCGCGGACGGGTACGCCCCCGGTCCCCCGGGGCCGGGCCGCGGAGACGGACCGGACGCGGAGCTGGCGGCGGACCGGCCTGCGACTGCGGCAGCGCGACGAGGACTCCGACGGCAAGTGAGCCGCCGCCTGCCCCGGCCGGGCAGGACCCGCACTAGGCTGACGCGGTGACGTCCGCACAGATCACACTTACCGTCCGGCACACCCCCTCCGCACTCGACGCCCGTCGCGGCGTCGTCCGGCTGCACCCCGAGGTACTCGACGCGCTGGGCCTGCGCGACTGGGACGCGGTCCGGCTCACCGGCGCCCGGTCCAGTGCCGCGCTGGCCGCGCCCGCCTCGGCGGACGCCACGCCGGGCGCCGTCCTGGTCGACGACGTCACCATGTCCAACCTCGGGCTCACCGAGGGCGCCGAGGTCGTCGTGTCGCCCGTCAAGGTCTCCGCGGCCCGCACGGTCACCGTGGCCGGGTCCCGGCTGGCCAGCGTCTCGCTGCCGCCGCACACGCTGCGGCTGGCACTGATCGGCAAGGTGCTCACCGTCGGCGACGCCGTCTCGCTGCTGCCACAGGACCTGGCACCGCCGCCCGGCGCGGACGTCTCCACCGCGCGCAGCCGTCTTTCCGGCGCGATCGGCGCCACCTGGACCACCGAACTGCTGACCGTGACGGCCACCGAGCCCGCGGGCACCGTGGCGATCGGACCGTCCACAGTGGTCGGCTGGCGGGACGGAGCGGCGGCCGCCGCGGTTCCTGCCGGGTCGTCCGGCGGCTCGGGCACCACCACGCTCACCGCGACCGGCGGCACGCCGTCCACTGTGGACGACGTGCTGGACGCCGAACTCGTCGAGGAGGACCCTGCCGAGGACCCGGCACCGCCGGTGGCCGACCTCGCCGGCGCGGGGCCCGCGGCCCGCAAGCTGGCCGAGTGGTTCGATCTCGCGTTCCACCGGCCGGAACTGCTCGCCAAGCTGGGCACCTCCGGTCAGCTCGGCGTCCTGGTGGCCGGGCCGGAGGGCGCGGGCAAGGCCACACTGGTGCGTTCCGTGGCGCAGGCGGAGAAGGTACGGGTGGCCACACTGTCCGCACCGAACGTGGCGGTACTGGAACCGGGCTCGGCCGCCGCGCGGGTGCGCGACGCGGTCGACCGGACGGCCGCGGGCGAGGGCCCCGGGGTCCTGCTGATCACCGACATCGACGCGCTGCTGCCGGGCAGCGAACCGCCGCCGGTGGCGACCGTCGTGCTGGAGGAACTGCGCACGGCGCTGGCCCGGCCGGGACTCGCGGTGGTCGCCACCACGGCGCACCCCGAAGGGGTGGACCCCCGGCTGCGCGCGGTGGAGCTGCTCGACCGCGAGCTGACGCTGTCCCTGCCGGATTCGGCTGTGCGTAAGGAACTTCTGCGCATTCTGCTGCGCGACGTGCCCTTGGAGTCCGGCGTGGACTTCGCGAACATCGCCGAGCGGACGCCGGGCTTCGTCGCCGCCGACCTGATCGCGCTGCGCCGCGACGCCGCACTCCGCGCCGCCCTGCGCCAGCGGGACTCCGACGAACCGCGGATCGCCGAACAGGATCTGCTCGACGCGCTCGCCAGCGTGCGCCCGATCTCGATGTCCACTTCGGACACCCTGGCGACGGGCGGACTGAGCCTCGACGACGTCGGCGACATGACCGAGGTGAAGCAGTCGCTGACCGAAGCGGTGCTCTGGCCGCTGCGCTACCCCGATTCCTTCGCCCGGCTCGGCGTCGCCCCGCCCCGCGGCGTGCTGCTCTACGGTCCGCCGGGTGGCGGGAAGACCTTCCTGGTCCGTGCGCTGGCGGGCACCGGGGCGCTGAACGTCTTCGCGGTCAAGGGTGCGGAGCTGATGGACAAGTGGGTCGGCGAGTCGGAGCGCGCGGTGCGGGAGCTGTTCCGCCGCGCCGCCGAGGCGGCGCCGTCGCTGGTGTTCCTGGACGAGATCGACGCGCTGGCCCCTCGTCGCGGGCAGTCAAGCGACTCCGGGGTGTCCGACCGGGTGGTGGCCTCGCTGCTCACCGAGCTCGACGGGGTCGAGCCGATGCGCGAGGTCGTGGTGCTCGGTGCGACAAACCGTCCCGACCTGGTGGATCCGGCGCTGTTGCGGCCGGGCAGGCTGGAGCGGCTGGTCTACGTCCCGCCGCCGGACGCCGAGGCTCGCGCCGCGATCCTGCGCGCCACCTCGAAGAACACCCCGCTCGCGTCCGATGTGGACCTGGACGCGACGGCGGCAGAGCTGGACCGGTACTCGGCGGCGGACTGTGCGGCACTGATCCGCGAGGCCGCGCTGACGGCGATGCGTGAGTCGCTGGAGGCGGCCGAGGTGACGGCCGCGCATCTCGCCACGGCGCGCGAGGCCGTGCGCCCGTCGCTGGATCCGGCGCAGCTCGCCGATCTGGAGGCCTACGCGGCCAAGCGGGCCTGACCGGAAGCAGGACCGCCGACGTGTTCTCGGCGCCGGGCCTGCTGGTCCGGCGCCGAGCGTGTCTCAGCTCCCGGTCTTGCCGCCGCCCGCCTGGTAGTCGTTGGTGACGATGACGATCACGCCCTCGCTGGAGTCGCGGATGCCGTCGAATCGGGCCTCGACGCGCATGCCGAAGGATGCGGCGAGCGCTTTGGCCGCCGTCTCCTCGTCCGTCCCCGGGCGGTAGTAGGCGGTGGTGGTGGGGATGATGCCGGAGGAGTAGTTGCTGAACTCCGCCACGTTCCAGCCCTGCCCGCGCAGATCCTGTCCGGCGCGTTCGGCGAGTCCCTTGATGTTGCTGTTGTTGTAGACGCGCACGGTGACCCACTTGGCCGAGGCCTGCTGGTCGCCTGCCACTCCGCCCTGGTCCCCGCCGGGCTCGCCCCCGGGCTGGGTGCCGGGGGGACCACCGGGTTCGCCGGGCGCCGGGGTGGGCGCTGCGCTGGTCGGGCCGCCGGGCTCGCCGGGGCCCGGTGAGGGAGGGGTGGTCGGCTGGCCGGTCGGGCTCGGCGTGGCGGTGCCGCCGGGACCGGGGGTCGGCTCGCCGGGAGGCACCGGGACTCCGCCAGGACCGTCGGGAGCGGAACTGGACGGCGGCGCGGCGGTGTCCTCGGAGTCACCGGTGGTGACCAGCGTGACCCCGCCGACGACGGCCGCGACGGCGGCGATACCCAGCAGTGCGATGCCCGCGGCCCTTGCCGGGCGCGAGACTCCTTCGAAGGCGTTCATGGCAACTCGATCCCCAGCCGGCGGGCGGCCCGCGTACGTTGTCTGGCGGCCCTGGTCTTGCGCAGTCGCTTCACGAGCATCGGATCCGCCCGCAGCGCCTCCGGCTTGTCGATCAACCGGTTGAGCACCTGGTAGTAGCGCGTGGAGGACATGGCGAACAGTTCCCGGATCGCCTGTTCCTTCGCGCCCGCGTACTTCCACCACTGACGCTCGAAAGCGAGAACTTCCTGCTCCCGGGCCGTCAGGCCGTCGGCCTGGGTGGTGTCCGGGGCCTGCTGGGCGGGCGGGGACGGCTGGTCGTGCCGGGCCGTCGACTCCGCGGCGTCCATCTGGCTCCTCGCAATCGTCTCCGGTGCCGTGCGGAGGAATGACAAGCGTGTCATTCCACGGCGCCATTAGATCACGCACCACCGACAGTCGTCGGCTATCACGGCCCGGCGCGTCACGGTCGCGCGCGCGGGTAATATTCGCCCGCGTGACCGTCCACGCCATCCGCATCGCAGGCGACCCAGTGCTGCACAACCCCACCCGTGAGGTGGAGGTGTTCGACGACGCGCTGCGCACTCTCGCCGACGACATGTTCGAGACGATGTACGCCGCCGAGGGGGTCGGCCTCGCGGCCAACCAGATCGGCGTCGACCTGCGGCTGTTCGTCTACGACTGCCCCGA
Organism: Amycolatopsis antarctica; assembly: GCF_002262875.1. Taxonomy (GTDB): domain Bacteria; phylum Actinomycetota; class Actinomycetes; order Mycobacteriales; family Pseudonocardiaceae; genus Amycolatopsis; species Amycolatopsis antarctica. Next base: position 149,247 of record NZ_NKYE01000016.1, on the reverse strand, counting down.
CGACGAGGGCAACCGGCACCGCGGCCTCGTCGTGAACCCGCGTCTGTCCACTTCGGAGATCCCGGAGACGATGCCGGACCCGGACGACGACTGGGAGGGCTGCCTTTCGGCGCCCGGCGAGTCGTACCCGACCGGCAGGGCGGCCAGGGCGGCGGTGACCGGCACGGATCTCGACGGCAACCCGGTCGAGGTGGAGGGCACCGGCTACTTCGCCCGCTGCCTGCAGCACGAGACCGACCACCTCGACGGTTACATCTACCTCGACCGGCTGGTCGGCAGGCACGCCCGTGAGGCGAAGCGGATGCTCAAGCGCAACGGCTGGGGCGCTCCGGGCCTGAGCTGGCAGCCGGAGCCCGCCCCCGCCGAGGGCTGACCCGCCGGGGGTACCCGGCACGACCGCGTACTCGGCAGGCGCCCCCGCCCACCCCGCACGCCCGGAAACCGCAATACGTCGACATATTGCGGTCGGGGCGGCCGCAATATGTCGACGAATTGCGCTCGCGGACGGTCAGGGGTGCGCGCTCGCGGCAACCGCGGCCAGGTCGCCCGCACTTCGGGCGGCCGGGCCGCGGCGGGGACCCGTCAGAGGGCCCAGGTGTCGGCCATCCGGCCGGCCGCGCACAGCCCGACGTCCAGGACGAAGGCCGCCGCCGTGCCGCAGCCGCCCGCCGGGTCGACCGGCTGACCGTGACCCATCCCGGTGATCCGGTACGTCTCGACGGCCTCGCCGTAGACCTCGTGCGGGAAGCCGGCCACGGTGTCGCTGCCGGTCGGCTCGGGCGCGACGCCGCGCACGTCCGTCCACTGGTCGGCCAGCTCGCGCTGATTCGCGACGGCGACGGTGTAGTCCGCGTCGCCGTGCCAGACGGCGACCGAGGCGCCGGTACCGGACCCGGCGGCCCGGACCAGGTCGCCCCACTGCGCCGGCGTCTTGTCGGTGCCGGGGTTCATGCAGGTGAAGGCCTGCACGGCCGAAGTGGCGCAACCGAAGGGCAGGCCCGCGACGACGGCACCACCGGCGAAGACGTCCGGGTAGGCCGCGAGCATCGCCGCGGTCATCGCGCCGCCCGCCGACAGGCCGGTCACGTAGACCCGCGCCGGGTCGGCACCGGTGTCGGCGACGGTGCGCGCCACCATCTGCGCGATCGACTCGGCCTCTCCGCCGCCGTTGCCGGTGTCACCACTCTCGAACCAGTTGAAGCAGCCGTTGAGGTTGTTGCCCGCACGCTGCTCCGGGAGCACGAGCGCGAATCCACGCTCGTTCGCCAGGGACAGCCAGCCGGTGTCGGTGCCGTAGTCGGTGCCGTTCTGGGTGCAGCCGTGCAGTGCCACCACGATGGGCGCACCGGCGGGCAGGCCCTCCGGGACGGCGCGCAGCATCCGGAGGTCGCCGGGGTCGCTGCCGAATCCGGTGACCTCCACGATCTCGCCCGCCGCGGCGTTCGCCTGCGCGGCGGGGCTCATCACCGCCGCGGCCGCGATCGCCGCCACCAGTGCCAGAAGCCGTCGCATCCCACACACCTCCCGATCGGTTCGTACTCCGGATCGGAGATTACGAACACCGTTGTCCGGCGGAAAGGTCCACCGCCCACACACCCGCGACGGTGGCAGTGTGGGCGCACGCCGCCCGTCCGGCCCCTTGAGGTCTGCGTCCTCGCGTGGCATGGTCGGGGCACAACCTCACAACGCGGGAGCTCGCGCCTTGGCGGGCTGAGAGGGCGGCTGGACTTCGTTTCCGGCGCCGCCGACCGCATGAACCTGACCGGGTAATGCCGGCGTAGGGAGTGCTTTCCATGACGTCTCAAGCCTTTTCCATGCCCAAGGACCGTTCCTCGGTGCGGCCGAGCGTTACCACCGGGCCGATCACCGGCTCGCGCAAGGTGTACCGGCCGACCGAGTCGGGCCTGCGTGTTCCGGTGCGGCGCATCGATCTGACCAACGGCGAGCATTTCGACGTCTACGACACCTCCGGCCCCTACACCGACCCGGACGCGGCAATCGATGTCCACAAAGGACTGGAGCCGCTGCGTTCCGGCTGGGTGGACGGCCGCGACCGGAACACCCAGCTCGGCTGGGCGCGGCAGGGGGTGATCACCAGGGAGATGGAGTACGTCGCCGCCCGCGAACGCGTGACAGCGGAGTTCGTCCGCGAGGAGGTGGCGCTGGGACGTGCGGTGATCCCGGTCAACCGCAGGCATCCCGAATGCGAGCCGATGATCATCGGCAAGAACTTCCTGGTGAAGGTCAACGCGAACATGGGCAACTCGGCCGTCTGGTCCTCGGTGGAGGAGGAGGTGGACAAGATGGTGTGGGCCACCCGCTGGGGTGCCGACACGATCATGGACCTGTCCACCGGCAAGCGAATTCACGAGACCCGCGAGTGGATCATGCGCAACTCCCCCGTTCCGGTCGGCACCGTGCCGATCTACCAGGCGCTGGAGAAGGTCGGCGGCGAGCCGGAGAAGTTGTCATGGGAGCTGTACCGCGACACCATCGTCGAGCAGTGCGAGCAGGGCGTGGACTACATGACGGTGCACGCAGGGGTGCGGCTGCGTTACGTGCCGCTGACGGCGAAGCGGGTCACCGGGATCGTCTCCCGCGGGGGTTCGATCATGGCGGCCTGGTGCCTGGCGCATCACCGCGAGTCCTTCCTCTACGAGAACTTCGCGGAGCTGTGCGAGATCCTGCGCTCCTACGACGTGACGTTCTCCCTCGGTGACGGCCTGCGTCCCGGTTCCATCGCGGACGCGAACGACCGCGCCCAGTTCGCCGAACTGGAGACCCTCGGCGAGCTGACGCACATCGCCCGCGCGCACGAGGTCCAGGTGATGATCGAGGGGCCCGGCCACGTGCCGATGCACAAGATCAAGGAGAACGTGGAGCTGGAGGAGAAGCTCTGCGGCGAGGCCCCGTTCTACACGCTCGGTCCACTCGCGACGGACATCGCGCCCGCCTACGACCACATCACCTCGGCGATCGGCGCCGCGCAGATCGGCTGGTACGGCACGGCGATGCTCTGTTACGTCACGCCGAAGGAGCACCTCGGCCTGCCGGACCGGGACGACGTGAAGACGGGCGTCATCACCTACAAGATCGCCGCGCACGCCGCCGATCTGGCGAAGGGACACCGTTACGCACAGGACTGGGACGACGAACTCTCCAAGGCGCGCTTCGAGTTCCGCTGGCACGACCAGTTCAACCTCTCGCTCGACCCGGACACCGCGCGCTCGTTCCACGACGAGACGCTTCCCGCCGAACCGGCCAAGACGGCGCACTTCTGTTCCATGTGCGGGCCGAAGTTCTGTTCGATGCGGATCACCCAGGACATCCGGGACTACGCCGACCGGCATGGACTGTCCACTGTGGAGGCGATCGAGGCGGGGATGGAGGAGAAGTCCGCCGAGTTCACCGAACAGGGTGGCAAGGTGTACCTGCCGGTGGTGGAGCAGGACCGGTGACGGCCCGGACACCGCCGACGGCGCTGACCATCGCGGGATCGGACTCCGGTGGCGGTGCCGGAATCCAGGCCGACCTGCGGGCGTTCTTCGCCTGCGGGGTGCACGGGATGACGGCGGTCACCGCGGTCACGGTGCAGAACTCCCTCGGGGTACAAGGTTTCACCGAGATCCCGCCGGAGGTGGTGACGGCGCAGATCGCCGCGGTTGCCGGCGACATGGGAGTCGCCGCCGCGAAGACCGGGATGCTCGCCACCGCGGAGATCATCGAGGCGGTGGCCGCCACCCTCGACGAAGTCCACATCGGACAGAACGCGGCGGTACCACTGGTCGTGGACCCGGTCGCGGCCTCGATGCACGGGGACACCCTGCTGCGAGCGGAGGCATTGGAGGCCGTGCGGGCGGAGCTGTTCCCGCGCGCCACGCTCGTCACGCCGAACCTGGACGAGGTCCGGTTGCTGACCGGCGTTCAGGTGGTGGATCGAGCCGGGCAGCGCGAAGCCGCGAAAGCCTTGCTGGACCTGGGACCGCGCTGGGTTCTGGTCAAGGGCGGGCACATGTACGACTCGCCTGAGTGCGTGGATCTACTCTCCGACGGCCGGGATGTCGTGGAACTGTCCGGGAAACGACACGAGTCGCCGCACACGCACGGCGGCGGTGACACCCTGGCATCGGCCGTCACGGCCTCGCTGGCCCACGGGCTGGACCTGCCGGACGCGGTGGCCGCGGGCAAACGCTTCATCGAACGCGCGGTGGCCGAGTCGTATCCGCTGGGCGCGGGAACCGGCCCGGTGTCCCCGTTCTGGCGACTCGTTCCAGGAGGCTTCTGAGCGCGTATCGTTTCGCCGGACGCCGTCCGAGCCGAGGAGCACGACATGATCATCATCGCGGGCAGGCTGTACGTCGCGCCGGGCGAACGGGACGGATACCTGAGGTCCTGCCGGGACGCCATCGAGCAGGCCAGGGTGTCGGCGGGCTGCCTGGACTACTCACTGACGGCCGACCCGGTGGAACCGGGCCGGATCAATGTGTACGAGCGCTGGGAGTCGAACGAGGAGCTGATGCGCTTCCGGGGCGACGGCCCGGATTCCGCCCAGCACGGGCAGATTCTCGACGCGTCGGTGGCCAAGTACCGTATCTCGTCGGTCGAGGAACCGTAACCCTTCGCCGTTTTTTCTGCCATTGTGAGAAAAAGTGGTGACTGTCCGACTGTATCGACGAGGCGGTATTGCGTTACCGGATCTTGTTGACGACACTGACCGCTCGCGGCACTGACAGCGCCGCTCGTGAATCCGGTCGCGGCTACGGGAATCAGCGTGCCGGACACGCGGAACCGACCTGCGGACGGTACGGGCCAACCATTCCGTCCGCGGCACGAGAAGCGGGAGATGTCGTCACATGCCAGGCGCCCGGATCATCGACGTCGTCAGTTTCATGCCCGAGCGGATAGTGTCGAACGTGGCAGAGAGCCCGGACGGCACGGGTACCGCCACCTCGGACCAGTTGGCCGGACACGAGTTCTTCGAGGGGATCGCCGAACGCCGGTTCGCCTCTCCCGACTACACCTCGACGGAGCTGGGCGTCAACGCCCTCCGCAAGGTGCTCGAGCGAACCTCCACGCCGGCGGCCGATCTGGACATGATCGTCTACTTCAGCCAGTTCAACGACAAGTACCTGCCGGGTATCGGCCCCGACGTCCAGCACCTGGTGGGCGCGACCAACGCGACCGTGGCCCAGGTGGACACCGGCACGACGTCCTGGTTGTCCGGCATCCGGGCGGCGCAGGCGTACATCGAGTCCGGGCAGCACCGAACGGTCGCGGTCCTCTCGGTCACCAACTTCGTTTCCCGGTTGCCTGCCTTCCAACATGTTCACGCCTCGCGGGTACTGGGTGACGGCGCCACGGCCACCTTGCTCACCGAGGGCGAGCCCACGGTGCTCGCCGCCTACGAACGGTCACACGGGGAGCACGCGGGGCTGCTGGAGTTCGAGCCGGAGCCCGTCGACGGCGAGCAGCGGAGTTTCTGGCAGGACGGCAGTGGCCCCATCGCGGTGAAGTTCAGTAAGGAGCAGCTGGATTCGTTGCGGGGCATCGCTTTGTCGCTCGTTCCCAACGCCATCCTGGCCAGCCTGGAGAAGGCCGGACTGACACCTGACGACGTGTCGCTGCTGCTGACTCACCAGCCCAACCGGGGAATGATCAAGGCCTGGCGGGAAAGCTGCGGGATCGAACCCGAGCGCTGCCACGACACGCTCGCCAAGTACGGCAACCTCTTCCACAGCTCACTACCGGTGACGCTCGCCGACGCTCTCGAACACGGCATGCTCAGTACCGGCGACATCGTGGCGCTGGGGTGCTTCTCGAACGCGGGCGACATGGTGAGCGCGATGACGATGCGCTGGAACGGCGCCACCTGAGCGTCGCCCGAGCCGGACGATTCCAGGGCGCTCTTCGGAAGTTTCCAGGACAACGGAAATGTGTCCGAGAGTTAACGTCGACGTGTATCGACAGCCACGGAATTCCACGGTAGCGGGCGGCCGACCCCAGTCGTTCCATTTGGGAACCCTTGACTTCCCACCGGTCCCCGATCGAAAATGGCTGACCGCCAAAGGTCGAGTCTCGACATTCTCGACCACCGTTCCGGCCGGCTCTCCACCGAATTACCCAACCGCGCCTCGGGCCGTCCGCAGCCAGCGAGCGGCGTCCCACCGGGCGCTTTCCACCACCGGTCACGCGCACGGCACCGATGCCGTGGCGAGCGCCGTGCCCGGAAGAACGCAGGTGAGGGAATCATGCGACTGGCCGACGCCCTGGTGGCGACTCTGCGCGACTGGGACACCCGATACGTGTTCGGCGTCAGCGGCGCCAACATCGAGCACGTACACGATGCGATACACCGGCTCGGTGCGGGACGGCTGGAATCGGTGCTGGCCCGGCGCGAGGACGGCGCGGCGTTCATGGCCGACGCCCGCGCCCGGGTACACCGCACGCTCGGCGTCTGCTGCTCGACCTCCGGCGGCGGCATGATGAACCTCGCCGTCGGGCTGGCCGAGTCCTACGCGGAATCCGTTCCGGTACTCGCCCTCATCGGCCAGCCACCGTCCTCAATGGACGGACGGGGCGCTTTCCAGGACTCCTCGGGCATCGGCCGGACGGTGGACGCGGCCGGGATGCTCGCGGCGTTCACCAAGTACGTGGCCCGTCCCGGTGTCGCGACGTTCTGGGACGACCTGCGTGCTGCCGTGCACGCGGCGCTCACCGGACGCCCCGGCCCGGTCGCCCTGCTGCTGCCCCGCGACGTGCAGGACAGCGACATCGGCCCGGCCCCGGACGGTTTTCCCTCCTCGCTCACCGATTTCCTCGACCGGCCCGCCGTTCCCGAGGACGAGGTCCGTGCCCTGTTCGACGTGGTCCGTTCCGCGCGCAGGCCGGTGCTGCTGGTCGGCCACGGCGTGCGCCGCGGCGGCGACCCGGGTGCGGTCACCCGGTTCGCTCAAGCGGCCGGCGTGCCCACTGCGACCACGATGTCCGCCCGCGCGGAGTTCCCCAACGAGGACCCGCTGTTCCTCGGCGTGGCGGGTCTGCCAGGGCACCCCTCGGCGCACGAGGCGATCCGGGACGCCGACTTGGTCGTCGTGGCCGGTGCCGGACTGAACGCCATGACCAGGGGCCCGCTCGGCGAACTGCCCGGCGGCCAGGTGGCCGTGGTGAACATCGACCCCGGCGAGGCACAGCGGTCGGTCGCGCCCCGGCTGGTCGTCCGTGCCGACGCGGGCGCGGTGTTCGAACGCCTGCTGGAGATGACCCGGGCCGAGCCGTTCGCCGTGCCGGAGAACGCCGCCCGCCCGCGCCGCCGCTTCGTCCCGCGCCTCGCCGAGCCGGTGCCGGGGCGCGAAAACCCCGGGAACGACGGCGACGACCTGCGGCAGAGCGAGGCGGTCGAGGTGCTGCGCGACTACCTGCCCGCCGGCGGGCATCTCGTGCTCGACGCGGGCAACTGCGCCTCCGCCGCGATCCACCTCTCCGACGTGCCGCCCGGCGCCTCGTCGACGATCGCGCTGGGCATGGGCGGCATGGGTTACAGCCTGCCCGCCGCCGTCGGCGCCCAGCTCGGCTCCGACCCCGGCACCCGCACCGTCGTGCTCTGCGGGGACGGGGCGTTCCTGATGAACGGCCTCGAACTGCACACCGCCGTCGAACTCGGGCTTCCTGTGCTGTTCGTGGTGTTCAACAACGCGATGCACGGAATGTGCGTAACCAGGCAGCAGGTGCTGTTCGACTCCCGGCTCGAAGCGGTGAAGTACGCGCCGGTGGACGTCACCGGGGTCGCGCGCGGGCTCGGTACGCCGGACCGGCTGTGGGTCGGCGGCGCGGGCACCCTGACCGAACTGCGCGAACGGCTCGCCGACTACCACCAGCGGCACCTCGCGGGACCGGGTGTGCTCGAACTGCGCCTGGCGATCGAGGAGGTGCCGCCGTTCACCACGCTGCTGCCCGCCGACGAGCCGACGGCGGTGGTGGAGCGGGTCGCCGTCCACGGCGCGTGCCGCTGATCGGCGGTAGCTTCGCGGGCGAGAGGCCCTGAGCGGGCGAAAACCCGGAGTGGACGAGGAGGCGCGGACGATGCGCATGGTGACCCAGCGGGATCACGGCGGCCCCGAGGTACTCGAACTGGTCGAGGTCGAACGTCCCGAGCCCGGCCCCACCGAAGTACTGGTCCGGGTACACGCCGCCGGGGTCAACCCGGTCGACTGGAAATCCCGTGCCCAGCAGGTGTTCATGGACGGTCCGCCCTACACGGTGGGCTGGGACGTCTCCGGTGTGGTCGAGTCGACCGGCTTCGGCGCCAGTTCACTGCGGGCGGGCGACGAGGTGTTCGGCATGCCGTGGTTCCCGCGTGAGGCGAGGGCCTACGGCGAGTACGTCACGGCACCGTCCCGCCACTTCGCCCGCAAGCCCGCGGAACTCTCGCACGAGGAGGCGGCCGGGCTGCCGCTGGCCGGACTGACGGCGTGGCAGGCCCTCGTCGACGTCGCGCAGGTACGGCAGGGGCAGCGGGTGCTGATCGACGCGGCCGCGGGCGGGGTCGGCCACCTCGCCGTGCAGATCGCCAAGTCCCGCGGCGCACACGTGATCGGCACGGCACGAGCGGCGAAACACGAGTTCCTGACCTCGCTCGGGGCGGACGAGACCGTCGACTACACGGCCGTCGACGTGGGGGAGAGCGTGCGGGACGTCGACGTGGCCCTCGGCCTGGTCGGTCCGGACAACGACCTGCGCCTGCTGCGGACCCTGCGTGAGGGCGGGCTGCTGATCGCGATCCCCGGCGGCGTCGCGGAACCGGTGGCCGAGGCGGCGGACCGGCTCGGTGTGCTCACCCGGGATCTGCTGGTGGAGCCCGACCAGCTCGGCCTGCGCGAACTCGCCGGCCTCGCCGCGGCGGGAGGCCTTCGCGTGCACGTGTCGCGGACGTTCCCACTGGCCGAGGCGAGCCGGGCACACGAACTCGGCGAGTCCGGCCGCACGATCGGCAAGATCGTCCTCGTTCCATAGCCGCAAGCCCGCCCGGTCTCGCCCCGGCAGAGGCGGGCGGCGACACTGGGACGATGAGCGCTCCACCGTCCGCACTGACCATCGCCGGTTCCGACTCGGGCGGCGCGGCGGGACTGCAGGCCGACCTGCGCACCTTTCTCACCTGCGGCGTGCACGGGCTCGTCGCGGTGACGGCGGTGACCGTGCAGAACACCCTCGGCGTGCACGACCGTTCCGATCTCCCGCCGCACATCGTGGCCGGGCAGATCGAGGCCGTGGCCGCGGACATGGGCGTCGGCGCGGCGAAGACCGGCATGCTCGCCTCCGCCGAGATCATCGAGGCGGTGGCCGGGGCCTGCGACCGCGCGGGCATCGGCCGGGACGCGGCCACCCCGTTCGTCGTGGATCCGGTCGCCGCGTCCATGCACGGCCAGCCCCTGTTCGACACCGACGGCCTGGCCGCGCTGCGCGAACTGCTGTTGCCGCGGGCCACCGTCCTCACCCCCAACCTGGACGAGGTGCGGCTGCTCACCGGCATCACCGCGCAGGACCGCCCCCGGATGCGCGAGGCCGCCGTCGCACTGCACCGGCTCGGGCCGCGGTACGTGCTGGTGAAGAGCGGCCACCTGGCGGACGATCCCGAGTGCGTCGACCTGCTCTTCGACGGCGAGACGTTCACCGAGCTGCCCGGGCCCCGTTACCGGACGCCGCACACGCACGGGGCGGGTGACGCGATGGCCTCCGCACTGACCGCGGGGCTGGCCAGGGGGATGCCGGTGGACCGGGCGGTGCGGTTCGGCAAATGGTTCGTCACCAACGCCGTCGAGCATTCCTATCCGATGGGGGCGAAGGTCGGCCCGGTGTCGGCGTTCTGGCGTCTCGCGCCCGAACCGCCGCTGCCCTGAGCCCCGGTACGACCCCGCCGTCGATGCGGAATCGGTTTCGAGTGCCGAAGTGTGGTGCCCCGATCCGGGAAACGCCTACGTGTATTGGATTTCGACGGCCGGAGCTACCCGGGCGGACGCGATACCGCGGTCAGGCTTGCCGAGCCGGAATCTCACCCTGGATTTGAGCACGGTTCCGGACGCGGCCTGGTCATCACAGAGGCCGTCTCCCACGAACAGGGTGAAGGTCCAGCGAGGGTTTCCCTCCCAGTCCGGCAAGGACTCGCTGCCGGCCTGAGCCAGTCTCGCACTCCACAGTTGCCTGGTCATCCCGGCGCGGGTGTCCTGGCCCGCCACGGTGAGGGCGTCCGCGGGCATGGAGACGATGTCCTCGTAGCTGCCCATGGGGACGCCGTACCTGCCGACGGTGGTCACGTAGAACCGAGCCCCACCTTCCCTGCCCGGCGAGAGCGTCGGCCTTGTCAGGCGGTCGTCGACGAAGTCGTCGGTCAGAGATTCATGTTGAAGCGTACGGAAACCCGCATCGCGCGGTTCGTGCGTGTCGAACTCATTGGCGGCCGGGACGTAGAGGATTCCGATTTCGGCGTCGTCGGCGAATCGATACTCTCGAAAGCGTCCGCTCATTTCGTCGACGACGGACGCCACTTCGTTCCACCAGGAACCGGACTGGCGGTCCAGGATCTCGCGAGGGTCCCGCACTGTCTCCCGCAGCGGAGCGAGCGTGGTCCAACCCGAGCGGCTGATCCGATCCGTCTCCCGTTCACGAACTACGTGGCCGTCCATGCGCCACAGGATGTCACGAAGGGCCGAGCACAATGCTCGGCAAACACGTTCTAGTCGTCCTCGCGCAGCAGCTCCTCCAGCGCGGGCAGGGCGGCGACCAGGGAGGCCCGCGTCTCCGGCGGCAGCCGGTCGATCCGCCGGTTCAGCTCCTGCACCCGGTTCGAGCGGACGCCGGACACCAGCCGCTCCCCCTCCTCGGTGGCGATGGCGAGCCAGGCGCGGCGGTCGACCGGGTCGGATTCGCGACGTACGTAACCGGACTCGACGAGCGCGGCCACGATGCGGGACATCGTCGCCGCGGCCACCCCCTCCTTCGCCGCGAGGTCACCGAGGCGGAGCTGACCGTGCCGCACCAGCGTCGCCAGCGCGGAGATCGCACCGTGCCCGGGCCCCGGGGCTCCCGCCTGGCGCAGTGCCCGGGAAAGGCGGCCCACCACCAGGAAAAGCCGGCCGGGTACGTCTGCGTTCTCCTCGGACGGCGACGTGACCACGACTGGCTCCCTCAGTGTTCGGCACCGGCCGGAACACGTGTACCGGCCGCGAAGTGCCGTCAACCTTACGTGTCCCCCACCGCGGCGCGCGGCGGACTCGACGCGTGTGCCCAGAAACGTTTCGGGATCCGCCCGGCATCCCTGGCCAGCCTGCCCGCCCGCACGGCGCATCGCATCGCGGTGGCCATCCGCTCCGGGTCCTGGGCCCTGGTGACGGCGGTGGAGAGCAGCACGGCGGCGCAGCCGAGTTCCATCGCCAGCGCGGCGTCGGAGGCGGTGCCGATTCCGGCGTCGAGTATCACCGGCACGCCCGCCCGGGAGACGATCAGTTCGATGTTGTGCGGGTTGCGGATGCCCAGCCCGGTGCCGATCGGGGCGCCAAGCGGCATCACCGCCGCGCACCCGGCCTCCTCCAGCCGCGAGGCCAGCACCGGATCGTCGTTGGTGTAGGCGAGCACGGTGAAACCGTCGGCGGCGAGGCGTTCGGCGGCGTCCAGCGTCTCGACCGGGTCCGGCAGCAGCGTGCGGTCGTCGGCGTGCACCTCGAGTTTGATCAGGTCGGTCTCCAGCGCCTCACGGGCGAGCTGGGCGGTGAGCAGCGCCTCGGCGGCACTGCGGCAGCCCGCCGTGTTCGGTAGCAGCCGGATGTTCAAGCGCCGCAACAACTCCAGCACGCCGGTGCCGCCCTCGGTGTCGGCCCGCCGCATCGCGACGGTGGTGAGTTCGGTGCCGGAGGCCACCAGCGTGCGCTCCAGCACCGCGAGGTTCGCGGCCCCGCCGGTGCCGACGACGAGCCTGGACGTCAGTTCGTACGCGCCGATCCGCAGTGGGTCGTCGTTCATCGCCGGTTCTCCTTCGGGTTCCCGGGGCGTGCGGGGCACGCGAGGACAGGTGTCACAGGGATGTGCCTCAGCCGCCCTGGACCGCGGTGAGCACGTCGAGGCGCGACCCGTCGGCGGGCACGATCTCGGCCCACCGGCTCCGGCCGACCACCTCGCCGTCGAGGGCGACGGCCACCCCCCGCTGCGCGGCGCCGAGTTCGCCGAGGACCTCGGCGAGAGTCGACCTCACGGCGAAATCCCGGTCGTTTCCGTTGACGCGCAAGGTTTTCCCGGTCATCGCATCCCCTCTGGATTCCGTCCGGGATGGGCGGGTACCGCGACGTCCGGTGGTGGTTTCCCGGCAAGCAGGTCCAGCACTGCGTCGGCGGTGACCGGGGCCAGCAGCAGGCCGTTGCGGGAGTGGCCGGTCGCCGCCAGCACCCCGTCCGGCAGCGGTCCGAGATAGGGCAGGTTGTCCACGCTGGTCGCCCGCGATCCGGCGGCGCACTCGACCAGCTCGTACTCGGCCAGCGCCGGAAACACCCGCTCCGCACCGTCGAGCAGCTCACGTACTCCGCGCGCGGTCACCGCGCGGTCGAACCCGGCCTCGTACTGGGTCGCGCCGAGCACCAGCTCGCCGTCCGCCCTGGGCACCAGGTACACCGGCCTGCCCTCGACCGTCGCCCGGACCGTCCGGCGTGGCGGGGGCAGGGTGCTCCGCCTGGCACGCAGGCGCAGTATCTCGCCCTTCACCGGCCGCACCCGCCCGTCCAGCGCGGGGTGCAGGCCCGCGCTGCACGCCCCGGCGGCGAGCACCACTGCGTCGCCGCGCACCGTCCCCGCCTCCGTCCTCACCGCTCCGGCTTCGACGGCGAGGGCCCGCTCCGGCAGGAACCGCACCCCGCGCCGCCCGGCCGTGCGATGCAGGGCGGTGAGCAGTTTCCGGTTGTCCACGGCGAGATCGCCCGGCACCAGCAGTCCACTGAGGACGGACACGAGACCGGGTTCGGCACGCCGCACCCGGGTCCCCGGCAGCACCTCCGCCGTCCGGCCGAGCGAACGCAGGTACCCGGCGAGCGCGTCGAGCCGCTCGGCCTCGGTGCGGTCCAGCGCCACGACGATCGTGCCCTCGGACGAAAGGCCGGGGTCGGCGCCCTCGGCGGCCAGTTCGGCGGCGAAATCCGGCCAGCGGCGCAGGGACTCCTCGCCGAGCCGCAGCGCGTCCTCCTCGCCGGGCCAGGCTTCGGTGACGGGGGCGAGCATCCCGCCCGCCAGCCAGGAGGCGCCCCTGGCCGGTTCCGGATCGACCAGCGTCACCTCGTGGCCGGCCGCCGCGGCACGCCAGGCGACCGAGAGGCCGATGACGCCGCCACCGACGACGATCGTGTTCGCCTTGCTGCTCATGGAAATCACGCTCCCTGCGCCGGCATGATCCGGATCAGGTTCCACGGTCGGAGCGGCAGCTCCCTCTCAGCCCGTGCCCCGGGCTCCCGTGCGGACGCCATCCACCGTAACGCGCCGGGCTACGCTCGCGCCATGCCAGGGATGACCGGGGAACAGATCAGGCAACGGCTGGCCGCGTCGCGGCTGTACCTATGCACCGGCGCCCGCGCCGATCGCGGCGATCTCGCGGAGTTCGCCGAGGCCGCGCTGTCCGGCGGCGTCGACGTGATCCAGTTGCGGGACAAGGCGGCGGGGGTGCCGATCGAGGCGAAACAGGAGATCGAGGCGCTGGAGATTCTGGCGAAGGCCTGCGCCCGGCACGGCGCGCTGCTGGCCGTGAACGACCGGGCCGACCTCGCCGTCGCGGTGGACGCCGACGTGCTGCACCTCGGCCAGGACGACATCCCGGTGCCGCTCGCCCGCCGGATCCTCGGCGAGGGGCCGGCGATCGGCCGGTCCACCCATTCGGCCGAGCAGGCGCGGGCCGGGGCGTCGGAGCCGGGTGTCGACTACTTCTGCACGGGTCCGTGCTGGCCGACCCCGACGAAGCCCGGCAGGCACGCACCGGGCCTGGAGCTGGTCCGCGAGACGGCCGCGTCCGGGACCGCGCGGCCGTGGTTCGCGATCGGTGGCATCGACCTCGGCCGGTTACCCGAGGTGTTCGACGCCGGGGCGTCCCGGGTCGTCGTCGTCCGGGCCATCACCGAGGCGGAGGACCCCGCGTCCGCCGCCAGGGCGATCCGCTCCCGCCTCCCCGCCTGACGGCCACCTCTCGCCCGAGACCGCGATACGTCGACGTACTGCGATTCGGGCCACCCTTTCGCTGACGCGAAGCGCCACCCGTACGACTGACGTACGGGTGGCGCTTCGGTGGTCACCGCGATGGCGGGTCAGCCTTCGGGGCGCTCCTGCCCGGCCGGTCCACGGCCACCGCCCGCCGTCGGCTGCGGTGTCTGCTGCGTCGGCTTGACGCTCGACGACGGAGGCTGCGAGGTCGGCTTCTCGCTGCTCGACGGCGCCGAGCTCTCCTCCGTCGGCTCGTCACCCTCGTTCTGCTCGGAGGTGCCGGGCGCCTTCGTGGTCGAGGTCGCCTCGCCGTCCTGCGGGGCCGGGGCCTGCGGCTGCTCGGGCTGCTCCTGGGGCTGCCCGCCGTTGCCGTTGCCACCGCCGACGACCTGCGAGAAGGTCGTGCCGTTGCCACCGGAGACGGCCCCGCCGGTGGCGGTCTCGATACCGGTCAGCGCCAGCATCCCGATGACGAACGCACCGACGCTGGTACCGATGATCAACGGCCAGCGCAGCTTGCGGAGCTTTCCGGGCTCGGTCTCCGGGGACTCCATCCCGTCCTCGGCGGGACCCGGATCGACCTCGCTACCCGGCCGGGGAATGAACACGGTGCGTTCCCCGGCAGCCGACTGCCCGTGGCCGGCGATCGGCATCCGCTGCGTGAGGTCCCCGTCGGAAGCGGGCGCGGAGCCACCGGGCACGGTGTCGCCGGGCACGCCCTCGGTCCCCTGGCCACCGGCCCGGTCGTAGGCGTAAGTGCGCTGGGTACGGGTCTGCTGCCGGTACGCGGCCGTGTGCTGACCCGGTACCTGCCTGGCGATCGGCATCGCCCTGGTCTGCTTGACGCGCGGGTCGGCGATCGCGAGCGCGACCTCCTTCGTCCGCTGCGCGGCCTCCCGGGTGCGCTTGAGCGAACGCAGGTACAGCTCGCTGCCGACGGTCGTGACGATGCTCGCCATCCCCGCACCGAGCACGGTGCCCGCCACGCCGAGCGTGGAGCCGAGCAGCGCGGCCGTCACCGCCGCCAGCGCCGCCGCGGCCACCTGGACCACCTTGATACCCGACTTCTCGTCCTTCTCGTCCTTCTCCTCGACCATGCTCCCGCTCGCCACTTCGCCCGGATGTTTCGACATCTTTATCAACGTGTAAGTCGAACGAGATGCTCCCGGCGTTGCCTGATAGTGACCCGCGCCACTCCGATCGTCCACAATGGACGGTATTTACTTGACACTTTCTTTCCCCGCCAAGCTAATCTCGACGCGAGTGCGCACGCAGATGCGTGGGCGTCCCCTCAACGTCGCAGTGCAGGCATTCGCCAGGACGTGGCGCCTCCGACGGCCCGCCGAAGTCGTCCTCCGCGGCGAGCACCCGGTTGCGCGTGGCCGCCCCGAGCGTTCCGCCGACCACGGCCAGCCCGGCGCACACCCACAACGCCCTCCGCCACCCGTCGGTGAGCGCCGCGGGGTCGGCGTAGGCCGCTCCGGTGAGCCCGGCCACGGCGGGCAGCAGCGCGATCGCCAGCAGTCCACCGGAGCGGGCGACGGCGTTGTTCACCCCGGATGCCGCCCCCGCGTGGCTGTCCGGGGCCGCGGCCAGCACGGTGGCCGTCACCGGGGCGACGACCGCCGCCAGCCCCAGCCCGAACACCACCACGGCGGGCAGCACCGCGCCGAGGTACGAGGCGCCGGGGGTGACCCTGGTCAGCAGCAGCACGCCCGCCGCCAGCAGCAGCGGCCCGACGGTGAGCTGCAGCCGGGGGCCGATGCGCTGCGCCAGCTTCCCGGAGCGCCCGGACAGCAGCAGCATGAGCACCGTGATCGGCAGTCCGGCGAGCCCGGCGGCCGTCGGCCCGTAACCGAGCGAGACCTGGAGCTGGAGCACCATCAGCATGAGCACACCGCCGAGGGCGGCGTAGACGACGAAGGTCAGCCCGTTGGCCAGCACGAACGTCCGGTCGCGGAACAACTCCGGTGGGACGAGCGGCGAGGACGACCGGCGCTGCAAACGGACGAACAGGCCGAGTCCCACGACCCCGGCCACCGCCGCGACGAGGACCAGCGGATCCCCCGCGCCGCGCACCGGCGCCTCGACCAGTGCCGCGGTGAGCCCGGCCAGACCGGCGGCGCCGAGCAGCGAACCGGCGATGTCCGGCCGGCCGTGCTGTTCCGGGTCACGCGACTCCGGCACGAACCGGCCGGCCATCCACACGCACAGCACCGCCAGCGGGACGTTGATCAGGAACGCCAGCCGCCAGGACCACACCTCCACCAGCAGACCACCGAGCAGCGGGCCGATGGCGGTGGCGATCCCGCCCAGCCCGGACCACGCGCCGATCGCCCTGGCCCGGTCCCGCCGGGCGAAGGACGCCTGCAGGATCGCCAGCGAGCCGGGCGTCAGCAGCGCCCCGCCGACGCCC
The DNA here is from genome assembly GCF_002262875.1 of Amycolatopsis antarctica. GTDB lineage: Bacteria > Actinomycetota > Actinomycetes > Mycobacteriales > Pseudonocardiaceae > Amycolatopsis > Amycolatopsis antarctica. The sequence continues at coordinate 132,614 of NZ_NKYE01000016.1, read as the reverse complement.
TGCAGCACCCGGGTGAGCACCAGCATCTCCGTGGAGACGGCTGCCCCGCACAGCGCCGAGGCCACGCCGAACCAGACGACGCCGATGACGAAGACCCGCCGCCTGCCGTAGCGGTCGCTCAGCGAGCCCGCGATCAGGATCAGCGCGGCGAGGGCGAGCAGGTAGCCGTCGAGGATCCACTGCAGGCCCGCGACGGACGCCCCCAGTTCCGCCCCGATGCGCGGCAGCGCGACGTTGACGATCGTGCCGTCGAGCATCGCCATCCCGGACCCCAGGATGGTGGTCGCCAGGATGCCGCGCGCTCTGGGCGTGCCCCAGGTCGCACCGGGCGTCGTGGCGGTCACCGCTACGGGCGGTTCAGCGTGGTGACGAACTTGTACCGGTCACCGCGATAGATGGAGCGGACGAACTCGACGGGCTTGCCACCGGCGGCGAACGAGTGCCGGGACAGCAGCAGCATCGGCATACCGACGTCCGCGCCGAGCAGTTCGGCCTCACTCGGGCCCGCCAGTGCCGTCTCGATGGTCTCCTCGGCACGTTCCATCTCGACGTCGTAGTGCTCGCGCAGCACGGCGTAGAGCGAGCCGCCGACGGTGATGTGCTTGCGCAGCCCGCGGAATCGGCCGAGCGGCAGGTGCGTGGTCTCCAGCGCCATCGGCTCGGCGTCGGCGAGCCGGAGCCTGCGCAGCCGCAGCACCTTGGCGCCGAGCCGGATGCCGAGCAGCTTGGCGAGCTCGGCCTCGGCGGGCAGTTCCTCCATGTCGACCAGCCGCGAGGACGGCTCCCGGCCCTGGGCGCGCATGTCCTCGGTGTACGACGACAGTTGCAGCCGCTGCGCCAGTTTGGGCTCCGCGACGAAGGTGCCCTTGCCCTGTACGCGGTGCAGCCTGCCTTCGACGGTCAGATCGGCCAGTGCCTGCCGGACGGTCGTGCGGGAGACGGTGAACTCGCCGGCCAGCGTGCGCTCGGTCGGGATCGGCGAGCCGGCGGGCATCGCCTCCAGCAGGTCGAGCAGGTGCTGCTTGAGCGCCCAGTACTTGGGTTCACGCTGCCCCCGGCCGGCCGGAGCCGCGGCACCCGCCTGCCCGGCGGACGTTTCCAACATGACGGACTCCTACGGCTCGTGACACACAGAATGGGCTTCCCCCTGCGAATCCTCCCACCAGGAACGTACTCTTCGCGATCAGCCGGGAACACGGGTACGATTGGTCTAGACCTTAAAGGGTGAGCGTTGCCCGCACGGTCCGGCGCCCCGGACCCGGAGAGGACCACGATGAGCAGCCCCGAACGCCGCCCCGGCGCCCACATGACGGCCGAGATCGACGAGCAGCCCGCGATCCTGGACGCGCTCGTCGGCCGCCGTTCCGAATTCGCCGAGGTGGCCGCCGCGATCGCCCGGCGACCGCCCCGCTTCGTGCTGCTCGCCGCCCGCGGTTCGAGCGACCACGCCGCGCTCTACGCCAAGTACCTGGTCGAGGTCGTGCTGGGCCTGCCGGCCGGACTGGTGTCACCGTCCACCGCCACGCTCTACGGCGCACGCCCCGACCTCCGCGACGTCCTGCTGATCACCGTCAGCCAGAGCGGCGGCTCGCCGGACCTGGTCGAGGTCACCGAGACGGCGCGAGCACAGGGCGCGCTGACCGTCTCGGTGAGCAACACCCCCGGGTCCCCACTGGCCGCCGCGTCCGAACTGGCCGTGGACATCGGCGCCGGAACCGAGCACGCCGTGGCCGCGACCAAGACCTACGGTGCCACCCTGATGGCGCTGTACCTGCTGGTCGACGCCGTCCGCGGCGGTCACGGCGAGCACGCTGCCGGCATCGGCGAACTGGCCCGCGCGGCCCTGGACAGCCCCGGGGTGGAACGTGCCGTCGACCGCTACCGCTTCGTCGACCGCGTACTCACCACCGGCCGCGGCTACTCCTACGCCACCGCGCTGGAGGCCGCGCTGAAGCTGGCCGAGACGAGCTATCTCGCGGCGCGCGCGTACAGCGGCGCGGATCTGCTGCACGGCCCGGTCGCCGCCGTCGACTCGGAGACCGCGGTGCTGGCGGTGACCAGCGAGGGCCGGGGCGGGGCGGCGATGCACGAGGTGCTGGCCGCCGTCGGCGGTCGCGGTGCCGACATCCTGGCCGTCGGTTCGGCGGCGGCGAAGGCGCCCGCCGCCGTCCGCATCGACGTTCCGCGCACCGTCGAGGAACTGGCGCCGATCCTGGAGATCCTGCCGATCCAGCGGCTCGCACTGGGCCTGGCACTGGCCCGTGGCGGCGACCCGGACAACCCGAGGGGCCTGCTCAAGGTCACCCGCACCCGGTGACCGGCACGGCAGGAGGCGGCGTGATCCACCAGGAGCCCGGCCGGGGTTACGTGCTCGGCGTCGACGCGGGCGGTACGTCCAGCAGGGCGCTGCTGACCGCAGCGGACGGGACGGTGCTGGGCACCGGCCGCTCCGGGGGCGCCAACCCGAACTCGCACCCACCGGCCGAGGCGGCCGCGCACATCGTCGAGGCACTGGCGGCCGCGCTGGACGCGCACAACCCCGGACGGGTACGCGCCTGTGTCGTCGGGCTGGCCGGCGCCAGCAAGCTCACCGATCCGGCCGTGGCGGAACTGTTCGGCAAGGCCTGGGCCGGTCTCGGGCTCGGCTGCGAGGTCCGGGTCGTCTCCGACGCGGAGGCGGCGTTCGCCTCGGCCACCTCGGCCGCGGACGGAACCGTGCTGGTCGCCGGAACCGGGTCCATCGCCGGACGGATCCGGCAGCGCCGCCGGATCGCCACCGCGGGTGGCTACGGCTGGCTGCTCGGCGACGAGGGCTCCGGCTTCTGGATCGGCCGCGAGGCCGTCCGGTCGGCGCTGGCGACACTCACCGCCGACCGCGAGGAACCCGGCCCGCTCGCGCGCGCGGTGCTCACCGAGGCACTCGGCGCGCACGAGGCGCACGGCACCGGCCTGCGCACCGCGCACCGGCTGATCACCACGGTCAACGGCCAGCCCCCCGTGCGGCTCGCCCGGTTCGCGCCACTGGTCAGCGCGCTCGCCGACACCGACGAGGCGGCAGGCACGATCGTCGGCGAGGCCGCGGCGCACCTGGTGCGGATCGCGCTGGCCAGCAGGGACGCCGGCGAGCGGACTCCCGTCGTGCTGGTCGGCAGCGTGCTGGGCGAGGGCAGCCCGGTCGGCGCCCGGGTACGCGAACAACTGGCCGGGGTGGACGTTCTGGCCAGTTCCGACGGGGTGGCGGGCGCGAACTGGCTCGCCGCGGTGGAGGCCTTCGGCGAGCAAGCCCCCCGTCCGCTGTCCGGCTGAACGGAACCGGCCGGACGGGCGAGACGGCGGAGATCTCCGGATCTTCGACCTCGCGCAAGACTGCCCGAAACACGATCGGGCGGGTACCGTTGACCTCGGCCCCCGGACCCTCCCCCCTCGCCGGGGGCCACCTCATGCGCCGGGTGGCTCGGCCGCCCCGGAACGCGGATGCCGGATTCCCGGATGCTCCGCGGGCAGCGCGCGATGCAGCACCCAGCCGCTCACCGCGACCGTCAGCGCCACCAGTGGCCAGGTCAGCACCGTTCTGGCCACGCCGAGCGCCACCACCTGCCCGCTCCACCAGAGCAGGCCGAACACGAGCACGCGCACCGTGTACTGGCCGAACACCCACACCCAGCTCGCCAGTGAGTACGCCCGCAGCAGCGCGGGATCGGCGCGCCAGCGGGTCTTCTGGCCGAGCAGCAAGCCGACGACCACACCGAGCAACGGCCACCGGAGGACGATGCTGGCCGCCCACAGCAGCGCACTGGCCACATTGGACAGGAGCTGGATGAGGAAGAAATCCTCCGCTCGGCCGGTGTGCAGGGCGACCAGCGCGGCCGCGATCACCGCGGCCAGGCTGACCACGACGGCACGAGCCCGCTCCCCCCGGGACAGCCGGAAGATCCCGACGAGAGCGCTGACGACGATGGCCGCGCCCGCACCCCACGCGATCGAGCGGTCGACCGCGAGCCAGCCCGCCACGAACGCGATCGGGGGCAGGCTCGCGTCGAGAGCGCCCCGCCTGCCGCCGAGGACCTCGGCCAGCGACTCCCGCCGGGGTGCGGTCTCCGCCTGTTCGGTCACCCCTACAGCCTGCCCGAAGAACCCGTTCCGGTCAGCCCCGTGCGGAGACGTTCGCCACACCCTGGCTACCGAACTCGAACGTTGAGGACGGAACCGGACGGGCCCGGTACCAATCTGGGTAATGAGGATGCGGCGGAAACCGACTACATCCACACTGGGCGGATCGCCGCTCCCGGCCCGACCGCGACCGCGTCGGCGCAGGCGGGGAATCGGGCGAGCATCCTGGGGTGTTACACATGGGGGCGCGTGTCAGCCGCACCGGCGCCGGCGGAGGGAGTCGAAAGTGCACGGCATTGACAGCTTCGTCGCCGTCGGCGACAGCTTCACCGAGGGACTGAACGATGCGCTGCCCGACGGCACGTTCCGCGGCTGGGCCGACCGGCTGGCCGGCGTTCTCGCGGCCGGACGGCCAGAGTTCAAGTACGCCAACCTCGCGGTACGCGGGAAGATGCTGGCCGAGATCATCGACGAACAGCTCCCCATCGCCCTGGAGACCCGGCCCGACCTGGTGACCCTGTGCGCGGGCGGCAACGACATCATCGTCCCCGGCGCCGATGTGGACGCGGTCGCCGGGAGCTTCGAGAAGGCGGTGGCCGCGCTGCGTGCCGCCGGCATCACGGTGGTGATCTTCACCGGCCCGGACACCAAACAGATGTCGGTGATGAACATCCTGCGCGGCAAGGTCGGCATCTACAACGCGCACCTGTGGGCCATCGCCGCGAGGCACGGCGCGCACGTCGTCGACCTCTGGGCGATGGACGCGCTGCACGACGTGCGCGCGTGGAGCGACGACCGGCTGCACTTCACCGCCGAGGGGCACCGCCGCATCGCACTGCGCACCGCCGACGTGCTCGGCGTGCCCACCGAGGGCGACTGGCAGGAACCGTGGCCGGAGATGAACGAACAGCACAACTGGATCGAGTTGCGCCGTTCCGATCTGGCCTGGACCCGCGTGCACCTGCTGCCGTGGATCCGCAGGCAGCTCCGCGGCGAGTCGATGGGTGACGGCCTCACCCCCAAACGGCCCGCGCTGGCCCCGTTGGTGGACGCTCCCGAGACGCCTCGGCAGGTCCGCGGCGGGCGGCTGGTGGACGCCTCGGCCGTGCGCCGCACCGGCGAAACCCGCTGACCCGCACCCACCCTGCGCTCGTCCGCGACGCCCCGCGGACCTCCGGTGACGGCCTCCGGCCGAACGCGGAGCACCCGAGCCCTACTGGTACTTTTGCTACTCCACGTGAGCGGGTGGGCGTCTCGCAGGCACCGGAATCCCGGCGACAAGGAGGATGGATGCCGCTCCCCCACTGGACCGCCGCCCACCTGCTGCCGCAGGGCAGGCATCCGGCGGATCTCGCCGACATCTACGAGCGGCTCGTCTACGACGCACCGCAGCCGCACCAGCGCGAAGTGCTGTTCAGCGCGCTCAGCAGCTATCTCGCCGCGGTGAGCCAGGTGATGCCGAGCGGTCGCGCCTGGATCGGCGGCAACTGGACGATGCGCACCGAGGATCTGGGCGGCGGCGTCGACGTCGTGCTGATCCCGGACGACTGGGGCAGCCTCAAGCGTCTCAACGACCGGGCGCAGGCCGGACTGTACGGACTGCTGACGCTGCGCGGAGTGATCGTCGAGCGGCCGGTGATGTACCTGGAGCAGGTGCAGCCGGTCGGCGGCCTGCTGGACGGATACCTCTGCTATCCCGGTGACGAGCAGACCTGGGCGAACGCCTGGTCCTCGGTGCGCGGTCCCGGCGGGGTCGCGCAGGGCGTCTCGAAGGGCTACCCGGAGGTGATGTGGTGAGCTTCGTGCGGATCGCGGAGAACGTACCCGGCGGCACCTGGCTTGACGACCTGGCGCGCGCCTCGGCGATGGCGGCGCACGCGAAGCTGGAGCGCACCACGCGCTCGCCGCTGCTGCGCGTCTCGGTACTCGGCTCCAGCCAGCTCGACGCCTACACCTTCTCCGACATCGGTAAGGCCCTGCAGGACGCCACCGCGAAAATCGGCCATATAGTCCGGAATCCGCGCAACGAGATCACCTACGTGCAGCCGACCGACCGGGAGAAGGCGCCGCTGATCCAGCGCGGACAGGCGGGCAACACCCTGTTCTTCGGCTTCCCGGAGCCGGATTCGGAGGGCGCGCTGATCCACGACGGCATCGAGACCCTGTCCGAACGTGCCGTGCGCGAACTCTGCGATTTCCTGCCCGCCAACGGTTCCGACGACGGTGCACTGGATGCCGTGCTGCTGCAGCGGGACACCGTGCGCAACGCGGTGAGCGATGTGGTCAACGCCGTGACCCGCAACGCGGGCGTCGGGCTGCGCTTCACCCCGACCACCGGTGACGAGCTGTCCCGGAGCATGACCACCGAACAGGCGCGCGTGCTGCACGGCAATCTGCGGGCGACGCGCGAGGACGTCGGCTACGAGACGGTCGCCGGCCGGCTGGACGGGGTCCGTACGCGGCGGCGGATCTTCTATCTGGAACGCGACAACGGCAGCACCATCCAGGGCGCGGTCTCCCCGGACCTGCTCGACGAGATCAAGCTCAGTCTCGACCAGCCGGTGACGGCCCGCCTGCGGGTGGTCCGCACGACCACCATCGACGGCAGGCGCGGGCGCCCCGTCTACGAGCTGCTGGAGATCCAGGCGGAGACCCGACTGTTCGACTGACCACGGCACCGGAGCCCCCGGCCGAAGAGTCACCTGGCAAGAACCTGCAAGTCGCGGGTCAGGACCCGAGCGCTGCGTACCGTCGCAGCGGTACTGACACCGACCCGACGGGGGTACCGATGCCCATGCGCACACCGATTACCAGGCTTTCCATTGTGCTGTCCGCGGCGGTGGTCGCGGCGACGCTCGGCGTACCGAGCGCGGTCGCCGGCACCGAGGCCGCACGCCCGGCATGCACGCCGTCCGAGGCAATGGACCTGTCCCAGTGGAAGGTGCAGTTGCCGACCGGCGAGGACGAGAAGCCGGACGAGGTCGAGCAGCCGGAACTCGACGAGTTCTCCGTCGATCCCTGGTTCACCGGCAACGAGGCCTGCGACGGTGTCCAGTTCCGCGCCGCGGTCAACGGGGTGACGACCAGCGGATCCGACTATCCGCGTTCCGAGCTGCGGGAGATGGACGGCGAGGACAAGGCCGAGTGGTCGACCTCCGAGGGCACGCACACGATGGTGATCAACGAGGCCATCACGCATCTGCCCGCGGATAAGCCGCACGTGGTGGCCGGCCAGATCCACGGTGGCGACGACGACCTCACCGTGTTCCGTTTGGAGGGCAGCAAGCTCTACGTGACCGACGGCGACGAAGCGCACCACAAACTCGTCATCGACGACTACGAGCTGGGTACCCCGTTCGAGGCGAAGTTCGTGGCGGGCGACGGAAAGATCAAGGCCTACTTCAACGGCGAGCTGCAGACGACGATCGAGGTGGACTCCTCGACGGCGTACTTCAAGGCGGGCGCGTACACGCAGGCGAACTGCGAGAGGTCCGACCCGTGCGAGGACGGCAACTACGGTGAGGTCCAGATCTCCAGCGTATCGGTGACACACGAGTAGCACCGGGATTCCTCGCAGTACGAGGAGAATCCGCCGGGAACAGTTTTTACAGCGCAGTCGGCCGGCGTTACCCCCACCGACGCCGGCCGACTGCGCGGGCGGTCCCCCAGGGGCCGCCGGTGCCTGAGGAGTCGTCGAGAACTGCCACCCCCCGCGGCATTGACGCGAGTCCGGCCGATCCCTCCCCAGGCCCGGCCGAGACCCGCATCCATGGCAGAGAGTACGCGCGGACCGCGGGCGGCCACTAAGAATCCGCTAAGCGTCCGCACCGTCCAGCGCGGTGAGCTCGGCGAGGATCTCGCCGCGACGGGCGGACCGCACTTTCTCGTGCAGCCGCAGGGAGGCGGTGAGCTCGGTTCGCGCGGCCTCGTGGTCGCCTTTGGCCCGCAGGATACGTCCGAGGCAGAGCCGGACGTCGGCCTCCTCCATGGTGATGTCCCGGCCGTCGCACAGGGCGATCGCTTCCCGTGCCCATTCCTCGGCCGCGTCGAGGTCGCCGGAGTTGAAGCAGATGTCGGCGAGGCTGCCCAGCGCGCTGACCACGTTGCCCCGGTCGCCGCGCCCCCGGTCGATCTCCAGCGCCGCCCGCTGGTACTCGATCGCCTCGGCGTACCTGCCCGCCTTGTTCTCCGTCCACGCGCAGTTGCCCAGTACCTGCGAGCGCAGACCGTCGTCACCGAGCCGGTCGGCCAGTTCCAGCGCCACCCGCAGGTGCGTGCTCGCCTCCTCGACCCGTCCCTCCCGCGCCAGCGCGCAACCGAGCTGGTTCTCCCTGGTCCGCAGCACCAGCTCGCCGTCCGCCTCGGACACCAGGTCATAGGCCCGGCGGGCGTCGGCGACGGCCCCGTCCGTGACGCCGAACGCGATCCGCACCCCGCAGCGGGAGATGAGCATCCAGAACAGGGCCAGCCGGTCGCCGCCGCGTTCCGCGGCGAAAAGGCCGGTTTCGGTGACCGCGAGCCACTCGTCCCAGGACGGCCGCACCCGCCGGTACGAGTGCGCGAGCCGGACGAGCTGCCACACCGGGATGTCCATGCCCGTGTCGAACGCGTTGTCCAGCAGGGCCCGCAGGTTCTGCCACTCGCTGGAGAACCAGGCGAGGGCGCGGTCCTGCTCCTCCAGCACGGGCAGGACCTCGGCGTCGACCAGGTCCCGGAAGTCGAGATCGTCGGACACCGGGCCGATCACCCGCCGGGCGGTGTCGCTCGCCGCCAGGAAGTAGTTCACCGCTCGGTGCATGATCTCGGTGCGCTCGGCCTCGGGCAGCCTGCCCGCAAGCTCACGAAGGTAGAGACGGACCAGGTCGTGCGGCTCGAAGGTGTTCCGGGTGGACTCGGTCAGCAGATGCTGCGTGGCCAGTTCCCGGAGCCGTTCCCTGGCCACCGGGACCGTGGTGCCGCTGATCGCGGCCACCAGATGCGGCCGGACCGAGGTACCGGTGAGCACTCCGAGCCGGGCGAAGGTGTCCGCCTGTTCCGGTCGCAGGCCGCGGAACGAGACGTCCAGTGCCGCCCGGACGCTCACGTCCCCGCCGCCGACATCCAGCGCCGCCAGGCGGGTGCGTTCGTCGGCGAGCTCGTCCACCACGTCGTCGACCATCCACTGTGGACTGGCGGCCAGCCGGGCAGCGGCGATGCGCAACGCGAGTGGCAGGTAGCCGCACAGCCGCGCCACCCGCTCGTTGCGTCCCGCTTCGCCCGTGCCGGCCAGTTCCTCGACCAGCCGGACGGCGTCACCGGGCGGCAACGTGTCCAGCGGGAGCAGGCGCGCCGCGTTGGACACCGCCAGCCCCTCCAGCCGGTAACGGCTGGTCACCAGGGCCATCGAACCGTTGCCCGGCGGCAGCAGTGGGCGCACCTGCTCGGCGGACACGGCGTCGTCGAGCAGCACCAGCACCCGGCGGTCGGCCAGCAGCGAGCGGTACAGAGCCAGCCTGTCGTCGAAACCCTCCGGCATCTCGGAGGCGTGCACCCGCAGGCCGAGCAGGAACTGCGCCAGCACCTCGCCGGCCGCCAGCGCGGGCTGGCCGGGGTCGAAACCGCGCAGCCAGGCGAAAAGCACCCCGTCGCCGAAACCGGAGGCGGCGCCGTGCGCCCAGGACACGACCAGGGTGCTCTTGCCGACCCCGGCGGGCCCGGTGACCACGCCGACCGCGTTCGCGCCCCGCTCGGCGACCTCGCGCAGATCGCTCAGCCACGCCAGATCCGCCTGCCGCCCGGCCAGGTTCGGCACGCTCGGCGGGAGCTGCGCGGGGCGGAGACGGACGAGGTCGGGAGCCTCGGGGCTGCCGGTGACCGAAGGGTCGTCGCGCAGCACCCGTTCGTGCAGCGACTGCAGTTCCGGTCCGGGGCCGATACCCAGGACGTCGGCGGAGTGCCGGGACACCCGGCGGTAGATCTCCAGCGCGTCCGCGCGGCGCCCCGCCCTGCAGAGCGCGGTCATGAGCTGGCCGACCGTGCGCTCGGAGAGCGGGTTCTCCCGGACGATCGGGGCCAGCTCGGCGATCAGCGCGGCGTGCCTGCCGAGTTCGAGGTCGGCGTCCACTCTCGCCCCGTGCACGGCCAGCCGCAGTTCCTCCAGTTCCGGTGCGGTGACGGTGGCCGGAACGCCGGCGAGTTCGGGCCCGCGCCAGAGCGCGAACGCCTGGGCCAGCAGCGCAGCCCGCCGGTCGAGGGCCGCGGACGCGGCCTGTTCGAGCAGCAGCCGGGCCTCGACGGCGTCCACCCAGCGGGGCGGGATGACGAGTTCGTAGCCGGGCGCGGCGGTGTGGATGGCGACCTCGTCCTGCGGTACCGCGCGGAGGACGCGCCGCAGGTGGGAGACGTTCCCCTGGACGATCGTGCGGGCCGTGGCGGGCGGATCGTCACCCCAGAGCGCGTCGATGATGTCGTCGACGGTCACCACGGAATTGGCGCGCATCGCCAGCAGGGCGAGCAGTCCGCGGACGCCGGGGCCACCGATCGCCACCTCGTGCTCGTGCATCAGCAATTGCACTCGACCGAGAAGAAGCACACGCACCGCAGGCGCTCCGACCGCGCGAGTGCTCACGTCCGTCTCCCGGGATCATCCCCACAAACCGCTTGCTCGAACCTACCGTGTGGGCCCTGCCTGCGACGATGACGGCAGGCACAGCGAAGCCGACGCCACGGGCGAACACGGCGGGCACGAAGACGAGTAGGGCCCCGTGCCATCAGTCCCGATCTGATGGCGCGGGGCCCTACTCGGTGTTCCGGGCGACGCACCGCCGAAGCGGTCCGTCAATGCCGTTGCCGACAGCGGCGCGGGGCTCACCCCGAGCGAGGAACCCGTGCTGCTGCCGGCAACGACTGTCCCGTCCGCACCCTGCCAGTGTCCTGGGGACGCCGACGTGACGGCGATAACCTAACAGGGCGCGAGTGATTCATTACAGCCGACCCACCCGGGTGACAGAAACCGCCGTCAGCGTGATAGCGGCGCGAACTCACGGCTTCCGATGAACCCGGGGCGTGGCCGTCCGGCCGCGAACGGTTCCTCGAGAGTGTTCTCGACGCTGTTGAACACCAGGAAGATGTTCGACCTCGGGTACGGCGTGATGTTGTTGCCCGATCCGTGCATGACGTTCGAGTCGAAGAACAGCGCCGAGCCCGCCGAACCGGTGAACTGGTCGATCCCGCACTCCGCGGCCAGTGACGAGACGTCGTCCTCGGACGGCACGCCGAACCGCTGCTCCTTGAGCGAAGCCCGGTAGTGGTTGTCCGGTGTCTCGCCGACGCACTGCACGAACGTCCGCTGCGAGCCGGGCATCACCATCAGCCCGCCGTTGAACGGGTAGTTGTCGCTGAGCGCGATGGAGCAGCTCACCGCACGCGGCCTCGGCATGCCGTCCTCGGCGTGCCAGGTCTCGAAATCGGAATGCCAGTAGAAGCCGGAGCCGGTGAAGCCGGGCATGTAGTTGACCCGGCTCTGGTGGATGTAGACGTCCGAGCCGAGAATCTGCCGCGCCCGGTCCAGGATCCGCGGGTCGGTGGTCAGCACACCGATCAACTCGCTGATCGTGTGCACCTCGAAGATGGAGCGGACCTCACCGTGCTTCTTCTCGGTGATCACTCGCTCGTCGGCCTTCAACTCCTCATCGGAGGACAGCCGGACGAGTTCCTGCCAGTAGTGCTGGACCTCGGCGGGGGACAGCAGCCCCTCCACCGTCGAGAATCCACGTTCGTCGTGTGCGGCGAGGGTGGCCGCGTCCATCGGGCCGTCGTCCTCGCGTCCCCACACCGTCGGGTCCTGCCTCGGGATGGACCGTGCGTCATCGGGGATCCTGGTCGGGTAGCTGTCCTCGACACGGATGTCCGTGATCGTCAACGTGCTCGCCTCCTCGCGATCTCGCTTTCTCTCGTTCCCCGTTCGCTCGTGGTGGTTCGGGTGCCGTCTGCGTCACCCCGGTCGTGAATGCATCGTGGGAGGTGCCCCAGTACAGGGACACCACCCACGGTGGTCGTGCCGGTCGACGCCTCGGCGGCGTCAGTCCTCTTCGCGCACCAGCGGATACACGCCGTTCTCGTCGTGCACCTCGCGTCCGGTGACCGGCGGGTTGAAGACGCACACGGTCTTCATGTCGGTCTTCGGCCGCACCTGGTGCTTGTCGTGGTTGTTCAGCAGGTAGAGCGAACCGGGCTTCAACTGGTGCACCTCACCAGTCGCCTTGTCCTCGATTTCCCCCTCACCCTCGAAGACAAACACCGCTTCGATGTGGTTCGCGTACCAGAAGTCGTTCAGGGTGCCGGCGTAGAGCGTGGTCTCGTGCACCGAGAAACCGACCTTCTCCTTGGCCAGCACGATCCGCTTGCTGCGCCAGTTCTCGGTCTTGATGTCCGCGTCGGTGTCCGTGATCTCGTCGAGGGTACGAACGATCAAGGCTCTCTCCATTCATGTCTTCGGTTTGTGCGTGTGCCCTGGTGGTCACCCTGACACGAATCCGCCACCGCGGCCGGACTCGACTCAGCTCGTGAGCACCGCGTCGATGGAGCCGGAGATGATCTCCAGCCCCTGCGCGAACTCGGCATCGGACGTCGTCAGTGCCGGCAGCAGCTTCATGACCTCACCGTCGGGCCCGGAGGTCTCCATCAGGAGACCACGTTCGAAGGCCTCCGCGCACACCTTGCCCGCCAGCTCGCCGCTCGCGAATTCCAGCCCGCGGGCGAGTCCGCGCCCCTTGGCGACGAGGTTCGCGTCCGGGTAGCGCTGCGCGATCTCCTCGAACGCACCACCGATCCGCTCGCCCTTGGCCTTGACGGACTTCTCCAGCTCGTCGTCGCTCCAGTAGGTGCGCAGTGCCTCGGTCGCGGTGACGAAGCCGGGGCTGATGCCGCGGAACGTGCCGTTGTGCTCGCCGGGTTCCCAGACGTCGAGGTCCGGGCGGATCAGCGTCAGCGCCATCGGGATGCCGTAACCGCTGATGGACTTCGACAGGCAGACGATGTCCGGAGTGATCCCGGCTTCCTCGAAGCTGAAGAACGGTCCGGTGCGCCCGCAGCCCATCTGCACGTCGTCGACGATCAGCAGGATGTCGTGCCGCTTGCACAGGTCCGCGAGGCTGCGCAGCCAGTCGATCCGGGCGGCGTTGATGCCGCCCTCGCCCTGCACGGTCTCGACGATCACGGCGGCCGGCTCGTTCAGCCCGCTGCCTGAGTCCTGGAGCAGACGCTCGAAGTACAGGAAGTCGGGGTACGCGCCGTCGAAGTACCGGTCGTAGGGCATCGGCGTGGCGTGCACGAGCGGGACGCCCGCGCCGCCGCGCTTCATCGAGTTACCGGTGACCGACAGCGCGCCGAGCGTCATGCCGTGGAAGGCGTTGGTGAAGTTGATGACCGACTCGCGGCCGGTGACCTTCCTGGCCAGCTTCAGCGCGGCCTCGACGGCGTTGGCGCCACCGGGCCCGGGGAAGATGACCTTGTAGTCCAGCGCGCGCGGCTGCAGAATCGTCTGGTCGAAGGTCTCCAGGAAGTCGCGCTTGGCGACCGTGAACATGTCCAGCGCGTGCGTGACGCCGTCGCGGGCGATGTAGTCCAGCAGTGCCTGCTTCAGCACCGGGTTGTTGTGCCCGTAGTTGAGCGCACCGGCACCGGCGAAGAAGTCGAGATATGCCTTGCCGTCCTCGGTATGCATCCAGCTTCCCTGCGCCCGGTCGAAAACGACCGGCCAGCCGCGGCTGTAACTGCGCACTTCCGATTCGAGCTTTTCGAAGATGCTCACTGTGCTCCGTCTCCTGCAGTGCCGGGTCGTGGTGGACGTTGTGCGACCCCGCGCCCGGCGGGTGGGGTTGCCGCTGTTCTCGGCTCTCGGGTTCCGGTCGGCGACCGGTTGCTCAGTTCGGCGCGGCCAGCGGGCCGATGCGGTACAGGTTCTCCGGTTCGTGCCCGGCTCCGTCGGGGAAGTCGGCGGCCGCGAAAAGGTCCTCGCGGGTGAGTTCGGCGTTCCAGCGCTTCGCGAAGGAGGCGAACAACGCGATGGACGCCTCGTTGTCCGGGGTGATGGTGGTTTCCAGATAACGCACGCCCTCCGTGACCAGGCGGCTGAACATGGCGTCCAGCAACGAGCCGGCGAGCCCGCGCCCCCGCTGCGAGGAGTCCACCGCCACCTGCCAGACGACAGCCGATTCGGGGGCGCTCGGACGCCGGTACCCGATGATGAATCCGACGGGTTCGCCGTCGGCCCTGGCTACGACTGAGGTGTCGGAGAAATCGTGGCACCACATCAAATAAGCGTACGACGAGTTGAGATCCAACTTCTGTGAATCCCGCGCGATCCGCCAAAGGGCTGAACCATCAGCCTTCGTCGGGGAATCGATCACCACATCGCCGGCTGCTTGACTGTGGCCGTTGGCACGCTCCGAGTGCTTTCCGGACATATCAATGCAACCTAACAGAACGTTTTGCGCAGGTCAGACCATGTGACAGCACGAAATCGAACTACCTGCGAAGACACCGAATCACGTGTGACAATAGCGACAGCATTGTACCGGGAGCGCGGCGGAATATGCTAGACGCACAGCGTTTGCAGCGGGGCCGATCGCTCCCGTCCGCGTCATGCCACGCTTCGCGCCCACACGCTAACCCGCACCCACTCGAAACGCGAGTACGAACACGGGCGAATCTCGCGCCCATGCGCGACCAGCGCGCTCAGCGCGAGAGACCGCCCGTGGGATCGCAGGCCCGCCAGAACTCGGCGCCCAGCCTGGAAATCCGCACGCTGCGCCGGATCGCCTTCGGCCGCTTCGCGGTCTTCTCGGCCGCCGCCACCTCGTCGTCGGTCATCAGGATCTCGTACTGGGTATCGAGCGCCGAGACCTCGGGACCGATGTCCACCAAGCCGAACTCCGCCAGTCTGCTCACGTAGTCGGCGACGTGGTCGAGCAGCGACACACCCGCCGACTTGCCGACCGTCGAGGCGTTGGCGAGCAGCACCCTGCCGGTCCCGCCGATGCCGCCGCGCTCGACGATGTCGACAACGGGAAACGGCGAGCCCTCCGCCAGGGTGGCCAGGATGCGTGCCTCGTCCGGAGTGAGCTGCCGCAGGATCACGGCGTACAGGTACTCCCGGGAGCGTTCCCGGCCGAAACCGATCGACCGGTTGAGCAGCTCGGCCATCGCGCCGCGCAGCGGCTCCACCTCGCCGTCCGCCGTGGGCACGACGGCGACGGCCTGCCGGGCGGAGAACGGCGCGGCGGCGGTGTTCGCGGACACGGCGGGCCTGCCCATGGTGACGATCCGTGAGTCGTTGACGTTCTCCAGCCGCTTGCGCAACTCGACGAGAGCGCGGCGTTCGAGCTCCCGTGCTCCACGTTCGGCGACGCCCACACCGGGAAGCCTGCGCGCGACGGAGAAACCGGTGCGCGCGGCCCACCCCGCCAGTCGTCCGGCCTGGGTCACCATGCCCTCACCCGAGGTCCGGGCACCCGATTCGAGCAGTCTGTCGTCGGTGGTCACGTCGTCCTCCCTCACACGGCCCAGCCGATGCTACCGGCCGGTAGTCCGCTCGGCTCGCCCGCCGGACGCCGGGGTGGACGGAAAACGGCACGCGCGCGTCCGTCCGCCGGTGTTGTAATCGAACCATGATCACCTCGCGATGGGGAACGCCGATCGAGGTCCACGAGGCCAGGGAGGCCGAGCAGCGGGCCCTGTTGGACCTGCTCGGATCGCTGACGGCGGCGCAGTGGTCCGCGCCGACCGCATGCACCGGCTGGACCGTGCACGACCTCGTCACGCACCTGCTCGGCGTGCAGCTCAGCACGCTCTCCCGGCACCGCGACGGCCACCGGCCGGACTCGCCGGCCGCCGGTGAGACGCTGCCCGCGTTCATCGACCGCATCAACGCGGAGTGGGTGGGCGCCGTCCGCAGGGTCTCCCCTCGCGTCCTGGCCACCCTGCTGGCGGACACCTCGCGGGAGGTCGGCGACTACTGGCGGAGCGTGCGGCCCCACGCCGAGGGCGAACCGGTGACCTGGGCCGGCCGGGAACCGGCCCCGCGCTGGCTGGACGCCGCCCGCGAGTACACCGAGTACTGGGTGCACCAGCAGCAGATCCGGGCTGCCACCGGGGCGCGTCCGCTCGACGAGCCGTCCCTGCGCGATCCGGTCGTCGACACGTTCATGCGCGCCCTTCCCGTTGCGCTGGAAGGGATCGGCGCACCGGAGGGCACGATGGCGGGTTACCGGATCACCGGGCTGGATCGCGAGTGGACGGTCGTCCGTGAGGACGCGGGCTGGCGCTTCGCCGAGCACGGTGACGCCGTCGGCCTGGCCGCCGTCGTGTGTACCGACCCGGACACGTTCTGGCGGCTGGCGACCCGGAACGCGACCGTGGATTCGTTGCGGGACAAGGTGGACGTCGAGGGTGATCCGGATTTGTGCACGGCGATGCTCGGCATGGTCTCGATCATCGTGAGCGGGACCGCGTGACGACGCTGCTCACCGGGGGCCTGGTGCTCGACCCGGATACGGGCGACATCACTCGTGCCGATGTCCTGCTGGACGGGGACCGCATCCTCGCGGTCGGCAACGGACTCGCCGGCGACGAAGCCGTCGACTGCGCGGACGGACTGCTCGTTCCCGGGCTGATCGACTGCCACGCGCACGTTGCCTTCCCGCGTGGCGGCGAACTTCCGCGCAGTGCCCGGATCCTGGAATCCGTGCCGGTTCTGCGGAGCCTGCTGGAACGCGGCGTCACCACGGTCCGCGACGCCTGGGGAGCCGACGCCGGGCTCACCCACGCTCTGCGAGAGGGCTGGATCACCGGACCGGACCTGCTGATCAGCCTGCGGCAACTCTCCCCCACCGGCGGGCTCGGCGACGCCTGGTCCCCGGACACCGGGCGAGCCGACCGGATCGGTGACCCCTCCCTGCCCGATCCGATCTTCGACGGTGCCGATGCCGCCCGTGCCGCCGTCCGCCGGATGGTGCGCGCGGGGGCCGACTGGATCAAGGTCGGCGCCGGGGGCGGGATGCGGGACGTGATGCTGGGCCGGGAAGTGACCGCGACCGAGGCCGAACTGCACGCCATCGTGGACGAAGCGCGCCGGTGCGGCCGAGACGTCCTCGCCCACGCACACGGGGCCCGGTCGGTGACCGCGGCGGCCCGCGCCGGGGTGCGCAGCGTCGAACACGGGGTGTTCCTCGACGAGGAATCCATCGCCGCGATGCGGGAACACGGCTGCTGGTTCGTCCCGACGCTCGCGCCGATCCGCGGCAACTCCGACGCCGAGGTCGTCGCCGTACACGAGCGGTCGGTGCGGCTCGCCGTAGCGGCCGGGATCCCGGTCGCCGCCGGATCGGACCTCGCCGTCCGTCCGCACGTCGACCTGCTCACCGAGCTTCGCCTGCTGGCAGACGCCGGGCTCGGTGACCTCGGCGCGCTCCGGGCCGCGACCGTCGAAGGCGCACGGCTGCTGCGCCTCGAACACGACCGTGGCCGCGTCGTTGCGGGCCTGCGCGCGGACCTGCTGCTGTTGCACGATGGGCGACCGGACGTGCACGACCTCGCCGATCGCGTGCACACCGTCTGGCACAACGGACGTCCCGTGTGCCGGCAGCGTCTCCGGTGCGACTCGCCGTAGCGGCAGGGGTCAGCAGCGTTCGCGCAGGCGGCGGAGCATCCGGGCGTCGGCGAACCCGACCGAACGCGCCGCGGATTCGACGGTCGCGCCGGCACCGATCAGATGCTCGGCCCGTTCGAGCCGCAAGGTCTGCTGGTATCGCAGCGGGGTTGTCCCGGTCGCGTCCACGAACGAGCGGGTCAGTGTGCGCTCGCTGCACCCCGTCGCACGCGCGAGTTCCGGCAGCGGCAGCCGACCGGTGAACCGCGCGTCGATCAGGTCCTGGACGCGGTGCACCTCGTCCCGCAGATGCGAACGGTGCCGCAACATGGCGCTGGACTGCTGGTCGTCGCCGTTACGGCGCGCGTAGACGACCATCGAGCGGGCGATGCGAGCCGCCACTCCCGGCCCCTCCCGCCCGGCCACCAGATGCAGGGCGAGATCGATTCCGCTGGCGATCCCGGCCGCGGTGACGATCCGGCCGTCGATCACGTACAGCACGTCGCGTACGACGGTCGCCGCCGGATAGCGACGGGCCAGTTCGTCCTGGAGCACGTGGTGGGTGGTGCAGCGCCTGCCGTCGAGCAGACCGGCCTGCCCCAGCGCGTCCGCCCCCGCGCAGACGCTGGCGACCGTGCCGCCGAGAGCGTGATGGGCGCGCAGTCGCGCCAGGCTCCCCGCACCCACCCGGACCCGGACGGTGGAGCGCCATCCGGGCACCACCACCAGGTCCTCCGGTCCCAACTCCGGCCAGCGGGTCTGGGCGCGCAGTGGAAGTCCCTGCGCGGTAGGCACTTCCGCTTCCTCCGCGACATAGCTCAGCCGGTAGTCGTGGCCGAGATCGGCCGCCGTGGAGAAGACCTGCGCGGGACCCGCGAGGTCGAGCAGGTGCAGTCTCGGCACCAGCAGGAAGACGACCCTGCTCACGATCCGGTCAGCGCCGGTGCGAGGTTCTCCAGCTCCGCGATCGTGCGGATGGTGGCGAACCTGCCGTCCAGCGCGTACTCGGTGCGTTCGATGATGTGCTCCACCCGCAGTGTGCGCGGGTCGGCCAGGATCTCCGCCCGCCTCCGTCCCGCCGGCGCGTCGCGGTGCTCTCTCGGCGTGGTGGCGGTCGCGTCGATCACGAAGGTGACGCGGTAGCCGAGGTCCGCGGCCAGCCGCGCCGTCGTCTCGCAGCACTGCTCCGTCCGGATCCCGCACACCAGCAGTTCGCCGACCCCTTCCGCGGTCAACGTCTGGGCGATATTCGTTGTGGTGAAAGCGTTGTGCGCGGTCTTGCGAAGCACCGGCTCGTCGGTGGCCGGGTCGAGGCCGGGCAGCAGCCGGACGTGTCCCGACGCCGGATCGAACACGGTTCCGCTACCGGGTTCGGTGTGCAGCACCCAGAACACCCGGTCCCCGGCGGCACGGGCGAGCCGCACCAACCGGGCCACCCGGTCGGCGATGTCGGGCGCCGACACGTCCTGCCAGTCGTCGCGTTGCCGGAACGATTCCTGGACGTCGAGAACGATGAGAGCTCTGTTCATACCCCGAGTGTGCCGGAGAGGACGGGTCCGCATAAGACACCTTCCGGGCAGACTGCGGACCGATCCGGTCACGAACCGCTACGGTCGGCGGATGGCTGAGGGGACCCCGTGGGAGCTGGTAGAGGCGCTGACTGAGTGGGCGCACGGCCAGTCGTGGTGCGAATGGCTCGAACTCGGCGGTTCACTCGGCCGCGGGGCCGGTGACGAACTGTCCGATGTGGACGCCGGGATCGGCGTCACCACCGGCGAGCCTTACGCCTCGGCCCGTGCCGCCGCACTCACCGCCGCCGTCGGTTTCGCCCCGGTCGCGGACACCCTCGTCCAGCACCTGGGAAGCACCGAGTCGCCCGCCGACCACCTCGTCGTCCTGCCCGCCGAGGCTCGCACCGGACTGCCGCCCGAAGCCCGCGCCCTGCTCGATCGCGCGGGCAGGCTGGCGACGCCGTGGTACCCGGCCTCGGCCTCGGCCACCGGCGACCAGCGCCGGGAGTGGGCGTTCCTCGCCTGGTTCGCCTCGGCGATGTCGCCAAACACGCGACGCGTGGATCGCCATGGCGGGCACACGCACAGCTCCACGAGGCCCGCGAACAGCTCTGGCGCCTGCACGCCGCCCGGCACGGTCTCGCCTACCCCGCGGTCAGCGTGGAGAACGCCGGAATGCCCGCACCGAGCGGACTGGAGGACACCCTTCCCGCCTCGGCCGATCCCGCGGCGTTGACCGGCGCCGCCCGCGCGCTCGCCGTCCTGCTCAGGCCGCTCACCGCGGAACTGGACGTGGACGGGGTGGCGGAGGTGGCCGCAGGCAGGCTGGCCGGGCGCACCGGCCGGTCAGCCGAGTAGCCAGGTCCGCGCCTGGCGCACCGCGTCCACCGTCACCTGGTGCCCGCCCGGATGCCGGTGCGTGGTCACCTCCGCCGAACGCGAGCGCAGGTTCTCGGCCAGCAGGTCCGCCGAGTCCACCGGCGCCATCGGATCCTGCTGCCCGTTCGACATGAACACCCTGCTGCCGTTCAGATCGTGCACGGGTGGTTCCGGCACCGGCAGCATCGCCGCGAACAGGGCCGCCTCGGTCAGCACGTCCGGCCGGAGCAGGGTCAGCGCCGCCGCGATGTTGGCCCCGTTCGAGAATCCGGCAGCCACCAGCCGCCGATCCGCGAGCCCGTACCGTTCACGTGCGGCCAGCACGAACTCCGCGAGCTGATCGGCCCGCGCGATCACGTCCTCGGTGTCGAACACGCCCTCGCGCAGACGCCGGAACCAGCGCGCCATGCCCTGTTCCGACACCGGGCCCGCCGGGGCCAGCAGTGCCGCACCCGGCGCCAGCTCCCGGCCCAGTCCCAGCAGGTCACCGGGCGAGCCGCCGGTACCGTGCAGCAACAGCAGCACCGGCGCGTCGGCGTCGCCCTCGTCGAAGCGGTGGACCAGCCCGAGCTCACTCATGCCGTGCTCCCTCTCGCGGGCCCGTTGCCGGGTTCACGCGCGGTCCGTTCCGGCCATGTCGTTCTCGCTCGGCAGGTCCAGCCTCGGCAGTACGGCCTGGATCTGCTCGCGGTCCGGCTCCAGCCACGGCGGCAGCTTCAGCGCGCGACCCAGCTCGAGCAGCGGTTCGTCGATCGCGAATCCCGGTTCGTCGGTCGCCACCTCCAGCAGCGTGCCGCCCGGCTCGCGGAAGTAGATCGAACGGAAGTACTGCCGGTCCAGGATCGAGGTGACGTTGACGCCGCGGTCCACCAGTTCCGCACGCCAGCTCGCCTGGGTGGGCTCGTCCGGCGCCCGCCACGCGACGTGGTGCACGGTGCCCCTGGCGACCAGGCCCTGTGGCGCGTCCGGCGTGACGAGGACGTCGACCAGCGCCCCCGGGCCGCCGTCGCCCGCGGTGAACCGGAACCGGTTGCCGTCCTGGGCGGCGAAGTCGAGTCCGAGGTCGCCGAGCATGCCCGCGGTCGCGTCCTCGCGGGACACCGACAGGGTCACCGAGTGCAGCCCACGCACGGCGTGCTCGGCGGGGACCAGCGCCGTGTCCCACGGGTCCCGCGGGTCACCCTGCGGATGCGCGACCAGCGCGAGCTGCAGGCCGTCCGGGTCGCGGAAGGTGAGCACGTCCTCGTCGTCGCGGTTGGTCACCTGGCTCGCCTCGACGCCCGCCTGCCCGAGGTGCTGCTTCCACCAGCCGATCGAGGATTCCGGGACGGAGAACGAGGTGGTCGTCGCCTGCCCGGTGCCGAGACGTCCGCTGGGCGCGTCCTTCCACGGGAAGAACGTCATCAGTGTGCCCGGCCGGCCGGACTGATCGCCGTAGTAGAGGTGATAGGTGCCCGGATCGTCGAAGTTCACCGTCGTCTTGACGAGCCGGAGCCCGAGGGTGCGCAGGTAGAAGTCGGCGTTGCGCTGCGGGTCGCCACCGATCGCGGTGACGTGGTGCAGGCCGCTGGTCTTGATCGACATCAGGTCTCCTTCGTCGCGCCTGGATCAAAGCTAACCCGATAACCTCTTGCTCGCAAGATTTATTCCAGCGAGAGGTATGCGCTATGCTCGCGGCGTGACGGACGGACCCGACCCGCAGACCGACGACGACGAGATCGTCACCTGGTGGGGCCTGGTGATCGAGGGCTACCTGGCGACCCAGGACCGGTTGATGGGCGAGATCGCCGAACGTTTCGGACTGGCGCCCGCGTCGTTCGACATCCTGATCCGGCTGATCCGCTCCCCCGGCCACCGGATGCCGATGACGCGACTGGCCGGCGAGGCGGCACTGTCCAGCGGCGGTTTCACCAAGGTCGCGGACCGGATGGTCGCCGCGAACCTGATCTGCCGTGTGCCCAGTCCGGACGATCGCCGGGTCACCTTCGCGGTACTGACCGACCACGGGCACGACATCGCCTCCAAGGCGCGCGCCGCATGTGCGGAAATCCTCCGGCGCACGGTGCTGGAACCGTTGGGGCCCAATGCTTCCGGGGCGCTCGCCGAATCGATGCGAACGCTGCGCGGCGTCAACGAGCGGGGCTGATCCCGGCGCCTCCGGCTCGCGATCCATCGCCCAGCATCACCGCCGACCACACCACGAACACCCACATGGCGACGGCCGCGAGCGTGTCGGTGTAGATCGTCGCGAACCAGAACGCCGGAATCTGCGGCACGCCGACCAGGAAGTGCCCGAGGGAGGCGAGACCGGCCAGCGAGTGGGCCATCAGCAGGCCGCGAGCCGGCCAGTACCGAGCACGGACGTACGCGCGGTAACCCGCGATCCCCGCGGTCGTCGACAGGATCCAGCCGATCGCCACCAGCACCTGCGTCAGCCCCAGGCTCAGCCCCTCCATCTGCGGGTACTGGTCGACGGCGGCCACGTTGTGCGCGTAGTGCAGTGTCGTCGTCAGCAGGCTGAATCCGAGCACGACCCGGAGCATCACCAGCCCACGCCGATGCGCGGCCCCTCGTGCCGGGAGCGTGGCCTGCGCTTCGTCGATTTTCGCGGTCATGCAGTCACCCCTGGACTCGCTAGATAGATCGCTCTAGTCAGAGAATAGGCTGCCGCTTCCGCGAGGGCAAGGAACGACACGTGGGCCGTCTCCGGTCAGTCCGACCGGCACGGGCAGGATTCGTCACCGCTGCCAGGGCGGCACATCGACTGCGTTCACGCGCGTGGGGCGCGATGCCCCAGCGTTTCAGGAGTCGTAGTCGACGGTCAGCTCGTCCGAGGCCGGGAACGACTGGCAGGTCAGAACGAACCCGGCGTCCAGTTCGGACTGTTCCAGCGCGAAGTTGCGCCGCAGGTCCGCCTTTCCGGTGACGACCTTCGCCCGGCAGGTACCGCACACCCCGCCCTTGCAGGCGAACGGCAGATCCGGACGGACCTTCTGCGCGCCGTCGAGCACGGTGGTGTCGTAGCCGATCTCGACGGAGGTGGAGCGGCCGTCCAGCACCACCGTCAGCGCACTCGACGGGCCCTCGACGCCGGGGTCGACGTGCCGCACGGGCTCCGGCGGCACATCGTCCACATAGAACAGTTCCTGGTGGACACGCTTCTCCGCCACACCCCAGCCGCGCAACACGTCCTGGGCGTCGGTGACCATGCCGAACGGGCCGCACAGCCACCAGTGG
The DNA here is from genome assembly GCF_002262875.1 of Amycolatopsis antarctica. GTDB lineage: Bacteria > Actinomycetota > Actinomycetes > Mycobacteriales > Pseudonocardiaceae > Amycolatopsis > Amycolatopsis antarctica. The sequence goes on along the minus strand of NZ_NKYE01000016.1, from coordinate 109,250 downwards.
TCCACCCGCTCGGCCTCGGGCAGCAACCGGCGCAACGCCTCCAGCTTGTCCCGGTCGAGCCTGCCGGTGAACAGTTCCGCCTCGCGCGGCTCGCGGGAGAGCACGTGCACGAGTTCCAGCCGTTCCGGGTAGCGGTCCTTCAGGTCGGCGAGTTCGTCGGCGAACATCACCGTGTCGGTGCGGCGATTGCCGTAGAACACGGTCGCCGTGGCGTTCGGATTGCCCAGTACCGTCGCGGCGATCGAGAGCACCGGCGTGATTCCCGAACCGGCGGCGATGAGCACGTGATGCCCGGCCTCGTCGGCGTCCGGGCAGAAGGTACCGCTCGGCGCGGCGACGTCGATCTCGTCTCCCGCGCGGACCTCGCGCACCAGCCAGGAGGAGAACAGCCCGCCCGGCACCTCGCGCACACCGATCCGCGGCTTCGCGCCCGCCGGGGCGCAGATCGAGTACGAACGCCGCTCCTCCCGGCCGTCGATCGTGCGCCGCAGGGTCAGCGACTGGCCCGCCCGGAATTCGTACGCCGGCGCGAGTTCCGCGGGAACGTCGAAGGTCACCGCGACGGCGTCGTCGCAGAGCCTGCGGACCCCGGCCACGGTGAGGGTGTGAAAACCGGTGCGGCGCCTGGTGCTCGCTGCGGTCATCGGCTCAGATCTCCTTGACGTGTTCGAACGGTTCGGCGCAGGAGCGGCATCGGCGCAGGGCCTTGCAGGCGGTGCCGCTGAAACGTGAGACCTCGACCGTGTCGGCCGAGTCGCACAGTGGGCACCGCACCCGGGTCACCGGGGCGTTCAGGGTCAGTGGGATGGGCCCGGTCGCGCGGCGCTGCGCGGCCCCCGGCGGGGCGATCCCGGCCTCGGCGAGCTTGCGCCTGCCCGCCGCGCTGATCCAGTCGGTGCTCCACGCGGGCCGCAGTACGGTACGCACCTCCACCTCGCGGAAGCCCGCGCCGGTGAGAGCGTGCACCAGATCGTCGCGCATGGTGTCCATCGCCGGGCAGCCGGTGTAGGTCGGCGTGATCGTCACCGTCACCCGTCCGTCCACTTCGGACACCTCGCGCAGGACACCGAGGTCGGCGAGCGTCACCATCGGCAGCTCGGGGTCGGTCACCGTCTCGGCAACCGCCTGGGCGTCCGGCCGGGTGGACACGCCGGTCACCACGTCGCGTCCGGGTGTGCCCTGGCGACGCTCTGCAACTCGGCCAGCAGGAAGCCCATCGCCTCGGTGTGCAGGCCGTGCCTGCCCATCCGGCCGGAAACCCCGGCACGGGCGGCGACCTCGGGCACGGTCATCGTCGCCGCGTGCAGAACCTGGCCCAGCACACCGTCGAACTCCTCCCGCGCGGCCGAGGGTTCCACCCCGACACCGGCCTCGGCGACCCTGGCCTCGACCTCGTGCACGGTGAACAGTTCGCCGACCAGCGGCCACACCGCCGCGAGCCCGGCCCGCATCCGCTCGTGCGAGTACGCCGTACCGTCGCCGAGCCGGACCGCCCACTGCGCCGCGTAGTCACGGTGGTACGTGACCTCCTTGACGCCCTTGTCCGCGATCGCCGCAAGCACCGGGTCACGTGAGTCGGCAAGCCGGGTCAGCAGCGCGAGTCGCCAGGCCGAGAAGACGAGCAGCCGGGCGATCAGCTCACCGAAGTCACCACGCGGCATCTCGACCAGCCGGACGTTGCGGAACTCGTGCTCGGCACGGAAGTACGCGTAGTGGTCCTCGGTGTGCCCGGAACCGTCCGCCTTCCCCGCCCTGGCAAGGAGAAGACGGGCCTGGCCGAGCAGGTCGAGGCCGATGTTGGCGATCGCCACCTCGTCCTCGAGCTCGGGTGCGTTCGTGCACCACTCCTGCAGCCGGTGCGACATGACCAGCGCGTCGTCACCCAGCATCAGGCAGTAGGCGGCCAGATCGGCACCGTCCACACCGGACGGCACGGAGGTGTCCACACCGGACAACGGGTCATCGAACCCGGTGCCGAACGCCCAGCGGGAGTCGTTCTCCTCGGTCATCGCCTCGTACGCATTGTCGAAAAACATCTTCAGCTCACCGCTCACATGTGTGGAACGTTCTCGGGAATGTCGTAGAACGTCGGGTGCCGGTACACCTTGTCCCCGCTCGGCGCGAAGAACGGGTCCTTCTCGTCCGGGCTCGACGCGGTGATGTCGGCGGCCCTGACCACCCAGATGCTCACACCCTCGTTGCGCCGGGTATACAGGTCACGGGCGTGTCGCACGGCCATCTCGTCGTCGGCGGCGTGCAGCGAACCGACGTGCACGTGGTTCAGGCCGCGCTTGCCGCGGACGAAGACCTCGTATAGCGGCCAGTCGTGCTTGACCACTTCGGGCCGCGGTTCCACCGGAACGCCGTCCAGTGGTACGGCCCCGTGGCCGCCCTCCGCGCTGAGATCCTTGCCCTCGCTCATGCCCCGATCCTTCCGGCGTTCTTGGCGGCGTGCGCCGAGGCCGCCTCGCGCACCCACGCACCATCGTCCTGGGCCGCGCGCCGGTGGGCGACGCGCTCGGCGTTGCACGGCCCGTTGCCCTTGAGTACCTGCTTGAACTCGGCCCAGTCGATCTCACCGAAGTCGTGGTGGCCGCGTTCGGCGTTCCAGCGCAGGTCCGGGTCCGGGAAGGTGACACCGAGGGCCTCGGCCTGCGGAACCGACATGTCGACGAAACGCTGCCGCAACTCGTCGTTGGTGTGCCGCTTGACCTTCCACGCCATCGACTGCGCGGTGTTCGGCGAATCCGCGTCCGGCGGGCCGAACATCATCAGCGACGGCCACCACCACCGGTTCACCGCGTCCTGCACCATGTCCCGCTGCGCGTCAGTTCCGCGCATCATCGTCATCAGCAGCTCGTAACCCTGCCGCTGATGGAAGGATTCCTCCTTGCAGATCCGCACCATCGCCCGCGCGTACGGCCCGTAACTGCTGCGGCACAACGGAACCTGGTTGCAGATCGCCGCGCCGTCGACCAGCCAGCCGACCACGCCGACATCGGCGAACGTCAGCGTCGGGTAGTTGAAGATCGAGGAGTACTTCTGCCTGCCGTTGATCAGCCGGTCGGTGAGATCGGCGCGGTCGGCGCCCAGCGTCTCGGCGGCGGAGTACAGGTACAGGCCGTGCCCCGCCTCGTCCTGCACCTTCGCCAGCAGCACCGCCTTGCGCCGCAACGAGGGTGCCCTGGTGATCCAGTTGCCCTCCGGCTGCATGCCGATGATCTCCGAGTGCGCGTGCTGCGCGATCTGTCGGATCATCGTCTTGCGGTAACCCTCGGGCAGCCAGTCGCGCGGCTCCAGCCGGTTGTCCGCCGCGATGGTCGCCTCGAAGTGCCGTTCCAGCGCACTTTCGTCCATTGTGGACTCTTCGACGGTGGTCATTCGAGCTCCTTCGAAACCAGGGTCAGCACGTCGTACTTGGCCACCGACTCGTCGGCGCCGTTGGTGACGTCGGCGTCCCAGCGCACCTCGCCATAGTCGGCGTTCTCGCGGGGCGTGATCTGCTTGCAGGTCAGCGTGACCGTGAGCGCGTCGCCCGGCTTCACCGGAGTGAGGAAGCGCAGGTTCTCCAGGCCGTAGTTCGCCAGCACCGGGCCCGGCTCCGGCGAGACGAACAGCCCCGCCGCGAACGACACCACCAGGTAGCCGTGTGCCACGATCCCGCCGAACAGTTCGTTCTTCGCGGCGGCCTCGGGGTCGGTGTGGGCGTAGAAGGTGTCACCGGTGAACTCGGCGAAGTGGTCGACGTCGGCCTGGGTGACGGTGCGCGGACCGGCCACCACCGCGTCACCGATCTTCAACTCCGCCAAAGACTTCCGGAACGGGTGTACCTCGGTCACCGAACGCTCGGTGCCCGCGACCCAGCGGTTGGTGACGGCGGTGAGCACCGAAGGGCTGCCCTGCACGGCGGTGCGCTGCATGTGGTGCAGCACGCCGCGGATGCCGCCCATCTCCTCGCCACCACCGGCGCGGCCGGGCCCACCGTGCACCAGTGCGGGCATCGGGGAACCATGCCCGGTCGACTCCTTCGCGTTCGTGGAGTCGAGCACCAGCAGGCGGCCGTGCCACGGGGCGACGCCCAGCACCACGTCGCGGGCGAACTCTGTGTCGGCGGTGACGACCGACCCGGCGAGGCTGCCCTGCCCGCGTGCCGCGAGTTCGACGACCTGTTCGGTGGAGCTGTACGGCAGCAGCGTCGACACCGGACCGAAGGCCTCCACCTCGTGCGGCTCCGCGCGATCGGAGTCGCCGGCGCGCAACAGGACCGGCGAGATGAACGCGCCACGCTCGGCGTCGGCGTCGACCACGTCGACCTTCTCCGCGTCGCCGAAGACCACACTGGACGCGTCCAGCAGCGCCTTGAGCGAGCGGCGCACCTCCTCGCGCTGCTCCAGGCTCGCCAGTGCGCCCATCCGCACACCTCCGCTGGCGGGGTTGCCGACGGTGACCTTGGCGAGGCGGGCGCTCGCCGCCTCGGCGACGGCGTCCAGCAGACCGACGGGGACGAAGGCGCGACGGATCGCGGTGCACTTCTGTCCGGCCTTGACCGTCATCTCGGTGGTGAGCTGCTTGACGAACAGGTCGAACTCGGGCGTGCCCGGCTCGGCGTCCGGGCCGAGGATCGACAGGTTCAGCGAGTCGGCCTCGGCGTTGAAGCGCACCGAGTTGCGGATGATCGCTGGGTGCGCGCGCAGCCGCTGGGCGGTATCGGCGGATCCGGTGAACGACACCAGGTCCTGCGGGGTGACGTGGTCGAGCAGGTCGCCGGCGCTGCCCGCGACGAGCTGCACGGAGCCCTCGGGCAGCAACCCGGACTCGACGATCAGCTCCACCAGCCGGGCGGTCAGGTACGCGGTCTGACTGGCCGGCTTGATCAGGCTCGGCACGCCGGCGAGGAACGCGGGGGCGAACTTCTCCAGCGGGCCCCAGACGGGGAAGTTGAAGGCGTTGATCTGGACGGCGACACCCCGCAGCGGGGTGGCGATGTGCTGGGCCAGGAAGGTGCCGCCCTTGCTCAGCGGCTCCACGGCACCGTCGACGTAGACGGTGTCGTTGGGCAGCTCGCGGCGGCCCTTGCTGCTGTAGGCGAACAGCACGCTGATGCCGCCGTCGATGTCGAACTTCGAGTCGCCGAGCGTCGCGCCGGTGCGCGCCGAGAGGGCGTAGAGCTCCTCGCGGTGCTCCCGCAGGTGCGAGGCGAGCGCTTTGAGCAGCGAGGCCCGCTGGTGGAACGTCAGTTCGCGCAGCGCCGGGCCGCCGACCGTGCGGCCGTAGGCCAGCGCACCACCCATGTCCACGCCGTTCGAGGAGATCCGGGTGACCACCTCGCCGGTGACCGCGTCACGCAGGGGCACGCCCTCGCCGGCAGGCGCCTGCCAGGAACCGGATACGTAGCTGGACAGAACGGAGCCTGACTGGGCCATGAAGGCCGACCTCCTCGGGTCGAGACGACGAGCGGGCGCGTGGAGCGATCGGCGGCGAACCGAATTACCAACCGTACGTTCAGTAAGTCATGGTAGCGCCTGCACCCGCCTGACGGAAGGTCATGCACCCTCCTGCCCGCTCGCCCGCCGTAACCTGATGCGATGACCGCGCGTCGAGGCAACGTGGATCTCGCCGAGGTGCGCGCGGCCGCCAGGCGCCAAGCCGGACGCGAGACCGCGGGCATCCGCGACATCGCGGGCTACCTCGACCGAGCCGTCACCGACCGCGCACACCGCGAGGTGATCGGACCACTACTGCCCGGCACCGGAGCATCCGGAACGGTGACCTGCTCCGGCAGGACGATCGCGACCTGGGGCGACCCGGCGGTGGCCGAGATGGCGTTCAGTGTCAGCAAGACCTTGCTGTCGGTGGTCGCGGGCGTGGCCTTCGACCGCGGAATGCTCGCGCACCCGGTGCGAAACGTCCTCGAAAGCGTGCCGGTCCCGGCCGGGCCTGTCCCTGCGATCCGAACCCGACGGGGCGGCTGCCGGAGCGGACCTTGACACCCTCGGCGGCGGCGAATCACTATTAACCGTCCATTCGGTCAGTTAGCGAGGCGGTCCAGCCGTGGCGCGCAATGCCGCACACACCATGTTCGACACCGACGAGGCGTCTCGCGCGCTCGGAATCGAGCTCGTCGAGGCGGGCGAAGGCCGCGCGGTGGCGCGAATGCGGATCACCGCGTCGATGGTCAACGGCCATTCGATCGCACACGGCGGATACATATTCCTGCTCGCCGACACCGCGTTCGCCTGTGCCTGCAACAGTCACGGGCCGGTGACGGTCGCCGCCGGCGCGGAGATCTCCTTCATCGCGTCCGGCAGGCTCGGTGACGAGCTGGTCGCGACGGCGACGGAGCGCACCCGGTATGGGCGCAACGGCATCTACGACGTCACGGTCTCGCGGGTCGAGGCCGACGGCAGCAGCGTTCTCGCGGAGTTCCGCGGGCGCAGCCGCACCATCGGCGAAAGGCGGGAAAGCACGTGACGGCAACGACCCGGCGCGGTGAGGCACCACCGGCGGATCTGCTGGACGACGCGGAGCGGCTCGGCGCCGACGAGCTGCAGGACCTCCAGTTGAAGCGTCTGCAGTGGACACTCGCGCACGCCTACGCGAACGTTCCGCTCTACACCAGGAAGTTCGACGCGGCAGGAGTGCATCCCGACGACTGCCGCTCGCTGGCGGACCTGGCGAAGTTCCCTTTCACCACCAAACACGACCTCCGCGACGAGTATCCGTTCGGCATGTTCGCGGTGCCGCAGTCGGACGTCCGGCGGATCCACGCCTCCAGCGGTACCACCGGGAAGCCGACCGTGGTCGGCTACACCGAACGCGACATCGACACCTGGGCGGGCGTCATGGCGCGCTCGATTCGCGCGGCCGGTGGACGGCCGGGGCACAAGGTGCACGTCGCCTACGGGTACGGGCTGTTCACCGGTGGCCTCGGCGCGCACTACGGCGCGGAGAAACTGGGCTGTACGGTCATTCCCGCGTCCGGTGGCATGACGGCGCGGCAGGTCCAGATCATCAACGACTTCCGTCCCGAGATCATCATGGTGACGCCCTCGTACATGCTGACTCTGCTCGACGAGTTCGAGCGGCAGGGCCTCGATCCTCGGCAGTCCTCGCTGCGGGTCGGCATCTTCGGCGCGGAGCCGTGGACCGAGCAGATGCGCGCCGAGATCGAAGAGAGGGCGGACCTCGACGCCGTCGACATCTACGGCCTGTCCGAGGTGATGGGGCCGGGGGTCGCGCAGGAGTGCGTGGAGACCAAGGACGGCCTGCACGTGTGGGAGGACCACTTCTATCCGGAGATCGTCGATCCGGTCGACGAGTGCGTGCTCGCCGAGGGCGAGACCGGCGAGTTGCTGTTCACCTCGCTGACCAAGCAGGCGCTGCCGATCATCCGGTACCGCACCCGGGATCTGACCAGGCTGCTGCCCGGTACTGCACGGCCCGCGTTCCGGCGTATGGAGAAGGTCACCGGACGTAGCGACGACATGATCATTCTGCGGGGGGTCAACGTCTTCCCGACCCAGATCGAGGAGATCGTGCTCCGCACGGAGGGGCTCGCTCCACACTTCCAGATCCGCTTGTCCACACAGGACCGGATGGACGCGCTGACGGTGCTCGTCGAGGCCAGGGCCGAGACCGCCACGGATCGGCGGATCGACGCTGCCGCCGAGCTGGTCGCCGGGATCAAGGACTCGGTCGGGGTTTCGGTCGCCGTGGACGTGTCCGATCCGGACACTCTGGAGCGGTCCGTGGGCAAGATGCGGCGTGTCATCGACGAGCGCGGCCGGCCGTGACCGCGGCGCCCGCCCGGCGCGGCAGGCCGGGATACGACCTGGAGTCACTGCTGCTGGTGGCGGTGAAACTGTTCAACGAGCGCGGTTACGACGGTACGAGCATGGAGGACCTGTCCCGCAAGCTCGGTATCACCAAGTCCGCCATCTATCACCACGTACCGAGCAAGCAGGAGCTGTTGCGACTGGCCGTGGACCGGGCGCTGGACGGGTTGTTCGGTGTCGTCGCCGAGGTCGAGGCGCAGGACGGGCGGGCGATCGACCGGCTGGAGAGCCTGGTGCGCGGCAGTGTGTCCGTGCTTGTCGCGCAACTCCCGTTCGTGACTCTGCTGCTGCGCGTGCGCGGCAACACGAAGGTCGAACGGGCCGCGCTGGCACGCAGGCGCGAGTTCGACCGCATCGTGACGGAGCTGGTAGCCAAGGCGGAGGCGGAGGGCGACGTACGCGCGGATGTCGATCCGGCTGTCACCAGCAGGCTGCTGTTCGGGTTGGTCAACTCGCTGATCGAATGGTACCGACCGGGCCGTGGTTCGACTGGTACCGAGCTCGCCGACGCTGTATGCAAGATCGCGTTCGACGGTCTGCGTCTTTCCCCGCAGTAGCTGTGGCTTGACGCGCTTTCGGTTTTGGGCACCTCTCGGCACTGGCGCGTACTCGGCTTGGTGCGCACCTGTTGGCGCGTTCCCGCTCGGTGCGGCCTCGGGTTTGGTGCGCTTCGGGTGGGGGGCTTGGGTTCAGGGCACGCCTTCGGCGCCGAGTGGAACTGTCGCTCCGGTGGTCTGATGGGTGGGTGGTCGGCGGCGACAGTTCCCCTCGGAACGGTTTTGGTGGTCACCTCGGGTGCGGGGCCGGGTTTGGTTGCTGGGTCTGGTCTGTTGATGCCTGCGGGGCGTGGCTCGGGTTGAGCTGTGAGGTTCTCGTACCGGGCGGGGAATCCGGGTGTGCCGGGTTCTGGTCGCGCTCATGGGCATGGCACGTCGAGAGGGTCGGCTGGTTCGGTTGGAGCCTTCGGGCCGTCTTGGAATCGCAGGAGTGTTGCGGTTCTTGGTACGGTCGGTTCCGGGCGCAGTCGGTTCCGGGGTGTTAGCGGTTCCGTAGCGCAACGGCCCCTTCCTACGCGGGCTGGTGCCAGAGTGCCGCCGGCTTGTTGTGCGGACTGTTCTTTGCGGGGCTGTTCTGGGGCGGTTCGTTGCCTTGGGCCGATGGCATGTGTGCAGCCGATGGCGCGCCAGGCTCAGAAGGGTGCGGGCAGGGACGCTTCGCGGAGCGGCTCGGGCCTGGTGATACACCGGATCCCGGTGGGTGTGGTGACGGTCAGGGTTCCTACCGCGTCGGCGTCGTAGCGCCAGCCGGGTTGGTCTTTGAGTCGATGGTGTTTGCGGCAGAGTGCGGTGAGGTTCCGTGCCGCCGTCGCTCCTCCGGCGGACCATTCCTCGACGTGGTCGAGGTCAGCCTGGTGGGCGGGACGGTGGCATCCCGGGGCGCGGCATTCCCTGTCGCGGACTCGAACCAGTTCATCGAGTGCGGCCGGTGGCCGGTAGCGGGTGCGGCCTACGTCTCGGACGGTGCCGTTGACCGGATCGGTGACGACCTTGCGTAGTACCGAATCGGGGTGGGCGGCGAGGTGGCGGGCCAGCCAGGCGGGTACCGGGCCGTGGCCGGCGAGTTCGGCGGGGTCGTCGTCGACTCCGGCAAGCGTGGTCGCGGCGACGTGGACGAACACCTCCGCGCGCGGCTCGGCATCGCGGAGGCCGAGGCACAGTTCGGCGAGGACGTCAGCTCGGAGTTGCTCCAATGTGCGCGCCTCGTCCTTGCCGCGCAAAGTGCGGGCGATGCGGTCCACCCGGCTGTAGATCGCCGAGGCGACCTCGACGGGCAGGTCTGCGGCGAGGGTCGCTATCCCGTCGTCCTGGTGCACCAACTGCACATTGCGTTCGGCGCGACGCTTCGCCGCGCGGGCAGCGTGCCCATCCGGGTCGATCAGGGCGACCAGCCGGACGACCGCGCGACGTATCCCGGTCGGATTCTTACCCGCCAGACGACCGGCCATCATGCTGTCGACCTCGTGAGCCTGGCAGTCCGAGAGCGGATTGGTGGCGTCCACGATCTTCGATGCCTTGTACGCATCGATCACGCCGGCCTCCATTGCAGACAGGGTGCGCGGCAACCGAGTGGTCAGTGCGGACGCCATCGCCACCTGCCGTTGCGCCTGATGTTCCGTGGTCGAGAGCAGCAGCGCCAGTTCGGCATCGACTCCACGCGCATCGCCTGACAGCTCGGCAAATCGAGCCATCGTCCGCAACTGCGTGGCCTCTGCGCGGGCCCGAGCGATACCGGCATCACGGATCACCCGCAGCAGCTCACGCGGCGACAGCGATTCCATGGCGCCGACAACAGGAGCGGTGTCCTCAACGCCAAGAACATCTTCGACAACGAATTCCCCAGTACTCACATCGCAATTCTACCGGGAGGATTCGCGCACAACCATTCCACTTTCAGGCACAAATACCCGACAATCTAACCCCATTGGCCTAATCAAAGAAACAGAAAGTGAACAAACAAATACAATACAATCCATCGTCAACGTGCAACAATCGCATTCTCCCAGCGCCCCTCGACACCCCCGAGCAGAACCAGTCACCCGATCCCGGCCGTGCCCATGGAACCAGACCGTACCCCCGAAACCATCCGAGCCTCAGGAACCGGGCCGTGCCAACGGAACCGCCACACCCCGAACCGGCTTCGCCCAAGAACCGCAACAGCCCAACGATGCCACCGCGACCCACTCCCCCACCCGTCTGACCAAACCTCCCGACATGCCGGTATCCGAGCAGCGCGACCAGAACCCGGCACACCCGGATCTCCCGCCCAGTACGAGAACCACACAGCCCAACCCGAGCCGCGCCCCCGCAGACACCAACAGACCAGACCCAGCAACCAAACCCGGCCCCGCACCCGAGGTGACCACCAAAACCGTTCCGAGGGGAACTGCCGCCGCCGACCACCCACCCACCAGACCACCGGAGCGACAGTTCCACTCGGCGCGCCGAAGGCGTGCCCTGAACCCAAGCCCCCCACCCGAAGCGCATCGACAGACGACCGGCACACGCCGACGCACGAGCCAATGTTGGCGAATGCGCCGGCGTGTGCCAACCAAGAGTCAGGCAGGGTCGGGGTTCTGCGAATCCAACCCGGCGTGCGGCGTCTTCCAGTCGTTGCGGGTGAAGTCCGGGAACGGAATCGACGCACCCTTGTTCTCCGTCGACATGACCCCGAGCGGCAACGGCGCGCTCCACGCCGCCGAGTCGTAGACGTCGATGTCCGGCGGCAGTCCGAGGCTCAGGCACTGCGCGAGACGGAACAGCATGATGTAGTCCATGCCGCCGTGACCGCCCGCGCCCGGGCCGATGTCGGTCCACAGCCAGTGGTCGTACGACTTGTAGTCGTCGAAGTTCTTCCACTCGTCGTCGCTGTGGTCCGGCTCAAGGTAGATCCGCGGCGGGTAGTCCTCGAACGCGCCCTTCGTGCCGGCGATGTAGTTGAGCCTGCTGTACGGATGCGGACTGGACACACCGTGCACCAGGTGAATGACGCGCCCGTTCGCCGTCTGGATCAGGCTCATGGTGACATCGCCCTTGACGTAGGTTTCCTTCCACGCCTCGGAATCGCTCTGCGGCACGTTCGCAGCGCGGTACTCCGCCAGCCCCAGCGCCGGGGTGCTCATCGCCGTGATGCGCTCCAGCTTGTCGCCACGGTGGATGTCCATGTACGCCGACACCGGCCCGAGCCCGTGCGTCGGATACAGGTCGGCGTTGAGCTTCGTGTGCCATTCGCGACGCCACTCGCCTGCGTAGTAGGTGTCCGAGAACAGCAGGGCGCGCAGGTCGTGCAGATACGCCCCGGAACCGTGCAGCAACTGACCGAACTTGCCCTCGTGCACCATCCGCAGCGCGCGCAGTTCGTTCTGGCCGTACGAGCAGTTCTCGAGCTGAATACAGTGCTTGCCGGTCTGCTCGGACGTGTCGACGAGCTCCCACAGGTCCTGCACGGTGATCCCGATCGGACACTCGACGCCGACATGCTTGCCCGCGCGCATCGCGGCCAGCGCCATCGGGGTGTGCCACTCCCACGGCGTCGCGATGTAGACGAAGTCCACGTCGTCGCGGGCGATCAACTGTTCGTAGGCGTGGTCACCGGTGGTGTAGACGGCGGGCTCGGGCTGCCCGGCATCCGTGACGAGCTTCGCCGCCTTCGCCGCGAACTCCGGCCGGTTGTCGCACAACGCGGTGATCTTCGCTCCCGGCACGGCAAGCAGGATCTCGGCCATGCTGCCACCCCGGTTGCCGAGGCCGATGATGCCGAACCGCGGGTTCGGGGTCTTCTCGAACGGCACGCCCATCATCGACGAACCGCGGCGCTTCGGCCAGGACCGTGCGTCCTCCCCCACCGCCGGGATCCCGGTGGCGTTGCCCTGTGCGTGGGCGGTGCCACCGGTGCCGAGCGTGACGAGTCCCGCACCCATTCCCGCGATCGCCGTGTTGCGCAGCAACGAGCGACGGGACAGGCCGCCCTTTTCTTGCTCAGTCATACTTTCCTCCACATATCTCTACGGTGACTACGACGCCGGCCCGAGGTCGACGACGGTGAAGTTGTCCATGATCAGATCGGACTGCAGCGGGATCTCGCCCGCGTCGAGCTTGCGCAGCCCCACCCACGACTCACCGTCCGCGGCCGCGGTGAACTCCTCGGTGAAGCGGGCGGTGCCGCGCTGTTCGGGAAGCGGTGTCGCACGCAGTTCGGTGGACGCGGTTCCCTTGTCGTTCCCGGTGATCCAGGCGTACTGCCCGGCGATCCCGTTCTGGTGATCGAACTCGACGCGATACCTGTGGCCGGGTTCGAAGCGGACGGTCTGCGGGACCGTGCGGTACACGAGGCCGTTGTTCTCCTCGTGCGACTTCAGTGACCAGTCGCCGGCAAGGGTGTCGTCGACGAGCTTTCCACGGAAGCCGCGCTGGGTGTACTCGCCGTTCGCCTCCGCGAGGTGCGTGCGCGGATCGGTGACCTCCCCGGCGTCCCCCTTCACGAACGGCCCCCAGCCCTGGTCGACGTTCTCGAAGTCCTCGAAGACGATCCCCTGTGTCGCGGGACGTTTCGTCGGCACGACGCGAACGTCGTCCAGGCGAACGGCGGCGTCACCGTCCCCGGCGGAGATTCGCAGGGTGGGCCGGGCACCGTCGGCGGTCACGTCGAACAACACCCGGACACGCTGGAAGTTCGTGCTGTGCTTGTCGTCCGCGGCTACCCAGTTCTTCGCCGTGGACGTGTAGACGTGGTTCAGCGCGGCCGGGTTCTTGCCGTCCCGCACGGAAAGTTCGGTGCGCCGCTGCTTCCCCTGCTCCACCTCGACCCACGCCGACGCGCTGTACGTACCGGCCTTCAGTTCGCCCAGTCGCTGCTCGATCGACGCCGGCCCCGCGCCGAACTTCGCCACCTGCTGGCCGCGGTCGGTGCGTTCGATACTCGCGTCCCCCTCGGGCTGCCAGGCCGACAGACCACCCGCGTTGAAGCCGGGATCCACAATGGACGTTCCCCTACCCCACTGCGGTTCGTTCTCCTGACGCGGCGAGGCACCTTCGGCGTAGAGCACGTACGGCACGCCGGGCTCGGCGTCCACGACGATCTTGCCCTCGCGCACCGGTAGGTCACCGACCTTCTGCTTTCCGTTGTCGGTGAGACGGTATGCCGTCAGGTTCGCGGCTCCGGCGAACTCGGCGGGCACGGTCCACTCACTCGCACCACCCGCCGGGTTGTAGTGGTAGAGCTTGCCGTCGTTCCACGGCAGCAGGTACCTGTCGCCGTCGAGCACCTTGGCGTCCCCGGCGAACAGTTCCCGCCGCCCGTCGGCGTCGGTACCGCGCACCCCGCCGGCGAAGGTGATCTCGTGCTCGCCCCAGCGCTGGATCTTGTGCTGTTGCAAGAACTTCGCCGGGAGGTTGTTCGCCCAGATGTTGTCGTAGAAGACGTTCCAGTCGGTCTCGCCGGTCCAGCCCTCGAACTCCTCGATCCGGCTGCTGCCCAGGATCGGGTGGTCGTTCCAGGTGTCCCGCTGGTCGTTGCGGATGAAACGGACGATCTGCGAGTTCAGGCCCTTGTTCGTCTCGCCGCCGTAGTCGACGTCGTTCGCCCAGTGCGACCACAGGTTGGCGCGTTCCAGCTTGTCCGACCATTCGGTGCCGACCTGCCATCCCTGCTCGCGCAGTTCACCGAGCATGTGGTCGGCGACGTAGCCGTGGTTGCGGTACACGTCGATGTAGAGAAAGTCCAGGTTCGGGTGCGTCTCCTCGCGCAACTGCCGGAACCGTTCCGCCAGGTCACCCGAGATGTTGTCCCGGCGCTGGTCGATCTCCCACGACTGGTCCAGCCAGTTCCAGCCGTCGACCTCGAAGTCGACCAGATTCTCGTTGAACGCCTTGGCTTCCGGGTACGACTCAGTGGCGTTGACGTGCACACCGAAGTCGGCGTTCCACTGCTCGCCCTCGGCCAGCAGGGTGTTCAGGTCGGACAGTCCGCCCGCCCGCTCGTTGTAGTTGCCGCCGTAGTCGGGGTGCGCGGAATCGTGTCCCTCACTACCGTAACCCTTCAGTACGGCCATCTGGCCGAGTCCGTCGGTCGACAGCGCGATGCGCTTGACGTCGTCGAGGGTGCGCAGGAACGGGTGCGTGGCCTGGCTGGCGAAGTTGAACGGGATGTGCGTGATCACGCGGTCGGCGACCTCGTCGGAACCCTGCGCGTTGATCGCGATGTCGCGGAAGGCGATCGCACCGTCCTGCCAGTCAACCACGCCGTCTCCGTTGGCCTCCGGGGTGACGACCACCTTCGCCCACGGCAGTTCCTCGGTCTCCGAAGCCCCCTCGGCGCGGTGTGTCCACTGTCCACTCCACAGGCCGACGCGGGTGGAACCGTCGGACTCCTTACGGGCCCGGTGCCACAGCCGGGCGTCGTCGCCGTTGGTGGCGCCCTCCGGCTTGTCGTAGACGGAGTTCGTCTCCACCGCCGCGGCGAGGCCTGCCGTGCTGACGATGCCGTAGCTCGCCCCGACGGGCGCCGGGTCGGCCGCGGTGTCGGGGGTGACCGGGCCGATCACGTCGGCGGTGCGCGTCTTGTCGGGGTCCAGCGTGGTGAACGCCGTCGCGGCGCCGTCCTGCCCGCTGCCCACCGACACGAGGTCGTGACCGGGGATGTCGATGGTGCCGACGCGGAACGCCTCGGTGTCGGTGACCTCGTCGATGCCGAACGTCGTCGCCCGGCCCTCGACACGCAGTGAGGCGGCGATGCTGACGCCGGGCAGATCGGTCACGTCGAGCCGGTAGCGGGCGACCCCGTCCGGGCCGATCTGGCCACTGCCGGTCACCGGGTGGGCGACACCGTTGAGGGTGATCTCGCCGAGTTCGGCGATCCGGCCGTCCATGCTCGCCCCGCTGGCCCGATCGGTGTAGCGGCTGACGTACGGGAAGTCCGCACCGACGGCGACCTCCAGTTCGGCGGAGGCGATGGTCAGCCCGGGCGGCGCGGCTACCGCCGTCGACGGCACCAGCGCCAGCGCGCCGGCCAGAAGCGTAGCGGCGGTGAGGGCGGTGGCGGTCCGGGCGGGACCTGAACGTGGGGACCGGTTGGGCATGACTGACCCTTCTGCAACCGTGCGTTCTTTTGTGATTTTTCTATGCGCATTATTGTCAGAAGTCAACATTTTCACGCAGATTCGAGCAGTTCGGCCCTGTTTCGAGCAGCCACCCCCGGCGCCGGCCCACCGCAATACGTCGACATATTGCGGCCCAGGGGCCCACGAACGGCACAGACGGTCAGCGGCGGTCCACGCCGGGCGCGCAATATGTCGACGTATTGCGATCTGAGACGCTGCTGGGACGGGTGGGACGCCGCGGTACGTCGACGGTCCAGGGGCTGGCGGGGCGGGTGCGTACCGAGAGCAGGGGGCAGGCAGGGCTGCGCGGGGCCCGTGCGGAAAGCAGGCAGGGCGAGGTGGAGTGGCCGGTGGGATGGGCCGGTGGAGCGAGGGGTTGCCTATACGGCGAGGACTTCGACGCCCGCCGACTCGAAGGCGGAGCGCAGGGCGGCCGGGGCCTCGGCATCGGTGGCCACCACGTCGATCGTGCCGATCGAGCAGATCCGGGCGAACGCTCGCCTGCCCAGCTTCGAACTGTCCGCGGCGACCACCACACGACCGGACCGCTCGACCATCAGCCGGTTGATGTTCGCTTCGCCCTCGTTGTGCGCGAAAGCGCCACCGGCCGGGTCGATCGCGTCGACACCGAGCACCAGCAGGTCCATCGAGATGTCCCCGAGCACCGCGGTGGCCAGCGGGCCGGTCAACTCGAACGACCTCGGCCGGGCGACGCCGCCGGTGACCACGAGCTTGATGTGCTGGCGCACCGCGAGTTCGTTGGCGATGTTCAGCGCGTTGGTGACCACGGTGAGCGCGGGCCCGCCCGGCCGGTGTTCCAGGTCGGTGCGGGTGGCCAGCGCCCTGGCGATCTCGGTGGTGGTGGTGCCGCCGTTGAGCCCGATCACCGATCCCTGCTCGGCGAGCATCGCCACGGCCCGGCTGATCCGCGACTTCTCCGGGGCGTTGCGCGCGCTCTTGTAGCGCAGCGGCAGGTCGTAGGAGATCTGGTTGGCGACCGCACCGCCACGGGTGCGGGTGAGCAGTTGCTGTTCGGCGAGGTGGTCGAGGTCGCGGCGCACGGTGGCGGTGGAGACGCCGAGTTCGTCGGACAGTTCCTCGACGGCGACCTTCCCCCGTTCGCCGACCACCTGCAGCATTCCGCTGAGGCGGTCGTGCCTGCTCATTGCTCCGCCATCCGGAAGTCGTACCGGGCGGGCAGCGGTGCGGAACCGCCCAGCGCCGCCTGGATCTCCGCCCAGGTGTCGGACAGGGAGGTCTCGCCCTCCCGGACGTCCGGCACCTCGAAGCCCTCCTCGTAGACGGCCAGCGCGGCGGCCGCCTCGCCGGAGGCGAGCAACGCCCGCGCGGTCAGCAGCCGGAACCGGCCGCCCGTACGGAACTCGGCGGGCAGGCCGTCCAGCAGCGCCAGTGCCTCGGCGGGCGCTCCGGCGGCGAGTGTCGCCGTCACCGCCTCGACGGCGAGCTGGCGTACCTCGGGGGCGAGCCGGACGGCGTCGGCCAGCAGTGCGGCCGCCTCCTCCGGCTGGCCCTCCATCGAGGCGAACACCGCCAGGTTGCGGAAGGCCCACGGGTTGGCCGCCTTCCACGCCGAGGCCTTCCATGCCGCGACCGCACCGTGCCGGTCACCGCCGTACCAGCGGGCCACACCCCGGTGGTACCAGACGGCCCAGTTGGGTTCCGCGGCCTCCAGTGCGTCCCGCCACCACGGCGCGACGAGCGTGCCGGGCGGCGGCTGGATCGGGTCGGCGTCGAGCGCGGCGTCCGCGCCGTCGAGCAGTGCGAGCCAGGGACGCTGTTGCTGGTCGAGGCCGTCCAGGGCGAACGGGGTGCCCGCCAGTACCGGGGCCGCCCCGTCGCGGCGCAGCCGCTCCGCCTCCAGCGCACCCCAGCCGGAGCCGGCGTGCAGGATCTCGCGCGGTTCGTCGTCGGCGATCCCGCGCCACCGGGTCAGTGCCCCGTCCAGCCCATCCGACGGGAGGAGACCGCGCAGCTCGGTGTCCACTTCGGACGTCGCGGCCGTCCAGTCTCCACTGTGGACGTTCTGGGTGGCCGAGAGCGGCCCGTACGCCTCGACCCAGTCCAGCGAACCGCCCGCCGGGAGCCGGAGGTGTTCGAGCTGGGTCCGCGCCAGTCCCGCCTGGATCTCCAGGTAACCGGTGCGCGCGCCGGGCGCCAGCCAGTCCTGCCAGCGACGTCCGCCCTCGGACTCGCCCCAGACGAACAATTTCCGGCCGCGCAGCCGAGCGGTGGACGCCTGCACGAGTCCACGGCCGTCACCGTCGAGCGCCGCGATCCACGGCGTGGTGCCCTCCGGAACGTCGAAGAAGAAGTCCGCCGCGTGCTCGTGCCGCATCGGGTAGGTGAGGTCGGATCCCGCACCCGGAACGGGAACCAGGTCCAGCCTGCCGCTGTAGCCGTAGTGCCAGGCCTGGCCGGCGGGAGCGAGCACCCGGGTGGCATCGGTCTGCTCCACGGCGATGTTCGACCACCAGTACAGCGGCACGTCCTCCTCGTGCGGGTTGCGCACGCGGACGCCGACGTGCAGCAGCGTCGAGTCCTCCGGCAGCCAGAAGTCGAGCTGGTACGGCAGGTTGCGGGTGCGTTCCCATTCCCACAGCCGCAGTACCGGCGCGCCGTCCGGCCCCTCGACGAGGCCGGCGTGCATCGGCGCGCAGGTCTGGGTGGTGTGCCCGGTGCTGCCCAGGTTCCACTCGACGCCACCGGCGAACCAGGCTCCGCGCAGGGCAAGGTTCGCCGGCTGCAGCACCGGGTTGCGGAACAGCAGCTCGCGCTGCGAATCCTTGTCCCACAAGGAGAACAGCCTGCCGCCCAGCGAGGGAAGCACGGTGGCGCGCAGGTGTTCGTTTTCCAGCACCAGCGCCGGTACGGACTCCTCCGCGCGGTCCCGGCCGTACCCGTCCTGCAGCATGCACGGGAGCACGCTGTCGAGTTGCCCGTACCGCACCCCGGTCCGCATCTCGGCGGGCAGCTCGTCGGCGTTCGCCACCTGCTGGGCCGCCCGCAGCGCCGTCAGCGGCGGCAGCGGGTTCTCCGCACCGAGCGGCGCGACGGGCAGCGTGAGCTTCTCGACGTGCAGACGGGTAACCATCAGCCGGGCAACCGGTCGCCGGTCGCCTCGTCGAACAGGTGCACCGCGCCGGGACGCGGTGTCAGGCCGAGCTTCTCCCCGCGCTGCCAGGCCGCCATGCCCTCGGTGCGCACGGTGACCGCGTGCGGCGCCTCCCGCTGTTCGGCCGACTCCGGTGCGGCGGAGACGATCTGCTCGTCCGCGTCCTGCACCGAGCAGTAAAGGTACTGGTCGCTGCCCAGTTCCTCGACGACCTCCACCAGCACGTTGATGCCCTCGCCGGGCGAGCCGACCGTCCAGCCCTCGGGGCGGACCCCGACGACGACCCGGTCACTGGTCAGCGCGGAACGCTGCTCCGGCGTCAGCGGCAGGTAGGTGCCACCGACCTCGGCGCCCTCCCCGCTGACGGTCGTCTTGATCAGGTTCATCGCCGGTGAGCCGATGAAGCCCGCCACGAAGAGGTTGACCGGCCTGGCGAACAGGCCCACCGGGGTGTCGCACTGCTGGAGGATCCCGTCCTTGAGCACCGCGACGCGGTCGCCCATGGTCATCGCCTCGACCTGGTCGTGCGTCACGTAGATCGTGGTGACCCCCAGCTTGCGCTGCAGCGAGGCGATCTGGGTACGGGTCTGCACGCGCAGCTTCGCGTCCAGATTGGACAGTGGCTCGTCCATGCAGAACACCTGCGGCCTGCGTACGATCGCCCGGCCCATGGCCACCCGCTGCCGCTGCCCGCCGGAGAGCTTCGCCGGCTTGCGGTCGAGGTACTGCTCGAGGTCGAGCACCTTCGCCGCGTCGGCGACGGCCTTCTCCCGCTCCGCCTTCGGCACCTTCTTGATCTTGAGGTGGAAGCCGATGTTCTCCGCGACGGTCATGTGCGGGTAGAGCGCGTAGTTCTGGAACACCATCGCGATGTCCCGGTTCTTCGGCGCCATGTCGGTGACGTCGCGGTCGCCGATGTGGATCTGCCCGTCGTCGACACCTTCGAGCCCGGCCAGCATCCGCAGCGTGGTGGACTTCCCGCAGCCGGAGGGCCCGACCAGGACGAGGAACTCGCCGTCGGCGACCTCGAGGTCGAGTCCGTCCACCGCGGGCCGCTCGACGCCCGCGTAGTACCGGGTCGCTCCGCGGAACGAAACGCCTGCCATGTCTTGTCTCCTTGTTTCCGCGTTACTTTCCGGCGCCGAGGGTCAAACCGGTGATGATGCGACGGGCCAGCAGGATGTAGAGCACCAGCATCGGCAGCACGACGATCGCCACGCCGGCGATCAGGCCGCCGTACTCGGACTGGTAACTGGCCGCACCGTAGAAGGTGAACAACGCCCGGGAGAGCGTGAAGTTCGCGTTCTCCTGCAGGAACACGATCGCCAGCAGCGTCTCGTTCCACAGACTGATCATGTTGATCAGCAGCGAGGTGATCAGTCCGCCCTTCGCCAGCGGCAGCATGATCGAGAAGAAGGTGCGGGACGGAGAGGCCCCGTCGATCGCCGCGGCCTCCTCCATCTCGTCCGGCAGCGACCGGAAGAAACCGGTCAGCAGGAACACCGTGAAGGGCAGGGACAACGCGACGTAGATCAGGAACATGCCGAACAGGTTGTTGGCGAGGCCGATCTTCGACATGTTGACGAACAGCGGAATGATCACCGTCTGGAACGGCACACCCATTCCGATCGCGATCACGCCGGTCATCGCGTTCGAGCCGCGCACCCCGAGCCGGGTCAGCGCGTACGCCGCGGGAGCCGAGATCGCCACGGTGACGATCGCGGAGGCGCCGACGAGCAGCACGGTGTTGACGAACGCCCCGCCCAGCCCGGCCTGGTTCCAGGCGTAGACGAAGTTGCGGAACGGCTCGCCCGCGACGAACCACTGCCGCGGGAGCTGGAACGGCTGGGTGAAGATCTCCACCGGAGTCTTGAACGAGGACGCGAGCAGCCAGTAGAGCACGAAGACGTTGAACGCGGTGAACGCCCACACCACGACGCCGCCGATGATCTTCAACGGGCTGAGCCGCTTCGATCCGGGCGGTGGCTTGGGTTTGCGCGGTGCCTTGCGTCGCGGGCGTTCCTCGGCGCGCTCTGGTGGCGCGGTCAGTGCGGAAGCGGACATCGGCCCTACCCGCCCGTCCGAGAACGCGAGACCGCGATCCTGTCGCCAGGATTTGCCATGGTCACATCTCTCCTGTCACCGAAAATCCGGCGCCCGGCCGCCGCGTACGCGGAGCCTGCCCGGCCACGTTGTCCCACACTCACCTGGAATCAGACCTGTCTCTTCATCGCCGGGCATCAGAACTGGATGGCGTCACGGCGCATCAGCCTGCGCAGCATCACGACGAGCACGGACACCAGCACGATCATCGCGACGGCACAGGCGGAAGCCGCACCGAAGTCGGGCGTGCCATTGGATCCGAAGGAACGGTCGAACACGAAGATGCCGAGCGTCCACGCGCTGTTCGGCGGCGAGTAGGTACCCGGACCGGCCAGCACGAACACGAGTTCGAAGATCTTCAGTGCGTTGATCGTCCACAGCACACCGGCGACGCCGACGACGTCCCAGGTGAGCGGAAGCGTGACGTTGCGAAACTTCTGCCACGGCGAAGCGCCCGCGATCTCGGCGTCCTCGTAGAGGTACGGCGGGATCCGGTCGACCGCGGCCATCAGGATCGTGATGTAGAAGCCCGAACTGGCCCACATGATCGAGGCCGTGACGACCCAGGTGACGTTGGCCGGGTCGAGGAACTTGGCCGAGGTGGCGCCCAGACTCTCCAGGAAGAAGTTCGCCAGCCCCTGTTTTCCGGGCTGGTACTTGAAGACGAAGCCGAGGAACATGCCGAGCGCGACCGGGGCGACGATGTTCGGGAAGAACAGGATCGCCCGGACGAGCTTGCCGCCCTTCATGTCCCGCAGCACCATCGTGAACAGGAACGCCAGCACGAAGGTGCCGATGCCGCCGACGAAGACGTAGATCAGCGTGTTGCGGAAGGAGTACTGGAACGAGTCGTTGCCCCAGAGCGCCGCGTACTGGTCGAGGCCGACGAAGTTCGGGTCGTCACCGGCACCCGCCCAGGTGGTGAGGCTGTAGTACACGGTGGCGATGGTCGGCAGCACCAGGAAGATCACGTACAGCGCGACCGTCGGAATCATGAAGGGCCAGAACAGCCTGCGCTTGCGCTTGAGGTGTTCGCCCTGGGTCCCGCCCGGGCGGGGAGCCGAAGCCCCCCGCACGGACGGTGGCGTCAGTACCGACATCAGCCCTGCGACTTCCAGAACTCGGCGGACTTGGCGGACAGGCCGTCGACGAACTGCTGCGCGTTGATGCTGCCCTTGAGCAGTTCGAGGTTCAGCGGATCGAAGACCTCGGTGGCCCACTTGCCACCCGCGATGCCGTCCAGCCCGTCGTACTGCAGGACCTTCTCCTTCTTCGGGTCGTCGAAGGCGGTCTTGAGGTCCTTCAGGTCGTCCGGCACCGGCAGGTCCGTGCGCGGGACCAGGTTGTCCGCGACGGAGGTCATGCCGATCAGGATGTCCTTGTTCAGCATGTACGCCGAGAACGCCTTCGCGGCCTCGGGGTGCTTGGCCTTCTTGGTCACCGAGAAGCCGATGGACATCTGCTCGATGGTGTCCTTGGTGGCGCCTTCGGGCATCGGGAACTGGAACGAGCCGTAGTTGATGGCCGCGCCGCCACCCTGCTTGCCCAGGTACTCACGGGTCTCACTGGGCACCCAGCTGCCGACGTAGAGGAAGCTGGCCTCGCCGTCCGCCCAGCGCTGTTGCACCTGCGGGAACTTGGCCGCGTCCCAGCCCTCGATGAAGTACGGCGGGATCTTCGCCGTCTCCTCGGCCGCCTTCAGGTAACCGGGCTCGGACTTCCACGCCTGGCCGGTCTTGTCGGTCGCGGCCTGGTACAGACCACCGGAGCCGACGAAGCGCTCGGCGATCTGGGTGAAGAAGTACATGTTGTAGAACGGGATGTCGCCGTCCTGTGCGACCGGACCGCCGCCCGCCGCCTTTGCCTTGTCGAAGGCCGCGATCAGCTCGGGCATCGTCTTCGGCGGCTGGAAGTCGGGGATCTTGTCCTTGTTGTACCACCACGCGCTGCTCTGCAGCTCGTAGGGAACCATGAAGTTGGCGCCGGAGGTGTCCTTGTTCTGCGGGAAGTCGTACGACGTCGGGTCGAGCACGTCCTTGACGGTCTTCTCGCCCTCGCCGACCTTCATGTCGAAGACGTCGTCCATGCTCTGCGTTCCACCGGGCTGCATAACGGCGGCGCTGACCTTGCTGACGTCCTGGTCGAAGAGGTCGGGGACGTTGTCGGTGTTCAGCGCGGGCACCAGGTTCTGCGTGTAGCCCTTGCGGCCCTGCCACTGCACGTTGATCTTGACGCCGGTCTTCTCCGTGAAGCACTTGATCGCCTTGGACATGACCTTGCCCTGCGGCTCGTCCTCGGTCCACATCGACCAGTAGGAGAACTCCTTGTCCGTGGCAGGCTTGGTGCCCACCTCCGGACAGGGCGCGTTCAGGTACTCCTCGACGCCGGGCAGTGCGTTCTGCCCGCCGGGTGTGCCGCCCTCGGGCCCCGTCGGGGTACCGCACGCCGCCGCGGTGAACGTCGTTACGACGCCCACCGTCACTGCGGCGATCCTGCCGGACCTGCCACGCGCTGCTCTCATCGCCACCACCTGGTCGAATTGGTCAACTTTCGCACAACCCTCTGCACGTTAATGCGCAGTTTTGTACTACTTCATGCATGTGTCAACAGTCACCGTGCAACAAAACTGCGACAACCTCCGCTCGGCCGCCGACGCTCACCTTCCTCCGCCCGAATCTTCCGGACGGCGGCGACCCACCTCGCGACGGCCAAGTGGTTTAGACCTATCGTCCACCCCAGCCGCCCACCTGGCAAGGCCCAAGCCGCATTACCGTGTGCACGCGAAGAACTACCGTACGAAAGAAGGTTCGTTGCCGCCCGAGTGTCCGAAGTGGTCACGCCTTCGCGCGCTCCCGGCGGTTCACCTGGCCGGAATCAGCGTGCGTAGTACGTTTCGACGAACGACGCGGCGCGGGCACTGAGGCGTGGAAGGGCAGAACAAGTGGATCGGCACGAGCGACTGAACCTGCTCCTGGACATGATCGGCCAACGGGACAAGATCGACGTGGACCGCACGGCGGGCGAACTCGACGTCTCCCCCGCCACCATCCGCCGCGACCTCGACCACCTCGCCGGACGGCAGTTGCTCACCCGCACCCGTGGCGGGGCGGTGGCCAGCAACGTCGCCTACGACCTGCCGCTGCGGCACAAGGCCGCCCGCAACGCCCCGGAGAAGCAGCGGATCAGCGCGGCCGCCGCGAAACTGGTCGAACGCGGAATGGTGGTGGGCCTCAACGGCGGCACCACGATCAGCGAAGTGGGGCGGGCCATCGCCACCCGCGCGGACCTCGCCGAGCGCGCCGACTCGCCCTCGCTGACCGTGGTGACCAACGCGCTCAACATCGCCAACGAACTGGCCGTCCGGCCGAACATCAAGATCGTCGTCACCGGCGGTGTCGCGCGGCCGCAGTCCTTCGAACTCACCGGCCCGCTGGCGACCCGCATCCTCGAGGAGATCACCCTCGACCTGGTGCTGCTCGGCATCG
This sequence comes from Amycolatopsis antarctica, assembly GCF_002262875.1. Taxonomy (GTDB): domain Bacteria; phylum Actinomycetota; class Actinomycetes; order Mycobacteriales; family Pseudonocardiaceae; genus Amycolatopsis; species Amycolatopsis antarctica. The sequence goes on along the minus strand of NZ_NKYE01000016.1, from coordinate 85,040 downwards.
ACGCGGTGGACCCCGCGCGCGGCGCCTACGCCCACCACGAGGGCGAGGCCAGCATCAACCGGCTGATGGCCTCCAGGGCCCGCCGCGTGGTGGTGGTCGGCGACAGCTCCAAACTCGGCGGGCACGCCTTCGCCCGCATCTGCGCCACCACCGACGTGCACATGCTGGTCACCGACACGGCCGCCGACCCGGAGATCCTGCGCGCGTTCGAGGCCGAGGGCGTGCAGGTCGTCACCGCCTGAGCCGCGACCCGCCGGGCCGGTCTACGCACGGACGGCGAGCACCACACCGAGCAGGCGGGTGACCTCGGCGGCCACCCGGTCCCGGCCGGCACCCAGGTACTTGCGGGGGTCGACCACCTCCGGCCGGTCCGCCATGAACTCACGCACCCCCGCGGTGAAGACCTTGTTGAGCTGGGTGGCGATGTTGATCTTCGTCATGCCCCGGCGGACGGCCGTGCCGAGATGCTCGTCGGCGACCCCGGACGAACCGTGCAGCACCAGGGGCACACCGACCTCGGCACGCAGCGCGGCGATCAGTTCGAAGTCGAGTTCGGCGTCGCGGGTGACCATGGCGTGCGAGCTGCCGACCGCCACGGCGAGCGCGTCCACCCCGGTCGCGGCGGCGAACTCCCGGCCCTCGCCGGGATCGGTCCGCGCACCGGGCGCGTGTACCCCGTCCTTGCCACCGACCTCGCCCAGCTCTGCCTCCACCCACACCCCCGCCGCGTGGCAGTGCTCCACCATCCGCCGGGTCTCCCGCACGTTGTCCGCGTAGTCCAATGTGGACGCGTCGAACATCACCGAACCGAAACCGAGGTCGACGGCCTCGCGCACCAGGTCGGGGGACTCGGCGTGGTCGAGGTGCACGGCGACCGGAACCGATGCCGCCCTGGCCGCGGCGAGCGCCGCGCCGCCGATGGGGGCCAGCCCACCGTGGTACCTGACGGCGTTCTGGCTCAGTTGCAGGACGACCGGCGAACCGGCCGCCTCCGCCCCGGCGACGATGGCGGTGACGTGTTCGAGCTGGATCGCGTTGAAGGCACCGCAGCCCGCGCCGTTCTTCGCGGCCGGGCCGACAAGGTCACCTGTTGACACCAGCGGCATGACCGTCCTCCAAGTCCACTTCCTCCACGGCCACCGCGCGCAGTTCCCGCCGGTGGTATTCGAGATCGACGTCCCCGGCGAGCGGGCCGAGCACCGCGGCCGAGGAGAGGGCGACGGCCTGGCGCAGCACCCGCGGCCAGGACGAGCGCGCCGCGAGTTCCAGCGCGATCCCGGCGACCGCGGCGTCGCCCGCACCGGTGGTGTTGCCGCGCAGCGGCCGCGAAGGTCGCGCCCGCCACACCCCCTCACCGGTGCACGCGAGCAGGCCGTCCGGGCCGAGGGAGACCAGGACCGCGTCCGCGCCACGGGCACGCAGCGCGCGTGCGGCCGCGAGCGGATCGTCCAATCCGGTGCACTCACGCAGTTCCGAGGCGTTCGGCTTGACCACGGCGGGTCCGGCGGCGACCCCCTCGAGCAGGGCCGCGCCCGAGGTGTCGAGCACCGACGGCACTCCTGCCCGCGTCGCCATCCGGATGAGCTGCGCGTAGGCGTCGGTCCGCGATTCCGGTGGCAGACTGCCGGAACAGACCAGCACCGAGGCCGAGGGCAGCAACCGGTGTACGGCGTCGGCGAGCTCCTGCCATTCCATTTCGGACAGTCGCGAACCCGGTTCGTTCAGCAGGGTCACCGTATCATCCACTGTGGACAGTAGAGTGGTCGTGCGGCGGGTGGCACCTCCGGTACCGACGAACTCGTGCGGTACGCCCGAATCGACGAGCTCGGCGCGCAGCAGTTCACCGTCGCCGGTGCCCACGGGCAGCAGTGCGACCGTGTCCTGGCCGACGGCGTGCAGCACGCGGGCGACATTGACCCCCTTGCCGCCCGCCCTGCGGTGCACGGCACTGGGCCGCAGCACGGAGTTCGGCACGAGCTGACCGAGCGTGTAGGTGACGTCGAGGGCCGGATTCGGCGTGACGGTGAGGATCATGACGTGACGTCCTGGGGTGCGACGGCGTTCGTACTGGCGGTGCTGTCCACAGTCTCCGTCGACGTGGCACCCGGTGACGCCGGAGATCCCGATGCCGCGGCGTCGATGGCGAGCAGACCCGCGCCGAGACAACCAGCCTCGTCGCCGAGCTCGGCGATCCGCAGTTCCGGCGCGGGCTGGAAAACGAGATGCGCGGACAGCCAGCGCCGCACCGGATCCAGCACGAACTCGCCCGCCGCGAACAGTCCGCCACCGAGCACCACGACCTGCGGCGCGACGATCCGGCCGAGCGCGAGCACCGCCCTGCCGATGCCGTCGGTCGCCTCGGTCAGCACCGCCACGGCGTCCGCGTCGCCCGCCTGCGCGGCGGTGACCACGCCGAGTGCCCCGTCCGCTTTCGCGCCGGTGCGCTCGGCGTACCGGCGGGCGACCGCCCCCGCGGACGCGATCGCCTCCAGGCAACCGGTTCCGCCGCAGGTACACGGCAGCCCGTGGCCGATGTCCATGTGGCCGATCTCGCCCGCGTAACCGCCGCCGTGGTGCGACCGGCCGCCGATCAGCAGGCCACAGGCGATCCCGGTGCCGACGGCGATGAACGCCACGTCGTCGAAACCACGTGCGGCGCCGAGGCGCGCCTCGGCGAGCCCGCCCGCGCGGACGTCGTGCGCGAACGCGACCGGGGTGCCGAGCCGTTCGGCGAGCATGTCCCGCATCGGCGCGTCCCACCAGCCCAGGTTCGCCGAGAAGCGTGCGATGCCGGCGTCGTCGTCGACGATGCCGGGGACGGCGACGCCGGTCGCGCGCGCCGGCGCACCGGCCCCGGCCTCCAGTTCCCGCACCAGTCCGGCGATCTGGTCGGCCACGGTGCGTGCCGCCGCGCCGGGCTCCGCCCGCGCGGTCGGCGCCCGCAGCGCGGTCACCACCCGGAGCCGTTCGTCGAGCATCGCGGCCTTGATCGAGGTGCCCCCGACGTCCAGCGCCGCCACCAGATTCGTGCCCATACCGGAATTCTCCGCTCTACGTGGCCGCCCGTGCCCGGCGCCGGTACGGGCGCCGGACGCGGGTCAACCGAGTACGACCGAGCGGGTCAGGTTACGCGGGCTGTCCGGGTCGAGGTCGCGGTCCGCGGCCAGCGCTCCGGCCAGGAGCTGGGCCCCCACCAGATCGGCCAGCGGGTCGAGGTCGTTGTCCACGAACAGTGCTCCGGTCCGGGCGACGTCCTCGGCGAGCCCCTCGGGGGCGGTGCCGAACATCCAGGTGACGCGCCCTTCCTGGGCGATGCTGATCGGGCCGTGCCGGTATTCGAGCGCCGGGTACGACTCGGTCCAGCTCACCGAGGCCTCGCGCAGCTTCAGCGCGGCCTCGGCGGCCAGGCCGACCGTCCAGCCGGTGCCGAGGAAGGTGAACTGACCGGCCGCGCGCACGTCCGGGTCGACGGGGGTGCGCAGCACCGTCTCGGCATCGGCGATCGCCCTGCTGAGGTCGTGGCCGAGGTGCGCTCGCAGCAGCACCAGGGCCGAGGTGGCGAACCTGGTCTGCACGACGGACTTCTCGTCGCTGAACGAGAGGTCGATCGTGGTGCCCGCGGCCGCCGCGATCTCGCTCGGCACGCCGGTGAGCACCCGGGTGTGCGTGCCCTCGGGCAACGCGGCGAGCAGCCGGTGCACCTCGGTGGTGGTACCGGAGCGGGTGATCGCCAGGACCTCGTCGTACTCGCGGCCGATCGGGAACTCGGACGCGGCGAAGGCGTCGGTGTGGCCCAGCCCGGCGGATTCGCGCAACCAGGCGTACGCCTGCGCGACGAACCACGAGGTGCCGCAGCCGACGACGGCCAGCCTGCGCCCGTGCGGCGGCAACAGGTGCGCGGCGGTGTCCGCGAGATCGACTGCCTTGCGCCAGTGCTCCGGCTGACTCGCGATCTCCGCATCCATCAATGACCGAGACATGAACTTCCCATCCGTACAGGCGCAGCGCCGGACTCTTCTGCACTACAGCCTAGATGCACGTTTATGCGTGGTCAATCATCGTTTCAATCACTTTCAATCACTCTCCTGGAGCCTGGCGGATGTGCGTTCGCAGTGGTTCAACCTCTCGATCTCCTCGGACGAGTGAAGCCGCGACTCGCGGCAGTAACACGGAGGGTGATCGACGCGAGTTACCGGCACACGCGCCACGGCGCCTTCTCCCAGGGGGTCACATGACGGACCAGTCCGCGATGAACGCTGCCCGGAAACACTCCCTGCTCCGCCGGATCGCGATAGCGGGCCTCGTCGCCGGCGCCGCCGTCGCGGCGTTCGCCGGAGGCGTCGCCGCCGGGAGGGCGAACCCGCCCGCCACCGTCGCGCAGGCGGCGCCCGCCGCCCCCTCGACCGTCACCCGCACGCTGCCGAACTCGACGGTGACGCTGCCGAACCAGACCGTCACCGCGCCGGCCGCACCGCCGCGGACGGTGACCGAAACCGTTACGGCACAACCGAGAGCGACCGCGGAAGCAGCGCGGGCACCGGCCGCGAACGGCTCACGTTCCGAGTTCTCCGACGGCACGTACCGGGTCGGCGAGGACATCGACGCGGGCAGCTACCGAAGCGACGGACCGACGCCGGGCGGCGCCGGCATGTGCTACTGGGCGCGGCTGGCCGACGACTCCGGCATCGACATCATCGCCAACGACCTCACCGAAGGGGCGAGCCGGTTCACCGCGAAGAAGGGCGAGTACGTGCAGATCTCCGGCTGTTCGTTCCGGAAGGGCTGATCCGCCGGACGAGGGATGACCGATCGCTCCTGCGAGGAGCACACTGGCGGCATGCGGATACTGCGAGCGACCGGCCGAGCCCTGCACCGCGCCGCACGGGGAGTGCTCGGTCTCGCCAACCTGATCACCGGTGTGCCGGCGGGCGAGTCGACCCGGGCGAAACGGGACCGGGACCGCCTGCCACGGGACGGACGCTGAGGACGAAGCACAGCGCGCTCGGACCGCACTCGTGGACGAACGTGGTGGTCAGGGGGGTGTGCGCGTGATTTCCACGGGGCTCTTTCCCGCGTACGGTGAGCGCAACGGTGAATTCCCTCCTCGGCGACTGGGGGTCGAACGGTATGCGGGCGATGTGGAAGGGCGCGGTCTCCTTCGGGCTGGTCACCATCCCGATCCATCTCTACGCCGCCACCGAGAACAAGAACGTGACGCTCCGCCAGGTGCACGCCGAGGACGGCGGACGTATCCAGTACAAGCGGATCTGCTCCATCGACGGTGAGGAAGTGGCCTACGCCGACGTCGCCAAGGGGTACGAGACCGAGTCCGGCGAGATGGTGGTGCTCACCAACGACGACTTCGCCGACCTGCCGCTGTCCAGTTCGCACGTGATCGACGTGCTGGAGTTCGTGCCGCTCGAATCGATCGATCCGATCTACTTCGACCGCACCTACTACCTGGAGCCGCAGAAGTCCGCCGCGAAGCCGTACGTACTACTGCGCGACGCCCTGCACAAGTCGAGTCACGTGGCCGTCGCGAAGGTGGCCCTGCGGCAACGCGAGACGATGGCACTGCTGCGGGTTCGCGGAGACGTGCTGGTGATGACCACGGTGCTCTGGCCGGACGAGGTGCGCACCCCCGACTTCCCCTTCCTCCAGGAGGAGATCCCGCAGGTACGGCCGCAGGAGCTGACGATGGCGGGCTCGCTGATCGACTCGCTCTCGGACACCGTGTACGAGCCGGAGAAGTACCACGACACCTACCGCCAGGCGCTCGAATCGCTGATCGACAGCAAGGTCGCCGGCTCGGAGACGACCGCCCCCGCCCCGGTGAAGGACGGCAAGGCCGAGGCCGTCGACCTGATGGACGCCCTGCGTGCCAGCGTCAGCGCGGCGAAGAAGACCCGGTCCGGCGAGGACGGGGCGGAGACCGGGAAGAGCACCTCGAAGTCCGGGAAGTCCGCCAAGGCCGGGGGAAAGCCGGCCAAGGCGGCGAGCGGGCCGAAGGCGAAGGACGAGGCCAGGAGTGAGGCCAAGGGGGCGACCAAAGCCCGGCCGAAGCGCGCGAAGGCCGACGCGGGCAGTGACGACGAGTAGCCGCGCGTCCGGCGTCCGGGCCCAGCGGGCCCGACACGCCGCGCTCGTGCCGCGTCCTGTCGGCCCCCGGTGGTACCAAGGCAGGGTCGGTGTCGGCCAGGGCCCTGGCCCGGCCGCCCGTACCCGACCCGAGCACCAGGAGGGCGAGCAGAACCATGGACTGCACGAACTGCGCGACCGGCCTCGACCACTGCCACGGCACCCTGGTGACCCACTCGGACGGCCTGGCGGAATGCACCGAGGCCGGGTGCACCGACACCGACCGGCCACGGCACACGCTGGTGATCGACTGCGAGGCGATGACCGGCGGCTGCGTCTGCGCGCTCGCCCCACTGGAAGCGCTGCGGCGCGCGTCCTGACCCGGGGCGGCGGGCGATGAGCGTCGAGTCGCCACTGGTCCGGGTGGAGGGCAGGCAGCTACGTCTGTCCAATCTGGACAAAGTGCTGTACCCGGAAGCGGATTTCGGCAAACGGGACGTTATCGACTACTACGTGGCGGTCGCCGAGACCATCCTGCCGCATCTACGGGACCGCCCGGTCACCCTGCGGCGGTACCCGGACGGTGTCACGGGCCAGTCGTTCTACGAGAAGAACGTGTCCCGGCACAGCCCCGACTGGGTGCGTACGGTCCGTATCGCCACTCCAGGCAGCTCCACCGGGGCCCCACACGCCGACTACGTGATGATCGACGACCTGCCGACCCTGGTGTGGGCGGCGAACCTGGCCGCGCTGGAACTGCACATTCCACAGTGGACGGTAGGACCGCGCGGCGGCAAGCGCGAACCGGACCTGCTCGTCTTCGACCTCGATCCGGGCGAGCCCGCGGACATCGTCGAGTGCTGCCGGGTGGCCGAGCTGATCCGGGAACTGGTCGAGGCCGACGGGCTGACCGCATATCCGAAAACGAGTGGTTCCAAGGGGATGCAGCTCTACGTTCCGGTGCGGGTCGGTTCGGCGGACCGTACGTCCGCCTACGCCAAGGACATCGCGCAGCGCCTGGCACACGAGTACCCGGACCTGGCGCTGTCGGTGATGGCCAAGGCCGCGCGCAAGGGCAAGGTCTTCGTGGACTGGAGCCAGAACAATCCGAAGAAGACCACTGTCGCGCCCTACTCGCTGCGGGCACGCCCGCTGCCCACCGTCTCGGCCCCGCTGCGCTGGCCGGAGGTCCGCGCCTGCGAGGAGGCCGGGGACCTCCGGTTCACCAGCGACGACGTCCGGGATCGGCTCGACCGGGACGGGGATCTGTTCGACGTCCGCCGGAATCACCGCCCCCTCCCGGGCTGACGCCGCGCGGCCGAGCCGTCCGCGCGGTACGGCCGTGCGACGATCCGGAGCCGTTACCCGATGGGCGGCGCGCCGCCGGTGTCGCTGGACATCGGCACCGTTCGCGATACACGATCTGGGCACGCCGCACAGCAGTCCACCGCCGACCGCGAGGGAGACCCATCGTGACCGGCTCCGCGCCCACCCTGACCGACGATCTGCGGGTACGGGTCCACGCCGCGATCGGGGCGTGGTGCGAACGGGAGCTGGCCGCCCGGCGGCAGGACCACGCGGCGGCGACGTACAGCGGCGGCAGCACGGCGGCAGCGAGTTACGCGGCCGGGGCCAGCGACAGCGAGTTGGAACTCGACGAGTTCACCGAAGAGGAACTGGAGCTGCTCGCGGAGCTGGTGGCCGGCGCCGAGCGGCGGGTCAGGACCTGGCAGGACAGCGGCTGGCTGGCTCCGGCGGACCGCGGCCAGTTGCTGCTGGACGCGCACGCGGAGGCCGCGGGCATCCCGCACGAGCACGCCGAGCAGCGGTCGGCGGCGATGGCGACCGTCGAGGCCCTGCAGTTCTGGTGCGATTCGGCACCGGCTACCGAGCCGGCCGCGAACGAGCGGCCAACGCCGCCGTCGCCGAAACCGCACGCACCCCGGCGCGCCCGAAAGACCGTCGACGTCGATCAGGGCGCGCTGTTCACCCTTCCCGAGTAGCTCGCCCGGGCAGGCCGCCGACCGGCGTACGGCGGGACACACCGGGCCGGAACACCAATCGTTCCGCGCTCCGGCGCCGAATCACCGGCACGAGTCAATCGCACGACAGTGAGGAAACACCGTGAACTACATGCAGTCGATCATCAACCTGATCATTTCCATCGGCGACGTCAACATTTTCTGACGCACCCGCTCGAATCGGCGCGACCGACGATCAGCCCCGCCCGGGGTGCCGTTTCACGTCCCCCGCGACACCCGCCAGGATCCGGGCACCCTCTTCCAGTTCCCTGGCGTGCTTGGCAGCCCGCTCGAGATGGGTGCTTCGTCCGGTCGCGTCGCCCCGCCGGGCCGCCCGCTCGGCGCGCTCCAGTGAGCCCAGCATCTGCGTGTGGTGGTTTTCCGCGCCCTGCTTGAGTTTCCGGCGACGCAGCCACGGTCCCTTGCTCGCGTCGGCGGCGATGTCGACCGAGATGCGATAGCCCCGGTGCGCGCCTGCTTTCACGAGTTTCGCCACCGTCGTGGGCAGGGGGAAGCCGATCCGCGCACGCAGCGCGCGCCACCGGCGTCTGCCCACATACGCCCCCAGCACGCAGGCGACCATCGCCGCGAACAGGAAGACCGGCAGCCACATGGGCGGCTGAGCCTGGTTGCGCACGATGATGAGACCGAACGCGAACAGCAGGCCCAGCACGGCCGCCGCCACGTTCGCGGCCCGCGCTGCCGTGAACGCTCTGAACGCGGCGACATCGGCACCGGCGTCTACCTCCGCCTCGACGACCGTCCGCCCGTCCCGGTCGAAATACCGCCAGCGTCGCCCGTCGTCCTGTTCCATCCGGCCACTGTGCCAGCAAGGCCACCGTCCGCGAAGCGGGCCGTCAGGACCCGGTCATCCGGTGAGATCCGCCGTGGTGGCGAAAATCGCACCGAACTGCACGCCCACCAGCTTCCGGATCGGGATCGTCTGTGCCGGTACCTCCGCCTCGGCTTCGGTCAGCAGGCCGGGAAGTTCGGCGAGCCGGGCGTTGAGTGTGTCGCTGCCCCGACTGAGGTAGTAGAAGACGCCGCCGTACTCCCCGTTGTGCAGCGAGCACAGCAACAGCGGCTTCGTCTCGTCGATGATCCGCATCAGCGCGACCGTCTCCGGCAGCACCCGGTCGAAGAAGGCTTCCTTGTAGGCGAAGGGAAACGTCCACTCCACCTGCTCGTCGACGGCCGGGCGGTAGAACGAGCGGCCATAGGAGTCCATCGTGAGCGGACCGTCGAACGAGGGCTCGTTCAGCCGGGTGCCGTCCGGGTCGATGCACGGGATGATGTGCCAGGTGCGGTCCAGGTCCTCGCGCAGCGAATCCTCGTCGACGAGGGTGCGGGCAAGGTGTAGCGCGGTCAGCCCGCCGATCGCTTCGTTCGGGTGCACGGCGCCGACGACGAGCACCTGGCGCGGTCCACCGTGGACGGTCAGCGACCAGAGCGGCTCGCCGAGGCGGGACCGGCCGATCCTGCGCACCGTCGCACGATCCGGGTGGGCCTCGGTGATCTCCTTCATCCGGGCGAGCAGTTCGTCGACCCCGGCGAAGGCGGGGAAGTCGGGAACCCGGCCGACCAGCTCGGTGATGCGTTCGATCACGGGTTTCCTCACCGAACGGGAGCGTCGCGACGTCCACAGTCCACCCGACGGTCGGCACGACCGTCAGCGCGGGGTCCGGCGATGGCGGCCGGGAGCGCCGCCGTCCGGGTTACCGTGGCCGGCATGCGCCGAGCACGACGAGCCGGTGAGGGCGGCGGTTTCCTGCGAGAGGTACGGCTGAATCCGGAGGCCTCCACCGGCCGCTACCCGTACACCCTGCCGGTGGTCCGTGCCCTCGCCCGGTCCGAGGGGCTCGCCCTCGACGCGGGAGTCACGTTCCTGGTCGGAGACAACGGCACCGGGAAGTCCACGCTCGTCGAGGCACTCGCGGTGGCCTGTGGTTTCAATGCGGAGGGCGGCAGCCAGAACTTCCGCTTCGCCACCCGTGCCAGCGAGTCCTCGCTGGGCGACTCGTTGCTGCTTACCTGGTCCGAGCGCAAGCCGCGAACCGGCTTCTTCCTGCGCGCCGAGTCGTACTACAACGTGGCCACCGAGATCGAGCGCCTCGACAAGGAGGGCGGCCGTCCGCTGCTGCCCTCCTACGGCGGCGTCTCCCCGCACGAACGCTCACATGGCGAGTCCTTCATCGACCTGGTGACCCATCGGTTCGGTCCGCACGGTCTCTACCTGCTCGACGAACCCGAGGCCGCGCTGTCGGTACGCGGGTGCATGGCCGTGCTGGCGCGCCTGGCCGAACTCGCCGGGCAGGGCAGTCAGATCGTGGTCGCCACCCATTCCCCGATCCTGCTCGCGCTGCCCGGCGCCACCATCTACGGGATCAGCGACGAGGGCGCGATCGAGCGCACCGATTACGACGGAGCGCTTCCGGTGCGGCTGACCCGCGATTTCCTCGCCGCGCCGGAACGGTATCTGCGCCACCTGCTCGACGAGGCCTGACCTTGTGCCGGAGGAAGCCGCCCGTTAGGCGACCACCGTTCCGGTAACCGTCGTGCCGAGCCCCACCTGCACCGGCCCGTCTCGCCGACCGGCGGCCGTGCGGGTCAGCGCGGGCCGTAGGTGAGCCTGCGCAGCAGGGTTTCGGCAGGGCCCCGGTAGGAGCGGCGCTGCATCAGGTACGCGCCGAGAACGCTGACCAGCCACACGCCGACCGCCACCCCGGCCGCGAGGAAGGTGGTGCTGCCCGTCCCACCGCCGAGCGCGAGCATGAACGGCGAGGCAAGCACCAGCCAGGCGATCGTCTGCACGAGGTAGCCGCTCAGCGATCGCTGGCCGAGCGCCGCGACGGCGCCGACGAGCAGGTTCTCCCTTGGCCGCGCCATGGCCTTCGACAGGGCGTGGGCCAGCAGGCCGAACAGGCAGAGGTACCCGATGCCGCCGAAGAAGCCGGAGGCCTCGTAGAGGAACTTGATCGTCGCACCGTCGCCGGTGTCGGCGGTCAGGAATCCGCCGCCGAGCAGGCCCATCGGCAGGCCGCCCAGGATGGCGGCACCGAGGCCGAGTACCGCTCCGCGGCGGAGCATCCGCAGGTGGTTCGCCGGCTCCTCGAGCACCCGCCTGCGCGCGGCCCAGGCACCGACCCAGACGAACAGGATGAACGGCAGCATGCTGAGCACGGTCATCGGCCACTCGGTCAGCCTGGCGGTCAGCGCGGCGCCGAAGGTGTCGGCCGCCATGGACGCGGAGTCGTCGGTCGGAACCATGGTCAGGTCGTGCGAGCCGGTGGCCAGGCCGATCGCCACGACGACGATCAGGGTGAGGACGGTGAGGGCGGCGAAGCCGAGATAGAAGATCGGGACGCGGTAGACGCGCTCCCCGCGTCCCAGCAGGACCAGCGTGAAGACGATCCCGACGAGCCCGTAGGCACCGAGGATGTCCCCGGCGAACAGCAGGATGCCGTGCACGAGGCCGAAGACGAGCAGCCACGCGTTGCGCCGGACGAGCACGCGGCGCACGGCGGCGGGCGCGCTCCCGGCCGCCTGCTGCCTGCGCGCGAGCTGGACGAGGCCGTAGCCGAACATGATCGCGAACAGCGGGATACCCCGCGCGTGCACGAACAGGAACAGGAACACGTTGTAGACGCGCTCCGCTCCGTGCGGTGTCCGGTCCAGCCCCGGCGCGGTCGCGAAGAAGACCGATGCGCTGTTCGCCAGCGCGATGATCAGCAACATCGCGCCGCGGGCAAGGTCGGGCGCGAGGGCCCGTTCACCGCTGCGTACCGGGCCCCTTCTGGCCTGCGACACCTCGGCATGAGCGTCTGTCGTCATCGTCGTCCCCCAGTGGTCGAGAAGCTCGGAACTTTAATGTACTACAGATACTATCCATAGGATACTAACTCGTGCGCGATGATGGCGGAACACGTCGTCGATCATGCGAAGGAAGCGGACCGGGATGGACGCAGAGAAGGTGCCCGCCGAACTGGCCCGCCTGTGGCGGCTGCCGACGGGGCCGCGGCTCGGACGCCCGGCGGAGCTCGACGTCGAACGGGTCGTGCACGCCGCGGTGAACCTCGCCGACCGGGACGGCCTCGCCGGGGTCACGCTGCTGAAGGTGGCCCAGGAACTCGACGTCACCAAGATGTCGCTGTACCGCCACGTCGGCTCGAAGCACGAACTGTTCGGCCTGATGGCCGACTTCGCCAGCGGCACGCCCCCGGAGATCAGCGCCGGGGATTGGCGCGAGGGCACCCGCCAGTGGGCGCACGCCCACCGCGGGCTCTACCAGCGGCGGCCCTGGATGGTGCACCTGCCCGTCTCCGGACCGCCCGGCGGCCCCGGCGCGATCGCCTGGATGGACGCGCTGCTGCACGTACTCCGTGACAGCGGCCTCGACTGGGACACGAAGGTCGGCGTCCTGAACCTCGTCAGCGGCTACGTCCGTCAGTCGACCGCGCTGACCCAGCAACTGGCCCACGGCCGCGCCGACTCCGAACTGGACCAGGCCCAGATCGAGCGCGACTACGGACGATCACTGACCGAACTCGTCGACCCCGCCCGCTTCCCCGACGCGGCGGACCTCTTCGCGTCCGGCCTGTTCGAGAAACCCGGCCCCGCCGGGGAGGACCCGGCCGACCGCGAGTTCGCGTTCGGTCTCGAACTGATCCTCGACGGCCTCGCGGTCGCCATCGCCGCCACCCGGGACGCGGACCCGGCCTAGGCCACGGTCCCGCAGGACCGTCACAACCCGAAACGCCCACGACCGGGCTTTCGGGCACGGAGCCGGCAAGGGGGCTCGAACCCCTGACCTCATGCTTACAAGGCAAGTGCTCTACCAACTGAGCTATACCGGCGCGAGCCGCCGGACGGCTCGTCGTACATGGTAGGCGGGGGTGCGGGAGCGGCGCATATCCCCCTCGGCGTTGATCTTGGCGGACGTGGTGGACGCCACTGTCGGCAACGTGCAACGGTCGAAGCGCGTGTGTCGATTGTCCACAGGGAGTCGAGTGAGGAAGTGGACGTTTCAATGAAGATCGGCCAGCGGGGAAAGGGTCCGGCCAACCGCAGAGCGGCGTGGCGGATCCTGGAGGCACCCCCCGAGGACCAGAGCGTCGACCGGACGCACAAGAGGAAGCCGCGCGGCAACGAGCCGCGCAGGCGCGCGTGGCAGATCCTCGAAGCACCGACGACCGGTGATCTCCCCGCGGTGGAGAGCGACACCGCGATGGGGCCGGCGCTGCCGGACGACACCTCGGTCCACTTCGCCCTGGACCTCGCCCTGCGCATCGGCGAGGTGCAGATGTCCAGCGGTGCCGGTGCCGCGGACGTCACGGCCACCATCCTCGCCCTCACCTCCGCGCTCGGGCTGCCCTACTGCGAGGTGGACGTGATCTTCACGTCCATCACCGTGAGCTGCCACCGCGGCACCGAGATGGCGCCGGTGACGGCCCTGCGTGTGGTCCGTTCCCGCAGTCTGGACTACACCCGGCTCTCCGACACCGAGCTGCTGGTCCGCAAGATCGTCCGCGGCCGGGTCAGCGCCGAGGAGGCCTACTCCGAGCTGCAGGTGATCACCACCGCCAAGCACCCCTACCCGCGCTACGTCTCCACGCTCGCCTGGGGCGCCATGGCCGGTTTCATCACCCTGATCATCGGCGGCACCGGCTGGACGCCGGTGATCGCGTTCGTGATCAGTGCGATCGTGGACCGGGTCGGCAGGATCCTGAACAAGTACGCGCTGCCGTTCTTCTTCCAGCAGGTCGTCGGCGGCTTCATCGCCACCGGTCTCGCCCAGTGGACGGTGAACGTCGACTGGTTCGCGGTGGAGAGACCCACGCTCGTCGTCGCCGCCGCCATCACCGTGCTGTTGTCCGGGCTCTCCACCGTCTCGGCGGTGCAGGACGCGATCACCGGCTACAACGTGACCGCCGCCGGCCGCACCACGGAGGTCGCGATGATGAGTGCCGGGCTGATCACCGGCGTCGTCCTCGCGCTGAAGGTGTCGGTGCTGTTCGACGCGGAGACCACGCCGTTGCCCGAGGTGCCGCAACAGAGTCCGCTCAGCCTGCTCGTCGTCACCGCGGCCGGTGCCGCCGCGGCCGGTGCCTTCGCGCTGGCCTCGTACTCGCGGACACGTGCGCTGCTGGTCTCGGCGGCCGCGGGCGGGCTGGGCGCCGTCGCGTACGGCGCGCTGACACTGGCCGACATCCAGCAGATCCCGGCCTCCGCGGCCGCGGCGACGCTGGTCGGCTTCGCGGGAGGCGTGCTGGCCCGCAGGCTGAAGGTGACGCCACTGGTCGTCGCGGTCTCCGGCATCACGCCGCTGCTGCCGGGCCTTTCCACCTACCGCGGCCTGTACCAGCTCGCCGTGGACCCCGGCGGCGAGATCGGCACCCTGATCACGGCCGTCGCGGTCGGTCTGGCCCTGGCCGCGGGCGTGGTGCTGGGCGAGTACCTGGCGCAGCCGGTGCGTACCGGGCTGGGCAGGCTGGAGCGCCGGATGGCGGGCCCGCGGATGGCAGGCCCGATGACGCAGGAGCGCAGGCTGGAGTGACCGGCGCGGGGTGACCCGTGCCGCGTGACCGGCTCAGGATCGCGTTCCGCGATAGTCTGCCAAGCATGCCGAGTGCCACCGATTCGACCGGGAAGGGCTCAGGCGCGGAGTTCGTCGTCGTCGCCAACCGACTGCCGGTCGACCTCGAACGTTCCGCCGACGGCAGCCAGCGCTGGACCCAGAGTCCCGGCGGGCTGGTGTCCGCGCTGGAGCCGTTCCTCCGTTCCCGCAAGGGCGCCTGGGTCGGCTGGCCCGGGGTGCCGGACGTCGAGGTCGACGAGTTCACCGACGAGGGCCTGGTGCTGCACCCCGTCACGCTCAGCTCGGACGAGGTGCGCGACTACTACGAGGGCTTCTCCAACGCCACCCTGTGGCCGCTGTACCACGACGTCGTCGCCCGCCCCGTCTTCGACCGCGGCTGGTACGACAGCTACGTCACGGTCAACCGGCGCTTCGCCGAGGCGAGCGCCAAGGTGGCGGGCAAGGGCGCGACCGTGTGGGTGCAGGACTACCAGCTCCAGCTCGTACCGAGCATGCTCCGCGAGCTGCGTCCCGACCTGCGGATCGGCTTCTTCCTGCACATCCCGTTCCCGCCGGTCGAGCTGTTCATGCAGATGCCGTGGCGCGCGGAGATCGTCCGCGGGCTGATCGGTGCCGATCTGGTCGGCTTCCACCGGCCGGGCGGCGCGCAGAACTTCCTCTGGCTGGCCCGCCAGCTCATCGGACTGGAACCCAGCCGGGGCGCGGTCGGCGTCCGTTCCCGGCCCGGCGTCGTGCAGGTCGGCGATCGGACGGTGCGGGTCGGGGCGTTCCCGATCTCGATCGACGCGAGCGGGCTGGACGAGCTGTCCCGCAGCGAGGAGACGCTGAAGCGGACGGCGCAGGTCCGCGCCGACCTCGGCAACCCGAAGACCGTGCTGCTGGGCGTCGACCGCCTCGACTACACCAAGGGCATCGATCTGCGGCTCGAAGCGTTCCACGAGATGTTGCGGGAGGGCCGGGTCAAACCGGAGGACGTCACCTTCGTCCAGCTCGCCACGCCGAGCCGGGAGCGCGTCGAGCACTACCAGCGGATGCGCGGCGACATCGAGCAGATGGTCGGCCGGATCAACGGCGAGTTCGCCCGCGTCGGCCACCCGGTCGTCCACTACCTCCACCAGTCGGTGAACAGGGCGGAGCTGGCGGCCTTCTTCTCCGCGGCCGACGTCATGGTGGTGACCCCGCTGCGCGACGGAATGAACCTGGTGTGCAAGGAATACGTCGCGTGCAGGCACGATCTCGGCGGTGCGCTCGTGCTCTCCGAGTTCGCCGGCGCGGCCGCCGAACTGAGTAGCGCGTTCCTCGTCAACCCGCACGATCTCGACGGGGTGAAGAACGCTCTGCACGCGGCCATTACGCTCGACCCCGCTGAGGGCCGACGTAGGATGCGCGCCTTGCGTCGTCAGGTCCTCACGCACGACGTGGACAGGTGGGCACGCTCGTTCCTCGAAGCACTCGGAACCGAGCCGACCGCCTGAGGCGTCTCGGCAACTCGGGCTGCATCGATGCAGCCCGGCAGGACCGTGCCGGGACGTCAAGCCGGAACTTCACGCACGGCTCCTGAGGAGGAGTGTTGACCGCCGAGGCCCTACCCGTTGAGCTGCGGCGCGCGATCGTCCAGATCGCCCGCACGCCGCGCTTGCTGGTCGCCTGTGACTATGACGGGACGCTTGCGCCCATCACCGCAACACCCGAGCAGGCGCTCCCCAGACCCGAGGCGGTCGGCGCGCTGCGTTCGCTCGCCGGCCTGCACGAGACCACCACCGCGGTGATCTCCGGCCGCGCGCTGCGCGACCTCGCGACGCTCTCCAGGCTGCCCGCGGAGGTGCACCTCGTCGGCAGTCACGGTTCCGAGTTCGACATCGGCTTCGTCCACGCACTGGACGACGCGGCACGCATGCTGCTGCGCAACGTCGAGAAGGAACTCGAGCAGATCATCGCGGACGTCCCGGGCGCGGCACTGGAGGTCAAGCCCGCCAGCATCGCCGTGCACGTCCGGCTCGCCGAACACGAGGCGGGCCGCCGCGTCCTCGAATCCGTCCACAGTGGACCGTCTACTTGGGACGGCATCTCCACCACCGACGGCAAGGAGGTCGTGGAACTCGCCGTGGTGCAGACCGACAAGGGGCGCGCGCTCGACACGCTGCGCCACCAGGTCGGCGCCAGCGCGGCGATCTTCCTCGGCGACGACGTCACCGACGAGAAGGCGTTCGCCAGGCTGTCCGGTCCCGACCTCGGCGTGAAGGTCGGCGGCGAGGAAAGCCTTGCGCAGTACAGCATTCCGGACACCGCCGAGGTCGCGACCGTCCTCGCGCTGATGTACGAGGAGCGGCGCAACTGGCTCTACGGCGAGCAGGCGACGCCGATCGAGCGGCTGTCCATGCTGGCCAACGAACGTTCCGTCGCACTGGTCACCCCGGACGCGCGACTCACCTGGCTCTGCCACCCCGGCCCGGACGCCCCCGCCGTGTTCGCCGACCTGCTCGGCGGCACCGGGGCCGGCCACTTCTCCATCAAGCCGCACCGCAACGGCCTGCCCCTCGGCCAGCGCTACCTGCCGGGCACCATGACCGTGGAGACGCGCTGGTCACGGCTACTCGTCACGGACTACCTCGAGCAGGAGAGCCCCTCGCACCGCACCGACCTGGTGCGGGTCATCTCCGGCGAGACCGAGGCGCAGATCGTGTTCGCGCCGAGGCCGGAGTTCGGCGGCGTCCCTGTCCGGCTGCTGCCCGAGGAGAACGGCCTGCGCGTGCTCGGCACCTCCGAGCCGATCGTGCTGCGCGCGCCGGGCGTGCGGTGGGAGATCCACACAGACGGCATGCACGACACCGCCCGCGCGCTCGTCCACCCCACGGCCGAGCAGCCGGTGGTACTCGAACTTCGTTGCGGCACAACGGATCTCGGCGTGCACGATCTGACCGAGATCGACCGCCGCTCGCGGGCGGGCCGTTACTGGAGCGACTGGGCGACCACGCTGAAGCTGCCCGCCGTCGAGCCGGACCTGGTCTCCCGCTCGGCGCTGACCCTGCGCGGACTGGTGCACACCGACAGCGGTGGCGTGATGGCCGCGGCCACCACCTCGCTGCCCGAGGACATCGGCGGCGTGCGCAACTGGGACTACCGCTACTGCTGGATCCGCGATGCCGCCATGACGGTGCGCGAGCTCGTCGCGCTCGGCTCACTGGACGAGGCGGAGGGTTACCTGCGCTGGCTGCACGGCGTACTGGCGACACTCGCCGGGCCGGAACGCCTGCACCCGCTCTACACGCTCGCCGGTGGTCAGATCGGTGCCGAGGCGGTCATCGACTCGCTGCCCGGGTACGCGGGGTCGCGTCCGGTCCGGGTCGGCAACCTGGCGAACCACCAGGTGCAGCTCGACGTGTTCGGCCCGGTGGTCGAGCTGGTCGTGGACCTGGCCGCAGCCCGGAGCGAACTGCGCGACGACGACTGGCAGCTCGTGCGCGCGATGGCCGAGGCCGTCACCCGCCGCTGGTCGGAGCCCGACCACGGGATCTGGGAGGAACGGCACGTTCCGCGGCACCGCGTCTACTCGCGGGTCATGTGCTGGGTGACGATCGACCGGGCGATCAAGCTCGGCGACCTCTACGAGCGGGAGATCCCGGCGGGCTGGCACGAGCTGCGCGACGCGATCGCCAGCGACGTCCTGGAGCACGGCTGGAACGCCGAGGCGCAGGCGTACACGACCGCCTACGACGGCACGGATCTGGACGCGGCCTCGCTGTTCGTCGGCCTGTCCGGCCTGCTCGATCCGCAGGACGAGCGGTTCCAGTCGACGGTCACTGCCATCGAGGCGGAACTGCGCAGCGGCTCGACCGTGTACCGGTACCGCCGCGACGACGGTCTGCCCGGCGACGAGGGGGGTTTCCATCTCTGCGCGGCGTGGATGATCGAGGCGTACCTGCTCACCGGCCGCCGCACCGAGGCACAGGAACTGTTCGAGCAGATGGTTGCGGCCGCCGGGCCGACCGGCCTGCTTCCCGAGCAGTACGACCCGGTGGCGGAACGTTCTCTGGGCAACCACCCGCAGGCGTACTCGCACATCGGGTTGATCCGCTGCGCGACCCTGCTCTCCCGGTAACCCACCCCCGGACATCGGTGCCCCCTGCCCCCACGCAGGGGGCACCGCCGTGTCGGTCGCCCCGGCACCCCGTGTCGGGCGCTACGGCACCCCGTGTCGCGCGCCTGGGCACCTCGTGTCGGGCGCTGCAGCATCCCGTGTCGCGCGCCTGGGCACCCCGTGTCGGGCGCTCGTTGCGCACTACGTCGTGAGTTGTGGGGAGTCGCGTGCGAAATTGCCGAACGGTGCCTCCTGGCCGTTTGCCCCGAGGCACCGCGCCACGCCATTTACCCCCGTGGACGTACGCCCACGGGGGTAAATGGTGTCAGAGCCGGGCACGGCACGACAGAATCCAACCGGGATCGGTGAATTCGCTCGACACCATTACGCAGTGCCGCCGCCAAAACAATCAGAGGAGCGGGAAGGTTGCGTCATTCTGCTCGATCGTACCGAAAGCGTTGACCGTTCCACCCTTGCTTGCCCGCCAGTGCCCCGTCGCGACGTGGAAGGTCGTGGGAGCGCCCGCGGAGCCCTTCGGCTCGACGTAACCGTAGACCTCGATCTCCTCTACCGCGCCACTGTCACCGAACTCGAAGGGCAGGCAGGTGCCGGCCTCGACGTTGGCAGTCGCGAGGCCGCCACGGTCGGGGAACACGGCAAAGGTGTCGTAGTCACCCTTCGCGCAGATCGTGAGCGGCTCCTGCGGGCCTTCCGTTGTGGCAGAGGCCGTTCCAGCGAATGCCAGTGCGGCGCCCGAGGCGATGGCGGCAGTGGCCGTCACGGTCGCGGCAACACGCTTGGCGGCCTTCGCGGCAACTGACTTAGCAGATCGAGTCTTCTTCATCGCGGTCTCCAAAAGTAAGTGTTTCCGGGCCCGGGTGGTTTTCCCGAGGTGTGCTCAGCGTGCCGGAAACGATGTTTGATGACCGCCAGCCATGTGCTTACTTTTTCCTTATATCCGCGCCCCGCTTTCCGGTGCGACGACCACGACCTGGTCGACCGATATCGCGACCTTCCGCGAACGCTCCGGCAAAGCGCCGACCGTTCCGAAACCAGCCGCCGAAGATTCGGTGCCGGATACGGCGATCTTCCAGGGATTTCACCCTTGCCGCCGACTCGACTTCACCGCAGATGGCTCGGTGCCAGAACGCACGACACGGAGTGCCCAGGCGCGCGACACGGCATGCCTGAACGCACGACACGGAGTGCCGAAGCGCGCGACACGGTGGGGGTGGGGTCAGCCGCCGGCTACGGAGGGGATGACGACGACCTCGGCACCGTCGCGCAGGGCGGTCCCGGCGCCGTCCAGGCGGCGGCACTCCTCCCCGTCGACGTAGAAGTTCACGTACCGGCGGAGCGTTCCCCGCTCGTCGCGTAGCCGTCGTTCCAGGGCCGGGTACCGCTCGCGAAGCCGGTCGAGCACTCCACCGAGGGTCGCCGGACCGTCGAGGTCAACGGGCAGGCTGGACTCCCCGCCGACGATGGGACGCAGCATGCTGGGCAGCCGGACGTCGACGCGCATCTACACCACCGCCGCCCGCACACACAGCACGTCCGGCAGGTTCCGCGCGACGCTCGCCCAGTTCTCCCCCTCGTCGGCGCTGGCCCACACCTCGCCCGAGCGGGTACCGAAGTAGACCCCGGCCGTCTCGGCGTCGTCGGTACACATGGCGTCGCGCAGGACGACGGAGTAGAAGCCGTCCTCGGGTAGCCCCCTGCCGAGTGCGTTCCAGCTCTTGCCCGCGTCCTCGCTGCGGTACACCCGGCAACGGGCGTCCGGGGTGAAGCGGTGGACGTCCGCTTGGAGCGGGAAGTTGTAGACGACCTCGGGCTTGTGCGGATGGACGACCACCGGGAAGCCGAAGTCGGCGGGCAGCCCGTCGGCGATCGAGGTCCAGGTGTCCGCATCGTCGTCGCTGCGATAGACGCCGCCGTGGTTCTGCAGGAAGTACCGCTCGGGCTGCGCCGGGTTCATCGCGACCTTGTGCACACACTGGCCGAACTCCGGCTCCTCGTCGGGCAGGAATCCGGCGCCGATGCCCTTGTTGCGCGCCTGCCAGCTCGCTCCGCCGTCCGCCGTGCGGTAGACGCCGCCGGTGGACATGGCGACTGTCATCCGCCTGTGATCGGTCGGGTGCGGGATGACGGTGTGGATGGCCTTCCCGCCACCGCCCGGAGTCCATTCCTTGCGATGGGGGTGATCCCAGAGCCCGCGGACCAGCTCGAAACTCCGGCCACCGTCCTCGGAGCGGAATAGCGCGGACGGCTCCACCCCGGCGTAGACGACGCCCGGCTCGTCGGCGTTGCCCGGCACGAGCTGCCAGACGCCCTCCAGCGCCTCCTCGGTGTCGGCGGGGAACGCGACCGGGGCGTGCTCCGGCTCGGACCAGTTCTCCCCCAGGTCGTCGCTGGTGAAGACGCTCAGGCCGAAGTGCTCGTTGTACGCGGCGGCGAGCAGACGCGGGGCGTTACCACGAGTGTCGATGGCGAACGCCCTGACGTCGGCGACCGGGAACAGCGGTGGCCGCACATCCCATTCACGCCTGTCCTCACTGGTGGCCAGCCACAGGCCCTTGCGCGTGCCGATTCCCAGTAATACGCCCATCACGCCGCTCCCCTTGAGTGTTTCCGGTCACAGCGCACGTTACGCCGCGGGTCCGATAGAACGCGGTCACCGCGCAGGGGAGCGACGCAGGACGGGCCTAGTAGGCGTAACCCTTCGGCGGGATCAGCGTGGCGAGCTGGTCGAAGGTCAGCCAGTAGATCTGGTTTCCGCTGAACGAGGCGGAATCGGCGATCTTCACCGTCATGTTCGAGCTGTCGTAGCCGATGACGGTGAAGTAGTGGTAGATCGTCCGGTCCGCGGGGTAGCCGGGTGGCTGGTTGCCGGGCGGCGCGACGATGTTGGCCACCACGGCGAATCCGGCGTCGATATCGGCGACGATGTCGGTCCAGAGCTGGTCCTTCTGCGCCTGGCTCGGCGGATCGGCAGGCATCTCGCGGAAGGTGTACGAGGCACCGAGGTTCGCCGCGAGGGCGCTGCTGATCTGGCTGATGTGGTCGGTGCCGTTCTCGGTGGTGCCCAGTTGCGCGGCCAGATCCGCCTGACTCGGCAACTGACCGGTACGCGCCGACATGGCGATCCGGGCGGCGGCCGGACCGCACCAGTAACCGGTCTCCTGCACCTGATAGTCGACGGCCAGTTCCTTGGCGGCCGCCGGTGCGGCGGCCGGAGCCGCCGCCGCTTCGGCGGGCCGCAGCGGTTCGGCGGCGGCCGCGCCGGCGAGTCCGAGCACGCCGGCGATCGCTGCCGCCGCGGCCGGGACGAGAAGTCGTCGCATGATCGTCTCCCGTGGGTCGATTTCGGTGACTTTCTGACCAAACAGGAGCATCATGTCGAAAATCGAACACCGCGTCTGCGGCCGTAAGCACCAAGGCGGTACGTCCGCATGGCAGGCACCGACCACAAAGGACGGACGGGATCCGCTACCCCACGCGGACGTGCTGGGCGGCCTGCAGCGCGTCGGCGACGTTGGTGACCTCCAGTACGCGAATGCCGTCCGGCAACTTGCCCGCGTCCGGGGGCACCAGCGCGTGGGTGAAGCCGAGCCGGGCGGCCTCGGCGATCCGCCTGCCGACGCCCGCCACCCGGCGTACCTCACCCGCCAGGCCGACCTCGCCGATGGCGACGAGCCGCGAGGACAGCGCCACGTCCTCCACCGAGGACGCCAGCGCAAGCACCATCGCCAGATCCGCAGCCGGTTCGGTGACCTTCATGCCGCCGACCGTCGCGACGTAGACGTCCTTGTCGCCGAGCCGGACGCCGCCACGCTTCTCCAGCACGGCCAGCACCATGCTGACGCGGGACGAGTCGAGACCGCTGACCGCTCGTCTCGGCTGGGCCAGACTGGACGAGGCGACCAGTGCCTGCACTTCGCCCAGCAATGGCCGTTTTCCCTCCATGGCAACGGTTATCGCCGTGCCCGGTACTTGCGGCTGGTCGCGGTTGATGAACAGTCCGGACGGATCGGGAACGCCGGCGATGCCGTCCTCGCGGAGTTCGAAGCAGCCGATCTCGTCCGCGGCGCCGAACCGGTTCTTCACCCCGCGGACCATGCGCAGCGTGGAGTGCCGGTCACCCTCGAAGTGCAGCACGACGTCGACCAGGTGCTCCAGCACCCGCGGCCCGGCCACCGAACCGTCCTTGGTGACGTGGCCGACCAGCACGACGGGCAGGCCACGCTCCTTGGCCAGCGCGACCAGGCCGGAGGTGACCGCCCGGACCTGGGTGACGCCGCCGGGCGAACCCTCCACCTGCGGCGAGGCCATGGTCTGGACCGAGTCGACGATCAGCACACCCGGGTTCACGGCGTCGACGTGCCCGAGGATCGCGGACAGGTCGCTCTCCGCCGCCAGGTACATCCCGTCGTCCACGTTGCCGGTGCGCTCGGCCCGTAGCCGGACCTGCCCGGCCGACTCCTCGCCGGTGACGTACAGCGAGGCGCTGCCACCCTCGCGGGCCGCCCACTGGTACGCGACCTCCAGCAACAGGGTCGACTTGCCGACGCCGGGTTCCCCCGCGAGCAGGATGACGGCCCCGGGAACGAGGCCGCCACCGAGTACCCGGTCGAGCTCGGACACTCCGGTGGGCTTCGCCCTGGCGGCCTCGATGTCCACCTGGCCGATCGGCCGGGCGGGCGCGCTGGGCGCCCCGGCGGCGACCCGCGCGATGGCCGGGCGGGCCGAACCACGCTCCTCGACGGTGCCCCAGGCGTGACATTCCGGGCAGCGGCCGACCCATTTGGCGACCTCGTTGCCACACTCCGCGCAGCGGTAGCTGATGCCCTTCTTGACCACGCGCCGACGTTAGCCGCGGGGTCCGACAGCGATGATCAGTGGCCGCCCTCGGCGTGCTCGCCCTCCGCGCCGTGGTGGTCGGAGCGCGGCACCTCGGAGGAACCGATCGGCATGTCGACCGTGATCGGGCCCGCGTCGCGGAAGACGAAGGTGACCTTGACGGTCTGCCCGGGGCGCAGCTCACGCTGCAGGCCCTGCAGGGTCACCTCCGCCTCGCCCACCCTGGGGTCCTCGGCACCGGGCGCACCGGTGACGCCCGGGGCGGGCGATCCGGTGGTGGCCGGCGGCTCGCCCGCGTCGGAGGAGGGCGAGGCGCCAGGCTCGGAGGTCGCCGAGGCGCCCGTCTCGGAAGCTCCGCTCTCGGCACTGCCGGACTCGGGGCTGCCGGACTCGGAGGCACCCGGCTCGGCGGACGAGGTCGGCAGGGCGGTGGCCGTGACGGAGGGCTTCTCGGCGTGACCACCGGGCGGGGTGGGCTCACCGATGACGAGCACGCTGCCCGCGATGACGCGCTTCTGGCCCTCCACGGTCGCGCTCGCGGCGCCCTCGGCCTTGACCTCGAGCAGCTCGTCGTCAGCGCCGCCGGTGTTCACCACGCGCAGGGTCAGCGGAACCTCGGAACCGGCGGCGTAGGCCTTGCTCTCGCCCTCGGGGAAGTTGAACGAGGCGTCGCGGATGAGCAGCGTCCCGCCCTGGGCGAGCGCGCCGTTGACGGCGGGCTCCTGCGTGTCGGTCTGGGTGATCTGGCCCGCGCCGCAACCGGCGATCGCCAGGGCTGCACCGAGACCGAGCGCGGCCGAGCCGAGCACGCGACGTTTCTGCTGCCTCACGGTCCGAGATCCTTCCTCGCTGCGACGGGCTCGCGGGGCCTCTCGGCGGCCGGCAGATCGGCACGCCGGACGCGCGGGCAACGAGCCCCCGGCACCGCCGATCGCGGGCCGGTCCATTCACCGCGAAGGGTAGCCGGGCGTGCCTCGCGCGCGAGAGGCCGGTGCCCCCTGCCGTCATGATCGGGAGGCGAATGCGTAGATCAATCGTCCACAGTGGATTGGTTACACATCGGTTAACCGCGTTGCCGCCACCTGCATGAGCACGGGAAATGGGCGTTTGTCAACCCCACGACCGGCCCATACATGGCCCCTGACCTGCGAGGACGGAACACGGGGCGCTAGGTGAGCCCACTCGAGGCGTGCTAAAGTGGTAATAGCGAAAGGGGCAGAGGACACATGGTTTTCAAGGTCGGAGAGACCGTCGTCTACCCGCACCACGGTGCCGCACTCATCGAAGCAATCGAGACCCGTGTGATCAAGGGCGAGGAAAAGAAGTACCTCGTCCTCAAGGTCGCGCAAGGGGATCTCACTGTTCGGGTGCCAGCGGACAACGCCGAGATCGTCGGTGTGCGTGATGTCGTTGGCCAGGATGGACTGAACCGCGTTTTCGATGTACTGCGTGCTCCGCACACCGAAGAGCCCACGAACTGGTCTCGTCGGTACAAGGCCAACCTCGAGAAGCTCGCCTCCGGCGATGTGAACAAGGTGGCCGAAGTGGTGCGAGACCTCTGGCGGCGTGAGAAGGACCGTGGCCTGTCAGCCGGCGAGAAGCGGATGCTGGCCAAGGCACGGCAGATTCTGGTCAGTGAGCTCGCGCTCGCCGAGGGTACCGACGAGGGCAAGGCGGAGTTGCTTCTCGACGAGGTTCTGGAAACCGCGACGGTCTAGCCCTGAGCGTCATCGCACTCGTCCCGGTGGAATGCCGGGAAGACGGTGCTGTCCCAGGAGTTCTGTCCGCGGTTCATGGTGAGCCGTTACTGGTGCATGCGGTACGTGGCCTGCTCGAATCAGGTTGTCCAGACCTGATCCTCGTGCTCGTCCCTGCTCATGCGCGTGCCGCCTGTGTGGCGGCACTGCACGACGTGAAGTACGCGGAACCTCCTGCGCGCACCCGTGTCCGGGTGATCGCCGGTGGC
The DNA here is from genome assembly GCF_002262875.1 of Amycolatopsis antarctica. Lineage (GTDB taxonomy): Bacteria > Actinomycetota > Actinomycetes > Mycobacteriales > Pseudonocardiaceae > Amycolatopsis > Amycolatopsis antarctica. The sequence continues at coordinate 59,445 of NZ_NKYE01000016.1, read as the reverse complement.
ACGAGCCGCACCGACTCGGTGCGGCTCTTTCTGCGTTCGGGCGACCTCGCAGAGGACGACGTGGTGCTGGTGCACGATCCGGCCCGGGCGTTCACACCCCCCGGCCCGGTGCGTGAGGTCGTCGCGGCGATCCGCGCGGGGGCGCCGGCCGCGGTGCCCGTCGAGCCGGTGACCGACACCATCAAGGTGATCGACGCCGACGGCGTGGTCACCGGCACCCGGGATCGCGCGGGACTGCGCTGCGTCCAGTCGCCGCGGGGTTTCCGTGCCGCGACGCTGCTCGCCGGCGACGCGCCGGCTGACCCGCTCGCCTGGCTGGGGGGACGGACGCACACCGTCGACGGGCATCCGCACGGGATGCGGGTGGTGACCGAGTTCGACGTCACGGTCGCGGCGGCGTTCGCCGCGGACACGGAGAAGTCCCCGGAAAGGTCGCCGGGAAGATCCACTGTGGAGGGAAGTCCGTGAGAATCGGCCAGGGTGTCGACGTCCATCCCGTCGAGGCGGGACGGGAGTGCTGGATCGCCGGGCTCCTCTGGGAGGGCGTCGACGGTTGTTCCGGGCATTCGGACGGCGACGTCGCCGCGCACGCCCTGTGCGATGCCATGCTCTCCGCCGCCGCGCTGGGCGATCTCGGCGCGGTCTTCGGCACCGGGGACCCCCGCTGGTCTGGTGCGCACGGCATCGAGTTGCTCACCGAGGTGCGCGGACGTGTCGAGCAGGCCGGTTACCGCCTCGGGAACGCGAGCGTGCAGGTGATCGGCAACCGGCCGCGCATCGGCACCCGCCGCCGGGAGGCCCAGCGCGTGCTGGGTGAGGCCGCGGGCGGCCCGGTGTCGGTCGCCGGGACCACCACGGACGGCCTCGGGCTGACCGGCCGCGGCGAGGGCATCGCGGCGATCGCGACCGCGCTGCTCCTGCTGCCGGTGAACACACCCGGTGCGTCCGGCCGGGTGAGCGTCGAGTGACCCCGGTCAACATCGCCGGGCCGGGGGGTCGCGGGCCGGTAGTGTCCGCGGCATGGCGCCGAAAGCAGTGTTGTTCGACTTCTCCGGGACGCTTTTCCGGCTCGAGCAGGACGAGAGCTGGCTGACCGAGCTGACCGACACCGGCGGCGACCCGCTCGACATCGAGGCGCAGGCGGAGCTGATGCGCAAGATGACTGCACCGGTCGGCCAGGTCGTGGAGCTTGACGAGGAGCACCGGCACGCCTGGGAGAACCGGGACCTCGACCCCGCCCTGCACGCGAAGGTGTACGCGGAGGTGCTGCGGCAGTCCGGCGTGCCGCGCGTGGAGCAGGCGAAGGCGTTGTACTCGCGGCTCGTCGACCCCGCGCGGTGGACGCCGTACCCGGACGCCGAGCCGGTATTGAAAGCCTTGTCGGACAAGGGAATCCGGGTCGCCGTGGTCAGCAACATCGCGTTCGACATCCGACCGGCCTTCAGCGCGAGGGGCCTGGACGCGTACGTGGAGAAGTTCGTGCTCTCGTTCGAGGAGGGCGTCATCAAGCCGGAGCCGGGGATCTTCCGGGTGGCGCTGGAGGCGCTCGGCGTTGACGGGCCGGACGCGTTGATGGTCGGGGACGCCGAGGAGGCCGACGGCGGCGCCCGGGCGCTGGGCTGCGACTTCGCACTGGTCGAGCCGTTGCCCACCGCCGAGCGCACGGACGGCCTGCTCGCGGCGTTGCGGGAGCACGGGGCACTGTAGGGCGCGTCCAGCGGCTGGTCAGCACCGCGGGGCCCGGCCGGGTGCCCACGGCGGGCGAAGTACCCGGCGACGCGACGCGGCCGTGCGGCGCCCCGTACCATTCCCGCGTGGCACTACACCTATACGACACGGCGACCAGGGGCGTGCGGGAGTTCCATCCCGCCCGTAGTGGAACTGCGTCCATGTACGTGTGTGGGGCCACCGTGCAGGGCACCCCGCACATCGGGCACGTGCGCAGCGTCCTGAACTACGACGTCCTCCGCCGCTGGCTGGTCCACAGTGGACTCGACGTGCTTTTCGTGCGGAACGTCACCGACATCGACGACAAGATCCTCACCAAGGCCGCCGACGCGGACAGGCCGTGGTGGGAGTGGGCGGCGACGCACGAGCGCGAGTTCGAGGACGCCTACACCGCGCTGGGCTGCCTGCCGCCGTCGATCGCGCCACGGGCCACCGGCCACGTGACGCAGATGGTGCGGCTGATGGAGCGGCTGATCGAGTCCGGGCACGCCTATGCCGAGGGCGGCGACGTGTACTTCTCCGTCGCCTCGTTCCCCGGTTACGGCGAGCTGTCCGGGCAGAAGCCGGACGACGTGCAACAGGGCGAGAGTCAGGGTCAGGGCAAGCGGGACCCGCGCGATTTCACGCTGTGGAAGACGGCGAAGCCGGGCGAGCCGTCCTGGCCGACCCCGTGGGGCGACGGCCGCCCCGGCTGGCACCTCGAATGCTCGGCGATGGCGAGCGCCTATCTCGGCCCCGAGTTCGACATCCACGGTGGCGGCGTCGACCTGGTGTTCCCGCACCACGAGAACGAGCGGGCCCAGTCGAACGCCGCCGGTGATCCGTTCGCGCGGTTCTGGCTGCACAACGGCTGGGTCACCATGTCCGGCGAGAAGATGTCGAAGTCGCTGGGCAACGTGGTGGCCATCCCGGAGATGCTGCGTACCTACCGCGCGGTGGAACTGCGGGCGTACCTGATCCAGCCGCACTACCGCTCCACGATCGAGTACTCCCCCGAGGCGCTGGCCGAGTCCGCGCAGGGGTATCAGCGCATCGAGACCTTCCTGGCCAGGGTGGCCGAGGCCGACGGCGGCGAACTGCCGGTCGGCTCGGTCGTTCCCGCTTTCGCCGCCGCGCTGGACGACGACCTGGGCACCCCGCAGGCGTTCGGCGTGGTCTACGACACCGTGCGCGCAGGTAACAGCGCGCTGGCCGAGGGCGACACCGCGAGGGCGCTGGAACTCGCCTCCGCCGTGCGCGCCATGACGGGCGTGCTCGGCATCGACCCGCTCGACGGGCGCTGGTCCACGGCGGGCTCCTCGGCCGAGCCCGAGCACCACGCGCTGGGCGAGCTCATCGCGGGCATGCTGGACGAGCGCCAGCGCGCCCGTGCAGAGAAGGACTTCTCCCGGGCCGACGCGGTCCGCGATCGCTTGCTGCACGCGGGAATCGTGGTCGAAGACACCCCCAACGGTCCCAAGTGGACAGTCAAGGACGCTTAGATGGCAGGCAATTCGCAGCGACGTGGCGCCGTTCGCAAGGACGGCACGAAGAAGGGCCAGGTCAAGGGTTCCGGCGGTGAGCGTCGCAAGAGCCTTGAGGGCAAGGGGCCGACGCCGCGCGCCGACCAGCGTCCCGGCCACCCGAAGCAGCGGGCGGCGGCCGCACGGGACCGTGCGCAGAAGTCGCGGGAGAAGCGTTCCGAGGGACCCGAGATCATCGCCGGGCGTAACCCGGTGGTCGAGTCGCTGCGCGCCGACGTCCCGGCCACCGCGCTGTACGTGGCGCTGAACATCGACGCCGACGACCGGGTCAGCGAGGCCGTCCAGCGGGCGGGCGACAAGGGCATCTCGATCCTGGAGATCCCGCGCGAGGAACTGGACCGCAAGACCGGCCGGGCGATGCACCAGGGCCTCGGCCTCCAGGTCCCGCCCTTCGATTACGCCCACCCGGACGAGCTGCTGAGCGCGTCGGCCGATTCCGGCGAGCCGCCACTGCTGGTGGCACTGGACGGCGTGACCGACCCGCGCAACCTCGGCGCGGTGATCCGTTCGGCCGCGGCATTCGGCGCGCAGGGCGTCCTCCTGCCGGGCCGTCGCAGCGCGGGCATGACGGCCGTGGCGTGGCGGACCAGCGCCGGAACCGCGGCGAAACTGCCGGTGGCGATCGCGACCAACCTGACCCGTCAGCTCAAGGCGTGGGCGGCGGAGGGGTTGATGATCGTCGGCCTCGACGCGGACGGCACGGTCGACATCGACAAGCTCGGCCTGGCCACCGGGCCGCTGGTGATCGTCGTCGGCTCGGAGGGGCGCGGCCTGTCCAGGCTGGTGCGCGAGACCTGCGACGCCACCGTGTCGATCCCGATGTCGGCGGGCGTCGAGTCGCTGAACGCCTCCGTCGCCGCCGGCGTCCTGCTGGCCGAGGTCGCGCGGCGCAGGCGGGTCGCGGGCCGGGTCTGAGGCTCCGCCACCGGCCACGCGGGCGGACTACCGTGTACCGAATGGACATCCGACGGATCACCGACGCCGCCGACGTTCTCGCGGCGGGGGAACTGTTCGACGACGCACCCGCCCCGGAATGGACGCAACGTTTTCTCGACCGAGCAGGGCACCATCTGCTGCTCGCCTATTCCGATGGAATCGCGGTCGGCATGGTCACCGGAATCGAACTGCTCCACCCCGACAAGGGAGTGGAGATGATCCTGTACGAACTGGGCGTACTGCCGGACTACCGGCGCCGTGGCATCGCGAGCGCGCTGATCGACCGGCTGGCGGCGCTGGCCCGTACCGCCGGTTGCTACGACATGTGGGTGCTGATCGAGAAGGAGAACGACGCCGCCAGGCTGACGTATCTGAGCGCGGGCGGCGAGTACGACGGGGAAACCCTGTTCGTATGGGATTTCGGCACGGCGACCGACGCGGGCGCGACCTCCGACTGAACGGCCGCGGCCGTTGCCCTGAAAGCACCATTCGGCCGTCATCCGGAATTGTTTCCCGTTTGCACCAGCCAATTCCGTGATGGCATTCCGGTGCTTTCCCACACCGAATGAGCCCAATTCGGGAATTGTCCTTCCGGAGCGCTCCCGGCCACGGGTGGCGAACGAACACCTCGGAGGACCGCATGTCAGTTCTGTCAGAGTGCCAGGCACCGCGGCGGGCGATCCGCCGGGTGGCGGCCACCCTCGCCCTCGCCGCCGCCGCGACGCTCGGTGTCACCGGTACCGCCTCGGCGGCGACCGCCACGGTGGGCGACACCGACGGCGACGGCCTGAGCGTCCGGCAGCAGGCGACCAGCGAGAGCGGTTCGCTCGGGCCGGTCCGGGACGGCGACACCGTCGACATCGGCTGCCAGGAACAGGGGCAGCCGGTGACCAACACCAACGGCTGGAGCAGCGACCTCTGGGACTACGTCCCGGCGCTCGGGGGCTATCTCGCCGACGCCTACCTGGACACCGGGCACGACGGGCGCATCCCGGGCGTCCCGGACTGCGGCGACGGTGGCGGCATCGACGACCTGGTTCCCGTCTCGCAGTTCCAGGGCCAGCCGAACCAGGGCGAGGACTGCGGTCCGACCAGCGTGGTGACCGCTCTGCTCGCGCACGGCGTCACCCCGCGCGGCTGGGGTGCCTCCCAGGTGAGCGCCATCAACCAGGCCCGCGCCGACATGGGTTACGACCCCGGTTACCAGGATCCCGACGTATTCGGCACGGTCGAGACGGACGTGGTCGAGGCGCTGGCGGCCAACGACGTGTCCTCGACGGTGATCCGGGACGATCTGGACGCGATCCTGGCACGGGTGCGCGCCGGCAGCCCGGCCGTGCTGGCCGGGAACACGAAGGACCTGCCGTGGTCGACCGGCGTGGTCCCGCACTTCCTCACGGTCGCGGCCCACGAGAACGGTGAGTACCTGGTGCTCGATCCCGCCGCGGCGGGTCAGGTGCACCGCGCGAGCGCGAGCACGCTGCTGGCCTACTTCCAGAACGAGTACGGCTACGCGGGCGTGGTACTCGGCTGAGCCGCCCGCGCGGCGGTCCGTTCGGCCGGTCCGGCCGGACCGCCGCACGGTTTCCGGCGGACGGCGCCGGTACGTCGGTTATGGTCTCGGAGCAGATTCGTGACCAGGGGGCCCGGAGCATCGATGTCGTTCGTCTCGCCGTTGTTCCTCTGGTACTTCATGCCGGCGTTGCTGCTCGCCGTGCTGGTGCTCCCGAGGAGCTGGCGCAACGGCATCGTGGCGCTGGGCAGCCTGATCTTCTACACCAGCGGGGCGGGCGCCTCGGTGCTGCTCCTGCTCACCTGCATGATCGTCAACTTCCTCGCCGGGACCGCGCTGGAGCCGGACGAATGGGACACCCGCACCTCCGGCAGGCGGCGGCGGATCCTGATCGGCGTCGTCGGCTTCGACGTCGCGGTACTGGTGATCTGGAAGTACGCCGGTTTCGCCACCGAGCAGTTCGACCTGCTGGCCAGGCTGCTCGGCGGCAGCTTCCCGGTCGTCGACCTCGCCATGACGATCGGCATCTCGTTCTTCACCTTCCACCACATCTCGTACGTGGTCGACATCTATCGCGGGGAACGCCGCGCACTGCGCAATCCGGTCTCGTTCGCCACGTACATCTCGATGTTCCCGCAGCTCGTCGCCGGGCCGATCGTGCGTTACCGGGAGATCGCCGACCAGCTCCCGCAGCACCGGAACCACCGTCTCGACGACATCGCCGCCGGGTTCCCCCGGTTCGCGCTCGGGCTGTGCAAGAAGGCCGTCATCGCCGACTCGATCGCGCCGATGGTGGACGCCTGCTTCGCCACCCCCGCCGGCGAGATGACCTTCGCGATGGCGTGGCTCGGCGCGATCGGGTACACGCTGCAGCTCTACTTCGACTTCTCCGGCTACTCCGACATGGCGATCGGGCTGGCCCGGATGCTGGGATTCCGGCTGCCGGAGAACTTCGCCCGCCCGTACTCCTCGGTCACCGTCACGGAGTTCTGGCGACGCTGGCACATGTCGCTGTCCCGCTGGTTCCGCGACTACGTCTACATCCCGCTCGGCGGCAACCGCGGCGGACGGCGCAGCACGTACCGCAACCTGACGATCGTGTTCGTGCTGACGGGTTTCTGGCACGGGGCGGAATGGACCTTCCTGGTGTGGGGGCTGTTCCACGGGGCGCTGCTGATCGCGGAGCGGGCGTTCGGCTGGGACGTCACACCGGACCGCACGCTCCCGCGGACCGGCAGGCGGGCGCTGACGCTGCTGCTGGTGGTGTTCGGCTGGGTGTTCTTCCGCGCACCGGACCTGGGGCAGGCGCTGACGATGATCGGGCACATGCTGCTGCCGGACCTGGACGGCCTATCCGACGTGGTCGACTCCGCGCTGACCAACCAGCGCCTGGTGATCATGCTCGCCGCGCTGGGGGTCGTGTTCCTGCCCGCGCACCCGGTAACCGGGCCGCTGCTGGAGTCCTCCCGCGCGACGGCGGCCACCGCGATCCGGGTGACCGTGATGACCGTCGGCATCGCCTACGCCGCGATCCTCGTCGCCACCGGAACCTTCAGCCCGTTCCTGTACGAGCAGTTCTGACGCCGGCGCGGTGATCCGCCGGGGCGACGGGTCCGGCCAGGCGAACAGTGCGACTCCGGCTTGCCCACCGACCGGGTGAGACAGCTACGGTCTACCAGGGAGTAGGGAGGCCGGGGTTGGACGTCGACGCGATTCTCGCCGATCTGGCCGAGCACTGGGTCGTGTACGCGAGCATGCCCTTCATCGCCGCCCTGATCGGCTACGTCACCAAGCGCGTCGCGATCGAGATGATGTTCCGGCCGATCGAGTTCGTCGGGATCAAACCGCTGCTCGGCTGGCAGGGCGTGCTGCCCGCGAACGCCCCGCGGATGGCGGCGACCGCCACCGAAATGCTCACCGAGAACCTCGTCGATCCGAAGGAGATCTTCGCGCGCCTGGATCCCGAGCAGGTCGCGAAGGAGATCGAGGCCCCGCTGCTGCGCGTGGTCGAGGACGTCACCCGCGAGGTGATGGAGCAGTACCAGCCACGGCTGTGGGAGATGTTGCCGAACGGCGCGCAGCAACTGCTGCTCAGCCGCATCCAGGCGGAGGCCCCGAAGGCGATCGCCAAGATCATGCGGGAGATCTCCGAGAACATCGACGACGTGCTGGACCTCAAGCACATGGTCGTGACGAACCTGGTGCGGGACAAGGAACTGCTGAACCGGCTGATCCGGGACATCTCCCGGCCGGAGATGCGCTTCATCGCCCGCTCCGGCATCGTGTTCGGTTTCGCGCTCGGCTTCGTCCAGCTCGCCGTCTGGGCGCTGACCAAGTCGCCGATCGTGCTCCCGCTGTTCGGTGTGCTGATCGGCTGGTTCACCGACTGGCTCGCGCTGAAGATGATCTTCCTGCCGCGCGAGCCGCGCCGCTTCTTCGGCTTCTACACCTGGCAGGGAGTGTTCCAGAAGCGCAAGGATCAGGTCGCCGCCGACTACGGCGACATGATCGCCTCGGAGATCATCACCATCCCCAACATTCTCGAAGGCGTACTGAACGGGCCGAAGTCGGACCGGCTGTTCGAGATCATCACCCGCGAGGTGCGGCGGACCATCGACACGCAGGCCAGCGTCGTCAAGCCGTTCGTGGCCGTCGCGGTCGGGTCGCGCAACTTCCAGGAGATGAAGCGGACCGCCGCCCGGCGCGCGGCCGAACTCGTCCCGAGCACCATCCACCACGCGGAGACGTACGCGACGAACGCGCTGGACGTCCGCAACACCATCGTCGACCGGATGCGCAAGCTCAGCCCGATGGAGTTCGAGGAGCTGCTGCGCCCGGCGTTCCGGCAGGACGAGTGGAAACTGATCGCCGTCGGCGCGATCATCGGGGGGCTCGTCGGCGAGCTACAGGTGCTGCTGCTGTTGCACTGACCGGTCCCCTGCTAGAACTTGCCCGAACGACGACGCTGACCCGGGGAAACGGAGGACGAGGTGGACGCGATCCTCGCCGACCTGGAGCAGCACTGGCCGCTCTACGCCGCGATCCCGTTCATCGCCGCGCTGATCGGTTACGTCACCAAGCGCGTCGCGATCGAGATGATGTTCCGGCCGCTGGAGTTCGTCGGCATCAAGGGGACGATCTTCGGCTGGCAGGGCGTCGTCCCGCGGCACGGCGGCCGGATGGCGGCCGTCGCCACCGACCTGCTCACCTCGAACCTGCTGGACCTCAAGGAGGTCTTCGCCCGCATCGACCCGGACCGGATGGTCCGCGAGGTGGAGCAGCCGCTGCTGCGTGCCATCGACGACATCGCCCGGGACGTACTCGCCGAGCACCACCCGCGCATGTGGGAGGTGCTGCCGACGATGGCGCAGGAGATGATCGTCAAGCAGGTGCAGGCCTCCTCGCCGAAGCTCGCCCGGCAGCTCATGGAGGAGATCCGGGAGAACCTGGACGAGATCCTCGACGTCAAGCACATGACCGTGCAGAACCTCACCAGCGACAAGGCACTGCTGGTGCGGTTGATCCGGGAGACGTCCCGGCCGGAGATGGCGTTCATCGCCCGTTCCGGCATCTACTTCGGCTTCACGCTCGGCATCGCGCAGGCCCTGGTCTGGGCGATCACCAAGGAGCCGCTGGTGATGCCGATCTTCGGCGGTGCGATCGGGTTGTTCACCGACTGGCTGGCGATCAAGCTGATCTTCGTGCCGAGGGAGCCGATCCGGCTGTTCAACCGGTTCACGCTCCAGGGAAAGTTCCAGCGCAGGCGCGAGGAGGTCGCCAAGCAGTACGGCGAACTGATCGCGCGCGAGGTGCTCACCGTGCCGAACCTGCTGCGCTCGGTGTTGTCCGGTCCGCGGTCCGACCGGTTGTTCGCGATGGTGCAGCGGATGGTCGCCGAGGCCGTCGACGAGCAGGCCTCGATCGCGCGTCCCGTGGTGGCGGTGGCGATCGGTGACCGGCGGATGACCGAGATGAAGCGGGCCGCCGCGCAGCGGGTGATGGCCACCTTCCCGACGACCGTCCGGTACGCCGAGGACTACCTGACCGAGGCGATGGACGTCGCGCACATGGTGGAGGAACGGATGCGCGAGCTGACCCCGATCGAGTACGAGGGGTTGCTGCGGCCGGCGTTCCGGCAGGACGAGTGGAAGCTCATCGCCGTCGGCGCGGTCATCGGCGCGCTGGTCGGCGAGCTTCAGGTCCTGCTGATGCTGCACTGACGCCCTCCCAGCACCGCAATACGTCGACATATTGCCGCTCGCGGTACCGCAATACGTCGACATATTGCGATACCTTGTGCACGATGCTTCGCAATACGTCGACATAAGGCGGTTCGCGTTCCTCGCGGTACGTCGACCGATTACCGTGTGCACGTGGCGCAAGAATCCCCGAAGCTGCCCGCGGTGCACGAGGCATGGTTGCCGAGAGAGCACGCCCTGCACCGGCCGCGGCACGGCGGCAAGCAGCTCACGGCCATCGCCTGCGCCCTGGTGTTCTTCGTCGCGCCGACGCTGTCCTGGGTGTTCGGCGCCCGGCCGTCGGAGATCGAGAACCACGAGCTGGCCGCCTTCCCCAGCCTCGCCGACGGCTGGTCCTTCTTCACCGACCTGCCGGCCTGGGCCACCGACCAGCTCGTCTTCCGTTCCGGGGCGATCGCCGCGGCGGACGCGGTGAGCCAGGGCCTGTTCGGCGAGCCCGCGCCGCTGGACCAGGGCACCGCGCCGGACGCCGGACCGTTGCCCGGCCTGCCACTGCCCCCGCCGGACGCGGGCGGTGTCGAGGACTCCGGGCCGTCCGACGGCGGCGCGGGTTACCGCCGCGTGGTGCGCGGTGCCGACGGCTGGCTGTACTACGGCTATGACGCGGACGCGAAGTGCTCGCCGGTACGCCCGATGGACGAGACGGTGGCGAAACTGGGCGAGCTGCGCGAGGCGGTGGAGAGCTCCGGACGCCGGTTCGTGTTCGTCGTCGCGCCGGACAAGTCGACGGTCGTGCCCGAGTACCTGCCGGGCAACTACCCCGGCAAGGACTGCGCGACCGCGGCGAGCGGCGAGGTGTGGCGGAAACTCACCGAGGAGGCGGGGGCGCTGGACCTGCGCGGGCCTCTGCGCGCGGCACAGCAGGAGACCGGCAGCCCGATCTACCCGCCGAACGACACGCACTGGACCGACGAGGGCTCGGTGGTGCTGACCAGGGAACTGGCCGAGGCGGTCGAGCCCGGGACGACGTTGACCTGGCGAAGCGAACGGACCTCGCAGTACACGATCGACGCTGACCTCCCACCGCTGCTCGGCAAGTCGGGCGAGAAGACGAACACCGCCTACGATCTGCGGCCGGACGGTCGCACCGACCGCACGGCCGCGCCCATCGGCAGCATCGACACCCCCGCCTACCGGGTGTCGGTGCCGGTGACCGGGACGGTCGACGAGCAGGTGCTGATCTTCGGCGACTCGTTCACCGAGACGTCCTCGCGCTACCTGCCGGGCGGGTTCGCCAACCTGACGATGCTCGCCTACCCGTCGGTGAACTCGGACCCGGACACGGCGGCGAAGGCCTTCGCGGACTCGCAGGTGGTCGTGGTGGAGACGGTGGAGCGGGCGGCGTCCTCGGGGAACCTGCCGTTCCTCGAGGACGACTTCATCGCGTCGGCACGGAAAGCAATGGCTGCGCGCCCGATCCGCTGACCGGCCGCTGCTTGCGCGTCCGGCCGCGCAGGTACGACACCAGCCTGCAGGTCAGGTAGATGACGAACGAGATGGCCGTGACGAACGCGCTCACCGGCGCCCCGGGGGCCAGTGACAGCACGATCCCGCCGAGCGCCGCGACCTCGGCGAAGACGATGGCCAGCACCGTGGCCCGCCAGGGACTCGCGGTGATCCGGGCCGCCGCGGCCGCGGGGGTGACCATGAGTGCCACCACCAGCAACGCGCCGACGATCTGCACTCCCAGCGCGGTCGCGATACCGACCAGCACGGCGAAGACCGGCGACAGGATGTGCACGGGTACGCCGCGCGCCACCGCGACACCGGGGTCGACGCTGGCGAACAGCAGTGGCCGGTAGATGAAGGCGAGCACGACCAGTACGAGCAGCGCGGCCACGACCAGCACGGTGAGGTCGGTCGGTTCGATGGCGACGATCTGGCCGACCAGGATGCCGAACTTGCCGCTCGCACGCCCCGGGTAGAACCACAGCAGCAGGACGCCGAGACCGAGGCCGAACGAGAGGATCGCGCCGATCACCGAGTCGCGGTCGGACTCCCGGCCGCCGAGCAGGCCGAGCAGCAGCGCCGCGACGACCGCTCCGGCCAGTGCCCCGTACTCCACCCCGACGCCGAGCAGCAGCGCTCCCGCCGCTCCGGTGAACGCGAGTTCGGCGGTGCCGTGCACGGCGAAGGACATCCGCCGCATCACGATCAGCGGGCCGAGTACCCCGGCGACCAGGCCGAGTACGGCCGCGGCGAGCAGCGCCGTCTGCACGAAATCCAGTCCGAGCAGCCGTGCGGTCAGCTCGAAGTCGAACAGCTTGTCCATTCCCTGCCCTCAGTGCCGGTCACCGGTGGTGTACGCGCCGGCAGCCGTCACGGCACGTGCTCGTCGAGATGGTGCGCTTCCTCCTCGCACAGGGCACCGTGCGCCCCGGCGACGTGGATCTGCCCGCCGACGTGGATCACCTCGACCCGCGCCCGGTAGAGCTCGGACAGCGTGCGCGAGTTCATCACCTCGTCCGGGGTGCCGATCCGGAACTCGCCGTTCACCAAGTACAGCACTCGGTCCACATAGGACAGAATCGGGTTGATCTCGTGCGTGACGAACAGGATCGCCGTGTCCGCCTCGCGCCTGCGCCGGTCGATCAGCTCGCTGACGGCCCGCTGGTGGGCGAGGTCGAGCGAGAGCAGCGGTTCGTCGCAGAGCAGCACCTCGGGCTCACCGATCAGTGCCTGCGCCACCCGTAGCCGCTGCTGCTCCCCGCCGGACAGCCTGCCCACGGGGCCCTTCGCGTACGACTCGGCGCCGACGGAGGCGACGGCCCCGGCGATCCGGCGCCTGCGTTCGCCGAGTCCGCGCAGGCCGGTGCCCCAGCGGTGCCCGTCGAGTCCGAGGCCGACCAGGTCGGTGCCGCGCATGGTCAGCGCCTCGTCCATGGCGCGCTGCTGCGGGATGTAGCCGACGCGGGTGTTGGCGCGCCCCGGGCGGTGGCCGACCAGCCGCACCGAGCCTGCCGTCAGTTCCTGCAGGCCGAGCAGCACGCGCAGCAGGCTGGTCTTGCCGGAACCGTTCGGGCCGAGCACCGCCAGGAACTCGCCCGGCCGGACCTCCAGGTCGAGGCCGGACCACAGCGTGCGGGTGCCGAACGTCAGGTCAGCGCCCTCGATCTGCACGGGCGCGACGGTCATGTACCGCTCAGGGCTCCGGTGAGTGCGTCCACTTCCTGGGTCATCCACGCAATGTAGTCGCTCTGCCCCTCGGGCAGCGTCTCGGTCACATCGACGACGGGCAGCCCCGCGCTCCTGGCGTTGGCGACGAGCTGGTCGGTGACCGGGGTGCTGGTCTGCGAGTTGTGCACGACGGCCCGCACCTGTTTGCCGGTGACGAGCTGGTTGACGGCGTCCTGGGCGGCGACCGGTACGTCGGACTCCTCCTCGATGGCCTTCGAGAAGTCCTCCGGGGTGGCGTCGGTGAGCTTGGCGGCCTCCAGCAGGTAGTGGGCGACCGGCTCGGTGGCGAGGACCTTGGCGCCGGGGCGGTCGCCGCCGATCTTCGCCGCCTTTCCGGTCAGCTCGTCGATCCTGCCCTTGAACGCCGTCGCGTTGCCGTCGAAGGTCTGCTTCGCCTCGGGACGGAGCTGCCCGAGTTCGGCGGCGACCTGGTCGGCGACCTTCGAGACGGTGGGCAGGTCGTACCAGACGTGCTCGTTCACGCCGTGCTCGTGGTCGTGGCCCGCCTCGCCGCCGGAGCCCTCGGCGTGCTCGTGGTCGTGCCCGGCTTCCCCTTCGGCGTGTTCGTGGTCGTGGCCCGCCTCGGCACCGGAGCCCTCGGCACCCTTGCCGGACACGTCGAAGGCGACGACCTTGCGGGCTTCCGGCGCCTGCTCGGCGAGCTTGGTGAAGAAGTCGTCGTAGCCGCCGCCGTTGTAGAGGACGAACTTCGCGTCCTGCACGTCCACCGCGTCCTCCGGGGTGGCCTGGTAGGAGTGCGGGTCGCCGGACGGGTCGTCGATGATGGACCTGACCTCGACCTGGTCGCCGCCGATGGCCGACACGACGCTGCCCCACACGTTGGTGGAAGTGGTGACGGCGAGCTTGCCGCCGGAGTCGCCGGAGCCGCCCGACGCGGAGTCGCCGGAGCCGCAGGCGGCCGTTCCGAGGGCCAGGACGGCGACGGAGACGGCGCCGAGAAGGCGGCCGGTGCGCAGAGTGGTCATAGAGCGGCTCCTGAGAAAGATGAAGGGGCACAACGGCTTTACCCGGGATCGGCGCTCCGGCCGGGAACGCGGAACACGTAATGGAAACCGTTGTCGAATTCACTTTACCCCAACGGATGAACGTGTCAAAAATTCCGCGGGCGCGAGCTGGACCGCGAACAGGTGTGAGCTGGGCCGGGTCCAGCTTCTGGAATGGCTTCTGAACCGTTACGGTTTGTTCATGGCGCGGCCAATGCGGACACGGCGGCAAGCGACACTGGCGTCGCTGGCGGCCGAACTCGGCGTGTCCAGAACCACCGTGTCGAACGCCTACAACCGGCCCGACCAGCTCTCCCCCGAGCTGCGCCGCCGGGTGCTCGACACCGCGCACAAGCTCGGCTACCCCGGCCCGGACCCGGTCGCCCGCTCGCTGCGCACCCGTAAGGCCGGTGCCGTCGGGCTGCTGCTGACCGAGAACCTGTCCTACGCCTTCCGCGACCCCGCCGCCGTCGGCGTGCTCGAAGGGCTCGCGCTGGCCTGCGAGGAAGCGGGCGTCGGACTCCACCTGGTGCCCGCGAGCCCGGGTAGCGAGGAGGTCGCCGCCGTACACCGGGCCGGTGTGGACGGTTTCGTCGTCTACTCGGTACCGGACGACGATCCGCACCTGGCCGCGGTGCTGTCCCGGCCGGTGCCGACCGTGGTGATCGACCAGCCGAGCATCGAGGGCCTCGATCGGGTCGGCCCCGACGACAGCACCTCGATCCGGAAGATGGCCGGGCACCTGATCGAACTGGGTCACCGTCAGGTCGGTGTGCTGTGCATGCGGCTGGCTCGCGAACGCAACGACGACTTCGTCTCGCTGGAACGGCAGCGCTCCGCCCACTTCCACGTCCAGCGCACGCGGCTGGAGGGGCTGGCCGAGGCGTTCGGCAAGGTGGGGGTGGACTGGGCGAGCGTTCCCGTGGTCGAGCGCTTCGAGCACACGGTGGACGACGGAGCGTCCGCCGCCCGCCAGCTTCTCGATGCCTATCCGCAGGTCACCGCGTTGATCTGCACCTCGGACATCCTCGCGCTCGGCGCGCTGGCCGAAGCCGGACGGCGTGGGCTGCGCGTCCCGGCCGATCTGACGGTGACCGGTTTCGACGGCATCGCCGACGCCCAGCGTGCCGGGCTGACCACCGTGCACCAGCCGGTACTGGAGAAGGGCCGGGTGGCGGGCCGGTTGCTGCTCGTCGACAACGAGCGGCTGGAGCCGAAGGTGATCACGCTGCCGACCGAACTGCGCGTCGGCACCACCTCCGCTCCCCCGCGAACCGCCGAGGAGCTGTGGTTCGGCCCGTGATCGAGCGCACGCCCGCCGGACGGGGTGACGTTGGTCGTACCGGCTTGCCCGCGGCACGGCACGACGGTTGAAATAGGACATCCCGACCCGACCGCCGTCCACGGTGCCGGGCACCGCGGCCGAGGAGGCACCATGACCGCGATAGACGTCCTGCTCAAGCGCAACGACGCCTTGGACGATGCCGTTCGCGGCGATCGTTCCTCGCCGAGCCCCTCTTTGCACGTCGCGATTCTCACCTGCATGGACGCGCGCATCCGTGTCTTCGAGCTGTTCGGCCTGCTGCAGGGTGAGTCGCACGTGCTGCGCAACGCGGGTGGTGTGGTCACCGACGACATGATCCGTTCGCTTGCACTGAGCCAGCGCAAGCTCGGCACCCGCGAGGTGCTGATCGTGCAGCACACGAACTGCGGGCTCTCGATGGTCACCGAGGACGACTTCAAGGACGAACTGGAGACCGACAGCGGACTGCGGCCGACCTGGGCGGTGGAGGCGTTCCGCGAGGTCGCCGACAGTGTCCGCGGTTCGATCAACCGCGTGCGGCACAGCCCGTTCCTTCCGCACACCGACCAGGTCCGGGGCTTCGTCTACGACGTGCACGAGGGCAGGCTGACCGAGGTCGACGGCGCCAAGCCGTAACGTCGGGCGGCGATGCCGCGCGGGTAGGCTCGCCGCGATGTCCATCGACGAAGGCGCCCTGCTCTCCTGGTTCGACACGCACGGCCGGGACCTGCCGTGGCGGGAACCGGAATGCACCGCCTGGGGCGTGCTGGTCAGCGAGATCATGTTGCAGCAGACCCCGGTGGCCAGGGTGCGCCCGATCTGGCTGGCCTGGATGGCCCGGTGGCCCCGCCCCTCGGATCTCGCCGCGTCGAGTCAGGGCGAGGTGGTGCGCGCCTGGGGAAAGCTCGGCTACCCGCGTCGCGCGCTGCGGTTGCACGCCGCCGCCACGGCCATCGCCGCCGAGCACGGTGACCTCGTACCGTCCGATGTGGACACTCTGCTGGCCCTGCCCGGTATCGGTGCCTACACCGCGCGGGCGGTGACGGCGTTCGCCTACGGCAGGCGAGCGCCGGTGGTGGACATCAACGTCCGCCGGGTCGTGGCCAGGGCGGTGCACGGTTCGGGCGAGGCCGGTCCGGCATCAACCACCCGCGATCTCGCCGACGTCGAGGCCTTCCTGCCCGCGGAGGACGGCCGGGCGGCGCGGTTCTCCGCGGCGTTGATGGAACTGGGCGCCCTCGTCTGCACGGCACGGACGCCACGGTGCGCGGACTGCCCGGTGTACGGCGACTGCGCATGGCAGCGGGCCGGACGGCCGGCGTACGCCGGGCCCGTCAAGCAGGTCCAGCGGTTCGCCGGCACCGATCGTCAGGTTCGCGGACTGCTGCTGGACGTGCTGCGCGGTACCGAGGGCCCGGTCGACCGGGCGGCGCTCGACCTGGTCTGGCCGCAAGCAGGACAGCGGGACCGCTGTCTTGACTCGCTGCTGGTGGACGGCTTGCTGGAGCAGACCGGCGACGGCCGATTCGCGCTGCCCGGCGAGCACTGACCGCCACTTCCGAGCAAGAAAGCGGAAGAAACGCTCCGCATATTCCCTCCGGTCCATTGGTATTGATCCGCCGAACGGACCAATCGCTCTACTCTCCGTAGAATTGGCGCTCATCAACAATGACCGACCAGAGTTGGTTAGCCATTGTCTCAGCCCCCGCCGGGCGGCTACCGTCTCCGTTGAAAACCCCTGCATCAACACCTGCGCATAACCGAATAACGCAGCACTACGCATAGATCTGGGCGAGTTCGCTCCCGGCGAGTTCGCCCCTGCCGAGGGAGATCGAAATGGCTGAGAAGCCTGGCTTCGACCGTCGCGCCCTGCTCAAGGGTGGACTGACGGTCACCGCTGTCGGTGCGCTCACCGCGTTGCCGATCGGCACCGCGTCCGCAGCCCCGATCGCGCGGAGAGCGGCGAACGGGACGGTCGCGGCACCACCGCAGATGTTCGGCACCTCCGACTGGGGTGCCCGCCCGCCGAGCGGCGCCATCGTCGTCGAGAACCACAAGCCGACCTACATCGTCGTGCACCACACCGCCGACCCCGGCAACAGCGAGGACTACTCGAAGGAACACGCCTTCGAGATCTCCCGCGTCATCCAGAACGCGCACATGGACGGCAACGGCTGGGTGGACAGCGGCCAGCAGTTCACCAACAGCCGCGGCGGGTTCATCACCGAGGGCAGGCACCGCAGCATCGAGATCCTCAACGGCGGCACCCAGCACGTCCAGGGCGCCAACGTGGGCAACCACAACAGCGAGGTCATCGGCATCGAGAACGAGGGCATCTACGTCGACGTCGACGTGCCGCCCGCCCTCTGGACCTCGCTGGTGCAGCTCGTCGCCTACATGGCCAGCCAGTACGGCGTGGCGCCCGCGAACATCAAGGGCCACCGCGACTTCAACGCCACCGAGTGCCCCGGCACCGTGCTCTACGGCAGGCTGCCCGAACTGCGGCAGGCCGTCGGCGGTGCGCTCGGCGTCGAGGTGCGCGAGGCGACCGAGTGGCCGCTGCTCAAGCCAGGCCAGACCGGTCAGAAAGTCCTTGCCGCGCAACACCTTCTGCGGGAGCAGGGCGCGCGCAACGTGCCCACCGACGGGGTCTTCGGACCGTCCACCGCGGACGCGGTCGAATCCCTCTCCGCCGCCCGCGGTCTGGAGAAGCACAGTTGCACGGCCACGATGCGCTCCGAGGAGCGCGGTTTCCTGGGTGCCGATCTGCTTCCGCTGATCACCCCGGCCGTCGCACCCGGCACGAACACCGAAGCGGCCCGCGCGGCCGGTGTGCTGGCGAACGCCGCCGGCGTGCGCACCGCCTCGCTCGGAACGCTGAACACCCAGGCGTGGAAGGAACTCCTCTCCGCCTGACGCCCCGACGACCGCGTGGCTGGGGAGTACCCCGACGATTCCCCAGCCACGCGGCTACCAATTTCGGCACCGCTGTTCCGGACATCGGATGATTTTCCCTGCCCAGACAGGAATTGCGCCACCGGCGCCCGTTTCGGCTGATTCCAGAATTCCGCACCGCCAGATGGACCAGTACGACTAGCCCGCGCGTATCGGCATTCTTCGACATAATACGACCAAAGTCGGTTATCTATTGTCCGGAGAACGTCCAGCCGTTAGCGTCGCGCGCAATCGACGAATACCACTGGGGCGCACGGGGCAGAACCACATCAGGGTGCCCAGGTGGATTCACCACTGCCTGAGGAGACCGAGAATGGCCGAGATGCCCTCCGTGGACCGCCGCACCCTGATCAAGGGCGGCCTGACCGTCACCGCCGTCGGCGCGCTCGGCGCGCTACCCGTGGGATCCGCGTTCGCCGAGAGCGCGCCCGTAGAATCGGTGTCCGGGAAAGCCGCGCCGACGATGTACAGCAGGTCGGACTGGAACGCGCGCAAGCCGAGCAGCACGGTGACCGTGCTCGACCGGAAACCGACCTACATCGTCGTGCACCACACGGCCAGTCCCGGCAACACCGACGATTTCAGCAAGGCGCGCGCCTTCGAGGTGTCCCGCATCATCCAGAACGCGCACATGGACGGCAACGGCTGGTCGGACAGCGGCCAGCAGTTCACCAACAGTCGCGGCGGATTCATCGTCGAGGGGCGCCAGCACAGCCTGGACGCACTGAAGTCGGGCAACAAGCACGTCGAGGGCGCGCACGTGTCCGGCAAGAACACCGAGGCGATCGGCATCGAGAACGAGGGCAACTACGTGACCGCCTCGGTACCCGCGAAGCTGTGGAGCTCGCTGGTGGAACTGGTGTCGTACATGGCGAGCCAGTACGGCGTGACGCCGGCGAACATCAAGGGGCACCGTGACTTCAACTCGACGGAATGCCCCGGTGGTGTTCTCTACGGCCGGTTGCCGGAGCTGCGCAAGGCCGTCGGCAAGGCACTGAACAGCGAGGTGCTGACCGTCGCCGAGTGGCCGCTGCTCAAGCCGGGCGACACCGGGCAGAAGGTGCTCGCCGCACAGCACCTGCTGCGCGGGCAGGGCCTGCGCGGCGTGCCGACCGACGGCGTGTTCGGCCCGGCCACCGCCGACGCCGTCGCCGCCTTCGCTGATGCCCGCGGCGTCGAACGGCACACCTGCATGGCAAGCATGCTCGCCGACGAACGCGGCTTCCTCGGTGCCGACGTCTGGCCGCTGCTGACGCCCTCGGTCGCCCCGGGCACCGGCAGCGACGCGGCCAGGGCGGCCGGCGTGCTCGCCGACTCCACCGGCACCCGTTCCGCCTCGCTCGGCACGCTGAACACCCAGGCGTGGAAGGAACTCCTCTCCGCCTGACCGACATCCCTGCCCTTCCCCGCGACCAACGTCGCGGGGAAGGGCGTCAGGGAGCCGGGAGGGCGGCCAGAAACGCCTCGACGGCGCCGCGGTACTCCTGCGGGGCATCGTCGTGCACGACGTGTCCCGCGCCCTCGACGACGAGGTGCCTGCCGCCGGGCACCCGTGCGGCGAGTTCCGCCTGCTGCCCGGCCGGCATCGCGGTGAACTCCGCCTCGACGGCCAGCAGCGGGCACCTGACACCGTCCACAAAGGACCAGTAGTCGCGACGGCCCCACTCGGACGCGATCTCGTACAGGTCCGCGAGGTCGGCCATCAGGTGGTAGCCGTCGCCGCGGTCCACCACGCACTCGGCGAAGTAGTCCCCGGTACCGCCGAAGAACTCCCGCACGTGGCCGAGCGACTGGAACGGCACCGGCCACGACTCGAAGTACCCGCGCCAGGTGTCCACCGTGCGCCCCCGCTGGTCGGGCGCCATGTCCTCCACGACGACCGCGCGCACGAGGGACGGATACGTGGCCGCGAGCGCGAACGCGTGCAGGCCGCCCATCGAGTGACCGATCACCACGGCGGGCCCGGCGTCCAGTTCGCGAATCAACCCGGCCACGTCCTCGACGAACTCCTCCGTGCGCCAGGTCCCCTTCCGCGCGCGCAGGCCGTGCCCTCGGGCGTCGAGGCCGAGGACGTGCCCGTACCGGCGCAGCCAGCGCGCCACCGCCCACCACGTCCGCGCCCGCCCCATCAGGCCGTGCAGCAGGACGATCGGCGGGCCCTCGCCGCCGAAGTCGACGACCTCGCCCCCGGCCGTGCGGGTTTCCGGCACCTTCGGCCCGTCCACCTAGACTCCCTCCATGCGCAGCCGTGACAGCAGCCGCCTCGCGACGGTGGTGTGCGCGATCGGCGTGCTCGTCGCCGGGTGCACACCGACCCTGCCGGACGAACCCGCAGATCCGGCTCGTCCGGTGCCCGCGCCGACGCCCGGGGTCCCGACGCCGGGCGCGGCGGGAGCCGGTGATCCCTACTATCCCTTCGACGGCAACGGCGGCTACGACGCCCTCGGGTACGAGGTGTCGTTCAGCTACGACCCGGCGAGCAGGCGCTTCGAAGGGGACACCACCGTCACTCTGCGCGCCACCCAGGACCTCAGCCGCTTCAACCTGGATCTGCGCGGTTTCGACGTGCGCTCGGTCGAGGTCGCCGGGCGGCAGGCGGAGTTCGCGCGGGAGGGCGAGTTCGAACTGGTCGTCACCCCGGCGCAGCAGATCACCGCGGGCGCGACCGTGTCCGCCCGGGTGCGCTACGACGGCACCCCGCTGGCCGCCGCCCCCGGCTCGCTCGGCGACAACGGCTGGCAGCAGAGCGCCTCCGGCGGGGCGTTCGTGCTCGGCGAACCGCACTCGGCGGCGTTCTGGTTCCCGGTGAACGAGACCCCGCGGGACAAGGCGAAGTTCACCGTCAACGCGCGCGTGCCCAGCGACTGGCAGGTCATGTCGATCGGCCGCGAGCAGCCCGGTCCCACCGCCGATGGCTGGACCACCACGACGTGGATCGAGGACCGTCCGGTCGCCAGCTACCTCACCACGGTCGCGATCGACAGGTTCACCATCGAACGCGGCGCGCTGTCCGACGGCACCCCGGTGATCGACGCCTACGCCCCCGGCGCCGAACAGCGCCGCGAGTCGGTCGGGCGGGTGCCGGAGGTGATCGAGTTCCTGTCGGGGAGGTTCGGCCCGTACCCGCAGGGTTCGGCGGGCGGCATCCACCTGCAGGCGGACATCGGCTTCTCCCTGGAGACGCAGGGCAGGCCGACGTACGCGCAGTGGGCGGACCTGGAGACGGTGGTGCACGAGCTCGCGCACCAGTGGTACGGCAACTCGGTGTCGGTGCAGTCGTGGGCGGACATCTGCCTGAACGAGTGCCTTGCCAGCTATGCGCAGTGGCTGTGGTCGGAGGGTACGACCGGCGAGAACCTGGACGACCGGTATCGGCTCGCCGTCGACAGGTTCCGCGCGGACAACGGTTTCTGGGCGCCGAAGCTGTACGACATGGGGCCAGGCAAGGAGTTCGACGGCGTCTACGACAAGGGGATCCTCGCCGTGCACGCGCTGCGCAGGCAACTCGGCGAACAGCGGTTCGACCGGGTACTGCGCGGGTGGGCGGATCACAATCTCGGCGGCAACGCGAGCTGGCCGGAGTTCGAGACCTTCGTCGGCGAGATCGCCGGTGAGGATCTGCGCGGGTTCTTCGACGCCTGGTTCCGCGGCACCGTCATCCCCGCCGAGGAGTATCTGTACCCGGCTCCGCCGCGCTGACTAACGGACGTCGTTTCGCCCGGCCCGGTCCATCTCGGCGACCGCGTCCCGGAACAGGTCCCGGCAGCGCCGGACAAGTTCGGCGGGCATGCCGATCTCCAGCTCCATGGGGCCGTGGAAGTGAAAGTCGGCGTACCGCCCGTCCGGCTCGACGCGGTAGCCGACCTGGGCGCCCTCGCTGATCGAGAGCCACGTGCCGCTGTTCGTCTTCATGTCTGAGTACATGACCGGTCACCTTCCGTTGTAGTGTGCCCTGTCGATACAAGGACTGTAAACTACGCACGTATTTTTAATGCGCAACTACACGGGTGAACTTGACCGGGTGCCCCTGCCACACCGTGACCTCGGAGGAAGACGATGTCCAAGCCCGCACCGAGAACCGAGCACATCCAGGTCGCCGCCACCCTGCGCAGGCTGCGCGAGGACGCCGGAGCGACCCGGGAGGACGCGGCGAAACTGCTCGGCTGCAGCGTGTCGAAGATCAGCGACCTGGAAGTGGGACGGTCGAAGCCGAAACCGGTGGAGCTGGAACGCCTGCTCGACCACTACGGCGTCCAGGGCCGGGACCACGAGGAACTGGTCGAGTTCGCCCGCACGTCCCGCAAGCGCAGGCCGAACAGTCCCTACACGGCAGCCGTGATCCCGGCCGACATCCGGCGTGCAGTGGACTTGCAAGAGCAGGCACTTTCCTCGGTCTTCTACTCTTCGGAGTTGATCCCCGGGATGCTGCAAACCCGGCCCTACGCCGAAGCGATCCTCGGATGGGAGGACGCGAACCGGCCCGACGAAGCCGCGAAACTACTCGACCTCCGGATGGGGCGAGCAGAAGTGTTCACCCGGACAGATCGGCCGCCTTTGAGCTACTGGTGCATTCTCGGCGAAGCCGCGCTGCGCTCAGGTGTAGGCGGACAGGCTGTGATGCGTGAACAGCTCGCCCACCTGATCGAGGTCAACAGCACGATGGACAACGTGGTGCTCCAGGTTCTGCCGCTCGGCTCCGGCGTGCACTCGTTTCTCGGTATCACCCTGACCTGGCACCGATTCCCTGCTCCCGCGCCCGACATGCTGATCCTCGACAGCTACGGGCGCAGTATCATTCGGGACAGCCCCGCCGAGGTCGCTCGCGGGGCACACCACCTGGACCTGACCAAGGCCAAGGCGCTCGGCCGGGACGAGAGCACCACCTTCCTGCGCCGGGTGCACCGAGAGTTGAAATGAGGCAACCGATGCCGCGCAAGACCGACGAGTGGTTCGTCCCCCGCAGGTCGGAGAACGGCACCACCTGCGTGCAGACGAAGTTCACCGACGACGCCGTCCAGGTCCGCAACAACCTGACCCCCGACGCCGGCACCGCCACCTTCACCCACCAGGAGTGGACCACCTTCATCGCCAGCGTCAAAGACGGCGACTACGACCTCTGACAGACCTACCCCGACCGCCCACCCGGTGCGCAATACGTCGACATATTGCGCCCGCCGCCACCGCAATTCGTCGACATATTGCGATGCCTTGTGCACGATGCTTCGCAATACGTCGACATATTGCGGCCTGGTTGGGCCGTACGGGTGACACGTAGGCTGGGTTCATGGCTGTTGTGAAGATCAACGCGATCGAGATTCCCGAAGGCGCGGGCCCCGAGCTGGAGCAGCGGTTCGCCGCCAGGCTCGGCGCTGTGGCGGACGAACCGGGCTTCCTCGGCTTCGAACTGCTGCGCCCGGTCGCCGGGGAGACGCGCTACTTCGCGTACACCCGCTGGGAGACCGAGGAGCATTTCCAGGCGTGGGCGAACGGGCCGTCCCGGCAAAGCCACGGCGGCAACGGGCCGAAGGTCAGCTCCGGGGCGAGCCTGTACGAGTTCGAGGTCGTGCACGCCGTGGGCAAGACGGCGGAGTAGCACGGCCTTGCTCGATGCGGAACTGGACCGCGCCGCCGAACTGATCGCGGGCGCGGGCGCGCTGCTGGTGTGCGCGGGCGCGGGAATGGGCGTCGACTCCGGGTTGCCGGACTTCCGTGGCGACGAGGGATTCTGGCGCGCGTACCCGCCCTACGCCCGGCTTGGGCTGAGCTTCGCCGAGGTCGCCGACCCGGCACACTTCGCCGCCGATCCGGGGCTGGCGTGGGGCTTCTACGGTCACCGGCTGGATCTGTACCGGGCGACCGTGCCACACGAGGGCTTCCGGCTGCTGCGCGAGTGGGGTGCCGGGACGCCGGGCGGCACCCGGGTGTTCACGTCCAATGTAGACGGTCAGTTCCAGGCGGCGGGGTATCCGGACGGCCACGTCGCCGAGGTACACGGATCGATCCACCACCTCCAGTGCACGGTGCCGTGCGGGGACCGGATCTGGCCCGTCGACGATCTGCGCGTGCTCCTCGACGAGGAGTCGATGCGCGCACTGCCGCCGTTGCCGCGCTGCCCGGACTGTGGCGAACTGGCCCGGCCGAACATCCTGATGTTCTCCGACTTCGCCTGGGTCGACCGACGGTCCCGGCCCCGCCTCGCCGAACTGGACGCCTGGCGCCGTGGCGCGCGCGGGCTGGTGACCGTGGAACTGGGCGCGGGCACCGCCGTGCCCACCGTCCGCAGACGCGCCGAGCTCGCCACCGCGGCCACCGGAGCGCTGGTGCGGATCAACCCGCGCGAGCCCGAGGTGCGCCACGGACGAGGGATCTCGCTGCCGATGGGCGCACTGGAAGCACTGTCCGCTGTGGACGAACGGCTGCGCTGAATTCGTTGTCCCGCATCACTTCCGACGCGGCAGGGTCAGTTCCGCGTAGACGGCCCGGTGGTCGCCGCCCGGAACGTGGAAGACCTGGTGGTCGCGGACGGCCACCCGCCGGTCCACCAGCACGTGGTCGATCGTCACCGGCGGCGGGAAGTTCCCGGACGGCCAGGTCGGCAGGAAGCCGCGGCCCAGTTCCTCGGCCGTGTCGGCGTAACCGGAACCGATCAGTTCCCGGAACGCGGTGTGGTCCAGCGTCGCGTTGAAGTCACCGGCCAGAATCCGCACGGGTGCCGCCGGACGGGGCAGCCCGGCCAGTTCCGACCGCCACGCCGCGAACTCCTCGACCGGCGGCATCGGGTGCACCGCCACCAGTTCGGCCGAGCTGCCGTCCGGCATGGTCAGCCGCGCGCTGGGCTGCGCCAGCGTCGAGGGGCCCGCCAGGTCGAGTTCGGTCAGCGGGTGCACCGACAGCAGCCCGGAGCCGGACGCTCCCGGCTCGGCTCGCAGCACCCGGTGCGGCAGCAGGGATGCCAGCCCGGCCGCCTCCATCGCGCGCAGCGCCTCCGGGGTCACCTCCTGCAGGCTCAGCACCTCCACCGCCCGCGTGCGCACCAGGTCGACGATGGTGCGCGGGTCGGCCCCGCCGAAGTACATGTTCACCGTCAGCACCCGCAGCGCGGGGCCGTCGGCGGCGGGCTGCTCGTCGCCCAGGTACCGGGGCAGCAGGCCGAGCCCCAGCCCCGCGACGAGCAGCAGGGTGCCGGCCGCGATCAGCCAGCGCCGCGACATCAGCGCCACCAGGCCCAGCAACAACCCGGCCGCCGTGACGTACGGCGTCAGGGCCAGCGCTGCGGCGACGTAACGGTTG
This sequence comes from Amycolatopsis antarctica, assembly GCF_002262875.1. Lineage (GTDB taxonomy): Bacteria > Actinomycetota > Actinomycetes > Mycobacteriales > Pseudonocardiaceae > Amycolatopsis > Amycolatopsis antarctica. The sequence continues at coordinate 33,757 of NZ_NKYE01000016.1, read as the reverse complement.
CCGTCGAAACCGAGGAAGCGGAACCCGGCGTGCGCCGCGAGCAGGATCGCCGGGACGGCCAGCAGCACGGTGACGAACTTGTTGCGGTGCCGGACGGGCGCCTCGTAGGTGTCAACCACGGGGCCTGCCGACGTGCCGGTAGTGGCCGGTCGCGCGGGCCAGGAGCTGCTGCGCGGCCTCCCCGTCACCGGCCCGCTCCAGCTTCGCCAGCAGCGTGGCCGCCGCGGAGCCCCGCAGCACCGTCACCGTGCGGCCGCCGCGCGAGACGTGCACCTGCCCGTTCTTCGTCGCCCGCCAGTCGAACGGGTCGTCCACCAGTGACATGGCGCAAGTCTGCCCGAACTCCCGCCCGCACGGACGCGCCCTCTATCGAATGAACAGCGGAGCGGGTCCCGATACGCGGTGGTAGACCTCTCGGGTCCCGCGACCGCGAGCTTGGGAGTACCCCCGCATGTCCACCGACACGACCGCGCCGCACAGCACGCTCGACCCGCCCGCACCGGCCGGCGTCCCGGGAACGCCTACCGCACCGGACGTCACCGAATACCGGCTCACCTTCGGCGGGTTCGAGTTCGTCGGCAGGCTCGTCCGGCGTGGCGGCGCCGTCACCGCACCGCTGGTCATTCTCGGCGGCTCCTCCCAGGACCGCTTCTCCTGGATCCGGCACCAGAACGACCTGGCCCCGCTCTGCGACGTCGTCACCGTGGACCTGCCCGGTTACGGCGATGCCGACGCCCTGCCCGCGACCTACGGGCTGGACTTCCTGGCGGCCGCCGTCCGGCACCTCGTGCGCGAACTGGAACTGGGACGGGTGAACCTACTGGGCGGCTGCTTCGGCGGTGCCATCGCGATGCGGTTCGCCCAGCACTACCCCGCCGACCTGGAACGGCTGATCCTGGTCGGCATGACCACCTACGTCCCGCCGGAGTACGCCGAGGCGGCCGTGCGCTGGGTGCGGATGCTCGACGACGAGCACCAGGTCGGCCCGGAGCAGCAGGCCACGATGGCCGAGGAACTCGTGTCCCGGTTCATGGCGCCGCCCGGCACCGGAACGATCGCCCGGCACGCGGCGATCTCCCGGCTGATCCACCGTCAGTTCATGTCGCAGACGCCGAGGCAGATCAAGATGGGCGTCGCCGACCACAACGAGCGGCTGATGAACCACGAGTGGTACCGGCCGGAGCCGGTGCCGCCGCTGCCCGCGCTGGTGTTCACCGGCGAGCACGACAATCTGGCCACGCCGTCGATGGGGCGGGTGGCCGCGGGCTGCGTGCCCGGGGCGGTGTTCACCACCGTCAAGGATGCCGATCACCTGGTGCACATGGAGCGCATCGAGCAGTTCACCGACCTGGTCGGCCGTTTCCTCACCGACCGGCCCATCGACGACCTGCCCTACTGCAATCCGGTGGAGCGCCCGGCCGCGTGAGGGTCATCAGGGCGCGCCCTAGCCTGACGACATGACACGTGTGCTGCTCACCGGGTTCGAACCGTTCGGCGGCGAGCCGGTGAACCCGTCCTGGCAGGCCGTCTCGACGCTGGTGGGCGGGGCCGGAGGCGGCGGGTACGAGCCCGTCGCCGTGGAACTCCCGTGTGTGTTCGATCGCTCGCTGCCGGCGCTGCGCGAGGCGATCGCCGCGCACCGGCCGGACGTTGTGGTGTGCGTCGGGCAGGCGGGCGGGCGGGCAGGGCTGAGCGTGGAACGGGTGGCCGTCAACCTGGTGGACGCCCGGATCCCGGACAACGCCGGGGCGCAGCCGCTCGACGTCCCGGTGGCCGAGAACGGGCCCGCCGCCTACTTCGCCACGCTGCCGGTGAAGGCGTGCGCCGAGGCGGCCCGTGCCGCCGGCGTCCCGGCGTCGGTCTCGCACACCGCGGGAACCTACGTCTGCAACCAGGTCTTCTACGGCCTCATGCACCTGCTGGCCACCGATTTGGCCACCGAAATGCCCGGCGTGCGCGGCGGGTTCGTGCACGTCCCGTACAGCCCGGAACAGGTGGCGGCCGCCGGTTCCGCCGTGCCGAGCCTGGCGATCGGCGACTGCGCCGCCGGGCTGGACGCGCTCGTGCGCATCGCCGTCGAGGTCCGTACGGACATCAGCGTCCCCGGCGGAAGCCTGCACTGAAACCGTGCCGGGCATTCACACCCCGTGCACGCGGCACCATCCCTTGGGCCTCACTCGCCAGGGTGAGGGTTCGCCGCTCGCTGTCGATCATGGCCGTCCGGGGCGCGGGTAACCGATCACGCGGGGAACTCCGCCACCCGGCGGCAACGGACATCGAAGCGATCGCCGTCCACCTGCGCGTACCTGCGCGTTTGAGAGTTTCCAACGCACTGCCGTGCACGTTGGGAAACCAGCCATGCACTCTGGGTAGCACGACCGAGGGTGTCCGGCAAGACTGTCTTTCCGCTCCTGAGCTTGCTTACTTTCACGGCGCGCTCCGGGCAAACCCCGGGACGCACGAAGGCCCCGCCCCCTGCGCGGGGCCCGGACCCTGTGGAGACCAGCACCCATGAAGCGAACGTTCATTCGTGCATCAATCGCCGGAGCCGCCCTCGCGACCGTCCTGTCCGGGGTACTGACGACCCCGGCGGGCGCCACCGAGGACACCGCCGACAAGGCCGGCGTGCAACAGCAGGCCGCGACGACCGAGAGCGAACAGGACCGGATCGAGAGCTACTGGACCGACGCCAGGATGGCGGAGGCGCTGCCCGCCGATGCCAGGTTCAACGGCCAGGGAACCCGGCACGGCACCGAGGTGACGCCGACGAAACGCAGCGCCGCCGCCGTCGGGGACGCCGTGCGTGCGAACCCGAATCCCAAGCTGGGCAAGGTTTTCTTCACTCTCGGGGGTTCGAACTACGTCTGTTCGGGCACGGCGACGCGCAGTGCGAACGCCGACGTCGTCACCACCGCGGGCCACTGCCTCAACGAGGGGCCCGGCGCCTTCGCCACGAACTTCGCGTTCGTTCCCGCCTACGACAACGGTTCCCGCCCGTACGGCACGTGGACGGCCAAGCGGCTGCTCACCACGTCCGGCTGGGCGAACACCGGTGACTTCAACGTCGACGTCGGCTTCGCGGTGATGAACACCGACTCCTCGGGGCGCAGCCTCACCCAGGTCACCGGCGCGCAGGACATCGCGTTCAACCTGGCTCGCGGTCTGAGCTACGAGTCGTTCGGCTACCCCGCCGCCTCGCCGTACAACGGCCAGCTCCTGTGGAAGTGTGCCGACCGGGCCGGCGACGACCAGGTCGGCGGGTCCAACGACCTCAGCATCCGCTGCAGCATGACCGGCGGCTCCTCCGGCGGTGGCTGGATCACCGGCGGACGACTGAACTCGGTCAACTCGTTCGGCTACACCACGCAGCCGAACGTGATGTACGGCCCGTACTTCGGCAGCACCATCCAGTCCGTCTACAACCAGGCGCAGAACGCCTGACCTACCGCCCGACCCGGCGAAACCCCTTGGCGGGCAACGCTTTCGGCGGACCGCGACAGCCCTCGGCCCCGGGGAGATCTCCCCGGGGCCGAGGGCCGGTCATCAATCAGGCGTCCGCCTACTTCACCTCGGCCAGCAGCGACTTGGCCTTGGCCTCCTGCTCGTCGTAGCGGTCGGGGTAGGCCGAGCGCTGCACGCTCTGCGCCAGCTCGCCCGCGGTGTAGCCGGGGTTGTTGGAGCTGTTCGGGATCGCCTGGTCGAAGTAGGCGTTGGTGGCGTGGTCCACGTCGCGGCAGTCGGCCGGGTCGTCGCACCAGCCCTGGCTCGGACGCTGCTGGAAGACGCCGACCGAGTCGGAGTCACCGCAGTTGAGGTTGTTCATGTGCGACTCGACCCAGCCCGCCTCGAACGCCGAGAGCATGACCTTGGCCGAGACCTTGCGCTTCTCGCCGATCGCGTAGATCTTCTTCGTGACGTCCAGGTCCCGCTTGGCCGGCACCTCGCAGGCCGCGTTGAGCCACTGGGCGTTCGCCACGTCCACGGGCGGCGGGCCGGCGGGCTGCTCGGCCGCAGCGACATTGCCCCCGGCCACGGTCAGGGCCGCCGCGGCCACCAGTGTGGACGCCGCCAGTCGCGACCTGCTCATCCTCGGCATTACGTCTCCCTCGCTCGCAGAATCGATTGGGCCAAATCACCTCTTTGAGTGACAGCCTGGGAGAAAGTAACCAACGGCGATCACAGGGGTCAATCCGCCGGGAGGCCCAACGAGGACCCTGAATGACCCCTGAATGGACGAGGCGGCATGCGTTCTCGCGACGGTCCATCCCGGTATCGGCGTCCGCGTCCGAGTTCGGCACAAACGAAAATCGGCCCCCGGAACGGATTCCCGGGGGCCGATTTCGTTGTGCGGTCGCGCTTTACTCCGACTCGGACTCTCCCGAGTCCTCGTTGCCTGCGGCACTGATGCTCACCGGCGGGGCGTCCGGGACGTCCAGCGGCTTGGCCTCGCCACGGAAGACGAAGTGCGCCTTGTCGTCCTTCTCGCCCTCCTCGTCGTTCCAGCCGTCAACGTCCACGACGACTATCTGGCCCGGCTGGATCTCGCCGAAGAGGATCTTCTCGGAGAGCTGGTCCTCGATCTCCCGCTGGATGGTGCGACGCAGGGGACGGGCACCGAGAACCGGGTCGAAGCCGCGCTTGGCAAGCAGCGACTTGGCCTTGTCGGTGAGTTCGAGACCCATGTCCTTCTGCTTGAGCGCACCCTCGACGCGGGTGGCCATGAGGTCGACCATCTTGATGATCTGGTCCTTGGTCAACTGGTGGAAGACGATGATGTCGTCGATCCGGTTCAGGAACTCCGGCCGGAAATGCTTCTTCATCTCCTCGTTGACCTTCTGCTTCATCTTCTCGTATTTCGAGCCCTCGTCGTTCGCCGAGGAGAAGCCGAGGCTCACGGTCTTGGAGATGTCCGCGGTGCCCAGGTTCGAGGTGAAGATCAGGACCGTGTTCTTGAAGTCGACCGTGCGCCCCTGGCCGTCGGTGAGACGACCGTCCTCCAGCACCTGCAGGAGCGTGTTGTAGATCTCCTGGTGTGCCTTCTCGATCTCGTCGAAGAGGACCACCGAGAACGGCTTGCGCCGCACCTTCTCGGTGAGCTGGCCGCCCTCCTCGTAACCCACGTAGCCCGGAGGGGCACCGAAGAGCCGCGAGGCGGTGTAGCGGTCGTGGAACTCGCCCATGTCGATCTGGATGAGCGCGTCGTCCTCGCCGAACAGGAAGGCCGCCAGCGCCTTGGACAGCTCGGTCTTACCGACACCGGACGGGCCGGCGAAGATGAACGAGCCGGACGGGCGCTTCGGGTCCTTCAGACCGGCACGAGTACGGCGGATCGCCTGGGAGACGGCCTTGACGGCGTCCTCCTGACCGATGATCCGCTTGTGCAGCTCGTCCTCCATGCGGAGCAGACGGGTGGTCTCCTCCTCGGTCAGCTTGAACACCGGGATGCCGGTCCAGTTGGCCAGGACCTCGGCGATCTGCTCGTCGTCGACCTCGGCGACGACGTCGAGGTCGCCGTCCTTCCACTGCTTTTCCCGCTCGCCCTTCTGGCCGAGCAGGGTCTTCTCCTCGTCCCGCAGGCGGGCGGCGCGCTCGAAGTCCTGAGCGTCTATCGCCGACTCCTTGTCCCTGCGCACGTCGGCGATCTTCTCGTCGAACTCGCGCAGGTCCGGCGGAGCGGTCATCCGGCGGATGCGCATCCGCGCGCCCGCCTCGTCGATGAGGTCGATCGCCTTGTCCGGCAGGAACCGGTCGTTGATGTACCGGTCGGCCAGGGTGGCCGCGGAGACCAGCGCCGAGTCGGTGATCGAGACGCGGTGGTGCGCTTCGTACCGGTCGCGCAGGCCCTTGAGGATCTCGATCGTGTGCTCGAGTGACGGCTCGCCGACCTGGATCGGCTGGAAGCGGCGCTCCAGCGCGGCGTCCTTCTCGATGTACTTGCGGTACTCCTCGAGTGTGGTCGCACCGATCGTCTGCAGCTCACCACGAGCCAGCATCGGCTTGAGGATCGACGCCGCGTCGATCGCGCCCTCGGCGGCACCCGCGCCGACGAGCGTGTGCAGCTCGTCGATGAACAGGATGATGTCGCCGCGGGTCTTGATCTCCTTGAGCACCTTCTTCAGGCGCTCCTCGAAGTCACCGCGGTACCGGGAGCCGGCGACCAGCGAACCGAGGTCGAGGGTGTAGAGCTGCTTGTCCTTCAGCGTCTCCGGAACCTCGCCCTTGACGATGTTCTGGGCAAGGCCCTCGACGACGGCGGTCTTGCCGACGCCAGGCTCGCCGATGAGCACCGGGTTGTTCTTGGTGCGCCGCGACAGCACCTGCATGACCCGCTCGATCTCCTTGCCGCGCCCGATCACCGGGTCCAGCTTGTTCTCCCGCGCGGACGCGGTGAGGTTACGGCCGAACTGGTCGAGCACCAGCGAGGAGGACGGGGTGCCCTCGCCGCGGCCGCCGCCCGCTTCCTGCGGCTCCTTGCCCTGGTAACCGGAGAGCAGCTGCAGCACCTGCTGGCGCACCCGGTTCAGGTCCGCGCCGAGCTTGACGAGCACCTGCGCGGCGACGCCCTCACCCTCGCGGATCAGCCCGAGCAGGATGTGCTCCGTGCCGATGTAGTTGTGGCCGAGCTGCAGCGCCTCGCGCAGTGACAGCTCCAGCACCTTCTTCGCTCTCGGCGTGAAGGGGATGTGCCCGCTCGGGGCCTGCTGCCCCTGGCCGATGATCTCTTCGACCTGCTGGCGAACGCCCTCGAGCGCGATCCCCAACGACTCCAGCGCCTTGGCGGCGACACCCTCACCCTCGTGGATCAGACCCAGGAGGATGTGCTCGGTGCCGATGTAGTTGTGGTTGAGCATCCGGGCCTCTTCTTGGGCCAGGACGACCACCCGCCTCGCGCGGTCGGTGAACCTTTCGAACATTCCCACTCCCTCGACTGCTGCGCCGGCGGCCCGATCTCGCCGTGTCCCGACCAACCTTGTATGGACGACACCCACGATGAGTTCAACACCGTGGTTCCACTGTAGTAGCCAACGGGCCACGCTGGCCCGGCACTGTGCCGGAATTCGCCGTTGCCTGCGAACCGGCGCCGGACGACACCGCGTCATTTCCGCTGCTTGCGGTCGCCTCGTCCAACGAACAGCCATGCTTTCGGATTCCGCCATCAGTGCCTGTCCGCTCACCGCGAACACGGACACGGACCACCGGGCGGGAAGCTGCGTCCGATCGGGTGTGTCCCACGCCACCGCGGCCACTTGGTCACCCTCGGCGACAATCCGGACGGCGTCGCTCTTCTGAGCATGCGAGCGGACGGGCGGGCGATCCGGACGGCATTTCCGGCCCTCGGTCGCCGGGGAACCGGGCGCGAACCGGCACGCGCGACAGAAGCGCACTCGAATCGCTTCCACGAACAACTCGTTCCGCCGATCGGGTCCTTGCTCGTCACATTCGCCGTGCCCGTTCTCCGGTTCCGCAGACCGGCGGAAAAGACGTCCGCCCCGCGCGCCCACTCCGGCCCCGAGGGGCTGCCGGGCACGATTTCCGGCGTCTTCTCACCGGCCCCGCACGAGCCGGTTCGCTCGCCGTCGCCGCCCCGGTGACAGACACCGAAGTCGCGATCGGCGAATCCGGCCGGGTACCGATCAGATGATCGCGCTCGCGGGCAGCCGCCGCGTTCTCACATGCCGGACGCACGCGGCAACACACCGCGTGCGGGGAAGCGCTGGAATTGCCCGCCTCAGGGCGCCCGATAACGTGGCCGATCGCTGGTGATCGCGACCCGGAATGCCGATGCGATCCGTGTCGATACCGTTCACCGAACACGCCGGTGCCGACCGGGCGGACATCAGGTAAGTACTGGCTCAATGACTCGGAGCGACGGGTCGCCGACTCGGCCACCATCGCGTCGCCGACCCGCCCACGGTATACCGCCGGGGCCGGTGAACGATTACCGGCGACCGGGTCGAACGTCGCATTCCGGACAGCAGAAAGGCCGCCGGGATGCGATATCCCGACGGCCCGTGCCCGCTCGTACGGAGCGAAAGAAGCGCCCGCTCAGTTCTTCTTGTGGTAGGCCTCGACGACCTCGGAAGGGATGCGGCCACGGTCGGAGACCTGGTAGCCACTCTTGCGGGCCCATGCGCGAATGGCCTGATTCTGCTCACGGTCCACGGTGGCCGGGCGAGCCGCGGCCTTGGTGGTCGCGCGAGTAGCGGCACGCTTACGGCCGCCGGCACGTCGGGCGTGCTCGATGAACTGGGCCAGCGCGTCGCGAAGTTCCTCGGCGTTGTCCGCCGAAAGGTCGATCTGGTAGGCGACGCCGTCCAGTCCGAACTCGATCGTTTCGTCGGCCTCGGAACCGTCGAGATCGTCCACGAGCGAGACGAGCACCTTCTGTGCCATTTTTCCTCCTGCTTAGGCCTGGGCGAATCTTCGGGCGGGCAGATGCCCGGGTACGTCAGAAGTCATTGACTCGAACATTGATACCCGCTGGAACGACTCAGCGCAAATCTCGTTTGCGGAAAGTCGTGGTCGAACACGGAGGTCAACTTACCCTTCCCGATTATTGAGGACGCACGAGGGGGAAGAGGATGGTCTCTCTGATACCGAGACCGGTCAGTGCCATCAACAGCCTGTCGATACCCATTCCGGTGCCGCCCGACGGTGGCATTCCGTACTCGAGCGCGCGCAAGAAATCCTCGTCGAGCGGCATGGCCTCGCTGTCGCCCGCTCCGGCCAGTCGCGCCTGCTCGACCAGCCTTTGCCGCTCCACCACCGGGTCCACCAGCTCCGAGTAGCCCGTGGCCAGCTCAAATCCGCGCACGTAGAGGTCCCACTTCTCGGCGATACCGGGCCGCGACCTGTGCTGCCTGGTCAGCGGGCTCGTCTCCAGCGGGAAATCGCGGACGAATGTGGGCGCGTGCAGGTGATCGCCCACCAGGTGCTCCCACAATTCCTCGACCAGTTTGCCGTGACCGTGTTTCGGATCGGACTCCAGTCCATTCGCCTCGGCGAGCGAACGCAGCCGCTCCACACCGGTGTCCGGAGTGACCTCCTCGCCCACCGCCTCGGCGAGCGAGTCATACATGGTGAGGGTGGTCCACTCGCCGGAGAGGTCGTACTCGGTACCGTCGGAAAGCGTGACGACCTGGCTACCGAATACGGAGTCTGCGACTTCCTGGACGAGTTCGCGGGTCATCCGCGCATTGGTGTCGTAGGTCGCGTACGCCTCGTAGAACTCCAGCATCGCGAACTCGGGCGAATGCGTTGAGTCACTGCCCTCGTTGCGGAAGTTCCGGTTGATCTCGAAGACTTTCTCGATTCCGCCGACAACACAGCGCTTGAGGTACAACTCGGGGGCGATCCTCAGGTACAGGTCGAGGTCGAAGGCGTTCGAATGCGTGACGAACGGACGCGCGGCAGCACCGCCGTGCAGCGTCTGCAACATCGGTGTCTCCACCTCGGTGAAGCCTCGGCCGTGAAAGGAATCACGGAGCGCACGCATCACCGCGGAGCGGGTCCGGACGACTTCCCCCGCCTTCGGCCGGAGGATCAAGTCGACATAACGCTGACGGATCCGCGTTTCCTCGGCGAGTTCTTTGTGCGCGACGGGCAGCGGCCGCAAGGACTTCGAAGTGAGCTGCCATCCGTCCGCCATGACGGACAACTCGCCACGCTTCGACGTGATGACCTCACCCTGGACGAAAACGTGGTCACCGAGATCCACGTCCGATTTCCAGGCGGCCAGCGCGTCGGCACCCACCTTGGCCAGGCTGATCATCGCCTGCAGTTCGGTGCCGTCCCCCTCGCGGAGACTCGCGAAACACAACTTGCCCGTATTGCGCAGGAACATGACGCGCCCGGTCACGCCCACCGTCGTGCCGGTGGTGGTATCGGCGGGAAGATCGGGATTCTCGGCCCGGACCTGCGCCAGCGAGTGTGTTCGCGGCACCTCGACCGGATACGGCTCGACACCCTCCGCGAGTATCCGGTCGCGCTTTTCCCTGCGAATCCTCATCTGTTCGGGCAGGTCGTCTTCTGGCAGGTCGCGATCGGTCGCGGAGATTTCCGTCATGAGAACACAGGGTACGAACACCGATAACGGCCACGCCCACCGGATTACCGTTGTGCACGCCGAGTCCGTTTCGCCACGGAAGGCGGACACCGGAATCCCCGGCGGCCCGGCCAGGCAATTCAGCAGAATTTCACATCGTGGACGCCGGATGCTCTCGCTCATGTGAGCGTCCGACGGTGGTGAGAACCACCAGCCACCCGCTCGCCGCCGGTGCTAGCGTCGGAAGCGGTGGTGCACTCCGCCCCGGACGAGCGCGTCGTACCCGGCACGACAAGACGACGCAGTACAACGAGCAACCAAGTTGTCACTGCGGAGGAATGTCATGGCATGGGTGATACTGATCCTGTCCGGTGTGCTGGAGACGGTCTGGGCGGCGGCACTCGCCGCGTCCAAGGGTTTCAGCAAGCTCCAGCCCTCGCTGTTGTTCCTGGTCGCGCTGGTGCTGAGCATGGGCGGTCTCGCGTACGCGATGCGCAGCATCCCGATCGGCACCGGCTACGCGATCTGGGTCGGCATCGGCGCGATCGGCACGGCGATCTACGGCATGGCGGCGCTCGGCGATCCGGTCACCGCGGGGCGGATCACCTGCCTGGTGCTGATCGTCGCGGGCGTGGCGGGGCTGAAGGTCCTCACCTGAGTGGGGAACCGCTTCAGCGGACGTTGCGCTCGTAGACCAGTCGCAGACCGAGCAGCGTCAGATGCGGTTCGTGGTCGGTGATCGTCTCCGACTCCGCCAGCACCAGCGGTGCCAGGCCGCCGGTGGCGATCACCGACACCGGCACGTCCTCGCCGGCCGTGATCTCGCGGATGATCCGCCGTACCAGGCCGTCGACCTGGCCGGCGAAGCCGAACACGATGCCCGACTGCAGGCACTCCACCGTGTTCTTGCCGATCACCGACCGGGGCGCGACCAGTTCGACCTTGCGCAGGGCCGCGGCGCGGGCGGCCAGCGCGTCGACGGAGATCTCGATCCCCGGGGCGAACGCGCCGCCGAGGAACTCACCCCTCGCCGACACCGCGTCCACATTGGTCGAGGTGCCGAAGTCCACGATCACACAGGCGCGGCCGAAGAGGTGGTGTGCGGCCAGCGTGTTCACCAGCCGGTCGGCACCCACCTCCTTGGGGTTGTCCACCAGCAGCGGGACCCCGGTACGCACGCCTGGTTCCACGACGACAGCCGGCACGTCCGCGTAGTAGCGGGCCAGCATCGCGCGCAGTTCGCGCAGCACCGCGGGAACGGTGGACAGCGCGCTGATTCCGGTGACCTCGCCGGCGTGGCTGCCGAGCAGACCCCGCACTGTGAGCGCCAGCTCGTCGGCGGTCATCCGCGCGTCGGTGCGCATCCGCCGGTCGCGGACCAGCCACGCCCGCTCGCCGCGTCCGGAGTGCAGGCCGAGGACGATGTGGCTGTTGCCGACGTCGATGGTCAGCAGCAGACCGTCGCCCTGAGCCCTCGGCACGCGGGGCGGGGCCACCTCAGCCCTCGGCGTGCAGCAGTGCGTCGAGGCGGGCCGCGTCGACGGTCTCGCCGACCGGGAACGAGGCGTCGCCCTCGCCCGCGACCGGCAGCGCACCGCTGACCAGACCGGAGCCCTCCGGTGCGCGCGAGGGGTCGGTCCCCAGGTCGGTCGGCTTGTTCTCGGCGTCGACGAAGACCACGCGGGGGCGGAAGTTCGCCGCCTCCGCCGTCTCCATCTGGCCGTAGGCGATCAGGATGACCAGGTCGCCAGGGTGCACCAGATGCGCGGCGGCTCCGTTGATACCCAGCACGCCGCTGTCCCGCTCCCCCGGGATCACGTACGTCTCCAGGCGCGCACCGTTCGTGATGTCCACAATGGACACTTGCTCGCCGGGCAGCAGGTCGGCGGCCTCCATCAGCCGCTCGTCCACCGTCACGGAACCGACGTAGTGCAGATCGGCCTGCGTCACGGTGGCTCGGTGGATCTTCGACTTGAGCATCGTGCGGTACATCGTGGACTCCTATGCCCCTGCGTCCTCAGTCACCGGCATCCGCGGCCACCGGCGGTGTTCGGTCAGCCATGCCCGGCATCGCCGAGCAGCACCCCGACGTTGTCGATCAGCCGGGTGCTCCCCACCCGGGCGGCGATCAACAACCGTGCCTCCCCATCGACGGGCGCGGCACCGAGATCGGTTCCACGCAGTTCGAGATAGTCGATCTCGCACTCCGGCACCGCCGCGAGCGTCGACCGCGCCGCGTCCAGTACCGCCGTCGCACCGAGCCTGCCCATGTAGGCCCCCGCGGTCAGTGCTCGCGACAGCACCACCGCGTGTTCGCGCTCGGCATCGGAAAGGTAGACGTTGCGCGAGGACAGTGCCAGCCCGTCCGATTCGCGCACCGTGGGCACACCCACCACCCGGGTGGCGAAGTTCAGGTCCGCCACCATCTTTCGCAAAAGGACGAGCTGCTGGTAGTCCTTCTCGCCGAAGAATGCGTACTCCGGACGGATGATGTTGAACAGCTTCGACACCACGGTCAGCACCCCGGCGAAGTGGCCGGGACGCGCGGCGCCCTCCAGTTCGTCGCCCAGCGGTCCCGGATGCACCGTCACCGCCGCGTCCGGGCCGTACAGATCGGTGGCGGCGGGCACGAAAGCGAGCTCGACGCCCGCGTCGGCGAGCACCTCGAGATCCCGGTCGAGCGGACGCGGGTAACCGTCGAAGTCCTCGCCGGCGCCGAACTGGAGCGGGTTCACGAAGATCGAGGCCGCGACCACCGTGTTCGGCAGCCGCTTCGCCCTGCGCAGCAGTTCGCGGTGCCCGGCGTGCAGCGCGCCCATCGTCGGCACGAGAACGACCTTCTTGCCGGTGGCGCGCAGGGCCTTGGCGACCCGCGCGGTGTCCTCGGCTGCGCGGAAGGTGTTGACCTGGTGGCGGGTGAACTTCGGTACGGTCACTGGGTTTCACGTCCGTGGTCGGTATCGGGGAAGTCGTCGGGCGAATCGGGGCCGGACGCGGTTGAGCTGAACAAGGCGTCCAGGTCGGCCGCCGCGGCGTCGGGCAGCAGTCCGGCCGCGCGCGCCCGCGCGAACGTCCGGCGGGACAGCGCGTCGTACGCCGGGGCGACGTCCGGGGCCTGCTCGGCCAGCACCCGCAGGTGCTCGCGCACCGTACCGGCGTCGCCGCGAGCCACCGGTCCGGTCAGCGCGCTGTCGCCGCGGCGCAGGGAGTTGTCCAGCGCGGCCGACAGCAACGGGGCCACCACCCGTTCGGCATGGGCGATCCCGGCTCCGCGCAACACTTCCACGCAGTCGTTGACGAGCGTGGCGAGATGGTTCGCCCCGTGCGCGATGGCCGCGTGGTACAGCGGGCGGACGGCACCGGGCACCCGCACGGGCTCGGCGCCCATCTCCACCGTCAGCGCCTCACCCACGTTCCAGGCCGCCTCGTCGCCCTCGGCGGCGGTGACGCCGACGCTGCACGTCGACAGCCGTTCCAGGTCCTCCGGCCTGCCGGTGAAGGTCATCACCGGATGCAGGGCGAGCGGAAGGACACCGAGTTCGGCGGCCGGAGCCAGCACGTCGACACCGCGGGCACCGCAGGTGTGCACGACGATCTGGCCGGCACGCAGCGAGCCCGAGTTGACCAGGCCGCCGACCATGCCGGCGAGCGCGTCGTCCGGAATCGCCAGCAGCACCAGATCCGCCGAGCGGACGGCCTGGTCGGGCGGCAGCAGCGGTACTCCGGGAAGCAGCGTCTCGGCCCGGCGGACCGAGGCCGCGGAGATACCGGAGGCGGCGACGACCGAGTGGCCGGCGCGGGCGAGAGCCGCCCCCAGCACACTGCCCACGCGCCCGGCCGAGACGACCCCCACGGCGAGGCGCGCCGGACGTGTCACCGCGTTCCCCGGCGAACGCACATCACAGGTTTCCCCTTCGCTCGTTCGGCGTCCGGCTCCGCGAGCGGGTACCGGACGACGGCGAGAGAGTAGCCCGCAGGTGACCAGGACGCTGACGGTAGGTGACCATCTTCACCCCGTGGTGCCGTTTGCCCGAACGTCCTTCGACGACGATCCGCTCGCCGCCCGTACCGCCTCGGCCCGCGCCATCCCCAGCACGGTGAGCAGTTCCTCCTGCCTGCGCGGAGCGTCCGGCCCGGCCACTCCGGCCGCGTCGTTGCTGCGCAGGAAGGCGAGTTCGGTGACGGTCGCCTGGTACGCGGCGACGGCACGTGCGGCACGCCTGCCCGATTCGCGGGCGGCCTGCCTGCGCCAGAACCGGCGGCCGGAAAGGCTGGCCAGCAGTTCCACCTCGGACCGGGCGATCCAGCGGGCCGCCGCCATGTCCGGCAGCGCGTCCGCCACGACACGTTGTTCCCGGCGGCGCTGCCACAACACCAGCAGTAGCACGCAGACGAACATCGGCACCATGATCAGGAAGTACACGTTCAGAAAGGTGTCGGCGCCGCCGAGCGTGGCCGCCGCGTTCCACAGCGCGTGCAGGGCGACCGCGGCGGCGTACCCGCCGAGCGGTGCCAGATACCGGACCTTGCGACTGGCCGTGCGGGCGGCGAGGCCGATACCGATGCCGGTCAGCACCGCGAACAACGGGTGGGTGAACGGCGCGAGCACCCCGCGCAGGATGAACGCCGTCAGCACACCCTCGCCGGTGGCTCCGCCGAGACCGTTCTCGTCGAAGGCCCGCGCGAAGTAGTAGATGTTCTCGGTGAAGGCGAAGCCCGCCGCGGTGATACCCGCGTAGACGATACCGTCCACCACGCCGTCGAACTCCCGCGTCCGGCGCCAGAGCACGGCCAGCACGAACAGCGCCTTCACCGCTTCCTCGACCAGTGGAGCCGAGACGATGGCGCTGAACCTACTGCCCTGGCCGCTGCCGAGCAGCAGGTCGCCGACCTCCTCCGCGGTGCTGTTGAGCAGCAGGGCGGTGAGCGTCGCGACGCAGGCTCCCCAGAAGAACGCCACCAGCAGCAGCTTCGCCGGCTCCGGTTCCCAGCGGTCGATCCACAGGAAAGCGGCGACGACCACCGCCACCGGCAGCAACGCGGCCACGGTGCCGACCGCGAACGGCACGACGCCGACGTTGTCGGTGACCAGTCCGAACACCAGCAGTCCGCAGAGCGCGAGCGCGATGGTGCCCAGCACCGGCAACAACACCGTCAGCCTGCGCGGCAGGTGCCTGCGCATCAGTTTGCGGCGCGAGCGCGCGGACGCCTGCGTGCGCGGTTCGCCGGTGGCGGCGTGCGTCGAGACCGATCCCCTCACACGCAGCACCCTACGTGCGGCCATTCACCACGTTCGATCGTCGTACCGCGGTGCGGCCGCACCAGGGGCGTGCGTCAGTCTTCGGCTCGGCGGCGGCGACGCGGGGCGGAGGACTGCGCGCCGTGCGCTGCCAGGAGTTCCTCCACCGAGCGGCCCGCCGCGTGGGAGCCCT
Source organism: Amycolatopsis antarctica (assembly GCF_002262875.1). GTDB lineage: Bacteria > Actinomycetota > Actinomycetes > Mycobacteriales > Pseudonocardiaceae > Amycolatopsis > Amycolatopsis antarctica. The sequence continues at coordinate 18,280 of NZ_NKYE01000016.1, read as the reverse complement.
CCGGCTCCTCGGGTTCGGGCCGCGCGCGGCGTCCGCTCGGCTCCGGCTCGGCCTCGTGGCTGGCGGCCCGCCTGCCGCCGCTGACCGGAAGCCCCTGCCAGGAGGGTGCTTCGCCGTCCGGGCGGCGACGGCGTCCGCCGCCGGTCTCCTCGGGGGGCGCGGCCTGGGTCTCGGGGGTCGGCTCCTCGTCCTCGCCGGAACGACGGCGGCGTCCGCCCGGACGGCCCTGGCGCTGGATGGCCTGGACGGAGGGGGGAAGGGTCGGGTTCGGTTCCGCGTGCCGGGAGGCGGGCTGTTCCGGCGCGGCGGGCGTGACGGACGGATCCACCGGCTTGGTGAACAGCGAATCCTGCGGCCCCCGCGTTCCGTTCCCGCTGTGCGCGCCGTCGCCCGCGCTGTGCGCACCGTCGGCGCTGTGCGTACTGCCGCTGTGCGTACCGCCGCCGTGGGCACCGCCGGACGCGCTGTGCGCTCCGTTGCCACTGTGGGCGCCGTTGCCGGCGTGGGCCCCATTGCCAGTGGTTTCCCAGGAGGGCGTCCACTCGTTCAGTCCTGCGGCCGGGGCGGCCGGTTCGGCGCGGGCGGGCTCCGGGCGTACAGGATCCGGGCGTGTGGGCCGCTGCGAGGCTTTCGGCTGCTCGGGACGGCTTGCCGGCCGCTGCGCGGCTCGCGGCTCGGCGGGGCGTGCCGGCTCGGCGCGGCGCGGGGCCTCCTGCCGCGCGGCGTCCCGGACGACGGGCACCTGGCGGGTCGGCTCCTGGCGGGTCGGCTCCTGGCGGGTCGGCTCCTGGCGGGTCGGTTCCTGAGGTGCGGGTTCCTGGCGGGCGGCTTCCGGCCGGATCGGCACCTGCCGGGTCGGCTCCTGGCGCTCGGCGGGCGTCCGGCGCGGACCGTCCACCGGTCGCTGGGGTTCGACGGGACGGTGGGGTTCGACGGGACGCTGGGGCTCCGGCGGCCGCGGGGCTTCGTTGCGCTGTGGCACCCGCTTCGGCTGCACGGCGGCGCCCGGCCTGCTCGCAGGCGGGACGGCCGGCTTCTGGAACTCGGTGGGCAGGCCGGTCGGCGCGGCCGACGCCCGGCTCGCCTCGTTCGCCGCCGTGGCGGCACGGGCGGCCGCACCCGGCGCCTCGCCCGGGGCGACCCGGCGGCCGAGTGACTGCCCGGTGGACCGGGTGCGCTCCGGCTTCGCCTCCTGCTGCTGGTTCCGGCGCAGGTCCTGGACGCGCTCGAGCTCGGCGGCGACCCGGCGGCGACGTTCGGCCACCGAGGACGGGCCCTGGTCCAGGATCCGGTCGATCAGCTCGGTCGGGCGTTCGTCGTCCGCGCGGCCGGTGAGCTGCGCGGGCTTGCCGTTGCTCTCGCCGGAGGTGACGACGCGGTGCTCCTCGCCGAAGGAGCGCATCCGGGTGGACTGAGCGGTGAGCGCGACGCGCTCGAACAGGACCTCGCCGCCGAACAGCGCCTGCAGGCTCTCCCGGAGGGCGGTGACCTCGCTGCGGAGGGCGTCGAGCTCCTCGCGGGAGTCGGCCTCGACGCGCTTGCGGGTCTCCGCCTCGACCTCCAGCTCGAACTCGCGGCGCGCGGCAACCTCGCGTTCCAGTTCGAGCTCGTAGATCTCCTTCGCGTGCTCGATGGTGTCCTCGGAGTCGACGACCTGCTTGCGGTACTTGGTCGCGAGGAAGGCACAGATCAACGCCGCCCACAGCGCGGAGATCACCCCGATGCGCAGCCAGCGCAGCTCCTGGGTGGCCACCAGCACGAACGTGGAGACACCGACGAGGGTGACGCACACGCCCAGCCACGGCCTGCTCAACGGCTGGCCGCGCGAGTCGTCAGCCTCGGCAGTCATGGCCACCACAGTACCTTCTGGTAACCCGACCGAGACCTAGTCGGTACCTCCAACGGCGTGATTCGTCCGTCAGTCGGTCGCTCCGGTGGGACGATCGGAATCACGTGGCTCCGGGGCCCGGCAGCAGTGCTCGAGCCACAACGCGGCACCGATCAACACCACCGCACAGACCGCACCGATCAGCGCACTGGTGAGATCGCGGCTTGCGGCCGTGAGCCTGTCTGCGTTAGGGGCGAGGAAACCGATCGAGCCGACCCAGAAGCCCGTCATCAGCGCGCCCAGCAATGACGAGGCCTTCGCCAGCGCCACCGCCCTGGCGATCGCGATCGCGCTGTGCACCCGGCCGGCGCGGATGCGGGAGCGCACCCCGAAGGCCAGCACCACCTCGATGATCGCCAGCACGCCGAGGGTGGCCCCGGCGGGACGGGGCAGCCGGGGAATCGAGTCGTAGGCGAACTCGAACAGCAGGAAACCGCCGACGAGGCCGAGCAGCCCGGCGATCAGGAGCTCTCGCGGCCGCGTGAAGTGCATACCGTCCACCGTAGCGGCGCGCTCCGGGTGAAGGTCCGGCACTCCGGGCGCGGACGCCCGGCCGCAGCCGGGCGAAGTGCGCACCGCATGTCGACATCGCGAGCGGATTGCGGGCCCGACATTTCCCGGCTTGACTCTCCAGCGACTGGAACGTCCAGGATCGGTCTCATGCGAGGGAGCACGGTGTTCACCATCGGGGAACTGGCGCGCCGCACGGGCCTGCCCGTCAAGACGATCCGCTTCTACTCCGACGAAGGCCTGCTCCCTCCGACCGACCGCACACCGTCCGGTTACCGGCTCTACGACACAGCCGCACTCGCGCGACTGGAGCTGGTGAAGACGTTGCGCGAACTGGGAATCGGACTGTCCGATGTGGACGGTGCGTTGGCAGGCACGACGACCGTGCCCGCACTGGCGGCCCGGCACGTCGAGGCACTCGACGAGCAGATCCGCCGGCTGCGGTTACGCCGGTCGGTGCTGCGGGCGGTAGCGAAACGAGAATCCGAACTGGACGAGGTGAAACTGATGAACAAACTGGCATCGATGTCGGACGAGGAGCGCAGGGCACTGCTCGACGAGTTCTGGGCGGAGGTCAGCAGCGGACTGGAAGTGGACCCGGACCTGTACGAGTGGATGCGCTCGGCCAAGCCGGACCTGCCCGACGACCCCAGCCCGGAACAGCTCGAAGCCTGGATCGAACTCGCGGAACTGGTGCGCGACAAGGACTTCCGCGCCCTGATCCGCGGCATGAGCGAAGGCAACGCCCGGCGCAGGGCCGAGGGCGAGGACCTGAGCCCACCCGACGAGGACAAGCGGAACCAGTGGGCCGAATGGGCCGACCGGGCGCACGCCCACCTCGAAGCCGGACTCGACCCGGCCTCGCCGGAGGGCAGGGAACTCGCCGACGAGATCGCGAACGGGTCGGCGACCCCGGGACAGGAACCTGGTGACCCGGCGTTCCGCCGCGAACTGGCCGACAAGATCGCATCCGGCAGCGACCCGAGAGCCGAGCGGTACTGGCAACTGCTGGCGACCATCAACGGCTGGCCACCGGTTCCCACCCGGCAGCCAGCGATGGACTGGTTCATCGGCGCACTGCGCGCGTCCGCGAACTGAGAACCACCGTTGTGCGGGGTGACCCGGGGGCATCCCGCACGACGGCGTCAGTCGCGCAAGGACAGATCCGCCCGCGGCAGCACACCGTCGCGATCCGCGGCCGGGCGGGCGCGCAACAGCGCGTCCACCCGGCCGTGCCCCGGCAGCACGGCACCAGGCTCGATCTCCAGCCACGGAATCAGCACCGAGGCACGGTCCGGCGTACCGGGATGCGGCAGCAACAGCTCCGGCTCGGCGGAGGCCACACCGTCGACGGTCACCAGGTCCACATCCAGCGTCCGCGGGCCCCAGCGCTGCTCCCGGACCCGGCCCGCCGCGGCCTCCAACGCCTGCGCCGCCCGCAACCACGCCCAGTGGTCCCGCGCCGGATCGTCCACAACGCACACCGCGTTGAGAAAGTACGGCTGGTCCTCCACCCCCCACGGCGCCGTCTCGTACACACTCGACACGGCCGTCAGCGGCTCGCCGAGACCACGCACGGCCAGCAACAGGAAACCGTGCCGGTCACCGAGGTTCGACCCCAGCGACAGCACCGCTCTACTCATGGCGCCTCCGCTGAGAAAAACACGTCAACGCCACTCACGGCGCCTCCGCTGAGAAAAACACGTCAACGCCACTCACGGCGCCTCCGCTGAGAAAAACACGTCAACGCGACTCACGGCGCCTCCGCCGGCCGCGCCCGGCCACGCCCCGGCCCGCCGGCGGCCCGGCGGGAACGGCGCATCGTGACCGCCACATCGTCGAACGCCAGAGGAATCGGCGCGGACGGCTTGTGCACCGTCACCTCGACGGCGTGCAGCCGCTCGTCGGCCATCACCTCGTCCGCGATCCGCCCGGCAACGCTCTCGATCAGGTCGTACGGCCGCCCGCCGACGACCCCGGCAGCCAGCTCCGCCAGTTCCCCGTAGTGCAGGGTCTTCGACAGATCATCGGACGCCGCCGCCCCGGCCAGCTCCAGCCAGACCGTGATGTCGACGACGAACTCCTGCCCGTCCCGCTTCTCGTGCTCGAAGACGCCGTGCCTGCCGAACACCCGCAGGCCGGTCAGCGTGATCCGATCAGCCATCACCATCCCCCTCCGGCAGAGCCCAGGCCGCCGCCACCCTGACCGCGTCCAGCGAGGAACCGACCTCGTGCACCCGCACCCCCCAGGCACCGGCGGCCGCGGCCAGCGCCGAAACCGCGGCGGTCGCGTTCCCCCGTCCGCCCGGCGGGCGCGGCATACCGTCCACATCGGACAACAAAGCGCCGAGGAAGCGTTTCCGGGAAGCTCCGACCAGCACTGGGAAACCCAGGCTCAGCAACGAATCCAAGCCGCGCAACAACTCCCAGTCGTGCTCGCCGCGCTTCGCGAAGCCGAGCCCCGGATCGAGCACGATCGCACTCTCCCGGACCCCGGCGGCCAGCGCGGCATCGACCCGCTCGGTCAGCTCGGCCCGGACCTCCGCGACGACGTCGGCATAGGTGGCGAGCGCGTTCATGTCCCTACTGTGCCCCCGCCAGTGCATCAGCACGAAAGGCACGCCGCTCTCCGCCGCCACCCTGGCCATCCCCGGGTCCGCCAGCCCGCCGGACACGTCGTTGATGACCCGCGCGCCCGCCTCCAGCGCGGCCGCAGCGACCTCGGCCCGCGAGGTGTCCACCGACAGCACCAGACCCTCGTCCGCCAGCTCGCGAATCACCGGCAGCACCCTGGCGGTCTCGGTGGCCGCGTCCACCCGCTCCGCACCGGGGCGGGTCGACTCGCCACCCACGTCGATGACGTCCGCGCCGCACCGCCACATCGCCCTGGCGTGCGCCAGCGCCTCCTCGACGTCGAGATACCGGCCACCGTCGGAGAAGGAATCGGGCGTGACGTTCAGGATGCCCATCACCGCACACCGGCCCGGCGACGGCAGTGGAGTCGGCGGGGTCGGCGGGGTCCGCGCGGTCGGCGGGGTCACCGCCGGCCCTTGATCAGGTCGAGCGCCTCCGCCCGCGAGGACGCCGAACTCTTCAACTGCCCGCGCACCGCCGAGGTGGTCGTCCGCGCACCCGGCTTGCGAATACCGCGCATCGCCATGCACAGGTGCTCCGCCTGCACCACCACGATCACGCCACGCGGCTGGAGCTTGCGCTCCATCGCGTCCGCGAGCTGGGAGGTGAGGCGTTCCTGCACCTGGGGACGACGGGCGTAGAGATCGACCAGCCTGGCCAGCTTCGACAAACCGGTGACGCGGCCCAGTTCGTTCGGGATGTAACCGACGTGCGCGACACCGTGGAACGGCACCAGATGGTGCTCGCAGGTGCTGTACATCGGGATGTCGGTGACCAGGACGAGTTCCTCGTGACTCTCGTCGAAGGTCTTGTCCAGGACGGTGTCCGGGTCGTCGTACAGCCCGGCGAACATCTCCTGATAGGCCCGCGCCACCCGTGCCGGGGTCTCCTGGAGGCCGTTGCGATCCGGGTCCTCCCCGCAAGCGAGGAGGAGTTCCCGGATCGCACGTTCGGCTCGCGCCTGGTCGAAAACCGGACCGCCGGGGCCCGCGGCTCGCTGCTCGCTCACCCGGTGAGCGTAACCGGCCTACTCAGCGGCGATGCGGTCCGTCCTGCTCGTCGGGATTGCCGCGGTACCGCTGTTCCTCACCGCGATCATCCGGCAACTGTCCGCTGTGCTGACTTCCCGAAGGATCGCCGTACTGCCTGGTCGGCTGCTCACCAGGCGGCGGGCCGTCCGGCCGCCACGGCTGGCTGGGCCTGCCCGGCTGCGTCGCCGGGGTCCACCCGGGAGGCGCACCGTAGTTGGGCGGGCCGCCCTGCGCGCCCGGGTGCTGACCGGGCTGGCCCGGGTAGCCCTGCGGCCCGTGCTGGTGCTGGCCGGGGTAACCGCCGCCGTTGGACTGCCAGCCGTTCGGCGGGCCGCCACCGTTGCCGCGGTTGCCGTTCGGGTAGCCACCGGGAGGCGGCGGGGCGTACGGATTGGCGGGCTCGGGGCTCTGCGAGTACGGCGGACCACCCGGCAGGTCACCCGCACCCGGCGCGGTCGCGACCGGGGTCGGCGCGGGCTCCGGCACGAACGGCTTCTCCGGCTCCGGCGGGGGCCACGGCTCGCCGCGTTCCATCGCCAGCTCACCGGGGGTCTTGATCGGCGGCTTGTCCGAAGGGGTCCGCTCGCCGAACTCGTTGAACACGGTGATGTTCGGCCGCTTCTCCACCGTGGCGAAGATCCGTTCGAGATCCTTGCGCTGCAGCGTTTCCTTCTCCAGCAGCTCCACGACCAGCTCGTCGAGCACGTCGCGATAGGTGCTCAGCACGTGCCACGCTTCGGTGTGCGCGGTCTCGATGAGCTTGCGCACCTCCTCGTCGATCTCGTGCGCCACCTCGAGCGAGTAGTCCGCCTGCCTGCCGGCGGAACGGCCGAGGAACGGGTCGCCCTGCTCCTGCCCGTACTTGACGGCGCCGAGGCGGGCACTCATGCCGTACTCGGTGACCATCGCGCGGGCGATCTTCGTGGCCTGCTCGATGTCCGAGGACGCACCGGTGGTGGGCTCGTGGAAGACGAGCTCCTCGGCGGTACGGCCACCCATCGCGAAGACGAGCCTGCCGATCATCTCCGAACGGGTCATCAGCTCCTTGTCGTCCTCGGGGACGAGCAGGGCGTGCCCGCCGGTGCGACCACGCGGCAGGATCGTCAGCTTGTAGACCGGCTCGATGTCCGGCATCGCCCACGCGGCGAGCGCGTGCCCGCCCTCGTGGTAGGCCGTGATTTTCTTCTCCTTCTCGGAGATGATCCGGCTCTTGCGGGCCGGACCACCGACGACGCGGTCCACCGCCTCCTCGAGAGCGGCGTCGGTGATGACGGTGCCGTTCTCCCTCGCGGTGAGCAGCGCGCCCTCGTTGATCACGTTCGCCAGGTCGGCACCGGACATGCCGACGGTGCGCTTGGCCAGGCCGTCCAGGTTGGCGTCCTGCGCGATCGGCTTGCCCTTGGCGTGCACGTTCAGAATCGCCCGGCGACCACGCATGTCCGGCGCGGACACCGGGATCTGCCGGTCGAAGCGGCCGGGGCGGAGCAGCGCGGGGTCCAGGATGTCGGGACGGTTTGTGGCCGCGATCAGGATGATCCCGCCGCGCGCGTCGAAGCCGTCCATCTCGACGAGGAGCTGGTTCAGCGTCTGCTCGCGCTCGTCGTGCCCGCCACCGAGGCCGGCGCCACGCTGACGGCCGACCGCGTCGATCTCGTCCACGAAGATGATGCACGGCGCGTTCTGCTTGGCCTGCTCGAACAGGTCACGCACACGGGAGGCACCGACACCGACGAACATCTCGACGAAGTCCGAACCGGAGATCGTGTAGAACGGCACGGCCGCCTCGCCGGCGACGGCCCTGGCGAGCAGCGTCTTACCGGTACCGGGCGGGCCGTAGAGCAGCACGCCCTTCGGGATCTTCGCGCCGAGTGCCTGGTAGCGGCCGGGGTTCTGCAGGAAGTCCTTGATCTCGTACAGCTCTTCGACGGCCTCGTTGGCCCCCGCGACGTCGCCGAAGGTCGTCTTCGGCATGTCCTTGTTGAGCTGCTTGGCCTTCGACTTGCCGAAGTTGAGGACCTTGTTGCCGCCACCCTGGGCGTTGTTCATCATCCACATCAGCAGGAGCAGCAGGATCCCGAGCGGGATCATGTAGATCAGCAACTGGGTGAGGAAGGATTCCTGGGTGACGGTGGTGTCGAACGTCAGGTCCTGCTGACCGTTCTTCGCCTCGTTCAGGGCGGAGTAGATCTGCCCGGACGCCCCGGACGGGAACTTGGTCAGGACCTGGTCGACCTGCTGGCCCTCGACCTCGATCTTGTTGGTCAGGGACAGCTTGAGCTGCTGTTCCTTGTCCTCGAAGGTGACTTCCTTCGCGTTCCCCGCGGAGATCTCCGACAGGGCCTGCGAGGTGGGGACCTGGGAGTAGCCCCGGTCGCTGTCGAAGATCATGCTGAAGGCGAAATAGATCAGCAGAACCGCGACTATCCACAGCAGTGGGTTCTTGAGCAGGCGCTTACGGTCCATTCGACTCGGCCGTGGTGGCCTCGACCCTCCCTGGTTAGGCGGTTGGTCCGGCATCCGCCGTCACGGTATGACGCCCGGCGGAACGCAGGGCATCGTTCTCCCCAGGGTACCGCCCGTTGACGGCGGCGTGGCCGGGGAGCCTCTCGCAGGTCAACGGACGGTATGCGACAGAGGTTCCCGGCGCCGGATCGCTGTGGGCGAACGTCCCTAACCTGCGGTGGCGACGCCGCCGACCATCTCGCCGAGCCGGGAGCGCAGGGTCTTCGCGTCGGCGGGCGAGATGGTGACCCACTCCCGGCCGTCCGGCCCCGGCCTGGACAGGCTGAGGTAGCGCCCGCCCGCCGTGTCGAACCAGGCGAGCACCGGCGAACGGCGTTTGCCGCCGAGGTGGTCGCGGCTGTTCGCGGCGATCTGGCCGCCGCGCAGTCTGGGCTGTCCGGAGAGCCTGCCGTAGGCCTCCCGCGGGTCGGTGGTGCGTTCGGCAAGGCCGGAACGCTCGCGCCGGCTCCGCCCCCACCGGCCGCCCTTGTCCGCCGCTTCGGCCTCCCGCGCGGCGCCGACGCCCGCCATCGTCCGGGCGGGCGCGGTGCGCATCGCCTCGTCCAGCGGCAGGGTGATCGAGGATTCGCTGCCCCGTGGTCCGGCGGGCAGCAGCGAGACGACCTCGGAGGCGAGGCCGTCCGGGTAGGCGGGGCGCACCCGGATGCCCTGGTGGTCCTGGATCGCGATCACGGCCTCGCGACCGTCCGAGGCGGCCAGGATCGCCACCGGCGGCATCCGGTACTCCGGGATGTGCAGCGCGTCGATGGACACCGCGGGACGGGCCAGCAGCCGCAGCCACTGCTCGACGTGCGGCTCCAGCCTGCCCTGCGGATCGCGGACGCCCCTGGTCACCAGCTCGGCGTTGGTGCTGCGGCGGAGCAGGATCCGCTCGTCCTCGGTGGCACCGTGCGAAGGCACCTGCAGCGGGTAGGGCAGCTCGCCGATCCGCATCGCCTCCCACAGGAAGTCGAAGGCGATCGGCGAGAAGAACTCCTGCGGTGCCACCATCTCTCCCTGGTTTCGACGTCGGTGTACGGAGGCTAGCGCCGCGCTCCCGGTGCGCTACAGCGCGGCGGTGTTCGCGCTGATCGCACCGGAGAGCATCTCCGCGAGCCGGTGCCGCAGCGTGGCCGCGTCGGCCGGGGCGATGGTGATCCAGTCACGGCCGTCCCGGCCACGGGTCGCCTGGGTGAAGTAGCGGCCGCTCTCGGTGTCGAACCAGCTCAGCACCGGCATGCGCGAACGGCCGCCCATCCGGTTGCGGGCGTTGGCGCCGATCTGCCCGCCGCGTAGCCGCGGCTGCGCGTGCAACCGGGCCAGCGCCTTGCGGTCCTCGTCGACGCTCGCCCGGCTGCCATCCTGCGGATCGGGCCCCCTGCGCTGCAGGAAGTCCGCGCCGGAGCTGCTCATGAGCTGGTCCAGCGGAACGGTGATCGACTTCTCCGAGCCGCGCGGAGCGGGCGGGAGCAGGCCGATGATCGCACTGTGCAGACCGTCCGCCGGAACGTCCCGCAGGTGCAGGCCACGCTGGTCCTGGACGGCCAGTAGTGCCTGACCGCCGAGCGAGGACGCCACGGCGAGCACCGGCGCCGAGCCCGGATTGGTCAGGTGCACCGCGTCGAGGCTGATGTCCGCGCCGGCCAGCACGCCGAACCAGTCCTCGATGTGCGGTTCGGCCCGGCCCCGATCGTCGGCCACCCGGCGCTGGACCAGCCCGGCCATCGTCTGCGTGCGCAGCGCGGCGCGCTCGTCCAGTGTCGCGCCGTGCGACCGCGCTTCCAGCGGATAGGGCAGTTCACCGGTTCCGTTGGACTCCCACAGGAAATCCAGCTCGAGCGGCGTGAGCAGCTCCGTCCGTGCCATTAAACGTCCCCGGAGGCGAGGGGGCGGACGAACCCCGGATCACGATCGCCCGCCCGCGACACGGCCAGCGCCACGATCTAGCGCTCCTCGTCCTCGGACCAGGCACCGATGACGGGCGGCGGCGTGGCCTCGTTGGCCCCGAACGCCTCGTCCGGATCGGCTTCGATGAGGAAGGACGCGTGCGTGTGCTCCTCTTCCTGCTCCTGCTGCTGACGGGCGGCACCCATGCCGGCACCGCCGCCGACCGGACCCGCGGGCGGCGGGGCGCCCGCTCCGATCGTGCCACCGGCGGGAACAACACCCGGCTGCTGCGGACTCGCGGCGGCGGCGCTGTTGCCCTGCCCCTGCGCCGCGGAACCCGAGTCGCTGGACTGCTGCTTGGTACCGCTGCGGTTGCCCGCACCGAGCGCCCTGCCGCCGGCGAAACCGAGCGCACCGCCGACTGCCGCGCCGCCGAGGGCCTGCGCGGTGGTGGCGGGCGCGGCCGGGGCCTGCGGCGCGGACGGCATGGAGCCACCACCGGTCACCGACCCGGCCGAGGGGCCGGACTGCGCCGCGTACCCGGATGTGCTGGTGTGGGCGGGCGTCTCGGAACCCGCCTGGCCGAGCCCCGGGGCGAGCCCGCCGGCGCCGGCACCGGCGACGGTGAGCGAACCCGGCTGGACTCCGCCGATACCGGCCGGGCCACCCGGCATCCCGCCGACGTCCATCGAGGCCGCGTTCAGACCGGACACGTTCGCCGCGGGCTTGAGCCCGAGCGAGGCCGGGGCGAAGCTCGGCGTCGTGCCGTCGACCTCGGACATCGCCGAGGTGTAGGCGTTGAAGTACTGGACCTGCTGCGCCTTGACGTCCTTGGCGGCGTCCGCCTGCACCTTGAGGTCGGCGGTCATCGCGGCCGGGCCACCGGCCAGCATCGCGGCCGTCTGCTGCGCCGGGTCGAACTCCTTGGGCGCGGGCATCTTCTTGACCTCGGCAGCGGCGGCGGCCTGCTGGGTCATCCGGTTGCTCATGACGTTCGCGGCCTCACCCGCCTGCGAGGACGAGTTGGCGATGGCGACGAGCGAACCCTGCGCCGCGGCGGCACCACCGCCGATCCAGGCCGCGCCCAGTTCGGAGATGGCGGTGTAGAGGTCGTTGGCGGCCTGGTGCAGTTCCCGGCCATGGTGCGACCAGGTCTGCGAGAGGCCTTCCGCGGAGGCGGGCTCGTTGTTCGAGGTGGCGCCGATGTAGAGCTGCGAGCTCTCCTGGGCCTCCCAGTTCGGCGGGCTGGCGATCGCCAGGTCGGCGCCGTAGTCGAAGCCGTCCTGCCGCGAGCGTGCCTGCGCGACGATGTCCGAGGACGCGGAACCGTCCCCCAGCGCCACCTGCCCGCCGTAAACCGACGAGCCCGCCGAGCCGTTCGAGCCGGAGTCACTCCCGTACATGCTGCTCATGATTGTCGTCCCCCTGCTTTCAGGCCTGACCGCGGAACGGGTCGCCTGCCGCCTGATCCATCTCGTGATAGCGGCTCATCGCCGTGACGATGGCCTGCTCGGCCTGGTCGTACTGGCTGAAGAGGTTCTGCAGCGCGTCGGCGTACGAATCGCCCCCACCGTCGGCGCGCGAGGAGAACTTCTGCGACATCGCCTGCCCGACCGGGTTGGCACCGAGCTTCGGGGCCTCGGCGAGCGCGCCGGCATTGCCGAGCAGCGACTCGACGGCGTCCTTACCGGTGCGGATCTTCTGAAGCACGGCCTGGGCCGCGTCCGGATCCACCCCGACCTGGCCACTGACGGCTGCGTTCCGGAACGCGCTGGCGTCCGCGATGCTGTTCCCCATCTCCACCTTCTCCTGTCCCCAAGATCGGAGCCTCTTCGCATAGGTTAACGCAACGAGCGTGCCCGTATGACGCGGTTCGGCGAGTCCGGGTTCCGGATTCGCGAGCTCATACGCAGCGTGTTCCACCGCCGGACTGCGATCAGGACGAATACACGCGCGGATCAAGGGTGCCGATGTACGGCAGGTCCCGATATCGCTCCGCGTAGTCGAGGCCGTACCCGACGACGAACTCGTTGGGAATGTCGAACCCGATGTACTTCACCGGCACGTCCACCTTCACCGCCTCCGGCTTGCGCAGCAGCGAGACGACCTCCAGCGAGGCGGGGTTCCGGCTGGCCAGGTTGCGCAGCAGCCAGGACAGCGTCAGCCCGGAGTCGACGATGTCCTCGACGATCAGCACTCGCCTGCCCGCGATGTCGCGGTCCAGGTCCTTCAGGATGCGGACGACACCGGAGGACGAGGTGGCGGAGCCGTAGGAGGAGACGGCCATGAACTCGAGCTGTGTCGGCACGGGCAGCGCGCGGGCGAAGTCGGTCATGAACATGACGGCGCCCTTGAGTACCCCGACGAGCAACAGGTCCGAACCCTGCTCGCCGACCGGGTAATCGGCGGCGACCTCTTCGGCCAGCTCGGCGATCTTGTCGTTGATCTGCTGCTCGGTGACGAGCACGGAGGCGATGTCGCCTTCGTACACGGGTCAGTCCCCTTTACTCCGGTCGAGTGGATTCACGGTGAGCCTGCCATGCGCCCGGAACGCCACCAAGTCGCCCGGCAACCAGGTGCCGCCCTGGCCCCGCCATTCACCCATGAAGGCGTCGACGGAACGCAGGTGCGCGTCTGTGAGCTCACGCACACCAGCGTCCAGCAGCCACCGCCGGAGTACCCGCCTGCGCAGCGCCGCCGGGGCCGGGCCGAGGACGGCCACATCGAGTTCTCCCTGCCCGTCGCGGGCTTCGGCCAGCAGTTCGGCGGCCAGCACGTCGAGCGCGGCGGAGTCCTCCCGGAGCTGGGCGGCCGTACGGGCGAGCGCGGCCGGGACGCCACCGGCGAGCACCTCGTCGAGCAGCGGCAGTACCTCGGTGCGCAGCCGGACGCGGGTGAACCGCCGGTCGGCGTTGTGCGGGTCCTGCCACGGCGTCACGCCCAGCGCGGCGCACGCCCGCACGGTCACCTCCCGCGGAACGTCCAGCAGCGGACGTGCCAGCGGCGGCTCGAACGCGGGCATGCCCGCCAGCGAACGCGGACCGGAGCCGCGGCCCAGTCCGAGCAGCACGGTCTCCGCCTGGTCGTCGCGGGTGTGCCCGAGTAACAGCAGCCCGCCCTCCGGCAGTTCCGCCCGCAGGGCCGCGTACCGGGCGCGGCGGGCAGCGGCCTCCGGGCCACCGCTACCGGAGACCCGCACCGTCAGCACCCGCGCCTCGTGCACGCCCAGCTCCCGCGCCGTGGCCGCGGCGGTGGTGGCGACCTCGGCGGAACCGTCCTGCAGACCGTGGTCGACGATCAGCGCGGTGACCTTCACCCCGGTCCGCGCACCCGCGTGGACGCAGCCCTCGGCCAGCGCCAGCGAGTCGGCTCCGCCGGAGACGGCGACGTACAGGTCGCCGGGAGGCACGGAGCGCAGGAACTCCCGGACGGCCCGGCGTACCCGGGCCAGTGCCGGGTGCGGTTTGCCGCTCACCCGCCGTGGACCCGGCGCACCCAGTCGCCGGGCGCGGCGATCTCCGCGCGCGTCGGCAGGGAGTCCGGCGAGGCCCAGACGGCGTTGAAACCGGACATGCCCACGGCGTCCACGACGTGCCGGGTGAACGCCGCGCCCTGCGCGTACTGGCGGACTTTCGCGTCGACGCCGAGCAGGCTGCGCAGCAGGCGGTCGAACAGGCCGCCGCCCTTGCGCCGCTCGGTGAACCGGGAGCGGATGGTCGCCACGGACGGCACCACGGCCGGGCCGACGGCGTCCATCACGAAGTCGGCGTGTCCCTCCAGCAGGGTGGACAGCGCGATCAGCCGGTCGAACACCTCCCGCTGGGCGGGCGACTGAATCAGCTCGGCGAGTCCCAGCGAGTCCTCGCCGCGCCTGCGCAGCGCGTCGGGGAGCCTGCCGAGCAACTCGCCGAACCCCTCGGTCTCGGTCAGTCCGCCGACGAGCGTGCGGACCTGCCCGGCGAAGTAGTCTCGCAGCCAGCCGACAGCGGTGAACTGCAACCGGTGGGTGCACTCGTGCAGGCACACCCACATGCGGAAGTCCGCGCCGGAGACCCGCATCGCGCGTTCCGCCGTGACCACGTTGGGCGCCACCAGCAGCAGGCGCCCTTCCCGGTCCGGTCCGCCGAAGGGGTCGTACTGGCCGAGTACGCGGGGAGCCAGAAAGGCGAGCACCAGACCGGTCTGCACGCCCGCGCCACCGGCGACGACCTGCCCGATCGGCCCGCCGCGCGCGGGCGGGACAGCACCCTCGCCACCGGTGAGCGCGCCGGTGGTCAGCTCGCCGAGCCCGGACGCCGCGGCACGCACCCATCCCGGACGGTCGACCACCTCGCCCGGCAACAGCGGGAGTCCGTGGCCGAGCCCGGTCAGCTCACGCACGTGCGCCTCGGCGTCGATGGTCATCTCGCGCAGGTCGCGCACGGCGGTGTCGGCCTCGGCCCTGGGCACCACCGGTCCACCGCGCACCAGCAGCGCCCCGGTGGCCGCGGCCAGCCGCCAGTCGATCGTCGCGCCCGGCGCCTGCCCGTTCCGCTGCTTCGCCTCGCTCACCCGCCCGACGCTACCCGCGGCTCGGGCGGTGCGCCGCCGCCTAACGGCAGCCGCAGCCACGCAGCGCGGCGGCGACGCCGTCCAGCGCGGCCTGGCCGGGCCCGAGGTCGGAACCGGCGGACATCAGCGCGAACACGAGCGGACGACCGTCGGCGTCAAGGACGATCCCGGCGAGGGTGTTGACGCCGGAGAGCGTGCCGGTCTTCGCCCGGACCCAGCCCTTGCCGGTGTCGGCCGGTGCGGCCGTGTAGCGGCCGGCGAGAGTTCCGCTGCCGCCCGCGACGGGCAGGCCGCCGAGCATCGGGCGCAGCTTCGCGGTCCTCGGGTCGGCCCCGTCCGCCGCCCCGGCCACGGCCAGCAGCTCGGTCAGCAGTTTCGCCGGCACCCGGTTCGCGGTGGACAGGCCGCTGCCGTCCGACAGTTCGACGCCGGTGAGGTCGAAACCGTTGTCGCGCAACACTTGCAGCGTCGTCTCGGCACCACCGGCGAAGGACGGGTCCTTGCCGGCGGCGATCGCCACGTGCCGGGCGAGCACGTCGGCGAGCAGGTTGTCCGAGGTGACCAGCATGGTGTCCACGAGTTCCCGCAGGGGCGCCGAGGAGACCTCGCCGAGGACCTTGGCGCCCTGCGGGGCCGTTGCGGTGACGGGTGCGGCGACCTGCGCGCCGAGCCTGCCGGCGAGCTGCTGCGCGAGTACGCCGCCCGGGTTGGGTACCCGCATCGCCTTGCCGTCGGTCGCGCTGGACCGTCCGCCGTCGAGCATCGCGGGCACGACGTCGGCCATGTAGGTCGAGGGCGTGTCCTCCGGTGCCCAGCCCGGTGCGGTCGGCTGGCCGGTGAAGGCGTTCAGGTCCAGCGACACCGAGCTGACCTGGCCGCCGGATGCCGCCTTGACCTGCTCGACGAGCTCGTCGAGATGCGCCGCCCCCGGGTAGATCGACTCCTCCCCCGCGGGCAGTGAGGACAGGGTGACGTCACCGCCCGCGACCAGCACGGCCGATCCGGGTTGTTCGCCCGCGACGACCTTGGTGCTGAACTGCGCGCCGTGGTCAAGGGAGAGGAGCGCGGCGGCCGCGGTCAGCAGCTTCGTGGTGGACGCCGGGGTCAGCGGAGTGCCCGCGTCGCGTTCCCAGAGCGTCCGGCCGGTCGCCGGGTCGACGACGCTGCCGGTCAGCGTGCCCAGTGCGGCGTTGCCCGCGGGTCCCTGCAGCGCCGCGGTCACCCCGTCCGCCGTCGGCCCCGGGGTGTCGCCCGGCCCGCGCAGTGACAGGTTCACCGGTTCGGCGGCGGGCGGGTCGGCCTTCGGCGCGTTGGGTGCCCAGGGCAGGGCGAGCCGGTTCGAGACGGCGGGCAGGGCGAGAACCACCCCCACGGCAATCACCAGCAGCAGTGCGAGACCGCTGCCGATCAACGTGCGCTTCCTGCGTTTCCGCGGGGCGGCCGATGCGCCGTCCTGTCCGGCGGACGCGGCGGGCTGCTCCCCGGTGGACGCCGCCGCCGGGACGTTCTCCATTCCGGGTTCGATCCGCATCGGCTGGGCGTGCGTGCCCGCGGGTGGCGGCGTGGCGGGCTGTGTCGGGTGCTCGTGCGGCGGGGCCTGGCGCTGCTGCCCGGTCCGCGCCGGGTCGAGGCCCGGCGTCACCACGGTCCGCTCGCCCGGCGGGGTCTGCTGCTGGGCGGGCTGTTGCTGCTGCGCGGGAGCCTGCGCAGGCTGCTGCCGGGCCGGTTGGTGCTGTGCCTGGGGTTGGTGCGGCGGCTGGGGTTGCCGGGGTTGCTGTGGCTGACCGGGTTGCGGACCGGGCACGGCCCGTGGCTCGGTCCGCTGCTGGTCCGCTCCGGGATGCTCGGCGGCGGACCCGTCCCGTGCGGCAGGCAGCGGGAGCTGTGAGGTCGGCTCCTCGAACCAGCCCGCCGGCTGGGCCTTGTCGGCCGCCGCTGCTTCCCCTCCGGTGGCCGGGGGTTCCGCGGTCGTGTCGCCGGGAGGTTCCGGCGCGGATGCCGTGCTGGGCCGCTGCGCCCAGACCGTCGGCTGGTCGTGCAGGTCGGGCGCGGGACGCTTCAGCTCGTGGGTCCGTTCGTCGCCGGACCGTTCCCGCTGTTCGTCGTCGCTGTCCCCCGACGGCCACGCAGGCCCCTCCGGCTCCGGCACGCACCCTCCTCCACGTCGCTCTCGTGTCCCCGTCATACGGCCAGGGGCAATCTCACACCCGGTGATGCGTTCCCCGCCTGCGCCGTAGTCCACACTAGTGAGGTCAACACAGTGAAACGGCGAGCCGCCCTCCCAAGGGCGCTACCGATGACATAGAGCAGCGAGGACGGCGTGGAATTCGACGTCACGATCGAAATCCCCAAAGGGGAACGCAACAAGTACGAAGTGGACCACAAGACGGGGCGCATCAAGCTCGACCGCACCCTGTTCACGGCCACCCAGTACCCGGCCGACTACGGGTTCATCGATGACACCCTCGGCCAGGACGGTGACCCGCTCGACGTGCTGGTACTCGTGCAGGAGCCCACGTTCCCGGGCTGCCTGATCCGCTGCCGCGCGATCGGCATGTTCCGGATGACCGACGAGAAGGGCCCGGACGACAAGGTGCTGGCCGTTCCGTCGCACGATCCGCGACTGGAGCATCTGCGCGACATCCACCACCTCAACGAGTTCCACCGGCTGGAGATCCAGCACTTCTTCGAGGTGTACAAGGATCTCGAACCGGCGAAGAGCGTCGAGGGTTCTTCCTGGGCGGGCCGGGTCGAGTCCGAGCAGGAGATCGAGCGGTCCTACGCCCGCGAGGTCGACCGGCTGGAGAAGCTGGAAGCCGAGGGCGGCGAGCACTGAGCTGGCGTCCAGGTCTGACCCCGACGGTCAGGACTGCGTTGACACGTATCTGCGGTGTCGCCACCAGGCGGCACCGCAGACGTGTTCTCCGGGACGGCCGGTTCCGCTACCGGCTCGCCGCCGCGCTCAGCAGGCGAAGCCCGGAACCGGGTAGCCCGCGAGGAACTCGCGCACCTGGGCCGCGATGCGCTCAATCGCCTGCTCGTTGTGCGCGGTACCGGCCATCGTCGTGAGCTTCGGTGGTGGTGCTCCACCTCTACTGGCGCCGGTCGCTGTTGCCGACACCGATCGCAGGCCGGTCCGGGCCCCGCCTCAGAGGGTGTGGTGAAACCTTGGTGGTCAGGGTGTGAGGTCGTCTGCTAGGCGTTGGGCTGCCTCGGTCTCGATGGGGCCGTGAGGTTCGACGTTTTCGCCTGCTAGCCGTGCGGCCATCAATCGGAT
>NZ_NKYE01000015.1 GCF_002262875.1 Amycolatopsis antarctica | reverse complement strand
GCTGTTTTTTGTTGTTTCGTTTGCGTGTCGCGACGGTGGGGTGTCTAGTTGCCGCGAGTGTCTTGCCGGCGGTGTTGTTCGTGTCCTCGGTCGTGGTCGTGTCGTCCGACGTGGTCGTGTCCTCGGTCGTGGTCGTGTCGTCCGTCGTGGTCGTGTCGTCCGTCGTGGTCGTGTCGTCCGTCGTGGTCGTGTCGTCCGACGTGGTCGTGTCCTCGGTCGTGGTCGTGTCGTCCGCCGTGGTCGTGTCCTCCGTCGTGGTCGTGTCGTCCGTCGTGGTCGTGTCGTCCGACGTGGTCGTGTCCTCGGTCGTGGTCGTGTCGTCCGACGTGGTCGTGTCGTCCGACGTGGTCGTGTCCTCCGACGTGGTCGTGTCCTCCGACGTGGTCATGTCGTCCGACGTCGTCGTGGTGGTCGGCGGCGTGGTGTCGCACCCGGGGTTGGTGAACACATTGCTGTCGAGCGAAATTTGGCCGTTGCGAGCGAGCGCCCTGCCCTCGACGACGGTGCCCGTCGTCACCGAGATGGAGGTGAGCGCCATGATCGTGCCGACGAAGGTCGATCCGGTCCCCAGTGTCGCGGAACTGCCGACCTGCCAGTAGACATTGCACGCCTGCGCGCCGTTGATCAGGTCGACGCTGCTGGCCGAGGCGGTGATCAACGTCGACGCGGCCTGGAACACGAACACCGAGTTCGGGTCACCCTGGCCGTCCAGGGTGAGGGTGCCGCTCAACGACAGCGGACCGGTGGACTTGTAGACGCCGTCGACGAGCGTCCGCCCGACCAGATTGCCCGCGACCGATTCCGTCGGAGCGCGCCCGGCGGCGTCGTCGTAGGCGATCGCCAGATCCGACTGCGCCTGTGTCGCCGCGGCGTCCGCGGCGTGGATGGTGCCGCCGACGATGCCGGGAGGGAAACCGGTGACGGCCGTGCCGGGGCTGACACCCAGGTCCCCGCCGAGCACCGACGGACCGGTGTTCGTCACGGCCTGCCCGCCCAGTACCGAGTACGCGGCCACGGTGCCGAGGCCCACCGGGTCACCGGCGGCATAGGCCGGGACGGTCGTGGCGAGCGCGACCGTCAACGCCACCGAGACTCCGATCGCGGACAGCGCCGCGACCACGCCCTTCCGGCGCGATCCGGGACCCTCGGCCCTGCTCATGGTGCGATGCATCGCGCTGACCTTCCGCCGGTGAGATTCACGACCGGCAGAGTCTGGGCCGGGACAACCGAGCAGTGCGCCCGTGACGGGGAGAGGTCGTGGAACCGAGACTCCGAACGGGTACGCCGACGCGGCTCTCCCGGCAGATCGCCGGGCCATCGCGTGTGAGAGGGCGTGGGGTCGACATTAACCCCTGGTGACCGGCGCGGCCATAAGGACCAACAAGGTAGACCTGAATGGCCCAGCCCTTCGGTACTCGCGTGAACCCGCCGGGCTCGCTCCGCAGGCACGGCGCTCCCGGGGGTGGGCCGTGCCAGGCTCGCGACATCGGAAGGCGGCGGGGTTGCCGCCGGGGCCTCCCACTGGGACCTCCGCCCGTTTCCGCTTGGGTAGGATTCCGCGCATGGGGAACAGGTATCGACGCCCGCCCGGACCACCCGGGCCTGGCACCGGGCACAGCGGCGGCGCACCGGCGCTGCCGGGTGCCCGCCCGCCCGGCTGACGACGCCAGGCGCTCCGCACCGCGACCCCGTCCCCGGACCCGGCGTCCGCCGCCGTTCCACCCCGTCCCTGCCGAAAGGAAAGTCGTGACCACGCAGGTCGAAACCCTCGAGTTCCAGTCCGAGGCCCGGCAGCTACTGCAGCTGATGATCCACTCGATCTACTCGAACAAGGACACCTTCCTCCGCGAGCTGGTCTCCAACGCCTCCGACGCGCTGGACAAGGTGCGCCTGGAGGCGTTCCGCGACAAGGATCTGGCCGCCGACACCTCCGACCTGCACGTCGAGATCGAGATCGACGCCGAGCACCGGACACTGACGGTGCGGGACAACGGCATCGGCATGACCCGGGACGACGTCGTCCAGCTCATCGGCACGATCGCGAAATCGGGCACCGCGGAGTTCCTCCGCAAGCTGCGCGAGACACAGGACGCCGCCGCCTCCCAGGACCTCATCGGGCAGTTCGGCGTCGGCTTCTACTCCAGCTTCATGGTGGCCGACCGGGTCGAGCTGCTCACCCGCCACGCGGGTTCGGCCCACGGCGTCCGCTGGGAGTCCAGCGGGGAGGGCACCTACACGATCGAACCGGTCGAGGACGCGCCGCAGGGCACCTCGGTGACCCTGCACCTCAAGCCGGAGGACGCCGAGGACCACCTCTCCGACTACACCTCGCAGTGGAAGGTCCGCGAGATCGTCAAGCGGTACTCCGACTTCATCACCTGGCCGATCCGGCTGGCCGTGGAGAAGACCGCCGAGGACGGCGAGATGACCCGCGAGCTCGAGACCGTCAACTCGATGAAGGCGTTGTGGGCCCGCGCCAGGGACGAGGTGACCGACGAGGAGTACACCGAGTTCTACAAGCACGTCAGCCACGACTGGAACGATCCGCTCGAGGTCATCCGCATGCAGGCGGAAGGAACCTTCGAATACCAGGCGCTGATGTTCATTCCCGCCCAGGCACCGCTCGACCTGTTCATGCGGGAGCGCAAGCGCGGGGTCCAGCTCTACGTCAAGCGGGTGTTCATCATGGACAACTGCGAGGCGCTGATGCCGGAGTACCTGCGCTTCGTCAAGGGCGTCGTCGACGCGGCCGACCTGTCGCTGAACGTCTCGCGGGAGATCCTCCAGCAGGACCGGCACATCCAGCTCATCCGCAAACGACTGATCCGCAAGGTGTTGTCGACGGTCAAGTCGATGATGACCGAGCACCCGGACCGCTACACCACTTTCTGGAAGGAGTTCGGCTCGGCGGTCAAGGAGGGTCTGCTGGAGGACGCCGACAACCGCGACACCATCCTGGACATCTCCTCGTTCCCCTCCACCCACGACGAGGACGCGCCGACCACCCTGCGCCAGTACGTGGAGCGGATGAAGGACGGTCAGCAGCACATCTACTACATGACCGGTGAGACCCGGTCCATCATCGAGAACTCCCCGCACATGGAAGCCCTGCGCGCCAAGGGATTCGAGGTCCTGGTGCTCACCGACCCGATCGACGAGATGTGGGTCGGCTCGGTGCCGCAGTTCGACGGCAAGGAGTTCCGGTCGATCGCCAAGGGCCAGGTCGATCTGGACACCGACGAGGAGAAGGAGACCGCCGAGGCGGAACGGGAGCAACGGCAGAAGGACTTCGCCGGGCTGCTGTCCTGGATGACCACGACCCTGCAGGAGAACGTGAAGGAGGTGCGTCTGTCCTCGCGGCTCACCACCTCCCCGGCCTGCATCGTCGGCGACGCCTACGACGTCACGCCCACGTTGGAGAAGATGTACCGCGCCTCGGGCCAGAACATGCCGCAGATCAAGCGAATTCTCGAGCTCAACCCCACTCACCCGCTGGTGAGCGGCCTGCGTGACGCGCACGGTGAGCGGGCGGGCGACGAGGAGCTCACCGAGACGGCCGAACTGCTGTACGGGATGGCGCTGCTGGCCGAGGGCGGCGAGCTGGGCGATCCGGCACGGTTCACGTCGATCCTGGCACGCAGGCTCGAGCGGACACTCTGACAGTGGTCGCGGTGCGCGGGACCCCGCGCACCGCGATTCGTCCACAGTGGACCCTGCGGTCCGGATCCCGGGCGGTCCGGGTCCCGGCCGGTCCGGATCCCGGAGACTCGGGCCTGCCAGGTCAGTGGCCGAGGAAGGAGCGGAGCGTCATCGCCGACGCGCCCGCACCGGCGACGACCACCCCGGTCGCACCCGGCGGCCCGTTCCGGGAGTCCGGACCGTCCTCGTCCCGATTCTCTGTGGCATCCCGATCCTCTGCGGCATCCCGTTCGGCCGTGTCCCGTTCGGCCGGGTGCTCCTCGCCCGCGTGCTCGTCGTTCCCGTTCGGCGGCGCACCTTCGCGCCCCTCGGTCCCGAGGTCGCCGCCGGCCATGGCGTCCTCGTCGGCGACGGTGCGCGCCGGGGCGTCCGGCAGCGGTTCGCGCGCCGTCGCGTACCGCGGGTTGAGCGCGGTCCACACGGTCACCACCAGCAGGAACCGGGAGACCAGGTAGATGAAGATCAGCAGGCCCAACAACGCCCCGAAAGCGGCGACCGCGGGCGACCTGCCGAGCAGCCCGAGGTAGATGTTCCCAGCCTGCTTGAGCACCTCGAAGCCGACGGCCGCGAACATCGCCGGGCGCATGCCGTCCCGGAACGGCACCCGGTGCCGCGGCAGCTTCGTCAACACCCAGAGCAGCACCAGCCAGTTGGCGCCGATGGCGAGCACGATCGACAGGACGGTCAGCGAGACACCCGCCCATCCGGTGTCCTCCAGCCCGACCAGCCGCAGCAGGGTCGTCCCCAGCGCGCCGGCGAGCGCGGTCAGCGCGAAGGAGACCACCAGCGCCGCGCCCAGCCCGATCAACGTCGCCACATCGGCGAGGATGGTGCGCAGCACCGACCTCTGCGGCCGGGGACGGCCCCACATGGTGGTGAGCGCGTCACGCAGGTTGCTGATCCAGCTCCAGCCGGAGTACGCCACGAAGAACAGCCCCAGGACACCGAAACTGCTCCGCTCCTCGATCACGGTGGCCACCACGGCGTCCGTGGTCGAGCTGAGCACCCCCGGCACGGCGTGGGTGATGGCCTGCTGGGTCTGCAGGAGCAGTTCCTCGTTGCCCGCCAGCACGAATCCGGCGACCGCGACACTGATCATCAGCAACGGCACGATCGACAGCAGGGTGAAGAAGGTGATCGCCGCCGAATAGTGGTCGCCGTTGCGGTCACGGTAGGTCGCGGCGGTGACCAGGAGATGGTCGAACCACGGATGGTCCCGGCGCCAACGCACCAGTACGGGGGTTCCCGGTTTCCCGGCTGTCCGCTCGCTCGACGATTTCCGACCGTGCACGCCCCGACGCCTCCGGTTCCGCTGGTCGCCTCGGCGGTGCTGTGCTCCGTCCGG
This sequence comes from Amycolatopsis antarctica, assembly GCF_002262875.1. Taxonomy (GTDB): domain Bacteria; phylum Actinomycetota; class Actinomycetes; order Mycobacteriales; family Pseudonocardiaceae; genus Amycolatopsis; species Amycolatopsis antarctica. The sequence goes on along the minus strand of NZ_NKYE01000015.1, from coordinate 182,760 downwards.
GCGGTGGCCCGCCCACAGTAGGTCACCCCGTCGCCGGAGGCCGATCCGGACTCCGGCCACCGGAGTTCCGTCCGATGTGGACGGTCCGGCTCCCCGGCCGGACCGTCCGCCGGATCATGGCGCCACCGGGGCGGGCCGCATCGCGTCGAGCTCGGCGGCGCTGACCGGCCGCAGGGTCAGCTCGTACTCGTACGCCCGGTCCGCGGCCACCTGGAACCGTTCCCGTACCGGGTTCGGGGTGTCGCCGACCCCGGTCACGGCGTGGTCGGCGTGCAGGGTGAACCAGCCGTCGTTGCGCCGGAGCTGGAACGGGTACGCCGCCCGGTCGAGCTCGTCGTGCGCCGTCACGCCGACGTTGCCCGCACCGCCGACGAGCAGCCCGCCGGTGCGCCCGTCGCTGAGTGCGGCCCACCGGCTGCCGGTGTGGTTGCCGTGGTCCTGCGGGCGGTGGTACTCAACGTACTGCTCGTCGACTCCGGTGGTGTAGACGCCGACCGGCGTACCGTCCTGGCGGTCCGGGTAGCTCTCGTCCTTGCGGCCGTACCAGGTGAAGCGGTCGAGTTCGTCCGGCACGGCCAGCGCGACCCCGATCCTCGGCAGGTAGGGCAGTTCCCGCATGGCTCCCTGCGCCTCGACGCGGTGGCCGAGCCGGAGCCCGGACGCCGGATCGATCGAGTAGGTCATGGTCTGGTCGAACCAGGCACCCTCGACGTCGGGTGCCGCCACTGTGCTGTCGACGACGATCCGCGGTCCCGCGCCGTCCGGGCGTTCCACCCGGACCCCGGTCACCTCGGTACGCAAGCGGTCGAGTCCGGCCTCGCGCCACAGTTCCCCCTCCGCCGTTCCCCAGGCGAAGGTCTCGTTGCTGATCGGCGCGCGCCAGGCGTCCAGCCGCGGTCCCTCGTGGAGCAGTTGCCTGCCCGCCCGGTTGATCGAGGAGAGGGCACCGCTGCGCTTGTCGACGGTGTAGCTCGTGTCGCCTGCGAGCGCGGTCACCGTGTCCGCGTTCTCCTCGACGTCGACCTGACCGGCCGCGATCTCGCCGCTACCGGGCATCGGCACCACCGAACCGCCGAGGATGAACTGATCGTGTGCGAGTACGTGCCCGGCGGGCAGCATCGGCGCGTCGGTGGCGGTGACGGCCTCCACGGTCAGGAACCGCTCCCCGTCCCCCGGCACGTCCGGCAGGGGCGGCGTCAGGGTCGCGGTCTCCCCCGCGCCCACCCGCAACGGTTGCTCGCCCTCGCCCAGCACCGTCCCGCCCTCGGTCACCTTCCAGCGCAGCAGCAGGTCGTCGGTGCCGGCGAAGCGGCGTTCGTTGTGCACCGACAAGGCGCCGCCCTCGTAACCGAACCGGATCGGCTGGTGCACCCAGGCGAGTTGCCGGGTTTCCGGTTGCAGGTCCCGGTCCGCGCCGACCACACCGTCCAGTCCGGACAGACTGGACCCGTAGGAGAGATGGGTGCCCCGCTCCTCGGCGCCGTCGAGATCGAGCGCCAGCAGCGCACCCGGCACCGGTTCACCGGTGGCGAGCTCCGCCGGGCTCAGCGCGCGATCGTGGATCCGGACATCGTCGACCGCACCGTGGGCCATCCGGCCCACATCGCTCGGGTCGTTCCACGAGGTCTCGAAGTCCCGGCCGATGTTCACCTCCGCCGAGGAGCGGTCGATGGCACCGGTGAACGGGGTGGCGGCCGCCTCCCTGCCGTCGATGTGAATCCGCAGAGCGGTGCCGTCGTAGGTGCCGGTCACCCGGTGCCAGGTGTCGTAGAAGTCCGGCGGCACGGCGGCGCGCACCGTCTGCCACGTTCCACTGTGGACGAAGAACTCGAGGGTGTTCTCGTCCGCCATCTTGAGTGCGTACTGGTGATCGCCCTTGCCGACGATCCGGAAGTCGCCGTTCCACGGCCGTTCCGGCTTCACCCACGCGTCCAGGGTCAGCGAGGTGCCGGTGATGTCCAGCAGTGGATCACGGTAGACCTCGACGAAGTCGTCCAGACCGGACATTGCCAGCGCCTTGCCGCGGTGACCGTCCACGAACTCGGGCGCGCCGCTGATGTGCGCGGAGATGTCGTTGCCCGAACTGTCCGGCAGGATCCGCAGCGGCTGGCGGATGCTCTGCTCCGCCCAGTCCCAGATGAATCCGCCCTGTGTCGCGGGATTGCGCCGGATGATGTCCCAGAACTCGCGGAAGTTGCCGAGGCTGTTGCCCATCGCGTGCGCGTACTCGCCGAAGATCAGCGGCTTCGTGGTGCTCTTGGCCTGCTCGGCGAACTTCTCCGGCGACGGGTAACGCGGGCCCCAGACGTCGGCGAACGGTGCGTCGCCGTCGGGGTCGTTGGACTGGTGGTAGACGGGCCTGGTGGGATCGTTCCGCTTGACCCACTCGGCCATCTCGTAGTGGTGCGCGCCGAGTCCGGCCTCGTTGCCGGTGTCCCACATGAACACGCTGGGATGGTTCTTCGCACGCTCCACCATCCCGGTGAAGCGGTCCATGAAGGCGTCCCGCCACTCGGGTTCATCGGCCTGGCACCATTCGGCACAGTTCTCGTGGTTGTGCGTCTCGATGTCGACCTCGTCGTCGAGCCAGATGCCGTTGCGATCGGCGAGTTCGTAGAAGTAGGGGTCGGCCGGGTAGTGCGAGTTCCGCACGGCGTTGATGTTGACCTGCTTCATCAGCGCGATGTCGCGCTCCTGTGCCGCTTTCGGTACGTGCCGTCCGTGGTCCGGATCAGTCTCGGCCCGGTTGACTCCCTTGAACAGCGGCGCCTCCCCGTTCACCAGAAGCTGCCGGTCGCGGATCTCGATCTCGCGGAATCCGGTGGTCTCCCCGGTGATGTGCGTGACGCGGCCGTCCGGGCCGGTGAGGGTGAGCACGACGGAGTAGAGGTTCGGCGTCTCGTCCGTCCACTTCGCCGGATCCCGCACCGGGATCGCCAACTCTGCCCGTGCGCCCGGCCCCGTGACATCCACCGCACCGCTCGTACGGCCCACCTCGGTACCGGCCGCGTCCCGCAGGCTGGCGGTCACCTCGTGCCGTCCCGTCGTGCCACCGGGTTTGTGACCGAGGTCGACGGCCGCGCTGAGCGTCGCGTCCCGGTAGTCCTCGTCCAGGTCGGTCCGCAGGGTCACGTCCTCGACGTAGGTGCCGGGCGTGGAGTGCAGGCCGACGGAGCGGAAGATGCCGGAGTACCGCCACTGGTCGACGTCCTCCAGGTAGGAGCCCGCACTCCACCGGTGCACCTGCACCGCGATCCGGTTCGGTCCAGGCCGCAGGGCGCGGGAGATGTCGAACTCGGCGGGCGTGTACCCGCCCTGGTCGTATCCGGCGTACTGCCCGTTGACCCAGACGAAGTACGCCGAGGTCACTCCCTCGAAGCGAAGGAAGGTCGATCGCCGCGACCAGTCCGCCGGAAGGTCGAAGTCCTTGAGGTACGCGCCGGTCGGGTTGACGTCCCGGGGCACCTTCGGTGGATCGTCCGGCTGCATCTCGGTGGCGATGTTGCGGAACATCGGATGGTCGAGGCCGTCGGTCTGCCAGGTGTGCGGGACCGACACCGTGCGCCAGTCCGCGCCGCCGGTGTCGTAGCCCTCGGACCAGAAGCCGGCAGGCACCTCCTCCGGACGGTCGGCCATGGCGATCCGCCAGTCCCCGTCGAGCGACCGCGTGAACGGGCTCTCCTCGTCGCCGCGTGCGGCCGCCGCCTCGTCGGCATAGGGCGTCAGCCTGGCGTGCGCGGGTTCCTGGCCCTCGGCGACCCGCGCGGGATCCTCCAGGTAGGCGTGCACCGGATCCGGTGCCGACTCGGCCGTCGCGGGAACCAGGATCCCGCCGGCGAACGCGGTCACTGCCAGAACAACACCGAGCCGACGCATGCCGAACCTCCATGTCCAGACAAAACCCAACAAAACAAAACAGCATGGCCCAGCGCGCGTCAAGACCGCCGCGTAACGAACGGTCGGCGTCACCCGCCTGCTAATCTCCGGCCGTGGGCGCATTCACCAAGTAACTCCAGGTACACCGTCGGAACCGACGAGCGCGTTGCCGGCCGGCTCGGCCGGGACCTCGCGCGTTCCGGCACAGCACGCCCGTCCCACGCGCGTCGAGCGGTCCGCTCCGTGCCGGAAACCTGGAGTACCCACGTGAAGATGTTCCGGGCCCTGCCACGCCCGACGAAGGCTCTGCGCCCGCGCTCCCCCGCCGATCCGCACCCGTCACGGCGCGGGCCGATCCTGGCGTTCCTGTCCGTGCTGCAACTGCTCATCGCCGTCGACGTCACCGTCGTCACCATCGCCCTGCCGTCCATCGGTACCGACTTCGGCGCCGGCGCGGGCGCGCTGACCTGGGTCGTCACCGGATACACGGTGGTCGGTGGCGGCCTCCTGCTGATGGGCGGGCGGATCTGCGATCTGGTCGGCAGACGCCGGATGTTCCTCGCCGGGGCGGCACTGTTCGGTGCCGCGTCCCTGCTGGCGGGACTCGCGCCGTCGCTGCCGGTTCTGGTCGCGGCCCGGTTCGCCCAGGGCGCGGGCGAGGCGCTGGCCTCGCCCGCGGCGATGTCCCTGATCGCGCTGCTGTTCCCGGAAACCCGCGCCAGGGCCCGCGCTCTCGGCGTCTGGGCCGCCATCTCCAGTGGCGGTCTCGTCGCGGGCGTGCTGCTGTCCGGGGTGCTCACCGAACTGGCGCACTGGCGGTGGATCTTCCTGGTGAACCCGCCCCTGGTGCTGGCCGTGGTGATCGCGTGCCCACTGCTGATCCGGCCGGACCCGCCGCGAGCCCGGCCGGACATCGATCCCCGGGGGCCGATCCTGCTCACCGTCGCACCGGTGGCACTGATCCTCGGCATCGTCCGCGCGGGCGAGCTTCCGTGGGCCGAGGTCACCGTCTGGGGCCCGGTTCTGCTCGGCCTGCTCGCGTTCGGCGTCTTCGCCGCGCTCGAGTCGCGCACGACCCGCCCCCTGGTGCCCCGCGGCGTCCTGCGTGACCGGATCCGGCTGACCGCCAACCTCGCGACCGCGCTGCTCAGTGCCGCACTCTCGGCGACCTTCTTCCTCAGCACGCTCTACCTGCAGGACGTGCTGAGGTTGCCACCACTGCAGGCGGGCCTGGCGTTCCTGCCGTTCTGCGTGGTGCTGCTGCTGGCGATCAGCCAGGTCGCCCGACTGGTCGACCGGCTCGGCGTGCGGTGGACCGCCGTGCTCGGTATCGGTTGCACGGCCGCGGGCACCGCGTGGCTGAGCAGGCTGCCCGCCGAGGGCACGCTCTGGGCCGACCTCATGCCGGGAATGCTGGCGGTCGCCGCCGGAATGGGCGTGGGGCTCGTCGCCCTGCAGAACGCCGCTCTGCACGGCGTCACCGAAACCGACGCCGGGGTCGCCGCCGGGGTCCAGCGCTGCGTCGACCAGCTCGGCGGCGCGACCGGGCTCGCCGTCTTCGTCGGTGCCGCCTTCACGGCGGCCGCCGGTGGAGAGGTGGAGGGTTACCGGGCCGCGTTCCGCCTGGCACTGGCCGGGCTCGTGGTCGCCGGGGTCGGTTTCGGGTTGCTGGCACGTCCGCGCGCCACCGGGTAGCCCCGCGCGCCCACCGATGGGCCGCTTTCCGGTCGTCGCGACGGAGAGCGGGCCACCGGTGACGCCGTCCGACGGCGGGTGCCGTCAGTGGATCTCGAAGACCTCGACGACGGCGGCCGCTCGCTCGCGGCGGCCCACGCCGACCGCCAGGATCCGGTTGAGCCACCCGAGTTCGGGCACGCCGTCGGAGCGGACGAGCTGGAAGTCGGCACCGCTCGGGAGAAGGTCGCCGCTGAGCCGATCCCCGTCGAACCGTCCGCCCCGGATGTCGACGACCCGCCGATCGCCCAGCGGCCCGCCGTCCAGCAGGTGCGGCTCGGCGAGGTGCGCGGTGAGGGTGAACAGCGGACGGCTCCGCAGCCGGGGACGTTCCTTCCCGGGTGACCGCGTGACGGTCGTGGCGCGAGCGGACGACGGTATCGGCGTGACCCTTCCGGCGGTCCCGACGGGCACGCCTTGTTCGCGGTCACTCCGATGGGCTACGTTATCGACAACGATAATCACTATCGATCGAGGATCCCAGTCATGCACTCGTCCCAGGCGCCCGCCGGAACGGACCGGGCGGACGCACAGGCGAGCCCGGCGGCCCGGCACACCCCACCGGGGCCGGTACCCGCGGGCGGTGGTTCCGCCGTCCGCACCGCCGCCATCGTGTCGGGACTTTCCGCCGTGCTGGTGGGATCGATCGTGCTCGCCGTGGGACTCGGCCCGGCGACCGTGCCGCCGGGCGACACCGCGCGGTACCTGTGGGCAGCGCTCACCGGCGGCACGATCACCCCTGGCGAGCTGAGCAGCTATCAGATCGTCTGGCAGGTCCGGACGCCGCGCGTCCTGCTGGCCGCCGTGGTCGGGGCCGGACTCAGCGCGGTCGGCGTGGCCGTCCAGGCGATGGTGCGCAACGCGCTGGCGGATCCGTTCATCCTCGGCATCTCCTCCGGCGCCTCGGTCGGCGCGGTCGCGGTCGGGTCGACGGGCGCACTGGCAGCCCTCGGCATCTACGCCGTGTCGGCCGGAGCCTTCGGCGGCGCGCTGCTCGCCTCGGTGCTCGTCTACGTGGCAGCCCGGTCCCGCACCGGGATCACCCCGCTGCGGCTGGTGCTGACCGGCGTCGCCATGTCGTTCGCGTTCCAGGCGATCATGAGCGTGATCATCTACCTGGTGCCCGACAGCGAATCCACGAGCACCGTCCTCTACTGGACGATGGGAAGTTTCGGAGCGGCCACATGGGGTTCGCTGCCCGTCGTGGTCGTCACCGTCCTCATCGGACTGGTGATCCTGCACCGTCACAGCCGTGGCCTCGACGTGATGTCCCTCGGCGACGAGACGGCCGCCAGCCTCGGCGTCGACACGGTCCGGCTGCGCAAGGGGCTGTTCGTGCTCACCGCCGTGATGACCGGCACCACCGTGGCGGTCAGCGGCGCGATCGGCTTCACCGGCCTGGTGATCCCGCATCTCGTGCGGATCGTGGCGGGCGCGGGGCACGCGCGGGTGCTGACCTTCGCCCCGCTGGCCGGCGCGATCTTCATGGTCTGGGTGGATCTGGTCTCCCGGACGCTCGTCGCCCCGCGGGAGTTGCCGCTCGGCGTCATCACCGCGCTCATCGGCGTACCCGTGTTCATCACGCTGATGCGGCGCCGCGGCTACCTCTTCGGCGGACGGTGAGCATGGACCTCGCACTCGACGAACTCTCCGTCGCGATCGGCGGCAACACGCTGGTACGCCACCTGACGCTCGACGTCCCGGCCGGTTCGGTCGTGGGCCTGGTGGGCCCCAACGGGTCCGGGAAGTCGACCGCGCTGCGATGCGTGTACCGGGCATTGCGTCCCAGCGGCGGGACGGTGCGGGTGGGCGGCACCGACCTGGCGTCACTCGGACTCCGGCGGAGCGCCCGGACGGTGGCGGCGCTGACCCAGGAGTCCGGCACCGACCTGGATTTCACCGTCCGCGAGATCGTCGCGCTCGGCCGCACCCCGTACCTGCGGGGCAACGAGCCGCTCGGCGCCGCCGAACACGCACTGTGCGAGGACGCCATGGGCCGGATGGACGTGCGTCACCTCGCCGATCGCGGGGTGCTCACGCTCTCCGGCGGCGAACGGCAGCGGGTTCTGGTGGCCCGCGCCCTCGTGCAGTCCCCGGAGGTGCTCGTCCTCGACGAGCCCACCAACCATCTCGACATCCGCCACCAGGTCGAACTGCTCTCGCTGCTGCGCGAGTCCGGCCTGACCGTCCTGGTGGTACTGCACGACCTGAACCTGGCGGCTGCCGTCTGCGACCGGATCGGCGTGCTCTCGGCGGGCAGGCTCGTCGCCTCCGGCACGCCGGCCGAGGTGCTCACCGTCGCGCTCGTCCGGGAGGTGTTCGGCGTCGACGCGCACGTGGTCACCCACCCACTGACCGGTGACCCCCAACTGCTCTACGCACTGACCCCCCGCCATGTCACGAAGGGACATCCCGCATGACCGCCACAGCTCGTTTCCGTACCGCACGGCGGAGCCGGTTCGCCGCACTCGCGCTCACCCTGCCGTTGCTGACCGCGTGCGGTGCCAGCGTCGAGGCGGGCGAGCAGAACCGGAAGGTCACCGTGAACCGGTGCGGGGAACCGGTGGAGTACACGACACCCTCGCGTTCGGTGGTCTACGAAGCGGGCAGCGCCGACAAGATGTTCGCCCTCGGCCTCACCGACCGCGTGCACGGGTACCTCATGCCACCGGCCAACCCGCCGGTCGAGGAATCCCCGTGGGCGGCCGAGTACGCGAAGGTCCAGTTCCTCGGCGACGACCTGCTGAACCGGGAGGCCGTCGTCGAGGCGAAGGCGGATCTCGTGGTGGCGGGCTGGAACTCCGGCTTCAGCGACCAGCGCGGCATCACCCCGGCGATCCTGGACACCCTCGGCGTGCAGAGCTTCATGCACACCGAGTCGTGCTTCAACTATCCCGGGCATCCGGAGAAGGTCGCGCCGTTCGACGCGCTCTACGCGGACCTGGAGCGGCTGGGCCAGATCTTCGACGTCCCGGACCGGGCACGCGACCTCGTCGACGGCTACCGCGACCGGGCCGAGCGGGTCCGCGCCCAGGCGCCCGGGGGTGACCCCGTCCCGGTCTTCCTCTACGACTCCGGCACGGACCAGCCGACCACGGCGGGCAACCAGGTTCCGCCCAACGACATCATCCGGTTCGCCGGGGGCCGCAACATCTTCGACACTCTGGACGGCCGGTGGAACAAGGTCGGCTGGGAGAGCGTGGTGCAGGCACAGCCCGAGGTCATCGTGATCCTCGACTACGGCGACAAGCCCGCCCAGGAGAAGATCGACTTCCTGAAGAACTCGCCGGTGACCGCGGGCCTCCCGGCGGTGGCCGGGAACCGCTTCTTCGTTCTCGACTACAACGAGGGCATCAGCGGGCCGCGCAACCTCGACGGGCTGGAGAAGTTCGGCGAGTACCTGCGCACCCTCGGCGACTGACCCGGTACCGCCGTCCGCCGTCACGGACGGCGTCGAGAACACGCTCTCGACGCTTCGTGTCCACTGTGGATCGACGGCGGCCGGTTCGCCCGCACCGCGTGCGGACCGGCCGGACCCGGCGCAGCGGCTCGCCCGCCCGGGACGGCCGCGGCGTCGCCGTGCCCACCCGCCCGTGGGCCACCCCGCCCATGGGCGGCCCACCCGGCGCGCCACCGGCCGCCTCGTGACCGATCCGGCCCCGGCCGTTCGATATCGTGTCCCCACCGTGGCGCCTGCCGCACCGGCCGGTGGCGCAGCACGAACGAGATGCGAGAGCGGTGGCCCGATGCCGGACGGGCCATCCGAGGAAGGACGCCGGTGACGACCGACGACACGGCGGTGCGTGACCTCCTGGTCCGGGTGCTGACCGACAGGCGGGCCGAGCTCGCCCAGCACTGGGTGGATCTGCAGTTCGACCGGGACGCGCACAGCGGCGCCCACGCGGAGCGGGAACTGCGGGCCGAGGCCGACGACGTGCTCAGGGCACTGGCCGAGGGCCTGCACACCGGCCTGCCCGCCGAAGAGGTGGTGCACCGGCACGGCCCGCTGCGCGACACGATCACCGAACTCTCGGTCCGCCGGGCCCGCACCGGCGCGGCGCCGACCACCACGGCGCTGGCGACGCTGGCGCTGAAGGAAGTGATCCTGGAGGCCGTGCAGCGGGAGACCACCGATCCCCCGACCCTGTTCGCCACCTCGATGACGGTCAACCGGCTGCTCGACGCCGCGGGAACCCTCACCTTCCACTCCTATGTGGAGGGCCGTGAGGAGATCATCCGCCAGCAGCACCAGCAGATGCTGGAACTGTCGACGCCGGTGATCCGGCTGTGGCAGCGGGTGCTGGCGGTCCCGCTGATCGGCACGCTCGACAGTGCCCGCAGCCAGGTGGTGATGAACGGGCTGCTGGAGGCAATCCAGGCCAACGAGGCCAGGGTCGCGATCATCGACATCACCGGGGTACCCACCGTGGACACCGTGGTCGCCCAGCATCTGCTGCAGACGGCCAGTGCCGTCCGGCTGATGGGCGCCGACTGCCTGATCAGCGGGATCCGCCCGGCGATCGCACAGACGATCACCCAGCTCGGCATCGACCTCTCGGCCATCACCACCCGCAGCACCCTGGCCGACGCGCTGGCGGAATCGCTGCGCAGGCTCGACGCGGAGGACACGGCGTCCGGCCGGGGAGCAGCGAGTTGAGCACCCCCGGCCCGGCGGGCGTGCCGATCCTGAAGCTCGGTGACGTCCTGCTCACCGGCCTGCTCAACGACCTGGACGACAAGACCGCGTTGATGTTCACCGAGGAACTGACCGGGCGCATCGCCGAGGGCGGTGTCGGCGGCGTCATCATCGACATCTCGCGGCTGGAGATCGTCGACTCCTTCGTCGCCCGCGTACTGATGGACCTCGCGGGCACCGGGCAGCTACTGGGCACCGAGATGATCGTGGCCGGGATGCGGCCCGCGGTCGCGATCACGCTGTCCGAACTGGGCCTGCACCTGACGGGTGTGCAGACCGCGCTGAACGCCGAACAGGCGATGGGGCGTCTGGGCTGGCGGCAGTTCACCGAGGAGACCGCGGCCGTGCACTCATCCGAGGTCCGCCCCGATGCGGTCTGAGGAACTCGCCACCTCCCGGCAGGCCGAGGAGGCCGGCGAACTGCCGATCCACACCGACCGCGACCTGCTCTCCGCACGGCACGCCGTGCGGACCGCGGCGGTGGCCGAGGGCTTCGACCTGATCGGGCAGACGAAGCTGGTCACGGCCGCCAGCGAACTGGTCCGCAACGCCTACATCCACGGCAACGGGGGCGGCCTGACGATTCTCCCGCTGACCGGGCCCGGCGGCAGGCGCGGCCTGCGGCTGATCGTCCGGGACGACGGCCCCGGCATCCCGGACCTCGACGCGGCGCTCGCGGACGGCTTCACCACCGGCACCGGACTCGGGCACGGCCTCGGCGGCACCCGCAGGCTGGTGGACGAGTTCGACATCGACTCCACCGAGCGCGGCACCACGGTCGTCGTCACCCGGTGGACCACATGATCCCGGACCAGCAGGCACCGCTGTCCCGGCACATCCCGATCACCCATGTCAGCGCCGTGCACCGGGCGGCACAGACCGCCCGCTCCGTGGCCTTCGAACTGGGCCTGCCGTCCGCGCTGCCCGACCAGGCCGCGGTGATCGCCTCGGAACTGGCCAGCAACCTGGAGAAACACGCGGGCGGAGGCGAGGTGTACGTGCAGCCCGCGCTCGGCGCTCACGGCGTCGAGATCCTCGCCGCGGACGCGGGTCCGGGCATGGACGACCTGGCACGCTGCCTGGCCGACGGGCACACCACCACCGGCACGCTCGGTGCCGGACTGGGCGCGGTCCTGCGCATGGCCACCGACTTCGACGTGCACACCGTCCCCGGCGAGGGCACGCTGGCCGTCGCCCGGGTGCTGGTACCGCGTGGCCGGAACGAACCGCCGTACGGCAACGGGCGGCTCGGGTATCTGCGGCTCGCCGCCCCGGGCGAGGAGGTCAGCGGCGACACCCTCGCCCTCGCGGCGGACGGCGAGGAGCACACCCTGCTGATGGTGGACGGGCTCGGTCACGGACCCGACGCCGCCGAGGCCGCGCGGGCGGCCGCGGCGGTGTTCGCCGGCGACCCGCACCGGCCGCTGCCCGCACTGCTGAGCGCGGTGAACGCCGGTATCCGGCACACCCGCGGCGCCGCGGCGGCGGTGCTGCGCGTCCGTCCGGGGCTCGCCTCGTTCTGCGGGGTCGGCAACGTGAACGCGGTGCTGATCACCGGCGGCCGGACCCGGCACCTGCTCAGTCAGCCGGGGATCGTCGGCCGGGGAGCGGTGAAGCCGCTCGTGCGGCCGCTCGACCTCGAACCGGACGCGATCGCCGTCCTGCACACGGACGGCGTCGACGCCCGCTGGTCGCTGGGCGCCGGGCCGGGACCCGCGCTCGCTCCCGCGCTGCTCGCGGCGCGGCTGATGCACCGGCACCGCCGAAGCCGGGACGACGCCACCGTGCTCGCCCTCCGGGTCGACGGAGGCGCCGGTGCCGCCTGAGCACGCCACGGGGCGGCACACCGCCGCGTCGACGGACGCGCTGCGCACATTGTTGCGCTCGCTCTGCGACCGGCACGGCGTCCCGGTGGAAAGCCGGGCGCGGCTCGTCCTGTCGGTGCTGACGGTGGCACGTCCGTGCCTCGACGATGGTGGGACGGCGACACTCACCGCCTCGGTGGTCATGCCGGCCGGGGCCGTCGCCGATCCCGTCCGGGACGCCATCGCGGAACCCGCGGCGGATCCGGACGGGGATCCTGCCGAGCCGCGACCACTCCTGGTCGTGGGGTTGCGCCCGTGCACCGACATGCCGGTGCCGGCGGACACCGAACTGCCCCTGCCCGCGGTCACCGGGGAGGACGGGGACCTGGTGTGGCGCCTTCCGCTACCCGGACCGCCCGCACGGGACGGCACCGGGCCGGACGACCGCGGCGGTCCCGAGGAGGCGGAGCTGCGCGCCGTGCTCGCCCGTTCCGACGTGCTCGACCGCGACCAGCGCGCGCTCAAGCACGAGCTGGCGGAGACCAACCGCGGAGTACTCGCGATGTACGTGCAGCTCGAGGAACGCGACGAGCAGCTCCGGCGTGCGCACGCGGTCATCTTCCGGGAGCTGGAGGACGCCCTGCGCCCACCCCCGCCCTCGGTGGACGGGGTCGAGCTGGCGGTGCACTACGCCCCGGCGGGCGTCGACACGCCGGTCGGCGGCGACCTGTACGACTGGCTCGTCCTGCCCGACGGCACGGTGCACATCACGATCGTCGACGCCGTCGGGCACGGTGTCACCTCCACCCGCACGGCACTCGCGGTGGCGCACACCGTGCGAACTTTGGCGCTGGAGGGCCATCCGCTGCCGGAGCTGGTCGGCCACGCCGCCCGTACGCTCGCGCGGATCACCCCCGCGCACATGGCGACCGTCCTGCTGGCCCGCTTCTGCCCGCGTACCGGACTGCTCCAGCTCGCCAACGGCAGCCACCCTCCCGCGCTGATCACCGATGCCGCCGGGATCGGCGACTTCGCCCGCATCCGCGGCCGCGGCATCGGCTTCCCCAGCCCCGGCAGTGCCGAGGTCGAGTCCCGCACGCTCCGGCCGGGCGACCTCGCGCTGCTGTACACCGACGGGCTCACCGAAAGCCGGAAGGATCTCGACGAGGGAGAACGGCGGCTGCTCGCGGCCACCCGGCGGCACGCCGCGATGGACACCGCCCGCCTGCCCGCATCCATCGTCGAGGAGATGCACACCGAGGTACTGCACCAGGACGACACGCTCCTGCTTGCCCTGCGCTACACCGGGCCGCCCGCCTGACAATTCCGTCCATAGTGGACGGTCCCGCACCTGACCGTACTACCAGTGTCGAATCATTGTCCATTATGGACGCTCTGGGTGGCGTACCGAATCATTGGCGGGCAAGGGTTCCAGCGCCGGGACCCGCTCCGGCAGCGGACGACCCGTTCACGTCGAGGACCTGCCACACCGGTACCAGGAGGTCGTCGAGCGCGCGCAGGCACCGGTAACGGGCGAGCGGCACGGGGTCACGGTGACCGGCCCGTATCCCTCGACAAACCACGCCCGCTCGGTCGCGGACGCCGGTGCGGCCTCGACACCGAAATCCTCGTACAGCCACGTCGGCAGGACCGCCGGGTCCAGCTCGCGGGCACCTCGGGTCGGGTTCGTCGTGCGGCGACCCTGCCTGGCAGGCGACCCGATGACACCCGGAATCCCGCCGGACCGCGCCGCCCGCGAGACCTGGTGCCCCGAACCCGCCACCCGGCCCTACGCCGGCCCGGCAGCGGACCTCGAACCTGCGCCGGTCAGCCGACCTCGTTCAGCTTTCCGGTCGCGACGTCGAAGACGAAGCCGCGCACCGAGTCCTTCTTCGGGATGTACGGGCTGTTCCGGATGCGGGAGATCGACTGGCGCACGTCCGCGTCGAGGTCACTGAACGCCTCGGCGGCCCACGGCGGCTTCAGGCCGGTCTCCTCCTGGATCGACGCCTTGAACTCGTCGTCGGTGAAGGTCAGCATCCCGCAGTCGGTGTGGTGGATCAGCACGATCTCCTCGGTGCCGAGCAGACGCTGGCTGATCGCCAGCGAGCGGATCTCGTCCTCGGTGATCACCCCGCCCGCGTTGCGGATCACGTGCGCCTCGCCCTCGTTGAGCCCCAGGGCCCCGTAGACGTTGAGCCGCGCGTCCATGCACGCCACGACCGCGACGTGACGCGAGGGCGGCAAGGGCAGCGGCCCGGAGAATCCTTCCGCGTAACGCGCGTTGTTGCGTAGCAGTTCATCGGTGACCGACACGGTGATCGCTCCCTCGGAAGTTCGGAATCAGGCCGTCTCAGTCGAGTCGCCCATGCACACATGCGCAACCGGGACCGGATCGTGGAATCCCCGTCGGCCGCGCTCCGCACGGTGTAGGGGCGCTACTCGCCGCGGTATCGCGCGAGGTACCGCACGGTGGCGTCGTGCCCGGCCACCTCTCTGGCCTCCGCGCGGATTCGCTTGCCCGTCCCCCGCGGGATGCCGTTCTTGTGCAACCTGTGCTCGCAGCTCTCCTCGGCGTAGGCGAACGAGTAGAAGTAGCCGACGAGCGCCGCCATCAGCATCAGCGCCAGCCGCAGTCCGATGGGGGCCGGCAGCAGCAACCAGACCAGCACGAGCGGAGAGATCAGCACGGTGCTGCGCGCCGCGTGGCGGAGCAGCCAGGTGCTCGCGGTGACGTCGCGCAGGACCCATTCCCGGTGCACGGCGGGCAGGCGCCCGCCGACCGCGTACCAGAGCCACGCGAACGGACCGGGGCGGACTCGCTCCGCTGTCGCCACCATTCCTCCTCGTAGCACCGTGTTCTCCTGCCCGGCGTTCTCGCCGCGCTCTCGTCGCGCCGATGCCGGCACGCACGCCCGGTACCCCTAAGATAGTACCCTAATCATTAACGCGCTAAGCAATACGCACCGGAGGTCCTCCGGTGCCGGAGGGACGTAGCAGATGGCGATCGACCTCGGACCCAACCCGCTCGCGCTGGAGCGGCAGGTGTGCTTCGCGCTGTCGATCGCATCGCGCTCGGTCATCGCCATCTACCGGCCACTGCTCGAGCCGCACGGTCTCACTCATCCCCAGTACCTGGTGCTGCTCGCGCTGTGGGACAGCGCCCCCCGATCGGTCACCGAGCTGAGCCGGGTGCTGCGCGCGGAACCGGCCACGCTGTCGCCACTGCTCAAACGACTCGAGACGACCGGTTACATCTCCCGTGGACGCAGCGCCGAGGACGAACGGCAGCTCGCTGTCGACCTCACCGGCGCGGGCCGGGATCTACGTGCCGAGGCGGAGAAGATCCCGTACCGGGTGGTCGAGGAACTCGGCATGGGACTGGGCGAACTGGAGGACCTGCACGCCGCGCTCACCACCGTCATCCGCGCGACACGAGGCGCACCGGCGGGCTCACCCGGGCGTCGAGGGTCCCCGCAGGACCTCGACGGCGGCGAGCGCGGCGGGTGAGAGCAGATGCCGATCGGCCGGGCCGATCCACCGGACGTCCGCGATCTCGCCCGCTGGCCGGGGCGTGCCGGAACTTTCCGCGGTGTAACAGTGCATCCGCACGATCGCGCCGGCACGGCCGTGCGCCGGGGCGTCGACGGTGCCGACCCGGACGGCGGTCGCCGGATCCACCGCGACGGCCAGTTCCTCCGCCGCCTCCCGGACCAGGGCGTCCAGCCGGGACTCGCCCGGTTCGGGTTTGCCGCCCGGGAGGTAGTAGGCCTCGCGGCCACGGGTCCGTGCGGCGAGAATCGCGTCGCCGTCCCACCGGATCAGGGCGACCTTGTCGATGACGGACATGCTTCTCCCCTTCTCGTCCCGGAGTTCCCGTCGTCCCGGAGTCGACCGCACCGTCCGTCCGGGCCGAGCGGGACCACCGAGGCACCCCTGTGGCGCCGATGGTCGCACGGGCCGGGCGGCCGCCCGCGAACCCGGACGCCCCGGTGCACCGCACCGGGTGGGGTGCGACCATGGACAAGCACACGGGCCCGGTGACCGGGCGTCGCGACACCGGGGGGCACCGCGACCGATCACGTGTGACCCACGCGCTCGCAGGGTCTCCCCGGCGGCGCGGGGAGACCCGCGACAGCACGTCGGTGGCAGGCACCCGGCGGGAAGGCAGGCAGGCCGTGAAACGGACGTCCCCGCGCGTACCGTGCCCCCGCATCGACATCTTCCACCGGCACGTCCCGGCCACCGCGGCCGAGGTCAGCGCGGTGCGCCACGCCCTCGAACAGTGGGCCTCCGCCAACGGCTGCACCGGCGACACCGTCACCTCCATCGCGCTGGCCGCGCAGGAGGCGATGGCCAACGTCGTCGATCACGCCTACCCGGCCGGTCACGACGGATCGATGGCGGTGTTCGGCACCGTGGACGCCGCGACGGTGATGGTCACCGTGTCCGACCTGGGGCGCTGGAACCCGGCCGAACCGGCCCGTCCGGCCGTGGACGCTCCCGAACAGCAGCGCCGGGGCCGGGGCCTGATGCTGATCGACGCGCTGTGCGAGCACTCCGGGTTGATCAGCGACCGGTTCGGCACCACCCTGCGGATGCGGTGGACCACCGTGGAGGCAGACGCAGCCTGAGGTGATGGCACCGGCTCAGGCACCACGCAGGCCGTGCACGGACGGCGCCGGGAGCGGCTCCGGCGCGGGACGCAGCCCGGCCACCAGCAGCGCCAGGTAACGCCTGCGGTCCGCCCCGCCGGGATCGCAGGCGTGGACCGTCGCCAGGGTCATGACGACGATCGCGGCCAGATCGCGCACCTCGGCCTCCGGCCGCACGTGGCCGGCCTCGACCGCGCGGCCGAGCAGCCGGTCCATCGAGCGGAGATAGCGGTGCAGGCTGCCGACGTCGACAGCGTCCGTCTCGCGGGCGAGAGCCAGGATCACCCGCCGCCCGGCGAGCACGTCGACGGTGGCCTCGAGCGAGGCGACGAGATCCCGTAGCGGGTCTCCGGTTCCGGTGGCGATGGCCGGCTGGATCTCGACCGTCATCAGGTGGTCGAACACGGCGCGCACGACCTGCTCGCGATTGCGGAAACGGCGGTACACCGTCGCCACCCCGACCCCCGCGCGGCGGGCGACCTCGTCCAGTGTCGCGGTGGGCCCGATCTCCTCGAAGGCACGTCCGGCTGCCACCACGATCCGCTCGTAGTTGCGTGCCGCGTCGGCGCGCAGGTTCCGCCCCGGCGCCTCGGCGCTCACCCGGACCGGGCGCGCAGCGCGCCCGAGGGGCACAGTGACACGGCCTCCGCGGCGGCTTCGGCGTCACCGCCCGCGACGTCCTCGGCGAGTGCCAGCACGATGCCGTCGTCGTCCTGATCGAAGACCGCGGGCGCGGTCAGCACACACATTCCGGCACCGATGCAGGTGTCACGATCCGTTTCGATCCTCATCGTGTCCACTCTCCTGACTCACCAGGTGACGGGAAGCGTGTGCAGTCCGTAGACCACGTGATAGGCGCGGAATCCCACGTCCTCGTAGGGAACGGCGAGCGCCAGGTCGGGGAAACGCCGTAGTAGCGCGGGAAACGCGATCCGCATCTCCATCCGGGCAAGCGGCGCGCCGAGGCAGTGGTGCACGCCGTGCCCGAACGCGACGTGGCGCGGCGCGCCACGGGTGATGTCGAGTTCCTCCGGCCGTTCGACGAGCGCGGGGTCCCGGTTGGCGGCCGGGAGGGCCAGAATCACCTGTTCGCCTTCGGGGATCGTGTGCCCCGCGATCTCCACCTCGGTGGTCGTCGTTCGCGGCATGCCCGAGTGCACGATCGACAGCCAGCGCAGCAGTTCCTCCACCGCCGGCTCTACCCGGTCGGGATCGTCGCGCACCATGGCGAGCTGGTCCGGGTGGCGCAACAGCGCCAGAGTGCCGAGACCGAGCATGTTCGAGGTGGTCTCGTGCCCGGCGAGCAGCAGCAGCGAGGCGATGCCCGCGAGTTCGGAGGAGGTCAGGTCGTCGCCGTGTTCGCGCACCAGCATGCCGAGCATGTCCTCGCCGGGGGTGGCCCGCGCCCGCGCGACCAGCCCGGCCATGTACTCGCGGCTCTCCCGCTGCAACGCCATCCGCTCCTCGATCGGCAGCGAGACGTCGAGCAGGCGGCTGGTCCGGTGCTGGAACTCCGTGCGGTCGGCGTAGGGCACACCGAGCAGCTCGCAGATCACCAGCGAGGGCACCGGCAGGGCGAAGTCCGCCACCAGGTCCGCGGGAGCGCCGGTCCGGGCGAGCTCGTCGAGCGCGTCGTCCACGATCTCCACGATCCGTGGTTCCAGCCTGCGCATCCTGCGCACGGTGAACTCGGGGGTGAGCATGCGGCGCAGGCGCGTGTGGTCGGGCGGGTCGTACGCGAGCATCTGCCCCGCTCGCAGCTCGGCCTGTTCCTCCTCGGTGAACCGCGGTACGTCGGGCAGGGTGGACGGCCTGCGGGCGTTGCTGAACCGGCCCGCGTCCGAGAACACCTCGCGCACGTCCTCGTAGCGGCTCACCAGGTAGGCGGGAATGCCGAAGGGCGTCATCACCCGGGTCACGCCCTCGCTGTCGCGGGCCCTGGACAGTTCGTCGGTCGGATCGAACCGGGCGCGCCGCATCTGCAGGGGCAGCTCGGGAGCTTCCGTCATCGTCTGAATCCTCTCCGGCCGTGGTGGGGTCCTCACCGAACGTACCACCGAAGTGACAGTCACCTATCGCTTCGCCGGAGGCCACGCCGGGAACGGCGGCCCGTTCCCGGCGCGGTCGGTCAGCCGATGTCCGGAGCGGGGCCGACGGCGTTCAACGCGGTCACCACGGTCCGTTCCTCGTAGTCGAAATGCGCTTCCAGCCGGTCCGCCAGCCGTTCCAGTTCGCCGCGCAGCACCACTGGATCGCTCTCGCCGGGAACGTAGGACTCGACCAGCACACCGATCCGCTCCCGCAGGTCCGCCACCACCGCGTGTTCCGCACCGAGCCTGCGCAGGTCCGGGGCGAGCGCCGGAAAGCGTTGCGCCAGCATGGGAAACGCTCCCATGTCCTCCCCGATGTGGTGCTGTTCGAGCGCCGAGCAGAACTCGAGGCAGTGCGTACGCAGACGGTGCGCGGCACCGGGCGGAATCCGTTCCAGCGCACCGGGGGCAGCGTGCCCGTCGGCGATCCGGCCCACCTGACCGCGGAGTTCCGCCAGTTCACGCCGGAGCCAGTCGTGCCCCTCCACCAGGAAGTCACCCAGCCCGCGCAGCCGCTCCGCGCCCGGTCGCGGGTCGTCCCGGTGCAGGGTGACCACGGGGATGGCCCGGGTCGTTCTCGCCTGGTAGTCGGCGAATCCCGGCTCCGCCTCGACCACCCCGGCGAACAGCTCATCGCGTTCCCGTCCGGCGGGAATCGCGGCGATCGCCTGGTAGGTCTCGGTTCCGGTCTCGACGGTGACCACCGGGTCCCGGCGGATGTTGTGGTACCACGCGGGATGGGCGGGGCCGCCCATCGCCGAGGCGACGACGAGCGGCTGCCCGCCGATCTCCAGGTATGCCAGCGGAACCGTGCGGCGCAGACCGGTGCGCGCGCCGACGGTGGTCAGCAGGACGAGCGCCGATCCGGCGAACATGCCGCCGACGAGTCCCCGGTTCTCCCGGAACTCCGCGATCACGCCGCGCTGGAACCCGGCGATGTCGAATGGCTCGGGGTTGTCGGACGCCCGGTCCGGGGTCGCCCGGTCATCGGTGGCCCGGTTCGCAACCGTGTGGTGTTCGCTCATGTGGTCCTTTCGTCGAGATCGATCCGACCGGAGGCAGCCATCACCGGCAGGAGCGGGCACGACGAAGCCCCGTAGGCCGCTACGCGCAGGAAACCGCACTGTGCCGGGAAAACCGGAACGTCGGATGCGGAAGGCAGATGCGGAAAGAAACGGGAATGTGCCGTTCTCCGAGTGGTGGCTGAGTAGCCGCTACCTCCGTGCGTAGGCCCATACGGGGCTCGGTTCGAAGATTAACACGGTGCGCGCGGCCATCGTCAAGCGTCGGCACAGGCGGATTCCACGCGGTCAGCCGGGCTCCCCCGCACGCAGGCGGACGGTCAGCGGAAGCGCGGTCAGCACGACCACTGCGAGCACCACGAACAGGCCCCTCGGCCCGGACACCTGCGACACGGCGCCACCGGCGAGGGCGCCGAGTGGCCGTGCCGCCAGCGACAGCAGCCTGCTGCCCGCCGCGACCCGGCCGATCAGGTTCGCCGGCGCCAGCGTCTGGCGCAGGGACACCGTCATCACCCCACCGATGGCGGTGACGAAACCGGACGCGGCAAGCACCAGCGCCACCAGGGGTGGCGAGCTCGTCAGTACCGGCGTCGCGAAGCAGAGCCCCAGCGCCAGCACCACTCCGGTCAGCACGACCCGCGGCGACAGCGAACGGCATACCCGATCGGCCAGCGACGCCCCGGACACCGCTCCCGCCGCGGCCGCCGTGAGCAGCAGGCCGTACTGGAAGCTCGACAGTCCCATCGCCGAAGTGCCGCCCACGGCGAAGAGGATGAACACCGCGAAGAACGCGGAGTTGGTGAAATTGGAGATCGCCCCGTACATCGCGATCCGGCGGAGAACCACGTTGTCCCACAACGACTTCACCCCGGCCCACATCTCCTGCATCACCGTCGTGGGGGTGCCGCTCTCGGCGACGGCGGTGAACCTTCCGGCCAGCGGCAGCAGGGCGACGGCGGCGATCAGGTACAGCCCGGCGGGCGTGAGCACCGCGACGACGGTGGACAGGCCCAGCAGCGCCGCCCCGAGTGGCGCGCCGACGAAGTCGTTGGTGACGGTCTGCGTGCCGTAGATGCGGCCGTTGGCCCGGCGCAGTCCGTCCCGCTCCACCACCATCGGCACGATCGCCTGCCCCGCGGTGTCGCTGACGCATTCGGCGGTGCCGATGACGAAGGCCGCGACGAAGACCAGCGGCAGGGTGAGTGCGTCGAGCGCGATCGCGGCGGCGAGGCCGGCCATGGCCGCGCCCCTGATGGCACCCGCGTAGATGATCAGCTTCCGCCGGTCGAACCGGTCGACCAGGACGCCGACCGCCAGCCCGAAGATCAGCCCGGCCGCGGTCTGTGCCACCCGGACACCCGCGATCAGCGCGGGCGAGGTGGTCAGCGTGAGCGCGATCAGCGGCAGCACCATCAGGTACACCCCGTCGGCCAGGCCGGAGCACGCGGTGGACAGCCACAGCGGCAGGAACCGGGATCGCCGCGCGGGTTCGGCCGTCTCGGCCTGCCGGTCCTCGCTGCGGCCGGGGGCGCTCACGCGCGCACCCGGCCGGTGATGACCGAGAACGCGGGCAGATGCTGCGGGGCACCGGAGGCGACCCTGCGGATCGCCCTGGTCGGGGTGCCGCCGGCGTCCTGCCCGCGGGGCGCGCAGTACGTGCTGTAGAGGGCGGGCAGCGGATACAACCGGCAGAGGAGGCGGCCACCGCCGACGGTCACCGTCGCGAGCTGGTGGTGCACCAGATTGTCGATGATCTCCTGACCGCGGGCGGTGTCGCCGCCGGTCAGCGCGGCGACATCGGCCGCGTCGAACCCGCCCTCCCGCTCCCGCGCGGCGAGCAGCCGCACGGTGGGCATGTCGCGGGCACCCAGGTCGCGGTGGTGCGCGGCGATGCTCGACCGGACGCTCAGATCGCCCACCTGCAGGCGTTCCAGCCTGCCCGGGGCATCCGCCAGCAGGTTCGTCAGCGCGTGCAGCCCGCGATGCGGGCGGGCGGCGAGCCAGCAGCCCGCGATCCGCACCGCCAGCGGGAGGCCACCGCACTGCTCGACGATGGCGCGCGCCTCGGCGGGTTCGTCGGCGACCCGTCTCGCGCCGGCCACCCCGGCCAGCAGGGCGAGACCGTCGGCGGTGCCGAGTTCGTCCACCTGCCAGGTACGCCCCTGGGGCAGTGCCGGGAGCGGGCAGCGGCCGACCAGGATGAGGGCACTGCGGGCGGCGGCGGGCAGGAGCGACCGGACCTGTGCCTCGCCACCGACGTTGTCCACCACGACGATCACCCGTCGCGTGCTCAGCATCGCCCGCAGCAGCGCCGATCGCTCCTCCGCCCGCCGCGGCGGATCGGTGACGCCCAGCGATCGCAGTACCCGGCCGAGCACCGCGTCCGCGGACATCGGCTCGCATCGCGGTCCCTGGGCGTCGACGAAGATCTGGCCGTCCGGGAAGCGGGTGCGGACGCGGTGGGCGACATGCACCGCAAGGGCGGTCTTGCCCGCTCCCGGCTGCCCGGTCAGGATCGCCGGTCCCGCCGGGCCGGAGGGCGCCAGCAGGTGCTCCTCGATCCGTTCGACGAGCCCGGCCCGCCCGAACAGTTCGGGCGCGTCGGCGGGCAGTTCACAACGGGTGTCCCGCTCCTCCGGCCGCGCCTCGGCACCCGGGCAGGCCGGTCGTTCGGGGCGGACCCGGCGCCCGGTACGCAACAGCTCGTCGAGCACCGAGTCACTCAGACCGAGCGCATTGGCCAGCAGCACAACGGACTGCCGCTGCGGACGCCCGGTACGGCCGATCTCCATGTTCCGGATGGCGCGCACGCTGAGACAGGACAGCTCGGACAGTTCCTCCTGGGTCAGCCCGGCCGCGACCCGGTGGGTGCGCAACACCATGCCGAAGGTCTGCTCCGCGGTGAGAGCCGGCGCCGCGACGGCGAACTCGGCATTGTCCGCATCCATGAAATCGACAGACAACGCCAACCTCCGTGCTCATGACAATTTCTTGTTGTGAATGAACTCGCTCGAAAAAAGGTAATATGTGTCGCCGGTCATTACCGCGACCGGCATTGTCCGGCCCGTCGGCGCAAGCGTAGTCAAACGGCCGAAATCCTCCCGGGCAAGCATCCTCCGACCAATGCACTCTTTCAGAGCAATTTCCTTCCGCACTGTGACAGCACGCTTGCTGTGCGAGAAATCGATCGGGAGTACGACAAGTCACGAAGCCGTATCGATGCCGGATTGGGCCATCCGGCGCAGTTGGACGTTACTCGGCGCCACTTTCCTGATTCTGCCGACGACCGGTTCCATCGGCAGTGCCGCCGGTTCTGCCGGTAAAAGTACCTGGCGCACGGCACGGCTTCGCGGTTTCAATTTCCTCGCCCCGACGGCAGATCCTGCCGACCGGATCCACCGCTGCGAAAACGGCGTTATCCGCCCGTTCCCAGCAATCGGAACACATTCCCGAAGGGTGGTCCGGCCGGTCGTCCGGGGCAGGCGCGCGAACGAGACCGACCGGACGACCCGCGTACCGGCGCCCTCGCGCGGCTGACCAGCCGAATGGGGTTGTGATGAGCGAACTGGCGGACGTCGAGCAGCGGCTGCCCGCGACCGGGGCCGTGGCCGAACGTCGTGGGCTGCGGATCGACGGCGACCGGCTGCTCGGCCGGATCGACCGGCTCCGGCAGGTCGGCGGCACCGCCGACGGCGGCGTGCACCGGCTCGCCTTCACCAAGGAGGACGTCGCCGGCCGGGAGCTGGTCCGCGGCTTCATGCGGGAGGCCGGACTGGAGGTCCACACTGACGAGGCCGGCAACATCATCGGCAGCCGTCCGGCCGACTCGGCGCCCGCCGCGCCCACCCTGTTGATCGGCTCGCACACCGACACCGTCCCCGACGGCGGCGCCCTCGACGGGGCGTACGGCGTGCTCGCCGGCATCGAGGTGCTGCACACCCTGCACGACCACCGCGTCCGGCTCGAACGACCGGCGGCGGTGGTGGTGTTCGCCAACGAGGAGGGCGCCAGCGGCACCCGCGGCATGTGGGGCTCGCACGCCTTCGCCGGCGCACTGGAGCCCGGCGATCTGGCCATGTGCGACCGCGCCGGCACCCCGATCGCGGAGCTGGCCGCCCGGATCGGCGGCGACCTCGACCGGGTGGCCGACGCGGCCTGGCACCCCGACCGCATCGCCGCCTTCATCGAGTTGCACATCGAGCAGGGGCCGGTGCTGGAACACCTCGACGCGGAGATCGGCATCGTGGAGGCGATCAGCGGCAGGCTGACCGTCGACGTCATCGTCCGCGGCGAGGCGAACCACGCGGGCACCACCCCGATGGAACTGCGCCGGGACGCCCTGGCCGGGGCGGCCCACCTGATCGTCGAGGTACAGCGGCTGGCAGGCGCCGACGGCGTGGTCCGCGTCGCCACGGTCGGCAGCATCGCCATCGAACCGAACGCCTGGAACGTCGTGCCGGGCACCGCACGGATGCGTGTCGACCTGCGCGACGTGTCCGTGGAGGCGATCGAGGCGGGACTGGACCGGCTGCGCCGGGCGGCCGCGGAGATCGGGGACCGCACCGGCACGGTGATCGAGGTGCGGCCGGACCAGCTCGTCGACCCGGTCGCCTGCCATCCGCGTCTGCAGGGCCTGATCGCCGAGGCCGCCGACCGGCTCGGGTTCCGCCGGTTCGCCCTGCCCAGCGGCGCCGGGCACGACGCACAGGTGATCGGCAGGGTGGCACCCGCGGCGATGATCTTCGTCCCGAGTATCGGCGGCCTCAGTCACGTTCCGGCCGAGGACACCGCGCCGTGGCACCTCGTCGCGGGGGCCGACGTGCTGCTGCAGACCGTGCTGGGTTTCGACCCGGGCCCCGGCTGAGCCACCGGCGCCAGCGAGCACCGAGCCCGCCGTGCCGCGGGACCCGTCGACCGAGAGTGAGAGCGCGCATGTACGTCATCGGCATCAGCGGTATGCACAACAGCATCGACTTCAAGAAGCGTGAACTGCCCGGGCTCGATCCGCGGCACTACCGGATCGTGCAGGGCCTGGACGCCGCCGCCGCCCTCGTCTCCGACGAGGGCGTGGTGGCCGCGGCGGCCGAGGAACGGTTCACCGGGGAGAAGACCACGGGCGGCTTCCCGGTCAACGCCATCCGCTTCTGCCTGGAGCAGGCCGGAATCACGATGTCCGATGTGGACCACGTGGCGCACGGCTTCGACTACCGTCCCTCCGCGGCGCACGAGCTCAACGACTTCACCGCCGCGCGTTTCCACGAGGTCTACGCCTCCACGGTGCAGCGCGAGTCACTGGCCGCGCACTGGCCGGAACTGGACTGGGAGCGGCGTTTCGTCCCGGTGCCGCACCACCTGGCACACGCGGCGAGCACCTTCCACCTCAGCGGCTTCGACGAGTCGCTGATCCTGGTCGCCGACGGCATGGGCGAGACGGAGAGCATGACGGTCGCCGTCGGGCGCGGCAGGGACATCGAGGTGGTCCGGACCGTGCCCGCTCTGCACTCGCTCGGCACCCTCTACGGCGCCGTCACCCTGTACCTCGGGTTCGAGTTCGGCATGGACGAGTACAAGGTGATGGGCCTCGCGCCCTACGGCGACCGCGAACGCTTCTTCGCGGACGTGATGGGCATGATCCGGCTCGGTGAGCACGGTTCGTACCTGGTGCCCGCCCTCGCCGCGGCCAACCGCGACTGGCGCGAGCACGAGACGCTGGACGGTGTCGTCCGCACCCTGACCGAGCGCTTCGGCTCGCCGCGGTCACCCGGCGAGCCGATCGAGCAGCGGCACATGGACGTCGCCGCCGGCGTCCAGGCCGGGCTGCAGGCGACGCTGCTGCACGTGCTGCGGGCGGCGAAGGAGGACACCGGCCAGCGCAACCTGTGCATGGCCGGCGGGGTGGCACTGAACTGCACGGCGAACGGGCTCATCTCGCGCAGCCGGATGTTCGAAGGGCTGTTCGTCCAGCCCGCCTCGGGCGACGACGGTTCGGCGCTCGGCGCGGCGCTGCGGGTGCACACCCAGCGGTCCGGGATCGCCCCGGCCGGCCGCATGGCCATGCCGTTCTGGGGGCCGGGCTACTCCGGCGAGCGGCTGGCCGCCGCCGCCTCCGGTGACCCCGGCTGCCAGGCCCGCGCCTACCCGGACTTCGACGCGCTCGCCAAGGAGGTCTCCGGCCTGATCGCCGGCGGTGCGGTCGTCGCCTGGTTCCAGGACCGGATGGAGTTCGGCCCGCGCGCACTGGGCAACCGGAGCATCCTCGCCGACCCGCGCTCGGCCGGGATGCGCGACCACCTCAACGCGATCGTCAAGCAGCGGGAGGACTTCCGGCCGTTCGCGCCGGTGGTGCGGGCCGAGGACGTGCACCGGTTCTTCGAGATCGTGCCCGGGGTCGAGGAACGTTACGCGCACATGCTGTTCGTGGTCCGTACCCGACCGGAGCACCGCGACACCCTGCCCGCGGTGACGCACGTCGACGGGACCGCCCGGGTGCAGGTCGTCCGGCGGGAGGACAACGCGCGCCTGTGGACGCTGCTCGGCGCCTTCGGCGAGCGCACCGGCGTGCCGGTACTGCTGAACACCTCGTTCAACCTGCGTGGGCAGCCGGTGATCTGCGACCCCGAACTGGCCATGCGCACCTACGCGGGCTCGCGGCTCGACCACCTGGTCCTCGGCGACAACCTGGTCAGCAAGGTCGGTGCGGACGCGCGGGTGCCCGAGCCCGCCGCGGGCGGGAGCGTGCCGCGATGAGCGTCACCGTTCCGGCGGACCTGCCACCGCCCCCGGTACCCGGCTTCGTGCACGACCTGCACACTCACGAGCTCAGCCATCCGGTGCTGCCGGACGCGGGTCCGTGCTCCGCGGCGACAACCGTCGCCGCCGTCGGCGCGGTGCTCGCCCGCTACACCGGCACCACCGCCGTCACACTGCTGGCCGGGCTCGACGCCGCCGGGGAACCGGCCGCGCTGCTGCTGGACCTGCCCGATTCGGCCTGCCTCGGCGACCTCGCCATGGGCGCGGCGCGGGCGGCGACCGGTTCCGCCGCGGCGGCGAGGGTGGCGGTGTTCACCGGTCCGGCCGCGGCGCGCGATGGCATGCGCGCCCGTGCGGAGGCGCTGGTGGAACTGGACATCGTCCTCGTGCTGAATACCACGGGCACGGCCTGGACGCTGGACTGCCGGTACGACCCGGAGAAGTACCTGCCGGCGACCGTGCACGCACTGGCCGAGGACATCGACGGGGTCCTGTACGTCCTCGCCACGGCACCCGGGACGCGGCTGTCGGAGTTGCCGATCGCACCAAGGACGGCACCCGAGCCACGCCACGTCCCCTCCGCCGCACTCACGGTGGAACCGCCGCGCGGACGCTCGGAGACGCTGGTCGCGCAGACCTGGACCGAGGTGCTCGGCGAGACCGGTATCGGCCGCGAAGACAACTTCTTCGCGCTGGGCGGGCATTCGCTGGCCGCCATCGCGGTCTCCGGCAGGCTGCGCGAGCGCTTCGGTGTCGAGCTACCGGTCGACCTGCTGTTCGGCACGCCGACGGTGCGCGCGGCCGCCGAGGCGGTGGACCGGCTCCGTGCCGGGAACAAGCGCGTCGCGCTGCCGCCTCCGGTGCCGAGGGGGACTCCGCCGGCGGCGGCCCCGGTGTCGTTCAGTCAGGAACGGATCTGGTTCTTCGAGCAGTGGAGCCCGGGAACCGCGGCCTACAACCAGCCCTACGCGCTCGACATCGAGGGCGCGCTCGACCCGGCCGCGCTGGAGACCGCACTGCGCACGGTGCTGTCCCGGCACGACGTCCTGCGTACCACCTTCACCGTCACCGACGGCCTGCCCGTCCCGGTGTGCGGGCCCACTGGTGGCGTCCGGCTCGGCAGACACGAGGTGTCCGCGGCCGGCGACCGGCGGGCAGCGGCCGCGGATCTGGTCGCCGACCTGGCCCGGGAGCCCTTCGACCTGGCGAGCGGCCCGCTGCTGCGCGCGGACCTGGTGCGTCTGGGCACCGAGGAGCACGTCCTGCTGCTGACCCTGCATCACCTGGTCAACGACGGCTGGTCGTTCGACTTGGTTCTCGGTGAACTGGCCCGTGCGTACGAGTCCGCCGAGCGCGGGGACACGGCCCCGGCACCACGACCGGCGCTGCAGTTCGCCGACGTGGCCGCCTGGCAGCGTTCGGCCACCTACCGGGACGCGCTCGACGAGGCGGTGGGCCACTTCGAGGAGGCGCTGCGCGGCGCGCCCCCCGCCCTCGATCTGCCCGCCGACCACCCGCGTCCGCCGGTGCCCTCCTACGCGGGCGGCCAGGTGCCGTTCGCGGTGCCGGACGAACTCGCGGCCGACCTGCGCAGGCTGGCGGGCGCACACGGGACGACCCTGTTCTCGGTGCTGCTCGCCGCGTTCCAGACCCTGCTGCACCGGCTCAGCGGTCAGGACGACTTCCTGGTCGGCATCACCTGCGCCAATCGCGACCAGCGAGTACTGGAGGACGTGCCGGGCCCGATGTTCAACATGGTCGCGGTCCGCGCGGACCTGGCCCGGGATCTCCGGTTCACCGATCTGCTGGACCAGGCACGGCAGCGGGCACTGGGGGCGTTCGCCCGGCAGGAGGTGCCGTTCGAGCTGCTCGTCGAACGGCTCGCCCCGCGCCGCGACCCGAGCAGGTCGCCGTTGTTCCAGGTGCTGCTGGAACTGGAGGAGCCGGTCGGCGCCCGAGCGCCGGAAGGCCTGGTCTGGACCGGCCGGCCGGTCGGGACGGGCACGTCGAAACTCGACCTCACCCTGACGATGACGGGCGCCGCCGACTCGCTCACCGGGCTGTTCACCTACAGCACCGATCTGTTCGACCGGGCCACGGTACGGGGCATGGCCGGGAGCCTGCTGCTCGTGCTCGAGACGGTGTGCGCCGACCCCGACCTTCGAGTGTCCGAAGTGGACATACGGACCGAGAAGGATCGTGCCCTGCAGGCCGAGGTCAACCGCACCGCCCGCGCATATCCGGACACGGCGTGCCTGCACGAGCTGTTCCAGGAACAGGTGGCCAGGACGCCGGACGCGACAGCCGTGCGGGACTCCAGCTCCGCCCTGACCTTCCGCGAACTGGACGAACGGTCCAACGCGCTGGCGTGGCGGCTGCGCGGGCTCGGTGCCGGTGCCGAGACGCTGGT
Source organism: Amycolatopsis antarctica (assembly GCF_002262875.1). Lineage (GTDB taxonomy): Bacteria > Actinomycetota > Actinomycetes > Mycobacteriales > Pseudonocardiaceae > Amycolatopsis > Amycolatopsis antarctica. The sequence goes on along the minus strand of NZ_NKYE01000015.1, from coordinate 153,722 downwards.
GGGCCTGTGCCTGGAGCGCTCGGCCGGGATGCTCGTCGGGATGCTCGGCATCCTCAAGGCGGGCGCCGCCTACGTGCCGATCGAGCCCGGGTACCCGGACGAGCGCAAACGGCTGCTCGCCGCCGACCTCGCGCTGGTGGCGGGCCACCGGGCCACGCTGGGCTGGCACGAGGGGGTCACCCTCCCGCTGGACGATCCGCGGGACACCGCGCCGGACGCCACGACCTGCCCGCCCCCGGTGGCGGGCCCGGGAAACCTCGCCTACGTCATCTACACCTCGGGCTCCACCGGCCGCCCCAAGGGAGTGCTGGTGGAACACCGGGGGCTGGTGAACTTCGTCGAATGGTGTGTGCGCTCCTACGTCGGCGAGGCCACCGGCGGCGCGCCGGTGTTCTCCTCGTTCGCCTTCGACATGCTGGTGCCGAACCTGTTCGCACCCCTGCTGTGCGGGCAGGCGGTGCACCTGCTGCCCGCGGATCTCTCCCCCGCCGAACTCGGCGAAGCCCTCGGCGCACACGCCCCGTACGCGTTCATCAAGCTGACGCCCGGACATCTCGACCTGCTCGCCGGGCAGCTCGGGGCGGCCGAGGCCGGCGCGCTGTGCTCGACCCTGGTCGTCGGCGCCGACGCCTTCTCCGCCAGGACTCTCGCCGCCTGGCGGGCACTCGACCCGCACACCCCCGTGCTCAACGAGTACGGCCCGACGGAGGCCTCGGTCGCCAACAGCGTGCTGCGCGTCGAACGGGCACCCGAGGGCGAACTGCTGCCCATCGGACGGCCGATCGACAACACCACGATGTACGTGCTCGACGCCGGGCTGCGGCCGGTCCCGGCCGGGACGCCGGGTGAGCTGTTCATCGGCGGCGGCTGTGTGGTCCGCGGCTACAGCGGGCGGGCATCGCTGACGGCGGAACGGTTCCTGCCGGACCCCTTCGCCGGATCGGCGGGCGCGCGGATGTACCGCACGGGTGACCGCGGACGGCTGCGCGGGGACGGTGCCTTCGAGTTTCTCGGCCGGCTCGACGACCAGGTGAAGATCGACGGCTATCGGATCGAACCCGGCGAGATCGAGGCCGCGCTGGCGTCCTGTCCGGGGGTGGACCGCGCCGTCGTCGTCCCGCGAGCCGACGCCACCGGCACGAACCGGCTGCTCGGCTGGATCGCGGCGGCCCCCGGGGTCGACGCCGATGCCGTCCGGGCGGTGGTCGCCGAACGGCTGCCCCGCCACCTGGTCCCGCACGCCGTCGTCCGGGTGGACGCGATCCCGTTGAACGCCAACGGAAAAGTCGATCGCGCGGCGCTGCCCGACCCGATTCCGCGACGGGCGGCAGCGGAGACGGCCCTGTCCGAACTCGAGGAGATCCTGCGGCACCTGTGGGGTGAGGTCCTCGCCCGTCCCGCCGAGACCATCGGCATCGGCGAGGACTTCTTCGGCCTGGGCGGGCGTTCCCTCGACGCCGTCCGGCTGATGTCCCGGACCAGGGAGCTGCTGCGCACCGCGGTGCCCACCGTCGCGCTGTTCCACGGACCCACCGTCGCCGCGCTGGCGCTTGCGATCGTCGCGCACGAGCGGGAACCGGGGATCAGCGCCCGGATGGCACGTGCCGCGCTACGGCTGCGGCGGTTGTCCCCCGCCGAACGCGCCGAATTGGCCCGCAGGCACCGGGCGAACGCCGAAGCGGCACCGATGCCCGATGCGGTGCCCGCCCAGGCCTGAGGCACACCACCGATCACGACACAACCACACACCGGACGGCCCGTGCGCCGCCGGCGAGGAGAAGGAGACGGCGATGCCGGAGACCACAGCGCAGCCGCGGTTCAAGGTCGTGCTCAACGACGAGGAGCAGTACTCGATCTGGCCTGCCGACCGGGACAACCCGCTCGGCTGGCGCGACGAGGGCGTCAGCGGAACCCGCGAGGAGTGCCTCGAGCACGTCGAGCGGGTGTGGACCGACCTGCGCCCGCGCAGCGTCCGCGAGCGCATGGCGGCACGGTGACCGATCCGTCAGCAAGCACGTGAGCGAGCGGACCCAGGAGGCGGCGTTGACGACGACCGGACGGATCGAGGTCGATCCCCTGCCACGGCACGGCCCCGCCGATCCCGGCTGCTGTGCGGCGACCTTCGACCTGCGCAGGCTCCAGGACGCACCGGGATGCGCCGCGGAATGCCCGCTCGGGCTGCTGCTGCGCGCCCGCGCGGCGCTGGGCGCCGCCGGGGCGACGGCCGATCCGGTGGCCGCGGCGGCGTCCACCGGGCTCGACGCGGCCATCCACCTGGTGGCGGCCACGGCGCGGCCGTCCGCCGATCCCGCGGGCGAACCGCTGATCTCGACCGGCCTCGCGGCCGCCAGGGCCGCCGTCGGCGCGGCACATTTCGCGCTGGTTCGCCTGCGCGACCGCCAACGGGATCCGGGTTCCTGACACCCGCCCCTCACTCCGTTTCCCACTCCCCCGACGCGGGCCCCGCGTGCGGCAAGCAGCGAAAGGCGCGGTTGGTCATGCGCGACAACACCGAGCAGTTCACCGACACCGACGAGGCCGACCTCCTGGCGCTCCTACTCGCCGAGGAGGACGGCGCCTCCGCGGCTCGCGGCACGACGGAGGTGGCGCCGGAGCCGGTGCCCGAGGTCGTCCCGCTGTCCTTCGCGCAGCGCCAGGTGTGGTTCTTCGAGCAGTGGCAACCGGGCACCCCCACCTACAACGTGGGCACCGCGCACTGGGTGGACGGCCCGCTGGACACCGATGAGCTGCGGCTGGCTCTGGCCGCCGTGATCGCCCGGCACGATGTGCTGCACAGCCACTACGAAGTCCGCGAGGGCACGCCCGTACAGGTGCTCGTGTCCGGGCCGGACGGCGCGGACGGCGCGCTGACGGTGGACGGGCTCGACGGCGTCGCCCCGGACTCGCGGGCGACCACCGCCGTCGAACGGGCCGAGCGCGAGGTGCGCCGTCCGTTCGCGCTGTCCGCGGAACTCCCGCTGCGCGCGCTGCTCCTCGCCGTCGCGCCGGAGCGCCACCTGCTCGTCCTGACCGTGCACCACATCGCCGTGGACGGGCTCTCGCTGGAGCTGCTGCTCACCGAGATCGCCACCGCCTACACCGATCCCAGTGCGGCCGCGGCCAGGCAGGCCCCCCGTTACCACGTCCTCGCCGCCCGGGAGCGCCGCCGCTGGGAAGCGGGCGAACTCGACGATCAGGTGCGGTACTGGCGGAACCAGCTCGCCGGGGCGCCCCCGCTGCTCGCCCTGCCCACCGACCGGCCCCGCCCCGCCATGCAGACCTTCACCGGCCGTACCCGCACGTTCGCCGTCCCCGCCTCCACCGCGGTGACGATGCGGGCCTACAGCGCCGCGGCCGGGGCGACACCGTTCGCCACGATGCTGGCCGCGTTCACCGTGCTGCTGGCCCGCACCAGCGGGCAGGAGGACGTCGTCGTCGGCACCCCGATGGCCACCCGGGACGGGCGGGACCTGGAGAACATGGTCGGCCTGCTCGTCAACACCGTCGCCCTGCGCACGGACGTCTCCGGCAACCCCGCCTTCACCGAGATCCTCGCCCGCGTCCGCGAGATCGTGGCGCAGGCGGTGGGCAACGCGGAGGTCCCGTTCGAGCGCCTGGTCACCGAGCTGGGCCTGGACCGGGTGCTCGACCACGGCCCGATCGCCCAGGTCGTGTTCGGGATGCAGGACGCGCCCGCAGAGCACCGCCTCGGCGCGGCGGGCCTGTCCGGTATCCCGGTGGAGCGCGGCACGGCCAAGTTCGACCTCACCTGGTCCGTCCTCGACGACGCAGGCGACATGCGAGTGGAGGTCGAGTACAACACCGACCTCTTCGACGAGGACACCGTGGAGCGGCTGATCGCGCGGTATCTGCGGGTCCTGGACCAGGTGCTGGCCGATCCGGCGCTGCGGGTCGGCGAGGTCGACCTGTTCACCGAGGCGGACCGGCGGCTGCTGCCCGCCGCCGGGGACGATCATCCGGTACGGGAGTGCCTGCACGAACTGGTCGCCGGGCACGCCGCCGCCAGCCCGCACGCGGTCGCCGTCACCGACGGCGCCGAGTCCCTCACCTACGCCGAACTGGACCGGCGGGCCAACCGGCTCGCACACGTCCTGCGGGCCCGCGGTGCGGGCCCGGAAACAGTGGTCGGGGTCTGCGCGGAACGCTCGGCCGGCCTCGTGGTGATGCTGCTTGCGGTGCTGAAGTCGGGTGGCGCGTACCTGCCGATAGATCCGCAGTATCCGTTGGAACGCAAGCGATTCCTGCTCGAGGACGCACGCGCGGCGATGGTGCTCGCCGATCCGGCGTCCGCGGGACTGCTACCGGAGGGCCCTTGGCCCGTACTCGGCCAGGACGATCTCGCTGCCGATCTCACCGCCGCGCCGGACACCGCCCCCCGCTGGCACGGTTCGCCGGACGATCTCGCCTACGTCATCCACACCTCCGGTTCCAGCGGCCTGCCCAAGGGGGTCGCGATCCCGCACCGCAACGTGGTGCGGCTGCTCGCGGCCACCCGGGACTGGTTCGCCTTCGGTGAGCAGGACGTGTGGACGATGTTCCATTCGTACGCCTTCGACTTCTCGGTGTGGGAACTGTGGGGCGCACTGTGTCACGGCGGGCGGCTGGTGACGGTTCCGCAGGCGGTCGCCCGGTCACCGCACGCCTTCCACGAGCTGGTCGCGGCCGAGGGGGTCACCGTGCTGAACCAGACCCCCTCGGCGTTCCGGGGCCTGGTCGAGGCCGACGCCGAGCGGGAGGACCTGCGCGAAGGGCTCGTCCTGCGGGTGGTGATCTTCGGCGGCGAGGCACTGGACGCGGGCAGCGTGCGGCGCTGGTTCGCCCGGCACGGCGAGACCGGTCCCCGGCTGGTCAACATGTACGGGATCACCGAGACGACCGTGCACGTCACCTACCGTCCGCTGTCGGCGTCCGATGTGGACGGTGAGGCGAGCCCGATCGGCGTGCCCATACCGGATCTGCGCGTGCACGTGATCGACCGCTGGGGCAGCCCGGTCCCGGTGGGCATCCCGGGCGAACTGCACGTCGGCGGCGCGGGAGTGGCCCGGGGTTACCTAGGCAGGCCCGGTCTGACGGCGGAGCGGTTCGTCCCTGACCCGTTCGGCGGCCTGCCGGGCGCCCGGCTCTACCGCACCGGCGACCTCGGCCGCTTCCGCGCCGACGGGCAACTCGAATATCTGGGGCGCAACGACGAACAGGTGAAGATCCGGGGATTCCGGATCGAGCTCGGCGAGGTCGAGGCCGAGCTGGGGCGGCATCCCGAGGTGCACGCGGCGGCGGTACGCGCCCAGGCGAACGCGGGTTCCGCCGCGCGGCTGGCCGGGTACGTCGTCGCCGGAGCAGGGGTCACCACCGGCGTGCTGCGGGAGTACCTGGCGCGCAGGCTGCCGGAGTACATGGTGCCCGCGGTCTTCGTCTTCCTCGACGAACTGCCGATGACGGTGAACGGCAAGGTCGACCGGCGCAGGCTGCCCGAACCCGAGTCGGTGCGGCCGGAACTCGCGCAGGCCTACCAGGCGCCGGCGACATCGGTGGAGGAGCGCCTGGCCGCGGTCTGGGGGGAGGTACTCGACGTCGACCGGGTCGGCGTGTGCGACAGCTTCTTCGACCTCGGCGGCGACTCCATCCGCAGCCTGCAGGTGCTGGGGCTGGCGAAGGAGCGCGGGCTGGAGTTCACCCTGCAGGACCTGTTCCGCACCCCGACGATCCGGGAACTGGCGGGCGCGGTGCGGGAAGTGGAGCGGACCGAGCGGGTGCGCACACCGTTCGCGCTGATCGCGGAGGACGACCGGGAGAAGCTGCCGGCCGGGCTGGTGGACGCCTACCCCATGTCGGTGCTGCAGGCGGGAATGGTCTACCACATGGTGGCCGACGCCGAGAACCTCCCGTACCACAACGTGAACAGCTTCCATCTGCGCGCGCGGTTCGACGCGGATCTCTTCGGCCGCGCCGTGGCCGACGTGGTGGAGCGGCACCCCATTCTGCGCACCGCCTTCGACATGGGCACCTATCGCGAGCCGATGCAGCTCGTGTACCCGACGGCCACGCTGCCCATCGAGGTGCACGACCTGCGCGGCCGTTCCGAGCGAGAGCAGGAGGCGGAGCTGCTGGACGTGCTGCACGCCGAGCGCCACCGCCCGTTCGAGCTGGCCGAGCCGCCCTTCCTGCGCTACCTGCTGCACCGGCGCACCGAGCACACCTTCCAGTGGACGGTCACCGAGCACCACGCGATCTTCGACGGCTGGAGTCTGTTCTCCACCCAGGCGGAGGTGCTGGGCCGCTACCTGGCGCTGCTGGACGACCCCGCGACCGCACCCACCCCGGCTCCGGCCTCCCAGTTCCGCGACTTCATCGAACTCGAACGCGCGGCCATCGCCTCGCCGGAGTCGAAGCGGTACTGGCAGGACACCCTGGACGGGTACGCGCCCGTCCCGCTGCCCCTGTGGCCGGCGCGGGCGTCCGGACCGGCCGGTGCGGACGACTACGACTCGGCGGTGCACGGCGAGACCGAGGGCGAGGTGCGGCAGTGGCGCTTCACCTCGACGCGCACCGCCAGCCACCGCTCGCTGGAGGCCCTGATCCCGCTGGAGGTGTGCGACGCGCTGCTGGAGCTGGCCGCGAAGGCCGGTGTGCCGTTCAAGAGCGTGCTGCTGGCCGCGCACATGAAGGTGATGAGCCAGTCGACCGGCCAGACCGACGTCGTGACCGGGCTGACCGCGCACGGCAGGCCGGAGGACGTGGACAGCACCGACGTGCGGGGCATGTTCCTGAACGTGCCGCCGATCCGGGCGGAGATCGCCGGGGGTACGTGGCTCGACCTGGTGCGCCGGGTCTTCCACGCGGAGGAGGACCTGCTGCCGCACCGGAGGTACCCGCTGGCCAGGATGCAGTGGGATCTCGGCGGCGTCGAACTGTTCGACAACACGTTCCTGTACAACCATTTCCACGTCATGCAGGACGTGATCGGCTCCGGCGTGGAGATCCTGGACGACCGGATCGAGTCGACCACCGAGTACCGCGCCGAACCGACCAGTTTCGCGCTGTCCACCGGTTTCCTGCGCAATCCGCGCTCCTCGCAGCTCCTGCTGCGGCTGGACTACTACACCGCGAAGCTCACCGACGAGCAGGCCGAGGCGATCCGCGGGTACTACCTCGCCGTGCTCACCGCGATGACCGAGGCCGAACAACGCCACGACACCTTCTCCCCGCTCGACACCGGGGAACGGGGAAAGGTCCTGCGCGACTGGAACATGCCCGCCGCCGAGTATCCCGTGGACCTGTGCGTGCACGAGCTGATCGAACGCCAGGCGTTGCGGACACCGGACGCGATCGCCGTGGTGGACGAGGACATCGAGCTGAGCTACGCCGAACTCGACGCCCGCGCCAATCGGCTCGCGCACCGGCTGCGCGCGCTGGGTGCCGGGCCGGAGTCCGTGGTCGGCGTCTGCCTGGAACGGGACGCGCACATGGTGGTCACGCTGCTCGGTGTGCTGAAGTCCGGTGCCGCGTACCTGCCGCTCGATCCGCAGTACCCGCACGAGCGCTTGCGGTTCCTGCTCGAGGACGCGGGCGCCGCGCTGGTGGTGACCCGCACGGCGGTGGCCGACCGGGTCCCCGGTGGCGAGTGGACGGTGCTCACCGCGGACGCCCCGGAGGCCGGGGTTGAGCCGCGGCCGTCGACCAGTCCCGGCCGGACCAGTGAGCCGGAGGACCTGGCGTACGTGATCTACACCTCCGGTTCCACCGGAAGGCCGAAGGGCGTGCTGGTGCCGCATTCCGGCGTGGTGAACTACCTCGGCTGGTGCGTGCAGGAGTACGCGAGCCGCGGCGACGGTGGCGCGCCGGTGTTCTCCTCCTTCGCCTTCGACATGATCGTGCCGAATCTGTACACCCCGCTGATCCTCGGGCAGCGCGTGTGCGTGCTGCCCGAGTCGCTGGACGCCGCGCGCCTGGGCAGGCGGCTGGCCGAACTCGCGCCCTTCTCGTTCATCAAGATGACACCCGGGCACCTGGACATGCTCGGGCAGCTTCTCGGCCGGGCGTCGGCCAGGAAACTCGCCGGGACGCTGGTGGTCGGCGCCGACGCGTTCCCGGCCCGCAACCTCGCCGCGTGGCGCGCGCTCGACCCGGACACCGTGGTGCTCAACGAGTACGGCCCCACCGAGGCCTCGGTGGGCAACACCGTCTACCACACGGACGGGCCGGTGGACTCCGATCTGCTGCCGATCGGCCGGGCGATCCCCAACACCACGATGTACGTGCTGGACGCAGCGATGAACCCGGCCCCGGTCGGTGTTCCCGGCGAGCTGTACATCGGCGGCGCCTGCGTCGTCCGCGGCTACGCCGGACGAGCCGCGCTCACCGCCGACCGGTTCGTCCCGGATCCGTTCGCCGACGGGCCAGGGGCCCGCATGTACCGCACCGGCGACCTCGGCCGCTGGCTGCCGGAGGGCAACCTGGAGTTCCACGGCCGGGTCGACGACCAGGTGAAGATCAACGGCTACCGGGTCGAGCCGGGCGAGGTGGAGATGGCGCTCGCCGCGCATCCCGCCGTCGCCCGGTCGGTGGCGGCCGTCGTCGGCAGGGATCGGGCCACCCGGCGCCTCGTCGGCTACTACGTGCCGAGGACCGAGGTCGATCCCGGTGAACTGATGGACTACCTGGCCGAGCGGTTGCCCGGCTACCTGGTGCCCTCCGCGCTGGTGGCGATCGAGGAGATCCCGCTCAACCCGAACGGCAAGGTCGACCGCAAGGCCCTGCCCGATCCGCGCATGCGCGGCGAGGAGGCGGCGCGCCGGTTCCGGGCACCACGGGTGCCGCTGGAGGAGCTGCTGGCGATGACCTGGGAAGAGCTGCTGGGGGTGGAGAGAGCCGGGGTCGACGACAACTTCTACGCGCTCGGCGGGAACTCGCTGCTCGCCACCCAGCTCGCGTTCCGCGTGTGCACCGCGCTGAACCTCGACATCGTGTTCGAGCCGTTCCTCGGCGCGCGAACGCTCGCGGAACTCTCCTCGGCGCTGGGCTCGGTGGTCCGCGAGCAGCACGGCGACGAGGTCGCCGCGGTGCTGCTCGAACCGGCGGAGGAGGTCGGGCGATGACGGTGGACAGTGCCGCCGGGGGCCGGGCCACCGCGGACGATCCGCTCGCCCGGCTGACCGGGCTCACGCCAGCGCAACGGGAACTGCTGGGCAGGCGGATGACGGCGCGGGCCGCCGGTCCGGCGCTGGTGGCCGCGCCACGGAACACCGGCACGCCGGTGTTCCCGGCATCGTCGGCGCAGCAACGGTTCTGGTACGCCCAGCAGCTCGACCCCGGCGGCGACGCCTACAACGTCCCGCTGGTGTGCGAGCTGACCGGGACGCTGGACGTCGCCGCGCTCGGCGACGCGGTGGCCGAGGTGGTGCGAAGGCACGAGATCCTGCGCACCGTCTTCGCCGAGGAGGACGGCGTGCTGACCCAGCACGTGCGCCCGGCACCGGCGGGGCCGCTGCTCCTGCTGGAGCCGCCGGCCGCGCGGATCGATGCGGAGGTGCACGCGCTGAGCACGCGCCCGTTCGATCTCCGCGAGGAGCCGCCGTTGCGCGCGGCACTCCTGCGCGCCGGGGCGCGGCGGCACGTGCTGGTGCTGGTCCTGCACCACATCGCCTTCGACGCCTGGTCCGAGCGGGTACTGCTGGACGCACTCGGCAGGTTCTACGCAGCCGGGGTGGCGGGCAACGCCGGGCGCGGCGCGGCGGACCTTCCGGCCGTGCCCCAGTACGGCGACCTCGCGGTCTGGGAACGTGACCGGCTGGCCGGCCCCGCGCTGGAGCGGCAGGCGGCGTACTGGCGGAGGCGGCTGGCCGGTCTGGTCGAGTACGAGCTGCCCGCAGACCGTCCCCGTCCACGGGTGCGGAGTCTCGCCGGTGACGCGGTGACGGTGGAACTCGGCGCGGACCTGTCGGCGGACCTGCGGGCACACTGTGCCCGGGAGTCGGTCACGCCGTTCGTGGCCACACTGGCCGCGTTCACCGCCGTGCTGCACCGCCGCACCGGCGACCGGGAGGTCACGGTCGGCTCGCTGGTCTCCGGGCGCACCCGGCCGGAGACAGAGCGGATGATCGGCCCGTTCCTGAACACCGTCGTGCTGCGCACGGACCTGGGTGACGATCCCGCGTTCGGCCAGCTGACCTCCCGGGTGGCCGAGGTGGTACGGGAGGCGCTGGCCAACCAGGAACTGCCGTTCGGTCGGGTCGTCGAGGACCTGGGCCCGGTGCGCGACCCGAGCCGGAGCCCGCTGTTCCAGGTGATGTTCCAGTTCGACGGGTCGGCCGCCGAGGCGATGCGGGAACTGCGGCTGGGAACGGCGCTGGCACGGCCGGTGGCACCGGCGTCCTCCCGCCTGGACACCGACCTGATCGTCGGCGTGACCGACGGGACGGCAGGCATGAGCGCGGTGTTCCAGTTCGCCGTGGACCTGTTCGACCGCGCGACGATCGAGACACTCGCGACGCAGTTCCGCACCGCCCTGCGGACGATGGTCGCGACACCAGGCACACTGGTGTCCACTGTGGACCTCGATGACGGGGCCCGGGCCGCCGTCACCGGTGGTACGCGCCGAGTGCTGGACCGGGCCGGGCGCCCGGTCCTGCTGGGCGGCACCGGGGAGCTGTGCACCGGCGAGGGGCCCGCCCGGCGCAGCGGCCTGCGGGCGCGTCTCGGTCCGGACGGCCTGATCACCGTGGCCGGGCCGCTCTCCCGGCGGGTGAAATCGGCGGGACTGCGGATCGACCTGGACCGGATCGACGCCGCCCTGCTCACCCATCCCGCCGTCGAGGACGCGGTCGTACTCGTCCACCCGCTCGGTGGCGGACGGCACGGGCTCACCGGCTACGTCACCGCCGGCACCGAAGTGTCCGAAGTGGACCTTCGAGAGCACCTGCGGCCGATCGTGCCGGGACACCTGGTACCGCAACGGATCATCGCGGTGGACACCATCGCGCGTACCGCCGCGGGCACGGTGGACGCCACCGCGCTGCCCGCACCCGCTCCGGCCGAACCCGGCGGGGAGGCCGACCCGTCCGAGCTGGCCGCCCTGTTCGCCGAAGTGCTGGACCTGCCCGGCGTCCGCGCCGAGGAGGACTTCTTCGAACTCGGCGGAAACAGCATCCTGGCGATCCGGCTGATCAACCGCGTCCGCGCGGAGTTCGGCCGGGACCTGGCCGTCGGCGACCTGTTCCAGGCGCCCACCGTCACCCGGTTGGCCGAGGTGCTGGCCGAGGCGGACGGGGCGGCCCCTGCCCTGCGCGCCACACCGCGGCCGGACCACGTCCCGCTCTCGCCGGGACAGCGGCGGCTCTGGTTCCTGGACCGGCTCGGCGAGCTGGGCTCCGCCTACCACATCTCGTTCGCCGTCCGGCTCTCCGGACCGGTGGACACCGCCGCACTGGACGCCGCTTTCGGCGACCTGCTGGCGCGGCACGAAACCCTGCGTACGGTGTTCCCCGAGGACGAGGACGGGCCCGTCCAGCAGGTGCTGCCCGCGCACCGGGCCGGGCCAGTACTGGACACGGCGACCGGTCCCACGCTCGACGAGTCTGGCCTGGCGGCGGCGATCGAGCGCGATGTGGCGATGCCCTTCGACCTGGCGAGCGGCATCCCGCTGCGCGCCCACCTCTACCGGCTCGACGACGGCGGGCACGCGCTCGCCGTGGTGCTGCACCACATCGCGGGCGACGGGGTGTCGGCGGCGGTACTCGGACGCGATCTCGCCGCCGCCTACGCCGCGCGGCGCGCCGGCAGGGCCCCGGACTGGGTGCCGCTACCGGTGCAGTACGCCGACTTCACCTTGTGGCAGCGGGACACGCTCGGCGACGACCGCGACCCGGACAGTCCCGCGGGCAGGCAACTCGCCTACTGGACCGCGGCACTGGACGGCCTGCCGGAGCGGCTCGCCCTGCCCGCCGATCGGCCGGGTACGGACACCGGCCACCGGGGCGGCAGCGTCGAGTTCGACATCGGCCGCGGCACGCACGCCCGGCTCACCGCGCTCGCCCGCGACACCGGCGCGACGCCGTTCATGGTGCTGCAGGCCGCTTTCGCCGCCCTGCTCACCCGGCTGGGTTGCGGCACCGACATCCCGTTCGGCACCGTCGTCGCGGGCCGTCCGGACACCGCGCTGGACGACCTGATCGGCTTCTTCGTCAACACACTCGTGCTCCGGACCGACACCTCCGGCGATCCCTCCTTCAGCGAGCTGGTCACCCGGGTGCGCGCGGCCGACCTCGCCGCGTTCGGCAACCAGGACGTCCCGTTCGACCGGCTGGTCGAGGAACTCAACCCCTCCAGGTCCGGTGCGCACCACCCGCTGTTCCAGGTGATGCTGACGCACGAACGCGAACCGGTACAGGACATGCCGCTCCTGCCCGGAACGCGGGCCGAGGCGCTGCCGATCGCAAGGGGCACCGCGAAGTTCGACCTCGCGCTCGATCTCGCCGAACGCTACGCCGAGGGCTCCCCGGCCGGGATCCGCGGCGTCCTGGACCACCGCGCCGACATGTTCGACCGGGACACCGCCCAGGCACTCGCCACCCGCTTCGTTCGCTTCCTCGGCTTCCTGCTCGACGATCCCAGTCAACCACTGTCCACTATGGACATCGTGGACGCAGGCGAACACGCCCGGATACTGGGCGAATGGGGCACCGCCCGGCCCTCCCCCGCTCCCCGTTCGCTACCCACCCTGTTCGAGGCGCAGGTCGCGCGAACCCCGGACGCTCCGGCGCTCACCTTCGACGGCGGCTCACTCAGCTACGCCGAACTCGACGCCCGGGCCAACCGGCTCGCCCGCTCGGTCCGTGCCGCCGGCACGGGCCCCGGTGACGCCGTCGGCCTGCTTCAGCACCGTTCGGCCGAGCTGGTGGTCTCGATCCTGGCCGTGCTGAAGGCCGGGGCCGCCTACGTGCCGCTGCCACCCGGGCAGCCCGCCGCCCGGCTGTGGCGGGTCACCGAGGACGCCGGGGTGCGACTGCTGGTCACCGGCCCCGGCGGCACCGACGAGTTCGCCGCCGCCTGGTCCGCGTCCGGACGCGCGGTACTGGACCGGAGCGCTCCCGCCGAGGCCACCTCCGCCCGGCCCGCCGGCCCGGAGCAGGACCCCGGCCAACTCGCCTACGTCATGTTCACCTCGGGGTCGACCGGGGTACCGAAGGCGGTCGGTGTCACCCACGCCAACGTGGCCGCGCTCGCCGCCGACCACCGGTTCGCCGGCGGCGGCCACACCCGGGTCCTGCTGCACTCCGCACAGGCCTTCGACGCCTCGACCTACGAGCTGTGGGTGCCGCTGCTCTCCGGCGGCGAGATCGTCCTCGCCCCCGAGGGCGAGGTGGACACCCGCGAACTGCGGCGGCTGGTGACCGGGTTCGGCGTGACGGCGATCTGGCTCACCGCCGGGCTGTTCACCCTGATCGCCGAGGAGGATCCGGGCTGCCTCACCGGCGTCCGGGAGGTCTGGACCGGGGGTGACGTGGTGCCGCCGGACGCGGTCCGCGCCGTGCGGGCGAGCTGCCCCGGGGTCCGGGTCGTGAACGGCTACGGGCCCACCGAGACCACCACCTTCGCCACGGCGGGCGCGGCCGAGCCCGAACCCGGCGGCGGGGTGCCCATCGGCCGCCCACTCGACGGCACCCGCGTGTCCGTTCTCGACCGGGCGTTGCGGCCGGTGCCCGCCGGGGTGCCCGGCGAGCTCTACGTCGCGGGAACCGGTCTGTCACGGGGATACCTGGGCGCACCGGCGGCCACCGCACTGCGGTTCGTGCCCGATCCGCACGGCCCCGCCGGGACCCGGATGTACCGCACCGGCGACACCGTCCGGTGGAACCGGCGCGGCACGCTGGATTTCCTGGGCCGCGCGGACGAGCAGGTGAAGATCCGCGGGTTCCGCATCGAGCCGGGTGAGATCAGGGCCACCCTGCTACGCCACCCCGCGGTGGCCCACGCGGCGGTCGTGGTCCGCGAGGACGTGCCAGGGGAGAAGCGGCTCGTCGGCTACGTGGTGCCCTCGGGCCCGTCCGGCGGCGACGGCACCGGCCTGCTCGCCTGGCTGGGGCGGGAACTGCCCGCGTACCTGGTGCCCTCCGCTGTGCTCACCGTGGACGCGATTCCGTTGACCGGCAACGGGAAACTGGATCGGCGGGCGCTGCCCGCGCCGGCCGACGGCCGATCGCCCACCGGGCGGGCGCCGCGCACGCCGAGGGAACAGATCCTGTGCGCGCTCTTCGCCGAGGTGCTGGGGGTCGCGACGGCCGGTGTCGACGACGGGTTCTTCGACCTCGGCGGGCATTCCCTGCTCGCCGCCCGCCTCGCCGCGCGCGTCCGGTCCACAATGGACTTACAGCTTCCGATCCGGGAGCTGTTCGAGCATCCGACGGTCGCGGCACTGGCCGGCAGGCTGACGACCGCGGATCCGGCCCGGCCGGTACTGGCGCCGAGAGAGCGGACCGGCCCGATCCCACTGTCCTTCGCGCAGGAACGACTGTGGTTCCTCGATTCGCTGGACCGCTCCGGCACCGCGGGGCGGCCACCGGGCTCACCGGACCCGGCCACCCCCTATGCGGTCACCTTCGCCACCCGGCTCACCGGCGCGCTCGACGAGGCCGCGCTGGGTGCCGCGCTCGGCGACCTGTGCGAGCGGCACGAGAGCCTGCGCACGGTGTTTCCCGCGTCCGGTGGGATCCCCCGGCAGGTCGTGCTCGACGCGGGGGACCCGGGTCCGTGTACCGCCGACGCCACCGAGGCCACCCTGCCCGACCTGCTCGCGGCGGCCCGAGCACGGCCCTTCGACCTCGCCACCGAGATCCCCTTCCGCGCCCACCTGTTCCGGCTCGGCCCGGAGGAACGTGTTCTGCTGCTGGTGCTGCACCACATCGCGGCGGACGGCTGGTCGATCACCCCGTTGTGCCGGGACCTGGCCACCGCCTACGTGGCGCGGGCAGACGGCCGGGCTCCGCGATGGTCGGCACTACCGGTGCAGTACGCCGACTACGCGGTCTGGCAGCGGGAACTGCTGGACGGCGGCTCCCGGGACGCACCCACCGGGCGGCTCGGCTACTGGACGGCCGCACTGGCCGGGCTGCCGGAGGAACTGGCGCTGCCCGGTGCCCGTCCCCGGCCGTCGGCCGCGCGCCATCACGGCGACGTCACCGGCTTCCGGCTCGACGCGCCCCTGCACCGCGCCGTCACCGCACTGGCGGTACGGCACCGGGCGACGACGTTCATGGTGCTGCAGGCGGCGGTCGCCGCGTTGCTCACCAGGATGGGGGCGGGCACCGACATCCCGCTCGGAACGCCGGTCGCCGGCCGGGACGAGGACGCACTGGACGATCTGGTCGGGTTCTTCGTCAACACCCTCGTGCTGCGTACCGACACCGCGGGCGACCCGGGGTTCGGCGAACTGCTCGACCGGGTGCGCACCGCGGATCTGGCCGCGTACGCACACGCCGAGGTGCCGTTCGAGCGGATCGTCGACGCGGTCAACCCGCCGCGTTCGATGGCCCGGCACCCCCTGTTCCAGGTGATGCTGACCTTCCAGAGCGATGCCGGGCCCGCCGTCGAACTCGCCGGGACCACTTCCACCGTGCAGCCACTCGGCAACCGGTCGGCGAAGTTCGACCTGACCTTCGACGTCGCCGAGACCCGCACCGCCGAGGGGGACCCGGACGGGATCGCCGGATCGATCGAGTTCGACACCGACCTCTTCGACCGGGAAACGGTGCGGCTGCTGGCTTCGCGGCTCGTCCGGCTGCTCACCGCCGCCGTCGCCGAACCCGACCGGCCGATCGGCGACCTGGTCCTGCTCGACGAGACGGAACGGGCGCGCCTCGCCTCCTGGAACAGCACCGGCCATCCGCACGCGTCCGGCACGCTCGACGAGTTGTTCCGGCGGCAGGCGGCGCGTACCCCGGAGGCCACCGCCCTGGTCTCCGAGGACGGCTCGCTCACCTACGCCGAACTGGACGCCCGCGTCGAGCGGTTGTCCCGGCTGCTGCGCGAACGTGGAGCCGGGCCGGAACGATTCGTCGCGGTGGCCGTCCCCCGGCGCACCGAACTCGTCGTCGCCCTGCACGCGATCCTGCGCTCGGGAGCCGCCTACCTGCCAGTGGACACCGGGTATCCCGCCGCGCGGATACGCGACCTGATCGAGGACGCCGGCGTCGCGCTCGTGCTGACCACGAGCGACACCGTCCCGCTCCTGCCGGACGACGGAACCGCCCGGCTGGTACTGGACGAGGCCGAACCGGCAGGGCCCGGCCCCTCCCACCCACAGTCCACTGTGGACCCCGACCCGGGTGCGGGCGAGCCCGGCCGCCCGGCGTACCTGATCTACACCTCGGGCTCGACCGGTAAGCCGAAGGGTGTGGTGGTGACCCACACGGCGATCGTCAATCGGCTGATGTGGATGCAGCACGAGTACCCGCTGGACGCGGGCGACCGGATCCTGCAGAAGACCCCGGCCGGGTTCGACGTCTCGGTCTGGGAGTTCTTCTGGCCGCTGACCACCGGCGCGACCCTGGTTCTCGCCCGTCCGGACGGTCATCGCGACCCGCACTACCTGGCGGAGCTGATCCGCTCCGAGCGCATCACCACCGTCCACTTCGTACCGTCGATGCTGCGGGAGTTCCTGCACTCCGGCGAGGCCGGGACGTGCACCAGCCTGCGCCGCGTGTTCTGCAGTGGGGAGGCGCTGCCCGCGGACCTGCTCGACCGGTACCTCACACTGCTGGACACACCGCTGTACAACCTCTACGGCCCCACCGAGGCCGCGGTCGACGTCACCCACTGGACCTGCACCCCCGCCGACGCCGACGCCGACGCGGGTCAGGTACCGATCGGGCGGCCGATCCACAACGTCGGCACCTACGTGCTCGACGCCGCGCTGCGCCCGCAGCCGCCCGGCGTTCCCGGCGAGCTGTACCTCGCCGGGGTCGCCCTGGCCCGCGGGTACCTCGGCCGGGGCGGGCTCACCGCCACCCGGTTCGTCGCGAACCCGGCGGGCCCCGAGGGCGCACGCATGTACCGCACCGGCGATCTGGCCCAGTGGAACGCCGACGGCTCCCTGCGGTACCTGGGCCGCACCGACGACCAGGTGAAGCTCCGTGGCCAGCGGATCGAACTCGGTGAGATCGAGGCGGCTCTGAGCCGCTGCCCGGGCGTTGCCCACGCCGCCGTCCTCGTCCGCGAGGAGCGGCCCGGCGACCCCGCCCTGGTGGCCTACGTGGTCGCGGACGGCGCCGCCCGCGAGCCGGC
Source organism: Amycolatopsis antarctica (assembly GCF_002262875.1). GTDB lineage: Bacteria > Actinomycetota > Actinomycetes > Mycobacteriales > Pseudonocardiaceae > Amycolatopsis > Amycolatopsis antarctica. The sequence continues at coordinate 136,424 of NZ_NKYE01000015.1, read as the reverse complement.
CGTGCTGCGCGCCCACCTGCGCACGCTGCTGCCGGAGCACATGGTGCCCGCCGCCTTCGTTCCCCTCGGTGCACTACCGGTGACCGTCAACGGCAAGCTCGACCGCCGGGCGCTGCCCGCGCCCCAGGCACCCTCCGGTAGCGGCCGGGCACCGCGGTCACCCGCCGAGGAGGTACTGCGAGGACTGTTCGCCGACACCCTCGGCCGCCCGGACATCGGCGTCGACGACGGATTCTTCGACCACGGCGGCCATTCACTGCTGGCCGCCAGACTGGTCGGCCGGATCCGGTCCGTGCTCGGCGTGACGCTGCCGGTCCGGTCGCTGTTCGACACTCCGACCGTGGCCGGGATGGCGGAGACACTGGGAACCCTGGATGCCGCGCCGTCCGGGACCGCGCTCGCGCCGCTGCTGCCGCTGCGCGCGGCGGGTACCCGGCCGCCTCTGTTCTGCGTGCATCCCGGGCGCGGCCTGAGCTGGTGCTACGCCGGGCTGCTGCCGTGGCTCGATCCCGGGCAGCCGGTGTACGGCCTGCAGGCCAGGGGCCTCGCCCCGGACGGCTCCCCCGCCCCGGACCTGGCCGCGATGGTCGCGGACTACCTCACCCTCATCCGCTCGGTCCAACCCGCCGGGCCCTACCACCTGCTCGGCTGGTCCTTCGGTGGCGACGTCGCGCACGCCCTCGCCACTTCCCTGCGGGAGCAGGGCGAGGAGGTCGCGCTGCTGGCCCTGCTGGACGCCTATCCCCCGATGCCCGGGCACCGGCCCGCCGAGGCGGAGATCGCGCGCGGCCTCCTGCACGATCTGGGTCTGCCAACGGAGGACGGGGCAACACCCTCGCGACAGGAGCTGATCGACGCACTCGGCGACGGGATCCTGGCCGATCTCGATGAGCACGAACGCGGGGCCGTCGTGGACGTCTTCTCGAACAACGCCCGTCTGCTGGCCGGATTCACACCCGGAGTCTTCGACGGCGACCTGCTGATGTTCACCGCCGCGCATACCGGTCCGGACGCCCGCGACTCCGCGGACTGGCTGCCCCACGTCGGCGGGCGGGTCGAGGTGCACCCGATCGACGCCGCGCATCGCGAGATGACCGGCCCTCGGGCCCTGGCCACGATCGGATCCGTGCTCGCGCGCCGGCTGGACGGCCGACCGGCCGCCGAACCGGTCAGCGAGCCGTCCGCCGATCCGCCGCCGTGACGGTGCGCCGGCCACCGTCCCGCGCCGCCGAGGGTGCGCGGCGTTAGAGTCGGGACCATGGACAGGCACGGACCCAGCGCCGCGGACATGCCGGATCTGCACGGACGGACGGTGGTGGTCACCGGGGCGAACAGCGGTGTCGGACTCGGCACCGCCACCCTGTTCGCCCGCGCCGGCGCCCACGTCGTGCTCGCCGTACGGGACGCCCGGCGCGGTGAGGAAGCGGCGCGGGAGATCGGCGGCAGCCCCGAGGTGCGGCGGCTCGATCTCGCGGACCTCGCCTCGGTACGCGCGTTCGCCGCGGCCTGGGATGGCGAGATCGCCGTCCTGGTGAACAACGCCGGCGTCGCCATGGTGCCCGAATCGCGGACCGCGGACGGTTTCGAGACCCAGTTCGGCACCAACCACCTCGGCCCCTTCGCGCTCACCAACCTGCTGCTGCCGCATGTCACCGGGCGCGTGGTCACCCTGTCCTCCGGCGCCCACCGTGCGGGCACTATTCACTTCGACGACCTCGACCTGCGGGCGGGCGGCTACGGCCTGGTGAAGGCCTACGGGCAGTCCAAGCTGGCGAATCTGCTGTTCACGCTCGAACTCCAGCGGCGCCTCGAAGAAACCGGCTCGGCGGTACGCGCGCTGGCGGCACATCCCGGCTACGCCGCGACCAACCTGGGCACCAAGGGCCGCAACAGGTTCCTGGTCGCCGGGGTGCACCTGGCCGGCCGGTTCTTCGCGCAGACCCGTGAACAGGCTGCGCTGCCCACGGTGTTCGCCGCGACCAGGGACCTGCCGGGTGCCAGTTACGTGGGCCCGGACGGGCGCTTCGAACTGCACGGCAAACCCGCGCTGGTCGGCCGCTCGGCGGAGGCCAGCGATCCGGCCGTCGCACGCCGGCTCTGGGACGTCTCCGAGGGGCTCACCGGCGTCACCTACGGCCTGGGGTAACGAGCACGGCCCTCTGCTTTCGTCCACTTCGGACGGACGCCGAACCTCTGCGCGGGCCGGCGCCCGGTCTTCCGCTCAGTGTTCGTCGTAGTGCCCGTCGTGGGCCGCGTGGCGGTGACCGTCGTGCAGGTAGTCGACATGGTCGCCGTGCGGCACGGCGACGTGCCCGCAGCCGTGTCCGTGCTCGTGCTCGTGCTCGTGCTCGTGCTCGTGCGCCGGATGCTCGCTGTGTGCCGCCGGTTCGCACTCGTCGTAGTGACCGTCGTGGGCCGCGTGCAGATGGCCGTCGTGCGCGTAGTCGACATGGTCACCGTGCGGCACCGCGACGTGCCCGCACCCCTCGCCGTGCTCGTGCTCGTGTTCCCGGTGCGTCATGTGGGCGCTCGTCATGGAATTCCCTCCATCGGCGGTGTCGGCGCCAGAATAACCACGCATGCGAACATGCGCATGACTCACCGAATCAGGTGACACCGGGTCGCGGGACAGCTGCGGAAGGCCGGGGTTCCGGCTCGACACTCGCGGCCAGGTACTCAGGGCAGGATCGTCCACGGAGGCGGCGGCTCGCAGTGTGCCCACCACCGCTCCGGAATCTCCGCGGTGTTCCCGATGATCCCGCCGACCATCGCGCAGATCGTGTCCCGGTCGCCGCCGACACTCGCCGCCGTCCACATCGCCTCCCTGAAATCGGCGAGATGCGTTGCGGCACACCAGATCGCGAACGGCACCGTATCCAGGGCCCGAGTCTCGGCTCCGTTGCCGACCGCCGCGGCCACGGCGTTCGCCGGTTCGCCGGTCATCCGCCCGGTGCGCAGAATCCGGTCGCGCACCGGGCCGCCCCGGACGACGGTCGCCACCTCGCCGAGGAACTCGGCAGGCTCCGTGTCCGGACCGGACACCGCGGCGGTAGCCGCGGCGACGGCGATCGCCTCGGCGTGGCTGTGAGTCACTTCCGCGCTCAGTGCGGCCTGGCTCGTCGTGGCACCGGGATCGCTCGCGAACCACGCACCCAGCGGTGCCACCCGCATCGCCGCTCCGTTGCCCCAGGATCCCCTGCCCCCGAACGATTCGGAGGCGGCGAGCCGCCAGTGCGCGCCGCCCCGGATCCGCCGCAACAGGTCCGTGGTGCCCCGGCCGTAGCCGCGCCGCGCGTCGTGGCGCTCGGCGAACCTGCGCACCAGCGAGTCCTGCTCGACGTGGTGGTGCTCGGCCAGTTCGCCGGCGATCGAGTAGGCCATCTCGCTGTCGTCGGTCCACTCCCACCGGCCCGGCGGGAGCGTGCGGCCCTCCGTGCGGGGTACCGCGTCGACGGCCGCACCGAAGGCGTCACCCACCACGAGCGCGCGCAGAGACCGGACCAACCGGCACCGTGCCGGGAGTCCGGCCGTCCGAACCGCGTCCCCGCCCCCGTGCACATCGCCCCCGCTTCCGCCGCGCCCGGTGCGGACGGCACTCCCGCACAGTAGTGCCATCCCACCCGGCCCCGGCGCCGCCGGGAGTCACATGTTCTTGGCGCCCGCCTTGATCGCCTCGCGGATGCGGAAATACGTACCGCAGCGGCAGATGTTGCGGATCTCGTCGAGGTCCGAGTCCGCGATCTCGCGGCCCGCCGCCCTGGCCTGCTCGACCTTGGCGACGGCCGCCATGATCTGCCCGGGCTGGCAGTAGCCGCACTGGGCGACGTCCTGCTCGATCCAGGCTTCCTGCATCGGATGCAGGTCCCGGCCGACCGTCGCGGGCAGACCCTCGATGGTGGTGACCTCGTCGGTCGGCTGGATGTCACCGACGCGCACCGAGCACGGATTGAAGGCCTTGCCGTTGATGTGCGAGGTGCACGCCTTGCAGACGTTGATCCCGCAGCCGTACTTCGGACCGTCGACGCCGAGGACGTCACGCAGTACCCAGAGCAGCCGGACGTCGTCCTCGATGTCGACGGTGACCAGCCGGCCGTTGAGCTTGAACGTGTGTTGTGGCAACAGATCTCTCCTCAGAACGCGAAGTTCAGGCCGTCGGTCGGCGATTCCGGCACGGGCGGGATGACGGACTTCGGCGTGAAGCCGAGCGTGCCGTGGTTGATCGGGAAGCTCGTCGGCACGGTGCCCGTCGCCCTGGCGTAGGCACAGGCCACGGCAGCCATCGACGCCGCGACGCCGAACTCTCCCGCGCCACCCGGCCGTCCGGTGGTGGGCGGCATGATGACGATCTCCATCTCCGGCGGGGTGTTCCACTGCCGGGTGTAGAAATAGTCGTCCCAGCTACCTTCGAGGAACACACCGTCCTGCAGGTGCAGACTGGACGTCAGCGCCTGCGCGATGCCGTCCATGATCCCGCCCTGCATCTGGGCTTCCAGCCCGCGCGGGTTGATCGTCAGGCCGGTGTCGATCGCGGTGACCACCTTCGTCACCCGTGGTCCGGTGACGCCGTCGCGGATCGGCCGGTTGACCGTCTCCGGGCGGCAGTCGATCTCCACCATCGTCGCGTTGACGCCCTTGTACTCCTTGTGCACACAGATTCCCTGCGCCGTGCCGGGTTCCATCGGCCTGCCCCACTTGCCGACCTCGGCGGCCTTGTTCAGCACATCGAGCAGGCGCTGCTCGTCGAGGTACTCCTTGCGGAACTCGTACGGGTCCTTGCCGAGCTTGCGTGCCACCTCGTCGACGACGATCTCCCGGGAGGTGACCACCTCGGAGTTGAACAGGTTCCGCACACTGCCGGTGGGGAAGGTGTCGAACTCGTAGATCTCGTTGAGAAGCTGGGTGGTGACCCCGAACTTGTACGGCACGTTCGCGGTCAGCAGGAAGATCGGGATGGACAGCCCCACCTCGTTGGGGATGCCCAGCGGCGGCAGCTTGGCCACCTGGTTCACCAGGATCTCGCCGAAACCCTGTGTGTAGTCGGTGGAGACCCCGGTGTGCCGCTGTTCGAAGGAGAGCACCGCGCCCCCGGAGTGGGCGACCCGGATCCGCGAGGTGCACATCGGGTGCGTCCGGCCCTGACGGCACTCGTCGGTGCGGTGCCACATCAGCTTGACCGGCTTGCCGATCTTCTGTGAGATCTCCGCCGCTTCCAGCGCGACATCGCTGAACATGCGTCGGCCGAAGGCGCCGCCCGCCTGCTGGACGTGCACTGCGACCTTCTCCTGGGGCATGCCGAGAAGCTTCGCCACCTCCTGCTTGGTCAGGATCGGCGACTGCAGCGGCGCCCAGAGTTCCGCGCTGTCCTCGCGAACGTCGGCGACCGCGGTGTTCGGCTCCAGTGCCGCGTTGTTGCGGAAGTGGAAGACGAAGTCGCCCTCGACGGTCTCGTACAGCGGGAGATTCGGTACGGCCAGAGGAATCTCGGCCTTGCGCAGGTCGGCGAGCACGGTCTCGTCGGACATCCCGTCGACGCTGCCCGGCCCCCATTCGGCGTCGATCGTCCGGACGGCGTCGATGCACTGGCCGAAGGTGCGGCCGCGTACCGCGACACCCGTCGCGATCGGCACGACGTCGGTGATGCCCGGCATCTGCCGCACGGCATCGAGATTGCGGACCGACTTGACCTTGCCCTTGATCGTGGGCGGCCGGCACACCATGGTCGGCAGCGCGTCCGGGATGTCGAGATCCATGGCGTACTGCTTCGTGCCGGTGACCGCCTCCCGGGAGTCGATCCGGTTCTGCGGCTTGCCGATGATGCGGAACTCGGACTCCGGCTTGAGGATCGCCTCGATCGGCTCGGTGGTGAGGCTGGCGGCGACCTCGGCCAGTTCGCCGTAGTTCAGCGCCGCGCCCGCGGTCGAGGTGATCACGCCCAGCTTGCTGGCCAGCGTGCCCACGGCCTCGCCGAGTTGGAGGGAGGCCGCCTTGAGTAGCTGCCCCTTCACGATGGCGGCCGCCGTGCGGATCGGCGTGTAGGTGGTCAGCACCGTGCTCGAACCCGCGGTGAACTGGTTGAACAGCAGTTCCGGGCGCGCGTCTGCCAGCGTGACGTTGACCTTCTCCAGTGGCAGGTCGAGCTCCTCCGCGATGAGCATCGCCGCCATGGTGGTGATGCCCTGGCCGCTCTCCTGCCGCGGCAGCTCGAACGAGGCCGTCCCATCCTTGTTCATCGTGACCGTGATGAGGTTCGAGGTCGGCAGGGCGGTCTCGACCAGCAGGTCACTGAGGTCGTAGACGTCGGAGGGCTCGGGTATCGGGAGCTGCGGGATGGGCAGGCCCTGTGCATCGGCGGCGGCCGGCCCACCGAGCTGCGCCGCCGCGGCGAGCGTGGGCGCGGCCAGCAGGTAACCCAGGAATCGGCGACGGCCGACATCGCGCGGTCCGCGCCGGTCGTCGGCCGGCGAATTGCTCTGCTCCATCGACAAAGTTCCTCTCCACGAACGCCAGTGCGGGTGCGGCCACCCGCGGTGCGGCACTGTTCGCCCCGTACGCGCGCCATGGCGCCGCGTGACCGGTCGAACCCGAGCATCATGACCGGCGGCGGCAGCAATTGGCGAGGGGCCAACTGCACAGCATCGGAGCCGGATGACTGTGCAGATGCGCGCGCATTTGTTCCCGACCACCATCGATCTGTTGACGCCCGACATGCGCACAGCCGGGATTGTGTTGCACAATGCGTAGTCAGGGCTGACGCAAGGGACACCCGTATGGGCAATGACGCCGACGAACAGCACCGCCTGCTCGCCGAACTCGCGCGTACCTCGCTGACCAGGCTGCCCGTACTCGCGGACAATCTCGTGGACCAGGTGTGGGGCGAGGTGTACACCCGGGACGGGCCGGTGCCCAAGGACGACCTGTGGCGGTCCTGCCGGGACAACCTCGACGGCATGCTGACCGCCCTGGACGGCTCCGGCCCCTCGCTGCCCGACCTGCTGCACGCCGCCCAGGAGACCGGGACCCGGCGCGCCTACCAGCACTGCCCGCTGGACTGGGTACTGCACGCCTGGCGGGTCGGCGGCCAGGTCATGTGGACCGACTTCGCGCACCAGGTCGGCGTCACCGACACCAGGCAGCTCGAACAGCTCGTGGCCTCCGCGACCGAGGTCTGGGGGGTCACCGAACGCTTCTCCATCGAGATGGCCGCGACCTACCAGAACCTGGAACAGGAACTGCATGCCACCACCGACACCCGGCTGATGGCCGTGGTGGACGCGCTGCTGGACGACCGGCTGGACGAGGTGCGCGCGGAAGCGGAGACCGCGCTGAAACTCGCACCCGAGGATCAGATCGTGGTGATCGCCGTGGAGAACTCGACGGAGTTCGCCGCGGCCCCGCACCACCTGTCCTATGTGTTGCACCAGCACGGTGTGCGCTCGGTGTGGCGGCTGCGGGCGGGCTGCCAGATCGGGCTGGCCGTCACCGGCCAGCTCGGCTCCGGCGAACTGGCCACCATCCTCGACGAGCACGCGGCGGGACGGATCGGCGTGTCACCGAGCACCGCGAACCTGCGCGGAGTCGGCGGCGCCTACCGGATGGCGATGCTGGCGATGACGACCCTGCCCGAGGGGCACGCCGCCGCGGAGGCGCTGGACGACTGCCTGCCGGACGCGCTACTTCTCAGCGCCCCGGAACTGGCCGAGCGGATCATCACCGTCACCTTCGGCCAGGTGCTCGCCCTGCCCGCCGCGGAGCGCGAGGAACTGCTGGACACGGTGTCGGTGTGGATCTCCTCGCTCGGCTCCACGGTCAACGCCGCGAAGGCACTGTTCTGTCACCGCAACACCGTGCTCAACCGGCTGCGCCGGGTCGAATCGCTGACCGGCCTGAATCTCGGCGAAGTCCGCGTCTGGCCACAGGTCATCATGGCGCTGTCCGCGCTCCGCAGGAACCGCACCGTTCCCGGCTTCACGGTCGTTCCCCGGGAACACTGAGAACCCCCGCCCCGGGACCGACCCGGTCCGCGGCCAGGGAAGCGCGCTCGGGTCAGCGTGGCGACAGGTACCGCTCAGCCGTCCGGCAGGCCCGGCGCGAAGGGCAGCGCGAGCTGACCCGGTACCTCGCGGGCCGCGGCGAGGAAGAGCACCACGCCCGCCAGGGTGACCCCGCGTCCGTCGTCCTCCCATCCGGTGCCCTCGAGCAGCCGCCGGGCCACCCGTTCGATCCCGGCCGGATCGGCCACGGCACCCGGCAGCGGGGCCCGGCCGGTCCGGATGGTGCCGTCGTCGAAACGCACGGTGACCTCGAGACGGCTCGGCCTGCGCGGATCGTGTCCGAGACGGTCCACGGCGAGCCCGACGACGGTGCCCAGCACCCCCAGCACCGTCGACCGGGTGCGGGTGGGCGGGCTGATCGTGCGCTGCGCGCTCACCGAACGGCGTGGGCCGGGAATCCGGACCGTGGCGTCGTCGGTACCCCTGGCGATGGCGAGCAGTGTGCGCACCATCGCGGTCGGCACGATCGCGGCCAGTGACGTCTCGTCGTGGCCGGCGAGGTCGGCGACGGTGAACAGCCCGGCCTCGTGCAACCTCGGCACCGTTCTCGGCCCGACGCCCCACAGGCCCTCGAGCCGGAGGGCGGGCCGCAACTCCGCCTCTCGCTCCGCGTCGATGACGACGAGACCATCCGGTTTGGCCCGCCGCCCGGCCAGTTTCGCCCACAGCTTCGAACGGGCGAGGCCGACGCTGACCGGCAGGCCGAGTTCCCGGCGCGCGGTCCGGCGCAGGCCGGCCGCCAGTGCGACGGGATCACCGCCGTCCCGGCCGGTCACGTCGAGGAACGCCTCCTCCATCGAACCCGGTTGCAGCAGCGGGGTGTACCGGCGGAACAACGCGAACAGTTCCTCCCCCGCCCGGCTGTAGCGTTCGTCCCTCGGCGGCGCGACCACGACCTCCGGCCAGCGGTGCAGTACCCGGGCCAGTGGCATGCCCGCGTGGACACCGAGTTCGCGCGCCTCGTAACTGGCACAGGCCACGACCTCGGCGGCGACAACGAACGGCCGGTCGCGGTAGCGGGGCGTGTCCCTGCGCTCCACCGAGACGAAGAAGGCGTCGACGTCCGCGTGCGCGATCACCACCGTCACGCCCCTTCCTCCGGTACGGCCAGAGTAGGCCTCGGCGGGGACATTCGAGGGCCGCGGCGGCGAGACCCGGTCGCCGGAACCCGGCGCCTTGCGGGAGCCGCCTCGCCGCCGCGTCCACGTTCTCCGCCGGCGGCGCTCGGCGACGACGTGGCCGTCCTTCACAGCGACCAGGTGGTCGGCGAGCCTGGTTGATGCCGTGCGGCATGGCGACGATCGTGCGGCCGTCGTCGTGCAGATCGGCACCCCGCCCCCGGGACGTTCGGTGAGCACCTCACCGAACGAGCCGGCGGAACTCAGTGCGAGGACTTCCAGTACCCGCAGAACATGATGTCCGCCTTGGGCATTCCCCCGGCGACCCAGTACCCGCGCAGGGCCACCGGCAACGCGGACTCGCCGGCCACCCAGGCGCAGCCGTCCCGGGGAACCGGCAGCGCGGTGGCGGCGGCCAGCGCGGCGCGGCCGGGCACCGCGTGCGCATCCTCCCGGACCACCCAGTCGACCTCGACGCCGGACGGCGTCAGGATGTCCTGCCGATCCTCGCCCGAGGGGATCTCGATGACGGCGCGGCCGGTGGTGCCGGGTGGCAACGAGGCGAGGATGCCCGCGGCGGCGGGCAGCGCGGATTCGTCGGCGACCAGCAGCACCTGCCGCGTCTCGCCCGGTGGGTGGAATCCGATGCCCTCGTCCAGAATGGCGACGGTGTCGCCGACGCCGCAGTCCTGCGCCCACGAGGCCGCAGGTCCCGCGGTGCCGTCCGCCGCGGAGCCGTGCAACACGAAGTCGACGTCCAGTTCCGGGCCACCTGGCCCGTCCGCCCGATACGCGCGAACGGTGTAGTTGCGCAGGACCGGCCGGGAGGTCTTGGCGATGGCCAGGTACCTGGCGTACGCGACCAGATTCAGCTTGGCCGGCAGCCGGGACAGCGAGTCCTCGCCGACCGGGATGAACAGCCGGAACCACTGGTCGAATCCCATGTGCCGGAAACGCTCCGCATCGCCGCCACCGAGCGTGACCCTGGTGAAATGCGGGGAGATCCGCTCCCTGCGCACCACGGCGAGGGTCAGCAGTTCCGAGCTCTCCGGCTTCACCCTGGTCGCCGACAGATTGCTGCGAGCCATCCCGCCTCCTTGGCAAGTGTTGCCTAACCTTACCTCGCGGTCGACGGAGCCGGGTAGCCCCAGGCCTGCCTGACCATCGATCACGGGAAGCCCCGGGGAAGCCGCCGGAGAGAGCTCCGCAGAACACCGCTCCGGCCAGGCCGGTCGATCGGCCCGAGTTCCTGTCCACACGGGACGGTCGCAGGGTGAGCGCCCGCGCCTCCACATCGGACGGTCCGCACGCCCGGTCAGCGCCGGATCGCCGCGTAGAGCAGCATGTCCCGCCGGGTGCCACCGATCGCCTGGTGACTGCGGAGCAGTCCCTCCCGCCGGTACCCGGCGGCTTCGGCCACGCGGATCGACGCCGTGTTCCACGGCTCGATGTACAGCTCGGCACGGAAGAGTTCCGGAACGGTCCACGCGAACGTGGTCAGTGCCGTCAGCGCGCTTCGGCCGACGCCCTGCGCACGATGTGCCGGAGACACCGAGTAGCCCACGATGGCGCGGCCCGCCGCCAGATCCCGCAGCCACAACCCGATCGCACCGACCGCGGTGCCCGACCGCCTGTCGGCGATGGCGAACGACAGACCGGTCCCCTCGGTGTACCGGGCGCGCTGGCGGCGAACCCATTCCAGGGCCTGCCCCGCGCCGGGATGCGGGGGAAGGCTGCCGATCAGTGGTACGTACGGATCCGAGCCCAGCTCGACGGCGAGATGCGTGTCCGCGTCGGTGAACGCGCGCAGCACCACCGGCCCGGCTCGCGGTGGTGCCACCGGCCAGGGCGGCAGTGGTGTCGTCACCACCCGACCGTAGCCACCGGCGGTCGTCCGCGTCGCGTGATATTCCCGGCCGTCCGCGATGACGGGGACCCGGTCGGTGGCCACGACGACCGCCGTCTCGCGCTCAGGTTGCGGTGCCACGGTTCGAACTATCGGGGGCGACGGCTTTCCTGCGCCGCGACGAGTTCGGCCAGGCGCGTGCCCGCGCCCGTGAGCACCCGAGCGGCGACGGCCCTGTCCCGCGCCGACAGCGAACCGAACAGCTCGACGGCCAGCGTCTCGCGGCCCCGTGCCATCGCGGTGACCGCCCGTTTCCCGGCGGCGGTGAGCGTCACCAGGCACGCGCGCCGGTCCGCGGGATGCGTTTCCCTGGAGACGAAACCACCCGAGACCAGCGCGTCGACCAGCGCCGTGACGTTGCGCGGACTGACCTCGAGATCGGACGCGAGCCGCTGTTGCATCGAAGGTCCCCGATCGGCCAGCACCCAGAGGACGTGGGCCCGCGACGAGGTCAAGCCGCTCCGTTCGAGCTCGAGGTCCATGTCCTTGCTCAGGGTCACGGTGATCTCGAGCAGGCGGTCGAGAAGCTCGGGGGCGGTCGTGGTCACAAATCTGAAGTTAGCACACAGTTACCGCACTACACAGTGACGGTGGTGCCGCCCGCGGCGCGGCCGTCCCGGCTCAGCCGATCTGCCCCATGAGACCGGCCAGGTCGGTGCAGATCCATTCCTCCGCGATCACGCCGCCGGAGACGCGGTAGAACTCGTTGCTCATCACCTCGACAACCCGGCCGGTCGGCGGCACTCCCTGGAACTCGCCGGTATGCGTACCGCGGAGAAGGTTGCGGACCGCGACGCGATCCCCGTGCCCGAAGATGTCCTGAACCTCCATGCGCATGTCGGGGAACCCCGCCCGCAGTACTTCGACCCCCTGCTTCCAGGCCTCCCGGCCGACGAGCTGGGCCGGCGCACCGGCCAGGTTGATCAGGAAGCCGGAGGCCATCCGTTCCAGACAACTCTCCGTATCGCCCCTGTTGAAGGCGTCGAAGGCCGAGTTCAGCAGCGCGACGTTCGCGGCGACGAAATCATTCATGATGCACTCCATAGTGAAGTAAATACATCATTACCGTATATCATATTTATGTACGCGTTCGTCGTGTCCATCGAAGTCACGGGCCGGCGGACCACGACCTCGTCCCGCGTGGCTGGCCCGCCGCGCGCCGACCGACTAAGGTTCGACTAACCAACGTTCGCGCGAAGGAGTGCTGTGGTGCCCGGTATGCGACGCGGTCCACGAGGTCGGCTCCGGCTCCTCGTCCTCGTGGTCACGGTCCTGTTGGCCATCGGCGCCTGCGGCCCGGTCGAGGAACGCGCACCGGTGGCCGACGGTCCGGCCATCGACACGATGTTCGGGCCGGTGACGGTCCCGTCGGCACCACAGCGGGTATTGGCGCTCGGCTGGTCGGATGCCGAGACGGCGCTTGCTCTGGGAGTGCAACCGATAGGCGCGAGCGACTGGCTGGGATTCGGCGGCGACGGGGTGGGCCCATGGGCTCAGGGCCGGTACACGACCCCGCCGCAGATGCTCGGCACCAGCGAACTGAGTTACGAGCAGGTGTCCAGCCTCGATCCCGACCTGATCCTGAATACCCGTTCCGACGGCAGCAGGGAGAAACACGAGGAACTGAGCAAGATCGCGCCGACGATCGCGCCGCCCGCGAACGTACCGGCGTACGGCACCAACTGGCGTCAGCAGATGAGCATGGTGTCCACCGCGCTCGGCCGGCCGAACGAGGGCGCCCGGCTGACCGCCGACCTTGACGCGAAGTTCGCCCGTGCGAAGGCGGACAATCCCGCGTTCGCCGGCAAGACCACGGTCGTCGGCACGCATTACCAGGACAAGTACGCCGCCTACCTGCGGGGAGACTCGCGACTCGATCTCATGGAGGAACTCGGTTTCCGCAACCGGCCCGAGGTGCAGGCACTGGCCAACGGCAGCTTCTCCGCCGACCTCTCCAGGGAACAGATCGAACTGCTCAGCGCGGACCTGTCCGTGGTGTTCCCACTGGACTCCGACGCGACCGTGCTGCGTGAGGACCAAGCGCTGAACCAGATTCCCGCCGCGCGAGCCGGCCATATGGTGCTCCTCGACGATCCGATGCTGGTCAACGCCATGGCGAGCGGATCGACCCTGGGCACCGCCCACACTCTCGACCGGCTCGTCCCGATGCTCGCCGCGGCGCTCGGCCGGGCACCCTGACCCACGCGAGGGGCGGGCCGGTACGACGTCGGTACTGAGCCATCGGGGTGACACCCGCGGGGGCCCGTCACAGTGCGCGGCGGGCGCGCATCCCATCCACGGGGTGTGCTGGATGAATGCGATCGACCCGGCCGAGCCGAGACCGGCCTGCCCACAGTGCTGCGGCAGCGGGTTCGCCGACGCCTGGGAGCAGTACCGCGCCGACTGGGGAGGCATGGTGACGGTCCGGCTCACCTGCACCGGATGCGATGGCAGCGGTCTGCAACCGCCGGCCGGTGGCACGCCGGGCCCGTAGACTCACGCCCATGCTCCGACTCGGTTTCCCGGTCATCGGCGTCACCGACCTCCCCCGTGCGGTCGCGTTCTGGACGGCGGCACTGAACCTGGTGGACACCGGGGAATGGGCGAGCGCGTCGTGGCGGACCCTGCGTCACGCCGATGGGTCCGGACGCGCACTCGGCCTGATGCTCAGCCGCTCCCCCGCCCAGACGCACCCCCGGATCCATCTCGACCTGCTCGTCGACACCACGGCCGAGCAGGAGTCCGAGGTCTCCAGGCTGATCACGCTCGGCGCGCGGAAACCGGACTGGGACTCGTACCCGCCGGCTCCGGATTTCGTCGTCCTCGCCGACCCGGACGGCAACGTGTTCTGTGTCGTCGACCTCAGCCGGGCCCCGTCCGGAGGCCCTGCCGCCTGAACCGAGGACCGCCGGGTTCACTCCCGTCCGGCGAGCCCGCCGATGGCGGTGTCGATGTCGGCGCACACGTCATGTGCCGCCGCCACACCCTGGTCCAGTGCCACGAACACCGGATCCGGCCCGGCAACGGCGTTCGGTGGGTAGCCGGCCTGCACCACCGTGAGCTGGTCGGCGATCTGCCGCGCACGCACGGCGAGATCCCGCAGGGTCGCGACGACCTCGTCCGGTACCGGGCTCTCCCGCTCCGCGGGCGACGTGGGCAGGGGGATGTCTCGTTGCGTGGGCATATCGGATCCCGTCGGTGCGTGTCGATGGTCGGTGGCCGGCCACCCGTGCCCGGCGGGACGCCGGCCTCGGGCCGTAGGCAGGTGCGGTGGACCTCAGGTGCCCGGCCGCAGAAGGATCTTCACGGCGCCGTCCTGCTTCTTCTGGAAGATGTCGTAGGCGTGCGGAGCCTGTTCCAGCGGTAGCCGGTGGGTCGCCAGGTCCTCGGTTCCCAGCGGGTCGGCGGGGTCGGCGATGAGCGGCATGAGGTCGTCGACCCAGCGCCGGACGTTGGCCTGCCCCATGTGCAAGCGGATCTGCTTGTCGAACATGGTGAGCATCGGCAGCGGATCGACCGCGCCACCGTAGACGCCGCTGAGCGAGATGGTTCCGCCCCGCCGCACCGAGTCGATCGCGGCGTAGAGAACGCTCAGCCGGTCGATACCCGCCTTCTCGGTGACCTTGGCCGCGATCGGGCCCGGCAGCATCCCGACGAGCTGGTGGGCGATCTTGCCGACGGGGGCACCGTGCGCCTCCATGCCGACGGCGTCGATGACCGAATCCGCCCCGCGTCCGCCGGTCAGGTCCCGGATGGCGGTGGCGATGTCCTCGTGGTCGCGCAGGTCCAGCGCCACGGCACCGTACCGGGCCGCGAGCGTGAGCCTCTCGTGTACGAGGTCGACACCGATGACGGTGCCCGCGCCCCGGTGCGCGGCGATCCGCGCGCACATCTGGCCGATCGGCCCGAGGCCGAACACCACGACGCTGCCGCCCTCCGGGATCGCCGCGTACTCGACCGCCTGCCACGCGGTCGGGACCACGTCGGAGAGGTAGACGAAACGTTCGTCCGGAGGGCCGTCCGGCACCACGATCGGGCCGTACTGCGCCTGCGGCACGCGCAGGTACTCCGCCTGACCACCCGGCACCTGGCCGTAGAGCTTGGTGTAGCCGAGCAGCGCCGCTCCCATCCCCTGCGCACGGACCTGGGTGGTCTCGCACTGCGACTGCAGGCCCCGGTCACACATGTAGCAATGACCGCAGGAGATGTTGAACGGCACGACCACCCGGTCGCCCACCTTCAGCTCCCCGGCGGACGGCCCGACCTCCTCGACGACGCCCATCGGTTCGTGACCGAGAATGTCGCCGGGCTCCATGAAAGCGCCGAGCACCTCGTACAGGTGCAGATCCGAGCCGCAGATCCCGGTCGACGTCACCCGCACGATCGCGTCGTTCGGCTCGATCAGCCGCGGATCGTCGACAGTGTCCACACTGACTTCACGCTTTCCTTGCCAGGTAACGGCTTTCATCGCAGGTCCTTCCACATCGAACATCACCACCGGAATACCCGCCGTCGCCGGGGGGGTGACCGCGGCTCGTGGGCGAGTCGGTGATGGCACGTGTTCCGCGGCAGGGGTTCCCGGTTATCGACGTCGCCACACCTGCCGATCACTACCAGCCGTTACGATTCCCGCTGTGAACTCCCGGGAAGTACGCGCCCTGGCCGCGATCATCGCGATCCTGACCGTGGTGGCGACACTGCTCATCGGGTACATCGGCGACTCGTGGGGAGCCGCGGCCTGGGTGGCGGGGATCGGCGCGGTACTGGTCGCGCTCGGCCTGCGCGCCGCGCACACCGCCACCGGACGCGGCGGTGCCGCGGAGGACTGACCGGCAGGCGGAGGACCGGGTCGGCGAGCCGCCGAACTCGCCTACACGGGCCTGCGGTTCGCGCTGATCGGCGGGATCGTGACCGCCGCGGACTGGGGCTCCCGGCTGATCCTGTTCGGTTTCGGTATGGCCCTGCCGGGAATCCGGCGGGTGGCCCGCCCGCGGAAGGTCAGGTTCCGGCGAGTTCGACGGCACGGGCGAGTGCCGCATCGGCCAGTTCCCGATCGCGGCGCCCCAGGCCGCACGAGTTGGCGACGGCGACCTCCCGGCGAGTGCACCGTTCCACCATGCCGAGCACCGCCCGCTGGTCACCGATCGACTGATCCTCGTGCGCCAGGCCGGCGATCAGGCGCACACCCTCGGGCAGTCTCAGCCCGGCGAGCGGGCGGTAGAACGCCTCCCCGGTCACCGGCGGACGGTCACCGAAGGCAAGTGGGAGGTGCACGAACTCCAGCGGGTATCCGGCCGGCCACGCTCGGCCGAGCGCGTTCGTCAGCGTGGCCAGGGCAGCCGCGTCCGCCGGGTACACCAGCGACTTCCGATTCAGGTCACCGAAGCACAGGTGCAGACCGAACCGGGTGCCGCGCGGCATGGCGGTGACGGTGGCGGCGACGCCCCGGGCCAGCACCCCCGCCATCGCACCCCGCAGCGGACCCGGCGGCTTGCCCGCGAGCACCGTCTCCACCGGCAGTTCGATCTGGAACACGGCGTCGTCGCCGGTGTGCGTGCGGATCTCGGTGACCTCGCGGGCGAGCGCGGCACGGAACAGCCCGCGTTTGGCGAAGGCCGGCACCGGGCCGAAGGAGAAGAACGAGAACGCGAGGTCGCTGGGCAGGCCGACCTGGAAGGCGGTGTGTTCCAGAGCAGGCGTCGCCTGTCGGAGTTCGGTGAACTCCCGGTAGCTCCGCTCGGCGGCGGCCGCGTACCCGAGGTCGATCGTCTCCGGGTCCACCCGGTGGCCGCGCCGCACCCGGAACCGCATGTCGTCCTGGTAGTCCGCCCACCGTCCTTCTTTGACCATCTCCAGGTCCGGATGATCGGCCAGACCGTTGATGACCTTGACCACCCAGTCCAGCCGATCCCCCACCTCGCCGTCCGGCAAGGTCCGCAGGCCGCATCCGGCCGCGGCACGCGTCATCGTCTCCATGGCCTCACGCGTGGTCGGCGCCGGATAGGTGCCCACCATATGCACGTCCCGTGTCAACTCGCACACCCTTCGCATCGACCTGCCCGCCCGGTGATCGGGCAACCGTACGGAACGCCGGCCGGGCCGTCCACAGTGGAGGAACGCGGGGCGGTGGCAGGTTACTGCCGTCGTCCGGGGGCGCCGAACAAGCGGCGTGCGAAACTGCGCGGGTGACCGCGCAGCCACCGTGGGCGATGACCCCTCCGTCCCGGCGTCCGCCCTGGTGGTTGCTGGCGCTGCTGGTCGTGGTGGCCGCGGGCGCCGGAATCGGCGTCGGGGCGCTGCTGTGGGCGGGCGGGCCGGAGACGCCGGTGGCCGAACGGCCGCCCGCCTACCCGTCCGGTTACGTCCGGCTCACGCCCGAGGAATACGACCGGTGTGTACGTGAGGTCAGCGTGCATTTCGACGGGGACGCACCCGACCCGGTGATGCGGGCGGCCGCCGACCGGCTGCGGGACGATCCGCGGTTCGAGAGCGCACGGCCGCGGACCAGGCAGGAGTCGTACGAGGAGTTCCGGAGGGTCTTCGCGGACCAGCCGGAGGTCGTCGCACTCGCCCGCCCGGAGTCGCTGCCCGCGACGGTGATCCTGCTCGTCCGCCGAGGCGGGGTGGGGGTGCGGGCGCAGGGTGACCTGCGCGCCGAGTTCCCGGACGCCGAGGTCGCCGTGCAGAAGGCCTGTCCCCGGTAGGCCCGCATACCGCCGGCTTGGCCGTCCCCTCGCTGTTCGTTCCGGGTTCACGTGGTGGTCATCGCGGATGTGTTCGATGATCGGCGAGCGCGGTGGACGACCACAGCCGAGACGAAGGGGCCGACTCGTGCCGATCAATCGCAGGGATCTCCTCCGCGGCGCGGCCGCCGCGGGCATGCTCGGCGCGGCCTGGCCGTTGAGCGACGCGCTGACGCCCGCCCAGGCCGAGGCCGCCGCCCGGGATCTGGGCGTCCGGTGGGACGAAGCCCCGTTCACGCTCGGGGTCGCCTCCGGCGATCCCCTGCCGGACAGCGTGATCCTGTGGACCAGGCTGGCACCCGAACCGCTGGCCGAGGAGCAGTCGCTGCCGGACACGGTGGAGGTCGACTGGGTGGTGGCCCGGGATCGCGAGCTGCGCCGAGTGGTGTGCTCGGGCACGGTCGCCGCTACCGCGGGACAGGCGCACAGCGTGCACGTCCCGGTGCACGGCCTGGAACCGGGAGGGCGGTACTACTACTCGTTCCGGGCGCTGGGCAGGCGCAGCCGGATCGGCCGGACTCGGACGGCGCCGGTCGGCCCGGTACCGCGGGTCCGCTTCGCGTCGGCGAACTGCCAGGCTTTCCACGACGGCTTCTACGCCGCGCACCGCGGGATCGCGCGCGAGAACCTCGACTTCGTCGTCCATCTCGGCGACTACATCTACGAGCACGGCCAGGTCGGCGGGACCCCGGTGCGTGACCACGAGGGCCCCGAGGTGCTGACGCTGCCGGACTACCGCAGGCGCCATGCCCTCTACAAGGGCGACCCCTCGTTGCGCGCCGCGCACGCCGCCCATCCCTGGTACCTGACCTGGGACGACCACGAGGTGGTCAACGACTACAGCGGCACCACCCCGTCGCTGCGGGCCCGGCGCGCCGCGGCCTACCAGGCGTGGTTCGAGCACCTGCCGGTGCGCGACGGAACGCCTGCCGCGCCCAGGATCCACCAGCGACGACAGTGGGGCGACCTGCTCGAACTGTCCATTTTGGACCTCCGTCAGTACAGGTCCGAGCAGAACCTGCCCGGCGGCACCATCCTCGGCGCCGAGCAGAAGGCGTGGCTCTACGACAATCTGGACGACGCGGGCGACTCCTGGCACTGCTGGGTCAACTCGATCATGCTCAGCCGGCTCGCGAAACCGGACGGTGGCTACTACTTCACCGACCAGTGGGACGGATTCGTGTCCGAACGCAGGGAGGTCCTCACCCGCGTCCACGACGCCGGGTTGCGGGATCTCGTGGTCATCACCGGCGACTGGCACTCCGCGTTCGTCGACGACATCCGGCCGGACTTCGACGAGCCGGACACACCGGTGATCGGCACCGAGTTCACCGCCCACTCGGTGACCTCCGGGGCGTACTCCGCGGAGTGGAACGCGGAGAACGGGCCCGTCATGGGTGCGGCCAACCCGCACCTGAAGTACTTCGAGGGCAACCGGTACGGGTACGACGTCTACGAGGTGACCCCGCACCGGTGGAGCACCCACATGCGGGTGATCGGCGACCGTGCGCACGCGAACTCGCCCGTCCGCACCCTGACCACCTTCCACGTCGACCGCGGCACTCCGGGAAGCCACGAGGATCCGGCCACCGCGGGATCGCCGGCCCAGTACCGCCGCCGCTGACCGGGAAACCGGGCGGCGGCCGGGTGTCGGGTACCGGCGCTCACGACGGCGAGAACTCAGACGCTGCGCAGCACCGAGACGACCGCGCCAAGGACGACTGCCTGGTCGCCGTCGATGACCTCGTAGGCCGGATTGCGCGGTTCCAGGAAGACGTGGCCGTTGCGACGGCGGTACACCTTGACGGTGGCCTCCTCGTCGATCATCGCGGCGACGATCTGTCCCGAATGAGCCTCGGACTGCTGCCGGACGACGACGATGTCGCCATCGCAGATCGCGGCGTCGACCATCGAGTCGCCCCGCACACGCAGGCCGAACACGTTGCCCCGCCCGGTGAGCCCCCGCGGCAGGCTCAGCACGTCGTCGACGTGTTCCTCGGCCGCGATCGGGGTCCCGGCGGCGATGTGCCCGACCACCGGAACAGGCACCGAGTCCTCGGCCGGTTCCCGCGTACCGGGTTCACGCAGGAAGGCGCGCACGTCGATCGGCCGGGACACCGAGCTGCCGCGGCGCAGGAATCCCCTGTCCTCCAGGCTCGCCAGGTGCTTCGACACCGAGGACGGGGACCGCAGGCCCACGGCGTTCCCGATCTCCCGGGTGCTTGGCGAGTACCCGTGCCTGATCACCCAGTCCTGGATGGTGCGCAGGATTCGCTGCTGTCGCTGCGGAAGGGCCGAGGTGTCCAGGTGGTCGAACGTGTCGGGATCGTCGTAGGCGGTCACTCGCGGAATCGTAGAGGTCGGCGTGGCGCGGGTGTCCCCTCGGGCCGGTCGTTCAGCCGGAACGCGACGTGAGTCTGCGCCACCACGGATCCGCCGCGGAACGGTCCCCGTCACGACGACCGGAAAGCCGTCCGGCGACGGCGTCCTCGATCAGCGCGCCGACCGTCTCCCTGGCGCACGCCCGGTTGGCGCCGATCCCGCCCGAGGGGCCGCGCTTGATCCAGCCGACGACGTACCCACCCGGCAGGTGATCGATCCGTCCACCGGAATGCCGGATCGTGCCCGTCGTCTCGTCGAAAGGCAGCCCCGGCAACGGCGTTCCGCGATAGCCCACGGCACTGATCACCTGCCCGGCCGGGATCTCGACGTCGCCCCGGACGCCGGTGACGCGAAGCCCGCGCACCCGGCTCTCGCCGGTGAACTCCAGCGGGGCCGAGTTGAACCGCAGCACGATCCGCCGCGACCCGTGTCCCGGCGGCACCGACCAGTCGACCGATTCGTGCGGAAGACCGTGCAGCAGTCCGGCCTTCGCAGTGGGCTCGGCGGCACGGATGGTGCTCCCGATGTCCGGATCGTGGTCGTCGACGACGAGCCGCACGCCGGGCCGCTCGGTCAGCGCCACCAGCTCCGGCCGGGTGTAGGCGGCGGCATCGGGGCCGCGGCGGCCGAGCACCACCACCTCACGAACCTTGCTGGCGAACAGATCCGCCAGCGGGCCGCGCGCGATCGCGGTGTCCGCGAGTGCCGCCGGGTCCGTGGTCAGAATCCGGGCCACGTCGAGCGCGACGTTTCCGTTGCCCACCACGACCACCCGCTCGGCAGACAGGTCGACCGCGTCCGCCGGGACGTCGGGATGCCCGTTGTACCAGGCGACCGCGGTGGTGGCGGCGATGCTGCCGCTCAGGTCCTCCCCCGGGATGCCCAGTCGGCGCGCGGAGGCCGCGCCGACGGCGTAGATCACCGCGTCGTGCCGCGCGGACAGTTCGTCGACCGTGACGTCCGTGCCGACCTCGACGCCGAGCCGCATCCGCAGACGGGGGTGGTTGTGGAAGCGCGCGAAGGTGTCACCGATCTTCTTGGTGGACGCGTGGTCGGGCGCGACCCCGTAGCGCACCAGTCCGCCCGCCGTGTCCAGCCGGTCGATCAGGGTGACCCGGCAGTTGGTGTGCAGCAGCAGATCTTCGACGGCGTACATCCCGGCGGGGCCGGTACCGACCACCGCGACGTTCAGCGGCTCGAAGTCGCTCGGGATGCTCCGGTCGAACACCGGCGGAGTCCAGGCGTGAAAGTTCGGCGAGCCGGCCGGCCGAGCGGCGGACGGGCCGCGGTCGGCGTAGTAGGCGGCGTTGACCTCGGCGTAGGACCGCAACGGGCCGGACAGGACGTCGACCGGGAAGATCGCGTCGACCGGGCAGGCGTCCACGCAGGCGCTGCAGTCGATGCAGCTTCGCGGGTCGATGTAGAGCATGTCGGTGGTACCGAAATCGGGCTCGTCCGGTGTCGGGTGGATGCAGTTGACCGGGCAGACGGCCACACACGAGGCGTCGTTGCAGCAGGTCTGGGTGATCGCGAACGCCATGGGTTCAGATCAGGTTCGCGCGCTTGTAGAACCAGGCGGAGGCCTTGGTGAGCAGTCCGGCGGAGTCGAGGAACTCCATCAGCCCGGAACATCCCGAGCGCAGCAGCGACTTGTGGTGCTCGTTGGCCTTCGCTTCCCGGATTGCCCGGTCCGCGTCCAGGCCGGCGTTGGCGTAGACCTGCTTGCTCACCATGCTGCGGACGATGACGTAGGACGCCGCGGCGACGACCACCGCGTTGATCTGCTTGCGCAGCCTGCCCGCACCCTTCATCCGCGCCCGCGCCTCCTCGCGGGCGAACCGCATGTGCCGCGATTCCTCGACGACGTGGATGTTGTTCACCGTCCGCACGAACGGGACGACCCGCTCGTCGCGCATCCAGTCCCGCTGCATGACGTCGAGGACCTCCTCGGCGACCAGGATCGCGGCGTACGCCGCCTCGCCGAAGGCGATCGTCTTGAACGCACGCCCGAGTTCGATGGTCACCCGGCTCGGCCGGTACGCCGGTGCCCGCAGCTTCGCAGCCCCGCGCGCGAACATGATGGAGTGCCTGCATTCGTCGGCGATCTCGGTCAGCGCCCACTGGAACGCCGGATCGGTCGGGTCCTTCGCGTAGAAGTCCCGCAGCATCATCTGCTGCAGGATCATCTCGAACCAGATGCCGGTGCTCGCCACCGAGGCCGCTTCCTGGCGGGTGAGTTCCCGTTGCTGCTCCGGCGTCATGTCGGCCCAGTACCCGGTGCCGTACAGAGTGCTCCACTCCGGGCTCGCGCCGTGGTAGGCCGTGTCCAGCGGAGTCTCCCAGTCGACCTCGCGAACGGGGTCGTAGGACAGCGTCTCCGACGAGTCCAGCAGCCTGCGCGCCACATCCTGGCGCTCGGTCGGCGCATCGGCGGCGGCGTTCCCGCCGAGCTTCGGTGCTCCATCACGGCTGGTCATCGAATGCCCCTCACGACGGCGACTTAGCTGTTACCTCGAGTAGCTACTACCCAAAAGTAACATATAAATTCGTCTTCGTGGTACCGGGCACCCGGCGGGCGGTGGCCGCGCTCCTCGCGCGGCACCGGCCCTCCGGTCGGCAGGTTCAGAACCGCTTACGCCCGATGACGAACCACAGCACGCTCCCCAGGAACGGAGCGAGGAACACGAGGATCACCCAGACGAGTTTCATCCCGCCGTCGACCCGGGAGCGCAGAATCGACACCAGCGCGGCGATCACGAACACGACGTACGCCACGAGCAGCAGGATCAGGACCGCACCCAGTCCCAGGCCCAGGAACCGGGCGGCGCCCGACTCGTCAGCGGCAAGCAAGAACGGCAAGATTTCGTACCTTCCAATGGATCGGCGAACGAACGGCAACCTACACCGGCCGTGCCCGCACATCCGGCAGGCCGCTCAGGCGCGCCGCCATGATCGGCGTCCGGTGTGGACAGTCGATACCGCGTCCCGGTTCGCCGGGGTCCCCCACGTCCAGCCGAGTCGCGGCGCGTCCCGTCCGAGGTGCGATCGACATGCCTAGACTCACGCCGTCCCGCGGAAGCGAGCGTCAACCGAAGGAGAGTCGTGAGCACAGCGGACCTGGACTTCGCCGGCCGCGTCCGGCGCGCGATCAGGCTGACCGAGGAACTCAACGCGCTGCGCTACGAGGAACGGGAGCGCATCCGGGCGGCGTGGAGCGAGCTGACGGACCGGCCGGTCGACGAGACCTTCCATCTCATCCCGCCGGTCTACTCAGACCACGGGATCAACATCCGTGTCGGGCGGGACGTGTTCGTCAATCAGGGTTGCCGGTTCAACGACATCGGCGGCATCGAGATCGGCGACGAGGTGATGATCGGGCCGGACGTCTCGCTGATCAGTTCGGGTCATCCGCTCGCACCGGCGGAGCGGCGCAGCGGGGTCACCTCGGCCCCGATCACGATCGGCCGCAACGTCTGGATCGGCGCCTCGGCCATCATCCTGCAGGGCGTCACGATCGGCGTGGACGCAGTCGTCGCCGCCGGCTCGGTCGTGACCCGGGACGTTCCACCGCGCTCGCTCGTCGCCGGCAACCCGGCACGGGTCCTGCGGGAATTCGACCAGGACCGGCGAGCCGATCAGGGTGATCCGGCCTAACGAACCTCGCTGGATCCGGACCAGATGTTGATGCCTCGATCCCGTGCGAGTCCGTCGATACGCGCGAGTTCGTCCACATCGAAGTCGAGCCCGCGGGTCGCCGCGAGGTTGTCGTCGAGCTGTTCCACAGAGGACGCTCCGATCAGTACGCTGGTGACCCGCTGATCGCGCAGCACCCAGGACAGCGCGAGCTGGGCGAGCGTCTGCCCCCGGGACGCGGCGATCTCGTTCAGCTCACGGACCGCGCCGAGCTTCTCCTCGGTGATCATCGCGGTGCTCAGCGAGCCGGCACGGGCGGCACGGGAATCGTCCGGGACGCCGTTCAGGTAGCGATCGGTGAGCAGTCCCTGCGCCAGCGGGGAGAAGGCGATGCACCCGGCGCCGAGCTCGCCGAGGGCGTCGAGCAGGCCGTCCTCGACCCACCGGTTGAACATCGAGTACGAGGGCTGGTGGATGAGCAGCGGGGTACCCAGGTCGGCAAGGATCTCCGCGGCCTTCCTCGTGCGTTCCGGGGAATAGCTGGAGATGCCGGCGTAGAGCGCGCGCCCCGAGGTCACGGCGGTGTGCAGCGCACCCATCGTCTCCTCCAGCGGAGTGTCCGGGTCGGCCCGGTGCGAGTAGAAGATGTCGACGTAGTCCACACCCATCCGCGCCAGGGACTGGTCCAGGCTGGCGAGCAGGTACTTGCGCGAGCCGTGATCGCCGTACGGGCCGGGCCACATGTCGTAACCGGCCTTGGTCGAGATCACCAGTTCGTCGCGGTACGGGCGGAAGTCCTCGGCCAGGATCCTGCCGAAGTTGATCTCCGCGCTGCCGTAGGGCGGGCCGTAGTTGTTCGCCAGGTCGAAATGCGTGACACCCTGGTCGAACGCCCTGCGCAGGATCGCCCGCTGGGTCTCCAGTGGCGCGCTGTCGCCGAAGTTCTGCCACAGGCCGAGCGAGACCGCGGGCAGCAGCAGGCCACTGCGACCGGTGCGGCGGTAGGGCAGCGACTCGTACCGGCCGTCAGCGGCGACATAGGTCATGGGGATCCTTCCGACTTCCGGGCACGGTCATCGCCACGCTATCGAACGCACCCCCGCACACAAGTGCGGCGCCGATCGGAAACGTCGTGAGTACATTCGCCATGGCGATCGTCCGAGCTCGGCCAAGGCGAAGGAGCATCCCATGGCAACCGGTGCGAGCCCACTCGACATCACGTTCACCGCAACCCTCGGAAAGGTGCGCGACGGCGACACGTGGACATGCGTGACCCTGCCGGACTCGGCGGTCATCTTCGGCACGCGCGGTCTGGTGAAGGTCGCGGGCACCGTCGACGGCGAGCCATTCCGGGGTGCGTTCATGGCGCTCGGCGACGGCACGCACAAGCTGCCGGTCGCCGCCACCATCCGACGAGCCATCGGCAAGTCCGACGGCGATGCGGTGACGATCCGGCTGACCGAGCGGTTGCGCTGACCGGCCCCGAGTTCCCCCCGCTACGCCACGGCCAGGGACCACTGACGGCGGGGACGCCGGAGTGACGAGCGGCAAATGCGCGTGCGGATCGGGAGCGCCGTTGGCAGGCTGGCCCCATGAACCGCGAGCACGACGTCCCCACCTCCCGCGCGACGACCGGACCGGCGGACTGGATCAGCACACCCGTCACGGCGGAGCTTATGCACGGCGCCCTCGAACTGGAACGCACCGAACGCGGAGTGCGGCCGCACCGGCTGCCCGCCAGAGCCCGCGCGCAGTGTGCCGACAGTCAGCTCGCCACGGCCGAGGCCCAGCCCTCCGGCGTGCGGGTGGTCCTCCGCACCCGCGCCACCGCGGTCGAACTGGACACCCTGCCCACCAAGGTGGTGTACCGCGGTGCCCCGCGCCGCCCGGATGGTGTGTACGACCTGCTCGTCGATCGCACTCTGGCCGCCCAGGACAGTGTCGCCGGGGGCGACGTGCTGACGGTGGACATGACCACCGGCTCCGCCGAGACCACCCCCGGCCCGGCCGGTACCGTCCGTTTCTCCGGGCTGCCCGACCGGGTCAAGGACCTGGAGATCTGGCTGCCGCACAACGAACTCACCGAGTTGGTCGCGCTGCGCACCGACGCGCCCGTGCAACCCGTTCCGCCCGGCCGCCGGCCGGTGTGGCTGCACCACGGCAGTTCCATCAGCCAGGGCTCCAACGCCGCCAGCCCCAGCGGAACCTGGCCCGCTCTCGCGTCCGCGCTGGGTGGTACCGAACTGATCAACCTCGGGTTTTCCGGCAGCGCCCTGCTGGACGCGTTCACCGCGCGCACGATGCGCGACACCCCCGCCGATCTGATCAGCGTCAAGATCGGCATCAATCTGGTGAACAGTGACGGAATGCGGTTGCGAACGTTCACCTCGGCCGTGCACGGCTTCCTGGACACCATCCGCGAGGGCCATCCCACCGCGCCGCTGCTCGTCGTCTCCCCCATCTTCTGTCCCATCCACGAGGACACCCCGGGGCCGGGCGCTTTCGACCTCGACGCCCTGCGCGTCGGCGAGGTGCGGTTCCGGGCCACCGGCGACCCCGCCGAACGTTCCGCCGGCAAGCTGACGCTGACCGTGATCCGGGACGAGCTGGCCCGGATTCTGCGCCGTCGCGCGGACGGCGACCCGAACCTGCACCACATCGACGGCCTGGACCTGTACGGCGAGGCGGACTTCGCCGAACTGCCGCTGCCGGACCGGCTCCACCCCGACGCCGCCACGCACCGGCGCATCGGTGAACGTTTCGCGGCGCGGGCTTTCGGCCCCGGTGGTCCGTTCGCCGCCGATCCCGCCTGAGGCCGGGTCCGCGCTCGGCGGTCGGACGTCGCTCGGCGGTCAGCCGTCGCTCACCGGTCAGACATGGTCGCGGGGAATCGTGGTCTGCCAGTCGAGCGACTCGACGCGCTGGTCGTTCTCGTAGGCGTCGAGTTGCGCGTGCAGCACGAACCGTTCGCGGTCGGAGGTCAGCACCGTCCGGGTGCGGGTCCGCGCGTGCCAGTCGTCCCGCCGGTATCCGACCTCCCACACCGTCTCCGCGCGCACCGAGTCGAAGTCGTCCCCGGTCCAGCGGTACCGTTCCTCGCCGCGCTGGGACACCTCGAGGTCGATGTCGTCGAAGCGGACGGTGCCGGAGTCCTTCACCACCTCCAGTTCCGAGCAGTAGTCGACGAGGTCCCGGGAGACCCGCCAGCGGTGCTCGCCCGGGGCGACCGGTGTCGTCCTCAGCGGAGCCGCGCCCTCGGGTGGGTCGAACGGCCGGAGCGTGACGTCGTCGGACTCGGCGGTCGGGCGCCTGGGCAGGATCAGGGCGCTGTTCGCCGGGAAGACGGTGAGGCGAACGGGTTCCGGGGGTGGCCATGCGAGCGGCCAGTACGAGGTGGACAGCGACACCCTGATCCGGTGGCCCGCCGGGAACGCCTGCGCCACACCGTTCAGCGCGACGCGGACCCGGTATCGCTCGCCGGGTACCAAGGTTTCCGGCTCGGCGTGGGAGTCCCGGTGGGTGAGGTTGAGCAGCCCGTAGGTGACCCTGGTCGCGCTGCCGTCCTCGGCGATGTCGGACAGCCGCGCCGCGATCATCGCCACCGGCCGGTCCACCGTCACGTCCAACTCCACCACGGGTGCGCCCAGGATCTCCAGCCGGGAGGTCAGGACGTCACTGTCGAAGACGAGCGAGCCGCCGTCCTCCTCACGCTGGTCGTACGGCAGGTCCGGCGGCGCGTTGTAGGAACACCACTTGCCGGCGAACTGCCCCACCGACAGCGGCGACTGCACGGACAGCGCGAAGTCGCCACCCCCGCCGGTGTCACCTCCGATGCCGGCTTCGGTGTCATCGACACCGAGAATCCTGTTGCGTCCCAACGGGAACGTCCGATGGGTCACGTGCGGGGAGGGCCAGGCGGGCTCGCCGACCCAGCGGCCGGGACGCTCCGCGTAGGCGGTGGACGGCGGCACGCTCTCCTGCATCCAGGTGCGCAGCATCGGCTCGTCCATCACGCCGTTCTCCCGGCCTTTCAGCCAGCGGTCCCACCAGCGCACCATCTCCTGGAGGAAGCCGATGGCCGGGCCGGGCTCGCCCAGGTGCGGGTACTTGTGCGACCACGGCCCGATCAGGCCCTTGCGCGGGACGTCGAGTTCCTCCATCAGCCGGAAGACGGAGTTGGAGTAGCCGTCCGCCCAGCCGCTCACCGCCAGCACGGGACAGTTCACCCGCGAACTGTCCTCACAGATCGAGCCGTGCCGCCAGAACTCGTCCCGGCGCTGGTGCCGCATCCAGTCCTCGAGCCACAGTCCGCTGCCCCGCAGGCGTTCGTGCCACATCTCGCGCCACCGCTCGCCCACCAGCGCCGGGTCCGGTGGCGTCGAGTTCTGCGCGAACATCGTCGACGCCCAGGACAGGTTGTCACCGAGCAGGCACCCGCCCATGTAGTGGACGTCGTCGGCGTAGCGGTCGTCGGTGGAGCACACGGTGACGATCGCGCCCAGGCTGCGCGGGCGGCGGGCGGCGACCTGCAGCGCGTTGAAACCGCCCCAGGAGATGCCCATCATCCCCGTGTTGCCGTCGCACCAGCGCTGCCCGGCGAGCCAGGACAACACGTCCTCCGCGTCGGCGAGTTCCTGTTCCAGGTACTCGCCGGTGAGCACACCCTCCGAATCGCCGCTGCCGCGCAGGTCCACCCGGACCGCGGCGTACCCGTGCCCCGCCAGGTACGGGTGGTGGATCGAGTCGCGCTTCGCGGTGCCGTCGCGTTTGCGGTACGGGATGAACTCCAGGATCGCGGGCACCGGATCCTGATCGGAGGTGGTCGGTCGCCAGATCCGCGCCGCCAGCCGGGTGCCGCCGGCGGTCGGGATCCAGACGTGCTCCTCCTCGGTGATCTCGTGCGGGAAAGTGGTCACTTCACGCATGGGGCTCGTCATCTCCGAATTCGAACGGGAGGGCGTCGAGGCACTGGGCGTACTTGGTGGCGAGTTCCTCCTCGCTGTCCGCGCCCACGTGCACCGTGGCGTACGCATAGCTGTAGCTGTCCTGCTCGGGCAGATCGGAAAGCCGGTCGCCCTCGTGTGCGAGCACTTCCGCGACGCACCCGGGAATCGTACGCTCCATAGTGGACAATTCCTCGGGGGTGGGGCCGCGGTGGACGACACCGTCGGCGAACCGGCGGACAAACCATTTCGCGGCGAACTGGTACGGCCCCTTCCGGTACGGCATGTCGGGATCGATGCCCAGCGCGAGGTTGACCACGCACTGGTGATTGGGCACCCCGTCGACGTAGTCGAAGAGCATCGCGTGCGACTGCGAGTGCCTGGGGTTGATCTCCAGCAGGTTGATCTCGTCGGTCTGCGGGTCCCAGAAGTACTCGATGTTGAACGCCACCGAGGTCAGGCCGATGTGCTCGATCACCCGGCGCGAGATGTCCGCCATCTGCCGCTGCGTCTGCTCGGGAAGCGACGAGGGGTACTGGTACCGCTGGAAACTCGACGTACCGGGATAGTCGTGCGAATCGATCACCCCGTACACGTGGACACCGTCGCCGTTGTCGTAACCCTCCACGGTCACCTGGCGACCGCCCACCGCTTCCTCGGCCACGCACACCTGCGCACCGATCTCGGCGATGTCTGCGGGCAGGTCCGCCCGGTCCAGGACGTACTGGAACGCCTCGCCGACCCTGCCGATGCCGTCCCGCACTTCCGCGAGTGCCGCCACGAACTGATCCCGGTCTGTCACCCGGAACGCGAGTTCGGAGGAGAACGCCTTGACCGGCTTGACCCACATCGGGAAACCCACCCCCGCGGGGGGCTCGGTGCTGTCCAGGGGCACCAGGCCGAATCGGGGATACTCGTCGATCACCTTCGCCTGTTCCACCCGGCTCCAGTACTTGTGCTCACACTTGAGCACCGACTCCAGCGACGCGGATCTGAGCTTCCGCCGCGCGCACAGGATCGGCACCATCGAACTCACCGGGAAGTCCCAGTAGCCCACGATCGCGTCGACCGTGCCGTCGAACTCGTCGAGCTGGCGCTCAGCCTTCGCCAGCAACTCGGCCATCGGGAACCGGTCCGCCTCCAGCATTTCCTCGAACGACAGCAGCGGATGGAACTCGTAACCGGCCAGGCCCTCGATGTCGGCGAACGTACGGAAGTTCTTGGAATCCAGCCCCAGAACGAAAATGTCTCGTGTCATCGGTCTCGCGTACCCGTGCGCACCGCCCGCTACACCTCCCGGATGCGGATGTCCGAGTGGCTCGCCGGGCGTCGCGGACCCGGCTGGCCCAACCGGAGCAGGGTGTCCGTCCAGATGCGATACGGCTCATCCGCGAGCCGGCCGTCCGGCTCCGTACCGGACCGCGCGATCGCACTCGGGTCGCGGCGTTTTCGGGCAGTCCGGGCCCGCCGGCGAGCGGCGGGCCCGGACTCCGGTGGATCAGGAGAGGTCGAACCGGTCGAGGTTCATCACCTTGTCCCAGGCGGCGACGAAATCGCCGACGAACTTCGCCTGCGAGTCATCGCTCGCGTAGACCTCGGCCAGTGCGCGCAGCTCCGAGTTCGAACCGAACACGAGGTCGACCCGGCTGCCCGTCCACTTGACCTCACCCGTGCCGAGATCGCGGGCCTCGAAGGTCTCCGCCTCCGAGCCGGACCCCTCCGCCGCCTTCCACTCCGTGCCCATGTCGAGCAGGTTCACGAAGAAGTCGTTGGTCAGCGAGCCGGGTGCCGAGGTGAGCACACCGAGCGAGGACTGCCGGTGGTTCGCGCCGAGCACCCGCAGACCGCCGACGAGGACGGTCATCTCGGGCGCGCTCAGGTTCAGCAGGTTCGCGCGGTCGACGAGCAGGTACTCCGAGGGCAGGCGGTGACCCTTGCCGCGGTAGTTGCGGAAACCGTCGGCGGCGGGCTCGAGCGGCGCGAAGGACTCCGCGTCGGTCTGCTCCGGCGTGGCGTCCGTCCGGCCGGGGGTGAACGGCACCTCGACCTCGTGGCCCGCCTCCCTCGCCGCCCGCTCGACGGCGGCACACCCACCGAGCACGATCAGGTCGGCCAGCGAGATCCTCTTCCCGGCGGACTGCGCACCGTTGAACGACTCCTGGACTCCCTCCAGCGTGCGCAGCACGGTCGTCACCGTCTCGGGGTCGTTGACCTCCCAGTCGCGCTGGGGCTCGAAGCGGATGCGCGCGCCGTTCGCCCCGCCGCGCTTGTCGCTGCCGCGGAAGGTGGAGGCCGAGGCCCACGCGGTGGAGACGAGCTGGGCGACCGACAGCCCGGAGTCCAGCAGCGTGTCCTTGAGCGTCCTGATGTCGGAGTCGTCCACCAGCTCGTGGTCCACCGCGGGGACGGGGTCCTGCCAGATCAGGGTTTCGCTCGGGACCAGCGGTCCGAGGTAACGCTGGATCGGCCCCATGTCGCGGTGGGTGAGCTTGAACCAGGCCCGGGCGAAGGCGTCGGCGAAGACCTCGGGGTTCTCGTGGAATCGCCGCGAGATCGGCTCGTAGACCGGGTCGAACCGCAGCGCGAGGTCGGTCGTCAGCATCGTCGGGGGACGGCTCAGCGAACCGTCCTCGGGGTCGGGCACCGTGCCGGTGCCCGCGCCGTCCTTCGGCTGCCACTGGTTGGCTCCTGCGGGGCTGGCGGTCAGCTCCCACTCGTAACCGAACAGGTTGTCGAAGAAGCTGTTGCTCCACCTGGTCGGCGTCGCCGTCCAGGTGACCTCGAGACCACTGGTGATCGCGTCCCGGCCCTTGCCGCTGCCGAAGGTGTTCTTCCAGCCCAGGCTCTGCTCCTCCAGCGGCGCCCCCTCGGGCTCGGGGCCGACGTACTGGTCCGGATCGGCGGCACCGTGGGTCTTGCCGAAGGTGTGGCCGCCCGCGATCAGCGCGACGGTCTCCTCGTCGTTCATCGCCATCCGCCCGAAGGTCTCGCGGATGTCGCGGGCCGCGGCGAGCGGATCCGGGTTTCCGTTGGGGCCCTCGGGGTTGACGTAGATCAGGCCCATCTGGACGGCGGCCAGCGGGCTCTCCAGCTCCCGGTCACCGGTGTAGCGCTCGTCGCCGAGCCAGGTGCGCTCGGGGCCCCAGTACACGTCCTCGTCGGGTTCCCACACGTCGGCCCGGCCACCGGCGAAACCGAAGGTCTTCAGTCCCATCGTCTCCAGCGCGCGATTGCCGGTGAAGATCATCAGGTCGGCCCACGAGATCGTCCGGCCGTACTTCTTCTTGACCGGCCACAGCAGACGGCGCGCCTTGTCCAGGTTCCCGTTGTCCGGCCAGCTGTTCAGCGGCGCGAAGCGCTGCATTCCGGCGCCCGCCCCACCGCGGCCGTCGTCGACGCGGTACGTACCGGCGCTGTGCCAGGCCATCCGGATCATCAGCGGGCCGTAGTGACCGAAGTCCGCCGGCCACCACTCCTGGGAGGTCGTCAGCACCTCGTCGACATCCTTGGCCAGCGCGTCGAGGTCGACCGAGCCGAACGCGGCGGCGTAGTCGAAGTCCTCGCCCATGGGGTTGGCCACGGCGGGGTGCTTGCGCAGGATCTTCAGGTTGAGCTGGTTCGGCCACCACTCGTTGTTGCTCCCGCCCTCGGCGGGGTGCTTGAAGCGTCCGGCGGAGACCGGGCAACCGCCGGCGCTCTCCTCGTTCATCTCGCCAACGACGGCGTCAGGGCTGTCAGACACGGTAGTCCTTTCGGGATCGGAACGGTGTGCTCAGGATTCGAGCGTGGTGGAGCAGTCGGGGCACCGGCCCCAGAAGACGACCTCGGCCTCGTCGATCGCGAAACCATGATCATCGGACGCAGTCAAACAGGGCGCGGGACCGACGGCGCAATCGACGTCGGCGATGACGCCGCACGACCGGCACACGACGTGGTGGTGGTTGTCCCCCACCCGCGCCTCATACCGTGCCGCCGAGCCCGAGGGCTCGATGCGCCGCACCAGGCCCGCGCCGGTCAACGCGCGCAGCACGTCGTAGACGGCCTGGTGGGACACTGTGCCGAGATCCTCGCGCACGACACCGATGATCGAGTCGGTGTCGGCGTGCGGGTGGCCGTGCACCGCGGAGAGAACCGCCACCCGGGGGCGCGTCACCCGCAGGGCGACCCCGCGCAGCATGCGCTCGAAGTCCGTGGGCGTGGGCACGCGGCGCAGTCTCGCAGGTTTTCTGGAGTCAATCAAGAATCCGGACGCTTCCTCGCGCGCCGTCACCCGCACCGTCCACTGTGGACCGAGCTGTCGCGGACCCGGCCTCGACTACGGGCCGGCCCTCAGTCCGCCGTCCGGCCGGTCAGGTCGTCCACCTCGGCCGCGAAGAGCAGCGCCGGATCGAATTCCATCCCGGTGAAGTGTCCCGCGAGTTCCAGGGACAGGGCCCCGTGCAGCCGGATCCAGAACGCCAGCGCCGTGCGCAGGGCCGCGGACGAGGCCGGATGCTCGCCCACCCATCGCCGATGCTCTTCGAGGTGCTCGACGAAGGGTGTGACCGGACCGTCCGAGGGCAGCGCGGCACAGGCGTCGAGCAGGGTGGCCAGGATCTGGCCCGCGATCGCGGTGACGTCCTGCGGCGCGTGGTAACCGGGAATGGGCGTGCCGTAGACGAGAAGGTATCGATGAGGGTCGTCCAGGGCCCACCTTCGCAGGGTCCCCGCCAGCGCCACGAGGTCGGCACCGCGTCCGGCCGCCGCCTCGAAGGCGTCGGCGAGGCTTCGGTAGGCGTCCCTGATGAGTTCGGTGATGAGGTCGTCCCTGCCGCTGAAGTACCGGTACAGGGACGGGCCGCTCATGCCCATCCGTTTGGCGATCGCGTTCAGCGAGAGCGCGGACGCTCCCGCCGTGGCGATCTGCTCCCAGGCGTGGCCCTTGATCTCCGAACGCACCTGTATCCGGTAACGCTCGCGCGGGGTCGTCGTCTCGGACTCTGCCACGGCCACCTCCTGACATCTCCGCCCGGCTGCTTACCGGCCGGAAGCTATCACGTAACCCTGGAACTGCTTTCCACAGTTATATAGTCTAACTTTCCCAACACGCACTCGCTTCCCGTGTGTCCACCTACCTCGAAGGGGTCACCATCATGACCATCACGTCCGACGCACTGGCTCACTCGCGAGGAAGCGTTCCGCTGCCGGTGACCATCGCCGCGTGGGCGGTCCCCATCATGGTTCTCGGCCAGTTCGCGATGCTGGCGATCATCCCGGTGGCGATCGCGCTGGCCGGTGCCGTCCTCCGCACCCGCGATCGGCTCGTTCGCGCGGCGGCCGTTCTGCTCGCCGTCACGTACGCGATCCCGCTCCTGGCGTGGCTCACCCGTGCCGACGGTGCACCGAGCCTGTCCAAGGACATCCATCCCGCGTTCGTCGTGCTGATCACCGGCGTGTCCGCCGTGCTGCTTCTCGCCGTCCACCGCCGAGACCGTCAGCGCTGAGGACGAGGGGGCGTACCGCCATGCCGATCGGATCGACCACCCGTCCGGCCGTACCGAGCCGAAGAGCCGACCTGCTCGGCCGCGGCCTGATGACCCTCGCCGCCGCCAGCACGCTGCTCGCGTTCGCCGACGGAGTCACCGCGATGCCCGGCACGTCCGACGAACGTCTTCTCGTCGAGGGCTGGCGGACCTTCGGCTACACCGTCTTCGCGGGCCTGTGGGCCATCCTCGCCGCCTGGCCACGCCGGGCGCCGGGTATCTGGGAACTTCTGCTCGTCCACAAGGCGGCGGTCTGCGTGCTCGCGTTCACGCTCGGCGACGCTCCCGGCGCCCGGACGACCGCGTGGATCGACCTCATCCTGGTGGCGGCGACCGGACTCGCCTACGTGCTCTGCCGCGGCTGGCATCCATGGCGGGGACACGCCGTGCGGAGAACGGGGGCGTGCCGGCGTGGCCGGACCCGTCGAGTAACGCCGCACCGGACGAGCCCTGCCGGGCACCACCCGGCACAGCGCGGTCCGCCCGTCACGAGCGCGGCCCGATGACAGCGGGCAGGCCGGGACATCCGTGACTCCGCGACGCCGGCCCCGACATCCCGGCCTTTCGGACGACAGGCACGCTCGGAATCGGCCTTTCGGCCGAGGTGCGGGGCACCGTCGTCGGCGATCGTCACTGTCGCCGGCCGCGTCCCCCCGGCGCGGCACACCTCATCGTGCCACCGGAATGCCCGCAGAAGGAGTTCAGCGATGCCCGCCCACCACCACCTCCGGACAGCGGTACTCGCCGCCACCGTCACCGCCGCGACGGCATCGCTGAGCGGCTGCGGCCTGTTTGGATCCAGTTGGGACGTCCGAATGGAGGTGCAGGGGCCCGGGCAGGCCACCGTCTCGTCGAGGTTCGCCGGTGACGACGGCAGCGTCGCGCCCCCGTCGGCAATGGAGCGACTGCCGTGGCAGCGCACGGCGAACGTGGGCTTCGGCTTCAACGACCTGGACGTCACCGGTGCAGCCCCCGGGACGGTGTGCCGGATCATCGTGGACGGCGAGACCTACCATGAGCAGAACGTCGACGGCGAGGGCAACGCCTCCTGCCGGGCCAACCTGCAGAACGACTGAACCGGCGGCGCGCGCCCGTCCCGCCGGGCGACCGGAACCGGCCGAAGCGTCCATTGTGTACGGACGTCATGTCCACTGTGCACGGACGCACGCGCCGGCACGGTGCGCGCTTATCGCCGGGCCAGTCGGCGTTCCCCGCTCACTCCGGGGTGATACACCAGTCCGTAGTGGTCGAAGATCGCCGCCTCCTCGGTAGCGAGGAGTTCGCCGTCGGTGTCCATCGCGGGCGAGTCCTTCGCCTGGCTCTTGCCGACCGGCACCCGCACCTGCTTCGGGCTCACCGTCGCGCCGTCCAGCGGCACGAACACGAGGCGATGCCGTCCGATGATGCCGATTTTCACCGTGGCGAACGCGGGACGGTCGCTCGCGGTGTCGAAGTAGATGGAGTCCATCTCACCGATCTTGTCCCCATCGGCGTCGACCACCGTCAGGCCGCACCAGTCCGAGATGTTCTCTGCCACAAACATGGTGACTCCACTCCTGATGGAAGAAATCCGTGACCACATGATCGGGCACCGGCGGTTCCGGCGCAGCGTCGAGGTCGTTCCGGCACTCCCGCCGGGACAAGGTGAGCCGACCGCCCGGTAGCCGGGCACCTCCCATGGATCGGGCGGCGTCGCCCGAGAGGTCAGGCCACCGGTTCCTGGGACTCCGGCCGCGGTGTCTCGGCCGGTGCCGGATCGGTGGCCGGCTTGTCGGGCGGCGAGGCCTTGAGCAACGGCCCCATGAGTCCGAGGACCTTGACCTGACCGGCGTTGTAGAGGTCCCGGATGGCCGTGTTCATCGTGTTGTTGGCGAAGCGCGTTCCGCGGGGCGCGTCGGCGCTCGCGGTCCGCAGGCCCGGGTGGTCGGCGAACATCGCGCGGACGTACGGGGCCAGCCGCTCGGCGAGGTCCTGGCAGGTCTCGTCGTCCGCGTCCTCGGGCAGGTTCTCGAACGCTGCGTACACCGGATTGGCGAGACCGTCGCGCAGCAGGTCCGCGTGGGCCTGCAGGCCCTCCGGGCCCAGAACCCGGGTCAGCACCACCATGAAGGACCGGTCGGCCTCGGTCATGTCGGTTTCCACGGTGGCCGAGGTCAGCTCCAGTTCGGCCGGCAGGTCGGTCGGCGTGCCCTGTCGCAGGATCGATGCCAGCTCCACTCGTGCCTGCTGCAGCCGCTCGATCGTCTCGGCGAGTTCGGCGTCGAGTGTGCGCAGAGCTTCGTGCGGGTGCTCGTCGTCGTCGCCCATCTCGGCGATCTGCGAGAGGGAGAGTCCGAGGTCGGTCAGCCGCTTGACCCGCAGCAGCCGAAGCAGGTGCGCCACGCCGTAGCGCTTGTAGCCGTTGGAGCCGCGCTCGGGCTCGGCGAGCAGACCGACCTCGTGGTAGTGCCGCACCGCCCGCACGCTCGTGCCCGCGAGCTCGGCGATTTCGCGAGTGCTCCACGCCATGACGTCCACTCCTCCGATATCCAGTTCACCGCTACCCAGTTCACCGCAACCGGCCCCCGCCCGGCAACCCGGCCGGACCGGTCAGGGACAAACGTATCGACTTTCTGAACGTTTCGTTGGCAGGTAACCGATCGTGCTCGTGGCGCCACCCGGCGCCGAAAGTCCACATCGGACATGCTCAGCCGGGTCCGGCCAGGGTCATCGACAGAGAGGCGCATGCCTGCCGCAGCGCGTCGAGACCGGCGGCGATCGTGGGCTGCTCCTGCGAGCCCGCCCTGACCGCGGCGATGACCCGGCGGATCGGCACCGGGGGGACACCGACCGCGATCCGCCGGGTGTCGTGGCGGTGGGGCAGCTCGGCCAGGCGTGGCACCAGAGCGACCCCGAAACCGCGCGAGACGAGGGCGGCACCGGTGTCCCACTCATCGGCGTAGTGCGCGACGTCCGGCGCGAATCCCGCGCTGGTGCAGGCAAGCATGACGAGCTGGTGGTATGCGTGGCCGGGATTGCTGCAGATCCACGGGTCGGCGGCGAGGTCGCTCAGAGCGACGTCGTCGCGGCCGACCAGCGGGTGCTCCGGCCCGACGAGCACGTCCAGCGGCTCGTCGTAGAGGGCCCGCTGGTCGAAGGCGGCGTCGGTCACCGGCGGGATGTCCGGGGTCGCGACGACCACGGCGATGTCGGCGTCGCCCGCGGCCAGCAGGTCGAAGGAACGGGCCGGCTCGGTCTCCAGCAACTGTAGCTCCAGGCCCGGCCGCTCGCGCCGCAGCCGTTCGAGTGCCTGGGGCACGACGGCGGCGGCCGCCGTGGAGAACCCGCAGAACCGCAGTCGCCCACCCACATCGCCCGCGCGGTGCGCGGCCAGGTCGGCCTTCGCGCGTTCCCACTGCGCGGTGAGCGTCTCGCCGTGGGCGAGCAGGGTGCGCGCCGCGGGGGTGAGCCGCACCCCACGGCCCTGCTGCTCCATTAGCACGAGGCCGAGCTCGCGGCCGAACGCCTGCATCTGATGCGAGGCCGCGGCCGTGGTCATCCGGCACACCTCGGCGGCCGCGGTCACCGTCCCGTGCCGGGCGATGGCCCGGAGCACCTTCAGCCGACGATCGATCATGTACGGAATGTACAAGATCACACGCCTTTTTCTTCGATAGACGCGAACAGTTCATGGCGCTGACACTTTCCTCAGCACCGTGACGCGGATCACCGCGACGCGGCCCCACCACCGAGCCGGGGCCAACTCCGGCACCAGCGGGAGTCCGAAGTGGACAGTTATCGTGTGATCGTCATCGGTTGTGGCGGGCTGGGCTCGTCCGCGCTGTACCGGCTCGCGTCCGAACTGGGGCCGGGCGTACTGGGAATCGAGCAGTTCGAGCTGGGGCACCACCGCGGCGCCTCACAGGACCACTCCCGGATCATCCGGCTTGCCCAGCACGAACCGCACTACGCGGCGCTCGCCGCGCCCGCGTACAAAGCCTGGGACGAGGTCGAGGCCGAATCCGGTCAGCAGATCGTCACCCGTACCGGCGGGCTGGTCGTCGAGGACCGGGTCGCGCGCCGCGGCGCCGCCACCGGCAGCCGCAACATCGAGGGCTACACCGACATGTTCGACCAGTACGGGGTGGCCTACGAGCGTCTCGACGCCGACGAACTCGTCGCGCGGTGGCCGCAGTTCCGCGTCGACGGCGGGGAACAGGCGCTGTACCAGGCCGAGTCGGGCATCGTGGACGCCGCGCGGGCGAACGCCGTGCACATCGCACTCGCCCGCGCGCACGGTGCGGAGATCGTCGCCGGCACCCCCGTGCGCGCGATACGACCCGACGGCGAGGGGGTCGCCGTGGTCACCGACACCCGCACCTTCCGTGCCGACCGGGTGGTCGTGGCCAGCGATGCCTGGACCAACCGCGTGCTCGCCGGAACGGGGGTCACGCTGCCGCTGTCCGTGCTGCAGGAGCAGGTGACCTACTACTCCACCCCGCACCTGGCCGAGTTCGCCCCGTCCCGCTTCCCGATCTTCATGTGGCACGGCACGCACAACTTCTACGGTTTCCCGGTCTACGGCGAGGTCGCCACGAAGCTCGGGCAGCACATGGGCGGGCACGAGACCACCGCCGAGGAGCGCACCTTCGAACCGGACCCGGTGCGACGCGAACGGTACGCCGCGTTCGTCGACCGGCACCTGCCACGGTTCGGCGGGCCCGAGCTCTACTCCAAGACCTGCCTGTACACCGTGCCGCCGGACCAGAACTTCATCCTCGACACCCTGCCCGAGCATCCGCAGATCGTCGTCGCGAACGGGGCCGGGCACGCCTTCAAGTTCGCCGCGCTCATCGGGCGGTTGCTCGCCGATCTGGCCCTCGAACGCAGGCCATCCCAGCCCATCGACGCCTTCACGATCACCCGCCCGGCACTGACCGACCCGTCCTTCCCGCGCAGCTTCCACGTCTGACCAATCACCTCCCGGAAGGAGACCGCTCGCGATGACCACGGAGTTCACCACGGCCGCCATCGACCCGCAGACCGCACTGCCCGCTCGGCCGCTCGATCCGGCGCGGTTCACCGAGGAGGCCTCGTACCGGCAGACCCGCCTCCCGGTGGAGCTGGCCTCCACGCTGCTGCCGGACGCCTACAGCTCCCCCGCCTTCTTCGCCCTCGAACAGGAGAAGGTGTTCACCACCGGCTGGGTCGCGGTCGGGTTCGCCAACGACGTCGACCGCCCCGGCGCCTGCGTCGTCGTCGAGGTGGCCGGCCGGTCGATCATCGTGACCCGGGACCGGCAGGGCGGGCTGCGCGGGTTCCACAACCTCTGCCGGCACCGCGCCACGAAACTGCTGGACGCCACCGCCCGGCAGGTCGGGCACCGAGGGCGCATCCGCTGCCCGTACCACAACTGGACCTACGACACCGACGGAACGTGCCTGGGCACGCCCTTGTTCGAGGACTCCGACGTTCCCGCGGGCCAGGAGGCGATCTTCGACACCTCGGTGGCCAAGGGCTTCGACCGCGCCGACTACGGCCTGCTCACGGTCGCCGTCGACACCTGGGGATTCCTGCTGTTCGTCAACCTCGACGCCGATCCCGCCCCACTGTCCGACCAGCTCGGCGACCTGCCGCGGCGATTCGCCGACTACCGGCTCGACCAGTGGACGCCGCGGCGCCGCCGCACCTACGACGTCGCCGCGAACTACAAGCTCATCGGCGAGAACTTCATGGAGTACTACCACCTGCCCTGGGTTCATCCGGAGCTGAACCAGGTCTCCCGCTTCTCCGATCACTACCGCTGGCAGGGGCCCGGAATGTACACGGGGATGTGCACGACGCCGGTGTCGCGCAACTCCGACTCCGGTGGCTGGGACGGCCTGTCCCCGCTGAGTTCGCTCGGCGCCCAGGACGCGGACAGCGGACGGTTCGTGTGGCTGTTCCCGAGCTGCGCGCTGGTGGTGCTGCCCAACCACGCATTCGTACTGCTCAACCGCCCGGTCGCGGCGAACCGGACGGTCGAGACCGCCGTGCTGCTCACCCATCCCGAGTCGGCCGACGACGAGCGTGCCGAGGCCGACCTCGACCAGCTCGAGCAGTTCTGGGACATCGTCAACCGCCAGGACGTCGAGATCGTCGAGCGGGTACAGGAGGGGATCGAGAATCCCGCCTACCGGGGCGGCCGGATGTGCTTCCGTTTCGAGGAACCGCTGCACCGCTTCCAGAACATGGTCATCGACAGGATGGTCGGCCTCGACCGGGTGCCCGACGGCGACGAGGACACCATGACGCGCATGTTCCCGGACCCGGCATGAGCGCGCCCAGGACGGCCCCGGTCACGGCGGAGCCCCGGCACTACGTCGACGGAACGTGGACCCCGCCTCGAGAGGAGGGCACCCTCCCGGTCGAGGATCCCTCCACGGCCACGACGATCGGCCGGATCGCGCGCGGTGGCGCGGCCGATGTCGACGACGCCGTGCGCGCGGCCCGCGCCTGCGCCCGCCGGATCCGCGAGGCCACACCCGCCGACCGGGGACGGGCACTGCGGGCACTCGCCCGTGCCCTCGACGAGCGCCGGGAGGAGTTCGCCCGCCTGGAGACCCTCGACACCGGCAAACCGTTGTCGCTGGCCCGTTCCGAGATCGGCGGGTGCGTCGGCTACCTGGACTACTACGCGGGCGCGGCCGACAAGCTGCACGGCGAGACGATCCCGATCGGGCCGGGCTCGCTCGCGTACACCGTGCGCGAGCCGGTCGGGGTCACCGCGCACATCGTCCCGTGGAACGCACCTCTGTCGATGCTGTGCCGGGGCCTCGCCCCGGCGCTGGCCGCGGGAAACACCGCGGTCGTCAAGCCCGCCGAGCAGACCGCGCTGACCGCGTTGCGGTTCGCCGAACTCGTCGAGACGGCCGGCTACCCGTCCGGCACGTACAACGTCGTGACCGGGCTCGGAGCCGAGGCGGGGCACGCGCTCGCCGCGCATCCCGGCATCGGCTCGCTGACCTTCACCGGCTCAGTCGCCACCGGGCGGGCGGTGCTGCGCGCCGCGGCCGAGCACATCACCCCGGTGGTGACCGAACTCGGCGGTAAGTCCCCGCAGATCGTGTTCGCCGACGCCGACCTCGACGAGGTCGCCGCGCAGGTCGTCACCGGCTTCACCGCCAACACCGGCCAGTACTGCGACGCGGGGTCGCGGCTGCTCGTCGAGCGCTCCGTCCACGACGAGCTGGTCGACCGGATCACGGCCCGCACCGCGGAGCTCACCATCGGGCCGGGCGCGGACGATCCCGACCTGGGCCCGCTCGTTTCCGCCGAGCACCATCGCCGGGTCGCCGGCTACATCGAACTGGGCAGGGCGGAGGGGGCGACCGTCGCCGGGGAACCGGGACCGGTTCCCGGTCGCGGTCACTTCCTCGCGCCCGTCACGTTCACCGGCGTCGCCCCCGGGATGCGCATCGCCCGGGAGGAGATCTTCGGGCCGGTGCTGACGGTGCTGCCGTTCGACGACGAGGACCACGCCGCCGGCCTGGCGGACGCCACCGATTACGGCCTCGGCGTCGGCATCCACACCCGCGACATCGACCGCGCGCTGCGGGTGGCGGGCCGGGTCGACGCCGGCTACATCATGATCAACGAGTACTTCGGCGGTGGAACGGCGGTCCCCTTCGGCGGCACCAAGCTCAGTGGCACCGGCCGGGAACGGGGACTGGTCGCCCTCGAGGGCTACGTCAGCCTCCGAACCGTCGTCGCCCGTGTCGGCCCCGCACGCTGACCACCGCGACAGCGTCCGGCGCGCCCGCCGTCCGTATCCCGAGGAGTTTAAGGAGGTCCGCGATGCAGATGATCGTCCACGAACGCCGCGACGAGGCCGACGGCGTCCTGTCCCTGTCCCTGGTGCCCGCCGGCGGCGGCGAACTGCCGCGCTGGACCCCGGGCGCGCACGTCGACGTAGTGCTCGGCAACGGCATCACCCGGCAGTACTCGCTGTGCTCCGACCCGGCCGACCGGTATCGGTGGCGCATCGGCGTGCTGCGGGAGCCGCGCGGTCGCGGGGGTTCGGAGTACGTGTTCGACAAGGTCCACAGCGGCGACATCGTCGAGGTCGGCGCACCCCGCAACCACTTCGAGCTCGCCCGGGCGGATCGCTACGTCTTCGTCGCCGGCGGTATCGGCATCACCCCGATCCTGCCGATGATCACCCACGCCGAGCGCGAAGGCGCGCAGTGGACGCTGCTCTACGGTGGCCGCACGCGAACCTCGATGGCGTTCACCGAGGAACTGGCCCACCACGGTGACCGGGTGACGATCGCACCCCAGGACGAGTCCGGCCTGCTCGACCTGGCCGGCCTCCTCGGCACTGCGGCTCCGGGCACGCTGGTCTACGCCTGCGGCCCCGAGCCACTGCTGGGCGCCGTCGCCGACCGGATGCGGGGCTGGCAGCCAGGCGCCCTGCGCGTCGAGCGCTTCGCGCCCCTGGCCGTCGAACCGGCCGGGGCGGAGGAGGCCTTCGAGGTCGAGTTCCACGCCAGCGGCATCACTGCCGTCGTACCGCCCGGGGCGAGCATTCTCTCCGTGGCGGAGGACGCGGGAATCATCGCCGACTGGTCGTGCAGGGAGGGCACCTGCGGATCCTGCGAGGCTCCGCTGCTCGCGGGGCGTGCCGAACATCGCGACTCGCTGCTGTCCGAGGAGGAGCGGGAACGTCAGGACGCGATGATGATCTGCGTGTCGCGCGCCGAACGTGGCTGTTCCAGGCTGCGGCTCGACCTGTGAGCGGCGGCGGGCGCGGTGTGGACACCGCCCGGTCTCCCGCCGGTAGACCGGGCACCGGTTTCATTCGTCCACTGTAGACAGACGTGCCGGGGTGAGGGCCGGGATCCTCGGCAGGGGCCCGGGTGCGGACCGGATCCGGCCCGCACCCGGCAGTGACCACAGGGTCAGGAGATGCCCTGCACGTAGGAACCAGGGCTGGTCGCACCGTCCTGGCGCAACACCGGCAGGTCCTCGGACCACTCGAGGATCAACGGAGCGGTCTGGCCCGGAGGCGTGGCCTCGATGGTCTCCGGCGTCCAGGCGTCGTCCTCGCCCTCCTCGGAGGTCAGCACGGTCACCTGGGCGACCTCCTCTGCCTGGCCGGGGACGAGGGCGAGGAACTCGCCGGGCTGCCCGCCGTTCGTCAACCGGTAGCGGTCGCCGTAGGGCGCCTGTTCGGGGCCCACCAGATCGACGGCGGGAAGGCCGGCCACCCCGCAGCTACGATCGGAGATGTTCTTGAAGCTGAGCATCAGCTCGTACTGGGCGTCCGAACCCTCGCTCTGCTCCGGTTCGCTGGCGGACAGCTTGAGTTGCTCGGAGGTGCACGGCGGGACCTCACCGGGACCGCTCGTCTCCATCGGAGAAGCCGAGGCGGTGGTGACCCCCATGACGAGAGCACCTGCCGCCGCGACGGATCCGATGGTCACACGCTTCACGAGATCCTGATTCATGAATTCTCCTCTTGTCTCTCAGGCCTTTCCTGCCGTCGCCGGAATGCTGTTACCCCACTCCGGACAGGTCAAACCGAGCGAAGTCGATCACTCCACAGTGGCAGGTGGGCGAGGTGTGCATTGGCTCCGCGCGGCGAATCGACCCCGGGAGACGCCTGCTCACGGCGGTGTGCCGAGTGTCTGCGGGCGTGATCACAGATACCGGACCGGCCAGTGACACACACATCCACGTTGTGGTTACACGCGCCGGTATCGCCCCTCTTTGTGACGCCGAAGTTCGCACAGGGAGGTGAAAGGCGGCGTGGACAGGACGACGCCGGGACACCGGCGGCCGGGACCCGAC
The DNA here is from genome assembly GCF_002262875.1 of Amycolatopsis antarctica. Taxonomy (GTDB): domain Bacteria; phylum Actinomycetota; class Actinomycetes; order Mycobacteriales; family Pseudonocardiaceae; genus Amycolatopsis; species Amycolatopsis antarctica. The sequence goes on along the minus strand of NZ_NKYE01000015.1, from coordinate 92,316 downwards.
CGGGCGACGTGAGTCCACTCTTTCGATCCACCATGGCGGCGTCGCTCGACCAAGATCCACGCCCGGGAGGGCCGGCGGGTACCGCCAGGCCCGAATGCCCGGGCGTACCGCGCGGGAGTTCCCCACGGCCTCGACTGCCCGAACGTCACCAAGCGCCGGCACCTGCGCCACGGAGGTCGGCGCCGCCGGGCAGGAAGTCCATTGTGGATGGTCAAGACTCCGAGATCGGAGATTCGCGTGGCGGGCTCGACCTCGGCGGGTCAGGTGAGACGCTCGGTGGTGCGGCGGAACGCTGGAAACACCACCAGCCGAGCCAGCCCCGGTGACGGCGTGCCCGATTCCACGCAGCACCACCCAGCCCGCCGCCAGGCGTGCTCACCACCGTGCCACGCGTTCCCGGTCGATCAGGAATCCGCCGGCCGAACACGGCGTACGGCGCGATAATCGATTCCCACGAATCGCGTCGATGTGGACGATGAGAGAAAGCGACAAATTCGAGAGCGCCGCGAGATCCGTGGAAACTCGCGACGCCTCACCTTCAGTACCGATCAGATCGGATACTCAATACCGAACCCACAATTCGACCCTGCGCTGCACACTGTTCCTGCACTGGTAGCGGCCCGGATAGAACCGCTGACCCTCGAGCTTGCACAAGGCAGCAGCCGAGGTCGGGTACCACTTGTGGTACACCCAGGTCGCCTGGGTGGTGACCGGACTCGGCGCGTTGACGGTCGCCGGACCCGCCGCGACGGCGGCACCCGGAACGGAAACGGCGATACCGAGGGCCGCGACCGCGACACCGGAACGGATCATCATTTTACGAAGCACGCGAGCTCCTTTGTCGGGAATAAAACGAGGTGTGCGCTGCAGAAAGAAGCTAGCAAGATTCATCGTCAACCCACCGAACGTAGGTACTTCTGCCATCAGATTTGACCGGATTCGCCCGAGCCGGACAGAGCGGAGATTTTCGGGCGAACAAGGTCTCCGGATCGGAGCGGTACCGGGACGACGAATGAGGCGACCGAGGTGCATGTCCGCCCGGGCACGCCCGGTGTATCGGTGAGCCAGCATCCGCGGCACTTCCGTCCGCACCGTTTCGGCGGAGGGCGGGGAGGGATCCGCCTGCGCGGGCCGCGGCGGGGCCTCGGATCAGGTCTGTGCGACCGGGGCCGCCGTCACCGGCCCGTCCCGGCGACGGGCACGGTCCGCTCGTCGGCCGGATGCCAGAACCGTCCGCACTCGCTGGTGATCTTGAGTTCCGTGGCGAGCCCGGGCGCGGCTGGCCAGATCCGCAGCAGGCACCGGCCGACGCCCTGCCCGTCGCCGGTTCCCGAGTCCATGTCGCGGAGGTGGTACCGCAGCCGGTAACTGCCCGGCCCTCCGGGCATCGGCGGCAGCGCCAGCACATGGCGACTCGCCCAGTCGACGACGGTCAACCGCCCCCGCGGCGATTCGTAGCTCGTCTCCACGACGTCCTCGTACTCGTCGAGAGCGTCGTCCGGGCACGCGGTGGCGATCTCGACGGTGACGTGCATCCGGCCGATCCGCGCGCCGGTCGTGCACCAGATCTGCCCCGGCGAAGCGTCGAGCAGGCCGGTTTTCGCCGGGCTACGGGAGTTCGCCAGCCGGCCGGATTCGATGAGGTGGAACCGCGCGAACCTGATACCGACCACGCCGTGGACCGGCCGGGTCTCCCCCTCTTCAGCATGGAACACGCGATCGGACTATAGGGCTCCCAGGCCTGCCGGGAACGCGGCACGCATCGGAGGCGCCCCTTCGGGCAGATGCGCTGGCTCTGCGGGAAGCCACCGGCACGGGCGGTTACGAGGACGGGTCGAGTCCATGGCGGACGGTGATCGTCGCGGTGCCGCGCAACTGTGATCCACACCATTCATCCGGATCGGGGCTCCGGCTTGACCTTGCCGCGACGGCAGGGTTTCTACTGCGGTCGTCGGCACGGCCGTGCCGTTCACACCCGACGTCCGAAGCGAGGTGCCGCACGTGGCCTGGAGTACGCGTGAGATCGCCGAGCTCGCAGGCACGAGTCTGCGAGCCGTACGCCACTACCACGAGATCGGCCTGGTCGCCGAGCCCGAACGGCGTGCCAACGGCTACAAGCAGTACGGCGTCGCCCACCTGGTGCGGCTGTTGCGCATCAAACGGCTCACCGATCTCGGGTTCTCGCTGACTCAGATCGCGGCCATGGGCGAGGCCGACGACCACCCCGAGGAGGCGCTGCGAACCCTCGATGCCGAGCTCTCGGCCACCATCGAACGGCTGCAGAGGGCCCGCGTCGAACTCGGTCTCATCCTGCGCCAGTCCGTACCGACGGACCTGCCGCCCGACCTGGCCCCGGTGGCCGCGGAGGGTCAGATGTCCGAGGCCGACCGCTCCCTCGTTGTCGTCCTGTCCCGTGTGCTCGGGCCACAGGGGCTGCAGTCCTATGCCGACATGCTGCAGAACCTTCCCCAGGATCCGGTGGCAGCCGAGTTCGACAGTCTGCCCGCCGACACCGGCGAGACGGTCCGCCAGGATCTCGCCGAGCGCCTTGTCCCCTACTTCCGCGCGCTCCACTCCGAGAACCCGACGCTGCGCGATGCCGGCGCCGATGCCCCGCATGGGGCGAACTTCGCCCAGGACACGGTCGACAAGGCACTCAACGACGTCTACAACCCGGCGCAACTCGACGTCATGCGCCGTTTGCGGCCACTGCTGCGCGAGGCGAAACACGCCGGCGAGGTGCGGGGGGTCTCGTGAAACCGTCGCTGGCGCGCCGGATGTACCTGCTCTGCTGGGACAAGGACAAGCACCGGCTCGAGACCAACAGTTCCCTTGTTCACGGTCCGCTGCTGCGCGCCGCCGCGGTGGCGGACCTGACCATCGACGGCCTGCTCCGCGACCGGGGCGGCAAGGCCGAACGTGTCGGTGGCGCAGCCAGCCCGCCGGACGACGACTTCCTCTCGAAGGTGCTCGACGATGTTCCGCCGGACCGTCCGCGACGCTGGTTCACCGTGGTGGACCGGGACTGGCACACCGCGGAGCGGTCGGTCCGCGACGGGCTCGCCGCCACCGGCGACATCGAGATCAGCCGCCGCCGGGCGCTGGGGCTGTTCCCGGTCCGCCGGGTCGCCGTGTCCGACCACGAAGGACTGGCGACGTTGCGCGATCGGGTACGGAGCACGGTGCTCGATGGTCACGCCCCGGCCGACGTCGCGATCGAGGACGCGACGCTCGCCGCGTTCGCCATCGACGGCGACGTCCGTATCGTGTTCACCCCTGCCGAACGGCGCGCGCACAAGACCTCGTGCCGGGCGGTCACCGACCACGTCGATACGGTGCTCCCCGGAATCCGGAAAGCGCTGGTGTGGTCCATCGTGGCGCGCCGGACACCGCCGAGCAGCTCCTGAACCGGTCACCCGGAGCGGCATCGGGCAACACGCTTACACGTCCACTATCAACGTCCATAAAGGACGTCCACAAGGGACGATCGAGACTCCGGACGTGCCATCCCGTCCGGGCATGGCCGTCTGCGCCTCGGCCCCGATCCCGATGGTCAGTTCCAGTAGTCGGTCACCGCGTCGGCGATCATCCGGTGCCCCTGTCGTTCGAACCGCTCATCGCCCACCTGGTGGGCCCACACCGCGGTGGCGACCGCTTCCCGGAACCGGTTGCGCCGCCAGGCCGCGGACTCCCGGGGATCGTGCCCGTAGCCGTCCAGGAACGCGGCTTCGAGCGCAGGCCCGTTCCGGAACTGCTGAGCGGCGAGCCGTGCGAGATCGGTCAGCGCCGGGCGCGGGGCGGCGCGGCCGAAGTCGATGACGGCCACGACGCCCTCATGCACGAGCCAGTTCCGCGGCTGCCAGTCCCCGTGCGTCGGCACCAGCGTCACCACCGGGGCAGGCCAGGACTCCATCTCCGCGCGCAGCCGCCGCACGACCTCGGGCGTGATGCGGTGCGGCCGCGCCAGCCAGCTCAGCGCCTTGTCCCTCGCCTCGGCTTCGAACCGCTCGTCCTCGACCGACGACTGACCGTGCAGAACCGCGAGGAGTTCACCGGCCTGCCGGTAGATCTCGGGATCACGCTCCTCGTCACGGCCCTGCACCAGCTCGCCCGGCAGGTGACGAGTGACCAGCAGCTTGGCCTCCTCGTCGGCGTACTCGAGAACGGGTGCGCGTCCGCGCGAGGTCCACGGGGCGAGCCAGTCGCGGTGCGCCCGCGACTCCCGGGCCAGGTGGTGGTCCTGCTCGTCCCCGGCCTTGACGATGTACCGGCGCCCATGGTGGACCAGTTCCAGCACCGTGGTCCCGACCAGCCCCCAGCTGTGGTCCCGGACGATCTTCGCACCGGGCAGCCATCCATCCAGCAGGTCCCGTTGCCGCGTGCTGAGCGTATGTCCCGGCCCCATCGCGCGATGGTAGGCCGCCACACAGCAGGCAGCGAACCCGACGGTGGGACTCATCCCGGCGCGACCGGTGTGGTGCGCGTCATCGGAGTCCGGCACGAGGTGCTTGCCGGGCACGCAGGGAGTTGCGCCTGCCGGTAGGGCACAACGTCCTTCCCCGGCCGCGTTTCCGCCGTCCGCGAAAGGGAACCTCGTCCCCCGTCTCGCCGCCTACGGTGTCGAGACGCGCATCGAGGGAGACAGCCGTGCAGACGATCACCGGTACCGCGGCGGGAGTGCCGTTCACCGCGCTCCCACCCGAAGGAAGCGCCGACGGCTCCGCGCCGTTGATCGTGACCTGGCACATGCTGGACGCGCCCCGTACGGACGCGGCGTTCGCGGCCGCGCTGCCGCTGACCGGCGTGCCCGCCTGGCGGGTCCACCTCGGTATGCCCATGTGCGGCGACCGGATGGTCGACGGCAGGGTCGACGCCGTCGTCGACCTCGTCCGAGAGGACGCGCTGGCGGCATTTCTGGTCCCGTTCACCCGGCAGGCCGCCGAGGAGTTCCCGGCCGCGCTCGCCGCGCTGCGCGACCGGCTTCCGGTCGACGAGGAGCCGATCGGTGTTCTCGGCGCCTCGCTCGGCGGAGCCGTGGCGCTGCAGGTACTGGCGACCTCGGACATCCCGATCAGCGCGGTCGCCCTGGTCAACCCGGCCGTGCGGATACGGTCCGCGGTCGGGCTCGCCGAATCCCTCGCCGGACACGCCTACCGGTGGACCGCGGAGTCCCGCAGGCTGGCCGATGAACTGGACTTCGTCGCCAGGGCGGCGAATTTCCCCGCGCAGCCCCCACTGCTGCTCGTCAGCGGGGAACAGGATCATCCGGACCTGCGCGCGGACGCCGCCGCGATGGTCGATGTGCTGCGCGAGCGGCATGCGCACCCGAACCTGATCGAACTGAGCACCGTGCCGGGCCTGGCGCACGCACTGGCCGATGAACCCGGCCTGGAACCAGCCCCGCAATCGCCCGCTGCCAGGGCGGTGGACGAGATCCTCACGCGCTGGTTCCGCCGGCGGTTCACGGGTTGATCGCTGCCGCCGAAGACCGCAGCGGCGAATCGGCAGCGCCCGGCGACGGTCGGACCGGGAACTCCGCCGGCCACCTGCCACCCATGGGACAACATGGACCACCGCTGCCCACCGGTCGTCGACCACTCGATCTCGACGCACGGTTTCCCTTGGGGCACACCGGTTTCGAGTGAGAAATTCCACACACACCTGACCCGCGCCGTGCGAGGTCCCCGAACAGCTGTACTCCAGGTGCTGATACACCCGGTTCACCTCGGTCAGATCGAGATGCGGTCCGGTCATGACGAAATGACCCACACTCGGCAGCGTCCGCGGAGCGTTCGCCTGGCACCCAGCCGGTGGCGGTTATGGAACGCATCGGACGTGCGCACCCGGCACACGAGGATTCCGGATCCCTTGCCGTGCACGATGTTCCGGCAGCACTGCCGACCGGCGTCCGGACACTCGCGCCGAGCCTGACCGGACATCGCACATCGGCCACGGCGCTAGGAACCCGGCTCCGCCGACCGCACGGATGGACGCGACACCGGACAGGACGCACTGTCCCCGGCCGGCTCCCGCGAGGCTCGAGGGCGTCGCGTCCACCGGCCCGCGGACGAGCGGCCGAGAAGGATTCCCGCCAGCACGAGGAGGATTCCCACTATCTGCCTGCCGCCGAGGCTCTCCCCGGCCAGCGCGGTGCCCAGCAGCACGCCGGCGACCGGGTTGAGCAAGCCGACGAGACCCACGGTGCCGGCCGTGAGATTCCGCAGGCCGGAGAACCAGGCGGCGAAGGCGATCGCGGTCGCGACCACGCTCACGTAGGCGAACCCGGCGACCGCCGCCCCGTCCAGAGCAGGCGGCGCGCCTTCGACCACGACGGCGACCGGCACCAGGACCAGCCCCCCGGCGACGAGCTGCCAGGAGGTCGAGGCCAGCACCGGCACCTGGCCACCCCACTTCTTGGCCAGGACGTAACCGAAGGACGACATCACCATCGCGGCGACGGAGGCGAGCACGCCCCGGAGGTCGGCGGGCCCGGCCCCGCCGAGAAACATCGTGCCCACTCCGGCGATGCCGAGCCCGACCCCGAGCACGGGCAGGACACCCGGGCGCTCGGACAGCAGCGCCCAGGCGATCAGCACCATCGCCGCCGGGGAGGTCGCCATGATCACGGTCGCGGTGCTCGTGGGCAGCAACTGAGCGGCCAGATAGACCAGCGCGAAGAACGCGCTCATGTTCAGCACGCCCAGCACGATCGACCGCCACCACCACGAACCCCGCGGCCGCGTCCGGCACACCAGCAGGAGCAGCAGGCCGGCGGGCAGCGCGCGGATCGCTGCCCCGTACAGCGGACTGCCGGCGGGCAGGAACTCACGTGTCACGTAGTAGGTGCTGCCCCATGCCACCGGAGCGATCGCCGTCACCAGCACCCAACGCCAGGTACCTTCCATGGAAGGAACTATACCTTCCTTGGAAGCTATAGTGAAGGAATGGACGCACGCCTCGATCACGTGGCCCGGATTCAGGCCGAATGGGCGCGGGAACGCCCGGATGTCGACGTCTCACCCCAGGGCGTCCTCGGGCGGCTGCACCGGCTCGCCGCCCATCTGACCGAGGAACTGTGCGTCGTCTACCGCAGACACGGACTGAGCGAGGGCGAGTTCGACGTCCTCGCCGCGCTGCGCCGCGCGGGCGAGCCCTTCGAGCGCGCGCCCGGAGAACTCGCCCGGTTCACCATGGTCACCACCGGCGCCATGACGAAACGCGTCGACCGCCTGGAGAACGCGGGCCTCGTCGCCCGTCGCCGCACCGCGGACGACGGACGGGGCCGCGTCATCGCCCTCACCCCGGCGGGCCGGGCCCTCATCGACCGGGCGTTCACCGAGCACATGCGCAATGAACGGCGGCTGCTGGACGCCCTCAGCGCCGAGGAGGCCGAACTGTTCGAAAACCTGCTGACATCCTGGCTCGCCCGCGTCGAACCGGCCTGACGCCCGCGTCCGGAATCGGTACGGGTCAGCCGGAGCCGGCGAGGCGGAAGTCCAGCAGACACCGCTGGTCGGTCAGTTCGGTCACGCCGTCCAGGACCAGACCGTGGTCCGCGGCGAGGGAACGGAACTCCTCGACGCGGCGTTCACGGCCGCCGAAGATCGCCAGCATCGCGAGGTCCATCCCGGTGTCGGCCCGGCGATCGCCGACCGGCTCGACGACCAGGACACGACCGGCCGGATGGGCGGCCTCGGCACACCGCGCCAGGATGCGGCGAGCGTGCTCGTCGTCCCAGTCGTGCAGGATGTCGCACAACAGGTAGGCGCTCGCCCCGGCCGGCAGCGGGTCGAAGAAGCTGCCCTCGGTGACCTCGGTCCGAGCGCCGAGCCGGTGCGCGGCGAAGGTGCGCCGGGCCGCGGCCGCGGTGGGTGGAAGGTCGACCAGGTGACCGTGGATCTGCCCGTACGCGGCCAGGATCGCGGCCAGCACGGTGCCGTTTCCCCCGCCCACGTCGACGATGCTGGGGAAACGTGCCCAGTCGTGACCGGCGACGATCCGCGGGAGCTGTTCCCGGAAGCGGTCGGTCATCTGCTGGTCGAAGGATTCACGAAGATGGGGCTGTGCGGTGAGATCCGCCCAGAAGTCCCGGCCGTAGCGGCGCGGGTATCCGGCGTCGCCGGTGGTGATGCTGTGCAGGAGTTCGACGAAGGCCAGTTCGGCCCGGCCACCCGCCATCTCCAGATGCAGGAAGTTGGTCAGGCCGTTGCCGGTACCGGTGCGGAGCGTCGCTCCGAAGGCGGTGGCCCGGTAACCGCCTGCTGTCCGCTCGACGATCCCGAGCGTCGCCAGGTGAGCCAGCAACAGCTCCAGCGCGACCGGCGAGACCTCCAGTTCGGTCGCGAGCCGCTCGGTACTCGCGCCGTCGCCGAGCAGCCGGTCCGGCAGGCCCAGAGTCACCGCGACCCGCAGGGCCATCGGTGTGGCCAGCCCGGCCATGTCCCGGATCGCGGCGATGTCGTCATGATGGTTCACGACGATCAATGCTGGCACACTCGTCAACCGGATTCTGCGGTGGACAGTGGCGGGCCGGTGGTCGCACCGTCTGCCCACTGTCCATTCAGAACACTGTCCGGCCGGAGTGCCGTCGGCTCCGCGCACCGCTGGGCACCGGCCCTGCAGCAGAGCGGGCACCGGAGGCGGTGGCACCGGCGCCACACTCCGCACGCCGAGCCGTCCGTGCGGGCTTGACCCCGACGCGACGTCGGGGCTTTGACTGTCCATATGCCACCGGTCGCCATCGCCTACCTCTGCTCGCATTTCCTGAGCCTGCTCGGCAACGGGATCGTCGCGGTGGCGTTGCCGCTGATCGTCCTGCAGACCACCGGCAGTCCGCTCAGCGTGAGTGCGGTGTCCGCCGCGACCGCGGTACCGGCGCTGCTGGCCGGCCTGTTCGCGGGCGTGGTGCTCGACCGGGTCAACCGTCGTACCTGCTCGGTACTCGCCGACATCGTCTCGGCCGGGGCGGTCGCGGCGATCCCGGCGGCCGAACTGTTGTGGGGCCTGAACCTGTGGTGGTTCGTCGCGCTCGCGGTCGTGGGCTCGCTCGGCGATGTGCCGGGGATGACCGCGCGCGAGGTGCTGGTCCCGGCCGTGGCCAGGCACGCCGGTGTGCCGCTGGAACGGCTGGTCGGTGTCCGTCAGTCGATGACCTCGATGGCACTGGTGATCGGACCCGCGGCCGCGGGCACCCTGCTGGTGGCGTTCGAGGGAAGTACCGTCCTGCTCATCACCGCCATCACCTCGGCGGCGGCAGCGGTCCTCACCCTGGCCGTTCCGCACAGCTTCGGCCACACCGACCTCGACCCCGGCCACCGCGGCTCCTCGGTGTGGGCCCAACTCGGGGCGGGGGTGGCGGTGCTGCGCCGCAGCAGGCTGCTGGCAGGCACGGTGACCTTGACCGTCGGCGGAGCGGTGGTTCTCGGCGGCATGCAGGGCCTGGTGCTGCCGCTGTACTTCAGCGTCGTCTCCCGCCCGGACCTGCTGGGCTTCGTCCTGACCGCGCTCGCCGCCGGAATGCTGGCCGGGGCCGGCGTGTTCGCCGCCATCGGCGCCAGAATGTCGCGCGGGTTCTGGATGGGCACCGCACTGATCGGAACGACGGCCGGATTCGTGCTGATCGCGACACTGAGTTCACCGGCGGTGGTGTTCGCCGGCGCGGCTCTGGTCGGTGTGGCCAACGCCATGCTGGGGGCCGTGGTGGGGGTGTTGCAGGCCGAGCGGATCCCGGACGCGGTCCGTGGCCGGGTACTCGGCCTGCAGAACGCGATCCTGCAGGTCGCCGCCCCGATCGGCATCGGCCTCGCCGGGGTCGTCGCCGAGGCCGGTTCGCCGCTCGCGGCCGGGCTCGCCGTCACCGCCGTGTGGCCCGTCCTCACCGTCGTGGTCGTCATGTCCCGTGCCCTTACCGGACTGGAACCGAAGGAGAAAGTCCTTGCGCAGCAGTGAACTCGCCGCACTCGCCGGTGTCACCGTCCGCGCTCTGCGGCACTACCACCAGATCGGGCTCCTCGACGAGCCCGGACGCTCGGTCAACGGGTACCGGGACTACGACGTGCGTCACCTGGTCCGGATCCTGCGTATCGCCCGCCTGACGGGACTCGGTGTGCCACTCGCGGGGCTTCCGGCCGTGCTCGACGACCCCGGGGCGGCCGAGGCGGTGCTCGACGAACTGGACCAGCGGGCCGCCGCCGAGATCGAACTCCTCACCGACCGGCGAGCGGTGATCGCCGGGCTCCGCAGCCAGGGCGGGATGCCCGATCTGCCGCCGGAGCTGGCGAGCTACGGACCTACCCTCAACGCCGCCGCGGACATAGCCCCGGATCTGGCCCGCTTCGAACGCGACCAGATCGTCCTGCTCGCGCATCTGATCGGAAAGAGCGCGACCGCGGACCTGGCCTGCGCCCTGGCCGAACTCGCCGTGCTCACCCCGGCGATCACGGCACTGCTCCGCCGCTTCGCCGCACTCGGGCCGGACACGCCGGGCGAGGCGACCGACCAGTTGGCGGAGGAGCTCGCGGCGCACTACCGGCCAATGCTCGAGCACGTTCCGGACGTCGAGATCGGTGCCGAGGTCCCCTGCCTGCTCGGCGAGCACACCGAGTACATCCTCAACGAGCAGCAGCGCAGGGCGAGCCGGATCTTCCAGGAACGAGTCGAACGTGCGGGAAGGTAGCCACCCGGCCGGGAGCACCGTGTGGTCCACAGTGGACACCGGCGCCGGCTGACGCGACGAGACACGTATGACACAGCGTCACTACCGGCCCCACGGTCGGGCGCGGACACTTCGGGGTGCCAGTCAGCCTGCCCGACGACGGAGACCGCCCATGGATCCCAGAGCCGTGCGCATCGTGCTGGTGGCCACCATGGTTGCCTTCCTCCTGGTCTGCGTGGTGTGCCTCGTTCACTTCCTGGACCTCGGTATCCTTCCCGGCGAGGTGGGATCGTGGATCGAGGACAACCAATGGCTGGCGTGGACGGCCGCGGCCATCGCCGGGATGAGCGCCCTGATGCTCATGCCGGCCCTGGTGGTTTCCCGGCGGCCGGATCACGAACGGTGAGACTGTCCGGGAACGAGGCGCACACGACGTCCGAGCAGGTCAAGACGATCAGGGGACGGTTGCACCGGCTCAATCTCGCCGTCCTGCTGCCGCTGCTCGGCACGGTCGGGACGCTGCTGCTCGTCGCCGATTCCGAGACCTGGTGGGAAGCCGCGGTCCTGGCGCTGGGTGTGGTGGTGGCCCTGACCGTCCTCGGGCACTGGGTGGGCGAGGACATCTCCAGGGTGGCGATCCCCGGCATGATCATCACCGCCGCCGTGTGGCCGTTCGGCACCCTGGTGTCCGGCAGTCATACCGCGTCGTTCTGCCTCTCGATCGTGGGTGCCATCGTCGTGGTCCACCGGCCCCGTCACCGGGGGGCGGCCGCCTTCGGGTTGATCGCCTACGTCGCCGCCGTCGGTGCGGCGAGACTGCTGGTGTCCTCGAGCGGTACCACCGACGTTCTCGTCAACTACGTCCTCCTGCCGACCGGGAGTGCCGTTCTGACCCTCGCCGCCATTTTCGTCAGCAAGCTGTTCTACGACCTCGTCGGCGAACTGGAACAGGCCCGGGGACGGGAAGCGGAGCTGGCCGTCACCCGCGAGCGCGTGCGCTTCGCCAGCGATCTGCACGACATCCAGGGGCACACGCTCCACGTCGTGAAGCTGAAGACTGCGCTGGCCCGGAAATTGGTACGCCGCGACGCCGAGCGAGCTGAGGAGGAGCTGGGCGAGATCCATCTCCTGGTCGCCGACACGATCAGCCAGACCAAGGAACTGGCGTACGCGCAGCGAAGGCTCAATCTCTCCGCCGAGCTGGAGAACGCGAAGAACCTCTTCGAGGCAGCGGGCATTCTCGTGCGCGTGAACCGTGAGGCGGACGCCGACCCACGCCGGAGCGAGATGCTCGGCCAGGTGCTCCGCGAGACCACGACCAACATTCTGCGCCACGCTCAGGCGACCCGGGTGCGAATCACCCTGTCGGACACGGGCATCGTCATCACCAACGACGGTGCCCGCGGGGACTCGGTGCCCGAACTCAGCGGACTGCGCACGCTGAAGCGGCGGGTGGCCGACGACGGGGGCGAGCTCAGGGTGGAGCAGCGGGAGGGCAGGTTCACCACCGCGGCGGAGTTCCCGGCCCCCGCTGGCGGAGGAAACCGCTGACGGCGGAGGCCGGGTCGTGCCGGCGGAGGGTGGCCCTTGTCAGCCCCGGTACTCCCGGCCACCCAGGTGCTGGGCGAGGAAGCGCTCGGCCGCCCGGAACATCGTGACCAGGTTCTCCGGGTTGACGATGAAGTGACCCTCGTCGTCGAACACCAGGTAGTCCACGTCGACCCCACGGGCGCGCAGGGCGTCAACGATCTGGTCGGACTCGGTCCGCACCACGCGGGTGTCGTTGGCCCCCTGCACGACCATCAACGGAGTGCGGATGGCCTCGACCCTGCTGATCGGTGAGCGGGCGAGAATGTCCGCCTCCTGCACGGGGTCGGCGGGGTCGCCGACGTAGCGGTACCAGTTCACCCCCAGCGACGGCTTCGCGTATTCGGGCACGCTGCGCATGAAGGTGGCCAGGTTGGAGATGCCGACGTACTCGACGGCGGCGGCGAAACGGTCCGGGGTGAAGCTGACCCCGACCAGGGTCGCGTAACCACCGTACGACCCGCCGAAGATCCCGACCCGGTCCGGGTCGGCGTATCCCTGTTCGACCGCCCAGTCGACGGCGTCGATGAGGTCGTCGTGCATCTTCCCGGCGAACTCGCCGACTGCGGCCTGCATGTGGGCCTTGCCGAACCCGGCCGAGCCGCGGAAGTTGACCTGCAGTACCGCGTAGCCGCGATTGGCCAGCACCTGCACGGACCGGTCGCCGCCCCAGGCGTCACGGGTCCACGGCCCGCCGTGCACCAGCAACACCATCGGCAGATTCGACGGCTCCACGCCGACCGGCAGGGTGAGGTACGAGGGAAGCCGGAGTCCGTCGCGGGCGGTGATCGTGACCGGGACGGTCGGGGCCATCACGTCCGGGTCGAGGTGCGGGTTCGGCCGGAACAGCATCCGGCTCTCCCCGGTGGAGTGGTCGTAGAACCAGGTCACGCCGGGATCGCGGTCGTGGGAGAAGGAGACGACCCACCGCCGCCCGTCCCGGTCGGAGGAGATCGACGCCAGGTCACCATCGGAGAGGGACTCCAAATTGGCCAGTACCTCCGCGAAACCCGGCTCCAGCGCATGGATCACCTGCCGCTGCCCGAGATAGCGCGCCCCCAGCAACTCCCCCGTCCGCCGATCCCGGATCAGCGGTGCGGGCAACTTGGTCAGTGCCTGCGCGCGGCCGTCCAGGTCGAAGGTGGGATGGCTGTCGACCTCGGTCTCCTCGCCGGTGGCGAGGTCGATGCGGACGAGCCTGGTGCGGTCGGTACCGCGGTTCGATCCGACCCAGAGGCCGGTGCCGTCGGGGGTGACCACGAAGGGGTAGACGCCCACCGGGTAATCGGTACCCGCGAAGGTCGTGACGTGGCGCGGCTCGCCGGCACCATCGCAGGCGCGCAGGACCTCGGTGTCCCCCTCGTCGTTCAGGCGCTCGACGAGCAGCGACCCGTCACCGACGTAGTGCACGGCCTTGACCGCGTCGACGTCACCGGAGAGCAGGGTGAGCTCGCCGGTCGCGATGTCGAGTTCGTGCAGCTCGACCGCGATCCCCTCCCGGCCGGTGAGCTGCACGATCGCCGTGCCCGGCCGCTGCGGCGGCAACTGGAGATCGAGCACGCGGGAACCGGGGAACGGCGTCAGGTCGACCGTGTCCGCGCCCGGATCGTCGAGATCGACCCGGAAGATGTGCCAGTTCTCGTCACCGCCGTCGTCCTGCAGATAGAGCAGCCAACGCGGGTCATCGGTCCACCGGTAGTCCTGGACCGTACGGGTTTCGTCGGCGGTCACACAGCGGGCTTCCGCATCGGAGTCGAGATCCTGGATCCACACATTGAGCCGGTTCTTCCACGGAGCCAGGAAAGCCAGTCGCGTGCCGTCGGGCGAAATGGTCGCGCCGGTCCGCTCCGGCGGGCGCAGAAAGTCCTCGACGGCGATCGTCTCGGGCAGTGCCATGATCGTTCTCCTCGGTCGTCGACGGTGTTGCCTCCTCCCGTCAGCAGACGCTGTGCCGCAACGGCATACGCAACCACCAAACGTTGTGAACGTGGTCACTCCACCGATGCTCGTGTCCACAAGGGACGCGGAGCTCTGGGGCTCGGCCGAGGCAGAGCAGGCGACGACGGCTCCGGCGCGAACGCCGAGAATTCGGCGGGTGACCGACCCTCACGGGCGAGCCTGTGCCGCGACCGAGACGGAGAACTCACCGTCAGCGGGCCGAGGTGGCGTGCCCGGCTGTCAGGTCACGGCCTCCCGGGCCGAGCCGGCGGAAGCGCCGGAGGACAGGCTGGTGACACGCCGGGTATCGGAGGCATCCGAGCGGATGCCTTCGTCGCGGATCTGCATGTGGTCCAGCCATCCGAGCAGGCGCAGTGGACGGCTGACGGCCCGGCTGAACGCGAACCGGCACGGCCGATGCGACTCGGCACATCGCTGCGACAGGTGCATGAGCAGCGTCAGCCCGTCGGTGCAGCAGAACGACACCCGAGTGAGGTCGATCTCCAGAGCCGCCGTACGGGACTGCGGCTCGTTTTCCAGCGCTCCGCAGAGGGCACCGAGCGAACACGGATCGACGTCGCCGTCGGCCGTCACCAGGATGCCACCGGCCTTGGCGCGGACGTGGACCACCAAGCCGGTCGCGCGAAACTCTGTCGCCGCCTCTCGCGGCATTGTCGGCTGCCGCGACCCGGCGCTGTACGCGTTACTCACTTGTTCCTCCGCGAGGACACATGCGGAGACGGCAACAGCGTCGCCGCACGTGTCCGACCTCGGCCCACTGCGAGGTGGGCGTGTGTTCGGACGTACAACCGCTGCTGCTCAACGGAATGACAGCCACCCTCGACGCTACTACGCCGACCTGCGAGGTCAACCCTCTCGCCGGGTACGAGCGACCAGCCCGCATTCCTTCCGGTCCTGGTTCGCCGTATCGCGTGTGGCATCTCCGTTCGCCGCTCCCCCGCCGCCCCGCTCCGGCAGCGGATTCGTGCCGCCCCTGGCTGGGTATCACTCGCGGAACGCCGATGAAGGAGGAATCCAGTGGCCGACTCGCCGCAACCGGAACAACAGCAGAACCCACCAGGTACCACGGACCGGATGGATCCGGCGCCGCGGGACACCATGGGCGACTACCAGGGCCGCGACCTGCTCCGTGACCGGCGTGCACTGATCACCGGTGGCGATTCCGGCATCGGCCGTGCCGTGGCCATCGCCTTCGCCAAGGAAGGCGCCGACATCGCGATCGCCTACCTCGATGAACACGAGGACGCGGAGCGGACCGCCGAACACGTGCGTGCCGAAGGGCGCGCCTGCGTGCTGCTGCCGGGCGATTTGGCGAGCGCCGAGCAGTGTGCCGCCGTGGTCGACCAGACCACGCGGCAACTCGGCGGTCTCGACGTACTGGTGAACAACGTGGCCGTCCAGTGGCCGCTGGACTCGCCCGAGCAACTGACCGAAGAGCAGTGGATGCGCACCTTCGACGTCAACATCCACAGCTACTTCCGGGTGACCGCCGCCGCGCTTCCCCACCTGGGTGAGGGGGCCGCCATCATCAACACCGGCTCGGTCAACGGCCTGCGCGGCAACAAGTCACTCATCGACTACTCGGCCACCAAGGGCGCCGTGCACGCCTGGACCTACTCCATGGCACAAGCCCTTGCCTCGCGCGGTGTCCGGATAAACTGTGTCGCCCCCGGTCCGGTGTGGACACCACTCATACCCTCGACGTTCTCGGCGGAGAAGACGGCCGACTTCGGCACCCAGGTCCCCTACGGACGACCGGCCCAGCCCGACGAACTCGCGCCCTCCTACGTGTTCCTCGCGTCGAATCGCATGTCGTCGTACTACACCGGCGAAGTGCTCGCCCCCCTCGGCGGTGAGACCACCCCGGGCTGAGCGGACACCGGCGCCGACGACGGGGGCGTCGGCGCCGGTGCCCGGCATCGGCGTGCTCGCGGCGCCCGCTGCGACGGGCCGGGATTCAGTCTATGGCCCCGAAAATGCCGGTGAGACTGCGTTCCGTGTCAACGCCCACCTTCTCGAACACGCCCTTGGCAATGGGCGCGGCCAGCTTCGCGGCACCGAGGAACTCGATGGTGGCGTGGTAGGCGATCTCGGTCGTCCCCGGGCGGTCACCGGGCGCGATCCGGATGTCGTCGGCCGTGGTCGCGGTGTCGTTGTTGCCGGTGAACACCAGGTTCCCCGGCTTCAGTGTGGTGAGTTCGTAGGTCAGGGCCGTCTCGATACCGGCGATCTTCGACACGTTGCGCCACTGGGTACCGATCTCGACGGGGCCGCTCCCGATCCGTTCGCAGGACACGGTCCCGGGGTCCCATTCGGCGGCGTTCGAGAAGTCCCGCAGGTAATCGTGCACCTGCTCGGGCGGGGTGCTGACGGTGAACGTACGGGTGACCTCGACCATGACTTCAATCCTTTGTCCAGGGGAACAGGAGTGACGCCGGAATGCCCGGTACCCGGCCCGCGCAAACGGTGCGCACGAGCAGGCCGAAGCCGGAAAGGCGGCTCGCCACACATGGGAGGTCGGTCCGGACGCGCCGGGGCGGGTCACGCGGACACGAGTGTCCGCCAGAGCGCACGGGTGTACACCAGGTTCCAGGCGGCCACCAGTGCCAAGGTGCCCCAGAGCAGCACATCCGACACCGCCACCATGACGTCGACCGGAAGCGTGTAGACCAGCGGGACGCGCAGGACGGCCTCCGTGAGCAGAGCGACACCCCAGACGACGGCGCTGATGATCATCCGCCGCCGCACGTCCGCGTCGTGTTGGAACATCTCGTCGAGCCGGCCCGCCCACCACGGTTGGGCGGTCTGGGCGGCCGACAGGGTCAGCGGACGCCCGGTCACGGCGCTGAGCAGGAAGACGAGGCCGAGCCCGGCGGTGAGGATCGAATCCTTGAACAGCAGGAAGCGGGCGTCGCCGGACAGGAAGGTCAGCAACAGGCCCAGGCCGAAGACCGCGAGCATGGTCGCGGCGAACCAGGTGACCTGTCGCCGTCGTATCGCCACCCAGACCAGCCGGGTCGCCGCCAGGACGCCGGCGACCAGCAGCGCGGTCCGCTCGGAGACGCCGGCGAGCCGCAGGACGTAGTAGGTGCCGACCGTGGCGCCGATGTCCCATGCGGCCGTGAAGAGTGCGGCCGATCGGGCACTCATAGGATCCCCTGTCTTAAGTCAATCGTATTGCTACACTTGACGCTAGCAGTACAACTGACTTGCCACCAGTGGCGGGCTCGTATCGCCGGAGCGCCCGAGGATCGGTCCACGGGGGCCGGAATTCGGCCGAGGACAGGGAGGAGCACACATGGCCCAGCGGGTGGACCACGAGCAGCGCAGGAACCGGATCGCCGATGCGCTGACCCGGATCGCGGTCGATCGTGGTCTCGACGACGTCGGGTTGCGCGAGATCGCCGGCGAGGCCGAGGTCTCCCTCGGACAGTTGCAGCACTACTTCCGCAGCAAGGACGAACTCCTGTTGTTCGCACTGCGGCGGGTCGGCGAGCTCGCCACACAGCGAGTGGGTGAGCGGCTCGCGTCCGATGGGCCCACGACCCCGTACCTGCTCATCCGCACGACCCTGCGGGAGATGCTGCCACTCGACCCGCAAAGCCGCTCCGGGCTGCTCGTGCACGTGGCCTTTCTGTCCAGGGCGGTGCACGACGAGGAGCTACGGACGATCACCCGCGACGGCACGCGTCCGCTGGCCGCACTGTTCGCCGGCCAGCTGCACCGCGCGGCCGAGGCGCGCGCTCTGACCCCCGGCCGGGATCCGGACACCGAAGCGGAACTGCTGGTCTGCCTGGCCGAGGGACTGGCCAATTACGTGCTGCTCGACGTACACGATCCCGGCACCGCGATGGCCCTGATGGACCGCCATCTGGACGCCCTGTTCACCGCCACCGCGCGCGCGTGACATGCCCGTCATCCACGTCGCGACCAGCCATCAAAGGTCGGCACGCAAGGATTCGTCCAAAGTGGACATGAGCTGCGCGACACGGTTCCGTCCCGCCGGGGCAGGCGGGTAGCGCCGAAGTACGTCGATCAGGACCGGGGTGGCACGTCGCCCGGCCTGCTCGATCGACTCGGTTCCGGCTTCGGGATCGTCGCCCGCGCGCAACTCTGCTATCCGCGCCACGCAGGCCGCGGCACGCAGGATGTGGCCGACCTGGGTAGCTCTGGCGATCGGATGGAGGTACGCGGCGGACGCGGCATCGCCCGCGGCCCGGGCGGCGAGGCGCCCAGTCTCGGTGGCCGCGTCCTTCGCGGCCCTGTGTGCGTCCAGCGAGGTGACGCGCTGCAGCCTCGTCCTGTTCGCGCCGCCGACGAACTCCCGGGCGGCGTCGACGGCGGCACGGGGCCGGGCGTCATCAGGATGGAGTTCCTCGAATACGGGCAGGACGGCTTCCGCGCTCTCCACCACGTAACGTGCGACCACTCGCAGCTCGCTCATCGTCAGTTCGAAGTCCCCGGACACGACCGTCATGACATGACTCTCCCATGGCCGACACGCGACCCGGCCGAGACTCGGCACACCCGTTCGGACCACCCGGCGACAGCTTCCGTCCGGCCGCGCCGGGATGCTCGCCTGCCCGACGCCCGAAAGCCACGATGGAAACGTGATGACGTCGGAGATCCGCCTCGCCCGCCCTGCCGAACTCGACGCCGTGGCCCGGCTGCGGTGGCGCTGGGTCGCCGAGCGGGACGGCCTGCCGGACGACGGACGCGACCGGTTCGTGCGGGAGTTCACCGCGTGGGCGAGAAGGAACGAGGCCACGCACCGGGGCATGGTTCTCGTGCGCGGTGGTGAGGTCATCGGGATGGCGTTCCTCGTCGTCATCGCGCGGGTTCCGAGCCCGCGGGTGTTCTCGCGGGCCTCCGGAGACCTCCAGTGCGTCTACGTGGTACCGGAGGCCCGCGACGACGGCCTCGGTGGCCGGCTGATCGACGCGATTCTGCGTCTGGCCGCAGAATTGGGACTGGAACGGGTCACCGTGCATTCCTCGATGCGCGCTGTACCGGTGTACGAACGGCACGGATTCTCCGCGTCGCCGCATTTGCTGCAGACCGAGCTGACTGCCCGTGCAAGCCACGCGACAGACCATCCCCTCGGAACCGGCAACACACCGAGCTGACCGTGGAGTGGACGCGGTTGCGCTCCTGTTGCGGCACAAGCAATGCCGTGCACGGCAAGTCCGCTGATCGATGACCGCGACACGCCGGAAACTCCGAAAACAACGCCGGCACACCCCTCCTCCTGTTGCCCGAAAATGCTTTTCTTCGGACAACAAGGGACATGGCGAATGAACCCGAAGCCGCTTACCGTCACCAATACGGTCAGAAAAAAACGCAATGCCAGCGCATGGCGTTTCGCACTGACACGGCGATCACAGGAGGTTCAGTCGATGCCCATGAAACGTACGCTGCTGGCAGCCGTCGTAGCGCCCACCGTGATCGGGGCGGGCATCATCGCCACCACGGGCGTGAGCCAGGCGGAGAGTACCTACAACTTCCGGCTGTCGAACTTCTCCGCCACCGTGGCCGACATCTGTGTTCACACCGACACCGACAAGGTCTGCTCGGGCGAGTGGCCCCAAGGAAAGTCCACAGTAGTCGAGGTGAGGGCGAACAGCGCCAACGACTGGAAGTGCGAAGCCAAGGTCGTGATGGGCGGGAACGTGTCCTCCGGTCTCTTCGACCGGTCCGAGGCCAAGGAGTGCTACCTGGAAGGCCCTCTGTTCGCCACCACGCTGAAGACCAAGGCGCCGTAACCAGCCCTGTCCGACCGAGGAGGTTCCATTGATCAGGATGAAACGTACGCTGCTGACCGCCGTCGTCGCGCCCACCGTGATCGGGGCGGGCATCATCGCCACCACGGGCGTGAGCCAGGCGGAGAGTACCTACAACTTCCGATTGTCGAACTTCTCCGCGACCGTGGCCGAGATCTGCGTCGAGACAGATGCCGACAAGGCCTGCACCGGAGCTTGGAACACCGGGAAATCCGAAGTGTTCGAGGTGAAGGCGAACAGCGCCAACGACTGGAAGTGCACCGCACACATCCACGGCGCCGCCAATGATCCCGACATCTCCTCCGCGAACTTCGATCGCGCCGACGTCAAGGAGTGCAAGGTGAACGGCACCGCGTTTCACACGGTCATCAACCTCGAAGAACCCTGAGGCCCGTGAGTCGTTTCCGGTGAGCGGCTACCCGCGCCCGGTCGTGACACGGCGTGCTTCCTCTGCGGCGGCCGATGTGCGCGGCCATTCGGTCAAGACGGTTCTACTCTTCGGGCAACCACGTTGACCGGGGTGACCGCTACTGGAAGTCTTCAACTCGTTGCACGAACACGCGGAACTCATCGACGTCAACCAGAAAGGTCATCGCGAATGGCTATCTCGCGTGAGTTCGGAACGGCCGGTCTTCTCATCGCGGCGTCCGCGGCGCTCGCACTGTCGACCGCGGGCACCGGAAAGCGCGCCTGGGAACTGATCATCCTGTCGTGACAGCGGCGACAACTGCCGGATCGCCGGTCAGGACGACTTGGCAATATGGTCCATTGTGGACAGTTGGTCGAGTTCGGCGCGGACGTCGTCGGCCATCGCGTCCCCGAGCTGTTCGAAGATGATGAGAGCGCGAGACAGGGTGTCCAGGGCCTCGGTATGCCGGCCGGGCAGTCTCAGGTACGCATCGCCGAGGGCGCGCAGGGACAGAGCCTCTTCGCGGTGGGCGCCAACTTTTCGCGCCAGCCAGCGTGCCTCGATGAAGCAGGTCACCGCGGCACGCAGGTCGCCCGCGCGTACCTCCAGCTCGCCGATACCGCGCAGACTGGAACTCTGCCCGCTCAGCTCTCCCTGCTCCTTGCGCATCGCCAGCGCCTGCTCGTGACACTGCCGAGCCTCGGCCAACCTGCCCATCGCGGTGTACGCCTCGCCCAGGCTCGCCCGCAACCCCGACAACCGGGCGGCCTGCTCGCCGAACTCCCCCAGCAGCGCGTCCTCAAGCTGTTCGGCGGCCTCGGCGGGCCTGCCGAGGCCGAGCAGGGCGTAGGCGATGGCGTTGAGCACGTACGGACGTATACGCGGTTCGAGCCGGATCGCGTCCGAGGACAGCAGCTCCGAGGCCTCGGTCAGCACCCGTTCGAACTGACTGACCTGGGTGTAGGCGAGCAGCCGGTTGAACCGGCAGCGAACCTCGGCTTTCGCGTCGCCGAGGGCGCGGCACTGCTCCACCGCAACGGTCATCGCCTGCACCCATTCGGAGACGTTGCAGCGCAGGATGAAGAAGCCCATGAAGAAGTTGGGAATGTGCCAGGCGTACCGGAGAAAACCCGCGGACGCCGCGAGATCGATCGTCTCCAGCATGTTCGGCAGTTCCGCCTCACACCAGTCCGCCGCCGTTTCCGGATCCGCGAACACCGGCGGGACGACGTACTCGGGCAGGCTTCCCATGGACTCGGTGGATGCACGCCCCGGAGCGGACAGCCACTCGTCCGCCGCGCGCGCGCCGTGCAGATACCAGTCGAGCAGCCTGTGCAGGACCGCTTCCTTGTCCTCCTCCCGCTCCTCGATGTCGAAGCGCTCCAGCGCGTACGAGCGCAACAGGTCGTGCAGTTGGTAACGCCCCGTCGCCGGCACCACCTCGAGCAGGTGGGCCTCCCGCAACGCCTCGGTGGCGCGTTCGGCGTCCCGGTGCGCCACGCCGGCCAGCGCCGCGGCTATCGCCACCGAGATCTCCTTGCCCGGAAACCGTCCGAGCAGACGGAACATCCGCGCGTGCTCGGGCGGGAGCGCGGCGTACGACCAGGAGAAGACCGCGCGCAGGGTGGTGCTCTCCTCCCCCACGGACAGCGCGTCGAGCCGCCGTTCCTGCTCGTCGAGTTCGGCGACCATCTCGGCGAGATCACGACGTGAGCGCAAAGCCGCACGCTCCGCGACGATCCGCAGGGCCAAGGGCATCAACCCGCACCGATGCACCAGCTGCACGGCG
Source organism: Amycolatopsis antarctica (assembly GCF_002262875.1). Taxonomy (GTDB): domain Bacteria; phylum Actinomycetota; class Actinomycetes; order Mycobacteriales; family Pseudonocardiaceae; genus Amycolatopsis; species Amycolatopsis antarctica. The sequence continues at coordinate 70,138 of NZ_NKYE01000015.1, read as the reverse complement.
GCCCTCCGCTCGGCCGCGACCCGCCGCCGCCCGGCGACCTCGGCGAGCAGGGCGAGCGCTTCGGACTCGGTGAGCACCCCGACCGGCAACCGCAACGCTCCCTCGCTGACCACGAGCCCGCGCAGCCACCGGCGACTGGTGACGATGGTCAGGCAGCCGTCCGTGCCGGGCAGCAGCGGACGAACCTGCTCGGCATCCAGCGCGTTGTCCAGCACGAGCAGGGTCCGGGTCCCGGCGAGCAGCGTGCGCAGGTGGGCCACCCGCGCGTCGGCGTGCGCCGGTATCCGGTTCGACGGCACCCCGAGGTCGCGCAGCAAACGTCCCGCCGCGTCACCGGCGGACAGCGGGCCGGCCGCCCCGGCGAATCCGCGCAGGTCGACGTACAGCCGTCCGTCCGGGAACCGGTCGGCGACCTCGTTCACGAAGTGCACCGCGAGTGCGGTCTTTCCGGCACCGCCGGCGCCGTGCAGCACGATCAGCCGGGGAGAACCGGCCGGTGCCCGCATGAACTCGTGCATCCGGGCCAGTTCGGCGTCCCTGCCGACGTAGGAGCGCACGTCCGCCGGGAGATGCACCGGCGGGAGGTTGACGACCTGCGCGGTCTGCGCGTCACCGGTCACCCGGTCCCGCAGCGACACCAGCTCGGCCGTCGGCAGCACGCCGAGTTCCTCGCGCAGCGTCCGCTCGACGAGCTCGTAGTGGGCCAGGGCCTCGTCGTCCCGGCCGCATTGGTGCATGGCCTCGATGAGACACACGGCGAGCCGTTCCCGCATCAGGTGCGCCGCGGCGGGCTCGTGCAGGGTGGCCACGACTTCGGCCGCCCCGCCCAGTTCCAGCATCGCGGGCGCCCAGGCCTCGAGCGCGTTCAGGTACTGCTCGGTACACGCGTCCCGTTGCACCTGGGCGAACGGGCCGGGGACGTCCGTGAGCGGTACGCCCCGCCATTTCGACAGGGCCGCGCCAAGAGAGGCCGCCGCCTCGTCCAGCCTGCCTTCGGCCGCGGCGTACCTCCCCGCGTCCGCCAGTTCGGTGAACTGGTGGACGTCGACCGCGCCCATGGGAAGGAGAAGCTGATACCCGCGACCTACCCGCACCAGCAGGTTGGACGGCTCGCTGGGCGGCCGCTCCGGCTCCAGCGCCCGACGGAGGCCGGACACGTAGGTCTGCACGTTGCCTGCCGCGCTCGGCGGCGCGGCCACTCCCCAGACCAGGGTGATCAGATCGTCCAGCGGGACGACGTCCGGGCTGCGCATCGCCAGTACCGCCAGCACCGCCTGCCTGGTGGGGCTGCCGAGGGCGACCGGCCTGCCCTCCACGAGCGCCTGGACCGGGCCGAGCAGATCGATCTGGACGGTCACAGCACACCCCCGTCGTGCGAGTCGGGCTGCCGCGCGAGCCTGCGGCCATAGGTGCGAACCAGGTTCGGCAACCGGTAGCGATCCTCTCCGCAGCGATCCAGCAGGCAGGTTTCGAGCAGCTCGTCCAGCACGGCCGACGGCTCGGCGGAGGGGCCCGGCCAGTCCGGGTCAGTCCGGCGGAGCGTGTCGAATGAGAACTCCTGATCGGCCCTCGTGCTCAACCGGGAGAGCCCGGTGCGAGCGTCCCGGGACAGCGACGCGCCGGCGTGCTCCAGTCCGGCCAGGACGGACAGGCCGGTCCCGTCGCCCTCCGGCGAGAGCACTTCGAGTGGATCCTCGTGGTCGCCCTGCTCGTTGACGAAACCGCGAACCGCGTCCGCGTCGGCGCCGGCCTCGGCGAGGCGCACCGCGAGAACCCGCAGAGCCAGCGGAACGTGACCGCAGAAGGCCGCCGCGCGAGCCAGCCACGGATCCGCCGGATCGACGTCCAGTTTGTTGCCGCAGCCATCAGCGAGCAGTTCCGTGGCCGAGGCCGGGGACAGCTCGGTCAACGGCACGCTCCGTACCTCGCGCAGGGAGGACAGCCGGCGGCGGCTGGTGACGATGGCCGCGCTGTTGCCGCCTTCCGGCAGCAGCCGTGCGAGCTGCTCCGGGTCCGCGGCATCGTCGAACAGGACGAGGACCCGGCGGGCGGCCAGCAGCGCGCGCAACCGCGCGGCCTTCTGGTCGACCGCACCGGGGAGGTCGTCCACGTGCACGCCGAACGCGAGCAACTGGCGGTCGAGCACCTCGGCCACCGGGGCGGCCCCTGAATCCAGCGAGCCGGCCAGGTCCACGTAGAGCTGCCCGTCCGGGAACCGCTCCAGGTGGTCGTGCGCCAGCCGCAGAGCCAGCGCCGATTTTCCGATGCCGGCGTGCCCGCTGATCACCAGCGGCAGGCCCGGCTCCGGGGCGAGCCCGGCCAGCTCGTTGTCCCGGCCCACGAATCCCCACGGGCCGTGCGGGAGGTGGGCGGGGCCGGAACGTGTGGCCGCGCGTGCTCCGGCAGCGGGCGTGGGCGGGGTCTCCGGTTTCGCCGTGCCGGCACCGCCGTGCTCGGAGTCGACCTCACCAGTGAGCATCTGTTCGTAGAACCTGCCGAGCTCGGCGCCGGGCTTGGCACCCATCTCCTCGCGAAGCCGCCTGCGGAACGCGTCGAGTTCGGCGAGCGCCTCGGCGACCTGCCCATCGCAGTACAGACTTCTGCTGCGCAGCATGGCGACCCGCTCGTCCAGCGGATGGGCGTGGGCGAGGCTCGTGCTCTCGGCGAGGGATTCGGCGATACGCCCGGAGGCGAGCAGGGCCTGCGCGCGCAGCCTGCGCAGGGTCAGCCAGCGTTCGTCCAGTTTGTGCCGTTCCGCTTCGGCGAACGGGCCCTCGACGCCGGGAAGCGGGACGCCCTGCCACAGGCGCGCGGCCTCGGCGACGGCGGCCAGGCACGCCTCGCCGTCGTCGCCGGCCCAGGCATCGGTGGCCCGGTCGGCCCAGCGGTCGAACTCCAGTGCGTCCACGTCCCTGGCCGGCACGTCGAACCGGTAACCGTCCGGCTCCGTGCGCAGCACCTGGGGCGAGCCGAGCACCTTCCGCAACCCCGAGACGTAGGTGTGCACGTTGCCGGGGGCACTGCGCGGTGGATCCTGGCCCCACACGGCCCGGACGAGTTCGTCGCGTCGCACGGAATGCCCGGCGCGCAATGCCAGCGCGGCCAGTACCGCGCGCTGCCGAGGCCGGTCGACCGGTAACGCGACACCGTCACGCATGACCGCGACAGCACCGATCAGCCGGACGGACAGCGAGCCTTCAGCTTGCACACAACTGATCCTTCCACACCGGCGGGCCGGGACCCGCGCCTCCGTGCGCTCCGACGAGCCACTCGGCTGCTTACGCGAGGGCGAACCGCAGGCTGCTACCCTACGGCTCCGGAGCGCGCCAGAAGGACAACAATGGGTTACGGCAGTGCTATTTCGATCGAACTTTTGCGACCACTGCGACTCTGGGTAGCGGGCTCCGAGGTCGTGGCCGGGCCGCCCCGTCAACAGGCCGTCCTGGCTTTCCTCGCCGCGCACACGGGTGCCGTCCTGTCGCGGAGCGAGGTGATCGACGCGGTCTGGGGCGAGTCCGCCCCGGCATCGGTCACCGGCAATCTGCACACATACATGTCCGCTTTGCGCAGAATTCTTCGTGACGACACGGACAATGGCGAATCTTATTCACCATTGTTCACCAAGCGATCCGGATACGGACTGGAACTCAAAGACGACCAGGTCGATATTCGTCAGTTTGAGCGGGAGCTGGTAATGGCCTCCCATCTCCGGGCCGTCGGCTCACCCGAGGAGGCCATACCGCTGTGGCGGGGAGCGCTGCGACGGTGGGCGTCGACGCCGTTCGCCGGGATCGAAGCACCGTTCGTCGAAGCCGAACGGGCGCGCCTGACCACACTGTGGCTGGCCGCGATCGCCGATCTCGCCGAGACCTCCCTGAACAGCGGCAGTGAGGCCGACGTGCTCGACGCGCTCACCCGCCTCGAGGGGGCGATCAGCGAGCACCCGCTGCACGAACGGCTCGCCGAACTGCGCATCAGGATCCTGAACGCGCGCGGCCGCCGTGCGGACGCGCTGGCACAGTTCGAGCGCACCAGCGAGCAGCTCGCGGAGGTGCTCGGCATCGAGCCGGGGGATCCACTGCGGGACGCCCGCCGGGAGGCGATCGCCGGCCCCGCGACCCCGGCCGCCGCCCCGGGATCCCGGCGCAGCGGCACGAGAAGCACCGAACTGCCGCCGAAGGCGGCCGGCTTCGTCGGCAGGAACGCCGAGCGCACCGAACTGTTCGACCAGGTAGCGGAGCTGGCGGCGAACACCCAGGTCGTGTGTTCGATCGATGGTGCGCCCGGAGTCGGCAAGACGGCGCTCGCCCTCGAGTTCGCGCACCAGGCCGGTGACCTGTTTCCCGATGGCTGCCACTACGTCGACCTGCGCGGGCGGCACGGTACGAAACCGCCGATCACGGCCGCCGAGGCGCTGCGGGTGCTGCTGGAATCGGTCGGCGGGAACACCTTCGCCGTGCCGGACGGTCTCGACGAGCGAATCGGCGCTTACCACGGCCTGATGGCGGACAAGCGAGCACTGGTGCTGCTCGACGACGCCAGGGAGATCGGCCAGGTGCGGCCACTGCTCGCCGCGGGTGCGGGCACGATGGTCGTGATCACCAGCAGGCGCCGGCTCGGCGGACTCGTCGCCCGGGACGGGGCGGTACGGATCTCCCTCGACGTGCTGCCGCGCGGTGACGCCGTCGACATGCTCGCCGAGTCGCTCCCGCACACCACGGCGGAACGCGACGCCGAGGATCGGCATGAGAAGGATCTGGACGAGCTGGCGCACCTGTGCGGAGACCTGCCACTGGCCCTCTCCCTCGCGGCCGACCAATTGCACGGCATGCCATACCCGGACGTGCCCCTGCTACTGGAATGGTTGCGAGACAGGCGAACCCGGCTGTCCCGGCTCAGCTCGGCCGCCGAGGACAGTCCGCGCTACACACTGGAAGAAGCGTTCTTCTCGGCCTATTCCATTTTGGACACCGACAGCGCCGCGTTGTTCGTTCGCCTCGGGAAGATGGAGAACGACACGACCGCCGCCGCGGCGGCCGCCGCGACCGGCTGGACCGTCGAGCGTGCCCGGCACGCACTCGAGGAACTCGCGATGGCCAGCCTGCTCGACTGGGGCAGGCTGGACACCTACCACATTCCGCCGTTGGTGCACCTGTATGCCGGTGGGCTGCGCCGCGCCCGGCAGTAGCCGGAGGACGGCGGGCGACCGGCGACACCTCGACAGGAAACCACCGGCGGAACCCCTCCGTACGACCGTGAGTTCACCGGAGGATCAGTCGAACGACCACGAACGCCGCGAATGCCGAAGGCAGGGTTGCCACCGCGGTCGCACACCACGGCAGCCCGTCGACGGTCAGCACCATTACCAGGCCGCTCGACGTGTGGTGCGAGGCGTCCGCGCACCGTCGAGCAAGCACTCCCCCGGCGACCGGGTCCGGGATTGACTGTTCCGGGTTCGGGTACCCCTGGTTCACGGCCATGGCGTGCACCGCCGAAACGTTCCGGGGCAAACCGGGGCAACTTCCGCCGACGCGAAAGCAGGAATGACATGTCGAAAGAGCGCTACCGGCCCGGAGACGAGGTCGAGTGGTCCAGCCACGGCTCGCGGACGCACGGCGAGGTGGTGGAGGAGATCACCGAGAGCACCACGGCCGCCGGCCGGACCGTCGACGCCTCGCCGGACGAACCGCAGTACCGGGTGCGCAGTGCGAAAAGCGGAAAGGACGCGGTGCACAAGCCCGAGGCCATCCGTCCACATCGGACTCGTGACGACTAGGCCCTGTCCGGTAGTTTTCGGTCGATGGGTTTCGTGATCGAGGCCGCGACCGGCTGTACGACGGGAAGTCTTCGTACCGGTGTCGTACTCGGGCTTTCCGCCGCGACCACGCCAATTGCCGGACGGGGCCCGGTCACCGGTTTCCGGCCTCCGCGATCCCCGGCCCGATCCTCACCCTCCCGCGACCGAGTTCGCGGTCCGCGGGAGCAGGATGTGCAGTCGGCGCATCACGTCCTGTTGAGCCGGGTTGTAGAGCTCCCGTTTCGCCGCCTCGGTGGCCGACTTCGAACGGTCACTCCCGAACGGGGCGCCGGCGTGCAGATCACGGAGCGCGGGGTGTCTGATGTGGATTCCGTGGACCGCTGGCACCATTCGCTCGGCAAGGTCCCGGCAGGTGCGGTCGTCGGCGTCGGCATCGAGGCCGGTGAACTCGAGACCGGCCGGATCGGTGGCCTGCTCGCGAAGCAGGTCGGCGTAGGCGCGGCGCCGTTCCACACCGAGCACCCTGGACATGACGACCAGGAACGACCGGTCGGCGTGGTTCAACTGCCTGCCAACGGTGGCCGGGGCGAACCCCGAGGGCAGCTCGATCGGCACGCGCTCCCGCAGGATGGTGGTGACCTCGGCCTGAACCCGGCGCAGCCGGTCCATGGTGCCGGTGAGTTCGGCGTCGAGGAAGCGCCGTGCTTCCTCCGGCCGGTCGCCGAGAGCGTCCAGGACCGAGATCCTGGACAGCGAGAGGCCGAGTTCGGTCAGTCGCTTGATCCGCAGCAGGCGTGCCAGGTGGTTCTCGCCGTATCGCTTGTGCCCGTTGGCCGTTCGGGCAGGCGGCTCCAGCAAACCGATCTCGTTGTAGTGCCGGACCGCCCGCTGGCTCGTTTCCGCCAACTCGGCGATCTCGCGGATACTCCACACCATGCCGCCTCCGTTCTCGATTGGCACCAATACACACTGTGCCGCTTCGGCACGGCCAAGAAGGACACCGGGCGAGCTGCCTACGAGTGCCTGCTCCGCCGTCTGGGTGATCCGAATCACTCGATTTCGACTGGAGTGTGCCGTTACGTCCAGGTGCAAGCTTCCCGTATGTTCATCTCACGTCGCTCCCGACGGTGGCCGGTGGCCGCCGTCCTGCCAGTACTGCTGACGCTCGGCGCCTGTTCCGAATCGGCGCCGGCTCCCTCCGACGTTGCCCAGTCGCCTCCCGAGCTGGCCCGGTTCTACGACCAGAAGCTGCAGTTCGGTTCCTGCGAGGGGTACGCGACCACCGCCGCGGACGAGAAGGCGTTCGCCGCCAAGCCGGGGTTCCAGTGCGCCCGGCTGGAGGTACCGCTGGACTACGCGAATCCGGACGGCCCGACCGGGCAGATCGCGATGCTGCGGGCTCCCGCACGGGGTGAGTCGCAGGGGCCGTTGCTGCTCAACTCCGGCGGCCCCGGCGGCGCGGGCATGGTTTTCGCGGCCACCACGGCCGAGAATCTCGCCCAGAGCGCGGTGACCGAGAAGTTCGACCTGATCGGTTTCGATCCCCGCGGCGTCGGCGCCTCCACCCCCGCCGTCGAGTGCTTCACCACCGAGCAGTATCTCAAGGGCGACACCTCGACCGAGTTCTTCCTCACCGCGGGCGACTGGACCGCGGACGACGCGCGCAGGCTCACCGAGCAGTGCGGCGAGCGCTCCGGCGGAGCGCAGACGCTGGCGAGCGTCGGTTCCCGCGACACCGCCCGCGACATGGACGTCCTGCGCGGCGCGCTCCAGCAGGAGAAGCTGAACTTCCTTGGCCAGAGCTACGGAACCCGGATCGGCGCCCTGTACGCCGAGCAGTTCCCGCAGAACGTGCGCGCGATGGTGCTCGACGGTGCCGTCGATCCCCGTGCCGGCAACGAACGCAGGCTGGGCCAGTACACGGGTTTCCAGCAGACGTTCGACGCGATGGCCGCCCAGTGCGCGGCGGGCCCGGACTGTCCGCTCGGCACCGACCCGGCAGGCGCAACCGAACGGTTCCAGGAGATCGTCCGGCCGCTGCTCGATCAGCCGCTGCAGTACGGCGACGGACGGCAGTTCACCTACCAGGACGCGGTCAACGCCACCATCTACGCCCTCTACGACCCGGAGGCGTGGCCCGCGGTCCCGATGGGACTCGCCGGGATCCAGGCCGGCGACCCCTCCCTCTTCGTCGAACTTCTCCAACTCGGCAGCGGACGCGAAGCGGACGGCCGCGGCAGCAACATGACCAGCGCGAACTACGCCATCACTTGCATGGACGAGCAGCGCATGAACAAGGAGCGGGCCGCCGACTTCCGGGCTCAGATCTATCAGGCCGCTCCGTTCGCCGACCCTGGTCGCGACACCGACGGCACCGTGGACTCCTGTGAGGTGTGGCCCGCCGCGCCGAAGCCCGCGTATCCGTTGCCGGAACACATCGAGGGCCTGGCCCCGACGCTGACCGTCTCGTTCACCAGGGACCCGACCACGCCCTACGACGGTGCGACCCGCATGGCCGAGATGCTGAAGGGCAGCTTGCTCAGCGTCGACGGTGACGGGCACACGATGGCCGCCGCCGGTGCGAACCCCTGCGTCAACCAGGCCGTGGCCGACTACCTGACGACTCTCAAGACCCCTGCCACCGACGCGCGCTGCGCCACCTGATCCGTTCACGACCCCGTCGTGAGGCGGTCGCCCGGTTCGCCGGGCGACCGCCTTCACCGTCCACATCCGACACGGCACCCGAACGGCCGTGGTGGCGGTCGCTCTCAGCGGGCGGGCGGGGCGATGACGTCGATGATCCAGGTGCCGCCGAAGCGGTCGGTCAACTCGCCCTAGAGCGTCGAGAACACAGAGGGCCCAAGGGGTTCGACGATCGTCGAACCCCTGGCCAGTGTGTTCCAGTAGCCGGTGCTCTCCCCCGCGTCCGCTCCGCGCAAGGAAAGGTAGAACGGGATCTCCCCCGGGTTCCACGACTCGGCCTTCCATACGTCGTAGGCCATGACGTGGGATGGGCCTCGCCGCCACTCTCGCCCGGTTCGACGCCGACATCACCGTCCCCTCCCCACCCGCGCTCCGGGACGCCTTCGCCACCCGGCCCGGCGCCGCCCGGACCGCGGGGTGAGCGTCCGTGGGGTCAGCTCAGGACGAGGGCGAGCCGGGCACCGGGGTGCGGGCGCTGCTCGGGTCTGCTCGTCCGGTACTCGAAGTGCCACCACTCGTTGCGGTAGGTGCGGTACAGGCCATAGGCGGCGCCGTGGTCCTCCAGCCAGCGCGCGCCCTCGACGGGGCGTACATCGACGGCGATTCCCTTGACGTGCGCGGATTCCTCGGCAGGCAGCACCCGGGTGCGGGCCGCATGCGGCGAGCCCAGCCTGGCGACCTCCTCGGCGAACAGTTCACGCTGCCGCGCGTGGTCGCGGTGCCCCGAGGTGACGCCGATGAGCCGGCGGTCCCGCCAGAAGGCCACGGCGCGGGCAGCCGTCAGCGCGTCACGCGTCGTCGCGGTGAGCCCGGCCAGGTCCTCGTCCGGGAAGCGCAGCCCCAGAGCCCATTGGCAGGCAAGGAAGCGGGCCCTTCCCGGCGCGCAGACGAACGCGAACGGAAGCAGTGCCAGCGCGAGAAACCTGGTCAGTATCGCGAAAATCCGATCGCGGCTGGTGTCGGAAACAATCATGGAGCCGAGTCTCGGCGGTAAATGTGCCGCCGCGGCGCGGGTTCCGTGACGGCCGCGCGACGGTCGTGTCATGGTTTCGCACGGACGCCACGGATCACCGTGCGGCCGGGAAGACTGTGACACGACGATGACACGGCGCGGACCGTCCGGGAACGAGCCGTCGTCATGGTGGAGGGCATGACTGCGCACCTGATGACCAGGCCACCCGATGCGCGGACGGCGAGCAGGTACGGACTGTTCGGGGCCGCACTGGGGTTCGGCGCCGCCGCGGCCGTCGTCTGCGCGGTGTTCGTGTGGACGTCCGCGGGCCAGTCGGTGGACCGCGATCTTCTTCCCCGCGCAGAACGTGGCGGCGGCTACGAGCAGACCACCGGGCTGGTGGCGCCCGCGAAGACCGTACTGGAGTCCTTCGGCGACACGGCGACGCTGCTGACGCTGGTGGGAGCCGTGCTGCTGACCGGAATCGCGAGCGGGCGAGCACGGGCCGGGGTGGCCGGGGTGCTGGTCTTCCTCGGCTCGGCGGGTCTGGCGAGAGCGCTGAAGCCGATGATCGAGCGACCGGACTTCGGCCTTCTCGGGTCGACCACGCACAACAGTTTTCCCAGCGGCCACGTCGCCGCGGCGGCGGGCCTGTTGGTGGGGTTGCTGGTCGCGGTACCCGCGCGGATGCGCGGGCTGGTGGCCGTGCCGGGAGCCGCCGGGGTATCGGTGATCGCCGCCGCGACCATGGTGGCGGGCTGGCACCGGCTCAGCGACGTCGTCGCCGCGGTGCTGCTCGCCGCCGCACTCGGTTGCCTCGCCGTGGCCGTCCTGCGGCCCGCCACCGAACCGTACCGGGTCTCCGACGCCGCGAACTGGCTGGCGGCCGTGCTGATGCTGCCGCTGTCGCTGGCGCCCGTGGTCTACGCGGGCGTCCTCGCACCCGGGCCCGCCCCACTGCTGATCGCCATGTCGGTGGCGGGAGCGGTGGTCACCGCGACCACCCTGGTGCTCGTGCACGTACTGGGTTCGGCCGGGGCTCGGGCCGAACCCGCACGGGGGCGGTCGGCCGCGGCCGCGAGCGGGACACGGCCGTGAAGGACGCGCGAAACCCGCCAGGTTTTGCGATGCTTCAGCGCGTGTCCCGAATTCTGCTGATCGAAGACGACCCGGCGGTGCGCGACGGACTGCAGCTCGCGCTCGGCAGAGCGGGCCACGCCGTGGAGGTCGCGGAGTCCGGCGAGCGGGGCCTCACGCTGCTGGCCGGGACATCACCGGACGTGGTGGTGCTGGACCTGCTGCTGCCCGGCATCGACGGGTTCGAGGTCTGCCGCCGGATCAGGGCGGGCGGGGACCTGCCGATCATCATGCTCACCGCGCGCAACGACGACATCGACGTGGTGGCAGGTCTGGAGGCCGGTGCCGACGACTACGTGGTCAAACCGGTCCGGCCCAGGGTGCTGGACGCCAGGATCCGCGCCGTGCTGCGCAGGACCACCGCCGAACGGGCAGCCGGCGAGGACCACGCTGGACCGAAGCCCGAACGGTACGGCACTCTGACCGTGGACCGGGACGGGCTCGTGGTGAGCAAGGACGGCGTGCCGGTGAGCCTCGCGCCGACGGAACTGCGCCTGCTGCTCGAGCTTTCCGCCGCGCCGGGGCGCGTGCTGAGCAGGCGGCAGCTCCTGTCCGCGGTGTGGGAGCACGACTACCTGGGCGACTCGCGGCTCGTCGACGCGTGCGTGCAGCGGCTGCGCGCGAAGATCGAGAACGACTCGACGGCACCGGTGTACGTGCAGACCGTGCGCGGCTTCGGCTACCGTTTCGGGCCGGTGTGAACAACATCTTCGGTCACGACCGGGCACCGTGGGGTCTGCGGGCCCGGCTGCTGACCGCGTTCGCGGTGCTCGTCGTGGTCACCACGGCCGGGGTCGCGGGTGTGATGTACGTGCAGGCGCGCGGTGTGATCCTGCAGAAGGCACAGGACACGGCGGTACTGGCGTTGATCGAGCGGGTCAGGAGAATGCCGCCGATCGCCGAGATGCCACCGAGCCAGGACCAGCTCGACTGGATCTCCAACTCCCTGTCCGAGGGGAAGGAACACGCGAGCGCCGTCTACGGCACGCTGCGGTCCCGGTCCGCAGGCGACGTCGCCGCGGCCTCCCCGGAACTGCGGGCAACGGTGGGAGCAGGCACGGTCGCGTGGCAGCGGGTATCCCGTTCCCGCGGCACGGCACTGGTCATCGGTGTCCCGCTGCGCATCGAGGATTCCTCGTACCGCTCCGGCATCGAGGTCTACAGCACCTACGACCTCACCGCGGAGGACGAGGCCGTCAAGCAACTGTCACTGCTGGCCTGGTTGACCGGTGGGGGCGCGATGGTGCTCGCGGTGGGGCTCGCGCTGTTCGCCGCGCGCGGGGTGCTGCGGCCGGTGCGCGAGCTCGGCGATGCGGCACGACGGCTCGGTGAGGGTGATCTCGCGACCAGGCTGGAGGTCCGTGGTGCGGACGAACTGGCCGGTGTGGCGGGCACCTTCAACACCACCGCGAGCGCGCTGGAACGGCACATCGAGGACCTGCGCCGGATGGAGTCCGACGCCAAGCGCTTCGTCGCGGACGTCTCGCACGAGTTGCGGACGCCGCTGGCCGCCATGACCGCGGTCGCCGACGTGCTCGAGGAGGACACCGCGCTGCTGCCCGGGGACGCGGGCCGTGCGGCACGGCTGGTCAGCCAGGAGGTACACAACCTGACCCGGCTGGTGAACGACCTGATCGAGGTCAGCAGATTCGACTCCGGTGCCGCCGCGCTCGCACTGGAGGATGTGGATCTCGCCGAGGCCGTGCGGGCCACCCTGCACGCCCGCGGCTGGGCCGACGAGATACGGACCGAGTTGCCCGAAGGCCTGACCGCACGGCTCGACCCGCGGCGGCTCGACGTCATCGTGGCGAACCTGGCTGGCAACGCACTGAAGCACGGGGCACCGCCGGTGGTCCTCACGGTCCGGGCCGGAGCGGGCGAGGTGGTGGTCGAGGTCGGTGACGACGGTCCCGGCCTTTCCGGGGAGGTGCTCCCGCAGGTGTTCGATCGCTTCTACAAGGCCGACAGTGCCAGGACACGGTCCGAGGGCAGCGGGCTCGGGCTCGCCATCGCCTGGGAGAACGCCCGCCTGCACGGGGGAAGCCTGGTGGCCGCGAACCACCCACGCGGCGGCGCGCTGTTCATTCTCCGCCTGCCGAGCCACCAGGGAGGAGCGTCATGAGGCGTGGACCGGCTGCCGTCGTGCTGTTGCTCGCCGTCTGCACGGGTTGCGGTGTCGGTGCGAGCGAGGTCATTCCCGGTGCGCCCGGCCCTGACGTCGCCACCGAGGGAACCCCGCTGTACTTCGTCCGCGACGGAGAGCTGGCCATGGTGCTGCGATCGTCGGCGGGCACGGACGTCGCCACGGCGCTCGCGATCCTGCCGGACGGGGTGAGCCCGGACGAGGCCGCGCGCGGCTTCACCACCGAGGTGTCTCCTTCCGCCGCACCGATCGACCTCGTCCAGGGGCCCGACGGCGCGGCGACGGTGTCCCTGGCGATCGCACCGGACTCGCTGTCGCCCACCGCGATGCACCAGATCGCGTGCACCGCGCGGACCACGGTCCGGCTGACCGGTGACGGCATCACCACCGATCCGGTGCGCTGCCCCGTCCGGTGAGCCGTTCCGCGGACTCGCGGCGCCCGCCCCTCGGCGATGCGCGGACCCCGATTGCCGGGTAAAGGTGTCGCTGAGTGATCCGCTCGTCTTGACAGCGGCGGTCACGATCAAAGAAAAGGGCCTTCGCAGTGAACAACCTGCGAAGGCCCTTTGCCGGTCGGGATGACAGGATTTGAACCTGCGACCCCTTGACCCCCAGTCAAGTGCGCTACCAAGCTGCGCCACATCCCGGCCTCGCCCTGCGTGCTGGCGATGCCGTCTACTTTAGCGCGCCCGGTTCGGCGGCTCGTCGGCAGGGGCCCGTCACGCTCGGTCAGCGCGGCGCGAGGCCCCGGACCTGCTCGAACGGGTCGCCACCGGTGGGCAGCAGGGCGATCACCGGGGTGTCGAGCCCGTTCTCCACATAGGACTGGACCTTCTCCCTGCACTCGTCGAGGCTGCCGTGCACGATCAGCTCGTCGACGACCTCGTCCGGGATGACCTCGTTGGCACGCTGCCGCTCGCCCGCCGCCCACGCCTCGTGCATGGGCGCCAGTGCCTCGCCGCGGCCGAGCCATTCGTGGAACGCCCGGTAGACGGGCACGGTCAGGTAGCTGCTGATCAGCATCCTGCCGAGTCCCCTGGCCGCGTCGGCGTCCTCGGTGGGGCAGACGAACACCCGGGCCGCCAGTTCGGTGTCCGGGCCGATCTCCGCCCGCACCGTCGGTACGTCCCCGGGTGCGAGCCAGTTGGTGATGGCACCGTCGGCCTCCCGCGCGGCCAGTCGCAGCATTCCCGGGCGCAGCGCGGCGAGCATGATCGGTGGCGCCGGGTCGGGAACCCGTTCCAGCTTGAACTTGCCGACGGAGAACGTCGGGTACTCGGCGGTCACCTTCTCCCCCGCCAGCGCCGAACGCAGGAACCGCAGCGTGTCCCGGGTGCGCGCGTACGGCTGCTCGAACTCGGCGGCGTTCCAGTTGCGGACGATCACCGGTGACGAGGTGCCGATGCCGAGTACGAATCTGCCGGGCGCGCACTCGGCGACGGTCGCGGCACTCATCGCGAGCAGGCCGGGACCGCGGGTGTAGACCGGGACGATCGCCGTGCCGAGCCGCAGTTCCGGCGCCCACTGCGAGGCGAGCACCAGCGGCGAGAACGCGTCGGTGCCCGCGGTCTCGGCCGACCACGCGTCCGTGTAGCCCAGGTCCGGCAACTGCTCCACCAGCTCGCGGTGCGCGGTGAGCGGCACCCCGGTCAGCGGGATGGTGATACCCCAGCGTTGCATGCTCTCCACCTCTCGGCCCGCGGCTATTCGACGCCCAGTTCGCGCTTGATCCAGCGCACCTGGGTCAGCATCAGGTTCTCGGCCATGTCCTCGCCCTGCGGCGACATGTGGGTCGCCCCGGCCAGCGGCAGGAAGGTGTGCGCACGCCCCGCCGCCAGCAGCGCCGAGGAGAGCCGCAGCGAATGGGCGACGAACACGTTGTCGTCGGCGAGGCCGTGCACGAGCAGCAACGCGGACCGCAGTTCCGGTGCGTCGGCGATCAGCGAGTTGCGCCGGTAGCTGTCCGGTTCGTCCTGCGGGGTACCCAGATACCGTTCCGTGTAGTGCGTGTCGTACAAGGACCAGTCGGTGACCGGTGCGCCCGCGACTCCGGCATGGAACACATCGGGACGGCGCAGTACGGCCAGCGCGGACAGGTAACCGCCGTAGGACCAGCCGCGGATCGCGACCTTGCCCAGGTCGAGTTCCGGGTGCTTCGCCGCCGTGGCGCGCAGGGCGTCCACCTGGTCGGCGAGCGTCACCTCGGCGAGCGCGCCGGCGATCTCCCGTTCCCAGGCGGGGCCCCGACCCGGCGTGCCGCGGCCGTCGGCGACCAGCACGGCGAAGCCCTGGTCGGCCAGCCACTGCGAAGTGAGGAAAGCGTTGCGGCTCTGCAGTACGCGCTGCGCGTGCGGCCCGCCGTAGGGGTCGAGCAACACCGGCAGCGGACCATCCGCGGGCTCGTATCCCCTCGGCAGCAACAGTGCGGCACGCAGTCCGCGCTCGCCGACGGTCAGCCAGCGCGGCTCCGGAACGATTCCGGGGTCCACTGTGGACGATGTGATGCCGGCGACCGCCTTGCCGTCGGACAGCACCGACACCTCGGGGCCACTGCGTTCCAGGCTCCACGACGAGAGAACGGTCACCTCGGTGCCGCCGGATCCGATGTGCACACCGTCCGATGTGGACAGACGTTCGACGGAGCCACCGGAAGTGCGGTACACGTGGATCTGGGTCGGATCGGCGGCGGAAGCACTGAACAGCACCTCTTCGCCGACGTGCAGCACCGAGCGGACCTGCAGCACCGGGTCGGTCACCGCGACCCCGTCGACGATCAGCCGGTGACTGCCGTCGGCGGGGCTCACCCGCACCAGCCGCCCGTCTGCTGTCCACGCCGGAACCCCGGCGGTCAGGTCGATCCAGTGCTCGTCGTCCTCGGCGTGCAGGCGCCGCGTCGAGCCGTCCGCGGGGTCGACGGCGTGGATCTCGTACCACTTCTGGTCGCGCGACTGGACGGCGATGAGCGGCGGGCCGCCCACCGACCAGTGCACGGCCGCCAGGTACTCCCAGTCGCCGCGCTCGACGTCGACGCGCGAACCGTCCAGTCCGAGGAACGACAGCGACACGTCCACATTGGACGATCCGGCAGCGGGGTAGGCGACGGTGTCGACGGGGGTGTCCGGGTTCGCCGGGTCGGCGATGTTCCAGCGCGGCACGGCGGACCGGTCGGTGCGCTCGACGAGTACGGCGCGCCCGTCCGGGGACCACCAGTAGCCGCGCGCCCGGTTCATCTCCTCGGCCGCGATGAACTCGGCGAGCCCCCAGGCAATGTCCTCACCGTCCTCACCGTCCTCACCGTCCTCACCGATCAGCAGGGTGTCGGACCCGGTCCCGAGGTCGGCGATACGCAGGCCGCGGTCGCGCACGTAGGCGACGTGAGTGCCGGCGGCGTTCGGCCGCGGGTCGATCGCCGCGCCGTCGACGAGCGTCGTGATCGTGCCGTCGGCGAGGTCGACGGTGAACAGCTTGCCGGACAGGGAGAACGTGGCGATCCGGAACTCGCCGTCCACCGCGTAGCCGACGACCCCGCCGGATGTCTCCCTCGCACGTTCCCGGCGGGCCCGCTCCTCGGGCGGCAGCTCCTCCTCACCGGGCAGCAGTTCGGCGGCATCGACCACCACCGACTCGGTGCCGGTGCCGAGGTCGAGCGACCACAGGCTGTTGCGCCGGTCGGTACCGGACGCCGCGCGCAGGAACAACACCGTGGCCCCGTCCGGGGAGACCCGGAACTCCTTCGGCGCGCCGAGGGTGAAGCGCTGCGTACGGGCCTGCTGCCGGAGGAAGGAGAGCTCTGCGGTCACGGATGGCACTCTGTCAGACGATCAGCCGCGGCTGCCAGTTGCCCGCGCGCTGGTGAGGGTGTCGGCGTCGATACGGGCCAGTTCGGCCACGCGGTCGTACGCGGGTTCGGGGAACCTCGGGGCGAGCTCGCGCAGCGTCTCGACGAGCAGGGCGGCGACCGCCCAGTTCCGGTACCACTTGCGGTCGGCGGGCACGACGTACCACGGCTCGTCCCGGGTCGAGGTACGCGCGATGATGTCGGCGTAGGCCTGCTGGAAGTCCGGCCACCGGGCGCGGTCGTCGAGGTCGGCGGGGCTGTACTTCCAGAACTTGGCCGGATCGGTGAGCCGCTTGCGCAGCCGTTCGAGCTGCTCCTCGGGTGAGATGTGCAGGAACACCTTGACGATCGTCGTGCCCGAGGCGGTGAGCTCACGTTCGAAGGCGCCGATCTCGGCGTACCGGGCCCGCCACTGCTCGGCGGGCAGCAGTCCCCGCACGCGGGGCACCAGGACGTCCTCGTAGTGGGAGCGGTCGAAGACGCCGATCCGGCCCGGATCGGGCAGCCGCGGGCGGATCCGCCACAGGAAGTGGTGCCGCCGCTCCTCCTCCGTCGGCGCGCCGAAGCCCGCCACCCGCACGCCCTGCGGATTCACCATGCCGAGCACATGCCCGACCGTCCCGCCCTTGCCGGAGGTGTCCATTCCCTGGAGTACCAGCAGCACGCTGCGCCCGCCGCCGGTCGATCCCTCCGCGTAGAGCGCCTCCTGCAGTGCCGCCAGATCCCGGCCGGTCTCGGCGAGCCGTTCCCGGCCCTCCGCCTTCGTTCGCGGGCCCACCGGGACCGCGCGTGGTTCGGGGAGTTCCCCGGTGGCCAGCAACGCTTCCCGTACCCGTTCCTCGTGCGACATGCGCGCAGGGTAGCGGGACGCGCGGCGGTGAGCGGAGAGGTACACCCCGCACAATGTTTCCCTGCCAGAACCCCGCAAAGGCGCAACGAACAGCGCCGCGAAGCAACGTTGTCCGGATGAATTCACCGCCCAGGAGGCTCTAACCTGAACGCATGACTACGTTCGCCGAAGACATCAGGGCCGCCGGGTCCGCCGAGTTCATCGCGCTCGACGAGCAGTGGAGCACGCACAACTATCACCCGCTCCCGGTGGTCATCGCCGAGGGAGAGGGCGCCTGGGTCACCGATGTCGACGGCCGCCGGTACCTGGACTTCCTGTCCGGTTACTCCGCGCTGAACTTCGGCCACCGGCACCCGGCGCTGGTCGAGGCGGCCGTCGCACAGCTCGGCCGCGCGACGCTGACCTCGCGCGCCTTCCACCACGACCAGCTCGGCCCGTTCTGCCGGGAGCTGGCCGAGCTGACCGGCACCGACGTGGTGCTGCCGATGAACACCGGTGCGGAGGCCGTCGAGTCGGCCGTCAAGCTGGCACGCAAGTGGGCGTACCGGGTGAAGGGCGTGCCCGCGAACACCGCCGAGATCATCGTCGCCGGTTCGAACTTCCACGGTCGTACCACCACCATCGTCTCGTTCTCCGACGACGAGACCGCGCGCGCCGACTTCGGCCCGTTCACGCCCGGGTTCGTCGCGGTGGAGTACGGCGACGCGGCCGCCCTCGCCGCCGCCATCACCGACCGGACGGCGGCGGTGCTGCTGGAGCCGGTACAGGGTGAGGCGGGCGTGGTCGTGCCGCCGGACGGCTACCTCGCCGAGGTCCGCCGCCTCTGCGACGACGCCGGTGTGCTGATGATCGCCGACGAGATCCAGTCCGGGCTGGCCCGCACGGGCACGCTTCTCGCGCTCGACCACGAGCGGGTGCGCGCCGACCTGTACACCCTCGGCAAGGCGCTGGGCGGCGGCATCGTGCCGGTGTCCGCCGTCGTCGGCACCCGGGAGGTGCTGGGGCTGCTCAAGCCTGGTGAGCACGGATCCACCTTCGGCGGTAACCCGCTCGCCTGCGCCGTCGGCCGGGCGGTCGTGCGACTGCTGGCCACCGGGGAGTTCCAGCAGCGCTCCGCCGCGCTGGGCGCCCACCTGCACGACAGGCTCGCCGGTCTGGTCGGCGACGGTGTCTCCGCCGTGCGCGGCCGCGGCCTGTGGGCAGGCGTCGACATCGCGCCGGGCGGGCCCACGGGCAAACAGGCGTCACTGGCGCTCGCGGAACGTGGCGTGCTGTGCAAGGAAACCCACGGCACGACGCTGCGCATCGCACCCCCGCTGGTGATCACGCAGGAGGAGCTGGACCGCGGGATCGACGCGATCGCCGAGGTCCTCGCCCACTGATCGGTCCGGGCCCGGCCGCCCGCGGACCCTGGACCGGCCCCGCACGGTGGGTGGATCATCCACCGGAGACGGAAGGAGCCGATCGTGGCCACGCGGGCGGTACGGGCCGATCTGCGGACCTTCACCACCTCGGCCGAGGTGTTCGAGCGCGAACGGGCGCTGCGGCAGACCGTGCCGGTCCGGGCGCCGAGGACGAGGAACTGGTGGCCGCAGTCCGATCCGGCCGGGTGGCCGCGGAAGACGGTCAGCCGGCGAGGGTGGCGACCTCGTCGGCGCAGCCCCAGGACAGGGTGATGCCGGATCCACCGTGGCCGTAACAGTGGATGACGTCGTGGACGCGTTCCAGGCGCACCGCGGGCCGGGCCGGGCGCAGGCCGACCCTGGCGCGCAGCACCTCGGCATCCGCGACGGCGGGGACGAGTTCCGCGCACCGGCGCAGGATGTCCGCCGTGGTCGCCTCGTCGACGGTGGCGTCGGCGCTGCCGGATTCCTCCGTGCCACCGCAGACGGCGTAGGAACCGTGCGGCAGTACGTAACTGAAGGCGTCCTCGTCCACCACCCACTCGGTGAGGCCGGGATCGGCGATGTGCACGACCTGTCCGCGAGCGGGTGTCACCCGGGTGTCCCCGGCCAGCGGGCCCGCGCCGAGCCCGGCCGCGTTCACCACCAGCTCCGCGTCCGCACGCACCGCGTCCAGCCCGGGCACCGTCCTGGTCTCGAAGCGCACGCCCGCCGCGGCGGCCCTGGCGCGCAGCCACGGCAGGTACACCGCGGTGTCCACGAGCGGCGGGCGGAACGCGAGGGCGTCCACCCAGGGGCTGCCGAGTTCGGTGCGGGCGATGCCGCCGACCGCGTCCGCCCAGCCGGGTACCGGTCGTTCGGCGCGGCGCAGCAACCTGCCCGGCAACGCCCGCACACCGGTGCCCTCCGCACCGGCCAGCCGGGTGAACTCGGCGACGCTCGCCGCCGTCCAGTCCGCGCACCGCCGCGCGGGCTCGGCGTGCCGCGGATAGACCAGTCCGCCGGCGACCATCGAGGTGGTCAGCTCCACGGGCAGCGCGGACACCAGAACGACGTCGTGGCCGGCCTCGCCGAGCCGCACGGCACAGCTCAGCCCGATGACGCCCCCGCCGGCAATCCCGATCCTCACCCGCACCCACCTGCCGCTCGTCCGTCCATCGCCAGGACGATCTTGCCCATGCCCTCGCCCGCGCGCAACGACGCCAGCGCCCGCTCCGCCTCGTCGAAGGCGAACACGGCAGCGGTCCGCGGCACCGGGATGTCCCTGCCCGGCGGGGAAAGCGTCTCCCGGGCGGCGGTCACGACCCTGGCGCGGGCGGCATCGTCGCGGGTGCGGAAACTGGTGCCCAGCAAACGGATCCGGCGGCGGGCGAGCCGGTCCACGTCCAGTGTCGAATACCGGCCGCCGAGCCTGCCGACCTGGACCAGGGTGCCGCCGACCGCGGTCACCCCGACCAGTTCGTCCAGCAGCTCCCCACCAACATGGTCGACCACGATGTCCGCGCCTCTGCCCCCGGTGGCGTCGAGGACCACGCCGGCGAGGTCGTCCACGCTCGTCACGACGGGCTGTGCTCCCGTCGCGGCGAGCGCGGCGGCGTTCCCGGGTCGCGTGGTGGTGCCCAGCACCGGGGACGCGCCCGCCCAGCGGGCGAGTTCCGCGCCGTAGCGTCCGACACCGGACGTGGCCCCGGTGACGAGCACCGACCGGCCGGGCCGCAGACCGCCCTGGGTGAACAGTGCGTCGTGCTCGGTGAGCAGGGCCGACGGCCAGGCGGCCGCTGCCGTCATCGGCATCCCGGCCGGCACCGGGAGCAGGAGCCGATGGTCGACGGCGACGAACTCGGCGAACGCTCCGTCCACCATCGCGCAGACGTGCTCACCCTCCGCCACCGCGGGCACACCCGGGCCGGCCCGTTCGACCGTGCCGGACAGGTCCGAGCCCGCGATCGCCGCGCCGGCACGCCGCGCTCGCGGCGCGTACGTCCCGTCGAGTTCGTCGGCATCGGCCCGGTTCAGCCCGGCGGCGGTGACCCGCACCAGCACCTCGCCGGGGCCGGGCACCGGGACCGGCACGGCCTCGTGCCGCCAGCCTCCCGGCCCGACCACGACGGCCCGCATGGTGTCGCCCATCGGTGTCATCGCACCCGGTCGACCCGGCCCGCGTCCCACACCGGTTCGTCCACTTCGGACACCGTGCCGTCCGCGGCGAAAAGCAGGTAACGGTCGAAGGTCCGCGCGAACCAGCGATCGTGCGTCACCGCGACGACGGTACCGGTGAACTCGCCGAGAGCCTGCTGCAGTGCCTCGGCCGAGACCAGGTCGAGGTTGTCGGTCGGTTCGTCGAGCAACAGCAGGGTCGCCCCGGACAGCTCCAGCAGCAATACCTGCAGACGCGCCTGCTGTCCGCCGGACAGAGTCTCGAACGGCTGTTCCGCCGAGGCGGCCAGCCCGTATCGGGACAACGCCGCGGTCGCCGTTCCCCGGTCGACCCCGCGCCGGGTGCCCTCCCCCTCACCGAGGATGCCCACCGGGGAGCGTCCGGTCCACTCGGGATGGTGGTGGGTCTGCGCGAACAATCCCGGCACCACCCGGGAACCCAGCCTGCACTCGCCGGTGTGCGCCACCGTCGTGTCGCCGCCGAGCAGACGCAGGAAATGACTCTTACCGGACCCGTTGGATCCCAGCACGCACACCCGGTCGCCGAAGAACACCTCGGTGTCGAACGGCCGCATCAGCCCGGACAACTCCAGCCCGGCACAGGTGATCGCCCGCAACGCGGTGCGCCCACCGTGCAGCCGCGGCCGCACCCGCTGCTCGCGGGGAGGCAACGCGGGCGCCCCCTGTTCCTCGAATTTGCGCAGCCGGGTCTGTGCTGCCCGGTATCGCGAGGCCATCTCGTCGCTCATCGTCGCGGCCCGCTGCAGGGAGCGGACGAGTTCCCGCAACTGCAGGTGCTTCTCGTCCCACCGCCTGCGCAGTTCCGCCATC
Source organism: Amycolatopsis antarctica (assembly GCF_002262875.1). Classification (GTDB taxonomy): domain Bacteria; phylum Actinomycetota; class Actinomycetes; order Mycobacteriales; family Pseudonocardiaceae; genus Amycolatopsis; species Amycolatopsis antarctica. The sequence goes on along the minus strand of NZ_NKYE01000015.1, from coordinate 48,366 downwards.
CGGTCGACGCGTGCGCGCCGGGCGGCGGCCCAGCCGCCGAAACCACCGCCGTGCACCCACGCCGTACGGCCCTCCAGGGTGACGATGTGGGTCGCCGAGGCGGCGAGCAGTTCCCGGTCGTGGCTGACCAGCAGCACCGCCTTCGGCGTCTCCGCGAGCCGGGCCTCCAGCCACCGTTTCCCCGGTACGTCCAGGTAGTTGTCCGGCTCGTCGAGCAGCAGGACCTGTTCCGGCCCGCGCAGCAGGGCCTCCAGGACGAGCCGTTTCTGCTCTCCGCCGGAGAGGGTGCTCACCTCGCGGAACCGGGCGCGGTCGTAGGGCACGCCGAGCGCCGCGACCGTCACGGTGTCCCACAGGACCTCCGCCTCGTAGCCGCCGCACTCGCCCCAGGAGGCGAGCGCCGCCGCGTAGCGAAGCTGGGTGGGCTCGTCCTCGTCCTCCATCATCGCGAGCTCGGCGGCGTCCAGTTCGCCGGCCGCCGCCCGCAGCGCCCCCGGAGCGACGGCGAGCAGCAGATCGCGCACCGTCCGGTCGTCCCGTACCGAGCCGATGAACTGAGGCATCACCGCCATCCCGCCACGGACCCTGGCGGTACCGCCGACGGGATCGAGTTCCCCGGAGATCAGCCGCAGCAAGGTCGTCTTACCTGCCCCGTTGTCGCCGACGAGAGCGACCACATCGCCGCCGCCGACCCGGAAGGAGACGTCGTCGAACAGTTCCCGGCCGTCGCCGGTCCGGTACGCGAGCACACTGGCCTCAAGAAACCCCACGGCTCCATGGTCACCCAGACCGGGCTAGCCTCGCGACCGAATTCCCCGCCGAGGGCCGTGGCGGCCCGGCAGGCTCCACGACAGGCGACGCGGAGGACATGGTGATGACCGGGCCCGGCTCGCCGCGCCTGCTGGTGCTCGTGGTCGCGGGCGTCCTGCTCACCCTGGTGCCGGGACTGCTGTTCGCCGGGGAACGCGAGCCGCGCGGGCCGGACGCCGCGATCGAGGACGCCGTGCTCGGCGCGCTGGCGGAGCAGCGGTCACTGCTGCGGCTGCTGGTGCTGCCGACCGAGGCCCCGGTGCTGCTGCCGGTACTGCTGATCGTCGTCTGCGCCTGCCTCCGGCACCGGGACCGGGCGGGCGCGGCACTGGCCGTTCTCGCCCCGGCCATCGCCGTCGCGGCGAACACGTGGCTGCTCAAGCCCGCCTTCGGCCGGGTCTACGACGACCATCTCGCGTATCCGAGCGGACACACCGTCAGTCTCGTGGCGGTGCTGACCGTGCTGGCGGTGCTCGCCCGGCCCGGCACAGCCACCGCTGTGGTCGTCACCCTCGGCACGGTGCTGCTGCTCGCCGTCGGTCTCGGCATGGTCGGCTCGCGGTTTCACTACGCGAGCGATGTGCTCGGCGCGGCGGGTTTCGGCGTCGCCGTCACGCTCACCGTGGCCTGGGCACTGCACCGGGCGGATCCCCGGTCGCGCGGCGGGACGGCGGCTGTCAGCGATCCCGGGACGCCACCTGACCGGCGTCGCGGGCCAGTGCGGTGAGCCTGCTGACGGCGCGCAGGTATTTCTTCCGGTAGCCGCCGGCGAGCATCTCCTCGGTGAACAGGTTCGGCAACGGCTCTCCGGAGGCGACCACCGGGATCGCGCGATCGTAGAGCCGGTCGGCGAAGGCCACGAAGCGCAGGGCGACGCTCTGGTCCCCGGCGGGCCGGATGCCGCGCAGGTGCACCATGGACGTGCCGTCCAGCAGCCTGCCGTAGCGGGACGGGTGCAGGGTCGACAGGTGCGCGCACAGTGCGTCGAAGTCATCCACAGTGGACCCTTCGTGCCTGCGCGCGGACTCGTCGAGCTCCGCGTCGGTGACCGGCGGCGGCGCGTCGGGCAGTCCCCGGTGCCGGTAGTCCGGCCCGTCCACGCGGACCACGCCGAACCGGGCCGACAACGACTGGATCTCACGGAGGAAGTCGTCGGCGGCGAACCGGCCCTCCCCCAGCTTGTCCGGCAGTGTGTTCGAGGTGGCGGCCACGTACACCCCCGCCTCGGTCAGCTCGCGCAGCAACCGGGTCACCAGCATCGTGTCACCCGGATCGTCGAGTTCGAACTCGTCGATGGCCAGTAGACGGTGCTCGGACAGCCTGCGGACCGCCTCCGCGAACCCCAGCGCGCCGACGAGGTGGGTCAGTTCCACGAAGGTGCCGTACGCCTTGGGTGACGGGGCCTCGTGCCAGGTCGAGGCGAGCAGATGCGTCTTGCCGACGCCGAACCCGCCGTCCAGATAGAGCCCCATCGGACCGGTGTCCCTGCCCCCGCCGAACAGTCCGCGCCAGCCGGCCCGTTTCCGGCCCGCCTCCGCGACCCGCCCGGCGAACGCGGCACAGTCCCGCACCGCGGCGGCCTGGCTCGGCTCCTCGGGGTTCGGCACGTAGGTGGCGAACCGGACCCCGTCGAACCGCGGCGGCGGGACCAGCGCGGTGACCAGCTCGTCCGGGCTGAGGCTCGGTGTCCGGTCGGTGAGGTGCGAGACGGTCATGGCGGACAGGCTAGCCAGCGCGTCCGAGTGACCTGGCACAGGCGCGGCAGGCCGGATCGACGGCGGACACGGGGCGTGCTGGGATGGGCAGGTGCACAGCCTGCTGCCGACGCCGCCGGACGGCACACCGCCGTCCGCGCTCTCCGACGACGACCTGGCCGGCGTCTACGCCTACCCGGATTCCCTGACGAGGCCGTGGATCCAGGCCAACTTCGTGTCCTCGGCGGACGGCGCGGCGACGGTCGCCGGGGTATCGGAGGCGCTGTCGCACCCGGCCGACCGCAGGGTCTTCCTGCTCGGCCGGGAACTGGCCGATGTCGTCCTGGTCGGTGCGGGCACCGTGCGCGCCGAGGACTACCGCGGCGTCCGTGCCACCGGGCGGCGGCGGGAACGCAGGCTCGCCGCCGGGCTGACGCCGGTACCGCCGATCGCGGTCGTCAGCGCGCGTTGCGCGATCGACCCCGGCTCGCGACTGCTGACCGACACCGAGGTCCCGCCGATCGTGCTGACCACCGCGTCCGCGCCGCAGGCACGGCGCCGGGCGCTGACCGCCGCCGGGGCGGACGTGGTCGTGCTGGGCGAGCGCGTTGCCGCGCCGTCGGCGATCGTCGACGAGCTGGCGCGCCGCCGCCTGTTCCGGGTCGACTGCGAGGGCGGGCCGGGCCTGTTCGGCGGGCTGGTCGCCGCCGATCTGGTCGACCAACTCTGCCTGACCGTCTCCCCCGTGCTCGCCGGTGCCGGCCCTGGGCGGATAGTCAGTGGCGTGCACGGCGGCGCGGCGGTGGATCCGCGACGGATGGAACTCGCCTCGCTGCTGCACGAGGACGGCTACACCATGTTCCGTTACCGCAGGACGGGCGGCAGATGAGACCGACGGACGAGCAGCTCGTCACCCGTGCCGCGCGCGGCGACGGGGCGGCGTTCGACCAGCTCGTGCGCAGGCACACGCCGAGGATGTACCGGGTGGCTCTGCGGATCACCGGCAGCCCGGCCGAGGCGGAGGACGTGCTCCAGGACGCCTGGATCTCGGCCTGGCGCGGGCTGGCCGCGTTCCGCTCGGAGTCGCAGGTCTCCACCTGGCTGTACCGGGTGGTGACCAACGCCGCGCTCGCCCACATCCGCCGCCGCAAGCCCACGGTGTCACTGGACGCCGCGCTCACCGGCGACGGTGACGACGAGAGCGGTCTCGGGCTGATGGACACGGCGCTGGTGGCCGACCGGCGAGCCGGGCCCGAACAGCACGCCGTGCGAGCCGAGCAGGCCGACGCCGTCCACCGGGCGATCGCGGGTCTCGATGTGGCACAACGGGTTCCGCTGGTACTGCGGGAACTCGAGGGACTCAGTTACGAGGAGGTGGCCGAGGTGCTGCAGGTGAGCGTCCCAGCCTTGCGTTCGCGGCTGCACCGCGCAAGGGTTGCCCTTCTCGCCCGACTCAAGGAGGTCCGATGACGTCCGCGGACCCGAGCGGTGCGCCGCAGCCATCCGCCCCGGTGCCGGACCCTCGCGACGATCCGGCCTGGGGCCTGGTCCGCTCGGCGGCGGCCGCGACGGTCCCGACGCCACCCGGCCTCGTCTCCCGGGTACTGCGCTCGGTTCGAGGTGTCCGCGGACGTCTGCACGGCGAGCCGGTCGTCGTGGAGCAGGAGGGCGGCCGCCTCCATGTCGGCGAGCGCGCGCTGGTCCTGCTGACGCGCACCCTCGCGACCGAGCTCGGCGCGGCGATCGGCGGCGTGCACGTCTCCGCCGTCGCGCTGGAACCCGAAGGGCTGGAAGTGCTGGCGACCGTGCGGTTCGGGGTGCACGCGGACGACGCGGGGGCCGCGCTGCGCTCACGTCTCGCGGCGGCGCTCGCGGACCAGCTCGGAACCACGGCACCACCCGTCAGTGTGCATGTCGTCGACGTGCATCCGGGCTGAGGCGGCGTACGCTCACCTGCAGCGCCCTGTGTTGTCGGTCACTCGTTAAACCGCAGGTCAACGACTTCACCCGATCGGTTATTAGTCCATTCGAGTGAGTTTGCGAAAGGCCGTCGGCGGGAACGACATCGTAGATCGCACAGGCGCCGATCAAGGCCAGGCACATTCGCCGGCCGGCGGCACCATCTCAGGCTCGGAAAGGAGCACACATTCATGGCGCAGCCCACTGCAACCAAGGCCGGTACCGACACCTCCCCGGTGACCCGGGCCGGTAACTCCGCGGCACTCAACGAGGAGGGCAACGCGGGCAAGACCACGATCTCCTCCTCCGTCGTGCAGAAGGTCGCGGGCATCGCCGCACGCGAGGTCTCCGGCGTGTACGCGCTCGGCGGCGGAGTTTCCCGGGCGTTCGGTGCGATCCGCGAGCGCATCCCGGGTTCGGGCACGGTCACCACCTCCGGGGTCTCGGTCGAGGTCGGCGAGAAGCAGGCGGCGGTCGACCTGGACATCGTCGTCGAGTACGGCGCCCGCATCGTCGACGTCGCGCGTTCCGTGCGCCGTAACGTGATCACGACCGTCGAGCAGATCACCGGGCTCGACGTCATCGAGGTCAACATCGCGGTGAACGACATCCACCTCCCCGAGGATGACGAGGAGCCGGAGACCTCGCGCGTGGAGTGATCCGACATCGTCCGATGTGGACGATCGCCTGGGCGCGGCACGCGCCGCACCCAGGCGTGCCGCCCTCGCGAAGGAGCTGAACCGATGACCGCAGGCGCCACCCCCGATGATCCCGGCCTGCTGGCCGAGGCCATCGCGAACGAGGTCCTCGGCCACCCGGCGGTGGTCCGGCTGGACGGCGGCGCGTTCGGCGCGCTGGCCACCCACCTGCCGGGCCGCAAGGTCGCCGGCGTCAGGGTCACCGAACTCGGCGAACCGGTGGAGATCGGCGTCGTACTGCGCCTGACGGGCAGCCTCCCGGCGGTCACCGGCGACCTGCGCACGCGAGTGCGCGCGATCGCCGGTGACGTCCCGGTACACGTCGAGGTGACCGATGTGGACACCGGCGAGGTACCGTCCGAAGTGGACGGAACAGCGCCGGGAACGCCGGAACAGCCGGGAAAACGGGTGGGATGACCCACGGCCCGCACGAGGACACCGACGCCCGCGAGTCACGCGCGGCGTTCCGTGCGTTCGTGCGGGCCAACCACCCCGACGTCGGCGGCGACCCCGAGGAGTTCGCCGCGGGACTGCGCCGGCTGCGCGCCCAGCGAGATGGCGAGCGCGAGACCGGCACCACGTCGGGGCCGGCCTCCCCCGGTTCCCCGGCAACCGAGCCGGAGAACCTCTCGCGGTACGACGCCCCGATCCACATCGTCGTCGACCGCGGCGGGGTTGCCGGAACCGTCGACCGGGTACGCCGATGGCGGGGCCGCCGCAAACGTCCGCCCCGGGTCATCTGACCCGGACCCGCCTCGCGCCCGACAGCACCGCACGCCCAACCACCGCACGCCCGCGGTGTCGCGCTAGCCAAGGAGCTTGCACACATGAACGCAACACAGACCGGAATCATCGCCGGGCTCGTGCTGGGCCTCGCGGCCTCGCAGAGCTTCATCGCCTTCCTGGTCACCCTCGCCGTCGGCGTGATCGGCCTCGTGGTCGGCCGGGTGCTCGACGGCGAACTGGACCTGAGCGACATGTTCGGCCGGGGCCGGGATCGGTGAGCGGGCTGGAACCGGTACCGCTGCCGGAGCCCGAGGACAGGGGTTCACTCCGGATCGACCACTCGGTCGTGCGCAAGGTGGCGCAGCGCGCCGCCGACCAGGTACCCGGAACCGCCGCGGTGCAGCGCCGGGTCGCCGGCGTGGGCCTGGGTACGCACGGCACCAGCGTGAAGGTGTCCGGCCGGGACAACGACGTGGACCTCAGCGTCGACCTGGCCCTGCACTATCCGGCCTCGGTCCGGACGGTGGTCGGCGACGTACGCGGCCGGATCACCGACGAGGTGCAGAACATCACCTCGTACCAGGTCCGCGCGCTCGAGGTCACGGTGTCCGCGCTGCTTCCCGAGATTCAGCCGCGCGTGCGCTGAGCCGACATGACATGGAGTTGAACCGTGCGGGTATTCGTCCGTCTACTTTCGACACTGCTCGGCCTGGCCGTCGCCGCGGCGGGAGGACTGCTCGCGGTCGAGGTCGGCTGGCACTGGTGGCGTCCCTCCGACGCCCCGCTGCTGCTGCCATGGCCGCAGTGGCGTGACCGGCTCGCCGAGACGGCCTGGGACAGCACGACCGTCATGCTGGTCGCGGGCATCACCGCCGCCGCCGGCCTGATCCTGTTGCTCGCCACGGTCTCCGCGCGCAAGCGCACCGTGCGGATGACCGATCCGGCCACCGAGGTCAGCGTCACCACGTCCCCGCGTTCCCTCGCCCGGCTGGTCGGCCACCACGTGCGCGCCGCGGACAACGTCAGCGGTGCCTCGGTGACCGCCAGCGCGAAGAAGGTCCGTGTCCGCGCGACGAGCAGGCTCGAGACCGAGAACCAGCTCCGGCCGCGACTGCAGGAGACCGTCGGCGAACTGCTCGGCGAGGTCCCGCTCGCCAAGCGCCCGAAGGTCAGCGTCGTGGTCGACTCACCGAAGGACCGCCGATGAGCAAGTCCGTTTCCACCAAGGCACTCGCCCGCTCCTACGGCGCCGAGCGCGGCCTCACGTCCGTGATCGGTCTGCTGGCGCTGGCCGGCGGGGTGGCGGCCCTCGTGGTCGGCCTCGGCTGGCTCGGCGACTTCCGCGCCCGCAGGCCCGTGCTCGATCCGCTGGCCGTGGAATGGCTCGGCGGCCACGCCGTGCCGGCGAAGATCGTCGCGATCGTGCTCGGAGTACTGCTGTTCGTGTTCGGGCTCTGGTGGTTCTTCCGGTCGCTACGCCCCGAAGGCCGCCCGGACATCGAACTCGACCGCGAGGTCGGCAAGGAGCTGACCGTCACCTCCGGCGCGATCTCCAGCGCGGTGCAGGCCGACGCCGAGTCCGTCGAGGGCGTCGCGAAGGCCAGGGCGCGCGCGGTCGGCGACACCACCAATCCGGCGCTGCGGCTGACCCTGTGGCTGCGCGAGGGCACCGACCTGAAAGCCGTGTGGGAAGAACTGGACGCACGGGTGCTGTCCAGGGCACGGGAGTCGCTCGGCGTCGAGGTACTGCCCACCGCCGTGCGCATCGAACTCGATTCCGGTGAACGGCAGCGGGTGCGCTGACCCACGGGCACAATGTCGCCATGGCGCTACCGCTGACACCCCCGGTCACCCCCATGCTCGCCAAGGCGGTGGCGTCGATCCCCGGCTCCGGCGGGTTGCTGTTCGAACCGAAGTGGGACGGATACCGCTGCCTGGTCTTCCGTGACGGTGACGAGCTGACCCTGCAGTCCCGGTCGGGCAAGCCGCTCAACCGGTACTTCCCGGAGATGGTGGTCTCGCTGACGTCCACGCTGCCGGACCGGATCGTCCTGGACGGTGAACTGGTGGTGGCCCGCGACGGCAGGCTCGACTTCGACGCGCTCTCCGAGCGGGTCCACCCGGCCGAGAGCCGGGTGCGGTTGCTGGCCGAGCAGATCCCCGCCAGTTTCGTCGCCTTCGATCTGCTGGCGCTCGGGGACGACTCGTTCCTCGACGAACCGACCGCTTCCCGCCGGGACCGGCTCATCGCGCTCGCGTCCGCAGACGTGCACATCACGCCCGCCACCACCGATCCGGAGACGGCGAAGCACTGGTTCACCCTGTTCGAGGGTGCCGGGCTGGACGGGGTGATCGGCAAACCGCTGGACGCCGGCTACTCCCCCGGCAAACGGATCATGTTCAAGTACAAGCATTCCCGGACCGCGGACTGCGTACTGGCCGGGCTGCGCTGGCACGTCGGCGGCGCACCGGGAGAGGCGGTCGGTTCACTGCTGCTCGGCCTGCACGACGAGGCGGGCGTGCTGCACCACGTCGGCGTGGTCGGCTCGTTCCCGGCGGCACGGCGCCGGGCGCTCGCCACCGAACTCGCCCCGCTGATCACCGGAGGGCGGCATCCGTGGCTCGGCGAGTCCGTGCGGGAGGAGCAACGCGTACCGGGTGCGCCGACCCGCTGGCGGGCCGGTGAACACGCCTGGATCCCGTTGCGCCCCGAACGGGTCGTCGAGGTCGCCTACGAGCACACCGAAGGCGGCCACCCCGCACGTTTCCGGCACACCGCCCGCTTCGGACGCTGGCGGCCGGACCGCGATCCGGACTCCTGCGGGTACGCCCAGCTCGAAGAACCGGCCCGCTACGACCTCGACGCCGTCTTCCGCGGCGAGGTCCGGCGTACCCGCTGACCCGCTCACGCGGCCCTCACCGCGCGCGTGCGAAGGTGGTCGGGCCCGGCCGGTCACCGGGCACAGCACCGTGTCCGAGGAAGTGAGGGCGAATCCGTGCCACGACGTGGTCTCGCCCGGGCGGCCCGCCCGGGGGCAGCCCGGCTGCTACTCGCCGCGCTCGTGCCCGCCCTGCTCGCCGGCTGTACCGCCGGACCGTCCACCCGCCCGCCGGTGGTGGAGAACGAGGGCCCGCCCCCGCAACAGCAGACCGGACCCGCCGAGGACGTGCCGCTGCCGCCACTGGCCGAGCCGAACGAACCCCAGGTGCAGTGGAACGACTGCGACGAGGAGACCCGCCTGCGGCTCGGCGACCCCGCCGTGCCCCCGGAGCTGCGTTTCTCCTGTTCCCGCCTGAGCACCACGCTCGACGCCCCCGATCTGCCGCGCCGCGGACTCACCCGGGTCGCGGTGCTCAAGGTGGGCACCGGTCCGATCCCACTGGCCGTGGTCAACGACGTCAGCGGTGATCCGGGAACCCTGCACGCCGCCCGGCTGGCCGCCACGCTGCCGCCCGCGGTGCTGGAACGGTTCTCGCTGATCGGCATGGACCGGCGCGGCACCGGGGAGTCCGACGCCGTGCGCTGCATCCCCGACGACGTCCGAGCGCGGCTGATCGGGCACGATCCCGCTGCCACCGACGTCGAACCGCTGCTCGACGCGGCCCGCAAGGCCGGCCAGCAGTGCTCGCTGAGCCTGGAGAGCGAACAGGGCGCGATCGACAGCTGGCGGGCCGCGGGCGATCTGGAGGAACTGCGCCAGCAACTCGGCATGGAACATCTCAACGCGCTTTCCCGCGGCGAGGGATCCCGGGTGCTGACCGCCTATGCCGGCCGCTACACCGATCGCGTCGGCCGCTTCGTCCTGGACGGCATCCCGGACCCGGCGCCGGAGGCACCCGTTGTGCAGGAAGGCATCGCGGCCGGGCTCCAGTCTACTTTGGACGCGCTGGGTGCCGACTGCGCGGCACGGGGCTGCGCGCTCGGAGCGGACGCGGCCGGGGCGGTCACCGCACTCACCACCCGGCTGCGTGAGGACCGGGGCGGTTCGCTCACCCCGGCGCTGGCACTCAACGCCGTGGCCACCGGACTCGCCCAGCGCGAACGCTGGCCGGAACTGACCGACGCCATCGTCGCCGCGCGGAACGGGGACACCGGCGGGCTCGAGGCGTTCGCCGAACCGCTGCTGCGCGAATCGCGGGTCGCCCCCTCGCGTCTCGACGGCACCCTGGCGACCACCTGCAACGACACCCTGAGCAGGCTCCCCGCCGACCGGATCGACCAGATCACCGCCGACCTGCGGGCGAAGTACCCGGTGTTCGGGCCGATCGCCGCGCAACCCCTGGCGTGGTGCGGGCCGTGGCCGGTCCGGCGGGAACCGCTGCCGGAACCCGGCGCGGCGGGAACGCCTCCGGTGCTCGTCACCAGTACGGCCGCCGACCCGGTGACGCCCGAACCCGGTACGGCGCGGGCCGTGGCGCAGATGCCCAGCGCGGTGCGGGTCGCCTGGCAGGGCGCCGGGCACGGTGCGATCGGCTCGCCCTGTGTCGCCGACGCGGTGCGCGGCTTCCTGGTGGACGGCACGATCCCGCGAGACGGGACACTCTGCCCGGCGTGACCCCCGGCCCCGCGTGCCGCCGTGACCGGCGCGGGTCAGCCCACCCGCACGGTGGCGAGCACCGGACGATGGTCGGAGGCACGCACGTCCGGCACCGTCGCCGACAGCGCCCGCACCGGGCCCGCGATCGTCACGTAGTCGATCCGCCGCGCCGGCGCGTCCGCCGGAAAGGTGGCCCCCGAGCCGGACGTCCCGGCTGACGCCCAGGTGTCGGCGGTGCGGCCGAGCAGTGGCGCGAGTTCGGGGGCGGCCGGTTCGGCGTTGAGGTCACCCACCAGCACCTGCCGTGCCCGCGGGCCGTCTCCGTCGAGGGTCGCCACCGTCTCCGCCACCTGGGCAGCGCGCACGCCGGGCTCGGGCCGGGAATCCAGATGCGTGACGTAAACGTGCACGGACCGCCCGCCCACCCGCACCACCACCTCGGCGAATCCGGGAGCGGGCCCGGGAACCGACCCGGGGTCCACTGTGGACTGACGAGTCAGGTGGTGGTTGCGGGTGTGCGTCACCGGCTGCCTGCTCAGCACCGCCACCCCGTAACGCCGCCGCTGGGTGTGGCCCGGTTCGGGATCGAGATCGTAGATCGGCGCGAAGAAGACGCGCATTCCCAGCATGGCGGCGAGCTCCCTGGCCTGGTCGGCGTATCCGCTGCGGGCGTCCCAGTGCACGTCGACCTCCTGCAGGCCGACGACATCGGCCCCGGAGTCACGGATGACGGCCGCCGTGCGAGCGAGGTCCGCGCGGCCGTCCGTACCGATCCCGGCGTGCATGTTGAACCCGAGCACACGCAGCGCCCGCGGGTGCCAGGAAGCGACGGCCGGGATACCGGCGGAGGCCCCGGCGAGCAGGACGACGGCGAGCAGCGCACCGAGCGCCACGGGAAGGCGCGTGGTCACCCGGCGCGTTGGGCTCATCACCCGATCCTGCGCCCGGCGCGAACGGCGGGCAAGACGATCACCCGGCCGGTGGGCCGGCGGCTGTCCCCTTCTACGGACGGGTGGTCGCGCGGAGGCAGGAAGCCGATTGGGCGGCGTATGACATGTCCTTCCACGAGGCCGCCCGCGCTGGACGGCGATTCGCCGGGCGTGCCCGCGCTTGGCGTAACGGGCTCAGTCGCGGGCCCTGCTGGGCTGCACCCGCTTCGGCTCCCCTGCCATCTTCGGATGGTCGGGGGGATATGGCATGTCGCCGAGGCCGTGGTCACGTTCGTCGCGGGCGTACCACTGCAGCAGCGTCTCCAGCCCGAACACCTCGTCCTCGATCCCGGCCAGCGTGTCGCCGTGCCCGGCCAGCCAGTCCGGCACGCTCAGCACGTCGAAATCGTCCGGATCGGCTTCGCCGAGTTCGTCCCAGGTCAGCGGGGTGGAGACGGTGGCGCGGGGCGTGCCGCGCACCGACCAGGCCGAGGCGACGGTGCGGTCCCGGGCCGCCTGGTTGTAGTCGATGAACACGCGGCCCGCGCGTTCCTCCTTCCACCACGCGATGGTGGCGTGCTCCGGGATCCGCCGCTCGACCTCGCGGCCCAGCGCGATCACGGCGTGCCGGACGTCAACGAAATCCCACTCCGGCCGGATCCGCACCAGTACGTGCACGCCGCGGCCGCCGGAGGTCTTCGGGAAGCCGGTGAGCCCGGCGTCGGCCAGCACCTCGCGCACCGTTCCCGCGACACGTACCGCGTCGGCGAACCCGGCCTTCTCCGGTGGGTCCACGTCGATGCGCAACTCGTCGGGGCGGTCGAGTTCCGGACGGCGGACCGGCCACGGATGGAAGTCGAAGGTGCCCAGGTTCGCCGCCCAGGCGATGACCGCGGGCTCGGTCGGGCAGACCTCGGCGGCGGTGCGCCCAGAGGGGAAGGTGATGGTCGCGCTCTGCACCCACTCGGGCGCGCCCTTCGGCACGCGCTTGGCGTAGAACGCCTCGCCCGTCACCCCGTCCACATAGCGCTTCAGCGTGGTCGGGCGCTCGCCGATCGCGCGCAGCAGCGGATCGGCGACGGCGATGTAGTACTCGACGAGCTGGCGCTTGGTGATGCCGCGCTCGGGAAAGTACACCTTGTCCGGGCTGGACACCCGCACCGTCCGCCCGTCGACCTGGTACTCGATCGCCTCGCCGTGTTTCGCCACGTCGCAGAGCCTAGCGGCGATCACCGACGATCGCGGTCACCTGACGGGCGCGGATCGGTGGCCAGCACGGCCATCAGGATGCTGTCGTGCCACCGGCAGTCCCAGTGGATCGCCTGCCGCAACACGCCCTCGGCGACGAAGCCGCACTTCTCGTACACCCGCCGGGCGCGCGGGTTGTAGGCGGCGACGTCCAGGCTCACCCGGTGCAGGCCGAGCGGGCCGAACGCGAAGTCGAGCACGCACCGGGTGGCCGTCGTGCCGTGACCGCGGCCGAGGACGTGCGGCCCGGACAGCGCGATCCGGAAGTTCATCGCGTGGTTGGCCGCGTCGAGTTCGTTGAGCACCACCTCGCCGAGGTACGCGCCGTCCCCGGCGGACAGGATCGCCCAGTCGGCACGGTCCTCGCTCACCCGCAGTCCGGCCAGGTAGGCGTGGACGGCCTCCCGGGTGAACCTCGCGTGCGTGTGCGTCATCCGGATGGTCTCGGGGTCGTGCAGCGAACGCCAGACGTCCTCGAGCCGGGTCTCGTCGAGCGGGCGGAGCGCGATCCCGTCCGCGTTCAACTCGGGCGGGTCACGCAGCAGCGCGGAGATGTCGGTCACCGGTCCAGCCGATCACGAGGAACCCGGCCACGTCATCCGAATTGCCACCCCCGGCGGGCGGCGTCCGGCTGCCGATACCGTGGACGCCGTGCGCCGCCGAACCAAGCTGATCGCCGCGACCGTCCTGCTGGCGGCGTTCGCGGTGGCGGCGATCCTGCTTCCGGTGCCCGCTCCGGCCGAGCTGCGTGCCTGGGCCGACGATGCCGGCGCGGTGACCCCGCTCGTGTTCCTCGCCGCCTACACGCTGCTGACCGTTCTGCCCATCCCCCGCACGGTGTTCAGCCTCGCCGCCGGGCTGCTGCTCGGCGAGGCGCTCGGCATCGTCGTCGCGATGACGGCCACCACGATCTCCGCCGGACTGGGTTTCGCACTGGCACGAGGGCTCGGCCGCGAGCCGCTGTCCCGGCTGCTGCACCGGGGAGCCGTGCGCACCGTCAACGAGCGGCTCAGCGACGGCGGGGTGCTGGCGGTGACCTCGCTGCGGCTGATCCCGGTGATCCCGTTCGCGCCGCTGAGCTACTGCTGCGGTCTCGCCGACCTGAGGGTCCCGGCGTACCTCGCGGGTACCGCGCTCGGCAGCCTGCCGGGGACCGCAGCCGTCGTACTGGCGGGCGACGCGCTCACCGGTACCACTCCCCCCGCGTTGCTGCTCTGCTACGGGCTGTTCGCGCTCCTCGGCGGCGCGGGACTCGTGCGGGTTCTGCGGCGAGCGCCCGCGAGTGCCGGAGCCGACGCGGCTGTCTCGGGCGCGAAACCGGCGCCCGGTACAATCGGCTGAGCGTGCGGGGCGGGGTCCGCGCCTTCGAGTAGTCATCCAGGCAGGCTCTCCAGTACAGCAGTTCGTGCGGAGCACGACGTGAGGTTTCGACAGGAGCAGGCGCCATCGACACCGGTCAGCTGATCGCAGGGCACTACCGTCTCGTCGAGCACATCGGTAGCGGAGCCATGGGCGTCGTGTGGCGCGCCGTCGACGAGCGGCTCGAACGCGCGGTCGCGGTGAAGCAGATCCTGGCCCAGCCGGGGCTGTCCGAGGCCGAACGTGAGAACGTGCGCCAGCGTGCGATGCGCGAGGCGAAGAACGCCGCGCGACTGCAGCACCCGAACGCGATCGTGGTCTTCGACATCGCCGAGCACGACGGCGACCCCTGCCTGGTCATGGAGTACCTGCCGTCGAAGAGCCTGTCCGCGGTGATCGGCGAGAGCCCGCTGATGCCGGTGCGCGAGGTCGCCAGGATCGGCGAGCAGGTCGCCGCCGCACTGGTCGCCGCGCACCGCGCCGGAATCGTCCACCGCGACGTCAAACCCGGCAACATTCTCATCGACAGCACCGGGATCACCAAGATCACCGACTTCGGCATCTCCCGCGCCACCGGGGACCTGGCGCTGACGCAGACCGGCCTGATCGGCGGCACGCCGGCGTATCTGGCCCCCGAGCTGGCGCGCGGCGCCGACCCCGCCCCCAGCTCCGACGTGTTCGCCCTCGGCGCCACCCTTTACCACGCGATCGAGGGCCAGCCACCCTACGGCGACAGCAGCAACCAGCTCGCGCTGCTCTACACCGCGGCCAACGGCAAGGTCATCCCGCCGCAGCACTCCGGCCCGGCGACCGCGCTGCTGATGAGCCTGCTGCGGGTCGAGCCCTCGGAACGTCCGTCGATGGCCGAAACCCGGCAGCGCCTTGCCGCGATCGCCAACGCGGAGACCTCGGTGGCCGCCGAGTCCGCGCACCAGGGAACGCTGGTGTCGCCCCCGTTGCCGCCCCACGGCGGCAGGCGCCCGGCGGGTCCGGTGGAGACCCCGGGCCGCGGCATCGAACCGCCGCCGTGGCAACGCACGCCCTCGGCACCGGCGGGAGTGGCCACGCCCCCGCGCACGGCGACCTCCACGTTCCAGCCTGTCCGCCAGGGACCGCAGCGCCCGCCGGCGACGCCGCCGCACGGACACCCCGTCCCGGCAGCCTCTCCGCCCGCCGCGGCCGCCCCCGCCACCGGCCGCAAGCGGAAGATGATCGCGGGGGTCGGCGCGGCGGCGGTGATCGTCGCCGCGGGCATCGTGGTGGCCACCAACCTGGGTGCGGACTCCGGGGACGGCCAGGCGCAGCCCCCGGCCTCGTCCTCCGCCCCCGCGCCCGCACCGTCCGCCGGTCCCCCGCTCGGCGAGGCGACCACCTCCGGGCCGATCGACCTGTCGACGGCGGGCAACGCGCTGATCGACTTCTACGAGAGCGCGGGCAGCGAGACCTCGTGGAACATGCTCACCCCCGCCGCTCAGGCCGTGTACGGCAACCAGCAGGCCTTCGCCGGGTACTGGGGCGAACGGGCGCCGAAGGGCTACCGCTCCGCGCTCGCCGATGAGGGATACAACTCCGACAAGTCCGTCGACATGTACCTCAGCGTCCAGTACGCGGACGGCACCGAACGCGAACCGGTCCGCATCGTCAACAGCGGCGGGTCACTGCGGCTGGACGCCGACACCCGCCGCGAGGCCGACCGGGGCACGCCCGCGCTGGGCTGACCTGCGGCTACCGGGGGTGAGCTTCGGCCTGTCCGCTGCGCTCGCCCGCCCCGGTGACCTACCGTGGGCTGTATGTCCGACAACGGATCCGCCGAACGCCGCCGCAACCCGCGCTTCGACGACGACCTGGTCGGCCTCGATCCCGGTGACCCGGACGCGCAGGCCTTCGCGGCGCACCTGGACCGGATGCAGCGGTGCGAGCCCGCGTTCACCGTGGAGGCCTCGATCAACGGGGTGAGCGAGTTCGCCGAATCGAGCAACCGCGCTGGCGGGCTGCGCTGGTGGAGCGCGGTGTTCATCGTCGCCCTGATCCTGGTCGGTGTGCTGTTCGCCGCCTGGGACACGATCGGACGCGTGATGGTCTGGTTGTCGGGGTAGCCTGGAGAACATGAAACCCGGCATGAAACCCGTGGTCGGCGCCACTCCGCGCGTCGTGAAGTCCGACCAGGAGTGGCGGGAGGGCCTGTCTCCGGAGGAGTACGCGGTGCTCCGGCAGGCCGCGACCGAGCGTCCCTTCACCGGCGAGTACACCGACACCCATGACACCGGCGTCTACGAGTGCCGGGCCTGCGGTGCGGAACTCTTCCGCAGTGAGACGAAGTTCGACAGTCACTGCGGATGGCCCTCGTTCTTCGACCCCGCGGACTCGGAGGCGGTTCTGCTCCGTGAGGACCGCGCGATGGGGATGAAGCGCATCGAGGTGCTGTGCGCCTCCTGCCACAGCCACCTCGGGCACGTCTTCGAGGGCGAGGGCTACGGCACGCCCACCGACCAGCGTTACTGCATCAACTCGATCGCCCTGCGCATGGTGCCGCAGGGCTGAGGCGCGGCCGTTCCGGTCGTTCGCCGGACACGGGACCGTCCCGCCTGGCATGCTCTGCTTCCACACGGACGCCGAGGATGGGAGCGGAATGGATCAGCCGTGGGGGATCTCGGGAGCGGCGTTTCTTGGCATCTATGCCGGAATGCTGGTGGTGCCGGCGTTGATCGGCCTGTTGTGGCAGGCGTCGCTGCGGCGACGGAGCCCGTCGGCGGCGACGACGAGCCTGCCGAGCATCTATCACATCGCGTACCTGGCGGGCGGGCCCGAACGGACCACCGAGACCGCACTGGCCCGGATGCTGGACAACGAGCAGATCCGGGTCAGCTCGGACGGCAAGGTCACCGCGGTCAGTTCACGGCAGCCGCACGATCCCTTCGAGGAATCGTTGTCCCGCAAAGCAACCGTGACCCGGGTCGATTCGCTCAAGACGTCCATGCGGCTCTCGGCGACGATGCGGAACCTGCGCGAGGAACTGGTCAGGCAGGGTTACCTGGTCTCCGGTGAGCAGTGCCGCCAGGTGTGGCGGACGATCATGATCGTCTACCTGCTCGTGCTCGGCGTCGGCGTCGTCCGCCTGCTCAACGGGGCCGCCCAGGACTATCCGGTCGGCTACCTGAGCATTCTTCTGGTGGCGGCCGTGGGCGCCTGTATCGCCACCGGCAATGCACCGGGCTGGAGGACGCGTGAGGGTGGTGTCCCCACCCGGGCCGGAACGGCCTACCTCGACCGGATCCGGCGGGACGGCGGGCACACCACGGGTGGCGGCCGGACGATCGGCCACGCCGGGGACCAGCCACTCGGCAATACCTTCGGCGCCGCCGATGCCGCGGGCGGCCGAAGTCACCGGCTCGGCCTGCTCGCCGGTGTTGGTGGCGCGGTCGCGCTCGGCGGTATCACCATGTACCCGGACGACGAGATCGGTGGCGTGCTGGCCCAGCCGCCGCTGCCGATCGCCACCGGCGGTGGCGGCTGGGGCGGTGGCGGCGGTTCCGGTGGCGGTGGCACCACCTGTGGCGGCGGATCCTCGTGCGGCGGCGGTGGCGGTTGTGGCGGCGGTGGTGGGTGCGGCGGCGGTGGCTGAGCCGCCGTCCCGGCTCGGCGTCGGCATCGGCTGGCGACCGGAGATCGACCGCACCGTCGCGCGCCTGCCCGGCGTCGACTGGGTCGAGGTGATCGCGGAGAACCTGCACGCGCACGAGCTGCCCGCGTCGCTGTCGGACCTGCGCGCCCGCGGCGTTCCGGTGCTGCCGCACGCGGTTTCGCTGTCGCTGGGCGGCGCCGAGGTGCTCGACACGCACCGCGTCGAGCACCTGGCCGCGGTCGCTGCCGCGCTGGACGCGCCGATGGTCAGCGACCACGTTTGTTTCGTGCGCGCGGGCGGGCTGGACGCCGGGCACCTGATGCCGCTGCCACGCACCCGGACCGCGCTGGACGTGCTGGTGGCCAACGTGACCCTGGCCCAGTCGATCCTGGGCCTGCCGTTCGCGCTGGAGAACATCGCCGCGATGCTCGAATGGCCGGACGCCGAGATGTCCGAGGCGGAGTTCCTCGGCGAGCTCACCGAGCGCACCGGCTGCCTGCTGATCGTCGACGTGGCGAACCTGTACGCGAACGCGCTCAACCTCGGCTCGGACCCGGTGCGCTTCCTCGACGAGATCCCGCTGGAACGGATCGCGTACGTGCACGTCGCGGGCGGGGAGAGCATCGGCGGCGTCTATCACGACACGCATGCCCACCCGGTTCCGCCCGCCGTGCTGGAACTCCTCGGCGAACTGCGCTCACGGACGGTCCCGCCGGGGGCGCTGCTCGAACGCGACGACCGTTACCCGACCGACGGCGAACTCGCCGCCGAACTGGCCGCGATCCGGAAGGTTCTGGACGGTTCGTGAACCGCCGTGAGGATCTCGCCGCCGAGCAGGCCGCGCTGCTGCGGGCACTGCTGGCCGGCGGCGAGGTACCGCCCGGTTTCGTCCCGGACAGGGTCGCCGGGGAGGTCCGCGCACTGCGCAACAAGCGGCGCAAGGTCGTGGCCTACCTGGCACCGGAACTCGCGGATCGGCTGGGTGATCGTTTCGCGGAACTGTTCGACGCCTACGCGATCGTGCATCCCCGCGAGGTCGGCACCGGCGCGCGGGACGACCTCGCGGCGTTCGCGGATTGGCTCGTCGAGCGCGGGCACCTCCCCCGGGCCCGCCGCTGGTCGCTCGGCCGGTCGCCCGGCTGGTCACCACTGCGCGGGCGACGATCCCGGTAACCCCGGCCCCTGTGTCCATTGTGGACGATATCCGGCAAGCAGGCCCGGTGGACGCAGATGGGTCAGCGTGCCGAACGGGCTGGACGTCCGCGCGAGCAGATCGGTGACATCCGGCTCCGTGCCGATGGTCTCCTTGCGCCCCAAGGAATCCAGGAACATCGCCGTCCGTGCCAGGGACGACCCGCCCGCACCGCACGACCTGGCAGCGACCAGGACCGGGCGGGCAGGGCCGCACCCGGTCAGTTTGGTCCAGAGTCTCACCGTCGTCTCGGCCGCGCTCATCCTCGTCGGCTCAGGGCAGGTTCAGCACCAGCTCGGCAGGAGGCACCCGGGTTCCGGTGTAGAACGGGGTCTCCTCGCGGACGTGCCTGCGGGCCTCGGTTCCGCGCAGGTGCCGCATCAGGTCGACGATGCGGTGCAGCTCGTCCGCCTCGAACGCGAGCATCCACTCGTAGTCGCCGAGCGCGAAGGAGGCCACGGTGTTCGCGCGGACGTCCGGGTAGTCGCGGGCCTCTTTGCCGTGGTCGGCCAGCATCGTGCGGCGCTCGGCGTCCGGCAGCAGGTACCACTCGTAGGAGCGGACGAACGGGTAGACGCAGATGTACTTGCGCGGCTCCTCCCCGGCCAGGAACGCCGGGATGTGGCTGCGGTTGAACTCGGCGGGCCGGTGCAGCGCCACCTGGCTCCACACCGGGGTGGACGCCCTGCCCAGCGGGGTGCGACGGAAACCGGTGTACGCGGCCTGTACCTGCTCGACCTCCTCGGCATGCCACCAGATCATGTAGTCCGCGTCGGCCCGCATGCCCGCGACGTCGTAGACCCCGCGCACGACGACGCCCTTGCCCTCCAGCGCGTCGAGGTACTCGGTCGTCTCCGCGGCCGCCCGGCCCCGATCCTCGCCGAGCTTGCCGGGCTCGATCCGGAACACCGACCAGGCGGTGTAGCGAATGGTGTCGTTGAGTTCGTTGTAGTTCAGCCGCGCCATGACCTCATCGTCCCACCACCGGCAACGCCCGCCGCCCGCAGGCCGGGTGTGATCCCGGACCCGCTCGCCCCCGGCCGGTCAGCGATTGCCGGACGCGAGCCGGCGGGCGGCGGCGTCCCCGCTCGCGATGCACGCCGGGATACCGACACCGTGCAGGGACGCCCCGGCGACCTCCAGCCCGGCCACGTCGCCGACCGCCCGCTCGATCCGGCCGACCCGGTCGAGATGGCCGACGCCGTACTGGGGCAGGCCACCGCCCCAGCGGGTCACCCGGACGTCCACCGGCCTCGCCGTGACCCCGGCCAGCTCGGCCAGATCCGAGCGCACGCGGCGCACCAGCTCGTCGTCGTCGGTGTGCAGCCCCGAGGGATCGCCGAACCGGCCGACCGAACCGCGCAACACCGGCGGCTCACCCGCTCCGCCGAGGTGCGCCCACTTGCGGGCCGAGTAGGTGAACGCCTTGACGGTGAACGGCGTTCCGTCCGCGCGGCGCTCCCCCGCACCGATCAGCACACCCGAAGCGTCCGGCAGGACGGTTCCCGGCGGGAGGGCGAGTGACACCACCGCCATCGACGCGAGCTCGACCTCGCCGAACGCGGCCGACGCACCGGGAGCGACGTCGGCGAGCAGCTTCCGCGCGGACGGGGCGGGCACGGCGAGGATCACCGCGTCCGCCTCCAGCCAGGCGTCCGGGGGTGCGTGCGAGGAGGCGGCGGCGCCGAGCTCCAGCCGCCAGCCCCCCGGAATCCGGTGCACTGCCCGGACCGGGACACCGGTGCGCACCGTGGCGCGTGATCGGGACAGCAGCCGGTCGACGAGTGCGCCGAGCCCCCCGGTGAGGGTGCCGAACACCGGAGCGGGATTCGGCGTGCCGGGCAGCAGTCCGGCGGCCGCCTCGGTGAGCGAGGGCACCCCGTCGTCGAGTGCCCCGGCGAGGGCGGGCATCGTCGCGCGCAGGCCGAGTCCGTCGGCCCCGCCCGCGTAGACGCCGCCGAGCAGCGGATCGACCAGCCGATCGACCAGTTCGCCGCCGAACCGCTCACGCAGCAGGGCGCCGAGCGAGACGTCACCCGGCGGGAGCCGGACGGGCCCGCGATCCCGCTCTGCCGCGACGCGGGCGTGTCCTTCCGGGGACAGCAGCCCGGCGACGGCCCCGGCGGAGCCCGGCACCCCCATCATCGTGCCCGCGGGCATCCGGCCCGGCCTGCCACCGGCGAGCACGGTGGCGCCCGCGTCCGTCGGGTGGGTCAGCGCGTCGTCCAGGCCCAGCTCACGCACGAGGGCGAGCGCCTCCGGGCGGCGGGCGAGGAACGCCTCGGCCCCGACGTCCACCCGGCGGCCCGCCAGCTCGGCGGTACGCAGCTTGCCGCCGGTGACCCCGGATGCCTCGACCAGGGTGATGTCCGCGTCCGGCAGCAGGGTGCGCACACGGTGCGCCGCCGTGGCGCCGGCGACGCCGCCCCCGACGACCGCGACGCGCGAGATCACGGACGCAGCTCGTGTACCAGCCGGACGACGCGGGTCAGCACCTCGGGATCGGTACCCGGCAGCACGCCGTGACCGAGGTTGACGATGTGTCCTCCGGCGGTGCGCCCCTCGTCGGCGATGCGCCGCACCTCGGCCTCGATCACCGGCCAGGAGGCGAACAGCAGGGCCGGGTCGAGGTTGCCCTGGACGACCGGGACGGGACCGTCCGGAGTGGACAGCCTGCGCACGGCCTCGTCCAGTGGCAGCCGCCAGTCGACGCCGACGACATCGGCGCCCGCGTCGCGCATGGCGGTGAGCAGTTCGCCGGTGCCGACGCCGAAGTGCGTACGCGGTACCCCGTACTCCCCCACGGCGCCGAGTACCGAGGTCGAGTGCGGCAGGACGAACTCGCGGTAATCCCGCGGCGAGAGCGCGCCCGCCCAGGAGTCGAACAGCTGCACCGCGTCGACGCCGGCGTCGAGCTGGGCGATCAGGAACGTACGGGCGATCTTCGCCAGCTTGCCGGCGAGCGCGTGCCACACCTCGGGCTCGGAGTGCATGAGCGACTTGGTGTGCTCGTGGTTCCGGCTCGGCCCGCCTTCGATCAGATACGAGGCCAGGGTGAACGGCGCCCCGGCGAACCCGATCAACGGTGTCCGGCCGAGCCGCTCGACGAGCAGCCGGACGCCGTCGGCGACCGCACCGACCTGGTCCGGGCTCAGCTCGGGCAGCGCGGCCACGTCCGCGGCCGTGCGGATCGGCGAGGCCACGACGGGGCCGGTACCGGGGACGATCTCGATGTCCACCCCGGCCGCCTTCAGCGGGACGACGATGTCGCTGAACAGGATCGCCGCGTCGACGTCGTGCCTGCGCACCGGCTGCATGGTGATCTCGGCGAGCATCTCAGGGTCGAAGCAGGCGTCGAGCATCGAGGTGCCCTCGCGCAGCGCGCGGTACTCGGGCAGCGAACGCCCCGCCTGCCGCATGAACCACACCGGCAGGCGGGCAGGCGTTCCGCCGCGGGCCGCGGCCAGGTACGGCGAGTCCGTGAGCTCACGGCGGGCGGTCGTCGGCCGGGTCTGCGGCGCGGGAGGTGGTGTGGAAGGCATCCCCGTCATCGTGCCACCCGCGTTCACGTGCGCTCTTCCGGGACTGCTCGCGCAGGGCGCGGACACCGTCCGCCGGGCTCTCGGCGCGCCTGCGGCCGTGGAGGGCGGGTAGCGGCTTAAAGTCGGTGGGTGACCGCCATGACGCACGCACCCGAGCTGTTCCGTGAGGCAGTCGCGGCCCTGCGCGCGGTGCGCGCCCGCCCGGAGGTGACGCTGGAGGCGGTCCGGCCACCCCAGCGGCTCGCCCCATGGTCGTACGCACTGAGCTGTGAGGTCACCGGACCCGCCGACGTGCTGGCCTCGGGGCGGCTGGTGCTGCTGCACGACCCGGATGGCCAGGACGCCTGGAACGGCGTGCTGCGGATGGTCACCTACGTCCGTGCCGAGCTCGACCACGAGCTGGCTACCGACCCGTTCCTGCCCGCCGTCGGCTGGTCCTGGCTGACCGACGCGCTGGAGGTCTCCGGCGCGAGCTACACGTCTCTGGGCGGCACGGTCACCGAGACCTCCTCGGCGCGGTTCGGTGACATCGCCGGCCCCGCCCGTACCGACGATCTGGAGGTGCGCGCCTCGTGGACGCCGGTGGACGGCGCCCTCGGCCCGCACGGCGAGGCCTTCTGCCAGCTCATGGCGAGTGTCGTCGGGCTGCCGCCGGTCGGCGTCGCGGTGTTCGGCCAGCGTCAGGGCTCCTGAAGCCCCGGTGACCTGTCCGGGGCATCCGGGCCGTCGCATAATCTCCTCCTCCCGGCCCCCGAGGAGGAGATGTGCCCGCCGACCAGAACGCCCCGGCCGACCCGAACACCGTCGCCGGCTCGAATCCTCCCGCCGGCGGCGCGCCGGCCGCCTACCTCTATGTCATGGACACGCTCGCCGACTGGGAGACCGGCTACCTGACCGCCGAACTGAACAGCGGCCGCTGTTTCGCCGTGCCCGGGACGAACCTGCCCGTGCGCACGGTGGGCCTCACCCCGGATCCGGTCACGACGATGGGTGGCATCCGGATCGTCCCCGAGGTCGTCATCGGTGACCTGCCCGCCGCGGCGGTGGCGGTGCTGATCCTGCCGGGCGGCGAGACGTGGCTGGAGCCGCGGCACGATCCCGTGCTGGCGCTCGCCGCGGACCTGCTGGCGGCCGGCACCCCGGTGGCGGCGATCTGCGGCGCCACGATGGCACTGGGCAACGCCGGGATGCTCGACGAGCGCAGGCACACCAGCAACGACCCGGGGACGCTGCGGGAGATGTGCCAGGGCTACGCGGGCGCCTCCCGCTACGCCGACGAGCCCGCTGTCACCGACGGCGACCTCGTCACGTCGTCCGGGCTGGCTCCGGTCGAGTTCGCCCGGGAGACCCTTGCCCGGCTCGGGGTGTTCTCCCCGGCCACACTGGCCGCCTGGTATCGGCTGATGACGGAACGCTCGCCGGAGGCCTTCGCGGCACTGACCGATTCGCTCCCGCGGACGGACCCCGTCCGGTAGCACGCGAGCCTGCACGGTACTTCTGCACGATACGATCGAAGTGGGTGAAAATATTTCATCGCCCCGGTCGAACGATCCGTTAACACTGACCTGCTGAATAGTCCGATCGTGTTAACCCGATCTCGCTCTGTGACTACTCGATCGAGATACATACCCGTTCGATCCACCCACTGACCCGCTTGGGCGGCTAGAGTGCCTTCGACGACACCACTTTCGGTCTAGAGCTGGCGCGGCTGTTTGGCCGAAAGTCCCGGTGCCGGTCGGGGGGCACGACCGACTCCAGGGAGGTAGTGACGTGGCTGCCGTCGGCTTTTCACAGGCCGTCCGTACCACGCCAGCCGGCGCTTTGCCGGCCAGCATGGTTCCGCACCCGCGGGAAGAGTTGTTTTCCGTGCTGGTGGTCGATGACCACCCGCTCTTGAGGGAGGCAATAGCCGCACGACTCGCACAAATGGGTGCGGGCACTGTTCACGAGGCCGCCACCGTGGCCGAGGCGAGAGCGCGAGCGACGGCCACCGGGCCGTGCGATCTGGCGATTCTCGATCTCGGCCTGCCGGATGGCAGCGGTATCGAGCTGGTTACGGAACTCCGTAGCAACGGCTGGCCTCGTGTCGTGGTGCTCGCGTCCTCGGACGACCCGTACGCGGTTCGTTCGGCATTCCAGGCCGGAGCGCAGGCATACCTGCTCAAGTCAGCATCGCCGGTGGTTGTCACCGACGGTGTGCGCAGGGTGCTCGAGGGCGGCGTCTACGCCGACCCCAGCGTCGCTCCGGTGCTGGCCACCGGTACCCGGGTAGCCGGCACCGACAACACCCCGCGGGAGCTCTCCGCTCGCGAGGTGGAGGTGCTGCAGCTCGTGGCCGACGGTCAGTCGAACAAGGAGATCGGTGAGGAGCTCAGCCTCTCCGCGCTCACGGTGAAGTCTCACCTGTCGCGGATAGGACGCAAGCTCGGCACCGGTGACCGGGCACAGATGGTTGCGCTGGCCATGCGAGCCGGCGTCATCCGCTGAGGCGAACACGTTCCTGCTCCGACGGGCGAACCGGCGCGGTCAGCCCGTCGGAGTAGGGTCGTCGATCGTGGAAATCGCAGATCACGACGCCGACTCCCCAGCAGGTGCGACCCGGACGGACGCGCAGCCGAATGCGGCGCGCCCGGACGAGCCGACGTTGCTGCGGGAGCCGGCGGACGGAACACCACCGGTGGTGGCCGAGGTCGCGGCGCTGGAGAAGGCGTGTGCGGCTCTGGCCGCGGGCACCGGCGCCATCGCGGTGGACACCGAGCGGGCTTCCGGCTATCGCTACTGGCCCAAGGCCTACCTCGTGCAGTTGCGCCGGGAGGGCGCGGGCACGGTGCTGGTGGACCCCATTCCCCTGGAGGGCGAACTCGCCCCCCTCGCGGAGGTGCTCAACGGCACCGAGTGGGTGTTGCACGCGGCTTCCCAGGACCTGCCCTGCCTGACCGAGCTGGGCCTGCGGCCACCGAGCGTCTTCGACACCGAACTCGCCGGACGGCTCGCCGGGTACGACCGGGTCGCCCTGGGGACGCTCGTCGAGCGCCTGCTCGGCTACCAGCTCGAGAAGGGGCACAGCGCGGCCGACTGGTCGAAACGACCGCTGCCGGTCGACTGGCTCAACTACGCGGCGCTGGACGTCGAGCTGCTGCTGCCGTTGCGCGAGAGCCTCGAGGCCGAACTGCACGCGCAGGGCAAGCTGGAATGGGCGCGCCAGGAGTTCGAGGCGGTGCGCACCGCTCCCCCGCCACCACCGAGGGCCGAGCCGTGGCGACGGACCTCGGGCATCCACAAGATCCGCCAGCCCCGTGGTCTGGCCGCGGTGCGGGAACTGTGGCAGGCGCGCGACGAGATGGCCCGTAAGCGGGACCGGGCGCCGAGCCGGGTGCTGCCGGACAGCGCGATCGTGAGCGCCGTGCTCGCCGATCCCACGACGAATGCCGAACTGCAGGCGCTGCCGGTCTTCGGCGGACGGATCCAGCGGCGCTACGCCGGGATGTGGCTGCGTCACCTGCAGACGGCGCGTGGCCTGCCCAAGGACGAACTTCCCAGTGCCGCGCAGCCGAGCGACGGGCCACCGCCGGCGAACCGGTGGGCGGACAAGGATCCGGACGCGGCCGCACGGCTGTCCGCGGCACGGGCGGGCCTGGCCGCCGTCGCCGAGCAGCACGGGCTTCCGGTGGAGAACCTGCTGCTGCCCGACCTGCTGCGCCGGACGTGCTGGCGCCCGCCGGAGGACCGCGGGGCGCACGGCGTGGCCGAGGCCCTGCGGGCAGGGGGTGCCCGGCCGTGGCAGGTCGACCTGACCACCGCCGGGATCAGTGCCGCGCTGCACGAGACCGCGGAGTGACCCCCGCGCCCCTGCGGAGCGGCCCCTACTGAGACCGACGCGGGAATCTCGCCGACCGGGTCTCCGGCAGGAATCGAGTCTCGGCGTCCTCGCGTCGTGTCCCCGGCCGCCGGCAACCGGCCGAGCGGTCGAAGGACTACACAGAGGCGCGGTATAGGGCGTTATACATCCAGCAGGTTAGACATCGAGCTCGTCCGGGTTCGGGCCGAGCCGCCGGTCCAGCTCCAGCGTCGCGAACCCGGCCACGTCCTGCTGGTCCAGCTCGAAGTCGAAGACGTCGATGTTCTCGGCGATCCGCCGCGGGGTCGCCGACTTCGGGATGACCACGTGGCCCATCTCGATGTGCCAGCGCAGGACGACCTGCGCCGGAGTCTTGCCGTGCTTGCGGGCGACCGTGCGCACGACCTCGGACTCCAGCACCTCGCCACCCCGGGCCAGCGGGCTCCACGCCTCGGTCACGATCCCGTTCTGCTCGTGGAACCGGCGCAGTGCGGTCTGCTGCAGGTGCGGGTGCGCCTCGATCTGGTTCACGGCGGGCACCACGTCCGCCTCGTCCAGGAGCCGCCGCAGGTGCGGGATCTGGAAGTTGGACACACCGATCGACCTGGCCCGCCCGTCGGCCTGGATCTTCTCCAATGCCTTCCACGTCTCCACGTACCTGTCCTGTGCGGGGACCGGCCAGTGGATCAGGTACAGGTCGACGTAGTCGAGGCCCAGCTCCGACATGCTCCTGTCGAAGGCGCGCAGTGCGCTGTCGTGGCCGTGCTCGGTGTTCCACAGTTTCGTGGTGACGAAGAGGTCTTCCCGGGGCAACCCGCCGGTGCGCACGGCCTCGCCCACACCGCGCTCGTTGCGGTAGAGCGTGGCCGTGTCGATGCCGCGATAGCCGGCCTCGAACGCCGTGTGCACGGCACGCACGGTCTCCTCGTCCGGGATCTTGTAGACCCCGAAACCCAGGCGTGGCATGTGGTTTCCGTCGTTGAGCTGCACCGTGGGGACCATGTCCAGCACCGTAACCCTGGTTCAGGGCCGCTGCGCGACGGGCAGCCCGGCGGTGACCGACAACCCGCCGCCGACGACCGTCTCGGCGGTCACCGCACCGCCGTGCGCCTGCACCGCGGCCCGCACGATCGACAGTCCCAGGCCCGCGCCGCCACGCGCGGTACGGGCGATCCCGGCACGGGCGAAGGGTTCGAAGAGTTCGGCGACCGCCCCGGGATCCACCAGCCCGCCGGAGGAGCGCACCGTCAGCTCCGCCCACTGGGGGCCGGCACGGGTACCCACCTCGATCCAGCCGCCGTCGACGTTGTGCCGCACCGCGTTCTCCAGCAGATTGCCCGCGACCCGCTCCAGCAGCGCGGGGTCGCCCCGCGTCGGCGCGGGTTCGGTGCGGAAGTCCACCCGGATCCCCCGCTGCTCGGACTCCGCTCGCACCGCCCGCCAGGCACCGGCGGCCAGCGCGGCCAGGTCGACCGTCTCGGTGACCGCGGGCCCGGCACCGTCCGCCCTGGCGAGCAGCAGCAGCGAACCGACGAGCCGCTCGGCACGCTGGGTGGCGTCCTGCACCACCCCGGCCATACGGCGCAGCTCCACCACGTCCGCCCCCGGGTCGGCCAGCGTCACCTCCAGTTCGGTGCGGATCACCGCCAGCGGGGTGCGCAGTTCGTGGCTGGCGTTGGCGACGAAGTGGCGCTGCGCGTCGAACGCGGCCTGCAGCCGGTCGAGCATGGCGTCGAAGGTCTCGGCCAGTTCCGCCAGTTCGTCCTTGGTCGTCATCTCGCCGATGCGCTCCCCCATCGACTCCACCGACAACCTCCGGGCGGCGCCGGTGATGTCGCGCAACGGCCGCAGCACCCGGGAGGTGAACGTCCAGGCCAGGATGGCGGTGGCGGCGACGACGAAGCAGAAGGCAGCGGACCCGGCCAGCAGCACCTCGTCCCGCGCGTTCTCCCGCAGATGCTCCGCCAGTACCGAGGAGTCGACATCGATCCCGTCGACCCGGACCGTGGTCCCCGGCGGCATCCTCGGCACCGCGGCGACCGAGTCGCCGACCAGCGTCCAGGCGAGCCACAGCAGGACCAGGCTGACCCCTGCCGCCAGTCCGGTGGCGAGCAGGGTGATCCTGGCACGCAGGCTGCGCACCGGAATCCCGCCCGACGGGCTCCTCACCGACCGTTCCTCTCCGCGGGGCACGCGGGCGACCGCACTCCGGGGCTCGCTTCGGCCCTGGCCCCCGGCGTCACTTCTGCCCGGCGCCGGACACCCGGTAGCCCGATCCCACCACCGTCTCGATGATGCCGGGCTCGCCGAGTTTCTTGCGCAGGGTCATGACGGTGACCCGGACCGTCGTGGTGAACGGGTCGGCGTTCTCGTCCCACACCCGTTCCAGCAGTTCCTCGCTGCTGACCACCGAACCACCCGCGGAGAGCAGCACCTCCAGGACGCCGAACTCCTTGCGGGTCAGGTCCACCGGCCCATCGGCGCGGCGGACCACGCGCTTGGCCGGGTCCAGTTCCACATCGCCTGCCGTGAGCAGCGGCGGGGCCGCCGGGGTGGCGCGCCTGCCGAGCGCGCGGACGCGGGCGACCAGTTCGGGGAACGCGAACGGCTTGGCGAGGTAGTCGTCGGCGCCGAGCGACAGGCCTTCGACCCGGTCGGACACCGAGCCGCTCGCGGTGAGCATCAGCACCCGGGTGAGTTCCCCGGAGGCGACGATCTCGGCGCACAGCGCGTCTCCCGGCATGCCGGGCAGATCCCGGTCGAGGAGCACCACGTCGTACCTGGTGATGCTCGCCTTCTCGTGCCCGTCGTCACCGTTGAACGCGACGTCCACCGCCATGCCCTCGCGGCGCAGTCCGCGGGCGATCGCCTCAGCCAGGGGTTCCTCGTCTTCGACTACCAGAATCCGCACGACGCCACGGTGCCACAGGATCCTGAGAGTGACCTATGTGGACACCCCGGTGGCCCGGATCCCACCGCAGCGCGAACCACAACTCCATCCGTACCTCCGGGTCGCCGAGATCCACCCCGAGCACCGTTCCGACCTGACGGATCCGGTGCCGGACGCTGTTGCGGTGCACGCCCAGCGCGGCCGCGGTGCGATCCCAGCCGCCGTGCTGGGCGAGCCAGGCACGCAGCGTCGGGATCAGGTCGCCGCCGCGTTCGACGTCGATTTCCCACAGGGGCGCAAGGGTTCTGGCCGCGAAACCGGCCGCCGCGTCCCGGTCGACGACGGTCGCCAGGCCGAGTCCGTCGGCATCGGAGCGCACGGACCGGCCGAGGGCGCGTGCCCGCCTGCGCAGTGCCGGGAGTTCGGCGGCGGCCGCCGCCAGCCCGGTCACCGGGACGGGCGCGGACACCCCGGCGAGCCAGCCGCGCCGCCGCAGGGCCGCCAGCACGTCCTCGCCGGGCGGCTCCCGCAGGATCGCCGTGCACTCGTCGCCGTCCACGCGCACGAGCGGGGTGCCGAGCCGGGCCCGCAGCCAGCCGGGCCCGGACGCCTCGCGGTCGGCCGCGCGGCCGGGCTCCCGCGAGGCCGCGAGCAGCAGGCAGTGGCCTTCGCCCAGGAGCGCGACGGCCGCCGGATCGGCGGGCGAGGCACCGGTGAGCAAGGCCCTGGTGGCGATCGCGGCGGTGTTCTCCTCCCGTTCGCCGGAGCGGCCCAGCAGGCCGAGCAGCGCGGCGCCGACGGAGACGACGGCGCGGTCGGCAGCGTCGAAACGGTCCGGCCTGCCGACGACGAGCAGGTGCGAAGCCGTCGCCTGCGGATAGACCGGCTGGGCCAGCACGACCGTGCCGACGGCGAGTTCGGTGGTGGCGCTGCGGACGCCACCGCCGGATCGCAGCCGGGCCAGCAGCGCGTCGACCGCGGCGGGCAGCGGGGGCGGATTCCCGCCAGTGGCGGCGATTCCGCCGTCGGCACCGACCAGCACCACCCAGCCGGACAGGCTCCGGGCGAGCCCGCGTGCCACCTCGCCGAGCCCGCCCGCCGCGGCTTCGGTCAGCGTTTCCCTGGCGGCGGCGATCCGCCTGCGGTCCCGGCCGGCGGCCTCCGCCACCGCGAGCGTGACGGCGCGGCTCACGGCCAGGAACGGCGTCCGGGGCGGTACCACCAGCAGCGGCATGCCCGCCTCGGCACAGGCGGCGCGCAGCGTGCCCGGGAGCGTGTCGTGCAGGTCCGGGGTCTCCCCGAATCCGAGCGCGCTCACCCCCGCGGCCGCGAGGCCACGGACGTAGGCGCCGACCTCGGACCCGCCGTCCGGCAGGTTGACCCCGGCGGTGAGCAGCAGTTCGTCTCCGAGCAGGTACGGCGCCGGGTCGCGCAGCTCGCTGACGTGCGCCCAGCGGACCGGACGGTCCAGCGCTCCGGGCGGGACGGTCTCGGCGACCACGTCGAGGGCCAGCGCGGCGTTCTCCGTGACGGCGCGCAGTGGAATCGGAACATCGGACACGTCGGTGCTGGCCATTTCGTCCACAGAATACGCCGACCGGGACGAAACATCCCAAGCATCGGCTGGCTTGGCGCTCCTAGGGTTGCCGGAACGCCGACGGCGAACCCCGGCGCGGACGAGCGCGCCGGGACGTGCCGGAGCGGAGAAGGAGGGCACCGTGGTCGCGGACTACGCGGTGATCGGGCTGTACATCGCCGGGATGATCGGCATCGGCTGGTTCGGGCTGCGGCTGGCCAAGACGAAGAGCGACTACCTCGTCGCCGGTCGCAGACTCGGCTGGTTCATGTACTCCGGCACGATGTCGGCCGTCGTGCTCGGCGGCGCGTCCACGATCGGCGGCGTCGGCCTCGGCTACACCCACGGCGTCTCGGGGGCGTGGCTGGTACTCACCATCGGCCTGGGCATCCTGCTGCTGCACGCACTGTTCGCCCGCAGGCTGGTCCGGCTGCGCGTCTACACCGTGTCGCAGATGCTGGACCTGCGCTACGGCGGCTCGTCCACCACCATCGCCGGCGTCGTGATGTGGGGCTACACGCTCATGCTCACGGTCACCTCCACGCTGTCCTTCGCGACGATCTTCAACGTGCTGTTCGACGTGCCGAGCCTCGCCGGGATCGCGATCGGTGGCGCCATCGTGGTGCTGTACTCGGTGCTGGGCGGCATGTGGTCGATCACTCTGACCGACATCGCGCAGTTCGTCATCAAGACGATCGGCATCCTGTTCGTCCTGCTGCCGGTGGCGATCAGCGCGGGCGGCGGCTTCGACGGCCTGGCCGCCACGCTGGACCCGAGCTATTTCGCACTGGACAGCATCGGCGGCGCCACCATCTTCACCTACGTCCTGACCTACGGCTTCGGCCTGCTCATCGGACAGGACATCTGGCAGCGCGTGTTCACCGCCCGGACGCCGCGGGTCGCCACCGGCGGCGGGATCGTCTCCGGCGTGTACTGCCTCGCCTACGCGGTCGCCGGGGCGCTCATCGGGACGGCGGCGAAGGCGCTGTACCCGGCCCTGGGCGACGCCGACGACGCGTTCGCCGTCATCGTTGAGGACCTGCTGCCGCCCGGCGTGCGCGGCCTGGTGCTGGCCGCGGCGCTCTCCGCGCTGATGTCCACCGCGAGCGGGGCACTCATCGCCTGCTCGACCGTCAGCACCACCGACATCCTCGCCAGGTTCCGCCGGAGCGGGAACGAGGGCGACGAGGCGAGCGTGCGGACCAGCCGGATCACCACGCTGGTCCTGGGCGTCGCCGCGATCGGGATCGCGATGGTGGTCGACGACGTCGTGGCCGCCCTGACGGTCGCGTACAACATTCTCGTCGGCGGACTGCTCGTGGCGATCCTCGGCGGCCTGACCTGGCGCCGCGGCACCCGTGCCGGGGCGCTGGTGTCGATGATCGCGGGCTCGGTCGTGGTCGTCGTGTCGATGATCGTCGCGGGCCTCTCGGCGAACGAGCCGATCTACTACGGCCTGCTGGCGAGCCTGGTCGCCTACGTCGTGGTCAGCCTCCTGACACCCCGCACACCCGAGGCCGTACTGACCGCGTGGAACGCGCGCGTCCGCGGCGAGGACGAGAACGAGGGAGTTCCCGCCGCGGAGAACGCCGGCACACCGCCGGGAAACGCACCCGCACCGTGACCGGACCAGCACCCAGCACCGAGTACCCAGCACCGAGTACCCAGCACCGACGAACCCGAGGAGCATGCCCGTGAACGCCCCGCCCCCGATCGGACCGGTCGACTCCTCCGCCGTGCCCCGCTTCGCCGGCTTCGCCACCTTCGCCCGGCTGCCGCGCCTGGATGAGGTCACCCGCGCCGACGTCGTCGTGGCCGGCGCGCCCTTCGACGCCGGGGTGTCCTACCGGCCGGGAGCGCGGTTCGGCCCGGCCGCGGTCCGCGAGGCGAGCAGGCTGCTGCGCCCCTACAACCCGGGACTCGACGTCTCGCCGTTCGCCACCGCCCAGGTGGCCGACGCGGGCGACATCGTGCTCAACCCCTTCGACGTCGGCGAGGCGATCGGCACGCTGGCGGAACGGGCGCGCGAGCTCACCGCGGACGGCACCCGGCTGGTGACCCTCGGCGGCGACCACACCATCGCCCTGCCGCTGCTGCGCGCCGCCGCGGCACGGCACGGGCCCGTGGCCCTGCTGCACTTCGACGCGCATCTGGACACCTGGGACACCTACTTCGGCGAGCCCTACACGCACGGCACACCGTTCCGCAGGGCCGCCGAGGAGGGTCTGCTCGACACCTCGGCACTGTGCCACGTCGGCACCAGGGGCCCGCTCTACGGCAGGGCGGACCTCGACGAGGACGAGCGGCTCGGCTTCGGCATCGTCACCTCCGCGGACGTACTGCGCCGCGGGGTCGACGAGATCGCCGGGGCCCTGCGACAGCGGATCGGTGACCGTCCGCTGTACATCTCGGTCGACATCGACGTCCTCGATCCCGCGCACGCGCCGGGTACCGGGACACCGGAGGCAGGCGGGATGACCAGCCGGGAACTCCTGGAGATCCTGCGCGGACTGCGTGACACCACCCTGATCGGCGCGGATGTGGTGGAAGTGGCCCCGGCATACGATCACGCGGAGATCACCTCGATCGCCGCGTCGCACGTGGCCTACGAGCTGGTGAGCCTGCTGAGCCTGGGAGCGCGGACCCGATGACGGACGAGAACACCACCCGGATCGGCGGGGACCTGGTCGTCGAGACACTGCGATCGCTCGGCGCGGACACCGTGTTCGGCCTGCCCGGCCAGCACGCGCTGGGCCTGTTCGACGCGCTGCGCCGCACCCCCGGCCTGCGGCTGCTCGGTGCGCGGGTGGAGAACAACCTGGCCTTCGCCGCCGACGGGCACGCACGTGCCCGGCTGCACGCCGATCCGCACGGGCCGGTGCCGGTGACCCCGATGATCGTCTCCACCGGCCCCGGGGCGCTGCTGACGCTCTCCTCGCTGCAGGAGTCGCGTGCGGCGTCGGTGCCCGTGCTCGGCATCTCCAGCCAGATCCCGGCCGCCGGACTGGGCGGTGGCAGGCACGGGTACCTCCACGAACTGCCCGACCAGCAGGCCAGTGTCGCCGGCGTGGTCAAGTCTGTGCACCAGGCGCGCACGGCCAGCCAGATCCCCGGCGCCGTGCGCGACGCGTGGGTGTCGGCGGCCACCGCCCCGTACGGCCCGGCGTGGGTGGAGATCCCGCAGGACGTGCTGCAGGCACCGGTGACCCTGCCACCGATCACGGCCGTTCCGGTACGGCGGGACGAGCTCGCTCCCCTGCCGGACCTGCTGGACGAGGCCGTCCGGCTGCTCTCCGGTGCCCGCAACCCCGTCCTGCTGGCGGGCGGAGGTGTCGTCCGCGCCGGTGCCACGGCGGAGCTGACGGTGCTGGCCGAGGCACTGCGCGCGCCGGTGCTGTCGACGTTCGGCGGCAAAGGGTCGTTTCCCTGGGAGCATCCGCTGTCCGGCCGGGAATGGCTGGAGGACTGGCACAGCACCGAATTCCTCGCGGCGGCGGACGTGCTCCTCGTCCTCGGCTCCGGGCTCGGCGAGCTCTCCAGCAACTACCACCGGCTCGCCCCGAGGGGCCGGGTGATCCAGGTCGAGGCCGACGCCGGGAAACTGGAGAGCAACCACGCGGGCCTCGGTATCCACGGCGACGTGCGAGCCGTGCTCACCGCGCTCGGTGACCGGGTGCCCGCACGGGAACCGGACGGGCGGCCGGAGACCGCCGCCGCGGAACTGGTGGAGCGTGTACACCGGCGGCTGGACGGGCAGGGACTCGACCTCGAACGGACACTGCTCGCCGACGTCCGCGCGGCGCTGCCGGAAGGGACGCCGAGCTTCTGGGACATGACCGTTCTCGGGTACTGGGCGTGGTCCGCCTGGGACTCCGGTGGAGCGCCGATCCACACGGCGCAGGGCTCGGGCGGGCTGGGATACGGCCTGCCCGGCGCGCTCGGCGCGGCGGCCGCCACCGGCGGGCCGGTGCTGGCGGTCTCCGGTGACGGCGGGGCGATGTACGGGATCGCCGAACTCGCCACCGCGGTGCAGCACGAACTGGACGTCACCTGGCTGATCATCGACGACGGCGGCTACGGGATCCTGCGCGAGTACCTCACCGGTGCCTTCGGCCGGACACACGCCACCGAACTCGCCCGCCCGGACTTCGCCGCGCTGGCACGGTCGTTCGGCGTCCCGTCCATCGTGTCCACTGTGGACACCGTGGGCGCCGACCTTGCCGCCGCCCTGCGCGCACCCGGGCCCCGGGTCGTCGTGCTGTCAGCGACCCTGCGCATGTTCGCCGCCACCGGACCGGCCGAGGAGGACCCCAGATGACCGTGCCCAACCTCGTCGCCGGCGCCGAGATCGCCGCCACCGGCGACGGTGTGCTCGAACTGGTCGACCCGAGCACCGAGGACCGCAGCGGGACCACCGGGATCTCCGGACCGTCCGATGTGGACGGTGCGCTGCGGGCGGCGCACCGGGCCTTCGGGACGTGGCGGCGGAGCACGCCGGCGCAACGCCAGCTCGCGCTGCTGCGCCTGGCGGACGCCGTCGAGTCGAACGCGGATTCCTTCGCCGAGGCCGAGATCCGCCAGACGGGCAAACCGCGAGCGGTGGTGCTGGACGAGGAGATCCCGGAGAGCGTGAGCGCGCTGCGGTACTTCGCCGGCGCGGCCCGGCTGCTGGAGGGCACCGCGGCGGCGGAGTACCTGTCCGGTCACACCTCCCTGATCCGCCGCGAGCCGATCGGGGTCTGCGCGCAGATCGCGCCGTGGAACTACCCGCTGATGATGGCCGTGTGGAAGATCGCCCCTGCGCTCGCGGCGGGCAACACGGTCGTGCTCAAACCCGCCGAGACGACCCCGGGCACAGCGCTCCTGCTGGCCCGCGCGGCCGCCGAGTTCCTGCCGGCGGGCGCGTTCAACGTGCTCTGCGGCGACCGGAACACCGGCCGGGCCCTGGTCGCCCACCCGGTCACCGAACTCGTCTCGATCACCGGCTCCACCCGCGCGGGGATCGACGTCGCGACCGTCGCGGCCGCGGACCTCAAGCGCACGCACCTTGAACTCGGCGGGAACGCCCCGCTGCTGGTGTTCGCCGACACCGACGTCGCCGCGACGGCCACCGCGATCATCGACGCCGCCTGCTACAACGCGGGGCAGGACTGCACGGCGGGCACCCGGGTGCTCGCCGAGGACGCGATCCACGACGAGCTGGCAGCGGCGCTGGCCGCCGCAGCGGCGGCGAAGCGCACCGCGCCGCCGTCCGATCCGGCCGCGGACTTCGGGCCGCTGAACAACCGTGCGCAGTTCGACCGGGTGCGCGGGCTCGTCGAGCGGCTGCCCGCCGACGCCCGCGTGCACACCGGTGGTTCCCGATCCGGCGAGCGGGGATTCTTCTTCTCCCCCACCGTGGTCTCCGGTCTCACCCAGGACGACGAGATCGTCCGGGAGGAGATTTTCGGCCCGGTCGTCACCGTGCAACGGTTCTCCGGCGAGCCGGCGGCGCTGGACCTCGCCAACGGCGTGCCCTACGGCCTGGCCGCGTCCGTGTGGACCCGCGACCACGCCCGCGCGGTGCGGACCTCGGCCGAACTGGACTTCGGCTGTGTGTGGATCAACACCCATGGCCCGCTGGTCGCCGAGATGCCGCACGGCGGGTTCGGCCACTCGGGGCACGGCAAGGATCTCTCCGCGTACTCGTTCGCCGAGTACACGCGCGTCAAGCACGTGATGAGCAGGCACTGACGCGCCCGTGGCCGGGTATCTCGTCGCCGGAAAGGATCGGGTGAGGGCCTGTGCCGGACGTGCTGAGGTGGGTGGCGTTCGCACTCGTCCTGGGAGTGGCGGTGTTCGGCCTGCTCGGCTGGACCGGCCTGGCGCGCCGCACCGGCTCCGGCGGCCGGGACGCCCCGGCCGACCGGGAACTCGGCCGGGGCGTGTCCATCGCGGCTGTCGGCGTGCTGTGCCAGCTCAGCTGTGCCAGCTCAGCAGCGTCTCCGGGCAGGAGGGCATCGTGTACCTGCCGCTCGGGTTCACCGGGCTCGGGAACACCGTGACCGGCCTGGCGATGCTGGCGGGCCGGTGGCGGAAGTACCGCGGCAGCGTGCGCTGAGCGCCCCTCAGTCGCCTGCCGAGGGAACGTCGGCGCGGCTGCGCTCCGCCGCCGGGCCACCGATCAGCTTCGCGGCCCACTCGGTGACCTGACGCGCCACGTCCTGTGCGGTGAGGCCGATCCCGGAGAGCACCTCGTCCCGCGTGCCCTGGGCGAGGAACCGCTGCGGCACGGCGAGATCGCGCAGCGGGACGTCGCACTCCGCGTCACGCAGCACCGCGGCCAGTGCCGAGCCGAACCCGCCGTGCCTTCCGCTGTCCTCGACGGTCACCACCATGCGGTGTTCCCTGGCCAGATCGACCAGCTCGCCGGGCACCGGCAGCACCCACCGCGGGTCGACCACCGTCACTCCGATGCCCTGATCGGCAAGGCGTCCCGCCGCGGCGAGACCGAGCGCCGCGAAGGCGCCGACCGCGACCAGCAGCACGTCCGCACCCGCCCCGGACGCGGGTGCGCCCAGCACGTCGACCGTGCCGATCCGTTCCCGCGCGGGCACGGACTCCACGACCGACCCCTTCGACCAGCGCAGGGCGCTCGGGCCGTCGTCGATGGCCACGGCCTCCCGCAGTTCCTCGCGCAAGGTCTCGGCGTCCCGCGGCGCGGCCACCCGGATGCCGGGCACCATGCCGAGCAGCGACAGGTCCCACATGCCGTGGTGGCTGGGCCCGTCCGGCCCGGTGATCCCGGCCCGGTCCAGCACGACGGTGACCGGTTGCCGGTGCAGGGCCACGTCCATCAGTAGCTGGTCGAACGCGCGGTTGAGGAAGGTCGAGTACACGGCGACGACCGGATGCATCCCGCCCATCGCCAGCCCGGCCGCGGAGGTCACCGCGTGCTGCTCGGCGATGCCGACGTCGAACCAGCGGTCCGGGTACGCCTCGGCGAAGTGGTGCAGCCCGGTGGAACGCAGCATCGCCGCCGTGATGGCCACGACGTCGGCCCGCTCCGCGCCGATCCGGACCATCTCCTCGCCGAAGACGCCCGTCCAGCTCGGTCCCTTCACCGGGGGGAGGCCGGTGTCCGGGTCGATCGGATCGGTCTGGTGCATCTGGTCGGCCTCGTGGTTGACCGCAGGCGGGTAACCGTGCCCCTTCTCGGTGACCGCGTGCACGATGACCGGGCCGCCGAAATCCTTCGCCCCGGCCAGCGCCTTCTCCAGCGCGACGATGTCGTGCCCGTCGATCGGGCCGAAGTACTTCAGGCCCAGATCGGCGAACATCGCCTGCGGGCTGATCGCGTCCTTGATGCCGGCCTTCGCGGCGTGCAGAGCGGCGTAGACGGGTTTGCCGACCACCGGGGTGTGCCGCAGGATCTCCCGGCCGCTGTCGAGCACCCGCTCGTAGCCGGGTTTGAGGCGCAGCGCGGCGAGGTGCTCCGCGAGCCCGCCGATGGTCGGCGAGTAGGAACGGCCGTTGTCGTTGACCACGACGACCACCGGCCGGTGCGGATCGCCGGCGATGTTGTTCAGCGCCTCCCAGCACATGCCGCCGGTCAGGGCGCCGTCGCCGACGACCGCGACGGCGTGCCTGCCGCCGCCGGTGAGCTGGAACGACTTGGCCAGGCCGTCCGCGTAGGACAGGGCCGTGGAGGCGTGGCTGTTCTCGACCAGGTCGTGCTCGCTCTCCGCCCTGGTGGGGTAGCCGCCGATACCGTCGAGCTGCCGGAGGCGGTCGAAGCCGTCCCGCCTGCCGGTGACGATCTTGTGCACGTAACTCTGGTGCCCGACGTCGTAGACGATCGCGTCGGACGGCGAGTCGAACACCCGGTGCAGCGCCAGGGTCAGTTCGACCACGCCGAGATTCGGCCCCAGGTGACCGCCTGCCTTGCAGACCCGGTCCACGAGGAAGTCCCGGATCTCCGAGGCGAGCGTGTCGAGCTGCTCGTGATCCATCGACTTCAGATCGGCCGGTCCGTGCACGGACTCCAGCAACGTCACGCTCCACCTCGTCAGTTCGGTCGGTCAATTCGGTCGGCTCGGTCGGTCGGCCGGCCCGGTCCGGACGGCTGCCCGGTCCGGGTGCCGGCGGGCCTGTGGAACGGTCGGCTCACCGGCCCGCTCGCGCGGGCCAGCAGGCCCAGTCTACGGAGCGGGACGGTCCTCGCCCCGTGCACGCGGCCGGTGTCACGCGGGTGGCCGCGCGCGAACCGCCTACCTGCGGCTCGTCACGCCGCGTTCAAATGTTAGAAATATTCATGCTAGAATTGCTGTTTGTGAACTAGGTCTCACTTGTTAGCGCGGATCTAGCCAGCAAGGTAATCACTCCTCGTACTGTGTGTTCACTCCATCAGGTGATCGATTCAGTTGGGAGTGTTTCGAGCCTTGCCGATTTCCCCCGCTCACTCCGCGGCGCCACTCACCGAGTCCGAGAACTGGCATCAGCACACGCTCCAGGCTCTGAGTAGACCCGCCGCCCAGCGGAGACCGCCGATCGTCGCGGTCGTCCGGTTCGTGGAGGCGGCTCGGCTGGAGTCCCGGTTCGGACCGCGGGGGCTGGAACGGGTACTCCAGGAGGTCGCCTGGCTGCTGCTGCCGGAGATGTCCGAGCAGGAGCGCATCACCCCCGACCACCACGGCGGCCTGATCCTCACCCTGCGCGGCGCGCCGGAATGGCAGACCAGGGCCCGGCTGGAGACCATCGCCACCCGGCTCGCCCGGCTGCCCATCCGGGTCGGCCGGGAACACCTCTCGGTCACGCCGGTGATCGGCTGGACCGACGCCGCGGACCGTCCCGTCACCAGGGACCCGCGCGCGCTCGTCGAGCGCGCGACGGAGGCGGTCGAGATCGCCACCAACCAGGTGGACCTGATCCCGCGCAAGTGGACCCAGCTCCCCGGCGGCAAGCGCCGCGCCCGGCCCCGCGAGGGAGGGCCGCTCCGCACCGGCCTCCAGGTGCTGGCCACCATCGCCGTCGGCGTGGTCGCCCCCTTCCTCGCACTGGTGCTGCTGCACCGCGGCGGGGTCGACCTCGGCAACACCGCGTACCTGATCGTCACCGCGTCGCTGGTACTCACCGCGGTACTGATCTGGGCGGAGAACCTCTACGCCCTCGACCCGGACCTGCCGCCGGAGCGGCCGCCGGG
This sequence comes from Amycolatopsis antarctica, assembly GCF_002262875.1. Taxonomy (GTDB): domain Bacteria; phylum Actinomycetota; class Actinomycetes; order Mycobacteriales; family Pseudonocardiaceae; genus Amycolatopsis; species Amycolatopsis antarctica. The sequence goes on along the minus strand of NZ_NKYE01000015.1, from coordinate 8,564 downwards.
CAGGGCACCGGCCGCGACGGCGATCATCCCGGCGTACCTGCCGAACGAGGCGGCCACCATCGTCGACACCCTGCGCTCGATGCTCAAGCAGGACTACGACGGCCCGCTGCAGGTGATCCTGTCGTACAACTCGCCGCGCACACTGCCCGTCGAGGACGAACTGCGCGAACTCGCGAAGGCGGACTCGCGCCTGGTGCTGATGAAGGTGCCGTACTCCACGTCCAAGGCGCAGAACGTCAACGCCGCGCTGGAGGTCGTCAAGGGCGAGTTCGTCGGTGTGTTCGACGCCGACCACCACCCGGCCCCGGACGCGTTCGAGCGCGCCTGGCGCTGGATCTCCGGCGGCGCCGACGTCGTCCAAGGCCACTGCGTCATCCGCAATGGCCGCGCCTCATGGGTCTCCCGCATGGTCGCCGTCGAGTTCGAATCGATCTACGCCGTCAGCCACCCCGGCCGGGCGAAGCTGCACGGCTTCGGGATCTTCGGCGGCTCCAACGGTTTCTGGCGTACCCAGGTGCTGCACGAGACCCGAATGCACGGCCAGATGCTCACCGAGGACATCGACTCCTCGATGCGTGTGCTGCTCTCCGGGCGCCGGGTCGTCAACGATCCGGCACTGGTCAGCCGGGAACTCGCCCCGGCGACCCTGTCCGCACTGTGGAAACAGCGGATGCGGTGGGCGCAGGGCTGGTTCCAGGTTTCCCGCAGGCACCTGCTGTCCGCGCTCCGATCCGACGAACTGACCCTGCGCAACAAGTTCGGTGTCGGATTCCTGCTCGGCTGGCGTGAGCTGTACCCATGGCTGGCACTGCAGGTGATCCCGGTGATCGCCTACACCATCTGGCGCGACGGCTTCAGCACGCTCGACTGGGCGGTGCCGGTGTTCCTGCTGTGCACGCTCTACACCCTGACCGCGGGCCCCGCGCAGGTGCTCTTCGCCTGGCGGCTCGCCGCACCGGAGATCCGGCAGCACCCCCGCTGGTTCGTCAGTTACCTCTTTGTCTCCACCGTGTTCTACACCGAGTTCAAGAACCATGTCGCCCGCGTCTCCCAGCTCAAGGAGCTCACCGGCGAGCGCAAGTGGGCGATCACCCCGCGGCAGGTTCCGGTCCGGGGGGAGAACGCGTGAGCGGCGCACCGAACGGCCCGGCACCGAACGGGACCACGGCGGGCGCACCCGCGAAGACGCGCTACCAGCTCGACGTGTACCGGGCACTTGCCGCCACCGCGGTCGCGGTGTTCCACGCCTACCAGTTCAACCGCACCGGCGAGTGGCCGCTGGAAGGCACGGTCTGGCACGAACTGCTGCTCGGCACCGACATGTTCGTGGCCATGTTCTTCGTGCTGTCCGGCTTCCTGCTCGGCATCCCCGTCGCCCGCGCCGCCCTCGGCGACTCACCGCCCCGCCCGGCACGGGTGTTCCTGGCCAAACGTGTCGCCCGCCTGGTGCCCGCGTACTTCGCGGTCGTGCTGATCGTGTGGACGCTGACCAACCCGGAACTGCCGGGCAACTGGCAGGACCTGGTGCTGCACCTGACGTTCACCCACGTCTACAGCGACACCTACATCTTCTGGACCGACGGCCCGGCCTGGTCGCTGGCCGACGAGATGCACTTCTACCTGCTGCTGGCGATCCTGGGGCCACTGGCCTACAAGGCGTGCCGCCGACTCGCGTCCCGGCGTGCCCGGCTCGCCGTGCTGCTCGGCGGGGTCGGCACCCTCGCCGCGGCCAGCCTGACGTACAAGATCGTCGCCGGATTCGTCAACGACGTGCCCAAGGACGCGTGGTCGGTCTGGTTCGGCCCGGTCGCCAAGCTCGACCTGTTCGCGATCGGTTTGCTGATGGCCGTGGCCGCCGCCGGCGGCGTACGGCTGAACCAGCGGTGGAAGCGGGCCGCCTCGGCGATCTGCGGCGCGGGGCTGATCGTCGTGGCGCACCTGACGAAACCACCCGGCAACCAGCCCGAGGTGTTCATGCACACCATCGTCGCGACCGGGTGCGCGCTGGTCATCGCGAGCACCACGCTCATCCCGGGCGCACCGCCCCGGCTGCTGAGCTGGCGGCCACTGGTCACCGTCGGCCTCGCCAGCTACAGCCTGTACCTGTGGCACGAGCCGATCCTGCGGCTGCTCGGTACGTCCGGGCTGCTGCCGGAGAAGGGCTCGGGATGGGCGTTCGGCGTCACCGCCGTGCTCCTGCTCGCACTGGCCATCCCGGTGGCGCTGATCAGCTACCACGCCATCGAGAAGACCGGGATGAAGCTGGCCGCGACGCTGGACTCGCGCGGCCGTGCGCGGGACTACTACCCCGGTCACGCCGTCCACGTCTGAGGTCCCGCCGGTTCGCGCTGGGCCTGGCGCCGGGCCGGGCAGGGCATAGGATGGCCCGCGCACGAGCCGGGCGAGTGCCGGTCCGGCGGTCTTGGGCGAAAGAGGACAGATGGCGGATTTCTTCATCGGTGGCCGGTGGGTCGCCTCCACGAGCGGGCGGCGCAGGCAGATCCACTGCCCGGCCGACGGCTCACCGGTGGCCGAGGTCGACGAGGGGGCGGCCGAGGACACGATCGCCGCGATCGCCGCGGCACGCGAGGCGTTCGACAACGGCCCCTGGCCGGCCACGGCGGCCTCCGAGCGCGGTGACCTGCTACTGCGGGTCGCCGGCCTGCTCGAGCGTGATCTGGCCGCCTTCGCCAGAGCGGAATCGCTGGACACCGGCAAGCGGCTCGTCGAGAGCGAACTCGACATGGCCGACATCGCCGCCTGCTTCCGGTACTTCGGCAAACTCGCCGGACAGGACGCGGGCCGGGTCGTGGACACCGGCTCCCCGGACGCGTTCAGCCGCATCGTGCACGAGCCGGTCGGCGTGTGCGGGCTGATCACACCGTGGAACTACCCGCTGCTGCAGACCGCGTGGAAGGTCGCCCCGGCACTGGCCGCCGGCAACACCTTCGTGCTGAAGCCGAGCGAACTCACCCCGCACACCTCGATCCTGCTGATGGGCCTGCTGGCCGAGGCGGGACTACCGCGCGGGGCCGCGAACCTCGTGCTGGGCGCGGGCCCGGAGGTCGGCGCCCCGCTGTCCGAACACCCGGACGTCGACCTGGTCTCCTTCACCGGCGGCCTGGCCACCGGCAGGCGCATCGCCGCCGCGGCTGCGGCCACGGTGAAGAAGGTGGCGCTGGAACTCGGCGGGAAGAACCCGAACGTCGTGTTCGCCGACGCCGACTTCGAGACCGCCGTCGACTACGCGGTCACCGCGGTGTTCCTGCACTCCGGCCAGGTGTGCTCGGCAGGCACCCGGCTGATCGTGCAGGAGGAACTGCACGACCGGTTCGTGGACGAGATCGTCCGGCGCGCGGAACTCATCCGGCTCGGCGGGCCGTTCGACCCCAAGGCGGAGACCGGACCACTCATCTCCGCCGAGCACCGCGAGAAGGTCGAGGCCTACGTCGCCACCTCCATCGAGGAAGGCGCCGTCCTGCGCACCGGCGGCGGGCGCCCCTCCGGCGCCGAATTCGACTCCGGCCACTACTACCTGCCGACCGTTCTGGACGGGGTCCGGCAGGGCAGCCACGCGGTCACCGAGGAATCGTTCGGCCCGGTGCTGACGGTGGAGACCTTCACCGACGAGGACGACGCCGTGCGCATCGCCAACGACACCTTCTACGGCCTCGCCGGCGGCGTCTTCACCGACGACGCCTCGAAGGCCCAGCGCGTCGCGAACCGGCTGCGCCACGGCACGGTGTGGATCAACGACTTCCACCCGTACCTGCCGCAGGCCGAGTGGGGCGGCTTCAAGCAGTCCGGTGTCGGCCGCGAACTGGGCCCGACGGGGCTGGCCGAGTACCAGGAAGCGAAGCACATCTACCAGAACCTGCGGCCGGAACCGCCGCGGTGGTTCTCCGGCACTCCCGAATAGCGTCGCCGGCTCGCGTACGACAGCAGACGGTCCGGCAGCGGTACCCGCTGCCACGGCATCCGGTTCCCGGTGCCGGGTGACGAGAGGAATGCGATGTCGACGACGGCTTCGGGCGACGCCGAACTCAACGAGTTCGGGTACACCAACCAGCTCAAGCGCACCCTGGGCAGTTTCCACACCTTCGCCGCGGGGATCAGCTACATCTCGGTGCTGACCGGCGTTTTCCAGCTCTCCTACCTCGGCCTGTCCGAGGGCGGCCCCGCCTACTGGTGGTCCTGGCCGCTGGTGTTCGCCGGGCAGCTCATGGTGGCACTCAGTTTCGCCGAACTCGCCGCCCACTACCCGGTCGCCGGCTCGGTCTACAACTGGGCGAAGAAGCTCTCCAACTCGCACGTCGCCTGGATGGCGGGCTGGATGATGCTGCTGGCCTCGATCGTGTCGATCTCCGCCACAGCGCTGGCGTACCAGCGGACGCTGCCGCAGATCTCCGAGTTCTTCCAGTTCGTCGGCGACGGAACCGGCACCTACGACGCGGCGACGAACGCGGTCCTGCTGGCCAGCATGCTGATCCTGTTCACCACGCTGGTGAACGCGTTCGGCGTCAAGCTGATGGCGCGGATCAACAGTGCGGGCGTGGCCATCGAACTGATCGCCGCGGTACTGCTGATCGTCTTCCTGGCGGCGCACTTCACCCGCGGGCCGGACGTCGTCACCGAGACCCTCGGCACCGGAGCCGACAACTCCGCCGGCTACCTGGGTGCGTTCCTCGTCGCGGCCATCGCGTCCTCCTACGTCATGTACGGCTTCGACACGGCGGCCTCCCTCGGCGAGGAGTCGGTCGACCCGCATCGCAACGCGCCGAAGGCGATCCTGCGGGCGCTGCTGGCCTCGTTCGTGCTGGGCGGGCTGATCATCCTGTTCGCGCTGATGGCCGTCAGCGACATCGCCGCCCCGGAACTGAGCGTCGACGGACTGCAGTTCGTCCTCACCGACGCGCTCGGGCCGACGATCGGCAGGGCTTTCCTGTTCATCGTGTTCATCGCGATCACCGTGTGCGTGCTGGCCGTGCACACCGCGGCCATCCGGATCGCGTTCGCGATGGCCAGGGACAACGCCCTGCCTGCGGGCTCGCGCCTGGCGAAGGTCAGCCCGAAGACCGGCACTCCCATCGTCCCGGCGATTCTCATCGGTGTCATAGCGGTGGCTCTGCTGCTGGTGAACATCAACTCGCCGCAGATCTTCTCCGCCGTCACCAGCCTGGCGATCATCCTCATCTACATCGCCTACCTGCTGGTGACGATTCCCTTGCTGGTCAAGCGTTTCCGTGGCGAGTGGCCGAGGAAGGGCGCCCCGGAAGGCCGGTTCTCGCTCGGCCGCTGGGGCCTGCCGGTGAACGTAGTCGCCGTCCTGTGGGGTATCGGGATGGCGGTGAACCTTGCGTGGCCACGCAAGGAGATCTACAACGCCACCGAACCCTTCCACTGGTACCTGCAGTGGAGTTCCGTGCTGTTCGTCGGGATCTTCGCCGCGGGTGGCTTCGCCTACTACTGGTTCGTGCAGCGACGCAAGGTCGGCACCCTCGCCGACCACGCCGCCCTGCCCGCCGCCACCGAACCCGACGCCGACTCCGAGGAGGCCCCGAAGTGACCGAGCCCGCAGCGTCCGCGGCACCTGAGGAGTTCGACTACGTCGTCATCGGCGGAGGCACGGCCGGATCGGTGGTCGCGGCCAGGCTGTCCGAGAACCCGGGCGTCACCGTCTGCCTGCTCGAAGCCGGTCCGTCCGATGTGGACGATCCGGCGGTGCTCGAACTGGAACAGTGGATGGGACTGCTGGAGTCCGGCTACGACTGGGACTATCCGGTGGAACCGCAGGAATCCGGCAACTCGTTCCTGCGCCACGCCAGGGCCAAGGTGCTCGGTGGCTGCTCCTCGCACAACTCGTGCATCGCCTTCTGGGCACCGGCCGAGGACCTGGACGAATGGTCGGCCTCGGGCCTGCCCGGCTGGTCGGCGGCGGATGTCTTCCCGCTGTACCGGCGCCTGGAGACCAACGACGGGCCCGGTGAGCACCACGGCCGGTCCGGCCCCGTCACCATCCGTTCCGTTCCACCCAACGACCCGGCGGGCGTCGCCCTGCTCCGCGCCTGCGCCGAGGCGGGGCTGCCGACGACGGAGTTCAACTCCGGCCGGACGGTCACCCACGGGGCCAACTGGTTCCAGATCAACGCCCGCGAGGACGGCACGCGTTCCTCCGCGTCGGTCTCGTACCTGCATCCCGTCCTCGGTACCCGGGCGAACCTGTCGCTGCGCACCGGGATACGGGCGAAACGGCTCACCTTCGACGGCACGCGCTGCACCGGTGTCGAGTACCTGGACCCCGATCTCGTGCACAGCAGGCAGATCCGGGCCCGTCGCGAGGTCGTGCTCAGCGCGGGCGCCATCGACACCCCCAAACTGCTGATGCTCTCCGGCATCGGCCCCGCCGAGCATCTGCGCGAGGTCGGCGTCGACGTGCTCGTCGACTCCCCCGGCGTCGGGGAGAACCTGCAGGACCACCCCGAGGGGCTCGTGCAGTGGGACGCCCGCAAGCCGATGGTCACCCGGTCCACCCAGTGGTGGGAGATCGGCATCTTCACCAGCACCGAGGACGGGCTCGATCGCCCCGATCTGATGTTCCACTACGGATCGGTACCGTTCGACATGAACACCCTCCGGCACGGCTACCCCACCACGGAGAACGGGTTCTGTCTCACGCCGAACGTCACCCGCAGCCGCTCGACGGGCACGGTTCGCCTGCGCAGCAAGGACTTCCGCGATAAGCCGAAGGTCGACCCGCGCTATTTCACCGACCCGCACGACATGCGGGTGATGACCTACGGCGTCCGGCTGGCCCGGCAGATCGTCGCCCAGCCCGCGATGGCCGAGTGGGCCGGTGCCGAACTCGCACCGGGGAGCGACGCCACCACCGACGAGGAGATCACCGACTACGTCCGCAAGACCCACAACACTGTCTATCACCCCGCCTGCACCGCGCGGATGGGAGCCGACGGCGACCCGGCCGCCGTGCTCGACGCGCGCCTGCGCGTCCGTGGGGTCGACGGGCTGCGGGTCGCCGACGGCTCGGCTATGCCGTTCCTCGTGGCGGTGAACCCGTGCATCACCACCATGGCGATCGGTGAGAAGTGCGCGGACATGGTTGCCGAGGACGCCACTTCCTGATCGGTAGCCGGGGCGGTGTCCGAGCCGCTCGGGTGGGAGCGGGGTCGGCCGGCACGGCAGCCGGTCGGGCGGCCCTGGCCGGGATGAGGGGTTCAGGCGGCACTGTCGGCACGGCTTCGGATCGAGCGGGCGGCCAAGGCCGGCCGAACCGGTCCGGCGGGCAGCCGCTCGGTTGGCCACCCGACCGCATCGGCGTACGCGGGCAGTGCGTCTTTGCCCCGGCGGCCCTTCCACGGCACTTGAGCGAGCCCGCTGATGGCTGGCCTCCGCCAACACGATTGGTCAGTCGCGGTCCGAGATGACGGTTCGCCGATTTTCCATCCGGGTGGCTCGGGATCGGGCTGGGTTCGCCGGTTTGTCCCGCGATTCGGGTGATTCTCGGAGGAACCACTCGGCGTCAGGTGTTTCGGTCCACCGGTTCGGGTAGACCGATGTCACCTGGTTCATTCGGTGAGTGGACGATCCGTGCTCGGACGCCCTGCCCCGAACGTGGTGGAGGCACCGTCGGGTGGTCATGGAACTGAGACTCGGCCGTTCGACTTTCCGGGATACCACGGGATACCTAGGTGGGCACCGTTTCTTCTTCAGCGGTTTCGGTTCGCCTGCATGCTTATGGTTCGTTGGCGAGGGTCCGGGTTGTGACGGTGTTCGAGGACGGGTTGAGTATTGTCGGGGTGTTCTCGGGTTTCGGGCACGCCTTCGGCGAGCCGTGTGAAACTGTCGCTCCTCGGGGCGTTCGCCGTTGCTGGTCATCAGCGACAGTTCCCCACGGGACGGGTTTCTCGGTTCCGTATTCTTCGGTGCGGGTTGGTTGTCGCGTTTGCTTGGCGTGTCTCACTTGGTGTCGTTCCCTTGTTGTGGCGTCCGGTTCTCTTTCGGCAACCTTGGACGTCCGCGCGTGACTCCGGGTGGCATTGCTGTCTGGTTCCTGGCCGGACGGGGGTCTGACTGTGCGGGATGTGCGCGGGGCGTGGGTGCACTGCGGTCCCTCGAGCAGGGGGCATCGTGGTACGTGTCCGGAATACGGTCCCGCCACGCTGTGACGCTGGCCCGTTACCGCTGCTCGAAGAGCAGGGTATGGCGCCACCGGCTGCCAGTACGGCGCCGCATGCCACCATTGTCCCGCAACCAACACCGCCGACAGAAACGGCTCCCATAATATCCCGCATCGGCCCACTGTCGACATTCCGCACGAATGGCACATTCGCGTGTGCGGGGCACCTGATGGTGTGATTGGAATGGTGTCCGGGGTTCGTTAGAATGGGTTCATGATCAGTGGGGGATCTGTTGAGGTTCGGTTGGCTGCGATTCTTGATATGGATTCTCGGGAAACGGTGCGGGTTGATCACGGGGGTCTGACCGGTGTTCGACTGTCTTCGTTGTCGGCGCGGGGGCTTCTTCGGGTGATGCGCGATGCCGAGGTC
>NZ_NKYE01000014.1 GCF_002262875.1 Amycolatopsis antarctica | reverse complement strand
CCAATGTCGTCGGTGTGCGGATCATGCCGGTGTTCGCGCTCAAGGGTGGTGCGTTCTTCGCGTTGGTGACGGGGCTGACGGCGTTGATGTCGGGTGTGTTCCAGATCAACGCGATCTGGAATCTGGGTCCGTACAACCCGTCGCAGGTCTCCGCCGGTTCCCAGCCCGACTACTACATGGGCTGGGCCGACGGCATCTTGCGCATCTGGCCCGCCTGGGAGGTCTACCTGGGCGACTACCTGATTCCACCGGTGTTCTTCGCCGGGGCCATCGGCATCGCCGTACTGATCGGGGCGCTGATCTCGTATCCATGGCTGGAAAGGAAACTCTCCGGCGACCGGGCGCACCACAATCTGCTGCAACGCCCCCGCGACGTTCCCGTCCGGACCAGCATCGGTGCGATGGCGCTCGCCTTCTTCGTGGTGATCACCCTGTCCAGCTTCAACGACATCATCGCGCTCGAATTCAGTATCTCGCTCAACGTGATGACCTGGGCCGGACGGATCGGCGTCCTGCTGCTGCCGCCGCTGGCGTACTACATCACCTACCGGATCTGCATCGGCCTGCAACGCGGTGACCGGGAAGTGCTCGAACACGGTGTGGAAACCGGCATCATCAAACGCCTCCCGCACGGTGAGTTCATCGAGATCCACCAGCCGCTCGGCCCGGTGGACGAGCACGGCCATCCGCTCGGACTGGCCTACCAGGGCGCCGCGGTACCGAAGAAGATGAACCAACTCGGCTCCGCCGGACACGCCGTCCCCGGAAGCTGGGTCACGGCCGACCCCGCCGAGGACGCCATCGCGCTCCACGGTGCGAACGGCAACGGGCACAACGGGAACGGCAGTGGCGCGGCGAACGGGCGTGCGCGACCGGACGGCGAGACAGGCGAGCGCCCGGCGACGACAGGCGCACAGGAATCCTGATCGACCCAGGTGCGACAGCGCTGCGCACGCGAGGATTCACTCACCCGCCCGGTAGCGGTTTGGCAGCGATTCCGGCGGGTACCCCAGGAGAAGGCGAGATGCCGCAGACCGCGGCACAGAACGCTCGTCATAGCCACCAACAGATTCCGGAGAGCATTGATGAGCAACATCACCGAGTCCGTCGACGTCGCCGTGGACGTGCCCACCGCGTACAACCAGTGGACGCAGTTCGAATCCTTCCCGCAGTTCATGGAGGGCGTCGACGAGATCCGTCAGACCGACGACAAGCACCTGCACTGGAAGGTCAGCGTCGGCGGGGTCAGCCGCGAGTTCGACGCCACCGTGACCGAGCAGAACCCGGACGAGCGCGTGGCATGGCGCTCTGACGACGGCCCCCGGCACGCGGGCGTGATCACCTTCCACCGGATCGACGACAAGACGAGCCGGGTTACCGCGCAGATGGACATCGACCCCGAGGGCGTCGTCGAGAACGTCGCCGACAAGCTCGGCATCCTCGACCGGCGGGTGAAGGGGGACCTCAAGCGATTCAAGGACTTCATCGAGTCCCGCGGTGGTCACGAGACCGGCGCGTGGCGCGGCGACGTGGACCGCTCCGGCGCCTGATACGCCTCGGCGTGCGCGACCGGCCGGAACCTCGCGCACGTCGGGCCCCACCTCCTCCGGCCCCGGACACACAGGAAAGGCCGCCATGCCTGGCTGGCTCCGCAATCTGCTCGACCGTCGCCGCGGCACCCGGATCCCCCCGGAATCCGGGGCCGGAGACGACCCCGCGGTCGCGAGTACCCGGCGAACCGGCGGTAGTTCCGGCCACGACGGCGGTGACAACAGCGGGACCACCGGTCCTGGCGAGAGCGGGAACTTCGTGGGCCGGGTAGCCGGACAGGACGAGGGTTACGCCGGCCTCACCGGTGCCGAGGCCCGGGCGGACCCGCCGAGAGCGGCCACCGAACCGCTCTGACGCCTGATGCGCGGTGGACGGCGTGGAGCCGAAGCCGCCGTACCATCGGCAGCGGGACCACCCGGCCCCGCCCCGGGCCATGGCGAACGGATCACGCCTTGCGAATCTCCGATCTCACGAATGTCGCCGCGCTCCGGCGGAGCCTGGGCGCGACGTTGTTCGAGCGGGTCGCCGGCCCCGAGGGACCGGCGAACCGCTCCCGGATCCACGACAGTCCCGGCCCCCGCTGGTTCGCACCCGAGCGTCCGATCCGCCGGGTGCACGGCGACGCCGCCATGTTCATCGGCGGACTGCGCGCACTGCTCATGCAGTCGCTGCATCCCCTCGCCATGGCCGCGGTCGCCGCGCACTCCGGTTACCGGGGAGACCCGTGGGGCAGGCTGCAGCGCACCAGCACCTTCCTCGCGGTCACCACTTTCGGTACGTCCACCGACGCACAGGACGCCGTCGATCGTGTGCGGGCCATCCACCAGCGCGTGCGGGGCACCACCGATGATGGCGTGCCCTACCACGCCGCCGATCCTCATCTTCTGACCTGGGTGCACATCACCGAGGTGGACAGTTTCCTGCGGGCTCATCAGCGATATGGCGCCCGCCCGCTGGATCGCGGCGAGTGCGACGAGTACGTGGCGGACACGGCCAGGGTGGCCGGCGCGCTCGGCGCGGTCGACCCGCCCCGATCCCAGGACGAACTCACCGAACGGATCGCCCGTTACCGGCCGGAACTGCGTTCCACCCCCGAGGCCAGGGCCACCGCCCGGTTCATCCTGCTCAACCCGCCCCTTCCGCTGGCTGCCCGCGGCCCGTACGCGGTACTCGGCGCGAGTGCCGTCGCCCTGCTGCCCCGGTGGGCCCGGCTGCCACTGCGGCTGCCCTACCTGCCCGGCGTGGAGCAGACCGGGGTACGACTGGCCGGGCACGGCCTCGTCCGCGGCATTCGCTGGGTGATGACACCACCCGGTTGAGCCGACGTCATCTTTACCATCCACAATGGACTGTCAGATTTCTCGTGGCCGGCAGGTGGTCGAGACTCTCAGGTGAGGGTGTGCTCCCACGCGCGAGGCGCGCTGACCGCGTCCGGACGGTCGCCGAAGCTGCGCCGCCGCAAGGTGGCGGAACGACGGCACAGCCGGAACCACGCCCGGGACACCGCGGTGGACACGACACCGTGCGCGAGCATCTGATCTCGTATCTCCAGCGCGTCCCGGATCGCCGCGTACCCGTGGTCCCGCAGGTCGGCCTCGTATGCCGCGATCGCCGGGACCGGCTCGCTGTCGCCGCGAGCCACCCCGGACAGCGCCATGGTGAGCCTGCGGGCGTCCCGCAGAGCGGTGTTGCCGCCGAGACCTCCGGTGGCGGGCACCGCGTGGATCGCGTCGCCGAGAACGGTGACCCTGCTGCTCGGCCACGGCGCGATCTCCGGTGCCACGCTGAACGTCTGCGCGCTACGGCACGAGGGGTCGGACTCGGCGAGCACCCGCCGCAGGTCCGGATGCCAGCCCGCGACCAGCTCGTCGGCCAGGTCCCGCAGCCCGGCGTCGTCGAGCTCGCGCAGGCCGGCAGGCAGCCGGTCGGCGCGGGTGACCAGAGCGCACAGTACGTACGGCTGGTCGAGGTCGTCCGGCACCGCGCCGCCGAGCGCGGCCAGCCGGTCGCGCGCCCCGGCGGGCGGCCGGTAGGCGGAGGTGAACAGGGAGACGCCGTCGCTGCCGCTGACGAGGTTCATCCCGTGCCCCAGCCGCTCCGGCATCCAGGCCAGGGTCTGCTCGGTCAGGAACAGCTTGTGCGCGATCCCGGCCACCCCGGCGGGGCGGGGAGCGGCCTGCGGCAGGTACTGCTTGCGCACCCGGGAACCGGGGCCGTCCGCGCCGACCAGCACCTCGGCGGTCACCCGGCGGCCGTCGGTGAACTCGGCCGTCACCCGGCCGTCCCCGGCGTCGGTATAGGACCGGAACTCGGCGCCGAAGTGCACCAGGTCCTCGATGCCGGACAGCAGCAGGCGACGCAGGGCGCGCCGGTCCACCGCGTAGTGGCTCTCCACCGGATGCTCGCCTCCCGGATGGGAAATCGCCTCCTCGACGACCAGGAGTTCGGCGAGCCGTTCGGTGAGGAAACCGAAGTCACCGCCGGGCGCGGAGGTCGCCACGAAGGTGTCCCACAGCCTGGCCGGCAGGCAGGCCCGCAGCGAGCGGGCGCCTGCCGGGTCGATGTGGATGCGGTACCCCTCCCAGCAGCTCGCCGGATGCTCGTCCCGCTCGAAGACCTCGACCGGGACGCCCTCGGCGTGCAGGCCCTGGGCCAGGCACAGCCCGCCGATGCCTCCTCCGATCACGACGACCTTCGGTGCGTTCATCATTCCTCCTCTGTGGCCTCGGTGCCGTCCGTCCACACGGCGGCGAGCCGGGCGAACACGGCGGGAGCCAGTTCAGGGGTCAGGCGCACGCCCTTGACCGCGGCGATCACCGTCTCGGCCGTGGCCTCGGCGACCGCCTCGTCATCTCGGCCTGCCGTCACGAACACCCCGGCCAGCGCGGTCCGCCAGCCCGATTCGTGCCGGTCCAGCGCGGCCCGGACCGCGGGATCGCGGCGGGCACGGAGGTCGAGCTCGGCGGTGACCACGAACAGTTCCGGGCGGTGCCGGAGCAGAGTCAGCAGCGCGTCGAGATGGGAGGCCAGCCGGAACCGGGGGTCGGGCCCGGCCGGTGGGGCCGTGACGTGGAACTGCGCCGTCGCGTACTCGGCTACCGCCTCCACGAGATGCTGCTTGGTCGGGAAATGGTGGTGCAGCGTGGAATGGTCGATGCCGACACCCTCCGCCACCTGCCGCAGCCGCAGGCCTTCCAGTCCGCCGCTGGCGACCAGATCGAACGCCACGCGCACCAGTTCGCCACGGCGACCCGCACTCATCTCTCCACCAACCATTTGGTTGAGACTACGGCGAGTACCCGGAAGACGCAAGCACCCGGTACCCCCTCCGTTACGGAGTCCACAGTGGAGGGAGCACCGGGCAGACGCCGCGATGGTCCACTGAGGACACCGGTCGCCTTGCTCGCGAGGGCGCCGGGCGGCAGATCGGACACCGACCGGCCACCGCCGCTATCGTCGAAGTGGAACAAGGCTCTACCCGAGGAGAGACGGAGCAGAAGATGAGTGACCCCGAAGCCGACGGCCCGGACGCGATCGACGCGGAGGTCGTCGAGGAACCGACCTCGGCGGTGGCACCGGCACCGGGCTCGCCCGCGCTTCCCGAACCCGACTACACCGACGCCGGGGTGCCCACCTTCGACTACGTGCGTGACCAGATCGAGAAGCGATACACCACCTCGGCCGGCGCGACCGAATTGGCCGGCCTGGGCACCGAGAACGACCTCGCCTCGCTGGACAAGAAGCTGGAGGACCGCGACCAGGCCGCTCGCGACAAGCTGGCCGAGATCCGCCGGTCGATGGGCAAGGAGTAGGCCCTGTCCCGCGACTGGGCGATCTCGATGTTCGCGCCGGAGTCGCGGGACATGGCCGGTACGGGTCAGCGCACCGTCACCCGGTTGAACAACCGCTTCGCCCAGAGGTAACCGGGCCGGGGGTTGTCCCCACCACGCATCGGGGTGCCGGCCCGCTGGTGCGGGCACTGGCCGCGCGGACAGGGTGACCGCATGTCGAACTCGATGTCCCGACGGGGATTTCTCTCGTTCTCCGCGCTGTCCGCGGCGGCCCTGTCCACGATGGCACTGCCCGGCAGCACCACGGCAGCGTCCGCCCGCTGTCCGGGCCTGGCCCCGATCCGGATCCCGACCGCGGCCGGAACTTTCGACGCCGTGGCCGCCGGCCCCCGGCACGGGCGAAAAGTGTTGATGCTGCACGGTTTCCCCGAGTTCGGGATCGCTTGGGAGGCACAGTTGCGCGCGCTCGGCGCGGCGGGTTTCCGCGCCGTCGCCCCGGACCAGCGCGGCTACTCCCCCGGCGTCCGCCCGGCAGGCGCGCGGAACTACACGCTCGACCATCCGGTGCGGGACGTGCTGGCGATGGCCGATGCGCTCGGCTGGAGCCGGTTCGACCTCGCCGGGCACGACTGGGGCGCCGCGGTCGGCTGGATCGCGGCAGCGCGGCACCCGAACCGGGTCCGCTCGCTGACCGCCGTCTCGGTGCCCCATCTCGGTGCCTTCGCACACGCCCTGCGCACCGATCCGGAACAACAGCGCGCCTCGCAGTACATGGACGTGTTCCGGCAGCCGAGCCCGGTGCCCGAGGAGAACATCCTGCGCAGCGGCCCGCCGACACTGCCGGGGGTGCCGCAGCACCGGAGCGAGGAGTACTTCCGCAGGCTGTCCGAACCGGGCGCGCTCACGGCCGCGCTGAACTGGTACCGCGCGAACGACTTCACCGGTTACGAGGAGCCCGTCACCGTGCCGACGTTGTTCATCGCGGGCACCCGGGATCCGATGGTCGCGCCCTCGGGCGTCCTTGCCACCGGGGACTGGGTGCGCGGACCGTACCGGCTGGCGCACCTGCCCGGCCTGGAACACACCGTTCCCGAACAGGCACCGGCGGTCACCACGGCCCTGATCCGCGGGCACCTGGCGTCCGTTCCCCGCTGACCGTCACCGGTCCGGCGCTCAGATGCCGTGCAGGCCCTGCAGCACTCGCTGCATCAACTCGACGCTGGGCCGCCCGTCCGGCGTGTTGCCCGCCTCCCCGGCCGCGACGAACTGGTGCCCAATCAGATCCGCGACCAGAACCCGCGCCACACCCAGCGGGATACGCAGGTACGCGGCGATCTCGGCCATCGACTGGGCACTGGTGCACATCCGGCAGATCGACGCGTGCTCGTGGCGGGCGAAGCGCTCCTGCCGCAACCCGCGGTCGGTGGTACGCACCAGCATCTCGATCGGCAGGCTGCGTGCGGGCCGGGTGCGGCCACCGGTACGGAAGTAGGGGCGCACCAGTCCGGAGGCGGGCTCGTCCGGTACGTCCCATCCGCGCGGGCCGTACCCGCCGGCACCGTCTGTCATCGGCATCTCCATTCCGCCGGATCGGGTCCGCGGCCACCACCACACGCGCCCGGTTCACCACCACCTCGGACGCACCCGCACCGGCAGTCTGCCCGATCCGCCGGTGAGGCGGTGAATTCCCGCTGGCACAGAGGTCGAATATCGGTGAACTCAATGGTTCCGGGCACGAACTGGCACTTTCCGGCCATCACCTGGCCGGGCGGTAGTACGGTGGCCGACCGTGAGCGAACCGGCGTTCCTGCAGCACACCCGCACGTCCTACGACACCATCGCCGCCACCTACGCCGAGTGGATCCGGCCCGAACTCGCGGCCAGGCCACTGGACCGGGCACTGCTCGGCGTGTTCGCCGAACTCGTGCGGCAGGGCGGCACCGCCCCGGTCGCCGACATCGGCTGCGGTCCCGGACGGGTGTCGGCCCATCTGGACGGACTCGGCGTACCGGTGTTCGGCGTCGACCTGTCGCCGGGGATGGTCGCCCAGGCCAGGAAGCAGTACCCGGCGCTGCGTTTCACCGAGGGATCCATGACCGCCCTCGACATCGAGGACGGCGTGCTCGGCGGTGTCCTCGCCTGGTACTCGATCATCCACGTCCCGGACGCCGAACTACCGAAAGTGTTCGCCGAATTCCACCGGGTGCTCGCCCCGGGAGGCTATCTGCAACTCGCCTTCCAGGCCGGTGACGAGGTCCTGCACCTGCGCGAGGCGAAGGGACACGAGGTCGCACTGGACTTCCGCCGCAGGCACCCGGACCGGGTCGCGGAGGCGCTGGCCGAGGCCGGGCTTGCGGTTCGGACGCGAACGGTGCGCGAACCGGAGACGACGGGCGACTTCCCCGAGTCGACGCCGCAGGCCTACCTGCTCGCCGTCAAACCCGCCGGGACCGCACCCGGCTGAGGCGGCCCAGGCCGCCAAGAGCCCAGTCACCGTCCACTGTGGACGTTCTCATGTCTCGGATGGCGACCGGGCCGAGGGCAGGGTCGGCCGGGTAGCGGTCCGGTTCCCTTCATCGGGAGGCCACGGTGGGATTCGGGGCAGGGCCGCGGGAGTGGTTCGCGCCGTCGACGCGGGGCGGTCTCCGGGCTACGGGTCGTTCCCCGCGGCCCCGTGCGCGCCTGACCTCTTCCGGCCATCGGCGGACCCGGCCGGGTGGCGGCGGAGACGATGAGGGTGATGAAGACTCTGAGCAGGTTCCTGGTGACCACGGCCGTGGCGGCGGCCGTGTGGGCGACCGCGCCGGTGCCCGCGCACGCCGCTCCCCCGCCCGCGGGCACCTGCCCGAACCCCGAGCCCGCGCAGGCGGTGATCACCGAGCAGCCGTGGGCGCAGAAGATGCTGGACCCGGAGACGGTGTGGCAGCACAGTACCGGTGCCGGGGTGCTGGTGGCGGTGGTCGATTCCGGTGTGGACAGTGACCACCCCCAGCTCGGTGGCGACAAGGTGCTGCCCGGTGAGGACTTCTACCTGGTCGGTGACCTGCCAGGGAACTTCGACTGCGCCTCGCACGGCACCGCGGTGGCCGGCATCATCGGTGCGAACCCGGCGGACGGGGTCGGTTTCGCCGGGCTCGCCCCCGGCGCGAGGATCCTGCCGGTGCGCGTCGCCGAACGCGACACCGACGACAACGGCACCAGCCAGGGACTCGACGTCGGCCTGCTGGCGAGCGGTATCCGCTACGCCGCGGACCAGGGCGCGAAGGTGATCAACCTGTCGCTGTCCGGCCGGGTGGACGATCCGGGGGTGCGCGAGGCCGTCGCCCACGCCCGCTCCAAGGACGCACTCGTGGTGGCCGCCGTCGGCAACATGGGTCAGCAGGACCTGCCGGGAGGCCCCACCTACCCCTCGGCCTACGACGGTGTGCTGGGCGTCGGCGCGGTGGACATGGCCGGGCAGCGACTGGCCGAGTCGCAGGTCGGCCCGCAGGTCGATCTCGTCGCCCCGGGCGGCAGCGTCGCCAGTGCGAGCAGGGCGGCCGGTCACCAGTACTGGAAGGGCAGCAGTTTCGCCGCGCCGTTCGTCGCTGCCTCGGCGGCCCTGGTACGAGCGGCGTGGCCGGCGCTGAGCGCGGACGAGGTGGCGGAGCGGCTGAAGGCGACCGCCACACCCGCCCCGGGTGGCCGGGACAGCACGTCCTACGGGGCGGGTCTGGTGAATCCGTACCGCGCGGTCACCGACGAGCTGACCTCGGTGGCCCCGGCGGCGATGCCGATGGTGGCCCCGGCACCGGTCGACCCGGAGCAGGCACGGCTGGCGAGCTGGTGGGACAGCGCGGGGCAGGGTGGCAGGCTGCTCGCTGTCGGCGCTGGTGCGGGTGCCCTGCTCGGCGCCGCGGGCGTCGTGGTGCTCTCCCGCGGCCGTCGTTCCGGCTGGCGGGCCCGGCGGGCCGCACCGGTCGCGGCTACCCGTGAGATCGAGGAGCCGCCGGACCAGGTCTTCCTGCTGCCCCCGCCGAGTTCGGAACGCTGACACCGTTGGAGTTCCGGCGCCGGGATCGTCGCGCGCACGGTCCTCGGCGCGGCGTCCGGGCCCGTCGCCAGGTTTCCCGCAGCGACCGATTCCCCGCACAGCACAAGGTCCACAGAGGACGCGACACCCTGAGCGTCCTCTGTGGACCCCGCTGTGGTGGCGGAAGGACTCCACGCACCCGGAAACGGCGACGGCCGGGGAGGTAGTGCACGGCCGCCGCCGTTTCCGGCTGCGTGGACTCAGATCGAGGTGCTGCCCACCCGGGACACAGCCGATCCGAGTGCGGACTGCAGTTCGGCGTTCGCATTGGTCACACCGCCACGAAGCGCGTCGAGCATCGACTGCTGCGCGGTCGACACCTGCTGCCAGGCCGCGCTCACCTCGCTGAACTGGCCACCGGCGCGGTCCAGCCAGTCGGCCTCGGTGGCACCGGACTGCTGGCGCCAGGTGTCCATCTCCTGCTGCACCCTGCCCACCGTGGACATGATCTGCGAGGCCAGATCGTCGAGCTGGCCGAAATTACCCTTGATCAGCATCTGATCTCCCGATGTCGTGAGCCGCGAGAAACGTGGCTCAGGCGTTGAGGGCCCCGCCGAACGGGCTGTGGCCCTGAGTGGCGCTCAGGCTGGACGCACCGCTCTGGTCGGCGGCCATGTAGGTGTTCGCGGAGAAACGGGTGTTCTCCCCCAGGCTGTTCATTGCCGCGTTCAGCCGCGTGATGCCCTGCTCCCACTGGGCATGCGCCGCGTCGAACTGCGGGCGCGCGGTGCCTTCCCACTGTCCCTTCAGTGCCTCGACGGTGGGCCGCAACGAGGTGCGGTGGCCCTCGATGTTGCCCGCCACGTTGCCCGCCATCTGCGCGCCGCGTTCCAGGCTGTCTGTCACACCGTGAAGCTGATCACCCGCCGGCATGAGGTCTCCTTTTCGTCCGTGCGGTTCGCACCGCGGTGGATGTGCGCGGTCAGCGCGCCAAACGCCGACCTCGTGCTGACGCTAGCCAGGCCCACCGGACGCCGTACCGGTTCGTCACCTTCCTGCCACCCGGTCTCCGCACGCGCTCGCGTCGGTGAGGATCGGTACTCCGCACGCGATGTCGAGGAGTGATGCACCCGTGTCCACAGTGGTGGTGCAACGGCCGACGCGCCGTCCGTCTCCGGAAATGCCGTCCGGCGAACTGATCCTCGAGTCGCCCCCGGAGATTCCCGCGCCGGGCGGCAAGCAGTGGACGCAGGCGCTCACCTTCCTGCCGATGCTCGCGATGATGGCCGCGATGATGATCATGTTCTCCGGATCGATGGCCGGTTCGCTGCGTTACGTGGTGTTCGGCCTGTTCGGCGTCGCCATGCTGGGCATGGTGGTGATGGGCTTCGTGAACTCCGGCGGGCCGAACAAGCGCGAGATGGGCAACGCCCGCAGGCTCTATCTCCGCGGCATGGCCCAGCAGCGGGTCCGCCTGCTGCGCAACGTGCACAAGCAGCGCGACGCCATGGTGTACCTGCACCCGGAACCGACCGCGTTGCCTTCGCTGGCGGGCAGCTACCGGCTGTGGGAACGGCGGCCGAGCGACCCGGACTTCGCGGTGACCAGGATCGGCACCGGGCCACAGAGCCCGACCACGGTGCTGGTGCCGCCGGAGGCCAAGCCGCTGGAGCAACTGGAGCCACTGTCCGCGGTGGCCCTGCGCCGCTTTCTCAGCACGTACAGCGCGATCCCGCACCTGCCGCTTGCGGTGGCACTGACCGGTTTCGCGCGGATCCACCTGCGCGGCGAACGGACCCGCACGGTCGC
This sequence comes from Amycolatopsis antarctica, assembly GCF_002262875.1. Taxonomy (GTDB): domain Bacteria; phylum Actinomycetota; class Actinomycetes; order Mycobacteriales; family Pseudonocardiaceae; genus Amycolatopsis; species Amycolatopsis antarctica. The sequence continues at coordinate 184,479 of NZ_NKYE01000014.1, read as the reverse complement.
GCTGGTGCGCTCGATGATCGCCCAGCTCGGCACTCTGCACGCCCCGGACGACATCCGCGTCGCCGTGTGCGCGGGCAGGGAGGAACTCCCGGAGTGGGACTGGCTGAAGTGGCTGCCGCACGCGCTGCACGCGGAGAAGTCCGATGCCGTCGGCCCGTTGCGCCTGGTCGCTCCCACCATCACCGGTATCGAGGCGATGCTGGACGATCTGCTCTCCACCCGTCCCCGTTTCAACCCGGAGACCCGCCGTGAATCGGGCACCCATCTCGTGGTCGTACTGGACGGCGGCGAACTGGCGGGCTCGGATCACCTGCTCGCCGGGCAGGGCGTGGACGGTGTGTCCATCGTGGATATGACGACGACACCGCCGCGCTCACTGGACCGCTCGGCGCTGATCCTCGACATCGGCCCCGAAGGGGCACTCTCCACCGTCGGTTACGAGGGGCACACGGAACTGGGCACGGCCGACGAGCTGGACGAGGTGACCGCCGAGGCGCTGGCCCGTCAGCTCGCCCCCTTCCGGCTCACCGGCGCCCGCGGCGAGCAGGCGCTGAGCAACGATCTCGGCCTCGCCGAACTGCTCGACCTCGGCGACCCGTACGCCTTCGACCCGGTGAGCACCTGGGTGCAGCGGCCGAACCGGGACCGGCTGCGGGTCATGTTCGGCATCCACGAGGACGGCAGGCCGATCGAGGTCGACCTCAAGGAGTCGGCACAGGACGGCATGGGCCCGCACGGGCTGCTGATCGGTGCCACCGGTTCCGGCAAGAGCGAGCTGCTGCGCACCCTGGTGCTGTCACTGGCGATCACCCACCCACCGAACTCGCTGAACTTCACCCTGATCGACTTCAAGGGCGGCGCGACATTCACCCGGCTGGACACGCTGCCGCACACCAGCGCCGTGATCACCAACCTGGCCGACGAACTGCCGCTGGTGGACCGGATGACCGACGCTCTCAACGGTGAGCTGATCCGCCGTCAGGAACTGTTGCGGGCGGCGGGAAACTACTCCTCGTTGCGCGACTACGAACGGGCCCGCGCGGCCGGTGCGCCGCTGGCCGAGGTGCCGACGCTGCTGGTGATCTGCGACGAGTTCAGCGAGCTGCTCTCGGCGAAACCCGACTTCATCGACACCTTCGTCCAGATCGGCCGCGTCGGCCGGTCGCTTGGCGTGCACCTGCTGCTCGCCTCGCAGCGATTGGAGGAGGGACGGTTGCGCGGCCTGGACACGCACCTGTCGTACCGGATCGGGCTGCGCACGTTCTCGGTGATGGACAGCCGCACGGTGCTCGGCGTGAACGACGCCTTCGAACTGCCACGCGCGCCGGGGCACGGTTTCCTGAAGTTCAGCACCGAACCGATGGAGCGTTTCCGCTCGGCGTACGTCTCCGGGGTGTACCGCCGTTCCGACGGCAGCGCCGGCCCGGCGGCGGGCGGGGCCCGGCCGGAGGTACTCGGCTACTCGACCGCCTACGCTCCCGCGGTCAGCGCGCTGGAGCCGGCCGTGCCCGAACCGGAGGAGGACGAGGAGACGGTCGGCGAGAGCCTGCTCGACGTGCTGGTCGACCGGCTGGCGGGCAAGGGCACCCCGGCGCACCAGGTGTGGCTGCCGCCGCTGGCCGAACCGCCCACATTGGACGGTCTGCTCGGCGCCCCGGTGCCGGACGAGGTGCGGGGGCTGCGCGCCCCCGGTGACGCGCTCGCCGGGCGGCTGCGCGCGGTGATCGGCGTGGTGGACCGGCCGTTCGAACAGCGTCGCGACCCGCTGGAGTTCGACCTGTCCGCCGGTGGCGGGCACGCGGTGGTGATGGGCGGCCCGCGCAGCGGCAAGAGCACCGCGCTGCGCACCCTGGTGACCAGCCTCGCCTGCACGCACACCCCGGCGGAGGTCCAGTTCTACTGCCTGGACTTCGGCGGTGGGTCACTGGCGGTGCTGCGCGGACTGCCGCACGTCGGCGGGGTGGCCAACCGGCAGAACACCGGCGCGGTCCGGCGCACCGTGGCACAGGTGGCGTCGGTGCTGGCCGAACGTGAGCGCCGGTTCGCGGCGCGGGACGTGGACGGGATCGCGGCCTACCGGGAGGCGAAAGCGCGCGGCGAGTTCCCGGAGGATTCCTACGGCGACGTCTTCCTGGTGGTCGACGGCTGGCAGACGTTGCGCAAGGAGTTCGAGGACGTCGAGGAGACGGTGTGCGACATCGCCGCGCGCGGGCTTGCCTACGGCGTGCACGTGGTCGCCGCCTGTGCCCGGTTCTTCGAACTGCGCCCCGCCGTACGGGATCTGTTCGGCAGCAAGGCTGAACTGCGACTCGGCGATCCGATCGACACGATGATCGACCGGGTCGGCGCGCTGAACGTGCCCGAGAGCGCGCCCGGCCGGGGACTGGCCACCTCGAAGCACCAGATGCTGCTGGCGGTCCCCCGGGCCGACGGCCGGGAGAGCGGTACCGAGTTGCACGCGGCCACCACCGCGCTGGTCGAGGACATCGCCGGGGCGTGGCCGGGAGAGCACGCACCCCGGGTGCGCCTGCTGCCGAACACCCTGCCCTACGAGGAACTCCCGCCCCGCGACGACGACGAACCGGGAATGCGGCTGACCGTCGGCATCGCCGAGCAGGACCTGCGGCCGGTGCGGCTGGACTTCACCGCCAACCCGCACTTCCTGCTGCTCGGCGACGCGCAGGCAGGCAAGACCGGCTTCCTGCGCGTCCTGGCCCGCCGGATCACCGAGAGCTACACGCCCTCGCAGGCGCGGATCCTGCTCGTCGACCATCGCCGCGGCCTGCTCGGCGACGTCGGACCGGACCACCTGCTGGGCTACGGCACCGACGCGGTGAGCACTCGCAAGCTGATGGAGGAGGCCGCCCGCGGCATGGCCGAACGCCTGCCCGGCAACACCATCACCCCGGATCAGCTCCGCAAGCGGAACTGGTGGTCCGGGCCGGAACTGTTCGTGCTCGTCGACGACTACGACCTGGTGGCGACGCCGATGGACAACCCGTTCACGCCGCTGCTCGACTACCTGCCGCAGGGCCGCGACATCGGCCTGCACGTGGTGCTCACCCGGCGCACCGGCGGCGCGGGCCGCGGTCTGTTCGAGACCTTCATGTCCCGGGTCCGCGACGTCGGATCGCCGGGACTGCTGCTCTCCGGTGACAAGGACGAGGGACCGCTGATCGGCGGGCTGAAGCCGGAACCGTTGCCACCGGGCCGCGGCCGTCTGGTCTCCCGTGGTGAGACACCGCGGCTGATCCAGCTCGGCTGGCTGCCCCCGGCGGAGTAGGGCATGTCCGCTTGCTGCCGTCTCGCCCGCTCTGCGCGGCACCGGTGGTTCGCTGTCCTGCAAGGGAATGTCTGTCATGGGAAGAAGACCGCAGTAGGGAGTGGACATGGCCGGACTGATGATGGAGACCGACGGCACCCAGCAGGGGATCGCCCAGCTCGACACCAGCTTCCTGGACAAGGCCGCCGCGCCGCTGGCGAACGCGGGCCGGTCCGTGGCCGATACCTGCGGACTGGAGCTGCCTGGCTGCGCCGATTTCACCAGAGCCTGTGCGGACACCGCGGAGAAACTGACTCAGCATGTGGAGTCGGTTCGTCAGGGGCTCCTCGCGTACCAGTCGATCGGCGAGTTCGGCACTTCCCGCTACCGCACCGCGGACCAGGTCAGCCGGGAAGCGATCACGCAGGCGATCGACCGGGAGCCCGGCATGGGCGCGGGCTGAACGTGACCACCGCGATCCCGTCCCACGACACCGCAGCGACAAGGGAGTGAGCAGATGAGCAGCCCGGAACCGGTCCTCGGGTCGGACGCCGCCGGCGATCCGATGATGCTGATGTACAACCAGGTCAAGGCGCAGGAGAAGCACATCCCGAGCCTGACCGCCGTGCCCGACGCGTTCGAGCAGGTGGCGGGCGAGGCCCTGGGGCCCACCGCAGACACGATGGCCCGCGCCGCGGGCACCTTCCGCACGAACTGGGACGACGAAGCGGGCACCACCTACGCCGACCGGGTGACCACAAGCTCTCAGACGGTGCGGCGCAGCGCCGACGGGGTCCGCGAGGCCGTCGGCCGGATGCGGCCCGCCCTCAGCCAGCTCGCGACCGCCATCCAGCAGGCGGTGACCCGGATGGAAGAACTGGTCAAGCAGTACCAGCGGGCCAAGGCGATGTCGACGGTGCAGCCGGGAGTCGCCGACTACGAGGCCGCCAAGCTCGGTGCGGACGTCGCCGCCGGGCAGATGCAGCAGCTACTCGACGAGGCCCGGCAGATCGTGCAGGGCATCAGCGACGGGTTCCAGAGCGCGGCCGGGCAAGTGGCGAGCGTGGTCGGCGGCCTCGCCGAGTGGGACGGGCCTACACAGGGTGCGGGCGGCGGAGCACCGTCGGCGGCCCCGGGCGCCGGCGGGGGCGCCGCCAGCACGGCCTCGGCGGGCGGCGGAGGCGCGGGCGGCGGTGCGAGTGGCGGTGAGGGCGGCGGTGCGAGTGGCGGTGGCGCCGCAAGCGGCGGGGCCGGTGCGGACGCGAGCGGCGGTGCGGGCGGAGCGCAGGGTGGCGGCGCGGCGGAGAGCGGTGCCGGAGCTCCGGCACCGCTGCCCGCGGAACTGACCGGAGGCCCGGAGCTGGCCGGACTCGGCGGGGCGCCCGTCCCGTCGATTCCGGCGGTGCCGCCGATGAGCACGCCGAGCCTGCCACCGATCAGCGCGGGCCCGCCGATGGTGGCACCGATCGCCCCGGCCGTCCCGCCACTCGCCGGACTGCGGCCGAACCTCGGTGCACTGGGTGGAACCGGTGGGGTGGGCGGTGTCGGTGGCGTGGCCGGATCGAGCGGGCCGACGTCGATCCCCAAGGCCGGAAAGATGGGCGGCGCGATACTCCCGCCGCAACCGCAGACGCCGCCGGTGGCACCGCAGGAGGCGGCCACAGGTACCGGTGCGGGCACCTCGGGTGGAACCGTCGGGCGCGGCATGCCGATGATGCCGATGATGGCTGGGGCTCTCGGCCGCACGAACCCAGGCGGCGGTGGCGGTGGGGGCGGCGGTCACACCGACGGCAACTCCCACCGTTCCCGTCCGCAGCGCACGGTGCCCGGCGTCCCACCGAAGCTGCGCGGACGCGCCGGGAAGCTGGACGCCCCGGCGACCTTCCTCGGACCGGCGGCGCGCGCCCGCCGTGACGAGGACGAGGACCGCACCACGGTGCGGCTGCTGGACGAGGAACTCTGGCAGGTCGAGCAGCCGGCCGCGGCCGACCCTGCCACACAGAGGGCCGTGCGGGGCTGAACACCGGCCCCGCACGGGCGAGGGCGGGCCCCGGTGCCGGATACGTCCGGCACCGGGGCCTTCTCACATGCACCGGCAATCCCCGCCCGCCGCGAGCCACGCACCCCGCCCGCCGGTCAGCCCTTCTGTCCCCTCTTCACCCGCCGCGACTTGTCGACATATTGCGATACCTTGTGCACGATGCTTCGCAATACGTCGACATATTGCGGTGGCGCTGGCCGCAATACGTCGACGTATTGCGGTCGAAGGGCAACCCTACCGGGCCTGACGCCGAAGCAGCAGGTTCGACGGTTTTCTTTGCCGGCAAGCACTTCGCTCGATCACCCTCGCCGCCTGCCCACCCGAAGAACCCGGCACCTCCCACACCCACAGCGCCGATATGTCGACGTACCGCGGTGCCGGCGGTGCGCGAACGAGACGGGCAGGCGGACGGGGTGGCTCAGGTGCCCATCGCCGCGGTCCGGTCCAGACCGGTTCCCTGGGGCAGCCGCGCCACCATGCCGGACGGCAGCCGTACCGGCGCGGCGTCCGCGTAGCCGAGGATCTCCGGAACCTTCGGCCCGCCCAGCGGATACGCCCGGCCCTGGTCGGTGACCAGGACGACGGTGCCGGACGGAGCCTGCGCGCTCGGCATGGCCTCGACCAGCGCAGCCCAGCCCGGCCGCACGATCACCTGGTCGGCGAGCGGGCTCCCCTCACCGGTCCGCTTCGTGGTGGCCGTCATCGGGTCCGCCTCCGGCAGCGCGGGGTCGACCCGCAGCCGCGGTACCGCGGCACCGTCGTCGTACTCGACGCACACGGCCGAGCTCTGTGAACCGGAACCGGCGAACCGCGGGCGTCGCTGCGGTGCGGAACCGGGTGCGGGCTCGGGTGCGGGCTCCGTCACGGCCTCGGCCGCCGAGGCCAGTCCGAGCGGGATACCGATCGGCTCGGCGCCGCCGTAGGCGGTCCCGGTCGGCTCGTAGGCCCGCTGGATGTCGTACTGCAGCTCGGAAATCGGCCGCAGCCGGTCGGTCTCGGCGAGGTAGTGCCGCACCGCTCCGTCGGAGGTCTCGGCGACCAGGAGCTGCCCCGCGCGGATGTCCTGCCTGCGCGGCACCGCGGTCGACGGCTCACCCGGGTTCGGCAGCGGGATCGGCGCGATGGTGTCCCCGGCGGGCAGCACGTCGACCAGTGACATGTCGGCCGTTGCCTGCGGTTCGGAACGCAGGGCCAACCCCACCGCGACGGTGTCCGCCTCACTGATCTGGTGCCGGTAGCCGTGCCGGATCAGGTACTGGGCACCCGTCTCCGGCAGGTTGACCAGCACGGCCTCGTCGGCCAGTTCCATGCCGCCCGCCGGCTCCTCGCCGATCATCAGCACCGATTCGTCCACCGCCGCGCCGGTCGCGTCCTGGCCCGGACGCGAGCACAGGGACCAGCCGGTGCGGAGCACCCGATCGCCGCCGGGAAGGGAATCCGGGGCGTCCGGGATGCCGATCATCGGGCCGCGCGGTACACCGGTCAGCGAGTCGCGGGAGACGCCGCGGGTCTCGGCGTGCCGTCCCAGCGCGAGCAGCGCCGAGGCGTAGTTGGTCACCGGATGCAGGTGGCCGTCGACGTAGACGTACCGGGTTCCGGTCTCCTCCACCACGATCACCGATTCGCCGTCCTGCCACGCCTTGTTGCCGCCCGGCACGATGACGCCGTACACGCCGACCGCGGCCAGCGCGATCACGGCGATGGCGATGCTGCCGAAGGCCGCACCGCCGGGCCGGCGGAACGGCGGCTGCTCCGGATCGGACTCGCGGGTGATCAGCGCGGACACCACGCGCTGGGTGAGGAACTGGTACGCCTGCAGGAGATCGCGCTTCGACGCCATGTCAACCACCCAGCCCGCGGACGAGCCCGTACAGGCCGAGCACCGCGCAGACGACCGGTACGCAGGCCAGCACCAGCAACACCTCGAACAGTTCGGCATAGCGGCCGAGGTAGGCGTTCGGCTTGTTCCGGCGGCTGTGTGACAGCCCGAGCAGGACGGCGATCACGGCGAACACCAGCAGTACCGGCGTCGCGATCCGGAGCAGGCCGCCGGTGTCGGACATCAACGGGCCCACGGCGAGACTCGCGGCCGCGCCGAGTCCCGCGAGCAGCAGCGGGGACCGTTGCCGTACCGCGGGGTAGAGCCGGGCACGAACGCAGAATCCCATGGACAGCAGGAAAAGCAGGATGACGGCCGAGGTGCGCGCGTCGGCGGCGAGCAGTACCTCGGCGTACCCGGCGGCCAGCGCGCTGCCACCGATCAGTCCGGTGAGCAGGCCCTCCGCCCGGATCACGGTGGCGTACACCTGTTGCCGCGGCGGCAATGGCTCGTCGCGCACAAGGTCGGCCGCCGTGCGCGGGAGCACCGGCGCCGGGACCCGGCCCAGCCGCACCGACAGCGGCCCGAACAACGGGGACAGCACCAGCACCGCTCCGGCCACGATGGCCGCGGCACCGGCCGTGTCGACGGCCTCGGTGGTACCGATCCAGGCGCCGATCACACCCAGCAGCCCGGCCGTCGCGCCGCCGGTGAACACCGCGGCCCGGTCCACCACGCCGACGAAACCGAGCACGGAGGCCAGCAGCAGCCCCGCGCAGCCCGCCAGCAGTTGCGGCGAACTCCACGCGGTGAGCGGCTGCTCCCCGGCGACGAGCAGCGCGCCGCCCGCGCTCGCGTACGGCAGCGCGGCGATGGCCGGTACCGCACCGGCGGCGGCATCACCCAGCGCCCGGGACAGCACGGTGCCCGCGGCCAGCAGCAGCACCGCGATCCCGGCCGCCACCCAGCCTGCCTCGAACCACGGTGGGCCGGAGCGCAGGACGGCCAGCAGGCCGAGCAGCACCGCACCCGCGCCGACGACGAGGCCGGTGACGCGGGTGTGCCGGGGGCTCCACAACCGGCCGGTGCGGGCGGCCCCGGTGGCGATGGTGTCGGCGAGGTCGTCGTACTCCAGTTCCGGCCAGTCCATCCTGCGCGGCACCAGGTGCAGCACCTCGCCGTCGCGCACCCGCTGGGCGGCGAGCGTCCTGGCCCCGTCGACGAGACTGCCGTCCGAGCGGCGCAGCATCCAACCGCCGTCGCGTACTCCCTCGTCGGCAAGACCCTCACCGGCGTGCCGGAGCAGGCCTGGCAGCAGCTCCGCGACGGCCGAGCGTTCGGGCAGGGCGAGGTCGATCCGGCGGGACGGCGCGTCGATGGTCAGCCGGACCAGGCCGGTGGTTGTCATCGGTGCCACGATCGGTCTCCTCCCGCGCCGGTCGGCGCGTAGCCCGGCGTCGCCGCCCAGACTCGTCGGCGTGCGCGGGTGCGACAAGCGCGACGGCAGCAACCTGCCGTGCCACCCCGCCACCACGGCGGGTTCCGAGATCCTGCTCGTATGCCCTGGAAGCCGGCTGTCGCCATCGTCGCGATACTCGCCCTGCTGACGTCCTGCGGGCCGCGGCCCGGGCTCTCCCCCGAGCAGACCGCCGCGCAGATCCGGCAGGAGACCGGCGGACGAGAGGGCGCGGTCACCGCCTGGCCGTTGCTGATCTCGCACGAGAACGGGGCATTCGAGAACAGGACGCTGTTCATGGCGATCAGGCCGGACGGCGGCAAGGTCCTGTTCGACTGGACCGGCCGGCGCTACGAAGCCGACCTCGACGACTTCCGCGCGAACAACCACGTGCTCGCCGAGACCGACAAGATCACCCTCGACAACACCTTTCCCGACAAGCGCCCGCTCGAGGCGGGTACGTACGTCGAACTCATGACGGTCACCGGCCACACCGGCACGATCTGGACCTGGTGGTTCAGCACCGGGATGGCCGTCCTCCTGGCGGCCGCCCTTGGCCTCGCGCTCCGGCTCCGGTCACGCCGCCGAACCCTCGCGGCCACCGACGACACCGACGACACCGAACGGTTCACCGCCCAGCAGCACCGTGAGCCCACGGCCTGAGCAGGGCGGCCACCCGGCACGGCAGCAACCTGCCGCGCGCCCCCACCGCCGCGGCGCGTTCCTACGATGAAACGTGCGGCGCGACACCGCGCGGCGGCCAGGAGGGAGCCAGTGGTGGCCACAGCGAACCTCGGGCGTGTCCGGTCCGCCTGCCGCGAAGCCCGCTGCCGACTCCGTACCGAGGTGGACGAATCCGTTATGCCCGAACGATCCGCCGTCCAACGGGCGTCCGATGTGGACGGTACGAGTAGCGCACGCGGCACGAGGGGTGCGGACGGCGCGGCCGGTACGAGCGGCGGGCTTCCGGAATCGCCCGTACCGGCGATCGCGGGGCACGGCGGACGGTGAGCGCGCCCGGACCGGACGGTCACCGGGAACAGGCCGAACGAGACCCGAACGGAGGCAGCACAATGAGCACCATGATGGCCACCAATCCGGACCACGGCGAGCTGGTGCCGCTGGGCGACGGCCCGACGGCGTCGGTACTGGCAGGTGTGCACGAGGCCTCCGGTCAGGCGTTCGCGCTGAAGGTGTACCCCGGGCGGCTCGACCGGCGTGCGCAGTCGGCGGTCAACGCCGAACTGGGGCGGCTGGCCGAGCTGCGGCCGTTCGCTCCGGTGCTGGTGGCCGACGCTCTGGAGGACTTCCCGGACGGCCGTTGTGCCCTGCGGATGGAGCTGTGCGCGCAGTCGCTGCCGGAGCTGATCGGCACCTTCGGCCCGCTCTCGGTCACCGACGCGCTGGCCCTCGGCCAGGCGCTGGCCGTGGCGCTCGCCGCGGCGCACAACGCCGGCCTGGTGCACGGTGAGGTCACGCCGGGAAACGTGCTGTTCCGCCCGTCCGGTGAGGCGGTGCTCTCCGACTTCGGGCTGACGATGCGCCGGGCCTTCCCCCGTGACCCGCTCAACGGAGTGGACTATCTGCCGCCGGAAACCATCCGCAACGGCACCGCCGACGAGCGCTCCGACCTGTACGGGCTCGGGGTGATCCTGTACCTGTCCCTCTCCGGTACCTCACCGCACCGCGGTCGGACCGGGGAACAGCCCGGCGAGCGGGTCCTGCGGGTGCTGGGTTCGCCCGCCCCTGTGCTGGAGCGGGACGACGTGCCGGCCGGCCTGCGGCAACTGGTGTCCGCCCTGCTGGAGAAGAACGCGGACGCCCGGCCGCTGGACGCGGCGCGGGTGGCGATGCGGCTGGGCAACCTGCTCGGACCGGTGGCGCCGGAGCCGCAGCAGCAGGCGTCCTACCCGCCGCCGGTCTACCCGGCCCCCGTCCCGCAAACCCCCGTCCCGCAAACCCCTGGCCCGCAGGCTCCAGGCCCGCAGCCACCGGCCGGGCCGCCACCGCCCGCCGCGACGGCACCCCCCACGAACCAGTCCCCAGCACCGCCGCCCACCGTGCACCCGGCCCCCACCGTGCACCCGGCCCCCACCGCCCCACCGGAGCCGCGGGCACAGGAGCCGGACGCGGAGGTCACCATGCGGCTCCCGGCGGACATGGCGGCGGGCAGAGCGAACCAGGCCGGCCCGGTAGGCCCCCGCGAGTTCGACGACTTCCACGAGACCGAGCCCGCCCCGGGCCGCCCGGAACCGGTGCCGGACGGCGCCTTCGACGACTTCACCGACCCGGCGGCCCCGGTGCCGCGTCCCGCCGCCCCGGCACCACCCGCCGGGCAGCCGCTCGGCATCGCGCCCCTCGCCGCGCCCGGCGGCCGGCAGGCCTACCCGCCGCCGGGGGCACCCCTGGCACCTCCCCCGCCGCCGGCGGCGACCGCCTCGGACGGCCCGATCCTGGTGTACGGCCCGAAATCCCCCCGGCGCCGGTTCTCCCGCACGGCACTGCTGGTCTCCGCGGGCGGCGGCCTCGCACTGCTCACCGTCGTGGCGGTACTGCTGCTGCTGAGCGGCCCGACCGAACTCGCCGTGCCGCCGAGCACCGTCGACATCGGGCCGCCCACGAGCGCCATCGAGGGGCTTCCACTGGAGGTGACGCTCAACGAGCCGATCGACCAGGGGGACTTCGTGCAACTGTCCTGGAAGAGCAGTGAGCCGGTGGACTACGCGGTGGTCGTCGCCACCGAGGGTGAGGAGAACGAGGTGTTCTTCGCCGGAACCAGCACCACGTACCGGGTCAAGATCGATCCGGTGCGGCCGTACTGCTTCTCGGTGCAGGCCACCGACGGGCCGAGGTTCGTCGAGAGCGCGCCGCGGCCGCTGCGCGACGCCGTCTGCTCGCCGTGACGAGCCCGGGTCACGGCCGGGGACGGACTCCCGGCGGCCGCCAGATCGCCCGTATCCGGGCCCGCGGCCCGCGCCGGGCCAGCCCCTGCCGCACCACCCGCACCGCCGCCCAGGCCTCGGCCCCGCTGTACTCCACCGGCGGAGCGGGGTTCGCCCACAGCGCCTGGTCCACCGTCCGGCCCAGTGAACGCAGACCGTCCACAGTGGCTTGATCGACCCGTCCGGCGGCGACGGCCGCGAGATCCCGCACGGTCATCCCAGGCATCACCGGCACACCGTGCGCGCGCAGCCGGTCACGGGCCTCCGCCCAGGCGCCGACCACCGACTCCTGCCCGGTGCGTCGCCTGCGCCGCCAGGACCGCGAGGCCGTCAGCGCCGGAACACCGATCAGCCAGCCCAGCAGCAACACCACCGGCAGCAAGGCGGGTACCTGCCACGGAATCGAGAAGCCTCCGCCGTCGTCCGCCCGTTCCGGGGCCTCCTCCGGCGGAGCGACCGGCGGATCGCGCAGGTCCTGCGGCGGCGGCAGGTCCTCCCGGACCCTGGCGGCCGCCGCGGCCAGGCCCGCCCCGGAGCTGGGCCCGGGCGCGGTGGCCGTACCGCTGGGATCCAGCGGCACCCAGCCGACGCCCTTGACCGCGACTTCCGGCCAGGCGAGCGCGTCCCCGTTGCGTACCGTGTCCTCCCCCGGCCCCGGGGCACGAAATCCGACGACGAGACGGGCCGGGATACCGCGGGAACGGGCAAGTGCCACGTAGCCGGCGGCGAACTGCTCGCTCGTCCCGAGCCTGGACTCCAGCAGGAACTCGGTGAGCTGCCGCCAGCCGTGGCCCGAGGGCAGGTTCGGCCCGGTCGCCAGCCGGTAGTTGTCCCGCATCCAGCGCTCCAGCACCACGGCCGATTCGAAGGTCGGACGCAGGCCCTGCACGGCCTGCTCGGCGAGTTGCGGGATCCCGTCGGGCACCACACCGATCCCGGCCAGTCCGCCCGGCGCGGACGGGTCGAGAGTCGCGTCGGCGAGCGAGTCGATCTCCGGCTCCCACCAGGTGAGGCGGTAGTCGGCCGCTCCGGTGGCTCCCGGCCGCAGCAGGGTCCCCTGCCGCTCCTCGACCAGCGGGTCCAGGCCGGACACACCGGCCGGCGACGGCCTGCTGGGCAGCCACGGCCCGCCGAGCGCCGCCGGGTCGGCCACGACCAGCTCCGCCTCCCGCCGGGTCACCGGCACGGTCACCCCGGGCGAGGGACGCAGTTCCGCACCGAGGCGCCGGTACCGGGTGCCGGGCTGCCAGTTGACCCCGTCGAAGTCCTCCAGCACGACCAGCGGCCACCGGTCGGCGCCTGCCGCGCCCCGGACCTGGAACACCGGCGTCTCCGGAGTGGCCAGGCGGCCGGCGATCCGGCCCAGCGGGTTGTCCACCCTGGTCTGGTCCAGCGGGGCCAGTTGCTGTTCCTTCAGCGAGAACCGGGCCTCGGGAACGGGCATCAGCAGTCCGGCCACCAGCGCGCAGGCCACCGCCAGCACCACCGGCGGGACGAGCAGCAACAACGGCACCGGCTGGGCGCGCTCCCGTGCCCGGCCGGGATCCGGTCGCTCCCGCCGGGAGGCCGCCAGCAACGTGCCGGCCACGGCGGCGTACCCGATCCCGGCGAGCACCGCGGCTCCGGCGGTGAGCGCCACGTAGAACTGGCTCAGCACCAGCACCAGCACGCTCGGCAGCAGTGACCACAGTGGACTGTCCACTCGGTACAGCAGTTCCAGTCCGAGCACGCAGGCGAACAGCACCAGCAGCGGGACGAACAGCACCAGGTCCGGATCCGCCTGTGCCGGCCAGGTCGACTGCAGCGTCGACTGCCAGGAGTCGGTGACCCCGGCCGCCAGCGCCCGCAGGGTTTCACCGGTGGGCAGCCCGGCGGCGGTGGTCGGCCACAGCACGACCTCGACCACCGCCAGCAGTCCGGCCACCGTGACCGCCACCGGACGCCACGCCGCTCCCGCGGCGCCGCGGGAGCAGAGCAGGGCGGCGAGGTATCCGGCCAGCGCCGGCACGCCGAGGGGCAGGAGAAGTTCGGCGATCCCGAACACCGGGGCGAACAGCAGCCCGGCGACCACGGCCGCAAGCACCACGCAGGCCGCGGGCAGTGCACGCACCGGGCTCACGTCGTCACCTCGTTCCACCGCCGGATCGCCTCCTCCGCGGACCGTGCGGCAAGCACCTTCATCCCGGCCGCGGCGGGCGGGCGCCCGTCGGCGGACAACGCGATCACGAAGACCGTGCCGTAACGGCGGCGCAGCAGGGCGAGCGAACCCAGGTCCGCGGCGGCGGCCGTGACCACGGCGAGGCAGCCGCCGCCGGTCCGCCCCGTCGTCAGCGCGGCCGGGACCAGCGCGGCGCCGCGCTCGCCGTCCTGCCCGAGATCACAGAGCTCGTCGAGCAGCGACCGGGCCGCCCTCGGGCCGCCGGAGGTGGGCAGGTCGGTACCGCCCGAAGCGGCCAGCCTGCTGTGATGCCCTGCCCGCGCGGAGGCCGCGAGCAACGAGGCGGCCACATCGACGGCCTCCTCGAAATCGTTGCCCGGCAAGGAATCCGGCCTGGTGTCCAGTAGTACCGTGAACCGCGGCTGCTCCGGGTCGGCGAGGTCGCGCACCATCAGCCGCCCGGTCCGCGCGGTCGCCTTCCAGTGCATGAGCCGGACCTCGTCGCCGGGCACGTACTCACGGACGTCGGTGAGGTCGATCGAGCCGCGTAGCGAGTCGTCGATGCTGGTCGTCTCGTGGTGGTGCCGGGGATGCCCGCCGACGAGCGCGTGCGCGGGCCACTGCCGCGGGTGCACCCGCAGGGTCACCGTGCCGCCCGCGGGACGGCTGTTGCGGGCCAGGCCGAACAGGTCGACCCGGTGCACGGTCAACGGACCCACGGTCATCCGGCCGCGAACGCCGGTCGGCAGTTCGTAGTGGTAGGTGGCCTCGGCGCCGGGCAGCAGCGGCCGAATCCGGATCGTGCGCTCCCCGCCGCCCTCACCGTCGGTGGCCAGCAACCCGGCCAGCCGCGAGGTGTTCGGGTTGGCGACCTGGAGTTGCGCCAGTGCCGGACGCCCGCGCTCCACCCGATCCGGGTAGACGGCCCGGCGGATGCCGACCGCGGGCTGCCGGATCAGCACCAGCGCGGCGGCGGCCACCGCTCCGAGCAGGGTCGCACCGAGTAGGGACAACAGCGGGAATCCCGTCCACTGGCCGAATCCGAGCAGGCAGACCGCCGAGACGAGCAGGGCGATGCCGCGCCCGGTGAGGCGCATGGTCAGCGCGTCCTCGCATTCATCGCGGGCACCGGCGTCGCACCGAGCACCTCCGCGATCACCTCACCGGTTCTGCGCTGGTTCAGCTCCGCGTCCGCTGTGAGGATCAGCCGGTGCGCCAGTACCGGCTCGGCGACGTCCTTCACATCGTCCGGGGTGACGAAGGTCCGTCCCTGCGTCGCGGCCAGTGCCTGCGCGGTACGGACCAGCGCGATGCTCCCGCGCGGGCTGGCACCGAAGCGGACGGCGGCGTGTTCCCGGGTGGCCGCGGCGAGACGGGCCGCGTAGTCACAGACCGCGCGGTCGATGTGCGACCGGCGGACCTCGCCGATCGCCGCCCGCAGCGCCTCGATGTCCAGCGCCACCGGCAGGTCCTCGGGGCTCACTCCCGCGCAGTCGCTCATGATCACCAGTACCTCGGAGTCGACGTCCGGGTAACCCATCGACAGCCGCATCAGGAACCGGTCGAGCTGCGCCTCGGGCAGCCGGTAGGTGCCCTCCATCTCGATCGGGTTCTGCGTGGCCACCACCAGGAACGGCCGCGGCACCTCGTGCGCCGTGGCGTCCACCGTGACCCTGCCCTCCGACATCACCTCGAGCAGCGCCGACTGCGTCTTCGGCGTACCGCGGTTGATCTCGTCGGCCACCACGATGTTCGCGAACACCCCACCCGGGTGGAAGACGAACGTGCCGTCCTGCTGGCGGAACACGGTGACCCCGGTGATGTCGCCGGGCAGCAGGTCGGGGGTGAACTGGATGCGGCTCCACCGGCCGCCGATGCTGCGCGCGAGGCACCGGGCCAGCGTCGTCTTGCCGACGCCGGGCACATCCTCGATCAGCAGATGCCCTTCGGCCAGCAGTGCGGCCACGGCCAGCCGGACCAGCTCCGGCTTTCCGCGTACCACCTGCTGCACGTTCTGCATCAGCAGCGCGGAGACCTCTCCGGCGCGGGTACCGCTCACTGCTCACTCCACAGGAAATGGTTGGATTCGGCGCCGTCCACCGTGACCCAGACGTGCTGGCCCACCCCGTCGAAGGGGAACCGGTCGTCGATGGTCATCGATCCGTTCTCGTCGGTGGTCAGCGTGACGCCGGGATTGAAGTCACCCCATTCGTCGGCGTGCGGATTGATCGTGTACTCGGTGTCCGGCTCGAAACCGGACATCTCGACCCGCACGAAGGCACAGTTCGGCGCCACGCACTTCTCGTACGTGGTGTCCGCGCCCCGGGACACCGTCACCGAGCGGTCGCCCGGCGGCCCGTCACCCTCGATCAGGGTCACCGCGCTCGCCTCGGTGCCGCGGCCCGCGCTGTTCTCCGCTGCCAGCGTGACGCGGTAACGACCGCCCTCCTGCACCCCGGTCACGATCGCCGACCGGTCGCCCGCGGCCTTGGTGGTCGAGCCGTCACCGCCTGCACCGTTGAGCGAGGTCCAGCTCAGCCGGTATCCGGTCACCTCGGCGCCGTTCGCCGCGGCCTCGCCCCAGGTCACCAGCAGCCCGCCGTTACCGGATCCGGCGAACAGGTCCGGGGGCATGCCCGGTGGGCTGGCCGGCTGCGGTACGGGCGGTTCGGGCTCGGGCGGCTGTGGCGGAGCCGGATCGGGTGCGGGCTCGGGTTCCGGTTCCGTGGTCGGTTCGGGTTCCGTGGTCGGTTCGGGAGCGACGGTGCGCTGCCGCTCCGGGGACGGCGTGGCCTCCGGCGCGGGCGGTTCCACCGCAGGGGGCGGAGCGGGTGCCTCGGCCACCGGCGGCGCGCTCGGCGGCGGCGTCGCGTCCGGCTCGGCGGGTTCCTCCGGCCGGTCGCCCTCGACCAGCGGGACCTCGCTGACCTCGCCGCCGTCGCCGACCACCATCACGTGCCTGCCCTCGGCGCCGTCCACGTACACCCGCTGGTCGTCGCCCTTGGTCAGCCTCGGCTCGCCGTTCTCCCGCGGGACGGGGGTGATCGCGCGCTGCTCGCCGGTACCGGAGTAGACGTGCACCTTGCTGCCCTCGCGGTCCAGCAGGACCACGGAGTCGCCGCTGCTGGCCGGATCGCTGTAGTCACCCGCGGGCAGTTCGACGGTGACCGGCGTGGCGGCGGTCTCGCCGCCACGGGTCTCGGCGGTGTCCACCAGGTGCATCCGGCCGGCACCGGAGTCGAGCACCGGCACCCTGCCCGCGGCGTCGCTGGCGCCGATCTTCGACTCCGGACGCAGATCCACGTTGGCGGGCACCGCGGTGCCCGGCCCTTCCGCGGAGACCGGGATCAACTGGTCCGCGGTGGTGTCGACGAACATGGGAGCACCCGCGGCGACGGTCAGCCCGCCGTCGTGACCGGCCGGCAGCGCTCCGGGGCAGGACAGTTCCGCGGAGTCCTTCGGCAGCATGCAGACCACGCCGGTGCTCTGCCGGTGCAGCCACAGCGTGCCGTCCGGGGCGACGACAGGACTGCCGACCGGACCGCCGGTGGGAATGGTCGCGTGCCGGTCGCCCAGCCGGACCACCCGCCCGGCCTGCCGGTAGACGAGGTACGGGCCACCGGCCGCCTCGATCGTCTCCGGCCGTTCGGGCACCGGCGGGGTCAGCGTGCGCTGCACGGACAGCGTGGACTTGCCGAACTCGATGATGCGCGAGCTGCCGACCACGTACCCGTTCATCGCGCCCTGGACGACCTGGCTGTCCGCCTCGAGCCCGGGCACGTTTCCCTGCGCGTCCACGGTTTTCGCCGCACCGTCCACATGGAATACGACGCCCAGTTCGGGATTGGCCACCCAGTGGCCGGCCTGCGCGAACTCGAGGTCCTGCACCGGTTTGGCCGCGCCGGTGACGGCCGCGACGACGCCTGCCGCGCAGGCAGCCACCAGGAAGATCAGTGGAAGTTTGCCGCCGAGACGGTTGGTGGCAGGTCGTCCGCGTTCTGTGCCGGGTCGCCTGCGCCCAGTGAACCCGAGCATCGCGTCAGCATAGTTGAGCGCCTTCCCGCCACGTCAACCTCGCCGCGGCAGGAAGCTGCCACCCCGGGCCCGGGACGGGGCGGTCGCGACAGACCTAGGCGTCCACCACGGGCAGCGACAGCTCGAAAATGGCGCCGCCCTCCCTGGCGTTGTAGACGGTCAGGGTGCCGCCATGGGCCTGTGCGACCCACCGGACGATGGAGAGGCCGAGGCCGCTGGAGCCACCGCTGCTGCTGAACCGGTCGAAGTTCTCCTCCGCCTTCGCCGCGTCGATCCCCGGCCCGTGGTCGGCCACCGTGACCCGCCCGCCCGCGACGGTGATGTGCACGATCGCCTCGGAACCCGGTATCCGGCCGTAGCGGATCGCATTGTCGAGCAGGTTCCCGATGGCCCGCTGCACCAGGTTCGGATCGGCGAGCACGGTCGTCGGCGCGGTCGTCAGGGTGACCCGGGCCTCGGCCTTCGGCGTCTCCTGCACCACGGCGCCGACGAGCTGGTCGAGCTGGATCGGCTGCCGGTCGAGCTGTTCGACCCCGGCGGCCAGCCGGGCGCGCACCAGCAGCCCGTCGATGATGCTGCCCATCCGCGCGGCCAGCCGCACCGTGCGCGGCAGCAGTTCGGTGCGTTCCGCCGGATTGCGCAGGGCCGTCTCGGCCAGCGCGCGCAGCGCGGCGACCGGCGTCCGCAGATCGTGCGCGGTCTCGGCCAGCAGTACCTCCTGCTGCTCCAGCGCCGCCGCCGCGGGCCGCAGCGCCCGGCCAGCCAGCAGGTACCCGGAGACCGCCACCACCAGCACCAGCAGGAGGCAGCCGCCGACGACCATCCACACCAGACGGTCGTGCCGGGACTGCTCCGGTCCCGCGTCGGTGATCGCCACGACCGCGCCGATGTACTGGCCGGAGTCGGCGAGGAACGGTTCCACCCCGGCCCGCAGCCACTCCCCGTTCTGGCCGCGGATGTAACCGTTGATCAGCGAACCGGACCGCGCCGACTGACCCACCAGCCCGCCCAGCACCGCGGGGTCGACGGTCACGCAGGCCTTCGCGCTCAGGTAGCCCTCGAACTCCTTGCCGCTGCCGGGAAGCACGGCGAACTGGGGGCACTGCCGGTTCAGCGGGTCGCCGTCGACGAGGCCGGTGCGCA
The DNA here is from genome assembly GCF_002262875.1 of Amycolatopsis antarctica. Lineage (GTDB taxonomy): Bacteria > Actinomycetota > Actinomycetes > Mycobacteriales > Pseudonocardiaceae > Amycolatopsis > Amycolatopsis antarctica. The sequence goes on along the minus strand of NZ_NKYE01000014.1, from coordinate 165,623 downwards.
GGGTGCCGTCGAACTGGATGAGCCGGGTGACGGTCGAGGTCACCCGGCGCAGCTCGCCGTCCATCCGCTGCTCACTCTGCGAGGTGTCCTCCCGCAGCACCAGCCAGGCGAAGGCGACCAGGCCGATCGCGTTCATGACGGTGAACAGCAGGGTGAGCAGCCAGCGCAGTCGTTGCAGCCGGGCGACCGCGGAGGTGTTCACGAAGCCGCCAGCCGGTATCCGCGACCGCGCACGGTGTGGATCAGCTCGGGCGCGCCCAGCTTGCGGCGCAGCCTGCGCACCACCACGTCGACGACGTTGGACATCGGGTCGGTACTGGAGTCCCAGCAGTGCTCGATCAGCTCGCTGCGCTCGGCCGCCGACTCGGGGCGGGTCAGCAGGAACTCCAGGACGGCGAACTCCTTGTCGCTCAAGGTGAGCAGTGTTCCGGCCCGGCGCACCTCGCGTGCCGCACAGTCCATCTCCAGATCGGCGTGCCGCAGCACCGACGGCCTGCCGTGTCCGGCACGGCGGCACAGCACCAGCACCCGCGCGGTCATCTCCGCCACCGCGAACGGCTTGACCAGGTAGTCGTCGCCGCCGAGTTCGAACCCGGTGACCCGGTCGGCGAGGGTGTCCCGTGCGGTGAGGAACAGCACCGGGGTCGCCCAGCCGTGCTGGCGGCGGCGGTGCACGAAGTCCGCCGCGTCCCCGTCCGGCAGCATCCGGTCCAGGACCGCGCAGGCGTAGTCCGCGCGGTCGAACGCGGCGTCGGCGGTCGCCAGGTCACCGGCCTGGTCCACCCGCAGCCCGTTCGCCGCGAGCTCGGTGACGACGGCGAACCGCAGGTCCTCGTCGTCCTCGACCACCATCACCCGCATGTCGGGGGCCTTCCCGTCCGGTCCGGCTGAGGCCGGGCCCGGGCGTGCGGCGACGGTGCCGCCGGGTCAGCCGTCGGTGTTGTCATCGGAACCTCATGTACACGCGAAGAGAGTAGGAGCCGAACACAGGCGGTCACGACCGGGAGGTGCGAGCACGGTGCTCTTCGAATCCACACGCTCGATCGAGGTCGGCGGCGAGCCCGGGTCCCGTGGCGACACGGGCCTGCCGGTGCCCGTCGGCCACCCGTGGTCGCACATTAGCCGCTCGTCATCGGCTCGTCAGCCGTTGCCGGGCAGATGGCAGGAACCGGTCGGACACGGCCGCCGGATCGGCTGAGGGGAAGCCATGACTGGGGAGCAGGAGGCGCGGACCGCCGGTACGCGCGCAGACCAGACCGGGCCAGGGGGCGCACCCCCGGCCCCCCGGCCGCTGGCGACGGTGTCGGTGGCGCGGCGGACGATGGCGCCGCCACGAGCCGCGGCGCCGGCACCACCGGCGGCGGGGTTCAGGCCGGGTCACCTCCCGGCGGCGGCCCCGCAGGGAGCACAGCGGGCAGTGGCACCCGTGCCGGTCGCGGCCAACGCGCCCCGCGGCATGGCGGCCGGCCGGCCGATGGCCTCGGCCCGGGCGTCCGCCGGTGCCGCCGCGGCCCCGGCGGTGCCCTCGGCCCCCTCGATGCCGCCTGTCCTGCCCCGGCCCGTCGCACCGGCGGCTCCCGCTCCGGACGCGGCGGAGAGCGGCCTCGCGCCGGATGCCGATCCGGAGACCGGGAAACCCGCGGCGTTGCCGTTGCTCCGCATCGTCTGCTGGGAACTGGCCGTGGTGCTGGGTTTCCTGGCCATCGGACGTTCCCTGCCGGTCACCATCGGCCTGGCCGTGGGTGCGGTGACCCTGCTCGCGGTGACCGCGATCCGGGTACGCGGCACCTGGCTGTCCACCGTGCTGTTACGCAGGGCCGGCCTGCTGGTCCGCCGCCGCACGGTGGACCTGGACACCGTCGAGGACGCCCCGGCCACCCTGCTGGACCTGCTCGCCCCGGCGGCGACGGTGCGCACGGCGGACCTCGCGGGCACCCCCTGCGGTCTGCTCAGCCGCCCGGAGGAGGTGGTGGCCGTGCTGCGCGCCACCGAGGCGGTGCCCGGCCTGCTCGCCCGCGCGGCGCTGGCCGGGACGCTGCTTCCCGACCGTGAGCCGGACGGTCCCGAGCCCGCACTGCGGCTGGTGCTGCACCGCGGACCTCGGGAATCCGGCGGGGCGCCCTCCGCGGGCCGCGCCTGGCTGGCCGTGCGGGTCATCCGCGAGGTCGACCTCGCCGAGGACGAGACGCTGCGGGTGACCCTGTCGAACACGGTGCGCCGGATGCGGCGGCGGTTGCGGCGGGCGGGCCTCGAGGTGACGGCGTTGTCCGAGGACGAACTCCGCACCACGCTCACGGCGCTGACGCACACCGGCCCCGGCCGGAGCAGCGTCCGCGAGGAGTGGCGGTGCTGGCGGACCGGCCGGATCACCCAGGTCGGGATCCGGGTCGCCGGGATCGGCGCGCGCACCGGCGCCGACCGAGCCCCCGTACTGGAACACCTGCTGGCCGCCGTTCCCGGCGTCGCCTGCACCATCGCCGCCGACGCGGGTCCGGACACCGGGGCGGTGCTGCGGCTGGCCTCCACCACCGAGGCCGCCGTCGACGCCGCCGTGGAAGCGCTGGACAGGCTCGCGCCGGCGCTCGGCCTTCACCTCGAGCGGCTGGACGGGCTGCACGCGCCCGCCGTCGCCGCCTCACTGCCGATCGGAGGGAACCTCACATGACCGTCCCCGCTCCCACCCGCCTGCCGCGCGGCCCCCAGCTCGCCGTGCTGGGCGGCCGGTCCCCGGCCCCCGCTCCCGCCCCGTTGTCGCTCTCGACGCACGTCCGGGTCGACAGCAAGCTGGCCACCGCCACCCACGAGGTGCTGGTGATCAGCACGATGTCCGACGTGCTGGGCGATCCGACCGCCATGTTCCGCCAGGTCGACCGGCACAACCTGCACCGGGGGGTGCGCTACCGGGTGCTGTTCCCGGACCGGGCGCGCACCAACCCGGCGGTCGCGAAGCGGCTGAACCGGCTGACCGTGGCCGGTGCCGAGGTGCGCACGATGCCGGAGGTACCGGTGAACGCTCTGGTGATCGACGGCAAGGTCGCGGTCCTGCCCAGCGAGCCCGAGGACGGCCGCCCGGCAGGTGTGGCGATGTTCCGGCTACCCAGCGTGGTCCGCACCATCGTGGAGCTGTTCGACCAGGTGTGGCCGGCGGCGGTGGCGCTGTCCGCCTGCCGGACGCCGGACGGTACCGAACTCACCGAACGGGAGAAGGAACTTCTCAGCCTGCTCTCGGCGGGCTGCACCGACGAGTCGGTCGGCGCCCAGCTCGGCATCTCGGTGCGCACGGTCCGCCGGATGGTCTCCGGGATCATGAACCGGCTCGGCGCGCGCAGCCGGTTCCAGGCCGGGGCGAAGGCCGCGGACCGCGGCTGGCTCATGGAGAGGGTGAACTGATGGCGAGCGCGCCCGCCGCGCTGCGCACCGTACTGGTCGACCCGGGGAGGCACGGTGCCTATCCGACGATCGGCGAGGCGCTGGTGGACGCCGCCGAGGGCACCTGCGTCACGATCGCGGCGGGCACCTACGCGGAGACCTTCGAACTGGTCGGCCGCAGGCTCACGCTGTGCGCGGCCGACGGGGCCGAGGTCGTGCTGGACGGCACCGGCGGAGACAGTCCGGTGCTGCTGTCCCGGGGCGGCGCGGTGGAGCTGCGCGGGCTGACGGTGCGGGCGGGCGACGCGGGCGCGATCCAGAGCGAGGGCACCGAACTGACCGTTTCGGGCTGCACGGTGCACGCCCGGATCGGGGCCGGGATCTGCGCGCGCGGCACCGGCCCGGTCACCGTGCGGGACACCACGATCAGCGGTGCCGAGCACGGCATCGTGCTCGAATCGACTTCCGGCCTGCTGGAGAACGTCGTCGTGGACAACGTCTCCGGCGACGGGATGATCATCGGGCTGGGCGCCGACCCGACCCTCCGGTCCTGCACGGTGTCCGGTTGCGGAAACCGTGGACTGTACGTCTACCAGCATGCCCGGCCCGCCGTGGAGGGCTGCCGGATCACCCGCACCGGCCAGGCCGGGATCGCGGTGGCCCACCGGAGCGCACCGGCACTGCGGCACAGCACGGTGCGCGACGCCCTCGGCGTCGGCATCGAGTTCGGCGCGGGCTGCGGGGGCTCGGTGCAGGCGTGCGAGGTGGGGAACACCGCGGAGCCGGCGATCCTGCTCGACCCGGAGGCCACCACCCGCGTGCTCGCCGACACCGGGCTCGCCGGTGGTGGTGGCGAGGGCGGCACGCTCGACGCCCTGCTCGCCGAGCTGGACGGGATGGTCGGGTTGCCCGGGGTGAAGGACTCGGTGCGCGCGCTCGTCGACGAGATCCAGGTGAACACCTGGCGACGGCGGGCGGGCCTTTCCACCGGCGCCGTCAGCCATCACCTGGTCTTCGCCGGTGCCCCGGGCACCGGGAAGACCACCATCGCCCGCGCCTACGGCAGGCTGCTCAGGGAACTGGGCGTGCTGCCGCGCGGGGAGTTCCGGGAAGTCTCCCGGCGCGACCTGGTCGGCCAGTACATCGGGCACACCGCGGAGAAAACGGCGGGTGTGTTCGAGGAGGCGATGGGCGGCGTCCTGTTCATCGACGAGGCGTACGCCCTGTCCCGGCTGGCCGGTGCCGGTGGCGACTTCGGCCAGGAGGCCATCGACACCCTGGTGAAGCTGATGGAGGACCACCGTGACGAGGTGGCGGTGATCGTCGCCGGCTACACGGCCGAGATGATCGACTTCCTGGCGGCCAACCCGGGGCTGGCGTCCCGGTTCTCCAAGACCATCGAGTTCGAGAACTACACGCCGGACGAGCTCGTGTCGATCATGGTCCGGATGATCGGTGCCGGGGACTACGAACTGGACACGGCCTCGCTCCCGGTGCTGGCCGAGCATTTCGCGCGGCATCGGGAGGACGCCGACTTCGGCAACGCCCGGGACGCACGGCGGCTGTTCGAGGGGATGCGCAAGGCCCAGTCGCAACGGCTGCGCAGACTGGGCCGCGTTCCGGAACCGGCCGAGCTACGGGCGCTGCGGGTCGAGGACGCACGTGCGGTGATCGGCGGCTGATCCGATCCCGCCCGGGGCGGGCGGCTACCGTCTGTCCCTGTGCGCGTACTGATCACCGAGGACGACGACGATCTGCGGGTGGCGGTCGAGGCCGCCGTCCGCGGCGCCGGGTTCGCGGTGGACGTCGCGGCGGACATCCCGGCGGCCGACGAGGCACTGAGCGTGAACGCCTACGACTGCGCGGTGTTCGACCGCATGCTGCCCTCCGGCGACTCGCTGCGCTACGTCGAGCAGCGGCGGCGGGCGGGCTGGTGGGTGCCGGTGCTGTTCCTGACCGCACGGGACTCGGTGGCCGACCGGATCGCCGGGCTCGCCTACGGCGACGACTACCTGGTCAAGCCGTTCGAGGTGCTGGAACTGGTCAGCCGGGTGCGCAGCCTGTGCAGGCGGAGCACACCGGAGCCCGCGGCCTCGCCGTCGCTGCGCTGGCGGGAGCTCGCGCTGGATTCGGACCGGCAGGAGGTGCGGCGCGGGGACATCGCGCTGAACCTGACTGCGAAGGAGTTCGCGGTGATGCGGGTGCTGCTGGCCGCGGGCGGCGAACCGGTGCCCCGCGCCGAGTTGATCGCCTCCGCCTGGGACGAGTTCGTGGCACCCGCGTCGAACGTGCTGGACGTACTCATCGCCCAGTTGCGGCGCAAGCTCGGCGCTCCCCCGGTGCTGCACACCGTACGTGGCGTCGGCTACGTGCTGCGCTGACCGCTGCGACATGCGGCGACAAATGAGCGCTTCACCGCGCGATCGCGGCAACGTTCGAATAACGACCGGACCGTTACCCTTGTACCGCGGCGGTTATTTGACTCGGATGGCGAACCATGTTCGCTTCAAGCACGTCGCCTCCCGACGAGTCCGCAGTACATATCGTAGCCGCGGAAGGCGGTGCCCTGTCCGGCATCGAAAACGCAATCAACACCGTGTTCAACCCGGTGTCGGAGTTCATGTCAGGCTTCGTGTTCGCCGAGATCACAGTCTTCGGTGTCACGTTTCCATGGATCGTCTCGTGGCTGATCGTCGCGGCCGCGATCTTCACCGTCTACTTTGGATTCATCCAGCTTCGCGGTTTCAAGATGGCGCTGGACATCGTCCGCGGCAAGTACACCAAGAGCGACGAGCCCGGCGAGATCACCCACTTCCAGGCCTTGGCCTCGGCGTTGTCGGGCACCGTCGGCCTCGGCAACATCGCCGGCGTGGGCGTGGCGATGACCATCGGTGGTCCCGGTGCGACGTTCTGGATGATCCTGGCCGGACTGCTCGGCATGTGCACCAAGTTCGTCGAGTGCACTCTCGGAGTCAAGTACCGGGAGGAGCATCCGGACGGCACCGTGTCGGGTGGGCCGATGCACTACCTGCGCAAGGGAGTCGCCGAGCGATTCGGCAACGGTTTCGGCGTGGGACTCGGCAAGCTGCTCGCCGGTCTCGCCGCCGTGATGATCCTGTTCTTCGGCATCGCCGGTGGCAACATGTTCCAGGCGAACCAGACCTTCGCCCAGCTCAAGGACGTGACCGGCGGGGCGGACGGCTTGCTCGGAAGTGACGGTGCCGCATTGATCTTCGGCCTGCTCCTGGCCGCACTGGTCGGTGCCGTGGTCATCGGCGGGATCAAGTCCATCGGCTCGGTGACCAGCAAGCTCGTCCCGGCGATGGGGATCATCTACGTCGCCGCGTGCCTGGTGGTCATCGGCGTGAACATCGACTCGGTGCCGACGGCGTTCGGGGAGATCTTCGCCGGCGCGTTCACCGGTGAAGGCGTGGCGGGCGGCGCGATCGGCGCGCTCATCGTCGGCTTCCAGCGCGCCGCGTTCTCCAACGAAGCGGGCATCGGTTCCGCCCCGATCGCACATTCGGCCGTGAAGACCCGGAATCCGGTCACCGAGGGATACGTCGCACTGCTCGAGCCCTTCGTGGACACGGTGATCATCTGCACGATGACCGCCCTGACGATCATCATCGCCCGCCCGCAGTTCTGGGTGGACGCGCAGGCCACCGTCGCGGCGGGGGGCGAGGACCCCGACGGCGTCACCGTCACCTCCGAGGCGTTCGCCACGGCGCTGCCCTGGTTCCCCTACGTTCTCACGATCGCGGTCGCGCTCTTCGCGATCTCGACGATCATCACCTGGGGCTACTACGGGCAGAAGGCCTGGACCTACCTGTTCGGGCGCAGCGTGATCAGCGAGCGGGCCTACTACGTGGTGTTCTGCACCTTTGTCGTGATCGGTTCCGTACTGACCCTGGGCAGCGTGCTGGACTTCGCCGACGCGGTGTTGTTCCTTCTCGCTCTGGTCAACATCATCGGCCTCTACCTGCTGATGCCGGTCGTCAAACGAGAACTCAAAGCCTTCCGCGGCAAGGTCCGCGACGGCGAGATCGTCAAGACCAAGTAAGCACCGAACGACCCCGGGTCGTGGTCGAGGGCTCCCTCCGGAGCCCCGGCCACGACCCGTTTTCTCGTTCAGAGCCGATACCTTCGCCTTGGCACGGTCGCCGTGGACCAGTGTCTGTACGAACGTATAGTATACGTTCGTACAGACATTCTTGAACGACCGGAAGGGGTGGCGAAGTGGATGCCGACAAGCGGGCGCTGTTCGCGGGAGCGTCGATGGTGGCGATCGGTTCGGCGCTGCGGCTGACCACCGGGGAGGTACCGACACCGATGGTGAGCCTGCCGAAGATCGGGCTGGTGCTGCTGGTTCTGGGCGTGCTGGAGATCGCCGGCACCCTGATCTGGATGGCGTGGCCGGGTAAGGCCCGCGGCCGGTGAGCCCACCGATCAGGCGGGGCGCACACCTGCTCGACGCCGTCGTCGAGGTGGTCGCCGAGCACGGGATCGGCGCCGTCAGCATGCGCTCGGTCGCCGCGGCCGCCGGGGTGTCGACCGCGCAGGTCCAGTACTACTTCCCCAGCAAGGACAGGCTCGTCGCGGCCGCCTTCGAGCACGTCTGCCAGGGAGTGGAACGGCGCGGCGGCGGGGTCGACACCTCGGGCACCGCCCGGGAGGTGCTGAGCCGACTGCTGCGGCTGTGGCTGCCCTCGGACGCCGGACGCGCGCGCGATGCCCGGGTGTGGCTGGCGTTCACCGCCGCCGCGGCGACCTCCCCCGCGCTGCGGGCGATCAACGACGAGGTCGAGCGTGATCTGCGCGCCGGTTTCGCCGGGTTGCTGCGGGACGCGCGGCAGACGGGGGAACTGCCCCAGGACCGGGATCCCGAGCTGCACGCCGTGGTGCTGCTCGCCGTCGTCGACGGCCTGGTCACCCAGGCCGTGCTGGCACCGGGCACCGACCGGCAACGGTCCGCACTGGCCGAACGTGGCCTCGACGCACACCTGACCCTGCTGTTCGGCAAGGAGCGGACATGACGGCGACAACCGACCTCACCGCACCGCGTGCCCGCACCGGCACCGCGATCGGCCGCGCGCTGCTGGCGGCCGCCGTGATGGCCACCGGGCTGGGCGCGGGCACCGGGCTCGGCGCGGCACTGGCTGCGGCGACCGGTCTCGACGGAGCCCTCGGACGCCTGCTGCCCGCCGTGCTCTGCTGCGCGCTGGTCGTCCCGGCCGTGCTTCTACTGCGGACCCGGCGGGACCGGCTGACGGTGACCGGAATCGGGCTCACCGCCCCTCGATCCGCGATGAGCGGGTTCGCGCTCGGGGTCGCGGTCACGCTCGGCAGCGCCGTCGCCGTGCTCGGCGCCGGGACGGCCGCCGGCTGGCTTCGGTGGGGCCCGGTCGCCCCGGCGACGCTGCTCGCCTTCGTACTGGTCAACGGCCTCACCGCACTGCTTCTGGAGGCACTGCCCGAGGAGGTGTCACTGCGCGGCTACGCCTGGACCTCGATGCGCGAACGGCACCGTGCGCTCCTCGCGACCACAGTGACCACGGCGCTGTTCCTGGTCGTCCCGGGGGCGAGCACGGTGGTGCACGCCGGGGTCACCAGCGTGCTCGGCGGTGAACCCTCGGTTGTCGGGATCGTCCCGGCGGGCGAGGACCCGGTGTCGTACCTGGTGCTGCTACTGGTGTTCGGGCTGACGCTGGTCGCCGCCCGGACGGCGACCCCGTCCCGGTCGTTGTGGACCTGTGTCGGCACGCACCTGGCGTTCCTCACCGTCAACCGGGTCACCTTCTTCGGCGGGCAACGGGAGGCGGGCTGGTCCACCGAACCCGCCACCCCGGACGTCGTGCTCCTCGTCCCCGCCTACCTCGTCCTGGCGGCACTGGCGTACCTGCTCATCGCCCGCCTCCGCCGCCCCACCTGACTGTCAGGCGCAACGGCAGGCCGTGTCAGGCGTCGCCGGTGCGGTCACCGGCTCGCCGGGGACGTGCTCGCCAGGTCCTGGTCGGCGAACTGGGTCCGGTACAGCTCGGCGTAGTGGCCACCGGCCGCGAGCAGTTCGGTGTGGGTGCCCCGCTCGGCGATGCGCCCCTCGTGCACCACCAGGATCTGGTCGGCGCTGCGGACGGTGGCGAGACGATGCGCGATCACCAGCGAGGTCCGCCCGGCCAGTGCGGACGCGAGTGCCCGTTGCACGGCCGCCTCGGACTCGGAGTCCAGGTGCGCGGTCGCCTCGTCGAGCACCACGATCCCCGGTGCCTTGAGCAGCAGACGGGCGATGGCGAGCCGCTGCTTCTCGCCACCGGAGAGCCGGTAACCACGGTCTCCGACGACGGTGTCCAGGCCGTCCGGCAGGTCGTCGAGCAGCCGGGACAGGTGCGCCGAACGCAGCACGCCGAGCAGTTCCTCCTCGCTCGCGGACGGCCGGGCGTAGCGCAGGTTCGCACGGATCGTGTCGTGGAAGAGGTGGGCGTCCTGGGTGACCACGCCGACCCGGGAGTACAGCGAGGACAGGGTCACCTCGCGCACGTCCCGTCCACCGATCCGCACCGTCCCGCTGTCGGTGTCGTAGAGCCGGGAGGCGAGCTGGATCAGCGTGGTCTTGCCTGCCCCGGACGCACCGACCAGCGCGATCATCTCGCCCGGTCCCGCCCGGAAGCTGACGTCGTGGATGACCTGCTGGTGCCGGGTGCTCTCCTGGTGCGCGACGGATTCCAGCGAGGCGAGCGAGACCTTGTCCGAGCCGGGGTAGCCGAAGGACACGCCGTCGAACTCCACCGAGGCGGCGTCCGCGGGCAGTTCGACGGCATCCTCGCGTTCGGTGATCATCGGTTCGAGGTCGAGCACCTCGAAGACGCGGTCGAAGCTGACGAGCGCGGTCATCACGTCGACGTGCACGTTGGACAGCGCGGTCAGCGGCCCGTACAGGCGGGCAAGCAGCGCGGTGATGGCGACCAGGGTGCCGAGCTGGAACCGGCCGTCCACCACGAGGAAGCCACCGAAGCCGTAGGTGATGGCGGTGGCCAGCGAGGCGAGCAGGGTCAGCGAGGTGAAGAAGATGGTCGAGTACATCGCCGAGCTGACGCCGAGGTCGCGTACCGCACCGGCCTTCGCGGAGAACGCGGCCGTTTCCTCCCGCGGACGCCCGTAGAGCTTGGCGAGGATGGCGCCGGAGACGTTGAACCGCTCGGTCATCATCGAGCTCATCTCGGCGTCGCGCTGCATCTGTTCCCTGGTGACCTGCGCGAGCTTGCGGCCGAACCAGCGCGCGGGCAGCACGAAGACCGGCAGCAACACCAGGGCGACGACGGTCACCTGCCAGGACAACAACAACATGGTGGTGAGCACGATGACCAGGCTGAGCGCGTTGGACAGTACGGCGGAGAGGGTCCCGGTGAGGGCGCGCTGCGCTCCGATCACGTCGGAGTTCAACCGGGAGACCAGCGCACCCGTCTGCGTGCGCACGAAGAACGCCACCGGCATCCGCTGGACGTGGTCGAACACCTCGCCGCGCAGGTCGTAGATGAGTCCCTCGCCGAGGCGGGCGGACAGCATCCGCTCCACCAGCGTCAGTCCGGAGCTGAGCAGCGCGACACCGGCGGCCGCGGCGGCGAGCCAGCCGACCACGGCCAGATCCGCCGGGATGATCCCGTCGTCGATGATGGCGCGCAGCAGCAGTGGATTCGCCACGCTCAGCGCGGCACCGAGCGCCACGAGAGCGAGGAAGGCGACCACGAGCCGCTTGTAGCGCGCGGCGTATCCCATGATCCGCCGCAGGGTTCCCCTGGTAAGCCGTTGCCGTGCGACGGAACGATCCGTGGAGTAGGACCGCATCGTCGACCAACCCGCGATTTCTGACATACCCCCAGGATCGCACCTCAAGTATTGTCGAGGTCAAGTCCCGCGTTGCCACAATGTGTCGTTTTGGGGCGGCCCCGGGGCTCGTGGACTGAACCGACCGAGGCCTTGACCACCGGGTTCCCGGGAACTCGATCGGCCCGTTGGTATGGCGTACCCACGGGCGGGAACCGGTAATCACCTACGACCGGAAAAAGCGGATCCGATCGTCCCGCCCGTGGTCATGGGCCAAAGCCCGACGGTGCGCGGTCCCCGGACGGCCCTGATACTGCTCGCACCGGGACCAACCGCGTAGCACCGCGGAACCGGCCGCACCGCGACGCCAGGAGTGACGGATGGATTCGATCGACAAGGGCATCGTGTCCTGCCTGGTCGCCAACGCACGCGCCAGTTACGCCGACATCGGCAAGTCGGTCAACCTGTCCACCCCGGCGGTCAAACGCCGGGTCGACCGGCTCCTGCGCACCGGGGTGCTGCGCGGGTTCACCGCCGTCGTCGACCCGGAGGCGCTCGGCTGGGCGACCGAGGCGCTCGTCGACATCTTCTGCCGGAACAACGTCGCGCCCGAGCGAATCCGGGAGCACCTGGAGCCGTTCGCCGAGATCGCCGCCGCGTACACGGTGACCGGTGCGGCGAACGTCGTCGTGCACCTGCGCGCCCGCGACATCGGCAAGCTGGAAACGGTGCTGGAACGCTTGCGCGGGCTCGACATGGTCGAACGGACGACGTCCACGGTGATCCTGTCCACCCTGCTCGACCGCCGGGCAGGCGTCGGGCCGCGGTGACCACCTCCGGCAATCAGCATTTCGGCTGAGGCGACCGGTGCCCCTGTGTTCCTACGGTGAAATCCGTACGTATTCACGACAAAGGAGACGCTCATGTCCACGACGAACGCGATCACCCGTCGAGCCGAATCCGTCGATGTGCCCTTCGGCAGGCTGCAGGATTTCTACGAGCAGAGTGCCGCGTACACCCCGGCGCTGGCCGTGACCGGCATCGGTGACGTCGCCCTCGCCGCGATCGGGGGCGCTGCGATCGAATCGATGGTCCCCGAGGGCGTTGCGGGCGAGCACGCCTCCGTCCGGGAGCTGGTGTCCCTGCGCACCACGGCGGTCCGCGCCTGAGCCCGCGTACCGCGGGGAAACCGGACCCCGGCCCGCCGTCGGGGTCCGGCCCGGCGGGGGCGGGCACAGCCGGTGACTTGACGCGCCCCCGGCGAATGGGCAGGCTGCGCCCGTGGCCGAAGAAACGGACATATCGGTTGCCGACCGGATGGATTCGGTGATCCACCGGATCGCGCGCGAAGCCGGTCTCTCCCGCGCCCGCAGCGGCAGACTGCGCCGCAGGCTGGCGGAATCCCCGCGCTGGCAGGCGCTGATCGCGCCCGCGCGGACCGACCACGGAGCGCGCCGGGTGCGCGCCCGCGTCATCGCCGAGGTCCGTGCGGAACTGGCCCCGCGGACCGACACGAGCACTCTGCAACGCGCCGTGCACACCGCCGTGCTCCTCGACGAGGTCTCGCTGCTTCCGCCCCGGCAGCGGTACGCCCTGTGGTCCGCGGCGATCGAAGGCAGGCCCGCCGCCGACATCGCCCGCCGGACCGGGTGGACCGCCTCCCAGGTGCACAGGCTGCTCGGCAGCGCGCTGACCACTGTCACCGTCCGCGCCCAGCGCTGGTGACCGGGCGCTCTCAGACGGACGGATTCAGCCAGAAGTCGACGACCTCCAGCACCGCGGACCCGAGTTGCTCCGCCCACGGACCGGCGTAGGTGGCGATCACCAGGTCGCGGTCCCCGCCCAGCGAGCGACGCCGCAGGTCCACCGACCGGCGCGTCGACGCGCCCGCCCCCGGCCACCGCAGCCGGACGACCCTCGGCAGCATCGTCGCCTGCACGGTCTCCGGCGGCAACGCGCTCTCCTCGCCGTAGCGGTACACGACCACCGAGCACACCGCGAGGTCACCGGCGCGGTGCACCCCGGTCTGGGTCACCCGCAACCGTCCCGTGTCCGCCAGGAGTCCTGGCCGCACATCGACATTCCGCTGCTCCATCTCGAACCCCGCAGTCGACGCCCGGCATGTCCGGCATTCGGCGCCGGGTCGCGGGAGGATTGCCGACGACGGTGCTTTCCGGCGATCACGTGGGGCTCGCCGGGTGCCGATGGCAGCCCCGCCGGCGCCACGGTGCCGCGGAACGGTTCGTGGTGTGAAAGGCAGGAACATGACGCCCGGCTCGACTTCCCGCAGGCTCGTCGCGCAGCAGTGGATCTCCCTGGACGGTTACGCGGCCGGACCCGATGGCGAGGAGCGGATCTTCGCCGCCGTACCGGACTTCTCCCCCGGCGAGAAGCACAACCGGGACCTGCTCGCCGAGGTGGACCTCGTGCTGCTCGGACGTCGCACCTACGAATCGTTCGTCCGCTTCTGGCCCACCGCCGCCGAACCCATGGCCGAACTCGTCAACACCACCCCCAAAGTGGTCTGCTCGACGACCCTGGACACCGCCCCCTGGGGCCGGTTCGCACCGGCCGAGGTGGTCGCCGATGCCGTCGGCCACGTCCGGGCACTGCGGGCGGGCCCCGGCAAGGACATCCTGCTCTGGGGGTCGCTCGCGCTCATGCGATCCCTGCTGCGAGCGCGTCTGGTCGACGAACTGGACCTGTTCGTGGCGCCCGTTCTGCTGGGCGGCGGCACACCGCTGGTCGCACCGGAGGGCCCGTACGACCTGACGCAGCTCGGTGGCGACATCTGGAACGGCTCGACGCACGTGCGCTATGCCGTCGGCTACCGGAGGGACCCGGACTGATCCGGACTGACCCATCCCCGCGGGTGACGGGCAGATCGACGGGTGGCCCATCCGGAACGCCGACCGCACCGAAGAACCTGCGTGCGACTTGGTGACCGCCTTTCGGCGATGACGATGCACGCGACCGCCCGGTGGACGGTGCGCTACGGCGCGAACCTGCGGTTCGCGGGTACGGAACTGCCGCGGCCGGAAGTCCGGCGGGTGACGACCCGGCACGGCCGGGTGCCGGTGCACGTCTACCGCCCGCCAGGGCCCGACACCGGGACGGCCGCGCACGTCCACTTCCATGGCGGCGCCTGGTTGATGCGCTACCCGGGAATGGACGACTGGTGGTGCCGCTTTCTGGCCGCGACCGCGCGGGTCGTGGTGCTGAACGTGGATTTCCGCACCGGCCCCTACGTGACGTACCCGGTGTCGCAGCACCAGTGTCACGATGTCGCGGCCTGGGCCGCGAACGGCGGCGGCGACCTCGGCCTGGACAGGGCCCGGATCACCGTCGGCGGCTTCTCCTCCGGAGGTGGGCTCGCGGCCTCGGTCTGCCTGCAGGCCCGGGACGCCGGTTCGTTCCGCCCGGCGTTACAGGTACTCGGCGTGCCGGCCCTGGACATGGCCGCGGAGCTGCCGACCGGTGCGGGGATGATCTCGCCCGCGCTGCGCGGGCTGGTGCGGCGCGTGTACTTCCCCGAGCCCTCCGCACGCGCGCACCCGTACGCCTCGCCACTGCTCGCGCCGGACCTGACCGGACTGCCGCCGGCGGTCGTCCTCACCGCGGAACGCGACACCCTCCGCCCGGACGGCGACCGTTACGCGCGGCGTCTGCGGGAGGCGGGCGTAACGGTCGAGCACGACGTGTCACCGGGCGTCGACCACTATTTCCTCACCGAGGATCCGGTCCGGGCGCGCACGACGATGGGGCAGGTCGCCGATGCCGTCGTCCGCGCCACATCCGGCCCGTCCCGCTGATACTCCCCCATCGGAGTGACCTATGTGGACGGAGAAGAGTCGTCGGCTCCGGGTGTCTCCGGAATCCGGGTGTGCCAGTCGATGTGATGCCCGTAGAGCCAGCGGCGCCGGGCCGGTCCGGTGTCCGGGGCCGCAGAGGTCTCGCGCGCACCGCCGGAGTCCACTTCGGACCGTTCCGGCGGGGGCGAATCGTGCGCGGCGCTCGCCGCGACGAGCTGTTCCACCCTGTCTCGCCGCAACCCTTCGTACGCGGTGAGGGCCACCTCGATCGTCGGCAGGTCGCGCAGGCACTTCGCCAGCGTCACGCTGTCCTCCAGCGCCATCGACGCCCCCTGGCCCGCGGCGGGCGAGGCCGCGTGCGCGGCGTCCCCCGCCAGCACCATGGAATCCCGCCACCAGCGGGGCGTGGACGGCACGTCGTAGGCGTTGCTGACGACGATGTCGCCGGGAGCGGTCGACCGGACGAGATCCGCCATCGACGTGCCGTCCTCGGCGAAAAAGCCTGTTGCGTAACGCTTCCACTCCTCGGCGGTACGCGCCGCCATCTCCTCCCTGCTCAACTCGGAACCGGGCAGTCTGCCGAACCACCAGGTCTCGCCGTCCGGGGTGTGGATGTATCCGAACGCCGCCCGTGCGCCCCTTCCCATGCGGTAACGACAGGTGATGTCCGCCGGGGTGGTGCGGCGCGCGTACCCGTACACGATGTTCAGTCCGGTGTAGCGGGGCGACGGCGCCTCGGCATCGATGATCGTGCGCACCGTGGAATGGATACCGTCCGCGCCGACGAGCAGGTCGCCCTCCGCCCAGGAACCGTCGTCGAACCCGACGTGTACGGCGCCGCCCCGGTGTTCGGCCCGAGTGACCCGCTTACCGTGCTCGACCCGGCATCCCCGGTCGACGGCCGCGTCCTGGAGAACCCGGTACAGCTCGCTTCTCCGCAGGGTCCGGGGGCCGAGATGGGCGCCGGGATCGTTCTCGTACTCGCGCAGGCCGGTCCGCAGACCGCCGGCGTCGAGGATCTCGACGCTGTCCGCCGGAAAGGAGGCCTCGGCGACAAGGGTGCCCGCGTCGATCGCGGACAGAGCGTTCATCCCGTTGTGCATGATCGTCAGGAACGCGCCCACGTCGTCCGCACCTGCCGGGAACGCCTCGTGGATCGTCGAGCTGATCCCGGCTTTACGCAGCGCAAGGGCGGTCGCCGCCCCCGCGATCCCGCCACCGGCGATCAGTGCGTGCGTCATCCGCCACCATCCCTCGAATACTCGTGTGCACGCGCGGATTCGCGTCCGCGCGCAACGCCTGTCCACTCTGGACGTCCTTACCGGTAAGAGTCTTCCACCTGAAGGAGGTTGATCGCGTGAAGCTCACGCGAATCGCCGTGGTCGCCGTCACCCTGTCCGCCGTGGTCGCCGGACCGGCGGTCGCGGCGGCGGACCCCGGCCCCGCACCGGTGATCAACGAGTTCACCCCGCAGCAGCGGGCCGAGGCACTCGAACACTGGACCCCCGAACGAATGGACGGCGCAGCCCAGGACGAGGTGTCCGGCGACACCGGACCACTAACGCAGGAATGGGAAGGCGAGCCCATCCAGAACGTGGGCAGGTTGTTCTTCACCAAGGACACCACCGGGGAGGACAGCTACTGCACGGCGACCTCGGTCGGCGGGCCCGAGGGCGACACCGTGCTCACCGCCGCGCACTGCCTCACCCGGCCGGGTACGAAGTACGGCGCGTACCAGGACCTGGCGTTCGCCCCCGGGTATCACGACGGGATCGCACCGTTCGGCGTGTTCCCGGTTCGCGTGAACACCTATCCGCAGTCGTTCACCACGACCGATCAGGCCGGGTACGACATCGGGGTGGTGAAGGTCGATCCGGTGGCGGAACGCTCGCTGCGGGACACGGTGGGCGCACAGGAGGTCGATCTGTCCGGTGTGGTCGGAGCGGACGTCACCGTGTTCGGTTACCCGATGACCCGTCCGCAACTCGGCCAGAAGCAGTTGTTCTGCGAGAGTGCCGCGCCCGCCTCGCCCACCGAGGGCAACCTCCGCACCGAGTGCGACATGCGCGGCGGAGCCAGTGGCGGTCCGTGGTTCCGCGACTTCGACCCGGCTTCCCGTACCGGGACGCTGGTGTCGGTCACCAGCGCGGGTGTCGGCCACCTGGACGGGCCGATACTCGACGACACCGCCGTGGGCCTCTTCGACGCCGTCGCCGCCGGGTGACCTCCGGCTGAGCACGTCCTCCGGGGGTCGCGATTCCTCGACCGATCGCGGCCCCCGAGTGCGGGGGCTTGACATACTTCTCGCATGGCTGCCCCCGGTGCGCGATCGATCGTTCTGGTCGAAGGAGTGAGCGACCAGGGGGCGGTCGAAGCGCTCGCGGCCCGATACGGGCGTGACCTCGACGCGGAGGGGGTATCGGTGGTGGCGATGGGTGGTGCGACAAACATCGGGCACCATCTCTCCCGGCTCGCCGAGAACACTCCGGAGGCCACGGTCACCGGCCTCGTCGACGAGGCCCAGGCCCCTGTGTTCGTACGCGCGCTGCGCCGCGCGGGCCGCGGTGAGGATCTCGCGGCGGCGGGATTCTTCGTCTGCGTGGCCGATCTCGAGGACGAACTGATCCGCACCCTGGGTACCGATCTGGTCGAGCAGATCCTGCACGATGAGGGTGATCTGCTCTCGTACCGCAAGTTTCAGCGTCAGCCCGCCCAGCGCGGCAGACCGGACGACGCCCGGCTCCGGCGGTTCATGGGCACCAGGGGTGGCCGAAAGATCCACTACGGACCTGTATTGGTGAACGCCCTCCCGCTCGACCGCGTCCCGCTCCCCTTGCGGAACCTGCTGACACGCATGTGATCCTCGGCATCGGCCGACACTATCCAATGTGGACACTTGTCGGGCCGGATCGCGATCCGTAGCCGCCTTAACACGAGAACCGTACGCCGCGCCAGTGACGTGAGTTCCCCTCATCGCCCACGGATTCCGGGAACGAACTACGTAGTTCTGCCGATTTCCACGTTCGTCCTTTACCGGCCTGTTCGGCGATTCTAAGCTCACCGACGTTCATGAACGGGTGGACGGGAAGGGGCGAACCGTGCCGGACGGTACCGAAGCCGAGTGTTCCGAAGTCAGAGTGCCGTCGCGGAGCCGTCGACGCAGCCGGGGGACGTCATTCTCCGTGCGCGCGGGGGTCGGCGCCGTGGCCATGCTGGCCGTGTTCCCTTCCGCGCCGGCGTACGCCGAGCCGCCCGGGGCTCTCCCGTCCAGTGTGGAGGGTGACGATGCACGATGGCAGCCGGCACTGGATTCGGACACCGACAGTTGTTACTCGACCCCGGCGATCGACTCCGCGGGCAAGGTCGCCGAGGGACTGGAGCCCACGGGTGACATCGTCGCCGACTGCCGCGACGAGGCGGATCTGCGCAATACGAACACCTACGTCCGTTCGAAGTCGAACAACGGCTGGACGGCGTACCTGTACGACTCGTACTTCGAGAAGGACCAGTCGGTCGACGGGTCGGCGAGCGGCCACCGGCACGACATCGAGCACGTCGTGGTCTGGGTCAGCGACGGCCGGGCGAAGTTCGTGTCGACCTCGGCGCACGGCAGCTACACGACGAAGGCCGCCGACGAGGTGCCATGGGAGGGCGACCACCCGAAGATCGTCTATCACAAGGACGGTGGGTCTACGCACGCCTTCCGGCACGCCACCGCGAATGACGAGCCACCGGAGAACCACGACGGAACCTGGCAGCTTCCGGCCGTGGTGAGCTGGAACAAGTTCCCCGAGGGGGTACGGGAAACCCTGCTCTCCGCCGACTTCGGCGCCGCGCAACTGGGAATCAAGGACACGGACCGGGACGGCAAGGACAAGTTCACCAAGGAACTCGACAAGGCCGAGCCGGACGGCATCCCCTTCGACCCCTACGCATGATTCCCCCGATGCCCTCGCCGGGCCGCGCGGAAGGGCGGCGCCGCGACAGCTCCCGTCCGCACCTGAGGTAACCGCGATACGTCGAAATAAGGCGGTGGCCGATGGTCGCACGCCGAGCGGTCAGGTGCGGCGGGCGTCCGGGCGGTGTGGTTCGACGTCGAGGCGGGAAAGCCCGCGGAAGAAGAACGAGCCGACGTAGTCCGGGTCGCCTCCCGGCGCGAGCGCCAGGTCCGGCAGCCGCCGCGTCAGTACCTCGACGGCCACCCGCGCCTCGGTGCGCGCGAGGTGCGCGCCCACGCAGGTGTGCATGCCGTGACCGAAGCCGAGATGCCCGTCGGCGCCGCGCAGGCCGGCACGGTCGACGTCGAACGCGTCCGGGTCCGGGAAGTGCCGCTCGTCCCGGTTGGCCGAGCGTAGAGCAGCGACAGCCGCGAACCGGTGGGCAGCGCGACCCCGTCGAGTTCGACGTCCGTGGTCGCGGTGCGCAGCAGACCGCGGTGCGGGGCGTCCCGCCGCAGGGTCTCCTCCACCGCGTTCGGCACGATCGAGAGATCGGCCGCGGCGGCCCGCCAGGAGCCGGTGTCCAGCAGTGAGCGGACCGTGCTGGTGATGGCGTCGCGGGTGGTGTCGATCCCCGCCGCGTAGAGCAGATCCTGGACCTCGGCTCGGGGCTCCCGTCCGCGGAGAACACCCATGAGGCGGCGGCGCGGATCAGCCCGGAGACGAAGGTCGTCTACGTACTTCCGCACCCGCGGCGAGATCGAGGCGATGTTCCACGACCTGGTTTTCGTCTCGCCGGGTCTGACGCTGCTGCCCGACTGGTGGCCGGACGGTCCCCGCGTGCGCCCGCTCGAGGACGTGCAACAGCTCATCCTCGGCGGGCTCGCCCGCAAGCCCTGACCTCGCGTCGCGGGGCGGACACGGCATCCGCGCTCAGGAGGGCGCCCCGGCCAGCGCGTCCAGCGTGCTGATGGTGGCCTGGTCCAGGCGGACACCGGCGGTGGCGACGTTCTCGTCGAGGTGGTCCGGGTTGGACGTACCGGGAATGAGCAGCACCTGCGGCGCGTGCGCCAGCAACCAGGCCAGGCCCACCTGCGCCGCCGTGGCCGAGCACGCGCTCGCCGCGGCCATCACCGCGGGGTGTTGAGTCACCTTGGGCACGTCGGGGAACGCGGAGCCGAGCGGGAAAAACGGCACCCAGGCGATGTCGTGCTCGCGGCACAGGTCCAGCAGCGGCTCGGCCGAGCGGTCCAGGACGCTGTAGGCGTTCTGCACGCAGGCGATGCCGACGGGCAGCGCGTGACGCAACTGGTCGAGCGTGGCGTTGCTCAGCCCGATGCCGCCGATCTTGCCCTCGTCGCGCAGCGCGGACATCTCGGCGAGCTGGCTGTCGAGATCGACGGGCGGCCCACCGGCCCCGTCGCCGTCCATCAGCCGCAGGTTGACGACGTCCACCTGTTCCACGTCGAGGCTGCGCAGGTTGGCCTCCACACCGGCGCGGAGTTGTTCCGGGCGCTGGGCGGGGACGAACGCGCCCTGGTCGTCGCGCACCGCACCGACCTTGCTGACCAGAACCAGGTCGTCGGAGTAGGGGTGCAGCGCGGCGTGGATCAGCTCGTTGGACACGCCGTCGCCGTAGAACTCGGCGGTGTCGATGTGGTCCACGCCGAGTTCTACCGCCCGCCGCAGCACCGCGAGTGCGAGGTCCCGGTCCCGGGGCGGGCCCCACACGCCCGGTCCGGGAAGCTGCATCGCGCCGAACCCGATGCGGGCCACGGGCCGTCCGGCCAGCGTGCCCGTTCCGGCGAGCGCGGCGGGCCGCCCCTGGGACGGGTTCGTGCCGGTGCTCCCGGCACCGTCGAGGTCCGACATCCGACTCTCCTGTCCGTTCGCCTGCGATGGACGGGCGATCCGCGTAGGTGCGGTGGCCCGCCGTGGCCGCGGGCCACCGTAACGCCGGGTGCGTCCGGGCGCATCGGCTGACCCGTGCGACCGGCGGTCCGGGCTTCGCACGGCGATCGAGTCGCCGTCCATGGTGGGTCGCACCCGGCGAGAGCACCGGCCCCTCACTACGCTGCCACGGTGAGCACCCCCGCAGCCGAAGACACCGGGAGCGACCTCGACGAGGCCGGAGGTGGCGGGCGGCGCGGACTCTCCCTCGACCTGCTGGCCGTCGGCGGCGGGGTTCTGCTCGTCCTGACGGCCGCGCTGGTCGGCTGGGACCTGATCGACGACGGCGTGAACATCTTCCTGTGGTTCCCGCCGCTGCTGGCGAGCTGGCATCCGCACGCGGGAGCCGGGACGGTCGCCGCGGTCATCGTCGCCGCCGTGGTCGTGCTGTACGGCCCGGCCGCGGTGGCGCGGATGCGGTGGCGGTGGCTGCTGGTGGTGGCGTGGCTGATGTCGGTGGCGTGGACGTTCTCGCTGGCGATGGTCGACGGCTTCCGCGACGGCGTGGCCGGGCGGCTGGAGACCGACGTGGAGTATCTGCGCGATGTCCCGAGGGTCGACGACATCGGCGTGATGTTGCGCGAGTTCAGCGAGCACATCCTCTACACCCAGCCCGAGCCGTGGGGCCTGCACGTCGGTGCGCACCCGCCCGGGGTGCTGATGGTGTTCGTGTGGCTGGATCGGCTCGGCCTCGGCGGCGGCGGAGCGGCGGGGGTCTTCTGCATCCTGGTGGGCGGCTCGGCCTGCGTGGCGGTGGCGATCGCCGTGCGTGCGCTGGGGTCGGAGGCCACCGCTCGTGCCGCGTTGCCCTTCGGGGTGTTGTTTCCCGGGGCGGTGTGGGTGGGTGTGTCCGCCGACGGCATGTTCGCCGGGGTGCTCGCCTGGGCGGTGGCCATGCTGGCGCTGGGCGCGACCCGCCGCGGCTGGCGTGCCGCTCTGTTCGCGGTCGCGGGCGGGATGCTGCTCGGCTTCACCGTGCACCTGTCCTACGGGCTGGTGCTGGGCGGTGTGTTCACCCTCGCCGTGCTGGCGGTGACCCGCCGGATCGGGCCGCTCCTGTTCGGACTGCTCGGCTTCGCCGCCGTGGTGGGGGCCTTCGCGGTGAGCGGTTTCTGGTGGCTGACCGGCTACGACCTGGTCAAGATCATCTACGCGGACAGTATCGCGAAGACCCGCCCGTACGCCTATTTCGTGTGGGCGAACCTGGCGGCGCTGACCTTCGCACTGGGGCCCGCGGCGCTGGCCGGCATACGCCGTCTCGCCGCGCGTCCGCGGGCCGTGCCCGCGGGCGCGGCGCTGTTGTGTGCCGCCGCGCTGGTGGCCGTGCTGGCCGCGGACATCTCCGGTCTCAGCAAAGCGGAGGTCGAGCGGATCTGGCTGCCTTTCGCCGTCTGGCTGATGGTGCCGTGTGCACTGCTCCTCCGGCGGCAGACGCGGGCCTGGCTCGCCGCGCAGGCCGCCCTGACGCTGGCCGTCGTCCATCTACTGTGGACGGTCTGGTAGCGCCACGCCGTACGGTGGCGCCGGTCTACGGGTCGATGAGCTGCAGGACTCCTTCGGTCGTGCCGGTGACGAACAGGCGACCGGTGCCGCTGTCGACCGCGACGGTGTTGGGCTGGCGCACGGTGGGGATGCGGGCGGTGATCGTGGGCGGCGAAGTGGCCAGGTCCAGCCCGACGACCTCGTTCTGGCCGGTCAGCGTGACCCACATCCGGTCGCGGACCGGGTCGTAGGTGATGCCGTACGGCGATCCGGGCAGGTCGAGCCTGCCGACCTCGCGGACCTGCGGGGCCGATGCGTAGACGATGATCGCGTCGCCACGGGTGTCGGCGACGGCGTACTGCCCCCGCCGGTCGGCCAGTACGTGGGTGGGCCCGGCACCGGCCGGAAGCTGGGCGATCCGCTCCAGACGCTGCGCGTCGTACACGCTCAGGTCGTTCTGCCGTACGTCGACCACCCCGACCAGATCACCCACCGCGGCCAGGCCACCGGGCTGGGTCTGCCCGGTGAAGGTCTGGACCACCGCCCCGTCGCGCACCGCCGCGACGGTGCCGCCGAACTCGTTCGCGGCGAACAGCAGGCCGTTGCCGGAGCGGGTGGCGTCGTGCGGGAACACCCCGGTCGGCACCTGCCCGCCCACCTGCCCGGACGGGAGGTCGACGGTGACCAGCGAATCGGAGTTCTCGGCGGGTACCAGGACGGGGCCCCCTGGACCGGCGAGCTGCAGGTGCCGCAGATGCCCTGGCAACGGCGTCTTCGTGCGCACCTCGCCGGTGCGGCCGTCGACGAGTGCGAGGGCGTTCGGGTCCCGGACGCCGACAGCGACGAGGCCGGTCTCCGAATCGGCGACCGCTCCCTCCGCCAGCGCGCCTACCGGGACGACCTGCCCGGCCGGCGGAACCGCCGGTGGCGGCGACACGGCCGGTTCGGCGGGTGGCGGCAGCGGTGGGGGGTCCGCCGGGACGGGGGCGTCCGCGCAACCGGCCAGGACGAGCGCGCCGCTCAGCACCGCGGCGAGGCACCGCAACCGCCGTACCGCACCGGCCGTGGCCCGCCGCCCGGCACGGCCGCGCCGATCGTCGAGTTCCGTGTCTGACATGGCGTCACCAATCCTTGTCTGTGCGCCGCGTCCGGACCCGCGCCGCTCCGATCGTCGCGTCAGTCGGGTCCGGAACCGTCCGGTGACGGTGGCCTCCGTGCCGACCGGACGGCGGAGGCCAGGTAGAGCAGCGCACTGGTGGCGAAGAAACCCGCCGTCAGCAGGAGCCAGCGGGCGAGGAAGGGCTGCTGGTCCTGACCGGTCGCGGCCAGGTAGGTGTCCTGGCCCTGTTCGATGATGCCGGGGAAGAACAGCAGGAGCAGCAGGCCGGACGCGAGCGCCGGGACCCGCAGGTGGTTGAGTGCGCGCACCGAACGCGGGCTCGCGGGGCCACCTCCGCGTACCGCACGCGCGGCGACCCGGTCGGCGAGTGCGTAGCCGGGGAACAGCACCAGGTCGTGTGCGATCACGCAGCCGCCGAACCACAGCAACATCACCGGCAGGGTCGGGTCGTCCACGATCCGCAGGGCGACGTAGCCGGTGAGCGCGAGACTGCCGAGTATCGCGACGGCGTGCAGGGGATGCGCGCCGTAGAAGCGGCGGACCCGTTCCGGGATCGGCACCATGGTCAGCCCACCCGGAATTCGATTGAGCGGACCCACTTGGTGTTGTGCACCCCGGGCATCGCGGGAACGATGATTCTCGCCGGGTAACCGTGATCCATGCTCAGCTCGGCTCCGTTGACCCGCAGGGCCAGCAGCGAATCCGGGTCCAGCACCTGGTTTCCCTGCAGCAGCGCCTGGTTGAACGCCCCGGCAGATTCGAGGGACAGCACCCGCGCCGACGCCGGGGCCGGGACCCCGGCCAGCCGGGCCAGCTCGCGCAGCGGCACTCCGGTCCAGACCTGTGTGGTCGACCATCCCTCCACGCAGGCGATCGGGAGTTCAGCCGAACGCTGGGCCATCGCCGTCAGCCGGTCCCGGTTCAGCGACAGCGGCGTGGTACCGCCGAGGATTTCCAGTGCCCAGTCGGCGCCGGTGGCCGCCGGATCGATCCCAGCCGCGGTGGCGGTGCGGTTGACCGGGAAGTCGTTTGGCCCGTCACCGGAGTCGCGGCCGCGGGGCAGCAGCAGCGCCGCGTGCCGGGTGGCACCGCCGAGGGTCTGCCCGGCGGTGAGGACGGCGATCAACAGGGAACCGCCGCCGACCATCGCCAGCGCGCCGCGGCGGCTCACGGTGGGCGCGGCCGGTTCCGGCGCGACCAGGCCGTGCTCGTCGGGTGGCTCGGGCGTGGTCCCCGCGCGGCCGGTGCGCAACTCGGTGCGCAGCGATCGCGAGCGCAGGCCCCTGATCATGTGCGGGAGTTTCAGCGCGACGTGGACGACGAAGGCGCCGATGAACACCCAGCCGCCATAGAAATGTGCGGTGTAGAAGGAAAAACCGAACAGGTAGTCGTACTGGATGTTGAGCACACCGGTGACGATCTCGAACAGCAGCCCGCCGACCAGTAACAGCAGGGATACCCGCTCCAGCACCTGCGCCATCGAGCGGACCGGCGGCCAGGCGAACAGTTTCGGTACCACCGACCACAATTTGGCCAGCACCACCGGAATCAGCACCAGGCCGAGGCCGACGTGCAGTCCCTGGGTCAGGCGATAGAGCCAGGAAGGTCTGGTGGGCCAGTCGAAGTACGGCAGCCGGAGCCAGCCCACGTCGGCCGGAATGGCCTGTCCGAGGTGCGGGCCGTACGCGGCGTACGACAACAGCCCGGTCACGACGACGATCGGCAGGGTCACCAGCAATACGGCGCCGAACACCGAGGTGAGCCATGGTCCGCGGATCGGGCTGCGCCATACTTCCGGCCGGAACGGCCCCGGCGGCCTGGCGCGGGCGAGCCGGCGCCACAGCGCGGCCGGAAACCCGTACTCCGGCCCTCCCGGCTCTCGGTCCGGGCCGGGCGAGGTTTCCTTCGATGTCATCAGGACCCCCGGCTGCCCAGTCCGTCCGCTTCGGAGGCCGTGCGGCGGGAAAGCCGCGCGAAACAACGACTCGAACCACGATGTACGTCCACCATGGACAGTTCGGCTCCCCGCGCGAGGTCGGCCAGCCGGGACAGATCCAGAAAGGCCCACGGGAACCAGGAGCCGACGACCCCACCGGAGTCATCGTGCAGGCATGCCTGCCCGCTCCACCAGCCCGAGGCCGAGGTTCCGGTCTCGACCAGGACACTGCCGTCGCGGTTCAGCAGGGAGGCCGCCCGGCGCAGCAGTGCGAGGGGATCACCGCCGATACCGATGTTGCCGTCCGCCAGCAGCACGTGCTGCCACTCCCCCGACCGCGGCAGCGGGCCGAACACGTCGCCGTGCACGACCGGTACGCCACGGGCACGGCACTGGCTGACCGCGACCGGCGAGCAGTCGACACCGAGCGCGGAGACCCCGGCGGTCAGCAACGCTTCCACCATTCGTCCCGGCCCGCAGCCGAGATCGAGGGTCGGGCCGTGGCACTGGCGGAGCAACCACTGATCGGCCTTGCTCGCCGCGGCGTGCCATCGCCGGGCGGGGAGCGTCACACATCGGCCGTCGTCCAGGCAGAGCCGGGATGACCTGCCCGCCAGCGCGGCGTCGAACGCACCGTGGCCCGCCGGTGCGACCGGCCGGATGAGGCCGGGCCTCACCAGGTACGCCGGGTGTCGCGCGGTCGCGGACATCGCACGCCGGTGGCGATCACCGTCGTCACGCGAGGCGCACCGTCCACATCGGACCTGAGCAGCGCTCGCGGGTCGCCGTGAATGCCGACGGAGGGTCCGCGGTCGTGGCGAACGTGCCGGTATCGGCGGGAGCGCGGCGTGTGGGAACCCACTCGGCTCGACGATGCCGGTGTGCCGGGCACGTCGTGCGCCGGACGTATCACCGTCCCGGAAACCATTGTCACGCGGCTGAAATCCACAAAGACCTCCCGCTGGGTGCCCAACGTGGCGAACGCGAACCGCCGGGGTCCGGGGCGGTAACGGACGAGCGGATCGCCGTTCGCCACCCGGGCATCGTCCGTGACGATCATCTCCGAAGGCCGGAACCTCCGCAACCGGAGCGCGGTCGCCCCGGGCCGTGAACGAACGACCCGCATGGACGTGACCACGGAGTCGGAAATCGGGCGATCACCTGCGGCCGGACCGCGACAAAACACCGCCTTCGACCGGTCGGCCCCAGCTCACCGGGTGTCTCGCGTCGTCGCGGGCTTGCCGAGCATGGCGTCGACCTCGAGCGTCCCCTCGGCGACCATGCGGGCGGTGATCGACAATTTCTGATTGTGGTTCCGGGCGTAGGAGCGCAGCGTGATGAACGCGGCTTCCATGTCGAGGATGTCGCTGTGCGCGGACAGGATTCCCTTGGCCTGCTCGACGATGACCCGGCTGTTGAGCGCCGTCTGCAGTTGTTCGGACAGCGTTTCCGCCTCGTGGACCGTCCGCTGCTGCAGCATTCCGATGGTGGCGACGTCGGCGAGAGCCTGCCCGATCGTGGTACTGGCCGCGTCGACGCCGGTGTGGTCATGATTGAGCAGGGTGAGCGCACCGATGACCGCGCCGCGCAGTCGCATGGGAACCGCCTGCGCCGCGTGGAATCCGCATTCGTGTGCGGCCGCGGTGAAACGTGGCCAGCGTGCGGTGTCGCCGGAGAGGTCGGTGCTGGCCACCGGTGCGCCGGTACGGATGCAGTCGATGCACGGGCCGTCCTCCGTCTGCACAGCGAACAGTTCCAGCAGTTCGGCGCGTTCCGAGGAGGCCGCCGCCATGCGCAGGCCACCGCGCTGGTCGCTGAGGACGACGCCGGCAGCGGCCACGTCCAGCAGTTCGACACACCGTTCGCACAACATGCGCAGGAAGTCCAGTGCGTCGAAATCGTCGACCAGGGTGTCCGCAAGCGCCACGAAAGTCCGGGCCAGACGATCTTCTCGTCCCCTTTCGGTTTCAAGTTGTGGCGGAGTCTCGCCCGGGATGGTGTCGGACATGGCAGATCAGGCTCCTGTCTCCAGGTAGAGATGACGGTGGACGATCTGGTGTGCGACATCGTCAAGGGCGAGCTGATGCGAGAAGGCGTGCGCTCGGATGCGTACCAGCGCCTCGCTCATGGTCAGACCGAGTTGGGCGGTGACGATGCCGGTCGCCTGATGAACTTCGGCGTGGATGTCGGGCAGCCAACCCATGTCGATCGCGTCCTGTCCGGCAAGCACGTTCAGCACCTCGTAGGTCGCGATGTCGGCGAGGATGAGCGCATCGCCGAACTCCGCCCCCGACAGCGGCCCCGCGGTGGTCCGGTACGTGTCGAGCACACCCACCCGCACGGCACCGACCTGCAGGGGGAAAGCGAAAACGGCGGCGGCACCCGCTTTCTGGGCTTCCATCGTGAAGCCGGGCCAGCGGGCGCCTTCGGTGGTCAGGTCCGGGACCAGCACAGGCCCCCGGTCCGTGTGCGCCGTCGTTCCCGGCCCCTCCCCGACTGTTCGTTGCACGTCGTCGAGTTGCTCACTGATCGAATCGGTGGCCCACGCCAGGGCCATCGCGGTGTCCGCTCCGGTGCCCGTGCCCTGCACCGTGATCGACGCTCCGGAGACCGAGCACTCGGTCACGCAGACCTCGCACACCCTCCGCAGAACGGCGTCCGGGTCCCCGGACACGGCACCGCACAGGTCCTGTAGTTTCGCGCGCCGCTCGGCTACCACCGTGTGCCTCCGCATGCTCCAGGTGCCATGGCGCTCGCCGTGTCCGTGCGACGGGCTCGTGCCCCGGGCGGGCTCCCGCGGGCGACGAGTGGATCTCGCCGACCGGGCGGCTCCCCGCCGGGGGCGCGCCTCCGGTGACGACGCGGCGGCCGCCTTCGCGCGTGATCCGCGGTTCACCGGCAGGATGATCGAGTCGGCGAACCGGTGACCGGGATCGGTTCGGCCGGCGACCGCACCTCGCGCATCGGCGGGGTTTCGAGGCCCGCGACGAGCTCCATGGCCCGGCGTACTCCTCGGGGCCGCCCGAGGAGCTCCCACGGTACGCACGCGGCCTCGGCACGCAGCAGCAGTTCCGTCAACTGCACCGCGCCGTCGATGGAGCAAAACGAGACCCGGGAAAGATCGACCACCAGCGTCTCCACCTGCCGTTCGGGCTGAGCCCCGATTCCCAGGGTGAGCACCTCGGTGGTGAACGCGTCGATGTCTCCGACGATCGAGACTTCGGTGCGGCTGGTGCCCGCACCGGCGATGTTCACCACCAGCCGCCGGCATACCCGGGAACGGAACTCGACTGTGGTGACAGATTGACCGGGAATGCCCACATCGACTCCTGCTCCGATCGTCCGCCACGGACGCCACGGCGAGGACGCGGTGATCCGGCCGACGGCCATGAAAGATCAAGCAGGGCGAGGTCCAGGCCCAATTCCTCACGAGACTACCCCGGTGCCATCCGGAGTGGAACCATCCTGATCACCATCGGTGAACAACGGGTCCCGGCCGTCACCTACCCGGGGCCGAGCAGCAATTTGCCGACCAGGCCTTCCAGGTCGATCCACTCGGCTTCCGCGCCCAGCGGAACAGTGTGAAAGGTCAGCCGGAGGAACTCGGCCACCTCGTGGGTGGACGCGTCGAACACGGCGGCGCCGCCCCGGACCTCGATGAGCAGGCATTCGGGTTCTTCCGGGGATCGCCGGACGCGGACGTCGCCATCGCCGGCAGCGCGATCGAGACCCTCCACCAGCAGATCGCGGGACAGCTCCCACACGGTGCGACCGTCCTCGCCGGCCGGGGCGCAGGTGATGGTGACGGCGTACGGGACGCGGGTGTCGTATCCCAGTTCCGCCTTGACCGGAACGACGGGCGTGGGTGGCGCGATCTGGGCGAGAATCGTGGTGGCACTGACTGTCGCGTGATCGTGTCGCATGTGGCCTGTCCTCACGGTCACGTCGCAGGGGCCGGCGACGTCAGCTTTCCCCCGCGCCACAACGGTTTCGTGCGAACTGGCACCGTCGCGACAGATCACCGGCCGACGGCCGGGTCCCGGCGGGAGTCGCCATGTCACCGGTACGAGCGGCAAGCAGGGGTATCCGGCCTCCTTCGTCCGGTCCTTCACAGGTGACATGTCACCGTTGTCGAAGGTCCGTACACCCGGACGTTGCACTGTCTACTCGCGAATACTCCGAACGTCAAACCCTTACAGGCGAACAGAAAGCGGCATCGGACCCAACGATAACGAACTTACCGGCTGGTAACGCCACGCACACTGCGTAGTCCGCCGTCGGAAATTCTCACCCCCGTGACCGACCGGAAATCGCGTCGGGCCTGCGACGGTGTGACCAGGGCGGGCGCGCCCGCACCGGTCGCACAGGGTGATAGTTCGTTTCAGCACCAATCCAACGCTGCGAGGCCGCCGGATCGCGGACAGGGAGCGTGGCACCAACCCCAGGAACGGGGCGGGTCGTGAGTCCGGACGCCGGACCCACGGAACGTGCCGAATCGCCTGTCCGACCCCCGGCCGGAGTGCGCTCGCCCCTCCTCCTGTCCGTGACGGACTCGAACCGCCGAGTGAGCGGGCAGGTGTCCAGGATCCATCCGGCTAGCACGGAAGTGAGGCGAGGCGTCATGGGCGCATCGGATTCGGAGGAACTGTTCGACGGCCATCAGGTCATCGAGTTCGCGGACGGAACGGATCGACGTAATTTCCTGCGCTGGGCCGGTCTGGTCGGGGTGGGCGCGAGCCTGGCTGTGGGCAGCGGGATCGGCGCTTCGGCGGCCGCGGCCGCACCACGCCCGGCCACCGGCACCGGGACCCAGAAGAGCGCGAGCGACATCGACATCCTCAACTACGCGCTGACACTGGAGTATCTGGAGGCCGACTTCTACACCCGTGGTATCGACTGCGGGCTCCTGCGCGGACGGGAACTGGAACTCGTCACCCCGATCCGCGACCACGAGGTGGCACACGTCGCCGGGGTCACCGAGGCCATCTCGATGATGGGTGGCACTCCGGTGGCGAAGCCGAAGTTCACCTATCCCAGGGCGACCTTCGTGTCCCGGCTGACGTTCCTGCGGCAGGCGTCCCGGTTCGAGGAGCTGGGCGTGAACGCGTATCACGGTCAGGTGCCCCTGATCCAGTCCGGTGACGTGCTGGCCGCGGCGGCCTCCATCGCCGGGGTCGAGTCCCGGCACGCGGCGATCCTGGCGACCCTGAACCTGCGTCAGCCGTTCCCGCGGCCGATCGAGCAGCCCAAGCCGATGGACGAGGTACTCGCGGAAGCGGGCAAGTTCATCGACTCCGGCAACTGACACCCGCAAGCGAACGGAGGAAACGCACATGAGCAGGCAAGACTTCGTCAAGGGCCAGGCCACTGACGTCAAGCCGGCAATGGCCCTGGGCGCACTGAACAATCGCTGGGCACTGGCCCAGCAGGGCGACTTCGCCGACGACATCGAGGTACTGAACTACGCCCTGCTGCTCGAACACCTCGAGGCCGAGTTCTACCGGCAGGGCAACAAGGCCGTGTTCCTCGGCGGGTTCGAGTTCATCTATCTGCGGCAGGTGGAGAAGGACGAGGCGTTCCACGTCAAGTTCCTCGCCGACACCATCACCAAGCTCGGCGGCACCCCCGTAGCCAAGCCCGAGGTCGACTTCGGCGGTGCCTTCGAGAACCGCGAAAGCTACCTGACCACCAGCCACACCTTCGAGAACGTCGGTGTGGGCGCCTACCTCGGCGCGGCCGGATTCATCAAGGACAAGACGATCCTGCAGGCCGCCGCCGGAATCTTCGGTGTCGAGGCCCGGCACGCCGCCGTCGTAGGCAACCTCCTCGGCCTGCCCGCGGAGGGCGGTGTGTACATGGGGGCTCTGGAAACCCCCAAGACCAAGGCGGAAGTCCTCGCCGCGGTCGATCCGTTCCTGCCCTGACGGATACGGGCCCACCCCGCTCCGTCCGTCGGAGGGACACCGCCCGGTGTCTCCCCGGCGGGCGTTCGGGCGGGGCTCCTCTCGCGCTCCGCCCTAGGATGACCGGGTGGCAAGAACCGACACGGCCTTCCGGGTGATCGCGGTCCCGCCTGCTCGCGCGTTCGCCGCTCTCGTCGATCCGGCTGCGCTGACGGCGTGGCTCCCACCGGAGGGGATGAGCGGCCGGTTCGACCACTTCGACGCGCGGCCGGGCGGGGCGTACCGGATGGTCCTCACCTACGCCGACGCCTCCGCCGCGCCGGGGAAGGCCACTCCCGGTTCGGACGTCGTGGAAGCGCGCTTCGTGGACATCGTCCCGGGAGTGCGGGTCGAGCAGGCCGTCGATTTCGTCTCCGAGGACCCCGCGTTCGCCGGGACGATGCTCATGGTCTGGGAAGTGACCGGAGTCGAGGGCGGCACCCGAGTGGACATCCGTGCGCACGACGTCCCCGCCGGGATCTCGGCGGAGGACCACGCCGAGGGACTCGCGTCCTCGCTGGCGAACCTTGCCGCCTACCTGGAACGGTGAGCCGGCCCCGCCAGGCGTCTCCGGGTGGGCGTCCGGCTCGCGCCCGTGACTGAGACCCGTGCGGGCCGGTCACGAACGCGAGCGGACGGCGATCAGCCGAGCGTCAGCTCGACCTCCGTGGTGACGGTCGGAACGGTGAGTACCGCGTCGAAGGCGTCGACCACCCTGGTGGGCATCTGGTCGCTCTGCGCCCGCATGCTCGACAGGTTGATCGCGGGGTCACCGCGCAAGGGGCGCAGATCGCACAAGGAGTTGTGCCCGGCCAGTCCCGCGGCACTGAGCTCTCCCTCGACACTGCCCGGCGGCGGTGGCCCCACGGCCGTGTCGACGATCGTGAACCCGATCGGCTGCGCGGCGTCGGGAACCATCTCCGGCACCGACTCGGCGGTGTGGGTGAAGGCCACGGCCGTGTAGTCCGAACCGAGCGCCTCGGCCAGGTAGCAACCCAGCGAGTACGCCAACGGCCCTTCGAATTCCACCGGGGTCTTCTGGATGTGGTTGTTGTGGGCCATCAGCACGATCCGGGTGTCCGGGTCGAGCCGTTCGAGGTGCCAGAGCAGCGAGTCGGCCATCAGCCGGTCCCGGACCGAGGAGTCCATGGGCAGGACCTGCCCACCGAACAGCAGGCCGTGGATGGTGGCGAACATGTAGTCGGCGTGCGTCGCCACCGCCAGGTGGTGGCGAGCGAGTTCGTACCCCGCCCGGTCACCGCGTCGCAGGTACAGCGGTTCGAGCGCCCGCATCCGTACCGACAACCGCGACAGGGTCGAGGTCAGCGCCGTCTGCTCGGCGACCGGAAGGTCTGCCCACCGCGCCGCGGCGGCGGCGATCGAGTCGCCCTCGATGCGCGCGTCCACCGTCAGCAGGGAACGAGCGAGCTCCGCGTTCTCGGGATCGACCTCGGACAGGTAACCGATCAGCGGTTCGAGGACGGGACGCAGGGTGCCACCGGCGACCGGCGTGTCGAGGCCGACAAGGCGCACGGGGTGGGCGCTGGTCGTGTTGTGCAGGCGAAGCCAGCGAGCCATGGTGCTGTTCAGGCCCGAGTTCGTCGTACCGATCATCCGGCTCAGGTCGGCATCGGCTCCCTGACCGTGCAACCAGGCGTCCAGCGGGGCCGCCTCGGCGAAGCCGAACTCGAAGGCCAGCACCGAGAAGCCGCAGCGAGTGGCCAGGTAGCGCAGGAGGCGCCGGCGGGCGGCACCGAACTCCGCACCGAAGTGCACGCCTTCGCCGAGGGCGACGACGCGGGAGTCGCCGACGATGTCGGCGAGAAGCTCCAGCTCGGTGTCGGTGTCGGTGTCGAGTGAGGACAGGGTCAGGGAGTGGGCGCGCAGGGACTGTGCGGCGGCGGACAACGGGGTGTGGCGTGACATGGGGAACTCGACTTTCGATTGGACGAGAAGATGGTCAACCGAAGTCGGAAGCAGACGGGCAGGACGAGTACGCCCGGGCACCAGAGGTGCCGGGTCTGCTCCCGACGGAGCGTCCTCAGAGAAACAGACTGCCTGTAGCCACGGATCGACGGTAGATCATCAGCCGGATCCGGGCCACCGGATTCACGGGCACGGTCGGCGCACCGGGAACGGCGGCGGCCGCCGAAGCGACCGACACGGCGTGCCAGAACGCACGACACGAGCGAAGGAGATCGACCGCGACGTGCGCTCGCTGAGCGAAACGTCGTACTGTTACCCTCCAACATAGAGAACATAGGTAACTATATTTGGGAGACACGATGACCGATCCCACCTCGCACGTGAACCTGGTCCGCACGACGCTTCAGGCCGCGGACTCCGGCGACCTCGACGGCTGCCGGGCAGGCATGCACCCGGACCTGACCGTCACCATCGCCGGTGTCCCCACGCCGATCGTCGGACGTGAGAACTGGCTCGGCAGTGTCGCCCAGATGGCCGAAGCGTTCCCCGACCTGAAGACCACGGTGGCCGATGTGGTCGCGACAGGAGATCGAGTGGCGGTCCGCACCATCATCACCGGAACCCATCGAGGCGCGTTCCACGGCATCGAGGCGACCGGCCGCCCGATCGAAGTCATGAGCAACGACTTCTACCGGGTCGAGAACGATCGGATCGTCGAGGGCTGGATCGTGACCGACACGGGCACGTTGTTCTCACAGATCAGCTGAGGGGCACCGGGCAGCCGAAGCCGGGCATTCAGGGTGCGCTTCGGGGCGCTACCCGCGTCGCAGGACGCCGAAGCGGGTGCGTGGCCGGGGCGGCGGAATCAGGTCGCCTGGACGGTGACACGGGGGTGGTTGTTCTCCCTCGGCTCCGCCGGGTCGCGGTAGAAGCCCTGCAGGGTGAATTCGAACTCCGCGCTGACGGGTGCGTCCGCGGTGACCCACAGCTCGATCGACGGGCCGACCGCGCCCGGCTCCAGAGTGCCCGCGGTGTTGCAGACGACGGCCGGGAAGTCGCTGATGTGGCACTCCCAGCCCGGCGAGGGACGCGGCTCGACGGTCAGCCCCGCCGGGACGGTGGCGCTGACCGTGTCCCCGGTCTTCGCGACCTCGCCGGGGTTGTAGTAGTCGAGCCGGAGCGTCGCACCGGACCGGCCGGCCCAGAACTCGGCGTGCGTGGGCGTCGCGTCCAGCGCGACGTCCGGTACCGGTTCCGCCGCCCGGGCAGGCAGTGCGCCCAGGCCGAGCGTGAGCAGGACACCCGCCCCTGCCCCCAGTACACGCTGTCCTCGGATCGTCATGGTGCTCCCCCATCTCTCGGCGGTCCGGCCACCGGAACGTACCGGTCCCGGATTACTCACGCATGACCGTGCGGTCCGGTTGCCCGGCCGACGCCGACGGCCAGGCGTGTCCATCGCGGATGCCGATTCTCCCGCCGGGCAAGCCAGGCGGGGACGTACCGAGGAAAATCCATAGTGGACGGTTGATCGAGCCAGTGGTACCGCGACCGCCGGTGACCCGTCACGGTGGTTAGGATCGTGCGATGTACAGGGCAAACCAGCTTCGCTGGGTCGGTTTCGTCGGTGTCCTGGTGCTCACCGCGGCAACGCTGGCGGGGGAACTGCCGAGCGAGCCCTGGCCCGCCGCCATGCCGATGCTGGCGGCGGCGGTCGCCGGGATGGGCCTGCTGGTGCTGGCGTGGACTCTGCTCGGTCGCGTGGTCACGGGTGCCGCGGACGCGCCGGACTCCCGGTGGCTCCGGTGGACGCTGGTGCTCTGGGGTGGGCCGCTGCTCGTCGCCCCGCCGTTGTTCAGCGAGGATGTGTACAGCTACCTGGCGCAGGGCGAGATCGCCGCCAGGGGGCTCGATCCCTACGCGGCCGGCCCGGCCGAGGCGCTCGGGCCGTCGTCCGCGATCACCGAGCGGGTGAGCGACTACTGGAGCGAGGCCCCCTCGCCGTACGGGCCGGTCTTCGGGGGGTTCCAGCGGGGAATCGCCGAGATCACCGAGGAGAACGTGGTCGCGAGCGTGCTCGCGTACCGGCTCGTCGCGGTCGCCGGCCTGGCCCTGATCGTGTGGGCGGTACCGCGCCTCGCCGACGTGGCCGGGGCCCGCGCGCCCGTCGCGCTCTGGCTCGGCGTACTGAACCCGTTGGTGCTGTGGCATTTCGTCGCCGGGATGCACAACGACTCGCTGATGATCGGGCTCATGCTCGCGGGTACCGCGTTCGCCCTCCAGGCGCTCGGGGAGCGGTTCGATCCGGCCCGGCTGGCATTGGGCGTGGCGCTCATCGCGGCGGGCGCCTCGGTGAAACTGCCCGCCGTCGTCGCGCTCGCCGTGGTCGGCACGGCCCTCGCCCGCCGCCGGGGTGGCGGCCCGGTCCGGCTGGCCGGCAGCGGGGCCGCCATGGTGCTCGCGGTGCTTCTGGTGGCCGCCGTGGGTTCGCTGCTCAGCGGGCTGGGTTTCGGCTGGCTCGGCACCCTGGGCACCTCGGGTGGCGTGAACAGCTGGATGGCACCGACCAACTGGTTCGGATTCCTCACCGGAGGAATCGGCTCCCTGTTCGGCGCGCAGATCACGCAGACCATGATCGGCGTCGGCAGGATCATCGGTTACGTACTGATCGTCTCCGGGCTGATCGTGGTGATCCGGCGGCAACTCCAGGGACGCATCCCCGACGTGGCCGCCCTTGGCGCGATGCTGGGTCTGGTCGTGGTGTTCGGGCCGGTGGTGCAGCCGTGGTACGTGCTCTGGGCCGCGATTCCGTTCGCCCTGTGTCTTCCGTCCGGCCGGGCGCGCACCGCGCTCGCCGCGGCACTCACGATCTTCTCCGTGCTGATTCCCCCACTCGCCGGTGACTTCACCGGCAAGGTCGGCGAACTGGTGCTCGCCTACGTGGTAGGACTGCTGGTCGTCGGCGGATGTTTCGCGTTCCTGCGGGCTTCCTCGCGCCACGAGACCACCGAGGTGAGTCCGCGGCGATGACGTGCCCCCTACGGCGAACCGGTGCGGGCGGCGGCCGTACCGGCAGGGTGGACTCATGGCTGACATCACCGTGGCGTACCCACCCAGTCGTCCGACGCCCCGTCCGCCGTTACCGACACCCGGGACCGGCAGCGCGCAGCCGCAGGCTCCCCGGCGATCCGCACGGCTTCGGTGGCGACGGCCGGCCGTCCTCGTCATCGGTGGTGACGCCGATGTGGACGGGATCGGTCCGCACCTTGTAGCCGTCGCTCATGGATGCCTCGCCGGCAGGGAGCCAGGAGGCGCACCGGCGCGTTTCACTCGAAACCACCGGAAACGGCGGGTGTGCCCCGGATCACGTACGCCGAGGCTTGAGTGTGCCGCTACGGCCGGGTGTCTGCTGACTTCCAAGCAAACGCCGCCACCGGCACCATCTCGGATCTGGAGGATCCCATGAAAAGATCCCGTACGGCCGTCCTGACCGCCTCGGTGCTCGCCGCGGCATGCGTGGCCACCGGCACGGTGGTGGCCACCGCCACGGCCGATCCAGGACCCGCCGCGGTCGCCACCGACGGCGACCCGGTCACGCACGCGGAGAACGACCGCGTTCCCGAGGGTGCGGCCTGGACGCAGCACTACTTCCCGTCCTCGGACGGATCCGGCACCGAGCTGCACGCAGACGTCCTGCTCCCGGAAGGACTCGCCGAGGGCGAGCAGGTTCCGGTGATCATGTCGGCGGGCTCCTACTTCGGGCACTCCGGCGAGACCGAGAACGAGAACCACCCGCACACCGGCCCCTCGGACCGTTTCAACGACCTCATCGAGGGCACCGACCTGTTCAACCGCGGCTACGCCCTCGTCATGGTGGACGTCCGCGGTTACGGCGGATCCACCGGCTGCCTCGACTTCGCGGGCCCCGGCGAGCAGGCCGACGTGAAGGCGGCTATCGACTGGTCGGCGAACCAGCCGTGGTCCACCGGTGCGGTGGGCATGTACGGCAAGTCCTACGACGCCATCACCGGCCTGGTCGGCAACAACCTGAA
Source organism: Amycolatopsis antarctica (assembly GCF_002262875.1). Classification (GTDB taxonomy): domain Bacteria; phylum Actinomycetota; class Actinomycetes; order Mycobacteriales; family Pseudonocardiaceae; genus Amycolatopsis; species Amycolatopsis antarctica. The sequence continues at coordinate 128,278 of NZ_NKYE01000014.1, read as the reverse complement.
CCAGGACGCGCTCAAGGCCGTGGTCGCCCAGGAACCCATCTGGGACCTGTACCGCAACATCCATTCCAACGGCGTGCCCCGCACGACCATCACCAACACCTCCAACAGTTACAACAAGATCGCCACGCTCCCGCAACTGCCGGACGACGACCCCCGCTACACGGCCAACGCCAAGTACGAGGAGGCGCACCCGGAATGCCTGCTGGACAACACCGCCGGATACCAGACCGGCGACCCGCAGTCCCAGTACTGGAAGGACCGTGACTTCGCCGAGCAGGCCAAGGGCAGCGACACCCCGCTGTTCGTCACCCAGGGCTTCCTGGAGTGGAACACCGAGGCCGAGGCGATGCAGGAGTACCTCGACAACCACCAGGGCCCGCAGCGCGGCTGGCTCGGCCAGTGGGATCACAAGCGCGGCAACGACCGTGCCGCCGACGGCAGGCTGGAGATGGGCCGCGAGGGCTGGTTCAACGAGACCATCTCCTTCTACGACCAGCACCTCAAGGGCATCGAACCGTCGGTCCAGTACCCGAACTACTCGGTTCAGGACAGCAACGGAACCTGGCGCGCCCAGGACGACTGGCCGGTCGCCGACCAGTCCGTGACCGTCCCGGCCGGCCGCGGGTCCTATGTGGACGACGGTGCCGAGAACGGCCCGACCGAGGAGAACACCTTCACCACCTTCTCCGAGCCGGTCCAGCAGGACACCAGGATCACCGGCACGCCACGGATCTCACTGGACACCGAGGGACGCGGCAACGCCATGGTCCAGCTCTACGACGTCGCCCCGGACGGCAAGGCCGTCATGTTCGACGAGCAGGTCACCGTACTGGGCTCGGGCACCACGACCGTCGATCTGAAGTCGACCGAGTGGACGCTGCCCGCCGGCCACTCGCTGGCGGTCGGTATCGGCAGCATCCAGCCCGGCGGCGCCGAGGCACCCTTCCGGGACTGGATCGACTCGCCCTCCCGCGAAACGGTCAAGGTCAACGACGCCCGGCTCGACCTGGCTCTGGACAACCCCGCAGACGACACGGCCACCGAAGGCGGCCGGGCGGTGTGGCTGGACACCTACCTGCTGCTGAACACCAAGCAGCTTCCGATCGGCGCCCCGTCGTTCACCCTGCCGACCGGCACACCCTGATCGCCGGGACACACCGGCCCCGCCGCTCCGACCGGGACGGCGGGGCCGGGCCGGAATCGCCGCCGGCTCACCCCGGATGCCGTTGAAACGTCACCGAGAACGGTCGGGCGGCATCGCGACAGGACCGGGATACCGCGGCGAATCGGGGCACGGGCTGTGTTCCAATGCTTCCGGCAGCAGGCCCTCGTTTCGCCGCCACCGCGCACTCCGCCCCGATCGACCACGTGAGTAACGAGACCGAGGAGACGACATGGACCTGACGTTGCCGCAGCGGCTTTACCTGCTCATCTTCAATCTGGAGAAGAACAAGCTCGATTCCGCCAGCGCGCTGGTTCGCGGTCAGCTCATGCGGGCGGCCGCGGTGGGCGAGCTGACCATCACGGGAGTGCTCCGCGACGTGGGCGGCAAGGCCGTCCGGGACGCGGCCACCCCGCCGCCGAGCGACTCGTTCCTGGCCGAGGTGTTCTACGACGTGTCCCCGGAGAAGCCACGCAAGTGGTTCTCGCTGGTGGACGAGAATTGGCACAAGGCGGAAGCGACGGTGCGGGACCAGCTCGAGGCGTCTGGGGCGATCACGGTCGACCGAAGCCGGATGCTGGGGATCTTCCCGACCCGCCGGACCACACCCGGCGATCCGGCACAGGTGAGCGCCCTGCGAGAGAACATCCGCAACGCGGTGCTGCTGGCCCGCGATCCGGCCACCCTCCCGCCGGAGGACGCGGTGCTGGCCGTGCTCGCCGCGGACGGCGACCTCTACAGCGTGTTCACCCCCAGGCAGCGGCGCGAGAACAAGCAGGCACTCACCGCCCTGCGCGATCACGTCGACGCCACGATGCCCGGGCTGCGCAGGGCGACCGGCCTGTCGATGGCGGCCCGCCGGGCAGGCGCGGCCTGACGGTCTCCCCGCCGCCCCCTTGACCTCGACCATAGTAGAAGTTCTACGCTCGGCAACCATGAGCGGCAGACCACTGTGGACCCGAGACCGACCGCCACGCCAGGGCCTTGGCCTGATGCGCCTGCGAGATGCCGGCGGCGAGGCCGTGGACGCCGACCGCGATCCGGTCGCCGTCGTGCACGCGGCGCTCGACGCCGGCATCACCCTGCTCGACACCGCCGAGTTGTACGGCAACGAGGAACTGGTCGCCCGCACCATCTCCGGCCGCCGGGACGAGATCACCCTGTGCACCAAGTTCGGGGTGGTGTGGGGCGGCGCCGGGGACGACTGGAGCGTCCGCGCCGACGCCGCCTCGGTGGTGGCCTCCTGTGAGGCCAGTCTGCGCCGCCTGGACGTCGAGACGATCGACCTCTACTACCTGCACCACCGCAGTGAGGAAACCCCGATCGAGGAGACCGTCACCGCGATGGCCGGACTCGTCGGCAGCGGCAAGATCCGTGCGATCGGGCTGTCCAACGTCACCGCCGAGGACGTCCGCCGGGCGCACGCGGTGCACCCGGTCCTCGCGGTGCAGGAGCAGTGGTCGCTGGCTTCGCGGGACGTGGAGTCGGCGATGGTGCCGGCCCTGACCGAACTCGGTGTCACGCTGGTCGCCCACTCTCCGCTCGGGCACGGCGTTCTCGGCGGAACCTCGGAGTCGCCGTCACCGGACCTGGCCCGCGCCCTGGCCGGCATCGCCAGCGCGAACGGCGTGAGCGCGGGGCAGGTGGCGCTGGCGTGGGTGCACGCTCAGGCCGAGCGGTGGCAGCACCCGGTGGTCCCGCTGCCGGGCTCGACCAGCGTCCGCCACGTTCACGCCAACGCGCTCGCCGCCACGCTGCGGCTCGGCGACGAGGAGCTGGCCGCGCTGGACGAAGCCGCCCTCACCGCCGGACCCCGCTGAGGCCACCGTCGCGGACGTGCCGGACCTGCCTAACGGGGCAGGGCGGCGTCGACCTGGTGCAGGTGCACCAGAACGTCGTAGCTGTCGAGCAGCGCGGTGCGCGGCGCCTCGGACGCCCAGTAGAGGCCGTAGGACCGGGTGGGCCGGGCGGGGGTGAACCAGTCGCGCACGGGCGCCGGGGCGGTACGCAGGTCGAGGGCGAAGTCGCGGTGGCCGACCTGGTCGAGGGTGTGCTCGGTGTGGCCGGCCGGTGCGGGCGGCACGGGGTAGGTGGCGGGCCGGTCCGCAGTGGGGTCGGGGAGCGCGCCGATGCTGCCCTGGTGGAACGTCAGTCCGACGTTGACGTACCGGTCGCCGAGACGCCTGCGCAGTTCCGCCCCCGCCGGTTCGGGGAACTCCGGATCGGCGCTGGTGTAGGCGAGGTGGCTGTTGTTGGACGCGAGCAGGATCCTGCCGGCGTCGTGTTCGAGCCACCACGCGGTGTTCTCCGCCATCGTCCGGTCCCGGTATCGCATGCGCTCGGCGAATTGCTCGTCCGAAAAGGCGTACCCGGTGAAGCTCTGCTCGATCGCCGTCGCGTTGCGCAGGGCCCATTCGTGACCTGGCGCGGGGTTCGTGGTCCCGTGTTCCCGGATCAGGGCGGTGGCCGCGCGTGCCCGTTCGGCCTCGGCTTCCCTTCGCGGCTGTTCCTTGCCGAGTTGCGCGACCATCCACGCACCGGCCTGTGTTCCGGGCGCGGGCCGCAGATCCGCGTACAGTTCGCCGATCCGGTCTGCCAGCTCCGGTTGGTGTGCGGCGAGGTAGTCGCCGACTCGGTCGAAGGAATCCGGCCCTGGGTAACCGAGATCGTTTCCGACGAACCGCAGATCCGATTCCGCCGGGTGGGCCAGGTTGTACTCGCGCATCCACCGGACGAGATCGAGATAGTCGTCGTTGTTCCAGAACACGTACTGGCCCTGAAACTCCTCAGCCATGATGGCGGCGGGATCACCGATGCCGTGCACGACGTAGTCGTCGAGCCGCAGTCCCGTGCTCCAGCTCGTTTCCAGGGCGAAGGTGGTGAATCCCCTGGTGGTCACCAAGTGCCGGAACATCTCGCCCTTGAGCGCGAAGAACTGTCGCCCGCCGTGGCTGGCCTCGCCGAGACCCACCACTCGCGCGTCACCGGTCAGTCCGGCGAGCGCTTCCGGGTCCAGCGGCAGAGCGTGGTCCTCGATCGCGGCCACCGGCCCGGTTCCGGAACCGTCCGAAACGGCAGCCGCCGATCCGCTGCCGGACGCGGCGCCCTCCGGTGCGGCACACGCGGCGAGGGCGATCACCGCGGCGGTGGCGGCGGTGGCGCGGACGAGGCCGCGGCGGGACACAGAACGTGTGTGTACCGAATAGGTCGACATGGCGATGATTCTCTGGGCGGAGCGCGGGGAACTCGATCACGCCCGCCCCCGGAATCCGGGTGGGGACAACCCCACTGTCCGGCGGGCCCTGTCCCCGGCGCAGGACGCGGCAGGGCGGTGTGTCATCCCGGTGGGACCGTCGCGGGTCCGACCGGTTGCCGGAGAATGGTGCGCCGCTTCTCGGCGGCGACCTTGCGAGCGTCGCTGAGATAGATCTCGTGGTGCTTGCCGACCATGCGGAAACCGTTGCCGGGGATGAACTCCTCGTGCATCCGGGCGAGCACGTCCGCCTCGTCGTCGTAGGAGCCGATGTGCAGGGTCTGCACGCACCGTCCCTCGGACAGGGTCTGTTTGCGGAGGTCGGCGAGCCGGGCCGGGGCGTTGCGGGCCCCGGCCTGCTCGACGGCGGTGTTGAACATGTCCTCGTCGATCCAGTCCGGCAGCATGATCATCAACGTCCAGTCCCAGCGTGACTTCTCCCGGGAGACGGTGAAGGAATCCATGTTCTCGGCCCACCACAGCCCTTCCAGCGGCATCACCACGTAGTCCCGGCCGAGCTCGCGCTTGCTGGCGAACTTCAACTTGTAGGCGACCGGATAGAGCGCTTCGACCGCTGCCGCGAACTCCGGGGAGGTGTTCGGATCGCCGTGCCCGTCGATCATCAGGTACTGCAGTTCGGGCACGTCCACGACCCGGAACCGGCCCCGTTTCGCCTGATAGGCGTCGAGGTCCCGTTTGAAGTCGGTCTTGTTCGTCATCGCCGCACCTCGGCTCGGGGAGCTTCTGCCTGGGACGACGCTACCTCGGCACCGTCGACCCCGGCAGTCCTCAGCGGACGGAGTGGGCGCCCGGCTGTCCCGCGCCGCCGGGGAGGCCGGACCAGAGGTCGCAGTGATGCGCGGCCCAGGCGTCCATCGGCGCGTTCGCCTCGGCTTCGGGTGCGAACGAGCGGACCGGTGCCGTGGCCGAGTCCGGTCGCAGCGGGGCCCAGTCGAGCCTTCCGGTACCGGCGAAGGTGGTCCAGGCGTCGATCATGGTGTCGCCGAGTGCGCGCTGCTGCCCGGTGAGTTCGACCTGCTGGAATCCCGGCCCCCACGGGCCAAGCTCCAGGTCGAACAGGTACGCCAGCTCGGAGGCGTGCGCGGCACCGGCGGGCAGGTCGGTGAGGAAGGGGCTGTAGGTGGGTGCGCCGCGGTCGGCGAACTCGTAGCCGTAGGTGGGGACGTGCCGCGCGAGTGCGCGTCCACTGGCCAGTTGCGTGCAGGCGAACGTCCGGTCGGTGTCCATCGCCGCGAACGCCAGCCGGGGATCGTTGCCGTGCTCCGCGACCGGGTAGGTCTCGCGTACCCGGCCGGCGTGCTCGCCGAAGGTCCGGTCGATCACCTCGTCCAGGCGCTCCTGGGTGATCGGCCCGCTCGTCGCCCCGATGACGTCGGTGACCAGCCGGGATTCGTCGCGGGTGGTGCCGGAGAGCACCGGGACACGGTGGAAGCGACCCTCGGCCAGCGCCTCGTCCGGCGGCATCGGCAGCGTCGGGGTACCGGAGGCGATCCCGAAGACCTGGTCGTAGGCGCCCACCAGCTCGTCGGCGGGCTGCCCGCGCAGGCAGTCCACCGGGTCCTCGGTGGCACAACCCCGCTCGGCCGCCACCTCGCCGCCGACCTTCCGCATCTGTTCGACCGGGGACCAGAAGTCACCGCGGTCGAGCACGACCTGGCTGCCGTCGTGATAGGCGGCGATCTCGGTGGAGCACGAGCCGCTCTGCAGAATGACCTTGCCGAACAGTCCGCGTGCGGCCGGGGAGGTGAGCTGGGCGCAGGTGTCGATCCCGCCCGCGGACTCTCCGAACAGCGTGACCTTGCCAGGGTCGCCGCCGAAGAACACGGCGTTGCGCTGCACCCAGCGCAGCGCGGCCTGCTGGTCCTGGAGCGCGAACGTGCCGGAGCCCTCCAGCCCGGGGTGGCTGAAGAAGCCGAGCATGCCGAGCCGGTAGTTGACGGTCACGACGACGACGTCACCACGATCGGCCATTCGTGCCGGGTCGGTCTGCGAGCTCGTGCCGCCGGTGTTGCTACCGCCGTGCAACCACACCATCACCGGCTTGCCCGCGCCGGGACGTGCCCGCGGAGTGGTGACGTTGAGCGAAAGGCAGTCCTCGCTGGTTCCCGCCAGCGGTCCCTCGTTGCCGAGCTGCGGACAGGCCGGACCCGGCTGGGCGGCCTCGCGGGGCGAGGTCCACGGCCGCGGCTCGCGAGGCGAGGCCCAGCGCAGGTCGCCGGTGGGCGGGGCGGCGTAGGGGATCCCCTGGTAGCGCTCGACCGCCCCGGCCCGCTCGCCCACGACCGGGCCGGAGGTGGTGGGCACGAGTGGACGGTCCGGGTCGCCCGCGGACGAGGTCGCCGTGACCGCGGAGCCGATCGTCAGTGCCGCGAACGCGACGATCAGCGTTCGCTTCTTCCAGGGTGCGATTCTCTGCCGTGCCGGCATCGGTTCCTCCGAGTGAGTGGCGCGCGAGATCGGTTGCCCGCCCCGGACCGTGCGGCCGGTACCGGGGTGTCTCGTGCTGTCGGTGTCAGGCCCCGTCGAACCATCGCGAGGCCATGATCGCGAGTTCGGTGCGGTTGCCGCGGCCGAACCTGCGCATGAGCTTGGATACGTACTGTTTGACCGTCGCCTCGCTGAGGTAGAGGCTGCGCCCGATCGCGGCGTTGGACGCCCCGGTGGCCACCAGCCGCAGCACTTCCCGCTCGCGGTCGGGCAGCTCCGGCAACTCCGGAGTCGCGGGCGGAGCGGCCACTGACGCCGCCGGTGCCTCGCCCGCGCCCGGGGCGTGGATCTCGATCCGGGCCACTGATCCGGTGCCCGCGGGCTTCCCGGTGAGCGCCCGCCCGGCGACCTCGCGCAGATCGGCGGCGACCCGGCGGGTCGCCGGATCCTCCGCCGACGCTTCGAGTTCGTCACTGCGCAGGGCGACGATCGCCAGGGCACGCCGGGCCGCGTCCAGGGTCCCGGGCAGCGCGGGTCCCTGCTCTTGCTCGCCCCCGGCTCCGGCTGCCGCCGGGTCCTCCGGCCTGCGTACGCGGTCGGCCCTGGCGTCGCGCAGGTGCAGCATCGCGGCGGCGAGGACGCCGAGCAGGAACGGAACACTGGACGCCAGCACGGCCAGGGTCGCCGGGACGCCCCCGCCGACCATGACCCCGACGACGCCCGCGAGGCCCAGCGCCAGCGCCGCCGTTCCCACGAAGATGGCTGCCCAGCCCGTCGCGTTGCGGTACAGCGTCAGCGCCCCGGTCGCGACTCCCCAGGCGATCCACGGGATGCCACCGGTGTAGGCGAGTTCGGCCAGCCGGTCGTCGGTCAGGGTGCAGCCGAGGATCACCGCGGCGAGGGCGGCGGCCCAGCCCACCGGGTAGCGCGGGGCCAGTCTGCCCAGGGCGGTCACCAGCAACTGGATCGCGGCCATCGCGATGACGAACGGCCAGGCTCCGGGGAACGCGAGCACGCCGATCACCGCACCGGCGAGCGCCGCGACCGACAGTCCGCAGAGCTGCCAGCCCAGCTCCCGGTCGCTCTTCGCGCTCACCGCGGCCTCCTCCGTGATCGGCGTCGTGACCCGCGGGCGCTCGCCGGGGACGGGCGACCTCACAGCAGCGTCGCGGCCGCGAGATCCTCCCGGACGGCGGTGACCAGCTTGCCGAACCGCCGGGCGAGCCGAACATAGATGATCGGCCCCCCAGCGGCGATGTAGGCGGCGCCCAGTGTCTCCTGGCTCAGCACCAACCGGTGTTTGCTCTCGTCGAGGCGGACGGCGACGCGCAGCCGCTGGGAGACGCCGACCGCGACCCCGCGTACCGGTCGCCCGTCCTCGCTGGCGACCGCTGTCAGTGGCTCGGTCTGCTCCCAGTGGTAGCCGCGGACCTCGCAGGTCTCCCGGACCACGGCCAGCGCGGACGAGGGCTTCGTGTCCTCGTTCAGTCGGATACGGGTCACGGGCGGTCCTCTCCTCGGTTCGGCCGGAGTGACCTGGCGAGCAGAGAACACCTTCGCCACACCCCGGTCCGGCCGTCGTCGTCCTCGTCACCTGACCACAGCAGCAAACAGCAGGTCAGCGCCGCAATTAACTTTCGTTCGCGGCGGGATCACGAAGGTCTGTGCCGCCAGGGGAGCCGGTCCGGGCCGCGGGTTCCCAGCGTCATCGCCCGGTCACGGGAGAGCCGGTCGGCGGGCCGAGGGTCAGAGGTGGACGCCGGGCATGTGCGGGTTGAGTGCGCGCACCAGTCCGGCGAACTCGCTGACCTCGACGACGTCGCGTCCGGCGTCGCGGAGGCGTTCCGCACCGTTACAGGCGACAAGCGGGTCGGGCTCGCGCCAGGCGAACACGATCCGGGCGACGCCGGCGTCCAGGATGTGCTGGGTGCAGGTGACCGGACGCGAGGTGCGGGCCGTGCACGGTTCCAGCGAGGTGTAGATGGTCGCCCGGCGCAGCCGCGGATCGCGCGGGGCGAGTTTGCCGATCGCGGCCTCCTCGGCGTGGATGTGCGGGTCCGACTCGCGGGAGTATCCCGTCGCCAGCACCTGGCCGTCGCCGGCGACGATCACCGCGCCCACCGCGAACGCGTCGTCCTCCCGCGGGCACGCGATACCGAGGTCGATCGCCTGCCGCAGTAGCGCCCGGTCCGTTTCGCTCACCTGGTTCCGCGCCATGGGTTCTCCTTCGGCAGATGGCGCGACAGGATGCGGTCACCGTGCTGCCGCGTCCCCGTCGACGCCGTACGTGCACAGGGATTCTGCGGGAACACTCGCGCTCGCACAACGCCCGGTATGTGGAGGACTCGGTGTCACTCGTGCCCGGGATCCGTGCCGGTGCGGCCGCCGAGATGCTCGGCGAGGTGCCGCTCGATCGCCCGATGGAACCGCACCTGGTTCTCCGGGTTCTCGAAACCGTGTCCCTCGTCCTCGGCGAGCAGGTACTCGACCGGCACTCCGCGCTGCCGCAGCGAACCGACGATGTTGTCGGACTCGGCCTGGACCACGCGGACGTCGTTGGCGCCCTGGGCGATGAGCAGCGGGGTGCGGATCCGGTCCGCCATGGTGATCGGCGAGCGGGCCAGCATGTCGGTCTCCTGCTCGGGGATGTCGGGGTCGCCGACGTAGCGGTACCAGTTGTTGATCAGGTGGGGCCGCAGGAACGACGGCAGTGTGCGCATGAAGTTCGCCAGGTCCGAGATGCCCACATAGTCCACCGCCGCGGCGAAGTAGTCCGGGGTGACGGTGACGCCGACCAGGGCCGCGTAGCCACCGTAGGAACCGCCCACGATCCCGATACGCGCCGGATCGGCATAACCCTGTGCCACCGCCCAGTCGGCGGCGTCGATCAGATCGTCGTGCATCGCCCCGGCGAACTCGCCGATCGCACTGGTGACGTGCCGCCTGCCGTACCCCGTCGAGCCGCGGAAGTTGACCTGCAGCACCGCGTAGCCGCGGTTGGCCAGGAACTGCGCCTTCGGGGCGAAGGTCCACATGTCATGGGCCCACGGTCCGCCGTGCACCAGCAGCACCAGCGGCAGCTTCGCCGGCTCGACGCCCACCGGCAGCGTCAGGAAACCGTGCAGCGGCAACCCGTCCCGAGCGGGAAACCGCACCGCCGTCATCGGAGCCATCTCCGCCGGATCCAGTCGCGGACGAGGACGGAACAACACCCGGCTCTCCCCCGTACCGTGATCGTAGAACCACGTCACCCCCGGATCCCGATCGTGGACGAACGTAGCCACCCACCACCGTTCACTATCGTCCGAGGACACCGAATGCAGCACTCCGTCGGAGCGCTCCGACAACGCCGCGAACACCTCGGCGAAATGCGGGTCCAGCACCTGGAGTGTGGGACGGTCGCCCACGAAACGGACCGCGGTGACCTCGCCGGTCCGCCTGCTGGTGAACAGTGACGCGGGCGTGCTGTGGTGCAGCGGGCCCATCGTGCACAGGCTGTGGCCTTCCATCGCGGCGACCACGGTCTCCGCACCGGTTTCCCGGTCGATGCGGACGAGCCGCAGGTCGTCGGAATCCTGGTAGCTGCTGACCAGCAGTCCCTTCCCGTCGGGCGTCACGATCTGCAGCGGCACCCCCAGCGGATGCTCCGGGCCGCCCTGCCTGCACAGCAGGCGCTTCTCTCCGTTGCCCGGCTCGATCGCGTAGAACTCGTGCAGCCCGTCGCCGGCCAAAACCGAATAGAACGCCGCCTGCCCGTCACGATCGAGGAGAACGTTGCCGTTCGGATCGGGCTGCTCCACGTGCACCGTCGTCTCGCCGGCGGCGACGTCGATCCGGAACGCATCGATGAACATGGGCCGCCGGTTCATCCAGGCAAGCACGCTGCCCGGTACCGAATTCATCGGTTCGACGGCGACCACGCGCGATCCGGCGGGCAGTGGGGTCAGGTCGAGCGCGGGCTCGTCCGGCGCCTCCAGGTCCACCCGGTACAGATGCCAGTCCTCATTCCCGTCGGTGTCCTGCAAATACAGCAACCAACGCGGATCGTCGGTCCAGTAATACGTCTTGATACCCCGCCGGGAATCCCGCGTCACGCATACCGCGTCTCCGTGCTCCTCGTCGACACCGCGCACCCACACGTTCGTCCGCCCGTGTTCCGGGGCCAGATACGCGATTCGCGCACCATCCGGCGAAATCGACGCCCCCGAGAACTCCGGATCCGTGAAGAACTCCTCCACCCCGATCACCCTCGGCACCGATTGCACTCGACTTGGCGTCCCGGCCATTCTGCGCTCCAATCAGCGGTGCTGTCGGCGTTCTCGGCTTCGGCGGAGAACGGCCCCTTGCGCCACCGATGAAACACCCCGACGTCGCGTCACCCTCAAGCACGAACGAGCATGACCCGCGCCACATGCCCGGCCGTGGGGATCCCGTCAGACGGTGGACTCGGCGCCGTAGCGCGGGATGGCGATCAACGCCAGCACGATGATGCCCGCCATCACCGCCCCGCTGAACAGGCCGGTCATCGCGAAGGCGTCGGTGAAGGCGGCGCGGGCGGCGGAGGCCAATCGCTCCCCCGACTCCGGGGGCAGGGTCGCCGCGACCGAGTTCGCCGCGGCCACGCCCTCGGCCGCCTCGTCCGCTGCTCGCGCGGGCAACCCGGCGGGCAGGTCCGAACCGAGGCTCGCGCCGTACACCGCGGCCACCAGTGTTCCCGCGGTGGCGACGCCGAGCCCGACGCCGAGCTCACCCGCGGTCTCCGAGACCGCGGCGGCCGCGCCCGCACCGTCCGGTGGGGCCGCGGCGACCACCAGGTCGGTGCCCAGCACACCGGCGGGCGCCATCCCGACCACCGTCAGCGACACCAGTGCGATCAGCGCGCCGAGTCCGGTCTCCGGCCCGGTGAACCCGATGGCGACACAGCCCAGCAACGCGATCAGCGCGGCCACGGCGAGTACGGAGCGCTTGCCGAAGCGGTTCGCCAGCCGGGCACCGGCGAGTGAGGCGAACACCGAGGCGGCCGCGATCGGCAGCATCCAGAGCCCGGCCTGCAGCGGAGACGAGCCGCGAACAAGTTGCAGGTACTGCGGCACGAGGTAGAACAGCCCGTTCACCGCGATCGTGCCGAGCAGCATCAGCAGTACCGCCGCCTGGAACGCCCGTCGGGTGAACAGGCGGACGTCCAGCAGCGGGTCGGTCAGCCGCCGTTGCCGGAGCACGAACAGGGTCCCGAACACCGCACCGGCGGCGGCGGACAGCGTGGACAGTACCGCCGGGCCGTGTGCCACCGTCTCCTTCAGCCCGTAGACCAACGGCAGCATGGTCATCAGTGACAGCCCGACGCTGAGCAGGTCGACCGGCTCGCGCGGGCCGCTCGGCCGGTGTTCCGGGAGCAGCACCCGTCCGAGCACGATCAGCAGCAGCATCGCCGGGATGGCGAGCAGGAACACCGAACCCCACCAGAAGTGCTCCAGCAGCAGTCCGCCGACGACCGGTCCGACGGCCACCCCGGCGGAGAAGGTGGTCATCCAGATCGCGATGGCGAACGAGCGCTCCTTCGGCACCGGGAACATGGTGCTGATCAGCGACAGGGTGGACGGCATCAGCGTCGCCCCGGCGACGCCGAGCACCGCCCGGGCCACGATCAGCAGTTCCGCGGTCGGTGCGAAGGCCGCGAGAGCCGAAGCGGCCGCGAACGCGCCGCCGCCGAACAGCAGCAGCCTGCGCCTGCCGATCCGGTCGCCGAGCGAGCCCATGGTGATCAGGAATCCGGCGATCAGGAATCCGTAGATGTCCAGGATCCAGAGCTGCTGAGTCGCGCTCGGCGCGAGATCGGCGGTCAGCGCCGGCGCGGCCAGGTAGAGCACGCTGACGTCGATCGCCAGGACCAGCAACGGCACGGCGAGCAGCGCCAGGCCACACCATTCGCGGGCGCCCGCCCTGGCCGGTTCCACCTCCGCGCCATCCACCGGCGCCGCCTGCTCGGTCACTCCGCCGCACCCGCCGGGTAGGCCCGCCGTTCCCGCTGGGCACGCAGCGCCTCGCCCCACCAGACCAGCTCGTCGAGCATGCCGTGCGCGACCTTCGCGTAGCGCTCCTCGTTCGCCGGGGTGCCGGCCGTGCCGAAGGTGTCCGGGTAGTTCGGGAAGCTGACGCTGGTGCGCATCGAGACGGCGTGCAGCTCGTTGAGCACCGGCCGCAGTGCTTCGACGGCGCGAGTGCCCCCGGCGAGGCCGCCGTAGCTGACGTAACCGACCGGCTTGGCCTGCCACTCCTCGTAGAACCAGTCGATGGCGTTCTTCAACGGGGCCGGGAAGCTGTGGTTGTACTCCGGGGTGACCAGCACGAATGCGTCCGCCCCGGCCAGCCACGGGGACAGTTCCGCGACCGGGCCGGGTTGCTCGGTGGCGTCGTCGCCGGGCAGCACGTCGGGCAGCCAGGTCTGTGCCAGGTCGATCACGTCGACGCTGACCTCGGTCCTCGACCTGGCCTGCGCGCCGAACCACTCGGCGGCGGTGGGGCCGAACCGGCCGGATCGGGTGCTGCCGATGATCACGGCGAGTTTGAGGGGTTGCTCGGACATCGAAACCTCCTTGATGGGTCTGCTCGATCGCCACTGGCGTCATCGTCGGTCTCGGCGCTTCGGGTTCGCTTCCGGTGCGCTTCGGGCCACGCCCGAAATGGGCGTTCGCCCAGCGGAACGGATCGAGCGTTCGGTACCGTCGGGCCGTGCAGTTCGGCGTGCTCGGCCCGGTCGAGGTGATCACCGACCGCGGCGTGCGCGTCCGGGTGCCGGAGCTGAAGGTGCGGCTGCTGCTGGCGCATCTGCTGCTGCACGCGGGCCACGCCGTCACGGTGGACGCACTGGTGGATCGGCTCTGGGGCGAGCGGACCCCGGTGGACCCGAAGGCATCACTGCAGGCCAAGGTCTCCCAGTTGCGCCGGGTGCTCGCCGACGCGGAGTCCGGTGGCCGGGAGCTGGTCGTCTCGGAACCCGGCGGCTACCGGATCGGGGTCACCGAGCAGGCGCTGGACTCCGGGCGGTTCGCCGAGCTGCTGGAACGCGTCCGCTCCGAGCCGGACGCGCACGAGCGGGCGGCACTGCTCGACGACGCGATGGCGCTGTGGCGTGGCCCGGCGTTCGTCGAGGTCGCCGACGAGCTCACCGCACAGCCGGTGCTCGCCAGGTTGAACGAACTCTGGCTCAGCGCGGCCGAGTCACGCGCCGAGGCGCTGCTCGACCTCGGCGAGCATCTGCTGCTGACAGGTGAGCTGGACGAGCTCGCCGAACGTCACCCGCTGCGGGAGCGGTTGCGGGCGGCCCAGATGCGCGCGCTCTACCTGGCCGGACGCCCGAACGAGGCGCTGGCCGCCTTCGAGGACCTGCGCACGCGGCTGCGCGACGAACTGGGCGCCGACCCCGCCCCGGAACTCGTAGAACTGCACCAGGCAGTGCTGCGGCACGGTCCCGAACTGCGGACGAGGCCCCGGGAGCCGGCGGTCCGCAGCCCGCTGCCGACCCCGGCGACGGAGCTGATCGGCCGAGAGGCGGACCTCGAACGGGTGCGCGCCCTGCTCGACGAGGACCGGTTGGTCAGCCTGGTCGGCATCGGCGGGGTGGGCAAGACCCGGCTGGCGCTGGCCGTCGCACACGAGTACGACCGGCGGCACGAGGCCGGGGTGCGGCTGGTCGAACTGGACGCGCTGCCTGCCGGGACGGCCGCGGAATCGGTCGCCGACCTGGTCTGCCGGGCGTTCGGCCGGCAGGCGGGAGCCAGCGCGGGCCAGGCGGCCGACACCGCGTCCGACGCGAAGAGCAGGCTGCTGGCCACCGTGCGCGGCTTCACCGGACTGCTGGTCCTGGACAACTGCGAGCACCTGCTCGAAGCGGTCGCCGAGCTGGTACTGGCGACGCTGGCCGCGGCACCGGAACTGACGGTGCTGGCCACCAGCCGTGAACCGCTGGAGCTGTCCGGCGAGGTGCTGCACCCGGTGGAGCCACTGCCGACCACCGGCACCGCGAGCGCAGTACGCCTGTTCACCGCGCGGGCGTCCGCGGTGGATCCGGCGTTCGTGCTGGACGAGCGGACCGAGCCGCTGGTGCGCACGATCTGCGCGCGGCTGGACGGCATCCCGCTGGCGCTGGAGCTGGCCGCGGCCAGGGTGCGCACGCTCGGCGTGGCGGGAGTGGCCGAACGGCTCGACGACCGGCTCGCCCTCCTCTCCGGCAGGCGCCGGGACGCACCCGTCCGGCAACGCACCCTGCGGGCCACCATCGACTGGAGCTGGGAGCTGCTCACCGCAACCGAGCAGACGGTGCTGCGCAGGCTCTCGGTGTTTTCCGGCGGGTGCGGGCTCGCCGCGGCCGAAGAGGTCTGCGGCGGGAGCCCTGCGACGGACGTGCTGGACACGGTGACCCGCCTGGTGGACCGCTCGCTGCTGGTGCGCAACGCCGATGGGCGTTACCGGTTGCTGGAAGCGGTCGCCGAGTACGCCGCCGAGCGGCTGGCCGAGTCCGGGGAGGCAGGCGAACTGCACCGGCGGTTCGTCGCCCACTGCCTCGCGCTGGCCGAACGTGCGGCGCCCCGGCTGCGGGGCCGTGAACAGCGGACCTGGCTGACCCGGCTTGACGAGGAGTCGGCGAACCTGGGCGCCGCGCTGTGCCGGATGGACGACGCCGACGAGGGCCTGCGGCTGGTGGACGCGCTGGCCTGGTACTGGTTCCTGCGGGGCAGGCCGGGACAGATGAGCGACGCCGCCGAGCTGGTGCTCGCCCTGCCCGGTGGCGATCCGCGGCTGCGGGCGAGCGTGCGGGTGTGGCGGGCCGGTATGACGGCGTGGGCGGACCGGAACTCGGAACTCGCCCCGGACGGGGTCGCCGCGCTCGCCGAACTGGGCGAGGGAACCACCTCGCAGGCACGGGCGCGCTGGTTCCTGGCCTTCGCCTGCTGGGGATTCGGGGACATGCGCGTCGTCACCGATTGGGCCGGTACGGCGCTGCGTACCTGCCGCCAGAACGGGGATCAGTGGGGATGCGCAGCGGCACTGGCGACCGGTGCGACGTACGCGGCGCTGCGGGACGAACTGCCGGCCGCGCGACGAGACGCGGGGGAAGCCGAACGGTTGTTCACCGCACTCGGCGACCGGTGGGGACGCCTGCAGGCACTGGACACCCTTGCCCTGGTCGCCGAGGTGACCGGCGACTACCCCGAGGCAGCGCGCTTGCAGGCGAACGGCCTGCGGATCGCGGAGGACCTGCGGCTGGGCCCGGAGGTGGCGGGCCGGTTGTCCGGCCTCGGGCGGGTGACGATGCTGACCGGCGACCTGGGGACCGCACGTGCCCAGCACGAACGGGCCAGGAAGCTGGCCGCGGACCAGGGCAACGCGGCACTGGTCGGCTACGCGGAGTTCGGGCTCGCGCTGACCGCGAGAAGAACGGGGGACCTCGCCACGGCGGAGCGACTGCTGTTGCCGTGGACGGCCGAGGAGGTGGCCAGTTTCGCCACGCTGACCCCGTTCGCGGAGCTCGGTTTCATCGCCGAGTTGCGCGGCGACGGGCGCCGGGCGCTGGAACTGCACGAGGCCGGCTACCACCGGGCACGCGCGGCCGGTGGCGGCAGGCGCACGATCGCATTGGCGCTGGAGGGTCTCGCCGGTGCGTGGTCCCTGCTCGGCGAGCCGGAACGTGCCGCGGGGCTGCTCGGAGCGGCGGACGCCGCGCGCCAGGCGGTCGGCGCCCCACTGCCGGCCGCGGAACGACTGGACGTGGACCGGATCAGTGAGCGGCTGCGTACCGCGCTGGGCGAGCGGGCGTTCGAGGAGTCGTTCGCCGCCGGCGCGGATCGCCTGCCCGCCGAACTCGTGGGCACGGGCTGAACCACTGGCATGGGACGCCGGGCACGGCGGCCTCGCTTCGAATTTTCGCGTGCTCGCGAAAATTCGAAGAAAATGTGGCGGAGGAATGTCGAGAGCGGTCCGGCGGCTCCGTCCCAGGGGCAGACGCGGCCACCGGGGCCGCAGCACACCAAGGAGACCAGCATGGCGAAGTACCTGCTTCTCAAGCACTACCGCGGCGCCCCCAAGGCCGTCAACGACGTGCCGATGGACCAGTGGGCCCCGGAGGAGGTCGAGGACCACCTGCGGTACATGTCCGATTTCGCCACCCGGCTCGAAGGCACCGGCGAGTTCGTCGACAGCCAGGCGCTCTCCGCCGAGGGAACGTTCGTCCGCTACGACGGGGAGGGCAGGCCCCCGGTGACCGACGGGCCGTTCGCCGAGACCAAGGACCTGATCGCCGGCTGGATGATCATCGACGTCGACAGCTACGAGCGTGCGCTCGCCCTCGCGGGCGAGCTGTCGGCGGCGCCCGGGGCCGGTGGCAAGCCGATCCACGAGTGGCTGGAACTGCGCCCGCTGATGGGCGAGCCGCCGACCGTCGACGAGTGAGCGGACGTACCGGGTGATGGACGAACCGTTGCTGCGGGAGCTGACTCCCGCGGTGATCGGCGTCCTCGTCCGCCGCGGAGCCGACTTCGCGACGGCCGAGGACGCCGTACAGGAAGCACTCCTCCAGGCCACGCTGCTCTGGCCGGATCGGCGGCCCGCCGATCCGAAGGGCTGGCTGGTGACGGTGGCGTGGCGCAAGTTCCTCGACATCCGCCGATCCGAGGCCTCGCGCCGGGACCGGGAACTGCGGGTCGAGGCCGAGCCGCGGCCCGGTCCGGCCGGGGCAGCGGACGACACCCTGCGGCTGTTCTTCCTGTGCGCCCATCCGTCGCTGACCCCGGCGTCGGCGGTGGCGCTCACGCTGCGTGCCGTCGGCGGCCTGACCACCCGGCAGATCGCCCAGGCCTACCTGGTGCCGGAGGCGACGATGGCGCAGCGCATCAGCCGAGCCAAGCGCACGGTCGGTGCCGTGCGGTTCTCCCGGCCCGGCGACCTGGCGACCGTGCGGCGGGTGCTCTACCTGGTCTTCAACGAGGGCTACACCGGCGACGTCGACCTCGCGGCCGAGGCCGTCCGGCTCGCCAGGCAACTGGCGTCGACGACCGGGGACGAGGAGACGGCGGGACTGCTGGCGTTGATGCTGCTGCACCACGCCCGGCGGCCGGCGCGGACCCGCGAGGACGGCAGCCTGGTGCCGCTGGCCGAGCAGGACCGTTCCCGCTGGGACAGCGCGCTCATCGCCGAGGGCGTCAGGGTCCTGCAGGCGGCGCTGAGCCGCGACCGGCTCGGCGAGTTCCAGGCGCAGGCCGCCGTGGCCGCCCTGCACGCCGACGCGCCCCGGGCCGAGGAGACGGACTGGCCCCAGATCGTCGGCTGGTACGACGAACTGCTCCGGCTGACCGGGAGTCCGGTGGTGCGGCTGAACCGGGCCGTCGCGGTCGGCGAGGCCGACGGGCCGGTGGCCGGACTCGCGGCCCTGGCCGGGGTGGACCCCGGTCTGCCACGGCACACCGCCGCCTCGGCGTACCTGCACGAGAAGGCCGGCGATCTGCCCGCCGCGGCGCGGCTGTACGCCGACGCCGCCCGCGTCGCCCCCAACCTCGCCGAACGACATCACCTCACCCGGCAGGCGGCCAGGATCGGGCAGGAACTGCGAGCGTGAGGCCCTGACATGGCACGGGGCCACCGGTCCCGCCGCGGGTAGCGGCCGCGTATCGGTGATTTTCCCACCGGGGCGGTACCCCTAGGATCATCGCCCGTGACCACCGTACTGCGTGAGGCGCCCTCGGGGTTCCTCACGCCGGGGGCCGGGCGAGCAGGCGACCGCGCTGCCGCGCTGACCGGCAGGCCGATGCCGCTGGACCGGGCGCGGTCGTGGTGGATCACCGCGGCGCTCACCCTGGTCGCGGCGGTGGTACGGCTGCAGGACCTCGGTTCGCCCACCGACAAGGGCGCCCCCACCTTCGACGAGAAGTACTACGCGGTGCAGGCGTGGCAGATGCTGCGCAACGGCGGTTACGAGGACAACTACGGCTACGAGGTCATCGTGCACCCGCCGCTGGCCAAGCAGCTCATCGCGCTGGGCGAGTGGGCACTGGGTTACAACGGGTGGGGCTGGCGGATCGGTTCGGCCGTCGCCGGAGTGCTGATCGTGCTGCTCGTGGTGCGCATCGCCCGCAGGCTCACCCGATCCACCCTGCTCGGCGCGGTGGCAGGCATTCTCGCCATCTGCGACGGCATGCTGCACCTGCAGTCGAGGGTGGCGCTGCTGGACATCTTCCTGGTGCTGTTCGTCCTCGCCGCCTTCGGCTGCCTGCTGGTCGACCGGGACCAGGTGCGGCAGCGACTTGCCCAGGCGGTCCATGAGGGCTGGATCGACGCCGCCGACCCGTACGGTCCGCGTCTGGGCTTCCGGTGGTGGCGCTTCGGTGCCGGCCTGATGCTCGGGCTGGCGTTCGGGGTGAAGTGGTCCGGGCTCTACTACATGGCGTGCTTCGGGTTGCTGTGCGTCGGCTTCGACGTGGCCGCGCGCCGTGCCGCCGGGGTGCTCCGGCCGTGGCTCGGCACGCTGCGCCGTGATGTGGCACCGGCGTTGTGGGCGCTGCTCGCGATTCCCGCGCTGGTCTACCTGTCCACCTGGTGGGCCTGGTTCGCCAGCGAGACGGCCACCGACCGGAACTACACGGAGATCAACCGTCTCGACGGCGGACCGTTCTCCTTCGTTCCCACAGCTCTGCGTTCGCTGGTCTCCTACTCGGCGAACGTGCTGGATTTCCACGGGAGCCTGGCCACGCCCCAGGACGATCCGCATCCGTGGGAGTCGAAGCCGTGGACCTGGCCGATGGGCCTGCGGCCGATTCTCTACTCCTACGAGGAGAGCGGGCTCGCGGACGGTTGCGGCGCGAGCACCTGTGTGCGGGCCACCCTGCTCGTCGGGACCCCGGCGTTGTGGTGGCTGTCGCTGCCGATGCTCGCCTGGGGTCTGTGGCGCTGGATCTTCTCGTTCGACTGGCGCTACGCCGCGGTCGTCGTCGGCTACCTCGCGGGCCTGGTGTTCTGGTTCACCAACCTCGACCGGCAGATGTACTTCTTCTACGCCGCTCCGCTGGCGCCGTTCCTGGTGCTCGGGCTGACCCTGGTCTGCGGCCAGGTGCTGGGCGATGCCCGCCGTGGATTCGAGCGGCGCGGCACCGGTCTGCTGGTCGTGTCTCTCTACATAGGACTCGTGGTGGCGAACTTCGCTTGGCTGTGGCCGATTCTCAACGGCGACGCCATCAGCGACGAGCGCTGGCAGGCCGAACTCTGGCTGCCCTCGTGGCGCTGAACCCGGAGGAACCGCCGGGCCACGGATGGCCGGGCGGTGAGCGCGGCGCGAGCGACGACGGCGGGCCACCGCGCCGGTTATCCTTCGCTGGGCCCGGCAGTTCGCGGCGAGTGCAGGAGAGGAAGGTCGTCCGGTGGGGTGGAGTACACGTCAACTGGCCGATATCGCCGGTACGACCCTGAAAACCGTCCGGTACTACCACACGGTGGGCCTGCTGGACGAACCGGAAAGGGCGGCGAACGGGTACAAGCAGTACCAGCTCCGGCACCTGGTCCGGCTGCTGCGGATCCGCAGGCTGGTCGACCTCGGTGTGCCGTTGTCCTCCATCGCCGCGATGGAGGAGTCGGACGAGAACGCGGAGCAGGCACTGCGCACCCTCGACTCCGAACTGGCCGCGAGTATCGAACGCCAGCAGCGCATACGTGACGAACTGGCCGAGATCTTCCAGCATCGGAGCCTGATCGATCTCCCGCCGGGTTTCGCCGGTGCCCCAGCGGGCCTCTCGGACGCCGACCGGTCCCTCGTGATGATCTATTCCCGGGTGTACGAGTCCTCGATGGCGACGGCCCTAACCGAGGACCGGCCGGATTCCCCCTCGCTGACGAAGCTGGGTGAGGAGTTCCAGTCCCTGCCCGAGGACGCGAGTGAGGAGACCCGCCAGCGGCTGGCGCGGGACTTCGCCCCCGAGATGCGCAGACGGCACCAGGAACACCCATCGCTCAAGGAGCCGAAAGCGCGAGGAGCCCGGGGGCAGGCGTTCGCCACGTCGGTCATGGTCGAGGCCCTGACCTCGCTCTACAACATGGCCCAGCTCGACGTGCTGAGACGTGCCAACGAAATCGTCATCGAGGACGAGCTCCCGGCCGCGGAACCGGGGGATCCGGAGTAGGACGCGGCCGGTGCTCGTGAGCGGACCACTCCCCCGCGGACGGGTGGCCGCGGCTTCCCGCTCAACTGGCGTGGAACCCGCCCGGTGACACCAGATCGCCCAGCGCGATCAGGTTGTAGTAGGCGCAGACGCCGAGGAACGCGGCCGCGCACAGGGTCATCGTCAGGTACCCGATTCCGCCCCATCGCCGCCACCACCCCCTGCGTCCGCCGACGATGGCGAACACGACCATGCATCCGGCCGTCACGAGCATCGCGGCGGGGAGATAGGGCAGGACGGTCAGCAGCGGGGATCCGGTCAGGATGGTCTCGTTCATCGCGTTGCCATCCGATACGACGGCCAGGAACCCGGCGAGGAACGTCGTCCCCAGCGCCCCGGTGAGCCAGGCGACGGCGTGCGCGGCGCGCACCGGCCCGGGCACCCGATCGGCGCGGCCGCGGCGGACCAGCGCAAGAACGGGAAACCAGCACAGGCCGGCCAGCAGGGCGAGCACACCGGCGCCCAGCAGCACGAGGTGCAGTGTGGGGCTCTGGTACCAGGCGATCGGCAGGTAAACGACACCTTCCTGGTCGGAGCCGCCGGAAAGGGTGCCGTCGTGGCCGAACACGATTCGGCCGGTCCCGCCCGCCTCGGCGAACTCGCCCGCTCCCAGGTGCACCCACTCCTGCTCGTAGCGGGCGGGGTCCGCACTGATCCCGGTGCTGTGCAGCCGGCCGTCGCCGGCGACCTCGACCGTGACCGGCGTGGTCAGTGCGGTCACTTTTGCCAGCGAGTACTCACTGGTCACCGAGGCCCGGTAACCGCCGGCGTACGCGCTGACGTCCCCCGGCACCGGAACCGGGTCGGCCGGGGGCCGCTCGGGCAGGAAGTGGTCGAGCACCGCGTTCCGGACGATCTTGGCGTCCTGGTAGGCGGCGTTGGCGTCCCCGTCGCCGTTGTAGGCGATGTGCACGCCGACGCCGTGCTCGGGCAGCAGGGCGGTCTCGTGGTGGAAGCCGGGCAGGTCCCCGTCCTTGCTCAGGACCCGTGCGTCGCCGTGCCTGCTCTCCGTCAGCAGGTACCCGATGCCCGGCACCCTCGGATCCTGGGTGAAGTGCCGCCGCGTGACCAGTTCCGCCACCCCCTCGCCGAGCCGCGGGTCCGCACTGAGCAGTGCCAGCATGAGCTTGCCGATGTCGGCGCTGGTCGTGATGGTGCCCGCACCGGTCGGCGTCCACGGCCCGTATCGGCCTCCTGCAACGGTGTAGCCCTCCCCGTCCGGCCGGTATCCGGTGGCCAGGCGCGCGTCGATCGACGGGGGTGCGGGCTGGCTGAACGTGGTGCCGTCCATGCCGAGCGGGCCGAGGATGCGTTCGGCGACGTAACGGTCGAACGGCATGCCCGACACCACCTCGACCAGGTGGCCCGCCAGCGCGACACCATAGTTGTCGTAGGACATCGCCTCCCCCGGCGGCCGCACCCGGATCGGCTGCTTCTCGGCGAGACTCCGGCCGAGCGGCTCGATTCCCACCGGGCCGGAACCGTTCAGGCCGATGTAGTCGGCGTCGAAGCCCGCGGTGTGGGTGAGCAGGTGGTTCATCGTCACCGGCCGGCCGGGATAGGTGTCGTCGATCCGGAAGCCGGGCAGGTACCGGTTGACGTCGGCGGCCGGATCTATGCGCCCCTCGGAGATCAACTGGGCTGCGGCGATCGCGGTCATGATCTTCGCCTCGGACGCGGCGGACAGCGTGGTCCACTCGGGATCCATCGGCGTTCCCGCTGCCAGGTCCGCGAGCCCGTATCCCTTCGACAACACCGTTTCGCCGCCGGCGACGACGGTGATCACCGCACCGGGGATGTGATCGGTCTCCAGGTGCCCGTTGATCAGCTCGTCGAGTCGGTCCACGAGTCCGGGAGGCGGCACCGCCTGCCGACCCGGCTGCTGCGCGATGGCGGCCGTCGCGGTGAGCAGCATGAGGGCGAGCACGAGCGCGGCGATTTTCCGGAACATACGGCGATGTTGTCGTTCCGGCGGAGTGCGTCACCAGTGCACGGCACCCCGGCTCCTCGTGCGGAACACACGAACCGGACAGCCAACTATGCTCGCTGCCCATGCTGATCATCCTCGTGCTGGTCGCGTTCGCGGCCGGTCCGGGGCTGGAGCTACCGGGCTGGGCGACGGCGCTGACCTTCGCCCTGCAGGTGGTCCACTGCCTGCCGCGGGCCAGGCGACTGCGCGGCTGGTGGACGCTGGCCGCGCAGGCCGTCCTGTTCCCCTGTGCCGCGCTGCCCGGGTTCCTGTCCGGCTCGGTTCTGCTGATCGTGCCCGGACGGGTCCGCTGGGCGCTGTTCGCCACGGTCTTCCTCGCCGCCGGGCTGATCAGCACCGGCGATGTGTACGAGCACGCGAACGCCGTCGGCAACACCATCTCCCAGGGACTGGTGATCTTCGCGCTGACCCGGCTGGACGAGGTGCGGGCGGAGCTGCACGCGACCAGGGGCGAGCTGGCGGCGCTGTCGGTGGCCACCGAGCGCGCCCGGCTGTCCCGGGAACTGGAGACGACGGTGGGCAGCGCGCTGGCGGAGATCGTCCGCCGTGCCGGTCTGCGGGATCCGGACGGGATCGTCGCGCTGGCCAGGGAAACCGCGGGGCAGGTACGCCGGGACGGGCCGGAGCGGCCGACGCCGTCGGCGGCCACCGGTCTGACCCCGCGGATGATGCTGCCGATCATGCTGGTGGTGCACCTGGTCTATCTGGTGGTGGCCGCCCTGTTCGTCCTGCGGGCGGCGCCACCGGCACCGCTGCTGGCCGGGTACCTGATCCTGCTGGTGCTGGTCGTCGGCCTGCAGTGTCACCACTCGCTGCCGCGTCCGCCGGGGTCACGCCCGCGTCTGCTGGTGCTGACTCTGCCCGCGCAGGTGGTACTCGCCTGCCTGCCGATGTTCGTGCCGGGGCCGCCGTATCCGCAGCTCGTCGGTCTCGCCGCGGGGGCGCTGCTGGTGTGCCTGCCGGGTCGGGTGGCCTGGCCGCTGGCCACCGTGCTGCTGGCGGCGGTACCGGTCACCCTGGCGGCACGCGGTACCGGGCCGCACGAGGTACTGGCCTCGACCGTCGACACGGCGGTGCTCGCGGTGATCTTCTACGGAATCGCGGTCACCGTCGGGCTCGTGCACCAGGTGCGGGAGGTGCGCGGGCAACTGGCGGCGATCGCCGTGGCACGGGAGCGGACTCGGATCGCGAGGGACATCCACGACCTGCTCGGCTACGGGATCTCGGCGATCGCGCTCAAGGCGGAGCTGGCGAGAACGACCCCGTCCCCTGGGCGGTCGCTGGACGAGATCGCCGGCATCGCCCGCCGCTCCCTGGCCGATCTGCGGGCGATTCCCGGCGACAGCACCGTGATCTCCTTGGACGAGGAGCTGCGCTCGGCGCGCGAGGTGCTGCTGGACGCGGGCATGACGCCGTGTTTGGACGTCCGGCACGGTGCGGTGCCGCCGCGGGTGGACGAGCTGCTGGCGACCGTGCTGCGCGAGGCGGTGACCAACGTGCTGCGGCACGGCCGGGCCGGTGTCTGCGTGATCGAGAGCGACCGGCAGGGCGACACGGTGCGACTGCGGGTGGCCAACAACGTCGGCACACCGCCGCCGGAGCGGCGCGGTGCCGGCAGCGGCATCGGCAATCTGGCCGCGCGGATGTCGGCTGAGGGCGGCGAGCTCACCGTCGACACGGACGGGGATCGCTTCGAGCTCACCGTGTACCAGCCGCTCGACGCTCCCTAGCGCTACAGCCAGTCCTGCTCGGCGGCGATACGCACGGCGTCCAGCCGGTTCCTGGCGTCGAGCTTGGTGACGATCATGCCGAGGTAATTACGCACGGTGCCCTTGCTCAGGTACAGCCGCGCGGCGATCTCGTCGATCTCGGCGCCGTCCGCGGCCTGCCGCAGCACCTCGATCTCCCGTTCGCTGAGCGGGTTGTCGCGCAACCGGAGCGCGGCCGCCGCCAGCGCTGGGTCGAGCACCCGCCTCCCGTTCGCCACGGCCCGGATCGCGTCGGCCAGTTCTGCGGGCGGGGCGTCCTTGACCAGGAATCCGTCGACGCCGGCCGCCATCGCTTTCCGCAGCACCGTGGGCCTGCCCAACGCGGTCAGCATCAGTACCCGGCAGCCCGGTATCCCGGCACGCAG
This sequence comes from Amycolatopsis antarctica, assembly GCF_002262875.1. Classification (GTDB taxonomy): domain Bacteria; phylum Actinomycetota; class Actinomycetes; order Mycobacteriales; family Pseudonocardiaceae; genus Amycolatopsis; species Amycolatopsis antarctica. Next base: position 103,093 of record NZ_NKYE01000014.1, on the reverse strand, counting down.
TTCGGCGGCCGCGGCGATTCCGTCCAGGGCGGGCAGATCCACGTCGAGCACGGCCACGTCCGGCCGGCAGGCAAGCGCCGCGGGAAGTACCGCGTCGCCGGCGGAAACCTCGGCCACCACGGTGATGTCGGGTTCGCGGGCGAGCAGCGCGACCACCGCCCCGCGTACCAGGTGCATGTCCTCGGCGAGCAGCACGGTGATCATCCCGGTCACGAGACCACCGTCCACACAACGCCCTGTGCCTGCCACACGATGCCTGCCCGCTCCCCGCTGATCGCGTCCCGCTCCGCCGAATCCCGTGTGGATGGTCGCACATCCGCAGACCGCCAACCCGGAGGCGAGCGTGCTGCCGTCCGCCTCGTCCACGGATGGGCGGCTGCTGCTCCGGCCGTTCGCGCACCGGCCGACGGTCGTCACCGGCCGGCGTCGCGTTCCGGCTCGTCGCGTTCCGGCTCGTCGCGGTCGAAACGATCCGGCGAATCATCGCGAGTTCGACCCACCTCGCTCGTCGGGCACCGGTGCGCGATCATGCCGGTATGGCGCATACATCCGACGACCGGCGCGATCCGTCGGCCGGGCAGCACGAATCCGGCATGCTCGAGGTCGGCGACGGCCATTCGCTGTACTGGGAGGTGTCGGGCAACCCCGGTGGCAAACCGGCCGTCGCGCTGCACGGCGGTCCCGGGTCGGGGAGCTCGCCGAAAACGCGGAAGCTGTTCGACCCGGACCGCTACCGGCTGGTCCTGTTCGACCAGCGCAATTCCGGGCGCAGCACCCCTTCGGCGACCGACCCGGTCGTCGACCTGTCGGCGAACACCACCCAGCATCTCGTCGCCGACATCGAGGCGCTGCGGGTCCACCTGGGCATCGAGCGCTGGCTGGTGTGGGGCGGTTCGTGGGGCGTCACGCTCGCTCTCGCCTACGCGCAGGCATATCCGGAACGGGTGAGCGAACTGGTGCTCGCGGCCGTGACCAACGGCGACCGGCGCGACACCGACTGGATCACTCGCGACATGGGCCGTGTCTTCCCGCGCGAGTGGGAACGGTTCCGCGAGGGCGTGCCCGCCGCCGAACGCGACGGCGACCTGTCCGCCGCCTACAGCCGGTTGCTCCACGACCCCGATCCCGAGGTCCGGGCCCAAGCCGCACACGGTTGGTGTGAATGGGAGGACACGCACATGTCGCTGGCCCCCGACGCCGCACCGTCCCTGTCGGTCGCCGATCCGGCATTTCAGCTCGCCTTCGCCCGCATCGTCACCCACTACTGGTCCCACGGCTGCTTTCTGGACGAGGGGCATCTACTGCGCAACATCGAGCGGCTGCACGGGATCCCTGCCGTGCTGATCCACGGACGCTATGACGTCAGCGGTCCACTCGGCACAGCCTGGGCGCTGCACCGAGCCTGGCCAGGGAGCGAGCTCGTCGTTCTCGACGACACCGGTCACCGTGGCGGCGGCATGCCCGCGGCGATCACGGCCGCCACCGATCGCTTCGCCCAGGAACAGGGTGAGTGATCGCGGGAAGACGGCGGCAACCCAAGAACCAGTCCTTTGTGGACAGGCCTGTGGGCCTCGGCCGCTACCCGAGCTGGTCGCGACGGCGCGTCAGGTAGGCGATCTCGGCGGTGTTGCCCGCCAGCTCGATGGCCTTGTCGTAGGCCACTCGCGACTCCTGCGCGAGCCCCAGCCTGCGCAGCAGATCGGCGCGGGTCGCGTGGTAGGCGTGGTAGTCGGCCAGGCCGTCCCGTAGACCGTCGACGACTTCCAGTGCCGGCTCGGGACCGTGGAGTTCGCCGAGCGCGATCGCCCGGTTCAGGGCGACGATCGGTGAGCGGTCGAGGCGGACGAGCTGGTCGTAGAGGGCGAGGATCTGCGACCAGTCGGTCTCGCGGATGTCGCGGGCCGAGGTGTGCACGGCGTTGATCGCGGCGAGAATCTGGTAGCGCCCCGGGGCCAGCCCCGAATCCAGCCGCTCGCGTACCAGCCGATGGCCCTCGGCTGTCAGCGCCGCGTCCCAGGAAGCCCGGTCCTGCTCGGCGAGCGCGACCAGTTCACCGCTCGCCGACACCCGGGCGGTGCGGCGGGCCTCGGTCAGCAACATCAGTGCCAGCAAGCCCGCCACCTCACCGTCCTCGGGCATCAGGGCGCGGATCAACCGGGTGAGCCGGATCGCCTCGGCGGTCAGGCCCGGACGTACGGGATCGGTGCCCGGGCCGGTCGCCAGGTAACCCTCGTTGAAGATGAGGAAGAGGACGGCGAGCACACCGGACACGCGCGCCGGGAGTTCGTCCGCACGCGGCACCCGGTAGGGGATGCGAGCCGCCTTGATCTTCGCTTTCGCACGGGTGATCCGCTGGCCGGTGGCGGCTTCGCGCACCAGGAGAGCACGGGAGATCTCGGGCACGGTCAGACCACCGACCATGCGCAGCGTCAGTGCCACGCGGGTCTGCGTCGCGAGCGCCGGGTGCGCGCAGGTGAAGATCAACCGGAGCCGTTCGTCGCCGATGGCGTCGGGTTCGGGCGGATCGTCGTCGTAGACCACCCCGGCCTCCTGCTGCTTGTCGTCGCGCCTGTTCTCCCGCCGGATCCGGTCGATGGCCTTGCGGGTGGCGGTGGTGGTCAGCCAGGCGCCGGGGTTGGCGGGCACACCGTCGGCGGGCCACCGCTCGACGGCGGTCGCGAACGCCTCGGCCGTCGCCTCCTCGGCGGTGTCGAGGTCACCGAAACGTCTGGTCAGCGCCGCGACGATCCGTGCCCACTCCGCGCGGTGTGCCCGGCCGGCCGCCTCCCGGGCGTCGAGCACGCTCACCCGACCAGGAACGGCCGTACCTCGACCCTGCGGTTGCAGTGTTTCGACCCCTCGGCGGCCAGTCTGATAGCCACGTCGAGGTCGGGGGCCTCGATTATCCAGAAGCCGGCGAGGAACTCCTTCGACTCCAGGAAGGGCCCGTCAGTGAGGATCGGCTCCCCGTCGCGGCCGTCGACGACCGTGGCCGTGCTGGGAGCCGCGAGACCGCCGGCGAACACCCAGTGGCCCTCGGCCCGGATCCGGTCGTTGAAGGCGTTGATGGCAGCCATTTCCGCCGGGGTGGCGGAGCCGGTCAGCTCGTCGATCACGGAAACCAGGTACTGCATCTCGGATCATCTCCCGTGTTTCTCGGCGCCGCATGTGGACGGTCGCGACAGTATCCCGCTCGACGGTTCACGGTCCGGCGTTCCGGACGTGGCGGCTCTCGATGTGCGATCGGGGCTCGTCGGCGGCGGATCGGTGGCTCTACGGAGTGGCAGCGCCCGCGTACCTCGGACGCCCGCCGGGCCGGTACACCTGGATGGTCACGCCGCCCGAGCCCGCTCGCGAGTCGAGCAGTTCCAGTGCCGTGTCCGGGCCGGTGGAAGGGAACAGCCGCGTGCCATGACCGACGACCACGGGGTACACGAGCAGGGTGAACTCGTCGACGAGCTGGTTGTCGAACAGCCAGCGGACCAGCCTGCCGCTGCCGTGCACCTGCAACTCACCTCCCGGCCGGGCCTTCAGCTCACGGATGGCGGCCGCGAGGTCACCGGAGAGGACGGCCGTGCCCGCCCAGCGCGGATCGGTGAGCGTGGTCGAGGCCACGTACTTGGGTCGCGCGTTCAACGCGGCCCCGATGGGGCTGCTGCTCGGATCCTCCGTCACGCCCCAGGAGCCGGCGAAGATCTCGTAGGTCCGTCGTCCGAAGAGAAACGCGTCGGCGCGCTGGTAAACCTGGCCGAGGTAGGTCTCGGTCTCGCCGCCGAACAGCGGCAGCGCCCACCCGCCACGTTCGAACCCGCCTCGTCGATCTTCGTCCGTTCCGCCGAGTCCTTGCATCACTCCGTCTGCGGAGACGTTGGTGGTGGTCGTCAGTTTCATGATCGGGTGCCCTTCTCGCCGGGTATGTCGCCGTTCCGTGACGAGCGGGCCGCGGCGCGGAACTCATCGGTCACCACCGGCCCGTTCACCTATGCCACGAACGGCTCGGCCCCGATCCGACATCCCGTCCGGAGTTTTTTTCCACCGGTTCGATCGCGCCCGGCCACGAAGGGGTCCACCGGATCGCCGAGGATCCGGCCACCCGTCCGCGGCCTACCTTGACGAGCCACCGGTCGCGGGCGTGGCGCCCTCGTCGCGTCCGGGGCGCGCCGGTCAGCCGGTTACAGCCGCCACCGGTGAACGCCGTCCGGGCGGTCCAGCCACACCCACTGATCCTCGCGAGTCACGGTCAGCCCGAAGCGATCCCAGTCGGGCCGACCCTCCGTCGCCCACAGCTCGCGTGCCGCCACGATGTCCGCCCAGAGGTCGCGCGGGCCGCCTGACCTGACGGCCCGCGAGGAACCGGGCTCACCGGGTTCAACCTCACACCACGACCCGTCGGCCGTCACGTACAGCGCGGCGCCCGGCTTCCCGGTTTCCTCGTCGGTCACGCTCCCGAACGTGACCCGCTGGGCCCCTGGCGCAAGATGCAGCAGGAACCACGTCACATAGCTGCCCCACACCTGGTGCGGGACGTCGGCTTCGGTTGTGGTGTGCCGTGCCTCGCCGGCGTCCCGGTCCATCGACGGCGCCACGATCGGCGCCGCCTCCGCGTTCCGCATGTGCATGAACGTGGCGTATCCACCAAGATCGAAACGACCCTCCAAGCGATCCTGAAACCGTTCCAGGCGCACCAGGTTTCCCGCCCCGATCCCTGCCAGCACTTTCAGATCGACCAGCACCAACCCGCCCGGCACCGTCTGTTCCACCCAAGCCCACGGCACCCGATCTACAGCGCACGTGCCGATGATCCTGTCGAACGGTGCGTGTCCGGGCAATCCGCGGGCGCCGTCCGTGACGCGCAGTGTCGGCGTAAACCCAAGCTCCGCCAAGTGATCGCGTGCCGCCTCGACCAACGTCGGGTCGACATCCACGGAGTACACGTGCTCCGCGCCGAGCCGATGCGACAGCAGCGCCGCGTTGTATCCGGTGCCCGTGCCGATTTCCAGCACCCGGTGGCCACCGTCCAGCCGCAGTGCTTCCAGCATCCGCACCATCACGCTCGGCGCCGACGACGAGGTGGGCAACAGGTTGTTGTCGTCCGGGTCGAGCTGCCCCACCTGGGTGGTCAGCGGCCGGTTGGCGTAGACAGCGCTCCACCACTCCTCGGGCGTGTCTTCCCGTGAACGGCGTTCCCATTGCGGGGAACCGTTCTGTTCGTAGAACGACGGGACGAACACGTGGCGCGGGACGGCAAGCACTGCCGCCTGCAACCGGTCGTCGGTGAGTTTGCCTGCTTCGACCAGCTCAACGCGGAGCCGGTCAGCGCGGGCGGGCCAGGTCTCGGGGTCGATCACAGTGCGCCTTTCCCCTGATCTTCAAGCCAGCCGTACTGGCCTCCTGCGTTGACTTCCAAGAAGGTCCACGATCCGTCAGGGCCGACCACAAAGCCCAGAGCCCCGTACGCAAGGTCGAGTTCGCGCATGAGAGCCATGATTCGCATGTGGATGTCCTGCGGCAGTTCGATCAGCTCGTAGCGATGTTTCTGGTAGTCGCGCCGGAAGTCCACGTACGCCTCGGCACTGGTTGCCTCGATCGCCATGGTGGTGACATTGCCGCCGACCACGATCACACGGGCGTCGAACTGCTTCGGTGCCCATCGCTGGAACTGGTGGTCGTCAGGTCCACATTGGACAGATTCATGAGGTCCGCCTCATCGAATATCCGGGTGTAGCCGACCTTCCGGCCACCGGCCTCCACGATGGAGTTGGAAATGAGGGGCTCCGAGCACGGTCACTGCGCCGACGACCGCTGGCGTGGCGACGCAACTGGTGTCGGGCATCGACTTGGGCCGGGTGACAGCAATCGGGGCCATCTCCGCTCGCGCGGGGAGCACCGTCACGCAGGGAGAGCGTTTCAACAGGTCGATTCGAGCGCGCATCACCCATTCGTAGCTACGGGCGGAAGCTGCGAAGCCGATTCACGCTGTCGGTCAGCTGCTCGTACGCCGATTGGTACTCGATCATTGCGGCGATACCGATGATCACGACTCCGATCGCGATCAGGAGACAGAGCACGCCACACACGGTCGCCCACGGCACTGATCGGCGGACACCAACCGCGATGGCGGCAACAGACGCCCCGGCGGCAAGCACTCCGACCACGATCACCGCCTGGTAGTCCAGCACGCGGGCCGTCAGCGCGACGATGGTGGCCACGACAACGAGCGCGACCGTGGGCCACAGCACGTAGTGGTGGATCGGTGCGGGGCGGGGAACAGGGGGCCGCCAGTACACGGGCTGCACCGGGTACGGGTTCCGGTGCGGGTGTTGCCACCCGGGGTGTGGTGCGTTCATGGTGGCGGCTCCGTGAGGTTGCGGTGGTGGTGTAATCGCGGCAAGCCAGTGCTCGTTACGGCGAGGTAGGTAACGAACAGAATCGGTGGCGCTACGCGGCCAGCGTGAGCACTGGCCCAGCGGAGAAGTTGCCCGGGGGCACTGTCTCCGGCGCATGTAGGTGACGAGGCCGGCGACGGTGAGAGGCGACAGCCAGATATCGCGGGACCATCCGTCTCGCGCGGCCCTGCCGAAGGGGACCACCCCCGCTCGCGCGGGGAGCACTCAGTGTCGGATCTGTGCGAAGAGTTGGCCCGGGGACCATCCCCGCGCAGGGAGCACCAACGGAATGGGCGGCGGTGACGTCGAGACCCGGGGACCATCCCCGCTCGCGCGGGGAGCACGCCGAAACCACGCTTGCGTCCGCGCTCGCCCTGGGACCATCCCCGCTCGCGCGGGGAGCACGACTCCGGCGGCTGGGCCGACAGCCTGACGACGGGACCATCCCCGCTTGCGCGGGGAGCACCGTGCTCGCCGCAGGCGGCGGCCGGGTCCAGGCTGGGACCATCCCCGCTCGCGCGGGGAGCACATGGCGTAGTCGGCGGTGGCGTTCCCCGCCCAGGGACCATCCCCGCTCGCGCGGGGAGCACCGCATCGGCGGGAACGGTGGTTCCTCGCTGCTGGGACCATCCCCGCTCGCGCGGGGAGCACGCCGCGGCCGGGAACCCACTGGTCCAGGCCCAGGGACCATCCCCGCTCGCGCGGGGAGCACGTCCGGCTGGCCCCGGGCGAGTGGGCTGTCATGGGACCATCCCCGCTCGCGCGGGGAGCACCTCCCGGCCCAGCGGATACCACTCAGGGTGTCGGGACCATCCCCGCTCGCGCGGGGAGTACTGGCTGTCCGCGCCGCTGAGGCCATCGCCGTGAGGACCATCCCCGCTCGCGCGGGGAGCACGCCCCCACCAGCCTGGCAACCGCTGATCGCAGAGGGACCATCCCCGCTCGCGCGGGGAGCACGGCCAGCAGCCATCGTTCCACCTCGTCGGTGAGGGACCATCCCCGCTCGCGCGGGGAGCACTCGAGGATGCGGAGCGCTCGCGCGACCAGGCGGGGACCATCCCCGCTCGCGCGGGGAGCACTCCAACTCGACCTTCACCGTCGCCGCAGAATCAGGACCATCCCCGCTCGCGCGGGGAGCACTGCCGCATACACGCCTTCGGACTGGTTGGCGCGGGACCATCCCCGCTCGCGCGGGGAGCACGCGCATGTTCTTGGGGGATTGCGACACTGTCGGGGACCATCCCCGCTCGCGCGGGGAGCACGTCCGCTGCCCGCCCGGCACACGGGTAGTGCGAGGACCATCCCCGCTCGCGCGGGGAGCACCCCTGCTTGCCGTCCTTGTTCAGGTCCGGGGTGGGACCATCCCCGCTCGCGCGGGGAGCACGCGCTGGGGGCCGAGCCTTTCCGGCCGGGCGGGACAGTGCTCCCCGCTCGCGCGGGGAGCACGTGTTCGGGCGCCCGGATGACACGCCGTACCAGGGACCATCCCCGCTCGCGCGGGGAGCACACATCGCTCAGGGTTGGTTCCCGCTCGCGGCCGGGACCATCCCCGCTCGCGCGGGGAGCACGCACGGCGGTGCACGCCTGGCTGGCCGACGCGGGACCATCCCCGCTCGCGCGGGGAGCACATTGCATCCAACATGCCCGCACGCAACTGCCCGGGACCATCCCCGCTCGCGCGGGGAGCACGGGCAGCATCTCGACAGGCAACCCCCACGCGGGGGGACCATCCCCGCTCGCGCGGGGAGCACATCCACATGGCAACGCCGGTAGCGGGTACGGGGGGACCATCCCCGCTCGCGCGGGGAGCACCCGTGGATCCCGGACGGTCTTCATCGGCGTCGTGGGACCATCCCCGCTCGCGCGGGGAGCACCGAACGCCGTCATCCGTCTTCCCCTGAGAGGAGGGACCATCCCCGCTCGCGCGGGGAGCACGTGCAGACGACGGTCTCTTGCACGGTCTTCCCGGGACCATCCCCGCTCGCGCGGGGAGCACTACTCGTGGATCGTGTCGTACCGGGGCCACCCGGGACCATCCCCGCTCGCGCGGGGAGCACGTGGATCACGCGACAGCTCCCGTCCGCACCGGGGGACCATCCCCGCTCGCGCGGGGAGCACGTCGAACTCGGCGGCGACGTCGATGCGGCGCAGGGACCATCCCCGCTCGCGCGGGGAGCACGTACCGCGCGCGCAGCATGTCGAGCATGTCCCGGGACCATCCCCGCTCGCGCGGGGAGCACCCGCCTGGTGGTCCGCTCGCAGACTTTCTGCTGGGACCATCCCCGCTCGCGCGGGGAGCACGATTAGGGTTAGACAGAACGCACAGGTTGGGGGGGGACCATCCCCGCTCGCGCGGGGAGCACTCGGCGGCGAGTGCGGCTTCGCGCATGGAGTAGGGACCATCCCCGCTCGCGCGGGGAGCACGCCCGCACCAGCACGGTGCGGGCCCTGCTCGCGGGACCATCCCCGCTCGCGCGGGGAGCACCGCTGGCGCCGCTGATTGGCGAGATCGCGATCAGGACCATCCCCGCTCGCGCGGGGAGCACCTTCTTGGCGGCACGGCGTCGAGGTCGCATTTGGGACCATCCCCGCTCGCGCGGGGAGCACGGCAGTCGCCAGCGAGCTGCGCCATGCGCCGCGGGACCATCCCCGCTCGCGCGGGGAGCACCGGCGGCGCGGACCCCGGGCGCTCACTGCGAGCGGACCATCCCCGCTCGCGCGGGGAGCACGTGGAGCTGGTCACCCGCAGTGCGACCGTCCCGGGACCATCCCCGCTCGCGCGGGGAGCACGCCAGCTCGTGGCGGGCAGCGGTGTCGTGCGCCGGACCATCCCCGCTCGCGCGGGGAGCACGCGCGCAGGTCTTGCGGGCTCAGGTGAGGGCTGGGACCATCCCCGCTCGCGCGGGGAGCACTGGCGGATGGTCAGCGTGCGGTTCAGGATGCTGGGACCATCCCCGCTCGCGCGGGGAGCACCGAGCCCGGAGCGCAATCTTCCCAGCGAAACCGGGACCATCCCCGCTCGCGCGGGGAGCACCTCGGCGATCTCGGCGATCGCCTGGTCGACCCGGGACCATCCCCGCTCGCGCGGGGAGCACGAGCGCCCCACCCTTCCCGTCGCACGCCAACTGGGACCATCCCCGCTCGCGCGGGGAGCACATTCCCGCCGCATCTGCTGCCGGGCCGGGGATGGGACCATCCCCGCTCGCGCGGGGAGCACTCTTGTTGACCTGGCACTTTACCGGGCCTGGATCGATAAACTGTGGCAACCGGTCAGGGCTGTCGCTTGCCGAACTTGCGGCGCCTTGCCGCGGTGCTCCAACCGGCGGTGCGCTGCGCCGGGTGGTCGCCGGTGTCCGCGCGGCTGTGGGGCCGGAGCATGAGCTGTACGCCCTCGATGTCGACGGGCTCCCAGTTGTGCTGGTGGACGGTGAAGGTGAGCCCCTGTTCGTTGTCCGCCTTGCAGACCATGATCGCCCGTCCGGTCTTCACCATGTCGACGACGCGGATCCAGACCAGTTCCCGCACGCGCGCACTGATCGTGCCCACGAAGACGCCGGGCGATATCTCCAGCAGCCAGCGGGTGAGATGCCCGCGCAGACCGACCGGACAGGCCGCTACGACGATGACGGTCACAGTTCGTGTTCCTCCTGATAGGACACACCGCTGCTGACGTCGTTGCCGTCGTAGTCCCAGAGCATCACCACGTCGGGATCGTCGAAGGCTTCCGGCCCGTATTCGATTGTGCCGTCGTCCTCACGAAGCAGCGACGAGATGTCGTCCACGCACTGCTCGAGGAATCGGTGCCGCCGCAGGTAGTCGCGAACGGCGCGGCGCGTTTCCGCGCCGACGTCCATCGGTTCGGCGGCCGCGATGTCGAACGCGATGGGGATCGCGATCTCGGCCTTGTAGAGGTCGGCGATGTCGAAGACGAAGGAGCGAATGTGTCCTGTGTGGACGAAGCCGAGTCCTGGCGTGCACCCCAGCGCCACGACGACGGCGTGGACGACCCCGTAGAGGCTGGTGTTCGCGGCGGACAGTGCCTGGTTGACCAGGGTTCCGGCGCTGAAGTCGGCGCTGTCGTACTCGCGGCGGGTCCAGGTGATTCCGGTGCGGTCGGCGTGCTCACGGTAGAGACGGCGTACTCGGGCGCCTTCCTTTCCGCGCAACTGGTGCATGCTCAGACCGGAGGTCGACTCACCGGGAAACCTCATCGCGTACATCTGCCGGGCGACCCGCAGCCGGGACGGTTCGTGCGAAACGAGTGCCGCTTGTGCCTGGAGCAGACGGGATGAGCGGGCCAGAGACCTGCCGTGGGCGTAGTAGCGCACGCCGTGTTCGCCCACCCAGACCGCGGTGGACCCGCTTTCGGCGAGCAACACCATCGCCTGCTGGCTGACCGTGGTGCCCGGGCCGAGCAGCAGTGCGCCGAGGGTGGCCGCGGGGATGTGGACGACACCGCGGGTGTCGCGGGCGGTGATGGCGTTCGCCTCACGATGTATCACGCTGTGTTCGAGATACACGAAGGTGAGACGGTCCTGGGCCCGAGTGAGCTGGGACAGCGGTACGGGTTTGGCTCCCGGGATGTCGGGCATCGGCTCACCCGGCGGCGGCGAGAGTGAGCAGGCCGCAGCCGTATCCCTTGGCGGGTCCGATTCCGTGCACCAGCGCGTGGCGCAGCGCGTCGGGATCGACGACTTCCAGTGTGCCCTCGAAGGTGGCCGTGGCGATGGTGACCGTGCGGCCCTGTCTGGCGAACTTCGACATCCCGCGTGCGTGTACCGCGACGTCGGGTTCCTTGCTGTCCCCTTCGAACACGGTGAAGCCGTGCTTGTCGGTCCTGCTCAGCAGCCACTGTGTCTGCTGGGCGACGGTGACGTGCCCGAATCGCTGAGAACGGGACGCGTTCTCGTCTTTGCGCGTGGACCGTACGGGGTTCGCGGTCAGCCGGAACGCCCATCGGCCGCCGACGGTGAGTCGCGCCAGCAGTGGTGCGTACTCGCGTGTCTGCCAGGTCTGAGTGCTCGGTCGTCCGCAGTCCTCGACGAGGTGGGTCAGGTCGGGGCGGTGCGGGCTGACGAGGTAGAGCAGGGTTTGGTTCTGCTTATTGTCCAGTCGCCACAACACCCGCCCCTGCTCCCCCGGGACGGCCTGCCCGGCCGGGAAAGCGGCGAGCACGGCGGCGTGCAGACGTTGCGGTGAGGCCAGCAGGGTGCGACTGCCGCGGCGGGCGGTGTTGAACTCGAATCGGGTCAGGTAGGTCATGGCGCACCTTCGGTGAGCAGAGCCATCGGATCGTGCGGGTCGGGGACTGCCCGAACAGGGGCGGTGGCCGGCCGGTAGCGCGGGTTGGGCACGTTCGGCGCGTGGCCGCGCAGAATCGAGCGCCAGCCGTGCTGCCGGTGCCGCGGGTCAAAACTGACCGGTTCGTCGTGGACCAGTTCGCTGTTGGTCGCGCCGGGCTCGCAGTCGATCACGGTCTCCAGCGAGACGGTTGGCTTCGGGTGCCGTGCCTGAACGCCCGGGGATGCCTGCCAGGGTTCGTTGCCGAGTACCTCTTCGGTCGTTCCCTCGCGAATGCCCACGATCAGTTTTCCCGCGGGCGGGCAGGAACGACGTCCCAGATAGAGCGGGAACACCGGAGCGCGCAGCATGTCGCGGAGTCCGCCCACCATCGCCGGATCCCCCTCGACGGCCGCGAGGAACACCGCGTCGGAAAGGTAGAACCGGTACGACAACGGCAACGGAGCCGAACCGTCGACGGGGCGGGCGGTCTGGAAGTCACGTTCCAGTTGACCGGGTTGTTCCACCCGGACGCCGAAACGCAGACCGCACAGGTCCTCGACGGAGTCGGTTCGGCGACGTCCGGCCGCGGCGGCGAGCATGCCGACGATCCCGCTCTTGCTCGGTGTCCGGTCGGTGTTGCGGCGGGCGAATCGGCTGCTGGTCCCCCAGGACTGCATCGGCGCGGCCAGCCGCAACAGCAGCACGCTCACCGCTGTTCCAGGCGCTGCGCGACGAGTTCGCCGAGCGCGGACGCCAGTGTGTCGAAGGAGGTGCGCTGCCCGATTCCGGAGAGGACGTCGGTCCGATCGCCGATTCCGACGCTCCAGGCGGCGACCGGTGTCTCGTCGTAGGCCTGGTGCAACTCGTGCGCGTAGTCGGCGATCCGGGTCATCGTCGCGCCGATCCGGCCGCCCTTGTCGTCGGGTCCGACGGCTTCCTCGAACGCGCCGACCAGATTCATCGACTGGGATTCGCGCACGATCACCAGAACCGCGTCAGGCAGGGTGCGGTTGGCGAAGGTGTTCTGCTTCCCGGTGGGCATGCTGGTGACGAACGATCGGGTGAAGGCTTCCACCGCGCGGCGGGTGGCTTCGGCGTCGCCGAGGTTGTCGTTTAGCCGATTCACGTCGACGGTGGCGTAGCGGTAGAGCGTGGAGGAGTTGAACTCGACCGTGCCGATCATTCCGGCCCCGGAGTCTTCCTCGCTGTCGGCCTTCTTGTGGTCGTCGACGGCGGTGTAGTAGTCGTACTCGTTGCTGACCTCGTGCACACTCAACGCGTGCGCGACTTGTGCGGCGGCGTCGACGTTGAGGTCGGTGTCATCGGCGACCATGCGGCCGAAGAGAGCCACGTCGACCGAGTGCGCCTGGTTGGCCCGGGCTTTGGCCGTTTTCTTGTCCACAACGGGTTTCCCGTCGCCTGCCTCACGGGCCGCGGCGACGGCGAGTTCGGCCAGCCCTATGATCTGGCTCCTGCTCAGGAAAAGCAAATAACCCGATTCGGCCGGAGCCTCTTTCTTGCGTGCGTCCTTGAGCTTGATGCCCGCCTGGGTGAGCACCTCGGTCGCCAGCGCACCCGCTGTGTCCTCGAGGCTGGGATCCTGCTTCACGATCTGCTCGGTCAGCAGCTCCACAACGCGCTTCGTACGGACTCCGAGTTCGCCGGCGTCGAGGTGGTCGTCGAAAGCGTCCCGGGTGGCGCGTTTCCATGCCTGGCTGGAAACACGGGATCGACGGCTGCCACCGTAGACGGCGGTCTTCGGGCTTCCGGTGTCGTCGCGGTTGATGTTGCTCGGCGGGACGGTCTGCACGACATGGACGTCGACGATGGTGCGGCTCATGGCTACCTCAGTTCTGTTCGGGCTTGGCAGGTGCGGCGGGAGCGTTCGGTTCGGCGAAAGGCGTGTTTTCTGCGCGGGGCAACACGTAGAAGTCGCGGCCCCAGGCCATGCGCACCCGATCCGGGCCGCCCGGCATCTGCCAGCGCACGAGCTGGGTGGCGAGCTGCTGGTAGTCCTGCGGGATCCCCTTGACCCGCAACAGTTGCACCAACCCGCGAAGGTGATGCACCAGTTCGTCCAGACTCGCGGAGGTCCCGAAGGCCTGGAATCTTCTGGTGATCGGACTGTCCCCGATATCGCCTGGACTGTCGACAAGTCTGCGTAATGCTCGGCCGAGGCTGTGCTCGCGGCCGGCCCGATGCATACCTTTCGACTGCGCCTGCTGGTGCATCGCGTAGAAAGTAAGACTGATGTGGGCGGCACGTTCCCCGGTGGTCACCGCGTCGGTGGCGTAGCGATCGACGAGTTCCTCGCCGAGAGTGTAGGAAAAGATCTCCGGGATACTGCCCGGTTCCTTGCCTGCCGCGCGGCGAAGCCTCGCCAGGGCGGCGACCGCGTCGGCGCGGTTGTGCAGCGCTCCGTGCTGCAGGAATCGGATCTTGGTGCCGACGAAGTCGGCCGTCCGGTCACCGACCCACGGACGAACGGGATCGACATGCGTCATGCCTGACTCCTCGCGGGTTCTGCTGTGTCGGTACTGGATTCGAAGGCGAGCGGCACCGCGACACGGAGGTTGCGAGCGAACCATGCCGAGGCGTGCGCCGCGGTGAGCAGCCGGCCACGCACCGGCCTGCCGGTGAAGGCGACGGCCGGCACGGCCCGCAGCAACTCCTCGCCGAGCCGCCGCGTCTCCCGGTGGGCGATCCGATGCCAGCGGATCTTCGCGTCGGTCGGGTCGTCGGTGGGGCCGAGTTCGCGCAGCCATACCCGGAACGCCACGTCGAGCTGGGCGTACGCGCGTTCGATCGCACGGTCCCGGTCGGAATAGTCGGCCGGATCGGGAAGCCCCGAGGGCGATGGCGGCGCTTTCCCGCTCGCCTGCGCGAGATTGAGCGCGAGCCCACCCAGCGCGAGGGCGCATCCGTCGGCCGCGCCGACCGCGTCCAGGGCCGCGCCCACCAGGTCGACGGCATCGTGGCGCAGCAACACCGCGCGCATGGACAGCGCATCGTCCACCACGTCTTCGGTGACCGAACTCTGCGCACCGTAAGCCATGCCGACGGTGCGCAGGCGCAAGGGGAAGTCGTCGTCGAGCACGTCTTCCTCCGTGAGATGGGCGAACCATTCGAGCACCGCGGCCGATAGACCCGCGGACGCGTCGGCGCCCTGGGTGGAATGTGCCTGCGCGGCGGGCAGCAGCGATGGCAGGCCACGCCAGACGGTCCGCTTCGGATCGTGCTCCCTTGGCATGTACACGGTCGGCAACCCCAGCTTCTTCTGCTGCGCCTGGCTGCGGCGCCAGGAGGTCAGCGGCTCGGTCTGGTGCATGTTCTGCGGCGCGATGGCCTCGCCGTTGCAGATCAGCACTTCGGTCACTCGACTGCCTTGGGCGAACAACCGGATTCGCCGTGCCTGCCAGGTGTAGAGGTCGAGCGGACCGGTAGCCGTCCGCTCCTGCCCCACCGGCCCCGGTTCCCTTTCCCATGACGGCAGGTCCGTGCCCGGCGCCCGGCCTGTCTCGTCGAAATCCGCCGGGAGCAGGTTCAGCAGCAGCGTCTCCCGCACCGTCGCACCCTCGACCAGCACGGTGCCGATCCGCCCGCACCAGCCGGTGCCGATCGGATAGCCCTTGCCACCTTTCGTGCGTGGATCATCCTGCGCGCCGGATTTGATCCCGGAGGGATCGAATGCCTGGCAGTGCACCAACCAGCGGGCAGCTTCGGCAAAGGAAAGCGACATCTCACCACCGAGTCGGTTGGTGAAGAACGGGCGGCCGTTCGGTACGTCGGCGACCAGCTTGTTCAGCTCGGAGGTCTCCCCCCTCGCCGTGCGCAGGTCCGGAACCTGGAAGAACGGGGTGCGCGGGTGGAACAGGTCGAACCGGTCGCGGTGCGTGCTCAGGTAGTCGCTGATCTGTTCGCCGGGAAGACGTTCGGCGTTCCAGAGCTCCCGCCAGTGTTGGAAATCGCGCGGCCCGCCGACCGCTCGGTGCAGAACAGCCAGTAGCAGCCGGGTCAGCGCAGCGTCCTGCGTCGCCAGGTCGCCGGAGAGCGCCACCAGTTCGTGGGCACGGTCGAACAGGTCCATAAGAGACAGTTCGACGGCTTCCCCGGTGAGCGTCCTGGCCGGAATCCACGGTTCGCCGCACAGGTCGAAGGTGCGGATGTCAGATTCGTTCATGGACGAGTCCTCTTCGCGGGTCGTACGTGAGTGCGAATGTCGCGTCACCGGCGAGAATCTCGGCACGCCGGTCCTGGTCGAGTACCAGCACGAGTTGCCCGGCCAACAGGCGGGTGACGGCGAAGCTGGTCGGTTTCGTGTTCTCCAGCGAGGCGATCACCTTGTCGATGACACCACCGTGGGACAACGCAAGGGGCAGCCGTAGCGCGCACGCCGCGACGATTCGCGCCAGGTCGTGCGGCAGCGGCTCGTCCAGGGGCAACTGTTGTCCGCCACCGCGTTCGATCCACTCGGGAGTCAGCAAACCGCCGTCTGAGTCTCCCTGCACGACCAGGACTTCCAGGGATTCCTCGCCATCCCTGACCTGCGCCATGCCGTCCGGGCCTTCCGCGTCCCCCACACCCGCGCGTAACCAGCCGACCAGGCTCGGTTCCACGCTGTGGGGGTCGCCGAGGATGAAGGTGTGTGCCTTGGACGTGCGTTCGGCGGCGCGGAGCCGTGCGGCGTTCGCGGCGGTGACCATCGCCTCCTGCCAACTTGCCGGGCCGAGGGGCACGTCTTCGTAGGCGTCACGCACGATCTCGGGAATGTCGGCGGGCAACGCGACCGTGTCACGTTCGGCGAACAGTGCCGCTGAGCGGAGCAAGGTGTGCTCGCCGTAGATGCGACGGACGTCGGACACGGCGCGCACCGGGGCCGCCGCCCAATCCTCGACGCCGGTGATCGCACAGTGCGGCTCGCTCACTCCGGCCGGGCGTGTGCGTTCGTGCCGGTGCAGCCTGCCGATCCGTTGCAACAGCAGGTCGGCTGGGGCCAGGTCGGTGACCAGTACGTCGAAGTCGACGTCCAGTGACTGCTCCAGCACTTGCGAGGCGACCACGATGTGCGGGCCACGCCGGTCGTTGCCTTCCCCCGGTGGGCCGAAGCGCCGCACCAGTCCCCGGTCGATTCGGGCTCGATCGCAGGCGAGGAAACGGGAATGGTTCACCGTGACCGCGTTCTCGCCGAATTCCGCGATCAACCGGTCGGCGGTTTCCTGCACCCGGGTTACGGTGTTGCGCACCACGGCGGCGCATCCCCCATCGGCCAGCTTGGTCCGCAGGTACCGCACCAGTGTGTCCGGATCGTCCGGGAGCCGGTCGAGACGCACGGTTGCGCCTGCCGGTGCCGGTACGGTGCGCACCGTGCCCGTCGAGCTGATAACCGCCGGATAGCCCACCGTTTCCACTGCCGGAATAACTGGTTCGCGGCCCCTGCCTTCCGCATAGGCGCTCAGCAGTTCCGCCCGTCTGACCGGCGGCAGTGTCGCTGACAGCAGCACCACGGGAACGTGATAGGCACCGAGCCAACGCAGAATGCGGTGCAGGTACTGCGACATGTACACGTCATAGGCGTGCACTTCGTCGATAATGACGACTTTGCCTGCCAGCGCGAGGTGCCGCAGCATCACGTGCCGGCTTTTCAATGCACCGACCAAAATCTGATCGATCGTGCACACCAGGAACGAGGCCAGTGGCCCCTTTTTCCGGCCGCTCAGCCACTGGTGCGCGATCAGCGTCTCGCTGCTATCCCGCTCGCGGTTCTCGCCGATGTCGGCGAATCGTCCTGCCCGTACCAATCCTGCGTACTCGTCGTTCAGCATCGCTTTGCCATGCGCGAGTGCCACCGTCAGTGCGATGTCGGATTCGTTGCGCGGCAACGCGGTCAGCCACTGATGTATCCGGCCGAACATGGCGTCGGTGGTGGCCTGGGTGGGCAGGGCGACGACACAACCACCGGCCCCGGACTTGCGAGCCTGCTCCTCCGCGACCACCAGCGAGACTTCGGTCTTCCCGACGCCCATCGGCGCCTCGATGATGAGCATCCCCGGTTCCGGCTCGGCGCGGACCAACTCGACAGCGGCGACCTGTACCGGTCGCGGAACGTCGATCGCCGGAAACCTGCGACGGAAGGTGCCGGTCAGATCGGTATCCGCCGGCGCCGGTACCCACCGAGGCGGCAGCGCGAGCCGTGACCAGCCATAGGCGGCGCGCTCCGCGGTGCGGTCCTCGTCGGGTTCGGCGGGAACGTCTTCCATGGTCGCCAGTTCCTGCATGGGAAACAGGTCGTCGTTCGAGGCGATCCAGTCGGCCATGATGACCAGGCCGGACAGCAGCACCATCGTCGGCCTGTCCAGTCGATGTCCAGCCAATGGAGCAAGCAGTTCAGGGGCGGCGCGCCGGGTGGCCCGCCGCAGGATCTCCGTCCTGGCGGACTGCCATACGGCACCTCCGCTCAGTTCCGGATGCTGCCGGACCAAGGCGAGCTGGGTCCGTTCCGGGGCGACACCGTGATGGCTGCCCACAATCGAGGCGAGCTGCACCGCGATATCGCCCGATACGACGAACAATTCTTTCGTCAACCACGACCGGACAGCGGAATGACCGACAAGCTGATGCGATACGGCCGCACGATTCGGGTCCTGCGCCAACGCCGGATTCACCGGCAGCCCGAATCGGCTCATTCGATCCGCGAGCCGACGATCCTGTACAGCGAACGCAGGGCTCGCCTTTCCCACGTCGTGCACGCTCGCCAACCAGAAAATCAGCGTACGGAAAGTACCCTCTCCGCCCGGCATGGAATCACAAACGCGGGAAACCACTTGCCGTGGTAGCCACTCGTCCACGATTCGCCTGGCCACCGCCGCGGTATCGTCGAGGTGTTGCAGCAAGGGCAACCATCCGGTCACCGACCCCTGGTCGTCACGGCTCGTTTTTCCCCATGGCGACAACCAATATCGCTCGTCCATCACCTCGCCCCCTCCTGGTCCGATCCCTCGGGCGTCGTCCGCTGACATGACATTCGGTGGAGCGCTGGAACCGTTACTCCCTGCCGACGGCGATCACCCAAATGGCCCTGCCGGACACATCGCACCGACATTCCCCGCAATCGCGTAAACAACAAACCATTCGAAGAAAGTCAGTGGACGACTCGATGAAGTCCGAACGCGGAGATCGCAGCGACCGAGATGAACGCCATTAATCCTTGCTGCATAGCAGCCTGCACAACCTGCGAGTCGACAACCTGCGACGCGTCCAGCACCCTCGCCACAGCGACATTAAAAGCCAGATATCCGACAACAATTGACGCGATACCGATGGCCAGCGATCGAGGGAAGATCGGACGTTTACGCTCGGAACCCACCGTTCTCCCCACCTTTCGGACCTTGCTGCGCCGGAGCATGTCGCACTCCGGCGCAGCAACCACCGTCCCCGCTTGCGCGGGGATCACCTGGACGTGCCCCCGAAAGGAAACGTTCAACTTGGACCAACCCGGCCTGCAATGCCGGGAGGAGCTTGCGGTCCTCGACTCTCACCTTCACGGAAGCACCTTAAGCACAGTGGTGTATTTTCCAATAGGGAACGTACAACTGTTCACTAGTGTGGGTGCTCGTGACGAGCAGCGGAGCCCTAACGGACGCGGCGTCCCGCCACCCCGTGATCGGCAGGTGATGACCTGCACTTCAGCGGTAGCGTCGCGCATCGAGACGACCGCCATACTGAGGCAACGCCAACGGTTCACGCTGACGACGTCGACACAATCGCACCGATCGGAAGTCTCTGCGGAGAGCTTCCCGGTACTCGCCAAACATTAACGATTCAGCCCTGATATCGTCGCAGGTCAGCAAGGGGTTCTCCCCGCGCCAGCGGGGATGGTCCCCGGGGTCCATTCCCCCCGCGATTTCCAGCGCCGTTCTCCCCGCGCCAGCGGGGATGGTCCCAACCACCTGCCCCGTTGGAGTGGCACCCCTGGGTTCTCCCCGCGCCAGCGGGGATGGTCCCAGGGTGAGGCAGCCGGGAAGGTGCATGTGGTGGTTCTCCCCGCGCCAGCGGGGATGGTCCTGGGTTGTCCGGAACCGTCCGAGGGCTGCCACGGTTCTCCCCGCGCCAGCGGGGATGGTCCCGGGCAGACATCCGCCTATGAGGGGGTGGTGTGGTTCTCCCCGCGCCAGCGGGGATGGTCCCATCGGGGTCGTCGCACACGACCGCCCCAACTCGTTCTCCCCGCGCCAGCGGGGATGGTCCCTCGTCAGGTCGTTTGTTGCCTTGGCATCGGGTGTTCTCCCCGCGCCAGCGGGGATGGTCCCCTCAAAAATCCGGCGCACACTGTCCTTCGCTAGTTCTCCCCGCGCCAGCGGGGATGGTCCCTCCCCCGACTGCGCGCCCCCGCCACCACGGTCGTTCTCCCCGCGCCAGCGGGGATGGTCCACGCTGCTGACCATGTTGAGCAAGTCGGCCTGCTGTTCTCCCCGCGCCAGCGGGGATGGTCCAGTCTCGCGGTCAGTGAAATTTCGTGGCGGGGTGTTCTCCCCGCGCCAGCGGGGATGGTCCCAGGTGATCGTTTTCCCTGCGCCAGGTGATCTGGTTCTCCCCGCGCCAGCGGGGATGGTCCCTGGAAGCGGCGACCCGATCGATCAACGGCGGGGTTCTCCCCGCGCCAGCGGGGATGGTCCCAGGTGATCGTTTTCCCTGCGCCAGGTGATCTGGTTCTCCCCGCGCCAGCGGGGATGGTCCCTGGAAGCGGCGACCCGATCGATCAACGGCGGGGTTCTCCCCGCGCCAGCGGGGATGGTCCCAGGTGATCGTTTTCCCTGCGCCAGGTGATCTGGTTCTCCCCGCGCCAGCGGGGATGGTCCCTGGAAGCGGCGACCCGATCGATCAACGGCGGGGTTCTCCCCGCGCCAGCGGGGATGGTCCCCACAGGGCTGCGGCGTACGCGGCAAATCCGGTGTTCTCCCCGCGCCAGCGGGGATGGTCCCGCCGAGGTGCAGGCCCGACCGGTCACGGTGCTGTTCTCCCCGCGCCAGCGGGGATGGTCCCCGGGCCAGCACAGGGTGCTGGTGACGCAGCTCGTTCTCCCCGCGCCAGCGGGGATGGTCCCGCGGCGACGGGACCGGGTCGACAGGGCAGGGCGTTCTCCCCGCGCCAGCGGGGATGGTCCCGTGTGGTGTTCTTCCGAGGCAAAAGCGGCATCGTTCTCCCCGCGCCAGCGGGGATGGTCCCTTCTCCGTGATCTCCCCCGCCGGCGTGCCCGCGTTCTCCCCGCGCCAGCGGGGATGGTCCTAGGCGGACGTCGGCGTACGCCTCGGAACCGGTGACGAGTTCTCCCCGCGCCAGCAGGGATGGTCCCGCACCCGGTGGCTCTCTGAGATGGGCGAGTTCGTTCTCCTCGCGCCAGCGGGGATGGTCCCAGGTCCGGCATCCGCCAGCGATCCTGGCCGTGGTTCTCCCCGCGCCAGCAGGGATGGTCCCGCACCCGGTGGCTCTCTGAGATGGGCGAGTTCGTTCTCCTCGCGCCAGCGGGGATGGTCCCAGGTCCGGCATCCGCCAGCGATCCTGGCCGTGGTTCTCCCCGCGCCAGCAGGGATGGTCCCGCACCCGGTGGCTCTCTGAGATGGGCGAGTTCGTTCTCCTCGCGCCAGCGGGGATGGTCCCAGGTCCGGCATCCGCCAGCGATCCTGGCCGTGGTTCTCCCCGCGCCAGCGGGGATGGTCCCACCTGGCGCTCGATCGCCGAACTCGCCCTGTGGTTTTCCCCGCGCCAGCGGGGATGGTCCCGCGTCCTGGATCCACCGTTGACAGCGGACCAGGTTCCCCTTGCAAGCGGGGGTGCCCCCCCCCCGACTGGTTGCGGACTTGTCGCGGGCAGCGTGCTCCCTGCGCAAGCGTGGGTGTCCCGACCGCGGTTCCCGTGGCGGCATCGCTCTACCGCGATCGCCAGATGCCACGTCTTCCCAGATGTGCCGGACTTTCCACCATGCGCCAACAAATCGTTCCCGTGCCACGTCGCCGACGTTCTGCCGTAGACTGACAACATGACCGCGTCGGAACCGCACACGACACAAGTCCGCCTGACCGCCGGACCGGGCGGCCGGGTCACCATTCCTGCACCGCTGCGCCGGGCCGCCGGCATCGAGCCGGGCGAGCAGCTCGTCGCCTCGGTGGAGGACGGCCGGGTCGTCCTCGAACCGTGGGAGCACTTGCTTGCCCGCGTCCAGGCCCGGGTGGCCGCCGCTACCGGCCACCACACCGGCCTCGCCTCCGCCGAACTCATCGCCGACCGCCGTGCCGAAGCCGCCCGCGAGGACGCCGGCGCCAACGCCACGATCGACGGTGAGGCGTGACCGTCGTCCTCGATGCCAGCGCCGTTCTTGCCCTACTGCGCGGCGAACCCGGCGCCGAGATCGTCGGCGACCACCTGCGTTCCGACGAGCCGACGCTGATCTCGGCGGTCAACTACTCCGAGGCTGTGCAGAAGCTTGCCCAGCTCGGTAGCACCACCGCCGCTGAGGACGTCGGCGCACTCATCTCCCTGGGGCTCACCGTCGCCGCGTTCGACGCCGAGCTGGCCGTGGCCACCGCGGCACTGTGGCCGGCCACCCGCGGCGCGGGACTGTCCCTCGGCGACCGGGCCTGCCTCGCCCTGGCCGCCGCCGTGCCCGGCGCCCGCGCACTCACCTCCGATCAGCCCTGGTCCCGCGTGGACGTCGGCGTGCCCATCGACCTCATCCGCTGACCTCCATCCGCTGCCGACGCCGCGGCCGCTGTCAGTCGAGTGGGTGCAGCCGGGTCCTGATCTCGGGCTTGAGCACCTTGCCGATCTTCGAGCGCGGAAGGTCGGGCCAGACTTCGAGCTGTTTCGGTGCTTTGACGCCACCGAGCCGCTGCTTGACGAAGGCGATGAGGTCCGCCGATTCCGCGTGCCGGTCCGGGCGGAGTTGCACCACCGCGGTCACCCGCTCCCCCCACTTGTCGTCGGGCAGCCCGAGCACGGCGCAGTCCTGCACGGCGGGATGCGCTCGCAGCGCCTGCTCGACCTCGGCCGAGTAGACGTTGAATCCACCGGTGATGATCATGTCCTTGGCACGGTCGACGATGTAGAGAAAGTTCTCCTCATCCAGATAGCCGATGTCGCCGGTGTGGTGCCAGCCATGCGTGCTCGCCGCCGCGGTGGCCTCCGGATTCTCGTGGTAGCCGGACATGACCAGTGGGCCGCGGACGACGATCTCGCCGCGTTCGTCCCGCGGCAGCAGGATTCCCTTCGTGTCCATGACGGCGACCTGGGTCAGCGGACTCGGCCTGCCCGCGGAGGAGAGCCGCTCGACGGCGACGGAACCGTCCGCGCGGAAGTGGTCCGCCGGAGCGAGGGTCGCGATCATGTTCGGCGCCTCGGTCTGGCCGAACAACTGCCCGAGTACCGGCCCGATCCGGGTCAGCGCTTCTTCCAGACGGGTCGGTGACATCGGCGCCGCCCCGTACCACAGGCAACGCAGCGAGCCGAGCTCCGTCGAGTCCAGGGCCGGGTGGTCGAGCAGCCCGTAGATCACCGTGGGCGGCAGGAAAGCGTGCGTGACGCGGTGGTGTTCGACCAGTCGCAGGAACTCTCCCAGGTCCGGGTCCGGCATGATCACGATCTCGCCGCCGAGCGTGAGAACCGGGAAGGTGAGCACACCCGCGGAATGCGTCAGTGGCGCGAGTGCGAGATAACGGGGACGGTCACCGAACGGATAACTCATCAGCGTCAACGCGGTCGCGGTCGCCATGGTGTTCGCGCTCAGCCGGACGCCCTTGGGTTTCCCCGTGGTGCCACCGGTTCCGGCGAGCATGCACGGCTCCTCGGCGGCGGCCGGGGCCTCGTCCGGCTCGACACCCCCACTGATCCAGTCGGGAAAGGCCAGTGCGCCCTCGACCTCACCGTCCAGGCAGACCAGCATCTCCAGCTCCGGCAGCCGGTCACGGATCCGGGCCACCAGCGGCGCGAACTTCTTCTGGAAGAGCAGGAACCGGCAGCCGAACAGATCGAGGAGCTGCCGGTTCTCCTCGGCTTCGTTGCGCGGGTTGACCGGGCACCACACCGCACCGGCGCGGGACAGGCCGAAGACGCAGGTGAGGGCGAGCGGGTCGTTGCCGGACAGCACCGCGACCCGGTCGCCCCGGCGGAGTCCGGACGCCTGCAGCGCCCCGGCGACCTGCCGGGACTGCCGCACCACCTCGGCGTAGGTGAGCGTTTCCTCGTTCATGGTCAGACAGGGGGCGTCGCCGCCGAGCGAGGCGCCCTTGTCCAGATAGTCGGCCAGCCGCACTGCTTCGACCTCACTGTGGGAGTGGGAGAGGTGTGCCGGCCGCCGGAATGGCGGCCGGCACGGGAATCTCAGTGGTGGACTTCCAGGATGGGGTCGAGCACGAGCCCGAACGCGCGCAGCGTGCCGAGCAGCTCGCGGTGCCCGAACGCCTGGCAACTGGAGGCGAACCCGGTGCGTCGCGGCTGTTCCTGCAGCAGGTGCGCGGCGGCGTGCGCGTTCAGCAGCGCGGTCTGCTTGTAGTTGCAGTTGCCGTGGATGACGCAGTGCGCGCGGCCCAGCGGACCGGAGGCGTGCACCGAGTCGAGCGAGGTGTTGATCCGCGGGTTCTCCCGTGGCGGCATCTCACTGCGCACGAGCGCCGACTGCTCGTCGATGATGCGGTACTTCTCCTCGACCGACTTGCCTTCCATCATCGCCAGCGCCCCCGCCACGATCTGCGGAACCCCCTGCATCAGCGGCCGGTTGAACACCCCGCCCAGTGCGCGCACGCTCGACACGCGCGGGTCCTTCTTGAACCACAGCGGGTGCGAGGTCCCGCCCCAGGGCAGCGCGAGACCGAGTTCGTGCTGTCCTGGCACGACGACGTCGTAGAGCCCGGCATCGGGCGGCCATTCCACGTACTCGTTCTGTTCCAGGTAGTACGCCTTGGCGAGGGCCGCGTTGGTCAGGATCGTGTTCGTCGAGGCGACCGTCGGGTGCCCCTTCCAGAACACCTGGATGTCCAGGGTGTCCAGGCCCGGTGTTTCCAGGCAGAGGTTCGCCGCGATCTCGCCGATGGTGTACATCTGCGCCAGACCGGGCGTGAGCACCAGGCTCTGGGCTGCGAAATCGGAGCCGTAGCGTTCGTCGGCGTCGATCATCCAGTTCTGTTCGCCGTTGGTGTCGGTGTAGTGCGCGCCGATCTCCAGGCAGGCCTGCGCGACCTCGTGGCCCCAGCGGGCGAACGGGCCGACGGTGTTGAGCACCACCGAGGCGCCGCGGAAGGCGTCGGCGAGCGCGGAGGCGCTGTGCTCGACCTCGATCACCTCATGGTCGACGGTGTCGATTCCGGGCACGGCGGCGACGGCTTCCTGCACGCGCTTGAGGTCGCGGCCTGCCGCGAGGAAGGGGATCTGGTACTCGCGCAGGTACTCACAGATGAGCCGTCCGGTGTAGCCGGAGGCTCCGTACACGACGACGGGCTTGTCGGTAGTCACGAACTGTTTCCTTTCGTTCCGGGAAAGTCGGTCACATGCCCATGCCGCCGTCGACCGGGAGTCCTGCCCCGGTGACGAACTTGGCGGCATCGGAGGCGAGGAACACGACCGCGTCGGCCATGTCGTCGATCTGGCCCAGGCGCCCGGACGGGGTCTGCGCCACGACGGCCTGCACGGCTTCCTCCGGCGAGGGGAACAAGCCGATCTCCGCGCAGTCCACAGCCAGCTTGTTGCCCATCGCGGTGGGCGTGAGTCCGGGATAGACGCAGTTGACCCGGACGCCGTAGTCGAGCCTGCCCGATTCGGCCGCCGCGACCCGGGTGAGCCTGTCGATGGCGGACTTGCTCGCCGAGTACCCCGCGATACCGGGAAAGGCGATCGTCGCGGCCACCGAGGAAATGTTGATCACCGTGCCGCCGTTGCCCGCAACGCCGCCGGGACGCATCGCGCGGAAGGCGTGCTTGATGCCGAGCGCGGTGCCGACCACGTTGACGTCGAGCATCCGGCGCAGGCCCTCGGGGTCGAGATCGGCGAGGAGGTTGGTGACCTCGATCCCCGCGTTGTTCACCACGATGTCCAGGCCGCCGAGTGCGTCGACCACCGCCGGAACGGCCTGCTCCCAGCTCGAGTCCGCCGAGACGTCCAGCGGGACGAACTCCGCGGTGGCGCCGGCGTCGCGCAGCGACTGCGCGGTCTCCTTGCCGGCGTCCTCCAGTACGTCGGCGATCGCGACGGCCGCTCCAGCCTTGGCCAGTGCTTCGGCCATTCCGGCACCCAGCCCCCGCGCACCGCCCGTGACCAGGGCTTTCCGAGCGGACAAGTCGATACTGGTCATCTGAGAATCTCCTCCTTGAGATCACTTCGCTGCCGCGCCCGAACTCCCGCGGTGTGGCGGGCCTCACCGTAAGCAGGCTCTTATGCACTCGTCAAGATTTCTTTGGTCAAGCGTCAAGTTTTCTTGTGACGCTCATCAAGGGCCTGGGTCGGGTCGCGGCCGGGGCGTTACGCTGTCGGGCACATGCCGCAGCGGCAGGCCGTACGTGGACGGGACGCGCAGTGACCGAGGTAGCCGAGACGAAGCGGGACAGAATCGCCCGCCGCCAGGTCGACAAGTTCGACGCCCGGCGAACGGAACTCGCCGTGGCCGCCCTGCACACGCTTGCCGAACTCGGCTATGCGCGGACAAGCCTGCGAGAGATCGCGCAGAACTCGGAGTTCTCCCACGGCGTCCTGCACTACTACTTCGCGGACAAGCGCGACCTGGTGACCGAAGCGGTGCGCCAGTACGAGGCCGTGTGCGTGACGCGCTACGACGACGTGGTGGCACGCGCGACGACGGCCGGGCAGCTACGCGACGAGTTCACCGAGATGTTCTTCACGACGCTGCGCGAGGACGCGCAACTCCACCGGCTCTGGTACGACCTGCGCAACCAGAGCCTGTTCGACGAATCGTTCCGCAAGGATGTTCTGGAGATCGAAGAACGCCGCGAGATGATGATCTGGCGGGTGATCAGCCGGTACGCGGAACTGTGCGGCGGCAAGCTGACGGCCTCGCGCGCGACGGCCTACGCCGCGCTCGACGGGATCTTCCAGCGCGCCCTGCTCGCTCATCTGTCCACAGTGGATGATTCAGTGCGCGCCCTGCGCGAGGAGCTTCCCCAGGTGCTCGACCTGCTGGTCGCCCAGCGGTAGAAACCGGTCGACCAGCCCGGATCGGCACGGTAGCGAACCGGAAGACCATCCTACCGGCGGATTGCAGCGTTCCGCTGCGCACGGAAACCTCCGCACGGCCACCGCAGCCGTCTTCGACGAATTCACGATACCAGCGATCTGCGGCCGGATCGAACCAAGAATCAGCTTTCGAATCCGAGAAGGCGGTTTCGCGCGCTAAACCCGTGAACGCCGCCGAGCTGACCGAATCACGGCCGCAAATTCCGGGTCATGAGCGACAGGACTGTTGCCTACCCGCCGGAAGCGCGCCGCGCAAGAACGAACCGCGTTCCGTAGACGAACCGGCAGACATGCCGCTACCGATGGGCAATAACCGCCCGCGGAGAATTCTCCGGAACCGTGTTGATCAGGTCACACTGCACTCGGTGACGTTCCGGCCGCTTCACCGAGAATCCGTCACCCGAATTGCCCAGCACGAGAGCCTTATCGACTCGATTCACTGGCTTTGATGCCAGGAATCGACTGTTTCTACACGTGGCTGATTCGGTCATCTCACTCGCCTGCCGCGTCCTGACGCAAAGATGAAATCTTCTTTATCAACATTTTACTTGTACTTTACGTTCACGTGGTGAATATCTTTCCCAGGCGACAAGCGCGATTCCGTTCTGAGTTCGAACAGTCGCCTTTCCCGCTATTTCACGCATGCCGCCATCGCACGCCGAGGGCACCGTCGACCCCCCGGAGACGCCGACACATGAGCGACACAGGCCAGGACCTTCCGATCACCGAGGCGCAACGGAGCATCTGGCTGGCCGAGAACGCCGGCTTCACCACAAGGTCCACCTACCTGTGGGGCGAGTACACCGACATCTCCGGCGCACTCGATGTCGAGCGGCTGCTCACCGCGCTACGCCAGGCCTGCCGCGAATGCGAGGCGATCAACGTCATCTTCACCGCGGAGGACGGGCCCCGGCAACGAGTGTCGCCCCGCGCGGACTGGTCGTTCCCGGTGCGGGACCTCGGCGAGGAGGCCGACCCCGAGCGGACGGCACTGCACTCGATGCGCGAAGCCCTCGACCGGCCGCTCGATCTGAGCACCGGTCCGCTGCTCGGAGGCACGATCTTCCGCCTCGGCGCCGATCGACATCTGTTGTTCCTGTGGGCGCACCACATCGCGCTCGACGGCGCCGGGATGACCCTGCTCTCGCAGCGGGTGGCCGGGATCTACACCGCCGTCGAAGCGGGTGAACCCGTACCCGCTCACGGCTGGGGCAGCCTTCGCCTGCTGGCGGAGGAGGAGAACGCCTACCAGGACTCCGGCGAGTTCGCCGCCGACGCCGCGGACTGGCAGGCGATGATGGCCGACCGGCCGGATTTCCTGAGCCTGGGCAGCCACCCGGCGGCCGTGTCATCCTCCTCGCTGCGGCTGACCAGCACGCTCGACAGCGCCGCCTTCGCCCGGTTGCGCACCGCCGCCGACGAGGCGGGGCAACGATGGACGCGACTGGTGGTGGCGGCCGCCGCGATGTTCCTGCACACGATGACCGGCAGCCGGGACATCGTGCTGAGCCTGCCGGTGACCGGCCGGCGCAGCGAGCTGAGCCGGACGGTGCCGTCGATGTCGGCCAACGTGGTGCCGCTGCGGATCCGGATCCCATCCTCGGCGACCGTGGCCGAACTCGTCGGGCGGGTGGACGCGGAAATCCGAAAGGTGCAGCGGCTGCAGCGGTATCGCGGGGAACGGCTCCGGCGCGATCTCGGCTACCCGGAGGACGGCCGGAAGTTCTTCGGGCCGGTGGTCAACGTGCAGCGGTTCGCCTACGGGCTGAGCCTGGGCTCCTGCACGGCGACCGTGCACAACGTGGCGGCACCACCCTCGGAGGACCTGTCCATCGTCGCCTACGACCGCGGCGACGGTGAGCTCCGTTTCGACTTCGACGCCAACCCGGCAGGCCACGACGAGGACCTGCTCGCCGTGGTCCGCGACCGGTTCCTGCACACCGTGCGCCTGCTCGCCGACAGCCCGCCCGGCACCGAACTCTCCCGGCTCGACCCGGCCACCGCCGAGGAGCGGGCGCGGGTACTGGCCGCGGGGACCGGGACCGCGGACACCCGCCCGCCGGGCACCGCGCCGGCGCTGTTCGCCGAGCGGGTGCGCGAGTCGCCCGAGGCCTTCGCCGTGCGCTCGGCCGCGACCGGCGAACGGCTGACCTACCGGGAACTCGACCGCCGGGCCGACGCCATGGCCGGGCGGCTCGCCTGCATGGGAGCCGGGCCCGGGACGACGGTCGGGTTGCTGCTCGAACGCTCGGTGGACCTGGTGGTGGCCGTGCTGGCCACGGCCAGGTCCGGCGCCGCCTATGTGCCGCTGCACCGGGACGACGCCACCGGGCGGCTGGCCGGAGCCCTCGCCGACGCCGAGGTCGGCCTGCTGGTCACCGACGCGGTCACCGACGCCGACGAACTGCCCGGCAGGTTCCGCGAGGACGGCGGGCCAGTGTTGTGCCTGGACCGCCCCGGCACCACCGTGCGGATGCGGCCGGTCGCGGTGTTCCCCGAACAGCCCGCCTGCGTGATGTTCACCTCCGGCTCCACCGGCAGGCCAAAGGGAACCGTGATCACGCATGCCAACCTGGCCAGCCTGGCGGGCGAGCGCTGGTGGGCCGAGGGTGGTGCCGAGCGGGTGCTGCTGCATTCACCGCACGCCTTCGACGTGCTGGCACTGGAGCTGTGGATGCCACTGCTGACCGGGGGCGAGATCGTCGTCGCCGCCCCCGGGAGGCTGGAACCCGCCGTGCTGGAGAAGGCCATCGCGGACTGCGGGGTGACGGGGCTGTGGCTCACCGCGGGCCTGTTCACCGCGCTCGTCGAGGAGGACCCCGGCTGCCTGACCGGGCTGGTACAGGTGTGGACCGGTGGGGACGTGGTCCCGCCCGCGGCGGTGCGGCGGCTGGCGGCGGTGCCCGGCGCGCCGACCGTGATCAACGGCTACGGACCCACCGAAACCACCGTGTTCGCCACCCGGCACCCGGTCACCGGACTGGCCCCGGACGCCGCGGTGGTGCCGATCGGCGTCCCGCTGGACGATCGCCGGATCCTGCTGCTCGACGAACTGCTGCGACCGGTCCCGCCGGGAGTGGCGGGCGAGGTGTACGTCGCCGGTGGCGGGGTCGCGAACGGGTACGCGGGCAGACCGGGGCTGACCGCGCAGCGGTTCCTCGCCGACCCCTTCGGCGGCCCGGGCTCACGGATGTACCGCACCGGCGATCGTGCGCACTGGAATCCCGAGGGCACGCTGTCCTTCGCCGGGCGGGCCGACTCACAGGTCAAGCTCCGCGGATTCCGGGTCGAACCCGGCGAGATCGACGCGGTGCTGACCGGGCAGCCGGGTGTCCGCCAGGCCGTCACCGTGCTCCGCGAGGACCGGCCCGGCCTGCGCAGGCTGGTCGCCTACGCGGTCACCGACCAGGACCCCGAAGCGCTGCGCCACCGTCTCGCCGAGCACCTGCCGCCGTTCATGGTGCCCGCGGTGGTGGTCCGACTCGACGCGTTTCCCTTGACCCGTAACGGAAAGCTGGACCGGGCCGCGCTTCCCGCACCGGACGGGGAGCATCGGGCACCCGCGGCGCCGGGCACCGCCGCCGAAGAACAGGTGGCGGCGTTGTTCCGCGAGGTGCTCGGCCTCGACGAGGTACCGTTCGACCGGAGCTTCTTCCAGCTCGGCGGGGACAGCATCAAGGCCATCCAGCTGGCGGGCCGCGCCCGCCGGGCCGGACTGGGCCTGAGCACGCCCCACGTCTTCCGGTACCCGACGGTCACCGAACTCGCCGGGACACTGGCGGCCATCGCCGAGGCGCCGGCCGCGCCGGCCGCGCCGGAGACGAGACCAGACGATCCCGCGGTCGGCCTGACGCCCGTCATGCACTGGCTGCGCGAACTGGGCGGCGAGCTGGCCGGATTCTCCCAGTCGGTGCGGGTGCGTACCCCCGCAGGGCTCACCGAGCGGCAACTGCGCGACGTCCTGACGGCCGTGCTGAACCACCACGCCATGCTGCGGCTGTCGGTGTCCACCGAGAACGGGTTGTGGTCGGCCGAAGTGCGGCCGGACGCCGCGCTCGAACTGACCCGGATCGAGGGTGCTCGGCCGTCGGAGCGCGAGATCGAGGACCACGGCGAACGGGCAAGGGCCGGGCTCGATCCGTCGGCCGGGCGGGTCGTGCACGCCGTCTGGTTCGACGGCGGAGGCGCACTGCCCGGCGTGCTCCTGCTCGCGGTACACCACCTCGTCGTCGACGGGGTTTCCTGGCGCATCCTGCTCGACGATCTGCGGGACGCGGGACGGGCGGTGCTCGGCGACCGGCCGATCGAACTGCAACCGGTGGGGACCTCGTTCACTCGCTGGTCGCGCAGGCTCACCGAGCACGCGCAGCACCGCACCGTCACCGCCGAGTACCCGCACTGGGCGGGCACCGGCGCGGCCGTCCGGCACGATCCCCCTTCGCCCGGTATCGACACCGAGTCCACCCGCCGCGGCACGGTGCTGACCCTGCCCGCGGAACGCACCGCCCGCCTGGTCGAGGAGGCCACCGCCGCCTTCGACTGCTCGGTCAACGATCTGCTGCTCACCGCGTTCACCCTGGCCATCGCGGCCCCGGACGACACGGCCGTGCTGCTCGACCTCGAAGGCCACGGCCGGGAGGAATTCGCCGGGGACCTCGACCTGACGCGGACCGTCGGCTGGTTCACCACGCTCTACCCCGCCCGCCTGGACAGCGGGGTGTCCTGGGAGCAGGCGCGGGCCGACCGCACCCGGCTCGACGAGGCCGTCCGCCGGGTGCGCGCCGGGCTGGACGCCCTGCCCGGCGACGGCCTCGGCTACGGGCTGCTCCGTTACCTCAACCCGCAGACCGGTGCCGCGCTGGCGGCGGGCGAGCGGCCGAGGGTGGCGTTCAACTACCTGGGCCGCTTCGACGTCGGTGCCGCCGAGGACTGGGCCCCCGAACCCGGCGGCTCGGTGCTCGGCTCGTCGATGCCCGGCGGCCTCTCGCTGGCCCACTCGCTGGAGCTGAACACGGTGCTGGCCGACCGGCCGGAGGGCCCGGAGCTGATCGCGAACTGGTCGTGGGCGGAGCGGCTGCTCGACGCCGAGTACGTGGAACGCCTGGGGCGGCGGTGGTTCGAGGTGCTCGGCGCGCTGGTGGACCGGGCGCGCGAACTCGGGGTGCCCGGCGGCCAGGTGCTGCCGCTGCCGCCGCTGGCGCAGGGCCTGCTGTTCCACTCCCTCTACGACCACGACGGCAGCGATCCGTATCTCGTGCAGTTCGTGTTCACCCTCGACGGCGAGGTGGACGCCCCGGCGCTGCGCGAAGCGGTGCACGCGTTGCTGCGCCGCCATCCCCAGCTCTCGGCGGGCATCGAGCACAGCGCCTCGGGGCGGCCGGTCCAGGTGGTTCCCGCCGAGTTCGGTGTGCCGTGGGCCGAGCAGCACGCGGGCACGGACCAGGACCTGCGGCGGTTCCTCGACGCCGACCGACGGGAACGCTTCGACCTCGGCGCTCCCCCGTTGCTGCGGGCGGCGCTGCTGCGCCGGGGCGGCGAGCGTCAGGTACTCGTGCTCACCACCCACCACCTGCTGCTCGACGGCTGGTCCATGCCGATCCTGGTCCGGGAACTGTTCGCCCTGTACGCCGGCGAGCAACTGCCACCGGCCACGCCCTACCGCGACTTCCTGGACTGGCTGTCCACACGGGACACCGAGGCCGACCTGCTGGCGTGGCGCTCACTTCTGTCCGATGTGGACGAACCCACACTGGTGGCCGGTCGTGGCGGGCCCGGTTCCGGTGCGGTGCGCGGCCGGGCGTTCCTCGATCTCGACGAGGCGGTGACCGCACGGGTGCAGCGCACCGCGAGCGAGCACGGGCTGACCGTCAACCTACTGGTCCAGCTCGCGTGGGCGAACGTGCTCGGCGCGCTCACCGGCCGCGAGGACGTGGTCTTCGGCGCCACCGTCTCCGGTCGCCCCGCCGAACTTCCCGGTGCCGAGCGGATCGTCGGCCTGCTGATCAACACGATCCCGGTGCGGGTCCGCCTCGATCCGCGGCGGACGATCAGCCAGACCCTGCGGGCACTGCGCGAGCAGCAACTGTCCATGTTGGAGCATCAGCACGCGGACCTCACCCGGCTGCAGGGCATCGCAGGGCATGGCGAACTGTTCGACACCATCGTCGTGTTCGAGAACTACCCGCTCGATCCCGGCGCGCTGAGCAGCGGCGTGCCGGGGCTGCGAATCACCGGCGTCGACGGTCTCGACGGCAGCCACTACCCGCTCGCGCTGGTCGTGCTGCCGGGTGCGCGGATGCGGTTCCGCCTCGACCACGACGAAGATCTCGTCGACGAGGACGCGGCCCGGCGGCTGCTGCGGCGGCTGGCCGCCGTACTGGACCGGATCGCCTCGGCACCGGAGACCGGGCTCGGCGGACTGGACCTGCTGCTGGACGGCGAACGCCAGGACGAGAACGACGGCCCCGGACACGGAGCCGCGGACGGGACAGCGGACGCGTCCGCGACGCTGCCCGGCCTGTTCGCCGCGCAGGTCCGCGCCCGGCCGGAGGCGATCGCGCTGTGCGAGGGCGAACTACGGCTGACGTACCGGGAACTCGACGAGCACGCCGAGCGGCTGGCCGCGCTGCTGCGATCCGGGGGCGCCGGACCGGAGCGGCTGGTGGCGCTGGCGCTGCCCCGCTCGGCGGACCAGGTGATCGCGATGCTGGCCGTGCTCAAGTCGGGTGCCGGTTACGTACCGCTCGACCCCGCCTACCCCACCGGACGGCTGCGGCAGGTGATCGAGGACGCGCGGCCCTCGCTGCTGGTGACCACCCGGTCCGTGAGCGCGGAACTGCCCGCCGGGCCGGAACAGGTCCTGCTCGACGATCCGCTCGTCCGGGCGCACCGGCCCGATTCCGCCCCGGGTCCGGAACCACACCCGGACAGCACCGCCTACGTCATCCACACCTCGGGCTCGACCGGGATCCCGAAGGGGGTGGTGGTGTCCCACCGCAACGTCGTGCGGCTGCTCTCGGCCACCGACGAGTTGATCGCTGCGGGCCCCGGCGATGTGCACACCCTGTTCCACTCCATGTCCTTCGACTTCTCGGTGTGGGAGATATGGGCCGCGCTCGGCCGCGGCGGCAGGCTGGTCGTGGTGGAGCACGCGGTCAGCCGTTCCCCGCGCGGCCTGCTGGACCTGCTCGCCCGCGAACAGGTCACCATGCTCAGCCAGACCCCGTCCGCCTTCTACCAGCTCCTGGCCGCCGAGACCGAGCACCCGGTGCCCCTTTCCCTGCGGATGGTGGTGTTCGGAGGCGAGGCACTGGACCCGGCCCGGCTGCGCGCCTGGCACGGCGAAGGCCGGCCCCGGCTGGTGAACATGTACGGCATCACCGAAACCACGGTGCACTCGACGTTCCAGGAGATCGACGACCCGGAGGAGACGCGCAGCGTGGTCGGGCACCCGCTGCCCGACCTGCGCGTCCACCTGCTCGACCACGCGCTGCGCCCGGTGCCACCGGGCAGTCCCGGCGAGCTGTACGTCGCCGGGCCGGGCGTGACCCTCGGCTACCACGGCAGCCCCGGGCTGACCGCCTCCCGATTCGTGGCCGATCCGTTCGGCGGGCCGGGCACCCGTCTGTACCGCTCGGGCGATCTGGGCAGGCGGCTGCCCGACGGCACCATCGAGTACCTGGGCCGCACCGATCAGCAGGTCAAGATCCGGGGTTTCCGGATCGAACCGGGCGAGGTCGAGCACGCGCTGGAAATCCATCCGGCGGTCGGCCGCGCGGTGGTACTCGCCCAGCCGGGGGCGCACCGCCTGGTGGCCTATGTGGTGACCACCGGGCCGGTGGACCCACAGGCATTACGCGAGCACGTGGCATCCCTGATGCCCGAGCACATGGTCCCGGCGTTCGTGGTGGCGATACCGGAGATTCCGCTGACTCCGAACGGCAAGCTCGACCGGCGGGCGCTGCCCGCGCCGGAAGCGACCGCGCCGTCCGGACGTCCGCCGTCCACCGAGGCCGAACGGCTGCTGTGCAGGCTGTTCGCGGAAACGCTGGGCGTGGCCGAGGTCGGTGCCGACGCCGGCTTCTTCGACCTCGGCGGACATTCACTGCTGGCCACCCGGCTGATCAAC
This sequence comes from Amycolatopsis antarctica, assembly GCF_002262875.1. GTDB lineage: Bacteria > Actinomycetota > Actinomycetes > Mycobacteriales > Pseudonocardiaceae > Amycolatopsis > Amycolatopsis antarctica. The sequence goes on along the minus strand of NZ_NKYE01000014.1, from coordinate 68,068 downwards.
CGGATCCGCGCCACCACCGGGGCGGAGCTGGACATCCGCAGTCTGTTCGACGCGCCGACCCCCGCCGGGCTGGCCCACCGGATCGGCACCCCGGACACACCGGCACGCCCACCGCTACGGGCCGGCGACCGTCCGCGCCGGGTTCCGCTGTCGGCGGCCCAGCGGCGATTGTGGTTCTTCACCCAGTTCACCGGCCCGAACCCGATCTACAACATGCCCTTCACCGTGCGGCTGACCGGGCCGCTGTCGGTGCCCGCGCTGCGCGAGTCGGTGCGCGACGTGCTCGACCGGCACGAGAGCCTGCGCACCCGGGTGGCCGAGGTCGACGGCGAGCCGTTCCAGGAGGTGGCCCCCGCGGTGGACGTCAGCTTCGAGGTCGTCCCGGCCACCGAGGCCACGCTGCCCGAGTTGCTGGCCGAGGCCGGTGGGCACCACTTCGATCTCGGTGACGAGCTTCCCGTCCGCGTGCGCCTGTTCGCACTGGGCACCGGCACGCATGTGCTGCAACTGCTGGTGCACCACATCGCCGCCGACGGCTGGTCGTTCGCTCCGCTGGCTCGGGACCTGTCCACCGCGTACCGGGCGCGCGTCGACGGTGACACTCCACAGTGGACACACTCGCCGGTGCAGTATCCCGATTTCACGTTGTGGCAGAACGAACTCGACCTGGACGGCGAGGCAGCGCACTGGCTGGAAACCCTGCGCGGCCTGCCCGACAGCCTGTCCCTGCCCACCGACCGGCCACGGCCGGGCACGATCGGCAACCGGGGCGAGACCATCGAGGTGGACCTGCCCGCCGACCTGCACGCCGAACTGGTGGCGCTGGCCAGAGCCCACGACGTCAGCCTGTTCATGCTGCTGCACGCCGCCTTGGCCACGCTGCTGTTCCGCCTCGGCGGAGGTGAGGACATCCCGATCGGCACCCCGGTCGCCGGACGGCACGACGACGCGCTGCACGACGCGATCGGCTGCTTCGTCAACACCGTGGTGCTGCGTACCCGGCCGCACGGATCGGCCACCTTCACCGGGTTCCTGCGCGCGGTGCGCGACACCGACCTGGCCGCGTTCGCCCATCAGGACCTGCCGTTCGACCGGCTGGTGGAACTGGTCAGACCGGCTCGCTCACTGGCGCACCACCCGCTGTTCCAGGTGATGCTGGTCTTTCAGGACACCCCCGCCATCCGGCTCGACCTGCCGGGTGTCGGCACCGAGCACGTACCGGTGCACGGCCGTTCGTCCCGGATGGACCTGTTGTGGAGTCTGTGGCAGCGCGACGCTCCACAGGGCGTGCACGCAGGCATCACCGGGGTGCTCGAGTACGACAGCGACCTGTTCGGCCCGGCGTCGGCGCGATTGCTGATCAGCCGCTTCGAACGCCTACTGCGCTCCATCACGGCCACGCCGGAAAGCCCGCTGGCCGAGCTGGACGTCCTGCTCGACGGTGAACGGAAACGGCTGCTCACCACCTGGAACGACACGGCGGCCGAACTGCCGGACACGACGGTGGGCGCGCTGATCGCCGAGCAGGCGGCGCGGACCCCGGACGCGACGGCGCTGCTGTCCGGCGAGGTCGTGCTGAGCTACCGCGAGCTGCTGGCACGCGCGGACACCCTCGCCACGCGACTGCGTGCCGAAGGCGTGGCCCCCGGCACGCTCGTGGCGTTGCGACTGCGACGCGGCCCCGACCTGCTCCTCGCCATGCTGGCCGTGTTCTCGCTCGGTGCGGCCTATCTGCCCTGCGAACCGGACCTGCCGGACCGGCGGTTCGCCGCCATCCTGGACGGCGCGCGGCCGGTACTGCTGTTGCGCCACGACGATTCCGGCGCGCTGACCGTCTCCCGGCCCGAAGCTCCGCCCGCGGTGCTGCCCACCGGCACCGCGTACACGATCTACACCTCCGGCTCGACCGGCGTGCCCAAGGGCGTGATGGTTCCGCACCGGGCGCTGGTGAACCTGCTGCTCGCGCTGCGCGACCGGTTACGGGTGGACGAGCGGGACCGGGTGCTGGCCGCCGCACCCGCCGGGTTCGACATGTCCGTGCCCGAGTTCTACCTGCCACTGATCACCGGGGCCGCCGTGGTGCTGCTCGAACCGGAGGAGCAGCGGGACCCGGGGCTGCTGCTCGACCGAGTGCGACGGCACGGGGTGACGGTGTTGCAGGCGACCCCTTCCCAGTGGCAGGTGCTGGCCGAACGCGGTCCCGAGCGGTTGCGCGGCACACGCGCCATGATCGGCGGCGAACTCGTGCCCGGCCCGCTGGCGGCGAAGGTCCGCGCGCTCGGCTGCTCGCTGCTCGCCTGCTACGGGCCGACCGAGACCACCGTCTGGTCGGCGGCCCACGAGGTCAGCGGCACGGGCACCGAGGCGGCGGTCCCGCTCGGACGGCCACTGCCCAACACCCGCTGCTACGTGCTCGACGACCGGCTGCATCCGGTACCACCGGGCGTCACCGGGCATCTCTACCTGGCGGGCGCCGGGGTCGCCACCGGCTACCTGAGGCAACCGGCGACCACGGCGCAGCGCTTCACCGCCGATCCGTTCGGGCCGCCGGGCACCCGCATGTACCACACCGGCGACCTCGCTTCCTGGACCGCGCATGGGATTCTGCGTTTCCACGGGCGCACCGACGAGCAGGTGAAACTGCGCGGGCACCGGATCGAACTCGGCGAGGTCGAGGCCGCGCTGACCGGGCATCCGCTGGTCGGCGCCGCCGCGGTCGCCGTGCGCGAGCACACGGCGGGCGACCGGCGGCTGGTCGGCTACGTCACCGGCGGGGTGAGCGTCGAGATCACCGACGCCGATCTCGACGGTATCCGGGAGTACGCGGCGGGCACGCTGCCCGCCTACATGGTTCCGGCGAGGGTGCAGACGGTCGACGTGCTTCCGTTGAGCCGCAACGGAAAACTGCTCAGGGACCGGCTGCCCGAACCGAACTGGGAGACCGATTCCGGTGGCGCCGCACCGCTGACCGGACGGGAACAAGTGCTGTGCACGCTGTTCGCCGAGGTCCTCGGCATCCCCCGGGTCGGCGGGACCGACAACTTCTTCGAACTGGGCGGGCATTCGCTGCTGGCCGCGCGCCTGGCCGACCGGATCGGCGCGGTGCTCGGTGTGGAACCGGCGATCCGCGAGGTGTTCGCGGCGGGCACGCCGTCCGGACTCGACCGGCTGCTCGGCGGGCACGGCCCCGCTCCGGCCGAGCACCTGCTGCCGTTCCGCGCCACCGGCGAAGCAGAACCGGTGTTCTGTGTGCACCCGCTCAGCGGCATCAGCTGGCTCTACGCCGGACTGCTCGGGCACATCGACCGCGCGCACCCGGTGTACGGCATCGAGCCGCTCGGCCCCGGCGGGGTGGACGAACTGCCGCGCAGCCTCGACGAGATGGTCGAGCGTTACGTCGCGCAGATGCGGGCCGCCGCACCGGAAGGCCCCTACCACCTGCTGGGGTGGTCGTTCGGTGGCATCGTGGCACACGAGATCGCGGCCCGGTTGCACGAACAGGGCGCCACGACCGGGCTGGTGCTGCTGATCGACCCTCAGTTGGGCCCGGACCCGGACGCCGTGCCGGTCGTCGACGACGACCGGATACACCGGGTACTGCTCACCGCGGTGGGCCGTGACGACGACGAGCTCACCGCCGAGGAACTCGGCTTTCCCGCCGTGTCCGCCTCGCTGCGGCAGGAGGGCAGCGTGTTCGCCCGGTACTCCGAAGCAGACATCCGTGAGCTGGCGACCGTCGCCCGGAACAACGCCGGGCTGCTGCGCGGATACCGGCCCGCCCACTCCCCCGGAGATGCCGTGTTCATCGGCACGCCCGGGGAAGTACCCGCCTGGCAGCCGTGGCGGGGACACATCGGCGGCGAACTCACCACCTACGAACTGGACCTGGTCCACCACCGCCTGCTGCAGCCGCACAACATCGGCCTGGTCGGCGAGATCCTCGGCCGCCACCTCCGATCCGCCGGAAGAAAAGGGAGAAACCCATGAGCACCAACCCGTTCGACGACGAGGAAGGCACGTTCCTGGTGCTGTGCAACGACGAGGAGCAACATTCCCTGTGGCCGTCGTTCGCCTCGGTGCCCGCCGGGTGGCAGGTGGTCTCCGGCCCGTCAAGCCGGGACGAGGCGCTCGGCTTCGTCGAGCGGAACTGGACCGATCTCCGCCCGGCCGGGCTGCGGGCCGCGCAGTCCGGGGCACCGCGATGACCACGCTCGGCACGTCCGGCCACCACGACACCTCGCCCTCGTCCCCGGTGCCTGAACGGAGGTTGCCACCGATGCCCGTTCCCGCCCCGCTCGTCGACCTCGCGCCCGGTGCCCGTGTGGTGATCCGGATGCCAGGCGGCGAGGGCCTGGCCGCCGTGCTGCGCCACTGCTTCGACCGGGAACTGGTCGCGGTCCCGCTCGGCCCGCGCACCGCCGACGCCGAACTGGCCGCACTCGTCCGCAGCGTCCGCGCTTCGGCCATTGTGGACGGTCCGGGGGCGGAGTTCCGCGGCACCGGTCACCTGCCCGCCGAGGATGACCCCACCGGGCTGGCGTTCATCATGTTCACCTCGGGCTCCACCGGCCCGCAGAAGGGAGTGATGCTCAGCCGGGCCGCAGTGCTCGGCAACGCCACGAAAACCGCCCGGCTGCACGGAATCGGCCCGGATCGGCCACACGGCACCTGCCTGCCACTGCACCACTGCAACGCGCTGGTGATGTCCCTGCTGGGCACCCACCGCACCGGCGCGCCACTGGTGCTGCGGGAACGGTTCGACCCGGCGGGCTACTTCGCCGCCCTGCGCACCGCCGGAGCCCGGACGGCGTCGATCGTGCCCGCGTTGCTGCCCGAACTCCTCGACGCCGCACCGGAATGGCCGGAGGGGCTCGACTACCTGATCACCGCGGCGGCACCGCTGACCAGTGAGCTGGCGTCCCGTTTCCACCGCGCGTACGGGCCGCGGCTGCGCCAGGGCTACGGCCTGACCGAGGCGGTCAACTTCAGCTTCACCATGCCGGCGCTGGACGGGAGGGACTACGCCGAGCAGTACCTGGACCGCTTCCCGCCGGTGGGACTGCCCCTGGACGGCACCGAGTTCCGGCTCGACTCCGGCGAAGTACAGATCCGCACCGCCGACCTGATGGACGGCTACTGGGAGGACCCGGGCACCACCGCGGCCGCGATGACCCCGGACGGCTGGCTGCGCACCGGCGATCTGGGCGAACTGCGCGACGGTCTGCTGATGCTGAAAGGCCGGACCAGGGAACGGATCGACCGCGGAGGCGAGAAGTACTACCCGCTCGACCTGGAACGCCGGTGGCGAGCGGCGGGACTCTCCGGCCGGTTCGCGGCCGTGGGCGTCACCGAACCGGACCTGGGCCAGGAGATCGCGCTGATCGTCACCGACCAGCCGGTGGACCGGGTCCGTACCGTCTGCGAGCACGGCGAGCCGCGGCCCGCGGTGGTGCAGTTCGGCGGGCTGCTCGCCACCGCCACCGGCAAGCCGCAGCGCACAGCCATGGGCAGGCGGCTGGCGTCCCGGCGGCAGTCCGCGACCCGGTACGAGAACCTGCTCCGCTACGCGGCCAGGACCGCGCGATCGGTGCTGCGAGAGACACACCAGCCGCCGGGGAACGCTGTCGAACTGGCACGGGCGCTGGCCGCCTGCCCGCAGGGGCACGCAGACAGCGGGGAACCGGTGTTCGCGGCGTTCGACTTCCTCCGGGCACATTGGACCGAACGGGACGACAGCGGGGAACTGACCGGACTCAAGGCGCGATGGCTGGACCGTGTCCGCGAGTGCTGGCCGCTGACCGACCACACCACGCTCGCCGCGGAACTCGCGGACAGCGCGACGGAGATCCCGTTCGGCCACCGCACCGTACTCGACAACGGACGCCTGACCGTCTTCCCGCACGGCACCGCCCGCACCACCGGCGAGGGCACCCCGTGGGCCCTCGATCTGCTGTGGACCTTCCTCGGTGGCGCGGCGCACGGCGGCCACCCGGACCGGTGGACCGAACTCCGGGACGCACGGGCGGCCGGAAGGGCCGCGGGGTTCGCCCTGCTCCGCGCCGGGCGGCACGACCTCGGCGGTGTCCTCTGGGCACGCGCCGAACAACCATGACCACGACGACACCGGGAGCGAGCGCATGACCGACCGGATGAAACACGTACCCGACCACGAGAACGAGCACTTCGACGTCCGGGCACACCACGATTCCGGCCAGAACCGGATCACCCCGCTGCTGCGTTTCCCGGACGAGGTCGCGCTGCACATCGTCGAGGGCCTGACCGGCCTCGTGCGGCACGCCCACCGAGCGGAGGAGGCACGGCCGACGCCGCCGGGACAGTTGAAGCGGGCGCAGGTGTTCGAGGAGGGCGACGTCTACATGGTCGAGCCACCGTTCCCCGGTTACTTCGCCGACCGGTACCTGATGGACTTCTACGACGTGCGGGAACGCGACATCTGCTCCCGGATGCACCTGCACACCGGGCTCCGGTTCGTGCGGATGATGACCGGGCCGGGCACCACGATCCGGGTGTCCAGCCTGTCCCCGCTGATCGTGCGGCCGAGCCCGGGCTGGACCGCGGACCCGCTGGCCGAGTTCACCGACGAACTGCCGGACATGCCGCCCGAGGACGCCCGCGAGCGGTACAACGCCGTGGTGCCACCGAATTCCTGGGTCGACATGCAGATCCCCCGCGGCGTGTCACACCAGTTCAACGCCGTGGGCCCGAACGCCGTGATCGACTCGGTGCACCCGGAGGAGTCGATCGAAACCCTGCGCGAGGGCATGGCCGGCTACAAGATGATGGCGCAGACCATCTTCCTGGCCGAGGAGAGGAGCGCGGCCGAGACCTGTCTCGGCACGAAACCCTGACCCGGCAAGGATTCGGCGCGGAACCGGATCCTGCCCGGCCGGTCGCCGACCGGCCGGGCAGGGTACGTGGGAGAACGAGATCGGCCCGTCGGGCCGCCGAGACGGTGACCGGGTCACCCGATGCGTCACGTGGACGGCGAGGGCCTCTGGCGACCTTCACCGACAGCGCCGCTACTCGACCGGTTCCGCCGCGCAGGCGAGGTCCTGAGCCGGGCGCTGCCCGGTCAGCAGGAACTCCGTCGCCGCATCCTTCGCGCAGGTGTTGTGGCCGAAGGGATAAACGCCGTGGCCACCCTGGTCGGCCGTCACCATCGTGGCCCGCTTCCCGAAGGCCTGCCGCAGGTTCCGGGCACCGGCGAGCGGTGTTCCCGGGTCACGCTCGTTCTGCACCATGAGCACGTTCGACGGCCCCCGGTCACCGATCCGCACCGGCGGTTCGACCCGCTCCTCCGGCCAGAACGCACACGGCCCGATGCTGGCCGTGGAACCGCCCAGCATCGGGTGTTCCGCCCGGTCGACCGCGACATTGTGCTGGTACTCCCGAACCGTTCCCGGCCAGCGAGTATCACCGCAGACCACCGCGAAACGCGAGGCCATCAGGTTTTCGACGCCCTCCACCGGCGGCACGGGCGGCAGCGGCTGGTCCGTCTCCAGCGCCCGCCACGTCTCGGCAAGCGAGGACATATCCGCGTCGCTGTAAAGAAGCTCGAAGGTCAGCCCGCGAAACGCCGTCCCGTTGACACCCTGAACCGGTGCGGCGTCCAGCTTGTCCGCCAGTTCGAAGAACTTCGCGGTCACCTGCTCCGGTGTGCTCCCCAGTCCGTACTCGGGGTGTGCGACCGCGAACGCGGCGAAGTCCGGGAACCTGTCCTCCAGGCCACGCGCGAACATCCGCATGGCTGTGACGTCGTAACCATCGGGGCCCAGGTTGCTGTCGAGCACGATCCGGTCACTTCGCTCCGGGAACATCGTCGTGTAGACCGAACCGAGATAGCTGCCATAGGACGCGCCGAGGTACGAGGTCTTCGGCTCACCCAGCGCCGTCCGGATCCGGTCCATGTCGCGCGCGGTGTTCGCAGTGGTGGTGTGCGGCAGCATCCGCGCGGTCGGCGAGCCGGCGCACTGCTCGGCGATGGTCCGCGCGTTGCCCGCCTCTCGGGTGACATCGTCGGCGGTGTGCGCGTACGGCGGGAAGTTGCCGCGTGCCTGCTGCTCCTCCGTCAGTTCGCAGGTCACCGGCGCACTGTGGCCGACACCGCGCGGGTCGAAGCCGATCAGGTCATAGGAGTCGCTCACCTCCTGCGGCAGCCCCGCCCCGGCGAGCACGGCCGGATAGGTGAGCCCCGCGCCACCGGGGCCGCCCGGATTGGTCAGCAGCACGCCGCGCCGCCGCTCCGGCTTCTCGCTCGCCAGCCGCGAGATCGCGATGTCGATCTGCTCGCCAGCCGGATTCCGATAGTCCAACGGGACTTGCAGCGTCGAGCACTCCAGCCGCGGCGCGGCGGCCCCCTCCGGGCACGGACCCCATTGCACGGTGTCCGGCGTCGCCGCCACCGACACCCCCGGAATCGCGGCGACCGCGGCGACCGCTGTGCCCGCCAAAACCAGGGACAGATTTCTGCGCATCCGATTTCCTCCTGTTCGAGGCGCACAGGGCGCCGCAACCGGCTGTCCGGCGAGGTCCGCCACCAGCCGTACTCGTGGAACGGCACGTCGATCACCCGGGCCACCGCGTGGTTCTGAGGCCGGCCTCATGTCGAGACAGCCTGATTGCCGTCGCGGGAGGACCGCCGGCCACCGAAACCCGCCACGACGGCGATCAGCAGGCCCCCGAGGGCGATCGCGCCGATCACCGCGAGCCGGCCCTCCCGGCCACCCGGCGCCCAGTCGAAGGCGCCCCACAGCAACTGTGCGTCCCGATCGAAAAAGCCACGAAAGATCGCCTGACCGCACCCCGCCATGACGACCAGCCCGAGGCCTCGCAGAAAAGCCCATCCACCCTTGCCCATGACCGTCCTCCGATTCGTTCGCTGTCTCCGCTGGAAAGAACCCCTCAGCCCGTTCGCCGGCCGTGGTTCTGCCCGGAACCACCGGTGCGCTCGGTGGCCGGCTCCGGGCGGGTGTGCGCCCAGCCACCGGCCAGCATCGCGACGATCGCGATGACTCCGAGGAGAACGAGCTGACCGGTGACGCCGCCGGCGACCCAGTTGACGACGCCCCACAGCGGCTCGGAGTCCCGGTTGAAGAACCCACGGATCACCGCCTGGGCGGACAGCGCTGTGACCACCATCCCGGCCGCTTCGATGGCCTGGTAGCCGCCCTTGCGCATCGCGTCGCTCCGTCCGTGCCCGATCGTTCCGGTACCCGGACCAGGGTGTCCGCCCGGCACTACCGGCACATCGGCCCGAGGGCTCGGATCGACTCGACCAAAGTCGAGCCGGTGATTCGACTCCGGTCGGGGGCACGACGGTCCCCGGGGCCAGTGCGCCCACCCCCCCGCTTCCGCGACAATGACCCGGTGAACACGGATGTCGCGCCACGGCTCGGGGCATGGCAACAGGTATGGCGACTCGCGGCGGCCGTGGCCGTGGGCGTACCCGCCTGGCTCTACATCGGCGTGCTGCTGCCACCGGGATACGCCACCGGGACGTTGTCCTGGTTCATCAGCGGAGATCCGCTGGTGGCTCTCGGTTGCCTGGTGGCGCTGCTGTGGCGACGGCGGTTCCCGCTCGCCGTGGCCATGACGGTCGTGATCGTCTCGACCGCGTCTGCGCTCGCGACCGGCGCCGCGCTGCTCGCCCTGTGTTCGATCTCGACTCGCCGTCGTCCGGTGGAGATCGGGATCGTCGTGCTCGCCTACGTCACCGCGTCTCAGTTCACCTTCGGTTTCTACCCGATCCAGAGCCCGTCCGGCCCGATCTGGCTCCAACTCACGATTCCCGCACTGAGTGGGGGGATCGCGGTGGCTGCCGGCATGGCCGTGGGTGCGCGGCGGGTCGAGGTGCTGTCCCTGCGGGAACGGGCGGAGAGCGCGGAGCGCGAACAGGCGGCGCGAGCGGCGCAGGCACGGACGCTGGAACGGAACCGGATCGCGCGCGAGATGCACGACGTTCTCGCACACCGAATCTCTCTGGTCGCCATGCAGGCCGGAGTGCTGGACCACCGCGGCGATCTGGCGGCCGAGGAGACACGCGTGCTGATCCGCGGTATCGCCGAGGGATCCCACCAGGCGCTGGAAGAACTCCGTGACGTCCTCGGTGTGCTCAGGGCCGACCCGGAGCGCCCGGAGCCGCCACAACCCTCCCTCAACCGCATCCCCGAACTGGTAGCCGACGCACGCACGTCCGGACTGAACGCCACGCTCACCACCACCGTGACGGAGGAACCTTCCGAGGTCCTCGGGCGAACCTGCTACCGGATCGTCCAGGAGGGGCTGACCAACGCCGCCAAGCACGCCCCGGGCGCCCAGGTGCACGTCGTCCTCGATGGAACGGCGGGCGAGGAGATCCACGTCGGCGTCCGCAGTTCCCCGCCCACCATCAGAACCACTCCGGCACCGGCATCGGGATTCGGGCTACTCGGCCTCGGCGAACGGGTTTCCCTTGCGGGCGGCGAACTCGAGCACCACCCGACAGCCGACAACGGATACCTTCTGTCCGCGCGACTACCCTGGCCGGGCCACGACCACAAGAGGAGAACCTGAGTGGACAGCGAGCGGGAGCCGGTGCGCGTCGTCATCGTCGACGACGACCAGTTGGTGCGGATGGCGCTGCGGCTCGTCGTCGACGGGGAACCGGACCTGACCGTCGTCGCGGAGGCGGCCGACGGGGACGCCGCGCTCCTCGTGGTGGACGAGAAGCGCCCGGACGTCGTGCTGATGGACGTGCGGATGCCGGGCCGGGACGGCCTCAGTACGACCAGGGAACTGCTCACCCGGCCGGCACCGCCGAAAGTGCTCATGCTGACCACCTTCGACTCCGACGATCTGGTCCTCGGCGCCCTGCGCGCCGGAGCGCTCGGCTTCGTCCTCAAGGACACCCCTCCGGCACGGATCGTCGACGCGGTGCGGGCGGTCGCGGACGGGAACCCCGTGTTGTCTCCGGTGGCCACGGCACGGGTGATCGCCGCGGCCACCGGGCCGGCGTCCTCCGGCACCCGCCGCTCCACCCGCGACACCGCGCGGAAACGGCTGTCCACGCTGACCGAACGGGAACTCGACACCGCCAAGGCCATCGCCGACGGGCTGGGCAACCCGGAGATCGCCGAGCGGCTACACATCAGCGTCGCGACCGTCAAGGCGCACACGGGTAACCTGTTCAGCAAGCTGGCGGTCGAGAACCGGGTGCAGATCGCGCTCCTGGTCCGTGACGCGGAGGAGTGACCGTCCTGGCACCGAGGACGCCGACCGTCCCCCCTGGCCACCCGTAAGCGAAGGACCGCCCGGATCAGACATGCTCCGCCGCGTCCAGCGGATTGCCCGTTCGGACAACGAGATCGGCACGGTTCTCCCTGGAAAGTGCAAGTCTCCCGGCGAGTCGGCGTAAGTTCATATCCGTTGTGATCGCCCTGAGCAACCTCGGACGCCTCGTGTGCTCAGCGGGGACGGGATGACGACGACGCGAACAGTGCAGCCACTCGCGACGGCTGGGCCGGAAATCGTCGCTCTCGCCGCCGCCTGAGGGTGCTCTCCCGACTGGATCCTCCGGCACGACCCCGACCACCCCGCGAACCAGTGAACCGACGGCGCTCGAGGACGAGGACGCCGTCACGCCACCCATCGAAATCCCCGCGTAAGCCACGGCCGCCGCATTCGGGCACGCCAAGCGTGAGCGGGCGGGTCACGCCCGGCTCGGCGGACGGGGTCTGCCTGTTCGCAGTGCCCGCACGAACCACTCCGATCGACCTTCCCACGAGCAGGAGAACCACTCGATGATGCCGTCGTGCGCAGCCCCCGCAACGGAAACGACCGGGGCGTCGCCCCGGAGACACCGATCCGAACAGCTTCGACACGAGGCCGTTCCGGTCGAGCACGGGCCCCGGGAGAGCGTCGGCGAAGGCCACGCGATCGGCCTGTCCCGGTGAGCGCGCGACGGACCCTCGCCGGTGCATTGCTGGCCACGGCGGTCGTGGTCACCGGCTGCGCGACTCCCGGTGCGGAGCAGACGGCCGCGGGCCTCGACCGGCGGCACCAGACCATCATCGACGGGCCGCAGCGCCCGGAGGACCTCATCGCGGTACCGGCCAGCACCTGGGTGGTGAGCAGCGGTGTTCCACACGGCACCACGACCGGACGCCTCCAGGGCGTGAACTCTACCGACAGTGCCATCGTGGACCTGTGGCCGGCGAATGCAGGGCCCGCGCGTCCCGACCGAGAGACGTACCCGGACTGTCCCGGCCCGCCGGACGCGCAGCGGTTCTCGCCGCACGGACTCGATCTCGTCGCCACCGGCCCCGGCGTGGCTCGGCTGCTCGTGGTCAACCACGGTGGCCGCGAGGCCGTTGAAGTATTCGATGTGGACACTGCTAGCTCTCCGCCCCTCGTCTCGTGGCGAGGATGCGCCGTGCTGCCGGAGACCGTGGGCGGCAACGGAGTGGCCGCGCTACCCGACGGTTCCGGCTTCGTGGCGACGAACGCCTACGACTCCACCAAACCTCCGGACTACAAGGCGATCATCGAGGGCCGCTCCAGCGGCGACGTTCGCCTGTGGCAGCGCGGCACAGGATGGACGACGGTTCCGTTCAGCGCCCTCCCCGGACCGAACGGGGTCGCCGTCTCGGCCGACAGCAAGACCGCCTACGTCGCGGACTGGCCGAGCCGCCGCATCGTGGCCATTCCCGTGGCGGGGGGACTCCCGAAGACCGTGGCGTCACTGAAGTTCCTGCCCGACAACCTCCGCACGACCGTGAGGGGCACCATCCTGACCACCGGCCAGGACATCACCGCCGAGGACCTCGGCACCTGCGGGGCCGGCGAGGGGCCCGACTGCCCACCAGGGTTCTCGATCGTCGAGATCAACCCGGGGAAGGGGAAGACGAAGGTCGTCTACCGCAGTGAGGATCCGGAGTTCGGGATGGCCACCACCGCGGCCCCGGTCGGAAACGAGATCTGGGTCGGCCGGGTCGGCAAGGACCGGATCGCACGGGTCAGCCCCTGAGGCCGTACCCGATTCGCTTCGCCATCGCCTGCACGGCGAGCTGTTCGGGAACGGCGAGCCGCACAGCTGTGCCGGCTGCGGAGCCCGCGTCCTGCCCGAGGTGAATCGGATCGTCCGGTTGCCCGGATGTACTTCCTTTCCCGGCCGGGCACGCGCGTGGTGGTACAGAGATTCCGTGCGCATACTGGTGGCTGAGGATGAGAAGATGCTCGCCGACGCGGTCAGCGAGGGCCTGCGGGACAGCGGGCTCGCGGTGGACGTCGTGTACGACGGCGCTGCCGCGCTGGACCGGTGCCGCGTCAACGACTACGACGTCGTGGTGCTCGACCGCGGCCTGCCGCTCGTGCATGGCGACGATGTCTGCCGCTCGCTCATCGGTGACCAGCCGGGCCCGCGGATCCTGCTGCTCACCGCGGCCTCCGCGGTTCCGGACCGGGTCCGCGGCCTCGAACTCGGCGCGGACGACTACCTGCCGAAACCGTTCGCCTTCACCGAACTCGTCGCCAGGGTGCGGTCACTGGGGCGGCGGAGCAGGCCCGCGGCACCTCCGGTGCTGGAGCGAGCGGGAATCTCGCTGGACACGGCACGGCACCGGGTGGTGCGCGATGACCACCCCCTGCCGTTGACCAAGAAGGAATTCACCGTTCTCGAGGAACTGCTGCGCGCCGACGGGGCCGTGGTCTCCAGTGAGCAGTTACTGGAAACGGCCTGGGACGAGAACATCGATCCGTTCACCAACGTCGTGCGCGTGACCATGACCTCGCTCCGGCGGAAACTGGGTGAACCCGGCGTCATCGAGACGGTGTCCGGCGTGGGATACCGGATCTCGTGAAGCGCTGGACACTGCGAGGCAGACTGACGCTCGCCTACGTGCTGCTCACCGTCGTCACGGGGGCGATACTGCTCGGCCTGACCATGGTGATGGCGGATCCGCTGGCCCCGGCAGGGATGGCGAGCGCGCCCCCCATTCCCGACTCGTCACCGGACGCCGTCGTCGAGCCGGCCGAGCTTCCGTCTCCGCCCCCGGTCGAGGAGGAACTCAACGATGACCCCATCGACAATCCGGTGGCGCTCAGCTATTCCTCGCTGATCAAGAACGGCTTCATCGCGCTGGGCGTCGTGGCGTTGGTGTCCGCCTTTCTCGGGTGGTTCACGGCCCGGCGCGCACTTCGCCCGGTCCGGTCCATCACGGCCGCGGCCCGGCGGGCCGCGGAACAGGATCTGAGCACACGCATCGAGCTTCCCGGTCCGAACGACGAGATCAAGGAACTCGCGGACGCCTTCGACCACATGCTGGGCCGGTTGGAACGGTCGTTCACCGGGCAACGCAGGTTCATCGCGAATGCCGCGCACGAGCTGAAGACCCCGGTGGCGGCGCAACGAGCGGTCACCGAGGTGACGCTCTCGCGGCCACAGGTAGGGCCTGAGACCGTGGCCCTGGGACGCAAACTGCTCACCAGTCTCGATCGCCAGGAACGTGTGCTGGCGGGCCTGCTCACGCTGGCACAGAACGCGGAGACCGTGCGCCGGGACGAGATCATCGATCTCGCCAGGTTCACCGAGGACATTCTGCACGAACGAGTCGCCCATTCCGGCCGGGGAATCGAGCTGACCACCGAACTGGACACGGCCAAGGTGCGTGGCGACGCCGCGCTGGTCGAGCAACTGGTCCGCAACCTCGTCGACAACGCGTACATCCACAACAGTGCGCACGGCTGGATTTCCGTGCGCACCAAGGACGATCGGACGAGCTGCTCCCTCGAGATCGCCAACGGCGGCGCACACATCGACTCCGCCGACGGTGCCGCCCTGTTCGAACCGTTCCAGCGGTTGTGCTTCACCAGGGCGGACCCGCCCCCTGGCAACGGTCTCGGCCTCTCGGTCGTGCGGGCGATCGCCGAGGCGCACGGCGGCTCCGTCACCGCGCTGCCCAGGACCGAGGGCGGGCTCGCGGTCGAGGTCCGTCTGCCGCCGGCGGAGTACGCCACGAAATTCTGGGGACCACACCCGGCCCGTATCGACGCGCCGGTGTCCCGGAAAACGACTACTGTCCTCAGTGGACAGTGACTGGTGAGCGTTCGGAGCGCATCGATCGTCCGGGGATCGCCGAACCGTCCGTCAGGAGGCGACGGAGTCGATCAGCCAGTGGTACCGGAGTCTCAGTGCGCGTTCGACGGCGGAGAGGATCCCGGCGACGACCATGGTGACGTTCGCCCAGGTGGGCAGGCGGATCGGCGAGACGAAGGTGCCGAGGTGCTCGGCGACGACCGGGATCCGGGTGACGGTCTCGACACCTTTGAGAACGGCGACGACGAACACGACGAGGAGAATGACCAGGGCGAGCGCGCCGATGACGGTGCTCGTCCTGGGAAACTTCTGCTCGAATCTCGCCCGCAGCCCCTCCTGGGAGGAACGGTGCGGGCGCAGAGCGTGTTCGCTGCCGTCCTCAGCGACGTAGCGCATGCGCTTCAGTCCGAACGCGCTGGTGGCAACCTCGATCACACCACCCGGCACCGGGAACGTGGTCGGCAGGTTGGCCCGGTGGACCTGGACACCGTCGCGGTACAGCGCGGCAGGGCTCCTCCCGACCGCGTTGTTGTGCTGGCTCTTGGTCTTCGCATCGGCGAGGTATCGCACGTCGACCGCGTAGGTCTGACTGTGCCCCGAGGGGGCCGGGAGGTCGAGGAAGAACAATGAGCGCGAGAAGAGCTGCCAGAGACGGTACTCGGCGAGTGGCCGCCCGTCGCCGGGCCTGACCCTGCCGAGCTGCCAGCGCCGCTTGAGCTTCTTGACCATCGTCTTTCTCTCCTCGGGACTGCCCTCGGATGGGTTCCCCGGCCACCGGACGATGCCCGCGCATCCACCACGAGCGCTGACGCCCAGTACAAGGGATGCCCTCGGGGCCAGGTCAAGTCAGTCGAGGTGTATCAGCCGAAGGTGTGTACGTCACGAGAGAACTCAGGTCAGGTACTGCGCTGGGATACTGACTCCGTCCTTCACGGAGTCGAGTACGAACATGGTGTCGTAGCGGCGGATGTTGTCGTCCGCCTTGAAGAGCTGGTTTCCCGTGTCCCGCAGCTCGCGCACGGATGGTGCCGAGACCAGAACCGCGTAGTCCCACCGTCCGGAGAGCAGGAAGCACTGCTGGACCGCCGGGTGTGCTCGCAGCGTTTCGGTGATCCGCCTGTGGTGCTCCACGGATTCGTTGACCAGTGCGAGCAGGACCACGGCTTGCGTGAGCCTGGGGGCCTTGTCCGGGGCGATCTGCACGACGGTGCGGGTGAGGCCCGCGGCCTTGTATCGCTGAACGCGTCGCTGGACCGCACTGGGTGACAAGCCCACCAGGCCCCCGAGTTCGCGGAGCGTGCGGTCGGCGTCGATCTGCAACTCGTCGAGCAGGCGGACGTCGATCTCGTCCAGCCGGAGCGATTCGGGCACGCGAAATTTTTGCGCGCCCACGCAATCTTTGCAAGCGCGTTCGTCGGCGCTGCTCGTATGTTCGCCAGATGGACATGACGCGCCGTACAGGGATCATCGGAGTCGGAGAGCTCGGCGAGGCCATCGTGACGGGCCTGAGCAGCACCCCCTCGCCGCTACCGATCCACCTGTCGCCGCGCAGCGCCGGGGCCGCGCGCGGCCTGGCAACCACCTTCCACGGGGTGCGGGCCTGCCCGAGCAACCAGGCCGTCGTGGAGCACAGCGACGTCATCCTGCTCCTGGTACGCCCCAGTGACGTGGCGGAGGTGCTGGCAGGCATCCAACGAATCGCTGCGTCAGGACTGGCTCGGCCCGGCCAACGTGGCTGGCCTCCGGCAGGCACTCGCGCGCATTCACGACAGGGTCGCGCCACCCCATGCGGGCCAACGGTGACCCACACGGAAAGCACCACCGGGCAGTCGAGAGCCGGCCGGTGAACCGCGTATCGCACAACATGCCCTATCGGACGGTGCTGCTGGTCCTTCGGGTCCTTCCGCCACCGAGCGCTCGATCCGGTACGTGCTCGCTGGCTATCCTGGCGGGCGTCCTGAGGAGGGGATCACTCTGCCTGGAAGCGTGTTCTTCGTCGCCGCACCCGCGGCCGGTCATGTCACCGTCACCCTCCCCCTCGTGCGGGAGCTGACCCGGCGCGGGATCGAGGTCGTCTACGCGACCGGGGCCGAGCAGATCGGCGCGACGGAGGCGGCCGGAGCGCGCGGATTCGAGCTGCCGTGGACACTCGACGCCGGATGGCTCTCCAGCGAACGCTTCAGCACCACGACGTTCGTGGACTTCCTCGACGGCCTGCTCACCTCCGCCGCACCACACCTGGACCGGCTCGTCGCCCAGGGACGAGAGCGCGACGCCGCGGCGGTGTGTTTCGACGCGGCCGTCGCGCCCATCGGCATCGCGCTCGCTCAGCGTCTGGGAGTGCCGGCCGTGTCGGTCACCGGGAGCATGGCCGTGAACGAGCACCTGCCGCTGCACCGCTTGCTGCCGCCGGACTTCCGGCCGGACAACGAGGCACTGGTCCGACACGCGGGACACCTCGCGCAGTTCTCCACGGACCAGGGGCTCGACGGCCCGCTGCTGCCGATGGTCCAGCCGGAAGTGCCGCTGAGGCTCGTGTTCCTGCCCGCCGCGTTCCAGATCGCGGCGGACACCTTCGACTCGACGTGGCAGTTCGTCGGGCCCACGCTCGCGCCGTCCGAGGACGCGGCCGCGAGCGACGACCGGCCTCTGCTGGTCGTCTCGCTCGGCTCGGCGTTCACCGACCGTCCCGACCTTTTCCGCGCGTGCGCCGACGCCTTCGCCGGCTCCTCGTGGCGCGTGGTGATGGCGACCGGCCGCACCCCGCTCGCCGAGCTGGGCCCGTTGCCTGCCAACGTCGAGGCGACGCCGTGGATCCCGCAGCAACGGCTTCTGCGGCAGGCCACCGCGTTCGTCTCCCACGCGGGCACAACCGCGATCATGGAGGCCTTCTCCCTCGGCGTGCCGCTGGTCATGCTGCCGCAGGTGTCCGAGCACTTCCTCAATGCCGACCGCGTCGCCGAACTCGGCCTCGGCGTCACACTCGATCCCACCGACCTCAGTCCGCGAACCCTGCGCGACACCGTCGAAGGTCTTGCCGAGGACACCGTCGTGCGCGATCGCCTCAGCTGGATGGCGAACGAGATCGCCGCGACCGGCGGCGCGCCCCGGGCCGCTGACGCCGTGCTCGAACTGACCAGCGCCGGGAACTGAGTCCTCACCGCGAGTCGGACTCCTTCAGTTCTCGTCGTCGGGTTCGCTGGTGTGGTGGTCGTGGTCGGCCGTGCCGCGCTTCCAGTAGCCGTCGACGCAGGTCTGTCGTCCGGGCAGTCCGAGCTCGTTCCTGAGGTATCGGCGGATCGGCTTCATCGTGCCTGCTTCCCCTGCTGCGAAGGCATACAGCGCATCGGGATCTTCGGGCAGATCGATCCGGCGCACCGCGGTTTCCAACGCACTCCCGTGATCCGCCTCGACGGGAGCGGTGTCGCGGTGCACCCAGCGCAGATCCAGGTCCACCCCCGCCCCTACGGTGAGACGCTGCTCCTCGGCCGGGTCGGCGACCTCGATCACCGCTGTCACCCGGGCTCCCGGTGGTGCCTCCTCGACCAGCCGGGAAATCGCCGGTATCGCCGTTTCGTCCCCGGCCGCCAGATAGTGGGGGTAGTTCTCGGGTAGCAGCCAGTTCGCGCGTGGACCCATCACCACGAGTTCGTCGCCGGGGACCGCCCGGCTCGCCCACACTCCGGCGACGCCGTGCTCGTGCAGCACGAAGTCCACGGTCAGCTCGCGCGCCTCGGGATTCCACGCCCGCGGCGTGTAGTCCCGGCGGATCGGCGCACCGCTGTCGCTGTCTGGTTCCCAGCCGCCGCCGGCGGTTTCCCGGTAGGCGACGATCTGCCCGGTCCGTGGGTTCGGGAAGTACACCTTGACGTGGTCGTTGCAGGCGAACCGCACGAACGGATAGCCCTGCGCGAGTACGTCGCCGGTCAGCACGATCCGCCGGTACCGCAGGGTGATCTCCTCGACTCTGGACACCCGCAGATCCCGGCGGACGATCGCAGGCTGGAACCGGTGCTGGAGTTCACCGGTGCGGTTCGTTCCGGTGGCGGCGGGTGATGCGGGAATGGTCATCGGAGTTCCTCGTCGTCGGGGGCTGGGTTGTCGCCGGGGAGAGGACACGGTTTCGGCTCCACCGGGCGGAGGGTGCTGGTGCGCGGATCGAGGGGCACGACGTTCGGGGTGCCGGCGACCGGGTCCGGCACCACCAGGGCACGCAGCCCGAAGACGTCCTCGATCAGCTCGGCGGTGACGACCTCCTCCGGTGCGCCGGTGGTGACGACCTGTCCGTCGCGCAGGACGATGAGGTGATCGGCATACCGGGCCGCCTGGTTCAGGTCGTGCAGGACGGCAACGATGGTCTTGCCGTCCTCGTGCAGGCCACGAAAGAGTTCCATCAGTTCGTACTGGTGCGCGATGTCCAGGAACGTGGTCGGCTCGTCCAGCAGCATGATCGGGGTGTCCTGGGCCAGTAGCATCGCCACCCACACCCGTTGCCGCTGCCCGCCGGAGAGTTCGTCGACCAAGCGGCCGGACAGTTCAGTGAGCCGGGTCGCCGTCAGCGCGGCCGCGACAGCGTCCTCATCGGATTCGCGCCACTGCTGGATCAGGTTCTGGTGCGGTGCCCGGCCGCGGGCGACGAGATCGGCGACGCGGATACCGTCCGGCGCGAGCGAGGTCTGTGGCAGCAGCCCAAGCCGGCGGGCGACCTCCTTAGACCGGTACGAGTTGATCGCCTTGCCGTCCAGCAGCACCTGCCCGCTGGTGGGAATGAGAACGCGCGCGAGGGCACGTAACAGGGTCGACTTCCCGCACCCGTTCGGACCGATGATCGCGGTGAACGAGTGGTCGGGGATTCGCACCGAAAGGTTCGCGGAGACGACGCGCCTGTCGTAGCCGATCGTCGCGTCCTGAGCGGACACCTTGGCCGGGACCGGTCGGCCGGCGCGCGCCACCTCGTTGGTCTGGTTCATCACCATGAGCTTTCTCTCCGGGTCACCGGGGGCCTCCGTACTGTCTGCGGGCTTCGCGGACGAGCAGCCAGAGCAGGTAGATCCCACCGAGACACACGCTGATCAGGCCGACCGGGATGGCCCGGTAGAACTGCGCGATCACCAGGGACAGCAGATGCGCGCACGCCAGCAGGGTCGCTCCCATCGCGGCCGCGGCGAGCAGGCTCACCCCCGGCGACCTGGTCAGTCGCCTGGCCACCTGGGGTGCGATCAGGGCGACGAATCCGATCGGCCCGGCCGAGGCGGTGACCAGCGCGACCGTGGCGACACCGACGGTCATCAGAGCCAGGCGAGCCGGGCCGGGACGGGCGCCCTGGGTGATCGCGGTGTCCTCGCCGAGTTCCAGGACGCGCAGCGTAGGTGCGAGCAGGGCCGCCGCGACGACGATCGCGGCCGCCAGGGCCAGTGTGGGCACCATGCTCGTCCAGGACACCCGGGAGATGGAACCCGCGCCCCAGAACCCCACGACCAGGGCGTCGTCGACATCGGCGCGGGTGATCAGGTAGGAATTGATCGCGCCGAGCATCGCGGACACACCGATCCCTACGATGATCAGCCGGAAACCCTGGACACCGCGCCGGTATGCGAGGACATAGACGAGGAACGCCGTCGCGAGTCCGCCGGCAATCGCCGCCGCGGCCACCGACCAGTACGTACCCGAGCCGAACACCAGAATCGTGAGCACCACGGCGGTGTAGGAACCGGCGTCGAAACCGATCACGTCCGGTGAGCCCAGTGGGTTGTGGGTCAGGGACTGGAAGATCGCCCCGCCGATACCCAGCAGCGCCCCGAAGGTCACCGCGGCCACCGCGACCGGCAGCCGCCACTCGACCACGATCACCTGCTGGAAACGTTCTCCACCACCGGCAAGCGCGGCCAGCACCTGCTCCAGCCGCAGCGGATAGTCGCCATAGGTGATGGCCACCACCGCAAGGGCCGTCGCGACGAGGAACAACAGCACCGAAACGGCGAGCACCCGCACCGGCAGCAGGACGGAGAACCAGCGCGTCCGAACCCCGAGGGTGGCATAGCCGAAATCGACCCTCGCCGCACCCTCGGTCGGCGAGGACGAGGGCTCAGTGCCCGTCACAGCTCGCTCACTTTCCGGCTGCGCACCAGCGCGATCAGTACCGGAGCGCCGATCACCGCCGTCAGGATGCCCACCTCGATCTCACCCGGCCGGGCAATCACCCTGCCCAGCACGTCCGCGGCGAGCACCAGCACCGGCGCGGCCAGCCCCGAGCAGACGATGATCCACCGCTGATCCGGACCCGTGAACCATCGCACGACATGCGGCACCACCAAGCCGACGAACCCGATCCCTCCGGTCAGGGCGGTCGCGCCTCCGGCGAGCAGAGTCAACGCGATCACCCCGAGCACCCTGGTGCGGATCACCTTCGTACCCAGAGACGCCGCCAGGTCGTCACCGAGCGCGATCGCGTTCAGCGGCCCCGCGATCAGCACCGCGAGCACCAGTCCCACCGTCAGGAACGGCAGCACGGCACCCGTGTCGTCCAGGCTCGTGTCGGCGATCGATCCCAGTCCCCAGTTCCGGATCGACCGGAAGGTCTCCGGATCGATCAACGTCAGGAACGTCGAGAAGCCGTTCAGCACGGCACCCAGTGCCACCCCGGCCAGCACCAGGGTCACCGGCGAGACCAGTCCACGCCCGGCGGAGCCGACCAGGTACACCAGCAACGTCGCCGCCGCGGCACCGAGGAACGCGAACCAGACGTAACCGGTGATGCCGGAAAGGCCGAACACCCCGACGCCCACGGTGACGGCGAACCCCGCCCCGGCGTTCACACCCAGAATCCCCGGTTCGGCCAGCGGATTGCGCGTCAACGCCTGGATCAGCGCACCGGCGACCCCGAAGGACACGCCCACCACGATGCCGATGATCGTGCGGGGCCAACGCTGCGTCCACACGATGATGGACGCCTCCGACCCGTCCCGTTCCCACAGCACCCGCCACACCTGATCGAAGGGCAGCGCCTGTGCCCCCAGCGCCATGCTGGCGAGCACCACCGCCGCCAGTGCGGCCAGGAGCACGGCCGGCCCGAGCGTCCGGCGAGCGCGCGGCCGACGGTGGGCGAGAGCATCCTCCCGCCCACCGCGCCGTCCGAGTGCCTGCGAAATCACCCGGTCAGGCCGGCCTTGCTCAGCCACACGCTCGCCACCGTCTCCGCCGCCCACGGCAGGCTGAGTGCGCTCGCGCCGCGGCGCATCACCCAGATGGCATTCGTGCCCGAGCCCTCCTCGCCGGCGACGACCGCCGTGTACCGGCCCTGCGCGACGGCCGGGATGGACTGGAAAAGCTGGTCCGCCTCACGCTGCGCACGGATCGCCTGGCTGTTGTAGCCGACCACGAGCGCGTCCGCGTCCAGTGACCGCACCTGCTCACTGGCGATCTTCGGGTTCGCGACGAAACTCTCCGCGAGCGGGTTGGGCATGAATCCCAGTGCCCTCACGAAGGTCTCGGCGGTACCGCCGGCGACCGTGTAGTACTCGAGGCCGGAGGAGTACTCGGTGGCGATCGTGATGGTCTTGCCTGCGAACCGCGGGTGCCTCGCGGCGACGTCGGCGATCGCCCGCTCGGCTTTGGCGATGGCCTGTTCCGAAGCGGCAGGCAGGTCCAGTGCCTCGCCGGCGAGGCGTTGCAGTTCGCGCCAGTCGATCTGGTCGGAGGAGACGTCGGCCTTCTTCTCCAGCACCGGCGCGATCGCGCTGAGCCGTTCGTAGTCGGCGTCCTCCACCGCGTAGTTCAGCGAGAGGATCAGGTCCGGGTTCGTCGCGGCGATGCCCTCGACATTGACCGGATCACGGCGCGTGCCGGCGTCGACGACCTCGATCCCGGCCAGCCAGTCCTTGTTCCGCCACTCCCACTCGGCCTCCTCGCGCTGCGCGTACACCGGGGTCACGCCCAGCACCTCGAGTACGTCGAGATTGGTGGAGAAACCGAGCACCGCGATCCGCTCCGGCCGCTTTTCCAGCACCGCTTCTTTCCGGGACTGGACCGTCAGCGGGTACTGGGTCGTCCCTTCAGCCGCGGGCAACGCGGTCGCGACCGGCGTCTGCGCCTGCTCGCCCGTATCGGACTCGGTGGCGGCGCAACCGGTCAGCGCGAAAGCGACGGTCAGCGCGACGGCTCCGAGAACGCGGAGTCGCGCGCCTGGCAACTTGGTCATCGAATGCTCCTCTCAGGGATGCCACGCACCGCTTCGGCCGATGGCGAGCGCACGACGCGACTCAGCAGCTCTCGCGCGGGAACGGCGATCACCGGTATCGGACTAAGCTTAGGGAAACCTAACCTATGCGGGTACTCTGTTTTGGCCTCGTGGTGCACTGATTTGGCCACATTGCGCAGAAGCCGCGGGACAGCGCGGAAGCGTCGTACGAGAGTGGAGCGATGCCACAACAGGGCGACCGTGAGCGAGCGGCGGACGATGACGGCGCGGACGAGACACCATGGCGAATCTGGATACCGCCGATCACGATCGACGCTCGCCGGGAGGGTCGGGTCCACGTTCTCCTGTGGCAGATGGAGGGCACGGCCGACCTCACCGTGAAGGACCAGACGATCACGCTGACGAAGCACCAGGCCCTGTGGATACCGGTGGGCACCCGGCACAAATTCACCGTGCACGCCGGCTCGGTACTGATGCCGGTGATCTTCGACGCCGCCGACACGGCCACCACACTGTGCGAACCGGGGCTGGTCACCGTGAGCCGTGAGCTGCGGGCACTGATGCTCGCCTATGTGACAGCGTGGAACTCGATCATCAAGCCGGAGGCGAATCTGGCCCGTCAGATCCTCGGACTCATCGAACCGAGCCCGGTGCTGTCGACCACCCTGCCGATGCCTGCCAGTGAACCGGCACGGATCATCGCGGAAACGCTGAGATTCAACCCCGGTGACACCCGGAGCGCGGTCGAGCTCGCGGAATCGGTGCACACGTCCTCGCGCACCATCCGGCGTGCGTTCGAAACGGAGACCGGCATCAGCCTGCGACAGTGGCGTATCCAGAACCGGATGGAGGCCGCGAGCATCCTGCTGCGCTCGGACACGACCCTCGACGCCGTCGCCCATCGAGTCGGCTATACCAATGTGAACGCGTTCCGCCGGGTCTTCCATGGCCACTTCGGAGTGTCGCCGACCGAGTACGCCCGGCGATACACGGCCACGTGACTGGGCGCCGCTCGACCTGACCTGTCGTCGGGGCGCGACCACGTCGGGCGGCCCCGTTGTCCTTACTGTCGGCGGCGTGCACGGCTGCCGGAGGCTGGCGACCGGCGCCTACAGCGTTCCTGTCGCGCGAAGGAGCGGTCGTAGAGCCACTTGCTTGCGCTCGTTGTAGTCCATGACTTTCCCGCCCTGGGACCGCTGCTCGTTTCGCTTCTTCGTATCGCGCGCGCTCCTCGGGATGGGTGCGCGGCCACCCGGGCCGGTAGGTGACGATCGTGACCGTCTCCGGCGGGGTCGATCACCGCGACCGGTCATCCCGCTCCGCCGCCGAGAAGGGTGACGCGTTCGGCGGCGAGCCGGGCGAGACCGGGGCGCCAGGACTGGCCGACCGGGCCACGACCGGAACTGCGCCGCTACCGGGCCGCGCTCGGCCCGGTGCTGATCTTCGCGGCCAGCAACTTCCCGTTCGCGTTCAGCGTCGCGGGCGGCGACACCACCTCGGCGCTGGCCGCGGGCTGCCCGGTCGTGGTCAAAGCCCATCCCGGGCATCCGGTGCTGTCCCGCCGCACGGCGGGGAGCGTCGCCGAGGCGCTCGGCAGGCCGGGTCTGCTCGGCCTCGTCGAGGGCGAACGGAACGATGTGGAGGCGTTGCGGCACAACGACATCCAGGCGGCAGCGTTCACCGGGTCGGTGCCCGGCGGCTTGGCGCTGGCGGAGATGGCGGCGGCAAGGCCCCGGCCGATCCCGTTCTACGGCGAGCTGGGCAGCGTCAACCCGGTGGTCGTCACCTCGGGCGCGGCGGCCGCCCGCACGGCGGCGATCGCCGAGGGCGACGACGTCGGCTCGCTGACCCAGGGCGCGGGCCAGTTCTGCACCAACCCCGGGCTGCTGTTCATCCCGGAGGGCAGCGATCTGGTCGACCGGATCGCCCGGCTGCTCACCGAATCCGCTGCCGCACCGATGCTCAACGAACGGATCTCGAGCGGATACCTGCGCACCGCACGGGAACTCGCCGGACAGCCCGGCGTGGACCGGGTCGTGTGGCCGGACGCCGACGACTCGATCGCACCACGACTGCTCCGGAGGGATCTCGCGGCGTTCGCCGGGAATCCGGACGCCGCCGAGGAATGCTTCGGGCCGCTCGGGCTGGTCGTCAGGTATCGCGAGCCGAAGGAACTGCTCCCGGTGCTGGCCGCTCTGCCTGGACAGCTCACTGCCACCCTGCAGGCCGAGCCGGACGAAGCCGCCGCACTCGGCGAGCTCACCGCGGTGCTGGCCGGGCGCAGTGGCCGGGTGTTGTGGAACGGCTGGCCGACCGGCGTCTCGGTGACCGCCGCGATGCAGCACGGTGGCCCGTTCCCGGCCACCACGGCACCGGCAACGACTCGGTCGGCACCGCCGCGATCGAACGGTTCCTCCGACCGGTGGCGTACCAGGGCTGGCCCGAGGCGCTGCTGCCCGAGCCGCTGCGCGCGGACAACCCCTGGCAGGTGCCGCAACGCGTCAACGGATGAGGAAAGCGCGCACGGTCGAGTCGTGGTGGAACAGGCGGCACGGGTGGGTGGCGGCGGTCCGCGGTGGGACTTGAGGCGCCGTGCGAACGGTCACCACTGCCCGTCGACGACGCGCGCCGAGGGACGGGACTATCGATCCGACTTCGCTGTCCGCCATGCGCCAGATCGTCTGCAATTCGCCCAGGAACTTGCGGTAGCGCCAATCCCAGGCCGGTAAATGGCGTTGCAGTCTTTCGTACAGTGTCGTGTCGTCGCTCCACGACCGGTCGATCGGACCGCGCGCGGATCCGTGTCATCGATAGTCGAGGTCGTTCAGGCGAGGAACAGGGCGTCCGCGCGGCCGGTGTGCCCGCCGAGGATCCGCGTGGGATCGGCGCCGAGTACCCGGTCGAGCACCGTGGCGTAGACGTCCCGGAAATCGGTGTCGTGCTTGAGATCTTCGTCGGCGAGGTCGGTCAGGCTCGGTGCGGCGCCGGCGAGTCCGCCCCGCACCTGCTGCCCCAGCAGGAACATCGGGCCCGCCGTGCCGTGGTCGGTGCCGTCACTGCCGTTCGCGCGGACCCTGCGGCCGAACTCGGAGTACACCAGCACCGTCACCTGCTTGCCGCGGTCGGTTCCCGCCATCCGCCGCGCGAACGGCGTTAGGGCACCGTCCAGTTCGGTGAGCAGGCGCTGCTGGGTTCCGCGCTCGTCGGCGTGGGTGTCGAAACCGCCCAGTGACACCGAGTACGCCCGCGAGGGCACACCGGCCTCGATCAGGTTGGCCACCACGTCGAGTTGCGCCCCGAGCGCGCCCTTGCCGCCCGCCGACGCACCGTTGTCGCGCTCCTCGTCCTCGGCCTCGTCCGGCTGCCGTTCGCCCGCCGGCGGGCCGAGAATCTCGGCGGCACGCATCAGATCGGCGAACGACCTGGCGACACGTGCCCGCTGCGGATCTTCGCCGGGCTGTGGGGTGCCGAGTGCGCGCACGGCGTCGGCGAGCTTGCCCTTCGGCAGCTTCAGGCCGCGTACCGGCAGCGTCGCGGCCGCGGTGGTCTCCCCCGCGAACAGCGGTGGCAGCGTCGACTCGATCGACACCGCGCCGAGCGGATCCGAGCCCGTCGCGTCCAGCCAGCGGCCCAGCCAGCCGGTGCGGGTCTGGGTCTCCGGCGAGGCCGTCTGCCAGATGGACATGGACCGGAAATGGCTGTGGTCGGGCTTCGGATACCCGGCAGCGGGGACGATCGCGAGCCTGCCGGAGTCCCACAGACCCTTCAGCCCGGACAGTCCGGGGTTGAGCCCCAGCCCTTCGCCGATGTCGAGCACCTCGTCCGGCTGGTACGCCAGCTCCGGTCGGGCGTCCTGGTAGGCACCGTCCCCAGCGGGGATGACGGTGTTCAGCCCGTCGTTGCCACCGTAGAGGGTGACCACCACCAGTACCCCGGCGCCGTCGGCCAGCGGGGTGTCCTGCGCGGCGTTCATCAGCTCCGGCAAGGTCACCGCAGTGGCACCCGCGGCGAGTACACCCGCGCCCGCCACGCCGGAGCCGATCAGGAACCTGCGTCGGGTCAACGAATTCACGGTGTGGTTCTCCTATCCACTGACGACGTACTCGGGGGAACACGCGGCCGCGGCGACCAGTTGCATCGGATCGCCGGCCACAGTGGACAGTGCCGCGCGACTGCGGTCGCTCCAGGCGGGAACTCCGAGCAGCAAGCCCACGGCGTCGGGACGTTCCGGCTCGGCTGTCCCCCGCAGCCCGCCGAGTTCCGCCTTCGACGCGAGGAGCTGGGCAAGCCGCAACCGGGACAGGCCGGCCGAGGTGTTCAGCCACGCCTGCCCGGACGGCCAGCCGCCGACGCTCGGCGGACGCAACGGAACCTGGCCCATACCGCGCAGTCCACCGGTGAGCCCCTTTGCCGTCTCTGCGTCCATTGTGGATGGACGGAGTCCGAGAGCGCGCATCAGTCCCACGCCCCACTCCACCGGTTGCTTGACCACCGCTGACGCGCTGTCGATGAACGCCGGTTCGAGCGCGATCGCCCGCACCAGCGCCCGGACGTCGCGACCGGGCCCGCACGCGGCGGTGAGCCGGTCGAGTACCTCGCCCGGCGGTGCGGTGTCGGAGACGAGGCGTTCCCAGAGCCTGCCCGCGACGTACGGGGCCGACTCGGGGTTGGCGAGCACAGTGGCCGCGAAGGACCGGACGTCGTGCGCGGCGGTGACGCCGAGCAGGGTCTTCTCCCCGCCGTCCTGCTTTTTCGTTGCCAGCTCGGCGTTTCCGTCCTTACTCACGGTCCAGCCGGTCAGCGCACGCGCTCCCTCACGCACGTCGTCCTCGGTGTAGTTGCCGACACCGAGCGCGAACAGTTCCATGAACTCGCGGGAGAGATTCTCGTTCGGTGCCTCGGCGGTGTTGCGCCGCCCGTCCAGCCAGATCAGCATCGCGGGGTCGACCAGCACCGCTTCGGCGAGATCGCTGAACGATCCCATGCCCTGCCGGCGGAACAGGTCGATCTGCCGCAGCATCAGCGCCGGATACTTCACCTTCTGCGCACTGGTGGCGAAATGCCCGTGCCAGAACCAGGTCAGCCGCTCCGTCGCGGTGGGCTCGGTGACCATCCGGTCGAGCCACCAGGACACCGCGGTCGCCTCCTGCCGGGCTCGCAGGTCCTTGGCCTCCTTGGCCGCCCCCTTCTCCGCGGAGTTCTTCTCGCCCTTCTTCCCGGACTTCTCCGGCAGCGGGCCGAGGTCGGGCAGGACGACGGGTGCCGCGGGGGTGAGCAGCTCGTCGAGGGTAGCGGTGAAACCGCGCGGCACCCGACGGTCCAGCTCGCCGGGTGCCGGACCGAAGTTCAGCCGGTCGAGCAGGCGGCTGATCGCGGTGCGCTCGTCTACTGGGGTCACACCCCGATACTGTCGTCCCGGAGGCTCACGGGCACGGATTCCGGGCCGGACTTCAGGAAGCCTTCAGCACCGGCAACCGCAACCGGAACGCGGCGCCACGATGTCCGTCCGGTGGACGTTCGCAGGTCAGGTCGCCGCCGTGCGCGCGGGCATAGCCGCGGGCGATGGCCAGTCCCAGTCCGGACCCGCCGGAGTCGCGGTCACGCGCTCGCTCCAGCCGCACCAGCCGGTCGAAGATCCGTCCCGCCTCGGCTTCGGGCACGCCCGGACCGTCGTCGAGCACGGTGACCTCGCCCCTCCCGGTGACCTCCACCCGGATCCGTCCGCCGTCGGGGCTGGCGCGGCGGGCGTTGTCCAGCACGTTCGCCACGATCTGGTCCACCCGCTGCGCGTCAGCGTCGACCGTGACCGGCACACCGGTGAACTCGATCCGCGAGAAGGACGTCAGCAACCGCGCCTGTTCCACCCGTGCCGCGACGAGACCCGCCAGTTCCACCGGGCCGCGCCGCAAGGTCACACCCGCGTCCAGGCGCGCGAGATCGAGCAGATCGTCCACGAGCCTGCCCGCACGACGGGATTCCCGGATCAGCAGGGCTTCAAGGCGTTCCCGTTGTTCCGGGTCGGTGTCGGGCGGTTGGTGCAGCACGGCCTCCGCGGCGGCCTGCACCCCGGCGATGGGAGTGCGCAGTTCGTGCGCGGCGTCGGCGACGAACCGGCGGGTGCGTTGCTCGGAATCCTCCAGGGCGTCGAGCATGTCGTCGAACGCCTCGGCAGTCCGGCCGAGTTCCGTCTCCGGCCGTTCCGGTGCCAGCCTGCGGCCACGGTCACCGCGTGCGATCGAGCGGGCCAGATCCGTCATCCTGTTCAACGGCGCCAGCGCGAACCGAACACCGAACAGGGTGGCCGCGACCGCGACCGCCAGCGCCAGCGCACCGGTCACCAGTAGCAGCCGCACCAGCGTCGTCTCGGTCCGCACCAGCACGGAGGCGTCCGCCGCGAGGGTCAGCTTCGCACCGGCGACCCGTCCGTTTCCGGGGAGTGTGACCTCCCGCGTTCGCTGGTCGCCGCCGCGCTCGCCCAGGTCACCGAATCGCTGCCCGTCAACGGTTTCCAGTCGTGCACGAACGCCACGGCCGTCGAGCCTGCGGACCATCGTCGCCGGGCCGGTGCCCGCGCGGGCGAGCTGCTGGGCGAGCTGAACGCGGTCGCCGAGTGCCGCGTTGATATTGCGTTCGGCGAGCCTGCCGAACAGCAGCGTCACCACGACGACAAGCGCGACCAGCACCACCGCCAGCACCGCGAACACGGTGACGGTGACTCGGCGCCGCAGCGACGCGGTGCGCAGGCCCGACATGGTCAGTCCCCCTCGGCGCGCAGCAGGTACCCGCGCCCGCGCACGGTGTGCACCAGCCGCGGCCCGCGCAGTTCGAGCTTTCGGCGCAGGGCGCTCACGTGTACCTCGACCAGGTTCGCGTCGTAGTCCTCGTAGCCCCATACCGCGGTCAGCAGCCGGGTCTTGCTGACCACCTGCCCGCGCCTGCCCGCCAGGTAGGACAGCAGGCGCAGCTCGGTGACGGTCAACTCGATCAGCTCGCCGCCACGATGTACCGTGCCCGATCCGGCGTCCAGCACGAGGTCCCCGATGGTCACGGTCAGCGCGACCCGGCCGAGCCTGCGCAGCACGGCCGTGACCCTGGCGACGAGTTCGGCCAGCACGAACGGCTTCACCACGTAGTCGTCCGCACCGGCGGACAGCCCGCGCAACCGGTCGGGCACCCCGTCCCGGGCGGTCAACAGCACGATGCCCGCCGTGCCGTGGCCGCGCACCACGCCGAGCAGTTCGAAGCCATCGCGGCCCGGCAGCATCACGTCGAGCACGACGAGGTCCGGCCGGTACCGGGCGAGGTCGGCCTCCAGTGTCCGCCCGTCGCCCCGGCCCAGCACCTCGTACCCAGCCTCGCGCAGGCCGCTCTCGACGGACACCCGGATCGCCTCGGCGTCCTCCACGACCAGTACCCGGGCGACACTCATCGGCTCATAGTGCCAAGGCTGACCGGCCGGGGCATCCTGCGACTCGAACTGGGTCAACGCAAACCATCGTGAGCCACGTCAGTACTCAGGAGGCATGATCAACTGTCAGATCGGCGCGGCGGCCCCTGCGGTAGACCGCCCGATGATCCGATCACGCCACGTGATCAGGTTCGTTCTCGCACCGACGCCGCCGTGCTCTCCGTGCGCCCAGATGATCCCGGCCGGCCGCAGGCTGCCGTCGGCTCGGCGGGGCGAGATCGCCCGTGCACGGCCGTGTTTCCGGTGTGTCCTCAGAGACCATCCGGTGCTGCGGAACACCCGGCGGCGCCCGGAGAATGGCTGTTCTGTATCGGGGTTCGTCGCTTGCGGTACCGGACTGCTCGGTGCCCGGGTTCCCAGGAGCGCGACGCGCCGGGCGACGAAGTCACCTGAGCTGCACAACCGGACCGCGGTCTCCAGAACCGCGACACCGCGCGCGAGGTTGACGACACCACCATGCACGGGGCTGAGACGAAGACAGCCGCACCGGTACTGGCAACACGCGACCCCAGCCGATCCGAGATCGCTCGTGGTGGGCCGTGCGGGGTAGGGCGGCCAGCCTCGGGCCTGCGGTAGCGACTCGAGCGAGGTCGCGAGGAGGTCGCGGCGAGTCGGCCCGTGAGCGCTCGGGTCCGGTCAGTCGATCGTTGGCCGGAGGACCAGGCAGAGGAACCCGAAGACATCTCGGTAGACCCGCAGCCACTCGTCGCGGTGGGTGGCGGCCACGGCAAGTGCCTGTGGGCTGTCCGGATCGTCGGGGTGGTCGAGGGCCCACGCAGCCAGTGTCCCCGCCCAGTCCCATTCGTACTCGTCGAGCTCACGGCGAGTGCTGATGTGCCCGAAGGTCGGGACCCATCCATCAGCGACGACACGGCCGATCGTGGTACGCAGATCGTGGAACTCGCCCAGCATCTGCACTGCTTCCGGCGATGGTTCGTGGTCCCAGAAGCCGTCACCGACGAGGATGCGCCCTCCGGGAGACAGAAGCTTTCGGACGGCCGCGAGGTTCGCGAGCAGCCCTCCGAAGGCATGCGCGGATCCAATGCTGAGGACCACGTCGAACGGTTGTGCGGAGCTGAAATCCTTGGCGTCCTCGTGGAAGAGGACGAGCCGGTCCGCCACACCGAGGGCGCGTGCCGCGTGCCGGGCACGTGTCAGCGCGCTCTCGGAGATGTCGACGCCCACCGCTCGCAACCGCGGGTAGGCAGCCAACGCACGCAGAAGCCACTCGCCACCGCCACAACCGAGGTCGAGAATGTACTCGTCACCGACTGGCAGCGCGCGTTCCAACAGCCGTCGTACCGAGTCGTCGTCCAGCGGCGCGGACACCGGATGGTTCGCATGGGCAATTCTGGAAATCTGTTGACGTTCCACCCTGCGAACTTGACATGGTCGAATGACACGAGCAATCGGTTTGTTCGAGGCTACAGCTCCTGTCGGTCGCCGCCACCGGCCACGAAGCAGAAGTGGAACCAGCCTGGTCGGCTCCGGGCTCGTGACCTCGGACGCGGAGGACTTCCTACGTCCGGCCGCGTGTAGGTACCGGAAGGCACGGGCCACGGCGACTTCGTGGGCAGGATCCGCTCGTGCAACTCTGGCGCGGCGGGACCTCGGCACAGCACGTGGGGCCGGAAGCACCAATCTGGATCGGTCCCGACGGAAACCGCCCTGCCGTACCCAATCACTTAGGTGGCGACGGACCGGGATCGAGTCGTCTACCCTGATCGCGCGGCGGCGGTCGTGGACTCGTCGGTTGCGCGATGATATCGACACGCTCAGGGAACCGACCACCAAGAACACGACGTACGCCTCGGTGTCCTGCGCCGATCAGCGGAGACTGAACCGCTCGACGTCGAAGTGCCAGCACGCGCGGTCGGCCGGAGCGGTATGACGGCCGGATTCGAACTCCGCGCTCCCCCGCCGGGGCGACATTGGGCGCCGACGACCAAGTGCCGCGTCAACAACTCCTGGGCCACAAGGCCTTGGTAGCGCTGATACATCAGTTGCGCGAAGCACTCCCACCGTGAATTCAGGTGTGTAGCAGCCAGTCGATGGGTAACCAACATCGTCGGCCGGGCAGGTTCGGCTGCGCTTGCGATCCTGGCCGTCACGGCTCTGGTGTGTGCAACCCTGACCTTCAGCAGCGTAGGGTCGGCCACCAGTCATGCTTTTCGCGAACTATGGAAGCTGAGGCAACCGGCTTTCTCCACCGATGAACGAGTGGATGGCATAGCGGAAGATCAGGCGCCGTGTGAGTTATGGCGTCGACCAACGGATATCCCGGCTGGACCTCGCCCGGCGGCCAGCGATACCCGGCGCCGGAGGCTCGGCTGACCGAGCGACCAAGCCGACAGCGAAGCGGCGTCGGTGTTCGGTCAAGGGAGGGTCGGCCAAGATACGACGGAAACCCGGCAACCAGCGATCTTGAGTCGAACCTGCCGCAAGTGAGGTACTGGAGCGGGTCGGCGTCGGCTGCCCGACCAGGACCGGTGATGCGCACGCGCAGCCGGACGCCCGATCTTGGGTCACCGTTTCGCAGTGGACTTCTTCGCGTACCCGCTCAGCTAGGTCAACGGCGCACCCGATAGCGCAGGTGAAGCACCCGGTTGCCCTGAATCACCAAGTCAGGTCCCTCCAACAGGTGCTGCGCGTGGACCGCCCCGAAGTAGCGCTTACCGGATCCGAAGACGACGGGTACGACGTCCATGCGCACCTCGTCGACCAGACCGGCGGCAAGCACTTGGCCACCGACGTCGCCAGCGGCGACCTCGACCAAGCGGTCACCCGCAAGCTCCTGCGCCCTGGCCACGGCTGCCTCGACGCCGTCGACGAAGTGAAACGGCGCCTCGGGGTCCCAGCCCTCGGGCTCCGGCCGGTGCGTCACGACGACCACGTGGTCGACCCCGCCCGGAGGTTTCCCGTCCCAGCCGTCCGTCAGGTCGAAGACATGGCGGCCGGCGAGTGTCGCCCCGATCTGGTCCCAGTACGGCCGGGTGTAGTCGTAGGACGTCTGCGACACCTTCAGCTCGCCGCTCTCGTCCAACGGGACCTCACCACTGGACAACCAGTCGAACAGTGGTCCTGGTTGGTCATTCTCGTCCGCGACGAAGCCGTCCACCGATACCGAGCTGTACATGACAACCTTGCCCACGGGGCTCTCCTCTGCTTCGGGGTGCCTCGAAACTAGCGTGTCGTGAGCTGCCGCTCTTGTAGGAAATCGATCGGCCGGCAGCGGCCAGCTGTCCAGCGCGTGGCGGGGATGTTCGCGCATGAACCGCCGCCGGGCCTCGACGCCTTGCGCCAACGCCTCGAATAACAATTTTGACTTATATAAGCCGAGGACGGTACAGTCGGCGACGTGCACGCGTTCGACATCCTCGGCGACCCGGTGCGCCGGCGCATTCTGGAACTGCTGGCCGACGGTGAGCGAACCTCCGGGGCGGTCACGGATGTCATCCGGGCCGAGTTCGGAATCTCCCAGCCGGCTGTTTCCCAGCATCTGCGCGTGCTGCGTGACAGCGGGTTCGCGTCGGTCAGGGCCGTAGGCACTCACCGGTTCTACACAGTCGAGCCCGCGCCGCTGCGCGAGGTCGACGCGTGGCTGGACCGGTTTCGCCGGCTTTGGGAACAACGCCTCGACGCCTTGGCAACCGAGCTGGCCCGGGGCAGGCGTGCACGCAGGATCCCGGCCGACGGGGCCACCCGACCGGCCGGTTCAGGTACCGATGCGGACAAGAGCGATCCACCACCGAAAGGGACATGACACATGAAAGACGTATTGGACGAGCTGGCCGCAATGCACCGCGTGATGGGAAAGGGCAGCGTGCCCGCCGGTGAGGCGTACACCGTGGAGCTCCGGCGCCGATACGACGCGGAGATCGAGGACGTCTGGGACGCCATCACCAGCCCGGAGCGGCTGGCCCGCTGGTTGAAGCCGGTCACCGGGGACCTCCGGGCAGGCGGGACGTTCGAGGTGGAGGGTGGTGAGCATGGCGACATCCTCCGGTGCGAGTCACCGCGGCTGCTGAAGGTGTCCTGGCTCTTCGGCCCGGAGGCCGACGACTGGCCCGGCACGAGCGAGGTCGAGGTGCGCCTGGCCCCGGGCCCGACCGGCGACACCGAGTTCGAGCTGATCCACTCCGCGGTCGTCGGCGAGCCATCCTTCCCGACGTACGGCCCCGGGGCCGGCGGCGTCGGATGGGACCTGCGCCTGCTCACCCTGGGCCGGCTCCTGGCAGGCGACGACATCGTCGACCACGAGGAGTTCGAGAAGTCGCCCGAGGGGCGCGAGTTCGGCCGGCGCAGCGCCGCGGCGTGGGGCCAGGCTCATCTCGCCGCCGGTGGTGACGCGGACCAGGTCGCGGCCGCGGTCGAGGCCACGACGAAGTTCTACGTACCCGACCCGACCTGACATTCCTGCCACGGTGGGCCGACCTGCGTCCTTGGCGCTCGCACCGCCAATGAGAATCATCAGATCGTCGGGCGTAGGGCCGCTCCGAGGCTGCGTACGCCCATAACTTTCCTACCGAGGTTGTTCGGTGAGCGTAATCGCTGGCGACCCGGGCCGTAGATCGCAAGGTCGCCCGGACACGGAGTGATCGGTGCTCCTCGGTCGAGGAGAACAGGGCAAGCAGCGCAACAGGATGTTGTCCCACACTCAGAAGGAAGAGCGATGCGCGCGTGAAGTACACCGTCTCTCGATCGAGATCGCCCTGCCGCGGGAGAGGGTGGTCCAGATTCTCGCCGACGCGACCGGGCTGACCGAAGCCGGCCCGGAAACGACGCTCTGGAAGTGCGAGAACGAGTACCGGTTCAGCGGCGTGCCGATGCGGCTGGTGGGGCTTCTGGTGCCCGACACCTTCCGCAAGCAGTCGCGACAGCACATGCAGGATTCCACGGCATTCGCCGAGCAGGGAAAAGATGTCCGCGAAGAATCGGTCTCGAGGCGATCGAGGCACGAATGATCTGATCATTCTCCAGCATGATCAACGGCCAACAAAACGGTCCACATAGGACAGAGCGCGGCTGCTGCCGGACTCCGTTGCCCGGAACATTACCCGAGTTCACACGACACCAGGTGGCCCTCAGGCGGAGCAGCGCTGCTCTCCACGCTGCCGGCGGTCGTCCCCGCTCGGGGCGACGGACCATAGGCGAAATTTCTGAGCGAAATCTGCACTGAACTCCTTGAGCATGCCGCAGGGGCATGGTTTCAAATGGGCCTGTTGGCGTAGGCCAATCGGACTTTTGACAAAGGGGCGATATATGCACAGGAGACTACGGTTCGTCGTGGTGATCCCCGCGGTCGCGGGTGGCCTGCTCGCGGGGATGACCCCGGCGC
Source organism: Amycolatopsis antarctica (assembly GCF_002262875.1). Classification (GTDB taxonomy): domain Bacteria; phylum Actinomycetota; class Actinomycetes; order Mycobacteriales; family Pseudonocardiaceae; genus Amycolatopsis; species Amycolatopsis antarctica. Next base: position 31,974 of record NZ_NKYE01000014.1, on the reverse strand, counting down.
TGGCGAACCCCGACCCGTTGAACACCACCGGCATCCCGGCGCATTACGCCGAACAGGGCCTGGACTGGCGCCAGTGCACCGCCGAGGACGTGCCGGACAAACCCGAGACGGCGAAGATCCTCGAGTGCGCGACGTTCGCGACCCCGCGCGACTGGGAACACCCGGACGACCGGCAGGACGTGACGATCGCGATCAGCAGGCTGAAGTCCACCGGTGAGACGACGGCGTCCGTGCTGACCAACCCGGGCGGGCCCGGTGGGCCGGGCCGCTCGTTCCCCGCCTCGCTGAGCGAGCAGGCCAAGCTGCGTGAGCATCAGGAGATCATCGGCATCGACACCCGCGGCACCGGCAGGAGCACGAACATCTCCTGCGACGGAGCGGGCCAAGGTGAGATCCACGACCCGCGCGACCGCGACCCGCGCAATCTGGACCTGCTCCTGGACACGACGGAGTTGACCACGAAGACCTGCGAGCAGGCCTCCGGTGAACTCGGCAGGTTCGTCGACACCTTCCACAACACCAAGGACCTGGACCTGCTGCGGGTCCTACTCGGCCGCGAGAAGATCAACTGGATCGGCTACTCGGCGGGCACCTGGCTCGGCGCGCACTACGCCCAGCGGTTCCCCGACCGCGTCGGGCGGTTCGTGCTGGACTCCTCGGTCGACTTCACCTCGACCTGGGCGGCGTCGTTCGACCTGCAGCCCATGGGGTACGAACGCCGCTGGCGGCAGGACTTCCTGCCGTGGGCCGCGGCCCACGACGACCGGTACGGGCTCGGCGCCACCGGCGAGCAGGTCCGGCAGACCTTCGAGGACGTCCGGTACGCGCTGACGGGCAATCCGGTCGAGGTCGACGGTGTGAAGGTCGGCCCGGCCGATCTGGACAGCCGTTTCGTCGGCCTGCTCAAGAGCAAGCAAGCCTTCCCCGGCCTGGCCGACTTCCTGGTCCAGCTCAGGACGCTGACCGGGAACGACGCGCCGGAACAGGCCAAGGCGCAGGCCAGGGCGGCGATCGCCGACGCGCCGGCCGAGCCGGCCCCGAATGACGCTCTGCTCGCCGTGCTGACCGCCGTCAGGTGCAACGACAGCCCCACGCCCGGCGACCGGCAGTCGGTGATCCGCAGGTCGCAGGAGTTCCTCGACCAGGGCAACCTGCTGGCCGGGGGGTACTGGATGTTCATCCAGAACTGCATCTTCTGGGAGAACCAGCCCCGTCCGCTGCCCGCACTGGACGGCAAGGGTGTGCCGCCGGTGGTGATGGTCCAGTCGGCGAACGACCCGGCCACGCCCATCGAAGGCGCCCGGAAGGCACACGCAGGGTTCGAGAACTCCCGGCTGCTGACCGTCACCGGCGAGGGTGACCACGGCATCTACGGGTACGGCAACGCGGCCGTGGACGAGGTCGTCGATGCCTACCTGGTCGAGGGCGTGGTCCCGGAGGACCAGAGCGTGCCCGGCGTGCCGCCGCCCAACCCTTCCTGAACGGTCGAAGCTCGTGAAGGCCACCTCCGTTACGTTTTCCGTAGTGAAGGTGGCCTTCACGAGATTGTGGGGAGCCCGCCGGGAACCCGCGTTCGGCCGGGTCCGCATCGACTGATCGGTACATCGGCCACGGCTTCCGCTCCGTCGTCCTGGAGAGAGATCGCATCGTCGCGGTGACAAGGCGCCCGTCCCTTCGATCAGAAGGCCTTTGCGTTGTCCTCGGGAACGCCGGTACGCAGACCCAGCTCGGTGCGCGCCGCCACGGCGATCGGCGCGAGACCGGGTGCGTCCAGTGTCCGGACGATCTGGTTCAGGCTGGCGGCGAAGCGTTCCGCCTGCGCGTGTTCGGCCGCGGCGACGGCGATCCGTACGGCGGCCGGGAGCAACCGCGCACGGGCGAGGTCGTCCACCACCGGACTGGCCAGCGCGGCCGTGATCGCCCGGAAGGCCCCGTCGACGTCGCCAAGGGCGAGTTGGACCAGGGCGGCTCCCGGCTGTTGCGACACACCGCACGCCTTGGCGAGCACGAACGAACGTTCGGCGGCGAGGAGAGAACCACTGGCCAGATGCAGCATCCCCATCTCGTAGTGCGCAATGCCAGCGTGCAGCGGCTGGACGTCCTGAGCCTCGCGGCGGCCGGCCTCGGCCTCCGCGGCGGCGGCGTCCAGCTCACCGACTCCCCGGAGCGCTTCCGCCCGGTGAACGTGGCAGTCCCCAGGAAAAGCCATACCGGACTGTTCGACGACGTCGATCCACTTCCGGGCACGGTCGTACTCGGCGACCGACAGCAGCGCTTGCGTGGACCAGCACACGATCTGCCCGGCGGCCACCGGACCGAGCCGTCCCGGGACGCACGCCGCGGCGAAGGCCGCTTCGAACAGCGGGACCGCGGCCTCGATGTCGCCAAGCCGGGCGAGGCCAGAGCCCTCAACGGCCTGGCCGAGCGCCTCGATCTCGTGATCGCCCCGCCGCTTCCCGATCTTCTTGGCCCGGACGCCCTTCTCCACGGCGACGGCAGGGTCGCCGCCGGCCAGGGCGATGAGCCCTTCGGTGTAGGCGAACATTCCGTGAGCCGCGGACTCACGCACTCCGTCCAGGAGACGACCGGCCCGATCCATCCAGCCTCGTGCCAGTGAAGGTTGGTTGCGGACGTAGTAGTTGCACACGATCTGCATTGCGAATACCGCGGCACGGCTGGTGTCGGCCTGGGTCAGACACATCATGTGGGCCCGCATCCGGGCGTAGATAGAGGTTTCCTGGTCTCCCGACACGAACCCCGCGTCGCCGAGAAGTTCGAGATCGTCCACGTGCAGCGATCCACTCGTCTCGGCCGCGATCAGACTTTCCTGCACGGTCGGCCAGTCCCCGGCGTCGGCGGCGTCGTGCGCGCGTCGCAGCGTCTCGGTGGCCGCGGTGCGGGCGAGACCGCGCATTCCGTTGGTGCCAGGACCGTCCAGCCGCGGATCCTGCCGCAGGATCGCTGCCTGCAACTCGACCATCGGACGTGAGGGGTCGACGCCCATTTCCCCGGCCAACAGGTCGCGCAGCCTGCGATAGGCCGCCAATGCGGCGGATTGCCGGCCACACCGGTACAGGGCCAGAACGAGGGTCGCCCAGCGTTGTTCCCGCAGCGGCTCATCGGCGACCGCGGCCTCAGCGTCCGCAACGAGCTGCTGGTGCTCGCCGACGTCGAGACGGCTTTGCAGAAGTTGTTCTTCCGCCACCTTCCGCAGTTCGGTGAGCCGCGCCGCCTCGGGGTGAGCCCAGGCACGGTCGGCCACGTCTTGCAGCGCGTCGCCGCGCCAGAGACCGAGGGACTCGGTCAGGAGCTGGCGAGCCGACTCCGGCAGTCCGGTCGCCGCACTGACCAAAGCGCTGTCGAGTGCCCTCTCGAAGTTCATCGCGTCAAGACGGAGCCCGGACAGATCCAGCCGATAGCCACCGGCGTGGTAACCGATCCGGCCGCCGAGGGCCGTCCGGAGTTCGGAGATGTGCGTCTGCAACGTCCCGCGAGTGACCGGACGAGTCTCGTCGTCCCAGACGTCGTCGAGCAGGGTCTGCGCCGACACGGTGCGCCCCGCGTCCAGCAGCAACCTGGTCAACAGGGCACGCCGCCGATGCCCACCGAGCGGAACGGGCTGCCCGGACCTCGTCGCGTCCGTCGGTCCGAGTACCAGGACTTCGAGGTCCTGACCGCGCATGTTCGCCTCCGTGGCGGCCCCTCCGGCATGTTCTTCCCAGACGTTCCGGCCTCGCGACACACCGCACCGTCGTGGGTTGGCTTCTTCCCGCGCTGCCCGAAGCCGCGCGATCTCAGGTTACGCGAGATGCCTGGCCGGCGTGGCGGCAGCCAGCGCGTCCGGAACAGTGACCGCGCCCGTGCAGGTCGCCTCGCGGACGGGGTCGCGCTCCGCTCGGACGAGCCCATCGATCGTCGCGCACACGGTCGGAACCGGTCACAGGCGGTCGTCGATTGCGGGCCGAATCGTGGCCCCGACCGTTCGCCGCTCGTCTGTTCCAGCGGGAGATCCCGTGCGGGCAGCGGTACGTCTCCCCACAAAGGCGCCGTGGTCGGCCCCGGCCGGCCGCCGATCGTGCTTGTGAGAGTGACCCGCGGCACGTCCCGATCGTTCCTGATGTGGACGATGTTCGGCAGGGCGGAGCGGTCCACCAGCTGCGACCGGCACAGACTCGCGTGCACATCGATGGATCATGCGCGGCGGGGCGTGAAAAGCATGACCCAGTGGTCGCTCTCGGGGTCGTGCAGCATCTCGCTGTCGAAGTCGAGCGGTCCTCTGGTCGGATGGTTGAAACGTTTCATCGCGGACCTCCATGTTCCGATCTCTCCTCGGTCCCAGTGGCTGATGAACTCGGGGCTGCTTGCCACCAGCTCGCGAAACAAGGAGCGGAGACGCTCGTCTTCCGGGTAGAGGCTGAGTGCTTTGCGAAGTTCGGAGGCGGCCGCTCGGGCGAGTTGCTCCGCTCCCTCGTTACCGAGCACTTCGCGGAGTCCCGTCGAGGTGAAGACCTGGTGGACGATGTTGTAACCGTAGGGCCCGCCGCCGAAGACGGGCCCGACCAGTTCTGCCGCGGCAGCGTTGAGCGCCAGCACGTCGAGCCTGCCGTCGTGAATGGTGACCGGCATGGTGTGGTTCAGGCTGTCGAGCAATAGTTGGAGTCCCGGTCGGATTTCCGCGGCGGGTGCTCGTGGCTGCGGAGGGCGCTCACCGGCCAGCCGGAACAGGTGATCCCGCTCGGCGCTCGAGAGCCGGAACGCACGGGCCAGCGCGGTGAGGATCTCCCGCGAGGGGCGGGACGCGCGCCCCTGTTCGAGACGGATGTAGTAGTCGACCGATATGCCTGCGACGTCAGCGATTTCCTGACGTCGCAGGCCCGGCACACGCCTATGGGACAGAGCCGATGAGCCGGCCCGATCCCGGGGTGTCATCTCCGAGCGATGACGACGTAGGTACTCGCCCAGACCCAACCTCTCATCTCCCGCCATGACTTCATTGTCCCTACCCCTGCGGCCATCGCCAGGCCGGATGCGTGGCCCTGTGGATACCAGGCTCGACGAGGTCTCCCTCACCGTCGAAGACTCCATCAGTGTCGATGGCGGCGGAGAAAGCAGATGTCGACGCACACACGAACTCGCACGATCTCACCCGGAGGCCCACCCATGACCGCAGCGAACCGAACCCTGATCATGACCGGGGCCACCAGAGGAATCGGCCTGGAAGCCGCACGAGAAATCCTGCGTCGTAGCCCCGATACCCACCTCGTGGTTCTTGGGCGAAGCTCCTCTGCCGCCGAAATTCTACCGAGCCTGCGGGGAATCTCTCCGCATGTGTCGAGTGCCGACGTCGATCTGTCGAGCAGGGCGAGCGTCGCCGCTGCTGGGGCGAAGATGGAGGATCTTCTTGATTCCGGCGAGTTGCCTCCGCTGCGGGGACTCGTCTTCAACGCGGGTGTCCACCTCTCCAATGCGCTGACAACCACGGTCGACGGATACGAGAGGACCTTCGCCGTAAACGTCATGTCCACCCACCAGCTCCTCCGGCAACTACACCCTCACCTTCAGGCTCCGGCACGCATCGTCGTCACCGTCAGCGACGCTCACTTCGGCGATCTCCGGCACACCGGGGGGACCATGCCCGCACCCCGGTGGACCATCCCGGAAATTTCGCGCCCCGGAGCATTCGACCGTTCCGAAAATGTCCGAGCTGGTCGCCGTGCCTACGTGACGAGCAAACTCGGCGGCATTCATCTGGTCCACGAATGGGCCCGCCGACTGCCCGACCGCATCGACATCGTCTCGTACAACCCCAGTCTCGTGATCGGAACCGGACTCGCACGCCAAACCGGTGGAGCCTTTCCCTTTCTGATGAGTAAGGTCGTCCCGTTGCTCTCGGTCACCCCCCTGGTGGACACCCCGGTCCCCGCGGGCAAGAAACTCGCCGACGCAATCCTCGGCGTCACCACCGCCGCTACCGGTGCCTACATCCACAAGACGAAGGTCGCGGCGTCATCCACCGAGTCCTACGACACCCACCGCGAACGCATCCTCTGGAACTGGCTGGAACAGGTCGACTGAGAACGACAAAAGCGCCTCCGATACTCGCCCTTCGCCGGTCCGGGGTCTATCCCGTGAGCGGTGTTTCCGGCGTTGTTGATCAGTAGGCTCCGCTTCCGGCCAGCGATCACCGAAGGTGATGGTGAACGCGTTGATCATGGGTTTCCAGCACATCGTCCATCGGGCGCGGCCGGTCCCGGTCGGGTCCGGGCTGCGGGGCCGCGAGATGCAGGCACTTCATTGCGGCCTGCTCGGTCGGGAAATGCCCTCGTACGCGAATCGCCCGCCGATAACGGGCGTTCAATGATTAAATTGCGTTCGTGGAGCAGATCATCGTCCGGATCTCAACGTCGCAATCAAGGAACGGAATGAACTCCTCCCAGGCGTTGCGCCAGAGCCGGCTCTCGCCCCGTACTTCTTCCTTCATTTCTTCTCGATTTCGTCCATTGCGACAGCCGCGGCATCCGGACTGGGCGCAGTGTAGATAGGTTGATGTCCCGCTTCACCGCGTCCCAATCCTGACGCGCGACCAGCCGGAAGATGTTCCGGATCAAGTGGACGATGCAGGTTCGAACAATAGCTTTCGGCCAGACGTTCGCCACCGTATCGGGGAGCCCTTTGAGGCCATCGCAGACAAGGAAGAAGACGACGGCCACGCCGCGGTTCTTCAGGTCGATCAGCACGCTCATCCAGAACTTCGCGCCCTCACCACCGGTGCCCATCCACAGGCCCAGGACATCCTTGCGGCCGTCCACGGTGACGTCGATGGCCGCATGGACGGGCCGGTTGGCGACCTGCCCGTCGCGGACCTTGACGTGGATTGCGTCGATGAACACCGCCGCGTACACGGAGTCGAGCGGGCGGTTGGCACAGTGGTTCATATAGGCGACGACCTTGTCGGTGATCCGCGAGATCGCCTCCTTGCCCACCGGGGCTCCGCAGATTTCCGCGAAATGCGCGGATATGTCGCCGGTGGTCATCCCTTTCGCATACAGTGACAGCACGATCTCGTCCACATCCGCGAGCCGTCGTTGCCGCTTCTTCACGGTCTACGGATCGAACGCGCTCTCCCGGTCCCGCGGAACCTCGACAGTGGCCCCGCCGGCGGCATCCGAGCTCGCCATTTTCGGCCGTGCGCCGTTGCGCACATTCGTCGACTCACGGTCGGCCTGGTTCTGTTCGTGGCCGAGGTGCTCGGTCATTTCCTCGTCGAGAGCGGTCTCCAGCACGTTCTTGGTGAACAGTTTCAGCAGGCTGTCCGGACCGGTCAGGGCCAGCCCGCGAGCTTTCGCCTCGGCCACCATCGCCGCCGCGGCGGCCTGCTCCGGCGACAGCTCCCGCGCCAGCTTGGACTCACGCTTACGTGGACTCACAAGCTCAGATGTCACCACTCACAGTGCCCATCCCGACGGACCTACGGCCCGGCGTGTCGGGCCGGAAACACTGATCTTGGAACGGTTCCGGATTTGTCGACGAAGCCCGAATTGTGGGCCGTTCGACCGACTGTATTGCGGTCGCGTTTTGGCTAACGTTTTTGCCCGTACAGATGTCACCTGGGTATACGAAGGTCGGAGAGGACTCGATATGACGAAGAAACTCTCTCAACGGGCAGCGGCGGCTTTGGTGATGGTGTTCACCGTTGCCTTCCTAGGAGCCGGGGCTGGTGTCGCATCAGCTGGTCCAGTTGATCGAGCTGCCGAGGTCGGAAAGATGCAGGCGGAATACGCCAAGACGGTGACCGCAGATGAGTACACACAGGCCGTCAGTTTGTACGGCCGAATGCTGGCAACCGAGCGCACTCCTTCTGGCGCGGATTCGCAGCAGGTTGGACAGGTGGCTGGTGGGGAGTTCTGCGGAACAATTCCCAAGGAAGCTGGCATCGCTTATGGCTGGTATCTGAAGGTTAGAGGCGCGGTGACCGGCGTGGGGGCATTCGTTGTTGGCGGTGTCAACATCCCTGCCGGAGCGGTTGTGGCAGCGCTGGGGTTGGCGGAAGGACTTTCCGGCGACGCGGCAATCACGTGGTCGGAAGAGAACCTACCGAAGAAGGTTTGCGTGACCTGGAGCTGACAGTTCTGTCAGCGACCACGGAGCAGGCCGGGTGCACCGTACTGGTGGGCCCGACCTGCTCCGTGACGCCGTTCTCGGGCAGTCTCGGAACCCGTTCGCAAATGCGGTGGCCGATGCCGACCGCTACAGGTCGTCGAAGTTGATCAGCCCATCCTGGACCGCGCGCACCAGCAGGGTCGCCTTCGTCGATGCTTCCCTGCCGGCGTTGGCGTACTTGATCCGAACACGGTCGAGGTAGGTGTTGACCGTACTTGTCGACACGCCAATTCTCTCGGCCACCGCATCTTTCGATTCGCAATGGAACCAAGACACGAGAGCATCGAACTCGCGAGGAGTGAGCGAGGGCCTGTTGATGTCGGCGCCTCCCGCATCTGCGAGTGCAGGTGCGGGATAGCAGAGGTCGTTGGCGGCGGCATGGATGGCGGGGACGAGGTGCTCGTTGCCTTCAACTTTGCTCAGGTAGGTGTAAGCGCCGATGTCGAGACAGGCGAGGGCTAGCGCATGATCTTTGCGCATCGAGTAGACGACGACTCGTCTACCAGCTTCGGCCAGTCGCCGGAGGTCGTTCAGCGCTGGGACATGCCTGTCCGACATTGGGTCGAAGACAACGACATCCGCACTGATGCCGTGCTCGGTCCATGCGGTGTCCGTGCCAGTTCCTGAAGCGACGACGTTGATGCACGGGTCGGCGTCCGCGCACCAAGTTGTGATACCCATCAGCACCGCGGGGTGGTCGTCGACGAGGGCGACCGTGGTCATGTGTGCAGTCCTGCCACAGGGCCGCCGCGCAGGCGACAGCGCCACAACCCCGTGAATGAGCGCGACGTAGCTGGCCGCCCTGTCCGATCCATGATCTGCGAGTGGTCCATGGGTGCACCTACCCCAGTCGGTGTCCGCCGTATGGTCGGTGCAAGCTTGAAGGTGCCCTCGTCAGCGCGACAACCTCGCGCTGCGGTTTCGCACATTGTCCACACAGGTTCGTACGAACTCGTACAACGGCTCAGGCGCAAGAGCTGGGCACAGGTGGTGCCCGGTCGGCATCGAGCTGAGCCGGCGTAGGTGGAGTAGCCGTCGGTGAAGGCGGTCAGCAAGTGAGGTAGCGAGTGTGATGATTTCCCACCGTCGCTGATCCTGTAGCCGGTTTCGGCGAAGAAGATGTACGCGGTCTTCGACTTGGTCCCGCCCGAACGATCGGGTGATCGTACTCCTCGCTGGTCTCCAGCATCGGCTTACGCAACACCATCCCCGTGGTGTCGATGGCGATGTCGACCTGTCCGACCTCGTCGACGGCGTGGTCGAACAGTGCGGTGACAGCCGCCGGAGCGGTCGAGTCCCGGCGACCACGTTCGCCTCGGCTCCGGCGTCGCGGACCTCCCTCGCCGTAGTTTCGCGTCGGTCTCCGATCTGTCGTACCGCTGCAGACCGAGTTCGTTCCGCTTGAACCTCAACTCGGCTCCTCCGGTGTGCGAGTTCGTACGAGACTCTTCGGCGCCCTTGATCCTCTGCTAATCCGCCTCCAGCATCAGATGGTCTCCGACAGTGGGATCGTCTACGTCGCAAGGGACAACCGGAGTGGCGACCGCCACCGCTGGCGCACGACCGTGCGCGATCCAATAGATCGACGTCGAGCCGAATGTCGGTCCGCGTGCCAGCGCCATCACACCAGGGTGAAGAAAAGGTCGTTTCATGACAAAATTCCCGGAAAACCGTACAACCTGGCAACGTTGCCGCGTCCTGCTCGGTGTTGCAGTTATGACATCCAGCATGATCGCCGCGGGGGCAGTCACTTCCGCGACCGCACACGCCGCAGCCACCTGCTCAGGCACACTGAGCTGGGCATCCTCGCTCAAGAAGGAACCGCGCGGCCAGCTGGCGATCTACTACAACTCCGCCGCCGGCGGAACCAACACCGCGTGCATGTACCACGCAGGCTCCACCTCCGGCAAAAGACTCCAAACAGAAGTAGGAATCTCTCGATGCCAGGCTGGGAACTGGGAAGGCGACACCTACTGCCTTACCGATAAGACGCCCAAACCAGATTTGGGTAACTTCATATCCCAGGCTGGTCCCCTCGAAGTAACTGGCACCGCAAACCGCTGTGTCACCGCCTACGGAACGATCATCCTGGCCAATGGAGATCTCGTGCGCCTCGACAGTCCCCCGGTGGGTTGTCCCTGAACGCAAGCCGTCCTGGGCCAAGACGCTAGCCGGGTCGCCGACGTCGTAGGGGTTGGCCCGACAGGACTTCGCTCAAGTCAACACCTCCTCGCCGTGTTCGCTGGCACCCCCGGACGCGAACATCTACTCCTCGATGAGGTCGAACTATGCCGGCAGTAAGCCGAATCGCGCCATCGCCTACCCGCAAACGTTTCGGTTGCAGTGATATCAAAAGGACGGGGTGCACCCTGCCGCGCCCCGTCGTCGTCTCCACGCTCGGGTGAGTCAGGCACTGATTAGCGCCGGCATCGCGCACGGGAGCTTGTGCCACCCGTATGCGTCGTCTGCGTCGTCGCAGAATTCAGAACAGTCGACACCATCGCTTGCATCGCCGCACATCAATTACTCCACGACGCCCGGCAACCGGCCCTTGCCCCAGAGGTGACGTACAGGCTCCGCACGTGCCCTCGGTCCAGCGCCAACACCAAACCCGAACACTAGTGGAACGCAGTGGCGATCGGCTTCACAGCCACCCGGTTGGGCACGCCCTTCGTGTAGTGCACGGCAAGCGTCTCGGGCCGACTATGTGTCCGCAGCGACGGAGTCGGCTACGGCCCATACGACCGAGCCGGTCACCCTCCATGCTCGGCGCGTTACGCGGTCGGTGGTGCGGGGTGGTCCTCGCGACTGTCCGGGCGCAGGAAGTTGTGTGACAGCGATTGGCTGACCTCGGTGAGTTGGTCGACGAGCGTGTCGGCGTCGAGGTCGACGAGGCCGGATCGCCAGGCGAGCATGATCTCGACGAACCCGCCGATGCCGAGCAGCACGTTGGTGCGCAGCGCCCGATCGTCGACGCCGTCGCGCAGGAACGGACGCGCGAGGTCGACCATGATGTCGGTGGCCTGCTGCACGGTTTGCCTGCGGCGTTGTTCCAGCACGGCGCTACCGGAATGGTCTCCGAAGAGGATCTGCGCCCATCGAGGCTCGGCCTGCAGCTGGTGCACAAGGGCATGCAGGGCGGCGTGAAGCTGGTCGAGTGCGGAGTGTTCGGCGCGGGCGCCGATCACCCCGAGGAGCATCTGCAACGTCTGGTCCCGGATCTGGTCCCAGACAGTGGCCAGCAGTTCGTCGCGGTTGGCGAAACTCTCGTAGAAGTAGCGGTCGGTCAGCCTGGCGCGAGCGCACACGCCGCGCATTGTTACCGCCGCCCAGCCCTGCTCCTGCCAGATCTCCACCGCCGACCCGACCAGGACACCGCGCCGCTCCTGCCGGCGCTCATCTGCGGTTTTCCCGCCGTAGCGCCGGGCGGGTCCGGCTGATGAGCTCACGCGCACATCTTGACATGCGATGTCACGAGCACCATTCTGATGGCGTGCGCCATCAGAATGATCGGGTAGTGCGGATGACCCGCGGTGACGTAGCCGCAACCGTCACCGCACTCACCTTGCGCCCGCTGACCTCGGTGATCCCGCTCAACCGGCCCGGTATCCGGTTGTCCCGCTGGATCGTGGCGAGCGCGCTGGCCACGTTCGGGCCACCGATGCCGGGCAGCCGGTTCGGTCCGGCCGAGTCCGGTCCGCGTGGCGAGTGGGTGCTGGCGCGAGGAGTGGTCCGTGAGGACGCCGCGGTGCTGTATGTGCACGGCAGTGGCTACGTGCTGTGCTCGGCCCGGACGCACCGGGGTCTGACCAGCCGGGTGTCGGCGGGCACCGGGTTGCCGGTCTTCGCCTGTGACTACCGGCTCGCGCCCCGTCACCGGTTCCCCAGCGCGGCCGACGACGTGCGCGCGGCCTACGACTGGCTGGCCGCGGAGGTCGGCGACCCCGGCCGGATCGTGCTGGCCGGCGACTCTGCCGGCGGGCACCTCGCCGTCGATCTGACCTTGCAGCTGCTGCGCGAGGGCCGAAAGCCGCCCGCCGCACTGGCGCTGTTCTCGCCCCTGTTCGATCCGACCTTCGCCTTGGCCGCCGAGCAGGAGCGCCTGCGGCGGGACCCGCTGATCTCCGCGGCGCGGGCGGCCCGGTTGATCGACCTCTACGCCCGCGACGCGGACCCGCACTCGCCACGGCTGCGGCTCTCCGGTGATGACGTGACCGGGTTCCCGCCCGCGCTGATCCAGGCGGGTGGCCGGGAGATGCTGGCCGCCGATGCGGTGGAGCTGGCGCGGGTGCTGCGCCGTGCGGGTTCGGACTGCGAGTTGGACCTCGTCCCGGGGCAGATGCACGTGTTCCAGGCGTTGCCCAGGCTGATCCCCGAGGGGCGAGCCGCGCTGGAACGGGCCTGCGGGTTCCTGGCCGGCCACCTGCCGGCCGCTTCCGGACCGTTGCGGGAGGCGTCCTGATGGCCCGCCGGACCCACGGCGCGCACGCGGTCGTCACCGGGGCTGGCAGCGGGATCGGCCGCGCTTTCGCCGTCGAGCTGGCGTGCCGTGGCGGCCGGGTGGTCTGCGCCGACATCGACCTCGGCACCGCCGAACAGACCGTGGCCGGAATCGAGGGCGATGGTGGCGAGGCCGTGGCCGTCGTCTGCGACGTATCCAGTGCCGAGGAGGTCGCGGAGCTGGCCGAGGCGGCCCGCTCGTGGCTCGGCCGCGAGCCGGACCTGGTGGTGAACAACGCGGGCATCGGCGCGGGCGGCCGGGTGGTCGGCGACGCCCCGCTGGCGAATTGGCAGCGCACGCTGGGCGTGAATCTGTGGGGCGTCATCCACGGCTGCCACACGTTCCTGCCCGCGATGCGCCAGGCCCGCGCGGGCGGCGTCATCAACGTGGCCTCGGCCGCCGGGTTCACCGCCGCACCCCGGATGTCGGCCTACAACGTGAGCAAGGCGGGAGTGGTCAGCCTGTCCGAGACGCTGGCCGCCGAGCTGTCCGGCACCGGCGTCGGCGTCACGGTGCTCTGCCCGACTTTCGTGCGCACCAACATCTTCGGCGGCGAACTCATCGACGTCGCCGCCCGCGGGCTGGCTCAGCGGCTGTCGGATCTGGTCGGCTTCTCGCCCGAGCGGATCGCCCGGCGAACCCTCGACGCGCACGAGCGCGGACGGCTGTACGTCGTCCCGCAGCCGGACGCCCAGCTGCTCTGGCACGCCAAACGGCTGCTGCCCACCCCGTACGCCCGCGTCGCCGGGCTGCTCGGCCGGTTCGCGCCCGGGCCACAACAGTAAGGAGGACCGATGACCGACGACTTCGCCGCCACGCTGCAGACCATCAAAGACAAACAGTGGTCGCTGGCCGACATCGACTGGGACGCCCCCGGCGCGGACACGATGACCGACGAACTGCGCGCGAAAATGCGGCCGTTCATGGCCGACCTGGTGTGGATAGAGCACGTCGGCGCCCGTGGGTTCGCCTCGTTGGCCAAGAAAGCGCCCACCCCGGAGATCCAGGAGATCTACCGCTACTTCCACGCCGAGGAACAGAAACACGCCAACGCCGAGCTGGCGCTGATGAAGCGCTGGGGGATGCTCGACGAGGACGGCACCATGCCCGAGCCGAACATCAATGTGAAGCTGGCCATCAAGGTGCTCGACGACTTCGGCGACACGCTGCCGCTGACCGGGCTGGCCACACTCATCCCACTGCTGGAATGCGCACTGGACGGCGCACTGGTGAAATTCCTGCTCGAAGAGGTCACCGACCCGGTGTGCCACCAGGTGTTCAAGCACATCAACTCCGACGAGTCCCGGCACATCACGGTCGACTTCCAGGTGCTGGAGCTGATCGGCTCGGGCCCGAGGCACAAGCTGCTGATCGAGACCATCGGCAACCTCAAGCCGCAGGTGGTGCTCGGACTGATCGTGGTCTTCGTACCGCTGATCAACAGGATGCGGGACAACATCGTGGCGATGGGCTTACCGGAGAAGAAGCTGTACAACGCCGTGAAACGGTTCCACACCATCGGCGGCCGCGGCGAGTTCACCAAGCGTATTCCGGCTTACCACGTGCTCAAGGCGCAAGCGGCGATGGTCGTGGATCGCTCGCATGCCTATCACAAATATTTTGCCGACCCGATGGTGAAGCTCACCAGCCGGGTACCCGCCAAGCTGCTGGGCAAGCCGCAGTCGTGGACCGAGGAGATCACCCACGAACCGGTGGCGTCATGAGCGACGCTCGCGACGGACTCGGTGACTTCTCCGGCCAGGTACTGCGAGGCACCGAATGGTTCGGCCACGACTTTGCCGGGCAACGGGTCGCCGTGGTGGCGCCGGGCCGCGAGGCCGCACAGATCGCACCCGAGGTGGCCGCCACCGCGCTGTCGGTGAAGGTGTTCCAGGAGGAGCCGGACTGGGTGCTGCCACTGCCCGTACCGGGCGGCCGCGCCGTCGGCATCGCGGTGGCACGGGCGTTCCTGCGCTGGCAGATCAAGGACCCGTGGGTCCGCCGGCTGCTCACTCCGGACCGCCGGTTCGGCTCCCGGCGGCTGGCACCCGGCCTGAACTACTACGACGCGCTGCAGCGGCAGAACTGCACCCTCGTCACCTGGCCGGTGTACGCCTTCGCGCCCGAGGGCGTGCGCACCGCCGAAGGCGTCGAACACCGGGCCGACGTGGTCGTCCTCGGCAACAGCTCGATCTTCGCCCACACACCGGAAGGACGTCCCGCATGATCGCGGCTTGCCGGCGAATCATTGACATACGGTCCCACGCCGGGCCGGAATGTCGGCGCGTTGCACAGTATTGTGAGGCCAGAACATGACTGTTCCGGACCACGAGGTCGCCATCGTCGGCGGCGGATTCTCCGGCATCGGCGCCGCGATCCTGCTCGACAAGGCGGGCTTCGGCGATTTCGTCGTGCTGGAGGAAGGCGACGGCCTCGGCGGCGCCTGGCACTGGAACACCTACCCCGGTGTGGCCGTGGACATCCCGTCGTTCAGTTACCAGTTCTCCTTCGAGCAGATCGCCCGCTGGTCGCGCATCTACGCACCGGGAAACGAACTCAAGGCCTACGCCGAATACTGCGTCGACAAGTACGACATCCGCCGACGCACCCGCCTCGGCACCAAGGTCGTCACCGCGACGTTCGACGACGAGACGCACCTGTGGCGACTCGACACCGCCGACGGCGGGTCCATCACCGCGCGATTCGTCATCGGCGCCACCGGCGTGCTGACGCAGCCGAAACCGCCGGACATCGATGGCCTCGCGGATTTCCGCGGCACACTCATGCACACCGCCCGCTGGGACCATGAAGTCGACCTGCGCGGCAAGCGGGCGGCAATCATCGGCACCGGCGCCTCGGCAGTGCAGGTCATCCCGTCCATCGCTCCGGATGTCGAGCACCTCACCGTCTTCCAACGCACCCCCATCTGGTGCCTGCCCAAACTCGACACCACCCTGCGCGCACCCGCCCGCCTGGCGCTGAACCGGCTGCCCGGCACGAAGCGACTGGCCAGGCTGGCCAGCCAGACGTTCGTGGAGCTGACTTTCCCGCTGGCCGCGCACTTCCACCGGCTGCTGCCCACCGCGGGCGTGGGCGAGCGGATCGCCCGCGCCTATCTGCGCAGGGCCGTGCGCGACCCGGCCACCCGCGACAAGCTCGCACCCCGCTACGCCCTGGGCTGCAAACGTCCGAGCTTCTCCAACGACTACCTGCCCACCTTCAACCGCCCCGACGTCACGCTGGAAACCTCTGCCATCTCGGCCGTCACCGAACACGGCGTGCGCACCGCGGACGGCACCGAGCACCCGGTGGACGTGCTGATCCTGGCGACCGGGTTCAAGGTGTTCGAGAAGGGCAACATGCCCCCCTTCACCGTGCGCGGCACCGGCGGCAACGACCTGGAGAAGTTCTGGCACGAGAACCGGTTCCAGTCATACCAGGGCACCAGCGTGCCCGGCTTCCCGAACCTGTTCACCATCCTCGGCCCCTACGGCTACAACGGCTCGTCCTACTTCAACCTGATCGAAACCCAATCCGCGCACATCGTGCGCTGCCTGACCCACGCGCGGCGGACCGGCACCACCCGGGTGGAGGTCACCCAGGAAGCCAACAACCGCTACTTCCGGACAATGCTCGGACGGCGCAAGCACCAGGTCTTCTTCCAGGACTCCTGCTCCCTGGCCAACAGCTACTACTTCGACGAGAACGGCGACGTGCCCTTCCGCGCATCCCCCACCCTCGAAACCATGCTCACCAGCCACAGGTTTTCCCTACGGGACTACACATTCGCCCGCTGATCGCGAGATCACCGGCAAGACGCTTTCTCATGAGGCTGGATCGCGCGCCATCGAAGGCATGGCACGCATGCCGAGCGTTCTCGTCGGGGACACAGGTTGAGCCAGGCAGATTCTCGGATACGCGTCGGACAAGGGTTACCCGTATGTCAAAAAATTGCGTATACCAATGGGTGACGCGGTCATCGGTGGTACTGGCGGTGGCGCGCCGCACTTGTCCGGCAGGCACATCCCGACTGGTCGGTCGAGGAGGTCAAGGCGGCGGTGATCAACACCGCTGGCGCCGACGTGGTCGAGAACGGCAAAATATTTGGCCCTCAGCGCGTCGGTTCCGGCCGGGTGAACGCGAAGTCCGCGGTGGACAACCAGGTGCCGGCCTACGTTCAGGACGACCCAGGCGGGGTGAGCGCTTCTTTCGGTGTCGTCAAGGCGGCGGGCCCGGTAAACCTGAGCAAGACGATCAAGATGGCGAACAAGGGAACCGCAGCGGCCGAGTACGCGGTGGCTTATGAGGATGTCACGCCGTCGCCAGGTGTGCGATCCGGCCGGTGACTTCATCGGCCGCGGTCCTGTCGAGCACGAGCAGCGGTCCTGCGGTCCCGGCATCAAGGGACGCGACGATCCGGCCGTTGTCGGCGAACTGGTCGATCCAGGCCGGCGGGATGTGGGTGACCGCGCACGTGGCGATGATCCGGTCGAACGGGCCGTGCTCGGACCACCATGCCGCTCCGTTCCCAGCCATGCTGCGCGTGCTGCTCCGCGTGGGCAAAGTGCCCGCGGGCGGTACCGACGAGGCCGGGGGCGATGTCGGCTGCTCCGGTCGATGCACCCGGGTGACGGGAACCGTCGCGGGTCAGGGTTTTCGGGCGACGCCACCGGCGATGATGCGGTGGGCGACGGTGGTCGGGGTCAGTTTCGGGCCGTCGGGCCACCAGTGCATCAGTTCGACCACTCCCGGGGGGACCAGTTCGAGTCCGTGGAAGAGTTCGGTGATCTCGTCGTGGGTGCGCCAGGTGGCACCGCCGAGAGAACCGCGAGCTACCGCGTCGGAGAGTTGGCTGGCCACGGCGCTGTCCTCGCTTTCGGGGTCGAGCAGGTGCGAGATCGCGACGTAGGACCCGGACGGCAGCGCGTCGATGTATTCGCCCATGACCTCGGCAGCCTGGTGCCGTTCGCCCTTGTGGTGGTGCAGGGTCGCCAGTTGGAACAGGGCGATGGGTTCGGTCCAGTCGAGGTGCTGGCCGACGACCGGATGGTCGAGAATGCTGCGTGGCTGGAAAATGTCACCGTCGATGAACGCGGTGAACTCGTTCTCGGCCAGCAGCGCCTGTCCGTGCGCGATGACGACGGGGTCGTTGTCGACGTAGACGACCTTGGAGTCACGCTCGTGCCGTTGGGCAACCTGATGAATGTTGTCGGCGGTGGGCAGGCCGGAACCACAGTCCAGATACTGGGTGATCCGGGTCTGCCTGGCGATGAACCGGACCGCGCGGGTGAGGAACGCCCGGTTCTCGCGGGCCACGTCCACCACCTCGGGCAGCGCAGTCGCCATCTGCTGGTAGGTCGTGCGATCGACCTCGTAATTGTCTTTGCCACCCAGCATGTAGTCGTAGACTCTAGCCACGCTGGCCCGATTCGGATCGATACCTACCGGCCTGTTGAGATCAAGGTCGTCCGCGCCAGATGCCATCCGGTGCCTCCCAAGAATCGGATCAGCGAAGTCGCTCACTCTAGTCACCTCATCGAACCGCCGAAGCACGCCACTCAGCGACCCGGCGTGGCAGAGCACGATGCGCGATACCGCGCCCACGGCCGGCTGCCCCGCTCCGACACACAGGACCTCGACCGCCTCGCAGGTAATGTCCGACATTAATGCCGACTTCAGCCGGCTTACCAGCAGGGAGTCCCAGCACAGAAGATCGGTAGCGTGGCCGCGAGATCGCTGATCAGCAAGGTGCGCACCCCTCAGGGAACGTAGCCGAGCCGAAACCGCATTCCGCCATCGCGCGCGAGGCCGGCCGTCTCACCACACAGGTTGGGGACCGCGCACCCGCCGAGCTTTGATCCCTTGGTCCTCTTCGACAGGTCTCGTCAGTGCAAGCCTTGGCGGGCAACTAGGTTGCGTTTCCGTCATAAACCACAACGACCAGTGGCTTCGGCCACCGGACTACGGCCCCGGCTGGGGACCCGGTCGACCACGCAGGACCAGGCCGCTCAACCTCCATGCGGACACGCGGACACCTCGCCCACAAGGTCAGCAGCCACAGGCGAACAGAAAACCCTCACAGATGCCCAGTCGAGTGACCCTTGGGGCAGCCCGAGGTGACCCCGTTTCGAACGTGGTCACCGCCTGCTCCGATCGTGCCCCAGCTACTGAACGTAGCTAGAGCGACATCCACAATGGACAAAAGTTTGGATGACCAAAAAATAATGCCCGACCTGCATAAAGTGCAGAGCCGGGCGATTTCGAAAACGGTGGAGCTGAGGGGACTCGAACCCCTGACCCCCTCACTGCCAGTGAGGTGCGCTACCAGCTGCGCCACAGCCCCGGAAACGGTCAGGCACCCCGTTTCGGTACGAGTACACGTTACAACACGCCTTCCCCTGCCCTCACGCAGGGGGTTGCTACCGATCCGCCGCAGGTGGCCGGGCCGAGGCCCGGCCGGTCATCGTCCGTCGACGGCCGCAGCTGGAACCCGGAACAGCCCGGGTGGCGCACCGTGCCGATGCGCCACCCCGGCCGTGGACGCTGCTCAGCCCTGCGCCGCCACGACCTTGGACAGCCACTCCTGGTCGGTGCTCCAGTCGACGATCCGGCCGTCCGCGACCACGGTCGGCGTACCGAAGAAGGTCTCGCCCTGCTGGGTCTGCTTCAGCGCCGGATCGTTGGCCGCCTTCTCGAACTCGGCGGTGAGCTGCTGGTCGTAGGTGCCGTTGTTCACGCAGGCACCGAAAGCGGCGTCGTTGATCCCCACGGATGTGCCGAGCTGGATCAGTTGCGCCTTGTCGTAGCCGCGGCCGCCCTCCGCGGGCTGCTCGGCGAACAGGCTGTCGTGGTACTGCTGGAACTTTCCCGCGTCGGCCGCGCAGAGGCTCGCGTTGGCCGAGTCCAGCGAGTAACCGGGCGGGTCGGACTGCTCGTTGAGCAGTGGCACCATGTGGTAGCGGACCTTGATCTTGCCCGCGGTGACCTGCTCGGCGATCGGCCCGCCGTAGACCTCCTCGAACTTCGCGCAGACGGGGCAGAGGAAGTCCGCGTAGACGTCCACCGCGATCGGCGCGTCCTGGTTCCCCGCGACGACGACGGTGCCGTCCCGCTGCTGCGGGTACGCGGGGGCCTCCCCCGCCGACACCGCGATGTTGCTGCCCTCGGTCTCGTTCTTCGACGAATTGGTCCAGACGACCCCGCCGACGACCGCGGCGGCCAGCACGACCACACCGACCACGGCGACGATCACCTTCCGGTTGCCCCCGCCTCCGCGCGCGCTCGCGACGGCCTGCGCCCCCGCCGCCTGCTGCTGCCGGCGCTTGCGCGCGTTCCGCTCTGCTCCACCCACCTGCTCAGATCCTTTCCGATTCACGCCCGGACACCGCGGGGGTATCCGGTTCGCCCAGATTGTCGTCCGGGGCCGCCGCCGAGTTCCCGCGCTCGCCACCCATCCAGCCGTCCACCGAGAACGCGGTCCGCGGACGCACGGTCAGCCAGATCGCCAGCAGCAGGAAACCCACGTCCCTGGCGATCTCCTGCGGATACCGCGTCTCGCCGACGGGCACCTCGCCACCACCGCCGAAGCAGCCGCAGTCGATGGACAGTCCGCGCGCCCAGGACTGCGCCACCACCGCGATCAGGGCGAGCAGCAGCAGGCCGGACGCCACCGCGGTGAACCTGGTCAGCAGGCCAGCCACCAGCAGCAGGCCGAGCACCAGTTCCAGGATGGGCAGGCCGGTGGCGACCACGCCGATCAGGCCCTGCGGCAGCAGCTCGTAGGCCTGTACGGCGACGTAACTCTGCCCGGGATCGGCGAGCTTGACGCCGCCGGAGATCAGCCAGACAGCGGCAAGGCCGAGGCGGGCGAGAGTGCCCACCGAATCGAGGACTCGTGGTGACGGTCGCAGCACGCGCATAGGCTAGCCATCGAACCTGAGAGGACCGTGAGGTCGCCAGGGGTGTCCACCGAAGGAGGTGCCATGCGGCTCGCCCGGATCCTGAGCGCGCTGCTGCTGGTCGTCGCGGCCGGATGTTCGCCCGCCGCGTCGAAGAGCGATTCGCTGGTGGCCAGGGCCGCCGACGGCGATCGCCTCACCATCGGCATCCGCTACGACCAGCCCGGCCTGTCCGAGCGCACGCTGGACGGCAGGTTCGTCGGCTTCGACATCGACGTCGCCACCTTCGTCGCGGGCGAGCTGGGCGTCGATCCGGAGGACATCGACTGGCAGGAGACGACCTCGGCCGCGCGGGAGACCGACATCGCCTCCGGCAAGGTCGATCTCGTCGTGGCCACATACTCCGTCAGCGACAAACGCAAGGAATCGGTGAGCTTCGCGGGCCCGTACTTCCTCACCGGCCAGGATCTACTGGTTCGCTCGGCCTCGGCGGACATCACCGGGCCGGAGGCGCTCAACGGCCGCAAGCTGTGCTCGGTCAGCGGGTCGACGCCCGCCCAGCAGGTGAAGGACCGCTTCGCGCAGTTGGTGGAGCTGATCGAGTACCCCCGTTACCCGGACTGCGTGACGGCGTTGCTGGCCCGGCAGGTGGACGCGGTCACCACGGACGCGGTGATCCTGGCCGGTTACGTGGCACAGAATCCGGAGCTGATGCGTGTCGTCGGAAGCCCGTTCTCGGTGGAGCGCTACGGGATCGGCCTGCGCAAGGGCGACACCGAGGGGCAGGCGGCGCTGAACACGGCGATCGAGCAGATGATCAGCAGCGGTGCGTGGTCGGAGTCGCTGAGTCGCAACATCGGTCCTTCCGGCTACCAGCTCCCGCGGCCACCGGGGATCACCGAACGGTGAGGCTTCCCGTACTGCCGGATCTGCCGGTCCGCGCCGTCCTCGACGAGGTGACCGGTGCGCTGGCGACCCACGCGACGGCGGTGCTCATCGCCCCGCCGGGTACCGGCAAGACCACGATCGTGCCGCTGGCGATGGCCGCGGCGGCCGGGGGCCGGGTGGTGGTGGCCGAGCCGCGCAGGCTGGCCGCACGGGCGGCCGCGGGGCGGATGGCGGCGCTGCTCGGCGAACCGGTCGGCGAGACCGTCGGGTACGCCGTACGCGGTGACCGCAAGGTCTCCGCACGGACCCGGATCGAGGTGGTCACCTCGGGGCTGCTGGTCCGCCGGTTGCAGCACGACCCGGAGCTGCCCGGCGTCGGCGCGGTGCTGCTCGACGAATGCCACGAGCGTCACCTCGACGCCGATCTGCTGCTCGCCCTGCTGATGGACACCCGCGCCGGACTGCGGGAGGACCTGCGGGTGCTGGCGACCTCGGCGACCGTGGCGGCGGGCAGGCTGGCCGAGGTGCTCGGCGGCGCGCCGGTGATCACCGCCGAGGCCAGGGCGTTCCCGACGCGCGTCGAGCACTCCCCGCCCGCGCGCGGGGAACGGATCGAGGCCTGCGTGGCGCGAACCGTGCGCCGCGCCCTGTCCGAAGCAGACGGTGACCTGCTCGTCTTCCTGCCCGGCGCGGCGGAGATCTCCCGGGTGGCGGGGCAGCTCGCCGGACTGTCCGATACGGACGGCGGCACGGTGGACGTTCTGCCCCTGCATGGCAGGCTGACGGCGGCGCGGCAGGACGCCGCACTGGCCGAGGGCGACCGCAGGCGGGTGGTGCTGGCGAGCGCGGTGGCCGAGTCGAGTCTGACGGTTCCCGGTGTGCGGATCGTGGTGGACGCCGGGCTGGCGAGAGTGCCGAGGGTGGACCACCGCCGGGGGTTGCCCGGCCTGGCGACCGTGCGGGTGTCGGCGGCGGTGGCCGAGCAGCGGGCCGGGCGGGCGGCGCGGGAGGGCCCCGGCACGGTGTACCGGTGCTGGCCGCGCAACGAGCACGCCGGCCTGCCCGCCTACCCGGAACCGGAAATCCGCACGGCGGAGTTGTCCCGGCTGGCACTGGAACTGGCCTGCTGGTCCACTCCGGACGGTGCGGGACTGTCCTGGTGGGACGCTCCGCCGGAGGGCCCGCTGCGGGCGGGCCGGGAACTCCTGCGCACGCTCGGCGCCGTGGACGTCGCAGGCGTGGTCACCGCGCGCGGACGCGTCATGGCCTCGCTCGGCCTGCATCCGCGATATGCCCGCGCCCTGCTCGACGGTGCCGATTCGGTGGGGGCGCGCGCCGCCGCCGAGGTGGTGGCCCTGCTCGACGCCGGTGCCGGCCTCACCGACGCCGACGCGGAACTGCACGGCCTGCGTTCCCGGCGCGACGAGGCGGCCCGCCGGTGGCGGCGAGAAGCCGACCGGCTGGCCGGGCTGGTCGACGGCGGGCGGGGCACCCCGGACACGGCACTGGTGGTGGCCCTCGCCCATCCGGAACGGCTGGCCCGCCGCCGCTGCCCCGGCTCGAACGTGTACCTGATGGCGGGCGGGACGGCGGTCGAGTTGCGCGGGGACAGCGGTCTCGGTGACGCGGAATGGCTGGCGGTGGCCGAGGCGACGCGGGAGCCCGGCCGCCCGCACGGGATCGTCCGGCTCGCCGCGCGCGCCGACCAGGCCCTCGCCGAACGCGCCGCGGGGCCACTGTTGTCCGAAGTGGACGATGTGGCGTGGCGGGACGGGGACGTCGCGGCCAGACGGGTGCGCGCGCTGGGCGCGATCACACTGACCGAACGGCCGTTGCGGAACCCGGATGCCGTGCTGGTACGGGACGCGCTGCGCTCCGGTCTGCGCGAACAGGGCACCGGGTTGCTGCGCTGGACCGCCGAGGGAAAACGGGTGCGGGAACGAATGGGCTTTCTGCACGACGCCATCGGCCCGCCGTGGCCGGAGGTCACCGAACGGGCACTGTTGTCCGAAGTGGACATGTGGCTGGAACCGGAGCTGTCCCGGGCACGCGGGCGAGCGGACCTGGCGCGGATCGACACCACCTCGGCGCTGCGGCGGTTGCTGCCCTGGCCCGCGGCAGCCCGCTTCGACGAGCTGGCACCCGATCGGATCGAGGTGCCCACGGGCTCCCGCGTGCACGTCGACTACACCGGCGCGCAACCCGTGCTGGCGGTGAAGCTGCAGGAGACCTTCGGCTGGCTCACCACCCCGCGCATCGCGGACGGCCGGGCCCCGGTGGTGCTGCACCTGCTCTCCCCCGCCGGACGTCCCGCTGCCGTCACCGCCGACCTGGAATCGTTCTGGCACAACGGTTACGCCGCCGTCCGGGCGGAGCTGCGCGGACGTTACCCGAAACATCCGTGGCCGGAGGATCCGCTGACCGCACAGGCCAAGCGGGGAACGAACCGGAGGCGCTGAGTTCAGGAGCGCAACCGCTGCGGGACGGTCGGCAGCTCGCGTTCCAGCTCCTCCTCCGAAGCGTCCCGCTCGTTCAGGCCGAGCTGGATCGCCTCGCGGATCTGTTCCCGGTTCTCCTTGACCACCTCGGCGAAGAAGTGGTCGATGCGCGGATCGGTGAGCGTGGCGAGAATGACGCGCATCGAGGTGTCCACGGTGGTACGCACGATCTCGTCGTGGAAGGGCAGCTTGGCGAGTCTCCCGGTCTGTGGGTCCTCACGCAGCTTCTCCGAGATCACCGCACGCAGCAGGGCCTGGTTCTCGCCCAGCGAGCGGGCCAGGTTCTGCGGATAGTTCCCGGTCTCCAGCACCCCCACCACCTCGTCCATCACGGCGATGGTGATCGGCTTCTTGATCGCCTTGACGATCGGGCCCGTCAGCCGTTCCAGCAGCCGCTGGCTGAACTTCTCGCCGAAGGCGCGGTCGGCGGTGCGGGCAAGGCGCACCAGCACCACGACGACGCGCAGCAAGCGGAAACCGCGCAGGGCGGGGTGCGCGATGGGGATCATGCCCAGCACCTCGTACCAGTTGCGCAGCGGGAACCACTTCTCCCAGCCCTGCTGCCGCCACCGCCACAGGAACTCGATCAGGAACACCCCGCACACGCAGGTGTCGATGACGAAGACGCGCTGTGCCGTCGCATCGGAGTGCGGGAAGAACATCACGTACAGCAGCAAGCCCACCGAGCCGAGGGCGAGCACCAGCATCGCGAGGTCGACGAGGGGGACTCCGCCACGGCGGGTCGCAGGTCCGCTAGCCATGCGCCGCATTGTGCCTCTCCCCCGGCGGACGTGCCGATCCCGTGGTGCCGAAAGTAGGGGCAAGTCCTGACTCCGGGCCATTACCGCCGGTCGCCGTCGTTCGTAGCGTCGCCTCCGGTAACGGCCGCTGGACGAGGAAGGGCACATGATCACGCTGAACGGACTGACGAAACGCTACGGCGCGAAGACCGTCGTCGACGGGCTCACCACCACGGTGGAGTCCGGCATGGTGACCGGGTTCCTCGGCCCGAACGGCGCCGGGAAATCCACCACGATGCGCATGGTGCTGGGCCTCGACCGGCCGGACGCCGGGCACGCGCTGGTCCGGGGGAAACGCTACGACCGGCTCGCGCATCCGCTGCGGGAGGTCGGCGCGCTGCTCGACGCGAAGGCCACCCATCCGGGCCGGAGCGCGGGACGGCATCTGTTGGCGATGGCGCGCAGCAACGGCATCCGGCCGTCGAGGGTGGAGGAGGTGCTGGCGACGGTCGGGTTGAGCGATGTCGCGGGCAAGCGGGCCGGGCAGTTCTCGCTCGGCATGGGGCAGCGGCTCGGTATCGCGGGCGCGCTGCTCGGCGATCCGGGCGTGCTGATGTTCGACGAGCCGGTGAACGGGCTCGATCCGGACGGGGTGCGGTGGATCCGGCGGCTGATGCGCTCGCTCGCGGCCGAGGGACGCACGGTGTTCGTCTCCAGCCACCTGATGAGCGAGATGCAGCAGACCGCGGACCGGTTGGTGGTGATCGGCCGGGGCAGGCTGCTGGCGGACGCCCCGCTGGACGAGTTCATCACCCGCAACTCACGGAGCTCGGTGCTGGTGCGGGTGGCGCGGGAGGCGGACCTGCGGGCGTTGACGGCCCGGTTGCGGCCATCGGCGCGGAGCGTCGATCCGGACGGCGCGGACGGCGTGCGGGTGCACGGAATGCCCGTCGAGGAGGTCGGCGGCATCGCGCACGAACTGCGGATCCGCCTGCACGGCCTGCGGGCGGAAGAGGCCTCGCTGGAGCAGGCCTACATGGAACTGACGGAGGGCTCCGCCGAGTACGGCGTGGCCGCGGACGACACGGCAGGAGCTCGGCCATGACAGGCAACAAGATGACGGACACGGGGATGGCGGAGACCGCGACGACCCGGATCGGCGGCGGACTCGCCGGGGCCGTCGCCGCGGAGTGGACGAAGTTCTGGTCGCTGCGCTCGACCTGGTGGGGCCTCGCCGCCGCGGCCGGGCTGCAGCTCGGCTACTCGGCGCTGCTGGCGCTGTCGCTGCGCGCCCAGTACGCCGCCGGATCGGTGTCGGCGGCCGAGCTGTCGGCGCCCTCGGTCGCCGCGGAGTCGGTGCTGTACCTGACCCAGCTCGCCGTGCTGACCGTCGCCTCGCTGACGATCGCGAGCGAGTACGCCACCGGGAGCATCCGTTCGACCCTGCAGTGGGTTCCGGCTCGGTGGCGGGTGCCCGTGGCCAAGTGCGCGGTGCTGATGCCGGTGATGTTCGGCGCCGGCGTGCTGTTCTCCGCCTCGTCGATCGGGCTCGGCACCGCGGTGCTGGGCGGCAAGGCGCCCGCCCCGGACGGGGGTGCCGTCCTCGGGGCGGTGGCGGGCACCGGGGCGTACCTGGCGCTGCTGTCGGCGCTGGCGATCGGGGTGGGCACGGCGCTGCGCAGCGTTGCCGGGTCGATCGCGGTCACCTTCGCCCTGCTGCTCGTGGCGCCCCTGCTGCTGGCCGGGATGGGGATGACGGCGGCGGTGGACTACCTGCCGGGGGTCGCCGGCCTGAACCTGATGGTGGTGGACGGTCAGGTGAATCCGATGACCTCCGCACCCGCCCCGTACGGGGGCGCGGTGGCACTCACGATCACCGCGGCCTGGGCGGCCGTGGCCCTGCTGACCGGTGACCGGGTGCTGCGTACCCGGGACGCCTAGGATCGCGGGCCGGAAATGCTTCGCTGGTTAGGTGTTCGTCGAAGCGGCCTGCCCGCCCACCAGGCCGCTTCGACGAGCACGATGCCGGCCGCCGCGCAGGCGAACGCCGTCAGCGTGGCGCCGGCATCGGACGGATCGAGCTGGAAGATATCCCTGGTGAACGGGGTCAGGAACATCAGCGTGGACGCGCAGGCCATCACCGCCAGCAGCGCGATCTTCCACCAGGCATAGGGCCGGGCCACGATAGCGAGTACCCACAGTGCGATCGCCATCAGCGTGACCAGCGCCGCGGTGCTCGCCCGCACCTGCTCCGCGGGGCTGCCGGTGACGCCGGGGTAGGTGAGCACGTAGGACACGAAGGACGCGATCGCGATGATCACCCCGGCGGGCACCGCCATCCGCATCACCCGCGGCACGAAACCGCCGCGCGCGCGTTCGTTGTTCGGTGCCAGCGACAGGACGAACGCGGGCAGGCCGATGGTGAACCAGCCGATGATGGTGACGTGCCTCGGCAGGAACGGGTACGGCAGCGCGTCGAACCCGATCAGGCCGGGGATGCCGACCAGCAGTGCGAGCAGTACCGAGTAGACGGTCTTGGTCAGGAACAGGTTCGCGACCCGCTCGATGTTGCCGATCACCCGCCTGCCCTCGGCGACCACGTACGGCAGCGTGGCGAACTTGTTGTCCAGCAACACGATCTGCGCCACCGACCGGGTGGCCGGGCTGCCCGCTCCCATCGCGACCCCGATGTCGGCGTCCTTGAGGGCCAGCACGTCGTTGACCCCGTCGCCGGTCATCGCGACGGTGTGCCCGCCGGACCGCAGGGCGCCGACCATCGCGCGCTTCTGGACCGGGGTGACCCGGCCGAACACCGAGCCCCGTTCGACTTCGGCGGCCAGGCCGGCGGGTTCCCCCGGCAGTGAACGCGCGTCCGTGGGCGAGCCCGCGCCGGGCAGGCCGAGCGTCGCGGCCACCGCGCCGACCGAGGCGGCATTGTCACCGGAGATCACCTTCACCGTCACCCGCTGCCCGGCGAAATAGTCCAATGTGTCCTTGGCGTCGGGTCGGATCTTCTGTTCCAGCAACACCAGGGCGACCGGGTCCACCGTTGCGGGGGCGTCCTCCCGGTCGACCGCTCCCGCCGCCCTGGCCAGCAGCAGCACGCGCAGGCCGTCCGAACCGGCGACAGCGGCCTCGGCACGCACGGCGTGGTCCGCCGCGAGCAGCACGTCCGGCGCGCCGAGAACCCAGTCGCCGTGATCACCGAAGGAGGCGCCGCTCCACTTGCGGGCCGAGGAGAACGGGGCGATCGCGGTGACCGTCCAGCCGGGATCGTCCGGGTGTGCCTCGGCGATGGCCGCCAGGCTGGCGTTCGGCCGGGGATCGGCGGCGGCGAGCGCGGCGAGTACCTCGTCCGGCATCTCGTTTCCCCCGACCGGCCGGACCTGTGCGAGCCGCATCGCGTTCTCGGTCAGCGTTCCGGTCTTGTCCGCGCAGACGACGTCCACCCTCGCCAGGCCCTCGATCGCGGGCAGTTCGTTCACCAGGCACTGCCGCTTTCCCAGTCGCACCACGCCGACCGCGAACGCGATCGAGGTGAGCAGGATCAGCCCCTCCGGCACCATCGGGACCAGTGCGGCGACCATGCCGCGCAGGGCCTCGGGCAGCGCCTGGTCCCCGGAGAGCTGGTTGTAGACGGACAGCGCCCCGGCCGGGACGAGCAGGTAGGTGATGAACTTCAGAATCCTGTCGATGCCGTTGCGCAGCTCGGAATCGACCAGGGTGAACTTGCCCGCCTCCTCTGCCAGGCGCGCGGCGTAGGCGGCCCGGCCGACCTTGGTGGCCCGGTACACGCCGGAGCCCGCCACCGCGAAACTCCCGGAAAGCACCTGCTGGCCGGCATTCTTGACCACCGGGTCGGACTCCCCGGTCAACAGTGACTCGTCGACCTCCAGCGCCGCGCCGTCGAGCACCTCGCCGTCGACCACGACCTGATCGCCGGGCCCCAGTTCGATCACGTCATCGGCGACCACCTGATTCGGTGCCAGTTCGACGGTCCGGCCGTCCCTGCGCACTCGCGGCCGGGCCTGACCGATGATCGACAACCGGTCCAGCATCCGTTTCGCCCGCAGTTCCTGCACGATCCCGATCACACTGTTCGCCACGATCAGGCCGCCGAACAAACCGTCCAGCACGTAACCGGTCGACACCACGATCGCGAACAGGACGGCGAAGATCGCGTTGATCCGGGTGAGAACGTTGGCGCGGACGATGTCCCAGGTGCTCCGGCCCGCCCGTTCGGGTATGTCGTTGGATCGCCCCTGTACGACCCGTTCCCGGACCTCGTCCTCAGTGAGCCCGTGCGTGTCCGATGTCGCCACGGCGCGCGTATCCACCACGCTCGCGACCGTACCCGCCGCCCGTCACCACGACGGCGATGTTCACCGCTTAAGGTGGCGTTTCCCAGGATCACTCCGGTCGCCGCGAACTCCTTGGCACAGGGGGTAACCCGGCGGGGTGAACCACGACCGCGTTCGGGCGGCATGAGGTCCGCGCGGCCGGAAACCACCGGCGGAACGGCTAGGGTCCTGGCGTCCGCCCGTCGCATCATCGAATTGGCCTTCATGCTCTACGCCTGCTCCGGAGTGCTGGTCCTGCTCGCGATTCTCAGCATCCGCCAGGATCGCCGGCGGTTCCGCAACGCCGTGCTGCTCGGCCTCGGCCTGGTGTTCCTGCTGATGGCCCTGATCGACGACATCCAGCGCCTGCCCGCGAGTACGGCAGGGACCGTCGCGACCGCCGTCATTCTGCTGCCACTGCTGACTGTGCTGGTACTCGCGGTCTTCCTGATCGCCAACGGGGTCACCATGATCCGCAGGGAGAGCCGCAGTCTCGGCAACCTGCTCTCCCTGCTGGCCGGCCTCGGGATGATCGGTCTGCTGATTCTGCTCGCGGCCACCCAGTACACGCAGAACCACACGATCGCCGCGGTCGCCATCCCCGCGCTGGCGGCACTGTCCTATGTGGGTTTCCTGTTCTGCTGCTACCTGGGCTACGCCTTTCTCTACGGCCGTCTCCGGATACGCCCGGGGATCGATTTCGTGGTGGTGCTCGGTTCGCGAGTGATCGACGGACGGATACCGCCACTGCTCGCCAGCCGTCTCGACAAGGCGAAGCTGCTCTACTCCACCGAACGGGCGAGCGGCGCGGAGCCGATGATCGTCACCTCGGGTGGACAGGGCACGGACGAGGCCCTGCCCGAATCCCATGCCATGGCCGACTATCTCCTCGCCGCCGGCGTGCCCGAGACGGACGTACTCCGCGAGGATCGCTCCACCACGACCGAACAGAATCTGGCGTTCAGCCACGAGTTGATGGAACAGCGAAAGCCCGGCTACCGGTGTGTGGTCGTCACCAACAACTTCCACGCCTACCGCGCCGCGATCATGGCCCGCAAGGCCACCGTGAACGGGCAGGTG
Organism: Amycolatopsis antarctica; assembly: GCF_002262875.1. Lineage (GTDB taxonomy): Bacteria > Actinomycetota > Actinomycetes > Mycobacteriales > Pseudonocardiaceae > Amycolatopsis > Amycolatopsis antarctica. The sequence goes on along the minus strand of NZ_NKYE01000014.1, from coordinate 1,869 downwards.
GCAGGTTCCCCGACAGCGCTCTACTACTGGCCGAGTGCCACTATCCGCGAATTCGCCGCCGTTCTCATGGGGCACCGGATGGTCAATCTCGGTATCACCGGAATACTCGCGGCCCTTGGCGTAATGGTCGCCCTCCGTTGACCGGCGGATGCCGGAGCGGTGTGATTCGGAATCGGCGGCGTTGACGTGGCCGGTGTTCCTGTCGCCCTGAAACGCCGTCTCGAGGACGCGCTCCCGGCTTGGGCTGCCCGTGCGCACGATGTGGTTGCGGTTCGCCATTCTCGCGCTCTCCAGCGCCACCGGACTGACCAGCGGGCTGCTAGTGGCGGCCGCCGGCGAACTGGCTGATGAGATCCAGTCGGAGGCGCAGGCACTGTGGGCGTCAAGGCTCTGGCGGCCGCGACCACACTCCTGGCGTGGCTGATTCTGCATGCCGGGTACACCACGCATTACGCGAGCCTGTACTTCCACCACGGCCGCGGAATGTCGTTCCCCGGTGTGCGCGTGCCCAACCGGCGGAACCACCTTCTCCACCTCCGACGTCCGCATCGAAGGACGAGTGATCGGGCACGCGATAGTCTGGCACTCCGTTCGGTCGTTTCTGTACAACGCGGCCGTGCTGGGCGTCGCGATCGAGGGCAGCACCAGCCTGTGCAACGGAGCTCCGGCCGGGGAGCCGGTAGTGACACTGCGTCATACGTCCACCAGCGTGAATGTCATGGCGGGCTCGTGACGTGGTCGCACTGGTCGCCGGACGCCCAACCTGCTGAGATCTGTGTATGCCCACGACATCAGTGATCGACGTTGAACGTCTGAACCTCAAGTACGGCGACTTCCACGCGGTGAAGGACCTGTCCTTCACCGTCGGGCAAGGCGAGTTCTACGCGCTGCTGGGTACCAACGGCGCGGGAAAGACCTCGACACTGGAGGTGATCGAGGGGCACCGGACAGCGACGTCGGGTTCGGTGCGGGTGTTCGGCCAGCGCCCGGGCGACCGGGCTTCCGTCCGCCCCCGGATGGGGATCATGTTGCAGGAGAGCGGTTTCGCTCCCGATCTGACGGTCCGGGAATCCATCCACCTGATCGGGCGGCTCAGCGAGCGCCAGGACACTGTGGACCGGGTGCTGGGGGTGGTGGACCTCAAGCCGAAGGCGGGAACGAAGGTGTCGCAGCTCTCCGGCGGTGAGAAGCGGCGGCTCGACTTCGCCACCGCGGTGTTCGGAACGCCCGAACTGGTTTTCCTGGACGAGCCGACGACCGGTCTGGACATCCAGTCCAGGGACGCCCTGTGGGACTCGGTGGACAAGTTGCGTGAGGACGGCTCGACGATCGTGCTGACCACGCACTACCTGGAAGAGGCGCAGCAGCGCGCCGACCGGATCGGCCTGATGCACCAGGGCACCTTCCACAAGGAAGGGACCGTCGCTGAGCTGACCCAGACCCTGCCCGCGGTGATCAGTTTCGGCATACCGTCCTCGGGGCCGGTGCCGCGCCTTCCGTTGCGGGGCAGGCCGGAGAGCGACGGGAAGATCGTGATCGAGACGTTCTCACTGCAGAAGGACCTGCACACCCTGCTCGGCTGGGCACAGGATCACGCGGTGGAGTTGCGGGGACTCGAAGCGGGCCCGACGCGACTCGATGACGTGTTCCGCGCCATCGGCAACGACTGACCCATCCCCCTCATCCCAGCCTCCCACGACTCGGAAAAGGATTCGCCTGTCATGTTGTCCATCGCTCGTAGTGAGCTGATCCAGATTTTCCGGAACCGATCGGTACTGATCACGAGTTTCGTGATGCCGGTGGCGATCAGCGCCTTCTTCATCTACCAGCACGAACTGTTCGCCCAGGTCGGCAGCCTCGGCTACATCG
>NZ_NKYE01000013.1 GCF_002262875.1 Amycolatopsis antarctica | reverse complement strand
CAGCTGCCGCCCGGACTTCTCACTCTTGCGTGGACTCACAAGGTCCGATGTCATCACTCACAGTGCCCATCCCGCCGGACCTCAGTCCGGCGTGTCGGGCCAGAAACACCGATGTTGAAACAGTCCCGAGTAGGACACCCAGGGCGGCCACCAGGAGGGCCAGTAAGCCGACTATCAGGGTCGTGGGGCGCACGCTGGGGTGATCGTCGGTAGGCGGGCACTCGTTGCTGGTTTCCTGATGCCGTGACGAAACCGTGCTCGACGTCAGGGTTCACGCTGTTGTTTCCACGGGGCGCTCTTGTCTGCCAGCGTGTCCAGCATGAACTCGCACCACAGCCGCGCCGCGTTGACGGCCAGCCGCGCGTGGCGGGGCCCGAGGCCGCTTCGGGCGGCCCCGGGGCCGTGACCGGTGCCGAATCCAGCGTTGCGCAGTTCAGCGACGCCGGACGTGACGACGACCGTGGCGCCGAGAATCTTTTTCACCGCATCCGACCCGTCCGGGCCGACGGTTGCATTGCTCGGGTGTACGGCCAGCGCGACCTGGGAGCGCCGAACCAGTTCGGGAAGATCGTCCTTGTTGGAGAACGCTTGCCCAACTTCGTGGAGCACAACCTTCGCCGTGCTTTCCACCAGCTCCTTCGCCGACCCGATCGCCAACGCGGGGTCGTCGTGTTCGATCGCATGGACGATCCGGTTGAGGTGGTCCTGGATGACCGCCGGATCAGTCAGGTTCGACAAGAGCTGATCCGCGACGACCGCCACGGGCCCACCTGTGATCGTGCCGTCGTCGGTCAGCTTGTACCCGTCGCGCTCCAGTAACCGGCGGAGTCGCGGGATGGCGACCTCAAACCCCCATGTGAAGCCGTCTGGAGGGTTGAACCAGGGTTTGAGCGCGACTTCGAAGACTCGGATGGCGCGCGCAACGTGCGACTGGTCGGTCCAATCGACTTGGTCAAGGTAGCCCTGGAACCGGGTTGCTCGTTGACCGCCAACAGGTGCGGGGTCCTCCGCAACAGGGAACAATTCGTCTTGCCACATTTGGTCGATGTCGCGGAGCACGGTGTCGCTCATCAGGTCACGGATCGCCGCACGGGCTCGGACGTTAATAAGTTCGCGACGACCAGCAGGGGGTAGGGGCATGGTGTTCCTTCATCGACGTTCGACCAGACCATCGGATACCGCGCGGCCACGGTTGCCGCTGGTGCCACAACCCTCAAATCTAGTGTCACCGATTGGGATTGGTCGATCGCATTCCGGACTACGCGCCCTACTACCGGGTGTCAGTACCAGGGCGACCTGCGGCGTCGCTTGATCGGCTGTACGTCGACACCCCAGATGATTCGGATCGGGTTGGGCTGCGGCGGCATCCGCGCCCCCACCAACAACCGCGCAATCGTCCGGCTCTCCGACGCCTCCTCGCCGCCCACCGAGTCGCCGGGGTCATCGGCCAGCAACTCCCCACCTACCGGATGCGCCATCCTGCCGGAGTAATGCCCAGACCACCCGTCGATCCGCCACACATACCGCACCAGCCCGTCCGGGTCCGCGCATCCCACATACCGCGCCGCCAACCGGGCTTTCTGCCCGATACGCCGGTACTGCCCCATCGCCACCCACACCAACTCGGCATCAGACTCCATCGCCGCCGACCAAGCATGCCCCAGGCTCTGACCAGGCTGACGCGGCGGCAACCGGATCACCACCACCGTCCGGGGAACCCTGACCGGGAACGGCTTATCCGTACGCCGCCCCCACGGCACCCCCAAACCCCGCTCCACCTGAACCGTCACCCATTCCGCCACCGACATGTCTCTGCCCTCGGCGGCGTCCCGGACAGGTTCGGCCAGCCTCGCAGGCAGCGACACCTGCAACCGGCGCGGCGCACCACCCTGCTTCTCAAACGACACGACCACACCCGCCGACCCACGAACCCATCAGCAGCCCCCTCCGGCCACGACACTGATCGCCCGAGGGTAACCGTCACCGTAGTGCTTGCAATAAACGACCGCCGCAGGCAAGCCACACAGCGGCTTGTTTCCAAATCCCCAAGGTCACGTTTCCAACGCCGAAACCCCATGGCCCCTGACCAGGGACTCAAAGGTTTTCAACCAGCCCCGTGTGGATGGATCGGTTCCGCTCGTACGGCCCGACCGGCTCCGCCCGGGCCGCTACCTGTGTCGAGACGTTTACCCAGGTGGCAAGCACCATCCGCGGATCGCGAACCGCCCGGTTGCCAGCGGGCACGGTCAGCCGTCACACGGAGGGCTCGCTGTGGACAGGTCACCACAGGCCTCGCCGAGGGGCTCCGCTGTGGACGGTTCGCCTGCCACCGGCCACGGGGCTGGGCGGTCACCCGGAGGAGGCACGGCTCGGGGCGGCACGGCTGGGGGCTGGGCGGCCACGGGATGGGCGGTCACGGGCTGAGCAGCACAGTGCTGGGCGGTCACGGAACTGCGCGGGCCAGTGCGCTGCAAGGGGCCCCTGTGCCACGGGGTCACCGTGCTGGATGGCAACGGCTGAGTTAAGGGCACGCCTTCGGCGGGCCGTGTGAAACTGCCGCTTCACGGGGCTGGTTGTGGGGGCGGTCGCCAGCGGCAGTTCCCCACGGAACGTTGTTCTGGTCCGGTTGTCGTGGTGGTCCTGTTCCCGGTGCGTGTGGGTGCTGTGCGCTCGGAGTGAATGGGTCCCGTTGTTATGACCTCGTGCCTGCCAGACCCCGGGGGCCGGCGCGCGGGGTTCTGGTTCTGTGCTGGCACTGGTTTCGGTTGGTTGGGTTGGCGGTGCGGGTGGGCAGAGGGTGTGCCGTCGTGGGCGCAATCCGGTCGACCTTCGCCCCGGCCACGCGGTCGGCGGGGTGTTGGCGTGGCGGTTTGCGCTGTGCGGCTTGGTGATCGGTGCGGTCCTCGACGGGGGCACTGAGTTCTCAGTCGACGGGGCACTGGGGTTCCCGCCTGTTTGGGCTCTCGCCCAACAACTTGCGGACACCACTTGTTGGGCGCTCAGGTACTCGGTGTTCGTTGGTCGACAAGACGCTCGGGCGTTCGGTACTCCATCGTCGCTGGCGCTTGGCGCTCATCGGTGGGCTAGAAGGGTGCTGGCAGGTTGGTTGGTGGGTGGAGGGGTTGGGGTTGGCTGGTGTGGTGTTGTCTGGTGGGGGTGGTGATGTGGAGGGTTCCGGTGGTGTCTTGGTGGAGGTGCCAGCCGGGGGTGTTTTTGAGTTGGTGGTGTCGTCGGCAGAGGCTGGTGAGGTTGTCAGCGGCGGTGGTGCCGCCGTGTGCCCAGTCGGTGGTGTGGTCGATGTCGGATAGGTGTGTTGGTCGGTGGCAGCCGGGCATGCGGCATTCGCGGTCGCGGACTTTGATGAGTTCGGCCAACGCGGTGGGTGGTCGGTAGCGGGTGCGTCCGACATCGCGCACGGTTCTGGTGACCGGGTCGGTGACCACTTTGCGCAGCACGGAGCTGGGGTTGGTGGCGAGGTGTCGGGCGAGCCAGGCCGGTATCGGTCCGTGGCCGGATAGTTCGGCGGGCTGATCGTCTGCTTCGGCGAGGGTGGTGGCGGCGACGTGGACGAATATTTCGGTGCGGGGTTCGCTCTGACGGTGGCCGAGGCAGAGTTCGGCGAACACGTCAGCACGGAGTTGTTCCAGGGTGCGGGTCTCCGTGTGGCCGCGCAGGGTTGTGGCGATGCGGTCCACGCGGGTGTAGATGGCGGTGGCGGTTTCGGTGGGCAGGTCGGCGATGAGGGTGCTCATGGCGTCGTCCTGATGCACCAGTTGCACACGGCGATCCAGCCGCCGTCTCCGGGCTCGTTCGGCATGCCCGCCGGGATCAACGTGCGCGACTTGGCGCACGACCGCACGGCGAATACTGGATGGATTCCGACCATCCACTCGACCAGCCATTGCAGCATCGACGGCAGCGGCGTGCTCGTCCGATAGCGGGTTGGTGGCGTCGACAATTTTGGAGGCTTTGTAGGCGTCGATGACGCCGGTTTCCATCGCCGCCAAGGTTTCCGGTAGTCGGGTGGTCAATGCTTGTGCCATCGCGACCATGCGCTGCGCGCGGTGTTCGGTGGTCGCCAAGGTCAGTGCGATCTCGGCTGCCACCCCACGCGGGCCTTCGGATAGGGCAGCGAAGCGGGCCATGGCCCGCACCTGCACGGCGTCGGCGCGGGAGCGTGCGGCCTCGGCATCCCGCATGACCCGTAGCAACCCCCGCCGCGACAACCGTCCGAGCCTGACACCGGTCGGCCCGCCGTGGTTCACACCGCTGTGGTCGACGCGCACTGTTTCTCGCGATTCCATGTCCAGAATCGTGGATAGCTGAACTTCTACAGATCCCCCATCGATCATATGTCCATTGTAGCGGGCATTCACGAGAGTGGAAATAACACCATCAGGTACCCCCAATATGTGAAAGTCCCATTCATGACCCGCCCTATCACGCTAATGCCACACTAGTACTCCAGTCGTAGTTCGTGATGGTCATGGTTCGTGGGTGGATTGTCGCTGGGTAGTGGATTTGCCGGGCGCGGTGTTGGTGGCGTCTGCGCCATTTCGAGCGGCGGATCCGGTGTGCGATATCGAGTACTGGTCGGCTGATGAGGGTGGCGAACAGGTGGTGGATTTCTTTGCAGGTTAAGGAAATCCAGCCGACGGCCGCCGGTTCGGGGTTTCGTTCGGTGGACGCGACGACGGCGAGGAAGGCGTGGGCGAGCATCGCCATCACCGTCCAGCGGTGCCACGAGGTCCAGCGCCGGACCTGGTGTTGGTCAAGCCCGGTGAGGCCTTTGCCGGTCTGGAACGATTCCTCGACTGTCCATCTGCGGCCCGCGACGTGAACCAGGATCCGCAGCGGCGCCGGTTGGGGCGAGTAGCAGCGGTAGAACGCCAGCTCGCCGGTGGTGCGGTTGCGACGTATCAGCAGCCACCGGTGCCCGTTCGGCTCGTCGGTGTCGATGTCGGCGAATGCCCAGTCGTAGTAGCGATGTCCTTTCGCCCCGGCTCCTGCGGAGAGGCGTTGCCAGGCGTGCTTGGGCAGCCTCGCGGCGACACCGTCAGCGCGCACCCTCCCCGCTGGGATGGTGACGCGGCGGTCGCGGCCGATGGCGAGGACGTATCCGATGCCGCGTTGTTCGAGGTCGGTGCGCAGCGTGGGGTCGGCGCCGTAGACCTCGTCGGCGGCGACCCACCCGGCCTGGACACCGGCGTCGAGGGCACGTCCGATCATGGTTCTCGCCAGCGCCGGTTTCGTCGCGAACCCTGTGGTGGCGGGGATTCCGGCGTCGGCGCGGCGGCCGGGCTCGGTGGTCCAGGATTTCGGCAGGTACAAAGCTCGGTCGATGAACGCGTGCCCGGCGTCGGTGGCGTAGGTGAGGTAGACCGCGACCTGGGCGTTCTCGATGCGCCCGGCGGTGCCGGTGTATTGGCGTTGCACGCCGACGGTGTGGACGCCTTTCTTGAGGTCGCCGGTGTCGTCGACGATGAGCACGGCGCCGGTGTCGCCGAGGTGTTCGGTGACGTAGTCGCGCAGGTCGTCGCGGACCTTCTCGGCGTCCCAGACTGCTGAGCGCAGCAGGTGTTGCATACCGTCGGGGGTGTCGTCGCCGACATGTTCGGAGATGGTCCAGCAGTTCTTGTCCGGCAGGTCGGAGAGCAGTCCCAGCAGCAGTGCGCGTGCTCGTCGGCGGGGTTCGACGCGGGTGAACCGGCCAGCGATGCGGCCGGTCAACTCCTCGATCATCACCGCCCACCGGTCAGGGTTTACGCTGGGGCCCGCGGCCACCAGCCGATCTTGGGAAGTCCACACAACCGACCACGATCAACTGGTGGCCGCGCCTGCCTCCGCGCGGCCCACCAGCGACATCACAAAGTCCGGCTGGAGTACTAAGACCCAGCCCCCAAACGCGGGTGACCGTCAGAAGAAGTCGCCCACTCGCCCCAGTATCCCGGCGTACATCCGGGACGGACTCGACGAGAGCGCGGAACGCAGGAAACCAGGCAGCGCGGGCAGTTCGACGGCGAACGACTGAAGCCGTTCGTACAGGTCGGCCGCATCGGCGGGCCGTTCGCCGGTGTCCTTGCGGAGCACGTCGCGCAGCACCTCGGCGAGCGCCCCCGGCAGCCCGGGAACCTCCGGCGGCGCCTCCCGCACCTGCTTCTCGAACACGGCATACGCGGTCGGCCCGGTGAACAACTGCCTGCCGGTGAGCAGTTCGTGCAGCACGCACCCGAGCGCGTACAGGTCGCTCCGCGGTTCCGTGACCCCGTTCTGGATCTGCTCGGGTGCCATGTACGCCGGCGTCCCGAGGATCTGCCCGGCACGGGTGAACTGGGCGACATCGGCCTCACGCAGCATCGCCAACCCGAAGTCGAGAACGGTGACGCTGCCGTCCGGCCGGAGCATCAGGTTTGTCGGCTTCAGGTCGCGGTGGCAGATCGACAGCGCGTGCGCGGCGGACAGCACCGCGCAGGCCTGCGCCGCGATCGCACACGCCCAGGGCACCGGAACCGGACCGTTCTCCGCCACCAGATCGGCGACGGTGACCCCGTCGATGAACTGCATGACCTGGTAGAGCCGCGAATCGTGGGTACCGAAGTCGTACAGCACCGGCGCACCGGGATGCTCCAGTCTAGCCAGGATGCGTGCCTCGCGGATGAAACGCCGTTCCAGCTCGTCGTCCGGACCGCCGGGCAGGCGCAGGAACTTGACGGCGACGCGGCGGCCGAGGTGCTTGTCGTGACCACGGTGCACGGCACCCATCCCACCCTTGCCGAGCGGGAGCTCGTCGAGCTCGTAACGATCGGCGATGAGCATCGGTGTCCTCCAGGCCCGGTGACGGCGTCAGTCGCCGGGCACGAGGCGTCCGTCGACGAGACCGTCGAAGCCTAGCCGGACAAGGGTTTCCGCCGTCGCCGCAGCCTCCCGCGCACCGTCCTCGAAGGCGAGCAGTTCCGCGAACGCCCGTCCGTGGAGCTGCTGCTGTGCCAGCGAAAGCCGTGGCAGACGGATGCGCCGTGGGTCGAGCCGGCTCGACGCCGTACGCGCGCCGGGGGCCGCGGCGCGCAGACAGCCGGCGAGAAAGTACGGGTCGATGGCCGCGGGGTCCACGGCGTATGCCGTCAGGTTCGGCCCCAGCACCGCGCCGCCCTCGCCCACGACACGTGCGGGTCCGAGCGGTGACGCGACCACCTCACCGGGGTCCAGGCGGATCAGGTCCGGCACGTCGGCGGTGCGGCCGGTGGGCCTGCCGCCGTGGACGAGGTCCTCCGCGGTGAGGACGGGCAGGTCGCCGGATTCCCCGGCCGGCCGGGCAGGAGCGGTCCGGACGGTGAGCGATCCGGCACGGACGAGTTCGGCGATCGTCACGCCGGGGCGTTGCCGGGGCTCGGCGACCACGAACGCGGGCGGTCGCGTCGTGATCGCGTCGAAGCGTTGACGGGCAAGGGAGAACTCGCGGGCCAGGTCGCGTCCGGCGTGCCGGGGCCGGTGCCGCGCGGGAGTGCAGTCCACGTCGTCGTCGAGGACGTCGATGATGCGAACAGTGTGCCCCAGGGGTTCGCCGTCGAGCTGCGCCCGCAAAGGACGTTCCATTGTGGACAGATCGGGCCCGGCCTCGTCGAGCAGGATCTCCGAGGATGGCCGTTCCCCGGCGACGGGCCTGCGCAGCAACCACAGGTCGGATCCGCCGTCGGCGAGCGTGACGATGGCACGCAACGCCCCTGCGCGTAACAGGTTTCCGCGGATACGCCTGCCCGCCCGGCGTCCGGCAACGGCGGGTGGCATCAGGATCGCGACCGGTCCGCCCGGGCGCACGGCGGACAGGCAGTGCTGGACCCAGGCCAGTTCCGGTTCGCCGCGGGGTGGCAGGCCGTACTCCCAGCGGGCGTCGGTGGTGAGCTCGTCGTAACCCCAGGCGCGCTCGTTGAACGGCGGGTCGCACAGCACGGCGTCGGCGAGTTCGTCCGGGAAAGCGTTGTGCCGCAGGGAATCGACCGAGGCGTGACCGGTGGAGGCGCCGCGTAGCAGCAGCCGGAGCGCCGCGATGGCGAGGAGCACGCCGTCCGCGTCCTGCAACAGGACCCGGGGGGCCGACGTGGCCAGCGGCAGGGCGCCGAGCCCGCATGCCGGGTCGAGCACCGTGCCGGGCGTGCCGACGACCTTCGCCATCAGCTCGGCCACCGCCCGCGGGGTGGCCGAGAGGCGCCGGGAGTGGACCTCCGCGTAGCGCTCGCAGAGGAACTCGAACGCCGGCCCGGGCCCGCGATCGGCGGCCAGTTCGGCCAGTAGGGCGAGGATTTCGGCGTCGGCGATCCCGTCGCCATACCGTTCGCCGGGCAGTCCGGGCACATCTCCGCCGAGCAGCTGGACTCCGGCCTGCACGACGCGGGGGCCGAGGTCGAGGTCTCCCGTGGTGGCCCGCAGCCGCTGCCAGAGCCGGTCGGCCGCCGAGACGGTGAACGGCTTCCCGTTGCGCCGCAACCACTCCTCGATCTCGGCCAGGGAGAACAGCGGACTCGACGCGGTGCCGCCGACCGGACGCGGGAAGTCCGCGTGCCGCCGCCGCCAGTTGCTGACGGCGGCCCGGCCGACATCGACCAGACGGGCGATGTCACCGGCGTTGACGGTGGCGTCGTGCTTCACCTGACCGACCATAGCCGCCGCGTGATCGTGGGTCCACGACCTTTTTGCTTGTGAACTGAATCAACCAATGCTTCACTGGTGTCATGACATACGCGTTCGACTACGCCGCCGCCTCCGATCCCGGCAGGCGCCGCAGCCGCAACGAGGACTCCGCCTACGTGAGTCCCCGCCTGCTCGCGGTCGCGGACGGCATCGGCGGCCACCCGCACGGGGACGTGGCCAGCGTCGCCGCGATCTCGGCGCTGGCCGAGCTGGGCGAACGCCTCGCCGCCGACGGCGCCCCGTTCGACCCCGTCGCCACGCTCGCGGAAGGGGCCACCGAGGCCGGACGGCGCATCGTCGGGCTGGCCGAACGCGACCCCGACCTGCGCGGCATGGGCACCACGCTCACCGCCCTGCTCACCGACGGCCAGCGCGTCGCCGTCGCGCACATCGGCGACTCCCGGGCGTACCTGCTGCGGGCGGGCGAACTGGTACCGATCACCCGGGATCACACGCTCATCCAGAGCCTGGTCGACGAGGGCACGCTGAACCCCGAGCAGGTCGCCGACCATCCGCGGCGGTCCATGTTGTTGCGGGCGCTGCAGACCGCCCAGGCCGGTGAACCGGACCTGTCCGTGCACGAACCCCGGCCCGGCGACCGATACCTGATCTGCTCGGACGGGCTCACCGACGTCGTCGGCGACAGCGAACTGCTCCCACTGCTCGGCGGCGCGGAGGACCCGCGGAGGACCGCGTTCCGGCTGGTCGAAGCGGCGAACGCGGCAGGAGGGCCGGACAACGTCACCTGCGTGGTCTGCGATGTCGGCACCGGCAGGCCCGTCCGCTCAGACGTCGAACTGCTCGGCGCGGCGGCCCCGGACACGGGCACCGGCTCGATCCGCGCCCCCTTCGCCTCCGGCAGGCACTGACCGGCAAGGCACTGACCCAGGTGGCGCGGCCGGGCGCGCGAGAGGTGGCGGGCGTCGGTGACAATGGAGACGTGACACAGACGCAGACGATCGCCCGACCGGCGTTGAAGATCGGCCCCTACCAGGTCGATCCGCCCGTGGTGCTGGCCCCGATGGCCGGCATCACCAACGTCGCGTTCCGCAGGCTGTGCCGCGAGTACGGCGCCGGCATGTACGTCTGCGAGATGATCACCGCCCGCGCCGTCGTCGAACGGCATCCCGGGACCATGCACCTGATGACCTTCGACGAGGGCGAGCACCCACGGTCGATGCAGCTCTACGGCGTGGACCCGGCGACCATGCGGGAAGCCGTGAAGATCATCGTCGGCGAGGGTCTCGCCGACCACATCGACCAGAACTACGGCTGCCCGGTCGCGAAGGTGACCCGCAAGGGCGGTGGGGCCGCGCTGCCGTTCAAGCGGCGGCTGTTCGGCGACATCGTCCGCGCCTCCGTCGAGGCGGCCGAACCGGCGGGTGTACCGGTGACGGTCAAGTTCCGCGTCGGCATCGACGACGACCACCACACCTTCCTCGACGCCGGCCGGATCGCCGAGGCGGAGGGGGCGGTGGCGGTGTCGCTGCACGCCCGCACCGCCGCGCAGCGCTACTCCGGCCAGGCCGACTGGAGCCGGATCGCCGCGCTGAAGGACGCCGTGCGCACCATTCCCGTACTGGGCAACGGGGACATCTTCTCCGCCGACGACGCGCTGCGGATGATGGCCGAGACCGGGTGTGACGGGGTGGTCGTCGGCCGTGGCTGCCTGGGCAGGCCGTGGCTGTTCGGTGAACTGGAGGCTGCGTTCGCCGGCCGTCCGGTGCCCGAGGGCCCGAACCTCGGCGAGGTCGGCCGGGTGCTGCGCAGGCATGCCGAGCTGCTGATCCAGCACGACGGGGCTACGAAGGCGTTGCGTGACCTGCGCAAGCACATGGCGTGGTACCTGATGGGCTTCCCGATCGGTTCCGAGCTTCGCCGGGCGTTCGCGCTGGTCTCCGGCCTGGACGAGCTGGACGAGCTGATCGGACGGCTGGACCACGACGCCCCGTTCCCGGCCGACGCGCTCGGCCCGCGCGGACGTCAGGGCTCGCCGGGAAAGGTGACGCTGCCGCACGGCTGGCTGGACGACCCGGACGATCCGTGTGTGCCTGAGGGCGCCGACATGATGCACTCCGGTGGTTAGGGCGCGTCCGGCAAACCCGTGGCCGTGGACCGCCCTGGTGGGCACCGTCGCCGCAGTGCTGCTCGCGACGCAGGGGTGTTCTCCCGCCACTCCGGTGATCGCGCCCGTCCCCAGCGACACCGACCATGTCGACGCCTACTTCGAGTCCTTCAACGAGGCGGGCAGGCAGGGCACCCAGGCGCAGGACGAGTTCCTTCGCTCGACCCAGCATCCCGACTTCGCCGATCAGGCCTGCGGGCTCAGCGGCCTGGTGATGGACGTGTACCCGGCACTGTCCACCGTCCGGCCCGATCCCGACTGGGAACCGGAGGGCGGCGGAAAACCGGCCGGTGCGGTGTACGTGGTGTCGGTGTCCACCACGGTCCGGCAGAACGGGGCGATGGTCGGGGAGCAGATCGGCGTGCGCAGGATCGCGGTGCTGGACGGCCGCGCCTACGGATTCGCGCCCTGCGCACAGCAGAACTGACCGGCGCGCACAATTGTCACCCGACCGAGTTGTCAACACTCTGCGTAGTTTATCGACGGGCATATAACACGTTCCGCAGCAGGTCGCGTCACCTGAACGGCAGCTATGCCCGAATTGCCCCGAACTCTCAGTAGGAAAGTCACCGGATGGTGTCGTCACGACTCTCTGCTGTCCGTACGATAACGAACGCTGACCGCGGAACGATCAAGCTGATCGGACCGCTTGCTTGCCCTCAGGCAACCATCGAGGCGGTAGTCGCGTCAGTGTCGAGACGCCGAATCCGTACAGGTCTTGAACAGGGCCACCGCGCGCACGAAAGGAGACCGGGTGCCAGACGAACGTGGCCTTCCCGGTACCGGCTCGCGCGCTGACGGCCCCTCGTCGCACGGACGTTCCGAGGACGACGACCGCCCACGACGGCGGAGACGGTCGATGGACACCTACGGCGGGATCAGCGTCTCCGACGTGGTGCAGCGCCACACCGGCGAGCGACCGGTGGCCGGCGCCGAACCGGAATCGCAGCCGCCCACCGGACGGCGCAGGCAGGCGCCGCCCCGGCGCGCGGAGCCCGCACCCGAGCCCCCCGGACGGCAAGCACCGCCCCCACAGCAGGCGCCACCCCCGCAGGCACCGCCACAGCAGGCACCGTCGCAGCAGCGGGCGCCCCGTCGCACGCCGCCGCCCCGCCGCGTCCCGCCGCCGCCCCGTCCGCCCGGCGGCGGCAACCCGGACGCCGTCGTACCGCCCGCTGCCGAACCGGAGCGGCCACGCAGACGCCCCCGCGCGGCCGTCCCGCCCGTACGTGACGACCGCCCCGCCCCGCCCCCGCGCGGAGCAGCGGCCAACGGTGCGCCCGGCAATGCCACGCCCGGCAACGGCGCGAGCCCCGACCCCTCGACGCGGTACACGCCCGCGCAGGCCGACCTGACCGCCGACCGGCGGCGCAGGCCACCGCCCCGGCAGGCTCCCCCTCCCGGCTCGCCCGAGCGCGGCCGTCCCGGCCGTCCGGCGGGCCCACCCGAGTCCGGGCCTGCCGAGCGCGGCGGGCCGGAACGACGCAGGCCAGAGCGGTCCGCCCCGGCCGGAGCCGATCCCGAACGCACCCGCAGACGCCGTCCGGTGGACGGCCCGGTGGCGGGCAGGCCATCCGGACATGCCGCGGCGGCCGCCGCCGGAGCGGCAGCGGCTGTGGCCGCCGAAACCACCCGGCCGGCAGCGGCTCCGGTGGCAGCGGCGTCCACCACCGTCTCCCGTCCCGCCCGCGGACCGGCGAGCAGGCCGACGCCGTTCAAGCGTGAGGCGGGGGAGACCGAACCGGCTACCGCGGTCGCCGAGAGCGAGACGGCGGAGGCGTCCGCCGGTGCCACCGACGCCACCACGGCGCCGAAGACCAGGTTGCAGGAGAAGAAGGTCCGGAAGAACCACCGTTCGGTACGGACCAGCCAGATCGCGGCCGCGGCCGCGGCGGTGCTCGTCTTCCTGCTCACCGGCACCGCCTGGGGCATGAAGACCTGGTTCAACGGCAAGTTCAACGAGATCGCCGCGCTCGACGAGAACTCCGCCGACATCCGCGACGCCGCCGGGCAGAACGGCGACGAGAACTTCCTCATCGCCGGCTCGGACACGCGCGAGGGCGCCGAGGCGGAGGAGGGCGTCGGCAGCGCCGACGGCGTGCCCGGCGCGCGCTCCGACTCGCTGATGATCGCCCACGTTCCCGCCGACCGGAACCGTGCCGTCGTCGTCGGTTTCCCGCGCGACCTCGAAGTGACCAGGCCGGAATGCGAACGGTGGGATTCCGCCAGTGGCGAATACACCGGCGAAATCGTTCCGCCAAAGGAAAAAGCGAAACTCAACGAGGCCTACGCAATCGGCGGCCCGCAATGCACGACGAAACTCGCGCAGCAGCTCACCGGAATCAAGATCAACCATTTTGTCGGCGTTGATTTCCACGGATTCAAGGAAATGATCGACGTGGTCGAAGGCGTTCCGCTGACCGTCGACGAGCCGGTTATCGACGACATTCTCGGGCCCATCATCCCGGACGCGGGCGATGTCACCATCTCCGGCGACCAGGCGCTGAACTACGTGCGGGCCAGGCACGTCAAAGGCGATGTCACCTCCGACTACGGGCGCATCAAGCGGCAGCAGGAAGTGATCGGCTCGCTGCTGCAGAAGACGATGTCCAAGGACGTGATCCTCGATCCCGGCAAGCTGAGCGGGTTGGTGAACGCGTTCGCCTCGGCCACATTCGGTGACAACCTCGGCATCGACCAGCTCCTCACCCTGGCCCGCTCGATGCAGGGACTGGACTCGACGAAGGTCCGCTTCGAGACGGTGCCGACGGTCGGCGAGGCGAACAGCCGGGGCAACGAGGTGCTGATGCAGGAGCCCGCCGAGCAACTGTTCCGGGCACTCATCGAGAACGGCCCGCTACCCAGCGACGCACCTCCCGAGGCGCCGCCGGACGCACTCGAGCAGGCGAAGCCCGCCAGCCGCCCCTGACGCCGGACTCTTCAACCCTGATTCACCTCCAGTTCACTTCTCGATGCGTCGTTTTTGTGCCCCGGCCCCTAAGGTGTAATTCATGCGCGAGGCTTACCACGTCGAACTCGAACAACTTGCCGTCAAACTGGCCGAGATGTCCGGGCAGGTCGCAACGGCCATGGAACTGGCGACCGAATCACTGCTCAACACCGATCTGGCGCTGGCCGAACAGGTGATCACCGACGACGTGAAGGTGGACGACGCACGCTCCGCGTGCGAGGAGCAGGCGTACGCACTGCTGGCCCTGCAGGCGCCCGTGGCGACCGATCTGCGCGCCGTGCTCGCGGCCATCCACGCGGCGGAGAGCCTGGAGCGGATGGGCGACCTCGCGCTGCACGTGGCGAAAGCCGCGCGCCGCAGGCACCCGGACCCGGTTCTGCCGGACCAGGTCCGCGAGTACTTCGCCAGGATGGGCACGATCGCCGTCCGGCTGGCCCGTCAGGCCGAAGAGGTCATCAAGAGCAAGGATGTCGACGCCGCGCTCGCCCTGGAGGCGGACGACGACGAGGTGGACGACATCCACAAGCACCTGTTCACCGTGCTGATGGACCGCGAGTGGCCGTACGGCGTCGCGGCGGCGGTGGACGTCACCCTCCTCGGCAGGTTCTACGAACGTTTCGCCGACCACGCCGTCTCGGTGGCGCGGCGGATGGTCTTCGTGGTCACCGGCAAGATGCCCGGCTACGGAACCTCGGACGAGGTGTAGGCCCGTCCCCCTTTGCCGGAGGGCACGTGCTTGTCAGGCGGGCCGCTCGGCCATGACCACCAGGCCCGTCCCGCTTCGCTCGTCCAGGAGGCGAAGTTCGGCGACCGGGCGCAGTCCGGCCTGCTCGATCACGGTGAGGAACTGTTCCGGTAGCCACTTGTGTGTCGTCCAGCGAACGGGAACTCCCCCGTACGCTTCGGTGCGCGTCACGTCCTCGTCACCGACGTGCGTTGCGGTGAGGAAGAATCCGCCGGGCTTCAGTGCCCGCGCGAACGAGGCGAGCACCTGCGGAAGGACCTCGCGCGGGAGGTTGAACAGTGACCACCACCCGAGCACGCCAGCAAGGGATGCGTCCTCCAGATCGAGTTCGGTGGCGGAGCCGACGCTGAAGCGGCATCGCGGATACAGGCGGCGCGCGTTCTCGATCATGCGGGACGAGAGATCGACGCCGGTCACGTCCAACCCGCGTTCGGCGAGATAGGCCGTCACGGTTCCGGGCCCGCAGCCGACGTCGAGGATGGGCCCCGAATCCTTGACGGAGTCGGCGAAAGCATCGACCGAAGCCTTGAGCCACGGATGGCTGCGAATGTCGCCGGCTCCGGTGGTCGTCACCATGTGGGCGTAGTTGTCGGCCACCCGGTCGTAGGAATCACGGACCAGGTCGAGGTCGGCGGGCCGATCGATACGGTGTGCGCACATCGGCCCGACAGTAGTGAAGCGGCGGAGAGGCGCGCACTCGGACCGAGCGTGCGCCCCTCCGCACGTCCCCCTCAACCCCCCGGCTCGACACCGATCCGGTCGGCCACGCCGAATCGCACGGCATGGAATGCCACCGCGCCACCGGGTGTTCCGGCCTCGCCCCCCGCCAGGTCTACAACCCGGTCGCCGACATACTCGCCCGTCTCCGGATCGATGATGATCTCGCATCGCTTCGCCCCGGGGGCCGGTACGCTCAGCACGATCCCCGCACGTCCGTTCGGCGCCGTCTGCGGTTCCGCCGTCTGCAGGCCGGGTACGGAAGCCAGCACTCGGTAGAGGGCCGCCCGCTGCGCGGCGGGCAGCCTGCCGGTGCGCAGCAACAAGGTGGCATCCGTCAGTCGCTGGTAGTCGCGGTCGGCAAACGAGGACAGGCTGTCCTCGCGCAGCCGCTCGGCCAGTTCCGCCGGTTCCGTTGGCAAGCTCGACATCCAGGCCAGCGTCGGATTGGACCAGTCGACCTGACCGTACCGTTCGCAGGGCTGCGTGGTTCGTCCGTCCGGATAGTCACCGCACCGGCCGCGTACCTCCCTGCCGTCCATCTCCCGCTCAGTCGCGAGAGCGATCTCCAGGGCTTCCTCGCCACCGGAGACGATCTCGCGTTTTCCGGTGAAGTTGTCGCGCTGCAACCATTCCTGCCGCTCGTCCGACGGTACCCACGTCCGCGTGAGCACTTCCGACCGGTACTCGACGTCCTGGCCGTTCTGGGTTCTGCCGGTGCCCGGACGCCAGGTGAGCATCTCGGTGTAGCGGTACTGCCCCGGCTCGATCGGCACATCCCCGGTTCGCGAGGTCGTCTCGGCGACCCGTTCCAGCACCTCGGCCGCGGCCGTGTCGATGCCGGGCTCCTCGGTGGACGGCAACTGCGCGACGGCCAGCGCCACCGCCACGACCACCGCCGCGGCCACGGCTGCCAGGCTCGCGGCCCGCCTCCGGCGCGGTCGCCCGGCCGTTTCCGGCTCGGCCTCGGGGTCGGCCGGTACCACGCGGATCAGCGTGCCGGGCCCGGCGACGACCGTGCCGTCCGCCCGTTCCAACTCCGCGGCGGCCGCCAGCACAGTGGCGCGGCCACGGTCCAGCGCGTCCTCGTCGGCAGGTACGTCCGCACGGACGCGCCCCAGCATCCGGTCCAGTTCGGCGTCGTCCCGCGGTTCGGACGCGGGCGCCTGCTCGTCGCGATCACTCATCACCGAGACTCCCTTCCCCTGTCCGGCGCGGACGCCGGTTCGCGGCCAGTTCGGCGCGCAACTGCCTGCGGCCGCGGTGCAGCCGGGTGCGGACCGTGGCGACGGGGATCGACAGCGCCTCGGCCACTTCGCTCGCATCCATTCCGGCCCAGGTCGTGAGCAGCAGCGCGTCCCGGTTGCCCGGGTCGATCTCCGCCAGGGCCGCGGTGAGACGGGTGACCTGATCCCGCGCGTCGACCTGGTCCGGGACGCGCGTATCAGGTGGATCCGCGTTCTGCTGCGCCTCGCCGACCATCTTGGCGGCCGTGCGCAGGGTGCGGGCCTCCTCGCGGACGTGGCCGCGCAGCAGGTTGGTGGCGATGCCGTACAGCCAGGACCGGGCGGTCCCGCGATCGGGCGAGTAGTCCTGCCGGTGCTGCATGGCGACGACGAACGTCTCGGCGACGAGGTCGTCCGCCACCTGGCCGACCCGTCTGCGCAGGTACCGGTGCAGTTCCCGGGCGTAGCGGTCGTACAGCGGGCCGAAACTGCCGACCACGTCAGGGCCGCCGAGTTCCGGCCGATCCTCGCTCGCGGGGTCGGCCGGTCCGCCGGCGCGTTCTGTCATTGGCCTCACGACTGTAATTGGCGACCGAGCACCCTCACATTCGCGTGACCTGGATCACACCATCGGATCAGCCGAAGCGGCCGGAGATGTAGTCCTCGGTGGACTTCTCGTCCGGGTTGGAGAAGATCTTCTCCGTGTCGTTCAGCTCGACCAGCCGCCCCGGCTGGCCGACGCCGTGCAGGTTGAAGAAGGCCGTCTGGTCGGACACCCGGGCCGCCTGCTGCATGTTGTGCGTGACGATGACGATCGTGTAGTCCTTCTTCAGCTCCGCGATCAGGTCCTCGATCGCCAGCGTGGAGATCGGGTCGAGCGCCGAGCACGGCTCGTCCATCAGCAGGACGTCCGGCTGCACGGCGATGGCCCGCGCGATGCACAGCCGTTGCTGCTGCCCGCCGGAGAGACCGCCGCCCGGCTTCGCCAGCCGGTCCTTGACCTCGGTCCACAGGTTCGCCCCGCGCAGCGCCCGCTCGGCGATCTCGTCGAGCTGCTTCTTGTTCTTCGTACCGGCCAGCTTCAGACCAGCCACGACGTTGTCCCGAATGGACATCGTCGGGAAAGGGTTGGGGCGCTGGAAGACCATGCCGATCGTCCGGCGCACCTGCACGGGGTCCACATTGGACGCGTAGATGTTCTCGCCGTCCAGCATCACGTTGCCCTCGACCCTGGCCCCGGGGATCACCTCGTGCATCCGGTTCAGCGTCCGCAGCACGGTGGACTTCCCGCAGCCCGAGGGTCCGATGAACGCCGTGACACTACGCGGCGGCACCGAGAACGTGACCTTGTCCACGGCGTGGAACTTGCCGTAGAAGATGTCCACGTCTTTCGCGTCGATTCGTTTGGCCATCGTGGAATCCGCTCACTTCTTCTTCGGTGCGACCAGGCGCGAGATGACCGTGGCCGCGAGGTTGATCAGGGCGATGATGACCACCAGGGTCAGTGCGGCACCCCAGATCCGGTCGGCGCCGACGCTGCCGTCGGCCATGGTGTTGGTGACCCGCTCGGTGTTCATCAGCAGCGGCAGGGCGCCCATCTCGCCGTCGAACATGTTGAAGTTCGTGAAGGCGGAGTAGCCGACCAGCACCAGCAGCGGCGCGGTCTCGCCCATCACCCGGGCCAGCGCCACCATGATCCCGGAGATGATGCCGGACAGCGCCGTCGGCAGGACGACCTTCGCGATCGTCTTCCACTTCGGCACGCCAAGGGCGTACGAGGCCTCGCGCAGATCGTCCGGGACGATGCGCAGCATCTCCTCCGAGGACCGCACGACCACCGGGATCATCAGCAGCACCAAGGCGAGCGAGACGGCGATGCCGTTGCGCGGCATGTCCAGCGTGGTGATGCACAGGGCGTAGATGAACAGCGCCGCCACGATCGAGGGGACACCGGAGAGGATGTCCACCATGAACGTGGTGAGCTTGGCGAGCTTGCCGCCGCGGCCGTACTCGACGAGGTAGATCGCCACCAGCAGGCCAAGCGGGACGGCGACGATCGCACAGACGAGCCCCTGCAACAGGGTGCCGATGATGGCGTGCAGGACACCACCGCCGACCTCGTCGGAAAGTACCTGGGAGAGGTCCTCGGTCCACCAGTTCGAGTAGATGACCCTGGTGATGCCCTTGACCACCACCGTGTAGAGCACCCATACGAGCGGCACGACGGCAACCGCGAAGGCCAGCCACACCAGTACCGTCGCGAGGCCGTTCTTGCTCTTGCGGAGACCGCTGACCTGCTGGAACGCGGGGGCGCTCGCGGGCCTGTCGGTATCGGACAGTGCGGTGCTCACCGGTCCCCCTTCTTGTCGCCGATGATGGCGCGGGCGAAAAAGTTGACGACGAACGTCAGCACGAACAACACCAGCCCGGCCGCGATGTAGGCACCGGCCGAGGTCGGATCGTTGAACTCACTCGCGTCCGCGGCGATCTTCGAGGCGAAGGTGGCGCCACCGTCGAAGATGCTCCAGTCGAAGCCGGTGCTCGGAATCAGCAGGATCACCGTCAGCGCGATGGTCTCGCCGAGCGCGCGGCCGAGGCCGAGCATGGAGGCACCGATGTAACCCGCCTTGCCGAACGGCAGGACCGTGGTCCGGATGACCTCCCAGCGGGTGGCACCGAGCGCCAGCGCCCCTTCGATCTGCGGGGTCGGCGTGCGTTCGAAGACCTCGCGGGTCAGCGAGGTGATGATCGGCAGCAGCATCACCGCGAGCACCACGCCCGCCGTGAAGATCGAGCCGCGGATGTTCGGCGCGATGTTGCCGACCGCGAAGATCGGGATCCAGGAGAACGTCTCGTTCAGCCACGCCGAGAACGGTTCGATCGTCGGCGCGAGGACCAGCAGGCCCCACAGGCCGAAGATGATCGAGGGCACGGCGGCCAGCAGGTCGATGACGTAGGCGAACGCCCTGGACAGCCTGCGCGGCGCGTACTGGGTGAGGAACAGTGCGATACCCAGTGACACCGGCATGGCGATCACCAGCGCCACCAGCGAGGTGGTGACGGTGACCAGCAGCAGGTCGAGGATGCCGAACCGCAGGTTCCCACTGTCGCCTGTGGACCACTCCCGGGAGAACAGGAAGCTGACCTGGTTGGCTTTCAGCGCCGGGATCGCCTGAATGACCAGGAAAACGCCGATCAACCCGATCAGCGCCACGACGAAGACGCCGGCACCGGTCGTCAGGTTCTTGAAGATGCGGTCGCCGGGGCGGACCGCGTTGGACTTGCCGTTGCCGCCGGCCGTGTTCTTCGGGTCCCCGCCCGCCGGTACCGGGGCCGCTGTCTGCTCGGAAATCGGGCCCTCCGCTAGGGATTCACGCGACGACGGACGCTCACCGGGGGCTCCGGTGAGCGTCCGCTGCGAGCGTTGCTCGGTCATCGACTCTTTCCTGGATAGCCAGTCTCTACTTGCGTATCAGCCGACGCGCAAGTGGATCAGGCGATCGCCTGGGCCGCGGTCAGCACCTTCGCCTGCAGGCTCTGCGGGATCGGCACGAAACCCTTCTCCGTCAGCGGCTGCTGGCCGTCGGTCGCGGCCACCGTCAGGAACGCCTTGACGGCCTTGGCGACCTCCGGGTCGGCGTACTTCGAGCAGGCGATCTCGTAGGTCGCGAGCAGCAGCGGGTAGGCACCCGGGGTGTTGCTGGCGTAGATCGCGTCCAGGTCGAGGGCCAGGTCGTTGGTGCCCTCGTTCTTGAACTTCGCGGCGTCCAGCGACTTCGCGACGTTCTCCGGGGTCAGCTCGACCCCACCGGAACCGCTGTCCAGCTTGGCGGTCTTCACGCCCTCCTTGGCGAACGAGGACTCCACGTAGGTGATCGCGCCGTCCGCGCCCTTGGTGGTCTCGACGACGCCGTTCGACTTGTCCGCGCCGTTGCCGACGCCACCGTTGAAGGCCTTGCCGTCGCCCTGCGTCCACGCGCCCTTGGCGGCGGCGGACAGGTACTTCTGGAAGTTGTCCGTGGTGCCGGACTCGTCCGAGCGGAACACCACCTGGATCGGCTTGTCCGGCAGGGTCAGGCTCTCGTTGCCCGGCACGGCCTTGATCGCCGGGTCGTTCCAGTTCTTGATGCCACCGTTGAAGATCTTGGCGGTGACCTCGGCGTTGAGCGTCAGGTTGTCGACGCCGGAGACGTTGTAGGCCAGCGCGACCGGGCCGACGACCAGCGGGATGTTCCACGCCTCGGAGCCGGCGCAGCGCTGCTTGGCGGCGTCCACCTCGCCCTTGTCGGCGGAGAGCGGGGAGTCCGACCCGGCGAAGTCCACCTGGCCGTTGTTGAACTGCTTGACGCCCGCGCCGGAGCCGCTGGCGTTGTAGTTGAGCTGCTGGCCGGAGCACTTCCGGCTGTACTCGCGGACGAAGATGTCCATCGCGGTCTTCTGCGCGGACGAACCCTCGGCCGAGAGGGGGCTCTTGCCGCCGCAGTCCACCTGCGCGGTGCCGGACGGGGCCGGGGCCGCGCCGGACTGCTCGCTCGCGGTGTTCGCCGCTTGGGGATCGGTGCCACAGGCCGCGAGCACAACGGCGGCGCTCGCCGCGATCCCTACAGCGCCCACGTGCCGCATGATCTTCACTTCAAGTCCTCCAGGCCACGCCGGATTGATCCGCATCCACACGGCTGTTTGCCGCGTCGCCTGCGGACAGTAAGCACCGCCGGTGGACGGCCACCCCTGAAGAGGTGAACGGGAAATGAACAAGGTGGCGAGTGTGAGCAGCGCTACGCCGCCGAGGTTCCGTCGTGTCCGGGGCGTGACCTGGGCGTTCGCCGTGCGTGACCCGGCGCTGGCCGTTGGTTAAGTTCGCCGGTCAACCACTACGCCGTCCGGACGAATCCCCACCCCGAAACGCCACCCGCCGCAACTCCGCAATATGTCGACGTATTGCGATGCCTTGTGCACGATGGATCGCAATATGTCGACGAATTGCGGTACGGCGGAGCGCAATACGTCGACATATTGCGTTTTTCACGGGCGGGCGGGACGGGGGTCAGCGGCCGTACTGGACGTCCACCTCGTGGCGGGCGAAGCCGAGGCGCTCGTAGACGGCGACCGCGGGCGCGTTGTCCCCCTCGACGTAGAGGATCACCTGTGGCAGGCCGCGTTCGCGCAGGTGCCGCAGGCCCGCGAGCGTCAGCGCGCGGCCGAGACCGCCGCCCTGCGCGCCCGGATCAACGCCCACCACGTAGACCTCGCCGGTACGTTCGCCGCCGAAGCGCTTCGGGTTCGGCGGGTGCACCTTCGTCCAGTGGAAGCCGACGACCTCGCCCGCCGCGTTCTCGGCGAGGAAGAACCCGTCCGCGTCGAACCACGCCTCGGCCTGCTCGGCCACCAGGTCCTCGACGGTCAGCGCGCCCTGTTCCGGATGCCAGGAGAAGGCCCTGGCGTTCACCGCGATGACGGCCCGCTCGTCCTGCCCCGGCACGAAGGTCCGCAGCGTCACTCCGGCCGGCGGTACCGGTTCCGGCCAGTCGGCGCCCGGCACGGGCACGTGCATGACGAGCAGCTCGCGGTCCCGGACGAAGCCCGTCCGCGCGGCGAGGGCGGCGGCGCCGGGGTGGTCCCCGTGTGCCCAGACGCGCAGCGTGCCGGTGGCCTCTGTCGTTCCGGGCGACGTTAAGGCCGACGCTCCGGCGCGTTCGACGAGGGCGGCGACCATCGCGGCACCGTGGCCTTCGCGGCGGCGTTCCGGCCGGACGATCAGCTCGGCGACCTGCCTGCCGTGGGCGTCTCCGGTGGTGTCCAGATGGGCGTAGCCGACGAGTTCCCCGGACTCCGTGGCGAGCAGGTGCGCACCACCGGCGAACTCACCGGGCAGCACCTCGGCGGCGTCGGCGATCTCGGGGCGTCCGTCCACCGCCATCGCCGCGCGCAGCAGCGACAGCACCTCCTCGGTGACGGCCGCGTCCAGTCGGTCCACCCACACCGTGTTCAGCATGGTTCCAACCTATTGAAAACCGCCGGGAAGACGCGAACGGGCAGGCGTCAGCGGGTGGAGCGCGCGTCCTGCAGCGAATGCTCGGGCGTGGACCGCACGAACGGCTTCGGCGCTGACTTCACCGGACGCTCGAACTTGTAGCCGACGTTGCGCACGGTGCCGATCATCTGCTCGTGCTCGGGGCCCAGCTTCGCGCGCAGTCGCCGGACGTGCACGTCCACCGTGCGGGTACCGCCGAAGAAGTCGTAACCCCACACCTCCTGCAGAAGCTGCGCGCGGGTGAACACCCGGCCCGCGTGCTGGGCGAGGTACTTCAGCAGCTCGAACTCCTTGTAGGTCAGCTCCAGCGTGCGCTTGCGCAGCCGGGCCGTGTAGGTGGCCTCGTCGATCATCAGATCGCCGACGCGCAGCTCCGCCTCGGTCTGCCCGGAGACACCCTCGCGGGTGGTGGCCAGCCGCAGGCGGGCGTCCACCTCGGCGGGCCCCGCCGTCGGCAGGAGAATGTCGTCGGCACGCCACTCGGCGCTGACGGCCACCAGGCCGCCCTCGCCGACCACGGCGATGACCGGGGTCGTGGTGTCCTCCTCGCCGGTGCCCTTGAGCAGCCGGCAGAGGCTCTTCGCGGAGGCAAGGTCAGTGCGGGCGTCCAGCAGGATCACGTCCCGGTGCCCGGCGTCGAGCAGGGCGGTGACCTCGGGCGGGCGCACCCGAACGGCGTGTGGCAGCAGGTCGAGGGCCGGCAGCACCGCCCCAGCTTCGGGTTCGGCTGTCAAAACCAGCAAATCCAGGCTCATCGCCCACCGCCTCTGGTTAGCTCGCCTCGAATACGGCTCGCGTCCGGTGCTGAGTGAGAATACCGGCTACAACCACGTCACACCCCATTCATGCAGTTGGCATCACACCCGTTCGCCGGCTTCACGGGGTCGTGTGCAGACTCGGTCCGACACACACAGGCAAAAGAACGGAAGCAATGGTGAGCAGCCCCGGTGCCCAGTACGCGCAGACCGCGCCCCGGCCGCGTGGCCGCCGCACGAGGAAGATCTTCATCGTCCTCGCGGTGCTGCTGGTCCTGCTGATCGGTGCCGACTTCGGCGCCGCGGCCTTCGCCGAGCACACGGTCTCGCAGAAGGCGCGGGAGCAGTTCCAGCTCACCGACGACCCCTCGGTGACGATCCACGGCTTCCCGTTCGCCACCCAGGCGATCTCCGGCGACTACGGCCACCTCTCCGTCCGCGCGGGCGGGGTCCCGGTGAAGGACACCCTCCGCGACGTCGAACTGAGCGCGGAGCTGCGCGAGGTCAGAGCCCCGCTGTCGGACCTGACCGGCGGCAACACCGACAACATCCGGATCGGCAGGCTGGAGGGGCAGGTGAAGATCAAGGACAGCGACATCGCGCGGGTGGAACCGCTTACCAAGATCGCCGATCTGAAGATCGAGCCGTCCAGCGAGGAGTACGTCCGCGACGGCGAGGCGGCCGAGTCGGACACCGACGGCGCGGGCAGTGGCGGCGAGGCGGGCGAGACCACCGGGCAGGTCGCCGACGAGGACTCCTCGGCCGGGATCCGGATGTCCGGGCGGCTGCAGGTCGCGGGCGAGAACCTGGAGATCTTCGCCTTCGCCATGATCGAGCTGGACGGCAACACCGTGCGCATCACGCCGGAGCGCCTGCAGTTCGGGAATGACAGGCAGACCACCGTCGTTCCCCCTGAGGTACAGCAGGCGCTGCTGCCGAACTTCGAGGCGAAGATCGACACCGGCAATCTGCCGTTCAAGGTGACGCCCACGGCGGTGCTGGTCGAGAAGAACGCGATCATCATCAAGGGCGAGGCCAAGGACGTGACGTTCGCGGGTGTTGCCGGAGGCTGAGCCCGCGTGGAGCCGGAGGCGCGGATGACCGGGATGTGGGTGCTGCTCGGCACGCTCGTGCTGGGCCTCGCCGCCGGCGGCCTGCTGACCGCGCGCAACGGGCGTGTCCGGCCGGCCCCCGCGGGCACTGTCCTGCCGTCGGCCGCCGGCGCGACCTTGCCCGAGCCCGTCGCCGAGGCCCTCGATCCGGCGGCGCCGGTGACGCTGGTGCAGATCTCCACCACGTTCTGTGCCCCGTGCAGGCAGACCCGTGCGCTGCTGTCCTCGCTGGCGGAACGCACCGACGGTCTCCGGCACGTGGACCTCGACGTCACCGACCGGCCGGAGGTCGCCCGGCAGCTCGGCGTGCTGCGCACCCCCACGACGATCGCGCTCGCCCCGGACGGCCGGGAGCTGCTGCGGGTGGGCGGGGTGCCCCGCTCGTCCGGGCTGCTCGACGCGCTGAAGGCGTACCTGCCGTGACCGGCGTCCGCGATCCGGAACTCGTCCCACAGGGTGAACGACGGTCCCACCCTGAGGGAATCCTGGGTATCCTCGACGCTGTGAACGCACTTGTCACCCTGTTGACGCAACGCCGCGCAGTGGACCTGTGCCGCGTGCGCAGCAGCCTCTGTCGGTTCTAGCGAACGTGCCCGCCGCCGGAAAACCGGCGGCTCCCGTCCTCGCTCGACCACGTCCGGCACCAGGAGGTGACATGTCCGCGGAACCGCCGGTGGACCCCAGGGGCCCGCGCTTCGCGGCCATCGTGACGACGGTCGTACTGGCCGTCGTGCTCGCCACGGGCTGGTGGCCGTTGCTCGCGGCGCAGACGGTGGTCTTCGCCATCGGCGCGTTCGTCGGCCTGCGGCCCGCCCCGTACTCGGTGCTGTACCGGCGACTGGTCGCACCGAGGCTGGGACCGACCAGCGAGCGGGAGGACGCGGCGCCGCTGCGGTTCGCCCAGACGGTCGGCTTCGTGTTCGCCCTCGTCGGCACGATCGGCTACGCCACCGGGATCGCCGGTCTCGGCATCGTCGCCACCGCCTTCGCGTTGTTCGCCGCATTCCTCAACGCCGCGTTCAACTTCTGCCTGGGCTGCGAGGTCTACCTGCTGATGCGCAGGTTCGCCCCCAGCCGTCAGGCCTGAGCACGCAGCAAGACATCCACGCATCCGAGAACCCGTTCCCGAACACAAGAAAGCGAGTGCCGCTCCATGAGCCGTGAAGACGTCCTGGTCACCACCCAGTGGGCCGAGGAGAATCTGGACACCGACGGCGTCGTCTTCGCCGAGGTCGACGAGGACACCACCGCGTACGAGGGCGGCCACATCCGCGGCGCCGTGCGGATCGACTGGAAGACCGAACTCCAGGACCAGGTCCGCCGCGACTTCGTGGACAAGGCCGGGTTCGAGAAGTTGCTGTCGGAGAAGGGAATCGCAGGCGACGACCAGGTGATCCTCTACGGCGGCAACAACAACTGGTTCGCCGCGTACGCCTACTGGTACTTCAAGCTGTACGGCCACGACAAGGTCAAGCTGCTCGACGGTGGCCGCAAGAAGTGGGAACTCGACGGTCGCGAGCTGGTGACCGAGGTGCCGCGGCGGGCGACCACAAGCTATACGGCGAAGGACCAGGACCTGTCGATCCGGGCGTTCCGCGACGAGGTCGTCGAGGCGATCGACACGAAGAACCTGATCGACGTGCGCTCGCCGGACGAGTTCTCCGGCAAGCTGCTCGCCCCGGCGCACCTGCCGCAGGAGTCGGCGCAGCGCGGCGGCCACATTCCCAGCGCCGCCAACGTTCCCTGGGCGAAGACGGCGAACGAGGACGGCACGTTCAAGACCGCAGACGAGCTCAAGGAACTGTACGAGGGCGTCGGCCTGGACACCTCGAAGGCGACCATCGCGTACTGCCGCATCGGCGAGCGGTCCAGCCACACCTGGTTCGCACTGCGCGAGTTGATCGGCCTGTCCGACGTCAAGAACTACGACGGTTCGTGGACGGAGTACGGCTCCCTGGTGGGCGTGCCCGTCGAAACCGGAACGGGAGGCAAGTGATGACTGACGGCTGCGGCGCTCCGGCGCAGACGGCGATCGGCGAGCACACCGACACCGGCGACCAGGTCGTCGTGGCGGGCAAGGTCACCGGCGACACGGGCCCGGTGGGTGGCGCGTACGTCCGGCTGCTCAACGCCGACGGTGACTTCGCGGGCGAGGTGCAGGCATCGGCGGAGGGCGACTTCCGCTTCTACGCCGCGCCCGGCGAGTGGACGGTGCGTGCCCTGCACCGTTCCGGCAACGGCCAGGCCTCCGTCCACGCCGACGGTCCCGGTCTGCACGCCGTCGCGGTGGCGGTCGCCTGAGGCGGCACTGGCATACGTTCGCGGCGAGGGGCGTCCCGGGTTCTCCGGGGCGCCCCTCGCCGCGTTTCACGTTCCCGCTAGGCCTTTTCCTGCCAGATCGACCGGTGTTCGAGAACGCCCCGCAGGCGGTCGTCCTTGCTGCCCGGCGTGGCCCGGTGCTCCGCCGTGGACGCGGCGTCCGGCGGGACCGGCGGGCGCGGTTCGGCGGCGCACTCCGACTGGGACGGTGGCAGCACTCCGTTGATCAGGTAGTCACTGACCCGCTCGGTCACACACGCGTTGGTGCCGAAGTGCCCGTGCGCGCCGCTGTCCCGGACGGAGATCAACTGGTGGCCCAGTTTCGCGGCCATCGCGGGCCCGCCCTCGTACTGCGTCGCGGGGTCGCCGTCGCCCTGGATGACGACCCCCGCGGGGTAGCCGTCCCGCTTCAGCGGAACCAGCGGCTCGGGCGGGGTGAAGGCGCGGAACGTGCAGTTGGTCGGCGCGGCACCGATCACGCCGCTGCCGTTGCCGTCGAGGTACGGGTACTTCTCGCGGTGGTGCCGCATGTCCTCGTAGTACGTCTCCAGGTCACTCGGCCAGTCGGCCTCACAGGTGACCGTGTCGTACACCCCCGGGTCGACCTTCGGAATTCCCTGTCCGGACAGCATTCTGCCGACCGCGGCGGTGGTGTCCTTGGAGACGGCCGTGCCTTCCTCGGCCGCCCGGCGGACCTCCGCGATCACCTCGGCGGTGACGTCCCAGCCCGGTCGCTGCTGGGTCGCCTGCGCGAGGAAAGTGTCCACAGTGGTCCGATCGAACTCGTCCGGCCACATGTAGTACCAGTCGTCCGGCCGTTCCCGGTTCATCGGCACCGACCTGTCGGCCAGCTCGGCGGCCAGCGCCTCGGTGGTGGCCAGCACCTCGTCCTTCGACACGCCGAGGTGGTAGGTGCCGTCGCGTTCGCCGACCCACGCGGCCCACTCCTCGACGTTGAACCGGACCCCGGCCGACTGCCGCAGGGCTTGCTCCCGCCACAGCCAGTCGGGGTGGATCGCGGAGTCGAGCACGCTTCGGTTCAGGCGCTCGGGGAACAGGCTCCCGTAGACCGCGCCCAGATAGGTGCCGTAGGAGTAGCCGACGTAGTTGATCTTCTCCTCGCTCAGCGCGGCCCGGATGACGTCCATGTCCCGCGCGGTGTTGGCCGTGTTGACGAACGGCCGGATCCCGCCGCCCGCGCGTTCGCAGGCGGCCTCGCGGGCTTGGGCGTATTCGGTGTAGGCGGCGAACTGCTCGTCGCCGGGCCGGCTGGTCTTCGGCCGGGGATCGTCCTCCCGTTCGCACTGCAGTGCCGAGGAACGGCCGACGCCGCGCGGGTCGAAGCCGATCAGGTCGAAGGAGCCGGCCAGCTCCGACTCCCGGGTCTGCAACGGCATGGAAAGCCCGCCGCCGCCCGGTCCGCCGGGGTTGAACAGCAGAACCCCCTGCCTGCGGCCGGGTTCGGTCGCCTTGATCCGGCTGACCTCGATCCGCAACCTGCCGTCCTCGGGCTTCTGGTAGTTCACCGGCACCAGCACCGTGGTGCACTCCATGTACTTCCACTGTCCCTGCCAGGGATCGACGATGATGCCGTCGTCCGGCTGCTCGGACGGAGGCGGCGGCCCCGGTTCCGGGCACTGCCGCCAGTCGAGCGTCTGCTCGTGGAACTGCGCGAGCCCGTTCCCGTTCTCGTTCCCGTCCGCGTTCGCCACCAGGGCGAGCCCCAGCGCGAGCGCCACCGTCATCCCGGACGCGGCCGCCACTCGGGCACCGCGCCGAATTCCCCTTACCGCAACCACAATCCGTACTCCTGTCGTCTGTGGACGAATCCGAGGAGAACGTTAGGGACAGCGATGTTGCGGAAAGGTTCAGGTTTCCCTGCTCGCGTGCGGGAGTTCCAAGTGGACGGTGAGCCCGCCGTCCTCGTTGGCGCACAGCCGGAGTTCGGCCTCGTGCGCGGTGGCGACGGCCGCGACGATGGCCAGCCCGAGACCGTGCCCGGAACCGGGTTTCCGGACCCGGCCGCTGCCGCGCACGAAGGGTTCGACGAGTGAGCCGAGGGATTCGGGCGGCACTTTCGGTCCCGTGTTCACGACGGTCACCCGCGCGAACCCGTGCACCTCCGAGAGCAGCACCAGGGCGCGGCCGTCGGCGTGGTTGTGCCGGACGGCGTTGCGCACGAGGTTCGACAGCGCCTGCCGGATCAGCACCGGATCGCCGAGTACGAGCGCTTCCCCTTCCGTCTCGTCCAGGCGTACACCAGCGGAGCGGGCCTCGGCGGCGTGCTCACCGCACACGGTGCGGGCGATCTCCGCCAGGTCCACCTGTTCGCGCAGGCGCGCGCCGCGGTCGGCGTCGGCGAGCGCGAGCAGCGCGCCGACCGTCTCGATGTTCGACTTGTTCATCTCCCGCACCCGCCCGGCGAGTGCGCGGAACTCGGCCAGGTCGATGTCCGGGTCGTCCAGCGCGACGTCGATCATCGTCTGCGTCGTCGCCAGCGGGGTCCGCAGTTCGTGCGAGGCGTTCGCCGCGAACCGGCGGTGGATCGCGAACGAGCGGCCGAGTGAGCCGAGCATCCGATCGAAGGTGTCGGCGAGGTCGCGGACCTCGTCGCGGGGACCGCCGAGAGCGACGCGATGGTCGAGGTTTCCGGTGGCGGCCCTGGTCGCGGCCAGGTTGATGGCGGCGAGCGGCTTGATGATCCGGCCCGCGACTATCCACCCGACGACGCCGCCGAGTACGGCGAGCAGGACCAGCGCGATCACCGAGATGACGAGGAAGGTCTGCAGGAAGTCGGTGCTCTGCAACGAGACCGCCGTCGCCCCCGTCGACCCGGCCGCCCCGGTCGGCCGCATCGATTCCAGTCCCGGCCCGCCGAAGGTCTCGGTGAGCTGGAACGTCGGCACGAAACGCATGAACAGGTAGACGATCACGATGAACACCGCCACCGATCCGGTGACCATGCCGGCGTAGCTCAGTGCCAGCCTGGCGCGGATCGGCAGCCGCCGGGCCTCGAGGCGGCGCACCTCAGTCGCCGAACCGGTAGCCGGCGCCGGGCACCGTCTGGATCACCTTCGGCCCGCCGAGATGCTTGCGTAGATTGGAGATCGTCACCCGCGGGGAATTGGTGAACGGGTCGGCATTGGCGTCCCACGCCTGTTCGAGGATGTCCTCCGCGCTGAGCACGCCACCCTCGGCCTTCATCAGCACCTGCAACACGGCGAACTCCTTCGGGCTCAGCCGCACGGAGCTGCCGTCGCGGTAGACCTCGCGGCGGAACGGGTCCAACCGCACCCCGTGCGACTCCAGCACCGGCGGACGCGCCGGCTGCGTACGCCGTTCGAGCGCGCGCAGCCGCGCGACGAGTTCCGGTAGCTCGAACGGTTTCGGCAGATAGTCGTCCGCACCGATCTCGAAGCCGGACACCCGGTCCCACAACGAACCCGCGGCCGTCAGCATCAGTACCCGCACCCCCGGGTGCTCGGCCGCGATCCGCCTGCACACCTCGTCGCCGTGGATACCGGGCAGGTCCCGGTCGAGCAGGACGATCTCGTAGTCGTTGACGGCGATCTGCTCCAGCGCGGCCTCTCCGTCGTGCACGACGTCGGCGGCGATGGTCGCCCGGCGAAGACCCGCCCGGACCGCGTCGGCGAGGTACGGCTCGTCCTCGACGATCAGCACACGCATGCGGGACTCCTCGTTTGGTGCCGTTGTCCACGGCAGCCAATCACCGCGCTTGTTCTCAAACCGTAAAAGTTCACCGGAACCTCTCGGCAACCCCCCGGCTGATCAGCTTCCCGCGTCCGGCAAACACCGAGAAGGAGCGTGCACACCATGAAGCAGCCGAAGAACCGCACCGCGAAGCTCACCCTGTTCGCGGCTCCCCTGCTGGTCGTCCTGTTGAGCGGCTGCGGCGGCGAATCAGCCGAGGACCCGGGTGCCACCGGCGGCGGGCCCGAATCGCCCGCACCGTCGAAGTCCCTGGACGAGTACCAGCTCGACCTCGCCCAGTGCATGCGCGACCAGGGCGTCGACATGCCCGACCCGAGCAACGGGAGCGTCCAGTTCAAGGGTGGGGACATGACCGCCATGACGAAGGCCATCGAGGTCTGCCAGGCGGAGCTGGGCCCGCCGCCCGCGCCGGACGGCGGGCCGGCACTGTCCGAAGAGGAACGCTACGAGCAGCAGCTCGAAACCGCGAAGTGCTTCCGCGAGAACGGCATCGAGGTCGCCGACCCGGTGCGCGGCGGAGCGAGCGAAATGGTGGACGCCCCCGCCGACGTCCTGGAGAAGTGCACCGCGCAGCCCACCACCGGGGGTAACTGATGCCCGGCGGCGCGAACCGCACCAGGCAATCCATCCGCCGCGTGCTGATCGGCGTCACCCTCGGCGTCACGGTGGCCGCCGGAGCGGGACTGGGCATCAGGGAAGCCGTCCCGGCCGATGCCGACGAAGGGGGTGACAGCGCGGTGGGGGCACACCAGGGAGCCACCGGGGAGGTCGAGCGGGGCGAGCTGACGGGCAGCACCACCGCGTCCGGCACGCTCCGGTTCGCTGGCGGCCGCACGGCCGACTCGGCGCGTGAGGGGATCCTCACCGGCCTGCCCGCGCCCGGCTCGGTCGTCCACCTCGGCGACCGGCTCTACGCCGTCGACAACGTCCCGGTGTTCCTACTGCACGGTGACCTGCCCGCGTGGCGGGACTTCGGGACCGGCATGGACGAGGGCCCGGACGTACTGGCGCTCGAACAGAGCCTGCGCGAACTCGGCTTCCTCGGCCAGCAGCCGGACGAGAAGTTCACCTGGCGTACCGCCGCGGCGATCCGGAAATGGCAGGACACCAAGGGGCTGGAGGTCACCGGCCGGCTGCCGCTGGGCTCGGTCGTGTTCGCGGACGGGGATCTGCGGATCGGCACCCTGACGGCCGAGCCGGGTGACCGCGTCGGCCCTGGCGCGGGCCTGTTCGAGACGACCGGCACCAGCCAGGTCGTCGACGTCGACCTCGCGCTCGCCGACCAGCGGCTCGCCGTCGCGGACAAGAAGGTGCACCTGCGACTGCCGGACGGCGCGGAAACGACGGGCACGATCTCCTCAGTCGGGACGCCCACCGAGAAGGACGCTTCCGGCGGCGGCAAGGAGACCTCCGTTCCGGTCGTGATCACCCCGGACGACCCGGCCGCGGCCGGGTCGTTCCAGCAGGCCTCGGTGACCGTCGACATCCCGAGCGAACAACGTGCGGACGTGCTGTCCGTACCGGTCGGTGCCCTGCTGGCGCTGGACGCGCGGCGGTTCGGCATCGAAGTCGTCGGCGGGGACGGCGGGACGCGGCAGGTTCCGGTGACCACCGGGCTGTTCGCCGGCGGCCGGGTCGAGGTCTCCGGGGACGGCGTGCGGGCCGGCCAGCGAGTGGTGGTGCCGAACCGATGACCGAGATCGTCTCACTCACCGAGGTCTGCCGTTCCTATGGCGAACCACCCGTGCGGGCCTGCGACGGGGTGTCGCTCACGCTGGACGCGGGCGAGTTCGCCGCCATCGTCGGGCCGAGTGGGTCGGGGAAGTCGACGCTGCTGAACCTCGTCGGCACGCTCGACCGCGCCACCGCGGGCACCGTGCGCGTCGACGGCGTGGACGTCGCCGGCCTCGGCGACCGGGAGCTGTCCGCGCTGCGCGCGCACCGGATCGGCTTCGTCTTCCAGCAGTTCCACCTCGCCGAGGGCGCGAGCGCGCTCGACAACGTGGCCGACGGACTGCTCTACGGGGGCGTGCCCCGCACGGGACGGCAGCGCCGCGCGGCCGCCGCGCTCGATCGCGTCGGCCTCGCCCACCGGCTCGGCCACCGGCCGCACCAGCTCTCCGGCGGCGAACGTCAACGGGTCGCCATCGCCCGGGCCGTCGTCGGCGACCCGCCGCTGCTCCTCGCCGACGAGCCGACCGGCAACCTCGACTCGGCCTCGGGTGACCGGGTAGTCGAGCTGCTCGGCGAACTGAACCGGCAGGGCACGACCGTCGTGGTGATCACCCACGACCTGGAACTCGCCGGACGGATCCCGCGCCGGATCACCATGCGCGACGGCCGGGTCACCGGCGACTCCGCCGTGCCGGAAGGGGCGGCCGCGTGAGCACCGGAAGGACACCGCCGTCACGGCTGCTCGGGGCCGACGTCGTGCGGCTCGGGTTCGCCGGGCTGCGGGCACGCCCGGCCCGCGCGATCCTGTCCGCGCTCGGCATCGCGATCGGGATCGCCGCGATGATCGCCGTCGTCGGGATCTCCTCGTCGAGCCAGGCGCGGCTGAACGACGAACTCGCCCGGCTCGGCACCAACCTGCTGACCGCGACCGCGGGCCGCGACCTCCTCGGCAAGGAGACGACGCTGCCTCCGGACGCCACCGCCAAGGTCGCCGTGGTGGACGGCGTCGAGTCGGCCAGCAGCACCGCCGCGCTCGATGAACCGGTCTACCGGAGCCCACTGTCCGATCCGGCCGCGACCGGCGGGATCGCCGCCATGGCGGCGGACACCGCGCTGCTCGACGTCGTCTCCGGCACGCTGCGCAGCGGAAGCTGGCTGAACGCGGCGACGTCGACCTATCCGGCCGTGGTCCTCGGGCAGCGGGCGGCCGAACGGCTCGGTGTCGTCTCCGCCGGAACGCAGGTGTGGCTCGGTGGCCGGTTCTTCACCGTCGTCGGGATCCTCGACCCGGTGACGCTCGCCCCCGAACTGGACAGCGCCGCGCTTCTCGGCGAGCCCGTCGCCAAGCGGTTCTTCGGGTTCGACGGCAGCCCGACGACCGTCTACGAGCGCTCGGCGGACGAGGCGGTGGCGAACGTGCGGACCCTGCTCGGTCCGACGATCTCGCCGCAGAATCCGGGCCAGGTCGAGGTTTCCCGGCCGTCCGACGCGCTCGCCGCCCGGAACGCGGCCGACCGGGCGTTCACCGGCCTGCTCGTCGGACTCGGGTCGGTCGCGCTGCTGGTCGGCGGGATCGGGGTGGCGAACACGATGATCATCGCCGTGCTCGAACGCAGGCGAGAGGTCGGGCTGCGCCGCTCGCTCGGCGGGACCCGCGGGCACATCCTGGTGCAGTTCCTCACCGAGGCCCTGCTGCTCTCGGCGCTGGGCGGGATCGCCGGCTGCGGCATCGGCGCGGCCGTGACGGCCACGATCGCCATCGGCAGCGACTGGCCGTTCACGCTGCCGGTGACGGCGCCGGCCGCCGCGCTCGCGGCGACCCTCGTGATCGGCGCGGTCGCCGGCTTCTACCCCGCGCTGCGAGCCGCCAGTACCCCGCCGACGACCGCGTTGAACTCGTGAACGCGTCGATGCCGGGTCCCGCTGCCCGTCCGCTGTCCGCAGGATCACGCCCGGCCACCGGGACCCGGCTGGCCACCGGCGGTTATCCTGCTGCTCGTGGAGATCCTGTTTACGACGATGCTGATCCTGGCCATCCTCGGCACGACGTGGTTCGGCGGGTACGTGGTCTACCGCCTGTACTCCGACGCGCGCTGACCCGTGACTGACGGCCCCACGAGCGGCAATGAGGCGATCGAGGCCGCGGAGCAGCGCTCCGCGGCGACCCGGTCGCGCAATCTGCCGCAGTTCACCGACCTGCCCATCCCGGTCGACACCGCGAACCTGCGCGAGGGCGCCGACCTGCACGAGGCGTGCCTGGCACTGCTGCCGCTGGTCGGCGTGTGGCGCGGCGAGGGCGAGGTCAACTACCCGACGATCGACGGTCCGCGGCGCTTCGCCCAGCAGCTCACGATCGCCCACGACGGACGTCCCTTCCTCTACCACGAGTCGCGCGCCTGGCTGATCGACGACGCGGGCGAGGTCGTCCGTCCCGGTGCCAGGGAGACCGGCTGGTGGCGTCCCCAGGCCGACGACACGATCGAACTGCTGCTGGCCCACCACACCGGCATCCTGGAACTCTTCTACGGCACGCCGCGCACCCAGACTTCATGGGAACTCGGCACCGACGCCGTCATCCGCACCTCCACCGCCAAGGACGTCAACGGGGCGAAGCGCCTGTACGGCCTGGTCAACGGAGATCTCGGCTGGGTCGAGGAGCGCGCGATGATGGGGCAGTCCCTGCAGCCGCACGCCTCGGCGATGCTCACCCGCGTGGTCGGCTGACCGTAGGCTGAGCGGCATGCGATGGCTGCCGTACGGCCCGGACGCGGCCCTGCTGGAGTGCGACTCCTCCGACCGGATGGCCGCGGCCCGCGCCGTCGTCGCGGACGCCCGGCCGGACGGGCTCGTCGAGCTGGTTCCCGGCGCCCGGACGTTGCTCGTCGCCGCCCGTCCCGGATCGGGGGCGTTGGCCGCCGTACGCGCTCTCCTCGACGGGGCCGACCTGGCGCACCCGCCGGAGGGCCGGGGCCGGGAGGTCACCATCGACGTGCGCTACGACGGCGCCGATCTCGACCAGGTCGCCCGTACCGCGGGGATCTCCGCGGACGAGGTGGTCGATCTGCACACCGGCGCCGAGTACACGGTCGCCTTCACCGGTTTCGCCCCGGGATTCGGCTACCTGACCGGACTCGCCGAGCCATTGCGGCAGGCCCGGCTGGACAGCCCGCGCACCTCGGTGCCCGCGGGCTCGGTCGGTGTCGCGGGGGAGTTCACCGGCGTCTACCCGCGTTCCTCACCCGGCGGCTGGCGGCTGATCGGGCACACCGGCACCGTGCTGTTCGATCCGCGCGCGCGGCGTCCGGCGCTGCTGTCGCCGGGCGACACCGTCCGCTTCCGGAGCCGCTGATGCGGGCCGTCGAGGTGGTGTCGGCGGGGGCGCAGGCGCTCGTGCAGGACCTGGGCAGGCCCGGTCACGCGGAGTTGGGCGTGCCGCCGTCGGGTGCGCTGGACGTGCCCGCGCTGCGGCTGGCGAACCGGCTGGTGGGCAACGCGGAGGACGCGGCCGGGATCGAGGCGCTGCTCGGTGGGCTGTCGCTGCGGGCACGGACGCCGGTCACCGTCGCCGTCACCGGGGCACCGGTCGCGGTGGACGTCGACGGGGCGGCGGCCGGCTCGAACGTCCCGGTGCACCTGGCGGCCGGGTCGACGGTCACCCTCGGCAACCCGGACGAGGGGCTGCGGTGCTACCTGGCGCTCTCCGGCGGCGTCGACGTTCCCGCGGAGCTGGGCAGCCGGTCGCGGGACGTGCTGTCCGGGATCGGCCCGGCGCCACTGGCGGAGGGGGACGTGCTGCCGCTCGGACGGCCGGGCGTGCCATGCGGGGCGGACGTGGTCGCGCCCGCCCGGGTACCGGCGGAACTCGGCGTGCCGGTGTGGCTCGGCCCCCGCGAGGACTGGTTCGCCGAGGCCGCGTCCGCCCTCGCCGGGCCGTGGACGGTGACCCCGGAGTCGAACCGGGTGGGCCTGCGCCTCGACGGCACGCCGTTGCGCCGGACGCCGGATCGCGCGGACGCGGAGCTGCCCAGCGAGGGCCTGCTCACCGGTGCGATCCAGGTGCCGCCGAACGGCCTGCCGGTGCTGTTCCTCGCCGACCACCCGACGACGGGCGGCTACCCGGTGATCGGGGTGGTGGACGCGGACGCCCTGCCCGCGCTCGCGCAGGCCCGTCCTGGCAGCACCGTCCGGTTCCTGCCCTCGGCCGCGCCGTCCTCCGGCTGACTCCCCGGTGACGCCCGGTCAGGCGTACTCGGCCTCGTAGGCGGCCGAGAGTTCGGCGTGCGCCTCCGTCGCGGCGGGCAGCGCGGTGCCGTCGAGCGAGCGGACGCGGGTGAGCTTGCGCACCGAGGAGGCGAGGAACAGCCCGTCGCCGGTGAGCAGGTCGTCCACCCGCAGCGGTTCCACCTTGGTCGCGAACCCGGCCTTCTCCGCGCCGCGGAACACCCCGGCCTGCGTGGTGCCGGGCAGGATGCCGATGTGCTCGGGCGGGGTGAGGATGGTCCGGCCGCGCAGCAGGATGACGGTGGAGGTCGGGCCCTCCAGCACCGAGCCGTCGCTCGCGGTGAACACGACGTCGTCCGCGCCGCGCCGGACCGCCTCGCGGATGGCCGCCATGTTGATGCCGTACGACAGCGACTTCGCGCCCAGCAGCAGCCACGGCGCCCGTTCGGCCAGGCCCGGGTCGATGCCGCGGTCGAGGGTGATCGCGGCGACGCCCTCGGCCCTGCCGCGCAGCACCGCCGCACCGATCTCCATGCCCAGGGCGAACCCGGTCGGCCGCTGCTCCGGATCGCCGTCGATCCCGCGGGTGAGCACCAGCTTCAACGCGAGCTCCGCGCCGCCGGACCAGTTGTCCAGTACCGCGCGCACGGCCCGCTCCCAGGCCGCCCGGTCCGGTTCGGGCAGGTCGAGCATCTTCGCCGAGCGTGCGAGCCGGTCGAGGTGCGGGCCGAGTTCGCGGGGCCGGCCGTCGGTCACCAGGATCGTCTCGAACACCCCGTCCCCGCGCATCAGCCCGAGATCGTCGACACGGATGTGCGCCGCGTCGGGGTCGGCGAGGGTTCCGTCCAGGAAGGCAAGCACGCGCATAACCCCACACGGTAGTCCCGGCCGCCGCGAGACCTCACCACGGCGTCACGGCGACTACGATGGGAGATATGCCGCAGCCGTCGCCACTTCTCGATTTCCCGGGTTCGATCGCCGCCCCGGAGGGGCATCCGGAGTACGGCGTCCCGTGGCACTGGGGCGACCCGTTCGCCGAGCAGCGCACGGCCACCCGCGGCGCCGTGGTGATCGACCGTTCGCATCGGGAAATCCTTGCGGTGCAAGGAGATGAGCGACTCTCCTGGCTGCACCTGGTGATCTCCCAGCACGTGACGCAGCTTCCGGAGAACAGCGGGACCGAGGCGCTGGTGCTGGACAGCCACGGCCGGGTGGACGCCCACTTCGTGCTCGCGCACGTGGACGGCACCGTGTGGATCGACAGTGACCCCGGTGCCGAAGCCACCAGCGCCCTGCCCAAGGGCGGCAAGCAGACCCTGCTGCAGTACCTCGAAGCGATGAAGTTCTGGGCGAAGGTGGAGATCCGCGACGCGAGCGACGAACTGGCGCTGCTGACCGTCCTCGGCCCGGACACCGCTCGAATTCTGTCCACTGTGGACGTCGACCTGCCGGACGAGCCGTACGCCGCCGTCGCGCTCCCCGGCGGCGGGTTCGCCCGCCGCATGCCATGGCCCACCCGTTCCAGTGTCGACCTCGCCGTCCCGAGGGCCGAACTGGCCGACTGGTGGCGCCTGCTGACCGACGCGGGCGCCCGCCCGGCCGGGAGCTGGGCCTTCGACGCGCTGCGCGTCGAGTCGCTGCGCCCCCGGCTCGGCATCGACACCGACGACCGCACCATCCCGCACGAGGTGAACTGGATCGGCTCGGCCGCGCACGTCGCGAAGGGCTGCTACCGCGGCCAGGAGACGGTGTCGAAGGTGCACAACGTCGGCAGGCCGCCCCGGCGGATGGTGCTGCTGCACCTGGACGGCTCGCCGGAGATCGCTCCGGAGACCGGCGACCCGGTGGTGCTCGGCGAGCGCACGGTCGGCCGGGTCGGCAGCGTCATCCAGCACCACGAACTGGGCCCGATCGCGCTGGCACTGGTCAAACGGTCCGTGCCGACGGACCAGGAACTGCTGGCGGGCGGCGAGGATCGGGTGGTGCAGGCCGTCGTGGATCCGGACTCGGTGCGGGCGGAGGGGCCGGCACCCGGCCGGGAGGCCGCCGCCCGTCTGCGCGGATGAACACCTGGTGAAGCGCTCTGTACGCGCGAGTAGGAAAGGTGAAGAATGCGGCGATCCGCTGTGGCGGACACCTTGGCCGTGTGAGAACTAGGTAGAGCAGGATGATCGCGTGATCGAAGTCCGACCCGGCGGCCGTCGCCGGATCGACCGGGTACTGGCCGAGGACTACGTACGCGCGCTCGGCGACCTGCCCCTCGCCGACCTGCGCGACCGCCGCAACGAGGCCGCCCAGGAAGAGACCGACCTCTCCTACCTGCGCAGGCTGCTGCACGTCCGGATCGACATCGTGCTGGCCGAGCAGACCCTGCGCAGCTCCGGCGGCACGGGCAGCGTCGTCGACCGGCTCGCCTCGATCCTCGCCGACAACGCACTCGGCCCCGCCACGGGCTCGGGCAGGCATCAGCCGCTGGAGCCGTCCCGCGCGGGCGAGCACCGCAGGCAGGCGGAGGCGCTGGTCGGCGACTCCGACCTCTCCGACGTGAGCGCGCTCTCCGACGACAAGCTGGTCGGGACGCTCGGCACGTACCGGGAACAGGAGGCCTCCGTGTCGCAGCGCAGGCGCGAGGTGCAGGATGTCGTGGACACCCTCAACGCCGAGATCGCCGGGCGCTACGCCACCGGCATGGCCTCGGTGGACGAGCTGATCAGCCGTGAACGCGGCCGCCCCGGGAAGGACGAACGCACCGAGTGACCGAGCTTGCGCGCGAACACGACCAGCACAGCAACCCCGTCCTCGTCGAGGCGGTCCGTTCCGGATTCGTCGAAAGCGTGCATCGCGGTTCGGTCGTGATCACCGATCCGGACGGTTCCGTGCGTTTCGCCATCGGCGAGGTCGCCGCGCCGATGTTCCCGCGCTCGTCGAACAAGCCGTTCCAGGCACTCGGCATGCTGCACGCGGGCCTGGAGATCGGCGAGGCCGACCTGGCCCACGCCTGCGCCTCGCACAACGGCGAGCCCGGTCATGTCGCCCGCACCATCGCCATGCTGGAGCGGGCCGGGCTGGACGAGTCGGCGCTGTCCTGCCCGCCGGACTTCCCACTGCTGGAGTCCGCGCGGCACGAGGTCGTCCGGGCGGGTGGCGACCGCAGGCGAGCGGCGATGAACTGCTCCGGCAAGCACGCGGCGATGGCGGCGACCTGCGCCCAGCTCGACTGGCCCGTCGCGGGATACGCGGAGTCCGGGCACAAACTTCAGCAGGTGATCGCCGGGACGGTGGCGGACCTGACCGGGGAGCCGATCGCCGCGACCGGTGTCGACGGCTGCGGCGCGCCGCTGTTCGCGTTCTCGCTGACCGGCCTGGCGCGCGCGTTCGGCAGGCTGGTCACGGCGGAGCCGGGTTCGGATCGCCGCCGGATCGCCGACGCCATGCGGGCACACCCGTGGCTGGTCGGCGGCACCGGCCGGGAGGACACGCTGCTGATGCTGGCCGTCGAGGGCCTGCTGATCAAGGGCGGCGCCGAGGCCGTGCACGCGATGGCCCTGCCGGACGGCACGGCGGTGGCGCTGAAGGTCGACGACGGTGGGGCCCGCGCGCGCAATCCCGTGCTGGTGGCCGTACTGCGAGCGCTCGGCGTCGAAGCGGCCACACCCGCAGCGGAGTCCACTCTGGACGGGCTGGGCAGCGGGGCGGGCGAGATCGTCGGCGCGGGCGGTCAGGTGGGCGAGCTCCGCGTCCCCGCCGGACTGTTCGACGGCCTCGGAGCCCAGCCGGTGGGCTGAGGGCCCGGCCCGGTCAGTTGAAGCGTTCGCGGGCGGCGAGTTCGGCCCAGTAGCCGCGCAGGTCCTCGAACAGCTCGGCCAGATCCTCCGGCGATCCGGTACGCAGCGCGTCGACCATCCGGTGCACCTCCTCCGCCGAGCTGTCCGACTCCAGGATCGGGTCGGCGATGAGCTGCACGATGCCGCCGTAGTCGAGTTCGACGGCGGAGGCGGGGTGGAAGTTGTCCAGCCAGTGCGCGGTCTCGGCGAGGATGCGCGCGGGCCCGGCGTCCTCGCCGAACGTCCCCTCCACGAGCATTTGCGCCTCCAGTGCCCGCTCGCGCGCGTCCGGCATGGCCACCCGCCAGGACAGTTCGCGCGCGGGGTCGTACTGACCGGAGCCGAGCACCAGCCTGCGCTGCTCCGGATCGACCAGCGCGAACCACGGCAACGGCACCGTCCACGTCGTGGACAGCACGTGCATGGCGGCGGTCCGCAGGTCGCCGAGCGCGGCCGTGGTCCTGGACCGGACGGCGTCGTCGGAGACGCCGCCAGAGATGAGTACGGACGCCTTCAGCGCGGGGTGCGCGTCACTGAGGAAACTGACGAGCGCGGCGGCCGACCGGGCGCGCAGTTCGAGCGGGCAGACGAGCGGCTCGGACCCCAGTTCGGCCTCGGCGGAGCCCGGTACCTCGGACGGATCGAGGACCAGTACGTCGGTCTCGGTGCTGGGCGCGGCGCGGCCGTCGGCGAGCTCGGCGGGCAGCAGCCGGACCGGCGCCGCGACCTGTGACTTGAGCCACATCTTCTGTTCGCGCTCGCCGACGGAGGCGCGCGTCAGTTTCGCCGCCTCGACGGCGCTGAGCAGGGCGGCGGGTGGCGGATCCCCGAAGGCCGACAGGGGTTCGTACACCCGCAGATAGGCCACGAACGGACGGAGCACGAGTGAATCGTGGCACGTCGCCCGGCGTGGCCGCGCACCGGCCGCACATACCCCCGCCGAAGCCGCCACGGGTGTCGCGGCACGCACACCGTGCCGCGTCGCGTTCGTACCCTCGGACACGGTACTGTGTGCACAGGAAATAGTTGTCGAGACGATGCGGGGCCGCCGTTTCCCCCGGCCGCCCCGCCCCTGTACGAGGGGGTCGAGCCATGGGGCGCGGCCGAGCCAAGGCCAAGCAGACGAAGGTGGCACGGGAGCTCAAGTACAGCTCTCACGAAACCGACTTCGATGCTTTGCAGCGCGAGCTGTCCAGTAGTTCCTCTGACGACGGGCATGAGGACACCAAGCGGTACACCGAGGATCCGTACGAAGACGGGTACGACGAGTACCGCCGTTGAGCATGCGCGAGACGTGAGGGTGGGCACCGGATCATTCCGGACCCACCCTCAAATCTCGCGCGCTCGTTTCTGTCGCCCCCGCCGCGCCGATTCCGCCGCGCGATCCCGTCGAGGTGGTCGTCACACCTCGGAGCACTGGGCCGTACCCCGCCATGCCTGATTTAGTAGGGCAACCTAGTAATCACGCACGGCGGCAACGCGCACACGACGGGAGTATCAGGTGACGGAGATCCGACGGGTCGGTGTCATCGGTGCGGGGCTGATGGGCTCCGGTATCGCCGAGGTACACGCACGGTCAGGCCAGGACGTGACGGTCGCCGAGGTGACCCAGCCCGCGCTGGACGCGGGCCGGGCCCGGATCGAGAAGTCGCTGCGGCGCGGTGTGCAGAGCGGCAAGCTCTCCGAGTCCGACGCCG
This sequence comes from Amycolatopsis antarctica, assembly GCF_002262875.1. Classification (GTDB taxonomy): domain Bacteria; phylum Actinomycetota; class Actinomycetes; order Mycobacteriales; family Pseudonocardiaceae; genus Amycolatopsis; species Amycolatopsis antarctica. Next base: position 160,965 of record NZ_NKYE01000013.1, on the reverse strand, counting down.
AGGCCTCACTGAGCAGGCTGCACTTCACCACCGATCTCGACGCCTTCGCCGATCGCGACCTGGTCATCGAGGCCGTCGTCGAGCGCGAGGCCGAGAAGGTGGAGGTCTTCCGGAAGATCGACAAGATCGTCGAGACCGAGGACGCGATCTTCGCCTCGAACACCTCCTCCATCCCAATCATGAAGCTCGGCATGGCGACCGGCCGGCCGCAGCAGGTCGTCGGCATCCACTTCTTCAACCCGGTGCCGGTGCTGCCGCTGGTCGAGCTGGTGCCCTCGCTGCTGACCGGCGAGGAGACGATCGCCCGCGCCGACGCGCACGTCACCGAGGCGCTCGGCAAGACCGTGATCCGTTCCCAAGACCGGGCGGGGTTCATCGTCAACTCGCTGCTGGTGCCGTACCTGCTCTCGGCGATCCGGATGATCGAGTCCGGCTTCGCCTCGGCGGAGGACATCGATCGCGGAATGGAACTGGGCACGGCGCACCCGATGGGTCCGCTGCGACTGTCCGACCTGATCGGCCTGGACACGATCAAGGCCATCGCCGACTCGATGTACGCCGAGTTCAAGGAGCCGCTGTACTCCGCGCCGCCGTTGCTGCTGCGCATGGTCGACGCCGGGCTACTCGGCAAGAAGACCGGACGCGGTTTCTACTCCTACGGCTGACCGCCGGACGGCTGCGGCGACCCACACCAGACAAGGAAGAGGCGATGCGCCGGAGGTGCCGGGTTCGACACCTCGGGCGCGTCGGCCTCTTGCGGAAGGTCCGCACCGGGCGGCCACTCCGTCTCAGGAACCTTCCTGCAAGGTTCGTACGGCAGCGGAGGCGATTCCTTCGGCCGCCTCCCTGGCCTCGTCCCGCTTCCCCTGCCCGTAGGGACCGACGCTGACGGAGAACGTCAGGTCATCAGCAACCCCGACCGCCAGCGAGTACTTACCTATTTCGCGAACGTCCGTCACGTCAGAAAATACTGCCGGATAATCCTCGACTGTCGCCGCCTCCAGATACGCGAAACGCCCTGCCTCAAATGCGGCGTATACACCTGAAAGACCGCCGGTTCCACGCTTTCTGTTCTCAGTTTCTATAATAATAGTAGAAGAGCCACCTTTTATCGGCGACTTGAAATTACAAACAGGTCCAGCAAGTTTGGCTTTTCCTTCGGTTTTCTCGGTGGAGTTCTCACCTGGCTCCGTGTAGCCGAACTGACTCATGACTTGCTGCGACACAAGGGAGCAAGGCCGTTCTTCATACGGAGAAGCGTCCAGCGGTATCGAAACCCGAGGTGCCGTCTCGACGGATGACACCGAAGACTCAGGTTGGGCGACCCCTTCCTCGGTGCCACCACAAGAGTTGAGCACTATTGCCAGCGGCGCGAGAACCGAGACCGCAAGCCGATACTTGGAGGATTCTTCTCTCACGACTTGTCAGCCTCAAGAAATGTTCCTACAGAGTCCACGGATGACTCTTCGGCGGCTTCGACGCCAGCTTTCGCCTCACGAAGCTTTGCCAAATAGTCATCCACATACGCAATCATAGACGAGTTGGAAGCCTGCAGGGAGGCGAGGCCTTTCGTGACAGAATCCACGAAGCCTCGGCTCATCGGCCGCAGGCGGCGTGATCGCCCGCGTGGCCTCATCAATCAGGCTCTGGTCCGCCAAGAACTCGTCGCGGAGGGATTCTCACTGGCCGATGACGCCGTCGATCTCCTCCGGTTCGAACTCGTAACCCCCACCCGTACCGGCCGCCGCGGCGACACCGGCCCCGAGAGCGGTACCACCGTAGACCTGCCGCACCTTGTCGGCGGTACCGAGCCATGCGTCCTGTGTTCCCACCTGCCCGCTCCTCAGATTCGTGCTCCACCGGTCACGAGATCGAGGGTATCCGATCGCTCAGGGCCACACGGACGGTTTGGACCTGCCGGGCCGTCCGGCAGAAGAGCGTCCGCGGCCGGCCACCGAACGCCACCGTCCGGCCCTCGCCGCGGCTCTGCCCTAGGCTCGCGGCCGTGGACGAACAGCTTCGAGTAGGTCTCGTCGGCGCGGGCCCCTGGGCGGCGGAAGTACACGCTCCCGGGCTCGCCGACCATCCCGGCACGGTGCTCTCCGCCGTCTGGACGCGCAGGCCCGAGCCCGGCCGGGAACTCGCCGAGGCGCACGGCGCGACCGCGTACACCGACGTCGACGCGCTGATCGCCGAGGTCGACGCGGTCGCGTTCGCCGTGCCGCCCGCCGTGCAGGCCGAACTCGCCGTGCGCGCCGCGAAGGCCGGCAGGCACGTGATCCTGGAGAAGCCGATCGCGGCGGACCTGGCGGGAGCGCGCCGCGTGGCCGAGGCCGTCGAGGAGGCGGGAGTCGCGTCCCTGGTGATGCTGACGCTGCGCTACGCGACCGAGACGCAGGACTGGCTGGCGAACCTGGCACAGGCCGGCGGGTGGACGGGCGGCAGCGCGCACTGGGTTTCCGGCGCGCTGCTGAACGAGAAGTACAGCGATTCGGCCTGGCGGCACGCCGACGGTGCGCTCGCCGACGTCGGCCCGCACGCGATCGACCTGCTCGAGGCCGCGCTGGGCCGGGTCGAACGGGTGCTGGCCGCGCATCGCACGGCGGACGACCTGTGGCACCTGATGCTGGCGCACGAGACCGGGGCGACCAGCGACGCGACGCTCTCCCTGCGCACTCCGGTGGAACCCAGCCTCATCGCGTTCCGGGTCTACGGCGAACACGGCTACCGGGCGATGGAACGCCGGCCGGGCAACGCCACCGACTCCTACACCGCCATGCTCGACGACTTCGCCGCACTGGTCGCCAGCGACACCCGTACCCACCCGCTGGACGTGCACCGCGGCGTCGAACTGCAACGAGTGCTGGACGAGGCCTTCCAGCTCGCCCGGCCGTGACACCGCGTCTGTCCGGCCCGCGTCACCTGCTGCGCCAGCGGAGTCCCTCCCACCAGCGAGTTCCGCCGAACGCGACCGGGTCGAACGGTGCGTGGTCCAGGTAGACGGCGTCCAGCCCGCGTACGACGGCCGCGAGTTCCCGCGCGCCGCGCGCGGGCAACGCGTGCACCGCGTCTTCGAGGAGCTTGCGGGCCTCGTGGCCGGTGCAGCACGGGCACAGGGCCGTGGTGCTCACGGGCAGACCGGGATCAGGACCATGAACCGCGCGGGACCAGCGGGCCACCGCCATGGCGAGCTCGCCGGGCCGGTTCTCGTACCGGGCGATGTACCGCTGCGCCGCCGCGGAGACGCCCGGTACTACCGGAGGCTGTCGCGGTTCGCCGGGGTGTGGTCGTCGTGACAGTTCGGCCCGAACCCGGGCGGGTGGCTTACGCGCCACGGCTCCTTGCGGCTGTCGTCATCCCGCGATTGTGGCACCGATCCGCCGGTGCGGAAAGGGGCCGGCCGGACGGCGCTGCGGGGGAACCACACCGTCCGGCCGGGACCTCAGGCGTCGATCCGTTCGTGCTCAGGGGACGCCGGCTTGCGCGGTCCGATGACCTTCCGCAGGAGCGGCCAGGCCAGCAGGATCGCGATGATCACGTACACGACGATCGCCATCGGCGAGTTGACCAGTCCGCTCAGGTCACCGTCGGAGAGTTGCAGTGCCCGGCGCATCTGCTGTTCGGCGGCCGGTCCGAGGATCACGCCGATGATCGCCGGCAGCACCGGCAGACCGTAGCGGCGCATGGCGAAACCGATCAGGCCGATGACGAACAGCAGCAACAGGTCCAGCACCTCGCCGCCGACGGCGTACGCGCCGACGCTGGCGAAGAACAGGATGCCCGCGTAGAGATACGGCCGCGGGATCTGCAGCAGCTTCGACCAGACCGGTGCCATCGGCAGGTTGATCACCAGCAGCAGGACGGTGCCGACGAACAGGCTGGCGATCAGTCCCCACACCAGTTCCGACTCGCGTTCGAACAGCAGCGGTCCTGGCTGGATGCCGTACTGCTGGAAGGCGGCCAGCATCACCGCGGCGACCGCGGTGGTGGGCAGGCCGAGCGTCAGCATCGACACCAGGGTTCCCGCGGCCGAGGCGCTGGCCGTGGACTCGGGTCCGGCGACACCCTCGATGGCGCCCTTGCCGAACTCGTCCTTGTGCTTCTTCGACAGGCGCTTCTCGGTGACGTAGGACAGGAACGTCGGGATCTCGGCGCCGCCCGCGGGGATCGCCCCGAACGGGAAACCGATCAGCGGGCCCCGCAGCCAAGGCTTCCACGTGCGTTTGAGGTCGTCCTTCGACAGCCAGGCCCGGCCGACCGGAATGGCCTTCGCCTGCTTCTGCCGCAGGTGCGCGGCGACCCACAGCGACTCACCGACCGCGAACAGGCCGACCGCCACGATCACCACGTCGACGCCGTCGGACAGGTGCAGCGAACCGAAGGTCAGCCGCGACTGGCCGGTCATCTCGTCCAGCCCGATGAGGCCGATGGTGAGACCGATCAGCAGGGACGCGAACCCGCGGATGCGGGAACTGCCTAGCACCGAGGTGACGGCGATGAAAGCCAGCACCATGATCGCGAAGTAGTCCGGGGCGCCGATGTCGACGGCCAGGGAGGCGACCGTCGGTGCGAGCAGGACCAGCGCGATGGTGCCGATCAGCCCGCCGACGAAGTGCCCGATAGCGGCGGCCGCCAGTGCCTGCGAGCCCCTTCCTTTGCGCGCCATGGGGTTTCCGTCGATCGCCGCGACCACCGCCGCGCTCTCACCGGGAGTGTTGAGCAGGATCGAGGTGGTGGAGCCGCCGAACATCCCGCCGTAGTAGATGCCAGCGAACATGATGAACGCCGAGGTGGGGTCGAGTCCGTAGGTCACCGGCAGCAGGAGCGCGACGGCCATCGCCGGCCCGATTCCCGGGAGGACGCCGATCGCGGTACCCAGGATGACGCCGACGGCGGCGAAGAGCAGGTTCGACGGGGTGAGTGCGGTGGAGAACCCGTCCATCAACAGGGAGAAGGAATCCATCGGTTACAGCACTCCCATCAGCGGGCCGCCGGGCAGCGGAACTCCCAGCAACTCGTTGAACGCGAACCAGGTGACCAGCGACAGGCCCGCCGCGATGAGCGGGTCACGGAAGTGGTTGCGGCTGCCCAGTGCGTAGGCGGCACCCCAGAACATCAGGGCCGAGGAGATCGGGAAGCCGACGGTGTCGATGAGTGCCGCGTTGAGCAGGAACGCTCCGCCCAGCATCAGCACCGTGCGCCAGTCGGCGGGCGCGTCCAGGTCGACGTCCTCGCCTGCCTCCGCCTCCCCGCGTCCGCCGCGCAGTACGTCCACGGCCAGCAGTAGCGCGACGAGCACCAGCGCCGAGCCGACGACCACCGGAACGGCGGCCGGGCCGACCGGTCCGCGCTGGGTGAAGTCGGCGGGAATGGTGAGCGCGTCGGTGAGCACGAGTACCCCGACCGCGAGCAGCAGCACGCACACACCGAGTTCGGAATGCGTTCGCCACCAGCTCTTCTCGGTGTCGCCACCGGGTTCTTCCACGGTGTTGTCCACAGTAGACGTCATGCCAGTCCCAACTCCTTCAGCACCGAGGCGACCCGGTCGGTCTCCGACTTGAGGAAGGCCCCGTAGTCGTCGCCGGTCTGGAAGGCGTCGGTCCATCCGTTGCGCTGCACGGCTTCCTTCCACTCCGGCGAATCGTGCAGCCTGCTGAACAGGCCGATGAGCTTGTCCCGGTCGCCCTGGCTCAGGCCGGGGGGCGCCACGATGCCGCGCCAGTTGGTGAACCGGACGTCCACACCGGACTCCAGCAGGGTGGGCACGTCCAGTTCGGGGGATCGCTGCGGGCTGGTCACCGCCAGCGCACGCAGTTCGCCCGCCTCGATCTGGTCGCGGTACTCGCCGATCCCGGAAACGCCGAAGGCGACCTTGCCGCCGAGCACCGAGGCGAGCAGTTCGCCACCGCCGTCGAAGGGGATGTAGTTGACGTCTCCCGGCGGGAGGCCGATCGCCTTGGCCGTCAGCATCGGGGCGAGGTGATCGGGACCGCCGGGCGCCGAGCCGCCGCCGACCGGCACGCCACCGGGGTCGGCCTTCCACGCTTCGAGGAGCTGGCCGATGTTCTGGTATGGCGAGTCCTTGGACACCACGACGATGTCGGGCTCCTCGGTGAGTTTCGCGATCGGCGTGGTGTCGGTGAGCGAGGACGGCGCCTGGTTCGTGTAGACGGCGCCGACCACGCCGAGACCCATCGACATGGCGAGTTTGCCGTTGCCGGTCTCGTTGACGATGCGGCCGAGACCGACCGTGCCACCGGCGCCGGGGAGGTTGAAGACCTCGGTGTTGCCGTTGAGTTCCGAGTCCTCCATCGCCTTGGCGGCCGTCCGGGCGGTGACGTCGTAGCCACCGCCGGGGGAGTTGGGCACCAGCATCCGCAACCCGCGGATCTGGGCTCCCGACTCGTCCTCGCCGGAGGACACCAGTGGCGGTATCACCACCACCAGCAGTGCCGCGGCGAGCACCGCGAGCCAGTTCTTCGGGTTCTTCATCAATGCACTCCGATGTGCGTTGGGCGGTTGTGCGCCTGGTGTGCGTTGTGACGCCGGACTCATGTCGCGCCGATGGTGGGTCATCGTGCCCTTCGCCGCCGCCGTCTGTCTGCCTTGCGGGCGTAGAGGTACTTGTGTTCGTTGTGCTCACGCCCCGGGAACGGCGAACGTGCCGCACACTGGAACCGCAATATGTCGACGTATTGCGGTCGTGCGCACCGCAATACGTCGACAAATTGCGGAGCGGGTTACCACGAACGGGTGGTCGCAGGCGGTGGTCACGAGCAGGCGAGGGAGGCGGCATGGGCGCGAAGGGTTCACTCGCGCGGCAGCTTCTTGGCTGGCAGCTCGTGATCGTGTTCGCCCTGCTGGGGTGCGTCGCCGCGTTCTCGGCGATCCAGTCGAACGAGAGCTTCGCCGACACCGAAGGACGCAGGCTGCTGTCGGTCGCCGAGAACGTCGCCGCCACCCCGGGCGTGCGGCAGAGCCTCGCCGACCCGGTACCGCGCGACCCGTTGCCGATCTTCGCCGAGGGGGCGCGCAGCCTGTCCGGTGCCGACTCGGTGGTGATCACCGGCCCGGAGCTGCGGGTACTCACCGCGCCCGACCCGGCCGAACGCGGCGCCACCCTGCCGATCGGCGACAGTACCGTCACGCAGGGCCGCTCCTGGGTCGGCGAGGTGGACGGGTCACTGGTGGCGCACGTGCCGGTGGTCGGCGACACGGACGGCACGCTGGGCGCGGTGGTCGGTTACGTGGCCGCGGGCAAGGCGATGCCCGGGTTCCTGGACGGCCTGGCCAACTCCCCCGGCAACGCGCTGCTGCTGCTCGGTATCGCCACCTTCCTCGGGCTGGCCGGCTCGCTGTTCCTCGCCTGGCGGGTGAAACGGCAGACCCTCGGCCTGGAACCCAGCGAGATCACCGGCCTGGTGGAGCACCGGGACGCGCTGCTGCACGGCATCAAGGAGGGCGTGATCGCCCTCGACCAGCAGCACCGGGTGACGCTGGTCAACGACGAGGCGCGCGAGCTGCTGGCACTGCCGGAGGACTGTCTCGGCCTGCCGATCAGTGGGCTGGAGATCAACGAACGCCTGCGCGACGTGCTCACCGGCAACGCGCTCGGCAGCGACCAGATCGCGCTGCGGGCCGGCCGGGTACTGACGATCAACCGGCTGCCGATCTCCCACGACGGACGGGAGCTGGGCGCGGTGGCGACCCTGCGCGACCGGACGGAGTTCGTCGCGCTGCGGGAGGAACTGGCGGAGAGCTCACGGGCCGGCGACACGCTGCGGGCGCAGGCACACGAGTTCACCAACCGGCTGCACACGATCGCCGGGCTGATCGAGCTGGGCGAGTACGACGAGGTACGCAACTACGTCGACCTGGTGAGCCGGGCGCACGACGACTGGCACGAACAGGTGAGCGCCCGGATCGCCGACTCCGCCGTGGCCGCGCTGCTGATCGCCAAGGCGAGTCTGGCCGCCGAGCACGGCGTCGGCCTGCGGCTGACCGACGAGAGCGGACTGGGCCCGGTCGACGACGCGCTGTCGATCGACCTGGTGACCGTGGTGGGCAACCTGATCGACAACGCCCTGGACGCGCTGCGCGGCCACGATGGCGACGCGGGCGGCCGGGACGCCGGAGAGGACTGGGTCGAGGTGGCGGTGTCGCACGAAGCCGAGCGGGTGTCGGTGGTGGTGCGCGACTCCGGCCCCGGGGTGGCCCCCGAGATCGCGACCGAGGTGTTCACGCACGGATTCACCACCAAGGCCGCCGAGTCGGGCGGGCAGCGCGGGCTGGGGCTGGCGCTCACCCGGCAGACCTGCATCCGTCGTGGCGGGTCGGTGAACGTGCACAACCGGGGCGGTGCGGTGTTCACCGCCGTCTTGCCAGTGGTGCCCGATCGCGCGAAGGTGTCGCCGTGATCAGGGTGCTGGTGGTGGACGACGACTTCATGGTCGCGAAGGTGCACAGCGGTTACGTGGAGCGCACGGAAGGTTTCACCGTCGTCGGCGCGGCGCACACCGGCGCGGACGCGGTACGGGCCGTGCGGGACCTGCGTCCGGATCTGGTGCTGCTGGACATCTATCTGCCCGATATGGACGGCATCGCGGTGCTGCGCGAGCTGCGCGCCGATCCGTCCACAGAGGACACCGATGTCATGGTCATCACCGCCGCCCGGGATGTGGACACCATTCGTGGGGCCATGCGCGGCGGGGCGCTGCACTACCTGATCAAGCCGTTCTCGCATGCGGCGCTGCGCGACCAGTTACTCCACTTCGGCTCCATGCAACAGAAACTGGACAAGCTGGCACTGAACTCGACAGCGGCGCAGCGCGATGTGGACGATGTGTTCGGCACCAGGCCGCGCGGCGCGAGCCCATGGCCGAAAGGACTGACCGCGCAGACCGCCGAGCTGGTGATCGGGGCGCTGCGCTCCCGTCCGGACGGCCTGTCGGCGACGGAGTGTGCCCAGGCGACCGAACTCTCGCGCCCCAGCGCGCGTCGTTACCTCGAACACCTCGCCGAGACCGGCAGGGCGGAGGTCCGCCTGCGTTACGGCGGTACCGGCCGCCCGGAACGCCAGTACCACTGGCGCGGCTGAGCAGGGCTAACGCCGACGCGACGCGAGCAGTGCCGGTAGGTCGATGGTCAGCGGAGCCGGGGTCGTCAGCGTCATCGCCGCCGAGTCTTCGGCGTCCAGTTCGTACTCGCCATCGACGAGTCGGTATGCGGACATGCTCAACGGAGACTCGGTGTCGATGATCCAGTAGTTCGGGATGCCCGCCTCCGCGTACTCGGCGAACTTGGTGACCCGGTCGGTCCGGGCCGTTCCGGGGGAGAGCACTTCCACGGCCAGCACGACGTCTCGTGCGTGAATATGGGACGGATCGTTGTTCAGCAGGGACGTCGGCACTACCACCACGTCCGGAGCCCGAACCGTGGCGTGTGCGCGGTCTCGGATCATGACCTCGACGCTTGGCACACCTTCCAGTTCGGAAGGCAGTTCCCGGTCGAGTTGAGCACACAGCCGAACGAGCGCCCGCTGATGGTCCCACCCCGGCTTTGCCGTGGCCACTACGACGCCGTTCACCAACTCGAAGTGCCGGGAATTGTCCTCGGGCAACAAGAACCACTCGGCCAGCGACAGTACTCGCCCGTTCCAGTAGCTGACAGTCATATCGCGCCCTGATCCTGCACAGGATTCGGAGTGAAATAATTATCCTGATTGATTTCGCGCATCAGGTCCAGCGATCGTTCGGCGGACAATGAATGCGCCAGCACATCGGAGAAAGCAAACCGGATCTTCACCAGATCCTCGCTTTCCTCCAGGTATATGGCCGCTGCCTGCCCCTCTATCGCGGCGACGCTCGGCTCTTCCGCGAAGTCCAACAGATACAACGGCCCGCGCACCCCGGCGTACAGGCCGGTTCGCAACGGCACGATCCGCACGTCGACATTGGGTGCCGCGCAGTTTGATTAACTTGAGTAGCTGCCCCCGCATCGTTTCGAAATCGCCGATCATCCGATGCAGTACCGCCTCATCCAGAACTGCGATCAGCCGGTTTCCTGGCCGTCGCAACCACCTCTGCCTGGCGACTCGAAGCGATACCGCCTCGGTCACCTCGGCAGACGTCAGTAACGGGTCGAGTCCGGCCATCACCGCTCGCGCATAGTCCGCGGACTGCAGCAAGCCCGGCACGAGGAATGGCTCGAAGCTGCGAATCCGGTTCGCACCGAACTCCAGATCCGTGAGGGTTCGCCAGCGTGTCGGTACATCCGATCGTCCGGCGGACTGCCACCACCCTCGTTCAGTGGATTTCCGAACCAGATCCAGGATCTCATCCCGCCGACGCTCCGGCACCCGGTACAGCCCGAGCAGAGCCGCCACGTCCTCGACCTGAAGTCCACGTTTTCCGGTCTCGATACGGCTTATTTTGCTCGCCGACATCCCCAGGATCCGGGCCGCGTCGGCCCCGGTCATACCGGCACCTTCCCGAAGGCGGCGTAGTTCCGCCGAGACCTGGCGGGGTCGCACACTCGTACTTTGAATCGGTGGCACGGGAGAAGTATTGCCGATCGACACGGGCGCGGCGCAATAGCTCGAAGGGCTCCCCTTGCTTGCACCTACCGCAAGGGTGCATCGTCTCGGCACCATCGACCGGGAGGGCCATGAACATCAATCCGCGCAGCCGGGAACTCTGCCTGCACGAGCTGGACAAGTACGTCCGCTTCGACCGTCCGCGCATCTTCGCGATCTACGGTGTGTACCAGGAGGACCACGAGAACCTGGACATCATCTGCGGCTGGGGTATGGAGTGGGAGGCCGAGTACGGCGGTGCGCTGTTCTACGACCCGTCCAGCCGCGCGACCTGGCATTCCGACTCCGCCGACAACCTTGTCCAGCGGTACCGAAGGATCGCGGACGTCCGGCTGGTCCGCTTCGATACCGATACCGATACCGATACCGACGCCGTGCCGTGACGCGCACCGTCGCGAGTGGACCGTTCGGCCACACGGTCCACTCGCGACAGTCACGGCCCGTTGTGATCGTGCCTGCTCAGGCGAGGATGTCGGTCGCCAGAACGTGTTCGATGTTGCGTTCCGCCAGTGCGGCGATGGTGACGAAGGGGTTGACGCCGGTGCTGCCGGGAATCAGCGAGCCGTCGGTGACGTACAGGTTCGGGTAACCGTGCACCCGGCCGTACAGGTCGGTCGCGCGGCCGAGCACCGCGCCGCCGAGCGGGTGGTAGGTGAACCGGTTCTCGAACGCCCGCGTGTCACCGAAGAGGTCGCGCCGATAGAGGGTGCCGTTGGCCTGGTTGAGCCGGTCGGCCAGCGCCCTGGCCGCATCGATCGATGGCTGCCCCTGCGCCTCGGTCCAGTGCAGCCGGGCGGAGTCCGTCGCGGCGTCATAGGTGAAGTGCCCGCGTTCCGGATTCCTGGTGATCGCCAGATACAGGCTCACCCACGTCTCGATCCCCGCGGGCACCGGCGCGATCTCCGCGAACACCGGGTGCACCGGGTCGTCCCGATTGTCGATGCCGAGCGCGGGCATGCCGGACTGGAGCAGGCCGGTGACGTCGTGCGGATGGTTGGCGCGGCCGAACATCACGTTGCCGTTGGTGCCCCAGCCCTGGCCGATCTCCGCGCCCAGCGCGGGCAGCCTGCCGGTGTCGCGGGCCCGCAGCAGCAGCTCCGTCGTGCCGACGCTTCCCGCGCCGAGGAACAGGTACCGCGCGTCGATCTGCTTGCGTGCCAGCACGTTCCCGTTCACGTCGCGCTGCCGGACGGTCAGCGTGTACGTTCCGTCCTGCTGCCGGGCGATGTCGCGGACCTCGTGCAGGCTCTGGATGGTGACCTTGCCGGTGCCCAGCGCGGCGGCGAGGTAGGTACGGTCCAGCGAGCGCTTGCCGTGGTTGTTGCCGTAGATCACCTCGGAACCGAGCGCCGAACGTTCGGCGTCCCCGGCCTCCTCGCGTTTCAGGTACTCGAAGTCGTAGACGCTCGGCACGAACTCGGTCCGGAATCCGGCCCGTTCCGCGTGTTTCCGGGAAAGTCGCGCGTACCGGTAGGAATCGCAGTGCTCGAACCATTCGCGGTCCACCTCGTTGACGCCGAGTTCCGCGTTGGCGAGCGGGTAGTAGTGCTCGTACATCCGGTTCGGGTCAACGCCGGGCAAGATCTCCGCGAAATGGTCCCGGCGCGGCGTGACCGCCATGGCTCCGTTCACCAGCGACCCACCGCCGACACCGCGGCCGAGGTAGACGGACATGTCGCCGTAGTGGACCCGGTCCAGCACCCCGGCGTATCTGCGGATGTTCCGGTTGACCACGTCGAGCCAGAGAAAGGTCGCCAGCGGTGCTTCGGTGCGGTCGGTGAACCACATCGCCCGCTCGTCCGGGGCGAGCATGTCGGAGAAGACCGTGCCGTCGGGACGCGGGGTGTCCCAGAGCTGCCCCATTTCCAGCATCACGGTGGGAATCCCGGCCTGTCCCAGCCGCAGGGCGGTGACGGCGGCGCCGTAACCGGTGCCGATCACGACCGCCGGAGCGGAACGGGGCAGCGGAAGGTCACGGCGGCCCGCGACGGCGGGGGTCGCGGAGACGGCGGTGAGACCGAGGGCCGCGGCGGAGTTCAGCGCGGCAAGACCGAGGAAACGACGGCGTGTCACGGAAAAAGGCATGCGCCGCATCGTGGGTCGAGTACGCGCCGCACACAAGAGAACACGAAGAATTCTCGGGTAAACGGCGTTTATTTCACTCGATAGCGTGGCCCGGATTTTCGCGGTCCGGAAGACCGAAGCCTGTCGGTGCCTTCTGCCACCCTCCCACCATGACCACGATCCCGGACGGCAACTACTCGGCGGCATGGCCGGGTGACGAGCGTGCGAGCCCGCCGACCCTCGGCGGCGAACGCGAGGTCCTCACCGCGCACCTCGACCGCGCTCGGCACACCCTGGAACTCAAGTGCGCCGGGGTTCCGGCGGAAGCCTTGTCACGCAAGAGCATTCCACCGTCCGGGCTGAGCCTGCACGGGATCGTGCGGCATCTCGCCGGCGCGGAGCAGTGGTGGTTCCGTACCCAGTTCGCCGGGGATCCGGCTCCGCTGCCCTATTACTCCGACGAGGACCCGGACCAGGACTTCGAGCGTCTCGACGGTGACCCGGCCGAAGCGCTCGACTTCTGGCGGGAGCAGTGTGCGCGTTCCCGCGAGATCGTCGCCGTCGCCTCGCTGGACGACACCGGGACCGTGCAGCGCACCGGCGCGCCGATCTCGCTGCGCGTGATCCTGGTGAAGATGATCGCCGAGTACTCCCGGCACAACGGGCACGCCGACCTGCTCCGCGAGCGGATCGACGGCGCGAAGGGAGAATGAGCAGCCATCCATTGTGGATAGTGCTACTCGTCGAACTTCCTGCGCCTGCCGCGTTTCACGTCGCCACGACGCTTCTTCGACGCCAGCCTGCGCTCCTTCGACCCCCGGGTCGGCTTCGTCGGCCTGCGCTTCGCCGGCGGTGGCGCGGACGCCTCGCGCAGCAGGGCGACCAGCCGCGCACGCGCCGCCTCCCGGTTGGCGAGCTGTGCGCGATGCTCGCTCGCCGCGATCGTCAGCACCCCGTCGATCAACCGGGAGCCGAGGCGTTCCAGCAAGCGGTCCCGGGTGTGCGGCGGCAGCGAGGGCGAACCCGCGACGTCGAACGACAGCTCGACGCGCGAGTCCGTGGTGTTCACCCCCTGCCCGCCCGGACCGGACGAGCGGGAGAACCGTTCCGACAGCTCGGCCGCCGGAATCACCAGCCGTCCACTGACGACCAGGTCAGAACCGGGGGTGGTCACCGGAGAGCTGCGCACGCGGGCCGTCGGGATCGTCCGCGGCCTGCACGTCACCGAGCACCCAGGCCGGGACGTGCCGCGCGGTCAGCACGGCCAGTGCCCGGTCGACGTCCTCGGGCGAGACGATCGCGACCATGCCGACGCCCATGTTGAAGGTGCGCTCCATCTCGGGACGCGCGACCCGGCCCCGGTGCGAGATCACCGCGAACACCGGCTCCGGCGTCCAGGTACCGCGCTCCAGCCTGGCGACCAGCCCGCGCGGCATCACCCGCGCCAGGTTCTCCTCCAGCCCACCACCGGTGACGTGCGCGAACGTCCGCACGTCCGTCTCCGCGACCAGCGCGAGGCAGTCCTTGGCGTAGATGCGCGTCGGCTCCAGCATCACCTCGCCGAGTGTGCGGCCGAACTCCTCCACGTGCCCGTCCAGCGGCATCCGGCCGATCTCCAGCAGCACGTGCCGGGCCAGCGAGTAGCCGTTGGAGTGCAGGCCGGACGAGCCGAGCGCCAGCACCACGTCGCCGGGGCGAACCCGGTCCGGACCGAGCAGCTCGGACGCCTCGACCACACCGACCCCGGTCGCCGAGACGTCGTAGTCCCCGTCGGCCATCATCCCGGGGTGCTCGGCCGTCTCGCCGCCGAGCAGCGCGCACCCGGCCTGGACGCAGCCCTCGGCGATACCGCCGACTATCGCCGCGATGTGCTCGGGCACGACCTTGCCAACCGCGATGTAGTCCTGCAGGAACAGCGGTTCCGCACCGGTGACCACCAGGTCGTCGACGACCATGGCGACCAGGTCGATGCCGATGGTGTCGTGCTTGTCGAGCGCCTTGGCGATCGCGATCTTGGTGCCGACCCCGTCCGTGGAGGACGCGAGCACCGGCTCCTTCCAGCGGTCGAGCTTGAGCGAGAAGAGCCCGGCGAACCCGCCGACCCCGCCCATCACCTCGGGCCGCCCGGCCCGAGCGGCGTGCGGCTTGAGCAATTCGACGGCCCTGTCGCCGGCGTCGATGCTGACCCCGGCCCCGGCGTACGTCGCGCTCGTGGACTCGCTCACGCAATCTCCTCGCTCACGCCGGTCGGCAGCGGTCGCCGAGCCGCGGTGCTGTTCGGTTGGCTCGCAAGCTCGCTCACGCCGACGCGTTCTCCATCTTCGAAGTCGTCCTGCTCCTGGTCCCGCCGCGCGCGGGGGCTACCCGTGGATCAACGAGACAGAACCGGATCAGGGACGCCGGACAGCGTCCTCGGCACCGTACCCGGCGGGCACGACGGGCAGCGCGGGGCCGACCGGCGCGTCACCGCCGGTGAGTCCCTCCAGCAGATGCTTGCCGATCAGCGCGTCGTCCGGCAGCGGGATCGGGTACTCGCCGTCGAAGCAGGCGGCGCACAGACGGGACCGGGGCTGCTCGGACGCCGCCACCAGCCCGTCGAGCGAGACGTAGCCCAGCGAGTCGGCGCCGATGGAACGGCGGATGCCGTCGGCGTCCGCCCCGTTGGCGACCAGCTCGGCGCGGGAGGCGAAGTCGATGCCGTAGAAGCACGGCCAGCGCACCGGCGGCGAGGCGATCCGCACGTGCACCTCCAGCGCACCGGACTCGCGCAGCATCCGGACCAGGGCGCGCTGGGTGTTGCCGCGGACGATCGAGTCGTCGACGACCACCAGCCGCTTGCCGCGGATGACGTCGCGCAGCGGGTTGAGCTTCAGCCGGATACCGAGCTGGCGGATCGTCTGCGAGGGCTGGATGAACGTGCGTCCGACGTAGGCGTTCTTCACCAGGCCGGAGCCGTAGGGAATGCCGGACGCCTGTGCGTAGCCGATCGCGGCGGGCGTACCGGACTCGGGCACCGGGATCACCAGGTCGGCGTCCGCGGGATACTCCTCGGCGAGCCGCTTGCCGATGTCGACGCGGGTGGCGTGCACGCTGCGTCCGGCGATGGTGGTGTCCGGCCGCGCCAGGTAGACGTACTCGAAGACGCAACCCTTCGGCTGCGGGCTGGCGAACCTGCTGGAACGCAGACCCTCCGCGTCGATCGCGATGAGCTCACCCGGCTCGACCTCGCGGACGAAGGAGGCGCCGACGATGTCCAGCGCGGCCGTCTCACTCGCGACCACCCAGCCGCGTTCCAGCCTGCCCAGCACCAGCGGGCGGACGCCGTGCGGATCACGGGCGGCGTAGAGCGTGGTCTCGTCGGCGAAGGCGAGGCAGAAGGCGCCGCGCAGGGTCGGCAGCAGGTCCATCGCCGCCGCCTCGATGCCCTTGTCCGCGGCGGTCGCGGCGAGCAGCCCGCAGATCAGGTCGGAATCGGTGGTCGCGCCGTTGCGGCTGAGCACGCCCAGCTCACGCGCGCGGGAGTGCAGCTCGGCCGTGTTGACCAGGTTTCCGTTGTGGCCGAGGGAAAGCCCGCTGCCGGTCGGAGTGGTGCGGAAGTTCGGCTGGGCGTTCTCCCAGCTTCCGCCGCCGGTGGTGGAGTAGCGGCAGTGGCCGATCGAGATGTAGCCCTGCAGGGAGGACAGCGTCTGCTCGTCGAAGACCTGGCTGACCAGCCCGAGGTCCTTGAAGACGACGATCTGCCTGCCGTCGGAGACCGAGATGCCCGCGGCTTCCTGCCCACGATGCTGCAGCGCGTACAGCCCGTAATAGCTCAGTTTCGCGACGTCCTCGCCGGGAGCCCAGACGCCGAACACACCGCATTCCTCGCGCGGTTCCGGATCCGGCTGATCGACTGTGCCCGTTGCGGGATTTCCAGCTTGTGACTGGTCGGAACGCACCGAGGGGCTCCTGCGCATCTGTGGACTGGGGCACGCTCAGTGTAGCCCTCGCGAGCCGGGATCCGAGCCGCCGCAGGCGCTTTCGGCAGCGTTCGTGTCCAGCGCCACCCTGGTCACGCCGCCGTGGAGACGACGGTCACCGGCAGCGGGAGGCGGTCAGGAAGCGGCGAGCCACTTCGCCCGGCCGGGGCGGCCGGGGACCCAGCAGCCCTGCTTGCCGGACGAGGTCTCGGCTGGCCCCTCGTCGTCGGGCAGCGCGAGCACCTTGTCCACCACCGCGACCATCGAGCCGGACTCCTTCCAGAGCACGGTCTCCGGCGCCAGGATGTCCGGCTCGCCGCCGGGGATGCGCATCGCCACGACGTCGTCCTCGGCTTCGAGGCGCACGACGTCGACGACGCTCCCGTGGGCGCGCACGCCGACCACGGCGACGACCTCGCCGGAGGCGTCCCGGGGATGCACGAAGCTGTAGCCGCGATCCATCAGGCCGCGCAGGCGGGCCTCGGTGTCGGTCTCGGCGCCGACCCTGGTCGGTTCAGCCTGCGACGTCATCGAACTCACCGTCCTTGGCACCGGCGACGAAGGCGGCGATCTCGGCGCGGGTGTAGATGAGCGCGGGCCCGTCGGGGAAGCGGGAGTTGCGGACGGCGATGTCGCCACCGGCCAGCGGTGCGACCTCGACGCAGTTGCCGGCGGCACCGCTGTGCCTGCTCTTGCGCCATTGGGCGTCGGACAGCAGCGTCGCGGACATGCCGTTGCGGACCTCGGCTGACATGATCCCCACCTTCCCGAACTTGGGGATGCACATGCACGTGCATTGGATCGTGCGCCGAAGGTAACACGGTCGAATGCAGGTGTGAATGCACGTGCAGAAGAAAGTTGGTTATGTTCAGCCCATCGTTGACATCTCGTTAACGAGTCAACGGAGCGTGTTCGCCGTGCCGCCACGATCGGCGGCAGGCGACGCCCTACACCTCGTTGTACAGCTTCGAGAGCAGTTGCCGACTGCGATCCGGCGTCTCGGCGTCGACGGCCAGCCGGTCCAGCGCCCGGCCGTACAGCTCCTGGTCCTTCTTGTTGTCCAGGTACAGCGCGCCGCCGAGATGCTCGACGTAGACGATGTCCGGCAGCTCGGTCTCGGCAAACCGGAGCATGGTGAACGGACTCTCCGCCGCGCAGCCGCTGGAGGTGTACGGCAGCACCTGCAGGGTGATGTGCGGCGAAGCAGTGACCTCGAGCAGATGCGCGATCTGCTTCTTCAGCACGGCGGGCCCGCCGACCTCGCGGTGCAGCACCGACTGGTCGACGACCGCCCAGAAGCGCGGCGCGTCCGGACCGGAGAGCAGCTTCTGCCTGCGCATCCGCAGCGAGACCCGGCGATCGACCTCCTCGTCGAAGACGCGCGAGTTGCCGTGACTGACGATCGCCCTCGCGTACTCCTCGATCTGCAGCAGGCCGGGCACGACCTGCAACTCGAACGTCTGGATCCGGCCCGCGGCCTCCTCAAGCCCGACGTAGTCGTGGAACCAGTTCGGCATCAGGTCGGTGTAGCGATGCCACCAACCCGGCTGGTTCGACTGGCTGACCAGTTCCATGAACTGCGCGCGGTCGACACCGTCCTCGATGCCGTACATCGTCAGCAGATCGTTGACGTCGCGCTCCTTGAAGCCGACCCGGCCGAGCTCCAGCCTGCTGATCTTCGACTCGGAGCTACGGATCGAGTAACCGGCGGCCGAACGGCTGATCCCGGCCGCCTCGCGAAGCCTGCGGAGCTGGCTGCCCAGCACCATCCGTCGTGCCGTCGGTCCGCTGCCGTGTTCAGCACCGCCCGTGGTCATTGCTCGGCCTCCGATTGCTCACGCTCGAGGATTACTCCGTGCCCCCGAAGCAGGGGCGTACGACGCCATCAGTACGCGACTGACAACCATATCGCGATTGCACGCAATGCGGTTACCTGCTCACTGCAAGTACAGCCGGATCGCTCTCGGTTACCTGGGGACCTGCGTTCACCGGACCGGCCCGTACGCCTACTCTAGGTGGCATCCGTGACGTTCAACACCCATCGCACTGTGAGGGCCTCAGATGACTTCCGCGCAGCCGACCGACAAGCGTCCCCCCGTCGGTGTGGACCCCACCAGGCCTAGCGTCGCCCGCGCCTACGACTACGCGCTCGGCGGCAAGGACAACTACGAGGTCGACCGCCAGCTCGTCGCGATGGCCGCCAAGGTCATGCCGGAGGTGTTCGACCTCGCGGTGGAGAACCGGGCGTTCCTGATCCGCGCGGTGCGGTTCCTGGCCACCCAGACCGGCATCAACCAGTACCTCGACTGCGGTTCCGGCATGCCGACCACGGAGAACACCCACCAGGTCGTGCAGCGGATCAACCCGGACGCGCGGATCGTCTACATCGACAACGACCCCGTCGTCCAGGCGCACGGCCGGGCGCTGCTGGAGGAGAACGACCAGACCCACTTCGCCTCCGCGGACGTCTTCGACCCGGACGAGATCCTGGCCAACGAGACGGTCCGCGAGCACATCGACTTCTCCGAGCCGGTCGCGCTGCTGCACTTCGGCACGCTGCACCACTTCCCCGGCGAGCGGCACCGTCCGGCCGAGATCATGAAGAAGTACATCGACGCGCTGCCCTCCGGCTCGTTCGTCACCATCTCGCACTTCTTCGACCCCGAGGACGAGTACAGCGAGGTCGCTCGCCGGACCGAGCAGATCCTGCACGAGAGCCCGCTGGGCGCCGGGTCGTTCCGCACCATGGCCGAGATCCGGGAGCTGTTCCACGACCTGGAGATGATCGACCCGGGCGTGACCGAGTGCGTGAACTGGTGGCCGGACGGCCCGCAGATCAAGGCGCTCAACCAGGCGCAGCACTGCATCGCGGGCGGCATCGGCCGCAAGCTCTGACTCCTTCACGTCACAGACGCAGGATCGGCAGCCAGTGCGAGAGGTCGGCCCGGGTTCCCGACGCGGACACCCGGCCGGCCTCCACCGCGTCCGTCCACAGTAGACGGCCGGTGGCGAGTTCCAGCCAGGTGCGCGGATCGGTCTCGATGACGTTCGGCGGGGTTCCGCGGGTGTGCCGGGGGCCCTCCACGCACTGGACCGCCGCGAACGGCGGCACCCGCACCTCGACGCTGCGCCCCGGCGCGTCGGCGGCCAGCGTCCGCAGGCTCGACCGGACCGCCGCGGCCAGTTCCGGACGGGCCGGATCGGGCCCGTCTCCGCTCAACCAGGCCGAAATCGCCTGCACAGCCGCCCGCATTTCGGCCGGGTCGACCGGACGTGAAGAAGCCATTCGTTAACAGTAGAGTGATCGACGAGATCTTCGCCCGAGGCCGGTTGGAAAATGCCGGCACGGGATCGCGCTCCGGCGCGGGCACCTCCACACGTGCGGCGACGAGAGGGCGAGCGATGACCCAGCGGGACGAAGCGGATCATCTGGACCCGGACCCGGCCGTCGCGGCGAAGCCCGCGATCACCCCGGAGATGCGCGCCAACGCCAGGGCCAACCCGAACAGCTGGCTGTACGTGATCGACGAGGCGTTCGACCCGGGCGGCCGCGTTCCGCCCTGGGCGGTCGTAGGGGCCTACCCGGTGAACGCCGCGGGCGACATCGTCGAGGACTTCCACCCGAACGACCGGTACCGCCCCTCGCCGAAGGCGCTCGGCTTCCCCGAACCGGGGAACGAGCTCGAACGGATGCTGCAGCTCGTCCGTACCCGGAACCGGCCGAAGGAAGACCTGCCGGGCGTCGTACTCGACGCGACGCTCTACATCTACGCCCTCGCTCCGTCGCAGACCTCGGCGATCGGCTTCCACGACACCTCCGGCCGGGTGCTGGTGCCCGCGTACACGTCGAAATCGCTGGTACCGAAGGAATGGCCGCACGCCAGGGCGATCCTCGGCCGCGATCTGTACCCGTTGCTCGGCGGCACGCCGATCGCGATCAACCCGCACGACGCGGTCACCGCGGTGGTCCCGCCGGAGCAGCTCGCCAGGGCGATCGAGGAAGAGCTGCGCGACCTCTGACACCGTCCCCGGTGTCCGATTCGCCGTCATCCCACCGGGTGACGTAAATCGCGAATCCCGTTCAGAACAGGCATCGTTTGCCCCGGACCAGGCCGCCAACGCTTCGGGAGCCACGGTGAACGCTGCCCCTGACCACGCCCGCCGACCCTCGACCGGCGTCGCGCTCGCCGCGCTGACGCTGGGTGCCCTCCTCGTCCCCGGCACGCCGGCCTCCGCCGCGTCCGCCACCTCCGACGCCCCCGGCGGGCCGGGATCAGTGGTGACCGGTGCAGGTGCCGACTACAGCCTGGCCGCGAGCAACCGTGCCGGAGTCCGGATCGCCGCCGAGGAGGGCGTGCACGGTGGCCCCTCCGCGCGTTCGGTCGCCGCCGGCCAGACCTGGGGCCACGATGTCAGCGGTCACCAGGGCCCGGTGGACTGGAAGGCGGCGTCCGGCATGGGCGCACGGTTCGTGTACGCGAAGGCGACCGAGGGCACCGGCTACCTCAACCCGCACTTCGACCAGCAGTACGGCGGCGCGCGAGCCTCCGGGATGGTCCGCGGGGCCTACCACTTCGCCCGCCCCGACGTGGGCCCCGGCGGACCGCAGGCCGACTACTTCGTCGACCACGGTGGTGGCTGGTCGGCCGACGGCAACACGCTGCCCGGTGCGCTGGACGTGGAGTACAACCCGTACAGCGAGGACAAGTGCTACGGCCTCGATCCGGCCGCCATGACGGCGTGGATCAAGGACTTCTCGGACACCTACCAGCGGCGTACCGGCCGGGCTCCGACGATCTACACGAGCACGAGCTGGTGGCAGTTGTGCACCGGGGGCAGTACGTCGTTCGGATCGACGAATCCGCTCTGGCTCGCGCGGTACGCCCCGGAGATCGGACCATTGCCCGCAGGCTGGCCGACGCACTCGATCTGGCAGTTCGCCGCGGAGGGGACGTTGCCCGGGGACCAGAACTACTTCAACGGGTCATTCGACCAACTCGGCACGCTCGCCCGTGGATAATTCACGACTCGTGGCTAATTAACAAACCACTCGTCGCAGGTCAACACGTCCAAGATCGCGCACGACCGAGGGCCATTCGTGTGAATCACTCACCCGCAGAATCAATTTCACGCGATTTCGTGACAAACGGGAATTCGTCCATAACAATCAATGCCCGGACGGCTACCTGCAGTGCCGTCCATCGCGAGGGCTATCAATGGAGGATCCCCCTATGTCCACCGCAGGAAGAAGCTGGCGGCGTGCCCTTGGCGCTGCTGTCACCGCAACGGTCGGAGTGCTCCTGCTCGGCACGACGACCATCCCCGCATCGGCGGCACCGGCAGCCACAGAGGCCGCTCCCGCCTACGTCGACGGCGTTCCCGTCGCCGAGTACGTCCAGGCCAACGATCACGAGCTGGGCTCGCAGATCCGGATCGCCGAGGGCGACGCGTCCAGCCCGCAGACGCAGGCGAGCGCACTGACCCCGCAGGGCCTGAACTCCGACGGGGCGCAGGCGCTGGCCACCGTCCCCGGCATCGACGTCAGCGGCCACCAGGGCAACGTCGACTGGAACGCATACTGGGGCCAGGGCAAGAAGTTCGTCTACGTCAAGGCGACCGAGGGCACCGGCTACAAGAACCCGTACTTCACCCAGCAGTACAACGGTTCCTACAACGTCGGCATGATCCGCGGCGCGTACCACTTCGCGCTGCCGGACCGTTCCAGCGGAGCCGCCCAGGCGAACTACTTCGTCGACGGTGGCGGCGGCTGGTCCCGCGACGGGAAGACCCTGCCCGGGGCGCTGGACATGGAGTACAACCCGTACGGCGCGACCTGCTACGGCCTGAGCCCCACCGCGATGGCCAACTGGATCAAGGACTTCCACGACACCTACCAGGCCCGCACCGGGCGCTGGCCGACCATCTACACGTCGACGAGCTGGTGGAACCAGTGCGTCGGCGGGCACAACTTCGGTGCCACCGTCCCGCTGTGGATCGCCCGCTACTCCGGTTCGGTCGGCGCGCTGCCGAACGGCTGGGGTTTCCACACGATCTGGCAGTACAGCTCCAGCCCCATCGACCAGAACTCGTTCAACGGCGCGTTCGATCGGCTGCAGGCACTCGCCAACGGCTGAGATACCGACCCGCACGACGAAGGGCTCCCCTCCGGCACCGCCGGGCGGGAGCCCTTCGCCGTCCGCGCTGGTCACCCCCTGATAACGGCCGCCACCCCTGCCCCTCGGAACAAGACGATCGGGGGCACAATGCGGTGGCACAAGCGCCGTGACTCCGGCCAGGGGGAACCACTGCCTCAGTCGCCACGTCGCACCACCGAGCGCACCAGCGTGGGCGCAGTGATCCACGGAAGGCTTTGGCATGACGTACCCACCACAGCCGGGGCAGCCTTACGGGCAGCAGCCCGACCCCTACGGCCAGGGTCAGGGCGGCGGTTACCCGCAGTCCGGCGGCTTTCCCCAGCAGGGCGGCGGTTACCCGCAGCAAGGCAATTACCCCCAGCAAGGCGGCTATCCCCAGGACGGCGGTTACCAGCAGGGTGGTTACCCCCAGCAGGGTTATCCCGGCCAGGACGGCGGCTACCAGCAGCAGTACCCGCAGACGGGTGCCTACCCGCAGCAGGGCTACCAGGACCCCAACCAGTACGGCGGCGGCTTCGGTGGCCCCCCGCCGCCGAAAAAGAAGAAGACCGGTCTGTGGATCGGGCTCTCCGGTGGCGCGGTCGTGGTGATCGCGTTCCTGATCACCGGTTTCCTCGCCCCGGGCTTCCTGCTCGGTGACGACGGTGGCGACAAGGAGGCGGGCGCCTCGCCGGAGGACACGACCAACAGCCTCGTCTCCGCGCTCAACGCCAAGGACAAGAACGCGCTCAACGCGCTGAAGTGCCCGGACGCCGAGCGTCGCGTGCAGAGCGCCATCGACGACATCGACGCGGTGGAGTCGGCGAAGCTCGCCGGCGCCGGTACCAAGGTCTCGGAGACCGAGTACACCGCCCTCGTCGACGTGGTCACCAAGAAGGACAACGGCCAGGTCAAGGGCACGCTCGCCAAGCAGGGCGAGAAGTGGTGCTGGAAGAACATGACCAACGCGGGCTCCGCCGGTGGCAAGCAGGACAAGCCCTCGGCGGAGCGTCCCTCGCGGACCTCCAAGTCCTCCGAGGAGAGCAGCAGCAAGCCGTCGAGTTCCTCGTCCGGCAACGGCCCCAGCGAGGGCAACCCGGCGTCGATCGCGCTGGCCCAGGACGTCGTCGCGAAGCTCAACGCCAAGGACAAGGCCGGCGTCGAGGCGATGATGTGCGAGAACGCGATGGACGCCCGGGACGCCATCGAGAAGGTGACCAGTGCCTCCGCGCCCGCACTGGCCGCCGCCGACACGGTCGATGCGAGTGACTTCGTGGACATCAGCGGCACCATCGACGGCAAGGAAGCCAGCGGTTTCATCTCGGTCATGGCCGACGAGAACCCGCCGTGCGTGTTCAACATCTTCGTGATCGGTTTCTGAGCCGAAGCGCTCCACCAGCGACACCACACCGCGAACGGCGGCGACCCGGGATTCCGGGCCGCCGCCGTTCGCGGTGTGAGCTGCCCGGCACAGAACTATCCGGGGCCCGGGCGGGTGGATTACGGTTACGCCGCACGCGGAGGCCGGACCTGACGCCGGGTCTCCACCACGCGCGTCCACGGATCTGACGCCGCGACCGGCGAGAGGCACCCCGGAATGACCGAACCCCCTGGTCGTGGCATGTTCACCGACGCCTCGGCCCCGGAGCCGCCACCGGCCGCTCCGACTCCCGCGCCGCCGCGGCCGCCGCGTCGCCGTCCCGGCTTGTGGGCGGGGCTGACAGCCGCGGTGGTGGCACTGGCGGTGCTGGCGGTGACCGGGTTCCTTGCGCCGGGTTTCCTACTCGGCGAGGACGAGCCGGGCGATCCGCGCGCCGTCGCCGACCGGCTCGTCGGCGGCCTGAACTCACGGGACGCCGTCGCTCTCGACGAGCTGAAGTGCCCGACCGCCGAACCGGACGTGGACCGCGCGATCACCGGTGCGGACCGGGTGCGGGATCTCAGCGTCGACAGCGTCCGCGAGGGCTCGGCCATGGAGGCGGTGGTGAGCCTTCGCGGCCAGGTGGACGGTGTGCCGTCGAGTATGCGGGGACGGCTGCTGAACTCCGGCGGCTCGTGGTGCTGGCAGGACTTCTCGCTGTTCACCAGCGGGCCCCGATCGTCCGCTCCCTCGTCTGCGTCACCGTCCGCCGATCCCGCCCAGAACAGCCCGCTGGCCGTCGCCCAGCGCTTCGTCGACGCGCTCAACGCCAAGGACGGCCCGGCCGCCGAGGCCATCGCCTGTGGCTTCGCAGGTCAGCAGCTCTCCACCGCCGTCGGCAAGATCACGGCCGGGGCGCCCGCCCTGACCGTGGGCGCGGACACGGGCACCGGCGCGGAGATCGGCGGGCAGCTCGACGGTGGCCCGGTGAGCGGGTCGGTCGAGGTCCAGGACGGCTGCGTGGCCGCGCTGAACCTGGCCTAGGCCGCCGGGGGGATCGGGGCACCCGGGCAGGTGGCGTTGGAGGTTTTGCCGGTGTCGAAGAACTCGACCGCTTTCGAGGCGCACGGCAGGTTTGCCAGTGAACCGTGCACGTCGTCCTCGACAGTGAGGAGCGAGCCGCCAATGCGGGCGCGCATGTCGTGGGCCCAGGGTAGCGGCGTGACCGACTCGTAGGCGTGACCGACGAGCTGCAGTGGGCTCTTGCCCGGCTTGAAGTCCCACGTGGTGGCGGGCCGTGGCCAGCCGGCGCAACGGCCGTCGTGGGAGCCGTGGCTGCCGGCGACCGGGAGTTCGGCGGACAGCGCGAGGTGGTTGCGCCAGTGCGTTTCGAAGTCGCGGGTGCCGCTCGATTCGTTGCAGATCAACGCGTTCTCCTGGTCCGGGTTGAACGTCGGGTTCGGATCGTTCCAGTCGAAGCCGATGCGGGCGGGCACGGCCGCGCCGGGCACCTCGCCGCCGGAGCGGAGCTGCACCAGCTGCTGGGCCGACTCCGGCCATTCGCCGCGGGCTCCGAGGAGCAGGCCTTCGACCGTGCTCCGGTCGGACGCCTGCTCCCGCAGGTCCAGCAGGGCCTTGGTGACCGCCTCCTTCGTGGCGCCGAAGTGGTAGACGCGGTCGTTGTCTGCCAACCAGCCGGCGAAGTCATGGAACGAGTTCTCCAGCGCCGTCATCTGATCGTGGTCGACCGCGGTGAGGTCGAAGGTGGACCCCATGACCGAGTCGAGCAGCATCGCGGCGACGTGGTCGTCGAACAGCGTGCGGTATTCGGCGCCCAGCGCGGTGCCCCAGGAAATCCCGTAGTAGCCGATCTTTTCCTCGCCGAGCGACTGCCGGATCCGGTCCATGTCGCGGGCGACGTTCGCGGTGGTCAAATTCGCCGTGAACTCCGGGTCCCGCGCCACGCAGTCCTGGTAGTGCCGGGCGTCGCGTTCGGACTGCAAGCGGGCTTCTTCCTTGTCGGACAACGAAGGATCCGGTGCGGGGCTGTCCTGCGGGCAGGCCAGCCCGGCGCTGTAGCCGACTCCGCGCGGGGCGAAGCCGATGATGTCGTGGTGCACACCGAGTCCCGCGGCCTTCGTGGCCAGCAGATCCCGCGGCATGCTCATGCCGGAAGCGCCGGGACCGCCCGGGTTGACCAGGATAACCCCGTCCCGGCTGCCGGTGGCCTTGATCCGGCTCACCGCCAACTCGAACGTGCGCCCGTCCGGTTGCGCGTAATCAATTGGCACCGTAATCGTGGCGCATTCGGTGCGCTGGTCCTCAGCGGGCCAGCCACCCGCGACGGTTCGACACGGCTGCCAGGACAGGCCCTCCGCAGCCGTTGCTGTTACCGGCAACAGCGGTACGAGCAGCAGGCCGACAAGTACCGGCCCGGCGAGTTTCTTGATCGACATGCGGCTCATGGTGACAGCCCACCAGATCCGGGCTGATCGGCCGATCGGCCGCCCCAGGGCGACGATCGGCCGATCGCGGGGGCCGCTACCGCAACAAAGCGGTACGCGGCCCTGGCCGAGGAGCTGGGGTTGCGTGTCACCGAGGCCGGCACGGCGACGACCCGCAATCCGTTCCCGCCCCCGACCCAGCTCAGCCGCCACCACATCCATCACCCACGACTTGATCCACTAGCCGCCCCACGAGTGCCGTTGCAGTACTAGGCCCTGGGTCGGGTCCGGCAATTCCGTGGTCGCGGTAATCCCGTCGACCGAAAATTGCCGGACCCGCCCTAACCGGTCAGCGTGCGGATCATGGTGTACGCGCCGGGTTCCTTCGCCACCACCGTGAAACCCTCGCCTCGGTAGAGGTGCACGGCGTGGTTGTCCCGCTCCACGCTCAGCGACACGGTGGCCACCCCCGCCGCGTGCGCGTCCTCCAGCAGGGCGCGCAGCAGCGCCCGGCCGACGCCGCGCCCGCGCCACGCGGCGGTGACGCCCATCGACAGCTCGGGCACGTCCGCGGCGACGAAACCGTATCCGGGGTCGTCCGCGGGCAGGTAGCGCAGCCACGCCGCGCCGACCGGTTCGCCTGCCACCGCCACGACGCCACGGTCACCCGTACGCGGCCAGCCGTCGACGTAGTGCGCGACGGCGGGATCGGCGAGCACGTCCGTCCCGGTGGCCTCCTCGCCGGGACGCCAGGTGGCGGCGGCGAGCAGCATCTCCCGCAGGAAACCGGCGTCCTCGGCCGTGGTCGTTCTGATCCGGAAACCCTTGTCGCCCATGGGTTTCCGGTCAGCCGAAGAGCGCGGGCAGGGTCCCTTCCCACGAGGCGCGCAGCTCGTCGAGGCCGAAGGTCGCGACGTCCTGGATCTCCAGCGCCCCGGAGTCCGGATCGACGACGCCGGTCTTGCGCCACGGCATGCCGCGAGCGTCGCACATCTCGGTGAACCGCAGTTCCTCGGTGCGCGGGACGGCGACCAGCACCCGTCCCGCCGACTCGGCGAAGAGCTGCACGAACGGATCCTGGTCGTCGGCGAGGACGACGCGGGCACCGCACTGTCCGATCAGGACGGTCTCGACGAGCGTCTGCGCGAGCCCGCCGTCGGAGAGGTCGTGGGCGGCGGAGACGAGACCGTCCCGCGAGGCGGCGACCAGGATCTCGGCCAGCAGCCGCTCACGTTCGAGGTCGACGTCGGGCGGCAGGCCGCCGAGGTGACCGTGCACCACCTCGGCCCATGCGGAGCCACCGAACTCGTCACGCGTGTCCCCGAGCAGCAGCAGCGATTCCCCGGCCTCCGCGCCGATTCCGGTGGGAATGCGGCGGCGGACGTCGTCGATCACACCGAGCACACCGACCACCGGGGTGGGCAGGATCGCGGTGCTGCCCGTCTGGTTGAAGAAGCTGACGTTGCCGCCGGTGACCGGAATGCCGAGCTGGGCGCAACCGTCGGCGAGGCCGTGCACCGCGCGCTCGAACTGCCACATCACCCCGGGATCGGTGGGGGCGCCGAAGTTCAGGCAGTTGGTGACGGCCAGCGGGCTCGCCCCGCTGGTGGCCACGTTGCGGTACGCCTCGGCCAGCGCGAGCTGCGTGCCGGCGTACGGGTCGAGGTGGACGAACTTGCTGTTGCAGTCCGTCGAGACGGCGACGCCGCGGCCGGTCTTCTCGTCGATGCGCACCACACCGGAGTCGGACGGCTGTGCGAGCACGGTGTTGCCGCGCACGTACCGGTCGTACTGGCTGGTGACCCATTCCTTCGAGCACAGGTTCGGCGAGGAGATGAGGCGCAACACCGTCTCCCGGAGCTGGTCCGGAGTGGACGGACGTTCCAGCGCGTCCGGCACCTCGGCCTGCAGGGCGTCCTGTCCGGACGGCCGGGCGAACGGGCGCTCGTACACCGGCCCCTGGTGCGCGACGGTGCGCGGCGGCACGTCCACGACGGTCTCGCCGTGCCAGGTGATCACCAGGTTCTCCCCGTCGGTCACCTCACCGATGTCGGTCGCGGTGACGTCCCACTTCGCGCAGACCTCCATGAAAGCGTCCACATCGGATGGTGCGACCACGGCGCACATCCGTTCCTGCGACTCGCTGGAAAGGATCTCGGCGGGCGTCATTCCCTTGGCACGCAAGGGAACCTGGTCGAGCACGACGTGCATACCACCATCGCCGGCGGCGGCCAGCTCGGAGGTCGCGCAGGACAGCCCGGCGCCGCCGAGGTCCTGGATGCCGACGACGATGCGCTTGGCGAACAGTTCGAGGCAGCACTCGATGAGCACCTTCTCCGCGAACGGGTCACCCACCTGCACGCTGGGCAGCTTTTTGCGTCCGGTGCTCTCGTTGAAGCTGTCGCTGGCGAGCACGGACACGCCACCGATTCCGTCGAGACCGGTGCGCGCCCCGAACAGGATGATCCGGTTACCGGTGCCCGAGGCGTGCGCGAGATGCAGGTCCTCCACCCGCATCGCGCCGACGCACATGGCGTTGACCAGCGGGTTACCGGCGTAGCTCGCGTCGAAGACGACCTCGCCGCCGACGTTGGGCAGGCCGAGGCAGTTGCCGTAACCGGCGACCCCGGCGACGATCCCTGGCAGCACCCGCGCGGTGTCCGGGGCGTCGGCCGGGCCGAAGCGCAGCGGGTCGGCCACGGCGAGCGGGCGGGCGCCCATGGCCAGGATGTCGCGGACGATGCCGCCGACGCCGGTGGCCGCGCCCTGGTACGGCTCCACGTAGGACGGGTGGTTGTGGCTCTCCACCTTGAAGGTGACGGCCCAGCCGTCGCCGATGTCCACCACACCCGCGTTCTCGCCGATCCCGGCGAGCATCTTGGAGCGCATCTCCTCGGTGGTGGTCTCGCCGAAGTACTTCAGGTGCGTCTTGGACGACTTGTAGGAGCAGTGCTCGCTCCACATCACCGAGTACATCGCCAGCTCGGCGTCGGTCGGCCTGCGTCCCAGGATCTCCCGGATGCGGGTGTACTCGTCGTCGGCGAGGCCGAGTTCGGCGTACGGCTGGGGCACCTCGGGGGTGCTCTCGGCGTGCGCGGTGGTGTCGATGACCAGGGTTTCCGTCTCAGGAGTCGCCACAGGGAGAGGGTAACCGGGGCCCGATCGGCGCCACGCAACCCGCCACCCCGCCCACCGGTACCACGTCCGCCAGCCCCCCACGAGCCCCCGCAATATGTCGACGTATTGCGAAGCATCGTGCACAAGGCATCGCAATACGTCGACATATTGCGCTCCGCCCGGCCGCAATACGTCGACATATTGCGCTCCCAGGGAGGAGTACGGAGCTGGAGGGGCACCGGGGAGGCAAGGGGCGGGGGCGGAAAATCGGTCGCCGGGCGGAGGTGGGCGCGCCTACCGTCGGACGGTGACCGTGACCGCTCCGACGTTCCGCCCGCCCGCGCGGCTCACCCCCCTGCGATACCTGACGGCGCTGCTGCGCGCCCGGCCGTGGGTGGTGGTGTCCGCGGCGGTGTTCGGCGCACTCTGGTCGCTGCCCGGCGCGGCGCTGCCGATCGTCGCCGGTAAGGGTGTGCAGGCGATCGCGGACGGCGACTCGGCTGGAATCCGGCTTGCCGTCCTGCTGGTACTACTGCTCGGCCTGGTGCAGGCCGGGGCCGGTGGCGGGTTGAGCTTCTCCGCCCACACGCTGTGGATCCACGGCGCGACGGGCACCCAGCGGGCGGTGGCCGAGCACGCTGCCGGTCTCGGGGCGACGCTGCGGGGGGCGGCGTCGACCGGCGACGTGGTGGCGATCAGCGGCGCCGACGTCAACCACATCGGCAACGCGCTGGAAGTACTCGGCCGCGCGTTCGGCTCGGTGCTGGTGTTCCTCGGCGTCGGCGTCGTGCTGCTGACCACCTCCCCGCTACTGGGCCTGGTCGCGCTGCTCGGGGTGCCGCTGGCCGTGCTGGGGGTCGGCCCGCTGCTCGCCCCGCTGCAACGCCGGAAGGCGGCGCAGCGCGAACAGCTCACCGACGTGACCTCGCTGGGCGCCGACATCGTGTCCGGCCTGCGGGTGCTTCGCGGCATCGGTGGCGAGCGGCGCTTCCTCGGCCGTTTCCGCACGGCCAGCCAGCGGGTCCGCGTGGCGGGCGGCGAGGTCGGCCGCAGCGAGGCCTGGCTGGCCGCAGCGGAGGTGGCGCTGCCCGGACTGGTGACGATCGCGATCACCTGGCTGGGGGCACGGCTGGCGCTCGACGGCGCGATCGGCGTCGGGGACCTGGTCGCGTTCTACGGGGCGTCGGCGTTCCTGGTGGTGCCGGTGGGCACGGCCATCGAGGCGGCGAACGCGATCAGCTCCGGACTGGTCGCCGCCCGGAAGCCGTGCGCGGTGCTGGCGCTGCGCCCCGCGCTGCCCGAACCGGACCGCCCGGTCGACCTGCCGCCCGGGCCGCTGGACCTGCACGACTCCGCCACCGGCATCACCGCGGTCGCCGGCAAGCTGACCGTGATCGACGCGGGTCCGGACGCCGAGGTGCTGGCCGATCGGCTGACCCGCTTCGCCGAGCCGGACGCGGGTGAGCACGTGCTGGTGGGCGGGGTGCGCGCGGATCGCGTGCGGCTGAAGGAACTGCGCAGCCGCGTGGTGCACGCGCACAACCAGGACCTGTGGTTCTCCGGCATCCTGGGCGAGCAGGTGGCCCCGGACCGGGTGAGCGGGGTAACGGTCGCGGCGGCACTCGACGCCGCGGACGCCGGCGACATCGTGGACGCGCTGCCGGACGGCGTCGGCGAACTGATCGGCGAGCGGGGGCGTGAGGTCTCCGGCGGGCAGCGGCAACGGCTCAGCCTGGCCCGAGCGCTGGCCACCGACGCGGACGTGCTGGTACTCGACGAGCCGACGTCCGCGGTCGACGCGCACACCGAGGCGCGGATCATCGAACGGGTCGCCGAACTCCGCCGGGGCCGCACGACGGTCGTGTTCAGCCAGAGTCCATTGTGGACGTCGCAGGCGGACGACGTGGTCGTCCGGCGGGAGGTCACGCCATGATCCGGCTGCCGCTGGCCACCAACCGGGACGCCCGCGAGTGGGCTCGCCACCTGTGGCGGACCCACCGGCCGCGCTTCGTGGTGGTGCTCGTGCTGTTCGGCGCGTCCGCCCTGGCGGGGCTGGCCGGGCCGCAGATCCTCGGCGTACTGGTGGATTCCGTCGTCGCCGGAACCCAGGCCGCCCGGATCGACCTGCTGGCCGTGGTGTTCCTGGGGGCGCTCGCCGTGCAGGCGACGCTGAAGCGGGCCGCACGGTATCGGGCGCGACTGCTCGGCGAGCAGGTGCTGGCCGACACCCGCGAGGAGTTCGTCGGGCAGGCGCTGGCACTGCCGCTGGGCACCGTCGAGGCGGCGGGCACCGGTGACCTGCTCAGCCGCGCCACCACCGACGTGAACCGGATCGACCACGCCGTGCGCAACGCCGCGCCGGACATCACCGTCGGCGTCATCAGCTCCGTGTTCATCGTGGTCGCCATGGTGGCGACCTCACCGCTGCTGGCGTTGTGCATGCTCACCTCGCTGCCGATCCTGATCGGGGCGAACGTCTGGTACCAGCGGCGGGCGGGAACCGTGGTGACGCGGATGCTGTCGCGCTGGGCGGACGTCCAGGCGGAACTGCACGAGACCGTCGAGGGCGCCCGGACGGCGGAGGCGCTGAACCTGACCAGGCGGCGGATCCGGTCCGGCAACGCGCGGCTCGGCGACGCCGTCCACAGCGAACGGGAGCTGCGCAGGCTGCAGGTGTGGTGGCTGCCGAGTCTGGACCTGACCTACGTCCCGCCGATGGCGACGATGCTGCTGCTCGGCGGCTGGGCGTACACGCAGGGCTGGACCGACCTGGGCACGATCACCACGATGCTGCTCTACGCGCAGGCGCTCGCGCTGCCGTTGAACGAGATGCTGTGGTGGATCGAGGATCTGCAGGTCTCGATGATCGCCGTCCGGCGGATTCTCGGCGTGCGGGCTCCGGCGGCCGGCAGGCAGCCGGCGTCCACTCCGGACGGCCGGGAGATCGTGGCCACGGGCGTCCGTTACGGGTACACCGCGGACCGGGAGGTGCTGCACGGCGTCGACCTGCGGGTACCGGCAGGGCAGCGACTGGCGATCGTCGGTCCGTCCGGAGCGGGGAAGTCGACGTTCGGCAGACTGCTCGCCGGGATCGCCGCGCCCTCGTCGGGTTCGGTGACGATCGGCGGGGCGGCCGTGTCGGAGCTGCCGGAGGACCTACTGCGCGGCGAGGTGCTGTTGCTGACCCAGGAGCAGCACGTCTTCACCGGGTCGCTGCGCGACAACCTGACGTTGCCGGTCCGCCGTGGCGGTGGTGACTGGACGGACGCGGAACTGCTCGCCGCGCTGGACGCCGTCGAGGCGCGTTCCTGGGCCGAGGGCCTGCCGGACGGGCTGGGCACCGTGCTCGGCTCGGGTGCGGTCGCGGTGGCTCCCGCGATGGCGCAGCAGCTCGCCCTGGCCAGGGTGGTGCTGGCGGATCCGCACACGCTGGTACTGGACGAGGCGACGTCCCTGCTGGACACCGGGTCGGCACGGGACCTGGAGCGCACGCTGGCCCGGGTACTCGACGGACGCACCGTGATCGCCATCGCGCACCGACTGCACACGGCCGCCGCGGCGGACCGGGTGGCCGTGATGGAGGGCGGGCGGATCACCGAACTCGGCAGCCACGCGGAACTGCTCGCGGCGGACGGGCCGTACGCGCGCCTGGTCACCGCGGCCACCGCACGCCAGTGACTTTCGTATGTCCGGACCGCACACTTTCGTCCGATGCGAAATGCACGATACGACACCAAGGTTCGTTGCCGGTTTTCCGCCGCTCGTTAGATTGGTATCCGGGCCGCGACACGAACAGCGCGGCCGAATTGGGGAAAGAAATCGACGAGGGGTAATCATGAAGAAGAGTATTGGCGCGGCAGTGGGTATCGGTGTGGCGACGGCGGCCACGCTGCTCACGATGTCCGCGCCGGCCGGTGCGCAGACTTCGGACGTTCAGCCTGCCGATGTGCACGCTGCCGACACGCTGCTCTACGCAGGGCCGAACGGGGCCAGCATCCGGGAGACGGCGTCGTCGAAGGGAAAGCTCGTCGAGCACGTATCGGCCGGCACGGGAATTCGCGTGCAGTGCCGGACGACGAGCAGCGCGGGCAATTACTGGTACCGGATCTACTCGTTGCCGAAGAACACCTACGTGTACTCCGGCAATATGACCAGCGCGCCGGGAATCCCGTCCTGCTGACCCGGTGAGGGTTTGCCGGGCGGGCTACCCGGCGGGCCCGCACCTGGAAATCTCGTCGGCGAGTTCCCCTTCTGGCGGGGTGCCTGGGGGAACTCGCCGACGAGTTGTCGCGTGACCGGGACGAGCAACTCAGGCGGAGGCGACCAGCGTGTCGACAGCGGAGTAGAACAGGCCGAGACCGTCGTCGGACGGCCCGGTGAGCGCGTCGATCGCGTGCTCCGGATGCGGCATCAGGCCGACGATGCGACCGGTGGCGTCACTGATCCCGGCGATGTCGCCGAGGGATCCGTTCGGGTTGACGCCGACGTAACGGAAGACGACTCGCCCCTCACCCTCCAGCTCGTCCACAGTGGACTGTGCGGCGGTGTAGCGGCCGTCCATGTTCTTGACCGGGATGATGATCTCGGCCCCCTGCTCGAACCGGGTGCTCCACGCGGTGGTGTTGTTCTCCACCCGCAGCCACTGGTCCCGGCAGACGAAGTGCAGACCCTCGTTGCGCAGCAGCGCACCCGGTAACAGCCCGGCCTCGCAGAGCACCTGGAAACCGTTGCAGATTCCGAGAACCGGCATGCCCTTGCGCGCAGCCTCGATGATCGACTCCATCACCGGGGCGAACCGGGCGATGGCGCCGGCGCGCAGGTAGTCACCGTAGGAGAAGCCACCGGGCAGGATCACCGCGTCGACACCGTGCAGCTCGGCGTCACCGTGCCAGAGGGCGACGGCCTCGGCACCGGCTCGTTCGATGGCGCGCGCGGTGTCGGTGTCGTCGAGGGTGCCGGGAAAGGTGACCGCGCCGATCTTCACGACTGGACCCGCCGGACGACGAAGTCCTCGATCACCGGGTTGGAGAGGAAGCCCTCGGCGATCTTGTCGAGCGTCGCGTCGTCGACCGAGTCGTCGACCTCCAGCTCGAAATGCTTGCCCTGACGGACGTCGGATACGCCGTGGAAACCGAGGCGCGGCAGCGCTCCGGCCACCGCCTGCCCCTGCGGGTCCAGGATCTCCGGCTTCGGCATGACGTCCACGACGACTCGAGCCACGGCAGGTGTTCTCCCAACATCTGTGCAGGTCGGCGGTACCCCCAGAGAATAACCGAGCCGGGCCGAGGGACCCCCGACGCCCCTCGGCCCGGCTCGTGGCCGACGCTCACGACAGACTCCTCACCCGGGGTCAGGCGACCACCTCGACGGTGTCGCCCGGCTCGAGCCCGTTGAAGAACTCGACCGACGCCTCCGGCGAGAGGTGGATGCAGCCGTGCGACAGGACATCCAGGCTGCCTTCGTGGAAGGCGATGCCGCTGGTGGTGAAGAAGACGGCGTTCGGCATCGGGGCGTCGTAGGCCTGGCTCCAGTAGTCCGCGTCCTTGAACGTGACCTGGAAGGTGCCGGTCGGCGTCTCGTAACCGGGCTTGCCGGAGGTGATCGGCACGGCGCCGTAGGTGGTGTTGCCGTTGTCCATCACCCAGGCGGCGTTGATACCGAGCTGGATGCAGGCGTCGGCAGCGGCGCTGCACGGTGCGATCTCGGCGCTGGCCGCCGGTGCGGCGATCGCTCCCGCCGTGCCGAGGGCGGCCGTGGTGGCAGCGATACCGACGATCTTCCGGACGGTTCCCATCGTGTACCTCCCATCTGCCCGCCGGAGCGGCGAGCTCGTGTTTGGTGCTGACAGGTAGACGGTCCGGTGACCAGGTTGGTTGCTTCTTAACCAACATTTGGCCGATTCGGCCTAATAATCTCCGGCTCGGTCGCTCAGCGTCACCCTGCTATCCGGTCATCCTTCCTACCTGCCCGGATACGGGGCATGATCGCTACTGACCCCCCGTCAATGAAGGAGGCATCGTGGCCGAATCGTTCGACTACGTCATCGTCGGCGCCGGCAGTGCGGGCTGTGTGCTCGCCGCCCGGCTGAGCGAGGACCCCTCGGCGCGGGTACTGCTACTCGAGGCCGGCGGCGAGGACACGGCGGACGAGGTGCGGATCCCGGCGGCGTTCGCGTCACTGTTCAAGACGAAGTGGGACTGGAACTACGAGACGACTCCGCAGAAGCATCTCGGCAAGTCGGCGTACTGGCCGCGCGGGAAGATGCTCGGCGGCTGTTCCTCGATGAACGCGATGATCTACATCCGCGGAAACCGCGCCGACTACGACGGGTGGCGCGACGCGCACGGCGCCGAGGGCTGGGGGCACCAGGACGTGCTGCCGTACTTCGTCCGGGCCGAGGGCAACACCCGCCTCGGCGGACCGCTGCACGGCACCGACGGCCCGCTGCACGTCGAGGACCGCCGGTTCACCCACGAACTCACCACGGCCTGGGTGGACTCCGCGGTGTCCTGGGGAATGAAGCGCAACGAGGACTTCAACGGTGAGACACAGGAGGGCGCGGGCGTCTACCAGGTGACCTGCCGCAAGGGCCGCCGCTGGTCGGCCGCCGACGGCTACCTGCGCCCGGCGATGGAACGGCCGAACCTGACGGTACGCACCGGCGCCCACGCCACCGGCGTCGTGCTCACCGGTGTCCGCGCCACCGGAGTGTCCTATGTGGACGCCGATGGTGCGCACACCGTGTACGCGGACGGGGAGGTGCTGCTGTGCGGCGGCGCGATCAACTCCCCGCAACTGCTGATGCTCTCCGGCATCGGACCGGCCGAGCACCTGCGCGAACACGGCATCGAGGTGGTCGCCGGCCTGCCTGGCGTCGGTGCCAACCTGCACGACCACCCTGCCGCGCCGATCGTCTGGTCCACAAAGGGCACCACCGACGTGGTCGACGCGGCGACCCCGGCCGGACTCCTCCGCTGGCAGCTCACCAAGCGG
The DNA here is from genome assembly GCF_002262875.1 of Amycolatopsis antarctica. Taxonomy (GTDB): domain Bacteria; phylum Actinomycetota; class Actinomycetes; order Mycobacteriales; family Pseudonocardiaceae; genus Amycolatopsis; species Amycolatopsis antarctica. Next base: position 124,300 of record NZ_NKYE01000013.1, on the reverse strand, counting down.
GGCCCGCTCAGCTCCAACATCGGCGAGGGTGGCGGGTTTCTGTCCACAGTAGATGGCCTCGCCGGACCGGACATGCAGTTCCACATCGCGCCGACGCTGTTCTACGACAACGGCCTGCGCGAGCCGACCGTCTCCGGGTTCACCTCAGCGGCCACGCTGGTCGACGTCGCCAGCCGGGGCAGGCTGCGGCTGCGTTCGGAGCACCCGATGTGGCGGCCCGAACTCGACCCGGACTACTTCTCCGACCGAGCCGATCTGGTGGCCATGCTGTCCGGCCTGCGCACCCTGATGGAGATCGGCCGTTCCGGCCCGCTCGCGCGCTTCCTCGACGCGCCGTTCCTGCCTGGACGGCACGATCTGGACGACGAGGCGCTGACCGAGCACGTCAAGAAGTGGACGCAGACGCTGTACCACCCGGTGGGCACCTGCGCGATGGGTACCGGCGAGAACGCTGTGGTGGCACCGGATCTGCGGGTGCACGGCGTGGACGGGCTGCGCGTGGTGGACGCCTCGGTGATGCCGGTGGTCCCGCGCGGCAACACGAACGCCCCGACGATCATGGTGGCGGAGAAGGCCGCTGACCTGATTCGCGGACGCTGACGCACGTCGCCGGTGTGCCGCGGACGTTCCCGTGGCACACCGGCGAACGCACCGTTCACCAGCCGCCGTTCACCAGCCGCCGTTCTCCGAGAGCGCGTTGTGCGCGGCCTTCAACGGGGCCCAGCCGTTCGTGGTGTCGTGCGATTCACCCTCGCTGGAGTGCCAGAACCGCAGGTTGTACTTGCCGCTGTACCACTTGCGGATGCCGGAGTGGGTGACCGTGTGCTCGTTTCCTTCCAGGTAACGGAACTTGTGGTCGGCGTGCCGTCCCTTGTCGATCGCGGAGGAACCGCTCACCGTCTCGTCCTCGTCCGCACCGGCGAACGTCCAGTCGGTGCCCGAGGCCCAGTCCTGGCTCACCCGGTTCTCCGGCGCGTCGAGCACTCTCATGAACTCCGAGTCCGGGTCCATCGACTTCCACTGCGTGTCACCGTGCTTGCCGGGCTCCTTGACGCCCTGGTGCGGGGTGCCGAGCGTGACGAGATCGCCGACTTTCAGCTTGCCCTTCGGGAAACCGTCCCAGCCCTTCGCCGAGCCGAGCAGCGCTACCCGGCCGATCAGCCCGCCCATCGAATGGCCGACGATCTCGACGGACTTTCCCTTGCTGGTGTAGTTGTCGTGGATGTGGTTCGCCAGGTCGGCGGCGATGTGCTTGATCCGGGTGTCCTTGGTCGCCGTGGCACCGTCGATGGACACATCGCAGTTCTTGTCACCGGTGTAGTAGCCGACGGTCTTCAGCGAACCGGCCGCCCAGCCGCGTTCGGTGAAGTACTTCCGTGCGTTGCCCCAGATGTTGTCGCAGTCCTTGCCGCCCTCGACACCCTCGTCGTAGCCGTAACCGTGTACGAAGAAGACGGGTTCGTCCGCCTTCGCCGACGGTTCGGCCTGTGCGGTCCCGGTCGTGCTCGCGGTGGCCAGCACCGCGGAAGCGGCGAGCGCCGCCAGCACGCGGCGCGCGTTCGTGTTCGTCATGGATCCCCCTTCGCCTCGCGGCGGTCCGGTACCCCCTGCACCGGACCGGCACCGAAATTACCGCACCCGCACGCCCCCTGTGCATCCCCCACATGCAGCACGACGAAGGCCGTCGCTCCAGGTTTCGAAGCGACGGCCTTCGTCGTGGTATCGAGTCTTCGTGCGTGGAACCCTTACGCCAGGCCGAATTCCTCGGCGATCAGGTCGGCGCGGGCACCCTGGTTCGGGCAGCCGCCCAGGTGGTGCAGCGCGATGACCTTGTTGGTGTCCTTGGACAGCACCGGCGAACCGGAGGAGCCGCCCATCGTGTCGCACTGGTAGCCGATGTCGGACTCGGGGATCTCACCGACGCCGCCGGTCTTCACCTCGTTGACGATGCAGTTGCCGTTGTCGCTGGTGTCGTCGGCCATCGAGAGCTGCTTCGGCATCGCGTCGGGGTGACCGATGATGTACATCTCCTCGCCGACGTCCGGCAGCCGGTTGTCGAGCTCAAGGAAGCCGAACTCGGAGATGCTGTCGAAGTCCTTCACGGAGAACAGCGTCGCGTCCAGGCCGCTGCTGGTCTTGAGGAACTCCTCGCCCGCGACCTTGGTGCCCTCACCCTCGTCGCCACCGCCACAGGTCGCGCACTCGTAACCGAACTGCACCTCGGCACCCGCGATCTCGGACTCGGAGCCGATGCAGTGGTTGTTCGTCATCACCTGGTTCTCGGCGCCGATGCGCCACGCGGTGCAGAAGCCGCCGCCGGAGAGGAGCAGCCTGCCGACCGCGGGGGTGTTGCCGAACTGTTCCGGCGCCTCGCTCTCGTAGCAGACGGTGTCCTTGAAGTCGGTGCCGTCGCCGCACACCGAGTACGGCTTGACGTCGCGGCGTTCGCGCAGTTCGGTGTCGCTGAACCCGCGGGTGACCTTGTCCAGGGTGGCGGTGCTGGCCGGGTCCGGCGCTCCGCCGTCGGCGGCGGTGATGCTCACCGACACGCTGTCGCCGTCCACCGACAGCGCCCACAGGCCGTCCGGCAGCAGGTCGCCCTGGGTGTAGCTGCGCTGCTCGGCACCGTCGGCGCCGGCGACGCTGAGCACGTCGCCCGCCTTCAGGTCGAGCGCGGAGGCGTGCACCTTCAGGTAGTTCGCGTCGGGCCGCGAGATGACCTCGCTCGCCTGCGCACCGGTCAGCGTGGTGGAGATCTGCTGCTGCTCGCCGGCGAAGCCGGGAGTGGGGGCGGCCACGGCGGCCGGGGCGGGGGCGGGCACGGCGGTGTCGGCGCCCGCCGGGACGGTCAGTGCGGCTGCGGCGGCCGGCAGCGCGAGCGCGCCGACGGCGAGAAGGCGCAGGGAGCCTCTCATTGCATCACCTCATGGAGTGAGTCGGTGATGCTCAGAATGCAGAGAGTCCGGCCGGTGTGTTAGCGCCGAAAGTCTGGCGAAACAGCACACCGATGGGAACGTCGTGGCACTCTCACCAGCGGCTCCGATGAATTCCACTGGGCCGGACGGGTGCCTTTCCCTGACATGCGGGGAAAGGCACCCGTGGCGTCAGCGTTTGCCGTGCAGAACGGTCATCAGCTTGCCGACGAGCGCGTCGGTCTTCTCCGTCCTGGCGAAGGTGGTGAGGTTCAACGGCGAGGAGAACCGTTGCCGCGCAATGGCTTTGGGCCAGGCGAACTCGCGCAACCCCTCGTCACCGTGGATCCGGCCGAAGCCGGATTCGCCGATGCCACCGAACGGCAGGGAGGCGATTCCGGCGAAGGACAGCGGCGCGTTGATCGCCGTCTGGCCGGTGCGCAACCGCCGGGCGAGTTCCATTCCGCGCTTCTTCGAGAACACAGTGGAGCCGAGGCCGTACTTCGAATCGTTCGCCCGCTGGACCGCCTCGTCCATATCGCGCACCTTCGCGATGGTGACGGTGGGGCCGAAGGTCTCCTCGCGTACCGCCTCGGAGTCCTCGGGAACGTCGACGAGAACGGTCGGCTGGACGTACCGCTCGCCGACCGCGTCCGCGCCACCGACCAGCGCCCGGCCGCCGCGGGCGAGCGCGTCGGCGATGTGCCCGCGGATCACGGCGAGCTGGGCGGGCATGGTGACCGGACCGTAGGCGGAACCCGCGGCGGAGCCGGGCTTCACGTCCTTGGCCAGCGCGACCACCTTGGCGACGAACTCGTCGTGCACCCGCTCGTGCACGTAGACCCGTTCGACGCCGATGCAGGTCTGCCCGGAGTTGGAGAACGCGCCCCAGACGGTGGCCTCGGCGGCGGCGTCCAGATCGGCGTCGGCGTCGACCAGCACCGGGTCCTTGCCGCCCGCCTCGATGACGACCGGCGTCAGGGTGTCGGCTGCCGAGGCCATGATCTTCTTGCCGGTGGCGGTGGAGCCGGTGAACGCGATCTTGTCCACGCCGGAGCGGACCAGCGCGGCCCCGGTCTCGCCGAGTCCGGTGATCAGTTGCAGCACCGGGTGCTCGGGCACCACCTCGGCGAACGCGTCGACCAGCCACTTGCCGACGCCGGGGGTGAACTCGCTGGGCTTGAACACCACCGCGTTGCCAGCGGCGAGGGCGTAGGTGATGGAGCCGAGCGGGGTGAACACCGGGTAGTTCCACGGGCCGATCACGCCGACCACGCCGAGCGGCTGGTACTCGACCGTCGCCGCCTGGTTCGACATGAGCGAGCCCGCCGCGCGGCGCTTCGAACCGAGGACCTTGCGGGCGTTCTTGCCCGCCCAGGAGATGTGCTCGATGGCCAGCACGGATTCGAGCTGGGCGTCCCCGACGGGCTTGCCGGTCTCCGCGCGGACGAGCTCGCAGAGCTGCGGCAGGCGCCGGGTGACCACGCCCTTCCACCGGCGCAGCCGCTCGCCGCGTTCGGCGAAGGACAGCGATCCCCACCAGGCCGCGGCGCCACGCGCCCTGGCGACGGCCGCGTCGACCTCCTCGGCGGTGTGCACGGGGTAGGTGCCCACGACCTCGTCGGTCGCGGGGTCGAGCGAGTCGAACGTCTCGGTCGTACGCGGCGTCTGCGCGATCGTCATCCGTATCTCCTCCGGTGGCTGCTGCCCCCGACGTTACTCGCCGGTATCCACCGGTGAAAGCGGTGCGGACGTCCACAGCAGCACGCATCCGGCGAGGGCGCTGAACACGCCCAGCGCGGGGGCCAGTTCCAGCGGCAGTACGCCGACGCTGAGCGAGCCGAGCCCAAAGCCGGTGGACTGCACGGCGAACGAGAGCGAGAAGCCCTCCGCCCGGCGCCGCTCCGGCAGCAGCCGCTGGAGCTGCACGGAGGCGACGGTGAGCAGCGGCGCCGTGCAGACGCCGATGAGCACGACACCGAGCAGCAGTCCCGGCCAGCCCAGGTCGAGGCCCACCACCATGCCGCCGGCCACGAAACCGCACAGCAGCACGGTCGCCTGCCATCGCGGCGTGGCCCGCAGCCGTGCGCCGCGCCAGGCGTAGAACGCACCGCCGAGGATGCTCGCCCCGGAGACGGCGACGATCACCAGTGGCGCCGCGGCGGCGTCCGCGCCGAGCCGCTGCACCAGCGGCAGCGGGGCGACCTCGATCGTCGCGAGCAGGTGACCGATGGCGAACTGGCAGGCCAGCCAGCAGGAGGCCGCACGCAGCGGCACGCCGGGCCGTCCGCCGGAACCGGTGTCCGGACGAGGTGGCGCGAGCCCGCGCGGGACCAGCGCGGCGGAGAGCAGGTACGCCAGCGCCATCACCGCCAGCGGCACCAGCGGATCGGCCACGGTCAGCAGCGCGACCAGCACCGGGCCGAGGATCAGCACGGCGTCGATGATCATCGCGTCGACGGCGATGGCCCTGGTGAGCAGACCGTCGTCGACGGTCCCGGCGAGCAGGGTGCGGAAGCCGCCGGACAGCCCACCCGCGATCAGACCCGGCACGGCGACCAGTACCAGCAGCGCTCCGGCGGGCGCTCCGGCCGCGGCGGCGGTGGCAAGGCCGCCGAGCGCGAGCGCGGCGCAGGTCAGCAACAGCATCAGGCCACGGGCGGGGCCGATCCGGTCGAGCAGCCTGCCCGCCGGGACGGCACCGGCCAGCTCTGCCAGGACGAACACCGTCATCATCACGCCGCCGAGCCGGTAGGAGCCGGTCAGTTCGGTGGTGAGCACGGTGAAGGCGAGCGGCGCCATGGCGGCGGGCAGCCGGTTGAGCTGGACCCCGGCCGACCAGCGCCAGTAGGCGCGGTGACGGGCGAGGGATACGGGGTGTGCGGTCACCGGTCCACGCTTGCGGACCGTCCGGGTACGGCACACTGATTCGGGTATCGCCGAATGGAGACGAGCTGCCGTGATCGAACTGGTGCTGGACGGGACGAGCGCGCGCCGGGTGCGGTTCGGGATCTCCCCGCTGGAGGAGGCTCTCGGCGCGATCCAGGTGCTGCTCGGCCTGCGCGGGCACCCGGCGCACGAACCGTGGCTGCGGGACACCGCCGCGGCGGCCGCCCGCCTGCCCGTCGGCGAACTGCGCACCGTGCTCGGCGCCCGGTACTACATCACCGACTTCCTCAGCCCGCCTCCGCACGGCCCGCGGACGACGGCCGGGGCGCAACTCGCCGCCGTACGGCGGACCCCGGCGGCGCAGGTGGAGGCGGAGCTGGCGATGGTGGACGCCGACCTGAGCGCCCTGCCCGAGGATCCGGTGGCCGCCCGCGATCTGCTCGCCGACCAGCTCGAACTGGTGTGGACCCGGCTGGTCGCCCCGCACTGGCCCCGCCTGCGCTCGATCGTCGCGGCGGACATCGAGTACCGCTCGCACCGGCTGGCCGACGAGGGCGTGGCGGGGGTGTTGAACGATCTGCACGAGTCCGTCCGGCTGCGCGGGGACGTGCTCACCGTCCGGGCACGATCCCGTTCCCGGGTCCGGCTGGACCGGCGGGGCCTGTTGCTGCTGCCGTGCGTGTTCGCCTGGCCGCGTGTCGGCGTCATGCTGGTGCCGCCCTGGCAGCCGACCGTGCTGTACCCGGCGCGAGGGGTGGGCCGGTTGCGCGAACCGCCGGCCGTCGCGTCCCGGGAACTCGCCGGTGTGCTGGGCCGGACCAAGGCCGCCCTGCTCACGGCACTGGACGAGCCGATGAGCACCTCGGCGCTGGCGGTACGGCTGGGTCTCGCGGCGAGCACCGTCTCCGAGCATCTAGGCGCGCTGCGGGCGGGCGGACTGCTGGACACCGCCCGGCACGGGCACGCCGTCCTCTACCGCCGCACCGAGCTCGGCGACGCACTCCTCGACTCCTGAGCACGTCCGGCGGGATCGGCATACACTTGCCGGATACTTTGCCACGTAAGGGAGAACCAGATGCGGATAGTCCATTTCGGACACTCATGCGTGCTGCTGGAGAGCGAGGGCGCGCGCATTCTCATCGACCCCGGCACGTTCTCGTCCGGGTTCGAGGGGGAACGGGAGCTCGACGCCGTGCTGGTCACCCACCAGCACCCGGACCACGCCGACCCGGACCGGCTGCCCGCGCTGATGAAGGCCAACCCGGACGCCCGGCTGATCCTCGACCAGGGCACCGCCGAGCAGACCGGACTGGCCGCCCAGATCGCCCGTCCCGGCGACGCGCTGGAGTTCGGCGACCTGACCGTGGACGTCGTCGGTGGCGAGCACGCCGTGATCCATCCGGACGTGCCGACCGTGGACAATCTCGGATTCGTCGTCGACAAGGGTGCGTTCTACCACCCCGGCGACTCGTTCTTCGTTCCACAGCAACGGATCGACGTGCTTGGCCTGCCGACAGGGGCGCCGTGGCTGAAGCTCTCCGAGGCGGTGGACTACCTGCGCGCCGTCGCGCCGCGGGTGGCCGTGCCGATCCACGAGGCGGTGCTGGCACGGCCGCAGATGCACTACGGCATGTTCGCCGGCCTTGCCCCGGAGGGCACCGAGGTTCGCGTGCTCACCCAGCAGGAGCAGTCGGAGCTCTGAGCACACCACCGATCCTGGGCGGGCACGATGCGACCCCGGAGGGAAGGAGATCCCACCGGGGCCGCATCGCCCCTGGCACGCCGGGAGGTCAGGCTGAGGGGACCGAGAGGAAGGGCAGCTCGGCGAGCCGGTCACGCAGCTCCGGGCTGAGCGCGTTCGCTACCTGGTTGCGGATCTGGGTCACCGAGTCCTGTGCGGCACCCAGGTTTCCGTTGAAGATCTCCCAGGGGGTACCGATCGGCAGCGGCAGCGGCGGGCCGTGCGGCACGCGCGGCGGCTGGTCGTGCACGGTGTCACCGTTGCCCATGTGCGCGTGCGGATCGATGACGTACCGGTGGTCGCCGGAAAGGTAGCCGACGACGCCGTTGGCGAATCCGAGAAGATTGGTGATCGGGTTCTCGGAGAAGCAGATCGTGTCGTTCTTGTTGCAGATCTCGTGCACGGCGATGTCGCCGAAACCGCGCTCGCCCTTCATCGACAGACCGGGGATGATCGTCGGGATGTTGCCCTCGATGCCACCGGGACCGTTGTCGCTGGGGCGGCGCGGGTCGCCGTAGAGCACGCCGTTGACCTGGCCGTGCGGGATCACGGTGTCCGCCGACAGCGCGTTCAGCACGTCTCCGGCGACGATGGCGCCCTGCGAGTAACCGGAGATGGTGATCTGCGCGCCGCCGCAGGCGCCGTGGAAGTCGCGCACCGCGCGGTCCAGGTTGCCGATGCCCTCGGCCACGGAGTCGTCCATCGAGATGGGGTTGCCGGGCAGCGGGGCGATGGAGGCCGAGTACTCGACCTTGGTGAACGCCACGCCGGCCGGGAGCCGTTCGTTCGAGCCGTTGTAGACGTCGGCCTTGGGGTCACCGTTGCCGCCGACTTCGAAGATCATCCGGTCCGGGCAGGCAGCCGCCGGCGACGCGGGTTCCGCGGTCGCGACGGTGGCGGCGGTGATGCCCAGCAGGGGGACCATCGCCGCCGTTGCCAGCAACGCCTTCACTTGCAGTTTCATGTCGTGTTCCCGTTTCCGTTCACGTTGCGGGGATGCATGGCGGGCCGGCGTCGCTCGGGGGGTCGTGCTGTGCACACGGATCGATAGTATCCACATGACGAACAAAGTTGTACACAGATAGGTCGGTTTTTGTCCGGCCGATTCGGCCGCTGGGAGGACAACCGTTCCCCAGTTACGCCGAAAGCCCCGATGTCACTGGTCCGCCCGATTCAGGAGGCGACGGCCAGCCGCTTACGGATCGCCGAGTACGTGCTGGGCACGGCCCCGTTCTCGCGGGCGACGTCGACCGCGTCGAGGAAGGCCTGCCGCCGGCCGGGGCGCAGCAGATCGTCCGCGTCGACGCCGAGCCGGACCAGCCCGCTCCGCCGCGCCGCCCGCGCGGCGGTGAGCACGAGCGCGAAACAGCGCAGGGTCTCGGTGCGCTGACGCTGGCTGCCGAAGCCCTGCACCCGGGAACGCAGCACCGCGCCGGAGCGCAGGTCGTGCACGGCCGCCAGATCGGCGCACACGCCGAAACCGTGTTCCCGCAACGCTTCCAGCGTTCCGCGGGAGGCGAACCGGCCCGGCGGGGCGAAACCCTCGGCACGCAGGCCCGCCCGGTCCAGTCCGGCGACGGCGGCGATGAGCCGCAACCGGGCCTCGTGCGCGGGCAGCGAGGCGAAGTCCACACCCCGGGAATGGTTACCCCGTAACAGGATCGCGTCACCCTGACGTACCCGTCCGGACATCCACGCGGTCGCGGCGTCTCCGGAACGGGGGGTGAACAGCATGGTCATCGGCACATGTCGGCGGTCCAGTTCCGCGGCCAGTTCGGCACAGCGGTGCAACGTCCGGGGCGTGATGCCGGAGAGCGAGACCAGCAGGCGAGCGTCCACGTCCACAGTAGACACGGCGGGGGTGACACCGGCCCGTCCCGCAGGTGACGGGCCGGGAACGTCAGGACGGCCAGTCGGCGAGCGATCGTCCGGTGATGCGCTCGTACGCCTCGACGTACCGCGCGCGGGTGGCGGCCACCACGTCCTCGGGCAGCGGGGGCGGGGGCGTGTCGGACGCCCGGTCCCAGCCAGAGGCGGCGGAGGTCAGCCAGTCGCGCACGTACTGCTTGTCGAAGGAGGGTTGCGACCGGCCGGGGGTGTAGCCCTCGGCCGGCCAGTAGCGCGAGGAGTCCGGGGTCAGCACCTCGTCGCCCAGCACCAGCGTGCCCGAGGGATCGATGCCGAACTCAAACTTGGTGTCGGCCAGCAGCACGCCCTGCTTCGCCGCGTGCTCCGCGCCGAGGGCGTAGATGGCGAGCGTGGCCGCACGGATCTCCTCGGCACGCTCGGCGCCGATGGTGCGCACGACCTGGTTGAAGGTGACGTTCTCGTCGTGCTCGCCGAGATCGGCCTTGGTGGCGGGGGTGAAGATCGGCTCGGCGAGCCGGTCCGCCTCGACCAGGCCCGCGGGCAGCTCGACCCCGCACACCGCGCCGGTACGCCCGTAGTCGGCGAAACCGGAGCCCGCCAGGTAACCGCGCGCCACGCACTCGACCGGCAACATGCCGAGCCTGCGCACCAGCAGCGCGCGACCGCGTACCTCGGCGGGGATGCGCTCGTCCTCGTAGGCGACGAGATGGTTCGGGACGACGTCGGCGAGCAGTTCGAACCAGAACACGCTCATCGCGGTGAGCACCCGGCCCTTGTCCGGGATGGGGCTGTCGAGCACGAAGTCGTAGGCGGAGATCCGGTCGGACACCACGAGCAGCAGGTGCTCCTCGTCCACCGCGTACAACTCGCGGACCTTGCCCGCGGCGATCTTGGGATAGTCAGCCAGCGTCGTCACGGCCCGAACTGTAGTTCCCGCGTTCCGGCCTCGCCGCGTCCGGTGCCGGGTCGTGCGTGTTGCGACACTTTCCCGGGCGTGCTCAGTACTTGCTCATGGTCCAGCGCAGGGAGTCGTCGGTTTCGACCTGGGTGTGTCCGTCGCTGAAGGTGTTCAGCACCCTGGAGCGCTTGTCGTTGTCCTCACCGGCGAGATCGAAGAACAACTGGAAGTCGGTGTCCGCGGCGACCCCTCCGGTCTTGACGCAATCGCCGGGGAACACCTTCCTGCTCGTCGAGCCGTCCTCGAACTCGGCGGTCAGGTTGTACTTGGTCGAGCTGTTGCACAGCCTGAATTCGTAGTCGGCCGCGTTCGCGGTTCCCGCGAATCCCACCATCGTGGCCGCACTGATCGCGGCACCCGCGACAGTCGCACCGGCAACGGTCTTCATACGCTTCGTGAACGACATGGGTGATCGCTGTCCTCTGCTCGGAGATGTCGGTCTGGCGAACGCGGGCGAGCATGCCGGACCGAAGATGCTGCCGTACATGGAAAGCGGCGAGGACGGTACGTCGGGGCAAGAAAACCTGACTGGGAGACTCCACTCGCACCCGCGGCTCCGCGACCCACGAGAGCAGGGCTGCCTGTCGCGCGGCCCGATTCGCCGATTCGCCGGATACGGACCGTTCCGCATCGCCGAATTCGCAGGGGTGGCGGAAGCGCACCCGGGAGGTTCAGCCTGCCGCACGCTCGCCGGATTCGGGGATGTACCGGAGTCCGTGGATTTCCACCGCCGTACGTAACGCGGTGACGATCACGCCGGTGATCCGGTCGGCGGGACCCTGCTCGAAGATCACCTCGGCGCCGGGCAGCGGGATACTCCTGCCGTTCGCCGGGACGCCGATCAGCTCGCCCAGCCAACGCGCCGAACGTTCCGGTTCCGGGGTCTCGACGACCAGTGCTTTCAGGTCGGACGGCCCCGGGTCGTATTCGCCGGTCAGCTCCACCCCGGCGAGCAGTTCCTCGCGCGGCGGGCTGTAGGTGATGAAGAACGGTGCCCACGCGGGAGTGTCCGGCAGGAACACCTCCACGAAGCCCACCGAGTCGTCGAAGGCGACCGGAACCTCGATCGCGCGGTGCCCGTTCTCGCGCAGGCGCGCGGCCGTCGCGGTGGCGTCGGGGACGTTGACGGCGAAGGTCATCGCACCGCCACCCCGTCCGGAGGTCTCCGCGACCGCGGGTCGCAGCTCCGCCCACGCAGGCGCGTACGGCGAGACGGCGAACTCCTCGGCGTCCACGACGGTCAGGATCTCCACGTAGCGCTCGTCCAGCCGCCAGCCGCCGTTCTGGAAACCCCAGCGCGGCTCGTTGACGTGTGCGAGCAGCCCGGCCGCGCGGTACCTGTCCACGGCGGCGGGCACGTCCGGCACCCAGTGCAGCAGGTGGTCGAACTCCGCTTTCTCCTCGGCCACAGGCTCAGCCCTCCAAGTTAGGTGACCCTAACTTAGGCTGGCAGGGTTCACTGGCGCAAGGATCGCCGCTCAGGATTCGGCGCGTTCCATCTCGTCCAGCGCCCGCTGGGAGGCCGACGCCAGCGCGGCCAGACCGGAGCGGGTGGCGACGATGCTCAGCGAGGCCGCGCGGTCACCGATCTCGAACTCGGCCTCCCCGCCGACGACCTGGCAGCGAACCGGGCAGTCGCCCTCGATGCGCGCCCATGCGTCCACGGCGATTCCTTGGCGAGTGAACATGGCTGACTTCCGTTCTGTGTGGCCGGATTCGGCGCGGTGACCGGTGCGCCGACGGGGCCGTGGCGGCTTCCGGGCCCAACCATGACCCCGTCGACACTTCTGACCGTATCTGATGCATTCTGCATTCACGACTGACCGATTGAGTGAATCCGTGAGCGACCCGAACTCGCTAGAGTGGGCGCATGGCTCTGGAGAAGACTCGGCGCAAGGTGAAGCTCGGGCGGTACATGCTGGCCTTGCGCAAGGCCGTGGACCCGCCGCTGCGACCGGAGGACATCGCGCCGCACGTGCGGATCGCGGCCACCACCATCACCCGGATGGAAGGCGGTCTCACCCAGCCCGGTTTCACGCTGTTGCAGGCGCTGCTCGGCATCTACGGCGTGACCGAGGAGCAGCGCACCGAGGCGATCCGGCTCTGGGAGAACGCCAAGCAGGGCAGCACCAGCGTGGAGCACGCCGCAGATCTGCCGAACAAGTACCGCGCCTTCCGGCACGACGAGGCCGACGCCGCACTGGAACGCACCTTGGAGATGACGGCGATCCCCGGCCTGCTCCAGACCCCCCGATACGCGGCGGCGGTCGGCGAGGCAAGCCGAAGGCTTCACCGGACCGAGGGCTGGGAGCGGCGCGCTGCGGACGAGCGACACAGTCGTCAGCGATTGCTGGATGGCGAGGCACCACTGCACCTGCACGCGCTCATCGATGAGGCGTTGATTCGCCGGATCACCGGTGGGCGCGAGGTGATGATCGAGCAGTTGGAACACCTGCTCAAGGTAGGCAGGCAGCGGAACGTGACGATCCAGGTGATCCCGTTCAGCGCTGGGGCCTACGGCAACATGTCCGGTCCGGTCACGATCCTGAGCTTCCCCGACGGGGCCGATCCCGACCTGGCCTACCTCGAGTACGCCGCCGGTGGTGAAACGGTGGAGAATGTCCGCGACGTACAGGCATTCGTGGACACCTTCGAGGACGCCAGCCGTCATGCGGCACTGTCAGCGACCTCGTCCACGAGGCTGATCCGGGCAGCACTGGACGAATTGAGGAACGATGAACGAGCAGCGGACCTGGCGTAAGAGCAGCTACAGCGGCGCGGAGAACAACTGCGTGGAACTCGCCGTGACCCCGGCCGAGACCGCGATCCGCGACACCAAGGACCGCGAGGGCGGCACCCTCACCGTCCCCAGCACCGCCTTCGCCGCCCTACTCACCGATATCCGCGCATAGCAAATGAACACACAGGGTGGTGGTCCGGCACCGGGCCACCACCCTCGCGCGCTCTGGCCACGGACACACCCCGCTCCGGACAATCGACAACCATGACCCCACACCACACCTGGCGTAAGAGCAGCCACAGCGGAGCACAGAACAACTGCGTGGAACTCGCCGTAACCCCGGCCGAGACCGCGATCCGCGACACCAAGGACCGTGCGGGCGGCACCCTCACCCTCCCCACCACCGCCTTCACCGCCCTACTCACCACCCTCCGCCCCTGACCCCAGCTCAGCCCGGCCTCACCCACCGCAATATGTCGACGTATTGCGATACCTCGTGCACAAGGCATCGCAATATGTCGACGAATTGCGGTCCCGGCGAGCGCAATACGTCGACATATTGCGGCCTGGTGCCAGTCACGTACCGCAAGAGGGCGTACCCGCGGAGAGAGCAGCGCGCCCGGCTCAGGTGGTGGCGGGCTCCCGATCGTCGTCATCCCCGTCCGCCTGCGCACTGACCCGTTTGTCCTCGCGCACCGAACGGATCGCCACGGTCAGACCAGCCGCCCAGAGAACCACGATGACCGCGTAGACGACGGTGCTGAGCGCGTCGCTCGCATCGGCGGAGGACAGCAGCGTGCGGGCGTTGGTGAGCACGATCAGCCCGCCGGCCGCCGCACCGAGCACCCGCGGCGGCATGTGCCGGACCAGCCAGGCCGCGAACGGCGCCGCGATCACGCCACCGATCATCAGGCCAAGCACCACCGTGTAGTTGAGGTCGTGCTCGGAGGACAGCGAGAAGAAGAAGCCGATGCTGGCGGCGAGCGCGACGATGAACTCCGAGGTGTCCACCGAGCCGACGACCTTGCGCGGTTCGAGACGCCCCGAGGACAGCAGCGTGGTGGTGGCCACCGGACCCCAGCCACCGCCACCGGTCGCGTCGACGAACCCGGCGACCAGGCCGAGCGGGCCGAGGAACTTCGCCCCGGGACGCTTCGAGGTGATCAGCTTGCCGAGCCGGAGGAAGGCGAACCGGATCAGCACGTACAGCCCGAGGATCAGCAGGATCGTGGTGATCCAGACCTCGGCGAAGTCGGTGGACAGCGAGGTCAGCACGTACGCGCCGAGCACCGCGCCGATCGCACCGGGAACGGCCAGGATGCCGACCGTGCGCCAGTCGATGTTGCGGAAACGCCAGTGCGCCACACCGGAGGCCAGCGAGGTGCCGACCTCGGCCATGTGCACGGCCGCACTGGCCACCGCGGGCACGGTGCCGAGCGCGACCAGCGTGGTCGTCGAGGTGACGCCGAAGGCCATGCCCAGCGTTCCGTCGACGAGCTGGGCCAGGAACCCGGCGATTCCGAACAGGATCAGTGTCTGCATGAAGACCTCGGCTTCACGGGCCGGACGCGGACGTCGGCAGGTGGGGAGAGCAGGGAGGGGACCGCTGCGAGAGAGCGCTCGCGGAGATCAGCGAGTGCGGCAGAGTGCGGAACTGACGCGCAGCAGATCGACGTGCCTGCGCTGGACCAGCGCGACCCGATCGACGATCACCACTCGCGTCACCACGAGTCGATGCTTACAGACGTCCACCTCGTGGGCCAACGCTTCCCAGATGGTGAACCGGCGGAGAATGGCCGGGTGACGCCTCGCCGGATCGCCTTCACCACCGACTACGGCCTGCGCGACGGCTTCGTCGCCGCCTGCCACGGCGTCATCGGCCGCATCGGCCCTGACCTGCGGGTATCGGACGTCACACACCTGGTGCCGCCGCAGGACGTGCGGGCCGGGGCGCTCGTGCTGGCGCGCACCGTGCCATACCTGCCGTCCTCGGTGCACCTGGCCGTGGTCGATCCGGGCGTCGGGACCGCGCGCCGGGGCGTCGTGCTGGTCACGCCGGGCGGGCTGCTCGTCGGACCGGACAACGGGCTGCTGCCGCCCGCCGCCGAGGCGCTCGGCGGCGTCCAGGCCGCCTACCAGCTCACCTCGCCCCGGTTCCGGCTGCCGGAGGTGTCGGCGACCTTCCACGGCCGGGACGTGTTCGCCCCGGCCGCCGCACACCTGGCACTGGGCGTGCCCCCGGCCGAGTTCGGGGCCGGCGTCGACGAACTGGTGCGGCTGCCCGAGCCCGCGGTGTCCGTCCGGCCCGGTGAACTGACCGCCGAGGTGACCGATGTGGACACCTTCGGCAACATCGCGCTCGCCGCGAACCGCGAAGACCTCGACGCCGCAGGGCTTTCCAGATCGATGACCGTCCACTATGGACGTTCGGCGCTCGCGGCCACCCTCGGGCGGACCTTCGCCGACGCCGCACCGGGCGAGGCCGTGGTGTACGTGGACTCGGCAGGCGCGGTGGCCGTGGCGGTCAACCTCGGTTCGGCTGCGCGCGCACTCGGCTACAGCTCCGACTCGCCCCAGGAGCTGACGATCACCTCGTCGCCCACCGACAGCTTTCCCGGGCGCAGCACCGCGAACTTCACCCCGAACGCCACCCCGCCCTCGGCCGCCCGCCGGTAACCCGCCAGCGTCCGCAGGGGCTCGGGTCCGGCCTTGCGGCCGGTCTCCTGGTCCACGGTGGTCACCGCGCAGCGGATGTCGAGTTTCGCGTAACCCAGCTCGGCCTCGCCCAGCGTCATCGCGCGAATGGCGTCCTCACGGTGTGGCTCCGGCCAGCCGTCGATCACCACGTTCGGCCGGAACCTGTTGATCGGCAAGGCTTCCCCGCCCGGCTCGGCGATCCGCTCGTTCAACGCGTCCAATGAGGACAGTGCGGCGAGGGTGCAGGCGTGGCCGTCCGCATAGCCCGCGGTACCCGCCACCGCGCCCGCCGTGACCCGGTCGTGCTCGGGTGGCACCCGCATCAACCTGCTCGGTAAACCCAGCACCCCGGACAGCCACTCGGCGACCGCGTCCCCCTGGTCGATCCCCTGGTAGGGGCGGCCGAACAGGGTTACCGCGGAACGCGGCGCGGACGTCAGCACCTCGACGGTCACCGGGTCCACGCCCGGGGCGCGCAGGGTGAGCCTGCCCGGCCCGGCATCGATGTCGGGCCGGATCACCGCCATCGACGGGTCCTTGCGCTGACTGCGGAACGTGCCGTCCGGGTCGGTGACCATGAAGCTGCGATCGTGCTCCAGCCCGGCGGGGGTCAGCAGCGCACCGGAACGGGAGACACCGGCACAGCCCTTGACCGGGTACGTGACGAGTTCGACGATGCGCGCCACCGGGTCAGCCTCCGGTTCCGCGAGCCCGCATCACAGGATCGGCGACGGCGCGTAGTTCGCCGCCTCCGGGAAACGTTCCAGCAGCACCCCTACCCGCTGCGCGACCGCCCGGACCTGTGCCGGAGCCGTGCCGGTGAAGGAGATCCGGTCGGTGAGCAGCTTGTCCAGCGCCTCCCGGTCCAGCGGGATCCGGTCGTCGGCGGCCAGCCGGTCCAGCAGGTCGTTGCCGGCCAGGCCCTGCTCACGCATCTCCAGCGCCACCGCGACCGCGTTCTCCTTGATCGCCTCGTGCGCCGTCTCCCGGCCGACCCCCTCGCGCACCGAGGCCATCAGCACCTTGGTGGTGGCCAGGAACGGCAGGTAACGGTCCAGCTCGCGGTCGACGACGGCGGGGAACGCGCCGAACTCCGCCAGCACCGTCAGGAACGTCTCCAGCAGGCCGTCGAGGGCGAAGAAGGCGTCCGGCAGCGCGACCCTGCGCACCACCGAATCCGAGACGTCACCCTCGTTCCACTGGTCGCCGGCCAGCTCCCCGATCATCGACAGGTACCCGCGCAGCACCACGGCAAGGCCGTTCACCCGCTCGCAGGAGCGCGTGTTCATCTTGTGCGGCATGGCCGAGGAGCCGACCTGGCCGGGCTGGAAACCCTCGGTCACCAGCTCGTTGCCCGCCATCAGCCGGATCGTCTTCGCCAGCGAGGACGGCGCCGCCGCCACCTGCACCAGCGCGGAGAGCACGTCGAAGTCCAGCGACCTCGGATAGACCTGGCCGACGCTGGTGAACGTCCGCTCGATACCGAGGTGCTCGGCCACCTTCCGCTCCAGCGTGTCCAAAGTGGACGCATTACCGCCGAGCAGGTCGAGCATGTCCTGGGCGGTGCCCACCGGGCCCTTGATGCCACGCAGCGGATAGCGGCCGATCAGGTCGTCCATCCGCTCGAAGGCCACCAGCAGCTCGTCGGCGGCCGTGGCGAACCGCTTGCCCAACGTCGTCGCCTGCGCCGCCACGTTGTGCGAACGTCCGGCCATCACCAGGTCACCGTGCTGCACGGCGAGCGCGGCCAGCCGGGAGAGCACCGCCACCACCCGGGAGCGCACCAGCGCCAGCGAGTGGTGCACCTGCAACTGCTCGACGTTCTCCGTCAGATCCCGCGAGGTCATGCCCTTGTGCACGTGCTCGTGCCCGGCGAGGGCATTGAACTCCTCGATCCGCGCCTTCACGTCGTGCCTGGTGACCCGCTCACGCTCGGCGATCGAGGCCAGGTCCACCTCCGGCAGCACCCGCTCGTAGTCGGCGACCACCCCGTCCGGCACCGGCACGCCCAGCTCCGCCTGCGCCTTCAGCACGGCGAGCCACAGTTCCCGCTCCAGCGTCACCTTGCGCTCGGGCGACCACAGCGCCACCAGCTCGGGCGAGGCGTAACGACCTGCGAGTACGTTCGGAACGGCGGGCTTCTGAGTCACCAGGCCAGGCTAGCGGGTGGCGGTGACCGGCTCCGGGGGCCCGCTCAGCTCTCGGGGCGCAGGGCGGCGCGCAGCATCCGTCCGGCAACCGCACGCGGGTCGGGATCGATCGCGATCAGCGCGTTCACCACGGCGCCGTCCACCAGGGCGATCAGCCGTTCCAGCTCCGTCTCGTCGATCGGCATGCCGGAGCGGGCGAAGATCTCCCGCATCAGCTCGTGCAGCTCGCCGGACAGTTCGCGCATCAACGGCCGCAGGTACGCCCGGCGGCCGGTGGCCACCAGCCGCTCGTAGCGCAGCAGTACCGCCTCGGCGTCCGCCTCGCGCTCCGGCTGCCGAGGACCGAGCAGCAGCTCCAGGACCAGGTCGACCAGCGAGTCCACCCCACGGTTGCGGGTGGCCAGGTCCTCCAGGCACCGGCGGCCGAACGCCAGCTCCGCGCGGGAATGATGCTCGACGGCGGCACTGACCAGGTCGTCGAGCGAATCGAAGTAGTACGTCGTCGAGGCGAGCGGCAGTTCGGCCCGCTCGGCCACCGCACGGTGCCGCACCGCGTCGAAACCGCCCTCGCTGAGCAGCGCGGCAGCGGCCTCGGCCAGCGCGGCTCGACGTCGTTCGCCCTTCGGCGTGCTGGCGGCGGTCACCGGGCGTCCTGCTGACACGGGTGCATGGCAGGACATCCTTTCAGGTCCGTGCCCTGCGGCGACGCGGTACCTCGGCAGGCGGCCGGTCAGTACCTTGCGGCCAGGGCGGCGGCGATCCGCGCCACCTCGCCGCCGAACGGCGCCGCGGCGGAGCCCTGCCCAGGAACGCTGAAGACGACGACGACCTTGCCCGAGGCGGTCGGGCGCTGGTCGCTCACCGCTCCGCTGATCCGCGGCGGAAGGGCGGAACCCGCCTCGTACACCGAGGCCGTGAGCACGCCGGAAGCGTCCTGCGCCTGCACCGGGAGCCCCGCCGAGCGGGAACCCTCGGGGCAGAAACGGCCTGGGGTCGGCTGCGCCTCGACGGTGACCGGGAGCTCGCCAGCGAGGGCGGTGGCGAGCTCCCGGTCGACCTTGTCGCACCCGGAGGTGCCGGCCCGAGGGCCGTTCTCCCCGGAATCCTCGCCCCCCTGCTTGGGCGAGGCCGGGAAGTTCTGTGGTGTGTCCGCATTGGGAGGACGTGCGGGCACCTGGCCGGGTTGCCCCGGAACGGCGAGAACCGAACCTGAAGCGTCCGGGACCGGCGCGTTCTCCTGCGCCGCGGTGCTGGTGTCACCGGTTCCCCCGGAGTTCTCCAGGACTACACCGGTCACACCGAGTCCGGCAACCACGACCACCGCACAAGTACACGCCATGGTGACGGCGTTGCGCTTGCGCACGGTGGCTCGTCTGGAGGCGGCGGCCACGTCGCTCGCGTCGAACGTCGGCGTCGGCGGTTCTCCCGCCGCGCCACGGAACATGGTCTCGAGTTCGCGGTCATTCATGCGTGTCCACCTCCTCGTCGCACATCGCTGTCTCCGGGCACCCTGCTGTGCCCGGACGAGCTGTGACAGGGCACGCGGTCGGCCGGGACACGGCGATCACCGCGTTTCCCGCTGCTCGGCGAGCTCGCTGCCGCCGAGCACCTCGCGCAGTTTCGCGAGGCCGCGTGCCGTCTGGCTTTTCACGTTGCCCTCACTGCATCCCAGCGCCTTGGCGACGCCGCCGACATCCATGCCCTCGAAGTAGCGAAGTACCAGGACGGCACGCTGCTTCGGCGGCACCTGACGGAGTCCGGCCAGCAGGTCCTCGCGGTCGACGATGCGCTCGTCGAACCGCGTACCCGCCGCCACCGATTCCGGCAAGACGTCGACATTGCGCTCCCGTCGCCACGGCCGGCGCGACTCGTCGATCGAGGCTCGCACCAGCGTCTTCCGCACATAGGCATCTGTGGCCGACCGGTCCCGGATCTTCCGCCAGCGCCGGTGCAGCGCGACAAACGCCGTCTGCGCGAGGTCATCCGCCTTGTGCCAGTCACCGCAGAGCATGTACGCGGTCCTTCGCACGGAGTCTCGCTTCGCTGCGAAATACTCCGCGAACTCCTGCTCTTCGTGCTGGTCCACGCGGTTGGCTCTCCGCTTCTTCGTGTGTCCATGAGTAATGACGGAACCCGGAGCGTCCACGGTTGCATGAGGAATCCGATGGATCCAACCATGCGGCCCGCTTCCGCTGCGAAAGTGTGCCCCGGATCCCGGACGGCGCAATCGGCATACGCGATCCGTGCACGTCGGGGCACCGTCCGTCGGCGTTCCGGCCGAACGGATCGCTCGTACGGCGGCAGGCGGCGAACCGGTTTGTCCACGTAACGAACAATGTGATGTGATCGAACCGTGACCTCCGCTGCGAATCCGGCAATCGACTTCCGATCCGACACCGTGACCAGCCCGAGCGAGGCGATGCGCTCGGCGATGGCGTCGGCAGAGGTCGGCGACAACGTCATCGACACCGACCCGACGATGCGGGCGCTGGAGGAACGCGCGGCCGGACTGCTCGGAATGCCCGCCGCGCTGTGGACGCCGAGCGGGACGATGGCCAACCTGGTGGCGCTGAGCGTCCACCTTTCCCGCGGTGACCGGTTCCTCGCGCCCCGTGACGCGCACGTCCTGTCGAACGAACTCGGCTCCGCGGCCTGGCTCGCCGGCGGTATGCCGGACACGCTGGAACACGACGCCGGGCCGGGCAGGCCCAGCCACGGCAACCTGCGCGCGTCGATCGGCGCCCGGCAGGGTCCGTACTACGCGCTGCGTACCACCCTGCTCTGCCTGGAGAACACGCACAACGCCTCGGGCGGCTCGGTCACCCCGCCGCACGAGCACGCCCAACTCGTCGCCGCCGCCCGCGACGCCGGGCTGACCGTGCACCTGGACGGGGCTCGGCTGTGGAACGCGGCCGTATCGCTGGACCTGCCGCCCGCCGCGCTGACGGTGGGCGTGGACACCGTCTCGGCCTGCTTCAGCAAGGGGCTCGGCGCGCCGGTCGGCTCGGTCGTCGCGGGCAGCGAGGAGTTCGTCGCGCGGGCCCGGCGGATGCGGCAGATGCTCGGCGGCGGCGTCCGGCAGGGCGGCGTGCTCGCCGCGGCCTGCCTGACGGCACTGGACCAGATGGGCGACCTCGCCGTCGACCACGAGAACGCGCGCAGGCTGGCCACCGGGCTCGGCGAGTTCGGCTGGGAGGTCGACGAACCGGAGACCAACATCGTGCTAGCCAGGGTCGCCGACCTGAACGTCACGCTCGAATGGCTCGGCAAGCTGGGCATCGCCGCGCTGCCGATGGCGGGCAAGGTGCGCTTCGTGACGCACCGCGACGTCAGCGCCACCGAGGTCGACGAGGCGATCCGGCGGATCAAGGCGGGCGAACGCTGACCGTCCGTCCGCGGGTGGTCAGGACCGGAGACGCTTCGGGTCGCTCTTGCCCTTGATGGCCGCGTACCCGGCCGTGGCGAGGAACAGCACGCCACCGACGATGGCCAGCCAGAACAGCGACTTGACCACGAAACCGAGCACGGTGAAGGCCAGCCAGACGACGATCAGCGTGCCGACGATCTTCCAGAACATCGTTGTGCCCTTCCTTGGGTACTCACGTTCAGCGGGAAGGGGCGCGCGGCCCCTCGTACGCACACTCCCACGTCCGAGCCCGATTCGGCTCGTGTATTCGGCAACGTTCAGGGCAATCTCCGGGTTCCCCCGACCCGCCGGCGGCGACGTCGGAGGGGGTGTCAGGGAAGCCAGCCGGCGAGGCGTTCCAGGCCTTCGCGAAGTTCGGATTCCGCGCCGGCGAAGGAGAACCGGACGAACTTGCCGCCGTCGACCGGATCGAAGTCGATGCCGGGCGTGATCGCGACCCCGGTCTCGGCGAGCAGCCGCCCGCACCAGCTCAGGCTGTCCGAGGTGTACGCGGAAACGTCGACGTAGGCGTAGAACGCGCCGTCCACCGGGGCAACGCGATCGAGCCCCAGATCGGCCAGCCCGCCGACCAGCAGATCGCGGTTCGAGCGGTAACGGGCGACGTGGCCGTCCAGCTCGGCGTAGGCCTCCGGCTCGAACGCGGCCACCGCAGCACGTTGCGACAACGCGGGCGCGCAGATGTTGAAGTTTCCGGTCAGCACGTCCACCGCCCGGTGCAGCCGCGGCGGCACCAGCATCCAGCCCAGCCGCCAGCCGGTCATCGCGAAGTACTTCGAGAACGAGCCGAGCACCAGCGCCTCGCGTGAGGTCTGCCAGGCGCACGGCGTCTCCGCCTCGTACGCGATGCCGTGGTAGATCTCGTCGCTGACGAGCTGCACCCCGTGCGAGGCGCACCAGCCGGCGATCGCGGCGAACTCCCCCGGCGGCAGTGTCGTGCCGGTGGGGTTGCTCGGACTGGCGACGATCAGCCCGTCCACCGGCCCCAGCTCGTCCAGCAGGTCGCCGGTCGGCTGGAAGCGGGTGCTCTCGTCGGTGGCGAACTCGACGACCTCGCACCCCAGCGCGGCGAGCAGGTTGCGGTACGCCGGGTAGCCGGGGCGGGCCATCGCCACCCGGTCACCCGCCTCGAACGCCGACAGGAACGACAGCAGGAACCCACCGGACGAACCGGTCGTGACGATCACCTCGTCCGGGCTCACGTCGAGGGCGTACCGGCGCTCGTAGTGCCCGGCGATCGCCTCCCGCAGCTCCGGGATGCCGAGCTGCACGGTGTAGCCGAGGTCGCCGCCGTGCAGCGCGCGTTCCGCCGCCTCCCGCACCGGGGCGGGCGCGCCCGCGGTCGGCTGCCCCGCGGCGAGCGCGACGACGTCGCCGTGGCTGCGCTGCCGCGCTTGCGCCGCCGAGAGCACGTCCATGACGTGGAACGGCGGGACGTCCGAGCGGCGGGAGGGACCGGGGAACGTGGCGGGTTCGACCATGCGCCCAGGGTAGGTCCGGCCGACGCCGCAATACCGACCGCCGCGACAGCGGCCACCGGCACGCCGTCAGCGGGCCGGCTCAGTAACCCTGGTAACCGCCACCGCCGGACATCGCCTTCAGACCGGGGTGTCCCTCGAAGCCGCCGTAGCGGTCGAAGGTGTACCGGACACCGGCGATGATGTTGTCGACCGGGTTGTAGATGTCGTCGTGGCCGGGCAGCTTGTGCGCGTCGAAGGTCGGGTCGATGCACTGCATCAGGCCCTTGGACGGGGTGCCCTTCGCGGCGTTGGAATCCCAGTCGTTCAGCGCGTGCGGATCGCCGCCGGACTCCTTCTCGATGATCGTCCAGATCTCGTCGATGTTGTCCTCGGTGACCGGAATCCCGTTCTCCTGCAGGATCTTGATCGCCTCACGGATCCACGAGTCGACGTTGCCGGGGGGTGGGCCACTGGACGGCGGGCCGCCACTGGAACCGAGACCGCCACCGCCACCTCCGTCGCCGGAACCCCCACCGCCGCCGGACGAACCGCCACCACCGGAGGAACCACCACCGCCCGAGGAACCACCGCCGCCCGAGGAACCGGAACCGCCGTCGAGACCGCCGGTGCGGCCGGGCGGGGAACCGTTGCCGCCCGGTGCCGGAACCGAGGCGTAACCGCCATCCAGGTCCTGCTTCATCAGGTCCTGGGCCTTGCGGACGGCGTCGTCGGCCTGGGTCAGCAGGCCCTTGATCTGCTCGTCGGCGCCCTTCGCGATCTCGCTGGTCGCCGTCTTCGCGTCGGCGAGGATCGTCTCCGCGGGCACCGGGCCGGGCGTGCCCT
This sequence comes from Amycolatopsis antarctica, assembly GCF_002262875.1. Taxonomy (GTDB): domain Bacteria; phylum Actinomycetota; class Actinomycetes; order Mycobacteriales; family Pseudonocardiaceae; genus Amycolatopsis; species Amycolatopsis antarctica. Next base: position 100,617 of record NZ_NKYE01000013.1, on the reverse strand, counting down.
CGTCTGCCAGCCGCCGCGCCTCGGCGGCGGCCGCCTCGGCCTCCTGGTTCCTGGTGTTGATCTGCGATTCGGCGTCCGACTTGATGGAGTTGACCTGGTCGCGGATGCTCTGCAACTGCTCCTGCAGGGCGGCCAGCTCGTCGGACACCTCGCCGAGCCGCTGCTGAACCTTCGATCCCGCCTGCTTTACCTGCTCGACGTAGCCGAAGAACTCCTGCGACGCCGGACCGTCCCAGATGCCCTCGTGCAGGGCGGCGGTCGCGTTGTTCAGCTCGGCGGACTGGTCGCCCGCACCGTCCGAGGCGGCCCGGAACTGGTCGGCCGCGGTCTGGATCTTCGCCGGGTCGACCTTCGCGACCTGATCGGCCTTCTCGGTGACACCCTGCCACTCCGGCGGCATCCCCAGGCTCATGTTCCCGCCCCCTCGCCCGCGGCGCGCGACGCTCTCACGCCTTGTCCTGCCTGTCGTAGTGGACCGTCAGGTTGTCCATGTGCACCTGCTCGGTCTCCTGGAGCAGTCCGGCCGCCCGGCGCAGGAAGTCGCTCGCCGCCGTCATGTGCCCGGCGGCGGCGTCGAACTCGGAGTTCATCCCGTTCTGGAACGAGCCGACCGCGCCCTTCGCCCCCTCGGACCCGCCGGTCTGGCTGCCCTCCGGCGGCGTCATGCTGCCGAACGGGTTCTCCCCCTCCATCGGCGTCATCTTCCGCTTGGTCTCCTCGATCCGCTCCAGGATCTTCTCCACCTGACCAGCGGCGATGCCCATCGATTCCGGGTCGTACACAGGCACGGTCGTCATCCCCTCTTGCGAACACGCATCCGCCCGTCGGACGCTGTGCGCGCCGAGGCGGTTCCCCAGCACACTGTAAGACTTCGGCCACCCGGCGTGGGCGCTGCCGCGCGAGGTTCCCCCGGCGGACGCCGAGGCTCACACCTCGTCGACGAGTTCCCGTACCCGCTGCGCGAGGAGCTGGTTGTCGGCCGGGGCGACGGTGGCCCAGGCCTGCCGGTCGGCACCACGGCCGAGCTGGAACAGGTAGCGCCCGGCGTCGGTGTCGTGGAAGGCGACCACCCGGTCGGCACGCCGGACGGAACCGTCCCGTGTGGACCGCTGCGCGCCGAACTGGCCACGCGCCGTCATGCCGAAGAGCATCCCGGCGATCTCCTGCGCCTGCCACAGCACCACGCCACGGTCCTCCAGCGCCGTCACCAGTGCCTTGGCGTCACCCCTCGCCTCGGCGTCGGCCTCGACGAGAACGCCGTGCGGGATGCTCACCGAACGGCCGACGCCAGGGCGAAGTTCGCCGGTGACCGAGACGACGGCCTCGGCGAGCGAGTCCGGGGCGGCGGGGATCAGCCACACTTCGTCGCCGTCGACGACGCCGAGCAGGGCCTGCCCGCCGACGCCGACCGCCAGGCCCTTGATCTCCCGGTCGGCCCACATCCACACGTCGACGGCCACCTTCGGCCCGGCGAACAGGTTGAGCATGTCGACCAGTTCACCGGAGGCACGGTGCCCGCGAGCAAGCCCGCGAGCGGCCAGCGAGTCCCACGCCTTCGCCACCAGGTCCGCCCGCTCGGTGTGCGTCGTCCCCGGGCTCGGTACCTCCAGCGCCGGGGGGCGGGCAGGCAGCCGCTCGGTCTCCCAGAGCATGTCGAACTCGAGCAGGGACAGCACGATGCTGCCGTTCGGCGACCCCATCAGCAGGTGTACCCCTCAGGCCCGTTCGGAGTCGTCGTCGTGGCCGAGCACCTCGGGCGAGACCATGCGCCGGTCGTTGAACAGGTCGGCGTCGTCGATGCCGTACCTGCGCACGTGTTCGGCGTCCTCCTCGTCCGGGGCGTTCTGCTGCGCCGCGCGTTCCAGGAAGGCCGACTGCGGCTTGCCCTGCTTGGCGCGGACCGACTCGGCGTTGCGGGTGCTGGCCTGCTCGTCCGGCAGGGCGCCCATCGGCAACGGCCGGGTGCCGCCCCGCTGGGAGCGGTTGGCGCGTTCCTGGTCGCCGCCGCCGAACCCGGCGGTGGCCCCGCCGGCGGCACCGGCGGCCATCGCCGCGGCACCCATACCGAGTCCGGTGCCGCCTGCCGCCATCTTCGGCGTCACCGCGGGCGGTGGCTGCGGCGCGGAGCCGCCGGGAGACGGCGTGCCGGAGCCCGTCATCGACCCCTTGCCGAGCGGGCCTTCGGACGGCCCGGAGCCCTGCACCGGGGAACCCTGCACCGGGGCGTTCCCGCCACCGCCGCCGGAACCGCCCGGCGAGCCCGGGGTGACCGGGACGCCGGGCGCGGACGGGGATCGCCCGCCCGGCTGCTCCGGCGCGGCAGAGAACCCGGCCTTGCCAGGAAGTCCTTGTGTGCCACCGGGAACGGGCGGTCCACCACCGGGCGTGCCGAAGCCTCCCGGCACACCACCCGGCCGTCCCGCGGGGGCGCCGCCGTTGCCGGAACCGCCGCCGACGACGCCACCGACCGGCGCCGGCCCGCCATGGGACGGCGGTACCGCGCCCGGCTGCGGAGCATTGGGGGCAACCGGAACGCCGGGAGTAGGGCCGTGACCGGAGGAGTGGCCGGGTGCGGGGCGCACGCTGCCGACGACCCCGGCGACCGGAGCCGGGGACGGAGCGTGGGCGGGCAGCGAGCTGGGAGACGTACCGCTGGGCGCGGTACGTCCGGGTGCGGAGTGCTCCGAACCGGTCGCCCTTCCGGGTGCCACCGGGGCCACGTACTGCGGGGCAGGCGGGTGGTAACCGGCACCGCTGGACGTCGTGGGCAGGGGGACCGGCGGCGGCGAACCGGGTGCGAGCGGTGCACCGGCCGAAGGGCGGGTGTCACCGGGGGCCTGCGACTCGGTGAACGCGGCGCCCATGACGGGATCGACGCCGCTGCCCGGGGCGCCGCCGTACGAGGCGTTCTGCACGCTGTCCGGCTGCGAGATCGACTCGATCCCGGCCAGGTTCTCGCCGCTGTCGACGGCGTACCCGTTCAGCGCGTCGACGGCCTGCTGCCGCGCTTCACGGGCCTGCCCGACGGCCTTCGAGTGGTCGGTCTCGAAACCGATCAGACTGGCCAGCGAGTCGCCGAGGGTGAGGCCGCCGGAACCGGCGCGCAGGGTGTGCGAGTCCGGCAGTTTGTGCAGCGTCCGGTTGAACGCCTCGCCCTGCGCGAAGATCATCTCGGCCGACCGGTTCACCTTCTGGTTCGCCTCGTCGGAGAAACGGGCCTTCTCGTCGATCCGGGCGCCTGCCTGTTGCCCGGCGTCGCTCTGCCACTCGACGCCCAGCTTGCCCAGTTCCTCGCGCAGCGTCGCGTCGGTGCGGGCGAGTTCGGCGGCTACGGCGCGCAGCGCGTCGACCGCCTCGCCAAGGCCGGCCGTGCCGACGCCCGCGCGGAAGCTGTCGATCTCGTCGGCGAGCGTGCCGTCGGCGTAACCGTCGAAGCGGTGGTTGCGGATGCGCTCCACCTCGGCACTCAGGTCGACGTCACTCACTTCGGAGCCGTCCATGTCCACTCCTCACTTTGCCTGCAGGTTCGCCACGGCGAGCGTGGCCACCCGCTCGGACATGTCGCAGAGCTGCCCCTGGTCGAAGACCTTCTGCGTCAACGGGTACATCTGCACGCGCATCGTCTGCCCCGGGGCGAGGGCGACCAGCGTCTCGCAGTCGGCGGGCGCCTCGCCCGCGCGGTAGTGGTCGATGGCGGGGAAGCCGCCCACGTCGAGGGGCTCGCGGGTCATGCTCGACTTGAACCGGTCGCCGGTGACCCAGGCTTCCAGATCCGCCGTGGCGATCAGCTCGACGGCGTAGGAGTAGTACGGCTCGGTCAGGTCGACGTCGAAGGCGCAGGTCGGCCCCTCGCGCGGCTCGGCGTCCAGACGCGGTTTGCTGTTCACCTTCAGCTCGTCGAGCTGCGGCTCGGTGAGCAGGGTGCACGGATCGACCCCGTCGACGCGAACCTCCTCGGTACGCGGCGGAAGCTGTCCCGCCTCGGCCTGCCGGGAGGCGGCGGTCATGCCGGCCCGGTCCGGCGTGGCGATGCCGGGTTCGTTCGCCGAGCAACCGGTCAGGGCGACCAGTACGGCCGCCGTCGCGGCGGCGCGGACGGCCACGTCAGACGTGGTAGACACCGCGGTCCCCGAGGCTGTCGGCCCTGTCCTGCTCGCCGTCCGTGTACTGCTCGCCCGCGCCACGGAGCTGCTGGGCGAGCTCGCGCAGGCCGGTGACGTACGCCCGGACGCGCTGCTCGTACGAGTCCTCGCCGTCGGAGACGATCTTGTTCCACGCCTCGATCGCGTGTGTACTCACCACGTCCTCGGACGGGGCGTCGATGTGCAGGTGGCCGAGCTGGTTGCGCAGCTTCTCGTGCAGCGCGTTCGCCTGGTCCTCGATCACCTTGGCGACGGCGGCGACCCGCTCCGGCTCCACCTCGATGTCGACCGCGCCGGGTACGCCCGGCACGCTGCCCGCCAGCGCCGAGACCGGCGCGGGCGGCGTGTACAGGGCGTTGTCGGCGACAACGGCCCCCGGTGCCCGAAAACTATCCTGGCCGCCACGGGACCCCGTGTCGTCTGCCATGTGCTGCACACCCCCACACCTACGGTCGGTAGCCGGCCCGTGTCACATCGCAGGCTACCAACGCTGATGTGACGACAGGCTGAACTTCGACGAAGAAACGTGGCCGCCGGTTCCGCCGGATCCGCGCGGGTTTACGGGACCCGTGCCGCGACCGGTACGGCCACCTCGCCGTCGACGGCTCGCAGTGCGATGTCGGTGCGGTGGTGCGCCCCGGCCAGGTGCACCCTCGCCACGCGGGCGTAGGCCTCCTCGCGGGCGGCGGCGAGATCCGGGCCGGTGCCCACCACCGACAGCACCCGTCCGCCGCTGGAGACCACGGCGCCGTCGTCCCGCCGCCGGGTGCCCGCGTGCAGCACGCCCTCGCTGTCGCCGCCGGTGATCACGTCGCCGGTGTGCGGCTTGCCGGGGTAGCCGTCGGCGGCCACGACGACGGTGACCGCCGCGCCGTCCGCCCAGTCCAGGGCGGGCTGCTCGGCGAGCGTGCCGTTCGCGGTGGCCAGCAGCAGCCCGGCCAGCGGGGTGCGCAGCAGCGCCAGCACGACCTGGGTCTCCGGGTCGCCGAAGCGGCAGTTGAACTCGATGACCTGAACGCCTTCGGAGGTCAGCGCCAGCCCGGCGTAGAGCAGGCCGGTGAACGAGGCGTCCCTGGCGACCAGTTCCTCGGCCACCGGGCGCACCACCTCGCGGACGATCTCCTCGGCCAGGTCGGCGGGTGCCCACGGCAGCGGGGCGTAGGCGCCCATCCCGCCGGTGTTCGGCCCGCAGTCGCCGTCGCCGACCCGCTTGAAGTCCTGCGCGGGCAGCAGCGGTACCACCGTGGCACCGTCGACCAGGCAGAACAGCGAGGCCTCCGGACCGTCCAGGAAGGACTCCAGCAACACCGGGTGCCCGCCGTCGAGCAGCATGATCGCGTGTTTGCGGGCGGCGTCGTAGTCGGTGGTGACGACGACGCCCTTGCCGGCGGCCAGCCCGTCGTCCTTGACCACCCAGGTGGGGCCGAAGCGGGCCAGTGCCGCGTCCAGGTGGGCGGGGTTGTCCACGGTCTCGCTGCGGGCGGTGCGCACACCGGCCGCGGCCATCACGTCCTTGGCGAAGGTCTTGGAGCCCTCGATGCGGGCGGCCGAGGCGGACGGCCCGAAGCACGGGACACCGGCGGCGCGCACGGCGTCGGCGACGCCGGCGACCAGCGGGACCTCCGGGCCGACGACGACCAGGTCGGCCTTCCAGCTCGTGGCGAGCGCGGCGACGGCGGCGGGGTCGACGGCGTCCACCCCGAGCGGCTCGGCGACGGCGGCGATCCCGGCATTGCCGGGAGCACAACCGATCGCGGTGACGGTGGGGTCCTCCGAGGCTGCGAGGACGAGGGCATGTTCACGGGCACCGGACCCGATTACCAGGACGCGCACGCAGGAAAGCGTAACCGGGACGCGGGCTTCCCCCGTCGCCCAGGGCGCGTGACCCGTCCGGGTGGCGGGCGTGAGCGGGGTGGCAGGTCCGAACGGGGGAAGCCGGACGCCCGGGATCGGGCTACGGTGACGACGCTCACAGGCGGTCCACGCGGCGTTCACCCGGTCGTCGGCCCGCGGCCCTCCGGGAGTCGCCGGGCGGACGCGGGGGTGGTGAAGGTTGCGCGTACACCCAGTCCCTAGGAGGTCGTCCATGGCGCGCAGTCGTCTCGCCGTACTCACCCTGTCCGGGCTCGCCGTGCTCGGCGTCGTCGCGGGCACCGGCCCGGCCGCCGCCACCGGGAACACCACCGCCGGGGACCGGGAGGCGGGCGTCTCGGCGAACGGGCACCATGGCCCGGTGATCGTCGGCCACCGCGGCGCCTCCGGCTACCGCCCGGAGCACACCCTCGCCGCCTACGAACTCGCCTACCGCCAGGGCGTCGACTGGGTCGACGTCGACCTGGTGCCCACAAAGGACGGACAGCTCGTCGCCCGGCACGAGAACGAGATCGGCACCACCACCGACGTCGCCGAGCACCCCGAGTTCGCCGACCGCAAGGCCACCAAGACGATCGACGGCGTCGAGCTGACCGGCTGGTTCACCGAGGACTTCACCCTCGCCGAACTGAAGACGCTGCGCGCGATCGAGCGCATCCCGGACATCCGGCCGGACAACACCGTCTACAACGGACGGTACGAGATCCCGACGTACCAGGAGGTCCTGGACCTGACCCGGCGACTGGGCAAGGAACTGCGCCGGGAACTGGGCACGTATCCGGAGATCAAGCACTCCACGTACTTCACCCAGATCGGCAACCCGACCGAGCCGAAGCTGGTGGACGTGCTCAAGCGCAACCGGCTGGACAAGCGGAACGCGCCGGTGATCGTCCAGTCCTTCGAGGTGGCGAACCTCAAGGCGCTGGACCGGAAGCTGAAGGTGCGACTGGTGCAGCTCACCTCGGCCACGGGCGCACCGGCCGACTTCGTCGCGGCGGGCGATCCGCGCACCTACGCCGACCTGGTGACCCCGGCGGGACTCGCCGAGGTCGCGGGGTACGCCGACATCCTCGGCCCGGAGAAGGCGCAGGTCGTCGCGCTGGACGAGGCCGGCAACCTCGGCGAGCCGACCAGCCTGGTCGCCGACGCGCACGCCGCGGACCTGACCGTGGTGCCCTACACCTTCCGCAACGAGAACAACTTCCTGCCCGCCGACCTGCGTTCCTCGGACGATCCCTCCGCCTGGGGTGACGTGTTCGCCGAGTACGCGGCCTACCTGGCCACCGGCATCGACGGCCTGTTCGCCGACCAACCGGACACCGCGCTGGAAGCCGTTCGCTGACACCTCGCACACGTGGACGGCCTCGGCCGGTCGACCGGATTCTTTCCGGCCGACCGGCCGTTGTGCTTACCGGGCAACGAAGTACGTTCGCCTCTGTCCACTGCGGACAAATGTGGTGACGGAGACGACCGGAGGCAACCTTGCGAACACCCGCCCGACTGCTCGGTACCGCACTGCTCGCCGCGGCCTGCGCCTGGTGCGCCGCCCCCGCGTCGGCCATGACCGGCGGTACGCCCGTGCCGGAGGCGGCCGAGGCGCCGTGGATGGCGACCTTCGCGGTGAAGGGCACCGGGCCGCTGCCGGAGCGGGCGTCCTGCGGCGGGGCGCTGGTGGCACCGAACCGGGTGCTCACGGCGGCGCACTGCCTGGACGGCGTGGACCCGGCCGGGGTCGAGGTACACCTCGGAGCGTCGGTGCTGTCACAGGACCCCGGCGAGGTGCGCGACATCGGCGCGGTGACCGTGGCGCCGGGGTACGAGATCCTGCCCTCGCCGGAGGCCCCGGAGCAGCCGAGCCTGTCCAGTGCCCGCAACGATCTCGCCGAGGTACGACTGGACCGGCCGATCGCCGGCGTGCCCGTGCTGCGCCCGGTCGACGCGCCGCCCGTCGCGGGCACGCCCGCCGCGTTGTACGGGCACGGCATCACCGGCCCGGACGCGGGCGTCAGCGACGTGCTGCGACGCGGCGGGCTCACGCTGACCACCGACGAGCACTGCGCCGCGCAGACCGCCGCGACGGTGGATGGTCCCTCGGTGCTGTGCGCCCAGGACCTGCGGGAGCCGGGACCGGCGCAGCGCGTGCAGGCCTGTTTCGGCGACAGCGGTGGCCCGCTGGTGGTCCGCGACGAGCACGAGGTGCCACGGCTGGCGGGGATCTTCAGCTTCGCCATGGAGACGACGGGCGCACCGTGTGGCACGGCGGGCTTCAACGCCTTCGCGGACGTCGCCGCCCTGGTACCCGTCTCGCGCTGACGTTCAGGCCAGCGAGCCGAGCAGTTCCCAGGTGCGATGCCGGTCGGCGTCGCCGGTGAGCCCGGTTTGGGTGCCGACGATCTCGGTGGCCCCCGCGTCGCGGTAGTCGCGCAGGGCCGCCGAAACGGTCCGCTCGTCACCGATCACCGCGAGTTCCCTGGCGTGCGCGTAACCGCCCTCGGCTATCACCCGCTGGTACGACGGGATCCGGTCGTACAAGGCGAACGCCTCGGCCACCCGTTCCCGCGCACCGTCCACATCGGAGGTGACGATCACCGGGACGAGCGCGATGATCCGGGGATCCGGACGCCCCGCCGCGGTGGCGGCCTCGGCCGTTTTCGGCACGATCCGGTCGGCCAGCACCCGTGGACCGGCGAGGAAGGGCAGGGTGCCGTCGGCGAGTTCGCCGGTCACCCGGACCGCTTTCGGTCCCATCGCGGCGACCAGCAGTGGCACCGGATCGGCCCCGGCGACGGCGGTGGAGAACGGCGGATGGGAACGCAGCGTGTGCCCGTCGAAAGCGAGTTCGCCGCCGTCGACGACGGTGCGCAACGCCGTCAGGTACTCGCGCAGGTGGGTGGCGAATGGCGGCACCGGCGTGCCGTACGCCTGGCTCAGCAGCGCGTCCGACCCGGCGCCCAGACCGAGGGCGAACCGTCCGCCGGTCGCCGCCTGCGCGGTCTGCGCCAGGCTCGCCAGCAGCAGCGGGTGCCGCGGATGCAGTGGCACCACCGCGGTGCCCACGGCGATCCCCGGCACCTCGCGCCCGGCGAGGGCGGCGACGGTGACCGCGTCCACGTCCAGCAGTTGCGGGAACCAGGCGGAGGTGAGGCCGTGCGCGGCGGCCTCCCCGGCCAGCCGGACGAGTACGTCCACGGCGTTCGGCCCGATGTCGCGCGGACCCGGCGGAAGAGCTACCCCGATCGTCATGCCCTGATGGAACCGTCCCCGAACCCGCCGCATTCCCGTCCCACATACCGGGAGCGCACACCAGGCACCGGGCGAGGTGCGCGCGGGCGCGGCTGCGGCGAGGATCTTCCACCAGGAGGTCACCGATGGAGATCCTGACGTTGACGGCCGTGCTCGCGGGCTCCCTCGGGCTGACCGCCGTCGCGCGCCGCTGCAACCTGTCCGCGCCGCTGCTGATCGTCGTGGTGGCGCTGGCCGTGTCGTTCGTTCCCAGGATGCCGGCGATCGAGTTCGATCCCGAGCTGATCCTGACGCTGGTACTGCCGCCGCTGCTGTACTCCACCTCGCTGGACAGTTCGGCTGCGCAGTTCCGGGCGGGACTGCGCCCGATCATCGCGCTCGGCGTGGTGCTGGTCGTCGTGACGGCCGTGGTCGTCGGCTTCACCGTGCACCTGCTGCTGCCACAGCTCCCGCTGGCCTCGGCGCTGGTGCTGGGTGCCGTGGTAGCGCCACCGGACGCGGTCACCGCGGCCGCGATCGGCAGGCGGCTCGGCCTGCCCCGGCGGCTGATGACGGTGCTGACCGGGGAGAGCCTGGTCAACGATGCCGCCGCGCTGACGCTGTACAAGATCGCCCTCGCCGCCGCGCTCGGCACGGCCGGCTCGATCGGGCAGGGCTTCGCCGTCTTCGCGGTGGCCGCCGTGCTGGGTATCGCCGTCGGGCTGGCGACGGGGATGCTGGTCAGCCTGGTGCGCCGGAAGCTGGACGATCCGCTGCTGGAATCGACGTTCGGCATCATCGTGCCGTTCGCCGTGTACGTGGTGGCCGAGGAACTGCACCCGTTCTCCGAGTCGTTCAGCGGTTCCGGGGTGCTGGCCGTGGTCGCCGCCGGGCTGTACCTGGGCAACCAGTCGCTGCGTGCGGGCCCGGCGACCCGGATACAGGACCGGTCGGTGTGGGCGTCGATCGACGTGCTGCTCGAAGCGCTGGTGTTCGCCTTGATGGGCCTGCAGTTGCCGACGGTGCTGGCCGGGATGGACAGCTCCGGGATCGACAACACGACGCTGATCGTCGCCGCCGGGGTGGTGCTGGCGGTGACGATCGTGGTGCGGATCCCGTACGTCTTCGTCAGCGCCTCGCTGCCGCAGGCGCTGCGCCTGTTCGGCCGGGAACGCGCGGCGCCGTCCTGGCGGTACCTCAGCGTGCTGTCCTGGACCGGAATGCGTGGGGTGGTCACCCTCGCCGCCGCGGCCGGGGTGCCGCTGACCACCGCGTCCGGGGCGCCGTTCCCCGGCCGGGAGGAGATCCAGCTCTTCGCGTTCACCGTCGCCGTCGGCACTCTGCTGCTGCAGGGGCTGACGCTGCCCGCGCTGATCCGGCGGCTGGGGGTGCGCGACGCGGGTGAGGCCGAGCGGGACGAGGCGGAGGAACTGGCCGCCCGCTCGGCGGCGATGGACGCGGCGCTGCGCAGGCTGGACGAGATCCTGCCGGAGATGCTGGCCGGCCTGGACGTCTCGCCGGAACGGGCGGAGAAGCTGGCAGCCCGGCTGCGTTCGCTGGTGGAGACGCGCTACCGGGGTGCGGTGGCCGCCATCTCGCTGACCGCCGAGGAACGGGAGACCAGTCCGCACGCGGCGTTCGCCAAGGCACGCAAGGAACTTCTCGTCACCCAGCGGGAGGCGCTGCTGATCGAACGGGCCGAGGGCAGGCTCGGCGACGAGGTGCTGCGCAAGGTGCTGCGAGAGCTGGACCTGGAGGAGATGGCACTCTCGCAGACCCTGACCTCCCGGCTGTCCTGACCGTTCCAGCAGCGACGACTTTCGTGCACGTTGAAATCAATGTCCACATCAGACAGATGACGTTCGCGCAAGCTTTCCCTTCGGTGACAAGGGTTTTGCCCACGATGCAGGACGCCCGGCACGAAGCCCGCGAACGGCGGCACACTGCGACCGGCAGAGCAGTACCGGCCCGACGAGCGGAGACAACGTGTCCCTGACAGACGTCATCGAAGGCACCCGGACAGCCGTCGACAACGACCCGCGCAAGGCCGCGGCGAGCTTCACCACCCACGCCACCCTCGTCCCACACACCCGGACCCGGGTGGACGTCCGGGTACGGGACCACAAGGTCACGGTGGACGAACCGGCGGCGCTGGGCGGCGAGGACACCGCCGCCAACCCGGTCGAGTACGCGCTCGCCTCGCTCGGTTCCTGCCAGGTGATCACCTACCAGTTCTGGGCCGCCCGGCTCGGCATCCCGCTGGACGCCGTCGAGGTCACCGTCGAGGGCGACCTGGACCTGCGCGGATTCCTCGGCTTCTCGTTCAGCGCCCGGCCCGGCTTCTCCGGCATCAGCGTGCGCGTCGAGCTGTCCGGTCCGGCGGACGCCGAGCAGTACGCCGAACTGCGCCGCCAGGTGGACGAGCACTGCCCGGTGCTCGACCTGTTCCGCAACGAGACGCCCGTGCGCACCGGGTTCGCAACGTAGGGCGCGAAGGGGTCCGGCCGAGGGACGGCAATCGCCCCATTCGGGTGATTCGGTTGTGGTTAGGTGACGCGCATGTCGACACCACCGCCGTATCCGCCCCCTCCCGGAGCGCACGGTCCCGGCCACGGCCCGTACCCCGGACAGCAGCCGTGGGCGGGCTACCCGGCCGGGCAGCAGCCTGGCCACGGCGCGCCTCCGCCGCCCCGGCGACGGCGAGGGCTGATGTGGACGGTGGTCGGTCTCGTGGTGGTGCTGTTCGCCGGGGGCGTCACGTTCCTGGTGGTCCGCGACTCCGGGAACGACGGCGGCGGCCCCGGCGGGGGTGCCCAGGCCGGGGAGTGCGCCGGTGACTACTGCGTCGGCGGGTACCCCTACGTCAACGCCTGCGGCGTCTTCGACCCGAGCAGCGTGGCGTCGCTGATCGGGACGGCCGGCTCTGGCCGGCTGAACGTGCAGGAGACCTACGCCGACCCCCTGCCACCGGTCGCCGAGGGTGAGCGCGCCTCGTGGATCCACGGTGTGAGCTCGAAGTGCCACGTCTCGCCGGAGGACCGTGCGGATGCGGCTTTCCGTGCCGTGAGCGTGGAACTGAAGCACACCCCCGGCGAGGCACCCGCGCCCAGTGCGGAGGGACGGCCGCTGGAGGGCGCCCCGGACGCCATCGTCGAGGAATCCGACGGCCGGGCGATCGTGGCATGGCGACACCGGAACGTGTCGGCGAAGCTCGATCTGAGCTGGGGCAACGACAAGGCCCCGATCCAGGACGTCACGATGGCCGGTGCCGTCGAGTCGATCACCACCGCCATGAAGAACCCGCCGGGCGAACCACGCGGGCTCGGCGAACTCTCCACGGGTGACAAGCGAATCGTCACCGACGCCTGCGCGGTCTTCACCGGCGAGGACTTCCAGTCGGCGACCAAGTACGCCGTCGACCCGACGAACATCGACCGCTCCTACAACACCACGGCGGGCTCGCCGGTGATCACCAAGTGCAGGCGGACCTCCGCCTCGGAGAACACCGGCCTCCCCGCCCCGGAGGGCACCACCTTCCTGGACGGCGACATGACCCCGAACGTCACGGTGACCGCGTTCCCCGACGCCGGTGCCGCCCAGGAGGAACTCAGGCGCAACCGCGAGCGGATCGCCGAGGCCGTCGACGTTCCGGGCATCGGCGACACCGCCGTGTTCGGCGTGGTCCGAGCCGGCGGCGCGTTCAGCCTTCAGTTCACCGCGGGCTTCCACCTGGTGACCGTCGACTGCGGCCTGTCCAACGGCAACGCCGAATGGACCGGCGCCGACATGCGCGCCCGGCTGGAACCGCTGGCCAAGGCGATCGCCGGGCGCGTGGGCTGAGGCCGGCGGGTTTCGCGGGAGCGGGTCAGGCGCCCTTCATCCAGTCGTGCCGGACGATGGTCTGCTCCCGGCCGGGGCCCACGCCGATCGCGGAGATCCGGGCGCCGGAGAGTTCCTCCAGCCGCTCGACATAGCGCTGCGCGTTCACCGGCAGGTCCTCGAACGAGCGGCACTCGGAGAGGTCCTCCCACCAGCCGGGCAGCTCCTCGTAGACCGGGACGGCGTGGTGCACGTCGGTCTGCGTCATCGGCATGTCCTCGGTGCGGAAGCCGTCCACCTCGTAGCCGACGCACACCGGCACCCGCTCCAGCCCGGACAGCACGTCCAGCTTGGTGAGGAAGTAGTCGGTGATGCCGTTGACGCGCACGGCGTAGCGGGCGATGACGGCGTCGAACCAGCCGGTGCGCCGGGAGCGGCCGGTGGTGACGCCGAACTCGCCGCCCTTCTTGCGCAGCGCCTCGCCGGCATCGTCGGTGAGCTCGGTCGGGAACGGGCCGGAGCCGACACGCGTGGTGTACGCCTTGAGGATGCCGAGCACGGTGCCGATGCGGCCCGGTCCGATACCGGAACCCGCGGACGCCCCGCCGGAGGTCGGGTTGGACGAGGTGACGAACGGGTACGTGCCGTGGTCGACGTCGAGCAGGGTGCCCTGCGAGCCCTCCAGCAGCACGGTCTCGCCGCGTTCCAGCGCCTTGTTCAACTCCAGCCGGGTGTCGGCGATGCGGTGGGCGAACTTCTCGCCCGCGGCCAGCACCTCGTCGGCGACCTGGTCGGCGTCGAGCGCCTTGCGGTTGTAGACCTTGACCAGGATCTGGTTCTTGAGTTCGAGCGCGGCCTCGACCTTCTGCCGGAAGATCTTCTCGTCCAGCAGGTCCTGCACACGCACGCCGACGCGGGCGAGCTTGTCCTGGTAACAGGGCCCGATCCCGCGGCCGGTGGTGCCGATCTTGCGGCTGCCCAGGTATCGCTCGGTGACTTTGTCGATGGCCACGTGGTACGGCATGATCAAGTGCGCGTCGGCGGAGATCAGCAGCCTGCTGGTGTCCACGTCGCGGGCTTCCAGGCCGGCCAGCTCGTCGAGCAGCACGCCCGGGTCCACGACGACGCCGTTGCCGATGACGTTGGTGGTGCCGGGGGTGAGGATGCCGGAGGGGATGAGGTGCAGCGCGAAGTTCTCCCCGCCCGGCAGCACGACGGTGTGCCCGGCGTTGTTGCCGCCCTGGTAGCGCACGACCCACTGGACGCGGTCGCCCATCAGGTCGGTGGCCTTGCCCTTCCCCTCGTCGCCCCACTGGGCTCCGATGAGCACGATCGCCGGCATGTGACACTCCAGTTGTTCGGCGGCAGTTGTTCGAAGCTCGGACTCGGGCGCGGGCTGTCCGCACGGCGACAGCGGCGCAGGTGAATGCCGGTGCTTGAGCGTAACGGAGGACCCTCGGTGATCGGACAGGTGCTGGTGTGCGGGCGTGCCGTGCCCGCGCTCGCGGAGGTCGTCGCCGAGGGCGTGCACCACCTGCCGGAACGGCCAGGCAAGGCCGACGTCGACCCGCTGCTGCCCGCCGAGGGGCAGGCGCACCTGGTCGTGGTGGGCACCGACGCCGACCTCGCGGCCGTGGTGCTTCGCTTGCTGCGTAAGGAAAAGCTGGCCTCGACGACGATCGGCTACGTACCCGCGGAGGAGTCCTCCGCGGTGGCGAGTCTGTGGGACCTGCCCACCGACACCGACCGCGCGATGGCGCTGGCCAACACCGGCGACGTCGACCCGGTCCCGTTGCTGCGCGACGACGCCGGGGGTGTGCTGGTCGGACGCGGCGAACTGGGACCGGTGCGGGGCGTGGCGTACTGCGACGACGAGGTCGCCCTGCGCGGGCAGGCGAGCCGGATCGTCGTGGAGGCGGACGACACGGGCGGGCCGGGGCTCGTCGCACAGGTGACGCGGGGGGCTGTGTTCAAGCGCCGCATCACGTACTCGGGCCGGGCCTTCCAGCTCGGCTGCGTCCCGGCGATCCCGACCTACGACGGCGTCCGGCATCCGCGGCCGATGAAGCGCTGGACCTGGTACCGGCACACCGAGGATCTGCGCCTGGTGCGTGGGCTGGCCTGATCGCGGCCCGGTGCCCTCGCGGACACCGACGAGTGGCCGATTTCGGCCCTGACCAGCCAACTGGGCTACGACTTTCGTCTGCGTTGCACAGGAACATCCCACGCCGTTAACCCGAAGGTGTTGCCACAGTCACCCGCGTGAGTAAAGGTCGGAAAGTCCCCAACCGGCCCACAGAGAGGCAGCGCAGTGTTCACTCGTCGCACTGTTCGCAACTCAGTCACCGCTACCGGAATCGCCGCCGCCCTCAGCCTCAGCGCGGTGGGTGTCGCCGCCGCCGAGCCCCCGGGAATCCCGGACGCCGCCACCGCGAAGAGCCAGCTCGCCGAGCTGACCGTCCAGGCGGACGGCTCGCAGGACGGGTACGACCGCGAGAAGTTCAACCACTGGATCGACCAGGGCGAGGGCTGCGACACCCGGGACGAGGTGCTCAAGCGCGACGGGACCGACGTCAACGTCGGCGCCGACTGCGCGGTCACCGGCTCCTGGGCCAGCCCCTACGACGACGCCACCTGGACCGAGGCGGGCGACGTCGACATCGACCACGTGGTGCCGCTGGCGGCCGCCTGGCGCACCGGCGCCTCCGGGTGGACCGACGCCGAGCGTGAGGCCTACGCGAACGACCTGGAGGGCCCGCAGCTCATCGCCGTGACCGACAACGTCAACCAGGAGAAGGGCGACAAGAGCCCGGACGCCTGGAAGCCGCCGTCAACCGGTTACTGGTGCACCTACGCCTCGATGTGGGTGGGCGTGAAGGCCAAGTACGAGCTGACCGTCAACGAGGCGGAGAAGACCGCGCTCGACGAGATGCTCGCCTCCTGCTGATCGCACCCAGCACGCCACGAGGGGCCCGCCGGAGTATCCGGCGGGCCCCTCATCTCGTTCGCGGACACCCAGCTGTTGGTCTCGATGTGGATGCAGGCATGGTCGTAGCCGAAAACGCGCAGCACGAAACGAAAATCGCGCATGGGGATCCCCGGAATGGATGCGGTGGGTACCCGGTCACCGCACCGGTCGGGGTGAGTACGGCGACCGGGAGACTCAGGCGGCGGGCGAACGTGCGTCGTTGCCGGTGTGGATGTCCTCGCAGGCGGTTGCGTCAGCGGCCGTGAGGTACAGGGTCCGGCAGTGGTAACAGGATCTGTAGTCCCGCGTGTAGCGGTTCCAGTTTTTCGCGTCGGCCTTCGACGCCCGGCGCGTGGCCATCTCCGGCGGCGAGGACACCCGAAGGCGGGTCATCGGTCACCCGCGCAAGCGTCATCGGGCTCGGGCAGGTCGCCGTCCTCGATCGGTGCCGTGTCGTCCAGGTCGATCACGTTTCCGTCGCTGTCGATGTACCAGCTCATCGCTGATCACCCCCAGGCCGTCGGAGTTGGGCACGCGCATCCCGCACGGCATCCCAGATGCACCAGCCCACGGTCAGCAGACCGGCAGCGCCGATCACCGCCACCACCACGAATGCCTGGCCACTCATGCCCGCGCCGCGTTCTCACATTCGGTACGCGACAGCTCACAGGAGTATTCTCGTCAGCATCAGCAACCCTTTGAACAGTTACGGAGGCAGCAGGTGTCAGCAAAAGCGTCAGCATCTGTCAGCAAGATGACCGAGGGCGAACGCCTCCGTGCAGGCAGGGCCTACGCCGGGTACTCACTGCGCGGGCTGGCGAAGGAGACGGCGTACAGCGCTGGTTACCTGGGCCAGGTCGAGACCGGAGTACGTCCGGCCACACCCGATGTGATCGCGGCTTACGAGAGTGTTCTAGGAGGCGGCATGCGGCGACGCGACATCACACACCCGAAACTCCGCAAGATCGAGAACGACGAGCACCTGGACGAGATCCGGCGCGCGGTCGAGAGCGGAGACCCGAGCATCTTCGCGGACGGGCCGACGTCGAGCACCATCGATGCGGCTGTGGCTCCGATCATCAGTGAGGCCGGGGTCGAGCACTTTCGCCGCTGGGCGAAGGACGGCAAGACCAGCACGCTCCGCGCCAACGCCGTGTCCATCGTCGGTTTCCTGCCCGGCCGGGACAACGCCGAGTTGGTGGCCGAGATACTGACCGACGATGACAGGGTCCGGCGCTTGTGCCTTGCCTCGGAAGTCTCGCGGCTCATGCAGTGGGATTGGGAGACCTCACTGCGGGTAGCTGAGGACCCGGTGACCGCGCCCGACCCCGGGAAGCTGGCAGGCAAGCTGTCCAAGGAAGCGATCGACCCCAAGGACAGCGAGAGCCGCTGGTGCGCAGGGTGGCTCCTTCAGCGGCTCGCGCCCGCACTGGCCCAGCATTGATTCCTGGGGACGTAGCCCTGCTGGTACCCGTACTCGTGCTGGGTCTCGCCGGAGGACTTGCCACCCTCGTACGGGTACCCGTCGCCTCGTATTAGAGGTCGGCACCGCACTCGATCGGCTCGTCCCGCTGCCACCAGGTTTGCTTGGGCGTGGTCTTCTTCGTGCTGTTATTCGTGGCCTTCGGCTTCGCCTTGGTGGTGGTCGTGGAAGCCGCCGTCAACCGGTTACTGGTGCACCTACGCCTCGATGTGGGTGGGCGTGAAGGCCAAGTACGAGCTGACCGTCAACGAGGCGGAGAAGACCGCGCTCGACGAGATGCTCGCCTCCTGCTGATCGCACCCAGCACGCCACGAGGGGCCCGCCGGAGTATCCGGCGGGCCCCTCGTCGTCTCGTCGTGCGTACCGGGCGATGACGGTCAGCCGCGTAGTGGCGCGCCGACGCGGTGCAGGTGCCCCAGCGCCTCGGACCAGGAGCCGATCAGTCCGCGCTCGTGGTACGGAATGGACAGTTCCGCGCAGTACTCCCGCACGATCGCCTGCGCACGGCGCAGGTGTGGCGTCGGCATGCTGGGGAACAGGTGGTGCTCGATCTGGTAGTTCAGCCCGCCCATCGCCGTGTCGATGAACCAGCCGCCGCGGACGTTGCGCGAGGTGAGCACCTGACGGCGCAGGAAGTCGACCTTCTCGCCGGGCTTCATCGTCGGCATTCCCTTGTGGCCGGGGGCGAAGATCGAACCCATGTAAACGCCCCAGAGGGCCTGGTGGATCGCGAAGAAGACCAGCGCCTTCGCCGGTGAGAGCACGACGAACAGCGCGGAAAGGTACAGGGCGCAGTGCAGCACCAGCAACGTCGCCTCGACGCCGCGGTTCTTCAACGTCGGCTTGCGCAACGCCTTGAATCCGGAGACGTGCAGGTTCAGGCCCTCGAGCGTGAGCATCGGGAAGAACAGAAACGCCTGCCAGCGGCCGATGAAGCGCGGCACACCACTGCTCGCCTTGGCCTGGTCGTCCGACCACACGAAGATGTCCGGCTCGACGTCCGGGTCCAGCTCCTCGTGGTTCGGATTCGCGTGGTGGCGGGTGTGCTTGTCCATCCACCAGCCGTAGCTCATGCCGACGCACAGGTTGCCCGCGATCCAGCCCGCCACGGCGCTCGGCCTGCGGGTGCGGAAGACCTGCCGGTGCGCGAGGTCGTGTGCGACCAGCGCGATCTGGCCGAACATGACCGCCATGAACCCGGCGATCGCGAGCGTCCACCAGGAGTCGCCGATCAGGAAGAAGGCGACCCAGCCGCCGGCGAAGAGGGCGGCGATCACGCTCAGGCGGACGAGGTAGTAGCCCGGCCTGCGGTCGAGCAGGCCCGCGCCGGCGACACGCTTGGAGAGTGCGGAGTAGTCGCTAGGGGCACTCCTGGCCCGCAGCGCGTTGTCGACTGTCATTCGTCAAGTTTGTTGGGCGGCGAGCGGTACGGGAATCCGGTCCGCCCCCTGCCCGCACTACGGCCCGCCCCACCACGCCCGTACCTGCGACGGAAGCGCGAGGGTGTGACTCATGTCTCCTGTCCGCGCAACCGGTCGAGCACGCCGGGCGCGTGCTCGTAGAGCCGCAGCACCCCGCCGACGGTGAACTCGGTGAGCAGGTCGATGAACGCCTCCCGTTCGGCCGCGTCACCACCGTCCGCGAGCCCGACGAGCGCCTCGGTCATCGCGAAGTACATCGCGACCAGCGCCCGGTCACCGCCTCCTGTCCGTACGCCGTGTGCCGCGAAGCGGGCCCGGACGGCCTTGGCGTAGACCTCGGCCAGCCTGCCGCGCAGCCGGGTCAGCGCGGGATCGCCGGTGCGTTCGGCTTCCTGGAGCAGCGGCATCGCCTCGGGGTGCTCGGCGACGAAGGTGAACATGGCGGCGTAGTTGGCGCGGGTCCACGCCCGCAGGTCCGGATCCGCCCAGCGCGCCGCCGGTGCGCCGATGGCGGCGAAGGCCTCCTCGCCGATCTCGCGTACCACGGCGTCGACGAGCGTGGCGCGGTCGCGGAACCGGTCGTAGACGGCCTGCCTGCTGACCCCCGCGGCGCGGGCGATCTGCTCGATCGTCCCCGCCCTGGGGCCGTGCTCGGCGAATACCCGCCGGGCGGCGCCGAGCACGATGACGCTCTGTTCGGCGGCCGGGATCTTCCGCGGCCTGCCCGGCCGCCTGCGGGCGGGGGTTGACACAGCGACTCCCTCACCAGTTATCTATTTCCGACACTGTTGTCGAAAATATCGCTCGTCGAGGAGCCAGTATGCGTGCCTCCGGCCGCCGGACCTTGCTCACCATCGTGATGTCGCTGGCGCTACTGGCCACGGGCGCGACCCAGGCCATCGCGGCGCCGCCGTTCTACGAACCACCGTCACCGCTGCCGCCGGGCGAGAACGGCGACATCGTCCGCAGCGAGCCCGCGGACTTCTTCCTCGACCCGCTCAAGCTCACCAGGGCACCCGCTCACGTGCAGCGGATCATGTACCGCAGCACGGACACCGCGGGCGAGCCGATGGCCGTCACCGGCACCGTCCTCACCCCGCTCGTCCCCTGGATCGGCGCGGGCGAGCGGCCGATCGTCGGCTACGCCCCCGGAACGCAGGGCATCGGCGACGACTGCGCGCCGTCGATCGCCGCGGCGGCCGGGATGGAGTACGAGGGGCCGTTCATCGCGGGCCTGCTCGCCCGCGGTTACGCGATCGCGCTCACCGACTACCAGGGTCTCGGGACACCCGGCGACCACACGTACACGAACCGGCTCGCCCAGGGCCACGCCGTACTCGACGTAGTACGCGCGGCCCAGCGGCTGCCGGAGGCGAACCTGCCCGACGCAGGACCGGTCGCCACGGCCGGGTACTCGCAGGGTGGCGGCGCCTCGGCGGCGGCAGGTGAGCTGGCCGCCGAGTACGCACCGGAACTGGACCTCAAGGGCGTCTACGCCGGAGCCGTCCCGGCCGAACTCGGGGCCGTCGCGAAGAACCTGGACGGGGCGTACGCGGCCGGGTTCCTCGGCTACGCGCTCGCCGGGCTGAGCGCCGCGTACCCGGACCTGGGCATCGAGAACGTGTTGAACCACAAGGGAAAGCGACTGCTCGACGAGGTACGGCAACAGTGCACCATCGAGGTGATCGCCGGGCAGGCGTTCACCCGCACCGCCGACCTGACGGTGGACGGGCGGCCGTTGTCGGCGTACCTGGACGAGGAGCCGTACGCCTCGGTCGTCGCGGAACAGCGCATCGGCGACTCCGCGCCGGAGGTGCCGACGCTGGTGGTGCACAGCGCGCTCGACGACATCGTGCCCTACGCCCAGGGCCGCGACATGGCCCGCGACTGGTGCTCCGGCGGGACGCGGGTGCAGTTCAGTACCTCGCTGGTGCCGACGCACGTCGGCGGCGCGATCCGCGCGTTCCCGGAGGCCTTCGCCTGGCTGGAGGGCCGCTTCGCCGGCGTCCCCGCACCGGGCAACTGCGGCAGCTTCTGACCACGCTCACCCGGCGGGCGGGCTGCCCGCCCGCCGGTGAACGTGACGTCCGGGTTCAGCCGAGGCCGAGTTCGCCCGCGGCTGCCGGGTCGGAGTCGTCCAGAAGCTGCTTGCACCGGTCGTACTCGGCCGTCTCGCCGATCCGCTGCGCGGCCGTCGCCAGCGCGGCGACGGCACGCAGGAAACCCTGGTTCGGCCGGTGCGCCCAGGGCACCGGGCCGAAGCCCTTCCAGCCGGAACGGCGAAGCTGGTCCAGACCGCGGTGGTAACCGGTGCGGGCGTAGGCGTACGCGGCGACCACGTCGGCCTGGTCGCCGTCGGCGAGGGACTTCTCCGCCAGCACCGCCCAGGCCTCGCTGAAGTCCGGGTGCTCCGCGACGACCCCGGCCGGGGCGTTGCCCGCGTCGAGCGCCGCCTGCGGTTCGGGCCGCTCGGGGAGAAGGGTCGGTTCGGGTCCGAGCAGGTTGCCATGCGTCATGTCCGCCATCCTGCCAGCGGCACCCGGGTCACCGGGGTGCGGGACGGACGGGGCAGCTCAGAGCACCAGGGAGAGCACGACGCTCGCACCACCGAGCACCAGCGCGAAGACCAGCAGGGCGGCCACCACACGCTTGGGATCCATCGTTCGCTTCGACCGCATGGGCGGCACCTTTCCGCAGCACTCCCTACGGGCGCAAACACCTGCCCCCTACGGGTGAACCCTGGGATTATGTCCCGATTGGTCGGGTCTCTACCCGCGAGGAGGCTTGACACGCGATGATGGGCCGGTGACGAAGGCAATTCCCGCCAGGAACTCCACCGGGGACCTCAGCGAACCCGAGGTGATCCCACGCAGTCCGGTCGCGAAGATGAAGCTGTTCTTCCGGCTGCACTGGAGACGCGGCGCGCCCGGTCAGCCGACGCCCCCGTGGGTGATGCGGTACTGCTACCGCACGTGGCTGGTCGCACTCGCGTTCAAGCTGGTCGGCTCGTCCTGGGACATGTCATGGCACTTCAAGTGGCTGCGCGACGACCTGGCCCCGCCGCACCTGATCAACTCGGTCGGCACGGTGATGGTCTGCGTGCTGGTCGCGATCCACAGCTTCACCGGCATGGGCGTCGACCGGCGAGCGCTGCGGCTGATGCAGGTCGGCACCACGATCTTCCTGATCGCCGCGCCGCTGGACGTCATCAATCACTCGCTCAACGGGCTGGACATCACCTCGTGGAGCCCCACCCACGGCCTGCTCTACCTGGGCACCGCGATCATGACGCTGGGCGCGATCGACGGCTGGCTCAAGGGCACCGAGCCGGGCAGGCTGCGCACTCTGGTCAGCACCGGGTTGTGGATCTTCTTCCTGGAGAACATGTTCTTCCCGAACGGCCAGCAGGAGTACGGCATCCTCTCGCTGCGCGCCTGGGACCGGGGCGCGCCCACCGGGGAGCAAACCCTGCTGCAGTTCGCCGCCGACGACATCGGCAGGCCGATCGACCGGGAAGCGATCCTGCACTTCGCCCTGCCGATCGACGACTGGGTGTATCCCGTGTGGGGCATCGGCGTGATGGCGCTGGTACTCGCCGCGGCCCGGCACACCATCGGCAAGATGTGGGCGGCGACCGCGGTGGCCACCGGGTACGTGCTGTACCGCGCGGTGATCTGGCCGCTGCTGATGTGGAGCGACTTCCCGACCTCGACCGTGCCGTTCTACCTGATCGGCGTCGGCCTCGCGGTGGATCTGGCGTTCCGGGTGGCGCGGGGGCACCGGACGTTCGGTGCCGGCGTCGGGGCGCTGCTGGTGACGGCGTTCGGCTTCGGGGCGCTGTGGCTGCAGGGCCAGTTGCGTCCGTGGCTGCTCGGTGACGCCGTGACCGAGTCCGCGCCGCCGATCGGCTACTGGACGGTGCCGGTGGTGCTCGCCGGCGTCGCCGTGTTGTGGGCCCTCGCCACACCGGTGGCCGGCTGGTGGGAGGCACGCACCCGGAAACGGCGCGCCGCCGACCTGCTGCCCGGCGCCGTGACGTGAATTCTCGAATCGGCCGGGATTGGAGGGAACCGTTCACGGTCCCGCTGCGCCATATGGTCGCGCCAGTTCGATGAACACCACGAAGGGCTCGTCACCTGCCACCAGGTGACGAGCCCTTCGTGGTGCGTGGAGCGGGTACTCAGCCGAGCTTCTGGCCGGCGGACTTGAGCGAGGTGGCCGCCTCGACGACGCGCTTGGCCATACCGCCCTCGGCGGCCTTGAGGTAACTGCGCGGGTCGTAGACCTTCTTGTTGCCGACCTCGCCGTCGATCTTGAGCACGCCGTCGTAGTTCTTGAAGAAGTGCTCGGCGATCGGGCGGGTGAAGGCGTACTGGGTGTCGGTGTCCACGTTCATCTTGACCACGCCGTAGGACAGCGCCTCGTGGATCTCCTCCAGCAGCGAGCCGGAACCGCCGTGGAAGACCAGCTCGAACGGCTTCGACCCCTCGGCGAGACCGAGCTTCTCGGACGCGACGCGCTGGCCGCCCTGCAGCACCTCGGGGCGCAGCTTGACGTTGCCCGGCTTGTAGACGCCGTGCACGTTGCCGAAGGTCGCGGCCAGCAGGTAGCGGCCGTTCTCGCCGGAGCCGAGCGCGTCGATCGTCTTCAGGAAGTCGCCCTCGGCGGTGTACAGCTTGTCGTTGATGTCGTTGGCGACGCCGTCCTCCTCGCCGCCGACGACGCCGATCTCCACCTCCAGGACGATCTTGGCGGCGTGCGCCTGCGCGAGCAGGTCCTTGGCGATGCCCAGGTTCTCGTCCAGGTCGATCGCCGAACCGTCCCACATGTGCGACTGGAACAGCGGGTTCCTGCCGGCGTCGACGCGCTCCCGGGAGATCGCGATCAGCGGGCGGACGAAGCCGTCCAGCTTGTCCTTCGGGCAGTGGTCGGTGTGCAGCGCGATGTTCACCGGGTACCTGTCGGCGACGGCGTGCGCGAACTCGGCGAGCGCGACCGAGCCGGTGACCATGTCCTTGACGGCCTGCCCGGACGCGAACTCCGCGCCGCCGGTGGAGAACTGGATGATGCCGTCGCTCTCCGCCTCGGCGAAACCGCGCAGGGCGGCGTTGATGGTCTCCGACGAGGTGACGTTGATGGCCGGGTAGGCGAACTCGCCGCCCTTGGCCTTGTCCAGCATCTCCGCGTAGACCTCGGGTGTGGCGATGGGCATCGTTGCTCCTCCTAGAACCGGTGTCCGCCTTCCGCCGCATCGTACGAGTTCACCGGCCGGGAGTGGTTTCTCCCCCGCGAGGGAGAAACCACTCCCCGGCGTCAGAGCAGGACGGCGGCCAGCGCCCGGTAACCGGGCAGCGGGTCGGCGTCGATGGGCAGCACCTGCACGTTGACGTGGTCGGCCCCGGCGTCCAGGTGCGCACGTACTCCGCCCGCGACGGTGGCCGCGTCGCCGTGCAGGGCGAGCGCGTCGATGAGAGCGTCGCTGCCGTCGTCGTCGATCTCCTCCCGCGAGTAGCCGAGGCGTTCCAGGTTGCGGGTGTAGTTGCGCAGCCGCAGGTACGGGTTCGCCACGGCCGGGCGGCCGATCGCGCGGGCCCGCTCCGGATCGGTGTCCAGCACCACCTTCTGCTCGGGCGCGAGCAGCGGGCCGTCGCCGAGGATCTCCCGCGCCCACCGGGTGTGCTCCGGCGTGGTCAGGTACGGGTGGGCGCCCGCGGTGCGCTCGCCTGCCAGCCGCAGCACCTTCGGGCCGAGCGCGGCGAGGGCGACGGCGTCCCGGGGTACGCCCGCGCCATCGAGCTGGTCCAGGTACTCGACGATCTTGTCGTAGGGCTTCTGGTACGCCTGCGTCGCCTCGGGATGCCCGATGCCGACGCCGAGCAGGAACCGATCCGGGTGTTTGGCCGCGATGCGGCGGTACGAGGCGCCGACGGTCGCGGCGTCGTCGCTCCACATGTTGACGATGCCGGTGGCCACGGCGATGGTGCCGGTGGCGTCGAGCAGGTCCTCGACGAGGTCGAGGTGCCCGGGGGGCGAGCCGCCGATCCAGATGGCGCCGTAGCCGAGCTTCTCCACCTCCACGGCGAGTTCCGGGCTGAGGCCGCCCGCGTTGCGCCAGATGCCGATGCGTCCGAGTTGGACCGTCATGTATCGCCTTCCGAGGAGTGCCGGGCGTCGAGTACCGCTGCTCACTGCCAACCGCGGGGGGCGGCGGATTCATCCCCCGGCCACCGGGACGTGTGACCTACTCATGGGTAGCCTACTGGGAGTAAGTTGAGGTACCGTCCGATTCGACGAGCACCGCGGCCGCCGAGGAGGCACCCATGACGAACCCCCTGACCAAGCTCACCGGCGGCTCGGCCACGCAGTCCGTCCGGGGCAAGGTCGTCGTCATCACCGGCGCCGCCCGCGGCATCGGTGCCGGGCTGGCCGAGCGGTTCGCCGCCGACGGCGCCAAGGTCGCCCTGGTCGGCATAGAGGCCGAGGAGCAGCGGAAGGTGGCCGAGCGGATCGGACCGAACGCCCGCTCCTGGGAGGCCGACGTCACCGACTGGGACGCGCTCGAGCTGGCGTTCGGCGAGGCTGCGGCGCACTTCGGCGGCATCGACATCGTCATCGCCAACGCCGGCATCGCCACCGCCGGATTCGTCCGCTCGGTCGACCCGGTGGCCTTCGAGAAGGTGCTCGAGGTCGACCTGCTCGGCGTCTGGCGGACGTTCCGCGTCGCGCTGCCCCACGTCATCGAACGCGAGGGCTACCTGCTGGCGATCTCCTCGCTGGCCGCCATCACGCACGCCCCCGGCATGGCCAACTACGCCGCCGCGAAGGCCGGCGTCGAGGCGTTCTGCAACAGCCTGCGCGCCGAGGTCGCGCACCTGGGCGTCCGGATCGGAGTAGCGCACCCGACGTGGATCAAGACCGACCTGGTGGACAGCGCCGACGCGCACCCGGTCTTCGGCAAGCTGCGCGCCGGGATGCCCGGACTGCTCGGCAAGACGTACCCGTTGAGCGTCGCGCTGGACTGCCTGGAGGACGGCGTCCGCAGGCGTGCGCGCACCATTCACGCCCCGCGCTGGGTCGGCGCGCTGAAGTTGGTGCGGGCGTTCATCCCGCCGATCATCGAGTTCGGTTCCCGCTCGCGGGTGCCCGCCGCCGACAGGGCCGCGCTGGAGGACATCGCCGTGCGCGGGGCCCGCGAGGCCTCGGTCACCGGGCACGGCGGCCGCGCCGCGACCCGCTGACCGGTTCCGCGACTTCTACGACGCCGGGGGTACCCAGGCGCCGATGACCGGGGAGAACTCACGGACCGTGCGTTCCGCGATGGCGCCCTCCAGGTGGTACGGATCGGCGTCGATCACCTCCTGCAGCGCCTCGCGGTCGGCGGCCTGGTAGAGCGTCACGCCCCCGCTGCCGTCGCCGAGCGGCCCGGCCACGGCCACGGTGCCCTGCTCGGCCAGCGCGGCCAGGAACTCCCGGTGCCGCGGTCGCACCTGCCCGAACTTCTCCTGCACATAACGGATTTCCACCAGAAACCAAGCCACGGGTCCTCCACTGTTCCGACACCGGCCGATCCGCGTAACGTACCCAGCGGAGGTCGGGCAGCGGGCGAAGGTGTCCCGCTCGGCGAGCGAGTGGCGACGAGGCCGCAACCCGATACGCTTCGATGCGTCAGTGTTGTCGAGGGCGGTCGCCGGGGCGCTTGCTTGCCGGTCGATCGTCGCGAGCGGAGCGGTTCCGTGCGCGCGACGAAGCGCGACGCCTCCGCCGGCCGGGCGCACGGCCATGCCGGCGTAACAGCGATCGAGGACGGGCAGGTATCCATGCAGGGCAGCGCTCAGCCCCTACCGGAGCGCGGCGCCGAAAGCAGCGTCGAACGCACTCTCGGACACCTGCGCACGCTCGACGGGCCGGCCCGCCCGGCGCAGCCGAGCGAACCGCTCAACCTCGAGGACCTGTACCGGACGCATCGGATGCGGCTGGTCCGGCTGGCGATTCTGCTGGTCGACGAGCCCGCGACCGCCGAGGACGTGGTCCAGGAGGCGTTCACCGGCCTGCACCGGAACTGGGGCAAGCTGCGCGACGCCCAGGCCGCCGTCGGCTATCTGCGCACCGCCGTGGTCAACGGCTCACGCAGCGTGCTGCGCCGCCGCAAGACCGCACGCGAGTACGTCCCGCCGCACCCGGTGAACGCCCGCTCCGCGGAGAGTCTGGCGATGCTCTCCACCGAGCACCAGTCCGTGGTGAACGCGCTGGCGAAGCTGCCGCCGCGGCAGCGTGAGGTACTGGTGCTGCGGTACTACGGCGGATTGTCCGAGGCGGAGATCTCGGAGGCCGCCGGCATTTCCAAGGGCACCGTCAAGTCCACCGCCAGCCGGGCGCTGGAGGCACTGCAGAAGGCGATGCACGGCTGAATCCTGCCGGAAATTCGTACTCTCGCAGGACCCCCCGATGGTTTAGACCAATATATGCTGGCGGAGTGACAACCGAGACCTTCGTGATCACGGGCGGAACCGTCGCCGCACCGGACGCACTGCTCGCCGACGGCTGGGTGGCCGTCGAGAACGGGCTGATCAGCGCCGTGGGCACCGGGAATCCGCCCGCGGGCGAGCAGGTGGACGCCGCGGGCGGCCTGATCGTCCCCGGCTTCGTCGACACGCACTGCCACGGCGGCGGCCGGGGAACGTTCTCCACCACCGACCCCGGCGGCATCAGCACCTCGATCCGCACCCACCGCAGGCACGGCACCACGACCATGCTGGCCAGCCTGGTGTCCGAGCCCGTCGACTCCCTGCGCGACCAGCTCGGTGCGCTCGGCGAGTTCGTCCAGGACGGCGAGCTGGCGGGCGTGCACCTGGAGGGGCCGTTCATCTCGGCGGCGCGCTGCGGGGCCCACGATCCGGGCGCGCTGCGCGAACCGGACACCGACACCGTCGCGATGCTGCTGGAAGCCGGTGGCGACCACGTCCGGATGATGACGCTCGCTCCGGAGTTGCACGGCGGGATCAAGGCGATCCGGCAGCTCGCCGAGTCCGGGGTCATCGCCGCCATCGGGCACACCGACGGCGTCGAGGAGGAGATCCGCGCCGGTGTCGACGCGGGCGCTACGGTCGCCACCCACCTGTTCAACGGCATGCGCCCGCTGCACCACCGCGAACCGGGGCCGATCGGTTCCCTGCTCGACGACGAGCGCGTCACCGTCGAGCTCATCTGCGACCTGGTGCACGTCCACCCCACCGTGCTGCGGCTGGCCGCGCGGCACGCGGGGCTCGGGCGGACCGTGCTGGTCACCGACGCCATGTCGGCCACCGGTTCGGCTCCCGGTACCTACCGGCTCGGCGAGCTGGAGGTGGAGGTCGCGGACGGCGTCGCCAGGCTCACCAGCAACGGTTCGCTGGCCGGCAGCACGCTGACGATGGACGAGGCGTTCCGCAACCTGGTCGGCGCCGCGGGCCTCGACATCACCGAGGCCGTGCGGGCCACCGCGACCCGGCCCGCCGAGCTGCTCGGCCTCGGCGGGCGGACCGGTGCCCTGCGGGCCGGGCTGGACGCCGACCTCGTCGTGCTCGGCGAGGACAGACGTCCGGTGAAGGTGCTGCGTCGGGGAGCCTGGGTGCCGGACATCGGGTTGCCGGCCGGCGGCTGACGGCCGCGGCGGCGTACCCGGACCGGACGGGATAGCGTGACCGCATGAGCGAGCCCGAGGACCCGGAACACCTGCTGGCGCAGGCGTTGCGTGCCCAGGCGACCCGCGCTCCACACCGCGATCCCGGGCAGCCCGCCGAGGGGACGCGCACCGGTGGGGAAGCGACCGTCGAGCCACCCGGCGCGTACTCGTACGGCCTGCTCTCCGGCGACGACGCGAGTTCGCTGGAGGCGGAGAACGCCGCGCTCGGCCCGGCCGAGCCGGACACCGTCCGGCATCCGGCCCCGCGTGCGGCGGCCGGTCCGGTCGCGATGCGCTGGGTGCTGCTGCTCGCCGTGCTGCTCGGGCTGGCCGCGGGCGCCGTCGTCGGCGTCATCACGCTGGTCTGAGCCCCGGACCGCACTGTGCGCGGGCACAGCCGGTGAACCCTGTACCGTCAGTCGCCGTGATCCTCGCGCAGACCACCACGACGATGAGCCTCCTGCCCGACTGGCTGGACCCCGAGAAGCTGCTGTCCGGCCTCGGTCCGACCGTCGTGGCCGTCCTCTGCCTCATCCTGTTCGCCGAGAGCAGCGTGTTCCCGGTGCTGCCCGGCGACTCGCTGCTGTTCACCGCGGGCCTGTTCGTCGCCCAGGGCAGCCTCGACGTGCCGCTGTGGCTGGTCTGCCTGCTCGCGACGATCGCCGCGATCGTCGGCAACGTCGTCGGCTACGGCATCGGCTGGAAGGTCGGGCCCGCGCTGTTCAAGCGTCCCGACTCGAAGATCTTCAAGCAGGAGTACGTCGACCAGACGCACGCGTTCCTGGAGAAGCACGGTCCGAAGGCCGTCGTGCTCGCGCGGTTCGTCCCGTTCGTCCGTACCTTCATCACCTGGATCGCCGGCATCGGCCGGATGGACCCGAAGAAGTACTTCACCTACACGATTCTGGGCGGCATCCTCTGGGCCGCCGGGTTGATCGTGCTCGGTTCGCTGCTGGGCAACATCCCGATCATCCGCGACAACGTCGACGCGATCTTCATCCTGATCGTGCTGATCTCGGTGCTGCCGATCGCGTTCGAGTACCTCAAGGCGCGCAAGGCGAAGAAGGCCACCCCCACCGACGGCTGAGCCCCAACCCCGGCACCCGTTCCGCAATTCGTCGACATATTGCGATTCATCGTGCACAAGGCATCGCAATATGTCGCCATATTGCGGTCGCCCGGAGCGCAATACGTCGACATATTGCGGCGGGGGAGGCCGCGTCCGTCGATGGTGGCCGGTCAGCTCGGGGAGAACATGGAGCCGGGGTTGAAGACGCCGGTGGGGTCGAGGGCGTTCTTGATCTCCCGGTGCACCCGCATACCGACCGGGCCGATCTCCTTCTCCAGCCACTCACGCTTGATCTTGCCGACGCCGTGCTCGCCGGTGACCGTGCCGCCGAGTTCCAGCCCGACGGCCAGGATGTCGTCGAACGCCTGCTGCGCGCGAGCGAACTCGTCCGGCGAATCGGGCTGGTAGACGATCGTCGGGTGCATGTTCCCGTCGCCCGCGTGCCCGACGACGGCGATGCGCAGGCCGACCTCCCTGCTGATCCGGTCGCAGCCCGCGATCAGCTCGGCGATCCGGGTACGCGGCACGCAGACGTCGTCGGTGAGCCAGATCCCGTAGTGCTCCAACGCGGTCAGCACCACCCGGCGGGCCTGCAGCAGCATGTTGCCCTCGGCGATGTCGTCGGTCGCGTAGACCATGTCGGCCCCGCAGTCGGTGCAGATCTGCTCCAGCGCCGCGAGTTCCCGGCGGGCCACCTCGCCACCGGAGTCCGACTGGCACAGCAGCAGGGCCTGGCAGTCCGAGCCGGTACCGAGGTCGGTCTTCAGGTAGGCCTCCGAGGCCTTGATCGAGGTGGCGTCCATGATTTCCATCAACGACGGCACCAGGCCTTCACTCACCACCCTGGCCACCGCCTCGCCCGCGGCCTCGGTACTGCTGAAGCCCGCGACGAAGGTGCCGGGCGCCTGCGGCAGCGGACGTAGTGCCAGCGTCGCCTTGGTGATCACGCCGAGCGTGCCCTCGCTGCCGATGAACAGCTTCGTCAGGTCGTATCCCGCGACGCCCTTCACCGTCCGCCTGCCGGTGTTCAGGATCTCCCCGTCGGCGAGCACGACTTCCAGGCCCAGCACGGAATCGGTGGTGACGCCGTACTTCACGCAGCAGAGTCCGCCCGCGTTGGTGGCGAGGTTGCCGCCG
Source organism: Amycolatopsis antarctica (assembly GCF_002262875.1). GTDB lineage: Bacteria > Actinomycetota > Actinomycetes > Mycobacteriales > Pseudonocardiaceae > Amycolatopsis > Amycolatopsis antarctica. Next base: position 69,823 of record NZ_NKYE01000013.1, on the reverse strand, counting down.
ATGGTGCACCAGTCGTAACTGGACGGGTCCGGCGGATAGAACAGGCCGTGCTTCTCCACCGCACCACGGAAATCCAGGTTGACGACGCCGGGCTGGACGACGGCGAGCCGGTTGCCGGGGTCGATCTCCACGATCTCGTTCAGCTTCGTCAGCACCAGTACAACGCAGCCGTCGATCGCGTTGGCGGCACCGGAGAGCCCACTGCCCGCGCCCCGGGGGACGATCGGCACCCCCGCCTCGTAACAGGCGCGGACCACGGCGCGCACCCCCTCGGTGTCGACGGGGAGCACCACGGCCAGCGGGGTGCCGACCGGAGCGAGCGGCATCATGTCGCGCGAGTAGCCACTCGTCACGTCGGCGTCGGTGATCACGGCTTCCTTGCCGAGGGCCGCGCGGAGTTCGGTCAGCAGGGCGTCACTCATGCCTCCCACGGTAAGCCCCGGCGCCGGGTTTTACTCGTGTTGGCCCGGCGTCAATCCCGGTGATCCTCAAGACGACCGGGCTCGCCATCCGCCCGGCCCAGGGCGCTCGCCCGCCGGGGCTGCCGGAGCAGCAGCAGCGCCTGCACGCCCGCGTAGACGAGCAGCGCGCCGCCGAGTACCGCGGTGAGCTGCATACCGTGCACGAACGCCTCCCTGGCACTGCCCAGCACCTGCTCGGCGAGCGGACCGGGGAGCACCTGCGCGGTGGCGACGGCGCCGCCGAGTGTCTCCCCAGCGGCACCCGCTGCCTCGGCGGGCACCCCCTCCGGCGCGGCGAACTGCCCGCGGTAGACGGCCGTCGCGATGCTGCCCAGCACGGCCGTACCGAGTGCCCCGCCGAGTTCGTACCCCGTCTCGGATATCGCCGAGGCGGCACCGGCCCGCTCCGGCGGGGCGATCGAGATGATCAGGTCGTTGGTCAGCGTCTCGGCGAGCGCGACGCCGACGCCGACCACCACGAAACCGGCCACCACCGCGGCCAGCCCGGACTCGACGCCCACCTGCGTCAGCGCCAGGAACCCGGCGGCCGACACGAGCAGCCCGCCGCCGATCAGGGTGCCGACGTCGACGTGCTTGGCCAGTTGCGCCGCGAGCAGCGCACCCGCCACCCCGGCCGCGGTCGTGGGCAGCAGCCACAGCGCCGCCTCCATCGGCCGCATCCCGAGTACGAGCTGAAGGTACTGCGGGACAAGGAAGAACAGGGCGACGAGGGCGAAGACGCCGAGCACGTTCGTCACCACGGACACGGTGAACGCCCGGTTGCCGAACAGCCCGAGGTCGATCATCGGATCGGTGAGCGACCGCTGCCTGCGGACGAACAGCGTGCCGAGGACGAGGCCGAGCAGCACACCGCCGACGCCGATCGCGGTCAGCCCGTGCTCGGCGAAGTCCTTGATCCCGTAGACGATCGGCAGCATCGTGCCGAGCGAGAGGACGGCGGAGAGCGGGTCGAAGCGGCCGGGCGCCGGGTCGCGCGCCTCCGGCAGCAGGAACGGACCGGCCACCAGCAGCAGCACCATGACGGGGACGTTGATCAGGAAGACCGAGCCCCACCAGAAGTGCTCCAGCAGCCAGCCGCCGACGACGGGACCGAGCGCCATGCCGCCGGAGAAGCCCGCGCTCCAGACGGCGATCGCCAGCCTGCGTTCCCGCGCGTCGAGGAAGATGTTGCGCAGCAAGGAAAGCGTGGACGGCATCAACGTCGCCCCGCCGAGGCCGAGCAGTGCGCGAGCGGCGATCAGCAGTTCCGGCGTGCTCGCGAAGGCGGCGACGACCGAGGCCACGCCGAACGCGACCGCGCCGAAGAGCAGCAGTTTCCGCCTGCCGATCCGGTCGCCGAGGGTGCCCATCAGCACCAGCAGTCCGGCCAGCACGAAGGAGTAGATGTCGACGATCCAGAGCTGCTGTGTCCCGCTGGGCGCGAGGTCCTCGCTGAGGTACGGGAGAGCGAAGCCGAGCACCGTCATGTCGACGCTGATGAGCAGCACCGGCAGTACCAGTACCGCAAGCGCGAGCCAGCGCCCGCGCCGTGTTCCGACCACGATTCACACTCCCCGGAGAAGTCCGTACTAAACAGTCCGGACGGTACAGTTGCCGTCTCGTTCGAAGGTAAACAGTCCGGACGGTACAGTCAAGTTCGTGGCGAAGAGTTCAGCGCGCGAACGGGTACTGGACGCCTACGAGGCGATCCTCATCGAGGGCGGCGTCGACGCGGTCACGCTCGACGCCGTCGCGGCAAGGGCCGAGGTGTCGAAGGGCGGCCTGCTCTACCACTTCGGCTCCAAGGAAGCCCTGCTCCAGGGCCTGCTCGACCGAATGCACGCGCTCTACGACGCCGACCTGGAGGCGGCGCGGTCGGCGCCGGAGGGCGTCGTCGCGTACTACCTGCAGACCTCGGTGTCCGAGGTGACGGAGAACTCCGCCCTGCACCGCGCCACCCTGGCGCTGGTACCGCTGGCGATGGCGGACCCCCGGGTGGGCACGGCGGTCCGCGAGTGCAACGGACGCTGGCGCACCCTGCTGCACGAACACGTCCGCGATCCACTGAGCGCCGACCTGCTCGCGGTCATCGGCGACGGCCTGTACCTGCGCGCGGCGATCGGCGACCACAGCGCCGAGCTGAGTTCGGACTGGCCGGGCGTACTGCGCAGGCTCGGCATCGAGGCCTGAGGCCCGGCCTCAGGCCATCCCGTAGACGCGCTGCACGGCGATCCGCAGCACCAGCCTGCGGTCGGCGACCATCGCGGCGCGGTACTCGTCCCAGTCCGGATGCTCACCGGCCAGCCTGCGGTACAGGTCGATCAGCTCGTCGACGGCCGCGTCCCGCGGGTCGCCGGCAACAGGGCCGAGCCGCGCCTCGCCTTCGGCCACCGCGTAGCGCCAGCCGTCCTCGCTGCTGACGTGAAAGCTCGCCTTCGGGTCCCGGCGCAGGTTGCGCGTCTTCGCCCGGCCGTCGGTGATCGACACCAGGATTTCGCCCGCCTCCCGGTCGTAGAGGTGGTTGACGTTGGAGAGCTGCGGCCTGCCGTCCTTCTTGAGCGTGGCCAGTACGCCCAGCGGGCGGTCCGCGAGCAGTGCGTGCAGTGCGGTCGCATCGGTCATACCCGCACAACGCGCCCGCCGGTCCGGCGAATTCCCGCCTGTCCATCAACCCATCAGAGCATTCACAAGTTTGTGAAACTTCTGTAGCGTTCGAACGAGGGCGTCGTCCCACCGGGCGCGCCGGCCACCGCCGCACCAGCGAAGGAGAGCGACATGACCGTCCATGAAGGCCTTCCCCGAACGCGGACCAGCCCGTTCGACCCACCTGCCGAACTCGGCAGGATCCGCGAGTCCGAGCCGGTGACGACGATGACCTACCCGGACGGCCACGAAGGCTGGCTGATCACCGGTTACGCCGAGGTGCGCGCAGCGCTCGCCGACCCCCGGCTCAGTTCCCGGCCGGAGAACGCCCACTCGCCCATCCCGATGGACCTGGGCGAGGGCAAGGCCGAGCCGCCGCGGCCCGGGATGTTCACCTCGATGGACGACCCGGACCACGCCCGCTACCGCAAGCTGCTCACCGGCGCGTTCACCGTGCGCAGGATGCGGCTGCTGGAGTCGCGCGTCGCCGAGATCACCGCGTCCTGCCTCGACGAGGTCGAGCGGACCGGCCCGCCCGCCGACCTGGTGCCCACGTTCGCGCTGCCGATCCCCTCGGCGGTGATCTGCGAACTGCTCGGCGTTCCGGCGGACGAGCGACCGTACTTCCAGCGGCGCTCCGCGGAGATGTTCGACCTCGACATGGCGTTCGAGGAGCGGATGACCGCCCTCGGCGAACTCGGCGCCTACCTGGCGAAACTGACCAGGGACAAGCACGCGGAACCGGGCGACGACCTGCTGGGCGACCTGCTGGCCGGTGGGCAGCTCACCGACGAGGAGCTCGGCAACATCGCCGTCATCCTGCTGATCGCCGGGCACGAGACGACCGGGAACATGCTGTCCCTCGGGGCCTTCACCCTGCTGAGCAACCCGGACCAGCTCGCCGTGCTGCGCGCCGAACCCGAACTGGCTGGCAACGCCGTCGAGGAGCTGATGCGCTACCTGAGCGTGATCCACATCGGCCCCATCCGGACCGCCACCGAGGACGTCGAGATCGGTGGCAGGACGATCCGGGCGGGCGATTCGGTGACCTTCTCGGTCCCCGCGGCGAACCGCGACCCACGACGTTTCGACGACCCGGACACCCTCGACCTGCGGCGCAGGGCGACCGGTCACGTCGGGTTCGGCCACGGGGTGCACCAGTGCCTCGGCCAGCAGCTCGCCAGGGTGGAGATGACCACGGCGCTGCCCGCGCTGTTCCGCCGGTTCCCGGACCTGCGGCTCGCGGTGCCCGCCGCCGAGGTGGTCACCAACAACGAGGCGGCGATCTACGGCGTGGGCCACCTGCCCGTCGAGTGGGAGACGGTGGCGCGATGACCGTGCGGGCGGACCGGGACCGCTGCATCGGCGCCGGAATGTGCGTGCTCACCGCACCGGAGGCCTTCGACCAGGACGAGGAGGGAATCGTGCTGACGCTCCTCGACCGGCCGGACGGGGAAGCGGCCGAGGAGGCCGCGCGGGCCTGCCCCTCGGGCGCGCTGGTGATCACGAACTGACGGAACCGCGCGGGCACCCCCGTCGTCGTAGTCGCGAATCGGGCCGGCACGGCGTGCCTGGGGGTGACACCGTGCCGGTCCGATTCGCCACCGGAGCCTCAGACGGCCACGCAGTTCAGCTCGACCGGGTCGCCGCGCAGCGCGTCGCTCACCCCGTCGTAGACGGTGCCGTCGGTGGCCAGTCCGACATGCGCCACCACGCGGGCGGGGCACTGGGACTGGACGCGCACGTTGGCCGCGCCGTCCTCGAGCGCCGCGTTCTCCACCGGGCGGACGAGTTCGTCGAGCGAGGTGTAGATGTTGGTGTAGCGAACATCGCCGATGGTGTCGTCGCCCTCGTTGAGCGAGTTCACGAAGTTCGAGTCGACCGCCATCTGCTGGCAGGCAACGATTTTCAGGCAGTCACCGCCACCGAAGAACTCGGCGATGTTCGCCACGGCGGTTCCGTACTGCGGCGCACCGAGACTGACCAGACTGTCTACTGTGGACTCACCGCCTTCGGACTTGACGTACTGCCGGGCGACCAGGCCGCCCTGCGAGTGCCCGACGAGATCCACCTTCGCGGCACCGGTGTCCCTCCGGACGCCGTCGACGAAGGCGGCGAGGTCCTTCGCCGTGTCCGCGATGTCGCCGGTGCCGAGGTTGGTGAGCTGGAAGATCGACACCGAGTAGCCCTCGGCCCGCGCCCGGGCGGCGAGCGGCTCGTAGAAGACGGCTGGACCGAAGGTTCCGGCGACGATCACCACCGGGTCCTTGGCGGCCGCATCCTTGGCCGGCGCGGCACTCGCCGCGGCAGGTACGAGCAGGCCTGCGGTGAACATGCCGAGTGCGGCAGTGAATGCCGCCGCGAGACGTCGAGTCATCGGAATCCTTCGATCCGGGCGGCAGGTTACCTGCCGGTAACAACAGTGGTGTGGGTCACAGTAGTCAGCGCCGTTGAGGACCGTCAATCCGCCGTTCGTCGTGGTGGAACCTTCACCAGGAGCGTGCGTTCGCCCACAGCCGGGGAAATCGAGTTGCACCGATCGGCCAACCGGGGACATGCTTGCCTCAAGCAACTAGTTGCACTCGTCAAACAAGACATTCAGTACGAAAGAAGCAGGTCGATGACCTCTTTGCTCAATCGGGACTCCGCGCCCACGGACGCCGAACTGGCCGACGCCGACGAACTCGGCCGCCAGCTCGTCCGCCTGCTGCGCCTGCTCACCCGCGCCAAGGCGCAGGTGGCCAGGCAGGACCCGGACGGCATCGAACGGGCCGCCTACGCGATCCTCGGCACCCTCATCTGCGAGGGCCCGCAGCGCACCAGCAAGCTCGCCGAGTCGCTCTACTCGGAGATCTCCACGGTCAGCAGGCAGAGCAGCGCACTCGTCCAGCACGGCCTGGTCGAACGCCAGGCGGACCCCGAGGACGGCCGGGCCTGCCTGCTCGCCGCCACACCCGAGGGCCGCCGGGTCTTCGAGCAGAACCGGCAGCAGCGCAACCTCTGGATCGCCGGCGCACTCGCGGACTGGCCCCAGGAGGAGCGCGCGGCGCTCACCGTCCTGTTCGAGCGCTTCAACACGGCTATCGAGACGCACTCACCACAACACGCCGCGGCGGACACCACCGCGGCCAGGGGGGACAAGGAATGACCACCGCAGACGTGGCCAAGGCGGAACCGCCACCACGCGACGAGCAGGGCCCGAACCTGTCGCACAAGCAGATCGTCACGATCCTGATCGGGCTGATGACGGGGATGTTCCTCGCCGCCCTCGACCAGACCATCGTCGGCACCTCGATCGTCAAGATCTCCAACGACCTCGACGGTTTCGACCTCCAGGCGTGGATCACCACCGCCTACCTGATCACCGCGACCATCTCGACGCCGCTGTACGGCAAGCTCTCCGACATCTACGGGCGCAAACCGTTCTATCTGGCGGCGATCTCGATCTTCGTGGTCGGCTCGGTGGCGGCGACGTTCGCCACCTCGATGTACGAGCTGGCCGCGTTCCGCGCGATCCAGGGCATCGGCGCCGGTGGCCTCATGTCGCTGGCGATGACCATCCTCGGCGACATCGTCCCGCCTCGGGAACGCGCCCGTTACCAGGGCTTCTTCCTCGCCGTGTTCGGCACGTCCACCGTGCTCGGCCCGGTGCTGGGCGGATTCTTCGCCGACTTCGACACCCTCGGCGGCATCGACGGCTGGCGCTGGGTCTTCCTGATCAACGTCCCGATCGGCGCCATCGCGCTGTTCGTCGTGGCGAAGGTGCTCAACGTCCCGCACGAACGGCAGGACCACCGGATCGACTGGTGGGGCAGCGTCGCGCTGGCCGTGGCCGTCGTCCCGCTGCTGCTCGTCGCCGAGCAGGGCAACAAGTGGGGCTGGGCGGACTCGAAGTCGCTGGCCTGCTTCGCGATCGCCGCGGTCGGCGTGGTGTGGTTCCTCGTCATCGAGAACCGGATGAAGGACGCGGCGCTGATCCCGCTGCGGCTGTTCCGCAACTCCACGTTCAGCGTGGCGATCCTCGGCGGCGTGATCGTCGGCGTGGCGATGTTCGGCTCGATCATGATGATCCCGCAGTACCTGCAGGTCGTTCAGGGCTACTCGCCGACCGAGTCCGGTCTGCTGATGCTGCCGCTGATGGTGGGCATCATGAGCGGATCGATCCTGTCCGGCCAGATCACCGGCAGGACCGGTCGCTACAAGGTCTTCCCGGTCGTCGGCACCTTCCTGATCGCCGTCGGCGGGCTGCTGTTCGCCCAGATCGAGTACGACAGCGCGCTCTGGCACCCGCTGGTCTACGCCGGCATCATCGGCCTCGGCCTCGGTGGCTGCATGCAGACGCTGATCATCGCCGTGCAGAACGCGGGCCCACGCCGGGACATGGGCGTCTCCACGGCCACCGCGACGTTCTTCCGGCAGATCGGTGGCACCGCGGGTGTCGCGGTCTTCCTGACGATCCTGTTCAACGTGCTGCCCGGCAACATCGAGAAGGCGTTCGGCGGGGCACTTCCCGGTGGCGCCGGCGGGCAGCTCGGCGACCTGCAGTCCAACACCAGCGGCATCGCCAACCTGCCGCCGGAGATCCAGACGCCGGTGCTGATCGGCTTCACCGACTCCATCACCACGGTGTTCTACGTCGCCGCCGGCTTCGCGCTGCTGGCCTGCGTGGTGCTGATGTTCATGAAGGAGATCCCGCTGGCCGAGAGCGGCGGCGCCCCGGCGTCGGTGCTGGAGGGCGGCGAGGCGCTGTTCGACGAGAACGGGGCGGACGCGGGCACGGACGGCAGTGCCCGCGAGGCCGGGGGTGCGACGGCGGGCGAGCCCGTCGGAGCCGCTCCGGCGGAGAGCCCTGGCAGGCACCACGCGGAGGCGAACCCATCGCGCCGCTGACCCCGTGCGGTGCGGGGACGGGCTCCGGCCCGTCCCCGCGTCCGCGCGTCCGTACCGCCCGGGAAGTGCCGAAACGCCCCTTCCACCCGAAGGCGGCAGGCATGGGCCGTATGGTTCCGGTGTGAACGTGGCGCAGGTGGAGGTGCTCGGCTTCGATCTGGGCTGGCTGACGACCGCCGGCCCATGGCTGGTCTGGGCCGTGGTGCTCAGTTTCGTGTTCATCGAATGCGCCCTGATCGTGGGCCTGTTCCTGCCCGGCGACTCGCTGCTGTTCGGCGCCGGGGTGATCCTCGCCCAGCAGAGCGCAGGCGACTGGCACGCCTGGGGACTGTCCGTCGGGGCGCTGGTCATCGCCGTGGTGGGCAACCAGCTCGGCTACCACATCGGCCGCAAGACCGGGACCGCGCTGATCGCAAGGCGCGGTGGCCGGGTACTCAACCAGGCCAGTCTCGACCGGGCGCAGTCCTTCCTCGACCGGCGCGGCTTCTTCGCGATCGTGGCCGCCCGCTGGATCCCCTGGGTCCGCACGCTGGCCCCGCTGTTCGCCGGTGCCGCCAAGATGGACCCGAGGCGGTTCATGCTGGCGACGGCCCTAGGCGGGCTGCTCTGGGTCCCCACCCTGGTACTGCTCGGCTACTACGGCGCCGGCATTCTCGCCCAGGTTCCCTGGCTGCTCACCGCCGTCGTCTGGATCTGCGTGGCCTGCTTCCTGCTCGGCACCATCTGGGGCGTCTGGCGCTACCGGCAGGAGATCCGCAAGCCGGTGGCCGCCACCGACGCGGCGACCGGCGAGCCGGCTGCCGGCGAGACCGGGGCCATCACCGGTGCCGCCACGGCGGACCTCACCACCGGCACCGACGCCCCGGAGCGCGACCCTCGCACCTGACCAGCCCCGCCAGGAGGTCAGGAGTCGGGGTCGGCCCAGACTTCGAGCTGAATGCCGTCCGGGTCGCGGAACACGACGACCTCGGAGCCCGGCATCGTCCGCGACTCCTTGCCCGCGCTGTAGGTGACGCCGTAGTCGGCGAGCCGCTGTTCCCAGTCGCGCAGTTCGGCACGGGAGGACACCCGGAACGCGACGTGGTCGAGCCCGGTGCGGCGCTCGTCGAAGTCGGACGCCCAGCGCACGCCGGTCTCGCTCATCGGCGCGCCCGGCCGGACCACCTCGGGATGCTGGACGAGCACGACCGCGAAACCGTCGCCCGGCGCGCGCAGCACCACCTTGCGGATCCCGGTTCCGGCGTCCTCGCGCCTGCTGATCTCCTCGAGTTCGAGAACCCGCTCGTACCACGGAACGCTGCGGTCCACGTCCGTGACCGTGAGCGCCAAATGGTGCACGTTCGTCAGCTTCGCCACGCGGCGCACCGATCCCTTCCCGACATGTGGACGGGGCCATCCGGGCCCCACGGGCAGTCAACGCGAATACCCGCCCCGAGGACTCCCTCCGTTACCGCCTTGTTGCGGCGAGGAAACACGGATCAGACGCAGGTACCCACTTTCCGGACATTTCACGCAAAGGCCTTCCGGAACGTTCCGGAACATAGGATCGTGGGACCGCATGAACGGTGGCGCGTACAGGTCCCAGTCGAGCGTGCTCAGCCACGACGCCGCACCGTCGGTCCCGGAGCCGCGTACCGAGTACACCGCGCTCGACCACCGAATCCGCGACATTCTCGCCGACATCGAGGCGAGCACCGCACAATTCACCGCCTACCTGGTGAACGTGAACACAATTCGTTTAATGGTCACGATTCACGACCGGGAGACATTCGGATTCGACCTGGCGATCACCGGCGGCGAGGAACACGTCGTGCGCACCCTCGCCGACCGGTTGCAGGACCACGCCACCGAGCGGTTCCACCACGGGACGCCACTGGTACCCGGCACGAACCGGCAGGCCGCCGCCCGCATCCGCGGCGGGACGGCCTGCTGGGCCGACCCCACCACCACCTGGTGCTGCCCCATCGGCAGGCACCCGGCCGGGGCTAAAGGCCACCGCTGACCGTCAGCACCGAACCCGTCGCGTACGAGGCACCGGCACCGAGCAGCCAGATGATCGCCTCCGCGATCTCGCCCGGCTCGCCGACCCGCCCCGCCGGGGTCAGCGCCGCCATCCGCTCCGGACGGTCGGGCATGCCCGCCGCCGCGTGCAGATCCGTACGCACACTGCCCGGCGCGACGACGTTCACCCGCACGCCCTCCCGCGCGACCTCCCTGGCCAGCCCGAACGACATCGTCTCCACCGCCGCCTTCGAGGCCGCGTAGTGCACCCACTCGCCCGCCGACCCCAGCCGCGCCGCCGTCGAGGTGACGTTCACGATCGCGCCACCCGCACCGCCGTACCGGGTGGACATCCGCCGCACCGCCGCGCGGCAGCACAGGAACACCCCCGTCACGTTGACCTCCAGCACCCGCCGGACCGTCGCCGCACTCTGCTCGTCCAGCCGTCCCGGCGAGTTGCCAGTGATCCCGGCGTTGTTCACCACCCCGGTCAACGGCCCGAGCTCCCCCGCCGCGTCGAACAGTGCCTCCACGTCCCGCTCCACGGCGACGTCGCCGCGCACCGCGACCGCCGCCCGGCCCAGCGACCGCACCCGCTCGGTGACGGCGTCCGCGGCCGCGGAGTCCGAGGTGTAGCCGAACACGACGTCGTGGCCGCGCTCGGCGGCCAGCACGCAGGTCGCCGCCCCGATCCCGCGGCTGCCCCCGGTGACCAGTACGACGCTCATACCGCGAACGGTTCGAGCTGCATGTTCTCCACCACCAGATCCGCCCGGATCGCCGTCGGGGCGATCAGGTCGGCGTTGCGCTGGTCCGAGCCGAGAGCCCGCTGCTTGGCCTCCACCAGCGAACGGCCGTAGCTGCGGTGCCGGTTCACCAGCCGCTCGACCCGCTCGTCCTCGTCCGGGCGCAGATACCAGACATCGGCGAGCAGCGGACGCAGCGAGGTCCACGGTTCCGAGTCGAGCAGCAGGTAGTTGCCCTCGGTGATCACCAGCGGCACGTCCGTCGGCACCCGCACCGCCCCGGCGATCGGCTCCTCGATCTCCCGGCGGAACTCCGGCGCGTACACCGTCTCGACGCCCTCGGACAACCGCCGCACCAGGTGCGCGTAGCCGTAGCCGTCGAAGGTGTCCGGCGCGCCCTTGCGCTCGGCGCGGCCCAGCCGGTTCAGCTCGACCTGCGCCAGATGGAACGCGTCCATCCCGACCACGACCGCGCGAGTACCCAGCGCGTCGGCGAGCCGCCAGGCCAGCGTCGTCTTGCCCGCCGCAGGAGGGCCGGTGATGCCGAGTACCGTCCGGTCGCCCGTGGACAGCAGGGTCTGCGCCCGGCTCAGCAGATCGTCGAAGGATGTCATCGCACTCTCTTCCTTTCGCTCACAGGCCGGCCCTCACCGGCCGAGCCCACGGACCGGCCGCACCCAGGCGCGCGGACCGGCGTGCCGCACCCGCTCCGCGGCCACCGAGTTCGCGAACCCGATCAGTTCCGGCACGCTCGCACCCATACTGCTCCTGGCGACGGCGAACGCCAGCGCCCCGTGCCACACGTCGCCCGCACCGAGCGTGTCCCTTGCCCGGACGGCCGGCACCCCGACCTCGCCCGTCGCGCCGCCGGAGGACCACCGGACCGGGTCCGCGCCCGCCGTGGTGATCACCGTCGCGACCCCGCGATCATGCGGATCCGGACCGCGGAACTGGGCCGAGCAGGCGGCGATGTCCACCAGCGGCAGCAACTCGTCGAAGACCGGTTTCCAGCTCCCGGCGTCCAGCACGACCGGCACACCCGCGGCACGGGCCCGGCGCGCGACACGCAACGCCAGCTCCGGGTGGTGTCCGTCGACCAGCACCGCGTCCGGCGAGCCCGGCGGATCCGGCGGATCCGCATCGGGCAACGCCATCGGCACCGCACCCGCGTTGTGCGAGACCACCGTCCGCTCGCCGTCCCGCTCCCGCACGACGACCGCGCTCACCGCAGGCGGCTCGGCATGCCCTGGCAGCAGATCGTGCACGTTCACGCCGTGCTCCGCGAGATCGGCGCGGGCCAGTCCGGCGAGCGGATGCCCGCCCAGCACCGTCACCAGCGTCGCCGTGCCACCCAGCGCCGCGACGGTCACCGCGGCGTTCGTCGCCGGGCCACCCGCCGCCACCGCGACCGAGGACGAGCGCACCTTCACCCCCGGCTCCGGCAGCTCCTCGACCCGCTGCACCACGTCCACCGTGCACAACCCGGCCAGCAGCACCGTCACGCTCACCAGGACACCGGTCCCCACCGGGACACCGGTCGCCACCGAAAGAGAACAGCCCGCGCGAGCGGGACTTCGCCACCATCGCTCACGCGGCCCCGGCCCCAGCGGGACACCCGCACCCGGTCGGCCCGCGCAAGCGGGACTTCGCCACCATCGCTCACGCGGCCCCGGCCCCAGCGGGACACCCGCACCCGGTCGGCCCGCGCGAGCGGGACTTCGCCACCATCGCTCACGCGGCCTCCGTCAGCCTTGCCGCCGCTTCCAGCAGCATCCACGATCCCACCTGCACCGAAAGGCCCCGCGCCGGATCGGAGTCGACCACGGCCAGCGAAGGCGCGGGCCGCGACCAGTCGGCGCCGAACACCGGACCGCCGGGCCCGCGCAGGGACGTCGACCAGCACGCCCGCGCCGAAGTGAGCACCAGTTCCCGCGCGGCCGACGCGGCCGGGCCGGACAACGTCAGCGCCGCCTGTGCCAGATACCGGGCGAGAATGCCGGCGAACAGGCCACCGTCACCACCGCCCTGACCGCGCAGCACACCGCCCGGCGCGCAGTGCCCGGCCACCGCGCGCACCGTCCGCTCGGCAGCGCCGGTTTCGGACAGTTCGAGGCAGGTGCCGAGGTAGACCCCTTGGCAGTACGTGTAAATCGCCCGGACCAGCTCGCCGGTGTCGGTACGCAGACCATCCAGCACCAGTCCCGTATCCGGGTCGACCAGCGTCTCGCTCATCCAGCGGAACAGTTCCGCCGCACGTTCCCGCTCACCGGCCCTGGCGTGCATGATCGCCGCCGGACCGTTGGCCGGGGCGTTCTTGAACGCGTCGCCGCGCCGCCACCAGATCCCGCCGCCCGCGTCCGGGGTCCAGCCCTCCCGCAGCCTGGCCAGGATCACCCGGATCGGTTCGTCCACCGGACGCCCACCGGCCGAGCGCACCCGTTGCAGCGCAAGGCCGAGCCACGCGATGTCGTCGTAGTAGTCGTTCGTCCAGCCGCCCCGGTTGCGCAGCCGCACCGAGCGGACGAACCGGTCGATCCGGACCAGCCGCTCCGGTCGCGGATCGCGTAGCTGGGCGTCGACGAGACAGTCCAGCAGATGCGCCTGCCACCAGTAGTTCCAGTGCCGATGCAGTCGCCCGCCGAGGTCGGCGGGCCAGGTGCTGCGCCCGAGCACGGTGCCCGGCAGCAGCCATACGCGACGAAGATGCCGTTGCCGCACAGCGGTTTCGGCCGCATCCGCGCGAGCGGACCAGATGCTCACCACGAGTCGGCCAGGTCGGCGTGCTCGCGCACCCAGGCGTGCATCACGATCCCGGCGGCCACCCCGGCGTTGATCGACCGAGTGGTGCCGAACTGCGCGATCGAGACCACCATCGAGGCCGATTCCTGCGCACCGGCGGAGAGGCCTGGGCCCTCCTGCCCGAACAGCAGCACGCAGTCCCTCGGCAGCGCGGCCGTCTCGATCGGCTGGGCACCGGGCGTGTTGTCCACCGCGACGACGGCCAGCCCGGTCTCCGCGGCGAAGGCGGTGAAAGCGTCGATGTCGGCGTGGTGGTGCAGATGCTGGTAGCGATCGGTGACCATCGCGCCGCGCCGGTTCCACCGCCGTCTGCCGACGATGTGCACGGCGGCCGAGGCGAACGCGTTCGCCGTACGCACCACGGTGCCGATGTTGTGGTCGTGCTGGAAGTTCTCGATCGCCACGTGGAAGGGGTGCCTGCGACCGTCCATATCGGACACGATCGCCTCGCGGCGCCAGTAGCGGTAGGCGTCCACCACGTTGCGGCGGTCGCCGAGCTCCAGGAGCTCCGGGTCGTACCGGTCGTCGGCAGGCCACTCACCCGGCCACGGCCCGACGCCCACCTCCTCGCGCAGGGTCCACTCCGTCGGACCGGCCTGCTCCACCGGCTCAGCCAAGCCGGGCCTGCGCCGGTGGCGGAGCGTCCTCGGTGGTACCGGCACGCCTGCGCCGCCAGAACACGAACGCCCCGGCGTAGGAGACGACCAGGCAGGTCAGGGCGATGACGGTGGCCAGGCCGAGCAGGTGATCCGGGATCAGCGTGCCGTAGATGTAGTACGCGTTGAACCCGCCCGGCAGCGGGCCGAGCCCCTGCAGACCGCGGAAGTAGTCCTCGGCGGCGGTCAGCGGACACGGGATCGGGAACACGTTCACCGCGACGCCCCAGGCGGCGAGGAACAGATGCGGGATGATCGCCTTCGGCCAGCGCCACGCCAGGAAGCCGCCGAACCCGATGTAGATCAGGGCGGCGAAGTGCACGACCACCGTGACGCCGGCGAGGAATCCAGCCATCGACGTCCATCCCCTCGAATCATGCCCTGGTCACGTCCAGTTTAACCACCAGGGCCTGCGAGGTCAGGCTAGACCGAGGTCGTCCAGTCCGAGCAGGTGCCGGTACGGCAGGCCCCGCTCCTCGATGACCTCGCGGGCACCGGTCGCGCGGTCAACGATCGTGGCCACGCCGATCACGCTCGCGCCGGCCTCGGTCAGCGCGTCCACCGCCGCGAGCGGGCTGGCACCCGTGGTGGTGGTGTCCTCGACGACGAGCACCCGCTGACCGGCAACCTCCAGCCCCTCAATCCGGCGCTGCAGCCCGTGCGTCTTCGCGCTCTTGCGGACGACGAAGGCGTCCAGCGCCCGGCCGTCCGCGGCGGCCGAGTGGAGCATCGCGGTGGCGACCGGATCGGCACCGAGGGTGAGGCCACCGACCGCGACGAAATCCCAGTCGTCGGTGAGCCTGCACATCAGCCTGCCGATGAGCGGGGCGGCGGCGTGGTGCAGCGTCGCGCGACGGAGGTCGACGTAGTAGTCGGCCTGCTTGCCCGAGGACAAAGTCACCTCGCCGCGCACCACGGAAAGCTCGGTGACCAGCCTGGCCAGCTCCAGTTTCTCGGCTTTGTCCGTCACTCTGCTCGTCACGGCGGTCAGCCTCTCATACGGCTGCGACGATTCCGGGCGGGCGCGACTCAGGTGCGACCGCGGCCACCGAAGCGTCCGCCGATGAGCCGGACCAGCCCCCTCGGCAGGAGTTGCCCGACGGCCACCACGACCTTGTACTGCGGACTCGGCACGGAGATCACCTTGCCCTTGTCCAGGTCGGCCAGCGCCTCGCGAACCACGCGCTCGACGGTCAACCAGAACGCCTTCGGCCCGGGCTTGTCCAGGCTCGCGCGCTCGTGGAACTCGGTGTGGGTGAACCCGGGGCACAGCGCCATCATCCGGACGCCGGTGCCGTCCAGGGAGGCGGCGATCCCGTCGGAGAAGGAGGTCACCCAGTTCTTGCTGGCGGTGTAGGTGGAGCCGCGACCGGAGAAGAACCCCGCGACGCTGGAGGTGTTGATCACCGCTCCGCTGCCGCGTTCGACCATGCCGGGCAGCGCGGCGCGGGTCAGCCGGAGCACGGCGGTGACGTTCACGTCGAGCTGGGCCTGCAACTCGTCCACCGAGGTCTCCCACAGCTCGCCGGCCAGGCCGAAACCCGCGTTGTTGACGAGCAGGTCGGGCGGTTCGCCCTCGAGGCGTGTCTCGACCGTCAGCCGTCCCTCCACAGTGGACAGATCGGCGGGCAGCGCGGTGGCGGTGACACCGTGTGCCCCGGCCAGCTCGGCGGCCAGCGCGTCGAGGCGGGCGGCGTCGCGGGCGACGAGGACGAGGTCGTACCGGCGGCCGGCCAGCACGCGGGCGAACTCGGCGCCGATTCCGGCGGTCGCTCCGGTGATCACAGCGGTAGGCATGGGCCAACCGTATCCGGCTACCCGACGTCCGCTCGTCGCGCGATATCTACCGCTTGTCGCTTTCAGTAGATGGATCGGAACTTTACGTCACGATAAGCCTTGTGTGCTGGGCGTGAAAACGTATGGTCGGTTCGGCCATTTGGAGTAGCGAGGGGTTGCTCCGGACCGTACGTACAGAGGACTGCGCACCTGTGGGGAAGCACTACAAGTCCGAGAACGAGGACGCGGGCGAGGACACCGGCCACGGCCTGCTGCTCGCCGAGCGGTACGAGGACCTCGGCCCGACCGTCCCGATCCTGGAGGGTTTCATCGGCGAACTCGGCGAGGACCCCGAGGCCGCGACGCTCACCAGGGCCGACGGTGCCGAGGGGGTCGAGGGGGTCGAGCTGTTCGACGACCACTCCGGCACGTTCACCGGCACGCTGGAGATCCGCGAGGACGAGGCGTTGCCGGAAGACCCGCTGGACGGCATCGAACTCGACCTGACGCTGGAACCCGCCTTCGAGCTGGCGGGCACCTTCACCCCCGTCGAAGCCCACACCCTCCCCCTGCCCCGCGTCCACTGACCCACCCACACGCCGGGCCCACACCCGCCGTGTCGGGCTTCTGGGCATGCCGTGTCGTGCGCTCCAGCATGCCGTGTCGCGCGCTCCGACACGCCGTGTCAGGCGCATCGGCACCGTCGAACGGCCGCGAAGACTTGCCCGCCCGGCACAACGTGCCAGAACGCACGACACAGCGTGCCCAAGAGCCCGACACAGCGTGCCCAGGAGCGCGACACGGCATGCCAGAAAGCCCGACACGCGGTGCCAGGAGCGCGACACGGGGGGCTGGAACGCCCGACACGGAACGGTTCCTGGGGGCTGGGCTGGCCGGGTGGGTCAGTGGCCGGGGTGGGGGTTGGCAGGCGGGGCGTCGGCGGCGTGGGCGGGGCCGGTGGCGTCGGCAGGGTCGGCCTCGGGCTGCCACGGTCGCCCGGGGGCGACCTCGTCCTCGTAATACGGATCGACGATGTCGGCGATCTCGCCCAGGTCGCGCAGCAGCCGCTCCAGCCGGGACGGCCCGACGTTCGGCGCGGCACTGGCCAGCACCCACTCGTTCTCCAGCCACGCGACGCTCACGTCGCCGCCCAGCGCGTCGGTGGCCTCGACGAGGTCCTGCGTGATCAGCTCACGGGCACCGGCGATGTCGTCGGCGAAGGCGTAGCGCTGGCCGACCGGACCGAGCATCTCCGGCATGCCCTCTCGCTGGAAGGGCACGCTGGACAGCCACAACTCCAGCAGCACCGGGTGCACGCGGGTGCAGCGGACCGCCACCACGACAGCCGGGATCTGGTTGTCGGCCTCCAGGTCGAACACGTAGACGGGCCGCCTGCCGTCGGCGGTGAACGTCGAGCCCGCGACCAGGTTCAGCGTGGACTCCGCGTCGAAGTAGCCGATCGCCCCGCCGGACCACTGCCGGGCGAGCCGTGGATCCTCCTCGACGTAGGTCCAGCCGCGCAGGTCGGCCCACCGCATGCGCTCACGGCTGCGCGAGCCCTCCCGGCCGCGGTCGACCGCGAGCAGAGCCAGCCCCGCGACGAGTGCGACGGCAGCGATGACGAACCAGATCCACGCCGGAATACCCACGACGAGCAGGGTAGTCCTCCCGGCCCGGCAACGAAGATCAACGGGCCGGTGTCTCGTACCCATTTCGGGTAACCCGGCTCGCGCCCCCTCAACTCCAGGTGACCATCGGGCCCAACCGGCAGCCCCGACCACCAGGGCCGACCGGCGGAACCAAGCCGGCGGGGCCCGACCGGCAGCCCGGACCGGCGGGGCCCTTCCGCGGCGTCAGTCCACGCGGGCGACGGTCAGCGCGTTGCTCGCCTCCTGGGCCGGTATGTCGACACGGACGGTGTCGCCGTCGCGGATCTCACCGGCGAGGAGCTGCTTCGCGAGCTGGTCGCCGATCGCCGACTGCACCAGCCTGCGCAGCGGCCGCGCCCCGTAGATCGGGTCGAAACCGTTCAGCGCCAGCCACTCGCGGGCACCGGGGGTGACGTCCAGGGTCAGCCTGCGCTGCGCCAGTCGCTTGGCGAGCCGGTCGATCTGAATGTCCACAATGGACGTCAACTGCTCGGTGCCGAGCGAGCCGAACACCACGATGTCGTCCAGCCGGTTCAGGAACTCCGGCTTGAAGTGGCTCTGCACCACGGACAGCACCGCGTCGGAACGCTGGCGCTCGTCCAGCGAGGGATCCGCGATCGCCTGCGAGCCGAGGTTGGACGTGAGCACCAGGATGGTGTTGCGGAAGTCCACCGTGCGTCCCTGCCCGTCGGTGAGCCTGCCGTCGTCGAGTACCTGGAGCAGCACGTCGAAGACGTCCGGGTGGGCCTTCTCCACCTCGTCCAGCAGCACGACGCTGTACGGCCTGCGCCGCACCGATTCGGTGAGCTGACCGCCCTGGTCGTAGCCGACGTACCCGGGTGGCGCGCCGACCAGGCGGGCCACCGAGTGCTTCTCGGCGTACTCACTCATGTCGATGCGCAGCATGGCGCGCTCGTCGTCGAACAGGAACTCCGCCAGCGCCTTGGCCAGCTCCGTCTTGCCGACACCGGTCGGGCCGAGGAACAGGAACGAGCCCGTCGGACGGTCCGGGTCGGCGACACCCGCCCTGGTCCGCCGGACGGCGTCGGAGACGACGGTGACCGCCTCGGCCTGGCCGATCACCCGCCGGGTCAGCTCCTCCTCCATCCGCAGCAGCTTGCCGGTCTCACCCTCCAGCAGACGTCCGGCGGGGATACCGGTCCAGGCGCTGACCACATCGGCGACGTCGTCCGCGCCGACCTCCTCCTTGAGCATCACGTCGACGCTGGTGCCCGTGGCGACCGTGGCCGCTTCGAGCTCCTTCTCCAGCGCGGGAATCCGGCCGTAGCGAAGTTCCGCGGCCCGGCCCAGGTCGCCGTCACGCTCGGCGCGCTCGGACTCGCCACGGAGCTGTTCGAGCTGCTCCTTGAGGTCGCGGACGTTCTCGATGGAGCCCTTCTCGTTCTGCCAGCGCGCGGTCAGCGCGGTGAGGTCCTCGCGCTTCTCGGCGAGTTCGGCGCGCAACGCGGCCAGCCGCTCCCTCGACGGCACGTCGTCCTCTTTGGACAGTGCCATCTCCTCGATCTCCATCCGCCGCACCGCGCGCTCGACCTCGTCGATCTCGACGGGCCGGGAGTCGATCTCCATCCGCAGCCGGGAGGCGGCCTCGTCGACGAGGTCGATCGCCTTGTCCGGCAGGAACCGTGCGGTGATGTAGCGATCGGACAGGGTCGCGGCGGCGACCAGTGCGGCATCGGTGATGCGCACACCGTGGTGCACCTCGTACCGCTCCTTGAGTCCGCGCAGGATGCCGATCGTGTCCTCCGTGGACGGTTCGCCGACGACGACCTGCTGGAAACGGCGTTCCAGCGCGGCGTCCTTCTCGATGTGCTGCCGGTACTCGTCCAGCGTGGTGGCGCCGACCATGCGCAGCTCACCGCGGGCGAGCATCGGCTTGATCATGTTGCCCGCGTCCATCGCCCCCTCGCCGGACGCGCCCGCGCCGACGATGGTGTGCAGTTCGTCGATGAACGTGACGACCTGGCCGGCCGAGTCGGTGATCTCCTTGAGCACGGCCTTGAGCCGCTCCTCGAACTCGCCGCGGAACTTCGCCCCGGCCACCATCGAGCCGAGGTCGAGCGCGACGACCTTCTTGCCCCGCAAGGATTCCGGCACGTCGCCGGCGATGATCCGCTGGGCGAGTCCCTCCACTATCGCCGTCTTGCCGACGCCCGGCTCACCGATCAGCACCGGGTTGTTCTTGGTGCGCCGCGACAGCACCTGGACCACCCGGCGGATCTCGGTGTCCCGGCCGATCACCGGGTCGAGCTCACCGGCGCGCGCCCTGGCGGTCAGGTCGACGCCGTATTTCTCCAGCGCCTTGTAGGTGTCCTCCGGGTCGGGACTGGTCACGCGGGCGGAGCCGCGGACGTTCGTGAACGCCTCGCGCAGCGCCTCGGGCGTGGCACCGTGCCGGGTGAGCAGCCCCGCCACCGGTCCGCCCTCCGCCGCCAGGCCGACCAGCACGTGCTCGGTGGAGACGTACTCGTCGCCGAGTTCGGTGGCGAGCTTCTGCGCGTGGGTCAGTGAGCGGACGGCCTGGCTGTCGAACTGCGGGCTGGACACGGTCGCCCCGGTGGCCGAGGGCAGCGCCGAGATGATCGGTTCCAGTTCGGCGTGCACCTGACGGGGGTCGGCGCCGACGGCCGTGAGCAGCGGCGCGGTCAGCCCGTCACCCTGGGCCAGCAGCGCGCCGAGCAGATGTGCCGAGGCGATGTCGGGATTGCCCGAGGTGGTCGCCGCCTGCGCCGCGGACGTGATGACCTGCTGGGTCTTCGTGGTCGGGTTGAAAGCGTCCATCCCCTCACCTCTGTGCTTGTTCGAAACCTCTGTGCGAAGTGCCTGGTGGCGACCGTGATCACGCCGCCATCGATACGTATAACGTCACGAAAGTTGAGCTTGTTCCGCTCAACTTTGTGTTTCACGTCCGCACAGAGCGAACGTAGCCCGCAGAGGGGTAGTTCCACCGGACGGCGCTCACCTGATCGCGTGGACGACCGGACGCGGACGTGCCCTGCGTCGCGGGCTGCGGCGCAGGGCACGTCGGTGGTGGGAGCGTTCGGCTCAGGTGCGGGCGTAGTCCGCCCGGTCGCGCTCCAGCGCGGGGCCCGGCTCCTCGGGCAGGTCCAGCGTGGTGCGCAGCGGAACCTCGCGCATCAGCAGCACCGCGACGAGGGTGGCCAGGCTGATCACCGCGCCGACGGTGAAGATCGTGCCGGTCGCGTCCCCGTAGGCGGCGCGCACGATCTCCTGCACCGGACCCGGCAACGCGCCGACGTCGAGCGAACCGCCACCCGCGGCGGACGGGCCACCGGAGATGCCGAGCTTCGCCAGCGAGTCGGAGACGTTGGTAGCCACCTGCGCGGCCAGCACGGCACCGAGCGCGGACACGCCCGCCGAGCCGCCGAGCGTACGGAAGAAGGTGATCACCGAGGACGCCGAGCCCATGTCGCGCATCGGCACCTCGTTCTGCACCACCAGCACCAGGTTCTGCATCAGGCAGCCGACGCCGATACCCATCATGGCGAGCATGACGCCCATCCACGCCAGGTTGGTGGTGTGGTCGACGGTGCCCAGCAGGCCCAGCGCGACGACGAGCATGACCGCCCCGCCGATCAGGAACGGCTTCGTCCGCCCGGTGCGGGAGATGACCTGACCGGCAATCGTCGAGGAGAGGAACAGCCCCAGCACCATCGGCAGCGTCATCAGCCCGGCGTGGGTCGGGGAGAAGGCACGCGAGATCTGGAAGTACTGGCCGAGGAACACCGCGCCACCGAACATGGCGGTGCCGACGGCGAGCGTGCCGAGCACGGACAGGGTGAACGTCCGGTTCCGGAACAGCCGCAGCGGCACGACGGGCTCACTGTGCCGTGATTCGACGTACACCGCCGCCGCCAGCGCGACGATCGCCCCGCCGAGGTAGGCCGCCGAGGTGCCGGAGACCCAGTCGAAGTCCTTGCCCGCCAGCGAGATCCAGACCAGCAGCAGGGCCACACCGCCGACCAGCAACGTCGCACCCAGCCAGTCGATCTTGACCTTGCGCTTCAGTACCGGCAGGTGCAGCGTCCGGCCGAGCACGACGAACGCGATCACCGCGATCGGCACGCACACCCAGAAGCACCAGCGCCAGCCGAGCGGGGAGTCGACGATCAGCCCGCCGACCAGCGGCCCGGACACGGTCGCCACGGCGAAGGTCGCGCCGATGTAGCCGGAGTAGCGGCCACGTTCGCGCGGCGAGATCATCGCCGCGATCACGACCTGGACCAGCGCCTGCAGGCCACCCATGCCGATGCCCTGGAGCGCGCGGTACGCGATGAGCTCGGGCATGGACTGCGCGATGCCACCGAGGATCGAACCGAGCGTGAAGATCACGATCGCGACCTGGTAGAGCATCTTCTTGCTGAACAGGTCGGAGAGTTTGCCCCAGATCGGCGTGGTCGCCGTGGACGTCAGCAGCATCGCGGTGACCACCCACGTGTACTGCCCCTGCGTGCCGTCGAGATCGGCGAGGATCGTCGGCAGCGCGTTGGACACGATCGTCGAGGACAGGATCGCGACCAGTAGTGCCAGCAGCAGGCCCGAAAGGGCGCGCATGATCTGGCTGTGGGTCATCGCCTCGGTGGTTCCGGCTGTCTTCACCACGGGGCCCGATTGACCCGTTCGTTCTTGCGGGGTCGTCATCGCCCTCCTCACTTTCCGAGAGACAGCTCGTGCCTCGTGCCGTTCTCGCTCGTCTGTGCTTCTTGTCTCTGTGTCTCTTGCCCCTGGACCTGCTGTGCCCGCGTGTCCGGGGGCGTTCCGGGGCCCGGCCTCGGGCGGTGCGCGGCGCAGTCCTCGTTCTGCACGCCCATGAACTCGCGGAGGTCGTGGTTGATCTCGCGCAGTCGGGCGGTGACGTCCGCCAGGTCCTCGGCGGCCCACCCGCCGAGTGCCTGCCGGAGCAGGTCGAGTTGGCCGGACCGCCAGCCGTCGAGTTCGGCGTGCCCGCGTTCGGAGACGCGGACCAGGGAGGCGCGGCCGTCGTCCGGGGCGGGTCTGCGTTCGACCAGGCCCGCATCGCTGAGCTGCGCGACCTGCCTGCTGATCACCGACAGGTCCACCATCCGCTCCTTGGCCAGTACCGACATCCGGCTCTCGCCGCGGCGGGCGAGCTCGGCCAGCAGCCAGGCGGCGGCCGGGTGGAGCTCGCGTTGCGCCTGGAAGACGCGGGCCGTCCAGCTGTGCCGGAGCTGTGCCGCGGAACGGAGCTGACGCACCAGTTCCATGAAGACCTCGTCGGTCGGTTCCATCGCTCCGTCTCCAGGACCCCATACACTTACTTGCAACATACAAGTTTAATCACCGTTACTTGCGTAGGGCAACTATTCAACCGGTGACCTGTCACACCATCGCGCCAGGTTCAACCACCCGTCTGGAGCAACCCCGACGATTGGGGGCGCGCTGCCGCTACCCAGACGCCCGACTGGGCCATATCTTGTGCACAGCATTCGCTTCAGCGGGCGCACCGAACGCCGCTCCACCCTGGCGCGGACCGGCCGCCCGGCCCGAGAAGCGACCGGAAGACGGAAACGTGGTGGATAATCGCCATCGGGCGGGCTCGACCCGCCCGACGAGAGCCAGGGGTTGGAACGTGACCGAAGAGCTATGACAGCCGAGTCGGTCAGCCCTGTCCCACGGACCTCCACCCACCGGGAGGCCCCGCCCGCCGTCACGGCCATGGTCGCGCTCATCCGGGACGCCTGGGCGAAGGCCGAGCCGTACCTGCCGGAGATCTCGCAGTTCTTCTACGGGATGCTCTTCACCCTCGCGCCCACCACCCGTGAGTTCTTCCCGATCAACATGGAAGTACAGCGCGGCAGGCTGGTCCGCGCGCTCGTGCACATCGTCCAGATGGTCGACCGGCCGGACGACCTGGTGCCCTTCCTCCGCCAGCTCGGCCGCGACCACCGCAAGTTCGGCGTCATCCCGCAGCACTACGAAGCCGTGGGCACCGCGCTGCTCGGCGCCATGAAACGCCAGCTCGGGCCGGAGTGGACCCCCGAGGTCGAACGGGCATGGGCCGAAGCGTTCACCATCATCGCCCGGTCCATGCAGGAGGCGGCCGCCGCCGACGAGAACCCGGCCTACTGGAACGCCACCGTCGCCGAGCACCGCAGGCTGAGCTGGGACCTCGCGCTCGTCCGGCTGGAGCCCGAACACCGCGTGCCCTACACGGCCGGCCAGTACATGAGCGTCGAGGTGCCGCAGCGGCCGCGACTGTGGCGGTACCTCTCGCCCGCCAACGCGCCGCGCGACGACGGGTCGATCGAGTTCCACATCCGCGCCGTCGACGGCGGCTGGGTGTCCAGGGCGATCGTCAGCCACACGCAGGCCGAGGACGTCTGGCGGCTGGGCCCCCCGCTGGGCAGGCTGCACGTCGACCGCGGCTCCGGTAACGACATCGTGATGGTCGGCGGCGGCACCGGCATGGCCCCGCTGCGCTCGATCCTCGACGAACTACAGGGCTGGGGGCAGAACCCGAACGTCACCCTGTTCTTCGGCGGAGCGACCCGGGACGACCTCTACGACCTGGACGAACTGCGCGCGCTGGCCTCGGTGAACCCGTGGCTGACCGTGGTGCCCGTGGTCGAACGCGGTGACCTGCCGGGCTGTGAGCACGGCACGCTCGCCGAGGTCGTCGCCGGCCAGGGCGGCTGGCCAGGGCACGACATCCTGGTCTCCGGCTCACCGTCGATGATCCGGGCCACCGTCTCGCGCATGCTCGTCGCGGGCACGGCCCTGGATCAGATCACCTACGACCCCTTCACGATCGACTGAACCGCCCGCGACGCCCGCACCGGGCGAAGAGCGGGCCGCGGCGACGCCGGGCGCGCCGGTTCCACGAACGCCCCACCACGGGCGGGCGTGGGCAACTCCACCGTCTCCGCCGCCGCGGCCTCCGCGCGGCGCTGCGCGCGGACGCCGAAGAAGTCGCCACCCTTGCTGCGCCCGTCGTCGGTACCCCACGCCCGGTCCCGGCCGACCGGCTGCATCCGCGGAATGTGCTTGCGGCAGTGGATGTACGCCTCGACCACGTCCACCACCACCCAGCGCTCCGGAGTGCGTCCGCGCTCGAACTCGCGGGGGAGCCACGGGTGGTACCGGTGCAGGACAACGTCGTCGACGACGGCGGCGCGACCGTTGACGTGCAGGCCGATCAGATCGCGCACGAAGTCCACCATCAGCATGCCGATGTGCGGGTTCTCCTTGATGTTGCCCAGGCTGGCCAGCACGCCGTTGCCGCGGTACTCCGGGTACGCGATGCGCTGGTCGCCGAGCACCTGGATGAATCCGGGCGGGCCCGCACGGAACGAGCAGTCGGCCTCACCGTCGGCGTCCGAGGTGGCGATGAACGCCATCTCCATCCGGCCGATGAACTCGATCATCTGCTCGTTCAGGCGGTTCGCCATCTGGTCCCGGTAGAACCGCGACGCCCGGTCCCGGGTGCCGTAGGCGCACTGCAGCATCCGCTCACCACTCGACCCCGGTGCCTGGTCACAGTCGTCCGCGTCGGGCGAACCGGGTCCGGTGGGATTCATAGGACCCGACTTTGGCACATCCGGCCGCCAGGTGACAGGGCCGCCCCGCGACTCACAGAACCGGCATCTCCCGTTCCGCTTACGACTTTGCGTGCTCAATCGAGTACACAAAGAAAGGGTCACGGTTGCGTCCCACAAATGGGCACTCACCATTAGAGTCGTCGCAAACCGTACGACGACCATGCACCTGGAGAATCCGCCGGAGCGGTGACAGGCACCCGCACGCGATGGAGAGCACGTTCCACCGATGACAGCCGAACCTGTGCCCACACGGCACTCAACCGGGAGTACGTCCGCGCAGCAGGACAGCGCGGAAATGGTGCGGCTGATCAGGTCGAGTTTCGCCGAGGTCGAAGGCGCGGCCGGGGAAATGTCACAGTATTTCTACGCCGTGCTGTTCTCCGTCGCACCCGGTACGCGATCGCTGTTCCCGGCCAACATGTCCGCCCAGCGAAGCAACCTGCTGCGCGCGCTCGTGCACGTCGTGCAACTCGTCGACCGGCCGGACGAACTCGGCCCCTTCCTCCGCCAACTCGGCCGCGACCACCGCAAGTTCGATGTCGTCACCGAGCACTACGACGCCGTCGGTTTCGCTCTACTCGGGGCGTTGAAGCACCAGCTCGGCGAATCGTGGACGCCGCCCGTCGAACGGGCGTGGACGCAGGCGTACGCAACCATCGCCGCGACGATGTGCGAGGCGGCGGCCACCGACACCGGGCCCGCCTGGTGGAACGGCACCGTCGTCGAGCGCCGGATGGCCGGGCCGGGGATCGCGGTGATCCGGGTGCGGCCCGACCAGCCGCTGCCGTACACGCCCGGCCACCACGTGAGCGTCGAGATTCCGCAGCGACCGCGGCTGTGGCGGTACCTCTCGCCCGCCAACGCCCCGGAGCGCGATGACTTCCTCGAGTTCCACGTGCGGGCCGTCCGGAACGGCTGGGTGTCGCGGGCCCTCGTGAACCACTCACAGGTCGGCGACACCTGGCGGATCGGCCCGTCGCTCGGATGCCTCGACGTGCGGCAGCACAGCGGGCGAGGACTGCTGCTGGTGGCGGGCGGTACCGGGTTGGCACCGTTGCGGGCGATCATCGACGATCTCGCGCAGTGGCCGGAGCGTCCCGACGTTCATCTCTACTTCGGCGGGCGTACCCCCGACGATCTGTACGACCTCGACCAGATCACCTCGCTCGCCGTCGGCAGCGACTGGCTACGGGTCACGCCGGTGACCGAACGGGGTTCGGTGGCCGGGGGGCTGCGCGGCACACTCGGGGCCGTCATCACCGAGCAGGAGGCCTGGCCCGAGCGGGACGTTCTGCTGTCCGGTTCGCCCAGCATGATCCGCGACTGCGTATCGCAGTTGTTCGCCGCCGGCGCCCCCGCGGAGCGGGTGCGGTTCGACTCGCCGACCCTGGAGGGCTGAACACTCCAACGGGGGTGTGCCGGGGTTCGTGGGGTATCGGTTCGGCTCCTGGTTCGGGGCGTATCGGATTTCGGGTTCGGGACGTATCGGGGTCCGGGGTCGGGGGGTATCGGGGTGGCGTCTTGGGTTTCGGGCACGCCTTCGGCGCGCCGCGGGTAACTGTCGCTGCGCGGGGCGTTCGCCGTTGATGGTCACCAGCGACAGTTACCCACGGAACGGGTGTGCCGGTGCTGTCTGGTGCGGAGCGGGTGGGGTGTCGCGTCCGGTTGGGTGTGTCGCGTCCGGGTTCGTACCCCGGCTGCTGCGCCCGGCTGTCCTTCGGGGGCCTGCTTGACGGGATGGGCGACGCTGGTCGGCTTGGTGCTGTCGGGTTCCTGGCCGCACGGGGCCTTGGTGCTGGTCGGTTTGGTGCTGTCGGGTTCCTGGCCGCACGGGGCCTTGGTGCTGGTCGGTTTGGTGCTGTCCGGTTCCTGGCTGCATAGAGGCTTGGCGCTGTCCGGCAAAGGTCCCCCTCCGCCGCGTTTCACGGTGCCAACAGGCTCCGCGACCCGTCACAAGAAACCGTTACTGGACACCAATACCGCACCCTCTCCAAGACCGCCGAACAAATGGTCCATTCATTCAATGCGACACCCGATGGTGTTATGTAAATCCGAACACCCTCCGAATAGAATGGACCCATGATCGATGGGGGATCTGTAGAATTGCAGCTATCCGCGATTCTGGACATGGAATCGCGGGAAACGGTGCGCGTTGATCACAGCGGTGTGAGTCACGGCGGGCTGCACGGTGCTGGGCTCGGACGGTTGTCGGGGCGGGGGTTGCTACGGGTGATGCGCGACGCCGAGGCCGCACGCTCCCACGCGGAAGCTGTGCAGGTGCGGGCGGTGGCCCGCTTCGCTGCCCTGTGCGAAGACCCGCGTGGGGTGGCAGCCGAGATCGCACTGACCCTGGCGACCACCGAACACCGCGCGCAGCGAATGGTCGCGATGGCACAAGCGTTGACCACCCGACTACCGGAAACCCTGGCGGCGATGGAAACCGGCGTCATCGACGCCTACAAAGCCTCCAAAATTGTCGATGCCACCAACCCGCTATCGGACGAGCACGCCGCTGCCGTCGATGCTGCAATGGCTGGTCGAGTGGATGGTCGGAATCCATCCAGTATTCGCCGTGCGGTCGTGCGCCAAGTCGCGCACGTTGATCCCGGCGGGCATGCCGAACGAGCCCGGAGACGGCGGCTGGATCGCCGTGTGCAACTGGTGCATCAGGACGACGCCATGAGCACCCTCATCGCCGACCTGCCCACCGAAACCGCCACCGCCATCTACACCCGCGTGGACCGCATCGCCACAACCCTGCGCGGCCGCAACGAAACCCGCACCCTTGAACAGTTGCGTGCTGACGTGTTCGCCGAACTCTGCCTCGGCCACCGTCAGAGCGAACCCCGCACCGAAATATTCGTCCACGTCGCCGCGACAACCCTCGCCGAAGCAGACGATCAGCCCGCCGAACTCTCCGGCCACGGACCCATCCCCGCCTGGCTCGCCCGGCATCTTGCCCAGAATCCGAACTCCGCGCTGCGCAAGGTAGTCACCGACCCCGTCCACCGAACCGTGCGCGATGTCGGACGCACCCGCTACCGACCACCCACCGCGTTGGCCGAACTGGTCAAAGTCCGCGACCGCGAATGCCGCATGCCCGGCTGCCACCGACCAACACACCTATCCGACATCGACCACACCACCGACTGGGCACACGGCGGCACCACCGCCGCTGACAACCTCACCAGCCTCTGCCGACGACACCACCAACTCAAAAACACCCCCGGCTGGCACCTCCACCAAGACACCACCGGAACCCTCCACATCACCACCCCCACCAGACAACACCACACCAGCCACCCCAAACCCCTCCACCCACCAACACCAACACCCGCGCCCTTCTGACCAAGCGCCATGGCACCAAATGCAGTTCGTCGCCGAAATGCGATCGCAGACCTCCGCCGAGTACATGCCCGGAAAGTCGACCAGTTCCCCGGAGAGTGCTTGCCGCCGCTCACGGCCCGACGGTCGCGTGACCGTCGACGGATGCCGCCCGGAATACGCCCGCGACAGCACGATCACCCGCGTCACATGACCCACCAACCCAACACCAGGAACCGGTCGCCCGGAGAAGACCAGAACAAGACACGCCGGAAAGCCCGCGCAGGCAGGCACGATGCCGCACCAGCCGAGGAAGGAACGCTCTCCGAGCGCGTAGCACCAGACCTCAGCGGCAACGGGACCGCAGCAGAACAAGACGACGAAAACGTTCCGTGTGGAACTGTCGCTGGTGACCGGCCACGAGAACCGACCCGTGGAGCGACAGTTCCACACGGCGCGCCGAAGGCGTGCCCGAAACCCGATACACCACCCCCGAAACCCCACCGTTGGCCGGATGCGCCACGGAAGCAACGCCCTACCGCCACACGAATTCTGGCGCGACTTGTCGATGAGCGCTCGGCAACGAACCAGTCGTATTCGACGGTTCGGGACTATATGCGGGTTCGCCGCGCGGACATGCTTCATAACCGGCCAAGTGATCTATGTCAGCGGTGGCCCGCACGGACGAACTCGCCATCAAGGCAAGCAAGGCCGCCCGAGTCGCCCAAAAGCGCTTGCCGTGTTCCGGCTCCCACTGCTGAGGTACCTGCATGACGATCGACGTTCGCGTTGCGACACACGCCGACTGGACCGCAATCTGGACGATCATCCGGGAAGTGTCCAGCGCCGAAGAGACCTTCGCGATGGACGCCCGAGCCCGACGAAGACGACATGCGATCTTCCTCCGATGGTGGCCGCGCCAGGGCGCGTCGTCGTCGCCACAGACGACAACAACGCGGTGCTGGGCACTGCGAACATGTACGCGAACCGCCCGAACCAGGGGGCGCATGTGGCATCAGGGTCGTTCATGGTCGCCGCGCCGGCCAGGGGCCGCGGAGTCGGGCGCGCCCTGGTCCGCGACATGATCGCCTGGACCACCGCGTCCGGCTTCAGCAGCATCCAGTTCAACGCTGTCGCCGCCTCCAACGAGGCTGCCACGCGGCTGTACACCTCCGAAGGCTTCAGGATCATCGGCTCCGCAACTGGAGGGTTCATCCATCCCAGCCTTGGCCCGGTGGATCTGCTCATCCTCTGGCGAGACCTGCCGTAACCCACCCGGACAAACCCGGCGGCGATAACGTCCGACGGTCACGCAGCCGAGTCGAACCGTCGCACCGGGCCAGACCGGGATGACATGGCCACTCGACGACTCGCCAACATGGTGACCGAACCGATCCCGGCCGACCGGCGAGTGATCGCCGTCGCCGACGGGTCGCGTGTCGCCTGCGGAAGTGTCGGTGGCCAGCTAGGTTGCCAGGTATGGACATCCGCATTCCCACGCAGGACGGAACGATCGCCGGGTACCTGGCCGAGCCGCAGGCGGCCGTGTCCGGCGCGGGACCGTATCCGGCGGTGGTCGTGGTGCACGATGCCTTCGGACTGACCCAGGACGCGCGGTCGATCACCGATCGGTTCGCCACCGCCGGGTATCTCGCGGTGGCACCGGATCTGTTCTCCCGCGGCGGCATCGTGCGTTGCGTGAAGTCGGTGTTCCAGTCGCTGCTGGCAGGCGAGGGCCGCGCGTTCGACGATCTCGACGCCGCGCGAACCCTGCTGGCTGAGCGTGCGGACTGTACGGGCAAGACCGGAGTCGTCGGCTTCTGCATGGGCGGCGGGTTCGCGCTCGTCGCCGCCACGGGCCAGTTCGACGCTTCGGCACCGTACTACGGGATCCTGCCCAAGGATATGTCCATTTTGGACGGAGCTTGCCCGGTGGTGGCGAGCTTCGGCGCGAAGGACCCGTCGTTGCGTGGTGCGGCGGCGAAGGTCGAGCACGCCCTTGCCACCCGGGGGATCCCGCACGACGTCAAGGAGTACCCGGACGCCGGGCACAGTTTCGCCAACCGGTTACCGCTCGGTCCACTGAACCGGCTCGCGAAGGTCGCCGGGTTCGGTTACCACCACGAGTCGAACGAGGACGCCTGGCACCGGGTGCAGTCGTTCTTCGCCGAACACCTGCGCTGACGAACCGAGCACCCGCGTCAACGGCCGGCGGCGGCCTCCCGCCGGTCGCGGCGGACGCCGAAGTGGTCGCCGCCCTTGCGCCGGACGTCGTCGGTACCCCATGCCCTTTCCTCGCCGGTGACCGGTCGCAGGTGCGGAATGTGCTTGCGGCAGTGGATGTACGCCTCCACGACGTTGATCACCACCCAGCATTCGGGTGCCCGGCCGTGTTCGAAGTCGGTGGGCACGTCCTCGAACTCGGCCCGCAGCTCGGAGTCCGCGGCGATCCGGGCGCGCCCGTTGACGTGCAGGCCGATGACCTCGCGGGTGAAGTCGATCAGCAGCAGTCCGGCGTTCGGGTTCTCGGCGATGTTGCCGAGGCTCGCCATCACTCCATTACCGCGGTACTCGGGGTAGGCGAGGCAGCGTTCGTCGAACACCCGGAGGAAACCGGGCGGACCCGCCCGCAACGAGCAGTCCGCCTCGCCCCGGTTGTCCGAGGTCGCCACGAAGGCCAGCTCCATCCGCTGGACGAAGGCGATCATCTCGTGGTTGAGGTGGTCGAGCACCTGGTCCCCGTAGAACCGTTCGGCCCGTTCGCCGGTGCCGTACGCGCATTGGAGGAGGTGCTCCCCGGTCGATCCGGGCAGGCGGTGGTCGGTCAGACCGGTCGCATCCATGGCCGAGGACTGTCGCACGCCGCTGCCCGGGCGGTCGCGGTGTGAAGGCGAATTCCCCCGTTGCTCGTAATCGAACGGTGATCCGGTGCGACCCGCCGTAGTCGCGCTGGTCCGATTGAGCTGAATGCACGTGCATCTTCACAAAACCGCGTAAGGCGCGATTAGTGTCGGCGTCCAGTCGGGGGAATGCGAGACGCCATCTGCCCTCGCGAAGTTCGGACGGTTAGGAGAGCGCAGTCAGCTTATGACAACCAACGTGCAACTCCAGAATTCTTCCGACAAGGCGACGATCACCGAGCCGGAGACAACCGCCCCGGAACACGAGGAACACCAGGAACACGCAGTAGCACCGCCCGTCCCACGATCGGGTGACGCTGATGTCGAGAGTACACCTGAGAGTAGTGAAAACAGCGAAATAGTCGAACTCATTCGGCAGAGCTGGGCAGGCGTGGAAAGCCGCGCGCCCGAAGTGGCACAATTCTTCTACGGTGTCCTGTTCACAATTTCACCGGACACCAGGGACCTGTTCCCGGCGAACATGTCGGTGCAGCGCAGCCGCCTGCTGCGCGCGCTGGTGCACGTAGTGCAGATGGTCGACCGGACCGAGGAACTGCTGCCGTTCCTGCGGCAGCTCGGCCGCGACCACCGGAAGTTCCAGGTCGTCACCGGGCACTACGATGCCGTCGGCACAGCACTGCTCACCTCGCTGAAACGCTACGCGGGCAAGGACTGGACCGAGGAGGTCGAGCAGGCCTGGGGTACCGCGTACAGCATCGTCGCCACGGCCATGCGGGACGCCGCGGAGGAGGTCACCGGGCCGACGTCCTGGTGGGCCACCGTGGTCGAGCACCGCAGGGCCGGGCCGGACGCGGCGGTGATCCGGGTGCGGGTGGAGGAACCGCTGCCGTACTCGCCGGGCAACCACCTCAGCGTGGAGATCCCGCAGCGGCCCCGGCTGTGGCGCTACCTGTCGCCGTCGAACGCCCCGCGCGAGGACGGCTGTATCGAGTTCCAGGTGCGTGCCGTCGAGGGTGGCTGGGTGAGCCGGGCGATGGTGAACCAGACACGTCCCGGCGACGTCTGGCAGCTCGGCCCCGCCATGGGCGGCAACCTGACCGTCGACGCGGAGACCACCCGGCGCCAGTTGATGATCGCGGGCGGCTCGGGAATCTCGCCGATGCGATCCATCATCGAGGAACTGAGCAGACGTTCGTCGCCGCCCGCCGTCGACCTATTCTTCGGTGGCCGGACGATCGCCGACCTCTACGACCTGGACCGGCTGCGCGCGCTCGCGTCGACCAGGCCGTGGCTGAACCTGACCGCCGTCGCGGAGGAAGTACCGGAAGGCTCCGGGATCCAGAAGGGGACCCTTGCCGAGGCGGTGACCAGGCGTGCCGACTGGAGCGAACACGAGATCCTGGTGTCCGGCTCGCCGACGATGATTCGGGCGACGGTGGCGAAACTGCTCGTCGCGGGTTGCCAGGCCGACCGGATCCGGTACGACCCCTTCACCATCGACTGAGGCCGAGCTACTGACGCGAGCTACTGAAACGCGGAGAGCCCCGCAGGCGTCAGCGCCTGCGGGGCTTCCACACGACCAGTGCGGTCTCGCGCCGGATCGGCACGAGGTCCTTGCGATACGAGGCGTGCACGGCCGCCGTGGCCGCCTCGGCCGCCGCGTAGGCGGCGGCGATCTCCTCGGTGAGTTCGGACAGGCGCAGCCGCAGGGCATCGACCTGGTTCTCCAGCTCGATGATGCGCTTCACCCCGGCGAGGTTCACCCCGTCCTCCTGGGACAGGCGCTGCACCTCGCGGAGCTGGGCGATGTCGCGCACCGAATAGCGGCGGCCGCCGCCGGAGGTGCGTCCCGGCGACACCAGCCCGAGCCGGTCGTAGGAACGCAGGGTCTGCGCGTGCAGGCCGGAAAGCTGCGCGGCGACCGAGATGACGAAGACCGGGGTGTCCTCGTCGGCTCCGCCGGGCAGTCCTGGCATGCCCCCACCGAAGGTCATCGTCAGCTCCGCTCGGCCAGCATCGCCGTGATCTCGGGACGCGGGTCCTCGTCGGCCATCGCCTTGGCGTAGGCATCCAGCGCGGCTTTCGCCTCACCGTCGACCTTCGCCGGGATCGTCACCTGGAGGGTGACGAGCAGGTCGCCCTGCGCCCCGTCGCGCTTCGTGATGCCCTTGCCGCGCACCCGCAGCACCCGTCCGCTCGACGTTCCCGGCGCGACCTTCAGCGAGACCCGGCCCTCCAGCGTCGGCACGGTGACGGTGCCGCCGAGGGCGAGTTCGTCGAAGCCGACCGGGATGGTGATCGTCAGGTCGTTGCCCTTGCGCCCGAACGTCGGATGCGGGTTGACGTGCACGCGGACGAACAGGTCCCCGGCGGTGGCTCCGCCGCGTCCCGGTTCGCCCTGACCGGCCAGCCGGATGCGCTGATCGTCGTCGACACCGGCCGGGACCCGGACGGTCAGCGTCCTGGTCCGGGTGCTGATGCCGTCGCCACCGCACTCGGCGCACGGGTCGTCGATGATCGACCCGCGGCCGCGGCAGTCCGGGCACGGTTCGGAGAACGCGAACGCTCCCTGGCTACGCGAGACCAGGCCGGCACCGCCGCAGGTGGAACAGGTACGCGGCCGGGTGCCCGGCTTCGCACCGTTGCCGCCACAGGTGGAACAGCTCGCCGGACTGGACAGTCGCAGCGGCAGGGTCGCCCCTTTGACCGCCTCGACGAAGTCGATCCGGACGTCGGTCTCCACGTCGGCCCCGCGCTGCGCCCGGTTCGCCGAGCCGGCACCGCCGGCACCGCGCCGGTTGAACAGACTGCCGAGCATGTCGCCGAGGCCGCCGAAGCCACCCGCCTGGCCCTGCTGGCCGAAGATGTCGCCGACGTCGAATCCGCCGGGGCCGCCCTGACCGCCCGCGCCGGGGAAGCCGAAGCCGCCTGCTCCGGCCCCGCTGGAGCCGAACAGCCTGCGCGCCTCGTCGTACTCCTTGCGCTTGCCCGGGTCGGAGAGCACGCCGTACGCCTCGGAGACCGCCTTGAACTTCTGCTCCGCCTTGGCGTTGCCGGAGTTCGCGTCCGGATGGTTCTCCTTGGCCAGCTTGCGGTACGACTTCTTGATCTCGTCCGCGGACGCGCTGGAGGAGACGCCCAGCTCCTTGTAGAAGTCCTTGCCGATCCACTCCCGAGCACTCATCGGGCGTCTCCTCCTCTCGCTGTCACTGCGTACCTGAGATCACTGCTGCCGGTGTTCATTCGCCGCGGCATCGGCCGCTCCGGGATCGACGGGCAGTTCGCCCTCGACCGGCGGTGGGACCGCTTCGGCGGGAGCGGCGCCGGGCTCGTGGTCGGTCACGCCGACCATCGCCGGACGCAGCACCCGGTCACCGAACCGGTAGCCCCGGCGCATCACCAGGGTGACCGTGGGACCGGCCACCTCCGGTGAGGTGGCGTGCTGCACGGCCTCGTGCACGCTCGGGTCGAAGGGCTCGCCCTCGACGCCGAACGACTCGAGCCCGGACCGGGTAAGCCCGCCGACCAGCTTGTCGCCGACGGCCTTGAACGCACCGGTCAGGTCACCGTGCTGCTCGGCGCGCTCCAGGTCGTCGAGCAGTGGCAGCAGTTCGCCCACCACGGACGCCTTGGCACCGGTGACCACGGCCTCCCGGTCGCGTTCGACGCGCCTGCGGTAGTTGGCGTACTCCGCTTGCAGGCGCTGGAGATCGGCGGTCCGCTCGGCCAGTTCCTGCTCCGCCTTCGACGGCCCGGCCTGCTCCTCGAACACACCGTCCACTTCGGACACCGATGGCTCGTCGGCCGCGGGGACCACCCCGGGGGTGTCCGCATCGGCGGGCACCCCCTCGACCCCGTCCACGGCGGGCTGCTCGCGCACCTCACCGGTTTCCGGATCGACCCTGCGACGGTCCCGGACCACGACCCGCGGCTCCTCGGCTGCGTTCTCGCGATTCGCTTCGGTCACTTCTTCTCGTCCCCGGCCTTCGTGTCGTCGGCCTTGTCCTCGTCCACGATCTCGGCGTCCACGACGTCGTCGGCACCGTCGGCCTTGGCCGAACCGGTCGCATCGGCCGTCTCACCCTCGGCTCCCGGGGCACCCTCGGCGCCCGGGGTGGCCTGCGAGTAGAGCGCGGTGGCGAGCTCCTGCGAAGCGGTGTTCAGCTTCTCGACGGACTCGCGGACCTTGGCCGTGTCGGTGCCCTTGAGCGACTCGTTGGCCTCGGTGATCGCCTCGTTGACCTTGGCCTTGAGGTCGTCCGGGAGCTTCTCGTCGTTGTCCTTGACGAACTTCTCCGTCTGGTAGACGAGCGTCTCGGCCTGGTTGCGGGTCTCGGCCTCCTCGCGGCGGACCTTGTCCTCGTCCGCGTGCGCCTCGGCGTCCTTGACCATCCGGTCGATGTCCTCCTTCGGCAGCGCGGAGCCACCGGTGATGGTCATCGACTGTTCCTTGTTGGTGCCGAGGTCCTTCGCCAGTACGTGCACGATGCCGTTCGCGTCGATGTCGAAGGTGACCTCGATCTGCGGCACGCCACGCGGCGCGGGCGGAAGCCCGGTCAGCTCGAACATGCCGAGCTTCTTGTTGTGCGCGGCGATCTCGCGCTCACCCTGGAACACCTGGATCTGCACGGACGGCTGGTTGTCGTCGGCCGTGGAGAAGATCTCCGAACGCTTCGTCGGGATCGTGGTGTTGCGCTCGATCAGCTTGGTGAACACCCCACCCTTGGTCTCGATGCCGAGGCTCAGCGGGGTCACGTCGAGCAGCAGGACGTCCTTGACCTCGCCCTTGAGCACGCCGGCCTGCAACGCGGCACCGACGGCGACGACCTCGTCCGGGTTGACGCCCTTGTTCGCGTCGCGGCCGCCGGTGAGCTCCTTGACCAGGTCGGCCACGGCCGGCATGCGGGTGGAACCACCCACGAGCACCACGTGGTCGATGTCGCCGAGCGGCACGCCCGCGTCCTTGATGACGCTGTTGAACGGCGCCTTGGTGCGGTCGAGCAGGTCGGAGGTGATCCGCTGGAACTCGGCGCGGGACAGCGTCTCGTCCAGGAACAGCGGGTTCTTCTCGGAGTCGACCGTGATGTAGGGCAGGTTGATGTTGGCGCTGTTCGAGCTGGACAGCTCGATCTTCGCCTTCTCCGCCGCCTCGCGGATGCGCTGCAGCGCCATCTTGTCCTTGGTCAGGTCCATGCCGTTGGCGGACTTGAACTTGTCCACCAGCCAGGTCACGATGCGCTCGTCCCAGTCGTCACCACCGAGGTGGTTGTCACCGCTGGTCGCGCGGACCTCGACGACGCCGTCGCCGATCTCCAGCAGCGAGACGTCGAAGGTGCCGCCGCCGAGGTCGAAGACCAGGATGGTCTGTTCCTTCTCGCCCTTGTCCAGGCCGTACGCCAGCGCGGCGGCGGTCGGCTCGTTGACGATGCGCAGGACGTTCAGTCCGGCGATCTGCCCGGCCTCCTTGGTGGCCTGGCGCTGGGCGTCCTCGAAGTACGCCGGCACGGTGACCACCGCGTCGGTGACCTCCTCGCCGAGGTAGGCCTCCGCGTCCCGCTTGAGCTTCATCAGCACGCGGGCGCTGATCTCCTGGGAGGTGTACTTCTTGTCGTCGATCTCGGTGTTCCAGTCGGTACCGATGTGCCGCTTGACGGACCGGATCGTCCGGTCGACGTTCGTCACGGCCTGGTTCTTCGCCGGCTGCCCGGTGAGGACCTCGCCGTTCTTGGCGAAGGCCACGATCGACGGGGTGGTGCGGGAACCTTCCGAGTTGGCGATGACCGTCGGCTCGCCGCCCTCAAGGACGGCGACGACCGAGTTGGTCGTACCGAGGTCGATGCCGACCGCTCGCGCCATTTCTGTTCCTCCTGTGTTTCGCTCTGTGATCGCTCGGGCCATGTCCGGTGGAGCAGGGTCCTGAGCTGGGGTACTGCCTACGCCTTGAGTGCGTGTCGCTCAAGTTCTATCGGGCCTCGGGGCCACTCGTCAAACCAGACTTGAGCTTCCGTCACTCAACCTTGCTGATCGGTCCAACGAACCGTCCTCGCCGCTTGTTCCCGCGCAGGCCAGGGCGGTCGCGGTGGTCTCGCTCACGCCGCGCGTACGGTCAGGCTGCCGGAGGCGACGGTGACGTCGAGTTCGTGCTCCGCGCCCCGGTCGTCCGGCACGGTGACGTCGCTGCTGCCCGAGGACGCCTCGGCCTTGACCCGGTACGGCCCGCCGGGAACCTCCAGCGTCGCCGCGCCGGACTTGGCGTCGACCAGCACGTCGTTCGGGGCGGCGAGCACGACCTCGACGGTTCCCGAGGCGGACTCCACCCGCACCGGGCCGTCCACTTTCCTGGCCGTCACGTTGCCCGAGGACGAGCGCACGTCGATCGCCGCGGTGCCGTCGAGTTCCACGTTCCCGGAGGCGGAGTCGCCGGAGATGGCCAGGTTCTCCGGCACGGTCACCTCGTAGTTCACCTCGCACACGTCGCCGCAGCCCTGGAGCACGAGGGTCTGCCCCTCGACACGGTGCGAGGGGCCGGGCAGGTCCCCGGAGTACTCCATCGTCCGCTTCACCGACACCGGCGCACCGTCCTGGACCCGCACCCGGACATCGCCCGAGGGCACGTCGAAGCGCACGTCCCCGATCGTCTCCGACACGGTGGCCTCGTCTTCGGCGCTCTCGTCGGTGGTCTCCACCTTCAGGAAGCCCTTGCACCCGCTCAGCAGGAGCGCGGTGGCCGCGCAGGCCGCGATTCCGGCGACCGCACGGCGGCCGTTTCCCGGCATCCGGCGGTTCCCCGGCACTCGGTGGTTCCTCGGCATCGCTGTCCTCCCAGTCGTGTCGCGCTGCCCGTCGGGGCGCGCGGGCACGCCACTGTGTCGGCTCTCGCGGGCACTCGCAAGACTCGGCTCCCCGACGTCGCTCAGCTCGCTCGGACCACGACGTCGCCCGCCGACGAGCGCAGGTCCAGCTCGTGCGGAGCCGCCGGATCGTTCGCCACGGCGATCTCCCTCGTGCCCGTGGCGGCGTCGGTCACCACCCGGTACGGCCCGGCGGGCACGCCGACCGTCACGTCCCCGGCACCGGAACTGAGCCGGGCGGACGCGGGCGCGGTGAAGGTGACGTCGATCCGGCCCGCGTTCGCGTCCACGTCCGCCTGGCCGGTGACCCGCCGCGCGACGACATCGCCCGCCTGCGAGCGGACGTCCAGGCTGCTCGCCCCGTCGACCTCGACGTTCCCCGCCGCGGCATGGCCCCCCACGGCCATGCCGCGGGGAACGACGACGTCGTAGTCCACCGAGCAGTCGTCGCCGCAGCCCTGAAGCACCAGCGTGTCCCCGTCCAGGCGGTGCGTGTCGCCGGGTCGCCGGCCCTCGTAGGACACCGTCCGCCGCAGCGACGCGGGCGCCCCGTCCTCCACGCGCACCGTGACGTTGCCCGCCGGCACGTCGAACCGGACACCGGCGACCTCCGCACCGATCGGCTTGCCGTCGCGCAGCGTCTCCCCGGAACCGAGGTCCAGCCCGCAACCGGTCAGCACCAGCGCCGTCGTCGCCCCGATCAGCAGCCCCCCGAGCAGCCGCCGTTCCACGTTCCCCATGTCGATCGTTTCCCCTTACGTTTCCCTGGAAAGCAGTTCTCAGCCCTGACGGACGGACACGTTGCCGCTGTTGGTCTCCAGCGAAAGCAAGGTCCCCGCACCCGGATCCACAGCGACGTCGACATCCCGGCTACCGCTGTCGGACTCTCCTTCGACGCGGTAGCGCCCGGGGGGTACGACGAGCGAGATGTTGCCGCTGCTGGCTTTGGCGGTGACCGGGTGCTCGGCCGCGAGCGAGAGGTCGATGTCGCCGGAGGAGGCGTCCACCTCGACCTTGCCGCGGATGCCCTCGCCGGTGATGTTGCCGGAACTGGCGTCCGCCGAGACGTCCGAGCCGATGTTCACCAGCGACACGTCCCCGGAGCTGGCCTCGGCACGCACACTGCCGTCCACGTCGCGGACGTCGATGTTGCCGGAGTCGGCCTGCACGTCGACGGACCGGACGCCCTCCAGCCGGACGTCGCCGGAGTCGGCGTCTCCACTGACGGTGGTGCCGCGCGGCACAGTCACCTCGTAGTCGACGGTGCACCACCAGCCGCAGTCGCCGAGGGTCAGCTCGTCACCGTCCA
Source organism: Amycolatopsis antarctica (assembly GCF_002262875.1). Lineage (GTDB taxonomy): Bacteria > Actinomycetota > Actinomycetes > Mycobacteriales > Pseudonocardiaceae > Amycolatopsis > Amycolatopsis antarctica. The sequence goes on along the minus strand of NZ_NKYE01000013.1, from coordinate 30,259 downwards.
GCTCGAAGCCGGGCTCCGGATCACCGAAGGTGAGGTCGAAGACCTGCTTGACGGTGGTCGTCGAGGTGTCGGCGGCGCGGACGGTGACGTTGCCGGAGTCGCTGTCGATCCGGACGTTGCGCACCTGCTCGTCGAGCTGCTCGGTGGCCTCGGAGGAGTCCGGCCACCACACTCCGAACGCCAGCAGCGTGCCGATCCCGATCATCGCGACACCGCCGATGGCCAGCCCAGCGCGGTTCATGGTGAGTCCCCTCCCAGCAAGTTTTCTACTGGGGAGGACGCTAGGGGCAGACGATCTCCCAGGGCATCCGGGAGAACCCCCGAATCCTCCCTGAGGCTGTCCCTACCCTGCCGAGCCCGGCACCGGGGTAGGACGGACGGCGTGGCACCGGCGGCGGACGTAGGCTCGCCAGCGAATCCCAACCAGTAGTAGGAGGATCGATGCCCCAGCCACCGGACCCGTACGGCTTCCTGCCGTCCGTCCCCAGCTTCTCCTTGCGCAGCAACGATGTGGCCGAGGGTGAGACGCTGGCGACGCCGCACCTCTCCGGCATCTTCGGCGCGGGTGGCGAGGACCGTTCGCCGCAGCTCTCGTGGGAGGGCTTCCCCGCGGACACCAAGAGCTTCGTCGTCACCTGTTACGACCCGGACGCCCCCACCGCCAGCGGATTCTGGCACTGGGCCGTCGTCGACATCCCGGTCTCGGTCACCGAGCTGCCCTCCGGCGCCGGTGACGCGAGCGGATCGGGCCTGCCCCCTTCGGCATTCACGCTGAAGGGTGACGGCGGCGTCCGGCAGTTCCTCGGTGCCGCACCGCCGCCCGGGCACGGCCCGCACCGGTACTACTTCGTCGTGCACGCGCTGGACGTCGAGTCGCTCGGTATCGACGGGGAGGCCACGCCGGCGTTCCTCGGCTTCAACATGTTCGGGCACACCCTCGCCAGGGCCACGATCGTCGGGATCTACGAGAACAAGGGCTGACCCGCGCCGGACACCCACGATGGCCGCCTCCCGGTCACCCCCGGGACGCGGCCATCGGTCTGCCCCGGCAGCCCCACCCCGCCCCCACGACCGGTGCCCAGAACCGCAATATGTCGACGTATTGCGCTCTCCGCGGCCGCAATATGTCGACGTATTGCGGTCCGGTTCAGCCGATCGGGTAACGCTGCGTGCGAGGGGCGAGCTTTGCCGCCAGGTGAAAACTGGCCCGTTGACCGGTTTCTCCACCCACCGGAGGATCGACAGAACACCAGTCAACGCCGACGAGGGAGTGCGCTCGCGATGAAAGCAGTCCGCCTGCACGAGTACGACAAACGCCCGGTCGTCGAGGACGTACCGGAGCCGAAGGCGAGCGGACCGCTCGACGTGGTGGTCGAGATCGGCGGCGCCGGGCTCTGCCGGACGGACCTGCACATCGTCGAGGGACAGTGGGAACCCAAGACGGGGGTCCAGCTCCCGTACACCCTCGGGCATGAAAATGCCGGCTGGGTAAGGGAAATCGGCTCGGCAGTGTCCAATGTGGAGGTCGGCGACACCGTCATCCTGCATCCGCTGGCGACCTGCGGCCTGTGCCGCGCCTGCCGCGCGGGCGACGACGTGCACTGCGAGAACTCGAAGTTCCCCGGGGTCGACACCGACGGCGGGATGGCCGAACTGCTGCTCACCAACGCCCGCTCGGTGGTGAAGCTGGACCCGTCGCTGCAACCCGCGGACGTGGCCGCGCTGGCCGACGCCGGGCTGACCGCGTACCACGCCGTGCGCAAGGCGGTACCGCTGCTATATCCCGGCACGCAGGTGGTGGTGATCGGCGCGGGCGGCCTCGGGCACATCGGCATCCAGTGCCTCGCCGCGATGGCGCCCGCCGAGATCATCGTCGTGGACCGGTCGCAGGCGGCGCTGGACCTGGCGAAGAGCTACGGCGCGCACCACACCGTCCTCGCCGACGGCAAGCACGTCGACACCGTCGCCGACCTGACAGGTGGCAACGGCGGACAGGTCGTACTCGACTTCGTCGGTGAGAAGGGAACCGAGTCCGAGGGCGTCTCCATGTTGCGGCGGGCGGGTTCGTACTACGTGATCGGCTACGGCGGCCACGTCGACATCCCGACGATCGACATCATCTCCAGCGAGATCAACGTGATCGGCAACCTGGTCGGCTCCTACAACGACCTGGACGAGCTGATGACGCTCGCCGCCCAGGACAAGGTCAAGCTGCACACGAAGTCGTACCCGCTCGACGCGGTCAACGAGGCGATGGACGATCTCGACAACGGCAGGCTCCAAGGTCGCGGAATTCTCATACCGGGCCGCTCCTGAACGGTTCGGCGGCCACACCGAACCGATTCCCACCACGAAGGAGAGCAGATGTACGAGAAGGATGGCGAGAAGTACTTCATCGTCGACAGCCACATCCACGCCTGGGACGCCCGGCCCGCCAATCAGGCCAATCGCTACGGCGAGGGGTTCATCAACTGCTTCTACGACTACCACTCGAACCTTTCCCCCGATTCGGAGAAGTGGTCGCTGGAGGACTTCTGGAAGCAGAGCGAGGAGAGGATCGTGCACGACCTCTTCGAGGTCGGTTACGTGGACAAGGCGATCTTCCAGCCGACCTACCTGAACGACTTCTACGTCAACGGTTTCAACACCACCGAACAGAACGGCGTGCTGGTCGAGAAACACCCGGAGAAGTTCCTGGTGAACGGCGCCTGGGACCCGCGCGACGGCGAGGCGGGCCTGGACAAGCTGGAAGCCCTGCACGAACGCTGGAACCTCAAGGGCGTCAAGCTCTACACGGCCGAATGGAAGGGTGACTCGAAGGGCTGGAAACTGTCGGACGACTGGGCCTACCGGTACCTGGAGAAGACCCGTGAACTCGGGATCAAGAACGTCCACGTACACAAGGGACCGACGATCTACCCGCTCAACCGGGACGCTTTCGACGTCGCCGATGTGGACGACGCGGCCACCGCTTTCCCGGACCTGAACTTCATCGTGGAGCACTGCGGCCTGCCGCGCCTGGAGGACTTCTGCTGGATCGCGACGCAGGAGCCGAACGTCTACGCCGGGCTGGCCGTGGTGATGCCGTTCATCCACTCCCGGCCGCGCTATTTCGCCCAGGTGATCGGGGAACTGCTGTACTGGCTGGACGAGAACCGGATCACCTTCTCCAGCGACTACGCGATCTGGACACCGAAGTGGCTGATCGAGAAGTTCGTCGACTTCCAGATCCCGGAGGACATGCAGTCCGAGTACGGCGCGCTCACCCCGGAGATCAGGAAGAAGATCCTCGGCCTGAACGCGGCCGGCCTCTACGACATCGAGGTGCCTGCCGAACTCGACGTCCGGGACGCCCCCGCCGACAGCGGGGAGGCAGTGGGTTCCGCACCCAAGGTGCCGGCATGACCGCGACGGTCGGCGACGCCACCGTGCTCGACGCCCTCTCCACCGTGATCGACCCGGAGCTGGACGAGCCGATCACCGAGCTGGGTTTCGTCACCGAGGCGTCCGTCCACAACGGACACGCCACGGTACGGCTGCGGTTGCCGACGTACTTCTGCGCGCCCAACTTCGCGTACCTGATGGTGGCGGACGGTTACGACGCCGTGCGCTCGCTGCCCGGCGTCACCTCGGCCGACGTCCGGCTCGCCGACCACTTCGCCGCGGAGGAGATCAACGCGGGCGTCGCCGAGCAGGGCGGTTTCGTCGGCGCGTTCCCCGGCGAGGCGATCGGTGAACTGGCGGAGCTGCGACTGACGTTCCAGCGCAAGGCCTACCTCGCCTGCCTGGACCGGCTGGGCAGCAGGCTGGTCGCCGAGGGACGGACACCGGAGCGGATCGCCGGGATGACGGTCGGCGATGTCGGCGACTGCCCGGAACTGACCAGTCTGCTGCGCAGGCGGACGGCGATCGGGCTCGGCACCGCGCCCGGCGACCCGCTGCTGCTCGACGAGCACGGCACCCACATCCGGCCCGGTGAGGCGGCGCTGCGGCTGCGGTTCGCCAGGGCCGTCCGGGTCAGCATCGAGGGCAACTCCGGGTGGTGCCGGGGGCTGCTGAAGACCAGATACCCGGAGACGGGCTGAGCGCGGGACCCACCGCGGGGAACGTTTCCCGCGGTGGGTTTCCGACACGTCTCCGGCGGTAGAGGTACCCCTCCAACCGGACGGGGTTTTTCCGCCATTCGCACGTATGCTGGAACTCGCACGAGACCGGTTCCCACCACCCCGGCCGGCGGGAGGCAGCGTTGCCACCACACGAAGTAGCTCCGAAAGAGGTAGTCCCGAAAGAACCCAGCGGGCTCATCGGATCCGCACAGCGCGCACTGAAGGTGCTGGAGGTCGTGGCCTCGGCCGGGGACGGCATCACCGCGAAAGCGGTGGCCCGGCGCGCCGGATACAAGCTCTCCACGACGTACCACCTGCTCAACACCCTCGTCCACGAGGGATACCTGATCCGCCTCGGGCACGGCCGGGGTTTCGGCCTCGGCTACAAGCTGGGCGGGCTCTACCACCAGCTCTGCGCCGAACTGGACGTCGGCCAGGCGATGCGCGACGAGCTGCGCGACCTGCACCTGCGGGCCGAGGCGCCCGCGTACTACACGGTCTTCCGGGACACCGAGGTCGTGGTGGCGGCCGTCGCCGACTCCGAGGCGTTCCCGAGGGCGCAGCCGATCGACTTCGGCTTCCACGAGGCCGCACACGCCACGGCGTTCGGCAAGGTCATGCTGGCTTCGCTGCCCGCCCGGCAGCGCCGTGAGTACCTCTCCGGCGCCGGGATGCCGCGGCTGACCGCGCGGACGACGGTGCGCGCCACCGATCTGGACACCGAGCTCACCGCCGTCGGCCGCTCCGGGATGGCGCTGGAGATCGAGGAGTTCCAACCCGAACTCGCCTGCCTGTCCGCTCCGGTGCTGGATGCCGAGAACCGCGTCACCGGCGCGGTCGCGTTCTCCGTGCCCGCCGAGCAGTTCGGTTCCCGGCGCTGGCACCTGGAACGCGCCGCCCGCGCCGGCGCCGCCCGTTTCTCCCGGCTGCTCGCCGCGCACTGACCCCGGCCAGGTCCGCTCCGGCGTGGAGAACGGGCGTGGAGAACGGGCGTGGAGACCGGGCGTGGAGACCGGCGCGAGAAAGTTCCGCGGCCGTGTCCATCCGCGCGCGGCCCGTTCGTTGTGATGCTGTGCGGCAACGGGCCGCGGATCACCGAACGACGGAGGCACGACCATGAAGTACATGCTGCTGATCAACGCCGGGGCGATCGACGAGAACGGCGGAGCCGCCGAGTGCAGCGTCGAGGACTGGATGCTCTACGACAAGCAGGTGCGTGACGCCGGGATCCTGGTCTCCGGTGAGTCACTGGCCGACCTGGTCACGGCCACCACGGTGCGGGTGGACCAGGAGGGCAGGCGCGCCGTGACCGACGGGCCGTTCGCCGAGACCCGCGAGGTGCTCGGCGGCTTCTACGTCATCGACGTGGAGGACCTCGACGTGGCGCTGGACTGGGCGGCCCGCTGCCCCGGCGCGCGCGGCAGCGGCTCGGTCGTGGTCCGGCCGGTCGCCGACTTCGGCGCCTGATCCGCGATGGACGAGCGGTTCGCCAACGCGGCGGGTGCGTCGGTGGAGACGGTGTTCCGCGAGGAACGGGGCCGGTTGCTGGCCTCCCTCGTGCGCCGCTTCGGCGATCTGGACCTGGCCGAGGAGGTCGCTTCCGAGGCGATCGAGTCCGCGTTGGCGAACTGGCCGGCCGACGGGGTCCCGGCGAAGCCCGGTGCCTGGCTGATGACGACGGCCCGCCGTAAGGCCGTGGACCGGTTGCGGCGGGACAAGACCTACGCCGCCCGACTGGCCGTGCTGCAGGTGGAGGCGGATCGGGGCGCGCCCGCTCCGCCCGCCGAAGGCGGCCTGCCCGACGAGCGGCTGCAACTGTTCTTCACCTGCGCCCACCCGGCGATCGCCGCCGAGGACCACGCGGCGCTGACCCTGCGCTGTCTCGCCGGGCTGACCACGCCGGAGGTCGCGCGGGCGTTCCTGGTGCCGCCCGCGACGATGGCCAAGCGGATCGTGCGGGCGAAGACGAAGATCCGCGACGCCCGCATCCCGTTCCGCGTCCCGGGCGCCGACGAGCTGCCGGAACGCCTGCCGGGGGTGCTCCAGGTCGTCTACTCGATCTTCACCGAGGGGTACGCCGCCAGTTCGGGCACGGAGTTGCAGCGGCTGGATCTGGCGGAGGAGGCCATCCGGCTGGCCCGGATCCTGCACCGGCTGCTGCCCGGCGAGCGGGAGGTCGCCGGGCTGCTCGCGCTGATGCTGCTGATCCACGCGCGACGTGCCGCACGGACCGGCCCGGACGGCGCCCTCGTGCTGCTCGCCGACCAGGACCGCGACCGCTGGGACCACGCGATGATCGAGGAGGGCAGCGCTCTGGTGCTGGTCGCGCTGACCGGCGGTCCGCCCGGGCTGTACGGCGTGCAGGCCGCGATCGCCGCCCTGCACGACGAGGCGGCCGAGCTCGCGTCCACCGACTGGCCGCAGATCGTGGCGCTCTACGAGGTGCTGTTCGCGCTCGATCCCTCGCCGGTGGTCGCGTTGAACCGGGCGGCGGCGGTGGCGATGCGCGACGGCCCGGCGGCGGGCCTTGCGCTGCTCGACGAGCTGGCGGGGGAGCCCAGACTGCGCGGCTATCACCCGTATCCGGCCGCGCGGGCCGAGCTGCTGCGGCGGCTCGGCCGATTCGCCGAGGCCGCGGCGGCCTACCGGGAAGCGATCGCCCTGGCGGGCACCGAACCGGAACGCGCGCACCTGCGCCGAGGACTCGACGCCAGCGAGACGCCGCGACCGGACGCCTGAGTTCCGGAAACGACCTCAGGTGGACGGCCGGGGTCGTTCCAGGTAGGTGGAATCCGGCGGGCGGAAGCCGAACTTCGAGTACAGGCCGTGCGCGTCCGCGGTGTGCAGCATCCAGCGCAGGCTCGCACCGGGACCGCGTTCCACCATCTCGCCGACCAGCCGGGCGCCGAGGCCCTGCCCCCTCGCGGACGCGGTGACGAAGACGTCGGCCAGGTACGCGGTGGACACGCCGTCGGAGAACGCCCGTGCGAAGCCGGCCATGCGGCCGGTCGCCGTCTCGTACGCGCCGAGGATCCGCCAGGCGGTACGCACCTGGTGTTCCACGTCGGCACGGGTACGCCAGCGGGCCCAGTACGCCTCGCCGGACATGAACTCCCAGACGAGGTCGAGATCGACCCGCTCCCGGTCGTCGTCGATTTCGTAGTCGTCGTTGTCCTGGGGCCGCGGCGATTCCATGCCTCGAAGGTAACGGGGCTCAGCGTGGTTTGAGCAGGTAGTCGACGACGGGGCGCAGTTCCTCCGCGGTCGGCGGCTCGTCGTCGATCAGTCCCTGGATCAGCAGCCCGTCGATCCCGGCGAGGAAGACGCGGAAGGCGACCTCGTCGTCGTGCCGGACCATGGAGGTGAGCACGTCGAGCCAGCGCCGGGCGGCCGGGCGCAGTTCGGGACGCCGGGCGGCGAGCAGGTACAGCTCGTACTCGGCCATGGTCCGGCCGCGTTGCGGGCCGAGCGCCTCGGCGAGCAGCCCGGCGACCTCCTCGGCGCCGCGGCTGCCGCGCGAGCGGGCGCGGTCGATCATCCAGTAGACCTCGGTGGCCATGTCCCGGGCGCAGGTGATCAGCGTGGCGATGAGCAGGTCGTCGAGCCCGGCGAAGTGGTAGGTGGTGGACGTGGTGGGCACCCCCGCCTCGGCGGCGACGGTGCGGTGGGTGACCCCGGCGACGCCGTCCCGCTCGATCACCCGCAGCGTGGCCTCGATGATCTCGGTCCGGCGCTTCTCCCCGCGTGCCTTGCGCCCGTCGACCTGTGACTTCACTGCGAGCGTCCGAGTTCGAGCAGCAGCACGCCCGCGATCACCAGCACCACGCCGCCGATCATCAGCGGCGTCATCGTCTCGCCGAGGAACAGCGCGCCGACCGTCGCGACGAGCGCGACACCGGCGGCCGCCCAGATCCCGTACGCGACGCCGACCGGCAGGCCGGCCTTGAGCACCTGGGCCAGTAGCAGGAACGCCGTCACGTAGCCGGCGACGACGACGATCGACGGGCCGAGTTTGCTGAAGCCCTCGGAGAACTTCAGCGCGACGGTGCCGGTGACCTCGGCGAAGACCGCACCGGCCAGTAACAGATAGGCGACCATGTCGTCGACATTACCTGAACGATCGTCCCATTAGCTCGCGAGGCTTGCGCCACATCAGGGGGACTTAGCCTGCGCTGATCGGTTACTGATCAGTAAGAAGGGTTACCCTGCCTGCACCACCACAGCCGGACGAAAGGCCCTCCCCATGGGCGCTGTACAGATCACGCTCGGCGTGATCGCCGTCGCGATCAGCCTCGTCGCGTGGACGATGTTCGCGCGGACCATCGCGCGGTTCGTGCGCGTCATCCGTCTCGGACAACCGGACGCCACCCGCAACGGGCCGTTCGCACCGCGGATGAAGACGCTGATCAAGGAGTTCGCCGCGCACACGCGGATGAACAAGAAGAAGTCCGTCGGCCCATGGCACTGGCTGGTGATGTGGGGCTTCCTGATCGGCTCGCTCGCCCTGTTCGAGGCCTACGGCGAGGTGTTCGTGCCGACCTGGGGCTGGCCGATCCTGGACGACTGGTCGCTGTGGCACCTGCTGATGGAGATCCTCGGCGTCGGCACCGTCGTCGGCGGTATCGCGCTGGTGATCATCCGCCAGCGCAACCACCCGCGCCGCGCGGACCGGCAGTCCCGGTTCTCCGGCTCGGATTTCAAGGCCGCCTACTTCGTCGAAGCGGTCGTGATCATCGAGGGCCTCGGCATCGTCGGCGTACGCGCGGCGAAGGCCGCGATGGGCACGCACGAGATCCCGACCTGGGCGGCGTTCGTGTCGAACCCGGTCGGCGAGATCCTGCCGTCCAGCCCGAACCTGGTGTCCTTCTTCGCCTTCATCAAGCTGATGAGCGCCGTCGTCTGGCTGATCGTGGTCGCGAAGAACATGACGATGGGCGTCGCCTGGCACCGGTTCAGCGCGTTCCCGAACATCTACTTCAAGCGTGAGGACGACGGCACCGTCGCGCTCGGCAAGCTCAAGCCGATGATGAGCGGCGGCAAGCCGATCGACCTGGAGGAGGCCGATCCAGACACCGACACCTTCGGCGCCGGTCGCGTCGAGGACTTCTCCTGGAAGGGCTGGCTGGACTTCTCCACCTGCACCGAATGCGGCCGCTGCCAGGAGCAGTGTCCCGCATGGAACACCGGGAAACCCTTGTCCCCCAAGCTGTTGATCACGCAGCTCCGCGATCACGCCTACGCCAAGGCCCCGTACCTGCTCGCCGGTGGCAAGAAGGACATGGCCGGGGACGAGATCGGGCTCAAGGGCGAGACGGAGGAGGAGCGGCACGCCGGGATCGACGTGCTGGCGCTGGCGGAGTCGGAGCGACCGCTGATCGGCGACGCGGACGAGCTGGGCGTCATCGACCCGGACATGCTGTGGTCGTGCACCTCCTGTGGCGCCTGCGTCGAGCAGTGCCCGGTGGACATCGAGCACGTCGACCACATCGTCGACATGCGCCGCTACCAGGTGATGATCGAGTCGAACTTCCCGACCGAGCTGAACGGGATGTTCAAGAACCTGGAGAACAAGGGCAACCCGTGGGGCCAGAACGCCAAGGACCGCATGCAGTGGGCCGAGGACCTGGACTTCGAGGTGCCGGTGTTCGACGGCTCACTGGACGGCGCCGAGTACCTGTTCTGGGTCGGCTGCGCGGGCGCGTTCGAGGACCGCGCGAAGAAGACCACCCGCGCGGTGGCCGAGCTGCTGCACATGGCGGGCGTCGGCTACAAGGTGCTCGGACCGGAGGAGACCTGCACCGGTGACCCGGCACGGCGCGCGGGCAACGAGTTCGTCTTCCAGATGCTCGCGCAGCAGAACGTCGAGGTGCTGAACTCGGTCTTCGAGGACACCGAACCCTTGCAGCGCAAGATCGTCGTCACCTGTGCGCACTGCTTCAACACCCTCGCCAACGAGTACCCCGAACTCGGCGGGCAGTACGAGGTCGTGCACCACACGCAGTTGCTGAACCGCCTGGTGCGGGAGAAGCGGCTCACCCCGGTGGCACCGATCGCCGACGACGTGACCTACCACGACCCGTGCTATCTGGGCCGCCACAACAAGGTCTACGACGCGCCGCGGGAACTCGTCGGGGCGTCCGGCGCGACCCTGCGGGAGATGCCGCGGCACGGCGACAAGTCGATGTGCTGCGGTGCCGGTGGTGCCCGCATGTGGATGGAAGAGAAGATCGGCAAGCGGATCAACGTCGAGCGGGTGGACGAGGCGCTCGGTACCGCGCCGTCGAAGATCGCGACCGGCTGCCCGTTCTGCCGCGTCATGCTCACCGACGGCGTCACCGCACGGCAGAACGACGGCAAGGCGGGCGAGAACGTCGAGGTGGTGGACGTCGCCCAGTTGCTGCTGGCCTCGGTGAAGCGCAAGCCGGGCGCACCGGCCGCGGTGGCGAGCGAGGAGCCGGAGCCGGAGGCGCCGATCGGGCACACCGAGTCCGACGAGACCGAGGCGGCGGCGAAGGCCGGGGACGCTCCGGCCGAGACGGCACCGTCGGCTGAGGCGAAGTCGCAGCCCTCGGCCGCCGAACCGGTCACGCAGGCCGCGGTGGACCCCGTCGAGGACGAGGCCGCCACCGGGACCGCCGCCGGAACGGCGCCGGTGGAGGAGGCGGAATCGGGCGAGGACAAGGAATCCGCGACAGCGAACGCGAAGTCCGAGTCCCCGCAGGCCGAGTCCCCGCAGGCCGAAGCGTCCGAGGATGCTGAGGCTGAGACCACGGAAGCCGAAGCGTCCGGGAACGCCGAGGAGTCCGGGAACGCGGACGAGGGCGCCGCCGAGTCCGGCGGCGAGGCGGAGGCCGACGGAAAGGCCGACATCCCCACCGACGAGGAGCCGACCGGCACCCCGTTGCCCGATCAGGACAAGTAGCGAGCACTCCGCGAGCGGCCCGTTCCACCCAGTACCGGGTGGGGCGGGCCGCTCGCGGTCCTGGGCGGAAACGCCGCCACCGGAGCCCGCGACGTGGAAAGCTACGCGGATGACGGACACCGAACCGGCGTCGGCGGCGGACCTCGCGTCCCTGCGGACCCAGGTCAAGCACCTTCAGCGGGAATCCGGCCGGTCGCGCCCGGGGCAGACTACGACCTGACTGACGCCCGCTACTCCTTACTTCACAAGGGATCCAGTACGTCCACAGTGGACCTATTGGTGTGTGCACGACGCTCGGTCAGGCGCCGGGGCGGGCCAGCCCGGTCTCGTAGGCGAGCACCACCGCCTGCACCCGATCGCGCAGATCCAGCTTCGCCAGTATCCGTCCGACGTGCGTCTTCACCGTCGCCTCGGACAGGAACAACTCCTGCGCGATCTCCGAGTTCGACAAGCCCCTCGCCACCAGCACCAGCACCTCGTGCTCGCGTTCGGTCAACACCTTCAACGACGCCGGGTCGCGCACCGGGCCACCGCTCGAACCGACGAACCGATCGAGCAGCCGCCGCGTGACGCTCGGCGACACCACCGCGTCCCCCGCCGCCACCGAACGCAAGGCCGACACCAGATGCGCCGGCGGCGTGTCCTTCAACAGAAACCCACTCGCGCCACCCCGCAATGCCGCGTACACATAGGAATCCAGATCGAAGGTCGTCATCACCAGCACTCGCGCCGTGCCCGCGTCCACGATCCGCTTCGTCGCCTCGACCCCGTCCAGCACCGGCATCCGCACGTCCATCAGCACCACATCCGGCCGCAACCGTTCCGCCAGCGCCACCGCCTCCGCACCGTCCGCCGCCTCACCGACGATCTCGACGTCCTCCTGCGCGCCCAGCACCATCCGGAAACCGACGCGCATCAACTCCTGGTCATCGACCAGCATCACGGTAATCATTCCGCCTCCGCGGTGGTGAGCACGTCAGCGGTAATCATTCCGCCTCCGCGGTGGTGAGCACGTCAGCGGTAATCATTCCGCCTCCGCGGTGGTGAGTACGTCGGCGGCAGCGAGAAGCGTGGATCATGTCGCCGTCCGGAGTGGCAGCGTCGCCCGGACCTGCCAGCCGCCACCCGGCGCGGGTCCTGCCGTCAACGTGCCACCGAAGACGTTCGCACGTTCCCGCATGCCGATCAGCCCGTTGCCGCCCGGCACGCCCGGCATCCGTGCCCCAGTCGCCGTCCCCGCCTGCGCGCCACCCGGCGAGGCGGCGTCCGGCCCTGGCAGCAACGTGGCCAGCGCGGGCATCCGCCCGGCACCGTCGTCGGCGACCTGGACCGTCACCGCGTCCGGTGCCCGGTGCACCGCGACCGTCGCCCGCGCGCCCTTGCCCGCGTGCTTGAGCGCGTTCGTCAGCGACTCCTGCACGATCCGGTAGACCCCCAGCGACACCCCGGCGGGCAGCTCCGGCTCGCCGTCCCCCAGGTCGACCTCCAACGTCACCGGCAGCCCGGCCGCACGCACCCGCTCGGCGAGCTCCACCAGCGCGTCCGTCCCCGGCTGCGGGACCCGGGGCAGCCCGTCCTCCTCCTCGGTCGTGTCCCGCAGGACGTCGAGCAGCCTGCGCAGTTCGGACAGCGCGCCCCGGCCGGTCTCCGAGATGGTCCGCACGGCACGCTCCGCGGTGTCCGGGCTGGGCCGGATCGCGTACGAGGCCCCGTCCGCCTGCACCACCATGACGCTCACCGCGTGCGCCACCACGTCGTGCAGCTCGCGGGCGATCCGGCCGCGCTCCTCCGCGACGGCGATCCGCGCAGCCTGGTCGCGTTCGGTCTCCAGCAGGTGCAGCCGCGCCTCCAGCTCGCCCTGGTATGCCCGGCGCGCCCCGACGAACTCGGCCAGCACCCAGCAGAACGCCAGCGCGACGACCATCGGCAGCAGCGAGAGCAACAGCGTGTCGCGGAACAACAGCAGGGTCTGCGCGACCCCCACCGCGGCCGTCAGGGCCAGATAGATCGTGCCCTGACGACGCCCGGCGTAGACCAGCACGGTGTAGACGGCGATCGCCGTGGCGAAGAGGCTGGAGGCGCCGAGCTCCAGCGAGCCGTGCAGGGTGCACGCGAGCAGCAGGAGGTACGGCACGACCACCGGATACCGGCGGCGCAAGGCCAGCGGGACGGTGACCGCGAGCGTCGACGGCAGTGCGACGTACCAGAGCGGCGGTGGCCGTTCGCCGGCCGAGGTGACGAACAGCAGCAGGTCGAGCAGCAGCAGCAACCCGGCGATCAGGCTGTCGCCGAAGACCGGGTGCGCTCGCATCCAGAGACTCAACCGTCGCACGTCACGAACAGTAGGTGCCCGCGCGGACCTCGCGCATCGGCCGCGGGTAGCACCTTCTGGTGGAACCGCCGGATGACGGGCATGGCACCATTCCCCCGGTAGCAATGGCGGCCGGGGAGGGGCGGCGTGACGGCAGCGACTGATCGCGGACGGCTGGCCGGGCCGCTGTCGATGTCCGTGGCCAACCTGTGCCAGCGGTTGCAGCCGCAGGTGTCCGAACGGACCGCGGCCGGATTCGCCGAAGTGATGCGCAGGCTCGGCGCCCCCCTGCAGGTCGCGGTCGCCGGCCGCATCAAGTCCGGCAAGTCGACGCTGGTGAACGCCCTGATCGGCCGCCGGGTCGCGCCGACCGACGTCGGCGAGTGCACCCGGCTGGTCACCCGCTTCCAGTACGGCACCGTCGACCGCGTCGAGGTGGTCTTCACCGACGGCCGCAAGCAGGTGCTGCCCTTCGCCGCCGACGGCATGATCCCCGGCGAGCTGGGCGTCGACATCGAGCAGGTCTCGCACATCGAGGCGTACCTGACCAACGCCGTGCTGCAGGGCATGACGGTGATCGACACCCCGGGCCTCGGTTCGCTCGACGCCGCGTCCGTCTCCCGCACCGAGCAGCTCCTCGGCGCCGCGGGCAAACGCGAGAGCGGTACCGACGGCGGCGAACCGGGCGGTGACAACGGCGACGAAAGCGAGGGCGGCGACGACCTCGACGACACCTCGCGCAGCGCCGTCGCCGGCGCCGAGGCCGTGCTCTACGTCGTCACGCAGGGCATTCGGGCCGACGACCAGCAGGCCCTCGCCGCGTTCACCGCGGCCACCGCCAGCCGGGAAGCCGGGCCGGTGAACGCGATCGCCGTGCTGAACAAGGCCGACACGATCGCCCCGGAGTCGGTCGAGGGTTCCGGCGGCGACGTGTGGAAGGCCGCGACGATGCTCGCCGGGAAACAGGCGGCCACGCTGAAACCGAGGGTGGCCGACGTGCTGCCGGTGATCGGGCTGATCGCCGAGTCCGCCGAGTCCGGCGGCTTCACCTCCGCCGACGCCGACGCCCTGCGCACACTCGCCGACCTGGACGAGGACGTCCTGGGCACCATGCTCATCTCGGCCGACATCTTCACCTCGTGGGACTGCGAGGTGCCCGCCGGAATCCGGTTGCGGCTGCTGGAGAAGCTGGACCTGTTCGGCGTGCGCTCCGCGGTCGAGGCGATCCGCGCCGAACCGGAGATCACCGCCGGTTCGCTGCGCAGGAGGCTGCTCGATGCCTCCGGGCTGGCCGGCGTGCGGGCCCGGCTGGACATGGTGTTCGCCGCGCGCGCGGACGGCATCAAGGCCGCCGCCGCGCTCGCCTCCGTCACCGCGCTGGCGCACTCCTCCGGCGACCCGGCCGAACGGCAGCGCGTGCACGACGCGATCGAGGTGCTGCTCGCCAAGCCCGAGGCGCACCAACTGCGGATGCTCGAAGCGTTGACGCTGGTCGCCTCCGGCGCGGTGGACATGCCGGAGGACCTTTCCGAGGAAGTGCTGCGCGTCGGGTCGAACGCCGAGATCCCCGCGCAGCTCGGCCTGCCCGGGGCGTCCAGGGCCGACCTGGCGGCGTTCTCCCTGGAGCGGGCCGGCTGGTGGCGTTCCTTCGCCTCCTTCGGCGCGACCCCGGCGCAGAGCCGCGTGGCGCACGTCGTGCACCGCTCGTACTTCCTGATCTGGCAGCAACTCCGGGATCCGGCGAGGGGATGAAGACGGTGCCCGCTTGGTGGCGCAAGGACAAGGCGGACGGGGACGGCCCTGCCGAACACGACCCTGCCGAGCACGACGACGCCCCCACCGGGCAGATCGCCGCGACGACGCTCGCGAGCATCATCGACGCGGCCGACGCGAACACGGAGAACCGGGACGCGGAAGGGGGAACCGGCGGGCAGGGCGATGCGTCGGAGCCCGATGTGAACCCCGCACACGTGCTCCGTGAGGCCGGCCCGGACAGCCTGCCGCAGGCGCTGGCCGACCGGCAGGCCCTGATCCAGATGTGCCTGTACGCCCTGGATCGCGCCCGCAGCGGCGGCGTCGTCGAACGTCTCGAGGAGGGGCTCGCGGCCATCGGCGTACGCGCCCTTCGTCCGGACGGTGAGCGGTTCGACCCGGCGGTGCACGAGGCGGGCGGGGCGGTTCCGACCGGCGACCCGGCGCTGGAGGGCACCGTCGCCGAGACCGAGGTCGTCGGGTTCGCCGACCACGACAAGCTGCTCCGCGCTCCCGTCGTCACGGTGTACACCCGGCGCTGACCGGCACCCGACCGGCGCTGACCTGCGCGAGGACGACGGGGGCGGCCCGATCGGACCGCCCCCGCGTTCCGGGACTACGCCGCGGCGGGCTGCCAGGCGATGTTGTCGGCGCTGTTCTCGCTGATCCTGACCTTCCCGGTGCCGTCGGCACCGATGGTCCACAGACCCTGGTACCGGGAGAACGCGATCGTGGATCCGTCGGGTGACCAGGCGAAGCTGGTGCTCTGGTCGGCCTCGTTCTGCGACAGGTTCACGAATCCGGTGCCGTCGATCGACACCTTCACCACGTCGTAGACGGTGTTCTGGCCCTCGACCTGCTGGGTGTTCAGGGAGAGCAGCACGCTCTCACCGTCCGGCGAGACCTCGGCGTTGTCGTAGAAGTTCTCGCCGTTCGCGCCCTCGTCCGGCAGCGGCACGCAGCTCTTGGCACTGTCGGCGACCCGGACCTGGCACAGTCGCGACGGTTCGGTGCTGGTTTCGGTGGCCGTGTAGACGACCCCGGACGAGTCGGGCAGCCAGGAGACGCTGCCGACATCGATCCTCGGTTCGTCCACGAGCCAGCTCAGTCCGCTGCCGTCCGGGGCGATCAGGCCGATCTGCCGGGAGCCGGACTCGTCGGCGGCCCGGAAGGCGATCTGCTCACCGTCCGGCGACCAGCGTGCCTTGCTCAGGAAGGACTTTCCGGCCTCGGTGCTGTTCAGCAGTTCGGTCGGCGCGGTGAAGGCGGGGTTGTCCAGCATCAGCTTGGTTTCGTCGCCCGCGTCGTTCTGGCCGCGGTAGAGCGTCCGCGACCCGTCCGGCGAGAAGGCCAGGTAGTCGGAGTAGAGGGACCGGTTCGGGTTCGGGCCGGTCAGACCGGTTCCGTCCGGGTTGATCGTGTAACCCTGGCCGAAGTGGATCGGCCCGTTGGTAGCCGCGCCTGCCGCGGGCGCGGTCAGCACGGCTGCCGTCAGGGCGAGCGCGCCTGCCAGCGCACCGCTGAACACTCTTCGCATGTTCGTTCCTCACAGTGACACCCCGCGCGCCACCGCGGATGGGGCGGCGCGTTCACCGGGGCGGAATCGGTCCCCGGTCCGACGATCGCGATGTCCGGTTCGTTCCGCCGAGTGAACGGTTCCCGCGTGCCCGTGCCGGTATCGTCGGCGACCGTGACGGCCTCCCCCCTCGCTTCGGTCGGCAAGTCGACCCTGCCCGCCCAGGTCCAGCAGGCCCGCGACGCGCTGCTGACCCTGCTGCGCGAGCTCGACCCGCAGGCCGCCAAGTGGGTCGACGACCTGCGCCGCGCCCGGCCGAAGAAGCCGTCCGTCGTGGTCGTCGGCGAGACCAACCGTGGCAAGAGTTCCCTGGTCAACGCCCTGCTCGCCACTCCGGGACTGTCCCCTGTGGACGCACAGGTGGCCACCTCGACGTACCTGGTGTTCGCGCACTCCGAGGAGTGGATCGCACAGGCCTGCTACCCCGGCCAGCTCGCGCCGGTCGGCATCCCGTTGCCGGAGCTGGTGCGCTGGGTCTCGGCCGCGCACGAGTTGCCGGAGGGCCAGATCCCACCCCGCTACGTCGAGGTCGGCGGCCCGGTTCCGCTGCTGGAGCGGGTGTCGGTGGTGGACACGCCGGGCGTCGGCGGACTGGACGCCATGCACGGCGAGCTGGCGATGGAGGCCGCCGCCAATGCCACCGCGCTGCTGTTCGTCGTCGACGCCTCCTCGCCGTTCACCGCGAGCGAGCTGAACTTCCTGCGGAACATGAGCGACCGGGTGGAGACGGTGATGTTCGCGCTGTCGAAGACCGACGCCTTCCGCGGCTGGCGCGAGGTGCTGGAGGCCGATCGGCGGCTGCTCGCCGAGCACGCGCCCCGCTTCGCCGACGCCGTGTTCCACCCGGTGTCGGCGCGGATGTTCGAGATGGCGGGCAAGGCGCCCAGTGAGCAGGCGGCCGTCATGCTGCGGGAGAAGTCCGGCGTGGCCGAGTTGCAGGGCGCGTTGCAGGAGATGGTGGTCGGCCGCTCGGCGATGCTCGGCGAGGCGAACACGCTGCGCGCGCTGTCCAGTGCGCTCGGCGCGCAGCATGCGCGGCTCCAGGCCGAACGCCGGGCGCTCTCGGCGGGCGAGGAGGAGGCCGAGTCGTTGCGCGCGCGGCGCGACCAGCTCGCCGTCGAGCGTCGCTCGTCCACCCGGGGCTGGCAGCTCAAGCTGCGCGGCGAGGTGCAGCGCACCCGGGTCGAGGTCGGCCACGAGAGCAGCAGGCAGATGCGGGACGCGCAGGCGTACTTCCGGCAGCAGATCGACGCCGCGAAACGGGAACAGCTCGCCGAACTGCCGCAGCAGGTGGACCTGACGTTGCAGGCGATCTCGCAGCGGGTGTCCGCCCAGCTCGCCTACCGGCTCAACCAGGTCACCGACGTCGCCCTTTCCGAGCTGTTCTCCGCGGAGGAGCTGGACGTGATCCGGGCGCAGTTCGCGCGGGCCGGCGGGCCGCCGGTCGTACTGCGCCCGCCGGACAAGCGGCCGCCGACGGCGGAGGACAAGCTGCTGGTGTTCATGGGCGTCTCCGGCGGGGTCGGTGCGGGCAAGCTGGCGCTCGCCCCGTTCGCCGGAGCGGCACTGTTCAATCCCGTGGTGCTGCCCGCGACGATCGTCATCGGTCTCGGTGCGGGCTGGTGGATGGCGCGGACCCGCAGGCACGCCGCCGACAAGCAGCACACCAAGCAGTGGCTGGTCGAGGCGATCGCGGACGCCCGTTCGACGCTCGACCAGCTCGTCGCCGAGCAGCTCATCGAGGCGGAGCAGCAGCTCTCGCTGGCCCTGGACGAGGCGCTGGGCCGCCGGATCGAGGCGATCGAGTCGGAGCTGAAGGAAGTCGACAAGACGATCAAGATGGGCGCGCAGGAGCGGTCGAAGAAGCTCACCGTGGTGACGAAGCGGGCCAAGGAGGTCGCCGACGGACGCGATCGGGCGGAGAACTTCCTCGCCCGGATCCGCGCGGTACGCGACCGCTGACGTGGAATTCGCCCCGGTTGTGATGTGGAACCGAAGCGGCCTACCGTGAGTCGGACCTTCAACAGTTCACCTCCGGGAGCAACCGGCGAGGCAAGGGGGAATCCCAGTGTGGGTCGACGAGAGCGGCGGCACGGACACCACTGACACCACCGCGACCGCGGACGAGATGACGGTGACCATCGAGGGCGAGGAGTACGCCCTGGAGACCAGCGTCGACCTCGACGACGACGGGGTCGAGGAGACGGGCGTCGTCGAGACCGAGGACGGCATGCTGGCCTTCTCCGACAGCGACGGTGACGGTGAGGCCGACCTGGTCGCCGAGTTCGACGCGCAGGGCAACGTCGTCACCATGGCCGAGTACGACGAGGCGTCCGGCGAGTGGCGCGAGGTCGAGGAGCCGGGCACCGGCGGGCCGACGAGCACCCCGGACAGCACCGACACCGGTTCCGCCGCCCCGATGACCGCGGACCTGCCGGAGGGCGAGGTGCAGGTCGGGCCCGCGACCGTCGACACCGACAACGACGGCGTGAACGACACCGCCGTCGTCCAGGACGCGGACGGCAACACGATCGGCTTCACCGACGTGAACGGTGACGGCGAGGCCGACACCGCCGTGGTGATCGACGCGCAGGGCAACAGCACCACGCTGGAGCACACCGGTGACGGCGAGTGGACCGAAACGGGTTCCGCCGGCACGCACGGCGTCGCCTCGAACGGCTCCGAAGCCGACGACTCCGCCTGGGGTTCCCCTGGCAGCAGCGTCGAGGGCGTCGCGAAGATCGACTCCGCCACCGGTCAGTGGATCAGCCCCAACTGACACCACCCGCAACCTCTTTCCGAAGCCCGGCACGACTCCACGTGCCGGGCTTCGTCGCGTCCGGGGCCGTTCTTCGCGGCGCCTTCGGACGTGAGCCCCGGCACCGAGGCGTGAATTGGTCCACTCGAACGGCGCACACGAGCACCAACTGAATCGATTCCCTGATCGTTCTTGTGAGAGAAGCGACAGGTACGAGGCCGGTTACCGGTGAGTCGCACGGTTACGCTCGGGAAATCCCAAAAAACCGCACACCGGTTCTTCTCGGCCGGTGTGCGACGCCATTCGGTCGCCGGCAACGGAGCCCGCACCTGGACAAGCGTTGCCGGACGACGGGGTTCGGCTCACTCGCGAGTGTCCGGTTGCGGGCTCGGCGTTCATCGGAGTCACGATTTGTCTGAGTCAGGAGAAGAGATGACTGCAGTAGCCATCCCGGGACTGGACACCCCGCCGACGACGCACAGCCGCGTGCTGTCCTGGGTGCGGGAGGTCGCCGAGCTGACCACCCCGGACCGCGTGGTGTGGGTCGACGGCTCCGACGAGGAAGCTGCGCGGATCAACGCCGAACTGGTCGAGTCGGGCACCTTCGTTCCGCTCAAGGGGAAGAAGAACTCCTTCTGGGCCGCCTCCGACCCTGAGGACGTCGCCAGGGTCGAGGAGCGCACGTTCATCTGTTCCGAGCGTCCCGAGGACGCCGGGCCGACGAACAACTGGATGCACCCGGACGAGATGACCGCCACGATGTCGGAGCTCTACCGGGGCTGCATGCGTGGCCGGACCATGTACGTCATCCCGTTCTGCATGGGCCCGCTCGACGCCGATGACCCCAAGCTGGGCGTGGAGATCACCGACTTCGCCTACGTCGTCGCCTCGATGCGGGTGATGACCCGCGTCGGCACTCCGGCGCTGGCGAAGTTCGTCGACGCCGACGGCACCGAGCGCGAGTTCGTGCCCGCGCTGCACTCGGTGGGCGCGCCGCTGGACGCAGGCCAGGACGATGTCGCGTGGCCGTGCAGCACCACCAAGTACATCACCCACTTCCCGGAGTCGCGGACGATCTGGAGCTACGGCTCCGGCTACGGCGGCAACTCCCTGCTCGGCAAGAAGTGCTACTCGCTGCGCATCGCCTCGGTGATGGCGCGCGACGAGGGCTGGCTGGCCGAGCACATGCTGATCCTCAAGCTGATCTCGCCGGAGGAGAAGTCGTACTACGTCGCCGCGGCGTTCCCCAGCGCCTGCGGCAAGACCAACCTCGCCATGCTGCAGCCGACGATCCCCGGCTGGCGCGTCGAGACCGTCGGTGACGACATCGCGTGGATGCGCTTCGGCGAGGACGGCAGGCTCTACGCGGTCAATCCGGAGTTCGGCTTCTTCGGCGTCGCCCCCGGCACCAGCCACAAGACGAACCCGGTCGCGATGAAGACGATCGACGAGGGCAACTCGGTCTTCACCAACGTCGCACTGACCGACGACGGCGACGTGTGGTGGGAGGGCATGTCCAAGGAGACGCCCGCGCACCTGACCGACTGGAAGGGCCGCGACTGGACGCCCGAGTCGGACGAGCCCGCCGCGCACCCGAACTCCCGGTTCTGCACGCCGATCGCGCAGTGCCCCTCGCTGGCCCCGGAGTGGGACGACCCGAAGGGCGTGCCGATCTCGGCGATCCTGTTCGGTGGCCGTCGCGCGACGACGGTGCCGCTGGTGAACGAGGCGCGCGACTGGGCGCACGGCGTGTTCATGGGCGCGACCATGTCCTCGGAGAAGACCGCCGCCGCCGCGGGCAAGGTCGGCGAGGTCCGCCGCGACCCGATGGCGATGCTGCCGTTCCTCGGCTACAACGCCGCGGACTACTTCCAGCACTGGCTGAACATCGGTGCGAACGCCGACGCCGCGAAGCTGCCCAAGGTGTTCTACGTCAACTGGTTCCGCCGTGGCGACGACAAGCGCTTCCTGTGGCCCGGATTCGGTGAGAACGCCCGCGTGCTGAAGTGGGTCGTGGAGCGCATCGAGGGCACCGCCGGTGCTCAGGAGACGCCGATCGGCATGGTGCCCTCGGCCGCGGACCTCGACATCGAGGGGCTGTCGGAGCCCGCGGAGGACATCGACGCCTCGCTTGCCGTCGACGCCGCCGAGTGGCGCCAGGAGATCCCGCTGATCGACGAGTGGTTCGACAAGATCGGCGACGTCCCGGCCCCGCTGCGGGCCGAGCTGGAGACCCTGCGCTCGCGTCTCGGCTGAGTTCACCCGCGCCTACGTCCGGCCCGGTTCCGCGTTCTTCGCCGGAGCCGGGCCGGACTACGTTCCGGACCACCGGCGTCCGCTTACGCTCGGTTGTGGCGATTCAGGACATATCGCCCCCGTCTAACCCGGACGAGTTGTTCTTGGCCGGTAGCCAAATGCTTATAGTGATCAGGTGTCACATCGACGGGAACGACCGTTTCGCTTCGGCGTCACCATGCTGGCGCCGGAGGACCGGACGGGCTGGGTAGCCAAGTGCCGCCGGGCCGAGGCGCTCGGCTACGACGTCGTGAGCGTCGCCGACCACCTCGGCCTGCCGCCGGTCTTCCCCGCGCTGGTGCTCGCCGCCGAGGCCACCGAGCACGTCCGGGTGGGCACGTACGTGCTGAACACGCCGTTCTACAACCCGGCGGTGCTGGCCCGTGAGGTCGCCGGCGCCGACCAGTTCACCGGCGGACGCCTCGAACTCGGTCTCGGTGCCGGCTACCAGCAGTGGGAGTTCGAGAAGGCCGGCATTCCCTTCGACAGTCCGGGAAAGCGCGTCGATCACCTGGAACGGACCGTCGCCGAACTGCGCGGCTCGTATGCCGACCCGGAGTACGCCCCCGCTCCCGCGCAGCGCGGCGGGCCGCCGCTGCTGCTCGGCGGACGCGGCAACCGGATGCTGCGCCTGGCCGCGCGCGAGGCGTCCGTGGTGGCCTTCAGCGGGGTCGGCGCGGGCACGGACAACGCCCCGCCGATCCGGCTGGCGGACGCCGCCGAGCTCGCCGAACGGGTCGAATACGTCAACGGCCTGCTCGGTGACCGCGCCGCCGAGGTGGAGCTGAACGTGATCGTGCAGCGGGTGCGCAACACCGGCGACCGGCGGGCGGCGGCGGAGGAACTGGCGGCCGACGAGCGCGTTCCGCTGGACGCGGACGCCCTGCTGGAGGTTCCGACGGTGCTGTTCGGCACGCCCGCGCAGCAGGCCGAGCAGTTGCGGGCCGCACGGGAGCAGTACGGCTTCAGCTACATCACCGTGCTGGAGTCCTCGCTGGACGAGTTCGCTCCGGTGATCGAACTCCTGCACCCCTGATGCGTTTCCGGCGGACCGCGTGGTCACGCCGAATTACCGGCCGCCACGTGGACGGCGTTCGCGTGCCACGGTGCTCGTCCGCACGGAGATTCAGCAGAACATGTCTGGCAATAGGGTTGCAGTTCGACCGGCATCGTGGCAACCCAGGAAATAAGCGTCCCCCGACAGGGGGCTGGACAGGCGGCGAAACCACGGTCCACAATCACGATTGACGATGCTTGCAAGGTTACCAAGGGGGAATCGTGCGTCGAATTCTACTTGCGCCTGTATTGATGTTTTTTGCAATATCAATGATTCTTGCTAATTCGGGTTCCGCGCTCGCTTAAACAAGTGCCAAAAACGCTCCACCTGGGGCATACAAAATTCATGATGACTCATCCATGATTTCATCAGTTCTCAACTATGGCAAGGTCGTGAATCAGAGCGGAGAGAGCTTCACCGTAGAGGACTACTACGGCGGAGGCCAGAAATATCACGTAATCCTGGATCTACGCTGGCTTGACGACGATGCACAGATGGGGGTTATCAACGCCTATCCACTCGGGGCCCCACCTCTGAGCTTGCCGAAGTTATTCCGCGATATGATTAGGAACACCTCACTGTGACTTATCCGGAATGGGCCGGAATAATGCCGATCGAATACCTGAACAGAGTGGTGGTCCGACTCAGAAATCAACATGGAGAGGTTGACCGAACTTTTTACGACGCCAGCCCGAGGGTGCTGGTATCAGACATAGTTCTGGACCGCCGAGAAGACCTGCACGAGAGTACTGTCTGCATACTGTTCGAGCTGCCCGACTTGTATCCGAACTACAAGTTCGGCTTCCGATTTCCGGCAAAGAACACCGAGGAGCCGCCGATGCGGAAGTATTCCACGGAACAGAACGGTCCCCCAGAATTCTGGGCGGATATCGTTTGGCAGAGTTTCGAGGAGCGCCTTGTCGCCGCGGATTCACCTGAGATCCCGCGACCTGACAGGAGCGGGACGACCTGGATCTAGCTTCAGCTACATCACCGTGCTGGAGTCCTCGCTGGACGAGTTCGCCCGGTGATCGAACTCCTGCACCCCTGACACGTTCCCGGCGGTAGCGTGCCCGCATGACGGAACGGGCGTTTCGCTTCGGTGTCAACATGGTCGCGTCCGCGGCGCGGGACGAGTGGGTCGCCAAGTGCCGGCTCGCGGAGTCGATGGGCTATGACGTTGTCACCGTCGCGGATCATCTCGGCATGCCGCCTCCGTTTCCGGCGATGGTGCTCGCCGCGGAGGCCACCGAGCACGTCCGGGTGGGCACCTTCGTGCTGAACGCGGCCTTCTACAACCCGACGCTGCTCGCCCGCGAGATCACCGGGACCGACCAGTTCACCGGCGGGCGGACGGAGATCGGGCTCGGCGCGGGCTACGTACGGGAGGAGTTCGAGACGGCGGGCATCCCGTGGCCGGGCGCGGGTGAGCGGGTCGATCACCTCGAACGCACGGTCGCCCGGCTGCGCGAGCTTTTCGCCGACGAGTCGCACCAGCCGCGTCCGGTCCGGCCGGAGGGTCCGCCGCTGCTGCTCGGCGGACGCGGCGACCGGATGCTGCGCCTGGCCGCCCGTACCGCGGACGTCGTCGGCTTCACCGGCGTCGCACCCGGCCCGGACGGCGCGCCGCTGCGCCTCGCCGACGCCGGTTCGGTGGCCGAGCGGGTGGATTTCGCCCGTACAGCCCTCGCCGGGCGGGACGCGGAGCTGAACGTGCTGGTGCAGCGGGTGGTGCCGACCGCCGACCGGACGGCCGAGGCCGCGGGGCTGGCGGCCCAGCTCGGTGACCTGACCGCCAAGCAGGTACTCGACCTGCCGACGCTGTTGATCGGCACGCCCGAGCAGATCGCCGGGCAGGTGCGGGCGAATCGGGAGCGGTTCGGTTTCAGCTACGTCACCGTGCTGGAGGACAGCATGGCCGCCTTCGCCCCGGTGATCGAGCTGTTGCGCTGACGCTCGCGGCGCGGTCAGCCGGTGAGCTGGTCGAGGTAGGCGAGGTCGAGATCGTGCCCGAAGCCGAAGACGAACAGCGCGTCCTCGGCCGAGGTGAAGTGGCCGCTGGTGGTGCCGCTGGTGGCGCAGGCGAAGGCGCGGGTGGTGCCCCGCTCGTCGCGGTATTCGATTCCCCAGGCGTGCACCTTGGCGGGCAACTCCTCCTCGTCGAACTCGTAGAGCAGGAACGGTCGTGGTCGCGCCTGCGCGGCCAGGTCCGTCGTACGTGCTCGTGTGGCGTTGGCAAAACTCCCCGACTTCATGAGCAGCACGCTACGCCTAACATGTTAGATGTATGAATACACCGAAAGTGTGATGGTGTGCGGGCAGTCGATACGGCAGGCTGTTTCGCCTGGGAGGTGGGCGCATGGTGCGCAATGATCCGGCGGCGGCGCGCTGGCTGGTGGGCGTGGAGTTACGGCACTACCGCAATCGCGCGCACAAGACGGCCAAGGCCGCGGCCGAGGTGATCGGCAGCAACCACAGCAAGATCATCCACATGGAGACCGGCCGGTACGGCCAGAAGCCCGGCGAGGTCACCGACCTGCTCGGCTTCTACGGCGCACCCGACTCGGAGCTCGCGCGGGTGGCCGCGCTGGCCGAGTACGAGGACGGTCCGCCCTGGTGGGAACCGTGGAACAAGGTCGTCTCGGACAGTTTCGCCACCTTCATTGGTCTGGAGGGCATGGCGGAACGAGTGCTGACCTACGAGCCGTTGCTGATGTCGGCGCTGTTCCAGACCGAGTCCTATGCGATGGCGGTGACCGGGGTGAGCCACCGGGTGCCGCTGGATCAACAGGACCTGGTGGTGGAACTGCGGATGGAACGGCAGCGGCGACTGCGGGAGGTCGAGCCGTTGAAGGTGCACGCGGTGATCGAGGAATCGGTGCTGCGCCGGATCGCCGGGGACGAACGAGTGATGCGCGGCCAGCTCGAACACCTGCTGGAACTGGCCGAGTTGCCCAGCATCACCTGGCAGATTCTGCCGACGCGGCACGGCATTCGGGCGACAACCTTCGGCAAGTTCGATCTGCTCGGCCTGCCCAGCGGCCGGGAGATCGTCTATGTGGAATCGCTCTACGGCGCGGACTACGTGCACGAGAAGACCGAGGTACGCGGGTATACGCTGCTGCTCGACAGCGTGCGCGGCGAGGTCCTGGACGAGGACGAGTCCGTGGCGCTGGTCAAGCAGGTGATCACCGAGACGAGATAGCCGGAGGCCCCACCGTGACGACCGCCGACCCGCTCCCGTTCGCCTGGCGGAAGTCCAGCTACAGCGGCAACCAGTCGCAATGCGTGGAGATCGGCTTCGCCTGGCGCAAGTCCAGCCACAGCGGCAACGAGACCAACTGCGTGGAGGTCGGCTTCGCCGCCGAGCCGGTGGTCGGTATCCGCGACACCAAGGACCGCGACGGCGGCGCACTCGTCTTCTCCCGCAAGGCTTTCACCGCGCTGCTGCACACCGCCCGCTGACCCTGCCCGCGTACGGCAGGCGGGTGGTCCTGCCCGCCGAAGGTCTCCGCGCGGCGTGCCGGCGTTCTAACCTGACAGCGCCAGCTCGCCGCGACCCCCGGAGGCCCCACCGTGACGACCGCCGACCCGTTCCCCTTCGCCTGGCGGAAGTCCAGCTACAGCGGCAACAGCAGCAACTGCGTCGAGGTCGGCTTCGGCGCCGAACCGGTGGTCGGCATCCGCGACACCAAGGACCGCGACGGCGGCGCGCTCGTCTTCTCCCGCAAGGCTTTCACCGCACTACTGGCCACCACGCGGGGCTGACCGCCGCGCACCGGACGACCCCGGCCGCCGTTTCTCGGTACCCTCGGCGCGGTGATCACCGCGAGGGGGCTCGGCGTGCGTGCCGGGCGGCACTGGCTGTTCCGCGAACTCGACCTGGAGGTTCCGCCGGGATCGTGCCTGGTCGTCACCGGGCCGAACGGCACCGGGAAGTCGACGATCCTGCGCTGCCTGTACGGGATGCAGGAGCCCGCCGAGGGAATGGTGACCGTCGGCGGCAGGCAGCCGGACGAACGGGACCGCGACTTCCGGCGCACGGTCTCGGCCCTGCTCGACGACTCCGACTTCTTCGCCCAGTTCACCCCCGCCCAGCACGTCGAACTGCTGGCCGCCTCGTTCGGCCACCGGATACCGGACATCGACGCGGTGCTCGACGACGCGGGCCTCGGGGCGCGGTCCGAGGTCTCCGCCGGAGGGCTGTCCGCGGGGCAACGACGCAGACTGCTGCTGGTCGGGGCCACCTCGCGGCCCTTCGACGTGCTGCTGCTGGACGAGCCCGAACGCGCACTGGACGTCGCGGGCAAGGAGTGGATCACCTCCGTCGTCGCGCGGGCCACCGGCGCCGGGGCCGCCGTCGTACTGGCCACGCACCATCCGCCGCTGCTCGACGTCGCCGACGCCGTGCTGGAACTCGCCGAACTGCCCGAGGACGCCGAACTTCCCGAGCACGAGGAGCAGGGCGCGTGAGCGTGGTGGACGCGCCGGTACGCACGGTCCGGCTGCCCGGCAGGCCGCGCTTCCTCGGGATCTTCTCCGGCGACTCGGCCACCTTCGTCGCCCTGTTCACCGGCGGCCTGCTGATCTCCGCCTTCTTCCGGCTGGACGCCTGGCGTTCCGCGCTGCTCGGTGACGCGCCGGGCGACCCGAGGCTGGTCGTCCCGGTGCTGCTGCTGGGTTGCGCGCTGGCCTGGCGTTCGCTGCTGCGCCGCGCCTACGTCTGGGCCGATCCCGCCGAGCTGACCTGGTTCGACTTCGGCGGTGCCGACCGGGTGCGGGTGATCGGCGGGCGGCTCTGGTCGCTGTGGACGGGCTGGGTCGCCGGGGTCGGCTACCTGGGCGCGCTGGTGGCCGCCGTGTATCGCGCACCGGCCGAGCTGTGGGTGAGCGGCGGGGTGTTGCTGGCCGGCTGCGCGACGCTGATGCTCGCCACCGCGCGCCTGCCCCGGACACCGCTCGACACGGCGGGACCGTTCGTGCTGGCCGCGTTCGCGGTGCTGTCGGGACTGATCGCGCCACCGTCCGGCGTCTTCCTCGCGGCCGGCGCGCTGCTCGGTGGCTACGGGCTGGCGCTGCTGGTGCGATCGGGTTCGCCGTGGCGTCCGGTGGTCGCCCGGCTGGCCCGCCGGGAGGGCCTCGTCGGCGGCTGGCGGCAGCGGGTCGTGCGGACCGTGGCGATGGCCTTCGATCCGCTGATGATGCTGCCCGAGTCCGGGGCGGTCGGCGTCGTCCCGATCGGCTCCCCAACGCGCGCCCGGTTCGCCTGGCTCGGCGTGCGCGGCCGGAGCCGGTACCTGGCGACCGGGGCGCTACTGGCCGTCGCGGTCGCGCTCGTGCACGCCGCGCTGCCCGCCCTCCCGGCCGTGGTGCTGCTCGCCTGCGGCGGTTACCTGGCGCTGGCACCGTGCGCGGCGGGGCTCGGCGAGGTGTGGCGCTCGCCGGGGCTGCGCCGCTGGCTCGGCTGGTCGGATCTGGAACTGCGGCTCTGGCACGGTGCGGTGTACGCCGCGCTCGCGGGTGTCTGGCTGGCGATCGTGCTGGCCGTGTCGCTGCTGCTCGGTGCCTCGCTGCCCGTCGTCGGCGTGGCGGTGGTCCCGCTGGTGACGGCGGCAGTGCTGCGCACGGTCACCCGCCCGCCGATCACATACCACGACATGTACGCCGTGCAGACCGGTTTCGGCGCGGTCCCCGGGCGGCTGGTCAAGCAGGCGGTGCGCGGGCCGGACGCCGGGGTGGCCGGACTGGTCGCGGTGACCTCACTGCCACTGGGCCTGCCCACCGTCCTGGTGGTCGCCGCCGTCACCGCCTTCTGCCTGCTGCGCTGAGTCCGCCTGGCAGGAGAACTAACCGGACTTCTGTTCCGGTACCGGGAAATCGTGACCGTGCCGAAGTTGCCGGACCTCATGGACGAATCGCGGCGCGGTTCGTTCGAACCGGGCGAGCCAGTCCTCGACGGTCTCCGCCGGGTTCTGTTTCGCGGCCACCAGATCGCCCATGCATCGCAGGGTGGTATCGGGGTACAGGTCGAGTTGATCGAGCAGGAAACCGTCCGGGGAAACGGCGTCGATGTCGTAGGGCGACAACGCGGCCGCCGGGAAGTCCCGCAGATTCGTCGTCACGATGATCGCGGCATCACCCCGGACGGCGGCGGCGAGCACGTGCCGATCCTTGGGGTCGTTGGTCATCGTGCCGATCAGGTCCTCGTGACCAGTCACCTCGGCATCGGGGAACACGGCAGCCATGACCGACACCCGGTGCCGCGCACGTGCGGCGTCGACACGGAGCTTGGGCAGATTGCGTTCGACCTCGTCCAGCACCTCCGCCGACCACAACGGACGATACGTACCGGCCTCAGCCAGTCGCAGCAGCAGATCGGCCAGCGAGATCGGCACGAGCACACAGGCATCGAGCAATACGGGAAACGCCACGGGCTATCGAGTCTGGAGGTCTTCGATCACTATCTCGTCGGACCCGTCCTGGTGCGCGAGCCGGGTCATCTCGTTCAGCGCACGACGCCGGTCGGCCCGCATCCGGTCCAGATAGTCGACCACGTCAGCCAGCCGTACACGACGGTGCCGACCACGTAGTTCGTACGGAATCTCGTCATCGGTCAGCAGCCGGACCAGCGTAGGACGGGAGATGCCCAGTAGATCCGCCGCTTCCTGGGTGGTCAGCAGCGCGTCGTGCGGAGCGACGGTGACGCCCTTGCCCTGCGCGAGCGCCTCGGCCACCTCCCGGATCAGCCGGTAAAGCTCCGCGGGCAGCTCGACCTCCGCACCATCCGGACCGATCAGTTTGGCGTGGCCGGTCTGCCCGGTGGACGCGAGCAGGTCTGCCAGAGCCGCGACCTGGGCGTTGTCACCCACTTCGCTGGGCGGCAGCACAGTGTGCCGCAGCGTGGTGGTCATGGTGTGTCCCCTTTCCGTCGAAGCCTCATCAGCTTAAACGAAAAAACCGAAAGCGACCACCACGCTGCCGTCCGCGCCTCAGAGGGTGTGGTGAAACCCGGCTCTGTTGGTGGGTGCGGGTGTGGTAGTTGATCTTTGTTGGGTGGTTTGTGGTCATCTTTGTGGGTGTGTCGGTGTAGCTGTGTGCCTGTGTATGCCTCGTCGTTGACTGATGTGCAGTGGTTGGTGATCGAGCCGTTGTTGCCGGTGGTGCATCGGCGATTGGGTGGTCGACCGAGGGTGCATGATCGGCGGCTGGTGGTGGACACCATTTTGTATGTGCTGGTCAGTGGGTGTGCGTGGCGGATGGTGCCGCGTGATTTGGTTCCGTGGAGTGTGGCGTACCGGTGGTTTCGTGAGTGGACGTTGGATGGTTCGTGGCGGCGGGTGCACGACACCTTGCGTGATCGGGTTCGGGCGGTGGACGGGCGTGACCCGCAGCCCTCGGCTGCGGTGCTGGATTCCCAGTCGGTGAGGAGTTGCGAGGGTGGCGAGGCAATCGGTTACGACGCGGGGAAGCGGGTGCGGGGTC
>NZ_NKYE01000012.1 GCF_002262875.1 Amycolatopsis antarctica | reverse complement strand
GTCGGTTGTACGCGCAGACGAAGAAGCATCGTGGGGAGTCGTTGCCGGAGCAGTTGCGGCATCTGGACAACCACGCCCCGGCCGCGCAGGAGGCCAGCAGCCTCCTCACCCGGCTCCAACGCTAGGGAATGATCAATGGCGATCAGCGTTTTCGACCTCTTCTCGATCGGCATCGGCCCGTCGAGTTCACACACCGTCGGGCCGATGCGGGCCGCGCACACCTTCGCTGAGGGCCTCGCCGCCGAGGACCTGCTCCCGAACACCGCGCGGGTGAAGGCGGAGCTGTTCGGTTCGCTCGGCGCGACCGGATTCGGCCACGGCAGCGACAAGGCCGTGCTGCTCGGGCTCTCCGGTGAACGGCCGGAGTCGGTGGACACCGCGTCCGTGGCCGGGCGGGTCGAGCGGATGCGCGCCGAGAAGCGACTGAACCTGCTGGGACAGCACGAGATCCGGTTCGCCGAGGACGGCGACCTGGTGATGCACCGGCGACGGTCGCTGCCCGCCCACCCGAACGGCATGACCTTCCGCGCCTTCGACGCCGAGGGCACGCTGCTGCGGGAACGTACGTACTACTCGGTCGGCGGCGGCTTCGTCCGCGACGAGTCCTACGCCGAGGAGGTCGACTCGGCCGACCGGGCGGCGGCCCCGATCGTCGAGGACGCGACACCGGTGCCGTACCCGTTCCGCACCGGCGCCGAACTGCTGGCGCACTGTGCGGCCACCGGCCTGCCGGTCAGCCGGATCATGCTGAGCAACGAACTCTCCTGGCGCAGCGAGGAGGAGGTGCGCGCGGGCCTGCTGGAGATCTGGCAGGTGATGGTCGAGTGCGTGCACAACGGCTGCGCGAACGGCGGGGTGCTGCCGGGCGGACTGAAGGTGCCGAGGCGGGCGAAGTCCCTGCACCACAAGCTTCTCGACGAGGACGGTGCGGGTGATGCGCTGTACGCGATGGACTGGGTGAGCCTCTACGCGCTGGCCGTCAACGAGGAGAACGCCTCCGGCGGGCGGGTGGTCACCGCCCCCACCAACGGCGCCGCCGGGATCATCCCGGCCGTGCTGCACTACTACCAGCGCTTCATTCGCGACGCCGACGACGACGGCGTGATCACCTTCATGCTCACCGCGGGGGCGCTCGGCGTGATCCTGAAGGAGACCGGCTCCATCTCCGGCGCGGAGGTGGGCTGTCAGGGCGAGGTCGGCTCGGCGTGCGCGATGGCCGCCGCGGGACTCACCGAGGTGCTGGGCGGATCGCCCGCGCAGGTGGAGAACGCCGCCGAGATCGGCGTCGAGCACCACCTGGGGCTGACCTGCGACCCGGTCGGCGGTCTGGTGCAGATCCCGTGCATCGAGCGCAACGCCGTCGGCGCGTCGAAGGCGATCCACGCCGCTCGGATGGCGATGCGCGGCGACGGCAGCCACATCGTCACCCTCGACAAGGCGATCAAGACGATGCGCGAGACCGGGGCGGACATGAAGGTCAAGTACAAGGAGACCTCGCGCGGCGGGCTCGCCGTCAACGTCATCGAGTGCTGACCCCGCACCCCGATCCTCGGCACCGCACTCCGCCGCACCGCGCCCGCCGCACCGCGACACGTCGGCGTATCGCGGTGCGGGTCAGCCGGTGACCAGCGCGAGGGTCAGCCCGTCGTAGCCCTTTTCGCCGACGGTCTGCAGGCTGGTCGCGCTGACCCGGTGGTCGGCGGCGATCACCTCGTGCAGCCTGCGCACGCCCTGCACGGACGGGTCGTTGCTGTTCGCGTTGACGACGGCGCCACCACGCACCACGTTGTCCACGACGATCATGCTGCCGGGCCGGGAAAGCTGTACACCCCAGGAGAAGTAGTCCGCGTTGCCGACCTTGTCGGCGTCGATGAAGATCAGGTCGAACGGCCCCTCACCGGCCAGCGTGGGCAGCGTCTCCAGCGCCTTGCCCACCCGCACGTCCACCAGGTGTGCCACGCCCGCCCGCTCCAGGTTGGCGCGGGCCACCCTGGCGTGCGCCGGCTCCGACTCGAGCGTCACCAGGCGACCGTCCGAGGGCAGCGCCCTGGCCAGCCAGATCGTGCTGTACCCGCCGAGGGTGCCGATCTCCAGGATCCGCCGCGCGTGACAGGAACGGGCGAGCAGGTGCAGCAGCTTGCCCTGGCTGGGGGTGACGGCGATCGGCGGCAGCCCTGCCGCGTCACTCGCCTCCATCGCGGCGTCCAGCTCCGGGTCGTTGCCGATCAGCCAGTCGGTGAAGTACCTGTCCACCGCGGTCCAGGTCTGCTGCGCGGAATCCTGCTCATCGCTCATGTCGCCTCCCGCGGACGAGCCTAGCGACCGGCGGCGGGCCGTGGTGGGAGCATCGCGGTCAGTGGTCGTCCGAGCGGTGCCGCGGGACCCTGGCCGCCGCCTCGTAGCGGGCGAGGAGCTCCTGCGCCGGGGTCTGCCCGACCAGGACCACCGCGTCGCGCAACGCGGCACGGAGCCTGCCGACCTCGAGGGGCTCGAGCACGGCCGCTTCACCGGGTGGCGGCACCAGAACCACCCGGTCCCGGCTGGCGTACACCGTGAGCTGGCGCCGTCTGCCGGACAGATCCCTGCAGTTGATCGCCCATTCGTTGCGTTCCGCCAGTTCCGACACGGCCCCCGCCCTTCATCGTCGATGCCCGTCGATCTCATTGCGTGCCGGGGTGGTGACGCTGCGGCGTGGACCTCGTGACGCGGATCGGCGAAAAGATTCCGGACTTTCTCGCGCTGCCCGCCACCCGGTGACGGGCGTAGCGTCGCCGGTGCGGGGCCGTCCACGCGCCGTCCACTCGCCATCTACTCGTCGAAGAGGAGCCGGGCATGCCGGAACCGCAGCGCGTCGTGATCGTCGGAAGCGGACTGGCGGGAGCCACCGCGGCGGGGGCGCTGCGCGAGCGCGGCTACACCGGGGAGGTGGTCGTCCTCGGCGAGGAGGGCCACGACCCGTACGAGCTGCCCGCCCTGTCGAAGGGCGTGCTCACGGGGGAGGCCGACGAACCCGATCGGGTGCACGAGGCCGGCTTCTACGCGCGGCACGACATCGACCTGCGCCTCGGCGTCCCGGTCACACGGATCGAACTCGGCGCCCGCGTGGTGCACGACGGGACGGGCGAGCGGCACGGCTACGACCGGCTACTGCTCGCCACCGGCTCCCGGCCGAGGTCGCTTCCGGTGCCCGGCGGTGACCTGCCGGGACTGCGCACGCTGCGCACCGTGGACGATTCGCTGTCCCTGCGGGCGGCGCTGCGCGGAGCCGGGCGGGTGGTGATCGCCGGGGCGGGCTGGATCGGCACCGAGGCCGCGGCCGCCGCCCGCGGGCACGGGGCCGAGGTGACGGTCGTGGACAACGTCTCCCTGCCGTTGCGCGACGTTCTCGGCGAGCGGGTGGCCGGGGTGTTCCGCGACCTGCATGCGGAGAAGGGCGTGAGCTGGCGGCTCGGGACCGGTGTCGTGGAGTTCACCGGGACGCCCGACGCGGTGACCGGGGTGCGGCTCGACGACGGCACGGAGCTGCCTGCCGACGTCGTGGTGGTCGCCGTCGGCGCGGCGCCCAGGGCCGATCTCGGGCACCTGGCCGGGCTGGAGATCGCCGACGACGGTGGGCTGTGCACCGACGCGGGCCTGCGTACCGCCGCCCCGGACGTGTACGCGGCCGGAGACGTGGCCGCGCACTATCACCCCCGTTACGGCAGGCGGGTGCGCGTGGAGCACTGGGCGAACGCCCAGGGGCAGGGCGAGCACGTGGCCGGGAACCTGCTCGGCGCGCACGATCCCTACACCGCTGCGCCGTACTTCTTCTCCGACCAGTACGACCCCGAGACGGGCGGGATCGGCTGCGAGTACCGCGGTCTCGCGGATCCGGGCACGGACCGGCTCGTCGTCCGCGGCGACCTGACCGGCCGTGAGTTCATCGCCTTCTGGACCCGCGCGGGCACGGTGCGCGCCGCGTTGAACGTCAACCTGTGGGACGACGGCGACGCGCTGCAGCGACTGGTGGAGGAGGACGTGCGGGTGACCGAGGACGAGCTCGTCCGTGGCGATCTCGGCAGCCTCGGCTGACACCCACCGTCACCGCCGGATCACTCGCGCAGCGGTGCAGCAGGCCCGTCCGTGACGTATAGCGTGCTGTGCATGTCTTGTTGCGGATGTTCCTCGTGTTCCGGACCCGGTTGCGGCTGCTGCGGGGCCTGCAAGTAGCCGCCCCCGGTCAGGCCGCTTCCCGCACCGCGGGCGGGGCCGCGATCCCGGCGCGGGTGAGCGTGCTGAACGTCAGCAGGGCCAGCAGGCCGAACCCGGCCATGATCGAGGCCATCGGAACCGCCGAGCCCTCGCCGAACAGGCCGACCAACGGCGAGGCCAGGCCCGCGACGACGAACTGCACGACCCCGAGCAGCGCGGAGGCGGCGCCTGCCGTGTGCGGGTGATCGGCCAGGGCCAGCGACATCGTGTTCGGCATGATCAGCCCGATCCCGGAGACGACCAGGAACAGCGGCACCATCAGGTAAGGCAACGGTGCCGCGGTCGCCGCCGCCACCACCATCGCCACCGCGCCCGTCGTGGAGCCGAGCAGTCCGGCCCGCAGCAGCACCCGTTCCGGGAAGCGCCCGACGATGCGGCCGTTGATCTGCCCGGCGATCACGATGCCGATGCCGTTCAGCCCGAACGCCAGGCTGTACTGCTGCGGGCTCAGTGCGTAGACCTCCTGGAGCACGAACGACGAACCGGAGATGTAGGCGAACACCCCGGCGAAGGTCAGCCCGGAGGTGAGCGCGTAGC
The DNA here is from genome assembly GCF_002262875.1 of Amycolatopsis antarctica. Classification (GTDB taxonomy): domain Bacteria; phylum Actinomycetota; class Actinomycetes; order Mycobacteriales; family Pseudonocardiaceae; genus Amycolatopsis; species Amycolatopsis antarctica. The sequence continues at coordinate 202,186 of NZ_NKYE01000012.1, read as the reverse complement.
CGACGAACGCGCGGTCGCCGAGCAGGCCCCGATAGGTGGCCGCGATGGTGCGGATCCGGGCGGGCCTGCGCCGGTGCGGCGGCAGCGGTTCCGGCATGGCGATCGCGACGACGGCCAGCAACAGCACGCCGAACACGGTGAGCACGACGAACACGCCCCGCCACGAGGTCCACTGCAGGACCTGGCCGCCGATCACCGGTGCGAGGATCGGGGCGAGGCCGTTGACCAGCATCAGCATCGAGAAGAACTTCGTCATCGCCGTGCCGGAGAACAGGTCCCGCACCGTCGCGCGGGCCACCACGATCCCGGCCGCGGCGCCGAGTGCCTGGAGCACCCTGGCGGCGATGAGCAGTTCCGCGGACGGCGCGAGCGCGCAGAGCACCGAGGCGACCGCGTAGACGGCGATTCCGGCGATCAGCGGCCTGCGCCTGCCGAGCGCGTCGGACAGCGGCCCGATGACGAGCTGGCCCACGGCGAGGCCCATGACGAACGCGGTGAGGGTGAGCTGCAGCGTGGACTCGGCGGTGCCGAGGTCGCCGGTCATCCCGGGGAACGCGGGCAGGTACATGTCGATCGAGAGCGGGCCGAACGCGGAGAGCCCGCCGAGGATCAGCGCGTACCTGAGCCTGCGGGGCGCCGGGGTGGTGGTCTCGGATACCCGGTCCGGGACTGTCGCGGTGCCCGTGCTCATCGTTCTCCTGCCGCTCGTCGGTGCCGAGGAGAAGAACTTGCATAGACGTACTAAATATTCCCGGACGTGGTGACGGTCACCGGCTCCGGCTCGGTCGCCGCCCGGCGGCGGCGCAGCGCGAGAACGCATCCGGTCGCGGCCGAGCCGGCGATCGCGCCCGCCGTCAGCAGGGTCCACAGGTCCGGGTGGATCACCGACTGGCCGCGCAGGGCCTGCCAGGTCAGCAGGGCCACGAGGGCGAGCTGGGCGGACGCGGCCACCCGGACGAGGTCGCGCCGGACGTAGGGCGAACGCAGCCCCGCGTACCGCCGGGACAGCAGGAGCAGCGCGACGGCCAGCAGCGGCAGCAACTGGAGCGCGTGCAGCCCGGCGAAGTGCGCGACCCGCAGGTCGCCGCCCTCGGTGCTCCAGCCGAGGATCGGCAGCCCGGCGCCGTCGTCCGGTACGCCGACGCCGTGTGATCCCACCACCCCGGGGCGTGTTCCGGTGTCGAGCGCGGCCTGCTGCTCGGGGGTAGGGCTGAACATGAGCGTGCCCATCCCCAGGCCGGCCAGCGTCACGAGCAGACCCGCGCGCACGGCCGCGGCCTGCGAGACGTCGGGCAGGCGCTGGAACGACAGCAGGAGCGCGACGATCGCGGTGGCGACGAACGCCGCGTAGGTACCGGTGGCCAGCAGGTTGTGGATCATCCGGTCGGTCTCGTCGGCGTGGTTGAAGTGCAGCCGTCTGCCGCGGATGATCATCTGCACCACCATCAGCACGATGTCGCAGGCCAGCCCGGCGGCGACCACACTGCCCAGCCACCACCCCCAGCGGCGGGCCCTGGTGAGCAGCCCGATCATCCACGCCAGCGTGGCCGCGTAGAGACCGAAGGAGAAGCCGAACTTCACCGTTTTCGCCCAGATCGGCAGGCCGAGTAGTTCCCGGTCGTCCAGCAGCAGTCCGCCCAGGCCCACCACACCGATCACCAGCAGTGCGGCGGTGACGATCAGAAGTGGGCGGTGCAGGCGGGCGGCCCGGTGCGCGAGCGTACTCGCGAGAGAGGTCATGGCTGTCAGCCTGGCGGCGTTCGTCCCGCCGGACACTGGCGTCCGCACCAGAATCGGTGGTGGGGCGCGCCCCACTCCGTGCGGTGACCGGTCCGGTTCCCGGGCCGCGGAGAGCGATCTCACGCGGATGGGGGCGATCGGCGTCGCCGGGAATGCGCGGCGTCCGGGCACACGTTGGCCGGGGAAGAGCACAAGGGCAGCCAGTCCGATTCGTGAACGAGGAGGATTCCACGTGACACAGCCCAAGGTCGCGGTCATCTACTACAGCTCCACCGGCAACGTGCACACCCTGGCCGAATCCGTGGCAGAGGGGGCGGAGGCCGCCGGTGCGCGGGTCCGGATCCGCCGGGTGCGTGAACTGGCGCCGGACGCCGCGATCGATTCGAACCCGGCCTGGCGGGCGCATCTGGACGCGACCGCCGACGTACCCGAGGCGACCCCGGAGGACATCCGCTGGGCCGACGCGGTGATCTTCGGGACGCCGACCCGGTACGGCAACGTGGCCGCCCAGCTCAAGCAGTTCATCGACTCGCTCGGTGGCGAATGGGCGAAGGGCCAGTTGCAGGACAAGGTCTACTCGGGATTCGTCTCCACCGGCACGGCGCACGGCGGCCGCGAGTCCACGCTGCTGGCGCTCTACAACACCGTGCACCACTTCGGCGGGATCCTGGTGACGCCCGGCTACACCGACCCCATCCAGTACGAGGTGGGCACCCCGTACGGCCCCTCGCACACCGACGGGCAGGGCACGATCCCGGTGAGCGAGGAGACGAAGAAGTCGGCCCAGTTCGCCGGCCGCCGGGTGACCGAGGTCGCGGCGAAACTGGCTCCCGCCGGATCCTGAGGCGTTTTCGTGGTGGCTTCCCCCTGCGCCGCAGGGGGAAGCCACCGTCCTCAATGGACTATCGACGCTCGGCCCGTCCCCGCGCCCCGCCGGGGCGTGACAGCCGGGTGCCCGGTCGGGAAGGATGACGCCGACTTCCTCCACGGCGACGGGCGCCGGGAACGGTGAGAGGCGGGACAGTGCCGGGACAGTGGGCCAACTACCAGAACGAGATCTACCTGCAGGGACTCGGCGGTGTGCTGCCGCCGTTCTCCACCGACCCCACCACCCTGGAGTCCGCCGCCCGCGAGGTGCTGGAATCCGGCCCCTTCTCCTACGTCGCCGGGGGAGCGGGCTCCGCGTCGACGGTGCGCGCGAACCGGGAGGCGTTCGGCCGCTGGGGCCTGGTCCCGCGGATGCTGACCGGCTCGACCGAACGTGACCTCACCACCACCGTCCTGGGCCGGGAGGTGTCCGCGCCGGTGCTGCTCGCGCCGGTCGGCGTCCAGTCCATCGTGCACCCGGACGCGGAGGCGGCCACCGCCCGCGCCGCGGCGGACGTCGGCCTGCCGATGATCCTGTCCACCGCGTCCTCGACCGGCATCGAGGACGTCGCCGCCGCGAACGGCGCCGGTGATCGGTGGTTCCAGCTCTACCGCCCTTCCGATCCGGACGTCTGCGCGAGCCTGCTCCGGCGCGCCGCGTCCGCGGGGTACACGACGCTGGTCGTCACCCTCGACACCTGGACGCTCGCCTGGCGACCCACCGATCTCGACCAGGCGTACCTGCCGTTCCTCAAGGGCGAGGGGATGGCGGTCGGCTTCTCCGACCCGGTGTTCCGCGGGCTGCTGGAGAAGACACCGGAGGACGATCCGGCCACCGCGATCCTGCGCTGGCTGTTCATGATCACCGGCACCGACTACGACTGGGCCTCGCTGGCGTTCCTGCGCGACCACTGGGACGGGCCGATCGTGCTGAAGGGAATCCAGCATCCCGACGACGCCCGGCGGGCGGTGGACGCCGGGATGGACGGCATCGTGGTGTCCAACCACGGGGGCAGGCAGGTCGACGGCGCCATCGCCGCGCTGGACGCGCTGCCGGAGGTCGTGGCGGCCGTCGGCGACCGCGTCGAGGTGCTGTTCGACTCCGGCGTGCGGACCGGCTCTGACGTGCTGATCGCGCTCGCCCTCGGTGCCCGCGCGGTGCTGCTCGGCAGGCCGTACGTGTACGGGCTGGCCCACGCCGGTGCCGACGGGGTGCGCCACGTGCTGCGCGGCCTGCTCGCCGACCTGGACCTGACGCTGGGGCTGTCCGGTCACCGGCGTGTGCGGGATCTGGGCCCGGACGCGATCCGCCGCCGCTGACCGCGGCGGCTCACCCGCGATCGTCGACGCGCGGCGGTGTGCCGGTGGTCGAGGGGGAGTGGGACCACCGGCACACCGGCCGCGCCGGCCGGAGAGTCAGTCGGTGATCTTGTCGTAGCGGTAGGCCTTGTAGCCCTCGTCGATCAGCGAGGAGTACGTCTTGTGGCTGTGCACGGTGTGCGGCGGGGTCTGTTCGTAGGCGAGGAACTTGCCCGCGGACTTGTCCTCCCAGCGGTCGAAGAGGAACACGTGGCCCGCCGAGCCGCCGGTGCCGGGACCCAGCTTGCCCATGATGTCCCCGGCCCGCAGGTCCTCCTTGCCGATCGCGGTGGTGACCTCGGGCAGGGTGACCGTGGTGAGGCTGTCACCGAGCATCCACGCCATCGACACGTACCCGGAGCAGTCCGTGCGGTAGTCGTTGCGGTAGTCGCTCATGCTGTACGGCACCTTGGCCTCCGCCCAGGCCTTCGCCCGGTCGATCACCCGGCCGCGGGAGACGGAGCCGGCCGTGGTCCCGGCCTGGTGCGCGGCGGCTTCCTGTCCTCGTGCGGGCGCCTGGTCGGCGGCGGACACGGCCGCGGCACCGGTGAGGGCGAGTCCGGCCGCGGCGACCACGGCGGCGCCCCGGGAGATCCGGCGGATGCCGGAATCACGTGCTGACACGATGTCCTCCTCGTTCCGTCAGTCCTGTTCGGACTGTCCATATGGGATTTCGATGCTCAGCCGTCGGCCAGCGCCTTCAGCTCGGTGACGGTGCCGTTGAAGCGGTTCACGTCGACCGGCCCGCTGACGCCGGGAACCGAGCCGGAATCGCTGTACTGCCAGAAGGTGTAGTTCTTCCAGCCGCCGGGCACCTCGGGCTTGTCGACCTTCCACGCGGCGACCCACAGCGGGTTCTCGGTGAACATCTCGCTGTTGCCGGTGCAGTCCTTCCAGAACCCGGGACTGGTGTAGATGATGGCGTCCCGCTCGGTCTTTTCCTTGACCCGAGCGAGGAAACCCTTGATCCAGTCCTTCATCTCGGCGGCACCGAGCCCGTAGCAGGCGGCGCCGTCGGGGTTCGCCTCCATGTCCACCACCGGCGGCAGCGACTTCCCGTCGTTGGAGTAGTCGGCCACCGACAGGAAGTGGTCGGCCTGCTTGGCGGCGGAACCGCCGGGACGCGCGAAGTGGTAGGCGCCGCGGATCAGGCCCGCCTCGCCCGCGCCCTTGTACTGCTTCGAGAACTCGGGGCTGCTGAAGGAGTTCCCGTCCGAGGCGAGCACGAACGCGAAGTCCCTGCCGTCCTTCTTGACCGAGCCGAAGTCCACCGTGCCGTTGTGGTTCGACACGTCGATGCCGAGCGCGTCACCGGCCCGGGCCGCCGGAGCCGCCGAGGCGCCCCCGGCGGTGACGACCCCCACCGCCACCGCCGCGGTGGAGACCAGTGAGGCGGTCAGCACCGTCACTTTCCTGCTGCGCTTCATGTCCTACCTCCGCGTTGTGGCACCGGGGCCCGGCGCCGGTGATGGTCAGGAAGACCAGGCGCAGTGCACGTGGCCGTCGTGGGCGGGATCGCCCGGCCCGAGGATCTCCACCGCGCCGAGGCGTTCGCAGGCGGCCTTCACGGCGCCCACCTTGGGGTGGTTCGCGTCCACCGCGGACCCGTCGATCCGGTCGATGTCCACGGCGGTGCCCGCGTAGTGGTACGAGTTCGAGCTGTGGTCCCCGCCGGCGATCGTGGTCACCCGGATCGGGTGGTCCTTGCCGATGGACACCAGTCCGGCCATCATCTTCGCGGACAGGCCGACCCTGGTGACGCCCACGTCGCTCCACGGGCTGGTCCGCGCACCCTCGCCGCGGGAGGTGTCGAGCACGTTCTGCTTGGCGGTCGAGCCGGGGTCCTCGTTCCCGCTGACGTGGCTGTCGAGCAAGGTCGTGCCACCGTCGGCGAGTACCTCCTTCGCCGATTCCTGGGCCGAGGCGGCCGCCGGTCCGGCGGGGCCGTCCGCCGCCGTCGAGATCCCGGCCGCCACCGGCACGGTCGCCGCCGCGAGCACCGCCGCGGCGAGAGTCGTCCTCTTTCGCACGATCCGCTCCTCTCGTTCCCGGTACACCGCCGGGTGGCGGGAAACCGGACACCGATCAGGGAACCGTGCGGCGCTAAACGAACGCTAAACCGGATCGGGACCGGTGTCGCCGCAGGTCAACTGGCGTTGCCGGCGGAGGCGATGTCGTGCAGGGCGGCGACGGTGACCTCCTGCAGTCGCCGGTAGCCGAGCCGTTCGAAGATGCCCAGCGCACCGTGCAGCAGGCCGGTCGCGGCGTCGTGGTCGCCGCGCGCGGCCCAGAGCGTGCCGAGGCTGAGCAGGGTGTAGCCCTGGCCGCGCCAGTCGTTCAGCTCGCCGAACATCTCCCGGCAGGCGGCGAAACCGAGTTCCGCCCGGGCGGTGTCGCCACGGGTGGCGTAGAGCTCGCCCAGCGAGTGCAGCACGTAGCAACGGGCGTGCCGGTGCCGCAGCCCGGTGAACAGTTCCAGAGCGGTCCCCAGGGATTCCTCGGCGGCGTCCAGCTCACCGGTGACCCGCTGGAGCTGTCCCAGCGAGCGCAGGACGTGTCCCTCCCAGTGCCGGTCGGCGTGCTCCCGGGCGATCCGCAACGAGGAGGCGAGCAGCGCACCGGCGCGCTCGCACTCGCCGGTCCAGCGCAGGACGTCGGCCAGCCGCTTGTCGGCGTGGGCGACACTGCGCCACAGGCCGAGGCTCTCCGCGATCGCGCGGCAGGACACGAAGCACTCCTCGGCGGCCGGGTAGTCGCCGAGGTCGAACAGCAGGGAGCCGAGCTGGTCCAGCGCGTCGGCCTGGCACTGCTCGTCGCCGACCACCTTCGCCAGCAGCAGCGCCCGCTGCAGCCCGGCCCGCGCCTGGTCGACCCGGCCGCCCTCGATGTCCACATCGGCCTGCGCGGTGAGCACCCTGGCCAGCCCGCAGTCGTCGCCGAGCGCGTCGAAGACCGCGACCGCCAGCGAGTAGTACCGGTGTGCACTGCCGGCCAGTCCCGACTCCCAGCGCAGGTCGCCCAGGGAACAGAGGCTCACCGCCTCGGCTCGCGCGTCGCCCGCCCGGCGGGCGGCCAGCAGGCCGAGCACCGCGACATCGCGGGCCCCGGTGTCGGCGGGCCTGCGCTCGGCCAGCCCGGCGAACGCGCCCGCCAGCTCGGCGACCCGGCCCCACCAGCCGCGGTCGTAGGCCCACCGCGTCGCCGCGACCAGGTTCGGTGTCTCCTCGGTGCGCCACGGCCCCGGGTCGTCGCGGACCGCCCTTGCGGTGTCGGACCGGGCGGGCTCCGGTGGCGCGGATGGCGGGAACCGGCCCGCCCGCAACGCGTCGTGGGCGCGCAGGGCGAGTGCCAGGTAACCGCGCACCACCCGGTCGGCCGCCTCGTCGGCGGCGACCGGATCGGACAGGCCCTTCTCCGCCGCGAAGGCGGAGATCAGATCGTGCAGCCGGTACCGGAGCCCGCCGATCGGGTCGCGCCCGACGACCTGCACGAGCTGCGCCTCGACCAGTTCCTCCACGGTCTCGGCGGCACCGCGGCGATCCTGGTCCAGCAACGTTGCCATGGTCCAGCGGGTGAAGGTGGGCAGCGGGAGGGCGCCCATCAGGCGCAGCGCCCGTTGCTGGGCCGCGGTGCACTCGGCGTAGCTCACCTCCACGGTGGCCCGCACGTCCAGGTCCCCGGCCCGCAGTTCGCCCAGCGTGCCGTGCCGGTCGGCGACCCGGTCCGCCAGTTCGCCGATCGGCTCGTGTTCGCGGGCGGCGAGCTTCGCGCCGACGATCCGCACCGCCAGCGGCAGCCCGCCGCACAGCCGCAGCAGCCGCCGCGCCTGCTCCGGCTCGGCCGCCACCCGGCCGGTCCCGGCGAGCGCCCCGAGCAGATCGAGGGCGTCCCGTTCGGTCAGCTCCGGCACGGTGATCGTGGACGCGCCCTCCAGCCCGAGCAGCCGGCGCCGGGTGGTCACCAGCACCGCACAGCCGTCACCGCCCGGCAACAGGGCCCGTACCTGTTGTTCGTCGCGGGCGTCGTCGAGCAGTACGAGCACGCGGGCCCCCGCCGTGCGCCCCCGCCACAGGTTCTGCCGCTCGGTCAGCCCGGACGGCAGCTCCGCGCCGGAGACGCCCAGCGCGCGCAGGAAGTGCCCGAGCACATCGGCCGGGCGTCCGGAACCGCCGCGCAGGTCGGCGGCGACCTGCGCGTCGGGGAAGCTTTCCCGCAGGTCGTGCGCCGCGCGGACGGCCAGCGCGCTCTTGCCGATCCCGCCCGGGCCGCACAGCGCCAGCACCCGGGGGGCGCCGGAGCCCTCGCCGGAGCCGAGCGTCACGGCGATCCGGTCGAGGACCTCCTGGCGTCCGGTGAAGTCGGCGATGTGCGGTGGAAGCTGGGCGACCGGAACGGTCGCGGCCGCCCGTTCGGGCGCGTCGATCCGACGGACGGCGTCGAGCAGCCTGCCGCCGGGGCGCACCCCCAGTTCCTCGGCGAGCGCGCGCCGCGCCGTCTCGAACACCTCGGCGGCCTCACCACGCCTGCCCGCCGCGGCCAGTGCGGTGACGAGCTGGGCGGCGAACACCTCCTGCGTCGGCTCGGCCTCGACCCTGCCGCGCAGTTCGGTGACCACCTCGGTGTGCCTGCCGAGTTCCAGTTCGGCCTGGATCCGCCGTTCCAGCGTGGCCGCCCTGCGCTCGTCCAGCCACGCGGCGTGCGCGGACACGATCCGGCCGCCGGTGACGTCCGCCAGCGCCGGGCCCCGCCAGCCGGACAGTGCCGCCCGCAGCGCCTCGGCCGCCGCCTCGGCCCTGCCGGCCTCGGCGAGCCGGACGCCCTCGTCCGCGTGCCGGAGGAAGATCGCCTGATCGAGCTCGTCCTCGGCGACGCCGAGCGTGTAGCTGCCACCGCTGGTCCGCAGCACCTGGCGGGCGTCCCGGGCCGGTACTCCGGGGGCGAGCAGCTTGCGCAGGCCGGACACGCACATCTGCACGATCACGTTCGCCGAGTCCGGCGCGCCCTCCGGCCACAGCTCGTCGACGAGGGAACTCGTGGTGACCGGCTGGTTCGCCTGGACGAGCAGTGCGGCGAGCACGGTGCGCTGCTGTCCGGGAGACACCGAGGAGCCGTCCACCGTCAGTGGGCCGAGCAGGCCGTAGCGCGTCACCTGTTCCCGCTCCCTGTGATCGCTCTGGCACGGGCCGGGGTTCCGGCACGGTGGAGCGTGCCGGACGCCGGGCGACACCCGCAAGCCGGTGGTACCCGGCGGGCGGATTCCGGACGCCGTACGAGCGTGACCGTGCACCAGGGCATATTCGCCGAGACCCCGGGCGGAGGCACGACTATTGTGGCGGGCGGTATGTCCACACGATCCCCCCTCGACGCGCTCCGGCCCCGGCTTCCCGGCCTGATGCCGCGCGACACGCACCGGTTGCGCCGCCGTATCGACGGCGCCCGCAAGTCCCGCGACCAGCAGGCGGTGGCCGACCGGATCGCCGCCGACATCGACGCCGCCGAACTGCGGGTGACGTCCCGGCGGGAGTCCGTGCCGGCGGTGACCTTCCCCGCCGAGCTGCCGGTCAGCATGCGCGCGGAGGACATCGCGAACGTGATCCGCGAGCACCAGGTGGTGATCGTCGCCGGAGAGACCGGCTCCGGCAAGACGACCCAGTTGCCGAAGATCTGCCTGGAACTGGGCCGTGGCGTGCTCGGCCAGATCGGGCACACCCAGCCGCGCCGGATCGCCGCCCGCACGGTCGCCGAGCGGATCGCGAGCGAGCTGAAGACCGAACCCGGCACGGCGGTGGGATACAAGGTCCGGTTCACCGACAACTCCGGTGACGACACGCTCGTCAAGGTGATGACGGACGGCATCCTGCTCGCCGAGATCCAGCACGACCGCCTGCTGCGCCAGTACGACACGCTGATCATCGACGAGGCGCACGAACGCAGCCTCAACATCGACTTCATCCTCGGCTACCTCAAGCAGCTCCTGCCGAAGCGCCCCGATCTCAAGGTGATCATCACCTCGGCGACGATCGACCCGGAACGGTTCGCCGAGCACTTCGGTCAGGACGGCACGCCGGCGCCGATCGTCGAGGTCTCCGGCCGTACCTACCCGGTGGAGGTCCGCTACCGGCCCGTGGTCGACCCGGACGACCCGGACGCCGACCAGGACCGCGACCAGGTTCAGGCCATCTGCGACGCCGCCACCGAGCTGCAGCGCGAGGGGCCGGGCGACATCCTGGTGTTCCTCTCCGGTGAGCGGGAGATCCGCGACGCCAACGAGGCGCTGGTCGCGATGTCCCTGCCGCACACCGAGGTGTTGCCGCTGTACGCCAGGCTGTCCTCGGCCGAGCAGCACCGGGTGTTCCAGCGACCGGGCGGGGCCTCGTCGATTCGCAGGCGGATCGTGCTCGCCACCAACGTCGCGGAGACCTCGCTGACGGTGCCCGGCATCAAGTACGTCATCGACCCCGGCACGGCGCGGATCTCCCGCTACAGCCATCGGACGAAGGTGCAGCGGCTGCCGATCGAGCCCGTCTCGCAGGCCTCGGCGAACCAGCGCAAGGGCCGCTGCGGCCGGACCTCGGACGGCGTGTGCATCCGGCTCTACTCCGAGGACGACTTCGACGCGCGGCCGGAGTTCACCGACCCGGAGATCCTGCGCACCAACCTCGCCTCGGTCATTCTGCAGATGACCTCGCTCGGGCTCGGTGACCTCGCAGCGTTCCCGTTCGTCGAGCCGCCCGACCGCCGTCAGGTCACCGACGGCGTCCAGTTGCTGGCCGAACTCGGCGCGATCGACGCCACGGCGACGGATCCGCGCAAGCGGCTCACCGACGTCGGACGCAAGCTCGCACAGTTGCCGGTGGACCCGCGGATGGGCCGGATGGTGCTGGAGGCCGCGCGGACGGACTGCGTGCGCGAGGTGATGATCATCGCGGCGGCACTGTCCATTCAGGACCCGAGAGAGCGTCCGGCCGAACACCAGCAGGCGGCGTCGGAGAAGCACGCCCGTTTCGCCGACAAGACCTCCGACTTCCTCGCCTACCTGAACCTGTGGAACTACGTCCGTGAACAGCAGAAGACGTTGTCCGGCAACCAGTTCCGCAAGCTGTGCAAGTCGGAGTTCCTGAACTACCTGCGGGTGCGGGAGTGGCAGGACGTGTTCAGCCAGCTCCGTCAGCTCGCGAAACCCCTCGGCATCGCGGTGAACCCGCCCGGCGCCGACGATCAGCAGGCCGACGGGCAGGCCGTGCACACCGCGCTGATCGCCGGGCTGCTCTCGCACATCGGCCTCAAGGACCCGGCCAAGGGCGACTACCTCGGTGCGCGCGGCGCCCGCTTCTCGGTGTTCCCCGGTTCGGCGCTGTTCAAGAAGCAGCCGCGCTGGGTGATGGCCGCGGAACTGGTGGAGACCTCCCGGCTGTGGGGCCGGGTCGCGGCGCGGATCGAGCCGGAGTGGGTGGAGCCGCTGGCCGCGCACCTGGTCAAGCGCAGCTACTCCGAGCCGCACTGGGAACGCAAGCAGGGCGCGGTGATGGCCAGCGAGAAGGTGACGCTCTACGGTGTGCCGCTGATCGCCGACCGCAAGGTCAACTACGGCCGCATCGATCCGGAACTGTCCCGGGAACTGTTCATTCGGCACGCCCTCGTCGAGGGCGACTGGCAGACCGGGCACAAGTTCTTCGCCGAGAACCGGGCGCTGCTCGACGAGGTCGAGGACCTGGAGAACCGCGCGCGGCGACGGGACATCCTGGTCGACGACGAGACCCTGTTCGAGTTCTACGACCAGCGCGTCGGCGCGGACGTGGTGTCCGGACGGCATTTCGACTCCTGGTGGAAGAAGACCCGGCGCGACCAGCCGGATCTGCTCGCCTTCGAGAAGACGATGCTGATCAACGAGACCGCCGGGCCGGTCACCGAGGCCGACTACCCGGACGTCTGGGTGCATGGCTCGCTGCGCTTCGACCTGACCTACCAGTTCGAACCGGGCACCGACGCGGACGGCGTGACCGTGCACATCCCGCTGCCGGTGCTCAACCAGGTCGAGCCGGACGGTTTCGAGTGGCAGGTTCCCGGCCTGCGCGAGGAGCTGGTCACCGCGCTGATCAAGTCGTTGCCGAAGCCGGTGCGGCGCAACTTCGTGCCGGCCCCCGACCACGCGAGACTCGTGCTCTCCCGGGTGGGCCCGGCCGACGGGCCGATCCTCGACGTGCTTGCGGGTGAGCTGGAACGCCTGCGCGGCGTCCTCGTCCCGTACGAGGCGTGGGTGCCGGAGTCGGTGCCCGAGCATCTGCGGATCACTTTCCGCGTGCTGGGGGAGAAGAACCGGACACTGGCCGAGGGCAAGGATCTGCCTGCCCTGAAGGAGAAATTGACACCGAAGCTGCGTGAGACGATCTCCGCCGCCGCAGACGAACTGGAACGCTCCGGGCTGCGGACGGCTACTTTCGGCGCACTGCCGAAGGTCTTCGCCACCACGCAGCGCGGGCACGAGGTCAAGGCGTATCCCGCGCTGGTCGACGAGGGCGAGTCGGTGGCCGTGCGGATGCTCGACACCCCGGCCCAGCAGCGGCACGAGATGTGGGCGGGCACGCGGAAGTTGTTGCGCCTCAACATCTCCTCGCCGATGAAGCACATCAATCGCGGCCTGGGCAACCAGTCGAAGCTGGTGCTCAACCGGAACCCGCACGGCAGCGTCGCGGCCCTGCTGGACGACTGCGTCGACTGCGCGATCGACGCGCTGATCGGTGAGTTCGGCGGGCCGGTGTGGGAACAGGACGCCTTCGCCACCTTGCAGGAGAAGGTGCGCGTCCGGGTCAACGGCGGGGTACTGGACGTGCTGGGGGACGTGGAGCGGATCCTGCGCGCCGCACACGACGTCCAGTCGCGGCTCGACGACTCGCCCACCGCCTACGGGGAATCGCTCGCCGACGCCCGTGCGCAGCTCGCCGCCCTGGTACGACCGGGTTTCGTCACCGAGACCGGCGCGCGGCGGCTGCCCGAGGTCGTCCGGTACCTGCGCGGAATCGAGCGCAGGCTGGAGAAGCTACCCGCGGACCCGACCCGCGATCTGGAGAAGCTGGGTGAGGTGGAGTGGGTGCGCGAGGAGTACCGCGCGGTGCTCGGCTCGCTCGGTCCGCGCACGCCGGTGAGCCCCGAACTCGCCGAGGTGCGGTGGATGATCGAGGAGCTGCGCGTCAGCTACTTCGCCCAGACGCTCGGCACCGCGTACCCGGTCTCGGTCAAGCGCATCCTGCGAGCGATGGACGCCGCCGCGACCCTCTGAGATCGCTGAACGCCGCCGGGCCGGTTCCCTGGCGAGGCGGGGCCGCCAGTTGACGGAAACGGGCTCGGCCGCCCGCCTGCCCGGGTAGCCTCTCCGCGTGCCGCCAGCCCCCGACGATGCCGAGGACGCCGAGGACGCCGAGGACGAGGTGATCTTCCGGCTGCTCGGCCCGCTCGACGTCCGCTCGGGTGGCCGGGCGGTCGCGATCGGCGGCACCAAGGCCCGCCTGCTGCTGGCGCACCTGTTGCTGCACGCCAACCGGCTGGTCCCGGCCGAGCAGCTCGCCGCGGTGCTGTGGCCCGCCGGACCGCCCCCCTCGGCGGCGGCGAACCTGCAGACCTACGTGTGGAAGCTGCGCAAGGCGCTGCCTCCCGCCTCGGGTGCCGAGCCGCGGCTGGCCACGCACGGCACCGGCTACACCCTCCGCGTGCGACCGCACGAGAGCGACCTCGGCGTTGTCGGCCTGCTGGTGGCGGGGGCCAGGGAGGACGCCGACCCCGCCGCGGCACTGGCGACACTCGGCCGCGCGGAGGCCTGGTGGCGCGGCGACCCGCTGGAGGACCTGCCCGCCGTGCCCGCCTGGGGGCCGGATCTCGCCCGGATCACCGAGGGCAGGCTGGCCGCCGTCGAGGAACGCCTCGCGCTGCAGGTACGTCTCGGCGAGCACGACGCCGCCGTGGCCGAACTGCGGGTGCTGCTGGCCGAGACGCCCTACCGGGAACGCCTGTGGGAGCTGCTCATGCTGGCGCTGGAACGCGGTGGCAGGCGGGCCGACGCCCTCGCCGTGTACGCCGACGCGCGCGAGCGGCTGGTCACCGAGCTGGGCGTGGAGCCGGGCGAGGGGCTGCGGGCGGCGCAGCTCGCGATCCTCGGCGGTGACCCCCCGCCCGCCGAGCCGGTGGTGGACGCCGGGGTGTGGGCCGAGCCGGCGTTCCCGTTGTGCCAGTTGCCACCGGGCGCACCGGATTTCACCGGGCGGACCGAACAGATCGCGGAGTTGCGGACCGTGCTGCGCGGACGGGACGCCGCGAGCGCGCCGGCGGTGACGGTCGTGGTGGGTTCCCCCGGCACCGGCAAGACGACCCTCGCCGTGCACGTGGCCCATTTGCTGCGCGGCGAGTTCGACGACGGCCAGCTCTACGTCGACCTCACCGGCACCACGGATACGCCGAGGGACCCGGCCGCGGTGCTCGGGGACTTCCTGCACGCGCTCGGCGTCACCGGTGCCGCCCTGCCGGCCGGGGTCGCGGCCCGCACGGCGCTGTTCCGGTCCCGGCTGGCCGATCGCCGGATGCTGGTCGTGCTCGACGACGCCGCCTCCGGCTCGCAGGTGCAGGCGTTGCTCCCGGCGAGCGGACGCTGCGCGGTCCTGGTCACCAGCCGCCGCTTCCTGCCGGAACTGCCGGGGGCGCACCAACTCGAACTGCCCGCGTTCGGTGCCCGGGAGGCGGGGGAGCTGCTCGCCCGGATCGCCGGCGCCGAACGGGTGGCCGCCGAGCCCGAGGAGGCGGCGGCGATCGTCCGGTCCTGCGGGTACGTGCCGCTGGCCATCCGGATCGCCGGGGCGCGGCTGGCCGGGCGCAAGGCGTGGACACTGCGCGTGCTGCACGACCGTCTGGCCGACGGCTCCCGCAGGCTGAACGAACTGCGGATCGGCGAGCTGGGCGTCCGGTCGAGTTTCGAGCTGAGCCTGCGCCAGCTCCCGCCGCCCGCGGTGCGCGCTTTCGGCCTGTTCGCGCTCCTCGGTGCCCAGGAGTTCCCCGGCTGGGTGGTGCAGGCGCTGCTGGACACGCCGGACGCGGACGAGGCACTGGACGCGCTGGTGGACGCGAACCTGGTGGCACTGCGCGGAACCGACGTCAACGGTCAGCCGCGGTACCGCGTGCACGAACTGCTGCGCGACTACGCCGCCGAGGTGCTGGACGGGGAGTTGCCCGCCGCGCGGCGGCGGGCGGCGCTGGGGCGTGCGCTGTCCGGGTGGCGGCACCTCGCCGGGATGGCGGCCGAGGGCCTGCCGATGGCGTTCGGCGCGTTCGCCGGTACCTGCCCGTCGTCCTGGCGGCTTCCGGAACCGGTCGCGGCCCGGCTGCTCGCGTCCCCGCTGCGCTGGTTCGCCGCCGAACGGCGCAGCCTGACGACGGCGGTGGACCTGGCCGTGGACGCCGGATTCGACGAGCTCGCCTGGCAGCTCACCGCGGTGTGCGTGCCGTTCTTCGACCTGCGCAGCCACTACGAGGACTGGCAGGTCGGTCACGAGCGCGCGCTCGGCGCCGTGCGGGAGACGGGCAACGGTCTCGGCGAGGCGACCCTGCTGCGCGGGCTGGGGCAGGTGCACCTGTACCGCGACGAGTACGCCGAGGCGCGGAGCCGGATGGCTGCCGCCCGTGCCGGGTACGCCGGGCTGGGCGAGCGCCGCGGCGAGGGATACGCCCTCGCCGGACTGGGCACCGTCGCCCGGGTCCGCGACCAACCCGCCCAGGCGCTGCGCCACTACCAGGCGTCGTTCGCGGCGCTGGTGGACGTCGGCGATCGTGGTGGTGAGGCGCAGTTGCGCAGTTCGATCGGTATGGCGCACGCGCAGCTCGGCGACTCGGCGGCGGCCGCCGACTGGCTCGGCCGGGCGCTGGCACTGGCCAGGGAGCTCGCCGATCCGCACCGGGAGGCGAAGGTACTCACCGAACTCGGCGGCCTGCACGGCGTGGCCGGCCGGGTGGGAGAGGCGCTGGACTGTCTGGGCCAGGCGGTGGCGATCCTGCAGGACCTGCGGGACGAGCGCTGCACGGCGTACGCCCTGCTCGGCATCGGCCGGGTGATGATCGCCGCCGGGGAGCCGTCGTACGCGAGCGGTCCCGCGCGGCGGGCACTGGAAGTGTTCCGCCGCACGGGAAACCGTCGTGGCGCGGAGAGCGGACTGGCCCTGCTGGAACAGGCCGGCGAGGTCACGCCGGTGGCCGCCCCCGCGCCCCGGACGGCACCACCGGCGTGACTGGCCGGATGGATCAGTTGCTGTTGCCGGGCTTCCAGCCGAGGTAGGCGTTGAAGTAGTTCACCGAGGAGGCGTGGCCGATCGCGCCACCGACGCTGGTGGCCCAGAAGCCGCCGTTGCCGTCCGCGACACCGACGTGGCCGTACTCGCTGATGTTCCAGAACACGAAGGCACCCTTGGGCGGGGTCCCGGTGGTGTGCTTCGCGCCGTCGGAGGAGTTCCAGTGCGCGATGGCGCTGGCGTGGTGGGTCTTGCGGTCCCAGGACAGTCGCGCCGCCCGCTCGCAGTAGCCCTGGTACTCGGTGCTGCCCTTGCGCGAGGAGAACCACTTGATCGCGCCGGCGGCGGTGCCCATGGCGTCGACGTCGCCCGCGGCGTTCGTTCCCTCGTCGGCCAGCGCCGGGTCGGCGACGTCCGCGGCGGTGACCTCGCTGTAGAGGTCGCCCGCCTGCTCGACGGCGGGCGCGGCCGGGGCGATCTCGGCGGTCGCGATGGTGGAGCCCGCGGAACCGGCCAGCAGGACGGCCAGCGCGACCGTTCCGGCCCTGGCGATGTTCTTCGTGCGCATCGTGTGGATCTCCCTCGCGTCTCGGGTCCCGATGTCGATCGGTACCCATTCACGTCTGTTGTGGGGGAAATCCTGCCCACCGCCGCTATACGCCCACTACACGCGGCGGGGCCGGCATACCCGGCTGATCCGGGCGCGGGAAGGGGCGCTCCGCCGTGTGCCGGAGCGCCCCTTCCCCGCGTCGTGCTGCCGGACGTGTCCTAGGCCGAACGCGCCGCCAGTCGCCTGGCGCCGCGCACCGACAGCAGGAAACCGACGGCGAACAGGGCGACCGCGTAGAGGATCGTCAGCGGCTGGAAGCCGGCCACGACGACCGCGGTGAGGCCGACGGCGACCACCGCGCCGACGACGCGGGCGGCCGTGGTCTGCGCGACCTTCACGAACACCACGGCCGAGAGCAGGTACAGCAGGAAGAAGTTCTGCCCGGCCACCATGAACATCGTGGGCGGGCTCATCACCCCCGCCGCCGCCACCCCGATGACGACCAGGAACAGCGCCGAGGTGGCGATGATCGCGGCGGACGGCGTCCGCTGCGCCCCGGACAGCACGGACAACTGCCGGGGCAGCAACCGGTGCGAGGCGCTGGAGTAGATCAGCCGGGACGCGCCCCACATGGCACCGATCAGGTTCGCGGCGAGGATGACCACGCCCAGCACCGCGACCAGCGAGGCCGCCGTGGGGGAGACGGCGGCCCGGATGACGGCCGCCACCGGTGAGGACTCCGCCGCCGGGTCGTTCGGATCGAGCGTCGCCTGCACCCCGGCGGCGATCAGCACGTACACGCCCACCACGACCACGTAGCTGATCGCGACCGCGCGGGGGAAGTCCCGTTGCGGGTTGCGGTACTCCGCGGTCGTGAAGGCGATGATCTCCCAGCCGGTGAACGCGAAGAACACGATGCCGACGACGCTCAGCGCCTGCTCCCAGGTGCCTCCGGTCAGCGCGGGGAGGGTGAAGTCCGCCGTCGGTCCGCTCAGGCCGACGATCCCGGCGACCGCGAGGCCGATGGTGAGCGCGGCGGCGAGCACCGTCTGCACCTTCGACGAGACCCGGCCGCCGCTGAGCAGCATCGTGGTGGCCAGTGCGAGCAGGATCAGCGCCCCGATCCAGGCGTACGAAGGGGACCAGCCGAACACGGCAACCAGGTACCCGCCGCCGCTCAGCGCGATGGCGGGCATGCCGAGGCCGAAGGTGCCGATCAGCACGACCTCGACCCCGGCGGCGCTGTGCCTGCCGAACGCGGCCTGCACGAAACCGGCGACCCCGCCAGCCGACGGGTACCGGGAGCCGAGCCTGGCGAAAACGGCGATCAGCGGAATGGTGATCAGGGCGGCGAGGATCCAGCCCAGCAGTGCGTTGGATCCGGCCTGGCGCAGCGCCGCGCCGGGCAGCACCAGCGCTCCGCCGCCGATCACGGTCGTCACGGCCAGCGCGGCCGCGGGCACGAGCGTGAGGTGCCGGTCGAGATCCTGCACCTGGGGGGCGGGGGCGTCGGACATGCGGTGGGGCCTTCCGTCATGAGGCCGCTGCCCACGGCCGGGCCGTGGGCAGCGGCGGATTCGTCGCGTTCGGGATTACCTGGCGGCCTCGGCCGAGACCGGCGGGTGCGGCCACTGCGCTTCCTGGAGGAACTCTGTCACGGCCGTGCGGCCACCCTCCGGCTTGATGACGTAGTGGCATCCGGCGGCTCCCGCGGTGGAGCCGTGCACGGTGCCGGCGGGCAGGTCGATCCGGGCACCCTCGGTGACCCGCTGCTCGTGGTAGCCGTTGTCGGCGTCGACCCAGAACAGCGTCATGCCGCCCTCCAGCACGTGGAGCTGCTCGTCGAGGCTGTGCCGGTGCCAGGTGAAGGTCTTGCCCGGCTGGTCGTGCTGGAGTTCGACGCTGCCCTGTTCGGGCATCAGCTCACGCAGCGCCGGGGCGACCTGGATGGGGGAGTTGGTGCTGATCCGCGGGCCGCTCATGGCGTTCCTCTCGGGCTTCGTGTGGTTGATGGGGCAGCGGGTGAGCTGGGGGACGACGCTCTCGTCGTCCGGCAGGAAGTACTGCACCCACTCGCGGTTGCTCTCGCCGCCGAAGCTGCCGAGCGAGGCGTGCGGGGCGACGTCGTCGTAGGCGCGCAACCGTTCGCGGATCACCTTGCGGGCGTTGCGGCCCGCGACGCTCTCCTCGGCGAGGTCGTCGAAGACGAAGCGGGGCTGGAAGGTCACGGTGAAGTACTCGAAGTAGCGGCTGCGCCGTGCCTGGTGGAACTCGGTGTTCGCGACGACGAAGAACGGCACCCCGGCGAAGGAGAATTCCCAGGTGGCGCTCTCGGTGTCGGTGGAGATCCCGGTGGGCCACGGCTCCTCGTCGTCCTCGGCCAGCGCCGCCAGCAGCGCCCAGAACTCGCGTTCCTGGGTGGCCAGATCCCGGTGCTCCGGGTCCGTTTCGAAGAACGCCACCAGCGAGGTCCGGCGGCCCAGTTCGACGCACTGGCCCGCGAACTCCCGTAGCGCCTCCGCGAGTGCGGCCACCCGCTTCGGCCCGGCGGGCGCGAAACAGTAGCGCAGTGTGCGGCGCTTGACGGCGTCCACGCCGAAAATGCACGGGAACGGAGCATTCTTGTCGAGCATTCGCTGCTCGAACAACCGGACGGCCCGGCTTTCCCACTCGGCGGTCCGTGAGTCCCCTGGGGACGCGAGTACGGCCGTGGGAGCGGCGTCGATCGACGGAGGCAACTCGGTCGGAGCAGCGTCAATGGACGGAGGCAACTTCAGCCACCTTTCGAGAACGGGTACCGAACGCAGGCAGCGCCATTCGAGGACAGGAATAGTCCGAATGGGCGTACGGGGTCGGTGAGAATTGCCGACCCGTCGCAGATTGTTTCCCAAGGGCCCCCCGGTGTCAACGAGAAGTCGCGACACCCGGAATCCGTGACGGTGTTGTCCGGAGGGCGTTCCCGCTCGCCTGTTCTTCCGGCAAATGATCGCCGACTCTCCGGGCGAACACGTTGATCCGAATGGACCCGTGGCTTCTTTCTCGATTCTGACTTCGCCGCGTAACGGATCGCTCTCGATCCCGTTGGTGCGAGGGCGATCGGTGAGGTTCCGCCTCGACGGCCGGGGTCGGTGTGCTATGCGGTCCGGTTCGTGCGATCGATATCGTATTCGTCGTCATCACGTCATGAAAAATCGATCTTTTCTGCCCGAAACAATTCCTTGCGATCTTGCCGGGAATCGCGTATCGCTACTTCGCGTCGGCGTACCGGTCGACGGACGCGATGTGCATCGGGAACCGTACCGGGCAGGCCGGGCCGAACACCAGAGCCGCCACCTCGGCCACCGCGGCCTCGATCAGTCCGGCGACCTGTTCGGCGAGTTCCGCGGGTGCGTGCACGATCACCTCGTCGTGCTGGAAGAAGACGAGGTGCGCGGGGGAGGGCAGCCGTGGCCGCAAGGTGGCCAGCAGAACCGCCGTCCAGTCCGCCGCGGTCGCCTGCACGACGAAGTTGCGGGTGAACCGGCCCCAGCCGCGTGCGGCCTGCCGGGCGCGCCCCTGTACGGCCGCGTCCTCGTCCGCGCCACCGGTGAGCGCACGCCAGTCCGCGGACGGATCCGGCGAGGTGCGCCCCAGCCGCGAGACCACCCGCTCGCCGCGTTCCCCCGCCTGCGCCGCATGCTCCACATAGGACACCGCATCCGGGAAACGACGGCGCAGCAAGGCGAGCAGGGACGCCGCCTCCCCGGCCGTGCCGCCGTACATGGCCGAGAGCATGCCGATCTTGGCGCGGTCGCGGTTGCTGCGGCCGTCGCCCGGCGGCGGCGCCGCGGTGCCGAACATCGCTTCCGCGAGACTGTCGTAGAGGTCGGCCGAACCGGACACCTCGGCCAGCCGGCGGTCGCCGGAGAGCGCGGCCAGCACTCGCGGCTCCAACTGTGCGGCGTCGGCGACCACGAGCCGCCAGCCGGGATCCGCGCGCACGCACACCCGCAGCGTTCTCGGGATCTGCAGCGCCGCGCCGCCGCGGCTCGCCCAGCGGCCGGACACCACACCGCCCACGACGTACACCGGACGGAACCGGTCGCCGTGGACCCACTCGTCCAGCCACGCCCAGCCGTGCGCCGAGTGCAGCCGGGCGAGTTCCTTGTACTCCAGCAACGGTCGCACGGCCGGGTGGTCGACCTCGCGCAGCACCCATGCCCGGGTGGACGCCAACTCGACGCCGTCACGGGCGAACGCCTTGAGCACGCTCCCCGGAGCGTCCGGGTTGACCTGCCTGCCGCCGAACGCGGTGCTGATCCGCCCCGCCAGTGCGGCCAGTGCGCGTGGCCGCTGGCCCGCGGCGACCCTCGGCCCGAGCAAGCCGGTCAGCAGTGCGCGGTGTTCTCCGGCCCGCCACGGCAGGCCGTCGTGTGACATCTCGCCGGCGGCGAGCGCGCTGGCCGACTCGGCGGCGAGGAGCAGCCGCATCCGTTCCGGGTGCGGGCCGCTGCGCAGCGCCTCGGTCTGCGCGGCGAGCACGGCGGCCGCGGCCTCGGCGACGCCGACCCCGTCGGGCAGCCCTGAGCCCGCCGTCTCGAACAGCGCGGGCTGCTCGCCGGGCTCGGGCCGCGACCCGCCGGGCACCGGTGGCGGGTCGAGACCGCGCACCCTGGCGTACGCCGTCGCCAGGTCCTTCGGCCCGGTCTCGCCCCCGGCGGCCCGCAGCAGTCCCTCGGCCAGCGCCAGGTCGTGACAGCGCTCGACGCGCACCCCTGCCGCCAGCAGTTCCGGGTAGAGCGAATCGACGGCCGGGAACACCCAGCGCGGACGGTGGGCGGCCTCCAGGTCCCGCACGCGCCCCACGAACTCGTCCGCGGACAGCGCGGCGGCCGGCGAACCGGGCTCGGCCAGCGAGTACCCGCCGTCGGACTCCCGCGCCGCGATGATGTGCACACCGCTGATTCTGGCGGGTACCTCCGACAGACTTCCGGACGACGGCAGGGGTGACGGCAGGGGTGCGGTCCGGCAGCGCCCTCGGTACTGTCGGCGCAGTGTTTACTCGTCGGTAGGTATGCCGCCGGGTGCGCGTCGACGGCCGCCGCAGCGACGAAAGGTGCCCCATGAGGTCCCTGCCCATCGTGTCCGGGTTGGCGAGGAAGGTGGGCGAGACCGCCCGCAGCATCGAGATCATGTGGCAGGCCGGACTGGTGCCGTTTCCCCGGCTGGACGACGGTCTCCGCTCCGTGCGGGCGGTGCGCCGCTTCGGCCCGTTCACCGGAGCCGTGCAGGCCGCCGCCCGCCGGGACGGACGCGCGGTGGCCATCGTCGACGACCTCGGACCGCTGACGTTCAAGCAGCTCGACGACCGTTCCAACGCGCTCGCCCGCGCCTGGTCCGCCCGTGGCCTCGACGACACCTCGGTGATCGCCGTGCTCTGCCGGGACCACCGCGGCCTGGTGCTGGCCATGCTCGCCGCGGGCAAGCTCGGCGCCCGGATGCTGCTGATGAACACCGGCTTCGCCAAGCCGCAGCTCGCCGACGTCGCCAAGCGGGAAGGCGTCCGCGCACTCGTGTTCGACGAGGAGTTCACCGACCTGCTCGGGGCCGTGCCCGGCGAGGTCGAGCGCTACCTGGCCTGGACCGAGGGTGAGCGGACCGGCCGGGAGCACCCGGCGCTGGAGGAACTGATCGCCAGCACCGACGACCGCCCCGTGCCCACGCCCGCGAGCTCCGGCGGTTTCGTGCTGCTCACCAGCGGCACCACCGGCACGCCGAAGGGCGCCCCGCGCCCAAGGACCTCGGTGCTGGACTCCGCGCAGTTCCTCGATCGCATCCCGCTGCGGGCCGGTGAATGCACGTTCATGGGCGCGCCGATCTTCCACGCCACCGGCCTGTCGCAGTGCATCCTGTCGTTCGCGCTCGGCTGCACCGTCGTCATGCACCGCAGGTTCGACCCGGAGGCCACCGTTCGCGGCGTCGCCGAGCACGGCTGTACGGCACTGGTGCTGGTGCCCACCATGCTGCAGCGGATCGTCGACCTGGGGCCGGAGGTGCTGGGCCGGTACGACACGTCCTCCTTGCGCATCGTGTTCGTCGCGGGTTCGGCCTTGTCCCCCGACCTGGGCAACCGTGCCACCGAGGTGTTCGGCGACGTGGTGCACAACCTGTACGGCTCCACCGAGGTCGCGGTTGCCACGGTGGCGACCCCGCAGGACTGGCGACGTGCTCCCGGCACCGTCGGCAGGCCACCGGTGGGCTGCACCGTCGTGCTCTACGACGAGAAGGACCGGCCGATCCGCGAGCCCGGAGTCACCGGCCGCGTGTTCGTCGGCAGCGGGCTGAGCTTCGGCGGGTACACCGACGGGCGCAACAAGGAGATGATCGACGGCCTGCTCTCCAGCGGCGATGTCGGCCACTTCGACGCCGAGGGGCTGCTGTTCATCGACGGCCGCGACGACGAGATGATCGTCTCCGGCGGCGAGAACGTCTTCCCGGTCGAGGTGGAGAACCTGCTGGTGGAACACGAGCAGGTCGTCGAGGCGGCCGTGCTGGGCGTGCCGGACGATGAGTTCGGCCAGCGGCTGAAGGCCTACGTCGTGCTGGTGGCGGGTTCCTCGCTGGACGCCGACGCCGTCCGGGAGCACGTGCGCACGCACCTGGCCCGCTTCAAGGTGCCCCGCGATGTGGCCTTCCTGGACGAGCTGCCGCGCAACGCGACGGGCAAGGTACTGCGCTCAGAGCTTGGCCAGGCGTCCAGCATGTGAAACCGGCCGATTTCGAGTCCCTACTAAAGTTCCGATATCCGCACGGCGTTGTTCACGTCCAATCGATACCGAACACACCCGGTCCGAAGTCGATGGCGACGGCGTGTACACCGTTGGTGTTGTCTATCGTGAGTTCGCGTCGGTCGGCCGGTCGGTTCGGGCTCTTGCGGGAGAATTCCCAGCATTTCTGCGGCAGCGTGCTGGAATCGAACTGTACTTCCAGGAGATATTCGCGAATGGGTCGCCGGAATTCGCGATAGTGGGTGTTCTGGCACTCCGGGTACGGCGGACCGGAATTGGTCAGCGTGTATTCGATCAGGTGCGTCTCGCCACGGTTGACCGGCCGGTCGAAGATGAGCTCGGCCACCGTGAGCCCGTGCTCCTCGTCGACCACCACCCGGCCTACCGAGCAGTTGCGGGCGGCTTCGAGCTGCGGGGGTCCGGCGTCCGGGTCGTCCTGGTTGTAGACGAGCAACCACCGGTCCTGCCCGTCGGCGCCTGCCTGGAAGACCGCCCGCGCGGTAACCGCCCGCTGGCCGCCGTCGGCCGCGATGTGGCAGCGATCGTGCAGGCCCACCAGGGTGAGCTGCTGTTGCTGCTCCAGCGCGTCGGGGGCGCCGATCCGTTCCAGCAGCTCGCGCAGCACCTCCTGGGGGAAGGTGAGCGTCTGCCCGCCGGTGGCGCGCTTGCGGCGGGAGGAGGTGCCCCGGGGACGCGGCGGGGGGAGCAGGCCGAGCAGCGACCCCGGCGACAGGTCCAGGATCAGCTCCAGATCACGGACGGCGGTGATGGAACTCTGCCGTTCGGGTTGCCGTTTCCCCGACTGCCAATAGCTCAGCGCGGTCACGCTCACCGCAATTCCGCGGGACTGCAGTCGCGCCTGAATGCGGTCGAGGCTCAGTCCACTGTCGGAAATGGCGGACCGCAATGCAGCGGCGAATGCGTCGCGCACCGGTTCTTCGGTCGTATTCGAATCTGCGCTGTTCCCCGCTGTCATGGGTTCGTGGACCGCCCGAGATGTCGACTTCGTGGTTGGAGACGTCAACCGACATTAGCAGTGCGGCGGCCATCCAAGTCCCTCCCGGCCGAGGCTGTGGATGGTCCATACGGTCGGCACGAAGTTGGGCCGTACGGACCAGTACTGGTAACTGTGAATCGTTGCCCACATCTGCGCCTACTGGCTTGATGACTCACAGGTAACAACGACTCGGCACGTGCCGCCGGGGTCGGGGCAGCGCCGGGACACCGGCGACGACCCCGGGGGGCACGGAGTCGCGGTTACGGCAAAGGACAGGACGAGGAAGGAACCCGATGGGTAACTCACGCAAGCTCCGTCGCGGAATTGTGGCAAGTGTTGCGACCGCTGGTGTCGCCGCTGCCGCCGTTGCGTTCGCAGGACCGGTCCAGGCGCAGGAAGGCCAGATCCTGGCCGCGAACACCCCGAACTCCGTGGCCGACAGCTACACGGTGGTCCTGAAGGACTCCGCGGAAGCGAAGAGCGCGCTGAGCGTCGACGCGAAGAAGCAGATCAAGGCCGTTGTCGCGAGCAAGGCGCAGTCGATGGTCGAGGCCACCGGTGGCGAGGTCACCCAGACCTACGGCTCCGCGCTGGAGGGCTTCTCGGTCAAGGCGTCCGAGGCGGAGGCCAAGAAGCTGGCCGCCGACCCCGCCGTCAAGTTCGTCACGCAGAACCACACCTTCAAGACCAACGACGTGCAGGACGGCGCCACCTGGGGCCTCGACCGCGTCGACCAGCGCGACCTGCCGCTGGACGAGAAGTACAACTACAGCACCACGGCGGAGAACGTGACCGCCTACATCGTCGACACCGGCATCACCGCCGACCACCCCGAGTTCGCCGGCCGCATCCAGCCCGGCAAGGACCTCATCGACGGTGACACCGACCCGGCCGACGGCAACGGCCACGGCACCCACGTGGCGGGCACCGTCGCGGGTGAGACCTACGGTCTCGCCAAGGGCGCCAAGATCGTCGGCGTGCGGGTGCTCGACGACGCCGGTTCCGGCACCACCGAGCAGGTCGTCGGCGGTATCGACTACGTCGCCGAGAACGCCTCCGGTCCCTCGGTCGCCAACATGAGCCTCGGTGGCTCGGTGGACGAGGCGCTGGACTCCGCGGTGCAGGGCGCCATCTCCAAGGGTGTGACCTTCGCGGTCGCGGCCGGTAACGAGAGCCAGGACGCGGACAACGCCTCCCCGGCCCGTGTTCCCGAGGCGCTGACCGTCGCGGCCAGCGACAACGCCGACGCCCAGGCCAGCTTCTCCAACTTCGGTGAGGTCGTCGACATCTACGCCCCCGGCGTGGACATCACCTCGGCCTGGAACGACGGCGCGACCGACACCATCAGCGGTACCTCGATGGCTTCGCCGCACGTCGCCGGTGCCGCCGCGCTGTACCTGGCCGACAACCCGGAGGCCACTCCGGAGCAGGTCGCCACGGCCCTGACCGAGGCCGCCAGCCCGGACAAGATCACCAACGCCAGCCCGGGCACCCCGAACAAGCTGCTGTTCACCGGCACGGAGTGACGCACTTCGTGATCGGCTGATCGCGGCCGTTCTGCCAGACACCGCGGGCCCGGCGCTCCCTTGAGCGCCGGGCCCGCGGCGTTCGGCCGAGCTGTGTCGGCCGGGCTGTCCCGGGTGCTGTTCCGCACAGCGTCGGCCGGTATGCCCGAAGCGGGGTTACCTGCCAGTATTAGCCATGACCAATCGCCGCAACATCGTCATCACCGGAGCCAGTTCGGGGCTCGGCGAGGGCATGGCCAGGCAGTTCGCCGCCATGGGACGCAATCTCGCGCTGTGCGCGAGGCGCACGGAGCGGATCGAGGAACTGGCCCGCGAACTCCGCAAGCAGCACTCCGGCATCACCGTCGTCACGCACGAACTCGACGTCAACGAGCACGACCGCGTGTTCGAGGTGTTCGACGGCTTCCGTGCGGAACTGGGCTCGCTGGACCGCGTGATCGTCAACGCCGGCATCGGCAAGGGCAAGCCGATCGGCACCGGTTACTTCGCCGCGAACAAGCAGACGGTGGAGACCAACCTGGTCGCGGCGCTGGCACAGGCCGAGGCGGCGATGGGCATCTTCCGCGAGCAGCGCGCGGGCCACCTGGTCGTGGTGTCCTCGTTCAGCGCGCTGCGCGGACTGCCGCGCAACGTCACCGCCTACGCCGCCTCGAAGGCAGGCTCGGCCGCGCTCGCCGACGGTATCCGCGCCGACGTCCGCGGTACGCCGATCACGGTCACCACCCTGCTGCCCGGCTACATCGAGTCGGAGATGACCGCCCGGTCCGGCCGGAACCCGATGCTGGCCAAGGCCGACACCGGGGCGCGGGCGCTGGTGCGGGCCATCGAGCGGGAGCGGGCAAAGGCGTACGTTCCGACCTGGCCGTGGGCGCCGCTGAGCCTGGTGATGAGGTACGCGCCCGACTCGATCATCGGGAGGTTCGTGTGAGTGAGTCGGACGGGACCGCGGACAAGACCGTCGCGGTACGCGAGGAGGACGCCTTCGACGTCGCGGCTGCGCACGAGTGGCTGGCCGCCCGCGTCGACGGCCTGCCCGCGGATCCGCCGGAGGTCCGGCAGTTCCCCGGCGGCGCGTCGAACCTGACCTACCTGCTGCGGTACCCCGGCCGGGACCTGATCCTGCGCAGGCCGCCGGCGGGGCACAAGGCGGCCTCCGCGCACGACATGCGCCGCGAGTACCGCGTGCAGGCCGGGTTGCGGCCGGTTTTCCCTTACGTACCCACGATGCTCGCGTTCTGCGAGGACCACGCCGTGCTGGGCGGCGACTTCTACGTGATGGAGCAGCTCGACGGGCTCATCCTGCGCCGCGATCTCCCACCCGGTCTGGAACTCGGCGAGTCGCGGGCCCGCGAGCTGTCCACCGGCCTGATCGACCGGCTGGTGGAGCTGCACCAGGTGGACGTGTCCGCGGCGGGGCTGGACGACCTGGGCAAGGGCGCGGGCTACGTGCGCCGTCAGGTGGACGGCTGGATCGACCGTTACGGCCGGGCGCGCACCGAGAACGTCCCGGAGTTCACCAGGGTGATCGAGTGGATCCGCGCGCACACCCCGCCGGACGTGGCGATCTGCCTGATCCACAACGACTTCCGCTTCGACAACGTGGTGCTGCGCGGGGCGGACGACCTGCGGGTGGCCGGCGTGCTCGACTGGGAGATGGCCACACTCGGCGATCCGCTGATGGAGCTCGGCAGCACCCTGTCCTACTGGGTACAGGCCGACGACGACGAGATCTTCACCGCGACGCGGCGGCAGCCCACTCACCTTCCCGGGATGCTGACCAGGACCGAGGTGGTCGAGCACTACGCGCGGCGCACCGGTACCCCGGTGGACGACTGGATCTTCTACGAGGTGTTCGGCCTGTTCCGCTACGCCGGGATCATCCAGCAGCTCTACTACCGCTACCACCACGGCCAGACCACCAACGAGCGCTTCGCGGACTACTGGCAGTTCGTCTGCTACCTAGAGGCCCGTTGCGAACGTCTGCTGGGTCTTGCCTGATGGCGCTGTCTGATGGGGCTCGTCTGATGCCGCTTCCTGATGAACGTCTTCTGATGGCGCTGTCCGCTGGGCTTTCTCTGCTGGGAACTGCCTGATGGGCGCCGTGTTCCTGGTCCGGCACGGGCAGGCCTCCTTCGGCGAGGCCGACTACGACCGGCTCTCCGAGCCGGGACGGGAGCAGGCCGTGGCGGTCGGTGCGGAGCTGGCCAGGCGTACCGGCCCGTTCGCCTCGGTGCGCTGCGGTTCCCTCGCCCGGCAGCGGGACACGGCCACGCTGGCGCTCGGTGCGGCGGGAACTCCGGCGGTGGCACCGTCCGGGGTGGCGTACGAGCTGGTCGAGGATTTCCGGTGGAACGAGTACGACCACATCG
The DNA here is from genome assembly GCF_002262875.1 of Amycolatopsis antarctica. Classification (GTDB taxonomy): domain Bacteria; phylum Actinomycetota; class Actinomycetes; order Mycobacteriales; family Pseudonocardiaceae; genus Amycolatopsis; species Amycolatopsis antarctica. Next base: position 173,748 of record NZ_NKYE01000012.1, on the reverse strand, counting down.
ACGTGCTCACCCATCATTCGCCCGTTCGCCGGGAGGAGACCGAGCCGCGGGCGTTCCAGGCCGGGCTGGACGCGGCGCTGGCCGACTGGGTGGCGGCGGGGGAGGACGGGCCCTGTGCCGAGACCTTCCCGGCGTTCGCCGCGCGCACCCGTGCCGCGCTGGACGAGGTGATCGCCTCGCTGGGCAAGGGGGAGCAGGGGGTCGTATTCACCTCCGGCGGTGTGATCGGCGTGCTGTGTGCCGGGCTGCTGGGGTCGGCCGCGTCCGGGCACACTTTCCTTGCGCTGCAACGGGTCACGGTGAACGGTGGCATCACGAAGCTGGTCTCCGGCCGTGGTGGGGTGCACCTGCTCTCGTTCAACGAGCACGCCCACTTCGACGGCGGCCCCGCACCCCTGACCTACCGCTGACCGCCCACCACGCCGCACCCTAAACCTCTCGCCGGGCCCCCGCCCACACCGCAATACGTCGACATATTGCGCTCGCCGCCACCGCAATTCGTCGACGTATTGCGATCCATCGTGCACAAGGTATCGCAATATGTCGACGTATTGCGCTGGGATGGCGCCTCGTCGGGAAGGGGCTGGCGGGGTGACGGCGGTAACGTCGGTGTTCGCCGGGAACGCGGCGACGCCGAGCGGCGTATCGGACGCCGAGTGGCGCATCGACGACGGAGTGGAGACCAGCATGCCTGCGAATTTCGGTGCGGTGACGGTGATCCCGGTCAACGGCCAGGGCGCGGAGGACGTGCTCGTCGACGCCGGAGGCTTCGTCTACACCGGACTGGCCGACGGGCGCATCGTGCGGATAGCACCGGACGGGCGCCGGATCGACCACGTGGCCGACACCGGTGGCCGCCCGCTCGGGCTGGAGTTCCTGACTGAGGACGAGCTGCTGGTGTGCGACGCCGACCGGGGCCTGCTGGCGGTGTCGCTGGGTGGCGAGGTGCGCACGCTGACCGACACGGTCGACGGCCGCCGCCTGCTGGTGTGCAACAACGCCGCCGTCGGCCGGGACGGAACCGTGTACTTCAGCGACTCCTCCACCCGCTACCCGGTGACCCAGTGGCGGTCCGACCTGATCGAGCAGACCGGCACCGGACGCCTGTTCCGGCGGCTGCCGGACGGCACGGTCGATCTGCTCGCCTCCGGGCTGCAGTTCGCCAACGGGGTGGCGCTGGCGCCGGACGAGTCCTTCGTGACGGTCGCCGAGACCGGGGCCTGCCGGGTGCGCCGCGTCCGGCTCGGCGGCGAGGGGGCCGGCCGCGCCGAGACCTTCGTGGACGAGTTGTCCGGCTACCCGGACAACACCTCGACCGGCAGCGACGGGCTGATCTGGATCACCCAGGCCAGTCCGAAGGTCGCCGCGCTCGACGTGGTGCGCAGGTTGCCGGGGCCGTTGCGGGCCGCCGTCCGCCGCGCCCCGCTGTGGGCGCAGCCCTCGCCGGCCCGCACCGTGGGCGTCCTCGGTGTGGCAGCGGACGGCACGGTGGTGCACGAGCTGTCCGGTGAGATCGACGGCTTCCACATGCTCACCGGGGTACGGGAGCGCGATGGACGGCTGTACTTCGGCAGCCTGGAGGAGAGCGCCATCGCGGTGACGGCCGTGCCGGGGTCAGCCTCGCGCTGAGACCGTTTCCGCCGCCGTTCCGGCGCGCACGGCGGGGAACATCTCGTTGACGACCATCAACAGGGTGCGGGTGAGCAGCGCGCGCACCCGGTCGCGGTCCAGGGAGCCGCGCATCAGCCATTCCCTCCCGGCCGCCTTCACCATGCCGGCGTAGGCACAGATCAGGGCGTTGTACTCGGCCCAGTGCTCGTCCGCCGGATCGATTCCGACGGCTTCCAGTACCCGGTCCGACGATTCCCGGTCGGCATCGTGCTGGATCTGTTCCACCTCGGGGTCACGCCCGATTCCCTGTGGTGCGACGGCGGTCAGCCAGATCTTGCCCTGTCGGTCGAGCATGCCGAGGAACCATTCGACGGCCGCCCGGATGCGGACGTCGGTCGAGCCCGTGGGCAGCTTGTCGACGGCGAAGTGCGGGACGGTCAGTGCTCGCCGGATCACGACGAGGTACAACTCCCGCTTCGTCCCGAAGTAGTGGTTGATCAATCCTCGTGCGACGCCCGCCGCCGCCGCGATGTCCGAAGTGGACACCTCGGAATAGGGCCGTTCGGCGAACAGCCCGGCGGCGCAGGAAAAAATCTGTTCCTTGCGTTCGTCGGGTTCCAGTCTTCGCCATTTCGGTGCCGAATCCGTGCTCATGCGGATCACCTTCTCACAGCGTGGAGGCCTCGTGCGGGCGAACCGGAGGCCTCTTTCCGGCGCGATCCCGGCATAAGGGGGTCATGACGAATCCGTACCCGGAAATCGAGCCTCACCAGCAGGGAATGCTCCCGGTCGGCGACGGCCACGGGTTGTACCGGGAGGTGCCGGGCGATCCGGACGGCACGCCCGTCGTCTTCCTGCACGGCGGCCCCGGAGGCGCGACGTCACCCGAACAGCGCAGGCTGTTCGATCCGTCCCGCTACCGGATCATCCTGTTCGACCAGCGAGGCCGCGGTCGCAGGGTGCCGCATGTGGCGACGCCCGGCGCGGATCTGTCCGCGAACACGACCTGGCATCTCGTCACCGACATCGAACGGCTGCGCGAGCACCTCGGTGTGCACCGGTGGGTGGTGTTCGGCGGTTCCCGGGGCAGCACGGTGGCGCTGGCCTGCGCGCAACGTCATCCGGAGCGGGTGACCGGGCTGATTCTGTGCGGCATCTTCGGCGTGTGGGCAGTCCGAGCTGGACTGGGCCTACCGCGGCGGTTCTGCGCATCTGTGCCCGGAGGGCTGGGAACGTTGTCTCGCGCCGGTGCCCCCGCAGCGGCGCGAGGGTGACCTGGTCGAGGCGTACCACCATCTCCTGCACGATCCCGATCCCGAGGTACACGAACCGGCGGCGATCGCGCGGATCGAGAACCACTACTTCGTCGCCTCGCCTGACTCGTAGCCGACCAGCTCCTGCGCGAGGCGGACCGTATCGCCGGGATACCCGGCGTGATCGTGCGGGGGCGGCACGAGGTGGTGACCCCGCCGGTCAGCGCGTGGCGGCTGTCCCGGGCCTGGCCGGACGCCGAACCGGTGATGGTCGGCGACGCCGGGCACGCCTACGAGGAGCCGGGCATCCGGGACGCGCTGCTGGCCGCCACCGACCGGTTCGCACGCTGAACCATTTCGCTGAACCACTCGGCCGGACCACTCGGCCGGACCACCCCGCGGCCACTCCAATGTTCGGCCGATGGTGTGGCCGGCCGGGCCGCGTGGGTCACGCCCGGGTGGTGGTGACCCGGATACCGTGGTCGAGGTCCTCGTCGGAGGCGGTGCGCAGCGTGCTGCGGGCGGTGCTCAGCATGGCCAGCAATTCGTCGATCGCGTTCTCGTTGAGCAGGAACAGGTATTCGTTGCTGATCCCGGAGACCTCCAGTTCGGCCTGACCGCCGGTGACCAGCAGGCTGAAGTTGCTGTGTCCTTCGATCGTGACGCAGGTGTTCGTGGTGACGCCACCGGAGTGGTTCATCGGCTTGGCCTTTCGTCCGGGCGTACGGAGCCGGATGCTCCCGCACCGCCGTATCGCTATGTCTCATGTCATAGTGAACCATGCGAACCAATGAGGCAAACGGTGGACGGCGGGAGCCCGGATGGCCGAATCGGCGACGCGGTACGGTGTGGTTCATGGCCCGAACCAATCCGGACGGCCCGGCGTCGAGTTCGCGGGACCGTACGCTCTCGGCCGTGCTCCGCGCCGCCTGGGAGCGCCGCAAGGCGGAGAACGGGCTGTCCATGCGGACGCTGGCCAAGCAGGTGGACACCTCGCATTCGACGCTGCACCGGTGGTTCTCCGGGCGGGGGATGCCGACCTTCGAGGACGTGGTCGCGCTGGCGACCGCGCTCGGCATGTCCGGCGAGGAGAAGGAGTCGCTGCTGGAGCTGGCCCGCAATCCGGGGCCGAACCTGGTGACCACCGGCCTGGCCGGAGTGTCCCAGCAACTCGCCGGGGTGATGGAACTGGAGCGCACCGCCACCGCGATGACGGACTGGCTGCCGCTGTCGATTCCCGGCATGGTGCAGACCCGCGGCTACGCGCGGGCCGTGGTGAGCGCGCCGAATCCGGGCCTGCCGGAGGCGGAGATCGAGCACCGGGTGACCCTGCGCCTCGGACGGCAGAACGCGATCCTGCGCGATGATCCGATCCGGTTCACCGCGCTGATCGGCCTGCCCGCGATCACCGCCCGGGTCGGTGGCCGCGCGGCGATGACCGAGCAACTGCGCTATCTGCTCCGGGTGATCGGCCAGGGCACGGCCACCATCAAGCTGGTGCCGGTGGACCAGGACTGGCACCAGGGGCTGATGGGACCCTTCGTGCTCTACGATTTTCCGCGCCCGCACCCGTCGATCGTGCACCTGGAACACCACCGCTCCGGGGTGTTCCTGGACGACCGGGGTGACGTCGAGGACTACCGCGCCCTGGTGGACAATTTGCGCGGTCTCGCGCTGACCGACGAGCAGGCACGACAGAGGATCGAGGAGGCACTGGACTCATGGGACACCTGACCATTCCGGCCGCGCGGTGGCGCACGTCCAGCTACAGCGGCGAGAACGGCAACTGTGTCGAGGTCGCCTGGCGCACCTCCAGCCACAGCGGAAGCAACGGCGATTGCGTCGAAATCGGCTGGCGCACCTCCAGCCACAGCGGTGGCAACGGCAACTGCGTCGAGGTGGCCCCCACCCCCGCCGCCTGGTCCGTGCGCGACACCAAGGACCGCGACGGCGGCACCCTCGACCTCAGCGCCCCCGCCTGGCAAGCCCTCCTCCGCACCCTGACCTGACCCGCGCCCCCACCCCCAGCCCCAACACCCCGTGTCGCGCGCTTCGGCACCCCGTGTCGCGCGCCCCAGCACCCCGTGTCGCGCGCTCTGGCATGCCGTGCGCCTTGACCCGATTGGTTTCCGTCGCCCGTCGGAGCACCGGGATCACAGCGGCGAGGTCCTGTGTCCGACGACAGCCGACTGACGGCCTGGGTAGCCGCCCCGGCGCCGGTCGCGCGACATCGGCCGGGTCTGCCGATAGGGCAGGATGGCCGACATGGACCTGGTGACCATCGACGACATCCGCGCCGCCGCCGACCGCATCCACGGCACGGCCGTGCGTACGCCCCTGATGCCCTGCCCCTGGGCGGGTACTGACCGTCCACTGTGGATCAAGCCGGAGAGCCTGCAGCCGACCGGCGCGTTCAAGATCCGCGGCGCGCACAACGCGATCGCCCGGCTGAGTGAACAGGTGCGGCGGCGTGGCGTGGTCGCGTACTCCAGTGGGAACCACGCGCAGGCACTCGCCTACGCGGCACGGCAGGCGGGCGTCCCCGCGCACATCGTGATGCCGGACGTGACGCCGGCCGTGAAGATCGACAACACCCGGGCGTTCGGCGCCGAGGTGGTGCTCGTTCCGATCGCCGAGCGCGAGTCCGCCGCGCACGCCCTCGCCGACGAACTGGGCGCCACGCTGGTGCCGCCCTTCGACCACCCGGACATCATCGCCGGGCAGGGAACCGCGGGACTGGAGATCGTCGCCGATCTGCCCGAGGTCGACGTGGTGCTGGTGCCGGTCAGCGGCGGTGGGCTGGCCTCCGGCGTCGGCACGGCGGTGAAGGCGCTGCGCCCCGGGGCCACGGTGATCGGCGTCGAACCGGCACTGGCCGCCGACACCCAGGAGAGCCTGGCGGCCGGGCAACGGGTGGACTGGTCCATCGAACGACGGGTGCGCACCATCGCCGACGGTCTGCGCTCCCAGCCGTCCGAGCTGACCTTCGCGCACCTGCGCGGCGTCCTCGACGGAGTGATCGCGGTGAGCGAGGACGAGATCCGCGACGCCATGCGCGTGCTCGCCACCCGCGCACGACTGGTCGCCGAACCCAGCGGGGCCGTCCCCGTCGCCGCCTATCTGCACCACGCCGACGCCTTCCCGGCCGGCCGCACCGTCGCGCTGGTCTCCGGCGGCAACGTCGATCCGGCGCTGCTCGCCGGGGTGCTCGGCGAGCGGGAATCGGCCGGATCGCAGTAGCGTTGGAACCGACCTGAGCCGACGGAAGGAACACAGATGCTTTTCGGTGACGAGCACGTCCAGCGCTACGAGGAGACCGACGGCGAGGTCGGCCACGAATGGCAGGACGGCGTACCGACCCTGGTGCTCACCACGAAGGGCCGCAAGACCGGTCAGGACCGCAAGTTCGCGCTCATCTACCAGGAGCACGAGGGCGCGTACGTGATCGTCGCGTCCAAGGGCGGCGCCGACAGCCACCCCGGCTGGTACCTCAACCTCGTCGACAACCCCGAGGTGGGCGTGCAGGTCAAGGACGACAAGTTCACCGCGCGCGCCCGTACCGCGAGCGAGCAGGAGAAGGCCGTCCTCTGGCCGAAGATGGCGACCGTGTGGCCGCAGTACGACGAGTACCAGAAGAAGACGGACCGGCTGATCCCCGTCGTCGTCCTCGACCGCGTCTGACCTACCGCCCGAGAAGCACACGAACGCCACCGATCGCACGGCCCCGGACCGCAATACGTCGACATATTGCGCTGCCCCGGACCGCAATACGTCGACATATTGCGGTCCGGGGGCCACGTGCGCGGGCGTAAGCGGCCGCCCGGGGCGCTGTCGTGCGCGAACTCACGGACCCGGACGGGGTGTGATCGCACGGTTGAGCGCCGATCCGGCGCGTGAGGTGGTACGAATACCAGTCGTGCTCCGTCGTCGAACGTCTCCCCGCTGGACCCCGCTGAGTCCTGATCAGCGCACCATGACCGTCTCCGAGGCCGCGCGCCTCGGACTCCGGTTCCCCCGCCGCGACCGTGGCTTCGCCTTCGCCCTCGCCATCGACGTGATCTGGCCGATGCTCGTGCTCGGCACCCGGATGCGGATGCGCGGGCGCGAGCACATCCCGCGCACCGGCGGCGTCCTGGTGGCGTCCAACCACCTGTCCTTCGCCGACCCGGTGACCGTCACCGCGTTCTGCCTCGCCTCCGGACGGGTGCCCAGGTACCTGGCGAAGGCCGACCTGTGGCAGGCGCCGGTGATCCGCTCGGTGATGGCCTCCGGCAAGCACATCCCGGTGCACCGCGGCCGCGCCAACGCCCGCGACGCCTACCGTGACGCGGTGGCCTCGGTGAACGCGGGGGAGTGCGTGGTCGTGTTCCCCGAGTCGACGTTCTCCGACCATCCCGGCGGCTGGCCCGTGCAGGGCAAGAGCGGCATCGCCAGGATCGCGCTGGCCACCGGGATGCCGGTGGTGCCCGTCGCCAACTGGGGCACCCACCACGTGCTGCCGCCGAAGGGCAAGCTGCCCCGGTTCCTGCCGAAGCGGCGTATCGACCTGGTCGCCGGGCCGCCGGTGGACCTGTCCGACCTGGCCGGGCCGAAACCGGGCGCGCGCGACCTGCGCGTCGCCACCGACCGCATCATGGCCGCGGTCACCGAGCTGCTCGGTGAGGTCCGCGGGGAGGAACCGCCGCCCGCACCGTGACGGGCGCGCTCCGCGATAATCACCGGATGAGCGAACACTTCGACGTCGTCGTGCTCGGCGCCGGCCCCGGCGGCTACACGGCAGCGGTCCGCGCCGCGCAACTCGGTCTGGACACCGCCGTCATCGAGGAGCGGTTCTGGGGCGGCGTGTGCCTCAACGTCGGATGCATCCCGTCGAAAGCGCTGCTGCGCAACGCCGAACTCGCCCACCTGTTCCAGCACGAGGCCCGCACCTACGGCATCGAGATCGACGGTGAGGTGCGCTTCGACTACGGCGTCGCGCACCAGCGCAGCCGCAAGGTCGCCGACGGCCGGGTCAAGGGTGTCCGGTTCCTGATGAAGAAGAACGCCATCACCGAGTTCGACGGTCGTGGCACCTTCCTCGACGCGAACACCATCGAGGTGGCCTGTGCGGACGGGACGAGCGAGACCGTCACCTTCGATCACTGCGTCATCGCCACCGGTGCGCGACCGACGCTGCTGCCCGGCACCTCGGTGACCGAACGGGTGGTCACCTACGAGCAGCAGATCCTCGACGCCGAACTGCCCGGCAGCATCGTCATCGCCGGGGCAGGCGCGATCGGCGTCGAGTTCGCCTACGTGCTGCGCAACTACGGCGTGCGGGTGACGATCGTCGAGTACCTGGACCGGCTGGTGCCGCTGGAGGACGAGGAGGTGTCGGCGGAGCTGGCCCGCCGCTACCGTCGCCTGGGCATCGAGGTGCTCACCTCCACCCGCGTCGACACGGTCACCGAGGACGACGCCGGGGTGCGCGTCACCGTCTCCTCCGGCGAGGAGCAGTGGACGCTGGAAGCCGACAAAGTCTTGCAGGCCATGGGTTTCCGGCCGCGTGTCGAGGGCTTCGGGCTGGCCGGGGCTGGCGTGCTGCTCAGCGAGCGCGGAGCGATCGAGGTGGACGGCCGCGGCCGCACCAGCGTGCCGAACATCTTCGCGATCGGGGACGTCACCGCGAAGCTGATGCTCGCGCACGCCGCCGAGGCGATGGGCATCGTCGCCGCCGAGACCATCGCCGGTGTGGAGACCGTGGAACTCGACTTCCCGATGATCCCGCGGGCCACCTACTGCCAGCCGCAGATCGCCAGCTTCGGCTGGACCGAGAGCCAGGCCCGGGACCGGGGATTCGACGTGCGGGTGGCGAAGTTTCCGTTCAGCGCCAACGGAAAGGCGCACGGACTCGGTGACACCGTCGGGTTCGTGAAGATCATCGGCGACGGCGAGCACGGCGAGTTGCTGGGCGCCCACCTCATCGGTCCCGACGTCACCGAACTGCTCCCGGAACTCACCCTGGCGCGGCAGTGGGACCTCACCGTGCACGAACTCGCCCGCAACGTCCACGCCCACCCCACCCTCGGCGAGGCCGTCAAGGAAGCCGTACACGGCCTCGCCGGCCACATGATCAACATGTGAGCCGGCGGCCCGGTACCGGTCGGAACGAGTGCTCGCCAGGGAAGTGACGATGCTCGTATCTCCGCGTAAACAGTGTGATCGTACTTGCAAGCTGCTGCGCCGGAGCCTGTATGTTCGCGGGTTTGTGAAGTGCATTTTGCAGAAGTAGTATGTCTGACCAGATCATTCTGGCTTCTAAATCACCTATTCGGCGGATATCAAATTCGATGACCATGGGTTTAGCCTATTTGAGGGTCGTGCGGATTCAAAAAAGCACTGGAATCGCGAACCGGAATCGATCAGGCAGGTAGATAATTAATTGGCAAGCGTGGGCCTCCTTGCGTGTGCCAAGTCGACCGAATGCAATCATTTCGTGCGCGTGTGGAAAATTTGCTGGGGGAGAAATAAAAAAATTACTCTTAATGGTGTCTTTTTGTGCCGCGAGCTTGCTGGTATTTCCATCGGTTGCATTCGCCAGTTCTTTGACGACTGCTGTTGTTGCTATCCCGCCCGATGTTTCGGGACCCGACAGTGATAGAGCTAATCCTGCGGAGGCGCCGCCCAGTTGCGTGTACGTGAACGTTTTTCCGGGAAGCGGAACCGATGGTGAAGTTGCGAGTGTGAGCAATTACTGTCCGATCGAGCAGAGAGTAAAAGTAATTGTAGCCTTCTATTTCGATAGTGAGTGTTTCTCGATTGCGCCTGATGGTTTTGCTGAGTACGAGTGGCCTCTGGTGGGCAAGTTTGACGGCCTAGAGTCCTGTTAACTATCGCCTAGGAAAGAAGTTAATCTCTAATGATTACAAGAAGAGTTCCGGCCTTAGTGATGGCGAGCGCAATTATTCTGACGATGGGAAACGGCGTGGGTACTGCGTCCGAGGTAATGCCTCAAGCGAACGACGCGACGCGCGCGTGCGGTGCCACTAACAATGGCAACGGAACAGCATCCGTTCCCTTCGAGAAACAGCAGTCTTACTATGCAAGTGTATTTACTCAGGAAGATCCGATCCCGATTGTATGCGGCGACGGGTCATCTTACGGCGCGGTACACATTGAAGTTAAACACAATGTTCCTACCTGGGCAGAGGCGCTTAAATGCATGGGTAAGATCGCTGATCGAGGCACGAGTATACCTAGTGAGCCTGGGAAAACGCCCATGCAACTAGTCTATCTCGCGAAGGCTGCGATATTGATAGTGGGCGATGATTACGGTGATGTAATCACTTCATATCCAAGCGACGGTAGTCAGGAAACCTGGATTGAATGTTCTAGCTTCTGGTAATCTAGTTTGAAAGCTTAAGGATGCTGCGGTAAAATAGTTTCATGCTTAAAGAAGAATTGCGGTACGGGATCTTGGTCAGGTGGGATCCGTGGCCGGGGATTGGCGACAGTATCGATCTGTACGAGAACCATCCCGGGATGATCACCGACCCCGAGTGGCGGGACGTCGGGGTCCGGTGGGCGCGGCGGCTGGGGCATCGAGTGTCTGTGGTGGTTTACGACTACCGCTGGCTCACGGTGATCGGGCCGGACGAGTACGAGCGCCTGCGTCGTGAGGTGATCCGGCAGGACGAGGCCCGCGGGTACGTCGGGACCGAGTAGTGCCTTCGCCTCCATGGGTTTCCGGCCGCGTGTCGAGGGCTACGGGCTGGCCGAGGCGGGCGTGTTGCTCGGCGAGCGTGGGGCGATCGAGGTGGACGGCCGTGGTCGCACCAGCGTGCCGAACATCTTCGCGATCGGGGACGTCACCGCGAAGCTGATGCTCGCGCACGCCGCCGAGGCGATGGGCATCGTCGCCGCCGAGACCATCGCCGGTGTGGAGACCGTGGAACTCGACTTCCCGATGATCCCGCGGGCCACCTACTGCCAGCCGCAGATCGCCAGCTTCGGCTGGACCGAGAGCCAGGCCCGGGACCGGGGATTCGACGTGCGGGTGGCGAAGTTTCCGTTCAGCGCCAACGGAAAGGCGCACGGACTCGGTGACACCGTCGGGTTCGTGAAGATCATCGGCGACGGCGAGCACGGCGAGTTGCTGGGCGCCCACCTCATCGGTCCCGACGTCACCGAACTGCTCCCGGAACTCACCCTGGCGCGGCAGTGGGACCTCACCGTGCACGAACTCGCCCGCAACGTCCACGCCCACCCCACCCTCGGCGAGGCCGTCAAGGAAGCCGTACACGGCCTCGCCGGCCACATGATCAACATGTGAGCCGGCGGCCCCGGTACCGGTCGACACGAGTGCTCGCCAGGGAAGTCTTGACCGCTCGCCGCTCTCGCCCCGGACGTACCGTGCAGTGATGCGGAAAGAGGACGTGCGGTACGGGATCCTCGTCAGATGGGATCCGTGGCCGGGGATTGGCGACCGCGTCGATCTATACGAGAATCATCCCGGGATGATCACTGACCCCGAGTGGCGGGACATCGAGGTCTGGTGGGCGCAGAGGCGAGGTCACCGGGTGTCCGTGGGGGTGTACGACTACCGCTGGCTCACGGTGATCGGGCCGGACGAGTACGAGCGCCTGCGTCGTGAGGTGATCCGACAGGACGAAGCCCGCGGGTACGTCGGGACCGAGTAGCGGCGCCGCGACGCGGATGGTTCCCGCGCGCCGGGCGTAGGCATACGGGTGATCCCGCGGACGTCCTCGCCGGTGACCGTGCGGTAGCCGGGGTGCTGACCAGCGCATCGTCCGGCGTACCGATGAGTAGGCCGGATGCCCGCGTGCGAATGCCGCCACCGGGAGCCCACCCCTGCCCGTTCGGGCAGGTCATGGCGGCCTTTCGGGCGGTAACCTGGCCCCAGAGCAGTCACCGCCGACTCGACTCCGGGAGGGTTTCGTGGTTCTCGCCCGCAAGACGTCGCCGGGTGCACCGGCGCCGGATCCGGGATGGAGCGCGACCTCTCTCGCGCTGCTGGACGACATCTACAGCAGGCCCTCGCCTGCCGAGTCGACCGCCGAGGCCCCGTTGACCATCGCGAAGTTCCACGCCCCGGAGATCGTCTTCGGTGACGGCGCGCTGGCCGAGGCCGGCCACGCGGCGGGCAGGCTTGGTGCCCGCAGGCCGCTGCTGGTCACCGACCCGGGCCTGCTCGCGACCCCGTGGGTGGGCGAACTGCTCCGCCACCTGCGCGACGCCGACCTGCACCCCGTGGTGTGGAGCGGAGTCACGCCCAACCCCAAGGACCACGAGGTCGCCGCCGGGTACGAGAAGTACCTGGAGGCGGGCTGCGACGTCATCATGGGCATCGGCGGCGGTTCGGTGATCGACGCGGGCAAGGGCGTCGCGCTGCTGGCCGCCAACGGTGGCAGCATCCTCGACTTCGCCGGGGTGGACCGCAGCAGGCAACCCATCCCGCCGCTGGTGATGATGCCCTCCACCGCCGGTACCGGCGCCGACGTCTCGCAGTTCTGCATCGTCACCGACACCACCCACAACACCAAGATCACCATCGTCGGCCGCACCCTCGTGCCGGACGTTTCGGTGATCGACCCTCGGCTGCTCACCACCATGCCGGAATGGCTGGCCGCCGCCACCGGCCTGGACGCGCTCACCCACGGCATCGAGGCCTTCGTCTCTAAGGCGCACAACCCGCTCACCGACCACCACGCGCTGAACTCCATCGCCCTGGTCAACGGCAACCTCGTCCGCACCATCGACAGCCCGGGCGAATCCGCATCGCGACTGCTGATGGCGCAGGCCAGCCTGGAAGCCGGACTCGCCTTCACCAACGCCATCCTCGGCGCCGCGCACGCGATGAGCCACCAGGTCGGCGGGCTGCTCGACCTGCCGCACGGCGTCATCAACGGTGTGCTCCTGCCACACGTCGTGCGCTTCAACGCGCTCGCCGACCCGCGCCGGTACGTCGTGATCGGCAAGGCGATGGGTATACCGGCCGAAGGCGCCACCGACGAGGAGGTCGCCCTCGCCGTCGCCGACAAGGTGCGGGCGCTGGCCGACGACGTCGGGGTGCCCCGCGGACTCGGCGAGCTCGGCGTCACCGCGGAGCACCTGCCGGTGCTGGCGGCCAACACCCTGCACGACGCGTGCCTGGCGACCAACCCGCGCCCGGCCACCGCGCGTGAGGTCGAGGCGTTGTTCCGGGCGGCGCTGTAGTGGCCAGGGCACAACCGGATCCGGAACACGAAGCGCCCCACCAGAACTGGCAGTCGGGCGGGCCCGGGTACCTGGAGGAGCTGACCGGCGTACGTGCGGGCAAACGATCGTTCTACCCGGCCTACGTCACCTCGATCGAACGGCTGGAACGGGTCATCCACGCGCTCGACCGCATCTCCCGCGCGCTGGTGCGCACGGTGGAGGGGCAGGAAAGCCTGGTCCGTTCCACCGTCCGCGCCGCGGCCGACCACCTCACCGCGGAGTACGTGCTCTTCGCCGTCGCCGACCACGCGCTGCCCGAGGCCGAGCCGCGCTACACGGTCGTCGGTCCCGGTGGCCGCCTTCTGTCCACAGAGGACCCGTTGCCGGGATTCCTGCGTTCCTGCCTGAAGGAGATGACGGACGGGACGCTGCGGTTCGACGTGGTCGAGACCGAGCAGCCCGGCCACCATCTGCGCGTGCCGGTGCGACTGGACTCGGAGATCGTCGGCGGGCTGCTCGTCTGGACCGACCGTAAACGCACCATCGACGCCACCGACGAGGCCGTGCTGCGCATCCTGGCCAGCCAGAGCGTCGTCGCACTGCACAACACCTCCCTGCACCGGCGCGGCGAACGTGTCCAGCAGGCGCTGCTCGTCGCCCGCCAGCGCGAGGTCATCGACGGCGAACGCCACCGCATCGCCCGCGAACTCCACGACAGCGTCACGCAGTCGGTGCTGTCCGCGGGCATGCAGATCGAACTCTGCCGCACCGACGCCGAATCCCCCGAGTTGGCCGAACGTCTCGGTATCGCCAAGAACCTGACCCGCGGCGCGGTCGACCAACTCCGGTCGGTCATCCACGCACTCAACCACGAGGCCGGGGGCGAGCACAGCAGCCTGCCGGAACTTCTCGAACAGCTCACCAGCGTGCACCTGCCCGCCGACCTCGCCGTCGAACTGCGCATCGGCGGCCAGCCGGTGGGACTGCCCGCCACGGCCGAGCACGCACTGTTCCGGATCTGCGGCGAGGCGCTGTTCAACAGCGCCGTGCACGGACACGCCCGCCGCGCCATGATCGCGCTGTCCTACCGCGCAGACCGCGTGACCCTCTCGGTCTCCGACGACGGTTCCGGAGAACCCGAGGTGCTGCGCCGCGTGCTGCGGGTCGCCGGTGGCCAGGACCTCGACGGTGCGCATCGCGGGCTGGCCAACATGCAGGCCCGTGCGCGCGAACTCGGCGGGACACTCGGCGTGCGGCGCTCACGCATCGGCGGCGTCAAGATCCAGGCCACCCTGCCCATCGGGGCCGGCCCCGCCGGGACGACCCCAGGAGCGGCACATGCCTGAACCGGCGTCGGTGAGCATCGTCCTGGTCGACGACCACGCGATCCTCCGGCAGGGCCTGCGTTCGGTGCTGGAACGCGATCCCGCCTTTCGTATCGTCGGCGAGGCGTCCACGGCGGCGGAGGCGCTGGCCGTCGTCCCGGCGCAGCGACCGACCGTCGTGCTGCTCGACCTCAAGCTCTCCACCGGTTCCGACTCCGAGGGCCTTGTGCTCTGCCGTCGCCTCACCGACGAGTACCCGGACATCTCGGTGCTCGTACTCACCACCTTCCTCGACGACAACCTGGTGATGGAGGCCGTGCAGGCCGGTGCGATGGGCTACGTCGTCAAGGACGTGGACACCACCGCGCTGACCGACGCCATCAAGGCCGTGGCGCGCGGCGAGAACGCCTTCGACTCCCGCAGCGTCAACTCCGTCGTGCGCACCCTCTCCGGCCGCAAGCAGCCGGAGACCGGCAAGCTCACCGACCGGGAACTGACCGTGCTGCGGCTGCTCGCCCAGGGCCTGTCGAACCAGGCGATCGGGCAGGAACTGTTCATCTCGCAGACCACGGCGAAGTTCCACGTCGGCAACATCATGCGCAAGCTGGAGGTGAGCAGGCGGGCCGAGGCCGTGTACGCGGCGAGCAAACGCGGACTCATCTGAGCGGCACCTCGCCGGACGGCCCGGAGAGCATCCGGTTCAGGTCGTGACATCCACGACCAGCCAGCCGCCGTGGTGTTCCGCCACCTCGAACGGCATCCCCGCCGACCGTCCCAAGTGGACGAGCGTGGCCAGGTCGAAGGTCCGCACGTGCCCGTACGCCGGTTCCGGGACCTCCTCGAACGGAACGGCCACGACCACCCGCCTGCGCGCCACCCGCACCATCTCCGCCAGCACCGCCGCCCCGTGCGCGGGGGAGAGGTGCTCCAGCAGATGGATCGCCGTCACCGTGTCGGTAGCACCGGAGGCCAGCGGGATACGTGCCGCGTCGCAGACCAGCGCGTGCAGCGGAGTGGTCAGCGCGGCGGCCATCCGGCCGAGCAGCCGGACGGTTCCCGGAACGACATCACTGGCGATCACCCGGCGACCGCGTTCGGCCATCCGCATCGGCAGGAAACCGAAGCAGGAACCCAGATCCAGTACACTTCCACCGTCGAGCAGTTCGAGCGCGCGCGTGTGCACCGGTGCGAATCCGGCGATCGCACCCGGCCCGCCACCGGGATCGGCGGTGCGCAGGGCGGCGAGGGTGTTCGCGTAGAACACCGTCCAGGCCAGCAGCGGATCGTTGATGGTGGAGCGGATCACCCCGGTGAAGATGCGCTCGAAGTGCGAGTCGGCGTCCAGCCAGCCGGACGGGCCGAGCTCGTCGACCAGCAGCCCGGCCAGGTCGTCGTCCAGTTCGTCCGGCCGCAATCGGTGCGACACCACGATACGCCTTCCGGTGTCGAAGACCTGGAAGTGCTCGGTCACCGTGTGCGGTGCCAGCCGCGCGCACAGCCGGTTCGGCAACGCGCGCCGTTGCTCGTGGCACACCACCAGATCCTCGGCCTGCCACCATCCCCGGTGCCCCGGCCCGAGCGGGTCCAGCGGGCGCGGCATCGCGGTCACCGGCTCACCGCCCCGTGGTCTCGGCCGCCAGCTCGTGCGCGGCACTGTCCAACCCGGACAGATCGCGGACGACACGCACCCGGTCGCAGTGCTCGGCGTAGGAGGGGAGATCGCACGGCCCCAACCCCCAGGAGTAGCGCGGCTCCGGGGTCAGCCAGATGGTCTCCTTGGCCCGCCGGGAGATCTCCTCGAACGCGGCCAGGTTCGGGTCGTTGCCGTTGCCCCGGCCATCGCCGAGGACGAGCACCGTCGTGCGGCGGGTGACCGCGGAACCGTACTCCTCCAGGAAATCGCCGAACACCGACCCGTAGTCGGAGTTCGCGTCCACGTCCAGCACGTCACCGCCGAACACCAGCCCGAGCGCGTACTCGACGTGGTGCTGGGCGAACAGCTCGGTCACCTCGGCGACCCCGGCGACGAACGCGAACGCGCGTACCTGCCGGAAGCGGTCCTGCAGGCCGTGCACCAGGTGCAGGGTGAACCGCGCGGTCGCCCGTACCGACAGGCTGACGTCGGCCAGCACCACCAGCCGCGGCTTGTCCTCCGCCTTGGCCACGGTGATCGGCCGGAACGGCACCCCGTCGTAACGCATGTTGCGGCGCATCGTGCGGGCCGAGTCGATCCGGCCGCGCGCGGCCTCCCGCTTGCGGTGCGTCGGCGCACCGCGCAGGCTGAACGCCAGCCGTCGCAGGGATTCCTCGAGCTGGTCCTGTTCCTCCTGACTCACCACGTCGACCATCGCCGCCCGCTGCTCACCGTCGGCCGTCGCACGCTCCAGCGCCATGAGCGCCTCGATGTGCCGCTTCAACGCCTCCGGCAGCGCGGCCAGCACCCCGGACATCCGGTCGCGCAACTCCGCCGCGTCCTGCTCGTCACCAGCCTGCTCGATGGAGTCCTCGGCGGAGTCCAGCCAGCCCAGCAGCGCGTCCTGCTCGGCAAGGCTCAGATCGGCGTCCATCGGGGTGCCCCTGGAGGTGCTGAGCTGTCCGGGCGCGGCCCCGTGCATACGGTCCATCTCGAGCTGGACCTGGTTCGAGTTGTCCATCGAGGCCACGTCCTGCTGGGAGAACACGATCTCGTCCTGTGTCTGGTTGTCCAGTATGATCGGGTTGAGTTCGGGGTGCGGGCTGTAGCGCTCGGCCATCCGCTCGTTGTCGAAGATGTCGCGCAGGTCGGCGTCCGGGCTCTCCATGTCCGCCTTCGGCGGGCGCTGCCCCAGCTCGTCGGCGATGGTGAAGTCGTCCAGTTCACCACCGGAGCCAGAACCCGCGCCGATCGCGCCACCGGGACGTGCACCTGAACCGAACCGGATCAACGCGAAGAAGGCGTCGAACAACTCGTCGAACCGGTCGCTGTCCCGGTGATCCTTCACCAGTGCGGTACGCAGTGCCTGCCGGAAGGTCTCCCGCTCGGCCAGGACGCCCGGCACGGCGGCGCAACCGAGGGCGTCGAGTACCTCGGAGACGGACACGCGCATCCCGGCGGTGCGCAGCAGCCGGGCGAACCGGTGGATGCTGGCTTCCATGCCGCCTCAGACCGGACGCTTGCGGCCGAGTTTGGCGGTGAAGGAGCGTTCACCCTGACTGGAACTCACCTGGCGGACCGGGCCCGGCCGGTCGTCCGCGGGTGTCTTCTCCCCGTAGTAGCCCCGCCCGTGCCTGCCCGGCTGGTCCCGCGCCGCGCGCACCGCCTGCCCGGACTCCTGCTCGTCGGGATCCTCGTCGTGGACCGCCGACGAGGTCCGCGACTTCCCCGCGTCGTCGTCGGTCTCGGCCTCGCCGCCCCCGCCGCCCGCGGCGAAGGAGGGGTCGAGCAGTTTCGGCAGGGCGCGCAGCGCGCGATCCACGTCCTTGTCGTACTTGGCGACCACCGAGATGGTGTCCGAGAGCTGCCGCTCGGTGAGTTCCGGCGAGCCGAGTACGGCCAGTGTCCGCGCCCAGTCGATCGCCTCGGAGATGCTCGGCGGCTTGCGAAGGCCGAGTTCGCGCAGGCCGCGCACCACCTCCACCAGGTGCCGGGAGACCGTCTCCGGCAGGCCGGTGTCCTTGCTGCGGATGATGGCCATCTCGCGGTGTGCCGAGGGATAGTCCAGGAACAGGTGCAGGCAGCGGCGTTTCAGCGCGGCCGAGAGATCACGGGTGTTGTTCGAGGTCAGCACCACGTACGGAGCGTGCTTGGCGGTGAAGGTGCCGATCTCCGGGATGGAGACCTGCTGCTCGGCCAGCATCTCCAGCAGCACCGCCTCCAGTGCCTCGTCCGCGCGGTCGACCTCGTCGATCAGCAGCACCACCGGCTGTTCCGAACGGATGGCCTCCAGCAGCGGGCGCTCGGCGAGAAAGCGCTCGGAGAAGAACACGCTGTCCTGCGCACTGATTCGCGTCACCGCCTCTTCCAGGTCCGCCGCGTCGGCGACCACCTGGCCGATCTTCTCCCGCAGGATCTGGGTGTACAGCATCTGCTTGCCGTAATCCCAGTCGTAGAGGGCCTTCGTCTCGTCCTGACCCTCGTAACACTGCAGCCGCAACAACTTCCGGCCGGTCGCCAGAGCCAGCGACTTCGCCAGCTCCGTCTTGCCGACCCCGGCCGGGCCCTCCAACAGAACAGGCTTGTCCAAACGGGACAGCAGGAAAACCGTGGTGGCCAGCCGGGAATCGGCCATGTACCCCACCTCGGCCAGCTTCGCCGTCACATCGTCGACCGAGTCGAAATCCGTCGCCGGGGACTTCCCGTCGAGATCGCTCACGTTTGACCTTCCGCCGCGGGCTGCTGGATACGGTGCCGCCCGGCCGTGCACGAGGCCGGTACGGATGGCCGGGCACGACCGGGACGGCGAGGGCGATCAGGACAGGAAGTCGTCCAGGTCGCCGTTGAAGCAGTGATCCACCACCGGGCGGACCGTGGAGAACGTCGTCTCCTTCGGATTGCCCGGCGTGCAGGAGTCACCGAGGATGTGGTTCGACACGCGATCGACGTCGTTGTCGTCGCCCTTGATGACCTTGGCCTTCTCGTAGTACTTCGAGGGGCCGGTGCCGAGCCGGTTCTTCGGGTGCGAATCCTGCGTCACGTCGGTGAACTTCTCCGGGATGCCGACATCGCGCAGCAACCGGATCGCCGCGGCCACGGCCGCGTCCGCCGCCTGCACCTCGGTCATCCGGCTGGTGTCCACGCCGAGCGCGCCGGCCAGCTTCGCGTAGCGCTTGTACGCCACCGGCAGGTTCCACGCCCACACCCTCGGCAGCGCGATCGCGTTGTTCAGGCCGTGGTGCGTGTCGTAGAACGCGCTGACCGCGTGCGAGACCGAGTGGATCACGCCGAGGCCACCGGAGTTGAACGCCTGCGCGGCGGTGTACTGCGCGTACATCATTCCTTCGCGGGCGGCGAGGTTGTCGCCGTGCCACGTCGCCGTGCGCAGGTGCTCGCCGACCAGCTCGGCGGAGAACAGCGCGTTGCCCAGCGAGGGGATGAAGTCCAGCCGGGACACGTACGGCTCGGAGGCGTGCGCCAGCACATCGAAACCGCACTGCGCGGTGAAGTGCGAGGGACAGTCGTAGTAGAGCACCGGGTCGTCGATCGCGACCGTCACCACCGAGGCGTCGTCGAACGCCACGTACTTGTGCGGGTTGTCCGGGTCGGTGGTGGTGTCGGTGATGACGTAAGCCCACGAGGTCTCCGAGCCGGTGCCCGCCGTGGTCGACACCGCGATGTGCGGCGGGTTCTTCGCGTTCTCGCTCTTGTTGAAGCCCTCGAACTCGTTGATGTTGCGCCCGTCGTGCGCCACCGAGATACGCGCGCCCTTGCAGGCGTCGTGCGAGGAGCCGCCACCGATGGAGACGAACCCGTCGCACTTGTTCTCCTGGTACAGCGCGACGGAGTCCATCACGTTGTAGTCCTTGGGATTCGACTCCACCTTGTCGTACAGGGTGGGTTCGAGTCCGTGGTACTTCAGCGATTCGACGATCTTGTGCACGATGTCCGTGCCGCGCAGGCCCGAGGTCATCACCAGCGGCCGCTTCATGCCGATCTTCAGGGCCTCCGGCCCGATCATCTCGTGCGCGCCCGGGCCGAGAAGGGCACGCGGCATCGGGTGGAATTCCTTCAGCGGAAACGGTTTGATCAGTTCGTCGACCTGCATGAGCGTCCCTTTCGAAATTGGGCCAGTGCGGTGCGACGATATGGCCGCCGTCACAGCGAGAACAGGGCGCGACCGGGTAACCATCCGTCTGGAAAGGCAAAACCGGCCAGAGGGAGCGTGGGGTACCTGCCCGATCGGACAGGGCTGGGACTCAGCGACCGAAGCCGGCGGCGAGCTCGCGCAGCGCCGCGTCGAGCAGTTCGCCCAGATCGCTGCGCGCGTCCGCCAGCCACTGCTCGTAGGCGGCGACGGCCACCCCCAGTGCGGCGTGCGCGATCGCTTGGGGAGCAAGGGAATCCGAGGACACCGCCAGGCGGGTTCCGGCGAACTCGGCGACCACGCGCCGCCAGTCGGCGTAGCGCAGGGTCGAGTGCGCCTGTAGCGCGGGGACGGTCAGGATCAGTTCGAGGCGACGCCGATGCCAGCGCGCCTCGGCATCCGGGACGCGGTTGAAATCCACCACCACCGTCCGCAACGCCTCCATCAGCGGCATCGATTCCGGGCAGTCCCGGAATCCCGTCCGCATGATCGACAACTGGTGGTCGAAACTTCCCCATACGACGTCGTTCTTCGATGGGAAATACCGGAAGAAGGTGCGCCTGCCTATTCCGGCGGCCAGCGCGATGTCGTCGACCGTCGTCCGGGCGAAACCGTTCCGGTCGAACAACTCGAACGCGATGTGCTCGAGTTCGCCACGCGAGGTGCTCGGCCGCCTGCCCGCCCGCCGGGGCTCGGAGTTGTCCGTTCGGGGCATCGGCCGGTCACTCCCTTCAAAACGGCACCGAGTGCCATTACCTTGGTGACGGAGGTTACACAGCTACCCGACCGGTCAGGTGGCACCGGTCCGGACGCACGGTGAGCCGGGGCCCTCGCGGCACTAGCGTCGTTCTCGGCCGACCACGCACGAACGAGGAGGACGCGATGCCGCAGGAGAAGCAGGAAGTGGACGAGGCTCCGGTCACCGAGGAGGTCCTGGTCGAGGAAGTCTCCATCGACGGCATGTGCGGCGTCTACTAGGCCGCGCGATGAGCCTCGATCCGGACAAGAGGTACCGCCTCAACCCCAGCGTCGCCCTGCGGCCCGAACCGTTCGGGGCGCTCGCCTACCACTTCGGCAATCGCAGGCTCTCGTTCCTGAAGGCACCCGAGCTGGTCGATTTCGTCCGCGGTCTCGGCGAGCATCCCAGCCTCGGGGCGGCGCTGCGGTCCAGTGAACTGTCCGAGCAGCGCCAGGCCGGATTCCTCAAGGCCCTCGACTCACTGGCCGCCACCGACATGATCGTGGAGGGACCATGACCACAGCCGAACGGGTGCCCTCCCTCGTCGAGCAGTTCAAGTTCGGCCTCGAAGCGCCGATCTGCCTGACCTGGGAATGGACCTACGCCTGCAACCTGGCCTGCGAGCACTGCCTCTCGTCCTCCGGGCGACGGGATCCGGACGAACTGTCCACCGGCGAGATCAAGGCCGTCATCGACGAACTGCAGCGGATGCAGGTGTTCTACGTCAACGTCGGCGGCGGGGAACCCACCGTCCGCCCCGACTTCTGGGAACTTCTCGACTACGCCGTCGCACACGACGTGGGCATCAAGTTCTCCACCAACGGCGTGAAGATCACCCCCGAGCGGGCCCGGCGGCTCGCCGCCACCGACTACGTCGACGTACAGATCTCCCTCGACGGCGCCACCCGCGAGGTCAACGACGCCGTCCGCGGGCCGGGGTCCTACGACATGGCGATGACCGCGCTGCGCAACCTCGCCGACGCGGGCATGAAGGACTTCAAGATCTCGGTGGTGATGACCCGGCACAACATCGCCCAGCTCGACGAGTTCAAACGCATCGCCGACGACTTCGGCGCCCAGCTCCGCATCACCCGGCTGCGGCCCTCCGGCCGGGGCGCCGATGTCTGGGACGAACTGCACCCGACACCGACCCAGCAGATCGAACTGTACGAATGGCTGGTCGCCCACGGGGACGGCATTCTCACCGGGGACTCGTTCTTCCACCTCAACGCACTGGGCTCGGAACCGCTGCCCGGACTGAACCTCTGCGGCGCCGGCCGCGTGGTGTGCCTGATCGACCCGGTCGGCGACGTCTACGCCTGCCCCTTCGCCATCCACGACGTGTTCAAGGCAGGCAACGTGCGCCCCTCCGGCTTCGGCACCGTCTGGCGCGATTCCGCGCTGTTCAACGACCTTCGCAAACCGCAGACCGGAGGAATCTGCAACTCCTGCCCGGCCTACGACAGTTGCCAGGGCGGCTGCATGGCGGCCAAGTTCTTCACCGGCCTGCCACTGGAAGGGCCGGACCCGGAATGCGTCCAGGGACACGGTGAGCGGGCACTGGCCGGACGCGGGGCGAACGCGCTGCCGAAAGCGAGCCAGGACCACTCCCGCACCGGCCGGAAGAAGACCCAGGTCTCCCTCGGTATCCCGGCGATCCGCGTGCCGGACCGGGCCTGCGACACCAGCCCGATCGCGGACCTGGCCTGAACCGTGGGAGACCTGACCGAACCGTCCACGATCGGCCGCCGGAGGGCCGCGAGCCGGGTGGTGTTCGGGCCGCACGAGACGAACCTGGCCCGCCGCAGGGAGATCTCCGACCGGCACGTCGCGTACTACACGCGGCGTGCCGAGGGCGGGGCCGGGGTCATCGTCACCGAGACGGCCAGCGTGCACACCTCCGACTGGCCGTACGAACGCGCACCGCTGGCCACCGACTGCGCCCCCGGCTGGGCCGAGGTCGTCGCCGCTTGCCGTCCACACGGGACACTCGTGCTGGCCGGACTGGGACATTCGGGCTCGCAGGGGTCGTCGGCGTACTCGCAGAACGTGCTGTGGGCACCGTCCCGGGTACCGGACGTCGCCAGCAGGGAACTGCCCTACGCCATGGAGGACGCCGAGATCGAGGCGCTGATCGACGGCTTCCGCTCGTCCGCCCGTCTCGCCGTACAGTCCGATGTGGATGGTGTGGAGCTGAACGCCGGCCAGTTCAGCCTGCTCCGCCAGTTCCTGTCCGGACTGACCAACCAGCGGGGCGACTCCTGGGGCGAGGACCGGGCCGCCCTGCTGCGCTCGGTCATCGCCGCCGTGCGCGGCGAACTCGGCGACCGCCTACTCGGACTGCGGCTCTCCTGCGACGAACTCGCCCCCTGGGCCGGGATCACCCCCGAGCACGCCGTGGAACACGCGACCGCCCTCGCCGCCTCCGTCGACTACCTGGCCGTCGTCCGCGGCTCGGCGATGGGGGCGTCCGCCACCCGCCCCGACCTGCACACCGAACCCGGCTTCAACGCAGGCCTCTGCCGCGCCGTCCGCGAGGCCGTCGGCGGCGCGGTCCCCGTCGTACTGCAGGGAAGCATCGTCGATGCCGGACAGGCACAGTGGGCGATCGACGAGGGCGTCGCCGACCTCGTCGAGATGACCAGAGCACAGATCGCCGACCCCGACCTCGTACGCAAGACCCGCGACGGCGTGACACCGCGGCCCTGCCCACTCGACAACGCGCGCTGCATGGTGCGGGACAACCGCAACCCCATCGTCAGCTCGTCCGTGGAACCCCGCAGCGGGCACGAGACCGAGGACCCCCCGGTGGAAGGCACCGACCAGCGGGCGAGGGACGTGCTGGTGATCGGCGGCGGCCCCGCCGGCATGGAGGCCGCGCGCGTACTCGCCCTGCGCGGGCACCACGTCCGGCTGCACGAACGCGGCACCGCGCTCGGCGGGGCACTGCGCCTCGCCGCTCTGGTCGGCGGCCGGGCCCGGCTCGGCGGCCAGGTGGACTGGCTGACCGCGCAACTCGGCGAACTCGGCGTGGACGTCAGCCTGGACACCGAGGTGAGCCGGGACGAACTCGCCCGGGAAAACGCCCTCGGCACCGGCATCGTCGTCGCCACCGGCAGCGTCGCCGGCAGACGCGGCTACACCCTCGCACCCGGCGCCGACGTGCTCGGCTACCACGAGTTCTACACCGGCGTCCGCGACGGAGCACCACCGCCGGACGGCCCCGTCGTCGTGTTCGACCCAGTCGGCGGGCCCGCCGGTGTCGGCACCGCCGAACTCCTCGCCGGGCAGGGCCACGACACCGCACTGGTCAGCCAGGACCAGGTGATCGGCTCCCAGCTCGCCATCACCGGCGACCTCGCCGACGCCAACGGCCGCGTCCAGCGCGCCGGCGTCACCCTGCACAAGTCGTCACTGCTGCGCGAGGTCCGTGCCGGGGCGGCCGTGCTGGAGGACCGTTTCACCGGAGCCCGCAGGGAGATCCCGTGCGGTCTGCTGATCGACTGCGGGCACCGGCTGCCCGACGAGACCCTGCACCACGACGCCGTCACGCTCGCCGGCGACTGCGTCGCCCCCCGGACCATGTACGAGGCGATCCTCGAAGGCAGGCGCGCAGCCCTGGCGGTCGGCGCCCGCACCCCGCGCAGGGGTGCCGCCGAACCCGCGGGCACCCGGCCCGCAACGGCGGGTGTCGTATGAGCGGAAGCCGGTACAAGTACCTGTTCACACCGATGCGGATCGGGCCACTGACCCTGCGCAACCGGATCGTGTTCTCCGCGCACCTGACCAACTACGCCGAGAACGGGCTGCCCACCGAACAGCACGCCGGCTACTACGCCGCCCGCGCCGCGGGCGGAGCCGGGCTGATCATCACCGAGGAACACTCCACCCACCCCACCGACTGGCCGTACGAGAAACTCATCCACGGCTTCCACGAAACGGTCATCCCCGGCTACCGGCGGATCACCGAGGCCGTGCACGCCCACGACGTGCCGATCCTCGCGCAGCTCAACCACAACGGCGGCCAAGCGTCGAGCATGTACTCCCGGCTCCCCGTCTGGGCACCCAGCCCCGTCGCCGACCCCATGTTCCGTGAAGTGCCCAAAGCGGTGAACCTCGCCGAGATCGCGGAGATCGTCGCCGGATACGGCCTCGTCGCCGAACACTGCGCCACCGGCGGCTTCGACGGCGTCGAACTCCAGTGCTCACACTCCTCGATCGTGCGCGGCTTCCTGTCCCCGGCGACCAACATCCGCACCGACGCCTACGGCGGCACCCTCGACGGCCGCGCCCGCATCCTGCTGGAGATCATCGACGTCGTCCGCGAGGCAATCGGCCCCGCACGCGCCCTCGGCGTACGCATCTGCGGCGACGAACTCATCGAGGGCGGCACCACCATCGACGAGGCCGTCGAGATCGCCCGCATGGTCGAGGCCACCGGGAAAGCCGACTACATCAACACCTCCATCGGCGTCGCCACCGCCACCCTGTACATGATCGAAGCCTCGATGCACATCCCGCCCGGCTACGCGATGTTCATCCCCAGTGCGATCCGGGAAAAGGTCAGCCTGCCCGTCGTCGGCGTCGGCCGGTTCAAGGACCCCGTCCAAGCCGACCGGGCACTCGCCGACGGGCACTGCGACCTGGTCGGCGTCGTCCGCGGGCAGATCGCCGACGCCGACTTCGCCCGCAAAGCGAAAGCCGGGCATCCCAACGACATCCGCACCTGCCTGTCCTGCAACCAGGAATGCGTCGGCCGGATGGGACTCAACCGCTGGCTCGGCTGCATCGAGAACCCCCGCACCGGAAGGGAAGCCCAGTTCGACGCCGCCTCCGCGGGGAAGAGTGCGTCGGCGGAGTTCGACGCCGCCTCCGCGAAAGAACGTGCGTCGGCGGGGTTCGACGCCGCCTCCGCGAAGCAAGCACCAGGCAGCAACGGCACCCGGTCGCCGCTGCCGATGCCGACCCTGCGCTCCCGGCGGGTCCTCGTCGTCGGCGGCGGACCGGCCGGACTCCAGGCAGCCTCCACCGCCGCCCAGCGCGGACACCAGGTCACCCTGCTGGAGGCCGGCCCGCGCACCGGAGGCCAGGTCGCACTCGCCGCGACCGTCCCCAGCCGCGCCGAGTTCCTCGACGTGGTGCGCAACCTGCTCGCCGAATGCCTGCGCTACGGCGTCGACGTGCGCACCGGCGTCCGCGCCGACGCCGACCTGATCCGCGCCGAACACCCGGACGCCGTCGTACTCGCCACCGGTGCCGAACCGGACCGGCCGTGGTGGGCTGGGGAACTCGACCGCATCGTCGACGTCCGCCAGATACTCGACGGCAGCGCCGCACCCCAGGGAACGGTCATCGTGCTCGACGACCTCGGGTTCCACCAGTCCACCTCGGTCGCCGAACTTCTCGCCGACCGGGGCTGCTCGGTGCGCATCATCACCTCCGGCATGGTCGTCGGCCAGGACCTCGGCATCACCCTCGACATGGAGACCTGGAACGTGCGCGCCGACGCGAAGAACATCGCCCAGCAGACCGACCTGGTAGTCCTCGGCGCCGAACCCGAAGACGAGGGCGTACGGCTCCAGGTGCTGCGCCACACCACCGGGGAGAACCTGGAGATGACCGCCGACTGGGTCGTGTGCGCCACCCACGCCCGGCCCGCCGACGCGCTCTGGGCCGAACTGTCCACAACGGACTACGAGACCCACCGTGCCGGAGACTGCCTGACCCCCCGGCGCGCGCACGCCGCCGTGATCGAAGGCCACCGCGCCGGGGCCGCCGTATGATCGCCGTCGTTCCCGTCCGCTCGGGCGTACTGCCGCACGGCGCAGAGGAGACGGCGACCGAAGCGGGAGGCCGCGCCCTCGTCATCGGCTCCGGCACCGCAACGGCCGCCGCCGAACTCGCCTCGGCCACCCGGATCTGGCTGGCCGAGGCCGGCGACTACGCGCCCGGCCGCTGGGCGTCCGGCATCGCCACCCTCGCCGCGGGCCCGCTCGCCGAGGAGGAAGGCCCCTGGCTACTGCCCGCCTCCCCGGACGGACGCGACCTGGCGCCACGGCTTGCCCACGTGCTCGACCTGCCCCTGCTCGCCGGGGCCATCGAGGTGACCGCCTCCGGTGCCGAGCTGGCCCGCTGGGGTTCCCGCGTGGTCACCGAGATCGACGCCACCGGGCCGTTCGTCGCCACACTGCTGCCGGGATCCCGCACCCCCGAAGGAGATTCGGCCCGTGCCGCCGAGACCACCGAGCTGGACTGGACACCGGGCGCCGAACGCGACGCCGAGGTGATCGAGGTCCTGCCCCCCGACCCCCGCACCGCCGACCTCGCCGAAGCTCCCCGGATCCTCGGCGCCGGAGCCGGACTCACCCGCGGCGCCGAACCCGCCGGGACCGAAGCCCTCGCACTCCTGGAACAGGTCGCGAGCGCGCTCGCCGCGTCCGTGGGCGCGACCCGGGTGGTGACCGACGCCGGACACGCCACCTACGAACGGCAGATCGGCACCACCGGCGTCGTCGTCGACCCGGAACTCTACGTCGCATTCGGCGTTTCCGGTGCCGCACAGCACATCGGCGGTCTCGGCGCACCCACACACGTGGTCAGCGTCAACCTCGACCCGAGCTGCCCGATGACGGCCATGGCCGACCTCGGCATCGTCACCGACGCCACCGAACTACTACGGGAACTCGCCGCCCGCCTCGGCGACACCCCGGCCGAGACGGACGAGGAGACCGCGCGAGCGGAGGAGGCGGCGCATGGCTGAGCACGCCGGACCGGCCCAGCACACCAGCATGGCCACCGTGGGCGAGCGCGGCGGTATCACCACCTTCGACGCGGTCGTCGTCGGCGCCGGACCCGCCGGCTCGGCGGCCGCGCTGGAACTGGCCCGCGCCGGCCACCGGGTCGCACTGGTGGAACGCGGTTCCTTCCCCGGAGCGAAGAACGTCTACGGCGGCGTGGTCTACGGTCGCGTGCTCGACGAACTCGTCCCGGAATGGTGGGAGCAGGCGCCCGTGCAGCGCTGGGTGACCCGGCGGCAGACCATGATGATGACGCCGACCCAGTCGATGACCGTGGACTTCCGCACCGAAGCCTGGGGCAGGCCGCCGTACAACGGCGCCACCGCGCATCGCGGCGAGTTCGACGCCTGGCTCGCCGGGAAGGCGGAGCAGGCCGGTGCCGAACTGCTGACGTCCACAGTGGTCACCGGCCTGTTGCGCGGTGTGCGCGGCGAGATCGTCGGCGTGCGCACGGACCGCCCCGACGGCGACCTCACCGCACCGGTCGTCATCGCCTGCGACGGCGTGAACTCCTTCCTGGCCAAGGAGGCGGGCATGTACCCGGACGGGCAGGTCGAGCACACCACCCTCGGGGTCAAGGAAACGCTGGCACTGCCGAGGGAGACGATCGACGAACGGTTCGCGGTACGCGGCCGGGAGGGCGTCGATATCGAGATGGTCGGCTGCACCCGGGGCATCCCCGGTGGCGGGTTCCTCTACACGAACCTGGACTCCGTGAGCATCGGCGTGGTGCTCGGCCTGACCGAACTCGGCAAAGCGGGCATCCGTCCCGAGGAGATCATCGCCGACCTGAAACGGCACCCGGCCATCGCGCCACTGGTGCGCGGCGGCGAGATCACCGAGTTCTCCGCACACCTCATCCCCGAGGGCGGTTACCACACGATGCCGAAACTGACCGACGACGGCATCCTGGTCACCGGCGACGCCGCCGCCATGTGCCTGGCCGCCGGGATCTGGCTGGAGGGCGTCAACTTCGCGATCGGATCCGGCATGTACGCCGGGCGCGCCGCCGCCGCCGCACTGTCCACAGGGGACACATCGGCCGCCGGGCTGGCGGGTTACGAACGCTCGCTGCGCGACACCTTCGTGCTGGCCGACCACAAGAAGCTCGCCAGGGCACCCGAACTGCTGCTCGGTGACCGGGTGCAGAACCGCTATCCGGCGATGATCTGCGACCTTCTCGAGGGGGTGTTCCAGGTGACCAACCCGGAACCGAAACCGGGTATGCGCGCACTGCTGCGGCGCAGTGCGAAGAAACACGGCGTGCGGATGCGCGACCTGGCCAAGGACGCCGTCGCCGGACTACGGGCGTACGGATGAGGTGGAGACGATGAGCGACTATCCCGAGGTCTCGTTCGAGGATCGGATGTCCACTGTGGACTTCCGGGTGTCGGACCGCGCGCACATCGAGGTGGACTCGGACGTCTGCCGGTCGTGCACCACCCGCGAGTGCGTGCACGCCTGCCCGGCGAACCTGTTCGTGCCCACCGACGACGGCGTCATCCTGTTCAACTACGAGCAGTGCTTCGAATGCGGAACCTGCTACCTGCTCTGCAACAAGGAGGGCGCCATCACCTGGACCTATCCCGACGGTGGCGAGGGCGTCACCTTCCGGAAGGGATGACGCGATGAGCCCTCCGGTGATCGTGGCCGCGCTGCGCTGGGTGGACCTGAGCCCCAGGGTGGACCCGCTGACCGGTGCCGTGCACACCGGCACGCCGACCAGTGGCCTCACCGCCGCCGACGAGTGCGCGCTGGAACACGCGCTGCGGCTGGCCGAGGCGATGGACGGCGACTGCGTCGCGGTGACCGCGGGACCGGAGGCCGCGGACACCGTGCTGCGCCGCGCGCTGGCCGCCGGTGCGAGCAGCGCATGGCGGGCGCCGCTGGCCGAGTCCGCGCTCGACGACGGTCGCCGCGCCGCCACCGCACTCGCCGGCCTCGTCCGCGCGCACTGCGGCGAACCGTCCTACGTACTGTGCGGCGACCACTCGGCCGACCGGGGAACCGGTGCGACACCGGGATTCCTGGCGGCGATGCTGGGGCTGCCGCAGGCCCTCGGTGTACTGCACCTGGACTGGGACCAGGGCAGGGTGGTGGCCCAGCGGCGACTCGACGGCGGACGGCGCGAACGGCTCGCCCTCGCCCCGCCCGCCGTCTGCTCCGTGGAGCCCGCCAACGTCCGGCTCCGCCGGGCCCCGCTGCCCGCCGTACTGGCCGCCCGGCACGCGGAACTCGGCCTCACCGGCAGCGAACCGTCCACACCGGACCGGGTGCGCACCGTCGGCACCCACGCCTTCCGGCCGCGGACCCGTCGCGTCCCGGCTCCCGTGGGCGAGAACCCGAACGCCCGGCTGCTCGCGCTCACCGGGGCACTGGTCGAACGCGAGCCGCCCCGGCTGACCTACCCGGCCGACGCGAACGCCGCCGCTGACGAACTGCTCGCGTTCCTGCGCCAGCACGGCTACCTGACATGACGCCGTGGCCCGGCCCGGCGTCCGCACTCGCCGAACACACCTGGACCGAGCTCGACGAGACGCGGCCGCCGGTGCTGCTGGTGCCGGTCGGTTCCTGCGAGCAGCACGGGCCGCACCTGCCGCTGGACACCGACACCCGGATCGCGACCGCCGTGGCCGAGGGTGCCGGCGGCCGGCATCTGCTGTGCCCGCCGATCGCCTACGGCTCATCCGGTGAGCACCAGGCGTTCCCCGGCACGGTGTCAGTCGGCGAGAACGCGATGCGCGAGCTGCTGGTCGAACTGGGCCGCTCGGCCTGCACCTGGACTCGGCGGCTGGTGTTCGTCAACGGGCACGGCGGCAACCTCGCCGCGCTCACCGCCGCGGTCCGGCTGCTGCGCTACGAGGGCCGGGACACGGCCTGGTTCCCCTGCGCGGTCAGCGGTTCCGACCCGCACGCCGGCGCGTCCGAGACCGCGCTGCTGCTCGCGATCGAGCCCTCGGCGGTGCGCTCCTCCCGGTTGCGCCCCGGCAACACCGAGCCGCTGCCCGAGCTGCTGCCCCGGCTGCGGCAGGGTGCCCTGCGCACGGTGAGCCCGACCGGGGTGCTCGGCGATCCCACCGCCGCCACCGCGCAGGACGGTGCCCGGCTGCTGGCCGCGATGCGCGCCGCGCTCGCGGCGGCACTGCGGCGCTGGGAGCCGGGCCCGGACGGGCGGCTGCGATGAGCCGGGTCGCGGTGGTCACCGGCGCGGCCCGCGGCATCGGCCGCGCCGTCGTGGAGCGCCTGGCCGCGGACGGCTGGCAGGTCGTCGCCGTGGACGTCTGCTCCGACGACGCCGGGCTCGGCTATCCGCTCGCCTCCCGCGCCGAGCTCGCCTCGCTCGCCGGGGCCTGGCCGGGCCGGGTGCGTGAGGTCGTGGCCGACGTCCGGGACGCCGATGCGCTCCGTGGTGCCGTCGCGGTCGCCCGGCAGGAGTTCGGCGGGGTGGACGCCGCCGTCGCCGCGGCCGCCGTCATCGCCGGGGGAGTCCCACTGTGGGAGACCACCGACACCCAGTGGGACGCACTGTTCGAGACCGGGGTGCGCGGCGTGCTCAACCTCGCCCGCGCGACCGTGCCGGTCATGCTCGCCGCACCGGAGCCGCGAACCGGCAGGTTCGTCGCGCTCGCCTCCGCCGCCGCGCACCGGGGACTGTGGCACCTGGCCGCCTACAACGCCGCCAAACACGCGGTCCTCGGCCTGGTGCGCGGCCTTGCCGCGGACCTGCGCGGCACCGGCGTCTCCTCGGTCGCGGTGTCCCCGGGCTCCACCGACACCCCGATGCTCGCCGCGACGGCCGCGCTCTACGGGCTCGGCGAGGTGGACGGGTTCGCCGGTCACCAGCTCGTCGAGCGACTGCTCGACCCGGCCGAGGTGGCCGCCGTGGTCGCCTGGCTCTGCCGGGCCGAGTCCGGGGCGATCACCGGCAGCGTCGTCCACGCCGACGGCGGCTTCACCGGATGAACGGGAAGCCGATGAACGAGGAACTGCCCGGCGGGTTCACGGTCGGCCTGGACGCCCGCGTCGAGTGGCTGTCCGCCGACACCCTCCTCGGTGGCGCCCCGCCGAGGATTCTGCGGCTCTCGCCGGCGGCGCGGGCGCTGCTGACCGGCCAGGACTGCACGGTCGCCGGTCCGGTCAGCGGGCGGCTCGCCCGCAGCCTGCTGGACGCCGGTGTGGCGCATCCCCGGCTGTCCGGCGTGCTGCGCCCGGTGTCGGTGATCGTCCCGGTCCGCGACCGCCCCGCCGGGCTCGCTCGGCTGCTCGGCGCGCTGCACGGCACGCTCCCGCCCGGTTCGGAGATCCTGGTGGTCGACGACGGCTCGGCCGACGCTCTCGCCGTCCGCAGGGCCGCCGCCGGGTCGCGGGTCGTCCGGCACGACGCCAGCCGCGGTCCGGCGGCCGCCCGGAACACCGGTTTCTCCTTGGCACGCAACGACATCGCCGTGTTCCTGGACTCCGATGTGGTACCGCTGCCCGGCTGGCTGCCGCCGCTGCTCGCCCACTTCGACGACCCCGCGGTCGGCCTCGCCGCGCCGCGGATCGTCGGCCTCGGTGCCGAGCGCGGTGCGCTGGCCGCCTACGAACGGGTGCGGTCCTCACTGGATCTCGGGCCGCACGAGGCACCCGTGGTGCCCCGGACCCGGGTCGCCTACGTGCCCAGCGCGGCCCTCGCCGTGCGGGTCGCCGCCGCACCGGGCGGATTCGCCGAGGACATGACGGTCGCCGAGGACGTCGAGCTGGTCTGCAGGCTGCACGCGGCGGGCTGGCGGCTGCGTTACGACCCGTCCGCGCTGGTCGCCCACGAGCACCGCGACCATTTCCTGCCGTGGCTGGCCCGCAAAGCGTTCTACGGCACCGGCGCGGCACCGCTGGCCGTGCGCCACCCGGGCACGGTGCCGCCGGTCAACCTGCCGTTGTGGGCGGCCGCCGCCTGCGTGCTGCTCGGCACCCAGCGGCGCCGGGGGGTTCTGGCCGCAGCGGCCGTCGGCGCCGTGGCGACCTGGCGGCTCGGCCGCTCACTGCACGCCCGGCCACGGCCGCTGAGCACCGCCGCACGCCTGAACGCGATGGCGCTCGGCGGTGCCGTCTGGCAGTCCGCCGCGGTGCTCACCCGGCACTGGTGGCCGCTCGCACTGCTCACCGCCTGCGTGTCCCGGCGGACGCGGCGAGCAGTGCTGGCCGCCGCACTGGCCGAGGGCCTGGCCGACTGGTACCGGCACCGCGGCGCACTGGACCCGGCGCGTTACCTGGTGCTGCACCGGCTCGACGATCTCGCCTACGGGGCCGGGGTGTGGTGGGGCGCGATCCGCGGCCGCACCGCCGCACCCCTGCTGCCGCGGTTCGCCGGGTTCCGCGGCAGGCGCTGATCAGCCCGCGTCGGCCTCCATCTGCCGGATCAGGCTGTTCGGCCGCATGTCGGTCCAGTTCGTCTCGACGTACTCCAGGCAGGCCTGCCTGGAGTCCTCGCCGAAGACGACGGTCCAGCCCGCGGGCACCTCCGCGAACGCGGGCCACAGCGAGTGCTGCCCCTCGTCGTTGACCAGCACCTTGAACGTGCCGTCCTCGTCGTCGAACGGATTGCTCACGTCGTGTCCTCCCAGAGTCGTCGGCGCACCTCGGCGCCCGTACCACCGACACGATTCCGCAGAGCGGCCGCGCTGGCAACGTCTTCACCGAGAACCGAAAGAACTCCCGGCCGCTCACTCCGGCGGCTGGGCACCCTTCCAGGCCTGGTACATGCGCTTGAGGCCGTACCGGATGCCGAGCACCTGGCCCGCCATGACCCCGGCGAGCACGGCCACGCTCGTCGCCCCGCCCACCGGCCCGTGTACCCACAGATCGACGATCCGCGAGCGGAACACCGAGAACAGCAGGTAGAGCACCAGCACCACCGCGCCGATCGCGTCGATCCTGCCGACGACCTTGCGGGCGAAACCGTCCCAGCGCAGGTGCGTCATCCGGCTCGCGAACATCCCGACCGCGCCACCCGCCACCAGCCCGGCCAGGACGAACAGCCAGGCCGGTCCGCCGAGGCGCACCGCGTCCACGATCGCGATCACCAGCGCCACCGCGAAGACCAGCAGGAAGATCCGGGCCTTCACCCGGATCGGCCGGTCGATGTAGAGACGCGCCGTGGCTCGGCGGCCGGGGCGGTCCACGGGTTCGCTCACCCACCCGACCCTACCCAGCGGCCTTGCTCAGCCCGCCGCGAACGCCTTGAGGTCGAAGTCCGGATCGGCGACCTGCTCCTGGCCGGGGCGGCGTTCCCCGGCCAGGAGCCGGCGGGCAGCCATGTGGTCGGGCATCCGGTTCACCGATTCGACGCGAACCAGCCTGTCGCCGTCGAAGCGGAAGACGGAGAACCGGCCCTGTGCGGGGTCGCCCCGGACCACCCGCTCGTCACCGGGACCGCCGATCCCGGCCATCTGGATCTTCATGTCGAACTGGTGGGTCCAGAACCAGGGCACCGCGCGGTAGGGGCCGTGCTCCTCGCCGGTGAGCGAGCCGGCGAGGAACCGGGCCTGGTCGACGGCGTTCTGCACCGACTCCAGCCGCGTCCGGCACCCGGCGTACGGACTGGGATAGCTGGCGCAGTCACCGATGGCGCTGATCCGCGGGTCCGCCGTCCGCAACCGCTCGTCGACGACGATGCCGTCGTCCACCGGAAGTCCCGCCGTGGCGGCCAGTTCGACGTTGGGAAGTACCCCGGCGCCGACCAGCACCACGTCGGCCTCGATCCGTTCGCCCCCGGTCAGCTCCACCGCGCTCACCCGGCCCTCGCCGTCGCCGTGCATCGCGGTCACCCCGCGCCCCAGCAGCACGGCGCAGCCGTGGTGCCGGTGTACCGCGGCCACGTGCTCGGACAGTTCCGGTGCCACGGCCCTGGCCAGCACCCGGTCCAGCCCCTCGACGACCGTGACGGAGTGCCCTGCCGCCGCGGCGAAGGCGGCGGTCTCCAGTCCGATGAACCCGCCGCCCACGATCACCACCCGCGCGGGCTCCCGGAGGCGGGTGCGCAGGGTGTCGGCGTCGGCGAGCGTGCGCAGCAGCAGGACACCGTCCAGCCCGGTGCCGGGAAGGTCGAGTACCCGCGCCCGGGAACCGGTGGCCAGCACGAGATGCGCGTACTCCAACGCGGCACCGGAGGCCAGCCGCAGCGCGCGGGCACCGGTGTCGATGGCGACGGCCGGATGCCCGTGGCGCAGCTCGATGCCGCGATCGTCGAAGAACTCCTGGGCGCGCAGGGTCACCGCACCGCGCTCGGCGGCCCCGGCGAGGTACGCCTTGGACAGCGGCGGGCGCTGGTACGGCAGTCCGTGTTCCTCGCCCACCAGTGTCAGTGGTCCGGTGAAACCCTTGTCCCGCAAAGAAAGCGCGACCTGGAAACCGGCCTGTCCGGCACCGGCGACGACGATCGGCCCTTCGGCCGCGTGCCCGTTCACCGGCGCCCCCCGGGTGCCGGGAGGCCGGGTCGTCCGGAGCTGCGGGGGATTGTCGGCGTGTACAGGACTGACGCTCCTTCGTGCGGTGGCGGGCGTGCGGCCCGGCCGACAGTACTGCCCCGCACGGCGCCGCGGACGTCACCGGGACACGGCCACGCGCTCGTGCGCCGCGTGCGGTCCGATCTCGTAGGGTGGGTCCCACCTCCGTGGCCGGCGGTGGTCGTGGCGGGCATACGTCATGGCCCCGGGTGCGGTGGCGGTGGAGGTGGGTCGTGTCCGCAGCACGGCGGGAGCGGCTCTCCGTGCTGCTCGACGCCGGAATCGGCGGGGCGGCCGCGCTCCCGGCCCGCGTCTGCGCCCTGTGCGTGACCGAGATCCCGGTGACCGGCGCCGCGCTCACCATCATGGGCGGCCGCCCGCTCGGCAGCGGGCACGGACTGGTCCACGCCACCGGCCCCGAGATCGCCCGGGTGGCAGACCTGCACCGCACGGTCGGCGAGGGCCCGTGCCACGAGGCGTACCGGACCGGCGGGCCGGTCCTCGTCCCGGACATGGCCGTCGAGGCGGACCGGTGGCCAGGTTTCGCCGCGGGCGCCGCGATCGCCGGGGTCGCGGCCGTCTTCTCCTTCCCGCTGCAGGTGGGCTCGATCCGGCTCGGAGTTCTGGACCTGCACCGGGATCTGCCGGGGCCGCTGGACCGCGAACAACTGGCCGACGCCCTGTTCCTGGCCGAGGTGGCCACCGTCGCGGTGCTCGACGACATCGACGGTCCCGGCGACATGACGCTGCCGTGGCTGGCCGACATCCACGCCGCCGTGCACCAGGCCTCCGGCATCGTCACCGTGCAGCTCGGTGTCGGCATGGACGAGGCGCTGCTGCGCATCCGCGGCCACGCGTTCGCCAACCAGCAGACCCTCGACGAAGTGGCCAGGCAGATCGTGGCCCGCGAACTCCGTCTGGAGATGGAACAATGAACGACATGGCCGCCAGCCCGTCCGAACCCGCCGCAGCAACGGCAGACCAGGCGTGGGACGAACGCCTCACGCAGACCTTCGTCGGCCTGGCGGACACCCTGGTCGACGAGTTCGATCTGCTCGACTTCCTGTGGTCGCTCGTGGAGAGGTCTGTCTACCTGCTCGACGTGAGCGAGGCAGGCGTCGTGCTGGCCGATCCCGGTGAGGGCCTGCGGGTGGCCGCGGCGTCCTCCGAACGTGTGCAGGTGCTCGAACTGCTCGCCGTGCAGGCATCCGATGGGCCCTGCATCGACTGTGTGCACACCGGACGCCCGGTCTCCAGCACGGATCTGGCCGCGGACGCGCAGCGGTGGCCGAGTTTCGTCCCGGCGGCGCTCGAAGCCGGGTTCACCTCCGCACAGGCGTTGCCGATGCGGTTGCGCAAACAGGTCATCGGGGTACTGACGCTGCTCGGTGACCGGTCCGACGGGATCGGCCCGCGAACCGCCCAGCTCGGCCAGGCGATGGCCGACATCGCGACCATCGGGATCCTGCAGCAGCGTGCGATCGGCCGCAGCGAGACCGTCGTCGAGCAGTTGCGGACGGCGCTGAACACCCGGGTGATCATCGAGCAGGCCAAGGGTGTCATCGCCGCGCACAGTGAGCAGCTCGACATGGAGCAGGCGTTCGCCGCCCTGCGCGGCTATGCGCGTGCGGGCAACCTCCGGCTCACCGAACTGGCGCGCGCGGTCGCCGAGGGCAGGGCCGACGTCGCGGCGATCCTCGCGTACGCGGCCTCCCGCACGAGCTGAGCGCCGCGGTGGACTTCGACTCGGCCGCGGACGAGATCTACGCCGTGGACCGCTCGGAGTTCGTCACCGCCCGCGACGAAGCGGTGCGCCGCGCCAGGGACGAGGGCGACCGCGAGCTGGCCGAGCGCCTGCGTGCGCTGCGCAAGCCCACTGTGGCCGCATGGCTGGTGAACCGGCTCGCCAGGGAGCACCCGGAGGATGTCGCCGAACTGCGCCGGCTCGGTGACCGGCTGCGCGCCGCTCAGGCCGAGCTGGCGGGCGACCGGCTGCGGACGCTGGCCAGGGAACGCGGCGCACTGCTGCGCGAACTCGGCGGTCGCGTCCGGGAACTCGCGGGCACCGGCGTGGGGGAGGCGGCCGCCCGGGAGGCACACGACACCCTCGACGCGGCGGTGACCGATGCCGGGGTGGCCGACCAGGTGCGCGCCGGGCGGTTGAGCACCGGGCTGACCGCGGACCTGTCGGCCATGTGGCTGAGCGCGGACCCCGGCACCACGGCGCCCTTCGGGGCCTCGTCGCCTCCGCCCGCGGCACGGGCACCGAAGCCCGCCGGGGGCGAGGAGTCGCCCTCGGCACGGGCCAGGGCGGAGAAGGAGCGGGCCGCTGAGCGGCGGCGGGAAGCCGAGCACCGGAAAGCGGTGGAGCGTTCGCGTTCCGCACTGGACAGCGCCGAGATCGAACGGGCCGAGGCGGACGAGCTGCTGGCCGAGGCGCACCGCAGGCGGGAGGACGCGGCCGAGGCGCTCACCCAGGCACGGTTGCGCGTCGAGGAGGCGGAACGTGCCGCCACGGACGCCGGGCGCGGGGTCACCGAGGCTCGGCGCCGGGCCGACCGTGCCGAACTCGCCGAGGACGTGGCGCGGCGCAAGCTCGACGGACTCGGCTGAGCCCGCCGCCGGCCCCGGTCAGTCGGTGTCCTCGCCGCGTTCGCGCATCTCACCGATGACCTGGCTGCCCGCGTTGGCCCCGCGTTCGACGCCCCGCGGCGGTTGCCCGTCGCCCGGCTCGTAGACGTCCTCGTCCGCGGCGGAACCGTCGTAGGCCACGTCCTCGCGCCCGGCCTGGGGACCCGGGCGGGCGATCTCGGGTTGCTGGTTGCGCAGTTCCTCGTCGTCCTGGTTCGGCGTGCATCAGGGTTCTCCTTCGCCGTGGCCGGTGCGCTCTCCGGTACGGCTACCCGGCCACCGGGGCGGGAAACCGGCCGGGTGACCGTCCACAGTAGATGTGCGCGCGAAGGGCGGGCCGGCGCACGATATGTGGCGCAGGTCAGCATGGCCGGAGAACCGATCAGGAGGGCACGGCGTCTTGCCGGGTGTGAAACGAACCGGTGTGACGATCGGGGAGGCGGACGAGGCGGCCCTCGTGCGCCTGATCGCCACGGGTGACCGATCGGCGTTCGAGGAGTTGTACCGCCGCACCTCGCCCTGGCTGACCGTGCGCCTGCGCCGCCGCTGCGCGGACGAGCAGGTGGTGGCCGAGGTGCTGCAGGGGACCTACCTGGCGGTGTGGCGGGCGGCGGACGGGTCGCGGGCAAGGCGGTGGACGGCAGCGCCGTCGGCTGGCTGTGGACGATCGCGGCACGCGACGGACCTGAGAAGCACCGAGTCCACTGTGGACGGATGGATGGAGGCTCAGGGCAACGGCCGGTAGGCGGCCCCGGAGAAGCGGACCTCATTCGCGGATTCCCGGACGTCCGGATCGTGATGTGCACGGACCAGGACGAGGCGTGCCCGCAGATCCGCGCTCCATCCGTCTCTGTTCGCCGGGCCCGCGAACACGCCGAGCAGCCGGGAGGCCAGCAGGCCCGGCACCGAACCCGGCAGGGCGAGCAGGTGGTCGGCGACGCTCAGCAGCGTCGAGGACTCCACTCCTCGCGGCGCTACCGGATGCGTGGCCGCGAACCGGTAGGGGCGCTCGTCGATGGCGGCGACGAGTTCGTCCCAGGCGCCGGTCTCCACGGGATCGGCCGGTAAGCCGGACAGCGAGAGCGTCGCGATCCGCCACAGCGGCGGCACCGCTGCCGCGTTCAGCCCGCACGAGCGGCAGGCGTCCGCCACGGCGCGCAGCATGGTCGTCTCGGCGACCACGTCGTCCGGTACGCCGTGGTCGGTCGAGATCACCGACGTCAGTTCCCGTAGCCGTCGCGCCGGGCCGGATTCGCCGGTGCTCGCCGTCCGGCCCAGTTCGGCGGCGACCGCGACCACCGGTCCGGGATCGCCGGTGCCGCGTGCGATCTGGACGTAGGTCGCCGCGGCGGTCCGCGACCGGTGCGAATCCGAGTTACCCAGGATGTGCCGGACCAGTCCGGCAGCCGCGCCGGGCGCGTCCGGCCACCGGTCCCGGTACGCGATGACCGCGTCGCCCGCTACCTCGGCGTCCTGATCGTCCATCGCCGCGGCGACGGCGCGGGCCAGTACCGGTCGCTGGTACGCGGCGGGCCGCACGGCGAGCACTGCCGCCCGGACGGCGGCAGGTCCGCGTAGCGCCTCGTCGAGCAGTGCGGGAACGCGATCGTCGTCGCCCGCGAACGCCGTCGCGGCGGCGGCGACCGCGGCCCGGACGTCTCGATGGGATACGGACCGGAAGGCCTCGGTCAGTACCTCCATCGCGCCGGGTGGGCGGAGCGCGGCGATGAGGCGCGCGGCCTCCTTGGCCGCTCCCACCCCGGCGCGGGGCGAGTTCAGCACCGCGCGCAGGCGTTCCGTGGCCTCGGTTCCGGGCAGGTTCGCGAGCACGGTGCCGAGCGAGCGGACCGCCGCTCGCGCCGTCGCGCCCGAGGGGGCGTCCGCGTGGGCGAGCAGGATCGGCAGGGACATGTCCGACGGTGCCCGCCGGGCCAGCGCGCCCAGCGCCGCCGCCGCGACCGGCTGCGGAGCCGAGCGGGCAAGGTCACTCAGCACGGCGGGGTCGCGGACCAGCGCGGCCGCGGCCGCACGTTCCGGCAGTTCCGCATCGGGGTCGCCGGCCACGGATCGTGCCTGCTCCGCGGCTCGGGAGCGCTGCGTCTCGGTCCAGCGGCCACGCCGCCCCTCCGCGATCGGCGGGAGCGCCGTCCGCGCGTCGAGCACGCTGTCGAGCAGATCGGTACGCCGGGTCGCGACCACCGGCCAGACGGCGTCGAGGGCACCGAGCGACGGATCCGCGGCGACCAGCTCGGCTGCCCTGCTCTCCCTGGTACCCGGCGGGGCGATCCAGGCGGCCGCGGCCTCCACCCGATCTTCGGTCGAAGTGGTTGCGGCGCAAGCGATCCGGCCGACCAGATCGTCGAGTTCCGGGACGTCACCTAGCGTGCGCCCGAGCAGGCCGCCGAGTCGCAGCGCCTCGGCGTACCGTCCTCCGGCGGCCTCACGCAGCACCCGCGCCCGGCGTAGCCGCCAGATCTCACCGGCGGTCCACCCCGCGGGCGGGTGGACCGCCGGTGGCCCGCTCGCGGCGGTCCGGCGGTCGCTCCACACCCGGGCGAGCAGGGACCGTAACCGGTCGGTCTGTTCGACGACGCCGCGCGCGGCGCGTACACGCAGGACCGTCGCGAGCAGGTCCGCGAGCGTGCGAAGCGTTGTCCGTCGGGTGTCCCGGGCAGTCGTGCACGCCGCGACGATCTCGCCGAGCGACTCCGGCGGCAGCGTCGCGAGCAGTGCCCGGGGTGCCTCGGAGATCGCGCGCAGCGCGGCCCCGCGGACCATGTCCTGGTCGTGCCACGCCCGCCCGGCACCTGCCACCGCGCGCGGAAAGGTCTCCGGGG
Source organism: Amycolatopsis antarctica (assembly GCF_002262875.1). Lineage (GTDB taxonomy): Bacteria > Actinomycetota > Actinomycetes > Mycobacteriales > Pseudonocardiaceae > Amycolatopsis > Amycolatopsis antarctica. The sequence continues at coordinate 133,094 of NZ_NKYE01000012.1, read as the reverse complement.
CGCCATCCAGCGCGGCGCACCGCAGCATCTCTTCCCAGGCGACCGTGCGCTGCCGGTAGCGGTGGCTGGAGGTCGCCTCGCGCAGGAACTCCTCCGCTTCGGCGAACGGCAGCGTGGCGGTGATCGCGAGACGGCGCCAGCTCTGCTCGTGAACATCGGGCCGTGCCAGGATCCGGCCGGCGAGCTCCGTCCGGTCGGCCCTCGGCAGGGTGCGGAGTTCCGCCGCGGACAGGTCGGCGGTCAGCGTCTCGCCGTAGGCCAGTTCGACGATCCGCCGCCGTTCGCCGTCCGGCCTCGCCGCGAGCAGGGCCGCGCGGATCGAGCCCTGGTCGAACAGCAGGCCGAGCCGTGCCACCTCGGGCGCCGCGAGTGTGGCGATGGCGCGCCGGGCGCGTGGCGGCAGCGTGACCGGGCAGTGACCGTTCAGCATTCGTCTGCCGCCGAATTCTCGCAGTAACGCCTCGGGTTCGGTGAGCAGCGCGGGGAGGACGCCGGGTATGTGCAGCACGTCGTTGTGTGCCTGGTCCGCGGCCAGGGCGGCGAGCACGGCGGCCGGACGCCGCGGCGCCAGCAGGGCGAGCAGCGTCCTGTGCTCGGCGGGCAGGGGACGGCCCGGTAGCCGGGCGGCCAGCATGCCGGGCACCGCGGTGACGACGGCGTCGGCTGCCGTGCGGACCAGGCGGAGCAGGGTCGCGGTGTCCTGCCCGCGGACCCGCACCCAGCGTTCGGCCACCGCGGCGGAGCAGGCGGGCAGCAGAGCCGCGGTGTCGGCCCGGCCGTGGCGCCGGTGCATCTCGGCGAGCAACTCGTCGGCGAGCGCGCTGCGGCGGGACCGGCGCAGCACCCCGTAGACGGCCCGGCGGTCGGCGGGGGCGGCGTCCAGGACGAACTCCCGCAGGACCGAGTCCGGGACGGGCAGTCTGATCGTCGCGGCGAGGGCTCGTCGGCGCACCGCTGGGTCCGCCAGCGCTGCGGCCACGGCGTCCAGATCGCGGCGGGCCACGGCGAACTGGAGCGCAAGTACGCGCCGTGGCGGGTCGCCGCGGCGGAGCGCCGCGTGCGTCGCCGCGTAGGTGCCCTCGGGGAGCTCTCTCGCGCGGACGCTCAGTGCGCGGCCCCGCCGGGAGAACGGCAGCGGGTCCAGGTGGCCGACGAGTTCGGTGGCGATCCGCTCGCCGGGTGTGCCGTGACCACCGGGTCCGGAATCGGCCGGGGTGCCCGGCCGCAGCACCGGGGGCTCGTGTGACGGGCTCACCGGAGGGGGGTGCGGTCGTCCTTCCGTACGATCATGAACGCGAGCATGCAGTCCGCGTGCCCGGAAGCGCAAGGTGTTCGACCGGACGGGTGCGGTCCGGCCGAGGTGTCCTGAGCGTTCGGCCGACGACGACCGGATGTGTCGACGGTCACCCGACTGGGTCGTGTTGCGCAAACTGCGCCGGTACGCACCCGTACGTGACCAAGATCACGCACATCACCGACCGTGCAAGCCGGACGGGCGCGGCTTTCGGGGCGGCGGATATTCGGTCCACCTGGGCGTGCGATTGTTCCCGGTTGGTGAATTCCGCACGAACGTGCGAACTCGCAATAGCGGAACGGTTACCCTCCGGCGTCGGAGCGGGGTGCCGGGTCAATGCGCTTGGGGCATCCAGGACGCGCCCGGCGTGCGCGATCCGGCCGGGTTCACGGTCGTGACCAGCGCAAGCGTGGCCGGTTCTCGTCGTCATCGGCTCCACCGGCGGCGGGGTGCGCTCACCGGGGGGCCGATTCGCGGACCGTCGGTGAGGTTATTACCATGGAGGCCAATTACATTCGAGTTGCCGATATGCCCTCAAAGTTCAACCGTCGTTCGAATTACTTTCATATGGCGGGATATCTTTATTAGCCTTGCGAAATAACTTTGCGTAATCGATCCAGTGTGGGCTCTGACACGATTGCCCCTGGCTCGGCCGCAAGGCGATTCCACGCTTGTGTCAACGATGTTTCACCGGCGCTAAATCTTGTGCCACAGGCGTTGTCCAGCAATGGGACGCTTGGCCGAATCTTCAATAATCGACTGATTACCAGTACTTTTGCGGATTCTTGTCCACATAGCGGCATCGCTTATTGACTAGTGGGCCTGTCCACGCTTTAGTACTCCGGTACTGTTTCACACTTTCGTGTTTCCTAGGGGTTCCCATGCGCGTCTCGAGTGTCGATGGCCGCGGCGCTTTCGCTGCGGACAGTTCCGACATCGTCGTCGCCGTGAACCCGTTCGGCGTGCCATCCGCACGCCTGACCATCGCCGCCGAGCAGGCCGGTGGCCTCGGTGTTCTGGACCTGACGGCCGGCGGCCGGGCAGCTCGCACGGAACTCGGGCTGGCTGGGGAGTGGTCACCGGACGGGTTCGGTGTGCGGCTTGCCAACACCGCGACCTTCGCGGCGGACGATCTCCCGGACAGGGTGCACACCATCCTCTTGGTGGCCGGTTCGTCACTGTCCGCGTCCGACTTTCCCGGCCGCCGGGTGCTCGCCGAGGTCACCGGGCGGGCGCAGGCCCGGGACGCGGCCGCGCGCGGCGTGCACGGCCTGATCGCCCGCGGACACGAGGCGGGCGGCCGGATCGGCGAACTGAGCACCTTCGTGCTCCTGCAGCAGCTCCTCACCGACGACACCGCCGGCCTGCCCGTCTGGGCCTGCGGTGGCATGGGCCCGCACACGGCGGCGGCCGCGGTCGCGGGCGGGGCCTCGGGCGTCGTCCTCGACTCCCAGCTCGCGCTGCTCGCCGAGGCGGAACTGCCCGCCGAAATCACCACCGCGCTCGCCGGCCTCGACGGCTCGGAGACCGCCATCGTCGACGGCGTCCGGATCCTGCGCAGGCACGCGCCGGGACCGGACGGCACTCCCATCGAGATCGGCCAGGACGCCTTCCTGCCGGTGCGCTTCCAGCAACGCTGGGGCTCCGTCGCCGCCGCAGTCCGCGGCGTGCGGGAGACCGTGGTCGAGAGCCTGCGCAGCACCGAGCTCGCGCTGGACCCGGACTCGCCGGGAAGTCGCGCCTTCGGCACCCGGCTGCCCATCGCACAGGGACCGATGACCAGGGTCAGCGACCAGGCCGCCTTCGCCGCGGCCGTGGCGGGTGGCGGCGGGCTGCCGTTCATCGCGCTCGCACTCTCCGGTGCGGCGCAGACCCGCGCCGTGCTCGAACAGACCAGGGACTCGCTCGGCGAGGCGCCCTGGGGCGTCGGCGTGCTCGGCTTCGCCGCCGAGGAGGTCAAGGCCGCCCAGCTCGAGATCATCCGTGAGATACGTCCCTCGCACGCCATCATCGCCGGCGGACGGCCCGCGCAGGCCGCCGCGCTGGAGGAGGTGGGCATCTCCACCTTCCTGCACGTGCCCTCACCGGGGCTGCTGAAGCAGTTCCTCGAGGCGGGTGCCCGCAAGTTCATCTTCGAGGGATCCGAGTGCGGTGGCCACGTCGGCCCGCGCAACAGCTTCCCGCTCTGGGAGGCGCAGCTCGGCGTCCTCACCGACTTCCTCGACACAGCGGGCGAGGCCGTCGCCGGCGAGTTGCAGATCTTCTTCGCCGGTGGCGTGCACGACGAACGTTCCGCCGCGATGGTCGCCGCGATGGCGGCACCGCTGTCCGGACGGGGCGCCGCCATCGGCGTGCTGATGGGCACCGCCTACCTGTTCACCACCGAGGCCGTCGACGCCGGCGCGATCCTGCCGCTGTTCCAGCAGCAGGTGATCGACGCCGAGCACACCGACCTGCTGGAGACCGCGCCCGGGCACGCGACCCGGTGCGTGCGCAGCCCGTTCACCGACGAGTACGCGACGATCAAGCGCAGGCTCGGCGAGGACGAGGTGCCCAGCCGCGAGGCGTGGGAGCAACTGGAGAAGCTCAACGTCGGCAGGCTTCGCCTCGCCAGCAAGGGAATCGAGCGCATCGGGGACGACCTGCTCGACGTCGCGGAGGATCGCCAGCTCACCGAGGGCATGTTCATGGCGGGCGAGGTCGCGGTGCTGCGTTCCGAGGTGACCACCATCGCGGCCCTGCACGAGTCGGTCAGTACCGGCGCCAGGGAATTCCTCGACGGACGCGCCGACGCGCTCGGCGTCGCGGACCGGACCGAGGAACCCGCACCCGAGCCGCTGGAGATCGCCGTCGTCGGCATGTCCTGCATGTTCCCCGGGGCACCGGACCTGGGCACGTTCTGGGCGAACGTGCTCGGCGGCGTCGACTCCGTCACCGAGGTCCCGGACTCGCGCTGGGACCAGTCGCTGTACTACTCGGCGGACGGTCAGGGCGACCACACGCCGTCGAGGTGGGGCGGTTTCCTGCCCCGCATCCCGTTCGACCCGCTCAGCTACGGCATCCCGCCGACCTCGCTGGCCAGCATCGAACCGGTCCAGCTCCTGGCACTGGAAGCGGCCCGGCGCGCGCTCGCCGACGCCGGGTACGCCGAACGTTCCTTCGACCGCGACCGCACCTCCGTGGTGTTCGGCGCGGAGGCGGGCAGCGACCTGTCGAACGCGATGTCGCTGCGCACGGTGCTCCCGTCCTACGTCGGGCAGATCCCGCCCGCCCTCGACGCCCAGCTCCCGCGCCTGACCGAGGACTCCTTCCCCGGCGTGCTCGCCAACGTGATCGCCGGACGGGTGGCCAACCGGCTCGATCTGGGCGGCGCGAACTACACCGTCGACGCGGCCTGCGCGTCCTCGCTCACCGCGGTGGACGTGGCGTGCAAGGAACTGAGCAGCGGCACCAGCGACATGGTGCTGTGCGGCGGGGCGGACCTGCACAACGGCATCAACGACTACCTGCTCTTCGCCTCCGTGCACGCGCTGTCCCCGACCGGCCGTTCGGCCACCTTCGACAGCTCCGCCGACGGCATCGCCCTCGGCGAGGGCGTGGCCTGCGTCGCGCTCAAGCGGCTCGCCGACGCCAAACGGGACGGTGACCGGGTTTACGCCGTCATCTCCGGTGTCGGCAGCGCCAGCGACGGCAGGGCGCTCGGGCTGACCGCACCCCGTCCCGACGGGCAGCGCAGGGCACTCACCCGGGCCTACCGCAACGCGGGGGTCTCGCCGGGCGAGGTCGGCGTCATCGAGGCGCACGGCACCGGCACCGTGGTCGGCGACCGCACCGAACTGGGCACGCTCACCCAGGTGTTCACCGACGCGGGTGCCGAGGCGGGCGGCTGCGCCATCAGCTCGGTGAAATCGCAGATCGGCCACACGAAGTGCGCCGCGGGCCTCGCCGGACTGATCAAGACCGCGCTCGCGCTCCACACCGGGGTCAAGCCGCCCACCCTGCACCTGGAGCGGCCGAACGCGGCCTGGGAGGCCGAGACGAGCCCGTTCGCCTTCCACACCGAGGCGCGGCCCTGGGCCGCCGCTCCCGCGGACCGGATCGCCGGGGTGAGCGCGTTCGGCTTCGGCGGGACCAACTTCCACGTCGTCATGCGCGCGCACGACAGCGGCCCGCCGCCGGTGCACGCGGTCGACGAGTGGCCGTGCGAGCTGTTCACCTTCGCCGGAGCGGACACGGCCGCGGCGGCCAAGGCGGCGCAGGACCTGCTCACACTGGTCGAGGCCGACCCCGGCAAGCACGAACCGTGGCGGTTGCGCGACTTCGCGTGCAGCGCCGCCCGCCGTACCGAGCTCGCCACCACGCGTGGGGCGCGGATCGGCATCGCCGTCGTCGCGTCCACTGTGGACGAACTTGCCGGGCTGCTGCGCCGCGCGGTGGCCGGCGAGCACGCCCCGCCCGCCGGGGTGTTCCTCGCCGACGGGCAGGAGACCGGCGAGATCGCGTTCCTGTTCCCCGGCCAGGGAAGCCAGCGTCCCGGCATGCTCGCCGAACTGTTCGTCGCTTTCCCCGAGCTGCAGCGCCTCCTCCGGCTGGACCCGGAGACCGCGAAGGTGCTCTGCCCGCCCGCCGCGTTCGACGAGGAGTCGCGCAAGGCGCAGGTCGCGCGGATCACCGACACCCGGGTCGCCCAGCCGGCGCTCGGCATCGCCGGGCTCGCGGCGCACCAGCTTCTCGGCCGGGTGGGTGTGCGGCCCGCGATGGTCGCCGGGCACAGCTACGGCGAACTGACCGCGCTGGCCGCGGCCGGCGCACTGAGCCCGGAGGTGCTGCCCAGGGTCAGCGGGGCCAGGGCCGAGGCGATCCTCGCCGCGACCGGTGGCGGCGACCCCGGGACCATGGCCGCCGTGTCGGCGGGCGCGCCCGAGGTCACCGCGGCACTCGGCACCGCCGGACTGGCGGACACGATCGTGCTCGCCAACCGCAACGCACCCGACCAGACGGTGATCTCCGGACCCACCGAGGCCGTCGAGACGGCCGTCGCCGCGCTGCGCGACGGTGGCCTCGGCGCGAAGCGGATCCCGGTGGCGTGCGCGTTCCACAGTCCCGTGGTGGCCACCGCGGGCGCGAACTTCGCCGACTCGCTCGCCGCCGAGCCGGTCGCCGAACCGGAGATCCCGGTATGGTCCAATCGCACCGCGAGCACCTACCCGGTCTCCGCCGGCGGTGTGCGCGACGAGCTGGCCGCACAGATCGGCGCGCCGGTCGGCTTCGTCGAGCAGATCGAGGCCATGTACCAGGCGGGCGCCCGCGTGTTCGTCGAGGCCGGACCGGGTTCGGTCCTGACCAGGCTGGTCGGCAAGATCCTCGGTGACCGTCCACATCGGACGGTCGCGGTGGAGGAACGCGGACGCACCGGCGTACCAGGGTTCCTGGCCGCGATCGCCCAGCTCGCCGTGGCCGGAGTGGACGTCCGTACCGGCTGGCTGTTCCAGGGCCGCGACGCCGTCGACGCCGCGCGCGCCACCCGCCGCAAACGGGCCGGCTGGACCGTCGACGGTCATCTGGTCCGCACCGCGGACGGCCAGATCCCGGCCGCCGCACTGCACCCGGCACAGCGCATCTCGGAGGAACTTGTGACGACCGGCCACCACTCCGGTGGATACGTCAACGGCACCGGAACCACCGCCCCGGCGACCGGCTCGGAAGCCATCGTCGCGGACTTCCTGCGCACCAGCAGGGAACTCATCGCCGCTCAGCGCGATGTCATGCTCGGCTATCTCGGCGCCGATCCCTCGGCCGCCGCGCCCGAACCCCTCGGTTACGCCTCGCAGCCGGCGGTGCGACAGGTCGCGGCCCCACGGCCCGCCACTCCCGCCGCGCAGGCAGCGGTCGCCCCCGCCGGGCCCGTCCCGGCCGCTGCGCCCGCTCCGGCCGACGGCGTTTCGGTGCTGACGGTGGTGCTGGAGGTGATCGGTGAGCGGACCGGGTATCCGGTGGACATGATCGAGCCGGACCTGGATCTGGAAGCGGATCTGAGTGTGGATTCGATCAAGCGTGCGGAGATCGCGGGTGAGTTGGCTTCGCGGCTGGGGTTGACGGCCGCGGACGGTGATGTGGAGGAGTTGTCGAAGGCGCGCACCGCAGCCGAGCTCTCCGGCCTCCTCGGCAACGCTCCCGCCCCCGGCGCCACGGCTCCCGGGCCCGTCCCGGCCGCTGCGCCCGCTCCGGCCGACGGCGTTTCGGTGCTGACGGTGGTGCTGGAGGTGATCGGTGAGCGAACCGGGTATCCGGTGGACATGATCGAGCCGGACCTGGATCTGGAAGCGGATCTGAGTGTGGATTCGATCAAGCGTGCGGAGATCGCGGGTGAGTTGGCTTCGCGGCTGGGGTTGACGGCCGCGGACGGTGATGTGGAGGAGTTGTCGAAGGCGCGCACCGCGGCCGAACTCGCCGGCCTCCTCGGCGGTGGCGGTGCTCAGGACGAACCCGCACCCCCCGCGGCGCCGGTGGAGTCCGAGGTGGACGGATCGCCGATCATCGTGGCGCCGAAGCGCCTGGTGATGACCGAGTTCGAACTCGCGGGCGCGACGGTGAACGCCGATGCCGTGGCGGGCAAGGCCTTCCTGGTGCTCGGTGCGGGTCCCCTCGCCGAGGCCACCCGTGACCGCCTGGCCGGACTCGGGGCCACGGTGACGGTCGCCGCGCAGGCCCCGGACGGGCCGTTCGACGGCGTGATCCACCTGGCCTCCGCGGAGAACCGCTCGCCGGAGGACCCGGTGCTGCCGGACACCTTCCCCACGTACAAGGCACTGCTGGGCACCGACCCGCGATGGCTGATCGCCGCGGGCCCGGCGGACGGCCTGCGCGGCTTCTTCCGCTCCGTGTCGCGGGAGTACCCGGACACCATCGCCAGGGTCGTCGAGCAGGAGCCCGGCGCGGACGCGGACGGCATCGCCGAGGGACTCGTCGCCGAACTGTCCGGAGTGGACCGGGAACCGGTCGTACTCCGCTCCGGCGGGGGACGCCGCGGACTGCGGATGGAGGAACAGGGCCTCGGGTTGCTCGGCAGCACCGGAGCCGGACCCGCGGGCGAGGGTGCCGCGGAGGCCGAGGCGATGGGCCTGGTCCGCGACTCCGTCGTCGTCCTGGTCGGCGGAGCCAAGGGCATCACCGCCCGGTTCGCCACCACGCTCGCCGCGGCGAGTCGCTGCCGGCTGGAACTGTTCGGCCGGACGGCGTTGTCCACCGACGAGCAGGATCCCGCCGTCGCCGCCGCGGGTACGGCAGCCGAGCTGCGGTCCGCGCTGATCGCCACCGGACTCCGCTCACCCGCCGAGATCGAGCGGGCGGTCGGGCGCATTCAGGCCGAGCGCGAGGTCCGCGACACCATCCGGCGGCTGACCGAACTCGGCAGCGAGGTGCGGTACCACTCGCTGGACATGCTCAACGCGGAAGCCGTGCACGGTGCGGTGAAGGAGATCCACGCCGAACACGGCCGGATCGACGGCATCGTCTACGCGGCGGGCGTCATCGAGGACAAGCTGGTGGCGGAGAAGTCGCCGGAGTCGTTCAACCGGGTGTTCAGCACCAAGGTCGACGGGGCACAGGCGCTGCTCGACGCGGTCGGTGAACTGCCCGGCGGGCCCCGGTTCGCGGTGCTGTTCGGCAGTATCGCCGCCACCCTCGGCAATCGGGGGCAGTCCGACTACGCCGCGGCGAACGACGCACTGGAGACCCTCGGCCGCCGCTGGTCCGAAGTGGACGGAATGCGCGGGCTGACCGTCCACTGGGGACCGTGGGCGCCGACCGGGACCAACAACGGCATGGTCACCCCCGAGCTGATGCGCAACTACGCCAAGCGCGGGATCCAGCTCATCGACCCGGAAGAGGGCACCATGAGCCTGCTCCGGGAGCTGGCCTGGGGCTCCGAGGACACCACCTCCGTCGTCTACACGGCATCGGGCTGGTGATCGCTGCCCATGTCGAAGTCCTGTCCGATCGCCATCGTGGGAATGTCCGTACTGTTCCCCGGTGCGCCGGACCTCGACGCCTACTGGCGGAACCTCGTCGAGGGCGTCGACGCCATCACCGACGTCCCGGCCGGCCGCTGGGACGGTGACTTCTACGCGCCGGACGAGCAGCGCCGGGCCGACCGGGTGTACTGCAAGCGCGGCGGTTTCGTGGACGACTTCGCGGACGTGGACGTGACGGAGTTCGGCGTGATGCCCAATTCCGTGCCCGGCACCGAACCGGACCAGCTCATCGCGATGCGGGTGGCCGCCCAGGCGATCGCCGACGCGGGCGGCGCGGACCGGCTGCCCGCCGACCGCCAGCGGGTCGGCGTCGTACTCGGCCGGGGTGGCTACCTGACGCCCGGACTGGTGCGGCTCGACCAGCGGGTGCGGACCGCCAGCCAGCTGGTGCGCACCCTCGGCGAGCTGATGCCCGAACTCGGCGCCGAGCGGCTGGAGGAGGTCCGCGCGGCGTTCACCGACCAGCTCGGCCCGGAATCGCCCGAGTCGGCGATCGGCCTGGTGCCCAACCTCGCCGCCTCCCGGCTGGCGAACCGGCTCGACCTGCGGGGTCCCGCGTACACCGTCGACGCGGCCTGCGCGTCCTCGTTGATCGCGGTCGACCACGCCGCAAGGGAACTGGAGAGCGGCCGCTGCGACACCGTGCTCGCCGGCGGCGTCCACCACTGTCACGACATCACGTTCTGGAGCGTGTTCAACCAGCTCGGTGCGCTCTCCACCAGCGAACGCATCCGGCCGTTCCACCGCGACGCCGACGGTGTGCTGATCGGCGAGGGTACCGGGGTGGTCGTGCTCAAGCGTCTCGACGACGCCCGGCGGGACGGTGACCGTGTCTACGCCGTCATCACCGGCACCGGGGTCGCCAGCGACGGCAAGACCTCCAGCCTGTTCAATCCGGACAGCGGCGGCCAGGTCCGTGCGGTCCGGCAGGCCTGGGAGGCGGCCGGACTCGACCCCGCCGAAGATCGTTCCATCGGTCTGCTGGAAGCCCACGGCACCGCCACTCCCGCGGGCGACTCGGCCGAACTGGAGACCCTCGCCGAGGTCTTCGGGCCCGCGGGCGAGGCGCCGAGGGCTGTGATCGGCTCGGTGAAGTCCATGATCGGGCACACCATGCCCGCGGCCGGGGTCGCCGGACTGGTCAAGGCCGCCCTTGCCGTGCACCACGGCGTGCTGCCGCCCACCCTGCACTGCGACGACCCGCATCCCGCGCTGGCGCGCACCCGCTTCGCCACCGTCGACACCGCCCGCCCATGGGCGACCTCCGAGCAGCAGCCGGTCCGCCGCGCCGCCGTCAACGCCTTCGGTTTCGGCGGGATCAACGCGCACGTCGTGCTCGAACAGGACGTCGCCGCACCGGTCGTGCGGGTCGCCGAACCGGAGCGGGTGCTGCGACTGGCCGCCGCGTCACCGGCGGATCTCGCCGCCCTGCTCGACGCCGAGGACGAGGCGGTTCTCGCCGCCGGGCTCGACGAACGCGACCCGGCCGCGGGCCCCAGCCGGATCGGCATCGTCGACCCGACGGCCAAGCGGCTGGCCCTGGCCCGCCGGGCCGTGGCCAAGGGCACCGGCTGGCGCGGCCGTAACGACGTGTGGTTCTCGCCGGAACCCTTGCTGGGCAAGGGAATCGGCAAGCTCGCGTTCGTATTCCCCGGTCTGGAGTCGGAGTTCGAGCCGAACGCGGAGGACATCGCCGCCCGGTTCGGGCTCCGCTGGTCGCTTGCCGGAGCCGACACGACCGTCGGCGACGTCGGCAGGCAGGGCACCGGCGTCTTCGAACTCGGCAGGCTGCTCGACACCGCCCTGCGCCGGATGGGCATCGTCCCGGACGCGCTGGCCGGGCACAGCCTCGGCGAGTGGACGGCCATGGCCGCGGGCGGTATCCACGACGAGCGCGAGGTGGACGCCTTCCTCGCCGGGTTCGATCCGGACTCGCTGCAGGTGCCGGGGCTGGCCTTCGCCGTCATCGGTGCCGGCGCGGACCGCGTGGCCGAGGCGCTCGACAGCCAGGACGAGGTCGTGCTTTCGCACGACAACGCACCGAACCAGTCGATGGTCTGCGGCCCCGCCGCGGCCGTCGGGGAACTGGTCGCCCGGTTCCGCGCCGAGGCCGTGATCGCCCAGGTGCTGCCGTTCCGCTCCGGCTTCCACACACCGATGCTGCGGCCGTACCTGGACCCGATCCGGGAGGCGGCCGAGCGCTATTCCATCAACCCGGCGACGCTGCCCGTGTGGTCGGCCACCACCAGCTCGCACTACCCGTCCGACCCGAATGCGGTGCGTGCGCTGTTCGTCCGGCACCTGCTGGAGCCGGTGCGGTTCCGTCCGACCATCGAGGCGATGCACGATGCGGGCTTCCGCGCGTTCGTCCAGCTCGGCGCGGGCCAGCTCGGTTCGCTCGTCTCGGACACCCTGCACGGACGGGAGCACCTGGTGGTGTCCGCGCACTCGGCCAACCGGTCCGGGCTCGCGCAGCTCCACCGCCTCGCCACCGGGCTATGGGCGCACGGCGCGGAACCGGACCTCACCCCGCTGCTCGGCGCCGCGCCGCGCCGCGCACCCGCGCGCCGGGTACCGCGGGCTCCGGTGCGGCTCGACCTCGGCGGCGCGCTGGTGTCGCTGGACCGGGAGACCCGCGACCGGATCGGAGCCGGGATGCGTCCCGCGCCGGTCAGGGCGACCGCCCCGGCGGGCACCACCGAGGCGTCCACATTGGACACCCTCGGTGAGCGGTACCCGCTGGCGGCCGAGTTCTCCGCGTTCCTGAAGGACACGGCCGCGCTCACCGCAGACGTGATCAGCGCGAGCGGCTCCCGCCCGCCCGCCCGTCCGCCACGCCCCGCCCCGCCGCTGCCCCCGGCGCCCCAGCCGGTGCCGCAGCCGCAGTCGCCGCAGGGCACCGGCGAGTTGCACGCCACGCTGCACGTTTCCGTCGACGAGATGCCCTACCTGCTCGACCACTGCTTCTTCAAGCAGCCGCCGGACGCGGAGCCCGCCGACTCCTGGCCGGTGGTGCCGGCCACGACGGTGATCGGCCACCTGATCGACTTCGCCGAGCAGGCCGCGCCGGGCAGCCGGGTGGTGGCCGTGCACGACCTGCGGTTCAACCAGTGGGTCACCGCCACCCCGCCGGTCGACGTGGAGGTGCACATCGCTCCGCGCGGGCCCGGCCGCGTCGCCGCCTCGCTCGGCGGGTACTCGCGGGCCGAACTCGAACTCGCGGGCTCGGCCGCCACCGACCCGCCCGCGCCGTGGACTTTCGACCCGGCGACGGAACGGGTTCCGTCGCTGTCCGCCGAGGCCCTCTACACCGAGCGCTGGATGTTCCACGGCCCCCGGTTCCAGGGGGTCACCGAGCTGATCGCGATCGGTGACGCGCACGTCCGCGGCGAGATCACCACCCCGGCCGCACCCGGTGCCCTGCTGGACAACGTGGGCCAGGTGCTCGGTTACTGGATCATGTCGGAGCTGACCTCGCGGACCACGGTGTTCCCGGTCGGGATGGAACGGATCCGCTTCTACGGCGACCATCCCGCCCCCGGCGAGAAGCTCGAATGCCTGGTGCGGATCACCGGCGTCACCGACTCGACGCTCGAGGCCGACATGCAGCTCGTCCACAATGGACGGGTGTGGGCCGACTTCCGCGGCTGGCGTGACCGCCGTTTCGACAGCAACCCCACGATCCGGGCGATGGACCGGTTCCCGGAGCACAACACCCTGTCCACGATGGACCCGGACGGCTGGGCGCTGGTGCACGAGCAGTGGCCCGACCTCGCCACCAGGGACCTGATCATGCGCAACCTCCTGGCCGGTGCCGAACGCGAGCAGTACACGGCGCACCCGCCGCGGGGAAAGCGGCAGTGGCTGCTCGGCCGGATCGCCGCGAAGGACGCCGTCCGTCAGCACCTCTGGGACGAGGGGGAGGGCGGGATCTTTCCCGCCGAACTGCGGGTGGGCAACGATCCCGCGGGCAGGCCCTACGTCAGCGGCGCCTACGGCCGGACGGTGCCGGAGCTGACCGTGTCGATCGCGCACAGCGGCGAGGTCGGTGTGTCGATCGTGCGGGACGGTCCGTGCGGCATCGACGTCGAGGAGGTCGTGCCGCGGCCGGAGACGACCGTCGCGGCCGCGCTGGGCGAGGGCGAACGGGAGTTGCTGACCGCCCGTGCCGCCGAGGGTGAGCCGGAACAACTGTGGTTCGCCCGGTTCTGGACCGCCAAGGAGGCCGTGTCGAAGTTGCTGGGCACCGGATTGCAGGGCGAGCCGAGGAAGTTCGAGGTCGTCGAAGCCGACCGGGAGACGTCGATCGTGCGCGTCGACGGCCGGGAGTACCCGGTGCGGTGCCGGACCGTGGCGAACCAGCCGGGCGGGCCCGCGAAGCAGTACGTCGTTGCGTGGACGGACTCCGAACAGTCAAGGGAGCGATAAATGAACACCGAGACGACAGCGGTCGCCGACGAGACCGTGGTCCTTGCCGAGATCACCGCGATGCTGCAGGTGGTGCTCGAGGAGTACGGGCTCGACGACGCCGAGATCACTATGGACACCACGTTCCACGACGATCTCGAACTCGAGAGCATCGACCTCGTCGGACTGTCCGGACAGCTCCGTGAGCTGTACGGCGAGAAGGTCAATTTCGCGGCGTTCATCGCCGAACGCGAACTGGACGAGATCATCGCGCTCACCGTCGGCGAGCTCGTCCGTCATGTCGTGACGTCCCTGCGCGCAGCCGAGGAGAACTGACAGATGGCGAAGATCCGTGCCGGCGAACTGGATGTGCACGTCCAGCGGCTCACCCCGGTGGTCCCACCGCGTGACGGTGAGGAAGCCCCCGTCGTGGTGTTCATCCACGGCCTGCTCACCGACAGTCTCGCCAGCTACTACTTCACGCTCGGGCCGGAGTTCGCGCAGCACGGCATGGACGTGATCATGTACGACCTGCGCGGGCACGGCCGTACGAGCAAACCGGCCACCGGTTACCGGCTGGAGAACTTCGTCGCCGACCTGGACGCGCTGCTGAGCGCACTGGACGTGAACCGCCCCGTGCACCTGGTCGGCAACTCCTTCGGCGGGTCGATCGCGTACGGCCTGGCCGCCGAGCGCCCGGACCGCGTCGCCAGCGTCACCGCGATCGAGGCCGAGCCGCCCGTCCGCGCCTGGATCGGTCACATGGCCGACGGTCTGCACGACGCCAAGACCCAGCTCGCCCTTGCCGAGGCCATCGACTGGATCTCGGACAACTTCGGCGCGCACACCGCGCGGCTGTCCAAATCGGCGCTGAAGATCATGCAGGCCACCACGATCGCCGAGGACATCCCGCTCAGCCGGACCATCGAGGACGACCTGCACGAGGTCCACTGCCCGGTGTTCGCGCTCTTCGGCGACGAGTCGGGACTCGCGGGACAGGTCGACGAACTGGAGTCGAAGCTGGCCCGCTGCCGCACCGTGGTGTTGCCGGAACAGGGGCACTCCGTGCTGGTGGAACGCACCGAGGACACCTCGCGGCTGATCCGGCAGTGGGTCCGGGACACCTCCGACGCACTGGTGGAGGCGGAGTAGGGGTGGGTCGCTTCCTGTTCGTCGTGCCGCCGCTCGTCGGCCACGTCAACCCCGCCGTGGGCACGGCCGGGGCGCTGGCGGCGCGCGGACACGAGGTCGCCTGGGCCGGGCACGAGGAACTCGTGCGCCACCTCGCGGGCGCGGACGCGAAAGTCTTCGACTGCGTCGTCCCGGAGGGTGGACTAGCCCGCACGGCGGACCTCAAGGGGCCGGCTGCCCTGCAGTTCCTCTGGGAGGAGTTCCTGATCCCGCTCGCCGACGCCATGGCCCCCGGCGTCCGTTCGGCCATCGAGACGTTCGCACCGGACGTCGTGGTCGCGGACCAGCAGGCGGTCGCGGGCGGGCTGATCGCCGAATCCCTGGGCCTGACCTGGGTGACCTCGGCCACCACCCCCGCCGAGCTGATCGATCCGCTGGACGGGCTGCCCAAGGTCGCCGCCTGGCTGGACGGGCTGATCGAGGACCTGCGCGGCCGGATCGCGGACGGCGCGGGCACCGCCGACCCGCGCATGTCGCCGCACGGTGTGCTCGGCTTCACCACCCGGGAACTGCTCGGCCAGGTGGAACTGGGTGAGCGGACCTGGCTGGTCGGCCCCTCCATCACCGATCGTCCGTCCACATCGGACTTCCCGTGGGAGTGGCTGGACTCCCCGCTGCCGACCGTGCTCGTCACGCTCGGCACCACCAACCTCGACGCCGGCGCGGCCTTTCTCAACGCCGCGGCCGAAGCGCTGTCCACGATGGACGGACGAGTGCGCGCCGTGATCCTCGATCCCGCCGGAGTGCTGGGCGAGGTCGGCGACAACGTCCTCGTCCGTGCTCACGCACCGCAACTCCTGCTGCTCGAACGTCTCGACGCGGTCGTCTGCCACTCGGGCCACAACACCGTCTGCGAATCCCTCTGGCACGGCGTTCCGCTCGTCGTGGCGCCGATCCGCGACGACCAGCCCATCGTCGCCGGGCAGGTCGTGGACGCGGGTGCCGGTGTGCGGCTGCGGTTCGGCCGATCCGGCCCCGCGCGGATCGCCGCGGCGATCGACGCCGTGCTCGACCCGGCCGGCGGCCACCGGGAGGCCGCCTGCCGGATCGGTGAGTCGTTCCGCGCCGCGGGCGGCGGCACCGCGGCCGCCGGTCATCTCGAAGGCCTGCTGGAACGGCAGCCCGCCGACGCCGGGGCGGCACGCGGATGACGACGCACCAGGCGCCCGGCCCCGGGCCCGGGCGCGCACCTCACCCCCCGCCGTACCGCCAGGGTCCGCCACCCGGGACGCGACCGGGACCGCAGGCACCCGGACCGCCACCACCGGGAGCCCCGCCGGGACCGCGACCGCAGGGCCGCCCGCCGGGGCCACCCCCGCAGTGGCCCGGCCATCAGCAGCCACCACAACCCGGTCCGCCACGCAGGCCGCCTCCGGAGTGGCCGCAGCGGGAACCACCGTCGGCACCCCGTCAGTCACCGCCGCGGCAGCCACCTCGGCGGCCTGCGGAGCGACACCCGGAGCGCCGTCCGCAACGGCCATCGCAGGCCGTGCCGCGGGCCGCGCCGCCGCGGCGGGTTCCCGAGGACCGCCCGGAGCGGACGCGACAGCAGTCCGCGCCGGCACGGCGGCCACGGAAGGAAACCGAGGGGAAGCCACCAGCGGCCGAACCGGACCCGCAGCCCGCCGAGCAGAAGGGTTCCCTGGCGGCACTGATCGCCTACGCCAGGCCGCACAAGCGCGTGCTCGCCATGTCCCTGGTGATCACCCTGCTGGCCAGCGCCTCCGGTCTGGTCCAGCCCAAGTTCGCGCAGGAGATCCTCGGCAGGCTCGGCACCGGTCAGAGTGTGGGCCAGCCGATCCTGGTGCTGTCGGTGCTGCTCGTCGCCGGCGCCCTGCTGACCGGGTTCAACGCCTGGCTGCAACAGCGCACCTCGGAACGGGTCGTCCGGCAGGTGCGCCGCGACCTCGTGTTCCGGCTGATCCGGTTGCGCGTGCCCGAACTGGATCGCCGCGCACCAGGTGACCTGATCGCCCGTGTCACCTCGGACAGCACGCTGCTCAAGAGCGCCGCCACCGAGGGCCTGATCATGTGCGTCAACGGGGTGCTGACCTTCATCGGCGCGATCGTCATGATGGGCACCCTGCACTGGGGACTGCTCGGCGTGACGATGATCGTTCTCGTCCTGGTCGCCGTGGTGATGACCATCGTGCTGCCGCGGATCAAGCTCGCCGTGGCACGGGCGCAGGAGTCCGTCGGCGTCGTCGGTGCCATGCTCGACCGGACCCTCGGGGCGACGCGCACCGTCAAGGCCAACGGCGCCGAGGGCCGCGAGACCGATCTGGCCCAGGGCGCGGTGGAGGACGCGTACGGCGCGGGACTCGTCGGTGCCCGCTACGGCGCCATCGTCAGCATGGTCGGCGGCGCGTCCATCCAGACCGCGTTCCTGGTGGTGCTCGGTGTCGGCGGCGTGTTCGTCGCCAACGGCTCGATGCCGGTGGCCGCGCTGATCGCGTTCCTGTTGTACGTCTTCTTCCTGGCGAGCCCGATCGCCTCGCTGGTCACCGGCGCGAGCATGCTGCAGCAGGGTCTCGGCGCGGTCGGCCGCATCGACGAGGTGTCGCAGATGCCGATCGAGGAGGACATCGAGGTCGCCGTCCCCGGCGCCGTTGGCGGCCCGGCACCCGCCATCGAACTCGACCGGGTCGAGTTCTCCTACCCCGGCAGGGCCCCGGCCCTGAGCGGCATGTCGTTCCGCATCCCGGGTGGGACGCAGACCGCGCTGGTCGGCCTGTCCGGAGCCGGCAAGACGACGCTCTTCTCGTTGCTGCAAAGGTTCTACGACCCCTCGTCCGGCGTCATCCGGATCGGCGGGCAGGACATCGCGACCATGCCGAGGGCGGAGGTGCGCCGCCGGATCGCCTACGTCGAACAGGACGCGCCCGCGATGGCCGGGACGATCCGGGACAACCTGCTCTACTCGGCGCCGGAGGCGTCCGAACGCGACATCGTCGAGGTCCTGCGGGTCACCCGGCTGGACAGCCTGCTGACCCGCCTGGAGAAGGGCCTGGACACGCCGGTCGGGGCGCGCGGGGTGACGCTGTCCGGTGGGGAGCGGCAGCGGCTGGCCATCGCGCGGGCATTGTTGCGCAAGCCCCGGGTGCTGTTGCTGGACGAGGCGACGGCCCAGCTCGACGCGCGCAACGAGCAGGCGCTGAGCGAGGTGGTCGCCCGGACCGCTCGCTACTGCACGGTCATCCTCATCGCACACCGGCTCTCCACGGTGATCGAGGCGGACCAGATCGTCGTGCTCGAACACGGCAGGGTCCGTGCGGTGGGTACGCACGGGACCCTGGTCGACGACGACGAGCTCTACCGTGAGCTCGCCGCGACACAGCTCCTGGCCGCCGAGTAGCGGGCTTCCCCCGAAGCCCGGTCTCGGCGCCGCCGTACGCCGGGGTGCGGCGCGCCCCCGCCCCGCGCCCGCCCGGCGTACGGCGGCTACCCGGCCGTTGCCCGCCCAGTGTGGGCCCGGTGGAACCTGCTTGCCCCGTGGCGCCGGTATCCGGAGACTGGCCGTGACCGCACGGAGGACGCGCATGCGAGGTGACCGGTGATCAGGACTGCGACCGAGGACGACTGGCCAGCCATCTGGGGGTTCCTGCGACCGATCATGGCGGCGGGGGAGACCTACACCTGGGACACCGACGTCACCGAGGAGCGCGCCAGGGCGATGTGGCTGACGGGACCACCGAACCGGGCCGTCGTGGCCGTGGCCGAGGACGGCGCGATCACCGGCACCGCGAAGATGGGCCCCAACCACGCCGGGCCAGGGGCGCACATCGCGACCGCAAGCTTCCTGGTCGACCCCGCCTACGCGGGGCACGGCGTCGGCCGTGCGCTGGGTGAGCACGCGCTGCGCTGGGCCGCGGCGGAGGGGTACCGCGCGATGCAGTTCAACGCGGTGGTGGAGAACAACACCCGGGCCGTCGCTCTGTGGGAGTCCCTGGGTTTCGAGATCATCGGCACCCTCCCGGAGGGCTTCCTGCATCCGGCAGACGGGTACGTCGGCCTGCACATCATGCACCGCAGGCTGTGAAGGACCCAAGGAGTCCACTGTAGACGGTCGCGTGCGGGAATGGTCACAGCGAACGGGCCGGGTCACCGATCGGTGCCCCGGCCCGCTTGCCGCTCGCTAGCCGCGAGTGACCAGCAGCGTGACGCCGGCCTGACCGCCGCAGTCGACGGCCACCGTGCCGACGCCGTTGCCGATGTTGCCCGAGACCGTTGCCCTGGCCTCGAACCGTTCCGGCCCCTCGGAGACGATGCGGATGTTCTCCAGAAACTCAGGGCCGCCCGAGATGCCACTGCGGACCGCCTTGAGCCCGGAGCCGCCGCCACAGTGGCCGGTGATGGTGATCTCCTCGCCGCGCTGCGCCGGATTGGGGCTGATCTCGACGACGGCACGCGCGCCGTCCGGCGGAACGCTGCCCTCGGCCGCGCCATCGGCACCGGCGACCCCGGTCATGGTCACCGCGGCCACCCCGGCCGCCACCGTCAGTCCGGCGGCGACACCCAGAACGTTCTTTCCTCGCATGTCGAACTCCTCACCGCGGTGTCCATTGAGGACGGTCCGCGAATCGTGTGCGTGGTGACCTCCGCGGACCGGCGCCGTCGGATCGTCCGGGGAGGTTCTGCCGGGTAAGTCGCCGCGCAGCCTTCCGAGGTTCTCGGACGAGTCAAATGTGACTCAGGGCACATCGCTGGCGGCGGGTCTCCGCTGTCAGCGCCACGCCCTGGACCTCGCGCGGGTCTCGCGAGTGGCGGGGCTCGCTCACCGCGGGTGCGCTCCGGCGATCGATGCCCCCACCGCTGGTCGCCGATGCGGCGACGGACCGAGCCGGGTAGTACCGATGCGCGCACCGAGTTCGGCAGGCCGCCCACCGTGTACCCGGCGACGTGTCCTTTGTGGACGTGGAGGAAGCGCACGGCAGCTCGACCCGATTGGTCTGTGACCGGCTCCGCATGTCGCTGCCGAACCCGACGGTCAGCTCATGGCACTTCCCGGGGCAGCGACGCCGACGGATCGTCACGTCGAAATCGAATACCCGGATTCGATTTCGGATTGGTGGTGTCCCTCGATAGTGAGCGTTATTTCCCGCTCATTCACACAATTGTGTCGCCGACGTGTTGATGTCCGGATATCGGGGTACGTTTTCTTGGCACAGGCGGGACATCGCGTTCTACCGCAAGTCGAAGTTCGAATGACAGCTAGGAGTTCGTTGTGCTGAAGAAGGCTGGAATCGTCGTTACAGGTGCCGCCGCGCTGATGATGATCGGTGGGACCGCGTTCGCCGCGGGCGAGCCCGTCCACGAGGGCCCGCACTACGGTGACGACCACGGTCAGTCGATCGGTTTCCTCAACGACCTCGACGTCCTGGACAACATCAACGTGTGTGGCAACCAGGCCAACGGCATCGCCGTCCCGGTTCTCAACGAGGTCGGCGCGGACTGCTCCGCCGCCAGCGCCGACGAGAACTGACACGCGCGTTCCGTATACCCGCTGCCACGGGATCCGGCAGTGTGATGGGCTGATGGCCCCGGGGTTCGATGCCCCGGGGCCATCAGCTTTCTCTTCACCGTCCGCCGCCGGGGAATCCGCTGACGCGGGGCGGCGTCGGAGGTCGGGTCAGGCGTTGTTGTCGCTGCTGTTGATCTCGCCGTTGACGCCGTTGGGGAAGAAGCCACCCGAGGTGGCCTGCGTGTTGGTCAGGTAGACGACATTGAGAACCTGTCCGGCGGTGCGGCTGTAGGCGATTCCGTTGTTGTCGGTGGGAACGATGTTCGCGCGGCCGTTGCCGTCGATGACGCCCTGATCGAGGTCCGCGCTGCCGTCGAGGCTGTCCCGGGCGTCGGAGAGCTTGACCGAGGCCTCCTTGAGGTCACGGCCGAACAGCCCGGTCCCGAGCAGTCCGGTCTCCTTCTCGAGGATGGCGCTGCGGATGTTGCCCGCGTGGTACGCCTCGACCGCGAGAATTCCCGCGGCGGCTTCGAGATACGTCTTGTTCGTGATCAGCGGCGCCGCACCCTTGTACGCCGTGACGCCGACGTCCTCGAAGAGGTACGCGGCGAGGAGGAAGTTCTCCTCGCAGGCGAAGGCGTCGAAACTGTGCCCGGCGCGGACCAGCCCGGCGGCCTGCGCGGCGGCGGTGAAGCTGCTCTGCAGGTCGATGGCAGGCTGGCTGACCGCCGCCGCGCCGAGTTCCCTGCGCAGGAACTCGACATGCTGGCGCTCGTCGGAGGCGATCTCCTCGGCGTACTGGCGGACCCGCTTGCTCGCGAAGCGGACGGCGCGGCCCCCGGTGACCGGGCCCTGGTTGCCGGTGCCGGTCGTCAGCGCTTCGGGAAGCCCCTTCCCGCTGACCGCGAACGAGTAGAACTGGGCTTCCAGGTACTCCAGGTTGAGCGCGAAGTTCAGTACGGCGCCGTCACTCGGCGCCGCTGCCGGGGCCGCCGAGGCACTGGGGCCGCCCAGCGTGCTCAACGCTCCCGCGCCGACCACGCCGAGGCTGCCCACCCCGGCGGCACGCAGGAACGTGCGCCTGTCCGGCTCGTTCTCGGCGCTGCGGTTGATCATCTTGCCTACGAAATCCTTGCCGAACACGAATACTCCTCACGCTTGGGTCGGCCACGAGTCCCGTCGCCCGGACGTCCGCTCCATCCCAGGTGTGGCCCAGGGCACATTGGTGTGCGCGAGTCGTACGTACACGAACGTGTTGCCGGATTGGTCACTCACCGGAAAATCACGGAGAGTGATCGAATCCGGTAGCCACGGCATCCCGTCCGAGGGGGTCATCGGTGCCGTTCCGCGACCGGAAGCGGTATGCAGACGACGTTCCGCCGCAGGCTGATCGGCGCCGGGGTGCGGCACCACCCGGTCTGCGAGGCCGCCCACTTTCCGCTGCTGGTGGAACTCGTGGCGGCGGGGCCCGGCGTGACGATCATTCCGCAGGCGATCGCCGAACGCGCGGGCCTGCGGAATGCCAGGATCGAGCAGGTCGACTTCAGCAGAGGCGATCTATCTCGCCGGGCGGCCGTCACGAGCGCCATCGCGGCCAGGCTCTCGCCCGCGATTCACCGGCATCGCGGCGAGGACGATGATCCGCACGGCGAACACACGGCACAGCCGGACGGCATCGGATGCGGTCGCGTTCTCGCTCCGAGCACTGTCCACGCGGCGAGTGTCCGGCGTGGGGACCGCGCGGTCCAACACCCTTCCGAGCTGCGATTCAGCGACGAAATCGCGCAGCAGGCGAGGCCGGTACGACAGAACGGCTGTACGACCGGTCCGTCCGCTCGGATTGATACGGTGCACTCGTCCGTTTCGACGGCCCGGTACTTCGCGGCCGTGACGCACCGACGAAAGGACCACCGGACCGTGTCTCGCGTCGCCTCCGGAACGTTGTCCGTCCTCCTCGCCCTCGGCGCCGCGCTCTCGGTGGTGGGCGCGCCCGCGGCCACCGCGCAGGGCGCCGCCGTTCCCACTTCCGTCGCCACCGAGGGCACGGTCAGCCATGGGACGCCGGGGACGATCGCGTTCGAGGCGACGCTTCGCGACGACGGCGGTGCCGGCCTGGCGAACCAGCCGGTCGGGTTCACCCTGGTGCTGGACGGGCGGCCGCTGTGCGAGGCGGTGACCGACGGTGCGGGGGTCGCCGGGTGTTCCATTCCGATCACCTCCGAGGTGGTGCTGACCGGCGTGCAGGTGGACGGCTACGTGGCCGCCTTCCCCGGCAGCGAGACGCACCAGGCCGCCGACGCGCTCGGCAAGGCGAGCTGGGCGGACCGCTGACCGGTCGGGCGGTACGGCCGTGGTATCGCGCATGGGCGAGGCGGCGGCGGGGTAACCGGGCCGCATGGAGACGACACTGACGGTCCGCGTCGACGGACGATCCCACCACCTCACGATCGACAACCGCACCACTCTGCTCGACGCGCTGCGCGAGCGGATCGGGAACAACAGCGCCAAGAAGGGCTGTGACCACGGCCAGTGCGGTGCCTGCACGGTCCTGGTCGACGGCCGCCGCACCCTGTCCTGCCTCACGCTCGCCGTGACCCAGGAAGGCGCCGAGGTCACCACCGCCGAGGGGCTGGGTGCGGAGGGGGAACTGCATCCCGTCCAGCAGTCGTTCATCGACAACGACGCCTTCCAGTGCGGGTACTGCACGCCGGGCCAGATCTGCTCCGCCGTCGGAATGCTCGACGAACACGAGCGCGGCTGGCCCTCGGCCGTCACCGCTCCGGGAGAGGCCGCCGGGCTCACCCACGACGAGGTGGCCGAGCGGATGAGCGGCAACCTGTGCCGCTGCGGCGCCTACGCGCACATCGTCCCGGCGATCCAGGAGGCCGGCCGATGAAACCCTTCGCCTACCGGGCACCGGACGACGCCGCGGACGCCGTGCGATCCGTCGCCGACGATCCGAACGCGATGTTCCTCGGCGGGGGCACCAACCTCGTCGACCACCTCAAGCTGGGCCTCGTCTCGCCCGATCTCCTGGTCGACGTCACCTCGCTGACCTCGGCCGAGATCATCGGCCTCGACGGGGGAGGGGTGAGCATCGGCGCCGCCGTGCGCAACTCCGAGCTCGCCGCCGACCAGCGCGTCCGCACCGGCTTCCCGGTGCTGTCGCAGGCGCTGCTGGCCGGTGCCTCCGGTCAGTTGCGCAACATGGCGACCACCGGCGGCAATCTCCTGCAGCGCACCCGGTGCAGCTACTTCCAGAACGTGTCGACGCCCTGCAACAAGCGCGAGCCCGGAACCGGCTGTTCCGCGCTCGCCGTGGCCGGGCAGGAGGGTCCTGGCTGGACGCGTAACCACGCGATCCTGGGCGCCTCCGAGCACTGCGTCGCCACCCACCCCTCGGACATGGCGGTGGGGATGGCGGTGCTCGACGCGCGGGTCCGCGTGCTGGGCCCTGGCGGTGAGCGCACGATCCCGCTGGCCGAGCTGCACCGGCTGCCCGGGGACGAGCCCGAGCGCGACACCGTGCTGGAACACGGCGAGCTGATCACCGGCATCGACCTGCCCGCACTCACCGGCCGCTCGGCCTACCGCAAGGTCCGCGACCGGGCCTCGTACGCGTTCGCGCTGATCAGCGTGGGTGCTGTGCTCGACATAGCCGACGGTGCCGTCCGCGACGTGCGGATCGCGCTCGGCGGTGTGGCGCACAAGCCGTGGCGGGCCTCCCGTGCCGAAGAGCGGCTGCGCGGCGCCGCACCGAGCGTCCCGAACTTCCGGGCGGCCATCGACGCCGAACTCACCGCCGCCCGGGGCCTCGACGGCCTCGACGGCGGCAACGCGTTCAAGATCCCGCTCGCCGCGGCCACTGTCACCGCCATGCTGCGCGACCTGGCCGGAGAGGAAGCAGCATGAGCGAGACACTCGACCACGCGGCCGTCGGGCAGGGCCTGGCCCGCCGCGACGGCGTCAAGAAGGTCACCGGCACCGCCCCCTACGCCTACGAGCACCCGGTGGAGAACCCGGCGTTCTGCCACCCGGTGCAGGCCACGGTGTCGCGCGGGCGGATCACCGGATTCGACGACGCCGCCGCGCTCGCCCTCGACGGGGTGCTCGCGGTGCTGAACCCAGGTAACGCGGAACGGCTCGCGGACACCGAGGACGCCGAACTGGCCCTGTTGCAGGACCACGAGGTGGCGTTCCGCGGGCAGATCATCGGCGCGGTCGTGGCCGAGAGCAGCGAGATCGCCCGTCATGGCGCCGAACTGGTGGCCGTCACCTACGACCAGGCGCCGCACGATGTGGTCCTCTCCGACCGGCGGGACGATCTGTACAAGCCCGAGGTCGTCAATCCGGCGTTCCCCACGGACTCGGACGACGGCGACGTGGAGAAGGCGCTCGCCGAGGCCGAGTACACGATCCGGCAGACCTACACCACGGCGATGTACCACCAGAATCCGCTCGAACCGCACACCACCACCGCCCTGTCCGCGGACGGGTCGCTGACGCTGTGGGACTCCACGCAGGGCGTGCACCCGGTGCGCCGCACCGTGGCGGCGGTGCTGGGCATGGAGCCGGAGACCGTGCACGTCATCTGCCCTTACCTGGGCGGAGGATTCGGTTCCAAGGGCGCGCCCAAGGCCGGCACCGTACTGGCGGCGATGGCGGCCCGCGCGGTGCCCGGCCGGGCGGTACGCCTGGCGCTGACCCGCCAGCAGATGTTCGACGTCGCGGGCTACCGCACGCCTACCATCCAGCACGTCGCACTGGCCGCGAACCGGGACGGGACGTTGACCGGGATCGCGCACGACGTCGTCGAGCAGACCGCCAAGATCAAGGAGTTCGCCGAGCAGACCGCGGTGTCGACGCGCTCCATGTACGCCGCGCCGAACCGTCGCACGTCCCACCGGCTGGCGGCGTTGGACGTCGCCGTGCCCTCGTGGATGCGGGCGCCGGGGGAGGCGCCGGGCATGTTCGGCACCGAGGTCGCACTCGACGAACTCGCCCAGCAGCTCGGAATCGACCCGATCGAGCTGCGCGTGATCAACGACCCGGCGAGCGACCCGGATTCGGGGAAACCTTTCTCCAGCCGCAACCTCGTGGCCTGCCTGCGCGAGGGGGCGGAACGCTTCGGCTGGGCGGACCGCGACCCGGCGCCGCGTTCCCGGCAGGAGGGGCGGTGGCTGGTGGGATCCGGTGTCGCGTCCTCGGTCTACCCGGTGTACCGGATGCCGGAATCGACCGCGACGGTCCGGTTCGAGAGCGGCCGCTACGTCGCCGAGATCGGGTCGGCGGACCTGGGCACCGGTACCTGGACCACGCTCGCGCAGATCGCCGCCGACGCGCTCGGCACGGACATCGCCGATGTCGAGGTGCGGATAGGGGACACGAGGTATCCCGTCGCCTCGGTCGCCGGCGGGTCGTCGGGCATGACGACGTGGGGCTCGGCGGTGGTCGAGGCCGCGCGGGAGTTTCGCGCGAAGTTCGGTGCCGACCCGGACGACGGCGACGAGATCGAGGCCTCGGTCCAGGCCAACCCGGCCGCCGAGACCTACGCGATGTACGCGTTCGGCGCGCAGTTCGTCGAGGCGCGAGTGAACGCCGACACCGGCGAGATCCGGGTGCCGCGGATGCTCGGCGTCTTCGCCGCCGGGAAGATCGTCAACCCGCGGCTGGCGCGGTCGCAGTTCCTCGGCGGCATGACGATGGGGCTGTCGATGGCGCTGCACGAGTCGTCGGTCATGGACCCGCGGTTCGGCCACGTCGTCAACCACGACCTGGCCGATTACCACATCACCGCCAACGCCGACGTGGGCCGGATGGACATCACCTGGCTCGACGAGCACGATCCGCACGTCAACGCGGTCGGCTCGAAGGGCATCGGGGAGATCGGCATCGTCGGCACCGCCGCGGCGGTGTCCAACGCGGTGCATCACGCCACCGGAGTCCGGGTGCGGGAGTTGCCGATCACGCTGGACAAGGTGCTGCGCTGAACGGTTCCGGCCCGCATCCGACACGGTGTGCGGGCCGGAACCGCCGCACGGCCGCGTGCCGTCCCAGTATCTGGATGCCGGAATGCGTGCCCGCCGGTCTCCGCTGCACGGGGTGAACCTGCTGCTCACTCACGCGGAGGCGATTCGATGGCGGACGGACGTGCACTGCACCTGGCGGTGGCCCTGAACGGTGCGGGGTGGCATCCGGCGGCCTGGCGGGCGGCCGGAGCCCGGCCCGCCGAACTGTTCACCGCCGGATACTGGACGGAGCTCGTCGCGGAGGCCGAGCGCGGCGCGCTCGACTTCGCGACCTTCGAGGACCGGCTCGGTCTGCAGTCCACACTGGACGACGGTGACGACGACCGGACCGACCAGGTGCGCGGGCATCTCGACGCCACGCTGATCGCGTCCACGGTGGCGCCGCTGACGCACCGGATCGGCCTGGTGCCGGATGTGGTCACCACGCACACCGAACCGTTCCACATCTCCAAATCCGTTGCCACGCTGGACTTCGTGAGCCACGGCCGGGCCGGGGTGCGGGCGAGGGTGTCGGCCCGCCGGTCGGACGCGGCCCACTTCGGCAGAAGGTCGCTTCCGGTGTTCGACCCGTCCTCCCCGCAGTTCCCGGGCCTGGCCGGGGAACTGTTCGACGAGGCCGCGGACCACGTCGAGGTACAGCGCAGGCTGTGGGACTCGTGGGAGGACGACGCCGAGATCCGCGACGTGGCGACCGGCCGGTTCATCGACCGGGAGAAGCTGCACTACATCGACTTCGAGGGCGCGTGGTTCGCGGTCAGGGGGCCGTCCATCACGCCGCGCCCACCGCAGGGGCAACCCCCGGTGGCGGTTCTGGCACACGGGGCCGAGGCGTACCGGCTGGCGGTCCGCGCGGCCGACCTCGTCTTCGTCACCCCGGCCGACGCCGAGGACGCGGGGGCGATCGCCGGTGACCTCCGGGCGATCAGGGAGGAACACGGGCTTCCGCCGGGCACACCGAAGGTCTTCGCGGATCTGGTGGTGTTCCTGGACGAGGGCGCCGGGGTGGCAGCGGACCGGAAGGCACGCCTGGACCAGGCGGACGGCACCGAGTACACCTCGGACGCGCGGGTGTTCGCCGGCACCGCCGCCGCACTCGCCGACGAACTCACCGTCCTCGCCGAGGCCGGCGATCTGGCCGGGTTCCGGTTGCGGCCGGCCGCGGTGCCGCACGACCTGGAGGCGATCACCCGCACGCTGGTGCCCGAACTGCGCGCCCGCGGACTCTTCCGGGAGGAATACACGTCCTCGACCCTGCGGGGGCACCTCGGCCTGTCCCGGCCGGCCAACCGCTACCCGGAGGTGACCGCATGAGCGCCCCGCGCAAGCAGATCCACCTGGCCGCCCATTTCCCCGGGGTCAACAACACCACCGTCTGGAGCGACCCGGCGGCGGGCAGCCACATCGAGTTCGAGTCCTTCGTGCACATGGCCAGAACCGCCGAGCGCGCGAAGTTCGACCTGTTCTTCCTCGCCGAGGGGCTGCGCCTGCGGGAGCAGGGCGGCCTGATCCACGACCTCGACGTCGTCGGCAGACCCGACACTTTCGCCGTGCTCAGCGCGCTCGCCGCCGTCACCGGAAGGCTCGGTCTCACCGGGACGATCAACTCCACCTTCAACGAGCCCTACGAGGTCGCACGCCAGTTCGCCAGTCTGGACCACCTGTCGGACGGCCGGGCCGGATGGAACGTGGTGACCTCCTGGGACGCGTTCACCGGCGAGAACTTCCGCCGCGGCGGTTTCCTTCCCGAACAGGACAGGTACGAGCGCGCGAGATCCTTCCTGAGCGCTGCCTCGCTGTTGTTCGACTCGTGGCGCACCGGCGACGTCGCCGTGGACGTGGACGCGGGCCGGTTCCTGTCCCGTGCCGGGGCGGGCGATTTCGCCTACCGCGACCGGCATTTCGACATCTCCGGCCGTTTCGACGTGCCCCGTTCACCGCAGGGCAGACCGGTCGTCCTCCAAGCGGGCGATTCGGAGGAGGGCAGGGAGTTCGCTGCCGCGTCCGCGGACGCGATCTTCACCCGGCACGCCACCCTCGACGCGGGCAGGGAGTTCTACGCCGACGTGAAAGGACGCCTGGCCGCCCACGGACGGCGCCCGGAGGACCTGGTGGTGCTCCCCGCGGCGACGTTCGTCCTCGGCGACACCGACGCGGACGCGGAGGAGAAGGCGGCGCTCGTGCGACGGCAGCAGGTGAGCGGGCGGACCGCGATCCTGACGGCCGAACAGCTCTGGAACCGCGACCTGTCGGCGTACGACCCGGATGGTCCACTGCCCGAGGTCGACCCGATCCCTGGTGAGAACACCGTTGCCAGGGGACGTGCCAGTACCCGGATGCACCGTGACCCGGTCGCCACCGCGCACCGGTGGCGGGAACTGGCCGAGGCCAAGGGGTTGTCGCTGCGCGAGCTGGTGATCGAGGTCAGCGGGCGGCAGACCTTCGTCGGTTCCGCCCGCACCGTCGCCGACACGATCGACGACCTGGTCCAGCGGGACGCGGCCGACGGATTCATCCTGGTGCCGCACGTGACGCCGGGCGGCCTCGACGAGTTCGCCGACACCGTCGTGCCGCTGCTACAGGAACGTGGCGCTTTCCGCGCCGACTACGAGGGTCCGACTCTGCGCCACCATCTCGGCCTTCGCACGGACTCCGGCCGTCACCGGGAACGGGGCGCGGGATGAGCACACGATCGCTTCCGGTGCTCGATCTCGGGCGGTTCCGGGCGGGAGGCGCCGAACGTGCCGCCTTCGTCCGCGAGCTGCGCGCCGCCGCGGGCGGGGTCGGCTTCTTCTATCTGCGGGGGCACGGCGTTCCGGAGCGGGTGACGCGCCGGATCGCCGACCTCGCCGCCGAGTTCTTCCGCCTGCCGCTGGAACAGCGGCTGGCGATCGAGAACGTCCACTCCCCGCATTTCCGGGGATACACCCGCGATGGCAACGAGTTCACCGGCGGTGTGCGAGACCGGCGTGAGCAGTTGGACATCGGCCCGGAACGTCCGGCCGTGGTTCCGCGGCCGGGCGATCCGTCGTGGTGGGGCCTGCGGGGGCCGAACCAGTGGCCGGACGCGCTACCGGAACTGCGGGCCGCCGCACTCGACTGGCAGCACGAGGTCGTGCGCGCGGGCCGGGAACTTCTCGGTGCGCTGGCGGTGATGCTGGGTCGCGAGGAGACCTACTTCGGGACCTGGTTCGACGAGGAAGCCGCGACACACATGAAGATCCTGCACTATCCGGCGGCCAAGGACGGTGCCGGATCGCGGGGAGCCGGGTCGCAGGGGGTCGGCGAACACAAGGACTACGGCTACCTGACGCTGCTGCAGCAGCACGAGGTCGGTGGACTGCAGGTCCGCGGCCCGGACGGCGAGTGGATCGACGTGCCGCCGAGAGCGGGCAGTTTCGTGGTGAACATCGGGGAGATGCTGGAACTCGCCGCCGGTGGCCGGATCGTGGCGACCAGCCACGGGGTCGTGCGCCCGGATGCCGACCGGCTCTCGGTCGCGCTGTTCATGGCGCCGCGCCTGGACGCGATCGTCGAGCCGCTCGACGGCCAGGGCGGTCCGGGGAGCACGCGCTACGGCGAGCACGCGCTGGCGGGCTGGCTGCGGTCGCACCCGGAGGTGGCCCGCCGCTGGTGGAGCGGCGCGCCGGGCTGACCCGAACCGGGCGGCAGGACCTCAGCTTCCGCTCGTCGCGTGTGACCACAGATCCAGCAGGAGCCGGGCGGGTCGCTGGTCGCGCACCGCCCACCGGGTGGCCAGCGCGCGCCACCAGCGTGCCACGATCACGGCTCCTCCAGGAGAAGGGCGAGGATTTCCCTTGCGACCCGGTCGTTGTGCCGGAACGACGCGGCGTTGGTGCGCGGCCTGGTGAACGCCCCTGGTGACCTTGCCGTCGTGTGCGGACCGAGCGCGAACCGCCGCGGATGCACCTGGCCGTCCGGTCGGACCACTCTGCCGTCGGCGACCCGGGTACGTATCCGGCCGGACGGCACTGTCGAACCGGAACCGTTGTACCGCAAAGTTTCCTCGGTGAGGCCGCCCCCCGCGAGCAAGTGCCGCAGCAGCGGGTCCACCGAACGCCGGAGGCTCGGTTCGGGCAGTCGCGCCTCGATCAGCGTGGCGGCGTCGACCGTGTCCGGAACGCTGTCACTGCCGGCGCGGAACGTGCCGCTCTCCTCGACGAGGTCCACCCGGGTGTCCGCGCCGAGGAACGTGACTATTCCCGCCTCCTGCAAGGCGAGCAGTTCCGCGAGCCTGCGCGGAGGAGGGCCGCTGGCGATGTAGCTGAAGAAGCCGAACCACCACCGGTCGACGTCGGTGAGCATGGACCGCCCGTCGACGGCCCCGGTGGACACCAGCGGCAGCAACGTTCCCATCACCGACAGCAGGGCGGCGAACATCCCCAGATCCGCACTGAAGTGCGGGTCGGCGCGGCGGGACAGATCCGATTCGATGTAGTCGCGGACGTGCTTGCCGAGTTCCTCGATACCGGAGAAACGCAGCCCCGCCAGCGGACGGTCGAGCGAGCGGAGGTCCAGCCGGTCCGACTCGGCGGGCACGGCGCGCTCGACGAGCGCGCGCATCCGCGGCGTGTCCCATTCCGTCTCGGCGAACGCGCGGGCGAACGACTCGAACGGAAGCCGTACCCGGTCCGGGTGCGCGCCGAACAGTTCGGCGTAGTGGCCCCACGCGAGTTCCTTCGCGATGTGCGGCCACAGGTCACGGTGGAAGTCCAGCGGCACACCGGAACGAACGAGTTCGTCGACGGTCTCGCCGCGGAAGAACCGCGGCAACTCCGGCGGCTCTCCGGGAAACCGGTAGCCGGTCTTCGCGTGGTACGGAACGCCGCGGCCGGAACCCACGTACAGCAGTGGTTCCCGGCCGCTGGGCAGGTAACGGAGGCCACCGCAGGGTTGCTCGGTGAACCGGCCGCCACGGCCCTCGGTGAGCAGCAGCATCAGGTCGACGAACGCCAGCCCGAGCCCGCGGACGATGGCGGGTTCTCCGCCCGGGACGTCCGAGTAGTCGACGTCGGCGGTGTAGCCGGGCGGGTGGTGGATGAGCCCGTGCCGCCGGGCGAACCCGGCCACCTCACCGAATTCCGCGCCCGGCTCGGCGTCGATGTGCCCGATGGTCAGCAGCACCGCATCCGCCACCACCGCTGCGCCGTGGTCGAGCACGACGAGCTGGGTGCCGTCGGCCCGGTCGACGATGTCCACGGCGCGAGTGGTGTGGATCCGCACCTCCATACCGGACGGCAGCGTGTCTGCCACCCGCCGGTACACCCAGTCGAGGTAGGCGCTCTGCAACCGCCTGGTGGGGAACCCGTCAGCTCCCAGCGCAGCCAGTTCGGCGTCCAGCTCGCCGGGTACGCCGAAGTGCCGGGGGTCCGCACGCGCCGCCGCGGCCCATTCGTGCAGCGAGGGGCCAGGGCGCACCGGGCCGTCCATGACGACCGTCTCGTCGGTGTACATGGTGACGTCCTCGGGCATGGAGTTCATCCGCAGCAGCGGCGACTGGCGGTAGCGCCAGATCCGCCCGCCTCCGGGCGGGTGCGGGTCCACCAGGTGCACTCGTATTCCGCGCCGTGGCTCCCGGGTACCGTCCTCACCGAGCGTCTCGCCGAGGTTCGCCGCCAGCCGTTCCAGGACGCCGACACCACGCGGCCCGGCGCCGATGACGGCCACCTCGAACGGTTCCGGGGCATCGGCCTGCTCGCGGTCTCGCATACGCCACCTCCGCCCGCGTCCGCGCACCCAGTGGGCCTCGGCATCCAGTAGGCATCGAATGTCCCCACATGGCAACGATGTCCGCACTGTGGACGTGCGGGGTCCCGCGGCGCCCCGTGCGGTAGCGGTGCGCGGACACGGCATATCGGCGTCGACGATCCCGCTGAGTGGAACGGCGAAACCGATCCTCGCGCCACGCGACCGTTGCTGCGTATGGTTTTCCGGTGACCGGTACCCGCTCGTCCGCCCGCGGTACGCCGACTCGGTGCGATCCGCCGGCCCGCTCGCCTCGCCGCTGAGGCCGGTACACCCCCGCGGCCGTTCCCGGCCGCCCCGGCTTCACGCACGCTCGTTACCGCATGACGAAAGGCGTCAGTGTGTCCTCCACCGAACCCGGAAACCGCGCCGATCCACCACCGTCCGCGGACGGTGAGGTCGAGCGGACGAGAACCCTGCACTTCAACGAGGACTGGGCCGCTACCATCGTCGGCCTGCTGCTGCTGACGCTCGTGCTGATCGGCGCCGTTCCGCAAGGCCTGGTGCCGTGATGGCGGAACGTTCGGCGGGCGAGCCGGCGGGAGCGGATGTCGAGGTTGCCGTACCGGCTGAGTACCCCGGCCGCGGGCGGTCCGCGGCCTGGCTGCTCGGTGGCCTGATCGCGGTTCTCGCGCTGGCATCACTGACCAGGTTCCTGGAACAGAACGTTCCGGAGTGGTCCGAGGGCACCGCGTTCGGCGACTTCGCGGCGGGCATCGAGTTTCCCGTCTACGCGATCGTGCTGGGCCTGCTGGGCAACGCGGTGCTCTCCCGTGCGGGGATCCGGGACCGGATGGCGGGCGCCTTCCGGACCGAGTTCTTCATCAAGACGGGACTGGTGCTGCTCGGCGCCTCGATCAACCTCGCGGTCATCGTCAGCTCCGCCGGCCCGGCGATCGCGCAGGCGTTCCTGCTGATCACCCTGGTGTTCGGCTTCACCTGGTGGCTCGGCGGCAAGCTCGGGCTCGGTGACAAGCTCCGTGCGCTGCTGGCGTCCGCGGTCTCGATCTGCGGGGTCAGCGCCGCGATCGCCGCCGCCGGGGCGGTACAGGCGAAGAAGGAACAGCTCGCGTACACGGCGAGTCTGGTCATCATCTTCGCCCTGCCGTCCATCTTCCTGCTGCCACTGCTCGCCGAGGGCTTCGGCCTCTCGCCACAGGTTGCCGGTGCCTGGATCGGCGGCAACATCGACACCACGGCCGCGGTCACAGCAGCGGGATCCCTGGCGGGCGAGGAAGCACTGCAGACGGCGGCGATCGTGAAGACCACGCAGAACGCGCTGATGGGCGTCGTCGCCGTGGCGCTGACCGCGTACTTCGCCCTGCGCGTCGAGCGGAAGCCCACCGCGAAGGGAATCGCGCTGCGGGAACTGTGGGCGCGGTTCCCGAAGTTCGTCCTCGGTTTCATCGCGGCCTCGGTCATCGCCACCGTCTATCTCAACGCTGTCGGCTCCGCGGAGGGGAAACCGGTCATCGAGGTGGTCAACGACCTGCGCACGTGGTTTCTGATCCTGGCCTTCGTCAGTATCGGCCTCGAGTTCCGTATCGCACCGCTCAAAGAAGCCGGCTGGCGGCCGATCGGTGTCTTCGCCTCCGCCACGGTATTCAATCTCGTGGTCGGCCTCGGCCTGGCGAGCTGGCTCTTCGCCAACGTCACCACCACCTGACCTCGTTGCGGGGCAACGACTGCGGGACGGCACGCGGGTGCCGTCCCGCAGTCGTGTCCGGCCTCGTTCCGCTACGGAATCCCGATAGCACGTGCGTCCCGGCGGGAGCAAAAACCTCGGTTCCACGCTCGGATGCTGGAATGACTACACCCCGGACCTCCGCCGCGGGCACCGTGAACGCAGAGCGGCGATCTCCCGCCGCGCCGTCCCGGAACAACGTGAGGTTGCCATGCCCGAGAACGACACCGATCCGAACGTACTTCCCGAGAAACCCCGCCGTGGCAAGGGATTCATTCTCGGAGCGGGGGCCGTCGCCGTCCTGCTGGTGGCCGCGGTCGTCACCTTCGTCGTCACCGGTCAGGACGACTCGCCCCGGGCGGACGGCCGGACCGCCGTCCGCATCGGTGTGACCGATGCCTCCTCGGAGTACTGGACGACGTTCAAGGATCTCGCCGCCGCCGAGGGAATCGACATCGAGACGGTGAACTTCAGCGACTACAACCAGGCCAATCCCGCGCTCTCCCAAGGACAGATCGATCTCAACCTGTTCCAGCACGTACTGTTCCTGGCGAACTACAACGCATCCAGCGGCGACTCACTGACGCCGATCGGCTCGACCTACGTGGTCCCGCTCGGCCTGTACTCCGGTTCGCACGGGGCGCTCGCCGAGATTCCGCAGGGCGGCACCGTCGCCATTCCGAACGATCCGAGCAACCAGGCCCGCGCGCTGCTGGTGCTGCAGGCCGCCGGACTGGTGTCGCTGCGCGGCGGGGGCAACGTGCTGTCCACTCCGGCGGAGATCGACACCGCGGCCTCGAAGGTCGGTGTCACGCCGGTGGAGGCGGCGCAGACGGCCGCCTCACTGGATTCGGTCGACGCGTCCGTGGTGAACAACAACTACGCACTCGACGCCGATCTGGACCCCTCGAAGGCGCTGTTCAACGACGATCCGGCGAGCCCGGCGGCGGAGCCCTACATCAACGCCATCGTTTCCCGTGCCGAGGACAAGAACAATCCCGCGTATCTCACGGTCGCCCGGCTGTACAAGGACAAGCGGGTAGCCGACCAGGTGCAGGCCGAGTCCCGCGGCACCTCCGTTCTCGTCGACCGGCCACAGGCGGACCTGGAGGCGATTCTCGGCCGGCTTACCGAGACCGTCCGGGCGACGGCGAACTGATCACGAGGATGTCAGTGACACCGATCATCGAATTCCGTGGCGTCCGCAAGGAGTTCGCCACCGGCGACCGGACCGTCGTGGCGCTGGACGGAATCGACCTGTCCATCGACGAGGGCGAGGTGTTCGCCGTCATCGGCTACTCCGGCGCCGGAAAGAGCACGCTGGTGCGTTTGGTCAACGCGCTGGAGCCGGCCACCTCGGGAAGCGTGCGCGTCGACGGCACCGACCTGACCACTGTGCGCGAACGGGACCTGCGCGCGGTGCGCCGGGACATCGGGATGATCTTCCAGCAGTTCAACCTGCTGCGTTCCCGTACCGTTTTCGGCAACGTGGCCTACCCGCTGCGCGTCGCGGGGTGGGACAAGGCGCGGCGCGAGGAACGGGTGACCGAACTGCTGCGGTTCGTGGGCATCACGGACAAGGCATGGCACTACCCGGACCAGCTCTCCGGTGGGCAGAAACAGCGTGTCGGCATCGCGAGGGCACTCGCGACCAGTCCTCGGATCCTGCTCGCGGACGAATCCACCAGCGCGCTGGACCCGGAGACGACCGGCGACGTACTGCGGCTGCTGCAGCGGGTGAACACCGAACTCGGCGTGACGATCGTGGTCATCACACACGAGATGGATGTGGTCCGCCGGATCGCGGACACGGTGGCGGTTCTCGACTCGGGCCGCGTCGTGGAACAGGGCAGCGTGCTCGACGTGTTCACCGCGCCGGAGGCCGTGGCCACGCGGGGTTTCGTGCAGAGCGTTCTGCACGACCGGCCCGGCGGCGAGGAACTGCGCGGCATCCGGGAGCGGCACCCCGGGCGCCTGGTCACCGCGGCGCTGCGCGACGACCGCAGGATCGGCACCGTGCTCTCCGGCGCGGTCGGCCGGCACGACGTCCGGTTCGAGATCGTGCACGGCGGCATCAAGGACCTGGGTGGGCGGTCGATCGGCAGGCTCACCCTGGAGCTGATCGGTACCGACCCCGACGTCGACGCGCTCATCGCCGAACTGCGGCAGCACACCGAGGTCGAGGAGGTACCGGCGTGAACACCAACTGGGACATCATCGGCCCGGTGCTGCTCACCGCGATCGGGCAGACGGTCTGGATGGTCTCGGCCACCCTGGTCGTGGGCGGGTTTCTCGGGCTGGTGCTCGGGGTGCTGCTCTACACCAGCCGGCCAGGGGGCCTGCTGGCCAACCGGGTCGTGTTCGCCGTGCTGAACGTCCTGGTGAACGTCATCCGGCCGGTGCCGTTCATCATCTTCATCACGGCGATCGGGCCACTGACGATCAGCGTCGTCGGCACCCAGCTCGGAACCCCGGCCGCCACGTTCGCACTGATCGTGGCGGCCACCTTCGCGATCTCCCGGATCGTCGAGCAGAACCTGGTCACCATCGATCCCGGCATCATCGAGGCGGCACGCGCGATGGGGGCGTCCCCGGCCCGCATCATCGTCACGCTCCTCGTCCCGGAAGCGCTGGGGCCGTTGATTCTCGGCTACACCTTCGTGTTCGTCGCCGTCGTCGACATGACGGCGGTGGCGGGTGCGGTCGGTGGTGGCGGGCTCGGTGACTTCGCCATCGCGTACGGCTACCAGCGATTCGACTGGGCGGTCACCGCGATCGCGGTCGCCATCATCATCGTTCTGGTGCAGGCCGCCCAGTTCGTCGGCAATCGCCTGGCGGCCAAGGCTTTGCGCCGCTGAGGCGGTACGGGGTGGGGCGGCCCGCAGTCCGCCCCACCCCTTCGTTCACACCGCCTTCGTGTAGCTGACGGTCGGCAGGGGGGTGAAGCCGAGCGACTCGTACAGGGCACGGGCGGGGGCGTGGAACCGGTCCCCGCCGGTACCGACCGAGACCATCTCCGCCCCCGCGTTCCTCATCTCCGCCACGGCGTGTTCGGCCAGTGCGCGTCCGGTGCCGTGGCGCCGCTGCGGTCCGGAGACGGCGAGGATGTCGATCTCGCCGTGACGTTCGGCCTGCTGGACGATCCAGCCGGCGAAGCCGATGATCTGCCCGTCGATGTGTGCCACGGCGGCGTACCTGCCGTGCTCCGGGTCCGCGACTGCGGCCAGGTGGCGCCGGTAGTCCTCCCGCCACGCGCCATGGCGGTTGGCGAAGACGAGCTCACCGGCGAGCGGACGGAACGAATCCTCGTAGAACGGCCGGAAAGCCGTGATCGTCAGTTCGAGAACGGCGGGAAGATCGCCGGGGTGCAGTGGACGAATGTCCATGGGAGTGCCTTTCTGCTGAGAGCGGGAAAAGCACCGCTGCCCGCGCCGGGCAACGGTGATCGTGCCCCCGGAGGGGCGTCTCTCAGGCGCGGGTCCGGTCCGCCGCGAAGCACTCCATGGCACCGACGTTAGCAAACGCCGGCCGATGCCGGCCCCGGCGCGCGAGGGTCGTCTCGTCCGGCACCGCGGGGGTTCCCGGCCGCGGACCGAGGAGAAATGTCTACTCTACTTGACTTCGTGTCTAGTTTTCTTGACACTGGGCGTCATGGGCAGGACATCGGCCAAAGGGCGGCGCAACGCCGTGCGGGCGGCGCGGACCGCCGCCGGCATGACCCAGGCGGAACTGGCCGGGCAACTGGGCGTCGCACGGCAGACGGTGGTGGCGGTGGAGGCGGGGGACTACGCGCCCTCGGTCTATCTGGCGCTGGCGATCGTCGGCGTGCTCGGCGGGTCCGTCGAGGAACTGTTCGGTGAGCGGGCCGAGGTCGCGAGTGCGGCATCCGGCAAGACAGCGACGAAGGAGTGACCGTGGAGCAGAACGAGCAACCGGAGCGAGGCGGGGACGGCTGGTTCGTGACCGCGGCCGCCGTGGCCGGCGATCTGGACAATCCCTTCTACCGCGAGGAACGCCAGCGGGACGTGTGGAACGAGGCCGCGGCGATCGGCTACCAGGTGATCCTGTTCCTGGGGCTGGCGGCGGCCGCCGGAATGCTCTGGATCGGTGGCGAACCGTCCATGCCGTACGCCGTGACACTGCTGGCCGTTCTCGGGATCGCCTCGATCATCAGCGCCGTGTACGCCGCGCGGCTGGGGGTCGACGTCGACGAGTCGACGCGGATGCTGCGGCTGCGCATGGTGCCGTTCCTCGCGCTGCTGATTCTCGTGGTCGCGGGTCTGGTGCGGGTGGCCCCGGCGGACGGGTTCGGCAGCGGACTCGCGCAGGGTGCGGTGGCGGGTGCCGCGTTGGCGGTGCTGTGGCTGGCCGTGAAGTGGATCCGTGCCCGCAGGCGGACCTCCGGCGCAGGTCCCGTGTCGAGCTGAACGTCGCTGCTCCCGGGCGGGTTCACTCGTCCCGGGGCAGGGGCAGGTCGCCGCGCGCGAAAGCGGTGGCCACGGCCGATGCCCGGTCGTTGACACCGAGCTTGGCGTAGACCTGCGACAGGTACGTCTTGACGGTCGATTCGCCGATGAACAGCTGCTTCGCCGCCTCGCGGTTGGTCGAGCCACCGGCGACCAGTTCCAGCACCTGCAGTTCACGTCTCGACAGCGGTTCGACGGCCGGCTGGCGCATCGTTCCCATGAGCCGGGTCGCGACGGCGGGCGAGAGCGCCGCCTGTCCTCGTGCGGCCGTCTCCACCGCCCGGAACAGTTCGTCCCGCGCCGCCTCCTTGCCGGCACCGTTGGGGCCCAGTATCCCGAAGATCTCGCCCTGCTCGACGGCGAAGCTGACCCGTGCAGCGCGGTGAAGCCCTCGTAGTGTTTGACGAGGTTGTCGACCTCGATAATCGTCATACCAAGAGCTTGGGGTGGGACGCGGCCGTGCCCAACCGACCGCGCGGTCATGACCGCCGCGGAACCGGTGGGCCCTGCGCCTCCACCGATCGGTGGAGGCGGACCCGGTAGGCCGGTGGTCCGCACGCGCCGCGGGACAACGGTTCCCGGCGGGTACCCGGCGCCGGTGCGCCCCGGGTCGCGACCGGTTCGAGGTCACGGATCCGATCGCCCCGGTGACGTCAGGCCGTCACCGGTGCCGTCGGCGGGTGGCCCGCCCGCCTGGCGAAGCCGGAGGCAGCCGGTGGTCAGGCGGACGGCGCTCAGCGCGAGTCCGGCGACGGCGATCGCGGTGAGCAGCCAGCCGATGTCCGGCGCCCACAACCGCATGAGCGACAGGTCGACGCCGAAGGCGGCGGGAAGGGCGACCGCCGCTCCATGGGCGGCGGCGAGACCGGTCAGTGCCCAGCCCGCCATGCCCAGCACGGTCCGGCGCCTCCGGACTGCCCCGGGACGCGGCATCCGGTACACCGCCCAGCCGGCCGCGCCCGCGATCGTGACGAGCACGGCGAACAGGGCCGCCACGAACACCGGATACGTGGGGCCGCCGGACGTGCCGCCGGGTCGCCCTCCGGCGAGCAGCGTGGCGGCGCCCAGTCCGGTGCCGGCGAGCTGCTCGTCCTGGAAGAACCCGTAGACGTTCTGCAGCACGACGATTCCGCGGTCCAGCTCGGGAAGCAGTACGAGCATCGTCTGGTAACCGGGCGAGGCTCCGGCGTGCCAGACGGCGCGTGTCCCGTCGCCCGCGACGCGGGAATCCTCGCGCCATCCCAGGCCGTACCGCTGGGTGTCGGTGACCCGTGCGTCGCCGCGCTGCATCGATTTCACCGAGGCGGGGGCCAGCACCTGCGTGGACTGGTGGCGGCCCTCGTCGAGCTGGGCCATCGCGAACTGGGCGAGATCGGTGACCGTGCCGCCGAGGTATCCGTAGCTCGGGCCGGTCCGGTCGTAGCGTGGCGCGAGTCCGGCCGGCTGTCCGAACACGTAGCCGTGACCGTCTGGGAGGCCACCCGCCTGCTCCGGGCTGGTGATGGCGCCGTCCATGTCCAGCGGGTCGAGCACGTGCTCACGCAGGTAGTCGGCGAAGGGCCGCCCGCTGACCGCCTCCACGATCGCCCCCAGCACCAGGTAGTTCGCGCTGGCGTACCGGTGGGTGTCCCCGGGTGCCGAAAGTGGCGTGATTTCCGCCAGCGCCGCCACCGCCTCCCGGTACGGGTCTGCTCGCGGTTCGAAGCGGTCGGTGACGCCCGCCGCGTCCCCGGGAATGCCGCTCGTGTGCTCCAGCAGGTGCCGCACGGTGATCCGCGAGGCCCGCCCGTGGTCGGCAAGGGCGAAGGCCGGCAGGTAGGTACGCACCGGCTCGTCGAGGTCGACCGTGCCCGCTTCGACCATCGTCAGCATCGCGGTCGCCGTGACCGGCTTGGACACCGAGCCCCAGAGGAACGGCGTCCGTTCGGTGACCGGTGCGCCGTCACCGTCCCGGCCCCAAGTGCCGACCCGCTCGATCGAGTCGCCGGTGACGATCGCCCAGGCCGCTCCGGGCGTATCGGTGGCCGCCAGTCGGTCGTGCAGGTAGCCGTCCACATCCGGTGCGGTGGCCGCGCCCGCTGTTTCCGTGCCGGTGACGCAGACCAGCAACATCGTCAGCGCGACCACGCCTGTCCGACCCGAAACCATGACAGCTCCCATAACCATATCGCCATACTGTTTTCGAGGTAACCGTACACTGATATGGTTATGGAGTGCCACGAACAGCCGATCACGACCAGCGCCGCCGCCAGATCGCTTCCGCCGTGCGCGCCCTGATAGCCGAAGCGGGCCTTGACGCCGCCACGATGGCGTCGGTGGCGCGAGAGGCCGGTTTCTCGGTCGGCCTGGTACAGCACTACTTTCCGAGCAAGGACGACCTGCTGCTGTTCACCTACCGCCAGGTGATGGCCGATGTCGGCGCTCGGCTGGCCGTGCGGATCGACAGGGGAGAGACCCGGGAGCGGCCCATCTCGGCGATCCTGTTCGACGGGATGCTGGAACTGCTGCCGCTGGACGATGACCGGCGCGCCGAGTACCGCGTCGCCCGCGTATTTCGTGGCCGGTCGCTGGACAACCCGGCCCTTGCCGCGGTCGCCCGCGCCACCGCGGCCGACCTGCGGACCCAGTTTGCCACCGCGGTCCGCAACGGCAAGGAATGCGGCGAGGTCGAACCCGACGCGGACGCCGATCTGGCGGCGACTCGCTTCTCCGCGTTGCTCGACGGGCTGGCCGATCAGCTCTACGAGGACCCCGGCCGCCGGGTCGGCCGTCGGCGCCTGCCCGTGGCGGGGAAGAAGATCCTGCACGCCTGTGTCGGCGACACCTTCACCGGCGAGTGCCGCCAGTACCGATCGACCGCGCCCTGACCACTGTCCCGAGTGGACACAACTAGGACGAGTCGTGGGGCCGGCGGCCACCTTCGACGCGTCACCGCCCGATCCGTTGCCGCATCGGGCGGTGGCGCAGGCCATCCGGTGACGCCGTCGTCAGCCGGTGGAGGACTCTCGCGCGGTGACTGATCCGGACGGAAGTCTCGGAGCCCGACCGGGTTCGCACTGTCTCCGCGTGGGGCGAGGGCTGGGCCTCGTCGTCTCGCCGGTGCAGGCCCCGGCGTCAGAGAATGTTCCGCACCGACTCCGGAAGTTCGGGCAGATCGGCCAGGCTGATGCAGGAGAGTTCGCGAATCTCCCGCGCACAAGCCGCGAGCCGGCCGGGTTGGATGTTCTCCTCCAGCGACACGTACAGGGCGCCGTAGTACCTCTCGCCGACCCGTAGCGTCCTTTCGCCCTCCTTGGCTCGCCCGCCGATGAGCACCCCGGGCCGAGTGGTGACCTCGTCGCCGGTGAGCAGCGCGCCGTTCTGGAAGCTCTTCTGGCACACCGGTTCACATCCGAACTCGTCGGTGTTGCCGGGATGAATGTCGAGTGCCCCCTCCCAGTTCGTGTCGTAGACGTCGAGGCTGCGGTCACCCGTCGCGTTGCGCACCTCGATCAGCAGCACGACGTAACGCTCGCCCGTCCGGGCACCCTTGCCGCCGAGTTCCGTCGCGGTGGCCACGCCCACCCCTTGCAGTTCGAGTGGGTACCCATCGTCCGTCTCGATCACCGGTCCGGAAGCCGCCGGTAGTTCACCCGCTGATTCGCTACTACCCCCGTGCGACCCCGAGGGCACCCCGATCTGGCCAGGGAACGGCACGGTCCCGGCGCTTGTGCCCGGGTTGCTCCCGCAGGCGGCAAGCGCGCAGATTGCCAGTGCGGCACCGACGGTCAGACCAGCTCGTGATCGCATGATCGTCGACCTTAACGATCCGGGGCCGGGCCGTGGCGCGAACGACCGAACTCGGCCACCAATCGCGGCGGTGCCACGGCGGCCGAACACCGGTGGATGTGCGCGGTGACAACGAATCCGTCACCGGACGTCCGCCCGGCTCCGGTGTCAGCGTTCGTCACTCTCGGGCGTCTGGGCGCGGACCGGCGCCAGTGCGCGGCTCCAGACGGTGACCTCGTCCAGCAGTTTCGCCAGGTCTCCGGCGTGGCGATCGTCGGGGGTGAAGACGCCGGTGACGGTGGGCTCGGTGATGTCGACGCCGGTGTAGTCGAAGTCGGTGAAGGTGTTCAGGGCGACCTGGGCGGCGACGTCGGCGAGCTTGAGTTCGGCGGCGATCTGGCGGAGCTGTTCCACGGCGCGCACGCCGCCGTTGACGCCGTAGCCGACGAACCCGACTGCCTTGTGGTTCCACTCGTAGTACAGGTAGTCGATGGCGTTCTTCAGCGGTCCAGGCACCCCGTGGTTGTACTCCGGGGTGACGAGTACGTAGCCGTCGACGGCGGCGAT
The DNA here is from genome assembly GCF_002262875.1 of Amycolatopsis antarctica. Taxonomy (GTDB): domain Bacteria; phylum Actinomycetota; class Actinomycetes; order Mycobacteriales; family Pseudonocardiaceae; genus Amycolatopsis; species Amycolatopsis antarctica. Next base: position 90,431 of record NZ_NKYE01000012.1, on the reverse strand, counting down.
CGCTTCGGACCACCGCCTGGTGTGCTCGTGTGCGTAGATGCCCCAGGCGCCGGAGGCGGGTTCGTCGAGCACCGGCAGGTCGAAGCCGGCCAGATCGACCAGTTCGACGTCCACCCCTTCGGGAGCGACCCGCCGGGCGGTGGTGAACGTCCAGTCGGCCACGGCCTTGCCGCGGCGGTGAGTGCGGGTACTGCCGGCGATGATGGCGATGCGCGTCATGACGTGTCTCCTCGAGTATGTAAAGTACAACGAGCACTTTACATACTGGGTTTCAGCGTGCAAGGCACCGGAGAAGAGAGCGAGTCATCGTGAGCCGAGAAGAAGCTGCCGGGCGGCCGCCCAGCCGACTGCGACCGGACAAGCACGAGGCGATCATGGTCGGCGGCCGTGAGGTCTTCGCCCGCGACGGTTATGCCCGAGCGAGCATCGACGCCATCGCCACCGCCTCAGGCGTCTCCACCCGGACCATCTACAAGCACTTCGTCGACAAGCCCACGCTCTTCGCCGCCGCCGTCGTCGACTCCGCCCGGCAGATCGCCGAGGCCGAGACCGCGCTCATCGAACGTCACCTCCGATCGGTCGTGACCGTCGAGGAGGTCGAACCGGCGCTGCTGGTGTTCGCGACCGACTGGCTGGACGACGCTGGTGACTGGCTGGCCGGCATGCCGCATTCTGCTGCTCACCGGGCGCTGATCGGCCAGGTTCAGGCCGAGGCCGCCCACCTGGGCAGCGAGGTCATCTCCGAATGGTGGCGGGCAGGCGCGATGCGTGTCCGCACGGAGCTCGCCCTCGTCCTGACCACCTGGGCCGAGGCCGGACTGCTGCGCATCCCCGATCCCGAACGCGCCGTGATCCACTTCTCCCGGCTCGTCTCGGCCACGCCGGGCCCACCGGCATCGGTCGTCATCGCGCGCGAACGCCAGGCCTGGATCGCCGACGGTGTACGGGTGTTCGTGCGCGCGTACCGGCCCTGAACCGCTGCTGTCCGGTCAGGTCCTGGATCCAGCCTGGTGCCCGCCCCGTGCGCCCGCGCCATTGGTCCGCCGAGCACAACGAGAACACCGCCGCGGTCGGGCGAGGTTCCCGATATCACCAGGACGCGTTGACGCAGCGCGCCTTCGCGGCGGACGCGGCTGCCGTCGAGGACGAGACGGACGGACGGCGTCCTCAGACGATGGCGGCGACACCGCGAACGATCGCGACGCCGGCGCCGGTGATCGCGACGGCGACGGTCACCGCGCCCGCCGTCCTGGAGGTCACCCGCGCCGAGAGACCGCCGCCCGCGGCCACGCCGACCGCAGCGGACAGCGACAGCACCAGAAGGTCACCGTTGCCGACTTGGTCAGGCCATCCACGCACCACCACCACCCCGAAGGCGCTGAGTAGCAGGAAGAGCTGCATGTTGGGAACGAGTGCCGCGCCCCAGCGGCGGCTCATGCCGTAGCTCGCCGCCATCGGGCCGCCGAGTCCTGCCACGGCGTTCATCGCACCGGAGAAGCTGCCCGCCACCACGGCACCCAACCACCGCGGCACCCGCTCCATCCGGCGCGGCGGTCGCAACGCCATCGCGAGCGCGGGTAGCACGATGAGCCCGCACAGCAAGGTCGCTACTCCGTCCCCGACCGCAGCGGCGAAGTAACCCGCCGGAACGATCGCCAGCAACGCGAAGGGCACCAGCGCACACGCCTCGAACGGCCGGGACTCGCGCCACGTGGTCGCGATTCCTACCGCACAGGAAGCAATGCTGGTGACCGCGACAAGGCGGACAGCTTCGTCGGGGCCCACCGCGGCAAGCAGCCCGGGGCTGGCAACGAGCGCGTAACCGATGCCGCTCAGTCGTTGCAGGGCGCCGGCCAGGAGCAAGAGGCAGGCCAGTGGAACGAGCAGGGTGAGGGTCACCGCGGCGAGAGGGTGAGGTCATCGTCGTCCCCGGGGCCGAACACCTGCCATCCGGTAACGCCCGTCTGCCGGACAACTGGACTGGTGCCGACCAGGTCGTCGCCGCGGTTGCGTTCGTGGCGGCGCCTGGGCCTGTTGGCTCGGCGGCCGCGGGCTCGATTCTCGGTGACCATGGTCGTTTCTCCTCCGGCCGGGCCGGGCGGGGGTTCGCGGTGATGTGCGGGCAGGCTGTGAGGAGTCCGGCCGCCTGCCGATGATCGGCCCGAGCGTAGCGACCTCACCGGTCTCGTCACCGCCGTGGCCGCCACGAATGCCCGAGATGGACATGCCGGTCGAGGTAGCCGGGTCCCTGACCGGGTCAGGTGCGCGCGACCACGAACCCAGGATGGAATCAACTCGGCCGGGGTGGCTCGGTGGCCGACGCCGGCGCCTCGTCCCTGTGCTCGCGATTCCCGCCGGTGGGGTCCTCGGCCGGACCGGCCGGTGGAACGGACGGACGCTCGCCGCGGCGCTTGCGGACCTGGTAGCAGATCAGAATCAGCGCGAGCGTCAACGCGCTGAGCCAGAACTGGGATCGGCTCGCCGGCAGGAACGCCATCGCGAGGATCACGGTGCCCATCAACGCGATGGTGGCGTAGCTCAGCCAGGGGAAGAGCCACATCCTCATCTCCAGGCCCCCGGGGTTCTCCCGTTCGATCCGTTTGCGCAGGCGTACCTGTGCGAGCGCGATGGCCAGGTACACGAACAACGCGACGGCGCCGTAGGAGTTGACCAGGAACTGGAAGATCAGGTCCGGCGAGGTGTAGGCGGCGACGACGGACGCGTACCCCACGAGCGTTCCCGCGACGATCGCGCGCCGCGGGACCCCGCTGCGGGACAGCCGAGTGAACGCCTGGGGCGCGTCGCCGTTGGAGGTCAACGCGAACAACATCCTCGACGAGGTGTACAGCGCGGAGTTGAGGCATGAGAGCACGGCGGTCAGCACGATCCCGTTCATGATCGTCGCCACGGCCGGGATGCCGAGCACGTCGAGCACCGCCGCGTACGGACTGACCCCGGTTTCCGGTGAGTCCCACGATTTCACGGCCACGACGACGAAAACCGACCCCACGTAGAACAGGACCACGCGGAAGATGATGGACCGCATCGCCTTGGCGATCGCCTTCTTCGGTTCGGCGGATTCCGCGGCGGCGATCGTGACGATCTCCGCCCCGGTGTAGAAACCGACACACGGTACGACCGCGGCCAGCACCGCTCCGGTGCCCATCGGGGCGAAACCACCGTGGGAGACCAGGTTTCCGACGCCGCCGTCCGAACCCGGCCAGATCCCGAATAGGTAGAGCGCGCCGAGGAACAGGAAGACGACGATCGCGACGACCTTGATCGAGGAGAACCAGTACTCGAATTCGCCGTACGAGCGCGCCGACGCCATGTTCGTCGCCGTCAGGATCAACAACAGGCCGAGACTGAGTATCCACAGTGGAATGTCCGGAAGCCACAGTTGCAGGATGCGGCCACCGGCGACCGCCTCGACCGCCACGACGATCACGAAGAAGTACCAGTACATCCAGCCCACGGCGAAGCCCGCCCGCTTGCCGAGCGCTTCCCGCGCGTAGATGTAGAACGAGCCGAGGGCGGGCCTGGCGACGGTCATCTCGGCCAGCATGCGCATGATCAGAATGGTGATCACACCGGCGATGAGAAACGACACGACGGCGGCCGGTCCGGCCGACTGGATGACGACCCCACTGCCGACGAACAGACCGGCGCCGATCACCCCGCCCAGCGCTATCAGGTTCATGTGCCGCTGCTTGAGGCCCTGCTTGAGGCCGGACGTCTGCGGCTCGCCCGGCGGAGCCGGCTCAGGGGTGGAACTCATGACTTCTCCTTGCGAGGCCGACAGGGACGCGGCGACCCGTTACGGAGTGCGCTGCGATGTGGTTCCGGTCACCGTAGGAAGGGACTGGGCTCGGCACGAGGGCCAGATGCGGCGCAAGTGATGGGTCCAGTCGTGCCGGTCTGTCACCGTGGCTACCCGCGCGGGTGGCCACGACACCCGCGTGCGCCGGTGGCCGGGCCCGGTGACCGACACAAGGAATGCCGCCGGGCCGGTCGACGAGCGTTCGTGACGACAGAACCAAGAACACTCATACCCAAAGGCTATGACCTGGGGGATGGTTTGCCGCTAGCGACCGGCGACGGCCGGGAACACACTCGGGCACATGACGATCGCACAGATCAGGCGTGCTCGACCGCTCCTCGCGGCGCTGGCGATCACCGGCTTCGGGCTCGTTCTCGCCTATGTGGCGAGTTCGATCTTCCCGGTGATCAGCGCACTCACCGCGGCTGTCGTGCTCGGCGTGATCACCGGTTCGGTCCCCGCGTTGCCGGAAGCCACCCGGCAGTCGATCGGAAAAGTCACCAAGCGGTTGCTGCGAGCCGGGGTCGTGCTCCTGGGCCTGCAGCTCGCGTTGCCCGCGGTACTCGACCTGGGGCCGGGCACCTTGATCGCGGTGCTGCTCACGGTCGCCATCAGCTTCCTCGGAACGATCGGGCTGGGCAGGCTGGTAGGGGTGCCCCGGGGGCTGGCGATGCTGGTCGCGACCGGCTTCTCGATCTGTGGGGCGTCGGCGATCGCCGCGATGGAAGGCGTGGTCGAACGTGAGGACTCGGACGTGGCCACCGCCATCGCGCTGGTGACGTTCTATGGCGGCCTTGCCATTGCCGCCGTCCCGCTGATCGGCGACTGGGTGGGTCTCACCGGAGAGGACCTCGGTAGCTGGGCCGGAATGAGCGTGCACGAGGTCGCGCAGGTCGTCGCGGCGGCCACGCCCGCCGGTGCCGCGGCCCTCGCCGTGGCCGTCGTGGTGAAGCTCAGCCGTGTGGTCCTGCTGGCCCCGATGGTCGCGGCCGTGAGCGTCTACGAGCGCAGGCGCAGGCCCGCCGCGCAAGGCAAGCGCGCACCACTGGTTCCGCTGTTCGTGCTCGGCTTCCTCGCCATGGTCGCGTTGCGCAGCACCGGAATCCTGCCTTCGGCCGTTCTCGATGGGGCCAAGCTCCTGTGCACCCTGCTGCTTGCCGGTGCGTTGTTCGGTCTGGGCTGCGCCGTCCGGATCGGCAAACTGGTCCGGACGGGCGGACGGGCGCTCCTGTTGGGACTGCTCTCCACACTGCTGGTAGGTGGCGTCGCCTTCGGTACCTTGGCGCTGCTCGGCTGACATCCGGTTCCGCGCGCCGGGTCCCGGGCGTCCTGGGCCCGACGCGCGCCCGTGCGAGGTGTCCGTTCGGTACGGCTCCCGGGGTGATCCGAACCGTCCCCGGTGGACACACCGCGCCGGGCACGCGAGAAGCCGAAGGGGCCGCCGGTTCCATTCCACCGGCGGCCCCTTCGGATCCGATTCGGGTACGCGGACTCTACGGTTGCACGGCCTTCTCCACATCGGTGAGCATGGCGTCGACGCCGTACAGCAGCTCGTCGAGCACTTCCGCATCGGCGACCAGCGGCGGCGAGATCATCAGCATCGTCGCGCCACGGTCGTCTCCGCGGAGGATGACGCCGGTTCGGCGGAACGCTTCCGGCAGAACGTCCCGCAACACCTTGCCCGCCTCCTCCTCGGTGAGCTCGCGCGCGGTGGCACTGTCGGCCATCAACTCGACGGCGTAGAAGAAGCCGGTGCCCCTGACGTCCTTGACGCAGCGGTGTGAGTCCTGCAGGGAACGCAGGGCCGCGTGCAGTTCCGGCCCCCGGGCCCTCACGTTGCCCAGCACGTTCTCGTCACGCATCGCCGAGATGTTGGCGACCGCCACCGCCGTGGAGACCGGATGTCCGCCCCAGGTCGCGCCGTGGCTGAACGTTCCGCCCAGCGGCGAGTCGTTGAGCTCGGTGACCAGCCGCTCGCGGACGATGAGGCCGCCCAGCGGCGCATAGCCGGAGGTCGAACCCTTGGCGAAGGTGATCATGTCCGGTACGACACCGGTCAGGCCGTGCCCGAACCAGTGGCCGAGGCGGCCGAACGAGCAGATCACCTCGTCGGAGACGAGCAGGATGCCGTACTTGTCGCAGAGCGCCCGCAGTGCCGGCCAGTAGCCGTCCGGCGGGACCAGCGCACCGCGGCCGTTCTGCACCGGCTCGGCGAAGACCGCGGCGATCGTCTCCGGGCCCTCGTCGAAGATGGCGGCCTCGATCGCCGTGACGCAGTCGAGTTCGTCTGCCGGGCCGCGGTCTCCGACGTGGCCCAGCGTGTTCGGCACATGCCGCATTCCGGGCAGCAGCGGGCCGAACGGGTCCTTGATCTTCGGCAGCGCCGTGACGGAAAGGGCACCCATGGTCGTGCCGTGGTACGCCATCTCCCGGCTGATGATCTTGGTGCGTTGCGGGGCGCCCTGGCTGCGGTGGTACTGCCGCGCGAATTTCAGCGCCGCTTCCACGGCCTCGGACCCAGAGTTCACGAAGTACGTGGTACCCAGATCGCCGGGCGCGAGTTCGGCGATCAGCGTCGCCGCCTCGATGGCGGGCACGTGGGCGGAGCCCCAGTTGCTGGCGTATCCGAGGTTGCCAATCTGCTCGGCCGCCGCGCGGGCCACGTCGGTGCGACCGTGGCCCATGTTGACGCAGAACAGTCCGGACAGCCCGTCGAGGTGGCGGCGCCCCTCGGTGTCGATCAGGTAGCAGCCCTCGCCTCTCACGAACACGGGAAAGTCACGTGCCCAGGCGTCCTTGCGAGTGAAGTGCGGACCAAGGTGACGGCGGGCGTTCGCCCGCAACTCCGTGATGTTCACCTGAAACCTCCTGTCGGCTGCTCGATATCCCTCGATATCCGGTACGTGGACCATGGCAGCCGTACTGGTCCCGGCCCAGAGCCAGAAAGGCGCCTGTCAACAGGGCCAGACCGATGAGCGGGAACAGGCCGGCCCGGGTCGCGGAGACCGCGACCCGGGCCGATATGTTGCTACGCAGGGGTTTATACGTAGTCCCTGCCTTACACGTAGTCCTTGTACTTCTCCAGGAAGCGGACGGGCTTGGACAGCGCGTCACGGCGGAACGGGTCACCCAGCTCCCGGGTGCACATGATCTCGACGACCGTCGTCCGGCCCTCGTTCATCTGGGCGTCCACGGCCTTCCGCAGTGCCGGGCCGACGTCCTCCAGTTTCTCCACGACGACGCCGTCTGCGCCCATCGCCTGCGCGATCCCGGCGAAGCTCTCGCTCTCCAGCTCACCGGCGACGAACCTGCGGTTGTAGAAGTCGACCTGGTTCTTCTTCTCGGCACCCCACTGCCGGTTGTGGAAGACCACGGCGGTGACGGGGATGTCGTGCCGTACGGCGGTCATGATCTCGCCCATGCTCATGCCCCAGGCGCCGTCGCCCGCGTACGAGATGGCGGGACGGTCCGGTGCGGCGGCCTTGGCGCCGATGATGGTGGGCAGCGCGTAACCGCAGTTGCCGAAACTCATCGGGGCGAAGAAGCTGCGCGGTTCCTCGAAACGCAGGTAACTGTTGGCGACGGAGTTGATGTTGCCGATGTCGGTGGAGACCATGACGTGCTCCGGCATCGCCTTCTCCAGTTCGCGCAGTACCTCGCGCGGGTGCAGCCAGTTGCCCTCCTCCTGCTCGGCCTCCGCGATGACGTCGAGACTGTAGGAGTCGACCTCGTTGGTCCACTCGTCGAGCTCGGCCTCCCATGCGTCCTTCTCCGCCCTGATGTCGGCGGCGCGGGTGTCGCGGGTGGTGTCGCAGGCGAGGGTTCTCCCGGTCAGCCGCTCGGTGAGCGCCAGCGCCGCGTCCTTGGCGTCACCGCAGATGCCAACGCTGATCTTCTTGACCAGTCCGAGCATCCTGTGGTCGGCGTCGATCTGGATGATCTTCGCGTCCTTCGGCCAGTAGTCCATGCCGTGCTGCGGCAGGGTGCCGAACGGTCCGAGCCTGGACCCCAGCGCGACCACGACGTCCGCCTTGGCGATCAGCTTCATCGCCGCCTTGGAGCCCTGGTAGCCGAGCGGGCCGCACCACTGCGGGTGGCTGGCCGGGAACGAGTCGTTGTGCAGGTAGCTGTTGACGACGGGGGCGCCGAGCCGCTCGGCGAGCGCCGCGCATTCTCCGACGCCGTCGGCCATCACGACGCCGCCGCCGGAGATGATGACGGGGAATTCGGCCTGTGCCAGCAGTTCGGCCGCCTCGTCGAGGCTGCGTGCGCCGCCCGCGCCGCGGTCGAGACGCTGCGGGAGCGGGATCTCGGCCTCGATCTCGCCGTAGAAGTAGTCGCGCGGGATGTTGAGCTGGGTGGGCCCGATCTCCGACATCGCCCGGTCGAACGCGCGCCCGGTCAGCTCGGCCATCCGCTTCGGATTGTTCACGTGCGCCTGGTACTTGGTGAACTCCTGGAACATCGGCAGCTGGTTGGCCTCCTGGAAGCCGCCGAGTCCCATCCCCATGGTGCCCGTCTCGGGAGTCACGACGACGACGGGGCTGTGGGCCCAGAACGCCGCGGCCACGGCGGTGACGCAGTTGCTGATGCCGGGGCCGTTCTGCCCGATCACGACGCCGTGCCTGCCGCTCACGCGGGCGTAGCCGTCGGCCATGTGGCCGGCGCCCTGCTCGTGGACGACGGGTACCAGGCGGATGCCGGCTGGGGCGAAGATGTCCATCGCGTCCATGAAGGCGGAGCCCATGATGCCGAAGATGTCGGTGACGCCGTTGGCGACCATCGTCTCGACGAACGCCTCGGAGGGCGTCATCTTCTGGGGACCCTCGGCCACGGTGCGGCTGACGTCCGCCTGGTTCTGACTCATGCTTGCGCTCCTTCGACGGCTCAAATCCAGTAGCCACGTTCAAAAATCGATACAAGACGTTCCTGAAAGTGGGATAGTCCCGACGATAGGGGCACCCTTGGGTGCCGTCAACGGCCTTCATTGAAAAAACGAGACCAGATGTGCTAATTTTCGGAACAACCCAGGAGGTGCCGTGGAACTGATTCGGGAAACCGACCCCACCGGGGTGAACGGTGACACGCCCACGATGCGGCTGTTCTCCCTGCTGGAGTTGATCGCCGCGAGGGACCAGCTCGTATCGCTGCAGGGGCTCGCCGAGGAGACCGGCATCCCCAAGCCGACGCTGCATCGCATGCTCCAGCAGCTCGAAGGCGCGGGCCTGCTCATCCGCCAGGCGGACGGCAGGCACTACGGGACCGGCACGCGGCTGCGTCGGCTGGCCGAGAACCTGCTGCTCAACGCCGTACATCACGGTGCGCGCCACGGCGTGCTGCGACACCTGGTCGACGAGCTGGGGGAGAGCTGCAACATCACCGCTCTCTCCAGCAACGAGATCGTCTACCTCGACCGTGTGGAGACCCCCGAGCCATTGCGCTTCTACCTGCGTCCCGGGTCCCGGGTGCCGGTGCACTGCTCGGCGAGCGGGAAGATGATCCTGTCGCAGATGAGCCCGGCGCAGCGGCGCAAACTTCTCGCGCACTCGCCGTTGAAGCGGTACACGCCGAAGACCGTGACCGACCTGGACGCGCTGGAGGACGAGTTCGCCCGCATCCGCCGGGATGGTTTCGCCGTGGACGACGAAGAGTTCCTTCCCGGTCTGGTCTGCGTCGCCGTGCTCGTGCCGAACGACGCGGGTCGCTCGAACCTCTGCGTCGCGGCGCAGGCACCCGTCATGCGTCTCACTCCCGACAAGGCGCTGCAGTTGCTGCCCGCCCTGCAGCGCGCCGCCGAGTCGATCCGCAGGGTGGAAGCCGAAGGCGCCCCGGAATCGGCCGACACGATCCCTTCCTGACCCCGCCGCGAGGAGCACGCAGAACATGACGAACGACGTCCCGCTCACCCGCCCGGACGTTCGGCTCGAGGCACGTGAGGTCTTCGGCATCGACTCGAACCTCGTGGTCTCCGGTTTCGCCGAGCCCGCGGAGCACGTGCCCGAGATCGACGAGGCGTACCGGTTCAATCCCGATGTCACCTCGGCGCTGCTCGCCGGGTTCACGCACAACCGTCGCGTGCTGGTGCAGGGCCTGCACGGGACCGGCAAGTCCACGCACATCGAACAGGTCGCCGCGAGGCTCAACTGGCCGTGTGTCCGGGTCAACCTCGACGGGCAGCTGAGCAGACTCGACCTGGTCGGCCGGGACGCCGTCGTGTTGCGCGAGGGCAGGCAGGTCACCGAGTTCCAGGAAGGAATCGTGCCGTGGGCGCTGCGGCGGCCGGTCGCACTCGTCCTGGACGAGTACGACGCCGGGCGCCCCGACGTCATGTTCGTCATCCAGCGGCTGCTCGAGCGGGACGGCAAGTTCACGCTGATGGACCAGAACCGGGTGCTACGGCCGCATCCCTCGTTCCGGCTGTTCGCCACGGCCAACACCGTCGGCCTCGGGAACCTCAACGGGATGTACCACGGCGCGCAGCGCCTCAACCACGCGCAGATCGACCGCTGGGACATCGTCGCGTCGCTCAACCACCTGCCCGCGCCCGAGGAGATCGAGATCGTGCGGTCCCGCGTCACCTCCTTCGCGGACGACGCGGGGCGGGAACAGGTGGCCGCGATGGTCGCGCTCGCGCAGCTCACCCGGAAAGGGTTCGAGGCCGGCGACCTCTCGACGCTGATGTCACCGCGCACGGTGATCACCTGGGCGGAGAACGTCGACATCTTCGGCGACACCGCGCTCGCCTTCCGGCTGTCGTTCCTGAACAAGTGCGACGACGCGGAGCGTCCCCTCGTGGCGGAGTACTTCCAACGCTGCTTCGGCCGCGAGCTCGACGGGTCCCGCGCGCTCGCCGCCACGGCGTGAACACCGAGCAGGCCCTGGCGCGGCGCCGTCAGCGGGTCGAGGAACTGAGCGCGGCCACCATGCGGGCACTGAGTGGCGAACGGGAGTTGTGCTTCCGTGGGCACCGCCCGTACCGCGGGCGGCAACCGGTGCCCTCCTGCGCCCCGCACCTCCGGCTCGCGGACGATGACGGCGATCTCGCGTCGCTCCGCGGTGTGGCGGACGGCGTGGCGTTGCGGCTGCTGGGTTCCGACGCGGTGCTGCACCGGCGGCTCCGGCCCGCCGATCCGGTCGAGCGCGTGATCTTCGAGCTACTCGAACAGTTCCGCGTGGAGTCGCTCGCACCCGACTCGCTGCCGGGTGTGCGCGCGAACGTGCGGCGCCGGTTCGAACAGTGGTCGACCGACTTCCACCGGGCCGGACTGACCGAGACCGAATGGGGTCTGCTGTTCTACACCGTCGCGCAGGTGTGCCGCTCCCGGCTCACCCGGGTGCCCGTTCTGGCGGAGACCGACGACCTGCTCGAGGTCACCCGGGCGTCGCTGGCCCCGATGATCGGGCACGATCTGGCCGGGTTGCGCCGCCACCGGCATGACCAGGAGCGGTTCGCCGTCCACGCGCTGTCGATCGCCTCGGCGGTCGGCGGGCTGATCCGCGACGGCGGTGGCGTCTCCGGTGCCGAGACCGCAGACGAGGACCGTGACGTCGCCCGGCCCACCCTGCTGGTGGACTTCGACGAGGAGGGTGCCGGGGACGGCGAGCAGGCCCCCAGAGCCGGTCTCGGGCGAAGCGCCGTGCTCGCCGGATCGAGGGCGGGCTACCGCGCCTTCACCACCGCATACGACCGGCAGCGGGCGGCCGTCGGCCTGGTGCGGCCGGCCCTGCTGCGTGACTACCGGGAGCAACTGGACAGACGGGTCGCCGCGCAGGGCGTGAACGCCGGTCGGCTCGCCCGCGAACTCACGGCGGTGCTGGCCGAACCCACTCCCGCCGGCTGGGACGGCGGGCAGGAGGAGGGCCTGGTCGACGCTCGCGCGCTGGCTCAGCTCATCAGCTCGCCGACCGAACGGCGGCTGTTCCGCACCGAGCGGATCGAGCCCGTCGCCGACGTGCTCGTCACCTTCCTGATCGACTGCTCCGGGTCGATGAAGCACCATCGCGAAGCGGTCGCCGTGCTGGTCGACGTCTTCGCCCGTGCCGTCGAACAGGCGGGCGGGCGCTGCGAGATCCTCGGGTTCACCACCGGTGCGTGGAACGGTGGCCGCGCCCGGCGGGACTGGTCGCGCGCCGGACGGCCGCGCCATCCCGGGCGGCTCAACGAGCAGTGCCACATCGTGTTCAAGGACGCCGGCACCCCGTGGCGCCGGGCCCGTTCGGGGATCGCGGGGTTGCTCAAGGCCGACCTCTTCCGCGAGGGCGTGGACGGTGAGGCGGTGGCGTGGGCGGCCGCCCGCGCGCGTCGGCGAGAAAGTGATCGCTCCGTGCTCATCGTGGTGTCCGACGGAAGCCCGATGGACAGCGCCACGAATCTCGCCAACGACCCGCGGTACCTCGAGCACCACCTCGCCGAGGTGGTCGCCGGGCTGGAGCGGTCGGGGCAGGAGATCCACGGGATCGGGGTCGGTCTCGATCTCAGCGAGTACTTCGGGAGCTCCCGCATTCTCGACACGTCGATCGGGCGGGGGTACGCGATGTTCGGCGAGATCGTCGGCCTGCTGGCGCGGCGTTCCCGCCGCTGAGCCCAGGCGCCCGACCCTCGGCGCGAGACGCGCCCGCCGAACAACCGCCACGGCGCGCTACGGCCGGGTGGCGGACGGATCGCCTTCGGAACCGAGCAGTTCCACACACGCGGCACCGAGCAGCCTGATTCCCGGCTCGATGGCCCGCTGCGGTGCCGCGGCGAACCCGATCCGGAAATGGTTGCGGGGCGGGTCATCGCCGGCGAAGAAGATGTCGCCGGGTTCGATCAGAACGCCGTCACGCTCGGCGCGTTCGACCAGTGCGCGGCAGTCCAGTCCGGACGGACCGGTCATCCACAGGCTCACCCCGCCGGGCGGGTAGGCGCCCTGCCGCCACGGCAGATGTTCGTTGACGGCACTGCACGTCGCCTCCCATTTGCGCATCAGCTTCATCCGGTAGCGCCGCAGCGAACGGTGGTACTCGCCGCTGTCGATGAGCAGTGCCAGCGCCCGCTGCAGGTGCCCGGGAGGGTGGCGCAGCACGTACCGCCGAACCTCCCGCAGTTCACGTACCAGTTCACTCGGCCCGACGAGGTACCCCAGCCGTAATCCGGGGGAGAGGAACTTCGAGAACGTGCCGAGGTACACGGCGTCACCGGTGCCGTCCAGCGCCTTCAACGCCGGCGTCGGCCTGCCCTGGTACCGGAATTCGCTGTCGTAGTCGTCCTCGACGACCACGGTGCCCGCCGAGGCGGCCAGCGACAGCAACTGCCTGCGCCTGCCGATGCTCAGCGTGGCGTTCGTCGGATGGTGGTGGCTGGGAGTGAGATACAGCAGGTCGACCCCGTCCAGCGATTCGGGCGGGCGCATACCGCTGGTGTCCACGTCGATACCGACCATCGAGGCCCCGGTCCGCAGGAAGATGTGCCGCGCGTCCAGATACCCCGGATTCTCCATCGCGACCACCTGGTCGTGTCCCAGCAGGACCCGGCCCAGCAGATCGAGTCCCTGCTGGGAACCGACGGTGATCAGCACCTCCGAGGCGCTCGCCTCGATACCCCGCGAGGTCAGCAGGTGCCTGCGGATCATGTCGACCAGCATCGGGTCGTCGGTGCCCATGCTGTCCTGGAGGCTGTGGAACACGTGTGGCTGGTACAGCGCATCGCGCAGGCAGCGCGTCCAGGACTGCGCGGGAAAGGCGGTCACGTCGACCTGCCCGGCGAGGAACGGGTACGGGTAGGCGTGCCAGTCCACCCGCTTCTCGATGTGCGGCACGTCGGCGTCGGGATACCGGCGGACCCGCGAGGACCAATCTATCCGCGGGTGGGTCGCCCACTCCAGTGCCGCACTGTGCGGCCGCATCTCCGAGTTGACGAACAGCCCGCTGCGCTCCCTGCTCTCCACGAACCCCTCGGCGACCAGTTCCTGATAGGCCAGGTTGATCGTGTTGCGGGAGACACCGAGGTCCGCGGCGAGTTCGCGGGAGCTGGGCAGCCGGTGGACCGGGTCGAAGGTGCCGACCGCGATGCCGTGCTCGATCGCCTGCCGCACCTGCCGGTAGAGCGGTTCACCGGACGACCTGTCGATCTCGATCAGCGTTCGTGGCACTGCTTCTCCAATGGCCTACCCGCATAGCCCGCGCGGCCGGGTGCCCGAACGTAACCGGATACCCGGTCGGCGCGCACCCTGGCCGTCAGCCCAGAGCGTCCTCGACGACGCTCGGGGAGAGACCGTGGGCCAAGGCCACCGGCGCGTGGGTGAGTGCGCCGTTCACGGTGTTGACGCCGCCGCGCAGCTCCGGCGCGTGCCGGATCGCGTCGCGGAGTCCCCTGTTCGCGATTTCCAGCGCGTAGGGGAGCGTGACGTTGGTCAGTGCGTGCGTCGAGGTGTGCGGCACGGCTCCCGGCATGTTGGCGACGCAGTAGAAGACCGAGTCGTGCACCCGGAACGTCGGATCGGCGTGCGTCGTCGGCCGGGAATCGGCGAAGCAACCACCCTGGTCGATCGAGATGTCCACCAGCACGCTGCCCGGCTTCATCCGGGAGACCAGCTCGTTGGACACGAGGCTGGGCGCCTTCGCGCCCGGCACCAGGACGGCCCCGATCACCAGGTCGGCCTCCAGCGCCGCGGCTGTCCGGATGCGGCCCTGGTACATCCGGTCGGCCGCCCGCAACTTGTCCACGTTCTTGTCGAACAGCACCACCTCGGCCCAGTTTCCCGCGGCCACCGCGACGGCGTTCATCCCGGCGACGCCCGCGCCGATCACCACGACCCTCGCCGGCGGCACACCCGACACGCCGCCGATGAGCACACCGCGCCCGCCGTTGGCGCGCATCAGCGTCTGGGCGCCGACCTGGGGAGCGAGCCGGCCCGCGACCTCGCTCATCGGATACAGCAAGGGCAGCGAACCGTCGGGCGACTGGACCGTCTCGTACGCGACCGAAGTGGTGCCCGCGTCCAGCAGGGCCCGCGTGCAGGGCTCGCTCGCGGCGAGGTGCAGGTAGGTGAAGAGCAACTGGCCGGCGCGGAGCCGGTGGTACTCCTCGGCGACCGGCTCCTTCACCTTCAGCACCAGGTCCGCGGATTCCCACACGTCGTCGGCGTGGGGGAGCACCTTCGCCCCGGCGGCCAGGTAGTCGTCGTCGTGAATCGAGGAACCCGCTCCGGCGCCCGCCTCGATGACGACCTCGTGTCCGGCCGCGGTGAACTCGTGGACACCCGCCGGTGTGGCGGCCACCCGATACTCGTGGTTCTTGATCTCCCGGGGTACGCCGATCCTCATGCCCGCTCCTTCCGGCCGTTCGTGATGTCGGATCGAGCATGGGGCAGGGCTGGCCCGGCAAGAAGTGCCAGTGAACACGTGGTCGATGGGTCCAGTCGACGACCCGGGCGTCGACGTGTTCGAGCCCGGCGACGAGTATGCCGCCGGGCTCGAACACGGTCACCGACCAGGACGACGCTGTCCGCCGGTTACACCGCCGGATTCGAAGGTAGCTGTCGAAGCATCAGGCAGCTGGGCTGATTCCCTTGGCGCACAGCGCTTCCGGGATCTGACTCGGAACGTCGACCACGGTGGCACCCGCTCCTGTGAGCGCGTCTACTTTGGACTTTCCGGTGCCACGGCTGCCGCTGACGATGGCACCCGCGTGGCCCATGCGGCGGTCGGGTGGCGCGCTGCGCCCGGCGACGAACGCGACCACGGGTTTGGTCATGGTGGCGACGTACTCGGCTGCCTCCTCCTCCATGCCGCCACCGATCTCGCCGACCAGGACCACGGCGTCCGTACGGTCGTCCGCGTCGAGCGCGCGCACCGCGTCCAGGGTCGTGGTGCCGAGGATCGGGTCCCCGCCGATGCCGATGAACGCTGACTGGCCGTAGCCGCCGCCGACCAGGTTGAGCGCCACCAGCGTGCCGAGACTGCCGCTGCGGGACAGCACGCCGACACGGCCGGGCCGGAAGATGTTGGCCGCGAAGCCGGGCATGATGCCCACCGAGGACTCCCCGGGCACGACGAGGCCGGCGGTGTTCGGCCCGAGCACGCGGGTTCCGCGTTCGGCCGCCTCGGCCAGCACGTACATCACGTCCTGGTACGGGACGTGCTCGGTGAGGAGAACGAGCTTGCCGACTCCGGCGCGGATGGCGTCGAGCGCGGCGGCCTTCGCCGCCAGCGGCGGGACGAACAACACGCTGACGTCGAGTTCGTGTTCGAGCGCCGCGTCGGCCACCGAGTCGTACACCGGGATGCCGGCGACCACCCGCCCACCCTTGCCAGGGCTGGCGCCGGCCACGATGCTCGTGCCGCATTCCACCATCCGTTCGGCCCAGAACGATCCCTGCCGTCCGGTGAGGCCCTGCACGACGACCGTGTCCCGACCGGTGACGATCATTCGCCCGCCGCCTTTCCCTGTGCCGCCTGTACCGCGGCCCGTACCGCGTCGTCCATCCGGTCGTAGGGCTTGTCGCCGAGCCGGTCGGAGACGAGCTGGATCGCCTCGGCCTCACCCGTGCCGTGGATCGAGAAGAACACGGGCAGGTCGGGGCGCAGCTCCTCCAACGCGTTCACGACGCCCTCGGTCATCACGTCGGTACGCGCGAAGGCGCCGCAGAAGTTCACCAGGAGGCTGCGCACCCGCGGGTTGTCCAGTACCAGACGCAGTGCCGGCGTGGCCTTCGTGTACGCGTCCCCGCCGATCTCCAGGAAGTTGGCGGGGCGGCCACCGAAGTGGTGCACGGCGTCCAGGGTGGTCATGGTGAGCCCCGCGCCGTTGGCCAGAATCCCCACCGATCCGTCGAGTTCGATGAACTGCAGACCGAGTTCCTTGCCGCGCTCCTCCAGCTCGGTCCCCCGGTCGGTCGCCGAGGTGGTGAACTCGGCCGAGAGCTCGGCGTGACGGACCAGCGCCCCGGGATCCAGCGAGATCTTGGCATCGAGGGCGAGCACGTCCCCGGCGCCGGTGACGACCAGCGGATTGACTTCCACCAGGTCGGCCTCGAGTGAGCGGTAGAGCCGGTAGAGCGCCAGCAGTGTGGACACGAGTTCGTCGTCGACCCGATCGGGCCATCCGGTCTCGCCGATGAGTGTGCGCACCGATTCGGCGGTGAGGCCCTTGCGGATGTCCACCGGAAGCGAACGGATCAGCCCGGGTTCCCGCGCGCCCGTCTCCTCGATGTCCATTCCGCCGGACGTGCTGAACAGAACGAGTGGGCCCTTGCTGCCGGGATCGTTGAGCACCGCGGCATAGAGCTCGGTCTCGATGCCGACACCCTGCTCGACGAGCACTTCGCCGACCCGGTGCCCGCCGATCTCGCTGCCGAGCAGTCCGGCCGCCGCCGTACGGGCCGTTTCCGGATCGTCGGCGAACAGGATGCCACCGGACTTGCCGCGCTTACCGGAGGCGATCTGACTCTTCAGCACGACCCGCCCGCCGATGGCCACGGCCGCGGCGGCGGCGTCATCGGCGGTGGTCGCCACTCGTCCTTTCGGAATCGCTATTCCGGTGCCTGCGAGCAATTGCTTTCCCTGATGTTCGAGCAGTTTCATGGTGTCACCGTCCGTAGCGCTCGATGTAGCGTCCCCAGAGCTGTTCCTCACTCGGCTCGCGCGATGGGATAACCGTTGCGAGACGGGTGATGTTCAGGAAGTCGCGGTACGAGAGGTTGTCGCTGATGCTGTTGCCCGCCCACGTCCCCGCGCCCATGGTGAGCGTGAAGCCCAGCCCGTTGTCGAATCCGCCCCCGGTACCGAAACAGTGGGCCTGGTTGACGAGCACGCGGGCGACACGGAGCCGTTCGGCGACCCGCTCGGCGTGTGCGGGCACGCTGGTGTGGATACCGCAGGAATGCCCGGCGCCCTGGAAGTCGAGGAGTTCCTGGACTCGGTCGAGGCACTGGCCGAGTTCGGTGAAGCGGTACACGGTGAGAACGACCGACAGTTTTTCCCCGCTGAAGGGGTAATCGGGCCCGACGCCGTCCTCGGTGACCATGAAGAACCGTGCCGCGCGGGCTTCGGACGTGTCGAGCCCGGCCAGTGCGGCGATCTTCTCCGGTGCCTGCGCGGTGATCGCCGGACTGAGTTTTCCTTCGGGCCACATGACTTCCCGTAGGCGCTGCTTCTCCTGGCTGTCGAGCAGGTAGCCGCCCTGGGCGCGTAACGCTTCGATCGCCGCCTCGTAGCAGGTGTCGTGGATGTGCACCGAGTTCTCCGAGGAACAACTCGTCGCGTTGTCGAAGGTCTTGCTGCGCCGAATCTTCTCGGCCGCGTCGGTGATGTCGGCGCTCTCGTCGACGATCACCGGAGCGTTCCCCGCTCCGACCCCGATGGCGGGCGTGCCGCTGCTGTAGGCCTGGCGGACGTTGCGCTGGGAACCGGTGACGACCACCAGGTCGGCCTGGCGCATGAGCTCGTTCGTCAGTTCCTTGCTCGGTTCGTCCAGGTACTGCACGAGATCCGACGGCGCTCCCACCTTGTCGAGTTCGGCGCGCATGTACTCGACGAGCAGCTCGCAGGTCGAGGCTCCCTTCGGCGACGGGGAGATGATGACGGCATTGCGTCCCTTCAGCGCCATCATCGTCTTGTTCGCCGGAGTGGCCGCGGGGTTGGTCGAGGGACACACGGCCGCGACGACGCCGACAGGCTTGGCGTAGCAGACGATCCCGTCCTCGGGGCGTTCCTCGATGACGCCCACCGACCGGCCGGCCGCGAGATCCCGCAACGTGCCCATCGTCTTGCGCCGGTTCTTCGAGACCTTGTCCTCGACGTTGCCGAGCCCGGTGTCGTTGACCGCCAGTTCGGCGAGGGCGCGGGCTCGGTCAGGGCGGTAGATGGCCCACGCGATACCGGCGACCACGTCGTCGATTCGTTGCTGGTCATAGGATCCGACGATGTTCTGTGCGGCGCGCGCTCTGGCGACCGTTGCCGCCACCGTCGCTCGCGCTGCTTCCGATACCGCCGTTGCTGGATTGCCGGACATGGACCGCGTCCTCTCCTGACGTGGCCGCGCGCCGTCGCGACGCTGCGACGCACAATGCGATTTCACATCGTGGTATTCAATCTCAACTCAAATTAGAACTGGGCCGTGCATGGTGTCAACGGCGCGAGGGCGTTGTGACTGTTGACACGTCGGCCGCGCCTCCCTAGCGTTATGTGGCATCTCATTCCATTTATTGGAATTACTGCAGGAGCCTTCGCGTCCTTGCCGGGCGCCTCACAGGGTGGTGAGTTCGATGGTCCAGCAAGCGAACGTGCAGGGAAATCGGTCCGGGTCGGGGGGACGCAGACCGGGCGGTGTGCTCGGGGCCTATCGGGGCCGGGTCCGTGGTCGCGTTCTCCTTCTGTTGTGCGGGATGTACTTCATCACCTATGTCGACCGGGTCAACATCTCGACGGCGGCACCGTTCATCCGCGAGGACCTCGGCCTGTCGAACACCCAGCTCGGACTGGTGCTGTCCGCCTTCGCGATTCCGTACGCCTTCTTCCAGATCTTCGGCGGGGTACTCGCGGACAAGTTCGGCCCGCGGAGACTGCTGCTGGTGGTCGGCGTCGTCTGGGCACTCGCGACGGCCTTCACCGGATTCGCGTCCGGCATGGCTACCTTGTTCGCCGCCCGGCTCGCGCTCGGATTCGGTGAGGGCGCGTCATTCCCGGGCGCCACCCAGGCGATGGCCCGCTGGCTTCCCGCCGACCAGCGCGGATTCGGCCAGGGCATCACGCACGCCTTCGCCCGCCTGGGAAATGCCGTCGCACCGCTCGTGGTCGCCGGTATCATCGCGGTGTTCAACTGGCGTGCCTCCTTCTGGATCCTCGGTGCCGTCAGCCTGTGCTGGGCGATCGCCTGGGCGCTGAACTACCGGGACCGCCCGGCCGACCACCCGAAGATGACCGAGGTCGAACTCGCCGAACTCTCCGCGCACCAGCGGGCGGACATCCGGCCACCGGTGCCATGGCGTGGACTCCTGCGACGAGTGCTGCCGCTGACGTTCGTCGACTTCTGCTACGGGTGGATGCTCTGGGTCTACCTGACCTGGATACCGTCGTTCTTCGCGGGCAGTTATGGCCTCGAACTCGAGAAGTTCGCCCTGTTCAGCACCCTTGTGCTGGTCGCGGGCGTGGTCGGGGACATCGTCGGCGGCGTGGTGTCCGACGGCCTCCTGCGCCGGACCGGGAACCTGAAGCTGGCACGACGTTCGGTGCTCGTGTGCGGCCTGCTCGGTTCGTTCGTGTTCGTGGTGCCGACCCTGTTCATTCACGACCTCGTGCTGGTCACCGCGTGCCTGGCGCTGGCGTTCTTCTTCCTTGAACTGACCAACCCGGTGCTCTGGTCCATTCCCATGGACCTCGCGCCCGACCATGCCGGCACCGCAGGCGGGGTGATGAACACCGGCTTCGGTATCGCGGGGATCCTGTCGCCCGCGATCTTCGGACTGCTGGTCGACCAGACCGGCGGCTGGGTGGTCCCGTTCCTGGTGTCCGCGGTCCTGTTGCTGGTGGGCGGCCTCACCTCGTTGCGAATCGACCCGACCAACGCGCTGCCACCCGCGGTCACCTCCCTCGGCTCCCCCGAAGGCGAGGTGGGGCCGGGCGGCGCTACCGAACCGGACCCGCCCGGGGCCGATGCGGCGCCGACAGCCACGTAGTCGCGGACGGCCGGACGGCGGGGGGTCTCCTGCCGTCCGGCCGCGCGTCAGAAGCTGTGGCCGGTGGGCAGCAGCGCCGAGATCTCCTTCGCCGCCGAGGCGACCTGCGGGCCGAGTTCGTCGAAACGTTCGTCCGGGACCCGCACGGCGGGGGCCTGCACGGCAAGTGCCGCCCTGGCCACGCCGAGGTTGTCGCCGATAGCGGCTCCCACACAACGGACCCCGATAGTGGACTCCTCATCGTCGGTGCTCCAGCCGCGAGCGCGGATGGCGTCGAGATCGGAGCGCAGGCTCCGTGCCGTGGCGTGGGTCTTGACGGTGACTCGCGTGAGCCGGTTGACACCCTTCAGGGTCCGGGCCTCCACCTCGGGATTGAACGCCAGCAGTGCCTTGCCCATCGACGACGCGTGCAGCGGCACGCGGGTGCCCGGCGGCTGGGTGAATCGCAGGGGTTGCGCGGATTCGATTCGTTCCACCACCACGGCGACGTCACCGGCGAGAACCCCGAGGTTCACCGATTCGCCGGTGGCCCGCCCGAGTTCCTGCAACACCGGGTAGACGACATCGAGACCGAAGTTGTGGTGCGCCGCCTGGCCGAGCAGCAATGCGGCCGTGCCCAGGTAGTACCGCTCGTTGTCCTCGTTCTGCGCCAGGTAACCCTCGGCGACCAGTGCGCGCACTATCCGGTGCGTGGTGCTCAGGTTGAGCCCCAGTTCCCTGGACACGGCGCCGACTCCCAGATCGCCGCGGTGGTCTCGGAAGAGCCGCAGCACGGCGAACGCTCTGGCCACGGTCTGGGCACCGGCCACCCGGCCGCCCTCGGCGGTCACGCTCATGAATGACTCCCTCCTGTCACATGTTGGAAGCAGCGTACCCCGCGCGTTGACAGCACATCCGGCGCTGACTTAGGTTTCATCGGTGGAATAAGTTTCCATTTTATGGAATGCGATCGGAGGATCTGGTCGCGAGGATCGACCGGAAGCAGGGCGATGCGAGCACTGGCGGATCCCGAGGCGAGCCCGGCGGCCGGACTGCTGGCCGGTTGGCGGCGCCGAATCATCGGCCGCGGGCTGTCCGTGGCGTTGCCCGACGCCACGGACGAGCGGACGATCACGGCCGCGCTGCGACTGCACGAGGTGAGCCTCGTTCGGCCGAAGCTCGTCGGTGAGCCCGTGAAGATCCGTGCGGTGGCCGCGCGGCTCGGCCTCGACCTGCCGGGCGAGATCGTCCTCGATTCCGGACGGCTCGCGGAGCGGGAGGATGTGACCGGGGCCCTGCGTGAGGGTTTCAGTGGCCGCAGGGCCGCCGACCTGTCCGCCGCCGAACGGGACCCGCTCTACCTCGCCGCGGCCGGGCTCCGCACCGGCGTGTTCGACGCCTGTGTGGCCGGCGCGACCCGGCCCACCGCCGACGTACTGCGCGCTGGATTGCGGGTGGTCGGCCTGCGAGAGGGCGCCGGCAGTGTCAGCAGCCTCTTCCTGATGCTGCTCGCCGATGGCCCAGTGGTGGCGTTCGCCGACTGCGCGGTGCTTCCCGACCCGGACGCCACCCAACTCGCGGACATCGCGGTCGCCACCGCGGAGACGTTCGGCACGCTCACCGAAGAGGACCCGAAGGTCGCGATGCTCTCGTTCTCCACGCAGGGCAGCGCCAGCCATGCCAGCGTCGACAAGGTGCGAACCGCGACGGAACTGGTGCGTCAGCGAGCGCCGGGGCTCGCGGTGGACGGTGAGCTGCAGCTCGATGCCGCGGTCGTGGCGACGGTGGGAGCGAAGAAGGCTCCCGGTTCCCTGGTGGCCGGTCACGCCAACGTCATGGTGTTTCCGAATCTCGACGCCGGGAACATCGGCTACAAGATCGCCGAACGGCTCGGTGGTGCGACCGCACTCGGGCCGGTGCTCCAGGGCTTGCGGCTCCCGCTGAACGACCTTTCGCGCGGGTGTTCGGCTCACGACATCGAGGTCATGGCCGTCGTCAGTGCCGTGCAGGCGCTGGGCCGCGAAGGAACGCGACCCAGCGCCTGACGGCCGGCCGCGGCCGGCACCGCGGACGCCCGGTGAGTTATCCCGGCCCGCCGACGGCCTGCCGATGCCCCCCTGATTCCCGTCCGTCACCGGCCGGGGCCGGCCCGTCGTCGTCGGAGAACAGGTCGCCGCGCCGGATCGCGAGTGTGCACACCGTGCTCAGCACGGTCGCCGCGAGCAGGTAGGTGAGTACCAGGCCGTAACCGCCACCTGCCTGTCCGACCAGAAAGGACAGGATCAGCGGAGTCATCCCGGAGGCGAATATCCCGGAGAACTGGTACACGAACGAGATTCCGGTACAACGCACCGCCGTGGGGAACATCTCGGAGTACAGCGCGGCCTGCGGCCCGTACATCATCGGATAGCAGATTCCCAGAACGACCACGATCCCGATCCCGATGACCAGAGGTTGCGCCGTTTCGAGAACGGCGAGTGCGGGAAAGCTCACGGCTCCGGTGAGCACGGCCCCCAACGCGAACACTCGTCTGCGACCGTAACGGTCGGACGCGCGGCCGAACAACGGGATGAACACCAGCATGACCGCGGCCGCCGCCATCACGCCCAGCAGCAGCGGCTGCCGTTCCATTCCGATGGTTTCGGTCCCGTAGGAGATCGCGAACACCGCCCAGGTGTTGAACGCGATCCCCTCGGTCAGTCTGCTTCCCATTCCGAGCAGCACATGCCTGCGCGACAACGGGTTCCTGGCCAGCTCGACCGCCGGCACCGTCGCCTTGGCCTTGCTCTGCTCCATTTTCCTGAACGCCGGGGTCTCGATCACCCTGAGCCGGATGAACATCCCTACCAGCACGAGGATCGCGGATAGTCCGAACGCGATTCGCCAGCCCCAGGAAAGGAACGCCTCGCTGCTCATCACGGCGTCCAGCCCGGCGAAGACACCCGTGCCGAGCATCAGTCCGAGTGCCAGTCCGATCTGCGGGAAGCTGCCGTAGAAACCACGCCTGCCGCGTGGGGCGTACTCGACGGCCATCAGCACCGCGCCACCCCATTCGCCTCCGATGGCCACGCCCTGGGCCAGCCGCAGCAGGACGAGAATGATCGGAGCCGCCACGCCGATGGAACCGTAGGTGGGCACCAGGCCGATCGCGCAGGTGGCGACACCCATGATGAGCATCGTCGCCACCAGGGTCTTCTTGCGGCCGACGCGGTCGCCGATGTGCCCGAAGATCAGCCCGCCGATCGGCCGGGCCACGAAGCCGAGCGCGAACGTCGCGAACGACAGCAGGGTGCCGACCAGCGGGTCCTCGCTGGGGAAGTAGAGCTTGTTGAAGACGATGCCGGCGGCGGTGCCGTACAGGAAGAAGTCGTACCACTCGACGGTCGTGCCGATGACGCTCGACGCGACGACGGTGCGCAGTTCCCGGCGGTCGACGTGTTCGTCTTTCGTTGTTCCTGTCATGTTCTGTGCTCCTCGGTTCGAGCGGTCACAGGGACTGCAGGAAGATGCGTTCCGCCGCCGCCCGGTCGAGTGGCCGGGGCACGACCGCCATCTGGCGGGTCTGCTTCATGGTCCCGTCGACGAGTTCGCCGATGTTCTTCTCCTCGTAACCGAAGCTACGCAGTCCGGGTGGCATACCGATGTCGGCCATCAGTTCGGTCAGCACGCCGGGCAGGGCTTCGGCGCCGTCGGTACGGGTGAAAGTACGTCCGGACAACAGCTCCGCCGCCCGCAGGTGACGCTCGGGGTCGGCCGGGTAGGTCCAGCGGAACACGGCGGCCGCGGTGACCGAGACGGCCTGGCCGTGGGGGACCATCGGCATCGGTGGGTAACCCGCCGCCTGGTAGTCCTTCACCGCACCCGCCACCGGGTAGGCGTTGGCGTGCGGCAGGTGGGTGCCCGCGTTGCCGAAACCGGTGCCCGCGTAGGTGGACGCGAGCGCCATCTGGGTTCGCGCGTGCAGGTCGCGGCCGTTGCACACCGCCGCACGCAGGTGTTTGCCGACCAGGCCCAGCGCCATCTCGCACCAGACGTCACTGATCGGGTTCGAGCCGCAGAACGCGGGCCGCCGCATCGGATCCTCGGGTGCCGACTTGGCGTCGTAGCGGATCGCGGTGTAGCTCTCCAGTGCGTGCGAGAGCACGTCCATTCCGCTGGCCGCGGTCACCTCCGGCGGCAGCGTCAGCAGTGTGCGCGGGTCCACCACGGCCAGCGAGGGGCGCAGGCGCGGGTGGCTCACGCCTGCCTTGAGGTGCAGACCGAGGAAGTCGATCACACAGATGGTCGTGGACTCGGAACCGGTCCCCGCCGTCGTGGGTACCGCGATCAGTGGCTTGAGTGGCAGCCAGGGTGCCGTGCCCTCGCCGATGGGAGGTGTCACGTAGTCGAGCAGTTCCCCCGGGTGGGTGGTGAGCAGGTTGACCGCCTTGGCGGTGTCCATCGCGGATCCTCCGCCGATGGCGACGAAACAGTCCCAGTCCTGTTCCCGTGCGAACGTGACCGCCTCGGCGATGCTCTCGTCGGTCGGCTCCACCCCGACCCGGTCGAACACCTCCGCCTTGAGTCCGGCAGAGGTGAGGCTGCGCTGCACCCGGTCCGGAATTCCCGTCTCGCGGACTCCGCGGTCGGTGATCACCAGGCAGGACGAGGCGCCGGTGGCCGCGGCCTCCGCGCCGATCTCGTCGATCGCACCCACACCGAACTTCAGTGGCGGTGCGGCCCAGGTGAAGACGCTTTCGTTGGGTTGGATGTCCGGCTTCATCGGCGGGCTCCGATCATCGGTTGCGTATGTGGCGCACCCTCCCATTGACACTATGTGGGATAGGCAACCACTATGTGGCCAGTCACGGTAGGTGCCGGAGCCCCGTTCGTAAAGACCGGATCGCGGGCCACCAGCAGAAGTCGCAAGGGACGGAGCCGCATTGACTGTCGCATCTGAGGAGACCGGCGCACTGGCGCGAGCACTGTCGGCGACGATCGAGGGAGAGGTGCGGGTGGACGACGCGACCCGCGCCATGTACTCCACGGATGCGTCCAACTACCGGCACGTTCCGATCGCGGTCGTCACCCCGCGGTCGAACGCCGACGTGCTGGCGACGCTGGAAGTGTGCGCGCAACGTGGCCTGCCGGTGCTGCCGAGGGGAGCGGGTACCAGCATCGGCGGACAGGCGGCGAACACCGCCGTCATCATCGACTTCACCCGGCATCTCGACCGGGTACTCGACCTCGATCCGGAACACGCCACCGCCCGGGTACAGCCGGGACTGGTCCTCGACCGCCTGCGCGCCGCGGCCGCCCCGCACGGGCTGACCTTCGGCCCCGACCCGTCGACGCACAACCGGTGCACGCTCGGGGGGATGATCGGCAACAACGCGTGCGGATCGCACTCGGTCGCGTGGGGGAAGACGGCGGACAACGTCCGTTCACTGGAGATCGCGCTCGCGGACGGCACGGTGCTGGAGGTCGGCCCCACGCCGGTGGACGAACTGGAACGCCTGTGCGCGCGTGGTGACCGGACCGGCACGCTGTATCGCGGCCTCGCCGCACTCGTCGAGCGTGACGCCGACCGGATCCGTGCCGCCTTCCCGTCCCTTCCCCGGCGAGTGTCCGGATACAACCTCGACGCGTTGCTGCCGGAGAACGGGTGGAACCTGGCGCGGGCCCTGGTCGGTAGCGAGGGCACCTGCGCGACCGTGCTCAGCGCGACCGTCGGCCTGGTCGCGTCACCGGCCGCGAGATCGATGGCCGTGCTCGGATTCCCGGACAACGTGAGTGCCGCCGAGGCCGTTCCGGCACTGCTCGGCCTGCCGGTGCTCACCGTGGAGGGCATCGACGGCAAGCTGGTGGCGGCCCTGCGCGCACGCCGCGGAGCGGCGGCCGTGGACGCCGACCTCCCGCCGGGAGGAGCGTGGCTCTACCTCGAGACCGGGGCAGACACGGTCGAGCAGGCGCAGGAGCTGGCGCGGCGGGTCGCTGCGGTGGCACCCGATGTCGGCGCCACCGCGACGGTCGTCGGCGACCCGTCCCACCGTCGCGCCCTGTGGCGGATCCGCGAGGAAGGTGCCGGCCTGGCGACCCGCCTGGCCGACGGTTCCGAGGCGTGGTCGGGTTGGGAGGACGCGGCCGTGCCACCGGATCGCCTCGGCGGGTACCTGCGGGACTTCGAGAAGCTGATGGAGGACCACGGCAGGCGCGGTGCGGTCTACGGACACTTCGGTGACGGATGCCTGCACGTGCGGATCGATTTCCCGTTCACAGCCACGGACGCCCGCCACCGGTACCGCAGGTTCCTCGAAGAGGCCGCGGATCTGGTCGTCGAGCACGGCGGATCGCTCTCGGGCGAGCACGGGGACGGGCAGGCGCGGGCGGAACTGCTGCCGAAGATGTTCCCACCGCACATCATCAGCGCGTTCGGCGAGTTCAAGTCCGCCTTCGATCCGGAGGGCAGGATGAACCCGCACCGTGTGGTCGACCCAGCCCCGCTGGACGCCGATCTGCGCCCGGTGGTCGCCCCGCCCGTGCTGCCCACACGTGCCCAGCTCGCCCTGCACGCCGACGGCGGAGATTTCGCCGCGGCAACGCGTCGCTGTGTCGGCGTGGGCAAATGCCTGGCCCCTTCCGGCGGGGTGATGTGCCCGAGCTACCGCGCGACGCGCGAGGAGAAGCACTCGACGCGAGGCCGGGCCCGGTTGCTGTTCGAGATGCTCGCCGGAGATGTGATCACCGACGGCTGGCGGTCCACGGAGGTCAAGGACGCGCTCGATCTCTGCCTCGGCTGCAAGGGCTGCAAGACCGACTGCCCGGTCGGGGTGGACATGGCCGCCTACAAAGCCGAGTTCCTCAGCAAGCACTACCGGAATCGCCGCCGCCCGATGTCGCACTACGGCATGGGAGCCCTGCCTCGCTGGCTACGGTTCGGCGCCCTCGCACCCCGCGTGGTCAACGCGGTCACGTCCTCGCGGCTGGCCCCGCTGCTCAAACGGATCGGCGGTGTCGCTGCCGAGCGTGACATCCCGAAACTGGCCGAGCGGACCTTCCGCTCGTGGTGGACCCGGCGTGGCGGAGCCCGTCCCGGTGGCGACCCGGTGGTGCTGTGGCCGGATACCTTCACCAACTACTTCGACCCCGGCCCCGGACGGGATGCCGTCGCGGTACTGGAAGAACTCGGATACGAGGTGCACCTTCCGAGCAGATCGGTCTGCTGTGGACTGACGTGGTACAGCACCGGACAGCTCGGCACCGCCCGCGAGAAGCTGTCACGCACACTCGATGTGCTGGAGCCGTGGCTCGAACGCGGAGTGCCGGTGGTCGGGCTGGAACCGAGTTGTACCGCGATGTTGCGCGCCGACGCGGCAGAACTGCTGCCCGACGATCCCCGCGTCCCCGCACTGGCCGCGTGCACCCGCACGTTCGCCGAGCTGGTCGGTGACCACGCGGCACTCCGTGGGCGACGGCCCGGCGGGGGCCGGGTGCTGACGCAGGTGCACTGCCACCAGCACGCCGATCTCGGGTTCGACGCCGACCGCGCGGTGCTCGGCTCCGTCGCGGGCGAGGTCGACGTACTCGAAGGCGGCTGCTGCGGGCTCGCGGGCAACTTCGGTTTCGAGCGCGACCACTACGAGGTCTCCGTCGCGTGTGGCGAGCACGAACTGCTGCCCGCGGTACGGGCGGCGTCCGCCGACACCGCGATTCACGCGGACGGTTTCAGTTGCCGGACGCAGATCCGTCAACTGACCGACCGCGACCCCGTGCACCTGGCGACGCTGACCGCGCGGGAACTGGGAGTCAGCGGGACATGACCCGGTTGATCGGCACGAACTGCGCGATCTCCTTGGCCCCGGTGACCGCTCGCACGCCCAGTTCGCGCACCCGCGCGCGCGGCATTCGCACGGTGGGAACCTGGATGACGACGGCGGCGTGCGCCCTGCCGTCCGAGTCGAGGACCGGCGCCCCGACACAGCGGACGCCCGCGACGTTCTCCTCCTCGTCGATGCTGTAGCCGCGCCGTCGCACCTGTTCCAGTTGCGCCGCCACTCGGGCGGGAGTGTCGAGGGTGTGCGCCGTCAGCTGGGGCAGGCGCTCGGGCAACGAGGCGAGGTAATGTTCCGCGTCCGCGGAGTGAGCGAGGATCGCTTTGCCGGATGCCGTGGTGTACAGGGGAAATCGCGCTCCGGTCTGTTGCTCGAACCGGAGCGGGAGGGTGGACTGGGCCCTGAGCATGACCACGGACTCACCGCTTTCTCGCACGGCGAGGTTGACCGATTCCTGCGTTTCGGCGTTTATCTGCTCGAGAACGGGCAGGGCGCGATCGAGGCCGAAACCACGCTGTGCGGCCTGCCCGAGCAAGACGGCGCCGGTGCCGAGGTAGTACCCGTCGGTGAGTGCGTTGTGGGTGACCAGGCCCCCGGCGACCAATGCCCGGACAATGCGGTTCGCCGTTCCCGGTGACAGCTCCAGTTCGGTGGCGATTCGGGATACGGAAAGTTCCGTTTCTTGCCCGGCAAGGAGTTTGAGGGTGGTCAGCGCGCGACCGATTGCCTGGGTACCCGGTGGAGGCTCGTTCGCGGGCGTGCCGTCGGTGCTGCTGGGTGCCACTCTGCTGTCTCCTGTTCTGTGTCAACCGTCTGTGTCAGTGCCGGACACGTCCGGAACCGCACGCCCCGATAACGGGCCCGCCACCCGAGGCAACGTGGGGCCGCGAAACAGCGCACCGACGATCACCCCTTGCCGTCGAGGCTGTCATGACTGACCGTTCGCTGGCACGAACCAGTTCCAGTTCGTACCGGTGCGTGTCGATGGTCCAGCGATAGGACGGGGCCATGTGCCCTGGCGTGGAGGTGGGTACCGGCCCTCGACGTTCGGGGCCAAGGGAAAGGTATGGCGGCTGGGCAGCACGCCGGCGGGCGGCGGTGGCACCGATGGCGCTCGGCATTTTCGAGCGAGCCTCCGTTGTGGCCATCGGTCACCCCAACGTCGCGGCACATCGGGCGAACATGCCCCGGTCGACGAACAGTGTACTCACCGGAGGGGCGGCTTTCGTAGATGTGAGACAGGTTGCGCCCGCCGCGCACACCGCAACGGATACCGACGCACGGCTCGCTCGGCTTGGTGAAGGGCTCCATGGCCACCCCAGGTTTGTCGGACCGGACCCACGGTGGATCAGGCAGTTCCGGCCACGTCCTCGATCTACTTCTGCTCGGTGCTGAGCGTTTCGGATGCTCGACCGTCGCCGGTGTGACGCTGCGCTGGTTCCCGGCATCGAGCTCGGCCATACCGCCGGCACCGAGATGTGTCCCGCCCTTCGCTGTGTCCTCAGCGAGGCTGGCGTTGTCGTGTTCGTTGTTCGGCCGCGTCGAGTGCGGGTGCGAGTGGTGCGAGCGCGGCACGGAGTAGGTCGGGTAGCGAGCCGGACGGCACGACGAGCTCGCCGGCCGCGGGAGACGCGATCCTCGGCTGTACCCATTGGTCGAGTGCGACCCGAATCGCGGCGGCCACGCTCGCCGCGAGTACACGGGCGGTGTGCGGGTCGGTGTCGCTGATGCGTTGGGTGATCGCGTCGGCGAGGGGGCGTTCGATCTCGCTGGTGGTGTCGATGAACGCCTCGCGCAACTCGGGCCGGGTGGTGATCAGCAGCAGCGCGTCGCGATGTTGTTCTCCCGGGTCGGTGTAGTGCTCCACGATCGCCTCGACCACGGCGTGGGCGAGGCCGATGCCGACGGGCCGGGCGGTGACCGCCGCCGCGATCCGTGCTTCCCGCTCGGCCGTGACGGCGGCGACGATTGCCTGTTCGCGACTGGAGAAGTAGTTGTTGTAGGTCCTCGGCGAGACTCCGGCTGCCTCGGCTATGTCGTCGACACGCACATTCTCCGGACCCCGCGTCAGGGCGAGCCGCAGGGCCGCCTCGCGTAACGCCTCCCTGGTCGCTTGCTTCTTCTGCTCGCGCAAACCTGTCCGTCGTGTCGTCACGATCGGAGTATCCCAGTCGACATGCGTGAACGCAAAATTGCGTGCACGCAAGTTTATCGCCTAGTCTTGGGGCTCCACGTCGTGACCGGAAGGACCAGACCCATGCGTGCCAAGGGCATTGCGTACGACACCGGCCTAATCCGCAACGGTGAGATCTCCCGCGAACGTTTCGATTTCGACCTGGTGAAGCGGGAACTGGCCGTCATCCGTGACGACCTGCACTGCAACGCCGTTCACCTCGTCGGCGGCGATCCGGAGCGGCTGGAGCTTGCTGCGCGCTGCGCTGCCGAACTCGGACTGGAGGTCTGGTTCTCGCCCTACCCGCTGGACCTGACGACCACCGAGATACTGGCGCTGTTCGCCGACTGCGCCCTGCGGGCGGAGCGGGTCCGGCAGGCGGGAGCCGAAGTCGTGTTCGTCGCCGGCGTCGAGTTGAGCCTCATGGATCGGGGATTCCTGCCCGGAGACAACATCGCGGAGCGGCTCGATCGACTGTTCAGCCAGCCCGACCGCATTGGCGAGCGAACCGCCGAGGCGAGCGCACTCCTCAACGACTTCCTCAGCAATGCTGTGACGACGATTCGCCAGCATTTCCAGGGGAAGATCACCTACGCCTGCATCCCGTTCGAGCGTGTCGACTGGACCCTCTTCGACATCATGTCGGTCGAACTCATCCGGTCCGCCGAGGTGGCCGACCGCTTCCAGGAGGGCGTGCGCACCCTTGTGGCGCAGGGAAAACCGGTCGCGATCACCGGCTTCGGCACAGCCACCTGGCGCGGCTCGGGGGACGTGGCGCCGCGCAGTATGGAGATCGTCGAACACGACGAGACCGGTCAGCCGGTTCGGCTGAAGGGGCAACACGACCGCGACGAGGCCGGGCAGGCCGCCTACCTGCGAGAGTTGCTGGAGATCTTCGATGCCGAAGGCGTCGACGGTGCCTTTGTGTATCTCTTCGCGCTCTACAACTACCCGCACCGCCCCGAGGACCCCCGTCACGACCTCGATCTGGCCAGCCTCGGCATCGTCAAGGTTCTCGAAGAGCGCGGTGGCGACAGCTATCCGGACATGCCATGGGAACCCAAGGTCGCCTTCGTCGAGCTGGCCGACTACTACCGCGGCTGATCAGCTCCGGTCCGCACGACAGGGAGGAGCACGAACGTGAACACAATCGCGGCCAACACCGTCCTGCTGGTTGACCGGCGGGGCCGCCGGCTCGGCCGCGACGGCGTGCGGCTCGCGTGGCGGCTCCGTTCACGATCCTGCAGTGCTGCGCGGCGTGAGACGCAGCCGGAACCTATGAGTTCGGCGACCTCCAGGCGGACGAACTGACCCGGCAAGCGTCGTGGCCGTATCCGGAAGACGTGGTGATCGCCACGAAGATCAGATCTCCGGATGAGGCCGCCGGCCGTGACGTGCTCGCGGGAAGGTCGGCATGTCTCAATCGTATGGGGATCTCCTGCTGTCCAACCGCTGTGCGAAGCAGAACATCTACGCTGCCTGGTGGCGCCCCCGGCAGGACTCGAACCTGCGACCTAGAGATTAGAAGGCTGGCACTCGAAGCGTGATCTAGCTTCTAGCTGCGAGTTTGTAGGTGCTCTTACTGCCCACGCCATGTCACGAGGCATCCTCGGCAGGAGTTCATGTCACGAACCATGTCAAGTCTATGGCCTTCCGATGCACCCATCGGCTGATTGGGTGTTACGGAGTCCGTGCCTTCATCGATAGCCTAAACGATCGACGTCTCTGTGGTGGGAAGGCGGTTCGGCAGGTGGTCAACTATGAACGTGCAAAGCTGGCAATAGGTACCCTGGCCACGGAAGCCGAAAGACATTTGGACTTGAACGAGGCGACAACACGTCTCCGTTTGATAGACCGATTGCTTTTTGACACCCTCGACTGGGCGCCGGAGGATATAACGACCGAGCAGTACGAATCGGGTGACTACCTTGATTACGTACTGGGCCGACCAGAAAGACTTGCCGTCATTGAAGCTAAACGAACTGGTCGCCATTTCGAACTCCCGGTAGGCGTGGAAAAAGAGCGCTATGTAGATGTAAAAACTATATACGACTACAATCACTCAAATAAAGCTGCACTTGAGCAGGTTGTACGCTACTGCCAAACTGGCGGTATAAGCCTTGCTGTTCTGTGCAACGGCCATCAATTGATTGCATTCCTTGGGAGTAGGGGTGATGGAACTCCTCCTTTGTCGGGGCGCGCGCTGGTATTTGCTAGTCTGGTGGACATGGAGCGGGACTTCTCACTCTTTTGGGATTGCCTATCCCGTGAGGGTGTGGCAGCGGGAACGCTTCGTCTTCAGTTTGCTCGCCGCGGACAGCTCGCGCCGCCTCCGGAGAGGCTTTCGGCAAGAATTGGCAACTATCCCGGGTTTAGATATCGCTCCGAGTTAGAAACTGATGTGCGAATACTTGCCGACTTATTTCTTCAGGACCTCGTGCAGGAAGACGAGGTGTCTGACGAGTTTCTTGAAGAGTGCTACTGCACCAGTGGTGCCTTGTCGCAATACGCACTTGTTAGCAAGGAAATCCTGCGTTCGCGGTATGCAGAAGTACATAAAGTTGCCGCAGTTGACAATGTAGCAAAAGGAAAGAAAAAAGAAGCGCGACTCACGGGCGATCTTCTGTCGGCAGCCTTGACGAGGCGCCCTTTGGTGCTTCTGGGTGACGTTGGGGTTGGAAAGACAATTTTTCTGAAGCACTTCATTCGAATAGAGGCTGCTGACGTGTTGAAGAAGTCCATTGTGTTTTATGTGGATCTTCTTCGTCAGTCATCCCTTCTTGATGATGTACGTCAGTATCTCGTCGACTCAATGATTAGCTCTTTGGAGGCGCAGGCAGAGGTTGACATATTTGAGGGCCCTTTTGTAAGGGCGGTTTACAACAAGGAGGTGAATCAGTTCAAGAAGAGCTTGTACGGTGGTCTTCGGGAGACAAATCCGTCGGAGTACGCCAGGTTTGAGCTAGATATGTTGTCGAAGTTGCAGGCAGATGGCCTGGGGCATCTACGGAGAAGTCTCGAGCATCTTCGTGGAAGTCGGGGAACTGAGTTCGTTCTCGTTCTGGATAACATTGACCATCACGAGTTAGAGTTTCAAGAGCGCCTCTTTGTGATTGGTCAGTCCCTTTCTGAGACGTGGCCTCTCGCGGTATTTATGTCGTTGAGGCCGGACACCTTCTACACGTCCAAGAAGCGGGGATCCCTTACTGCTTATCAACCTAGGGTCTTCACGGTTGAGCCGCCGAGAACTGATCTTGTAATCTTAAAGAGGCTAGATTTCGCGCGAACCCAATTGCACCGAACTGGACGTCTCGACTCTTTCCCGACCGGTCTTACGATCGACTCAGATAACCTACTCGTGTACTTGAATGTCCTAGTTGAAGCATTCAAAAACAACAACCAGCTAAAGGAACTGGTTGACAATCTGAGTTCCGGAAATGTTCGCCAGGCGTTGGATTTTGTGTCTCGCTTTGTAGGAAGCGGCTACGTATCGACTGCGCGGATCCTGGAAGTGCACGACCGTGGAGGTCTCTATACGCTCCCCATCCATGAATTCATTCGATCAATCTTGTATGGTGAGTATTCGCACTATGATCCGCGATCTTCTGCGGTATGTAACATACTGGATATAACCAGCAGCGACGGTCGCGAGCACTTTACGTTGCCAATAATTCTTGCTGCTTGCCAGGCACGTGGAGAGTCGTCTCAAAATGGTTATGTGGACGAGCGAAACGTTTATGAGCACTTGCAGGGTCTTGGATATGCCGTTGGGCAGATCGAGGCGCAAATCCAACGAGGCGTCGACTGGAAGCTGCTTGACGTTAGTCGGGATGATCCAGGCATGCGGTCGGTGCGCGTGACGGCAGCTGGTGGGTATATGCACCAAAGGATGCTCACGTTTTTTGCGTATATTGACGGGATGATCGTTGATACTCCAATAGTTGATCCGGCAGTTCGCCGAGATGTAGGGGACGTACAGTCGATCAATGACAGGCTGGATCGAGCAGATATATTTCGTCGTTACCTAGATTCTCAATGGAAATTTGACGAAGCTGCGACTACGTTTTCCTGGCCTGACGTAAGCGCTAAGCTAGCTCGTGACATGGAACGCACTTCGACTAAGGCGAGCCGTGCAAGCCGTGCAAGACGTTAACTCGGGTAATCGCTACTAGTTGAACCGGACGTGAATCATGCAGTTGGCCGTGGGGGTATGATTGCTGACATGGTCGATGAGGTCGGAGCATGGCGTACCTACGGTGAACGTTTGGTGTATGACAACCGGTGGGTTCAGCTCGCGCTAGTAGATGTTCAGGCGCCCAATGGAAATCGTTGGGAATATCATGTGGTGCACTTGGCGCGGATTGCGATCGCCTTGGTTGTTAATGACCGCGACGAGGCCCTCATGCTTTGGAGGTATCGGTTTGCGACGAAGCAGTGGGGATACGAGCTGTTAGGCGGGCTGGTCGATGACGGAGAGGATTCAGCTGCGACAGCTGCTCGTGAAGCTGCCGAAGAGAGCGGATGGCAGCCGACCGGCGAAGGCAAGCACTTGGTCAGCTTCGAACCCTTGCCAGGCCAGGTCACAGCCCCCATGGACGTCTACCTCTGGCGAGGTGCCGAGCACATCGGCGACCCGACCGACACGGAGGAAGTCGGCCGGGTCGAGTGGGTGCCGTTGTCGCGTGTGAACGAGCTGGCCCAGCGCCAGGAGTTGCTGGGGTCGGGCACGTTGGTGGCGTTGCTCTACTACCTGAACTCACACAAAGCGTGATTGGCCGGTAGGCAGGATCAGGCCGCTGAGCCTGCGTAGGTGGCGGTCTGACCTGATCTGCAGGCCGAGTTGGCGTGCCTGGCGGGCGTACTGCCGTGCCTCGTCGCGATTCCCGGCGGCTGCGTGGGCGAACGCGAGGTCCACCATCATGCCGACGCGGGCACGGACGAACGCTGCTGGCAGGCGGGGGAGTGTGTTCGTCAGGTGCTCGACGGCGTCCGGTTCGCCTAGTTTGGCGAGGGCGCTGCCGCGCCAGCGGTCCAGGTGTGAGCCGCCGAGGAACAGGTAGGGCAGCGCAGGGTCGTTCGGTTCGCTGGGTAGCAGCGCGTCTGCCGTGTCGAACGCTCGCAGTGCCTCGGTTCGCTGGCCGGACGCGGCGAGCCCTTCGCCCCTGGCGGCCGTCAGCCACGCTTGCAGCAGCGGCGGAACGGTGTGGTCGCCAAGGGATCGCGCGTGTTCGAGCTGCTCGGCCGCCTGGTCGGCCGCGTCTATGTCGATCAGTACGAACGCCTGTTCCGCGAGGGCGTGTGCGAGCGCGGTTGTCGAGCCGAACTCACGGGCCGCTGTCTTCGCCCGCTCGTAGTGGTTCCATGCCTGGCTGATCGCGTTGCGGTCGAGCGATACCCACCCTGCGAGCGTTGACGCCTCCACGAGGACCCCGGCCAGCGCTTCGCGCTGACCGCGCGCCGTGCTGTGGGACAGATACCCTTCAAGCTGCGCGATGAGGCTGCGGAGCTGGTCCAGCAGCGCGATCCCGCCGAACTGTCGGTCGACGTGGCGGGCGTTGTCGACTTGGCGGCGGAAGGCGTCCACGGCTGCCGCATCGACTGAGCGCGCCACGGCGAGCCGTGAGCGAAGCTCCGCTACCTCGTCGTCTTCGTCGTCGGTGGGGAAGCCGAGTTCGTCGTTGGTTCGGCCGTACACGTCGCGGAACAGCCGCTGGTACGGCTCGCTGACCTGCTCGTGGCCGTTCTCCCAGCGGGACAGCTTCGTCTTGAGGCTCGCCGCCTCCATCACCGGGACGCCGAGTACGTCGGCACGTCGAATTAGCAGCGCGATGACTTCCGCGGCCTTGTAGTCGAGCTGCTTTCGGACGGCTTGGAGCTTGGTTGCGGCCATCAGAATATGCACCACCGATAACCGCTGTGACCTGCGAGGTTAATTGCGGTTAATAGGTTCTGGGTTAACCGCTGCCACCTGCGAATAAGGCTTCCGCTGCCGTTTCCTGAGTGCATGAGCGAGAACAGGAACCAGCGCGGCGAGTGCATCAGCCGCCTACCGGGAGCCTCGGCGGTGAGCCGGCTCGGACAGCGCGGCCACGTCGTCGCCGATGGTGTCGAGCCGCTTGCTCATGTCGTCCAGTCGGCCTTCGATGGCGGTGAGGCGGGCAAGGATCTTGTCCGTGGTGTCGTCGCCGGTTTCCCCTGGGCGCAAGGGTTTTCGTCCAGCAAGGACCGCGGCGAGGTGGCCCGGATGCCAGTCCAGGGCCAGCGACAAGGCTTCGAGCGTCCGGGCACTGCGACGGCGTTCGACGGTCTGGTGTTGAAGTTCGCGGACGATCGCCTGCGAGACGTGCGAGCGTTCTGCCAGCTCGCGCTGGCGAAGGCCGAGCTCATGCGTGCGCTCGTTGATCGCCCTCGCGACCGCCGCCCAGTCCTCCGTCACCCATTCCTCCGTGGTCCGCCTGAGAGCCGAGATTAGCGCTCGATCACGCCTCGGCGAATGTGCCTCGCGCTTTTGGGGCAATTCTGTCTCGACACAAGCTGATATCAGCTCATATTCAAGCTGAAACAACT
Source organism: Amycolatopsis antarctica (assembly GCF_002262875.1). GTDB lineage: Bacteria > Actinomycetota > Actinomycetes > Mycobacteriales > Pseudonocardiaceae > Amycolatopsis > Amycolatopsis antarctica. The sequence continues at coordinate 53,426 of NZ_NKYE01000012.1, read as the reverse complement.
TCTAAGGAATTCATCAATGGGTACCGCTATGCCTAATGCCGGAAAACCGGCGTTCTACACAGTCCGTGAAGCCGCGCGAGTCCTTCGCGTGGATTCCTCAACGCTTTACCGGGCGATACGGGAAGGTGTCTTCCCCGCCGTGCGGATTCGCACCCGCTACGTCGTTCCGGCAGTCGCGCTGGACCGACTCATCGACCAGGCCACCGAATCGGGTACCTGCATCGATCCCGCCCGGATGGTGGCGGAACAGCGCACCGCCCGAGAGGTCGCCCGAGTGACCGGAGGTGCGGCGTGGTGAACCAGGACGACTACGACGAGATCGCCGCGAGCCTCGACCGGTTCGTGGACGTGCCGGACGACGTGCTGTGCAAGGTCGTCACCCGCGACGGCTTGTGCGTCTGGGCCTTCGACCGGGACGAACTGCCGGAACTACCCGGCGAGGATGCCCCGGACCGGGAGTTGGCGGCCGAGATGTGCGCGGGCTGCCCGGTCACTGACGAGTGTCTCGAACTGGAACTACGGGTCGCCGGGCCGCTCACGGTCGGCGTGTGGGGCGGCCTGCCCGATACGGATCGGCGCGAGGTCTACCAGGTGTGGAAGTGGCGGCACATCAACCGCGGCGTATGGGCGGGTGAGCAGCCATGACGGTCAATCTGACGCCGGAACAGGTGTTGGCCGGTGCCGGTGTGCTGCTGGCTCTGGTCGTGGTGTGGCGGATCGGGTCACGCCGGGCACGGCAGGCAGTCGACAGAGCGCGGGCCGGTGTGCGGGCGGTGTCGCTGGCGGGCCGTGTCCTAGTGATGGCAGCCGCATTCGTTGGCGTGCAATGGCTGGTTATCGCCAATCCCGGCAATGTGACGTTGCTGCTGGTGGTGCTGGCGCTGCCGGATCTGCTGGCGGCCTACGTGCTGACTCGCACCCTCACCGTGACGTCGCTGGACACGACTCGGCGGGGTGAGCGTCGATGACCGGACACGCTGAACGGGTGGCCGCCTCCGGGCGGCCACCCGGCCCGGCCGACGCACAGCACGTCCCGTTGACCGCTGGACAACGGCTCGCCCAGGACGCGGCCGAGGCCGCCGAACTGCGCGCCTACCGAACCCATCCGGACGTGATCGCGCTGCGAGTGGAGCGGGTCCGGGCACAGGTCGATCGGTTGTGCTGGGCCGGGATCGTGCTCGGGCTGGCGTTCACGATGACCAACGTTCAGTCGTTTGCGGCGGACGGGTCGCCTGTGTGGTCGTTGCCCTGGCTTGCGGCGTGGCTGCTCGATCCCACGGTGTCGCTGGTGCTGCTGGCGATCCTGCGGGCCGAGCAGGTCACCGCTCGCTACCAGGTGTCGACCGGTCCGTGGGTGCGGCGGGCGAAGTGGTTCACCCTGGCCGCCACCTACGTGATGAACACGTGGCAGTCGTACGCGGCCGGGTCACTGTCCGGGATCGTGCTGCACTCGGTTCCGCCGCTGCTGGTGTTCACCGCGGCCGAGGCGGTCACCGATCTGCGGGACAAGCTGACCGAGGCCGTGAACGCCGCGTTCACCGAGGCCGCCCCGGAACGTGAACCAGCCAGCACGACTGGACGGCGTCGCACTCGGGGACGCAAGGGCCGCAAGTTGTTCGCGGACTACCTGGACGAGGCACGGCAGGCATGGACCCCGGACGTGGTGATTACTCCGGCATGGGTGCGACAGGTGACCGACTGCTCGCGTGGCCTGTCCTCCCGCCTGGCCGAGACCCTTGCCGCTGAATTGGACGGGGGTGAGCGCCCGTGAACGCCTCCGACGACGAAGCGTTGAACACCGCAGGCGACCAGGCCGTGAACGGCGAGGGTTCATCGCTGGCCCGTGCCGAGGCCGTGGAGGTTGAGCACAGCGGGCCGGTTCTTTACGGCGAACTGGTCGACGACGCACCGCCTTCGCCGGTTGCGCTGTCGCGCTGGGTGCGGTTCGTGCGGTGGTGGCGGTCCTCGCCGCGAGTGCCGGCCGAACTCAAGAGCCGTGCGCTCGCCGCGCAAGCGGCCAAGGATGCGGCGGTGGCGGTGCTGCGGTCACCGTGGCGCTACCTGCGTGCGGTCGTGCGCGGTGTGGTGGCCGGGCTGCGGTGGTGGCGGAAGTGGGTCACCGTGCGGGACTACCGGGAGGCAGTCGAGGAATCGCAGAAGCTGGCGGACAAGTTCGGTGATATCCGGGAACTGACGTTGTTCCGGTGGAAGGTCACAGCCGCCATCGTCGCGACTGTCGCTGTAGTTTCCGTTGTGGTGGCATGGGTTTACGGCGAACGTCCATTGTGGATCGCGGGTGGCGTCGCGTCCGTGGCGCTGGCGGTGCTCGGCCGACGCAAGGACGGCAGCCCCGGACGCAAGCCATCGTTGGCCGGGCCGCGGGCGTTGACCTGGACGATGGATCCGCAAGTCCTGGTCGACGCCTTCCGTGACGCGAAGCTGATCGGCAAGGACGAGATGCTGCGTCTGGTGGAGCGGGCGACTCGCGTGGGTGACGGGTGGGCGGTCACCGTCGACCTGCCCGCGACGCGCAAGGCCGCGGACGTCATCAAGCACCGGGAAGCCTTGGCGTCGGCGCTGGCGGTCGACGAGATTCAGTTGATCGCGGAGCGAGTGCGCGGAAACGGCGGACACGCGGGCCGCGTCGCGTTGTGGGTCGCGGACGAAGACCCGTATTCCGCGCCACCGTTGCGGACTCCGTTGCTGGGCGTCTCGCGGTGGGATGCGTGGCGGCCGGTGCCGTTCGGCCGGGACGCGCGGGATCGTCGGATCGACCTGCCGCTGGTGTGGACGTCGCTGCTCGTGGGTGCGATTCCGAGGCAGGGCAAGACGTTCGCAACACGGCTCGCGGCTGCTGGCCTGATCCTCGATCCGCACACCCGGCTGTATGTGGCGGATTTCAAGGCGGGCAAGGATTGGGTGGCCGCCGAGCAGGTCGCGCACCGGTTTCTGTCCGGCGACGATCCAGAACACGTACTCGCGCTCAAGGACTGGCTAGTGGAGTTGGTCGGGGAGGTTCAGGGTCGGTACCGGCGGATGCGGGAACTGGACGACGAAACGTGCCCAGAATCGAAGATCACGCCCGCCATGTCCCGCGACACCACCTTGGACATGCCTGTCACGGCCTTGTTCATCGATGAGGTCCAGGTACCACTGGAAGACCGCACACCCGTTGACGTACAAGGAAAGAAGCTCACCGCGGGCGAGTACATCGGGGAGCTGCTGACGTGGCTGGCGAAGAAGGCGCCAGCGGCCGGGATCGTGCTCGTCCTGGCGACCCAACGGCCGGACTCCAAGACCATCCCGTCCGGGCTGCGCGCCGTGCTCGGCTCGCGGTTCGCGCTGCGGGTGATGGACTGGCGGGACAGCAACATCGTGCTCGGGGAGCAGATGAACACGCGCGGCTTTGACAGCAGCCGCCTGCTCCCATCGCACAAGGGCGTCGGCATTCTGCGCCCGGACGGCGAGACGCAAGCAGGGGCCGACACTCTGGCCATGACTGTTCGTACCTACTACATGCCCGGTGAGGACTGGCAGACCGTCTGCCGACGGGGCCGGGCACTCCGCGAAGCGTTAGGGACGCTCACCGGGCACGCGGTAGGCCACGACACCACCCCGTGGCTCGACCACGCGGCCGTGGCGAAGGCCATCGGATCGGGCGCACCTGCAAGGGAACCGGCCGCACTGCCGGAACCGCTGGCGTCGGTGCTCGACTACCTCGACCGCAACGCCGACGACCGGGAGTTCGTACCTACGGCCGAACTGGTCGACGCACTCGACGTCGAGCCGAACTCGTTCGGTCGACAGATGGGCGACCTCGGTTGCTCGTCCCGCCGTGACCGTGTGCCCGGTCCGGATGGCGGTACTCGCCAGGTGCGCGGCTACGTCGTGGCGGACGTTCGCGCAGCCGCCGAGAGGCTGCGGGACGAGTTGTGATGCCGTCACACCCGCTGGCGTGCCGTCACTCGTGGTGTGACGGCACGCTAAGGGGTATCACCTGCGGAAACGCCGCCCGTGACGGCTGAGACAACCGCGCAAAAGGCCGTCACCACGGCCCATTCGGGGCCGCGAGACCGGCCGCGCGATGTCGTGTGGGATGCCGTCACGCAGGCTCGCGGTCAGCTCGATCAGCTCGTCCAACTTGCGATCCAGCTCGGCTGCGCGGCGTTCGATCGCGGCCAGCCGGGCGTCAACGTCGTCGGACATGGTCAACACCGCGCCCCGCACTTCGCGCACAAGCTGTACGACTCACCCTGAACCGGGATCGGGGCGTGATCGCCCCCGGCCGGGCAGCCGCCGAGCCCTGGGGTTTCAGGCGGCAGCGGGATCGCCTTCGGGGTTGTGCTGGTCGCACTCGGCATGGGTGACTGCCTCCACAAACAGGTCAAGGGGTACGGACGAAGTGGGGATATCGACGTAAAGCGAGTCGCCATGCGAGGCGACGACAAGGTGAAGGCGACGGCTGCGCGCAAGGTCGTCGGCGTCGCCGAACTCGACCCACGACTGTTCGGCAGCCGCCCACGTCTGCCGTGGCTCGATGTGCTCACGGGTCAGGCGCTCGATCCAGTCCGCGACCGCCACCGGACTCGACAACACTGCGTCCGGTTCGGAGTCCAGCCGGACCACCCGGAGTCGCCACCGTCGATCGGCCGAATCGGTGCGCGGGATCACGTAGGCGTGCCAATGCACCCGCTGCGAACGCCACTCATCGGTGATCGTCTGCCGACCGATCACGAGTTACCCTCGATCGCGCCTGGCAGCGGCACCGCCCGCAGACACGGCACGCACGGCATCCCGGCAGGCTCCGACAGCAACTCAAGTTGCCCAGGTCCGAACTGCGCGCCACACAACGCCGCCAATTGCGAGGCAGGCTCGACGTCGGCAGGCACGGCGAACAAGTGACAAACCCGCGAGGCTTCGCCCACCACGCCCGGCACCGGTCGCCCTAACATCACCGGGCGGCTCACGCGGATCGCCTCATCTTGTGGCGACCGGTGGACGCGAGCGCGGCTGGCCCGCTGCTCGCGTCCACCGGCAGCGCAGACCGGCCGTCCCGTCCGGGGGACACCACTACGGGCGACGGGACGACCGGAGACCGAAACCAGGCGAACAACCGGCGCACAACTCCGCCACGGCCTGACTGCGCGGGCACGGGGTCGGGAAGCGCTGCAGCCCGCACCCGAGCTACGCAGCGAACGCACGGTGGCCGGGACGGCGCAAGCATCGACCCCGGCCGGGTCACGTGCCCGCACACCGCCACGTACAAGCCCAGGTGACGGCGAGCGCCACCCGCGAACTCCTCATCTGTGACGGCGTGCTCAAGACCATCGACCGCACATCGATGCCACACGACGTACAGCCCCTCGCTGTCGGTGCCCACAGCTCATCCCCTGACGTCGGTGCGTCAGTACTGACCAGCACTGACGGCGTGTGACAAACTGAATTCAGCTTGTCGTCAGCTCAACCGACATAGGAACGACAGAGACCCGACACGAGGCCGACATATGGGGACCACAGACAACGGACCGGCGCAGCCGCGCGGCCGGCGGACGCGAACGGTGCTTGAACAGCAGATACGCGAAGTACGCCGCGAGACGTTGCGCGAGTTCGTCGCGTACGCCGAACGCTTCGCTCGCGAACACGGCGAACCAGGAACACTGAGCCTGCGGCACCTCGAACGTCTCGTCGCGGGCAAAGGAGCTAGCGGCAAGCCGGTCGGCCCTCCCCGCCCGGCGACTGCCCGACTGCTCGAACGCATATTTGGCATTGACATCGCCGAGTTGCTGACTGCCCCCGCGGACGGGGAAGCCGAACTGGACCGCTCCGATGCCGAGCTACGTGCGCGGCTCACTTCGTCAGCGCGCGTTGACAACCAGGTCATCGACCTGTTGGAGGGCCAGCTTTCGAGTATTCGCAGACTTGACCGCCAACTCGGCGCACCTGTCGCCCACGGCGAAACCACTGCCAAGGCGGATCAGGTGACCGCCTTGCTACAACACAGCCTTATGCCCGCACGTCGCGAGCGGCTGGCAGCTCTGCTCTCCGAGGTATGCACGCTGGCGGGTTGGCAAGCGCTGGACGCAGGCAACGTTTCCGCCGCATGGCACTACTACGAACGCGGCAAGTTCGCAGCCCGCGAGTCTGGCGACCCATCGTTCGAGTCACATGCGGCCGCTGAACAGGCATTTGTCCTGCTGGACATAGGAGAGGTAGCGCGAGCGACCGAACTACTACTGCAGCTCCGTCGGCGGAAGTCAATTCCCAGGCTGCTGAGTTCGTGGTTAGCCGCGGCGCACGGCGAAGCACTTGCGGCGGCGGGATGCCGGTCAGCCAGTCTGCGAGTATTCGATCGGGCCGCCCAGCTACTGCCGGACACGGCACCGAGTCGTGAACGCCCGTACGTCGTACTGGATGCTGTTCACCTGGCCCGCTGGCGTGGCCACGCATTGGCGCGCATAGGTGAACTCGAAGCGATCGATGTGCTGACTTCCGCGTTGAATAAGCTAGACTCCACCTTTACGCGCGCCGAAACGGCCTTGAAGGTCGACCTTGCCGCAGCTTTCATGAATCGTGGCGAGTTGGAACCTTCTCAACGCTACGCGGAGCAAGCTCGTAACCTTGCTATGGCAATTGGTTCAACCCGACAGCGACGACGCTTGGTTCTCCTCAACCACTGACCGCAACCATTCGGAACCTGTGCACGGCTCCAATTCAGTCATACTCGTCGGGTGAGCATGAACCAAAATTACCTAGACGTGGTATTGGCGCAAGGTTAATCTGTGTGATCTAGTGAAAACTGGGCCCTCAGCTGACGTTGGAACCTCCAAGACCCTTGGAGGTTCCATCCGCTAAACTATAATGGTGATGACCGACGACGCATTGCGTAGACTGATCAATTTCTCGAATCTTCGAGCTCGGGTTAAGCTCTACAACCTCGGCGAAGGAAATCCTGGCTCGTGGGATTCTAACGATTTCGGATTAGTGCGAGGGGTTGACGTTCGACTTGAAGATTTTGCGAATTTATCGTTTGTTGATCTGCATTCGTTCGTCCAAGGGGAGTTCGCGCTTCCGGAACGGGAGTGCGTAGTCTTCGGGTTCCATTTCTATAATGGAAAGATTTACGAGAATTTCGGCGCACTTTTCTATCGAAGCGGCGATATAACGTTGAACTTCAACCTCTCTGGTGGAAATTTTCGCTCGCTTGAGTATGCTCGATCCCATGTTGAACAGGTTTTTATATCCGCAGGGGCGACAGTTGAATCACTGGAACACATGGAAGCGGATGAAGAAGTCGACGAGGATTACTGGTCGGTGACGCTTGCTGTTAGCGACTTCTCCGTTTTAGTTGGTGCGGTAGGTGAAGCTATGAAGGCTACTCGGTCGGCTTTATGTACATTTCGCGGCGAGTTGGGCCCTGATCGATTTGTGGAAACAAGGCAGTCTATATTAAACGGAGAATTTAGTAACCTTCTGGGTGCAAAAGAATGCGACTGGCTGGAATGCAAGTCCACACTTTCTTTGGGTTCGCGAGAAGGTAATGAGATGCTAGTAAAGTCTGTGTGCGGATTCGCGAATGGGTTCCGGTCCTCATTGCTCGTTGTCGGGGTCAGAACTAGACCCTTGAACGGATCTGACACTGTTGCAGAGGTAACGCCGGTATCGTCGAGAGTTCACACTGTTGACCGATATCAGAAGATAATTGACGATTACGTTAGTCCGGCCATTCGTGGAATGAAAATCGACGCAGTCCCCGTCGATGACGGTGTTGTAGTTGTCGTTATGATTCCTGCGCAACCAGAGCATGAAAAGCTTTTCGTGGTTACTACGTCGAATGGTGCTGGTTCTACGAAAACCAAGGTTCAGTCGGTATATCAACGAAGAGGTGACCGTACTGTTCAATTATCTACAGCTGATATGCACGCACTGCTTTCGGCGGGGTATCAAAAGCTACGTTCTGAACAGTAAACTTTCAGTTAGCGCAAGGTGACTCAAGAGGGTCGGTGTTTCTTATTCCAAAGTGTTTTCGTTGGCAACTGAGGATTGTGTGGACCTCAGAGTTCCGCGAACACGATTGGATCCTTTCCTTCCTGTCTAATCTCTAGTTCGTAGTCTCCAATCTCTGTGGTGGTCCTGCCCTGATGACGACGTACGGCGTTTGCTAGCAGTTGGCGAAGCGTGCTCCCGTCTGACACGTCTGCTTCCGTCTTAAAGGTGCGCACCAATTCGCCGAGATAGATGAGTCGGGCTTCAATCAGTTTCTGGTTAGGTGGGTGCGATTCAATATTGTTTCGGGGAGTAGATTCCGGCGACGCATCTTCCGGGGGTTCAAGAACGACGGCACGACGACCACGGGTCGCGTCGACGAGGTTCCACGATTTTAGTAACTCAATTGCTCGGTTCGCCGTCCCGGCGGATACGCAATGAGTTTTTGTGATCTCTTTCTGTGTAGGCGCGGGGGCGCCAACTTTCAGATTACCCGACAGAATTTGGTTACGAATCTGAGCGGCAACCTTCTCGTAAGGTGAGCGAGGGTCTGTCTTGGCGCGTTCGGTAGGTGTCGCTACATCCGTGGGTCGGGCGGGCATTCGAGAGGAGAGGGATGATGCGGCCCGTTGGTCGGATTCAGACACCCATGCCGAGTACACGCGCAATGTGGTGCTTCCGCCGCCTGTGTGGCCGAGGCGGCCGCTTACTGTGCGGGGGTCGACGCCTGCCGCGATCAGTTCTGTCGCGGAGAAGTGACGTAGCTTGTGGAACGTGGTGGCGATCTTAAGGCGCTTGGCGAGTCGTCCGTACCGTTGCGTGACGGTGTCCGGCTTCATCGGTGAGTTTCCGTCGGGTGCGAGCGAAAAGACGAAGGCGTCGTCGCTGAGTTCGATTCCGAGTGCCTGCGCTCGTTCCATGCAGCGCGATCGTTGATCGGTCAGGACGATGACGGTTTCCGGGTCGATGGCGATTCGGCGGTGCTGGTGGGTTTTGGTGTCCTTCTCGGTTGTTTCCCCGCCTGATTGGTCGATGCTCTTGCGGACGTCGAGGGTGCCGTTGGTCAGGTCGACGTGACGCCAGCGGAGTGCGCAGAGTTCGGCTCGCCTGCCGCCGGTGTTCATTGCTAGCCAGACGAACGCACCCCAGTCGGGGTCCTCCCACGCCGCATTGACGATTCGGGCGGCTTCCGCTGCCGTTGGGGGTTGCGGGTCGGGTTTGGGTTCTGGTGGCGGCTCAGCCTTCGCTGCGGGGTTGTGTGCGATCCAGCCCCATCGGACAGCGCGCTTGAATGCTCCGCTGAGTAGGAAGTGGACGCGGCGCACGGTTGAGGTCGCGAGCGGCTGGCAGACGTGTTTGCCGCATCGCTCATCGCAGGCGTGCGGATGGTGCGTGCGGTGGTCGATTCTGGTGCGGCCGTCGCAGTGTGCGCGGCATCTGCGTAGCTCGGCGTAGAAGGAGTCGAGTACGTGTGCGTCGATCGCGCCGACCTTCGTCGCGCCGATGAGCGGCTTGACGTGGTTCTCGTAGTTGCGTCGGTAGCCGCGCAATGTGCCGGGGTCCAACTCGGCGACGCTCAGGTGCTTCTCGATGAGCTGGGCAAGGGTGGCGTTGGTCCGCGGGTTGCGTTGCTCGTCTACCTGGTTGAGCAGGCGAGTGCGTGCCTTCTCGGCTTGGCGTTCGGCGTTGGGGCCAGCGGGGATCGTCTCGGTCAGGTAGTGCTCACGCTTGCTGACCGGGTCGTGTCCTGCGTAGACGCGCACGCGGAGCGTGCCGCTGCTCAGCTTGTCGATGCTGCCGCGCTGACGCTTGGTGCGCTTCGTGGGAGCCGCCATGACAGGCGATAGTACGCCGGTTCATGTCACATGTCCTGTCACGACGACTGCGGTGGAGCTGGCTCGCCGTGCATACCTGCTGGTCAAACGGTGCGCCCCCGGCAGGACTCGAACCTGCGACCTAGAGATTAGAAGGCTCTTGCTCTATCCAGCTGAGCTACGAGGGCCTGTGCGGTGACCGCGGCCGCGCGCACGTCAGCAGCTTAATAGCCGCTACATCCCTTGATCGTCCGAGACCGTCAAATCGTTTCACCCTGGCCTTGCGGTTGGGAAAGTCCTGGTAGGAGCCTCGCGGGCGCGCCGGATCAGCCGGACCGGCGCGCCCGCGAGCGGGGCCGAGCTCGGGGTTCGGCCCCGGGCCGTGTGCCTCCTTGCGGCTCTCTCCCCAGGAGCGGGCGGCACACGACCTGTCATGGGGTCAGTCCCAGAGCTGGATCGCCCGGACGACGTAAGGCCCCTGCGGGACGAAGGTGCCGTTGCCCGGATAGGTGCTGAAGTCACCCTCGGTCGAACAGTCGGCGCCTTGGTAAATGGTCACGTAGCGGTCCGTGCGATTGGCGAACGACATCGCCTCGAATCCTTCGGCGAGCGGGATGCATTCATCGGGATTCGCGGTGCGTAGATCCAGTCGCTGGATTCCGCCGCCGTAGAACTCGCCGGACCAGCCACAGAACTCCCCCTGCGTGCAGTTGAACTCGGGCGGCGGTGTTTGGGTCGGAGTTGTTGTCGCATAAGCCATTCCGGAGCTGCAGAGGAGGCTCAACGCGGTCAATGCGATGACCTTGGGCAGTCGTGAACGCAGCGAACGCAGGTGCGTGGACATGTCGTGGATCTCCCCATCAGGAATCGTGACCGCCGAATTTTTCGGCGAGTGGAAGCGATGTGCCAAGCCTGTCGGGAAAAATGTGTTTTGTCAGCCCGTGTTTTTACTTCTGTGGATAAGTAGTTGATCTCCGCCCGAATGGGTGGCGGTTGTCCACAGTTGCGCAACAGCGCTTGCGGCGGATGTCGTGACGGTGCTACCGGCGAACCCGGTTCCCGGGGTGCGATCTTCACGTGTACCGGGCTTCGGGACGTATTGGTCGCTGGATATTCTGAAGCGCTTAAGTCATTCTGGCGCAACAGTTACGCCACCGCCGCTCGACGCCGGCGGGGGCAGGTTCGCGCGAGAAAGGGGGAGTGCCCGTGGTGTCGCAACGCGCGGCCGTGTTCGGAGTCTTCGCGGTGAACGGTGCCGCCCTCGGGTCGTGGGCACCGCGGGTGCCCGCGCTGACCGAGCAGGTCGATGCGCACACCGGCACCTTCGGGCTCGCCCTGCTGGGCGCGAGTGTCGGCATGGTGCTCGCGGCGTCGGTCTCCGGTCGGCTCGTACAGCGTTTCGGGGCGCGCGCGGTGACCGCCTGGTCGGGGTTCGCGGGCTGTGCGCTGCTGCCCGCGGTCGGCTCGGCGGGCTCCGTCGCCTTGCTCGGGATCGCACTGCTCGGGCTGGGTGCCGCGGTCGGCGCGCTGGACGTGGGGATGAACGTCGCCGGAGTCGTCGCGGAGCGCAGGGCGGGCCGGTCGATCATGCCCGTCTTCCACGCGGGCTTCGCGTTCGGCGCGCTGATCGGCTCCGCAGCGGCCGGTGGTGCCGCCGCGGCGGGCTGGTCCCCGGCCGCGCATCTTGCCCTCGCGGGCGGCGCCGCCGCCATCGTGCTCACCGTGCTGGTCCGCCCATTGCCCGTGCACTCCGGGACCGCGGCCGGGGACGGCGGACGTCCTGCGCTGCAGGCGCGGCCCCTCGCCCGCAGACCGGTGCTCTGGCTGCTCGCCGCCGTCGCGCTGTGCTCGGCCATCGCGGAGGGAGCGAGCGCGGACTGGTCGGCACTGCTGATGGTGACCTCGCACGCCACCGGCGAGGGAGCCGCCGCGCTCGCCTACTCCGGTTTCGCGCTGGCCATGGCGATCACCCGGCTTGCGGGGGCCTGGGGGCAGCGACGGTTCGGGCCGACCAGACTGCTCATCGGCAGCGCCGCCGCCGCGGCCGCCGGGCTGCTCGCCGCCGCGCTCGTGCCGCTGCCGGCCGCGGGCTACCTGGGGTTCGCACTCGCCGGAGCAGGGCTGGCCGCCTCGTTCCCGGTCGCACTGAGCCTGGCGGGGGAAGCGGGCCAGAACGCCGACGGCAGTGGCGGCGAGCGTGAGATCGGTTTCGTCACCACGATCGCCTACAGCGGATTCCTCGCCGGCCCGCCCGCGATCGGCGGCATCGCCAGACTGACCTCGCTGCCGATCGCGTTCGTCGTGGTCGCCGCGGTGGCGGCGGTCATCGCGGCGGCCGCCCTCGGGGCCCGGTACGCGCGGGTGCGGGAGCAGGCGCGGCGATCAGAACTGGACGCAGCCGTCCGGTGACTCGCGCCATTGCTGGAACACCGGATCGAGCCGCGGGCCCCGGCCCGTGTCCTCCACCACCCGGAGTTCACAGGTCGCCGGATTGGACAGCGATTCGAAGAGCTCGATACTCCAGCCGAACAGACGGCGGCAGAGCAACCGGATCGTCAGGCCGTGCGAGACCACGAGCGCGGTGTGCGGGCCCCGTCCCTCGAGTTCCCCGAGGAAGGCGGCGACCCGGTCGTCGACGTCGGCACCGGACTCACCGAACGGCAGCCGGTAGAAGAAGTGGCCGAACTCGTGTCTGCGCCGCTTCTGCACCTCCTGCTCGTCCGGGTCCTGCAGGTTGCCCCAGTCCTGCTCGCGCAGCCTCGGTTCGTGTATCACCCTCGGGCAGGCGTCGCCGAGGTCGAGCAGACGGAACGTCTCCCTGGTGCGCAGGTAGGGACTGACGTACGCGGTCGCCGTCCGCCCGGCCAGCGCCGCTCGCACCGCGGGGCCCGCCGCGGCGGCCTGCGCCCGCCCGGTGTCGGTCAGCGGCAGCGCGTGGTCGGGGATGCGGGTGTAGGCGAGTTCGTCGACGTTGCCCAGTGACTCGGCGTGCCGCAGCAGGATGATCCGCACACCCGACATCCTGCCGGTTCGCAACGCCTCGCGGCCGCATACCCTCGACAGGTGCCTGCCGAAACGTCTGTGACCGACGAGCCCGCACGCCGCCGGGTGAGCGTGCTGCCCCTGCTGTCGGTGAGCGTCGTGCTCGGCGCCGTCGTGGCCGTCGCGCTCGTCGCGGTGACCGGTGGCGCGGGATACGTGATCGCCGGGCTGCCCGACCCCGGCGCGTTCACCCGCTACGGCATCACCGTCGTCCGGGTCATCGCCGAAGCGGCGTCCGTGCTGTGCATCGGATCCCTGTTGCTGGCGACGTTCCTGGTACCCCCGCAGAGCTCGGGCGTGCTGGCCCCGGACGGGTACGCGGCGCTGCGGACAGCGGGAATCACCGCGTGGATCTGGTTCCTCGCGGCGATCGCCTCGGTCCTGTTCACCGCCGCCGACGGGGCGGGCAAGCCGGTGACCGAGATGCTCGACCCGGGAACCCTGCTCGACTTCGTCGACGCCATCGAGCAGCCCAAGGCGTGGTTGGTCACCGCGCTGATCGCGTTGCTGCTGGCACTCGGCTGCCGGCTCGCGCTGACCTGGGGCTGGACCGCAGCCCTGTTCTTCCTCTCGGTCGGCGGGCTCGTCCCGGTCGCGGTCACCGGTCACTCCGCCAGCGGCGGCGCGCACGACCTCGCCACCAACAGCCTCCTGTACCACCTCGTCGGCGCGGCGCTCTGGGTCGGCGGACTGGTGGCACTGCTGGCACTGGGCTGGCGACGCGGCAGCGGACTCTCCCTTGCCGCGCAACGATTTTCCCGGCTGGCACTGGTCTGCTGGATCGTGATGGCGCTGTCCGGGGTGATCAACTCGCTGGTCCGGGTCACCCCCGCGGACCTGTTCACCACCGACTACGGACTGCTCGTGATAGCCAAGACGGTGGCACTGGTGCTGCTCGGCGTCTTCGGTCACCAGCAGCGGCGGCGCGGCGTACGCGACCTCGTCGACGGCGCCGGCGGAGGGCAGCTCCTTCGCCTGGCCGCCGTCGAGGTGCTGATCATGTTCGTCACGATCGGTCTGGCCACAGCGCTCGCCCGCACCCCGCCGCCACAGGAGGTGTCCGCCCAGCCGTCCACCACCGAACTGCTGATCGGCTACGACCTCGACGGCCCGCCGACCGTCTCGTCGCTGCTGCTGGACTGGCGATTCGACCTCGTCTTCGGCACGCTCGCCGTCGTCCTGGCCGTGCTCTACCTGCTGGGCGTCCGGCGGCTCAAGCAGCGCGGCGATACCTGGCAGCCCGGTCGCACCACTGCGTGGCTCGCCGGCTGCGCGGTACTGCTCGTCGCCACGTCCTCCGGCATCGGCCGCTACGCGCCGGCGATGTTCAGCGTCCACATGGGCAGCCACATGCTGCTGTCGATGGTGGTGCCGGTGCTGTTCGTGCTGGGCGGACCGGTGACGCTGGCCCTGCGCGCGCTGCCCGCGGCGGGCAAGAACGCCCCGCCGGGACCGAGGGAGTGGCTGCTGGCCTTCGTCCAGTCGCCCGTGTCCCGCGTGCTCACCCACCCGGTGGTGGCACTGGTGCTGTTCGTCGGCTCGTTCTACATCCTGTACTTCTCCGGCCTGTTCGAGAGCGCGCTGAACTACCACTGGGCGCACCTGGCGATGAACGCCCACTTCCTGCTGTCCGGATACGTCTTCTACTGGCCGGTGATCGGCGTCGATCCGGCGCCGCGGCGGCTGCCCCCGCTGGGCAGGCTGGGCATGATGTTCGCGTCCATGCCGTTCCACGCCTTCTTCGGCGTGGTGCTGATGAACCGGCAGACGGTGATGGGCGAGCCGTTCTACCAGTCGCTCAAGCTGCCATGGGTCGGTGATCTGCTCATCGATCAGCGGCTCGGCGGCGGTATCGCCTGGGCCGCGGGAGAGATCCCGGTGCTGCTGGTGCTCGTCGCGCTGCTCGTGCAGTGGGCGCGGGCCGACGAGCGCGAGGCGAGGCGCACCGATCGGGCCTCGGACGCGAACGGTGAGGCCGACCTGAACGCGTACAACGAGATGCTGAAGAAGCTCGCGGAACCGGGCAACCGCCGCGAGTGACGGCCCCTTTAGCACGGCCCACCGACACGTTCGGCCGGACCGCGCCGGATCGGCCCGGGTTGTCCCCCGCGTGCCGAGCTGTCCACAGATTCCCCGCCGGCGCCCCATCGGTCGCGTCCGCGCCCCACTCTGGTCCCAGGCCCCGGTTCGCGGGGCACACCGTGTGGGAGGGAACAGGGCAATGGCAGTAGGGGAAACCACGCTCACCATGGTCGGCAACGTCTGCAGCGACCTCACCAGGCGCGCGGTCGGCGAGGGCGTCGAAGTGGTGAGCTTCTGGCTGCGCAGCAACGAACGGCGCTTCGACAAGGACGCCGGAACGTGGGGCGACGGCAGGCATTTCGCCGTACGGGTCACCTGCTGGCGCACACTCGCGGCCGGGGCGTTCGCCTCGCTGTCGAAGGGCGACCCGGTGATCGTCAACGGCCGCCTGCACACCAGCGAGTACGACGCGGGCGGCCAGGTGCGGTCCATGCCGGAGTTGGAGGCCGTCGCGCTCGGCCCGAATCTGCAGTGGAGCACGGCGACCGTCCGGCGCAACGGACGCAAGGCCGCCGCCGCGGAGCCATGGTCCGCCGCGGACGTGACCGTGGGTAGCAAACAGCAGGCGCCCGCCGCCTGACCCCCGCAGCTGTGCCCCGCATCGGGCGAACGGAGGCGTTCACGGGGCGTGCCCGGGCATGGGGGAGGGGGTGACCGCCGTCAGGTCGTCCACGGCACGGCTCTACGATCGCCAGCATGGCCGAGTTCATCTACACCATGAAAAAGGTGCGCAAGACCGTCGGGGACAAGGTAATCCTCGACGACGTCAGCACCGCCTTCTACCCGGGCGCCAAGATCGGCGTCGTCGGGCCGAACGGGGCCGGCAAGTCCACCGTCCTCAAGATCATGGCTGGGCTCGAGCAGGCGAGCAACGGAGAGTCGTTCCTCCAGCCCGGTGCGTCCGTCGGCATCCTCCTGCAGGAGCCGGAGCTCAACGAGGAGAAGACGGTCCGCGGCAACGTCGAGGAGGGGTTGGGCGAGACGAAGGTCAAGCTCGACCGCTTCAACGAGATCGCGGAGCTCATGGCCACCGACTACAGCGACGAGCTGATGGAGGAGATGGGCAAGCTTCAGGAGGACCTTGACCACGCCGACGCCTGGGAACTCGATTCCCAGCTCGAGCAGGCCATGGACGCCCTGCGCTGCCCGCCGCCGGACGAGCCCGTCACCCACCTCTCCGGCGGCGAGAAGCGCCGGGTCGCGCTGTGCAAGCTGCTGCTGTCCAGCCCGGACCTGCTCCTGCTCGACGAGCCGACCAACCATCTGGACGCCGAGAGTGTCCTGTGGCTGGAACAGTTCCTCGCGAGCTACCCCGGTGCCGTTCTCGCGGTGACACACGACAGGTACTTCCTGGACAACGTCGCGCAGTGGATCATGGAGCTGGACCGCGGCCGGGTCGTGGGTTACGAGGGCAACTACTCCACCTACCTGGAGAAGAAGCAGGAACGGCTCGCCGTCCAGGGCAAGAAGGATGCGAAGCTGGCCAAGCGCCTGAAGACCGAGCTCGAGTGGGTCCGATCGAACGCCAAGGCACGCCAGACGAAGTCCCGTTCGCGTCTGGACCGCTACGAGGAGATGGCGACCGAGGCCGAGAAGACCCGCAAGCTCGACTTCGAGGAGATCCAGATCCCGGCGGGCCCGCGGCTGGGCAGCGTCGTGGTCGAGGTCGACAAGCTCCGCAAGGGTTTCGACGGCCGGGTACTGATCGACGGACTGTCGTTCGACCTGCCCCGCAACGGCATCGTCGGCGTGATCGGCCCGAACGGCGTCGGCAAGACGACGTTGTTCAAGACGATCGTCGGGCTCGAGGACGCGGACGAGGGCGCCGTCAAGATCGGCGAGACGGTCAAGCTGTCCTACGTCGACCAGAACCGGTCCGGGATCGACCCGGCGAAAACGGTCTGGGAGGTCGTGTCCGACAAGCTCGACTACATCCACGTCGGACAGACGGAGATGCCCTCGAGGGCCTACGTCAGCGCGTTCGGTTTCAAGGGCCCCGACCAGCAGAAGCCGGCAGGCGTGCTCTCCGGTGGCGAGCGCAACCGGCTGAACCTGGCGATGACCCTGAAGCAGGGTGGAAACCTGATCCTGCTGGACGAGCCGACGAACGACCTGGACGTGGAAACGCTGGGCTCGCTGGAGAACGCGCTGGAACAGTTCCCAGGATGCGCCGTGGTCATCTCGCACGACAGGTGGTTCCTGGACAGGGTGGCCACCCACATCCTCGCGTGGGAGGGCACCGACGAGGACCCGGCGCAGTGGTTCTGGTTCGAGGGGAACTTCGAGGGCTACGAGAGCAACAAGATCGAACGTCTCGGTGCCGAAGCGGCCAGGCCCCACCGGGTCACCCACCGCAAGCTCACCCGCGACTGAGACCCGGAAGCACAGAGACCCCGAAGTACTGAGATCCCCGAAGTTCCGAGGAATCACCGAAGTACTGCTGATAACCGCCGAGCGAGCACGCCAGCGACGACACTGAGCGGAGTCACCCGTGGTAGGCAGCAAGCGCAACGACCAGCCGGCTCGCTCGCCGGGAACGGATGGCGCCGCCGGCGCCGAACCGGAAGCGGTCGACTTGCTGCTCGACCGTGCGTCCGCGCTGCGTCTGCGGGCGCCCGAGCTCACCGCCGTGCTCGGCGAGCGTGCCGCCACGCTCGCCGAGCACGCGGGGACCGAGCGGCAGTGGATCGAGGCCGAGGCGCTCGCCGTGCACGCCGCGGTACGCCTGGGCCGCCGGCCGGACATGGCGGGTCGCGCGGTCGTAGCGTTGCGGGCCGCCGAAGCCGCGGGGCTGCCCCGCCACGCCGCCGCGTTGCGGGTCGACCTGGCCGTCTGCGCGCGCAGCGTCGGCGTCCCGCTCACGGCTCTGGCGGTGCTCCGGCCCGTACTGGCCGATGCCGGCCTCCCGCCGGCGATCCGGGCGGCGGCACTGGCACACCTCGTCGGCTGCATGGCACACCTCGGCAGGCCCGCCGAACTCGATCGGCTGTTCGCCGAGGCCGACCGGTTGTGCGCCTCGGACGAGACGGTCGACGAGGACAGCACACTCGTACTGCGCGGACTCCTGCACGCCGCGCAGGCGGCACACCACCGCAGGCACGGCGGGCTCGCCAAGGCGGCCGATTCGGCCAGGGCGGGCCTCGGCCTGCTCGCCCAGCTCACCGACGGTGCCGCGGACGGCGGGATCGCCCGGATCCGGCTCGTACTGGACCTGGTGTGCTCCCTGCTCGACCAGGGCCAGGTCGAGGACGCACTGGAGATCGCCCGTCCGGTGCTGGCCCTGCCCGCTCGCGCAGCCGAGATCGCGCCCGCCGGGTGGCTGCGGCTCGCCATCGCCACCCGCGTCCACCTGCCCGCCGGCGCGGCCGACGCGGCGAGCAAGCTGCTGCGCGATGCGGCACACGACGCCGAGCGGCACGGCCTGCACTCGCTCGCCGCCCAGGCGTGGCAGGAACTGGCGCACGTCGAGGAGATGCTGCGCGGCCCGGCCGAAGCCCTGACCTGTTTGCACCGTTCCCGGGCCGCGGAACGTGCGCACATCCAGGCACGCCGGCAGAGTTGCGCCGTGCTCGTGGCCGAGTTCGGCACCGGCGAGCAGGCGCCCGTGGAACTCGCCGAGGTGCTGACCGGGAACGCCCGAACCGAACGCGTGCCCGCGGCACGTGCCGCCGAGGTGGAGCGGGACGCGCCCCCCGGAGCACGCCGCGACCCGGTCCCGCCCGCGCAGGGAACCGATCGACCGGAAAGCGTGGCGGAGGACCTCGCGGACCGGGTGCCGAGGTCCCGCCGTGCCGCCGAACCACAACCAGTCGTGGAACCGCAACCAGTCGTGGAACCGCAACCAGTCGTGGAACCGCAAGCAGCCGCGGAACCCCCCGCCGCCCAGGAACCGCAGGCGGCCCCAGCCGAACCGGAAATGCCGGCACCGGGGCGGGACGAGGCGCGCCGGCCCCCGGGCCGGAACAGGCGCCACGACAGCGAGCACGGGTCCGTCACCGCCCGGTCCGTACTGGACCGGCTCGGCATCGCGGGCTCGGGCGAACGGGCGGGCGGCAGGCGACGGGCCCCCGACGAACAGGACGCCGCTGCCTTCCGGCACGAGCACCCCGCCGAGAAGCAGCCCGACCCGCCGGCGATCGACATCGCGCTGCCTGCGCAGATCGCCGTCAGCGCACCGAGGTCCAGCTCGCCGGAGACATGGGGCGAGCGCCAGTTCTCGCTGACCGAGCGGCTCGAACCGGGCCCGGAGCCCGAGGAGACGGGCATCTCGCCCGCCGACGTGCCGGGAGAGCACGTCGCGTCCGCCACGGAGGCCCCCGCCGAGAACGACGACCCCGATCCCTTCGGGCCACCGATCCGGCTGCGCCTGCCCCCACCACTGCCGTCACTGGAGGAACTCACCGCCGAACGGCCCGAGGAGCGGACCGACGCGGACTCCGTCGGGCCCGCGTTCGACTCGTTCCCGACCGACGAACTGCCCGCGGACGCCGGGCTCGCCGATCTGCTCGCCCGCGCTCTCGCCGAACACCGTGCGGGAGTCTCGAGTGCGGCCGCTCTGGTGAAGGACCTCAGCAGACAGCCGGGGGTGCTCGACGAAGGGTCGCACCGCAACGGGCGCAGCCACACCGGTGACGGTTCCGCCAGCGGACGCCACCGCGACGAGGGCGGCTGAGGTCCATGCCGATCACGGCCGCCGGGAGCGCGCAAGCCTTCGTACAGCGGGAATCCCGGCGAGCGTGCGCGTGCCCGCACCGGCCGTGACAGGCCCGTCGCACGTAGGCGAAGGCGAGTGGTTTCCGCTTGCGGTGCACGCATAGGGTGGTGCTCGAATCGAGCACGTCGCGGTGTCGTTCGCGGGTGGGCGTCAGCCTGCCCAGTGATCCGCGCGCGCCGAGAAACAGACGGAGCACGCGAGGCCCCGGCCGGTGGCCGCATTCGCGAGTCGTGAACGAGCATCGAGTGGAGAGTTGCCTGACATGAGCTCGACGGGAGTCTCGCCCGCGCAGGGCGCCGAGAGCGGAAACACCCGACGTCCCGCCAGCCCCGAGCAGATCCGCGACGAACTCGTGGACGCCGCCGCGGCCTACGCGCCGGAGATCGGCGACCTGATCCGGCTCTACTACCGGCACATCCCCGCCGAAGAGATCCTCGACGACGACCCGGCCGACCTCGTCGGAGCGGTGCGGTCGCACCTGCAGCTCGCGCAGGCCCGCGTGCCGGGGCGGCCCGCCGTCCGCCTGGTCAACCCGACCACCGCGGAGGACGGCTGGTCCCGGGACGCGACGGTCCTGCAGATCGTCACCGACGACATGCCGTACCTGGTGGACTCCGTCGCCGCCGAATTCTCCCGCACCGGTGCCCAGGTCCAGCGCATCGTGCACCCCATCGTCGTCGTCTCCCGCGACGTGACCGGCGAACTGCTCGAGATCCACCCCAACGCCGACGTCGCCAGCCCGCCCGAGGGCGCGGCCATCGAATCCTGGATGTACCTCGAGGTAGATCTGATCACAGACCCTTCGCGGGCCAGGGAACTCGACAACCGGCTCACCTCCGTCCTCGGTGACGTCCGTGAGGTCGTCGAGGACACCGGCAAGATGGAGGAGGCCGCCCGCGCGCTGGCCGAGGGTCTCGAGTCCGCACCGCCGCCGCTGCCGGAGGAGGAGGTTTCCTCCGGGGCGGAACTGCTTCGCTGGCTCGCCTCGGGCCACTTCACGTTCCTCGGTTACCGGCACTACGAACTCGTCGACCACCCGGACTCCGGTAGCGACGAGCCTGCTCTGCGGGCCGTCCTGGCCTCCGGGCTGGGTGTGCTGCGGCAGGACAGCCTCGCCGCCCGCGGCCTGACCGCCGGCCCGGACACCGCGGCCACCGCGCTCGCGCCGACCCTGCTCGTGCTCACCCAGGCCAGCGCGCCGTCCACGGTGCACCGGCCGGTCTATCCGTACTACGTGGGTGTGAAGACCTTCGACACCGAGGGCAGGGTGACCGGCGAGCACCGGTTCCTCGGCATGTTCACCACGACCGCGCTGCACGAGAACGTGCTCGACATTCCGGTGGTGTCGCACCGGGTGCGCGAGGTCATCCACCGCGCGGGCTTCCCGATGGCCTCCTACTCCGGGCAGCGGATGCTGGAGGTGCTGCAGAACTGGCCGCGCGCCGACCTGTTCTCCGCCGACACCGACTCGCTCTACTCCACGGCCACCGGCGCGATCACCCTCGCCGACGCCCGCCGGCTGCGCCTGTTCCTGCGCCGGGACCCCTACCGTCGTTTCTTCTCCTGCCTCGTGTTCCTGCCGCGCGACCGGTACACCACCCGTTCGCGGCTGGCGATGCAGGACGTGCTGCTCGCCGAGCTGGAGGGCACGCACCTGGAATTCGGCACCCGCCTCGGCGAGACGGTCCTCGCGCAGGTCCATTTCACCGTGCACACCGACCCGGCCAGCCTGATCGAGCCGGACACGCTGCGCATCCAGGAACGCCTCAACGAGGCCGTCCGGGGCTGGGACGACCTGATGGTCGAGGCGATCCTGGCCGAGCGCAGGGAGCGCGGCCCGGGCGCGGGCAATGGCAGCGGTTCGATGGGCGACGAGTCCGCGAGCGAGCAGGGCCAGCGGTTCGCCGGGGTGTTCCCCGAGGCCTACAAGGAGGACTTCCCGGCCGGTGAGGCACTCGCCGACCTGCGCAGGCTGGAGACGCTGCGGGACGAGTCCGACCTTGCCATGCGCTTCTACCTGCCCGCCGACGCCGCCCCGGGCGAGCGCCGCTTCAAGTTGTATCTGCTGGGCGGTGGCGTCACCCTCTCGACGGTGCTCCCGCTGCTGCAGCGGATGGGCGTCGAGGTCGTCGACGAGCGGCCCTACGAGATGCGCCGCGCGGACGGCACCCGTTCGTGGATCTACGACTTCGGGCTCAAGATCGACCAGCGCGTGCTGGACCGGATGAACGGGCACGCCGAGTCCGACCTGCAGGTGCGTTTCCAGGACGCCTTCGAGGCGGCCTGGCGGGGTGACTGCGAGGTGGACGGATTCAACTCGCTGGTCCTGTGCGCGGGCCTGACCTGGCGCCAGGCCTCGGTGCTGCGGGCCTACGCCCGATACCTGCGCCAGGCGGGCAGCCCGTACTCGCAGGAGTACATCGAGAACGCCGTGCTCGCGCACACCGACATCGCCACCGCGCTGGTGCGGCTGTTCGAGACCCGCTTCGACGTGTCCCGCCCGGACGAGCAGCGGATCGAACAGGCCGAGGTGCAGGTCGCCGAGCTGAACGCGGCGATCGACGAGGTGACCAGCCTCGACGAGGACCGGATCCTGCGCAGGCTGATGTCCGTCATCGGCGCCACGCTGCGGACGAGCTACCACGTCGTCGACGCCGACGGGAACCCCCGGCCCTACCTGGCGGTCAAGCTCGACCCGCAGGGCGTGCCCGATCTGCCCGAGCCGCGGCCGAAGTTCGAGATCTTCGTCTGCTCGCCGCGCATCGAGGGCGTCCACCTTCGCTTCGGTGCCGTCGCTCGTGGCGGCCTGCGCTGGTCCGACCGCCGCGAGGACTTCCGCACCGAGATCCTCGGACTGGTCAAGGCACAGGCCGTGAAGAACGCCGTGATCGTGCCCGTGGGCGCGAAGGGCGGTTTCGTGGTGAAGTCCCCGCCCGCCGCCACCGGTGACGCGGGGCTGGACCGCGACGCGCAGCTCAACGAGGGCATCGCCTGCTACAAGATGTTCATCTCCGGTCTGCTCGACCTCACCGACAACCGGTCCGACGGCAAGCCGGTCCCGGCGCCGAACGTGGTCCGCTACGACGAGGACGACAGCTACCTGGTGGTCGCGGCCGACAAGGGCACCGCGAAGTTCTCCGACATCGCGAACGCCGTCTCCGCCGACTACGGCTTCTGGCTGGGTGACGCGTTCGCCTCCGGTGGCTCGGTCGGCTACGACCACAAGGCTATGGGCATCACCGCGCGCGGCGCGTGGGAGAGCGTCAAGCGGCACTTCCGCGAGCTGGGCACCGACACCCAGACCGAGGAGTTCACCGTCGTCGGCATCGGTGACATGGCGGGGGACGTGTTCGGCAACGGAATGCTGCTCTCCCAGCACATCCGGCTGGTGGCCGCGTTCAACCACATGCACATCGTGCTCGACCCGGACCCGGACGTCGCCGCCTCGTTCCGCGAGCGGCAGCGACTGTTCGACCTGCCGCGCTCATCCTGGGAGGACTACGACCGTTCGATCATCAGCACCGGCGGCGGCATCTACTCGCGGTCAGCGAAGACGATCCCGATCACCCCGCAGGTCCGGGTGGCCCTCGGCCTCGACGAGACGGTGGAGCGGCTCGCGCCCACCGAGCTGATGCGCGCGATCCTGCTCGCCCCGGTCGACCTGCTGTGGAACGGCGGCATCGGCACCTACGTGAAGGCGGCGTCGGAGACCCACGCCGACGCGGGCGACAAGGCCAACGACGCGCTGCGCGTCGACGGCGGGCAACTGCGGGTCAAGGTCGTCGGTGAGGGCGGCAACCTGGGACTGACCCAGCGCGGCCGGATCGAGTTCGCCCGCACCGGCGGCAAGATCAACACCGACGCACTGGACAACTCGGCCGGAGTGGACTGCTCGGACCACGAGGTCAACATCAAGATCCTGCTCGACCACCTGATCGCCGGTGGCCACCTCGACCAGGAGCAGCGCAACGAGCTGCTGGGCGAGATGACCGACGAGGTGGGCGACCTCGTGCTGGGCGACAACTACCGGCAGAACGCGATGCTCGGCATCAGCCGGGCACACGCGGGCCCGATGGTCTCGGTGCACCAGCGTCAGGTGGCCACCCTGGAGAAGGCGGGCGTGCTGGACCGTGAACTCGAGGCACTGCCCACCTCCGGTGAGTTCAAGGCCATGGACAAGGCCGAGCGCGGGCTCACCTCGCCGGAACTGGCCACGCTGCTCGCGCACGTCAAGCTGGACCTGAAGGACGAGCTGCTGGCCAGTGAGCTGCCCGATGCCGAGGTGTTCGCGCGTAGGTTGCCGGACTACTTCCCGAAGCCGCTGCAGGAGCGGTTCGGCGACCGGATCGGCGAACACCCGCTCGCCCGCCAGATCATCACCACACTCGTGGTCAACGAGGTCGTCGACGGTGCGGGCATCTCCTACGCCTTCCGCCTCGCCGAGGAGATGAACGCGACCGCGACGGACGCAGTACGGGCCTACGCGGTCGTCACCGGGGTGTACGACCTGCCCTCGATCTGGGCCGAGATCGACGCGCTGGACAACGTCGTCTCCACCGAGATCGCCGACCGGATGATGCTGGAGACGCGCCGCCTGCTCGACCGGGCGGCGCGCTGGTTCCTCACCAACCGCCCGCAGCCGCTCGCGGTCGGGGCGGAGATCAACCGCTTCGGCGAGACGGTCGCCGAGCTCATCCCGGTGATGGGCGACGTGCTGCGCGGCCGGGAGGCGGAGTCGGTGCAGCGACACGTGTCCGAACTGGTCTCCGAGGGCGTGCCGGAGACGCTGGCGGGCAAGATCTCGGTGTTGCTGCACACCTACGGTCTGCTCGACGTGACCGAGGTGGCGGAACTGGCCGAGCAGGACGCCGCACTGTCGGCGGAACGCAGTCCGATCGAGACCGCCGAGCTGTACTTCGCGATGTCCGACCACCTCAACGTCGACCAGATGCTGACCTCCATCAGCGGACTGGAACGCGGCAACCGGTGGCACGCACTGGCCCGTCTCGCCCTGCGCGACGACATCTACTCCTCGCTGCGGGCGATCAGCCTGGACGCGCTGCGGCACAGCGACCCCGGCGACGAAGTGGACGACAAGATCGCGCTCTGGGAGCACACCAACTCGTCCCGCCTGGCGCGGGCACGGGCGGCCCTGGACGAGATCAGCCGGATCGGCAAGCTCGACCTGGCGACCCTGTCCGTCGCCGCCCGCCAGATCCGCAGCACGGTCCGATAGCCCGGTGGACTCCTACGTCAGGCACGTCCGTCCCCGCTGGTCCGACATGGACGTCTTCGGGCACGTGAACCACGCCAACCTGGTCACGCTGCTGGAGGAGGCGCGGGTACCGCTGCTGTTCGAGGAGTCGGCGGGCGCGGGCCTCGGCGACTTCGCGAAGGGCCTCGTGGTGGTGCGCCTCGACGTGCGCTACCGGCGTCAGATCACGGTGGCGGGTCAGGACCTGCGCGTGCGGATGTCCCTGCCGCAGGTGCGCAACGCGACGTTCACCCTCGCCTACGAGGTGCACGCGGGGCCGTCGGCGGAGGACGAGGTCGCGGCGACGGCGGAGACGGTGCTGGCGCCCTTCGACGTCGCCCGGCAGCGGCCGCGCAGGCTGTCCGGGGCGGAACGCGATTTCCTGGTCGAACGGCTCGCAGCGGGAAAGGTGCCCGTCGATGGTTGAACTGCACATTCCCGACGTGGCGGACCGGGAGACCCTCGGCGCGTTCGTCGCCAGGGTGGTCCGCCTCGACGGCATGGCCGCCGTGCGCCTGCGGATGCGCGGGGACGAGGTCGTCGAGGCATGGGGCACCACCCCGTTCGACGTGCTCGTCACCCGCGCGGTGCACGGTGTGGTGACGCCCCGGGACGCGACTGTGTCCGGAAACGAGCTGCTGGCGGCGATCACCGTCGCCGGTGGCGAGACGATGGATGCCGGCCCGGCCCGGGACCTGCTGTGGCAGTCGGAGCTGCCCGCCGCGGCCCGCTGGCGCACGGTCGAGGCGCTGCCCGCGGGGGTGGTGTCCGATCTCGCCGATCGCGGGGTGACCGTCGCCAGGGAGAACGTGGGCCCCCAGGGCACTCCACCCGCCTCGCTGATGGACCAGACTGTGCTCACCGTGTCCGGTGAGGACATCGAGGTGAAGGTGCCCATGCGGTGCCTGTTCGCCCTGTCCGGCATGGGTTTCCTGGACTCGTCGATGACCGGGGATGTGGTGCGGGTGACCGCGACGGACTCGTGGATGCGGATGGACGCGCGCTACGGCGCCGTCGTGCGCCGCAGGCACGCGCTGTTGCCGTTGCTGATGTAGCCGGTGTGCCACCGCCGCCGTTCTCGGCCGGAACGATGGAACACCGCCCGCCGCGGTGTCATGCTGGCCCCATGAGCGAACACGGACGTCCCACCGGTGAGCGGCCGGATCGTGCACACGAGGGCGCGCAGGCGTCCGACCCGACCGCGGACTTCCTCGCCGACGTGCGACCGGAGGAGACACCGTGGCGGCGGGACCGGCCCGCGGACGCCGGAGCGGACGAGTCGGACGGGCCCGCCGGCGGGCGCGGGCCGCACTCCTTCGCCAGGGCGGTGCGGCGTGCCGCCCCGTACGTACAGGGCGCCGCGGTCGCCGGTTGGGTGGCGTCCGCCGCGCTGGACGAGCAGTACGAGGACGGCTACGACCAGGGATACGACGCCGGGCTCGACGCGGGCGGTGGCGGCAGCGCCTGAACGCTCCGCCCGAGCGTTCCGCCGGAGGGCGTTCACAGTTAACTCCCGCCGATCTTCGCTGTCCGATCGCTTCCGCGGCCACCGGTCCCGGGATATCGTCGCCGGATCCGGTGGGCTGGTCCTCCACCGCCAGGAGGTGCGGATGGACGGGTGCGAGCGGGACACCGGCGCCGCCGAACTGAACCGGCTGCTGGAGACCGGACCCTTCGCCGAGGCACTGCGCGTGGCCATTCGGGAACGCGGCCTCGGCTTGGACCGCATCCGTGAACGGCTGGCGAAGGACGGGGCCGCGGTCAGCCCCGCCACCCTGAGCTACTGGCAGAGCGGACGCAGCAGACCGGAACGGCGATCCTCGCTGGCCACGCTCGCCCGGCTGGAGACGCTGCTCGGGGTGCCCGCCGGTGCGCTCGCCGCGCTGCTGCCTCCTCCGCGGCGGCGCGGGCGCTGGGCCTCGGGCCCGGCCGGGGCGGTGGAGTTGTGTGCGCACTGGCCGCAAGCGGACCGGGTCGCGGACGCGGTCAGCGGCGTCGACACCCGCTGGGACGAACGGCTCACCCGGCTCAGCCAGCACGATCGGGTGATCGTGGGTGCCGGACGCGCGGAGCGGTCCTTCGTCTCCCGTCAGGTGCTGCGGGCCGAGGCGGACGGGCCGGACCGCTGGGTCGTCATCATGCACATCGATGAGCACGACCGACCGGTTCCGGTCGTCCGGGCGCTGCACAACTGCCGTCTCGGCCGGGTCGTCGCCCGCCCGGAGGACGGCCTGCTGGTCGCCGAACTCCTCTTCCCCCGGCCGCTGCGCGCGGGGGACACGGTGATCACCGAACACGAACTCGCCAATATCGCTCCGTTTCCGCTCGCCACCGGATACGAACGCAAGTTCCGCCTGCCGGTGCGCGAATACGTACTGGAGGTGGTATTCGACGGAGTTCGCCCTCCCGCTCACTGCGAATCGTATTCCCGCCGCGATTCGGAGTCGGAGAAGACCGTGAACGTACCGGTCGCGGAGAATGGTTCGGTCCATTCCGTCGCGCTCGGATTCGGCCCCGGCGTCTACGGATTCCGCTGGGAATGGGACGGCGCTACCGCGCCGGGGGTCACCAGCCGCTGAGCGGCACGACCGCCCGGATGGCGTGCAGCACGGCCGCGAACGAGGGCAGCGCGCGGCGTCCCGGATCCGGCGGCACCACCCAGCGCACCGGCCCGTCACCGGTCATCGTGGGCGGCAGCACCAGCGACTGGGGTGCGGCGAGCACGCGGACCCCGTAGGGCACGTGCTCCGGTGCGAGGTCGTCGAGGGCGGCGAGGAAGGCCCAGCGCCGGGGCGTTCCCGCCGCCGCCAGCACCGGGCCGGAGCAGTCGTGCATCCGCAGCCGGTGCGCCACCTCGCCCGCCCAGCCCGCGGGCACGGTCAGCGCGGCGAGCCCGCCGCCCAGCGGCAGTTCCAGTGCCCCCGCGCGGATCCGGGGCCGCCAGCCGAAACCGGCCCGGTAACCGGCCAGCGCCCGGTGGATGTCCCGGTCCGGTGCGGGCCGTTCGTCGACGATCATCAGCGCCTCCCGGTGAGGTCGCACCGTGCGGCGAGGCGGTTCGCCGCACGGTGCGCCATAGCGGTCGCGGTACTCAGCGCCCGGCCGCGCTCAGGCCATCGTCACCCGTGTACAGGGTCAGCGACCACTTCTGTACTGCCTCCTCGACGGGCTGCAGGATCGACTGGTCCTCGGCGCCGCCGGGGGAGCAGGACGCCTGGCCGCCGGAGTGCAGGCCGACGGCGAGATCGCCGGCCAGCCAGGCGCCGCCCGAGTCGCCGCCCATCGAGCACGCCGTGGTGGTGGCCAGGCCCTCGACGATCACACCGCCGTAGTCCACGGTCTGGTCCACCGCCGTGACCTCGCCGCACTGCCACTTCGAGGTGTTGCCGGAATGACACACCGCCTGGCCGACCATCGGTTCGGCGGAGCCCGCCACGGTCACCGGCTCCTCTCCCCAGGTGTTCACCTCCGCCGAGAGTTCCCAGTCCGTTCCGGTCACCGCGACCGCACCCATGTCGCCTTCGCGGGCGTTCACGCTGTGCGTCCCGCCGACGTTGGACGTGCCGATGCGGTCCTGCCCGCCGCTGTCGCCGTAGGCGGGCTGGTCGGCGTTGTCGGTGCAGTGCCCGGCGGTGACGAAATGCTTGCCACCGTTCGAATCGGTGGCCGCGAATCCCACCGAGCAGTTCGACTCGCCGCCCGGCCACCACGGGTCGCCCGGCCGTACCTCGCCCGCCTGCGGGGCCGGTGCGGACGCGGTGTCACGGACCTGTACTCCCGGGCCGAGTTCGGCGAGCGCGTCGAGGAACGAGCGGGTGCCCGCCGTCGAAGCACCACGTACGTGCCGGACGACGACCTCGTTGGCCACCGGGTCGACGCCCCAGCCGGAGATGCCCGGTACGCCGCCGCCCGCGAGCCCGGCGACGGCCGCCGTGAGCCGGTCCAGTTCCGCCTGATCCCGTGCCACCGAGTGGGGCACCGCGCCGGCCGCGCGGGCCCGGTCCGCGGCGGCGGAGGTGGTGACCGCCACGGCGAGCCTGCCCGAGGCGCGGTCGAACCACTGCCCGGCGAATCCGTCGGTGGGGTCCGTCCGCAGGGCGGAGGACACCCCGGCGGCCGCCTCCTGGGCGGCGAGACGGTCGCGGGCCTGTGCCGGGGTGATCCCAAGGCCGGTCGCCAGCGCCGCCGCGGCGGACGAGACCTCGGTTTCGGCGGTGGCGTCCGGGATGCCGGTGAGCGTCAGTGGAAGCATCGCGGTGAGCAGTACGGCGCGCAGTGTCCGGTTGTGTCTCGTCATCGCTCGGTCTCCTGTTTCCTGGAACGGAAAATGTGTACCGAGGTTATGGCGGGAGTGGTTTCCGGAGAATGGGTATCGAGGGCTTAACAGTTAACTCGAGAATCGCACAAGAATGGTGTTCAGGCGTCGCGGATATCCTGCATGCGACCGATTTCGGCGGTCTGCCCGGTCACCACGTCCTGGGCCATCTCCTGCGCACGGACGTCGACTCCGTCGGCCAGCACCTCGCCCGCCATCGCCAGCGCGCCCTCGTGGTGGGCGATCATCACGTCCAGGAACTGCCGGTCGAAATCCGCGCCGCGAGCGGCGGTGAGCGCGTCGATCCGTTCCTGCGTGGCCATTCCCGGCATCAGCGCCGGGTCGCCGGCGTGCGGGTGCCCGCCGCGCTGCCCGTAGGCCCCGACGGGTGCCTTGCCACGATCGGTGAGCCAGACGTTCATCATGGTCACCTCGGCGTCCTGCGCGACCGAGATGCGTTCGGCGATCGCCTTGACCCGTGCGTCCGCCGCCCGTTCGGGGACCAGCGCGGTGAGCACGACGGCCTGCTGGTGGTGCGGGATCATCCGGGTCACGTACGTGACGTCGGCGTCGTTGAGCGCGGGCTCCTGCTGGTGGTCGCCCGCGTCCTCGGGCGGTATGACCGAGGCCTGCTCGCCCGGTTTGCCCGGAACGATCACCGAGGCGTTCTGTTCCGTTCCCGTCGGCTCGTCCGAGCAGCCGCCGAGAACGGCCGCCGCCGTACCGGCCGCGAGGAGCACAGCAACCACACGCATCCGCATGCCCACAGCGAACAACCTGGTCAGTGCCGAAGTCAAACGACGGGGTGATGGCGTTGCCAACCGGTAACCACATGGCGGGACAGATGGATAGACCCACCTTCGACGGTATGGACGTTAGCCAAACTAAGGAATAATCTCCGGTCACAACGTGTGTCGAGAGGAGCCCGGCAGTGAAGAGCAGTCGACGTAGCCGTCACAGATCCCGTGTACTCGGGGCGATCGTCGCCTCCGCCGCGCTCGCGCTCACCGGCGTGGCGGGAGCGCCGGTCGCGGGTGCGCAGTCCAGCGTGCCCGGCGTGGACGAGGTCGTGTCCAGTCCCAACATGAAGCACCTGGCGAACGTGCCGAAGCAGGCGCCGTTCAACACCGAGAACGCGATCGGCACCGACATCGCGTTCAAGGACAACCACGCCATCGTGGGCAACTACGACGGCTTCGTCATCTACGACATCGCCAACCCGGCGAAGCCGTCCATCGTCAGCCAGGTCCTCTGCCCGGGTTCGCAGAACGACGTGTCCGTCTCGGGCGACCTGCTGTTCCTCTCCACCGACTCCTCGCGCAGCGACGACTCCTGCTCCAGCGTGTCCCAGCCCGCGTCCGACCCGGCGTCCTGGGAGGGCATCAAGGTCTTCGACATCAGCGACCTGACGAATCCGCGCTACGTCTCGGCGGTCGAGACCGACTGCGGTTCGCACACCCACACGCTGGTGCCGAACAAGAACAAGAAGTCGGTGCTGCTGTACATCTCCTCGTACTCGCCTGCCGCGGACCTGCCGAACTGCCAGCCGCCGCACGACAAGGTCTCCATCGTCGAGGTCCCGGTGAAGAATCCGGAGAAGGCCGCGCTCGTCGCCACCCCGGTGCTCTTCCCCGACGGCGGCAACGCGGGCGGGCCGAACCCGGTGCCCGACCTGCCGAACCGCTCGGCCACCACCGGTTGCCACGACCTCACGGCGTTCCCGGAGAAGGATCTGATGGCCGGTGCCTGCATGGGTGACGGCGTGCTGATCGACATCAAGAAGCCGCTGGAGCCGAAGGTGGTCGAACGGGTCCAGGACAACGAGAACTTCGCGTTCTGGCACTCCGCCACGTTCAACAACGCGGGCACGAAGGTGATCTTCACCGACGAGCTCGGTGGCGGCGGCCTGGCCACCTGCAACGAGAAGGTGGGCGCGAACCGTGGCGCCGACGGCATCTACGACATCGTCGGCAAGAAGAAGGAGCCGAAGCTCGAGTTCAAGAGCTACTTCAAGATCTCGCGGCACCAGAGCGACACGGAGAACTGCGTGGCGCACAACGGATCGCTGATCCCGGTGCCGGGCAAGGACATCATGGTCCAGGCCTGGTACCAGGGCGGAATGTCGGTGTGGGACTTCACCGACTCGGCCAACCCGCACGAGATCGGGTTCTTCGAGCGCGGCCCGGTGTCCGACACCGAGCAGATCACCGGCGGCTCCTGGTCCTCGTACTACTACAACGGGCACATCTACTCGTCCGACATCCAGAAGGGACTCGACGTCGTCGACCTGCAGGACCCGCGCACGGACGCGGCCAAGAAGGTCGAGTTCGACGAGTTCAACCCGCAGACCCAGCCGGTCTACAAGAAGAAGCACTCCTGACGTAGTTCACGGAACGGGGCGGTGACGGCGAACTCGCCGTCACCGCCCCGTTCCGTGAACCGGGTTCGCCGTCCGGCCCGGACCCGCCGGGCACCGGGTGGCACCGGTGGCCGGGTCCCGGGCGGACCCGGTTCAGACCAGCCAGGCGGCGGCGTCCGGAGGCAGTCGGCCGTCCACCATCGGCGCGCTCGTCAGCAGCACCTCGCCGGGTGGCAGGCTGATCGGTGCCGCGGAGGTGTTCAGCGCACAGATGAGCGCACCGTCCTCGTCCTCGTCGCCGGAGTGCCTGCGCAACGCGAAGCAACCCGCCGGAGCGCCGAACCACTCGACGTGATCGCCGGTGAACGCCGGATGACTCTGCCGCAGTTCCAGCGCCTGCCGGTACAACGACAGCGTGGACGCCGTGTCCTCCAGTTGCGCCTCCACGGTCAGCGCCGCCCAGCGCCCCGGAATCGGCAGCCAGGATGTCTCTCCCGTGGAGAACGAGAACGGTGGATCCGTTCCCTCCCAGGGGATCGGTACGCGCACGCCGTCCCGTCCCCGGTCCGTTCCGCCGGAAAGCCGGACGCGCGGATCGGTCAGCGATTCCGTGGGCAGTTCCACGTCGTCCAGCCCGAGTTCCTCGCCGTTGTAGAGGAACACCGCGCCCGGCAGCGCCAGCTCCACCAGCGCCATCGCCCTGGCCCGTGCCCGTCCGCGGTCACCGCCGCCGTGCCGGGAGACCTGTCTGCCGGTGTCGTGGTCGCCGAGCGTCCAGGTGGCCGGGGCGCCGACCTCGGCCACGGTGGCGAGTGACTCGTCCACCGCCGCCTGCAGCGCGTCGGCGTCGAACTCGGTGCGTATCAGGCCGGAATCGACGCCCAGGTGCAGTTCGTCGGGGCGCAGGTACCGGGCGAAGCGCGCGCCGTCGGGAACATGGATCTCGCCGACGGCCACCGTTCGCGGGTAGCCGTCGAGCACCTTGCGGATCCGCCGGTGGATCTCGTGTACACCGTCCTCGTCGAACCGGGGGTCCGTGCCGTCCGTGGCGTCGGGCAGGCCGGCCGGTTTCGCCAGGCCGTGCGCGGTGCCGACCCGGACCCCGTCCACCCCGCGGTCCAGCCAGAACCGCAGCGTCAGCTCGAAGTCGGCCTGCACCTCCGCGTTGTCCCAGTTCAGGTCCGGTTGCCGCGGGGAGAACAGGTGCAGGTACCACTGGCCGTCCGGCACCCGGGTCCAGGCGGGGCCGCCGAACTCGCCCTGCCAGTCGTTCGGCGGTCGCGCGCCGTCCGGTCCACGGCCGTCCCGGAAGACGTACCGTTCCCGTGCCGCCCCGCCGCGGCCCTCGGCGAGCGCCTCGCCGAACCACGGGTGCAGGTCACCGCTGTGGTTCGGCACCACGTCGACGATGACCCGGATTCCGGTCTCCTGCGCGTCCGCGAGTACGGCGTCGAAGGCATCCAGATCGCCGAACACCGGATCGACCGAACGAGGATCGGTGACGTCGTAACCGTTGTCCGCCATGGGGGAGCGGTAGAACGGGGTCAGCCACACGGCGTCCACGCCGAGTAGTTCCAGATAGCCGAGCCTGGACCGGAGTCCCTCCAGGTCGCCGATCCCGTCGCCGTCGGAATCGGCGAACGACCGGAGGTGGACCTGGTAGAAAACCGCGTCGCGCCACCAGTCCCGGGCTTCCGGGGCGGGGCGCTTCTCCTCGACTGCTCTGCGCACGGGCCGCATCCTGCCATCTCGCTCCGGGCGCGCGGGGCGGTCTCCGCCGATCCGTTTCCCGCTGTGACCGGTCGTACGGTGACGCCGGCGAACGGGGGCGGGGATCCGTCAGCCCCAGCTGTTCATCATGCTGTGCGCCGCCATCTCCAGGTAGGCCCACAACTGCGCGCGGTACGGCTCCTCGATCCCGGTCTCGTCGAGTGCGATCCGCATCGCACGCAGCCAGGCGTCCCGTTCGATCGGCCCGATGCTGAACGGGGCGTGCCGCATCCGCAGCCGCGGGTGCCCGCGTTCGTCGGAGTAGGTGTGCGGGCCACCCCAGTACTGCATCAGGAACAGCCGGAAGCGTTCCTCCGCGGGACCGAGATCCTCCTCGGGGTACAGCGGACGCAGGACCTCGCGGTCGGCGGCCACCTCCTCATAGAACCGCCCGACGAGCCTGCGGAACGTCGGTTCGCCGCCGACCGCCTCGTACAGGCTGCGCGGCTGCGTGCCGGTCTGGTCGTTCGTCACGTCTGACACGTGTCCATCCTGACTCATCGGCGGCCGCGGGGGTGACGGCCGGGTGCCCGTGACGCGCGGGGCCGCTCAGCCCGCGGGCGGCGGAGACGGCAGGAACCGGCCCATCGGCGGCTCGATCCCGGCCTCCTCGAGGGCGGGCATGATCTTCGCGCGCATCGCCCGCTGTACGGCCCACTGCCGTCCAGGGCGCACCTTCACCGTCAGCCGGAGCTGGATCGCCTCCGAGGTCACGCTCTCCACACCGAGGATCTCCGGCGGGTCGAGCACATCGGCGCGCAGCGCGTCGCTCTGTGCCGCTGCGGTCGCCACCGTGCCCAGCACGGAGGTGGCCTTGCCGACGTCGGTGGTGTAGGACACGGGCACGTCGACCACGGCGACCGCGAAGCCCTGGCTGGAGTTGCCGACGCGCAGCACTTCACCGTTGCGCACGTACCAGACCGTCCCGTTGATGTCGCGCAGCGTGGTGATCCGCAGGCCGACCGCCTCGACGGTGCCGCTGGCCTCGCCCACGTCGACGACGTCGCCGACGCCGTACTGGTCCTCGAGCATCATGAAGATGCCGGAGAGAAAATCCCGGACCAGGTTCTGCGCACCGAAACCGAGCGCCACCCCGACCACGCCCGCGGACGCGATGATCGGCCCGAGGTTGATCCCCAGCTCGCCGAGGACGAGCACGAAGGCCAGGCCGTAGACGAGGAAGGTGGTCACCGAGCTGAGCACCGAGCCGATCGTCTTCGCCCGTTGCCTGCGGCGCTCCATCACGACCGGGCCGAGCATCTCGGCGGAGCGGTCGCGCAGGGGCCGCAACAGGGCGGGCAGTTTGTCACCGCCCTTGCCTGGCCGCGGTGCGGTGGCCCGGTTGATCATTTTGCGCAGCAGCAGGCGCACGGTGAAGGCCAGCAGCATGATCAGCAGGATCGTCAGCGGCTTCTTCACGAGCCAGTCCGCTGACCCTGCCAGCCACTCGTTGTGCGTGACGTCGAGAACCGTCCGGCACCAGGACGAGCCCTGGTCACAGGCCGGCGGATCGGTGAGGAACGCGTTCACGTCGGAGAGTGCTCCTTCCCCGGCACAGGCGCGCCGGTCGTGCGGGCTTCACGAAGTCGTTGCGAGCCCGTCACCTGACACATCGCATAACACACGTGCGTTTCGGGTGGGGTCTATGGTCGACTATGGCTGCACCGGTGGAGGTGGTCGAGTGCCCGACCGACAACCGATCCCCCTCGGCGTCCCGAGCCGCCGAACGGCTGGGCAGACGCCGGAGGTCCTGCTGTGCGCGTCGTCCTCGCCGGGTTCACATCCGGGCGGGGTTCACTCTAACGGGCCGCAGCCGAGCGGCCCGCCCTCCCGTGGGGGCAGGGTGACACGGTCGCACAACCAGCGTAAGGCCCGCGATTCCGGTGTCGGCCCGGCGCCGCCCTGGGGCCGGCGGAAGGTGCTCCTGCTCAACGCCACCTTCGAACCGCTCACGGCGCTGCCGCTGCGGCGAGCGATCGTGCTGCTGGTGGCGGACAAGGCGGAGGTGGTGCACGGCGACCCGGCGGGGCTGACGCTGCACGCGGCGACCGTGTCCGTCCCGGTGCCGTCGGTGATCCGGCTCAGTTCGTACGTGCGGGTGCCCTACCGGGCGAAGGTGCCCCTCACCCGGGCCGGCCTGATGCACCGGGACCGGCATCGCTGCGCGTACTGCGGCGGCCGGGCGGAGACGATCGACCATGTGTTGCCGCGCAGCCGGGGTGGCCCGCACACCTGGCAGAACTGTGTCGCCTGCTGTGCGCGGTGCAACCACCGGAAGGCGGACCGGCTGCTCTCGGAACTCGGCTGGCGGCTGCGTGTGGTGCCGCGCGCGCCGCACGGCCCGCACTGGCGGCTGCTGGCGCATTCCACCGAGGCGGACCCGTTGTGGCAGCCCTACCTCGGTGCCCCCGCCGCCTGAGACGGCGGGGCGTCCGAGCACGGCCCGCGTCCGGCCGGATGCGTGGTGATCGGCCGGGTCGGGTGGGGAATCGGCCGGTGGGAATCAGGGGGTGGGAATCAGGGGGTGACGCGGGTTCCGCGGGTGACCCTGGTGCCCATGGTGACGCGGGTACCGGCACAGGCGCGGGTGACCCTGGTGCCCATGGTGACTCGAGTGCCCGCCGTGACCCTGGTGCCCCGGGTGACCCGTGTGCCCATCGTCACCCGGGTGCCTGGCGCGGTGCAGGTGACCCGGGTTCCGCGGGTGACGCGCGTTCCGCGGGTGACACGAGTGCCCGCCGTGACGCGGGTGCCACGCTCGGTTGCGATCTCGTTGAGTGACGACACGATGCGCGGGCTCGCCTGTGCGGGGGTAGTTGCGACGAACATGACGTGTCCTCCTGAAAGCAGTGGGTTACGACCGGGTGGGAAGAACGCGGCGCAAGGCCCGTACAGGTGAAAAACGTACGAGGGATCGTCAACGCGGACAAGGCAAACTCGCTGGGTGCCTCCGCACGCACGGTGAGTTGCGACCTTTCGCGAACCGCCCTTCGGCCCAACGTGGGATGCCGCGCGTGGCACTCGGCGGACGGCAGGTCCGAAGCGGTGAACGGGCTTCACCGCCGCGCTCCCGGCACACTGTCGGTGCCACTCCGGGTACGCCCGGGAGTCCAGGTCGGAGTGCACGTGCAGGTGCCCGGGAACGTGCGGACGGCCGTCTCGCGCGACACCGGCCGAGGGGGACCGGTCCGGGTGCCATCCGATACGCTGCGCGCGTGAACATCGTCGAGACGATCCTGGTCTTCGCGCTGATCCCCCTCGCCATCTACGGGGCGTTCAGCCTGGGCACACTGCGGTCGAAGTTCGCCGGTACCCCGCGGTACCGGCCAGGGCAGGAGTGGGAGCACCCGCCGCTGTGGTGGAGTGCGAACCCGGACGGCGTCGGAGCCCGCGACACGGCCGCTCCGGACGCGGCCGGGGCCGGCCGCCCGACAGCCCGAGGAGGTGCCCGTGGGAGCTGGTGAACTGACGCACGAGAGCGGCGCGACCGCGATCGAGCAGTCCCGACTGGAGACCGGCGCCGTCGTTACGGCGAGCGGGCGCGTCTCGGCGGCCAAGATGTACGAGCCCGCTGCTCCATCCGGCCCATTCAACGCGGTGCAGCTCTCCCGCCTGGACGAGGCGCTGACGCTGTCCAGCCGGGAGACCGGCCTCGATTTCACCGTCTACATCGGCGAACTCGGCGAGGACAGTCGCGCGGGTGCGGAGAAGCTGCACACCTCCATCGGCTCCCGGTCCGGCCACGCCGTGCTCATCGCCGTGTCGCCCGGTGAGCGTGTCGTGGAGATCGTCACCGGCGAGGACGCGTTCCAGCGCCTGCCCGACCGGCTCGCCAAGTTCGCCGTGATGAGCATGGTGGCCTCCTTCAAGGAGGGCGACCTGATCGGCGGCCTGGTCAGCAGCCTGCGGATGATGACCGAACAGGTCGGGCCGCAGCCCGCGAGCTGAGGTACCCACCTGCGACAAAGGGCCTCGCGGCGCATCGCCGCGGGGCCCTTTGCCGTATCCGTGGTGTGCGGGGCGGCCGCCGGAACGGCCCGCCCCGCACCCGGGTCATGCCTGCTGGTCGAACTCCCGTGCCGCGAGGGCGCGAACCAGCCCGGCCCTGCCCTCGGACACCAGCCGGCGCAGCGAGGCGGGGTGGCCACCGGCGAGCCAGGTGTCCGCCGCGTCGATGCCGACCTTGTCGACCGCCCACGAGGGGAACAGGCCGACCACCGTCGGCTGGGCCCTCTCGCTGGACCGGCGCTGCCACACCTCGTCCACCATCGCGAAGTACTTCTCCACGTACTCGCCGAGCATGCCCTTCTGCGCCGGGTGGGAGAAACCGGAGATCAGGGCGTTGCTCACGGCGTTCGGCAGTTCGTCGTCGTGGATGGCGCGCTGCCAGGCGTCGGTCTTCGCCGCTTCGGTCGGACGTAGCGCGCGCGCCCGCTCGGCGTGCCTGCGACCGGTGGCCGTGTCGTCCCTGGCCTGCTCGGCGTCGATCTCCGCCTCGCCCGCCTTGCCGTGCGCGACCAGCGCGTGCAGCAGCCGCCAGCGCAGGTCGGTGTCCACGGTCAGCCCGGGCAGCGGGGCCGAGCCGTCGAGCCAGCCCGCGAGGACGGCGACGGTGTGCTCGTCCAGCACCGAACCGGTCAGCGAGTTGACCCAGGAGAGCTGATGGTCGGAGCCCGCCTCGGCGGAGGTCGCCAGCTCCAGCATCCGCTCGGTGAACGCGGGCCAGCCGTGCTGCGCCGCCCACGCCGGTTCGGCGTAGGAGTTCAGCGCGGTCTGGGCCTGCAGCAACAGCCGCTGCACGACGCCGACCTCGGTCTCGCCGTGGATGCCGCGCAGCACCAGCGTGACGAAGTCGCGGGCCTTCAGCTCGGCCTCGCGGGTCATCTCCCACGCCGCCGACCAGCACAGCGTGCGGGGCAGCGGCTCGTCGATGTCGGCGATCCGGTCGATCAGGGTCGCCAGCGACGCCGGGTCGACCCGCATCGTGCAGTAGGTCAGGTCGTCCTCGTTGACCAGTACGAGCTTGGCGGCCTTCGTGCCGACCAGCTCCGCCACGGGCGTCCGTTCCCCGTCGACGTCCAGCTCGATCCGGTTGGTGCGGACCAGCCTGCCGTCCGGGCCGTCCTCGTAGCAGCCGATCGCGATGCGGTGCGTGCGCAGCTCACCGGCACCGGGCTTGGCGCCGCTCTGCACCACCTCGAACGCGGTGATGGTGCCGGAGTCGTCGGTCTCGAAGCGCGGACGCAGGGAGTTCAGGCCGGTGGTCTCCAGCCACTGCGCGCTCCACCAGGACAGGTCCCGGCCGGACGCCTTCTCCAGTGCCGCGAGCAGGTCGGCGAGCGTGGCGTTGCCCCAGGCGTGCGCGTCGAAGTACAGCTTCAGGCCGGACAGGAAGTTCTCCAGTCCGACGTAGGCGACGAGCTGCTTGAGCACGCTGGCGCCCTTGGCGTAGGTGATGCCGTCGAAGTTCACCTCGACCGCCTGGAGATCGACGATGTCGGCGGCGATCGGGTGCGTGGAGGGAAGCTGGTCCTGCCGGTACGCCCAGGACTTCTCGATGTTGGCGAAGCTGGTCCAGGCGTGCTCGTACTCGGTCGCCTCGGCCTGGGCCAGCACGCTGGCGAAGGTCGCGAACGACTCGTTCAGCCACAGGTCGTCCCACCAGCGCATGGTGACCAGGTCGCCGAACCACATGTGCGCCATCTCGTGCAGCAGCGTCTCGGCGCGCCGCTCGTAGGAGTAGCGGGTCACCCGGCTGCGGAACACGTAGTCCTCGAGGAAGGTGACCGCGCCGGCGTTCTCCATCGCCCCGGCGTTGAACTCCGGCACGAAGAGCTGGTCGTACTTCGAGAACGGGTACGGGGTGCCGAAGTTGCGATGGTAGAAGCCGAAACCCTGTTTGGTCTCGGTGAACAGCCGGTCGGCGTCCATGTACTCGGCGAGCGAGCCCCGGCAGTAGATGCCCAGCGGGATCGTCTTGTGCTCGTCGGCGTATTCGTCCCGCCACTCGGCGTACGGCCCGGCGATCAGGGCGACCAGATAGGTGGAGATCCGCTCGGACTCGGCGAACACCGTGCGCACGGCGCCCTCGGCGGTCTCCGAGGTGGACTCGACGAGCGCGTTGGAGATGATCTTCCAGTCCTTCGGCGCGGTCACCGTCAGCCGGTACACCGACTTCAGGTCAGGCTGGTCGAAGCAGGCGAACATGCGCTTGGCGTCTGCGGTCTCGAACTGGGTGTAGAGGTACACGCCCTCGTCGACCGGGTCGACGAACCGGTGCACGCCCTCGCCGGTGTTCATGTACCGGCAGTCGGCGTGCACCACCAGCTCGTTGGACGCGGCGAGCGCGGGCAGCGGGAGGCCGTCGTCCTCGACGTACCCGGTGAGGTTCAGCGCGGTGCCGTTCAGCGTGGCGGAGCGGACGTTCGCCGCCACCACGTCGACCCAGGAACTCTCGTCCGCGCGGGCGCTCGTGAACCGGATCGTCGTCCGCGAGTCGAACGTGGCCTCGCCGGGACGGCCGTTGCCGTCGGTGAGGTCGAGCTCGATGTCGTAGGACTCGACGTCCAGCAGTTCGGCGCGCTGCTGCGCTTGTTCACGGGTCAGGTTTGGGGCGGGCACAGGCACCTCGGTGGTCGGTAGCGGGTCGTGTGGGTGGCGGCCGGTAGTACCCGGCCGCCGTAGCGTCGTGCGTTTGGCATCCAATCATGAGTGCCGCTCGGGTGACGACGCCGAACGAGCGTGCCGGGGAACAAAGTCGGCCGGCGACGCTGTTGATCCCGGACACAGGGCACATCCGTCCGACTCAGGGAGAAACCTCGATGACCGCAGCCACGCCGACCCGCGTCGACTTCTACTTCGACCCCGCGTGCCCCTTCGCGTGGATCACGTCGCGCTGGATTCTCGAGGTCGAGCAACAGCGCGACATCGACCTGAGGTTCCGGGTGATGAGCCTGGCGGTGCTCAACGACGGCCGGGACCTGCCGCCGGAGTACCGCGAGCTGATGGCCAAGGCGTGGGGGCCGGTCCGGGTCGCGATCGCGCTGGAGCAGAAGTACGGCCAGGACAAGGTCCGCGACTACTACACCGCGTTCGGCACCAAGTACCACAACGAGGGAAACAAGGACGTCGAAGCGGTGCTGAAGGAGTCCCTGGACGCCGTCGGCGCACCGGAACTCGCCGGTGCGGCGAACTCCACCGAGTACGACGAGGCGCTGCGGGTCAGCCACCACGAGGGCATGGACCCGGTGGGCGAGGACGTCGGCACGCCGACCCTGCACGTCGACGGTGTCGCCTTCTTCGGCCCGGTGCTCAGCTCGATCCCGCGCGGCGAGGACGCCGTCCGGGTGTTCGACGGGGCGCGCATGATGGCGCAGTATCCGGATTTCTTCGAGTTGAAGCGCACTCGCACGGGTGACCTCAAGTTCGATTGAGGACCGAGCTGCAGTGACCCGGTAGGGCTCACTACACCCGGGAACGGGGTTCAGCGCTGCTGATCGCGAGGCCGCGGATTCCTAGTCTCGACGATGGAAGCTGGTTCCATCGGCCGTAGCTGGGAGTCCGTCATGCTCAACCCGTATCGCTCCGTTCGCTGGAGCGAGATACGGCTGTTCGCCGTCCTCGCCTACGTGGGCGCCTGGGTCGTGATGACCCCGATCTGGCTGTCCGGTTTCCGCCGGACCGACGCCGCCGACACCGGCGGGCTGGACGTCCAGGTGTTCCTCTGGGCGATGATGCTGACCCCCGCGCTGGCGGCGGCCGCGGTGCTGCTGCGCGGGGGCCGCCGGCTTCGCGACCTGCCCGGCGAACTGGGCCTGCGCCTGCCCGGCACGTTGCGGCAGACGCTGGTCTCCTGCGCGAAGGCGTTCGTGCTGACCACGGCGCTGATCGTGCTGTCCGCGGTGCTGGCGAGCGCGTTCGGCGTGTTCGAGTTCGATCTGCACGGGTTCTCCGGGCTGCGCGAGGAGACCGGGGCGGGGCCGGGTACCGGTCCGCCGCTGCTGCCCGCGCTCGGCTGGATCGCCGCGCACCTGCTGACCTCGGTGCTGTTCCTGCCGCTGTTCCTCGGCGAGGAGATCGGCTGGCAGGGCTACCTGCTGCCGCGGCTGTTGCCGCTGGGCACGCCGAGGGCGCTGCTGGTGATGGGCGTGCTGTGGGCGCTGTGGCACCTGCCGACGGTGTTGCTCGGCGGCCAGTTCCCCGGCTACGGCATGGTGATCGCGGTCCCCGCTGCCGTGATCGGTGGCGTACTCGTCGGCGTCTTCATCGGCTGGATCCGGCTGCGCACCGGTTCGGTCTGGCCGACGGTCACCGCGCACACGGTGATCAGCCACGTCATGCCGCCGCTGATGCTGGCGATGGGCGACGCGGAACGCACCCCCGATCCGCTCCAGGCCGGGCTGCTCGGCTGGACGGGCTGGATCGTGCTGGGTGGTATGGCGGTCGTGCTGGCCGCCACCGGCCAGCTCAGGCGCCGCCGCTCGCGGGAATCGCCGATCGGGTGACGTCGTGGGCGAACGGCGCGGCGGCGAGGACCTCGGCGGGACTGAGCTCACCGGACTCCAGCCGCCGGTCGAGGCCGGCCAGCGCGGTCAGCGATGCGCGTTGGGCGGCAACGAACGGCGGGTCCACGAGGTCACCGTGGCCGGGGACGATCACGCGCGCGTCCAGTGACAGGAGCCCGGTGAGCGCGTCCGGCCATTCCCGCAGTGAGCAGTCCGGCCCGAACGACTCCGTCGTGTAGCGGCCGCCGGGCCCGTTCTCCACCAGGTCGCCCGCGAAGGCCACCCCGGCGTCGGGCACGTGCACCACCAGGTCGTGGCCGGTGTGCCCTGGACCGAACCAGCCGAGTTCGATCCGGCGGCCGCCGACGGTGAGGCCGGCCCGGTCGTCCACCAGCTTGCCGGGCAGAACGGGTTCACTGGCCAGGATCGCCTCGGCGCGGTCGGTGCGCCCCTCCCGCCGGTAACGCGCCGCCCAGGCGGAACGGATCGCCGCTCCCTCCGCGGCCAGCACCGCGTGAGCGCCCCGCTGCGCCCACACCTCGCAGTCACCGAAGGCCTCGGTACCGAAACAGTGGTCGAAGTGCGCGTGCGTGATCACCACCGTCCACGGGTCCGCGGTGACCTCGCGTACCGCGGCGGCCAGGTCGGCACCCTGCTCGGCGTCGCCGCGCGTGTCGATCACCAGGCAACCGCCGTCGCCGAGCACCAGGCCGATGTTCAGGTCGAGTTCCTCGTGGCGGCGGACGAGAACCCCGTCGGCCGGTTCCAGCCAGAGTTGTCCGCGCACGGTGCTTCCTCCCGGGACGGCGGCTCGGTCGGGTCAGTATCGGGTCAGTATCGGGTCAGTGGGTCGCGACGTCGACGAAGTCGCCGCGGACCAGGAACGGTGCCACCTCGGAGCGGTTGACCGCGATGGCGAGGTCCACATCGGCACCGAGCCCCTTCGCCCGCAGCTCCTGTCCCGAGGACGAACCGGCCACCACGGCGCCGACGTCCGGGCCCGCGGCCCGGAACGCCCGCGCCGCCAGGGAGGCTTCCGGCGACGGCCACTGCACGCCGAGCGCGATCAGCGCGTCGACGATCGCACCGGCCCCGAGGTGGTCCTCCGCGCACGGCCGCAGCGGCCCCTCGGTGTGCGTGCCCGCCAGGTCGACGCCCCAGCGCTCACCCGCCGGGATGACGCCGATCGGCGCGTCCTCGGCGAGCGTGCGAGCCAGCCGGGCCACCGCCCTGGCGTTGCGCAGGCAACCGGTCAGCACATGCCTGCCGGTGTCGGCGGCGGCCTTGCTCAGGGCCGCCCCGTTGGGGGAGGGCAGCGCCAGGTAGGTGCCGGGTGCGGTGGTGTGCACCGTGCTCGGCCGCAGCTTCCAGCCGCGCTCGTCCGGGACGGTGGCGCCCTCGGCCTTGGCCGCGGCGACGTCGGCGGGATCGTCCCAGCGCACCGGCCTGACCCGGCTGCCGCGGTGCAGGGCCAGGTCGACGGTGGTGGAGAACGCCAGCACGTCGACCACCACCAGCACCACGCAGTCCGCCGCGAGCGCGGAGATGCCCTCCATACTCCATTCCATCCGGATGTCGTGTCCTGCCTGGCCGAACACGTCCATCCCGGCCATCGCGTCCAGTCGCATGTTCCCAGCATGCCGGGCGGCGTGCCGTGGCGCGCCGAGGGGATGGCAGACTTCGGCGCCGTGCGTGTCTACTTGGGATCCGACCATGCCGGCTTCGAGCTGAAGAACCTCCTCGTCGCCCACCTCACCGACCAGGGCCACCAGGTCACCGACATCGGCCCGGCCGTCTACGACGCCGCCGACGACTACCCCGCCTTCTGCATCGAGACCGCGCGCCGCGTGGTCGCCGACGAGGGCAGCCTCGGCATCGTGGTCGGCGGCTCCGGCAACGGCGAGCAGATCGCCGCCAACAAGGTCGAGGGCGCCAGGGCCGGCCTCGCCTGGAGCGTCGAGACGGCGACGCTGACCCGCGAGCACAACCACGCGCAGATCATCGGCCTCGGCGCGCGGATGCACTCGGCGGAGGAGGCCACCGCGATCGTCGAGGCGTTCCTGGCCACCCCGGTGTCCCCGGACGAGCGGCACGGCAGGCGGGTACGTCAGCTCACCGACTACGAGCGCACCGGTACCCCGCCCGCACTGCCGGCATGACCGACGGCGGCGGTGCCGGGCAGGTGCCCGGCCACGCGTGGCTGCTGACACCGCTGACCGCGGTACTGCTCACCACGCTCGGTACCGCCGCGGTCGTCGGCCTGCAGAGCCGGGCAGGCATCGGACTCGGTTCCTGCGCCGGCACCGGTTTCCTCGGTTGCACTCTGGTGGCCGTGGTGCTCGCCGGGTTGGTGATCCTGCTGTCCATTCTCGTCAGCCTGGTCGCCGGGGCGCGGTCGCGCCCGCTGGTGCGTGCGGGTACGGCCACCCTGCGCGGCCTGCTGATCGCCGTCGCCTGCCTGGTGCTCGACGTCCTGGCCACCCTGCTCGCCGCACTCCTGCTGGTCTGAGCCGATGCCCGAGGGACACACACTCCACCGCCTCGCCCGGCTGCACCGCCGGCGGTACGCGGGCAGGCCCGTCGCCGTCTCCAGCCCGCAGGGCCGCTTCGCCGCCGAGGCGTCCACTGTGGACGGACAGGTGCTGCGATCGGCCGAGGCGCACGGAAAGCATCTCTTCCACGACTACGGTCCACACGGGATCGTGCA
This sequence comes from Amycolatopsis antarctica, assembly GCF_002262875.1. Lineage (GTDB taxonomy): Bacteria > Actinomycetota > Actinomycetes > Mycobacteriales > Pseudonocardiaceae > Amycolatopsis > Amycolatopsis antarctica. The sequence goes on along the minus strand of NZ_NKYE01000012.1, from coordinate 8,882 downwards.
CGTCCACCTCGGCCTCTACGGCACCTTCGGTGAGGCTGCGCTGCCGCCAGCCGAACCGGTCGGCCAGGTGCGGATGCGGATGGTGGGCAGTACACATTGGACGGACCTGCGCGGGCCGAACCGGTGTGAGCTGCTCGGCCCGGAGCAGGTGGACGTCATCCGGTCCCGGCTCGGCCCGGATCCGCTGCGCCGGGACGCGAAACCGGAGGCGGCCTTCGAGCGGATCAGCCGTTCCCGGACCAGCCTGGCCGCGTTGCTGATGGACCAGTCGGTGCTCGCGGGCGTCGGAAACGTGTACCGCGCCGAGATCCTGTTCCGGCACGGAATCGCACCCGATCTGCCCGGCCGGCGGCTGGATCCGTTGCAGTGGAAGGAGATCTGGGCCGACCTGGTGGCGTTGATGCGGATCGGCGCGCGGAGCGGGCGGATCGACACCGTCGACCACGCGGATCTGCCGGAGGTCACCGGGCGGGCGCCGCGCGAGGACCGGCACGGCGGCGAGGTGTACGTCTACCGCCGCACCGGGCAACCCTGCCTGCGTTGCGGCACGGCCGTCCTGCACCGGGAACTGGCGGGCCGCAACCTCTACTGGTGCCCGGTCTGCCAGCCGTCCTGACCGCCGGTCAGAAGCCGCCGAAGTCCATGCCGCCGCCCATGTCTCCCATGTCGCCGCCGCCCATGTCACCGCCCATGTCGCCGCCGCCGTCCCCGGCGTCGCCGCCGCCCTCGACGGCGTCCTGCTGCCCGGCGTCGTAGCCGGATTCCCAGGCCTGGGCGTCCGGGATACCCGCCATGCCGGAGAACATGGCGCCGAACAGGAACATGGAGCCGAGACCCCACGCGCCAGCCACGAGGGCAGGCTTCCACCACGGCTCGCTGTACCAGCCCTGCGGGACCGGGCGTCCGGCGACCCGGCCGCCGGGGTAGTAGTGCGGCGTGTTCGAGCCGGGCTCGGGGGATGCCTCGTAGGTCCGGCCCTCGACGTCCACGGTGCGGTGCTCGGTGACGGCGCCCGCCCGGTCACGCTCGGCGTCCGCGGGCAGTTCCGGTCCGGGATCCATACCCATCGCGGTCCGGGCGGCGCGGACGTAGTAGAGGCCCTCCAGTGCCGTGGCGGTCACCAGTTTCGCCTGTTCCTCGGTTTGTGCCTGTTCCATCTGCGAGCCCGCCGCGTTGTAGCGCTCGGCGGCGTCGGCCATGGCCTGCTGGGAGGGGGTGTCGTTGCCACTGAGGTTGAGTACCTGGCCGCCGAGGCGCTCCACCCAGCGGCGGGCGTCGGCCTTCGCGTCGTCGAGCCGTCGCTGGTTGGCGGCGGCCCGCGCCTTCGCGTAGTACACGGCTCCGCCGACCACGAGCAGGACGAGCACGATCAGCGTGATCGCGGTTCCCATGGGTCACTCCTGGGGTGGGTGTTGTGAACCGGACAACGAGGACACGGCTCACGGAGTTCCCGGGAGGGGGCGGCCCGGCCCGGAGTACTGCCGGACCGGGCCGCGAAAACGTCACCAGGCGCGGCCGACCGTGTACGAGTCGGTCCAGATCTCCTGGAGGCGTACGACGTCACCGGACTCCGGTGCCGCCCAGATCTTGTTGTCCCCGGCGAAAACGCCGGTGTGGTAGACGCTTCCGCCGTCGTGGAAGAAGACCAGGTCGCCCGGTGCCATCTCGGCCCTGGCGATCTCCGGCACCGCGGCGCGCTGCTCGCCCGAGGTGCGCGGCAGCTCGACACCGGCCTCCCGGTGCGCGAACTGGGTCAGCCCGGAACAGTCGTAGCTGTCCGGTCCGGAGGCCCCGTAGGAGTAGGCCTTGCCCGCCTGCGAGGCCGCCGCGTCGACAATCCGCTGTCCCGCCGGTGGTTCCGGTTGCTCGGACTGCACGCCGACGATCGGTGACGCACTCGGATCGTTGACCCGGTCGCCGTGGTAGCTGATCCGCCACTCGGCGCTCTGTCTGACGGTGGCCGGGATGGCAGCCACCCCGTCGGCGTCGGTGGTGCCGGCGTTGGACACCGCCCAGGGCTGGTCCGGGCCGCCACGCCACTCGAGGTCGACCTGTTGCTCGGCGACGGGGGAGTCGCCGAGGCCGGTCAGCCTTCCGGTGAACGTCAGCGGGGTGCCCGCGGTGACGGGTGTCTGCGCACCGTCGATGGTCTGCTCGGTCGGCACGGTCGCGGAGGCCGTCCCGGAGAAGCCGAGGAGCGCCCCGGCACCGGCCGCGCCGACCAGGGTCGCGGAGCCGATGCGGCGCAGCCGGCGGGAGCCGGTCCGCGTGGACGTGGGCACGATGGAACCTCCATGCGTTGCTGTGGTCGATGTCGTTCCCCGACTCGCCTCCGGCAGGCCACGTGGGCCGGACGGCCTGGCGATAACGGAACGGTAACCACACGAATGGGGGTCGACGCGACCGTCGCGGACGGCGTCGCGGTGACGCACCCGACACGGATTCTCGTTACGCTGCAAGGGTTTCCCAGCGCTGGACGACTGAACCCCCAACTTGCCACCGCCGATGGGGTTGCCTGCCGGTGGCATAGGTCACCGGTGCCGGGTGAGGTGGCGCACAGGCCGGTTCCCGGCCTGCGGGCCGAGAGCAACCGGACGGGTACCTGCCCGGCGAACTCGTCGAGAGTCCGCACGTCGACGTGGTCGAAGCGGTGCCCGGCCACGCAACCGAACCCGGCCGCGGTGAGCCCCGCGCGGTACCGGTCCCGATCGGCCTCGCTGGTGCCGCGGGAGGGCAGCTGGGGTGGCCCCGAACCGGGACGCGGCCAGATCCCGCAGCACCTCACCCGGAGGCCGTGTCGTGCGGCCAGACCGGCGGACTGTCGGCGAGCACGGCCACGCCCCCGCCGGGCCGGAGCACACGTGCCGGCTCCGGCAGCAGCACCTCCGGGCTCACCCGGTGCGGCGCCGTGCCGATGGTGACCAGCCCGAGGCTTCCCTCGCCGAACAGGTCGCGCAGTGCGGGCACGCCGGAGTCCGCGCCGCCGAAACGCTCGATGCTCGCCATGCCACGATCCCGCACGCCGGGGGACGGCGGGGACAACTGGTTCCGCTCAGGGTGGTCAGCTCACTGTTCCTCCACAGTGGACTGACGGAGCCGGTCGGGATTCCTTGTGCCACACGTAGGCCACCGACACCGGATGCCCGCGGAACCCGGCCCACTTCGGCTTGACCGTCACCCACTCGTCGTCGACGACCCGCTCCCGCAGCTCGGCCAGCCGCCATCGGGCCGCCAGCGCCGCGCTCACGTGCTCGCTGACCAGGTGCACGTTCGTCGTTATCGCCACGTCCTCACCGTCCGCGGCGGTGAAATGTGTCGGCATCCCGGTGTGCATGATGAAGTGCGGGTGGAACGCGACGAGCACGAAGGTCGCGGTGCCGGCCGCGATCCGCCACGCCTCGCGGTACAGCGCGCCGAGATCGTCCAGGTGCTCGTCGATCAGCGAGGCGGCGAGCAGATCGTAGGTTCGTTCCGCGAGCCCGGTCGCCGTCACGTCCGCCTCGAACAGCCGGTCGTGCGCCCCCCGTTTCCTTGCCACGTCGAGCATCTGCGGGGTCAGGTCCACCCCGTCGATCGCGCCGACGCCGTGCGCGCGCAGCCAGGCCCCGGTGCGGCCGGTGCCGCAGCCGAGGTCGGCGGCACGGCGCGCCGCACCCCAGTCCGCTTCGGTCAGCCGGTCGAGCAGGGCCAGGTCCATGGTGTCCTGGACGGTGTCCTCGTAGGTGTCCGCCCACTGCCCGTATCCGGTTCGCACGTCGAGGGTCCGGTAGCCGCGGGTGTCGAAGTCGTCGAACCGCATGGGCCGAGTATGGCCCGGATTTGCCCGCGCCCCAAACGATTTCGGCGCGGACGGTTCAGTGCAGGCCCGCGATGGCGGCGCTCGCGGCGCGGCGGCCGGAGACCAGCGCGCCCTGGATCGACGAGGTGTCGCGATGGTCCCCGCATACGTAGACGCCGGGGGAGTGCCGCACCGGTTTGCGTACCGGGTGCGGCGCCGGCATCGCGGGCAGCGCCCGCGGTACGCGATAGGTGCCGAGCAGCTCCCAGTCCCGGGCCGAGGTGCGGTACAGCGCGGCGAGGTGCTCGCGGATCGACCGTTCGTCCGCGTCCGGATCCAGCGTCGACGCCGAGACCAGGGCCGCGTCCGCGGGCGCGTACGAGGGCGCCACCGCACTGAGCACGGAGGTGTTCACCACCGGACCGCCGCGGGCATCGACCACGATCACCGGCTCGTCCAGCGGCGCCTGGCCCGTACCGAAGTACCGGGTGGTCACCTGCTTCCACGCCGGTTCGGCGATCCCGGGGAGCAGTCGTGCCGCGACCGTCCCGTCGGTGGCCACCACGACGGCCCCGGCACGCACCGGCCCGTCGTCGGTGCGCACGCGCGGCGTCGCGCCGGCGGTGACCTCGCGGACCGGGGTGTCGCACCGGACGGACCCGGCGGGCAGCCGGGACGCGAGCTGAGCGGGCAGCGCTCCCATGCCGGCCGCGGGCAGCACCGGGGTGCCGCGCAGGAAGGTGCGCCACACCAGATGGAAGAAGCGGGCGGAGGTCTCCAGCTCGGCCTCCAGGAACACGCCCGCGAGGAAGGGCCGCAGCACCCCGTCGACGATCTCCTCGGACAGGCCGCGGCGGCGCAGCTCCGCGTGCGTGGGCCGGTCGGTGGCCCCGGTCAGGGTGCCGCCCGCGACCGCGAGATCCCGCGCGGACAGAGCCGCGAGCGCGGGCAGGTCGCGTGCCCGGATCGCGCCGGGTGGCCAGAGGTCGCGCAGGGCTCGGGCACTGTCCAGTGGGTTGCCCAGCAGCCGGGAGCGGTCCCCGTCGACGATCCGCAGCGCCCGCCAGAACCGGCCGGGCCGCAGCGCGTCGACGTCCACCAGGTCCCGCACCGCCGGGTAGGCCGGATTGAGCACCTGGAAGCCGTGGTCGAGGCGGAAGCCGGCCACCACGTCGGTGCGCACCCGGCCGCCGGGCTCCGGCCCCGCCTCCAGCACCAGCACGCGCAGGCCCGCTTCGTGCAGGGTCACCGCGGCCGCGAGGCCGGCGAGCCCGGCCCCGGCGATCACCACGTCGGCGTCGGGAGAATAGGCGTTTCCCATACCGGAGACGCTAGGCCGATGCGTCCCGGGCCGCCGAACACCGCGGGGTGGGAATCGAAAGGGGCCTGTGAAACGTTGGACCCGAGCAGGACGGCGTTTGCCGACAGGAGGTAAGTGTGGTGCAGGATCCGACGGGTCTGTACGAAGTGGATTCCGATGTTCCCGATGTGACGGGTGCGGTGCTCCTCGAGCACCTGAGCGGTTTCGTGGACGCCGGTGCCGCCGGCTCGCTGCTGACCGAGCACCTGCTCGCGACCTTCGAGCACCGCGTGGTCGCGCGCTTCGACACCGACCAGCTCGTCGACTACCGCGCACGCAGGCCCGCGATGGGCTTCGAGACGGACCGCTGGGTGAGCTACGAGGTGCCGGAACTGGTGGTGTACCTCCTGCACGACGCCGAGCACACGCCGTTCCTGCTGCTCACCGGCCCGGAGCCGGACTCCCAGTGGGAGCGGTTCGTGGCCGCCGTGCGCTCGCTGATGGAGCGCTGGGAGGTGCGGATGAGCATCGGTTTCCATGGCATCCCGATGGGCGTCCCGCACACCCGTCCGCTGCTGGTCTCCGCGCACGCCACCCGGTCCGGACTGATCGACGGCCACGAGCCGATGCACAGCAGGATCCAGGTGCCGGGCAGTGCGTCCTCGCTGCTGGAGTACCGGCTCGGTGAGGCGGGTGCGGACGCGGCGGGTTTCGCCGCGCAGGTCCCGCACTACCTGGGCAAGTCGAGCTACCCCTCGGCGGCACTGACCCTGCTGGAATCGGTCGCGCGCACGGCGGGCCTGGTCGTCCCGGACGAGGCGTTGCGGGATTCCGCGCGTACGGCCGACGCCGAGATCGCCCGTCAGGTCGCCGAGTCCGACGAGGTCGCCGAGGTGGTGCACGCGCTGGAACGCCAGTACGACGCCTTCAAGTCCGCCGAGGAGCGCGGCAGCCTGCTCGCCGAGGTCGGCGAGCGCATTCCCTCCGGTGACGAACTCGCCTCCGAACTGGAGCAGTTCCTGGCCGAGTACCCGGGGCAGGGTGACCGCTGAGGAGTGGTCCCGAGGGCGACGTCCCCTTGCCCCTCCGGTGACACCCGGCGAATCGCGCGTTCGTGACAATTCACCCATATCGCGCTAGCGTCTGGCTTTGGTAACGCGACGAGGGGGGCACCGATGCGTGCCGGGCCAGCCGCAGCACCGGCCATGGGCCGCGTGCGCTACAGCAGGGTCCTGCTGACGCTGGTCACCCTGGTCGTCGCCCTCACCGGAATCTCCGCGGCCTACTGGCCTGCCTACGACGCCGGCCCTTCGATCGCCTCCCCACAGCGCCAGGCACTCGAATCGGCCCCCGCGGACACCCTCGACGACTCCGGCTCAGGTTTCCGGGCCGGCCGCTGGACCGGAGCCGAGTCCGGCACCGACACCGCGCCGGCCAGGCGGGCAGGTGAAGCCGGGCACGCCCCCGTCCACCGTGGTTCCTCACCGCTGTACCTCGGCACCGCCATCCACCACGGCGTCGCCGGCTCCTTCAGCGCCCAGCAGCACGCCGCGCTGCCCGTCTTCGCCGCAGCGCCCTGCCCGCGAGGACCCGCGGCGCAGCCACCCTCCTCGGCCGCCGTACGCGTCCCCGCGGGAGAGCCCGCGCGGATCTCCCCACAGCGAGGACCGCCGCACAACGGCTAGGTCCTGCCCGGCGGTTCCGCGGTCGCGGTGTTCGCGGAGGCGGTGTCCGGCTACGTCGGCGGAAGGCCCGGTACGACACCGGTACGAGGACTTCCCGCCGCCGCTCCGGGCAACCGCCCCGATCACGAATCCGATCGAGCGGCAACGCCGGACACGGCCTGGTACAGCCGGTTTCACGACGTCCGCGGCCGAGTCCGGTCGCGGCACCACCGAAAGCCCCGTCATGACCAGTGGTCTCGTGCTGGTCGTCGCGTCGGCCCTGCTGGCGCTCCTCGTGGCGACCGCGTTCGTGTTGCACGCACCGCGCCCGCGCGCGGCGCTGCGGCGTGCCCGCACGGAACTCCCGCTGCTCGCCGACGCCGGCGTCGAACTGTTCCGGATCGCCGTGCCGGAGGGTTCGCCGCTGGTGGACAGGTCCATCGGGGAGGTGGTGTCGCATCCCGCCGTCTCGGTCGCCCTGGTCCGTCGTTCCGGCCGCAGCTTCGTTCCAGCACCGGACACCCCGATCGCGCCGGGGGACCTGCTCCTCGTGCTCGCCGGTCCCGGCGGCAGGCAGGAGGCGGTCCTGCTCGCCTCGATCGCCGCAGGAGGAGACCCACCGCCATGACCGCCGCCGCCATCACCGTCTTCGTCGTCGCCTTCGTCCTGATAGCCACCGAACGGGTCCACCGGGTCGCGGCCGCGCTGGGTGGTGTGGCCGTCCTGGTGGTGCTCGGGATCGTCGACTCGCACTCCGCGTTCTTCGCCGAGGAGACCGGGGTCGACTGGAACGTGATCTTCCTGCTGCTCGGCATGATGATCACCGTCAGCGTGCTCAAGCACACCGGGATCTTCGAGTACATGGCCATCTGGGCGGCGAAGAAGAGCCGCGGCAGGCCGTTCCGGCTGATGGTCATCCTGGTACTGGTCACCGCCTTCGTCGGTGCCTTCCTGGACAGCGTGACCGTCATGCTGCTCGTCGCCCCGGTCACCTTCGCCGTCTGCGGCCGCCTGCGGCTGCCGGTCGTGCCCTTCCTGATCGCCGAGGTGATGGCGGCGAACATCGGCGGCACGGCCACGCTCGTCGGCGACCCGCCGAACATCATGATCGGCAGCCGCGCGGGCCTGAGCTTCGGCGACTTCCTGATCAACCTCGCACCCATCACCGTGGTGCTGCTGGTGATCTTCATCGGCCTGTGCCGGGTGCTGTTCCGCCGCGCGTTCATCGACGCCCGCGAGCACATGGCCGAGGTGATGGCGCTGGACGAGAACGGCACCATCCACGACCGCAAGCTGCTGGTGCGCTGCCTGGTGGTGACCGGCGGTGTGATGGTCGCGTTCATCCTGCACGGACCGCTCGGCATCGATCCGGCCTTCGTCGGGCTGCTCGGCGCCGGGATGATGGTGCTCGTCTCCGGAACGCAGGCGAAGGAGTACCTGGCCGAGGTCGACTGGTCCACGCTGGTGTTCTTCATGGGCCTGTTCGTGATGGTCGGCGGCCTGGTCAGCGTCGGCGTCATCGACGATGTCGGCCGCTGGGCCATCGACCTCGTCGGCGACAACTACTTCCTGGCCGCCGTGGTGCTGCTGGTCGGCTCCGCCATCGTCGGCGGGATGATCGACACGATCCCGTACGTGGCGACCGTACTGCCGATCGTCGAGGAACTCGTCGCCTCGGTGCCCGATCCGGCGACCGGCGAGGCGCTGTGGTGGTCGCTCGCGCTCGGCGCGGACCTCGGCGGCAACACCACCGCGATCGCCGCCAGCGCGAACGTCGTGGCGATCGGGTTCGCCGCCCGCCGGGGCGTGCGGATCAGCTTCTGGGAGTTCACCAAGTACGGCAGCCTGGTGACGGCCGTGATGATCGCGTCCTGCGTGCCCTACGTCTGGCTGCGCTACTTCTCCTGACCCGGCACGCCTGACCGGAGCGACCGCCCGCGCAGGAGAGCCGGTACCAGCGGACGAGAACGGCGGCGGCTCCCCGAGGGGAACCGCCGCCGTCGGTCGGGATGACAGTGTCCTGGCTCAGGAGATAGGCGACAGGTGTCTCAGGTCATAGGCGACACGAGTCGCGGGTCATCGGCGACTGGCTGGGTGGGCTGGATGCTCGGGCATGTCGAAGGCTCGTCTGGTTATCACC
>NZ_NKYE01000011.1 GCF_002262875.1 Amycolatopsis antarctica | reverse complement strand
CGTCGATCCGGACGGGCATGCTGAGCGGGCGCGGAAACGGCGTCTGGAACGCAGCGTGCAGTTGGTGCACCAGGACGATGCGATGAGCACCCTGATCGCCGATCTGCCTGCCGAGACCGCCACGGCGGTCTACGCACGCGTGGATCGGATCGCGAAGACCCTGCGTGGTGGTGGTGAGACCCGCACCCTGGAACAACTCCGTGCCGACGTGTTCGCCGAACTCTGCCTCGGTCACCGCACGGCAGAAGCCCGTACGGAGGTGTTCGTGCACGTCGCCGCGACGACCCTGGCCGGGGTCGACGACCATCCCGCCGAGCTGTCCGGTCACGGGCCGGTACCGGCCTGGCTGGCCCGCCACCTCGCCACCAACTCGGGTTCGGTGCTACGCAGGGTCGTCACCGACCCGGTCACCGGAACCGTGCTCGATCTCGGACGCAGCCGATACCGCCCGCCGGCGGCGTTGGCGGAGTTGGTGAAGGTACGTGACCGGGAATGCCGGATGCCGGGTTGCCACCGGCCGTCCCACGTATCCGACATCGACCACACAGACGACTGGGCACGAGGGGGCAGTACCAGCGCCGCGAACCTGACCGGGCTCTGCCGACGACACCACCGCCTCAAAGACCTCCCCGGCTGGCACCTCGCCACCGACAACACCGGCGCCCTGCACATCACCACCCCCACCGGCAACGTCCACACCAGCCGACCCGAACCCCTCCACCCGCCAGACGAAGTACCCGCACCCTTCTGACCTGGACGGCACAGGAACTCGCCACCGTCCGTACAGCGTGACCGACCAACCGCCAACGGACGTCCATATCGAACAGAACTGCCAAAGTTCGCCACACGGCTGCCGAGCATGCCCGCCCGGACCCAGGGCGAGTCGCGGCGCCGAACGGCGAAGCCCCACCGACTGTCCACAGTGGATTCCAGACGCCGTGAGACTCGACACGAAGCCGATCCACCGGCGCGGGGCGGCCGACAGGACTCCATGCGACCGTCCGCCCGGAGCCTCCTGCCGACGGTCCGCATCTCGCGCCGGTTACGCCGCGACCGGGAGCCAAGCCGGCCACGGCCGCGGAACGCGCGGAACGAGTGCCGTCGAGCCGGGACGGATCCCGCGGCGACGACCGTGCACTGCAACACCCACGGCCGGAACCGCCGCCACCCCACCCACCGATACGATCAACCGTGCGGGCCGTGAACGAACCGCCGCCGTAACGTGGAGAAGCCCATGCGCGTACTGCTGACCTGCCTGCCGCTCTACTCGCATCTCGTCCCCGCGGTGATCCCGGCGGCGAGAGCCCTGGGCAGGGCGGGGCACCAGGTCGCGGTGGCAACGGCCCCCGCCATGGCCGGGGAACTGGGCCGCGCCGGGATCGAGCACCTGCCGCTGCCGAACGTGATCGACCTGGCCCGCTTCCTCACCGACCCCGCCTACACGAACCTGCCCGGCATGCCCGGCGCCGTCACCGAAGCCGGTGGACACCGGTCCGCGGCGGCCGAACCCTCGGTGAGCCGCGCCCGAAGCGACCCGGGCGAGGGAGTACGCGCCTACGCGGGCCCGCTCGCGCGTATCTTCGCCGAGGATCTCCTCGACGCAGCACCCCGCTGGCAACCGGACGTCATCGTCCGGGAATGCAACGAGTTCGGCGGCTACCTGGCCGCCGAACGCCTGGGCCTCCCGCAGGCAGTACTCGACATCTCACCGTTCTCGGCCCGGAACCTGCCCGCCGTACGGGACATCCTCAACGCCCAGCGTGCAGGCCTCGGTCTGGACACCGTCGACACCCCTGGCCGACCGGACCGGACACTCCTTGCCGCGCTGGTCCCGCAACAGTGGTACCCCGACGACATCCGGCTCCCCTCCGCCCGGTCCTACCGCCTCGACGACACCGGCCCGGGCGCGATCGCGCTCGACCCCGCGTTCGCGAACCTGCCCGACGACCGGCCACTCGTGCTGGCCGGACTCGGTACCGTGGCCCTCCAGGCGATCCCGGAAGCGCCGAAACTCCTCGAACTGCTGGTCGCCGCACTCGGCGAACTGCCCTGCACCGGAGTCGTCGCACTCGGGCCCGGATTCGACCCCGCGGACTGGACCGGCCCCCGGCCAGGCAACGTCCGGCTCACCTCCTTCGCCCCCCAGCCGCAACTGCTCCACTCGGCAGACCTGTTCCTCTCCCACGGCGGCTTCGGCGGTGTCCGCGAAGCCCTGCGCGCCGGCACCCCGATGGCGGTCCTGCCACTGTTCGGGGACCAGCAGGACAACGCCGACCGCGTGGCCGAACTCGGGCTCGGCACCCGGCTCGACCCGGCGGTGGTGGACGCGACCTCCCTCGCCGAAGCCTGCGCCCGACTGCTGGACGACCCCGCGCCCCGCCACCGGGCGGCGAGCATGTCGCGCCGGATGCTCGCCTGCCCCGGAACCGAGGCCCTCGCCGAGGACATCGCCGCACTGGCCTGACGGCGCCCGTCGGCCGACCGCCCCGCGCCCCGGCACACCCCCGTCGGCCCTGCGCGGAGCGTGACCGGCGCTTCCGCCGCACAAGTCTCTCTACGTTCCGTAGGACAACGGCTACAATTCATTTCGTTAGCTCACCTAATAGGGTGACATCCAGAGACCGGAACATTGCGGATCGTGGCCCGCCTGGGTCAAGGTCACGGTGGGAGGCGACATGGATCCGATCGACACCCCGGCGAGCGACGGGCACGGCCCGCGGCGGCCGGCCCCACTGAGCCGCCGGGACCTGCTGCGACGGACCGGGCAGGTCGCCGCGGTCGCGACCGGCGCCGGACTGCTCGGCCCCATCGCCCTCGAACGCGCGGCGGCCGCGGACCCCGCCGGCCACGGTGAACGGGCGACACTCACCGAAGGCACCAACATCGCCGCCTCGATGTCGCCGGACGGCCGGGCCATCGCGCTCGACCTCGTCACCGCCATCTGGATACTGCCCGCCGACGGCGGCCCCGCCCGCAGGCTCACCGACGACCTGCAGGACGCGACCCAGCCGCACTTCTCCCCGGACGGCCGCGGCGTCGTGTTCCAGTCGTACCGCGACGGGAACTTCCACCTGTGGGTCATCAACCAGGACGGCAGCGGTCTGCGCAGGATCACCGAGGGCACCTCGGACCACCGGGAACCGAAGTTCTCCCCGGACGGAACGCAGATCGTCTTCGCCTCGGATCGTGGCGGCACCGGCAGTTACGGCATCTTCCGCTGCGAACTGGCCACCGGCACCGTCAGCGCGCTCACCGACTCGGCCGCCGAGGAGGCGATGCCCGCCTGGTCGCCGGACGGCAGCAGGGTCGCCTTCACCGTGGACGACTCCGCGATCGACGCCGTCGAGGTGGCGACCGGCGAGATCACCCACCTGGTAGCCGCGGCCGAGGGTGCGAGCGTGTACGGCCCGGCGTTCGCCCCGGACGGCGCGACCCTCAGCTACACCCGGGTCACCGGTGCCACCGCGGAACTCGTGGTGGGGGACCGGGCGATCACCAGCGGCGAGGACGTCTTCGGATTCGCCGCCACCTGGCTCTCCGCCGACGAGCTCGTCTACACCGCCGACGGGGAGATCCGCAGGCGCTCGCTGACCGGTACGGCCACGTCCATCCCGTTCCGCGCGGAGGTCCCGGTCGTCTCGCGACGGGACTACCGGCGCGAACCCCGCGATCTCGACTCGACAGCCTCCCGGCCGGTACAGGGAATCGCGAGCCCGGTGGTCGCCCCGGACGGCTCACGGATCGCGTTCCGCGCCCTGAACGCCCTGTGGCTGCTGCCGATCACGGGAGGCAAGCCCAGCAAACTGGTCGACGACGGGTTCTTCGCCACCGACCCGGACTTCTCCCCGGACGGCGCGTCGATCGTGTACGCCTCCGACCGTGAGGGCGACGCCGACCTGTGGCAGCGCGACCTGACTACCGGCGCCGAGCGGCGGCTCACCGGTGTCGACGGCGCGCAGATGACTCCCCGCTGGTCCCCGGACGGCAACAGCATCGCCTACGCCGACCAGGACGGAGCGATCTGGATCCTCGACGTCGCGTCCGGCTCGGTCCGGCAGGTGACCCCGACACTGTTCATGCCCGGCCGGGTGAGCTGGTCACCCGACGGCTCGGTGCTGGCGCTCGCCGCGGTGAAGCCGTTCTCGAAGCGGTTCAGGGAGGGCACCAGCCAGATCCTGACGGTCGACCTCGCCTCCGGCTCGCTGCACTACGCCGAGGCGATACCCGGCAGGTCCATCGCCACCAGGGGCGACGACGGACCCGTGTGGTCTCCGAACGGGCGCATGCTGGCATTCGTCGTCGAGTCCGCCCTGTGGGTGGCCGAGGTCGACGCCGCGGGCAGCCTCGCCGGCGAGGCCCGGCAGGTGACCAGGGAAGTCACCGACGCGCCGTCCTGGGTGGGGTCCGACCGGCTGCTGTACCTGAACAACGGCAGGTTGCGGCTCACCGGAATCGACGGGAGCAGGCCGCGGACAGTGCCGGTGGACCTGCGCTGGCACCGGGCGAAGGTCACCGAGAAGACCGTCATCCACGCCGGTGCGATCTGGGACGGCGAGGCGACCGGTCTCCGGCGGGACGTGGACATCGTCGTCGACGGCGACCGGATCGCGGCCGTCGAGCCGCACCGGCCTGGAAGGTCCACAGTGGACGCTTCGGGGCTGACCGTGATACCGGGCCTGATCGAGTCCCACAACCATTGGCATCTGCGGGGCAGGCAGTGGGGTGACCGGCAGGGCCGCGTGTGGCTCGCCTACGGCATCACCTCGACGCGCTCGCCCGGCGATCCCGCCTACCAGATGGTGGAGACCAGGGAGGCGCTCGACGCCGGACGGCGGGTCGGCCCCCGGTTCTTCGCCACCGGGGAGGCGATCGACGGCTCGCGGGTCTACTACAACTTCATGCGCACCACCCGGTCGCTCGACCAGCTCGGCCCGGAACTGGAACGGGCGAAGGAACTGGGCTACGACCTCATCAAGACCTACGTTCGGCTGCCCGCCGAAGCCCAGCGGGAGCTGGCCGCACGCGCGCACCGGGCCGGAATGCCGCTGTCCTCGCACTACCTGTACCCGTCGGAGAACTTCGGCATGGACGGGATGGAACACACCGGCGCCACCAACCGGCTCGGCTACTCGCACACCGTCAGCAGGCTGGGACGCGCGTACGCCGACGCGGTCACGCTGTTCACCCGCACCGGCATGTCGATCACCCCGACACTGTTCAACTCGGCCGCGATGTACGGCGAGGACCGCTCGCTCGTCGACGATCCGCGTACCCGGGCACTCTTTCCCGCCTGGGAGTACGACCTGCTCCGCACGAAAGCCGAGAACGCCACGCTGCCACCGGCGGAGGCGATGCGGGAACTGCTGAGGGCGAACGTGGACATGGTGCTGCGGATCCACCGAGGCGGTGGCCTCGTCATCGCCGGAACGGACGCCCCGCTGGACAACGTCGCCGTATCGCTGCACACCAACCTGCGCGCCATGGTGCGGTACGGCTTCACCCCGTACGAGGCGCTGCGTACCGCCACCGCCAACCCGGCGCGCTGGCTGGGGCTGGAAGGCAGGATCGGTACCGTCGCCCCCGGTGCGCTGGCCGACCTGTCGTTCGTGACGGGGGATCCGCTCGCCGACATCCGGGCGGCGGCCGCGGTGACCCGGGTGATGCGCGGCGGCGTGCTGCACACGGTGGACGAACTGCTGGCTCCGTTCGCGCCGGATACGCGGGCGAGCGTCACGCCGGCGCTCGCTGCCTCGGCCCCCACCCCGCGGCACGACCACGACCCGCGGTTCTGGTGGCACGAGCCGGAATGGGCGCAACCGGTCTGCTGCGGCACCTGAGTTCGGTGCGCCCACGGCCACCTCGTTCGCCGTCGGCTGCCACCGCGACATGTCGACACCTGCCGTTCCGGCATGCCCTCGACCGTTCCCCGGCGAATCGCGACCGGTGGACCCGAGTGGAGTGGCAGGCGGTGGGCTTGCACTCCGGCCACGCGAAAATATGTGACGATGACCTATTGAAGTGTCACGCAGAAATCGTCGGCCGTGCAGATTCTCCTCACCGTCCGATCGCCTTTCCTCCGGCGCATGGAATGTGACCGAAGGACGTCGCCGGGCGCGCGGACGCAGCGCGGTCGCGGCCGGGAGTCAGGTCCGCTTTGTCGGAACGTCCTTGTCTCGCAACGGTTTCGTCCGCCGTCGGCGTGCCCGGTCGCGCATCCTCGCGATGGCGGCCCGGCGCGTATTCCGCCCGTGGCCGCCTGCCTTTCGAGAAGAATGCCCCTGAGTCGGCGGAATGGTCGGAGAATTCCCTTCCATGAGGACGTGGATGTTCGCGGCCGCTCGTGCCAGGCTGTTGTGGTGAGCAGACGTGAACTCGCCGGATTCCTGCGGCAACGCCGTGAAGCACTACGACCGGACGACGTCGGCCTGCCGACCGGTACGCGGACCCGGCGGACTCCGGGACTGCGCCGGGAGGAGGTCGCCGCTCTCGCCGGCATCTCGGCCAACTACTACGAGCGGCTGGAGCAGAAACGCGCGGCGCACCCGGCGCCGCTCGTCCTGGACGCCCTGAGTCGCGCACTGCGGTTGTCCGGCGGAGAACGTGCCCAGCTCACCCGGCTGGCGAGCAAGACTCCGGCGGCTGGGGACGACGCGATCGGCGAGACGCCGTCGCCCCCGCCGGACGGGGAGCGGATCGTGCTCTACCTGCCGGAACCGGAGAACCGGACCGAGAGCCGTCCCGCTCGGGTCGACGGCGACCACGCCGGAGAGACTCCGGTGGCCGGGGCGAGCTGAGCGGGCGGCCCCCGGCGCCGCTCAGTCCGTGGCGTCGATATGGACCAGTTCGGGACGGTCCAGGCGGTAGCCGACCCCGCGCACGGTCGTGATGAGGGCGGCGGCCGAACCGAGTTTGGACCGCAGTCTGCGGATGTGGACGTCCACGGTGCGGGGATTGCCCGGCTCGTCGAGTCGCCACACCTCCCGCAGCAGCCGTCGGCGGCTGTGCACCAGGCGCGGGTTGCGGCACAGGTGCAGCAGCAGGTCGTACTCCAGTCGTGTGAGGACGGGTTCGTGGCCGTTGTCGATCACCCGGCGGGCGCCGGGATCGATCCGCAGCGGCGGTTGCCTGCGCTGGTGCGGAATCGGGGGAACGGCGTCCCCGCCGTCGACGCGCACCTCGGTTCCCGGCCGGTCGGCGATCGCGGCGATGGTGTCCCGCAGCGAGGCGGCGACCCTCGGGGCGTCCTCGGACCGGACGGTGACGCGCAGGGCGAAGGTGACTTCGGCGTGCCCGGCGATGAGCCCGGCGGTGGATGAGGGGGTCAGCGGCATGATCGTGGTCCCGGTTCGTCGGTCGGCCGGTCTCCTGCGGGGCGGCGCGGATGGGCGCGACACCGCTCGGCGGTCGCGCGGGCGTGATCGATGGGGCGGCGATTGGCCGGACCGGTAGTGGGCACGGTTCCAGCAGAACCCGTCCTGGCGAGCCGGGCAATGCGGTCCCA
This sequence comes from Amycolatopsis antarctica, assembly GCF_002262875.1. Classification (GTDB taxonomy): domain Bacteria; phylum Actinomycetota; class Actinomycetes; order Mycobacteriales; family Pseudonocardiaceae; genus Amycolatopsis; species Amycolatopsis antarctica. Next base: position 204,604 of record NZ_NKYE01000011.1, on the reverse strand, counting down.
GTCCGTGGAGCGGGTGGCGTCCCGCGGCGCGTTCGTGCACGCGGCGGAGCCGGGTTCAGTACACCGTCCGGTCCGCGCCGGGCAGCCAGGACGGCCTCGGCGGTACCCAGCGTGCCGGAGCGGGCGCCGCGGTCCGGTCGTCCGGCATGGCGAGCGGGTCGTCGCCCTCGTACCAGCGGCCCCAGTGGTGACGGCACAGGCCCCGTCCCACGGCCGGAGCCGGGCAGGCTCCTCGTCTGCACCGCGTGCCGGATGATTCCGTCATGGCGCGCCCCTGTTCCTCGCCGACGTGGATGGTCACTGTAGCTCCGCGTCCCTCCGTGCCCCGCGGTTCCGGAGGGGCGCGGACCTCACCCGACGTCCGCGGACCGTCCGGTCGATCGCGATCGGCGCAGGGCTGGGATGTGAAGTGCGCTACATCCTCACCCCGGTGCTCGAGCTTCCCGCGAGCGGCCCCGGCTTTCGTGCCCGCGGGGCCTCGGCCGGGGAGTTGCCGGGAACGTACGGCGGATGATCTGATGACGGCAGCGTCGCGTGCCGGTGACGGACAGCGTCAGGCATGGAGGCGCCGGACCCTCAGGGGTATCTCGTGTCAGTTCTCCTCAATCACACCATCGTTTTTGCCAAGGACAAGCGGGAATCCGCGTCGTTGTTCGTCTCCCTTTTCGCTCTGCGGGAGCCGATCGGCTGGGGCCCTTTCCTGTCCGTCGAACTAGGCCAGGGCGGTCTTGTCCAGTTCGCCGACGTGGACTTCGACATCCAGCCCCAGCACTACGCCTTCCTCGTCTCGGAGGAGGAGTTCGACGGCATCTACGGGCGCATCGTCGACAGCGGCCTCGACCATTCGGCCGATCCGCACTGGAACAGTCCGGGCACGTTCAACACCGGCCACGGTGGGCGCGGCGTGTACTTCCGGGATCCCGCGGGGCACGGTCTGGAAGCGCTGACGAGCCCGTATCTGTCCGGCGAGTAGCACCGCCCAGGTGGCGCGTGACGGCATACCTCGCGCGCCACCGGGACGGTGCCCACCTTCTGCTGCGTCCGGGTGATCATCTCCGGCGAAAGCCGAGTTCGCGGACCTCGGCCGGGAATTCGAACAGAGGTTCGGGCCGCGATGGGCTACCGTGCGATTCATGACGGGAATCGAGCCGCTGGCGGAGTCGTTCCGGTGCCGTCCCGGACCGGCCCATCGGCTCAGTGGCCCCGTTTCCGCATCGCGGAAAGTGTTTCCGCCGGTGGTCCGCAATTGTGGCCAAGGCGAATGGTTCCCGTACGCTCCCGGTATTCGAGACGTATTCCGGTGCGACCCGGCCGGGTAACCCGCGGAATTGTCCGGGCCGGCATTGTGGATATGGTGCGCCCGAAGAGAGGACTCCCATGACGACCATGGAAAGCCGGTCGATCGAGCAGGTGGTCGACAGTTCCCGGTACCCGTTGCGGGATCCGGGCGGCGCGGGCTGGAACACGGTCGTGTCCCGTGCCCGCCGGGAACTGCGTGAGCACGGGTGCTCGGTGCTGCCCGGCTTCGTCCGGTCCGAATTTCTCGCGGAACTCCGGGACGAATGCGCGGCCATCGCCCCGTCGGCGTACTACGACGTCGAAACCGTGAATGTCTACAACGCGGTGCCGGACGATACGCTGCCCGCCGACCATCCGGTCCGGATCTCGATGGAACGTGGCAACGCATTCGTTCCGAGGGACACGATCCCGGAAAGCGCCATCATTCACCGGCTTTACCGCAGCCCGCTGTTCCGGCATTTCCTCGCGACCTGTGTGGACCTGCCGGCGATTCACGAACTCGCCGACCCGCTGGCCGGACTCTGTCTCAACGTCGTGAATCCCGGACGGTCGCATCCCTGGCACTTCGACACCAACGAGTTCGCGATCAGCATGCTCACCCAGGAGCCCGACGGTGGTGGTGTATTCGAGTACTGCCCGAACATCCGCTCGGCCTCGGCGGAGAACCTGGACGATGTTCGCGCCGTGCTGACGGGCCGGGGCGGGCACCTGATCCGGCGGATGTCGCCCCGCGCGGGCGACCTGCAGTTGTTCCGCGGCCGGTACTCGCTGCACCGCGTGGGCACGGTGACCGGCCGGGCGCAGCGGCACTCGGCGATCTTCGCCTACAGCGGCCGTCCCGGCGTACTGGGGACCGTCGCCAGGACACGGCAGCTCTTCGGCCGCGTCGCGCAGAGCCACCTCGACGCCGAGGGCAGGGCGGTACGAGTGGATCAGTTGTTGGATTAGGGTTTCGCACGGTCCGCGATGCCCGCCGCACCCGGTGCGGGCGGGCCGCCGGCCGCGGCACGAAAACCACACCATGGAGGTCGACGATCAGCGTGAACGGTAGCCAGGACCTGTCCGCCCGGACCTTCGGCAACGAGGACGGCCTGCCCCGAGTGCCGTTGCCCACCGTCGAGGATAGTTGCGCCCGGTTCCTCGAATGGTGCGCGCCGCTGCTGACGGCCGAGCAGCTCGCGGCGACCGAGGAGGCCGTGCAACGGTTCCGGGGTCCGGGCAGTCCGGCGCACGTCCTGCAGGACGCGCTGCTGCGCTACGACGCCGAGGACGGCGTGCACAGCTGGCTCGACACCTTCTGGCCGTACCGCTACCTCGGCCGTCGTGATCGCATCGCCCTCAACGCGAACTTCTTCTTCCTGTTCGCGGATTCCGGAGCGTCGAGGCCCGGGCAGATCGAGCGGGCGGCGGAGCTGACGGCAGCCGCGCTGCATCACAAGGTGCGGCTGGACGAGGAGCGGATCCCGCCGGTCGTCGGCCGCGGCGGCCCACAGTCGATGGAGCAGAACAAGTACCTGTTCTCCGCCACCCGTATCCCGGGCACCGAACTGGACACCGTGCGCACGCCCTACACCGAGCAGTGGCCCGGGCCGTCCACCGAACGGCACATCGTCGTGTTCTACCGCGGGGGCATGTTCCGGATGGACGTGCTGGGCGCGGACGGCACGCCGCACTCGCTGGATGACCTCGCGGCCGGACTGTGCGCGATCATCGAGGCGGGAACCGTCGGCGCGGCTCCCGGCACCTCCGTCGGGCACCTGACCACGAAGGCGCGCGCCGAATGGGCGAGCAGCAGGCAGGCCCTGATCGACCACGATCCGGTGAACGCGGAACTGCTCGACACGGTGGAGCGGGCGTTGTTCTGCGTCGCACTCGACGATCTCGTCCCCGCCGACGACCTGAGCGCGGGCGGTGCGCTGCTGCACGGCGACAGTGGCAACCGCTGGTTCGACAAGGCGGTGTCCCTCGTGGTCTTCGCGGACGGGACGGCCGGTATCAACGTCGAGCACTGTTGCCTCGACGGCACCACCATCCTGAGCTTCGTCGACGCCATGCTGGAGGAGCCTGCGCGGGAGCAGTCCCGCAAGTCCGGAGCGCGGGACCAGGGAGTGCCCGGGTTCGCTCCGCTCCGGTTCGTCCTCGACGAGGTTCTGCGGGCCGATGTCCGGGAGGCGGATGAGGCGTTCGCCGCCTACGCGGCGGACACCGCCACCACCATCGTCTCCTTCGACGATTTCGGCGGCGACGCGGCGAAACGGTTGCGCATCTCACCGGACGCCTTCGTGCAGATGGCCTACCAGCTCGCGCACCGGCGGGCGAAAGGGAAAACCGGGGCCACCTACGAGTCCATCGCCACCCGCCAGTTCCACCACGGGCGAACCGAGGCGATGCGCGTGGTCACCCCCGAGGTGCTGGACTTCGTGGCCGCGATGGAGGACCCGGCCGCGGACGCGGCCACCCGGCGGGCCGCGCTGCGCGCCGCGGCGGACAAGCACGTCGCCAGGGCGAAGGAGTGCCAGGCAGGGCAGGCCCCGGAACAACACCTGTGGGAGCTGCAACTCGTCCAGCGGCGGCGTGGAGCCGAGCTCGGCGTGACCGGGCCACTCGCCCTGTACGACTCGCCGGGGTGGACCACGATGCGCGACGACTACCTGAGCACCAGCTCGGCACCGTCGGTCAACATCAGCTACTTCGGTTTCGGTTCCACCAGCAGTCAGTGCATCGGCGTCGCCTACGTGCTGCTGCCGGAGCGGTTCAACCTGCACCTGAGCACGCCGCGGGCGGTGGCGGGGGAGATGCACCTGTTCGCGGAGCAGGTGCGGGTGGCCGTGCGCGAACTGCGTGACCTGCTCGCCGCGGACACCGACGGCTGAACCCCCGCCGCTCGCCGTTCGCGGGGCACGCGGCGGCGCCCACGCCGGTGGACCGGCCTGCGGTCCACCGGCGCGGCGGATGCGCGTGAATCAGTTGTTCGCCTCGTAGTCGTCGATGACGTCCGCGGGGATGCGGCCGCGCTCGGAGATCTCGTAGCCGTTGTCGATGGCCCACGCGCGGATCTTCTTGTTGAGCTGACGGCTCTCCGCCTGCGTGAGCTCCGGCGTTGCCGCGGGGGACGCCGCCCGGGTCGCCTTGCGCTTGCGTCCGCCGATCCGGCGGCCGTACTCGACATAGCGGGCCAGCGCGTCGCGGAGTTCGTCGGCGTTCTCGGCGGACAGGTCGATCTCGTAGGTGATCCCGTCCAGTTCGAAGCTCACGGTCTCGTCGGCGTCCGAGCCGTCGAGGTCGTCGAGCCAGTGTGTTTCGATCTTCTGTGCCATCTGTCCTCGTCATCCACAATTGGCAGGGTGTCGATGCGGAAGGTAGCACCGGCGCCGCGACCGATGATCAGGTGCCGGTACTCCCCGCCGTCACCGGCCCGCGGGGCGCAAGTGATTGCGGCGCATGGACATCCCACGATGCCGTGGCCGCATGGGTGGACGCTCAGCGTGCGGGCCAGTGCCACGCGGGGCGGTCGAGAACGCCCTGGCCCTCGACGACGGTGTCGCCGAACTCCTTGGCGAGGGTGACCGTGCCGGTCCGGGTCCCCGTGTGTTCGGCCGCGGCCTCCACCGCGCGGACCAGCGGTACGGAATGCGAGACGAGAATGATCTGAGCTCCGGTGGACGCGGCGGCGATCAGCTCGGCGAGCGATGGCAGCAGATCCGGGTGCAGGCTGGTCTCCGGTTCGTTCAGCACCAGCAGTTCCGGGGGCCGGGGGGTCAGCAGGGCGGCGACCCACAACAGGTAGCGCAGCGTGCCGTCGGACAGTTCCGCGGCGTCCAGTGGCCTGAGCAGCCCGTGCTGCCGGAAGCGGAGGCCGAACCTGCCGTCGTGTACTGCCACCTCGGCTCTGGAACCGGGAAACGCGCTGTCGATGGCCTCGTCGAGCGCCACGGCGTCGCCGTTCTCCCGTATGGTCTGCAGGGCGGCGGCCAGATCGGCGCCCTCGGCGCCCAGCACCGGCGTCCTGGTGCCGACCCGGGTCGCGCGTGCCGGAGCGCCCGCGTCGGTCCGGAACTGGTCGTAGAACCGCCAGGACCGAATCCGGTCGCGCAGCACCAGCAGTTCCGGGGAGCGACGAGGGTCCGCGAGTTCGCTGAGCATGCTGTCGGTCGTCCTGATGGACTGCGTGTCCCCGGACCACGCCCCGCTTTCGTCGCGGGTACGCGCGGTACTGCCGGAGCGGTCCGCCAGCAGGCGCGCGGTTCTGAGCACCGTTCCGGTCCACAGGCATTCCCGTTTGAACTCCGGGTCACGCTGGAACGCCGAGTCCGGGTCCGGCATCGGCAGGCCCAGGTCGAGGGCGTAGCCGAACTCCTCGCCGGAGAACCCGAGCCGGAGGCCGACCGGTTGCGTACGCCGGGTGCCCTGAACGGGATGCCTGCCTTGGCGGACGCTCCTGCTCACGGTCTCCGGTCCCGCCCACAGGGTGGACAGCAGGCCGCCTTCCCTGGCGAGCGCGGGCACGGCGCCGTTCCTGGAGGCGTCCGCGAGCATCCGCAGGGTGCGGTACAGACTGGACTTCCTACTGCCGTTCGGTCCGGTGACCAGGGTCAGCGGGGCCAGCGGCAGGACCAGATCCCGTAGCGACCGGTAGTTCTGCACGGCGAGGGTCGTCAGCATCCGGTGAGGCTATGCCCGGCCACCGACAGTCCCGGCTTCCGGCGCGGGTGAACGCGGTGCGGCACGGCCGGTGTCACCAGGTTGGTTTGTCTGTCCATATCGGACAGACAGTGACGAGGGCGACCGGGGGTGCCGTCGTGGTGGCCGCGCCCTCAGTCCCGGGTTTCCTCGGCAGTACCGGACTGCTCGGCCATCGTCCAGTGGCCGGGCGCGAACACGCCGACCACCTCGGAATCGTCGAGAATCATGAGATGTCCCGCGTCGCGGAGCACGAACGTCGTGCCGGTGCGGAAGTCGTACGCGTTGTTCGATGGGGTCCTGACGGTGACGGGCAAGGCCGCTGCACCTCCTGAGGGACACCGTCCGCGAACGGGCGGAAGAAGCGATGGTGAACTGGTGCGCGGGCGCGGAGGATTCCCCGGACTCGCGGAAGAGTCCGCTGTGGTTTTCCCGCAGGGGCCACCGGGGCGGCGGGCCGCCGTCGAAACGGTGCCGCGAGGCCCCGGTGACCGCCTTCCCGCTTGGCGCGGGATCAGAACCAGTGTGCGCGACCGCCGACCTTCGTGCCCAGACGCCCCAGGACCGCCAGGACCACGCCGATCACCACGAGGGCGATGCCGATGGACCACAGCACGGGAATACTGGCGATGAATCCGATGATGAGCAGAATTACGCCCAGAACGATCACGACTGTCCTCCATGTCAGATCTTCGCCGCGATGACGACATCGACGGCGACTTGTGCTCGATAAACCGGATACGCCGCTGTGATGGCGATTCCGGCGGGAAACGGAACGAACGTCTCCCGTGGTGCACAGAACCGCGTCCGGGTGGCCGCGGGGACGAACGGAGCGCCTGGCGCCGCTGCCTCCTCGAACCATTCCGGGCGAAACCCATCGTGGGCCCGCACCTGGAGTGATGCGCGTCCGGGCGGTGGGTCGTTCTCGCCCTGCGAAGCCCGGGTACCCCGAAAAAGGGGCCGGCAAACCACTCAAAATCCAGAATGGCGCGAAACCGTAGCGGCAGGTCAGGGCACGTGAACGGCCAGCAGCACGACATCGTCGTCCGGCGCCGGTCCCGCCAGTTCGTGCACGACGGTGTCGACCAGCTCCCGCACCGGGACCCCGGCGTGCGTGCGGGCGAGTTCACGAAGAGCGTCGATGCCCTGCTCGACATCCTCGCCTCGCCGCTCCACCAGGCCGTCGGTGTACAGCAGCACGGTGTCACCGGGGGCGAGGATCGCCCGGGCGGTGGTGCGGTTCTCGACGAACATCGGACGGCAGCCCAGCATCAGGTCGTGCTCGCCGAGAACGGCCGCCGTTCCGTCGGCTCCGAGCCGGATCGGCGGTGGGTGCCCGGCATTGCTCCACTCCATCGCCCACCCGCCGTCGATGCGTGGCGCCAGGTGCATGACCACGGCCGTACCGGTGAGGTCGGTGCCCAGTCCCTCGCAGGCCTGCTCGAGCGCCGACAGGATCCCGGCAGGGGATCGTCCGGGGTGATCCCATTCCGCCTGCCTGAGCATCGCCCGCGCCTGCCCCATCATCGCGGCGGCGTGGATGTCGTGACCGGTCACGTCGCCTACGGTGACGGCCAGCGTCGCCCCGCCTGCCAGGGTGGGGACGGGCAACGGGATCGCGTCGTACCAGTCGCCACCGACCTGATCCTCGGCTCCGGCAGGACGGTAGTGGGCGGCCATCCGCAGCCCCTCGACCGAGGGCAAACGGGTCAGCATCGCCTGCTGCAACGCGGCCGACACGCTGATCCGGTGCTGTACGAAGCGGACGCGCTCGAGCGCCCTGGCCGTGTACGAGGCGATCATGGTGATCACCATCCGCTCCTCGTATCCGGCGAAGTACGGTTCGTGCCAGCCGAATTCGAGGACGCCGAACACCTCCTCGCCACTGATCACCGGGGCACACACCACCGCGTGCAGACCCAGCTCGTCGTAGTGGCGGACCGCTTCGGGTGCCAGCCGGATGGCCATGTCCGCGCGGTCCGGGTAGTGCACCAGCGCCCGTTCGCGGACGGCCTGGGCGGGGGGCAGCGGCGAGGCCGGGTCGAAGTCCGCCCACTGCCCGCGTACCCGGACCGGTGCCGCACCTACGCCCTCGCCGGCCGGCCCGGCCTGCGAGCGCTGGTCCTCGATGGTGCCCTGTACGCCGCGGTCCTGAGTGATGAGCAGTTCGACGTGCGGGGGAGCGAGTTCTCCGGTCGCCAGCTCGGTGATCAGGGAGCGGATGTCGGTGACGGACTCGGCTTCGCTCAGTGCCTCGGACGCGACCAGCAGCCGCTGCATCCGGACGAAGGCCGCCCGCAGGGGATCGTCGTGTGCCTGGTCTGTGCGTGGACTTCCGGTCGCCCCGGGCCCCGGTGGGTGCGGTGACATCGACGCTCCCCTGTGCGGTCGCGGACCCTCGCCCGCGAACTCGTCTTCGCCCCCGGAGTCTAGGCCCTGGCCGGTGCTTTTCGGTCGGAGGGACTCGTGATCGAGCGCACTGCCCCCGGGGCGCGCCCTCTCGCGGGCCGGCCCGGTCAGCGGGACGGCGCGGCGTCGTCGAACAGCGGAGGCAGGAAGGTGAGCATGAGTGCCGACCACGTCAGGTGAGTCAGTATCGGTGCCTGTATCCCGCCGGTCGCGCGCCGCTGCAGTCCGAACAGGACACCCATCACGGCCGAGGCGAGCACCAGCGCCGGATTGCGGGTGGCGATCGTGGCGAGCGAGTAGATCGCGGCCGAACCCGTGACCGGATGCCGGGGGCCGAGCGCGTCGTAGAGCGCGCCCCGGAAGAACACCTCCTCGGCGAGCCCGTTGGCCAGCGTGGTGAACAGCACCCCCGCATTGGTGCCCCGATGGGCGTACTGCAGGACTCGCCAGATCGCCGTGTTCAGCACCGGGATCCGGCGCGCCACCAGTGCGCACGCGTAGAACGCGCCGAAGGCGGCCGCACCGGTGAGCACGGGCGTGATCAGCGGTCTGCGGGGACGCCCGGTCCATTCCGTCCGGCCCAGGTGCAGCGGGCCCGACCACAGGCCGCCCGCCGTCCAGGTCGCCGCGGCGGCGAGGGTGAGGCCGTAGAACCGGGGCGATCCCGGCTCGGTCGACAGGGAGATGCCGAGCAGTCCGGCACCGGCGACGGCGACCCCGGCCACCCGCCGCCGGCGGGTACGCAGGGCGCGCCCGCCGATCACCGCCGCCGCCTCTGCGCCGCGCGCTCGCCGAGCGCGGCCAGGACGGCCTCGTCGTAGCCGAGGGGTTCGAGCGGCACGAGACGCGTGATGCTGTCGTCGCGGACCACCACCTCGTTTCCCATGGAGTCGACCAGCGAGCGCCCGGTGGCGGTGTCCACATCGGTCACCAGGGACAGCCAGCGGGCGGAGAGACCGGGGGAGAGCAACGGGACGGGCACCACGAGCAGCATTCGTCCCTCGATCGCCGCCACCCGCCGCATCATGTCCACGTACGCCAGGACCTCCGGCCCGCCGATGTCGAACGCACGGCCCTTCGTCTCCGCGACCGTGAGCACCCCGACCAGGTAGCGCACCACGTCGGCGACCGCGATCGGCTGGGTGCGGGTACGGACCCAGCGCGGGGTGATCATGGCGGGCAGGTGCTCGACGAGCTGGCGGGTCATCTCCCAGGAGATGCCGCCGTGGCCGACGATGATGCCCGCGCGCAAGGTGGTGACCGGGACCCCTGCCGTTCCCAGAAGGGATTCGACCTGGCGGCGGCTGCGCAGGTGCGCGGACAGTTCGTCGCCGTCGTCACCGAGACCGCCGAGATAGACGATCCGCTCGACGCCCGCGTCCGCCGCGGACCGGGCGAACGCACGTGCCGCTTCGGCGTCCCGTTGCTCGAAGTCCTTGTCTCCCAAGGAATGCACCAAATAGTACGCCACCTCGCAGCCGTCCAGCGCGGACCGGAGCGTGTCGGGATCGTGCACGTCGCCGTGCACCGGTTCGCCGGCGCCCCGGTAGGAGTCCGGGTGCCGTGTCATCGCGTGGACCTCGTGGCCCGCGGCCACCAGCGCGGGGCACAGCCGCCCGCCGATGAAGCCGGACGCCCCCGCCACCAGAATGCGCATTCGTGTCCCTCTCCACTGGGGCTCGCCGGGTGTCCGGCGGGCGCCGCGTGTGTACGCCGGAGCGTGTCCCCGGCCGACGGTACGGGCCAGGACGGCGGGCCGCCGTCCCGCGGATCACCCCGCCGGGCCCAGCCCGAGGAGATCGCGGCCGAGCGCGGCCCCCGAACGCCACGCCGTCTCCACCTTCGGGCTGCCCCAGCCGTCCCCGGCGAGGCAGATCCCGTCCTCGCCGCGGTGGAACGGTGTGTCCCTGCTGTGCCGGGGGCGCGCGTACCGCCAGCGGTGCACGTGCGTCCACAGCGCGTCCGCGCCGTCGAACCCGAGAAGCCCGCCCACCGCGTCCAGTACCGGCCGTACCGCCGCTTCCGGCTCCGCGTCGTACCGCTCGGCCAGCTCGGCCGTGGAGTGCGTGACCAGGACCGGGGCCAGGTCACCGCGCCGTGCGCCGTCGTCGGCGATCAGCGCCACATCCGGGTGGTCGTTGACGAACGCCGCCGTGCGCAGACGATCCCAGTGCCGGGAACCGAATCCCGCGGTCACCGCGAGGACCGGATCCCATGGACGGGCCGTCTCCGCCGTGGCCGGGCTTGCGGCGTCGACGAGGCGGGCGGCCTGCGGGTCGGGCATCGCCAGCACCACGGCGTCGAAGCGTTCGCCGTCGACGACCGGGCCCGGCCCGACGGAACGCACCGTGTACCCCAGTTCGACGGGCAGGTCCTGGGCGAGGGCGCCGACAAGGCCGCGCAGGCCGCCGGGTGCCCCCCACCTGGCCGGTCCGGTGGTGTCCCGCCAGACCCCGTCGTCCACGGCCTGCAGGGTGTCGGTCCACGGCCGCGCCAGGCCCTCCGCCTGCCAGTGGGCGGCGATCGCGGCGAACCCCGGGTCGCGCACGGTGAAGTAGGCGGCACCGATGTCGACGGCCCGCCGGGGCGAGCCGAGGTGCTTGGTCGCCATCCGGCCACCGATCGCATGTCCGCGATCGACGATCCGGACTGCCACCCCGGCGGCGGTGAGTTCCCGGGCGCAGGCCACTCCGGCGATACCCGCGCCGACCACCATCACGGTCATCGGGCCAGATTACGGTCGTGCCGACAGGGGCACCGATCGGAAGCGGACCGGCACGGTCTCAGGCGGGCGGCTCCGGTGCGGTGTGCCCGCCCTTGTCCGCCGTCGTGTCCTGCGGATCGATGTCCTGCTCGAACGCGGCCCCGGACTCCTTTTCCGTGCGCCGCTGGTCCTCCGTCTCGCCGAAGACCTTCTCCTCCAGCGCGTCCAGGGTCCGCCGCGGGTCCTGGCGCGGGTCGTCCGGTACCTCACCGCGGCCGGATCGGTCCTTGTCTGCCATGCGAGGTCCTTCCTTGGGGCCACCGGGGGAGGGCACCGCCCGTCCCGTTCCGGCGGCGTCTCCGGTGGCGAGCGCCGTGATCACGATCCCACGCCGGCGGGCCGTCTGCCGCGCGGTCGCCCGCGGGTGTCCCGTACCGCGTCACCGTGGTGGAGGACGTCGCCGTCCTGCGCAGGGGGCCGGTGGGCCCGTACGGTCGGGTGAGAAGCCGTGCGCACATCCGCGCGCCGGCGACGCACGCGGCCGCACATTCGGTGAATCCGGCCCGGACAGGAATGAGGCGAGGAACGTGACTGGTCCGACGATCGAGCACGACGGTTCCGGAACATCCACCGGACGGGGAGACGACGGCCGTGGTGGCCTCACCATCGCCGACACCGTCGTGCGCAAGGTGGCCGGCATCGCCGCCCGCGACGTGCCCGGGGTGTTCGGGCTCGGCGGCGGTGGCACACGCACGGTCGGTGCCATCCGGGACCGCATCTCGGGCGACTCGTCCAGCGCGGGCGGTGGCGTTTCGGTCGATGTCGGGGAGAAGCAGGTCGCGGTCGACCTGCGGCTGGTGGTCGACTACGGCAGCTCGATCGTCGACGTGAGCAGGGCGGTACGGCGCGATGTGATCGGCGCGGTGGAGTCGATCACCGGCCTGACCGTCGTCGAGGTGAACATCAACGTCGACGGCGTCCACTTCGCCGAGGAGGACGGCGACGAGCAGGTCGAGGATTCGCGCGTCCGCTGACGATCACGGGCCGGCGGCACACGGTCCGAACCCTTTCCGCCTTTACGCGCACGGTGGCCGTGCGTGCTGCCAGATCCGTGTCACCGCAGGTGGCGCGGGTGTTCAGCTTCGTCTCCGCAGGCGGCGTCGTAACCGAACGCCGAGTCGAGGAGACCCGCACATGACGATGTCCGTACCGCAACTCAGCCCCGATCGGATGGACGAGTTCGGCCGGGAACTGGACGCGATCCGCACCAGGATCGTCGCCGATCTCGGCACCGCCGACGCCGACTACATTCGCGAGGTCGTCGTCGCGCAGCGCCGCCTGGAGCTCGCCGGCCGCGCACTCCTGTTCGCCGGCTGGTTCCCGCCCGCGTGGATCACCGGGGTGGCCGCGTTGTCGTTGTCCAAGATCCTCGACAACATGGAGATCGGCCACAACGTGCTGCACGGCCAGTACGACTGGATGCGGGATCCGGCACTGAACTCGCAGACCTTCGAGTGGGACATGGTCTGCCCCTCCGACCAGTGGCGCCGTTCGCATAATTTCACCCACCACACGTTCACCAACATTCTCGACAAGGATCGCGACATCGGTTATGGGATCCTGCGGATCACCGACGAGCAGAAGTGGCATCCGTACTACCTCGGCAATCCGCTCTACGCGGCTGCACAGGCGGTGTTCTTCCAGTGGGGCATCATGTTCCACGACCTCGAGGCAGATCTGATCGTCAAGGGGGAACGGAGCTGGACCGAGTCGCTGCCGCTGATCGGTCCGATGCTGCGCAAGTCGGCGCGCCAGGTCGGCAAGGACTACCTCGTGTTCCCGTTGCTGACCGGGCCGCTCGCCCCGGTGACGTTCGGTGCGAACGTCACCGCGAACCTCGTGCGGAACCTGTGGGCGTTCTCGATCATCTTCTGCGGGCATTTCCCGGCCGGTGCGGAGACGTTCACCGTCGAGGAGACCGATCAGGAGACCCGGGGGGAGTGGTACTTCCGGCAGATCCTCGGGTCCGCGAACATCACCGGCAGCCCCTTCTTCCACCTGATGTCCGGAAACCTGAGCCATCAGATCGAGCACCACCTTTTCCCCGACCTTCCGTCCCGGCGCTACCCGGGGATCGCGGGGGAGGTACGCGAGATCTGCCGCAGGTACGGCCTGCCCTACAACACCGGATCGCTGTCCAGGCAGCTCGGCTCGGTAGCCCGCAAGATCGTCACGCTGGCCCTGCCGTCGGGCGGGGACGCCGCGGCCGCTTCGGCCAGGCAGCCCTCCGGCGCGGCGGCCGACCCGGCCTGACCGGCGTTCCCGGCATCCGTCCGCCCCGGCCGCCACCGTTCCCAGCAGGAGGGAAGAACTCGACAGATCACCGTCGCGGTTCGAGAATCCCCGTCACTGTATTGTTCGGCCCGATCTGGGGAAGGCGGACTCGTGATGGTTGCCGGTGCTGAGCGGACTCGTCGCTCGTTCCTGACGCTCGCCGGACTGCTCGCGTCCGGTTCGCTCGCCGCCTGCGGCTCGAACACCGGCCGTGCCGACGGGACGAACGGCGACGGAACGTTGCGGCACTGGTACCACGCCTACGGCGAGGACGGCGTGCAGGACGCGGTGAAGCGCTACGCCGAGGCCTATCCGGCCGCCCGGGTCGAGGTGCAGTGGAACCCCGGTGACTACGACTCGAAGATCGTGACCGCACTGCAGAACAGCCCGGTGCCCGACGTGTTCGAGGCGCAGGTGAAGGTCGAGTGGGTCCGGCAGCAACAGGTGGTCCCGCTCGACGACCTGCTCGGAGCGGAGCGCGGCGACTTCGTGCAGACGCTGCTCACCTCGCAGACCGTCGACGGCGCGCTCTACGGCGTCCCGCAGGCCATCGACACGCAGATGCTGTTCTACCGCAAGAGCATGCTCGCCGCGGCGGGGTTGCAACCGCCGAGGACCGTGGACGAACTGGTGGACGCGACCGCCCGGCTGAACACCGGCGGCGTGCGCGGGCTCTTCGTGGGCAACGACGGCGGCGTCTCCACGCTGACCGGCCCGCTCCTGTGGTCCGCCGGACTGGACTTCCTCTCCGTGGACGGCCGCGCGGTCGGCTTCAACGATCCGCGAGCGGCCACGGTGTTCGGCAAGTTGCGCGCACTGAACACCGGTGGCGGGCTCCTGCTGGGCGCCCCGACCGACTGGTCGGACCCGGGCGCGTTCTGTGACGGCCTGGTCGCCATGCAGTGGACCGGGCTGTGGAACCTGCCGAAGATCCGCGAGGCGGTGGGGGAGGACTTCGGCGTGCTGCCGTTCCCGGCACTGGACGGCACCGGCCGGGTGTCGGTACCGGTCGGGGCGTACAGCGCGATGGTGAACGCGAAGAGCGCAGACGTCGACGCCGCGAAGGCCTATGTCCGCTGGCTGTGGGTGGAGCGCACCGAGTACCAGGCCGAGTTCGCCACCGGGTTCGGTGTCCACCTGCCTGCCCGCACCAGCCTCGACGGCGCGGCCGCCGTGCTCAGTTCCGGGCCGGGTGCCGAGGCCGTGCGGTTCGTCGCCGACAGTGGGCGCATCCTCAGCCCGCCGGCGTGGACGGCGCAGGCGGGTACCGCTCTGTCCGACGCCGTCGCGCGCATCGCGCGTGAGGGTGCCGACCCGGCCGCCGAGACGCGCAAGGCGCTCGATGTCGCCGACAGTGAGATCACCCGGCTCTACGGCTGACCGTGCTCACTCGATCATCACGACGCATGTCCCGGCGCACGGCGTGGACGTTCTGGCTCTTCGTCGGCCCGTTCGCCGCCGGGCTGGCAGTGTTCACCTACCTGCCCATCGGCTGGAGCACGTACCTCAGCTTCTTCGAGGCGCGCAACACGGTGAATCCCACGGTGTTCGTCGGCCTGGCCAACTACGCCGCGATGCTCACCGACGAGGCGTTCCTGTCCAGTCTCGGCACCTTCACCGCGTTCGCGGCGTTCATCGTGCCGCTGACCTTCGTGCTGTCCCTGGCACTGGCGATCGGGGTGAACCAGATCAGGGTGGCGCGTACCTTCTTCCGATCGGTGTTCTTCCTGCCGTTCGCGTGTTCGTACGTGGTCGCCTCGCTGATCTGGAAGACCTCCCTGTTCTCCGGGGTCGACTACGGGCTGGCGAACACCGTGCTCGGCCTGTTCGGCGCGGACCCGGTCGCCTGGGTGGGCACGACCGATCCGCCGTGGTACTGGCTGGTGCTCGTCTCGGCACGGCTGTGGTTGCAGCTCGGCTTCTACATGATCCTGTTCCTCGCCGCGCTGCAACGGATTCCGGATCACCTCTACGAGGCGGCGTGGACCGACGGGGCGAGCCCGGGCTGGCAGACGTTCCGGCACATCACCCTGCCGCAGTTGCGGGGGACGGCCGTCGCGGTGCTGATGCTGAACCTGATCAACGCCTTCCAGGCCTTCGACGAGTTCTACAACATCCTCGGCGACTCGCGCGGCTACCCGCCGTTCGGAAGGCCACCACTGGTGTACCTGTACTACACCTCGCTCGGCTCCGGTGGTCAGGATCTGGGCCGCGGCAGTGCGGGCGCCGTCATCCTCGCGCTGCTGATCGGGCTGGTGACCCTGTTGCACGGCAGGGTGTTCCGCTTCGGCAGGAGGGACGCCTGATGCCCGCGCGGAGGAACGGCACCCCGGTGCCCGTGGGCCACCGGCGCAGCCGCGCCGGCCGGATCGGCGCCCTCGCGCGCGCGGTCTGCCTTTCCGCGGCGGCGCTGCTGTTCCTGCTGCCGTTCTATCTGCTGTTGCGTAACGGACTGGCCGACCGCGCGGAGATCACCTCGCCGGGCTGGACCCTGCTGCCGGACACCCTGCGCTGGGAGAACGTCACGGAACTGTTCTCCGGCACCGAGATCCCGCTCGCCCGTAGCCTGCTCAACTCCACCGTGGTGGCGGTACTGCAGACCGCCGGCCAGCTTCTGCTCTGCTCGCTGGCCGGGTACGGGCTGGCTCGCATCCCGTACCGGCACGCCACGAAGGTGCTCTACGCGGTGGTGGCCAGCCTGCTCGTGCCGACGGCGGTCACCTTCGTGCCGAGTTTCGTGGTGGTCTCCAGCCTCGGCTGGCTGTCCGACCTGCGTGGCCTGATCGTGCCCGGCTTGTTCAGCGCGCTCAACGTCTTCCTGTTCCGCCAGTACTTCCTGGATTTCCCGGTCGAGCTGGAAGAGGCGGGCAGGCTCGACGGACTCAGCCGCTGGGGCGTGTTCTGGCGGGTCGTGGTGCCGAACACGCGCGGGTTCTTCGCCGCGCTCGCCGTGATCAACTTCATCGGAAGCTGGAACCAGTTCCTCTGGCCGCTGATCATCGCGCAGGACTCCTCGTCCTGGACGGTGCAGGTCGCCCTGTCGAGCCTGCTGACCGCGCAGAACCCGAAGATCAACCTGCTGTTCGCGGCCGCCGCCGTGTCGATCCTGCCGATCGTGCTGGTCTTCGTTGTGCTGCAACGGTATCTGGTGCGGGGGGTGGCCGAGACGGGGCTGAAGGGCTGATCCGCAACGGTCAGGCCCCGGGGTCCGGATCGGCCGCCCCCTCCCGTTCGTCCCGCTCGGCCCATTCCAGCAGCGGCGCCAGGGAGAAGGCGTCCTCGTCGATTCCCGCGTGCAGGTCGCCGAGCTTCGCGAACCGGCCGGGCATCGTGGCGATGGTGAAGTCACGCGGAGCGGCCTCGTCGATCTCGTCCCAGGCGAGCGGTGCAGACACGGTCGCCTCCGGCACGCCCCGGACCGAGTAGGCGCTCGCGATGGTGTGATCACGGGCGTTCTGGTTGTAGTCGACGAACAAGGCGCTCGGGTCCCGGTCCTTGCGCCACCAGGTCGTGGTGACCTCGGCCGACCGCCGTTCGAGTTCACGGGCGAATGCCAGCGCGGCCCGGCGCACCTCGCCGAACTCCCAGTCCGGGGCGATCCGGACGTAGATGTGCAGGCCACGGCCGCCGGAGGTCTTCGGCCAGCCGGTCACGCCCAGCTCGTCGAGGAGTTCGCGGGCGAGGTGAGCGACCCTGCGTACCGTCGCGTACCCGCAGTCCGGCATCGGGTCGAGGTCGATCCGCCACTCGTCGGGACGTTCGGTGTCGGACCGCCGGGAGTTCCACGGGTGGAACTCGACCGTCGACATCTGAACCGCCCAGATCACGTGCGCCAGCGTCGTCACGCACAGCTCGTCGGCGTGCCTGCCGTAGCGCGGGAAATGCACCCGCACGGTCTCCAGCCAGGGCGGTGCGCCGCGCGGGACCCGTTTCTGGTGCACCTTCTCGCCGGCGACACCTTCCGGGAACCGGTGCATCATGCACGGCCGTTCCCGTAGTGCCCGGACGATTCCGTCGCCCACGGCCAGGTAGTACCGGGCCAGGTCGAGCTTCGTCTCCCCGCGGGCGGGGAAGTACACCCGGTCCGGACTGGACAGCCGCACGGTGTGTTCGCCCGCGTCGAGTTCCACCGCCGGTGTCTTGCTCGTGGCCGCCATGGGGACAATCTAACGCCGGATGGCCCGGTTCGGCGCCGGCGAACCCGGCCGGGTGGCGGCCCCGGTACCGTGCGCGCGGGTGCGGAGCCTGTCGGCGGGTATGTCCCGAAGAGGGCCATGGTGTGGTGAATCAGTGCCGCATGACGGGAATGTTTCGGACCTTTCGTCCGTTCTGGGGCTATGCGATCGGTGGGTGCGGAGACACGGCTCGAAACCCGGCTTGCCCCGGACGACCTGGTGGTGGTTGCCGGCCTGCCCGGTGCCGGGAAGAGCACCCTGTTACGGGAGGCGAGAAACCTCGCGTCGGCAACGATCCTGGACTCCGACCAGGTGCGGGACTGGTTCTCCGCCACCATGCCCGGCTGGGTGCGGTACCGCTGGTATCGGCCGCTGGTCCATCTGGCCCACCGCGGCCGCATCGTGCTGTACGCCGCCCGGCGCACCGGCCCCGTGGTCGCGCACGAGCCCGCCACCCGGGCGAGCACGCGGGCGATGCTCGTGCTGATCGGTCTGCTGACCGGCAGGCGGCGGCATCTGCTCTGGGTCAGTGCCACCCCCGGTGAGGCGGAGGCCGGCCAGCGGGCTCGCGGACGGCAACTGGCCGGCCGGTCGTTCGCCCGGCATGTCCGCCGTGCCGAGCGGGTGGAACCGGTCGTCGCCGCCGGAGGCGTGCGCGGGTGGCATTCGGTCGTGGTGGTACACCGGCCGGCGTCGGGGGAACGGCTCGTCCTGCGCCCGGTACGCGATCGGCCGGACAAGTCCACAAAGGACGCTTCTGACGATGTTGTTCCCTGGTCTCCCGAATCGGGCACGCCCTAATCCCGAACGGAGCGACCGGCGTACTCCGGAGCCGGCACGATCCGCTCCCGCAGTCGGTCCGTGACGGCGCCGGGGAACGGTGCGGCCCGGGACCCGGTCACGTGCACGGCGAGCAGTTCCTCGGTGGCCACCAGCCTGTCCTCGGCGTACATCTCGTGGCACAGGCGGACCTTCCTGGCGCCCACCGAGAGCACCACGGTGGTCACCAGCAGATCCGTTCCTGGCGCCACCTCGTGCAGATACCGCACGTGTGCCTCGGCGGTGTGCAGCGAGGACCCGGTCTCGGCGCGGTACCGCTCACCGAGACCGGTCAGCTCCATCAGGTTCGTCGTGGCGTCACCGAACACCAGCACGTAGTACGGCTCGCTGAGGTGACCGTTGTAGTCGATCCACTCAGGACGGACCGTCGCGCGATGCCGCGCGGGTGCGGTGTTCATCGCGAACCCCGGTCGCGGGCCTGGGCGACCGCACGGCGTACCGCGATGATCGCCCGGTCCCGCTCGGCGACCAGCTCGGCGATGGAGCGTTCCCCGGCCTCCTCGGCACACCCCGACACCATGGCGTCGCGCAGCTCACCGGTCAGTTCCGGGGCCGTGAGCCGGGTCCACGGCGACCGCAGTGAGGGGCCGAAGTGGTCCAGCATGTGTGCCATACCGCCCTCGCCACCGGCGAGATGGAAGGTCAGGCAAGGACCCTGCGCCGGCCACCGCAGCCCGGGCCCCTCGGTGATCGCCGTGTCGATCTGCTCGACGGTCGCCTCGCCGTTGGCCACCATGTGCAGCGCCTCCCGCCACAACGCCTCCTGCAGCCGGTTGGCGATGAAGCCGGGCAGCTCACGGTCCATCGTGATCACCGATTTCCCGACCCGCCGGTAGAAGGCGGCCGCCTCCGCCACCGCCCAGGGTTCGGTGAGCTCGCCACCGACCACCTCGACGAGCGGGATCAGGTAGGGCGGGTTGAACGGGTGGCCGACCACGAGCCTGCCCGGAGTGCGCGCATCCGCCTGCATCTCGGTCATGCCGTAGCCGGAGGTCGAGGACGCCACCACCACGTTCTGCCCGGCCGCGGCGTCGATGTCGGCGAGCAGCCGCCGTTTCGCCGGCAGCTTCTCCGGTCCGCTCTCCTGTACGAAGTCCGCGCCCTCGACGGCGGCGGCGAGGGTGCCGAACACGGTCAGCGCGTCGCGGCTCGCACCCTCGGCCAGGCCGATTTCGGTGAGGGCGGGCCACGCGCGGTCGATCAGCGTGCGTAGCTTCTCCTCCGCGTCCGGGGCCGGATCCCAGGCGTGCACCCGGAATCCACGGGCGAGGAAGTGCGCCGCCCAGCCGCCGCCGATCACTCCCGCGCCGACACAGGCGACCGTCCTGATCTCACGCATCGCCGACCTCCTTCAGGCCGAGCAGTGCCCTGGCCCGATCCGGTGTGGCGACGGTGCCGCCGACGTCGTGCACGATCCGGGCGGCGCGCTCCACGAGTTGCCCGTTGCCCGCCTTGACCCCCTTCGCCAGGTACAGGTTGTCCTCCAGGCCGACCCGCACGTGACCACCGAGGACGGCGGACTGCGCCACCCAGCGCATCTGGTCGCGGCCGATAGCGAACGAGGCCCACTGCGCATGGTCGGGAAGCATCCCGACCATGGCGTGCAGCAGTCCGGTGTCGGCGGGCGCGCCGTACGGGATTCCCATGCAGAGCTGGAACAACGGCGGCGGATCGATCAGCCCCTCCTCGATCAGCTTCGTGGCGAACCAGAGCTGGCCGGTGTCGAAGATCTCCAGCTCGGGTTTCACGCCGAGCTCCTGGATCCGGCGCGCACCCGCGCGCAGCATGTCCGGGGTGGACACGTAGAGCTGGCTGCCCTCGCCGAAGTTCAGCGATCCGCAGTCCATCGTGCAGATGTCCGGCAGCAGTTCCTCCACGTGGGGCAGGCGTTCGAGGCCGTTGACCAGGTCCGTGCCGTCCACCGGCTTGAGCGGATCCTCCTGGTCGATGACGAGGTCGCCGCCCATGCCCGCGGTCAGGTTGACCACCACGTCCACGCCGCTGTCCCGGATCCGCCGCACGGTCTCCCGGTAGAGGGCGACCTCGCGCGAACCCTGTCCGGTGTCGAGGTCGCGGACGTGGATGTGCACCACGGCGGCGCCGGCGTTCGCCGCTTCGACCGCGGACCGGGCGATCTGCTCGGGGGAGACCGGCACGTAGGGACTCTTGCGCACGGTGTCCCCGGCCCCGGTGAGAGCACAGGTGATGATGGTGTCGGTCATGGCCGTCCTTTCGAGACAAGGTCGCGTTCGATGAAGTCGTGCAGGTGCGCGCGCATGGCAGGCACCGAACTGCCGGGCCTGCCGGTGAGCACCCCGATGCCGAGGCCGTCGATGAGCGAGGTCAGCGCCGCGGTCGCGCGCTCCGGGTCCTGATCGCGGAACACTCCCTGTGCCTGCCCGGTGCGGATGGTCATCGCGATGGTCCGGTACCAGCGGTCGTAGGAATCCCAGTAGAGGGAACGGATCGCGGGGTTCAGCGCACTCTCGTTCCACACCTGCAACCAGACCGACCACTCCGCCCGGAGTTCGCCGTCCGCGGGAAGCTGGAGTTCGACCAGCAGCAGCAGGCGCTCACGTGCGTCGTCGATGGTGTGCAGTTGCGCGACCTGCCGGTCGAAAGCCAGTTTCACGTTGTGCCGCAGGGCTTCGTGCAGCACGTCCTGTTTCGTCGGGAAGTGGTGGTGGATCGCGGCTGTGCTCGTCGCGCACGCCTCGGCGATGTCCGCGATACGGACGTGGTGGTACCCCCGCTCGGCGATCAGTTGCCAGGCCGTCCGCAGAATCCGGGACCGCGGCCCGCCGTCGGTGCCGTCACCGGGCCGGACGGTGCGGGCCGCCGGTGCGGGCACCGCCGTCACGGTGCCGGCCTCGTCGCTGCCGTGCAGCAGCCAGTTGACGGTGACCCCGCAGTGCCGGGCGATGTCGACCAGTTCCCCGGCGGAGAACCGCCGCCGTCCGGCCAGCGCCTTCGACAGCTTCGTCTCCTCCAGCCCGATCGCACCGGCGAACTCGCGTTGCGGACGCCGCGTCGCCGCGATCAGGCCGCGGACGCGGTCCGGTACCGACCGGGCTGGATGCATGACCGAACGGTAACCAGAACCTTGCGAATATCGCAAGGCATGTGATTGTCGTCAGCCAGAAATCGCGTTTCTGTAACAGGTTCACGCAGGCGTACCGATCCGCGAGTCGGTAGCGTGCTACTCCGGCCGGGCTGCGCGGGCGAACACCTCAGTCGGTGAACCGCGCGCGTAACCGGTTCTTCTGCAGCTTCCCGGTCGGTGTGCGCGGCAACTCGTCGACGAACTCGACGCCGCGCGGTGCCTTGTAGTGGGCGATGCGCTCGCGGACGAACCCGATCAGTTCCCGCTCGAGCTCCGCGCCGGGAAGGACATTCGCGCTCGGCGCTACGAAGGCCATGACCTGCTCGCCCATCTCGGCGTCCGGAACGCCGATCACCGCGATGTCGTGCACCTTGGGGTGCATGGTGAGAGCGTTCTCGATCTCCTGCGGATAGATGTTCACACCGCCGGAGATGATCATGAACGCCTTGCGGTCGGTGAGGAACAGGTAGCCGTCCCGGTCGAGATAGCCGACGTCGCCGGTGGTGGTCCAGTGCGGGTGGGACGGGTGCTGTGCGCCCGCGGTCTTCTCCGGATCGTTGTGGTAGCTGAACACCGCCTCGTCCCGTTCGAAGTAGACCAGGCCGATCTCACCTGTGGGCAGTTCCCGGCCGTCGTCCTCGCAGACGTGCAGGACGCCGAGTCCGGCCCTGCCGACGGTGCCCGGCCTTTCCAGCCACTCCTGCGGGCCTACCAGGGTGATCCCGTTGCCCTCGGTCGCCGCGTAGTACTCGTGCAGGATCGGCCCCCACCAGTCGAACATCGCCCGTTTCACCTCCGTCGGGCAGGGCGCGGCGGCGTGTACGGCGACCCGGTGGGTGGACAGGTCGAAGCGGTCGCGCCGCTCGGGCGGCAATTTGAGCATCCGCACGAACATCGTCGGGACCCACTGGCTGTGTGTGACCCGATGACGCTCGATGGCGGCCAGGGCGTCGAACGGCTCGAATCCCGGCATCACCACCACGGTGCCGCCGCGGGCGTGCACGAAACCGGCGAAGCGCAGTGGCGCCGAGTGATAGAGGGGAGCGGGACACAGGTAGACGGTGTCGCCGTCGAAACCGTACATCTCGCCGAACAGCGCGACATGCGGTTCGTCCGGATCGCCGACCCTGCGGTCGTCGAGCGGTGCCTTGACGGCCTTGGGCAGTCCGGTCGTGCCGGAGGAGTAGAGCATGTCCGAGCCGGCGCGGTCGTCCTCCAGCGCGACCGTTCCCGCCGCGGCCAGCGCGCTCTCGTAGTCCCCGTGTCCCTCGACGTCACCGTCGAACGCCAGCCTGGCCAGGACGGCGGGCGTCTCGTCGGCGATCGCTCGGGCGAGGTCGGCCTTGGCGCCGGAGACGATGAGGACCTTCGCCCCGCAGTCGTTGACGATGTAGGCGATCTCGGCGGGCTTGAGGTTGTGGTTGATCGCGGTGATGTAGAGGCCGCTGCGGATCGCGGCCCAGTAGACCTCGCTGTAGCGCGGGCTGTTCCCGGCGAGCAAAGCGACATTGTCGCCCCGGCGCAGGCCCTGCTCGTGCAGGTACCGGGACAGTCGGATCGAGCGCTCGTCGAGTTGCGCGTAGGTGAGGGTTTCGCCGGTGTCGGACATGACCACGGCCGGGCGGTCCGGCGACAATCGCGCATAGGTACCCGGATACATGAGTCCGCCTCCTCGTCGAGAGCGATCCGCCACCGCGACCCGGTGCGCTCGGTGAGCATGCCCAACCTGTCCGCGACGGGTCAACGGCGCTGCCGGCACGCGGTCGCCGGGCGGACTTCGTGGCACTGCTCGGCGACCGCGTGCCGGATTCGTCCCGGGTGAGACCTGCTGTGCCCGGTGTTCCTGCAGCGTGCCGAGGACGATCCGCTCATCACCGAGCGCCACTTCGGGCGCCTGCCACGATTGCATCCCGGTGCCGCGGTCTCCCGCCCGCACGAGGGTGGCCACTCGCGGCTGATCGCCCGGCCCGAGGACTAGGTGCGGGAACTCGTCACCTTCCTGAACCGGGCCGGCGCGTGACCGGCGTCGCTCGGTGACCACCGACACAGCGGGCGACGGCCGGCCCGTGCGGGGTCGTTCGCCCCGCGTGCGCCGGGTGTGCCCGGCGTGGTGCGGCCGGATCGCCGGATCGGCTGCCTGAACGGACCTTGCGAACCGTCCTGCCAATATGGTTAGGCTTACCTAAAGGCGCTGAACTGTGCCCGGATGCGAGAGGATGGTCGGTGTCTGGTGGAGACGCGAGAAGTGGCACCTCCGCCCGTTCCGGTCCTCGGCGCCCCGTGGTCGCTGCGCACGGTCCGTGACACGGCGGAGGACATCGGTCTGGTGCACCAGTGGATGAACCGCCCTCACCTCGCCGCAGGCTGGGGTCAGGACTGGCCGCTCGGCCGGTGGACCGACGAGATCCGGACACAGCTCGCGGGCCTGCGCTCGCGTCCGTGCCTGGTGTCGCACGAGGGCAGACTGTTCGCCTACGTCGAGATCTACCGGCCCGCGCTGGACCCACTCGCCGGCTACTACCCGGCGGCGGGCACCGATCTGGGTATGCACACCGCCATCGCCGCCGTGGAGGACACCGGGCGCGGCTTCGGTTCCCGGCTGCTGTCCGCGGTTCCGGACGCGCTGCTGGCGGCGGACCCGGACTGCGCGCGCGTCGTCGCCGAGCCGAGGTCGAGCAACCTCGCCGCGATCGGGGCCAAACAGCGGGCGGGGTGGGTGAAGGGCGAACAGATCGAACTTCCGCACAAGGTCGCGACACTCATGTTCCGGTACCGGGGCGCCGGGCAACGCTGACGATCCCGACAACGCAGATAACACCGACATTTTCGCAATCGAACAATTCACCGCAAGCCGAGAGAGGTTCTCCGTGCCGAGTCCGATGCCGGAAGAAGTCCACGATGTCCACGACGTGATCGGCATCGGTTTCGGGCCGTCGAACCTCGGACTCGCCGTCGCGATCGAGGAACGGAACCGCCGCGGCGCCCCTGAGGACCGGGTGAGCGCGCTGTTCCTGGAGAAGCAGGAGACTTTCGGCTGGCATCGGGGAATGCTGATCGAGGACGCCACCATGCAGGTGTCGTTCCTCAAGGATCTGGTGACCCTCCGAGATCCGGCGAGTTCGTTCTCTTTCCTTTCCTATCTGCACGCGCGGCATCGTCTGGTGGACTTCATCAATCACAAGGAGTTCTTCCCGACCAGGATCGAGTTCCACGACTATCTGGAATGGGTCGCGGGCAGGCTCGGTCATCTCGCGCGGTTCGGTAGTGAGGTGACCGACATCCGCCCGGTGCGGACCGACTCCGGCCTCGAACTGTTCGACGTGGTGGTCGGCGGTCCCGGCGGGATCTCACGGACCTACCGGACGCGCAACGTGTCCCTCGCACTGGGGCTGCGGCCGCACCTGCCGGACTGGGCGGGTGAGAGCGACCGGGTCACGCACAACCGTGACCTGATGTTCGACCTGCCGGGATTCGCCGACGGGCCCGGCGGCCGGTTCCTGGTCGTGGGCGCGGGGCAGAGCGCCGCCGAGACGGTGGCCTGCCTGCACCGCGAG
The DNA here is from genome assembly GCF_002262875.1 of Amycolatopsis antarctica. Lineage (GTDB taxonomy): Bacteria > Actinomycetota > Actinomycetes > Mycobacteriales > Pseudonocardiaceae > Amycolatopsis > Amycolatopsis antarctica. The sequence goes on along the minus strand of NZ_NKYE01000011.1, from coordinate 179,506 downwards.
TACCCGGAGGCCGAGGTGTACGGAGCCTTCTCCCGGTACGGTTACGCGCCCGCCGACAACAGCGCGTTCGTCAACCAGATCTTCGACCCGGCCGCGGTGGACGACTTCTTCGTCGCGCCCGACGAGGTCAAGGACATGATCTTCGAATACCACAAACAGGCGAACTACTCGGCCGTCGACCTCGACCTGATCGACGACCTGTACCACCGGATGTACGTGGAGAAGGTCAACGGCCGGCAGCGGTTGCACATGCTGAAGGCGTCCAAGGTGGCCGGGGTACGGCCGCGCGGGCGCACGGTGTCCGCGACCATCGAGTTCCTCACCACCGGGGTGCGCGAGGAGATCGAGTTCGACGCGATCGTCTGTGCGACCGGGTATCGCGGGTTCGATCCGTCCACCTTGCTGGGGGAGGTGACGCGGTACTGCGTGCGCGACGACTCCGGTTCCCTGCGCGTGCTGCGCGACTACCGGGTGGAGACCTCGCCGGAGGTTCACGGTGGTGTGTACCTGCAGGGTCCGACCGAGCGCACCCACGGCATCTCGTCCACGCTGCTGTCCAACGTCGCGATCCGCGCCGGGGAGATCCTCGAGTCCCTGCTGGCGCGCCGCGAGTCGGCCAGGGCCGCGAGCGCCGCCGACGGCGAATCCCGCCGGCTGGCGATGGAGAGCCGGTGACGCTCCCCGAGGGGCCACGAGCCCTTCGATTATGGTTAGCCTAACCTTTGACGCGCGCTGATGATCCGCACCGCGTCCGCCGCACCCCGGGACACGTTCCGGAGAACGAGAGAGTAGGTCAGATGACAACTGCGAGCCAAGAGCAGGTCGTCGAGGTCGAGCCGTTCCTGCACGCCGAGGCACAGGTCGTCCGCGCCGAGCGGATCACGCCCAGCATGGTGCGTGTCCGATTCGGCGGGCCCGCCCTCGCGGCCCTCACCTCCGGCGGACCGGACCAGCGGGTGAAGATCTTCCTCCCGCGGCCCGGCCAGATCGTTCCCGAGGTGCCGACCGGAGCCGACTGGTACGCCCGCTACCGGGAGATGCCCGACGAGCGCCGCCCGGCGATGCGGACCTACACCGTCCGTTCCGCGGACCGCGCCACCGGTGAGCTCGACATCGACTTCGTGCAGCACGGCGACACCGGTCCGGCGTCGGCATGGGCCGCACGTGCGCAGCCGGGCGACCAGGTGGTCATCTGGGGGCCGAACGTCGAGGCTCCCGTGGTGCTCGGCAGCGACTACGCGCCGCCGGCGGACAGCGACTGGCAGCTCATCGCCGGAGACGAGACCGCGCTGCCCGCCATCGGCGGCATCGTCGAAGGGCTCGCCGAGGGCGTCCGGGCGAAGGTGTTCGTCGAGATTCCCGAGGACGCCGACCGTCAGGAGTTCGCCCCCACCCGGGCGGACGTCGACATCGTGTGGCTGCCCCGTGAGGGCGTCACGGCCGGGCGCAGCTCGGTGCTGGTCGACACGATCCGCGCCGCGGTACTGCCCGACGGCGCGCCGTACGCCTGGATCGCCGGTGAGGCCGGCGGCGTCCGCGAACTGCGCAGGCACCTGGTCAACGAGCGGGAGTTCGACCGCAAGCGCATCCACTTCTGCGGGTACTGGCGGGCAGGCAAGTCCGAGGACGCCCCGTACGAGGCGAGCGACCAGCAGGACTGAGGCACGGCCGAGCAGCGGAACCGAGGGGCGATGACGACCGGAGAGCAGGCGAGACCGCGGGGCGCGGCCGATCCGTCCGCCGTTCTGCGCGCGCGGGACGGGGACGAGTGGCGGCTGCTCGCCTGGTGCCTGCGTCGTCGCTGGGCGCTGGTGCTGGGTGCCGTCGCCGGGGGCACGGTCTTCCAGGGCGCCTCGGTGGCGTTCCCGCTGTTCGTGCAGTTCGCCATCGACGACGGCATCCACCCGGGCAACATGGCGGCCACGGCACGCTGGGCCAGCGTGATCGTCGCACTGGCACTGGTGCTGGTCGCGGGGCTTGCCCTGATGCAGACCCTGATCACCACCGTCGCGGTGCGCACCACCAACGAGCTGCGCGGCGCGCTGCTCGATCGCGCGCTGCGCCTGGACCGCCGGTCGCTTGCCGCGTTCGGCCGCGGCGACCTGGTCACCAGGGGCACCCGCGATGTGGACGTGGTGCACGCCTGGCTGTTCGGTGTCGCCTCGATGATCACCGGCTGCTTCGGCTTCGGCACCATCCTGGTGTTGATCGCCGCGCAGGACGCGCTGCTCGCCATCGTGGGACTGGCCACCGTCCCGGTGCTGATCGTGCTGAACATCGTGCTGCCCAAGCGTTTCGGTGCCGCGAACGCCCGACTGTCGGCGGCTCATGGCGCCCGCGCCGACGCGGTGGAGGAACTGCTCGCCGCCAGCGCCGCGGTTCGCGGTATCGGCGGCGAGGGGCCTCTGCTCGAGCGGCACGCCGCGCGCAGCGCGACGGTGGCCGAGGAGACGGTCGCCACCGCCAGGATCGCGGCGAGCTGGGCGGCCGGTGCGCCGTTCGTCCCCGGCGCGGCCACGGCGGTCGGACTCCTGGTCGGCGGGCAGGCGGTGATCGCCGGTTCGCTGACCATCGGCGGGCTGGTCGCGTTCAGCAGCTGGATGAGCATGCTCGGCGTCTGGGTCGGTGTCCTCACCAGCCGGTTCACCCAGCTCGGCGAAGCGGTCACGGCCGGTCGGCGGATCAACGAGGTCCTGCTGAGTACGCCCTCGGTGGTCTCCCCGGAGAGGCCGGAGCGGCTGCCGGCGCGCGCGGCGCTGCGGGTGGACGGCGTACGGGTGGACGACGAGCGTGGCACCGTGCTCGGACCCGTCGATCTGGTCGCGGAGCCCGGCGAGCTGGTCGCCGTGACGGGACCGATCGGCGCGGGGAAGTCCTTGCTGCTGCGGCTGATCAGCCGCTGGGAGGACCCGGATGAGGGCACGGTGAGCTACGGCGGGGTGGACCTGCGCAGGGCCGGGCTCACCGAGGTGCGGCGTCGTCTCGTGTTCGTGCCGCAGCGCCCGGCCATGGTGTCCGGGACGATCGCCGAGAACCTGCGGATCGGCCGGTCCGGGCTGACCGACGCCGAGCTGCGCGATGCCTGCCGGGTCGCGGCCATCGACGAGCACATCGCCGCCCTCCCGGACGGCTACGACACCCCGGTCGGCGAGCAGGGATCGACGTTGTCCGGCGGGCAGCTCCAACGGCTCGCGCTCGCCAGGGCGGTACTGCACGGGGCGGACGTCCTGGTGCTCGACGACGTGACCTCCGCCGTCGACGCCGGGACCGAGCGCCTCCTGCTCGACCGCCTGCGCGCCTGGTCCCAAGTGGACGGTTCCGCGCGAACGGTCGTGTTCGCCGGGCATCGGGACGCGGTCGTCGCGGCGGCCGACCGGGTCGTGGTGCTGCCGGGGCGCGGCACCGGCACCGCCGAGTTCGACCGGATGCCGGCGGGTGAGCGCGTTGGCTGACGTCCCCGTCCTCACCGAGAGCCCGGCCCAGTCCGGCGTTCTCCGCCGCGCCTGGCCGCACCTGCGCCCACACCGCGGCTCCATCGCCGTCGCCGTCACGCTCAGCCTGCTCGCGACCCTGTCGATGACCCTGCTGCCGCCCGTCGTCGGCTGGGCGATCGATCAGGTCGAAGAGGGCGACGGCACCGGCCTCTACCTCGCCGCGGCCATGTTCGCCGCGCTGGTCACCGGCCGGATGGTGCTGCTGCGCACGGCGGAGCTGTGGCTGGCACGCGCCGGCGAGCGGGTGGTGCGCACCCTGCGCGAGACCGCGGTGGCACGGCTGGCCTCGGCGCCGCTGCGCTTCCTCGAAGCCCAGCGTTCCGGCGACCTGCTGCGCCGCACCACCAGCGAGATCGCCGACCTCGCCTCGTTCGTCCGCTCGGATCTGCCGGACCTGCTGGCCGTCGCCGGATACCTCGTCTTCACCACCACGGTCCTGCTGTTCTATTCCTGGCAGCTCACCCTGGTGCTCGTCCTCGTGTTCCTGCCGCCCGCGGTGCTGGCGATGCGCTGGTTCCAGCGCGGAGCCAGGACCGCGTTCGCCGAGGAGGCCGCCGAACGGGCGACCGTCGCGGCCACCTACCGCGAGGGCGTCGAGGCGCAGGAGCTGCTGGCCTCGCGTGGCGCGGAAACCGAGTGGGCGCGCCGATTCGACCGGGACAACGAGAAGCTCCACCGGGCGGCGTTCCGCTCGGAGATCGTGGTTCTGCGGTCCAGCGGGGTGACGCTCGCGCAAGGCGTCGCCGACGCCGCGATCCTGGTCCTGGGCGGGCTGCTGGTCATCGGCGGCGGTATGCCGGTCAGCACGGTCGCCGTGTTCGTCCTGGCGATGCGCCAGCTCTTCGAATCGGCCAACCAGCTCACCGCCCTCATCGGCCAGTTGCAGACCTCCCGGGTCGGACTGGCCCGCCTGCTCGACCTGCTCGACACCACGGCGCGAGTGGACACCGGCTCGGCAGGCGGCGGGCAGGCCGAGATCGGCGAACGTGGAACCCTGCACGCCGACGCCCTCCACTATTCCTATGTGGACGGTGTGTGGGTGCTACGCGACGTCTCCTGCGACTTCCCGGCGGGTTCCCGCTCGGCGCTGGTGGGCCCCACCGGTTCCGGCAAGACCACGCTGGCCAAGCTGCTGGCCGGACTCTACGAACCGGACGGGGGCCAGGTTCGCTTCGCCGGGGTGCCGCTGGCCGACATCCCACCGGGGGAACTGCGCAAGCGGATCATGCTCATCCCGCAACGGGTGCACGTCGTCACCGGCACCGTGCGGGAGAACCTGCGACTGGTCCCCTCCTCTCCGGATGACGAACGGCTTTCGTGGGCGCTGGGTGAGCTCGGCCTGCTGCCCTGGATCGAGGGGCTCGCCGACGGCCTGGACACCGAGGTGAGTGCCACCGGTGACACCCTGTCGGCCGGTGAGCGGCAGCTCATCGGACTGGTGCGGGCGGCACTCGTCGATCCCGCCGTGCTGATCCTCGACGAGGCCACCGCCGACGTCGACCCGGTCACCGCGGAGCGCATCGAGACCGCACTCGACCGCCTGCGTGCGGACCGCTCGCTGATCGTCATCGCGCACCGGCAGTCCACCATCGACCGGTTGCCGCACGCCGTCCGCCTGCACGAGGGACGGACGGCGCGCTCCGAGCCAGAGCCGAGCCGCCCGTGAGCGCACCCACCGGCTCCGTCGCCCGTGAGGTGGTCCGGCTACCGGGACGCGGCCGCGGGTCGCGCCGGACCCGGGCCGGCCTGCGGGCGGGTGGTCTGCTCCTGGTCGCGGCGATCCTGCTGGCCGTGGTGCTGGTCAGTGTCTCGGTGGGGTCGAAGGCGATCCCGATCGACGTGGTCTGGCGGGCGATCGTCGACAACGACGGTTCCTACGACGCCGGCGTGGTCTGGGACCAGCGGATGCCGCGGACGCTCCTGGGCGCTGCGGTCGGCGCGGCGCTCGGGGTGGCCGGGGCGCTGATGCAGGCACTGACCCGTAATCCGCTCGCCGACCCCGGTCTGCTGGGGGTGAACGCGGGTGCCTCCGCCGCCGTGGTCGGCTCGGTCCTACTGTTCGGCCTCACAGATCTGTCCGACTACGTGTGGTTCGCCTTCGGCGGGGCCGCGATCGCGAGCGTGGTCGTCTACGTACTGGGCTCGGCCGGGCGCGGCGGCGCCACCCCGGTCCGGCTCGCGCTCGCCGGGACCGTGGTGACCGCGGTGCTCTCCGGACTGATCACCGCCATCACCACCACGGACGCGAAGTCCTGGCAGCTCATGCGGTTCTGGACCATCGGGTCACTGGTGAACCGCGGCGTGGACGTCCTGCTGCAGGTGCTGCCGTTCGTGCTGATCGGGCTCGCGATCGCGCTGGTCCTGACCTCGTCGCTGAACGCGATCTCGCTGGGCGACCAGGTTGGCCGCGCGCTCGGTGCGCACGTGGGCCGCACCAGGATCCTCGCTGGGCTGGCCGTGGTGCTGCTCTGCGGTGGGGCGACGGCCGCTGCGGGCCCGATCGTGTTCGTGGGTCTCGCCGTGCCGCATGCCGTGCGTGCCGTGGTCGGGCCGGACTACCGCTGGGTGGTGCCCTACTCGATGCTGGTGGCGCCGATCCTGCTGCTGGGATCCGACACGCTCGGCCGGGTGATCCTGTCCTCGGGTGAGCTTGAGGTCGGGGTGATGACGGCGATCGTCGGCGCGCCGGTCTTCGTGTACCTGGTGCGGCGCAGGCAGGTGACCCGGCTGTGACGGTTCGGGCACCCGAGGCCGGACCTCCCGTCCGGCAGGCATCCGGGCAGCGGCGCAAGGTGGTGCGGCTGTGGGACGGCCGCGTCTCGGCGCGGATCGGCAGGCGCGCGACCGTGGTCGCGGTGTGCCTGCTCGCGCTCGCCGCCGCCGCCCTCGTCGCCGCGCTGCTCGTCGGCAGCTACCCGATCTCGTTCGGCGCGGTGTTCCGTGCCCTCGCGGGCAACGGCACCCGGCAGCAGTTGTACTTCGTCAACGACGTGCGTCTGCCACGAGTGCTGGTCGCACTGCTGGTGGGCGCCGCACTCGCCGTCGCCGGGGCGATCTTCCAGAGCCTGACCGGGAATCCGCTCGGCAGTCCGGACATCATCGGCTTCAACGGCGGTGCCGCGGCCGGTGCGCTCGTGGTGATGCTGGTGCTCGACGACGGCAGCCTTCTCTCCAGCGGCATCGGCGCGGTACTGGGCGGGGCGGTGGTCGCGGTCCTGGTGTACGTCCTCGCCTACCGCGACGGAGTGCAGGGCTACCGGCTCGTCCTGGTAGGCGTCGGCGTGAGCGCCTTGCTGTCCGCCGGGATCGCCTATCTGCTCAGCCGCGCGGAGCTCACCGACTCGATGAACGCCCAGGTGTGGATGGTCGGCAGCCTGAACGGGCGCGACTGGGAGCAGGTGTGGACCCTGGTCGCGGTCCTGGCGGTCGCCCTGCCCGCCGCGTTCGCGCTGAACCGCCGGCTCGTCGCGCTCGAACTCGGCGAGGAGGCGGCCACGGCGCTGGGGTTGTCGGTACGCCGCACCCGGCAGTCGGCGATCGCGGTGTCGGTGGTGCTGAGCGCCGTCGCCGTCGCGACGGCGGGGCCGATCACGTTCGTCGCGCTCGCCGCGCCGCAGATAGCGAAGCGGCTGGCACGCTCCGCCGGACCGTCCCTGGTCACCTCGGCGCTGACCGGAGCGTGCCTGCTCGCGCTGGCGGATCTCGCCGCCCAGACGGTGATCCCGCGCACCCAGCTCCCGGTCGGCGTGGCGACGGTGGTGCTGGGTGGCCTGTATCTCGGCTGGCTGCTGGCGGGGGAGGCCCGTCGCGGCCGGGCGTGACCCGCCGTCGATCGGGACCGGTTCTTCGTCACACATTTGTCGCATGTGTTCACCCAGTTGATTAGGGTAGGTTTACCTAAATCGACGAGTCGGCCAGCGGGCGGCCGGCGTTGTGAGTGTGGAGAAAGCGGACCATGACGAACCCCTTCGATGACGAGGACGGCACGTTCCTGGTGCTGGTGAACGAGGAGAACCAGCACTCGCTGTGGCCCGCCTTCGCCGAGGTTCCGGCCGGGTGGACCACTGTGCGGCCCGAGGGCACCCGTCAGGAATGTCTCGACTACGTGGAGGCGAACTGGACGGACATGCGGCCGAGGAGCCTCGCCGAGGCGATGGACGCACCGGAAACCGGCCGGCGGTGAACGAGCGGCAGGACCACCCGGAACGGGTACCCGGCGTCAACCGGCGTGACTTCCTGATCAAGGCCGGGGCCGCCGGAGTGCTCGCGGTCGGCGTCGGGCAGGTCACGCTCGAATCGATGCCGTCCGGTGGAGGCGCCCCGGCAGGGAGTGCCGCCGCTCCCGCGGCCACGCACCACGGTCACGGTGCCGGCGCGGGGCCCGGCCGGGTCGCCGAGGTGGCGCTCACCCGCAGGGAACCGGCTGCCGGTACCGCGGCAGGAATCGAGGCGTTCCGCGATCCGCTGCCGACCCCGCCGGTGCGTACCGGCCGCGCGGCCGACGGCGTCGACCAGTTGTCCGTGCGGATGCGCCCGGCCACCGTCCGCCTGCACTCCCAGCTCCCGCCGTCCACGGTCTGGGGTTACGACGGCGTGTTCCCCGGTCCGACCATCGAGGCGCGCCGGGGCAGGCCACTACGGGTCACCTGGATCAACGAGCTGTCCGGCGTGTACCCGCTGCCCGCCGTCGAGCTCCCGTTCGACGAGAACGCCGACCCGTACCAGTGGGACCGCCCAGGTCGCGAGGGCGTGCAGCCCAGGGTGGATGTCGCGGCGCTTCCCCCGTGGACCTCCGTGCACCTGCACGGGGCGTTCAGCAACGGCAGCAGCGACGGCTGGGCCGAGGACGCGGTGCTGCCCGGCAACGGCCAGCCCGCCGAGTACTCGAACGACCAGCCGGCGACCGCGCTCTGGTACCACGACCACGCCATGCACATCACCCGCTGGAACGTGATGTCCGGACTGCTCGGCGCCTACCTGATCCGGGACGAGGAGGAGGACGCGCTGCGGCTGCCCTCCGGTGACCGGGAGATCCCGCTGATCATCTGCGACCGCAACTTCGACACCGACGAGCGGGGCGGGCTCACCGGCACGGTGCTGCACAAGACCACGGTGATGCGTACCGATCCGCTGCGCCAGGTCCGTTCCTTCGCGGGTCCGTACACCCTCGTCAACGGCATCGTCTGGCCGCACAAGGACGTCCGCCCCCGGTGGTATCGCTTCCGGATGGTCAACGCCTCCAACACCCGGCCGTACGACGTGCGGCTCGTGACCGAGGAAGGGCAGCCCGTGCCCCCGGGGACGATCTTCCAGATCGGCACCGACTCCGGGCTGATGCCCGCGCCGGTGGACGTGCGGGACGGGTTCGGTCTCGCCGCCTCCGAACGGGCCGACATCCTGATCGACTTCGGCGCGCTGGCGGGAACGCGGCCACGGCTGCGCAACATCAACTACGACCCGGGTCCCTGGCCCGACTTCCTGGAGTTCCGGGTGGGCGGTGGCCGGGAGCGGGACGACTTCCGGCCACCGCGCGTGCTGTCCCGGTCGTTCGAGAGGGTGACCGAGGCCTCGCTGCGGGAGAGCCACCCCGAGCTGCCGGAGCGGATGGTCATGGTGACCCCGGTCGGCGTCGGACACGCCCAGCAGTGGGAGATGGCCCGCGTCGACGCCCCGCCGGGCCCGTTCCCGATCGACGGCATCGTGCAGGTGCGGGAGAAGGACGGGGCGGTCACCACCTGGCAGCGCAGGGCGTGGAAGTGGTACGACCCGGTGCAGTTCGCCGTGGAGTCGGGTTCCTGGGAACGGTGGCGGTTCCTGAACCTGGACTTCTCCGGCTGGCCGCACCCGATGCACATCCACGTCGTCGCGTTCCAGCCGCTGTCGCGCGAGCTGTACGACATCGAGGGATTTCAGTCCATCGACCTGCCCGGCGGCGGGATCGGTGGTGGCACGGCGGTGCCGGTCGCCCACCAGGAGACCGTCGGGATACAGCCGTACGAGCAGGGTTGGAAGGACGTCGTCAACGTCGGCGCCGGGGAACTGGTCGACGTGGCGGCGAAGTTCGCCGACGTGAGCGGCCGGTTCGTCTACCACTGCCACATGTTCGAGCACGAGGACATGGGAATGATGCGGCCCTTCGTGGTGCAGCCGAAGGAGGTTCTCGCGATCGCGCGGGCCATGGAGCACGAGACCGGTCACGGGCACTGAGCGGTCGGCGAGTCCGGACGCCGCGGGCGCGGCGGGCAGCGGGCGCGCGGAAACAGGCGCGCGTACAGAGAGGAAGTCAGGCAGTGTCGGTGGTGCGGGTACCGGGCGGTTCCGGCGAGCGGTTGCCGTTGACGGCGGCGCAGGCCGGTGTGTGGTTCGGCCAGCGGCTCGACCGCTCCAGCCCGGCGTACAACACCGCGGAGTACGTGGAGATCCATGGCGAGCTGGACGAGCGCGCGTTCACCGAGGCGCTGCGGTCCACCCTCGCCGAGGCGGACATCTTCTCCGTCCGGTTCGGCGAGGACGGCGACGTGCCCTGGCAGCACACCGGCGCCGCCGCCCCGCCAGGACTATCCATTATGGACTTGACCGGGGCGGTGGACCCGGACCGGCGCGCACGCGAGTGGATGGACGCCGACCTCGCGGTGGCGGCCGACCTGGAAGGCGGGACGCTGGCGACCGAGGCGCTGCTCCGCGTCGGCGCGCGGCGATACCTGTGGTACCAGCGCTGTCACCACATTCTGCTCGACGGCTACGGCTTCACGATCGTCGCCAGGAGAGTCGCCGAGCGGTACACGGCCCTGGACGCGGGTGCCGAGCCCCCGGCCAACCCGTTCCGGCCGCTCGCCGACCTCGTCACCGAGGACGCCGCCTATCGCGAATCGCCCGCGTATGCCGCCGACCGGCGGTTCTGGGCGGACCGGATGGCGGACCGGCCGGATCCGGCGTCGCCCGCGAGGCCCGCCGCCCCGGCCCACGGCTTCCTCCGCGAGCGGGCCACCGTCCCGCCGGAGGTGGTGGCCGCGTTGTCCGCGGCCACCGGGAGCGCACGGGCCGGGTGGGCCGAACTGGTCGGCGCCGCGCTCGCCGCGTACCTGCACCGGGCCACCGGTGCCGGGCCCGTGGTGCTCGGCCTGCCGCTGATGGGCCGCCTGGGTTCGGCCGGGGCCCGGATCCCGGCCACCGCGGTGAACGTCGTTCCCCTGCGCGTCGGCACCGGCCCGGCGACCACCTTCGGCGAGCTGACCGCGGCGGTGGCCGCGGAACTCGCCGCGATCCGCCCGCACCACCGGTACCGGGGCGAGGACATCCGCCGCGACCTGGGACTGCTCGGCGCGGGCCGTCGCCTGGTCGGACCGTGGATCAACATCAAGCCGTTCGCCACCACGCCGCGCTTCGCGGACCTGAGCGCCACCACGCACTACCTCGCCGCGGGCCCGGTGGACGACCTGTCGGTCACCGTGCAGGGTGCCCCGGACGGATCGGGGCTGGTGCTGGAGTTCGACGGCAACCCGAACGCCTACGACCGGCCGGCGCTGCGCCGTCACGCCGACCGGTTCACCGCGCTGCTGGAGGTGCTCGCCCGCGGTGGAGCCGACCAGCCGATCGGCCGCGCCGACCTCGCCCCGGAGAGCGAACTGCGTGCCGTGCTCGACCACGGCCGCGCGCCCCGGACCGCCCACCGCGACACCGACCTGCTCGCCGAGTTCGCCCGGCAGGCGGCGCGCACCCCGGAGCTGCCCGCCGTGCGCGGTGCCGGACTGGAACTGTCCTACGCCGAGCTGGCCCGCCGCTCGGACCGGCTCGCCGCCACCCTGACCGAGCGCGGCGCGGGGCCCGGCTCCGTGGTGGCCGTCGCCGTCCCGCGCACACCGGACCTGGTGACGGCGCTGCTGGGCGTGCTGAAGTCCGGCGCCGCCTACCTGCCGATGGACCCCGACTTCCCGCCCGCCCGGCTGCGGCACATGCTCGACGACGCCACGCCCGCGGTGCTGCTCACCACGGCGTCGACGGTCACCGGGCTCGATCACCCGCACCGGCTGGAACTCGACGACCCGGCGACCGGCGCGCTGCTCGGCGCACCAGGACCGGCGCCGGCCCACCGGGCGCACCGGCCGTCCTCGGCCGCCTACGTCATCCACACCTCCGGCTCGACCGGGGTGCCGAAGGGTGTCGTGGTCTCACACCGCAACCTGGGCAACTTCCTGGCCTCGATGCGGGAGCGGTTCGCCCTCTCCGCCGCGGATCGGTTCCTCGCCGTCACCACCGTCAGCTTCGACATCGCCGCGCTCGAACTGTTCGTACCACTACTGGACGGCGCGACGGTGGTGCTCGCCGACCGCGCGGAGGTGCGCGATCCCGCCCGGCTCGCCGCACTCGCCGCCGCCGAGGCGGTCACCGCCATGCAGGCCACGCCCTCGCTCTGGCAGGCCATCGTCGAACTGGCGCCGCGAGTGGTCCGCGGGCTGCGGGTGCTGGTCGGCGGCGAGGCGCTGCCGGCCGGTCTGGCGAGGACACTGGCGGCCTCCGCCGCGCGGGTCACCAATCTCTACGGGCCGACCGAGACCACGATCTGGTCCACCGCCCGGGAACTCACCGGCTGGACCGGCGGGCCACCGCCCATCGGAGACCCGATCCCGAACACCGCCGCCTACGTACTGGACCGCGCGCTGCGTCCGGTCCCCGACGGCGAGGTGGGCGAGCTGTACCTCGCCGGTGACGGCGTGGCCACCGGTTACCTCGGGCGAGCGGGCCTGACGGCGGGCCGGTTCATCGCCGATCCGTTCGGCCCGCCCGGCACCCGGATGTACCGCACCGGCGACCTGGCCCGCCGCCGTCACGGGGAACTGGACTGCCTGGGCCGCACCGATCATCAGGTGAAGGTGCGCGGCTTCCGGATCGAACTCGGCGAGATCGAGGCCCGGCTGGGCCTGCTTGACGGTGTGGGCGCGTGCGCCGTCGTCGCCACCGGGGGAGCGGACAACCGCCTGCTCGCCTTCCTGGTGCCCGAGACCGGGTCGGCCCTGCCCGTCACGCACCGCGTACGCGAGCACCTCGCCGAGGCGCTGCCGGAGTACATGGTGCCCTCGGCGTTCACCGAGCTGTCCAGGCTTCCCCTGACACCCAACGGGAAGATCGACCGCGCCGCACTGTCCACATCGGACATCGACGGATCTGGCACGGCCGGGGCGTTCCGGCCGGACGGTTCCGCCCACGTACCCTCGGACGACCCGCACGAGGCGGTGCTGCGCGCACTGTTCGGGGCCGTCCTCGGCATCGGCGACACCGGGGCGCACGACGACTTCTTCGAGCTCGGCGGGCATTCACTGCTCGCCGTCCGGCTGGTCACCCGGATCCGTACCGAACTCGGCCGGGAACTGCCCGTGGGCCGCGTGTTCGACGCGCCCACCCCCTCGGCCCTGGCCGCGCACCTCGCCACCGCCGATCCCGCGCGACCCGCCCTGCGGCCCGCCGAACGTCCCACACCGCTGCCGGTCTCGGCCGGACAGCACCGGCTGTGGCTGCTGCACCGGCTCGACGGAGGCGCCGCCTACAACCTGCCGCTCGCACTGCACCTGCACGGCCCGCTCGATCCGGTGGCCCTGCGGTCGGCCGTCGACGACCTCGTCGCCCGGCACGAGAGCCTGCGCACGGTGTTCGGCGAGACCGAAGGAGTCGTGCACCAGTACGTGCGCGCGGCCGACGAGGTGCGGGTGCCGTTCGAGATCGCCGGCACGACCGGGCCCGAGCTGGCCGGGGCGATGGCAGCGCGGTCGCGCGGGACCTTCGACCTGGCCGACGAGCTGCCGATCCGGGCGACCCTGTTCCGGGTGGGGTCCGAGGAGCACGTGCTGCTGCTGCTCGCACACCACATCGCGACCGACGAATGGTCCCTGCGGCCCATGCTGCGTGACCTCGAGACGGCGTACACCGCCCGGCTGGCAGGTGAGGTGCCGGACCGCGCTCCGCTGCCCGTGCAGTACGCGGACCACACGCTGTGGCAACGCGCGCTGCTCGGCGACCCGGACGAGCCCACCGCGCTCGCCCGCACGCAGCTCGACCACTGGGCCGGAGCGCTGGCCGGACTGCCCGAGGAGGCCACGCTGCCCAGCGGGCGGCCCCGGCCACCCCGGCCCGGCGGCAGCGGTGTGTCGGTCGACCTCGATCTCGACCCCGGCCTGCTGGCCGACCTCCGTGCGCTGGGCAGGGCCAGTGGCACCAGTGTGTTCATGGTGCTGCACGCCGCGCTGGCCGCGCTGCTCACCCGATGCGGTGCCGGGACGGACATCCCGATCGGGATCCCGGTGGCCGGCCGGTCCGACCGGGCCGCCGAGGACCTCGTCGGGTTCTTCGTCAACACCGTCGTCGCGCGGGTGGACACCTCGGGCGATCCGACTGTCCGCGACCTCCTCGACCGGGTGCGAACCGCCGACCTGGCCGCGCTCGCCCACGACGAGGTGCCGTTCGAGCGGGTGCTGGACCGGATCGACCCGCCGCGCTCGGCCTCACGGCCACCGCTGTTCCAGGTGATGTTCGCCTACCGCAACGTGGGCGAGGAACCGGAGACCTTCGCCGGGCTCGGCGCGCGCACCGAACTCGTGGGCACCGGCACCGCGAAGGTCGACGTGACCCTCAACGTCACCGAGTCCGCCGAGGAACTGCACGGGTTCCTGGAGTTCTCCCTCGACCTGTTCGACCACGGTGTGGCGGAGAGCTTCACCCGCAGGTTCGCCGACTTCCTGACGGCGGCCACGCGGTCGGCGGACACCACTATCGGCGCGCTGCCGGTGCTGCACGAGTCCGAACGTTCGCTCATCGCGGCCGCGAACGACACCGCCCACCGCGTTCCCGGGCACACCCTGGCGGACCTGATGCGCGAGCGGTTCGCCGCCACCCCGGACGCCGAGGCACTGGTGTTCCGCGGGGAACGGCTCAGCTACGCCGAACTGGACGCCCGCACCGCGCACCTGGCCGCCGCACTGCGCGATCGCGGCGTGGGCCCGGACCGGGTGGTCGCGGTGCTGCTGCCGCGGTCGGCGGACCTGGTCGTCACCCTGCTGGCCGTCGTGCGCGCCGGGGGCGCCTACCTGCCGGTCGACCCGGAGTATCCGGCCGGCCGCGTCCGCTACCTGCTCGACGACGCCCGGCCGTGTCTCGTGGTGGACCCGGACTCCTACGCCGAACTCCGCGCCACTCCGGCGGCGTCCACAGTGTCCATATCGGACGGAGCGCAGGCGGGTGGCGACGCCGCCTATCTGCTCTACACCTCCGGCTCGACGGGCAGGCCCAAGGGCGTGCTGGTCTCCCACGACGCCATCGTGAACCGACTGCTGTGGATGGCCGAGCACTACGGTTTCGGGCCCGCCGACCGGTTCCTGCAGAAGACACCCGCCGGGTTCGACGTGTCCGTCTGGGAGTTCTTCCTTCCCCTGGTCACCGGCGGAACCCTGGTGGTCGCCGAACCGGGCGACCACCGGGACGCCGAACGGCTCGCCACGCTCATCGCGGAGGAACGGATCAGCACGGTCCACTTCGTCCCCTCGATGCTCGGCGCCTTCCTCGCCGGAACCGCGGGACCGCTCCCGCGGACACTGCGCCGCATCGTCTGCAGCGGCGAGGCCCTGCCCGCGGACCTGGTCACGCGGACCGCCGAGCGCACCGGTGCCGCCCTGCACAACCTGTACGGCCCGACCGAGGCGGCGGTCGACGTCAGCTACTGGGACACCACCGGCGCGGTGGCGGGGGAGCCGGTGCCGATCGGGTTGCCGGTGTGGAACACCGCGCTGCACGTACTCGACACCTCCCTGCGCCCGGTGCCGCCCGGCGTCACCGGTGAGCTGTACCTCGCGGGCAGGCAGCTCGCCCGCGGCTACCACGCCAGGCCGGGGATGACCGCGTCCCGCTTCGTCGCCGACCCCTTCGGCCCGCCCGGCGGGCGGCTCTACCGGACCGGGGACCTGGTGCGCAGGCGCGCCGACGGCGCGATCGTCTACCTGGGCCGGGCGGACGAGCAGGTGAAGATCCGCGGGCAGCGGGTGGAGCCCGGCGAGATCGAGGCGCGCCTGCTCGAATCACCGGACGTCGCGGCGGCCGCGGTGCTCCTGCGCTCCGGTGCGCTGGTCGCGTACTGCGTCCCCGCGTCCGGCAGGGCGATCGATGCCCACGCCCTGCGCGCAGGCCTCGCCGGCACGCTGCCCGCCCACATGGTGCCCGGTGCCTTCGTGCCGCTGGCGGAACTCCCGTTGACCGCCAACGGAAAACTGCATCGCGCGGCGCTGCCCGATCCGGACCGGACGGCAGCAGGACGGGCCGCCCGCACACCGGCCGAGCACACCGTGGCCGCCGCCTTCGCCGAGGTTCTCGGGCTGGACCAGGTCGGAGTCGAGGCCGGGTTCTTCGAGTCCGGCGGCGACAGCATCCTCGCGATCCACCTGGTCGCCGCGCTGAGCAGGGCGGGACTGCGCGTCACGCCTCGTGAGGTCGTCCAGGCAGGCACGGTGGAACGGCTCGCCGAACTGGCCACACTCGCGGAGGAACCCGCCGGGCCCACGGCCGAGGACCACGGACCGGTGGCGCCGACACCGATGCTGCGGTGGCTGCTCGAACGCGGCGGCCCCGTCGCCCGGTACAGCCAGGCGGCGCTGCTGCGCACCCCGGCGGAACTGACCGCCGCGGAGCTCCCGGCGCTGCTGTCCGGACTGGCCCGGCGGCACGGCCTGCTGCGTGCCCGGCTGACGGACACCGGTGCGGACGCGCGCCTCGTGGTGGCCGCGCCGGGCGAGCAGGTGCCCTCGGCGCGGGTGGTCCGCGCGGGCACCGATCCCGCATCGGCCGCGGCCGCGGAACTGGACGAGGAGATCGCGGCGCTCGATCCGGCCGAGGGCCGGATGCTGCGGGTCGTGTGGTTCGACGCCGGTCCGGCCGAGCCGGGACGCCTGCTCCTGGTCGCGCACCACCTCCTCGTCGACGCGGTCTCCTGGCACGTTCTCGCCGAGGACCTGGCCGCGATCCACGCCGCCCTACCGGGAGACCCGGCCCCGCCGTCCGGGACCTCGTTCCGCGAGTGGGCGGACGGGCTCGCCGGGGAGGCGGCCGGACGCCGCCCGGAGATCGCGTACTGGGAGGACCTCGCCGCCACCCGCGCCGGAGACGACGCGCTGCCCGTCCCGGGGCCGGGTCACACCATGGCCGGGGTCGTACGGCGCAGCACCGTCGTTCCCGCCGAGATCACGGCCGCGGCGACCGGGGCACTGCCGGCGGCCTTCCACTGCGGCGTGCAGGACGTGCTCCTGGCCGGCCTCGCACTCGCCTTCGCCCGGGTCAGGACGTCCCGGTCGCTCGTCGTGGACGTGGAGGGCCACGGCCGCACCGGCGACGGGCCGGCCTCGACCGCGGGCTGGTTCACCAGTCTGTACCCGGTGCGGACCGATCTCGCGGACCTGGACCTCGGCGACGTCTTCGACGGCGGGGAGCACGCGGGCACGGCACTGAAGCGGGTCAAGGAATCCCTGCGTTCGGTGCCGGGGGAGGGCCGCGGCTACGGCCTGTTGCGGTACCTCGACCCGGTGGGACGGGAACGGCTGTCCGGGACCCGCCGCGCCCTCGTGTTCAACTACCTCGGCCGTGCCGCCGGTGGCACCGGGGACTGGACCGGCACCGCCGAACTCGGCCCCTTGCCCGGCGGCGCCGACGCGGACCTGGGTGCGGGGCACACGGTGGAGATCAACGTCGTCCTCGACGAGCGGGACACCGGAGCCCGCCTCGACATCCACTGGTCCACTGTGGACGAACTGATCGGCGGCGCCGAGGTGGACGCGCTCGCCGGCGCCTGGATCGAGGCGCTGGGCGCGCTGGCCGAGCACGTCCGCCGTCCCGGCAGCGGTGGGCACAGCCCGTCCGACTTCCCGCTGGTGCCACTCGACCAGCGGCGGATCGACGCGTTCGCCGCCGCTCCCGGCGGACTGGCGGACGTGCTGCCGGTGGCGCCCCTGCAGGCAGGGCTGCTCTTCCACGCCGAGGCCCGGCGGGGCGGCTCCGACGTCTACACCGTCGTGCTCCCCTTCGACCTCCGCGGTGCGCTCGACGCGCAACGGCTGCGTGCCGAGGTGGACGCGCTGGCCCGCAGGCACGCGGTGCTGCGCACCGAGTTCCACACCCGTGAGGACGGCCCGCCCGTGCAGGTGGTCCGGGCCGAGGCCAGGCCCGGCTGGCGGCAGGTCGACCTGACCGGCTCGGACGACCCGGTGGGGGAGGCGGAGCGGCTGATCGAGCGGGAGCGGCGCACGCCGTTCGACCTCGCCTCGGCGCCACTGATCCGTGCCACCCTCATCCGGCTGGGTCAGGACGAGCACCGGTTCGTCCTGTGCCACCACCACATCCTGCTCGACGGCTGGTCCTCGACGTCGATCTCGCACGAGTTGTTCGCCGCGTACAACGGCGAGGAAGCGGGGCCGGCACCACGTCCCTACGCCGACCACCTGCGACGACTGTCCACAATGGATCATCCGCGATCGCGCGAAGCCTGGGCGGCGGCGCTGGACGGCCTCGACGAGCCGACGATGCTCGTCCCGCACGATCCCGGCGCCGGCACGGACTGGCCCGCCCGCACCGGGTGGGAACTCGACGAGGACCTGTCCGGCACACTCCGCCGGTGGACCCGGGAACGCGGTCTCACCGTCAACACCCTCGTACAGGGCGTGTGGGCGCTGCTGCTCGCCCGGCTCACCGGCCGCCAGGACGTCGTCTTCGGCACCACCGTCTCGGGTCGTTCCGCCGAGCTGACCGGGGTCACCCGCATGGTCGGCCTGTTCATCAACACCATTCCGGTCCGGGTGCGAGTGCGGCCGGAGGAGACGGCCGAGGACTACCTGGCGCGGATCCTGGACGAGCAGACCCGACTGCTGGACCACCATCACCTCGGGCTCGCGCAGGTGCAGCGGATCGCCGGTACCGGGGAGCTGTTCGACACCCTCGTGGTCGTCGAGAACTATCCGGTCCCGCCCGGTTCCGCCGCGCATGGCGACGGGATCACGGTCTCCGGCGGCACCCCGGTGGACGCCACGCACTACCCGGTCACCCTGATCGTCGCGCCCGAGGAACGCTGCTACGTCGGCATCTCCCACCAGCCCGGGGTTCCCGCCGCCCAGGCACGGGACCTGCTGAACCGGTTCACCGCACTGCTACGCGCCGTGGTGGCGGGCCCGCGGCGGCCGGTCGGGCGGCTGGGCGTGGCCGACGCCGAGGAGACCGAGCGCGCCGTGCGGCGGTTCAACCGCACCGGCGAGGTCCGGCCGTCCCCCTCGCCCGCGCGGGCGTTCGCGGAGCAGGCCGCCCGGACACCCGGCGCGATCGCCGTCGCCGACGCTCGGACGGAACTGACCTACCGCGAACTCGACGCGGCGGCGGCGCGGCTGGCCACGCTGCTGGCGGACCGGGGCGCCGGCCCGGAGACCGTGGTGGCGCTGGCCCTGCCGCGGTCGGTGCGGATGGTGGTCGCAGTACTGGCAGTGCACCGCGCGGGCGCCGCGTACCTGCCGGTCGACCCGGCGCACCCGTGGTCCCGGACCGCGCAGGTGCTCGCCGAGGCGGGGCCGGTGCTGATCCTCGGCGAGGGCGGCTATCAGAGTCCGCTCGACGGCCTGCCCTGCCTGGCGCTGGACGACCCCGGCACGGCCCTCGCACTGCGCGAGGGCCCCGGAATGGCACCGACACCGGTCCCCGGAACCGCCGCCGCCTACGTCATCTACACATCCGGTTCCACCGGCAGGCCGAAGGGTGTGGTCGTGCCCGGCGCGGCCCTCACCGGGCTCGCCGACTGGGCACGGTCCGAGTTCGGTACGGACGGCCTGGCGCGGGTGCCCGCGTCCACCCCGCTCGGCTTCGACGTCTCGGTGTTCGAGATGTTCGCCCCACTGCTCTGCGGTGGCCGGATCGACATCGCGGAGGACGTCCTGGCACTGGCCGAGGACCGCTTCCGCGGGCAGCGGTTCAGCCTGGTCTCCGGGGTGCCCTCGGCGATGGCGGGAGTGCTCGACGGCGGGCTGGCCGAGATCGACGCCGGAACCGTCGTGCTGGCGGGGGAGGCACTGTCTGCGGAGTTCGCCGACGCCGTGCGCACCGCGCTGCCCTCCGCCCGCCTGCACAACATCTACGGGCCCACCGAGGCGACCGTGTACGCCACCGCCTGGGACGTCAACGCCGAGCACGACGGGGGCCGCATCCTGATCGGCGCGCCGATCCGCGGTTCCCGTGCCTATGTCCTCGACTCCCACCTCAACCCCCTGCCGCCCGGCGTAGCGGGGGAGCTGTACCTGTCCGGGCGCCTGGCACGCGGCTACCTCGGCCGCCCAGGACTCACCGCCGAGCGGTTCGTCGCCGACCCGTTCGGCGAACCGGGGGGACGGCTCTACCGCACCGGCGACCTGGCTCGCTGGACCGCGGACGGGCGCGTCGACTACCTGGGCCGCGCCGACCATCAGGTGAAGGTGCGGGGTTTCCGGATCGAACTGGGCGAGATCGAACACGTCCTCACCCGGCACGAGGCGGTCCGCGCGGCGGTGGTCGTGGCCAGGGCGGACGAGCGCGGAGGGGACCGGCTGGTCGCGTACCTGCACAGCGAGGACGGGGCCACGGAGCGCGATCCGGCCATGCTGGAACGGGCGGTGCTGGAGCACTGCGGTACCGCGCTGCCGGACTACATGGTGCCCGCCGCGGTCGTCGTCCTGGACGAGTTCCCGTTGACCGCCAGCGGAAAGCTGGACCGTGCGGCGCTCCCGGATCCGGGTGGGACGCCCGCTGTGTCCGGAGCGGCGGAGGCTCCGGCGGCCACCGGTACGGCGCGGCTGCTCGCGGAGGTGTTCGCCGAGGTGCTCGGGGTGGCCGAGGTCGGGCCACGGCAGAACTTCTTCGAGGCGGGTGGCGACAGCATCTCCTCGCTCCGGGTCGTCAGCAGGGCACGGGCGGCCGGCGTCGCCCTCGGCGTCCGCGACGTGATGGAGCTCGGTACCCCGGAGGGGCTGGCCGCCCGCGCGGAGGCGCTCGGTGTGAACGTGTCCACAGTGGACCCAGCCGGCGACGGGGCGGGTCCGGCGGAGTTCCCGCCGACGGCGATCATGCGCTGGCTGGCCGAGCGGGGCGGACCATCGGACCGGTTCGTGCAGTGGAGCGTGCTGCACACCCCGGCCGGACTCGACTCCGCCATGCTCGACGACCTGCTGGCCGCCGTGCTCCGGGCACACCCGATGCTGGCCGCCACCCTGACCGCGGACGGGACGTTGCGACCGGGAACCGGAGCACCGGTGACCGCACGCAGGGTGGAGGTCGCGGATCTCCCCGCCGAGCGGGTGGCCGCGCTCCAGGAGCGGGAACGGCAGCGCGCCGTGGACGAACTCGACGCCACCTCCGGAGTACTGCTGCGCGCCGTCTGGTTCGACGCCGGAGCGGGTGCGGCGGGCAGACTGCTGCTGGTCGCCGGGCACCTGGCCGTCGACGGGGTCTCCTGGCGCATCATCCGCGACGACCTCGCGGACGCCTGGGCCCGGCACCGGGCCGGGCAGAAGCCCGAGGTGACGCCGGAACCCGTGTCGTTCGCCCGCTGGGCGGTGGACGCCGCGACGCCGCCGCCGGATCGCGAGGCGGAACTGGCGGGCTGGCGGACCCTGCTGGCCGGCGACTTCCGGCGCATCGGCAGCAGGCCGGTTGATCCGGAACGCGACCGCGTCGGCGAGGCCCACGTCATCGAGACGGTACTGCCGGCCGCGCTGACCGCGACGCTGCTGAGCGTCACCCCGGCCGCCGCCCACGCGACGGTGCAGGACGTTCTGCTGGCCGGGCTCGCCACTGCCGTCCACCGCCGCGGTGGTGACGGGCCACCGGTGCTCGTCGCCGTCGAGGGGCACGGCCGCGAGGAACCGCGCGAGGGCGTGGACCTGTCCCGCACCGTCGGCTGGTTCACCTCCCGCTACCCCGTCCGGATCGCCGACGCGGGCACCCCCGACGAGACGCTGGCCCTGACCAAGGAGACGCTGCGGACGCTGCCGGGCGGCCCGCTCGCCGGGCACGGCTACGGCAGGCTGCGCCATCTCGACCCGGCCGCGGCCGCGGAACTGCCCGCCGTGCCGGAGATCGGCTTCAACTACCTCGGCCGGTTCGGCGAGGACGATGCCCGAGCGTGGTCACCGGCCGGGCCGATGGGCGGGGGCGCGGACCCGGCGACCGGTGTCGCGGCGGCCGTGGACCTGACGGTGGTGACCGAGGAGAGCGCGGGCGAGCCGCGGCTGCGGGCCCGCTGGGCCGTGGCCACCGGGGTCCTGGAACCCGCCGAGGTCGCGGCGCTCGCCGAGCACTGGCAGTCGGCGCTGGAGGAACTGGCGGCCTGGTCGCGCTCGGCCACACCGCGGCACACGCCCTCGGACTTCCCGCTCATCCCGCTCACCCCGCAGGACGTCCGGGCGATCGAGACCGCACCGGGACGCGGCCCCGTCACCGACCTGCTGCCGTTGACGCCGCTGCAGACCGGACTGTTCTTCCTGACCGGTTTCGCCGACGACGGACCGGATCCGTACCTGATGCGGTTCCGGATCGACCTGAACGGCACGGTCGACGGGGGACGGCTCCGGGCCGCGGCCGGTGCGCTTCTGGCCGACCACCCCAATCTGCGGGCCGGCTTCACCTACACCGCGGCCGGGACCCCGGTGCAGTTCGTCCCGGTCACCGGCACCGCGCGATGCCGGGTACTCGACCTGCGGGCGGAAGCCGACCCGGCCGCCGCGCTCGCGACGGCGGAGGCCGAGGAGGAGCGCGAACGTTTCGACCCGGCCTCGCCCCCGCTGCTGCGCCTGACCGCGGCGATCCTGCCCGGCGGTCACAGCGCGCTCCTGGTCACCGCGCACCACCTGCTGTTCGACGGCTGGTCCGGCCCGCTCCTGGTGGCGGAACTGCTCCGGGCGTACGGCGGCGGTGGCACCACCGCGCCCGGCAGGCCCTACCGCGACTACCTGGCCTGGCTCGGCCGGCGGGACATCGCGGCCGACCGGGCGGCGTGGCGGCACGCCCTGGACGGACTGGAGGAGCCGACCCTGCTGGCCCCGGCGGGCGCGGGCGACGCGGAGCGGCGGGCTCGCAGGCAGGAGACGGTGCTGCCCGCGGGTCTCACCGCTGAGCTGACCGCGTTCCTGCGCTCCCACGGCCTGACGGTGGCGACGCTGGTCCAGGTGATCTGGGGACTGCTGCTGGGCAGGCTGACCGGACGCGAGGACGTGGTGTTCGGTGCCGTCGTCTCCGGCAGGCCACCCGAGCTCGCCGGCTCGGCGTCGCTGATCGGGCTGTGTGCCAACACTGTGCCGGTGCGGGTACGGGCCGACTCCGGCGAATCACTGGGCGACCTGCTCGAACGGGTCCGGCTGGAACAGGCCGCACTTCTCGAGCACCAGTATCTTGGCCTCGCGGACATCCAGCGCGAAGCGGCGCCCGGGGAACTGTTCGACACCGTTCTGGTGGTGCAGAACTACCCGCTCGACGGCGCCGCCGTACGGGACGCCGCGGGCGAACTGGGCCTGCGCGAGGTGCGGGCGTACGACGACACCCACTATCCGGTGGCGCTGGTCGTCGAGCCCGGTACCGAGCTGCGGCTGGTGTGGAAGTACTCCGCGGCGGCGTTCGGCGAGGACGAGATCCGCCGGCTGGGCAGGCGGTTCGAGCTGCTCTGCCGCGCCGTGGTGGAGCGGCCCGGCACCCGGTCCGAGACGGTCGACGTGCTGCTCCCCGGCGAGCGGGACCGGCTGCTGCTCGAGCACAACCGGACCGCGCGGGATCGCAGGCCCCTCGGGCTCGCGGAACTGTTCGCCGCCGCGGCCGCGGCTCACCCGGAGCGGACCGCGGTGACCGACGCGGGCCACTCACTGAGCTACGCCGAGCTGGACGCCCGTTCGGACGAACTGGCGGGCGAGCTGGCCGGACTGGGCGCGGGCCCGGAACGGATCGTCGCGGTCGCGCTGCCCCGGTGCGCGAACCTGATCGTGGCGATGCTGGCCGTGCAGAAGGCCGGTGCGGTGTACCTGCCGGTCGACCCCGGGTACCCGGAGGGACGGATCGCGCACATGCTCGCCGACGCGGCCCCGTCCCTGCTGGTGACCGACGCCGAGGCGGATGTGCGCGCGCCCGCCGGGGTGCCCCGGTTGCTGCTCGGCACCGGCGCCTCCTTGACCGGCCGCGCCGTGCCCGCCGTCCGGCCGTCCCCGGCTGCCGCCGCGTACGTCATCTACACCTCCGGCTCCACCGGTGTGCCCAAGGGGACCACGGTCACCCATACCGGAGTCGCCGATCTCGTCGGCACCATGACCGAGGCCTTCGACGTCGGTCCCGGCAGCCGGGTGCTGCAGTTCGCCTCGGTCAGCTTCGACACCTCGGTGTGGGAACTGTGCATGGGCGTGCTCACCGGCGCCACACTGGTGATCGTGCCGGACGAGGCGCGGGCGGGTGAGCCGCTGGCGCATTTCCTGCGGTACCACGAGATCACGCACGCGACCCTGCCGCCGGCCGCCCTGTCCTCGCTGGCCCCGGAGCGGGTTCCGGCCGGGATGACGGTGATCACCGCGGGCGAGGCGTGCACCCCGGCGCTCGTCCGGGCCTGGTCGGCGGACCGGCCGATGTTCAACTCCTACGGGCCGACCGAGACCACCGTCGACATCACCCTCTGGGAGTGCCGGGACGAGCCCGGCATGACCGCGGTGCCGATCGGCGACCCGGTGCACAACACCGCCGTCTATCTGCTCGACCACCGCCTGCGGCCGGTGCCCGAGGGCGTCACCGGTGAGCTGTACGCGGCCGGGACGGGACTGGCCAGGGGGTACCTCGGACGCGCCGGGCTCACCGCGGCCAGGTTCGTGGCCGATCCCTTCGGTGCCGCGGGATCCCGGCTGTACCGCACCGGCGACCTTGCCCGCCGCCGCCCGGACGGCACGCTCGTCTACGCGGGCCGTGCGGACCACCAGGTGAAGGTGCGCGGGTTCCGGATCGAACCCGGTGAGGTCGAGGCGGTGCTCACCGCCCACCCGGTGGTCGGCGGGGCGGCCGTGGTGGCCGTGCCCGACACGCGCGGCGGGAACCGGCTGATCGGCTACCTGGTCGCCGACGGGGAACTGGACGTGACCGACGTCCGGGCAGCGGCACTGCGCACGCTGCCCGATCACATGGTCCCCGCCGTGTTCGTCGAGCTGGACGAATTCCCGTTGACACCCAACGGAAAGCTCGACCGCAGGGCGCTGCCCGAGCCCCCGGTGGCGACCCCGGCCGGCCAGGGCCCGGATGCCGGGGGTCGCGTCGCGCGGACGCTGGCCGGGATCGTCGGCGAGGTGCTGGGCCTGCCCGCGATCGGTTCGGCGGACGACTTCTTCGCACTCGGCGGGGACAGCATCTCCTCCATCCAGGTGGTCAGCAGGGCCCACGCCGCGGGCCTGGACCTGCGGGCGCGGGACGTCTTCGAGTGCAGGACGGTCGCCGCACTGGCCGACCTGGCCGCGAGCCGCGAGACCTCCGGGCCGCGGGCCGCCCCGGTCACCGCGGACCCGGTGGGCACCATGCCCGCGACACCCGTCATGTTGTGGCTGCGCGACCTGGGCGGGCCGATCGGCCGGTTCAGCCAGTCGCAGGTGCTGCGCACGCCGGCCGGACTGACCGAATCCGGGCTGCTGTCGGTGGTGCGGGCAGTGCTCGGCAGGCACGACATGCTCCGCGCCCGCCTCGACCGGACCGAGGACGGCGGATGGACGCTGGAGGTGCCGCCCGGCGACGCCGTCCAGCCCGCCGACCTCGTGTCTACTGTGGACGTTTCGGCGGTGGACGAGTACCGGTTGCCGGACGTGGTGGCGGAACATCTCGACCGGGCCGCGGATCTGCTGGCGCCGGAGAACGGCGTGCTGGCGCGGTTCGTCTGGCTGCGGTCCGGCGAGGGCCTGCCCGGCAGGCTGATCGTGCTGATCCACCATCTCGCCGTGGACGGGGTGTCGTGGCGGATCCTGCCCGGCGACTTCGCGGCGGCGTGGGCCGCCGTGGCGGCCGGGACGGACCCGCCGGACCCGGCGAGCGGGACCTCGTTCCGGGCCTGGGCGCGGCGTCTGGCCGAGGCGGGTACCGAGGGCGAGTTCGCGGGCGAACTGCCGCACTGGCGGGCGACGCTCACCGCCGCACCGGAGGGCCCCGCGGGCGGCCCGACCGACCCGCGGCGGGACCTCGTCGGCGTGGCGCGGCTGATCCACCAGGTCGTCCCGGCCCACCGCTGTGCGCCGCTGCTGACCGCGCTGCCGGAGGCGTACGGGACGGGGGTGCAGGAGGTCCTGCTGACCGCGTTGACCCTCGCGGTGGCGCGTGGGCACGCCAGAGCCGGGACACCGACCCGGGAACTGCTGGTCCGGCTGGAGGGCCACGGCCGCACCGAACTTCTCGCCGGTGCGGACCTGTCCGGCACGGTCGGCTGGTTCACCACCGGGTACCCGGTGCGGCTGGGAATCGCGGGCGCCGACCTCGGAGACGCGCTCGCCGGTGGCGAGTCCGCCGGCCGAGTACTGAAGGCGGTGAAGGAACAGCTCGTCGGCGTTCCGGGGGAGCAGGGGCTCGGTTACGGCGTGCTGCGCCACCTCGATCCGGCGGCGGCCCCCGAACTCGCCGCGTACGCCGAGCCCGAGGTCTCCTTCAACTACCTCGGCCGGTTCACCGAGCCCGCCGGGGACACCGACTGGCAGCCGGTCGCCGGAGCGTCCGGTGTGGACGGTGCCGCCGAACCGGGCCAGCCGATGGCGCACGCGCTGGAGATCAACGCGGTGGCCGTGGAGATCGACGGGGAGACCGAGTTGCACGTGGACTGGCTGTACGCACCCGGGGTCATCGACGACACCGGGGCACACGACCTCGCCGAGACCTGGCTGGACACGCTGGACGCGCTCGCGGACCACGCGGCCGGGCCGGCGGCCGGCGGGCACACCCCGTCGGATCTCGCACTGGTCTCCCTGAGCCAGCACCAGATCGACACCTTGGAAGCGAAGTGGGGCAAGGCATGACCCGTACCGGCCTGGAGGACGTTCTCCCGCTGTCCCCGTTGCAGGAAGGGATGTTCTTCCTCTCCTCCTTCGACGAGAACGCGCGTGACGTCTACACGGTGCAGTTGCAGTTCGAGCTGGCGGGCGAGGTGGACGCGGACGCACTGCGGGCCGCCGCGAGAGCATTGCTCGACCGGCACGCGAACCTGCGGGTCGCCATCACCGCGACCGGCGTCGAACGTCCGGTGCAACTGGTCATGCGGCACGTCGAGGTCCCCTTCACCGAGACCGACGTTCCCGGCGCGACCGCCGGGGAACGCAGGCACGCCGCCGACATGATCGCCGAGGAGGACCAGCGCACCCGCTTCGACGTGGAGGCGCCCCCGCTGGTCCGGTTCACCCTGCTCCACCTCGCCGAGGACGAGCACCGGCTCCTGCTGACCCATCACCACCTGCTGATGGACGGCTGGTCGGGTCCGCTGCTCGGCCGCGACCTGTTCGCCCTCTACGCGGCCAGGGGCGACGCCTCCCGGCTGCCGCGGGTGCGGCCGTACCGCAACTACCTCGCCTGGCTCGCCGGTCGCGACCGGGACGCCGCGCGGGCGGCCTGGCGCGCGACGCTGTCCGATGTGGACGGTGCGACTCTGGTGGCGGGCACCGACCCCGGCCGGAGCCCCGCCTTCCCGGAGCGGCTGGCCGACCACCTTCCGGAGGAGGCCGCAGCGCGGCTGACCGCGTTCGCCCGCGCCCGTGGCGTCACGCTCAACACGGTGGTGCAGGCGGCCTGGGCGATCGTCCTCGGTGCCCGTACCGGCAGGCAGGACGTCGTGTTCGGGACCACCGTGCACGGCAGGCCCGCGGACCTGCCCGGCGCGCACGACATGGTGGGGTTGTTCATCAACACCGTGCCGGTGCGCGTTCGGCTCGATCCGGCCGAGTCGGTCGGCGGGCTGCTCGACCGGGTTCAGGCCGAACAGGCCGCGCTGCTGGATTACCAGCACCTCGGGCTGACCGAGATCCAGCAGCTCGCGGGCGGCGGCGAGCTGTTCGACAGCCTCGTCGTCTTCGAGAGCTACCCGGTCGACGAGCAGGCCCTGGTCGAGCAGCAGCGCGCCGGGGGACTGGACGTGCGTGCCGTGCAGACCCGCGACGCCGTGCACTACCCGGTGAGCATGATCCTGATCCCGGGCCGCGAACTGGAGGTGCGGTGCACCTTCCGTGCCGACGTGCTCGACGCCGGTGACGCCCGCCTGCTGCTCGACACTCTGGTCCGGGTGCTCACCGCCCTCGCCGAGGACGCCGCGCTCCCGGTGGGCAGGCTGCCCCTGCTCGGCGCGGCCGAGCGCGACACGGTCCTGCGCGCCTGGAACGACACGGCACGGCCGCTGCCCGCGACGACGCTGCCCGCGCTGTTCGCCGAGTGGGTCACGGCCACGCCGGACGCTCCCGCGGTACTGGCAGGGGACGCGCGGTGGACCTTCGCCGAACTCGACGCCAGGATCGGCGCCATCGCCGCGGCCCTGCGGGCGGACGGGGTCCGGGCCGGCGACGTCGTCGCCGTGGCGCTGCCCCGGTCGGCCGAGCTGGTGGCCACGCTCTACGCCGTGCACCGCCTCGGCGCGGCGTACCTGCCGATCGATCCCGCCCACCCGGCCGATCGCGCCGAGTTCATGATCTCCGACGCGGAGCCTGCGGCCGTCGTCACCGGAGCCGGTCTGCCCGCCCGGGGCCTGCCGCCGGTGACCGACTCCGCCGCCGGACCCCGGCACGCCGCCTACGTCATCTACACCTCGGGTTCCACCGGCAGGCCGAAGGGGGTGGTGGTATCGCACGCGGCCATCGCCAACCGATTGCGGTGGATGCGGGAGACCTACCGTCCGTCCACGACGGACCGGATGATGCTCAAGACGCCGGTGTCCTTCGACGTCTCGGTGCCGGAACTGTTCTGGCCCGCCGCGACCGGGTGCGCGCTGGTCGTCGCCCGCCCGGACGGTCACCGCGATCCGGCGTACCTGGCGCGGCTGATCGAGGACGAACAGGTGACGACGGTGCACTTCGTGCCGTCGATGCTGAACGCATACCTCGCCGACCCGGCGGCGGCCTCGGCGGTGCCGCCGCGCCGGGTGCTGTGTAGCGGGGAGGCGCTGCCCGGTGAGCTCGCGGTGCGGGCCCGGCAGGTGCTGGGCGAGATCGAACTGCTGAACCTGTACGGCCCCACCGAGGCGGCCGTCGAGGTGACGATGGCCGACGCCGGGGCGGAGGACAGCACCCGTCCGGTCCCGATCGGCCGTCCACTGTGGAACACCCGCTGCTACGTGCTGGACGCGGCGCTGCGGCCGGTGGCAGCCGGCAGTCCCGGGGAGCTCTACCTCGCCGGGGCCCAGCTCGCCGACGGGTACGTGCGGCGCGCCGGCCTCAGTGCGACCCGGTTCGTCGCCGATCCGCACGGCCCGGCGGGTGAGCGGATGTATCGGACCGGTGACCTGGCCGCGTGGAACGCCGACGGCACGTTGCGCTACCTCGGCCGCACCGATGACCAGGTGAAGGTGCGCGGCTTCCGTATCGAACCGGGCGAGATCGAGCAGGCGATGATCGCGGTGCCCGGAGTCGTGGGCGCCGTCGTCCTCGCCCGGCCCGGTGCCGGGGGAGCACAGGAGCTGATCGGCTACGCGGAGAGCGCGACAGAGAGCACCACGGCGGAGGCGCTCCGGACCGCGCTGGCGGCCACGCTGCCGGAGTACATGATCCCGGCCGTGCTGCTGGTCGTGCCCGAGTTCCCGTTGACCGCCAACGGAAAGCTCGACCGGGCGGCGCTGCCGGAGCCGGTGCGCGAGTCGGTGACCGCGCACCGGGAGGCACGCGACCACACCGAGACCCTGATCAGCGAGCAGTTCGCCGCGGTCCTCGGTGTCCCGCACGCCGGGGTGGACGACAACTTTTTCGCACTGGGCGGGCATTCGCTGCTGGTGGTGAAGCTCGTCAGCGCCCTGCGCTCGGTTCTGGGCTCCCAGCTCTCCGTGCGCACCGTGTTCGAGAACCCGACGGCCGCGGGTCTGGCCAGGGCGCTCACCGCCGCCTCGGACGGTGCGCCCGCCATCACCGCCGGGCCCCGGCCGGAGTGTGTTCCCCTGTCGGCCACCCAGCGCAGCCTGTGGTTCCTGTACCGGATGGACGGCCCGTCCGCGACGTACAACCTGCCGCTGGTGTGGCGGATCGGCGGCCACCTCGACGTGGCCGCGCTGCGAGCGGCGGCCGCCGACCTCTGCGACCGTCACGAGGTGCTGCGCACGGTCTTTCCCGACCACGACGGAACGCCGTACCAGCAGGTGCTCGACCAGGTACGGCCGGAGCTGCCGCTCGTGGAGGTCACCGAAGCGGAACTGGTACCGGGGATCGGAGCGGCCGCCGCCCACGAGTTCCGGCTCGACCGGGAACCGCCACTGCGGCCGGTGCTGTTCCGGCTGGCCGAGGACGACCACGTGCTGCTGTTCCTGCTGCACCACATCGCCGGGGACGAGTGGTCGGCGGGGCCGTTGCGCCGCGACCTGTTCGGCGCCTACCGGGCGCGCACCCTGGGGGCCGCGCCACAGCAGGAACCCCTGCCCGTCCAGTACGCCGATTTCGCGCTGTGGCAGGGGAAGCTGCTCGACGGGACCGAACTCGCGGACCGGCAGGGGCGGTTCTGGCAGGCCACCCTGGACGGTCTGCCCGAGCTGATCGAGCTGCCCACCGACCATCCGCGTCCCGCGGTCGCCGGGCAGCACGGCGACGCCGTGGAGTTCACCCTGCCGCCGTCGGTGCGCGAGGCGGCGCGGGCACTCGCCGCGGACTGCGGGGTCACCCAGTTCATGCTCATGCAGGCGGCCGTCGCCGGCCTGCTGCACCGGCTCGGCGCGGGCGAGGACATCCCGCTGGGCACCCAGGTCGCCGGGCGCGCGGACAGCGTTCTCGACGAGGTGGTGGGCTTCTTCACCGACACCGTCGTACTGCGCACCGATCTCGGCGGGCGGCCCACCTTCCGGGAACTGCTCGGCCGTGTCCGGGAAGCCGACCTGAGCGCGTTCGGCAACCAGGACCTGCCCTTCGACCGGGTGGTGGACCTGGTGCGCCCGCGCCGGTCCCTGGCGCATCACCCTTTGTTCACCGTCGGCATCGCGTACCAGCACGCCGACATCGAGGCCCGCCGGTTCGGCGGGCTGACCGTCGCCCCGCACCGGATCCAGGTTCCGGTGGCGAAGTTCGACCTGGACTTCGAGTTCGTCGCCACCAGCACCGGGGAGGTCCACGGCGCGCTGATCCACCGCACGGATCTGTTCGAGCGGCGGAGCGCGGAACTGCTGACCGACCGGCTGTTGCGCTTCCTCGGCGAAGCGCTCGCCGATCCCGACCGTCCGGTCTCCTCGATCGAGTTGATGACGGCACGGGAACGGGACCGGCTGCTCGACCGTGGCCGGGGAGTGCGGCAGCCGGGCAGACGCGGCATCGCAGCCCTGTTCGCCGCCGCCGTCGCCCGTACCCCGCAGGCACCCGCCGTGCTGACCGGGGCCGGGACCCGCAGCTACGCCGAGCTGGACGCCGACACCGCGCGGCTGGCCAGGGTGCTCCGCGCCCGGGGGGCCGGTGCGGAGACCCCGGTGCTCGTCGCGCTCGGACGCGGGCTCGACGCGGTGACCGCGTTCCTGGCCGTCGCGAGGGCGGGCGCCGTCTATCTGCCGGTCACCCCGGACACTCCGGCCGCCAGGATCGCCGAGATCGTGGCGGGCTCGGCCCCGGTACTGGCCCTCACCACGGGTGCTACCGCCGGGTCGCTGCCGCCGGGCCTGCCGGCGGTGCTGCTCGACGCGCCGCTGCCCGCCGACGATCCGGGCGCCCCCCTGCCGGAACCACTGCCCGGTGCCGCGGCGTACCTGATCCACACCTCCGGCTCGACGGGGAGGCCGAAGGGCGTGCTCGTCGCCGATTCGGCGATCGAGGCGCTGGTGGCCACCGCGGTCCGTACCTACGGCGCGGGCACCGGCGCGCGGGTGTTGCAGTTCACCTCGCCCGCGTTCGACGTGTTCGTCGAGGAGCTGGCGATGTCGGTGCTCTCCGGCGGGACGCTGTGCGTCCCGGATGAGAGTGAACGGCTCGGTGAGGGGCTCGCTCGTTACCTCGCGCGTACCGGGATCACCCACGTCGATCTGCCGCCCGCCGCCCTGGAGACGCTGCCGGCAGGCGGACTGCCGGAGGGCACCACCGTGGTCGTCGGCTCGGACCGGGTACCGGCCGGACTGCTCGGCCGCTGGGCGTCCGGGCACCGGGTGTTCAACGCCTACGGCCCGACCGAGACCACCGTCAACGCGACGGTGTGGGAGTGCCCGCGGGACTTCGACGGTGGTGGGCGGGTGCTCATCGGCGGGCCGGACACCGGCAGGCGGGTGTACGTACTCGACGAGGCGCTGCGCCCGGTGCCCTCCGGGGTGCCGGGGGAGCTGTACGTCTGTGGCGACGCGCTGGCGCGCGGCTACCGGAACGCGCCGGCGGAGACCTCCGCGCGTTTCGTGGCGGATCCGCTCGGCGGGACCGGGGCCAGGATGTACCGCACCGGCGACCTGGCGCGGTGGACCGCGGACGGGGAGCTGGAGTTCCTCGGCCGTTCCGACGAGCAGCTCAAGGTGCGCGGGTTCCGGATCGAACCGGGTGAGGTGGAGGCGGCGCTGCTCGCCGAGCCCGAGATCGGTGCCTGCGCCGTGGTCACCCGCGCCGACGGGTCCGCGTCCAGGCTCGTCGCCTACGTCGTCCCCCTCGGCCGGGTCGACAGGGTCGACCCGGAGGGGCTGCGCGGCAGGCTCGCCGCGCTGCTGCCCGGGTACCTCGTCCCGGCGGCCGTGGTGGAGGTGGCCGAGCTGCCACTGAACGCCAGCGGGAAGGTGGACCGCCGGGCATTGTCCACATCGGACCGATTTGCGCCCGGCACGGCGACCGGGGCCGGCAGGGCACCCGGCACCGCCGCCGAGCTGGCACTGGCCACCGCGTACGCGAGCATCCTCGGCGTGCCGGAGGTCGATGCCGACGCGGGCTTCTTCGCCCTCGGCGGGGACAGCATCTCCTCCATCCAGGTCGTCTCCCGGATGCGTGCCGCCGGATGGCGGATCACCGCCCGGCAGGTGTTCGAACAGCAGACGGTGGCGGAGCTGGCGGCGGTCGCCGAGCCCGTCGATCCGGCCGAGCGCGCGGAGCGGCCGGTGCCCGGTGACCTCGCGGTCGATCCGGTCGCGCTGACAGGCGTGGTGCCGGCCGGGGCCGAGATCGCCGAACTGTGGCCTCTGTCGCCCCTGCAAGAAGGTCTGCTCTTCCTGGACTCGCTGGAGTCGGACGGGGCCGATGTCTACACCGTGCAGCAGGTGTTCGATCTCGACGGTGACCTCGACCCGGCGTTGCTGCGCCGCTGTGCCGAGACCCTGCTCGACCGGTATCCGAATCTGCGCGCCGGTTTCGTGCAGGGCGAGTCTCCCCGGCCCGCCCAATTCGTCCTGGACCGGGTGACGCTGCCGTGGCGGGAGATTGATCTGTCCGATGTGGACGATGTGGAGGCGCGGTCGCGGTTCGACGCGATCGCCGAGCGGGACCGTGCCGCGGGATTCGACCTCGCGGCACCACCGCTGATCCGGGCCACCCTGGTGCGCGTACCGGGCGGCGGCCACCGGTTCCTGCTGAGCCACCACCACATCCTGATGGACGGCTGGTCCGGGCCGCTCTACGGTCGTGAGCTGTTCGTTTTGTACGGCAACGGGAACCGGAGCGAGACGCTGCCCGAGCCCGCCGCGTACCGGGACTACCTGGGCTGGCTGGCCGGGCAGGACCGGGAGTCGGCGACCGCCGCCTGGCGGGAGGCACTGTCCGATGTGGACGAGCCGACCCTGGTGGCGCCCGGGCTGACCCCGGCCGCGCTGCCCGCCGAGGTCTCGGTGGAACTTCCGGAGGAGGTCACCGCCGGACTCGCGGCGCTGGCCAGGGATCGGGGCCTGACCCTGAACACCGTCGTCCAGGTTCTCTGGTCGCTGGTGCTCGCCGGGCACACCGGAAGCCAGGACGTCGTCTTCGGCACCACCGTCCACGGCAGGCCCGCGGACCTCGCCGGTTCCGAGCAGATGATCGGACTGTTCATCAACACCGTCCCGGTCCGGGTCCGGCTACACCCCGCGGAGACGGCAGCCACGCTGCTGACCCGGGTACGGGCGGAGCAGTCCCGGCTGGTCGACGCACAGTACCTGGGCCTGGCCGAGATCCAGCGCGCCGCGGGCACCGGGCAACTCTTCGACACCCTCGTGGTGTTCGAGAGCTACCCGATCGACGACGCTGCGCTGGCCGAGGCCGAGGAACAGGCAGGACTGCGGGTCGCCGGGCTGACCGAGGTCGATGCCACGCACTACCCGCTGACGCTGCTGATCGCCCCCGGCGAGCGGCTGCGGCTGTCGGTGCGCCACCGTCCGGACGCGATCGACGAGAACACCGCCCGCCGGCTGACCGGGACGCTGGAGCGCGCGGCGGCCTGGCTGTGGCACGATCCCGACGCCGCCGTCGGAACGGCGCGGCTGGTGGCCGAGCGGGATCACGACACCGTGCTGCGGACGTGGAACGCCACCGCCCACCCCGTTCCGGACACCACCCTGCCCGCGCTGTTCGCCGAGCAGGTGGCCCGCACCCCGCGGGCGACCGCGCTCGTCGCGGACGGCGAGCACCACACCTACGCCGAGTTCGAGGCGCGGGTGGCCGCGCTCGCGGGCGGGTTGCGGGAACACGGTGCCGGGCCGGGCACGGTCGTGGCGGTGCGGCTGCCGCGCTCGATCGACCTCGTCGCGACACTGCACGCCGTGCACCGGTGCGGCGCCGCCTACCTGCCCGTCGACCCGGACCATCCCGAGCACCGGATCCGATTGCTGACCGAGGACGCGCGTCCCGTCGTCACCGTCACCCCGGACCTGCTCGGCCGGCTCGCGGAGGGTCCGGTGCTGCCCGCCGGGACGGTGGCCGTGAGCGGGGCCGACGCCGCGTACGTCATCTACACCTCGGGCTCGACCGGCGTCCCCAAGGGCGTGGTCGTCGAGCACGGCGCCATCGCGAACCGCCTGCTGTGGATGGCCGAGCACTACGGATTCGGCCCGGGCGAGCGGACGCTGCAGAAGACCCCGGCGACCTTCGACGTCTCGGTGTGGGAGTTCTTCCTGCCGCTGCTGACCGGCGGCACCCTCGTGCTGGCTCGGCCGGACGGGCATCGGGACCCGGCGTACCTGGCCGAGCTGATCCGCACCGAGTCGGTGGACACCGTCCACTTCGTACCGTCGATGCTGACGGCGTTCCTCGCCGAACCGGCCGCCGCGGACTGCGCGGGAACCCTGCGCCGCCTGGTGTGCAGCGGGGAGGCACTGCCCGCGGACCTGACCGTGCGCGCCCGGGAAACCCTGGGCGTGGCCGTGCACAACCTGTACGGCCCCACCGAGGCGGCCGTGGACGTCACGGCCTGGGACACCGGAAGCGACGACGGCTCCCGCCCGGTCCCGATCGGACGTCCGGTGTGGAACACCCGCGTCTACGTGCTCGATCCGGCTCTGCGTCCGGTCGCCCCGGAGGCCCCCGGCGAGCTGTACCTGGCCGGGGCGCAGCTCGCCCGCGGCTATCTCGGGCGCGCGGCGCTGAGTGCGCGGGCCTTCGTCGCGGACCCGCACGGCGGCTCGGGAGAGCGGATGTACCGGACCGGCGACCTGGCCGCGTGGAACGCCGACGGCACGCTGCGCTACCTCGGCCGCACCGACCACCAGGTGAAGCTGCGCGGCCAGCGGATCGAACCCGGCGAGATCGAGCACGCACTGCGGGCGCTCGACGGGGTGGCCGAGGCCGCCGTGCTCGCGCTCGGCGACGCTGCCGGCACCCGGCTCGTCGGCTATGTGACGGCGGGCGGAGCGGAGGTCACCGGCGACCGCCTGCGTGACGCGCTGGCCACCCGGCTGCCCGCCCACCTCGTCCCCTCGGCCGTGCTGGTGCTGGACTCGCTGCCGCTGACCTCGAGCGGGAAACTGGACCGGAAGGCACTGCCCGCGCCGGACTTCGCCGCGGCGACCGGGGGCCGGGAGCCGGACGGGCCGGTGGAGTCCGCGCTGGCGACAGCGTTCGCGGACGTACTCGGGCTGGATCGGGTCGGTGCCGACGACGGCTTCTTCGCGCTCGGCGGCGACAGCATCTCCTCATTGCAGCTCATCGGCAGGCTGCGTGCCCTCGGCCATCGGGTGACCCCGCGGCAGGTGTTCGAGCTGCGCACCGTCGGCGAACTGGCACGGGTGGCCGTGCCCGCCGCCGCGTCCGTGCCGGTCCGGGACAGCGCTCTTGCCACCGACGGCTCCGGCACCGCCGTCCTGCTGCCGGTGATGCGCGAGCTGCGTGAACTGGGCGGCGACCACCGGCGGTTCAGTCAGTCGATGCTGGTCGGCGTTCCGGCCGCGGCCTGGCTCGACGACCTGCGGGCCCTGCTGGCCGCGCTGCTGGACACCCACGACGCGCTGCGCGCCGAACTGGGTGAGGACTGGGAGTACCGCATCCGCCCACGGGCAGCGGTGGCACCGGCGGACATCCTGCGACGAGTGGACATCACCGAGGCAGGCGAGGAACTGGCGGCGGTGATCGGCCGGGAGTTCGCCGCCGAACTCGACGCGCTCGACCCCGGTCGCGGCCGGATGCTGCGCGCGGTGTGGTTCGACGCGGGCCGGGACCGTCCTGGCAGGCTGCTGCTGCTCGCACACCACCTCGTCGTCGACGGGGTGTCCTGGCGGGTGCTGCTCGACGATCTGGCCACCGGCTGGGACTCCCGTCGTTCGGGCGCCCGGATCGTGCTCGAACCGGCGGGCACCTCGCTGCCCGCGTGGTCCAGGGCACTCGCGGCGCGCTCGGACGATCCACAGTGGATGGAGGACCGCGCGCGCTGGCAGGAGATCCTGTCGGGCCCCGCGCGGATCGGTACCGAGCGCGCGCTGGACGCGGCGATCGACACGCGCGCCACGGTGCGTTCGCACGAACTGACGATCTCGGGCGAGGTGACGGCGGAACTGCTGACCTCGGTACCCGCGGCGGTGCACGGCGGCGTGCAGGACGTGCTGCTCGCCGCGCTGGCCCTTGCCGTCGGGCGCCGGCGTCGCGCGCACGGGCACC
Organism: Amycolatopsis antarctica; assembly: GCF_002262875.1. Lineage (GTDB taxonomy): Bacteria > Actinomycetota > Actinomycetes > Mycobacteriales > Pseudonocardiaceae > Amycolatopsis > Amycolatopsis antarctica. The sequence continues at coordinate 142,815 of NZ_NKYE01000011.1, read as the reverse complement.
GGTCCGGAGGCGGGTTGCGAATCGACCTGGAGGGTCACGGCCGGGACGAGCACCTGGTTCCGGGTACGGACCTCTCCCGCACGGTCGGCTGGTTCACCACCGTCTACCCGGTGCTGATCGGCGCGGACACCGCGGACGTGCTCGGCACGATGATGTCGGTCAAGGAGGAACTACGGGCCGTCCCGGACGCGCTCGGTTTCGGTGTGCTGCGCCATCTCCGGCCGGACGGTGCCGAGCTCGGCGGCGACACGGCCTCGGTACTGTTCAACTACCTCGGCCGGATGGGCACCCCCGGCGGCGGGACGGGCGACTGGACGCCCGCCGCGGAGTCCGGGTCGCTCGACGCGAGCGCCGACCGCGTCACCCCGGTGAGCCATCCGCTGGAGATCAACGCCGTCACGGTGGATACCGGCCAGGGGCCCGAGCTGCATGCCACGTGGAGCTTCGCCGACGGCGTGTTCGACGAGGCCGGCGTGCGGGAGCTGGCCGAAGGCTGGCGGACGGCACTGGCCGAACTGGCCACCGCGGCCAGGGGCGTCGACCGGCGCACCCCGTCCGACTTCCCCCTCGCCACCGTCGAACAGTCCGATGTGGACACTCTGGCCCGGCCGGGGATCGAGGATCTGCTACCGCTGTCGCCCCTGCAGGAGGGCCTGCTGTTCCAGTCCGTCGTCGACGAGGGCGGTGCCGGGGCCTACATGGTCGCGCACACCCACGAGATCGACGGCGAGGTGGACCCGGAGCGGCTGCGCGCCGCGGGCACCGCGCTGCTGGAGCGGCACGCCGCGCTGCGCGCCTCGTTCCGGCAGACCGTCTCCGGCGGGTTCGTCCAGGTGATCCCGGCCCGGGCGGAACTCGTCCCGGAGTTCCACGATCTGTCCGATGTGGACGGGGTCGGGGCCGCTCGGACACTGGACACCCTCACCGCCGACGCAGCCGCGACCCGGTTCGATCCGGCCGAGGGACCGCTGGTCCGGCTGGTGCTGGTGCGCCTCGCCGCGCGCCGGCACCGGCTGCTGCTGACGCACCACCACATCCTCGCCGACGGGTGGTCCGGCCCGCTGCTGGCGGGCGAGCTGTTCGCGCTCTACGGCAACGGTGCCGACCCGTCCGCGCTGGATCCGGTGCGGCCGTACTCGGATCACCTCGCCTGGCTGTCCAGGCAGGACGACGCCGCCGCCGAACGGGCCTGGACCACCGCTCTGTCCGGAGTGGACGGTCCGACGCTGATCGCCCCGGACGCCGCGCCCGCGGCGGGCGAGCCCGAACGACTCACCGAGGAACTGCCGGCCGGGCTGACCGAACGGATCGACGCGACCTGCGCGGAGCTCGGCATCACCCGCAGCACCGTGCTCAACGCGGCGTGGGCGCTCGTGCTGGGCAGGCACACCGGCCGCACCGATGTCGTCTTCGGCGTCACCGTGCACGGCAGGCCTGCCGACCTGCCCGGCTCGGACCGGATGATCGGACTGTTCATCAACACGGTCCCGGTCCGGGTCAGGGTGGACCACGCGGAACCGGTGCCGGAGCTGCTGTGCCGGCTGCGCGACGAGCAGTCCAGGCTGCTCGAACACCAGCACGCGGGCCTGGCCCGGATCCAGCGCTGGGCAGGCACCGGTGAGCTCTTCGACACCCTGGTCGTCTACGAGAGCTATCCGGTGGACCAGCGCGGACTGGCGGAGACCGAACGGGCGGCCGGGTTGCGGGTCGACTCGGTGACCGGCACCGACGCCACCCACTATCCGCTCACGCTGGTCGCCGTTCCCGGCGACCGGCTGACGGTCGGTCTCGACGTCCGCACCGACGTCGTGCCGAGGGAGACCGCCGACGCCCTGCTGCGCGCACTGGTCACCGCGCTGACGGGCCTGGCAGGAGCGGACGCCCGGCCGGTCGGGCGGCTGCCGCTGCTGCCGGAGAACGAGCGGACGGCGGCGCTCGGACAGGGGCGGGGCCCTCAGGTCGCGGTCGAGACCGCCACCCTGGACACACTGTTCGCGCAACGGGTACGGACGGCTCCGGACGCCGAGGCCGTCTCGCACGACGGCCGCACCCTCAGCTATGCCGGGTTCGACGAACTGGCCGGCCGCATCGCGGGCGGGCTCGCCGCGCGCGGGGCGGGACCGGGAGCACTGGTGGCGGTGTCCCTGCCCCGGTCGATCGAGATGGTGGCGACGCTGTACGCGGTGCACCGGTGCGGTGCCGCCTACCTGCCGGTCGATCCGGAGCACCCGGAGGAGCGGATCGCCGCGCTGCTGGCCGATGCCGCTCCCTCCGTGGTGGTGACCGAGGAGATGCTCGGTGAGCTGACCGGCGGCCCGCCGATGCGGGCAGGCACGGTGTGCGTCCCAGCGGCGGCACCCGCCTACGTCATCTACACCTCGGGCTCGACGGGACGTCCGAAGGGCGTGGTCGTCGGGCACGACGCCGTGGTGAACCGGTTGCGCTGGATGGAACAGGAGTACGGTTTCGGGCCGGCGGACCGCATCCTGCAGAAGACACCGATCACCTTCGACGTGTCGGTCTGGGAGCTGTTCCTGCCGCTGATCACCGGCGGCACGCTGGAGATCGCGGATCCGGGCGGGCATCGCGACCCGGCGTACCTGGCCGGGCTGATCCGCACCACCGGGGTGACGACCGTCCACTTCGTACCGTCGATGCTGCGACCGTTCCTCGACGAGCCCTCGGCGGCCGGACTGGGCCTGCGCAGGGTGGTGTGCAGTGGCGAGGCGCTGGGTGAGGACCTGGTGCGCGCGCACCGCCGCGTCCTGCCCGGCACGGCGCTGCTCAACCTGTACGGACCGACCGAGGCCGCGGTGGACGTCACCCATGCCGACACCGCCCGGGAACCCGAGGGCACCAGCGTTCCCATCGGGAGACCGGTGTGGAACACCGGCGCGCACGTGCTCGACGGCGCGCTCCGGCCGGTACCCGCCGGAGCGGCCGGCGAGCTGTACCTCGCCGGCGTCCAGCTCGCGCGCGGCTACCTGGGCAGGGCCGGGCTCACCGCGGAACGCTTCGTGGCGAATCCTTTGGGGGAGAACGGGTCCCGGCTCTACCGCACCGGCGACCTCGCCCGGCGGCGGGCGGACGGCGCGCTGGAGTACCTGGGGCGTACCGACGAGCAGGTGAAGATCCGCGGGCAGCGGGTGGAACCGGGCGAGGTCACCGCGGCCATGGCCGCCCTGCCCGGGGTCGGGGGCGCGGAGACGATCGCCCGGCCGGACGGGGCGGGCGGGCTGCGGCTGATCGGCTACCTGCTCGGTCCGGACCGCGACCCGGCGCCGATCCGCGAGGCGCTGGTCGCGGTCCTGCCCGCGCATCTGGTCCCGGCCGCGTTCGTCTGGCTGGACGAGTTTCCGGTGACGCCGAACGGAAAGCTCGACCGGGCGGCGCTGCCGGACCCCGATCCGGTGGCCACCGGCGAGGTGGGGCCGCGCAACGACGTCGAGCGCCTGCTGGCGGAGGAGACGGCGCGGGTGCTCGGTCTTGACCGGGTCGGCGTGCTGGACGACTTCTTCGCGCTCGGTGGCGACAGCATCCTGTCCCTGCGGCTGATCGGCCGTGCGCGGCAGTCCGGGCTGCGCGTCACCGCCCGCCAGGTGTTCGAACTGCGGACGGTGGCGGCTCTGGCCGTGGTGGCGGACACCGTCGCGGCGGCGGACGAGCCCGTGACCGGCAGCACGGCGCCGCTGATCGAACTGGACGAGGACGAGTTCGCCGACTTCGCGGACGAATGGAGTGTTTCGTGACGACCCCCCGTGGCGTGCAGGACGTACTGCCGCTCTCGCCGTTGCAGGAGGGCCTGCTCTTCCTGTCCACATGGGACAGCGACGATGCCGGCGCGGCGGACGTCTACACCGTGCAGCAGGTGTTCGAGCTCGAGGGCGAGGTCGACGCCGCGCGGATGCGCGCGGCGGGGGAGGCGTTGCTGCGCCGCCATCCCAACCTGCGGGCCGCCTTCCGGCCCCGCCGCTCCGGCGAGACCGTCCAGGTCGTCCCGGCCCGGGTCGCGCTGCCCTGGCGGGAGATCGACCTGGCCGACCTCGGCCGGGAGGAGCGGGAGACGGAGCTGCGCAGGCTGCTCGACGCGGACCGGCGGGAACGTTTCGACCTGGCCAGTCCACCGTTGCTGCGGCTGCGGCTGATCCGGCGGGCCGCCGACCGTGCCACCCTGGTCCTCACCGCGCACCACCTGCTGCTCGACGGATGGTCCGGACCGCTGGTCGGCGAGGAGCTGCTGACGCTCTACGGCGCGGGCGGGGACGAGACCTCGCTGCCTCCGGCCCCCGCCTATCGCGACTACCTGGCCTGGCTCGGTGGCCAGGACCGGGAGGCCGCCAGGGAGACCTGGCGCCGGTCGCTGGACGGCCTGGCGGAGCCGACTCTGCTGGCGCCGGAGGCCGGCAACGAGGGCGAGTTCCCCGCCGAGCACACCGTCGCCGTCCCGGCCGGGCGGACGGCCGCGCTCACCGCCTGGGCGCGGGGGCACGGTGTCACGCTGAACACCGTGGTGCAGGGACTGTGGGCGATCGTGCTCGGCAGGCTCACCGGGCGGCGGGACGTCGTGTTCGGTACCACCGTCTCCGGCAGGCCCGCCGAACTCCCCGGTGTGGAACGGATGATCGGGCTGTTCATCAACACCCTGCCGGTGCGGGTGACGCTCTCGCCGGGCGAAACCCTGCCCGCGCTGCTGGAACGGCTGCAGGCCGAGCAGACGGCGCTGCTGGACCACCAGTACCTCGGGCTGGCCGAGATCCAGGGGCTCGCCGGGCACGGGGAACTCTTCGACACGCTCACCGTCTTCCAGAGCGCCCCCGCCGACGAGGGCAGCCTTCGCCAGGCCGACGCGGCGGCCCGCCTGCGGGTGCCGGAGGTCAGCGTCACCAGCGTGACGCACTACCCGCTGACCGTCGTCGCCGTGCCCGGCGAGGAACTGGAACTTCTGCTCGCCCACCGGCCCGGCGCCGTCGGCACCGCGACCGTGCGCCGGATCGGCACCGCGCTGTGCGAACTGATCGGCACCCTGCTCGACCGCCCGGACACCCGGGTGGGTGCCATCGGCCTGGCCACGGCCGAGGAACGCGAGCTCGTGCTGAACGGCTGGAACGCGGCCATCCTCCCCGTCGACGGGGAGACGCTGCCGGGGATGTTCGCGGCCAGGGCCGGCTCCCGGCCGGACGCGACGGCCGTCGTCGACGGTGACCGCACCCGGACCTACGGTGAGCTGCACGCCGACGCGGCCCGGCTCGCCCGCCTGCTGATCGACCGCGGCGCGGGGCCGGAGCGCATCGTCGGCATCGCCTTCGGCCGCGGACTCGACTTCCTCACCGCCATGCTCGGGGTCGAACTCGCCGGGGCTGCGTACCTGCCGCTGGACCCGGCGTACCCGGCGAGCAGGCTCATCGCGATGATCGAGGACGCGCGCCCACTGGCCGTCCTCACCGACACGGCGACCGCCGCGGGGTTCCCGGCCGCCGGGGCCGAAATGCTCGCCCTGGACGACCCGGCGATCGCGGCGGATCTGGCCGCCAGGGCGGACGGGCCGGTGGCCGATCGCGAGCGCGTCTGCCCGCTGCGGCCCGACCACCCCGCCTATGTCATCTACACCTCGGGGTCCACCGGACGCCCGAAAGGCGTCCTGCTGCCGCACCGCGGAATCCCCGCACTGGTGGCCATGTTCGCCGCGTCCGTCCACAGTGGACCAAGCGGCCGGGTACTGCATTTCGCCTCGCCCGCCTTCGACGTGTCCGTGGCCGAGGTGGCGATGAGCCTGCTCTCCGGGGGCACCGCCGTCGTGGTCCCCGAGGACCGCAGGCTCGGCAGCGAGCTGGCCGGCTTCGCCGCGGAGCAGCGGGTCACCCACCTGCCGGTGCCGCCCTCGGCACTGGGCACGCTCGCGGCCGCCGAGTTGCCCTCGGGAGCGACCGTGATCTCCGGCACCGACGCCTGCACCCCCGAGCTGGTCGAGCGGTGGACCAGGGACCACCCCATGTTCAACGCCTACGGGCCCACCGAGGCCACCGTCAACTCGACGCTGTGGCGCTGCCGCCCGGACGCGGGCGTGCTGATCGGTGTCCCCGACCCGGGCAAGCGGGCCTACGTGCTCGACGCCGGGCTGAACCCGGTACCCCCGGGACTGCCGGGTGAGCTGTACCTGGTGGGCGGCCTCGCCCGTGGCTACCTGGACCGGCCGGCGCTCACCGCGAGCAGCTTCCTCGCCGATCCGCACGGTGCCCCCGGGACGCGGATGTACCGCACCGGTGACCTCGTCCGCTGGACCGGTGACGGCGAGATCGAGTTCCTCGGCCGGATCGACCAGCAGGTGAAGATCCGTGGGTTCCGGCTGGAGCCGGGCGAGGTGGAGACCGCGCTGCGCGCGCTGCCCGGAGTGGACGACGCCGTCGCGGTGGTCCGCGAGGACGGGCCGGGCGTACGGCGGCTCGTCGCCTATGTGAGCGCCGGCGACGGTGCGGCCCCCGAACCGCTGACCCTGCGTGCTGCGCTGGCCGAGACCCTGCCCGGGCACGCCGTACCGGCCGCCGTCGTCGTGCTGGAAGCACTGCCGTTGACGGTGAACGCGAAGGTCGACCGAGGGCGGCTGGCCTCCGACGCGGAGTTCGCCCCGGACCTGCGCGCGCTCGTCGGCCGGACCGCGCCGCGCACCCCGCGCGAGTCGGTGCTCGCCGCTGCGTACGCCGCCGTCCTCGGCCTGCCCGAGGTCGCCGCCGAGGACGACTTCTTCACCCTCGGCGGTGACAGCATCCTGTCCCTGCAGGTCGTCAGCCGCGCCCGGCAGCAGGGCCTGCGGGTGACCCCCCGGCAGGTCTTCGAGTGCCGCACGGTCGCCGCGCTGGCCGACGCCGCCGTCGCGGCGGACCGCCCCGCCCCCGCCGACACCGTCGGGGCCGTCGGCCCGGTCCCGGCGACACCGATCCTCGCCGGGCTGGCCGAGCGTGGCGGGCCGATCGGCAGATTCAGCCAGTGGGCCGTGCTGCGGGTACCCGCGGGGATCGGGACGGCACGGCTGACGGCCGTCCTGCGGGCGATCACCGACCACCACGCGGCCCTGCGCGCCGTGCTGGCCGACGACTGGCGGCTCCGGGTCCGGCCGCGCGGTGGCGCCGATCCGGCGGCCGGACTGCTGCGGGTGCCCACCGAGGGCGAGCCGGATCCCGCGGAGGTGCATCGGTACGCCGACCGTGCGGAAGGCGAACTCGATCCCGCCACCGGCGAACTGCTGCGGGCGGTCTGGTTCGATCCCGGGCCGGACCGGCCGGGACGCCTGCTGCTGGTGATCCATCACCTCGTCGTCGACGGGGTCTCCTGGCGGATCCTGGCCGAGGACCTGGCAAGCGCCTGGCAGGCGATCGAGGCGGGAGAGCAACCGGCACTGCCGCCGGTGCCGACCTCGTTGCGAGCCTGGGCCACCCGCCTCGGCGACCGGGTGCCCGCGCACCGGCCCGAACTCCCGTACTGGAGGGCGGTACTGGCTCCGGCGGCGAGCATCGCCATCCGCCCGCTGCGCGTCACCGACATCGCGGACGGACTGCGGGAACGCACCGTCCGGTTGCCGGTGGGGACGACTCGCACGCTGCTGACCCGCCTTCCCGAGGTGTTCCGTGCCGGAATCCAGGACGCGCTGCTCGCCGCGCTGGCGGTGACCGTGGCGCGGACCGGGGCCGGGCGCGCGCTGGTCGCCGACACCGAGACCCACGGCCGGGACGACCCGGAGGGCCTGGACCTCTCGCGCACCGTCGGCTGGTTCACCGGACTGGTGCCGCTGCGCGTGGACACTGCCGGACTCGATCTCGGCGAGGTGCTCGCCGGAGGACCGGACGCGGGGCGCCTGCTCAAGCGGGTCAAGGATTCCCGGCTCGGCGCACCGGCCAGGGGCACCGGCCACGGTCTGCTCCGGCACCTCGACGAGGAGGCCTCCGCCGTGCTCGCCGCACTGCCGCGGCCGGAGGTACTGGTCAACTACCTCGGCCGGTTCGGCGCGGCCGAGGCGGGCGAGGAACGCGACTGGGTACCGGCGGGCGGCCTCGGCGGCGGGACCGACCCCGATTCGCCGGTGACGCACGCGCTGGAGATCAACGCCTCGGTGACCGACGGGCCGGGCGGCCCCGTCCTCACGGCGTCCTGGGCACATCCGCCCGAGGTACTGTCCGATGTGGACGCCGAGACCCTGGTGTCCGGCTGGCTGGAGGCGCTGGGCGCACTGGCTCGCCACGCCGCCGCCGACGGGGCGGGCGGCTACTCCGTGACCGACTTCCCGCTGGTCCCGCTGGAGCAGCAGGAAATCGACGACGCCGTGGCGGCCGTTCCCGGTCTCACCGAGGTGTGGCCGCTGTCGCCGCTGCAGGAGGGCATGCTGTTCCTGTCCTCGTTCGACGACCCGGACGAGGCGGCCCTCGACGTCTATGCCACCCAGCAGGTCCTGGAACTGCGCGAGGCGGAGCCCGCGCGACTGCGCCGCGCGGCGGCGGCACTGCTGCGCAGGCACCCGAACCTGCGCGCGGGCTTCCGGCACCTGCCCTCCGGTCGCGCGGTCCAGATCGTCGACGGCGATGCCGAACTCGACTGGCGCTCGGTGGATCTGTCCGAAGTGGATGCACACGATGCGGATTCCGCGCAGGACAAGGAACTGCGTTCGATCGTGGAGCAGGAACGCGTCCGGCGGTTCGATCTGGCCGCACCGCCGCTGCTCCGGTTCGTGCTGGCCGATCTCGGCGGCGGGCGCCACCGCCTGCTGGTCACCAGCCACCACATCGTGCTCGACGGCTGGTCGGCACCGTTGCTGAGCGAGGAACTGCTGACCCTCTACGGGGCGGACGGAGCGGACGCGGCGACGCCGCGGCCCGCGTCCTACCGGCGCTACCTGGAGTGGTTGGTCGCGCAGGAGCGCGAGGGCGCGCGCGATTCGTGGCGGCGCGCACTGTCCGAACTGGACGGTCCCACCCTGCTCGCCGAGGACGGCGGACAGCGGGCGCCCGCGTTGCCGGAGAAGCTGACGGTCCGGGTCGGCGAGGCCGAGACCGCCCGGCTCGCCGCCTGGGCGCGCTCGTCCGGTCTCACGGTGAACACGGTCGTCCAGGTCGCCTGGGCACTGCTGCTGGGGCAGGTGACCGGCCGCCGCGACGTCGTTTTCGGGGCGACCGTGTCCGGCAGGCCCGCCGACCTGACCGGGGTGGAGCGGATGATCGGGTTGTTCATCAACACCCTCCCGGTGCGCGTCACGGCGCGGGTCGCGGAGACGGTGGGCGAGCTGCTGACCCGAGTCCAGTCCGAACAGGCGGCACTGCTCGACCACCAGTACCTCGGGCTCTCGGAGATCCAGCGGTTCGCCGACGTCGGTGAACTGTTCGACACCCTGCTCGTGTTCCAGAGCTACCCGGTCGACGCCGAGGCTTTGCGGGAGAGCGAGCGGGGGTCCGGGGTCCGGGTCGCCGGGGTGGACGCCGAGGACGCCACCCACTACCCGCTGACCCTGGTCGTCGATCCGGGGCCGACCCTCGACCTGATCGTCGAGTACCGCGCCGACATTCTCGGCGCCGAACGGGCGAGCACGCTCGTCACCCGGCTCGCCGGCCTGCTCGCCCGCCTGCCGGAGGAGGAGCGCACCCCCGTCGGCAGGCTCGACCTGCTCGACCCGGCCGAGCGCGATCTGGTGCTGCGGCGGTGGAACGACACCGCGCTGCCGGTCGAGCCCACGACCGTGGTCGCGGCCGTCGAGCAGCAGGTGCGCCGGGTCCCGGACGCCGTCGCGCTGGCCTGCCGGGACACCGTCCTGACCTACCGGGAGCTGGACGCGCGGGCCAACGCGCTGGCCCGCGCCCTGATCGCCCGCGGTGCCGGGCCGGAACGGATCGTCGCGCTGATGTTGCGCCGTTCCGAGGAGTTCGTGGTGGCCATGCTGGGCGTGCTCAAGTCCGGCGCGGCCTACCTGCCGGTCGATCCGGATTACCCGGCCGACCGGGTGCGGTACATGGTCGCCGACGCGGACCCGGCCCTGTTGCTCACCACAGCGGACCTGGCCGCCACCACCGACCCGCCCTGTGCGGTCCTGGCGCTCGACGATCCCGGCTGCCGCGGCGAGCTCGCCGCGTTCGGCACCGAGCCGGTCACCGACGCCGAGCGTCTCCGCCCGCTGCTTCCCGAGCACCCCGTGTACGTGATCTACACCTCGGGGTCGACCGGGAAGCCGAAGGGCGTGGTCGTACCGCACCGCAACCTGGTGAATCTCTTCCACAACCACGACGCCGTGGTGCTCGGGCCCGCGGCCCGTCGCCGGGGGCGGGCCGCACTGCGCATCGGGCACAACTGGTCCTTCGCCTTCGACGCCTCCTGGCAGCCGATGCTGGGACTGCTCGGCGGGCACGAACTGCACGTCGCGACCGACGAGCTGCGCACCGACGCGGAGGCACTCGCACGGTTCCTGGTGGAGCGGGAGATCGACTTCGTCGAGGTCACGCCCTCGCACTTCCTCCAGCTCGCCGAGGCGGGACTGGTGTCCGGCGGGCGGTGTCCGCTCGCCGTGATCGGCGTCGGCGGCGAGGCAGTGCCCGATCCACTGTGGACACAGGTACGGGCCTTCGCCGGCACCGAGGGGTTCAACTTCTACGGCCCCACCGAATGCACGGTGGACACCGTGGTGGCGGCGATGGCCGACACGGACCGGCCGGTCATCGGCCGTGGCGTCGCCAACACCGCGCTCTACGTTCTCGACGACGGGCTGCTGCCGGTCCCGCCGGGCGTGCGCGGTGAGCTGTACATCGGCGGTGCGCAACTCGCCCGCGGCTATCTCGGCCGGGGCGGCCTGACCGCCGCCCGGTTCGTCGCGAACCCGTTCGCCGGGGAGGGCGAGCGGATGTACCGCACAGGAGACGTCGTGCGGTGGAGCGAGGACGGGCGGCTGGAGTTCCTCGGGCGCACCGACGACCAGGTGAAGATCCGCGGCTTCCGGGTCGAGCTCGGCGAGGTGGAGACCGCACTCGCCGCGCAGGAGGCGGTGAGCGACGCGGTGGTGGTGCTGCGGGGGACCGGCACGGGCGCCACCCGGCTCGTCGGATACGCGGTGGCCGGGAGCGGGCGCGCCGACGGTGCCGCCCTGCGCGAGCGTCTCGCCGCGAGCCTGCCCGAGCACCTGGTCCCCGGGGCCGTCGTCGTCCTGGACGCGCTTCCGTTGACGCCGAACGGGAAGGTGGACCGGGCGGCGCTCGCGACCGCCGACTGGGCCGAGCCCGCGCGCGACGCGCTGGGCGAGAGCAGGCCGCCGCGCAATGCCATGGAACGGACCCTCGCCGAGATCCTTCGCGAGGTGCTGGGCCTGCGCGAGATCGGTGTCACCGACGACTTCTTCGCGCTCGGCGGGGACAGCATCCTGTCGATGCGGGTCGTCGGCAGGGCACGGGCGGCGGGGCTGCGGCTGAGCCCGCGCCGGATCTTCGAGCACCGGACCGTCGCCGCACTCGCCGAGGTGGCCGAACCGCTCGGTGAACGGAAGGAGAGCACCGTAGCGGCGGTCGGGGAGATTCCGCCGACGCCGATCATGCTGATCCAGCGCGACCGCGGCGGACCGGTCGGCAGGCTCAGCCAGTCCGCGCTGTTGCGGGTTCCCGCCGCCGTGGGGACGCCGGTGCTGGCGGAACTGGTGTCGCACCTGCTGGCCCGGCACGACATCCTGCGGGCCACCCTGCGCGCGGACTGGACCATGCTGGTGCCGGAGCCGGGCACCCCGTCCGCGGCCTCGGTGCTGCGCAGGGTCGACGTCTCCGGCAGGCTGGACGAGGAACTCGCGGACCTGTTCACCGCGGAGTTCGGCGAGTTCGAGCGCACGGTGCTCGAACTCGACCCGTTCGCCGGGGACATGGTCCGCGCGGTCTGGTTCGACGCCGGCCCGGGCAGGCCGGGGCGGCTGCTGCTGATGGTGCACCACATGGTGATCGACGCGGTGTCCTGGCGGGCGATCTTCGACGACGTGGCGGAGTTCGGCGCCGCCCGTGCCGAAGCGCGCGCACCGGTGAGTACGCCCGCGGAACTGTCCTTCCGCGGCTGGGCCCTGCGCCTGCGCGAGCTCGCCGCCGGACGCGGGGAGGAACTTCCGTACTGGCGCGGTGTACTCGCCGGAGCCGACCTCACGGTGGCGGACGGTCCGGTGGACCCGGTCCGGGACGTGATCTCCACCGGCCGGAACCGGAGCGTCGCGGTGGGCCCCGAGGTGACCCGGGAACTGCTGACCGCGGTGCCCGCGGCGCTCGGTGCGGGTGTGCAGGACGTCCTGCTCGGCGCGCTGGCCGTGGCCGCGGCACGTCGTCGTGGTGGCGGGGCGCTGCTGGTCGAGGTGGAGGGGCACGGACGCGAGGAGGAACAGGTGGGCGGCGTGGATCTGTCCCGCACCGTCGGCTGGTTCACCACCATGTACCCGATGCGGATCGAGGCCGCGGGCGGCGCACCAGAGGAGGCCGTCCGGCAGGCCTGCGTGGCCCGGACATCGTTGCCGGACAACGGGATCGGCTTCGGCCTGCTACGCCACCTCGACCCGGACGCGGCCGCCGAACTCGGCGAGCTGCCCGTCCCGCAGGTGCTGTTCAACTACGTGGGCCGCTTCGGTGCCGGGGCCGCCGAGGAGCGGGACTGGATGCTCGCCGCGGACGCGGGCGCGCTCGGCGGTGACGTGGATCCGGACGCGGCGGCCACCCATCCGCTCTCGATCAACGCCTCGGTGGCCGACGGGCCGGACGGCCCGCGGCTGACCGCGGAATTGTCCTACCAGCCGCGCGTCCTGCCGGAGGAGGTGCTCGACGGCCTGGCCGGGGAGTGGACGGCCGTGCTCGCCGAACTGGCCGGGGGCGCGGGCGGGCCCGGCTGTAACGAGGTGGAAGCGGCGGGCGAGTCACCGAGCGGGTGAAGGTTACGCTAACCTTCATTAAGTTAGGTGACACTAACAAGCGTGTGCGGCGGGACGTTCCTCGCGCGACATCGTTCTCGGTGGCATCGTTCTCAAGGGAGGAGTACGTCGTGGTGACACGGCTACAGAATCGGGTCCACATCGGCAGGCCGGCCCGTCGGCGGGGACTCGCCGCGGCCGCGGCCGCACTCATGCTGGTCAGCACGGCGTGCGGGTCCACGGAGGAACAGGCGGAGGCGGGCGGGCAGACCCGCCAGTTCGAGACCCCCAGCGGAACGGTGGAGATCCCGGCAGCACCGCAGTCGGTGGTCGCCCTGGACCAGTACTCGCTGTTCGGGCTGCTCGACGTCGGCTACACACCGAAGGCCGCCGCGGGTGGCCTCGCCGAGAACTTCGCGATCATGCCGGAGTACGCGGCCCAGTACGAGCAGATGCCGAAGGTCGGCGACCCGCTGGACATCGACATCGAGCAGGTCGGCGCGCAGGCCCCGGATCTGGTGCTGGGCAACAAGTTTCTGTCGCTGGACAAGCACAAGCCGGAGGACTACCAGAAGGTCGCGCCCACCGCGATCCTCGGTGGCGGGCCAGGGGACCCGGCCGTGGCCTGGCCGGTCTGGGTGATCCAGGCCGCCGACGCGGTAGGCAAGCGCCCCGAGGCGGAGGCGCTGAAGAAGCAGTACGAGGACCGCGCCGCGGCCATCAAGACGCAGTACGCCGACAAGCTGGGCAAGCTCAAGTTCGCGCTCATCAACGGCGGTGGCGGCAAGTGGTTCCTCAACCTCGACGAGTCCTGGGGCGGCACGATCCTCAAGGACCTCGGTGTGCAGTTCGCGCGAGCCGGAATCACCGACCCGAAGAACAACACCCCGGAGTTCTCCATCGAGAACCTGGACAAACTCGACGAAGCCGACGTTATCCTGTACCAGGCGGATTACGAGGGCACAGCGGGCGCGGACACCCAGGCGATCATCGACCAGCCCGCGTACCAGAACCTGCGCGCGGTCAAGGCGGGCAAGTCGCTGCCCACCGGCAACTTCTACGCCCTGCACTACAAGGCGGCGATGAAGTTCCAGGACGAGATCGAGCAGATCCTCAAGACCTCCTGACCCCGTCCGCTCGCCGGCTCCGCGCGTCGTCGCGGGGCCGGCGACCGTGCTCCGGTGGACAGGAGGCCCCGGAGCGCTCGCCCTGCCGGGCTACGCTCGGCGCGAAGGGCACCCGAGAAACCTGGAGGACTCCGACGTGGACGGCGAGACCCATCGCCTGGAGGGACACAACCTCACCCTGGCCTACGAACGCCGGGTCGTGGCGACCGATCTCGGTGTGCGGGTGCCGGACGGGTCGTTCACCGTCATCGTCGGTCCGAACGCCTGTGGGAAGTCGACGCTGCTCAAGGCGCTGGCCCGGATGCTGCGCCCCGAGCAGGGCACCGTCCACCTCGACGGCAAGGCCATCTCCTCGTACAAGTCGAAGGAGGTGGCACGCAGGCTCGGCCTGCTGCCGCAGACCTCCACCGCGCCCGGTGGCATCACCGTCGAGGATCTGGTCGCCCGCGGCCGGTATCCGTACCAGGGCCTGCTGCGGCAGTGGTCCGAACAGGACGAGGACGCCGTCCGGGAGGCCATGCGGCTCACCGGGGTGGCCGAACTCGCCGACCGGCTGGTGGACGAGCTCTCCGGCGGGCAGCGTCAGCGGGTCTGGCTGGCGATGGTGCTGGCCCAGCAGACCTCCATCCTGCTGCTGGACGAGCCGACCACCTTCCTCGACGTGGCGCACCAGGTCGAGGTGCTGGACCTGTGCGCGGACCTGCACGAGGAGAAATCGCACACGCTGGTGGCGGTGCTGCACGACCTCAACCAGGCCTGCCGCTACGCCACGCACCTGATCGCGATGCGCCCGGGCGGGGTGGTCGCCGCCGCGGGCGATCCCGCCGAGATCGTGACGGCCGAACTGGTCGAGGACGTGTTCGGCCTGCCCTGCCGGGTGATCGACGATCCGGAGACCGGCACCCCGCTGATCGTGGCGAGGGCGAGGGACCGGGCACGGGCGAAGCGGACCAGGGTGCCCGCCGGCCTCTCCGGTGACGCCTGAACCGGAACTCAGCCGGGCGCGGGCCCGGTGGATCGCCGGACGACCAGCTCCGTCCCCAGCACCACCGGTGTCCCGGTGGGCCGCCCGGCGAGCAGGTCCAGTGACATCCGCCCGGCTGCCCGTCCCTTTCCGGTGAGGTCCTGGCGCACGGTGGACAGCGCCGGCTCGGTCCAGTTCGCCTCCGCCGTGTCGTCGAAGCCGATCACCGACAGCTCGCCCGGTACGGCGAGGCCGAGCTGACGGGCCGCTGACAGGGTCGCGATCGCCAGCTCGTCGGACATGCACAGCACCGCCGTGGGCCGAGGATCGGCGCCGAGCACCTCCAGCGCGCTGAGCTGGGCCTCCGATCGGGACAGACCCGAGGTCTCCCAGATCGGCACCGAGTGCGGGTCGACCCCCGCGGCGGCGAGGGTGTCCAGGTAACCGCACATCCGCTCGCGGTTGTCCCGGAACCGGCTGAGCCGGGCGGCCTCGACCGAGAGCGGACCGCCGCGCGGGGTGGACAGGCACTGCGCGGAGAGGATGCCGAAGCGGCGGTGCCCGAGGCCGAGCAGGTGCGCCGCCGCCGCGGCCGCGCCCCCGCGATCGTCGATACCCACCACGGACGCGCCGGCCACCATCGGCTGATCGATCACGACGAGCGGGAGCCCCCGCTGCCGGACCGCGTCCAGCGCCGGGGCACCGTCGGCGAGCGAGTACGCCACGGCCAGGTCGGCCTGTGCCGCGAGCACCTGTTCCGCTCGTGGCCCGCCGTCGTGCCCGCCGGGAATGAGCAGCAGCGCGTATCCCTCGCGGTCCACCTCGGTGGCCAGCGCGTCCAGGGTGATCGACAGGGCCGGGTCGGAGAACGCCGCACGCAGCGGCGTGTCCAGCATGAAGGCGATCGCTCCCGAGCGGCTCGTGGCCAGGCTGCGGGCAACCGGGTTCGGGCCCGGATAGCCGAGCTCGGCCGCCACCCGCAGCACGTCCTCCCGCAACCCGGCGGAGAGCTGATCCGGCCGGTTGAAGGCGTTGGACACCGTGGCCCGGGAGACGCCGACCGCCTCGGCCACGCTGTCCAGCGTGGGCTTGCGTTTCCGGGGGGCGTGCACGCCCCGCAGCTTACGGCGAAGCCGGCGCCGGGGTGATGAGCTCGCTCGCCGCGTCCAGCTCGGTGTTGATGATCGCCTCGACCAGTACCTCGCCGGCCGGTGTCAGCGTGATCCTGCCTGCCGCCTCGTCCAGCGTGACCAGGCCCCGTTCGGCCAGGGACGCGAACTGCGCCCGCCACGGCCCGGCGAACAGCGAGCAGCCGGGGAACCGCCGTCCGTGCACCGTGTCGTCGAGCGGCCGCAGGGTGGACAGCGCCATCTTCACCGCGCGGGCCTCCTGCGCGGCGGTGGAGAACCCGGTCGCCGAGCCGAGCGGGATACGCCCGGCGTCCACCGCCTCGGCGTAGCGCTTCCAGTGCACGTCGGTGATCGCCTCGGACCGGCGGCAGCTCGAACTGCCGCCGAGACCGATCGCCACCTCCGCCTCCTGCCGCTCCTGGTCGACCATGATCGACTTCCACTCCTCGGGGCCGTGGCCGTCCCTGGCGAAGTACATGGTCGGATGCTCGGTGTACCCGCCCGCGCGCAGACCCTCGGTGAGCACCTCGCGCATCTGGTACTGCTCACCCAGCGGCGGCCAGCGGTGCCCGTCCCGGACGAGCTTGTCCCGGTGGTCCGGGAGCTGCCAGGCGGCGGGCTGCACCCCCGCGACGCCGGTGCGGGTGTCGGTGTACGACTTGAGGTGCAGCTTGGTGCAGACCACCGCGGTCGGCTGGTTTTCCAGCACGATGTCGAGATCCCGCCGGACGCTGTCCACGGTCTGGTCCAGCAGCCCGTACATCAGGTCGATGCTGACCCACTCGAAGCCCATCCGGTGGGCGTTGCGGATGAAGTCCACGCACATGTCCGCGGAGTGCTCCCTGCCGGACTGCGCCAGCACCGGGTCGTCGAAGGACTGGACACCACTGGACAGCTTGGTACAGCCCAGTTCCGCCAGCAGCTCCAGCTTCTGCGGGGTGAACGTGCTCGGATCACCCTCGAAGCGGATGGCCGTGTCCGGGCCGAAGGCGAAGTTCTCCCGATAGAAGCCGAGCAGCCTGCGGATCGCCTCCGGTGGCAGCAGCGACGGCGTTCCGCCGAAGACGTTGAACTCGCCGATCGGCGCGGTGGCCAGTGAGGGCACCCGCTCCAGCCACAGCCGGGCCTCGCGGATGTTCCAGTCGACCCACTGCGCGGCCTTGGCGTCGGCGACCTCGGGGCTGCCCTTGACCAGGACGACCGGGTACTGGCAGAACCGGCACCGGTAGGCGCAGGTGGGGATGTAGGACCAGAGGTGGATGGGGGCGGTGGTGGAGAGCTGCTCGTCGAGGTCGGTGAGGAAGGACTCGGGGGAGTAGTCCGGTTCGTTGCCCGGGAAAACGTGGGCACCGAACGGATCCTCGACGACGTACTCGAGAAGATGCCGGTTGCCGGGTGCGGCCAGCGCCCCGGCCACCGCGGGCACCGGGGCGCCCGGATCGTTCTCGCGCAGCGAGGCGAGCGCCTGCTCGTAGGTCATGCCCATCAGAAGACACCTCCGTTGCCGAAGTAGTTGTGCGCGTCCCCGGACTCGCGGTCCTCGCAGTAGTACTTGACGAACTCGGGGAACCGGTCCGGCGGTACGTCGCGCAGACAGGGCGGCAGTGGCGGCGGATGACCGATGTCCTCGCCGACGGTGGCCCGCAGCCGGGCGAAGATCTCCTCGGCGAACTCGAAGTACAGGCGGTAACACGGGGTCTTGTAGGAGTGGATCGGGGTGAAGTCGACGACGCGCATCTCCTCGGTGATCTCGGCGATCCTGCGTCCGAGCCGCTCCGCGAGCCCGGCGCCGAAGAACTCGACGACCGCGTCGTCGTCCAGCAGGGAGGGCGTGAGCAGCACCGGCAGGATGGTGTTCTTCGGCGTGAAGTCCTTGACGGAGAACTCCCAGGCCTGCAGCGCCTCCTCGGCGGTCAGGTCCGACTCGCGGCCCGGACCGGGGGCGTCCACCCGGATGTCGCGCATGACGATGATGCCGTCCGAGCCGTACGCGCGCCCGGTGATCACCTCGTCGATGGCGTGGTCGACCCGCCGCGGATTGATCTCCACCCGGGAACCGGGCGCGTACACGATGTCCTCGCCGGAGCCGCGGACCTTGATGCCGAAATCCCAGTCGTCGGAGAGGTGGTTGACGAACCGGCCGCCCTGCAACTGGTAGAAGATCTCGATACCGCCGACGCGGTCGTAGACGTCCCGGTCGACGGCGAAACCCTTGCCGTCGGGGAAACCGCCGAACAGCGCGAAGGTGACCGCGCGGCACCGCAGCGTCTTCGAGATCGCGTCCCACAACCGCGGTCTGCCGGTGAAGTGCTCGGCCGAGTAGTAGTAGTCGCAGACCCCGATGGCCGCCTTACCGGACTCCATCGCGGTGAACAGCTCGCACAGCCAGTCCGGGTCGACCCGGCAGTCGGCGTCCGCCGAGACCAGCAGGAACCGCTCGTCGGCCCCGGGGCCACGGCCCCGGCTGCGCGCGCTGGCGAAGTCCATCCCGGTCCGGCGTGCGCAGGCGACACCCTGCTCGGGCTCGGCGACCACGTGGACCGGGAGGTCCGGGTGGTCCTCGGCGAACCGCCGCGCGATCGCGACGGTGTCATCGGTGGAGTTGTTGTCCACCAACACGATCTCGTACAGCGACCGGTCGAGCGGTCCCGCCGCGCCGCGCTGGTGGTAGAGCGAGTCGAGCACCGCGGGCAGGTTCGCCGCCTCGTCGAACACCGGCAGCACGACGCTCATCCGCGTCCGTTCGCCCATCGGCACCAGGAACAGCCGGTCCAGCAGCCGTTCGGCGCTGTCCCGCCCGAAGTGCCGCCGGCCAAGCTCGTGGTTGAAGTCCGCCATCGCCGCCCGTTCCGTGTCGTTCTCCAGCAGTTCCGCCACTTCGTCCACAAAGGACACTGTGGGCAGGTCGGAGACGCCGACGTCGAGGACGGGCGCCCGGAAACCCTTGTTCCCGTAGACCGTGTCGTAGAGTTCGTACCGGGTGCTCACGTAGGGCACGCCGGAGGCGATCGCCTCACCGACAGGGTTGCCGTAGCTCTCGTAGTCGTACGAGGTGAGGAAGGTGACCAGCGTGGTGTGCGCCAGCAGGTCACGGACGGAGAAGCGGCCCGGGGCCCCGGCGAGATCCGCCTCGTGCGGCGCGAGCCTGCCGCCGAACACCACCCGCCCGGCCACGCCGAGCCGGGCGGCGAGCGCGGTCAGCCGCTCGTACTCCGCAGGGCACTCGGCCGGTTCCCCGGCCACGAAAAGGTAGGCACCGGTACGGCCGGCGAGCCCCGCGAGCAGGTGCAGGTCACGGTCGATCCGCTTCTGCGGGACGATCCTGGTGATCCTGGACAGCAGCGGCACGTCCTCGGGAATGCCGTGTACGCGGCGGAACCCGGCGTTGTGCTCGGTCACGGCGGCACGCCGGTGGGCGAAGGTGTTCGGCAGCACGTCGATGTTGCGCAGGTGCGGCGCCCACTCCAGGGTCCGGCGCCGGGCGGTCTCGTGCAGCGCCAGGTAGTGGATGAAGGGCGAGTCGACCGGCTGGGGCGTGTTCTGGTACGGGAATTCGCCGTATTTTCCGCTGCTCGGTTCGCTTTGCCACATAAGGTCATGGTCCCGCCACAGTACGAAACGGCCCAGCCGGTGACGGTTCCCGTATTCTGCTATAGCTGCGTGCAGTGCGGCAGTGTATACGATGTTCTCCGGTAGCGTCCCGTTCTCGACGATCACTGTGGAAATGCATAGTTCTTCCCACTTATCGAGAATGAGATCGCGAATGCGGTCGGTGGTCACTCTCATGGAGGGGCGCAGTCGCTCACCGTGGCCCGCACCGACCACCTCCCGGAGAACGTTCGCGACGAACTCCGGAGTGTAATCGTCGATCGTTGATATAGCGTCGATACGTGCCAGTTCGACCCATTCCGGCAGAAGCTCGTTCTCGTCGCGGTAGGGTCGAAAGAAGGCATTCTTGTCCGATTTTATGTCGTATCCGAGATCGAGATACACGTCGTATCCGCGGTCTCGGAAGACTCGTGCGGTCTTCACGAACTCGACGATTACCCCGGAGATCGGCGTCGCGTCGAACGAAATTCCCCAAAGAGCGGTCAATTCCGTCGCACGCTCCCTCGGTGTTGGCATCCGGCGATAACGGTAGGTTATCGCCGCTGTCGTCGGGGGGCTAATGTTACGTCCCATTAGTATCCGCGCAAGAAGGAGTTCGGGTGATCTCAGCGCGTGCCGCCGTGACGGTCGCCTTCGTGGTGAACGGTGCCCTCTACGGATCCTGGGCGGCACGGGTACCCGCACTGGCGGACCAGGTGGGTGCGGGGACAGCGGGGCTCGGTCTCGTGCTGCTCGGGCCGAGCGTCGCCATGATCGTCACCGCCTCCCCTTCGGCGCGAGCGTGTGCTCGGTGGGGCCCCCGTCCCGTGCTCAGCGGGTGCCTGGCGAGCGCCTGCCTGCTGCTGCCGGTGCTGGGCCTGGCGAGCTCGGTGGGCACGCTGGGGCTGGCACTGGCAGCGCTGGGCGGGCTGATGGGCGCGGTGGACGTCGCGATGAACGTCGCCGCCGTGACCGTGGTGCACGCGCTGGGCCGGCCGCTGATGCCGGTCTTCCACGCCGGCTTCAGTTTCGGCGGGCTCGCCGGTTCGCTGGGCGCCGCGGGCGCCGCCGCGGCGTCGGTTCCGCCGGCGGCCCAGTTCTGTGCCGCCGGAGTGGGTGGGCTGGTGGCCGTGGTTGTGACCGCGCGAGCCATCCCCGCCGCGCGGGACGGGACGGGACAGCCGCGGAACGAGGGCTTCCGGAGGGTGATGGGCAACGGCCGGGTGTGGATCCTGGCGGGGATCGCGCTCTGCGCGGCGGTCGCCGAGGGAGCGTGCGCGGAATGGTCCGCACTGTTCCTGGTGCGCGAACGAGAACTTGACGATGCCACGGCCGCGGCCGCCTACTCGACGTTCACGGTGGCCATCGCCGTCACCCGGCTGACCGGTGAACGCGCGCAGCGCCGCTTCGGGCCGTACCGGCTGCTGGGGATGAGCGGCACCCTCGCCGCCTGCGGCCTGCTGTTCGCGGCGGTGGTTCCCGCGGGAGCCGCCGCGTTCGCCGGATTCGCCGTCGCCGGGATCGGGCTCGCGTTCTGCTTCCCGCTCGCGATGGACCTCGCCGGTGCCGCGGGCAGGGACGGCAACGGTACCGGCGGTGAGCGGGAACTCGGGTTCGTCACCACCGTGGCCTACGCGGGACTGCTCGGGGGACCGCCGCTGATCGGAGGCGTCGGGGCCCTGTCCGGTCTGGCCGTGGCTATGGGCGTGGTCGCGGCCGTGGCGCTGCTGATCGTTCCTGGCGCGGCGGCGGCGCGATCGGCCGGGGCACGGGCCGCCCGCGGCGCGCGGTAGGTTCGCGGGCACGCCGCCGGGATCGTCCCCGGCGGGCGACCGCCGTCTGTGCCGGCTCGCCCGGCTTGGGGGACTGCCATGGACACCGGGATGGACACCGGAATGGATGACGACCGCCGCGCGGCATTCGGTGCGCACCTGGTCTCGACGCTCACCGGCGGCGCGCTGAGCATGCTGGTCAGCGTCGGCTACCGGACCGGGCTCTTCGAGGCCGCCGCCACCGGCCCGGCGACCAGCGCCGAACTCGCGGACCGTGCGGGCCTGCAGGAGCGGTACGTGCGGGAGTGGCTCGGCGCCATGGTCACCGGCGGCTTCCTCGAGTACGAGACCGCGAGCGCCCGCTACACGCTGCCGCCCGAGCACGCCTGTTTCCTCACCGGCACCGGGGCGGCGAACGCGGCACCGATGGCCTCCATGCTGCGGGCGTTCGCCGGGGCGCTGCCGGAGCTCGAACGGTCGTTCAGCACCGGCGGCGGGGTGCCGCACGCCGGCTTCGCGCCGCACTTCGACGCGGTGGGAGCGACCGCGGGGGACAACTGGCGGCGCATCTACGACGAACAGCTCGTGGACGGGTTCCTCGCCGCCGTGCCGGGCCTGGTCGACCGGCTCGGCGAGGGGGTGCGGGTACTGGACCTCGGTTGCGGCACCGGGCACGCGGTGACGGTCGCGGCGCGGGCGTTCCCGGCGTCGGAGTTCACCGGCCTCGACATCGACGAGCGCGGGATCGCCACCGCCGAGGCCGAACGCGCCGGTCTCGGCCTGGACAACGCGTCGTTCGTGGTGGCCGACGCCGCCGCGCTCGCGCCCACGCCGCCGTTCGACGTGATCCTGGCCTTCGACGCGGTGCACGACCAGCACTCGCCCGCGGAGGTGCTGCGGCGCGTCCGCGCCGCGCTGGCGCCCGGCGGCGTCTTCGTGATGGTGGACGCCAAGTTCTCCAGCCACCTGGAGAACAACATCGGCAACCCGTTCGCCGCCCTGTGCTACGCCATCAGCCTGATGTACTGCACCACCACCTCACTGGCCGAGGGTGGAGCCGCGCTCGGCGCCATGTGGGGTACCGAGACGGCCTGCCGGATGCTCGGCGAGGCCGGGTTCGACGAGGTCGAGGTGGTCGACTCGCCGCGTCCGCAGAACTGCCTGTTCATCTGCCGAACCTGAAGCGTCGTCGACGGAGTGTGACGATCAGTCATGGCGTGACGCCGACGCTTCCCCCGTCACGGTGACGCCTGGGTGTGGACTCGGTACCATCGGCGACGGTCAGTTCCGGCGGCGTCACTCGCGCTCGCCGAGGGGCAGCGTCGGCATCGATGGGGGACAGGCAGCGTGCCGGAGAGTGCGTCGCACAACCGGGCCGCCGTGCAGGCCGGGCCCGGCGGGCCGATCCGGCTTCGCCTGCACCATCCGGACACCGGCACCCGCTCCCGGCTGCGTGCCGCACTCACCGCGGCGCCCGGCATCAAGGTGGTCGGCTCGGGCACCCGCCCCGGAACCCCCGGCGCCGACGTCGTCGTCCTCGGCCTGCCGGTGACCGGACTGCGTGCCGGGCTGGACACCATCCGCACCCTCCGGGCGACCCGGGAGGCGCCGAGGATCGTCGCGCTCGGGCAGGACCACGACCAGGAAACCGTGGTGGCCGCCGTGGAGGCCGGGGCGCAGGCCTTCCTCGGGCCCGGCACCGACCCGGCCGAACTGGTCCGCGCCGTCCGGGTCGTCGCCGACGGCGGCGGTGTGCTGTGCCCGTGCGGAGTCACCGCGCTGATCGACGCGCACCTCGGACGCAGGCCGGCTGCCGGCCCGCAGCCGGCGACGGTGGACCTGAGCCGGCGCGAACGGGAGGTGCTGCACCTGCTCGCCCGCGGCGACAGCAGCGCGGAGATCGCCAGGAACCTCACCGTCACCGAGGCCACCGTCCGCTCGCACATCCACCACCTGCTCGGAAAACTCGGACTCCGCAGCAGGGCACAGGCGGTCGCCTACGCGTTCCGGCACGGCTTCGAACCCGGCGGGCCGTCAGCCGCCGAGTTCGCCGATCACCGCGGCCATCCCGGCCACCGTCGGCGCGTCGAACACGGCGTGCAGCGGCACCTGCACACCTAGCTCGGCACGCATCCGCGTCACGAGCTGAGTCACCAGCAGCGAATGGCCACCGAGGGCGAAGAAGCCGTCGGTGACACCGATCCGGTCCACTCCAAGCACCTCCTGCCAGATGGCGGCCAGCCGCTGTTCCGTGCCGTCGCGCGGGGCGACGAACGCGCCCGCCAGCTCGGGCCGGGTGCTGTCCGGTGCGGGCAGCGCCCCGCGGTCCTGTTTCCCGCTCGCGGTCAGCGGGATCGCGTCCAGCATCGTCCAGCTCGCCGGGAGCATGTACTCCGGCAGCGTCTCACCGGCCGTCGCACGCAGATCGGCGACCAGTGCGGCGGTGCCCCGCCAACGCGGCTCCGGCGGTTCCGCGGCCGCCACGACGCCGTCCCTGGTCGCGTACACGTTGTACAGCCCGGTCTCCACCAGTTGCGGATCACGCAGGACCCGAACCCGGTAACGGTGGCTCTCCAGCACCTGCACGACCTCGCCGAGCCTGCCGTCGCGATCGTGCACCTCCACGACCACCTGCGCGATCCGCGCGAAGTCCTCCGCATCGAGCCCGGCGAGCACCTCCAGCTCGCTCTTCTCCACGTCGATCTTCAGCAGGTCGACCCGGTCCAGGTCGTGCTCGCGCAGCACATCGCCGAGGCGGCGGACCCGGCACTCGTAGTCCTCGGTGCGCAGGCGTTCGGCCAGCAGCTCGTCGATGACGTCCTCGCCGATGTCGACGCCCTGCGACTCGATCTGCCCGACCAGGAACGACTTCACCACCCGGCTCTCGTCCGCCGGATCGGCGAACCTGCCGGACAGCACGGAGGCGTACGGGTAGTACGAGAACGTCGCCGTCGACTCCTCGGCACCCAGCGCGTACGGCAGGACCTGCCCGTCGATGCCGTGCAGCTCGAAATTGAGCCGTAGCACCTCGTTGGCAGGCGGCATCGGCTCGAACGCGAACACGCGCGGGTCGCGGCACACACCGGCGGCGAACACGCCGAACATGCCGATGTTCGCGCCGACGTCGAGGATCACCGCGCCGTCCGGCAGGCGGACATCGCCCTGCAGGTAGACCTCGTCGGTGAAGATCTCCTGCGCCATGAAGTCGGTCTCCGACCGGTTCAGCGTGAACACGGTCGAACCGCCGGGCAGGTCCACGGTCTCGTGCTCGGTGGCCCGCGGCCGGGTCAGCCGTCGCGCCGCCGTCGCGGTCCGCTCGTCCGGGACGACGTAGGCCACCAGCCGCTCGCCGTCGCGCACGGCGACCACGGCCTCGCGCACCCCGGGATGGGCGGCGATGGCGGCCTCGATTTCGGCCAGCTCGATCCGGAACCCGCGGACCTTCACCTGGTCGTCCACCCGCCCGGCGAACTGCAGGACCCCGTCCGGTCCGCGCCGGGCCAGGTCCCCGGATCGGTAGAGCAACGCGTCGGGCACACCGGAGAGGTGGTCCGGGACGAACCGCTGCGCGGTCAGGTCCGGACGTCCGCGGTAGCCGAGGGCGAGCCCGGCGCCACCGACGTGGATCTCGCCGGCCACACCGTCGGGTACCGGTTCGCCGTGCACGTCGAGCAGGTGCACCCTCGTGTTCGCCAGCGGACGCCCGATCGGGCTGGTGCCGGACCCCCGCACGCTGTCGGCCTCGGTCAGCACGTGCCAGGTGACGTGCACCGTGGTCTCGGTGATCCCGTACATGTTGACCAGCACCGGATCCCGGTCGCCGAAGCGGTCGAACCACCGGCGCAGAGACGCCGGATCCAGCGCCTCCCCGCCGAACACGACGAGCCGCAACCGGTGATCCAGTCCGTCGGCGTCCTCGACCGCCTGGCAGAGCGCGCGGAACGCCGAGGGCGTCTGGTTCAGCACGGTCACCTCGTGCCGGTGCAGCAGGGCGGCGAACCTCTCCGGCGACCGGCCGACCTCCAGCGGCACGATCACCAGCCTGCCGCCGTGCAGCAGGGCGCCGAACAGTTCCCACACCGAGAAGTCGAAGGCGAACGAGTGGAACAGCGTCCAGGTGTCGTACTGGTCGAACGCCGCCCACTCGGCCGTGGCCGCGAACAGCGAGACCACCTGACGGTGGCGCACCTCCACGCCCTTCGGCCGCCCGGTGGAGCCGGAGGTGTACATGACGTAGGCCAGATCGTCCGGTCCCGCTGGCACCGGAACCGGCCCCGCCTCCGGAGCGCCGGCACCCGCGTCGAGTGGCACCGCCGGGACGTCCCCTGGCACCAGGCCCGCCAGGTCCTCCTGCACCAGCACGGCGATCGCACCGGCATCCGCCAGCAGGCCGGCCAGCCGCGCGGCGGGATTCACCGGATCCAGCGGCAGGTACGCCCCGCCCGCCTTCAGCACCGCGAGCACACCCACCACCAGATCGGCGGAACGTCCGGCGCACACCCCGACCACCGATCCCGGCGAGCACCCGGCCGCCACCAGCCGGCCGGCGACCCGATCGGCACGCCGGGCGAGCTCGCCGTAGCTGATCGTCTCCTCACCGGCGAGGATCGCGACCGACTCCGGCGCGCGGGCGACCTGTGCGTCGAAGAGCGCGGTCAGCGTCGTCTCCGGCACCTCGGCGGTGACCGCGGGCTGTGCGCGCAGCTCCCGGCGGCGAGCGTCGTCCACCGGCGTCAGCGCGGACACCGGCAGCGCCGGATCGGCGACGACCCGGTCGAGCAGTGTGGCGAGTCCGTCCAGCATCGCCTCGGCGGTGGCGTCGTCCAGGCGCCTGCGGTCGTGCATCGCGTGCAGCCCGAGCCGTTCCCCTGGCTCCACCAGCAGGGTCAGCGGGTAGTGCGAGGACGACCAGCTTCCGGCGAATCCGGCGGCCACGTCGCCGGGATCTCCGGAACCGGTGAACAGATCGTCGTCGACCGGATAGTTCTCGAAGCCGATCAGCGTCTCGAACAGCGGGGTCCCCGGCGGGGTGTCGCTGCACGCCTGGATGCGGGCGAGCGGCGTGTAGTCGAACTGGCGGGCCACCGCCTGCTCGTCCTGCAGCGCCCGCAGCCAGCGCGGTACCGGCTCGGCACCACCGGTGCGCACCCGGACCGGCAGGGTGTTGATGTACGGCCCCACCGCCGCCGCGGCACCCTCCTCCTCGGCGGGCCTGCCGGAGACGGTCGCGCCGAACACCACGTCGCGGTCGCCGCCGTACACCGACAGCAATGCCGCCCAGCAACCCTGGACCACCGTGTTCACCGTGACGTGCTCGCGCCGGGCGAACTCGCCGAGCGCGGACGTCCGCCCTGCGGTCAGCTCGATCCGGCGTTCCGCGAAGGCCTCGGCCGCGGGCCCGTCCCAGGACGGCCGGGCGACCCGCAGCGGGGTCGGGGCCGCCCGCCCGGACAGCACCTCCCGCCAGTACTTCTCGGCGTCGGCGAGATCGTGGGTACCGAGCCAGGCCACGTGGTCACGGAAGGACGGCGCGGGCGGCAGCGCCGGATCCCGGTCCGCCACCGCCGCGCGGTACAGCGCCAGCACCTCGCGCAGTACCACGGCGAAACTCCACCCGTCGACGACGAGGTGATGCGCCGTCCACAGGAAGCGGTACTCCTGCTCACCGAGGCGGAACAGGGCGAAGCGAGTCAGCGGCGGGACGGTCAGGGCGAAACCGCGCGCGCGGTCCTCGGCGAGGTACCGGCCGAGACGGTGCTCCTGCTCCTCGGCGGACTGGTCGCGCCAGTCGGCGAGATGCCACCGCGGCGGCGCGGCCGAGGGCACCACCACCTGCACCGGCTCCGCGAGGCGCTGCCAGACGAAGCCCGTCCGCAGCGCGTCGTGCCGGCCGAGGACCTCCGCCCACGCGCGGCGGAACGCGGACACGTCCAGCGGGCCGCGCAGGCTGAGCCGGACCTGTTCGACGTAGGCGCTGGTGCCCGGTTCGGCCAGGGTGTGGAACAACAACCCGTGCTGGGTGGGGGAGAGCGGATAGATGTCCTGGATCTCAAGGCGGGCGGTCACCGGCACACCCGGCGGATCTCGTCGCCCACTCGTCCGGCGACGAGCTCGGCGGCGGTCTCCAGGAAGAAGTGGTCCCCGGCGAACACCGTCAGCTCGGAGCGCCCGGCGCTGAGGGCGCCCCAGTCGCGCACCTGCTCGGGCAGGATCGCCGCGTCGGCGTCCCCGGCGAACAGGCTCATCGGGCACCGCAGCGGCGGCACCGACGGCCGCGGCCGTTGCCTGCGCGTCGACTCGAAGAGCTGGTAGTCGGCGCGGATCGCGGGCAGCATCAGGGCGAGGGCGGCGGGTTCGGCGATCTGTCTGGCCGTCAAGGCGCCGGCCTTGCGCAGGCCGCGGATGAACTCGCCGTCGGTCATCGCGCCCAGGTCGTCGCCCAGTGACTCCTGCTGCCACGGCGGCGCGGCACCGGACAGGATCAGCGCGTCCGGCTCGATCCCGTCGTCGGCGCGCAGGGCGACCGCGAGGTCGGCGGCCAGCAGCGCGCCCATGCAGTGTCCGAAAAGGACGAACGGTCCGTCCAGCCATGGCCGCAACCGGGGCAGCAGTTCCTGTCGTAGCGCCGCCACCTCGGTCACCGGGGCGTCGTGCAGGCGCTCCTCCCTCGCCGGGAGCTGAACCGAGCACACGTCCGCGGTGTCACCGAGAAGTCCTTGCCAGGCTTGGAAAACCGAGGCGCCACGGCCGGCGTAGGCGAAGCAGATCAGTCGCGGCCGCAGAGGACGCCCGGCCGGTGCGACGCCCGGCGCGGGCAGTACCCATGCGGAGCCCCCGCCGGGCATGGTGCGGTCGCTCGTCGTGGTCACGGTGCCGTTTCCTCCTCGTCGTCGGCGGGCTGGGCCTCGCGGAACTGTTCGAGCACGATCGCGAGCGTCTCGTCGCTCAGCTCGGCCAGCGGGAAGTCGGACGGCGTGTAGCCGCCCGCCCCGGGGCCGGTGCAGTGGTGGACGAGCGCGCGCACGGCCGCGACGAAGGTGTCCACGGCCTGTTCGGCCGCGGCCCGGTCGTGCACCGCGGAGTCGTAGGTCCACGCCACCTCGAACCTGCCGTCCAGGACCCGGCAGTCGATCTCCACCGGCCACGGCCTGCGGTTGACCGGATCGCGGGAACGACCGTCCTGGCCGTCGGCGATGCGCAGGAGCCCGCCGCCGATCCCGTCGAGCCGTCCGAGGTAGTTGAAGACGATCGCGGCGGCGGGCACGGGATCCGGTCCGGCGGGCCAGTCCCGGCGAGGTCCGTGCCGCAGCAGGCCGAAGTCGCCGGGTCGCCCGGGTGCGGCGCGCAACTGCTCCTTCACCGTGGCCATCGCCCGGCCCGGCTCGGCGTCCGGGTCGATACCGGCGAGATCGAGCACGGCCGGAGTGACGGTGGTGAACCAGCCGACGGTGTCGGCGAGTTCGCCCGCCTCCCGGCCGTGCCCCTCCACATCCACCCGCAGCGGACCGCTGCCCGCGTCCCCGCCCGCCGTCATCGCCAGCGCCGTCAGCAGCAGTTCGTCCACCCGCGTCCGGTACGCCGCACCGGCCCTGGTGAGCAGCGCGGCCGTCTCGCCGGTGCCGAGCGAACGCGACACGCTGTCCGCGTCGCGCTCCGGGCCCGCCGCGACCGGGACGAGCGGTGCCGCGTCGAGGTAGCGCTGCCAGTGCGGGACGCGCTCGCGCAGTTCCGGGTCCTCGGCGCGGGCCGCCTGCGCGCGGGCGTGCCCGGAGAACCGCGCCGGGGGCGGTGGCAGTTCCCCGCCCTGGTAGGCGAGCGCGAGATCGTCCAGCAGTACCCGCCAGGACACCCCGTCCACCACGAGGTGGTGCACCGCGAGGAGCAGGGCGGTGCAGCCGGAGCCGTCGAGGACCAGCAGTGCGCGGGCGACCGGCCCCTCGGCGAGATCCAGCATCGCGTTCTCCCGCTCGGCGGCGGCCTCGATCCCGTACCTGTCGTGGCCGGTCACCTCGATTCTGCCCACCGCGACGCCCGGCCGGTCCGCCCGGACCTGCGTCCAGGTGCCCTCGGCGTCGCGGCGGAAGCGCAGCCGGAAGGCGTCGTGCCGCTCGGCGACGGCCGCGATCGCGGCGGTCAGCCGATCCGGATCGAGCGCTCCGCGCTCCGGCTCCAGCAGCAGCGACTGGTTGAAATGCGCCGGATTCTCCAGTTCCAGAGCGAAGAACCACCGCTGGATCGGGGTCAACGGTATGCCCTCGGCGTCGTCGCCGTCCACGGTGACTTCCGCTCCGGACACGGCCGGAGCCTTCCCGGCGACGGCGGCCAGTTCGGCGATCGTCTGATGCTCGAACAGGTTCCGCGGCGACAGCCGGATGCCCTCCCGGCTCGCGCGGGAGACGACCTGGATGCTCAGGATCGAGTCGCCGCCGAGCTCGAAGAACCGGTCGTGCACGCCGATCCGCTCGACGCCCAGCACGTCCCGCCAGATCCGGGCGAGCGCGATCTCGACGGGACCGGCCGCGTCGACGAACCCCGCACCGGCGACCGTGCCGGACCCCGCGTCCTCGTCGGCACCGGCGGCGACCAGCGCGCCGCGGTCGATCTTGCCGTTGCCGGTCAGCGGCAGGCGCTCCCAGAACGTCACCGTCGGCGGCACCATGTACCCGGGCAGCCGCCGGGTCAGGTGCTCGCGCACCGACCGTGGCGTGCTGCCGGGTTCCGCGGCGACCACGTGCGCGGCGAGGGCACGCCGGGCGTCCCGCGCGCCGAGCACCACGGCGGCGGCCTCGGCGACACCGGGCACGGTCAGCAGTGCCGCCTCGATCTCACCGAGCTCGATCCGGTGACCCTGCACCTTGACCTGGTGGTCGCGGCGGCCGAGGAACTCGATGATCCCGTCCGGGGTGTAGCGGCCGAGGTCGCCGGTGCGGTAGCGGCGCTCCCCGGTGTGCGGGTCCATCACGAACGCGGCCGCGGTGCGCTCGGCCTCGCCGAGGTATCCCTGTGCCACACCGACCCCGGCGATGTACAGCTCGCCCGGAACCCAGTCCGGACAGGGCAGCCCCGCCGCGTTGCAGACGTGGAACCGCTGGTTCGTCAGGGGCGTGCCGTACGGAACGCTGTGCCAGCGCGGGTCCGGCTCCCCGACGGGGTGGTGGATCGACCAGACGGCGGCCTCGGTCGCGCCACCCAGGCTGGTGATGCCGGCGTCGGGCAGTACGGCGCGGGACCGTTCCGGCAGTGTCAGCGGAATCCAGTCGCCGCTGAGCAGGACCGCCCGCAGTGCCGATACTCGAGAACGTCCGGGAGGCGCCCCTTCCAGCAGCTCGATGTACATCCCGTACAGCGCCGGGACGGTGTTCCACAACGTCACCCGGTGCCGCTCGGCCAGATCCGCCCAGTGCGCGGGGTCCTGGGCCCGTCCGTGCTCGGGCAGTACCGCGGTCCCGCCCGCCGCGAGCAGGCCGAACACGTCGTACACCGACAGGTCGAAGCTCAGCGAGGACAGGGCGAGCACCGCGTCTCCCGGGCCGGCCCCCAGGCGGGCGTTGATGTCGAGGACGGTGTTCAGTGCGGCCCGGTGGTGCACCATCACGCCCTTGGGCACCCCGGTCGAGCCGGAGGTGAAGATGACGTACGCCAGGTCGTCCCCGGCCGGGGACGACCGTTCGCGCGGCTGCTCCCGGCTGCCGTCGACGGCCAGCACGGCCACGCCGTCCGGCATCTCCAGCTCGTCCGCGATCGCGGGCTGGGTCAGTACGACGGCCGCACCGGTGCGTTCGACCAGTTCCCGGCGGCGCAGCGCCGGGAGGTCCGGGTCGACCGGCACGTACGCGGCCCCGGCCTTGTGCACGCCGATGACCGCGGCGAACTGCTCCCAGCCCTTGCGCATCGCGACGGCGACCCGGTCGCCGCGCCCCACCCCGTGCTGCTCCAGCCGGGTGGCGACGCGCTCGCTAGCCCCGTCGAGGTCGCCGTAGCTCACCGTGTGCTCGCCCCAGGCGACGGCCACCGCGTCCGGATCGGTCCGCGCCCGGCGCAGGAACGGTTCGTGCAGCCCGCCCGCCGGGATGGCGGCGTCGGTGCGGTTCACCGCGGCCCTGGCCGTGAGCTGCCGTCGAGGGGTCAGGGCCAGCGGGCCGGTCTCCCAGGCGGCCGGCTGGTCGGCGAGCGCGCCGAGCAGCCCGACCAGGGCGTCGAACACGGCCCCGGGCAGTCCGTCCGGGAACATGTCGTCGATCGTGTCGAAGTCGAGCACCAGCTCGCCGCCGTCCTGCATCACCTGCAGGTCGACGAGCACCTGGGGCGTCTGGGCGACGCTGTGCACCCGTCGGCCCAGCCAGCCGAACGGGACCGGCGCGCCCGTCCCGTCGTCCCCGGCGAGCAGACTGGTGAACACGTACGGCACACCCAGCCGGAACGCGTCGTCCCCGCGCAGCGCGTTGGCCTCGGCCACCAGCTCGACGCCGCCGCGGCCGACGTGCTCCAGATCGCTCCACAACCGCCGCTGTACCCGCCGGGCCCGTTCCCGCAGGGTGGGTGCCGAACCGGCGTCCACGGCGACCGGGACGTTGGAGGTGAAGTCGCCGACCACGCCGTCTCCGGCGGCGTGCGCGGCACGGAGGGTGAAGGTGGTGACGTTGACGCAGAATTCCGGGGCGGCGCTCCACGTCGCGAGCGCTTCCGCGTAGAGGGTCAGCAGTAGTGCCGAGGCACCGAGGCCGGACCGGGCGCTCGCCGCACGGATCCGCTCCCACCGCTCGGCGTCCACGCGGGCGCTGCGCCGCACGAACCGGGGCGTGCCGAGCTCACCCGGATCGCGCGCCCACGGCAGTTGCGGTGGCGGGGGCAGGTCCGGCAGCCGCGGTGCCCAGTACGGATCGGGGCCGGTGTGCGCCGCGGTGGTGGCCAGGTGTTCCAGCACGATGTCGCGGAACGACAGGCCCAGCGGTTCCAGCCGGGCGGTGGGAGCTTCGTAGAGCCGCCGCCATTCCTCGGACAGGATCGCGAAACTGCGGCCGTCGCACAGCAGCATGTCGACGGTGAGGTGGATCCGCGTAGTGCCGCCGGGCATCCGGGTGGCGTGCAGGTCGAACAGCGGCCACTCGTCGGATCCGCGCGGCGGATCGCACAACCGTCCCCGGACCCGGTCCAGTGCGGCCTCGGTCTCCGCCGCCGCGGCACCGGTCAGGTCGCCGACCTCGATCCGGTATTCGGGCACCGAGGGCAGGATCCGCTGGCGGCCGTCCGGGTCCACGACGGCACGCAGCATCTCGTGCCGCCGCACCAACCGGTTCCAGGCCGCCGCCAACCGGTCGACGTCGGCCTCGGCCATCTCGTACTCGAGGTAGTGCCGGGCGCTGACACCGCCGAGTTCCAGTCCCTGGCCGACCCAGTAGGCGCGCTGGATCGGCAGCAGTGGGAAGGGCTCGTGCCGATCCGGGCCCGGTTCCGGCGCGCCGTCGCCGGGCGGCGGTACCGCTGCCCCGGTCGCGGCTGGAACCGCGCTGCCGGAGCCCTCGGCACTGCCGGCACTGCCGGTGCCGTCCGGAGCGCCGGTCGGCGGGGGCGGGCCGGTGGAGGTCTCCGGCCGCGCGAGCTCGTCCGGCGTGGTGGCGGAGCGGATGTACGCCGCGAGATCCCGAATGGTGAGCAGGTCGGCGATCGTGTCCATCGGGATCCGGACGTCCAGCTCCTCGGAGATCCGGCGGACGAGGGAGAACCCCTTGAGGGAATTGCCGCCGTGGTCGAAGAAGTTCGAATCAGAGCCGATCAGCCCGGGTTCGACCACCAGAACGTCCGCCCACATCCCGCGCAACGCCAGCTCCAGCTCGTCGGCGACACCGGTGGCCGCCACCGTGTCCTCCTGGCCGGTCGCCGCCGTCGCGGGGGCGGGCTCCGCCGCGACGGGAGGTTCGGCCGTGCCGGACGCGGGCACGGGCTCGGCCACGGGCGCCTCGTGGCTCGCGGCACGCCCGGTGGGGAACCGCCGCACCGGGCGCACCGGGAGCCACGCGGTCTCGTGCTGCCACGGGTATCCGGCCAAGCGGACGGTGCTGCCCGTGGGGGCGAGGGCCGCGCGGTCGAGCGGCACCCCCCGGGACAGCAAGGTGCCCGCCGAGGTGAGCAGGCCGTGCAGCTCGTCCTCACCGCGGGTCAGGGACGGCACGATCGTCAGCTCCGGCCCGGCCACGGCACGGACCGAGCGGGAGAGCGCGGGATGCGCGGACACCTCCGCCCAGCAGTCGATGCCGCGTGCGGTCACCTCGGCGACGGCGTCCGGCAGGGTGAACGGCTCGGCGAGGTTGCGGGCCCAGTAGGTCCCGTCCACGGGCACGTCCAGCGACCGCCCGGTCACCGTGGAGACCATCGTGGTGTGCGGCCGGGCAGGCGAGATCCCGGCCAGCGCGGCCCTCAGTTCGGGGGCCAGCGCCGCCATCGCGGGCGAGTGGAAGGCCAGTCCACCGGTGCGGAGCTCGTGGGTGAAGACCCCGTCGGCGGCGAGCCGGTCGATCAGCGTGCGGACGGCGTCCGGCTCCCCGGAGACCAGCGTGGTGGTCGGCGCGAGCCGCCCGGCGACGCTCAGCCCGTGCCGCGCGGCGAGTTCTGCGGCGGCCTCGGCACCGAGCTCGACGACGGCGCTGGCGCCCTGGCCCTGCAGCCGCGCCATCAGTGCCGCACGGGCCGTCACCACGGCCACGGCGTCACCGAGACCGAGGGCGCCCGCGGCGTGCGCCGCGGCGACCTCGCCGAGACTCTGACCGGTCACCGCGGCGGGGGCCAGCCCCCAGGAGCGCCACATCGCGGTCAGCGCGACCTGCAGGGTGAACTGCACGGCCTGCGCGTGCCGGGTGTCGGTGAGGTCCGGCGTTCCAGCCCCGGACAGGGCGTCCGCCGGGGACCAGGCCATGGCGGCGCGGAAGGCCTCGTCGCACTCGCCGACCGCGGCACGGAACGCGGGTGCGTCCCGGTACAACCGGGCGGCCGTGTCCCGGCCCACCGCTCCCTGTCCCGGAAACACCAGCGCCACCCGGGTGTCCTCGCTCGCACGGTCCACAGTGGACATCGCCGGGGTCACCGTGGCCGGGATCCGCCGCAGGCCCTCGATCGCCTCGGCGGCGGTCGCCGCGACGACCGCCGCGCGATACGGGTGCGGGTCCCGGCGCAGCAGTGCCGTGTACGCGAGATCGGGCAGCGAGACCTCGCCGTGGGAGAGCTGGTCGGCGTAACCGGCGGCGAGCTCACCGAGCGCCGCCGGGGTGCGGGCGGAG
This sequence comes from Amycolatopsis antarctica, assembly GCF_002262875.1. Taxonomy (GTDB): domain Bacteria; phylum Actinomycetota; class Actinomycetes; order Mycobacteriales; family Pseudonocardiaceae; genus Amycolatopsis; species Amycolatopsis antarctica. Next base: position 108,077 of record NZ_NKYE01000011.1, on the reverse strand, counting down.
ACGGTGATCAGCGCGGGCCCCTCGTGGGCGGGCGCGCGGTCCGGCGCGGCGGGTGGCGCCGGTGCCAGTACGGCGTGGGCGAGGGCGCCACCGAAGCCGAACGAACTGATCCCCGCGTACCCGGCGGGCAGCGGCTGCGGGGTGGTCGGGATGGTGAACGGCGTCGAGGTCAGGTCGATCCGCGGATTGCGCTGCCGCTGGTGCAGCACCGGGGGAACCATGCCGTGGTGCAGGGACAGGGCCGTCTTGATCAGGCCGACGACACCGGCCGCGGCCTCCAGGTGGCCGAGGTTCGTCTTGACCGCCCCGAGCAGGCAGCGCCGCCCGTCCTCCCGGTCCGCGCCGACGGCCGCCGCGAGGGCCTCCAGTTCCAGGGGATCGCCGAGCGCCGTACCGGTGCCGTGCGTCTCGACCAGGCTCACCTCGGCGGGCGACACCCCGGCCTGGTCCAGCGCGTGGCCGATCACGGCGCTCTGCGCCGGGCCGCTCGGCGCGGTGATGCTGCTGGTGCGCCCGTCCTGGCCGATCGCGGTCCCGCGGACCACCGCCCAGATCGCGTCGCCGTCACGCACGGCCGCGGACAGCCGCTTGAGCACGACCACGCCGCAGCCCTCGCCCCGGACGAACCCGTCCGCGCTCGCGTCGAAGGTCTTGCACCGGCCGTCGGCGGCGAGCATGCCGAGTTTGGCGTAGATCACCGAGGTGACCGGCGAGGCCATCACGTTCACCCCGCCCGCGAGGGCGATCTCGGACTCGCCGGCGCGGATGCTCTGGCAGGCCAGGTGGACGGCGACCAGGGAGGAGGAGCACGCGGTGTCGAGCGCGACACTCGGACCGCGCAGGTCGAGGTCGTGCGACAGCCGGTTGGCCAGGATGCTGCGCTGGGTGCCGGTTCCCGTGTGGACGGTCACCGACGCGGGATCCGTTGTCTGGAGCCAGGTGTAGTCGTCGGTCATCGAAGCCATGTACACGCCGGTGCGGGTTCCGGCGAGAGACGAAGCGGGTACCCCGGCGTCGGTGAGGGCGGCGTTGGCGGTTTCCAGCAGGATCCGTTGCTGCGGGTCCATCCGGGCGGCCTCGTCGGCGGGGATGCCGAAGTAGGCGCGGTCGAATCCGGCGACGTCGTCCAGGAAACCACCCCAGCGCGAGTTCATCACGCCCGGTGCGGCGGGATCCGCGTCGTACCACTCGGCGGCGTCCCAGCGCTCCGCGGGCACCTCGCCGATCAGGTCGCGTCCCGCGCACAGGGCGTCCCAGAACGCGGCGGGGGAGTCGATCCCGCCGGGCAGCCGGCAGCCGATGCCGACCACGGCGACCGGTTCGGCCACAGGCCGCTCCGGCGCGGCCAGGCCGAGCTTGCGGGCCAGCAGGTTCCGTTGCGCGTCGGTGAGCCGGGCCAGCCGGGCGGCCATCTCGGTCGCGTCGGTCACGTCGTGCCTCCGGGGCGGTCGGGTGCGAGCAGGTCCGGCAGTGCGCCTGCCAGGTCGGCGATCAGCCGGCCGACGATTTCCTCATCGGTGCCGTCGGTGCCGTCGGTGCCGTCGGTGCCGTGGCCGGATGCCTGCGGCTCGGGGGTCGTCGCCGCGGCCGGCGCGGCACCTGTCCCCGCCAGGAGTCCGGCGAGGAACCCGGCCAGGCGCGCGACGGTCGGGTAGTTGAGCACGGCGGTCTGCGGTAGTTCGGTGCCCAGGTCGAGCTCCAGGCGCTCGTGCAGGTCGATGCCGGTCAGCGAGTCCAGTCCGAGCCTGGAGAACGTCGTGTGGTTGTCGACCTGCGCCCGCTCCGCACCGAGCAGGTCCGCCAGTGCGGTCCGGACCGTCTCCCGCAGTTCCTCTTCGTTCGGCTCCGTGCCGGGAGAAACGCGGGGTGCCACGGGGGACACGGGCGATGGCTGGGCCGCGGGCGTGGCGGCGGGTGTCGCGAGCGGTACCACGATGGTCTTCCCGGCATCGGCGTTCCCGCCGCCGGGTGCGGGCAGCGGCAGGTCGCTGAGGTCCCACGGATACCGGGGAACCGTTGCCCTGCGGGAGGTTCCGCTGATCTGGGCCCAGTCCAGCCGCACTCCGTGCTGATAAAGGCGGCCCGCCACGGCGAGCATGGCCGCCCGGTCGTCCGTGCCGGGGCGCAGCGTGGGCACGGATGGTCCGGACGAGGCCTCCGGCGGGCTCGTGCCGATCTCGACCCGGAGCATCCCGTCCGCCGGTAATGGCGGGGACGGTGCCCGCTGCCCGCCGTCGCTGTTCCCGCTGACTATCCCGCGCCAGTGGCCGGCGTCGGCGTGGGCGAGCGGGCCGCCCGCGCGGGCCGAGTACACCGGGACCGCCGGGGTCCGCGGCGGGAGGTCGTGGCCGAGCCCGAGCGCGAGCGCCATGGCGGCGCGGCGGTCGAGCAGGCCCGCCGCGTACCCGGCGGCGATCTCGCCGGAACCACCGCCCGCCACCGCGGCGGGACGGACTCCCCAGGACGCCAGCAGGTCGGTAAGGCCGATCTGCACCGCCGTTCGCACCGGCGCCGCGACCCGCGCCGGCAACGGTCCGGCCGGAACGGTGTGCAGCAGTTCCGCGGGGGACCAGCCGGCGAGTTCGCGCACGATCCGGTCGCAGTCGTCGACGGCCGTGCGGAACCCCGGCTCTTGAAGGAACAGCGATCCGCCCGATCCCGCCGCGGGGCCCTCCTCCGCGTAGGCGAACAGCAGGCCCCCGGCGACCGGGGTCTCCGCCGCACCGTCCCGGACCAGTTCGTCCAGTCCGGCGGCCAGTTCGGCGCGGGTCGCACCGATGACCGTGGCCCGCAGCCGGTGGCAGGCCCGCAGCCCTGCGCCGAAGCAGAGTTCCGCCGGGTCGACGGCCGGGTCGGTGATCAGCTCGCGGTACCGGGACGCCAGCGCGCCCAGTGAACGGGCTCCGCGTGCGGAGACCGGCAGCAGCAGCGCCCGGTCCGGGCGTATCGGGGGGACCTGCTGTTCGTGCACCTGGGCCTGCTCGAGGACGAGGTGGGCGTTCGCGCCGCCGAAGCCGAAGGAGCTGACCCCCGCCAGTGCGGGCCGCACGCCCCGGTCGAGCGGAAGGGCCGCGGAGTTGACCCTCAGCCCGAGCGTCCCCGGGTCGATACGCGGGTTCACCGTCTCCGCGTGCAGGGTCGGCGGCACGACAGCGTGCCGCAGCGCCAGTGTCGCCCGCATCAGCCCGGCGATCCCGGCCGCCGCCTCGAGGTGCCCGAGGTTGCTCTTGACCGAACCGATCACGCACGGGGCGCCCTCGCGGCCCTCGCCGACCGTCGCGCCCAGCGCCGACGCCTCGATCAGGTCACCCACAGGCGTGCCGGAACCGTGCGCCTCGACCAGGTCCACATCCGTGCCGCGCACCCCGGCCCGGCGGTGCGCGGCACGGATGACGGCCTGCTGCGCGGCGCCGGAGGGTGCGGTGAGGCCGTTGGTGCGACCGTCGTGGTTGACCGCGCTGCCACGGATCACGGCGTGTACACGGTCGCCGTCGGCCAGCGCGTCGGCCAGCCGCTTGAGCACCACCACGCCCGCACCCTCGGCCCGGACGTACCCGTCGGCGTCCGCGCCGAACGAACGGCAGCGACCGGTGGGGGAGAGCAGGTGCGCGCGGGCGAACGCGGCACCGACCTCGGGTGCCAGCACGGCGTTGCAGCCTCCGGCGAGCGCGAGCGAGCATTCCTCGTCCCGCAGTGCCCGCGCCGCGAGGTGCACCGCCACCAGGGAGGACGAGCAGGCGGTGTCCACCGCCATGCTCGGGCCGCGCAGGTCGAGCGCGTAGGACAGCCGGTTGGCGGCGATGCTGTGCGCGGAGCCGGTGGCCAGGTACGGCTCCTCGAACCCGGACGGCCCGGCGCGCAGCGCGAACTCCGGGCTCCACACGCCGACGAAGACGCCGGTGCCGGTACCCGCGAGCGCGTCCGGGTCCAGCCCGGCGTCCTCGACCGCTTCCCAGCCGACGGTGAGCAGCATCCGCTGCTGCGGGTCCATGCTGCGTGCCTCGCGCGGCGAGATATCGAAGAAGTCGTGGTCGAAACCGGTCAGGTCGCGGACCAGGCCTGCCCAGCGCAGTGCCGGTTCACCGGTGCCGCCCAGCCCGCGTTCCGCCGGGACCTCGGCGACCGCGTCCGTGCCCTCGGTGAGCAGCCGCCACAGTTCGTCGGGGGAATCCGCACCGGGGAACCGGCAGCCCATGCCGATGATCGCGACGTCGTTCCGGGTGGTGTCCGGACTCCTGGCCTCGGTGCGGGCGGGGGAGGGCGCCGCGGCCGGTACCGGGGCCAGCGCCGGGGCGGCCGTGGATCCCGGGGACGTGCTCAGGGCGGTGGCGAGCCGGTCGAGGGTGGGGTGGTCGTACGGCGCGGTCTCCGGAACGTTCCTGCCGAGCAGCGTGCTGAGCGCGCCCGCCAGTTCGGCCGCACCGGCCGAGCCGAGTCCGTACCCGGCGAACGGTGCCCCGCCGTCCAGCGCGGCCGCCGGGACGCCGGTGAGAGCGGCGACGCGGGTGCGCAGCCAGGCCAGCAGCGCCGCGCCGTCCGGTACCGCCGGCGCGGCGCTGCTGGCGAGGTGGATCTCCCCGGTGCCACCGAAAAGCGTGCCGTGCCAGGACGCGAGCACGTCGAGCTCGCCGTCCCGGTACGCCGCACGGCTCGCCGCGCGCTGGATCTTGCCGCTGGAGGTCTTGCTCAGCGTCGCCCGCCGGATCAGCACCACGGCGTCGGTGCGCAGTTCGTGCGATTCGGTGACCGCCTGCCGGATCGCGGTGACGGCCTCGGCCGCGGTGCTCGCGGACAGGCCGTCATCCGTCACCTCCTGGACGACGACGAGGTGCTCCTCCTCACCGTCGTCGACGGCGAAGGCGGCGGCACAACCCGGCCGCAGTGCGGGATGCGCCTCGAAGACGGTCGCCTCGATGTCGTGCGGGTGGTGATTGCGCCCGGCGACGATCAGCAGGTCCTTGCGCCGTCCCGAGACGAACAGCTCGCCGTCGTGCAGGAAGCCGAGGTCTCCGGTGCGCAGGTAGCCCCCGGTGCCGTCGGGCAGGGTGGCGCCGAAGTCGCGGGCGGTGGCCTCGGGCCGTTCGAAGTAGCCGGACGCCACGCTGTCGCCCGCCACCCACACCTCTCCGCCGCGGCCGTCCGGCAGGGGCGTGCCGGTGCCGGGGTCGACCACGCGCACGTCGAATCCGGGCAGGGGTGCTCCGCAGGACACCACCTCCGTGCCCGCGCCGGGGTCCGCCGAGCCGGTGGCGAGCATGTGTGTCGAGCCGGTGGCGAGCATGTGTGCCGAGCCGGTGGCGAGCATGTGTGCCGAGCCCGTGGCGAGCGCGTCCCGGTCGAAGGTGCCCACCCGCGGCCCGGCGCCGGACCGGGCTGCGGTGACGATCAGGGTCGCCTCGGCGAGGCCGTAGGCGGGGATCAGCGCCCGCTGCCGCAGGCCGGCCGGGGCGAAGGTGTCGGCGAAGCGGCGCAGGGTGGTGGGCCGGATCGGCTCGGAGGCGCTCGCCGCGACCTGCCACCGGGACAGGTCGAGCGTGCCGATCTCGGCGGGCGGAACCTTGCGCACGCAGAGTTCGAAGCCGAAGTTCGGCGCGATGGAGTGCGTGCCGTGGTGTTCGTGGTGGGCCCGCAGCCAGCGCATCGGCTCCCGGACGAACGCGGTGGGGGACATGAGCACGCTGGGCATCCCCAGGTAGACGGGGAGCAGAGCGTTGTAGACCAGGCCCATGTCGTGGAACATGGGCAGCCACGAGATCATCACGGCCTCGTCGCCGTGCTGCCATACCGCGTCCATCGCCGCGCAGTTGGCGAGGATCTCCCGCTGCCCCACCCGCACGCCTTTGGGCTGAGAGGTGGAACCCGAGGTGTACTGCAGGTAGGCGGCGGCGCCGGGGGCCGCCGGGCGCAGACCGCGTTCGTCCTCCGAGGGTGCGGCGTCCTCGACGCACAACCAGTCGGCCGCGGCCAGTTCCGGCGCCGTGTCCAGGTGTTCCCGCAGGGCCGACATGGTGCCGGTCCTGGTCACCACGGCCGCCGCGGCGCAGTCGCGCTGGATGCCGGCGAGCCGGTGCAGGGACCGGGCGTACGGCGGCCGGGGCGGCGGCGCCGGGACGGCGGTGACCCCGGCGAGCAGGCAGCCGAGGAAGGCGACCAGGAAGTCGGTTCCGCTGTCGTACACCAGCAGTGCCCGCCGCCCGGCGAGACCGCGCTCCCGCAGCGCCCAGGCGAACCCGAGGGCGTGCGCGTAGAGCTCCCGCCAGGTGTGCACGCGGTCGGCGCCGTCGCCGAAAGTGAGGAACCGGACGGCTTCCCGGTCACCCCGGTGTTCGGCGTGCGCGGCCAGCAGGCCGGTGATCTCCTGTGCGTCCGGTGTGCTGTCGTTCATCGGTCGTACTCCCCCGGTGCGCCGTCAGTCCGCGAAGTCCGGCATGACCTTCTCCGCGAACAGCCGGATCGAGGTCATGATCAGCTCGTGCGGAACGGTGCCGACCTGCATGACGAGTGCGAGTTCGTCGACACCGGCCGCGGCGAAGCGGGAGACGGTCTCCCGCGCCGACACCGGGTCACCGATGACGGCGGTGAGCGGGGAGTTGTGCCGCGAACGACGGTCCATCAGCTCGGCGAGGTCGGTCTCGGGCAGGTCGTCCCTGCCGATCGGCAGCCTGCCCACCGGACGGTCGCGGTAGGCGTAGTACTGCTGCATCGCCTCCCAGAAGAAGCGCGAGCCGCGGTAGCCGTGCCGCGCGGCGAGGTGGTCGTCCTCCAGCACCAGCGCGGTCGGGGTGCAGACGTACCGGTTCGTCGGCTGGTAGCCGTCCGGCGTCGCGACGGCCTGCCGCTCGCGGTAGACGCGGACCTTGGCGGCCAGTTCGTCGTCCGTGCCCGCGGCGAAGTTGAGCGCCCCGAGGCCGAGCGATCCCGCGAGCTCGGCCGTCTTCGGGTTCGTGCACGCCGCGAACATCGGCGGGTGCGGCTGCTGCACGGGGGTAGGCACCACCTGCGTGGGTGGGATGTCGTAGAGCTCGCTGTGCCACTCGAAGACGTCCTGCTGCCACATCCTGGGCACCATCCGCAGCGCTTCGAGCCACTGGTCCTGCAGGACGGCGGGATCGTTGCCGAACGCGTCCTGCTCCACCCGGCTGCCGCTCTTGCCGGAGCCCCAGTCGACCCGGCCCCCGGACAGGATGTCCAGCGCCGCGACCCGCTCGGCGATGCGGATCGGGTGGTTGTAGCGGTGCGGGGTCAGCGTGACACCGTGGCCGAGCCTGATCCTGCTGGTCCGCCCGGACAGGTGCGCGAGGAAGATCTCCGGCGCGGAGGAGTGCGCGTACTCGTAGAGCCCGTGATGCTCGGCGGCCCACACCCCGTGATAGCCGAGGGCGTCGGCCAGCACCGCCTGCTCGACGGAATCGTGGAAAAGCCGGTGCTCGGCGGCCCGGGTGGGTTCGGAGATCTGCATCTCGAAGAACAGGGAAAACCGCATGCGCCGCGACGGCTCCGTTTCCGCACTCTGACGACCGGCGTTCCGGACGAGTGCGCCCCGGTGCCGTGGCCCCCCAGGCCGCTCGCGGGCGAACCTAACACCACCGGTGCCGTGGCGTCTTCAGTTATTCGTTGATGCCGGCCGCCTGCCCGGCGGTGCTCTCCGGTCCTACTCTCCGGCGGGCGGGTAGGGCCGCTCGCACAGGAGCCGGGCCAGGTGGGCCGAGTTCGCCGCGAGGGTGCTGATGGTCGACGCAACGGCGGCGGGGGTCTGCTCGAGGTCCTTGTAGTCGCTGGGGTTCATCGCCTCGGCGTTCCAGTAGGTGCAGCCGTTGGCGGGGATGGTGAAGCCCATGTCGTTGAGACCTTGGAAGCAGTCGGCGACGATCTTGTGTGCCCCGTCCTCGTTGCCGACCACGGCGGTGACGGCGATCTTGCCGTAGGTCAGCGGCCTGCCCTGGTCGTCGGTGTAGGACAGTTCCGCGTCCAGCCGTTCCAGCACCCGCTGGGTGACGCTGGACATGTGCCCCACCCAGGTCGGTGTGGCCAGGACGAGGATGTCGGCCGCGTGTATCCGGCGGCGTAGTTCCGGCCACTCGTCGCCCTCGCCCATGTCGGCCTCGGTGCCCGGCCGTACGTCGTGGTCGGCCACCCGGATCGATTCGCCGTTCACGTTGTGTTCGCCGAGAGCGGTGAGTATCTGGCCGGCGATGACCTCGCTGGACGATTCGGCGGGGGAGGCCTTGAGGCTGCAGACGAGTGCGAGGGCGCTCAGCGGTGTCGCGGTGTCGGTCATGCGGCCCGGTTACCCACTGCCCCCGGCGGTCAATCGGACGCCGGGCGGAAAGTCCGTACCGGGCAAGGGCTCGCCCGCGATCCCGTCGGCCGCACGACCTCGCGCGATCGCGTGACATTCGCCGGGCAGGCGCGCCGGGAAGGGTTTAGCGTCAGGACATGGCCGACATCACCAGCCTGATCCTGGACGACCACGACTGGTTCCGGCGTCAGTTCGCCGCGCTGGACGATCTGACCGATCCGGGTGAGCTGGCCGCGGTCTGGCGCCCCCTCGCGGACCTGCTGGACGTGCACGCGGCGGCGGAGGAGTCCGTCTTCTACCCGGAGCTCATCCGCAGGGGCGAGGACGCGGAGGACGAGACCCTCGACGCGGTCGGCGATCACAACGACATCCGCGGCGGCGCGCACGATGCCGATCTGCACCCCGTCGGCAGCGCGGCCTGGCACGCGGCCGTGCGCAGGGCCCGCGAGGCGAACAGCGAGCACATGGCCGAGGAGGAGGACGACGCACTGGCCGACTTCCGCAGGCACGCCGATCCGGGACTCCGGGAGGAGCTGGGCCGCCGGTTCCTCGCCTTCAAGGAGGAGCACGCCGGTACCCGGGGGCTGGACGTCGGCGATGTGGACCCGGAGCGGTACGTACGCGAGGTGGAGGCGGAGCAGGGAACGGCGCCGTCGGCGGACTCGTCGTTGGGCATCGGCAGCCTGAAGGATCAGGCGTGAGGACGGAGTTCTGAGATGGATCATCTTTTCCGGGAACTGGCACCGATCTCCGCCGCGGGATGGAAGCAGATCGACGCCGAGGCCCGCGAGCGTCTGGTGCCGCACCTGGCCGCGCGGCGACTCGTCGACGTGGTGGGCCCGCACGGCTGGGACCATTCGGCCACCGGCCTCGGCCGGGTGAGCACACTCGGATCCTCGCCGGCGGAACCCGCGCCGAACGGGGCGGCGCTGCGGCAGCGAACGGTGCTGCCGCTGGCCGAGTTCCGGATCCCGTTCACGGTGTCGCGAACCGAACTGGGCAACGCCGACCGCGGCGCCGACGACCTCGAGTTCGACAACCTGGATGCCGCCGCCCGCCAGGCCGCGCTCATCGAGAACCGCGCGGTGTTCCACGGCTGGGAAGAGGCGGGCATGACCGGTATCGCCGCGTCGGCGCCGTACCCGGTGGCCTCGCTGGGCGCGGAGGCGAACGCCTACCCGCACATCGTCGCTCAGGCGGTGGACGCTCTGCGCGAGGCCGGTATCGACGGCCCGTACGGGCTCGCGATCGGCCCGGCCGGATACCGGCGCATCGTGGAGAGCGCCGAGCACGGCGGCCTGCTGGTGTTCGACCACCTCCGCCGCATTCTGGGCGGCGGCAAGGTCGTGCGGTCACCCGGACTGGACGGCGCCCTCGTACTCAGCCTCGGCGGCGGCGACTTCTTCCTCGACCTCGGCCAGGATCTGTCGGTCGGCTACAGCCACCACGACGCGGACACGGTGTCGCTGTACCTGGAGGAGAGCTTCAGCTTCCGGGTGGCCGAGGCGAACGCCGCGATCGCTCTGTCCGACTGAGCTCGCCCGGCACCCCGCGGCTCAGCCGAACCGCGGGGCACGGTTGGCCGTGCTCAGGTGCGGGCCCTGGCCCGGGGCGGATGCGGGACGACGTGCGGCTGACGCCGATCACCGGAGCGGCCTGGGCGCGGCGGGGATTCCCCGCCGCCCGTGGTCTCCGCGGTGCTCTCGTCCGGCTCCAGCAACGCCAGGGAGTCGGACAGCAGCGTGCGGGTACCGCTGAGCTGCCGCGCGACTTGTTCGCGCAGTTCACGCAGGGTCCGTACCTCGCTCTCCGCGGCGGCGACCATGTCGTGCGCCCGCGCTCCGGCGTCCCGTACGGTCCGCTCGGCCAGCGTGGCCGCGGCCTGCTCACGTTCCCGCGCGGTGTCCAGCGCCTGCTGCCTGCGGGTGGTGATCGCGCTGGTCAGGTCCGCCTCGGCCTGTTCGCGCGCGCTCGTGGATTCCTGGTCGAGGCGGGTCCGGCGGCGCTCGGCCTCGGCGTCGAGTTCGGCGACACGGGCCCGGCCACTGTCCATCAGCGCCGTGTGCTCGGCTTCCATCTCGGCCGCACGCCGGTTGAGTTCGGCTGCCCGCTGTTCGAGGTGCCGGGTCAGCGCCGTGGCCGAGCGTTCGGCCTCGGCCAGAGTGCGCCGTGCCTCCTCCTGGGCCCGTTCGGTGGTCTCGTCGGCTTCTTCGCGGGCGAGTTCGAGCATGTGCCGCAGGCGTTCCTGCAGGGCGCCGGAGTCGATCGGCGACCGGCTGATCCGCCCGATCGTCGCCCGCAGTTCCCGGTTGTCCGTCCGTAGCTCCTCGAGCTGCCAGGCCAGCCGCCGGGCGTGGGTGGCCTCCGCGTCGCGGTCGCCGGTGACCAGACGCAGTTCCGCCTCGACCCCGTCGGCGTACTGCTGGACCTGCGTGCGGTCGTAACCACGCAGCACGACATCGAAATCGGCCTTCAGGGGAATCAGTTCCTGCCGGCCGTCCCGTGCTGACACCATCTACCTCCTGGTCTGGATCTTGCTTCGCGGCGGTGCACCGTCTCCGCTGTCGTCCCGGCGTCCGCTGTGTCACCGACTTCAGGACGATTCGCGGAGCCCCGGTGTTCCCGGTCGCGATGTGACGTACGCGGCGATCGGCGGACCGCCTGCCGTTCGCCGCCCGGTGGTGAGACCGGTGCACGCGCGTGACGTCGCCCGCCGGCCCCATGGCGTTACGGGTCCGGGCGCGGTTATGCGCATTGTCACCACACTGGGGGAGCCGAACGAGGCCCGCGGTCGTGAGTTCCGCAACTTTCTTTGTACCGCAATGGAATTCAGGTGCCCGGTTGTGGCCCTCGGGCGCGTCGTGGCGGCGGGCACACTTCGGCCGGCGTGCATCCTAGGAGTCCATTGTGGACTCAATCGGGAAGGAGCGGCACGGATGGCCGATCGCGGCTGCCGAGCAGAGTGGCTCTGGTGACCGAGGACGCGCCGAACCTGTCGCGCAGATCGTCGAGGGCCGCGTCCAGCGAGCCGGACGGGTTCGCCTCGAAGGGCAGTTCGAGCTGGGCCGGGGCCGCGGCGTCGGTGAGGTTGCCCAGCGCCACCCCGACCAGGGTGAGCCCGCGCAGGCCGATCGCCGGCATCGCGGCACCGAGCAACCTCCGGGCGGTGAGCAGGATCGTCTCCGTCTCCGCCGTGGCCAGCGGCAGCGATCGCGAACGGGTGGCGCGGGTGTAGTCGTCGAAGCGCAACCGGAGGACGACGGTGCGGCAGACGCGGTCCGCCGTCCGCAACCGGCGGGCGACCCGATCCACCAGCGCGGCCACCACCGCTTCCAGTTCCCCCGGCGACCGCGATCGCCTGCCCAGCGCCCGCTGCGCGCCGATCGACCGGCGCCTGCGTCCGGTGCGGACCGGCCGGGGGTCCCTGTTGTGCGCGAGCGCGTGCAGGTGGCGGCCGGACGCGCTGCCCAGCATCGCGGTCAGCCCCTGCTCGTCGAGTTCGGCGACCTGTTCGACCGTCCGGATCCCGTGCCGGTGCAGTTTCCCGGCGGTGACCGGCCCGACGCCCCACAGCCGCTCGACCGGGAGCGGGTGGAGGAACGCGAGTTCTCCGTCCGGCGGCACGACCAGCAGGCCGTCCGGCTTGGCCACCGCGCTGGCCACTTTCGCCAGGAACTTCGTCCTCGCCACACCCACCGTGATCGGCAGGCCCACCTCCGCCAGGACGTCCGCGCGCAGCCGCCGGGCGATGTCGGCCGGGGTGCCCGCGATCCGCCACAGGCCGCCCACGTCGAGGAAGGCCTCGTCGATCGACAGGCCCTCGACCAGGGGAGTGGTGTCGCGGAAGACCTCGAAGACCGCCTTGCTGGCGACCGAGTACGCGGACATGCGTGGGTCGACCACGGCGGCGTGCGGGCAGATCCGCAGCGCCTGCCGCCCGCTCATGGCGGTACGCACGCCCATCGCCTTGGCCTCGTAACTCGCGGCGAGTACGACCCCGCCGCCCACGATCACCGGCCTGCCTCGCAGGCGCGGGTCATCGCGCTGCTCCACGGAGGCGTAGAACGCGTCGAGGTCGGCATGCAGGATCGTCGCGTCGTCCGCCACCGGCACAGACTCGCACCGGGGTCCGACAAGAACCTCCCATCCGGCCTCAGCGCGCGGTCCCCGCCCGGCGCCGGTGGGCCGAGCAGACGAGTCCCGTCGCCACCAGCAGGGCTCCGATCGCCAGCGGCGCCCCCAGCGCGGCCCAGAGCTGGGCGGCCACACCCAGGTCGTCCGCGACGGCGCCGTAGACCTCCCGGTTCAGCCGGGCGCTCGCCGTCGGCGACACCGTGCCGATGACCCCGGGGGCCAGGCCCCACAGGAGGCCACCGGCCCGAGTCCGGATACCAGCCCGAGCGAGGCGATCCCGGCCAGCAGGATCGCGCCGAGCAGCAGGAACAGGGCACCGGCGGGTTCGACCTGGTCGATCGCGCGGACGTAGTCGCGCTGGTTGACGTGCGCGCCGTACATCATCAGCGCCAGCGCGACCGGGGTCAGCACCACGCCGCCCAGTGCCGCGAGTACCCGCGCGCCGGTCCGTTCGCCGTGTGCCTGCCCGGGCGGGCCGGAGGAGTAGGGGGCAGCGGCGTACGGATCGGCGGACGAGGGGGTCCGGCCGTACGGGGCGCCGCGGTACGGGTCCGTGGTCATCCGGGAACCTCCTGGGGAGGCGGCGATGGCTCGGCCGCGGTGGTCCAGCGTATCCAGCAGGACCGGGTCGCCGGGCCGGAATCGCCGTGCCGGTGGCGATTCCGGCGGGACCGGGCCGGGCGGCTCCACCGGTGGACGGGGGCGGGGCGATACTGGCCCGGTGGATCCGTTCCCGGTGACCGACCTCGAGAGCTACCTCGGCGGCCACTGGCGGATCGATCGCGTGATCGTGGACGCCGCCGGCGCGCCGGCGGGTGGCTTCACCGGCCACGCCGCGATCACCCCCGAGGGCGACGGCGTGCTGCGGTACCGGGAGCGGGGCACGCTCCGGCTTGGCACGCACACCGGCGAGGCGAGCCGGACGCTGCGCTACGAGGTGACCGGTCCGGGCCGCGCCGACGTCCGCTTCGAGCACGGCGGGTTCTTCCATGCCGTGGACCTGCGCGAGGGCCGCTGGCGGACCGAGCACCCCTGCGCCGCCGACCTGTACCGGGTCGCCTACCGCGTCCTCGGTCCCGGCCAGTGGTCGCAGGAGTGGACGGTGTCCGGTCCCGCGAAGGACCACACGATCCGTTCCGCCTTCCACCGCCTCGCCGGGCACCCCGGCCGACTCAGGCCGGGCGGCGACCGGTGACCAGGTGCTGGCCGGGGATCGCCCGCAGCGATGTCACCCCGACCTCGGTCAGGCCCGCGCCGGTGAGCCAGTCGCCGAGTTCACCGGCTCCGGTAGACCTGGCCGCCCTGGCCGTGGAAGAGGTTCACGCTGAACGTCCGCGGGAACGCCTCCCCAGTCCGGTCGCCGGGGGTCACCAGGTCCGCACTCTGTTCCAGTGCAGCCACCGTCCCACCCGGGTCAGTGCCCCGGCGACCCGGCGTTCTCGGCACGGCGTCGCGTTCGCGCGGTGCGTGGGCCAGTTCGTGGGCGCGGGCATCGAGTTGGCCGTGGGCCAGCGCGGTGGCGGTTGCCGATGGCCGGGGCCGGGCCGGCACGGCCGTCTCACGCGGTGTCCGGGCGGCCCGTACGACGATCGCCGTCAGCGGACGGTCCGGTCGGGCCCGGTGACCGCCGATAGGATCCGCGGATGCCGAAACGTGTTCCCGTGCTCGTCGTCGCGGGCTTCCTGGGCGCGGGGAAGACGACCCTGATCAACCACCTGCTACGGAACGTGCGCGGGACCAGGATCGGCGTGATCGTCAACGACTTCGGCAGCGTCAACATCGACGCGATGATGGTGTCCGGGCAGGCGGACGCCATCGCCTCGCTGGCCAACGGCTGCCTCTGCTGCGAGGTCGACGTCAGCGGCCTGGATCGCATGCTCGGCAAGCTCACCCGGCCGCGCCGGGGGATGGACGTCGTCGTCATCGAGGCGAGCGGACTGGCCGAACCACGCGATCTGGTCCGGATGGTGTCGGCCAGCGCCAACGAACGGGTGGAGTACGGCGGTCTCGTGGAGGTGGTCGACGCCGTGGGGTTTGAGCGGAGCCTGGACCGGCACCCCGAACTGGCCGCACACCTGCGCTGTGCGGATCTGGTGGTACTGAACAAGACCGACCGGCTGGCCGCTGCGGAGCGGGACCGGATCGGCGCGCTCGTCGCGGAACTGGCAGGCGGCCGTGCGCCGATCCGGGTCGAGCACGGCCGGCTCGATCCGGAGCTGCTGTTCGACGCCCGCGCCGAGGACGGGCGGCGGCGGTCAGCCCAGCTCTCGTTCGACGAGCTGCCGGAGTACCGGCAGGCCGATCACCCGCACGCCCGGTACGACAGTGTCGCCTACCACGGTGCCGAACCGATGGACGCGAGGCTGTTCATGCGGTTCCTCGACACCCGCCCGGCGGAGGTCTACCGGATGAAGGGGCACGTCTGTTTCCTGACGGCGGAAGGGAACCAGACCTTCACCGTGCACACCGTCGGCGATTTCGTCCGGTTCGAGCAGGTGCGTGGTGCCCGCCTGACCGAGCTGGTGCTGATCGGCACGGGCCTGCGCCCGGCCGAGCTCGAAGCCGGCCTGGACGACTGCCGGGCGACCGAACGGACCGCCGCCGATCCGCAGGGCATGCTGCGGGTGCTCCGGCTCGCCGAAGCCTGACCCGGCACCGTCTGACGGCGACCGGGATGACAGCGGCCGGAACGACGACGAGGGCCGTGCCTGCCCTCCGGGCGGGAACGGCCCTCGTGCGGCGTGGTCGCCGCGGCGTCAGGACGCGGGGTAGCTCAGCCCGTGTCCGTAGCCGTACAGCGGATCCTTGCCGTCGCCGACGTTGATCGGCTGCTGCTCGAAGTCCCTGGCCCAGGAGAAGGTGAGCTTCCCGGACGGGTTGTGGTCGCCGAAGAGCACGTCGGCGACTCCGGCGCCCTCGCTGCCGGGAAGCCAGGACGCCAGCAGCGCGTCGACGCCGGACACCTCCTCGGTGATGTCCATCGGCCTGCCGGACACGAGAACGGCGACCGTCGGCACACCGGTCGCCCGCACCTTCTCCAGGGTCGCCAGGTCCTCCTCGTCGAGCCTGAGATCGTCCGGCCGGTCGCCCTCGTGCTCGGCGTACGGCGTCTCGCCGACCACGACCACCGCCGCCCCGTAGCTGTCGTCGATGCCCTCGGCCTCCCGGTCGTAGGCGACCTCGGTCGACTCTCCTGCGACCTCCCGGATCCCGTCGAGAACCGTGGTGCCAGTGGTCGTCGGGCCGCTCTCGCCCTGCCAGGTGATCGTCCAGCCGCCGCTCTGGTTGCCGATGTCGTTGGCGTTCTTGCCCGCGACGAAGATCTTGCCGCCGTCCTTCGCCAACGGCAGGGCACCGTCGTTCTTCAACAGCACCTGGGACTTGCGGACCGCGTCACGGGCCAGCTCGCGGTGCTCGGCGCTGCCGACGGTCTGCAGGTACGAGCGGTCGGCGAGCGGGCGCTCGAAGAGGCCGAGTTCGAACTTCTTGGTGAGGATGCGGGTGTTCGCGTCGTCCAGCCTGGCCTCGGACACCCGGCCGGCGTCGACCTCGGCGCGCAGCAGCTCGATGAACTTCGCGTAGTCCTCGGGCACCATGAACATGTCGATGCCCGCGTTGACGGACTGGCGCACCTCCTCGGCGGTGAAGCCCTCCTCGCCGTCGATCTGGTCGATGGCGTTGTAGTCGGAGATGACGATTCCGGAGAACCCGAGTTCCTGCTTCAGCAGCTCGTCGATCAGGTACTCGTGGCCGTGCAGTTTCTCGCCGTTCCAGCTGCTGTAGCTGATCATCACCGAGCCGACGTTGCGGTCGATGGCCTCCTGGAACGGTGGGAGGTGGACGCGCCGCAGCTCGGCCTCCGACACCTCGGTGTCGCCCTGGTCGTCACCGCCGGTCGTGCCCCCGTCCCCGATGAAGTGCTTGGCGGTGGCCATGACCGAGGCCGGACCGTTCAGCGCGTCGCCCTGCAGCCCATCGATCACCCCGGCGTTGCGGGTGGCGTCCTCGGGCAGTTCGCCGAAGGACTCGTAGGTGCGGCCCCAGCGGTCGTCCCTGGCGACACACAGACAGGGCGCGAAGTTCCAGTCGATGCCGGTGCCCGCGACCTCCTCCGCGGTGGCCCGCGCGATGTCCTCGGTCAGTTCCGCGTCGTTCGCGGCGCCCAGTCCGATGTTGTGCGGGAAGATCGTCGCCCCGTGCACGTTGTTGTGCCCGTGCACCGCGTCCACGCCGTAGATCAGCGGAATGCCCAGTGGGCTGTCCATCGCCTCCCGCTGGTAGGCGTCGTACATGTCGGCCCAGGATTCCGCCGTGTTCGGTGCGGGCCAGGACCCGCCACCGGACAGCACGGAGCCGAGCCGGTGCCCGGCGGCGTCGGCCGGGGTGGCCGAGGCGCGTTCGCCCTGCACCATCTGGCCGATCTTGTCGTCGACGCTCATCCGGCCGAGCAGGTCGGCCACCCTGGCCGGGACCGGCTGGTCCGGATCCTGGTACGGCGGCGGGGGTGGCGGCGCGGTCTGGGCGGTCGCACCGAGCGGCGCGATCACCGAGCCCGCGAGCAGCAGGCCGGCGATCGCGGTCAGGCGAGATCCGCGCGCGGGTCCGCGTCTGGGCAGCGTCATGGGTTCCTCCGGGACGGGCCGATGCAAACGGCGTCAACCTATCCAGCGCCGCCGTAATGGTCTAGGCCAATTCGTCGGATATCGGCGACGTCCCACCAACGGCCCAGTCCGAAGGTCCGGTCGGCCCGCGGGGCCGGAGGCCTGAGCAGGATGTATAACGCTGTATTCGGCGCGCCACCATCGAGCACGCGGAGGGCCCGCGGGCCTCGGCGCCAGTGAACCGCGATGAGCCCTCGCCGGTGCCGCCGGGCGCTCGCATTTTGTCCACAGTGGACTCCGACGGCCGCGCGGGCTTGCCGCGGCCTCGTCCGCGGTAGGACGATGCCGCGGTGCCTGCCAGCAGAACGCCCCTGTGGTCCGGATTCGCCCTCGTGCTGCTGGCGTTGCTCGCCGTGATCGCGGGACTCGGGCTCCGGCCCCCGGCGCCGGCGGACGCGAGCGCGCCCCCGGAGGAGTTCTCCGCCGCACGTGCGAGCGAGCACCTGGCGCCGATCACCGCCGAATGGCATCCGGCCGGGTCCCCGGCGAACGACCGGGTGCGCGAGTACCTGGTCGGCGAGCTGCGCGAGCTCGGCCTCCGCCCCGAGATCGACTCCCGCGCCACCGGCCGCGGCATGGACGACCGGCTGCACCTGGCGGGCTCGGTCACCAACATCCACGCCCGGATCCCCGGCACGGCTCCGACCGGGCGGGTTCTGCTGGCCGCGCACTACGACTCGGTGCCCGGTGGGCCCGGTGCGGCCGACGACGCCGCGAACCTCGCCGCGATCCTGGAAATCCTGCGGGCCCTGGGCGCCGGCTCACCACCCCGCAACGACATCGAGGTCGTGTTCACCGACGCCGAGGAGGCGGGACTGCTGGGCGCGCGTGGCTTCCTCGACGGCGGGGGAGCCGCCGCCGTCGACCGCACGGTGGTGGTCAACATGGAGGCGCGGGGCAGTTCCGGGCCCGCGATCATGTTCCAGACGGTCGGCGACAACGCCGGACTGATGCCCGCGGCCGGCGCCGGGAGCGCGCTGGCCACCTCCGTCTCCGACGACGTCTACCGCCTGCTGCCGAACGACACCGACCTGACCGTCTTCGCCGAGGCCGGCCTGCGCGGCCTCAACTTCGCCTTCGTCGGCGGGTCCGCCCACTACCACACCCCGCACGACGACATCGCCCATCTGAGCACGGCGACCGTGCAGGACATGGGTGAGGCGGCGATGGCGGCCACCCGGGAGCTGGCCGGTACGGAGCTGGGTGTGTCCGGCGAGGGCGACGACACCTACTTCACCGTGTTCGGCCTCCTCGTGCACTACCCGGCGGAACTCGTGATCCCCCTGGCGCTGCTCGCTTTCCTCGTGTTCGCGACGGTCGTGTGGTCCTGCCGCGGACGCGGGGCGCGGCCGTCACGGATCGCCTTGTCCGCGGTGTCGTTGCTGGTTCCGCTCGTTCTCGCCGGGGTGGCTGCCTGGGCGCTGCTGCGGGCCGTGCGACCCGAGTACGCGCTCTTCCTCAGCGGTGACACCTACCGTCCGCAGCTCTACGCGATCGCGCTGTCGGTGCTGGCGCTGGTGCTGCTCGTGCTCTGGTGCCGCTGGTCGGCACGCGGTGGCCGGACGGAGACGATGGCGGCGGTACTGGGCTGGTTCGCGGTGGCGGCCGTGGCCGCGGCGTTCCTCGCCCCCGGAGGTGCGTACCTGTTCACCTGGCCCGCGCTGCTCGGCTCGATCGCACTCTGGGCGGCGAACCGGTGGGCTGGGGACGGATCGCCGTGGCACCCGCTGGCCGCGGCCGCCGGGGCCGTGCCCGCCGTGCTGCTGGGTCTGCCCGTGGTGCTGCTGTTGTTTCCGCTCGTCGGTATCTCGCTGGCCGCGGTGCCGATGGTGGTGGCCGTGCTCTTCGGCGCGACCACCGCCGGGCTGCTGATCGCCGCCGTTCCCGCCCGCGGGCTGGCGACGGGCACCGTGGTGGCGGTCGTGGCGGCGCTCGGTCTCGGCGGTGCGGGCCTGGCCGTGGACCGCTACGACACACACCATCCGCGCCCGGTCAGTCTCGGCTACGGGGTGGACGGCACGAGCGGCCGTTCCTACTGGCTCAACACCGGCAACCCGTCGGACGCCCTCGTCGCGCCACTGCTGGCCGAGCGGGCGGACGTCCCGGAGGGCCTGTTCCCCAATCTGGCCGGCCAGCGGATCACCGCGGGTGCCGCTCCCGTGTCGCGCTCGGTCGGGGTGCCGGCGATAGAGCCGTCCGGCTCCCGGGAGACCGGCGACGGCACCCGGGAGGTCACCGTGCGCCTGGATGCGGGCCCCACCGCGCACAGTCTCGTGCTGTACGCCGACGTCTCGGCACACGAGGTCCTGGGCGCCACCGCGAACGAGGTGCCGTTGCCGGGTGGCCGCAACCTCGGCGACTCGCGATGGGGATGGGGGATGCGCTACACGGCCCCGGCGGAGTCCGGGGTCGAGGTGACGCTCCGGGTACGGGGCGCGGGCCCCGTCGCGCTCAACGCCGTCGCGCTCTACACCGGCCTGCCGGCGGACGCCGGGGCACCGGCCCTGCCCGCCGAGGCGAGCTGGTCCTCCCCGCCGTCCGTGGCGAACCAGAGCTACGCCTCGCTGGTGGCCTCGGTCTGAGACCGCGTCCGGTCAGCGCGTCGCGCCGCTTCCGCCGGATACGGAGTCGCCCTGCTCTCGCCGCGCAGGGCGTCGAAGAAGTCGGTCAGCACGGCGGCGACAGGGGAGTGGCGGATGAGCAGTTCGGTCACCTGGGGGCCGGCCCCGTCCGGCACGGTGCCCTCCGCGCAGGCCCGGATCAGATCGACGCGGTCGCCGGTGAGGGTGCCCGCCAGCCGATACGCGAGGTGGGTCGCCGTGTAGCGGCGGTCGTAGCCGCGATGGTGCCGGAGGAAGGCGTCCTCCTCGGGATCGAGGTCGAACCGGGACGAGGTCGCGAGGCCGAAATCGGCGAAGTACAGCCGGGCACCGTCGGTCAGCACGTTCTCGAAGTGCGCGTCGAAGTGCAGCAGTCCGCGGGATTCCATGAACGAGGTGGTGACCGAGAGCTCGCGGGCCAGCATGGCGGCCGCGTCCTCCACCGCACCTTCGGCGAGCCGGGCGGCGAACCAGTCGTGCACGGTCCACGGCAGGTACTCCAGGAACAGCACCAGGCTCGCCGTGCTCCTCCGGATGGCGTCGACACGTTCGCGGACCGCGGGCGACCCGTGCCAGAAGCCGACGGCGGCCTCCACGTCGGCGAGTTCGTCCGGCAGCGGCCGGCCGCCGGGTTCGGGCAGGACCCGCCAGTGGTACATCACCGGGAATCCGGCGCAGTCGCCGCCGAGCACCCACTCCGTCGTCATGACGTGCGCGGCGAGCTCGCGCCACGCTCCGAAGCCAGGGCTGCCCAGGCCGTACTGGCAGAAGGTGGGCAAGCCGAACAGGTTCGCCGTCGAACGCAGGTTCTCCGGCCGCAGCTCCAGATCGGTGAGGGGCACACGTTTGACGAACACCGGCGTGTCCGCGACGTCCATCAGCACCGTCTGACCGCCGATTCCGGTGCCCAGCGGCCGGGCGCCGGCGAGCAGCCCGGTGAGGCGCCGATCGCTCAGCGCGGCCAGCGTCGCGCCGACCGCGCGGCGGGTGGTGCGGCGATCCGCCGAAGCGAGCACTGGCCGCTCTCCGTTATCCGCGTCGCGCGACATACGCTCATCGTGCCCGCGATCAGGCAATCGCCGCCACGCCCCGGCCACGACAAGTACTCGACGTGCCGGGTGTGCCGCCCCGAGTGCCGCTCAGTGAGCGAACCGGCGTCTGGTGAGTCAACCTTGCCGTACAGCTCTGACAGGAGTGACGGACTGATACGCCGCTGCGCCGGCCGCCGGTCGTTCCCGGTGGTTGTGCCGCCCGACAACAAGCGCTGTGCACATCGACATCGACAGGTGTGGGTGACCACGGTCACAATCGGCCTGACGTGGACCGGACGACGGATCGGGGCAGCATGAACCTAGCCAACAGCCTGGTGACCAGCGGGGACGAGCACGCCGAGCGAGTCGCGCTGCGCTGCGGCGATCGGTCGGTGACGTACGCCGAGTTCCTGCGCGACGCCCGTGCGGCGGCCGGGTTCATCCGCGGCCTCGGTGCGGGCCCCGGGGACCGCATCGGGCTGGTGGCCCCGAACGTGCCCGCCTTCCCAGCCGTGTTCTACGGCGCTCTGCTCGCCGGCTGCGCCGTCGTCCCGATGAACCCGCTGCTGACGGCCAGGGAGATCACCTTCTTCCTCACCGACTCCGGGGCCCGCGCGGTCTTCACGCTGTCCTCGGCCGCCGACGCCACCCAGGAGGCGGCGGCCGAGGCGGACATCCCGGTGGTGGTACTCGAGCAGGACGGCCTGAGCGCCGAGCAGCTCGACGGCACCGAGCCGGTCACCGAGGTGACCGAACGGGACGGCGGTGACCTGGCCGTGATCCTGTACACCTCGGGGACGACGGGGAAGCCGAAGGGCGCGCTGCTCACCCACGACAACATGCGCAGCAACGCGGCCACCACGGTGGACACCCTCGTGCAGGCGACGCCGGACGACGTGATCATGGGCTGCCTGCCCCTGTTCCACGTCTTCGGGCTGACCTGCGGGCTGAACACCGCCGTGCGGGCCGGTGCCGCGCTGGCCCTGCTGCCGCGCTTCGACCCGGCCGAGGCGCTGGGCATGATCGAGACGCACCGGGTGACGATCTTCGAGGGCGTGCCGACGATGTACGCCGCGATGCTGCAGGCACCCGGCTCCTTCGACGTCGGCAGCCTGCGTACCTGCCTGTCCGGGGGCGCCCCGCTGCCGGTCGAGGTGATGCGCTCCTTCGAGGACAGGTTCGGCTGCGAGATTCTCGAGGGCTACGGGCTCTCCGAGACCTCACCGGTCGCCTCCTTCAACCACCCCGGGACCCCCCGCAAACCCGGTTCGGTGGGTGTCGCGGTCCGCGGGATGGAGATCCGGCTGGTCGACGACCAGGGCAACGACGTCGCCGAGGGGGAGATCGGTGAGATCGCGATCCGCGGCGAGGGCCTGATGGCGGGCTACCACGGCCGTCCGGAGGCGACCGCCGAGGCGATCCCCGACGGCTGGTTCCGCAGCGGCGATCTCGCCCGCCGCGACGAGGACGGCTACGTGTTCATCGTCGACCGCAAGAAGCAGCTCATCATCCGCGGCGGATACAACGTCTACCCGCGGGAGGTCGAGGAGGCGCTCTACGAGCACCCGGCCGTCGCCGAGGCGGCGGTCGTCGGACTGAAGCACCAGACCCTGGGTGAGGAGGTCGGAGCGGCCGTGTCCGTCCGGGACGGCGAGGACTTCGACGCCGAGGCCATCCAGGCGTTCGTCAGGGAACGGGTGGCGGCGTACAAGTACCCGCGGCACATCTGGTCGGTGGGGGAGCTGCCGAAGGGGCCCACCGGGAAGATCCTGCACCGGGAGATCACCGCACCGCCGGAGGTGGAGGTCGAATGAGTACCGCGACCCCGGCCGGGCATCGCGATCGCACCGGCCAGACCGAGGACGACGCGTCCGAGAACGCGGGCGCGCCACTGGACCTCCTGCTCACCGACGCGACCCGGACCTCGCTGGGCCGGCTGCTGCCGTCGGCGTCGACGGCGCGGTTCGCCGCCGGACTGGCCCGCAGGCCGCTGACGGTGCTGCGCCGCGTCCGCGCCCTCGGCGGGGAACTGGGCCGGGTGGCGACGGGTTCGTCCACGGTCGCCCCGGACGATCGCGACAAGCGCTTCGCCGACGAGGCGTGGTCGGACAATCCCGTGCTGCGCCGCACCGTGCAGGCATACCTGGCGACGGCGCGGGCAGCCGAGTCGCTCGTGGCGGACGCCGAACTCGGCGAGAACGACCGCCGGCGCGTCGAGGCCGCGGTGTCCAACGTCGCCGACGCTCTGGCACCGAGCAACAATCCGCTGCTCAATCCGCTGGCCCTGCGCGCCGTGGTGGACACCGGCGGTGGCAACTTCGCCCGCGGCGCCCGCAGGCTCGTCCGTGATCTGGCCACCCCGCCGCGAGTGCCCAAGATGGTCGAGCCGGACGCCTTCGAGGTGGGAAGGACCGTCGCGGCCACCCCGGGGACCGTTGTGGCGCGGACCCCGGTGTTCGAGCTCATCCAGTACACGCCGACGACCGGTACCGTGCGCGAGATCCCGCTGTTGATCGTCCCGCCGACGATCAACAAGTACTACGTCATTGACATGGCTCCGGAGCGGAGCCTGGTCGAGTACCTGGTCGGCCAGGGGCACCAGGTGTTCACCATGTCCTGGCGCAACCCGGACGTGCGGCACGCCGCCTGGAACCTGGACACCTACGGCGAGGCCGTCGTCGACGCGCTGGCCGCCAGCAGGCGGATCACCGGCGCCCCCAGTACCGCGCTGATGGCCCTCTGCTCCGGCGGGATCCTCAGCTCGATGGTGCTCGCCCACCTCGAAACCCGGGGCGAGCTGCACACCGTCGCGGCGACCGCCCTGTCGGTGGCCGTGCTCGACCAGCGCAAGGCCGGGCTCCCCGGTGCGCTGCTGACCCCGGCGGCGGCGAAGGCGGCGGCGCGGGTCTCCGCGGCGAAGGGATACCTGGACGGACGATCGCTGGCCGAGGTGTTCGCCTGGCTACGGCCCAACGACCTGGTGTGGAACTACTGGGTGCAGAGCTATCTGCTCGGCAGGACCCCGAAACCGTTCGACGTGCTGTTCTGGAACGCCGACCCGACGCGGATGCCGGCGGCGCTGCACCGCGACTTCATCGACCTCGCCCAGCACAACTCGCTGGTCGAGCCGGGCACCGCGACGATGCTCGGCTCCCCGGTGGACCTGGGCCGGATCGGGATCGACTCGTACGTCACCGCAGGCATCGCCGATCACCTGTGCCCGTGGCAGAACTGCTACCAGAGCACGCAGCTCTACGGCGGGAAGAGCCGCTTCGTCCTGTCCACCAGCGGTCACATCGCCTCGATCGTCAACCCGCCGGGCAACCGCAAGGCGAACTTCCGTACCGGTGAGCACAATCCGGCGGACGCCGAGGAGTGGCTCGCCCGTTCGGAGAAGCAGGACGGCTCCTGGTGGCCGGACTTCAGCGAGTGGCTGCACGCCCGCACCGGCGAGCAGGTGCCGCCCCCTGCCGAGCCGGGTGGACCGGACCACCCGCCGCTGGAGGCCGCGCCGGGCAGCTACGTGCTGGTCACATGAGCACGGCGGCGCGACGGCCGCGGCAGGCGAGCACGGTGGCCGTGCGAGGCCGGAAACTGGCCGTCACCCACCATCCCGGAGCGGCGGGCCGGGTGCCGCTGGTGCTGTGCAACGGGATCGGCTCCAGCCAGCGGCTGTTCGACCCGGTCGTCGGGGCACTCGACCGTGACCGTCCGCTGATCCTGTTCGACGTCCCCGGCCTCGGCGGCTCGGCCGCACCGCGGGTGCCGTACCTGTTCTCCACACTGGCGGCCGCGCTGCACCGGGTGATCGCCGGGTTCGGTTACCGTTCGGCCGACGTTCTCGGCATCTCCTGGGGCGGCGGACTCGCCCAGCAGTACGCGTTCCAGTATCGGCGGCGGTGCCGGCGCCTGGTGCTGGTCGCCACGGGAACCGGAATGCTGATGGTGCCCGCCGCGCCGCGCACGCTGGCCAGGATGTCCACCCCCCGGCGGCACCGCGACCCCGCCTACGCCGAACGCATCGCCGGTGACCTGTACGGCGGATCCGCCCGGCTGGACCCCGCCCGGACGATCTCGGCGCTGCACAACGCACCCACCGCCACCCCCCGGCGCGCCTACCTGTACCAGCTCATGGCGATCGCCGGCTGGAGCAGCCTGCCGTTCCTGCCGCTGATCCGGCAGCCGGCCCTGGTGCTGGCCGGCACCGACGACCCGATCATCCCGCCGGTGAACGCGAGCATGATGGCCGGGCTGCTGCCGCGCGGCAGGCTCCACCGCTACGACGGCGGTCACCTGGCACTGCTCACCGAGGCCGGCGAGCTGGCACCCGTCATCGATTCCTTCCTGGACGAGGACGGCGACGAGAGGAGCGAACGGTGAGCAGCACCCACGACGGCGGGACACACCTCGGCGAATCGCTGGGCACGGACTTCTTCTCCGTCCGGGACCAGTTCACCGAGGAGCAGTGGGAGCCGTTCATCGCCACCCGCAGATTCGTCGACGACGAGGTGCTGCCCGTGGCGGCCGGGTACTGGGAGCGCGCGGAGATGCCGTGGCCGCTGATCCGGCGGCTGCCCGAGCTGGGCATCGTGGGGGAGGACATCGCCGGCTATGGCTGTGCCGGGATGAGCCCGACGGCGTGCGGGCTGGTGCACATGGAACTGCACCGGGGCGACGGCAGCCTCGGCACCTTCCTCGGTGTGCACGCCGGGCTGGCGATGCAGTCGATCGCGATGTGCGGCTCGGACGAGCAGAAGCAGCGCTGGCTGCCGGACATGGCGGCGATGCGTGCCATCGGCGCGTTCGCGCTCACCGAACCGGACCACGGTTCGGACTCGGTGGCGCTGGAGACCACGGCCCGCCGCGAGGGCGGCGACTGGGTGCTGGACGGGACGAAGCGGTGGATCGGCAACGGCTCGGTGGCCGATCTGGTCGTCGTCTGGGCGCGTGACACCGGCTCCGGCGAGGTGAACGGTTTCGTCGTGGAGAAGGGAACTCCGGGATACCGGGCCGAGGTGATCGAGGGCAAGGCCTCGCTGCGCGCGGTGTGGCAGGCCGACATCACGCTCGAAGGGGTGCGGGTGCCGGAGGCCAACCGGCTGACGGGGGCGAACGGTTTCGCCGACACCGCCCGCGTGCTCGCGTCGACCCGCAGCATCTGCGCGTGGATGGCACTGGGCCACGCCACCGGGGCCTACGACGCCGCTATGCGCTACGCCTCGGAACGCAAGCAGTTCGGCAAGACGCTGACCAGTTTCCAGATCGTGCAGCAGCGGCTGGTGAGGATGCTCGCGGACCTGACCGGTATGCAGCTCTACTGCGTGCAGATCGGCAGGCTGGCCGATGCGGGCAGGCTGTCCCCGACGGTGGCCGGGCTGGCGAAGATGAACAACACCGGCAAGGCGCGCCAGATCATCGCCGAGGCCCGTGATCTCATGGGAGGCAACGGTGTCCTGCTGGAGAATCACGTCATCCGGCACATGGCCGACATCGAGTCGATCCACACCTTCGAGGGCACCGAGACCATGCAGACGCTGATCGTCGGACGGGACATCACCGGGATCGGCGCCTTCACCGGCGAGACCCGGTGACGGATTCGCCGCTGGCCCGGCTGGTCGACCGGGTCGAGCCGCGGCTGCCCGAACTCGTCGACCGGGTGTTCGCCACGATCCTGGAGCAGATCACGCTCTACCGCGGTGCGGAGACCGTGCCCGCCGACGAACTCCGCCGTTCGGTCGAGCACAACCTGCGCTACATGATCTCGGCGATGCGTGATCCCCTGGCGCCGAGGGACTTCAGCGCGCCCGAGGAGACGGGCAGGCGACGCGCTCAGCAGGGTGCCCCGCTGCCGGAGGTGCTGCGGGCCTTCCGGATCGGGTTCACCTCGATGTGGGATCTGCTGGCGGAACAGGCGCGGGCGGACGCCGAGCCGGACACGATCGACACCCTGCTCGCCGCCGCCGCGCGGACCTGGCAGCTCACCGACGAGTACGCCGAGGCGTTGACCGAGGCGTACCGGACGAGTACCGCGGAGCTGCTGGTGGCCCAGCAACAGCGGCGATCCGCGCTCGCGGAGGCGCTGTTCACCGGCGAGCAGCGGCCGGACGCCGGGCCGTGGGAGGTCTCCCAGCTTCTCGGCCTGCCCGCCGACGGCGACTTCGTGGTGATCGTCGCGGAGACCAGCACCACCGCGGAGGCGGGGCTGGCGGGCATCGAACGCGGGCTGGCCGATCGCGGGATCGCCTCGGCGTGGCGGCTCGCCCCGGGACGGCAGATGGGCGTGGTCTCGCTGCGCCCCGGGCAGTCCGGGCCCGCGCTGGAGGTGACGACGGCGCGGGCGACCACGCGCACCGGGATCAGCCCGGTGTACCGCTCGCTGTACGAGACACCGCGCGCGGTGCACCTGGCCTCGGTCGCCCTGGGCGGCCTGCCCGCGGGGCGCGCGGAGGTCGCCGTGTTCACCGGAAACCCATTGGCGGGACTGCTCGCCCGGCAGCGCGACGAGAGCGACCGGCTGGTGCGCGAGGTGCTGGGCCCGGTGCTGGAACTGCCGGTGGACGACCGGACCACGCTGATCGACACCCTCCAGGCGTGGTTCGACCACGCCGGTTCGGCCGAGCGCGCGGCGGAGGCGATGTTCTGCCACTCCAACACCGTTCGCTACCGGCTCCGCCGCATCCACGAACTCAGCGGACGTTCCCCGGCCGAGCCGTGGGCGGTCGCGGACCTGGCGGCGGCGCTGCAGGCACTGCGGTTGCGCCGCGAAGGCTGACCGGGCCCGTCCACTCCCGGCCGCCCCGGAGGTCACCTCACCGGTTTCCCAGTGCGCGCAGGGGGTCGGCGAGTTCCCGGTGGAAGAAGTCGAAGAAGCCCTCCGGGTCGGGCCCGGCGTTGATGAGTGCCAGCCGGTCGAATCCGGCGTCGGTGAACTGCCGGGCCACCCGCAGGTGCGCCTCGACGTCCGGGCCGCAGCCGAACGCCGCGCGCATGTCGTCCGGCGTCGTGTACGCGGTGGCGGCCTCGAAGTTCACCGGGTTCGGCAGCTCCGCCTGCACCTTCCAGCCCATCACCCCGAAGCGGAACAGCCGGTGCGCGGACCGCGCCGCGGTCTCCTCGTCCGGCGCCCAGGCCAGCGGCACCTCCGCGTATGCGGGGCCGGAACCGCCTGCCTCGTGGTAGGCGCGCAGCAGGTCGGCGCGCGGCTCGGTGGCGAAGATGCCGTCCCCGCATTCGGCGGCGAGCGCGGCCGCGGACGGTCCACCCGCGGCGACGGCGATCGGCGGCGGCGAGTCCGGGAGATCGAAGACCCGGGCGTCCTCGGCGGTCAGGTGCCGTCCGCGGTAGGTGTGGTAGCCGCCGGTCCACAGCAGACGGATGATCTCCAGCGACTCCCGCAGCATCTCGTGCCGGACGTCCACCGGTGGCCAGCCTCGTCCCACCACATGCTCGTTGAGGCGTTCCCCCGAGCCGACGCCGAGGGTGAATCTGCCCTCGCAGAGCAGTGCGGTGGTCGCCGCGGCCTGGGCGATGACCGTGGGGTGGTAGCGCAGGAAGGGGCAGGTGACACCCGTCGCCAGCGCAATGTGTTCGGTGCGGGCGGCGATCGCACCGAGGATGGTCCAGACGAAGCCGGAGTGCCCGTGCCCGTCCAGCCACGGGTGGAAGTGGTCGCTGATCTCGACGAAGTCGAATCCCGCCTGTTCGGCTCGTACCGCCTGACCCACCAGTTCGGCGGGCGACAGTCCCTCGGCGAACAGCTTGTACCCGATCTGCACTCGGACCTCCCAGTCCTCGACGTCTTCGCGGTGGGTACCCCGTCGCCGGACTGCTAATCCCTGTCTCTCATGCCCCTTCGCGCGATGACACTGTCCACTTTGTACACACGTCCGGGTGACCGGCGCTTGTGCGGGCCCGCGTGCGCTGTCAGTGTGTCGAGGTCATCCGGCCACGACACGGTCACCTCGCACCGGATCCGGACCGGCCGAATCAGGCCGATGTGGACAGTGCGCGCGTTGTTTCGACAGGTGCCCGTTCTTCACGGTGACGGCGTTCGGGCGGGCACGGCGCCGCCGGCTCGTGGGCCCGGATGGTCACGGTGGTGTGCGGCCGACGGGTAGGGGCCCGCCGGCGCACACCATCCGCTGTGACCGTGAGCCCGTTTGGCCCCGCCGCCCGCGCGGTACTCCAGCGATGACGCGCGACGCGCGGCCACCACCACCGGTACTCCCGGTAGCCGCCGCGCTACTGTGCCGGAACAGCCGATCGTGGCACGCTCGCCCGGTGACGGCCGATGACGCGAGACGAGAGGTGGATGCCGTGGTCCGGATGGAGTTCACAGCGGTCGTACTCATTCCCGACGAGCCGGCACCGGTCATGTTGCTCCGGGAGACCGAGGGCCTGCGCCGCTGGCTGCCGATCGTCATCGGCGAGGCCGAGGCGGACGAGCTGATCGCGGCGCACAAGGGGGTCGACCGGCCCAGGCCCGGCACCATCGAGCTGATCGCCGCCGTGCTGGAGGCCTGCGACCACCGGATCGAACGTGTCGAGGTGCCCGAACTCCGCGACGGCATCTTCATCGCCGAACTCGTGCTGACCAACGACGTGCGTGTTTCGGCGCGGCCGAGCGACGCGGTCGCACTCGGGGTAAGGGCCGGGGTGACCACGGAGGTGGGCGAATCGGTGCTGGCCGTGGCGAGCGTGGACATCGCACTCGGCGACGACCTGGAGGACTCCGGGGCCGAAACCGATGACCACGAACGCGAGATCGCCGAATTCCGCACCCTGCTCGAACTCGCCGATCCGGACGATTTCGTCGCCGACCCCGGCGAGGACCCGGACGAGGGGCCCGCCGACGATTCCGGCGACGACCGGGCCTGACCGTTGTGCGGTTGCCGGTGTGGAACTCCGCGGCGACGACGTCCGGAAAGCGCTGTGCGGTAAGGGTCTCCGCGCGCCTGCCCGTCCTGGTTTTCCGGTTCCGGTCCTTGTCGCGCCGGTCTCGCGCGGCCGCGACGGCGAGAATGTGTCACCGTGGCGGAATGACCATCACACCCGGCCCTGGGCCCGAGCCGGAGGACGCGCCCGGCCTGGAGGAGGGCGGCTCGGTGACCCCAGGTGACACCCCGCCGGACGCCGGGCAGACCTCCGGTCTGTCCCATCCGCAGCCGATGCCGTCCCGGAAGTTCCCGATCGCCGCGCTGATCGTGATCGGACTGCTCGTTCTCGCCCTCGTCGGCTTCTTCCTCGCCCGGACCTTCGAACTGCTCAGCTAGCGGACGTCGTCCGGCCCCAGCAGGCGGCCGAACCCGTCCCGAGTCCGGCGCAGCGGGTCGAGCTGGTGGGCCCGCTCGCGAATCGAACACCACCCATCGGACGCCGGGTTGGGCCCGTCGACCACCATCTCCGCGGTCGGTTCCGGCTGAGCGCCGTGTTGCGATAGGACTTGTGTCGCGTCCGGCGGACGTTCTCCAGCGATCCTGATGATGCCGGGCGCGTCCGCTTGCGCATAGCGTGACCGTGGCGCCGCAACGCCGGCGGCACCGTCCGATGCGCGGCACACCGCGTGACACCAGGGAGACGAGATGACGACGAGCAACGCGATCACCGCGACCGCCGAGCGGGTGGACGCGCCGTTCGGCCGGCTGGGCGGCGAGTTCGGACCGGACGCGATCGTCACCCCGGCGGCCGTCTACACCGGGATCGGGACGCCGGCCCTGGCCACCCTCGGCGGCGGCGCGGCGACCCCGCTGACACCGGGCATCGAGGTCGGCGGCAACGCCTCCGTGGCCGAACTGGTGGCGGCGAGGTCCTCGGCGCTGCGCGCCTGAGCCCGAAGCGCTCCCACCGGTTGCGGTTCGCGCGCCGAGCAATCGGCGCGAGCCTGCCGTAACGAGTGACCCGGCTGTCCCGACATGACGGACGTGCTGCTCGTATCGGGACAACCTGCCGCCCCGGCCCTGATCGCCGTGGAGATCGTGGCCCTGAGCCTGGTGCTGGTCGCGGCCGGGGTGCTGGTCAGGGCGTGGACGCGGCGTTCGGTGCGGATCCGCCGCCGCGACCTGGTCCTCGACCCGGGGCCGCGCCCGGCCGGTTCCCCCTGCCCGGCTGACGCGCCACAGGAGAGCGTCGCCGCTCGCACCTCGCCGGTGTCGGCCATGGGCGTGCCCTTCCACGGGCCGCTGGTGGGCTACGCGGAGTGGATTCGCGACAACGCGGGCGAGCTGTCCTCGACGCAGTGGCGCACGGTCGCCGCGGTGCTCGCCTCCGCGGCGGGGCAGGCGGCGGGAATCGCCCGTGACCTGGAGAACGTGCCGGACGGGCCGTCCGGACTGTCCTCCGCGAGCCCCCGGCCGGGCCCTCGTCCCGGCGATCTCGACCTCGGCCCGGTGGCCTGACCTCGATCGCCCTGCCGGGGAAATCCGTTCGACCTCGCCTCGGCGTTGACCTATCGTGACGGTCATGCGTTTCCACTACTTCCTCTGACGGCACCGCGAACCGGAACTCCCGCGCACCTCGAGTCGCGTGGGAGTTCCGTGTGCGATCCGTTGCCCACCGCGACCCGGTCGCGGACCGCCACCCGCTGGAGCCGTCCGGCTCGCGGGTGTTCGCCGAGGAGGAACCATGTCTCGCTCTGTCACCCTGCCCGCGCGCGCTCGCGCACACCTCGCCGCCTCCGGCCTGTACCTCGCCCGTGGCGGTCGTGCGGTGCTGCGCGGCGTCGACCTCACCGTGTCTCCCGGCGTCCGGCTGGGGGTGGTCGGCGAGAACGGCCGCGGCAAGACCACCCTGCTGCGGGCGCTGGCCGGAACGCTGCCGCCGGATGCGGGTGCGGTGCGCCGGGCAGGCACGATCGGCGTGGCCGACCAGGAGTTGCCGGTTCCGGCGGGCCGCACCGTCGGTGACCTCGTCGCCCTGGAGCTCGCGGACGCCCGCGCCGCCCTGCGGGAACTCGACGCGAGCGTGGCGGCGCTGGCCGAGGAAAGCCCCGAGGCGGCCGACCGGTACGCAGGGGCGCTCGCCGCGGCCGAATCCCTGGACGCCTGGGACGCCGACCGCCGGGTCGACGTCGCGCTGGCCGGACTGGGTGCGGTCACCGATCGGGAACGCCCGCTGGCAACGCTGTCGGTCGGGCAGCGGCACCGGGTCCGGTTGGCCTGCCTGCTCGGCGCGCGCCACGACCTGCTCCTGCTCGACGAGCCGACCAACCACCTGGACACGCACGGCCTCGACTACCTGACGGCAGGGCTGCGTGCGCATCCGGGCGGCGTGGTGCTGGTCAGTCATGATCGCGCGCTGCTCGCCGACGTGGTCACCGCCGTCCTCGACCTGGACCCGACCCGGGACGGCCGCCCGCGTACCTACGGCGGCGGCTGGTCCGGTTTCCGGGACGGGCGCAGGGCCGAGCGGGATCGCTGGGTCGCCGACCACGCGGAGCAGGAGCGCAAACGGGAGCGGCTCGCCGAGGACCTGGCCGCCGCGCGCGACCGGTTGTCGACGGGCTGGCGACCGGAGAAGGGCACCGGCAAGCACACCCGCGCGACCAGGGCTCCGGCACTGGTGCGCTCGGTGCACCGCAGGGAGGAGGACCTGCGGGCAGCGGCGGTCGGAGTGCCGGAACCGCCTGCCCGGCTGGAGATGCCACGGCTGCCGGCCATCGCCGCGGGCGTCACCATCCTGCGGGCCGAGGGGGTCATGCTGGACGGCAGGCTGGGCCGGGCGTGCTCGGTGTCGCTGCGACCGGGAGAGCGCCTCGTGGTGACCGGTGGCAACGGGTCCGGCAAGTCGACCCTGCTCGACCTGCTGGCCGGGGGGCAGGCCCCGTCCGAGGGTGCCGTGCACCGGGCGCGCAGGGCGCGCATCGCGTTGCTGGCGCAGGAGTCGACCGCGCCGTCCGGCCGGAGTGCCGCCCAGGTGTACGAGTCGGCCATCGCGCGGCTGGTGAGCACGGGGGCCCTGGCGGCGGGGGAGGTGGTCGCGCTGGGCAGGCTTGGTCTGCTGTCCGGTGCCGACGCGGCCCGTCCGGTCACCGAACTGTCGGTCGGCCAGCGGCGGCGGCTCGACCTGGCCGTCCTGCTCGGCTCGCGTCCGCACGCGGTGCTGCTGGACGAGCCGACGAACCACCTGTCCCCGGCACTCGTCGACGAGCTGACGGAGGCGCTCGACGCGACGGACGCGGCCGTCGTGATCGCCACCCACGATCGTCAGCTCTTGCGGGAGACCGGTTCCTGGCCACGGCTCCGGCTCTGACCGGGGCAGTCCACATCGATCGTCAACTCAAGGTTGACGTTCCACCATGCGTCAACCTATAGTTGACGCATGGTGGAACCCGTTCGCACGACCAATTCCGTCCGGCTCGACGACCTCATCGAGGTCATCAAGAAGGCGCATTCGCAGGCGCTCGACCAACTCTCCGGCGCGGTGATCGCCGCGGATCATCTCGGCGATGTCGCCGACCATCTCATCGGTCACTTCGTCGACCAGGCCCGCCGCTCCGGCGCCTCCTGGACCGACATCGGGCGCAGCATGGGCGTCAGCAAGCAGGCGGCACAGAAGCGGTTCGTGCCGAAGGTGCCGGGCGAGCCCTCGGACCTTGACCCCTCGGAAGGGTTCGGCCGGTTCACCGTCCGGGCCAGAAACGTCGTCATGGCCGCGCAGAACGAGGCGCAGGCGGCGGGCAATCCGGAGATCGGTGCCGGGCACCTGCTGCTGGGCCTGCTGGCCGAGCCGGCCGGGGTGGGGACCAAGGCGATCACGGCGCAGGGCGTGTCCGTCGACGACGTCCGGCGGGCCGTGGCCGCTGAGCTGCCCGAGGCCGGCGGGGACGTGCCCGATCTCGTTCCGTTCGACGCGGGGGCGCGCAAGGTGCTGGAGCTGACGTTCCGGGAAGCCTTGCGACTGGGGCACAACTACGTCGGCACCGAGCACATTCTGCTGGCACTGCTGGAACTCGAGGACGGCGTGGGGGTGCTCACCGGGCTCGGCGTCACGAAATCCGCCGCCGACACCGCGATCGTGGAGGCGGTGGCGGCGATCGTGGCGGAACAGGAGGCCGGCTGACGCGAGTCCGTCCACTGTGGATCGCCGGACGGGTCGAACCCCGAAAGCCGTATAACGAACTATTCGGTTCGACTCGGAGAAATTCGATCGCCGTAGCTTCGCTCGCCAGGGCGGTCCCTGACCTCGCACAGACGCTCAGGGCACCGTCCGGCGGGCGAAGCGGTACCTGGTGAGGGTGCCCGGTCCCCACAGCCACACCACGAACGCCGCGAGGCAGAGCGTGACCGCCGGCGGTGACGGCCGGATCGTAGGACCAGCCGTTGACCGAGATCGAGTAGGTGACATTGGTCGTCGCGTGGAACACGGCGGCCACGACGATGCTGCCGCCCGCTGCCGCGTAGTGCCACACGATCAGTACCCGCGTGGCACCAGTCCGGTGAACTCGCCCAGCAGCACGAACGGGATTCCGCCCAGCGCGACCAGCAGGAAGAACATCCAGGGCG
Organism: Amycolatopsis antarctica; assembly: GCF_002262875.1. Lineage (GTDB taxonomy): Bacteria > Actinomycetota > Actinomycetes > Mycobacteriales > Pseudonocardiaceae > Amycolatopsis > Amycolatopsis antarctica. The sequence goes on along the minus strand of NZ_NKYE01000011.1, from coordinate 73,853 downwards.
ATCGCGGCGTGGCGGGCCTGGCTGCGGCATGACGGGGGACCTTCCGTCTGTTCCTGGCCGCCCGGCATCCTCGCGTCTCCTCCGGTCGCGCGCATCGGGAGAACCCGGACCTGACCCCGTGCATCCGTCGCCGTCTCGCCGTCGCCGTCTCGGCGGGCCTCCCCGGTCAGTCGCGCCGGACGCGGTCGGACGCCGAATCGGTGTGGCGGAGCTGATCCGGTTTGTGGCGCAGGTACTCGGCGTGCCCGGCGGCGTCCTCGGGAACCCCGACCTCCCACCAGGCCCCCGCCTCGGTCCAGGAACGTGGATCGGTGCGCACCACCACGACCGCGGGCCGGCGCTCGGCCGCCGCGGTGGTCCTGGCGCGCCGGTAGGCGGAGCGGACCTCGTCCAGGCCCGAGGCGCGGAACACGGCGCAGCCCAGTGATTCGGCGTGTGCGGCGAAATCCACCCGGGGCGGATGGCCGTGCCGCGACCGGCAGTCGGCGTACAGGTTGTTGAACGGTGCTCCGCCCTGCCCCTCCTGCAGGCGGGCGATCACCGCGTAGCCGTCGTTGTCGCAGACCACCGCGACGAAGGGGTGTCCGGCGAACGCGGCCGAGAAGAGTTCGGAATTCAGCATCAGGTACGAACCGTCGCCGAGCAGAGTGGTGACCGTCCCGGCCGGGCGGGCCATGGCGGCACCCCAGGCGCCGGCGAGCTCGTATCCCATGCAGGAGAAGCCGTACTCGACGTCCATGGTGGCGGTGCCCGCCGCCCGCCAGCCGCCGATCAGCTCGCCGGGCAGGCCGCCCGAGGCGGTCAGCACGTAGTCTTCGGGCGCGGTCTCCTCGTTGACGACGCCGACCACCTGGGCATAGGTCGCAACGCCCGGTCCGGGCGCACGCAGTGCGTCGATGTGCGCGTCCCACCTGCCACGCTCGGCGGCGGCGCGAGCCGACCACTCCCGCGGTGCCCGCCAGCCGGTGAGCCGCTCCGTCAGTTCGGTGAACCCGGCGCCCGCGTCACCGACCATCGCCAGCGCACCGTGCTTGACCGCGTCGAACGCGGCGGTGTTGAGCGTCAGCAGGCGCACGCCGGGGGAGAACACCGTCCACGAGGCGGTGGTGAAGTCCTGCAGCCGCGTCCCCACCGCGAGCACGACGTCCGCCGCGGCGGCGAGCGCGTTGGCCGAGGCGGACCCGGTGACTCCGAGCGGCCCGGCGTGCAGCGCGTGATCGTGCGGTACCAGCGTCCGCCCGGCTGTCGTCTCGGTGACCGGGACGCCGTGTCGTTCGGCGAAGTCCAGCGCGCGATCCGCTGCCCCGGAGTACCGCACTCCGCCGCCCAGCACGAGCAGCGGGCGCCGTGCGGTGCGCAGCACGTCCGCCGCATCGGCCAGTACCCCGGAGTCGGGTCGCGGTCGGCGGATCCGGTGCAGCACCGGCGCGAACAGGCTTTCCGGGAAGTCCGCGGTCTCGGCCTGCACGTCCTGCGGCAGTGCCAGGGTGACCGGGCCGGTGTCCGCGGGATCGGTGAGCACCCTGGCCACCTGGGGCAGGGTCGCGATCAGTTGCTCGGGCCGGGTGATCCGGTCGAAGTACCGGCTCACCGCCCGGAAGGCGTCGTTCACGGTGGCGGTCGCGTCGCCGAAGTGCTCGACCTGCTGCAGCACCGGATCGGGTGCGCGGCCGGCGAAGGTGTCGCCCGGCAGCAGGAGCAGTGGCAGCCGGTTGGCGTGTGCCACCCCGGCCGCGGTCACCATGTTCAACGCTCCCGGCCCGATGGAGGACGTCACGACGCCGACCTGCCTGCGGTGGGTGGCCTTGGCGTACCCGGTCGCCGCCAATGCCATGCCCTGTTCGGAGTGGCCGCGCCAGACCGGCAGCGCGTCCCCGGCCTCGGCGAGCGCCGAGCCGAGACCGAGCACGTTCCCGTGACCGAAGATCGCGAAGACACCGGGGAACAGGGGAACCCGTTGTCCTTCCAGGGTTTCCGAGTGCTGTGCGACAAGCCAGCGCACCAGTGCCTTCGCGGTGCCGAGTCGCATCAGGTCACCGTCCTTCGTCCGGTGGCGGAGGTGACCGGGCATCGCGGATCCGGTGGCTGATCCGCCCAGGTGTCGCGGATCCAGGCGTGCGCGGGGTCGTCGCAGAAGGCCATCGAACGCTCCTCCGCCGGGCCCGCCAGCACGTTCAGGTAGTACATCGGGTAGCCCGGTGCCGCCACACACGGCCCGTGATAGCCGCGCGGGACCAGGAACACGTCCCCGTCACCGACGGCCACGTTCTCGTCCAGCGTGCCGTCGGCGGTGTAGGTGCGGTGCAGTCCGAAGCCCCCGTCCCCGGCGATCCGGAAGTAGTAGATCTCCTCGTTGACGACCTCGCATTCGCTCGCCTCGTCGTGCTTGTGCGGCGGGTACGAGGACCAGTTGCCGTCCGGGGTGATGAGTTCGCAGGCGCTGAGCTTGTCCGCGTGATCCCAGACGCCCGGCACCCCGAAACCGGTGACCTGCCGGGTGGCCTGGCCCGATCCGCGCACATCCACCGGCACCTCCTCGGCGGGGCCGTAGCGGGGTTCCAGCCTGCGGGCGCAGCGTGCCATCGGCAGAGCCAGCTCACATCCGTCCACAGTGCTCAGTTCCAACTCGGCATCCCTTGGCACATAAGCGAAGTCGGTTACCCTGGAGAACACCGAATCCCGCCCGTCCAGCGTGATCCGCCGCCCGTCGACGTCGATCGCGCAGCCGCCGGACAAGGGCAGCACGAACGCCTCGAACTCGCCCGTGCGCAGGACACGTGAGCTGCCGGCGGACAACCGGAGCACGCGGAGGCCGGTGTGCGTCCAGCCGGCCACGTCCGGGGTGAGCAGAACCGGGTCCGTGCCGTCGGTGAGTGTCCCGTGTGGATGGTGCAGGTCGCTCATGTGTCGCCTCCCCGTGCGATGGCTAGTGTTCTCGCGGCCGCGTCGACAGCGGCACCGACATCTCCGTCCGACGGATACAGCAGGGCGCGGCCGACGACGAGGCCGCGGACGGCGGGGTGTGCGAGGGTGCGCCCCCAGGAGGCGAGATCCGCGGCCGGGTCGGCCGAAGGGACACCGCCGAGCACGACGACCGGGAGAGTGGTGGCGTTCAACGGGATCTCGTCCTCGGGGGCGGGCAGTTTCAGCCAGGTCCGGGCCGAGGTCACGCCCAGCCCCGAGCCGACCGCCACGGCACGCGCCAGGGAGGTCGAATCCCGTTGCAGCACCAGGTTTCCGTGGTCGTCCGGGCGGTAGGGGAGTGGCTCCACCATCGCGAGCAGGCCGTGGGCGGCGAGTTCGGACACCGCCCGCGCGCAGGAGGCGAGCGTGGGGACGGTGCCCGGGTCGGAATCGACCAGCCGGAGCAGCATCTTGCCGCCGTCGAGGCCGGAATCGGCGATGGATCGCGCGTCGTATCCGGTGAAGCGGTCGTCGATCTCCCAGTGCGCGCCGGCGAGGCCACCGCGATTCATCGAGCCGATGACGACCTTGTCGTGCAGGGCGCCGAGCAGGAGCAGTTCCTCGACGACGTCCGGGGTGCCGAGCAGACCGTCCACCGCGGGGTTGTCCAAGGCCACCAGCAGCCGTTCCAGCAGGGACCGGCGGTCCGCCATGGCCAGCGGGTCCCCGCCGACGCCGAGCGCGCCCCGCGCCGGGTGGTCGGCGGCGACGAGGAACAGCGAGCCCTCCCCGGAGAGCAGTTCGGGTCGTCGCCTCCGGTCGCGGTAGGCCCTGGCGATCGCCGCCGGGTCGGTGGCCCTGGTGTGCAGCAGATCGTGCCACTGCGCGTCGGTGAGTGTCACAGCAGTTCCTCGATCTCGGCGGGTCGGGGCATGGCGTCCGCGCAGGCGAGCCGGGAGGCCACCAGCGCGCCGGCGGCGTTGGCGTAGCGGGCGATCCGGACCGGCTCCCATCCGGACAGCAGACCGTGGATCAACGCGCCGCCGAAGCCGTCGCCCGCACCCAGCCCGCACACCACCTCGATCGCCCGCGGCCGCACGGTCCAGGAGCCCTCGGCGGTGGCGATCAGCACGCCCTCGGCGCCCTTCTTGACGATGGCCAGCCGCACCCCGCGCCCCAGCAGCCGCGCAGCCGCCTCGTCCGGGTCGGCGGTGCCCACGGCGACCTCGGTCTCCTCGCGGTTGCCGACGGCGACCGTCACGTGATCCAGCATCCAGCCGATCTCGGCCCGCGCGGATTCGCGGTCCGGCCAGAACATCGAGCGGTAGTCCAGGTCCAGCACCGTGTGCTCGCGCCGGCCTCGGTGCCGCAGCACCGCGCGTTGTGTCGTCCGGCCCGGTTCGGCGCAGACGCCGGTGCCGGTGACCCAGAGCAGTGGTACCGACTCGACCAGTTCCCATGGCACGTCGGCCTCGGTCAGGGTCAGGTCCGGTGCGATCGGCGAGCGGTAGAACAGCAGGGGCGGGTCGGTGGGCGGGTCCAGCGCGCAGAACACGACCGGGGTGAGCAGTCCGTCGGCCGTCGCCACATAGTCGGCACCAACACCGAACCCGGTCAGCGCCTGCCGGACGTAGTCGCCGAAACCGTCCGGACCGACCTTGGTGAGCACGGCGGTGCGGCGGCCGAGCCGGGCGGCGGCGACCGCGACGTTGGTTGCGGTCCCGCCGAGCGACTTGGCGAACGAGCGGACCCCGGCCAGCGGCACCCCGCTCTGCTCGGGATACAGGTCGACGCCGACCCGCCCGATGGTCAGCGCCTCCGGCGTCATGTCGTCTCCCCGCCGTGCAGTTCGTGTTCCAGCGCCTCGAGTTCGGCTCCACCCGCCATCTGGCGGGTGAGCTCCCCGATGTCGATCTCGGACTTCTCGTGGTGGCCCAGCGGGGCGCCGCGCTTGAGCAGCAGGAAGCGGTCGGCGACCGGGTAGGCGTGGTGCGGGTTGTGTGTGATCAGTACGACGCCGAGGCCGCGGTCTCGTGCCTGGGCGACGTACTTGAGCACCACCCCGGCCTGTTTGACGCCCAGCGCGGCGGTGGGCTCGTCCAGGATCAGCACCTTCGCGCCGAAGTGCACCGCCCTGGCGATGGCCACGCACTGCCGCTCGCCACCGGACAGCGTGCCCACGGGCTGCTCGACGTCGCGCAGGTCGATTCCCATCTCCGACAGCGCGCGTTTCGTCGTCTCCCTGCCGGTGCGACGGTCCAGCATCCGCAGTGGACCGAAACCGATCGTCGGTTCGGAGCCGAGGAAGAAGTTGCGCCACACGCTCATCAGCGGAACGACGGCCAGGTCCTGGTACACGGTGGCGATCCCACGGTCCAGGGCGGCTCGGGGCGAGTCGAACCGGACCGGCTCGCCGTCGACCAGGAACTCACCGGTGTCGTGCTGGTGCACCCCGGCGAGGATCTTGATCAGGGTGGACTTGCCCGCCCCGTTGTCGCCGAGCACGCAGGTCACCTCCCCGGCGTTGACCACTGTGGACACCTCACGCAGGGCGATCACGCTGCCGTAGGACTTGCCGATCCCGGAGACCTCGATCAGGGGAGTGGTCATCGACGTACCCTTTCCGCTCGCCGCCGGAAGGCGTTGTTCACCAGGACCGCGGCCAGCAGCATGATGCCGAGGAAGAGCATGAACCAGTCGTTGTCCCACTGGGCGAAGACGATGCCCTGGCGGGCCATGCCGAAGATCAGGGCGCCGAGCGCGGCGCCGATGGCCGAGCCGAAGCCGCCGGTGAGCAGGCAGCCGCCGATCACCGCCGCGATGATGAACTGGAACTCCAGCCCGACGCCCTGGTTCGCCTGCACGCTGGCGAACCTGAGGATGTTGATCGAACCGACCAGCCATCCGGCGAGCGCGGTTGTCATGAACAGCAGGATCTTGGTGCGCACGACCGGAACCCCGACCGCGCGGGAGCTGATCTTCGAGCCGCCGACGGCGAAGATCCAGTTCCCGAAGCGGGTACGCACCAGGACCCACGCGGCCAGCGCGGCGAACCCGACCCACCACAGGATGGATATCTGGAAGGCGGTACCGCCGATGTCCACAGTGGACGCGAACACGAACCCGGACGACTCGTAGCCTTCCGCGCCGCGCACCCCGGACACCTGCACCGTTCCGGTGAGCAAGCGGGTAACTCCGAGGTTGAGGCCCTGCAGCGCCAGAAAGGTGCCCAGGGTGACGATGAAACTGGGCAGTCCGGTGCGCATCACCAGCCAGCCGTTGAACGCCCCGACGGCGAGCGCGAAGACCAGGGAGGCGAACAGCGCGAGCCAGATGTTCCAGCCCGCCTCGGTGGCGAGGATCGCGGTGACCAGTGCCGTCGAGGCGGTCATCACACCCGCGGAGAGGTCGAACTCGCCACCGATCATCAGCAGGCATACGGCGACGGCCATGATTCCCAGCGTCGACGCGTCGTCCAGCCAGGTCGCCACGCCGCCCGCGCTGAGGAACTCGTCGGTGGCGAGGGAGAAGAACGCGAAGACGACGACCGCGCCGAGCAGTGCGGCGATCTCCGGCCGCACGATGAGCCGGTCGGCGAGCCGCGGTGAGCCGACCCGTTCGTCCGGGAGTGGGCTGAGGGTGCTGGTCATCGCGTACCCCGATCCACGTACTGGCCTACTTCGTCCACATTGGACTTCTCTATCAGGTCGGGGCCGGTGAGCACCGGCCTGCCGCCGCCGACGACGTTCGCGTTGTCCCGATTCAACTTGAGGAACACGATCGGCAGGTAGCCCTGCTCGTACTGCTGCTGGTCGACCGCGAAGAGGACCTGGTCGGACTTGATCGCGGCCACCACGTCGGTGTTCAGGTCGAAGGTGGCCACTTCGGCGGCCGAGCCCACCTGCCCGATCGCGTTCACCGCGTTCGCGGCGACCTGGGAGTTGAGGGTGAGCACGGCGTCGATGGAGCCGTCGGTCTGCACGGCGCCACGGATGCGGGACTGCGCGTCGGTCGGGTTGCTGATGTCCACCTGCAGGGTTTCCACCTGGCCGCCGAAACCGGTGCGCGCGCCCTCGCAGCGTTGCGCCTGGCCGACGTTGCCCGCCTCGTGGACGACGCAGAGCAGCTTCTTCTTGCCGAGTTCGGCGAACTTGCGGCCGGCGTTCTCGCCCGCGATGCCCTCGTTCTGCCCGATGTGGGTGATCGCGCCGTACTCGGCGCTCTTGTCCTCGCCCGAGTTGATGGTGATCACCGGGATGTTCGCCCGTACGGCCGCGTCGATGGAGGGTTTGAGTGCCTCCGGATTCGCCATCGAGACGACGAGGCCACCGACTCCCTGTGCGACGGCGTTGTCCACCAGCTTCGCCTGGTTTCCCGGGTCCCCGTCGGAGTTGTACTCGACCTGGACGCCGAGTTCCTCTCCCGCGGTCTCCGCACCGTTCTTGACGACGTTCCAGAACGCGTCACCCGCCGTGCCGTGGGAGATCACCGCGACACGCAGCGGACCGTCCTTTGTGGGCGATGGGGGCGCACCCGGGGTGCCGGAGTCGGGCAGTGCGGTGGGCCCGGTGCAGGCCGACAGCAGGATCGCGGCGGCCGCGAGCACCGGGACGAGGCCGCGGGGCACACCCGGCCCTCGTCCTTTCCACCTGGGGCGATGGGACGTCATTGTCTCTCCTCGCGGTTTCTCGGATGACGCTCGGGCCGGTGCCGGATGGAATCAGCCCGAGGGGAGCCGGCCGACGATCCGGCCGAGGTGCGCCAGGCTGCGGGCGGTGTGCTGCCGGGGAAGGTCGTCCGGACTGGTGTCGCCGAGCGCGGTGTCCTGTTCCAGGACGTACCAGCCGTCGTACCCGGCCCCGTGCACGGATCGGACGAGCGTTTCGATGTCGATGTCGCCCTCGCCCAGTGGTGTGAACAGTCCCCGGCCGACGGCCTCGGTGTAGGGCAGCGTCCCCGCCCGTACCTCCGCGGCCAGGTCGGCACGTACGTCCTTGAGGTGCAGATGCCCGATCCGGCCGGGGTGTTTCCTGGCGAGTGCGACCGGATCGGTGCCACCGAGCACGAGGTGGCCGGTGTCGAGGCAGAGTGGAAGGTCGGAATCGGTGAGAAATCGCTCCACCTCGGACTCGGTCTCCACGTGGGTGCCGACGTGGGGGTGCAGCACGGCGAGCAGACCGTGCCGCGCGGCGACCTCGCCGATCCGGGCGGTGGTGTCGAGGAGGGTCCGCCACTGCTCCGCGTCGAGAACGGGTCTGCGGTCGTATCCGGCGAGACCGGTCGCGGCGGCGAGTACCAGCAGGCCCGCACCGCAGGCGGCGAACAGGGCGGCCGAGTCCTCCGCGGCGGCCAGCGCCGCGTCCGGATCGGTGTGTAGTGGAATCGCCAGGAAACCGCCGACCAGTGCCAGTTCGTGCTCGTCGAGCAGCGCGCGCAGTGCTTCCGGATCACGCGGAAGGTATCCGGGCGGGCCGAGTTCGGTGGCGCGCAGCCCCAGCCCGGACATCTCGGCGAGCACGGTCCGCGCCGCCAGTTCCCGGCCCCATCCTGGGACTTCGCAGACGCCCCAGGAGATCGGGGCCGACGCGACACGGATTCCCGGCGGCACTGTCATCGGCGACACTCCGGCTCATCGAGGGGTTGGAGCGCTCTATTGATTAGAGCGCTCCAATCTTGTAACCTGCGTCACAGTGTGTCAAGGGGTCGGGTAGCGCAATCCTTGACCGAGGGGAGCGGGGATTTGGACAGGCCGACCATGGAGGACGTCGCCGCACTCGCCGGTGTGTCACGTGCGCTCGTCTCCCTGGTCATGCGCGGTTCTCCGAAGGTGAGTGCGCATCGCCGGGACGCGGTGCGCCGGGCCGCCGCGGAACTCGGCTACTCCCCGCACGTGATGGCCCGGTCACTGGCCAGCCGCACGTCCACCGTGCTCGGGGTGCTGGTGTCCGACCTGCGCAACGCCTACTTCGCCGAGGTGGTGGAAGGGCTGGACGCGGCGGCGAGAGCGGCCGGGTTCGACCTGATCCTCACCACCGGCGGACGTAGTCCGGCACGGGAACGCGCGGCGCTGGAGAACCTGCTGTCCTTCCGTCCGGCGGGCATCGCGCTGCTCTCGCCGGTGCTCCCGGCGGCCGCGATCGCCGGAGCCGCGCGGCAGAGCCCGGTCGTGCTGGTATCCCGTACTTCGCGGTCGTCCACAGTGGACACCGTGAACGACGATGGTCAGGCGGGTGCGGCGCTGGCGGTCGACCATCTGGTGTCACTGGGCCACCGGCGCATCGCCCATCTCGACGGGGGCGGGGCGGCGACCGCCGGAGCCCGCCGCCGCGGCTATCGCGCCGCGATGCTCCGGCACGGTCTGCGGCCGCGGGTGGTGCCCAGCGAGCACACCGACACGGCGGGGGAGAAGGCGGCGCGGGAGCTGCTGGATTCCCGTGCCCGCACCGAGTTGCCGACCGGCCTGCTCGCCGGCAACGACGTGAACGCGGTGGGCGCCATCTCCGCGCTGGAGGAGGCCGGCCTGCGCGTTCCCGGGGACGTGTCGGTGGTGGGCTACGACAACACCTCGCTCGCGGCGCTTCGCCACGTGTCGCTGACGACCGTCGACCAGCCGCGCAGCGAGATGGGCAGGCTCGCGCTGGACGCGCTGCTCGAACGGGTCCGGGGCGGGCGCACCGAACCGGTCCGCCACCTGCTGCACCCGGCGCTGGTGGTCCGGGCGACCACCGGCGCACCCGCGTTTTCCGCAGCACCCGACCGTGGAGGAGAGGCATGAGGCTGGGACTGGCCGGTACCGGACGGATCGGCACCACGCACGCGGAGATCCTGCTCCGGCTCGACGGCGTGGAGTCGGTGGTGGTGGCCGACGCCGATGCCCGGCGTGCCGAACGGGCCGCGGCGGCGGTGGGCGCGGAGTTCGCGGCGGACGTCGGCACGCTCCTCGCGTCCGGTCTCGACGGGGTGGTGGTGGCCGCCGCCACGGACGCGCATCCGGAACTGATCATCAAGGCCGTCGACGCCGGCATCCCGGTGTTCTGCGAGAAGCCCGTCGCCGCGGACATTCCCGGCACGCTCGCGGTGATCGACCGGATCAGCGGATCCGGGGTGCCCGTGCAGATCGGCTTCCAGCGGCGGTTCGACGCCGGTTACCTCGCCGCGCGCGCCGCCGTCGCCTCCGGCGGGCTCGGCTGGGTGCACACCGTGCGCGCGACGACGCTCGACCCGGCACCGCCCCCGGCCGAGTACGTTCCGCGCTCCGGCGGGATCTTCCGCGACTGCGGCGTGCACGACTTCGACATCATCCGCTGGGTCACCGGCCGTGAGGTCGTCGAGGTGTACGCCCGTGGGGCGAACCGCGGCGCCGCGTTCTTCGCCGAGGCCGGTGACGTGGACACGGCGGCGGCCATGCTGACCCTCGACGACGGCACGATCGCGCTGGTGTCGGCGACGCGGTACAACGCCGCGGGGTACGACGTCCGGCTCGAAGTGCTCGGCTCGGCCGACGGGGTCGTCGTCGGCCTCGACGACCGGGTACCGCTGACCTCGGCGGAGCCCGGGGTCGACTGGCCGGCCGGGCCCGCGTACCCGGGCTTCCTGGAACGCTTCCGGCCCGCCTACGAGCGGGAGCTGGCGGACTTCCTGCGGGTGGCCGCCGGCCAGGCGCCGAGCCCGTGCGGGGTGGCGGACGCGCTGGAGGCCTTCTACATCGCCGAGGCCTGCGAGCGGTCGAGACGGGACCACCGGCCGGTGCCGATGGAGCAGGTGCGGCAGCGGTGACCTCCGCGCGGGCCCGCACTCGCCTCGTACCGTCGCCGTCGCCGTCGCCGTCGCCGGTGGCCCCGGCCCCGCGCCGGTAAACTGCGAGGGTGCGGACCCGACCGACCCTGTCCTTTCCGGACACCGAGGAGCAGTGGCCCACCACCACGTGCCTGGACGCGGTCACCGCGGCGGTGACCGGACGCCGGGTCGTCGTGCTGAGCGGCGCGGGCCTGTCCACCGAGTCCGGGATACCCGACTACCGCGGCGAATCCGGCAGTCTGCGTACGCACACCCCGATGACCTACGGCGAGTTCGTCGGTGGTGTCGAGGGCAGACGGCGGTACTGGGCCCGCAGCCACCTCGGCTGGCGCACCATCGCCAGGGCCGCTCCCAACGACGGTCACCGGGTGGTGGCCGCGCTCCAGGCGCACGGACATCTCTCCGGCATCATCACGCAGAACGTGGACGGGCTGCACCAGGCGGCCGGTGCCTCCGGTGTGGTCGAGCTGCACGGCAGCCTGGACCGCGTCGTGTGCCTCGGCTGCGCGAGCACGAGTTCACGGGAACGGCTGGACACCCGGCTGCGGGCGGCGAATCCGGCGTTCGGGGGTACGGCCGGGCGGATCAACCCGGACGGCGACGTCGACCTGGAAGAGGAACAGGTGCGCGGCTTCCGGCTGGTCGGTTGCGCCGACTGCGGGCACGGCGTGCTCAAGCCGGACGTCGTGTTCTTCGGGGAGAACGTGCCGCGATCGCGGGTGGACCGGTGCTACCGGCTCGTCGACGAGGCGAGTGCCCTCCTCGTCCTCGGTTCCTCGCTGACCGTCATGTCCGGCCTGCGGTTCGTCCGGCACGCGGCCCGGTCGGGCACGCCGGTGCTCATCGTCAACCAGGGACGTACCCGCGGCGACCGCTACGCGAACGTTCGGGTGGACCTGCCGCTCGGCCGCGCCCTGAGCGAACTGGCCGGGCACGTGGGACTGCACGGCCCGCGCTGACCCCGCGCATCCTGAGCGCGTCACCGGCGGCAGGCCCGGGTGTCATCCGGTGAGCAGTCCATCGAGACGGTCGAGGAACGGCCGTTGCCCGGCGAGGATCTTTACGGACGCCTCGGCGAGCCCGAACCAGGCGACCCGGTCGATCTCCGGGAACTCCCGGACGGTGCCCGAGCCGCGCGGCCACTCCAGGGAGAACGTGCCCGGGACGATGCCCGCCGGATCGAGCTCGCCCTCCACCGCCCACGCGGTCACGAGTTTGCCGCCCGCCTGCCGCACGGTCCCGAGTCCGAGCAGGGCGCCGGCGGGCACCGGCAGGCCGAGTTCCTCGGTGAACTCCCGGCGCGCCGCGTGTTCCGCCGTCTCCTCCCCGGCGTACTCACCCTTCGGCAACCCCCATGCGCCCTCGTCGCGCCGGGCCCAGAACGGGCCGCCGAGGTGCCCGAGCAGCACCTCCGGGACGGCCCCGGAGCGCCGGTACACCAGGATCCCCGCACTCTGCTTCGCCATCCGGCCCATCCTGCCCGGCGGCACGTGGAACCGCCCGGCCGAGATCGACCCGGGCCGGATCGACGCCGGTGAGGGCGGGACAGGGAGCCCGGCGGAGAGCGGGCGGAGGTGCGGGCACGCCTAGGATCGGGCGGTATGACCGAGTTGCGGCTGGAACGCTACCGGGCGGAACTCACCGCGTACTGCTACCGCATGCTGGGGTCCGGATTCGAGGCCGAGGACGCCGCGCAGGAATGCCTCGTGCGCGCCTGGCGCAACGCAGGCGCCTACGACGCGGCCAAGGCCGCCCCGCGCACCTGGCTGTACGCCATCGCCACCAACGTCTGTTTCGACATGCTGCGCAGCGCCCAGCGCAGGGCGAGGGCGATGGACCTTGTGCCCGCTGCCGGTCCCGGCACCCCGCTGGGCGCGCCGCTGCCGGAGCCGCACTGGGTGCAGCCCGTTCCGGACGGACGCCTGTTCGACGAGGGCGATCCCGCGGATCAGGTGGTGCTGCGGGAGAGCGTGCGGCTGGCCTTCGTCGCCGCGCTCCAGGTGCTGCCCCCTCGGCAGCGGGCGGTGCTGATCCTGCGTGAGGTACTGCGCTGGCGGGCGGGCGAGGTGGCCGAACTGCTCGGCGACAGCGTGGCCTCGGTGAACAGTGCGCTGCAACGGGCCCGCGCAGGGATGGCGGACCACGACACCGCTGCGGCACCGGCTCCGCTGGACGCTCACGGCAGCGCGCTGCTCTCCAGGTACGTGGACGCGTTCGAACGCCACGACGTCGGAGTCCTGGTGGCACTGCTGCACGAGGACGCGACGATGTCGATGCCGCCGTTCACCTGGTGGCTGCGCGGCAGGGCGGACATCGGCGCGGCGATCAGTGCTCCCGGGCAGTCGTGCGAGGGCGACCGGCTGGTGCCCGCGGGATTCGCGAACGGTGTTCCCGCGTTCGGCCAGTACCGCGACGGCGAGGGCTTCGCGTGGGTACTGATCGAGGTCACCGCGGAGCACGTTACCGAGGTCACCACCTGCCTGGACCCGGCCCGGCTGTTCCCGTTCTTCGGACTGCCGATGAGTTTCGCCGGGCGGGCCCGTACCACCATCGACAGCAGCCGAACGAACACCGAGGAGTCCCATGGCCGTCGAGCCGCGGATCGTGCACCGTCCTGAGCAGCACTACGCCGGCGTCGTCAGGACGATCACGCCGACCACCTACGCCGCCATCGCCGACCGGATTCCGGAGATCCTGGGCATGCTCGGCTCCCGCGGGATCGCTCTCGTCGGAGCACCCTTCCTGAAGTACGAGGTGATCGACCCCGACGGCGAACTCGTCGTTGCGGCCGGGGTTCCGGTCGCCGACCCGCCCCCCGCCGAGGGTGACATCCACCCGGCGACGCTGCCCGCGGGCAGGTTCGTGGTGGTGCACCACACCGGACACCCCGACGAGTTGCCCGCGCTCACCGAGGAGGTACTCCGCTGGGGCGGGGATCAGGACCTGCGCTGGGACATGACCCATGTCCCGGAGGGCGAACGGTGGGGGTGCCGGACGGAGTCGTTCCTCACCAACCCCATGGAACAGCCCGACATGAACCTGTGGAGCCACGAACTGGCATTCCGCCTCGCCGACTGACCGATCTCAGCAGACGAGGGTGGCCATCGGCGATCGCGCCGGTGGCCGCGCTCGTCCGTCGTCGGCCACTCGGATCATGGCGCACACACCCGGGTGCACCATTCTCACTACATCTTTCGATGCAATCCGCAAATTTGCTGATTCTCGCCCATTTCGGCCCGCGTGCGATAATGCGGACGTCGAATCCGCTGGGTGAAAAGCTGTGGCAGAAGAAATTCTTGCCCGGGTTTCGGCCATCTCGGCGAGAATGCCGCCCGCCGGTGTCGTGATCGGGCCACTATCTCGTCAAGGTGGCTCTGTCAAAGTAAATCAGGCCTGGTCGTAACAGGGCTCCGATCTACGGTCTCGTTCCGTGACCGTTCCACCACCTGCCGTCCCGTCGGTGCGCGCAATTCTTTCGGCGGCCGGAGAGTGTGCTCGTCGCTTGACCCGAAGAATGGTCGTCCCTAGTATCGAATGCGCTGGGTGGCATTGAATTCCCTCTGTCCGGAGTGGGCTATGTGGTGATTCGGCCGACGGAATCTGCTCGGGGGAACGTCGTACAGGGGGAGCGAACATCACAACGCCAGGTTTCGGGCCTGCCGGAGCGGCGCCTTCTCCGGCCACCCCCGGTGTACCCGAGTACGCGGCGGACCCCGGACCCGACCTGCCGCTGTCGGCCCCCCAGCACGGCATGTGGCTGGGCTGGCGGCTCGACCCGGAGAACCCCCGGCACAACATCGGTGAGTTCTACGACATCCGCGGCCCGCTGGACCCGGTGCTGCTCGAGACCGCCTGGACGCGGACCGTCGGCGAGGCCGACACACTGACCGTCGCCCTGACCGACGGCCCGGCACAACGCCCTGGACAGGTGCCGGAGACCTCGCCGCGCCGGGTCGACCTCACCGGGCACGCGGACCCGGTGCGATCCGCCCACGACCTGATGCGCGAGGACCTGATCGCCCCCCGTGGGCCGGGCGCACCCCTGTTCGGCACGATCCTGTTCACCCTCGCCGAGGACCACCACTTCTGGTACCACCGCTACCACCACATCCTGGTCGACGGACTCGGCGCGACACAGCTCTTCCAGCGGGCCGCCGAGACCTACACGGCACTCGCGGAGGGCCGGGACGCATCCGGCCCCGCGCCGTTCGGCTCGTTGCGCGCGCTGCTGCGGGCCGACGCCGAGTACCGATCAGGCGCCGACTTCGCACGGGATCGCGAGTTCTGGGCGAACCGCCTGGCCGGCCTGCCCGCACGGCCCGGACTCTCGCGCCGTTCGTCCACGGAACTGCTGCCCTCGGTCCGGCACGACGCGTGGCTCGGCGCCGGCCGCCCGGACGCCTGGCGGGCGGCGGCCCGGACGGCCGGGGTGTCCTGGCCCGCGATCCTGCTCACCGCGGCCGCGGTGTTCGTGCACCGGATGACCGATACGTCCGAGGTGGTTCTGGGGCTCGCGGTCGGCGCACGGCTCGACCCGTCCACGCGGAACGTGCCCGGCTTCACCGCGAACGTCGTGCCGTTGCGGATCACCGTGGGTACCGGGATCCCGCTGACCGGACTGCTCACCGAGGTGGAGAGCGAACTCCGCGCGGTACTGCCGCACCAGCGCTACCGCATGGAGGACCTGCGCAAGGATCTCGGCCGCACCGGACCAGGTGACCGCCTGGTCGACCTGACCGTCAATCTCGTGCCGTTCGACCTCGACGTTCGTTTCGGCGAGCACCCCGCGACGGCGCACAACCTGGCGGTCGGGCCCACCGACGACCTCGCGTTCGGCTTCTTCGTCCGGGTCGGTGCCCGGGGCGTGCAGTCCGCCGCCGACGGGAACGCCGCCCGTTACGACGCGGCGGAGGTGGCCGAGCACCACGACCGGTTTCTGCGCCTGCTCGACGAGGTCACCAGCACGCTCACCGAGGGCTATCCGGGCCGCGCGGCCGGAGAACTCGGCATCCTCACCGCCGCCGAACGGGACGACCTCCTGCGCGCCCGCAACGACACCGGCTCCGCCTACCCAGCGGGGAAGTGCGTGCACGAACTGTTCACCGAGCACGCCAGGCGCACACCCGGCGCCCCGGCGTTGCGCGACGGGCACCAGTCGCTCAGCTACGCGGAACTGGACGCCACGGCGGATCGGCTGGCGCGCGGCCTGATCGCGGCCGGTGTGCGGCGCGAGTCGCGGGTCGCCCTGCTCCTTGACCGCTCGGCGGACCTCGTCGTCGCCATGCTCGCCGTGCTCAAGGCCGGTGGGGCATACGTTCCGCTGAGCCCCGGCCAGCCCGCCGAGCGGACCCGGCGGCTGGTCCGCGACGTGGGTGCCGTCCTCGTGCTCGCCGCGCCGCGCGATCGGGACGCCGCGGGTGCGGCCGGGGTCCCCGTGCTCACCACCGATGACGGCGGGACCTCCGGACCCGGCGAACCGGCCGTGGTCACCGGGACGGATCCGCGGCAACCGGCGTACGTCATGCACACCTCCGGATCGACCGGCGCGCCGAAGGGCGTGGCGGTCACCCACCAGGGCCTGGTGAGCCTCGCCCGGGACCGGCGCTGGCGCGAGGCCCACGGGGTCGTCTCGTTCCACTCCTCGCCCACGTTCGACGCCTCGACCTACGAGATCTGGGTTCCGCTGCTGACCGGTGGGCAGATCGTCGTCACGGCGGGCGAGCTGACACCCGAGCGGGTCCGGACGCTGGTCGCCGAGCACGGCGTCACCGCGATGCTGGTGACGGCCGCGCTGTTCACCTACTTCGCCGCCGAGTCCCCCGACTGCTTCGCCGGGCTGCGCGAGCTGTGGACGGGCGGCGAGGCGGCCTCGCCGGAGGCCGTGGCGCGGGTACTGCGGCACTGCCCGGGCACCGCCGTCGTCAACGCATACGGGCCGACCGAGTACACGGTGATCGGTACCCACCGGGAACTGACCGCCGCCTCCGTCGAGGCCGGTGCGGCACCGATCGGGCGCCCCCGGGACAACAGCAGGGTCTACGTCCTGGATCGCGGGCTGCGACCGGTTCCGCCGGGTGTGCTCGGCGAGTTGTACCTCGCCGGCGCGGGCCTGGCGAGGGGCTACCACGGGCGCCCGGCGCTGACCGCGGGACTGTTCGTGGCCGACCCGTTCGTCCGCGGCGCGGCCGCGGAGCGGATGTACCGCACGGGCGATCTGGTCCGGTGGAACCGGGACGGTGACCTGGAGTTCGCCGGCCGGGCGGACGACCAGGTGAAGATCCGCGGCGTGCGGATCGAGCCCGGTGAGATCGAGGCGGCGCTGATCGCGCATCCCGGGGTGGGCCGTGCCGTGGTGATCGTGCGCGCCGACCGCCCGGGGGAGCGCCGGCTGACCGGTTACGCCGTCCCGGCGGCCGGGGGCGCTGAACCGGATTCCGGCGAACTGCGCGACCACCTGGCCGCGATCCTGCCGGAACACCTCGTCCCGGCGTCCATCGTGGTGGTGCCCGAGTTGCCGGTCACCGCGGGTGGGAAGCTGGACCGGGCCGCGCTGCCGGCTCCCGGGCCGGTGGAGCGGGCAGCGTCCCGGCAGCCGCGGAACCCGGTCGAGGAGCGGTTGTGCGCCCTGTTCGCGGAGGTGCTGGACACTCCGGTGGTCGGCATCGACGACGGCTTCTTCGATCTGGGCGGCGACAGCATCCTGTCGCTGCAGCTCGTCGCCCGCGCCCGTGCCGCCGGCCTCGTGCTGGAACCCCGCGACCTGGTCCGGCACGGCAACCCGGCCGCGCTCGCCCGGGCCGCCCGTACCGGCCTGTCCCCTGAGCAGCCCGGCCCCGCCGAGGGCACGGGCCGTAGCCCGCTGACGCCGGTGATGGCGTGGTTCGCCGGCACGGGCGGCCCGTTGCGCGGATTCCACCAGTCGATGCGGCTGGATCTTCCCGTGGGACTCGGCGAGACCGCGCTGCTCGCCGGGCTGCGTGCGCTGCTCGACTGGCATGACGCGCTGCGGATGCGGCTCAGCGGCGACGAGCTGGTGTTCGCTCCGCCCGGCTCAGTAGCGGAACGGGGGTGCCTGCGCCGGGTGGATTTGTCCGGGGACGACCCCTCCGGAGACGACGCCGAGGTGTGGTCCGCCACCATCGCGCGGGAGAGTGCCGCCGTGCAGCGGGAGCTCGACCCGGCGACCGGCGACCTGGTCCGGCTCGTCTGGTTCGACCGGGGAGACACCGGGCCGTCCACCGCTCTGCTGGCGATCCACCACTTCGCGGTGGACGGGGTCTCCTGGCGGGTACTGGTGCCGGAATTCCTCGCCGCCGCCGAACGTGCCGCCGCCGGACGGACCGCGGCGGTGCCGGGCCGGGGAACCTCGTTCGGTGCCTGGGCGCGCGGACTGACCGAGCAGGCCGGTCTCCCCGGGACGCTCGCCGAACTGCCGTACTGGCGCGAACTGCTGGACGCACGGGAGCCGCTGATCGGCCCCCGTCCCGTCGATCCGGCCGTGGACCTCACCGGCTCGGTGCGGCAGGTGACGCTGACACTGCCCCCGCGCGTCTCCGAACGGCTGCTGACGGCGGTGCCCGCGGCGTTCCACTGTGGCGTCGACGATCTCCTGCTCGCCGCCCTCGCCACGGCGGTGGCACGCCGGCGGGGCGATGGCACCGGTGTGCTCGTCGATGTGGAGGGTCACGGCCGGGAACAGGACACCGTGCCCGGGGCGGAGCTGTCCCGGACGGTCGGGTGGTTCACCAGCCTGCACCCGGTTCGGCTTGACCCGGGGCCGGTCGGTGCGGCCGGGGACCTCGGCGCGGCGACGCTGGACCAGGCGGTGAAGCGGGTCAAGGAGCAGCTTCGTGCCGTGCCACGCAAGGGAATCGGCTTCGGGATGCTCCGGTACCTGAACCCGCTGACGGGTCCCGAACTCGCCGGTCTGGGCCGCCCGCAGATCGGCTTCAACTACCTCGGCACCGTGGCCGCGGACCAGGTCTTCGACGCCGGGCGGGATCCCGGCAGGCCGGTGGCGCATGCGCTGGCCATCGACGCGCTGGCGGTACGCCACCGGGAGGGCCGCGAGCTGACGGCTACCTGGTCCTGGCCGGGGACCCTGCTGTCCGAAGTGGACGTCCGCCCGCTCGCCGAGGAGTGGTTCGCGGTACTGACGGCGCTCGCCGACCACACCGGGCGCGCGGGCACGGGCGGGCACACCCCCTCCGACTTCCCCCTGGTGGACCTGACCCAGGCCGAGATCGACCGGCACGAGCGCGCACACCCCGGTGGCGTGACGGATCTGTTGCCACTCGCACCGCTGCAGGAGGGACTGCTGTTCCACGCGGCCTACGACCGGGACCGGCAGGACACCTACGTGGTCCAGTTCCGGATGGACGTCGAGGGGGAACTCGACACGGCCGCGCTGCGCGCCGCGGGCGACAGGTTGCTCGCCGCGCATCCCAATCTGCGTGCGGCGTTCCAGCACCGTGACTCCGGTGACGCCGTGCAGGTGCTGCCCTCGTCGGTGACGATGCCCTGGCGGGAGGTCGATCTGTCCGAATCGGACCCGGAGGTGCGTGAGGATCGGCTGGAACGGTTGCTCGCGGACGACCGGGCGGCCGGTTTCGACGTCGCGGTGCCGCCGCTGCTCCGTCTGATGGCGGTCACCGTGCGACCGAGACGGCATCTGGTCGTGCTGACCCACCACCACCTGCTGCTGGACGGCTGGTCCATGCCACTGCTGGTGCGCGAACTGTTCGCGGCGTACGCGGGAAGCGGGCAGCTCACGACGGTGCCCGCGAGCGGGTACCGCGAGTACCTGGAATGGCTGGCGGGCACCGATACCGGCGCGGCTGAGCGTGCCTGGAGGGCGGCGCTGGCCGGTCTAGCGGGCCCCACGGCGGTGGTTCCCTGCGGGCCCCGCGGTGACATCGTTGCCGGGGACGAGGAACTCGAACTGTCCGAACGCGACACCGCCGGGCTCTCCGCGATCGCCCGCCGATGCGGGGTCACGCTGAATACGGTGCTCCAGGCCGCCGTGGCGGTGCTGCTTGGCAGGCTCACCGGACGCGAGGACGTCGTGTTCGGCACCACCGTGGCGGTCCGGCCGCCGGAGGTGCCCACGGTGGAGGACCTGGTGGGACTGTGCATCAACACGGTGCCGGTCCGGGCGCGGGCGAGCACCGGCGAGCCGTGGTCCCGGTTGCTGGCCCGGCTGCACCGGGAACAGTCCGAACTCGGCCCGCATCACCATCTCGCGCTGCCCGCGATACAGCGGGCCGCCGGCCACGGCGAACTCTTCGACACGCTGCTGGTGTTCGAGAACTACCCGCACGATCCGGGATTCCTGCCCGGGGATGTCCCGGGCCTCCGGCTCACCGGCCTGCGGGTCGCCGAGGAGACGCACTACCCGCTGACCATCGTCGCCGTTCCGGGACCGCGACTGCGCCTGCGGTCCGTCTGCCGGGGGGCGGCGGGCGACCCGGTCACCCGGGGCCTGCTCGGCAGATTGGCCGGCCTGCTCCAGGCCATCCGTGTCGGGCACGAGCAGCCAACCGGGCGGACGGGCGTGCTCACCCGCGACGAGCGGCACCGGTGGCCGGAAGAGATGGCCGGGACGGTGCTGCCGGAGCCGCCCGGGTCGCTGCCCGGACTGTTCGCCGCCCAGGCGGCCCGCACCCCGGACGCGCTCGCCGTGCTCTCCGGCGAGGTGTCGCTGTCCTACGCCGAACTGGACGCCCGGGCCGGGGAACTGGCCGGGAGGCTGGCCGGTCTCGGTGTGGGCGTGGGAACACCGGTCGCGATCATGCTGCCCCGGTCGGTGGACCTGGTCGTCGCCGTGCTGGCGACGGTGCGAGCGGGCGGCATGTACGTGCCGGTCGATCCGGAGTATCCGGCCGACCGGATCGGGTTCGTCCTCGCCGACTCCGGCGCGGCCGTGGCGGTCGTGGGCGCGGAGTCGCGGGCCCTGCTGCCGCCGGAAGTGGTCGCGGTGGACGCCGGGCCGGACGGGACGGGCGTCGTCCCCGCTCCGCTTCCGGCGACGATCCCGCCGGGCTCCGGCGCCTACCTGATCTACACCTCGGGTTCCACCGGCAGGCCGAAGGGGGTGGTGGTCCCGCACGCCGCCGTCTGCAGGCACCTGCGCTGGTGGCGGGGCGAATTCCCGCTCGCCGCCGACGATCGCGTACTGCACAAGACACCCGCCGGTTTCGACGTGTCGGTGTGGGAACTGTTCTGGCCACTGACGACGGGCGCGTCGGTGGTGCTCGCCCGCGCGGGCGGTCACCGCGACCCGGAGTACCTTGCCGCGCTGATCCGCGACCGCGCGGTGACGACGGCGCACTTCGTGCCCTCGATGCTCGACGCCTTCCTCGACACGCCCCTCGCGTCAGGCTGCACCGCCCTGCGGCGGGTGATCTGCGGGGGTGAGGCGCTCACCCCCGAGGCCGTCGAACGCTGGTACGACACGCTCGATGTGCCGCTGTACAACGGTTACGGGCCCACCGAGACCGCCATCACCGTCACCGTGTGGCCGTGCAGGCCGGGTGCCGGCACGGTGCCGATCGGAAGGCCGGTGTGGGACACCAGGACCATGGTCCTGGACCACGCGCTCTGCCCGGTGCCCGCCGGGGTCGCCGGTGAGCTGTACGTCGCGGGCGGGCAGCTCGCGAACGGGTACCACGCCCGGCCGTCGCTGACGGCGACCCGGTTCGTCGCCGACCCGTTCCGGCCGGGCGAACGGATGTACCGCACCGGCGACCTGGTCCGCCGCGACGCCGAGGGCGAACTGGAGTTCCTCGGACGGACCGACGACCAGGTGCAGATCCGCGGTAACCGCGTCGAACCCGGCGAGATCGAGCGCACCCTCGCCCGGCATCGGTCGGTGGCGGCGTCCGCGGTGGTCGCCACGCCGGCGGCGTCCGGCTCACCGCGGCTGGTCGGCTACGTGGTGCCGCGCGGCGAGATGCCGGAGCCCGAGCTGCTGCGAGCGCACCTCGCCGAGTACCTGCCCGTCTACATGCTGCCCGCGGACTTCGTCCGGCTGGACGCGCTTCCCTTGAACGCCAACGGAAAACTCGATCGGTCCGCACTGCCCGTTCCCGGATCCGAAACGGGCACGGTGTTCCTGGCGCCGCGTGACGAGGGTGAGCGGCTGCTGTGCGCCATCTGGTCGGAGGTGCTGGGCATCCCGGAGATCGGTGTGCGGGACGATTTTTTCGCGCTGGGCGGGGATTCCATCCACAGCATGCGGGTGGTGTCCCGGATCCGTTCGGAGACGGGAGCGCGGATCTCCCCGCGCGCCCTGTTCGAGCACCCGACCGTGGCGGCGCTCGCTGCCGCGCTACCCGGCTCGACCGCGGCACTGCCCGCACGCGGCGACCTCGTCGCCCGTGTGCACGACGGCGCCCCGCCGCTGTCCCTCGCGCAGCAGCGGCTGTGGTTCCTGGACGAGTTCCGGCCGGGCGGCGTGGAGTACAACCTCGGCGTCGGCTGGCGGCTGTCCGGTCCGCTCGACACCGGCGCCCTGCGGGCGGCGGTGACCGGCGTGGCCGCCAGGCACGAATCTCTGCGCACCACCTTCGCCCGGTTGGCCGGACGCGGAGTGCAGGTGGTGCACCCGCCTGCCGAGGTCCCGGTCCACGAGATCGATCTGTCCACATCAGACAGTAAGACGCAGTCCGCCGAGCTGGACCGGCTGCTGCGCGAGGAATCGGCGACCGCGTTCGACCTGCGGACCGGGCCGCTGCTGCGGGTCCTGCTGGTGCGCCTGTCCGGCGCCGAACAGGTGCTCGTGCTGTCGGTGCACCACATCGTCGCGGACGGCTGGTCGCTCGGGATCATCGCCGGGGAGCTGACAGCGCTGTACGAAGCGGCCGTCGCGGGGCGGCCCGCGCTGCTTCCGGAACCGGCGTTGCGCTACACCGACTACACCCTGTGGCAACGGGATCTGTGGGAGCCGGGCGTACCGGCCGACGAGACAGCGGCGGATCTCGCGTACTGGCGCGAGCACCTCGACGGGATCACACCGCTCGAACTTCCCCTCGACCGCCCGCGTCCCGCCGTACGCGGCTCGTCCGGGGCGCAGCACACCCTCGACATCCCGGCGGAGCTGACCTCCACCCTGTCGGCCCTGGGCCGCGAGCACGGCGCGACGCTGTTCATCACCCTGACCGCGCTCACCCAGTTGCTGCTGGCCCGGCACACCGGACGCCGGGACATCGTCATCGGCACCGCCACCTCCGGCCGGGAACGGACCGAACTGGAGGGTCTGGTCGGGTTCTTCACCGACACGCTCGTGCTGCGTTCCCGGATCGACGAGTCGCACGGCTTCGGCGAACTGCTCGCCCAGGTACGGGAGACCGTGCTGGCCGCGTACGCGCACCAGGGGGTGCCGTTCGGCAAACTCGTGGAGACCCTCGCCCCGGAACGCGACACCAGCAGGGCACCGCTGGTCGAGGTGATGCTGGTCCTGCAGAACGCGCCGGCACAGCGGTTCGCGCCGGACGGCCTGGACTCACGCGAGTTCCCGCTGCCCCGCGAGGCCACCCAGTTCGACCTGAACATCCACTTCCGGCAGGAACCGGACGGCGGCCTCGCCGGCCTGATCGAGTACGACACGGACCTGTTCGACGAGAGCACCGTCGCCGCGTTCGCCCGCCGTCTCGTGCTGCTGGCCGCCCGCGTCACCGAGACGCCCGGCCGCAGACTCCTGGACGTGCCGGTCCTCGACGCCACCGAGCGTGCCCGCGTCGCGCGCGAGGACGAGGGAGCCGAGGTCGCCGTGCCGGCCGGCACGCTGCCGGAGTTGTTCGCCGCCACCGCGGCCCGGATGCCCGGGGCGACGGCGGTGGTGGCCGGGGGAATCTCGTGGTCATACGCGGAACTGGACGCCCGGGTACGCGGCCTGGCCGGACGGCTGACCGAGCTCGGCGTGCGGGCGGGGACACCGGTGGCGGTGCTGCTGCCGAGATCGGCCGAGTCGGTGGTGGCGGCGCTGGCGGTAGTGCACGCGGGCGGGGTGTACGTGCCGATGGACCCGGACCATCCGGCCGCGCGCAGGGATTTCCTGCTCGCCGACAGTGGTGCCGCCGTCGTGGTGACCGACGGCGGGCACGACGGCTCGCTCCCCGAAACGGTGGTTCCGGTGCACGCCGGTGCGGACCACGCCGCCCGCTCGGTCCCTCCGGCCGCCGTACCACCGGGAGCGCCCGCCTACCTGATCTACACCTCGGGATCGACCGGGCGGCCCAAGGGCGTCACCGTCTCGCACGCCGCGATCACCGGGCACCTGCACTGGATGCGGAAGGCCTTCGAGCTGACCGCGCGGGACCGGGTCCTGCACAAGACCTCGGCCGCGTTCGACGTGTCGATCTGGGAACTGTTCTGGCCCATGCTCACCGGAGCGGCCATGGTGATCGCCCGTCCCGGCGGGCACCGCGACCCCGAGTACCTGGCGACGCTGATCCGGGACGAGCAGGTCACCACCGTCCACTTCGTACCGTCCATGTTGGACGTCTTCCTCGCAGCGTCCCCGGCGGCGGGCCGCACCGGGCTGCGCCGGGTCCTGTGCAGCGGGGAGGCGCTGTCCGCCGCGACCGTCCGACGCTGGTACGAGCTCTCCGACGTGCCCCTGCACAACCTCTACGGGCCCACCGAGGCGGCGATCGACGTCACCTGGTGGCCCTGCGATCCCGGTGCCGAGGGCGTCCCCATCGGACGTCCCGTGCACAACACCCGGACCCACGTGCTCGACCACGCGCTGCGCCCGGTGCCGGACGGGGTCACCGGCGAGCTCTACCTGGCGGGCGGCCAGCTCGCGACCGGCTACCACCGGCGGTCGGGGCTCACCGCGCGCAGCTTCGTGGCCGACCCCTTCCGGACCGGCGGCCGGATGTACCGGACCGGCGACCTGGCGCGGCGGAACGCCCTGGGCGAACTGGAGTACCTGGGCCGCATCGACGACCAGGTCAAGATCCGCGGCAACCGGATCGAACTCGGCGAGGTGGAGAACGCCCTCGTCGGCCACCCCGCCGTCGGCAGGAGCGCCGCGAACGTCGCCACCGGCCCGGCCGGGGCGCCGATGCTGGTCGGCTACCTGGTGCCGGTGCCCGGCGGGACGGCACCCGATCCGGCTGTCCTGCGGGCAGACCTGGCGAGGCACCTGCCCGGTTACCTGGTGCCCTCGGCATTCGTCGTGCTGGACGCCCTCCCGTTGAGCGCCAACGGCAAGCTCGACCGTGCCGCCCTGCCCGCCCCGGAGTTCGCGCCACGGTCCGGCCGGGAACCACGCACGGAACGGGAACGGGTGCTCTGCCGGTTGTTCGCCGACGTCACCGGGGTGGACTCGGCCGGCCCGGACGACGACTTCTTCGCGATCGGCGGCGACAGCATCCTGCTGATCGAACTGGTCGGCAGGGCACGAGATGAGGGCCTGGTGCTCACCGTGCGGGACGTCTTCGCGCGCCGGACCGTGGCCGCACTGGCCGAGGCGGCCACGGACGCGCCCGTGGCACCGCTCGAGGAGGACACCACGGTGGACGAGGCACTGGTCTCGGTGAGCCAGTTCGAGATCGACGAGTTCGCCGGCCTGCTCGGCGCCTATGAGGAGCGACAGTGACCAGACCCGGCATCGACGACGTCCTGCCCCTGTCCCCGTTGCAGGAGGGCCTGCTCTTCCACGCCCGCTACGACCAGGACGGCACCGACGTCTACTACATCCAGCTCGGCGTGGACCTCGACGGCGAACTGGACGCGGCCAGGCTGCGGCGCGCGGCCGAGGCGCTGCCGCGCCGCCATCCGAACCTGCGGGCCGCGTTCCTGGAGCGGAAGTCGGGTGAGCCGGTCGCGGTGATCCCGCGGTCGGCACGGCTGCCGTGGACCGAGATCGATCTGACGGCACTCGCCGGGTCCGAGCAGGCCGCGGCGCTGACGGAGCTGATGGCAGCCGACGCGGCGCAAGGGTTCGACATGACCCGCCCGCCGCTGATCCGGTTCACCCTGGCCCGCCTCGGCCCCGGCCGCTGCAGACTGGTGCTGACCAGTCACCACATCCTGATCGACGGCTGGTCCGGGCACATGCTCTTCCGCGAACTGTTCGCCCTCTACGACAACGGCTGCGACGAGTCGCTGCTGCCGCCCGCTGCCCGCTATCGCGACTACCTCGCCTGGCTCACCAGGCAGGACCCGGAAGCGGCCCGCGAAGGCTGGCGGCGGGCACTGGCCGGACTGGACGGGCCCACCCTCGTCGCACCACCGGAACTGGGACGGGCAGGGGGGCCTACCGCGTCGATCGAACTGTCCCTCCCGCGTGAACTCACCGCCGCCCTCGACGACCTCTGCGCGAGCCAGGACCTCCGGCTGAACACCCTGGTCCAGGGAGCCTGGGGCGTACTCATCGGGTCTCTCACCGGACGCCGCGACGTGACCGTGGGCATGACCGTCTCCGGTCGTCCGCCGGAGGTCGCCGGCGTCGGCACCATCGTGGGCCTGCTGGCCAACACGGTGCCCGCGCGGATCCGGTTCGACCCCGCCGAGCCGCTGAGCCGGATGCTGGCGAGGACACAGCGGGAACTGTCCGAGCTTCTCGTGCACCAGTACTCCGGCCTGAGCGACATCCAGCAGGCCACCGGGATGCGGGAACTGTTCGACACCGCCGCGGTGCTGGAGAACTATCCGACCGAGACCTCCCTGTGGGCGAGTCCGACCGCCGGGGTGACGGTACGAGGCATCACCGGCCGGGACGGCGCGCACTATCCGCTGTCGCTGCTGGTGACGCCGGGCGAGGAGCTGTCGCTGCGGATCGACCACCGGCCGGACCTGTTCGACCGGCAGGCGGTGGAGGCCGTGGCCGCCCGGCTGCGACGGTTCTTCGAGACCGTCGTCGCGGATCCGCACAGTCCGGTCTCCGCGGTCGACCGGTTGCCCGAATCCGACCGGCACACCGTGCTGACCGTCTGGAACGACACCGGCCGAACCCTGCCTGCGGACACCATCGTCGACCTGTTCGAGGCGACCGCCGACGCGCGCGGCGACGCCACGGCACTCGCCGCGGACGGATACGCGCTGACGTACCGGGAACTCGACGAACGTGCCAACCGGCTGGCCCACCGGCTGATCGGCCTCGGTGTCCGGCCGGACGAGCCGGTCGGGCTGTTCGCCGAGCGTGGCCTGCAGTTCGCCGTCGCGGCGCTGGCTGTGCTCAAGGCAGGTGGCGCCTACGTGCCGCTCGACCCCTCGTACCCGGTGGCGCGGCTGGAACTCATGCTCGCCGACACCGCGGCCGCGTTGGTGCTCGTCCAGCCGCACCTGGTGGACCGGCTGCCGGCCGGGGCCGCGCGGACGGTGCCGCTGGATTCACCGGGGGACACCGGCGGCACCACGGACAGGCCGGGCCTCCCGCTCGGACCCCGGCACGCGGCCTGCGTGCTCTACACCTCCGGTTCCAGTGGAGTGCCGAAGGGGGCGGTGATCGAGCACCAGGCGATCGTCCGGCTGGCGTGGTCACCGAACTTCGTCGACGTCGCCACCGAGGACGTCGTGCTGAACCTCGCCTCACCGTCGTTCGACATCTGCACGACGGAACTGTGGACCGGACTGCTCAACGGCGCCCGGGTGGCGGCGTTCCCGCCGGGCATCCCCTCGGTGGCCGAACTGGGCGCGTTCTGCCGGGAACACGGGGTCACCACCGCGTACCTTCCCACCGGCCTGTTCCACGAGATCGTCGACGCCGATCCGGACGCGTTCAAGGGAATGCGGCAGGTCGTCCCGGGCGGCGACGTGCTCTCCCCGGCGTTGTGCGCGGCGCTCGCCGAACGCCAGCCGCAACTGCGGATCGTCAACGGCTACGGCCCGACCGAGGTGAGCGGGCTGTCCTGCTGTCACACCTACGATCCGGACGGCGAGCCGGCCGGGCCGATCCCGATCGGCGTGCCGACGCAGAATTGCCGGGCCTATGTGCTGGGGCCGGATCTGCGCCCGGTCGCCATCGGCGTCACCGGGGAGGTCTACCTCGCGGGCGAGGCACTCGGCCGGGGCTACCTGCGCCGGCCGGAGCAGACCGCGCGTACCTGGGTGGCGAACCCGTTCGACGGCGGGCGGCTGTACCGGACCGGCGACCTCGCTCGCTGGGACGAACGGGGACGGCTGCGCTTCGCCAGCCGCGAGGACGACCAGGTGAAGGTCCGGGGTTTCCGGGTCGAGCCGGGCGAGGTCGAGGCCGTGCTCGGCGCGCACCCGGCGGTGGCGCAGGCGGCGGTCGGTGTCCGGGAGACGGCGCCGGGGGACCGGCGGCTGATCGGTTACGTCGTGCCCTCCGGTGACCGCCGCGCGGGCGGGGACCAGGCCGACGCACAGGTCGAGGAATGGCGCACCATCTACGACGCGGTCTCCGGGACGTTCCGGCACGAACTGGGCGAGGACTTCACCGGCTGGGACTCCAGCTACGAGCGTGCGCCCATCCCGCTCGCCGAGATGCACGAGTGGCGGTCCGCGCGGATCGACCGGATCCGGGAGCTGCGTCCCCGCCGGGTCCTGGAGATCGGCGTCGGACGAGGACTGCTGCTGGCGAAACTCGTCCCGGAGTGCGAGCAGTACTGGGGGATCGACTTCTCCGCGCCGATCATCGAGGGACTCCGCGAACAGGTGGACCGGCTGCCGGGACCGCGGGCCACGGTGGAACTGCGGACCCTCGCCGCCGACCAGCTCGACGGGCTGCCGACCGGGTTCTTCGACACGGTCGTGCTGAACTCGGTGGCCCAGTACTTCCCGGACCACGGCTACCTGGCCACCGTCATCGAGCGGGCCATGGCGCTGCTCGTCCCCGGCGGCGCGATGTTCGCGGGCGACCTGCGCAACCTGCGCACCCGGCGGTCGTTCCACACGGCGGTGCGTCTCGCGAGGGCGGAGGAGTCGGCAGAGACCGAGGTACTCCGCCGCGCCGTCGAACAGGATGTGCTGCTGGACAAGGAACTCCTGCTCGCACCGGAGTTCTTCACCGCACTGGGCGAGCGGATCGAGGACATCGGCGGCGTCGACATCCGATTGCAACGGGGCGCCCACCACAACGAGCTGACCCGGCACCGCTACGACGTCGTGCTGCACAAGAAGGCCGCCGGGGCCATGCGGTCGGTCCGGGATCTGCCCCGGGTCGAATGGGGCGGACGGATCGGCACCCTCGCGGACCTGCCCGGGCTGCTGCGTGAGTCCGGCGCGGACGGACTGCGGATCACCGGCATCCCCAACCGGCGCCTGGCGGGGGAGACCGCCGCCGCCCGCGCCCTGCGCGACGGCCGATCGCGCAGCGCGGTGACCGCTGCCCTGCGCGAGTACGGCACCGCCGTGGACCCGGAGACCGTGCACACCGCTGGGGACCGGCTCGGCTTCTGGGTCGGCACGACCTGGTCGTCCACCGGCTCCGGTGAACTGTTCGACGCCGTCCTCCTGCCCGCCGAACCGGCCGGGACCCACCACCCGGTCGACCTGCTGGTCACCACCGAGTCCGAGGACCGGCCACTGTCCGCCCACGCCTCCCACCCGGCCGTCTCCCTGACTGCCGGCGCGCTCGGCGAGACCGTGCTGGCGCATCTGCGCGACCGGCTGCCCAGCCACATGGTGCCCGAGGCGATCGTCGTGCTCGACGAGTTTCCGCTCAACCCCAACGGAAAGCTGGACCGCAGAGCCCTGCCCGCGCCGGATCTCCCCGGCGGGAAAAGCGGACGGGTGCCGCGCACGCCCCGCGAGGAGATCCTGGCCGGACTGTTCGCCGAGGTGCTGGGCCTCGCGGAGATCGGCATCGACGACGGGTTCTTCGACCTCGGCGGCCACTCCCTGCTGGCCACCCGGCTGGTCAGCAGGGCGCGGGCGGTGCTCGGCGTGGAACTGCGGGTGCGCGACATGTTCGAGGCGCCCACTGTCGCCGAACTCGCCCGCCTGTGCGCGGGCGCCGGCGATGCGAGAACACCGCTGCGTCCCCGCACCCGGCCCCCGGTCCTGCCGCTCTCACCCGCGCAGCGGCGGCTCTGGTACCTGCAACTGCTCGACGGTGTGGGCCCCGCCTACAACATGTCCTGGAGTCTGCGGCTGACCGGCGCGCTCGATCTGCCCGCGCTGCGTGCCGCGCTCGGTGACGTGGTGCGCAGGCACGAGAGTCTGCGCACGGTGTTCCCGCACACCGGCGGTGTTCCCGCCCAGGTGGTGCTGGAGACGGCCGATCCGGAGTTGCACGTCGTCGGCACCACCGAGGCCGAGTTGCGCGGCGGGCTGGACGCGGCCGCCGCGCACGTCTTCGATCTGAGCGGTGAGACCCCGCTGCGGACGAGCCTGTTCGTCCTCGGCCCGCAGACCCACGTGCTGTTCGGCGCCTGGCACCACATCGCGGGTGACGGCTGGTCGACCGCGCCCTTCTTCCGCGATCTGGCGCAGGCCTACGCGGCACGGTGTCAGGACGCGCCCCCGGACTGGTCTCCGCTGCCCGTCCAGTACGCCGACTACACGCTGTGGCTACGTGAGCGGCTCGGTGCCGAGGACGATCCGGGCAGCGTGCTGGCCGGGCAACTCGCGTACTGGCGCGGGGCACTGGCCGGGCTGCCGGACGAGATCGCGCTGCCCGCGGACCGGTCACGGCCCGCCGTGAGCAGTCACCGGGGTGACGTCGTCACCGTCGACTGGCCACCGGCCCTTGCCAGGGCGGTCGCCGAACTGGGCCGCCGGAGCGGGACCACGACCTTCATGGTGCTGCAGGCCGCCCTCGCCGCGCTGCTGCACCGGATGGGAGCCGGCACGGACATCCCGATCGGCAGCCCGATCGCCGGCCGTACCGACGACGCCCTCACCGAACTGGTCGGCTGCTTCCTGAACACCCTGGTGCTGCGCACCGACACCTCCGGCGACCCGACCTTCCGGGAACTGCTGAGCCGCGTGCGGGAGACCGTCCTCGCCGCGTACGACAACCAGGACGTCCCGTTCGAGCAGCTCGTCGACACGCTCAACCCGCGGCGCTCGCAGGCACACCACCCGCTGTTCCAGGTGATGCTGACCCTGCAGAACACGACACGGCCGGAGTTTGATCTGCCGGGCCTGCGGATCGAACCGGAACCGGTCGGCCGCGCGACGGCGAAACTGGACCTGTCGATCGAGTTCGCCGAAACCCCGGGAGCCGCCGGCGGACTGGCCGCGGTGGTCAACTACAGCACCGACCTCTTCGACGGTGACTCGGTGCTGTCGTTGATGGACAGGTTCCGGCGGCTGCTCGAGACCTGGACGGCCGATCCCGAGCAGCCGATCGGCCGCGCGGACCTGATGGACGACCGGGAACGGCGCCGGCTGCTCGGCGGCCCGCACCCCGAACCCGGCACCGCGGGCACGCGGACCGCCACGCTGCCCGGGCTGTTCGAGGCACGCGCCGCCGCCGCACCGGACGCGGTCGCCGTCGTCTGCGAGGGCGCGTCGCTGACCTACGGTGACCTCGACGCGCGCGCCGACCGACTGGCCGGGCTGCTCACGGAACGGGGCGTGCGCACCGAATCGCCGGTGGCCCTGCTGCTGCCCCGCTCCCTCGACCTGGTGGTCGCCGTCCTCGCGGTGCTGAAGGCGGGCGGGGCGTACCTGCCGATCGATCCGGACTACCCGGCGGAACGTATCGCCCTGCTCACCCAGGACGCCCGCCCGAGGGTGCTGATCTCGGCGGGCCCGCTGCCGGACGGTCTCGACGGACCGGCCGCGTCCGAGCACGTCCGCCTCGACGACCCCGCGGTCGCCGCCGCACTCGACGGCCGCGCCGCGGCGGTACCCGCGAACGTGCGCCCTCGCGGGCCCGTGCCGGGCAACGCCGCCTACGTCATCTACACCTCCGGATCGACCGGGACACCGAAGGGCGTCGTGGTGACGCACCGGAACGTCACCCGCCTGTTCCAGTCGACCGCGCCGCTGTTCGGGTTCGGCGACACGGACGTGTGGACGATGTTCCACTCGTACGCCTTCGACTTCTCGGTGTGGGAGATGTGGGGTGCGCTGCTGCACGGCGGCACGCTCGTCGTGGTGCCCCGCGAGATCACCCGCTCACCGGCAGAGTTCGCGGCGCTGGTGCGCGAGCGGCGGGTGACCGTACTGAGCCAGACCCCCTCGGCGTTCGACCAGTTCGCCCGTGCCGAGGCGGAGGCACCAGCCGGCGAGGACGCGCTGCGGTACGTCGTGTTCGGCGGCGAGCGCCTGCACCCGCCCCGATTGCGCGAGTGGTACGCCCGCCACGGTGGGAACGGGCCCGTCCTGGTCAACATGTACGGCATCACCGAGACCACGGTGCACGTCACCCGGCAGACGCTCGATGCCGGGATGTGCGCCGAGGAGACCGCCAGTCCCATCGGCGAGGCGATCGCGGACCTGCGGGTGTACGTGCTCGACGAGCGGATGCGGCCGGTCCCGCCCGGGGTGCGCGGCGAGGTCTACGTGGCGGGTGCCGGACTGGCCCGCGGATACCTCGCCCGCCCGGCACTGACCGCGGGACGCTTCCTCCCGGATCCCTTCGGCGCGGCCGGAACCCGCATGTACCGCAGTGGCGACGTGGCCCGGTGGCGCAGCGACGGCACCCTGGAATACGGCGGCCGGGCCGACGACCAGGTCAAGATCCGCGGTTTCCGGATCGAGCCCGGCGAGGTCGGTGCCGCGCTCGCCGCGCACCCCGCCGTGGACCGGGCCGAGGTGGTGGTCCGGGAGGACCGCGCGGGCGTCCGGCGGCTGATCGGTTACGTGGTGCCCGCCACGGCGTCCGCGCCGCCGTCGCCCGCCGCACTGCGCGAGCACGCGGGCCGGGCGCTGCCCGCGCACATGGTCCCGGCCGCGGTGGTGGTGCTGGAGCGGCTTCCGTTGACGGTCAACGGAAAGCTGGACCGTGACGCGCTGCCCGCACCCGACTTCGGATCGGTCACCACCGGCGGGGCCGCCCGGACCCCGGCGGAGGTCACCCTCACCCGTGCCGTCGCCGACGTGCTCGGCCTGCCCTCGGTCGGCGTCGAGGACAGCTTCTTCGATCTCGGCGGCGACAGCATCGTGTCCATCCAGCTCGTCAGCAGGGCGTGGGCGGCGGGTCTGTCGATCACGCCGCGCGACGTCCTCGCCCAGCAGAGCGTCCGGGGGCTGGCCGCCGTCGCGCGCCCGGTGCCCGCGGAGATTCCGGGGGAGTCGAGACCCGCGGCGGATTCCGGCGCGGCGGAGGGGGCGATACCGGCCACGCCGATCATCGCGCGCCTGGCCGAGCTGGGCGGCCCCATCGACGAGTACAACCTCGCGATGCTCGTCCGTGTCCCGGCGGGCATGCGCGTGGACGAACTCCTCACGGCCCTCGATCTGATGCTCGACCGGCACGGCGTGCTGCGGTCCGCGCTGCGCCGCGGTGGGGACACCGGCGCGGACTGGACACTGGAGGTCGGCCCGCGGGGCTCCGTCCGGGCCGCCGACCTGCTGCGCCGGGTGGACGTGCGCGCGGCGGACACCACGGTCGCTCCCGGCGACGTTCCGGTGCCAGGTGAACTGCTGGAGGCGGAGTTCGCCGCGGCGCAGCGCGGCCTCGACCCCTGGGCCGGGGTGATGGTGCGGGCGGTGTGGTTCGACGCGGGCGCGGACCGTCCGGGCAGGCTGCTGCTGATGGCGCACCATGTGGTGATGGACGCGGTGTCCTGGCGGGTGCTGCTGCGCGAACTCGGCACCGCCTGGGATGCGGTCCACACCGGTGTGACGCCTGCCCTGCCACCCGTGGCCACCTCGTTCGCCGGCTGGGCGCGGGAACTCGCCGCACAGGCCGTCAGTCCACTCCGGACACAGGAACTTCCACTGTGGACGGAGATCGTGCGGCGGCCGAACCCACCGTTCGGCAGCCGCCCGCTGGACCCGGACCGGGACACCGTGGCGGCCGGTGACGGACTGGTGCTGCGCCTCGGCGACGATCGGGTCCGGTCACTGCTGAGCAGCGTGCCCACCGCGTTCAAGGCGGGTGCCCACGACGCGCTCTACACGGCGCTGGCGCTGGCCTTCGCGCACTGGCGCGGAGAGGGTGGCAGCGGGTTGCTGGTGGATCTGCAGGGCCACGGTCGCGACGCGATCGCCGAGGGCGTGGACTGCTCGGCGACGGTGGGCTGGTTGGTGAACGTGTTCCCGGCCTGGTTCGACCCGGGCGCGCTCGACTGGGACGAGGTCCGTGCCGCGGGACCCGGCCTCGGCGCGGCCGTCGGCCGGGTCCGCGACCAGTTGCGCGCACTGCCTGACAGCGGGCTCGGGTACGGGATGCTGCGCTATCTCAACCCCGGCACGGCCGGCACGCTGGCGGCGGCCGAACCGCCGCGGGTGAAGTTTAACTACCTCGGCCGGTTCACCGTCGGCGACGACACCGGGGACTGGGCGCCCACCGGGGAGATGTCCACGGTCATGGGCGGCGGAACGGATCCGGGGATGCGCGTCTCGCACGTACTGGAGTCCACTGTGTACATCGCCGACCATCCCGGGCACTCCGAGCTGACCGCGATCTGGGGCTGGCTGGACGGAGTACTCGACGGTGAGGCAGTGCGCGTACTCGCCGGGCACTGGCGAACCGCGCTCGAGGCGATCATCACCCGCGCGGAGGCCGACGTGCGCGCCGGGCGGGTGGACACGGGCGGGGTCACGACACTCGGCGATCCACGGGCCCGCTACGGCGGCACACCATGAAAGGGATGATTTCGTGCTGATCCTGGGATTCAAGGAGGGGCACGACGGCGCGGTCGTGGCGATCGAGGACGGCAGGCTGCTGTTCTCCATGGAGGCCGAGAAGGACTCCTTCCCGCGTTACGACACGCTCACCGCCGAGGTGCTGTCCAACGCCGCCGAACGACTGGACCGGCTGCCGGACGTGGTCGCCGTCGGCGGCTGGGTGAAGGGCGCCTTCTCGGTGGAACCGCCCTCGCGTACCGGCTACTTCGGTGTCGGGCCCGGCTCGGTCACCGACCGCGCGGGAACCTTCTTCGGCCGTCCGGTCCGGATGTTCTCCTCCAGTCACGAGCGCTCGCACATCATGACCGCGCACGGACTGGCCCCGCTGCCGCCCGGGCAAGCGCGGTACTGCTTGGTCTGGGAGGGCAACATCGGTTCCTTCTACCGCGTGGACGAGCGCGGTGAGGTGACCCACCTGCGCCAGGTGATGGCCGACCCCGGCAACAAGTACGCCTACCTGTTCGCGCTCGCGGACCCGGGATTCCCCGCGAACAAGGGACTTCTCCGGCTGCAGGACGCGGGCAAGCAGATGGCGCTGACCGGTTTCGCCGAGCCGGGCCCGGCGAACCGGCAGGAACGCGAGCTGATCGAGTTCGTCCTGGAGCAGGACGGCATCATTCTCAACCTCGGCAAGGACGAACTGCGCTGGTCGCCGTTCCACGACATCGGGGTGGAATCGCAGGAGTACAAGAACCTGGCCGCGCGGATGTCCGACGCCATCTTCGAACGGTTCCACGACTACGCGGCGGAGACGCTGACCGAAGGCCTGCCACTGCTCATCTCGGGCGGCTGCGGACTCAACTGCGAGTGGAACCGCCGCTGGCGTGAGTGCGGCCTGTTCCCCGAGGTGTTCGTGCCGCCGTGCCCGAACGACAGCGGGTCCGCGCTGGGAACCGCGATCGACGCGCAACTGTTCTACACCGGTTCGGCCGAGGTGTCCTGGGATGTCTACGCGGGGGACGGCTTCGTCCAGGACACGGTGTTCGACGCGGCGTTCTTCCACAGCCGGCCACTGGATCCGGCGGAGGTGGCCGCGTTCCTGGCCGAGGGCAACATCATCGGCTGGGCCCGCGGCCGCTGGGAGATGGGTCCGCGCGCGCTGGGCAACCGGTCGATCCTGGCGGCACCGTTCACCGAGGAGACCACCAGGCGGCTGAACGCGATCAAGCAGCGAGAGGGATACCGGCCCATCGCACCGATCAGCCTGGAGTCCGAGGCCGCCCGCTGGTTCGAGGGGACGATCCCGGATCCGTACATGCTGTACTTCAGCCAGGTCCGCTCCGGCGAGCTGGCGGCGGTGACCCATGTGGACGGTACCGCCCGCGTGCAGACGGTGACCCGCGAACAGAACCCCGCCCTCGCCGCCCTGCTCACCGCCTTCGGCGACCGCACCGGATTCAGCGTGCTGTGCAACACCTCCCTCAATTTCTCCGGTCGCGGCTTCATCAACCGGACCAGTGACCTGATCGAGTACGGCGAGCAGCACGGTCTCGACGGCTACGTCGTCGAGGACACCTTCGTGACCCGGCGGCAGTGACCGCAGCCCGACGGATTGATGGGAACGATTCGCACCATGAACCAGAAAGCCAGCACGCGCCAGGAGACGCAGCCACTGAGTGGGTACCGCGGTGACGCCGGGTACTTCCGCTTCGAGGAACGGACCGAGTTCGATCCCGAACTCGTGCTGGACGTCCTTCGCGGCAGGAGACTCGGCGTGATCTTCCGCGGGGTGATCCCGGCGAAAGCGCAGCGGGCGATCACCGATCGGTTCTGGGCCAGTCCCGCCCGGAGGCACCGTCCCGGCGAGCCCTCGCACTACGTCGGCTCGTACCACTGGAACAAGTCGGTCGAGACCTACCTCGCGGAGAGCGAGGCGGTGCGGGTTGACGTCGAGAACGTGCTGGATGTGCCCGACTCGCCCTGGGCGTCCTTCCGGGACGGTGTGTCCACGGCGCTCGCCCGGCACGGTGCCACCCTGCGGGTCGCGCGGATGCACGGCACCTCGGCCGGCCCCGCGCTGATCCGGGCCTGGACCGGTGCGGGCGCGTTCTCCCTCGCCCCGCACGACGACGCCGCCCAGTGCAAGGATCCGCGGCAGGCCGGGTTCGAGATCCAGCGGACGCTGGAGCACGAGGTGTGTGCGGTGAACATGTGCGTGGAGCACGAGCAGGGTGGGCGCCTGGTGATCTGGAACATCCGCCCTGACGACCCGAGCCGGGACGAACTGGGGCTGCGCGACACCGGATTCGGTTACCCGGCGGACGTTCTCGCCGGTTTCGACGAGATCCGCCTGGACATCCGCCAGGGTGATGTCTACGTATTCAACGGCGCCCACGTGCACGCCGTCGACGCGACCGAGGGCAATCGCACCAACGTGTCCTGCCTGATCGGCTTCACCGACGACCGGACGGTCGTCACCTGGACCTGAGGGCGCACGGCCCGCGGCGATCTCCGGGAACGCCCCCGGGAGTGACTCATAGCCATAGGCTATGACCACCGCGCGGTTTCCCGGCTACCGGCGGCCGGCTGGCCGAACCAGACTCGCCGTATGCACACCACAGCGCATCCCCGGCGGGTGCGCCCGCTGTTCACCGCGGTAGCCATCACCGGTACCGGGGTCGCGCTCGCCTACCTGGTCGGCTCGGTGGTGCCGATGGTCAGCGCGCTCACCGCGGCCGTGCTGCTCGGTGTCGCGGCCGGTTCCTCGCCCGCGTTGCCGGAGACCGCGCGGACGGCGATCGGCACGGTCACCAAGCGGCTCCTGCGGGTGGGCGTGGTCCTGCTGGGGCTGCAACTGGCCGTGCCCGCCGTACTGGAAATCGGGCCGGGAATCCTGCTGGCAGTGCTGCTCACAGTGGGGATCGGCTTCCTCGGCACCGTCGCGCTCGGCAGGCTGATCGGTGTGCCACGCGGTCTCGGGCTGCTCGTCGCGACCGGTTTCTCCATCTGCGGGGCTTCCGCGATCGCCGCGATGGAAGGGGTGGTCGAACGCGAGGATTCCGACGTCGCCACCGCCGTCGCGCTGGTCACCTTCTACGGCGGTCTGGCCATCGCCGCCGTCCCGCTGATCGGCGGCTGGGCCGGCCTCACCGACGAGCGGGTCGGCGGCTGGGCCGGACTCGGCGTGCACGAGGTCGCGCAGGTCGTCGCCGCGGCCACCCCGGCCGGCGCGGCCGCGGTCGCCATCGCCGTGGTGATCAAACTCAGCAGGGTCGTGCTGCTCGCACCGATCGTGGCGGCCGTCAGCATTCACGAACGCCGCCGCACGTCCGCGGCGGAGAGCGGACGGGCGCCGCTGGTGCCGCTGTTCGTGCTGGGTTTCCTGGCGATGGTCGCGCTCCGCAGCACCGGGATCCTGCCTACGGCGGTGCTCGATCTGGCGAAGGTCCTGTGCACCCTGCTGCTCGCCGGTGCGCTGTTCGGACTCGGCTGCGCGGTACGGATCGGCAGGCTGGTGCGCGCCGGGGGACCGGCGCTGCTGCTCGGCCTGTTGTCCACCCTGCTCGTCGGCGGCGTCTCCCTCGGCACGCTGACACTGTTCGGCTGAGCTTCGGGCACGGGCGGGCACGTACTGTGCGAAGGACCCGCACCGGCGTACCGCAGGGAGTTGACGGATGACGCCGCCCCGTGTGCTCGTGGCGCCCGACAAGTTCAAAGGTTCCCTGCCCGCGGCCGGTGTGGCGGCCGCCGTGGCGTACGGCCTGCGCGAACATCGCGAGGACCTGGACGTCGCCGAATGTCCCGTCGCCGACGGTGGCGAGGGAACGCTGGACGCGGCCGTCGCCGCCGGTTACCACCGGGTTCCGGTGGTGGCGACCGGGCCCGCGGGGCAGCCGGTCGACACGGCCTTCGCCCGGCTCGGTACCCGGGCCGTCGTCGAACTGGCCGACGTCTCCGGCCTGGCCCGCTTGCCCGGCGGACGGCCCGCCCCGCTCACCGCCGGGAGCACAGGGACCGGCGAGGTGATCCGGCACGCGCTGGACGCCGGATGCCGGGATCTGGTGGTCGGGCTCGGCGGCAGCGCCTGCACCGACGGCGGCTCCGGCCTGCTCAGGGCGCTCGGCGCGCGACTGGTCGATTCGGCGGGCGGCGAACTGCCTCCCGGTGGCGCGGCGCTCGCGGACCTGGACCGGGTCGACCTGGCCGGCCTGGACCCCCGGTTGCGGGACGCGACGCTCACCGTCGCGAGCGACGTCGACAACCCGCTGCACGGTGCGGACGGCGCCGCCGCCGTGTACGGACCGCAGAAGGGCGCGACGCCCTGGCAGGTGGCGTTGCTGGATGCCGCGCTCACCCGGTGGGCGGACCGGGTCACCGCGGCGCTCGGTACCGAGGGCGCGCACCGGCCCGGTGCGGGGGCCGCCGGAGGCGCCGGATACGCACTGCTCTCGGTTCTCGGTGGACACTTCCGGCCGGGCATCGACACCGTGCTGGAGCTCGTCGGCTTCCACACGCTGGTGCCCGGCGCGGCGCTGGTGGTCACCGGTGAGGGCGCCCTGGACGAGCAGACCCTGCGTGGCAAGGGACCGGCCGGGGTCGCTCGCGTGGCGCGTAGTCACGGAGTCCCGGTCGTCGCCGTCGCCGGGCGCAGCGACCTGTCCCGGGAATCCCTGGCGGCGGCCGGGATTCTCGGTGTGTACACCCTCACCGACCTGGAACCGGATCTCGCCGTGTGTATCGCCGAGCCGGTGCCGCTGCTGCGCCGCATCGGGGCGGCGATCGGGGCGGACCGGCTGTCCGGCGTGCGGCCACCGGGCTGAACGCGCCACCACGACAGCCGTCCGAGCCGTCCTGCTGTCCGATGTGGATGTTCGGGGCGGCGGGGTTCGCCCTCGGAGTCACGCCGGATTCAGCCCGGGGCCAGCGCGGTGAGCGCGGCGGTCGCGGCGCGGGCGACGAGCGCGTCCTCGTACTCCGCGTCCTCGGCCCGCCGGTCGGACATGACGGCCATTACCACCGGCGCGCGGTCCGGTGGCCAGAGCACGGCGATGTCGTTGCGGGTCCCGTGATCGGCTGCCCCGGATTTGTCGCCGACCACCCAGCCGTCCGGCGCACCGGCAGCGATGAGCGTCTCGCCGGTCGTGTTGGTCCGCAGCAACTCGGTGAGCACCGCTCGCTTGTCCTCCGGCAGGGTGTCGCCGAGGGCGAACGCGCGCAGACTGCCCGCCAGTGCGCGTGGGGTGCTGGTGTCCCGCGGATCGCCCGGTGCGGTCTCGTTGAGTTCGGTTTCCGTCCGGTCGGACCGGCTCGTCGCATCGCCGATGCCGCGCAGGGCCGCGGTGAGTCCGTCCGGCCCGCCGATCTCCGGCAGGAGCAGGTTCAGCGCGGTGTTGTCGCTGTACCGCAGGGCCGCGTCCATCGCCTCCCGCAGGGTCATCCCGGTGTCCACGTGCCGCTCGCTGACCGGCGAGTGCGGCACCAGGTCCCCGGGGCCGAAGCGCACCCGCTCCTCCAGTTCGCCGAGCGTGTTCCGCTGGAGCGTGACTCCGGCGGCGAGAGCCTTGACGGTGGAGGCGAAGGCGAATCTGTCGTCGGCGTGGAAGGCGAGTTCGCGACCGGTGCCGGTGTCCACCGCGTACACGCCCAGCCGGGCGTCGAACTCCCGTTCAAGGCCTCCGAAGACGTCCGGGGTGGCGGCCGCGGAGGTCGGCGGTGCAGCGGCGGGGCCTTCCGCTCCGGGTGCGGTGGGGGCGGCGCACCCCGGCAGCAGGAGGCAGGTCAGCGCCGTGGCCGCGGCCCGGCGGAGACGCGCCGGGGACTCTGTCGGTCGGATCATGATCGTAGTCTGGCCGGTTCTGCCGATCCGGTCGAAGACGGAATCGATCGGTTCGATGCGGTATCGGCATACGATGGCCGGGTGGATCTCATCGGCTGCTGCCGGGCTTTCGTGCGGGTGAGCGAGACCGGCAGCTTCACCCGTGGTGCCGCGGCGGCACGGATACCCCAGTCGGTCGCCAGCCGCCGGGTGGCGGCGCTGGAAAGGCACCTCGGCGAGCGGCTGTTCGACCGCACGGCCCGCCGGGCCCGGCTCACCCCGTTCGGCCGGGAGATGCTGCCCTCGGCGCGCCGCCTGGTCCGGCTGGCGGAGGTGCTGGAGCAGGACGCGACACGGGCGAGGCTCCGGCCGGTGCGGCTGGCCGTTCCGGAGGTCTGCACCACCCGCGGGCTCGTCGATCTGGACGTCGAGGCGCGGGCACACGAACTGTTCCTGGAGTTCCGTCGAGCGCCGCCCGCCGAAAGGGCCGAACTGGTACGCGAGCAGGACGTACGCGCCGCGCTGGTCGCCGTGCCGGCGGAGGACGGCGTCTGGACGGTGCCGCTGGGCGTGGCCGGGGGCACCGCGTTGCGGCGCGGAGCTGTGTACCTGGAGTCCCTGCGGGTCGGCCGTTCCGGTGGCCCGCGCCGCCGGGTCTGGATCCAGCCGGAGGACGACGTCCCCCACGTTCGGGACGTCGTCACCCGGGGCGGTGACGCGGTGGGGCTCCCACCGGCCCAGGTGTCGGTGGCCGACGCCCTGACCTCGGCGGCGGCGGAGGTGCTCGGCTCCGCGGACCTGCTGCTGTGCTCCGCCGCGCAGGCCGGGGAACTGGGGCTGCGGTGGCGCCTGATCGGCGAGCTGCCCGGCCTCGCCCGCGGTTTCGATGCCACCGCCACGGCCGCGGAGGACGCCGAACGGCTCCGGACGCTCGTGTGGACCGGGATCGCCCGGTGCCTCGGCGTCCCGACGGCGGCGGAGGCGGCCGGGTGAACGCCGATCCGCTGATCCGGCGGTTGCGCTCCGACCTCGACGAGGGTGGCCTGCGCGGCTCGTTCCTGGTGCGCGACCTGGCCTCCGGCGAGGAGATCGGGATCGAGCCACAGCTGATGTTCCCGGTCGCCTCGCTGATCAAGATCCCGCTGGCGCTGGTCACCCTCGACCGGATCCGGCGCGGCGAGCTCGACGGAGCCGAGCGGTTACCGGTGGAGCCCGGCCGGATCACCACTCCCGGTCCGACCGGGCTGAGCCGGTTCCGGCACCCGGCCCGGATCGCCGTGGAGGACCTGGTGTATCTGAGCACGTCGGTCAGCGACGGGGTCGCGGCGGACGCACTGTTCACCTTGACCCCGCCCGCGGAGGTCACGCGGACCATCCGAGGGTGGGGCCTGCACGGGATCGTCGCCAGGCACACGATCAACGAGCTCACCACCACTCCGGCAGAGCGGCTCGAGGGCGGCGACGTGCATCTGGCCCACTCACTGGCGATCGGCGCGGGAACCGCGGGCCGTGGGCATCCGGTGGCCCAGCTCGACGTGAGCCGGGCGAACTCCGGCACGGCCCTGGCGTTCGCCGACCTGCTGGGGGAGGTGTGGTTCCCGTCGAGGATCGACGGCGGGGTGGCCGCCCGGGTGCGTGAGCTGATGCGGGACAACCTCCTGCGGCACCGCCTGGCCCCGGACTTCAGCTCGGATGCCTCGGCCTGGTCGTCGAAGACGGGCACCCTGCTCAACCTGCGGCACGAGGTCGGCGTCGTAGAGCACGCCGACGGGCAGGCGTTCGCCGTCGCCGTGCTCACCGAGTCGCGGGTGGCGGCGGCCGCCCAGCCCGAGGCAGAACTGTTGATGGCCAGGGTGGCCCGCACGCTACGGGACCATCTGCGGCACCAGTGAGGTATCCGGACGGCGCGACCGGAACCTTACTGCGCCAGCAGCATTCCGTGAAACACCCTATAAATCAGCAGACAAGGAAGGATAGGGAAGAATATGGTCCTTCGTGTGAGGCAGGATCTGCTGACGGCCGACGAGGTCGCCGAACTGCTGGGCCTGCACGTCCGCACGGTGCGCAACTACGTGCGGGACGGCAGGTTGCACGCCGTCCGGATCGGCAAGCAGTACCGGATCGCGCGTGCCGATCTGGAGGCGTTCACCGGGAGTCCGGCCGGGGAGGCGTCCGCGGGCCGCCAGGTGGAGGCGACGAGCATCGTCGAGGTGGAGTCCGTGGACCCCGGCACGGCGGACCGGGTCAGCACACTGCTGACCGCCGCTGCCTCCGGCCGCCCGGACCGTGCGCAGCGCCTGCGGGTGGACACGATCTACGACCCGCGGCGGGCGCGGCTGAAGGTCGTGGTCGTCGGAGACCTGAGTGCCACCGCGCACGTACTCGAACTGATCAACGCCATCGTGGAGGAACCGGGAACATGAGTGGGATATACCGATCCGAGGCCGGGGGCTTGCTGGTGCGTGAGCGATACCTGGCCAACCTGGCGTTGTGGCCGGTGGACAACGACCAGTGGCGAATACCGACCCCGGAAGGCGAGACCTTCGTCATCGCCTCCGGCCAGGTGACCGCTCCGCCACTGGTACTTCTGCACGGGTCGGGCAGCAACTCCGCGGAGTGGGCGAGCAGGATCCCCGAACTCGCCCGGCACTTCCGGGTGTACGCGATCGACATGATCGGCGAGCCCGGCCTGAGCGCCCCGTCCCGCCCGGACATGAATTCGGACGCCTATGCGCTGTGGCTGGACGCCGTGCTGGACCACCTCGAACTGGCCCGGGTACCGATCATGGCCTTCTCCCTGGGTAGCTGGCTGGCGGTGGACTACGCCACCCGGCGGCCCGAGCGGGTGGACCGCCTCTCGCTGTTCTGCCCGACGGGCATCGGCAGGCAGAAGAGGGGCTTCCTGCTCGCCGCGATCCTGCTGAACTCGCTCGGACGCTGGGGCAAGCGCAAGACCGTGACGGGGATGCTCGGCCCGGGCGTGCCGGCGATGGAGGCGGCGGAGGCCGAGGCGTTCCTCGACCAGGTGCTGCTGGTGTCGCGACACTATCGGTACCGCAGCGAGGAACTGCCGGTATTCGGCGACGTGACGCTGCGCAGGCTCACGATGCCGGTGCAGGTCTTCGCCGGCGAACGCGACGTCCTGTTCGACGCCGTGGGAACCGCGCGGCGGATCGCGGCGACCGTGCCGCACGCGACGGTGCGGCTGCTGCCCGGGGTCGGCCACGTGGTCCCGCCCCGGCCCGAGGCCGAACTCGCCTTCCTGGCCGGCGCCGCGCCGGGGGGAGTCGCGTGAGCGGAAGAGCCGGGGCCGGCACGGCAGCCGTTGCCCGGTGCGGTCGCGTGGCGGTTCAGCGGTCGCGCCGACGGTCCGGCAGCCGCGGTCCGGTGCGCCCGAGTCGGCCGTAGGCCTCGGCGACCGCCGCCAGTCCTTCGACGGCGACGTCCTCGGCGTGTTCGAACTCGGCCTCGGTACGCGCACCCGCGAGCGCGGCTCCGGCGGAGAGCCAGCGCTCGCGTGCCGTGCGCAGCAGCGCGGCCGCCCGAGGATCGTCCAGCTGTTCGGCGGCGACCACGGTGTCCTCGACGTAGTGGCCGAGCTGGTGGTACCGCGACCGGGCGGCGACCGCCTCGTCGTTGCTGCGCAGCGCCCGCTTCCTGCGTCCGGTCAGTACTGGTACCAGCGCGCCCGCCGCCACCAGCGCCACCGCGATTCCGATCCAGATCCAGGTCACCGGATCGCCCCTTCCAGTTCGGTCAGTTCGCGTTCCACGGCCGTGAGCTCGGCGTCGGTACGAGCCGCGTCCGCGCCGTGCGGCACCCGCACGTAGCGTTCGGCCCGGCCGGGCGCGCGGTGGATGCGGTGCTCCCGCAGGGGGCGGTGACCGCGTCGAGTCGCGCGGGGGAGGGCGGGACCGGCCCGGGGTAGTCGAACGGTACGTCGGGAGCGGCATCGGCGAGCGCGGCCATCCTTTCGGTGACCTCCATGGTGGAGGTCATGGCCCGCAGCTCGGGGATCCGGATCACCTGCACGGACGCAGCGTGGCAAACCGCGGGGGCGATCGGGGCGGTATCGCGGGAAACGAGCCGGACCGTAATACGGGCGTGGCCATTCGACGGGCGATGGCCGTTCGGCGTCACCGCCTGCGGCGTGGTTTTCCGCGCTTGCGGGGATCACCGGAACCACGTCGCCGGTTGCCGCCCGCGGACGTGCCCGCTGGTGACCGGCGGGCACCGGCGTCCGGGCGCGCACGCTCCGCCGGAGCGTGTGGACGCCCCCGGGTGCTGTTGACGGTGCGTCCGCGGACGATTCCGATGAACTGTTCCATCAACTCGCCGGTCTCCTCCTCGTCCGGCCAGGAGAGCGCGACCTTCGACTCGGGTGCGTCCGGGAACGGCCGGTACGTGAGGTCCTTGCGGTGGTGGAGGCGGGCGAGCGACTGCGGGACGAGGAGCAGCCCGACTCCGGCTGCCACCAGTTCGACGGCGTCCGCGGTCGTCGCGGGGCGCTCGATCGCGGGACGTCCGGGTGGCCGTTCCCAGTCGATGGTGTCGTCCACCGGGTGCAGCACGACCTCGTCGGCAAGGTCCTCTGTGGACACCTCGTCG
Source organism: Amycolatopsis antarctica (assembly GCF_002262875.1). GTDB lineage: Bacteria > Actinomycetota > Actinomycetes > Mycobacteriales > Pseudonocardiaceae > Amycolatopsis > Amycolatopsis antarctica. The sequence goes on along the minus strand of NZ_NKYE01000011.1, from coordinate 29,068 downwards.
GTGGCGGCGGCGACGAGATGGTCCTTCGGCGCCACGACCACGGTCGTCTCGGTGTAGAGGGGGATGGCGTGCAGGCCCGTCCGGTCGATCGGTAGCCGCAGGAGGGCCGCGTCGGCCCCGCGCGCCCGTACCAGGTCGGCGGCTTCCCCGGGGTGCACCCTGATCAGGTCGAGCGGGACGTCCGGCAACCGCTCGTGCCAGATCCGCACCCACTTGGCCGGGGTCACCCCCGGTACGTAGGCGAGTCCGAACGATCGGGGTGCGTCCGTGCCTGTCACGAGGTCAGATTACCGGCCGTGATCAGGCCGGGTGCGCGTGCCCGATACCCTGGCGCCATGATGGCGCAGAAGACCCCGCAGACGATGAAGCCGGCGACGGCGGCGAAGAAGCTGGGTGTGTACCTCCAGGCCACCCCGGCCGAGTTCCAGGAGGGTGTCGTCTCGCGCGACGAACTGAACGCGCTGCAGGCCGATCCGCCCGAATGGCTGCGGGATCTGCGCCGCAACGGGCCGCACCCCCGGCCGGTGATCGCGGCGAAGCTGGGCATCTCGATCGGTGGCCTGGCGCGTGGCGGCATCAGCGAGGCCCTGACCACCGAGCAGGTCGACGCGCTGAAGGCGGAAAGCCCGGAGTGGCTGCGGCGCGAGCGTGACACGAAGGCCGAGGTTCGCAGGGAAGCGTTGCGCGCCAAGGAGAACAACGCCGAGACCGGTCGCTCCTGATCGGTCGCTGCCGGACACGTACGGCTGCTGTCCACTGTGGACCGGTAGCGCGTCGGCTCAGCTCAGGTAGGCGGCCGGATTCGCCACCACCCGCTCGAGTTCGGCGAGGGCGGCCCCCGTGGCCGCGTCCGAGGGGTCGCCCGAGCCGATGACGATGTCGACGGCGGCCCACGGATTGGAGATGACCCGGCGGGCGAGTACCCCCTCGACACGGTCCCGGATCAGCGGGCCGATCACCGCCAGGTCGCCACCGAGCACGACGGCGGGCAGGTCGAGCAGGTGGACCGCGCTGCTGACGGCGGTACCGAGGGCGTCGGCGGCACGCTCGAGGGCTGCCAGCGTCCCGGGGTCACCGGCGCCGGCTCTCGCGAGGACGTCGTGCGGCGATCCGTCCGGCGGGAGTCCGGCCCCGGCGAGGAGTACCCGCCGTCCGGCGAATGACTCCAGGCACCCGTTCGCGCCGCACCTGCAGGCGGGCCCGTTCGGATCGACGCACACGTGACCGATCTCCCCGGCCCAGCCGTGGCTGCCGCGGAGTACGGCACCGTCGCGGACCGCGGCGCCGCCGATACCGATCTCCCCGGAGACGTAGATGAAGTCGCGGTTCGCTCCGGGGACACCGGGCCGGGCCCTGGCGACGCTCAGGGCGGCGAGATCCGCCTCGTTCCCGACCTGGAGCCGGACCGGGCCCAGCGCCGTGCGGAGGTGCTCCGCGGCGTCGACCTCCGCCCAGCCGAGGTTGGGGGCGCGCAGCAGACGACCCGAGGGGGTGGAGACGATACCGGGGAGCGCGAGGCCCGCCCCGGCGAGTCGCTGGTGCCGCGGGAGCCGGGCCATCAGCCGGCTGGCGATGGAGCCGAGTTCGCCGAGAACCTCCGCCGGGTCCGAGCCGACGAGGTCGCCCGCCTGTGAGTGCTGCGCGACGGTCGCCCCGGTGAGGTCGACGACCCGCGCGGTGAGCCGGGAGGTGTTGACCTGCAGCCCCAGTGCGACGAAGCGGGCCGGCGAGGGCACCAGGGGCACGGCCGGACGGCCCCGCGCCCCGGCGGTGGAGCGCTCCTGCTCGGCGAGAACCTCGCCGCGGACGAGTTCGTCGACCAGGCGGGAGACCGTCGCCCGGCTCAGCGCGGTCCGCTGTGCGAGTTCGGCCCGGGACCGCGGCTCCGGCGCGGCGAAGGCGGTCGTGGCGATGAGCGCCAGGTTGACCTCGCGCAGGCTCGCCTGTGAGGCGTTGCCGCGTCCGTCGGCGGTTCCGTTCATCCTGACCTCCGCTCGTCCGGCGCTTGACGGCACCGCCGTACCGTCTTTAGTTTCATCGTAGAACTTATTCCGGGTGCTCGCCGCCGCGGGGCCACGACGATCGGAGTTCGCGATGACGCGCACCCCCACCAGGGACGACCGATTCTCCTTCGGCCTCTGGACGGTCGGCTGGACGGGCACGGACCCGTTCGGCGTGCCGACCCGGCCGGCACTGGAGCCGTGGGAGTACATCGGCAAGCTGGCCGAACTGGGCGTGTGGGGGGTGACCTTCCACGACGACGACGTCATCCCGTTCGGTGCCGACGAGGCGACCAGGGAGCGAATCTGCCGCCGGGTCAAGGAAGCCACCGACGCCGCGGGCCTGGTGATCGAGATGGTCACCACGAACACCTTCAGCCACCCCGTCTTCAAGGACGGGGGACTGACCAGCAACGACCGGGGTGTTCGGAGGTTCGGCCTGCGCAAGATCCTGCGCGCGGTCGATCTCGCGGCGGAGATGGGCGCCACGACCTTCGTGATGTGGGGCGGCCGCGAGGGCAGCGAGTACGACGGCTCCAAAGACGTCTACGCGGCGTTCGAGCGTTACAAGGAGGGGCTGGACACCGTCGCGTCCTACATCAAGGAACGGAAGTACGACCTGCGGATCGCCCTGGAGCCGAAACCGAACGAGCCCCGCGGCGACATCTTCCTGCCCACCGCAGGGCACGCGCTGGCGCTGATCGCGGAGCTGGAGCACGGTGACATCGTCGGGCTCAACCCGGAGACCGGGCACGAGCAGATGGCCAACCTCAACTACACCCACACGCTGGGCCAGGCGCTGTGGGCCGGCAAGCTCTTCCACATCGACCTCAACGGCCAGCGCGGCCTGAAGTACGACCAGGACCTGGCCTTCGGGCACGGCGACCTGATCTCCGCCTTCTTCACCGTGGATCTGCTGGAGAACGGGTTTCCCGGATATCCCGAGGTGCCGGGTTACACCGGGCCGAGGCACTTCGACTACAAACCGTCCCGTACCGAGCACATGGACGGCGTGTGGGAATCGGCCAGGGCGTGCATGTCGACCTACCTGATGCTCGCCGACAAGGCCGCCGCGTTCCGTGCCGATCCGCGGGTCACCGAGGCCATCCGGTACGCGGGCGTGCTGTCCCTGGCCGAACCCACGCTGAACGAGGGTGAATCGATCGCCGATCTCCTCGCCACGGAGGACGGCTTCGACCCCGACATCGCGGCCGAGCGCGACTTCGGTTTCGTCCGCCTGCAGCAACTGGCCCTCGAACACCTCATCGGCTGAGGCCGGCAGAGCGGCCGCCGGCCGTCCTGCAAGGCCCTCGTGGCACGGGGTTTCCCACCCGATGGCGCCGGGTGGGAAACCCCGTGCGGCTACCCGCTGTGGTGTGCGATCTGGATCAGGTTTCCACAGGTGTCGTCGAGTACCGCGGTGGTCACCGGCCCCATGTTCGTCGGTTCCTGGGTGAAGCGCACCCCGAGCTCGCGCAGTCGCCGGTACTCGGCCTCCACGTCGTCGACGGCGAAGGAGGTGTAGGGGATTCCGTCGGCGACCAGCGCCTCCTTGAACGGTGGGACCGCGGGGTGGCCGCTGGGTTCGAGCACCAGTTCGGTGCCGTCCGGTGCCTGCGGGGACACCACGGTCAGCCACCTGTCCCCGCCCATCGGGATGTCGTGCTTGGTCACGAAACCCAGCACCTCGGTGTAGAACCGCCGTGCCTTCTCCTGGTCGTCGACGAGCACGCTCGCGAGGTTGATCCTCATGTCGGCCCCCTCCTGTCCGTTGTGTCGGTGCCACCGGAGTGGTCACCGGTGTCGTGGCCCGGCCTGCGCAGCCACCGTTCGATGATCGGTTCCAGTGGCCTGGTGTCGATGTAGTGGAACTTGTACCGGCCCGCACGCCTGGTCGAGACCAGGCCCGCGGCTTCGAGAACCTCGAGGTGCTGGGAGATCGCCTGCCGCGACGAACCGAGCCCGTGGCGCGTGACCAGCCGGGCGCGGATCTCGAAGAGTGTCTGCCCGTTCCGGTCGGTCAGCTCGTCGAGGATCGTCCGGCGGGTGGGATCGGCCAATGCCCTGAAGACGTCTCCCATACGCCGAAGTTACGCAAGTAGGCACTTGCCTGTCAAATGACCCGCCGGGTGCTACCGGGTTTGTTCCGGGACCGGTCCCGGAACAAACCCGGTACACCTGAAGACCGCTACTGGGACGTCACCGGAGTAAGGAGTTCTGATGGATCGCAGATCGTTTCTCGCGCTGGGCGCGGCATCGGCGGTGGGCACCGCGCTGATCGGTACCGGAACTGCCGCCGCCCAGCCGCGGATCGCACCTCCCTCGGCGCGGAACCTGCTGTGGGCGGCGGATCTGTCCACAGCGGACGATTCCTACGGCGCGGGTTTCGGCAACGTGCAGATCCAGTACGGCGACGGGGACATCGAGAACGACGGCCCCGGCATGCCGGTGGTCGACCATCCGAAACTCGGCAGGGCACTGCGGATCTCGCTGGAGGAGAACCAGACCCGGTGGGAGGCGGCGCCGGGGGCGGGTGACGACTGCGGGGAGGGCACCGAACTGTTTTTCCGCGTCGACTTCGTACTCGATCCGGACTTCCCGGTGGACCAGGACAATCCGTTCTGCATCGTCAACCAGATCCATCAGGGCAGCGACAGCGGCTCGCCGCCGATCGAATTCGACATCGTCAACGGCACGCTGTCGGTTCGTGGCGACAGCGACGCCTACGCCGAGGAACTGACCCAGGTCGCCGTGGACACCGTCTACAGCCTGGTGTACCGCGTGCGTTTCTCCACGGACCCGGCGAAGTCCCTGCTGGAGGTGTGGGTCAACGGCGAGCAGGTGCTGGCCGGATTCGCGCCCCCGTGCGCCACGATGAACGGCGGCAACTCGTACTGGAAGGGCGCCACCATGTACTGCAGCGCGTCGATCCCGCCGCTGACGGTCTTCCAGAACGCCCACCGGATCGGCACCACCTACGAATCGGTCACCGCCTGATCCTCACCGTGGTGGAACGGCGGCGCGCCGGGTGACCGGGCGCCGCCGTTCCACCCGGGACGGCGTCGTGCCCGCGAGCGGGTCAGGGCCGGCCGTCGAGCTTCGCCTGGGCGGCGGCCGCGACGGATTCCGCGTACCCGCACTGCCGGTCCCGTGTCTCCGGCACCCTCGCCTGAACCTGTAGCACCTGGAACGTGCCCTCGGCGTTCGGCTGGTCCTGCTGGGGCAGGTGGATCGTGCAGGTGTTCCCGTCGTCCTCTGCATCGGGCTCGGTGCGGAACGCCTGCCTGCCGGCGATGGTGACCGGTTGCTGGTCGCCCGGGTCGGCGAAGCGCTCCCTTGAGGTGAGCAGGAATCGCACCTCCACGGCCGGCAACCCCTCGTCCTCCGGATCGGTGCCCCATTTGCAGCCCCAGTGGGCGAACTCGCCGTAGTAGGACGCCCGGTTCAGGTCCTTGACGGTTTCCAGGGTCGCGTCGTCCACCAGGTCGCAACTGTCGTACGCGCTGAGCGAGTAGGCGCCCGCGTAGTCGGTGTGCGGGACGCCCCGCTGGGCGAGGTGGTTCGCCGCCGAGGCGTTCGCGGCGGCGATCAGCGCGCACGGGTCGGGTCCCCGTTCTCCCCGGCTCCTCGGGTAGGCGGTGGCGAAGAAGGCCGAGTTGTCGGAGAGGACGATCAGCCCCTTGCACGACTTCGCCGGGCCGTTCTGTTCCAGCGCGCCCTGATACACCTGGACGCCGCCGAGATCGTATTCGGTGCCGTCGTCGGAGTGGTCGTACTCCTTCCTGGTCGGCTCGCTCATCTCGAAGCCGACCACGGACTCCTCCCCGGCCGGGCCGGAGATCCTGGCAAAGCAGCCGAACAGGGCCGAACCGCGCACGATCTCGACGGAGCCGTACCCGGCCAGTGCCGCGGGATCGAGCAGCGGGCAGGCGTCCACCGTCTCCGGCTGGTCGCCCATGACCACCGCGCCGACGTCGGCGGGCAGAGCGATCCCGCCGGGCTCCCCGGCCGGGGCGGGGCCGGGGCCGCCGTCGCCACCGTCCACTGTGGTCAGTGTGAGCAGGACCGCGGCGACCGTCGCCACCACGGCGACGGCCAGCCAGGTCCCGTGCACGCGGCGCTTGCGCCCGGCCGGTTCCGGTGCGGCGGACAGAGGCGGCGCGACGGTGACCGGGTCCTGGTCGCCCGTTCCCGCGGCCGGGCCGGCGGCAGGCGGTGGGGACGGGCTCGGTTCGCCCGGCTCACACGTGCGGCGCAGGGATTCCCGGACCGTCGCCGCGTCCGGTCTGGTGGCCGGGTCGAGTTCGAGCAACCGCAGCAGCAGCGGGCGCAGTGGTCCCGCGTTCTCCGGCGGCCGGATGATGCCGGTGCTGACCAGGCGCAGCATCGTCAGCGGGTTGTCGTCGCGTCCGAACGGCGGCGTGCCTTCCAGCGCCGCGTACAGGGTGGCGCCGAGGCTGAACACGTCCGAGCCGGGGGTGGGCTCCCCGCCTCTGGCGATCTCCGGCGCGAGGTAGCAGATCGTGCCGATGACCGCGCCGGGCTGGGTGAGCCTGGCGTCACCGGTGGAATGCGCGATGCCGAAGTCGGCCAGCTTCACCGGCCCGCCCGCCGCCCCGACGAGCACGTTGGCCGGGGTGACGTCCCGATGCTGGATCCCCAGTTCGTGCGCGGCGGCCAGCGCGCCGGCGAGGGCGATGCCGATCCGGGTGACCTCGTCCTGGCCGATCGTGCCCTGCTCGGTAAGCAGTTCCGCGAGGCTTCGCGAGGGGACGTACTCCAGGACCAGCCAGACGTCACCGTCGTCGACCTGTACGTCGTAGAGCGCGACCACGTTCGGGTGCCCCCGGAGCCTGGCCGCGAGCCGGGCCTCGCGCAGCGTGCGCTGCCTGATGGCGGCGGCCTGTTCGTCGTCGAGATGGGCGGCGGGTACTCGTTTCAGCGCGACCACGCCGTCCAGCACCGTGTCGGTCGCTCGCCACAGCACCCCCATGCCGCCCGCGGCGATCTGCTCGTCGAGGCGATAGCGGCCGAGTACGACGGAGCCGATTCCGATCCGGCCGTTGCCGTCACCGGTCATCGGGGTCCGGCCGCAGACGTCGCGGGCGGTCTGCTCACGGAGATCATTATGGCACAGTCATTCCGGCGTGGATCGGGGATTCTCGGCCGCCGAACCGTCCAGTACGGCCAGGTCCGTCGGCACCAGCGTGGTACTGATCAGCAGTTCGGCCAGCAGGTTGTGATTGAGCGCGTTGCCCACCGGCTCGCCGACCTCGTCCCGGGTCAGCCCCGCGACTCCCTGCTCACGCAGGCGCCTGCGGACCTCGGCGACGAGGTGCGAGACGCGCTTGTCCGTCCAGTGCTCGCCCGGACGAAGCGCGCCCAGTTCCTCCGTCACCGCGCTCCAGGACGCGGGCTGGGGATGGGCTTCGTGGCGCAGATAACGCTGCCCTAGCGCGACCAGTACCAGGCGTTCCGGTTCGCTGAGCACCCAGGTCACGGGGCTCGTGGTGCTGGCGTCGTGCTGCGGGCGGGCCGGCGTCGCCGGAGTCCCCGCCACGCGCACCTCGAGCAGGTGCTCCCGCTCCGGCGTGACGATGAACAGCGGGGTGTAGGCAGCGGGCAGCAGTTCCTCCTGGCCGCCGAGCAGGAGCTGGGAGCCGGGGAACCGGATCGGGGCCTGGCCCTCGTTGCGCACAGTCCAGTGCGCGCCGTCGTGCCGAATCACCCCGTGCCTGCGGCTGACGTGCCGGTCGTCGTGCCCGACGCACACGTGCACGTCGGGCTCCCTGCGGCCGAACACCACCTCCATCGGCGCGGTCGCGGGCACACTGATGCCACCGTGTCTGGACAGGACGAACAGGGTGCCCGCACGCACCGGCGGTACGCCTCGCGCCAGGCTTCCCGTCTCGGCGGCCAGCAGGCGCACACCCTCGGGGGTTGGCGGCAGGGCTTCCGGCATCGGCTCCTCCTCTCGGCTACGGAGTCGTCCGGCGACGGTAGTGGCGAGCAGTCGGGGCGAGCGGTCGCCGGGTGCCGTCCGGTCAGGTCACCGGTCGCAGTCGTGCGCGCGCATCCCCCGCCACAGCAGGTCGGCCAGGTCCGCGGCGTGCCTGCGCCACTCGCCGCCAGGGTCCAGGTGCAGCAGCCCGGCCAGTCCTCGCAGGACGGTTTCCGGATCGAGGTCGGGGCGGGTGTTCCCGGCCTCCGCGTTGGCCCGCAACAGGGTGGACACCGCACCGACCATGGCCGTGTAGGCGCTCGCGGGCAACCTGCCCTTGGCTGCCGTCACCGCGTGCAGAGCGTCGGCGAGGCCGCGTTTGGTCATCATGTAGTGGGCAAGGTGATCGGTCGTCCACACGTGGAACGCCCGGTCCGGCGGGTGCGTCTCGAGCAGGGTCGGCACGACCTCGACGAGGTGCCGTACCTCGCGCTGGTAGACGGCCAGGATCAACGCCTCCGGGGTGGGGAAGTGCCGGTACACGGTGCCCACGCCGACCCCGGCCCGTTTCGCGATGGCGTTGAACGAGATCTCGCCGGATCCGGCGAGTGACTCGGCGGCCGCCACCAGGATGCGCTCGTTGTTGCGCCGGGTGTCCGCGCGCCGGGGGCTGACCGATCCGGTCGTCATGTCCCTCCCGTTGCCTCGCTGTCCTCGCCGTTTCGCCCTGGTCGCCACGCTCGTTGTCGTGCGGCATGGTGAATGTAGTGCACGGAGCGCCTGAGTTTGAGCAGCTCCAGGTCGGAGGCTTCGTTGCGGAGCGGATTCTCCTCCGCTAGCGTTGCGCATGAAGCGGATGAATATCCGGTTCAGTCCCGGTCGAGCCGAACTCGGCACAGCCCCCACCACTCAAGCTACGCCGCGGGTGTCCGGCACGGACGGCCCCGCGGGAAAGAGGTCCAGTGGACATATCACTCGAAGTCAACGGCAGAACGGAGCGGCTGAGCGTGGATCCGGGCGTGACGCTGCTGGATGCGCTCCGGGAACGCCTCTCCGTCACCGGCCCGAAGAAGGGCTGCGACCGGGGACAGTGCGGTGCCTGCACCGTGCACGTCGGCGGCAGGCCGGTGCTGGCGTGCCTCACCCTGGCCGCGACCGTCACACGGGAGGTGACCACGGTCGAGGGCCTGTCGGCGGAGGGCGAGGAACTGCACCCCGTCCAGCAGGCCTTCGTCGACCAGGACGCCCTGCAGTGCGGATTCTGCACCTCGGGCCAGATCATGTCGGCGGTCGCCGCCGTGCGGAAGGACGTCCCGGACGTCCGCGAGTTCATGTCCGGCAACATCTGCCGGTGCGCGGCGTACCCGAACATCGTCGCGGCGATCGAGCAGGCGAGCGAACAGGCAGGGCGGTCGGATGCGTCCCTTTGACCTCACCGCGGTGACGACCGTCGACGAGGCGATCGCCTCGACCGGGACCTTCCTGGCAGGTGGCACCACCGTCGTCGACCTGATGAAACTCGATGTCCTTACGCCGCAGCATGTTCTGGACATCAACGAGGTTCCGCTGCGCGGTATCGACACCGGCGACGGACTGCGGATCGGCGCGCTGGAGCGGATGGGCGACATCGCTGAGCACCCCGGCGTGTACCCGGCCGTGTCCCGCGCGCTCCTGCTGAGCGCGTCCCAGCAGATCCGGAACATGGCCAGCATCGGCGGCAACCTGCTGCAGCGCACCCGCTGCTCGTACTTCCGCGACATCGCGATGCCGTGCAACAAGAGGGAACCGGGCACCGGGTGCCCGGCGATCGCGGGTGCCAACCGGATGCATGCCGTGCTGGGCACCAGTGACTCCTGCGTGGCCACCCACGCCAGCGATGTCGCCGTCGCCCTCGTCGCCCTGGACGCGGAGCTGCGACTGGTCGGCGCCACCGGCAGCCGCACCGTCGCCCTGCGCGAGTTCTACCGAACCCCGGGCGAGACGCCCGAGCTGGAGAACGACCTGCGTCCGGGCGAGTTGATCGCCGAGGTCGTGGTGCCCCGGCTGGACTGGGCCTCGCGTTCCACCTACGTGAAGGTGCGGGACCGGCAGTCCTACGAGTTCGCGCTCTGCTCGGCGGCGGTCGCACTGGACATCCGGGACTCGCGCATCGTCGACGCCAGAGTGGCGGCCGGCGGGGTGGCGACCGTGCCATGGCGGCTCACGGCGGTCGAGGACGCCCTGCGCGGCCTGCCCGCGACCGAGGCTTCCTTCGAAGAAGCCGCGTCGGCCGCCTCCGACGGCGCCCGGCCGTTGTCCGGCAACGGTTTCAAGGCACCCCTGCTGCGCAGGACCATCGTTCGCGCCCTGCTCGAACTGACCGAGGGGAGCCACTGATGACCAGTCGGCTGGACGGACCGCAGAAAGTCACCGGCCGGGCCGAGTACGGCGCCGACCACAACTTCCCCGGAACGGCCCACGGGTATCTCGTGCTCAGCACGATCGCCCACGGCGAGATCGAGGCGATGGACGTCGCGGCTGCGAAGAGCGCTCCTGGCGTGATCGCCGTGTACTCGCCGTTCGACCCACTGGAACTGCACACCGCGAGCTCCCCGCTCTTCGGCGAGACCGCGGTTCCCATGCAGAACAGGGAAGTCGATTACTACGGCCAGCCGATCGGCTTCGTTGTGGCGGAGACCTTCGAGCAGGCGCGGGACGCCGCGATGCTCGTCGAGGTCTCCTACATCGCGCGTCCGGCGTTGACCTCCCTGGAGGACGGGCTTGCCGGAGCCGAGGACGCACCGGCGGCTCGGGACGGCGCCCCGCCCTCGCTCACCGTCCTCGCCGAGGGTGTCGAGTCCATTGAGGACGCTCTGGCGGTGAGCCCGGTCGTCGTCGAGGCCACCTACACCACCGCCACCCAGAATCATGCCGCGATGGAGCCGCACTCCGCCGTCGCGCTGTGGGACGCCGACGGGCTGACCGTCTACAGTGGAAACCAGGGGGCCGACCTCCAGGCCGCCGAGTTGTCCAGCGCATTGCGGGTGGATCCGTCCACCGTCCGAGCGGTGAATCCCTTCGTCGGCGGGGCTTTCGGTGGCAAGGGCAGGACCTCGGCGCCCGCGTTCCTCGCCGCCGCGGCGGCCAGGGTCCTCGACCGTCCGGTGAAGGCCGCGCTCAGCCGGGAACAGGTGTTCACCGCGACGGCCGGGCGCGCCGCGACGGTCCAGACCATCTCGCTCGGCGCCGAACGGGACGGCACGCTGGTCGCCCTGCGCCACGACTCTTGGTGCAGCACGGGAATCGACCGATCGTTCGTGGAGCCGACCTCGCACGGCACCTCGAGAGAGTGGTATGCCACCCGGAACCTGGCCATCAGCCAGAAGATGGTGCCGCTGAACGTCCCGCCGACCACGTTCATGCGCGCGCCGGGCGAGGCGCCCGGGTCGTTCGCGCTGGAGAGCGCGATCGACGAGCTGGCGATCGCGCTGAACATGGATCCGATCGAGCTGCGCAGAAGGAACAACTCGGTCGCGCCGCCCGGCAAGGACCTGCAGTGGTCGAGCAAGCACCTCGACGAGTGCTTCGACGTCGGTGCCCAGCGGTTCGGCTGGGCGGAGCGTTCGCCGGACGGGCGCACCGACGGCGACTGGCTCGTCGGAGTCGGCACGGCCACCGCGATGTTCCCCGCACTGCGGTTCCCGGCCACGGTCGGCATCACGCTGCGCGCGGACGACACCGCCGTGGTCGGGACCAGCGGGGCGGATCCGGGTACCGGCCTGCTGACCGTGCTGTCGCTGGTCGGTGCCGAGTCGCTGGACCTGCCACCGGAGCGCATCGTCCCGCGGCTGGGGGATTCGACGCTCCCGGCAGGCGGGCTGTCCGGCGGATCGACCGCCACGGCCAGTGCCGGATCGGCGATCATGGTGGCCGCGGCGAAGGCGATCGACGAACTGGTCGCCCTGGCATCGTCGCCGGGCGCGCCGTTCGACGGCGAGGACGTCACCTACGCCGACGGCCAGGTGCTGGCCGGGGGGCGGGCGATGACCTTCGGTGAACTGCTGCGCGCAGTGGACCGTCCGTCGATGACCGTGACGGGTTCCTCGGCGCCAGGGGAGGAGCTGACCAAGCACTCGTTCAGCTCGTTCGGTGCGCAGTTCTGCGAGGTCCGGGTGCACAGGTGGACGCGAGAGGCCCGGGTGTCGCGCATGCTCGGCGTCTTCGACGCGGGCCGCATCATCAACGACAAGGCGGCCCGCAGCCAGATCGTCGGCGGGATGATCTGGGGCGTGTCGGCGGCGCTGCACGAGGGACTGGAGATCGAGGCGAACGGCCGTCCCGCCAACGGCGACTTCGCGAGCTACCTGCTGCCGGTCAACGCGGACATCCCCGATGTCGGCGTGCACTTCGTCCAGTACCCGGACACGCTGCACAATGCCGTCGGTGCCAAGGGAATCGGCGAGATCGGCACGGTCGGCATGGCGGCCGCCGTCGCCAACGCGGTCTGCAACGCGACCGGCATCCGGGTCCGGCACATCCCGATCGTGATCGAGGATCTGCTGGCGGAGTGGTGACGTCTTCCGGTCGCGGGAGGGCCTGCCCGCCCGCGACCGGACATCCGCCGCGGGGGTGGGCTCGGCAGATATCCGGGCGCCCGCGAGCGAGTGTGTCTACCCTGGCGACATGCCCATACCGACGGTACGTGAATTTCGGCAGACGGCGATCATGGGACTGCGGCGCTCGGCCACCCGGCTGGTCGCGGCCGGCGGCGACCCGGCCGCGAAGGTCCTCGGCCATCGGCCGCTGCCCGATCCGCACCCGTTCTACGACGAGATCCGCGACCGCGGCCCGCTGTACCGGAGCAGGCTCGGCTTCCACGTCACGGCGCACCACGCGACGGCCAGTGCCGTGTTGCGCGATCCCGCGCTGCTGGTGCTGCCGGGCGCGGAACTCGGCTCGGTGGACTGGGACCGGGAGCCGGGCAAGCCGGTGGCACACCTGATCGAGCACTCCCTGCTGGCGATGAACCCGCCCGTGCACACCCGCCTGCGGCGAGTGGTGGCCCCATGGTTCACCCCGAGGGCCCTGCGCACCCGTACCGAGCAGATCGAGAAGACGGTACGCGGCTGTCTGGACGAACTCGCCCACCTGGACGAGTTCGATCTGGTGCCGGAGTTCGCCGTCCGGGTTCCGGTCCGGGTGATCTGCGATCTGCTGGCGGTGGACGATTCCCGGGAGAACGACTTCGCCCGCTGGGGCCGGATCGTCGGCGGCTCGCTCGACGGCGTCCGCTCCCTCACCGAGTGGCGGGTGGTGGCGGAGTCGCTGCGCGAGATGACCGAATTCTTCACCGACCTGATCGAGCGTCGCCGCGCCGAACCGGGCGAGGACGTGGTGAGCGGGCTGATCGCGGCCCAGGACTCCGAGGAACTGACCGCGCGGGATCTGGTGGCGACCACGGCGCTGTTGCTGGGAGCGGGTTTCGAGACGACGCAGAGCCTGATCGGCAACGGCGTGCTTGCCCTGCTCGAACACCCGGTGCAGCGCGCCGCGCTGGTGGCCGATCCCGCACTGGCGGGCAACGCCGTCGAGGAGGTGCTGCGCTGGGACTCGCCGGTGCAGATGACCGCGCGTCTCTCGGACAAGGCCGTCACCGTCGGCGGACGGGAACTGCCACCCGCGTCCGCCGTGGTCACTCTGCTCGGCGGCGCCAACCGGGACCCGGAGGTGTTCGCCGACCCGCACCGCTTCGACATCACGCGGGCGAACGCCCGCGACCACCTCGCGTTCTCCTCGGGAGCGCACTACTGCCTCGGTGCGGGCCTGGCTCGGATGGAGGGCGAGATCGCGCTGCGCGAACTGTTCGGCCGCTACCCGGACCTGAGCGCGGCCGGCGCGGCGCGCCGGGGGCCCTCCCGCACCCTGCACGGACTTCTCAGCCTGCCGGTACGCACCGGAGTGGCCAAGGTCGTCGCGACGTAGGGCAGCACGGGCCGGGGGAGTGCGGCCGGCCCGTGCCGCTGCGGCCCACGCCAACGGTGTGCCGGGTCAGTCGATCTTCGGGGTAGCGCGCATACCTACGTAGACGTAGGGCTTCCCGTCGGGCAGTTCGGCGAAGACCACCGGCAACGCGTCCAGTCCGAAGGCCTCGCCGGAGGCGGCGAACACCGTGTCCGACAACGGAACCAGCTCGGCCTCCAGCGGATCGGCGTAACCTGCCATGCCGTCGACGAGTTCGTAGCGAAGCCGCGGCCGGCCGGTATCGCCACGCAGGATCGTGGTGCGTACACCCTCCCGCCGGTACGTGCCGAGGTACCGGGCGGTGTTCACCTCCGGCGGGTGCTCCGGCACGGCGAACGGTGCGGGCATCCGCACATCCGCGAGTTCGCCGAGAAGTTCACCGAACAGGTCGGCGTAGAGCCGATCGGCGTGCCCGCCGTTGACCATCAGTGCCACCGCCAGGCCGGCGTGCGGCACGATTCGCAGGAACGACTGCTGAGTCACCGCGCTGCCGTCGTGTCCGTAGCCCGGCACTCCCGCCCAGTCGTAGAGCGTCCAGCCCGCGCCCCAGCCATCTGCGTGCATGGTCCATTTGTCCGGGCTGCCCGCCTCACGGGTCCGCATGGCGACGGCGGACGCGACGGACAGTACCCGGGTGCCGTCCGCGGCGAGGCCGTCGTTGAGGTGCATTCCGGCGAAGCGTGCGACGTCGCCGGCGGAGGTGATGATTCGTCCGTAAGGCCCCGCCGAGCGGGGCATCATGTCCCATGTCGGTGCGGGTTCGGTGCCGAAGTGGCCCATGGCGACCCGGAATCGCAGCGCTTCCTCGGGCAGCGTCACCGACCGGGCCAGACCGAGCGGCGCGAACACCAGATCGTGCAGCGCCCGGTCCCAGGTGGTGCCGGTGACCACCTCCATCACCCTGCCCAGCACGGCGTAGCCGACGCTGCTGTACGACAGGGCGATACCCGGCGGGCAGTCCGGTGCCACCGACTCCGCCGCCGTGACGTAGCGGGCCACGCAGTCGTCTCCCCGGCCCGTGTCGTGGTTGAAGTCGCAGGTCAATCCGCTGGTGTGGCTGAGCAACTGGCGGACGGTGATCTTCGCGCTCGCCGGGTCCGGAGTGTGGAAGTCCGGCAGGATCGCGGTGATCGGCGTGTCCAGGCCGAAGGCGCCGGTGTCCGCCAGTCGCATGATCGCGGTGGCGGTGTAGGCCTTGGCGAGTGAACCGCTGAGGAACACGGAGTCTGTGGTCACCGCGACCCCGGTGCCGCTGTGCAGCACCCCGCTGGCCAACTCGTGCACCTGGTCGTCGACGACGAGGCCGAGCGCGGCCCCTGGCACCTGGTGCGCGGCACGCAGGGTGTCCAATCTGGTCTGCCAGTGGGCAATGTCGATGTGCATGTCGGGTGCTCCGGTGGTGGGCTCAGCGGCGGTGGCCGGCGTGCACGGCATCGAGCCGGGTCTGCCATTCGGCTACCAGGCCGGGCATCTTCTCGGCGAGGAACTCGGCGAACGCGGCCAGCTCGGCCAGCCGGACGCGGCTCTCACCGCCCGCGGTCGCCAGCCCGCGTCGGGCGAGCACCCCGAGCGCGGCGTACTCGGACTGGTTGTCGAGCAGTCGCGACCAGACCTCGGGATGCAGCCGAACCCGGTCGACCCGCTCACCCGCGGTCCGCGACCTCCGTAACCACGACCAGTCCTCGAGCTGGCGGGCCGCGGCGGTCACCCCGGTGCGGCTGGCCTGCAGGCTCTCGGCGATCTGGGCGATGGTCTGCGCCGCCGGATCGCACACCAGCAGCCAGCCGATCACCCTGCCGGTCATCGGGGGCAGCCCGTACTGCCGGGCGAAACAGCGGCCCGCGTCATCGGCGAACTCCAGGTCCCAGCCGGTATCCATGGAAATATCGTACCTAAGATAACTGAGATCACGGAAATCTGTGTCATCTCGGGTCGATCTTCGCGATTTCCCGATCCTTGGCGGCGCGGTGGCAGGGCTGGGCTGGCCCGAAGGGCACGTGTCTCCGGTGGCACATCCGCTACGCGCCACACCTACCGGAGGTCCTCCGGTCGATGTCGGACCGCGAGCGCCCGCCACGGTCGGCTCCGGCGCGCCGAGATGGGCGTCGGTCCCGGCCGGTGTCACGGTGGTGTCAGTGGACCGCGCCGTGCGCGGGGTCCGCCTCGGCGATCGACTCCCGGTGCCGCCGATTGGCGGCGATCACCGAATCCAGCGCGCGCAGGGTCTCCCGCAGGTCCCCGATGTACGAGTCGAGCCGCTCGCGCTCAGCGACGAGCCTCGCCCACGCCTCGTCGGCGTTCCGGGGGCTGGGTGTGTCGACACATGGCAGCAGTTCAGCGACCGTCCGACTAGACAGACCCGCGCGGTAGAGGCACTGGATGAAGCGGATCCGGTCGACATCGGTGTCGACGTAGTGCCGCTGCCCGCTGTCGCTGCGGGTGCTGGCGAGGAGGCCCTTCTCCTCGTAGTAGCGCAGCGAGCGGACGCTCACCCCGCTCCGCCGCGCCAGTTCACCGATCCGCACGCCGTTCTCCCTTCGCGGTGTTGTCCGGCCCTCCTGTGCGACGACGGGGTGAGCACTCCCATGTTGTCCACAGTGGATGGATGGCGTGGAACGTCAGCGGCGAACCAGTTCCACGACCGGAATGAGCCGGTCGGTCTTCTCCTGGTACTCGGCGAACTGCGGCTGCGCGGCTGCCTGCCTGGTGTAGACACGGTCCCGTTCGGCGCCGTCGAGCACCGTCGCCCGCACCGGGAAGGTGTCCTCGCCGACCTCGACGGTGACCTCGGGGTGAGCGAGAAGGTTGTGGTACCACGCCGGGTTCTCCGGTGAACCACCCTTGCTCGCGAACACGAACAGGCGCTCACCCTCGGCGAGGTACACCAGCGGCGCGATCCGCTCGGTACCGGATTTGGCTCCGAAGTGATGCACCAGAATCAACGGCGCGTTGGCGAACATGCCGCCGACCTCACCGCCGTTCGCGCGGAACTCGTCGATCACCTTGGCGTTCATCGCGGCGAAATCCGTCATCGGTTTCCTCTCCTGACACGGTTCGGCACACGTCGTCCCTCGGCCGAAGCTGACCGACCGCCCGTCCGTGTGCTCGGCTCCAGCGTAAAACCTGACACTGACGTCAGGTGTCGTGTTGGTGACGACCATCACCGAGCCGCGGTGGTAGCCACCTCGGGGCGCACGGATGATGCGAGGTATCGCGCCCGGCGTGCCGGGAACCGGCCTTATCCCACAGGATCCGGGAAAACGAGGTGAGCCCGGTACTTCTGCGCAGACTATTCGAACTCTGTGGTGCCAGCTCGTCGCACGCTGTTAGTTTCCCTGGTAGACGTGCCGCGTGCGCACCGATACAGACAAAGGAGCGTGACCTGATGGTTGCTCGTAAACCGCTGGTCGGGGTGCTGATGACCGGTGCGTTCCTGCTTCTGGGAAGTGTCGCGGGCAACGCGGCCGCGGACCCGCGGACCGCCGCGAACCCGACGGAGAGCGTGGGGACCGCTTCGGGGGCTACGCCCGCCGAAGCCTGCCCGTACCCGGGCCACCAGTGGAAGCACCCGCTCGACGTCGGCATCGTCTGTGACACCAGGTCGGCCATCGTGAACCTGCCGGGGTACCCGGCCCAGGAGGTGGCGATCGGTGGCGACTACTTCGTCCACTACGACTCGGGCGACGGGTGGCGCAGGCTGGGCAACATCGAGGTGAACCGGCAGGTTCCCCCGTCCGAGCTGGGCCTGGACGGTGGCGGTGACGGCCAGCTCCGGACCGTCGGCAAGGACAACCGGGACTACTGCGTCACGTTCACCGAAGGCAAGTGGACAGCATGGGCGCCCTGCTGAACTCCTTCGCGGGGCCTCTCTGACAGGGCGCCACGTACGCCGATGGCCTGGAACGAGCCCGGCCTATCGGCTCAGGCCGGGAATCCGGCCTGGCCCGACACCGCGCGTTCCCGCGGACGGGTAGAGATGTGAACCGACGACCGCGCGCCGGGGCAGGCCTCCGGACGCTCGATCGAGACCGGTTGTCCATTGTGGTGTCGTTGACGCTGCTGAGCGCGGCGTGCCGAGAGAGGCTGGAGATGAGTACCGGTAGCGGGTCTGGGGACGATGCGAACGAGTTGCTCCTGCTGGGACAGTCGGTGATGGTGGCGAAGGTGCTGTCCCTGATCGCCGAGATCGGAGTCGCCGACCTGTTCGATGGCCGGCCGCTGACAGTGGAGCACCTCGCGGAGCGCACCGGCACGGTGTCCTCGGCGCTACGCAGCTTCCTGCGCCTACTGGCCGGGCACGGCGTGGTGGAGGAGTTGCCGGACGGCCGTTTCGAGCTGACCGCGCGTGGCACGCTGCTGCGGTCGGACCACCCGAACTCGCTGCGTTCGATTCTCCGGCTGTACACCATGCTGTACGCCACCTTCGACCGTGCCGACCACACCTTGTACACGGGGCAGTCGGCGTTCGAGTTGGTGAACGACAAGCCACCCTTCGAGTACTACCGGGAGAATCCCGAACTCGGCGCGCTGTTCGACGCGGCGATGGCGGACATGAGCCGGGGTGAACGGGACGACCTGATCAGGTGGTACGACTTCTCGCCCTACCGCCACATCGTCGATGTCGCCGGCGGCGACGGGACTCTGCTCACCGCTGTGCTGAAGAAGTATCCCGACGCGGCCGGGACCGTCTTCGAGCAGGAACACGTCGTGGCGGCCGCTGTCAGAAGCAGCGTCCGATGTGGACTCGAAGAGCGAATGGCCGTGGTGGCGGGTGACTTCTTCACCGAAGTTGCTTCAGGGGGCGACCTCTACATTCTGAAGTCGGTCGTTCACGACTGGCCGAAGGACAAGGCGGAGATCATCCTCCGCCGTTGTCACGAAGCGATGTCTTCCGGTACCCGCCTGGTTCTCTTCGAGCGAGTCCTCTTCCCCGACAACGTCTACGACCAGGCCAAGACCCATGACGTCATGATGCGCACCCTGTTCTCCGGTGCGGAGCGTACGGTCGCCCAGTTCCGAGAGTTGCTGGCCGACTGCGGATTCGACTTCATCGGCACGACGCGGGTCGGCGACACCCTGCACGCCGTGGAGGCCACCCGTCGCTGACACCGGCGGTTCGTCGCTGTCCGTGCTCCCCGTATGCCCGACCTGTCCTCGGTCAGGGGCCGGTGCACACTCCGGTGCGCCAGGCCCAGGCGGCGATCTCCACTCGGTTCCGGACTCCGAGTTTCCGCTGGACGTTGGCGAGATGTGTCTTCACGGTCGCTTGTGTCACGTACAGGCCGCCTGCGACTTCGTCATTCGTCCGTCCCTGAGCCACCAGTTTGACCACTGCCAGTTCTCGCTCGGTCAGCGGCTCGAGAAGGGGCTTCTCGACCGTATCCGGGTCTTTGCCGCGGTCGGGGGCCAAATGGGACAACAGGCGCACGGTTACCGCGGGCGAGATCAACGTGGTTCCGTTGGCGGCCGCACGAACGGCCTCGACGAGCAGAGCGGGCGACATGTCTTTCAGCAGGAACCCACAGGCACCATTGCGTAGGGCTTGATAGACGTATTCGTCGAGGTCGAACGTCGTGGCGATCAGGACGTTGAGCGGTTCGTGTACAGCGGGTGCGGCGAGCAATCGGGTCGCTTCGAGCCCGTCCAGCTTGGGCATCCGAATGTCGAGCAGGCAGACGTCGGGCCGCAGCCTGCGCGCATCCGCCACCGCCGCCTCGCCGTCGCCGACCGAGGCGACGACCTGCATATCAGGCTGCGAATCGAGGATCATCTGGAACGCCGACCGCATCATCTTTTGATCGTCGGCGATCAGCACGCGAATCGTCATCCTTGAGATGATGGCAGTACGGCCGTTACCGCCCACCCGGTACCCGTGGGCCCCGCTGACAGGCGGCCGCCGACGGACTCGACGCGTTCGGTCAGTCCGACCAACCCGAAGCCGCCGGGGAGTCCGTTAGAGGCGGCGATGCCGTCGTTGGTCACGCTCAGCTCAACGGATTCACCGGAATCGTGGGCACTGATCTCCACGCGGGTCACCTCCGCCGCGTGTCGCAGAACGTTGGTCAGGGATTCCTGGACGACGTGCCGGGCCGCGTCGAGTGTCTTCGGTGACAGTGTGCGGGTCGCCAGAGTCTGGTCGATCGACGTCGTGACCGGAGAACCGGTGTACCTGTCCGCGGCGTCGGCGACGATCGGGCCGAGTGTCTGATGTGGACGGACCGGTGCCGTCGTGTCATCCCGGAGTACCGTGACCATGCCGCGCATCGATACCAGCGCTTCGGAGCCGGCCTTCTCGATTCCGGCTAGCATTTCGTCGAGCCCTTCCGGGGAAGGTGCCATTCCTGCGGCTGTGATGAACCGGACGGCCTGGGCCTGCGCGACCATCGCCGTTACGTGGTGCGCGACGAAATCATGCAGATCGCGGGCGTACTCGAGGCGCTGGGACTGTCTGGCAAGGTCGAACGCGTCCGCGCGCCGCCGGTCGTGCAACCGCAGATACATACCGAGCAGCGCCATGAAAGCCATGCCGAACACGATGGCGGCGCCGATGAGGGACCGGTACTCCTGGTCCGCGAGTCGTAGCGGCAACAACGGGGCCGCGATGAACAGGAGCGCCGCCAGCCACACGGCTCGCCGCGGCGAGACCTGAATGATCACCCTGACCATCAGGGTCGCCAGTCCGAGCAACTCGATGACGCCGAACGTGTTGTCCGGTGGGAATTGCAGATGCGCGCAGATGACCGTGAACACGATCGACAGCACGGCGATTCCGCTGACCACCGTGGCGGAAACGGTCGACGAGAGCAGGGCCGCCACGGGCACCAATCCGCAGAGCACGATGCCGATCGCACCGGTCGCGGACTCCGCGCTGACCCCTTCCAGGATCACCACGACCCCCGCGGTCATGGCGAGTAACCCCGCGGTCAGGCGCTGCACC
Organism: Amycolatopsis antarctica; assembly: GCF_002262875.1. Classification (GTDB taxonomy): domain Bacteria; phylum Actinomycetota; class Actinomycetes; order Mycobacteriales; family Pseudonocardiaceae; genus Amycolatopsis; species Amycolatopsis antarctica. The sequence goes on along the minus strand of NZ_NKYE01000011.1, from coordinate 8,190 downwards.
CAGGTGAGTCTGTCGAAAATGCCGATCATGCGGCGAGACTAGGACAGTGATGACGGTCCGGCCTCATTCTTTCGGCCGAGCGGCGGTCGCATCACTCGCCAGCGTGGTTGATCCGTTCGACGACGGATCCGCACAGGATCAAAACCGTCAGCTGGATCGAGGACAACGGAGCGGGCGATGGATCAGCGAACGGTCGCGGTAGCCGACCAGCTCGGCAAGGCCTACGGAACAGGCCAGGCGGCCGTGACCGCACTGGCCGGAGTGTCGGCACGGTTCCAGCAGGGCGAGTTCACCGCGGTGATGGGCCCGTCCGGTTCCGGAAAGTCGACGCTGATGCACTGCCTTGCCGGGCTGGACACCCCGACATCGGGCAAGGCGTGGATCGGTGGTTCCGACCTCGGCTCGTTGACCGATGCCAACCTCACGAAGCTGCGGCGAGAGAAAATCGGGTTCGTCTTCCAGTCGTTCAATCTGCTGCCCACGCTCACCGCGTGGGAGAACATCGTGCTGCCCTTGTCGCTGGCCGGCAAGCGTCCGGACAAGGCGTGGACCAATCGTGTCGTCGACGCGGTCGGGTTGGCCGACCGGCTCGGCCACCGGCCCGCGGAACTCTCCGGTGGACAGCAGCAGCGCGTGGCCTGCGCCCGTGCGCTGGTCTCCCGGCCGGACATCGTCGTCGCGGACGAGCCCACCGGCAATCTCGACTCCAGGACCGGCGCGCAGATCCTCGGCCTGCTGCGGATGTGCGCGCGCCAGTGGGGGCAGACGGTCGTGATGGTCACACATGATCCGATCGCCGCGGGATACGCCGACCGCGTGTTGTTCCTCGCGGACGGGCGGCTCGTCGACGAGATGGCCCAGCCCACCGCGGACGGTGTCCTCGATCGGATGCGACGGTTCGATGCCCAGGCGGTCCGCTGATGTTCCGGATGGCGATCCGCTCGATCCTCGCCGGCAAGATCCGATTCCTGCTCCCCACCGTGGCCGTCGCGCTCGGCGTCGCCTTTGTCACCGGTTCGCTGCTGTACAGCTCGTCGGTGCGGGCGTCCCTTGAAGGCGGCACACCGGACTTCGCGGTGCAGATCACCGCCCGGTCGACGACCGACGCCGGTGTGACGGCAGACGTGGTGGCGAAACTGCGTGCCGTGGACGGTGTGGCCGAGGTCCGGCCGACCTCGGAAGGCGAGACGTTCATTGTGGACAATGAGGGCGGGTTGGTCGGCCAGCCCGTGTACGCGGGCGGTGTCACCTACGACCCCGACTACCAACTGACCGCGGGACGGGCGCCCGCGGGTGCTACGGAGATCGCGATCGACGACTGGACCGCGAAACGCACCGGTTACCAGGTGGGCGACCAGATCCGGTTCGTCGCCGACGGTACCGCTCGCGACGCCCGGCTGGCCGGGACCTTCACGACGTCGGACACCCGAGTCACTCGAGGTGGCACGCTGACCGCCTTCGACGACGCCACCGCACGCGCCCTGTTCGCCAAGACGCCCGACAGCAACACGACGGTCTCCCTCACCACGGCGCCGGGCACGTCGGAGTCCGCACTCGCGGCGAATGTCAGGGCGGCCGTGTCGCAGGACGAATTCATCCTTGACACGGCGTCCGAGTTCACCGAGACCGCCACCGATGGCAAGCTGACCGCGATCCTGCTGGCCTTCGCCGGTATCGCCTTGTTCGTCTCGATCTTCCTGGTGGCCAACACGTTCACCATGTTGTCCGCCGCGCGGGCCCGGGAACACGCGTTGTTGCGTGCCGTCGGTGCCGACCGCCGATACGTGACGCGGATGGTCCTCGCCGAAGCGTTGGTAGTGGGTGTCGTCGCCACTGTCGTCGGCTACCTGCTCGGGATCGGAGTGGGGGTGTCGCTGGATTCCCTGTTCGGCGTCGTCGACGGACCTCCGATCGAGCCCCGGATCTTCGGGGTTGAACCAGTTCTCGCCGCGCTCGGGGTCGGGATCGGCGTGACCGTCTTCGCCGCGTACATTCCGGCCCGCCGTGCTTCCGCGGTCCCGCCGATCGCCGCCCTGCGTACGGGATTGCCGCCGACCGGAAAGTCGTTGCGGCGGCGCAATACTGCCGGATTCGTGATGACCGGCCTCGGTACGGCGATCACGACTGCCGCTGCGGACTCGGAGGATTGGCTCTACCTCGGCGCACCGCTGCTGTTGCTCGGACTGATCACTCTCACACCGTTGTTCGGTGTCTGGCTGACTGCGTTACTGCGCCGTCCGCTGACCCGTGTCGCGGGGATCCGAGGCACCCTGGCCGTGCAGAACACCCGCCGGAACCCGCGCCGCACAGGTACAACGGCAAGCGCGCTCATGATCGGGCTGGCCATCTGCGGGGCGGTGACCGTGCCGGTCGCGTCGGTCGCCGCCGAGGATGCTCGTCGGGCCGACACCGGTGACCGTGCCGATATCCGGATCAGCGCCATCGGCTTCGCCGAAATCGGCGAGGACACTCAGGGGCGTGTCGCTCAGCTTCCCGGCATCGACGCCGTCACACCCTTGACCCCGACCGAGGTTGGCTCCCGCCCGAATTCGCTGAACGTGGCCGGGGTGGATCCGGCCACGATCGGCAGCCTCATCTCGTTCACCCTCCGATCGGGCTCACTGGACGACTTGGCAGGCGGAATCGCGGTCAGCGACGAGGAAGCCGATGCCCACGAATGGGTTGTCGGAAGTGTCGTCCCAGGGGACAGGCCGTTGCCGATCGTCGCGATCTTCGACGCGCCGGCGGGCTTCGACTACGACGCGCTCGTCGGAACCGCGAACGGCGCGCCGGAGACGATCCTGATCAAGACCGCCCCGGGGCGAACCGACAGCGCCCAGGCGGAGATCCGTCGCGAGCTGAACAATCCGACCCTGGTGGTGCAGACCCACGCCGAGTACATCGACGCCGAGCGTTCCCAGTTCGACGCGGTGCTGAACATTCTGTACGCCCTGCTCAGCATCTCGGTGCTGATCGGTGCGCTGTCCGTGGTCAACACCATGACGATGTCCACCCGGGAACGGGTCAGGGAGATCGGCCTGCTGCGCGCGGTCGGCCTCAGCCGTGGCCAGGTCGGCACGATCCTGCGGCTGGAATCCGTGATCATTGCCGTCCTCGGCGCCATCACCGGTTTGGTCGGCGGATGCGTCATCGGCGCGGCGGCGGTATCCAGCCAGGACGGCATTCCTGTCGCCATGCCGTGGGGTCGACTCGCCTTGTTCGTCGCCCTGACAGTCGCGATCGGCATTCTGGCCGCCCTGTGGCCCGCACGAAACGCCGCCAGGATTCCGCTCCTCAGGGCCATTCACACCGACACCGAATAGCGGCGGTCAGGCACCGAGGGTGGTGTCTTCCGGTCGAGGTACGGGCCGGTGTCGAGCGGGTGAGCGGTGGCTTCGATCTTGCCTGCGTTCCAGCGGAAATGTGGATCGTCGCGCATCCCGGCCGGCCGGTACCCCTACTTCGGTGCCTGGAAGCCGCCGTTCTTCTGCTCGAGCAGTTCGGCCAGCCACAGCGGGGTCCGGTCCTCGAACATCGGGCCGATCAGCTGCACTCCGACCGGCAGGCCTTCGGGGGACCGGCCGGCGGGTATGGCGGTGGCGGGCAGGCCGGGCATCGTGGCCAGACCGGCCCAGACGAGCTGGTCGAAGTACGGGTACTCGACGCCGTCGATGTCGATGCGCCGCTCCAGTGGATTGGGGCTGTGGTCGTGCGGGAACGCGGGCGTCGGGGTGATCGGGCACACCACGGCGTCGAACTCGGCGAACAGCCGCCGCCAGCTGTGACGGTGGACCTCACGGCGGTTGTTCGCTTCGATCCAGTCGTGGTGGCTTAACACCATGGCACGCAGTCGCACGGCGTCGAGTGTCTGGTCGTCCGCGCTCAGTGCGGCGGCGCGGGTTCGCAGCAGTTCGTGCGATTCGGTGGGAAAACGTGCGACGGAGCCCGAGATCAGCAACTGCGTGTAGAGCGTCGCGGCTTCGGTCAGATCGGGCAGCAGCGGACTGTGCCGTGCGACGCGGGCGCCGCCGTCGACGAGCGCGTCGGCCACCCTGTTCACACCCGCCAGCACGGCGGCCCCGGTCGGAATGAGCGGATGTTCGTCGAGGACCAAGACCCGGAAATCGCGGAGCCGCTCGTGCCGGGCGGGCGGCAGTGCCAAGCGGTGCGCCACGCCGAACGTCAAGGGGTCCGGTCCGGCCATGACGTCGAGCAGGAGCGTGAGGTCGCGGGCGGTGCGCGCCATCGGACCGACGACGGCGAGGTCGAGGTCGACCGGCAACGCCGGCTCGGACGGCGGGACCATACCGCGGTTGGCCACCAGTCCGAGCGTCGGCTTGTGCGCGTAGATGCCGCAGAAGTGTGCTGGGGTGCGCAGCGAGCCGGCGATGTCGGAGCCGATGGACAGCGCACCGAACCCGGACGCCAGTGCCGCCGCCGACCCGCCGGAGGATCCGCCCGGCGTGCGACTGCGATCCCACGGGTTTGTGGTGGTGCCGTGGATCTCGTTGAAGCTCTGTATGTCTTGCAGCCCCAACGGCACATTGGTCTTGCCGAGCAGCACCGCGCCCGCGACCTTGAGTCGTGACACCTGTACCGCGTCCTCGTACGGCATGTAGTTCCGGTGCGGCGGCATGCCCCAGGTCGTGGGCAGCCCGGCGATGTTGTACGACTCCTTGACCGTCACCGGGATGCCGAGCAGCGGCCGGTCCTCGCCACGCGCGCGTGCCTGGTCGGCACGGTGTGCGGCGGCCCGAGCCCGGTCGAAGTCCGGTACGCAGATCGCGTTGATCGCCTCGTCGTCGCGCTCGATACGGGTGATCGCCTCGTCGGTCAGTTCCACCGATGTCACCACACCAGCGCGCAATGCGGCGATTAGCTCTTCGGCCGCCTGAAAGCTCCAGTCCATGAATCCGAAGTTATCGGCCTGCCACAAAGGGCACGAAATGTCGGTTCGCGCAACAATGAGGTCGAACGGGCCACCTTCACCAACGAAGTCGCGCACTTGTTCTACGGCCGAAGCTAGGTTGTCGCAGTTCACAGCGCGTGCAGCGGGCCAACTCCGCCCGTACGGGCCATAAAAACGTCGTATCGCGCAACAGGATGGATATCTCAGTTCGTGTCCGCTGACCGTTGATGCTCCCGATCGCGCATTGGGCCTTGACCAACACCATCGTTGGTCAACGAGCAATTGTCTTCGTGTTCCTCAGCGTCCGCTCATGCCGCATAGCTCGCGTCTGCCAAGGGACTGTCATGAAAACGGTGCGTCCGGTCTGACACACTGAGCAACAGCTCGGCGAGAAGGGGTGGCGTCTGATGACGACGACACTGGGTGGCGTGGTGAAGAGGAAGGCCGATGAGCAGTCGGCGGAGCAGCCGACCGCGGTCGAGCTGATCCGCGCGGCCAAGGAGCAGGGGGTTATCGCTGACCGGCCCGGACGTGCTGCTCGAGCAGCTGGATAAGACGGTGCTCACAGAGAACACCGGGCCGGTCGCGATCGAGGCGCCACGCGATCAGGCCGGCCCGTTCGTGCCGCAGATCGTGAAGAAGCGTCAGCGGGATTGACCGGGTCGACGAGGTCGTGCTGTCGCTCTATGTCAAGGGGCTCACGACCGGTGAGATCAGCGCGCACCTCGCGAGGTCTGCGGTTCGCCCGTCCGTTGGAGTCGATCTATGCCGCGGTCTTCATCGATGTGACCGTGGTCAAGGTCCGTGACGGCCAAGTCGCGAACCGCCCGTTCGGTGCCGCGATAGGGGTGACGCTGGCCGGGGGCCGCCACAGCTTTGGCCTCTGGGCCGGCACCGGCGGTGGGGCGCGAAGTTCTGGATGGCGGTACTCACCGACCTGAAGAGCCGAGGCGTCAACGACACGTTCCTTGTCGTCTGCGACGGACTCAAAGGACTGCCCGAGGTCGTGTCGAACGGTGGCCCCCGGCGCTGATCCAGACCTGCGTCATCCATCTGATCCGCAACACCGTCCGGCTCACCAGCCGTCGCTACTGGGACGAGCTGAAGCGGAATGTGAAACCGATCTGAACCGCGGCCAACGCCACCGCTGCCCGCACGGCGTTCGACCAGCTCGCCGGCAAGTGGGACGATCACTACCCGGCGGTGGCCCGGCTCTGGGACAACGCCTGGGTCGAGTTCATCCCGTTCCTCGATTACGGCGTCGCGATCCGCACTGTCGTCTGCTCGAACAACGCGATCGAGTCGCGCAATGCCCGTTACCGGCGAGCGATCAACGGCCGCGGACACTTCCCCAACGAGCAGGCAGCGTTGAAATTCCTCTATCTGGTCACCCGATCACTGGACTCTACCGGCCAATGCCGGCCACGATGGACCCTGTTGGCCGGATGGTCCGCTGGGCCGCCGCCTGTGGGGTGTGGCGAGCTCACGCAGCGGTGCGCTTCGCCAGGTAGGACAAATGGTGCGAGGTAGCGAAAGCTACAGGTTTGGTCGTCGATCCGAGACCGTGGCCTCGGCCTTCGGCTGCGTCGAGTATTTCGCGATCACCCCAGGAGAAGTCCGGTCCGAAGAAGCTGTCGGATTCGACGACCTCCCGGAACACAATGCGGAAAGTGTGAGCACGAACGTTTTCTTCATATTTCTCGACGGCGTCCTCGGGCTCGGCCATTCGCTGGCGTATATAGAGCCAGTGATAGGGGCAGGTGTACTTAACGCTGACATGTTTGCTGCGAAATCCCGGACCTGTCAGGGGGTGAACGACGCCATAGTCACCGAGATGAAGGTCGGCGTAGCCGCCTTGGGCAACCGACGCCCAGAGCTGCTCCTCAACGCGAGGCGCCTCCCAGATTGCGGTCTCTTTGAGCGAGGATGGTACCGACCCGCACAAGAGGCTCCTTGAGCGAAACGGCCCGAACAGCGAAAGGGTATCGAGAGTTGCGGCGATGTCTTCTGTGAGGCGGGCGCCAGCTTGGTCCACGTACCGTAGGTCGACGATCAGATCGAGGTCGGCGGGTTCAACATGAAGCCATCTAAAGAGTTGTTCGTATTGGTCGGCAGTTGCGCCAATCGTGCGTATGCGTAGGGCTCCGCCAGCGCCGAGTTCTTGGCAGAGCCGGCTTGTGGTCGATGCCGCGCTTTGTGTCGCGTCGCTTCGAATGACAGGTATGAACGGCACTGTCGCGTCGTTGTCGAAGAGATCGGCTTGGCGTGAGAGGCGATCCACGAGCTCGCCGACCGCGCCCGCCGTGCCGTTGCCAAATCCCGTTTTCCCAACTGTGTCGGATGCGTCCAGCATGGCGTGGCGTCCCAGACGGTGGAGGTGGCGAACGACAGCTTCGACCTCAATCAGCTGTTTCGCGGGTGTCATGCCGTTTGCTTCGAATTCCAATAGGGGTTGGACTTGGCGCACGTCGTCGGCCGTATTGAGCTGGTTGAGTGCCGCAAACTCGCCCTGCTTCGCTCGAAGCGCGATGAGGGTATGGAAGCTCCGAGGAACAGGCATCATCACCGCCAATACTGACCGTAACAACTTGAATACGAAGATCTACGTTAACGGTCGTAGTCGTGGGTGGGTATCCGCCATAAGGGGAGGAGGGGTGCGAGGCAGCGCAGTTCTCCATCGAGGTGAGCGTCGTAACCTTTCACCAGCTTGGCCTAGAGAAACGTGATCGGGTGGGTTTTAGACTGTCCGCTCGTCGAGGTTTCGGCCGGTGCAACGCCGAGAGGACGGCAGATCACCACGTCGTTGAATGGACCCTGAGGTTGCCTCTGCCCGATGCCGTTCGCGGCGGTCTCGGTCACCTTCCAATCGGTAGGAGTCAAGGGGACCGGTTCGCGGTTCCAGCGTTCGCATGATCAACGACCGGGAAAGACAGGGTCGGCAGCAAGTTGAACGGTCACGGGTTGGGCCGCTTCCTATTTGGCTCCACTGTGCTGGCCGATCACCCGAAGACGATGAACTTGCGCGAGGACGTCGTGCTACCGAAGGTGCGCAGGTGGATCGGTGGCTTGTTCCACCGCGACAACATCGACCGCACGGTTGGCACGCTGGCCGGGTCGCAAGGCGACGCCGGATCGGATCGGCACGAGTCGGCTAAGAGGGTGTGGTGAAACCCGGCTCTGTTGGTGGACGCGGGTGTGGTAGTTGATCTTTGTTGGGTGGTTTGTGGTCATCTTTGTGGGTGTGTCGGTGTAGCTGTGTGCCTGTGTATGCCTCGTCGTTG
>NZ_NKYE01000010.1 GCF_002262875.1 Amycolatopsis antarctica | reverse complement strand
AACGCCCGCGTCATCTCCACACCCTGCAGGTTCACATAACTACCGTTGTAGATGACCTCCTCCATCGAGGGGTCGAAGAACAACGTCAGATACACACCCGAGAGCAACAAGATGATGAAGCTGTACAACGCGATCTCGCCCAGCAGGAACGACCAGTGCGTCGGGAACACCTTGTTGAGCTGATGCCGCATCCCCTTCGCCAGGTGATACCGATCGTCGGCGGCACCCGCACCGGTACGCACCGCCTTGTGCAGGAAAGAATCACCGCGGGTGGGGCTGGACAAGTCGAGCCACCTCGATTCGCGCCACGAACGCGGCGCTCGTAATCCATGGTCCGCCCTGCGCATCGATTGCGCAGCGCTCCGCTGCGCGGGGGCGCTCAGTGGTCGGCGGGTGCGCGGTGCTGCGCGGTGGGACAGTCCGCGAGGCGGGTGCACACGTCCTCGACGGCAGAGTCGAGATCGGTCACCCGTGTCTCGCCGGGCCGCGGGCGGTGGGTCCACCCGGGGCCGATCGGGGAGACGGTCTGCCCGCGCGCACGAAGACGCCGCACCAGAGCCAGATCCGCGGTGTCCGTCGTCATCGACCACAGCACCACCAGCGGCGGGTGCACGGTCGCGGTCGCGGCCAGTGTGGTGGCGGCCGGCACGATCTCGCCGAAGAGCACCGCCGGAACTCCCCGCTCGGTCAGCATGCCGAGCATCATCCGCAGTGGCAGGGAATGCTGTTCCGTGGGGCAGCACGCCAGCAGCACCGGTGCCCGCTTCGGCAGGGAGAGCTGGGCCGCGCGGGTGTGCCGGTCGATCGCGGCACCGATCGCCCCGGCGAGTGCCCATTCGGCGTCGACGCAGGCACCCGAGGCCTCCGACCGCTCGCCGAGGTCACGTACGACCGGAGCGAGCACCGTATGCCAGGTCTGGGCCACCCCGTTACGGGCGAGGCAGTCGTCCAGTAGTTCGGCCATGACCCCGAGGTGAAGGTGTTGTGCCGCGGTTCCGAGATCGTCCGCGGCGGCCGCCAGTTCGCTCGGGACGTACTCGTCCTGGGCTCCGTGAACGGCGGTATCCGCGGCTTCGCGAGTCGGTACACCCTGCTCGATCAGGCGCAGCATCAGCTTCAGCCGTCGAAGGTCCGCGGTGGAGTAGCGGCGGTGCCTGCCCGCGACACGCGCGGTGGGGCCGACGCCGTACCGGGAGTCCCAGCTACGCAAGGTCACCGGCGAGACACCGAGTGCCTCCGCAACCTGGCCCGGCGTGTGGGCAGGCGCGGCGAAGCGGCCGGTCTCCGGCCCGCGCACACGATCACCGTCCATGCACCGCACTTTTCCACACCTGCGGACGGGCGGCGCGGCGCCGCGACCGGCGAAGTAGCGAAACGGGGTGGCGGCTGTCAGGTCGGCTGCCGGGGGGACGGTGGCAAAACGGCCTTGCCGTCGCCGGATTCCGTGGCGTTCGCGTGAAGCAGGCTTCGCGTGCGTGGCGGCAGGTGGTCGGCCGCCGCGAGCAGTGCCGCGCGGCCTTCCCCGGCATCCCCCATCGCGAGGAATGCGAGCGCCACCCGCATCGCCGCCACCACGGCCCGGTGATCCCGGGACGTGTCCAGGGGCAGTTCCTGGCCGAGGGCGCACCGCAGCATCGCGCCGGCTTCGTGCAGGGCCCGGTCCGCCGGTGGCTGCCGGGAATCGTCGAGCAGTGCGAGGCCCGAACGGATCGCCCCGGCAAGCACCGTCTCGGCCTGCCTGCCGCGAGGATCGATCGCCGTCATCGGGGTGATCCGATCACGTGTTCACATGAAGTCCACAGTGGACGGTCTCGTCCCTGGGGGCGTTCTCCGACTCGGGCGCGGGGCCTCGTCGAAGCGTAGCCCGGGTCGCATCGGTCGAAAGGTGACGACATGTCCCACCGTTTCGTCGTTCGAGGACGAGGTACAGGCGGCGGGTCCGGGACGCCTTCGAACGCTGCCCTGCGCCATCGCGGCGCCGGAACGTCTTCGCAACGGTCCTCGCGTGGCCGGTACCTGTCAACAGCGACGGTTGACGGACAGGATCGCCAGGGTGCGGGCCCTGGCGTGTCGGGGCGCGAATCGATACGCTTACGATGCAGTTCGTCGCGCGGTCCCAGACTCCGCCCGTCCCGGCGATTCATCCTCCAACGGCCGACCAGCACTCGTCTCGTGCTCCTACGCACACTGTTTCCGAGCCTGGCCCGGCAGGAGGGATCTGATCGTGGCAACTCTGGCTCATGAGCCGGGCGTCTTCGTCCCCCGCTCCGAGATACCCCACGGGAAAACGTCTCGAACAAGGCCAGTAGCCCGACCCGCCGGCGAGGTCGCGGTGGTGCGCGTGAACGGCGACATCGACGCGCGTACCGCTCCGGGGCTGGCCGCCCGGCTGACCGCGGAACTGGGGCGGCCCGAAGGCCGTGCGGTGGTCGTGGACCTGCGGCAGGTGGACTTCCTGGGAATCGCGGGGCTCGAGGTGCTCATTGATGCCCAGCAGGAGGCTCGCACGGGCCACGCCGCTCTGCGGATCGTCGCCGACACCGCGGCCGTCCTCGGATGCCTGGCCCGCACGAGCGGGCACCACACACTGATCGTGTTCCCGGTGTTCGCCCTCGCGATCGGGGTCTGACAGCGGACGGACGGACTTGGTACCCGCCGGCCGCGATCCGGGATGTCTGTGTCCATCAAAGGCCGATCGACGTCGTCGATGCCGCGGACGGGTGAGCCCGCCCGGCCAGGTGGGACGTCGAACCGAACCAGAAGGAGTTGTCCTGCCATGGGCCGAGGACGATGCGGTGCGGTGCGGTCGCGATGACCGCCCAGAGGCTTCGGAACGCGGCGGCCGCAGACCGGCCGGGGGCGCTGCCCGGTGTCCTCGACGAGGCCGGCGACCTCGTCGATGGCCTGTTCGCCGTCTGCGAGCAGGTGGTGTTCGCGCTGCCAGGCGTGAGTCTGTCCAGCGTCACCCTCGTCGAGGGTGACGTCGCCGCGACTGTGGCGAGCACCGACCGCAGGGCCGACGAGATCGGAACGGAGCAGTACCGGACGGGAGAGGGGCCGTGCATCGAGGCCACCCGGACCGGCCGGATCGTCCTGGTGGATATGGCCGGGGCGACCGAGCGGTGGCCGGGGTTCGCGGCGATCGCCGGGGCTTTGGGGGTGCACAGTTTCCTGACGATGCCGTTCAGAGTCGACGCGGGCCTGACGGGTTCGTTGAACCTGTTCGGTGTCGGCGGACAGCACTTCGCCGGTACCGGACAGGCACGACCGGAGTCGTATGCGACCACGGTCGAGACGATGACGCGGGCACACCGGAGGTATCTGCGCTGCCGGGACGAGGTCGCCGAGTTGCGTGCCGTGGTGCGGTCGCGCGCGGTGATCGAGCAGGCGAAGGGAATCCTGGTGTCCGAACGGAAGATCTCGGCCGAGGACGCTTTCCGGATTCTGGTCCGCTGGTCGCAGCGCGAGAACAGAAAGCTGCGCGATGTGGCGGTCGGATATGTGGCCACCGCGGCGGGGGAAAGCGGCACCGCCGGAGCCGGGACCGCGAGGGCCGACGGCCGTGCGGTGGCCCGCGTGGGGCCGCCCGCTCGACTACAGTGGTGACCGAACTCCCCGCTCCAGACCCCGGCGGTCGAGGCTCGCGGCGATCGCCGCGCCGTCGAGCTCCCGCGTCTGGAGGGTGTGCGCATGGTTGGCCGGATTCGCGTCGGTGCCGTCCGCGAGCGGTCCTCAGGTGGCCAGGACGAACAGCACGACGTCGAGCAGCGCGATGGCAAGCGCGGCACGGAAGGCGAACGCCCGGCCGGGGCGCCGAATGCCCTCTACCGCGGCCACTCCGGCGAGGAGCAGGGTGACCGCCGCCGCGAGCAGGCCGGGCCACGAGGGTGGCCCCGGCGGACCGAGCACCAGGACCAGGGAGGCGGCGGTGAACGCCGCGGTCATCACCGCGACGCCGCCGCGCGGGCCGATCCGGTGCGGCAGGCCGCGCACGCCCGTCGCGATGTCGTCGGCCATGTCCGGCAGCACGTTCGCGATATGTGCGCCGAGTCCCAGCAGTGCTCCGGTCACCGGGGCCCACCACGGAGGCCAGGGCTGACCTGGCTGCGCCAGGTACGGCACGGCGGGCAGTGCCCCGAACCCGATCGCGTAGGTGAGGCCGGACCACACCGTCGCCTTCAGCCCGAGGTTGTACGCCCAGCCCGACGCGACGAGGACCATCGCCGCGATGCCCGCACGCGGCCCCAGCAGGAACGACGAGATCGCCGCCGCGGCCAGTGCGAGGCCACCGGCAGCGGTGAGCAGTCGCAGCGGTACCCCGCCCGCGGCGGCGGGCTTGTCCCGGCGGCCGCTCGCCGAGTCCCGCGCGGCGTCCAGCCGGTCGTTGGACCAGCCGATCGAGAGCTGCCCGGCGAACACCGCGAAACCCAGCAGCACCACCGTCCCCGGAGCCAGGCCGACACCGGCGGCGAGCAGGACCGCGAGCAGGGTGACCGCCAGGGTCGGTACCGGATGGCACGCCCCGGCGAGCGCTCGCACCGTCCGAACGCGCCGCGAGGGACCGGAATCGGTGGCAGACATACCGGTCAGCCTACGAGTGCGGTCCCGGGATCGGCGCGATGAGCCGGATCGCCTCGGTGCACGGGGTGCTCCCGCCGCACCGCTACCCCCAGGCCGAACTGACGGAGTTCTTCGCCGAGCTGTGCCTGCCCGAGGGGCGTGACCACGAGATCGTCCGCAGGCTGCACTCCAGTGCCAAGGTCGATTCGCGACACCTCGCGCTGCCGATCGGCCGCTACCGCGAACTCGACGGGTTCGGCGCCGGCAACGACGCCTACCTCGCCGTTGCGGTGGAACTCGGTGCCGAGGCGGTGACCGGCGCGCTCGCCGAAGCGGGACTGGAGCCGGGCGATGTGGACCTGATCATGTCCACCACGGTCACCGGCATCGCCGTCCCCTCGCTGGACGCGCGGATCGCCGCCAGGATCGGCCTGCGCCCCGACGTGAAGCGGGTTCCGTTGATGGGACTGGGATGCGTGGCGGGTGCGGCCGGAATCGCGCGGCTGCACGACTACCTGCGCGGAGCGCCCGGCGAGGTGGCCGTACTGGTCTCGGTCGAACTGTGCTCGCTGACGGTGCAGCGCGACGATCCGTCCGTGGCCAACATGGTCGCCTCCGGGCTGTTCGGCGACGGTGCCGCCGCCGTGGTCGCGGTCGGTGCCGGGCGCGCGGACGGGCACACCGGACCGGTGGTCGTGGATTCCCTGGCCCACCTCTATCCGGACACCGAGCGGGCGATGGGCTGGGACATCGGCGGTACCGGGTTCAAGATCGTGCTCGGGGCGGAGGTTCCCGCGCTGGTCGCGAAGTATCTCGGTGCGGATGTCGAGGACCTGCTGTCCGCGCACGGCCTGGGCATCGGTGACGTCGGTACCTGGGTCTGTCATCCTGGCGGCCCGAAGGTCATCGACGCCATCCAGGCGGCGCTCGGCCTCGACCCGGAGGCGCTGGCCATGACCTGGAAGTCGTTGCGCGACATCGGGAATCTCTCCTCCGCGTCGGTGCTGCACGTCCTGCGGGACACCCTCGCCGAGCGTCCACCCGCGCCGGGAACCTGGGGTGTGCTGATGGCGCTGGGGCCGGGGTTCTGCGCCGAGCTGGTGTTGCTGCGATGGTGAGCGCGATCTGGTTCACCGTGCTGCTCGCGCTCGTTGCCACCGAGCGGCTCGCGGAACTCGTTGTGGCGAAACGCAATCTCGCGTGGAGCCTCGCCCGCGGCGGCAGGGAGACGGGGCGGGGTCACTACCCCTTCATGGTGGTGCTGCACACCGGGTTGCTGCTCGGCTGCGCGGTCGAGGTGTGGGCGGGCGGCGCGCCGTTCCTCGCGGGGCTCGGCTGGCCGATGTTCGCCCTCGTTCTCGCCGCGCAGGCGTTGCGGTGGTGGTGCATCCGCACGCTCGGTCCACAGTGGAACACCCGGATCGTGGTGGTGCCTGGCCTGTCCAGGATCACCGGCGGCCCCTATCGGTTTCTCGGCCACCCCAACTACGTGGCGGTCGCCGTGGAGGGGGTGGCGCTGCCGCTGGTGCACGGCGCGTGGGTGACCGCGACCGCGTTCACCGTGGCGAACGCCGGGTTGATGGCCGTGCGCATCCGTGCCGAGAACACGGCGCTGGCCGGTGCCGATGCGTGACGTGCTGGTCGCAGGGGCCGGCCCGGCGGGACTGGCGGTGGCGCTCGGGGCCGCCAGGGCCGGTCTCGACGTGCTGGTCTGCGACCACCGGAGCGGGCCGATCGACAAGGCCTGCGGCGAGGGGCTGATGCCGGCCGCGCTCGTGGCACTGCGCGAACTCGGTGTCGACCCGCCAGGCCACGACATCCGCGGCATCACCTACCGGCGGGGCAGGGCGGTCGCTCGTGCCGGGTTCACCGAGGGACCAGGCCGGGGGGTGCGGCGCACCCGCCTGCACGAGTCGATGCGCGCCGCCGCCGACCGGGCCGGGGTACCCGTCGCCGACCACCGGGTGCGCGAGGTCCGGCAGTACACCGACCACGTGCTCGCCGACGGGATCGCCGCCCGCTACCTGGTCGCCGCCGACGGCCTGCACTCCGGCATCCGGCAGTCGGCGGGGCTCGCGGTTCCGGGGCGCGCGGTCGCCCGCTGGGGGCTGCGCAGGCACTACGCGCTGGAGCCGGGATCGGACTTCGTCGAGGTCACCTGGGCCGACGGCGCCGAGGTGTACGTGACACCGGTGGCGGACGACCTCGTCGGCGTGGCCGTGCTGTCCTCGCGACGCGGTTCCTTCGAGGCCCAGCTCGCCGGTTTCCCCGAGGTGGCCGGACGGCTGGCCGCGGCCGAGCCGGTCTCGGGTACCCGCGGCGCCGGCCCGTTGCGGCAACGGGTTCGCGGCCGGGTGGCCGGACGCGTCCTGCTCGCCGGGGACGCGGCCGGCTACCTCGACGCGATCACCGGCGAGGGAATCTCGGTGGCGCTGGCGACCGCCGCCGATCTGGTGGACTGCCTCGTCGCGGATCGGCCGGACCGGTACGAGCGGGCCTGGCTTCGCACCTCGCGCCGGACCCGGCTGCTGACCGGAGGCCTGCTGTGGGCCAGGCACCGGCCGGTGCTCTCCCGCGCCGTGGTGCCGGTCGCCGCCGCGTTGCCCCGGCTGTTCGGCCGGACCGTGAACCTGCTCGCGAACTGATTCCGTGGTCCCACGAAAACCTCGGTCGAGAGATTCTTTCGGTACGCCGATCCATTCCCCGGATCGTGCCGCGTTTTCCGGTTGACCGCACAGCGGGTGGGGTAACCGAGGTGGACCGACCAGGACTGGAGTCCAGCGATGTTTTTCCACGTACAGCGCATGATCAACGAGATCGTCCCCGACGAGCCCGATCCCGCGGCGGCGAACGCGCTCCAGGAGGGATTGGGCGGTCAATTCGGCGAGATGCGCACGATGATGCAGTATCTGTTCCAGAGCTTCAATTTCCGGGATCCGAAGGGGAAGCCGTACCGCGATCTGCTGCACGGTATCGGCACCGAGGAAATCAGCCATGTCGAGCTGATCGCGACCACGATCGCCACGCTGACCGACGGTTCGCCCCGGTACAACGGCAAGGCCGGTGAACTCGACGTGCCCGGCGCGAAGGGTGCGACACCGTTGTCCGCCGCGTTGTCCGAGGGGAACATCCACCATTTCCTGGTGGGCGCCCAGGGCGCGCTGCCCGTCGATTCCGTCGGGAATCCGTGGTCCGGATCGTACGTCTCGAACAGCGGCAATCTGGTTCTCGACCTCCTGAACAACCTGATGCTGGAGTCCACCGGACGGTTGCAGAAATGCCGGATCTACGAAATGAGCTCGAACAAGACCCTGCGCGCCACCGTGGCGTATCTGATCGTCCGGGACCAGGCACACGAGAACGCCTACGCGAAGGCCCTGGAGACGCTCGGTGTGGACTGGGGCAGGCTCCTGCCCATCCCGAAGACGAGGGGTGAGCGGTTCCCGGAGGTGGCGGCCCTGCTCGAACAGGGCCTGGAGAACAGGAACTACACCTTCAGCCTCGATCACCTGTCCGAGGCCGGACGGATCCTGCGGGGACCGTCGCCCTCGAACCCCGAGCACGCACTGACCACGGCCCAGGCACCCGAGGGCGTTCCCATCGAGATCGCCGCGCCGAGACCGGAGGAGTTCTCACCGGGCCTCGACCCGGAACTGCTGGAGTTGCTGCAGGCCACCGCGGAGGCGGAACTCGCCGCGGCGGACGAGCCGGATCGCTTCGGCGCACTGGCCTGAGTCCGGCCGGAGCGCGGTCGCGTACCCCGGCAGGACGATCACACCGGGGTACGCGCCGCCGTCCCGGAATCACCGTGCCTGGCGCGGGCGGCGCGTTCCCGCCTGCGGTCCAGCAGGGTCATCACCGGCGTGGCGGTCACTCCGTGCAGCAGGATGGAACCGATGACGACCAGCCCGACGACGCGCCACAGCATGGCGCCGTCCGCGAAGTCGCCGGCGTCGAGTGCGTAGGTGACGTAGAACAGCGAGCCGACGCCGCGCACGCCGAAGAACGAGATGACGACCCGTTCCCGCGGCCCGGTCTTCCCTCTGGCGAGACCGATCAGCCCGGCCAGCGGGCGGACCACCAGCAGAACCACCACGGCGACCAGGATCTCCCGCCAGGTGGTGCCCGCGAGCAGCCCGGTGACCGCGGCCCCGCCGAGCAGGAAGATGATCAGGACGGTGAGCAGTCGTTCGGCCTGTTCCACATATCCGTGCAGGACGCCGTGGTACCCGTGCGAACGTTCTCCGGCCCGGATCGTGCACGCGCAGACGAACACGGCGACGAATCCGTACCCCTCGGCGAGTTCGGCGAGGCCGTAGGTGAGGAAGGTCGCGGCGAGTGCGACGAAGCCCTCGGCGTGCTCGGCGAGCCGGAACGTCGCCGATCGCGCGGCGAAGAACAGTTTGCGCAGCAGCCAGCCGGTCACCAGGCCGATCAGCAGGCCGCAGGCGAGCCGCCACAGCACGTCCACGCCCAGCCAGTGCGGAAGCCAGCCCGAGGGGGCGACGCCGACGGCGCTGATGGCGATCGCGGCGTAGGCGAACGGGAACGCCAGTCCGTCGTTGAGTCCTGCCTCCGAGGTCAGTCCGAACCGGGCTTCGTCCTCGTCGTCCTGTTCGCCCTCCGCGGCGGGTTCGGCCACCTGCACTTCGGTGGCCAGTACCGGGTCGGTCGGCGCGAGCACGGCGGCGAGCAGCACCGAGGCGGCCGCGCCGAGCCCGAGCACCGTCCAGCCGAGCAGGATCACGGCCAGCATGGACAACGGCATCGTGATGCCGAGCAGGCGCCAGGTGGTCGACCAGCTCCGGAGGCCGGGCATCCGGTTGAGCGCGAGACCCGCGCCCATCAGGGAGACGACCACGCACACCTCGGTCAGGTGCAGCGTCGGTTCCGGGTGTGCCAGCGGGTTCGGATCGGGCAGCGGTCCGATCACGGCGAACGTCAGCGCGCCGAGTGCGAGGAACACCATCGGCAACGAGATCGGCAGCCTGCGCACCAGTCTCGGCAACAGTGCGGCGGCGAGGATCGCGATTCCGCTCGCGGTGTAGATCAACGGGCCGGGCTCTGCCACACGGTTCCTCTCCGCCTCACCGGGATCGCGTGCGGGTACCCGGTGCGAACGCTGCCGAAACGGGCAGGTCTCAGTCGATCGGCACGGCGCCGATCTCGGTGATCGGTGGTGGGGGCTGCTCCGGTAACGGCCCCGCGTGCGCCGGGGCGTTCTCGGCGGTGAGCGGACGCCGCCCGGTACGTGCCGCCTCAGCGGCGGGTTCGTCGTCGGTCGAACCGGTCATCCGATCGCCTCTCGCGTGCCGCCGGGGTGCGGCCGGTGTCCGGTCACCGATGGCGCGGCGTCGTGGAATTCGGGATCGGACGCCTCGTCCTCGTTCCACGCCAGTGGGATCCGGGAGCCGTGGATCACGTCGATGGCCCATCGGGTCTCCGGCGCGGTCCACGATCGCGCGCCGGTTTCCTCGACGTCCACACCGTCCGGTCTCGTACTTCCGTGCACCGCGCCTCCCGTGGCCCGTGGCCCTGCCACGGGCCTGTCCGCAATCGATCAACGGTGGGATACCACTCGGCCGATGGCGCGAAACGCGGGCATTCGGGCGATTCCGCCCGGCGCGAGCCGTCCGGTCGGCGGGCGCCGGTTCCGGCCAGGGAAGCCGACCGATGAAACGGAAAACGCCGACGGCCCCGAATGCCGCCGGCGTCCCGTCGCCTGTCCCAGGCGCCGTCGTCCCCGCCCTGGTGCGTGGCTCCCCCGAGTTCCGCTCCGGTCTGGACGAACACCTCGCAGATACCCCGATCCACGGTCTGTACTCATCTTCGTGATCAGGATCACGGTCGCCGGGCGTCAGAGTGGCGCGTTGCCGGCCCTCCGGCGGGCGGGCCGGGCGCGACGGCCTCGGCAGGGGTGACGCCGTACCGGGCCAGCTCCATAATGGACACTACTGCGACCGGCCGTGTGCCCGGGAAAATTCGGCGCGAAGAAACGTATTGTGCAAATTGTTGGTCATTGACATGCTGTACGTACCGGATTCGGTGCGGGGCCGGCGACGGGGAGCGGTGATCAGTCCGCAAGATGCCGCGGTCGTTTTCACCCGAATGTCCGGCGTCGTCGGTAGGTATTCTCCCGCTCACCGTTCGTCACCGAGATTTCTCGTTTTCTCGCGAAGCTGTTTTTCCTCAGGTGATTTTCCTTCCGTACCGCCACTTCATCGCGCACTTTCCGGCGGCGATCCGGGTGCCGGTCACCGTGCGTTGGCGGAACGGAGTTCCGCCGGGCAGGCCTGCGACGGCCGGGTTGTTTACCTGTTGTCGCTGCGCTGCCTAGGCTTCGTTCACCGTGGTGACTGTTCCGGACACCCGCCGCCGAGGAGTGCGCCCCATGGTGTTGCCGGCCCATCGCCCTTTTCGTTCCGGATCCGGCCTTCCCACAGTCTGCGATATCCGTACCAGTTCCCCGGTACTGGTCGGACGCGACCGGGAACTGTCCGCGCTCGCCGAGCTGGTCGCCGAACGCCCGTCCGCGGTGCTGCTGGAGGGCGAGGCCGGGATGGGCAAGACCCGCCTGGTGCAGGAACTGCTGAACCGGCCCGGAATCGCGGGCGGACGGGTGCTCACCGGAGCCTGCCAGCCGTTGCGCGAACCGTTCCCCTACGGACCGGTTCTCGAGGCGCTGGGCGGCGTCGCCGACATCCCGCTCGGTCCGCTGAGCCCGGTCGTGGGTGTGCTCCGTCCGCTGCTGCCGGAGATCGCCGGTCTGCTGCCGGAACAGCCGGAACCGTTGCCGGACAAAGCCGCCGAGCGGCACCGCGAGTTCAGGGCGGTCCGCGAACTGCTCGCCGCCTGCGGTCCCGTCCTACTGGTGATCGACGATCTGCACTGGGCCGACGAACACACCCGCGACCTGCTCTGGTTCGTACTGGCGCGGCCGCCGCGGGACCTCGGTGTCGTCGTCACCTACCGCAGCGAGGATCTCGGCACCCGCGGTCCGCTCGGCATGCCGTATCGCCCGGCGGAAGGTGTCCGTGCCGCGCGGATCCAGCTCGGCCCGCTGGACGTCCCCGCGGTGCGCGAACTCGCCTCGGCGATCCTGGACGCGCCGCGCGTCGCGGAGGACTTCGCCGCCAGGCTGCACGAGGCGGGCGGCGGAATTCCGTTCGTCATCGAGGAGACCCTGCGGGCGCTGCGTGGCCCCGCGGGCGCGGTCGAGGCAGGGCACCGGCTGCTGGACACCCTCGAGGTCCCGGTGTTGCTGCGTGAAGCGATGACCGAGCGGATGAGTTCGCTCAACGGCGCCGCCGTCCGGGTGGCACGCGCGGCGGCGGTACTCGGAGTACCCGCCACCACCGGCCTGCTCGGCGCCCTGTCCGGGCTCCGCGGCAGGCCGCTGGCCACGGCGCTCGACCAGGCGCTCTGCTGCGGCGTGCTCCGGGAGACCGCGCCGGGCAGGTTCGGGTTCCGGCACCCGCTCGCGCGCAAGGCCGGATACGACGCGGTCAGTGGGCCCGAACGTTCCCTGCTGCACGCGCGCGCCATGCGGGCACTGGCCGAGCTCTCACCCGCGCCGCTGATCCAGCTCGCCGGGCACGCCAGGGCCGCGGGCCGGACGGCCGAGTGGCGCCGGTACGCCGAGGCCGCCGCCGGCCAGGCCGTCGAACTGGGGGAGACCTCCCTCGCCATCGACACCCTGCAAGCCGTCCTCGACGAGGGCGCGCCCGGCGACGAGGACGCCGGGCGCATGGCCGTCACGCTGAGCCAGGTCGCCCTGCGCGGGCTCCGCACCGAGGTCACCAGGACCCTGGAGGACGTACTGGGCAGGACCGGGCTGGAGCCGGTCGTCCGCGGGACCATCCGGATGAACACCGGCCTGCTGCTCGTACGCAAGGACGGCGAGCTGACCAGGGGCCGAGCCGAGGTGGAACGTGCCGTCGGCGAGCTCGCCGACCGTCCCGGACTCGCTGCGCGCGGCATCAACCTGCTCGCGCAGCCCCTCGACGGAACCACCCCGCTCGCCTGGCACCGCCGGTGGATGACTCGCGCCCGTGAGGTCTACGAGCTACTCGACGATCAGGAGCTCCGCCTCGCCCTGACCGCCGACCGGGTGGCGAGCCGGGTGCACATCGGTGACGGTTCGGCGTGGGCGGAGTTCGACGCCTTCGACGAACCGGCCGTGACCGCGGGCGAACGGGTGCAGCTCGCCCGGTTCCTGTGCAACGTCGCCGACGCCGGGGCGTGGGCCGGGCATCTCGGCCGCTCCGGCGAGATCCTCAAGGAGGGGCTGCGGGTCGCCACCACGGCCGGTGCGCTGTTCGTCGCGGGAAACGGGCAGTCCACCCGGGTGCGCCTCGACTGGCTCACCGGCAACTGGACCGGCCTCGCCGAGTCCGCCGCCGCGCTGCGCGAGAAGTACCACGACCTGATGTCCATCACCTCGGAGTCGGCGCTGGTTCTGGGCGGGCTGGCCGCGGTGCGCGGCGAATTCGGGGCCGCGGAACGGTATCTGGCCACCACCAAGGTGAGCGTCCCCGGCGAGGGTGTGCTCCCCGTCGTCCTCGGTGCGGCGGCGACGCTCGCCTCGATCCGGCTGGAGAACGGGGACACCGACGGTGCCCGCACGATCGTCGACGGCGCACTGGCGGCCGCACGGCTCAAGGCCGTGTGGGTGTGGGCGGCCGAACTGATACCGGTGGCGGTGGAGACCTACACCCGGGCGCGGCGCCGGGAGGACGCGGTGCACGCCCTGCGGGAGTTCCGTGCGGGCGTCGCGGGCCGGGACGCCCCGGTGACCGCCGCGGCCCTCGCGGCCGCCGAGGCCGTGCTCAGCGCCGCCGGCGGCGAGCACGCCGACGCGGCCGTCCGCTTCGACCTCGCACACGCGCTGTACCGGGAACTGCCGATGCCGTACCGGGCCACCTGGGCGCGCGAGCGGGCGGCGCTGAGCAGGCTGGCGACCGGCGACGCCGGGGCGGTGACCGGACTCGCGGAAGCGGCCGAGGAGTACGAGCGGCTCGGCGCGATCCGGGACGCCGGACGCTGCCGCAACGGTCTGCGCGAACACGGTGCCTGGGTGCCGTCCGGCCGCGGCCGCCGCGGCTACGGCAAACGGCTGTCCCCGCGTGAGGCCGAGATCGCGGCGATGCTCGCGGCCGGTCGCACCAACCGGGAGATCGCGGCCGGCCTGTTCCTCTCGCCCCGCACCGTGGAGCAGCACGTCGCCAACGTGCTGCGCAAACTCGGCGCCCGGTCCCGCACCGAGGTCGCCCATCTCTCCGGCCGCCCGGGTGACCGCGCATTGATTACGTACACCTAGCCGGGCCGTTGCGGATTGTTCCCTCCGGCGGGCAGGCGCAGGCTCGAATCGAGCGTTCGCTCATCGTCGCCTCGCCTACCGGCGGATTCGAACGGAGAACCATGAAGAACCTCACGAGGGCCCGCGACCGCAAGTCCCGCAAGCCTTTCTACACCGGCATCATCGCCGGGGTCACCGGGCTGGGCATCGCGCTCGCCGGCAGCCCCGCCGTCGCCGCGCAGGACGTCCCGGAGGGACAGATCCGCAACGCGGACTCGGCCTCGGCCGTCGCGGGAAGCTACATCGTCGTGCTCAAGGGCCAGGCCGACGCGAACGCGGTGACCACCACCGCGGCGGACCTGCTGGGCAGGCACGGCGGGCGGATCGGTTACACCTACACCGCGAGCGTGCGCGGCTTCTCGGCCTCGTTGAGCGACACCCAGGCCCGCAGGCTGGCCGCGGACCCGAGAGTGGAGTTCGTCGAGCAGGACGCCGTCGCCAGGATCGCCGGCACGCAGACGAATCCGACCTGGGGCCTGGACCGCATCGACCAGCGGGCGCTGCCGCTCAACCGGAGCTACACCTATCCCAACGCCGGCGAGGGCGTCACCGCCTACGTCGTCGACACCGGCGTCGACCTGCGGCACGCCGACTTCGGCGGCCGCGCGAGCAGCGGTTACGACTTCATCGACAACGACCCGAACGCCTCGGACTGCCAGGGCCACGGAACGCACGTCGCGGGCACCGTCGGTGGCACCACCTACGGCGTGGCGAAGAAGACGAACCTGGTGTCGGTGCGGGTGCTGGACTGCCAGGGATCCGGGCAGTACTCGCAGATCATCGCGGGCATCGACTGGGTCGCGGCGAACGCGCGCAAGCCCGCCGTGCTCAACATGAGCCTGGGCGGACCGGCCGATTCCGGCGTCGACACCGCGGTGCGGCGCGCGACCCAGGCGGGGGTGACCAACGTGGTCGCCTCGGGCAACTCCTCGGCCAACGCCTGCGGCACCAGCCCGGCACGGGTCACCGAGGCGATCACGGTGAACGCGACCGACCAGAACGACAACCGGGCGGGCTTCTCCAACTTCGGCACCTGCACGGATCTGTTCGCCCCTGGCGTCAGCATCACCTCCACCCGCAACGGCGGCGGCACCACGTCGATGTCCGGCACCTCGATGGCCTCGCCGCACGTCGCCGGCGCGGCGGCGGTCTACCTGTCGGCGAACCGGTCGGCCACCCCGGCTCAGGTCCAGTCGGCGCTGAAGAACAGCGCGACGAACAACGTCGTGCGCAACCCCGGCAGCGGTTCACCGAACAAGCTGCTCTTCGTGGGCTGAGGCCAGGCCCGCTCCGGACCCGGCGCGACCACCGGCGCCCGTCCCCGCGAGAACCGCGGGGGCGGGCGCCGCGCGGCGTGCCCGCGTCCTGTCGGTGCCGGGTGAGAGGCTGCCGAGCATGACCGGATCGGACCCGAAGTCGGACCTGCATCGCTACCTGCGAACCGCCCGTGAAGCCCTGCTCTGGAAGCTCGACGGGCTGGGTGAGTACGACATCCGCCGCCCGCTCACGCCCACGGGGACCAATCTGCTGGGGCTGGCCAAGCACGTGGCCGGGTGCGAGGTGGGCTACTTCGGCCTCGTCTTCGGCAGGCCGTTCGGCGAACCGCTGCCCTGGCTGGACGACGACGCCGAGCCCAATGTGGACATGTGGGCGGCGCCGGGGGAGTCGCGTTCGGACATCCTCGGGCTGTACGAGCGGGTACGGGCCCACTCGGACGCGACGATCGAGGCGCTGGACCTGGAGGCCAGGGGCACGGTTCCGCACTGGCCCGCCGACCGGAGCGAGGTGACCCTGCACCGGATCCTGGTGCACATGATCGCCGAGACCAACCGGCACGCCGGGCACGCCGACATCGTCCGCGAACTCGTCGACGGGGCAGCGGGCCTGCGGCGCGGCAACGACAACATGGCTCCCGGCGACGAGACCTGGTGGCCCGGCTACCGCGACCGGCTGGAGCGGACGGCGCGTGAGGCCGCCCGGGACTGAGTTCGCCGGTCGCCGCCGCGGCAGCGTCCGCCGTTACCATCCGGGAGTGGATCACTCGTCGGTACTGATGCTCATCCTGATCGTCCTTCTGCTGGCGACCGCGGCGGCCGGTGCGGTGGGGCGCCGGAACCGCGCGGATCGCCGAGTGGCCAGAGTGGAACGGAAACTCGACGCCGTCCTCGCCCACCTCGGCGTCGAACTGCCGGAGCCGGGGATGGATCGGGTACACGCGCTGCTGGCCGAGGGCAAGCGGATCGAGGCGATCAAGGCCTACCGCGAATGCACCGACGCGGACCTCAGGGAGGCGAAGGAGGCCGTCGACCGTCTCGCCGCCGGATCCTGAACCCCCGCAAGGGGTCTGGAGTGTCTACTGTGGACTTGTGGGACGGTGGATTCGGGGCGGTGGCTAGGTGGCGCCCCGGCCGCGCAGGAAGGTCAGCACGGCCAGCACGCGCCGGTGCCCGTCGGTGTCGGTGGGCAGGTCCAGTTTGGTGAAGATGCCGCGGATGTGTTTGTTCACGGCGGCCTCGGTGACGAACAGTTCGGCCGCCATCGAGGTGTTCGAGCGACCCTCGGCCATCAACGCCAGCACCTCACGTTCCCGTGAGCTGAGTCTTTCCAGCGGATCCCTGCGTCTGCGGATGAGCTGGCGCACCACCTCCGGATCCACCACGGTGCCGCCCGCCGCCACCCGCTCCACGGCGTCGATGAACGCGGTGACCGCGCCGACCCGGTCCTTGAGCAGGTAACCCACCCCGCCGCCGTCGTCGAGGTCGAGCAACTGCGCGGCGTAGGACTGCTCGACGTACTGGCTGAGCACGAGGATCCGCAGCGACGGCCGCGCGCGGCGCAGCGCGACCGCCGCGCGCAGCCCGTCGTCGGTGTGCAGTGGCGGCATCCGGACGTCGGTGATGAGCAGGTCCGGCCGCTCCCGTTCGACGGCGGCGGCGACCTCGCCCGCGTCACCGACCGCCGCGACGGTGGTGTGGCCGAAGCGGTCCAGCAGGCCGACCAGACCTTCCCGCATCAGTGCGGAGTCCTCGGCGAGGATCACTCGAAGCGGCACGGTATCTCCACCCGCACCAGGGTAGGCCCGCCGCGCGGGCTGGACAGCCGGAGCCGCCCGTCGACCACGTCCACCCGGTCGGCGAGCCCGGTGAGACCGCTGCCCCCGGCCGGATCCGCGCCGCCCGTGCCGTTGTCGGAGACCTCCAGCACCAGCAGGTCGCAGTGGTGACGGCTGTAGAGCCTCGCCGCGGACGCCCCGCTGTGCCGGGCGATGTTGGCCATCGCCTCGGTGAACACGAAGTAGGCGGCCGACTCGACCTGCGGCGGCAGGTGCCGCGGCAGCCGGAGGTCCACCGTCACCGGGACCGGCGAGCGGGCGGCACTGTCCTCCAGCGCGGCGACGAGGCCGTTGTCGGTCAGCGTCCGGGGAGTGAGCCCGCGGACCAGGTCGCGCAGTTCGGCCAGTGCGGTCGCGAGCTGGTCCTGGGCGTCGTCCAGACGTACGGCGAGCGCGGTCCCGTCCGGCGCGTCGAGCCGGGCGAGGCCGAGTGCCATCCGCAGGGAGACCAGCCGCTGCTGGGCACCGTCGTGCAGATCGCGTTCGATCCTGACGCGTTCCGCCTCGAACGCGGTCACCAGCCGGGCACGGGACTCGTCCACCTCGGTGAGCCGTTCGCCGAGTTCGGCGTCGCGTGGCCCGAGGATCGTGCGCGTCAGCGCCGCGCGCGCCGGCCCAGGCGGTGATCGTGTACGGCGCCGTCACGAGCACCAGCCCGCCGGCGATCGCCCACGGCCAGGCAGGCGGATCGTCGGCCGCCGCCTGGAACGAGACCACCGGGAACCCGAACGCGAACGTCAGCACCGTCAGGTCCAGCAGGCACAGTGAGGTCGCGGTCAGCGTCGCGAAGCCGAGCTCGCGCCAGGTGGCACGCTCGCGCAACCGGGTCGCCAGCCACCCGCGGATCCCCGGCGCGAACGGCGGACGGTGCGGATCGGGCGTCGGATCCCGGTCGACCAGACGCAGGCGTGCGCGTTCCAGCCGCGCCACCGGGATGCCGGACAGCGCGACCAGCACCAGCAGCCCGGCCCCCGCGACGAACGCCAGCAGGACCGTGGCACCGGTGGCCAGCGCGGCCAGGCTCAGCAGCGTCACGCCGCCGAGCAGTACCCCGGACAGCAGGTACGCCAGGCAACGCCACGGCCACGCGGACGTCAGGAACCGCAACGGCTGCTGGTCCATGGCCTGCCAGGCCGTCGCGAGGCGCATCCGGCGATGCTAGGAGCGTGACGCCGGCTTGTCGGTAGTGCCGGTGCTACCGATGCCGCCCTGACCGCCGAACGTGGTCACCAGCTTCGCCAGGGCACTCTGCGCGGTGGCGGAGGTGTACGGGCCGAGGGCGACCAGGGACGCGACCAGCGCGGCGATCTCACCCGGGCTGAACGTCAGCGGCGCGACCGGAGAGGGCACGGCCAGCCGGTAGCCACCGGACGCGCCGCGTTTGACCTCGATCGGGATCCCGGCCGCGCGCAGGCGCGCCACGTCCCGTTCGACGGTGCGCACGGTGGTACCCGTGCGCTCGGCGAGAACCCGGCCGGTGACGAACCGGGGCGCCCTGGCCCGCATCTCCTCGATCAGCGCGTGCTGCCGCTCGACCAGAGGGACCGCCTGGTGCAGTTGGGTCATGCCGGGGTAGCGGCCGGAGCCGATCAGCCGCCGTTCCGTTCCGGCCGTCCGTCGTGACGCGGGCATCGTCAGGGCCCCTTTCGGCGACGGATCAACAAAGCCGACGTCGCTGTGTCGTCAATCGGATCCTACGGTGATCCCATGCCAGCACCTGCCGCGCTCGGACGCTCCGGCGACGCCCCGCGTCTCGACGTCCGTCCCGCCACCGCGGAGCTCTTCGACGACCTCGCGAGCCTGCTCAACCCGAACGGGAACGAGCGCGCCTGCTGGTGTCTGTCCTACCGGATCACCTCGGCCGACTACAGCGCGCTGCGCGGCGAGCAGCGGGCCGGGCGCGTCCGGGAACTCTGCGCCGCCCGGCCCGGCCCCGGCGTGCTCGCCTACTCGGGCGAGCTCCCCGTCGGGTGGTGCGGGCTGGGGCCGCGGTCGTCGCTGGAGCGGCTGAAGCGGTCCCGGACCATGCCGCCCGTCGACGATCTGCCGGTGTGGAGTGTGGTCTGCTTCGTGGTCCGCTCTGGCTACCGTCGCCGGGGCGTCACCCGGGCGCTGCTGGACGGGGCCATCGACTACGCGCGGTCGAACGGGGCCCCGGTGCTGGAGGGCTATCCCGTGGACCCCGGGGGCGTGCGGGTCAGTTCCGGTGCCGCGCACGTCGGCACCACCGGGTTGTTCGAGGCCGCCGGATTCCGCCGGGTCCACGAGACCAAGGCCAGGGCGGACCGGCTCCCCCGCTGGCTGATGCGCCTCGACCTCGCCTGAACCCCGACCGTCCCCTCCGCGCTCGTCGCGTGGTGACGTGGTGCCGGCAACGAGAGACAATCTCCTCGTGGGAGATTCGCGCGAACCCGGGCAGGACACGACGCACGACTGGGCCGCGGACGTCGATATCGAGCACCTGGACGGGATCGGCCGATCTCCGGCCGTGTACGCGCCCGGCGGCGTCGACCACCTGATCCTCGAAGTCCTCGCCTACGCGGCCGAGGAAGCGGAGTGCGGCCCCGGGGGGCGGTGCGTGGTCGTCCTTCACCCGGACGGTTCGGTGTCGGTCGCGGACGACGGACGGGGCACCGAGACGCGGGCGGGAGCCGGTGGCCCGGTCGTGCGAAAGCCCGTGATGGCGACGAGGGACCTCCGGTTCTTCGGCGTTCCCGGCAGGGAAGTGCTACCCGACGGCCACCCCCGGCGTGGCATGTCGGTGGTCGCGGCGCTCAGCGAGTGGCTGGTCCACACCAATCGGCGTCAGGACGGCGCCTGGACCCAGCGGTACGAGCGGGGCATCCCGGTCACCGGCCTGCTCCCGGTCCCCGGCGATGGCACGACCGGTACGACCGTCCGATTCCGCCCGGCCGGCGTGCTGCTGGCGCCGGGGCGATACTCGCCGGCGGTGCGGGAGCGGCTGGCCGGCTTCTGGCCACAGTTGACCGTCGTCATCGAGGACGCGCGCGCGGCCTGACCCCCTGTCGCAGCACCCCAGGTGTCCCGCTCGCCTCCGTGGATCTCGATATGCCGGCGTGTCGCGGGAATGCGGCCAGGGGTGAGGGTGTTGACGTGGTGGTAAGTAGTTCAATGCCAAGCTAAATGGAGGCTATTGTGCACGCGGTCGACACGATGTTCGTTTTCCTTGCCGCGCAGGCGGATCCGGCAGGTCACCGGGTCGACCGCCCGGGACCGGCCGGTGGTACCGCCTACGTCTGGGTGCCCGACGCCGCGGCTGCCGCGCGGGTGGTGGCCGAGCAGGCACGGGTCGGTGCCGGGCTGGTCGAGTTGTACCGGGGTTTCGACCTCCGTGCCGCCGAGCCGGTGCTGCGGGCGGCGGACGGGCGCGTCCCGGTCGGCGTTTCCGGCTGGGGGCCAGCGGGGACGACGGGCCCGGACGCCCCGCGCGATTCGGTGATGATTGTCGGCGCGGGGGAGCGGGAGCTGGAGCTGGGGCCGTTCACCACCGACATCGGCGGCCTGCGCACCACGGTCGTGCCGGTGGGCGACGAGGCCGGGGTGGAGCGCGCCGCCGCGCGGGCGGCGGCCGATGGCGCCGACCTGATCGAACTCTGCGGCGGTACGGAACTGGTGACCGCGGCCCGCGCGCAGCGCGCGGCGGGCGGGGTGCCGGTCGTGCTGGTCGGCTGGCCGTTCGAGTCGATCACCGGCGCCGCCGCGTACCGGGCGGCGTTCGAGGCGCGGGCGAACTGAGGCCTGTCTACGCCCCGTCGAGCGGGGCGAGCACGGTGCGGAGCAGCGCGCCGAGCTGGTCACGGCCCGCCTCGTCCAGGGGTGCGAGCAGCCGTTCGTCGGCGGCGAGCACCGCGTCGAGCGCGGCCGTGGCCAGTTCCTCGCCAGCGGTGGTCAGCCGGACGAGTACCGCTCGCCGGTCCCGGTCGTCCTGCCCGCGTTCGACCAGGCCCGCGGCGGCGAGCCGGTCCAGCCTGGCGGTCATCGCCCCGGAGGTCACCAGCGAGGAGCGGGTCAGCTCGGTGGGGTTCACGCCACCGGGTACCGCGCGGCGGCGCAGCGAGTTGAGTACGTCGAAGTCCCCGTAGCTCAGGCCGAGCGGCCGCAGCGCCGCCACGATCGCCTGCCTGCTGTGCTCGGCGTAGCGGAGAACCCTGCCGACGACGTGCAGCGCTCGCACGTCCAGCGACGGTGCCAGCGCCGCCCACTCGGCGGCCATCCGATCGACGGAATCACCTGTCACCGCGGCAGCATAACGCTCCGCGAGCACCCCGCCCGCCGTTCGCCGGCGGCTCTCGGCGCACCCGCGTGGCCCGAGAGGTGACCGAGTCGCCCGTAGGAGTCCTGAAAAAGTACTTTGCGGTCCTTAATTAGGACCAGTAGTCTGCGTGCACGGTAACCCCGGAACGTCGAACACGAGGAGCCACCGTCATGCGCAAGATCGTCGTCACCGAGAACATCTCCCTCGACGGAGTCATGCAGGCCCCGGCGATGCCGGACGAGGACCTGCGCGACGGCTTCCCGCACGGGGGCTGGGCCAACCGCTACTTCGACCAGGTCATGGCCGACTACATGACCGCGGACGCCGACCAGGAGGGCTGCCTGCTGCTGGGACGCCGCACCTACGAGGGGATGGCGGCCAACTGGCCGCACATGCCCGCGGACAACCCGTTCACCCAGTGGATCAACGCGATGCCCAAGTTCGTCGCCTCCGGCACGCTGACCGGTCCGCTCGACTGGAACGCCACGCTGCTCGACGGCGACCTCGGCGAGGCGGTACGCGAACTGAAGGCGGGTGAAGGGCCGGACCTGACCGTCCTCGGCAGCGGGGTACTCGTGCGCTCCCTGCGCGAACACGGGCTCATCGACGAGTACCTGCTCTCGATCCATCCGCTGCTGCTCGGTACCGGCGTCCGGCTGTTCCCGGACGGTGCCGCGGCGGACCTGGAACTCGTCGACAGCGTGACCACGACGACCGGGGTGCTCATCGCCCGCCTTCGCCGGGTCGGCTGAGCAGGTCGCCCTGACCGGTCACCGCCGCGCTCCGGTCCAGGCGAGCAGTTCGTCCGCGCTCATCGTGTTGACCACGTCGGCCTCCCGGACCCCGAGTTCGGTCGCCCGCACACAGCCGTAGGGCTGCCAGTCCAGTTGCCCCGGCGCGTGCGCGTCGCTGTCGATGGCGAAGCGGCAGCCGAGTTCCACGGCGAGGCCGAGCAGCCGTCGCGGCGGATCGAGCCGCTCCGGCCGGGCGTTGATCTCCACCGCGACCCCGTTCTCCCGGCAGGCACCGAACACGCGCTCGGCGTCGAACTCCGACTCCGGGCGGCCGCGTCCGGTCACCAGCCTGCCGGTGCAGTGACCGAGCACGTTCACCCGCGGATTCGCCACGGCGGCGAGCAGCCGGGCCGTCATTTCCTCCCGTGGCATACGCAGCTTCGAGTGCACGCTGGCGACGACGAGGTCGAGTTCCGCGAGCAGTCCGGGATCCTGGTCGAGTGCTCCGTCGTCCAGGATGTCCACCTCGATGCCGGTCAGGACGCGGAACGGCGCGAGCGCGGAGTTCAGTTCCGCGACCAGGGCGAGCTGCTCGCGCAGCCGCTCGGCGGACAGTCCTCTCGCGACGGTCAGCCGCGGCGAGTGGTCGGTGAGCACCAGCCAGTCGTGCCCGATGTCGCGGGCGGCCTCGGCCATCTCGCTGACCGGGCTGCCGCCGTCGGACCAGTCCGAGTGTGTGTGGCAGTCCCCGCGCAGGGCCGCCCGCAGCGGGCCGCCGTCCGGGACATCACCCCGACCGTCCCGGTCCAGCCGCTCCAGGTACTCCGGGATCCGGCCGGCGACGGCGTCGGCGACCACCGCCGAGGTGGCCTTGCCGATACCGGGCAGCTCGGTCAGCGTGCCCGCCCGGACGCGCCGGTCCAGCTCACCGGTGCCCAGCCCGTCGATCACGCCCGCCGCCCTGCGGAAAGCGCGCACCCGGTACGTCGGCGCGCCCGCACGCTCCAGCAGGAAGGCGATCCGGCGCAGTGCCCGTGTCGCGTCCATGACACCGCATCATCCCCGTGTTTCCGGCCGGCCGCCCGGAAACACCGTCCGGCCGGGTTGGCTGCCCGCGGGGCGCGCCCGGCCCGGTGCCGGTGCGGGTCACTCGTGGGCGTTGAACGGAACCTCGTCCGGCTTCGCCTTCTCGAGGTTGTCCTCGAAGGTCCCGTCCTTGAGCGCCAGGCTGGCGCTGCCGAAGTCGGCCGAGGTGAGCTTGTCGCGGATTCCCTCGGGGAAGTTGTTCCAGCTCACCAGATCCGGGTACTGCCAGGCGCCGTAGTGGTTCTCCGGCGGCTCGTCGCCATCGGAGGCGATACGGAACGCGTGCGTGCTGCCACCGTCCTTGTGGTACACGATCTTCGGGTGCGTGCCCTCCCACGGCACCTCCGAGCTGGGGTGCTTGGAGTAGTTGCCGTGCGCGGACGCGGAGACGAACTGAGCCTGGTCCTGGTTCACCCACACCACGACGTGTTCGAGGTCGTGCCGGTGTCCGAAGGCGTCGGCCCCGGCCACCACCTGATCCTTCTCGAAGTACAGGGCGTACATGTAGGCGCACCAACCATTGGTATTGCACTTCGAGCGGGCGTACGAGTTGGTGTTGTCCAGGTCGGACTGGTCGCGGCAGTTGCCGTTCAGCGCGCCGGAGTTGTTCAGTCCCTCGGCCACGGTCCCGTCCGCGCCGATCGCCGGCGTCGGATAGCAGCCGTCGGTGTCGTAGTCGAACGCGGGCTGCCACTTGCCGTCGGGCTCCGCGACGCTGGACGGAAGCGCGCCGGGCGGTTCGGCGAAGGCCAGCGCCGGGGGCAGCGCGAGCAGCATGACGACGGCACCGAGCACGGCGCGCAGCGTGAACGACAGTGTCCGGAAACGGTGCGACCGTCGCCTGCCTGCTCGCCGCACCGGTCCACGGGCCTGCGGCGGATCGTCCGCGAGCGCTGGGCCGGTCGACGTCTTTCGCGATTGTTCTGACAGGACTGCGGCCATCACGGAGCCTTTCGATTCGCCCTCGATACGACGAATCCGACGTTAGCGCCGCCGGTCCCGTACCGCTGCCGACTTAAGTCGGGAAGCGGATGCCGACGAGGCCCGGTCGCTCGTGCCGGACTCGCCGTGTGGCCGGAAATCGTGCTGACGAGGGTCATTCCGGCCAGTTCGGCGGGACCGTGCGCATCCGCGGGCGCCGCGCAAGGGTGCGGCCGGGTAATTGTCCGGTGGCATTGACAGGAATTAGCGATGCTGACGACGAATTCTCCGGGCAATGAACCGGTTTCCGATTTCACCGGTGAATACGTGGTGACCGGATTGGGAATCGTTGCGCAACGATTCCCGCACGGTGGGCCGGTTGCTGCCACCGTGCGCCGAGCACTCACCGGAGGGCGTTTACTTCGTCCACATGTTGCCGCACCCGTCGCCGGAGGCCCGGGCGACGGGTATGGACACACGATTCGACCGGAGGAAAAGCGGATGTACGGATCCACCGGGCGGGCCCAGGGGCATCGGCCGAGCCGTGTCCCGTTCGCCCTGGCCGTGATCTTCGCCCTGCTGCTCGGCTTGCTCGCACTTCTGGCCGCTTCGGGTTCGCTGGACCTGGGAGACGCCAGGGCAAGCACATTCGGGGTCGTGCTCAGGATCGTGTTCGCCGTCGATGGCGTGTGCTGTCTGGCAGGCGCGGTGCTACTGCTGTTGTCGCGGCCCGCCGGGCGGGTCCTGACCGCGGTGGGCGGTGGTGTCTGTCTCGCCCTGCCCCTGCTGGTGTTCCCGGCGGCCGTGGTGGCCCCGCAGGACTCGGCGTTCGGTGTCCGGCAGGTCGGCGGCGTGGTGCTGCTGCTGGTGGTGGTCCTGCTCGGCCTGTTGACGATGGTGCAGAGCCTGCGCCGTGACACCCGGGACACCATCGCCCATCGCGCCCGGCACGGTGATCCGGCGCGCGGTGCGGTTCAGTAGACGCGCGCCGCGATGTCCTCGGCGATCGCGTCGAGCGCCGGGGCGCGGGAACCGCCGGAGTTCCGTCCGCCGCTGCCGCGCGGCGGGGTGACCTCCACCGACATGTCGAGCCTGGTCGGCGCTTCCTCGTCCTCGACGAGCTGGACGGCGATCCGGTACCCGGCCCCGCCCTCGGACGTCTGCGTCACCGCGGGCCGCCCGGCGACGGTGGTTCTCGCCTGCCCGGCGGAGGTCGTGGAGGTGTCGTCGAGTTCGCCCACCGACACGCCGACCCGGACCCGCACGCTGTGCCGCGGCTCCACGAACAGGCAGCCGTCCACCGGCCGCCGCGTCACCACCGGCCGCAACTCCGGGCCGAGGTGCCTGCCCACCGCCTCGGCGGCGATCGCGCAGGCGACATCCGGATCGGCGCGCACAGCGTCCGACACCTCCCGTGCGCCACGGGGCGCGGGTACCGGCATGTGGGGCTCGCAGGACTCCCTGGCGGGCACGTCGACGCAGGCACCGAGCGCGACGTCCGGTTCCTCCGCCCGGTAGAACAGCGGGGACTGCGCGCCCGGCCGCTCCGGTGGCGGGCCGTCCAGCACCAGCATCACCTCCGCCGCGAGCGCATCGGTTTGCCCGCACGGTGCTTCCAGGACGATCTCCAGCAGGGACGCGGACTCGCCGGATGCGCCGGGCAGGCCGGACGCGGCGTGGTCCCAGACGACGGCGCAGTCGTCGTAGCGCGGCCACACCTGCCTGCCGCCCACCGTTCGCGGCTCCCCGTCGTCGCCGTCGCGTTCCCGCTCGGACGGCCGGTAGCTCAGCTCGAGCGAGGTCCGGTCCTCGAGACCCCGGCCCTCGTCCACGCCGCAACCGTCGATCCCGGACCGGGCCGAGTGCCCGCCCGGGGACAGGGGTGCGTCGCCGCGGGCGTCGCCGAGCGCGGCCCCGAGCACCGTGCAGGCGTCGTGGGCGGCGAACGGCCCCGGCGGTCCGCTCGGCGCGGTGAGGCGTGGCGCGGCAGCCGTCACGAGCGCCAGCGCCTGCTCGCACGCGGACCGGTCCGGCTCCGCCCCGGTCGACCTGATGGAGAACGCGATCGACAGATCGGCACCGACCGGCACGTACGCCTCGCAGCTCATCGAGTCGAGCGTCCTGGTGTAGGTGGTGATGCCCGCCGGGTGCGCGAGCTCGTAGCGAAAACGTTCGTCACGGCTGAGCGGGAGGCCGAGCGTCACGGCCATGTCGCCGTACTTGCCCTGGCCGTCCCCGGTGGAGATCGTGCACTGGTGGGGTGAGCGGGCCCGGACGCGGGACCCCTCGTAGCCGGGAATGCTCGCCGCCGCCGGGTCGATCAGGGCGCACGCGTCGAGTCCGGTCAGTCCGGCGACGACGGCGCCCATCGGCCGTGCCTGCGGCGCGGCGGAGAGCTGGGCGGGCAGCGACACCGGCGTCGGCTCGGTGACCCGGTCCTCGGATTCGGCGCACCCCTGCGCCACGGTGAGGGTCGCCGCGGCAAGCGCGACGGCGGTCAGTGCTCGTCTCATTCCGTCCCCGCTTCCCGCAGGCCGACGACGGACCGCCGGGTCGAGTCCAGCCGGAACCCGATGATCCGGTCGCCCGCACGGTGCAGTTCGCTCCAGCTCTGGGTCGATGCCGTGCGGCCCCGGTCGCCCGTGGGGCCGGAGCCGATGTCGATGCCCGCGTCGGAGCGCAGCGCGCCGGTCTCGAGGTCGTAGGCCGAGAAGACCCGCCCGTCCCCGACGAGCAGGGCGGACTTCCACACCACGGCCGGGCCGTCGCCGCCGCCGCGTTCCGGTCCTTCCTGTGCGCTCCACGCCGTGCGGCCGGTCGAGATGCGGATCGCCGCCGGGAGGCCGGAGGTGGGCAGCAGCACCAGCAGATCGCCCGCGATCACCGCATTGCGCAGTTCCCGGTCGGTGGCGAGGGGGCCGTGCGAGGCGGAGACCCCTGGCGCCCGGTAGGAGGCGACGTGGACGGCGGAGCCGTCGACGAAGTCGACGATCGCACCGCTGGTACCGGGCGAGCCGACCAGGACGGCGCCGGCCCTGGTGGCGTGCACCAGCGTCGCGTCCCCGCCGGGAAACACCGAACCCCGGTGAAGCACGGAACCATCGGCACGGGAGCGGAACTCCAGCACCGTGTCCGAGGTGCCGGCGGCGATCAACGGCCGTTCGCAGCCGATGGTCGTGGCGATGACGTCCGGGCCGACGATCGCGTCGCGAAAGGCGCAGCCGCCGCCGTACTCGCTCTCGCCCCACATGTCCTGTTCGATCGTGGCGGTCCACGCCGTGCTGCCGTCCCGCGCGGCGCGGGCGGTGATCGAGCGCGCACCGACCAGCGCGACATCGCCGGTAGTGGCGCCGATCGCCAGCGGCCCCGCGGTCGAGGACCGCGATCCGGTGTCCGGTTCCGCCGGGCCGAGGTCGGACCGCCACTGCTCCCGGCCGTCCATGCCGACCCGCACCAGCTCCGAACAGGGGCCCGTGGCGGCCGGGGCCTCGTCCGGACGGACGGTGAGATACACGGCGTCCGGCCCGGCCGTCACCCCGCAGTACCGGAGCTGGGGGATCGGGAAGTCCCAGCGGCGGACCCCGTCGCCGGTGCCGAACGCGAACAGTCCACCCGGCCCGGCGACGATCGCCAGATCGCCCACCACCAGACCGGTCGTCTCCCCGGAACGGTCCTCGGCCGGGGCGCCCAGGTCGGACTGGCCGACCGTCCAGGCAGGGTCCAATGAGGACGGCAGGTCGTCGTCCAGCGACCGGACGAACACGAACGCCGAGAGCGCGACGACCACGGTCACGGCGATCAGCCGGACCGGGATCGGCACGCGGCGGCGCACCGGCCGTCCGGGAGTCTCCGCCGGTTCGCTCATCGCCGCTCCTCCGCCGCCCCCGCCTGCCATGGCCGGGCTCCGACAGGACTGACGCCGCGCGGCTGCCGCCGGTTCCGCGAAGCGCCGCCTCACCCGAGGGCGAGGAAAACGACGGCCGACGCGGCGAAGCCCGCCACGGCGCCGGCGCACACCTGGCCGGTGGTGTGGTCCCGCAGCACCACCCGCGACCAGCCGACCAACGCGACGAGACCGGCCAGTGCCAGTGCCGAAGGCCCGTACACACAGGCCAGCATGGCGACACCCCCGCCGGAGACCGCGGTGTGCATCGAGATCTTCCACTTCGCCACCGCGGTGACCGTCGCGGTGACGACCAGGGTCGTCAGCATCGCCACGGTCGTCACGACCATCGTCCACGGCGCGCTGCCCAGCAGCAGGATCACCATTCCGACGGCGGTGGAGCCGAGGCAGACCAGGAAGACGACCGTACGGGCCTCCCGGTTGTTCACGTGGTGCGTGTCGTAGGTGCCACGCCGGGCACCGCGGGCGATGAAGGCCATCGGGACACCCGCCGAGAAGACGGCGACCACCAGTGCCCACAACGGCGTGTGCCAGGCGTGGAACCCGGTGGCCTTCGCCGACATCGCGGTACTGAGCAGGATGATCACCACCCACGGTGCGAGGACCTCGGTGACGATCCCGGCCACGCGAACGGATCCTGCGGCGGTGGGTTTGGCGGGGTTCACGGTGCGGACCTTCCGGGCTTCGAACGGCGGGCCGGGTGATTGTCCCCGGCCGTGGGGTTGCCGGGTCGCGGGGCCTGCCGCCGCCCCGCGGTGTCCGAAGTGGACCGGTGGGCACCGTGCACATCGGACCGTGGCCGGAGCGCCGATCTCCTTGCCGTGCGCCGTCGTCATGCCATTCCGGGTCTACGGTGCGCGGCTTGTCCGGCCGGTCCGCGGCGGCCGCACGGCTCACCTTTCGGTGAACCGTGCACGGCGGACGAGGACCCGACCTTCGTGCCGGTGACCGGCTCGGGGCGACCTCGTTCCGGTGGACCCCGCTGGTCGCGTCCATCCTGGTCGGCCGGTGACTTACCGATTCTTTGGTGGTACGAGTGTGCTGATACCTTGACGGGGTGGAGGCACAGTCGTACCACCAAAAGCAGGGTTTCCCGGTCGCGGTGCGGACGCTCGTGATCACCGTCGCGGTGCTGATCCTTGTCCTGATCGCACTGCCGGTGCAGATGATTCTCGATCCGTCGGGCACCACCGAGTCCGTGGTGCGGAACAACCCGCCGATGAGCCCGGCGGAGCTGGACACCGCGACCACGGCTGCGGTCGTGTTCGCCACCGCCGTGCACGCGGTCTTCGCGGCCGTCGCCGCCTGGCTCACCGTCAAGGTCCGTGCGGGGCGGCAGTGGGCGCGTGTCACCCTCACCGTCCTGATGATCGCGGCGATGCTGAACGGTATCGACTCGGCGACGGCCGGAGGAGAGTTCCTCGGCTGGGCGGTCGGCGGAATCGTGCTCGCGGCCGTGGTCGCGGTCCT
This sequence comes from Amycolatopsis antarctica, assembly GCF_002262875.1. Lineage (GTDB taxonomy): Bacteria > Actinomycetota > Actinomycetes > Mycobacteriales > Pseudonocardiaceae > Amycolatopsis > Amycolatopsis antarctica. The sequence goes on along the minus strand of NZ_NKYE01000010.1, from coordinate 207,958 downwards.
GCTGTGGCTGCCGGCCACGATGCGCGAGTTCTTCGCCCGGCACCGCGACGGTGCCCGGCAGACGGCGTGATCGTCCTCGTGGGAGCGCGCGATCCCTTGGGGGAAAGGCAATCCCCGTGCCCCGGCTGATCGATCACGAGGAGCGGCGCGAGCAGATCGCCGAAGCCGCGTGGCGGGTGATCCTGCGCGACGGCGTCGGCGGCACCTCCGTCCGTACCGTCGCGGCGGAGGCCGGGCTGTCCACCGGCGCGCTCCGGCACGTCTTCGGCAGCCAGTCCCGGTTGCTGGTGTTCGCGCTGCGCCTGGTGGTGGAGCGGGCCACGGCGCGAATGGAGGCGCTGCGGCCCCGGGGTTCGGCGGTGAAGACCGTGGAGGCGATCGCCGCACAGATGCTGCCGCTCGACCGGGAGCGCCGGGCCGAGATGGCGGTCTACCTCGCGCTGTGCTCCGCGGCGAACTCCGACCCCGGACTCCGTGGTCCCCGGAACGAGGCGCACGAAACGCTGCGCGGCGCCTGCCGATGGCTGATCGGCCTGCTCGACAACGGCGTCGACCTCGCCCCGGACGCCGACCGGGAGTTCGAAGCGCTCCGCCTGCACGCCGTCATCGACGGCCTCGCCGCGCACGTGATCTACGAGCCGCCCCCGGCAGGCGCACGCTGGGCCCGGCGCGTCCTGGCCGGTCACCTCGCCTCGCTGCGCTGCCCCCCCGGCCACACCGGCTTGGTTGCCTGTTCCTCAGCGGCGGGGTGTCCGCTCGCCGTGTACCGCCGTGTACTCGGTGGCGAGCCAGGGGCCCAGGTCGTCCAGGAGCATCGCGAGAACCGCCGGGTCGGCCGAGGAGACCCGGCCGGCGGCCGCGGTGAGACGCATCTGCCCGGCGCGTTCGGGGTAGTAGTGGCCGAAGAGCTCCGCGGATTCGCCGAGGTCGCTGGTCCAGCCACCCCAGCGGGGCATGATCAGGGTGAATCCGGTACGGACCACGCGGCGGGTGACGCTGCGGCCGAGAGCCCGGCGCTCGTCGTCGGTGGTGGCCTCCTCGGCGCGGGCACGCCAGCGCGGGAGCAGGTCGCCGAGGTCGCCGTTCGTCTCGCGGGCAAGCAGTGAACTGGGACGGTACCGAGGCAGTCGCCCGGCCAGATCGTCGCCGAGCAGGGGTGTGCACAAGCAGGCGAGGAAGAAGCCCCCGTCATGGCGTTCGAGGTCGCCGAGCAGGGCGGGTGCGCTGGACAGTCCGATGCCCGCCCCGTCGATCTGGGGAAAGGCGCGGTCGAGTGCGGTCTCGATCGCCGTGGCGTCGGCGCGGTCGGTGCAGGAGGGCTCCTCGCGCAGGGCGAGCAGAAGGTCGAGGTCGGAGGTTCCGGGGGTCGCGGTGCCGCGCGGGACGCTGCCGTAGAGGTAGGCGCTGTGCAGTCGCGTGGTGCCGAACGTCGCCGTGATGTGGGCGCGGGCGGCGTCGACGACGGGGATGAACGCCGCGGGCACCCGTTCCAGGGCACCTTCGCGTGCGATCGTTCCGTCGTCGTTCAGCCCTCGTACGTTCACGGGATCACTGTGCCCGTCGCCCTCGTTTCCGCCGAGCACTTTTTCGGGTCCCTCCGTCCGTCGTCGAAGAACAGGTGGCTCGGCGCCCGGGTGCCGTACCGCCCGACACGGGGTGCCGTACCGCCCGACACGGGGTGCTGGGGCGCGTGACACGAGCGACGCACGGTCCAGACGCATTGACTCTCCACTGAAACCTTCGAATTGCTGCGGAGGGTTTTGGTGCGGTTTTCGCGTTTTATGTGGCGAAGTTCGGACGAAGTCTCCAGGCGGCTCCAATGAGACACTGGAACACGGCGCCGAGATCTTTCGGCCACCCGCCGAGCAGAGGAGCACCCGAGTGACCGAGGACGAGATCATCCGGTTCGTCGCCGGACTTCCCGGTGTCCGCGTCGAGACCGCGTCGCAGGAGAGCGGGGCACCCGAGGTGGCCTGGGGGGATTCGTTCGTCTACCACGATCCCGGCCAGGGCCCGGACGGGAAACCCGGCACCCCGGCACGGATGCCGTTCGTGACGATCGTGATCAAGGACTACCCGGGTGACACCGTCTCCGGAGTGGATCGTCCCGGGGTGTTCCGGCTGAACATCGCCGTCGGCAGGGAGCGCTTCACCGAACTCCTCGGCTACCCGCCCGCCGGGTACGCCGAGCGAGCCGACAGCGTCGACCATCGGTCGGTGGACCGCATCCACCCGCATCCGGTCTATGCGGCGCAGGGCTGGATCTGTGTCATGAACCCCGGGGAGGCCACGGCCGAGCCGGTGCGTTCCCTGCTGACCGAAGCGCACGCCCGGGCCGCCGGGCGGCACCGGGCGCGCTGAGCAGTCTGTCTACTGTGGACGGTCAGAAGGTGGAGGTGAGTACCGGGGCCCCGGCCGGGTCGGTGATCTCGAAGCCCTGTGCCTGGGCGCGCAGCACCGAGCTGTTGAGGTTGCAGGTCATCTCGGCGGCGCCGGTGCCGATGAACTCGCCCGCCGACATCCGGCGGCCTTCGGCATCGGTGATCGCCACCCGGTACGCCTGCCCCGGATCGAACCCGGACGCGGTCAGCCTGATCTCGACCCCCCAGGTGTGCGGGACGAGCTGAGCCGCGGCAACGATTCCGGGATCGGTGCCGTCGACCTCGACCGTCTCCAACGGGATCTCCGGCGACGCGGGCACGTCCGGGTGTGCCAGCCAGCCGACCGCCGCCCCGGCGGCGAGAACCACCACGGCGGCGGCCGCCGCCACGGCGTTGCGCGGGAACGCGCGGCGCCTGCCCGCCTCGGCTCGCACCCTGGCCGCCACCGTCTCGCCCAGTTCCGGTGGCGGCGCCGGGGACAGGTCCCCGAGCCGGGCGACGTCGACCAGCCGCAGGCTCTCGACCACCGGGGTGAGCTCGTCCAGTTCGGCCCGGCACGCCGGGCAACCCGCGAGATGGGCGTCGAGCGTGAGCCGCTCGCGTTCGTCGAGCTGGTCGAGCGCGTAGGCACCCAGCGACTCGCGCAGGGCGCGATGGGCATTGTCGTTCACGGTTCCACCCCCATTTCCTCCATGATCACCCGCAGCGACTTCAGGCCGTAGAACACCCTGCTGCGCAGCGTTCCGGTGGGTACGCCCTGCTCGACGGCGACCTCGGCGCATGGACGTCCGCGGAAGTAGGTCTCCACGAGTGCGGCTCGGTGCTCGGCGCTGATCCTGCTCAGTGCCTCCTCGATCAGCCAGGCGTTCATCACCTGCTCGTCGAAGCCGCGCGCGGGCGGGCCGTGCGGCTGGTCGGCGACCAGGCCGAAGGTACTCGACGGCCGGCTGACCGCGCGCCGGATCTGGTCGACGACCACGTGCCGGGCGATCGCGAACAGCCACACCCGCAGACTCGCCACCTCCGGATCGAACCGGTCCGCCGACCGCCACGCCCGCAGGAACACCTCCTGCACCACGTCCTGCGCCGCGCCCTCGTCACGCAACTGGCGCAGCGCGAAACGGTAGAGCTCCGGGCCGTGCGCCGTATAGGCCGCTCGCACCGCCTGCTCCGAGCGCAGGTCGGGTTCCGCGGTCCGCGTACCCGCCCGTCTGCTCGTGAACCTGCTCATCCGGATCCCCCTCATGGCCGTCGAGGTGTATTCGGCGCAAGTGGGTCCGGTGTTCACCCGGCGAGCCAGAAATATTTCCGAGCTTTCCGGTGAACGCCGGGGGCGGGCCGGGCGAATGCAGTGGTGCGGTCTCGCCCGGGGCCGCTGGGGAACCCAGGAGGAACCATGCGGAAGACCACAGTCGCCGTCGCCGTCGCAGCCGTACTCGCGAGCACGGCGTTCGGTGCGGGCACAGCCACGGCCGACAACCGGCCCGCCAAGAGCGACCGCGGCGACCTGCTCGTGCTCGGCACCGACGGGAAACTGACCACCTACGATTCCAGGCTGGCCCTGCTGCCCAAGAACAGCGTCCGGGTCACCGGGGTGGCGAAGGGCGACCGGCTCATCGGCATCGACGTCCGCCCCGCGAACGGCGCCCTCTACGCGATGTCGGCGAAGGGGCAGTTGCACACGGTGGACGCGCGAACGGGCAAGGCCACCACCGTCGGCGCTCCGGTGGAGCTTGCCGGTTCTGCGATCGGATTCGACTTCAACCCCACCGTCGACCGGATCCGGGTGGTCACCGACACCGGCCAGAACCTGCGCCTGGTGCCGGACACCGGCGCGCTGGCGGCCGCCGACGGCACCCTGGCCTACGCGCCCGGCGACCCCGCCGAGGGCCGCACACCGAAGGTCGCCGCCTCCGGTTACACCAACAGCGTGGCGGGTGCGACCAGCACCCTGCTCTACAACCTCGACGCCGGCCGGGACACCCTCGTCACCCAGGGCACCGCCCCCGGCGTGGAGCCGGTCGTCTCCCCGAACACCGGCCAGCTCTACACCGTCGGCAAGCTCGGACTGAATATCACCGCCGTCAACGGGTTCGACATCTCCGGAGCGGCCCCCGCGGGTGACTACGACGCGGGTGACTACCGCGGCGTCGCGGCTGTGCGGCTGGACGGGCTGCTCGGCCTGTCCGCGCTGGTCCGGGTCGACCTCGACACCGGCCGCGCGGGCATCGTCGCCCCGCTGCTGAGCGCTCCGGTCGGTATCACCTTCACCAAGTAGCCCGCTCCGGGCCGGGAGGCGGGCACGCCGCCCGGCCCGGCGGTCAGCCCGCGGACCCGGACTCGCTGCCGACGATGTGGTCGACGAATCCGTACTCCAGCGCCTCCTCGGCGTCGAACCAGCGGTCCCGGTCGGCGTCCGCGGTGATCCGCTCCACCGGCTGCCCGGTCTGCCGCGCGGTGATCTCCGCGATCCGCCGCTTCATCCCGCCGAACACCTCGGCCTGGATGGCGATGTCACTGGCCGCGCCGCCGATTCCGGCGGACGGCTGGTGCATCACCACCCTGGTATTGGGCAGCAGATACCGCTTGCCCGGTGTGCCGGAGGACAGCAGGAACTGGCCCATCGAGGCGACGAAACCGAGCCCCCAGGTCGAGACATCGGGCTGGATGAGCCGCATCGTGTCGTGGATGGCCATGCCCGCCGTCACCGATCCGCCTGGCGAGTTGATGTAGAAGGTGATGTCCTTCGCCGGGTCGTCCCCGGCGAGCAGCAGGAACTGGGCGGTGATCCGGTTGGCCACCGCGTCGTCCACCTCGGAGCCGAGGAAGACGATCCGCTCGCGCAGCAGGCGCTCGTAGACCGCGTCGTCGGCGGACGCGCCGGCGGCTCGCATCTCGGGCGCCGGGGATTCGGGGGTCAGCGACAGCGTCATCGGTACCTGCCTCGTTTCGGGCGTTGCTTCGGTGTACGGGTTCGGACAAGGTATGCGCGGGATGTCCGTGGTGGGGACGGTGTTCGCCCTCGGCGTTCCGATTTCGCCGAGGGCGATCCCGGCGGTCGCGTGGTCGCGGCATCCGGGACGGCGACTGTCCACATCAGACGGATTGTGCGATCAGGGACGGTCTTCGCCCCCGATCCCGGTCCGGGCTTTCCCGCGCCGCCCGGCGGTGGCGGGCTCATTCGGCCAGGACCACCGCCAGCTCGATGATGCCGAGCACGAGGAACAGCACACCCTCGCCGGGGCCGGTACCCAGTGCCCCGATGACCAGCCAGACGACACCGACACCGGCGAGGATCAACAGGAGCCCCGGCTCGGTCGCCGGACGTCGTGACGGCACCGTCAGGTCAGGCCGACATGGCGGGAGATGGCGGCCACGGCCCTGTCCCTGGTGGAGGTGTCGCGCGTCCAGACAGGAGTCAACCGGTTCGCCGCGATCATCAGCACGAGTCCGCGGCCGTCCGCGGTCTCGATGGAGAGCCGGGGTGGTGAGTCCGCGAACGCGCGCACCGCGACGATCTGCCGCAGCGGTAGCCGCCGGGTACGGCCGATACCACCGATCGGCTCGAACACCAGCTCCTCGTCCTCCAGCCGGAGCGTGCCACCGAGCCGGCACAGCCGCCCGGGCAGTGTGCGTCGCTGGGAGTACGGGAGGCCCGCGACCCAGACCCCGGTCACCGGCCGGCCCCGGGCGCCCGTGCCTGGATTCCCGTGCCGCCGGGGGCCCGGGTCTCGCCGCTCACGGGACCCGGACGACGGCCCTGCCGTCGCGCAGCGCCTGCTCGTCGACCGTTCCGAGCGAGTTCCCGCCCGTCCTGATCGTGTAGGACCCGTACCTGTCGGCGGTGCCCGGAATGGTGAACTCCAGCACGCATCCCGAGTCGCCCGCGGTGCCCCGGGTGATGGTGCCCGTCCCCGCGCGCAGCCCGGCCGGGTTCCACACCTCAAGGTCGCCGCCGGACCGCAAGGTGTCGCGTTGCCCCACGCCGGCACACGCCGCGTCCGTATCCCGGGTGTGCAGGGTGCCGTCGGTGATGACGATGCGTCCCGAGCCGTCGAAGCGTCCGCGTTCGATCACGCTGTCCTCGTGCCGCACGATCGCCCACACCGTGCCCGCCGCCGCGGCGACCGCCGAGGCCGCGATGATCAGCGGGAGTTGGTTGCGGCGGGTGGGGACCTCGGTCGAGCCGGTCACTGGCGTCTCCTGTCGTTCGGTTGCCGGGATAGTCGACGGGCGGCGCGAAGTGTTACCCCGGGAACGGCGGGCGGCTCGCCGCTGCGGCATAACGCCTGGCAGCGGGTTCTCCCGGCGAGTCGCGTCCGTGGTGGCTTGCCGTTTCGGCAACGGAACGTGCGCGTGGGAGCCTGCCGGGCGCATGCTCGGTCCATGACCGCACACACCCACCCCGGCTCAGGGCCGGACCACGACCACCGGCCGACGGCCGGGGACCACGCCACCAACGAGGAGTTCTGGGAGGCGTTCTACCGCGACCGGGAGCAGGTCTGGAGCGGCGAACCCAACGCCGCGCTGGTGAACGAGACCGCCGGGCTCACCCCCGGCACCGCTCTGGACCTCGGTTGCGGCGAGGGCGGCGACGCGATCTGGCTCGCCGCCAGGGGCTGGACGGTCACCGCCACCGACATCTCCCAGGTCGCGCTCGACCGCGTCGCCCGGCATGCCGGCGAGGCGGGCGTGGCCGAGCGCGTCGAGCTCCGGCGGCACGATCTCGCGGTCTCGTTCCCAGCGGGCACCTTCGACCTGGTGTCCGCGCACTTCCTGCACTCCTACCACGACATCCCCCGGGAGCGGATCCTGCGCAACGCCGCCGCGGCCGTCGCCCCCGGCGGGCACCTGCTGATCGTCGGGCACCTCGGATTCCCGCCGTGGGAGCACAACCCGCACCCGGAGGTGCACTTCCCGACCCCGGACGAGGTTGTCGCCGCGCTCGAACTCCCGTCCGGCGAGTGGGAAGTGCTGGTCAGCCGCGAACACGAGCGGATCCACGACGACCCGGAAGGACGGCCCGCCACCCGGCTGGACTGCACCGTCAAGATCCGGCGCCTGCCCGGCTGACCGTCCGAACCCCGGCACCCGGCCCGGGACCGGCGGCGCGTGAACTCCGCGCGCCCGCCGGTCCCGGGCCGTCCGTCGTGACACCGTCCGCGCCACGCCGTTGCCCAATTGACCGTGGGTGGTGGCGCTCCGGCCCCCGGTTCGGAATGCTGTTGCCGGGGCGCGGCCGGAAAGCGGACGGGTCCCCGCACGCGGGGGCGTGCACACGGCGCGCACAGGTGGGGTTCCGGTATGCCGGGGGGAGGGTCGCGATGCCGGTGAGCGACGACTTCGACGAGTACTTCACCGCGGACTTCCCGCTGCTGGTGGGGTTCCTCTGCAAGCTCGGATTCGAGATCGAAGCGGCCAGGGACGCCGCCACCGAGGCGATGCTGGACGCCTGCCTGCGGTGGGAAGCGGTCGAATCACCCGCCGCCTGGGTGCGCCGGGCCGGTTCCCGCCTCGCGGCGGAGCGGGTGGCCCGGCACGAAACCGGGGACGATCGGGCCGGGCGCGCGGACCGGTCTTGCCCGGACCGGCACGTGGAGGACAAGCTGATCGCGCTGGTCGAGAGCGCGTCGCAGGTGGTCGCGCTGCTGGCCCGGCTGCCCGAACGCCAGCGCGTCGTGCTGGCCTGGTCTCTCGACGGGTTCGGCACTGCCGAGATCGCCGAGCAGATCGATCTCGGGGAAGCCGACGTCCGGTCCGCCCTGCGCGACGCCCGCGCCCGCGTCGGCGAGCTCCACCGGGAGCGTTCCGGGGAGGACGCATGACGGAGGTGCGGGAGATGGACGACGCCGACCGTGAATCCGGCGGATGGCTGCGCGTCGCCGACGCGACCTTCACCGACGCCCTGCGCGACGGCCTGGACACCGAGGCGACGCTGTCCCGGATCAAGCACCGGGCGGGCGGCACCGAGCCTGCCGCCCCCGCCGATCTTTCCCGGCCCGGGCCCCCTGACGTCCCGGAGAACCATTTTCCGGACGAGTCCGTCGCCGCCGCGATGACCGGCGACCGTGCGGCGGTCGAGCGTCTGCTCGCATATGTGCGCCCGCTGGTGATGCGGTACTGCCGCGCTCGAGTTGGCAGGCAGGAGCGGAGTTTCGCTTCGGCCGACGATGTCGCCCAGGAGGTGTGTCTGGCGGTGCTCACGGCATTGCCCTCGTATCGCGATCAGGGCCGCCCGTTCCTGGCGTTCGTCTACGGCATCGCGGCGCACAAGGTCGCTGACGCGCATCGTGCGGCGGCGCGTAATCGTTCTGAGCCGGTGGCCGAGGTTCCCGATGAGGTCGAGGTCGGGGTCGGTCCGGAGCAGCGTGCGTTGCAGAGTGAGCTCAATGAGCGGATGACGCGTCTTCTTCATGTTCTTCCCGACAAGCAGCGCGAGATCGTGGTGTTGCGGGTCGTGGTCGGCCTGTCGGCGGAGGAGACGGCGGATGCGGTCGGTTCCACCCCGGGCGCGGTTCGCGTGGCCCAGCACCGGGCGCTCGCCCGGCTTCGCAGAGTTCTGGATGCCGACGACTCTCCGATGTAGCGGAGGAGAAGTAGCGGGACGGGTCCCGGCGCGGCCGAACGGGTGGTGCACCGTGGCCCCGTCGGGCCGTCCCGCCGGTCCGCACGGTGACGGCCGGAGCATGGACGGTCCACTGTGGATGAACCGTCCGTGCGCCGTTCACGCCGCCAGCGCCGCGATCGGCCGTGTTTCGGTCGCCCGCAGCGTCGTCGTGAACGTGGTGACCACCGCGACGGCACCACTGCCCGCGACGATGGCCAGGTACATCCACAATGGACCGGCGGGAAGAGCCGATCCGGTTTTCACGATGCTGAAGGGAATCGTGGTCGCCGCGGCCGCCACGGTGCCGAGGACGATCGCGATGCCCGCGGAGAGTGCGCTTTCCACCGTCACCATCCGCAGCACCTGACGTCTGGTCGACGCGGTCAGCCGCAGCAGACCGAACTCGCGGCGGCGATGCCAGGTCGCGGCGACCAGCGTGTTCGTGACGGCGATCGTGGAGAAGGTGATGATCATGGCCACCACGAGGTAGTTGGCCGCGGCGAACTGCGGAGCCACCTCCTCGGCGGCCGCGCCCCCGGTGCCGGCGGTGGAGTCCTCGGTGCTCTGCATGTAGAGCGTTCCGGCGGCGATGCCGACGAGCAGCGCCAGCGGGCCGACGATGCTGCCCGAGCGGGCGGCGCGGGCGCCGAGGTTGCGCAGGGCGAGCCTGCCGACCGCGCCCGGCGCGCCGGGCGCCGCCCTGGCGGCAAGTGCGACGACGGCCGGGCTGAGCAGTGCCAGGCCGATCGCCACCGCGATGCAGGCGGGTCCGGCCGCGGCTGCCAGCAGCGGGCCGTTCGCCATGAACAGTGTGCCGATCCCGGACCCCACGCCGAGCAGTACGAACCCGAGGCCCGCGTACCGGGCCGGCCGGGACAGAACGGCGGCGGACACGGGCGCGTCGGCGGCCTCGGCCAGCGCGAGCACCGGGGCGACCTTCCCGGCCCTGCGCCCGGCGAGCAGGGCCGCCGCGACCGCGGACAGCAGGGCCACCGCCGCGCCCGCGGTCAACGGCCGCCAGCCGGCGACGAGTTCGATCGGCCCGCTCACCACGCCGACCGCGCCCATTCGGTCGAGCAGAAAGGAACCGAGCGCGATCCCGGGCAGCACACCGGCCAGCACCGCGGGCAGCGCGACGGTGGTCGTCTCCGCCAGCACCGTCGTCCGGATCTGCGCCGCGGTGGTGCCGATCGAGCGCAGCAGGGCGAGTTCCCGTTCCCGCTGCCGGATGACCAGTGCGATGGTGGACACGACGCCGTACACGACGATCGCCATCGTCCAGCCGCCCATGATCGCCGCGAGGATCGCCAGCGATTCCGTGCCGTCCCCGGTGCCGGCGAGACCGGTCTCCGCCAGCGTGGCGAGCGCGGTGAGCAGGGCCGTCCCGGCGAGGAGCACCCCGGCCGGGGCGAGGTAGGAGACGGGTCGTGCGCGAACCGTCCGCAACGCCAGCCGCCACATCATCGGCGTCCGCCGTTCGTTCCGGCGGGCGCGCCCAGCGTCGCCATCCGGGACGCGACCGCCCCGGCGTCGGGCCGGGGCATGGTCTCGACCACGCGCCCGTCGGCGAAGAACACCACCGCGTCCGCGATCGAGGCCGCCACCGGATCGTGGGTGACCATCACGATCGTCCGACCGGCCGTGTCGACGGCGCCCCGGAGCAGACCCAGTACCTCGGCGGCGGACCGGCTGTCGAGGGCACCGGTCGGCTCGTCGGCGAAGATCACCGCGGGCTCGCTCAGCAGTGCCCTGGCGATCGCGACGCGCTGCTGCTGTCCCCCGGACAGTGTGGCGGGCCGGGAATCGGCGTGCGCGGCGAGCCCGAGCCGGGTGAGCACCCTGGTCACCGCTTCGGCGCCGGTTCGCCTGCCGGCGAGTTCCGCTGGCAGCGTGACGTTCTGCCGCACGGTCAGGGTGGGCACCAGGTTGTAGGACTGGAACACGAAGCCCAGCCGGTCGCGGCGCAGCCGGGTCAGCTCCGTCTCGCCCAGCGCGGTCAGTTCGGCACCGTCGACGTTCACCGAGCCGGACGTGGGCCGGTCCAGCCCGGCCGCGCAGTGCAGCAGCGTGCTCTTTCCCGAGCCGGACGGCCCCATCACGGCGGTCAGGGTGCGGCGCGGGAAGGCCACCGTCACGCCGTCGAGCACGGTCGCGGTGGTGCCACCCGTCCCGTAGACCTTGACGACGTCGCGCAAGACCACGCTGTTCCGTGGCGAGGCGTCTTTCGGCGCCGATGAAAAATACAGTGTACGAGTCATAAATACACCGTACTCGATCGATGCCGCAGATGCCTATCCCGGTATCGAAAGCACTTATAGAGCTGGTAAAAGCCGTATTCGAGGCGTATTTTCGGTCCGGCTGACTCAGTCCGGTAAGCTTTCGTCACAAGCGAACCGTTCGTGACGAAAAGGGAGTGTGGGCCGGTGGGTTGCAGCGTGTGCGGCCGGGCGCTGCCGCCGTCCGGCCGGGGCAGGCCCGCCCGGTACTGCTCGCGCGCCTGCCGTGCCCGCGCGTACCGGGACCGGGTCGCCGAGAGGCAGCAGCTCGACGTGGACCTGCCCGAGGAGGCGGCGGCGCTCACCCCGGAGCGGGTGGTGCGTGCCGCGATCGGGCTCGCCGACCGGGAGGGTGTCGCCGCGCTGTCCATGCGGCGGGTGGCGGCCGAACTCAATGCGGGTCCGATGTCGCTGTACCGCTACGTGCGGGGCAAGGAAGAACTCGGCGGCATGATGATCGACGCCGTCTTCGGCGACCGGCCGCTGCCGGAGCCCGGTCCGGCGGGCTGGCGGAACCGCCTCGAACTGTCCGCGCGCCGCGAGTGGGAGATCTACCTCGACCACGCCTGGGTTCCGCAGTTGGCCACCATCACCACCCGGCCGCCGCTCGCGCCGAGGATGATGGCGTACACCGACTGGCGGATCCGCGCGGTCGACGGGCTGGGGCTCGACTTCGCGACGATGGTGCGCATCGCGATCATGGTGTCCACCCACGTGCAGGGTGCCGCCCAGCCGCTCGCGCGGGAACGCCGCGAGCGCAGCACCCGGGAGGAGTGGCTGCTGGTCCGCCGTGGCCCGATCCGGGAGACCTTCGGCTCCGGTGCGCTGCCGATGATCGAACGTTTCGACGACGACGCCCTGCGGGCCTCCGAGCCGGACAGCGTCTTCGAGTTCGGTCTCCGGTGCCTGCTCGACGGGGTCGAGCGGCTCATTTCGTCCTGAATCATCGGCCTTGCCGCGAACGGGATTATCGACGCTCGGCGATTCGGTCCGAGAAATCGATTACCAGTAAATCCGTAGACGTCGCGAATTGCGCGTGCTCGCTCCGGTTCCCACTGCGCAGGAATTCGCGTACTCGTTCCCGGTGCCGAACTCGGCCGCCTTGCGGACTCTGTAGAACTATGTATCGACCGGGCTTCGGGGGCTGTCCGGTCGACGCGTGTGTCACGGCCAACCCGGTGTCCTACCGGAGGATGACGTGCGTGGTGCCAGCTTCGTGCCAGAATGGGCGGCTCCGAACGCGCAGTAGTGATCGATTCCGACCGTGCCGACGTTGGAGGAATGTTCGTGCCGATCGACGTTTCGCTTTTCGAGGCGATTCCGGGACAGCTCGTACAGGCATTCGGCGAGGATCCCGACTATCTGGGCCGTGTGGCGGGCACATTGCTGGGCCATTCGCCTTCGGTGATAGCGGTAAAAGACCGCCATTTGCACTATCGGTACGCGAATCCCGCGTTCCATCGATATCACGGGACGACACGTGCCGAGATCGTCGGCCGCACCTTCACCGATCTCTTTCCCGGGCACGACGAGGGGGCGCTCGCGGCCGCGGAGGAGTCGGTGCTCGAGACCCGGGCACCGCGCCGGTTCGACTGCCCGCTGCCGCGCCGCATCGGTACCGGCCATGCCACCGGCTGGGTCTTCGCTCTCGATCCCGTCGGTTCGGCGAGCTGGCTGGGCCTCGCCTACGAGGACACCAGCGAACTCGTCGACAGCAGGGTGGCCGCCCGTGCCGCGGAGCGCCGCTACGAGGATCTGTGCCGTCGCGCCGAGGTACCGCTGGTCGCGTTCAGTCCGGTCGGCAGGGTGGTCGGAGCGAATCCCGCCTACTGTGAGCGCTCGGGTTACGCCCTCGACGAGCTGCGGTCGCTGCGCACCGCCGACCTGTTCTCCTCCTCGGCCGTATCGGCCGGTTCCCTACCATGGCGGGACCTGTTGTCCGGTAAAGATTCCTCGTTCCGTTCGCCGGCGAGGATGCGGCGAAGTGACGGCACGCTGACCGCGGTCCACGCCACCGTCACCTACGTTCCGGGGGCCGACACGCAAACGCCCCGGGTGTACTGCGCGCTGGATCCGGTCGATGCCAGGGCGCCGGTGGGCGCACGGCCCGGTGGCCCGCTGCTCGGTCTCGTCCCCGGAGTGCGGCTGGACCGGACCGAACGGCAGGTGATCGAACTTCTGGCGGAGGGCAAGGCGAACACCGCCGTCGCCCGCAGGCTGGCGCTCTCGCGCACCGGGCTGGACTACCGGCTCGCCCAGTTGCGCCGCAAGCTCGAGGCACCGAGCCGCGCGGCGATCCCGAGTCGCGCCTACGCCCTCGGGCTGATCGAGCCCGGGGTCTGGCCGCCGCGCGTGCACCAGCCGCCAGACCGGTGACAAAACTACTGATCAGTTGGTGATTTTCATGCAAACGCACGGTGTACGGCTCTGTACCTGGCGTCGACCGGCCGTAAAATTGCGCGATACCGAAGGTCCGTGACGCCGCAGACCCGGTCCGCGAAGGTGACTGCGAGGACGTGCTTGATGCCCGACATCGAGATCGCCGAACTGACGCGAGAACTAGGCCACCGTGCGCCGTCGATCGCGGCCGAGGCCTACCAGCTCGCGGAGGCCCGGCTGGCCACTTTGCCGCGGATGCCCGTGTCGCTGCGCCGGGACCTGGCCGAGGTGGTGGTGATCGGCACCGAGCGGCATCTCGAACTCGCCGCGACCACCGAGGGCTTCGACGAAGAGGACGTGGACTACTTCCGGGACGTCTGCCGCCGGGCCGCCGCGTACGGCCTGCCCGTGCACGAGTTCCTCGCCCTCTGCGACTCCTGCCACGCCTTCGTCGCCGCGACCCTGTGGGACGGCGCCGATCCGGACAGCTTTCCGGTCGTGGGTGTCGTGCTCGACCGGGTCACCGAGAACCACGCGCAGTTGCTGACCGACGGCGCGAGGGTCTACCTGTCCGCGGTGGCCGACGACGGTGCCGGCGTCGGCGGCGCACTGGTGCAGGCCGCGCTGGACGGTCAGCTCACGCCACTGCTCGCCGGGGGCGCGGGGATCAGCCTGCCCTCCGGCGGTTTCCTGGTCGCCGCGGTCCCGGAGGGGAACGCCGGGGCGGACGAGGTGCGCCCGCCCCGCCCCGGTCGCGGCGGTACCGTCGACGACCCGCTGTGGCGCTCCGGTGATGGGGAACTCTGTGTGCTGGCCCCCCGGCGCGGGCAGGACGACACCCGGGCCGAGGCCGCCGCCTGGGATCGGGTGGCCCGGTTGCTCAAGCGGGCCGGGGCCGAGCTTCCCGCCGTGGCCGTTCCGTGTGCCTCGCTCGACGAGGTGCCCGCGGCGGCCCGCACGGCGCGGGAACTGTCCGCACTGGCCCGCACGGCCAGCCTGCCCGAACGGCTCTACGGCCCGGACGCGCTGCTGGTGGACCAGTGCGTCGCGCGCAGCCCCGAGGTGAGCAGTGGCCTGCGCACACTGCTCGGCACGCTGCGCGAGGGTGCGGGCCTGATCGACACCCTGCGCGTGCTGTACCGGATGGACCTGCACCGGGGCCGTACCGCGCGGACGCTCGGCGTGCACCGGCAGACCCTGAACTACCGGTTGCGGCGGATCGCCGAACTCACCGGCTTCCACCCGGTGTCCGCCCGCGGAATCGCCCTGTTCGCCGCGGCGCTCGCGGCGGACGTGGCCGCGGGCCGGGACGTCGCGGCATGAACACCACCGCGACCCTGCCGCGTCGGCTCGCCGGAATGCGCTCGGCCGTCGTGCGCGACGCGCTGGCCCGGGTGCAGGAACAGTTTCCCGGCCTTGCTCGTCTGTGCACAGTGGACGGTCAGCGGATGGCAGGCATGGCCGCTTCGGTGCTGCGGTCGGGTTTGCGCCCCCTGGACGCCCAGGTCGATCGCGGCTGGCTCGGCCGCTGCGCGGAGCTGGCACGCTGGTGCGCCGGGCACCAGGTCCCGCTGGACGATCTGGTGCGGGCGCACCGGCAGGCGACCAGCACCGTCCTGTCCGCGGTCTGGCGTTCGTGCGGCCCGGGGGAGAACCCGGCGGCGCGGGTGCTCGCCGGCCGACTGCTGGCCGACACCAAACTGGTCACCAAGGTCGTCTCCGACGCCTACCTCGGCAACCTGTGGCTCGGCATGGGCGACGGGGCGCAGCGCAGGCACAACACCGCGGCACTGCTCGCCGGGACGCTGCCGGACAACCAGCCGGACGCGCCCGGCGGCTACCTGGTCGCCGTCCCGGCCGTCCCGGACGCCGCGCCGGGCGAGGAGCCGCCGATCGCGCTGACCGTGGAGGTGGAGCACCGGCTGCGCACGGTGCCCGGGGTGCTGCATCTCGTCTCCGGCCACGAGGTCGCGCTCGTACTGCCGCTGACCGAACCGGGCAACGAGGCACGCCAGCGCGGTGAACGCGCGCTGGCCGAGGCGGTGGGCAAACTCGGTGGCCTCGCCGTCACCCCCGCCGGCTGTGCCTACGCCACGACGGCGACGCGCGTGCCGCAGGCCGCGGGGTCGGCCCGCGATCTTGGCCGCCTCGCCGGCCCGGCCCCCGTCGACGGCCCGCTGGTCTCGACCGGCGATCTGTTGCTGGAGCGCGCTTTCGACCGTTACGACGATCTCGCGGCCAGAATCCGGGGACAACTCGACCCGCTGTGGGGAGAGGTCGACCTGGTGGAGACGCTGCGCCACCTCTACGACCAGGACCTCGACCGCACCCGTACCGCGTCCGCGCTGCACATCCACCGGGCCACGCTGAACCACCGCCTCAACCGTATCCGGGAACTGACGGGCATCAAACCGACCGGTGTGGTCGGTATCCGGCTCTTCTCCGCCGCGCTCACGCTCGCCGACGGGGCCGCCTGACCGTCCGTCCACAATGGCCTGAACAGCCCAAGGGCGGGCCGGAGCCGATGTGACCGTGCACCGGTTTCCCTGCTGTGACGGCGACTTCCCGATTCCGGACTTGACGGTACGGCCGTGCCGCATCGGCCGTCCATGTGTCATCCGGCGCGGTTGTGTGGGCACCGGCCCGGCATTTCGCGCACGGCTCGGTGTGTGCCGGTGGTCGGTTTCACCATTGTGCGCATCGGATGCGGAGAGGATTTCACATCTGTCCAGTAGCCCACCGTGCGCGGCGAACCAAGGATGATGACGTGCTCCCTCGGCCCAGCCGGCGGACACGACTGCAGCGAAGTCTTATTCGACTAGCGAAGGGTCTGTATCGATGGACAAGCTCGTGTCCTACACCAACGCGGTGTCCGAAGACATGTTCGGTGAACTCGAACTGGCGGTCGACGTGCGTGACATGTCGGCGGCGACCCCGTGCATGGCCACGCCCGCGGCTGTCGCAGCAGGCGCCACCCTCGGTGCCGCGGCCTTCGGTGCCGGCTTCGGCATCGGCTACGCCTACGGCTGATCACGCCCCAACCTCGTCTCCCCCCAACTAGCGACTGGAGAAACCCATGTCCAACCTGGCTGACAAGGTCAACGCCGACCGTGAGCTCGCCCGCACCCCGCTGCTGGCGACGGAGCCGCAGCACGTCGGGGCGCTGACCCCGGTCCTCGCCACCCCGGCCGCGTTCGGTGCCGGCCTTGCCGGTGCCGCCGCCGTGGCTGGCACCTTCGGTGCCGGTTACGTCGCGGGCAACGCCATCGGCGGCTGAGTCGTGCCAGGTGGGGGGATCCCGGTCGGGTCTCCCCACCGCGGCCGGTGATCGTCCGATGCTGTCCGGTCCACATTGTCCGGTCGAGGTGGAGTGAGGAAGGCGAGTTCGGTGCGACGGATCTCGAAGCTCGTGAAAGTGGTGACGACGCCGGTACGGATGGACCGCTCCCGGGCGACGACGATGGTGGAGCGGCTGAGTGCGATCACCCACCTGGTGGCCAGCCTGGAATACCTCGCCACCGAACGGGACAGGCGGCACGGCGGCTTCAACAACTGGCGGATCGCGAAACGGACCTTCCATGCCCGTTCGCCGCGACTGGCCAAGGTGTTCGACCTGGCCGCGGAACCCGGCAACACGCGACGACTGCACGGCGCGCGTGCCCTCGCCGCGGCCTCCCTGCAGCTGCCGCTGCCCGCGAAGGCTCGCCTCGCGGCCGACGGCGTGATCACCGCGTCCACGCTCTCGCTCTATCCGCGCCATCACTACGGTACCGACGGTTCCGACCAGGTCTCGTTCCTCTGCCAGGCGGTCGTCACGATCTCCCGTGCGGGCGGGCGCAACTCGCGGATCGTGGACGCCTGCCTCTGGTTCGTCGCGCTCCAGTCGGTGCTGTCCTACGCCGTGTCCGGCTGGGTGAAGGTCGCCAGTTCGACCTGGCGTACCGGCGAGGCGGTCACCGGCGTCATGCGCACCCTGACCTACGGCGACCGTACATTGTGGACTCTTCTGCGCAGGTACCCGCGGGTCGCCAAGGTGCTGGGCACGGGCGTGCTCGCCCTGGAGTGCTCCTTCCCGGCGGTGTTCCTCGGGCGCGGCAGGCTCACCCCGGCGTTCGTCGCCTCGGCGGCCTCCTTCCATCTCGCGAACGCCCGGTTCATGGCGCTGGGCCGGTTCTTCTGGGCGTTCCTCGCGATGCACCCCGCTGTGCTGTACGTGACCGGCCCCCGGCAGGTGTCCGGGCCGCGGCGGGACGACGTCCTCCCGGCCGTCTGCGGTGCTCTCGCCGCCGGTTTCCTCGGCGCCGGTCAGGTCGCCCGCAGCCGGACCCGCGCCGTGGTGCTCGCCGGCCGCCCGGGCGAGGAGCGGTTCACCGCGCCCTCGGGCAACGTGCTGTCCCTGCGGCGCACGGAGGCCTCCGCGGGCGGGGACGCACCGTTGCTGGTGCACTGCAACGGACTCGCCGCCACGGCCGAGCACTGGGAATGGATCGTCCGCGGCCTCGGCGACCGGTACGACACGGTCACCTACCAGCGTGCCGGGTACGGCCGCAGCGTCCGCCACGACGTGGACGAGGACACCCTCGGCACCACCATCGACGATCTGGTCGCTCTCGTACGGCACGTCGCGGGCTCCCGGCCGGTGGTACTGGTCGGGCACAGCCTCGGGGGTTATCTCGCGCTGCGCGCGGTGGAACGGCTCGCCGGCACGGTCACCGGCCTCGCGCTGCTCGACTCCAGTCACCCGGGCGAGCTGAACCGCTCGGACCGTCAGCGGCAGGGCAGCGAGACACTGACGAGCACCCTGCAGCTCATGCCCCGCTCGCTGCACCTCGGGCTCGGTCTGCTGCTGAAGCAGCCGGAGTGGGTCGACCGCATGCCCGAACAGGTCCGGGAACTGGCGCTGGCGCAGTATCGGGACGCGCAGTTGTGGACGGCGGGCCGCCGGGAGTGGCGCGCCACGCTGGCCGACTTCGACGAGTTCGACGGCACCCTCCCGTCGTGTCCGGTGCCCGCACTCGTGCTCACCGCCGGGCGCACGGCCGACACCGACCCGGTGCAGTGCGAGCTGCACGACGAGCTCGCCGCGAACGCCACCGAGTCCGTCCGGCACGTGGTGTCCGGAGTGGACCACGATCAGATCCTGACCGACCAGGACGCCGCCACCCGCGTGGTGGGACTGATGGCGGACTTCCTGCGGGGTCTGTCCGACGATCAGGAGGGAAGCCGCGATGTCGACGCTGCGAGCTGAGAAACGCCGCCGTGGCCTGACGGAGCTGGCGGTACTCGCCGGTCTCGCCGGGTGGTTCGGCGCCACCGCCGCCAGCCAGCACCCGCAGCGGATCTTCGACCGCATGCGCGAGTTCGACCCGACCGGGCTGATCGTGGCCAACTGGCGGTTCTTCGCGCCGGAGCCCGCCCGGCACGACTTCCACCTGCTGCACCGCGTGCAGAGTGCCGACGGGTTCCAGGGGCCGTGGGAGGAGACGACCACGATCGCCCCGCGTGCCGCCGTGCAGACGGTGTGGTTCCCGGGGAGACGGCGGGAGAAGGCGTTGTTCGATCTGTGCAACGAACTCCTGGTGCACCTCGGCACTCCGGGCCTGGACATCACCCGTTCGCCCTCGTTCGCTCTGCTGCGCGACTTCGTCGACGTGACGGTGCGCGAACGGCACCGGGCGGGCCCGGCGCCGAGGGGCTTCCAGTTCCTCATCGCCCGGCACACCGGACACGAGCAGGACCTCGATCCCGACTACCTGCTGGTGTCGCCGTTCGTCCCGCTGGCCGCCGAGGACTGACCCGGCGGGTCCTCTCCGGTCACCCCACTCCCCAAGACGCTGGGCGATCCCCGTTTCCTTGCCTTGTGGAACCGCCCACGACGCGATTCCCTCTCCGGCGAAGGGGCGCACCCCTCTTCTCCCGGAACGTGAATCGCCTTATGTCGACGTATTGCGCTGGCTCCCAGCGCAATACGTCGACATATTGCGGGGATCCGGGACGGTGTGGGACGGGTTGCCTGGAACTGGGTGGCGGGTTGAGCCGGGCCTGCTCGTGGGCTGAACGGGCCGCCCAGCTTCGGTAAGCCTTACGGGGTGCCGGTCATCGTCGAGTCCGTGGCCGGTATGCCGTCGCGGAGTTCACCGCCGTCGATGGAGACGTCGGTGAACACGAACGGCAGGCCCGCGCTCAGCCAGGTGTGCGGCGAATCCATCAGGTGGAAGTGCAGGTGCGGTTCGCTGGAGTTGCCCGAGTTGCCGCACTCGCCGAGTACCTGCCCCGCCTCGACCCGGTCGCCCGCGCGCACGGCAACCGATCCACGGCGCAGGTGGGCCAGCACCGCGTAGACGCCGTCGCCGACGTCGAGCAGCACGTGGTTGCCGACCACACGCCGGGTTCCGAGCAGTTCCCGGACCATCCCCTCGACCATCATGTAGGCGACGGCGGCGTTCCCGGAGCGGGCCCGGTGATCGCGTGCGGAGTCGTGGGTGCGGACCACCGTGCCCGCGCACGGCGCGAGCAGCGGCCTGCCGAACGCGGGATAGTCGCCCGGATCGCGGAACGCAGGCCCGGAGCCGAATTCCGGCCTGCTGCCGTCCTCCGGCGCGTACACCAGGTCGATCGCGAAGGACTGGCCGAGGCTGTGTGTGCCGTGGCTGGGCACGCCGGACTCCGGACTGTTCGCCGCCAGCCACCGGCCGGTCGCCGGCACCCGGACCGGACGCGGTGCGATCGTCGGCCGGTAGGGCAGCAGGGTCAGGACCATCCCGGCGACGAGCAGCGCCACGCCGGTGGTGGTGCCGGTGGCGACGGCCGCGGCGGGCAGGACGTCGCGGGGCAGCAGCACGGAGCCGAGCACGCTCACCGCCAGCAGCGTCAGGCCGATCGCGAGCCCCGCCCCGCGTATCCGGGACGCGCACACGAACCACGCCGGAGGCCGCTGGGTCTGCGTCGCCGTCATCGAACCGCCTTCACCATCGCCGTCACCGCACCGGCCGTCGACCGGCACGTGGGCACTGTCCCATCGCCCGGTGGGTGGATCAACTGTGCGTGTGGCGCGCTCCGGCGGCCGCCGCGCGGCACCTGACCGGGGGCGCCGTCACCGGCGGCGCCCCCGGCGCCGGTCAACTCAGGTGGTGGACCTTCTGCACGCCGTGGACGGGCGTGTCGATCCCCTCGTACCGAGCCTTGAGCTGCAATGCCAGGTACAGCGAGTAGTGCCGGGACTGGTGCAGGTTCCCGCCGTGGAACCACAGCGCCTCCTGCTGGGTGGGCTTCCACATGTTGCGCTGCTCGCCCTCCCACGGGCCGGGATCCTTGGTGGTGGCCGAACCGAGCCCCCACACCTTGCCGACCTTGTCGGCGACCTCCTGTGAGATCAGGTCGGCCGCCCAGCCGTTCATGGAGCCGAACCCGGTCGCGTACACGACGAGGTCCGCGGGCAGTTCGACACCGTTGGAGAGCACGACACCGTTCTCGGTCAGCCGTTCGACGTCCACCCCGGACTGGAGCTTGATGTCGCCGGACGCGACGAGTTCGGAGGCGCCAACGTCGATGTAGTAGCCGGAGCCCCGCCGCAGGTACTTCAGGAACAGGCCGGACTCGTCATCGCCGTAGTCGAGCAGGAACCCGGCACGTTCGAGCCGGTCGTAGAACTCGGCGTCCCGCTTGCGGATCTCGTCGTACACCGGGATCTGGAACTGGTGCATGATCCGGTACGGCAGCGAGGCGAACGTGAGGTCGGCCTTCTGCGTGGTCATTCCCGCCTCGACGGCCTCCTCCGAGTAGAGGTCGCCGAGCGCGATCGTCATCAGCGAGTCCGACTTCACGATGTGCGTCGACGAGCGCTGCACCATCGTCACGTCGGCGCCGTTCTCCCACAACGCGGCGCAAATGTCGTGCGCGGAGTTGTTGGAGCCGATCACCACGGCGTGCTTGCCACGGTAGGCGTCCGGGCCGGGGTGCTGCGAGGAGTGGTGCTGGTCGCCGGTGAACACCTCGGCGCCCTCGAACGCGGGCAGGCTGGGCTTGCCGGACATGCCGGTGGCGAGCACGAGTTGCCTGGGGCGCAGGGTGATCTCGGTTCCGTCGCGTTCGACGACGACCCGTCATTCCCGTGCCGCCTCGTCGTAGCGGGCACCGCGGCACTCGGTGGACCCCCAGTAGTTGATCTCCATGACCTTCGTGTACATCTCCAGCCAGTCGCCGATCTTGTCCTTCGGCGCGAAGACGGGCCAGTTCTTCGGGAAGTCGATGTAGGGCAGGTGGTCGTACCAGACCGGGTCGTGCAGGCACAGCGACTTGTAGCGGTTGCGCCAGGAGTCGCCCGCGCGCGGATTGCGTTCGACGACGATGGTCGGCACGCCGAGCTGGCGCAGCCGCGCGGCCAGCGCGATGCCGCCCTGGCCACCGCCGACGATCACCGTGTCCGGCTGCGTGCCGTGACCGAGGTCCTCCGCCTCGGCCTGCCGCTGTTCCAGCCAGGACTTCCGGTTCGGATCGGCGCCGTGCTCGGCGCCCTTGGCGCGCCGGTGGTTGGCCGGTTCCTCGTGCCCGATCAGCTCGTGCATGGTGGTGAGCAAGGTCCACGCCTTGCCGTCCCGGATCCGCAGGTGGCCGACGCAGCGGCCGACCGAGGTCTCGAAGGCGATCCAGCTTTCGGTCACGCCTTCGCTCTCGGTCGCCTCGCCAAGGTCCCCGGCGATCCGGAGCCCGTGCGGGCGCACCCGGTCCAGGGTGGC
The DNA here is from genome assembly GCF_002262875.1 of Amycolatopsis antarctica. Classification (GTDB taxonomy): domain Bacteria; phylum Actinomycetota; class Actinomycetes; order Mycobacteriales; family Pseudonocardiaceae; genus Amycolatopsis; species Amycolatopsis antarctica. The sequence continues at coordinate 185,580 of NZ_NKYE01000010.1, read as the reverse complement.
GGTGAGCATCTCGTGGATGCCGGATCGCCCCTCGGCGGTGAAGATGTTCCAGGTGAACGCGATCAGGTCACGCCAGTAGCTGTCCTCGGCGAACAGGTTCGCGGTCGCGTCGGCGTCACCGGCCGCGGCGGCCGTCTCGAAATCGGACAGCCAGTCGCGCACGGTCGTGGCGGCCTCGGTGTCCACCAGGTTTGCGGTCATCGGGCGACTCCAGTTCTCGTCGGTGGTGTGGTTGCGTGCGTGCGCGGCTTCCGGAGGTGCGCACGGGTTCCGCGCACCTCTCGCCGTTCGATCCGGCGCGGTGGACCTTCGTGGCGGCTGTGCGTGCGGCGTCTCGCTCGCCAGAGGCGGACGGGCCGTGGGGGTTCCGGGCCGGGGCGGCGGGGCTGGTCACCGGGCATCGTCACCTGACTTCGTCGTCGGGGTTCTGGTCCGCCAGCACAGCCTGTGCCGGTGGCCGGGCCCGGCACAACGGTTGCAAGAGGTTGCAACCGTTGTGGTCGATCGGCGGTCACCCACAGGGTGTTTCGCTATATTCAGAACATGCTGAATCAAGGCCTGTGGTCCGCACCCGGATGCGACATCCGCTTCTGGGACCACCCCGGGGATTCGGCGCCGGTCGTGTTCCTGCACGGGGCCGGTGCCGACCACCTCATGTTCGACGCGCAGGCCCGGCACCTCGCCCGGCAGGGGCACCGGGTGGTGACCTGGGATCTGCGCGGGCACGGGCTCTCCCGCCCGTCGGCCGAACCGTTCACCGCCGAACAGGCGCTCACCGATCTGGCCGGGCTGATCGACCGGCTGGGGCTGGACCGGCCGGTGCTGGCCGGGCAGTCGCTGGGCGGCAACCTCGCGCAGGAGGCGGTGCGGCGGTGGCCCCGCATGGCAAGGGCGCTCGTCGTCATCGACTCGGCCTGGAACGCCGCGCCGCTCTCCGCCACCGACCGGTTGCTGCTGCGTCTCGCGTCCCCGGCGCTGTCGCTCATCCCGGCCGGATCGCTGCCCCGGGTGCTGGCGAACGCGTCCGCCGTGACACCGGGGGCACGCGCCGACGCCCGGCGCGCGTTCGCACTGCTGTCCAAACCGGAGTTCCTGGCGGCATGGCGGGCGACGGCGACCCTGCTCCGTCCGGACCCGGGCTATCGCACCCCGGTGCCGCTGCTGCTGATCCGCGGCGAACGCGACCGCACCGGCGACATCGCCGCCCGGATGCCCCGCTGGGCCGCCACGGACGGCGTGGCCGAGCACGTGATCGCCGGGGCGGGGCACATCGCCAACCAGGACGCGCCGGACGCGGTGAACGAGGTGCTCTCCGCGTTCCTGCACGGCCTGCCGGAGGCGGGGGACCGATGAGCGGGGAGCGCGAGTTCAGCAACACCGTCGGCGACCTGCTGGCGTCGTGGAACCTGCCGCATGCCACCGGCCGCACCTACGGCCTGCTGCTGCTCTCGGAGCAGGCCCTGTCACTGGACGACATCGCCGCGCGACTCGGTATCAGCAAGGCGGCGGTGAGCACGGCCGTGCGGCAGCTCGGATCCTGGGGCCTGGCCAGGGTGTTGCCGCAGCCGGGCAGTCGCAGGCTGCTGATCGAGGCGACCGCGGGCATCGACACGCTGCTGGAAGCCAGTCATGCCAGGGCGCGCACGCTCGTCCGGGCACTCGGACAGGGCCGCGAACTCGTTCCCGGCGGCCCCGCCTCGGAGCGGCTCGAGGACGTCATCGGCCTGTTCGCCGCCTACGTCGACGTCGGCGAGCAACTGCTGGAACGACATCGCCGCGACGGGTAGCGAGGGGTCAGCCCTCGTTCGGCCGGACGACGTGCAGGCGGGACAGGTCGCGGACGTAGCGGCTCGCGCGGGCGTCGTTCGGCAGCACCAGGGTCGGCCGCCGCAGAAGTTCCCCGTTGTACCGGGTCGCCAGCAGGGCCGCGCAGGCCCCGAACTCCGGTGAGACCTCGGCCCAGGACAACAGCACCCGGTAGCCGTCCGCGGAACAGGCCAGCACGGCGAAGCTCAGGTGGTCCATCTTGCGCCGCTCGTCCCGGCGCAGCACCAGAACGTCGAGGACCCGGTGCAACGGCACGCCCTCGACGGAGTGCAGTTCCCGCGAGTGAGTCGTCGAGTACTGCACGGTGAACGAGATGTGGGCGTGCGACCGCAGGTCCGCCGGCGTCACCGTCCGTTCGCCTTCGACGTCGCCGGTGACGGCCACCGTCTCCTCCGGGTGGCGCGGTCGCGGGACCCGGACGGCCCGGTTTCGCGTCTCGGCGACCGGCGGGGGTTCCATCGTTCCAGCGTAGGTTCGACGAGTCGAGGCGGTAAGCCGCCAATCAGGGCGTATGCGCGTATGCGGATGTATTACACGGTTTAATGCGCACCGGCGAAGTATCGGTCGGTTCTGTTCCTGATTCGCGTTCGCTGTTTCCGGTCCGCGACACGCCGATGCCACACGGTGGGCGTGGGCGGCAGACGCCGGGCGCCGGGCGGATTCCCGGGGTGGATGCGGTGCCACGACCTCCTCCCCGCCGTGCCCGCGTCCGGATGGCCGTCGTGCGTCCGGCGGAACATCGCCACGCACCGTAGTCTGCGCCGGTCAACACACCAGCCCGGATCCACGAGGAGTTCACCGCAATGCGCCTGTCCACCCGGAACCAGCTCACCGGCACCATCGCCTCCATCACCGAGGGCTCGGTGATGACCGTGGTGACGCTGGACCTCGATGGCGGCCAGCAGGTCACCGCGTCGATCACGAAGGAAGCCGCCGAGGACCTCGGGCTCGCCGTCGGGATGCCCGCCACCGCACTGGTGAAGTCCACCGAGGTCATGCTCGGCGTCGAATGAGACGAACCGGTACGCCGGTTTCCCTTCACCTGTGGGAAAACCGGCGTACCGGACCGTGCGGTGTCCGAAGTGGACGGTGAGTATTCGGTGTCGTCCCTGGAGGTTCCGCCGGTACGGTCGGTGGATGCGTCCCGTTCTGTTGCCCACCGACCGGCTCCTCCTGCGCCCGCCGCGTCTCGACGACGCGGACGCGATCACCCGCGCCTGCCAGGACCCCGTGCTGCAGCGCAGGATTCCGGTTCCGGTCCCGTACACACGCGCGGACGCTCTGCGCTACGTCACCGATTTCGCCGAGCCGGGCTGGGCCACCGGGACCAGGTGTACCTGGGTGATGGAGCACGGCGGGGAACTCGCAGGATCCATCGGTGTGGACGCGATCGCTGACGGGGCCGCCACCATCGGCTACTGGGTGTCGCCCGAGTGGCGGGGGCAGGGCTTCGTCGTCGAAGCCGGACGTGCCGTGGTGGACTTCGCCTTCCGCCCCGTTCCCGGTGGCCTCGGCCTCCAGCGGCTGGGCTGGCAGGCGTTCGCCGGTAACGCCGCCTCGGCCGCCGTCGCCCGGAAACTCGGCTTTCGCTTCGAGGGAACGGTTCGCCTTGGCTCGATGGGCAGGGCCGGGCGGGAGGACGACTGGATCGCGGGCCTGCTCGCCGGCGATTCCCGGGACGAGCAGACCTGGCCGGACCTCGGCTGAACGCGCCCTCCCGGGTGGAACTCGGGGTTCAGGCCGGTCCGGTGATGTGGGTGCGCAGGGCGGCCCAGGTGGCCGGGGTGAGGGTGAGGTGGCCGGTGTGCGGGGTTTTGCTGTCGCGGATGCCGACGGTGTCTAGCGCGTGTGCGATTTCGACGCAGTTTCCGCCGTTGCCGTTGGAGCGGCTGGACTTGCGCCACCGTGCGCCGGTGAAGTCTGGGGTCGGCATCTCGGCTCTCCTACATGTCTTGTCTCGCCTGCTCGATCAGGTCGATCGTCTCGACGTTGCCGAGGGCAGCGCCGAGTAGCCGATCGAACACCAGGCTATACCCGCGCACGTGCATTTCCTCGTCGAGGTAGTCGGCCGATGCGATGTCTTCGAGATATACGAACCGGACTCCGGCGGGCTCTTCGAGCGCCAGCAGGACGAACGAAGTGCCCATTCCGGCGTGCGCCCCGGCGGTGAACGGCAGGACGTGCAGGCTCACGGTCGGCAGTTCGGCCAGGTCCAGCAGCCTGCCGAGCTGGTCCTGCATGGTTTTGCGGCCGCCCACCACCCGGCGCACCACGGCCTCGTTGACCACGGCGAACAGATGCGGCGGGTTGTCCCCGGTCAGCCTCGCCTGCCGTTCCGCGCGAGCGCCGACCAGCCGGTCGACCTCATCGGCGTCCCGCTGTGGATTCGCCGCCATCGTGACCGCACGGGTGTAGGCGGGAGTCTGCAGAAGCCCAGGCACAAGCTCGGCCTCGTAGGTGCGGATCTCCTTGGAATCCGCTTCCATGCCGACGAAGTCCCGCGCCCAGTCCGGCACCCGATAGGAGGTGCGGCGGCGCGCGTCCCTGGCCATCGCGACGGCCTGCTCGCGCAGATCGTCCCGCTGATACAGCGCGATCAGCAGGTCGACCTCGGGCGTGCGCAGGCTGCCCTTGCCCGCCTCGACGCGACTGATCTTGGAGATATCGCAGTCGATCGTGCGCGCGGCGTCCTCCCGCGTGAGGTCGGACTCCGTGCGCAGGCGGCGCATCAGGCGGCCGAGCTGAATCTTGGCGACAACAGGCGATCCCATGTTCGGCATTCTGCCCGAAACAAGACGCACGAAGTAGACATACACCTAATCGGATGATCCCGAATGTCTTCTGCAAACCGCACGTGCGAGTTATGGTTACTGCGGGAGGTAACCACATGACCACGGAAACGCGCCGCCCGCGCCGCTCGTTGCGGCTCACCGCGCTGGACGGCGTCGAACATCTCGTCGGGCAGGCCGAACACGACCTGGGGATCGCCCGGAGAGCGGGACGCTTCCGGGCGCGCTGCGGGACCGTCTTCCTCGTCGCGCCCATGTGCGCCGGTGGTCTCCGGAGCTGCCCCGGGTGCGCGGCGACCGGCAGGCGAGCGCCGCGCACCCGCCCTACGCAGGCGTTCGGCAGGCACTGTGCCCGGCCGCCGGCTCGGCCGTTCGCCCGGTTGTTCTCCCGCCGGGCTGCCCGCCATGTCCACCCGGCAGGCCCGCCGCCCGAACCCGCGATCACCACCGCACCCCCGCGATACGTCGACGTACCGCGGCCGGGGGTGGGCGGATGATCCGCCGCGACCGGCTCCTGTTCGCCCGCCTTTCCAGCGTGAACACGGCTGTGGGCAGGGAACTCGGCGAGATGTTCGCCTCGTTCCGGCACGGCCTGCCGCCCGCTCCGGCACTGCGGGCGCTCGGCTGCGAACTGCGGGACGTCGCCGAGGACCTGCTCGCCCGTGCCACCGAACTCGACGGCCGGACCGTGGAGCGGCAGATCGTCGCGCCGCGGCCCGTGGTCGTGGAGGCACGGACCGGCCCCGAAGAACTCCCGGCGGGGGCGGGTGGTTTCCCCGTCCGCCCGTTCCCGCCGGGTTCCACCGCGCCGCTCCCGCGCTCCGGCGGGACGGTCCGACCGGAAGGACGGCAGTGATGCCAGCAGCGACCGACCCGAGCGACCCGATCGCTTCGCACAGCGCGCGGTTCCCGCTCGACGGGTTCAGCACCACGCCGCGTCCCGCCGACCTGCCTGCCCCGGCCGGCCTGCGCCCGTTCGGACTGCGCCGCGCCTGCGGCGGCGGGACCACGCGGCGGCTGCCCTCGCACTCCTACGACCCCGTCCGGCAGCTCGCCGTCGACCTCCGCGGGCGGCCGCTCGTGGAGCTGTCACTGATGGGCGACCCGACCGCGGAACGGACCGGCCACGTCGACGGTGAGGATGAACCGAGCAGCACCGACTGGATCAACGACTGATGACGGTCCTGGTCCTCGCGTCCGAACGCGACTTCTCGGCCGACCGCGTGGTGGCCGCGCTCGGGCGGCGCGGCGTCCCGGTCGTCCGGGTGGACACCGCCTGGTTTCCGCGCCACCTCACCGTCGACGCCGAACTGCGTGCCGGACGCTGGACCGGCACCCTGCGCACCGGCGACCGGACGCTGGATCTCACCGGCGTGCGCTCGGTCTGGTACCGCAGACCGCGTGCCTTCGCGTTCCCGGACGGGCTGTCGCCGACCGAACGGGAATGGTCGGCGGGCGAGGCGAAACTCGGCCTCGGCGGGGTGCTGTCGGCGTTGCCCGCACTGTGGGTGAACCATCCCTCGCGCAACGCCGACGCCGCCTACAAGCCGGTGCAACTCGTCACCGCCGCGGCCTGCGGGCTCGCCGTCCCCGACACCCTGGTCACCAACGAACGTCCTGCGGTACAACGATTCTCCTCGGCGGGGGAGACCGTGACGAAGGTCTTCGGCCAGCCGTCGATCGTCGAGGACGGTGCCCGCCGGAGCACGATGACGGCTCTGCTCGGCGAATCCGGGAACGTCGATCTGCGGGGCGTCGAGACGACCGCGCACCAGTTCCAGCGCTGGGTACCGAAAGCGCACGAGTCGCGGGTCATCGTCGTCGGGGACCGGGTGTTCGCGGCGCTGATCGTGGCCGGGTCCGCCGCGAGTCACGTCGACTGGCGGCGCGACCACGACAGCGTCACCTACGAGCGCACCGATCCGCCGGTGTCCGTGGTCGCCGGGGTGCTCGACTACGCCGTCGACCGCGGCCTGATGTTCGGCGCGTTCGACTTCGTCATCCGCCCGGACGGGGAATGGGTCTTCCTGGAATGCAACCCGGGCGGGCAGTACGGCTGGCTGGAGGACGCCGCCGGGCTCCCGGTCACCGGCGCGCTGGCCGAGTTGCTGGCGAGAGGAATCGGATGAGCCCGGTGCACTGGCGCAGGTCCGCCCGCACGCTCGCCGCCACGCTCACCGAGTCCGGGACACTGCGCGACCCGGTCCTGCGCGAGGCCGTGGAGACGACGCCGCGGCACGTGTTCGTCCCCCGTTTCCACACCCAGCGGCCCACCGGGGAATGGGCCGTCACCGACGAGAAATCACCGGCCTGGCTGGACGAGGTCTACCGCGACCAGCCACTGGTGACCGCGCTGGCCGACGGCCTCCCGGTGTCTTCCTCGACGAAACCCGGGCTCATGGTGCGGATGATCGAGGCGCTGCGGCTGGAACCGGCGCACCGGGTGCTGGAGATCGGCACCGGGACCGGGTACAACGCTGCCCTGCTGACCAGGATGCTCGGCGACGACCACGTCGCCTCGATCGACATCGGCACCGACTTCGTCGCCGCCGCCCGTGACCGTCTCGCCGGACTCGGCCTCGCGCCGACGCTGGCCGTCGCGGACGGGGCAGGGGGACTGCCGGACCGCGCACCGTACGACCGGATCATCGCGACCTGCTCGGTGCCCGCCGTGCCCTGGGCGTGGGCGGGTCAAGTCCGCGACGGCGGGCTGGTGCTGGTCGACCTCAAACCGTCGGTCAGCGCCGGAAACCTGGTGGTGCTGCGGCGATACGGCGATCGGCTCGAGGGCCGGTTCCTGCCCCGGTGGGCGGGGTTCATGGCGATGCGCGACCCCAGCACGCCCGCGTCCGTGCCGCCGGTCGCGCACGGCCCGGAAGGCCCGCGGCGCACCACCCGGTTGCCCGCCGAGGTCACCGCGGAACTCGTGCCGTGGTTCCTGGCGCACTGCCGCCTGCCGCGGATCACCGGTATCGGCCACAGTGGACGCGACGAGGACCGTCCGGAGTGGATGGTCCTGCACGCCGCCGACGGTTCCTGGGCGGAGGTCGCCGTCCGTGCGAGCGACGGCGAGCGCGCCGTCCGGCAGGGTGGTCCGGTACGGCTGTGGGATCACATCGAGGCGGTCGTCGACGGCTGGCACAGGCTCGGCAGCCCCGGCTGGGACCGGCTCGGCCTCACCGTCACCCCGGACGGTTTCCACCGCGTCTGGCTGGACGAGCCGGACGGGAAGTACCGCTGGGCCCTGCCACCCCGCGCGGTCACCTGACGTCGCCCGGCCGGCTCCTCCGTTCGGCGGCGCGAACGTGCCCCGGCCGGCGGTTTCATGCGAACGCGACGGTTGTTCCATCGCGGCCGGTTACGTTCGATCACGGAAAGCGAACTCGCGGCCTCGGCCGCGGCGAAGGGAGATTTCCATGAGGACGAAGATCACCGGCGCGGTCGCCGCGATGGCAGGTCTGGCGGCGTTGTCCATGCCGGCCACGGCACAGGCCGCCCCGGAAACGACCGCCGCGGACTGCGGCCTGTCCCGGGTCGAGCAGACGATCAACAACTGCCGTCCCGGCCCGGTCAATGCCACCATCACGTGGATCAGCAGCATCCAGGGTGAGCCGGGCAGCAGCACCATCGTCTGCCTGGCGCCCGGGGTCAATACCGTTTTCCATCTGCTCGGACCGTTCCGGCTGGGCACCTACCTGCTCGAGCACGACACGCCCTGCAAGCCGATCTAGGCCCGTTCACGGCACGTACGCCGTCACCGGTTGTGGCGGCGTACGCGGCCGGACGGACTCGATCGTGCGAGCCTGGACACCTTGCTACGTAAGGAAACCGGCGTAACGCGACATTCCGGGCGCGGCCCCGCCCACCGTTCGGGGACGGCAGGCTGAAGCGCCCGGTGGTACCGCCCTTCCGCCCCTATCATCGGCCGATGGCCGAGGACACGGACCGCGACGGCGGTGCCACGGAAGACAAGGCCGGATCCGGCGGGGAGAGCACCCTGACGGTGCTGCTCGCCGGTGGCGTGAACCTGGCCATCGCCGTGCTGAAGGCGATCGCCGGATTGATCACCGGTTCGGCGGCGATGCTGTCCGAGGCCGCGCACTCGGTGGCGGACACGTTCACCGAGATCCTGCTGCTGACCGCGCTGCGTCGTTCCGGCCGGCCCGCCGACCGGGTACATCCCTTCGGATACGGCAAGGAACGCTACTTCTGGTCCCTGCTCGCGGCGGTGTCGATCTTCGCCTCCGGTGCGATGTTCGCCTTCTACGAGGGTTTCTCCACGGTCTTCGGTGCGGCCGAGGAGCAGACCGACCCGGTCGTCGGCTACGTGGTGCTGGCGATCGCGTTCGTGCTGGAATCGGTCTCCTGGCTGCAGGCGCTGCGCCAGGTGCGCCGCGAGTCCGTGGCCCAGGACCGGTCGATGCGGACGTACCTGCGGCTGATCGACGACCCGGCACCGAAGACCGTCCTGTTCGAGGACTCCGCGGCGCTGATCGGCCTGCTGCTCGCGTTCGCCGGGATCGGCCTGCACCAGCTCACCGGTTCCTCCGTCTGGGACGGGCTGGCCTCGATCGCGATCGGGGTGCTGCTCGCCGGAGTGGCCTACCTGCTGGGGCGCACCAACCGGGGGCTGCTCATCGGCAGGCAGGCCGATCCGGTGCTCGTGCGGGGCGTCCGCCGGACCCTGGACGCCGTTCCGGAGATCGACGCGGTGGTGGACCTGCAGACCATGCTGATGGGCACGGATCAGGTGCTGGTGTGTGCCAGGGTGGATTTCGCCGACACGCTCACGTCCGGCGAACTGGAACACCTCTGCGTCCGGCTCGCCGCCCGGTTGCGCGAGGAGTTCTCCGACGTCACCGAGGTTTTCCTCGAGCCAGTCCCGCGCAACGATCCGGACCTGCGCGCCACCGTGCTCGCCCGGTACGGCGAGCGCACGCCGTGAATTGAGAGTTCTTCGTCGAACGCGAGCCTCGTTCGCCCTGGTACGACGGGTAGAACGTGACCGGCGTCGGTGGGTCACCGGCCAGGGTGACGGCCGTCCCCGCTGGTTTCGCCGCCCGATCAGGGAAAACCTTCCGGAACGGAACGTCGGCAGGCTCACTCCTTGGCCTGTAACGGAATGCGACCACGCCTGGACGATCGGTATCCGGGGAATCCGGTGATGTCCACATGAAGTCCACACGGGACAGCAGCACAACCCAAGGGAGACAACGATGAAGCGCATACTCGCCGGAACGGCCGCCGTGGTGGCGGCGATCGCGATTCCGCTCCTGGGCACCTCCGTCGCCCAGGCGGACACCGGGATCGCGCAGTCCTCGCCCGGTGACGACGGGGTCTGGGTGCTGTACCTGGACCAGGGATACATCGGCTGGTCCGGGGTCGCGAGCTTCGCCGACGCCGACGACTGCGCCGGCTACGGCAAGGACGGCGAGGACGAGGGCTGGTGGTACGACTTCGCCTGCTTCGACATCTCCGACGGTCACGAGGTGCCGTTCGATCCGGGTCACCGCTGACGCTGCGCCGAACGGGTGCCACGACCGGCACGGCCGGCACGGCACCCAGCGAATGCCCGCCCACCACGTGCGCGGTGAGCCCTGGCGGCGCCCCGACCTCATCGGCTAGCCCGCCCGCGTACCGCGACTGGTTGGCCAGCCTCGGCGGGGGAGCGGTGGGAACGGCGGTTCAGGCCGTGGGGCGGGCGTTCTCGCCGAGCAGCTCGCGCAGCATGCCCAGTAGCTCACGCCGGTTGGCCGCGCCCAACTTTCCGCGCATCCGGGCCATGTGGTGCTCGACGGTCTTCGCCGAGATGAACAGCCGCGCACCGACCTGCTTGTAGGTCATGCCATCCAGCACGAGCGCGGCGACCTCCTGTTCCCGGTCGCTCAGCGCGCTGGCATCGGCGACCCCCGTCTGCTGCTGCGCCGGTTCCGGGCCGGGATCCTCGCCGGAGGGCACCTGCCGTGGCTGCCGGGCGACGCCGTGGAACCGCCGCGCGGCGTCCAGCAGCATCACCATCGCCGCACGGTCCGAGGTACGGATCGCGGCCTGCCCGGCCAGGCGCGCGGCGTCCCAGCGCAGGCCGAGCTCGTGCAGTTGTCCCGCGGCCGCGCAGACCTGCTCGGCGTCCGGCGAACCGGCGAGCACCGCGTGCCAGCTCGCCGCCGCCTCGGCCAGCGCCGTGGTGAACGGGCTCAGCCCGGCGAACCGCCCCAGGGTCTCCGCCTGTACGCCAGCCTGATCGCCGTCCTGTGTGGTGACCGCTGCCTGCAACCGGCTCCACGAGACCATTGGAGTCCACAATGGAGGGTCGCCGAGGGTGCTCAGCAGTTCGGACGCCTGCGCGGCGTGCCGGTCCAGCGAATCATGTTCGCCGAGTCGCGCCGCCGCGATCATCAGCTCGCCGAGCGGCAGCAGCATGAACAGGTCCACCTGGTGGCGCATCAGGGCCTCGTAGGCCTGTTGCCAGACACGGCGCATTCCGGCGATGTCGCTGCTCCGCCGGGCGAGCCCGACCTCCAGCGCACGGCGGAACAGTTCGTCGCGCGGTTCCAGCGTCCGGCCGCCGTCCGCGACCTCGCGCACGATCGCCGCCGCGTCCGGCAGTTCGCCCCGGGTCATCGCCACCCAGGCGCGCAGCAGCCGGTGCCGCCCGGCGAGCAGACGTCCGCCCGCCCCGTTGCCCACGGCACGGGTCAGCACCGAATCGGCGAGGGTGAGCTGCCCGGCGTGCAGCGCGGCCAGCGCGGCCAGCGCCGCCGGGCTGTCCGGCATCAACGTCGTGGCACCCGCGGGTTCCAGCATCGCCGCGGCGCTGGTGAGCGGGGGCAGCGCGGTGGCAGGCGCCCCGGTGAGGGAGTCGGCGACGCCTTCCGCCATCCGCTGCGCGGCACCGGCGAGCAGGGTCGGCATCGCCGGTTCACCGGGGGACGCGAGCAGGGAACGGGCCGCCTCCGGACGGCCGGTGCCCGCCAGCCCGACGGCGGCGAACGCCCGCGCCCCACCGATACCGGACCACTGGAAGAGTTCCGCGCTGCGGGCGAGTTCGCCCCGGTGCGCGAGCACGGTGGCCGAGATGCCTGCACCCTCGGCGCGCAGCTCCGGATCCCGGTCACCGAGCAGTGCGTCGCTCAGCCGCAACGCCGTGTCCAGGTCACCCGCCAGCGCCGCCGCCCGCGCCCAGCCCGGCGCCATCGAGGTCACCGGACGGCCCGCGTCCGCCGCGGCGCCGAACAGTCTGGTGGCCAGTGCCGGGTCGGAATCTACGGCCTCACGGGCGGCACACTCGAACGCGGACGCGACGCCGGTACCTCCGGCGCCCGAGCCGAGCAGCGTGCTGGCCGCCCCCAGCACCGGTTTCCCCGCGCGCCCGAGCGCCTCGACCAGTCGCTGCACGGTGCCCGCCCGGCGATCCACCGGGCCGAGCGCCCGGATCGCCAGCCCGACCACCGGTGCCACGGTGCCGTCAGGTCTCAGCAGCGCCGCCGCCCGCGCACTCTCGACGAGTTCGGCGAGGGTGTCCCGATCGGCGTCGAGGACCTCGCCGAGCAGCACGAGATCGTTGCCCGCACCGGCGTCGGCGGCGATCAGCAGCCTGGCCACGCGCTCGTCCAGCCCGTCCAGGTCGGCACGGAACGGTTCGACGGCTTCGCGCGGTATCCGGCGCTGGGCGGCCATCCGCTCGATCCCCTCGGCGTCCGCCGGGGCGAGCACCCGCTCCAGGAAGCGGGGGACCCCGCCGGTGCAGGTGTGCAGGAAGCGGGCCGTGGTGGCGGACGGTGCGGCACCGGTGATCGCGGCGGCGAAGCGTGCCGTCCGCTGCACCGTCAGCGCGGGCAGGGTGAGCACCGGTCTCGGGTCGGTCAGCGTGGCCAGCACCGCGGACAGGGCGGGCGGGCACGGCCACGGCCGGGCGGCGAGTACCACCCGGGGGGCACCCTGTTCGAGCAGCGCCCCGATCGCCGCGATCCGCTCCGGAGTGGCGAGGTGGGCGTCGTCGACCACCAAGGGGGCACCGGCCGTGGCGGCGTCGACATCGCCGGTGGCCTCGGGCCAGCGTTCCCGTACGGCGCGGAGCAGGGTGGACTTGCCGTGGCCGGCCGGGGCGAGCACGGCGAGCCGCAGCGGTGCGCCCGGTTCGGCCGTGAGCGCTTCGAGCAGCCCGGCCTGCTCCGTCCCGCCGAGCGGGGCCGTGCGGTCGGTTCTCGCCGTGATCAACACGTGCTCCCCGAGGTCTGGCCGTCCGCCGGACGGCAGAACGGACGGGCGTCCGCCGTCGCGAGATCTCCGCGCAGCATCAGCATCGTCATCAGCGTGACCAGGGCGACCAAGGCCGAGGCGAGCGTGCCCGGCCGTCGCCGCTCGGGGGCGCGCACCGGACGGGCGACGGTGATCACCGGTGCGTCGATCCGCAGCGGCGGCCGTATCGGACGGCTCGGCACCGGTTCCGCCATGTCCTCCGTGCCGGTGCGCGGCAGCACGGTCGTCACCGCGGCCGCGGTGGAGTCGGCGTGCAGCAGGATCTCGCTCGCCGCCACCGACGCCGCGCCGCAGGCCGCCGTGATCTCGGGGTCGGGCAGCGCCACCGGACGGCAGGGCAGCGATCCGCGCAGCCGTTCCAGCAGTTCGGGGGTCACCGCGGGGCCGTGCACGGCGATGCCGCCGAGTCGCTGGGTGGACGCCGGCACCTGCCTGCCCAGCGCGCGCAGTTCGTCGAGGCAGGCCTCCGCCCGCTCCGCCGGGCCGCCGTCCGCGCCGTCCTCGGCCTGCGCACCCGTGACGATGCCCGGCGCGGCCGGGTCGCCGCAGGCCAGCGGTTCCCAGCCGGCCGTGGACCGGTGCAGCAGGGCAGGCGTCACCTGCTCCGGTCGCGCCTCGAGGACGGCCGCGAGCATGCCTGCCGTGGCGGGCCCGCCCGCCCGGGTGTGCTCGTGCAGGACGGCGACCGGCACCGGTACCAGCACGATGTCGCGCAGCCCCTCGGCGTCCAGCGCGGCCCGCAGGAGACGTCTGCGGTAGGGCCCCCAGCAGCCGGGGTGGGTGACGGCGATCCGTTCCGGTTGCTCCCCGCGCTGGGTGGCGACCTGGCCCGCGCCCCAGGCCACCACCACGGCGCTGAGCGACTGGGCGGCGAAGGTCTCCCCGGCGATGTGGATGGGTACGTCGTCGCCGATCCGCTCGTGGAAACCGCTGATCAACCTGGCGGGATCGGCCGAACCCGCCTCCCGCGCCCCGTCGCCGAACAGGACATACCCCTCGTCGTCGAGGTACAGCGCCCCGGGTACCGAGGCGGTGTGATCGCCGAGCGGGACGACCTCGGCCCGGTCGGCGGTGTCCTCGCGCAGCGTGCAGGTCGCCACGGTGACACGACGGGAACCGACGTCGACTCCGACCGTGTACGGCATGCGGCGACGTCCTCCTGCGGGGTCGGGAAGGCTGACGGGTCGGTGGCCGCGACAGTCCTCGACTGTTCTCGTAGGGGATCCGTAGCCGTCGCCCGTTCGGATCGCTCCTCGTCTCAACTAGGCGAAGAAAAGCGCCAGAACGTGACTCTAGGTCGCCCCTAACCCCCTATCGGGTCGGTGGGTTATCCCCTAATCGTGAGTTCGCCGGGGAACCCGGACCCGGCCCCGATGTGCTGGGGGATCGGCGTCCATAACGTGATCCACATGCACCGGGCCGAGCGCCCGGCATCCCTTCTCGACGATCCACAGGAGAACTTTCATGGCCCAGACGCTTCAGGACTTCGTCCTCAACCTGATGAACGACCCGGGCGCCCGCTCGGCGTTCGACGCCGACCCCGAGGGTGCCCTGGGTGCGGCCGGTCTCGACGACGTCAGCGCGCTGGACGTGCAGGAAGTCATGCCGCTGGTGCTCGACTTCGCCTCGGCCGATGGCCTGGGACAGGGCACGGGCCAGGCCGACCTTACCGGGGCCCTCGACGCCGGCCCGGTCGGCCAGCTCCAGGACTTCACCCAGCAGCTCGGCGCGGTCGGCGACCTGGCGGGCAACCTGGAGAACAACGCGGTCTCCGCCGGTCTCGCGGCCGTCACCGAGGACCTCACCGGAAACCTGGGCACCGCGGGTGACCTGTCCGGCACGATCGACAGCGTCACCGGCATCGGCAACGACGGCGAGAACAACATCACCGACACCGTCGGCGACCTCACCGGCAGCATCACCGGTGGCGACCTCACCGGCGGCGACGTCACCGACAACCTGACCGACACGGTCGGCGACCTCACCGGCAACGTGACCGGCGGTCTCGGCGACGTCTCCGGCGCGGGCGACCTCATGGGCAGTGTCGAGGGCCTGACCGGCGACCTGCAGAACACGATCGGCGACCTGACCGGCAGCATCTCCGGCGGCGACGTGGCGGGCAACCTGACCGACACGGTCGGCGACCTCACCGGCAACGTCACCGGCGCCATCGGCGACGTCTCCGGCACCGGCGACCTGACCGGCCACGTCACCGACAACCTCAACGAGGTCATCGCCGACAACCCGGTCACCACCACGGTCAGCGGCGTCATTCAGGACAGCGGCAACGTCTCCGACGTGATCAGCAACGTCGGCCAGGTCGGCGACATCAACCTCGGTGACGTGGACCTCGGCGGCATCGACCTCGGCGGCATCGCCGAGGGCGGCATCGGCAACGGCAACGACATCGGCGGCGAGTGATCCTCACCCCGTGACAGAGCCGGGAGGGCGCGTGCTCAGCACGCGCCCTCCCGGTTTTTTTCGTCCAGTCGGCCGGCGGTGTCACCACGCCGGGCCGAGCCCCCTGATCAGGGTTTGCGGCCGACGGCTCCGGCGATGCAGCGGGCCGCAGGCGCGACGGGCTTCAGCGCGGGGCCGTCCGACCACCATTCGTCGGCCACCGAGAGCCCCGGGGGTACCAGTTCCAGGCCGGGGAGCATCTCGGTGATCTGCGCGCGGGTGCGGAACCTGCCCGCACCCATCGGCGACTTGACCAGTACCTGCTCGATGCGCTTGCCCAGTTCGGTCAGCTCCGGGATCTCCGGGTCCAGGAAGTGCGAGAAGACGACGTAGGAACCGGGCGGCAGAGCGTCGATGTACTCCCGCATCAGCGCCGGACCGCCGTCGCCCTCCAGGTGGTGGAAGGTGCCGTTCTGGATCAGCGCGACCGGCTCGGTGAAGTCGATGTGCCTGCGGACCGTCTCGTCGTCGAGCACCGCCCTCGGCCGGAAGATGTCGGCCTCGATGAGGTGCGTGTTCTCGTTCTCCACCAGCAGCGCGCGGCCGTGCGCGAGGACCACCGGGTCGTTGTCGACGTAGACGACCTTCGCCTCACGATTGGTGCGCTGCACGATCTGGTGGGTGTTCTCCGCGGTGGGCAGGCCCGAACCGCAGTCGATGAACTGGTTGACGTCGGTCTGCGTGGCGAGAAACCGCAGCGCGCGGTTCAGGAACCGGCGGTTCCCGAGTGCGATCACCGCGGCCTCCGGCACCGCGCTCAGCACCTTGCGCTGCATCTCCCGGTCGACCTCGTAGTTGTCCTTGCCGCCGAGGAAGGCGTCGTAGACCCTGGCGATACTGGGCCGGCTGGGATCCACACCGACGGGGATCTGGCTGGGGGACGACATCGGCGACGCGCCGGGCATGGTTACCTCACAGAACATCTTCGTGGCGAGAACCCCACACACCGTAGTGCCAAGGGGCCCGGGGGTAAACGGACGGTCCCACCGGTGCCGGGCGTGGCTACGATCGCCGGATGCAGGAACGGACGCTTCCGGTCTACCCGGCTGGTTCGGTCGACGTTCCGTACGTGATCGCGGACATGGACGAGCTGGTCGCGGACGACACCCGGTGGGGCGAGCACTCCCATCCCACGCACGAGTTGCTCTGGAACGAGCGCGGTACGTCGACTGCCAGCATCGGCCCGCGCACCTGGACCATCACGCCGATGGTCGGCCTGTGGATCCCGGCAGGCGTACTGCACGCCGGGCTGGCCCGCGCGGGGACCTGGTACCGGGCCGCGCAGTTCGACGTCCGCGACGCACCGGCGCTGGCCGACGAGCCGGTGGCGGTGAAGATCACCCCTCTGCTCGGCCTGCTGCTGGAGCGCCTGCGCGACACCACGCTCACCTCCGCCTCGCGCGGGGTCACCGAGTCGATGGTGCTCGACGTGCTCGCGCCGTCGCCGCATGCGCTGGTGGTGCACGCCCCGAAGGCGGAACTGCTGCGCCCGGTGGTGGACGCGTTGCGGCAGGATCCGGGAGACCAGCGGACCCTGGCCGAGTGGTCACGCGCGCTCGGTGCCAGCACCCGGACGATCTCGCGCGCCTTCCTGGCCGAGACCGGTCTGGGATTCAGCGGCTGGGTGGGCACCCTGCGGGCGCATCGCGCGGTGGAACTGCTGGTGGCGGGGTCCTCCCCGGAGGAGGTCGCGGCCGCCACCGGCTACGCCTCGGTCAGCGCCTTCGGGGCCGCCTTCCGGCGAGTCACCGGGCTCACTCCGGGCTCCTTCCGGCACCGCTGAACCCCGCGGCGCCATCCGACGACGACGTCCCGAGCGCATCCGCCCGGGTCACCGCACCGCGCTCAGGCCACCTGGTCGCCGCCGGCGACGGGCGAGCCGCTGTCCGAAGTGCGACATCGACAGTCTGAATTGCTCGATTGCGCCAATCGCGACCGTCGTTTACCTTGCTTAGGCAAGCCTAGCCTTATCGTTCACGCCATCGCGGAGTCCCTGCCGACCGGTCACCGCCGCCCGGAGCACGGTGCCGGGTCGCCGTCGTCGACCGTTCCCCGAAAGTTGAGTTCGCCCCCATGCGTACACCCCGTCTTCGCACCGCGGCCGCCGCTGTGTCGGTCGCCATACTCGGGCTCACCGCCTGTGCGGCCCCCGCCGAGCCCGGGCCCGCCGCGCCCGCCGGATCTTCGGAGCAGTTCCCGGTCACCATCGAGCACGTGCTCGGCACGACGACGATCCCCAAGAAGCCGGAGCGGGTCGCCACGGTGAACTGGGCGAACCACGAGGTGCCGCTGGCGCTCGGGGTCGTGCCGGTGGGAATGGCGGCGGCCAACTTCGGCGACGACGACGGCGACGGAGTGCTGCCCTGGGTCGAGGAGAAGCTGAACCAGCTCGGGGCCGGGACGCCGGTGCTGTTCGACGAGACCGACGGGATCGACTTCGAGGCCGTCGCCGACACCAATCCGGACGTCATCCTGGCCGCGTACTCGGGGCTGACCAAGGAGGCCTACGAGACCCTGAGCGAGATCGCCCCGGTCGTGGCCTTCCCGGAAGCGCCGTGGGCGACGCCGTGGCGGGAGATGATCGAGCTCAACAGCCAGGCCCTCGGTATGGCCGAGCAGGGCAGGGCGCTCGTCTCCGACCTCGAACGGCAGATGGCGGACGCGGTCGCGCGGAAGCCGCAACTGCGCGGGAAGTCGACGATGTTCCTCACCCACGTCGACGCGACCGATCTGAGCGAGGTCAGCTTCTACACCTCGCACGACACCCGGAGCCTGTTCTTCGGCGACCTCGGACTGGCCACCCCCGGGAGCATCGAGCGCGCCTCGGCGGAGACGGACCAGTTCTCGCGGACCATCAGCGCCGAGCGTGCCGACACCTTCGCCGATGTGGACATCATCGTCACCTACGGCGGCGAGGAACTGTCGAACCTGCTCCGCCAGGACCCCCTGTTGTCGCAGATTCCGGCCGTGGCCAACGGTTCCATCGTCTCGCTGCCCGGCAGCAGTCCGGTGGGGACAGCCGCGAACCCCACCCCGCTGGCGATCTCGTGGGTGCTCGACGACTACGTGTCGATGCTCGCCGACGCCGCCGACAAGAAACGGTGACCACAACCGAGACCGTCGCCGCGCGCCGGAGCCGGACCCGTCTGCCGTGGTTGCTCGCGGTCTCGGCGCTGCTGGTCGTCCTCCTCGTCGTCTCGGTGACGGTGGGGTCCCGGGACGTCGCCTGGGCGGACGTCCTCGCCGCGCTCGACGGGGCGACCGACAACGTCGGCCAGGCCGCGGTCGCGAAGCGCGTTCCGCGCACCCTGCTGGCCGTGCTGGTCGGCGCGGCGCTCGGGGTCGCGGGTGGGGTGATGCAGGGAGTGACCCGCAATCCACTGGCCGACCCGGGAGTGCTCGGCGTGAACATGGGCGCCTCGCTCGCCGTGGTCGCCGGGATCGCCTGGTTCGGCCTCGCCGACGCCACCAGCTACACCTGGGCCGCGATCGGTGGCGCGGGGGTCGCCGCGGTGCTCGTCTACACGCTCGGCTCGATGGGCAGGGGCGGCAGCACCCCGCTGAAACTCGCGCTCGCCGGAGCAGCAACCTCGGCCGCGCTGTCCTCCTTCGTCAGCGCGGTCGTGCTGCCGCGCAACGACATCTCCGGAAACGCGCGTTCCTGGCAGATCGGCGGCGTCGGAGGCGCCACCTTCGACGCCATCGGGCACGTGCTGCCGTTCCTGGCCGTCGGGTTCGCCGTCAGCCTGCTCTCCGCGCGCAGCCTCAACTCCCTGGCACTGGGCGACGATCTCGCCGCGGGGCTGGGGGAACGTGTCGCGATCGCGCGTGCCGCCGCGGCCCTGGGATCGGTGCTGTTGTGCGGCGCCGCCACCGCCGCGGCCGGGCCGATCGCCTTCGTCGGTCTCGTCGTGCCGCATCTGTGCCGGCTGCTGGCCGGAGTCGATCACCGGTGGCTGCTGCCGTTCTCCGCGGTGGCGGGCGCGTGCCTGCTGACCGCGGCCGACATCGCCGGCCGGGTCGTCGCCAGCCCGGGCGAGATCGCCGTCGGCATCATCACCGCGGTGATCGGCGCCCCGTTCTTCATCTACGTCGTCCGCCGGCAGAAGGTGCGTGAACTGTGAGTGTGGCGACCCTCGACGCCGTCGCGGGCGGCCGGGCCCGGCGGGCCCGCAGACGCCGAGCCGTGATCGCCGGGTTGCTCGTGTCGAACGCGGTGATCTTCGCCCTGACATTGATGATCGGGAAGACCTTCTACTCGCCGCAGGAGGTGCTGGAGGTCGTGCTCGGCCACGATCCGCCCGGTGCCTCGTTCACCGTCGGCCGGCTGCGGCTGCCCCGCGCCGTGGTGGCGGTGCTGGCCGGCCTGTGTTTCGGACTGGCCGGAGTCACCTTCCAGACGATGCTGCGCAATCCACTGGCCAGCCCCGACATCATCGGCATCAGCTCCGGGGCGAGTGCCGCCGCCGCGTTCGCGATCGTGGTGCTGTCCGCGGGCGGTGTGACGGTGTCGATCATCGCGATCGCCGCGGGGCTTACGGTCGCGCTGGTCATCTACCTGCTCTCCTTCCGCAACGGTGTCGCGGGCACCCGGCTGATCCTGATCGGCGTCGGCGTCACCGCCATGCTCGACAGCGTCACCTCCTACGTGATCTCCCGGGCGGCCGAATGGGACCGGCAGGAGGCCTCGCGCTGGCTGGCGGGCAGCCTCAACGGCGCCTCCTGGGCCGAGGCCGTCCCGCTGCTGGGAGCCGTGGCGCTGCTCGGCCCGGTGCTGCTGGGGCAGGTCGGCAACCTCGCGGCCATGCGACTCGGCGACGATTCCGCCTCGGCGCTCGGCGTGCGGGTGGAGCGCACCCGGCTCACGGTCATCGTCGCGGCCGTCGGGCTGACCTCCTTCGCCACCGCCGCGGCCGGGCCGATCGCGTTCGTCGCCTTCCTCTCCGGACCGATCGCGGCCAGGATCGTCGGCCCGAACGGATCCCTGCTGATCCCCTCGGCACTCGTCGGCTCGCTGCTCGTGCTCGTCGCCGACCTGTGCGGCCAGTTCGCGTTCAGCTCCCGTTTCCCGGTCGGCGTGATCACCGGCGTGCTGGGTGCCCCGTACCTGATCTACCTGATCATTCGTAGCAATCGGGCAGGAGATTCGCTGTGACCACGGACCACCACCTGATCGCCGAGAACCTCCGGCTCGGCTACAAGGACCACATCGTCGTCGACTCGCTCGACCTCGATGTCCTGCCGGGGCGGATCACCGCGGTCGTCGGTGCGAACGCCTGCGGGAAGTCGACCCTGCTGCGCTCGCTGTCCAGGTTGCTGACCCCGCGCGAGGGACGCGTTCTGCTCGACGGCAAGGACATCCACCGGCTGCCCGCCCGGGAACTGGCGAGAACCCTGGGGCTGCTGCCCCAGTCCCCGCTGGCCCCGGACGGCATCACCGTCGGCGATCTGGTCGGACGCGGACGCCATCCCTACCACAGCGTTTTCTCCCGCTGGAGTGTCGAGGACGACCGTGCGGTCGCGGCCGCACTGGACGCGGCGCGGATCGCGGACCTCGCCGAGCGGACGATCGACGAACTCTCCGGCGGTCAGCGGCAGCGGGTGTGGATCGCGATGGCCCTCGCGCAGACCACGGACCTGCTGCTGCTGGACGAGCCGACGACCTTCCTCGACGTGAGCCACCAGATCGAGGTCCTCGAACTGCTCGCCGAACTCAACCGGGAACGCGGCACGACCATCGTCATGGTCCTGCACGATCTCAATCTCGCGGCACGCTACGCACACCGGCTGGTCGCCCTCGCGGACGGACGCGTCCACTCCGCGGGTGAACCCGCCGAGGTGCTGACCGAGGACACGGTGCGGGCGGTGTTCGGCCTGGAGAGCCGGGTCATCACCGACCCGACCTCGGGAGCCCCGCTGATGCTGCCGCTGGGCGTGGCCCGGGGGTGAGGGCGCACAGCGGTGGGCGGTGTTCCGCCGGTGGTCTGATGTGGACGGACGGTCAGGCTTCGGATCGGGCCTGCCGCCAGGCTCGCACGGTTTCCTCCGGGTCGACCGGGACCGCGCGCAGCGGTGGGCCGACCTGCGGGTTCCGCTGTGCGTAACGGATCCGTTCGTTCAGGTCGGTGACGATCTCCCGGACCCGGCGCTCGGCCCGTTCGCCGGCGAGGGTGCGCGGTAGCTCGTCGAGCTCCTTGGCGAGCGCCAGCGCGGGCGGCAGCAGCGGTGTCGTGTCCAGGTTCTCGCTGCGTACCTTCTGCGCGATCCAGTCCAGCTCGCCCGCCGGGCGCTGGGGGAGGGGCTTGCCGCTGCCGGGCAGGTCGTCGAGTTCACCGCGCTCCTGCGCGGCGAGAATCTGCCGTTCCACCCAACTCTCGACGGACATGCCGAGGGGTTTGCGGTCCGTCATCGTCGCCTCCCGGACTCGTTTCGTCGTACGACGGTACGATAAAACTCGGAGGGTGTCGATGCCGAAGCGGGTGGACCACGATCAGCGCCGGACGGAGCTGGCCGCGGCGCTGGTGCGCTGTGCCCGGGTGCGCGGACTGCACGCGGTCGGGTTCCGGGAGGTCGCCGTCGAGGCGGGTGTCTCGGTGAACCTGGTGCAGTACTACTTCCCCACGAAGGAAAGCCTGCTGCACGGCGGACTGCTGTACGTGCGCGCCCGCGGCGCCGCACGGCTGCGCGCCCGGATCGACGCCGAGTCCGCACCGGTGGCCCGTATGCGCGCCATGCTCGCCGAACTCGTGCCCTACGACGAGGCGAGCACCGAGCTGTACACCGTGCACGCCGCCTACGCCGCGCTCGCCCTCACCGAGCCCGATCTCGCCGCCCAGCCACACGCCGCGGGCCCGGACGAGCTGCATCCGGAACTCACCGGCCTGATCGCCGAGGCCCGGCGGGACGGCCTGGCCGGCGGTGATCGCGCCCCGGAGCGGGAGGCCACCGCGCTGCTCGCGCTGGCGACGGGACTGTCCGCCTACGTCGTGTCCGGGTACCTCGGCCCGGCCGCCGCCACCGAGGTCCTGGGTGCGGCGCTCGACCGGCTCGCCGCGCTCTAGGCACCGGTCGCCGGGTCGGCGTATCGCCGTCACGACAACACTTTCCGTGTTCCCCCGGCTGCTCCTGACGGGTGGCGGAGATGGCCCCGACGGCGGCACCGGTGGGACGGGCCGCGCCCTACAGTTCGCGGTGCCGTCCCCTTCGAAGGAGCGCCGCATGTCCCGACGCCGACCTCCGGCCGCCGTTGTCGTCACCGCGCTGGCCACGGCCGCGACGCTGGCCGCGGGCACGGCACCCGCCACCGCGGGGGACCCCTCCGTCACCGGCACCCTCGACTACCTGCGGTCCATTTCGGGCACCGGCACCATCGCCGGCCAGCACAACAAGGAGCCGAATTCGGACCCGGCCCGGTGGACGCGCCGGGTGCACGAGATCACCGGTGACCACCCCGGACTGTGGGGAGGCGACTTCCTCTTCGCCCAGGACGACGTCGACAACCGGCCGACGATGGTCGATCAGGCCGTGAACGAGTGGGCGAACGGCGCCGTCGTCACCCTGACCTGGCACGTCTGCCCGCCCACCCAGGGGACCTCGTGTACCTGGGAGGACGGCGTGACGAGCTCGCTGTCCGAGGAGCAGTGGGGCGAGCTGATGACCGACGGCAGTCCGCTCAACCAGGCGTGGAAGGCCAGGCTCGACGAGGCCGTCCCTTACCTGCGGGAGCTACGGGACGCCGGGGTCCAGGTGCTGTGGCGGCCCCTGCACGAGATGAACGAGGGCTGGTCCTGGTGGGGTGGCAGGCCGGGACCGGAGGGCAGCGCCGGGCTGTACCGGATCACCCACGATTACCTGACCGGCCGGCAGGGCCTGGACAACCTGATCTGGAACTGGAACGTCAAGGACGTCGAGATCGGCTCGATCGGCGATTACTGGCCCGGCGACGAGCTCGTCGACGTGGCCTCGCTGGACATCTGGGCCAAGGACGAACCGTCCACAGAGGACTACGAGGCCATGCGCGCCGTCGCCGGGGACAGGCCGATCGCGCTCGGTGAGGTGGGCAGGGTCCCGCGGCCGGAGACGCTGGACGCCCAGCCGCTGTGGACGTACTTCATGGTCTGGGCGGAGTACCTCGACACCACCGAGCCCGCCGAACTACAGCGGACATATTGGGACGACCGGGTTCTCGTGCTCGACGAGCTGGATCGCGGGGACTGACCGCGTCGTCCGCACTCCGCGCCGGCAGCCGAAACACGCCGGCGCGGCTTCGCCGTGCCCGGACGCGGCACCGGGCCCCCTGTGTGGGTTGTCCGATTCGGGGCGAGGACAGGACAGATCGGCCGATGGCGCTTCTTTACCACGAAAGTCTGGTTCCCGTCCGGACCTCACCGGCCCAAGAATCGAGGAGCAGGATCGGTCGGTAGTACCACGGTGACCTTCCGTCACAAGGGTCGTCCACTCGCCAGAGCGCCCCGGCGTCTCCGCCGAGCGGACGACAACGATGTCGGCACTACGCGTTCCTGTCGCTTCTTCACCGGAGGACCAGCACAGACCAGTGGGTTCGAGGAAGACCGAGGAAGGGAACTGATGTGAAGGCAACTGCGTCACGACGGCTCGGGCGGGCACGTACCGCGACGATCCTGGCATCGGTAGCGATCATGGCCGCCTCCACCGGTGCGGCGGCGTTCGCCGCGCCCGCCGCCGACTCCGCGGCACCCGCCCCGGCGGCGGCGTTCGAGGACAACTTCGACGGTCCCGCCGGTGCGGCCGTCGACGGCGGCAAATGGAACCTGGAAACCGGCGACAACGTGAACAACCACGAGCGCCAGTGGTACACCTCCGGCACGGACAACGCGGCGCTGGACGGCAACGGCAACCTCGTGATCACCGCGAAGAAGGAGAACATCGGCCAGACCTGCTGGTACGGCCCCTGCGAGTACACCTCGGCGCGGCTGACCACCGCGGGCAAGTTCACCACCTCCTCCGGACGGGTGGAGGCCCGGATCAAGGTCCCCACCGGACAGGGCATGTGGCCCGCGTTCTGGATGCTCGGTGAGGACATCGGCAGCGTCGGCTGGCCGGAGTGCGGCGAGATCGACGTGATGGAGAACGTCGGCTTCGAGCCGGGCACCGTCCACGGCACCCTGCACGGTCCCGGCTACTCCGGTGAGGGCGGCGTCGGCAACTCCTACACCCTGCCCGACGGGCAGGCCTTCACCGACGACTTCCACACCTTCGCCGTCGACTGGTCACCCGAGAAGATCACCTGGTCCGTCGACGGGCAGGAGTTCAGCACCAAGACCCCGGCCGACGTGCCGGGGCGGTGGGCCTTCGACCACCAGTTCTATCTGATCCTCAACCTCGCCGTGGGCGGCTACTGGCCCGGCGATCCCGACGACAGCACGCAGTTCCCGCAGCAGCTCGTCGTCGACTACGTCCGCGTGAGCTGATCGCGTGCACGAGATCGAACGGAGAAAAGGGATGTTCCGGAAGACCGCGGCCGTGCTGGCCGGGGCGGCGATGCTGGCGGCCGCGTCGCCCGCGGCGAGTGCCGACGTGGCCCCCGAGGCGGCGTCACCCGCGTACGCGCCGTACCTCTACAACGGCTGGGGCGACCCGCCGGACCCGGTCACCGTCATGGAGGCCACTGGCACGTCGACGTTCACACTCGCCTTCGTGCTCAGCAACGGCGACTGCGACCCGCAGTGGGACGGCTCGCGGCCGCTGACCGGCGGGGTCGACCAGGGAACCATCGACGCCATCCGTGGCGCGGGCGGCGACGTGGTGCCCTCGTTCGGCGGCTGGAGCGGGAACAAGCTGGAGATCACCTGCACCAGCCCGGAGGCGCTGGCCGGCGCGTATCAGAAGGTGATCGACGCCTACGGGCTCTCGGCGATCGACATCGACATCGAGGGCGATGCGTACGAGGACGACGCGGTGCGCCAGCGCACGGTGGACGCGCTGAAGCAGGTGAAGGAGGCCAACCCGGAGCTGAAGGTGTACGTCACCTTCGGCACCGGGCAGGACGGCCCGGACACCCGGATGATCGACGCCGCGGCGTCGTCCGGGCTGACCGTCGACGCGTGGACGATCATGCCGTTCAACTTCGGCGGCAACGGGCAGAACATGGGTGAGCTCACCGTCCGCGCCACCGACGGCCTCAAGAACGCCGTCAAGAACGCGTACGGCTACAGCGACGAGGATGCCTACCGGCACAGCGGGATCTCGTCGATGAACGGCAACACCGACGTCGGCGAGGTGGTGAACCAGGGCGACTTCCAGTCCATTGTGGACTACGCCAATGCCAACCATCTCGGCAGGCTGGCCTACTGGTCGGTGAACCGGGACCGTCCGTGCGCCGGTGGCGGTGCGGACTCCTGCTCGGGGATTCCCCAGCAGGAATGGGAGTTCACCGGGCTGCTGGCCCAGTTCCAGGGCTGAGCTGCGTGACGGGGGGCGGGATCCGGACAGGCCCGGTCCCGCCCCCCGTCCGCACCCGGCACGGTGCGATCACGGCGAGGTGGCCGGCGTCGGCCGGGGGAACAGGCCCAGGAAGCGCTTCACCGCCCGCCGGTCGCCGGTGACGCGGACCCCCTCGTCCCGGGTCGCCTCGGACAACCGCCGCCCGCCGAACACCAATGACCGGAACGTCTCGGCCGAGCACTCAACCGTGCCCGTCGGCGTCTCGGCGGCCCCGCGGTCCAGGGTGAGGCCCTCGGTGGCCACGGTCGCCCGGAAGGTGTCCTCGTCCAGTCGGAGGGTGAACACTCCCTCGATTCCGGCGGCGGCGTTCGCGTCGAAAGTCGTCCGCAGGGCGAGCATCAGCGCGTCGGTGCCCAGCGGGGACGCCGAGGTCATCGGTGTGCGGCTGCCCCAGCGCGCCAGGTGGAACAGCGTTGGTTCGAGTTCGCGGCCGTGGGCGGTCAGTTCGTAGACCCATGCGCTCGCGGGCGGGCCGAGCCTGCGGCGGTGGACCACCCCGGCGTCCTCCAGGCCGCGAAGGCGCTGGGAGAGCACGTTCTGACCCGCGGCGGGCAGTCCGGCCCGCAGGTCGGTGAAACGTTTGGGGCCGAGCAGCAGTTCCCGCACCACCAGCAACGCCCAGCGCTCGCCGACGAGGTCGAGTGCGCGGGCGACCCCGCACGGGTCGTCGTAGTGTCGGATTCCTGGCACAGGGTCACGGTACCCGCACCTCGTTGTCGCTCAAAGACATCGAATGGTACTGATTCAGGACCTCTAGTCGATGTGGTCGTGTACCGGGGATGCGGAGCCCGTGCGGGTGATGACTCGTGGTCCGCACCACGCCGTCGCACAAGTCGTTCTGTACAGACGGCCCTTTTCTTTGCTACAAACATTCCTGCGACGCGGTTGAGTCCCCAGCCCGCGCACTGCCCGTCCTCGGCCGGACCGCGAAGGCCCGGCCACCAGGCCGGTGTGGTCCCGCCGCCCGGCCGGACCCGCGGCCCGCGAGGCCGCCGCGCCGGTGGACGCCTCGACTCAGGAAGGCCCTACGTGCCCGCTACCCCCCAGCACGACGCCGGTCCGGTACCGGCCGGATCGACTCCCCGGGACCGGGGTGAACCAAGAGCGCTGGGATGCCGCCCCGCCGTGCCGGTCCGGTGCGGCTCACTCAGCCTGACGGTGACCCGCCCTGGCCGCGGAACCGCCGCGGTCGTCGTGCATGTCGCCGGCGAGCTCGACGTCCTCACCGCTCCCGCACTGCGCGCCCTGCTGTGGCCCCGTCTCGTCTGTGCGGCGCGCACCGTCGTGGTCGATCTGTCCCAGGTCACCTTCCTGGGGCTGGCCGGGGTGCGCGTGCTCGACGCCGCACTGCTGCGGGCCTCGGCCGGTGAGGTGGACTTGCGGGTGGTGACCGGGCCGAGGTGTGTCGAGCGGGCACTGGAGCTCACCGGTGCGGCTTCGCGCCTCGACTGTCATGGTGACGTCGCCACGGCCCTGCGTGTCGCGCCCCGGCCGGCCGGCCGGCGGATGCGCTGGTGGCACGGCGAGACCTGCCCGACCGTGCGCTGAACCCAGGCGAACCCGATCGCCTGGGTCTCTGGTGGACTGTCCGTTGTGGACGCTCTCGGCGTACAGCTGTGGCGAGAGCGGGCCGGCTCAGGCCGGCTTTTCGGCGACGCCGCACCAGGCATACGGCTTCGCGGCCAGTTCCCGCGGCGGCAGGGTCGATGAGTCGACCTCGGGCCGCCAGTCGGCCTGGTGGGTGATGCCGGGTTCGAGCAGGTTCCAGCCGTCGAACCAGGAGGTGATCTCCTCGCGTTCACGCAGCCATACCGGATTGCTCGTCGACTTGTAGTGCTCGGCGAAGCGTGCCACGCCGGCTGCTTCCTCGGGGTCGTCCGGCACGGTCATGTGCGAGAGCGCGAGCCAGCTTCCGGGGCGCAGGGGGTCGATGTAGGAGTGGATGAGGGCGGACGGGTTGTCGTCCGGGCCGACGAAGTGCAGGACGGCGAGCATCAGTACGCACACGGGCTGGTCGAAGTCGATCAGCCGTTGGGTCTCGGGGTGTTCCAGGATCGCCTTCGAGTTTCGCATGTCCTCCTGTACGAGCGCGGCCCACTCGGTGGCCTCCTCGCGTTCCAGGATGACGCGGGCGTGTGCAGCGGCGACGGCCTCGTAGTCGACGTAGATCACCGCGGCGTGCTCGCCGGGATCCAGGTGCTCGCGGACGACCTCGTGCACGTTGCCGACGGTGGGCACACCGGAACCGAGGTCGATGAACTGCCGGATGCCCGCGTCGAGCGCGGCACGTACCGCGCGGTTCATGAACTGCCGGTTGTGCCGCGAGCCGTGCTTGGCGTGCGGCCAGAAGGCTTCCATCCGGCGGCCGAACTCGCGGTCCACGGCCCAGTTCTGGGTGCCGCCGAGATACCAGTCGTAGACCCGGGCGGCGGAGGGATTGTCGACATCGACGCCGGGGGGTGCATCGGGTGCGGTGTCGTTGCCCTCGGTCATGCTCGGCTCCCTCTGCCCCACGGTTGCGCTCCCACTCAAGGGTAACGCGCGACGGTCGCGACCTGCCATGGTGTCCGCGAGGCTGGCCGCGACCTGTCGACGTGCCATTGTCACGCTCGGTCACATTCATCATACGCTTTGGCGGATGACGACGGAACCGGCAGGCCACCACAGCGGATGGACCTACCGGCCGGGTGGGGAGCTCGGTGTCGCCAGGATCGGTGGACGAGTCTGCCGGTGCCGGGAAGGGGCCGGTCGAGCTCGCCCGTGCTCGGCGACCGAGTGGACCGCACTCGGCCCATCGGCGGACCTCGCGCGTGGGCATGGTCCGGTGGTGGCCCCGCGCGACGATCGCGTTTCGGCGCGATTGGTGGTGCTCCGGTGACGTGGCAGAACGGTGCCGGTGCGCCGTCGTTGTCCGGCGGGCAAAGGGTTTCCGGCCGACTGCGGTGACGCGCCCCGGTGGGGTGGTGATGTGCGGGGTTGCGGTGGTGTCGTCGGCGGAGGCTGGTCAGGTTGGTGGCTTTGGTTTCGCCGCCGCTCCCGAGGCCTGACCGTCAGCCACCCGCCCGGTCACGCCGGCCCGCTCCGAAGCCGCACCGCATGTTCCGAGGCCGTACCTACTCCGCCGGCGCGAACTCCGCCCGAACGCCCAGCAGGCGTACCGGCCGGTCGAGGTCGAAGCGGTCCAGCACGGCCAGCGCCGCCCGTTCGAGTTCGACCCCGTCGATGGTGGCGGCCGCGAGCGTGACGCTGCGGGTGCGGGTGAGGAACGGCCGGAAGCGTACTTTCACCGCGACGCGGACGACGGCCCTGCCCTCCTCGGCCACGTCCCGGGCCACGCGCCGGGCCAGCAGCGCGACCTGCCGGTCCAGTTCGGCCCGTTCGCTCACGTCCTGCTGGAACGTCGTTTCCCGGCTGCGCGAACGTGGAACGTAGGCGGTGCCGACGACCTCGGTGTCCCCGTAGCCGTGGGCGAGCACGCGGTACCAGGGGCCCATCGTCGGACCGAACCGGGCGGCGAGCTCGGCGGGGTCGGCGGCCGCGAGTTCGGCGACGGTGTGCAAGCCCTCGGCCGCGAGCTTCCGGGCCGTTTTGGGTCCGATTCCCCACAAGGAGCCGGTTTCCCGGGTGGCCATGACCTCCACCCAGTTGGCCGCGGTCAGCCGGTACACCCCGGCGGGCTTGGCGAAGCCGGTGGCGAGTTTGGCGCGCAGCTTGTTGTCCCCGATGCCGATCGAGCAGGACAGTCCGGTCTGCTCGGTGACGAGCCGGCGGATCCGAACAGCCAGTGCTTCCGGATCGTCGGTGTCGGCGCCGAGGAAAGCCTCGTCCCAACCGGCTACCTCGACGACGACGGGCAGCCCCCGCAGAACGTCCATGACGCGCGCGGACACCTCCTCGTAGGCGGCGTTATCGGCGGGCAGGAACACCGCGTCGGGACAGCGTTTCGCCGCCGTCCGCAGCGGCATTCCGGAGTGGACGCCGAACTCGCGTGCCTCGTAGGAGGCGGTGGCCACGACGGCGCGCTGAGCCGGGTCGCCGGCCCCGCCGACGACCACGGGGAGGCCGCGCAGTTCGGGGTGCCTTGCCACCTCGACCGCGGCGACGAACTGGTCGAGGTCGACGTGCAGCACCCAGCCCGCGGCGGACGTGGTGGACACCCGATCAGTATGCCGCCGCGACGAACAGCGGGCGCCTCGGAGACTCGCCGAACTGCCGAGGACCGCCCCGGCAGGACCCGCCGCGACGTGCTGCCGGAGGTGGGGGCGCCCGCCACCCGCCGGGGCGTCCACCGAGACGGCCGCCGCGGACCTGCCGGAGGCACCCGCCGAGTCGGAAGAGCCTGGCGGTCCACTGAGGACTCCACGCCGAGTGTGGTGCTCGGAAGGGGAGATCCGGCCGCGCCTC
Source organism: Amycolatopsis antarctica (assembly GCF_002262875.1). Classification (GTDB taxonomy): domain Bacteria; phylum Actinomycetota; class Actinomycetes; order Mycobacteriales; family Pseudonocardiaceae; genus Amycolatopsis; species Amycolatopsis antarctica. The sequence goes on along the minus strand of NZ_NKYE01000010.1, from coordinate 155,359 downwards.
ACGGCCGCTCGCCAAGTACACACCGTGCCGTAGCGGCAGGGTCAAGTCACGAGCCGACGATGGGTGATCTTTCCGGCGGAAAGCCTCGCCGCGCGGTGGCGCGAGTCACATGAGCTTGAGTGTGCCGCAGCGGCCACGTGTCTGCTTCTTCTCGGGTCCGGTTCACGACCCTCCCGGCGCCGAACGGTGCCGGCCAGCGAAAGGAGCGGACAATGGCATTGCCCGAACCCATCTCGGTCGAGGAGTTCTTCGAGGCACCGGAGCGTGCCCGCGCCGAGATCTCGCCCGACGGCACCATGATCGCCTACCTCGCGCCGTGGAAGAACCGGCTGAACGTGTGGGTGGGCAGTGTCGACTCGATCGACGACGCACGGTGCGTGACCGCCGACGAGAACCGCGGCGTGGCCGGTTACCGATGGACCGACGACCCGCGCTGGCTGCTCTACACCCAGGATGGTGACGGCGACGAGAACTGGCACCTGTACCGGGTGGACCTGGACGATCCGGACGCCCCTGTGGTGGACCTGACGCCCTTCCCCGGAGCGACCGTCACCCGGTACGACCTTCCCATCGGCCGGCCCGGGACGGCGATCCTGCAGATCAACAACCGCAATATCGACGAGTTCGACCTGCTCGAACTCGACATCGCCACCGGCGAGATCACGATGCTGGCCGAGAATCCCGGCCAGGTCAACGGATGGCTGTACGGCAGCGACGACGAACTGTTCGCCCACACCCAGAATTCCGACGGCGACATGGAACTGTCCCGCTGGGACGCTGCGACCGCAACCCCGAGCCGGATCGCGGTGTTCGACGGCAAGGACTATCCGCTGGGCATCCACCCGATCGAACTGACCCCGGACGGCACCGGCGTGTGGCTCGGTTCCAACCGTGGCACCGACCGGACCCGGTTGGTCCGGCTCGACCTGAGAACCGGCCGGGAGACCGAGGTCGACAGCCACCCGTCCTTCGACATCGACGCGCGTGCCCTGGTCTTTTCCACCTTGCCCTCGCCGCTGATCCGGAGCAGGAAAACGGGAGAACTGCTCGGTGTCCGTTACCTCGGGCAGCGGCAGGTGATCCAGCCGCTGGACGCGCACTTCGCCGCGGTGCTGGCGAAGCTGCAGACCCTGTCCGACGGTGACGTCGGCGCCATCTCCTCCGACGAGAACGAACAGCGCTGGATCGTCACCTTCACCCACGACCGCGATCCGGGCGTCACCTACTTCTACGACCACGCCACCGGGGAGAGCAGGTTGCTGTTCCGCCCGTACCCGCACCTCGACCCCGAGGTGATGGCACCGATGACACCGGTCACCATCACCGCGCGCGACGGGTTAGAACTGCCGTCCTACCTGACGCTGCCGGTCGGCATCGAGCCTTCAGGCCTGCCGATGGTGCTGATGGTGCACGGCGGGCCGTGGAGCCGGGACAGTTGGGGCTTCAACGCGCCTGCGCAGTTGCTGGCCAACCGTGGCTACGCGGTGCTGCAGGTCAACTTCCGTGGCTCCAGCGGGTTCGGCAAGGCACACACCAGGGCCGCGATCGGCGAGTTCGCCGGGAAAATGCACGACGACCTGATCGACGCCGTGGACTGGGCCGTCGAACAGGGCTACGCGGACCGCGAGCGGGTCGCCATCTTCGGCGGCTCCTACGGCGGTTACGCCACCCTGGTCGGCGTCACCTTCACCCCGGACGTCTTCGCCGCGGCGATCGACTACGTCGGCGTCTCCGACCTGGCGAACTTCATGCGGACGGTTCCGTCGTTCGCCCGGTCGCAGTTGACCAACAACTGGCACCAGTTCGTCGGCGATCCGGATGTCCCCGAGCAGGAAGCCGACATGCTCGCCCGGTCGCCGATCACCCGGGTGGACCAGATCACCACACCGCTGATGGTGTTCCAGGGAGCCAACGACGTCCGGGTGGTGCAGGCGGAGTCGGACAACCTCGTCGAAGCCCTGCGCGCGCGCCAGGTGGAGGTCGAGTACGTCGTCTTCGACGACGAGGGCCACATGTTCGCGAACCCGGAGAACCTGATCGCCATGTTCCGCGGTGCCGAGCGCTTCCTCGGCAGGCATCTGGGCGTCGGCGAACACCGGGGCGAGTCGTCGGCCGCCCGTTCGTGACGACCGGACACGAGGACGGGTGACACCCCGTCCGGGGAAACGAACGATCGCGCGATCAGTGGAGGAACGATGGGTAGGGCGAACGTACGCAGCAGCGCCCTGGTGTACCTGGGCTCGTACGGAATGTCGTTGCTGGGTAAGGGAATTGCCAGCGTCCTGATGCCGCTGCTGGTGCTGGAGCGCACCGGGGACGTGCTGGCCGCCGGCCTGCTGGCGACGGTGACGACGGCGGCCTCCGCGGTGGTGGGTGTCCTTTCCGGACTGCTCGTCGACCGGATCGACCGCAGGCTCGTGTCGAGCGCCGCCGACGTGCTCGCCGCGATGTCGGTGGCGGTGCTGCCGATCGTGGACTCCCTGTGGGGACTGAACATGACCTGGTTCGTGGTCATGGCGGTCATCGGCGCACTGGTCAGGGTGCCGGGCATGACGGCGCACGAAACCCTGCTCCCGGTGATGGCGCGGTTGCGGGGCGGACAGAAGCAGGCGCTGGACAGTCTGGTGGCCACCCGCGAGACGCTGAGCAACGTCCTGCTGCTCGCGGGACCGGGGCTCGGCGGGGCGCTGGTCTCGCTGTTCGGCCTGACCTCGGCGCTGCTGTACCTGACCGCGGCGACGAGTCTGTGCGCCGCGCTGCTGACGCTGGTGATCGATCCGCGCGCCGGCCACATCGCGCCTCGCACCCCGGACGAGACCGCACCCGCGAAGGGTGCGGTCCGCCGGGCGGTGGCCGACCTGGCGGTGTCCTGGAAGTTCCTCGCCAAGAGCCGGATCGTGCTCGGCGCCACGCTGATCAGCGCGATGTTCGTGGCGGCCATCAGTTCGCTGCAGACGACGCTGATGCCCGCGTACTTCACCCAGGAGAACCTGCCGAGCCTGGCGGGACTGACCCTGAGCGCGTTCGGCGGGGGCAGCGTGGTCGGCTCCGCGCTCTACGCCGCGTCCGCGGGCCGCGTCCGGCGCCGGACCTGGTTCGTGATCGGCATGATCGGCACCCTGGTCGGCTTCGCGGCGATCGGCAGCATGGCCGCGCCGTGGCTGGTGCTCGGGGCGGCGGCGCTGATCGGTTTCACCAATGCGCCTGCCACCGCGATCCTGGGCGTGCTGACCATCGAAGCCACCCCGGACGACATGCGTGGCCGGGTGCTCGGCGCGCAGAACGCTCTCCTGCTCGGTGCGCCCGCGCTCACCAGCGCACCGCTGGCGGCGGTGGCCTCCGGTGCCGGGCTGCCCCTGGCGGGGATCATCCTGGCGGTACTCGCCGCGGGTACGGCGATCGTGGCACTGGGCGTGCCCACGTTCCGCTCGCTGGAGAGTCCGGCGGACGAGGACCCGACCTCGCAGGCCCACCCGCACCTCGACGTCACCGAGGCCGGCATCGTCACCGCGGACACCGTCCGCCCGGAACCGGTTCCGGCCAGTGGCCGGTGAGGCCGGGGGACGGTCAACGCGGGACCGGCGCCCGAGGGGTGCGTGCCCGCCCCGATCCGGGGCGGGCACACACCGCGGACGGCCCTCAGCCGTCCCAGTCCGGCCGGGCCGGCATCCCGGAACTCCCGTCCGGGCCGATCTTCGCGCCGATCACCTGGTGCAGTTCGATCTGATGCCGTTCGAACGACAACCGGGACGCCGCCATGTAGAGCGCCCACACTCGCGCCCGCCCGGCTCCCGCCTCGCGCACGGCCTCGTCCCAGTTGGCGTCGAGGTTCGCGCACCAGGCCGCCAGCGTGCGGGCGTAGTGCTCGCGCAGGTTCTCGCTGTGCCGCACCTCGAAACCGTTGTCGTGCATGGCCGACACGATCTCGCCCACGCCCTCCAACTCGCCGTCCGGGAAGACGTAACGGTCGATGAACCGGCCGACCCTGTGCGGTTCCCTGGAGTTGGTGCGGGTGATGCAGTGGTTGAGCAGCCTGCCCTCCGGCCGCAGCCGTGAGGCCAGGAAACGGAAGTACGACGGCAGGTTGCGCGCGCCGATGTGCTCGGTGAGCCCGATGGAGGAGACGGCGTCAAAGCCGGACTCGCTGACGTCCCGGTAGTCGAGGTGCCGGATCTCGGCGACCTCGGTGAGGCCCTGCGCCACGATCTCCTTCTGCCCCCAGGTCGCCTGCTCCCTGGAGAGCGTGACGCCGAGCGCGCGTACGCCGTACTCGCGCGCAGCGTGCACCACCATCCCGCCCCATCCGCAACCGACGTCGAGCAGCCGCATTCCCGGCCGCAGCCCGAGTTTGCGGCAGGCCAGGTCGAACTTGTGTTCCTGCGCCTGTTCCAGCGATGCCTCCGGGGAAGGGAAACACGCGCAGGTGTAGGCCATCGACGGGCCGAGCACCATCTCGTAGAACCGGTTCGACACGTCGTAGTGCCGCGAGATCGCCTGCCTGTCGCGGGTGCGGGAGTGCCGCAGGCCGTTCACCGCACGCCGGGACCGGCCGGGCAGTTCCTCCGGCGGGAGCGGCATCCGGTGCAGATGTCCCACCCCGAGATCGCGGAGCAGCCGCACGGTGTCCTGCGGACGGGCCCGTTCCTGCTGGGCGGTCAGCGTGTTCAGGGTGGAGTAGAGGTCGCCGCTCACCTTGAGGTGACCGGTGACGTAGGCCCGGGCGAGGCCGAGTTCGCCGGGGGCGGACATCAGGTAGCTCAGGGCGTCCGGCGAACTCACCTCGATTCCCGCCGGCGCGTCCGCCGGGCCGCTTCTCGTCCCGTCGAAGGCGGTGATCGCCAGCGGAATGCCGGGGCCGAGAAAGCGGTCGAAGACCTGCGCGATACCAGGGCGCGTGCTCATGTGTCTCCTCGTCTCACGGATGGTCACCGTTCACGCACGCACTTGTCGTAGAGATCGAGCAGCCGGCGGTCGGGGTCGTAGCGCCGCTTCAGCGCTCCGTACGCCTTCCCGTCGTAGAGCCGCCAGAACGTGTCCTCGTCGTAGAAACTGTTCGAGTACAAGGACTTCCGTCCGCCCAGCTCGTCCACCTTCCGTTCGATCATCCGATTGTGCGTGCCCTCGGCCTCGCCGGGATCCAACGGAACCGCCGACCAGAAACCGAAGTTGACGTACAACGCGCCCGGATCGAGCTGGTACAACGGCCATCGACGCCGCGGATCGCGCTGCCGCACCGGGCAGATCCACACCGGACTGATGGGAATCTCGCGCCGGAAGAAGTCGAGGAACTCGGCGGCCCGGTCCAGCGGCACCTCGATGTCCTGCACCACGGTCTCCTCAGGGGGTTGCCCGCGCAGCCGCCCGATCCGTGCCGCGACACCGAAACGTCGTTCCAGCGCGACGATCCGCCAGTAGACATCGGAACGGAGCAGCCGCCTGCCGAGCAGTGCCCGGACTGGCCGGTGTTGCACGCCCAGCGCGCGCGAGCACCAGAACCAGTCGGTGTCCCAGCGCCACAGGTAGTCCCGGACGGTCAGGTGGTCGGCGGTGCGCTCCCGGATGGACCGGTAGTAGACATCGAGCCAGGTGTAGTCACTGACGGCCGCGGCGTCCCCGGTGAACGAGCCGAGGGTCAGGTACAGCTCGTCCGGCGCGAAGACGGTGCCGTCGACGAAGTCGACCTTCGTCCCTTCGTGGAAGCCGTCGCGGCAGACCCGGTCCAGCTCGGCGAAGCAGGCGTCCGCGTCGTGGAACCGCACGTGCCGCAGCGCGACGTGGGACGCGACCGGTTCCAGCTCGATCCGCAGGCGCAGGGCGTACCCGAGGGTGCCGTAGGAGTTCGGGAAGCCGTGGAAGAGTTCGGCGTGCTGGTTGTCCGGCCGGGCGCGGACCACGGTCCCGTCCCCGGTGAGTACGTCCATCTCCAGCACCGACTCGTGCGGCATGCCGTTGCGGAACGACGAGGACTCGATGCCCAGTCCGGTCACGGCCCCACCGAGGGTGATCGTCTTGAGCTGTGGCACCACCAAGGGCATCAGCCCGTGCGGCAACGTGGCGTCGACGAGCTGCTCGTAGGTGACCATGCCCTCGACGTCGGCCGTCCGGTTCGCCACGTCCACGTCGAGCACGTGGGTCAGCTCCGAGACGTCCAACCTCGGTACCCCGCCGCCACCGTTGCGGCCACGGAACAGGTTCGAGGTGCGTTTGCCCAGCCGTACCGTCGCGCCCGGTGGTATCCCGGCGAGGTCGTCGCGCAGCCGCGACACCCTGGCGGCGTGTTCGGTTCGCGTCGCCGTGCCGTTACCGGATCCGGAGTCTGACCGTGTCGTCGGCATACCTCCACTGTTCTCGGACCCGGCCGGTTTCGCCAGCCGTACCGATCACCCGACAGGTCCGGCCGGGACGCGCGCCGTCGTCACCGACCCCCGTCGTACCAGTACTTACCGTCGAAGGTCACCGGGGCGCGGGCCCCGCCTGCTCGCCGAACAGGGTGGCGAGTTCGGCGGGTGCCACCTCGTCGAGCTGCGCGTAGGTGCAGGAGGCGGGTAGCCGGTCCGGGCGGAAGCGCACCAGTCTGCCGCCGTGCCGGAACCGTCCCGACTGGACGTGCTCGTAGCGGACCTCGGCGACCAGCTCCGGACGGACCGGTTCCCAGGACAGGTCCTTGGTGCCGGTCCACCGGCTCACGCCGCCGGGCAGCCGGGTCGATCCGGCCTGCGCGCTCGCCTCGGCCCAGTCCCGCCACGGGTGGCCTTCGAGCGCATTCTCCCGTAGCGGCGCCAGCTCGTCGACCAGCTCGCGGCGCCGGGCCGCGGTGAAACTGCTGGCGACACCGACGTGGTGCAGAGCGCCGTTCTCGTCGAACAGGCCGAGCAGCATCGAACCGACGCCCGCACCGTCGGCGTGCGTGCGGAATCCGGCGACCACGCAGTCGGCGGTGCGCTCGTGCTTGACCTTCAGCATCACGCGCTTGTCCCGCTCGTACGTGCCGTCCCCGCGTTTGACCATGACGCCGTCGAACCCGGCGCCCTCGAAGCGGGTGAACCAGTCCTGCGCCACGTCGGGGTCGGTGGTCACCGGGGTGAGGTGCAGCCGGGAGACCGCCCCTGCCTGTCTTGCCTGTCCGGCCGGGAGCACGGTCTCCAGCAGCCGCCTGCGCTCGTCGAACCGCTCGCCGGTGAGATCCCGGTCGTCCAGTGCCAGCAGATCGAAGGCCACGAAACTCGCCGGGGTCTCGGCCGCGAGCTTGCGCACCCGGGACGCGGCCGGGTGCAGGCGGTTCTGCAACGTGTCGAAGTCGAGTCCCTCCCCGGTCACGACCACGATCTCGCCGTCGAGGACGCACCGCGGCGGCAGGGTCGCCCGCAGCAGCTCGACCAGTTCCGGGAAGTACCGCGTCAGCGGGCGATCGTTGCGCGAGCCCAGTTCCAGCTCGTCACCGTCCCGGAAGACGACACAGCGGAAGCCGTCCCACTTGGGTTCGTAGTGCAGGCCCTCGGTGCGGGGCACCTCGCGCACCGCCTTGGCGAGCATCGGTTTGACCGGTGGCATGACGGGTAGGTCCACCTGGTGATGGTAGGCCGCCGAGGCCGTTCGCTGCATCTTCCGCGAAGCTCCTGACCTCGGTGGACGTCTCGACAACGGAAAGGAGCCGCATGGCAGCCGCACGCGGACACGAGGCCGTACCGGAGTCCGAGCAGCCGGTGGACGACGTCCGGGAACAGAACTGGCCGGACGAGTCCGGTACCGCCGTGCCCGATGGCGAGGTGCCGGTCGAGGTGGACGAGGCCGATCTGGCGGACCAGCTCGTCGAGGTCGATCTCGACGACGTCGAGTAGGGCCGGGGCGGCCGGTCAGCCGTCGGCGGGCACGGCGATCCAGTCGTCCCCGTCCGGCCGGTATTCGCCGTCCAGGCGCTTGCGGACGACGCCGGGAAGGCCGTGCTCGGTGGCCGCCGCCAGTACCGCGGGCCCGTCGCCCGTGTAGTCCTCCGGCACTGTCCAGTTCGGACCTTCCAGGCCGAGTGAGCCGAGCAGTTCGCGGCGTTGCCGGTAGGGCAGGCCGAGGCAGGAACGGCCCTCGTGGTGCAGCACGTCGTAGATCACGTACACCACCGGGAACCGGCCGACCAGCCGCTTCGCCTGGGCGGGCGAGGCGTGTGCCCGGCGGTGCAGGCCAGCCGCGCTGGGCCTGCCCTGGTCGAAGACGAGCAGTTCACCGTCGAGCAGGAGTTCGGTCGAGCCGAGGGTCGCGCCCAGGGCCTTCACCTCGTGGTACCGGCCGGAGACGTCCACGCCGTCCCGATCGTGCAGCGTGACCCGCCCGCCCTGCACCCGCGCCTGGGCGCGCAGACCGCCCCAGTCGAAGGAGTAGGCCCACTCGTTCTCGGTGCGCGTGCCCGCCATCCGGCCGGGCCGGGTGCGTGCTGGCGGCACGAAACCGGGAAGGCCGGTCCAGCCGTCCGGTGCCGGGTCGATCCGCCGCACCAGCCAGCCGGGCGAGTCCTCGTCGTGCCGGTTGACGAAGGCGTAGCGTCCGCTGATCCGCGCACCGTGCAGGACGACCTCGACCATGTGGTCGTTCCAGTGCAGCGTCTCGTAGGTCCCGGTGTCCCAGATGGTCATCACCCCGGCCCCGTACTCGCCTGCCGGGATCTCGCCCTCGAAGGTCGCGTACTCGCGGGGGTGGTCCTCGGTGTGCACGGCGAGGCGGGCGGTCTCCGGCAGTACGGGCAGTCCCAGCGGCACGGCCCAGGACACCAGCACACCGCCGCGTTCGAACCGGACGTCCCAGTGAAGCTGGGAGGCGTGGTGCTCCTGGATGACGTACAGCGAGTCGTCCCCATCGATGGCGGTCGGTCCCTCGGGGACCGGTTCCGGGGTGCGGCTGCCGTCGCGCTTGCGGCGATACTCGTCCAGCGGATCGCTCATGGTGACCGGGCGGCTCCTCTCGGTGGACGCCGGTGACTGTGCCGCTCGTCGCGTTGCCGAGTGAATCACGTGCCTGCCCGAAAGCGCTCAAATCCAGCACGACCAGGCAATCTTTGGTGTTCGGCAACCAGAAGTCACCGGCGGGCGGGTCGGCTGTTCGGGTGTACCGCAGAATTTAGGCTCGTTTGTCACCTTGACGGGTGAACTGGGTCACCCTACTTTTGCATCACACACACAAAAGTAGGGGACATCGTGGACGTTAGATTTTCTCCGCTGACTCGCTCGGTTGGTCACCTCGTCACCTCCCGGGTCCGCGGCGCCGGGCGGGGGACAGGGGCATGACGGCACCGCTGCTGAGCGTCCGCGGCATCGTCAAGACGTTCCCGGGTGTGCGGGCGCTCGACGGTGTGGACTTCGAGGTGCTGCCCGGCGAGGTGCACTGCCTGCTCGGCCAGAACGGCGCGGGCAAGTCGACGATGATCAAGGTGCTGGCCGGAGCGCACCAGCCGGACGAGGGCGAGATCCACTGGCGGGGCGAGCGGCACACGCTCGGTTCCCCGGTCGCCGCGCTGCGGCTCGGCATCGCCACCATGTACCAGGAACTCGACCTGGTCCCCGGTCTTTCCGTGGCGGAGAACATCTTCCTCGGCCGCGAACTCGACCGCTTCGGCTTCTCCCGCGTGGCCGAGTCCCGCGTCGAGGCGGCCCGGCTGATGGCCCGGCTGGGTCACCCGGAGATCCGGCCCGGCGACGAGGTGGGCGGACTCTCCGCCGCGGGCCAGCAGCTCGTCTCCATGGCACGGGCGCTCGCGCACGACGCTCGGCTGCTGGTGATGGACGAGCCGACCGCCGCCCTCGCCGGCGAGGAGGTGGACAACCTGTTCCGCATCGTCGGCGAGCTCACCGCCGACGGCGTCGCCATCGTCTACATCTCCCACCGCCTCGAGGAACTGCGGCGCATCGGCGACCGGGTGTCCGTGCTCAAGGACGGCGCGACCGTCGCCACCGGACTCGACGCCAAGACCACGCCGACCGCCGATCTGGTGCAGCTCATGGCCGGACGGCGGGTGGAGACCGTGTTCGGGCCGCGGCACGAGAACCACGTCGACGCCTCGACCGAGGTGCTGCGCGTCGACGGCCTGCACCGCGACGGCGAGTTCGACGAGGTCGACTTCACCGTCCACGCCGGCGAGGTCCTCGGCATCGCCGGTCTCGTCGGCGCGGGCCGCAGCGAACTGCTGGAGACGATCTTCGGCGCCCGCAGGCCGGACGGCGGGACGGTCACCGTGGACGGCAGCCGGGTCCGGCCCGGCAGCGTCCGCGCCGCCGTGCGCGCCGGGATCGGCCTGGCCCCTGAGGAGCGCAAGAGCCAGGGCCTGCTGCTCGACCTGCCGGTGTCGGAGAACGTGACGCTGGCCAGCCTCGGCCGGTACTCGACCCTCGGTTTCTCCGACCACGCAAGGGAACTGCGCGACGCGGGCGCCGCCCTGCGCAGGCTCGACCTGCGTCCAGCCGACCCGCGCCGCATCGTCCGGACGCTCTCCGGTGGCAACCAGCAGAAGGCGGTGCTGGCCCGCTGGCTGGTACGCGGCTGCCGGGTGCTGCTGCTCGACGAGCCGACCCGCGGCGTCGACGTCGGGGCGCGGGCCGAGCTGTACCGGCTGATCGCCGACCTCGCCTCGACCGGCGTCGCGATCGTGCTGGTCTCCAGCGAGATCCCGGAAGTGCTCGGCCTCGCGGACCGGGTTGTCGTACTGCGCGAGGGCAGGGTGCTCGCCGACCGGCCCTCGGCCGACCTCACCGAAGAAGGCGTGCTGGACATGATCATGGAAGGAAGTGCGGCGTGACCGAACAGACCGTGCGTACCACCGACCCCGAGGCGGCCCCCGAGCCGCCGGGGGAGCAACGGCCACGTGGCGGGTTCGCGCTCAAGGTCGACGCCAGGCTGCTGGGGCTCGCCGGCGTGCTCGTCGCGCTGTGCGTCGTCGGCTACATCACCCGCCCGGAGACCTTTCTGACCGAGGGCAACATGTCCACGATCCTGCGGCTCGCCGCGGCGATCGGCGTGGTCAGCGTCGGCATGACCTTCGTGATCATCAGTGGCGGCATCGACCTGTCCGTCGGCTCCATCGTGGCGCTGTCCAGCGTCTGGATGACCACGCTGGCGACACAGTCCTTCGGGCCGCTGGTGATGGTGCTCTGCGCACTGCTGGTTGGCCTCGGCTGCGGCCTGGTCAACGGCATGCTGGTCTCCTACGGCAAGGTCGTCCCGTTCATCACCACACTGGCGATGATGGCCTCGGCCCGCGGTCTCGCCGAACGCCTCAGTGGCCGCAACACGCAGGTCGTCGCCGAGACCGCGTTCCTCGACTTCTTCCGCGGTGACCTGCTCGGCATCCCGGTACTCATCTGGATCTTCGCGCTCGTCTTCGCCGCGGGGTGGGTGCTGCTCAACCGCACCACCTTCGGCAGGCGCACCTTCGCCGTCGGCGGCAATCCCGAGGCGTCCCGGCTGGCCGGTATCAACGTCAAGCGGCACACGGCGATCGTCTACGGCATCGCCGGCCTGTGCTGTGGCATCGCGGCACTGATGGTCGTCGCCCGCACCACCGCGGGCGCCTCCACCAACGGCCTGTTCTACGAGCTCGACGCCATCGCGGCCGTCGTCATCGGCGGCACGCTGCTCACCGGTGGGCGCGGCTCGCTGATCGGCACCCTGATCGGCGTGCTCATTTTCACCGTGCTGTCCAACATCTTCACGCTCAACAACCTCGACACCGACATCCAGAACATCGCGAAGGGCGCGATCATCGTGCTCGCTGTCCTGCTGCAGTTCCGGACGAACCGCGGACGCCGTAGTCCGTGACCGACGACCCGCCCCGCCGCTCCACCCGCTTCACGTTCTCGTCCAATGCCGAACGGAGAATTGCCATGCCCGCTGACAACTTCCTGGCCCGCAGAGGGTTCCTGCTCGGGGCCGGTGCGCTCGGTGCCGGGGCGCTGGTCGCCGGCTGCACGTCCAACGAAAGCCCGCAGGAGCCCACGAACCAGGCGGTCGCCGCGGGCAGCGGGGACAATGCGCAGCCGGGCACGCCGGTGACGGTCGGGTTCTCCGCACCGGCCGCCGACCACGGCTGGATGGCGGCCATGACGAAGAACGCCCGTGCTCAGGCGGAGAAGTTCTCCGACGTCACCTTCAGCGCCACCGAGGGGAGCAACGACGTCAACCAGCAGATCGCCCAGGTCGAGACGCTGATCAACCAGAAGGTCAACGTGCTGGTGATCCTGCCCTTCGACGGCAAGGCGCTCACCGGCGTCGGCCAGCAGGCGATGGACGCCGGAATCCCGGTGATCAACGTGGACCGTGTCTTCGACACCCCGCTGGCGTACCGGATGTGGATTGGCGGGGACAACTACCGGATGGGTGTCAACGCCGCGAACTACATCGCCTCCCAGCTCAAGGCGAAGAACGTGACGAACCCGGTGATCGGTGAGGTGGCCGGGATCGACTCGCTGCCGCTGACCCAGGACCGCAGCCGCGGGTTCAAGGACGCCTTGGCGCGCCAGGGTTTCCAGCTTGGGCCGAGGGTCTCGGCGCAGTTCACTCCGGAGTCCGGTGAGCAGCAGACCGCGAACCTGCTCCAGTCCGCTCCCAAGCTGGACGCGTTGTGGAACCACGACGACGACCAGGGTGTCGGTGTGGTCGCCGCGATCCAGAACGCGAGCCGCAGCGAGTTCATGATGGTCGGCGGTGCCGGTTCGAAGAACATGATGGACCTGATCCGCAACGACTCCGGCCCGGTCAAGGCGACGGTGCTCTACAGCCCGTCGATGGCCTCGTCCGCGGTCGCGCTGGCCCGCCTGCTCGGCCAGAGCAAGGGCCCCGGTGACCTGGCCGAGCACGAGATCCCGTCCGAGCTGACCACCTACTCCGCCGTGGTCACCAAGGAGAACGTCGACCAGTACACCGACGTCGGCTTCGACTCCTGAGCCAGCGCGTGGACTCCGGTGGTGCCCGGAATCGGGGCACCACCGGGATCCGTGCGCGCTCCGGGCGCGAAACGGCGAGGGCGAGACGAGGAGAGTCATGAGCAAGGCGGCAGGCGAGAACATCGGGGTCGGCATGGTCGGCCACGCCTTCATGGGGGCGGTGCACTCGCAGGCGTGGCGTACGGTCCACCGGTTCTTCGACGTGCCCTACGTCCCGGTGCTGGCGGCGCTCGGCGGGCGCGACGAGGTACGGGCGAAGGCCGCGGCCGTGCGCCTGGGCTGGGCGGCGGTGGAGACCGACTGGCGGGACCTGATCGCCAGGGAGGACGTCGGCATCGTCGACATCTGCACGCCCGGCGACAGTCACGCGGAGATCGCCATCGCCGCGCTGGCCGCCGGAAAGCACGTGCTGTGCGAGAAGCCGCTCGCCAACACGGTCGCCGAGGCCGAGGCGATGGCCGAGGCCGCACGGGCCGCCTCGGAACGCGGGGTACGGGCGATGGTGGCCTTCAACTACCGCCGGGTGCCCGCGCTCGCGCACGCCCGCAGGCTCGTCGCCGACGGGGTGCTCGGCGAGATCCGGCACGTGCGCGCGGCCTACCTGCAGGACTGGCTCTCCGACGCGGAGGCGCCGATGACCTGGCGGCTGCGCAAGGAGTTCGCCGGATCCGGCGCACTGGGCGACCTCGGCGCGCACATCGTCGACGCCGCTCAGTTCGTCACCGGCGAGCACATCACCGGTGTTTCCGCGCTGACCCAGACCTTCGTCCGGGACCGGCCCGAGGGGGAAGGGCGCGGCGAGGTGACCGTGGACGACTGCGCGCTGTTCACCGCGCGGCTCTCCGGTGGCGCGGTGGCGAGCTTCGAGGCCACCCGGTACGCACTCGGGCGCAAGAACGCGATGCGGCTGGAGATCAACGGCTCCCGGGGCAGCGTGGCGTTCGACTTCGAGTCGATGAATGAACTGTCCTATTTCGACGGTACCGATCCCGGCACCGAGTCCGGATTCCGCCGGATCGTGGTGACCGAGCCCGAACACCCCTACCTGTCCGCGTGGTGGCCGCCCGGCCACGGCCTCGGCTACGAGCACACCTTCACCCACGAGGTCGCGGACCTGCTGCGCGCCATCGGTTCCGGCGCCGACCCCGCCCCCGGATTCGACGACGGGCTGCGCGTTCAGCGTGTGCTCGACGCGGTCTCCGCCAGCGCCGAGGACGGCTCCCGCTGGACTCCGGTGCCCGACACCCCCGTCGAAGGGAGGTGAGCCGCCGCCCCGTCCGTCTCCCCACATCCCCCCGGTGACACCTGAGGAGAACAACTCCAGTGCACGGTAACCGAAGAACCCCCACCGCAGCGGGTCCCGGCCGGGTAGCCACCCGGCTCGGCGTACTCGCGCTCGCCGCGGGCACCGCGTTCGGCGGCATGAGCGCCTCCGCCGCCGCGCAGCCCCCCGACACCGGCATCGCCCCGATGCACGAAGAGGCGAGCGTGCTCGTCTTCTCGAAGACCGCGGAGTTCCGGCACGACTCCATCCCGGCGGGGATCGCCGCCATCGAGAAACTCGGCGCGGAGAACCACATCGCCGTCACGGCGACCGAGGACGCCGCCGCGTTCACCACCGACAACCTCGCGAAGTACGACGCGGTGATCTGGCTGTCCACCACCGGCGACGTTCTCGACGACACCCAGCAGGCCGCGTTCGAGTCCTATGTCGCCCGCGGCGGCGGTTACGCCGGCGTGCACGCCGCCTCGGACACCGAGTACGAGTGGCCCTGGTACGGCGAGCTCGTCGGCGCCTACTTCGACTCCCACCCCGAGATCCAGCCGGCGACGGTCAACGTCGAGGACCACCAGCACCCGTCGACGGCAGGACTTCCGTATCAGTGGGACCGCACCGACGAGTGGTACAACTTCCAGGCCAATCCGCGCGCGGACGTGCGTGTGCTCGCCTCGCTCGACGAGGAGAGCTACGCGCCCGGCGACGGCGCGATGGGTGACCACCCGATCGCCTGGTGCCACGACAACGCCGGCGGCCGCGCCTGGTACACCGGCGGCGGGCACACCGAGGAGTCCTTCGCCGAACCCGAGTTCCTCCAGCATCTGACCGGCGGCATCCGCTACGTCACCGGACTCGAGGACGGCGACTGCGCCGCCGAGCCGGACAACCCCGACAACCCCGGCGACAGCGACTTCGACCAGATCACCCTGGCCAAGGGCGAGGAGGTCACCGGCGAGCCGATCGCCATGGCCGTGCTGCCCGACCGCCGGGTCCTGCACACCTCGCGGGCCGGCGAGGTCTGGCTGACCACGCCGGAGGCCACCACCTCGCTGGCAGGCCAGATCCCCGTCTACAACCACGACGAGGACGGCCTGCAGGGCGTCGCGATCGACCCCGACTTCGCGAACAACCAGTGGGTGTACCTGTACTACGCCCCGCCACTGGACACCCCGACCGGTGACGCGCCGGAGACCGGGACCGAGGCGGACTTCGCACCGTACAAGGGATACAACCAGCTCTCCCGGTACAAGCTGACCGAGGAGGGTGTGCTCGACGCGGCCAGCGAGCAGCAGATCCTGCAGGTGCCCGCGGAACGCGGCATCTGCTGCCACGCCGGCGGTGAGATCGACTTCGACGCCGAGGGCAACCTGCTGCTCTCCACCGGCGACGACAGCAACCCGTTCGCCTCGGACGGGTACACCCCGATCGACGAGCGTTCCGACCGCAACCCCGTCTTCGACGCCCGGCGTACCTCCGCCAACACCAACGACCTGCGCGGAAAGCTGCTGCGTATCACCGTCGGTGCGGACGGCTCGTACACCGTGCCCGAGGGCAACCTGTTCGCCGAGGGCACCGAGAAGACCTTGCCCGAGATCTACGCGATGGGCTTCCGTAACCCGTTCCGCTTCTCCGTGGACAAGGAGACCGGCTGGGTCTACCTGGGCGACTACGGCCCGGACGCCGGTTCGGCGGACCCGGAGCGCGGCCCCGGTGGCACGGTCGAGTTCAACCTGATCAAGGAGCCGGGCAACTACGGCTGGCCGCTCTGCGTCGGGGACAACGAGGCGTACCGGGACTACGACTTCGCCACCGGCACCTCCGGCGACGCTTTCGACTGCGCCGCACCGAAGAACACCAGCAGGCACAACACCGGCCTGGTGGATCTGCCGCCGGCACAGAAGGCGTGGCTGCCCTACGACGGCGGATCGGTGCCGGAACTGGGCACCGGCGGCGAGTCGCCGATGGGTGGCCCGACGTACCGGTTCGATCCGGAACTGGACGTGCCGACGAAGTTCCCCGAGGCCTACGACGGCAAGAACTTCTCCTACGAATGGGATCGTGGCTGGATCCACGAGTTCACCGTCGGCGAGAACGGGGAGCGCGGCGAGATCAAGCCGTTCTTCGAGTCGATGGAGCTGACCCGGCCGATGAACGTCGAGTTCGGCCCGGACGGGTCGATGTACGTACTCGACTACGGCAGCGGCTACTTCGGTGGCGCCGAGGACTCGGCCGTCTACCGGATCGACTACACACAGGGAAAGAAGACGCCGATCGCGAAGATGACGGCGGACCGGACGAACGGCCCGCTGCCACTGACGGTGAACTTCGACCCGGCGGGCACCAACGACCCGGACAGCGGTGAACTGAGCTACGCCTGGGACTTCGACGGTGACGGCACCACGGACTCGACCGAGGCCGGGCCGGTGTCGCACACCTACGAGACCGGGGGCCGTTTCAACGCGAAGCTGTCGGTGACCGACCCGGACGGGCTCACCGGAGCGTCCAGCGTGGTGATCACGGCAGGGAACACGGCGCCACAGGTGAGCCTGGACGCGCCGGTCGACGGTGGGTTCTTCGGTTTCGGCGACACGGTTCCGTTCACGGTCTCCGTCACCGACCCGGAGGACGGGCAGATCGACTGCTCCAAGGTGACCGTGGAGTACATCCTCGGCCACGACAACCACGGCCACCCGCTCAGCAGGGCCACCGGTTGCGAGGGGGTGCTGGAGACCCCGGCTGACGAGGGCCACGGCCTGGACGCGAACGTCTTCGGCGTCATCAACGCGAGCTACACCGACAACGGTGCCGGTGACGCTCCGGCACTGTCGGCCTCGGCCGAGTCGTTGCTGCAGCCCAAGGTGAAGCAGGCGGAGTTCTTCTCCGACACCAGCGGGGTCGAGGTCGTCGAGGCCGAGGGCGCGCAGGGCGGCAAGCGGATCGGGTACATCGAGGCGGGCGACTGGGTCGAGTTCGACCCGGCCAACCTGACCGGGATCACCGGGCTCGGTTACCGCGTCTCCGCGGGCGGTAACGGCGGCACCATCGAGGTCCGTTCCGGTGCGCCGGACGGTCCGGTGCTGCAGACCGCCACCGTCGAGCCGACGGGCAGTCCCGACACCTATGCCGACATCCCGGTCGCGCCCATCACCGACCCCGGCGGCACCACGCCGCTGTACCTGGTCTTCCAGGGCGAGGGGGAGGGCATCCTCGATGTCGACGAACTGCGGTTCGACGGCCCGGGGGTGGCGCAGCCGCAGGCACCGGTGTGTGAGCCCGCCCAGCCCGAGCAGGGCTACCGGATGGTCTACGACGGCACCGCGGCCAGCCTCGACGGGTGGACGCAGTCCGGGCCGGGATCGTTCGAGCAGCAGGAGGATTGCACCATCCGGTCGACCGGCGGGATGGGCCTGCTGAGCCTGGACGAGGAGCTCGGCTCGTACAGCCTCAAGCTGGACTGGAAGATGGCGGGAGACGACAACTCCGGCATCTTCGTCGGGTATCCCGACCCGGAGGGCGACCCGTGGGTCGCGGTGGACAACGGCTACGAGATCCAGATCGACGCCACGGACGCCGACGATCGCACCACCGGTGCGGTCTACACGTTCCAGTCGGCCGATCTCGCCGCCCGTGACGCCGCGCTGAAGCCACCGGGTGAGTGGAACTCCTACGAGATCGTGGTGCAGGGCCAGACGATCAAGGTCCTGCTGAACGGCGTGCTGATCAACGACTTCACCAGCACCGACCCGAACCGCGATCTCACCGAGGGGTTCGTCGGCATCCAGAACCACGGTGACGGCGACGACGTGTCCTTCCGCAACATCCAGCTCAAGGACATCGACGGGGTCGCACCGGTCACCGAGGCGACGTTCGCGCAGCCCGGTGACTCCGGCTGGCACACCGACGCTGTCGGGGTGACCCTGGAGGCGACCGACGACGACTCCGGCGTCGAGCGCACCGAGTACCGCCTCGACGACGGCGACTGGACGCCGTACACCGAGACGGTGTCGGTCACCGGCGACGGGGAGCACACGCTGCTCTACCGGTCGGTGGACACCGCGGGCAACGTGGAGCCGGACAAGGCGGCGACGGTACGCATCGACGCCACCAAGCCGACTCTGATGCTCGCCGGGGTTGCCGACGGCCGGGTCTACGGCGACGCGACCGATCTGGTCGTGTCCTGGCAGGCGGGTGACGCCACCTCCGGGCTGGCGTCGGAGTCCGCGTCGATGAACGGCGCGGCGATCGAGTCCGGCAGGCTGGTGCCCCTGCACCAGCTCCCGCTCGGACTGCACTCGCTGACGGTGTCGGCGACCGACGTCGCGGGCAACACCGCGGAGCAGACGGTCTCCTTCGCCACCACCACGTCCCTGCGCGACATCGGGCAGCTCGTGGACAGGTTCCGGGCGACCAGCAGGCTCTCGCTGGCCGCGCACGGGGAACTGGCGGGTGTGCTGGCCAAGGCCCGCAACGCCGAGGCCAAGGGACAGGACGCGAAGGCAGTGCGCGAGTTGCGCACCTTCGCCGAGCGGGCGGGTGACGCGAGTCTGGTCACCGATGCCGGGGTGCGCGCCACCCTCGCCCGTGACGCGGGAGCCGTCGCCGACTCCATCGAGGGAGTCGCGGTTCTCGCGGCGGTGAACGCGACAAGTTAGGTCCGTGACCGGGTGGGCGTTCGCGCGGTGCGGACGCCCACCCGGCCCGGAGCGTCGTGACGAAAGGTCAGGTGCTGGGCAGATGAGTGAGCGCAATGGGCCGGGAACCGGACAGGGCGTGGGTGTGTGGTTCGTCGGTGCGCGCGGATCGGTGGCCACCACGGCCATCGTCGGCCTGCTGGCGCTGCGGGCGCGCATCGTCGCCCCCGTGGGCTGTGTCAGTGAACTGGAACCGTTCGCGGACGCCGCACTCCCCGGCTGGGACGATCTCGTCGTCGGTGGCCACGACATCGTGCACACTTCGCTGGAGAAGCGCGCCGAACAGCTCGCCGAGGCGGGTGTCGTGCCCCACCGGGTACTCGCATCCGTCCGTGGTGGACTGTCCGAAGTGGATGCTGAGATCCGCTGTGGCTACCACCCCGCCACACACGGTGGCGCGCAGGCTCCCGCGGCGGAACGGCTCGCCGAGGACATCCGCGACTTCGCCCGCAGGCACGGGCTCGCCCGCGTCGTCGTGGTGAACCTCGCCTCGACGGAGGCGCCACTGCCGCACGATCCGGCCCACGACTCCCTCGCCGCGCTGGAGGAGTCGATGGCGGATCCGGCGCGCACCGTGCTGCCGCCCAGTTCGCTGTCCGCCTACGCCGCGCTGCGCGCGGGGTGCGCGTACGTCGAGTTCACCCCGTCACCTGGCATCACCCTGCCGGCGCTGACCGAACTCGCATCCCGCGAAGGACTTCCCTACGCGGGATGCGACGGCAAGACCGGCGAGACGTTGCTGCGCACCGTGCTCGCCCCGATGTTCTCCGCCCGCGCGCTGCGGGTGCGTTCCTGGGCCGGCACCAATCTGCTCGGCGGCGGCGACGGGGAGACCCTCGCCGACCCGGCGCACGCGGGAAGCAAACTGGAGTCGAAGGCACGC
Source organism: Amycolatopsis antarctica (assembly GCF_002262875.1). Taxonomy (GTDB): domain Bacteria; phylum Actinomycetota; class Actinomycetes; order Mycobacteriales; family Pseudonocardiaceae; genus Amycolatopsis; species Amycolatopsis antarctica. The sequence continues at coordinate 135,586 of NZ_NKYE01000010.1, read as the reverse complement.
GGACTCGCCGCGTTGCTCGGCGACGAGGTCACCGCACCCCTGCACATCGACAACGTGCCGGACCTCGGCGAGACGAAAACCGCCTGGGACAACGTCTCCTTCGAGGGTTTCCTCGGCGCACGGATGAGCCTGCAGTTCACCTGGACCGGTTACGACTCGGCACTCGCGGCTCCGCTGGTGCTGGACCTGACCCGGCTGACCTCGGCCGCGCACGCGGCCGGGCGCACCGGTCCGATCGGCGAGCTCGCGTTCTTCTTCAAGGATCCCTACGGCAGCGAGGAGCACCGCTTCGCCGAGCAGGCCAGGACCCTGTTCGAGTGGGCGGCGACCCTGTGAGCGCCCCCGCCGACTACGTCGAACTGGTGCGCGCGCCCGCCGCGCTGACCGTATGGGGCGACACGGTCGCCGGCGCCGCGGCGGCCGGGACGCCCTTGCGCGGCAGGCGAATGCTGCTGCCGCTGTCCTCGGTCGCGTTCTACTGGGCCGGGATGGCGATCAACGACTGGGCCGATCGCGAACTGGACGCGGTGGAACGGCCGGAGCGGCCGATTCCGTCCGGACGGGTCAGCCCGGCCGCGGCGCTGGGAACCGGGGCGGCGCTCACCGCGACCGGCCTCGGAGTGGCCGCCTTCGCGGGCGGCCGTCGTGCGCTGCGGTTCGCCGCGCCGCTCGCGGCGACGCTGTGGGCGTACGACACGGTGCTGAAGAAGACCCCGGCGGGACCGTTCGGCATGGCGGCCTGCCGGGCGCTGGACGTGCTGCTCGGTGCGCCGGACCCCGGCCGGGCCGCCGGGGCGGCGGCCGCACTGGGCGTGCACACGCTCGGGGTGACGGCGCTGTCCACCGGCGAGGTGCACGGCGCGGCACCGTCGACCGCCCGGGCCGCGCTCACCGGCACGGCAGTCGCGACGGCCGTGGCGCTGGGCGCACCCGTGCGCACTCCCGCCCGGCGGATCGCCGGCCTGGCGGCCGGAGCGGTGTACGCCCGGTTCGTCGGCTCGGCACAACTCGCCGCCGTGCGCGATCCCTCGGCGACGATCGTCCGCAGGGCGACCGGGGCCGGAATCCACGGCATGGTCCCGCTCCAGTCCGCGCTCACGGCGCGGGGCTCGCTGTCCGCCGCCGTGGCGGTCGCGGCCGCGCTGCCCCTTGCCAGGGCGCTCTCGCGGAAGGTCAGCCCCACATGAGCACGTTCACGCTCGGCTACGGCACCAACGGCTTCGCCAACCACCGGCTGCACGACGCGCTGGCGGTGATCGCCGACCTCGGCTACACCGGCGTGGCGCTGACCCTCGACCACGCCCACCTCGACCCGTGGGCGGACGAGCTGGCGCGCGAGGTGGACCTGGTCCGCGCCCGGCTCGGCGAACTGGGGCTGGACCGGGTGGTGATCGAGACCGGCGCGCGGTACCTGCTCGACCCCCGGCACAAGCACGCGCCGACTCTGCTCGACGCGGAGCCCGGGCCACGGCTCGACTTCCTCGCCAGGGCGGTGCGGATCGCCGCCGACCTCGGCGCCGACTGCGTGTCCTTCTGGTCCGGGGTGCCGCAGAAGGAACTCGGGCCCGAGGAGGCCTGGCGGCGGTTGCGCGAGAACGTCGGCCGTGCGGCGGACGACGCCGCGAGCCGGGGAGTGCGGCTGGGCATGGAACCCGAACCCGGCCATCTCGTACAGCACCTGGAACAGGTGCTCGGACTGCGCGACGAGCTGGGTTCACCGGCCGCCCTCGGGGTGACCCTGGACGTCGGGCACTGCGTGGCGGTGGAGCCGGTGGACGCGGCCGCCTGCGTTCGGCGGGCCGGACCCCTGCTGTGCAACGTCCAGCTCGACGACATGCTCCCGGGCGTGCACGAGCACCTCGAGTTCGGTGAGGGCAAGCTCGACCTGCGGGCCACCCTCGCCGCACTGGCCGACATCGGCTACGGCGGGCTCGCCGCCGTGGAGCTGCCCCGGCACAGTCACGCCGCCCCGGCCGTCGCCGAACGCGCGCTCACCGCGCTGCGCGCCGCGATGCCGGAACCGGCCCCGGCCGTGACGGCGGGACACCACTGGCTGGGCGACGCGCTGCGGAGGGTGCAGGCGGTCCCGTCCTCGATCGGCGGCCTGTTCCCCGCGGTGGGGCGGCAGGTCGGCAGGCAGCCGGTGGACCAGGCGGGCGATCCGCACGGCCTGGTCCGCGGAACCGTCGACGACCGGGCCCGGTCCCGGCTGATCGCGGCACTGGCCGTCGCGGTGGACGACACCGAACTGGCCGCGGAACTCGGCAAGCTCTACCGCTACGGCGACGACGCCGAACGCCGCGGTGTGCTGCACGGCCTCGCCGAGCTCACCGAACCCGGCCCCGCCACCGTCCAGACAGGACTGGAACTGGTCCGGGACGCCCTGCGCACCAACGACATCCGTCTCGTCGCCGCCGCGATGGGCGGGTTCGCTTCGCGGAGTCTCGACCGGCACGCCTGGCGGCACGGGGTGCTCAAGTGCCTGTTCGTCGGGGTGCCGCTGGCCGCGGTCGCCGGGCTCGACGCCGGTGCCGACGGTGAACTGCTGCGGATGATCGGTGACTACGCGGCGGAACGGAGCGCGGCGGGCCGGGACGTGCCCGCCGACGCGCTGGAACTACTCGGGAAGGCGTGACGGCAGTGCGAATCTTCGATCCCCACATCCACATGACCTCGCGGACCACCGGCGACTACGAGGCGATGTACGCGGCCGGGGTGCGCGCGCTGGTCGAACCCGCGTTCTGGCTCGGCCAGCCGCGCACCAGTGTCGGCTCGTTCACCGACTACTTCGACGCGCTGATCGGCTGGGAACGCTTCCGCGCCTCGCAGTTCGGCATCCGGCACCACTGCACGATCGCGTTGAACCCGAAGGAGGCCAACGATCCGCGGTGCACCGGGGTGCTCGACGTGCTGCCCCGCTACCTCGCCAAGGACGGCGTGGTAGCGGTCGGGGAGGTCGGCTACGACTCGATGACCCCGGAGGAGGACCACGCCTTCGCCCGGCAGCTCGAACTCGCCAGGGAACACGAGCTGCCCGTACTGGTGCACACCCCGCACCGGGACAAGCTCTCCGGCACCAAGCGCACCCTCGACGTCGTCCGTGAGTCGGGCCTCGCGCCGGAGCGTGTCGTTGTCGACCACCTCAACGAGGTCACCGCCGGCCTGGTCGCCGATTCCGGCTGCTGGATGGGCTTCTCCATCTACCCGGACACGAAGATGGACGAGACGCGGATGGTGGCGATCCTGCGTGAGTACGGGCTCGACCGCATGATCGTCAACTCGGCGGCGGACTGGGGCCGGTCCGACCCGCTGAAGACCCTCTACACCGGGCAGGCCATGCTCGCCGCCGGATACACCGAGTCCGATGTGGACACCGTGCTGTGGGGCAACCCGGTCGCCTTCTACGGGCAGAGCGGGCGGCTCACCCTCGACCCGCTGCCCGGGTTCACCGGCGAGGCCCAGACGTATCAGGGAAACTCGGTGCTGCGGGGTGCCCGGCCGTGACGCTGTCGTACTGCACCAACGTTCACCCCGCCGAGGACCTCGCCGGGATCGTCGCCCAGCTCGACCGGTACGCGGTGCCGGTCCGCGACCGGCTGGGCGCCGATCGGCTCGGCGTCGGACTGTGGCTGGCCGCGCCGGTCGCCAGGGCACTGGCCGCCGACCGCGCGGCGCGCGCCCGGATGCGTGCCGAACTCGACGCCCGCGGTCTCGCGGTGTACACCCTCAACGCCTTTCCCTACGGCGGTTTCCACGCCGAGGTCGTCAAGCACGCGGTCTACCACCCGACCTGGTCGGAGACCGCCCGAGCGGCCTACACCCTGGACTGCGTGACCGTGCTGGCCGACCTGCTCGCCGACGACGCCGCCTACGGCAGCATCTCCACACTGCCGCTGGCCTGGCGTACACCGTGGACGGGTTCCGACGACGTCCGCGCCACGATGGCGCTGGACGAGATCACCCGGACGCTACGGGCCTCGGCGGCCCGTGACGGCAGGCCGATCCGGCTGGCCGTGGAGCCCGAACCCGGCTGCGTGCTGGACACCGTGGACGACGCGGTGCGCTGGCTGGCCGGCCGGGTCGATCCGAAGTACGTCGGGCTGTGCCTGGACACCTGCCACCTCGCCGTCTCCTTCGCCGACCCGGCGGCCGCCCTCGCCGGGATCGCCGACGCGGGCCTGGACGTGGTGAAGGTGCAGGCCTCGGCCGCCCTGCACGTCGCGGACCCGCGAGCGCCCGCGGACCGCGAGGCACTGGCCGCCTTCGCCGAACCCCGGTACCTGCATCAGGTACGCGAGCTCGCCGAGGACGGCCGGGTGCTGCGCGCCGACGACCTCCCGGCTGAGGGCCTGACGGCCGGCGATCACCCGGCCGGGGACCTGCCGGGTGCGGGGCCGTGGCGGGTGCACTTCCACATGCCGCTGCACGCCGACCCGCCCGCCCCGCTGACCACCACGACCGGCGACCTGCGAGCCGTCTTCGCGCACCTGCGCGGCGATCCGCACATCGAGGTGGAGACCTACACCTGGTCCGTGCTGCCCGGCGGGCACGACCTGGTGGACGGCATCGCTGCCGAACTCCGCTGGGCGGAGCGCGCACTCGCCCAGTCCCGTACACCCGCCGGAATGCCGGTACCGGAAGGAATCGCGCGATGAACCCGCTGCTCGTCCTCGACGTAGTCGGACTGACCCCGTCGACCCTGCGGCACATGCCGAGACTGTCCGCACTGGCCCAGCAGGGCTGGCAGGCCGAACTCGGGACCGTGCTGCCCGCCGTCACCTGCAGTGCACAGTCGACCCTGCTCACCGGCCTGATGCCGGCCGAGCACGGGATCGTCGGCAACGGCTGGTACTTCCGGGATCTCGGCGAGATCCACCTGTGGCGTCAGCACAACCGGCTCGTCGGCGGGCGGAAGCTGTGGGAGGCCGCGCGGGCGGCCGAACCCGGCCACACCTCGGCGAACGTCTGCTGGTGGTACGCGATGGGCATGACCACCGACATCACGGTCACCCCCCGGCCGATCTATCACGCCGACGGGCGCAAGTCCCCGGACTGCTACGTCCGCCCACCCGAACTGCACGACCGGCTCACCGCCGACCTCGGCGACTTCCCGCTGTTCCAGTACTGGGGCCCGACGGCGTCGATCGCCTCCAGTCGCTGGGTGATCGGCGCGACCCGGAAGATCCTGCGTGAGCAGCGGCCCGACCTGACGCTGGCCTACGTTCCGCACCTCGACTACGACCTGCAGCGCTTCGGTCCGCACGGCGCCGAGGCGGCCGCCGCCGCACGGGAACTCGACGCCGCGCTGGCACCGTTGCTCGACGACGCAGCCGACTCCGGGACGACGGTGGTGGCGCTGTCGGAGTACGGGATCACCCCGGCGAGCAGGCCCGTCGACATCAACCGCGCCCTGCGCAGGGAAGGCCTGCTGGAGGTGTACACGCAGGCGGGCATGGAGTACCTCGACCCGTGGACCTCGCGTGCCTTCGCCGTCGCCGACCACCAGGTCGCGCACGTCTACGTCGCCGACCCGGCCGATCTGCCGAGGGCACGGGCCGTGGTCGCCGAGCTGACCGGCGTCGACGAGGTGCTCGACCGCGCCGCCCAGGCCCGCTACGGCCTCGACCACGCGCGCGCCGGGGAACTGGTCGCGGTGGCCGAACCGGACGCCTGGTTCACCTACTACTACTGGACCGACCCGGCGGCCGCGCCCGACTTCGCGCGCGGTGTCGAGATCCACCGCAAACCCGGATACGACCCGGCGGAACTGTTCTTCGACCCCGCCGACAAGCTGGCCAAGGCGAAGGCGGGCCTCAACCTCGCCCGCAAGAAGGCAGGCCTGCGCTACGCGATGAACGTCGTTCCGACCGACCCCGGCTGGGTGCGCGGTTCGCACGGAAGACTGCCCGACTCGCCCGCCGACGGGCCGGTCCTGCTCTGTTCCACTCCGGTCGCCGAACCCGCGGGCAGACTCGGCGCCACCGAGGTGCACGACCTGCTGCTCACCCTGCAGGGCGTGCGGGCCGGTACCCGCCACTGACGCCGTACGGCACCGGCGTCTGCCAACCGTTTCACCGAAGGAGCCAGAGAATGAGCCGTCCGATCACGCTGTTCACCGGCCAGTGGGCCGACCTCCCGTTCACCCGGGTGTGCGAGCTCGCGGCCGAGTGGGGCTACGACGGGCTGGAGATCGCCTGCTCCGGCGATCACTTCGAGGTGGACCGCGCGCTCGCCGAACCCGGATACGTGGCGGACCGGCTGCGGCTGCTCGGCGAGTACGGGCTCAGCGTGCACGCGATCTCCAACCACCTCGTCGGGCAGGCCGTCTGCGACGACCCGATCGACTTCCGGCACCAGGCGATCGTGCCGGGTCGTATCTGGGGCGACGGCGAGGCGGAGGGCGTCCGGCAGCGGGCCGCCACCGAGCTGGCCGACACCGCGCGGGCCGCTGCGAAGCTCGGCGTCGACACCGTGGTCGGGTTCACCGGCTCGAAGATCTGGAAGTACGTGGCGATGTTCCCGCCGGTGCCGCAGGAGGTCATCGACGACGGCTACGCCGACTTCGCGCAGCGCTGGAACCCGATCCTCGACGTGTTCGACGCCGAGGGCGTTCGGTTCGCGCACGAGGTGCACCCCTCGGAGATCGCCTACGACTACTGGACCACGAAGCGGGCGCTGGCGGCGGTCGGCAACCGGCCCGCGTTCGGACTGAACTGGGACCCCTCGCACTTCGTCTGGCAGGACCTCGACCCGGTCGGCTTCATCCTCGATTTCGCCGACCGCATCTACCACGTCGACTGCAAGGACACCCGCAAGCGGTTCGACGGCCGCAACGGCAGGCTCGGCTCGCACCTCGCATGGTCGGATCCCCGTCGTGGCTGGGACTTCGTCTCGACCGGGCACGGGGACGTGCCGTGGGAGGACTGCTTCCGGGCGCTCAACTCCATCGGCTACAGCGGGCCGATCTCGGTGGAGTGGGAGGACGCCGGGATGGATCGGGAGCGCGGCGCGGCCGAGGCCGTCCACCGGATCCGCGAGCTCGTCTTCGACAAGCCCACCGCGGCGTTCGATGCCGCGTTCAGTAACCAGAAATGACGTCACCACAACGAATCCAGTCAGCACGGAGAGGTTGAACCCCATGGTCAACGACGACAGATTCCTGTCCCGCCGCGCCGCCCTGCGTGGCGCCGCCGGTGCCGCCGCTGTTCTCGGCGCGACGGCCGCGCTCAGTGGCACCGCCGCGGCCGCCCCCGCGGCGGAATCCGCCACACAGAAGAGTTTCTGGCCGGGTCTTCGGGTGCCGAAGGACAGCATCAGCGTTCAGCTCTACACTCTGCGCTCGCTGCTGGAGAACGATGTGGACGGCACGCTGTCGGCACTGGCCGACATCGGCTACCGCAAGGTGGAGATGGCGGGCACCTACGGCCGCAGCGCCAAGGAGTTCCGTGGCCTGCTGCGCAAGCACCGGCTCACCGCCACCTCCAGCCACATCGGTATCGACGGCGACGTGGACGCGGCGATCGCCGACGCGAAGACCCTCGGGCACACCTACGCCGCGGTGCCGTACGCCGCGTACGAGACGATCGCCGAGTGGGAGGACTTCGCCGACCGGCTGGACACCGCGGCCCGGGCGTTCGCGAAGGCCGGCATCAAGTTCGGTTACCACAACCACGACCACGAGTTCGCCGCGATCGACGGCGTGCGGCCGTACGACATCATCACCCGGCGCACCAGCAGGCGGCACGTACACCTGGAACTGGACCTGTTCTGGGTGGTCGACGCCGGAATCGACCCGGTGGAACTGTACTGGCGGAACTTCCCCCGCGCCCTGCAGTACCACGTCAAGGACCGCAGCACTTCCGGCGAGTGGGCCGACCCTGGCACCGGCACGATCGACTTCAAGCGGATCTTCCGTTCGACCTGGTTCGGTATCAAGGAGTTCGTCGTGGAGCACGACGATCCGTCCGACCCGCTGAACACCGCCGTCGTCGGTTACAACTACCTGCGCGACCTCCGCTTCTGACCCGCTCTCCTCGCCACGTATCCGTCGACGGGTTTCCTTTGTCAGCAGCACAAGGGAAACCCGTCGACGAATTCGGCCTACCGAGCCGGACGGGTTACCTCGCCCGGTGAACCGACCGGGCCGGCTGACGGGTACCGGGCCGGTGTGCAGGCGATCCGGCCCTGGCGGACGGGATCGCCGGTACGGTCTCCGGCTGCCGGTGGAGCTGCACGTTGACGATCGTCCACCGGTCCTGCCTGCTGATCGCGACGACCGTGCACAGGAAGTCGCCGCTCCAGTCCATCCCCCGGTATCGGGCGACCTGTGACTGGACGCCGATGCCGATCGCGGTGTGCTGGTGTTCCCGCGCCTCGAGAATCTGCCAGTCGAACCGTTCGACCACGTACACGCCGTCCGAGTGCCTGGCGAGCCAGGAGCGCTTGTCCAGCAGCGAACAGCCAGGACCGTCGCCGAGGAAGTCCTCGTCCAGCAACCGGTCGAGCACGTCCGTCGCCCCGCGGGCCTCCGCGGTGCACCACAGACTCAGCAGCTCGTCGAACGTCTCCATGGCCATCGACGTTCGCAGCCGTCCCGGATTCCCGGCATCGGCCACCTGGCCGATGCCGGACGCCGGAAGGACGGTCCTGCCCGGGCCCCGTCCGGCGATCGGCGTGGTCGCGGTGTTCGCGCCGAGGTGGTGGCCGGCGCCTTGCCTGTCACAGCATCGATCACGAATCCCATCGACCGAGAATCGTCAGACGCGTCCTAGCCGGGTAGGCGCCGGACGGCCAGCGCCAGCAGCGCGGCTGCCGGGCCGACCAGCTTCCGCCCGGCGGGCCAGACCGCGCGCAGCACCCGGCCGAGTTCGATGCCCTCCAACGGGATCCGGACCAGTCGCCCGTCCCCGAGATCACGGGCCACGGCGAGTTCGCTGATCACGGCGGGCCCCGCCCCGGTGGTCACCGCGTTGCGGACCGCCGAGGCGGAACCCAGCTCCAGCAACGGTTCCACGGCCGGGAATCCGGCACGGCGCAGCGCGGCGTCCATCGTCTCCCGCGTGCCGGAGCCGCGCTCGCGCACGACCAGCGGGGTGGCGACGAGGTCGGCGGGGGTCAGCGGACGCCTGCGCCGCGTCCACGGATGGCCTGGCGGCGCCACCACGACCAGCAGATCGGTGGCCACCTTGCGTGCGACGAGGTCGCGTGGCCTGCCCGGCGACTCGATGAAGCCGAGGTCGACCTCGCCGCTGCGGGCGAGTTCGGACACCTGTTCCGAGTTGGCGACCTCGAGACCGACGTAGAGCTTGGGCAGCGAGCGCTTCAGCTCGCCGATCCAGCCGGGCACCAGGTGCTCGGCCAGTGTCATGCTCGCCCCGATGCGGAGCTGTGCCTCCTGCTGGCTGCGCAGGGCCTCGGCACCGGTGAGCAGCCCGTCCAGTTCGTCCAGCACGCGCAGCGCCCAGCCGGCGACGGCATGCCCGTCCGGGGTGAGGACGGAACCGCGCCGCGTGCGGTCCACCAGTACCAGGCCGAGCCTTCGTTCCAATGTGGACAGACGCTTGCTCGCCGAGGGCTGGGCGATGCCGAGCGAGGTGGCCGCCTGCCCGATGCTGCCGAACTCGCCGACGAGCACCAGCAGCCGCAAGGATTCCAGATCGGGTGGGGCCATAGCCCAAGGGTATGACGACGGGTCCGGTCGCGGTACGGGGGTGCGCGGTCAGCCGGTCAGGTGTGGCATGCCCGCCGGCGAGCCCGCGGGCAACCAGTCGCCGAAGTAGTGGACGGCGAACAGCTCGTCGAGCACCATGTAGGCCGCGCCGATCAGTCCGCCCTCGTCGCCGAGGCGGGCCCGGTCGATGCGCAGTTCCCTGGTGGACAGGGGGAGCGAGCGCCGGTAGATGGTTTCCCGGATGCTGGCTAGGAACAGGTCGCCCGCGTCGGATACCCGGCCGCCGAGCAGGATGACCTGCGGGTTGTAGAAGTTGACCAGCGTGGCCAGCATCGCGCCGATGCGTTTGCCCGCCTGGGTCAGAAGCTGCACCGCCTGGTGGTCGCCCGCCTGCGCGGCCGCGGCGACGTCGATGCTGGTGAGCGAGCCGTTCTCGCGCAGGATACGGGCGAGCGGTTCGCTGTGCCCGCCTCCGGCCAGCGCCTCGGCGTCCCGCGCCAGCGCCGCCCCGCCCGCCAGCGCCTCCAGGCAGCCGGTCTTGCCGCAGCGGCAGATGACGGCGCTGTCGTCGGAGACGGCGGCGTGGCCGATGTCGCCGGCGCAGCCCTGCGCGCCGCGGTGGAGCTGCCCGGCACTGCTGATCCCGGCCCCGATGCCGGTGCCGATCTTGATGTAGAGGAGTTCGCCGCCGACCGACGCGCCGGGAGTGCGGAGTTCGCCGAGGCAGAGCAGGTTCACCTCGTTGTCCACCCACACCGGCGCCTGGAATCGCGCACCGAGACGCTCGCGGACGCCGAAGTTGTTCCAGCCGGGCATGATCGGTGGTTCCGAGGGGCGGCCGGTGGCGAACTCGACCGGTCCCGGAACACCGACGCCGACGCCCCAGACGTCTTCCGGTGCGCAGCCCTCGGTGGCCAGCAGTTCGTCCAGGATCTTCTCGACCTCGTCCAGCACGAGCTCGGGGCCCTGCGCGATCGCGCACTCGACGTGCCGGGACGCCAGGACGGAGCCGGTCAGGTCGGTGATGCCGGCGGTGAAGCCGGTGGCGCCCAGTTCGGCGCAGAGGATCCGGCCCGCGTCCTTGGCGAAGCGCAGCGACCGTGCCTGCCTGCCGCCGGTGGAGGCGTTGAGCTCGCCCTCCTCCAGCAGTCCGGCGTCGAGCAGGACGGTGGTGCGCTGGGTGATCGCGGTCCGGCCGAGGCCGGTGCGACTGCTCAGTTCGGGTCTGGTCACGGCCTCGCGGGTGCGCACGAGATCGAGCAGCCGTCCGTAGCTGTCGAGCAGCTCGACGTTCGGCAGATCGGCGGTCAACCGCGTTGCCATGGTCCCCTTCTTTCGTGGTCGTGAGGAGTTCCTAAGCATAGAATGTCTCAACTTGTGTTTGTTGGCGACATTAGATGGCTTAAGTGACGACGAAAGGACCCAGCGTACGACGTCGGTGTTAACGCTGAGTCCGGAACGGCGAAAATGGCTCCGGGCCGATGACGGACGGTGTGCGTCGTCATCGGCCCGGAGCTCGCCCGCGAGGCGGGCACGGCGGGACTGGCACGGCGGGGCGGACGCGCCGCCCCGCCGATCAGCGCACGGCCAGCCCCTCGACCGGCAGCGGGGCGGGCGGGATGTGGAACAGGTCGCCGAACCGGTCCAGCAGGGCGCTGTCACCGGTCACCCGCAGCAGGCCCATCGCCACGGCGTCACCCGGGCTCAGGTCACCGGTCAGCACCTGCTTGAACGGCCCCATCGCCTCGATCACGACATCGGCGTCGGGATGCGCGCCCTCCGAGACCTTCAGCACGCCGTCGTCGACCATCGCGTGCACGACGATGCCGGGCCCGTAGTGCACCTGGTACGTCGCGCGCAGCCCGATGGCGGCCTCCGGCCGGAAGATCGTGTACAGCGACAGGATCGCCGAGTCGACGGTGAAGATATCGTCCGCACCGGGCTCGCCGAGGGAGCGGGCGCCCCACAGGCCGAGCTGGAGCACGATCGTCTCCAGTTCACTGCCGTATTCCGTCAGCTCGTAGACGACCGCGGCGTCGAGGTTGGCGAGTACGCGGCGGCGGACCACCCCGGCCTGTTCCAGCTCGTTCAACCGGGCCGAGAGCATGCTGGGTGGAATCCGGTGCAGCGTTTCCCGCAGATCGGTGTAGCGCTTGGGACCGAGAACGAGATCCCGGACGACGAGCATCGCCCAGCGCTCACCGACCAGCTCCAGGGCGCGGGCGAGGCCGCAATACTGTCCGTACGTTCGACCAGTCATACGTCAATCCTCACTTTTCCATGCGAGAGCATCGTTGTATCGGTGTGTTTCGGGGTACGGAGGCGATGCGAGGTGCCGCGCGGGTTCCGCGTCTCGACGCGGACAGCGTGTGCGTGTCCGCTCGAGCGCCACTCGATTCCCGCACGGCGGGCGCTCAAGGGGCGCGCGGACGGTGTGGCCGGGACGGCCGGGGTGGGCTCGCCGCGGGGCGGACGTCCCCGCCGGACGGTGTACGGGTTCCGGGCATCTGCGCCTCACCTGCTCCCTCTCCGCCGATCGCCGGACGGCACGTCAGGCCGCGGGTTCGCCCGCGGAGAGCAGATCGTGGTGCAACGACTGGAGTTCGTCGCAGGGATCCACCCCGAGTTCGGAGTTGAGCCGGGCGCGCAGCGCGCGATAGGTGGCCATCGCGTCGGAGCGGCGGCCGCTTCTGCCCAGCACGCGCATGAGCTGGCCGTGCAGCCCCTCGTCGAGCGGATTGGCGGTGACCAGTGAACGGAGCTCGCCGATCAGGTCGCGGTGCATCCCGCCCTCGATCTCGGCCTGGATGCGCAGGTGCTGCGCGTTGCGCCTGCGCTCCTGCAGTTCGACCGCGTACGCGGACAGCACCGGCCCGCAGCTCACGTTCGCCATCGGCGGGCCGGACCACAGCGACAGCGCGGAACGGAACGACTGTGCGGCCTCGGCGTACCGGCCCGCGTCAAGTGAACGGCGGCCCAGTTCGCAGAGCCGGTTGAAGGTGAACACGTCCACCTGGGCCGGTTCCACCCGGAAGACGTAGCCGGGCGTCCTGGTGACCAGCAGGGCGTCGCCGTCCGGGGCGAGACCGTTCTGCTCGATGCACTTGCGCAACTGGTAGACGTAGGTCTGCATGGTGGTCCGGACGCTGCGCGGGGGCTCGTTCGCCCAGAGCTCCTGGATGATGGAGTCGATCTGCACGATCCGGCCGGGCCGGAGCAGCAGCATCGCCAGCAACTGCAGCATCTTCGGTGCGGTGGGCGCGAAATCCTGCCCGTTCTTGAGCACTTCCAGCGGGCCGAGGAGGGTGAACGACACCGTGCCCGGCGCCGGTCCGTCGTACTGGGGCGCGGTACTTCCCGTTCCGTCCCAGCCTGCGATCTCGGTGTGCATGACAGGCGCCTCCCAGTTCGACTCGCATCCCGACCCGATTCCGCCGGGCCCGATTCGGCTCTTTTCCGGCGACGGTCGTGCGTTGGTCGAAGATTGGCAGAATGTGCCTGGTAGTGGCAGTGACAGTGGCACCAGAAGCGACGTGTATTAATCCGTACCCGATATGAAGAACACATACGGCACCCATGATCCGCGCACTGGTCGCAGGGCGGGAGAACCCAGAGGATTCGAGAACCCAATCAACACCAGCCCTCCACCTCTGGGAGTTCTGATGAACAACGACGGCAAGGTCATCAACATCACGGACTTCGTTGCCACGTCCCGTGAATCGGAAACCACTTCGAATTCCGTCGAGCTTATTATCAACACATTCGACAACTGGTGCAACCCCGAGAATCTGACTTCCGTGTGCAGTTGCACCTGGAGCCGTCTGGACGAGGTGGCGGCCTAACATGTCCACGGGTGCCGAAACGGCGGAGCTGCTCGGTTTCAAGCGTCATCTGCGCGCCGAGATACGTGAGGGCGAGGGCGCGTTCCTGTTCTCCGAGCGGGGCGTCACCGCGCTGCGCGGATCGCGGATCGCGGCGCTGGCCGCACTGCTCGACGGCACCCGGGATCTGGACGGCCTGCTCCGGGCCAGGCCGGGTGGCCTGGCGCCGGAGCAGGTCGCGGCACTGGTGGCGCAGCTCGTCGACGCCGGCCTGGTCACCCCCCGCGCCCCGGCCGTGCATGGGATCGACGACCGCGCCCTCGCCTACTGGGACGCCTGCGGAGTGGACTCCGGCGCCGTCGCCACCCGCAACGCCACCGGCCGGGTCGCCCTGCGGACCCTGGGCAGGCACACCGACACCGTTTCGGTGCGCAAGGCACTGGACCAGGCCGGGCTGGAGGTGGCCGAGGGTGCGGCCCCCGGCGACGCCCGGGTCTCGGTGGTCCTCTGCGACGACTACCTCGACCCGCGGCTGGCCGAGATCGACACGGCGCATCGCGCGGCGGGCCGTCCCTGGCTGCTTGCCAAGCCGGTCGGAGCCCAGGTGTGGATCGGCCCGATGTTCCAGCAGGAGGGTGCCGGCTGCTGGCACTGCCTGAGCCACCGGTTGTGGGAGCACCGCAACGCCGAGGCCTGTGTGCAGGCCGCGCTCGGCCACGTGGGCCCCGCGCCGAGGCCCGCGATCTCGGTGCCCTCGCTGACTTCCGGTGCCGCGCACCTCATCGCGCTGGAGGCGTCGAAGTGGCTGGCGGGCCATCGCTATCGCGGGCAGCGCTGTGTCTGGACCCTCGACACCCTCGATCTCAACGGTCAGCTCCACGAACTCCGCGCCCGCCCGCAGTGTTCCGAGTGCGGCGATCCCGGTCTGGTCGCGGCGTCCACCCTCCGGCCCGTTCGCCTGCTGCCCGCGGCGAAGGTCCCGGTCCGCGACGGGGGTGGCCACCGGACGATGACCCCGGGAGAGGTGCTGGAGCGCTACCGGCACCTGGTCAGTCCGGTCACCGGGATCATCAAGGAGATCACCAGGGACCCGTCGGTGCCGCCGTTCGTCAACTCGTACTACTCCGGCCCGAACCTGACTCGCGGGGTCACCGGTCTGGACAACCTCACGGCGAGCCTGCGTTCGTCCAACGGTGGCAAGGGAACCACCCCGCTCGACGCCGAGGTCGGCGCGCTCTGCGAGGCGGTGGAACGGTACTCCGGGAACTTCCACGGCGATGAGCACCGCGTTCGGGGAAGTGTGCGTTCCCTTGGCGCGCAGGCGATCCATCCGAACGAGTGCATGCTGTTCGACCCGCGCCAGTACGCCGGGCGGGAGCGCTGGAACCCGGAGCACTCCCCGTTCAACCACGTTCCGGACCCGGTGGACGAGGACCAGGAGATGGACTGGACGCCGGTCTGGTCGCTCACCGGCGGACGGCACCGGCTGCTGCCCACCGGCCTGCTGTACTTCGGCGCCCCCTCCGGCGGCCCGGCCCGGTGCGTGCACGCCGACTCCAACGGCAACGCCGCCGGGAGCAGCCTGGAGGACGCGGTCCTGCAGGGCGCACTGGAACTCGTCGAGCGGGACGCGGTCGCGCTGTGGTGGTACAACCGGACGATCGCGCCCGCGGTGGACATCGCGGCGTTCGGCGACCCGTGGATGAACGAACTGCGAGCGCACTATGCCGGGATGTGCCGCGAGATATGGGTGCTGGACGTGACCTCGGACCTCGGGATCCCGGTGATGGCGGCGATCTCCCGGGACACCCGCTCGCCACGGGAACGGATCGTCCTCGGCTTCGGCGCGCACCTCGACCCGCACACGGCGCTGCGCCGCGCCCTGACCGAACTGAACCAGCTCCTGCCCGGCGTACTGCCCGGTGCCACCCCCGCCGAGGACCCGGACACCAGGCGCTGGCTGGCCGAGGCGACCGTGGCCAACCAGCCCTACCTGCTCCCGGACCGGCGTCTGCGTGCGAGGGTTCCGGCCGACTACCGCCACGTCCGGCGGCCGGACGTGCGCGACGACGTCGACGCCCTCGTCCGCGCGTTCGCCGGGCACGGCCTGGAGACCCTGGTGCTGGACCAGACCCGCCCGGACGTCGGGCTTCCGGTGGTGAAGGTGATCGTGCCGGGCCTGCGCTCGTTCTGGGCGCGGTTCGCCCCCGGCAGGCTTTACGACGTGCCTGTCGCGCTGGGCAGACTGGTCGAACCCCGCGCCTACGGCGACCTCAACCCGATCCCCCTGTTCCTGTGAGGCCCGGCCCCGGGCCTCAGGTGACCGACGACGGACGTGCCGGAGGAGCCGCCATGGAAACCGATGACGCGCAGGCGGCGACGATCCGCCTGTGGTCACTCCGGCAGGACGTGCTGGTCGAGGTCGGAGCCGGCGACGAGTCCCTGGTGGTCGTCACCCGCTGGGGCGAGTTCGACCTCGGCGGTGCGGACCGGGTGGTCCGTGAGGCCCTGCGGCGCATGCGACTCGGGCCGATCTCCCTGGAGAACGTCACCGCCGGCACCGGGAACGCCGAGGACACCGACGTCGCGTACCCGGGACGTGCCGAGCTGGAGAAGGTGCTCGACCAGCTCAGCGGATCGGTGGTGCACTCGCTCGGCCTCCGCGACGGCCAGGCGCCGCTGCTGTCGCTGATCCCGGTGGTGAAAGCACCGGAGTTCCGGCCGGAACCGGTGCCCGGCGGTGCGCCCGTCCGGCTGTCCCGCTTCGCGACCATCCGCCCGGACGGTGGCGCTCTGGTGCTTGAATCGCCCGCGTCCCGGTTCACCGTCTCGCTCGGCGGGCAGGCGGCCGTGCGGGTGGTCACCGCGCTGGCGGCACCGGTGTCGATCGCCGAGATCGGTGCGCGGTCCGGGATCGACGGCCGGGTGGTCGCCGACATCGTCGCGTACCTGACGGCCGCCGGGGTGGCACTGGTCGGCGACGGCCGGGCCGGCTTCGCCGAGGACGAGGACCCCGCGTTGCGCTCCTGGTCGCACCACGAACTCGCGTTCCACCGCAAGAGCCGCACCCGGCAGGGCGACGGTCCGGTGGACATGGCGCCGGCGACGGATGCCCAGCCGCCGATCGTCAAGCCGGTACCCCCCGGCCGGACGGTGGCGCTGCCCCGTCCCGCGCCCGGCCGGACCGGGCACGGTGAACCGGGGCTGACCGCCCTGCTCGAGACCGACCACACCTGCCCGGAGTTCTCCGGGGACGGCCTGTCTCTGCGAGAACTGGGCGAGCTGCTGTTCCGGGCCGCGCGGATCCGTTCGATCGGGCCGGGGCACCTGCCGTTCGGGCCGGGACACGAGGCCTCGCAGCGGCCGTACTTCAACGTCGCGTGTCTCTACGAACTCGAGGTGTACCTCAGCATCGACCGGTGCACCGGGCTGGATCGCGGCATTTACCACTACGATCCGCTGGGTCATGCGCTCACCCTCGTCAACGACGACCGTACCGATCTGGCCGAGATGCTGGACATGGCGAAGGTCGCCGCGGGCAGCGTGCCGCGACCGGCGGCGCTGCTGTCGGTGACCGCACGGCCCGGCCGGACGTCGTGGGCACTGGGTGGTGCCGCCTACGCGACCGCGCTGGCGCATTTCGGCGCGTTGCAGCAGACGCTCTACCTCGTCGCGAAGGCGATGGGACTGGCGGTGCACGCCGTTCCGGTGGACGACTGCGACACCGTCGGACGGGCACTCGGGCTGGACTGGCCCGCGGAGATAGGAGTCGGCGAGTGCGTCCTCGATCGGGAATCGTGACCTTCGGCCAATTCGACGATTGCTCGTAGCGAAATGCTTGCGTATGGTCGAATTTCGCGTGTCGTGACCGTGCGCCTGCGAGGGGACGAACGATGAGTTCAGTGCACGAGGTGCAAAATGCGCAGGAAACCGGCGGGGAACGGGAAGAACTGAAATCCACCGATTCCGCACACCGATCCGGTGATCGTTCCACCGCGTTTCCGCAGAGCCTGCTGAGCCCGATGGCACCACGGCTGGCGATGCTGGTCACGACCGTGGTCTTCGGTGGGATCGCCGTGCTCGCACTGGCCAGGGTGCTGTTCGACATGGAACAGCCGTGGCCGGACGCGCTCGGTGCCGTCTACCTCGTTGCCTTCATGGCGTTGCAACTGGGTTATTTCAGCAGCCCGAAGGCCTCGTTGCGACCGCCGGTCACCTACGCCGCGCTGGTCGTGCAGGCCTGCCTCGCCTATCTGCCCATGCTGCAGTTCGGAGTGATCTGGCTGGGCATGCCCGGGTTCCTGGCTGGCAGCGTGCTGCTCAGCCTGCGGCCGCGCGTGTCGGTGCCGCTGTACGTGCTGATCGCCGGAAGTGTCGGCCTGCTCGACAGCAACTTCGGTCCGTCCACGCTGCCCCCCGCGTACGTCGCTCTGTTCTCGTTCGTCTCCACCACCATCACCGCGCTGGTCGTCTTCGGTCTCACCCGATTGGCCCGGCTGGTGACCAAATTGAATGCGAACCGGGAGGAATTGGCGCGCCTCGCGGTCGCGGATGAACGTCTCCGTTTTTCCCGCGATCTGCACGATCTGCTCGGATTGAGTTTGTCGGCGATCACGCTGAAAAGTGAACTCGCGAAACGGTTGATGGAGGAAAATCCCCAACGGGCGGCGCAGGAGATCGACGAGATCCTGCTGATGTCCCGGAAGGCCCTCGGTGACGTCCGATCCGTCGCCAGTGGATACCGCAAACTGTCATTGGACGAGGAGTGTCGCTCCGCGCGGGGCGTGCTGATGGCCGCCGACGTGGAGGTCAGTATCGAGCGGACCGACGGTGTCCTGCCCGATTCGGTGGGTACCGTGCTCGCCACGGTGCTGCGCGAAGGGGTCACCAACGTGCTGCGGCACAGTTCCGCCCGCTGGTGCGCGATCACGGTGCGGACCGGGAACGACGAGGCCCGCATGGAGGTCGTCAACGACGGCGTCCCCGGAAGCGCCGACACACTGGACGACACCGACGGCGGCAACGGCATCCGGAACCTCTCGCACCGCGTCGCACTGCTCGGGGGCAGGCTCGCCGCGCACGAGGTGCCCGACGGCAGGCACCTGCTGCTGGCCGTCATCCCGCTCGGCGCCACCCCGGGCGGGGCGGATCGCACCGTCGCGAACGGTGTCCCGGCCGGTTCGCGCACGCCGTGGCGGCCCCGGCGGCGCACCCCGGAGCGCACCGCCGGTTGAGGCCGGGTCAGAGCCAGCCGGACTCGGTGGCGATCCGGATCGCGTCCACCCGGTTGCGCGCGTTGAGTTTCGTGACCGCCGTCGTGAGGTAGTTGCGCACCGTTCCGGGCGAGAGGAACAGTTCGGCGGCGATGTCGCCGACGTTGCGTCCCGCCGCGGCGAGCCGCAGGATCTCCACCTCCCGCGTGGTCAACGGGCAGTCGTCGGTGTCCCAGGCCGCCAGCGCGAGTTCGCTGTCGATCACCCGTCGTCCCACCGCGACCTGGCGGACGGCGTTGGCCAGCTTCGCGGAGGGCGCGTCCTTCAGGATGAAGCCGTTCACCTTCGCGTCCAGCGCCCGGCGGACGGTGCCGGGGCGGCCGAGGCTGGTCAGGATCAGGGTGCGGCAGCGGGGGAGCGTCTCGTGCAGTTCGGCCGCGGCGGTCAGCCCGTCGACGCCGGGCAGGTCGATGTCGATGATGGCGACGTCCGGCAGGTGCTTGTGCGCGGCGGGCAGGATGGCGTCGCCCGAGGCCACCTCGGCGACCACCTCGATATCGCGCTCGAGGTCGAGCAGGGCGACCAGCGCGCCGCGGACCATGTGCATGTCCTCGGCCAGCAACACCTTGATCACGTTCGCCCCCAGTCACGTCCGGCGTGTCAATCGTCCCTCTGAGCGATCTGGATTCGGGAACAGACCGTTACATCCACGGGATCCCCGCGCCGGGAATCAGCTGTCTCCGGAGCATTTCCGGTGCCGTCGGCGGAACGAACCTCGCATTCGGGTGACCGCCGCCGATTCCGTGACCCTCCGCACGGCGTGATCACAGTGTAGGCCTTGTCGGGCAATTCCCGGTCGCGACCACGGAATCGCGCACAGGACTGGTCCCCGTCTTCCCGGCGAAGCCGCCGAATGGCGCAACACGGTGGTTCCGTCGCCACTCGTGCCGAGGCAGATCCTCGCGGGAAGCCGGCCGCCGGCGGCTCGGCCGGCGCGCGACGCGGAAGCTCGAACCCGCTTCGACTTCGATTCGAGCAGACGAGGGAATCCTTACTCGTGTGGGTGAGAAGTAGGTAGTCGCAACGTGATGATCCGGCCGAATGCGGGAGGGACGATGGCAAGTCTCTGCGAAGCAACCAACTGTCGAGTCGGTACCGACTCCGGAACGTCATCGTCCTCGCGGCCCATGGTGCGCCCCCGGCTGTGCCTGGCGTGCCGGGTGCGGGCGGCCCGCGATCTGCGCCTGCTGAGCGAACCGCACCCATTGCCCGGCCCGCCCCCAGGCGTTCCGAGTGCGGTGCGCGCTGCCACGCCCCGGCGCGGAGCGACGGACGCGACCGGGATTCTCGCTGCCTGGTGCGCACTGGTGGCCACCGAGCGGAGGACGGCCGGGCCGGTGGGGGAGGGATGGTCACCGCACGCCGCATACCTGCTCGCGCACCTCGACTGGCTGACCGCCCACCCAGCGGCGAGCGAATTCGCCGACGAGCTCACCGCGCTCGTCGCGGCGCTGCCGGAGGCCGAGCGCAGGGTGGAACTCGGCCCGTGCGCACGCCCCGGCTGTGGTGCTCCGGTGCACGCGACCGTCCGGGCGGACGGCTCGCTGCGCCCGCAGATCGCATGCGGCGCAGGGCACTTCTGGCGTGGCGAGCCGGTGGGTGCCGGGAACGGGCGGAACGGCAAGGAACTCACCGAGACGCGGCCAGGCCCGGCGCGGCCGGAGCGAGCGGCATGAGCACGGCCGGGACGGCGCACCGCACGGTCGCCGCCGCGGCGGAGAACCGGCGCGTCCACGGGTGACAGCCGGCGCAGTGAGCGGTCCGCGGCCGAGCCCGCGACCGGTGCGGGGGTCGCGGTGCCAGTGGCGTCGCGGCGCAACGACGTGCGTTCCGTCAACACCACGCTGGCCAGGGGAGCCAGCCGAGCGAGGAGAATCCACGATGCTTTCGGCCGTCCAGCACGCGATCTCGTCCATGCACGAGCGATACTTCGACCCGATCACGGTGAACGACCTCGCCGCCGAGGTGTTCGTCAGCCCGTTCCACTTCTCCCGCATGTTCGCCAAGGTGACCGGCGTGACGCCGGGCCGCTACCTGACGGCCGTGCGGTTGTTCGAGGCGAAGCGACTGCTGCTGACCACTTCGCTGACCGTCTCCGACATCGTCTGCAGTGTCGGCTACAGCAGCGTCGGGACGTTCACCAGCCGGTTCACCCAGGCCGTGGGCATGACGCCGACGCAGTACCGCAGCCCCGAGGTGGGGCAGCTCCTCGTCGCCGTCTCCCCGGGTTTCCAGCGTCTGCCCGCACTCGAGGCACTGCGTAACGCCGGGGTGGGCTGTGCCCGCCCGCAGAGCGACGGCGGCTCCATCGTCGGCCGGATCGAGATGCCCACCGGATCGATGCCGGCGACCGTGCTCGTGGGGGTGTTCCCGGACATGATCCCGCAGCGCGGACCGGTGGCGTTCAAGGGAATGCCGAAGGTCGGCTCCACCGAGCTGATCATTAACAACGTGCCGGACGGCCGCTGGGTGGTCATCGCCGCCGCCGAGCACCAGGCGGCACCGGGCGTGCCCACGGCGTTCTCCCTCGGCATGATCAGCGAGCCCGTCACGATCTCCGCCGGGGCGGTGGCGAACGCGGACATCCGGATGCGCGCGCTCCAGCCGACCGACCCGCCGATCGCGTTCACCCTCGCGGGACAGGGATCGCCCACCGTTCCCCGGCAGTTCGTGGCCGAGGTCCGCGGACTGCGGGCCGTGGCCTGAGGTCGGCCTGGGCCCGAGCCGACGTTCACTCGTACACGACGGCGTGGCCGCCGTGCGAACCCGAAGGATGGATCTGATGGCGACAACCCTCGGCGCGCTCCGGCGCCGCGTACTCGCTCCGTCGATGGACGCGGTGAGCTTCGGCGGACGCGGTTTTCCCGGCGCGGGTTCGCCCGCCGCGGACCGGCTCGAGCGGGTTCCGCAGGTGGTGGTGTGCGGGTTCGAATGGGGGATCGACGGGCCCGCGCTCGGTGAGATCGAGCGCAGGCTGGACATGATCGAGCCCGAACTGCGCGGATTCGCCTACGAGGGCGCGACGATGGCGTTCACCATTCTCGACGCGATGGGCCCTCGACAGCGCCACCGCACGGTGGAACTGATGGCCGGCCCCGGGGAACGGCACATATTCCTCACCTACATCGGTATCGGCTTCGCCATGGCACGGCTGCCCAGGGTGCTGTGGAAGAAGGTGCTTCCCGATCTGGCTGGTTCGGCGTACCACCCCACGATGAGCTGGCTGGCCGTGGACGGATACGGATTCGACCGCGCCTATTTCGATACCCGCCGGTGGGTGGACGAACAGCACGTTCCCGCGCCGTACGCCTGGGACGGGTGCCCGGAGTACTTCCGGCGTGCGGTCGATCAGGGAATCGGCCGGGCGCTGTGGTTCATTCACGGCGCGCGCACGGCGGTGGTCACCGAGGCGGTGCGGCGGTTCGCCGAGCACCGCCGCGCCGACCTGTGGAGCGGCGTCGGTCTGGCAGCCACCTTCGCGGGCGGCTGCGACTCACCCGGTCTCGCGGCGCTGCGCGAGTCCGCGGGCGGGCACCGCGCGGAGGTGGCACTCGGTGCCGTGTTCGCCGCGAAAGCCCGTCAGTACGCGGGTTTCGTCCCCGCGCACACGGATTCGGCGGTATCCGCGCTGGCCGGACTGACGGTGGCCGAGGCCGTCGGGATCGCCGACGCCACCGATCCGGGTACGGCGCCGGAGCTGGTCCCCGCCCCCGCCGAGCCGGTCTACGAACTCTGGCGGCAGCGCATACGGGACGCCGTGACCGAACCGGGACTGCGGTTGGCGAGTTGATCCGCCCCCTCGCAGGCTGGGAGTAGATGGGCATTCCCGTGCGCTGCGAGAATTGATTCCGAGAATGCTCCAGGTGCGAATCTACCCGATTGGGGGAGAGCAAGTTGGGCAAAGGTCTGCGCGCGCTCAGGCGCCGTATCCTGACACCGAACGTCTCCGAGACATCGCTTGACGTGCGCGGCTTCCACAAGAAGAATCCGGAAGCCCAGGAACTGCTGGAAAATGTCGGGAAGATGTTCCTCACCGGATACGCACACGCCGTTGAGGCGCGCTCCGTGGTCGAGGCGGAGGAATGGCTCGAAGAGGTTCCGGCACCATTCCGCGGATTCGCATACGAGGGCGCCGGAATGGGCTACGCGATGCTCGACGGGCTTCCGTTCGGACATTCCCACCATGTCGCCGATTGTCTGGCGGGCCGGGGTGACGAGCACGTCTACATGGTGTACGTCGGCATCGGCTGGGCGATGGCGCGGTTGCCGAGGTTCCGCTGGCCCTCCGCCGACGACTTCGACCCGCTGCTGCGCGGGCTCATCCTGGACGGCTACGGATTCCACCAGGCCTACTTCCACACCGAGCGATACGTGTACCAGCAGTACCAGGACCCGGCGTTCCCGTGGCCGGGCGACGCCACCCGCGAGTACTCGCACCACGCGATCGACCAGGGGATCGGCAGGGCCATGTGGTTCGTCGGCGGGACCGACGCCGCACTCGTGGCGTCCATGATCGACAGGTTCCCCGAGTCCCGGCGGGCCGACCTGTACGCCGGGACCGGCCTGGCGGCGACCTACGCCGGTGGCGTCGAGCAAGAGGAACTGCACGTTCTGCGAGACCGCGCCGGTACCTGGCGTCCGCAGCTCGCGCAGGCCTCCGCCTTCGCCGCGGAGGCGCGGGTGCGGGCCGGGCTGCTGGTGCCGCACACGCCCGTAGCGACCGGCGTCCTCTGCGGCACCACGCCCGAGCTCGCCGCCGAACTCACGCGCAGGGTCCGCCCGGACGCGCCGGCCGCCGGCGGTGAGCCCGCCTACGAGGTCTGGCGACGACGCGTCGCCGGCGAGTTCGTCTCCATCGGAGGTGTCAACACATGACCACGACAGTTCGCTGGCTGCGCAAACAGCTCGCCGGACTCCTGGCGCTGGTGGTGATGGCGGCCCTGTTCGTCGCCAGCAGGCTCCCGGAGTCCTCCGCGGAGGAGGTCGACGAGCTGGCGGGCGGGTTCCGTTTCGCCCCGCTGTCGATCGCGATGCCCAGTGGTTTCCCCCAGCAGGAGATCCGCGAGGTCAATCAGGACTACACCGACATCGACGCGTGGATCTCCTCGGTGGGCGCGGGGATCGCGATGAACGACCTGGACGGTGACGGGCTGGCGAACGACCTGTGCGTGACCGATCCCCGGATCGACCAGGTTGTCGTGACACCGACGCCGGGTGCCCGATCGGACCGGTACGCACCCTTCGTGCTGGAGGCCGGTGCGCTGCCGATGAACGACGTGATGGCACCCATGGGGTGCGCTCCGGGTGACTTCAACGAGGACGGGTACATGGACCTCCTCGTCTACTACTGGGGACGCACGCCCATCGTCCACCTTGCCCGTCCCGGGGAGGTCCTCCTCGGCGCCGGCTCCTACCAGCCGGTGGAACTCGTGCCAGGGGACACCGGCCCGCGCTACAACGGTCCACAGTGGAACAGCAATGCCGTCGCGATCGACGATTTCGACGGCGACGGCCATCTCGACATCTACCTCGGCAACTACTTCCAGCACGGGCCCGTCCTCGATCCCTCGGTGTCCGGCGGGGTGTCGATGAACGACTCGCTGTCGAACGCCTCGAACGGCGGGGAGGACTACTTCTTCCGCTGGGCGGGAGCCTCCGGCGGAGCGTCGCCCTCGGTGAGTTTCGACCGGGTCGACGACGTCCTGCCGCAGGACCTCTCGAAGGGCTGGGTGCTCGGCGCCAGCGCCAACGATGTGGACGGTGATCACCTGCCGGAACTCTACCTCGCCCAGGACCACGGCCGGGATGCCATGCTGCACAACAGATCCACTCCGGGCACCATCGCGTTCGAGCCGCTGCAGGGCCCGTCCTCGCCACTGGTGCCGAAGTCGAAGCGGATCGGCGCGGACTCCTTCAAGGGCATGGCCGTGGACTGGGGCGACCTCGACCGTGACGGCCTCTACGACCTGTTCGTCAGCAACATCACCACCTCGTTCGGCATCGAGGAGAGCAACTACCAGTTCATGGCGACGCCGGGCAGCCGGTCGGAGATGCGCGCGCAGCTCCAGGCCGGTGAGGCACCGTGGGAGGACCGCAGCACCGACGAGGGCACGGCCTGGTCGGGCTGGGCCTGGGACGTCAAGATGGCCGACTTCGACAACAGCGGCCACCTGGCGATCGCCCAGACCAACGGTTTCGTCAAGGGCCAGCACAACAGGTGGCCGCAGCTCCAGGAACTCGCCACCTCGAACGACCTGGTCGTGCACGATCCCGCGTGGTGGCCCAATGTCCGGGCGGGTGACGACATCGCGGGCAATCAGCGACTGCACCTGTTCGCCCGCAAGCCGGACGGCGGTTACGTGAACGTCGCCGGGCAGCTCGGCCTCGACGTGCCGGTGCCGACGCGGGGCATCGCGACCGGCGACGCCGACGGGGACGGCAGGCTGGACCTGGCCGTGGCACGGCAGTGGGGCCAGCCGGCGTTCTACCAGAACCAGGCACCGGATCCGGGGGCGTTCATCGGACTGAAGCTGACCCACGAGGGCCCCCCCGGCACCCCCGGCTCGCCGGTGATCGGCGCGCAGGTCACGGTCACCACACCGGACGGCCGCACTCTGATCGAGCGCAGTGACGGCGGCGGCGGGCATTCCGGCAAACGCAGCAACGACGTCCACATCGGACTCGGCGACGTCACCGGACCGGTCACGGTCGGCGTGAAGTGGCGGGACCGGGCCGGCGTGGTGCACGAACAGGAACTTTCGCTGACCTCGGGCTGGCACTCGCTGCGGCTCGGCTCTCAGGCCAAGGAGAAGTGAGGACATGGCCGGGCAGACGACACAGGCAGGTCCCGTACGGCACGATCCGAAGGTGATCACGGCGCTGCGCCGGTTCGCCATCTCGATGACCGTGTTCAACATCCTCGGCTACACGGTTCTCGGCTTCGAGCAGCCGTGGCTCTGGCCCATCCTCGCGTTGGCGACCGGGTACGGGCTGGAAGTGGTGCTGGAGGTCGTCGGTGCGCGCACCGAGAAGCGGGCGCCCCGCTTCCGCGGCAACGGATTCCGCGGTCTCGCGGAGTTCCTGCTGCCCGCGCACATCACCAGTCTCGCGGTGAACATGCTGACATACCCGAACGACCAGATACTGGTGATGCTGTTCGGCATCGTGGTGGCGGTCGGCGCCAAGTGGGTGCTGCGGGCCCCGGTCCGCGGCCGCATGCGGCACTACATGAACCCGTCGAACTTCGGGATCGCGGTGATCCTGGTGCTGTTCCCCTGGGCCAGCATCGCGCCGCCCTACCACTTCAGCGAGAACGTCAGCGGGCCGATCGACTGGCTGATCCCGGCGGTCATCCTCGTGGCGGGCACGATGCTCAACGCGAAGCTCACCGGGCGGATGTGGCTGATCGCGGGCTGGCTCGGATTCTTCGTGATCCAGTCCGTGGTCCGCGGCTGGATCTTCGACACGGCGATCCTCGGCGCACTCGGCACGATGACGGGCATCGCGTTCGTGTTGTTCACCAACTACATGATCACCGACCCGGGGACGACGCCGTCCAAGCCGGCCTCGCAGTTCGCGTTCGGTGCCGGGGTGGCGATCGTCTACGGTGCGCTGACCGCCGCCGGTATCGCCTACGGGCTGTTCTTCGCGACCGCGCTGGTCTGCTTGGCACGCGGCGGTTTCCTGTGGTCACTGCACTTCGTCGACAAGACGCGGGTGAAGTGGGAGACGCAGCAGCGGGTGGAGGCGGCGACAGCCGGTCCGCCCGCCGCCGTGCCCTCGGTGACCGGACTGCCCTCGGCCGGCCGGGCGGAACCCGCCCCGGTCGCGGCGCGGTCGGCCGAGCCCCCGGGCGAGGTGGCGGCGTGACCGTCGTGGCGGGGCCCGCCGGTCGCACCCGGCGGGTGCCGCCCGGGCCCCCGCGCACCGCCACCTTCAGGCTGCTGCGGGAACTGTTCACCGACCGGCTCTCGCTGCTGTCCTCGGCGGCATCCCGGTACGGCGACGCCGCTCGGATCGCCATCGGCCCGAAGGCGCTCTATCTGTTCAACAGCCCGGAGGGCGCCAAGCACGTCCTGGCCGACAACAGTTCCAACTACCATAAGGGAATCGGCCTGGTCGAGGCGAAGAAGGTGATCGGCGACGGGCTGCTGACCAGCGAGGGCGAGCTGTGGCGAACCCAGCGGAAGCTGATCCAGCCCGCTTTCCAGCACAAGCGGATCGCCGCCCAGGCCGGGGTGGTGGCGGCGGAGGCGGGCCAGCTCGTCGATCGGCTGCGGAACCGGATCGGCGCGGGCCCGGTGGACATGACCCACGAGATGACCGGGCTCACGCTCGGCGTGCTCGGCCGCACCCTGCTCGACTCGGATCTCGGCGATCTCGGCGATCTCGGCTCGATCGGGCACGCCTTCGAGTCGGTGCAGGACCAGGCGATGTTCGAGGCGGTGACGCTGTCGCTGGTGCCGTCCTGGCTGCCATTGCCGATGCAGCGGCGATCCCGGAAGGCGAATGCCGAACTGCGGGACGTGGTGAACACGCTGGTCGCTCGGCGGGCGGAACGCGCCGGCGAGGACGTGGCCGGTGCCGATGTGCTCTCCCGGCTGATCGAGTCGACCCGGCGGGAGAGCGATCCCGCGGTCGGCGCCAAAAGGCTCCGGGACGAGCTGGTGACCCTGTTGCTGGCGGGCCACGAGACCACGGCCAGCACGCTGAGCTGGGCGCTGTACCTGGTGGGCCGGCATCCGGAGGTGGCGGCCCGGTTGCGCGAGGAGGCGGCGACCGTGCTCGGCGACCGCCCGCCGGAGTTCGCGGACCTGCGACGGCTGTCCTACACCGGCATGGTGGTGCAGGAAGTCATGCGGATGTACCCACCGGTGTGGTTGCTGCCCCGGATCGCGCTGGCCGAGGACGAGGTGGCCGGTTTCCACGTGCCCGCGGGTTCGGACGTGGTCGTCTGCCCGTACACGATGCACCGGCACCCGGACTTCTGGCACCGGCCGGAGTTGTTCGACCCGGACCGGTTCCACCCGGATCACACGGCCGATCGGCCGCGGTACGCCTACATTCCGTTCGGCGGCGGACCGAGATTCTGTGTGGGCAGCAATCTCGGCACCATGGAAGCGGTCTTCACGCTCGCGATGATCAGCCGCGAGCTGCGCCTTCGAGGGGCGGCGGGGCCTGCCGTCGCGGAGCCGATGCTGTCGCTGCGGGTACGGGGTGGCCTGCCGATGACGGTGCATCCGGCGCACTGACGGTCGCCGAAAACGGGTGGACGGGTCGAACGGGGTCGGGACGAGTCGATGGATCGGGGTGCGTCGCGTGGACGGCGAACGGGAAGCTGAACGGAAACGCTGCCGCCTGACGACGGGCCTGCAGCGGCTCGAACTCTGGGCGGCGACGGCGGACCAGGGTGAGCGCAACCGGGTGTACGACGTGTTGTTCGCCGTCGCCGACGGTTCGGTCTTCTGGCGGTACCGCGTGATGCGGGACGCGCACCGGCCGGGCGAGTTCTCCGTCGTGGTCCGCGACGACCTGATCGTCAAGGTGGATTTCCCGGCTCCGGCCTGTTTCGCGATCCTGTACGTCGGAACGCGCGGTAACGCCGAGGGCCTCGACGTCGATGTCGATGCTGCGTGACGAGATCGACATGAATGGCCGCGAGGCGTCGGCCATGTGGGTG
Source organism: Amycolatopsis antarctica (assembly GCF_002262875.1). Taxonomy (GTDB): domain Bacteria; phylum Actinomycetota; class Actinomycetes; order Mycobacteriales; family Pseudonocardiaceae; genus Amycolatopsis; species Amycolatopsis antarctica. The sequence continues at coordinate 107,143 of NZ_NKYE01000010.1, read as the reverse complement.
CCGTCGCTTGAGATTTGCAATTTCGCTGTGTCAGTCTCGCTGCACTGAGACGAAATGTGTGCCGTTCCGCCATTCCACGTCAGTTCACGCGCCGTGCAAGGGAGACAACTCATGTCGTCGATGGACATTCCGGGTCTGGATGTTTCCACCAGGGTCCGTGCCAAGGACATCCAGATGGGCGCCGTCGCTGACGTGCGCCGGCGGGTCCTGATGGTCTCCGGAGCCATCGACGCCGTCGACCACGACGTCTCGATCAGCCTGCACCTGCCCGAGCCCGGACGCTGGCAGGTGATCAAGTCCGAGACCAACCTCACCGACCAGACCTGGGTCGCCATGCAGGTCACGGCCGATGAGGACACCCATTTCGTGGACGACGGCGACGCGATGATCCTGTCCCGCCAGTTCGCCAAGACGTTCATCACCCCGGACCAGCGGCGGCTCACCTTCTACGAGGGGGAGGTCCGGCCGGGCGAGGCCGTGCTGAAGGTGTTCGAACTGGAGACCACCGCCCGTCGCCCGGCGTACATGCACGCCAGGTACAGCCCGCTGCCGGCGGACAGCGCGGAGACCTCGGCCGGGAAACTGGATCGGTTGGTCACTGACGGAATGCCGCAGCGACCCGTTCTGGAAACGATTGTCCCGGTCACCATAATCGGGTGAACGGCTCAATTGTTTACCGCTGAACGGAGCAGTTGAACGCTTCGTCCGGCATTGCCGTCGTGCGAGGAGAACGGTATGACCACATTCGTTCCGGAACCCCGTCTGCTGTGGTCGGAGCGGGGCCGCGACTGGCCGCACCGGTATCTGCCCGCGCGGCCCGCGCGGACCGAAGGGCTCCCGTCATCGGCCGATGTGGTCGTAGTGGGTGCCGGGCCCGCCGGGCTCGCGGTCGCCTCGGCCCTGTGGCATCTCGATGTGCGCGACGTCGTGCTGGTCGACCGCACCGGCGGCGTGTGCCGCCGCTTCCTCGACCGCGTCGACACGCTGGCGCAGCGGGTGCTGCGCTCGCCGTACGAACATCACCCCGGGGTCGAGGGGTACCGCGACTGCGAGCTGCTGGATTTCGCGCGCCTGCAATGGTCCTGGCTGTCGGCGACCGAGCGCACGCAGATCCGGATGGCGCAGGCCGGGCACCGTTCGGTCGTTCCGGTCGACGTGTTCGAGGCGTACTGCCGGCATGTGGCCTCGCTGCACGGGGTGCGGGAACGGACCTGGCGGGGCGAGGTGCTCGAACTGCGGCGGGAGAACGGCGGCGTCGCCGTGCGCACCCGCGCGGGTGGCATCCGTGCCCGCACCGTCGTGCTCTGCCAGGGCGAAGAACGCCGCCTGGTGCCGGAGCAATGGTGCGGCGGCGGGCCGTTGCCCCCGGCTTTCGGTTACTGGGACGCCCCGGTACCGGGCGGCGCGCGCTCGGTGGTGGTGGTCGGAGCCGGACTGACCGCGGCACACGTGATCGGCCGCTCGCTCGCCGAGGGCCGCCGGGTGGACTGGGTGATGCGGGAGCAGGCCGAACGCTTCCAGTGTTCCGACGTCAACGCCTCGTTCTTCCGCGCCGAGGGCAGGGCCCGCTTCGACGGTGGCGTGCCATGGCCGGACCGGCTCTCCCTGATGGGGCGGCAGCGCAGGGCGTCGGTGATGTTCGAGTTCCGTCCACTGCTGGAGGAGGCGGAACGTGCGGGCAGGCTGCGGGTGCACCGCGGCCGCGCCGTCGAATCCCTGGCCGGCCCCGGCGGCGCCGCCGAGGTGGCGCTGGCGGGTGGTGCGCGGGTGCGCGGCGACTACGCGGTGCTGGCGCTGGGCACCGTGCCCTCGATCGGCGAACGCCTGCTGTCCGGTGAGATCGTCGGCACCCGGGACGGCTGGCCGGACCTCGACGAGCGGACGCTGGCCTACCGGCGTGCCCCGGAGGTGTTCGCCGTCGGTGCCGCCGCCTGCATGGTGCTCGGGCCCGCCGCCCGCAACATCGACGGCCACCGGGTCGCGACGGCGCGCGTCGCCGCCACCATCGCCGCCCGCCTCAGCGCCGGGACCGGTACCGCGGCCATCACCCGAGGCGAGGTGGAAGCCCTTGTCTAGCAACACCTTCCCGTTCTCCCTGCCCGGTGTGGACGATCCGGCCGAGGTGGAGACCGGGGTGATCCTGATGGGACTGGACCGCGAGCGGCTGCTCGCCGGACTCGGCGTGGCCTCGCTCGCCGAGGATCCCGCACTGGTGGCGCTCGCCGTGGACCACCTTCGGCACGGCGCCGCCGTCGACGCCCCGATGACGGCCGTCGTCGCGGCGGGCATCCGCTGCTGGCGGGCGTCCAGGGCGGCACTGACCGTGGCGGAGCCGCGCGGACAGGCGGTGTCGGCCGCTCCACGGCAGGCGTGGACCCGGGTGCTCGGACTCACCGGCAGCGCCTGCCCGGACCGTGGGCCGGCGGTTCGTTCCTACCTGGCGGCCTGCTGGTTGCGACGTGACGAAGTGGACCGACTCGTGGAGGACGACCGTGCCGTACCTGAAGTCACTGCCTGACGATGCCGTGCTGTTGCAGGTGTTCCGCGCGTACCCGGAGACCTCGCGGCCACTGCTGGACTACCACGAGCTGGTGATGCGGGGGACCTCACCGTTGACCGTGGCCGAACGGGAGCTCATCGCCGCGTACGTGTCCGGGCTGAACTCCTGCGACTACTGCCACGGCGTGCACACCGCCACCGCCGAGGCCTGCGGGGTGGCGGTGGGCGCCGTGCCCGCCGCCGTGGCCGATCTGGACGCGGCACCGGTGGCGGAGAAACTGAAGCCGATCCTGCGCTACGTCGGCACCCTCACCCGCAGCCCCTCCCGGATCGGCCCGGCCGACGCCGAGGCCGTCTACGCCGCGGGCTGGGAGGAGAAGGCCCTGCACGACGCCGTCCTCGTCTGCGCGCTGTTCAACTTCATGAACAGGATGGTGGAAGGCCTCGGAATCAGCGCCGGCCCCGACTATTTCGCCACCTCCGGTACCCGCCTGCGCGACATCGGTTACGCGGGTCTGGCCGGCCTGCTCGGCGACCCGGTGGCCGGCAGCCGAGAAGACGCCGGTACGGGCGCGCCGGTGGTCCCCTTGAGGTGATCTCCGCTGGGGACGGGGTCGCCGCCTTTCGACGAGGAGGAACGCCTGTGCAACCGGGAAACGCGGACGAGGAACACGTCAGGACGATGACGCTGGAGGCCTTCGCGGACACCATCGTCCCTGGAGAGAAGCGTTCGGCCGGCGATCACGCGATCGCCGGTGCCTCGGCGGGTGCGGGTGCGGTGGCCGCGGGCGCGCTGGAGCTCCTGCACACTCCGGCGACCGGAGTGACCGCGGGACTGGAATTCCTGGTGCCCATGCTGAACGGGCACGCCGAGAACCGCGCCCGGACGGAGGGGATCGAACTCGACGCCGCACTGCCCGCGTTCGTCGCCCTGCCGTTCGGGCACCGCACCCAACTGGTGCGCGAACTGACGGCACCCGGGCACCCGGAGAAGGACGGCTGGGTGGCACTGGCCCTGTTCTGCAACATGGCCTTCGACAGCGCCGCCCACCTGCACACCGCGCAGGCGATGGCCGAGGGACACCCCGGCCTGCTGGCCATGGGTTTCTACCCGCCGGACGCCGACGGCCTCTGGCGATTCCCGCACTACTCCTACCGGCGCAAGCTCGCCGACGTCCACCCGGACACGACACCCTCGGGGAGCCCGGCATGAGCACCGAGAAAACGGACGTCGTCATCGTCGGCAGCGGCTTCGGTGGCGCCATCGCCGCCTACCACCTCGCCGCGGGCGGGGCCAAGGTCGTCGTGCTGGAACGCGGCCCGTGGTTGCAGAGCAACGAGTTCGAGCACGACTTCCTGCTCGGCTCCTCCTACACCCGGGCGTTCGACTTCGTCGTCGGTGACGGCATGAGCGTGCTCGGTGGCAACTGCGTCGGCGGTGGCAGCGTCGTCTACTTCGCCGCCATGCCCCGGGCGCCGCGGTTCGTCTTCGAGCGCCACGGCAGCATCGGCAGGCGGATGTGGCCGGCCTCGATCGACCGGTCGAGCCTGGATCCCTGGTATGACAAGGTCGCCGAGGCCCTGCCGGTGTCCCAGCAGGACTGGAACGACGTCTCGTACTCGGGTGGACTGTGGGCTGCGGCGTGCCACCACGCCGGGCGCACGGCGAACCCGGCACCGGTGGCAATCGACAACGGCAAGTGCACCAACTGCAACTGGATGATGGGCGGGTGCCGGTTCGACGCGAAACGCTCCCTGCTGACCAACTACCTGCCCGCCGCACTCGCGCACGGCGCGCGAATCCGCCCGCTGCACGAGGTTCAGCAGTTGTCCCGCACCGAGGACGGTGGTTACCGGGTGAGCTACAACGTGGTCGACGAGGAGGACTACCGCGAGCACACCGGCCGCGGGGTCATCGAGGCGAAGATCGTGGTCCTCGCCGCGGGCGCGGGCGCGACGCCGGTGATCCTGCAGCGCTCGGAGGCCACGCTGGGCGCGATGCCGCACGCCGTCGGCCGGTACTTCTCCGGCAACGGTGAACGGCTGAACACCGCCGTGCTCGACGAGGACAAGGTCCGCGAGGTGCTCGGTCTCAGCCGGGAGGACGGGATCCCCTACGAGGCCAACCAGATCGGCAAGGGCCCGACGGTGGCGAACTGGGACAAACTCGATGGTTCGCTGCCCGAGTACTCCCGCTACTCCCTGGAACAGCTCTACTTCCCGCCGGGACTCGGCACCATCCTGGCGCAGGTTCCGGGCGGAGCCGACCCGACCTGGTTCGGCGCGGAGAAGAAGGAACTGCTGAAGCGGTGGCGTTCCTGGCTGACGATCTTCCTGATGACCGAGGACGACAACGAAGGCGTCTTCGGCCCGCCGCCACCCACCGGCAACGCCTTCCGCATCTCCCAGCAGATGCTCGGCCGGGGACCGCTGTCCTACGAGCCGACGGCGAACACGAAGCACGGCTGGGCACTGGCCGACGCCGACGTGAAGGACATCATGGAACGCGACGGCCTGGCCAAGGTCGCCCCGTGGACCAACGACGTCGTCGGGGCGTACACGGTGCACCCGCTGGCCTCCTGCCGGATCGGGGACGATCCGGCGACCTCGGCGCTCGGTGACAACCACGAGTTGCGCGACCACCCCGGCATCTTCGTCACCGACGGCTCGTCCGTCCCGGGCGCGTTGACGGTGAACCCGGCGATGACCATCGCCGCGCTCGCCGAGCGCGCCGTTCCCGGAATCGTCAAGGCCGCGCGGGAGCGTGGCGTCGACGTCTCATACGGTGCGCCGTCACCCGACGGCGCGACGAGTGGCAGGCGGGCCACCCTGAGGTTGGTGCCCAGCCTGTCGGCAGGGGAGTAGCGAATGGACACGTCAGCCCGGACCGGTGGGTGGCGCGCCGTCAGCGAGGCACTCAACACGCGCTGGCACAAGGCGGCGCTGATGGCCTACGCGATCGTCGTACTGGCCCACTGGGCGGAACATCTCGCCCAGGCCGCGCAGATCTACCTGCTCGGCTGGCCCGCACCGAAGGCCAACGGGGCGCTCGGGATGGCGTTCCCGTGGCTGGTCACCTCGGAGTGGATGCACTACGGCTACGCGATCGGGATGATGGTGGCGTTCATCGTGCTGCGGCACGGTTTCGTCGGCCGCTCCCGCCCGTGGTGGCGCGCCGCGATGTGGATCCAGGTATGGCACCACTTCGAGCACCTGCTGTTGCTGCTGCAGGCGCTCACCGGTGCGCACCTGCTGGGCGGAGCCAAACCCACGAGCATCGCGCAGCTCGTCATCCCGAGGGTCGAGCTGCATCTGTTCTACAACACGATCGTCTTCATCCCGATGGTCGTCGCGATGGTGTACCACCTGCGGCCGAAACCGGAGGACGTGGCGCTGATGCGGTGCACCTGCGGCACCGGGGCCGCGCGCCGGGCCGAGGCCGCACCGGTATGACGGCGGCGCAGGCGGCCGGTGGCCCGCACGACCACCTGGTCACGTTCTCGGTGACCACCGGTTCGCTCTGGTTGCGTGTCCTGCTCGTCGCCGGGCTGCTGCTGGTCGCGGCATTCGCTCTGCTGCGGCCCTTCCTCACCGAGCAGCCACGTCTCGCCGTGGAGCTGGTCACCTGGGCGGCGGCCGGGGCGGGACTGCTCGGCCTGCTGCTCACCGAGGGCATCGACCTGCCGCAACAGGTCGCCCTGCTGCTGCTGATCGCGCTGGCGGTGCCGGTGACGGTGACGCGAGCACGGCAGCCCCGGCTGCTGGCCGTTACCCGGCACGTGCGCGGTGTCGCGCCGTGGGTGCTGGCCCTCGCCCTCGTGGCGTCCGGAGTGGAGTTCGGGCGCGCCTGGCTGGGCGGCACGGACGCCGCCCCGGTGTTGTTGCACACCGGGCTGGTGATCGCGCTGGTGGGACTGTCCTGGTTCACGATCTGCCGGCCACGTACGCGCCTGGCGACGATCTCGGTGCAGACCCTGGTCTGGGTACTGGCCACCGCGGTCGTCGCCGGTACCGCGCACGTCGCCGTTCTCTCCTCCGCCGGGTGAGGCCCGGGCGGGGGCCGACCGACCGAGAGGTGTGCGATGACCCCCGTTCCCGTCCGGCTCGCCCTGCGGACCACCTTGTCCGGCATCCGTCACGTCCGGGCCGTCCGGCCCACGGCCGCGACCGGCCTCGTCCGCGAGGTCTACCGGCAGGCGGAGCGTGACTTCGGCATGCTCGCTCCGCCGATCGCACTGCACTCCCCGGCCCCGGAGACACTCGCCGCGAGCTGGGTGCTGCTGCGCGAGACGCTCGTGGCGCGGGGATCGGCGAGCCGGGCGGCGAAGGAGGCGGTGGCCGCGGCGGTCTCACTGGGTAACTCCTGTCCGTACTGCGTGGAAGTGCACACGGCCATGCTCGGCGGCCTCACCGGACGCGCCGACGCCGCCGCTGCCGCCGAGGGCACGACCGCCGCCGTTCGCGACCCGGAGCTTCGGGCGGTGACGGCCTGGGCGCGCGGAACCGGCGCCCTGCCGGGCCTGTCCGCGGGCACGGTGGCCGAACTTGCCGGCGTCGCCGCGACGTTCGACTACCTGAACCGGATGGTGAACGTCTTCCTCGGCGACTCCCCATTGCCACCGGGACTTCCCGCACCGGCGCGGAGAATCGCCGGCGGGATGCTGGGCAGGGTCCTGCGGCCCTCCGGTGCGGGGCCCGCTCGCGGCGCCTCGCTGTCCCTGCTGCCGTCCGCGCCACCGGGACCGTCCTGGGCGGGAGCCGAGGAGGTGGTCGCCGAGGCGTTCGCCCGGGCGGGTGCCGCGCTGGACACCGCGGGTCGCCGGGCATTGCCGGAGGCGGTACGTGCCACCGTGCTTGGCGCGCTGGCGAACTGGGACGGCCGCCCACCGGGACTGAGCCGAGCCTGGGTGGACCCACTGGTGTCCGGGCTCTCCGGAGCCGATCGCCCGGCGGCCCGGCTGGCACTGCTCACGGCGATCGCCTCCTACCAGGTCGACGACGGAGTCGTCGGCGCGTTCCGGAGCGGGCAACCCGCCGACCGGGCACTGGTGGAATGCGTCTCGTGGGCGGCGATGGCCGCGGCCCTGCGAACGGGCGAACTGCGCGCGGGCGCTTCCGGCACGGTCGCCACGCAGCCACCGGGCACCGCGCCCCGGCCGTGAACCGGAGACTCCGGAATCGCGCGGATGTGCACGCGGGAAGAAGACCCACGCCCCTCGCCCGGCGCAGAATGGTGTTCGTCGGATCGGCACCGCTGAGTCGAAGCAAGTCCGAGACGCACTGACGGCGAACGGCACGGCTTTCACGTCACGCGATCGATCTGCCGCCCCGATGACCGCCGTGCCCCGGCTCCGCGCCGTGGCACGGCGGTCATCGATCCACCGTCCGGCACGCCGGTGGCCCGGAGCTGCCGCACGTACCGCCGCCTCGCCCGCATCGGTCCGCCCAACCGCTGAGAGGACGCCACGCATGAGCAGCCCACAGGACGTGATCGATGCTCTGAGCACCGACGCTCACGAGGTCGACCGGCTCGTCGCCGAACTCGGCGAGTCCGAATGGGACACTCCGACACCCGCGCCGGGATGGACGGTGAAGGACCAGATCGGGCACCTCGCGTTCATCTTCCGGATCGCCGGGATGGCGGCGGGAGAGCCGAAGGCGTTCACGGCGATGACCGCCGGAATCGACGGGGGCGGCGCGTTCGACGCCGCCGTCAACGCCGCACTGGCCGACTACGTCGGGGATCCGGCCGAGGTCCTGCTCGCCCGCTGGCGCGCCGAGCGCGACACCGGCATCAAGCAGCTCGCCGCCGTCCCCGCCGACCAGGTGGTGCCCTGGCTGGTGAATCCGCTGCCGCCGTCGGTACTGGCCTGCGCGGGGATGATGGAGCTGTTCGCGCACGGTCAGGACATCGCCGACGCCCTCGGGGTCGTACGCACACACACCGACCGGATCGCCTACCTGGTCGAGTTCGCCGTGCGCACGAAGGACTTCGGTTACCAGGCAAGGAATCTGACCCCACCGGACGAGGAGTTCCGGTTCGAGCTGGTCAGCCCGTCCGGCCGGATCCTGACGTCGGGCCCGGAGGATGCCGGGCAGCGGATCACCGGCTCGGCCGCCGACTTCTGCCTGCTGGCGACCAGGCGCAGGCATCGCGACGACCTCGACCTCGGCGCGGTCGGGGCCGAGGCGGACCGCTGGCTCGACATCGCCCAGGCATACCGCGGCCCGGCCGGGGCGGGCCGCCGCCCCGGTCAGTTCCGGGTGCGCTGACAGTTCCGGGTGCGCTGAGTTTCGCGTCGCCGTCGGCGCAAGCGGGAAGACGCGCCACCGGGACCGGCGATGGAACCGTTGACCCGAACGCCGACACGGCCACCGTCGCCGGCCGGGTCCTTCACAACGCGTCGGTACCGCCATGACGGGTATCGCACCAACCGCGTGACGCGCGGCGTCGCGGTCGAGGTCGTCTCTAGGAGGAAATTGTGTCCACGACTGAGGTTCCGACCCGGGAGGAACTGGTCCGGCGTGCGTCCGAACTGGTTCCCCTGTTGCGCAGACACGCGAACTGGGCGGACGAGAACAGGCGGCTGCACGAGGAGTCCGTGGAGGCACTGGCCGACGCCGGTATCTTCCGGATGCGGATACCGCGCCGGTACGGCGGCTTCGAGTGCGACACCCGCACGCTGATGGATGTCGCCACCGAACTCGGCCGCGCCGACGGCTCGACCTCCTGGGTCGCCTCGGTGACGTGGATCCCGACGTGGATGGCCTGCATGTTCCCGGACGAGGTGCAGGACGAGGTCTTCGCGACGCCGGACGTGCGCCTGTGCGGGACGCTGAGCCCCAGCGCGATGGCAGCCCCCGTCGACGGCGGCGTGATCGTCAACGGCAAGTGGGGCTTCATCAGCGGCGCGCAGCACAGCCACTGGCAGGAGATCATCGCGATCCTCGCCGGTCCCGACTCCGAGCCGTATCCGATCATGGCCCTGGTCCCGATGTCGGACCTGCTGATCGTGGATGACTGGAACACCTCCGGACTGCGCGGAACCGGCAGCGTCAGCACCGTCGCGAAGGACCTCTTCGTTCCCACGGAACGAATACTGGCATTGCCCTCGGTGCTGCAGGGCGAGGCCGCCTCCAGCACGAACGCCGGATCACCGATCTACCGTGCGCCGCTGCTGCCGGTCGCGTCCGCCTCCTCGGTCGGCACCGTGCTCGGGCTGGGCCGGCACGCCCAGGAGGTGTTCTTCGAACGGCTCCCGGACCGCAAGATCACCTACACCGCCTACGAGAGCCAGCGGGAGGCGCCGCTGACGCACCTGCAGGCCGCCGACGCCGTGACGAAACTGGACCAGGCCGAGTTCCACGCACACCGGCTCGCAGCGCAGGTCGACGGCAAGGGCGTGGACGCCTCGCCCTGGAAACTCGAGGAACGCGCGCGGGCAAGGGCCGACCTCGGCTCCGTGGTGCGGCTGACCCGGGAGGCGGTGGACATCTTCGCCTCGGCCAGCGGCGGCTCCTCCGTCTACCGCGCGGTGCCGATGCAGCGGATCGCCCACGACGTGCACGCGGTCAACCTGCACGCGCTGATGAACCCGAACACCAACGCCGAGCTGTACGGCCGCGTGCTGTGCGGGCTCGAACCGAACACGCTCTACATCTGACCGCCGGACACCGCCGCAGGCAACGAGAAAGGCGTACGCGATGACGACCAGCACCCGACCGGACGGCACCCGGACCGGCCCCACCGAGGCGGACCAGGTGGCCGTCGCCGCCCTGACCCAGAAGGTGGTCGCGGCGTGGGCGTACCACGACGCGGAGGCCTTCGCCGGTGTCTTCGTCGACGAGGGAACCATGATCCTGCCCGGCGTCTACCGCAAGGGACGTGAGGAGATCCGCGCCTTCATGGCCGAGGCCTTCGCCACCACCTACAAGGGCACCCAGGTGACCGGCAAGCCCATCGACTTCCGTTTCCTCGCCGACGACGTGGCACTGCTGCTGACCCTGGGCGGAGTGCTGGGCGCGGACGAATCCGAGATCACCACCGGCAGCGCCATCCGCGCCTCCTGGCTCGCCGTGCGGCGCGAGGGTGAATGGAAGCTGGCGGCGTACCAGAACAGCCCTCGGGACTGACCGGAACCGGTACGCGCCGGGCGCGGTACGACGCGTCCGGCGCGACCCCACGAGGACCGCGCACGGCCCGGACACGGCGGCGTTTGCGCACACACAGCCCGGACCCAGGTTGCCCGGGCCGAGACATGGGAGGCGTCCGCGATGGGCGAATACACGGGAGACCGCGCGGCGGTGCTCGGCGCAGGCATGGCCGGGCTGCTCGCCGCCCGCGTGCTCTCCGAGTCGTATCGGCGCGTGCTCGTCATCGACCGCGACGAGGTGCTCGGCGTACGGGGACCACGCCGCGGCGTGCCGCACGCCCGGCACGCGCACGCGCTCCTCGCCAGGGGCCAGCAGATCCTGGAGGAGCTTTTTCCAGGCCTGGAAAGGGAACTGGGCGAGGCCGGCATCCCGGCAGGCGATCTGGCGGGCAACCTGCGCTGGTACTTCGGCGGGGAGAAGCTGGCCCAGGAGACGTCCGGTCTGGTGAGCGTCTCGGCGACCCGCCCGGTGCTGGAGGCGCACGTCCGTGCTCGCGTCGCCCGTCTGTCCACTGTGGAGTTCCGGGAACGGTGTGGTATCCGCGGATTGCAGGCCGATCCCGGACGGGAGCGGGTCATCGGTGTACGGGTCATCGACGAGGCGGAGGACAGCGTCGAGGAGTTCGTCGCCGCGGACCTCGTCGTGGACGCCACCGGCCGCGGTTCCCGCACCCCGGCGTGGCTGGAGGAACTCGGCTACCAGCGACCCAGGGAGGACAGGGTCAAGGTCGACCTCGCGTACACCACCCGGCACTACCGGCTCCGCGACGACCCGTACGGCACCGACCTCTCCATCAACCCCGTCGCCTCCCCGGACAACCCGCGCGGCGCGTTCTTCCCGAAACTCGGGGACGGCACGTCGATGTTGTCGCTCACCGGGATGCTCGGCGACCACCCGCCGGCCGACGACGAGGGCTTCCTCGAGTTCGTGAAGTCACTCGCGGCCCCGGAGATCTACCAGGCGGTGCGCGAGGCCGAACCGGTCGACACCCCGGTGACCTTCCGCGTCCCGGCCAGTGTCCGGCGCCGGTACGAGCGGTTGCGCCGCTTCCCCCGCGGACTGCTCGTGATCGGTGACGGGGTGTGCAGTTTCAACCCCGTGTACGGACAGGGGATGACCGTCGCCGCGATGGAGGCGATGGCACTGCGCGAGCACCTGAGCGAGGGCGGGCCCGACGCGCGCCGCTTCTTCCGGCGGATCGCACCGATCGTCGACGTGCCCTGGGAGACCTCGGTGAGCGCGGACCTGGCGTTCCCGGGCGTCGAGGGCCGCCGCACGCTGAAGGTCAGGATCGGCAACGCCTACGTCTCCCGCCTGCATGCCGCCGCCCGGAGCGATGCGCGGTTCGCGACGGCGTTCTTCCGCGTCGCCGGGCTCGTCGATCCGCCCCAGGCACTCATGCGGCCTCGGCTGATGCTCGACGTGCTGCGTGGTTCCCGGCGCCGGGTGCCCGTCGTCCCGGCCCGGCCGGCGGCACCACCCGCCGAGGTCGAGGCGCCCGTCCGGCGCGCCGCCTGAACCGCCGGGCGGCCCGGCGCGCGCGTTCTCCCGGGCCGTCCGAGCACCGCACGTTGAGAGATGTCGATCCGGTATCCGGCCCAGCACACTGAGCGTATGGCCCAACGGGCCCACCCCCGGCCGGACCCGCCGCATCGGGCCGCAGGCGCCCGGCACGTCCCGGGCGCAGGTCCCACCCAGACAGCAGGAGGAGATTCCATGGGCGCGAGCCAGACGACCGGGAACGGTGCCCGTGCGGGCAGGCGGGAGTGGATCGGGCTCGCCGTGCTCACCCTGCCGACCCTGCTGGTCTCGGTCGACGTGAGCGTGCTGTTCCTCGCCCTGCCGCACCTGACGGCCGATCTCGGCGCCTCGAGCACCGAGCAGCTCTGGATCAGCGACATCTACGGGTTCATGGTCGCCGGATTCCTCGTCACCATGGGCACGCTCGGCGACCGGATCGGCAGGCGCAAGCTGTTGCTGATCGGCGGTTCCGCGTTCGCCTGCGCCTCGCTGCTCGCGGCGTTCTCCACGACACCGGAGATGCTGATCGTCGCCAGGGCACTGCTCGGGATCTCCGGCGCCACCCTGCTGCCATCCACCATGGCACTGATCAGCAGCATGTTCCGCGACCCCAAGCAGATGGGTGTGGCGATCGCCGTCTGGGGCACCGCGTTCATGTCCGGTGTCGCGCTGGGACCGGTCATCGGCGGCGCCCTGTTGTCGACGTTCTGGTGGGGTGCGGTCTTCCTCATGGGCGTGCCGATCATGCTGCTGCTCGTGCTGTCCGCGCCGTTCCTGCTGCCGGAGAGCCGCGACCCGGCGGGGGGACGGATCGACGCGGGCAGCGTCGCCCTCTCCATGGTGGCCATTCTGCTCGTCATCTACGCGCTCAAGGAGTTCGCGAAGGAGGGTCTTGAGCCGCTGGCGATCGCCGGCCTGCTGGCCGGCGCCGCCGTCGGCGCGCTGTTCCTGCGCAGGCAGCGCGGGCTGGCCGACCCGCTACTGGACCTGAGCCTGTTCCGGCACCGCTCGCTGACGGCCGCGCTGATCCTCAGCCTGTTCGTCGGTGCCCTGCAGAGCGGCACCGGCCTGCTCGTCGCGTTGCACTTGCAGACGGTCGCGGGTTTCTCACCACTGGAATCGGGGCTGTGCCTGGTGCCGCCCGCGCTGACACTGATGCTCGCCATCAACGTCTCACCGCACATCGCCCGCCGGGTACGCCCGGCCTTCGTCCTCGCCGGCGGAATGGCGATCGCCGTGGCCGGGCAGTTGATGATCGCCCAGGTGGACGCCACCGGTTCGGTGGCCTACCTGATCACCGGCGTGGCCGTCTCCTATTTCGGTGTGGGGCCCGCCGCCGCGCTGCTGAACCACCTCATCCTCGACACCGCACCCCCGGAGAAGGCCGGATCCGCCTCCTCGGTGTCCGGCACGGCGGGTGAATTCGGTGTGGCGATGGGAATCGCCGCGCTCGGCAGCCTGGGCGCGGTCGTGTATCAGGGGGCGCTGACCGTGCCCGAAGGCGTGCCGGGCGACATCGCCGCCGCCGCGGCGGAGAACGTCAACGGTGCCGTCGCCTCGGCGGGACAGGTTCCACCCGCAGTGGGGACCGAACTGCTCGACTCGGCGCGGGAGGCGTTCACCAGCGGACTGAACGTGGTCGCGATCGTCAGCGCCGTCCTGTTCGCCGCGCTGGGCACCCTCGCCGTGGCCCGGCTGCGCGACGTGCCCCCGACCGGTTCGGAGCACGGGGAGCAGTCCGATGTGGACTCGGCCGCCGTGGCGGCCCACTGATCCGGTGGCACGGCGAAGTCCACGGACCGCTAGGAGGGTGCGACGACAAGTTCGCTAGACGGCGCGCGCGCCGCGGGCAGGAACGTTTCGAAACAGTACGGCGATCGGCAATCCGCTTCGCCGGGCACAGTCAGGTGACATTCGTGGCGGACACACCGGAGTGGCCGGTCGGGACCCCGCCGGACTCGGCGGTCCCGCGGCCGGCTTCCGGGATCGATCCGATCGGCCGGGCCGAAGCTCGTCAGTACACCTTGTGCGGCAACGACAGGAAGGGAATCCACGGCATGAGTGACATCCAGAAGAAGGTTCAGGGAGCCCTCGACGACCTGGTCGAGTCCGGCGCCGAGGTCGGCGTGCAGGCGGCCGTGTACCACCGAGGGGAGCTGGTGGTGGACGCCGTCTCCGGCGTCGCCGACAGTGCGTCCGGCCGGGCCTTCACCTCGGACACCCCCGTCTACAGCACCTCGACCGGCAAGGGCGCGACCTCGGCCGTGTTGCACACGCTCGTCGAGAAAGGCGTACTCGACTACGAGACCCCCATCGCCACGCTCTGGCCGGAGTTCGGTGTGCAGGGCAAGGACAAGGCGACCGTCCGGCACGCGCTCACGCACACGACCGGCGTTCCCGGTGTCCCCGCCGAGACCACCCCCGAGGACCTGTGCGACTGGGACAAGATGTGCCGGGCGATCGCGGGGGCGGCACCGTGGTGGGAACCGGGCACCAAGACCGGCTACCACGCCCAGACCTACGGCTACATCATCGGTGAGATCGTCCGCCGGGCCACTGGTAAGCCGATCTCCCAGGTACTGCGCGAAGAGATCGCCGTTCCGCTCGGGATCGCCGACGAACTGTTCTTCGGCGTTCCCGCCGCCGAGCTCGGCAGGCTCGCGACCCTGGAGGAGGCACCCGCCGATCCGGCCCAGCAGCAGGAGGGCGGCGAGGGTGAGGGCGGTGACTTCGACATGTCCGAGATCCCGTTCTTCCGCGTCGTCGACGGTTTCACCGCGGCACCGATGGCGGCGATGCCGGACGCGACCTTCGGCAATCGATCCGACGTACTGAACGCCGACATCCCGGCAGGCGGTACCTTCTCCGCCCGCGCGATCGCCCGGGTCTACGCCGCACTGCTCGGTGATGTCGGTGGCGTGCGCCTGGTCTCCGCCGACCGGCTGGCGGAGATCGCCAAGGTGGCCATCTCCGATCAGGACGAGATCATCGGGTTCCCCTCCACGCGGGGGCTCGGGTACGACATCGGCTTCCAGATGGGGCCGCTGGACAGCCCGAACCTGATCGGCATGGCGGGCAGCTTCGGTACCGCGGCGTACGCCGACACGGAGAAGGAACTGGTCGTGGCGGTGAACAAGAACCGTGTCCATTATGGACAGTTTGACGCCTTCAATCGGGTCAGCGACGTCGTCCTGAAGTCGCTGGGCGACAAGTAAACGGTAGTCGCGCAACGGTGACGCCTGCGATCGGCCCGTCCGGATTCCGGGCGGGCCGATCGTCGTGGGTGCTGGCGGGCTCGGCATCGCGGGTCTCGGTTCCGCTGGTGGGGCGTGTCGGGGGTCGGGGTCGGGGGTGTCTGGCTCCGGGGCGTGTCGGGGTGGCCCCGGGGTTGGGGGTATCGGGGTGGTGGCTTGGGTTTCGGGCACGCCTTCGGCGCGCCGTGGGTAACTGTCGCTGCGCGGGGCGTTCGCCGTTGATGGTCACCAGCGACAGTTACCCACGGAACGGGTTTCTCGGTGCTGTCTGGTTCGGTGCGGGTGGGGTGTCGCGTCCGGCTGGGTGTGTCGCGTTCGGGTTCGTACCCCGGTTGTTGCGTCCGGTTGTCTTTCGGGGGCCTGCTTGACGGGATGGGTGGCGCTGGTCGGTTTGGTGCTGTTGGGTTCCTGGCCGCACGGGGGGCTCGGAACGCGCCGGGTGGCTGTGAGTCGCGGAGTTGACCGGCCTCATCGAGAACGGGTGGCCGCGACTGGACCCGCTCGGAAGTGGGCCGCTGGGTGCCGCCGCCTGGGGCCCGATCGACGTGGTCGACCTCGACGGCCCGTCCGGCCCGGCCACGCTGACCAGCGCGCTGCTCCGCCGAGGCGTCGGGACGCGGCGTTTGTTCCGTGCTTGTCGGGATGTGCTGCGAGAGGTTCTCGGGGATATTGATGGGCTTGTTTGCTGGGGGCTGATAAATGAATGTTCCATTCGTGGGGTCGCGTACTCGATGGTGTGATGGGAATTGTCTGTGGGTGTCGGTAGAATGGGTTCATGATCAGTGGGGGATCTGTTGAGGTTCGGTTGGCTGCGATTCTTGATATGGATTCGCGGGAAACGGTGCGGGTTGATCACGGGGGTCTGACTGGTGTTGGGTTGCCGTCGTCGCTGCGTGGGCTTCTTCGGGTGATGCGCGATGCCGAGGTCGCCCGATCGCGTGCCGAGGCTGTGCAGGTGCGAGCGGTGGCTCGGTTCGCGGCGTTGTCGGAGGAGTCGCGCGGTGTGGCTGCGGAGGTCGCGTTGACCCTGGCCACCACCGAGCATCGTGCACAGCGGATGGTGGCGATGGCGCAGGCGTTGACTTCTCGACTACCGGAAACGTTGGCTGCGTTGGACACCGGCGTCGTCGACAGCTACAAGGCATCCAAGATCGTCGATGCCACCAACCCGCTATCGGACGAGCAGGCCGCTGCCGTGGACGCGGCGATGGTGGGTCGGCTCGACGGGCGGAATCCGTCCAGCATTCGCCGCGCCGCCGTGCGGCAGGTCGCCGTGATCGATCCGGACGGGCACGCTGAGCGGGCGCGGAAACGACGTCTGGAACGCAGCGTGCAGTTGGTGCATCAGGACGACGCCATGAGCACCCTGATCGCCGATCTGCCCACCGAGACCGCCACGGCGATCTACGCACGCGTGGACCGGATCGTGAAAACCCTGCGTGGTGGTGGCGAAACCCGCACCCTGGAACAGTTACGTGCCGACGTGTTCGCCGAACTCTGCCTCGGCCACCGCACCGCCGAGACACGTACCGAAGTGTTCGTGCACGTCGCCGCGACCACCCTGGCCGGAGCCGACGACCATCCCGCCGAGCTGCCCGGTCACGGGCCGGTACCGGCCTGGCTGGCCCGCCACCTCGCCACCAACTCGGGTTCGGTGTTGCGCAAGGTCGTCACCGACCCGGTCACCGGAACCGTGCTCGACCTCGGACGTACCCGCTACCGGCCACCCGCCGCACTGGCCGAGTGGGTGAAGGTACGGGACCGGGAATGCCGGATGCCGGGTTGCCACCGACCCTCACACGCATCCGACATCGACCACACCCAGGACTGGGCACGAGGCGGCAAAACCAGCGCCGACAACCTGACCGGACTCTGCCGACGACACCACCGCCTCAAAGACCTCCCCGGCTGGCACTTCAGACAGGACGGCACCGGCGCCCTGCACATCAGGACCCCCAACGGCGACACACACCAGCCGACCCGAACCACTACGTCCACCGGACAGCTACAGGCCGCACTTCTGACGGTCCACGCGGAGACGCGACCCGAACCGGCACCGGCATACCAACCCCACGATCGGGACAGCACAACGAACCGCGCAACGGACTGCGCTGCGATCCGGAGCTGCCAGTCGCGTGCCGCCAGTCGGAAGCGCAACCTCCACCCCGTCGCATGTCGACCTACTGCGGGCATCCCAGTCGCTACCGGCGTCGTTGCCGACCTGGCCACCGCCGGCACGGCGGCAACCGCGATCGACGCGTGGACACCGCCCAGGTCCGCGACGGCACGACCGACCACGAGCCGAGGCCCGGGTGGCACTCGCGCCCTTCCGACGAAGGTGACCGTCACCGGAATCGATCCGCGGGGACGGTGGCGAAAAGGCCGGCGACCGAGCAACACCGTCCCCAGCGCAGTCAACGATCAGGACGCGACCCCTACGGCTGCACCTGTCGGCCTGCCCAGGCACCGAGGGACACCAGCGACACCACACCGATCAGGCTCGCCCGGCCGAACCGGGCGTCAGGTGTCGAGCAGGTCGGTCCGTGCCCGCTGCAGCTTCTCGTAGGATTCCAGATCCGGCACGGTCCAGCCGTCCAGGTCGTACTCGGCAAGGCACCTGTCGGCGAACGCCTTGTACCCGTCGGCCTGCCCGTTCGACAACTGCGAGAACACCAACTCCAGCCGGGTGTTCTCGTGATTGCCGGAATAATTGCGTTCGTACAGCTCGTGCCGCCCACCGAACTCCGAGCCGACGGCATCCCACAGCAGCTTCATCAACTTCACCCGCTCGACGGCATCGGCGCCCCCCGAACCCCGCAGATACTTGTCCAGGTACGGGCGAATATCCGGGTTGCGGAAGTCCGCCGAACTCGAGTTGACGTAGATCAGCGCACCGGCGACGTCCTGGTGCACGATCTCCTTGATCCGCGGGTAACCGATCTGCATGAACCAGCGGTGCGCCATCCCGTACTCCGGATTGGGCAGCAGCGCACCGTTCTTCCACGGCACCGGATTCCGCACCGCGGCATCGGCCAGCCCCCAGAACATGTTGCGCCACGCCAGAACCTCACCGAGCCGAGTCTGCACCCCGCGGAAATCCCCGGTCCCGGTCAGTTCCAGCGCCTTCATGATCAACCCCGCGATGAACTCGAGCTTCACCGCCAACCTGGTGCAACCGTGGAACGTCGCACGCTCGATCATCCCGGACTTCGCCGTGAACATCTGCGCCTTGCCGAGATGCCCGTAGACGAACACGTTCTCCCACGGGATGAGCACCTTGTCCAGCACCAGGATCGTGTCGTTCTCGTCCAGCCGGGACGACAGCGGATAGTCGAACGGGCTGCCCATCACCGCCGCCGTCGCGGCATAGGACTGCCGGCAGATCAGCTTCATCCCCGGCGCGTCCATCGGAATGGTCGCCACCAGGGCGAACCGGCGATCCTTCACCGGGATCCCCCAGTGTGCGATGAAGTTGTAGTGGGTGATGGCCGAACCGGTGGCCACCATCTTCGCGCCGCTCACCACGACCCCGGCGTCGGTCTCCTTCTCGACGTGCACGAACACGTCCGCCACCTCGTCCGGCGGGCGGTCCCGGTCGACCGGCGGATGCGCGATCGCGTGGTTCCAGTACAGCACCTTCTCCTGCGACTCCGCGTACCAGCGGCGGGCGTTGTCCGCGAACGGCGCGTAGTAGTCCGCGTTGGCGCCGAGCGTGCCGAGGAACGACGCCTTGTAATCCGGACTACGCCCCATCCAGCCATAACTCTGCCGCGCCCAACCGGCGATGGCCCGCTGATCCGCGATGAGATCGTCGACGCTCATCGGCGTCCGGAAGAACGGGTGCGTGTACCCGTCACTGCCGGTGTCGGTCGGCGCGGTCAGCACACCCCGGTTCGCCGGATCGTGCAACGAGTCGTACATGCGCGCCACCATCCGCACCGGATTGGCGAACGCCGGATGCGTCGTGACGTCCTTGACCCGCTCGCCGTACAGGTAGATCTCACGGGAGTCCCGCAGGGTCTCCACGTACTCGGATCCGGTGAGCGGCCGGGTGATCCGCCGCGGCGGCCCGGGGAACGCCGGTTCGTGCTGACCCTCGGTCATGGTGCACCTTTCCGGATAACGGGCGGCGGTCAGCGGGCTGCCCGCGCCGTGTCGTTCAGCCCCGGGCCGTCGGCCGCGGACCAGCCCGCAAAGCGGATGCGCCGCTGCTGTTCCTCCGCATCCGGTATGAGGTCGCGGGTCGCCAGCCGCAGCAACGGTGGCGCGAGCAGGGAGGTGACGATCGCGACCAGCACGATGATCGTGAACGTCGCCGTGTTCAGCACACCGATACGCAGGCCCGCCAAGGCGATGACGACCTCGATCATTCCCCGGGCGTTCATCGCCACCCCGAGTGCGATTCCCTCGGTGTGACTCAACCGCCCGGCCCTCGCGCCCAGGTAGACGCCGCCGAACTTGCCGAGGATCGCCACCAGCAGCACCGCGATCGCGGTGAGGAGCACCGTCGGCTCGGCCAGCAGCGTGATGTCCATCCGCAGGCCGATGCCGGCCAGGAACACCGGAGCCAGCACGGCCAGCACGATGGTCCGCAGCGGCGCCAGCTTCGCCGGATCGGCGAACCCCAGCACCGTGGCCCCCGCCACGAACGCGCCGAACAGCGCCTCCAGCCCGATGGCCGCGGTCGCCGCGCTGTAGGCCAGGATCGTCACCACGGCGACGGCCACCGTCGGTCCCGCCTCGGCGTGCCGCGAACTCGCCCGCAGCGCACGACGTACGACCGGCCGACCGATCAGGAACGCCGCCGCGAGGAACACGACCAGGTACCCGAGCGTCTGTGGCAAGGTCGCACCCGCCGCGCCCCCGGTCGCCAGCGCGGCGACCACGGACAGCAGCAGCCAGCCGACGGTGTCGTCGAAGAACGCCGCCGCGACCGTGAGCTGACCGACCTTGCGGTGCATCAGATCCAGCTCCAGCAGGATCTTCGCGATCACCGGGATCGCCGTGACGCACATGGCGACCCCGAGGAACAGCGCGAACACCCCACGGCCCACACCGTCCGGCACCAGCGAGTCCGGCACGACGTACCCGGTGGCGAAACCGCAACCGAGCGGTACCACCAGTCCGCACACACTGATCCACATCGCCCGCCCGCCGTGCTTGCGGAACACCGAGCTGTCCAGATGTGCCCCGGTGATCCCGACCAGCAGCAGCACCCCGACCTGACTGAACGCGTCGAGCAGATGTGTCTGCGCCGGATCCTGCGGGAAGAGCCACGCGCCGAGCTGCGGCGCGAGATTGCCCAGGATGGTCGGTCCCAGCAGGACCCCGGCCAGCAGCTCGCCCACCAGCGCCGGCATCCCCAGCCGTTTGGCCAGCCTGCCGAGTACGACACCCGCCAGCAGCAGCGCACCCACCTGCAACAGGAACACCAGCAGCGAATGCGTGCCAAGCGGGGGCACCGGGGCGGGCGTCACCGTGCGTCCACCCCTGCGCCGTCGTCGCGCACCCAGCTCAGGCCGTCGGCCGAGGCGGACAGACCACCGGGGGTGATCGAACGACCCTCACCGGCCTGGGAACCGACCAGGGCGCGCGCCTGCAATGCCGTGCCCTGTTCCAGCAGCTTCCCCGCCGCCGCACCGATCACCGCCCCGTCGGCGTGCTCCTCGGCACCCGCCACCATCCGCGTCATGTCCCGCGTGCCCGCCGCGATCCGCTCGGTCGCCGTCCCGCCGCCGTCGAACTCCCCGGACGAGACGCCGCCGACCAGCTCGACGAACGCCTCGATGTCCGAGCCCGCCGAGTCGGACAACTTCCTGGCCCGCCAGAAGTACGAATCCTCGGACTCGTGCATCTCGTAGAAGCCCACCAGGAACTCGTAGAACAGGCCGTACTCCCGGCGATACCGCTGCTCGAACTCCTCGAACGCCGCCTGCTCACCGATGCCCTCGCCGGCACCCTCGTCGCCGGCCTCCAGGCAGGCGTTGATCGACCTGGCCGCGAGCAGACCGCTGTAGGTGGCCAGGTGCACTCCGGAGGAGAACACCGGGTCGACGAAACACGCCGCGTCACCGACCAGCACCATGCCCGGGGCGAAGAACCTGGTGTTGCAGTACGACCAGTCCTTGCGGACACGGAACTGCCCGTACGGCCCCTCCGTGACCGGGGTGGCCTCGGCGAGCATGTCCGCGATCAGCGGGCAGCTCTGCACGAACCCGCGCATCGCCTTCGCCGGATCCCCCTGAACAAGGGAGGCCGACTCCTGGTTCACCACGGCGCCCACACTGGTGATCTCGGGCGTCAGCGGGATGTACCAGAACCAGCCGTTGTCGAACGCGACGCTGAGGATGTTGCCGGAACTCGGTGCGGACAGGCGCTTCCCGCCCTCGAAGTAGCCGAACAGCGCCAGGTTGCGGAAGAACGTGGAGTACTCACGGCGGCTGTCCGCGGCGGCGTAGATCCGGCTGGAGTTACCGGAGGCGTCCACGACATAACGGGCGCGGGCCTCGTGCACCGCCCCCTCGGCATCGGTGTACCGCACACCCTCGGCGCGGTCCGCCGACTTCAGCACGTCGGTGACCGTGCACTGTTCGGACACCTCCACGCCGTGCTTGCGGGCGTTCTCCAGCAGGATGTGGTCGAACTTCATCCGCTCCACCTGGTACGCGAACGAGGTCGGGCCCGCCATCCTGCGGGACACGGCGAAGTCGAAGGTCCACGGTTCCGGATTGGCCCCCCACTTGAACGTTCCGCCATGCTTCACGGTGAAACCCGCGTCCCTGAGCTCCTCGTGCACGCCCAGCAGGTGCGCGATGCCGTGCACCGTCGCCGGCAGCAGCGACTCGCCGATCTGGTAGCGGGGGAAGCTCTCCTTCTCCAGCAACAGCACCCGGTGTCCGCGCTTGCGCACGAGCGTGGACACGGTGGACCCCGCCGGTCCACCGCCGACGACGATCACGTCGTACTCCTGCCCTGAATTCACGGCTCCTCCTGATGAGTTGTGTCGTTCGCGCACCATGGCACGGACCATCCTCAGTGGAGGGTCCGCGGCTCACGGTTCCGACGTGGCGCGGTACGGGGTGTGCTCGCTGTGGCCGGGTCAGCTCACGAGTGCCTGCTCAACGTCCTCGGGCCCGTTCTCCCACTGTCCGCTGTAGAGCTCGAACTCGAGCGCCTGCCCGTCGATCGCGGCGTACACCTCGGCCAGCGCGAGCCGGGCGGCGGCCCGCACGGCAGGCACCTCGCAGGAGGCGGCGAGGTCGCTCAGCAGTTCGTAGCAGTCGCGCAGTTTCTTCTCCTGCGCGGCGGGGAGGTCACTCTGAACGTTCGTCATGGAAACGTGCCGCCTTCACTTCGAATCGTGGCAAGCTGCCCGGGGCCGCGAACTCGACCTCGGGCCGGAGTCCGATGATCCGCTTCATCGCGTTGCTGATGCGCTCGCCGAGAGCGGCCAGGTCGCTGCCGGCGTCGCCGTTCGGTTCCACCCGCAGCACCACGGTGTCCAGACCGCGCACCGTGCGCAGGTTCGTCTGGAACTCGTCCACCTCGGGGAAGCCGCGCACCACTTCCTCCACCATCACCGGGGTCACCGACACCCCGCGGATCTTGCGCATGTCGTCGGCGCGGCCGAGGATCCCGCGATCGAGGTAGTCCCACGTCCGTCCGCAACCGCACTCGTGCCACGGCCGCTTCACCACGAGATCCTCGGTCCAGTGCCGGAAGAGCTGCATGCCCTCGCGGCCGATACCGGTGGACACGCGCACGCCCTGCTCGCCGTAACCGACGGGCTGCCTGGTCTCGGGGTCGAGGACCTCCTCGATCACCGCCGACTCGATGATGTGACAGCAGCCCGGCCGGTGCGGGCACTCGAACATGTTGACGGTGCCCAGTTCCGTCGTGCCGGCGGCGTTGAACACCCGGGCGCCGAAGCCGTTCGCGATCGCCTGCGTCGTCAGATCCGAACGCGGTTCGCCACCCGCCATGATGATCCGGACGTTGCCGTCCCTGGCGAGATCGACGCCCATCTCGCGGGCCGTCTCCAGCAGGCGCATGGCGTAACTGGGCGTGCAGCCCAGGACGTCGATCCGCAGATCGATCAGCAGGCGGACCCGGGTCTCGGAGTCGAGGCCGCCGATCGGCACCGCCTGAGCGCCGATGCGTTCCAGGGCGTAGTGCATGCCCCAGAAACCGACGAAAAGGCCGTAGCCGAAGGCGACCATGCCGCGGTGGCGTGCGCGCACGCCCATGCCGTACAGGGCCGTCGCGTACACGTCGACCGACCAGGCCCAGTCGCGCGCCGTGTCGAACGAGCGCACCGGTGGGTTTCCACTGGTGCCACTGGTCTGTGAGTGCCGGATCGCCAGCGCCGGATCGGTGGAGGGCAGGATCCCGTACGGTGGCGCGGTTTCCTGCGCCGCGATCAGGTCCGACTTGTACACCAGCGGAACCCGCTCGAAGTACTCGTCGAGGGAGCCGATGTTCTCCGGGATGCGTGCGCTCCAGAACGGCGACCGGCGGGCGAGCCGCAACGACTGCCGCAGTTTCCGCCACTGCCACTGACGCAGCTCCTCCCTGGGCATGGTCTCGGTACGGGGATGCCAGTACTCGGCCCCCGCCACCGGTTGAATCAGTTCCAGCGTGGCCATCAGCGTCGCCCCCTGAGAAGGTCCGCGGAGTCGGCATGCTGGGGCCGGCCGGCCGGACCTGCCTCGACATCCCGTGTGCTCGTCACCGCATCATCGTCGCGGCCCGCCGGACGCCGTGGCATCTCCCCGTGTGCGCTCCGGGACAACGGCACCGCGCACTCCGGGAGATGCGGCCGGACGGCTGCCCGGCCGACGCTGGAATCAGGCGTCACACCGATGTCCGGGCCCTGACGGCGGCGGACATCGCATCGCAGCCAAGGAGGCAACACCGTGTCCGCACCGCCGACCATCGTCGCGATCAACGGTTCCGAACGAGACGGCAACACCGCCGAGGTGCTCCGGCATGCGGCCGCGGTCGCGGCGGCGCGCGGTGTCGTGCTCGAGTCCATCGACCTCCGTACCGTGCGGATGTCCCGGTGCGGTCCGTGCGGCGACTGCAACGACCGGCTCGTGCGCTGCGAACTCGACGACGACGTCGCCTCCGTCGTGGACCGGATGATCGCCGCCGACGGCGTCATCTACGCCGCCCCAGTGCATGGTTTCGGCTCCGCCTCACTGATGCAGGCGTTCATCGAACGTGCCGGAGTGGGCTACCTGCGATTCGACCGGCCGCTGAGCAATAAGGTCGCCGGGGTGATCTCCGTGGCCCGCCGCTACAGCGCCAGCACCATCACCGCGCAGCTCACCCTGAACGCGCTGCTGAACCGGATGATCCTGGTGGGTGCCGGCTTCCCGGCGGAAGTACAGGCCCTGCACCGCGGCGATGCCGCGAAGGACGCCGAGGGGCTGACGAACGTGAGCAGGCTCGTCGACCGGATGATCGACATGATCGAACTGCTGTCCGAGCATCGCAGGCTCACCGGCCGGGAGGACGTGTTGTCCGTCGCCGACCGCAACGAGCGCGTCGGGCTCGCCCTCAACGACACGGCTCCGCTGTGACCGCGGCGGACGCCCGGCCCCCGTTCGCCGACCACTACGCCGCGGTACTGCGGGATTTCCGTGACGGGAACATGACGGCCACCTCCCGCGATGCGTGGCGGCGGGAGCGGCTGACCACGGTACTGCGGCACGTGAGCGCGCGATCTCCCTTCTACCGCAGGCACTTCGACGGCGTCGACGTGGACACGGTGACTCCGGACGACCTGCACCGGCTTCCCTTCACCACGAAGGAGGACCTGCGACGGGAGAAGTACGAGGTCATCTCCGGCGACATCGCGGACGCGGGCATCTTCTACGAGACGACCGGCACCACCGGCGATCCGACGCCGTGCCCGCGCGGCCCGCGCGACATCCTCACCAGCAACGCCTTCGTCGAGGAGTCGTGGCGACGGCTGTTGCGCGCGCGCTACGGCGACCGGATGCCCGTCGTCGGCCTGATGGGCCCGTCCGAGCTCTACGCGTTCGGCGACGTGTTCGGCGCCGTCACCGGCTCGCTGGGCGCGTGCCACGTGAAGATCTGGCCGGAGTCGCCCCGGGTCGGATTCCGTAAGGCACTGCGGCTGATCGAGGAGCTGGGCGTCGAGGTCATCGTGTGCGCGCCCGCGCTGTGCCTGAGCCTGGCCAAGGCCGCGCTTCACCACGGCTACGACCCGGCCCGGTTGCCGGTGTCGATGTTCCTGGTGCTGGGCGAGATCTGCACCCGGGAGTTCGCGTCGAACGTCACCTCGCTGTGGCCGGGGGCCGTCGTGCATCCGACGCTGTACGGCTCGCAGGAGGCCCTGTGTATCGCCACCGGCGCGGTGACCGGTGAACTGCACCTGTCGGAGCTGAACTACCTGGTGGAACTGATCGACCCGGACACCGGGGAGGTCCTCGGCGACACCGGACAGGGCGAGCTCGTGCTGACGATGTTGATCGACGGCAGCAAGCCGCTGATCCGCTACCGCACCGGTGATCTGGTCCGGATCGCGCCGCCCGCACCGGATCCGGCGCTGCCCGGCCCGGTCGTCGAGGTGCTCGGCCGCGTCGCCGACCGGATCCGGCTGGGCGGTGCCGTACTGCGACCCGCCGAACTGGAGGCCGCGGTCCTCGGCGGGGTCCGCGGCTGTCTCGGCTACCAGATCGTCGTCGACCGGCGGCCGGACGGCACCGACGAGGTCACTGTCCGGCTGGACCTCCGGCCGGACGAGCCCGGCGATCCGGACGCCACCGCGGCGGTGACCGCGCGGCTGCGCGCACTGACCGGACTGGCCTGCGAGATCGTCGTCGACGCCGAACTGGACCCGGTCACCAACACGGGCGCCTTCGTGAGCTGGAAAGCCGCCCGCATTCTCGACAACCGGGCCGAAGCCGACGACGCGGTACGGGTGGCGAGAGAGGTCGCACACCGGTACGCCATCACGACGTGAACACGGGGGACCGGGCATGACGATCGAGAAGCTGCAGTCCGTGCCCGCCCGTCCGGCGCGGCGTGTGCACGTCGAGACGGCCAGGCTGCCCGCTCCGTACGTGGACGCGCTCGCCGGGTACCGGGCGCTCGCCACCCGTTTCGGCGAGGACGAGGTCTACCTGCTGGAGTCGGCCGCCGGTCCGGCCGGCGATCGCAGGCACCAGTTCGTCGGCTTCGGTGAGCTGCTCGCGGTGTCGGTGACCCGGGAGGTGGTGCGGATCGACGGTGTCCCGGCGTTACGCGAGATCGTGCTCGGTGCGCTGGAACCGATGCTGGACACCACGCACGGGGACCACCGGTTGCGTGCGTCCCGGGACCTGTGGCACGTTCTGCGCGCCGTGCGGGCGGTGTTCGACTCCGAGGGGGACGCGTCCCGGTTCCGGTTCGGCTTCCTCGGCTACTTCGGCTACGACGCGGCGCGGTACGTCGAGGACCTGCCGTACCTGATTGACACACCGTCGGACATGCCGGACGTGCAACTGGTGCTGCATCAGGGATGCGTGGTGACCGACCTGGCGGCAGGCACGGCGGAACTGCTCGTGCACCACTCGGCCGACTGGCCCCGGCTCGACCCCGCGACGGTGCGGGCCCTGCTGGCGGACGCCGTGCCGGCCACCGGTCCGGACGCGGGCCCGTTGCCCCCCTCGTCGGTGTCCGACGACATCGACGAGGATAGTTACCGCGCTGTGGTCGACCGCTGCATGCGCCACATCCGGGTCGGTGACGTCTACCAGGTGCAGATCGGTCACGAACTGACCGTCACCAGCGAGATCGAGCCGGTGCGGGTGTACCAGCGGCTCCGCGAGCGTAACCCGTCGCCGTACATGTACCTCACCTCGATCAACGGCAGCACCGTGGTCGGGGCCAGCCCGGAACTGTTCGTACGGGTCGAGGACGGCACGGTCGTCATGCGCCCGATCGCGGGCACGATCGCGCGCGACGGCGCCGACGACGAGGCGGCCGCCCGCAGGCTGCGCGAGGACCCCAAGGAGATCGCCGAGCACACGATGCTGGTCGACCTGTGCCGCAACGACATCGGGCGCATCTGCGAACGTGACACGCTCGACGTTCCGGACTACCTGGACGTCGAGCGGTATTCCCACCTGCTGCACCTGGTGTCCACTGTGGAGGGGCAAGTCGCCGAGGGGGCGGACAGCTTCGACGTCATCGCCGCGCTCTTCCCCGCGGGCACCATGACCGGCGCGCCGAAGATCAGGGCGATGGAGATCATTGAGGAACAGGAGTCCAGTCGCCGCGGGCTCTACGCGGGCACCCTGGGCTTGATCGACGTCGGCGGGTATCTCAACCTGGCGCTCTGCATCCGCACCCTGATGCACCGCGACGGCCGCTACACCACTCGGGCCTCGGCGGGCATCGTCGCGGATTCCGAGCCCGGCCGGGAATGGGCGGAGACGCTGACGAAGTCGGGCGCCGCGTACTGGGCCGTCACCGGACGGGAACTGCGGTGAGGCGACACCGGCCGCCCCACCGAGGCCGGCGTCAGTCCACGGTCACCGGCAGCAGGTCGTGCCCGCGAACCAGCCACCGGTCCCGGTACACGTCACCACCGGCCCCCCGGACATCAGGGAAACGCCGCAGCAGCGCGGGAAACGCGATCTGCGCCTCCATCCTGGCCAGTACGGCACCGAGGCACAGGTGCATCCCGCCACCGAAGCTCAGTGGTCTGCTCTTCCGCCGGTACGGGTCGAAGGTGGCGGCGTCCGGGTAACGGGCCGGGTCGCGGTTGGCGGCGGCCAGTACCAGCAACACCTTCGTGCCCTCCGCGACCGGCGTGCCCATCAGGTCGAGGTCGGCACCCGCCCACCGGCTGGTCGCCTGCACCGGCGGCTCCAGCCGGAGCGTCTCCTCGACGTACCCCGCCGCGATGTCCTCGCCACCCGTACGCAGCGCCTGGGCGTGCCGCGGCTGGTCGAGGGCGAACCGGAGGCCGTGGCCGAGCAGATGCGTGGTGGTGTCGAAGCCCGCCACCAGCAACAGCACCAGATTGCCGACGAGTTCGTTCTCGGTGAGCCGGTCGCCGTCGGACTCGCGCGCTTCGGCGAGCGCGCTGATCAGATCGCCGGCCGGCCGCCGTCGCCGGAACTCGACCAGGTCGAGGAAGTACGCGGACAGTTCGTCCATCGCCCGGTCCGCACCGGCCAGGCGGGACAGGGTGCTGATCCCCTCCAACGCGACGGTCACCTGCGAGGACACCTCGCGGAACCAGTGCTGATCCCGTTCCGGCACACCGAGAAGCTCACCGATCACCGCGACCGGCAGGCGAAACGCGAACTCCGCCATGAAGTCGATCGGGTGCCCGCCGTTCGTCAGATCCGCCATCCGATCCAGCAGACGGCCGGTGAGTGTCTCGACGGCCGGGCGCAGGGCGCGGATCCGGCGAGTGGTGAAGGCTCCCGTCATCAGTGCGCGCATCCGGTGGTGGTCGGGTGGATTGGTGTACAGCATGGAATCGGTGAACCCGCGCATCGAGGAGTGCTTCTGCCAGCCGGGGTGCCGGCGGTCGTGGCTGTGCTGGTCCTGCACCAGCAGCAGGGGTTCGCGCAGTGCGCGCGTGCACTCGGCGTATCCCAGCGCGACGAGCATCCCCGCATCGGCGCGGACCAGGTTCCCGTGTTCGCGAAGCCGTTCGTAGACGGGATACGGGTCCCGCCTGCCCGCTGGGCCGACGAGCACGGCGATGGCCTCGGCGGGCGTGCTCAATCGCGTCGTCATCGGCCCCGCCTCGCGGTGCCACCTGCGCGGAGTTCGATGACGGTGCTGACCCCGGCGGCGTACTCGGCGCGCGGGAGGAGGCCGGCCGCCCCCGCCAGGGCGGTGAGCTCGGCGGCGTCGCGTTCCTTGCCGCCGTAGTAGGCCAGCATCCGCAGGTCCATCGCCGTGCCGGGGCGGTCGCCCGCGGCGCCGATGCGCTCGATGACGAAGACGGAACCGCCGGGACCCGCGGCCTCGGCGCACCGGCGCAGGATCCGCATGGCCGGCTCGTCGTCCCAGTCGTGCAGGACCGAGGACAGCAGGTACCCGCCCGCGCCGGGCGGCAACGAGTCGAAGAAGCTGCCGCCGACGACCTCACCACGATCGTCCACATCGGACTCGATGAACGCCCGCTTGGCGGACTCCGCGGTGTCCGGAAGGTCGAGTACCGTCACCCGCAGTTCGGGGAAGGCGCTCAGCAGTGCGACGGCGAGTGTGCCCGATCCGCCGCCCACGTCGACCACGCTGCCCAGCGCGCCCCAGTCACGCGCGCCCACGATTCCCGCCGACCGGCTCCGTGTCAGGTCCGTGCCCATGCTCTCGGCGAAGGAGCGCGCACGTGCCGGTTCCGACTCCAGGTCGACCCAGAAATCCCGTCCGTACAGTCGAGGGAACGCCGCGGCCCCGGTGCGGACGCTGTGCATCAGGTGCACGAACGACAGTTCCGCGCGGCCCACGGCGCTCTCGGTGTCGAGCATGGCGCGTATTCCGGACGGGTGGTCCGATCGCAGGCACTCGCCCGTCCCGGTCAGCGCGTACTCGCCGGACTCGTTCTGCCGCAACACCTCGTGCGCGGCGAGGTGGCGCAACACGCGGCCAAGCGCGTCCGGGTGCGTGTCCGTCGCTTCGGCGAGCCCGGGCACGGTGGTCGTGCCCGCCGCGATGAGATCGGCGATGCCGAGGGTCGCGGCCACCCGCACGGCCATCGGCGTGGCGAGATGCGCCATCCTCCACAACCGCCGGTCCGGCTCGTCTCCGCCCACGGTTCCTCCCTTTCCCGGTGGATGTCCGATCGTCCGTCCGCGACGCGGCCGGCCGCTTTCAGCGTCGCAGATGTCCTATTAGTCGTGTTCTCGGTAATTGCTTCCTCACCGCCGCGATGGTCACCGGGGAGACGATCCGCGACGCGGAAGCGTGCCGGCGCATCCCGGCAGACAGGGAGACGTCCCAGTGATCCGCCTGGGGCACGCTGAACCGGAACCGCGGGGCCACGGCGTCCGGCCGCGGGGCGGATGCCGTGGTGCCGGAGTCCTGCCGAGGGCACCGGGCGCGGCCGCCGTCCGAGCGAACGACCAAGGAGCCGGTGTGCGAATCCTCGTCGTCGACGCGTTCGACAGTTTCGTCTACATCCTGCGCCAGTACCTGATGTCGGCCGGAGTGCGGCCGGTGATGGTGCGGTCCGGTGACATCGCGGCCGGCGACGTCCGGGCGATGCGGCCCGACGGTGTGCTCCTCGGCCCCGGGCCCGGTCATCCCGCCGAGTCCGGGCACGTCGAACTGGTCCGCGCACTCTCCGCCGAGGTGCCGATATTCGGTGTCTGCCTCGGACACCAGGCGATCGGGATGAGTTTCGGTGCGACCGTGGTTCCCGCGCGCAGGCTGATGCACGGGAAGACCAGCCGGATCGCGCACGACGGCCTCGGCCTGTTCGCCGGCATGGTGGACTGCTTCCAGGCAGCGCGGTATCACTCGCTCGTCGTGGTCGAGGACACCGTCCCGGCCTGTCTCGAGGTCACCGCACGCTCGGTCGACGACGGGTACGTGATGGGGCTGCGGCACCGCGAACTTCCCGTCGAATCCGTGCAGTTCCACCCGGAGAGCGTCTGCACGGAGGACGGCATGCGGATGATCGGCAACTTCGTCGCGTCCTGTGCGGCGTTCCCGAGCTGGGGCGTGCCCGCCCGGCAGGACCGGCTCGGCGCCGCCTGAACGCGGTGCCGGCGACCAGCACTCCGGCGGCCGGGAATCCGCGTCGGCACGGAGTTGCTTGGTATACAACGAGATCGGGGCCGGGTAGGCGATTTGCCCGCCCGGCCCCGAGCAAACGGCTAGGCGGCGGCGCGAGCGTGCTCCGGCCGCGCGGGCAGGTCGGTCACCAATGCCCGGTCCGGAACGTAGCGGCTGGTGGCCACCACGGCCGCGCCCCAGCCGACCAGCACCGTCACGACGACCCCCGCCATGAACCACCCGGAAGCGCCCTGCTGGTCGGTGTAGGTGGCCAGGGACGGGGTGAGCCCGCCCAGGATCGCCGTGGTCAGCGAGTGCGGCAGGCCCACCCCGAGCGTCCGCTGCTCGGGCGGGAAGATCGCACCCAGTACCTTCGGCGAGACGGCCGTGAGGCAGCCCATGTAGATGACGCCACTGCCGTAGGCGAGTACGAGGGTCAGGAAATCCCCGTCGATGGTCAGGTAGGTGTAGGGCCCGATAAGCAGGAAACCGATGTTGGTGAACGCGAGAAAACGTGGCACGCCGACGCGGTCGGCCAGCATTCCCAGCGGAACCTGCACGAGGACGGTGATGCTGGTGACCACCACGATGACCCAGAACATCTGCCCCGGCGGCGCCAGCCGGTGCCCCATCGCCGGGACCGCGGTCGTCCAGATACCGATCACCGCGGTGAGCCCGGCGACGAAGAGCACCACCAGCAGCACCTGCCTGCGGTACGAGGTCAGCACCCGGCGCATCGAGCCGCGCGACTCCTTGCCGCGCACCTCGCGCTGGAACACCGGGGTCTCGGCGAGGCGGTTGCGCGCGATCAGCAGGGCCACGCCGAAGATCGCGCCCAGCAGGAACGGCACGCGCCAGCCCCACTCGGCCATGCCCTGCGGTCCCAGCCACGCGGACAGCACGCCACCCAGCAGCGAGGCGACGAACGCGCCGCTCGCCGCGCTCAGCGAGAACAGACTGCCGTAGCGCACCTGCTTGTTCTCCGGTGCCAGCTCGCGCAGATAGATCACCGCGGCCGGCCACTCACCTCCCGAGGAGAAGCCCTGCGCTGCGCGCGCGGCCAGCAGCAGCAACGGCGCCGCGATACCGATCTGCTCGTACGTCGGGCATACGGCGATGACGGTGGAGCCGGCGGCCATCAACGCGATCGACAACATCAGGGCGGGCTTCCGGCCCCGGCGATCCGCGACGATGCCCAGCACGACGCCGCCGACCGGGCGCAGGAACATTCCCACGGCGAACACCGCGAACGCTCCGAGCAGCGAGGTCACCGGATTCGACGAGGGAAAGAACTCTGCGGCGAAATACGGTGCGAACAATCCGAAGGCGAGCCAGTCGAAGTACTCGACGAAGTTGCCGAAAACGGTGGCCAGAAGCGAGCGACGATGCAGGGAGGCCGAATCGCCTCGCGCGCCGGAAAGGGTCATCGGGACTCCTTGGTGTGGATGAACGTCCGCGTGCCGTGCCGTCTGACACGGGGTGTCGAATCGCGCGACACGACGTGCCGTATCGCGCGACACGACGTGCCGTATCGCGTGACACGGGGTGTCGTATCGCATGACACGACGGGAGGCCGCGGTACGTCGACGAACTGCGGATCGGGTGCGCGGCGGCGGCCCTCGTGTGCGCCAGCGTGTCATGATCGGCGACGGCGACCGTCCTCGTTTCTGCTCTGCCTGCCTTCCCGAATATCCCTGGTGCACAAGAGAAGTCGTGCGCGTTCCGGTACGTACCCGGCTCACGGTGCGCGCCGGAACGCGCACGCTGCGGATCCGCAGGCCACAAGATGATCCGCGGCGCCCGCCGGTGCGACAGTTCTCCTCGCGCGGAATCCCGTGCTCGGAACAATCGTCGACGCGTGTGCCCGAACTCGTCCGTCGATGCCGTGTGAGAGGTGGAGGAGTCGGCGATGCGCCCATTCCGGATCGAGATTCCACAGGCCGACCTGGACGACCTGGTGCGCAGACTGGGGGACACCCGCTGGCCCGGCGAGTTGCCGGGAATCGGCTGGGAGCGCGGGGTTCCGGTGGAGTACCTGAGAGAACTGGCGGAGTACTGGCGGACCGAGTACGACTGGCGTGCGGCCGAGAAGCGGCTGAACTCCTTCCCGCAGTACGTCACCGAGATCGACGGGGCGAACGTGCATTTCCTGCACGTCCGCTCCACCGAGCCAGGGGCGACCCCGCTGATCCTCACCCACGGCTGGCCGGGCTCGGTGGTGGAGTTCCTCGACATCATCGGGCCGCTGACCGATCCGGTCGCGCACGGCGGCGAGGCCGCGGACGCCTTTCACCTCGTCATCCCGTCCATCCCCGGGTACGGATTCTCCGGGGACACCGGCGAGACCGGCTGGGACGTGCCGCGTGTCGCCCGCGCCTGGGCCGAGCTGATGCACCGGCTCGGCTACGACAGGTACGTCGCGCAGGGCGGCGACTGGGGCAAGGTGATCTCCCTCCAGCTCGGCCTGGCCGACCCCGCTCATGTCGCGGGTGTGCACCTGAATATGCTCGTCACGTTCCCGCCCGCCGACGATCCCGGCGCGATCGGTGCCCTCGGCCCGGACGATCTCGCCAAGCTCGAACACTCCGGACGGTTCGCCGAGGACGGCCTCGGCTGGCAGCGAATCCAGGCCACCCGCCCGCAGACCCTCGCCTACGGGCTCACCGATTCACCCGCCGGCCAGCTCGCCTGGATCGTGGAGAAGTTCCGCGAATGGTCCGACTGCGACAAGTCGCCGGAGGACGTGATCGACCGCGACGCCATCCTCACCGACGTCACGATCTACTGGCTCACGGCCACCGCCGGATCCTCCGCGCAGCTCTACTACGAGAGCGCGCACACCAGCACCGACTTCGCGGCCACCTGGGGCGGCCCGTGGCCGCTGGAGATGCCTGTCGGCATCGCGGTGTTCCCGGGCGACGCGACCCGCCCGATCCGCGACTTCGCCGACCGGGCACTGCCCACGCTGACCCACTGGACCGAACACGAACGAGGTGGGCACTTCGCGGCGCTGGAACAGCCCGCCGCACTCGTCGAGGACATCAGGACGTTCACGCGGACCCTCCGGTGACCCACTCCAGCCACGGAGACGCGGACCGTTCCACGGTCGGTGCTGTCCACAACGCATGTGATCAAGATGGGAGAACGTGATGACGACACCAGTTGTCGCGGCCGGGCGTGACGCGCGAGCCGGCGGCACGAAACGCGACGGACGACTCGAGGGCCTGCGCGGGTACCTGGCGATGGCGGTGGTGGTGTACCACGTCGCCTTCCAGGCGGGCACAGCCAGCTTCATGGAGGAGTCGACGAGAAGCTTCTGGACGACTGCGATCGACGGGCTCTCCGCCTGCCTGCCGCCGTTCTTCGTCCTGTCCGGGTTCTTCCTGTACCGGCCGTTCGCCAGGGCGATCCTCGGTGGGACGCCGAAACCAGCGGTGCGGCCGTTCCTGTGGCAACGGGTCGTCCGCCTGATGCCGGCTTATGTGCTGGTGGCCGTGGTCGCGTTGCTGACGCTGAACTTCTACGCGATAGACGGTTTCTGGTACGTCGCGAGGCCGTTCCTGCTGTTCCACTTCTACTGGCCGGATGTTCCCTGGGTGACCGGGATCGACCAGACCTG
The DNA here is from genome assembly GCF_002262875.1 of Amycolatopsis antarctica. GTDB lineage: Bacteria > Actinomycetota > Actinomycetes > Mycobacteriales > Pseudonocardiaceae > Amycolatopsis > Amycolatopsis antarctica. Next base: position 72,343 of record NZ_NKYE01000010.1, on the reverse strand, counting down.
GACCGTGCCTGCCGAGTTGCTCTTCTACCTGATCCTGCCCGCCTTCGCGATCCTGGTGACCCGGTTCGCCCGCGGCGCCGTCGACGCGGCGAGCCGGACCCGCCGGATGCTGGTGCCGCTGCTGCTGTTCGTCGTCGCCGGGTTCGCCTGGACGATCTTCACCAACCTGCCCGCCACGCAGGAGATCGTGACCTCGTTCAACATGTGGTACTGGCCGTTCGGCTACTTCGACGCGTTCGCGGTCGGTATGGCGCTGGCAACCGTGTCCGCCTACGCCCAGGTGACCGGGCGGACCCCGCGGTTCTTCCAGGTCGTGGCCAGGCACCCGAACCTGTGGTGGCTCGGCGCGCTCGCCGCCTACCTGCTGAACATGCCGCGGCTGTTCGGCACCCCGGGCGTCGGCAACTATCTCGGGCAGGAACTCACCATTCACGTGCTGGTGCTGGTCTTCTCGGCCTGCCTGGTCATTCCGCTGACCGTTCCGGGGGTGCGTTCACGGCTGATGGACGGGACGCTGGACAACCCGCCGATGCGGTTCCTCGGCCGGATCTCCTATGGCATCTACCTGTGGCATCTGATCCCGATCACGCTGTGGCTGGAACAGGGCAACCTGTTTGGCAACGTACCGCTGTCGTCACCGGAACTGCGCGGCACCATCGGGTTCTGGGCGTTGCTGATCCCCACTGTCATCGGCACGGTCATCGCGGCCGCGCTCAGCTACTACCTGCTGGAGCGGCCGATCGCGCGGTGGGCACGGCGACGGCAGGATCGGCGAGCCCCGCGGTCCGTGCCGGTCACCGAGATCACCGAGATCACCGAAGCCGCCCGGCCGGTGCCGGAACGTACGCCGGTCTGATCACCAGCACCGTGGCCCGCGGGCGCGTCGTCCCGGAACCGGGAGGCCGCCCGTGGGTCACGGCAACGCAGGAGACGCCATCGGTGACCGGCCGGTGGCACGCTCGCCGCGAGCGCGGAGCACGCCGCCGCCGACCGTGACGGCTCGCCTCGATGTTCCCGTCCGGATGCGAGATCCGCACCGCACCCGGCCACCGCACCGTGTGGAGGATCCGTGTCGAATACCCGTGACCACGACGGGCGCGTCACCGTCTCGGTCTGGTTCGCCGACTACCCCTTCAGCACCTACGAGGGTGAACCGTTCCTGGCTCCGGTGCGGCGAATGGCCGCGGCGTTCGAACGGGCGCACCCGGGCTACCGGATCGACGTCGGAAGCAGGTTCTTTCCGTCGATGGCGGGTGAGATCCGGGACGCCGTCGCGACCGGCACGGTGCCGCATTTGGCCGCCTACTACGCCGGCGACAGCAGGCTGGCCCTGGATCAGCGGGCCGCCGACGGCTCCGCTCTGTTCACCCCGGTCGGCCGCGCGATCGGGGACCGCACCGAGATCCTCGGTGAACCCGTCGTCTCCGGTGATCTGCTGCCGGCGGTCCGGGACTTCCACAGTCACGGCGGGGAACTGGTGTCACTGCCGATGACGGCCACGACGACCGTGCTGTACGCCAACACCACCCTGCTCGCCAGGGCCGGTGTCGACCGGCTGCCGGGTACCTGGCGGGAGGTCGAGCACGCCTGCCGCCGGATCGCTGCGCTGCCGGACGGCCCGTCGCACTGCATCACCTGGGCCGTGCACGGCTGGATCGTGCAGCAAGCGGTGGCGCAGCAGGGCGGCACCATCGCCGACCGGGGTAACGGCCGGAACGGCGAGGCCGGCACGGTCGACCTCGCCACCGGTGAGATCCTCGCCTATGCGCGGTGGTGGCGCGGCCTGCACCGGGACGGCCACTACCTGGATCCCGGCACCGAGGGGGACTGGGCGGCGGCCTTCGCGGCGTTCGATCGGCAACAGGTCGCGATGGTCGTCGACTCGTCCAAATCGGCCGAGGAGTTCGTGCTCGCCGGCGGACGGCAGGGCTTCGACGTCGCGGCGGGGCCGATGCCGCACAACGAGGAAGCACCGTACGGCGGCACATTCGTCTCCGGGGACTCGTTCTGGCTGGCCGGGGGACTCGATCCGGCCACCGAGGACGGTGCCCTCGCGTTCCTGCAGTTCCTGATCAACCCGGAGAACGCCGCGCACTGGCATCGCGGTAACGGTTTCGTCCCGGTCACCGGTGCCGCCAGGCGACTACTGGAGGACGAGGGCTGGTTCGGCCGGTCGCCGCACCGCGCGGTCGCCGGTGAACAGCTCGCGGCGTCCACTCGTACTCCTGCGGCGCTCGGTGCCTCCCTGGGCAACCAGGACGCCATCGGGGAGGTGCTCGCCCGGGCGATGGCCGACGTGGTCCGCGGCGCCGCGGCTGAACAGCGTCTCCGGGCGGCCACCGTCGAGGCGCAGAACGTCCTCGACGAGTACCACGCGAGCAGACGCGGCGAGGCCGGCCCCCCGGAGACTGCCCGCCACGCGAGTGCCCGCCGAGACGGTGCCGCGCGGAGAGAGCCGTCCCCGTCCGTGACCGTGCTCGACAACACCGTGCCCGACCCGAACGGAACCAGGAGTACCACGCCATGACCGTATCCGAGATCTCCCCGGCCACCGGTACGAGCGCGGGAACCGCGCCATTGTCGGCCCACCAGCGTTTCCTGTGCATGTTCGACCAGGGCGAGGAACAGGGGCCCTTCGGGCCGCGGTACCACATCGCGGGCGCCTGGCGGATTGCCGGCGCACTCGACGCCGAGGCGCTGCGGGCCGCACTGACCGAGGTCGTCGGGCGGCACGAGGCCCTGCGGACAGAGGTCGTCCGCGGCGGGCCCGGGGCCTCGCAGCGGGTTCTGCCGCCGATGGAGGCGGCCCTGGAGATCCACGACCTGTCCGGGGTACCCGCCGAACGACGTGATCGGGCGGTGGAGGAGCTGTACAACGCGGTCGAGTCCGGAACCGTGGACGCTGCGCGGTTCCCCCTGCTGCGGGCGGTTCTGGGCAGGTTCGGCGATGACGACGCGGTCCTCGTGCTCAACGCCCACCACACCGCCGCCGACGCCTGGTCGATGCACGTGATCCTCCGCGACCTGCTGACGTACTACGCGCGGCGCACCGGCCACGAGGCCCCGGAGCTGCCGGAGGTCACGCAGTACCGGGAGTTCGCCGAGTGGGAGTCGCGCCGATCCGGCGAATCGCTGGAGAAAGCCCGGGAGTTCTGGCGGGAGAACCTGCGCGGTGCGCGGATCCACGCGGTGCGCACGGTTCACCCCCGCTCGGCGAACCTGCCGAAGTCCTCGGCGTGGCAACGGTTCACGCTGGAGTCCGAGGTGGCCGCACTGGCCCACGAGTACGCGAGAACACACCGCAGCTCACTGTTCATGGTGCTGCTCTCTGCGTATGAGGTGTTCCTGTACCGCACCTACGGTGAGGCGGACATCGTCGTGCCCACGTTTTCCCTGGGCCGCGGTCAGGAACGGTTCATGGACACGGTCGGCGCCTTCGTGAACTTCCTCCCCCTGCGGACGGATCTGACCGGGTGCGCGGACTTCCACGAGGTCGTCACCAGGACGAAGAAGACCTGCCTGCGGGCGTTCACCCGGGACCTGCCGTTCGTCGAGATCATGGCGCAGGCACCGGAACTGATGGCCTCCGTCGCCGTGGACGACGCGCAGACCTGGGTGTTCCAGGTCGCGGCCGCGCCGCCAGGGGACTCCGTGGAGACGATCGCGGGCCTGCGGGTGGAGCGGGTCTGGCGGCGGACCGTCTCCCAGCCGGTCGGTTCCGACGTGCCGGACGGTGCGTTGTGGACCATCCACGCCGACGCTTCCGGGGAGATGGCCGGGAGCCTCGGGTTCAACACGAACCGCAACGACGAGGACGCCATGAACGGCGTGCTCGCGGAGTTCCTGCACGTCCTGCACGACGTGCTCACCGCACCGGACAGTCCGATCGAGGGTAGCTGATCCTCGCACGACCAGAGATGCGCGAACGTGCTCGCGCTTGCAAGACTTCCTGTTATGGAGGGGAAAACGAGCCGAGCACGATGATACAGGAGATTCAGCGAGACAGGAGAATGCGGATGATCAGCAGCTCTGCTCCCGGCCCGGCCGGCCTCGCGGCGGTCGTCGAGAAGATCTGGCGCGACGTCCTGGGCGTCCCGGGTGGACAGACCGAGGCCACCTTCTTCGAACTCAGTGGCCAGTCCATCACGGCAGTGCTGATCGCGAACCGTGTCGAGGAGGAACTCGGGGTGACGGTGGACGTCGAGGAGCTGTTCGACGACCCCGACCTCGCCGACTTCATCGGCAAGGTCGCCGAGGCGGCGCGCGCCGCCGAGCCGGAAGCCGCGTAACCGCCGTCCCCCGCGGCGCCGCCCGGACGAACGGGCGGCGCCCAGCACGACGCCCAAGGAGCTGATGTGACCGAGTCGACCGAGGCCGCGGCCACGGGTGGGGGGCTGCCCGCCACCGAAACCGAGGAACACCTCTGGTTTCGGGAGAAGGTCGTGCCGGGGTCGACGTCGCATACGCTCGCATGGGCCTTTCTGGTGCGCGGCCCACTCGACGTCGCCGCGCTCCGTTCGGCCTGGCTGACCGTCGCGAGCCGGCACGAGGCGCTGCGGACCTCGTTCACGGCGTCCGGCCCGCGACTCGTCCGGAGGGTGACCACGGTGCCCTCGCCCGATGTGTCCACTGTGGAGGTACGGGACGCGGGTGGTGCCTCGGCCGAGGGAACGGCCCGGGCGGACATCGCCCGCTGGGCCGCCGGCGTCGCCGCCGTCCCGCTGGACGGCGACGGCGGGCCGCTCGCCCGGCTGACCCTCGGACGGCTGGCCCCCACGGCGTTCGGCGTGGTGCTCCGGCTGCACCGCCTGGTCGCGGGTGAGGACTCGGCGGCCGTCGTACTGGCGGAACTGTCCGAGGCGTACGCCGACACCACCGGTGCTCCGGGGGCGGCGACCGGGGCCCCGGCAACCGGCAGCACCCCGGCCCGGCGCCACGGCGCCGGCGACGAGGAGTCCCTGAGCTGGTGGACGTCCGCCCTGCGACCGCTGCCGCCGCGACTGTCGCTGCCGGTGGACCGGCCCCGGCAGTCGGTCCCGGACCTGCGGGCAGCCGCGGTCTGCTTCGCCTGGGACCGCGAACTCGGCAGGGCACTGGAGAACTTCGCGGCGGCCGGACTGGTCGGCCCGTCCACCGTCGTACTCGCCGCCTGGCGGTCGCTGCTCGGCCGCTGGGGCGCGCAGGACACCGTCGCCGTCGGCGTGCCGATCGGACCGCGTCCGGGTGGTGCCGGGGCGGTGGAATCCGCACCCGGCCCCGTTCCGGTGACGGTCCGCCTCGACCGCGATCCGACCCTGCGCGATGCCGTCGCCGCCACCGCCACGGCGCTGCGGGACGCCGTCCGGCACCGGGACGTGCCGCTCGCCCGGATCCTGCGCGCGCTGCGGGACGAACCGGAGCCCCTGCGATCGCCGGTGTTCGACACGACCTTCACCCCCGAGGCACCGCCGGCACCGGAACTGTGGCTGGCCGCGGCCGCCGTCGTACCCGTCGCCCTGCCGCAGCCCGACCTGCTGGAGGACCTGGCGCTGTCGATGCGATGGGACGACGGGCGGGTCACCGGGACCCTGCGGTTCCGCGGGCTGTTCGACGAACTGTCCGCGCGGGCGATGCTGGAGCAGCTCCGTGTCCTGCTCACCGCCGCGCTGGGCGAACCGGACGTGCCGATGGGCGCCCTGCCCCCGGGAACAGGGGACACGGTAGAGACCGCGAGCAGCGGGCCCGGTACCTGCACCGAGGACCCGCCATCGGTCCACGAACTCGTCCGCCTGCGCGCGGACACCGACCCCGAGGCGGTGGCCGTGGACTGGGACGGCCGCGCCGTCACCTACGGCGAACTCCGGCGCAGGGCCACCGAGTTCGCCCGGGCGCTGCGCCCATACGAGGTCGCCGCGTCCCCGGTCGTCGTCCGGCTGGCGACCGGCCCGGACCAGGTCGCGGCCCTGCTCGGTGTGCTGGAGGCCGGGGCGCATCTGATGTGGCTGGGAACGGGCAAGGCGGGCGAACGGGGCCGGGCCGCGCTCACCGACGTGCGACCTGCCTGCATGCTGACCGGAGCCGAAGGCGAGTCGGGCGACGGAGGCGAGCTGGCCCGGTGGTATCGCGAGGAACTCGGCGGCCGGGTCGTCCCTGCCGGCGGTGGCCCATCGACGGCTCCGGGGGGCCGGATGCCACCCGCCGCCGTTCCCGACGCCTGGGCCTATATCGCGCACACCTCGGGTTCCTCGGGCAGGCCGAAGGGCATCGCCCAGACCCACGCCGCGCTGGCGCAGTTCGCCTCCTGGTTCGGCACCGAGTTCGGGCTGGGCCCGGGGTCCAGGGTCGCCCAGTGGGTGGCGCCCGAACACGATCCCGCGCTGTGCGAGGTATTCGCGGCGCTCGTCGCCGGGGCGACGCTGGTCCCGGTACCCGACGCGCTCCGCCGCGATCCGGAGCGGCTGGTGGCCTGGCTCGGCGCCGAACGTGTCACCACGATCCAGACCGTGCCCAGCTTCGCCAGGGAGATGTTGCGTGCCATCAGGAAACGCGGCGGCAGCAAGGATCTCGGTGCGCTCGCCGCCGTGCTGCTGATGGGCGAGGCGTTGCCCGGCGAACTGGTGAACGGTTTCCGTGAGGTGCTGCCGGGGGCCCGGCTCGCCAACCTCTACGGCCCCACCGAGACGGTCGCCGCGACCTGGCACGAGGTGACCGGGCCGATCACCGGCCCGGTGCCGATCGGCCTGCCGATCCCGGGGCGTGCGGTCGTGCTGCTCGACGAGCACGACCGGCCGTGCCCGCCGGGCGTCACCGGCGAGATCGTCGTGCTCAGCCGGTACGTCTCGGCAGGCTACGTGGGTGAGGGTGTCGGGGACGGGACCCGCTTCCGTGCGCCGACGGCACTGCCGGGCGGTGTCCCCGGCTCGGGGGAACGGGTGTACCGCACCGGTGACCTCGGCCGCCTGCGCTGGGACGGAACGCTGGAGTTCCGCGGCCGCAAGGATCTGCAGATCAAGTTGCTCGGCAACCGGCTCGAACTGGCCGAGGTGGAGTCGCTGCTCGCCGGCCACGAGTCCGTACTCGAATGCGCTGCGGTGCCGGTGACCGACGGCGACGGGCTCGCCGCGAGGCTGGTGTTCCACGTCGTCCCCCGCCGTGACGAGACGGGCGAGCCGGTGGCGGGGGCGAAGACCTGGCGCGCGTACCTGCGTGCCCGGCTCGGTGGTTCGGCCGTGCCCGCGATCTTCCGTACGGTCGAGGGCCGTCTGCCGCGCACCGTGGCGGGCAAGGTCGACCGGATCGGCCTGGCTGCTCTCGGCACCACCCGGCTACCCGGCCCGGTGACACGAACCGTGGTGGAGGCGGCGATCGCCGAGATCTGGGCGGCACCGGCCGGTGCCGTAGCCGAGGACATCGCTCCTGAGGACATCGCCCCCGAGGACACCACTACCCGACTCGGATCCGGTCCATTGCCGCTGCTGCACATGCTCGATCGGGTCCGCGCGGTCTTCGGCGTCACCGTGACGCCCGCGCGGTACCTGGCCGACCCGACCCTCGCGGGCCTGTCGGCCGTCGTCGAGAGAGCGGTCGCCGCGCGGGCCGTGGCCGAGACGGCCGTCGCGGGAACAGGGCAGGACCCGGACGGGGCACCGGACGACGGACCGGGCGAGGGCCTCACCGGGACCGGCCCTGCCCTCCGGGAGCCCGTTCCGGCACACCCGCGCTGATCGCCGATCCACCCGTGAACACCGAACCATGATGAGGTGAGGACATTGACTCTGGCCGAGACCGCGGCCCCCGTCGAATTCGACGGGGAGAGCCTCGACATCGCAGGAGTGCGCCGGGCAGCCGAGGACGGCGCGCACTGCACCGTCACCCCCGAAGCCCTTGCCAGGGCAGCGAAGAGCCGCACGATGTTCGAGGACATCGTCCGGCAGGAGATCCCGATCTACGGCGTCACCACCGGCTACGGCGAGATGATCTACATGCTCGTCGGCACGTCCAAGGAAGTGGAGCTGCAGACGAACCTGGTCCGCAGCCACAGCGCAGGTGTCGGCCCGCTGTTCGCCGAGGACGAGGCCCGCGCGATCCTCGCGGCGCGACTGAACGCCCTCGCCAAGGGCTACTCGGCCGTGCGGCCGGAAGTGCTGCGCCGGATGGAGCTCTACCTCAACGAGGGCATCGTGCCCGCCGTGCCGGAGATCGGCTCGCTCGGCGCCAGTGGTGACCTGGCACCGCTCTCACACATCGCGGGCACGCTGATCGGCGAGGGCTACGTACTGCGCGAGGGCAGGCGGGTGCCGACCGGGGAGGTGCTGCGCAAGCGTGGCATCGAACCGCTGGAGCTCCGGTTCAAGGAGGGCCTGGCGCTGATCAACGGCACCTCGGCGATGACCGGGGTCGGGTCCCTGGTCACCGCGCGGGCGCTGGATCAGGTGCGGCAGGCGGAGATCGTCACCGCGCTGGTCATCGAGACGCTGCAGGGTTCGACGAGTCCGTTCCTGCCGGAGGGGCACGAGATCGCCCGGCCGCATCGCGGGCAGATCGACACCGCCGCGAACATGCGGGCTCTGATGAGCGGTAGCACGCTCACCGTCGAGCACGCGAACCTGCGCGACCAGGTCGCGGCCGGTGCCGACGACTCCGGTGACGGCGACGTGCAGCGCACCAAGGTGTACCTGCAGAAGGCGTACTCGCTGCGGGCGATCCCGCAGGTCCTCGGCGCCGTCCGCGACACGCTCCACCACGCGGTGTCCACGCTGGAGATCGAACTGAACTCGGCCAACGACAACCCGTTGTTCTTCGAGGGGCAGGAGATCTTCCACGGCGCCAACTTCCACGGGCAGCCGATCGCGTTCGCCATGGACTTCTGCACGATCGCGCTGACCCAACTCGGCGTGCTGTCCGAACGGCGGACCAACCGGGTGCTGAACCGCCACCTCAACTACGGGCTGCCGGAGTTCCTGGTCACCGGGGATCCGGGACTCAACAGTGGGTTCGCCGGTGCGCAGTACCCGGCGACGGCCCTGGTCGCGGAGAACCGGACGATCGGGCCGGCCAGCACCCAGAGCGTGCCGTCGAACGGCGACAACCAGGACGTCGTGAGCATGGGCCTGATCTCCACCCGCAACGCGCGCCGGGTCCTGAGGAACAACGAGAAGATCCTCGCCGTGGAGTTCATGGCCGCGGCGCAGGCCGTCGACATTTCCGGCCGCTACGAGGGCCTGAGCCCGTCCGGCAGGGCGACCTATCACGCGGTGCGCTCCCTGGTGCCCACCCTGGACCGCGACCGCTACATGGCCGACGACATCGAGGCCGTCGCGGACGCCATCTCCCGGGGGGTGTTCCTCGCCGCGGTCACCGCGGCGGGGACCGAGCTCATCTGAGTACCCGTGTCCGTCGTGGACGGTGACCACCGTCCACGACGGACACCGCATCCTCGCGTGTGCGCCGGCGCGAGAGGACGGCGACGATGGGGGGATGCAGCTTCCCGTCATGCCGCCGGTCGCGCCGATGCTGGCGAGACCGGCCCGGGAGATTCCCGACGGCTGTTCGTACGAGCCGAAGTGGGACGGGTTCCGGGCCGTCGTTTTCCGCGACGGCGAGGACGTGGAGATCGGCAGCCGCGGCCGCAGGTCACTGACCCGGTACTTCCCCGATCTGGTCGCGGCGTTCCGGCACGACCTGCCCTCGCGCTGCGTCCTCGACGGGGAGATCGTCGTCGAGGGGGCATCCGGTGGCCTCGACTTCTTCGCGCTGCAACAACGGGTGCATCCGGCGGCAAGCCGGGTGGCCACGCTCGCCGAGCGCAGCCCGGCCAGGTTCGTGGCCTTCGACATGCTGGCCCTCGGCGAGACCGACCACACGCCGGATCCGTTCCACCGCAGGCGTTGCGTGCTGGAGCGGGCCCTGCTGGGCGCGCGGGCCCCGATCCACCTCACGCCGCTCACCACCGACCCGGCCGTCGCCGCGCGCTGGTTCACGGCGTTCGAGGGAGCGGGACTGGACGGCCTGATCGCAAAGGACCCAGACCTGCCCTACCTGCCGAACCGGCGGGCCATGGCGAAGGTGAAGCACGTGCGCACCGCCGACTGCGTACTCGCGGGCTACCGAGTGCACAAGTCGGGCCCGGGCCTGATCGGCTCGCTGCTGCTCGGCCTGCACGACGACGCGGGTGCCTGGGCGGAGACGACCGGCTGGACGGACCAGCGCGGCGGGCTCGTCCCGGTGGGTGTGGCGGCGGCGTTCCCGATGGCGCGGCGAAGGGAACTCTTCGACGAACTGCGGCCACTGGTCACCGGTATCGAGGACCACCCGTGGTCGTGGGTGGCCGAGGTGGTGGCCGGACGCGCGGGCTCGGGCCGCGGCGGCACCCGTTGGGACGCCGCGCGGGACCTGTCGTTCGTGCCACTGCGCCCGGACCGCGTGCTGGAGGTGCGCTACGACTATATGGAGGGCTTCCGCTTCCGGCATCCCGCGCAGTTCGCACGCTGGCGTCCGGATCGCGAGCCCGCTTCCTGCGGTTACGCGCAGCTCGACCGTCCCCGGCCTGCGGATCTGGCGGACGTGCTGGCCGGCCGGATCCGCTGACCGGCGAGTGCGCATCGTCGAAGAAGACCCGGGACGCCCGTGCCGGGCATAGTCGGCGAGAGGACCGCGAACGCGGCATTTCGGACCGCGTTGGCGCTCGGTACGGAACTCGACGAGGGGAGATCCCGGTGGGCGGCACCACGAGGGCGAAGAAGAGTGGGCCCGCGCTCGGGTACGTGGGTGACAGCATCCGGGTGAGCGGGGCGTCCGTGCACAATCTCAAGGATGTGTCGCTGGACATCCCGAAAAACCGGATCACCGTGTTCACCGGCGTCTCGGGCTCGGGCAAGTCTTCGATCGTGTTCGACACCATCGGGGTGGAGGCCCAGCGGCAGTTGCACGGGACGTTCCCGTGGTTCATCCGCAACCAGCTCCCGAAGTACGAGCGGCCGCACGCGGACGAGATCGAGCACCTGACCACCCCGGTGATCGTCGACCAGAAACCCCTCGGCGGCAGTGCCCGCTCGACCGTCGGCACCATCACCGACATCCAGCCGATGATCCGGACCCTGTTCGCGCGCAAGGGAACCCCCACCGACGGCAGGCCCTCGGCCTACTCGTTCAACGACCCGCAGGGAATGTGCCCTGACTGCGACGGGCTCGGCCGCGCGGTCCGCCTGGACCTGGACCTGATGCTGGACCGCTCGAAGTCCCTCGACGACGGTGCCGTGCTGTTCCCGGAGTACAAGGTGGGTAGCCCGGACTGGCAGATCTGGGCCAACTCGGGAAAGTTCGACACCGCGAAACCGTTGTCCAAGTACAGCAAGAAGGACATGGACGCGCTGCTGCACGGCACCGGTGACAAGGTGACGGTGAAGACGAAGAACACTTCCTTCCAGACCAACTACGAAGGCCTGGAGGACCGGTTCAGCAGGCTCTACCTCAAGCGCGACCTCAGCTCCCTCAGCGACCGCAAGCGGGAGGCCGTGGAGAAGTACGTCACCGACGGCGTCTGCCCGTCCTGCGACGGCGCCCGCCTCAACGAGGCCGCGCTGGCGACCCGGATCGGCAAGCACTCGATCGCCGACTGGTCGCGGATGGAGATCGGTGAACTGGTCGGGGTTCTCTCGGCGATCGGCGACCCGCAGGTGAAATCCGTCGCCGACGCCGCCCGTGCCGCACTGGAGCGGGTCGTGGCCATCGGGCTCGGCTACCTCAGTCTCGACCGGGCGACCGCCACGCTCTCCGGTGGCGAGGGCCAGCGGCTGAAGCTGGTGCGCCACCTCGGTAGCAGCCTCACCGGCATGACCTACATCTTCGACGAGCCCAGCATCGGCCTGCACCCGCACGATGTCGGAAGGCTGAACCATCTCCTGCGATCCCTGTGCGACAAGGGGAACACGGTGCTGGTGGTCGAGCACGACCCGGACGTCATCCAGATCGCCGACCACGTGGTGGACGTCGGCCCGGACGCGGGTGTGCACGGTGGTGAGATCGTCTTCGAGGGCGGCTACGCGGAACTCCTCGAGGCGGACACCCTGACCGGCCGGGCCCTGCGCCGTGAAACCTCACTCAAGACGGACGTGCGGGCACCCTCCGGCAAGCTCGCCGTCCGCGACGCCACCCGGCACAACCTGAAGAAGGTGTCGGTGGAGATCCCCACCGGGGTGCTCACCGTGGTCACCGGTGTCGCCGGATCAGGCAAGAGCTCGCTCACCGGCGCCTTCCTGGCCGGACAGCCCGAGGCGATCGTGGTCGACCAGTCGCCGATCGCGGCCTCGTCCCGCTCCACCCCGGCCACCTATCTCGGTCTGATGGACCCGATCCGGCAGCTCTTCGCCAAGGCGACGAAGGCCGCCGCGGGTCTGTTCAGTTTCAACTCGAAGGGTGCCTGCGCGGAGTGCGAGGGGCGTGGCGTCATCATCACCGAGCTGGCCTACATGGACCCGGTGACCAGCCACTGCGAGGGTTGCGGCGGCCGCCGGTTCGACGAGTCGGTGCTCGCGCACACGCTGCGCGGCAAGTCCATCGCCGACGTCCTGGAGATGCCGGCCGACGAGGCGGTCGAGTTCTTCGACGAGCCCGCGCTGAATGCCAAGCTCGCCGCGCTGGTGGACGTCGGTCTCGGGTACCTCAGCCTCGGCCAGTCCCTCAGTTCCCTCTCCGGTGGTGAACGCCAGCGGATCAAGCTGGCCACCCAGTTGCACCGATCGGGCAGCGTCTACGTCCTGGACGAACCGACGACCGGACTGCACATGTCCGATGTAGACACCCTGCTCGATCTGCTGAACTCCTTGGTGGACAAGGGAAACACCGTAGTGGTGATCGAGCACAACCTCGACGTCGTGCAGCAGGCCGACTGGATCGTCGACCTCGGGCCGGAGGGCGGCAACGACGGTGGCGAGATCGTCTTCACCGGTACGCCGAAGGACCTGCTCAAGGCCAAGGGATCACTCACCGGCGACCACCTCAGGCGCTACCGGCGGTGAGCCTCGACGGTGCCGCGCCCGCGTCCGGCTGAGAACGTGACCGCGCACGTGGAGGTCACGGTTCCCGGCCCGCACGGGCCGCGCACCCTGCGGGTGTCCAATCCGGACAAGCTCTACTTCCCGGAACGGGGTTTGCGAAAGCTCGACGTCGTGGAGTACTTCCTGACCGTGGCACCGGGGGTACTCGAAGCGACCGGCGACCGCCCGACCACCCTGGAACGGTGGCCGGGCGGGGTGCGGCCCGGGGCCGGGGACGACGTGTGGCGGGGTGCGTCCGGATCGGCGTTCTTTCAGAAGCGGGTCCCCGCCAACGCTCCGCCGTGGGTGTCCACGGTACGGGTTCCCGCGGGGGCGGGCCGCACGGCCGACCAGGTCCGTCCCACCGAGCCCGCGGTGATCGGCTGGGCGGCCAACCTGGGCACGCTCGCCTTCCACGCGTACCCGGTGCGGGCAACCGACCTGAACCACCCGGACCGGTTGCACATCGACCTCGACCCGCAACCGGGCAGCAGCTTCGGCGACGTGGTGCGGATCGCCGGCGAACTATGTTCGCTGCTCGGCGAGCTGGGTGCGACGGGCTTCCCGAAGACCTCCGGCGGGCGGGGCGTGCACGTGCTGGTGCCGATCGAGCCAAGGCGGCCGCTCGGTGAGGTCCGGCGCGCGGCCATCGCGATCAGCCGGGAGCTCCAGCGTAGGTTGCCGCGTCTCACCACGATCGCCTGGCTTCGGCGCGACCGCGGCCGGCACGTGTTCATCGACTACAACCAGTCCGTGGGCACGATCGCATCGGCGTACTCGGTGCGGGCGACGCCGGCGGCCACGGTGTCGGCACCGGTCCACTGGGCGGAACTGGCCGAGGCGGATCCGCGCGACTTCCATCTCGGATCCATGCCGGCCAGGTTCCGCACCGTCGGCGATCCGCACGCCGGGCTGGACTCACACCGCTGCTCCCTGGAACCGATGCTGGAGATGGCCGACCGGGACGACCGCGACGGCGTCGGCGGCGACCTGCCCTGACCCTCGTCGTGGCACTCAGTCCGCGACGATCACGACCTTGCCGAAATGCTTGCCGGTGCCCAGATGCCGGTACGCCTCGGCCGCCTCCCCGAACGGGAACACCCGGTCGACGATGGGGTGGATCGCGTGCCGCACGATCGCGCGGTTCAGCTCCTCGAACACCGCCCTGCTGCCCACCGACAGGCCCTGCACGGTGACCGCCTTCCACAACAGGTGCGGCACGCTGATGCCCGCCCCGTCGGCCAGCACTCCGATCACACTGACCCGGCCACCGGTGCGCACGGCGGCCAGCGACTGCCGCAGGGTTCCGGCGCCACCCACCTCGAGCACGTGGTCCACCCCGCCACTCCTGCCGTGGATGGTCCGGCCCCATTCCGGCACGCGGCGGTAGTTGACGCCGTCGGCCGCGCCGAGCCCGCACAGCCGCTCCAGTTTCCGGTCGTCGCCGGAGGTGACCGTCACCCGCGCCCCGCCCGCCACCGCGAGCTGCACCGCGAACACCGACACCCCACCGCTGCCGAGGGCCAGCACCTGCTGCCCGGGCGCCAGTCCGCCGTGAGTCACCAGCGCGTGCCAGGCCGTCACCGCCGCACAGGGAAGGGTCGCCGCTTCGGGCATGTCCAGGTGGGCGGGCGCGGATACGACGGCGTCCTCGTCGAACACGACGTACTCCGCGAGCACCCCGTCGACCGGCCCGCCGAGCGCTCCCGCGGCGCTGCGCTCGTCGATCGGGCCGCTCTGCCAGTTCGGCATGAACACGCTCAGCACCCGGTCACCGGTGGTCCACCGGGTCGTCCCCTGCCCCGTCGCGACGACCTCGCCCGCGCCGTCGGACAGCGGGACCACGTTCGCCCGCATGCCGCGCCCGTAGCGGCCGCTCGCGATCAGCAGATCGCGGTGGTTGACCGACCAGGCGCGCATCCGCACCAGGATCTGCCCCGGGCCGGGTGCGGGCTCGTCCCGTTCGGCGACCCGCAGCGCGTCGGCACCGGTGAAGCTCGGCAGGTGGTGGTACCTCACGGCGTCCCCGTCTCTCGTCGCGGGCGTCTGCGTCCCCGCCGGAAGGCGGAAAGTGTTTCCCCGCGCGACGTTCGCACGGATTCGCCGGGCCGCTCGTCTCCCCGCGTGCGCCGTGCCCCGTCCGCGAACGTGCTGGTGTGCGGAGCCTCGCACGCTGGGAGATGTGCCCCGGCGACCGGGAGCCGAGCATGGACGGCGGTGGTGCCGGGGCCGGCGCGGTCGCGGCCACCCGGCCATCCCGGCGAACGACAACCAGACGTCACGTCCCGGCGGATCCCCGCGAGGCGCGGAGTGCGACGAGACGCGGAAGGAGCGTCCATGCGGGTCCTGTTCACCGTTTTCCCCGCCCCCGCGCACTTCCTGCCGCTCGTGCCCTATGCCTGGGCACTGCAGGCGGCGGGTCACGAGGTCTGCGTCGCCGCACCGGCCGGAATCGGCACCGGCATCGCGGACCCGGATTTCCAGCGGTCGGTACGGGCCGCCGGGCTCAGCGGCGTGTCCTGTGGCGAGCCCGAACTCCTGGCGGTGCACGACCGCGGCTACCCGGAGTTCGAATCACTGCTCCCGACGGCCGCCGAGACCGGCGTCTTCTCCCGGGCGCTGGGATTCGGCAGGGACGAACTCGCCACCTGGGAGATGTTCCACTGTTTCCAGGTGCTCGCCGCCAGGGACTTCCACCCGCCCAAACCACGGCAGGACATCGACGCGCTCATCGACTTCGCCCGGCGCTGGCGACCCGACCTGGTCGTCTGGGACCCGTGGTTGCCCAGCGGTGCCGTAGCGGCGCGGGCGTGCGGGGCGGCGCACGCCAGGGCGCTGAACGCACCCGACTACTCGGGCTGGGTGCACGAACGCCTCGCGGCGGCGCCCGCGGACGTGCTCGCCGCGCTGCCGGAGGACCCACTGACGCGGACCGTGCGCCCCCTCGCCGAACGGTACGGACTGGACGTCGACACCGAACTGCTGCTCGGCCAGTGGACCATCGATCCGTTCCCGGCGGACCTGCGGCTCACCGGCGGCCTGCCGACCGTCGACGTGCGATACGTGCCATACAACGGATCCGGGGAGATTCCCGAGTGGCTGCACGGCACGCCGGACATTCCGCGCGTCGCCGTCTCACTCGGGGTCTCGGCCCGCAACTTCCTCACCGGCGACTGGGGCCGCACCGCCACCCTGATCGAGGCGGTGGCAGACCTGGACATCGAGGTCGTCGCCACCCTGAACGCCAATCAGCTGATGGATGTCGAGGGCGCGCTGCCGCCGAACGTGCGCGCCGTCGACTACATCCCGCTCACGCAGTTGCTGCCGACCTGCTCGGCCCTGATCCACCACGGATCTATCGGCACCTTCGGCGCCGCCTCCGCGATGGGCGTGCCCCAGCTCGTCTGCGACACCGACGAGGCCGTGCACTGCTACGGAACGGTGCGCGGAGACGGAATCGACTGGAACTTCGACTGCCAGAAACAGGTGACGGCCACGGAGACCTCGCGGATGGTCGTCCGCCGCGGGGCCGGGGTACGGCTCGACCACCAGACGCAGCCGGTGAAACACATCCGTGAGCAGATCGTCCGAGTGCTCGGTGAGCCCTCGTTCCGCGAGGGCGCCGCCGCGATCCGGCGGGAATGGGCGGCGACACCGAGCCCCGCGGACATCGTCGGCGAACTGGAAACCCTGACGGAGCTGCACCGCGACCGTCACCGATGACCCAGCCGCCCCGGTCGTGCGCCGGGGATGGGACCGGGGTCGTGGAAGGAGAAGCAGATGAGGGTTCTGGTGACCGGCGGCGCCGGGTTCATCGGTTCGGAGTTCGTCCGGGCGACGCTGGAAGGGCGGCTGCCCGGGGCGTCCGGCGCGAGCGTCACGGTGCTCGACAAACTGACCTACTCCGGCAACCCGATGAACCTGGCACCGGTCGCGGACCATCCGGGTTTCCGGTTCGTGCGGGGCGACACCTGCGACCCGCACCTGGTGGACGAGGTCGTCGCCGGGCACGACGTGATCGTGCACTTCGCCGCCGAGACCCATGTGGACAGATCGATCGTGAGTGCCGCGCAGTTCGTGAAGACGAACGTGGTGGGCACCCAGGTTCTGCTGGAGGCCGCGGACCGGCACCGGGTGGGCCGCTTCGTGCACGTCTCCACCGACGAGGTCTACGGCTCCATCGACACGGGTTCGTGGACCGAGGAGACACCACTGGACCCCAACGTGCCCTACGCGGCGGCGAAGGCGGGATCCGACCTGATCGTGCAGGCTTTCCACCGCACCCGCGGCCTGGACGTGGTGATCACCCGCTGTACCAACAACTACGGTCACTACCAGTACCCGGAGAAGGTCATCCCGTTGTTCGTGACGAACCTGCTCGACGGCCGGCGGGTGCCGCTGTACGGCGACGGGCGCAACGTGCGCGACTGGCTGCACGTCTCCGATCACTGCCGCGCGATCCAGCTCGTGCTCGACGGCGGGCGGGCCGGCGAGGTCTACCACATCGGTGGCGGCACCGAGCTGACCAACAACGAGCTCACCGGCCGCCTCCTGGACGCCTGCGGGGCGGATTGGAGCGTGGTCGACCACGTACCGGACCGGCTCGGCCACGACCGCCGCTACTCGCTCGACATCACCAAGATCCGTGCGGAACTCGGCTACACACCACGGGTCCGGCTGGAGGACGGGCTCGCCGCGACGGTCGACTGGTACCGCGCCAACCGCGCGTGGTGGGAACCGCTGAGTTCCCCGGCCGCCGTCGCCGAGGCCGCGTGAGACCGCCCCGTTCCTTCCCGTGGTACCCCGTTCCGCTCCTGAAGTGCTCCGTATCTCTCGTGCTCCGTCCCTTTCGTGAATGCAAGGAGGCGTCATGAACGACATCGTCCGGCGGGTCGACCACTGCCGGGTCTGCGACGCGGACGACTGGATCGAGGTCATCTCGTTCGGGTCGCATCCGCTCGCCAACGGCTTCCAGCCGCCCGCGGACTCCTACGAGGAGACCGCCTACCCGCTCGACGTCATCGTGTGCCGCCGGTGCCGGCTCATGTCGATCCGGCACGTCATCGACCCCGAGGTGCTGTTCGGGCACTACGTCTACCTCACCTCCGACTCGGCGCAGATCACCGGCCACATGCGACACGTCGCCGAGGTCGCCGCGGAACGGTCCGGGATGGCTCCGGGTGACCTGGTCGTCGAACTGGGCAGCAACATCGGTACACAGCTCGGGATCTTCCAGGAGGCCGGAATGCGCGCCGTGGGCGTCGACCCGGCGAGGAACCTGGCGGAGGTCGCGAACCGCAACGGCGTCCCGACCTTCGCCACGTTCTTCGGTGCCGAGGTGGCCCTGCGCATCGAGGAGGAACACGGGCGGGCGAAGTTCGTGTTGGGGCGGCAGTGTTTCGCGCACATCGACGACGTACAGGGGGTGCTCGACGGCGTCAACGCGGTGATCGCCCCGGACGGCGTGCTGGCCATCGAGGTGCCGTACCTGCTCGACCTGCTCGACGACAACCAGTTCGACACGATCTTCCACGAGCACCTGTCGTACTACTCGCTGTCCACTCTGACCACCCTGTTCGCCCGCAAGGGACTGCGGGTCATCGACGTGGAACGCGCGCCGGTGCACGGTGGCTCGATCATCGTCTTCGCCACCCCGGAGTCCTCCCCGCACGGGGTCCGGCCGTCGGTGGCGGAACTGCGTGCGCTGGAGACCACGCGGGGTATCGGCACCGACGCGCCGTACCTCGCGTTCGCCGAGCGCACCGAGCGGGCGATCGGCCGGATCCGTTCCACCGTCCGGGAACTCGTCGGCGAGGGAAAGCGGGTGGCGGGTTACGGCGCGCCTTCCAAGGGCTGCGCACTGCTGCAGTTCTGCGGCCTCACCGCCGCCGACATCGACTTCTGCACCGACACGACCGTACGCAAGCAGGGCACGGTGACCCCCGGTACGCACATTCCGGTGCTCTCGCCCGCCGACGCGCGCCGGGACCCGCCGGACTACTACCTGTTGCTGGCGTGGAACTACGCCGAGGAGATCCTCGCTAAGGAGAGCGAGTTCCTGCGCGCGGGCGGCGGTTTCATCGTGCCGATCCCGCTGCCTGCCGTGGTGACCGCGGAAACGGTGAACGATGCCGCCGCCTGAGACCCGGCACGCGCCGGCACCGCCGAACCCCTTCACGGCCGGGAGGCTGACGTGATCAACGTATTCCAGCCGAGTCTCGGGGACGAGGAACTGGCCGCCGTCCAGGAGGTGTTCCAGACCTCCTGGGTGGGCAGGGGCAGCAAAGTGGACGCCTTCGAGCGGACGTTCGCCGAGCACCTGGGCGTGGACCGGAAACAGGTGACGTCGAGCAACTCCTGCACCGAGGCGACGTTCCTGGCGATGGAACTGATCGGACTCGGCCCCGGCGACGAGGTCGTGCTGCCCTCGGTGAGCTTCGTCGGCGCCGCGAACGCCGTCGCCGCCCGTGGAGCGCGGCCGGTGTTCTGCGATGTCGACCCGCGGACCCTCAATCCCACGGTCGCCGACGTCGAGGCCTGCCTGACGCCGTCGACGAAAGCCGTGCTGCCCCTGCACTACGGCGGCAGGCCCGGGCAGATCGCCGGGATCGCCGAGCTGTGCCGTGACCGCGGCGTCTGGCTGGTCGAGGACGCCGCGAACGCGCAAGCGTCCAGTGTGGACGGCCGAGCGTGCGGAACGTTCGGCGACATCGGACTGTGGAGCTTCGACTGGGGCAAGATCGCGGTCGCCGTGGACGGTGGAATCCTGTACGCCCGCGATCCCGAACTGGCCGCGCGAGCGGTGCAGCTCGCGTACTTCGGCATGGAGCAGACGAGCGGGTACTCCGAGGCGTTCAAGGCGCACACGCGGTGGTGGGAGTTCGAGGTGAACTCGTTCTCCCGGCGGTCGATCATGAACGACATGCAGGCCGCCGTCGGGGTGGTGCAGCTCGGCAGGCTCGGCGACTTCCTCCGCCGCCGCGCCCGGATCGCCGAACTGTACGAGGAGGCGCTCGGCACCGTCGCCGGGATCGGCACACCGCCGCCGCTGCCCGCGGGACACGAGAGCTCCCACTACATGTACTGGGTGCAGCTCGACCCTGCGATCCGCGACCTGGTCGCCAGGGACATGTTCGACCGCGGCATCTACACGACGTTCCGCTACCCGTTGCTGCACCAGGTCGTGGCGTACGGGTCGAGCGCCAGGCTGCCGGGCGCCGAGCGGGCGGCGGCCAGGACGCTGCTGCTGCCGATGCACCAGGCGCTCACCGACGACGACGTCGCGTTCGTCGCCGCCGCGCTGGAGAAGTCCGTGACGTCACGTACCGCCCAGAGCTCGGCCCCGGCCAGGGGCTGACGCCGAAGCACCACGAGGAGATCCCATGGAGTACGGGCATGACCACGCCGAGCTGTACGACCTCGTCTTCCGCGGCCGCGGCAAGGATTTCGGCGCGGAGGCCGAGGACATCGCCTCGATGATCACCGCGCGCAGGCCCGGTGCGAGGACGCTGGTGGACCTCGCGTGCGGCACGGGCGCGCACCTGGAGCGGTTCGCGGACCTGTTCGACCACGTCGAGGGGGTGGAGATCGCCCCGGCGATGCGTGCGGTGGCGCAGCGGCGCCTGCCGTCGGTTCCGGTGCGTCCCGGTGACATGCGGGACTTCGACCTCGGCCGGACCTTCGACGCGCTGGTCTGCATCGGCAACGCGGTGGCCTGCATGGGTTCCAGCACGGATCTCGACCTGGCCGTCTCCCGGATGGCCGCGCACGTGGAGCCCGGCGGGGTGCTGGTCGTCGAACCGTGGTGGTTCCCGCACAACTTCATCGACGGCTACGTCGGCGGGCACATGCTGAAGGAGGACGGCCGGGTCGTCTCCCGGATCACCCGTTCGGTCCGGCAGGGCCTCACCACCCGGATGGAGATCAAGTTCGTGGTGGCGGAGGCAGGTGGGATCACCGAGTTCACCGACGTTCTCGTCACCAGTCTGTTCACCCCGGACGAGTACGTGGCCGCCTTCGAACAGGCCGACTGCACGGTCGAGTTCATCGAGGAGCCGTTGCGGCTCGCCGACGGTAGGCACAACGCGCCTGGTATGTACGTCGGCGTCCGCAAGTAACCCGAACCCGCAGACCGCAATACGTCGACATATTGCGCCGCGACAGGCCGCAATTCGTCGACGTATTGCGGTCTGGGTAGGCCGTTCGAGTGGTTGCCGGGGGTGATGGGCCGGGTGGAGAGTCAGGCGACGAGGGTTTCGAGCCGCCGGCAGGCGACGACCGGAGAGGGCTGTGCGGCGATCTCGGCGGCGATGCCGCGCGCGGCCGTGCGATACGCCTCGTCCTCCAGCAGTTCCGCGCACCGCCGCGCCACGATGGTCGCGGTGATCTCCTCGGGCAGCAGCCGCAGCCCGGCACCGGACTTCACCACGGCGTCGGCGTTGTCGAACTGGTCGTCGAACCGGGGGAGCAGGAGCTGCGGCGTGCCCGCGGCGAGCGAGGTGAGCGCGGTGCCCTGCCCACCGTGGTTGATCGAGAGCGCGCACGTGCTCAGCGCGTGCGACATCGGCAGCCTTCCTGCGAAGCGAACCGCGTCCGGCAGCCGGGGCCAGGTCGCGGCGATCTCGTCGTCGACGGCGATCACGATCTCCAGGCCGAGCCCGGCAAGCCGGTCCAGCAGCGGCAGCAGGAACTCGGCGCCGCCGTGCCTGCCGAGCCGGGGCAGCACCGTGCCCAGGGTCAGGCACACCCGGGGCCGGTCCGCCGCCGACAGCATCCACGCCGGGACACGGGCCTCGCCGTTGTACGGGACGGCGCGCAGCGTGTAGTGCCGGTCGGCATAGGTACCGCGCACGCTCGGCGGCCACGGGTTGAGCAGCAGTCCCGGGTCCGGCAGGTCGTCGAGTCCCAGATCGCCGAGTTCTCCAGCCAGCTCGGCCGCCGCCGCCGAGCGGTACTCGGGCAGCGGCGCCGCACCCCAGTGCAGTTCGGCGGACGGCACGCCGAGGGCCGCGGCCGCGATCGGCCCCGCCAGCTCGGCACGTTCACTGACGACGACGTCCGGCCGCCAGGTCCCGGTCAGCGCGCGCAGACCGTCGAGGCTCCGCCGGGCGATCCGGGCGAAGGCGAGTCCGTGCGCGTATCGCTGATCCGACATGGACAGAGCGGGGTGACGGTCACCGTCGAGGGCGACCGCGGCGGCGGATCGCAGGTCCCGCAGGCCCGACTCCGGTCCGCAGGACGTGACGGGCAGTCCGGCGCGTGCCACCTCGGCCAGGAAGTTGTCCGTGGTGGCGACCATGACCTCGTGCCCGAGCGCACGGCAGGCCCAGGCGAGCGGAACCAGCGGGAACAGATGGCCGGGCAGCGCCACGGTGGTGAACAGGATCCGCACGTGCCCTCCAAGATCGGCTGCGCAGTCGGTGCGGGCCCGCGTCCCGCGCACGTGACCCATCCGGGCAGTCAGCATCCATCGCGGCCGCCTCCGGCGTCTTCTTCCCGCATGCCAAGGAGAACCTGGTGGACGACCGGGTCCGCCGGAGATGCGCACGGTGCGCGTATGAGTTTTTCATACGGTGCACCGGAGAATGTTCACGTCAATCGGTGACGGCGGCACTTACGCCCCTTCCCGCTCGCGAATGAGAATGCGGGGAAACAAATTCCATCGGCAGGCGCGTCTCGATCACGACGCTCTTCCGGCGAAAGGAATGGGCGATGGACACGATGCTCGTACGGGCCGTCGAGCGGTCGATCGGCACCATGCGCCTGTCACTGGCCGACAAGATAACCATGGACGATCTCGCCCAGTCGGCGATGTTCAGTAAGTTCCACTTCTCCCGAGTCTTCCGGCAGGTCACCGGTATCTCCCCGGGCAGATACCTGTCGGCGATGCGCATCGAGGAGGCGAAACGGCTGCTCACCTCGACCTCGCTGAGCATCGTCGACATCAGTCACCAGGTGGGCTACAACAGCGTCGGCACGTTCAGCTCCCGCTTCCACAACGGCGTGGGCGTATCACCGAGTACCTATCGCCGCCGCGAGGGTGCCGCCCCGGACGAGCACGGCGGGACGGAACCGCGACGGGCGGCGACGGTGGTGCGCGGCCAGGTCGTCGTGCCCTCCGGGGAGTCCGTCGAACGGATCTTCGTGGGCCTGTTCGGCACGCCGATGCTGCATGGCTCTCCGGTCCGCCGCACGGTGCTGGAACGGCCCGGCCAGTACAGCCTGCAGGACGTTCCTCCCGGAACCTGGTACGTGGCCGCCTGTTCCGGCCCTCCGCGGCCGGCGGACGCCGACGCTCCGGCGCGCCACATCGGCCTGCACGGTCCGGTCGGCATCCAGGACGGACTGGCCGCGCGCATCGCCGACGTGCGGCTGCGCCCGATGCGCACCGTCGACCCGCCCGTGCTCACGGCGCTGCCCTCGTTCCGCCCGGTGGCCGACGCTCCCGCGCGCCGGGCGGGCTGATCCCGGCACGGCCGGATTTCCTGTTTCCGTTGCCGCGGGCGAATATCACCGCGCCCGATTCGAGGTGTTCCCTTCTTTTCCGGCGTGCATCGGAGAATCGCTCGAACAATGGCCGGTTTCTCCTCCGGCCCGTCGTCTTCCGACCTCGGGTACCGCCCCGCGACCGTTGCCCGGGTGAGCCCCGATCCGGCAGGCATGATGGAAGAAGACACAGGTACGCCACGGGGGCAAGCTGGAGTCGGCCGCGGAGAACGCCACTTTCCCAGTTCACCAGCGATGTCCACAGTCGTCGGCCCATCGGACCAACGGCCGATCGGTGATCGGCCTGCAGATGGAAGGCAGCCATGAGCGACCTCGACGTTACCGAGAAATCGGAAACTGCCGCCGAATCCGGTACGGCGGGAAGCGTCCCGTCACTGCCGGGAATTCGCCGGAATGGGGAAAACGTGATCGCGAACGAGTCTGGTCCAGTGTCTATCCGTGGATTGTGGTGGTCGATGTGAACAACGAGCGGATCGCGATCGTCGGTATCGGGCTCAGCTACCCGGACGCCGGATCACCGGACGAGCTCTGGGACAACGTGCTCGCTGGCCGCCGCGCCTTCCGGCAGCTCCCCGACGTCCGGATGAACCGCGAGGACTACTTCTCGGCGGACCCCAAGGCGCCGGACCGCTTCTACTCGGCCAAGGCGGCCGTGCTGCGGGACTTCGAGTTCGACCGGGTCAAGTACAAGGTCGCCGGCAGCACGTTCCGCTCGACCGACATGACCCACTGGCTGGCGCTCGACGTGGCCACCCGCGCCCTCGCCGACGCCGGCTTCGCCGAGGGCGAGGGCCTGCCGAGGGAGACCACGGGCGTGGTTCTCGGCAACAGCCTCACCGGGGAGTTCTCCCGCGCCAACGTGCTGCGCCTGCGCTGGCCGTACGTGCGCCGCACCGTCGCCGCCGCCTTGACGGGCAAGGGCTGGGGCGAGGAGGAGACGGCAGGGTTCCTCGCCGAACTGGAGACCCAGTACAAGGCGCCGTTCCCGGAGATCAACGAGGACACCCTCGCCGGCGGCCTGGCCAACACGATCGCCGGCCGGATCTGCAACTACTTCGACCTCGCCGGTGGTGGCTACACCGTCGACGGCGCCTGCTCGTCCTCGCTGCTCTCGGTCGTCACCGCGGCCAACGCGCTCGCCGAGGGTGACCTCGACGTCGCCATCGCCGGTGGCGTCGACCTCTCCATCGACCCCTTCGAGGTCATCGGTTTCGCGAAGACCGGGGCGCTGGCGACCGGCGAGATGAAGGTCTACGACAAGGACTCCAACGGTTTCTGGCCCGGCGAGGGGTCCGGCGTGATCGTGCTGATGCGCGAGAGCGACGCGGTGGCCAGGGGCGCCCGTATCTACGCCTCGATCACCGGCTGGGGCGTGTCCTCCGACGGCAAGGGCGGCATCACCCGGCCGGAGGCGGGCGGGCACCGGCTCGCCCTGCGGCGCGCGTACGGACGTGCGGGTTACGGCGTGGAGACCGTGTCCTACTTCGAGGGGCACGGCACCGGCACGGCGCTCGGCGACGCCACGGAGATCGAGGCGCTGTCCACCGCGCGCCGATCGGCGGACGCCACCGCCGGACCCGCCGCGCTGAGCACCATCAAGGGCAACTTCGGGCACACCAAGGCAGCGGCGGGGGTCGCCGGGTTGATCAAGGCGGCCCTCGCCGTGCACCACCAGGTGATCCCGCCCGGCACCGGGCATCGGGACCCGCATCCGCTGCTCACCGGGGAATCCGCGGCGCTGTACGTGCCCGGCGAGGCGGAGCTCTGGCCAGCAGGCCAGCAGGTCCGGGCCGGGGTGTCGGCGATGGGTTTCGGCGGCATCAACTCGCACATCGCCGTCGAGCAGGCCCCCGACGTCGAACGCCGCACCGAACTGGACGAACGCACCCGCGCGCTCGTCTCCGGCAGGCAGGACGCCGAGCTCCTGGTCGTCGACGCCGCCGATCCGGCGGCACTGCGGGTCCGGATCGCGCGGCTCGCCGCGGTCACGCCGACGCTGTCGACGGCCGAGCTCACCGACCTCGCCGCGACCCTCGCCGGGGAACGCACCGGTGGGCAGGCGCGGGCCGCTGTCGTCGCCGCGGACCCGGACGAGGCGGCCCGCAAACTGGCCCGGCTGCTCGAACTCGTCGACGGAGGGCAGGACTCCGTGTTCGCGGCCACCGAGGGCATCTTCCTCGACCACCGCGGTGCGGCCCCGCGAATAGCATTCCTGTTCCCCGGCCAGGGTTCCGGGCGCGGCGCCGCGGGTGCGCTGCGCCGCCGCTTCGCCACCGCCGAGGACGTCTTCGACACGGCCGGACTGCCGGCGGGCGGCGACCAGGTCGCCACCGAGGTCGCGCAGCCGCGCATCGTCACCGGGTCACTGGCCGCCCTGCGGGTGCTGCGGGACCTCGGTATCGACGCGGACACCGCCGTCGGGCACAGCCTGGGCGAACTGACCGCCCTGCACTGGGGCGGGGCGCTGGACGAGGCCGAGCTCCTGCGGCTGGCCGCCGTCCGCGGCACCGTGATGGCCACCGCGAGCGACGGCGGCGGGGCGATGGCCGGACTCGCCGCCGACCCGAACCGCGTGGAACAGCTCGCCGCGGGCGAGGACGTGGTGATCGCCGGATACAACGCCCCGGGCCAGACGGTGATCTCCGGGCCAGCGGACGCGGTGGACCGGGTCTGCGAACGGTCCCGGGCCCAGGGCGTCACGGCCACCCGGCTGAACGTCTCGCACGCCTTCCACTCGCCCTCGGTCGAGCCCGCGGCCGAGGCGATGACCGAACGGCTCGGCGAGTTCGACTTCGCCCGGCTCACCCGGCCGGTGGTCTCCACGGTCACCGGCGACGTGCTGCACGGCGCCGAGGACCTGCGGACGCTGCTGCGCGACCAGGTCGTGCTCCCGGTGCGTTTCCGCGAGGCCGCCGCCAAGGTCGCGGAACGCTGCGACCTCGCCGTCGAGGTCGGCCCCGGCCGCGTGCTGGCCGGCCTCCTCGGCGAGATCGCCCCCACCACCCCCGTGCTCTCCGTCGACACCGACAGCGGTTCCCTCGGCGCGCTGCTGCGCGTGGTCGGTGCGGCCTTCGTGCTCGGTGCCCCGGTGGACGTCGCCCCGCTGTTCGCCGGCCGGGCCGTGCGCCCGCTCGCCGTCGACGGTGAGATGACCTTCCTGGAGAGCCCGTGTGAGGCGGCTCCCGCCATCGACGCCGACCTGGCCCGGTACGGCGTCGACGGCGGTATCGCCGCGACCGCGGGGGGCGCATCCCCTCGCCACCCCGCGGTCGCGGCACCCCCTGCGGAGGTCACGGGGGAGGGCCAGGGGGACGGCGCCGACAGTGGCGGCACGACGTTCGAACTGCTGCGCGCGCTCGCGGCCGAGCGTGTCGAACTGCCGCTGGAGACCGTCACCCCGGACACGCACCCGCTCGACGACCTGCACCTGAGCTCCATCACCGTGGGCCAGATCGTCAACGACGTCACCCGCGCCCTGGGACGCCCCGCGCTGGAGGGGATGCCCAACTTCGCCACCGTCTGCCTCGGCGACCTGGCCGAGATGATCGACGAGCTGGCGGAGACCGCGCAGCCCGCGGACAACACCGCCGACGGCGAGGTCCAGGGCGTCGCGCCCTGGGTGCGCCCGTTCGCGGTTCAGTACCTGCCCGCGGAGCGGCCCATCGTCGACACCGGGCGCGGCGACTCGACCAGCCAGTGGGCGGTGTACGCCCCGGGAGGCCACCCGCTGGCCGACCGGCTCCAGCTCGGGCTGTCCAGGGCGGGCGTCGGTGACGGCGTCCTGCTGTGCCTGCCCGCGGACTGCGACGAGACCCACTTCGGCCTGTTCCTCGACGCGGGACGGGCCGTCATGGCCGCGCCGAACGGCACCCGCTTCGTCGTCGTCCAGCACGGGCTCGGTGCCTCCGGGCTGGCGAAGACCCTGCGCCTGGAGGACCCGTCGGCGCGGACCACCATCGTCGATCTCGCCGACGTCACCCCCGACGACGAGGAGGCAATCGATCAGGCGGTGGCCAGGGTCGTCATCGAGACCGCCGCGACCACCGACTTCGCCGAGGTGCGCTACGACGCCGCAGGCACCCGGACGGTGCCGGCGCTGCGCCCGGTCCCCGCGGCCTCGGGCGAGCACGGACCGGTACCGCTGGGCCGCGAGGACGTCCTGCTGGTGACCGGCGGTGGCAAGGGCATCACCGCCGAGAGCGCGCTGGCGATGGCACGTGACTCGCACGCCTCGCTCGCTCTGCTCGGCCGCAGCGATCCCGCCGAGGACACCGAACTCGCGGAGAACCTGGCCCGGATGGACGCGTCCGGGGTGACCTACCGGTACGAGCGTGCCGACGTCACCTCCGCCGAGCAGGTCCGCGCCGCCGTGGAACGGTTCCAGGCCGCACTCGGCCCGGTGACCGCGGTGCTGCACGGCGCGGGACGCAACGAGCCGGCCGCCCTGTTCAGCCTCACCGAGGACGCGTTCCGGCAGACCGTGGCGCCGAAGATCACCGGCCTGCGGGCCGTGCTCGGCGCCGTCGACGAGAGCCGGGTCAAGCTACTGGTCACCTTCGGCAGCATCATCGGCCGCGCCGGCCTGCGCGGCGAGGCGCACTACGCCACCGCCAACGACTGGATGACCGAGGAGACGCTGCGGTTCGGTGCCCGCAACCCGCAGGCGCGGGTGCTCGCCCTGGAATGGTCCGTCTGGTCCGGCGCGGGCATGGGCGAACGCCTCGGCGTGGTCGGGGCACTGATGCGCGACGGCATCACGCCAATCCCCACCGAGGACGGCATCGACGTACTGCGTCAGGTGCTCGCCGATCCGGCCGCGCCACCGGTACTCGTCGTCTGCGGCCGCACGGCCGGGCTGGCCACCCTGCCGGTGCAGCGAAGGGAACTGCCGCTCACCCGTTTCGTCGACCGGGCCGTCGTGCACTACCCGGGCATCGAACTGGTCACCGAGGCCGACCTGTCCGCGGGCAGTGACCCGTACCTCGGCGACCACCTGCTCGACGGCGACCTGCTCTTCCCCGCGGTGATGGGCATGGAGGCGATGACGCAGGTCGCCGCCGCGGTCACCGGGCAGGACGGGGTGCCGCTGCTGGAGAACGTCGAGTTCCTGCGGCCGATCGTCGTCTCGCCGGGCGGATCCACGACGATCCGGCTGGCCGCGCTCGCCCGGGACACCGGGACGGTGGACGTGGTGCTGCGCAGCGGGGAGACGGCCTTCAGTGCCGACCACTTCCGGGCCAGGCTGCGGTTCCCGCGCGGCGCCGTTCCCGGTGGCAGCGTCCCAGCCGCCCCGGAGATTCCCGTGGTGCCGGTCGACCCGGTCACCGAGTTGTACGGCAGCGTTCTGTTCCAGGGCAAGCGGTTCCAGCAGCTCACCGGTTACCGGCGGGCCTCCGCCCGGCACGCCGTCGCCGAGGTCGCCGCCGGTTCGGACTCGACCTGGTTCGCACCTTTCCTTCCGCAGCAACGGATTCTGGCCGACCCGGGAACGCGGGACACGATGATGCACGCGATCCAGTGCTGTGTCCCGGACGCGATCCTGCTGCCACAGGGGATCGAGCGGCTGTACCTGTCCGACTCGCCCTCGGGCGCCGCGGAGTACGTGGTGCTCGACGCGCGGGAACGGTCGCAGGACGGGGACAGCTACGTCTACGACCTGGAGATCCGCGATCCGGACGGCGCGATGGTCGAGCGCTGGGAGGGTCTCGCCCTGCGAGCGGTCCGTACCCGGCGCGGCGCGGGCCCATGGGTGCCCTCGATGCTCGGCTCCTACCTGGAACGTGCGCTCGAGCGGGTACTCGGCGGAAACCGTGCCGTGGTGGTGGAACCCGACCCGGCCGGTGTGGAGGTCGCGACCACGGCGCAGCGCCGCGCCCAGACGCGGCTCGCCGCGAGCCGCGCACTGGACCGGCCGGTGCTGGTGCGTTACCGGGCGGACGGCAAGCCGGAGATCGGCGGCGCCGAGGTGTCCGCCTCGCACACCGCGGGCCTCACCCTCGTCGTCGCCGGTGCCGGGGCACTGGCCTGCGATGCGGAGACGGCGGTGGAACGGACGGAGGAGGACTGGGCGGGACTGCTCGGCGCGGACCTGCTCGCCGTGCGCGACCTGCTCGTAGCCGACACCGGCGAATCGGTGACCGTGGCCGGAACCCGGATCTGGAGCGCGATCGAGTGCATCCGCAAGACCGGCCTGATGACGCAGGCACTGACCGTGCACGGGGTACACGACGACGGCTGGGTGCTGCTCTCCGGCGGCCGGGCGCGGATCGCGACCTGGGCGACCACGGTCGACGACCGACCCGATCCCGTGGTGTTCGCCGTACTCGAGGGAGATGAGGACTGACATGTCGGGCTACTACGAGATCCGCCACACCGTGGGCTTCGAGGAGACCAACCTCGTCGGGAACGTCTACTACGTCAACTACCTGCGCTGGCAGGGCCGTTGCCGGGAGATGTTCCTCAAGGAGAAGGCTCCGGCCGTGCTGGAGGAGGTGCGCGCGGACCTGAAACTGTTCACGCTGAAGGTCGACTGCGAGTTCTTCGCCGAGATCACCGCCTTCGACGAACTGTCCATCCGGATGCGGCTGGAGGAGCTGACCCAGACGCAGATCCAGTTCACCTTCGACTACGTCCAGGTGACCGACGGCCGGGAGAACCTGGTCGCCAGGGGCAGGCAGCGGATCGCGTGCATGCGCGGGCCGAACACCGCCACGGTGCCCGCACGGGTGCCCGAACAGCTCCGGTCGGCGCTGGCCCCCTATGCCGAAGGCGCGAAGGGTTTCGCCGCCGACACCGTCGCCGCCTCGGCCAAGGCGGTGTGACGTGCGCGCTGTCGGCCAGCCGTCGTCCGGGCAGAGGCCCCGTGGCCTGCCCGCACCGGTACAGCGACGCCCCCGGCTGTCGGAGCAGTCCACGCTGCGGGAGGTGATGTCGCAGTTCGCCACCGGCATCACCGTTCTCACCGCGGGAGGGGAGAACGGGCACGGGATGACGGCGAACGCGTTCAGCTCGGTGTCGCTGGACCCGCCGATGGTGCTGTGCTGCGTGTCGAGGGCGGCCCGGATGCACGAGGCGATCGTCTCCGCACAGTCGTTCGCCGTCTCCATCCTCGGCGCGGGACAACGGGAACAGGCCCGCTACTTCGCCGACTGGCGCAGGCCCCGCGGGCTCGCCCAGTTCGACGAGGTCGACTGGACACCGGGGCCGTCCACCGGCGCGCCCCTGCTGACAGGTTCGCTGGCCTGGCTGGAATGCCGCCTCGCGCAGACTCACGAGGGCGGGGACCACTCGATCTTCGTCGGCGAGGTACTCGGTTCCGGCCGAGGCACCAGCCGGCAGGCGCTGTTGTTCTACGGCGGCGGTTACCACCAGGTCGGTGCCCCCACGAAAGCGACGGCCTGAGCGCGATGGTTCAGGCACAGCGGCCCCGGCATACCCGCGCCGGCACAGCGATTCCGGTACAGCGGTTTCGGTACAGCGGTCCCGGTACAGCGGTCCCGGTACACCACGGATACGAACAGGCAGGACGGTCATGACGGACGACCCCGACCCCCAGCACCCCGCTTCCCCGTACTCCGTGCGCCCGGCCGCGAGCAGGCGGCTCGGCCTCGTCCCGGACGCCACCCCCGTCCCGGAAACCGCCCCTGGTGCCGAGTCCCGGCTCGACGCGCGAGCCGGTACGCCGGTCGCCGAGGTGACCGAACTGCCGATGCGCCCCACGCCCCGGCTCGGCCGGGGTATCCGGTGGAGTGACCTGGTCGCGGAGATGCACCGGGAACGGGTCGACCGGGAAGCGGCCGCCTGACCGAACCG
The DNA here is from genome assembly GCF_002262875.1 of Amycolatopsis antarctica. Classification (GTDB taxonomy): domain Bacteria; phylum Actinomycetota; class Actinomycetes; order Mycobacteriales; family Pseudonocardiaceae; genus Amycolatopsis; species Amycolatopsis antarctica. The sequence continues at coordinate 41,012 of NZ_NKYE01000010.1, read as the reverse complement.
TCCACAAAGGACCGTCCCGTCACCCCACCCGTGTCGCGCGCCCGGGCACCCCGTGCGTGCGCTCCGGCACGCCGTGTCGCGCGCCCGGGCACCCCGTGTCGCGCGCTCCGGCACGCCGTGTCGCGCGTTCAAGACGCATACGTCGGCGCTCCCGCGTGTCCGGACATGATCGATCCGTACGCGATACGGTCAACGATTCCGGAGGGTTCGTTTTCCCGTCCGTCGATCAATTCCGGCGGAATGTTCATCCGCGACGCCCCCCACGGTTTCCCGGCGTTCGGGAATCACGGCACCGCCCCGACGGCACCCGGGCCCATCGCCGCGCAGCCGCCGACTCCGGGAATGCCGCGGTACTCCGGTGGACGCGCCGACCCGCGATTGTGATTAACCCAGATGGCCGCAGTTTCGGGAATTTTTCGCGCCCGTACTTCCGGTCGCGGGCGGAGATTGCTATTCCTAAGTGCGTTCATCCTCCCCTGCGTCCCCCCGCGGAGAACCAACATGCGCGTGAAACGCGTTCTCGCTCCCGTCCTCCTCATGCTCGCCGTCGTCGCGAGCGGCGCCGTCGCTGCTCCCGGCGCGACCGCGGCCGAAGGCAAGTACGTCGCGCTCGGTGACTCCTACACCGTGGCGGTCGGCACCCGGACCTACGACGACCCGAACGACGACTGCCGCCGCGGTCCGCTCGCGTACCCGCGTCTGTGGGCCGAGGCGCACCCGTCGACGACCTTCGTCGAGGCCTCGTGCTCCGGCGCGATCACCGACGACATCATCAACTCCCAGGTCCCGCAGATCACCGCGGACACCACGCTGGTGACCGTTCAGGTCGGCGGCAACGACGCCGGCTTCGTCGACGTCCTCAAGGACTGCATCCTCAGCCTCGACGACGCCGCCTGCGTGGCCCGCGCCGAGGAGGCGAAGGCGCTGGCCCAGGGCACCGTCGCCGGGAAGCTCGCCTCGACGTACTCCGCGGTCAAGGCCGCCGCGCCCTCGGCGAAGGTGGTCTCCATCGGTTACCCGCGGTTGTACAAGGTCGGCGGCGACTGCGGCATCCTCGGGCTCAGCGACACCGAGCGCGCCGCGCTGAACTCGGCCGCCGACGTGCTCGCCGAGGTCACCGCCGCCCAGTCGTCGGCGGCGGGCGTCACCTTCCTCGACGCGCGCACGGTCTTCGACGGCCACGGCATCTGCTCCGGCAGCGAGTGGGTCACCAGCCTGGAGTGGGACAAGCTCGACGAGTCGTACCACCCGAACACGACCGGTCACCGGGACGGTTACCTCGCGGCGCTGAACGCCATCGCCGGCTGACGGCCGCACCGCCTGCCCGAGCAGGGGAGGGTTCCGTACGGAACCCTCCCCTTTCTCGTGCGCGGATTCGGCGCAGGTTGCTGACTCTTCGTGTTCCTTCGGACTCAGGGTGCGGCGTAGCCTGCCCCGGACCGTCATACGGCGCACGATGTGTCGTGGGCGGGTTATACGGTTCCAGTACGGTAGGTCGCCGCCTCGGCGACGCACCGGGCACGCGCCCGGCGCCTGTCCGCACGTCACTATCTGGGAGAGCGACCCTGTGCCTGCTTCTGCTGAACCCCTGTACGGGGCGGACGACCTCACGCACCTGGAGGGTCTGGAAGCGGTCCGCAAACGACCCGGGATGTACATCGGTTCCACCGACAGCCGGGGTATCAACCACCTGTTCACCGAGGTCGTGGACAACTCGACGGACGAGGGTGTCGCAGGTCACGCCACCCGGGTCGTGGTGACCCTGCACGCCGACAGCAGCGTGCAGGTGGACGACGACGGCCGTGGCATCCCCACCGGACTGCACGCGAAGTCCGGGATCTCCGGCGTCGAACTGGTGCTCACCAGGCTGCACGCCGGCGGCAAGTTCGGCGGGTCCGGCTACAAGACCTCCGGTGGCCTGCACGGGGTCGGCGCCTCGGCGGTGAACGCGCTCTCGCACCGTTTCGACGTCACGGTGAAGCGGGATCGCGCCGTGCACGAGATGTCGTTCGCCCACGGCGTCCCCGGCACCTTCGACGGCCCGGGTCCCAAGGCGCGGTTCACCCCAGCCTCCGGGCTGACCGTCGCCAGGAAGATGAAGCGCGGCGAGTCGACCGGCACCTCGATCCGTTACTGGTACGACAGTCGCTACTTCGAGTCCGGCGCGGCGCTCGACGTCGAAGCCGTGCGGGCGAAGTTGCGGCACACCGCGTTCCTGGTGCCCGGCGTGACCTACGTGCTCCGGACGGCGACCGAGGGAGCGATCGAGGAGGAGACATTCCACTACCCGAACGGGCTGGCCGACATGGTCGACTTCCTCGCCCCGTCCAGTGAGAAAGCGGTCTCCGGCATCATCTCCATCACCGGTGACGGCACGTACAAGGAGAACGCCGCCGACGAGAACGGCGTGATGAAGTCCAATGTGGAGCGTCGCGCCGAGGTGGAGATCTCGATGCGCTGGGGCACCGGGTACGAGCGCACCGTCGAGTCCTTCACCAACACGATTCGCAACGTGCACGGCGGAACACACCGCAAGGGTTTCGACCGGGCCGCGCTGAAAGCCTTACAGGAAGCCATTTCCAAGTCGCGGGGCCTGCTCAAGCCCAAGGAGGACCCGCCCACCCTGGACGACGTGCTGGAGGGGATGACCGCCGTCATCCACGTCCGCATCCCGGAGCCGCAGTTCACCTCGCAGACCAAGGACGAACTCTCCACGGCCGGCATCACCAAGGTGATCGGCGGGATCGTCGAACGTCAGCTCAAGGCCTGGACCGAGGACCGCAGGACCAAGTCCGAAGCGAAAACGGTGCTGCAGAAGATCGTCGACGCCGGGCGTGTCCGGATCGCGCAGAAGCAGCAGAAGGACGCCGCCCGGCGCAAGACGGCACTCGAAGGTGCCGCCATGCCACCGAAACTCGTCGACTGCCGGGCCACCGGAGTGGCCCGTAGCGAACTGTTCCTCGTCGAGGGGGACAGCGCGCTCGGTTCCGCGCGAATGGCCAGAGTCTCCGAGTATCAGGCGCTGCTGCCCCTGCGCGGCAAGATCCTGAACGTGCAGAAGGCCAGTCTCGGCGACACGCTGAAGAACGCCGAGATCGCCTCCATCGTGCAGGTGCTCGGCGCGGGCACCGGACGCACCTTCGACATGAGCACCATGCGCTACGGCAGGGTGATCCTGATGGCGGACGCGGACGTCGACGGCTCGCACATCCGGACACTGCTGATCACCCTGTTCGCCAAGTACATGCGGCCCGTCATCGAGCACGGCAGGCTGTACGCGGCCATGCCGCCCCTGCACAAGGTCACCACCAAGGGGCGCAACCCGGAGACCAGGTTCACCTTTAACCAGCGGGAAATGGAGAACACGGTCGCCGAGTTCGAGAAGGCGGGCAAGAGCGTGGCACCGGTCTCCCGCTTCAAGGGGCTCGGCGAGATGAACGCCGAGGAACTGTGGGACACCACGATGAACCCGGCCAGCCGTTCGGTCCGCCGGATCACCCTGGACGACGCCGAGGCCGCCGAAGGGGCGCTCGAACTCCTGATGGGGGAGAAGGTCGAGCCGCGCCGCCGCTGGCTGGTGTCCTCGTCCGAGCGCGTGGATCGCGCCGCCATCGACATCTAGGCCGCACCACCGTCGATTTCCGTTACACCCGAGGAGATTGCTCGCAATGGCACGCCGAAAAGGCACGCAGACCAAGGTCGACCCGTCCGCCTTCGACCAGGCTGGGGCGCACGTCTTCGACAATCCCGTGAAGACCGAGATCGAGGACTCGTATCTCGAGTACGCCTACTCGGTCATCCACTCCCGCGCGCTGCCCGACGCCCGGGACGGGCTCAAGCCGGTGCACCGCCGGATCCTGTACTCGATGAACGAGCAGGGCTACCGGCCCACCCACGCCTATGTGAAGTCCTCCCGGGTCGTCGGCGACGTGATGGGCAAGTACCACCCGCACGGCGACTCCGCGATCTACGACGCGATGGTCCGCCTGGCGCAGGACTTCTCGATGAACGTGCCGCTGGTGGACGGGCACGGCAACTTCGGCTCGCCCGACGACGGCCCGGCCGCCTCCCGGTACACCGAGGCGCGGATGTCGCCGGAGGCGATGCAACTCGTCGGCGAACTCGGTGAGGAGACCGTCGACTTTCGGCCCAACTACGACGGTTCCGAGCAGGAGCCGACAGTGCTGCCCGCCGCGTTCCCGAACCTGCTCGTCAACGGGACGTCCGGCATCGCGGTCGGCATGGCCACCAACATGATCCCGCACAACCTCAGCGAGGTCGTCGGTGCGGCGCGGTGGCTCATCAATCATCCGAACGCCTCGCTGGACAAGTTGATGGAGTTCGTGCCCGGCCCGGACCTGCCCACCGGCGGCATACTGCTCGGCCTGGACGAGGTGCGCCGGGCGTACGAGACCGGTCGCGGAGTCGTGCGGATGCGGGCGAAGGTGGAGACCGGTCCACTGGAGGGAAGCCGGGGGCGGCAGGCGATCACCGTCACCGAGCTGCCCTACGGTGTCGGTCCGGAGAAGATCATCGAGAAGATCACCGACGAGGTGAACAAGTCCAAGCGCCTCACCGGGATCGCCGACGTCAAGGACCTCACCGACCGGGAGAACGGCACCCGCCTGGTCATCGAGTGCAAGGTCGGGGTGAACCCGCAGGCACTGCTCGCCGACCTGTACCGGCTGACACCGCTGGAGCAGTCCTTCGGCATCAACAACCTCGTCCTGGTCGACGGCCAGCCGCAGACGCTCGGACTCAAGGCGCTGCTGGACGTCTTCCTCGCCCACCGCTACGAGGTGGTCACCCGCCGGACCCGCTACCGCAGGCGCAAGCGCGAGGAACGCCTGCACTTGGTCGAGGGCCTGCTCAAGGCGCTGCTGGACATCGACAAGGTGATCAAGCTGATCCGCGGCAGCGACAACGCCCAGGCCGCGAAGGACGGCCTGATGAAGCAGTTCGCGCTCTCGGAGATCCAGGCCACCTACATCCTGGACACGCCGCTGCGCCGCCTCACCAAGTTCGACAAGATCGAACTGGAAGCCGAGCAGGACCGGCTGCGCGAGGAGATCGCGGAACTGTCGAAGATCCTCGACGACGAGTCCGTGCTGAAGAAGCTGGTGTCCGCCGAACTCGCCAAGATCGTCAAGGACTTCCCCACGGAACGCCGTACCGCGCTCGTCGACGGTGACCTCAAAGAGGTGCTGGCGGCCTCGAAACCGTCCGGTCCGCTGGAGATCGCCGACGACCCCTGCCAGGTGATCCTCTCCGCGACCGGGCTGGTCGCCCGCACCGCCGCCGAGTCGGAGGAGGCATCCGAGGTACGGCGGCGCAACGGCCGGGTCAAGCACGACGCCGTGTCGGCCGTGGTGCACTCGACCGCGCGCGGGCAGGTCCTGCTGGTGACCAGTGCCGGACGGGCGTTCAAGACCGATGTGCTGCCGCTACCGGTATTGCCGGAGCAGGCGGGCACCGTCTCCCTGCGTGGCGGCATGGCGGCACGGGAACTCGTGCCGCTCGCGAAGGGGGAGCGGGTGGTCGGGATCGCCCCGCTCGGCGACAAGGCCGCGGGCTCACCCGGTCTTGCGCTGGGTACCCGTCGCGGGGTGGTCAAGGTCTGCGCCCCGGACTGGCCGGTGCGCGCCGACGAGTTCGAGGTCATCTCGCTCAAGGACGGTGACGAGGTGGTCGGCGCGACCTGGCTCACCGACGGGGCCGAGACCCTGGCCTTCGTCTCCACGGAAGCGACCCTGCTGCGATACGCCGCCTCGCTCGTCCGTCCGCAGGGACTGCGCAGCGGTGGAATGGCGGGGATGAACGTCGGAGCCGGCGGGCACGTGGTGTTCTTCGGCGCCGTCCGCACCGACGACACAGAGCACGGCGAGCCGATGGTGGTGACCTGCTCCGGGGAGAGCGTGAAGGTGACCCCCTTCGCGGAGTACCCGGCGAAGGGACGCAACACCGGAGGGGTCCGGGCACAGCGTTTCCTCAAGGGGGAGAACGCGCTGTCCGTCGCCTGGATCGGACCGCGTCCGGCGGGCGCGACGCGGACCGGGGAACCGGTGGAACTGCCGGAGATCGTGCTGCGGCGCGACGGCTCCGGTTCCGCGCATCCCGGTCCGGACGTGATCGGCCACGTGATCGAACGCGACTGATCGGTCTGGCCTTTGTGGAGGGTTGGCTCGGCCGAGTCAGGTCGGCCTGGTCGGTCTGACTCGTGTGGCCGGGGCTGGCGGGCTCGGATCGGTTTGCCTTGTCGGGCTGTCGCGTACGGTGCGGGGGGGGGGCGTATCGGGGTGGGTTTCTCGGGTTTACGGCACGCCTTCGGTGGGCCGTGTGAAACTGTCGCTCCTCGGGGCGTTTGCCGTTGTTGGTCGCTAGCGACAGTTCCCCACGGGACGGGTTTCTCGGTGTCGTTTTTTCTCGGTGCGGGTTGGTTGTCGCGTTTGTTTAGTGCGTCGCGTTCGGGCTTTTTCCCCTGCTGTTGCGTTCGGTTGTCCTTCGGTGAGTGCATTGGTGGCGTGGGTGGCTTGGGCGGCATTGGCCGTCCGGGTTTCTGACTGCACAGCGGCGCTGGTCGCGTTCGGGTGTTGTGAGGTCGGCGAAGGCCTGGCGCTGGGGGATTCGTCGACGTGTTGATATTGCGTCGCGCGCGTAGTGGCTCGATCTGTCGACTCCTCGTGGATACGACGTCAATACCGGAAGCGTTTCTCTGGTTCTCCTCGTTTCGGTCGACGGGTCTACGTATGAATGGACCGTTCGTTGTTAGGGGTGCTCGATGGTGTGATGGGAATTGTTCGTGGGTGTCGGTAGAATGGGTTCATGATCGATGGGGGATCTGTTGAGGTTCGGTTGGCTGCGATTCTTGATATGGATTCGCGGGAAACGGTGCGGGTTGATCACGGGGGTCTGACTGGTGTTGGGTTGCCGTCGTCGCTGCGTGGGCTTCTTCGGGTGATGCGCGATGCCGAGGTCGCCCGATCGCGTGCCGAGGCTGTGCAGGTGCGGGCGGTGGCTCGGTTCGCCGCGTTGTCGGAGGATGCTCGCGGTGTGGCGGCGGAGGTCGCGTTGACCCTGGCCACCACCGAGCACCGTGCACAGCGGATGGTGGCGCACGCCCAGGCGTTGACTTCTCGACTACCGGAAACGTTGGCCGCTCTGGACACCGGCGTCGTCGACAGCTACAAGGCATCCAAGATCGTCGATGCCACCAACCCGCTATCGGACGAGCACGCCACTGCCGTGGACGCGGCGATGGTGGGTCGGCTCGACGGGCGGAATCCGTCCAGCATTCGCCGCGCCGCCGTGCGGCAAGTCGTGGCCGTCGATCCGGACGGGCATGCTGAGCGGGCGCGGAAACGGCGTCTGGAACGCAGCGTGCAGTTGGTGCACCAGGACGACGCCATGAGCACCCTGATCGCCGATCTGCCTGCCGACACCGCCACGGCGGTCTACGCACGCGTGGACCGGATCGCGAAGACCCTGCGTGGTGGTGGCGAAACCCGCACCCTGGAACAGCTACGTGCCGATGTGTTCGCCGAACTCTGCCTCGGCCACCGCACCGCCGAGACACGTACCGAAGTGTTCGTGCACGTCGCCGCGACCACCCTGGCCGGGGTCGACGACCATCCCGCCGAGCTGCCTGGTCATGGGCCGGTACCGGCCTGGCTGGCCCGCCACCTCGCCACCAACTCGGGTTCGGTGCTGCGCAAGGTGGTCACCGGGACGGTGCGCGACCTCGGACGTACCCGCTACCGGCCGCCCGCCGCACTGGCCGAGTGGGTGAAGGTGCGGGACCGGGAATGCCGGATGCCCGGCTGCCACCGGCCGTCCCACGTATCCGATATCGACCACACAGACGACTGGGCACGAGGGGGCAGTACCAGCGCCGACAACCTGACCGGGCTCTGCCGGCGACACCACCGCCTCAAAGACCTCCCCGGCTGGCACTTCGCCACCGACGACGCTGGCGCCCTGCACATCAGGACCCCCACCGGCCAGCACCACCACCGCCGACCCGAGCCCCTCCACCCCGCGCCACCCTTCTGATCGGCTTGCCGGAACGTCACGCCGGGAGAAGCCCCTGCCTGGCTGTGAAGTGGGACCCGTCAAACGACACAGTGGAACCGAGACCAGCGGGCGGTCTCCTCGGGCGACCATGTAGCTCGGATCTGCCGGGACGAAGCGCGCCACCTCGAGGACGGATCGCCGAGGCTCGCGCGCCGGACGGGCTCCGTCCCCGCCATCGCGTGCCGTGCAGGTCGCATCGCCCCGACGGCCGCAACGCCGCCCGGCCGTCGGGCCGCGGCGTCCGGGCACACCGGTCGACACCGGCCCGCCTGTAGGCGCCCGACGGCCCCAGTTGGCGCCCCTGCCCGCCGAGACCGGGCCTGCCGCACCTGCGGACCAGGCTCCAGTCCGGGTGGCCGTGGGCCCCGCTGCCACGCGACTCTCCCAGAGAGTGGAACGGCACGTGCCGGGAAGGTGGGCTCGGGAGGCCGTAGTCGCCTATGCTCGCCCATGCCGATGGTTCGGCCGGGTGAGTGTCGAGCGGCCCGGCCGAGGCAAGAGGGAATCCGGTGAGAATCCGGAACTGTCCCGCAGCGGTGAGTGGGAACGACCGCCGTCACCACGAGAGCGTGGTTCAGCACTGGATGCCCAGCATCTGGGAAGCGACGGCCAGTAGGTCCGCCGGTGACACCGGCGGGTGCCCGCGAGTCCGAATACCTGCCACCGGTGCGCACGCCGCCGGCGTGCGCCGGTCCCGGGCCTCGCGGAGGGCGGACGCGGACGACTTCGCCGGCGCGCCCGGCCTCCTCGTCGGCCCTCCCGCACGCCCGGGAGCACAACGTCGAGCTCACGAGGAGCGAGCTATGCACGGCAACCCCGTACCCACCCCCATCGGCGCCACCGTCCTCGGCTACCCCCGCATCGGTGCGCGCCGGGAACTCAAACGCGCCGTCGAAAGCTACTGGGCAGGCCGAATCGACGCCGGCGCCCTGCAGGAAACCGCCAGGGACCTGCGCGCGCAGACCTGGGCCGAACTCCGTGACGGCGGGCTCGACTCCATCCCCGGCAACACCTTCTCCTTCTACGACCAGGTACTCGACACGGCCACGCTCTTCGACGCCGTACCGGACCGATACCGCGCCCTCGAACTGTCCGAACTGGACACCTACTTCGCCATGGCGCGCGGACGGGACGGCGTCGAACCGCTCGAACTGACGAAGTGGTTCGACACCAACTACCACTACCTGGTGCCCGAGATCTCGCCCGGCACCCGCTTCCGCCTCGCCGGCGACAAGCCCGTGGCCGAGTATCGGGAAGCCGCCGCCCTCGGGGTGCGCACCCGGCCGGTACTCCTCGGCCCGGTGACATTCCTGCTGCTGGCCAAGCGCGCCGCCGGCGCCCCCGCGGGCTTCCGGCCGCTCGACACGATCGACCAGCTCGTCGAACGCTACGCCGAACTGCTCGCCAGGCTGGCCGACGAGGGCGCGGACTGGGTGCAGCTCGACGAACCGGCGTTCGCCGCCGACCGCACCGACGAGGAACTCGCCACCCTCGGCCGCGTCTACGACCGGCTCACCGGGCTGCCGTCCCGGCCCCGCCTGCTCGTCACCGGCTACTACGGCGAACTCGGCGCGGCCCTGCCGGTGCTCGCCCGCACCGGCATCGAAGCGCTCGGCGTCGACCTCGTGGCCGGTGCCTCCGCCGCCGGCCAACTCGCCGAGACCGGCGGACTGCTCGACAAGATCCTCGTCCTCGGCGTCGTCGACGGACGCAACGTGTGGCGCACCGACCTGCGTGCGGCCCTGCGCGCGTGTACCGCGCTGACCGAAGTGGGCCGGGAACTCGCCGTGTCGTCCTCCTGTTCGCTGCTGCACGTCCCCTACGACCTCGACGCCGAGACCGACCTGCCCGGCGAGGTGCGCGCCCGGCTCGCCTTCGCACGGCAGAAGGTGGCCGAGATCGTGCTGCTGCGACGCGCCCTGACCGAAGGGGAGGCCGCGCTCGACGCCCACGGCGACACCACCCTGCCCGCCCCCGGCCGCGACGAGACCGTCCGCTCCCGCGTCGGCGCACTGAACCACGCCGACTACGACCGCGGCGCCTACCCGGACCGTGCACAGGCACAGCGCGACACGCTCGACCTGCCCGCCTTCCCCACCACGACCATCGGATCCTTCCCGCAGACCGGGGAGATCCGCCGCGCCCGCGCCGACCTGCGCGCCGGACGGATCGACGCCACCGCCTACGAATCGGCGATGCGCTCGGAGATCTCGGCCGTCGTCGCACGGCAGGAGGACTACGGGCTCGACGTGCTGGTACACGGCGAACCCGAACGCAACGACATGGTGCAGTACTTCGCCGAACAACTCGACGGCTTCGCCGCCACCGAGTTCGGCTGGGTCCAGTCCTACGGCTCCCGCTGCGTCCGCCCGCCGATCCTGCACGGCGACGTCTCCCGGCCCGCACCCATCACCGTCGAGTGGAGCCGCTACGCTCAGTCGCTCACCGAACGCCCCGTCAAGGGCATGCTGACCGGGCCGGTGACGATCCTCGCCTGGTCGTTCGTCCGCGACGACCAGCCACTGGGCGACACCGCGACGCAGGTCGCCCTGGCGTTGCGTGACGAGGTCGCCGACCTGGAACGCGCCGGCATCCGGATCGTGCAGGTGGACGAACCGGCGCTGCGCGAACTGCTGCCGCTGCGGCAACGTGACCGCGCGTCCTATGTGGACTGGTCGGTGGCGGCGTTCCGGCTGGCCACGGCCGGAGCCGCCGACGCGACCCAGGTGCACACGCACCTGTGCTACTCCGAGTTCGCCGACGTCATCCAGGCGATCGACGGCCTCGACGCCGACGTCACCACCATCGAGGCCGCACGTTCCCGGATGGAGGTCCTCGCCGACCTGCGGGAAGCCGGATTCGCGCGGGGCGTCGGCCCCGGCGTCTACGACATCCACTCACCACTCGTGCCCAGCACCGCCGACATCGCCGAACTGCTCCAGTCCGCGGCCGGAGCCGTCCCCGCCGACCGGCTGTGGGTCAACCCCGACTGCGGCCTGAAGACACGGGGCTACGGGGAGGTCGAACCGGCGTTGCGTTCGCTGGTCGCCGCCGCACGCTCGCTGCGCGAACAGCACGGCTGACGAGGCGGCGCGGTTCGCCGCCGCACCCCACCGGGGTGCGCGGCGAACCGCGCTACCCTTCGACGGTGATCGAACATCTGGGCATCCCGACCGAGGCAGGCACGTTCGACGCGATCGCCGCCGGGCCCGTCGACGGCAGGCCGGTGCTGCTGCTGCACGGTTTCCCGCAGGCCGCCGTGGCGTGGGAACACACCGTCGCCACCCTCGGCGCGCACGGATTCCGCGCCGTGGCACCGGATCAGCGCGGCTACTCGCCCGGCGTCCGCCCGGAACGTGCCGCCGAGTACGGCATCGACAGCCTCGTCGGCGACGTGCTCGCCATGGCGGACGCGCAGGGTTGGGCGCGCTTCGACCTGGTCGGCCACGACTGGGGCGGCGCGGTGGCGTGGTGGGCGGCGGCCGAGCACCCCGCCCGCCTCCGCACGCTCGGCGTCGTCTCCACCCCGCACCCCGGTGCGCTCGGCGAAGCCCTGCACGACGACGAGGACCAGCAGCTCCGTTCCGCGTACATGACCGAATGGCGATCCACCGGGACCGAGAAGCGCATGCTGGAGAACGACTCCGCCGCACTGCGGCGCATGTACGAATGGAAGGTGCCGCCGAGCAAGGTCGAGGAGTACGTACGCAGGCTCACCGAACCGGGCGCACTGACGGCCGCGCTGAACTGGTACCGCGCGGGCAGGCCCGGCGGGAAGATCGGCACCGTCGAGGTGCCCACCATGTACGTGTGGAGCAGTGAGGACGTGGCCTTCGGCTCCACCGCGGCACTGGCGACCGAGAACTGGGTCACCGGGCCGTACCGGTTCCACCTGATCGAGGACGTGACGCACTGGGTGCCCGAGGAGGTTCCGGAGGTGCTCACCGCCATGGTGCTCGAACACCTGCGCGCCCACTGAGGACCGCCCGCACGCCGGCGGCGATCAGCGGACGTCGGCACCGAGCGCGCGGGCGAGGGCGACGGCCTGTTCGGCGTCGATGATCGCCCCGGCCACACCGGTGCGCAAGGGGTCCAGGTCGCCGAGGTCGCTGCCGCGCAGGTCCGCGCCGGCGAACCGGACGCCGTCGAGCTGTGCACCCGACAGGTCGCACCCGGTCAGCGCCGCCTTCGTGCAGTTCGCGTCCGTCAGGTCCGTCTCGCGCAACCGCACGTCCTGGAACGAGCCGCCACGCAGGTCCGCCTCGCGCAGGATGGTCAGTGACCAGTCCCCGCCGAGCACCCGCACCGGACGCAACTCGCAGTCCGCGAACTCGCTGCCGACCAGCTTGCAGCCGGTGAATTCGGCGTCGAAAAGATTGCACGCCGTGAAGACACACCCGGTGAACGCCGACTCGACGTGCTCGGAGGCGTTGAACCGCACCCGCGTGAAACGGCAGTCGGAGAAGACCGCGCCCCTGCTGGAGCACTCGGTCAGATCGATATCGTCGAAGACGCACCGCACGTACGTCCGGGCGCCGAGATTCTCGGCGTACCAGTCGGTACGGCGGTACGTCGCGTCCTCGACCGTGTCCACTCGGGACCGGGTCAGCTCACGACCCAGCCGTGGTCCCGTGCCACGATCACCAGACGCTGCCGGATCTGCACGATCTGGGCGGCGGTGAGCGAGGGGACGCCGTCGAGCAGCACCTCGGTCAACTCGTGCTGGTACTCGTCGGTGTCCAGCACGTCGCCGGGTTCGTCGCCGTCACGCGCCGGACGTGCCGGGCGCGCCGGTGCCCGGGAACCACCACGCGGATCGTCCAGCACCCGCACCGAGGTGGCCTTCAGGCCGCGGTTGCCGTCCTCGACGTCGAACGAGACGCGGGCACCGGGGCGCACGCTGTTCTTGTCGTCGAGCAGATCGTTGGCGTGGACGAACACGTCCTCCCCGCCGTCGTCGGGTGCGATGAAACCGAACCCGCGCGTGTCATCGAACCGCAGAACCTCACCCGTAGTCACCAGGAATCCACCTTCGCCTCGCCGTGAGCGCCACCACCGGCGCCCGCACGCACCATATATAACGCCGGGCGGAGGGTTCACCCCCGCTCACACGACCGGTGCTTCTCAGCCGCGCAGTGCGGCCACGTCCAGCGGCAGCCGTTCGCCCAGCGCGCGCTCTCCGGCGCCGGTCAACCGCACCGCCCGGCCGCTGCCGGCGCGTACCGTCCATCCGCGCGCCAGCAGCGTCTCGCACAGCCGGGCACCCGCGGCACCGGCCAGGTGCGAACGTCGTTCCGTCCAGTCCAGACAGTCCCGCGCCACCGGCCGCCGGGTGGCCCGCAACGACGTCGGATCGACCCCCAGATCCGTTGCGTACCAATCGATTCCGGCCGCGGTCAGGGACAGGCCCGCGCTCCTGTCCAGAAATCCGGCCGTGGTCATCGCCTCGGTGATCGTGACACCCAGCCTGCCGGCGAGGTGGTCGTAACAAGTGCGTCCACGGGCGAGCGCGGCCGCGACGGTGGACGCCCGCAGCGACCGTCCGCGTCCGGGAACCGGACCGAGCCGCGCGACCAGGTCCTCCAGCAACTCGGCCACATCCGGGCCGGCGAGCTGGACGTAGCGGTGCCTGCCCTGCCTGCGCTGCACCAGCAAACCGGCCTCGGTGAGCCGGTCGAGGTGGGAGGTGGTCGTCGGTGCCCCGACGCCCGCGTACGCGGCCAGTTCCCCCGCCGTCCACGCCCGGCCGTCCAGCAGCGCCAGGCACAACGTGGCCCTTGTCCGGTCGGCGAGCAGCCCGGCGAAGGCGGCCAGCCGTTCGCCACTCGCGTCTCCCGTCGTCCGGCCACCAGGCATACGCCTCATTGTGCATCCGGAACGCTTCGCCGGCCGTCGAAGCGTTCCGGCCATACGGTCGGGTCATGACAGTCACGGAACAGAGCGTCGCCGGCCAGGCCGCGCGGGCGGTACTGGACGACCCGCGATCCCAGGTCCCGCCGGCCCCGACCGGCATGGAATGGCTGCGTGCCTGCGTTTCCCGGTTCGCCGGAGGCGGGACGCATGCCCGCCGCCGTGCGCTCGCCGTCGCCGAGCTCGCCGCCGTCGAGCCGGCGTCGCTGCGCGTGGCCGCGGCCGCGGAGACGTGCCGCGACCTCGCCGTACGTGTGCTCGCCGACGCGCTCGGGCTGCCCGGAGTGTCCACCGAGGACGTCCGGCTGATCGCGTCGGTCTACCACCCGGGCAGCGGCGGAGGGCCCGCCCAGGACGCCGCCGTCGCCCGCCTCGTCGCCGCCTGCGGAGGGGCGCCCGACGAGCGGACGGCCGCCCGGATCTGCCTGCTCGTCCAGGCATGCGACGCGACGGCGGCGCTGATCGCCTCCACCCGGGAGCGTGCCGGGGACGCGGGCGATGCGGACGCGGTGCTGGCCGCCGTCCTGCACGACGATCCACCGGTCCGGCACACCCGCCGCGTCACGGCCGGGGGAGCGTCCGTCCGGGTGGAACTCGGCACCGTCGACGGGGTGTCCACGGCATTCGGCTCCGGGCCCCGGGCCTGCCCAGGGAAGGAACACGCGCTCGCCATCGCCGCCGGCGCCCTCGACGCGGCGCGTGCGCGATGACCGCGGAACGCTTCCACGCGCTGCACCACGGATCCGCACCGCTGCTGCTGCCGAACGCATGGGACCAGGTCACCGCCACCGCTCTCCTCGACGCCGGTTTCCTCGCCGTCGGGACCACCAGTCTCGGCGTCGCGCTGGCAGCGGGTCTGCCCGACGCCGAGGGTCTCGCCCGCGAGGCCACTCTGGCTCTCGCCCGCGGGCTCGTCCGCCTGCCGTGTCCGGTCAGCGTGGACATCGAGGGCGGGTTCAGCGAGGACCCCGCCGAGGTCGCGGCCCTGTGCGCGGAACTCGCCGACCTCGGCGTGGCAGGGGTGAACCTGGAGGACGGCCGTTCCGGGGGCACGCTCGTCCCCGTGGACCGGCAGGAGCGGGTGCTCGAGGCCGTGCGGCGGGCGGCACCTCGGCTGTTCCTCAACGCCCGCACCGACACCTGCTGGCTCGGCGTCGAACCGGAGTCCACTTCGGACCGTCTGCGGGCCTACGCCGGGGCGGGCGCCGATGGCGTTTTCGTTCCGGGACTGTCCGGCGACGCTCGGATCGCCGAGATCGTGGACGCCGTGGACGTGCCGGTGAACCTGCTCTACCGGCCGGGCGCCGGCACCGTGGAACGGCTGGGCGAACTCGGTGTACGGAGAGTCAGCACCGGCTCCCTGCTGTTCCGCGCCTCGCTCGGGGCGACCGTCGCCACCGCGCTCGCCGTCCGCGCGGGAGCGGAGCCACCGCTGACCCCGCCCAGCTACGCCGAGGCGCAGGCCCTGATCCCCGGCGGCTGACCCAGCGCCTGACACGGGGTGCCGTACCGCCCGACTCGGGGTGCCCAGGCGCGTGACAC
This sequence comes from Amycolatopsis antarctica, assembly GCF_002262875.1. GTDB lineage: Bacteria > Actinomycetota > Actinomycetes > Mycobacteriales > Pseudonocardiaceae > Amycolatopsis > Amycolatopsis antarctica. Next base: position 25,490 of record NZ_NKYE01000010.1, on the reverse strand, counting down.
GGGGTGCCGTACCGCCCGACACGGGTGCCGGGGTGGGTCAGGACGGTGGGGTGAGGGACACGATCTCGGCGGAGACCTCGCCGCCCGGGGTGCGGTAGGTGACCGTGTCTCCCGCGGACCGTCCGGCGATCGCCTTGCCCGCGGGACTGTCCGCGGTCACGGTGGGAACGCCGTCCTCGGCCTCCTCGGCGATCGCGATGACGCGCAGCTTCTCCGTGTCGCCGTCGTCGTAGCGCAGCTCCACCACCGTGCCGGGGGCGAGCCCGTCCTGGCCGACCGAAGGCGCCTTGCCGGTCAGCAGATCGCTGATCTCCGTGGCGCGCCGGTCGAGCCAGGCGGCGTTCTCCGCCCGCTCGAGCACGTCCGCCTGGTCGGCGGCGTCACCCATCGACTCCTCGCTCAGCCTCGGCGCGAGCGCGTCCCGTTGCTGCTGCACCTGGGCGAGCTCCTGCTCCAGCCTGGTGCGGGCGGACTCGCTCAAACCACTCGTGGACGTCATGGCAGCCATTGTCCAGCGGAGTCCGCCCGCTCGCCAGCGCTCGCGTCAGCCTTTCCCGAAACCGGCGCGCCGCAGCGCGTCCGCCATGGCCCCGCCGTCGCCCGAACCGCCGCCCTGACCGCCGCCCTGACCGCCCTGGACTCCACCGCCCTTGCGCTGCCCGCCGCCCCGCTGCCCGCCGCCGCGCTGACCGTCACCGCGCTGGCCGCCGCCGCGCGGACCGCCCTGCGGACCGCCCTGCGGACCGCCCTGGCCGCGCCGTCCGCCGCCCCGGGAGGTGTTCTCGCCGCCCTCGCCGTTCGCCTTCACCTCGTCGTCGAGGCGCAGCGTGAGCGAGATGCGCTTGCGGTCGACGTCGACGCCGAGAACCTTGACCTTCACCACGTCGCCCGGCTTGACGACCTCGCGCGGGTCCGAGACGTAGTCGTACGACATCGCCGAGACGTGCACGAGACCGTCCTGGTGCACGCCGACGTCGACGAACGCGCCGAAGGCGGCGACGTTGGTGACCACGCCCTCCAGCCGCATGCCGGGCTTGAGGTCGGTGACCTTCTCGACGCCGTCGGCGAAGGTCGCGGTGGTGAACTCGGGCCGCGGGTCGCGGCCCGGCTTCTCCAGTTCGGTCAGGATGTCGGTGACCGTCGGCAGGCCGAAGGTGTCGTCGACGAAGTCGGTCGGCTTCAGGTCGCGCAGCGCCCTGGCGTTGCCCAGCAGGGACTTGGTGTCCACACCGGCCGCCCGCACGATCCGCCGCACCACCGGGTACGCCTCCGGGTGCACGCTGGACGCGTCGAGCGGATCGTCACCGTTGATCCGCAGGAAGCCCGCGCACTGCTCGAACGCCTTCGGGCCGAGCCGCGCGACCTCCTTCAGCGCGGTACGGGTGCGGAACGGGCCGTTGTCGTCCCGGTGCAGCACGATGTTCTCGGCCAGCCCCGAGCCGATCCCGGAGACGCGGGTGAGCAGGGGAGCGGACGCGGTGTTCACGTCCACGCCGACCGCGTTCACGCAGTCCTCGACGACGGCGTCGAGCGAACGGGACAGCTTGAACTCCGCGAGGTCGTGCTGGTACTGGCCGACGCCGATGGACTTCGGGTCGATCTTCACCAGCTCCGCCAGCGGGTCCTGCAGCCGCCGCGCGATCGACACGGCGCCGCGCAGCGAGACGTCCAGCTCGGGCAGTTCCTGGGAGGCGAACGCCGAGGCCGAGTACACCGAGGCGCCCGCCTCGGAGACCATCACCTTCGTCAGCTTCAGCTCGGGGCGCAGCTTCACCAGTTCCGCGGCGAGCTTGTCGGTCTCCCGGGACGCCGTGCCGTTGCCGATCGCGATGAGCTGCACGTCGTGCGCGCGGGCCAGCCGCTCGATGCTGACCAGGGCCTCGTCCCAGCGGCCCTGCGGCTTGTGCGGGTAGATGGTGTCGGTGGCGACGACCTTGCCGGTCGCGTCGACGACGGCGACCTTCACCCCGGTGCGGTAACCGGGATCGAGGCCCATCGTGGCGCGCGTCCCGGCGGGCGCGGCGAGCAGCAGGTCCCGCAGGTTCGAGGCGAACACGCGCACCGCCTCGTCCTCCGCGCCCTGCCGGAGCTGCATCCGGACGTCGATGCCGAGGTGCAGCAGGATCTTCGTGCGCCACGCCCAGCGCACCGTGTCGCCCAGCCACCTGTCGGCGGGCCTGCCGTGGTCGGCGATGCCGAAGCGGGCGGCGATCCGCGTCTCGTACTCGGTCGGGCCCTGCGCGGCGGCCGAGTCCTCGGGCGGGGCGGGCAGCGGCTCGACGGTCAGGTCGAGCACCTCCTCCTTCTCCCCGCGGAACATCGCCAGCACCCGGTGCGAGGGCAGCTTCGGGAAGGGCTCGTCGAACTCGAAGTAGTCGGCGAACTTCGTGCCCTCGGTCTCCTTGCCCGCGCGCACCTTCGACGCGAGCCTGCCCTTCTTCCACATGGTCTCGCGCAGTTCACCGATCAGGTCGGCGTCCTCGGCGAAGCGTTCGACCAGGATCGCCCTGGCCCCGGTGAGCGCGGCCTCGGCGTCGGCGACCGCCAGGTCACCTTCGGCCCCGGGGTTGACGAACGCGGCGGCGGCCGCCTTCGGCTCCACGGACGGGTCGCCGAGCAGGCCGTCGGCGAGCGGTTCCAGCCCTGCCTCGCGGGCGATCTGCGCCTTCGTCCGCCGCTTCTGCTTGAACGGCAGGTAGATGTCCTCGAGGCGGGCCTTCGAGTCGGCGGCCCTGATCCGGGCCTCAAGTGCGTCGTCGAGCTTGCCCTGTTCGCGGATGGACTCCAGGATCGCGGTGCGCCGCTCGTCCAGTTCACGCAGGTAGCGCAGGCGTTCCTCCAGCGCGCGGAGCTGGGCGTCGTCGAGTGTGCCGGTCACTTCCTTGCGGTAGCGGGCGATGAACGGCACCGTCGACCCGCCGTCCAGCAACTCCACCGCGGCGCGTACCTGACCCTCGCGTACGCCGAGTTCCTCGGCGATGCGCTGGTTCACCGACTGTGCGACCGACACCGTCAACCACCCTCCGTCCGCGTCCCGCCACCCCTGGTGGGACGCCGCGTTCCACACTGTTCCCCCGCCGCGCAGGGCTCGTTCCGGAATGCGCATTCTCCCTGGCCGCGCCGGGCCGCGGACTCCGGGTATGTGGTGCATCATCGGGACATGACGGGCCACGGAGAAACGCCAGGTAACTCCCACGACCTCAAGCCGCGCAGCCGTGAGGTCACCGACGGCCTGGAACGGGCGGCGGCACGGGGGATGCTGCGCGCGGTCGGCATGGGCGACGAGGACTTCGCCAAGCCGCAGATCGGCATCGCGTCCTCGTGGAACGAGATCACCCCGTGCAACCTGTCCCTGCAGCGTCTCGCGCAGGCGAGCAAGCAGGGGGTCGCGGCGGGCGGCGGCTTCGGCATGGAGTTCGGCACCATCTCCGTTTCGGACGGCATCTCCATGGGCCACGAGGGCATGCATTTCTCGCTGGTCTCCCGGGAGGTGATCGCGGACTCCGTGGAAACGGTCATGCAGGCCGAGCGCCTGGACGGCTCGATCCTGCTGGCCGGCTGCGACAAGAGCCTGCCCGGCATGCTGATGGCCGCCGCGCGCCTGGACGTGGCCTCGGTGTTCCTCTACGCGGGCTCGATCATGCCGGGCACCGTCGACGGCCGCGAGGTGACGATCATCGATGCCTTCGAGGCCGTCGGGGCGTGCGCCCGCGGACTGATCTCCCGTGAGCAGGTGGACAAGATCGAACGCGCGATCTGTCCCGGCGAGGGCGCCTGCGGCGGCATGTACACGGCCAACACGATGGCCTGCGCCGCCGAGGCGCTGGGCATGTCGCTGCCCGGTTCGGCCAGCCCGCCCTCGGCCGACCGCCGCCGCGACGGCTACGCCCGTGCCAGTGGCGAGGCGGTGATCGGCTTGCTGCGCAAGGGAATCACCGCGCGCGACATCCTGACCCGCGAGGCGTTCGAGAACGCGATCGCCGTCGTGATGGCACTGGGCGGCTCCACGAACGCGGTCCTGCACCTGCTGGCGATCGCGCACGAGGCGGAGGTGGAGCTGACCCTGGACGACTTCACCCGGATCGGCGAGCGGGTGCCGCACCTCGCCGACGTGAAACCGTTCGGCAGGCACGTGATGACCGCCGTCGACCGCGTCGGCGGCGTGCCGGTGGTGCTGAAAGCGTTGCTGGACGCCGGTTTGCTGCACGGCGACTGTCTCACCGTCACCGGTCGCACCCTCGCCGAGAACCTCGACGAACTGGCACCGCCCGGGCTGGACGGTGAGGTGGTGCGCACGCTGGCCGACCCCATCCACCCGACGGGCGGGATCACCATCCTGCACGGCTCGCTCGCCCCGGAGGGGGCCGTGGTGAAGAGCGCGGGCTTCGACTCCACCCGCTTCGAGGGAACCGCCCGGGTCTTCGACGGGGAGCAGGCGGCGATGGACGCGCTGTCCTCGCTGCGGCAGGGGGACGTCGTGGTGATCCGCTACGAGGGACCGCGTGGCGGTCCGGGGATGCGGGAGATGCTGGCGGTCACCGGGGCGATCAAGGGCGCGGGCCTCGGCAAGGACGTCCTGCTGCTCACCGACGGCCGCTTCTCCGGTGGCACCACGGGCCTGTGCATCGGTCACGTGGCGCCGGAGGCCGCCCACGGCGGCCCGATCGCGTTCGTCCGCGACGGCGACCGGATCGTCCTGGACATGGAGGCGAGCACCCTCGACGTGCTCGTCGACGAGGCGGAATTGCGGCGCAGGGCGGACGGCTGGACGCCGCCCGAGCTCACCCGCCGCACCGGGGTGCTGAGCAAGTACGCCCGGCTGGTGGGTTCGGCCGCTCAGGGCGCGGTCTGCTCCTGACCGCCGCCGGGCGTGACCTGGAGGAAATAGGGCCGGTCGGATCTTGCTCACTGTGGTGACGGTTTGACAGAGTGCACCATGCACCATGACGGCGCACGTGCAGATGCGTCGTGCAGGGGCATGAGCCAACGGGGGAGGGCAGGCGTGGAGCACGAGGTGTCGCGGCAGGTCGAGGCCGCGGCCGGCGTCGTCTGGCAGGTGATGATCGACGTCGAACGCTGGCCGGAGTGGACCGACTCGGTCACCGCGGTACGGCGTCTGGACGACGGCCCGTTCGGTCTCGGTTCCCAGGTGCGGATCAAGCAGCCCGGCCTGCCCGCCACCGTCTGGCGGGTCACCGACTTCCAGCGGCACAAGTCGTTCACCTGGTTCACCCACAGCCCCGGGGTGCGCACCTTCGGCTTCCACCGGCTGGTCGCCGAGTCGGACGGCGGGGTCACCGTCCGGCTCGGGATCGAGCAACGTGGCCTACTGGCGCCACTCGCCGGGATGTTCCTCACCGGCCTGACGCGCAGGCACGTCGAGACCGAGGCGCGATCACTCAAACGCCGCTGCGAACGACGCTGACCACGAACGCCCCGGCGGGTCAGGCCGAACGCTCGGCCGCGCCGATGCGGGGGAAGGGCGCGGTGGAGAAGATGACCTCCACCGCGACCTCGAAGTACTCCGCGATCCGCAGCGCCAGGTGCAGGCTGGGGCTGTACTCGCCACGTTCCAGGTAACCGATCGTCTGGTAGTGCACTCCCAGCGCTTCGGCGAGCTGCCGCCGCGAGATGCCCCGCTCGGAGCGGAGCATCGCGATGCGGTTGTAGATCGCCTCACCCGACACGTTGCAGGGCCTTCTCGCGGCGCGCCGCCACGCTCGAACCGGACTCCCGCCGTGCCATCCTGCGCAGCACCATCGGTGCCAGCGTCAGTCCGACGATCGCCCAGACACCCAGCACGCCCAGGGTCTCCAGGTGCCGCCAGGACTCGCCGATCTCGATCATCACGGCCTGGTCGGGCAGCATCGCCGAGCGCATACCGAGGCCGAGCCAGTAGATCGGCAGGATCTGCGCCACGATCTGCAGCCACTCCGGCAGCGAGGAGAGCGGGAAGAAGATGCCCGAGACTCCCACCAGCCCCATCAGCGGCAGCATGATCAGCCCCAGCGAGCGTGGACTCTTCATCAGCGAACCGATCACCGCGCCGATCGGCAGGGTGGCGACCAGGCCGAGCAACGTCACCCAGGCGAAGGTCAGCCAGGAGCCGACGCTGTTCAGCGCCAGACCGTCGAACAGGATCACCCCCGGGATGAGGATGATCAGGACACCGATCAGCGTGATGCCCGAGACGGTGACGATCTTGCCGATCAGGTACCCGGACATGCCGTTCGGCACGGCCTTCGCCCGCAGCAGCGTGCCGTCCTCGCGTTCCACCGTCAGCAACTGCGCCAGGTAGGTCAGGCCGGTGAAGCCGATGTTCATGCCCAGCACGCTCGGCAGGGCGAAACTCGCGACGTTCAGCGGTACGCCCTCGAACTGGTTGTCCCGCAGGAAAAGCATCACGACGATCATGATCGCCGGCCAGAAGAACTGACCGAACAGGTCCTGACCGTTGGTGAACGTCTGACGCAGTTCGATCATGCCCCGCCGGAATCCCGGACGCAGGGCCGTCATGGTGGAGTTCATCCGCCGACCTCCTCGAACTCGCGCGCGGCGGCCTCGGTGTCGCCGGCCTCGTGCTGCTGCACCATCGCCATGTACGTGTCCTCCAGGCTGGCGCGCCGGACCTCCAGATCCTCGATACCGTCGCCGTGCTGGGCGAACAGCTCCCGGACGAACGGTGTGGCCTCGGTGGTGGTGTGCACGAACCGCTGCCCGTCCCGGGCCCAGCGCACCTCGGCGCCGGTGGACATCTTCCGGGAGAGCTCGTCCGCCGAACCGTCGGCGATGATCCGCCCGCCGGCGAGGATCAGGATCCGATCGGCCAGCTTCTCCGCCTCGTCGAGGTCGTGCGTCGTGAGCAGGATCGTGGTGCGCTCGTCGGCGAGACGGTGCACCAGATCGTGGAACTCCCGGCGTGCCTCCGGGTCGAAGCCGACCGTCGGCTCGTCCAGGAACAGCACCTCCGGCCTGCCGACGATGCCGATCGCCACGTCGAGCCGCCTGCGCTGACCGCCGGACAGGCTCATCACCTTCTTGTTCGCGTGCGCGGTCAGCCCCACCGCGGCGACCAGTTCGTCGGCGTCCCACGGTCGCGGCGACTGCTCGGTGGCGTAGGGCGTGTAGAAGGTGCCGAGGTGGTGCAGCAGTTCGCGCACCCGCCACTTGGCGTGGTCGCGCCACGACTGCAGCACCACGCCGAGTCCGGCCCGCCACTCCTCCCCGCCCTGCGCCGGATCGGTCCCGAGTACCCGTGCCTCGCCTGCCGAGCGCATCCGGAATCCTTCGAGGATCTCGATCGTCGTCGTTTTGCCCGCGCCGTTCGGCCCCAGCAGGGCCAGGATCTCGCCCCGTCGTGCGGTGAAGCTGACCCCGTTGAGCACGTCGTTGGTGCCGTACCGCATGCGGAGATCGTTGACGTCGATCACCGGGCCGTCCGTCGACGGGCTCCCGGACGTCGCGGCCGGACCGCTCCTGCCGTCGGCGTCTGCCGTATGGACCGTCATGTGTCACCCCCATCTTCGATGTGCTGCCGAATGTAGCAATTGTGCTACATCGTGCCGCAGGGATACATCAAAGAGGACGGTGATTTCGTTATCGGATGCCCGGCTTGGTCGCTGTCCGCCGGGTGTGGCGATGTGCGGTTCGACGGCCCGCGCCGGGTCGTGCGGAGCCGCCGAACCGTCGGACGGGGACGGCAGCGGTGCTCGGCCTGGCGTAGCGCCCGACACGGCCTGCCGTTGCGCGTGACACGGCCTGCCGTAGCGCCCGACACGGCCTGCCGTTGCGCCCGACACGGGGTGCCGTAGCGCGTGACACGGGGTGGGGTCAGCGGGTGGGGTTCTTGCCGTCGGCCTGGGACGGTCCGGGGCCGGGTGACCACCAGCCGGGACGGACCACGCGATCGCGCACGACCGTGGGTTCCTCTCCCTCGGTGTACGGGTCGATCTCCAGCAGCTTGCCCCACGGCTGGCTCGGTGCGCCCTGCAGGAAGCTGGGCACCTCCGGCTGGTCGGCGACCTCCTCCAGCCAGCCGTTCGGCCCGCCGCCCTTGTTGCTGGCGACGTCACCCTCGTTGGCCAGGTCCCCGGCCGTCACGCGATAGGCGGGCACCTCGGAGATCCCGTCCCTGGTGGAGGCGGGCTGCATGCAGGGGTAGACGAACGACGCGGGCCAGTCCGTGTAGACGGGCTTGTTGCCGACCTTCTGGGTGAGCGAAGTGAACGTCGGCACGCGGGGTGCGGTGGCGGCCACCCAGCCGTCCTCGGTGAGATCGTTGTCGACGCCGGTCACCCGGACCATGGTGACGCCCTTCGGCAGGTCGCCCAGGTTGAACCGGGCATCGCTCCAGGAACCGGAACCGCCGCCGTCGCGCAGCACCGGCACGCTGCGCTCGATCGCGATGCCGTCCTCGGTCTGGCTGCCGAATTCCAGGTTCACGCTCGTCGCCTTGCCGGGCAGGGTGTTCGTCGCGATGACGACCTGACCGCCGTACAGGTCGGCGGGCAGCCCGTACCAGCCCGATCGCAAACGTCCGGTGGGCGTCTCCGAGTCGAGGTAGCTGCTCCACATCGGGACGGCGTCGGTGGTGAATCCGTGCGGCGGCTTGTCCAGCGGGTCGCCGTTCGTGGACGCCGAGGTGTGGAAGCCGCTCAGCGCGGCGCCGTCACCGACGTCGGGCAGTTCCGCCAGCACACTGGCCAGCGGGTCGCGCTCCACCATCACGTGATCGGAGAGGTTGCAACTGCTGCCGGTGAGGTGTTCCAGGTTGGCGGCGCCGAGGCTGTAGCTGCCGCGCTGCTTGTGGATCGCCTTGGCCATGCTCGCGAACTCGGCCAGCGCCACCATGCCGCAGACGATCACCAGGGACAACGAGCCGAGCTTCAGTGCCCGGTTGCGCCGTTCGTGCGGATCGGGCGGCGGACCGGGCCGGTGCATCCGGACGTTCTCGACGAACGCGATGATCCCGGCGATCGCCGCGCCGATCAACAGCACGGTCGACACGCCGATGCCACCGATCGAGGGGGCCTTGTCGAACCACGGGACGCCGATGTCGGAGACGAACCAGTACGCGTTCGGGCCGGTTGCCGCGAACGCGGCCACCACGAGCAGCCCCGACACGAACCCCGCCTGGTTGCGTTTCGACCGCAGCACGGTCGAACTGACGGCCAGTGCCGTCAACGCCGCCATCGCGGCCCCGACCGCGGCGAACGCGCCGAAGTGGTGCGTCCACTTCGTCGGGGTCAGCGCCAGCAGCAGGAAGAACAGCGCGACCGTGCCGATCAGCCTGCGGCTCGGTCCGAGTGCCGCACCCTGGATCCGGCCGCGGCGCAGCAGCACCACCATGCAGGCGCCGGTGCACAGGATCAGCAGCAGCACCGGGAAGCGGCGGGTGAGCGAGCCGTCGGCGGAGTTCTCGAACAGGAGCTGGTAGCGGGCCAGCTCCTCGAACCATGCCAGGTTCGGGCCGACCTGGGTGCGCAGGCGGGTGGCCTCGGTGACGGTGGCGAAGGTCTGGTCGGCGAACACGACGAGCAGCACGGTCAGCCCGGCGCCGAGGATCGGCCCGAGCACCGGCAGCCAGCCCTCCCGTGCCCGCTGGCGCAGGAGCTGAAACAGCGGTTTCGCGGCGACCAGGAAGGGGGCGACGGCGATCAGCCCGGTCGGCGTCGCGGCCAGCGTCAGCGCGGCCGCCAGCAGGCCGAGGCACAGCGGCAGCATTCGCCGGGTCACCAGCGTCCGCTCCACCGCGCAGATCGCGATCAGCGAGCCGACGGCGGCGACGGGCTCCGGCCGGGTGCCGTTGTTGAACGGCATCCACCAGACGAGGAAGACCACCGCGGCGGCCCAGCCCGCTGCCCGGCTGCTGCGGATGTCCTTGCCCAGCCGGGGCATCACCTCGCGGCTGATCAGCAGCCAGCTCAGTACGCCGAGCAGGAACGACGGCAGCCTGATCCACGGCGGGACCGTGCTGACGTGCGCCATCATCTCGTAGACGTGGTAGAACCAGCCGAACGGCGCCTCGGCCACCCCGAACCAGCGGTGGTAGTTCGGCAGGTAACCGGTGTCCTCGGTGGCCCTGGCCATGGTGAGGATGTAGCCGTCGTCCGAGGTGACCGGGCCGATGAACACCCAGGCACCCAGTGCGGCAATGACCGTGACGTCGCGGCCGGTGAGCCGCCACCAGCCGATCGGCGCCCAGCGCGGCGCGCGGCGGGCCACCCCCGAGTCGAGCCGGTACACCGAGATCAGGCAGCCGACCAGGGCGAGCAGGCCGATGATCGCGACCGCGATCTTCCAGCCGGTCGGTGAGGACTGGTAGCGCGTGTCCGGGGTGATCGAGACGTCGAGGCCGTCCACCTCCGCGTCGACCGCGGTGATCTCGGAGTAGATGCCGATCACCCGGGGCCGGACGTCGCCGTCCTGGTCCGACACGGGGACGCCGCCGACGTTGACGGTGGTGCGTTTCGCGTCCGAGGCGACGGTGATGTCACAGCCCTGTGCGGGCAGGGGAGCGCGGACGATCTGCTCGCCGCGGCTGAAGGCGAAGATCATCCCGTCGTCCACGCGGATCTGCATGCCCGCGCCCTCTTCGGACCGGGCGGCCGGGATCGTGGAGAACAACTGTGCCGAGCCGGTGGACCGTGAGTCCAGGGACTGCGTTGTGGCGCAGGGGATCCGCACCTGCATGTCCTGTGCCCAGTACGAGGTCAGCGGCGCGTTGACCGGCTTGATCTCGCCGCCGTTCGGCCAGACGATCTTGGCCGTGTCCTGGACTACGGGCAGGAATGGGAAGGCGACGGCGCACGCGGCGGCCACGAGTCCCAGCACGGTGGCGAGTCGGCGCCAGAACTGGTTTCGAGACCGCGGGGTGTCGTCGTCTCCCGGTGTGGTGTCGGACGGCTCGTCACCCTGATCACGGGTGTCCGTCCGGGAAGAGGTCGCTAACCGCATCGCCGACCACGCTAGCCTGTTCGTGAAAGCGGCCTTGCGCAGGGCTCCCGCAAGTCGCGGGTGCCCGCGTGGGAACGTCCGGCGCGGGCACCGTCGCGCGCGCGGGCCCGCCGCCACCTCGTCGGCCGCGAGCCCCGCTCACCCGTCCGGACCAGCCAGGGAAACTCGCCGGCCAGGTTTCGCGGGCGTGCGGCAGGCTCAGTTCAGGGCGAGCGTGCGTCCGGCGACCACCAGCAGGACCGACTCCGAGCCGGCGGCGACGCTGGTGTTGAGGGCGCCGAGTACGTCGCGGAACACCCGGCCGGACGCCGTCCCCGGCACCACCCCGCTGCCCACCTCGTTGCTGACCGCCACCACCGGCACGGTCACCTGGGCCCAGGCGTCCAGGAAGTCGGTGAGCCGTTCGTCGAGCCGGTGCTCCCAGCCGCGACGCCGGTCCCAGGCGCCGACATCGTCGAGTACCCGGCTCACCCAGGTGCCGAGACAGTCGACCAGCAGCGGGCCCTCCGCCTCGCGCAGGGACGAGGCCAGGTCGGCGGTCTCCACCGTGCGCCAGGTGGGCGGCCGGTCCGCCTGAAGAGCGGCGACCCGCGCGGCCCACTCCGGATCGCCCGCCGTCGCCGGCACGCCGGTGGCCACGTAGACGACGTCGCGGCGGTCGGCCAGCAGCAGCTCCGCGTGCCGGGACTTTCCGGACCGGACACCGCCGAGGACCAGGGTGCGGTCGGCCGTGGCGGGCCCGTCGGCGTATCGGCGGAGCAGCCGGGCTCCGGCGTCGAGCCTGTTGGCGGCCAGTTCGGCGAGTCGCTTGCTCATACGCGCATTGTCGCGCAGTACCGAACGTGTCGCGTCGATGGGCGACGCGTCTGTGTCCGGCCCCGCCGGCCGCACGCCCGTCCAGGCCCGAACGGGTGATAGTCGGAGCGGTATGACGGCGCCGCGTAACGATGCGGGACGCGCCGACGAGAGGTAGGCATCCAGAGCCCGGGTACCGCGACCGGGCACCGCTGTTCGGACCAGTCGGAAGAGTCTCGCGATGAGCATGCAGACCGTGACACCGCCAGCGCAGTCCTCGCGGAGCGTGCGGGGACGGTGGCCGTGGCTCGCCGTGACGACCACGATGGCCCTGCTGCTGATCGCCGGGTTCTCCGGTGGACGGGTGGACGCCGGGCACGCGGGCTCCCCGCCCCCGCCGCCTGCGCCCGTGGCGGCGAGCACCCTGCCCACGGCGGTACCCGCCGGACAGGCGGCCACGGCCGGCCCCGCGGCGACCGCGTCCGCCAGGCCCGCGCCGCGAGAACCGCTGCCGGCCAGCGGAATCGTCCCTGACGTGGTGGGCATGAACTACCGGGCGGCCCAGGAAACGCTGTGGGAGGCCGGTTTCCGCCGGCTCGTCTCCGAGGACGTGACCGGGCAGCGCAGACTGCTCGTCTGGAGCGACGGCTGGCGGGTGGTCGCCCAGTCCGCCGAAGCCGGCAGTGCCATGGACACCACGACGCCCGTCACGCTGAGCGCGGACCGTGCGGACCTCCGCTAGAACGTCCCCATCGGACGTCCCCATCGGACGTCCCCATCGGACGTCCCCATCGGACGTCCACAGTGGAATCCGGCAGTGGATTCTCACTGCGGACGCCCGTCGTGGACTCCCGTCGCGCGATACGCCCCGGCGACGGAACCTCAGTTCAGCGGACGGTCCGTCGGCCCGATCGGGGCCGGAAGCACGGTACGCCCGGTCAGCCGCGCGTCCACCCCCGCCGCCGCGGCACGGCCCTCGGCGATCGCCCACACGATCAGCGACTGGCCCCGGCCCATGTCACCCGCCACGAACACGTTGTCCACGGTGGTGCGGAACGTCTCGTCCCGCACCACATTGCCGCGCTCGTCGAGCTCCACGCCGAGCGAGTCCAGCAGGCCCTCACGCTGCGGCCCGACGAAACCCATCGCCAGCAGCACGAGCTGCGCCGGGATCTCCTGCTCGGTGCCCTCGACCGGAACGAACTTCCCGTCCTCGTTGCGTACCTCGACCAGGCGCAGTGCGCGCAGGTCGCCGTTCTCGTCGGCGAGGAACTCCTGGGTGTTCACCGAGAACAGCCGCTCGCCGCCCTCCTCGTGGGCCGAGGACACGCGGTAGAGCATCGGGTACGTCGGCCACGGATGCGCCGATGCCCGCGACTCCGGCGGCTGCGGCATGATCTCGAGCTGTGTCACCGATCTGGCACCCTGCCGGTGCGCGGTGCCGAGGCAGTCGGCCCCGGTGTCACCGCCACCGATCACCACCACATCCTTGCCGGAGGCGTCGATCGGGCTGCTGTCCTCGTCACCCGAGGCGACCCGGTTCGCCGGCGGCAGGTACTCCATCGCCTGGTACACACCGGGAATGTCGCGGCCCTGGATCGGCAGATCCCGCCACGCGGTCGCCCCGCCCGCCAGCACCACCGCGTCGTAGTCGGTGCGCAACCGCTCCACCGTCACGTCCACGCCGACATCGACGCCCGCCCGGAACTCCGTTCCCTCGGCACGCATCTGTTCCAGCCGGCGATCCAGCCGGTGCTTCTCCATCTTGAACTCGGGGATGCCGTACCGCAGCAGGCCACCGATCTTGTCCGCCCGCTCGAACACCACCACCTCGTGACCGGCGCGGGTCAACTGCTGTGCGGCCGCCAGTCCAGACGGACCGGAACCGACGACGGCGACCTTCCGGCCCGTCTTCGCCTCCGGAATCTGCGGGGTCACCCAGCCCTCGTCCCAGGCGCGGTCGATGATCGAGATCTCCACCCGCTTGATCGTCACCGGGTCGTCGTTGATGCCGAGCACGCACGCCGTCTCACACGGGGCCGGGCACAGGGTGCCGGTGAACTCCGGGAAATTGTTGGTGGCGTGCAGACGTTCGCTGGCCTCCTGCCAGTCGTCCCGCCACACCAGCGTGTTCCACTCCGGGATCAGGTTGCCCAGCGGACACCCCTGATGGCAGAACGGGATCCCGCAGTCCATGCACCGCCCGGCCTGCTTCTCCAGCTTCTCCGTGGCGAAGTCCTCGTAGACCTCACGCCAGTCGAGCAGCCGCAGATCGACCGGACGCCGGGCAGGCAGTTCCTGCTTCGTGGTCAGAAAACCCTTGGGATCAGCCATGTGCGGCCTCCATGATCGCCTCGTTCACGTCCCTGCCCTCGCGTTCCGCCGCGGCCTGCGCCGCCAGCACGCGCTTGTAGTCCTTCGGCATCACCTTGGTGAACCTGTCCACCGCCACGTCCCAGTCCGCGAGCAGGGAGTGCGCCACGGCGGAATCGGTCTCCGTGTAGTGCGCTTCCACGGCGTCGCGGAGGAACTCCACGTCCTCGTCGTCGAGCGGATCGCTGTCCACCATCTCGTGGTTGACCCGCACCGCCGCCAGATCGAGCACGTAGGCGATGCCGCCGGACATGCCGGCCGCGAAGTTGCGCCCCGTCGGCCCGAGCACGACCACGCGCCCACCGGTCATGTACTCGCAGCCGTGGTCACCGACGCCCTCCACGACGGCCAGTGCACCCGAGTTGCGGACGCAGAACCGCTCGCCGACCTTGCCGCGCAGGAACAACTCCCCGCTGGTGGCGCCGTAACCGATCACGTTGCCGGCGATGATGTGCTGCTCGGCGGCGAACCGCGCCTCCGGATCCGGCCGCACGGTGATCCGTCCGCCGGACAGGCCCTTGCCGACGTAGTCGTTGCCGTCACCGATCAGCCGCATCGTGATGCCCTTGGGCAGGAACGCCCCGAAGGACTGCCCGGCCGTACCGGTGAACGTGATGTCGATCGTGTCGTCCGGCAGACCGTCACCGCCCCAGCGCTTCGTCAGCTCGGAACCCAGCATGGTGCCGACGGTCCGGTTCACGTTGCGCACCGGCAGTTCCAGCCGCACCTTGTCACCCGAGGACAGCGAGCCCTCGGCGAGCTGGATCAGGGTGTTGTCCAGCGCCTTCTCCAGGCCGTGGTCCTGCAGGGTCTGCTGGTGCCGCAGGGTCCGCGGCGCGAGCTCGGGCACGTGGAAGATCGCCGACAGGTCGAGCCCGGCACCCTTCCAGTGCTCGATGGCCCTGCGCTTGTCCAGCAGCTCCGCATGCCCGACCGCCTCCGCGATCGACCGGAAACCCAGCTCCGCCAGGTACTCCCGCACCTCCTGGGCGATGAACTCGAAGAAGTTCACCACGTACTCGGCCTTGCCACTGAACTTCTCGCGCAGCTTCGGGTTCTGCGTGGCCACCCCGACCGGGCAGGTGTCGAGATGACACACCCGCATCATGATGCAGCCGGAGACCACCAGGGGCGCGGTGGCGAAACCGAACTCCTCGGCGCCCAGCAGCGCCGCGATCACCACGTCCCGCCCGGTCTTGAGCTGCCCGTCGGTCTGCACCACGATCCGGTCCCGCAACCTGTTCGCCAGCAGGGTCTGCTGCGTCTCCGCGAGGCCCAGCTCCCACGGGCCGCCCGCGTGCTTGATCGACGACAACGGGGAGGCGCCCGTGCCGCCGTCGTGCCCGGAGATGAGCACGACGTCGGCGTGCGCCTTGGACACGCCCGCCGCGACCGTGCCCACGCCTACCTCGGACACCAGCTTCACGTGGATGCGTGCCGCGGGGTTGGCGTTCTTCAGATCGTGGATGAGCTGTGCCAGGTCCTCGATCGAATAGATGTCGTGGTGCGGCGGCGGCGAGATCAGCCCGACGCCGGCCGTGGAGTACCGCGTCTTCGCGATCCACGGGTACACCTTCGCGCCGGGGAGCTGGCCGCCCTCACCGGGTTTCGCGCCCTGCGCCATCTTGATCTGGATGTCGTCCGCGTTGACCAGGTACTCGCTCGTGACGCCGAACCGGCCGCTGGCGACCTGTTTCACCGCCGAACGCCGTTCCGGATCGTAGAGCCGCTCGGCGTCCTCGCCGCCCTCGCCGGTGTTCGACTTGCCGCCGAGGCGGTTCATCGCGATCGCCAGCGTCTGGTGCATCTCCATCGAGATCGATCCGTAGGAGATGGCACCGGTGGCGAACCGCTTGACGATCTCGGAGACCGGCTCGACCTCCTCGATCGGCACCGGTGCCCGCTCGCCGGGCGCGAACTCGAACAGGCCGCGCAGGGTGTAGAGCCGCTGCGCCTGGTCGTCGACGGCCTTGGTGTACTCCTTGAACACCTCGTACTTCCCGGAACGGGTGGAGTGCTGGAGCTTGAACACCGTCTGCGGGTTGAACAGGTGCGGTTCGCCCTCGCGACGCCACTGGTAGTCGGCGCCGGTGGACAGCTCACGGTGGCTGGCACGGACGCCGTCCGCCGGGAACGCCGTGCGGTGCCGGATCCGCACCTCCTCGGCGATGGTGTCGAAACCGATCCCGCCGAGCCGGGAGGTGGTGCCGGTGAAGCAGTTCTCCACCACCTCGTGGCCCAGTCCGATCGCCTCGAAGATCTGCGCACCGGTGTAGGAGGCCACTGTGGACACTCCCATCTTGGACATGGTCTTGCGCACGCCCTTGCCCAGCGCCTTGATCAGGTTGCGCATCGCCTGCTTCGGCGTGGTGTCGCCGATGACGCCCTGGCGGGCCATCTCCTCGACGGTCGCCATCGCCAGGTAGGGGTTGACCGCGGCGGCGCCGTAGCCGATGAGCAGCGCGATGTGGTGGACCTCGCGGGCGTCGCCCGACTCGACGATCAGGCCCACCTGCGTGCGGGTCTTCTCCCGCACCAGGTGGTGGTGCACCGCGCCGGTCAGCAGCAGCGAGGGGATCGGCGCGTGGGTCTCGTCGACACCCCGGTCGGAGAGCACGATCAGCCGCGCCCCGTCCTCGATCGCCTCGGACACCTCCGAGCGGATCTCGTCGAGCCTGCGCACCAGCGCCTCGCCGCCCCCGCCGACCTCGTACCGGCCGAGCACGGTCACCGCCTGGTACTCCGGCAGGTCGCCGTCGTCGTTGATGTGCACCAGTTTGGCGAGGTCGTCGTTGTCCAGCACCGGGAACGGCAGCACGATCCGTCGGCAGGAGTCCGGTCCCGCGTCGAGCAGGTTCGGCTCCGACCCGAGCTGGGCCCCGAGCGCGGTCACCAGTTCCTCGCGGATCGCGTCCAGCGGCGGGTTCGTCACCTGCGCGAAAAGCTGGGTGAAGTAGTCGAACAACGGGCGGGAGCCCGAGGACAGCGGGGCGAGTGGCGAGTCGTTGCCCATCGAGCCGATCGGCTCGGCCCCGGTCCTGGCCATCGGCTCCAGCAGGACGTCGAGTTCCTCCTCGGTGTAGCCGAAGGACTGCTGCCTGCGCAGCAGCGCGGCGTGCACCGGAACCTCCCGGTCCCGCTCGGGCAGATCGTCCAGCGAGGTCAGCCCGGACGCGATCCAGTCTGCGTAGGGATGCTCGGCGGCCAGGCCACCCTTGATCTCCTCGTCGTCGATGATGCGGCCCTCGGCCGTGTCCACCAGGAACATCCGGCCCGGTTCGAGCCTGCCCTTCTGGATGATCGCGGAGGGTTCGATGTCCAGTACGCCGACCTCACTGGCCAGCACCACCAGGCCGTCCTCGGTCACCCAGTATCGGGCGGGACGGAGACCGTTGCGGTCCAGCACGGCACCGATCTGGGTGCCGTCGGTGAACGAGACCAGGGCGGGCCCGTCCCACGGTTCCATCAGCGTGGAGTGGAACTCGTAGAACGCCCTCCGGGCCGCGTCCATCTCCTCGTGGTTCTCCCACGCCTCCGGGATCATCATCAGCACCGCGTGCGGCAGCGAACGGCCACCGAGGTGCAGCAGTTCCAGCACCTCGTCGAAGGAGGCGGAGTCGCTGGCGCCGCGGGTGATGATCGGGTAGACCCGCCGCAGCTCGCCGGGTACGAGGTCGGTGTCGAGTATCGACTCCCGGGCGTCCATCCAGTTCCGGTTGCCGCGCAGGGTGTTGATCTCGCCGTTGTGCGCCACGTAGCGGTACGGGTGCGCCAGCGGCCAGGAGGGGAACGTGTTGGTGGAGAAGCGGGAGTGCACCAGGCCGATCGCGCTGGTCACCCGTTCGTCGGTGAGGTCGTCGAAGAACTTCGCCACCTGCGGCTCGGTGAGCATGCCCTTGTACACGATCGTCCGGGCGGAGAGGCTGGGGAAGTAGACCTCCTCGGCCACCAGTTCGTGCTCGGCGCGCTTGCGCACGCAGAACGCGGCGCGCTCCAGCGCCAGGCCGGTGACCTCCTCCCGGCGGGGCGCGAGGAAGAGCTGCTGGAAGTGCGGCATCGTCTTCCTCGCGGTGGGGCCGACGTGCTCGGTCCGCACCGGCAGCTCACGCCAGCCGAGTACGCGCAGGTTCTCCTCGGCGGCGATCCGTTCGATCGCGCTCATCGCCCGGCCGCGGTTCTTCTCGTCCACCGGAAGGAAAGCCGTGCCGACGGCGTAGGTGCCCGGCTCGGGCAGGGCGAAGTCCACGGCCTCGCGGTAGAAGGCGTCCGGGACCTGGATGAGGATGCCCGCGCCGTCACCGGTCTCCGGCTCGGCGCCACGGGCCCCGCGGTGTTCCAGGTTGCGCAGCGCGACGAGCGCCTTGGCGACGATGCCGTGGTCGCGCCGGCCGGCAAGGTCGGCGACGAAGGCGACGCCGCAGGCGTCGTGCTCGTACTGCTCGTCGTAGAGGCCCGCGCTGGTGCGCGGGTGCGTCTCGTGGCGGTTCACGCTGGCCGCCCTCCTAATGGGTTCGGCGCTGCCGGGCCGGTCACCGTGCCCCGGCGCGCGCGGTGCGAGCGATCGGTTAACGGTCCGGGCCGGTGTTGCGATGGTCAGTGGAGAGGGAAGACCCGCAGGCGGGCCTCGAGGGACATCGGCGGAGAATCGCACCTCGTCGTGCGGCCTCGTGGCACGTCGTCGTGCCGCGCGCTGTCGGTACTGCGATGGTGCCCTGGGTGGTGCTGAGCCTGCTGCCTGCTGTGCTGCGTGCCGTGCCGGCCCGGACCGTGGTGGTGGAGGCCGGGTGGCACGCCTCTGCCTACTACCGGGTTCGCCGGTCTTATGACAGTAGTGTGAAATCCGGGTTATCGATATCCGTTCGGGCTTGCTCGTGGCAAACACCACGTGCTTATTGACGAACGCGCACACCCCGGTCGGGAGCCCCCCGCTGCCGCGAGGGTAGCCGCTGAGCAGCGCGAACACGAGAGAGTGACCCGGACGTGGGACACCGGCCGACGGTCGGCGGGCACCGCGGCGGGGGAGATGACCGAATTGTGCGATCCGCGGCGGCGAGGAAGCTCCGGTGCCGGAGCGGACGTTCCCGGAACCGGACCGCGCCGCCGGCGGCCGGTACGCCGCCGGGAACCGCCGTACCGGGGCTGCGGGGATCGGGGCGATCGACTTCAATGGAGCGGTGGCAGCCGCGGACACGCCGGTCGAGACGGTGACGAACAGGGATGCCGTGCGGCGCCGCCTGGCCGGGCGGACCGGGTGCGAGGTGGCGTTCGACGCGGGCACCCGCGCGGTCTACACGACCGACGCCTCCAACTACCGGCACGATCCGGTCGGCGTGGCCCTGCCACGGTCGGCGGACGAGGTGGCGGAGGTGGTCGCCGCCTGCCACGAGACCGGGGTGCCGGTGATCGTCCGCGGCGGGGGGACCAGCGTGGCGGGCAACGCCTGCGGTCCGGCCATGGTGATCGACACCTCGCGCTTCCTCACCGGCGTGCGCGATCTCGATCCGGAAGCCCGTACGGTGCGCGTCGCCCCGGGAACCGTGCTGGACGACCTGCAGGCCGTGGCCGCGCCGCACGGCCTGCGCTTCGGTCCCGACCCGTCCACGCACAGCCGGTGCACCATCGGCGGGATGATCGGCAACAACGCCTGCGGCTCCCACTCGGTCGCCTGGGGACGGACCGCCGACAACGTGACGAGTCTGGACGTGCTGCTCGCCGATGGCACCACGATGACCGTCGGCCCGACCAGTCCCTCCGAAGTGGACAGACGCGCCGCCCTGCCGGGCACCGAGGGCCGTGTCTACCGCGAACTGCGGGAGCTGGTGACGGAGAACCTGGCGCTACTGCGTACCGAACGGCCGCGGTGGTCGCGCCGTGTCTCCGGGTACGCGCTCGAACACCTGTTGCCGGAGAACGGTTTCGACCTCGCGAAGGCACTGGTGGGCAGCGAGGGAACCTGCGTGACGGTGCTGGACGCGACGCTGCGGCTGACCGAGATGCCCGCCCACCGGGTGCTCGCGGTGCTGGGTTTCGCCGACGACATCGCCGCCGCGGACGCCGTTCCCGCCATTCTGCCCTCGGCCCCGTTGACCGTGGAGGGTGTGGACGCCGAGCTGCTCGCCCTGCTGCCCGAGGGGCACGGCCGGGACCTGCCACCGGGCGGGGCCTGGCTGTTCGTCGAGTTCGACGGCCACGATCCCGCCGAGGCCTTCCGGCGGGCCGAGGCCCTTGCCGCGGAACTGGGCGGCGTGACCACCGGCCACCGGGTACTCACGGACCCGGACGCGCGGCGTGCGCTGTGGCGGATCCGCGAGGAGGGCGCCGGGCTGGCCACCCGCCGGGCCGACGGCGCGGAGGCGTGGCCGGGCTGGGAGGACGCGGCGGTCCCGCCGGAACGGCTCGGCGGCTACCTGCGCGGGCTGAAGGAGCTGATGGGCAGGCATGGCCTGCGCAGCACCGTGTACGGCCACTACGGCGAGGGCTGCCTGCACATGCGGCTGGACTTCGATCTGCTGTCCGGCGCCGGGATCGCCGCGTTCCGCGTGTTCATGGAGGAGGCCGCGGACCTGGTCGCCGCGCACGGCGGCTCGCTCTCCGGTGAGCACGGCGACGGGCAGGCCCGCTCGGAGCTGCTGCCTCGGATGTACCCGCCCGAGGGGCTGGCCCTGTTCCGGCGCTTCAAGGCGATCTTCGACCCCGCCGGGGTGCTGAACCCCGGCGTGCTGGTGGATCCGCGCCCGCTGGACGCGGATCTGCGGCCTCGCCGCGCGCCTCTGGAACTGGAGGACGTGACGGCGCTGGGTTACCCGGCCGATCACGGCAGTTTCGGTGAGGCCCTGCGGCGGTGCGTGGGTGTCGGGAAGTGCCGGGACACCTCCGGTGCGGGGGTGATGTGCCCCAGCTACCGGGTGACGCGGGAGGAGAAACACTCCACCCGCGGCCGCGCACGCCTGCTCGCCGAGATGGTCGGCGGCGAGGTGATCACCGACGGCTGGCGTTCGGCGGAGGTACGCGACGCGCTCGATCTCTGCCTGTCCTGCAAGGGTTGCCTGTCCGACTGCCCGGTCGATGTCGACATGGCGACGTACAAGTCGGAGTTCTTCCACCAGCACTACCGACGCCGGATCCGGCCCGCGGCGCACTACTCGATGGGCTGGCTGCCACTGTGGCTGCGGGCGTCGGCCGTCGCGCCGCGGAGGATCAACTCGTTGCTGCGGCGTTCCGCGATCGCCCGGCTGGTGAAGCGGATCGGTGGCATCGCGCCGGAACGCGAGCTGCCCGCGTTCGCCGCGACGCCGTTCACCGCCGCGCGGGCGGACCTCAGGGCAGCCCCGGAATCCTTGCCGGACAAGGGTTCCCAGGGAATCGTGCTCTGGCCGGACTCGTTCAACAACTACCTCACCCCGGACGTCCTGCACGCCGCGGCCGAGGTGCTCACCGCCGCCGGGTACCACGTGGTGCTGCCCGAGGAGGGCGTCTGCTGCGGGCTGACCTGGGTCTCGACCGGCCAGCTCGACCTGGCCCGGCGGGTGCTGCGCAGGACGGTGTCGGTGCTGCGGCCCTACCTGGACGCCGGGTACCGGGTCGCCGGTCTCGAACCGAGCTGCACGGCGCTGTTCCGCGGCGACCTCGGTCACCTGCTGCCCGGCGATCCCGTCGCGGCTTCGCTGGCCTCCCGCACGGCCACCTTCGCCGAGCTGATCGACGAGGCTGGGGTGCCACTGGGCGACCTGGACGTCGACGCCCTCGCCCAGGTGCACTGTCATCAGCACGCCGTGCTCGGTTTCGGCGCGGACGAACGGGCCCTCGCCTCGGCCGGGGTTCGCGGTTCCACTGTGGACTCCGGCTGTTGCGGGCTGGCCGGGAACTTCGGTTTCGAACGTGGCCACTACGAGGTCTCGGTCGCCTGCGCGGAGGACCGCCTGCTGCCCGCGCTGCGGGAGATCCCGGCGGAGACCCTCGTGGTGTCGGACGGTTTCAGTTGCCGTACCCAGATCGCGTCCCAGACAGACCGGCGCGCCCTGCACCTCGCGCAGGTCCTGCGCCGCGCCCTGCACCGCTGAACGCACCGCATCCGGTGGCGGGCACCGGATGCGCACCCCGAGGAGGACACGATGCCTGGACTGCCGCTGGACGCCGAGCACCGTCGTCGCGATCGAACAGGCCGTGGCGGCGTCGTTCGCGACCCGTCCGCTCGGTGCCCGCGTGATCAAGGTGGAACAGCCCGCGCTCTACGACCGGCGAGGGCACCGTACTCGACGTGTCCATCCTGGACGCGCTCGGCGAGTGGATGGGTTTCCCCTACCAATACGCGAACTACGGCGCCGGGACAGCATTCGACGGCGATCCGGGCCGAGCTGGGTCTCTGACCGTCCCCGCCTCACTCCGCGGTGCCGGTGCCCCACCAGGTCAGTGCCAGCGAGTCGAGCACGGGTTCCGGCGGCGCGGGCAGCACGTCGAGGTACCAGCGCAGGTTCGAGTACCGGTGCAGCAGCGTGTACGCCAGGCAGCGCCGGGAGAACTCCACGCCGAGTTCGCCCGGCGCGTACCCGTAGGACAGCAGCAGCGCGCGCAGGAAGGCGGCGTCACCACAGGAGACGAACAGGCCGACGGCGGCGAAGTCGTACTCGGGCGCCCCGCGCATCGCCGGTTCGAAGTCGAACAGCCCGCTCGCGTTCCACTCGCCGTTCTCGTACCGCATCATCACGTGCTCGCGCATGCATTCGGTGTGCAGCAGGCCGGGTACCGGGTCGCCGAGGTCGACGGAGTCGAGGAAACCGGGAATCTGCTCCACCCACGTCTCGGGCGTCCCGGCACGCCGCTGGCGTTCGGCCGCGGTGCGCCGCTGCCCGGCGATCCACTCCTGCCAGTTCGCCGGCTCCAGCGTCTCCAGCACCGGTGCCTCGGTGCGGTGCAGGGCGGCCAGGGTGCGGCCGAGCCGATCCGCCAGCCGTCCACGGTCCGAAGTGGACAGCTCGGGCCAGACGGATTCCAGCGACCGCCCGGGCAGCCGGGTCATCAGCAGAAAGCCCCAGCCGTCGCGGACGCCGCTGTCCCGCACCCGTGGGGTCGGCACGGCCAGGGTCGCGTGCAGCGCGCGCAGTACACCGCTCTCCACCGCCAGCTCCGTTCCGTGGACGGGCGGGTAGAGCTTGAGCACCAGGGTCTCGCCGACCGCGTACACCGGCAGCGAACCCTCGGTGAACCGGTCTATCCGGGCGCCGCCGTGGCCGAGGGCGGCCACCAGGCCGGTCACCGGTCCGAGCAACTGCTCCGGGGTGAGGGCGCGGAACCGTTCCTCGGTGTCCGCGCGGGGAAAGCTCGCGGTGGGTGCGGGTGTCACGACCGGGAACCTAGCCGGACCTCGTGCGCCCGCGCGACGGCTTTTCCGGATCCACCCGAGTGGCCCCGGTGGCGCCACGGGACGAGGATGGCAGGACGCGCCCACACCGCAACGCGAGGAGTACCGGATGCCGACTGTCGCCGACCAGCTCGTCGAAGTACTGATCGAATCGGGCGTGCGGCGCATCTACGGCGTCGTCGGCGACAGCCTGAACCCGGTCGTGGACGCGATCCGGCGCAGCGGTGGTTCCGCGCGTGGCGGCATCGACTGGGTGCACGTGCGCAACGAGGAGGCGGGGGCGTTCGCCGCCGCGGCCGAGGCGCAGCTCACCGGCACCCTCGCGGCCTGTGCGGGCAGTTGTGGCCCCGGCAACCTGCACCTGCTCCAAGGGCTCTACGACGCGCACCGGTCCGGCGCCCCGGTGCTGGCGATCGCCTCGCACATACCGGCCGCCCAGATCGGCACGGGATTCTTTCAGGAGACGCATCCGGAACAGCTCTTCGCCGAGTGCTCGCACTTCTGCGAGATGGTCAGCACTCCGGCGCAGCTTCCGCGGCTCGCCCGGATCGCCGCCCAGAACGCCGTCGGCAAGCACGGCGCCGCCGTACTGGTGGTACCCGGCGATCTCGCGCACGAGCAGGCGGTGAACCCGACCGGCCGCAGCAACGTCGTCGGCACCCGGCCCGCGCTGTGCCCCGCCGACGCCGACATCGATCGGCTCACCGAGCGCATCGACCGCGCCGGGAAGGTGATGATCATGGCGGGTGCCGGTTGCCGGGACGCGCACGAGCAGGTGATCGCGCTCGCCGACGCGGTGGCCGCACCGGTCGGGCATTCGTTGCGCGGCAAGGAGTTCATTCAGTACGACAACCCGTTCGACGTCGGGATGAGCGGACTGCTCGGCTACGGCGCCTGCCATACGGCCATGCACGAGGCCGATCTGGTGCTGCTGCTCGGTACCGACTTCCCGTACGACAATTTCCTGCCCCAGGCCAACACCGTGCAGGTCGACGTGGACCCGGCCCGGATCGGCAGACGCACGGTCCTGGAGTTCGGGGTGCTCGGCGACGTCGGGGCCACCATCGACGCCGTACTGCCCCGGCTGCGCAGCCGTACCGAGCGCGGTTTCCTGCACGACATGCTGCGCAAGCACGAACGCGGCCTGCAGAAGGTCGTCGACGCCTACACCCACGACGTCGGGGCGCACGCCCCGATCCATCCCGAGTACGTCGCCGACATCCTCGACGACGAGGCCGCCGATGACGCCGTGTTCACCGTGGACACCGGCATGTGCAACGTCTGGGCGGCCCGGTACGTCACGCCGAACGGGCAGCGCAGGCTGCTCGGCTCGTTCGTGCACGGCAGCATGGCCGACGCGCTGCCGCACGCCATCGGGGCGCAGGCGGCCGAACCGGGCAGGCAGGTCGTCGCCATGGCGGGCGACGGCGGACTGGCCATGCTGATGGGGGAGCTGCTGACCCTGCGCACGCACTCACTGCCGGTGAAACTGGTGGTGTTCAACAACTCCTCGCTCGGCATGGTGAAGCTGGAGATGCTGGTGGACGGGTTGCCCGAGTTCGGCACCGACCACGACCAGGTCGATTTCGCGGCGATCGCGCGGGGCGCCGGACTCCACGCGCGCCGGGTGGAGGACCCCGGCGAGGTGCGTGCCGGGATCCGCGAACTCCTCGCGCACGACGGACCGGCGGTACTCGACGTGGTCACCGACCCCAACGCGCTGTCCATCCCGCCGGACATCACCGCGGCGCAGGTGAAGGGATTCGCGCTCGCGGTGAGCCGCACGGTGCTCAGCGGTGGGGTCGGCAAGATGCTGCAGCTCGCGAAATCCAACCTGCGCAACGTTCCCCGGCCCTGACGGTGCTCGGGCCCGGCCGGCTCAGAGGGTGTGGTGAAACCTTGGTGGTCAGGGTGTGAGGTCGTCTGCTAGGCGTTGGGCTGCCTCGGTCTCGATGGGGCCGTGAGGTTCGACGTTTTCGCCTGCTAGCCGTGCGGCCATCAATCGGAT
>NZ_NKYE01000064.1 GCF_002262875.1 Amycolatopsis antarctica | reverse complement strand
TCCGGGTCACCCGCGGGTTCGGCGCCGACAGCGCGTACCGGCTCATCACGGGTAAAGCGGGCATGGTTGTGCTGCTGGTCATCTCCCTTGCGTTGATGGTCCTGTTCTTCATGATGGATACAGTGGGTTCCTCGGCAGGCCTTGCAGCTGTGTCAGAAAAGAGCGAACGGAACTTTGTTCTTGTTGAATACTACGGAGCAGCCGGACGGGCTTATCCCGCGTACATATCGTTGGTGCTGCTGCCTGCCATGGTCCGCGCTGTCCGAAGCCGCCTGCCGTTGCTGGTGCGGGTCGCTGCCGCGCTCCTCGCAACAGGCGGAGTAGCTATCGCCCTGACACTGCTCTTTCCCGCGGTGCCTCCGGAGTGGGGTGCGGCGGAGTTCGTCATCAACTACACGGCCGTGCTGTGCTTCGTCCTTGGCCTGGCGCTGATCTGGGCTGCAAGGGTACGAAGCAGCCGGACCTCGCCTGCCAAGAGG
>NZ_NKYE01000063.1 GCF_002262875.1 Amycolatopsis antarctica | reverse complement strand
AACACCGGCGGCACGCCGGAGTTGTACCGGGCATGACCACCACCGAGGGCAATGCCCCGTCCAAGATCGTGTACACCGCCACCGCCACCGCCAGCGGCGGCGGGCGCCGGGAGGGCCGCTCGGTCACCTCCGACGGCCAGCTCGACGTCGTGCTGCAGGCCCCCGCCGAGCTCGGCGGCCCCGGCGGCGGCACCAACCCCGAGCAGCTGTTCGCGGTGGGCTACGGCGCCTGCTTCACCGGCGCGCTGCACGCCGTCGCCAAGAAGGAGGGCGAGGACGTCACCGGCGCCACCGTCGACGTCGCCATCGGCTTCGGCCCGGAGGGCGACTCGTTCGGCATCACCGCCGACCTCACCGTGAAGGTGCCCGGCAAGGACGTCGCCACCGTGCAGCGGCTGGCCGACCTCACCCACGACTTCTGCCCGTACTCCAAGGCGATCAAGGGCAACGTCCCCACCACCGTCACCGCCGTCGAGGCCTGACG
>NZ_NKYE01000062.1 GCF_002262875.1 Amycolatopsis antarctica | reverse complement strand
ATCACCTGGTCCATCGCCCAGGCGGTGTCCGTCTCGCTGAGGTCCTCGCGGTCGATCAGCCGGGCCAGCAGCGCGGGCCAGCTCTGGCCGCCCGCGGTCATCGCGCGGCGGACTCGACCGCGAGTCGGCGCGAACGGAGCACGTCGGCGACGGTCTCGGCGGCGGTCAGCGGGTCGAGCGGGTGCCCGAGCACGGCATCGGCCTGCGACCAGGTAGCGAGCCAGCGATCGTCCCTGCGCCGCACGGCGACGACGATCGGCGGGCAGTCGGTGATCTCGTTCTGGAGCTGGCGGGTCAGCCCGATCCCACCGGTCGGCTGGGCCTCGCCGTCGAGGATGGCCACATCGACGGCCGCCTCGTCCATCTCGGTCAGCACGTCGGACACGGCACCGATCTCCACGTACTCGACCCGGCCGATGTCCGCGGCGGGCCTGCGGCCGATCGCGTTGACGATCGACTCGCGCACCTCCGGGCGGTGGCTGAACACGAG